>NZ_CP024901.1 GCF_003343245.1 Photorhabdus laumondii subsp. laumondii | reverse complement strand
GCTTTTTATCCACAGGATAAAATTGTGTGTGAAATAAAGAGCTGTAAAGGGGTTGTAGTGGAATTATGGAGGATGCCAAATGCAGATCGAGAATAAGCCGGTATTCAAAATAAAATCGGACCAAGGATCATAACAAAAAACGAAGATCTGCCAGTGATCGTTGCGCTTTGTTCAGTAGTCCGTATAATATTGCACCCTATGTGCGTATCAGAGTTTTTACCGATAATGTTTGGTGAAGGGTCTGGTGTACGCATGGGCAGAGTGTTGGTAAACATCCGACTCAGTAGAAAAGCCGGCCGACTTTGTGTTATGTAAATTGACTCAGAGCTGTACATTTTATTACAATCCCGCTTCTTTTATATTGATGTTGCGATTGAGGCATCGGTGTCTATTTCTCACTGGCTGCCAACGCATTTACTGAATCAGTAATAATCTTAAGTTAGGTAGAAATCGCTATGAAACGCACTTTCCAACCATCCGTACTGAAGCGTAACCGTTCTCATGGTTTCCGCGCTCGTATGGCTACCAAAAATGGTCGTCAGGTTCTGGCTCGCCGTCGTGCAAAAGGCCGTACTCGTCTGACCGTTTCTAAGTAATAAAGCTAACCATCTAGTGGTTAAGCTCGCTTTTCCGAGGGAGTTACGCTTGTTAACTCCCAAGCATTTCACTTATGTTTTCCAGCAACCCCAACGGGCAAGTTCGCCAGAGATTACTATCCTTGGTCGCCCGAACGAGCTGGGGCATCCCCGTATCGGTCTTACTATAGCCAAGAAAAATGTTAAACGTGCTCATGAGCGTAACCGGATTAAGCGGTTAGCCCGTGAAAGCTTCCGTTTAAACCAACATGAGTTGCCTCCTATGGATTTTGTGGTATTGGTTAGGAAAGGCGTTGCTGAGCTTGATAACCGTGCGTTAACGGAGGCGTTGGGTAAATTATGGCGTCGTCACTGTCGTTTGGCTCGCGCTTCCTGATCGCATTAATCCGGGGATATCAGTTGGTAATAAGCCCGCTGTTGGGGCCTCGTTGTCGCTTTAATCCTACATGCTCTCAATATGGCATTGAGGCATTACGCAGGTTTGGGGTGATAAAAGGCTGTTGGTTAACGGTGAAACGCGTTTTAAAATGCCACCCTTTACATGAAGGTGGTGATGATCCTGTCCCACCCGTAAAAAACAACGATAACAGAGAACACTAACGATGGATTCGCAACGTAATCTTCTTCTCATCGCTTTGCTGTTCGTTTCTTTCTTGGTCTGGCAAGCATGGGAAGCAGATAAAAATCCGCAGCCAACGACAGTACAGGCCACGCAACAAACGGATATGCCGAGCAGTGAGAATCAAGCTGTACCAGGCAGTGGAAAAGGTAAACTTATCACGGTTAAAACTGATGTGCTCTCTTTGACCATCAATACTCGTGGCGGTGATATCGAAGAGGCTGACCTGTTAGCCTATCCTGATACCTTGGGTTCAAACCAGCCCTTCAAGTTGTTGGAAACAACACCCGCTTTCACTTATCAAGCGCAAAGCGGATTGACGGGGAAAGATGGTCCAGATAACCCGATGAATAGTGAGCGCCCGCTGTATACCGCAGCACAGGATAGCTATGTATTGGCTGATGGACAGGATGAATTGCGTATCCCAATGAATTTCGTCACTAAAAATGGCATTGTTTACGTTAAAACATTTGTCCTGAAACGTGGTGAATACGCGATTAGTGTGGATTACCGTATTCATAACACGACAGAAAAACCGTTACAGATGACCTTCTTTGGTCAGTTGAAACAGAGTGTTGAACTACCCAAGCATCGTGATACAGGCAGCAGTAACTTTGCCCTGCATACTTACCGTGGTGCAGCCTATTCTTCAGATGATACCAAATACAAAAAATATAGCTTTAGCGATATTGAAGGTGAATCTTTATCCGTGACCACCAAAGGTGGCTGGATTGCTATGTTGCAACAATATTTTGCTACTGCTTGGGTTCCTGTAGCTAATGAAACCAGCACTTTTTACACTGTTGCATTAGGTAAAGAGATGGCTGCGATTGGCTATAAGAGTGCCCCAATCTCTGTTGCGGCTAACAGTGAAAAAACAGTCTCTTCTACACTGTGGATTGGTCCAGAAATTCAAGATGAAATGGCTGCTGTAGCACCTCATCTGGATCTGTCCGTAGACTATGGTTGGTTGTGGTTTATCTCTCAGCCATTATTTAAGCTGTTGAAGTTCCTGCATGGTTTTATTGGTAACTGGGGCTTCTCCATCATTGTTATCACCTTTATTGTGCGTGGTATCATGTACCCGCTGACCAAAGCACAATACACGTCAATGGCGAAAATGCGTCTGTTACAGCCTAAATTGGCGGCTATGCGCGAGCGTATTGGTGATGATAAACAGCGTATGAGCCAGGAAATGATGGCATTGTACAAAGCAGAGAAAGTGAACCCACTGGGTGGTTGTTTGCCTCTGTTGATCCAGATGCCAATCTTCCTTGCTTTATATTACATGTTGATGGGTTCTGTTGAATTGCGTCATGCGCCATTTGCTGGCTGGATTCATGACTTGTCTGCACAAGATCCTTATTACATCCTGCCGTTGCTGATGGGTGTGACAATGTTCATCATCCAGAAAATGTCTCCGACAACAATTACTGATCCGATGCAACAGAAGATTATGACCTATATGCCCGTCATATTTACCATATTCTTCCTGTGGTTCCCATCAGGTCTGGTTCTGTACTATATCGTCAGTAACCTGGTGACAATTATCCAGCAGCAATTAATTTATCGTGGGCTGGAAAAACGCGGCTTGCATAGTCGTGAGAAAAAGCCAGCGAAATAAAACATACACCCTATGGATTTCAAGATGGATCGCGGCGGCAAGGGAGCGAATCCCCGGGAGCATAGAAAACTATGTGACCGGGGTGAGTGAGTGCAGCCAACAAAGAGGCAACTTGAAAGATGACGGGTATAGCTTCAGCCAGAATGAATATATGCTGGCCGTTGTAACAGAAAAGGCGGTCATTGACCGCCTTAACTATTTGAGTAAAAGAATAATTTGGGCGAAAAAGTCAATAGAGAGATAACTATGAATACCACGGATACGATTGTTGCTCAGGCTACCCCACCAGGACGAGGAGGGGTTGGTATTTTGCGTGTTTCCGGCCCGAAAGCCGCACAGGTCGCTGAGGTGGTATTAGGTAAATTACCCAAACCCCGTTATGCAGATTATCTGCCATTTCGTGATGTGGATGGTCAGATACTTGATCAGGGGATTGCTATTTACTTTCCGGGGCCGAATTCCTTTACTGGAGAAGATGTACTGGAGCTTCAAGGGCATGGTGGTCCAGTTATTCTCGATTTGCTACTTAAACGTATTCTAACGCTGTCTGGTGTGCGAATTGCTAACCCAGGTGAGTTTTCTGAACGCGCTTTTCTTAATGACAAACTGGATTTAGCTCAGGCGGAAGCCATTGCTGACCTGATCGATGCCAGTTCGGAGCAGGCTGCCCGTTCAGCGATGAACTCCTTACAGGGCGCTTTTTCGACTCAAGTTCACCAGATGGTGGAAGCACTTACTCACTTACGAATCTATGTAGAAGCGGCTATTGATTTTCCAGATGAAGAGATTGACTTCCTTTCTGATGGGAAAATCGAAGCTAAGTTGGATGAAGTGATAGTTGAGCTTGAGCGAGTGCGTTCTCAGGCACGTCAGGGCAGCCTTTTACGTGAAGGGATGAAAGTTGTTATTGCTGGTCGCCCTAATGCAGGAAAGTCCAGTCTACTTAATGCATTAGCAGGCCGTGAAGCGGCGATTGTGACGGATATTGCTGGTACAACCCGTGATGTGCTGCGTGAACATATCCATATTGACGGTATGCCGTTGCATATTATTGATACCGCCGGTTTGCGTGAAGCCAGTGACGAAGTTGAGCGTATTGGTATTGAGCGTGCTTGGCAGGAAATTGAGCAGGCTGATCGTGTACTGTTTATGGTGGATAGCACGACGACGAACGCGGTTGAACCTGTGGAAATCTGGCCTGAATTTATGGCTCGCCTGCCTAAATCGCTTCCTATCACAGTCGTTCGTAATAAGACAGATATGACTGATGAAGAGACAAGTATTGCAGAAGTAAGTGGTTACTCGCTAATTCGACTTTCTGCCCGTAGTGGTGAAGGAATCGATTTATTGCGTGATCATCTGAAAGAGACGATGGGTTTTAGCAGTAATACCGAAGGTGGTTTCTTGGCTCGTCGTCGTCATTTACAAGCATTAAATACCGCAGCGGAACATTTACAACAGGGCCATGAACAATTGGTGGTTGCCCGTTCAGGTGAATTGCTGGCAGAAGAGTTGCGTCTGGCGCAGCAGGCATTGAGTGAGATCACGGGTGAATTTACCTCCGATGATCTGCTAGGAAGGATTTTTTCGAGTTTTTGTATTGGGAAGTGAAGTGGTCATTTTTAAAGTGTAACGCTTCAAAACCCATCGAAACATATCAAACTGTTATATATAAACTTTTACATATATAACAGTGCTTTCTTTTTTACTTCGCTTTGATCCGCTTTACCAAAACTCCATCGCGCATTGCAAAGTCGTTTTCCGATTACTTTTAAAAAAATGGTGCTGTTTTAAAAGCGCCAAATACAGTGTGGTATACGCTGTTCCAACAGCTACAACATCTGTTACCGGAACAAGATTGTTTTTAAATGATCGTCTGCCAAATCAAACTCAGGATCTTTACCTGTTAACGCTTTCGTTAGTGGCATAATTTTGGTCCTCACACCCATTCCTCGGTAATCGACATAGCCATAATCACGCAATACTTCCATAACAATGATATTTCTGGGTGAACGCTGTCCTGCTTTCATTTTTTCTACCGTCATGGAGTTTGGTAACGAACCTGGGCTAATTACTTCAAGCCGGTCGGAATAACTAGATACCTCAATTTCAACAAAACGTGTCCAATCGCGGTGCGCCAGTGCATTGACCAATGCTTCTCTAACGGCCTCAAGTGGATAAAACCACCGTGTCTCTCGCCTTAACTCTTCATTCACCTGATCAGACTCTTGAGAAATAAAGGGACTCATAGCCTCGATAAATCTCTCAATAACGCCGCCATCGACTAGCCGTTTATCACCATTTTCAAGATCCCAGCGCCCGACCATTGGGCCATCAATGATGTCATCCAATGCAGCTTGGTATTCCTTATCTTCACCATGAAATACCATGACCCGTAAACCTGCTTGTTTGAGATAGCGTCTCGGGCTTTTACCAAATAACACCAAGCCAGCTATTGTGCAGCAAACACTGCCTGCGGCTTCGGTTAAAAAACCCAGTCCAAGTAGCCTTGCTTGCCATTCATCAGGTGTTTTAGGTACATCGGGATCTCGTAAGATGTCCTTTACATAATTGGTTAGGCGAGCGTCATCCAAACAACTCATATCTGTACGAGGCACAGGCATTACTTCGGTATGCAGCATTCCACCCAATTCGAACAATCGCATCTGCTGCTCTCTAGTTGCTAGCCTCGATGTTGTCCCAACACGAATATAGATTTCCTCTTTTCCGCTATGGAGAACGACGTAGGGCTTCGAAATGCCGATGGGAAAACTAATGACAGCAACCAGTTTACCATCATCCAATTTCACTTCTTCGTAAAACGGCAGCATCATCGGATGAATTTTGCCCTGAAAGACATTCATAACCCACTCTTCAAGATCATGCCTTTGTACGCCACTAATAGTACCGTCATCTTCCACACCCAGCAGTACCCGTCCCCCTTGGAAGTTGGCCATAGCAACAACTTCTTTGGCTAACTGCTCAGGACGTATATCATCTCGCTTAAACTCCACACCTGAATTTTCGCCATTGGCAATAATTTCCAACAATTCTGTTTTTAACATCGTTCTCTCCCAAGGAAGTAAAGCATTCAGTTAAAGCCGTACTTTTCACGACGTTGATTAAACGCACTCTTACCACCTTCCAATATATCTGCCGCTAGTTTTTGCACTTCGGGCATATCGATCGCACCCTGCTGTTCTGGCCGGATCAACCCTTTGTTATCTTCCACACTCAGCACACCAATCCATTCCGCGTCGCCAAATACCGGAATATTGGCGTTGTGGGTTGCGAACAAGAACTGTCGGCTTAGCTTGGCTCTGCGCAGCTCAGCAACGATACGCTCAGCAATAAAGGCGTTATCAAGGTTATCCTCCGGCTGATCAAGGATAAGAGGATCTTGGTTGTCCAATAGCAACAGGTGCAAAATCGCCGTACATTGTTGGCCGGTCGATAGTTCCCCAATTGGGCGGAAAACGGCCTCGCGTTCACCGTGAGTGATATTCAGCTCAATCGCCATTGTATCGGGAAGCAGCAACTCTTCTAGCTCAAGCAGTTTACGCTTAGGCAAACGGCTTAACGCTCGTACAACGGAATTAGATATACCGAAATTAGAGGTTAATTCAGCCTCACCTTGGCGAATAGTGGCAGCAAGATTAGCGGGTGTGAACTCACTCTCTAAAACCCACGCTAGTCTTTCCTGCCCAATACCCTCTAAATTGCAATCACTCAGGAAATTCACTAATTCTTGGCGGTTACCTTCAGAATTCAGACTAAGGCGTACCTTTTGATCCAACTTGCGAGTGAGCCGTTTAACCGAATTCTGCATGGCGCTAGCACGTGCACTGGTCTGCTGATCTAACTCAAGCAATAGTTTCTTCCGCTGACTATAGAGCTCGTTGAGTTGGGTTTGTCGGTTTTGCAAGGCAGTTTCTTTTGGGCGGATCTGTTCAATTTGCTTTAGTAAGGTTTGATATTCAGCACCAATCTGCCGACCTGTTTTACCCTGACTTGCAGGTATGTCTTTAAACGCATTTTCAAGTTGTTGTTCTTCCGCTCGCAACCTTTCCGACAGTTGTTGCTGTAGAGGAAGTAAATCACCAGAGGCTTTACTGGAGAGCTCTTCAACCCGGATTAAACATTGAGTTAAAGAGTTCTTTAACATTTCCAAAACTTGACGCTTTTGTTTTAAAAGATTTGAGTGTGGTAATCCTTCTAAGCTGGCATCGCTTAAAAATACCGTATCTGGCAAACTGTCTTTTAAGATGTTGATAGCTTCTTTTATTCGAGTAATTTCTTCATTAACTCTCTCATTCAGTTGTTTTTCTTTTTCCAGCGTTGGAATCACTTTCAACTTTTCATCAATACCCAGCGCCTGGAATTGTTTAGCCTGATCCAATAACTTGGGTAAGCGCTCAACTTCTGCCTCAACATCTGCTTTTTGGCTAAGCGCACGAATAATGGTTTCACGATTATCCTTAAGGCTTTCTAGCACTTCGGTTATGGCCTTATCAAACTGCTCGTGCTCACTTTCCAAGAATCGTTTAATAAGTAGGTTTCGGCTTTGTTCATCCCGAGTCATTTCATAAATTTCATTCTGACCGTACAGCTCAACGCCAGGCAGTAAATCTTTGGGGTGATAAGGTGAAATTCTGCCGTTTTCATTCTCCACCACTACTGGCTGGTTTCCATATTTGCGGCTCACCGTAAATATGCGGCCATGCATGGTTGCAGAGCGAACTCTTACTTCAACCATACCTTTTTCGAGACCTAAGTTATTTTTTACAATAGCGTCATGCTGAGCTTTCGATGCTTTACCAAAAGGTTCTAAATCAAAAGCATAGCGAATACACTCCAGCAGGGTTGATTTGCCCGTACCTCTACCACCAATCACCGCGTTTAAGTGATCCGATAATTCAATATCCATACCATCAAGATAGCCACCGACAAAACGAACACGTTCGATAGCTGACGCATAGTTTTCCGATTTGTCTGAATTTAGCCGCACTCTGGAGCCAGCATCTAAAAAAGCTTGCTTGAAAGAAGTGAAACAGGGCTTGGTCATTTTAATTAAACAAGAAGCGCCATCAGCTTTAATCTCTTCAGGCTTCGCCACATCAGCGGCATTGATGGCAGCCATTTCCCGTTTGCGGCGATAGTTATCATCTTTATTTAGGAAAACTTTACGATAAAAGTCGCTCTCTACACCCTTTAAGTCCTCAACTGAACCTGGGATCTGAGCAGCCAACAGCCCTTTATGTTGCCAAATATGATTCATCCGCCGTTTTAACACGCCATCATCATTAGTACAGTGGGCCGCGAAAATGAAACCACCCTTATCGTTTACGTAATTAATAATATCTGTGGCAGATTTCTGCACTGGGGCTTCCGGCTGGTTTATATCCACATCTAATGCTCCCAAATGCATTTTTATCTGATCAGCTGACTCTGATTCATCAAACAAGCAAACGAAGTGAATTTTCTCACTGGAAGCAACTTCAAAGCAGGGGAACACCACGATTCCATGTTGTGTAAAGAGATCTCTGATCTTTTCAAAACCATTCACTGACCCATGATCAGCTAGGCCGATGACTTCAATTCTCATCTCTAGCGCAGCATTTAACAATTGCTGGTTATAGTCATCTTCAGAAAGCGCCTGTTGCTGCCCCCGATATTTTATGTAGCCTGAAGCATTTACCTGCAATGCACACTTGAAAAAACGAGCTTTAGCGTACTTATTGGTCTGAATAGTCATACTTATACTCCACTTATACAGGCATATTCATCGTTCAGGTCTTGGTAATTTACATCGATAAAATTGTCTTAAAGCAGATCTGTATTAAGTCCTGCGGTTTTCAAACGCTGCGTCAAATTGCGCATTTTACTGAATTCAGTGCCAAAACTCTGGGTAAGCCCAACACCTTCACAAAAGTCTTTAGCTGTAATGTTCTTCAGCTCATCGGCATACTTAATCATTTGTAGATGTAGCTCAGCTGTGTACTGATTGCGTGGCGCATTCGCTAAAACCTGCTTGATCCTTTCGTAAATATCTTGTTCGTTTATCATAACCTTTACCATCGAACATCTAGATAATTTAGCTAAATTATATAATTTATATGCGTACAGCAAGGAAAACTGTAGTTGCGTTGGTAAACGTTCTAGACTATTTGCAAATAGATGGGGGATGGTTTGCTTTACTGATAGCAAGCTATGAGATAATGCTACCATTTAGTTACAAAATCAAAATTCACATAAGAAATTGTTTTAATTATATTTTTCACATTCTGTATTGGCAAGTGAATGGGTAAAAGGCAGAAGTGGAACTTTTTACCGGTTATAACAGGTAAAATTATATTTACCGTCTATAGCGTGTAAAAATTGATTTACCTGTCATAGCGTGTAACAATGAGGTTAACTGTTCAAATTGGTTGACCTCAATATGAAAGTGACTAACTCGAAACAACTTAGCGTATATTTAAAAGATATCAGGCTTACTCAAAAACTTTCTCAGGGCAAAGTGGCAAGCAAAGTGGGTATTCGGCAGGACACGGTATCAAGCTTTGAGCTGCACCCAGATTCTACCAAGCTGGAGACCTTCTTTAAGATTATGTCGGCGTTGAATTTAGAACTCGATATCCGGCCAAGAAACGTGACTAAGATAAATTCGTCAGTGGAAGATGATTGCACAACGTCGGACCCGGCGTGGAAAGAGGAGTGGTAATGGCAGCACTGGATGTCTACATGAACGGTTATCGGGTTGGAGTATTCACCAAAGCCAATACTGGCTTCCACCATTTCAAATATGATGAGTCCTGGCTTAGGTTATCGGGTAGTCGTCCCATTTCACTGTCTATGCCTCTGCGCCATCAAGCTTATCAGGGGGACGAGGTATATAACTTTTTCGATAATCTACTGCCGGATAATCCGGAAATCAGAAGAAGAATTGTTGCCAGGCACAATGCTGAATCAACGCAACCTTTTGATCTGCTGGCTAAAGTTGGCCAAGATAGTGTAGGTGCTTTGCAATTGGTACCGCAAGGTACATCCGCTAATGATATCAAGAGGATTGAATACAAGCCCTTATCCAAGGTGGAACTAGAGAAAGTGCTAACTGGCTACCAAGCTGGTGCGCCATTGGGGATGATCGAAGAAGAGGAAGATTTTCGTATATCCATTGCTGGCGCACAGGAAAAGACAGCGCTTTTAAATATTGATGGAAATTGGTGTTTGCCATTAAATGCCACGCCGACAACACACATCATTAAACTTCCCATTGGTAAAATTGAGAGTCATTCACATTCCATTGATATGTCTGAAAGTGTGGAAAATGAATATCTGTGCATGTTGATTGCCAGGATGTTTGGGCTGTCTGTTCCTCACTGCTTAATAATGAAAGTGGGAGAGATAAAAGCATTAGCGGTAGAACGATTTGATCGCAAGTACTCATCTGACAACAGTTGGATAATGCGGCTGCCTCAGGAAGATTTCTGCCAAACCTTGAGCGTGCCTTCGGCGAAAAAGTATGAGAGTCATGGTGGCCCTGGGATTCCCGAGATCATGTCCTGCCTCTTGGGTTCGGTTAAAGCCGAGACTGACCGTTATGAATTTATGAAGATCCAGGTATTATTTTGGCTGTTGGCCGCCACAGACGGCCATGCAAAAAACTTTTCGCTGTTTATTGAGGCTGATGGGCATTATCGGCTAACGCCTTTTTATGACATTCTTTCCATGTACCCTGTATTCGGAGGCAGAGGGCTTCATCCCCGAGATGCCAAATTGGCAATGGGGCTAACTGGGACGAGAGGTAGGAAGTACAACATAGAGCAGATATTCCCAAGGCACTTTTTTCAAACAGCCAAGGTCGCTGGATTTGATAAGGATTCGATGGCAAGAATTCTTACTGAATATGCTGAGACGGTTGATACCGTTGTCATGAATGTCAGAGACCAGTTGCCGATAGATTTCCCTGTTCATATCAGTAATTCGATATTGGGAGGGTTACAAGCCAGAGCAAAGCGCCTGAAAATTGGGTGGGATTAACATTCTCATCAACATTATCTACAGCAAGCGCCATATAAATATGGCACCTACTCACATTATGGGTATATATACCCTATGGATTTCGAGATGCATCGCGACGGCAAGGGAGCGGATCCCCGGGAGCATAGGTAACTATGTGACCGGGGTGAGTGAGTGCAGCCAACAAAGAGGCAACTTGAAAGATAACGGGTATAACTTACTTTTTACCTGCAACGTCTAGTTGCTGATAAATATAGTGTTTATAACTCTCCACCAGCGCCTTATCCTGACAATCATCCAACGCTCCTCGGCAGAGATGACGCATTGTCATATTTGCTCGGTAAAAAGATGAAGCATCCAGTTTAGCCCTCTCCATAATCATGCCGCCAAGGAATGAAATATCCGTCAGTTCATCAGTCTGAATAGATTCTCCCTGTTGCAAGTTATCCCGCATAGTAAACTGGGTAATATGACCCGGATTTGAAAATACGCCATTGTACTGATTTAGGCTGATATTGGGTTGATGATCACCGAAGTAGAGGAACATGGTTGGCTTTTCCCGTTTAGCAACAAACTCACTGAAATCTTTAATTGCCGGATCAGAAGCTTTGATTTTCTCCATATAGTGACTGAACTTACCTACTGCCTGTGAATTTTTCACATGTCCGGTAAGCCTGTAATCATCAGCGTGATCTTCATCATATGGGCCATGTTCATACATAGTTAGTGAGAAAATAAAGAGCGGCTTATCCGTTTCCTGTGCCAAAATTTCTTTCACATAACCCAACATCTCTTGGGTAGAAATAGTCCACAGATTTTTATCAAGACTGGCGGGATATCCCAATTCTTGTGGCTGAATAATGCGATCAACGCCGAGAGTCTGATAGGCATGACCGGAATGATAAGAAGATTTATTAAATGGTGTCAAAACAACCGTATAATAACCATTCTGTTTCATTTCACGGAACAAGCTATATTTCAGGTGATCAACAATAAAATAAAAAACCGCATTCTTACGTGAGCCAAAATCATCTGTATTTAAGCCCGTCAGAGCAGAAAATTCAGATAACCAAGTACCACCACCGAAAGTTTGCACCCGCATTGGACTTTGGGCGCTGACACCCGAATCCCGCTGGAACATATAAAGATGAGGTAAGCGGGTATCATCAGGCAGTTGATAGATATGCGGAGTCACGGTGGATTCCTGTAATAACATCACCACGTCAGGTTTAATCGCTGACTGCGGGACAGGCAGCACAACATTCTTAGCCTGTTGCAGAAAATAATCGGATGATTGCCCAAACTGAGGCGCATGATATTTGGCATCTTTGGCCGACATCACCATATTGGTGACTGTACCACGTCCTTTTGGTAGTGAAGATTCCCACTGTTCCCTGAACGCATCGGCGGTAGCGCTCACTTCCCATGTACAGAACGCCGCCAGAACCAAGCCGACGGTACGCCATTTGAAACCACGGAGGGAAGATGATTTTTTCCAGCTCAGCGTCATGTTAAAAATCAACCAGATAAACATCGCGACAACGCCTAAACCGGCCAGCCAATAGTGGCGTAGTGTTTCCTGATTGGCAGGATCAAACATCAAGTTTAGATCGGAGAACATCAACTGCTCTTTGTAGTAATGAACTTTTATCTGATTGAGGAACTTAAAGATAATAAACAGTGTTCCGGTAAAGGCCGTAGAAAACAGTAACCGAGCTGACGCAAAAAATACTAGACCAAATATCACACCAAACATGCCGACAGCAATCAGTGCCGGGTAAATATCTTCACTTTTTTCAAAAACTAGTATTAAAGTTGCAATGAACAATAATCCCAGATAAACACCTGATATTATTTTCTTTTTCATATCGTATTGAATCCAATTAATAGGTGGTTCACGGTTGGCAAAATAGCACAGATCAGTTCAAGACGGTGATTTTGCTGAAATCATCTATATTTTAAATAAAGAAATCATCAGAACAGCCCATTATCTCTAAGAATATGTGACTCAGCCTGACGACGAGTAAAACCACTGCGATCAAAAAATTCCAATATCTGAATAGCCAGTTTACGACCGATACCGAGTTGATCACGAAAATCGGCAGCGGTAATTGCACCATGATCTTGATTAAATTGACGAATCAGATCGGCGAACTGCTGAATTCGTTGGCTGCAATAATAACGATCAGGAACAATCGCGATAATATGCCCCAATTGAGCAGCTTTTTTCAACAAACTGCGAACTGTTGCTTCTTCTTCTTTTAAATCAGCAGTCAGGTCGCGTACCCACCAAGGATCATCTGTAAAATAGGGCGCTATTCGTTGCCACAATTTTGCCTGTTCATCACTAAAAGACAAACCGTGTTCAGGAAGATATAACCAACCTCGTAATTGCTTTAGCTGTCCATCACTGAGCAAGGCATCTATCAAAGTGTAAACTAGCGCTTCATCCAGCGTTGGCAGCGCCATCCGTTTCAGACGTGCCCTGCCTAAACCCAGTTGATCAACATGTTGCTGGTGATATTCAGCCAAAACGTGTAGTAACTTCTGCTTTGCTAACTTGGCATTGTTCTGTGATAACACCATACCATCGGCAATAATCATATCTTGATCAACGATTAGCGGGTGGAGAGTTGCTTCCGTTAACTGACGCGCCCAAGAAAAATGGTCGAGAGAGAGTGCACCTCGTGGCAAATGGAGCGCTAAATTAGCTGCATGATCTGATGTTCTGGCAAGCTGAGTGAGCCAATGCAAAAATGCTGGTTGGCGCTTACCACGGCGGGGGGAATTTAGGTTTATTACCCGCGTACCAGCCAATGTTTTTCTGGCACTAATATCTCGCAATATCAGTCGATCATCCTCAACCAACCACAATGGGCTATCAAGCACCAATTCAGCCAGCAGAGGCTTATCAGAAAGCGGATTTAGTAATGAAATCCGCCCCGTTATATGGCTGGCAGCATGATGAATATGAAGTGATTGCCAGTTTCGCAAGGGTTCATCAGTTTCTACTTCCACCAATACTTTCTCTACGTGTTCAAAGGGCTGGCGGGAAAGTAGCCAATCACCACGGGAAACCTGTTCTTTACTCACATCACCAGCAATATTCAGTGCAATACGTTGCCCGGCCTGAGCCGTATCGGCCTGTTGATTCTGAGCATGCAAGCCACGTACTCTAATTTGCTGATCCCGGCCGGTTAGCCAGAGGGTATCTCCCACCCTGACCCGGCCAGCCAGTGCCGTTCCCGTTACGACCAAGCCTGCGCCTTTTACACTGAAAGCGCGATCTATCGCCAGACGAAAACGTTGATGTAATTTTTTATGCTGCTTATTTTGCTGATGCAACTGCAACAGATGCTGTCTCAAAGGGACAATACTTTCTTTATCCGCCGCAGCCGTTACAAACAGAGGGGATTCACTCCAACCTTGCGTTGCCAGTTCATGTTCAATTTGTTGGCGGACTTCAACTATTCGTTGTGTTTCTACCCGATCTGCTTTAGTGAGCGCAACTGTCATGGCCGGGCGGCCAATCAAACGCAGAATAGCTAAATGTTCTCTCGTTTGAGCCATTACCCCATCGTCACAGGCAACCACTAATAAAACATGATCAATACCTCCGATCCCTGCCAACATATTAGCGAGGAATTTCTCATGTCCGGGCACATCGATAAAACCAACCGAAGAGCCATCCGGTTGCGGCCAATAGGCATAACCTAAATCGATGGTCATCCCGCGCTTTTTCTCTTCCGGCAAATGGGCTGTATTAACGCCGGTAATCGCTTGAATAAGTGTGGTTTTACCATGATCAACATGGCCCGCGGTGGCAAAAATCATAATAGTTTCAGAAAATTATTGTATTTCAGAAAATTACAGCAACAATGCCTGCAATAGCGCTTTTTCATCTTCAAGACAGCGTAAATCCAGCCATAAACGTCCGCCAGAGATACGACCAAGAACGGGTTTCGCTAATCCACGCCAGCACCGGGCCAACCGCTCTAACGAGCTCCCCTGACCCTCAACGGCAGCGAAAGTCAAAGCCCAACTTGGCAGCCGATCAACCGGCAGTGAACCACTGCCAATCTGTGAATAACAGGGTTCATCACGAACAATAAATTGGTCACCGTAATGTGCTTGAAGCTGAGGTAATAGCCGTTGTGCCATATCATGCATTTGTTGTTGTGAGCGGGTTAACAGACGCAACGTTGGCAACTGCTGGCAAAGCTGTTCGGGGCGCTGATATAACCGCAATGTGGCTTCTAAAGCGGCCAGCGTCATCTTATCTGCCCGCAAAGCACGTTTCAGCGGATGACGCTGAATGGCTTCTATCCAGTGTTTCTTGCCAAGAATAATGCCAGCTTGTGGTCCCCCCAGTAATTTATCACCAGAGAAAGTGACCAGATCGATACCCTGATTCAGATAATCTTGAGGCATAGGTTCGGCTGGCAATCCATATTGCACCATATTGATCATGGAACCACTGCCCAGATCAATTGCAGTGGGAATTTGCGAGGCTATTCCCAGAGTGGCCAATTCACGGCCAGACACTTCCGCGGTAAAACCGTCAATATTGTAGTTACTGGTATGCACTTTCATGAGGAGAGCGGTCTCTTCATTAATCGCTTGCCGATAATCTTTCAGGTGAGTGCGGTTCGTTGTGCCGACTTCAACTAATCGGCATCCTGCCTGAACCATCACATCAGGAATACGGAATGCGCCACCAATTTCCACTAGTTCGCCACGAGAAACCACCACTTGCTTACCGGATGCTACGGTTGCCAACAATAACAACACCGCCGCTGCATTGTTATTAACAATACAAGCATCTTCCGCCCCGGTTAATTCACACAGTAAATCCGCCAAAGCATGGTCACGGTGCCCACGTTCGGCGTTATTGAGGGAATATTCCAACGTTACAGGTGAACGCATCACTTGTGTTACCGCTTCAATCGCTGATTCTGCCATTAATGCTCGGCCAAGATTGGTGTGAATCACCGTACCACTAAGATTAAACACTGGCTTTAAAGCTAACGCTTGTTTCTGCTCCAGTTGCTGACCAAGTGCCGAGGCCCAGTTATCACACCAATCAGGCAGTGCCTGATACTGCTTGATATTGATTCTGGCCTGCTCCTGCATTCTTCTTAATGTTGCAGTGACCAACGTCTGTCCATATTGCTCCACTAATGGTGTTATTTGTGGCTCACGCAATAGACGATCAATGGCGGGGAGTTGGCTGTACAACAGGCAAGGTTTATGTGTCATGGCCTTACTACTACTCATTTGGGAACAAAAACGGGTTGATGCTACTGCGGGCAAAACCTTCCTCTTCCATTTTGGCATCAAGGATCAGTGACGCTAAATCATCAGCAACAGCTTCAACTTTTGGATCTTTCTCCTGATAGAGAATTTTCAAATAACTACCGCAATCGCCGCAACTTTCCGCTTTCACGGCGGCGTGTTCACTATCTAATGACCAATAATTAAGATCGCGGGTTTGCTCGCAATTACTGCATTTTACCCGTACTACATGCCATTCACTTTCACACAAACTACAATGCAGATAACGCAACCCGTTGGTTGTGCCAATCTGAACGACACTTGAGACTGGCATACTGTTGCAAACCGGACAAAACTGACGATGTTCACCATATTCTGCCCTCGCTTTTCCTGGGATTTGATTTGCCATTTGTGCCCAATAGAGGGAAAGTGCCGCCCAGATAAAAAGTGCTTTTTCAGGGCTGACTTGACTGAATTCATTTTTCAGCAGAGCATCGGCCATCTGTTCCAGCTCCTGTTCTGACGCTTTTTCTAGATTATCCAGAGCGGCATTAACATGTTCCGACGCATCCGGCAGTAATTCTGCTATCAGAGAGTGAAGTAATTTTTGCCAGTGTTCAGTACGTTGGAAGGTTTTACAATCCAGAGGCGGTTTACCTTCAATGACCGATTTTTCTAAGATATCTGCTATCTCCATTTTCAATGGATTATCATGCAACGCCTTTTGCTGAGCTTCGGCAACTTGTGCTGAAAAGTTAAGATAATCAACGAATGAGCTCTCTTTTGCCAATTGTTGCAAGCGTTCTGCTCGACGCTGATAAAGATTTCTCAGATTAGCAAAAAGCAATGGCGGGATATAATCTGCTGTTTTTTCATTGATGCGATCTTTGCTCAATTGTTCTTTAGGAACGATGTGGATACTCATTAGGTTCTATCTTCCTTGGGGCTTTCAGATTAATAATAATCTGTAAACTTGTTTTTAGCGTTCAGCATAGATCAAAAGTGGTTTCTGGGCTACAGAGATAATACTTGAAATTATGTGGTCGGTAATAATCAATATATTCATGAAATGGTTGTAAATTTTTTATAACCCTTCATTCTTTGTGTGAATTTTTTGAAAGAAAAATATTGTTAAGGCACATCTTTTGATTTAATCTTAAAAATCCCTAAAAAGAGTTAATTGTGATTTTTAACATTTCTTTCTATCATATTTTATATAGTCTGATAGTTAATTAACTCATGGTTAAAAACATATAATTAAAGTGAGTAAGCAATTGTCAAAGATGAATCAAATTTTCATTACTGCATAAGGAAAAGATAGCAAAGCTAATAATTACATTTGGGGCTAAAAGTGTTTCAACTATATATGGTTATTTATAGTGTTACTATCTATGTATTATATAATAACCTCATTTAAAAATACAGAAAGGGTAATTCAATGCTAATCGATCTCATTACGTCATATAGAAAAACCGCTGCAATCTATACTTTTGTTGATGCGGGTTTATCTATTCACTTTAAAAATGGAGACTATGTAGATATTAACAAACTTGCCAGTCAATATGGTATTGATTATTCGAGACTTAATCGACTATGTGATTTCTTAATTGAAATAGGCGTATTGGTTAGCAGTGACCACGGAGTTGCACTTTCTGAGGAATGCAGTGCACTTGCTGATCCTAATAGCGTAGAATTCTTAACAGTAAAATATGAAATCAATTCAGAACATTGGGATTCTTGGTTAATGTATCCAAAATCCTTATTGGAAAACAATGGCAAATCGGCATTTGAAATGGTGCATGGAAAATCATTTTTTGAGCATTTGGATAGTAATAAGGGATTAAAATCAGATTTTGATGCTTTAATGTCAAAATACACAAATAAAATAATTAAAGAATTGCTTGTTATTTATGATTTTGATAAACATAACAGAATATTAGATCTGGGTGGTGGAGACGGAGAGCTTTTGATCAGAATCAGTGAACAGGTCAAAGGAAAAGATTACACTGTATTGGACAGATATAATGAAGTACCTATTTCAGAAGGTATAAATTTCATAAAAGGAGATTTTTTTAAGCCAATTCCGACAGGTTATGATTTATATATTTTAAAGAATGTTCTCCATAACTGGCCTGATAATGATGCTATATCCATTTTGAAGAACTGCCGAGAAGCGATGGATAATAACGCAACCCTCCTGATAATAACCTTAATGAAAAAACCACAATCCTTGGTAGTTAAATCTGTGGATATATTAATGGATATGCTATTTTCAGCGAAACAACGTTATTTGTCTGAATTCGAAGATATAGCTAACCAAGCGGGGCTTGTCATTCGACATTATAAAGATTTAGATGAAATATTTTCACTTATCGAATTAAAGGTAAAATAAATCATTAGGGGTTTAGGATTATTTCCAAAGATGATTATATACCCAATAGATTTCAAGATGGATCGCGATGGCAAGGGAGCGAATCCCCGGGAGCATAGAGAACGATGTGACCGGGGTGAGTGCAGCCAACAAAGAGGCAACTTGAAAGATGACGGATATACTCATATTCTATCGTTGGGAAATATATAAAATGTGGCATCAAGATATTTGATGTCACATTTTTATTTTATGTTAATAATTAAATATATAAGCATTAAATTAGAAAGCAAATTTACTCTCTGACAATAAAAACGATTAATAACTATATTAAAAAATTCTATTTTATTTTGGAAATTTATGGGAAGAGTTAATTGTGATCTTTGTCATTTATTTTCGTCGAATTTAATATAGTCTGATAGTTAACAATTTTGTTCCTAAAAATGCGTTATTAAAGTAAGTTGAACAATGGGAAAATAAGGAGAATGGAATTTTTATTATCTCACTAAGAAAAGGTAACAAAGCTAATAATTACATATTAGTGATCGAAATACCCAATTATGCATTATGGTATTTCATATACTTTAGACAAAGACATATACCCAATGGATTTCAAGATGCGTCACGACGGCAAGGGAGCGAATCCCCGGGAGCATAGATAACGATGTGACCGGGGTGAGTGAGCGCAGCCAACAAAGAGGCAACTTGAAGGATAACGGGTATAAAGGATAACTCAATGCTAGCCGAACTTATTACATCATATAGAAAATCAGCCGCAATCTACGCTTTTGTTGATACCGGTTTATCTATTCACTTTAGAAATGGAGCTTATGTAGATATAGACGAACTTTCCCGTCAATGTGGTATTGATTATTCGCGACTGGATCGATTATGTGATTTCTTAATTGAAATTGGGATATTGGTTAACCACGGCCATAAAGTCACCCTTTCTGAGGAATGCAGTGCACTTGCCGATCCTGAAAGTATGGAGTCATTAATTGTAAAATGGGAACTGAGTCCAGATTGCTGGAACGCTTGGTCAATGTATCCGAGATCTTTACTTGAAAATGATGGAAAACCGGCATTTGAAATAACGCATGGAAAATCATTCTTTGAACATTTAGCGAGTAATAAATTACTCAAATCAAATTTTGACTCTTCAATGTCAAAGGGCTCAGATAAAATAATTGAAAAACTACTTGATATTTATGATTTTGGTCAATACAACAGAATATTAGATATTGGAGGAGGTGAGGGAAGTCTTCTGGTAAAAATGAGTGAGAAGGTAAAAGGAAAACATTACGCTGTATTAGATAGATATGATGAAATTCCTGTTTTGGAAAATATCGATTTTATAAATGGAGATTTTCTAAAAGTAATTCCATCAGGTTATGATTTATATATTTTAAAGGATGTTATTCACGATTGGTCCGATAATAACGCAATACTCATTTTAGAAAATTGTCGCAAGGCAATGGATAATGGTTCCGCTGTTTTATTGATAAGTTATATGAAAAAACCACAATCTAAGATGGTGATATATTTGGATATATTAATGGATGTACTATTTTCAGGAAAAGAACGTTATTTGACGGAATTCGAACGTTTGGCTAACCAGGCAGGATTGGTTATTCAAGATGTTAAAGATATCGATGAATCATCTTCAATTATCCAGCTAGGAATAAAATAACTTAAAGATAATCATGTATTTTCATTAAGTATATACCCTATGGATTTCAAGATGCATCGCGACGGCAAGGGAACGAATCCCCGGGAGCATAGATAACTATGTGACCGGGGTGAGTGAGTGCAGCCAACAAAGAAGCAACTTGAAAGATGACGGGTATAATTATATGGATATTGTTTCTCTGAAAAAACATATAACAAGTATGTGGCGGATTCGACTAATAAGTGCAATTTTTCAGAAGGGCGGTCAGTTGCTATAGTAGGCATCTTTCTCGCCAAAGGAAAATGCACTATGGCCTATACACAACTGACCGAAACAGAAAGATACCAGATTTCCAGTTTAAGAGAAGCGGGTTTTTCACAGCTTTTTATTGCGAAGTCACTTAAGCGAAGCCCATCGACCATCAGCAGAGAATTGAAGAGAAATCAAGAAGTCCAGACATACTGCCCTGAACAGGCTCATTTGAAGGTATTGGCGCGTCGTCATTTTGCTAAAAAGGCCGTGAAAATAACGCCGGAAGTAAAAAGATGGATAAAACGGTTAATTTGGAAAGATTTAAGCCCTGAACAGGTGGCTGATTATTTGAAGCAACATAAAGGGATATCTTTGCATCATGAGACGATTTATAGACTGATTTATCAAGATAAAAGAGAGGGGGGTGATTTATGGCAACATCTGCGAATAGCCAGAAAACCCTATCGCAAACGCTATGGTCGCTATGAAAGAAGAGGTAAAATTAAAAATCGGGTCAGTATTGATGAACGCCCGGAAATTGTTGATAAAAAAGAACGTATTGGGGACTGGGAAGGAGATACGATAATAGGGAAAGATAAAAAAAGTGTCTTATTAACATTGGTTGACCGCAAGACGCTGTATACAATTATCGTTAAACTTGATAGCAAGCAGGCATCAGAAGTCGCGAAAGCAGCAGTGAAAGTATTATACCCGTTAAAACAAAAGGTTAAGACCATCACGTTCGATAACGGTTTGGAGTTCGCAGATCATGAAATCATCGGTGAAGAATTAGAAACCCAAATTTACTTTGCTCACCCTTATTCGCCTTGGGAAAGAGGGATCAATGAGAATATCAATGGGTTAATCAGACAATACTTTCCAAAGGGAACCAATTTTAATGAAATCTCTGATCAGGAAATAAATTTTGTGGTAAACCGATTAAATAATCGTCCTCGAAAAACACGGGGTGGGAAAACACCGAATGAATTATTTAAAGGAATACGAACATGTTTACTTCCAGATTAACGATGTTGCACTTATTATGTGAATCCAAGTGTCATTAAAATATTTGATGACATACTTACTACCTATCCAATAGGGCTATTTTATTTGTCCTTCCTCGCGTACTATTCCTCACGTACTACGTGGTGTACGCTCCGGTACTGTTCATTGATAAGAATGGCCTGCAATAATGATTGCCTATTGGGATTGGTAATTAATCTCTATAAAATATATGGATATTAAAGCGGAAGGAGAATTCATTCGTTGGAAATAAAAATAATTTAGATAGCATAAATAACTATGCTAAATAATTTTATTTGATTTTTAAAACTCCTTAAAAGAGTTAATTGTAATCTTCATCATTTCTTTTTATCATGTTTAATATAGTCTGATAATTAACAATTTTAACCCTAAAAATACATAACTAAAGTAAGTTAACCAATTGGAGAATAAGGAAAATGATATCTGCATTATATTACTAAGAAAGGATAGTAAAGTTAATAATCTCATTCTAATTATCAGAATACCTAATAAATCATCACGGTATTTTCTGAATTTTAGATAAAAAATTCACCTTTTTATACCCTGTGGATTTCAAGATGGATCGCGGCGGCAAGGGAACGAATCCCCGGGAGCATAGATAACGATGTGACCGGGGTGAGTGAGTGCAGCCAACAAAGAAGCAACTTGAAAGATAACGGGTATATAAGATAAAGATATAAAGGATAACTAATGCTAGCCGAACTTATTACATCATATAGAAAATCAATTGCCATTTATACTTTTGTTGATACCGGATTGTCTGTTCACTTTAAAAATGGCACCTATATGGATATCAACGAACTTGCCAGCCAATATGGTATTGATTATTCGCGACTGAATCGATTATGTGATTTCTTAATTGAAATCGGGGTATTGGTTAGCAGTAATGATAGAGTTGCACTTTCTGAGGAATGTCGTGTGCTTGCTGATCCTGAGAGTATGGAGTCATTAATAGCAAAGTGGGAATTTAACTCAGGTCTCTGGAACGCTTGGTTAATGTATCCAAAATCCTTACTTGAAAATAATGGTAAATCGGCATTTGAAATAGCGAATGGAAAACCCTTCTTTGAATATTTGGATAGTAATAAATTGCTCAAATCAAAATTTGATTCCTTAATGTCAAAAGATTCAGATAAAATGATTGAAAAGCTATTTAATGTTTATGATTTTAATCAACACGATAAAATATTAGATGTTGGTGGAGGAGAAGGGAATCTTCTGATAAGAATGAGTGAAAAGGTGAAAGAAAAACATTATGCTGTATTGGACAGATATAATGAACTTCCTGATTACGGAAATATAAATTTTATAGATGGAGATTTTTTTAAATCAATTCCGTCGGGTTACGATTTATATATTCTAAAGAATGTTATTCACGATTGGCCTGATAATGACGCAATACTCATTTTAGAAAATTGCCGGAAGGCAATGGGTAATAATGCAACTATTTTATTGATAACCTTAATGAAAAAACCACAGTCTAATATAATTAAATATTTTGATATATTAATGGATGTATCATCTTTAGGGAAAGAGCGTGACTTAACGGAGTTCGAATATTTGGCTAACCAGGCAGGGCTGGTTATTCAAGATGTTAAAGATATCGACGAATCATATTCAATTATCCAACTAGGTGTAAAATAAATTATAGATAATAGTGGAGCTTCACCAAATATGATGATATGGATATTATACCTTATGGATTTCAAGATGTATCGCGACGGCAAGGGAGAGAATCCCCGGAAGCATAGATAACGATGTGACTGGGGTGAGTGAGTGCAGCCAACAAAGAGGCAACTTGAAAGATGACGGGTATATATGTTTGATAACTTTATGGCAAGTATGGCATTGAAATATTTGATGCCATATTTTTATTTTATATCAATAAAATATTGAAATAGAATATGGATTTAAATGTTGATAATAAGAGTAGTTTAATCGCTAAAATATTAAAATTAAGTTATATTCCCTTGTTTGATTTTCAAATGTTCTGAAAATATTTAATTGTGATCTTCATCATTTATTTTTATTAAATTTAGTATAGTATAATAATTTGCGTATAAAAATAGATAATTTAGGTGAGTTAATTGGTTGGAAAGTAAGGGAAATAAAATATTTATTATCTCATAGGGAAAAGATAATATACCCTATGGGTTTCAAAATGCATCGCGACGGCAAGGGAGCGAGGTGAGCGAGTGCAGCCAACAAAGAGGCAACTTGAAAGATAACGGGTATAAAACACTTCATTTCTTTATGATATACAGGATAACGCTATGCTAATCGATCTTATTACATCATGTAGAAAATCAACCGTAATTTATGCTTTTGTTGATATGGGTTTATCTGTTCACTTTAAAGATGGGGCCTGCGTAAATATCAGTGAACTTGCCAGCCAATATGGCCTTGATCATTCTCGCTTTAGCCGATTATGTGAATATTTAATCAAAATAGGGGTATTGGTTAGCTGCAATGAGGGAGTGGCACTTTCTGAGGAATGCAGTGCACTTGCCGATCCGGAAAGTATGGAATCATTGATGATAAGGTGCGAAGTTAGCCCAGAATACTGGAAAGCTTGGTCAATGTATTCAAAATCCTTATATGAAAATAATAGCAAAACGGCATTTGAAATAGCGCATGGAAAACCCTTCTTTGAATATTTGGATCATCATGAATTGTTCAGATCAAATTTTGATTCTTTTATGTCAAAAAACTCGGACAAAATAATAGAGAAATTACTTGATATTTATGATTTTAGTCAACATAACAGAATATTAGATGTTGGCGGAGGAGAAGGAAATCTTTTGATAAGAATAAATGAAAAAATCAAAGGAAAACATTACGCTGTATTGGACAGATATAATGAAACGCCTGTTTTAGAAGATATTGAATTTATAAACGGAGATTTTTTTAAATTAGTTCCATCTGGTTATGATTTATATATTTTAAAGAATGTTATCCATAATTGGTCTGATAGTAACGCAATACTCATTTTAGAGAATTGCCGAAAAGCTATGGATGATAATGCAACTATTTTGTTGATAGGTACGGTGAAAAAATTAAAATTAGAAATAATTGACTCTACCGATATATTAATGGATGTACTATTATTAGGAAAAGAGCGTTATTTGAATGAATTAGAAGATTTGGCTCACCAAGCAGGATTTGTCGTTAAAGATATCAAAGAGATAAATGAGAAATATTCAATTATAGAGCTAGGTGTAAAATAAACTACAGATAATTATATACCCTATGGATTTCAAATTGCATCGCGACGGCAAGGGAACGAATCCCCGGGAGCATAGATAACTATGTGACCGGGGTGAGTGAGTGCAGCCAACAAAGAAGCAACTTGAAAGATGACGGGTATAGTGTCTCTGAAAACAGGTATAACAAATATGGCATCAAAATATCTGATGCCATATTTCTATCTTATATTATTGCATTAAACTTAGCGCCTATCCCAATAACCTTGTTGAGATAGGCTGTTAATTAACAATGGGTAGAATATGACTACCTTTCATTGATGATATTTGAAGAGGAACTCATTGACATTTTTTTCCTATTGTTGAAATAGTATGTTTATAAAATACCTTATAGTTTTTCAGGTTTTATAATTATTTATTTCTTCTATAAATGAATGTAAATAGTAATATATATTCTACGTTATTTTTTTATATTTAACCATCAAGAATTCTGAGAAGAGCTAATTGTGATCTTTGTCATTTCTTTTTATCAAATTTAATATAATCTGGTAGCTTACTTTTAACAATGCGGAAGCAAAGTGAATTATATCTTTGCGCGAAAAAGTAACAAAGTTAATAATTACATTTTGTTTTATACCCAATGGATTTCAAGATGGATCGCGACGGCAAGGGAGCGAATCCCCAGGAGCATAGAGAACGATGTGACCGGGGTGAGCGAGTGCAGCCAACAAAGAGGCAACTTGAAGGATAACGGGTATAAACAGATTGTTGCGATATCCAATCTATCATCATGTTATTTCTTGGATTTTGGATAAAATACTTAATTTTTTCATAATATATACCCTATGGATTTCAAGATGCTTCGCGACGGCAAGGGAGCGAATCCCCGGGAGCATAGATAACGATGTGACCGGGGTGAGTGAGTGCAGCCAACAAAGAGGCAACTTGAAAGATAACGGGTATACAGATAAAAAGGATGGCTCAATGCTAACTGAACTAATTGCATCAAATAGAAGATCAGCTGCAATTCATGCTTTTGTTGATACCGGATTATCTACTCACTTTAAAGATGGAATTTATGTCGATATAAGCGAGCTTTCCCGTAAATCTGGTGTTAATTATGCTCGGTTTAGTCGATTATGTGATTTCTTAGTTGAAATGGGAGTGTTGGTTAGTAACGATAATAAATTCAGGCTTTCTGATGAGTGTCATGTTTTTGCCAATCCTGAAAGTTTTGAGTCATTCATGATAAAGCTTGAAATTTGCTCACATTACAGTAACGCTTGGTTAATGTATGGAAAATCCCTATTTGAAGATGATGGCAAATCGGCATTTGAAATGGCACATGGCAGGCCATTCTTTGAATATTTGGATGGTAACAAGTTTCTAAAATCAAATTTTGATGCTTTAATGACAAGAGTCTCAAATTTAATCGTTGAGAAGTTACTTGGTATTTATGATTTTAATCAGCACAATAGAATATTAGATGTTGGAGGGGGCGAAGGGGAGCTTTTAGTAAGAATTAGTGAAAAAGTAAAAGGAAAACATTATGCTGTATTGGATAGATATAGTGAGCTTCCCGTTTCTGATAATATAGATTTTATCAATGGAAATTTTCTAAATTCAATTCCATCGGGTTATGATTTATATATTTTAAAAAATGTTCTCCATAATTGGTCCGATAGTGACTCAATACTCATTTTGGAGAATTTCCGCAAAGCAATGGATAAAAACTCATCTCTATTATTGATAAATATGGTGAAAGAGCCAGAATTTTCTAGATCTTTCGATATATTAATGGATGTGTTATTTTTAGGGAAAGAACGTAGTTTTACTGAATTCGAATATCTGGCTAACCAAGCTGGACTTGTCGTTCAAGAGACTAAAGTTATAGATCAATCATATTCACCGTATTCATTTATCAAACTACAGATAAAATAGATTGTAGGAACTACAGATTATTCCCAAAGATGATTACATGATATTGTGTTTTTGAGGAATTAATATATAAAAAAAGCATCAAGATTTTTTGATGCTTTTTTATATTAAAGAGATATATAGATTAAAATAGAAAGTGAATTGAATTTAAAAATTGATGATAAAAGAATAAATTAAATAAAAATATTAAACCTAATATTTAATCATTCCTTGCATTATTCGTGCTTAATAAGGAATATACCCGTTATCCTTCAAGTTGCCTCTTTGTTGGCTGCGCTCGCTCACCCCGGTCACATAGTTTGCTATGCTCCCGGGGATTCACTCCCTTGCCGTTGCGAGCCATCTTGAAATCCATAGGGTATAAGCAGGATATACTTATCCTGCTGCGATGATTATAAACGTATTAACGTTTCTCTTCTTGCTGCTCCTGTTTCATTATTTCACGATACCAACGTGGGTGATGTTTCTTCGCCCATCCACGGGTTACCCAACCTTCAACCATTGCTCGAAGAGTTCCTTTCACCCAGAATGCCGCATAAGCGTGAACCATAATCGTCAAGATTAAACCAATAGCTGACATTGAATGGATTAGAAGCGCAATTCGAATTATTGGAATAGAGAAGAGATCAGCAAAATAGGGGCGCCAAATAATAACACCACTGACAGCGAGTAATATCAGGAAAATAGTGATAGACCAATAAACCCCTTTTTGACCTAAGTTATACTGACCAATATCACCCGCTTCCTCATTTTTTACAATCTTACGGATATTTTTTAGCCATATAATGTCATCTTTGTCGATAAAGTTATGTTTAAAATATCTGAAGAACATAAAGATAAATAAAATAAACATCACTGAACCAACAAAGGGATGCAAAATCCGTGACAATTGAGGTGTACCGAAGATATTCATCAGCCAGTTAAAAGAGGGGAAAAAGAATCCTAATCCACTAATGGCGGTAAAGAAAAAACAGAGCACTACCGCCCAATGGTTTATTCGCTCAACAGGTGAGTGACGGATAATAATATCTTTCCTGCTTTTCATCGCTGTTCCTCCCCATTAGCTGATTTTTGTGATGATTCCGTATCACGACGCGCATTTTCCTCGTCTTCTTCAGTCACTCGGTTTGGTCCAATTCCCACATAATGGAAGAGGCTGGCAGCGAATGTGGCAGCAAATCCCACTGCGGCCAGCGGTTTCCAGATACCTTTCCAGAAGGTGACGGTCGGGCTGATAGCGGGATTGTCCGGTAAGCCATGATATAGCTGTGGTTTGTTAGCATGGTGTAGCACATACATCACATGAGTCCCACCAACCCCATCAGGATCGTACAGGCCCGCGTTCTCATAACCTCGGCCTTTCAACTCACTCACCCGTTCAGCCGCCAAATCTTTCATCGCTTTTTTACTGCCAAAATGGATTGCACCGGTCGGACAGGTTTTCACACAGGCAGGTTCCTGACCGACGTTAACGCGGTCAACACACAGAGTGCACTTATATACCCGGTTATCTTCTTTGTTGATCCGTGGCACATTGAACGGACAACCCGCGATACAGTAGCCACAGCCGATACAGTGTTCAGACTGAAAATCAACAATCCCATTTGCATACTGGATAATCGCCCCTTCGGCTGGACAAGCTTTCAAGCAGCCCGGATCAGCGCAGTGCATACAACCATCTTTACGAATCAGCCATTCCAGTTTGCCGTTCTCTTCAACTTCTGAGAAGCGCATCACGGTCCATGATTTAGCGGTTAAGTCCGCCGGGTTATCATAAACACCAACGTTATGACCGATCTCGTCACGGATATCGTTCCACTCAGAACAGGCCACCTGACAAGCTTTACAACCGATACATGTTGTCACATCAATCAGTTTTGCAACGCCCTCTTGGTCATCCCGCACCCGTGGTGCAGGAGTAAAAGAATTTGTGGCAGAGCGACGAATGATGTCTTGAGTTTGCAATGACATGATTTCTCCCTTACACCTTTTCTATATTAACCAGGAACGCTTTGAACTCAGGCGTTTGTGTGTTCGCATCCCCAACAAATGGTGTCAACGTATTGGCAATAAAGCCTTTCTTCGCAGCCCCTTCAAAGCCCCAATGAATCGGAATACCGATAGTATCTACTTCACGACCATGTACATTCAGGGTTCGAATACGTTTGGTGACAACCGCTTTCGCTTTGATGTAACCACGATTAGAGCTAACCTTGACGGTATCACCGTGTTTGATGCCTTTCTTTTCCGCCAGTTTTTCACCGATTTCTACAAACTGTTCAGGTTGGATAATCGAGTTCAATAATGCATGTTTTGTCCAATAGTGGAAATGCTCTGTCAAGCGGTAAGTCGTTCCTACATAAGGGAATTTATCTGGCTTACCCATTGCTTCAAAGTCGCTTTTGAACACTCGGGCTGCCGGGTTGGATACCACATTCGGATGCAATGGATTGGTCCCCAATGGTGTTTCAAAAGGTTCATAGTGTTCAGGGAACGGCCCTTCAGCCATCTTATCAATAGCAAACAGACGTGCCATACCTTCCGGTTGCATGATAAATGGACCAACATCCGTTTCCGGTGCCGCCACGCTGTAATCAGCAGTATCGACACCACCCCACTTAGTACCATCCCACGTCAGTAACTGACGTTTCGGGTCCCACGGCTTACCCTGCGGATCAGCCGATGCGCGATTGTACAAAATACGACGGTTTAACGGCCATGCCCATGCCCAACCTAGCGTATTACCCAATCCTGATGGATCTGCGTTATCACGACGGGCCATTTGGTTACCTTCCGGCGTCCAGCTTCCAGCAAAGATCCAACAACCACTGGCGGTCGTGCCATCATCACGTAGCTGCGCAAAAGAGGTTAATTGCTGACCTTGTTTCACGATGACGTTGCCATTAGCATCAATCAGATCAACCAGTGCCCGGCCATTACTCTCTTGAGCCACCTCTTCTGATGTGGGGTTGTCCGGGTTGAAGTAATCCCAAGTCATGCTCAGCATCGGCTCTGGTGATGCACCCCCTTCCGTGCGGTACATATCCCGCAGACGTTTGAAGATTCCTGAAAGGATTTCGCCATCACCGATGGCTTCTCCCGGTGCATCAGCCCCTTTCCAGTGCCATTGCAACCAGCGGCCAGAGTTAACAATTGAGCCATTTTCCTCTGCAAAACAGCAACATGGCAGGCGGAAAACTTCTGTCTGAATTTTGGATGAATCGACTTCATTAAATTCACCGTGGTTCTGCCAGAAAGTTGAAGTTTCAGTATTAAGCGGATCGATCGTGATCAGGAATTTCAGTTTCGACAGGGCACCAACGACTTTGTTTTTATTCGGAAAAGAGGCTACCGGGTTAAAGCCCTGACAAATATAGCCATTCACTTCACCTTTCGACATCATGTCAAAAAATTGCAGAACGTCATAACCTTTGTCCCATTTCGGCAGCCAGTCAAAACCCCAGTCGTTATCTTTACGGGCATTATCTCCGTAGAAACTCTTCATCAGACTGATAAAGAATTTTGGGTAGTTACCCCAATAGTTAACCTGACCCGGCCGCATTGGTTTTGGCGTATTTGCCTGGAGGTAAGTTTGCAAATCAGCCTGTTTCTCTGAGGGGAGTGTCAGATATCCCGGCAAGCTTTGCGACAACAGCCCCAAATCAGTCAATCCCTGAATATTCGAGTGACCCCGCAATGCATTAACACCGCCACCTGCCATCCCCATATTGCCCAACAGTAGCTGGATTATTGCCATAGTCCGGATGTTCTGTGCACCCACTGAGTGTTGAGTCCAACCCAGCGCGTACAGAAAAGAAGCGGTCTTATCCTTAACACAAGTTTCTGCAATATATTCACAGACTTTCAGGAAGTCCTCTTTTGGCGTACCGCAAATATTACTGACGACATCTGGCGTGTAACGACTAACGTGCTCTTTTAGCAGATTCCATACACAACGTGGGTGCTTAAGTGTGATATCACGTTGAGCAAAGCCGTTTTCATCCAGTGCATAGTTCCAACTGGTTTTATCGTATTGACGTTTTTCTGCATCGTAACCACTGAACAAACCATCATCGAACGAGTAATCTTCACGCACGATCAGACTGGCGTTGGTATACGCCTCGACATATTCATGATTAATCTTATCGTTGGTCAGTAGGTATAAAATGACACCTGACAAGAAAGCAATATCAGTACCAGAACGGATTGGAGTATAGAAATCCGCCACAGATGCTGTACGGGTAAAACGCGGATCAATCACAATTAACTTAGCGTTATTATGGATTTTGGCTTCCATTGCCCAGCGGAATCCCACTGGATGTGCTTCGGCAGCGTTACCACCCATAACGACGATCAGATTCGCGTTCTTGATATCAACCCAATGGTTGGTCATCGCACCGCGACCAAATGTTGGAGCAAGACTTGCTACCGTTGGTCCGTGTCAGACACGTGCTTGGTTGTCTACGGCGAGCATGCCGAGAGCGCGACTAAATTTTTGCGATAGATAACCTGTTTCGTTACTGGCAGCGGATGCACACAGCATACCGGTCGTCAGCCAACGATTGACTGTGACACCCTCTTGATTGGTTTTAATGAAATTAGCGTCACGGTCTGCTTTCATTAGTTTAGCAATGCGATCAAATGCCTCATCCCAAGTAATACGTTGCCATTTGTCAGAACCTGCTGCACGATATTCCGGATATTTCAGGCGGCTTTCGCTATGAATAAAATCAACCAAGCCCGCGCCTTTAGGACAAAGTGCACCGCGGTTTACTGGGTGATCAGGATCACCTTCAATATGAAAAATAGTTGCTTTCGCATTTTTTGCGCCATCGCCAAGGCTGTACATCAACAGCCCACAGCCGACAGAGCAGTATGTACAGGTATTTCGGGTTTCACGTGCACGTAACAGTTTATAATTACGCGTTTGTGCAAGGGCTGCGGTTGGTGCAAAGCCCAATGCTGCTACCGTTGTACCTGCCATACCGCCAGCGCAGATCTTAAAGAACTGCCTTCTGCTGACTTGCATGGGAATCTCCTCGCTCACATTGTCTTAAAATGCATTGTCTTAAAACAGTATCCATTCCATCATGGGAAAAATTTCAAATGTATTCTTTCTTATTAAAACCACTTTCCGTAGCGGGATCAGATTTATTGCCTGACAAATAGTATAGACTCTTTTTTCCACACAATTATTGTGTCGTAACACTATTAGGAACTCATCTAATGTATAACGTAAAATCAGGGAAGTTGTTACCATTTGGTGTGATTGAGGGGGTAACACGAACGAATGTGCAACAAAAACACCATTTCGATACATTAAAAGTTGATTGGATTGCAGAAGAAGTTCCTGTTGCTTTAGTTTATAACGGTATTTCACATGTTGTGATGATGGCAAGTCCCAAAGATCTCGAATATTTCGCTATTGGATTTTCACTTTCCGAAGGCATCATTGAATCTCAACACGAGATTCGTAGTATTGATATTGTCGCTCATTGTCGCGGCGGCATTGAGTTGCAAATAGAACTTTCTAGCCGCCGTTTTGCGGGTTTGAAAGAGCGCAGACGTAATCTGGCGGGACGAACAGGTTGCGGCATCTGTGGAGCAGAACAACTTTCTGATATTTTTCGCCCTATTTCCCCGTTGCCTTTCACTCAAACTTTTTCATTAAACCAGCTTGACTATGCTCTCTCTCAGCTGACTAGCGTCCAAGATGTTGGTGCATTGACAGGTTGTACTCATGCAGCAGGTTGGATCAATCCGGAAGGTAAATTATTGGGCGGATGTGAGGATGTAGGTCGGCATGTTGCACTGGACAAGATGCTAGGCATGAAGGCAAAAACAGGCTGGCAGCAAGGCGCTGTTCTGGTATCCAGCCGTGCCAGTTATGAGATGGTACAAAAGTCAGCCATCTGTGGCGTTGAAATTTTATTGGCTGTTTCAGCCGCAACTTCATTGGCGGTAGAAATCGCTGACCGATGTCATTTGACCTTGGTTGGTTTCTGTAAACCCGGTAAAGCGACTATTTATACCCATGCTGAGAGATTAATAAGTTAAACCCGCTAAGAATATGCAATATCAAGAGTGCCTATATTCCCCCCCGCTGTGATTAAGGTGAAAAGTTTATTTTTATCTTAAATCAACAGAGATTGTCTTAATAATGCTAAATCACGCATGCAAGTTGTGAAACATCCATAGGTTGGGTTCAATGTAATAAGCCATTTGTTGTTGTACATCCACCACTAGCGGCCCTAAACCACCAGGAATAATATACTGCCCACTTTGCAGAAATTTCATTCCTGTCCATTCCTGCCATTTATCAAGCGTGGCATTTATAGACATTGAGTGCATAGCCGGTTGAATAATCTTCGCTCCCAGGCACCAGGGTGTCCGAATCCAAGGATCAAAAGGTTCATTGTTGTCATTTTTCCATCTACAGTATTGTACAAAATCCTGCAATGGATAGTTTTGCTTTAACGTCGGCCTAACAGGAACAACTAACCCTTTTAACCCCTCCTCAATAGCCGCTTGTTTTAAGCTACTAATGAGTAATGCCGGTAAATTCTTGCCACGAAATTCAGGAGATACTGTTACTGACAGTGCTGACAACATTTTTGTTACTTTTTTTCCACGGGCAAACATACCTCTGCGGAAAACTTCATCCCAACCATTATCTGGCAGTTGTTCTAATGAATCGCCTTCCCAAGGGAAAGGTACTGAATTAGCAACACCAATTAATCGCTGTTTTTCTCCTTGCTGCAAAATAGCAAATTGCTGAAAACGGCTGAAATCTGATTTAAATAATTTATTCCAATGCTCATATGTTACTGGGGAGTTCTGCATAAACAAAGGCCAATTATTATAAATAAGCTCATCAGTGGCATTTTTTAAATCAGGTCGTTGTTTTGCAGATTGAATAATAATGTGTGTTTTCAAAGTAGGATTTCCGGTAAAAGTAATTCGTAAGATTGATAAATGCTTCATGAGTTGATAATTATAATTATGTAGAATAGCAGTAATATTTATAGACATAAAGAGATAATATGTTTTAAGTAATTGTTACTAAGAGCTAATTAAATAAATTTTTTATCTTTTATTAATTATTTAAATTAAATTTTTATTTATCAAGCATACTTGAATTCACATAATAAGTGCAACATCGTTAATCCGGAAGTAAATATGTTCGTATTCCTTTAAATAATTCATTCGTTTTAGCTCTCCTCATGAGGATAATTTTATGAATTCATCAATATTTTCCATGAGTTTTCATATATCTTGATAACAATGATTATGTGTCACTATTTCACACAGGGATTGTCATCGCCTTATGACCGATAAATTGGAGATCAATCACATTGGTATCACATAATTGATACAGGTTGACTTTTATTGAACCTGATTAATGTTAAAGTATAAGTATTTATTATGTATATGAATTCAGCAATTCAATTATTGCTGCAAGTTTTCTTTCCTAAGTGATTTATCTGTTTCTTTTCCAATTTGATGTGACTATGGCTGATATTTAGGCCAGTAAGAGGAGAGCCTGATGGCGGGTTTACTACCGATTACTGTAATTGCTGCGGCGGCAGGAGATATTGTTCTTAGTTTGCCGAGACTTCCTCGTAGTGGAGCAGATCAGGAAGCTAAAGAAATTGATCGGCAGATTGGTGGTTCAGGTTTCAATGTTGCTCGGGCTTTAGTTCGCCTGCAAATCCCTGTGATTAATGGTATCCCGGTTGGTAACGGATGCTGGGGGGAGCAGATAACCAAAGAGATGCAGGACCTTGGGCTTGAGGTCACATTGACCAATCCATATCTTGATAATGGTTGGTGTTTGGCAATGGTTGAACCGGACGGTGAAAGAAGTTTTGTCTCCGTGAGTGGTTGTGAAGTTGACTGGAGTACGGCAATGCTCTCTTCTATTGTTTTGCCGGAAAGGGGGTATATCTACTCCAGTGGTTATGTCATGGCGAGTAAATCAACGGCGATTTTATGTGACTGGTTACTGGCGTCTCCATCCGGGCAGACGTTATTGCTGGATTTTGGTCCGCGTTTACCAGAAATAGATCCCACTTTCCTTGATGCATTACCTGCTGACCGGACCATTCTGACACTGAACCGTGATGAAGTTGCTATATTGTGTGGAGAAGGTGATCCTGCCGTCCAAGCTAGCCGTTATTCCAGCGAAAGAAAAATCACTATTATCTGCCGGTTAGGTTCACAGGGTACATGGATATGTCTGCCTGATCGTAAGCCAGAATATGTTGCTGCTTATAAAGTAAAAGTGGTGGATACCATCGGTGCTGGTGATGCCCATAGTGGTGGCATGCTGGCGGGATTATCGCAGGGAATGTCGCTGAGAGATGCTGTTGAACTTGGCAATCGTGTTGCTGCTATTGTCGTCAACCGTTCTGGTGCTGCTGGTGCACCGACAATAAAAGAACTAGAGGAGTTTGTGTTTGAATAATTATTTTCAAGCACTACACCTCTTAGGTTTTAAGGGGCGTAGTTAAAATGAGTGCATTACTTCCAGGTTGGAAACGCAAAACGGCTTTATTTTTATCAGCTCAAACAATTTCTTTGCTAGGTTCTTCCATTGTCCAGTTCTCTATCGTCTGGTATATCACCCTAAGTACTTCATCGGGGGAAATGCTGGCTATTTCGGTGCTCTGCGCATTTCTTCCTCAGGTATTGATCTCTTTATTTGCCGGTGTTTGGGCAGATACTTATAACCGTAAGTGGCTCAGTATTGCCTCTGATGCGTTAATTGCATTAGTCACTCTTGGTTTAGCAATCTCTTTTATGCTCGGATTTAAGAGCATTGAGCTGTTATTTGTCGCACTGATTGTCCGCTCGTTCGGGACGGGCATCCAAATGCCGGCTGTTAATGCGATTATTCCGCAACTCGTGCCGAAAGAGAAATTGCTGCGGGTCAATGGTATTAATACTTCTCTGACTTCACTGATGATGTTGGCATCTCCTGCTATCAGTGGCTTTTTATATTCTCAAACTTCAATTGAGAATATTTTTTTAGTGGATGTAACGACTGCCATTATCGGCATTAGTATTGTTGCGTTTATTCCTATTCCTAAAATTGTTTCTGGCTCCATGCCGGATAATAAATTTCAGGCAATCTTAGCGGGTTTCCGTTATTTGCAAGAGAATAAACTAATCAGAAATCTTTTGATTTTTCTGATTTGTGTCTGCTTTCTGGTTAGTCCGGCTGCATTTTTGACACCTTTATTAGTTAACAGGACATTTGGGGAAGAGCCGTGGCGTTTAGCCATTAATGAAATGACATTTAGTGCTGGCGCGGTTTTAGGTGGATTGCTGATTTCTTTCTGGAGTGAATATAAAAATAAAATGCGTATAACGGCAGTAGCTTGTGCGTTGTTTGGCATATTTATGATCGCTCTTGGTAATGCCTATTGGTTCCCGTTTTATCTGGTACTCAATATCTTTTTGGGCATGGTAACACCTTGTTTTAATGCACCGATAACTGCGGTTTTTCAGGAAAGAGTCGAACCTGAAATGATGGGCAGGGTATTCAGTTTAGTTCAGATTGCTATGTCTTGCTCTCTACCATTAGGTATGGTGCTGTTTGGCCCCATTGCTGACTATATTAGTATTCAATCTCTTTTAATGATATCGGGTGGATTGATATTACTGACGGGCACACTGTTTTTTATGTTTAACGGAGAAGTCAGCCGAGAAAGTAGCAGCGCAGTTTAATCGGACTTAATGTTGCCAGTTATGCGATAAGCGCAGCGCCGTGAATTGCTGGTGCTTCAATTACAACCGTGCAGCTCTTCGCTACTGCCTTTGGAGCTGCATTGGCGGGGATGGTGGTGAACCTTTCAGGATTTAATGAACCGGGTGGTGTAACGGGGACAGCTTCTGCCGCATACTGGTTATTCTTGTTATTTGCTATCGCACCATTGCTGGCGCTGTTTACCGCATGGAGAGCAGCGAAGATTAGGTTAGTGGCTGAGTAGTTCTGTTTTATGGTGCGAGGGATGGATTATGATATCGACGTTTGTTGATGACACGTCGATATTTTCCTGTTTTTTCGACGCACGGTTTCCGCATGTCGATTCCATCGACATATCGCTAACACGTGTCGAAATTTTTCGGTTTTATCGACATGAAGTTTTTACGTGTCGATGCCGTCAACATATACTCGCAACGTGTCGAAAAAAATAGGAAATATAAACATGACATGGCAGCCCGATGCGCCTTTTAATGCTATTCCCTTATTGCCACCAACCGTAAAGGTGATGGAGTCTATTGCGGTATTAAAAGCCTGTATACCTGCCAGAGCTGCACTGGCTGAGCTTAAGCAAGCTGGTGAATTGTCGCCTAATCAGGGGTTACTCATTAACTTGTTGCCGCTGCTGGAAGCAAAAGACAGCTCAGAAATCGAAAATATTGTTACTACTTCAGACAAACTGTTCCAATATGCACAAGAAGACAGTCTGGCTGATCCTGCAACGAAAGAAGCACTACGCTACCGCACTGCACTTTATGAAGGGTTCATACAATTAACTCGGCGGCCACTATGCACGAATACAGCGATTGAAGTTTGTAGCCGACTAAAAGCTGTTGATATGAATATTCGCAAAGTTCCTGGTACAACGCTGAGTAATCAGGCAACGGGTGAGATTATTTATACGCCGCCAGAGGGAGAATCTCAGATACGTGATTTACTCAGCAATTGGGAGCAATTTCTTCATGCAGAAGATGGAATCGACCCATTAATCAAAATGGCTATTGCTCACTACCAGTTTGAGGCTATTCATCCATTTACTGATGGCAATGGACGTACTGGTCGTATCATTAATATTCTCTATCTTATTGAACAGCAGCTTTTGACATTACCAATTCTTTATTTAACTTGCTACATTGTACAACATAAGAGTGATTATTATCGGTTGCTTTCCCAAGTTACTGCTGCTGGCAAATGGGAAGAGTGGATTATCTATATGTTAACCGCAGTAGAGCAAACTGCTAAATGGACTACGGATAAAATTGCTGCGGTAAGAGAATTGATTGAACATACCAGTGAGTATATAAAACAAGGTTTGCCTAAAATTTACAGCCATGAGCTGGTGCAGGTGATATTTGAACAACCTTATTGCCGTATTAGTAATTTGGTTGAGAGTGATATTGCTAAGCGTCAAACTGCTTCGGTTTATTTAAAACAGTTGTGTGATATTGGAGTATTACGAGAAATTCAGGCTGGGAAAGAAAAGCTATTTGCTCACCCTAAACTGGTACAGTTAATGACTAAGGATAGTAATACATTGAGTTATTACACAGTTTGAAAAGTGTCTACATCAAATTTATTAAAAATCTTTGTGAATAACTGGTAAAAATTGAAGCCGAACATGATGTAGTAAAAACCGCTAGCTTTCATTGTTGCAGTACTGCTGGCTATACAACGATAAAGAGCTAAACGTAATTTGCAGAAGTGACTTATTCTTTGTTTTTTTATGATGGAGAGGCTAATACTCTCCGGTTGCCATTATTCTCCGGCATACTGATGATATCAGCAGTTTCCATCTGTTCAATGATACGTAAGGCTCTGTTATAGCCAACAAAATAATGTGTCGCTTAAAAATTTCTTACAATACATATATCCACTTCGCTGGCATGACCTTAAAAATAAGTAGTTACTGCGACAATAGTAAATTTTAATAGCATAACTAATTGATATTTATTAATTATTCATTATTTTTGTACTTAGGGAAGTGGGGGGGGGGAGCTTTTTCAGATAAGAGAAACACTATAGCTTTTTTAACTTATTGGGGGTAACTTATCAGAATGATTATAGTGCGATGGTGATGAAATATGTCTTTGGATGTAGCTTATAGCATTGAATTAAATGAGTATATCGACCCTGATCGAGCTTATGATTTGTATTGGTCTGGATTAATTACTAATAAAAAATTATTTATATGTCCTGGCGAAGATTGTTCTGCACAGGTTACTTGTGCGAATCTTGATGAAGATATGCAGAACATGCGTGTAGTTCCTCATTATCGCATTTATGGTAAACATCATCCTAATTGTGAAATAGAGAGAAAAATTCCGCTTAAGATATTAAGTGTCATTGAAAATGCTAAGCAAGGAGAGAAAAAGACACTTGATCAGTCGATAGTTGATTCTTTTATACTTCATCGCCCGGATAGTTATTATGAATCTAAGAAGAAGGATGATAATAAAAATCATGGAAATAAGCGGAATAAATATCTATCAAAGTCACATGCTCTTAATCTGAAAGAAATCGGCAATATAGGGAAAGTCTACTCGGTTAGAACTATCGTAAGTCGTTATATAAGGTATATTAAGGATAACACGTTAATAAATAGGAAATTGAATATATCTGGAATGGATATACCATATTCTGGGGTGTTTAAATGTATTTGGGAGCAGAAAATAGATTCGTTGCCAGAGTATGGGATTATATATTATGGTTGGGCTTATATAGATAAGTATGAAGGTAAAGGATATCGTATTAAATTTAAAAAAAAGATAAAAAACTCACATGGTGAATTGCTACAAACAACTTGTTTTATATCCAAAAAGCTAATAGATAAATATCATGTAAAAAAACTTGTCATCAAGAGGTTGTCAAAAATAATACAGACACAAAAATCTACAGCATTTGTCTTCATTTATGGGCGGCCTGAAATAATTAGATCGAAAATCAATAATAAAGAGTATGTTAATTTCTATGTTGATAACTTAGACTACATTGATATTAATGTAGATAATCCTCTTCCTAAAAGAAAAGTTTAAATTTAAGTATGGGGAAAAACAGGGTTCTTAGCTGAGTGAGCTAGTATTTTTTACCAACGTTCCGTAAATTCTGTGCCAGCGGGCTAACACTTTTCTCACTAGTAGCGGTATCTACAGCCAGATTTTCCAGTGTATTGTCGTTATTTAAGGATATGTATGCCATTACGATGCAGTATACAATCGTGGAATGCGATAATTTCCTGCGCATTCACCCAAATCATCGGTAAGTCAACGTCTCTACAGTATATCTGTGGCGCTGCATAATGTGAACAAACTCGGCATCCAGTTTAGCATTTCGATAATTCTCATTTCATTTATATCCGTTATCTTTTAAGTCACCTCTTTGTTGGTTGCATTTACTCACCCCGATCACATAGTTGTCCATGTTCCCGGGGATTCGTTCCCTTGCCGTCGCGATGCACTTGAAATCCATAGGGTATATATGGCAGAGTAAAATAATGTCAATGCATGGTGTTGATTTTGCTTTTAATTTTTCCAACCGAAGGGCGAAAAAACAATGGAGAGTTTAAAGTATCTCCGAAGGAGATGCTGAAAGTTAGTCCTTGCTTTGAAACTACTATTCTTTTTTAATTGTAATACTGAACCAAATTTCTATAATTTCGATTACTTCTACACATATGGAGTTAACGATCTCATCCATACGCTCTATATCTAATTCATCATCAATTGTAAAGCCAAAGGATAATGGAATTATAAGTATATTTTTTTATAGGCTTCTTTTTTATTTTCATCAAGTAAGGTTATTACTCCATGAGATTTTCTATTTTTAATGTATAATTCTATTTTTTCCTTTGCACCGGTATTAAAATTCAATTCATCATCGAATAGAGCATTAAAAAGTTTCTTTTTGTTTAATGCCTTCAATAGATCTTCTTTATCGCTTGGGTTTTCTTTTAAATAGGCGTAGAAATCTCGTTCTTTGTTTAATATGTTATCATTTTTTGTATTTATAATCGCAAGTTTATAGTTGTATAGACCTATAAAAAAAACAAATACAGGTATAAATATCAGCGATTGTTTCAAGAGAGAAATTGGTGTTTTGAAAATTTGTTCTGCCGTTAAAATACACTCTTCAGAGAAACAAAATGTCCAATCTCGTTTGATGATAATATCCAAAAAAACCATGATTGCCGTAGAAATCATCGAGAAAAAGCAAACTGTAATAAGTGAAATTATTATGTATGATATTATGCTGGTTAGTGATGCTTTAATTTTCATTTTTAATTGGACTTATTAATTTTAGACGAGCTTTGAACTCATTTGCCTCTACAGGATACAGTTTCTTCAAAATTTCTAAGCGAAATATGACTTGAAAATAACGGCTTCTATATCTTTCAGTGCTACCAAAAGTAGCATGATCTTTTGATAGGTTAGATATCACCCTATTAATTCTTTTTATTTCTTTATGTTCTGGGAGGGGATCGCAATGTTTTGCCAGCAATTTTTTTAGAAGAGGATAATCAGGACAATTAACTCGTTTTAATTTAGTGATTTTCCCTTTGACAGAAAAATAGACGTCATGATAATTCTTCTGCATTCTGATATTATCACGATTATATCCTGTTTTTACAACTCGCTTTACTTGTGTTTTTATATTTATTCTTTCATTCTTTGTAAATCGTGGAGTTGTTTCTTCTATACATAGTCCATGTACTTTAAACGATTGTGGTGAATTAGCTGATAATAATTGAGTCTTATCTTTATTCACTGATAATTCTTTCTGCGTTATAAATTCTGAAATGATAGTTTCAACAAATTTCCAATCACCTTCTTTTTTTAAGCGAGATACTGTTATATCGTCAATTAAACGAGTGTATCTGAAACCGAGACTACGTAGGTAATTTACCTTATTTGGCTCACAATCATAAAAATATAAGTTTGCTAAATAAGTACTTGTTGGGGCACCTTGTGGAACAAAACCATCATACGTAGTAAGCTTTGTTAAAATGTTTGATACTTCATCAGAAAACTTAAATAAGTCTTTGAATATATTGAAAACAAATTTTGTTTTCATTGTAGGGAAAAAATTTTCAATATCAAGTTTGATAAGAATTTTTGCTTTACAATGTTGATGAGCACATAAAATGTAATCGCGAGGGTTTTCTTTGTCTGGTATTGAACCATACAAATAATCAGGGAAATTAATTTGATTAAATATTCTATTGTTTATTTTTCGAAGAATTGATTTAAGCATTCGATTTGGTGCATAAACAATTCGTTCACCACCGTTTTTTTTCTTAATCGGTGGCTTAATATAATATGCGTTTTCAACACCATCTCTAAGCAGACTTTCAAATTTTTCAATATCTTTTATCCCCAGCAAGCCGATTAAGCTTTCTTTTCTTTGAATGGGAGTAAAAGTATCCTTAAACGAGAAACCCTTTGGCATGTAATCCTTCTTAGATAAAAGTTAGCGTCCTCACGGCCAAGAAGGGCAGTTGAATCCGAAGGAAGCAACACAAAAGTATAAAATCCACCCTACCTTCACTAACTTTTTCCAACTGTGTACTGTACTCCGTGGTCTAGCTTTTGCATGGCTCGCCAGAGTGCACCCAGAAAGACCTTTCGGTCGTCCTAGACTTAAGGACAGATCTTTTTGCTTTAACGCTTCCTTTTTCATCAAGTGAGGTCTTAGTCCCACGAAAGTCTTTTACCAGAAATCGGATTGCTCTTAAAGTTTTTTTATTCAGTATCTAATAACTGATCTTCAAGACGGGAATTGCTAGATTTGCTAATAGCCATGTCGTTAGTCCTCTAACGGTGTAGTTAGCCCCTGTCTGGTACTGCTAATACCTTTCAGGGGAGAGATTGGTGATGAGATACTTTTGTGGTAGGGTACGTACCTATAAAAGCCATCATAGTCAAAAAGGTACGTACATGTCAGCGATAAAACGCGATACGAAAAAATCTTCATCGGCAGGCAAATCTCCGACTTTCCAGATACGGATATCACCTGAGCTACGTGAACAGCTTGATGAAGTTGTGGTAAAAGAAGGTGTCAGCTTGGGCAACTGGTTCAAAGAACTCGCCCGTAAAGAGCTTCGTAAGCAAGGGATTGAGCCGAAGGGGTGAACGGGCTACTGTTTGCTATTTAAATCTCCCTTGACATTGTATATCAGTTGTATTAAAATCCACTATGTAGATTATGTGGCGGTAGAGGCATCCCCACGTTAAATAGAACAACCTCATTGGATTATGTGGCGGTAGAGGCATCCCCACGTTAAATAGAACAACCTCATTGGATTAATCTACACGGAAAGCCCTCCATTGGAGGGCTTTTTTGCATAGAGAATAAGAATATGATATTGCGCCAGATCAAACAAGATGTCTACAACAGGCTTTGTGAAAATAGACCGCAAGTTTTAGAAAAAAATAGGGGGTATGGCGTTATATCGATTACTTTAAACGGACTTACATTCGCAGTCCCTTTACGAAGTAATCTAAATCATCCTAATGGGTTCAAGACTATCTTCATAAAGGAAAAAAAATGCTGGAGTGGCTTAGATTACTCAAAAGCTTTACTCATTGATGTTGATGATCTAGAACCACAAGCTTTTAAGCTAAAAATGGAAAAAGAGTATGAAAAGTTAAAAGCAAACGAAAAAAAGATCGAGGTGGAATTTGGGGCTTATGTTCAAGGATACATTGAATACATAAATACTGGTGAGGGTGATGATCGTTGTTATAAATTTACTACACTCCAGTATTTCCATAGAGATTTGGGCTTATAGCCACTAATTATATTAATATTGCTAAGTTGCCCATATTTCTAGCTGAATCAAAGCTATCTGTAAATTCAGCTAGTCAGCTTTATATGCGAGTGGTTAAATAATGGATTCAAGTAATTTAGCAACTTTCAAATGAGCTTCTTTCCTTTCTTCAAAATAATCATATTTGGCCATAAATGCTTTCAACACCTTTGAGCTTGTGATTAAGGCATATGAAAAGGAACGAAAGAGAGGCAGGTAGACTACGGCAAGCTCGTCTTAAATCATGAACAGAGAACCTCTAAAATCTGTCCGATGAAATGATGGAATATCAGTTGCTTGATCGTGATCGCCTTAGCTGGCAGCATTTCTGTCGTCTGGCCGATGTCATCAATAATATTCCTGACCGAAATACCATTTGACATTTTGAACAGCGTATCGGGAAAGATGGCGCTCAGGCTTTATTTGAAGACGCTAACCGCCAATTATCCGCTCAGGGATTTATTGCCTGTCGCGGGCAGGTTATTGATGCCACGTTGATCTCAACGCGTAAGCAACATAATACCCGCGACGAAAATCAGCGGATACGCAAAGGTCACCCCTTAATGACTGGAGCGCGCACAAGCGCTGTCAAAAAGATACCGAGGCAACCTGGACGCAAAAACACGGTAAAAATTATTTTTGTATCAGCTTCTTGTATAGTAATTGATAGAATTGAGTGGACTTTACTCAATATTCTGAATCTGCTCCCTCATCTGTTCGATTAGCACTTTCAATTCAATAGCGGAGTTAGTGATATCGGCGTTGATAGATTTGGAGGCAAGCGTATTAGATTCGCGATTGAATTCCTGCATCATAAAATCCAGTCGGCGGCCGACGGCTTCTTTTTTCTTTAGAATATTACGGGTTTCTTTGGTGTGGGCATCAAGGCGATCTAACTCTTCTGCCACATCGAGGCGTTGAGCCAGTAAAACTAACTCTTGCTCAAGACGGTTATTTTCAAGCTGTACCTGCGCTTCTTCCAATTTGGTTTGCAGGCGTTCCCGCTGCCATTGCATGATTTCAGGCATTTGTTGGCGAACTTTACCGACTTCTTCGGTTACTGCGTCCAAACGTTGTTCAATCATAATTTTAAGTGCGTTGCCTTCGGCTTCACGGCTTTGAATAAAGGCATCCAGTGTTGTATCCAGTTCTTGCAACAATTGAGTGTTGATAGCATCCAGGTCTTGCTCTTCTGCGGCCATAACGCCAGGCCAACGCAGAATATCAACAGGGTTGATTTCACCTTCGTTGCTCTGTTGTTTGACCCAGTTCGCCGCATTGACTAGCTGTTTTGCTAAAGTTTCATTCAGGATAAGTTCGCCTTGAGAGCGTGAATCCAGTTCAAAACGTAAGTTGCACTCAACTTTTCCGCGAGTCAGACGGGAACGAATGCGCTCACGGATCACCGGTTCCAAGCTTCTGAATTGTTCTGGTAGGCGGATATAAGTTTCTAAATAACGCTGATTAACGGAGCGTAGTTCCCAAGCCGCATTTCCCCATTCACTTTTGATATCTCGCCGTGCAAAAGCAGTCATACTACGGATCATGATTCGTTCCCAATTTAAACAAAAGATTAAGAGATTATAACGCTCGTTGTAGATGCAGGATAGGAATTAGCCCTGTTAGGCCGTATAATGCGCCCCCAATAATGATTTAACAACGGAGATAACACTATGCGCCCAACAGGAAGAGCGGCAGAACAAGTGCGTCCTATCACGATAACCCGTCATTATACTAAGCACGCGGAAGGTTCGGTTCTAGTAGAGTTTGGCGATACTAAAGTGTTATGTAATGCCTCCGTTGAAGAAGGGGTTCCTCGTTTCTTGAAAGGTCAGGGGCAGGGCTGGGTGACGGCGGAATATGGCATGTTACCGCGGTCTACTCATACCCGAAATGCTCGTGAAGCAGCTAGAGGCAAACAGGGCGGGCGTACGATGGAAATCCAGCGTTTAATTGCCCGTTCGCTGCGCGCCGCTGTTGATTTAAAAAAACTGGGTGAATACACCATTACACTGGATTGTGATGTTATTCAGGCTGATGGCGGTACCCGTACCGCTTCTATTACTGGTGCTTGTGTCGCGCTAGTTGATGCGTTGAATAAAATAGTTGAAGCAGGCAAGCTGAAAGAGAGTCCTCTGAAATCAATGGTTGCTGCGGTCTCTGTTGGCATTGTGGATGGTGAAGGTCGTTGTGATCTGGAATATGTGGAAGATTCCGCCGCTGAAACTGATATGAACGTCGTGATGATGGAAGATGGCCGGATGATTGAAGTGCAAGGCACTGCGGAAGGCGAGCCATTTAGTCATGATGAGTTGTTATCCTTATTGGCTCTTGCCAAGGGAGGATTAGAGGATATTTTTGATGCGCAGAGAAATGCGTTAAAACAAAATGCATTAAAATAATAAGTTGATCAGGCGACATGATAGTCGCCTTTTTTATGCCTGTTGTATGACGATAACTATGACTCAAAAAGAGGAGAGACACCAATGAAAGCCTATCAGCGCGAATTTATCGAGCTTGCGCTAAAAAAACAGGTACTGAAATTTGGGGAATTTACCCTGAAATCAGGACGTAAAAGCCCGTATTTTTTTAATGCCGGGCTATTTAATACTGGGCGTGATTTGGCGTTAATCGGGCGTTTTTATGCAGCAGCATTGTTGGATAGCGGTATTCAGTGCGATTTGTTATTCGGACCCGCTTACAAGGGTATTCCAATTGCAACAACAACGGCAGTGGCACTGGCAGAACATCATGATATTGATATGCCATATTGTTTTAACCGTAAGGAAGCTAAAGATCATGGCGAAGGTGGTACTTTGGTTGGTAGCCCACTTAAAGGCAATGTTGTTCTGGTTGATGATGTTATTACCGCAGGTACAGCTATCCGTGAATCGATGGAGATTATCAAGCAGCATAATGCGACGCTTGCCGGCGTGATGATTTGTCTTGATCGTCAGGAACGTGGGAACGGTGAAATCTCGGCAATTCAGGAAGTGGAAAGGGATTATGGTTGCAAAGTGTTTTCTATCATTACTTTGAATGATTTGATTAATTATTTGAGTGGTCAGCCAGAGATGAAAGATCATCTGGATGCAGTAAAAGCCTATCGTGCGCAGTACGGTATCTGATAGATAAGCTTCAAAAAAAGCCCTCGCCCAATAACGGGCGGGGTGAGTAGTAGAATAACTTATTGTAACTGAGCCAGTAATAATGGCCAGCGTGCTTCAAATTCCTGCGTTGGACGATAGTGGAACTCAGAGCGTACAAAACGTGAAAGCATCCCTTCACAAAATGCGAGTAACTGAGATGCTAATAACGACTCATCATAACTGAAACCTTGTCCATCACGTAATTTTTTCTCTTTTAAAACTTGGCGGATCTGTACTTCAATTCGTTCAAATAACTGATTTATGCGCCCTTGCAGCCGGTTTTGTTCAAACATTAGAGCATGACCTGTCATGATGCGGGTCAGACCGGGATTTTTTTCTGAAAAACCCAAGATCAGGACCAATATCAGGCGAATACGAGTTATGGTATCTTTTTCATCTTGCAGAATCAGGTTAATCCGTGAAATTAATGAGTCTTCAATGAACTCGATCAAGCTGTCAAACATCCGGGTTTTACTAGGAAAATGCCGATATAGGGCAGCTTCGGAAACACCCACGTTGGCGGCCAGTTTAGCAGTAGTGATGCGATGGCTACCGTCACTGGATTGCAACATATGCGCCAGCGCCTGCAAGATCTCCTCGCGTCTGTTTCTTTTCTTTGTATTTTCGTTTTCTGCCATGTCTGACAAGACCTTTGTTAAGAACAGCAAAACAAACAAATCAGTAATTCTTTGCTCAAGGGTATTTTGAGCAAAGAATATGATAATGGGTTATACCCGTCATCTTTCAAGTTGCCTCTTTGTTGGCTGCACTCGCTCACCCCGGTCACATAGTTATCTATGCTCCCGGGGATTCACTCCCTTGCCGCCGCGATGCATCTTGAAATCCATAGGGTATAAACGGTATGGTCTTACAGAGATTTATTGGCGACCGGAATGACCGAAACCACCGCTGCCTCTTTCGCTGGTTTCAAAATCTTCTACCAGATTGAATTCAGCCTGGACGACGGGTACAAAAACTATCTGAGCGATACGTTCGCCTGGTTGGATAGTGAAAGCTTTATCACCACGATTCCAGACTGAAACCATGAGCTGACCTTGGTAATCAGAATCGATCAAACCCACCAGATTCCCCAGAACGACGCCATGTTTATGTCCAAGGCCCGAACGGGGCAGAATAACGGCGGCCAGTTGTTCATCACCAATATGAATAGCAAGCCCGGTTGGAAGCAGTTCTGTTTGGCCTGGAGCCAGTTCTACCGCATTGTCCAGGCAAGCCCGCAAATCTAAACCTGCGGAACCCGGTGTGGCGTACGTTGGTAAAGGAAATTCTTCCCCGATACGTGGGTCAAGGATTTTAACGTCGATTTTTTTCATCATAGCGTCTGACTATCTCGTCTAATAAATGGTGGCTAAGTAATAACTTATTACTATGAGGTAAGCGGATTTCTCCCTCATGCCAGAACAAATGTAATGCATTAGTATCACTGTTAAAGCCGTGGCCAGTAAGGGATACATCATTTGCACAAATCAGATCCAAATGTTTTTGGTTCAGTTTTTTTCGTGCGTATTCTTCCACATTCTGGGTTTCAGCCGCAAATCCAACCACAAAGGGGCGGTTTTCTTGCATTGCTGCTACATTGGCAACAATATCCGGGTTTTTGATCAGGGTAAAAGTGATCTCATCACCCTGTTTTTTAATTTTTTCTTCGGCAATCTGTTTAGCGCGATAGTCTGCAACCGCAGCACAACCAATGAAGATATTCTGTGAACCCGCTACTGCCTGTGCTTGTTCATTCATTTCCAGAGCGCTGGTGACGTTGATTCGTTTGACTCCCGGTGGTGTCGGTAAATTAACGGGGCCAGTGATCAGGGTGACTTCTGCACCACGTGTTGCCGCAGCCTGGGCGATAGCAAACCCCATTTTGCCGGAGCTGTGATTGCTGATAAAGCGGACTGGGTCCAATGCTTCACGGGTTGGTCCGGCGGTAATAGCAAGTTTTAGGTGAGCTAAGTCTTGGCTTGCTTGAAAATGTTGTTCAGCGAGTTCGACAATCGCCATGGGATTTAGCATCCTGCCGGGACCAACGTCACCACAAGCTTGGCTGCCGTTGTCCGGTCCCCACAGGAGAACGCCTCGTTCTTCAAGATGCTTGAGATTATGTTGCGTTGCTTGAGCTCGAAACATTTGTTGATTCATTGCGGGTACGGCGGCAATTGGGGCTGGGGAGGCCAAACAAAGAGTTGTTACGAGATCATTTGCCATACCGACGACCAGGCGTGCCAGTAAATCAGCAGTAGCCGGGGCGAGAATAATCAGATCAGCCCATTTACCAAGTTCAATATGCCCCATAGCAGCTTCTGCTGCTGGATCTAACAAGTCATCGGAAACGGGATAACCAGAAACCGCCTGCAACGTCATTGGTGTAATAAACGATTCTGCTGCTGGTGTCATCACTACACGTACTTGTGCGCCGCGATCACGCAGGCGACGTACTAGCTCGGGAGTTTTGTAAGCGGCTATTCCTCCGCTGATACCGAGCACAATCTGTTTGCCGGAAAGTCCTGCCATCATGATTGTCCGAATATATAAGTTGCAAGGGGCCAAGATTTTATCACAAGAGATTACAGAGTTGAGCAGAGTCTGAGCTTTGATTGTAAAAAAGAATAAGTTTGCGAGCGGCTACGCAGCTCCGGAATATGATATTCGCCCTTATATTTAAGGCGTGGAATACTGTTTGTATCAGGTGAAACAGAGCAGGGAGATGAATATATGGGAATTGATGTCGCTGAAAATACAGGAGAAATATATTCAAATTTAGCTCCCAGAGAAAAATTGTTGGCTTATGGTTCTGTTTCTCTAACAGATGCTGAGTTACTGGCTATTTTTTTACGTACCGGGACCAGAGGACTTCCTGTTTTACGAATGGCTGAATTTCTACTGAAAGAATTTGGATCTTTGTACCATTTACTCTCTGCTGATTATGACACTTTTTGTTCTCATAAAGGGATGGGATTGGCTAAGTATGCACAATTACAAGCCATTGCAGAACTGGCAAAGCGTTTTTTTTCCAGCCAGTTTATGCATGAGGATATTATGAGTAGTCCAAGTGTGACTCAAGAGTACTTGCAAAACCTATTATCAGGGCGCGATAGGGAAATATTTGTTGTGTTGTTTCTCAATAATCAAAATAGAGTCATCTGTCATGAGGAGATGTTTAAAGGCACCATTAATAAAGTTGAAGTTCATCCTCGTGAAATTGTCCGATCGGCGATAAAGGTGAATGCTTCATCCGTTATTTTGGCTCATAATCATCCATCAGGTCATGCAGAACCAAGTTTGGCAGATAAGATTGTTACAGATAAAGTGATTGATGCCTGTAATTTGGTTGGTGTAAAAGTGCTGGATCATCTGGTTATTGGTCGGCAATGTTGTGTTTCATTTGCTGAGCGAGGATGGATTTAGCTAACTTTTTCAAGATCCTTATGGATCTTTGGTTGTGCGGGACTTGAGCGTCAGCGATTGAGGGCGTATACTACGCCACCTTTGAGGATCTTTGGTTTGGCGAGAAGAGCCTATCTCAGCACATTTTCTGAGTAAATGTGAGTCTTTTCAGTGGAATTTGCTGAGATGGGCTCCTAAGCCTGACGAGGCGGCCATACCCAATACAAAGCTCGAGCTGATTTGATTTTTGGAGAATAGACATGTCCCGAGTCTGCCAAGTTACTGGCAAACGCCCGATGAGTGGTAATAACCGCTCTCATGCATTGAATGCGACTAAGCGTCGTTTTCTGCCTAACCTGCATTCCCACCGTTTCTGGGTTGAGTCCGAGAAGCGTTTTGTGACTCTACGTGTATCTGTTAAAGGTATGCGTGTGATTGATAAGAAGGGTATCGATGCAGTTTTGGCTGAGCTTCGTACCCGCGGTGAGAAGTACTAAGGAGCTGAAAAATGGCTAAAGGTATTCGCGATAAAATTAAGCTAGTTTCTTCGGCTGGTACTGGTCACTTCTATACCACTACGAAGAACAAGCGTACTATGCCAGAGAAACTGGAAATGAAAAAATTTGATCCAGTTGTTCGTCAGCATGTTATGTATAAAGAAGCCAAGATTAAATAATTTTGGTTGATTTGAAAAAAACCCGACTTAGGTCGGGTTTTTTATTGTAAGAATATTAAACAGATATTCACTGATTCTTCTTTCTATTTCATAGAAATTTTGTTATTCGTAGACGTAAGATGCTGTTTAGCTATACTAATGCCTTCCGGTAGGCGGAATATAGAAACAAAATGGCTAAAGAAAAACTAAATATTTTACATACAGAATCATCTTGTGGTTGGGGTGGTCAGGAAATCCGTATCCTGACGGAATCCCAAGGAATGATAAAACGTGGACACAAGGTGGTTATTGTCTGTTGTCCCAGTTCTAATATCTACCGTGAAGCAAAATCTTATGGTGTGCCGGCCGTAGCTCTGCCTATTGAAAAAAAGCGGCTGTCCTGCTTGCTTGCTATGCGTCGTTGGTTGAAAAAAGAAGGCCGTCAATTTGACGTTATTAATACACATAGCTCGACGGATGCATGGTTGGTTGCTGTAGCTTGTGCAACGTTAAGGCATATGCCGCCAATGGTTAGAACCAGGCATGTTTCTACTCATGTTTCTAATTCAATATCAACTCGTTGGTTGTATCTGAAAGCGTGCTGGCATATTGCGACTACCGGTGAAAAACTACGCCAACATCTGCATGCTAATAATCGTTATCCATTACAGCATATGACATCAGTGCCTACCGGCATCGATTTAGATCGTTTCCGACCGGAAGATAAGAAAGTTTGCCGTCAACGGATTGGGATTCAAAATAAACCGACATTAGGTGTCGTTGCGACCATGAGAACCTGGAAAGGGCATCGCTATCTGTTGGAAAGCTGGAAAGTTCTGCATCAGAAATATCCTGATTGGCAACTTTTGTTTGTTGGTGATGGTCCACAACGTAAGTCATTGGAACCTTTAGTAAAGCGAGAAGGTTTGTCAAACAGTGTCATTTTTTTAGGTAACCGTCAGGATGTTCCTGATTGTTTGAATGCGATGGATTTATTTGCATTACCTTCTTTTGGTAATGAAGGCGTGCCACAAGGCATTATGCAAGCAATGGCGTGTGGGATACCTGTTGTATCAACCTCCGTTGGTGCAATTACCGAAGCGGTAGTTGATGGTGAAACGGGTTATATCGTGGAACCCAGAAATACAGAGTTATTGACGAAAAGTTTAGAGTTGTTGATTCATAATAATGAACTGCGTTTGCAATTCAGTCATTCTTCATTAGAGCGGGCAATGGCTTTATTTGGCATGGATAATATGTTGGATAAAATGGAAAATATCTTTTTTCACAGCATTAAAGGTAAAAAACGTTAACATTATTTAGGATTTATTCTGGTCTTATTCTTTGGTTTATGGTTTTGGGTAATGTTCAACTTATTGATATTAAATTACTTTAAAGTTGATTATTAGTTAAATCACACTGTTGTGGTCAATCGTATACAAAATGGTTTTTTTATATATTTTGTTGAATTTTATGGCAGATTAATTAGATAATTGTCTTATGCAGATCAAGAATATTCTGGTCATTGTTATAGCACGTTTCGGTGATACCTTATTGGTAACGCCAGTGATCCGTGCTTTAAAACAGAAGTGGCCTGGTGCAAATATTGATGTTATGGCTCATAAAAGGACTAAACAGATCCTTGAAAATATAAGCGATATCAATAAATTGACTGCTTTTTCGAAAGGTAAGGCAAAATGGTGTGGTTGGTTTACCCGTAAGCATTATGATCTGGCTTTAGTATACAGTGACGATAAACCTTTATTACAGTATGCGAAACGTAAATCACACTTAACGGTTTCATTTTCAGATAAGTCCGCGTTGCAATCTGGTTGGCTGACAGTGGAAAAGCCAAAGGGGTTGATGCCAGCTCAGCAGGAACGGGCCATGCTTGCTAGTGCGGTAGATGTTGAGGTCAATGATTGGCGGTTGAATTATTGTGTGAGTGAAAAGGAGTTACACTTTGCCGAGGGTTTTATACGGCAGTATCATTTAGAGAACAAGCTCCTGATTGGTTTTCAGTTACAAAGTTTCCCGGCAAAAGCTTATCGTGATTGGCCGGTTGAACATTTTTACCAATTAGCGCAACACATTTGTGGCCGTTATCCCCAGTCGCATATTATGTTACTAGGCAGTGCTGACGGTAAAATTGCTGCACAGTCACTGGCAAAAAGATTAGGGGCTGAAAAGTGCACTTCATTGGTTGGTAGACTAACAATGCGGCAGAATGCAGCAATAATGAGTCAACTTGATTTGTATGTTGGTGTTGATACCGGGCCGACACATTTAGCTGGCGCATTAGGTATCCCGATGGTTGCTATGTATCATAGTTTCCACCCAGGCCGTTTTTTGGCACCTCAACAGCATTCGCATTTGGTAGTTATTGAACACCCGGTTCACTATATGCAAGCCACCCGCAAAGACTCGATGTCTGCAATATCTGTTGAACAAGTCTGGCAGGCAACGCAAAAGTTACTAGAAACTCAGTTGTCAGGAAGAAAAGATGAAAATAGGTTTGGTTGATGTCACGGTAACTATGTCTTACGGTGGTATTCAGACGGCAGTCTGGGAACTGGCGAAAGCGTTGACTGATGCCGGTCATGAGATCCATATTTTTGGTGGAAAGGGTGATATTCAACCAGAACTCAATGGGAGAGCAATCCAGGTTCACACTTTTCCATTCATTCCCAGAGAGAAAGTCATTAATATTGGTCGACGTTTTCAACGTATTATTGAACGTTACTCATTTGCTCGCCATGCTCGCGATACAGTTGTTACTGAGGATTTTGACTGGGTTATTCTGACGAAGCCATTTGATTTTTTCTGGCCTCGAATGATGCCAAAAGAGAGCCGCACTAAATTTTGCTATATGAGCGGTGGCACCAGTTTTTTCAAGGGTGACAGAAAGCTGAGTAAGCGAATTTCAGCTTGGGTGGCATGCAGCCATTTTAATGCCTGGCAGATTCAGCACCATTTTAAACAATTCCCGAAGGTGATTTACAATGGTGTTGATATTAATAAATTCAGGCCGATAGACTCTTCTGTCAGAACTCGTCTTGGGATCAGTGATAAAACATTTTTGCTGACCTTTGCCGGCCGGTTGGTTGGCTGGAAAGGCATGCATGTGGCTATTGATGCAATGGCTCAGCTACAGGATAAAGATGTTAAATTGCTGATTATCGGGTCAGGTGAAGATCTGAAACACTTAGAAAAGCGGGTTGCGGTATTACGGCTGAAAAAACAGATAATTTTTCATCCACCGGTAGGACATGATCAGTTGCCTGAATATTATGCTGCTGGTGATGCCGGGATTTTCCCAAGTATTGGTGATGAAGCATTTGGGATCACAATTGCGGAAGCGATGGCGTGTGGCCGACCGGTAATTGCGAGTTATATTGGAGGCATACCTGAAGTTGTCGGCAACGAAAATAATTCGGGTATTTTAGTCACGCCAGGCGATGCTTCAGCAATTGCCGATGCGGTTAATTTTTTATTGTCTCAACCGGACAGGGGGCAAAAAATGGGAAAAGCAGCTCGTCAACGGATTGAAACAATGTATACCTGGGAGCATTCGGCAAATCGTTTACTGAAAGCGATAAATAATGAAGATTGCCTATATTGATCCCTATCCGGTTCCTGATTATCGGGTAGCATCATTGCAAATTTTGCAGAATGTTGATGCGTTTGCTCGCCAGGGAGCCTGCGTATATCTGGTTACACCGGAAGGTAAAAATACCGCAGAAGAGGTACTGGGGCGTTCATTGTCACCATCAGCGAGACTGATATCTTTACGCAATATTCGGCGTAAATGGTATTTTCCGTTTAATACCCAAAAAATGTTCTATTTCCAGGTTTCCCATTGGTTGAAGAGAAATGAGGTCGATGCCGTTTTTACCCGCAATCTGAAAATGGCAAAGTATTTATTATGTGAACATCCAGAAATTCCGCTATTTTTTGAAAGTCATGAGATTTTTGCCCAGTCATTTAAAGAATCGCATGATTTAAGTAAAAATAAAAATCAGCGTAAATATCAGAAGCTGAGAGAAATTGAACACTTTGTTTATCGTCGGTCCAGGATTACTTTCGTTCTGACGTCGTTACTCCGTGATGATATTATTAGTGAATATAATGTCAGCACGCCAATAGTTGTTGCGCCAGATGGCGTGGATATGTTGGCAGTCGAGTCGATGTCGTTAGATAAACGTGTATCAGACGATGGTGAATTACCAACCCAGATCCTTTATTTGGGCAGTTTGCATCGTTGGAAAGGTGTTCCGACGGCGATCAAAGCGATGGCTTACCTTGAAAATGCAGTATTGAATATTGCTGGTGGTGAACCAGGGCAAATTCAGCAATTGCGGCAGATTGCTCAGCAAATGGGGGTTGGCGATAAAATCAATTTTCTTGGTTTTATTCAACCTAAATTACGTTTTCAGATAATTGCAGATAATGATATTTGTTTGTTGCCATTAACGAAAACCAGCATCGGCAGTCGCTATACTTCGCCACTGAAATTATTTGAATATATGGCGATGGATAAGCCGGTGGTTATCTCTGATTTTCTTTCTATTCGTGACGTGGCTGATGAAAATGCGGTCAGTTTTGCTGACAGTGAGAATGCAGAAAGTTTTGCTCAACAGATTCAGTTACTGAGGGATAATCCAGAAAAAGTTAAATCACAAGTCAGTTATGCAAAAATGTTGGTGACAGAACGTTTTAATTGGGAACAGCGAGCGAAGCTGATTATGCAGACAATATCAAAGGATATTTCTGCATAATAATCGGTTTAATAATATAGCCGAGATATCTGGTTAATCGTTTTTCTGCTGATATAGCGCAATCATCAGGCCGAATAGAATACCTATTTCATTGATATAGGTATTTTCAAAGGCTCCTCGAACGATAAATAATCCGATGAATCCCGTCAATAGAATAATACTGGCCTGCTTTATTACGCCATTGTTACGGCTAATAATGTAGCTACTTGTATACAGCGCTGAGAAGGTCATCAGCAAAGTGGTAATCAAACCAATGATTCCACCGGCAAACCAGAGTGCCAGCAAGATATTGTGGGGGCCGATGGATGTGCGATATATCCAGTCTGGATAGTCAGCAACTCGTTCGTTGTAGACTTTATGATAGACTTTATTGCCATAACCGTAGCCTTTAATGGGGTTCTCTAGAATCAACTCAAAAGCAGTTCCTTGTGTGCCATTTTTATAACGATGGCTGCTATCAGTTTGAGTCAGTTTCCAAAATAATAACTTAGTATTTTCATTAGCGATTATTGTAGTGTGAGAAAGCACAACTGAAAAACTAAGGATTAAACCCACTATTATGGTCAGCTTCCATTCCCGATTAATGATGATGATAAAAGCCGTGATGACGGCAATGGCGACCCAAGCGCCACGAGCTAAGGTACCTAATAACAAAAACAGACTGATAGCGGAAGCAGCAGCCAGTATCAGCCAACTCACTAAGGTATGTTTCTTCCACAATGCCCAAGTACAAAGTAAGATCGGAAAATAGAAAATAAAACCGTAAGAAAATTCTCGATGGTTGAAGTTGGTAAAAGGCATTTCACCTTTATTGTAGTTAATAATGTATTTACCAACATCAGTTAGGCATATTGCCAGCATACCAATGGCAAATGAGTACAGAATCATCTTGGCAATACTTTCTTTATTTTCTTTGTACAGTACCACAGGAAAAGTAAAACTGAACAATAATAGCCCATTTAAGATGGGCTTATTCATCTCTTGAAAACTCAATGCGGGATCGACGGAAATCGCTACTGAATAGAACATTGCTACGATGAATAACATAATGGACAGAAAAAGTGAATTACGCATGGAGTGCATCACTTGGCGAAAATCTGTCACTAGATAGGTTAGTGCTGTAATGCCAATAAGCACGATAACCAGATTTTTATATCTCGTTATATCAGGCAGATAAACAAGGGCTATATAAATCCCAATGATGGATAAATTCCATAATGATCTTTTATCACGACTTTTAATGTTAAACATATTCATCAATCTGCTTTCATTTCTGTTGAGTTTGGTTGGAAATAATACATGAAAAGATTATCTTAATCTGCTCGGATGCAATAGAGTTGAAACAGTATCTATAATTAGGAGTTATTACCATGCCAGAACTACCAGAAGTAGAAACCAGCCGGAGGGGAATAGAGCCACATCTGGTAGGGAATGTGATCCAGTATGCGGTAGTCAGGAATGGTCGGTTACGTTGGCCGGTGGCGGAAGAAATTATGAAGTTGAGTGACCAGCTTGTGCTTAGCATTCAACGCCGGGCCAAATATTTGCTGATTGAATTGGCAAATGGTTGGATTATTGTCCATTTGGGGATGTCGGGCAGCTTGCGTATTTTGCCAGAAGAGCGCCCCGCGGAGAAACACGATCATGTGGATTTAGTGATGGCAGATGGTAAGGTTTTGCGTTATACCGATCCCAGACGATTTGGTGCATGGTTGTGGAGTGATGATCTCGAACGGTGCTCGGTATTGGCTCATTTAGGGCCTGAGCCACTTTCTGATGATTTTAATGGTTTTTATCTCTACACCCGATCAAGTAATAAAAAAACCTTGATTAAACCTTGGCTCATGGATAACAAACTGGTTGTTGGCGTTGGTAATATCTATGCGAATGAAGCGTTGTTTACTGCCCATATTCAGCCGGATCGTCCCGCGCAGACTTTAACTGAGCGTGAAGCTCATTTACTGGCGGAAACGATTAAGAAGGTTCTACAACGCTCTATTGAGCGGGGTGGTACGACACTCAGAGATTTTCTGCAATCTGATGGTAAACCGGGCTATTTTGCTCAGGAATTGTTTGTCTATGGCAGAGCAGGAGAGCCATGTCGAATTTGTGGTGAACAAATAGAGAGTATTAAGCTTGGACAGCGCAGTACTTTCTTTTGCCGTCACTGTCAATATTAGTTGATATCGGATAGTTCGGGGAGGCGTTTCATAGGGAATATTCTACTTTTTTGTGCCGCCTCCAGTGAACGGAGTAAATTACTTGCCCAGTTTTTTTAGCATGGCTTGGGCGATAGGTTCTGGCAAGAATGATGAGATATCGCCATCGTGGAGAGCGACATCTTTAATCAAGGATGAAGATAAAAACGAGAGATTTTGTGATGGCAGCAGAAAAACGCTCTCTAATTCGGGCATAAAGTGGCGGTTCATATTGGCAAGCTGCCATTCATACTCAAAATCAGATACTGAACGAAGACCACGGATAAGAATATTTGCTTGTTGTTTTTTTGCAAAATTAGCCATTAATTCACAGAAACCTATCACCTCCACATTATCCAGATGTGAAGTTACCTCTTTTGCCAGGGTAATGCGTTCATCCAGAGTAAACATAGGATTCTTTCTGGCACTGTTGGCGATCGCAAATAGAACATGGTCAAACATATCTGCGGCGCGGGTGACGATATCGATATGACCGTAGGTAACAGGATCAAATGTTCCGGGATAAATGGCTTTGGTTTTCATCAATTTTTGCCCTTTTGTTGTCTCTTTTCCCACAATGCAACGTACTTATTAAACGTATATTGAGCATTGACAATAGCCAACACTAACCCTTGTTTACCATCAAGAAAGCCAGCTCGCAACAGCCAGGTTTTAAAGAAAGCCCCAAAAGTGTGACTGAAAATTGAGAAATAACTGCACTGTTTACCTTGTTCATCGCGCTGTTCTGCCCAGGCTTTAGCATAATTTAGCTGTTTTCTCTGAAATTCCATCAAATCACGGCAAGTAAGATGAAGTAAATCCCCTTGCAAAATAACGACTGGAGCGCCATGAGTTTCAAGGGATTCATGCACTTGATTATCATTGTATTGATAACGATCACGGGCGTAGAGACGAATGACCCTATCTGGGTACCAGCCGCTGTGTTTCATAAAGCGGCCAAGGAACAAGTTCCGGCGGGCACAACTGTAGACTTTATTGTTATCAATATGTGCCAGAGTCTGTTCTATGGATGCTCTGAGTTCTGATGTTACGCGTTCATCAGTATCGATCATAAAAATATAATCGCCAGAAGCGTATTGCTGAGCTAGCTGACGCTGACGACCAAATCCCGGCCAGTGAGTATTGGAGAATACTTTTGCGCCCATTGCCCGTGCTATCTGGCAGGTATCGTCTGAGCTACCCGAATCGAGCACGATGATTTCATCAGCCCAACGGACTGAGGTCAGACAATCTGCTATCAGATCCGCTGAATTCTTAGCGATCATGACAACAGAAAGACGTTTTTTGTCACTCATTCAGTGGCTCCGAGGTGGGAGATAGGGTTCCAGCAGTTTAAGTAGACGTTGAAGAGCCCCCTGATTTTCATGCAGTACTTCTGCTGCGTGGCGACCATAATACAGACGATAATCTTCGTCAGTCAGTAAACTGTTGATCTCGGTGAATAAAGAGTGGCTGTCCATCACGGTAATCAGACCATTAGCCTGATTCAGCTTGGTGCAGATATCCTTAAAGTTAAAGGTATGAGGGCCCATCAGCACCGGAATAGCATGGGCTGCCGCTTCTAGCGGGTTGTGGCCGCCACGTTCAACCAGACTGCCACCAACAAAAGCCAGATCGGCAATACCATAGAGCAGCATCAGTTCCCCCATCGTATCGCCGATAACGACCTGAATATTGGCGTCAGGGATTTTATCAGAACTGCGAAGAATATAGCTGAGTCCGGCTTTCTTTGTTAATTCTTCAGCTTTAATAAAACGTTCAGGGTGGCGTGGTACCAGGATCAGCAGCAGGCTTGGGCATTGTTTCAGTAACTTGCAATGAGCATCAAGAATAATACTCTCTTCTCCATCATGGGTGCTGGTGGCTATCCAGACAGGACGGTGAGCCGCCCATTGGCGCCGTAATGTCACTGCCTTGGCTGCCAATTCCGGTGTTACTGAGATATCGAATTTCAAACTACCCGTGATAGTCAGTTGAGAGCGTTTTAGACCCAGCTCAATAAAACGTTCACCATCTTCCGGATTCTGGGCGGCAATTAAGGTAATGCTGCGCAAAATTGTTTTTACGAAACTCCCTACTTTTTGATATCCCTCAGCGGAACGGGCAGACAAACGGGCATTAGCAATGACCAGAGGAATGTTACGTTGGTGAAGTTGGAAAATCAGATTAGGCCAAAGTTCTGTTTCCATAATAATGACTAACTTTGGATTAACTTGATTGAGAAAGCGCTCCATAGAACCGGGGAGATCGTATGGCAAATAGACGTGATTAACATCATTTCCCAGAGCGGAAAGCACTCTTTCTGAGCCGGTTGGCGTCATCGTGGTCACGGTAATCGGTAAAAAAGGATAGTGATGGCGCAAGGCTCTGACTAAAGGGATGGCGGCCAACGTTTCACCAACGGAAACGGAATGGAGCAGGATGCCTCCAGAGGCAACTTTACCGGCACAGAAACCGTAGCGTTCACCCCAGCGCTGACGGTAAGCAGGGGCTTGGCGGCTGCGGAGCAATAAACGCAACCAAATCAGAGGCTGGATAAGGTAGAGAAGTACCTGATATAAACGCAGTAACATTCTATCAAATTCACTTATATAAATTAGCGTCAATAGTATCACATTGCGGCAAAGAAAGTATGAAAATGCGTATGGCTTCTAGGATCTGAACAGAATTAGAAAGGTAAATTAGGATTTTTGCGTAAGATCGTGCTTCTATTATATATGAAGGTAAAGCGGATTTTCTGTAGCTTCTGCACATGTTGCGGCAGTTTTTTCTTTTATCTGTATCTTTATACTGGGAATGCAATGAGTAAATTACAAGCTCAATTTGACCGTATTCTGATAATAAAGTTACGACATCATGGTGATGTATTATTAATTACACCGGTTATTAATACCCTTAAGGATAATTATCCGGCGGTGGAAATTGATGTTTTACTCTACAAAGAAACCGAACCAATATTGGCTGATTTTCCTGCTGTGGCTAATCTATTTTCTATAGATAGACAATGGAAGAAACAGGGAGTTAAAACACATCTTGGTCATGAATGGAGATTGCTTAAACGATTAAGGCATCGTCAATACGACCTAGTTATTAATCTTACTGATCAATGGTATAGTGCATTTGTGACACGATTTACTGGCGCAAAAGTGCGTATTGGGTTTGATTTAGCAAAACGACGCAGCCTATTTTGGAAAAAATGTTTCACAAATTTTGTGCCGACAGAGCATAGTCAGTTTTTGCATATTGTTGAGCAGAATTTGTCAGCTCTTTCGCTGTTAAATCTTCCGTTAATCAACACTACAGTGACGATGAGTTACCGCCAGCAGGATAAAGAGGCTGTTTTGATGCTTCTTGATAAGCATGGTGTAGATCAAAAATATATTGTTGTGCAACCGACATCCCGCTGGTTTTTTAAATGTTGGGATGAAAAAAAGATGAGCAAAACGATTAATGCATTACAGTCTGATGGTTGGACAATTGTTGTTACCTCCGGGCCAGATCGTAAGGAGGAAGAGATGGTGGCGAAGATTTTATCAAATTGCCTAAAAGAGAGAGTGATTTCTTTTGCCGGCCAATTAACTTTGCCTCAACTTGCAGCGCTGATTGATGGGGCCAATTTATTCATCGGGATGGATTCTGTTGCTATGCATATGGCCGCTGCGTTAAAAACACCGGGTATCGCTTTATTTGGGCCATCAAAATTAGTATTCTGGCGTCCGTGGGAAGCGAAAGGTGAAGTTATTTGGGCTGGTGATTATGGTGATTTACCTGATCCTGATGATGTTGATACTAAAACGGATATACGTTATCTGAATGTCATTCCCAGTGAGATGGTTATTGCCGCCGCCCGGAGAAATTTATTATGAAATTAGTACGTCTTGCGATTGTCCGGCAGAAATATCGCCCGGATGGTGGTGCAGAACGTTTTGTCTCCCGCGCCTTAGAGGCTTTAGGGAATGAAAATTTGGAGCTTAACGTTATCACGCGTTCCTGGCAGGGAGACGTTAATCCTGATTGGCATGTTCATTTAACAAATCCTCATAAATGGGGGCGCATCAGCCGTGAAAGAGGATTTGCCAAAGCTGCCAAAACAATATGGCAACAAGAGCAATTTGATCTTGTTCAAAGTCATGAACGTATTGCCGGTTGTGATATTTATCGTGCGGGTGACGGCGTTCATCAGCGCTGGTTACAGCAGCGTGCGCGTGTTTTATCTCCTTGGCGGAGTAAATTACTTTTTACGAGTCGTTACCATCGTTATGTGATGGATGCTGAGCAAAAGATGTATTCGGCACCGGAATTAAAAATGGTTATTTGTAACTCGGAAATGGTAAAAAGGGAGGTCATGACGGATTTTGGGCTTTCTGAGGAAAAAATATCGGTTATTTATAATTCGATAGACAATAAACAATTTTTCCCGGCAACGGAATCTCAGAGAACACAATTAAGGAAAGCGCATAACCTTCCCTTGCAAGCTAAATGTTTAGTTTATGTTGGTTCGGGGTTTGAGCGAAAGGGATTAAAAGCCGCAATTCAGGCGGTGAGTGCGACTGATGCTTATTTAATAGTTGTGGGGCAGGATAAAGAAGAGAAGAAATATAAGCAGTTAGCTAATTCACTGGGATGTAATGAGCGCATCAGGTTTATGGGAGTCCAGAAAAGGACATTGCCTTTTTATCAGCTTGCAGATGGCTTGTTGCTACCGACCTTATATGATCCGTTTCCAAATGTGATACTGGAGGCAATGGCCTGCGGGCTTCCGGTAATAACCAGCATGACATGTGGAGGCGCTGAATTTATTACCTCTGGGAATAACGGGTTTGTATGTGATGCTTTGGCTGTTTCAGATATTACGGAAGCTATTCAGAATACGCCTTCGGATCATTTGAATAATAAAATGTCAGAATTAGCGAGAACAGGAATACTCGGTTATACACCGGAACATTTATCACAACAGCTCATTGGATTATACGAAAGGGTGCTCTCATCATGAAGGGACATGTATTATTTATCATTGATGGATTACCTGGAGGGGGGGCGGAAAATGTCACTATCCGGCTTTGTGATGGTCTGCAACAGAGAGGATATGATGTTACGCTGCTCTCTTTGGCAGAGAAATGTGAATATTCAATACCGAGTGGTATTGAACTGATCATTGATGTTGATGGATACAGAGGACCTTTTAGAAGACAGACTGAGATTTGCCGTAGGGCTAAATCTATGGATAAGGTTTTAGAAAAAGTTTTTCTTCGCAAGGGAATTCCTACCTTGATTGTCTCAAACTTGCATAAAACTGATCGCATCGTCGTGCAATCAAAAGTGTTAGCGGGGTTAAATGTATGGTTTTGTATTCATGGCGTATTTTCAAACTCATATCTTGGTAATAAGACGGGATTATCCCGCTGGATCAAGAAACAAAAAATCAAATGGACATATAATAATCGGAATTTAATTTGTGTATCTGATGCTGTAGGGAAAGATTTAAAGAATAATTTGTTACTTACGCCTAATGAAATGGTGACGATTTATAATCCTTTCAACATCCCAGATATTAAAGAAAAATCGCTGCAAAATAACCCTTATTCGGATGAGACTTATTTATTGCATATAGGTAGATTCCACCGGGTTAAGCGGCATGATCGTTTATTAGAAGCATTTGCGAAAGCAGATATTCCGTGTAAGTTATTGATTGTTGGCCATGGAGATGAAGCTATCACTCAACAAATAAAACAGAAGATTGTGGATTTAAACTTACAGTCTAAAGTTGTTTTAACGGGATTCCTTGAAAATCCATTACCGGTTATCCGTGGAGCTAAAGCGGTTGTTTTGAGTTCTGACAGTGAAGGATTAGGGAATGTGTTAATTGAATCGTTGATTTGTGATACTCCCATTGTTAGCACGATGTGTCCCGGCGGTGTTAATGAAATTATGGTTGGTGAGCTAGAAAAATATAAATCAGAGCTAACAACTGATTCACTGGCAGAAAAAATGAAGTTTATCTACCATGAACCGCCGGTGATTACAGAGGATATGTATAAGAAGTTTGATTTAGATATTATTTTGGCAAAATATCTATCCTTAATGAAGCGGTAAGAATGGTGATATGTGCTTTTTAAGTTTAGTTGTTGAGATAAGTTAATGAATAAAAAAAGTCCCAAAAATTAAGAGAACTGAATAGAAGAAAAATCAAATTTCCGAAAGATCTAATATTTCATAGTGTTTTTTATTGATAAGATTAGATACGAAATATAGGATTTAATGAGATATAGAACTGCTATATATATGATAAGATAATTGCACTATTTTATAGATCTGCGTACTATAAAAGCCATTATTTTATTCTATTGTGGGCATATTCTGATGACTCGACCTGCATTTATTATCACTATTGATACTGAGGGTGATGACCTGTGGCAAAATCACGGTCAGATCTCGACAAAAAATACTCATTATTTACCGAGATTTCAGCATTTATGTGAACGTTTTGGTTTTAAGCCAGTTTGGTTGACGAACTATGAAATGGCAATGGATGATTTATACATTGAATTTGCTAAAGATGTTATTGCCAGAGGACAGGGGGAAATTGGTATGCATTTACATGCCTGGAATAACCCACCACTTGTTCCTCTTACCGACGATGACATGCGTTATAAACCTTATCTGATTGAATTTCCAAAAGAACAAATTAGAGCCAAAATTGATCTGATGACTAAGTTATTGGAAGACAAACTACAGATTAAAATGTTAAGCCATCGGGCAGGTCGTTGGGCATTTAATGAATATTATGCTGAATTGCTGGTGGAATATGGTTATCAAGTCGATTGTTCAGTAACACCACGGGTTAATTGGCGTTTTACCAAAGGCGATCCTAATGGCAACGGTGGAACTGATTATCGTCACTTTCCATCTTATGCCTATTTTATGGATTTGCAGAATATTGCTAAAGAAGGTGACTCTCCTTTGCTGGAAGTTCCGATGAGTATTCAATATAAACACCCTCCATTGATGAATTTCCTTAAACAAAAATATGATAGTTTACGTGGGAAACCGCGTTCTCCATCTGTTAACTGGTTAAGACCAAAAGGGGGCAATTTGGAACAAATGAAAAAAGTTGTCCAACAGACATTAGCAGAAGGCAGTGATTATATTGAATTTATGCTGCATTCATCTGAATTTATGCCTGGTGGTAGTCCGACATTTAAAAATGAACAACAGATTGAATTACTTTATCAGGATCTTGAAGCATTATTTAACTATTTACAGCCACAGGTTCGAGGAATGACATTGGCTGAATATTATCAATGGAAGCGATTATCATAGTTAAGAAAATAAAATTAACATGATCAAGGACATTAATAGAGATTCACTTAATTTTGGGCAGATAATACTGCCTAAATTAGGTGAAGTAGGCGCTTACCAGAAACGCCTCAGATTTAATAATTAATCAGCCAATATTTTCTTGAAGATGAGCTAATACTTTCGATGGTGTAATACTTTTGATATTCCCATCCGCCGCTTTTAACGATATTTGTTCTTTGCCATAGCCACCAATGAGTCCTGGATCTGTCGGACCAAACAACGTGATATTAGGGCGATCCAGTGCGGCAGTGAGATGGCTCAAGCCAGTATCAACAGAAACAACGGCTTTTGCTCCGGCCAGCTCTTGGGCGACTTGTGCCAAAGTCAGCTTTGGTAATACTTCCACATGAGGGAAATTTTCCGCTAATCTCAGCGCACGTTGGTATTCATGTTCTGCGCCCCAAGGGAGCTTAATTTTCATACCTGTTGGCTGAATTTCAGCAATAAGTTGTCGCCAATGGCTTTCCGGCCAATGTTTTTCATCGCGCGTGGTGGCATGGAGAAAAACCAGATAATCACCCTGATTTTCTAGTTTCTGCTTTAAAAAGTGACGGGCAATCCCATAATCACCCTGTGCTGCCAGTTTGGTATAACCCAAGCTGACAGCAAACAGTTCTCGGATGCGCTCTACAGCGTGCTGTTGCTTGCTGACCGTATGACGGCAATCATAAAAAAAACTCGCTAATGGCTCACGGATACTTTTGCGGTCGTAACCATGTTTAGGACCATAAGCGAGTCGGGTTACCAGAAATGCGCTTTTTAATAACCCTTGAGCATCGATGATGGCATCATATTGATGTAATTTTAATTTTTCTTTGAATAAACGACGTTCTGCACGAATTTCTGGGCTAAACCAGTTTTTACGCCAGCGGCGAATAGCAACAGGAATAATTTGATCAACCGCATTGTGCCAACCGGGGATTTGAGCAAAACCTTCCTCTACTACCCAATCAAAACGGACATCAGGTAAGTTTCTTTCTGCATCAGTCAGTGCAGGGAGCGAGTGGAGGACATCGCCCATAGAAGAAGTTTTGACCAATAAAACCCGCATTAACTCTGGTTCTCCGCTTGTAATAATTTTTCTAGAGAAGTGATAACTTGTTCTGGTTGAATATCGATCAGGCTCTGATGATAGCCATGTGAACTGTCACCTTTTCTGACTTTGTGATAACCAGTAATAAGACGGATAACTTCCGCTTTATCGGATAATGGTGGAGTAAAATCTGGGCTACTTGGGCCGTAAAGTGCAACCAGAGGGCGATTAAGTGCTGCGGCAACATGCATCAAACCGGAATCGTTGGTCACAATAGCATCACAGGCCGCGATAATATTGACTGCCTGTTCAAGAGAAGTTTGTCCGGCAAGATTGATACAGTGTTCACGAGCTTCTCCCGTCAGTGAGTTGCGGATATCCTCTCCACCTTCGTGATCTTTGGCAGAGCCAAATAGCAGAATTTGATATCCCTTTTGAGTAATAAGCTGCTGAGCTAATGCGGCATAGTGATAATGCGGCCAGCGTTTTGCCGGGCCAAATTCTGCGCCGGGGCAGAAACCGATGATAGGCCGATGATCAGAAATATTGAATGCTGCGGTGGATTCAGCAATATCTTCATCACTGACATCCAGTTGAGGCCAAAGTAATGGTTGAGGCAGATCTGCCGCACTACTGGGTTTTGCATCGTAAGCCAATGCGGCATAGCGTTGAACCATTAATGGGAAGGCTTCTTTATTCAATGTACGAATATCATTAAGCAATCCATATCTCATTTCACCGCGCCAGCCAGTGCGCAGAGGAATATTGGCGAAGAAAGGCACCAAGGCAGATTTAAAAGAATTTGGTAGCACATAAGCGCGATGATATTTACGTTCACGCAGGGCGACCCCCAAACGGCGGCGTTCGCCCAATGCCAGTGCGCCATGTCCTAATGGCATAGCTAATGCTTGATTGACCTCCGGCATTTTATCCAGCAGTGGGCGGCACCAGGCGGGGGCCATCACATCAATTTCTGCATTAGGATGCAAAGCCTTTAATGTCCGGTAAAGGCTCTGCGACATCATCATGTCACCCACCCACGAAGGGCCGATCACCAATATTTTCATAGTGAGTAGATTACTTATCCTGATTGAGCCAATGCATATATTCCGTTACCCCTTCGGCAACGGTTTTGAATGGCTTATCATAACCCGCCGCGCGAAGTTTGGTCAGATCTGCTTGCGTGAAGCGCTGATAACGACCTTTCAGATGTTCAGGGAAATCAATATGTTCAACAGTGAGTGATTTATCTTTATGGCATTCAACAACTGCATCTGCAACCGCTTGGAAAGATTCAGCACGACCCGTTCCACAGTTATAAATACCGGAAACGCCATTTTTCCAGAACCAAAGATTAACCGCAGCGGCATCACCAACATAGATAAAATCACGTTGAAAGCCTTCACTGCCGGCGAATAATTTGGGGTTTTGTCTCTGATTGATTTGATTATTCAAATGAAAGGCAACGCTAGCCATACTCCCTTTGTGCCCTTCACGTGGTCCATACACATTGAAATAACGGAAACCACAAATTTGTGAATCAGCTTGAGGCAAGATTTCCCGGACATATTGGTCGAACAGAAACTTAGAGTAACCATAAACATTGAGTGGCTTCTCATATTGACGCTCTTCGATAAAATTATCCGTGCGGCCGCCATAGGTTGCTGCTGAGGAGGCGTACAGGAAAGGAGTGCGGCGTTCAAGGCAATAGTGCAGCAATTCTTTGGAATATTGATAGTTATTATCCATCATATATTTGCCATCCCACTCGGTTGTGGATGAACAAGCGCCTTCATGGAAAATAGCGTCAATATCACCGAAGTCATCACCGGCCAGAATACTGGCAATAAACTCTTCCTTGTCCATGTAATCAGCAATATCCAAGTCAGCCAGATTGATGAACTTAGTACCATCTTTTAGATTATCTACGACCAGAATATCTTTATATCCTTCGTCATTTAGTGCTTTGACAATATTGCTACCAATAAATCCAGCACCGCCAGTGACAATAATCATCCGACTCACCTCTACAATCGGGTTAATGAAGCAAATTGCTTCTATAATAACATCTAACATCCGTGACGACAGCAGCTTAAGCAGGGGAATATACTGAAATATTATGGTAATTCAGATTGCATGACGTGACGGATACAGCAAAGTTAATATTATCTGCCTGATAGTGTCGTCAGTAGCTTGATCAATGAGTAAAATATCTCACAACCCTTCATTTATAAATCAGGAGAAAAATAAATGTCAGCGTCATTTTATCAGCAAATTAATGAACAATTAGAACAAGCCCATTCTGAAGGATTGTTCAAAAATGAACGTATCATCACCTCTGCACAAAATGCTGACATTGCTGTAGCCGATGGCAGCCACGTTATTAACTTCTGCGCAAATAACTACTTAGGTTTGGCTAATCACCCTGAGCTTATTGCCGCGGCTAAAGCAGGAATGGATAGCCACGGTTTTGGTATGGCATCTGTTCGTTTTATTTGTGGAACTCAGGATACTCATAAAGCGCTGGAGAGAAAACTGGCAGAATTTTTGGGTATGGAAGATGCTATTCTTTATTCTTCTTGTTTTGATGCTAATGGTGGTTTATTTGAAACGCTATTTGGGCCGGAAGATGCCATTATCTCTGATGCGTTGAATCATGCTTCTATTATTGATGGTGTCCGTTTATGCAAAGCGAAGCGTTATCGCTATGCTAATAATGATATGCAGGAACTGAGAGCACAATTAGAGAAAGCGAAAGCAGATAATGCACGCCATATTGTGATTGCAACCGATGGTGTGTTCTCGATGGATGGTGTGATTGCTGATTTGAAGTCTATCTGTGATCTGGCTGATGAATTTGATGCAATGGTCATGGTGGATGACTCCCATGCTGTTGGTTTTGTTGGTGCTCATGGCCGTGGTACTCACGAATATTGTGACGTCATGGATCGCATTGACATCATTACCGGCACATTAGGTAAAGCGTTGGGTGGTGCTTCCGGTGGCTATACCGCGGCACGTAAAGAAGTTGTTGAGTGGCTGCGCCAGCGCTCACGCCCATATCTGTTCTCTAACTCACTGGCTCCGGCGATTGTCGCGGCATCCATTAAGGTGTTGGATATGCTGAAAGAGGGAGATGCATTGCGTGATCGTCTGTGGAAGAACGCTAACCTGTTCCGTGAAAAAATGACAGCCGCAGGTTTCACTTTGGCGGGGGCTGACCATGCGATTATTCCGGTCATGTTAGGTGATGCGAAATTGGCACAGGAGTTTGCCGCAGAATTACTGAAAGAAGGCATTTATGTTACTGGTTTCTTCTATCCGGTAGTCCCTAAAAATCAGGCCCGTATCCGCACGCAAATGTCAGCAGCGCATACGGAAGAGCAAATTGAACGTGCAGTTGCAGCGTTCACGCGAATTGGTAAGCAATTAAATGTAATTGCATAAGGCATCTCTATGAAAGCATTGTCAAAGTTAAAAGCAGAAGAAGGCATCTGGATGATCGATGTGCCCGAGCCAGAGCTGGGGCACAATGATGTGATGATCAAAATCCGTAAAACAGCGATTTGTGGTACGGATGTGCACATCTATAACTGGGATGATTGGTCACAAAAAACCATTCCTGTACCGATGGTTGTCGGTCATGAATATGTTGGTGAAGTTGTTGCCATTGGTCAGGAAGTAAAAGGTTTTAAAATTGGTGATCGGGTGTCTGGCGAAGGGCATATTACTTGTGGTTACTGCCGTAACTGTCGTGGTGGCCGTACTCACTTATGCCGTAATACCATTGGCGTAGGGGTAAACCGCGCTGGTTGTTTTGCACAATATCTGGTTATTCCTGCATTTAATGCGTTCAAAATTCCAGATAACATCTCTGATGAACTGGCTGCTATTTTTGACCCATTTGGCAATGCTGTTCATACCGCGCTTTCGTTTGATCTGGTTGGTGAAGATGTGCTGGTTTCTGGTGCTGGCCCAATTGGTATTATGGCGGCGGCAGTATGTAAACATGTTGGCGCGCGTCATGTTGTCATCACCGACGTTAACGAATATCGCCTTGAGTTGGCACGTAAAATGGGTGTCACCCGTGCGGTGAACGTTAGTCAGGAAAATCTGACCGATGTCATGGCGGAATTGGGCATGACGGAAGGTTTTGATGTTGGTTTGGAAATGTCTGGTGCCCCGGCGGCGTTTCGTACCTTATTAAATACCATGAATCACGGCGGCCGTGTTGCATTGTTGGGCATTCCTCCATCAGATATGGCAATTGATTGGAATCAGGTGATTTTTAAGGGATTGTTTATCAAAGGTATTTATGGCCGTGAGATGTTTGAAACCTGGTACAAAATGGCTACATTAATCCAGTCTGGTTTGGATCTGACACCCATTATCACCCACCGGTTCTCTATCGATGATTTCCAGAAAGGCTTTGACATCATGCGTTCAGGGCAGTCTGGTAAAGTTATTCTGAACTGGGATTAATCAGTAAAGTTACTACTAAGATTGACAGGCGTTTTCAGTTTTCTTGAGCGCCTGTCTAATTCTATGACACTATACCCGTCATCTTTCAAGTTGCCTCTTTGTTGGCTGCACTCGCTCACCCCGGTCACATAGTTATCTATGCTCCCGGGGATTCACTCCTTTGCCGCCGCGATGCATCTTGAAATCCATAGGGTATATATCCTGTGTAAATAAGTATTCACTAATCTGACTTTGAGTGGATGGCAGATTATAAGCAAATTTTATTTCTCTTTAACCAACCTGAAGAAATTAAAATTTAAACGTCATTGCGGCAAAGACCATTCCACCACTACCAGCCCATCCCATACAAAGTTGATTTTTTTCCAATATACCTTGATTAATGGCATCGAATATTCCGAACGGGATAGATGCTGTAGCAATATTACCTACCCGTTGGCCAACATGATGTATCTTGTCGTCAATACCCATCTTCTGACCAAGGCGTGCCCACGTTTTTGGTGAACCTGTATGAATAAAAATATGTTCGATATCGTCAGATATTTTGTGATGATTAAATAGATTAATAGTCTCTTTCTCTCCATGATCGTGCAGTAGTGCCGAGTGGGAGTTCACTTGATATTTCCCGCCTGTAGGCCCAATACGTTCAACGTCTGTATCATTGCAGAATAGCCTCCAGTCTGGCAGTGAAATTGTTGATAAGTCGCTTAAGTCTGGGCGATTGATATAATTAAATTTGAAGTTTTCAGGCGATTCATTACTAATAATAGTGACGGTTGCTGCCTCTCCGACTGTGCAACCTATGAATTTATAAGCTACTTCTGACAAGGAGTTTAGGGAAAAAGTCTTTGGAAAAATTGGTCCATTTTGGGACATAATAAACTCCATATTAACAATAGCGGCATGGCGTATTTCACCAGCTTTCATTTTGCTATTGATAATATCCATAGCTGCCACCCAACCGTTACAGGCGTCTACAACATCGTAGTTCCTACAAGTTAGCCCTAGTGCCTTTGAGACAAAAGTACTGTTAGCTGGTTCTATGAAGCCGCGGGCAACACTGGAATAGATCAGTAAATCGATATCTTCCTTAATGATATTGGCTTGTGCTAAGGCATGATTAAATGCGGCCTCAATGAGTTCCATAGGTTTCTCGTTATCTGCCAACCAATACCGGGAATTTATACCTGCTTTATTAAGCATTTTTCCGATTAGCTTCAATGTCTTGGGCAAATCACCATGGAAAATTTCTTTTGAATAATATTCAACTAAATCAATAACCTCTTGATTAGAGACGAATCGGGAAGGAAGTAATCCGGCTATGCCTGTTATTTTCATAAAATGCTCTCTCAAATGAATATAATATTTTTAAAACCTACTTAGAGGTATTATAAACTCTGAACTTAATTTATCATTTATGTATATTGCTCATGAAAATATATAATTTATTTCTTGACGACATTAATGGGGTGAAAGTTAAACATCACCATGGGAAAAATTTAGATTAATTATTTAATGTTGAAATATTAAATACACTTAATGATACATTAATTACAATATGTGTTGATTTATTCTAAGTAAAAATATTGATTGTGAAAAGTGTACACTATTAAATTAACCATTTATCTGGGTAAAAATCAATTCAAACCAAAGTGAGATAGTTAAAATTGAATATTTTTAGGTATGGTGGAAATGTAAAAACATACAACTGATCACATTCTTAATTATTAATGACATGAAGTTGTTTAAATTAGTTACAATTTTTTTTGTTACAATGCATCCGGAAGAAATAAATAGTGTATAATTCATTTCGTGTATTTAATCTTACTATCAATGATGAAATATTTATATAACCAAATCATCTCTTAAGAATGGAACTAAAATACCTGAAGTATAAATAAAATTTATTTTTCTGAATAATTATTAAGAAAAAACAGATTTGAATGCTGTCGACACATAAATAAAAATAACGTGTATTAACCCACCTTTTAATATGAATTTCTATTCTGTTTTATCCTGAGGTTTATCGCCGGTCAGTTTCTGGATATATTGGCTCACCGTGTTCACAATGGGATTATCAACCAGAGTATCGCCGATAACTGTCAAATAATCTTGGCTGGTAACTGTAGCGGGTGCCTCTTTTATTCTTCCAAATGAAAGGTTAAAACCACCGGCTTTAGCCGGTCAGCTTTAGCTGCGATACTGTGTTGTACCGGAGGTGCAACATGGATTACAGATATGGCAGCCACACGGTATTTCAGATTGAATACCATTTTGTGTGGGTAACGAAATACAGATACAAAGTGCTGACAGGAGAAGTGGCAAGTCGAGTGCGAGAATTAATCCGTCAGACATGCGGCTCCTTTGAAATCAGAATATTAAAGGGAGTTGTGAGTCAAGATCACGTGCATATACTCGTCAGCAGTCCCCCAACATTAGCGCCAAGTGAAATCATGAGAAGGCTGAAGGGGAGAACGGCCAGTAAGCTGTTTGAAGAATTTTCGCATTTGAAAAAGCGGTACTGGGGCCAACATTTTTGGGGGCGAGGCTATTTTTGTGCAACGGTGGGGCAGTTAACGGAGGAAATGATCAAAAGCTATTTAGAACATCATTTTGAACCCAATCCGAATGATAATTTCAGGATGGATAATTGACGCGTCGTTTAGCCGACGCGTATCCGGACTTTCAGTCCGTTAATCACTAACCCACCGACTTTAGTCGGTGGTTGTTGAGTTCACACAGCTTGCCCCATTTATGTGGGTTATCACCAACAGGTTTGCCACTTAACAACCTACTTGGGCTGACTAACTCAATATCAGCGGGAAGCGTTGGCAGCATCTGTTGTAATGCACGAATGGTTGTTGAATGAGGATGACCGATAGCAATAGCGGAACCATTCTTACGGGCAATGGAAATCGCACGGTTTAACTGATGACGAGTTTCCGCTTCTGATTGCACATCATCTAGGAAAACATTACGGCGGATAACGCGAACAGGTGTGCCTTGTGCTGCCTTTGTTGCTTGAGTATTGCCAATCGTCACGCTGTCGAGAAAATAGAGGTTATAACCAGACAGTGAACGCATCACTTTCTGCATTCCCGGCAAGCTCGAAGTCATAGCGCTGCCCATATGGTTATTGATTCCTACAGCATAAGGAACTTTTTGTATTGCACGCTGGATGATGCGGTCAATATCTTCACTGCTCATGGTTGGCTGGAGAGTATCCGGTTCTAGCAGTTGCTTACTTAAAGGTGCCATTGGCAGGTGGATTAAGATCTCCCGCCCTTGTTTATAGGCTTTTTCAGCCATCTCCCTGCCATGCGGTGAATCCGGCAGAATGGCGATAGAGATTGCAACAGGCATCTGCAATATTTTGTTTTCATTATGAGGACGGTAGCCAAAATCATCGATAACAATAGCCAAACGGGCAGCACCGGTTTGTAGGCTCAAAAGTAACAGGGCGGTAGTACCAATGAGTTTTGCGAGTTTGCGTTGTCTCACCTGATTATCTCCCAAGCCACGGTTGTGGGTTTACTGCTCTTCCCTGACGGCGGATTTCAAAATAGAGTGCGGGTTGTTGCTGACCGCCACTGTTACCGACCAATGCAATAGGTTGTCCGGCACGAACTTGCTGGCCGACACTGACCAGAGCACTCTGATTATAGCCATAGAGACTCATATCACCTTTACCGTGCTCGATAACGACAACCAGCCCATAGCCTTGCAACCAGTCAGCCAGTAAAACCCGACCATCAGATATCGCTTTGACTTCCGTACCTTCTGTGGCTGAAATCACCATGCCTTTCCAGCGTAATTCGCCTTGCAGCGCTTCACCAAACTGATGTATCACCTTACCGTGGACCGGCCAGATTGCCTGACCAGCCGGACGGCCAAGGCCACCGGTACGCGCCATCAATGCGCGCTCATCCTCAGTTGGCTTGTAGCTTGAACCTTTTTGCTGTGCTTGCTTCTGTTTTGCGGCAATCTGGGCACGGACGCGGGCTGCTTCTCTGGCTTCTCGTTCAGCACGTGCTTTCGCTTCCCGTTCTGCCTTGGCAATTTTATCTCGCAGACGGGTTTCATTTTGTTTTAGTTCAGCGAGATTTTTCTGATCTTTCTTTAAGGAAGATTCCAGTTCAGACAACGTTTTTTGCCGAGCGTTGCGGGCCACTTCCATCTGCTGTTTCTGCTGCTGCTGTTCAGTCAGCACTTGTTTCTGCTCTTCCTGTTTCTGCTGCTCAAGCTTTTTCTGTTCAGTTAAATCAACCGCTGTTTGTTCAAGTTTAACAATGGTGTCCTGGCGGGCTTGATTAAGGTAGCTATAGTAAGCGAGTATACGTTCTCCTCTCTTACCCTCCTCTCCTCTGAACATGAGTTCGAGCCCTTGATATTGCCCTTGACGAAATGCTGCATCTAATTGGCGTGCCAGCATATCTCGTTGCGCTTTTTGTTGTTTTTCCAGTTTTTTAATGTTGGAGACTAGAAAGGTAATCTCTTTATTCAGCTTACTGAGTTGAGTTTGGGCGTTGTGTAGAGATTGCCCAATTTTGGAAATGGTATTTTCCTGATCTTTCAGTTGATTTAGCAAAGAACTACGTTTTTGCTGTTGTTGTTGCACGCTCTTCTCTTTCTCCGCGATGTTTTGTTGGAGATCTTTCAACTGATTTTTATTGTCGATAATTTGATTCGCAAAGGTATTAAAGCTAAAAATAACCAATAGGAAAACATAGAACAATAAGGCAAAGATATCATTCCGCCGTGAGTTCTGATTGCGCCGATAATTACGGCTATGCATTTCCTTGTCGTCAGCCATTTCTGTAAATATACCTTGCTACTATGTGCGTTAGATTATTTCATGATGAACAAAGAGTTACCAGATGCTACGCTGATTTTTTACACTTTCAGATAATGCTGTCTTAACATCGAAATCGAATATACCCGTTATCTTTCAAGTTGCCTTTTTGTTGGCTGCACTCGCTCACCCCGGTCACATAGTTATCTATACCCGTCATCTTTCAAGTTGCTTCTTTGTTGGCTGCACTCACTCACCCCGGTCACATCGTTATCTATGCTCCCGGGGATTCGCTCCCTTGCCGCCGCGATGCATCTTGAAATCCATAGGGTATAAATATAAACATATTAGCCTACTTACCGTTGAAATTCCTGCATGCATCCAGTGTGACAGAACATATGCTGGTAATGTACTTAAGATGCTTCATTTTCAGGATATTTTTATTTTTTCTCGAAACTCTCCGCAAAATTTGCATTGAGCTTATGCTATTTGGCTGTAATTGACGCAACACAAAGGTATACTCTGGAATCTTAGATATTTGTTATTAACCAACGGGAGTTGTTGCCCCCATGCTGCAAGAAATCATGCAATTTATTAACCAGCATATGACCTTAAGCCTCATTTGGATTGCGCTGCTGGTTGCTGTTATTGTGACGACAACGAGAGGTTTCTTCTCTAAAACCAAAGAGATAACTCGTGCTCAAGCTATTAATCTGATCAATAAAGAAGAAGCCATCGTCGTGGATTTACGTTCCCGTGAAGATTTCCGCAAAGGGCATATTATTGGTGCAGTAAACCTGACTCCCTCTGAAATTAAAGACAACAATTTTGCTGAGTTGGAAAAACATAAAAAGCAGCCTGTAATTGTTGTTTCTGCGAATGGCACTGAATCTCGTACTCCGGCAGAGAATCTTCTTCGTGCTGGTTTTGAACGCGTATGTTCCTTGAAAGAAGGTTTGGTTGGTTGGACAGGCGAAAATTTGCCATTGGCACGTGGTAAAAAGTAATCATTTTGGGCGTGAATGGCGACATTCACATGAAAAATTTAATAAGGACATCTAAAGGTAACAATTATTATGTCAGAACAAAGCAATACAGAAATGGCTTTCCAGATCCAACGTATCTACACCAAAGATATCTCTTTTGAAGCACCGAACGCACCGCAAGTGTTTCAGCAGGAATGGCAGCCGGAAGTAAAACTGGATCTGGATACCGCTTCCAGTGAGTTGGCTCAAGGGGTTTATGAAGTTGTTCTGCGTGTGACTGTGACCGCAGCTTTGGGAGAAGAGACGGCATTCCTGTGTGAAGTACAGCAAGGGGGTATTTTCTCTATTGACGGTATTGAAGGAACTCAGTTAGCTCACTGCTTGGGGGCATATTGTCCGAATATCCTGTTCCCGTATGCTCGTGAGTGCATCACTAGCTTGGTCAGCCGTGGTACCTTCCCACAGCTGAATCTGGCTCCAGTAAACTTTGACGCCCTATTCATGAACTACCTGCAACAGCAGGCAGAACAGTCTCAGGGTGGTGAACAAACTGAACAGGAAGCTTAATGAATAGTACTGTTTCTATGACAGTGATTGGTGCCGGCTCATACGGCACCTCATTAGCCATTACGCTGGCTCGTAATGGTCATAATGTTGTACTTTGGGGGCATAATCCAGAGCATGTTGGGGCATTGCAACGGGTGCGTTGTAATCAAAAATTTCTGCCGGATGTTTCCTTTCCTGATAGTTTATTGCTTGAAACGGACCTAATAAAAGCACTAACAGCGAGCCGCGATATTCTTGTTGTGGTACCTAGCCATGTGTTTGGTGAAGTGTTAAAGCAGATAAAACCACATTTACGGCCTGATTCACGTATCGTATGGGCAACTAAAGGCTTGGAAGCGGATACCGGTCGGTTATTGCAGGATGTGGCCCGTGAGATATTAGGCAATGAAATACCGCTAGCGGTGCTCTCTGGGCCAACATTTGCTAAAGAGTTAGCGGCTGGTTTGCCTACCGCGATTGCTATTTCCGCGACGGAATCTGCTTTTGGCGATGGACTTCAACAATTATTCCACTGTGGCAAAAGTTTCCGGGTTTATAAAAATCCTGATTTTATTGGTGTTCAACTCGGTGGTGCCGTAAAAAACGTGATCGCCATTGGCGCGGGAATATCTGATGGCATGGGATTTGGTGCTAATGCTCGTACCGCATTGATTACTCGTGGATTGGCGGAAATGAGTCGCCTTGGTGCAGCGCTTGGTGCTGATCCTTCTACCTTTATGGGCATGGCGGGATTGGGCGATTTGGTCTTAACTTGTACTGATAACCAATCACGTAACCGTCGTTTTGGCATGATGCTGGGGCAGGGAATCAGTGTTGAAGAAGCGCAGTATCAGATTGGGCAGGTTGTTGAAGGTTATCGCAATACCAAAGAAGTACGTGCATTGGCTAATCGCGCCAATGTAGAAATGCCGATTGCAGAACAAATCTACCAGATACTCTATTGCAATAAAAATGTGATAGAAGCTGCTCAGGCATTATTAGGAAGAGCCAGAAAGGATGAGAGCGATAATGTGCGCTCTTAAATAAAAATCTAATGAGATAGGTTCTAATGTGAGAGTAAAAAATATGTCGCTAGAAGAATTGGACGAAGTTTGGAAGAACATAAAAACAGAAGCGAGAGCACTGGCTGAATGTGAACCGATGTTGGCCAGTTTTTTTCATGCAACATTACTCAAGCATGAAAATCTTGGTAGTGCTTTAAGTTATATGCTGGCGAATAAGCTGGCTACGCCGATTATGCCGGCTATTGCTGTTAGAGAGATCGTAGAAGAGGCTTATGGCTCGGATCAAAAAATGATTGTCTCTGCTGCCCGCGACATCATAGCGGTACGTCTACGCGATCCCGCCGTAGATAAATACTCAACACCTCTGCTGTACCTCAAAGGGTTTCATGCTCTCCAAGCCTATCGTATTGCCCATTGGATCTGGGGAGAAGACCGTAAAGCATTGGCTATTTATCTGCAAAACCAAATCTCGATGTCTTTTGGCGTTGATATTCACCCGGCAGCAAAGATTGGTTGTGGCATTATGCTTGACCACGCCACTGGCATTGTGATTGGCGAAACGGCGGTAGTGGAAAATGACGTTTCTATCCTGCAATCCGTCACCCTTGGTGGTACGGGTAAAACCGGGGGTGATCGTCATCCGAAAGTCAGGGAAGGGGTGATGATTGGTGCAGGTTCGAAAATATTGGGTAATATTGAAATTGGTCGTGGGGCTAAAATTGGCGCAGGTTCAGTTGTCCTTCGCTCTGTTCCACCGCACACAACAGCCGCTGGAGTGCCTGCCCGTATTGTCGGTAAACCTGAAAGCGAAAAGCCATCATTGGATATGAACCAGCATTTTAATGGTATCAACCATGGCTTTGAGTATGGGGATGGGATTTAATTTATCGAAATCTGGATAATTAGTGAACGCTATCATATTTTCACATGCTGAATGTGGAAATATGATCTGGCATGCTTAACGTGTGAAATCTTCTATACCCTATGGATTTCAAGATGCATCGCGGCGGCAAGGGAGCGAATCCCCGGGAGCATAGATAACTATGTGACTGGGGTGAGTGAGTGCAGCCAACAAGGAGGCAACTTGAAAGATGACGGGTATATAAATTATTTTTTTGCTACACCTATTATAATATAGTGCCAATGCTTAGGAATGACTTTATTTAGAACTTTATTATCTAACACCCCTAAAAATTTTCTTTGAAATTCATTCCTACCAAGCGTAGCAAGGAAGCCTAATGTTGTATAATTAACATCTGAAAATGCTGATAAATACTCTGTCATTTCCTTGGTGGTAACATAGCCCCAAGTATTTCCCCAATTAACATAATTTTTCCTGAGGAATTTATGCAATGGTGATGCAACCAGATTTTCTGCAAACCAAAGTTCACCTCCTTCCTTTAATGAATAAAAGATTTGATTAATAGCCTCTTTTTGTGCTGTTTTATTGAAATTATAACCGACAGCACCTAATACTGATTTAAACATAACAATATCAAAATGGTTCTTATATTTAATATCCGATGCGTTTAATTTATCATACTGAATGCTCTTTTCTATATTATAACGCTTATGTTTCTCCAGTGCTTTTGGCGTAGGGCCATCTAAATCAGTACATAAGACATTTGCTCCATTCAATGCTGCCCATAATGATAACCCACCATTTCGACTACCTAGCTCTAGAATATTAGCTGACTTTAATTCTAATCCAGAATGATCTTGCCAATATTTTAACGAATGACTCCAATTATATATATCCCATTCTATGACATCATGGAGAAATTCTTTTGAATTTTTTGCTTTCATAGTGTAACCAATATATATCAATGAAAATGAGTTATTTTAATACTAACTTTATTAAATTATTATGATCTAAATAGTTTTATCAAATAGTAGATCATTTGAGGGAATCAACCCCGATATAAGTTATATGAATCAATTTTCAAAGAGAAAAAATTCCCCAATAGGGTTAGGTTATACTAATCATAGCACCTACGTCCTGTAATGAATGATGATTTAGCGCAAAACTTATTCAGAAAATCCAGGAAAAAACTATGCCCTTGATGTCTTACTGTTTTCCTAACGACACATCATGGACATTCGGTCACTTACATTGCCAAAACCTGTTGCTTTTGCCCATCTTTGGTCGAATGCGATATGGGAGTACAGAGCTGATAACCATCGTGGCCGTACCATGCTTCATCCGAGAACATGACAAAATGGTTATCTGATTCTCATCGTGGGTCTGGTGCAGAGCGGTTCCTAAACTGCATTGCTGTGACCCACGCAAAGAAGAAAAAATTACCGTGATATGGTCAATAACACATTGAACCATTGCAGGAATGTGTAGCGATATTAGGCATTATTGGCACACTATTCTCTGATGATAGCGCCCTGATAATCTAGTTGCCGCCAGGCTTCAAAAACAACAACAGCCACTGAATTGGAAAGATTCATACTGCGACTGTTTGCTAGCATTGGGATACGAATTTTTTGTTGTGGTGGCATATTATCCAATACATAAGGTGGTAACCCTCTGGTTTCCGGCCCAAACATCAAATAATCGCCTGCTTGATAACTTACAGCACTATGTGCCGGAGTTCCTTTTGTTGTGAGAGCAAACAAACGAGCAGAAGATGCTCCTGTTAATCCTTCATTCTCTAAAAAAGCAAAATAATCATGATGTTGCTTAATATTGGCAAACTCATGGTAATCCAGCCCGGCTCGACGTAGCCTTTTGTCATCCCAGGTAAAACCTAGGGGCTGAATCAGATGCAATTGAAATCCGGTATTAGCACAAAGGCGAATAATATTACCGGTATTCGGTGGGATTTCAGGTTCAAATAAGACGATGTTTAGCATAAAGCCCCCCAGAAACAAGGGGCACAGATTAGCAGAAATCAGGAGGGGATGCAGGGGGATCTTCATCGATATTCTTATTTATCTATTAGAAGATCTTTCCTTGTTGGGGGGACTCGCTTGTATTGTCAGTAAACTTAAAAATGAAAAAACATCACTGGATATAACCTAACAGACTAAATTTTTTAGAGACTCTCTGGATTACTTTTTTGCCACACCGATGATAATATAGTGCCAATGTTTAGGAACGACCTTATTTAGAACTTTATTATCTAACATTCCTAAAAATTTTCTTTGAGATTCATTCCTGCCAAACGTAGCAAGGAAACCTAAAGTTGTATAATTAATATTTGAAAATGCAGACAGATACTCGACCATTTCATTGACGGTAACATAGCCCCAGGCATTTCCCCAATTAACATAATTTTTTCTGAGAAACTGATGCAATGGCGATGCAACCAAATTTTCTGCAAACCAAAACTCCCCCCCTTTTTTTAATGAATGAAAAATCTGATTAATTGCCTTTTTTTGTGCAGATTTATTTGAATTATAACCGATACCGCCTAATACTGATTTAAACATAACGATATCAAAATGGTTCTTATATTTAATGTCTAATGCACTTAATTTACCATATCGAATACTGCTTTCTATATTATAGCGCTTATGTTTCTCCTGAGCCTTTGAAGTAGGGCCATTTAGATCCGTACATAAAACATTACCTCCATTTAATGCTGCCCACAGTGATAATCCACCATTTCGGCTTCCTAGTTCTAGAATATTAGCTGACTTTAATTCTAGATTAGAATGGTCCTGCCAATATTTTAACGCATGACTCCAATTACCTATATCCCACTCTATTACATCATTGAGTAGCTCTCTTGAGTTCTCTGTTTTCATAAAAAAGGACCAATAGACTAATTATTTTAATAATACTTTTATAGTGAATTATTATGGTCTAGTGATAGATTATTTTTTAATGATGGTATTTTAGGAAAAGATTACGGGAGGGCTTGCTTAGCAAGAATTTCAGATAGATAGGCTGTACTCATCGTTGCTTTCGTGTCTATCTTATCTTAAATATTTTTGTATTATTCAGTATATTCACTGCAATATGTTTTATCCGAGATAGTAATTCCGCTGAATTGTTGCGCCGAATTGGGAGCGCCTGACGGTTTTTCCATCTGTGGCACTCCCTGAGCTTTTCATCAGTTCACGGCAAATATTCATCCATTTAATGAAATACTTTTGAAACAGCTTGGTGCTGATACAGCTAACCATATGGACTATGGTGTCATGGGTTGTAATACCCTGTTCAAATTTACCGTATTGCTTTAACAATCCTCGACTGCTCAACACCAAAACCTTCAATTTCTTCCCAGCCTTTGGTGCCACAATAACGTCACAATTGTTAACGGCAGAATATCTGCCAGCTCATAGTTATTTGCTATTCTGACTAGGATTGTGAGTAATCGAGTAGTTGCTAAGTCAATCGTAAAAAGGCTTTTAGCGTTATTTCCCTGAGCGAAAACCATGAGGGTTATTCTTTTGCCAATTCCAACTATCACGCATCATATCGTCAATATTGCGTGTTGCTTGCCAACCAAGGATATTCCGAGCTCTGGATGGATCAGACCAACACTCAGCAATATCCCCAGGACGTCTATCTGTAATTTTATATGGAATATCTTTACCTGACGCCTTTTCAAAAGCATGAAGTAGTTCGAGTACAGAATAACCAGCACCTGTTCCTAAATTAAAAACTTCATAGGATTGTTGTTTATCCAGATAGTCAATTGCAGCAATATGGCCTTCAGCCAAATCCATCACATGAATATAGTCACGAATACCGGTGCCGTCTTTGGTTGGATAATCATTGCCATACACTGATAAACATTCCAGACGACCAATAGCAACCTGAGTGATATAAGGTAACAGGTTATTGGGAATACCATTAGGATCTTCGCCAATCATACCTGATGAGTGTGCACCAACAGGATTGAAATATCTCAGGCTGGTGATTTTGAAACTTGGCTCGGCAGCGGCAAAATCTTTTAGAATTTGCTCAACCATCAGTTTAGAAGTGCCATAAGGGTTAGTTGTACCACCAACTTTAGCATTTTCAGTAAGTGGTACAAATTCAGGATCACCATAAACCGTTGCGGATGAACTGAAAATCAGTTGATGTACACTGTTGGCACGCATAGCCTGCAACAGAACTAGGGTGCCAGTAACATTGTTCTGATAATATTCAAGTGGTTTTCTAGTGGATTCGCCGACTGCTTTTAATCCGGCAAAATGAATAACGGTTTCAATTTTATTTTCCTGGAAAATTTTATGCAATAAATCCAAATTGAGGATATCACCTTGATAAAACTTCACTGATTTACCAGTAAGTTTCTCAACTCTACGAAGAGATTCTGGTGATGAATTGCAAAGGTTATCAATAACAACAACATCAGCTCCTCGTTCCAGAAGCGTTAATACTGTGTGTGAACCGATGTAGCCGGCTCCGCCGGTGATTAGGATTGGCATTTAAATATTCTTGTGCACTTTATTAGTTATTTGTAAGTTCATGATAATCTAACCTATCCAATATAGTCTCTTATCATCCCAAGTAAAATTTAGCGTTAAAACAGATATAGCCGAAATCTAGTATTATCACAAAGGAGAATAATATTACTGGTGTTAGGGAGGATTTCAGGTTCAAATAAGACTGTGCTTAGCATAGTATATTATATACCAACTTTTAATCTTTCGTCTTCAGTCAAGTATTCAACAAGACATTTATAATGCATGTCTTTTGTTAATATATTTGCACCTTTTTCTATCAATAGCTTTATTATTCTAGTATCCCCATTTTTTAAAGCATATTCTTTTGCATACATTAGAACTGAAGTTCCTTTATAGTTAGTAGCATTAACATTAGCGCCAGAATCTATCAGATATTTTACTATGCCTAAATAACCATGATAAGAGGCTACCATCAACAATGACCAAGTATGCTGGTTACGTTCATCAATTCCAGATATGTTTTTAATATATTTCTTTATTTCAGAAAGATTGTTTTTTTTACAAAAATCAAATAATAAATCAATCTTATCCTTATATAGTATTATATTATAATCAATAGTTGAGAATTCAGAAAAATTTTCATTATCTTTAATGAGAGCTCCTGGTCTACCAGAAGAACGTATTGATGTTATTTCATAATTGCAGTAATTAGTATTTTGATAGTGAGGTAATTGATATTCTCTAAAAGAGAATGCTCTTATATATCTACCTATTTCCCATGCTGTTTTATGTAAATTAATGCTTTCTGATGAAAAAGAAATTGTATTTTTAGAATAGTAAGATGAATGCTTTGATTTTTGAGGGTTGCTAAAAATATTATTATTTTTTATTATTTTTTCTATATAATCTTCAATTAAAGTGCAGGAATGAGAAATATAGTTTAAATAAATATCCTTTGATGTATACCTTTCATCTATATTAATAGTTGTTTGGTCAATTATTTCACCTGTATCTATTCCATTGTCTATATAATGTAAACTAACGCCAGTAGAAATCTCATTATTCAATATTGGCCATATGGATGTATACATCCCTTTGTATTTTGGCAGTAGAGAAAAATGAATATTAAATATCTTCTTAGTTCTGAATCTTCCAATTTTAATAAGTTGATCAAATTCTAGAGATAAGAAGATAGAAGCATTTCTTTCTGCTTCTTCTAGTGAAATAATAGGTACATTGATTTCATTTGCTCTTTTTTTAAGAGAATATTGCCAGGTATTATTGCCTGAGTCTGTCTTATTAATTACAACTGCTAAGTTTTTTATATTATATTTAATTTTTAATAAATTTAGAACATGAACTGCAATGTTATTTTTCCCAGCAATAACAATCACTTGTGCTACCTATAAATTAAGTGTGAAATAATTAAGTTTAGATTAAATAAGTTCGTATCCCTTTAAATAGTTTATTTGGAGTTTTGCCACCACTAGTCTTTCGGGAGTGATTATTTGATCTGTTTATGATAAATCTTATCTCTCGTTCAGAGATTTTATTAAAGTTTATCCCTTTTGGAAAATATTGTCTGAATTAGCTTATTTATATTTTCATTTATTTCTCTTTCTCCCGAGGAGTATAAAGATTGGAAAAGTAAATCGTTGTATCTAACTATTCACTAATCATTTTATGACTCCCAAATTCTAAACCGTTATCAAACATCATTGTTTTAACCCTTTGCTTTAAATGGCTATAAAGCTTTCACGGTGGCTTCCGTTACTTTTGATGCTTGTTTTTTATTCAGTTTGAAAATGATTATATAGAGCGTTTTACGTTCAATCAGCGTTAATAATACACTTTTTTATCTTTTCTAATTATTGTATCACCTTCCCAGTCACCAATCCGAGCTTGTTTATCAACGACTTCTGGGGGTTCATTAATACTGACTTTTTTTAATTTTTCCTCTTCTTTCATAACGGCCGTATCGTTTACGATACGATTTAATGGTAATTCTGAGATGCTGCCATAAGTCACCTCCATCCATTTTGTCTTTATAAGTCAATCTATAAATGGTCTCATGATATAAGGATGTCCCTTTATACTTTCTGAAATAGTCAACCGCCTGTTCAGAATTGAAATCTTGCAAGATTAGCCGCTTTATCCATTTTTTTATTTCTTTGATCATTTTTGTGGATTTCTTGGTAGAATGACGGCGAGAAAGCCCCTGAAGATGGGCTTGCTCCGGGCAATATTCTTTTATTTCTTGATTTCTTTTCAACTCCCTGCTAATGGTTGATAGGCTTCGATTGAGTGATTGAGCAGTGAAACGTCGTGAAAAACCGTTTTTTTAACTGGAAATCTGGTATCTTCCTGCTTTGACCAGTTTTTTATAGGCCATAGTGTATTATATGAACGCATCCTGTTTGCAAGGGCATCCGTGATTCTGACTTCGACGGTAGGTTGCAGCTTTATATCCGGCTTTATTGCTGCTTGATAGCTAGCGAGCCTCTATGTCATTCGCTGACTCACATCTCATTTTCCTGCGGGCTTTAAGCCCATAGCACTATTCATGTTTAGTAAGTCACGGTCTTACCTGTCTTTGTCATCGCTATGGCCGCCAGAGCAACCTTTCCTCATTCACTCTGATTCTTAAGCGTGAATGTTTGTCAGTTGTAGCCGCTAATACGGCCTGACACTGACGTAATTTTTGTCATATCTGCTGTGATGAGCTGTCATTGCCCAGACTGTTCGGGCTAATTTGTTTGCCACCAGTGAGGCTGCTCTTGCCCCGTGGATAAACAGCGTTCGCAGGTAGGTGTATTTATCCCGAGTAGGTGAATTTCATCGCCAGACCCAGTTTATTTCGAGACTAGGCCGATAAAAGCAGCGAACTCACGGCCGGATTTAAACGCTGACGCTTCGTCCATCGTAGCGACGGCAGCGGTGGCAATGAGGGGGTTAATCCCGGGGATTGCCAGTAATCGCTGACAGGTTTTATTCTGCTTCGCCACAGCCGACAGTTGTTTTTCAATATCATCGTCAATATGAGCATCCAGATCAGCAAGACGCTGGTACTGCTCATCAAGCAGGCTTATCAGGTACGTAGGTAACCATGTTCCCAAACGTTCCAGAGTGTCTGGGAGTTCCTTAGCTAGAGCGGCTCTGCCCTTATGGAGAGTTTCGCCAAATTCAGGCAACATGCTGTGTAGTGCATTTATCTGTGCGGTTCTGAACTTCACCAGTTGCTGGCGCATCCGATGAAGCGTCAGTATGGATTGCTGTTCTTCTGTTTTGACGGCAACGGATTTTACGGGTTGCTGAACTGACATCTAGATAGCCCGGGCATCCATCACATCATTCTTGTTGCCCATCACAAATGTCTTAACGAATTTTCCCTTGAGCAATCTGACTTGATGTCCCAGCTTCTGAAGCTCACGCGCTCAGTGCTGAGCACCTCCGCACGCTTCCAGCCGATAAGACAGGGTTTCCGATGACCTGAAATAGATCAGGAATGCCTCCCGTCTAATTTGCTTGTCAACAATTTCACCGGTGTTCTCATCAATGAAGTGCGCCTGTATAAGATGTTTTGCAATATCGATGCCTACAGGAGTATATTCCATCTTGTGGTTTCCCTAGTCAGCAGGGAGCTTTATGCACCCCGTATTGCTGCCTTACTCAATTAATTTAGATATCGTAAACAAATTGTTTGAAAGGATTGCATTCTCAGTCGGCTCAGATGTTGGATGTCCAGTTTTTACTAAAAAACATCGAGGAATTCCGGCACGTTCTCCAGCATGTATATCAGAGTTTTTATCACCTACTAATATAGAGCTTTTGATATCGATGGAATATTTTTTTCTAGCTTGCTCTATCATACCAGGTGAAGGTTTTCTACAATAACAATCCTTTGATAACTCTGGGACAATACCATCAGGGTAATGAGGACAATGGAATATATCTAAAATATCAACTCCTTTTTCTTTTAAATCATTTCTATACCAATCAGTTAATAATTGATATTGTTTCTCAGAATAATAGCCGCGAGCAATTCCAGCCTGATTAGTAATGATGATAATTTCATATCCTAAATCACGAATTTTTTTTAGCCCAACTATACATTTAGAAGTATATTCAAAATCTTCAATCTTATGCAGATAGTTGACCTCCTTATTAATAACTCCATCTCTATCTAAAAAAGCAACTTTTATTTTATTGTGTTGCATGCTTTATAATAATCCTCTGGAATTCCTATATCAATAAAGTAACCATTAGACACAAATGCCTTAAAAATACCGTTAAAGTTTTTGATGAAATCATTTTCGAAAGAAAATTTTTCTAAAGGAAAATTTCTTATTAAATCTTTTTTAATTAAATAGATACCACTATTTATAATACCTTTACCAGTTAGTCCTTTTTCTAGCATAGCTAAAACATTATTGTATTCATCTAATTTCAAAGTTCCATAACGTGAAACATCGTCTATATATACACCACTTATAACTAAATCTGCATCATTCGAAAAATTAATTATTGAATTATAATTAATTTCTGACATGGTATCGCCATTCAAAACTAAAAATTTGGATGAATTTATTTTTGAGCTAGCAAGCTTAATTGCTCCTCCAGTACCTAAAGGAGTTTCTTCTATGACGAAATCAACTTCACATGATACTGGTTGGTCTTTTTGTATGCATCCAATAATGTAATCAGCTTGATAGCAGAGAGAAAGAACTATTTTTGAACAACCTTGCTCTTCAAGCCTTTTCATTAAGCGATAAAGGAAAGGTTTACCATTTATATCTACCATAGGCTTAGGTAAATCACCAGTTACGGCTTTTAATCGAGCCCCTTGCCCACCGGCTAAAATTATCGCCTCAAACATAATTTATAATTTCTCTTTAGGAAAAATTTTTGCTTCTACAATGGCGCAAATCATATGACCAATACAAATATGGCATTCTTGAATATATGGTGTTACAGAATCAGGTACGCAAATTGCTATATCTGCCAAATCTTTTAGTTTTCCGCCTGAGCCACATAAGACTACAGAAGTAACACCTTCTTCTTTTGCAACTTCAATAGCTTTTATTATATTCAGAGAGTTGCCCGAAGTACTAATGCCAATAAAAATATCACCTAGTCTGCTTTGAGCCTGTAGTTGGCGGGCAAACAGTTTATCAAATCCATAATCGTTGCCGATAGCAGTTAACATGGATGAGTCGGTAGTCATTGCAATTGCAGGTAATCCTGGTCGATCATAAAAGAAGCGACTCACAAATTCTGCGGCAATATGCTGAGAGTCGGCAGCACTACCACCATTTCCTGCGAGTAAAACTTTATTATTTTTTGTGTAAGCATCAACTATTAGATTAGCAACATCAGAAATGGCTTTTAAGGTTACTATATCATCAGCTAACTTTTGTTTTACTTTAATCGAATTTAATAGGTAAGTATTAATGTAATCTAAATTGTCCATGAGTAGGCTCCTTCATTAGTAAATTGGAATTTATGCACATGTCCGTCAAATTGCTCCAATGCTTTAATGACATCGAGTTTATTTTCGGGCTCAACAAATATCATCATAAATCCACCACCGCCCGCGCCAGAGATCTTCATTGAGATGGCTCCTGCATTAAGAATTGAGGATTCAACAGCATCGATTAAAGCATTAGAAATTGATGGGGATGTCGCTTTCTTTGACTCCCACGCATTGCGAAACTCCTGCGCTACACCAAGGATATCTGCTTTAAAAAGTAGTTCTTTAATTTTGTATGCAGATTCTTTCACTTTGTGCATTGCATCTAATCGAGCTCCGTTATCTTTCTTAATAGATTTGATCTGGTCGTCGATTATCTTTGCAGAATCTCTTGAAGTGCCAGTAAAAAACAAAATTAATGAAGATTCTAGCTCACTAATAATATAGCGACGCATTCTCAGAGGGTTTACGATAACGCGATCATTTGCATAAAATTCTATAAAGTTAAAGCCACCAAAAGTAGCTGCATACTGGTCTTGCTTACCACCAGATAGTTTACAGTCTCGTCTTTCTATTTCGTATGCAAGTTGAGCGATATCATATTCCCCCAGTGGTAGGGAAAGCAGTTGACGGAATCCTTCAAGCATAGCAACTACCATGGTGGATGAAGAACCCAAGCCACTGCCTGGAGGTGCATCCGACTGTGTAGTCAGTCTTAGAGGTATATACTTGCCCTTGTTATATTGTTCCATAATGCGCTTATATACAGCTCGATGAAGTACCAAATTTCCATCTAAAGAGACGTCATTATCTAACTCAATGATATCTATTATTCCAAGATCTTTCGCTTCAAAAATAACTTGGTTGCCTTTGATATCATCATCTATAAACGCATGTGCATACATGTTGATTGTGGCATTCAGTACACAGCCGCCAAACTCATCACTATATGGTGAAACATCCGTACCTCCCCCGGCAATACCTAACCTTAGCGGCGCTCTACTTCTAATTTTCACGATAAACCTTTTTAAATTTTTTGAAAAGTATTTATTATCGATTTAGCAGGATTCGCTCTTTAGCAATTTCATCACGCCAATGATATGATAATTTTTCTTAAAAGCGAGATGATTTACACATGAATATCCCGCGATTCCAATAATAATAACCAGTAGATTCACATAAAATAAGTGCAATATCGTTAATCTGGAGGTAAACATGTTCGTATTCCCTCAAATAATTTATTCGGTGTTTTCCCTCCTTAAGTTTTTTGGGGGCGATAATTTAATCAGTTTGCCACAAAGTTTATTTCCTGATCAGAGACTTTATTAAAATCGGTTTCCTTTGGAAAGTATTGTCTAATTAACACATTAATATTCTCATTGATCCCTTTTTCCCAAGGTGAGTAAGGGTGAGCAAGGTAAATTTGTGTTTCTAATTTTTTTCACTGATGATTTCATGGTCTTCGAACTCCAAACCGTTATCGAATGCGATGGTCTTACTCCCTGATTTTAACGGGTATAATACTTTCACTACCATTTTTACTACTTCTGATGCTCACTTGCTATCAAGTTTAACGATAATTGTATACAGCGTTTTGCAGTCAATGAGTGTTAATAATACATTTTTTTATCTTTTCTTATTATCGTATTCTCTTTCCGGTCACTAATATGTTATTTTTTATCAACGAATTCAGGGCGTTCATCAATATTGACCCGGTCTTTAATTTTGCCTCTTCTTTCATAGCGACTATAGCGTTTGCGATAGGGTTTTCTGGTAATTCTGAGATGTTGCCATAAATCATCCCTTCTCTCTGTTCTTTTTCTAATAAAAAATTAGTCAGGTATGAACCATCCTGACCAGTAATACCTGTAATTAACGCTTTCATGATAACCTTATTTTGAATATAGATAGGATATATAGTTTTGAGTTACGCTTTTTTGACGGAATTCATTTGCTATGGTAAAAGAACTAGATGCCATCTTCATTTTTTCTTTTTCATCCATTAGAAAAGCCTTGAGTAATGCTGTAGATAAACCATCAATCTGTAATGTGAATTTTATTGAATTTTCCTTTCTACATAATACATTTAATCCAATAATATCGCTACCTAGCAATATGCAGGAAGCTGCGGCACCTTCTAATAAAGCATATCCTAAACCTTCATGATAGCTAGGTAAAACAGCAAAGTCAGAGCATTTATATAATTCGTGTATATCTAGCACCGAATCATAAATTTTAAAACTATCAGGAATATAGCCTAAAACTGTTTTTACATCTTTAGATGTACAGCCAACGATTAAGAGAAGGGGCTTTGTATTTGTGTGTGAAAAAGTTTTTTCAAAGCTTTTTAATAGAAGATTAAATCCTTTTCGTTTATGAGGGCGACCAACATAAATAAAAACCTTCATATTTTTGTCTATGCCATGTTTCTCTTTAAGGTCATCTATATATGACAAGGATAATTTATTGTCATAAAATTCATTAGGTAGTCCAGAAATAGAACCTGAACCAATCACCGATACATTTTTATATGTTAGGCAGCTTAAATAGGGAACCAGTTCTTTATTTACTGTCAAGATATCCGTGGCAAAAAAACAGTTTATTTTTTCAATGGATTTTAATGCATATTTTAATAAACCAGAATATCCTATGTAAGGGACACCATGATTATAATAAACACGTCTTTTAATTCCAAATATAAAAGATGCTAATAATGGTAGAAATGCACCTTTAGTCATATGGCATATGATAATATCCGTATGGTTTTTCTTAAAAAAACAAATCAATCTAATTAAATTAACAATCAATAGGAATGGATTTAAGGAAAAACAAAATTTAGATTTAATATATTTACAGCGCAAAGCATCCAAGAATTTGGAAGAGCCATTTAACGGATCAACTAAAAGTGAGCTTTTTAATCCATATTCAATTTCAGATAAAATTAATGGCTCAATAAATCTTTTTGCAGTAAATGTATTTACAACAGTATGTATAACATTCATTAAGATAAATCACTTTTTTGGTAGAATAAAAACTTTCAATGAGCTAATCATGAACCCCAGTAACCAGATAAGCCTTGGTCTTAAAAGAAACTCCCGTAAACAATATGAAGCACTTTCTGCATATGGTAATCTAGAGCCTCTTGATTGATTAACAGATATTCTATATTTCAATGTGACAATATCCACATTGCATAGGTGATATTTCTTATTCCGTAATAGTCTTATCCAGAGATCATAATCTTCAGATTGAAATCCTCCTAAGTATCCTTTTTCTTTAATTAAAGTAGCTCTTTTAATTGCTACTGTAGGGTGAACAAAAATATTTTTAAATGGAATTGTTTGGATAAATTTTTTCATTGGTGGTGTGTATTTATTTAAAACGGTAGAGTTTTCATCAATAAATAAAACTGAAGTTCCTATAACATCCGGTTTATTATTTTTATCTATTTGTAAATTTAAATTTTCTAACCTATCAGATAATGATATATCGTCAGCGTCCATTCTAACTATATATTCACCAGTAGATATATTTAAACCATAATTTAAATTAAAAGAAAGCTGTCCTATATTTGTTCTATAACATTTAATTCTATCATCATTATAGTCTTGCAAACTATTCCAAAGTTTATCAGTACAATTATTAGCTACGATAATAAATTCAAAGTTGTGATATGTCTGATTCAGAATACTATTAATTGCTTCATCTAGGAAACCATCATCACGATTCACACACATTAATATAGTAAAAAATCTAGACATACTGGTAAAACCACCTAATTTTATCGTTACTTTTTTTGACATAAACTGGGCATTATGCCTGGGCAATACAATTTTTTTATTACAAAAATTATCACTCAAGAATGCAACCCTCCAGCCAAAGATACTTCTGGATAATATATATGAACTCCAATCTTTTTAAGATAAAAATCAAAGCTATTTATTTTATGAAGTACCCCATTTTGAAAATAGCCAATCTAATATTTACATTTTTTAAGTGATTCAACTATGTTAAAGTTAAAATCCATATCAGCGTTATAATTATATAGTAAATAGTCTCGGAAACTTATTATGTTAAATGAGCGAATCAAAGTTTTGAATACCTTTCCTTGATATCTGTCAAATAATAGAAGCAAGTTTTTCTCATATTTAGAAGTTGGCAAATTTTCTTCCCTGAATATTTTTCTGTAATCTACATTATTATGCTGTTTTTTTATCTTTAAAAAAGATAATTCTATTTTTGTATCAATGTTATATTTTATTTTTAAATAAATAGTTCAAGCTAATTGAAAGAGTTGATTTCCCAAACCACCGTCAATTACACTCATTAAAAAAACGGTTTAAATCAGATTTAAACATTGAGATATCATGATGCTCAAGTACATAATTTCTCAATTCTAAATAGTCTTTCTTAATATCATTAAGATATTGTAGCTTATTCATTAATTCATTAGCACTTGAAATTATAAAATTATTAGCTAATTTAGATGGTATACCAGAAAAAGCCTCTTCACTACCAAAAACAACCTTATTTAAGTAAATAGAATTCAATAAAATATTTTTCACTCCAGCACCGGCAGATAATGGCATAATTACAATATCAATATTTTTATTAAAGGTTATAAAATCTTCAATATAATCAACATTAAAACAGTTGGATGAATTTAAAAAATTTAATGCAGTATTAATCCAAGGCTTCCGACCAGAACCATGAAAATAAAACTGAATATCATTGAGTTCTTTTGTTAGAATCACATTATTAAAGCCTTTAAAGAAATGTTTCGGATCATTACAATAGTGATCTTGTAAATTTAGAAAAGCGACTTTCTTTATGACGTGTGAAAAAATACATGGCTCGACTTTCATTAATTGATTTTGTATAGGGTGATGAAAGTATTGTATGTTATGTTTTGGAAAGCGCTTTTTAAGACTTTTTACATCATCATCTGAAACTATTAAAATTAAATTGTTTTTTAAAGAATAAATCAAACAAAATATATAATAATATCTAAAAATTTGATATAAATATTTTAGATAATTTTTGTTTCTCCATCTAACCTTTGATATGCTTTTTATCGCCCTAAGTGGGTCGTCAGGGAAAATAATAAGATCAATACGTTTAGAAAAAAAAGATTTATAATCTAAAGGAAAAAAGATATATTTTGTATCATTTTTTTTTGAAATTTTTCGACGGAAAAAATGAATGAAAGAAAACTTTTTATACTGTACATTATCGGAGTAATGATAAAGTGAGCGTTTTAAAAAAAATATTCCGGTATTACTTTGATTATTGGGTTTTTCAAAAACAAATTTCATAAAATATAATCTCCATTACCTAAAAAATTCTTATAAAATCTAAGTGATGATAATAATATCCAAATTATTAGAAATAATAGTTTGGGTTCTTTCTGATATTTAAGAAACAAGAGTACAATCATTAAATCAGACGGAAATAAAAACCGATTAAACATTGGGCTAAAAACAGTTAAAAGAGAAAGAAATGGAGGTAATAATATAACTATTTTGTCGATACCTTTTAAGTAATTACCGAGCGTGAGATAGCAAACGACTGCTAAATATATATTAATGACAAACGAAATACCTAATCCTGAAGATTCATTTGTATACACTGAACTGTTGTATACATATTGTTCAAATTTAAAGTAAAGAAAATCATATCCCCATAACGCCGTAGAAAAAATGACAAAAAAGATAATGATATTTTTTAGCTTGATTTTAAATCTAATATCTTCGGAGTTAAAAACTAGTAAGGGTAAAATAGAACCCATAGGATGAATACCAAATAAAAGAATTGATGCGAAATAGCGTGTGATGTTTTTATAAGAAATGAAAATAAAAATACATAGTAAAGTGAGTAAATGAATTCTTGTTGAAAATGGAACCAATAAGTGAGTGAAAAATAAAGATAAAGATATATAGATTCCGTTTCTTAATTTTATTGCTATATATGCTAAAGATATTGTTATTAAAATATTTTGAATGGCAAAAAAAAGATAAGTATTTATCCCTATTTTTTGTGTGAGAATATTAAAGAAATAATAAACAGGGGAGTCGACAGTATTAAAATATTGAAAAACATCAGAAAAAGATTTCAGATGTCCAAAAATTTCTTGATACGATCCTTTGTCTGGGCCATTTAATGGAAAATATATAGATAAAAATATAAGAAAACAGAAGAAAAGAAATGACGCTGCTATTCGGTTGTATGTGTTTATTACTAATAACAGGAATGTATAAACAAAAATAAATAAGATAAAAAAGTCTTTTGGTATAGTCTCTTGCTTAATTAAAATATAATCACTTACGTAGATAGAATTCATAATGCTTTTTAAAAAACCTAATCGTAGAAAAGAAAACGTCAATAAATTTTTCTGATGAATAATTAGATGAAATAATATTTTTCATATGATTTTTAAATAAATTATCATCTATTTTTTTATTATTTTCTAGGGCAAGTAAAAAGCGGGATAATGTAGCGTTACTCGAATGATGATGAATGTAGTAGTTATATGTTTTGTTGGCTATGATAGTGTTATTTTTATACAGTTTTTCTATTATCTCATTTAAATCATATCCATTATTTTTCGAGTTTGAACTTGTTATATATTCACCAACAGAAAATCCTTCTTGTTCATAACTCCAATTATATTTTATTTTACTTGCCTTTATGTAGGAGGAGTGGAGATTCATTATTAGTGATGGTATTCCTATAGATGAAGAGTCTAATATTGAGGTTCCCATTCCTACAACTAGATCTGTTTTGGGGTAAATCTCATTAAATACAGCCTCATTTTTCATAAAGCCATGATAAATAATGTCTATATTAGATTTTTCATTTTTAAGTTTCTTTACTTTATTTTTTAATTTATTTAATGCTGCTCCATCCCCAACAATATTTAATTCAATCTCGTAATTTGTTTTAAATAAGTTTTCGATAAAACAGTAAATAGGATAATATTTAAAATCAAAAGAAATTCTTGAGATAATAGAAATAACTAATTTAGTATTTATTACTTTAGGTTCAGTGATTCGTTTTCGTCTAGTTTCTGAAGTTATTGGTAAATAATAGATATCACATAAATTTAAATTTAGCCATTGACATGTTGTATCATAATTAGGTTTATCCATGAATACCAAACTAAAATTCTCTATTAGTTTATTAGCAAACTGGATTAGATTTTTTTTTCTTTTATAGTATAAGATGTTTATTAAAAAAGTAGATAAACTCCCTATGTTAATATTTAATATTCTTAACCTGTTTATATATTTTAATATTGGAGCACATAATTCATCTGGTTGCAATTGCCAAATAAGTATATTATCAAAACGTACATTATATTCATAAAATCCGCGCATATCTTGTGCGCTAATAACAACGTGGTCAAATTTAAAGTCATTAATATCCGATATTAAAGTTATATTAATACGGTCATCTAATGTAAATAATTTTACCAAATCACTATTTTTGACTAACAACGTGACAATGTAGTTATTAGTTAGTTTATTAGCTAATCTAGTAAATAGTAACTCGGTCCCGCCATAAATATCTGACGGCATATAAAATAGACAATGCTTCATTTGTGAATCCTGATATACCCGACTATATAGTATAAGTTACATTATACCTAACATTCTAATGTGAGCTAATTTAATGAAATTATATGTTATTATTGTGATAATTTCCCCTACTTAGTCTAGATAGCTTATACCCAAGAAACTTCAAGATGCAGTTTTTAGCACCTGAAAATGGTCGTTAATTCTAGACATCAGCGAGTCCGCTATATCCGGTAGCGTTGTGGTGAAAAATTTGAAGACTTTGTCTCGAAATTCATGTTTATCCGCGAAATAACGGTTATTTCGAACCTGTTCATTCATGACCTTCCATAATCGCTCTATTGGGTTTAAATTTGGGCTATAGGGAGGAAGGTAATGTAACTCAATATTGCTAACATAAGCCCACTCCTTAACAAGATGAGCTTTGTTGTAACCCGCTCCATCCACAATAAGGTGAATTTTTTGATGGTAGTCAGGATAAGACTTTCTTATTTCATTGAAAAAACAGCAAATGTTGTAGTCATTGATGGTCTGATATTCCTGGAACACGGTACGACCAATGGCATTCAGGTTGAGCGCGCCCAATATATTCAGGCGAGTCCGGCTTCCTGTTGTTTTGACTGTTTTTTTCTCGCCTTTCCGCATCCAGCCATAACCGAGTTTGGTGCCTTGAGTCGGGTGAACAGCGTCAAGGAAAAGGATGGGTTCATCTTTCGCGGCAACTTTAAGATTTTCATAGTATTCAATAAATTGTTGCTGTTTTTCTACATCGAATTTATGAGGGACACCACAAGGTTTTTTATAAGAAAACCCCTGACGGTGTAGCCATTTATTCATGCCGGGAATGCTAAAGGTAATCTTCCAGAGCTGAGCAACATAGGCCACGATTTCATGGGTGTGATGGAAAAGATGTTGAGATAAGTGGTTGATTAAAAAATCAGTTTGTTCTCGGGAAAGCAAACTGTCAGAGCCCCCATTACCCGATTTAAGTTTACCGTGATTAAGGTAATCACTGATATGGCGGTCAACAGTGGTCTGATGGAGTCGCAATGCCTGGGCTATCATCATAGAACTCCACCCTTCAGAAGCCAGAAGGATAGCTTTTATTCTGTCTCGTACCTGACCATCGCGAGTGGTGTCGTGAAGGCGTTCAAGTTTGATTTTTTGTTCTGATGTAATAAATATTTTCATAGCGAGGATAATGATCTCCATTTCGGATAAAATCAAGCATCTTCAATGATTACGGGTATATACCTTTATGATCTCATCATCTATTTATAGGTGAAAATAAGCATTAAATATGGCTTCTTGATTTTCTTTATACTTTATGAAAAATAAGTAATCTATCGTTTTTATGGTAATTTTATCTATAAAAGATAGTTTATTTTACACTAAAGGTGATAGCTATTTATAGTAATTATAGTGGTTGTCTATATGGATAAAAATATATAAATGAATTTTAATATGAACTTCTTAGTAAATAATTTTATGTGGGCTACTATAATCAGAACCTCGCGATTCTTTTTAGATTTACATAAATAAATATGAAATATGCTAAGTAACTTACTAAATAGGCAATATTAGCGCCTTTAACTCCAAACTGTTGTATGAATAAATAGCTTAATAATACAAGTGATACTGAAAAGATGATTTCTGTTGAAATAAACCACTTGGTTGAACCACGGGATAACATAGGGTAAGCATATAACCAAGATAAAATTTTGATAACATCACCACATAATTGAACAGCAAATAAATTTCTGGCTTCAATGAACTCTGGAGTAAATAAAATTCTTATAGCAGTATCTCGAAAAAAGTAGACTCCAAATGCCAATATCATAACAATGGGCATGATAAATTTAGCGGTATGGTTTATTTCTTTCCTAATTTCGACATATGTATTTAATGATGATAATTTGGGTAGGTAATATGTGCTTAGAGATAATGTAATCACCGATAAATATACTTCAGAAATTTTCCATACAGCTTGCCAGTAACCGGTGACATTCCAACCAACATGGGATATTAGAATATTCCTTACTAATATCAAGGAAATAGGAATGGTCAAAGCACTTGTTAAAGCCATCAGCATGTAACTAGCTATATCTTTACGTGCCTGAGTATCTTGTTTTCCCCACCAATAGCGAAGTTTCATCCAAGGTTGACGTAAATTTGCTAGTAGCATTACTATACCTATTAGCGCTGACTGTATTGTAGCTGCAAGTAATGCACCTTGAATATTTGCAGCAATAATTAAACCAATCATAACAGCAGAAGAAATCAGAGTTGATAGCATCCCTAAACCGACAAAACGGCGATAGTGTTGCTGACCATTAATAACTGAATTGCATAACGTGCCTAATGCCGAAAAAGGTAGCACAAATACAGTTACAATAACTACCCAAGCCAGTGAAGAGTCATGTAAAAGCCAGCTTGCAATATATGATGAGAATATCAATCCTATGGGTATCGTAAAAGCGGTAATAACAATAACCCAGTAAAGTGAGGCTTTCCACCATGGAGAGCAGGCTTTAAATCCTTTTGTGTGGTACTCCGCAGTAAAGCGTACAATACCACTATTCACCGGAGCGTTAATCACACCATTTAGGCTGCCGACCATACTTTGTACTTGACCCAACATCGCCATTCCTGTAGGTCCAGTATAAATAGCTACAACTTTTGCAATAACAAACCCCATCGCCATACGCAATAGAGTTTGAAGTCCTGTCATTACAGAAACTTTTAAGAGCCGTTTCATGGCTTGAAACCATTAACTATATCGATAACATATTCGATTGCTTCAATGTTCATAGTAGGGTCAAGGGGGAGTGAAAGTACCTGCTGATGAATTTTTTCAGTAATAGGGAAATTTAATGTATTCCATTCTGAATACGCTGTTTGTTTATGAGGAGGGATAGGATAATGAATCAACGTTTGGATACCTTTTTCAAAAAGATATTGTTGGAGTTTTTCCCTATGTGAACAATTAATTACAAACAAATGCCAAACATGGTTTTCTGGATGGAGTGCATTTTGTTCAATGGTGATAGGTAATTTTATGTATGGATTATTAATATTCTCTAAATAATGCTTTGCAATGCTACGTCGATATTCTGTTTCGATATTTAGGTATTTTAATTTTACAGAGAGAAATGCAGCTTGAAGCTCATCTAATCGACTGTTAATGCCTTGATAAATATTTTTATATTTTTCATGTGAGCCATAATTACGTAATGCTTTTATAGTGGTTGTTAATTCTTCATCGTTTGTTGTAATTGCACCTGCATCACCCAAAGCACCAAGGTTTTTTCCTGGATAAAAACTAAATCCTGATGCATTACCCCAGCTACCGGCTTTTTTACCCACTATTTCAGCTCCATGCGCTTGTGCGCTATCTTCTAGTACTAATAGATTGTATTCATTGGCAATCTTCATGATTTCAGGCATTGGTGAGATTTGACCATACAAATGTATGGGCAAAATAACTTTTGTTTTTTCTGTGATTGCGGATATTATATTATTAGGGCTTAAGTTATATGTATTTTGATCTGGCTCAATGAGAACGGGCTTCAAATTATTTGCTGTAATCGCTAATACTGATGCGATATAAGTATTTGCAGGTACAATAACTTCATCACCATCTTTTATTTTACCTAATTCTTTCCATGCTCTGAGGACTAGTATTAAAGCATCTAAGCCATTAGCGACACCGATCGAATGTTTTGTGCCACAATACTCTGCAAATTCTTTTTCAAAAGATTCTAACTCTTTCCCCATTATGTACCAGCCTGAATCTATTACTCTTGAACTAGCTTCTTTTAATTCGTTTTCGTATTTTTTATTTATTGCTTTTAAATCAAGAAAATTGATCATCTTTATCAGCCAAAAATAATATGTTATTAAATATAATTAATTAAAAATCGAGATTCTATTCTAATGAGTGTTTTTATATATATCAGAAAAAACTTTGTAATCTCTTATATAATCGGATTCATCATAATGCTGGCTTGCTAAAACTATTAAAACACAATCTTCTGAAAAATCATGCATTTCTCTCCATATAAATGAGTCTATCAATATACCTTTTTGAGGTTGATTTAGGATGATATCTTCTGTTATTTTTCCATTGTCGAGTCGTATTCTGCAACTTCCTTTTACAGCAAATAAAATTTGTTTGAGCTCCTTATGTGCATGGAAACCTCTTGATACACCGGATTTAGTATTAAATATGTAATAAACTCTCTTTATTTCAAAAGGGATATTTTTGTTTCCTTCTAATGAAATTAGCTGTCCTCTCTCATCACCAAGAATTTTAAAATCAATTAGTTTTATTAAACTCATATCTTCCTCTGAATAAGAGATTGTAAATACTTTCCATATCCGTTTTTTGACATAGAGTTAGCAGCTTTGGCTATATCATTTTCATTCAGCCAGCCGTTACGCCATGCAATCTCTTCTAAGCAAGCAATTTTAAAGCCTTGGCGCTTTTCAATAGTTTCAACAAAGGTGGCGGCTTCTAGTAAGCTGTCATGGGTGCCTGTATCTAGCCATGCAAAACCGCGGCCAAGGAGTTCTACATTTAAAGAATTATCATTAAGATACATCTGGTTAATTGATGTGATTTCTAATTCACCACGATCTGATGGAGTGACTTTCTTAGCGAAATTAATAACCCGATTGTCATAGAAGTAAAGACCTGTGACAGCATAGTCAGACTTGGGTTTTTTAGGTTTTTCTTCAATAGAAATCGCTTTCATCTGGTCATCGAATTCAACAATTCCAAAACGTTCAGGATCTTTTACTTGATAACCAAAGATGGTAGCTCCAGTTTTTTGGGAAGATGCTTTTTGTAGTTTTGGTGAGAAAGCTTGTCCCCAAAAGATATTATCTCCTAGAACTAAACAAACTGAGTCATCACCAATGAAATCTTCACCGATAATGAATGCTTGGGCCAGTCCTTCAGGTTTATCCTGAGTTGCGTAACTAATCTTTATTCCTAAGCTATTTCCGTCGTTCAAAAGGCGTTTGAAGTTTATTTGATCTTCAGGGGTTGTAATAATAAGAATGTCTTTTATCCCTGCTAGCATCAGTACTGATAATGGATAATAGATCATTGGCTTATCGTATACCGGGAGGAGCTGTTTAGATACACCTATTGTTATAGGGTATAATCTGGTGCCGGAACCACCGGCTAAGATGATGCCTTTCATATGAATTTGACCAAATAATATATTGTTTTTAAGTCTGGGGTAATTTCACGAGAACCACTAAATGAAATTATTTAATAGCTTTTGCCTAACACGTGGAAATTTTCTTGCATACGTATTTATAGAGATGAAAAATCTAAATCAACATATTTAAGAGTCATTAGATAAAGCTACCGCACTAGGTTTTTGGCTCCCAGAGTGCCTGTAATATTCGGAAATCTTATCTATTGCACTGATTTTCCAATACTTTTGTCTGTCTTAACAAAAAGTAATGGGGGATAAGATTTTGTAACTAGTTGGGGGGAGATTAGACTGTAAACTCTTCTGGGTCAAGTTTAACAAACTACTTGTTTAACTAATTGGTAGAATAGAGTTAGCTGAAATCTGTATTGCTGCTCACGGAATGGCGGTTAGCTCTTACCAACAACGTACTATGTGCTTTGTTTTTCAACAGGTTTCCTTATGTTCCATTCGCCTCAGGATGTGGCAGTATTGCCGTGATATCCATCTGGTAGTAAAGCTTAATTGTGACTTTATGTTTATTTAGCATTGTGATTGGTGAGGTAACGATATTCCTAATTCTGCAATCTGTAATCTTTAGCGGTATAGGTAAATTCAGTAGTGATGGTTATCTAAAAGGTCAGAGAAGAGGGGGAGAGTGGTTAGCGTAGGTTCGGGGATATTTGGTAATATATTATTGATGCTCAGTAGAGTTTTAGTAGTTTTCTTTAACTATAGCCGTAAAACGAATTTAAACTTGTTGTGAATAGAATCACACTCATTTAAGCGTCAGAATCAATTTTTTGATATTAAGTGGATTTACGGCAGTTAGCAATGAACCGGCAGAGACGCCTACGCATAGGAGTATTAGTTTTATAGAAATGGGTTCATCTACCAGCAAATAAGCAAAGATGACTGCCCAGATAGCATAGGTGATGTTTAAACTCATCGCACGGATAGGTTGAAGCATGCAGATTGCTTTGTAGTAGAAGAGGTACGATAGTGTGGCGACCAGAGAGGTGAAAAATAATAAGGAGTATAATTCTATATTTGAAAAAATATGTGTAACTCCAGGAAAGGAGTGAATGAATAATATGATCATGATTAAATAGCCCACAGAGGATGATAATTGCCTGATGAAATAAGCAATATCAGCAGGTATATCTTTGTTCATGCCGTAAGAGCTGATAACAACTTCGGAACTCCAGCCTAGTGCGCATATAAAAGCAAAGAAAAAGCCTATCCAGCCAGATGTTGTCTGAGTTGATGCTGAATAACCGAGTATCATAGTACATACAACGGCCAATATTAATCCCAATATGCCGATAAGGTGAATGCGATCTTTAAGTAGGAAAAAAGAAATGAGTGCGCCAATAGCCGGGTAGGTTGCTGAAATAGTTGCTGTGTAGCTAATGCCAATGTATTGAATAGCTAAGATATAACAAGACATGCCCATTGGGCCACCAAATATAGCCGCCAATACAATTATGCCATTTTTCTTGTTTTTGGGGATAAGGCGTATCGCTCGGTATTTTCCTTTCACTACAAGATATATAAACATATATCCGCATGAAATCGTATCATTTAGGAATGCGAGTATGATGGGAATGAAGAAACAACAGGAAAGTGCGGTGTTTTTTAGTAATAATGCGAAAAGTACGCCACTTAGCCCCCAGAAGACACCAGAGGAGAGTCCGTAGGCATTGGCTGTTACTTTACGGTTGATGAATATAGCCATTTGGGTACTGTTTCATAAATTTATAGACTCGTGCTAAGAGGCTAGCTTTATAATTTCCAGATGTTTAATCATTCTCCTTTGTTTAAGGAGGAAATGAAGGAAGTATAATGCATATGATATATACCCGTCATCTTTCAAGTTGCCTCTTTGTTGGCTGCATTCGCTCACCCCGGTCACATAGTTACCTATGCTCCCGGGGATTCGCTCCCTTGCCGCCGCGATCCATCTTGAAATCCATAGGGTATATCTAATAATGAGGTTTTTGTTAGCTTGTTATTTTAATTTTCGAATTATTTGATTTTTAATTTCTCGTGTGTTAAAAATTTCATAGGATTATTATTTGTCTAGAAGGCTAATGTCGGTAATATGATTTTCAGCCAGTTTCATGACATGAGTGTATTTGTAAGTATTATTTTAAAAGATCGTAAATATAATCTTTAGGATGAAAATCAATAGGAGCATTAATCAGGATCTGCCTAATATTTTCAAAATCGTAATTTTCACAAGATGTTTTTAAGTCATTTAATAATGGGTTTAATTTATCCCAGGTCAGAAAAACTTCATTGGCTGTCATGATTCTTGGGTGATTAGTGCCAGAGACGTTATCACCAATTAAGAGTTCTTCATAAAGTTTTTCACCGGGTCTTAATCCGGTAATTTTGATTTCGATATCACCATGAGGATTGGTTTCATCTTTCACTGTCAGGCCGGAAAGATGGATCATTTTCCGGGCGAGATCATAAATTTTTACTGATTCTCCCATATCCAGAACAAAGACGTCGCCATTATTGCCCAGTGCTCCTGCCTGGATGACTAATTGAGCCGCTTCTGGGATTGTCATGAAGTAACGGGTAATGTCTTTGTGAGTGAGGGTTATCGGTCCACCACTTTTTATCTGTTTTTCGAATAGGGGGACAACGGAACCGGATGAGCCAAGGACGTTGCCAAAGCGAACCATTGAGAATTTTGTATAACTGTGCTCTTTAGCAAAAGCTTGTAGTATAAGCTCGGCAAATCTTTTTGTTGCGCCCATGGTATTCGTCGGGCGGACGGCTTTGTCGGTAGAGATTAATACAAATTTTTCAACTTTTTGGTTAATTGCTGCTTGAGCCAGTGAGAGGGTGCCAAAGATATTGTTATTAATGCCCTCTATGGTATTCATTTCTACCAGTGGAACATGTTTATATGCCGCTGCGTGGTATATGGTGTTAATGTTAAATTTATTGATTATTCTAGCTATCTTTTCTGAATCTTTTATATCTCCTAAAATTGCAGTAATCGTTATATTCAAATCTCTATCTGAGTTTATCTTTTGTAACTCTTTTTCTATTGAATAGAGACAATATTCGGTTAATTCAAATAGGACTATCTGAGAGGGAGATTGAGTAATGATTTGCCTGCATAATTCTGATCCGATTGAACCACCGGCACCGGTAATAAGCACATTTTTGTTTTTGATGTTTTTACTGAGTAGACTTTGTAGTGGATCAACTTGTTCTCTTCCTAACAGATCGTTAATGGAAACGCGCTTCAGTGAGTTTATTTGCGCTTTGCCTTCAACCAGATCATTGAAACTTGGAATGGTGAGGATTTCACAATGTTCTTTTTGGAGTCTTTCTAGTATTTTTTTTCTATTAGATATTGATGCACTGGGTATGGCTAATAATATTTTCTTTATATTATATTTTTCTACTAAGATGGTTATCTTCTCTGAAGAGAAGACATAAACTCCATGAATAGATAAATTGTGTAATTTAGCATTGTCATCAACAAAAGCAATCGGGTTGAATTCTCTATGTTCTCTTAATATGGGTAACAGTTGCCGGCCAGATTCTCCTGCTCCGTATATGATAACCGGAGCACCTTTATATTTTAGTAAATTACGTAGCGTTCTATAGATAAATCTTGTACCGCAGAGTGAGATAACCAGAAAAGAGAAGTAGATAATCGGTACAGTTCTGGGTAAAAAGGCTTGTTGGTATAAGGAAATTGCAGTCAATAGTAGAGTAGATAGAAATGAACCAATAATGGCCCATTTCAATATACTCATGTTGACATATTTTAATATCGATCTATAAAAGCCAATTCTTAAGAAAATAAATAGCGTGAAAGGTATGGTGAATATAATGGTTAACCAATGCTGTAAACTGTAAATGGGCACTTCTCTATCAAGGCGTAGCCACATGCTCAGCCAGTATGAAATAATAATGATAAATATATCTACAATCAGAAGGACGATGGTTTTAATTAATCTGTCTTGGTTGAAAAATATTCTCTTGTTCATAATGGTTAATTACCTAAAAACTACTTTGTAAATTGTTTTGAAAATAATCTTCAGGTCATAGAAAAATGACTTTTTATCTATGTATTCTAAGTAGTACTTGGCTTTTATCGGCATAATAATATCGATATAGGCTTGATGAGGATCTTGATATTGGCTTAATATCTGGTTTTCATCGATCATTTCTATAGAAGCCAAATCTGTGATGCCGGGTTTTACCGATAATATTTTGTTTCTGACATCATCCGGGTATTTGTCCATAAATTGTGGTACTTCCGGTCTTGGCCCGACTAAGCTCATTTTTCCTCGGACAACGTCAATCAGTTGAGCTAATTCATCAATTTTATATTTGCGTATAAATTTTCCAGAGTGGGTAATACGGAGATCATGACCAATAGTGAGTTGTCCTTTTTGCTCTGATCCCGTCGTCATGCTCCTAAATTTATGAATATAAAAATCTTGATTATATTGGCCTACTCGTTTTTGTCGGAAAAAAATAGGTCCTTTCGAATCGATTTTTATCCAGATAGCAATCGTGATTAAAATAGGGAATAGTAGGATGATTCCAATGAGAGAAGAAGTAAAATCAAAAAGCCTTTTTATAGCTAAATAATATGTCATCATTTATGCCAAGATCTCTTTAATTGTTTTGATAACGTATATTTGGTCTTCTTTGGTCATTTTTGTATATAAAGGGATGGATACAATTCTTTTAAAGTTTTCTTCTGCGACTGGGAAGTTGTTTTCGTTAAGAGAATAGGTATTTTTCCAGATGGGTTGTTTGTGTAGTGGAATAAAATGGACAGAGCAGCCGATATTTTTTTCTGCCATTTTTATAATAAAGTCATCTCTGGATATTTTGACTTGATCATTTAATCTAATGGTATATAGATGCCAGGCGTGTTGGCTATTAGATTCTTGAGGTTTAGTGGGTAAGATAATCGGTAGATCTTTTAATTCATCATCATAGAGTTTAGCCATTGCCTCTCTTTTCTTGTGGAAAGTGTCTATTTTCTGTAATTGATGGATGCCGATAGATGCACAAATATCGGGCATGTTATATTTATAGCCTGGTTCAATCACTTCATAATACCAGGCAGGTATTTTAGATTGATATCGATCAAAGGCGTCTTTGCTAATGCCGTGGAGGCGCATTATTTTTGCTCTTTTTATGATATCTGGATGTCTGGAGACTAGCATGCCACCTTCCGCTGTCGTCATGGTTTTATTCGCGTAAAAGCTGAATACGGTGACATCGGTATCTAGCGTGCCAATTTTCTTTCCCTTATATAAAGTCGGAAATGAATGGGCGGCATCTTCAATGATTCGTAGATTGAATTTTTTAGCTATTGCAATAATGGCATCCATATCACAGGATAAACCTGCAAAGTGTACCGGCATAATTGCTTTAGTTTTGGCGGTTATGGCTTTTTCTATTGCTATTGGGTCAATATTCAGGCTGTCAGGTAAAGAATCAACAAAAATAGGGTGAGCTCCCAAATAACGGACAACTTCTGCGGTTGCCGTAAAGGTATAGGTCGGAACGATGACTTCATCACCCGGCTGAATACCAATGGCTTCTAATGCTAAATGCAACCCTGCCGTGGCTGAATTTACCGCTATGGCTTCAACATCGGAACCTAAATATTGCGCAAAATCTTGTTCAAATCTTCTGGTTTTAGGTCCGGTGGTTATCCAGCCTGTTTTAAGTGAGTCAATGACTTCATCAATTTCTTCTTGGCTGATTTCTGGGAGTGCGAAAGGGAGAAAAGAAGAGTTCATGATATAATCCTTATCTTTTGTTTTTTACGTGGAATTTCTTATTGAATATAATTTTCATTATTCCAATGAGATACCCTGATCCATAAGATAAATGTATGTACAGAAATATTAATGGTAAGAAAATATAGTTTTTTTTATTTTTTAAATGGGCTCTTATTGATACCAGTAAAGTTAAGAAGAAATAGATAAAAATACAACCTATATATAGATATAAAAATATTGAGCTAGTGAATGAGAGGATTAATCCTAGGATTAACCCTAAGACAAAAATTGGTGGTATTAATTGCCAGAATGATGTTATTTTTTTCAATTTGGCATTGACTAATGGTTTAAATAAACCGTATTGGTAGAACATAGAACAGATTTTTTTAATTGAATCTCTGGGGTAATAATCAATAATAATATCTGGGGAAAGGTATATATTACCTCCATGCTTTATAATTCTGTTGTTAAACTCATCATCTTGGTTTCTAATTAAATCTTCATCAAATAGCCCTATTTTATCGAATAGTGTTCTTTTGAAAAAGCCGAAAGGTACTGTATCAACTTTTTTTATATTATTAATGCCAATTCGAAAATAGGAATTACCCATTCCAAAGCGACTACTTAAGGCATATGCAATATTGTGGGAAATGGTTGTAGAATTACATGGTTTTGTATTAACAATCCCACCTATATTATCAGCATCAAGTTTTTTTGATAAGTTATATAGTTTGGATAAGTAGCTACTGGGATAGCTGGAGTGAGCATCGATTCTGGCTATATATTCCCCTAATGAGTTTTTTATACCAATATTCAGAGCAGTAGGAACATGTTTTGCAGGGTTATATAGTAATTTTATGAACTCATATTTTTCAGTATAACTCTGAATTACTTTTAAAGTACTATCTGAACTACAACCATCTATAAAAATAATCTCTAATTGCCCGGTAGGGTAATCTTGTTTTAGCAGTGATTCAATACACCCTTTTATATATTTTTCTTCATTTAATATAGGGCAAATAACTGATATATTTATCATGGTTGAATAGTCACTTTATTTAGAGTGTAATGATAGTTATTAATTCCTATGTTTTATTTAAATCTTCTGGTTTTAGGTCGGGTGGTTATCCATCACTGTTTTAAGTAAGTCAATGATTTCATCAATTTCGGATTGTCCAATTTCAGGTAATGCAAAAGGAAGGAATTTATTATTCATGATTGATGATGGCCTTGATGAAATTGTCTGCTAATACGGAATAAGCGTGATTTTCTAAAGCGTAAATTTTACCTTTTTTCCCCATTTGGTTTAATTCGTCAGTTGATAATTCACTGAGTTTTAATAAGGCCCGAGCAATCTCTTCTGGCTTGCCTGATTTAACGGTGATACCGCAATTCACGTCAGAAACAGGATCATTACCGGCATCAATCGCACATAAAATGGGTTTGCCCGCCATCATGTAATCAATGAGTTTATTGGGGCTGATGCCAAATCTGAATAATGATTGCTTTTGTAACCCTATATAGGCAATGTCAATTTTATTGAGTAGTGTTGGGATTTGAGTTTTGGGGATCGGATCAAAGAATATAACGTTATTTGTTCTCAGTGATTGAGACTCCTTTATTAAGTTATCTTTTTCAAGGCCCGTGCCGACTAATAAGAAGGTTATCGGTTTATCATGAAGCAGTGAAGCCGTTTTGAGTAGTTTTTCTAGCGCATTTGGGCGGCCATGGGCACCGCTATAGCATACAATTTTATGCCCTTTATTTTTTTCAGTTATAATAAGTTTTTCTAGTGAACGGTTTAATGGAGTAAGTTGATTTATCCAATCCTTTATAACCACGCCATTAGGGATAATATGTAGTTTATTGAGATCTAATCCATGTGCTTTCGTATGTTCTTGTACTTTAGGAAGCATGGAAATAACCACATCAGCATGTTTATAAGCTGTGTTTTCAGCAAGTTGGCATAATTGAATAAATGGATGTTTAGGTGACATTCCACCTAATTCTATGGGTGAAAGCGGCCATAAATCATGCAGTTCAAAAACCAGTTTGGCATTGGCTTTTTTGGCAAGACGTTTGGCAATCCAGATATCCATTGGATATGTACTTGAAGCAATAACAACATCAGGTCGATATTTTTTGACTAAGTTATGGCTATCAAGCCAAATTTGCCGTAAAAAAGAGAAAATATTTTTGACTCTGGATAATCCATTTCCATTATAACTCGGGGTTGGATACCAGATATATTCTAATCCGTTAATATTTTCGGTGGTTTTTTTATTCTCTATCAGTTTGGGTTGTTTGGTCCGTACATGAGAATAAGAGGCTGCAAGTAGGGTAATATTATGTCCCGATTTAATCCATTCTTGTCCTAAATGATATGGACGAAATTCCATCCCAAGATCCGGTGAGCCGGCATAGTGGTTTATATAGACGATATTCATAGTGATTTTTCTAGTTCGTCAGCAATTCTTGTCGCAGCGATACCACCACCATACATGGATTGAATCGAGTCCATGTCAATTCCAATCATGTCATGAACGGCTTGGGTTATTTTGTTACTGTCAGCCTCCGAGAGTTTGTTTACGCCCGCGGCAATTAATTCTACCCATTCAGTTTGATCCCTCACAGTCACACAAGGTTTCTTGAAGAAAAAAGCCTCTTTTTGCAGTCCACCGCTATCGGTAATAATCAGGGCGGTGTTTTTGAGTAGCCAGATCATCTCTAAATATCCTACTGGCTCAATTAAATGAACATCTAAATGTAAGTCGTATTGTGCTAACATTTTTTTAGTTCTTGGGTGAATTGGCATAACAACAATAGCAGTTCTTTTATGTATATTATTTAAGGCGTTTACTATTTCAGTTAGACGTTCCTGATTATCGGTATTTTCAGCACGATGGAGCGTGGTTAATATAAAGTTTGGTATCGCATCCAGCCCATCAGGTTTTTTCGCCATTTGGCTAAAATATAAAGCGGCGTCTTCCATCACATCACCGACTTGTTTGATATTAACGGGCTTTGAACCGAAGCCTTCTTTTTGTAGGTTATTGATGGCAGTGTCTGTTGGACAGAAAAGAATTGAACTCACATTATCGGTTAATATTCTGTTTATCTCTTCTGGCATCTGCATATTAAAGCTACGTAAACCGGCTTCAACATGGATAATCGGAATATGTAATTTAGATGCGGCTAATGCACCAGCTAAAGTCGAGTTTGTGTCGCCATATACCATGACGGCATCCGGTTTTTCTGTGATGAGTACTTTTTCAATTTCGATGAGCATTCTACCTGTCATGTCACCGTGTGAACCACCGTGAATATTGAGTGTGTAATCCGGTTTGGGAATGGCTAAATCATTGAAGAAGACATCAGACATATTAGTATCAAAATGTTGACCGGTATGAATGATAATTTCTTTAAATTTGTTATTATTTTTTAAAGCGCGAGAGACTGGGCTTGCTTTAATGAATTGTGGTCTGGCACCTAATACGGTGATGATTTTTTTCATATCGATTAACGTCCAATGTGTTGATAAAATTTGGTTAGTTTATTTTGTTCAATATCCCAATTGTATTTTTCATTGACTGCCAGAAGCCCATTGTTACCCATTTCTTCTGCTATATCAGGGTTATTTGATAGGTAATCTATTGCATCAGCTATTTGCTTAGGGTTTAATGGGTCAACACAAATGCCACAATGGTTTTTTACAACTATATCTTTCCATAATGTGAAATTTGAAGCGATGACCGGGATACCCGCACTCATATATTCGAATATTTTATTGGGTTGGGCATCGATATGATTGGGAAGTGGGTGATATAGAACAATACCTGCAATAGATTTAGATAAAAGCTCTTTGGTTTCTATGCGATTTAAAAATCCCAGTGCATCTATTTTGTGCCAATTTTTCATATTTTTTATTTTGTTCTCGAGTTCTGTATCTGAAAAATTGCCCGCGAGTTTCATTGTTGTATTTGTTGTGAGGTGAGAGAGGGACTCAACCATTTCGGCTATACCTCTAATGTCGGAAATACCGCCGACATAGCAGACTTGTTTTTCTTTTTCATGCCAGTTGGCATGTTTATTATGCAACTCACCTAATATAGGATAGTTATTAATATCTATGGTGTTGTTATTGAGTTTTAAGAATTTGTCTCTTATTGAGGGTGTGGCTGTAATAATGCCATCAAATTTAGGTGTAGAATACTTCTCGTAGAGGGCGAATAGTTTAGAGATAATAACCCGGGTAAATTTATTTAAGTAAGGTTTGCTAAAAATTTGTTTAGGGACATCTTCATGGGAATCAAAAATGACTATTTTACCTTTCCTTTTCAGTTTTAGCCCGATAGGGATGAGTTCTGGATCATGAAAATGATATAAGTCGGCGTCTAATTCTAATGCTTTTTTATAAACTTTATCGGTTGTTTTAAAAATTCTATTTAATCGACCGGGCAATATACCGACATCAATGATAGCAATGTTATTCTTGACTTCATTACCTTTACCATCTGCAACAATAAGTGAGACCTCATGTTCTTTTTGTAAGGCAGAACATTCTTTTAGGAAAATACGGGTGTCGAAACGTGGATGTACCGAGGTCATATGTGTGATTTTCATAAGGGTATTTTGTTAGTTTTCGTTGGGAATAAAAATAATAATATGCTTAATGCCAGCAGCCCATAGGTCAGTAGTAGTGCTGTAATCGCTGAGTTTGATATTGTGTATACGAAGGGTAAATAGAGTGTCGTTGAAAGTTCAAATGGAACCTTTTTTGAGCTCAGGTTCATTGCAAAGATTAATATATTAAATATAAAAAAGTTTATTATTAAACCCAGTGTACCGTATCTGGCGATACCGTCTCCAATAAAGCCAGTATTAGCCGAACCTGAGGTGCCATAATAGATTTGAGAAACTATTTGCGGCGCTTCTGTCGTAAATTCACTATTGTTGTTGTAGATATAATCATAAAAATAATAGGTATTTAATGTCGGTGTGAAGAATACTCTGCGTAGCCAATGGATCAGTGGGTCATAAAAATCGAAAATTAAATATAATATCCCGGCGGTCAGGAATAAATAGAGGATGATATTTATCACCGAGTTACTTATCGATTTTGTTCCTTTTATATAGAAGTATAGAATGATAACCGCGAGATTCATGAATGCGATGCTTTTTAATCCTGAGGAGCTGTAGATTAAATAGGAAATCAAAATACTTATTGTAATGAGCAGATATTTTATCGGACCTCTAATATAGAGTGAAGCTAGTAATAGCAATGGCGAGATAACATATCCCCCATTGGTGATGATGTACATCGTGAGTAGCGGTGTGTTGTCTTTAAAGTGCTGTCTCACGGAATAAACTTTAAATATATTAGGGGGTATTAAACTTAATCCAGGATTGCTAATGACGAATAAGAGGACAATAATACCACATCCTATTATCAGTATTTTATATAAATCCCACGGGATTTTTAGTTTCGGTATTGTTATTCTATCTATTATCCGAAAGAATAATATAGATGAGAAAAATAATATGTTTATTGTGCAGACGAAAATGATTGAATAGACAGAAGCTGAATTAATCAGTGGGAATATAATTGATACCGGTATAATGTAAGTGATATAGATTAACCATAAAAAAACCATCACGGGATTTTTTTGGTTGTTGAGTAAAATGAGTGGTAAAAATGATATCCAACAGAAAATAATACTTAAGTAACCTTGTGGGGTAATATTATAGCCTCTTACCTCATGGAATGTATCTAATATAAGTATTGAATTCAGGTAGATAATAACCTGATAGATAAATATTTTCAGGATTATTTTAATATTATTTTGCATTTTTGCGGATAAAGAAGTAAATGAATGATAATACTAAGATAGACAGGAAATACATAGTGATAAATTGATAGTATGCCCAACTCGTAGGGCCATGTTTTATGTAATAATATCCGCTATTAGCGGCGGATTTATTCCAATTATTATATAAATCTATTATTTCTTTATTTTTAAAATTTTGATTTCTAGCTATCAGATCTTTTAAAAGAAGAGTATGTATTTTGTGATATTTAATATTGCTTGGGTTGCCAATTAAATCATAGCTGGACCATTCATTTTTTATGTCGAACTTAAATATATTATGGCTGATTGATTGATATAATTTATCGGATATTCTGGTGTTTTCATCTGTATTTAAATAAGTTTCAAATGACTCAATACCATAAGTAGAATAGATCATGCCGTTTAATACAAAAGCCAATTGGTCTGAATTGGCTTGAGGATCAACGTACTCTTCAATCCAAGGCATATTATCTAATGTTGTTAAACTGCCGCCTTTATGGATAGGTGCGAGTGATGATTGGTATAGTCGTTTCGACGTGAGTAGATATTTATCATCGTCAAAATGGTCATAAGCTCTTAATAAGAGAATAATGGCATAGGCATCGGTTAGTCCAGACCACCAGGGGGCAGAGAGTTTATTATTTTTGTAGCCTTTATATGACCAATCAAAATCATATAAGTAATGACTTTCACCATGAAATGATTTTATATTATTTAATAACCAATCGGCTGAAAATTTAAAATTAGCAATCAATTCGTTTTGATTGAATTGAGGTGGCGGTACATTCCATCCGGGTAAGGATGAATCGGTTCGCCATAATATATTGGCGTTATCTTGATTTAAGCCTAAAGAAGAGTATATCAGGCCATAGTGAACAACATAAAATGGGGATAAGAATGGCTCTGGAATATGAGGTGAGTGAGATAAAGGAAAGCCATTGCTATTAAATTCGCGTTGCGTGAATTTCCCTTTCATGACTAAGTTTCTCACATTGCCATTGAATTCATCTAGCTCATAAGCATATTTATTGAATGTATAGCTGACAATCATCACGATAATGATATAGGGAATTATTTTTATTATGATTTTCTTCATGTTAACCTTATTGACGCATGAAAGATAATTTTAAAATATAAGCCGTACTTGTCATATAGAGAACAAAACTTGTGAGTGAAAATAATAATAGGGTAAGGTAAATATCGCCTAATAGATATCCAGTAAGGAGGGCGATTAATCTTAATATAATCGATGTTGTCTGAATAAATAAATTGCTTTTCTGATGTTCATAAATTGATAAATATACCGATAACGATGAGTATATTATTTGCCCGCATAAGTGTGGTATTAAGCATAATAGATATTTACCTGATTCTCGCCACTCTTCACCGAAGATAAAGGTTATGATGGGTATGCCCGTGAAGTATGTCACTATAGCAAATAAAATAGCAATCAGTGTTAGGCAATAAAATGTTTTTTTTATCTTTAAGAAAGGTGATATAAGCGTGTCTTTTAAATATCCTTGTAATATAGATGAAACGGTTTGGGATAATAGTGTAATTGGGGCTCCTGATATTCTGGATGCAATTAAATAAAATCCTGCCGATTTTAGCCCATAGGTGGACATGATAAATAATTGGGGCAGTTCATTACTCAATGTGTTAATTGAAGCCGCAGGAAAATCATAAACGGGAAATCGATAATATTTCTTAGCCAGTAGTCTTATTTTTCTAAGTTCATGTTTGCTGATAATTAAACGATATTTGGATCTTTTACTTAAAAATAGAACACCTAATGATTGGCCTAATATTTGGCCTAAGATGAGACTGCTTGCGCCTAAATGGGCAATGCCGCCAATGATTTGGGTGCTAATCATGGCAACGGTTTGCGTTATTTTAGTGATAGAGAGTGCATGGTATTGTTTTTCTCTTATACTATTGAAACTCACTGCTCGATAAAATCCATAAGTGATAATACCTAGCGGGATATAGTATATATAGTTTCCTATAATTATTTTTTCTGGTGTGTTAGATATTGCAAAAACAGTGATAACGATTAGGCTAATGGTTATTGGAATAATGCAAGATAATGTGACTAATGAGTTAATTTCACGACTTTTCCCTGATGAACTTATTGAAAATTCATATCGAAGACAAGCACCTACGGCAAAAACACTTAAAAGCGATGAAAATGAAGCGTAAATACCTAATTCTTCCGGTGAAAATAGTCTTGTTAATACGGGTGTTGATAGTAATAATAATATCTGGCTGAATAATGATGAGAGTAATAAGCCAGATATATTCCTCAATAATTTATGATTCATGGATTTTAAATTGAACTGGCAATTTTATTAATTATATCTATGGATAAATAAGGATGCATCGGCAAGCTAATGACTTCTTGTGCGATTTCGTCTCCTATAGGCAGAGCAATATTGCTGGCCACCGCGGGTTGTTTATTTAGCGGGATCGGGTAATGAATGGCGGTGGGAATACCCTGTTCTTTTAATCTGCGTTGTAATTCATCACGGTTTTTAATGCGGAGAGTATATTGCGCATAGGCCGAAAGATTGTGTGGCTCAATATAGGGCGTGGTCGTGATACCGATGCCGTTCAATGCGTTATTGTAGTTTTCTGCCACCTGCTGACGTAATGCCATTTCTTCATCGAATATCTCCAGTTTGGGTAACAGGATAGCTGCTTGCAGGGTATCTAAGCGGCTATTAATTCCGATCCGGATATGGTGGTATCGTCGGTCTTGTCCATGACGGGCAATTTGACGAATAATTTTCGCCAGTTCTTCATCACGGGTGAAAATAGCGCCGCCATCGCCGTAACATCCCAACGGTTTGCTAGGGAAGAAACTGGTACATGAGATGGTCGTTAAGTTACAGGAACGTTTGCCTTTATAAGTCGCGCCAAAACTTTGGGCCGCGTCTTCTATTACGATCAGGTTATGTTTTGCTGCGATGGCATTAATTTCGTCAAAATCGGCACATTGACCAAATAAGGAAACCGGAATGATCGCTTTGGTTTTTGGGGTAATCGCCGCTTCGAGTTGCGTTGGATCTAAGTTATACGTGGTGGGTTTGACGTCAACATAAACTGGAACCCCGCCCAGTAGCGCAACGGTTTCAGCGGTGGCAATGTAGGTAAAGCCGGCGGTAATCACTTCGTCGCCGGGTTTAATGCCAATCGCCATTAAGGCAATTTGCAAGGCATCGGTGCCATTGGCGCAGGTAATGCAATATGGCGCGCCGGTGTAGGCAATCAGCTTTGCTTCTAATTCGTCGACTTCAGGCCCTAAAATATATTTTCCATGTGCGAGGACTTTCTGGATATTCGCGTCAATTTTATCTTTAATTTTAAGTTGCTGTGCTGCCAGATCGGTAAATTGCATGCCTTTATCCTTGATTATTTAATTCGCACGACAATATGGTTATTGAGTTGATAAATATGCTGAGTGTGAGGACAGGTGGCGGTGGCTTGTCCGTGTAGCGGTAAATCTAATTGTTCACCAAATTCACTCATCCAGCCAATGTGTTTAGCCGGCACACCCACCATCAGGGCATAATCAGGAACATCTTTATTCACCACCGCGCCGGCACCAATAAAAGCATAAGCGCCAATGGTGGTGCCACAAACAATGGTACAGTTGGCACCTAAGGTGGCGCCTTTTTTTACCCAGGTGTTTTGATATTCACTTTTTCTTTCAATCAATGAACGCGGATTATAAACATTGGTGAACACCATGCTTGGGCCACAAAATACCCCATCTTCCAGATGAACATTGTCATAAACAGAAACATTATTTTGTATTTTGCAGTGATTGCCGATAGTGACTTGATTGCCAATAAAGACATTTTGGCCCAGAGAACAGCCTTCGCCAATTTGAGCACCTGAGCAGACGTGGGTGAAATGCCAGATACGGCTGTTTTTGCCGATTTGAGCCCCTTCATCAACGATGGCACTGGGATGTATCATTATGTGTTCTGCTGACATGAGACCGGTTCCATTGATTTAATAGGTTAAAGGCAAAGAAATGGTTTTGTTATCTCTGGCTGACAGGTAGGCGGCGATAAGCAGCTCTAAGGATTTTAAGCCTTCCCGGCCATCAGTGATGGGTTGGGCTTCGCCTTTCATCACCTCAATGACATTTTTGTAATAAAGCGGATGGCCAAAGCCATAAACAGAAGTGGTTTCGTAATTGGCGGTTTTGACTTGTTGGTCATACTCTTTTTCGTCAGCGAAATGCCATTCCTGGATTTCATTGACGGCTAAACCCCCCACTCTGACCGTGCCTTTTTCCCCCAAGATGGTGATGGAACCTTCGAGATTTTGCGGATAAGTGCACATGGTGACAGCCATTGAGCCTAATGTGCCATCCCGCCAGCGGATATTGAGTACCCCGGTATCTTCTGTTTCGATATCTAAGTGGGTTGATGTCATGGCCTGAACATCTTTGACCGGGCCGATTAGCCATTCAATTAAATCAACATAGTGGCTCGCCTGATTCATGAAGGCACCGCCATCAAATTCCCAGGTGCCCCGCCAGGCGGCTTGATCGTAATAAGCCTGGGGACGGGTCCAGAAAACATTCAGGTGGACCAGGTGGATTTTGCCAAACCGTTTTTCACTGACCGCCCGTTTCAGCAATTGTAAGGTGGCATTTAAGCGGTTTTGTTTGACGACAAACAGGTGTTTTCCGGCTTTATCTGCCGCTTTGACCATGTTTTCCCCCTCAGCCAGCCGGGTTGCCATTGGCTTTTCGGTGACGACGTGAAAGCCTTTATCAAAGCAGGTCATCGCCTGTGCTGGATGAAGGCCAGAGGGAGTGGTCAGGATAATGATATCCGCGGTGATGTTATCCAACATTGTATTGAAGTCGCTGAAACCCGGGACGCCGGTTTTTTCTACTGCTGCGTTTAATGCTTCTTGATCGTTATCACAGACGGCGACTAATTCGGCTGCTTCTTGATGTACTTCCAGAGAATTGAAATGATTTTTAGCGATCCGTCCACAACCGACTAAAGCAAATTTTATCTTTCTGTCGTTGATAGTGCTCAGCATAATCTTATCCTAAGTTAAGCTTTGATAATGTTTTTGTGATTGGGAGAGTATTTGCCACGAGTATCGACAACTAATTTGGCGTGATTGATAATTAATTCATAATCAAATTTGTCGTGATCGGTGGCTAAAATAACGCAGTCGAAGGTTTTGAGACTATTTTCCGTGATGGGCTGGCTGATTAAATTAAAATGATGTTCCCGCATCTTCGGAAAGACCGGGACATGCGGATCGGCATATTCAATATTGGCCCCTAATTCGCTTAATTTTTCCATAATATGTACTGAGGGGCTTTCTCGCATATCATCCACATTCTTTTTATAGGCGATGCCGAGGATTAATATGTGGCTGCCATTAATGGATTTATTCGCTTTGTTCAGGGCTAATACGGTTTTAGTGACCACATAATCGGGCATGGAGGAATTGACTTCACCGGAGAGTTCAATAAAGCGGGTATTGATACCATATTCTCGGGCTTTCCAGGTTAAATAGAAAGGATCAATGGGAATACAGTGCCCGCCTAATCCGGGGCCGGGATAATAGGGAACAAAGCCGAAAGGTTTGGTTGCTGCGGCTCTAATCACTTCGTGAATATCAATGCCCATTTTATCGGCAACCAGTTTCATTTCGTTGACTAAGCCGATATTGACCGCCCGATGGATATTCTCCAGCAGTTTTGTCATCTCTGCCGCTTTGGTTGAGCTGACCGGAACAACCTGATCAATCGCGTGTTGATAAACGGCGATCCCCGCTTTTAAGCAGTTTTCTGTGTGGCCGCCTATGACTTTAGGAATGGTGCGGGTTTCGAAATCGGGGTTACCCGGGTCTTCTCGTTCAGGTGAATAGACCAGAAAGATATCTTCACCGACGGTTAACCCGCTTTCTTCAACCCGGGGGAGTAACTCTTCTTCGGTGGTGCCCGGATAAGTTGTACTTTCTAAGGAGAGGACTTGCCCGGCCCTTAAATACGGTTTTACCCTGTCGGTGGTGTTAATCACGAAACTAATATCAGGTTCACGGTATTTATTTAACGGCGTTGGGACGCAAAGAATAATGGCATCGCATTGCGCGATGTTGGTGAAATCCGTCGTGGCTTCAAAACCGGTCTTTATCGCGTGACTGATTTTGGCGGAGGGAATATGTTCAATGTAACTTTGACCTTGATTGAGTTTATCTGTTTTTTCTTTATCGATATCGAAACCCATCACTTTAAAACCAATATCGTTATATCTGAGCATGAGCGGTAAGCCAACATAACCCAGGCCAACAATGGCAATGGTGGCGGTTTTATTATCAAATTTCTCGGTGAGAATGTTGAGTGAGGACATATTTTGCCTTTTAAGATGATGACTTAAAAATAAAACTTATGAAAATAAATTACATTTGGTTTTTAATAGGGTGCTATCTATTTCCATAAGTTTTATTTGGCAGGTGAAAATTTAACAAGCTTTTTAAATAGGTTGTGTAAGATATATTGCTGAAATAATAAATAAGGTAATAACAAAGCTACCGCACTAGGTTATTGGCTCCCAGAACTCCATAGAATGTTATAATTTTATCTACTGTTTTGATTTTTCAATGCTTTTGTCTGCTGTAATAAAAAAGCAATAAAATATAAGGTTTTTTAATGAATAACAGGGGAGGTTAAACCGTCAGACTCGCCGGGTCAAGTATAAATAAAATTTATTTGTTTAATGAATTTGTAGAATAAGCTTAGCAGAAATCTGTATTACCGGCCATGAAGTGGTAGCCAAATAACCAAGCGTAAGCCGCCGAGTGGGCTGTCTTCAGCACGAACCCAACCGCGGTGTTGGTTAATCGCGGTTTCAACAATGGCTAAGCCAAGGCCAGTGCCGCCGGATTCCCGATCGCGGGCTTCGTCTGTACGGTAGAAAGGGCGGAATATGTGTTCACGGTCTTCCGGGTTGACGCCCGGGCCGTCATCATCAACGGTAATAGTGATCCCTTGATTATCGGCGTGAAATGCGACCGCAATATGGTGGTGGGAGTAGCGTAAGGCATTACGCACGATATTTTCAAAAGCACTGCCAAGTGCTAATGGGTTGCAGTAAATTGCCCAAGAACTCGGTGGTAAGGTTGCTTCAAGGGTTTTATCCATCTGTTCAGCTTCGAAGCGAGCATTGTCAAGAATATCGTTCCATAAATCTGTCATTTTAATGTTTTCTCTCAACAGTTCATTTTTATGCTGACTGCGGGAGAGTACTAACAGATCGTTAATCATGCTGTCTAGCCGTTGGGCTTCTGTCTCTATTCTTTCTAGCTCTTTATTTTCACCATGACGGCGGCGAAGTAATGCTGTTGCAAGCTGTAAGCGGGTGAGAGGCGTGCGTAGTTCATGGGAGATATCGGAAATTAACCGTTGTTGTGCGATAACCATTCTTTCCAATACACTGATCATCTGGTTGAAGCTGTTACCGGCGGCCAGAAATTCTTGTGGGCCGGCTTCCAGTTCTGGATGTTGGCGTAAGTTACCTTTAGCAACATCGTCTGCGGCATTTTTTAATTTACGGGCAGGCTTAGCCAAACTCCATGCCAGCCATAATAGGAGTGGCGCACTGATTAACATGGTAGCAGTTAATAATAATAGTGGCCGGTCAAACATCAGATTAATAAAATCCGATTGTGGGCTATTCGCGGGACGAACTAAATAAAGTTGATAATGATCTTCTCCATCTCGAATGGAAAAGGGCCCTAGCATTTCAGAGCGGCCATATTTTTTCTTTTTAGGATGATCTGCGTTATCTGATTGTCCAATAAAGTTACGGACAACTTGCATTTCACTTCTTTGTGCGCCAATAACGCGCCCTTCGCTGGTGACCAGTATTAGGCGCTGACCCGGAGGGGCCCATTTTTCAACCGCGCGAAATAAACGACGCCACCAAAGTAAATCGTTAGCGGGATCTTGAGCTAATTCAGCTTCGATATGTTGTTCCAGCATGACTCCCTGCCGGTATTCATTTTCCAGCAGAGAGGTCAATTGTCTGGAATCCAGTTTCGGCACCATTAATACCAACATTAGGACTAATGCCAGAGTAAACCAGAAAATTGCGAAGATGCGTGCCGTCAAACTGTTTATCATGTCGCAGAAACCATTAAATATCCTCGGCCACGTAAGGTCTTAAACCAAGGGAGCCCATCTTCCCGCTCAGGTAATTTACGGCGTAGGTTAGAAATATGCATATCAATTGCGCGGTCAAATGGCGTGAGTCGCTTACCTAATACTTCTTGGCTCAAATGTTCACGGGAGACAACTTGACCTAAATGTTGAGCTAATAGATAGAGCAAAGTAAATTCGGTACCGGTTAAATCGAGAATTTGATTAGCAAAGTTGGCTTCCTGTCGGCCAGGGTTCAATTGTAGGTTATCGACCTGAAGCGTGGGTGGGCCATTGTCTGTTTGCTGTTGTTCACTCCAGTTTGAGCGGCGAAGAATAGCACGTATACGTGCCACTAGCTCACGATCATTAAATGGTTTGGCAAGATAGTCATCTGCCCCTAATTCTAGCCCCAGAACACGATCCAAATCACTTCCTCGCGCTGTCAGCATAATAACTGGCGTTTGATGGTGTAGACGAAGCTCCTTTAACGTCGTAATGCCATTTTTACGCGGCATCATAATATCAAGTAGTAATAAGTCGATCGAATCGTCAAGGAATTTTAATGCCTGCTCTCCGTCATGAGCGATAACAACGTTAAATCCTTCCATTTCAAGTAATTCTTTTAATAGTGATGTCAGTTCACGGTCATCATCAACTAATAGGATTTTATGCATTGATTACTTCCTCCAAGAGCAAAAATACGATAACAAACTTTGCTATTCCACGACTTTACGTTCTTTTACAAGCCTCTGACGCTAGTTTGCAGCCGAGTAAGTATAGTTGTCCACATTGAACCTAATAGCATCGTTCGGGGAAACGAGGAGTTGTTTAATGCGTAACATAGCAGCGTTAGTTTTAGCGTCAATGTTTGTTCTTAGCTCGACGGCATCTTTAGCTGGAACAGCAAGTACAATGCACGCTGCTACGGTACCTGGTAATTGTGCACCTTGTGAATATAAAAATGTAGGAAGTTATCATTATCGTAATAATAACGATATTGGTGATAATGACCATATGTTTAACGGTATCACTTTAACTGAGCAGCAGCGTCAACAGATGCGTGATTTGGTAGGGCAGAAACATCAACCGCGTTCATCGATGTCAATGAGTCCCACAGAGCGAGAAGAGATGCGTAAGCTGGTCACTGCGAAGGATTTTGATGGCGTGGCAGTAAAGGCTCTGATTGAAAGGATGATCAGATGTAATGTGGAGCATCAGGTAGAAATGGCACGTATCCATCACCAGATGTACCAACTGTTGACGCCTGAGCAACAAGCACAATTGGAACAACATTATCGGCAGCGTATGTCTCAGTTACCGAACTGATTTGTAATACCCATAGCAGCAAATGTAGTAGCAAAGTAGTAGCAAAGTAGTAGCAAACGAGAATTTTTCCTTGCCATAGACACCATCCCTGTCTTTCAGGCCCTTTTTAGGGCCTTTTTTTTCAGTCACTTACAACACATTTCTTTGTAAAACAACAACATAAAAAAGTATGAAGGGGTTAGAAAGTATACGAAAGTTTTTGAGTGTGGACGCTTGGTGGACGCTCGCCACACTCTCTAGCTTTATTCTACTTCTATCCCACCCTTAAGAGGGTTTAATGTAATGGCATGTTGCAGATAGTCCGGGGCAAGGTGTGCATAGACCATTGTTTGGATTATGCTGGCGTGCCCTAATATCTGTTGTAATGCAATTATATTCCCTCCATTCATCATGAAGTGGCTGGCAAAAGTGTGCCTGAGGACATGAGTTGCTTGTCCTTTAGGTAAGTCGGGCTTTACTACATGTAAGATCTTACAGAAATTTATGTAGTCAACATTGAACAGCTTGCCCATTTTCTTTTTACCACGAATTTCTTTCTCTAATTTGTCAGAAATGGGAACAATGCGTTGATCTCCATTTTTGGTATTTAGAAAAATTACACGGCCTTTTAATATCTTGGAGAACGCACACATTGTTTCAAAGGTTGGCTGATGAGTTCCATTTTCATACTGTGACACTCTCGCCAAACCCTGATTAACAAACTAGGGGGGAAGATCAAGAACGGCAACGGATCACGCCGGAAGTTTATCCTCATGGGCTCAGTCTATCAGACTCATCAACCTCATCCTGGTAACGTAATGGATAAAGGCGCAGTAAATGGCCTTCGTGAGTGGTTCGAAAATGTAATAGGGGTCGAACATGATTAAAAGCAACAACATTATGACTATCGACGGCCATCCCGCTTCTGTTACCTACGAAGCAGAAATTGGGGCCTTTCGCGGCAAGTTTCTGGATGTCACCGGATATTGTGATTTCGTATCAAACAGTATTGACGGGCTTGAAAAAGAGGGACAAATCTCACTGGCTGAATATATAGAAACGTGCGAGGAAGAGGGAATTAACCCATTCAAAGAAGAGGACAAGCTAAAATCTTTTACTCTTCGTTATCCTGGCTGGCTGGAAGCTCGCTTGACTGCGGCGGCAATATCACACGCAGTCTCAAAGAACCAATTCATAGTTCAGCTGCTTGAGCGAGAACTTCAATAAAATAGATAACGTCGGACAGTGACAAAACTTGTTTTTATTGCTGTTTGGGGTTTTGAGGTCTACTCAACCACCCCAGCGATAACAGATACTGCAATAGTGACTTATCGAGGATACTTTCCTGTTCGGCCTTGATAAATGAAAAAGCCTACAGTATGTGGGATTGATAGATCTGTTAAGGTGATGGTTAACTTTTAATTAAGTATTTCTTATGAAAGTAATTTGTGGTGAAAGCCCCGTTTAAGGGGCTTTGTCGTCAATATGGACATTGGGTGGACGATGATAGAAAAAGTATATTTATTTTCAATATGTTATGAGTTGTATGTAGACACCATCCTTGTCTTTTCCCCCGCCTTATGGCGGGATTTTTTTATCTGGCTAAGATTAATTCACTTTAAAATCAACCAGATAAAATTTTTACAAGCAACTGTAAGTAGCGTGGAAATTTTCAAGTGTGGACACTTTTGAGTGCTACGGTTGCTTATGATTGCTAAATTTCCATGCCGCCATTCAGTGGGTTTAACATGATTGCAAATTGCAAATAGTCGGGTGCCAGATGAGCATACGCCATAGTTTGTTGTATATTGGCATGACCGAGTATTTGTTGCAGTGCAACAATGTTTCCACCTTTCATCACAAAATGACTCGCGAATGTGTGGCGTAGAACGTGCGTTGCTTGTCCTTCTGGTAAATCAGGTTTTATTGATTTTAACTTTGTACGAAAGCTTTCGTAATCAACGTCAAATAATTCCCCTGACTTCTGTTTGATTTCCTTTTCTAACTCTTTTGATATCGGAATAGCCCTTTGCTTGCCATTTTTGGTTTTTAAAAATGTCACTCGGTAACTCTTTACTTGGGCGCTTTTTAAGGTTGATGCTTCTCCCCATCTGGCACCCGTGCTGAGACATAGCAGCTTTTAATTCCTCATGTAGCGTTAGCCAGTTTTCCGGTCTGAGTGGTGTGACGTTTTGATGTCTACACCATCAGGGGAGAGAGTTGGGCTAATTTGCCCAGATTCTGGGGCAATCTTTCCCGTCATTAGCCAGAGTGTGTATTTTTCAAATTTGGGGTTATCGGGTAGCTGCGATAACTGCCAACAAATGCGGGCTACACTGGCCTCCACATTTGTTAGCTTTATTACTATTGCTTAATGCTTTGAAGTGAGCTGCGGCGTTTTGTCATTGTCGCCGTATAGAATGATCCCTGACGTGTCGATCTCATCTTCCAGTTGGCGCAAGTCGTAGTTCGTCTGTAAGCGCATCCAAAACGCCGGATTACTCCCCAGCGCAGCAGACAGTCGGATGGCAAGTGCCGGGGTTAACGCCGTTTTGCCCGAAAGAAAGCGGGAAACCGTCGCTGGAGTTACGCCGATGTTTTTAGCAAACTGGCGAACGCCAACCCCTAAATCCTCCAGCATGTTGGATACCATAACGCCCGGATGAGAAACAATAGCCTGTATCATTAGTGATAATCCTCTAGGTTTAAAATGTAAGCATCACCATTTTTAAATTCGAATGTGATGCGCCAGTTAGCTCTGACAGTAATTGACCATATGTCAGCCCGATCCCCTTTCAAGGGGTGTAACTTGTAGGCATGAATATTTAAATCTTCTAATCATGCTAGCCGTGTCGATGGCCTGTAAGCGGTCATTGATTCGGACAGCATCCTGCGCCGGGATGCCTGAAATAACTCCTTTTTCAAAAAGTTGTTTCAGCTCTTTGTGTTTAAATGACTTAATCATTTGCTCCCGTCCTTGTTACACCATGCGTAACACTATACGCCGTTGTTACACGCCATGCAACGCCAACAATAAATAACCAAGGGCCTTAACCCCAAATCTCAAAAAATTTTGCAGGCAATGGTTGTTTAACTCATTGCCATTTGAGGAGATTTGGCAATAGCTTTTTGCAATGGATAAACCACGGATCTATACGGTTAGAAGAATGGAATTGTACAAACGAATGTTTTTGTTCTTATGGTTGGTGTAGAGAAAAGTTGGCAGTTATCGTAACTACCCGGCAGCTACCTATTTTAATGATAATTAAAGATTTAGTTGCTATATGTTTTATTTGATCTGGTTGATTTATACAAAGATGGCTTGTGTATATACCCTATGGATTTCAAGTTGCATCGCGACGGCAAGGGAGCGAATCCCCGGGAGCATAGATAACTATGTGACCGGGGTGAGTGAGTGCAGCCAACAAAGAGGCAGCTTGAAAGATGACGGGTATAAATTTTTTGGCAAGGTGAAGTGACATGAATATCAGTTACTAAAAACGAATATTTTTGGTGCTTGAGCACGTTATTTTAGCTATGAACGATTTCAGCAATATTTGACGTGTGAAGATATTGAAAAGATACAACGTGCAACAATCAAAATCATCGGCGCATCAAATCTTATCGGTAAATCTGAAAGTTGACTTTTGGATTTTATCAACTAGAGTATGATTATTCCCCGTGAGGGCTTTGTTAAAAATTTCTCCCGCAAAGGGCTTATAACCCCTCATACATAGTATGAGGGGATTTCAGATCGCTGACAAACTTCGTTGAAAATAACGGGGGTGATTCATCTGTTGATGAAGGATACTCGCAATCAGAATATCGGTATCCCGGATAGTATAGAAAACCGTGTGACGGTGAAACTCAACCAGCATGACACCTGGGACAGATGGGTATTCCCTCCCTATATGTGGCATCTCAGCTAGTGTGTCAAAAAATGCTTCCAGTGCCTCCGTATAATGGTCAGCCTGAGTTTCACCGAACTGCAAAAATGTATAATCATAAATCCCAGCAAAATCTTCAGCAGCCTGATCCGTGAGCTTATACATGATGTCTGTGTTTCCGTTGTTCCGCTATATCCCGTAGGGTCAGCGAGCTTTCCCCACTTTCCAAGCCAGTAATAACCGCCTTGCGTACAATCTCATCGTAAGCTTCTTGTTGCTCCAGCAAACGCAGCGCCGAACGTATAACTTCACTGGCATTTCCATAACGGCCACTTTCAATCATGTGCTGTACGAACCGGTCAAGCTGTTCACCCATACTGACAGTAGTAATTTTTCTCATATCTCACCAATGTATTAATAGTTAATACATCAAGTATGCAGTAAATCAGGCCGCATTACCAACGTTCTGAAGCCCCGAAAAAATCGGGGCTTATGTCGATGTGGTCAAGGTCTGGACACTTATTTTAATAAATCCTTTTATTACAATATGTTATGCTTTAAAAGCAAACACCATCCTGTCTTTCAGGCCCTTTTTAGAACTTTTTTTCAGTCATTTACAACGTATTTCTTTGTAAAACAAAAACATAAAAAAGTATGAAGGGGTTAGAAAGTATACGAAAGTTTTTGAGTGTGGATGCTCGCCACAATATCAGATGCGCCTTCCAGAAAAATTTCGCGAGCAATTAGAAGAACAAGCGTGTAGAGACGGTGATTTTTCTCTTGTAACATGGATCAAGCGGATTTTGCGTAAAGAACTACGGGAACGAGGTATTGAACCGAAAGGTTGAATCTTGTGAAATGCCAAGAGGCACCCATTCTAGGTGCCTCTTGTTTTGAATTGCTCTAACACCTTTATATGTGGGTCTTAGCCTACCGTAATTTGAACAGGTTTTCCTATACGGGTTAACATATTAACTAATGCGTCAATGGTGAATTTATTTACCTTTTTATTCACAACGTCAGATACTCTTGGACGAGAAATGTGCAACACCGTTGCTACTTCAGTTTGTTTCATTTTTTTATCTGCAATCCATAAAGTAATTTCTTCCATTAGCTGTTCTTTGATTTGCAATGTATTTTCTATTTCTCGTAAAGAGGTTGCATGAAGTTGCTGAGCCTCTTGCTCAGTAAAACCTAACTCAGAAAATATATTATGTCCGGCTGGAGTTACCCTACGAATTTCAGTGTCAATTTTAGTGGTCATTTGATATTTCTCCGTTGCTGGATAACTGCGTTGTATCGTACTTTAGCGATATCCTTATCATGTTTACTCGTTTGTTGAGTTTTTTTCTGAAAACTATGCAATACATAAATAGCTTCATCGAATTTAGCAACATACATAATACGATAAATACCTGTATTGTCTCTTAGCCGTATTTCTTTTACGCCAGAACCGATGTCAGAAAAGGGTTTCCAATCTTCAGGATCTATTCCATGCTGTATTCTATGAAGCTGATAGCCTGCGTCTTTACGTGCATCTGTAGGGAAGGCTAACAAATCTTCAATAAGAAGAGCCAATCCAGGCAATTTCTTTCCCTGTACCGCTCCTGATTTTCGTCATAGTTTTCCTTCCTTACCTGATTGTATAAAATTTTATACAATTCTGTGCAAAGTTACAAGAATTGTCGCTTCATTTATCGTGCGCGGCATGAGTCTTTTGATTACTCAAGGATGAACATCTCTAATACTCTTTTTATATCCTCCACTTTGTGCTATCCCTGATACTTACCCAATCAACTGAATTTTATTGTCACAGTGATCACCATGGCGAAATCATCATTACGGGAGTCTTTCGCTATGGCACAAGATTATCATCATGGTGTCTGCGTGCAGGAAATCAACGAGGGCACGCGCACTATTACCACTGTCAGCACCGCTATTGTCGGGCTAGTCTGCACAGCGGATGATGCTGACACCAAACCTTTTTCCTTAAACATGCCAGTCTTGTTAACCGATGTTCTGACTGCCAGTAGTAAGGCCGGTAAAACGGGCACATTGTTCCATGCTCTGCGAGCGATTGCCGACCAGTCCAAACCCGTGACTGTTGTTGTGCGTGTGGCTCAGGGGAAAACTGAAGCAGAAACCACGTCGAATATCATTGGCGGCGTTACCGACGAGGGCAAAAAAACGGGAATGCAGGCGCTGCTTGCGGCACAAGGTCAGCTCGGCATCAGACCGCGTATTTTGTATGATTATTCCCCATGAGGGCTTTGTTAAAAAATTTCTCCCGCAAAGGGCGTAAGCTTCTTGTTGCTCCAGCAAACGCAGCGCCGAACGTATAACTTCACTGGCATTTCCATAACGGCCACTTTCAATCATGTGCTGTACGAACCGGTCAAGCTGTTCACCCATGTAGTAGTTCAAACCTTAACTGAGCAGCATTACCTCATTTAGAGGTGGCTTTTTACGATGCAATAGTAAGTTTGATTTCTTTTATTCCACAAACGCTAGCATATTTTAAAATTCTCTCAATGCTTGCCCTATCTGCGTTTTTTTCAAGTCTTGAAATTGTGGGAGGCTTAACTCCCATTCTTTCGGCTACTTGTGCACTTGTTAACCCCGCCTGTTCTCTCCATGATCTCATTTCCTCTTGCAGTTGAATATGTAGGTCTAAAGTCTGTTTTGTTTCTTCAAATGCTTTGATAAATTCAGGGTTTTTCTCTCTTTTCTTTGCTTCCAATTTTTCGCGGAAAGTCATTACTTTACTCATCTTAGATCCTCTCTTTTATGCATTTTAATCATGTCTTTTTTTCTATTTATAGCTGTTTGTTTGTCTCTTACGTCTGTTTTTTGTGATTTTTTAATAAAGAAACTAAGCATGTAAATAGTGTTCTTTTCTTCCCCGTAGCACCATGTACCCCGTGCTATGTTGTCTCCGTTACTTGTTCTTAATTCAAAAATTTTGTTTCTTTTTTCAAGTAGTTTGCAGTGTGGTTCTCGTAAATCATGCGGTTTATCAGATAAAGTGTCTATCAACGCATAAAACTTACCTTGTAATTCTTCTGATAATCCATCTATTTCAGAGTTTGCGGATGGATGGAAAAAAATTTCTATCATGGTTAATCTCCCATTTCACAGCAAATATTAGCCTTTAGGGTAATATAGATCAAGAGGTAATTTTGTATGTAATGCAATTTAAAGGCAGTTGTAAGATCGGGAGATTAGTGTACTTGTTGTAGTGATAGTTAATTTTGATTAAGATTTTTTATGACGCTCTGAATTGATAAGTCCCAATTGAACTATACCCAAAAAGTTGAGCATTCCTTTAAATAAATCCTTTTATTACATAGTGTTGTGTTGTGAAAACGAACGCTATCTCTGTCTTTCCCTCTGCCTTCTAGTGGTCAATGAGTGGGCACTTGTTGAAATAAATTCTGTTATTTCAAATTAATCAACAAGGAGAGATTGATGTCACCTCCGTTTCTCGCTCCTCCTATCGGCAGGTTTTTTTATTGTTGTTATTCTAACCAATCCTGTTTATCTTATTTCATTTAACTTAAGTAGATTTGATTGTTCATTTGTGCTCAAAAAGGGAAAAGGTATGTCTGGTAACGAGGTAAAAGATCGGCGTCCGATCAAAACACGCAATGCCGTGTGGGCCAGTAAGATGGCTAAGTGGTTGCAATATAAAGGGGCGACACCAAATGGCATATCTGTTGCCAGCGTTGTTTTTGCTGTATTCGCTGGCGTGTGTTTTGCCGTGTGTTTTTTAGTCGAGTCTTTTTGGTTGACTTCAATTTTATTGATTATTGGTGCCTTGCTTATTCAAGGCCGACTAATGTGTAATTTATTGGATGGCATGGTTGCTGTTGAAGGGGGATTGAAGACGGCTGCCGGTACTGTTTTTAATGATCTTCCTGATCGTATTGCTGATTCTTTTATTCTGATTGGGGTGGGGTATGGTTTAACACTTTTTCCATTTGCGATTTCTCTTGGCTGTATTGCTGCATTATTCGCTGTTTTGACTGCTTATATTCGCTTGTTAGGTGGGACTTGTGGTTTACCTCAGCGTTTCCTGGGGCCGATGGCGAAACAGCATCGGATGGCATTAATTACCGTTAGTTCAATTGTTGCCGCTTTTTTACCTCAGTTATGGAGCCAGTATCTTTTATTGGCGGTATTAGTCGTTATCACGTTGGGTTGTCTCTGGACATGTATTCGGCGAACCAGAGTCATATTGAATGAATTACAGGAGAAGGATGCTTGTAATGAATAAACCACAAGAAGTGACACTGGTAAGTAAAGGTATGGGTTCGTTTCTGTCTGGGCTTTGCCGTTTGTTAACAGGAGTGAGAATTCGTTGGATTGGGTGTAAGCCATCGGTAGTTTCCCGAATTTATTATGCTAATCATAGCAGTCATCTGGATGGGTTAGTTATTTGGGCTGGGTTTCCTCGGGTGTTACGTTCTCGGGTGCATCCAGTTGCTGCGCGTGATTATTGGAGTAAAACTTATCTGCGCAGATATTTTATTAATAAAGTTTTTCGGGCTGTGCTTATTGATCGTAAAGGAGAAGATTGTTTAAAGGGAAATACCCTGACACCAATGGAGGATGTATTAAAACGAGGCGAATCTTTAATTTTGTTCCCGGAAGGAACGCGAGGGAGTGGGGAGCAAATTAATAAGTTTAAAGGGGGGCTATATTATTTAGCGAAGAAATATCCTGATATTGAGCTTATTCCAGTTTATCTGGAAAATTTAAACAAGGTTTTGCCAAAAGGCTCGGCACTTGTTGTTCCTGTTATTTGCTCGGCAACATTTGGGCAACCTTTGGAAAAGTTAGGTGCAAAAGAGGAAAAAGCTGACTTTTTACAGAGAGCTCGTCAGGCATTGGAGGCGTTAATATTATGACTATGCTTAATAATAAACTAATCCTGTTGTTGGGGGGAATGTTCGTGCCGTTAATTATTGCCAGTATTGTTGGTGCAATACTCTCCTCCAAATATTCAATGGATAACAGTAATGCGACAATCGATAATCTGAATGCCCGCATCCGTGGCTGGTGGGGGATGTGTATTATTTGTGTGTTGTCGGTGATTATTGGGCCAATTGGTTCAGTGTTATTATTTGCGAGTATGTCATTTTTCGCTTTACGGGAATTTTTCACTTTGACACCAACACGACGAAGTGACCATGAGGCGATGTTCTGGTGTTTCTTTATTTTCATGCCATTGCAATACATTGCCGTTGGTATTGAGTGGTATGGCGTGTTTTCTATTTTCATTCCTGTTTATGTGTTCCTGTTTTTACCTGCTCGTATTGCATTAGCAGGGGATACAACGAACTTTCTGGAACGGACAGCTAAAATACAGTGGGGAATGTTAGTTGCTGTATTCTGTATTAGCCATGCCCCCGCTTTATTGATGTTAGATATTCCTGGTTATGAAGGGGAGAATGTCGAATTATTGTTGTTTTTAATGATTGTGGTGCAGATGTCAGATGTCTTGCAATATGTGTTTGGTAAATTATTTGGTAAACATCCTATTGTGCCTAAATTGAGTCCGAATAAAACAGTTGAAGGTTTTGTTGGTGGCATTTTGGTTTCAGTGTTATTAGGAATGTCACTTTATTGGGTAACGCCATTTTCTCCGTGGGAGGCAGGTTTGATGTCATTAGCGATTACGCTGATGGGCTTTATTGGTGGCTTGTGTATGTCGGCGATAAAACGTGATAGTGGCATTAAAGATTTCGGTGAAATGATTGAAGGTCATGGTGGCATGTTAGATAGGATCGATTCGTTATGTTTTGCCGCCCCAGTCTTTTTCCATCTGACACGTTATTTTTATACATAAAGATTAAATAAAAGATCATTTAAGGGTGCTCTTAAATGATCTAATGTTGAATTATATAATTGTATGAGGTGGTGTATGGCATATCAAATCTTAACAAATACAGTGGCGAGTATTACCGATCTAAAACGTAACCCCTTGTCCAGTGTGAGCGGGGATATTAAATGGTTTTTTAGCTAACTTGATCTCAAAAAAGGGACTTATTGTTAATACAGACTTGGTTTTTACCGTATTATATGAAAAGTTGAATCAATTCAGCTTGATTGTTTCAGTACGTCGGATGGTAACAGGTTAAAAAGGCAGATTTCTCAGGCAAAGTGATCGCATACGGAGTCCGCCGTTAGCGGGTTTGCAATTAATTACATCTACAAGTCAGAGGTCATCATGAGCAATGAGATCAAAAGAATCGGTGTCTTAACGAGTGGCGGTGATGCGCCGGGTATGAATGCAGCTATTCGTGGTGTGGTTCGTGCGGGATTAACCGAAGGGTTGGAAGTTTTCGGTATTTATGATGGCTATCTTGGCTTGTATGAAAACCGTATGAAGAAACTTGACCGTTTTAGTGTATCCGACATGATTAACCGTGGTGGTACTTTTCTAGGTTCAGCCCGTTTCCCTGAGTTCAGGGATGAGAAGGTTCGTACTGTCGCTATTGAGAACATGAGAAAAAATGGTCTTGATGCTCTGGTCGTTATCGGCGGTGACGGTTCCTATCTTGGCGCGAAAAAACTGACAGAAGCGGGTTTCCCCTGCATTGGCCTGCCGGGCACTATTGATAATGATGTGGCGGGTACCGACTATACCATCGGCTATTTCACTGCGCTGGAAACTGTGGTTGAAGCGATTGACCGTCTGCGTGATACCTCGACTTCCCACAAACGTATTTCCATTGTTGAAGTAATGGGACGTTATTGTGGTGATCTCACTTTGTCAGCCGCTATTGCAGGCGGTTGTGAGTTTATTGTTTTACCGGAAGTCTCATTTAGTTGTGATGAGCTCGTAGCTGAAATTAAAGCGGGTATCGATAAAGGCAAACGCCACGCCATCGTTGCAATTACCGAACATGTTTGTGATGTTTATGAACTTGCGAAACATATCGAAAAAGAGACGCATCATGAAACCCGTGCCACAGTCTTAGGCCATGTTCAGCGTGGTGGTTCCCCAGTTGCCTATGATCGTATTCTGGCTTCCCGTATGGGGGCATATTCCATTCAATTACTGTTGGAAGGTTATGGTGGTCGTTGTGTTGGTATTCAGAACGAGAAACTTGTTCATCATGACATCATTGATGCAGTGCAAAATATGAAACGTGTGTTTAAACAGGATTGGTTGGAAACCGCGAAAAAGTTGTATTGATCACGTCAATACTGGCAAATCTAAATCTGTTGCAGCCTCGTTGGAGGCTGTAATTTATCTTTAGATATTCCTTTCACATATAAATAAATGCTTTTAATTATTTCTGAGTGATAACGCTTTCTGTCAGCCTTGAATTTCATAACAGTTAAAACAGCTTGTGGAGAGATTCAAATGAAAGTCAGATGGCGTGTGGCATTGGCGTTACTATTGATTACCAATAGCAGCGTCTGGGCAAAAGATCTTCAACTTCTTAATGTTTCCTATGATCCAACCCGTGAGTTATATCAGCAGTATAATCGGGCTTTTAGCGATTATTGGCAGCAGAAGACAGGGGATAAAGTGATAATCCGGCAATCTCATGGTGGTTCGGGTAAACAGGCAACTTCTGTTATCAACGGCCTTGAGGCGGATGTGGTGACACTGGCTTTGGCCTATGATGTGGATGCCATTGCGGAACGTGGCCGGATAGCGAAAGCATGGATTAAGCGTTTGCCAGAGAATTCTGCTCCCTATACTTCAACTATTGTTTTTTTAGTGCGGAAAGGTAATCCAAAGCAAATTAAAGACTGGTCAGATTTAGTTCGTCCAGGAGTATCTGTTGTGACACCTAATCCAAAAACATCGGGCGGTGCACGCTGGAATTATCTGGCTGCATGGGGTTATGGGTTGATTCATAACAATCAGGAACAGGACAAAGCGAAAGCATTTGTTAAAGCCCTTTACCAGAATGTTGAAGTGCTCGATTCTGGCGCAAGAGGAGCGACCAGCACTTTTGTCGAGCGTGGCATCGGTGATGTATTAATTGCCTGGGAGAATGAGGCATTATTAGCGATTAATGCGCTTGATAAAGATAAATTTGAAATTGTGACACCTAGTCTTTCAATTCTGGCTGAGCCGACGGTTTCTGTTGTTGATAAGGTTGTTGATAAACGTCATAGCCGTGAGTTAGCAACAGAATATCTGCAATACCTTTACTCACCCGTTGGGCAGGAGATAGCGGCTAAAAACTATTATCGACCACGTGATAAAGTGGTTGCCGATAAGTACCGCTCTTCTTTTCCTGCGTTGGAATTATTTACTGTCGATAAGATATTCGGCGGTTGGGGTGAAGCTCAAAAAGTGCATTTTGCGACTGGCGGTGTGTTCGATGAGATTATTCAGCGATAAAAATGAGTAACCGCCGTAGATGTACGGCGGTCAATTATCGTTGAAATATGAATTAGGCTTTTTTCGCAGCGGCTGCGGCTTTTACGATAACAGCGAAAGCGTTAGCTTTTAGAGATGCACCGCCGACTAATGCACCGTCAATGTCTGGCTGAGAGAATAGCTCAGCGGCATTATCTGCGTTCACAGAGCCACCGTACTGGATAATGATTTGTTGTGCGATTGCTGCATCTTTCTGCGCAATATGATCACGGATGAATTTATGCACAGCTTGAGCTTGTGCCGGTGTTGCTGATTTGCCTGTACCAATTGCCCAAACAGGTTCGTAAGCGATGACCGCACCTTGGAAGGCTGCTACTCCCAATGTGTTCAGAACTGCATCAATTTGCCTTGCACATACACTTTCAGTTTGGCCGGCTTCATTTTCCTGTTCAGTTTCGCCGATGCACAAAACAGGGATTAGACCTTGTTGTTTAAGAATGGCAAATTTTTTCGCAATGAATTCGTCACTTTCTTGGTGGTAAGTACGGCGTTCAGAGTGGCCGATAATAATGTATTCTGCGCCAATGTCTTTCAACATTGTGGCGGAAGTTTCACCGGTAAATGCACCAGACAGGTTAACGTCAACGTCCTGTGCACCTAGAGCAATGCGGCTGCCAGCCAGTGCTTGTTTAGCCTGAGAGAGATAAAGCGCTGGTGGCGCGATAGCGACGTCACAGCCGGTAACACTGCTTAATTCTTGACGCAGGCCAGTGATGAGTTCGTTAACCATATGGGTGCTGCCATTCAATTTCCAGTTACCCATAACTAATGGATGTCGCATGTTTTTTCCTCCAATCAGAGAATGTTTAAGTAGTGAGTTGAATGAAATTCATTCTTAAGATTGATTCGGTAGTTCGGCGCTCCACAGTATAGTGATCATTGCCAACAATAGCTTTTTTTTATTGCTAAGTTTGATTAGTTATCGGGTTCAAATAACCATAGCTTAATCGGTTCAATAGCGAAAGTAAGCGTTTTTTCACTACTATTTACTACAATATAGCGAATAGCGCCGATGTTGTGGCTGTAAAATGGCGATTTTTTGCTGTTTATGAGTAAGTTATCAATATTCTCTTTGCTTTGTTCCTGTGAAAGCGTTGGGTTAAAGTGGCGCATTAGGGCGGTCATGTACTGCTCTGCCAGCATTTGGTTTTGCTGAGTTTCAGCGGTATTTTCTGATGGTAGTAATGTCAGTTGCAGGCTTTTGATTTTTTCGCTTCCTCGCTCAAGTACGGCGGAAGAATAGAGTTTTTCATTGATTTTGCTGGCAGCTCGTGTCAGTGGCGGATAAATGTTTTTACTTATGATTACCCGATATTCGCGTAGTGGCAATGTCGGGTTGCAGCGATTATATTTTTCGCGAAATCGCGGGATAGTTTCATCGAAAGAGGGGGCATTAGGCAGAAGATAGGTCGCTTGTACTGTGGGTTCTGTGGTTGTGGATTTATCAGCATTGGCTACCAATGGCAAACCGACACTGCTTGCCGCTAATATTATGGCTAGAAATTTATTAACGTCCATTTTCATGTTGCCGCTCGCTTAGGTTAAACTGCGCTGGAAAACAGAATACACGATTGGAAAAGAATAGATGACATTACAACAATGGGGTTTTTCATTCAAAGGACGAATTGGGCGGCGTGAATTCTGGATTGGCATTGGTGTTTGCCTGGCCTTGATGTTTGTTATCTTGACTATTCAGGGTATGAGTTCTTTGACCATGCACTATGCTGTTTTTGCACTTGTCTTGGTGATGTATCCCGTAGCGGCAATGATGGTTAAGCGTCTGCATGATCGAAATAAGCGGGGAGGTTGGTCGCTGCTTTTATTACTGGCAGGGTTGTTGGTTGCTGTTGACTGGGGTGGCCTGGCTCCGTTCTGGCAATGGGGGATCGGCCGTTTTATCCCCACATTGATCATTGTAATGATGGTGCTTGATTGCGGTGTATTCCGTGGTACGGATGGGCCAAACCGATTTGGTGAGGCGACAGAGAAAGTGGATTTTATTTCTGTCAAAGATGATTGAAATTACCAATATTGTTCACTGGTGATATGCCCCGGTTTGCGGCGTAAGTGTTTTGCCATTCCACGCTGCTCTTTTAGCAGTTGCTGGGTATCTTTCACCATTTGAGGGTTACCACATAACATAATATGGCTGTTGTCACTGCTCATCGTAAGTCCGACAGCGGACTCAAGTTCGCCATTCTCGATCAATGTCGGGATACGGCCAGTCAATGAGCCGAGGTTTTGTTCACGGCTGACGATAGTCTGAATTCGTAACTTGCCATTGAGACGTTCAACTAATTGCTGCATTAAGGGCAGATAGCTTAAATCTTGTGTTAGTCTGACGGCATGCACCAATACGATGTTTTTGAATCTATCCAGATGATCTCCTTGCTGGAGGATTGACAGATAAGGGCCAATGGCGGTCCCTGTTGAAAGCATCCATAATGTTTCACAATCAGGTATTTCATCAAGAATAAAAAAGCCTGCGGCTTGTTCTGTTACTAAGAGATCATCACCCGGTTGCAGAGCTGCTAATTGTGGGCTGAGTTTGCCTTCAGGAACCGTCACTAAGTAGAATTCAAGATTATTATCTATCGGGGCATTAACATAAGAGTAGGCCCGTTGTACCCGTTCATCATCTATTTCCATCGCCAGTTTTGCAAACTGGCCCGCAGTAAATTTTTCAACCGGTGCATGTATCCTGATGCTGAATAAGGTATTCGTCCAGTGAATAACTTGTGTAACTTTTCCTGTAACCCAGTTTGCCATTGGAACTTATCTCCTATCCCGAAAGAAATCTCCGAACAGTTCGTTTTTACGTCGCTATTTTAGTCCTATAGAGATAAATACCATTATCGATTCTGTGTCATAGAAAAATTAACCATTAGTTTATTAATGCTTGGTTTATATGTACATATTTGTTGCCAGATATGGCGTAATTGACTGTAATTTTTTCTAAAAATAAAATTGTGCACTATTTTTTTCTTTGGTACAGGAATGCTGATGTTCTTTACGTCAGTTTTGATCTTGCTTTGTTGGCTGCACTCACTCACCCCGGTCACATCATTATCTATGCTCCCGGAGATTCGCTCCCTTGCCGTCGCGATGCATCTTGAAATCCATTGGGTATAGTAAAGAAAGGGTGGTAATTTCACCCTTTCTTTATATTAGAATGCGTTAGCCTTTATCTTCCCAATCCTGCGCACGGGCAACTGCTTTTTTCCAGCCATTGTATTTGTAATTACGCTCGGTGGTTTCAATACCCGGACGGAATTCTTTCTCAATGGTGGCTTTACTTTTCACTTCATCCAGGTCTTTCCAGTAGCCAACTGCCAATCCTGCGAGGAATGCTGCGCCCAATGCTGTGCTTTCACGCACCACAGGGCGTTCTACCCGGGTGCCAAGAATATCTGATTGGAATTGCATCAGGAAGTTATTGGCAACGGCTCCGCCATCTACCCGTAGTGCTTGCAGCCGGGTGCCTGCATCAGCTTGCATAGCATCCAGTACATCACGGGTCTGATAGGCGATAGATTCCAGCGTCGCACGAATGATGTGATTACTGTTGGTACCGCGGGTTAGGCCGAAAATTGACCCTCGGGCGTAGGGGTCCCAATAGGGGGCACCAAGGCCGGTAAAAGCAGGGACCACATACACGCCGTTACTATTTTTAACTTTAGTGGCAAAATATTCGGAGTCAGCCGCATCTGCAATAAGTTTCAGTTCATCACGCAACCACTGAATAGAGGCACCACCAACGAAAACCGCACCTTCAAGCGCATAGTTCACTTCGCCGCGAGGACCACAGGCAATGGTTGTCAGTAGGCCGTGATTGGAGCGTACGGCATCTGTACCCGTGTTCATCAGCAGGAAACAGCCTGTCCCGTAGGTGTTTTTCGCCATACCCGGTTGGACACAAAGTTGACCATATAGAGCAGCTTGTTGATCACCTGCGATACCTGAGATAGGGATCCGAGTGCCGCCTTTACCGCCGATGTTGGTCTGACCATAAATCTCAGAAGATGAATGAACGCTAGGCAGTAGGGAACGAGGGATTTGTAATTCATCAAGAATATGCTGATCCCACTCCAGATTGTGAATATTGAACAGCATCGTTCGGGAGGCGTTTGTGAAATCGGTAACGTGGACTCGGCCTTGAGTCATTTTCCATACCAGCCAAGTATCCACAGTACCGAATAGGAGCTCACCTTTTTCAGCCCGTTCACGGGCACCTGCGACGTTATCTAAGATCCATTTTACTTTGGTGCCGGAGAAATAAGGGTCTACTACCAGCCCTGTATTCTGGCGAATATATTCTTCCAATCCCTCTTTTTGTTTTAGTTTAGTACACGCGTCCGCGGTACGGCGACATTGCCAAACGATGGCATTGTAGATAGGTTTACCGGTCTCTTTTTCCCAAATAATCGTTGTTTCACGTTGGTTGGTAATACCAATACCGGCAATCTGATCAGAACTAATATCCGCTTTCGCCAATACTTCTACCAGCGTTGAGCTTTGGGTTGCCCAGATTTCCATTGGATCGTGTTCTACCCAACCCGGTTTAGGATAAATTTGCGTAAACTCTCTTTGGGAAATTGAGATAATATTGGCGTCGTGATCAAGAATTATTGCTCGGGAACTGGTGGTTCCCTGATCAAGGGCGACAATATACTTTTTCTCAATCATATTTTCTGTTGTCATGATAATAACCTGTTCTGGTAATGCTCTACTTTAGGCTTTCTTTTTCTTCTGATCTTCAGTCTTGTGAACATCAGATGGTAAATTGCGACCAATAAGTTTGCGGTAGCCAAATGCTCCCACAATACCGCCGATAATGGGGGCGGTCAGAGTAACCAGACAGTAAGGGATTTCACGCCCACCCGTCAGGGCAATATCTCCCCAACCGGCCAGATAAGCAATTAATTTGGGACCAAAGTCACGGGCTGGGTTCAGCGCGAAACCGGTTAATGGGCCAAATGCACCGCCGATAACGGCAATCACAATACCAATCAGTAACGGGGCCAGAGGACCGCGGGGAATACCATTGCCATCGTCAGTCAGCGACAGAATCAAACAGAGCAGAATGGCGGCAATGATAACTTCTATCATAAAAGCCTGAGAAATGGACAGTGACGCCATTGGGTAAGTAGAGAATACACCTGCGGTAAACAGGCTTTCTGGCGTACCACGAACGATATTGTGTACCTGTTCGTAATCAAGGAATACGCTGTAGTACATCATGTAAATGAGAGCGGCAGCGATGAAGCCACCAATCATTTGGGCAATAATGAAAGGGATAACCTTTTTGCCATCAAAGCGGGCAAACAACCATAGGGCAATCGTCACTGCCGGGTTAAGGTGAGCACCGGAAACACCTGCGGTGAGATAAACAGCCAACGCAACGCTCATACCCCAAATAATACTGATTTCCCATAAGCCTAATTGTGCGCCGGCAATACGTGCTGCGGCAACACAGCCTACTCCAAGGAAAACCAATAGTGCGGTACCAAGAAACTCAGAGATACATTGTCCGGTTAATGTCGTGCTAGTGGTTTGGCTCATATGTTCTATCCTACAAAGAAGATTTTAGAGGCGTAATTATTATTGTCACCTTTCAGAAATTGAAAAGGGGATTATGTAAATTTATCGTTAATGCGCGGAAACGAGAAATAGCGAAATTGAAATGTGTGTGTTGTGTCAACAAAATGAGCGAATCCGCATTTATCCGCTATTTTGCTAAAAATTAAAGTGTGAGACACTATTGAGCTTTTTATTTGGTAGTTATTTTTCATGTGTTGGGGATGTTGCTAGACAGGGGCGCTTTGGCTACATACAATCAGACAATTGCTTACAAGGGGGAACCGAGAATGTCATTTGAAGTTTTTGAAAAGCTGGAAGCCAAGGTTCAGCAGGCGATTGATACTATTACCCTGCTACAAATGGAAATTGAAGAATTAAAAGAAAAAAATCGATCTTTGTCTCAGGAAATTCAGAATGCAACCAGCGGCCGTGAGTCTCTGGCTCATGAAAATGAGCAATTAAAACAAGAGCAACAAGTATGGCAAGAACGTTTGCGTGCCTTGTTAGGCAAAATGGAAGATGTTCAGTAATTGAAATTTCCAGCAGACAAAAGAAGGGCGATCTGAAAAATCGCCCTTAGTTTTATATCATCAGATGATCTCATCTTCTTCGTTGTCATCAAGTTCCAACGGTTCTTCAGACAAAATGATACCGGTGTTATCGGCATACAAATAATCGCCAGAGAAGAAGGTGACACCACCAAAATTCACCCGGATATCGCTTGCGCCGGTTCCTTCATCACGACAGCCAGCCGGAATAGCGGCTATAGCTTGAATGCCGAGGTCGAACTCTGCTAATTGGTCAACCTGACGTACAGCACCGTAAACAACAATGCCCTCCCATCCATTTTGCACAGCGAGTTGTGCCAGCTCAGCGTTAATTAATGCTTGGCGTACAGAACCACCACCATCTACCAGTAAAATGCGTCCATGACCGTTGTCTTCAAGCAGGTCGTAAAGTAGCCCGTTGTCTTCAAAGCATTTAACCGTGATGATTTGACCACCAAATGAAGTACGCCCGCCAAAATTGGAGAACATAGGCTCTACCACATTTACTTCTTCTTGATAGATGTCACAAAGCTCGGAAGTATCATATTTCATAGGATTTACGTCTGGTTAAGGTATGGAACGGTAAGTATATCCCTTTCAGGCCAATGTTAGCAAAATCATCAATTATTAAATTGATATTGTTAACAGGTACCCAGAATGATTAAGTTACAACACCTTCGGAAAAACAGCGCAAATACTGTCTAATTAAAAATAAGACCAACTGAAAATAGAATATTAGTCAATAATGCCGCCTTAACCATCTGTCCCAGCATTGGCCGCATTCCCTCTGGTGTGGGTTCATTAAGTACATACCACATATGTTTGAACAACCAAGGCAGAGCGAGCAGGAACAACCAGCTTGACCAGCCAGACGGGTTTTGTATGGTGAATAATACCAAGCAGAGTATTGCTGTAATTATTAAACATCCGTGATAATAACGGGCTTTTTTAGGGCCGAGACGGACAGCTAGGGTGTTTTTGCCATGCCGTCTGTCATCTTCAATATCACGCAGGTTATTGATATTTAAAACAGCAGCAGAGAGAAGACCACAGGCTGTCGCCGGGAGTATGACAACTGAGTCAAAAAAACCTGCTTGAAGATAATAAGTACCGGCAACACTTAACCAGCCAAAGAAAATCAGTACTGAAATATCGCCAAGTCCCATATAGCCATAAGGTTTTGCACCGACTGTATAGGTAATTGCGGCAATAATTGCTAGCAGGCCAAGTGCCAAAAAACCGAATATATCGCTAGGTTCTTCACAGGCAACAGCAATCAAGGCGCTACCAGACAGGCAAGTTAGCAGGACAATAATCTTCAGCGCTTTTTTCATCTGTGAGGGGGTAATAATGCCTTTTTGCATACCACGTAGTGGCCCGATACGCTTTTCAGTATCACTGCCTTTGATAACATCACCGTAATCATTGGCGAGATTGGACAGGATTTGCAATATGGCTGCTGTTAATAGAGCCAGTAAGGCAACCGGTAGCTTGAAATGCCCTGTCCAGGCAGCAAGGGCTGAGCCAGTAATAATGGCAGCAAGGGCGAGTGGTAGCGTTTTAGGACGCAAACTTTCCAGCCATGCTTGAGTTTGACTGATAGAAGTTGATGAGTTCATTTCTGCGTTCACTTACTCCTGTAGGCTTATAAAAAACGAATGGGAGGCAAGCCTCCCATCATTAATTATAGCGGATCAGAAATCGTATATACCGATTATAGGATAAAGCGGCTCAGATCTTCATCTGCAACCAATTCATCTAGATGCTTTTTAACATAGTCGGCATCAATATCAACTGATTGACCACGACGTTCGCTGGCTTCGAAAGAGATATCTTCTATCAGCCGCTCAAGCACAGTATGTAGGCGACGGGCCCCGATATTTTCGGTTGATTCATTTACCTGCCATGCGGATTCTGCAATTTTGCTAATGCCATCATCCGTGAAACTGATGATCATACCTTCCGTTTCCATCAATGCTTTGTACTGTTCCGTCAGGGATGCACTCGGTTCAGTCAGAATACGCTCAAAATCTTTTGTAGTGAGTGCCTGTAACTCCACTCGGATCGGCAGACGCCCTTGTAATTCAGGGATCAGATCGGAAGGACTGGCAACCTGGAATGCACCTGAGGCGATAAACAGGATGTGGTCTGTTTTTACCATGCCGTGTTTAGTGGATACCGTACAACCTTCCACCAATGGTAACAGGTCACGCTGAACACCTTCACGGGAAACATCAGGGCCTGAAGTCTGACCTCGTTTGCAGATTTTGTCGATTTCATCAATGAAGACAATGCCGTGTTGTTCAACGGAATCAATAGCCTGTTGTTTTAATTCTTCCGGGTTAACCAGTTTAGAGGCTTCTTCTTCGATCAGTAGCTTGAAAGCATCTTTGATTTTTAGCTTACGAGATTTGTGTTTCTGACCGGCAAGGTTCTGGAACATAGATTGCAACTGATTTGTCATCTCTTCCATACCCGGAGGTGCCATGATCTCGACGCCCACAGGTGTGGTAGCAACATCAATTTCGATTTCTTTATCATCAAGTTGACCTTCACGTAGTTTCTTACGGAATGCCTGGCGTGCGGCTGATGGCTCAACTTGTGTCTCCGTTTGTCCCCAGTTATTTTTTGCTGGTGGGATCAAGACATCCAGAATACGCTCTTCTGCCAGTTCTTCTGCTCGATAACGGTTTTGTTCGATGGATTGCAGGCGGACCATTTTAACCGCGGCATCGGTCAGATCACGGATGATAGAGTCGACTTCTTTACCAACATAGCCAACTTCGGTGAATTTGGTCGCTTCGACTTTGATAAACGGCGCATTTGCCAGTTTTGCCAGGCGACGGGCGATTTCGGTTTTACCTACCCCAGTCGGGCCAATCATTAGGATATTTTTAGGCGTTACTTCGTAGCGCAGCGTTTCATCTAGCTGCATACGACGCCAGCGGTTACGGAGTGCGATAGCTACAGCGCGTTTCGCTTTATCCTGACCAATAATGTGTTTGTCAAGTTCGCTGACAATTTCGCGTGGAGTCATTTCAGACATACTATCTACCCTTACGCTTTTGAAGGAAGTTCTTCGAAGTTGTGATTATGGTTGGTATAAATGCAGATATCACCGGCAATGGTTAACGCTTTCTCTGCAATTTGTCTGGCGCCGAGATCGGTATTCTCCAGCATTGCCCGTGCGGCAGATTGGGCGAATGGGCCACCGGAACCAATGGCAATTAGGTCATTTTCTGGCTGAATGACATCGCCGTTACCTGTAATGATTAGGGAGGTATTTTCATCTGCGACTGCCAGCAGAGCTTCCAGTTTGCGTAACATGCGATCAGTGCGCCAGTCTTTAGCAAGTTCAACCGCTGCTTTGGTCAGATGCCCTTGGTGCATTTCAAGTTTACGTTCAAACAGTTCAAACAGAGTAAAAGCGTCTGCTGTACCGCCGGCAAAACCCGCGATTACTTTGTCATTATAGAGGCGGCGAACTTTACGGACATTGCCTTTCATGACGGTATTACCCATCGTTGCCTGTCCATCACCACCGATTACGACTTGGCCATTACGGCGAACACTTACGATTGTAGTCACGAGTAAGCCCTTGGTTACAAAAATAGATAAATGTGACGCACGGTACTTTCGACAGGGTATACGGCTATCGAAAATACCGTGTGCACGGTGTTAGCAGTATAGATGGGGGAGAATTATCATTTTTCAACCCCCTGTAACACGGAGAATGCAACCTGATACGCCAGCGCCTTTCAGACGTTCCCGCATTTTTTCTGCGGTGTTTTTACTGTAGGGACCAAGAACAACACGATGCCAGCCGTCTCCCGTTGTGATCTGGCTTTCAATACCCGCAAATGCCAGATTGGCACGTACTGATTCAGCTTGATCCATATTGCGGAATGAACCACATTGTAAAATCATACGCTGTGCCTTTTCTACGGGCTTAGGTTTACTGGTTTCAGCCGGTGGTAGAGTTTGTGGCTGAACTGGCTGAGTCTGCATTGGTTGTTGTGGTAACGTTTGTTGAGGCTGGGGTTGTGGTCTTGCTTCCAGCGGTTTTTGTGTCTCCGCTGATGGCTTGATGATTACTTGTGAACGCGGCACTTGAACGCCATTGTATGGCACTTCTGGCAGCGAAGTCGTCGGTTGGCGCATATCCGCCTGCATTTGTTCAAGTAACTGCCGTTGCTCGGCGGTCAACTGGGTTTGTGAATTGATTTGCCCCCCGGATGAGGGATCACGTGGTGTCTCAACGCCAACGGGGCGATTTTCCAATTCTTTGATATAGCGCCAGCGTTCTTCTGGTTTTGGCGGTAACCCATTGTTTTGTTGAGAATGTTTTGGCAGTATTTCTGGTTCGCTTTTCTGTTTATTGTGGGTAATAAAGTAAAGGCCACCAATAAAGATAGCGACTAAGGCTACCGCGACGGCCAGCGTTGCTTTTGGCAGCCCTTGGGCTTGGTATTTTTTCTTATCGGTATTTTTACGGCGGGTGTTTGAACGCCCGCGACTCACATAATCTCGTTGTGCCACTGTCTAATTCGCTGAGTAATTTAAGTAAAAGAAAATAAACGATATGTTACTTAACCTGCGGTTATTTGACTAGCTTTTAGGCGAACAGGTGCTTTGCCGAATAATTAATTCCGATTCCAGTAACTGAGACCCGCCAGAAGTTGTGTGACCCTGGATTTGATCTAGCAACAGTAACATGGCCTTGTGACCAATTTGATAACTGGGCTGTCCAACGGTTGTCAACGGCGGATCGCTGTACATGGCGAGACTTAAGTTATCAAAACCAATGATTGATAAATCTTCCGGTATTTTTAAGCCCATTCTTTTAGCCTGCCACATTACGCCAATCGCCATGACATCGCTGTGGCAGAAGATGGCTGTAGGAGGATCCAGCAGAGAGAGCAACTGTTCAGTCAGCTTTGCCCCGCTTTCATGGGTAAAGTTACCTTGGACAATATAATCTTCACGAATTGTCCCACCAGAGCGACGCAATGCTTGGATATATCCCTGACGGCGATAGCGGCAAATCGGTATATTTTCCGGGCCGGAGAGGCAGGCAATGCGTTTATGCCCCAATGTTTGTAGATAATGAGTCGCATTGAATGCCGCGGTCAGGTTATCAATGTGAATAGTCGGCAGCTCTAGCTCTGGTGAAAATTCGTTTGCCATTACCATTGGTGGCAGGTTTTTTTGTTCTTCTTTGCTGGCATCAAACGGGATATTCGAACCCAGTAGTAACAGACCATCAATTTGTTTGGTGGCAATCAGGTTGAGAAACGCGTGTTCCTGTTTTTGCTGATGTTGGCAATCACCGATTAAAACCAGATAGCCATGTTGTTCCGCTGTCTCCTCAATGCCGCAAATCACATCAGTGAAAAAGGGATCGCTGATATTTGGCACTATCACTAAAATAGTTTTTGACTCACCGCGTTTAAGATTACGGGATAAATTATTTGGATAATAACCCACAGCCAGTACAGCTTGTTCCACTTTTTGTCGGGTCTGGGAAGAAACCTTTTCTGGATTCATGAGTGTTCTCGATACTGTTGCGGTAGAAACGCCAGCCACTTCAGCGACATCTTTCATTGTTGCGGAGGTGCCATTCTTTTTCTGCTCCAAAACTCACTCCTCATTTCCTGACTGATTAGTTAAATGATTGTCATTTTCTGGTTGCCGGGAAACCGTCAGTGACTTTAAGGAAAGTAACGACATGCGGTTTAAGGTTATGACAATGTTATTAAGAGATCATTCTAAACAGTTTGGCAAATTCATTTATTCCTTAGTTTGTAAAAAAGTGTGATATAAATCATTTATTCGATATGGCTCGCAAATTAGTGAGTAATTTTTCATTGATTACGGATTGTCGGGTGTGATTTTTTAAATAGTAAATAAGAGTATGTTTAATCTGCTCAGGTTATGTGTTTTAAAATAGAGGCGATTAATTACTAACTGTCTGTTGGATCAACATCGATATTCCATTTCACTTTTCGGGTTTGCGGTAAGGCTGTTATCTGTGGATAAACCAGTGCCATGATTTTTTGTAAAACAGTTCTGGATGGATGTTGAATTAATAGTTGCCAACGATAACGACCACTTCTTTTTGACTGTAATGCAGGAACCGGGCCCATGATCCATAAGTTATCATCTCGCAAAGGGTGGTGTTCAAAAAGTAGGCGTAGTTGTTGTAAAAAAGCAGGTGCTTGCTGATTATCGTGATCTTCTGACCGCAAGATAATATGGCTGGTAAATGGCGGCAAAAATACACTTTTGCGTTCATCCATAGCTTGAATAGCGAAAGCATCGTAGCCTTTATTGAGCAAAATTTGCAGTAATGGATGGTCAGGATGATGAGTCTGAAGAACCACTTCTCCTCGTTTACCAGCCCGACCAGCCCGACCAGAAACCTGTGTATAAAGTTGTGCGAAACGTTCTGCTGCCCGAAAATCTGCTGAAAACAAGGCACCATCAACATCGAGTAACGCGACCAGTGTGACATCAGGAAAATGGTGACCTTTTGCCAGCATTTGGGTGCCAATCAGTATACGGGCATTTCCGGCATGAATGTCAGCCAGTTGTTGTTCTAGTGTTCCTTTGCGGCTGGTGGTATCCCTGTCAATGCGGGTAACGGGTACATTAGGGAATAGGGCTGAAATACCGTCTTCAAGCTGTTCTGTGCCAAGGCCAACAGGTTGAAGATGAGTAGAACCGCATTGCGGGCACTGACGGGGAACGGGGCGCAGGCTATCACAATGATGGCAACGTAACTGGCGATGGTATTGATGCAGCGTGTAATAATGGTCACAGCGTTGGCATTCTGCAATCCAGCCACATTCATGGCAGAGTAGGGCAGGTGAGTAACCGCGGCGGTTAAGGAAAAGTATGACCTGATTATTGGCTTGTAGATGTTCTTCAATACGTTTTATTAGTGGTTGAGATAACCCGATTTTGAGTGGTAAGCCTTTTAAGTCCAACAGATGCTGAGTCGCTGGCTGAGCATAACCTGCCCGTTTGGACAATGTTAGCGGGCGGTATTTGCCTTGTTGCACATTGTAAAGTGTTTCCAGTGCTGGAGTCGCAGAGCCCATTATCACTGGGATATTCTCTTTTTTTGCTCTGAATACCGCTAAATCGCGGGCATGATAACGCCAGCCCTCCTGTTGCTTATAAGAGCTGTCATGTTCTTCATCAATAATGATAATGCCAAGGCAGGCGAAAGGGGTAAATAGGGCTGAGCGTGTACCGATGACAATTGCGTTCTCACCTTGTCGCGCTCGTAGCCATACAGCGAGACGTTCACTGTCATTCAGGGCTGAATGAAGAACATCAACCGGTGCGTTGAAACGTTCACGGAAGCGACGGATGGTCTGTGGTGTCAGGCCAATTTCCGGTACAAGTATCAGCGCTTGTTTACCTTGTTCCAGAATATTTTCCAACACACTGAGATAAACTTCTGTTTTACCTGATCCGGTGATGCCCGCCAGTAACCAGGGAGAGAATTGCTGGTCTTCTGCACGGATAGCACCAACTGCTGTGGCTTGTTCGGTATTCAATTTCAGGCGTTCGCCGGTGATTTGGAAGTGATTTTGCCAGTTCTCAGATTCAGGTTGCACAGGGTATAAACCGATAAGTGACTTCTTTTTGAGCGATTGGAAAGCACTTTCGCTCAGTTCCAGTTCTGTAATCTGATGGCGATATATTGCTTTACGGCGCAGGGTTGCCAGTACTTGCTGCTGTTTTGGCGAGCGTTTCAGTTGCGCCAGCGGTAATTCAGCGCCTGTTGGCGTGACTTGCCATTGCCATAGTGGAGTTGATTCCGCGGGTTTTCCCTGACGAAGCAGCACCGGTAATGCATGGAACAGGACTTCACCGATGGGGTAATGGTAATAGTCGGATGCCCAGAGCAATAATTGCCAAAGATTTTCTGGAAATAAGGAGTGAGTATCGAGAATGGATTCTATGGTTTTCAGTTGTTCTATCGGAATATCACTGTGGTCAGTTATCCCAGTGACGATACCAATCGCTTTACGTTTGCCAAAAGGGACGATTACCCGCACTCCTACAACGGGTAATTGACTCTCTGCGGGTAGCAGATAGTCAAAAGAGCGGGTAAGAGGGACAGGTAAAGCAACCTGAACAACAGCCATAAAATTATTCCGAACGATCAATAAATAAAGTAAAAATTGGCTATAGGGTATCATAGACAATATACGGATTTCATTGCGAGATAGGTAGATATTCTGTATGATCCGCCGCCTTTGGTACGGAAGATACCAAACTCATTTTATCAACACGACGTGTGGTGTCTGGCGGCAACAGGGCTGGATAGCGACACGGCCTTAACAGAGGTTATCCCATGAAAAAAGGTATTCATCCTAAATATGAAGAAATTACTGCAACCTGCTCTTGCGGTAGTGTAATACAAGTCAGATCTACCGCTGGTCACGCTCTGAACCTGGACGTATGCGGCCAATGCCACCCATTCTATACGGGTAAACAACGTGATGTTGCTACTGGTGGTCGTGTTGATCGCTTCAAGAAACGTTTCAACGTTCCAGGTGTCAGCAAGTAATTGCAGAATTGCGCCTGTCTGTAATAACAGGCCAACTGATACTAACGCCCGGTGTTTTACATCGGGCGTTTTGCATTGTAGCCATATAAAAAACCCCTGAATTTTTACAGGAGTTTTTTCGCTACTATCAATATTCCCAAGTATCAGGATCAATACCTAATTCCCGCATGATTTTTTTGGCTTCCTCTGGGATTTCATCATTACGCTCTTTACGTAAATCAGCATCATCGGGCAGCGGCTGCCCAGTAAATGCATGCAGGAATGCTTCACACAACAATTCACTATTAGTTGCATGACGCAGGTTATTGACCTGGCGACGAGTGCGTTCATCAGTGAGGATTCTCAACACTTTCAACGGAATTGAGACTGTGATTTTCTTCACTTGTTCGCTTTTTTTGCCATGTTCAGCATAAGGGCTGACATATTCACCGTTCCACTCAGCCATGGGGTACCTTAAATAGTCGTAAAATCATAAAATTAAGCCAGATAACAGCACCAGCTTTCGTTGTGACATATTGCCATTTTATCGTGATTTCCTTATCAATTATACAGTTATAGTATATGCGATAAACTAATGGCTACTAATAAATAAAGCAGCATTAGTTATGATGAATAATTATCCCATTGTCTAATCTAACCGTAAAGAGGTTTAGATGTCTAGATGTGTTGACGTCTACTTTGGTAGCGGATATTCTTCTCTGACTTAATTTATGACAGATAGTGGTAGCTGATATGACACGCAAGCCGGCAACAATAGCAGTTCGCAATGGGCTGAATAATGATGAACAGTATGGTTGTGTTGTTCCGCCTATATATCTTTCCAGCACATATAACTTTACTGATTTTAATCAGCCAAGGACACATGATTATTCCCGCAGGAGTAATCCGGGCCGCGATATGGTGCAACAGGCATTAGCTGAGCTGGAGGGGGGAGCGGGTGCTATCATGACCAGCAGTGGAATGTCAGCTATTCACCTGTTATGCATGGTTTTCCTTCAACCTGGCGATCTGTTGGTTGCGCCTCATGACTGTTATGGTGGCAGTTACCGTTTATTTGACAGCCAGACTAAACGCGGTGCTTATGAAGTGGCCTTTGTCGATCAGAGTGATGAACAGGCATTAAAGCAAGTCTTGTCCAAAAAACCAAAGTTGGTATTGATTGAAACACCCAGTAATCCTTTATTGCGTATTGTCGATATTGCTCATATATGCCAGCTTTCCCATGAGGTAGGTGCGACAGTCATTGTTGATAACACTTTCCTGAGTCCTGTACTACAGAAGCCTTTGGCGTTGGGGGCAGATCTGGTTGTGCATTCCTGTACTAAATATCTTAATGGACATTCTGATGTGATTGCCGGAGCTATTATTGCAAAGGATGAAGAGGTTGCAACGGAGCTCGCTTGGTGGGCGAATAATATTGGTGTAACCGGTGCGGCGTTTGATAGCTACCTGCTGTTGCGTGGCATGCGCACTTTATCGCCACGGGTCCTGTTACAGCAAAAGAATGCATTGGAACTCGTCAATTATCTTCAACAGCAACCGTTAGTGAAAAAACTTTTTTATCCTGCTTTGAAAGATCATCCTGGGCATGAAATTGCTTGTAAGCAACAATTTGGTTTTGGCGCAATGATAAGCTTTGAGTTCGATGGTGGTGAACAGGCGATACGCCGTTTTCTGTCTGAGTTGAAGTTATTTACTTTGGCGGAATCACTGGGCGGTGTGGAAACCTTAATTTCTCATACGGCTACCATGACTCACGCTGGAATGTCAGCACAGGCAAGGGCGGAAGCGGGGATTACGGATTCACTATTGCGTGTTTCTGTGGGTATTGAAGATAGTCAGGATTTAATCGCTGATTTGGAAAATGCATTTCAGGCAGTAGTAAAGGAGTGACCATGGGTGCACTGGTAGTTGCAACGGCGGAAAATGACCGCCAATTACATAAGTTTGGTGGAAGTAGTCTCGCGGATGTGAAATGTTATCAACGGGTAGCCAAGATTATGGCTAATTACAGCCAACCCGGTGATTTAATGGTGGTATCCGCGGCAGGCAGCACGACTAACCAGTTAATTAATTGGCTTAAACTTAGCCAGAGCGACCGTATTTCTGCTCATCAGGTACAGCAGGTTCTGCGCCGTTATCAGCAGGATCTGATTAGAGGTTTGCTACCTGAGACTGTTGCTGAAGAGTTGGTGAAGCGTTTTATTGCCGATCTTGAAAAGCTAAGTGCATTACTGGATAAACCAGTTAGTGATGTGACTTATGCAGAAGTGGTGGGGCACGGAGAGATCTGGTCTGCGCGTTTGATGTCGGCTGTGCTTGAAGCTCAGGGTATTCCTAGCGCTTGGGTGGATGCCCGCCAGTTTTTACGCGCGGAACGGGCGGCTCAGCCGCAAATTGATGTTACCCTTTCCCAACCATTGCTAAATCAGTTGCTAACACAAAATCTAAATAAACGACTGGTGGTGACCGGTTTTATCTCCAGTAATCATGATGGAGAAACAGTGTTATTGGGGCGAAATGGCAGTGACTACTCTGCAACTCAGGTTGGGGCTTTGGCAGGGGCGAGGCGGGTAACCATCTGGAGTGATGTTGCTGGTGTTTACAGTGCTGATCCGAGAAAAGTCAAAGATGCCTGTTTGTTACCACTATTACGTTTGGATGAAGCCAGCGAGCTTGCTCGTCTTGCCGCACCCGTGTTGCATGCTCGTACCTTACAGCCTGTTTCCTTTAGTGATATTGATTTGCTATTACGTTGCAGTTACCAGCCGGAGCAAGGATCAACGCGTATTGAAAGAGTTTTGGCTTCTGGAACTGGCGCAAAAATTGTTACTAGTCACGATGATGTTTGCCTGATTGAGTTGCATGTGGCCGCTCATCATAATTTTAAACAGACATACAAAGATATTGATCTGTTGTTAAAGCGAGAACAAATTCGCCCATTGGCGACAGGCATCCATCTAGACTGTAATTTGATTCAGCTCTGTTACACCTCCGAAGTGGTGAATAGTGCACTGAGTGTGCTGGAAGATGCTACGCTTCCGGGGAAACTTTCCCTTAGAGAAGGTTTGGCGCTGGTGGCACTGGTTGGCGCTGGTGTATGCAAGAACCCATTACATTGCCACCGTTTTTATCAGCAACTTAAAGATCAGCCGGTAGAATTTATCTGGCATGCGGAGGATGGCATCAGCCTTGTCGCTGTGTTGCGGACTAATCAGACTGAACATGTGATTCAGGGATTGCATCAGAGTTTGTTCCGTGCTGAAAAGCGGATTGGTCTGATTTTGTTTGGTAAAGGAAATATTGGCTCTCGTTGGTTGGAGTTATTCGCTCGTGAGCAGAAAAACATTTCGGCTCGCAGTGATTTTGAATTTGTTCTGGCCGGTGTGGCGGATAGTCGCCGGAGTTTACTCGACTATCAAGGGATTGATGCTAGTCGAGCGTTAGCTTTTTTTGATGACGAAGCGACAGAATATGATGTTGATGAATTATTTCTCTGGATGCGAGCACATCCTTATGACGATTTGGTGATTCTGGATGTGACGGCAAGTGAAGAACTCGCTCGATGTTACAGCGATTTTGCCAGCTATGGTTTCCATGTTATCAGTGCCAATAAAATTGCGGGTGCTTCCAGTAGCCGCGATTATCGTTTTATTCGTGATGCATTTGCCAAAACAGGTCGCCATTGGTTTTACAATGCAACAGTTGGCGCTGGCTTACCTATCAATCATACCGTGAGGGACTTACGGGAGAGTGGTGATACCATTTTGTCCATTAGTGGCATTTTCTCCGGCACATTATCTTGGCTGTTTCTGCAATTTGATGGTTCAGTACCATTTAGTGATTTAGTCGAACAGGCGTGGCAACAGGGATTGACAGAACCTGATCCGCGTATTGATTTGTCTGGTCAGGATGTGATGCGTAAATTGATTATCCTTGCCCGTGAAGCAGGGTATGAGATTGAGCCAGAGCAAGTGCGTGTTGAGTCACTGGTGCCGAAAGAAGCAGAATCAGGCTCTATTGAACAATTCTTTGATAATAGCGGTGCTATCAATGAGCAGATGGTACAGCGATTAGCCGCGGCGCAGGAAATGGGCATGGTGCTGCGTTATGTTGCCCGTTTTAATGCGAACGGTAAGGCAAAGGTGGGTGTTGAGGCGGTACGTCCTGATCATCCATTGGCGTCTTTGCTACCGTGCGACAACGTGTTTGCGATTGAGAGCCGTTGGTATCGTGATAATCCGTTAGTGATCCGTGGGCCGGGGGCAGGCCGTGACGTGACAGCCGGAGCGATTCAGTCTGATCTTAACCGTTTGTCACAACTGCTTTAAGCTTTCGAACCTCCACTGACTAAATCAGATGTGATTTCCTTCGCTTGATATTTGAGGTAACGAGAGGGGGGATGTCCTGAGCAGGGCATCTTTCCTCATTGCTGCCTTAGCTATCGATCCACTAAGCCGATATAAACAAAGCCAAAGATTCATTGATGAATTTTTTTCCGATTCATGGTGAATATTCCTCACCGATTTAACTCAAATTTGTTGTTGACTAAAAAATGCCGATCCTTCATCTTATTTTGGACGTCTAAACGTATAGGTGTTTAGATGTGTAAATAAAAGTAACTGGCAAATTATTGATATGGGAAATTATTCCGCTTGTTAACGAGGTGCAGGATATGAGTTTTTTTCACGCAAATCAGCGAGAGGCGCTGAATCAGAATCTGGCTGAACTGGAAGGACAGATCCGTGTTTCATTTGAATTCTTTCCACCGCGCACAGCCGAGATGGAAAAAACCCTGTGGAAATCCATTAACCGCCTGAGCACCCTCAAGCCTAAATTTGTTTCCGTTACTTATGGTGCTAACTCTGGCGAGCGTGATCGTACCCATAGCATAATCAAGGGAATAAAAGAGCAAACTGGCCTTGAAGCGGCTCCGCACCTTACCTGTATTGATGCCAGCCGTGATGAATTGTGCGAAATCGCCCGTGATTATTGGAAAAATGGTATTCGCCATATTGTGGCTTTACGGGGTGATTTACCGGAAAACAGTGAAAAACCCAAAATGTATGGGTCTGATCTGGTTGAGTTACTTAAGAAAGAAGCGGATTTTGATATTTCCGTTGCGGCTTACCCTGAAGTTCATCCTGAAGCAAAAAGTTCTCAGGCTGATCTGATTAGCCTGAAACGGAAAATTGATGCGGGTGCGAACCGTGCTATTACCCAATTCTTCTTCGATGTGGAAAGTTACCTGCGTTTTCGTGACCGCTGTGTGACTGCCGGGATTGATGTGGAAATCGTACCGGGAATTTTGCCGGTATCCAATTTCCGTCAGCTTAAACGTTTTGCTGTAATGACTAATGTGCGTATTCCAAGTTGGATGACCAGAATGTTTGATGGGCTGGATGATGATCCTGAAAGCGCAAATTTAGTTGGTGCTTCTATCGCAATGGATATGGTGAAGATTTTAAGCCGCGAAGGTGTGAAGGATTTTCATTTTTATACCTTAAACCGCGCAGAACTGAGCTATGCAATTTGTCATACTTTGGGTGTTCGTCCTTAATCTTTGGCTCTTACTAAGGATATGCCTTGGTGAGAGCATGTTTTTTTATCTGTTGTATCTTTATAAAGCTTAAATTTTTATTATCTCGTTGGATAATTAGGATTAATATGTTGTTGATATTTATTTTATAGAGTTGAATGGGGGGTAAGGATAGTAATAAATAAAACTTTGTTATTAATTAAATTATTTAATATATACCCGTAATCATTGAAGATGCTTGATTTTATCCGAAATGGAGATCATTATCCTCGCTATGAAAATATTTATTACATCAGAACAAAAAATCAAACTTGAACGTCTTCACGACACCACTCGCGATGGTCAAGTACGAGACAGAATATAAAAGCTATCCTTCTGGTTTCTGAAGGGTAGAGTTCTATGATGATAGCCCAGGCATTGCGACTCCATCAGACCACTGTTGACCGCCATATCAGTTATGGCTGGATGCGAAAAGGTGAGAAAAAAACAGTCAAAACAACAGGAAGCCGGACTCGCCTGAATATATTGGGCGCGCTCAACCTGAATGCCATTGGTCGTACGGTGTTCCAAGAATATCAAACCATCAATGATGACAGCATTTGCCGTTTTTTCAATGAAATAAGAAAGTCTTATCCTGACTACCATCAAAAAATTCATCTTATTGTGGATGGGGCGGGTTACAACAAAGCTCATCTTGTGAAGGAGTGGGCTTATGTTAGCAATATTGAGTGACATTACCTTCCGCCATACAGCCCAAATTTAAACCCGATAGAGCGATTATGGAAGGTCATGAATGAACAGGTTCGAAATAACCGTTATTTCGCGGATGAACATGAATTTCGAGACAAAGTATTCAAATTTTTCACCACAACGCTACCGGATATAGCGGACTCGCTGATGTCTAGAATTAACGACCATTTTCAGGTGCTAAAAACTGCATCTTGAAGTTTCTTGGGTATATACCCGTTATCTTTCAAGTTGCTTCTTTGTTGGCTGCACTCACTCACCCCGGTCACATAGTTGTCTATGCTCCCGGGGATTCGTTCCCTTGCCGCCGCGATGCATCTTGAAATCCATAGGGTATAGAAGCAATTTATGAGATATTTATAGAAGGTAAATTTTAAATTAACTTTAGGTTTCTATATTATTTAAGTTTAATTTATATGGTTTTTGGTTTATATTTACTTATTTACTTATTTACTTATTTACTTATTTACTTATTTACTTATTTACTTATTTACTTATTTACTTATTTACTTATTTACTTATTTACTTATTTACTTATTTACTTATTTACTTATTTACTTATTTACTTATTTACTTATTTACTTATTTACTTATTTACTTATTTACTTATACCCGTAATCATTGAAGATGCTTGATTTTATCCGAAATGGAGATCATTATCCTCGCTATGAAAATATTCATTACCGATGAACAAAAAGCCGAACTTGAACATCTCCATCACACCTGCCGTGATAAGAGGGAGTGTGATCGCATCAAAGCGGTCCTGCTGGCCTCTGAAGGCTGGAGTTCAGTGATGATCGCTCAGGCCCTGCGTCTTCATGAAATGACCGTTAACCGTCATATCAGCGATTACCTTAATCAAGGTAAACTTAAATCTGATAATGGGGGGTCTGATAGTTTGCTTTCTCAAGAACAAACTGATTTTTTAATCAATCACTTATCTCAACATCTTTTCCATCACACCCATGAAATCGTGGCCTATGTTGCTCAGCTCTGGAATATTACCTTTAGCATTCCCGGCATGAATAAATGGCTACACCGTCAGGGTTTTTCTTATAAAAAACCTTGTGGCGTCCCTCATAAATTCGACGCAGAAAAACAGCGACAATTTATTGAATATTATGAGAATCTTAAAGTCACAGCGAAAGACGAACCCATCCTTTTTCTTGATGCTGTTCACCCGACTCAAGGCACCAAACTCGGTTATGGCTGGATGCGAAAAGGCGAGAAAAAAACAGTCAAAACAACAGGAAGCCGGACTCGCCTGAATATATTGGGCGCGCTCAACCTGAATGCCATTGGTCGTACGGTGTTCCAGGAATATCAAACCATCAATGACTACAATATTTGCTGTTTTTTCAATGAAATAAGAAAGTCTTATCCTGACTATCATCAAAAAATTCATCTTATTGTGGATGGGGCGGGTTACAACAAAGCTCATCTTGTTAAGGAGTGGGCTTATGTTAGCAATATTGAGTTACATTACCTTCCTCCCTATAGCCCAAATTTAAACCCAATAGAGCGATTATGGAAGGTCATGAATGAACAGGTTCGAAATAACCGTTATTTTGCGGATAAACATGAATTTCGAGACAACGTCTTCAAATTTTTCACCACAACGCTACCGGATATAGCGGACTCGCTGATGTCTAGAATTAACGACCATTTTCAGGTGCTAAAAACTGCATCTTGAAGTTTCTTGGGTATATTTACTTATTTACTTATTTACTTATTTACTTATTTACTTATTTACTTATTTACTTATTTACTTATTTACTTATTTACTTATTTACTTATTTACTTATTTACTTATTTACTTATTTACTTATTTACTTATTTACTTATTTACTTATTTACTTATTTACTTATTTACTTATTTACTTATTTACTTATTTACTTATTTACTTATTTACTTATTTACTTATTTACTTATTTACTTATTTACTTATTTACTTATTTACTTATTTACTTATTTACTTATTTACTTATTTACTTATTTACTTATTTACTTATTTACTTATTTACTTATTTACTTATTTACTTATTTACTTATTTACTTATTTACTTATTTACTTATTTGCTTATTTGCTTATTTGCTTATTTGCTTATTTGCTTATTTGCTTATTTGCTTATTTGCTTATTTGCTTATTTGCTTATTTGCTTATTTGCTTATTTGCTTATTTGCTTATTTGCTTATTTGCTTATTTGCTTATTTGCTTATTTGCTTATTTGCTTAATAAGTATGGAGTACCGAATTATCGGTGGCTGGATAATGTAATTCCATTTTTGCTTTGTTGGACGGCAAAGCGTTGAAGGTAATCGTCAAGCTCGTTTACTCCAGAAGTGAAAGCCTTGTGTTGATGGTAGCTTGGATCAAGGAATTGCTCTTCAAACACGTTTCACCTTGCGCGCAGCATTTATTGCATTTTGTAAAGCAGTATTGGGAGTGAAAGCGTCATTCAAAGCGGTTGTGAATGCCTGAAAATCCTGGACTGTCATTGTTAGATTATCTTGGTTTAATAAGTAAAGTCCGCCATAAGCCTTCGTCCAGTATGAACTGTTATGCTTCAATAATCCCAGGCACCTATCCCCAGATAATCCTTCTCTTCTGACACCTAAAACAGATAAAAATCGGGTCACTTTTTTACATAAGTAGGGTAGGAAAAATACTAAGATGACCTTAATTAATTCAATTTATGTTGGAAAAAGTTATGCCAATTTCATCCATTAGCGGCCATACGCTGCTTAGCCAAACGCAAGTTCCTCAGCACGCAGCAGCTTCTCCCCTACTTGAACAGGGTAACCGCTTGTTCGAACAGTCTGTCCGACGTGGCCCTCTGCACTTCCAGAGCTCGGATCTCAAGCATTTGATCACCGAATTGCGCCAGTTGCAGAGTGCTCCCAACAGTGCGCAGGCCCAACGGGTGCAGGATGCTATCCAGCATTGGGAGAGCCACCACCCTAAAGAGGTGGCGGCTCGTAGTACCCGCCTTGCCGAGCTTAAACAGGCTCTGGCAGAACAAGGCGCTGTGGTGCGTACCCTCCAGCCAAAGGTGACGACGACTAGCCCTCAGGCCATGTTAAAGCAGGCTATGCCAGCCTTACAGAAGATGGAAACTTATGCATGTACTGATGGACTTACATTCGTCGGAAAGCACAGCTCTCATCGTCGGCAGGTTGAAGAGAGATTGGATTCATTTGGGGGCAGTCAGAGTCGCAAGGCTGCTAACAAACAGGCCAATGATATGTCCAATATGGCGGCTATTGCCGCTAAACGAGGAAACGTCAGTCTTAACCAACTGAAATCTATTGCCGCCTGTGTCGCTCAAGCCCAAGCTGGTTGCTGCACGACTTTTGCCTACTCCGCGGCAGCCGAGCTGATGAAGCACAATCAAGATAACCAGCAGCGCATTGAGGTAGTCGCTCATCGTGGTGCCAAGGGGCATAGCCAGACCCACTGCTTTGTAGTGGTCGGTCGCGATCCCAACAGTGAACTCAGCAAACCCGAAACTTGGGGTAAGCAAGCACACGTCATCGATCCTTGGGCTGCGACCATAGGTGGTAGGTTGCAAGGCACGCCGAGTAATCCACCGATCGCTAACCTGTGGCCGCCGACTGAATCTGTGTTTGACAACCATAAAGAGTAACCATGTTTAATGCCTTATTATCGGAACTGTGCCGACGCCTTGGGCAGACCGAAGAATCTCTGCATGCGGAAGGGCTCGATCTACCTCTCGGCCCTTTTAGTTTGCATATCCGCCAACGCGATGAGTTGGTAACTTTGTTTATTCCACTAGGTGATGTCGAACCTTGTTCGTTGGCTACATTGGCCGATTGGCCATCATTGCAACTGAGCCGTAGTGGTGAGGGAGAGACTCTGCTCTGGAGCCGTGAATGGTTGGAGAGGCTGGATGCTGAGCTGTTGACCAACTTGGTCGAGCGGATGTTACAGCAAGCTAGGGACCTTACGGCTACGGCACCTATCACTGAAAGCCAAGAATGGCCGCCGTTAAGTATTCAAGGGAGTTCGTGGCATAAAGTTTAGGCGAAAAACCTTAAGAAGCTTTAAGAGATTAATCAGGTGTATTATTGTAAGCCACGAGCGATATTATTTTGTGCATTCGTTGATTAATGACTTTATTACTGGGTACAGGCACTTCTACAGAGGGAGCCTAACGGAAATAATTTGTGAAAAATTCACAGAAGTAAACTTTTAAGTTAATTTAATATAATTACTTAATTACGAGGCTAAACCATCGGCGTCGATATCTATTCGTAAAAATGAACAAGGGCGGTTTCCCGCCCTTTACAGACTCTTAAGCGGGTTTCAGCAGTAGATCAAAGAATGCTAATCTGCGTTGACATGGTATTTCGAGGCCAATTAGCGGAAGTGTTCTGGTAGCTGAAGATACCGTTCTGGTAGCCATCGAGGCTGTATTCCTTAAGGAAACCAACCACAATTTGGCCCGCAGCACATGGCCAATTGTAGTACCCGTTTGTGATGCAAACAGGTGTAGAAGAGTACAGCGAGTATGGCAGTGCGCCGCCGTTCATCCAAGCAAAGGAGTTATAGCCGTAGCCAACTTCCAGAACGGCGGCGCGGAGCTGCTGTCCTCCATGATTGCAGTTTGTCACCGGCAAGTTGGAAGTGTATTCCCATCCGCAATTCGTTGAGCCAACGGCATAGACCCACATATTGGTTAGCGGAGGTGCAGGGGCGTAAGCTACCCCAGATTTAATGTCGAGCTTTTTATCTTCTTCAGCCCGAATAGGACTCTCAGGGTTAGGCAGTAGCTGAGGTTGAGCTGCCAGGGCATTTTGAGCAGTAGGGACCTCCTTCGGTTGCTCTGTTTGGGCATAGGCATTAACGCCAAACAAGGAAGCAAGAGATAGCAATATGGCAAGTTTATTTTTCTTCACGACTGAATCCTCTTAGAAATGGAAAAGCACAATTCTAGGGAAGTGAGAGAAAATCACATTATTAAATTTTATTTATGTAATGATCGAAATTTTTGCGGGGGTTATTGCTTCCGTGCTTATTTTACTGCGGAAAAAGGGTTGGATAAGTGATAAGGGATTTTTCTTAAATTAGGCTTCGTCTGGTGAAAAATGGCTTCTTTTTCGTTGTCTATTGAGCACATGTTGTACGGGGTTGTCTGGAGAAAAAAGATACCGGTACTGTGCTCAATAGTGTTACTACCGTCGTGCGGAGATTGTCTCCTGTCTGACTGCGACTAACCTGTATTTCGCATTCCTGCTGCGATACCGGCAATGGTGACCATCAACGCTTGTTCAACCTGTGGATCAGAATATTGCTGTTGACGGGAACGGAGTAATAGTTCTACCTGTAGGACGTTTAATGGATCAGTGTAAACATTACGCAGGGCGATTGATTCTGCAATCCACGGTAAATCTGCCATTAGGTGTTCATCTTTGGAAATGGCTAATACCGTCTTAATATCCGCGGAGAGTTGCTTGCGCAGTTTCTGACCTAGCGGCCATAAGTTCTTATCTACCAGACGATGATCATAATATTCTGCCAACCACAAATCAGCTTTGGCGAAGACCATTTCCAACATACCAATCCGAGTGGTGAAAAAAGGCCAATCACGGCACATTTCTGCTAGTACATCCTGTTTCCCATCATTTACAACTTGTTGTAGCGCGGCACCTGCACCTAACCAGGCTGGTAACATTAGACGATTTTGTGTCCAGGCGAAAATCCACGGGATAGCGCGTAAACTTTCCACACCACCCGCCGGATGACGTTTGGCTGGGCGAGAACCTAAAGGCAGTTTGGCTAATTCCTGTTCTGGTGTTGCCGCGCGGAAATAAGGTACAAAATCGGGCTGTTCACGCACATAATCGCGATACATCTTACAGGAAACATCAGATAGGGTATCCATCACCTGATGCCATTCTGGTTTAGGTTCCGGTGGTGGTAGGAGGTTTGCTTCCAGAATCGCACTGGCATACAAGGCTAAGCTACTGATAGTGACCTGTGGCAGACCGAATTTAAAGCGGATCATTTCGCCTTGCTCGGTCACACGTAGGCCACCTTTCAGGCTTCCCGGTGGTTGGGAAAGCAGCGCTGCATGTGCTGGCGCCCCGCCACGGCCGATAGTACCGCCGCGACCATGGAATAAGGTCAGCGTAATACCCTCTTTTTCACAAACATTGATCAAGGCATCCTGTGCTCGGTATTGTGCCCATGCCGCAGCCATCACTCCGGCATCTTTTGCTGAGTCAGAATAACCAATCATCACCATCTGTTTGTCATGAATCAGTTCGCGATACCATTGAATATTCATTAATTGCTGAATGATATTTTCAGCATTATTCAGGTCATCAAGGGTTTCGAACAATGGGGCAACGGGTAAAGTGAACGGACAACCGGCTTCTTTCAGTAGCAAGTGAACTGCTAATACGTCAGAAGGTGCTTTAGCCATTGAGATAACGTAAGCGGCGATAGCGTCTTGCGGTGACTCGGCAATCACTTTACAGGTTGCGAAAACTTCTTGCGTTTCAGCGCTCGGCTGCCAGTTGTGTGGAATCAATGGACGTTTGGAGTGTAATTCATACAGTAGGAAAGCCTGTTTTTCTTCTTCTGACCAACTGGCGTAGTCACCTAATTCCAGGTATTGCGTCAGTTCAGAAATGGCAGTTGTATGGCGAGTGCTTTCTTGACGTACATCGATGCGTACCAGCGATAAGCCGAAACAACGGATACGGCGTAAGATATCTAATAATTGACCGTTGGCAATGATTTCCATCCCGCAGGTTTTTAGTGACTGATAACAGGCGTAAAGTGGTTGCCAAAGCTGTTCGTTATCCACCAGCAAATCAGTTGGTGGCAGAACTTGCTCTCCTTTCAGTTGCTTCTCCAAATAGGTCAATGTATTGCTGAGTTGTGTCCGCAATTTTTTAGCAATTTCTCGGTAAGGTTCCAGAATTTCATCACCCCCAGCTAGTTTACGAACTTCTGGTGTGCATTCAGACATGGAGAGCTCAGAAACCAGAACCTGAATATCTTTTAGGAATAGATCGGCTGCTTTCCAGCGGCTAAGCAGTAATACATGACGAGTGACTTCAGCGGTGACATTCGGGTTACCGTCCCGGTCGCCGCCCATCCAAGAAGTAAAGCGGACAGGTACCGCTTCAACTGGCAGGCTGTAATCAATTGACTCTTCCAGTTGTTCATTGAATTCACGCAGGAATGCTGGTACACCCTCCCACAAGCTGTTTTCCACCATAGCAAACCCCCATTTCGCTTCATCAATTGGGGTAGGACGGATTTTGCGGATTTCATCGGTATGCCATGACTGGGCAACTAACTGGCGCAGACGGCGCATAATGTTGTTACGCTCATAATCCGCTAGATCATCGTGATCGAGTTGCGATAGACAGGTGTTAACGGCTACCAGTTTATGGATCAATGTACGACGAGCGATTTCAGTTGGGTGAGCGGTGAGAACCAGTTCAATAGACAGTTCATTTACCGCTTTTTTCAGATCGCCATTATTGAAATTTTTTTCTTTTAAGCGAGTGAATAATTTCGCTAACGCAACGGGGTTGCTGGCAGCTTCACCATGCGGGGAGATACTGTGATATTGTTCTGCGACGTTTGTCAGGTTGAGAAATTGATTGAAAGCACGGGCAACTGGTAACAGTTCATTATTAGATAGGTTTTGCAATGTAGATAATAGCTGCTGGCGGTGTGCTTCATTACCTGCGCGGGATGATTTGGATAATTTGCGGATAGTCTCAACTTTATCGAGAATATCTTCTCCTAAAGCTTCTTTGATCGTGTCTCCGAGCAGCTTACCTAGCATGCTGACATTACTACGCATTGCAGAATATTGTTGGTTCATGTGACTCTTAGCCTTTATTGCTGGCAGAATGTTGATTCTGTTTCTGTAGAAAAATTTTATTTAAGTGGCGGGAAGTTATTTTTTGTGGCGCCACAGTGTTGCATTGACCCTAAGCCCTCATATTCATATCAGAAAATAATCAGTTTGGGCGAAATTTCTAAAATTTAATGGCAGGTCATACTCTATAAGTATTGCTTATGTATCAGAATGCTTGGGAGGAGTACTTTTGTTGATTGTTATGATGCTTGAGTCCCCCTGACTTTTGGGGGACGAGTAAAACGATTAATTATTGCTTAGACAAAAATGATCTATTAACTGGGAAATTATCTTTCTGGTAGGTCCAATAAATGACATATCAATGAACTCATCCGGTTGATGTGCTTGTTCAATAGAGCCCGGGCCAAGGACTAAAGTTGGGCATACTTTCTGAATGAAGGGTGCTTCGGTACAGTAATTGACCGTTTCAGCTTTGCGCCCTAGCAGTTTTTCAATCACGTCAACCATTTTGTGATCGGTTGGACATTCATAACCGGGAATAGGGGAATGTAATTCATCGATAGTTAAGCGGCCAGGCCAACGTTGCTTCATTGGTTCTAGCGCTTCATTTAGCAGTCCGTTCAGATCCTGTAGCGTTAGTCCCGGTAATGGGCGAATATCCATATGTAATTCACAATGGGCACAAATACGGTTTACTGCGTCACCTCCATGAATATAGCCGAAGTTCATGGTTGGGTATGGAATGGTAAACGCCGGGTTGTTGTAATGCTCTTTTAATGTATTGCGTAGTTCAATCAGGTGACCAATAGATTCGTGCATCAAGTCAATGGCATTTATACCACGATCTGGATCACTGGAGTGCCCGGATTGGCCAACAATGCGGATAGCGTTTGATAAATGTCCTTTGTGTGCACAGATAGGATGCAATGAAGTGGGTTCACCAATAATAGCGAAATCTGGGCGGATAGTGGTACTTGCGGCAAAATAGCGGGCTCCCGCCATTGTCGTCTCTTCATCTGCGGTTGCCAGAATGTACAGCGGACGGGTTATTTTGCTGACATCAATGTCCCGCAACGCATCAATAATAAAGGCGAAAAAGCCTTTCATGTCTGCTGTACCTAAACCGTACAGTTTGTTATCGCGCTCTGTCAGGGTGAAAGGATCTTTCGTCCAGAGACCTTCGTCGAAGGGTACGGTATCAGTGTGTCCACACAATAGTAATCCACCTGGGCCACGTCCCAATGTAGCTAGTAGATTGTATTTTCCGAGGGTTTCGGGGACGGGCTGTATCTCAATTTCGAAACCAATTTCTTTCAACCAACTTGCCAGTAGGTTGATGAGAGACTCGTTACTTTGGTCAATACTGATATCGGTGGCACTGATAGATGGAGTCGCGATTAATTGCCGAAATAGCTCAATAAATGGAGGTAATTTAATATTCACTGTTGACAGCCTTTATTCATGATAGTATCAATATTCATGCATTTTTTTTGAATAAAAATACATTATCCCGTTTAAATACTGAGCACAAGGTAACGATATCCTATGTTGAATACGCTGGTTGTTGGTGCAAGTGGTTACACCGGAGCAGAACTGGCAGCATATCTGCATCGTCATCCGCATATGAATCTGATTAGGCTCATGGTTTCTGCTCAGAGCGTTGATGCAGATAAATGCTTCTCAGATTTACATCCACAGTATAAAGGCATTGTTGATCTACCGCTGCAACCGCTGACTGATATTATTAATGCTGCTAAAGGGATTGATGTGGTTTTCCTTGCCACCGCCCATGAAGTTAGTCATGACATTGCGCCGCTATTTCTGGCAGCAGGTTGCACTGTATTTGATCTCTCCGGTGCCTACCGCGTACAAAATGCTCAGATTTATCAACAATACTACGGATTCAAACATAAGCATACTGAATGGTTAGCACAAGCAGTATATGGACTTGCCGAATGGCAGGCTGAAAACATCAAACAGGCCCAATTAGTTGCTGTACCGGGATGTTACCCAACAGTTTCTCAACTCTGCCTGAAACCGCTGTTGGAAAATAGTTTGCTGGATATCAGCTATTGGCCGGTGATTAATGCGACTAGTGGTGTAAGTGGAGCAGGCCGGAAAGCCAGTATGACCAACAGTTTCTGCGAAATCAGTTTGCAACCTTATGGAATATTTACCCATCGTCATCAACCGGAGATTGAGGAACATCTGGGAACCAGAGTGGTTTTTACTCCACATCTTGGCAATTTCGCCCGGGGTATTCTTGCCACAATTACCTGTAAGTTGAAGCCGGGTGTTACCGCAGAACAGATAGATGAGGTGTATCGTCAAGCATACAAAGATAAGCCATTGGTAAGGCTTTACAGCAAAGGAGTACCAGCATTGAAATCCGTTGTTGGGTTACCGTTCTGTGATATTGGTTTTGTTGTACAGGGTGACCATCTGATTGTTGTAGGTACTGAGGATAATCTTTTGAAGGGCGCGGCAGCTCAGGCAGTTCAGTGTATGAATATACGTTTTGGGTTTGAAGAAACTCAGGCATTACTTTAATTATTGACGTGAAGGAGTAGAGCAGATGGAACCTTTAGTCATAAAGTTAGGTGGCGTGTTACTGGACAATGAAGAAGCATTGGAACGTGTGTTTACTGCATTGCAGGAATATCGGCAAACACATGAACGCCAGTTGGTTGTTGTTCATGGGGGGGGATATCTGGTGGATGAGCTGATGGAGAAGTTGCAGCTACCGATAGTGAAGGAACAAGGATTACGAGTAACACCCGCTGATCAGATTGGGATTATCACCGGCGCATTGGCTGGTATCGCCAATAAGACCTTGTTGTCGTGGGCGACTAAATATCAACTTGCATCAGTTGGATTATATTTAGGAGATGGTAATGTGGTCACGGTTTCCCAACTGAGTGAAGAGTTGGGGCATGTGGGAAAAGCGATGCCGGGCGATGCTAAGTTGCTGAAAACGTTATTGGATGCGGGTTATATGCCCATTATCAGCTCGATTGGGGTAACGGATAAAGGGGAGCTGATGAATGTGAATGCCGATCAAGCAGCAACGGCGATAGCTCAGACGCTAGGTGCTGATTTGGTATTGCTCTCTGATGTTAGCGGTATTTTGGATGGTAAAGGGCAGAAAATCCCTGACATAAATGTTGAGAAAGCAGAACAGCTTATTGCTCATGGCATCATTACTGACGGTATGATTGTGAAGGTGAATGCCGCTCTAGATGCAGCCAGGACATTAGATCGTCCGGTAGATATCGCCAGTTGGCGTCATGCAGATCAACTGACCGATCTATTTAACGGTGTTCCCGTCGGTACTCGTATTCTGGCTTAAATTAAGTTTGATTAATTTTCGGCAAAGCTTTGCTGATAAATAACAACGGAATTTCAAAGGGTAACTTCATGCATACTAAAGATATCAAAAAAATCGTTCTTGCCTATTCTGGTGGTCTGGATACTTCTGCCATTATTCCTTGGCTGAAGGAGCATTATGGCAACTGTGAAGTTGTTGCGTTTGTTGCTGATGTGGGGCAAAGCCGTGAAGATTTGGAAGGCGTGGAGCAGAAAGCTTTGCGTTCTGGCGCGTCAGAATGTCACGTTGTGGATCTGCGTGAGGAATTCATTAAAGATTATGTTTATCCGGTACTGAAAACCGGTGCTCTGTATGAAGGTAGCTATTTGTTGGGCACTTCAATGGCACGCCCCATTATTGCTAAAGCACAGGTTGAATTGGCACTGAAAGTAGGAGCAGATGCACTTGCTCATGGTGCAACAGGTAAGGGTAACGATCAGGTTCGGTTTGAAAGCACTTATACGGCATTAGCCCCTCAGCTAAAAGTAGTTGCACCGTGGAGAGAGTGGGATTTACGTTCCCGTGAAGCGTTGCTGGATTATCTGAAAGCACGAGATATTCCAACCACTGCAACATTGGAGAAAATTTACAGCCGTGATGAGAATGCGTGGCATATCTCTACCGAAGGTGGCGTACTGGAAAGCACTTGGAATGCATCCAATAAAGATTGTTGGGTGTGGACAGTCGATCCAGAAGAGGCACCAGATGAAGCTGAATTGGTTAGTGTCATGATTGAGAAAGGCGAGGTTGTTGGGGTCAACGGCAAAGTAATGTCTCCATATCAATGCCTTGAAGCGCTGAATATTCTGGGAGTAAAACATGGTATCGGTCGTATCGATATCGTGGAAAACCGGCTGGTGGGAATGAAATCTCGTGGTTGTTATGAAACACCGGGAGGAACCATCATGATGGCTGCGTTGCGTGGTGTTGAACAACTGGTTCTGGACCGCGATAGCTTTAAATGGCGTCAGCAGCTTGGGCTAGAAATGTCTTATGTCGTTTATGACGGACGTTGGTTTGCCCCGCTACGTCGATCTATTCAGGCAGCGGCTGAGACGTTGGCTGCGGATGTCAGCGGTGAAGTAGTACTGAAACTCTATAAAGGGCAGGTAACAGCGATCCAGAAAAGATCAACAAATAGCCTTTATTCTGAAGCGTTTGCAACGTTTGGTGAAGATGAGGTTTACGATCACAGCCATGCAGCAGGATTTATCCGTCTGTATTCTCTCCCTTCGCGCATTCGGGCATTAAATAGTAAAGAGTAATTTCATCGTTCGTAGTTATGGAGGTAATGACCAGATCGTGAATTCATCCTTGTATTTGATTTTTCGAGTCTATTATCTCCATGTTGCGAATGAAATTGCTGTTTATGAAAGGTAATCAATCACTCAGACATCAGATAATCAGGAACAAAAATATGGCACTCTGGGGCGGGCGTTTCAGTCAGAAAGCAGATCAACGGTTCAAACAATTTAACGATTCACTTCGCTTTGATTACCGGTTAGCGGAACAGGATATTACCGGTTCAGTTGCATGGTCGAAAGCGTTGATAACGGTTGGTGTGTTGACCGTTGAAGAACAACAAAGATTGGAGCTGGCATTAAATGAATTGCTGAATGAGGTTCAGGCTAACCCACAAGCCATCTTGCAAAGTGATGCAGAAGATATCCATAGTTGGGTAGAAGGGCAGTTGATCAGTAAAGTTGGTGGGCTGGGTAAGAAGCTTCACACTGGTCGTAGCCGTAACGATCAGGTGGCAACAGATCTTAAACTTTGGTGTAAAGAATACATTTCACATCTCCATCAGGCAATTGTGGAATTACAACAGGTATTGGTGATCACCGCAGAGAAGAATCAGGATACGGTGATGCCGGGTTATACCCATCTGCAAAGAGCGCAGCCTATTACATTTGCTCACTGGTGCTTGGCATATGTAGAAATGTTGGTCCGTGATGAAAATCGGTTACAGGATACTTTAAAACGGCTGAATACTAGCCCGCTTGGGTGCGGTGCATTGGCTGGAACCGCTTATGATATTGACCGCGAACAACTAGCATCATGGCTAGGTTTTGCTTCAGCGACGCGTAACAGCCTAGATAGTGTTTCAGATCGTGACCATGTATTGGAACTGCTATCTAATGCCAGCATTAGTATGATCCATCTTTCCCGTTTTGCGGAAGATCTCATTTTCTTTAATAGCGGTGAAGCAGGATTTATTGAACTGTCAGATCGAGTCACTTCCGGTTCTTCTCTGATGCCACAGAAGAAAAACCCGGATGCACTGGAGTTAATCCGTGGTAAATGTGGCCGAGTGCAGGGGGCATTAACCGGTATGATGATGACCTTGAAAGGTCTGCCGCTGGCTTATAATAAAGATATGCAGGAGGATAAAGAAGGGTTGTTTGATGCGCTGGACATTTGGCTGGATTGTTTGCATATGGCTGCGTTGGTGTTAGACGGTATTCAGGTCAGGCGTTCACGTTGCGCAGAAGCAGCTAAACAGGGTTATGCTAACGCGACTGAATTAGCTGACTATTTGGTTGCAAAAGGGGTTCCATTCCGTGAAGCCCACCATATTGTTGGGGAAATTGTGATGATGGCGCTTACTCAGGGTAAGGCTCTGGAAGCGTTGCCATTGACAGAGTTGCAGAAGTTCAGCAGTGCAATTATTGAAGATGTATATGATATTTTGTCTCTGCAATCTTGCTTGGACAAACGCCTTGCAAAAGGTGGCGTATCGCCAAAACAAGTTATGAAAGCGATTGTAGAGGCTAAACAGAGGCTAAAATTAAGTTAGTCATCGTCAGCAGTGGGGATTAATCTATCCCCTATGGATTTCAAGATGCATCGCGACGGCAAGGGAGTGAATCCCCGGGAGCATAGGTAACTATGTGACCGGGGTGAGCGAGTGCAGCCAACAAAGAGGCAACTTGAAAGATGACGGGTATATCCCCTGTAAAATAAGTGAGATCTTTATATATAAGTTTTTAAGGATTATCTGATAGTCTTTTCCTCACATTGATATAATTATCTATTGGTAGTTTCTATCATTTATATTAAATATGTTGAGGTGGGAATGAATATCCGCGATCTGGAATATCTTGTGGCGCTTGCGGAGCATCGGCACTTTCGCCATGCTGCTGATTCTTGCCACGTTAGCCAGCCTACGTTAAGCGGGCAAATTCGTAAGCTTGAGGATAATCTGGGGGTCATGTTATTAGAGCGCACCAGCCGTAAAGTTTTGTTTACGCAGCAAGGGATGTTATTAGTAGAACAAGCCAGAACAGTTCTCCGTGAGGTGAGGATTTTGCAGGAAATGGCATCACTTCAAGGGGAAAATATGTCTGGTCCTCTGCATATTGGCTTGATCCCGACAGTTGGTCCATATCTGTTGCCTCATATTATCCCTAGGCTTCATAGTTTGTTTCCTAAGTTGGAAATGTATCTGTATGAAGCCCAGACTCAAAGTCTGTTAGCCCAGTTGGATAGTGGCAAATTGGACTGTGCGATTCTGGCAATGGTTAAGGAGACAAGAGATTTCATTGAAGTGCCATTGTTTGAAGAACCCATGAAACTAGCTATCTATGATGACCATCCTTGGGCGGAGCGTAAAAAAATCGCTATGGATGAATTGGCAGGTGAAAAATTGTTGATGCTAGAAGATGGTCATTGCTTGCGTGATCAGGCAATGGGGTTCTGTTTTCAGGCTGGTGCGAAGGAAGATACCCATTTTCGTGCAACCAGTTTGGAAACCCTGCGTAATATGGTTGCTGCCGGTAGTGGAATAACCTTATTGCCTGATTTGGCAGTGCCACAAGAGAAAAAACGTGATGGCGTCTGCTATCTGGAGTGTAACAGCCCTGAACCTAAGCGGTCTGTTGTTTTGATTTATCGTCCTGGTTCACCTCTGCGTGGTCGCTATGAGCAACTTGCAGAGGCTATTAGAGCTAAAATGGGCACTTATTACGGGCAATCAAAATAGCCGGTTAAGGCCGTTTAAAGCCGCGACACGGTAGGCTTCAGCCATAGTTGGATAGTTGAAAGTAGTATTGACGAAATATTCGATAGTATTACTTTCACCTTTCTGTTCCATAATTGCCTGGCCGATATGAATAATTTCAGCCGCACGTTCCCCGAAACAATGAATGCCAAGAATCTCTTTTGTTTCTCTGTGGAACAGTATTTTCAGGCTTCCTACGTTCATCCCCGCAATTTGTGCGCGTGCAAGATGTTTAAATTGTGCGCGTCCAACTTCATAAGGCACTTTCATTGCTGTTAATTGCTGTTCGGTTTTACCTACAGAGCTAATTTCAGGAATGGTATAGATACCCGTTGGGATATCTTCAATCAGATGAACTTCGGCGTTTCCTTTCGTCATCGCTTGGGCGGCAATTCGGCCTTGATCATAAGCAGCTGAGGCCAAGCTTGGATAGCCGATAACATCTCCTACAGCGTAGATATTTTCGTTGCTGGTTTGATAGATCTTATTAACTTTCAGTAAACCGCGGCTATCTGCTTCTAGACCAACGTTTTTTAGCCCTAAAGTATCCGTATTACCTGTTCGACCATTAGCATAAAGCAGACAGTCAGCTTTGACTTTTTTACCGGATTTAAGGTGAACGATAACACCATCATCAACACCTTCAATTTTAGAATATTCTTCATTGTGGCGGATCACTATACCGCTATTCCAGAAATGGTAAGAAAGTGCATCTGACATCTCTTGATCAAGGAAGGCGAGTAAGTGATTACGAGTGTTAATCAAATCAACTTTTACGCCTAATCCACGGAAGATTGAAGCATATTCGCAACCAATCACTCCGGCACCGTAAATAATGACATGCCGTGGCTCATGATCCAGTTTCAGAATGGAATCGCTGTTATAAATACGGGAGTGAGTGAAATCGACATCTGGCGGACAATATGGGCGAGAACCAGTTGCGATAATAATCTTATCTGCGCTTAAAATATCGTGGTTATCGTCAGCATAGCGCACACTCACCCGGTGGTCATCAATGAATGTTGCTTCTCCGGAAAACATACGACACCCATTACGTTCGTAAAATCCTTGACGCATTCTAGTTTGCTGATTAATTACCATTTCAGCACGGCGCAGGATTTCAGCAAATGAAGAGCGAAGAACGCGGGAATTATCACTGTACAGAGGATTTTGGTTAAATTCAATAATACGACTGACGGCGTGGCGGAGGGCTTTAGACGGGATGGTACCCCAATGAGTACAACCACCGCCGACATTATTATAGCGTTCAATAACAGCAACGCTTTTACCCTGTTTCACCAATCCCATTGCTGCTCCTTCTCCACCGGGACCAGAACCAATGACAATGGCGTCAAAATGAATATGTTGCATAGAGGAAAGACCTGTTTTTACACAAAATTACAACGCTATATTAACATTGGTTGACTTAATAACCCAATCATCATAAGGAGTTTATGTCATCGTTTAGGGTGAATTGAACATAGTTTTACCCGTTATGCTGATACCATGAAGTTTTTGGAAAATAAATAATTATCTAACGATCGAATTAGCAAAGGGGAAATGCTCCTTTAATGATTTTCTGACTACGCGTAGTCACCTTTATCATCTTAATATCTAATAAGAAAATGCGCTGATAAAATGACATGGATCATTATAAATGACATGATAAGCATATCATTACGGCAAACGTATTAAAATTTGGTATATTTCCTAACATGTAGTTCAGATAAAGAGTCAGGATTCGTGTGAGTAACATTATCGGCATCAGAGCGAAACAGAAAGAAAAAACTCGTCGTTCACTGATTGAAGCGGCTTTCAGCCAGTTGAGTGCCGAAAGGAGTTTTACCAGCCTTAGCTTGCGTGAAGTCGCCCGTGAAGCAGGTATTGCACCCACTTCATTTTATCGTCATTTCCGCGATGTTGATGAGCTTGGGCTCACTATGGTGGATGAAAGTGGTTTGATGTTACGTCAGTTAATGAGGCAAGCCCGGCAACGTATTGCTAAAGGTGGCAGTGTCATCCGCACGTCTGTTTCAACTTTTATGGAATTTATCGGTAATAACCCAAATGCATTCCGATTATTATTACGTGAACGTTCAGGGACTTCTGCTGAATTTCGTGCCGCTGTCGCACGGGAAATCCAACATTTTATTGCTGAGCTGGCAGACTATTTAGAACAGGAAAGCTGTATGCCGAGGCATTTTACTGAAGTGCAGGCAGAGGCAATGGTAACAATAGTATTCAGTGCAGGTGCAGAAGCACTGGATATTGATTTGGAGAAAAGACAGCGTTTAGAAGAACGTTTAGTCTTGCAGCTACGGATGATTGCTAAAGGTGCATATTATTGGTATCGCAAAGAAATGAACCCACCGAACCCTAAACTTAAATAACTATGAAGGAGGAGAACGAAATGATGGAACAATATCGCCAGGACAAAAGTACATTGTTACTCGCTTTTATTGTCGGATTAGCAACGAATGGAACATTTTCAGCAGTTTTTAGCTCAGTTGTTTCTTTTTCAGTTTTCCCATTGATAACATTGATTTTATCAGTTTATTGTATCCATCAGCGCTATTTGAATTACTCAATGCCAGATGGGATGCCTAAGTTGGTTGTCGCCTGTTTCCTCTTAGGATTATTTAGTTATAGTGCGATTATCAGGGTTGAATACCCTGAAATTGGCTCTAATTTTCTGCCCGCAGTAATGGGTACCGTACTGGTATTTTGGATTTACAGAAAGGTAAAAATTCGTAAAAACCAGGCAATTACAGAAAATTGTCATTAATTGATGAAAAACGCCGGAGAGATCTATCTGCCGGCGTTTTTGCTTTATATGTTTGTCAAGTATCAGTTTAATTTTTCCAGAAGCACGCCGCATTCCATATGATGAGTATAAGGAAACTGATCAAACAGAGCCAGATGGCTAATTTTATGCGTTTGGGTTAATGTCTCCAGATTATGGCAAAGGGTTTCCGGGTTACAGGAAATATAAAGAATCCGTGGATATGCCCGGACCATCTCAAGTGTTTTTTCATCAAGGCCGCTACGTGGTGGATCGACAAAGATAGTTTCACATTGATAGCTTTTTAAATTTATTCCCTGAAGGCGATTAAATTCGCGTTCACCATTCATTGCTTGGGTGAATTCCTCTGCTGACATTCGGATAATTTGTACATTATCAATACCATTGGCTGTAATGTTGTATTGAGCGGCCGCAACGGATGGCTTGGCAATTTCTGTTGCCAATACTCGTTCAAAATTTTGAGCTAGTGCCAGAGAGAAATTGCCATTACCACAATAGAGCTCAAGTAAATCACCTTTTGAATCTTTGGTAATATTAATTGCCCATTCAAGCATATGAATATTGACGCTAGCATTTGGTTGGGTGAAGCTGTTTTCCACCTGGCGATAAATCATTTTTCGGCCTGCGACAGGTAAAACCTCATCAATATAATCATGATCCAATGTGATTTTGGTTTTAGCGGCTCTGCCAATTAACTCAACGTCAAACCCTTTATGTCTTAACGCTTCACGCAGTCTTAATGCTTGTTGTGTCCATTCTTCCCCCAATTTTTTGTGATAAAGCAGAGAAACAAGGATTTTATTACTGCAAGTAGACAGATAATCAATTTGAAATAGCTTATGACACAAGATCTGTTCAGATCTAATGGAGTCAATTAATACTACCATCATTTTGTTGATTAACTTACTGGCGACAGGGAATTGAACAAGGCGAATACGTTGTTTCGTCTGTTGATCGAACATAATATGGTACAAATCATCCTGCTCATGCCAGATTCGAAATTCTGCTCGCATTCTGTAATGAGATAGCGGTGAGCGGAAAACCTCTGGCCTCGGGGGCTGGAAAGGTGCCATCATGTTTTTTAAACGGCTGACTTTCTCCGTCAGTTGCTGTTCATAGCTTTCCGTTGGCAGGAGATTTTGCATTATGTTTGTTCTCTTATATCTGTAGTAAGAAAAATTTTCGTGCAAAATTGTAGGGAAAGAGCAAAGAATGTCCAGTTTTCTTATTACTCATACACGATCCTGTCTATGCTTACTATTATGAATAGGCTCAACGCTTCATCGTAGCGTGTCCTTCTAACAATAAATTGTGGGATGTTTTCTCTCATGATAAATAAAAAGCGGTTATTATTATCCACTGTTTCAATTATGGTGATTTCTGGCTGGAATCAAGCTTCTGCTGCGGTGGAGTCGCAGGATTCATTGGTTGTGACGGCGAGTCGTTTTAAACAGCCGATATCAAGCATATTGGCTCCTTATACTGTTGTAACACGAGATGAAATTGATCGTTGGCAGTCAAATAGTGTAGCCGATATTTTGCGTCGTTTACCCGGTGTTGATATTGCGCGGCATGGAGGGATTGGACAATTAAGCTCTTTGTTTATACGTGGTACTCATGCTAGTCATGTATTAGTACTGATGGATGGAATACGTTTGAATCAAGCGGGCATCAGTGGCTCCTCTGATTTAAGCCAAATACCTGTATCATTGGTTCAGAAAATTGAGTATATCCGTGGACCACGCTCCGCTGTTTATGGTTCTGATGCTATTGGTGGTGTTATTAATATCATCACTACCAGAGAGAAGCTAGGAACCAGCCTTAATGTAGGTATCGGCTCACATGGCTATCAAACTTATGATGGTGCAACTCAACAAACGCTAGCTGAAAATACAGTTCTGACAGCAGCAGCTAACTATACTTATACCAAAGGATACGATGTTGTTGCTGATGGTAATACCGGTGGTTTTAGACAACCTGATCGTGACGGCTTCATGAGCAAAATGCTTTGGTTAGGAGTCGATCAAAAATTTAATGAGCAAGTCAGTGGATTTGTTCGAGCTTATGGCTATAACAATAGAACATCTTATGATGCGGATATTAATTGGAGTTATCCATATGCCAGACCGGATACTCGTGAACTTTATAGTCGCCACTATGACATGGGAGTCAGATTTAACCAAGGGATCTACTCATCCCAGTTAATTACAAGTTATAGTCATACAAAAGACTATAACTTTGATCCTCAATATGGACGCTATGATAAGTCTGCTAGCCTTAATGATTCTGAACAATATAACTTGCAATGGGGGAATACTTTTCAGCTATATCAGGGCATAGTCAGTACCGGTGTGGATTTCCAAAAACAATCGATAGAAGCTGGAACCAGTTATATTCCGAAGAGTAAAACGGTACGTAATACAGGAATGTATCTGACAGCACAGCAACAACTGAAAGATTTTATTTTAGAAGGTGCAATTCGTTCAGATAAACATTCAGAAGCTGGCTGGAATACAACATGGCAAGCCAGTTTAGGTTGGGAGTTTATTAAAGATTATCGCTTGATAGCCTCTTATGGTACGGCATTTAAGGCTCCAACGCTCAGCCAGATGTACGGTTTTGGTGGTAATCATGATTTGAAACCGGAAGAAAGTAAACAATGGGAAGGCGGTATCGAAGGCGTCACTGGCCAGCTAACTTGGCGTATGACTGTATATCGCAATGAGATTGAGCAATTGATCGATTATGCGAATAGCCGCTACTACAATATTGGTAAAGCGAAAATTAAAGGTGTTGAGTGGACTGGCTTAATAGACACTGGCATGTTTCAGCATCAATTGACAATACAGTATATTGACCCCCGTAATAGTGAAACTAATGAAATTTTAGTTCGTCGTGCGAAGCAGCAAGTGAAATATCAACTTGACTGGCAGTTATATGATTTTGATTGGGGGTTAACTTATCAATATCTAGGGCGGCGTTATGACAAGGATTTCAGTACATCCCCGGCTAAGCGTGTGAAATTAGGTGGCGTCAGCTTTTGGGATTTAACAGTTTCATATCCAGTCACTTCTTATCTGACAATTCGTGCTAGAATAGCCAACCTGCTTGATAAAGATTACGAGACAGTTTATGGCTATCGCATTCCAGGACGTGAATACTACCTCACTGGGAGCTATAACTTCTGATTTAAATAAAGCCGCACGCCCAACAGTTTTAGTGTTTGATTCTGGGGTAGGCGGCTTATCTATTTACCAAGAGATCCGACAATTATTACCAGATCTCCATTATATATATGTTTTTGATAACGAAGCATTCCCTTATGGTGAAAAATCGGAAGAGTTTATTGTTGAACGAGTCGTTCAAATTGTTGGTGCTATTCAGCAAAAACACCCTCTGACAATAGTGGTTATTGCATGTAACACTGCTAGTACAGTCAGCTTGCCAGCTCTGCGTGAGCGGTTCAGCTTTCCGGTTGTTGGTGTGGTTCCAGCGATAAAACCTGCTGCAAAGTTAACTCGTAATGGTGTCGTTGGATTATTGGCGACTAGAGCAACAGTTAATCGTTCCTATACAAAAGAACTTATCGAAAAGTTTGCGACAGGTTGCAGGATTGAATCTATAGGTTCTGCTGAATTAGTAGAATTAGCTGAAATTAAACTGCATGGTGGTAAGGTCTCTCCCGATATTTTAAAAAAGATACTGAAACCGTGGCTTGGAATGAAAAAACCACCTGATACAGTGGTATTGGGTTGTACCCATTTTCCATTATTAGCAGAAGAATTAGTTCAGATATTACCTGATGGCACGCGTTTAATTGATTCTGGTGTTGCTATTGCTCGAAGAACGGCTTGGTTGGTTAAACATCAGAATAATCTTGTTTGCACTTCAGCAGATAGTCTTGCTTACTGTATGAAAGTGAATACTGATACTGATGCATTAATCCCCGTTTTGCAGGAGTATGGATTTTCAAAACTAGAAAAATTGATAACTTAAGTTAAATTTGATGGAATAATCATCGGTCGTTAACTTTTTTCAAAATAATTATTGCCAGCGTCAAAGAACGCCCTATAATGCGCCACCACTGACCGACACAACGCTGATAAACATTGTGAGGTCGGGCAGAGAAAGCGATAATCAGTGCTTGACTCTGCGGGCGAACAGCGTAGTATACGCAGCCCGGCTGAACGAGAATGTTATTTTTTATGTCAGCCTGCTCTTTAACAATTAATCAGACAATCTGTGTGGGCACTCACAAGACCGTATCACAAAAAAATACGTTTTAAAGTCTTGAAGAGTGAACAACAGTTAATTCATTACGAAATAATTAGTCAGGAATTCTTTGAGCATCAAACTTTGATTTAAATTGAAGAGTTTGATCATGGCTCAGATTGAACGCTGGCGGCAGGCCTAACACATGCAAGTCGAGCGGTAACAGGAAAGTGCCTGCACTTTTGCTGACGAGCGGCGGACGGGTGAGTAATGTCTGGGGATCTGCCCGAGGGCGGGGGATAACCACTGGAAACGGTGGCTAATACCGCATAATGTCGCGAGACCAAAGTGGGGGACCTGAAAGGGCCTCACGCCGTCGGATGAACCCAGATGGGATTAGCTGGTAGGTAGGGTAATGGCCTACCTAGGCGACGATCTCTAGCTGGTCTGAGAGGATGACCAGCCACACTGGGACTGAGACACGGCCCAGACTCCTACGGGAGGCAGCAGTGGGGAATATTGCACAATGGGCGCAAGCCTGATGCAGCCATGCCGCGTGTATGAAGAAGGCCTTCGGGTTGTAAAGTACTTTCAGCGGGGAGGAAGGGTTTAGCCTGAAGAGGGCTGGACTTTGACGTTACCCGCAGAAGAAGCACCGGCTAACTCCGTGCCAGCAGCCGCGGTAATACGGAGGGTGCAAGCGTTAATCGGAATGACTGGGCGTAAAGCGCACGCAGGCGGTCAATTAAGTTAGATGTGAAATCCCCGGGCTCAACCTGGGAATGGCATCTAAGACTGGTTGACTGGAGTCTCGTAGAGGGGGGTAGAATTCCATGTGTAGCGGTGAAATGCGTAGAGATGTGGAGGAATACCGGTGGCGAAGGCGGCCCCCTGGACGAAGACTGACGCTCAGGTGCGAAAGCGTGGGGAGCAAACAGGATTAGATACCCTGGTAGTCCACGCTGTAAACGATGTCGATTTGGAGGTTGCGGTCTTGAACGGTGGCTTCCGAAGCTAACGCGTTAAATCGACCGCCTGGGGAGTACGGCCGCAAGGTTAAAACTCAAATGAATTGACGGGGGCCCGCACAAGCGGTGGAGCATGTGGTTTAATTCGATGCAACGCGAAGAACCTTACCTACTCTTGACATCCTCAGAATTTGCTGGAGACAGCGAAGTGCCTTAGGGAACTGAGAGACAGGTGCTGCATGGCTGTCGTCAGCTCGTGTTGTGAAATGTTGGGTTAAGTCCCGCAACGAGCGCAACCCTTATCCTTTGTTGCCAGCACGTGAAGGTGGGAACTCAAAGGAGACTGCCGGTGATAAACCGGAGGAAGGTGGGGATGACGTCAAGTCATCATGGCCCTTACGAGTAGGGCTACACACGTGCTACAATGGCGGATACAAAGTGAAGCGACCTCGCGAGAGCAAGCGGAACACACAAAGTCTGTCGTAGTCCGGATTGGAGTCTGCAACTCGACTCCATGAAGTCGGAATCGCTAGTAATCGTAGATCAGCATGCTACGGTGAATACGTTCCCGGGCCTTGTACACACCGCCCGTCACACCATGGGAGTGGGTTGCAAAAGAAGTCGGTAGCTTAACCGAAAGGGGGGCGCTGACCACTTTGTGGCTCATGACTGGGGTGAAGTCGTAACAAGGTAACCGTAGGGGAACCTGCGGTTGGATCACCTCCTTACCTGAGAGAGGTTGAGTGCAGTGCTCACACAGATTGTCTGATGAAAATAGAGTGCAAATGAGTCTGCGAAGCTGACCAGCGGGTCCCCTTCGTCTAGAGGCCTAGGACACCGCCCTTTCACGGCGGTAACAGGGGTTCGAATCCCCTAGGGGACGCCATATTGCGGGATGACGGGTGAAAGGCGTTGTCAGGTTATCTTTAAGCGGATTTAGGTGAATCTGTTTAGCGATAGATGCTCTTTAACAATCTGGAACAAGCTGAAAAATTGAAATACTCAATAATATCGCCGAGGTATTGTTGAGGTGTCTCTCAAGCTGAACAGTCCGAGACAGTTTCGGGTTGTGAGGTTAAGCGACTAAGCGTACACGGTGGATGCCTAGGCAGTCAGAGGCGATGAAGGACGTGCTAATCTGCGAAAAGCGTCGGTGAGCTGATATGAAGCGACAGAGCCGGCGATGTCCGAATGGGGAAACCCAGTGCAATGCGTTGCACTATCATTAACTGAATTCATAGGTTAATGAGGCGAACCGGGGGAACTGAAACATCTCAGTACCCCGAGGAAAAGAAATCAACCGAGATTCCCCCAGTAGCGGCGAGCGAACGGGGAGGAGCCCAGAACCTGCATCAGCGATAGCATCAGAGGAACGGTCTGGAAAGGCCGGCGAGAGAGGGTGACAGCCCCGTACTCGAAGATGGTATGGCTGTGAGTTCGATGAGTAAGGCGGGACACGAGAAATCCTGTCTGAAGGTGGGGGGACCATCCTCCAAGGCTAAATACTCCTGACTGACCGATAGTGAACCAGTACCGTGAGGGAAAGGCGAAAAGAACCCCGGCGAGGGGAGTGAAAGAGAACCTGAAACCGTGTACGTACAAGCAGTGGGAGCCGTGATTAATCAGGGTGACTGCGTACCTTTTGTATAATGGGTCAGCGACTTATATTCTGTAGCAAGGTTAACCGGATAGGGGAGCCGCAGGGAAACCGAGTCTTAACTGGGCGAAAGAGTTGCAGGGTATAGACCCGAAACCCGGTGAGCTAGCCATGGGCAGGTTGAAGGTTGGGTAACACTAACTGGAGGACCGAACCGACTAATGTTGAAAAATTAGCGGATGACCTGTGGCTGGGGGTGAAAGGCCAATCAAACCGGGAGATAGCTGGTTCTCCCCGAAAGCTATTTAGGTAGCGCCTCGTGAATTCATCTTCGGGGGTAGAGCACTGTTTCGGCTAGGGGGCCATCCCGGCTTACCAACCCGATGCAAACTGCGAATACCGAAGAATGGTATCACGGGAGACACACGGCGGGTGCTAACGTCCGTCGTGAAGAGGGAAACAACCCAGACCGCCAGCTAAGGTCCCGAAGTCATGGTTAAGTGGGAAACGATGTGGGAAGGCCCAGACAGCCAGGATGTTGGCTTAGAAGCAGCCATCATTGAAAGAAAGCGTAATAGCTCACTGGTCGAGTCGGCCTGCGCGGAAGATGTAACGGGGCTAAACCATGCACCGAAGCTGCGGCAGTGACACGCAAGTGTTATTGGGTAGGGGAGCGTTCTGTAAGCCGGAGAAGGTGGAGCTGTGAGGCCTGCTGGAGGTATCAGAAGTGCGAATGCTGACATAAGTAACGATAAAGCGGGTGAAAAACCCGCTCGCCGGAAGACCAAGGGTTCCTGTCCAACGTTAATCGGGGCAGGGTGAGTCGACCCCTAAGGTGAGGCCGAGAGGCGTAGCTGATGGGAAACAGGTTAATATTCCTGTACTGAATGTGACTGCGAAGGGGGGACGGAGAAGGCTAGGCCATCCGGGCGACGGTTGTCCCGGTTTAAGCGTGTAGGTGGGAGGAGCAGGTAAATCCGCTCTTCTGTGAACACTGAGGCGTGATGACGAGCCGTTACGGCGGTGAAGTGGTTGATGCCCGGCTTCCAGGAAAAGCCTCTAAGCCTCAGGTCATATTGAATCGTACCCCAAACCGACACAGGTGGTCAGGTAGAGAATACTCAGGCGCTTGAGAGAACTCGGGTGAAGGAACTAGGCAAAATGGTGCCGTAACTTCGGGAGAAGGCACGCTGGCGGTAGGTGAAGGGGTTTGCCTCCGGAGCTGAAGCCAGTCGCAGAGACCAGCTGGCTGCAACTGTTTATTAAAAACACAGCACTGTGCAAACACGTAAGTGGACGTATACGGTGTGACGCCTGCCCGGTGCTGGAAGGTTAATTGATGGGGTTAGCCGCAAGGCGAGGCTCTTGACAGAAGCCCCAGTAAACGGCGGCCGTAACTATAACGGTCCTAAGGTAGCGAAATTCCTTGTCGGGTAAGTTCCGACCTGCACGAATGGCGTAATGATGGCCAGGCTGTCTCCACCCGAGACTCAGTGAAATTGAACTCGCTGTGAAGATGCAGTGTCCCCGCGGCAAGACGGAAAGACCCCGTGAACCTTTACTATAGCTTGACACTGAACATGGAGCCTTGATGTGTAGGATAGGTGGGAGGCTGAGAAGTGCGGACGCCAGTCTGCATGGAGCCATCCTTGAAATACCACCCTTGAATGTTCGATGTTCTCACCTGGGCCCGTAAACCGGGCCGGGGACAGTGTCTGGCGGGTAGTTTGACTGGGGCGGTCTCCTCCCAAAGGGTAACGGAGGAGCACGAAGGTTGGCTAATCACGGTCGGACATCGTGAGGTTAGTGCAAAGGCATAAGCCAGCTTAACTGCGAGAGTGACGGTTCGAGCAGGTACGAAAGTAGGTCTTAGTGATCCGGTGGTTCTGAATGGAAGGGCCATCGCTCAACGGATAAAAGGTACTCCGGGGATAACAGGCTGATACCGCCCAAGAGTTCATATCGACGGCGGTGTTTGGCACCTCGATGTCGGCTCATCACATCCTGGGGCTGAAGTAGGTCCCAAGGGTATGGCTGTTCGCCATTTAAAGTGGTACGCGAGCTGGGTTTAGAACGTCGTGAGACAGTTCGGTCCCTATCTGCCGTGGGCGCAGGAAGATTGAAAGGGGCTGCTCCTAGTACGAGAGGACCGGAGTGGACGCACCGCTGGTGTACGGGTTGTCATGCCAATGGCATAGCCCGGTAGCTAAGTGCGGGAGAGATAACCGCTGAAAGCATCTAAGCGGGAAACTTGCCTTGAGATGAGTCTTCCCCTGACTGAGGTCACGGAAGGAACGTTTAAGACGAAGACGTGGATAGGCTGGGTGTGTAAGTGCAGCGATGCATTGAGCTGACCAGTACTAATGAACCGAGAGGCTTAACCTTACAACACCGAAGGTGTTTTGGTGTTCAGAGGGCAGCCGGCAGAAGCCGGTTGACAGCAGAGAGATGACTTTTCAGCTTGTTCAGAGATTGATTCGGGTGGTTGTGGCAGAAGAGCGACAACGGCCGGAAGAAAACCGAATATGCCTGGCGGCGATAGCGCGGTGGTCCCACCTGACCCCATGCCGAACTCAGCAGTGAAACGCCGTAGCGCCGATGGTAGTGTGGGGTCTCCCCATGTGAGAGTAGGACACTGCCAGGCTTTAATTTTTTGCGCCAACAGTGAGTTTGGGCAACTATTGCTGATATGGCTCAGTTGGTAGAGCACACCCTTGGTAAGGGTGAGGTCCCCAGTTCGAATCTGGGTATCAGCACCATGATAACGAATAAAGAATTTGTCTGGCGGCGATAGCGCGGTGGTCCCACCTGACCCCATGCCGAACTCAGCAGTGAAACGCCGTAGCGCCGATGGTAGTGTGGGGTCTCCCCATGTGAGAGTAGGGAACTGCCAGACTTTATTTTGAAACAAAAAGGCCACCCTTCTGGGTGGCCTTTTTGCATTTAACAAAGAACTAACTTAGTTTTCCAACTGTTTTCCACGCCTATAGCTGATAAACTACTTATTAAATAGCTTTATTGAGTGTTGAGTGAATGCTTTCTCTTAAAGAGTTTAATACCTTTGGGTTATCAGCCTATGCTAAACGTTTAGATATAGCTGAATCTGCCGAGTCCTTATTAGCTTTATGGCAAAAAGCCAAAAGCGAAAAACAACCTGTATTACTGCTTGGTGGAGGTAGTAATGTCTTATTTACTACAAATTTTGAAGGAACTGTGATTCTGAATAGAATTATGGGGATTCAACAGCGGGAGACAGATGAATCATGGCATTTACATGTAGGGGCGGGAGAAAATTGGCACGAATTAGTCTGTCATTCTCTTAAAAATCAAATCTATGGATTAGAGAATCTGGCTTTAATTCCTGGTTGCTCTGGCGCAGCACCAATTCAAAATATTGGTGCATATGGTATTGAATTTAGAGATGTGTGTGAATATGTAGATGTTCTTAATCTAGAAACTGGGGAACAAACGCGTCTTAGTGTTGGTGAATGTCAGTTTAGATATCGTGATAGTATTTTCAAGCATAAATATAAAGCAAATCATTCTATTATTTCTGTAGGATTATTGTTGAAGAAGAATTGGCAGCCAATATTGAACTACGGTAATTTAACTAGGCTATCGAAAGATAATGTAACTCCTCAGCAGATTTTTGATTCAGTATGTGCAATGCGCACCAGTAAATTACCTGATCCTGCAATAACAGGAAACGCGGGCAGTTTCTTCAAAAACCCAATTGTCAGTGCGGAAGTTGCGGCAAAAATCAAAGAAAATTACCCTGATAGCCCCCAATATTCTTACACGAATGGGATGTTTAAATTAGCGGCAGCTTGGCTCATTGAACGTTGTAATTTAAAAGGTTATCGCATTGGAGGTGCATCTGTGCATCTTAGACAAGCTCTAGTACTGATAAATCAGGAAAATGCTACAGGTAAGGATGTAGTTTTATTGGCTGCTTACATTCGCCGGCAAGTGATAAGTAAGTTTGGTGTATTACTTGAACCTGAGGTTCGTTTTATTGGTTCTAAAGGCGAAATTGATGCTGTGGAATGTATTTCATGAAAGATATAACCGTGCCATTACAGTTGATTAAGATTTTGTCTGACGGTGAAGTTCATTCCGGTCAACAGTTGGGACAATATTTAGGGATGAGTAGGGCTGGAATTAATAAACATATACAGACAATTCGTGAGTGGGGAATTGAGCTAGAAACAACTCTTGGTAAGGGGTATAGCCTTATGGCACCTATGCAGTTACTTGATGAGTCTACTATTTTGCAATACTTACCTCAGGATCGTATAACTGTTTTGCCAGTTATTGATTCGACTAATCAGTATTTGTTGGAACGTTTATCTGAATTGAAATCAGGGGATGCTTGTGTTGCAGAGTACCAGTATGCTGGCAGAGGGCGGCGTGGAAGGAAATGGGTTTCGCCCTTTGGTAAAAATCTTTATTTATCTATGTATTGGCGCCTTGAACAAGGACCTGCTGCTGCAATTGGATTGAGTTTGGTTGTTGGCATTGTTATTGCTGAAGTATTGCATCGATTTGGCGCTGGTAGAATTAGGGTAAAATGGCCAAATGATTTATATCTTGATGATAAGAAATTAGCGGGAATTTTAGTTGAACTAATAGGAAAGACTGGTGATGCTGCTCAGGTTGTAATAGGTGCGGGTATAAATATTTCGATGGATCATAAGGACGAAGAACCTATTAATCAGCAATGGATTAATTTGTTGCAGGCAGGAATTCAAGTTGATCGTAATAAATTGGCTGTAGAAATAATACTTGATCTAAGGAAAGCTCTAATTCAGTTTGAAAATAAAGGCTTGTCTTCATTTGTTTCTCGGTGGTTTGAGTTAGATAATTTTATGGATAGGCCGGTGAAATTAATTATTGGTAGTCAGGAAGTGTATGGTATAGCTAGGGGTATTAATCAGCAAGGTGCTTTGTTACTTGATCAGAATGGTGTCATAACCCCATATATTGGCGGGGAGATTTCTTTAAGAGGTTGTTAAAAATGACCGGAAGAGAAATGTCTTCCGGGTTCGGAGACTATCTTTACTTACGTAGCCTTACGCTTTCAATAGTGTGATTAGTACCTTTTGTCATGATTAGGCTTGCGCGTTCTCGAGTTGGTAAAATATTTTGTCGCAAATTCAGTCCATTGATCTCTTGCCAGATATCGGATGCAGTATTTATGGCTTCTTCTTCTGATAGTTTGGAGTAACTGTGGAAATAAGAATCTGGATCGGAAAAGGCACCTTGGCGGAATTTTAAGAAACGACTGATATACCAACTTTTGAGTAATTTTTCTGGTGCATCGACGTAGATAGAAAAGTCGACAAAATCAGAGACAAATACATGGTGTGGATCATGGGGATAATCCATACCGCTTTGTAATACATTCAAACCCTCTAGAATCAAAATGTCTGGTTGTTTAATGAATTTTTGCTCATTTGGTACGATATCATAGGTAAGATGAGAGTATACTGGTGCGGATACTTGTTTAGAGCCCGATTTAATATCAGATACAAATTTCACTAAGCTATGCATATCATATGACTGTGGGAACCCTTTCTTTTTCATCAGTCCACGTTCATTCAGCACGCTGTTAGAATGTAGAAAACCATCTGTAGTAATTAATTCTACGCTTCTGTGTTCAGGCCAACGACTCAGCAGAGCTTGTAATAGACGTGCAGTAGTGCTTTTACCAACAGCAACACTGCCAGCAATTCCTATGACATAAGGGACTTTTTGTCCATCAGTACCTAAAAATTGTTCCAGCACTGCTTGACGACGTAAATTTGAACTAATATAAAAATTGAGTAAGCGAGATAAAGGAAGGTAAATCTCAACAACTTCTTCTAAAGAAATTTCTTCATTAATTCCTTTTAAATCAATTAATTCTTCTTTTGTTAATGTCAGTGGAACTGAATCACGTAAGGTTGCCCATTGTTCACGATTGAATTGCAAATATGGAGTAGCCAAAAAAGGTTCTTTTTTATTCATAAACCAACATCTGCCTGTTTGTGCAGGTTTGGCAAGTTGTAATAAACAACCTGTACCCGACAAAAAATAAATCGCATGATATCGACTGATGAGCGGCAGGCGTAGGCTTTTTTATATTTTTAGAGGTTTTTTTTGTAAGAAATGCAGAATTGTAAAAAATTGAGTTGTTTTACTTAATGTTAGCTTCAGCTGTTTGCTTATCATGATGGGAATTTAAATGATTCAAGATGAAGTGGCTTATCAAGTTTTATCGAGCACTTGTGATAGGTTCCTTAGTTGGTAGGTAATTCGGTGTTTATTGTTTAAGCTAAATCAATTGAAAAAAACAGCTAATCGAATGAAATTGGTTATTTTGCAACCGAATGATCAAGGAAAGCAATTTTTTTGTTGCATAGAGCGTTCACACTGCCTAGAATGCGCAGCACTTGATGCCGGCATAGCTCAGTTGGTAGAGCAACTGACTTGTAATCAGTAGGTCCCGAGTTCGATTCTTGGTGCCGGCACCATTAAAAATTTGGAAAGGTGGGGTTCCCGAGCGGCCAAAGGGAGCAGACTGTAAATCTGCCGTCACAGACTTCGAAGGTTCGAATCCTTCCCCCACCACCAAAGAATCAGATTTAATCTTGGTATTCTTTTAGTGCTTAACTGGAAGCAAAGTATATTGAGATCAACATACAGCTGATTAAAGTCAGGTAGCCGAGTTCAATGCGGGCATCGTATAATGGCTATTACCTCAGCCTTCCAAGCTGATGATGCGGGTTCGATTCCCGCTGCCCGCTCCAAGATGTGCTGATATAGCTCAGTTGGTAGAGCACACCCTTGGTAAGGGTGAGGCCGGCAGTTCGAATCTGCCTATCAGCACCACTTCCTTAATGTCCTTGTCTCCCGATTTTATTCCTGTAAGCGATATTCAACGAGCAATTGCTTGGTTGATGTGGTGGAACCACCGATTCCGTGTCTTAGAGGGACAATCTAATGTCTAAAGAAAAGTTTGAACGTACAAAACCGCACGTTAACGTTGGTACTATCGGCCACGTTGACCACGGTAAAACTACCCTGACTGCTGCTATTACTACTGTACTGGCTAAAACCTACGGTGGTAATGCTCGTGCATTCGACCAAATCGATAACGCACCAGAAGAAAAAGCGCGTGGTATCACCATCTCTACTTCTCACGTAGAATACGATACTCCAAGCCGCCACTATGCGCACGTTGACTGCCCAGGCCACGCCGACTACGTGAAAAACATGATCACCGGTGCGGCTCAGATGGACGGCGCAATCCTGGTAGTTGCCGCGACTGACGGTCCAATGCCACAGACGCGTGAGCACATCCTGTTAGGCCGTCAGGTAGGCGTTCCTTACATCATCGTGTTCCTGAACAAATGTGACATGGTAGACGACGAAGAGCTGCTGGAACTGGTTGAGATGGAAGTGCGTGAGCTGCTGTCTCAGTACGATTTCCCAGGCGACGACACGCCAGTCATCCGTGGTTCTGCTCTGAAAGCGCTGGAAGGTGATGCAGAGTGGGAAGCCAAAATCATCGAACTGGCAGAGGCCCTGGATAGCTACATTCCAGAGCCAGAGCGTGCTATTGACCAGCCATTCCTGCTGCCAATCGAAGACGTATTCTCTATTTCAGGCCGTGGTACTGTAGTTACCGGTCGTGTAGAGCGCGGTATCGTTAAAGTGGGTGAAGAAGTTGAAATCGTGGGTATCAAAGACACGACTAAAACCACTTGTACTGGCGTAGAAATGTTCCGCAAACTGCTGGACGAAGGCCGTGCAGGTGAGAACGTCGGTGTTCTGCTGCGTGGTACCAAGCGTGACGAAATCGAACGTGGTCAGGTACTGGCGAAACCGGGTTCAATCAAGCCACACACCACTTTCGAATCAGAAGTTTATATTCTGAGCAAAGACGAAGGTGGCCGTCATACGCCATTCTTCAAAGGCTACCGTCCACAGTTCTACTTCCGTACAACTGACGTGACCGGTACCATTGAACTGCCAGAAGGCGTGGAAATGGTGATGCCAGGTGATAACATTCAGATGAAAGTTACCCTGATTGCCCCAATCGCAATGGACCAGGGTCTGCGCTTCGCTATCCGTGAAGGTGGCCGTACAGTAGGTGCTGGTGTTGTTGCTAAAGTTATCGCTTAATAGCTAATGATTAAGTACCTAACTCTAGAATAGGTTTGCCTTCTGGCTTGTTTTAGAACAGATGCCTGGTGTGCTACATCAGGTGTCTGTTAGTGAGTATTTTAATTGATATCATCCTTCCTTAAATTCTCTGCATGAACCACACCGTTGGGTTATCTCTTCGTGTTTTAACTTTTTGATTTTGGCCGCTTGTTCCTGAAGGCGTTATTTGGTTGTTTTATTAGGATATTCTCAGAGTTATATACATCATTCATCTATAGAATACGTTGGTGATAACTCGCGATTTTTCCAAATAAGTATTTGTTTTCAGACTTAGATAAGTCATATTTTCTTTTACATACAGGTAGTAATATCTAACCCATGCTTGTTCTGTCTCTGTTGGTATGCTCTAACAGAAAGAGAGGATACTCCCGAAAAGATTACGGCATAGCATGCTCGTTTTCGTGCAACTAAGTATGTGAATTCTATATCCCGTAATATCTTAAGTAGGTTGTTCTGTCTAGCTATCAGTTCTGGAACAAATTGTTGATGTAGGAGATAGTCTTAGGATGGAATAAGTTTAAGAAAGTCCCTGATAGAGATAAAAGCCTTCCTAGCCAAAGTGTTATAGAAATGAGAGAACTCCCTCTATTTGACAAGGCTAAAAGAATATTTGGAGGAACCTGAATCAGAAAATTAAAATGCGAATGATTATTGAAATGAGACTCATTATTATTTAATATGCGCTATAATGTGTACCAGAGAGTGTTATTTATGTATGTCTGCCTATGTAATGCGGTGAGTGACAAAACAATACGTAATGCGGTGCGTCAACATCATATTCACTCTATTAAAGAACTAAAATGTATTGTGCCTGTAGGCCGTGATTGTGGCAAATGCATACGCCAAGCTAGAGAGCTAATTAATGAGGAGATTGCACAGTTACCCAAGATAGATAACGTTGCTTGATAAAAAAGAAGTAAGTTTACTACTACTCTGCTGAATAGGTACTACACTTTAAGTACTGGAAGCGGAGGAATAGTCTATGAAAGGTGATAAAAAAATGATTGCTCATTTGAACAAACTTCTTGGAAATGAGCTTGTTGCAATTAATCAGTATTTTCTGCACGCCCGAATGTTCAAAAACTGGGGTCTTACTCGCCTTAATGATAAGGAATATCATGAATCTATCGATGAAATGAAGCACGCCGATAGGTACATTGAACGTATCCTTTTTCTTGAAGGGATTCCTAATTTGCAGGATCTAGGAAAACTTAACATCGGAGAAGATATCGAAGAAATGCTCAAATCTGACTTGCAGCTCGAATTGCAAGGAGCTAAAGATTTGAAAGAAGCGATTGCTTATGCTGATTCGATTCATGACTATGTTAGCCGTGATTTAATGATTGATATTCTAGATGAAGAAGAAAAGCATATTGATTGGTTGGAAACTCAATTTGAATTAATTGAACGTATGGGGATTCAAAATTACACTCAATCACAGATTCTTGAAGGAGAATAGTTATAGTTACGGAAAAATGCCCTATCTGTTAAGTTAGGGCATCTTGTTTTATGCCCCTCTAATTTTACTCTGGACAGATCTTCATCTGTGTCTTGCTTTGTTAATTGATTTGCGTATAATATGCGGTCTTACTTACGTGTAAGTCTGGTTTGTTAGCCAGTAAGTGAGCAGTATTTGTTTGCTGCCCATTTAAAATATCCCCGATATGGGGGTTATATATTGAACGATTGCACTCTCCCATCAATCGAAATGGGATTGAGGAGTAATCATTTATGTTTATAAAATAGTTGGAGCTCTGGTCTCATGCAGAACCAAAGAATCCGTATTCGCCTGAAAGCATTTGATCATCGTTTGATCGATCAATCAACTGCGGAAATTGTCGAGACCGCTAAGCGTACTGGTGCGCAGGTTCGTGGTCCGATCCCGCTGCCGACTCGTAAAGAGCGTTTTACCGTTCTAATTTCTCCGCATGTTAATAAAGATGCGCGTGATCAGTACGAAATTCGCACTCATAAGCGTCTGGTTGACATCGTTGAGCCAACCGAGAAAACCGTTGATGCTCTGATGCGTCTGGATCTGGCTGCCGGTGTAGACGTGCAGATCAGCCTGGGTTAATCAGGTCATTGAACGATTGAGAGGTTGAAACAATGATTGGTTTAGTCGGTAAAAAAGTGGGTATGACTCGTATCTTCACTGAAGATGGCGTTTCGATCCCTGTAACTGTTATCGAAATTGAAGATAACCGTGTTACTCAGGTTAAAGAGCTAGATAACGATGGTTATCGTGCAATTCAGGTTACTACTGGTAGCAAAAAAGCTAGCCGTGTAAATAAACCTGAAGCGGGTCATTTCGCTAAAGCTGGCGTTGAAGCTGGCCGTATCCTGCGTGAATTCCGCCTGTCTGAAGGCGAAGAATATGCTGTAGGTCAAAGCATTAGCGTTGAGATTTTCGCTGACGTTAAGAAAGTCGACGTTACTGGTACATCTAAAGGTAAAGGTTTTGCTGGTACTGTTAAGCGCTGGAACTTCCGTACCCAAGATGCTAGCCACGGTAACTCTTTGTCTCATCGTGTTCCGGGTTCTATCGGTCAGAACCAAACTCCGGGCAAGGTATTTAAAGGCAAGAAAATGGCAGGCCAACTGGGTAATGAACGCGTAACTGTTCAAAGCCTGGATGTAGTACGTGTTGACGCTGAGCGCAACCTGCTGCTGGTCAAAGGTGCTGTTCCAGGCTCAACTGGTGGCAACCTGATCGTAAAACCGGCTGTCAAGGCGTAACGTCGAGGAGATAGGAATGGAATTGGTAATGAAAGACGCGCAAGGCGCGCTGACTGTTTCCGAAACTACCTTCGGGCGTGATTTCAATGAAGCGCTTGTGCATCAAGTAGTTGTTGCTTACGCAGCTGGTGCACGTCAAGGTACTCGTGCTCAGAAAACCCGTGCTGAAGTTTCTGGTTCAGGTAAAAAACCATGGCGTCAGAAAGGCACTGGCCGTGCACGTTCTGGTTCTATTAAGAGCCCAATTTGGCGCTCTGGTGGCGTAACTTTTGCAGCTAAGCCACAGGACCACAGTCAAAAAGTTAATAAGAAAATGTACCGTGGTGCTTTAAAAAGCATCCTGTCTGAATTGGTACGTCAAGATCGTTTGATCGTTGTCGAGAAGTTTTCTGTAGAAGCGCCTAAAACCAAGCTTCTGGTTCAGAAACTGAAAGAGATGGCTCTGGAAGATGTGCTGATTATCACTAATGAAGTTGATGAGAATTTGTTCTTAGCAGCTCGCAACCTGTACAAGGTTGATGTTCGTGATGTAGCTGGTATTGATCCAGTTAGCTTGATCGCCTTCGATAAAGTGGTTATGACTGCTGATGCTGTGAAGCAAGTTGAGGAGATGCTGGCATGATCCGTGAAGAACGTCTGCTGAAAGTACTGCGCGCACCGCACGTATCTGAAAAAGCTTCTACAGCGATGGAGAAAAGCAACGCCATCGTTCTCAAAGTTGCGAAAGACGCGACTAAAGCAGAAATCAAAGCTGCTGTGCAGAAACTGTTTGAAGTCGAAGTTGAAGGTGTTAACACTTTGCTGGTAAAAGGCAAAACTAAACGCCACGGTCAGCGTATTGGTCGTCGTAGCGACTGGAAAAAAGCTTACGTCACACTGAAGGAAGGCCAGAATATGGACTTCATCGGTGGTGCAGAGTAAGTCGGAGGAGTAAAGAACAATGGCAATTGTTAAATGTAAACCTACGTCTCCGGGCCGTCGCCACGTTGTTAAAGTGGTTAACCCTGAGCTGCATAAGGGTAAACCTTATGCTCCATTGCTGGAAAAAAGCAGCAAAACCGGTGGTCGTAACAACAATGGCCGTATTACCACTCGTCACATTGGTGGTGGCCACAAGCAGCACTATCGTTTGATTGACTTTAAACGTAATAAAGATGGTATCCCTGCTGTAGTTGAGCGTTTGGAATATGATCCAAATCGTTCAGCAAATATCGCCTTGGTTTTGTATAAAGATGGTGAACGTCGTTATATCCTTGCACCTAAAGGGCTGAAAGCTGGTGATCAGATCCAATCTGGTGTTGACGCATCTATCAAAACTGGTAACGCATTGCCAATGCGCAATATCCCTGTTGGTTCTACCGTACATAACGTAGAAATGAAACCGGGGAAGGGTGGTCAGTTGGCTCGTTCCGCTGGTGCATACGTTCAGATCGTTGCCCGTGATGGTTCTTATGTAACTTTGCGTCTGCGTTCTGGTGAAATGCGTAAAGTTCTGTCTGACTGCCGCGCCACTTTAGGTGAGGTTGGTAATGCAGAACACATGCTACGTGTTCTGGGTAAAGCTGGTGCAAGTCGCTGGCGTGGCATTCGTCCTACCGTTCGTGGTACGGCGATGAACCCGGTAGATCACCCACATGGTGGTGGTGAAGGTCGTAACTTTGGTAAACATCCTGTAACTCCTTGGGGTGTTCAAACTAAAGGTAAGAAGACCCGTAGTAATAAACGTACTGATCAGTTCATCGTACGTCGCCGTACTAAAAAATAATTAGAGGATAAACCATGCCACGTTCTCTCAAGAAAGGTCCATTTATTGACCTGCACTTGCTGAAGAAGGTAGAGAAAGCGGTGGAAAGCGGAGACAAAAAGCCTATTAAGACTTGGTCCCGTCGTTCAACGATCTTTCCTAACATGATCGGTTTGACCATCGCTGTCCATAATGGTCGTCAGCATGTACCAGTTTTTGTTTCCGACGAAATGGTTGGTCATAAACTAGGTGAATTCGCGCCGACCCGTACTTATCGCGGCCATGCGGCCGATAAAAAGGCTAAAAAGCGCTAAGGTAGGAGGAAGAGATGGAAACTATCGCTAAACATCGCCACGCTCGTTCTTCTGCTCAGAAGGTTCGCCTTGTAGCTGACCTGATTCGCGGTAAGAAAGTGTCGCAAGCTCTGGAAACTCTGACCTATACCAATAAGAAAGCTGCTGGTTTAGTGAAGAAAGTACTTGAGTCTGCTATTGCTAATGCAGAACACAACGATGGTGCTGACATTGATGATCTGAAGGTCACGAAGATTTTCGTAGACGAAGGCCCGACCATGAAGCGTATTATGCCTCGTGCAAAAGGTCGTGCAGATCGCATCCTGAAGCGCAGCAGCCACATTACTGTGGTTGTGTCCGATCGCTGAGACTCTGGAGACTAGCAATGGGTCAGAAAGTACATCCTAATGGTATTCGCCTGGGTATTGTCAAACCTTGGAACTCTACTTGGTATGCGAATACTAAAGAATTCGCTGACAACCTAGACAGCGATTTTAAAGTTCGCCAGTACTTGAAGAAAGAACTGGCAAAAGCGTCTATTTCACGCATTGTTATTGAACGTCCTGCTAAAAGTATTCGTGTAACTATTCACACTGCTCGCCCAGGTATCGTAATCGGTAAGAAAGGTGAAGACGTAGAAAAACTGCGTAAAACTGTAGCGGAAATCGCTGGTGTTCCTGCGCAAATTAATATCTCTGAAGTACGTAAGCCTGAACTGGACGCGAAACTGGTTGCTGACAGTATTACTTCACAGTTGGAACGTCGTATTATGTTCCGTCGTGCTATGAAGCGTGCAGTCCAGAATGCGATGCGTCAAGGCGCTAAAGGCATTAAAGTGGAAGTTAGTGGCCGTTTAGGCGGTGCTGAAATCGCGCGTCCTGAATGGTATCGTGAAGGTCGTGTACCGTTGCACACACTGCGTGCAGATATCGACTACAACACTTCAGAAGCGCACACCACTTATGGTGTACTCGGCGTTAAGGTATGGATCTTCAAAGGTGAGATCTTGGGTGGTATGGCTGCTGTTGAACAGGCGGAAAAACCGGCTGCACAACCTAAAAAGCAGCAGCGCAAAGGCCGCAAGTAAGGAGAGTCGCTGATGTTACAACCAAAGCGTACGAAATTCCGTAAAATGCACAAAGGCCGTAACCGTGGCCTGGCAGCAGGTGCGGATGTTAGCTTCGGCACTTTCGGTCTGAAAGCTGTGGGCCGTGGCCGTCTGACGGCACGTCAGATTGAAGCGGCACGTCGTGCTATGACCCGTGCAATTAAACGTCAAGGTAAAATCTGGATACGTGTATTCCCAGACAAACCTATAACTGAAAAGCCACTCGAAGTGCGTATGGGTAAAGGTAAAGGTAACGTAGAATATTGGGTTGCCTTGATCCAGCCTGGTAAAGTCCTTTATGAAATGGACGGTGTGCCTGAAGAGCTGGCTCGTGAAGCATTCAAGCTGGCAGCAGCGAAACTGCCTATCAAGACCACCTTTGTAACTAAGACGGTGATGTAATGAAAGCACAAGAGCTGCGCGAAAAAAGCGTTGAAGAGCTGAAAACTGAGCTGCTGAATTTGCTGCGTGAACAATTTAACCTGCGCATGCAGGCTGCAAGTGGCCAGCTACAACAGTCTCATCTGTTGAAACAAGTGCGTCATAATATCGCACGCGTTAAGACTTTATTGACTGAGAAGGCGGGTGCGTAATGACCGATAAAATTCGTACTTTGCAAGGTCGTGTTGTAAGTGACAAAATGGAGAAATCTATTGTTGTTGCTATTGAGCGTAAGGTGAAACACCCTCTGTATGGTAAATTCATCAAACGTACGACTAAACTGCATGTACATGACGAGAACAATGAATGTGGCATTGGTGATGTGGTGGAAATCCGCGAAACCCGTCCACTGTCCAAAACTAAATCTTGGACTTTAGTTCGCGTTGTAGAGAAAGCGATTCTGTAAGCTGGCTCGAATAGAGTAAACGGCTCAGGCTATGGGCCGTTTATTTTTTCTATCTATATCTGAGATGTGGTGTTATAATGCCGCGCCCTCATGATATGGGGTATCTGAACGGCCTCTTCATATTAAATTATAGTAGTGAAGTGGGCTCAGTAGTAGTTGACATTTAGCGGAGCACTAAAATGATCCAAGAACAGACTATGCTGAACGTGGCCGACAACTCCGGTGCACGTCGCGTAATGTGTATCAAGGTTCTGGGTGGCTCGCACCGTCGCTATGCACACGTCGGCGACATCATAAAAGTCACCATCAAGGAAGCAATTCCTCGTGGTAAAGTGAAAAAAGGTGATGTCCTGAAAGCGGTAGTGGTGCGCACCAGGAAGGGTGTTCGTCGCCCTGACGGTTCTGTCATTCGCTTCGATGGCAATGCTTGCGTGTTGTTAAACAACACAAGTGAGCAAGTTATCGGTACGCGTATTTTTGGGCCGGTAACTCGTGAACTTCGTAATGAAAAGTTCATGAAAATTATCTCCCTGGCACCAGAAGTACTCTAAGGAGCGGACAATGGCAGCGAAAATCCGTCGTGATGACGAAGTTATCGTGTTGACTGGAAAAGATAAAGGTAAGCGCGGTAAAGTAAAACAGGTTCTTTCTACTGGGAAAGTCATTGTTGAAGGTATCAACTTGGTTAAAAAGCATCAGAAGCCTGTTCCGGCTCTGAACCAGCCAGGTGGCATCGTTGAAAAAGAAGCTGCAATTCAGGTTTCAAACGTTGCGATCTTCAATGCGGCAACCGGTAAGGCTGACCGTGTAGGTTTTAGATTTGAAGACGGAAAAAAAATTCGTTTCTTTAAATCTAACAGCGAAACTATCAAGTAATTTGGAGTAATACGATGGCGAAACTGCATGATTACTACAAAGACGAGGTAGTCCAAAAACTGATGACTCAGTTTGGCTACAATTCTGTCATGCAAGTCCCTCGGGTCGAGAAGATCACCCTGAACATGGGTGTTGGTGAAGCAATTGCTGATAAGAAACTGCTGGATAATGCAGCAGCGGATCTGGCAGCAATCTCTGGTCAAAAACCATTGATCACCAAAGCGCGCAAATCAGTTGCAGGCTTCAAAATCCGTCAGGGCTATCCAATCGGCTGTAAAGTGACCCTGCGTGGTGAACGTATGTGGGAGTTTCTTGAGCGCCTGATTTCTATTGCTGTACCTCGTATTCGTGACTTCCGTGGTTTGTCTGCTAAGTCATTTGATGGTCGTGGCAATTACAGCATGGGTGTACGTGAGCAAATCATCTTCCCTGAAATCGATTACGATAAAGTGGATCGTGTTCGTGGTCTGGATATTACTATCACCACAACTGCGAAATCTGATGATGAAGGCCGCGCACTGTTGGCTGCTTTTAACTTCCCGTTCCGCAAGTAAGGCAGGGTATTCATGGCTAAGCAATCAATGAAAGCACGTGATGTAAAACGTGCGAAATTAGCTGAAAAATTCTTCACTAAACGTGTAGAATTGAAAGCTGTCATTTCTGATGTGAATGCATCTGATGAAGAGCGTTGGAATGCTGTTCTTAAGCTGCAAACACTGCCACGTGATTCCAGCCCCTCTCGTCAGCGTAACCGCTGCCGCCAAACTGGTCGTCCGCATGCGTTTTTGCGGAAGTTTGGGTTGAGCCGTATTAAAGTCCGTGAAGCCGCCATGCGCGGTGAAATTCCGGGCCTTAAAAAGGCTAGCTGGTAATTGTCACCAATTGAATCACGGGAGTAAAGACAGATGAGCATGCAAGATCCCATCGCGGATATGCTGACCCGTATCCGTAACGGTCAGGCCGCGAATAAAGTTGCGGTCACCATGCCTTCCTCCAAGCTGAAAGTGGCAATTGCCAAGGTGCTGAAGGAAGAAGGTTATATTGAAGATTATAAAATTGAAGGCGACACCAAGCCAGAGCTGGAATTAGTACTGAAATACTTCCAGGGCAAGGCTGTTGTAGAAAGTATTCAGCGTGTAAGTCGACCAAGTCTGCGCATCTATAAGAAAAAAGATGAGCTGCCACAAGTTATGGCTGGTTTGGGTATCGCTGTTGTTTCTACCTCTAAAGGTGTAATGACTGATCGTGCAGCTCGCCAAGCTGGTCTTGGTGGCGAGATTCTCTGCTACGTAGCTTAATTCGGGAGGAAAGAATGTCTCGTGTTGCAAAAGCACCCGTCGTTATTCCTACCGACGTAGAGGTAAAACTCGACGGTCAGGTTATTTCGATTAAGGGTAAAAACGGCGAGTTGAGTCGTACAATCCACAGCGCAGTTGAAGTTAAGCATGCAGATAATCAACTGACCTTCGCTCCACGCGATGGTTATGTTGATGGTTGGGCACAGGCGGGTACAACTCGTTCTTTGATGAATGCTATGGTTATCGGTGTTACCGAAGGCTTCACTAAGAAACTTCAACTGGTAGGTGTTGGTTATCGTGCAGCAGTCAAAGGCAATGTTATCAACATGTCTCTGGGCTTCTCACATCCAGTTGACCACGAACTACCAGCAGGCATTACTGCAGAATGTCCGTCACAAACTGAAATCGTACTAAAGGGTGCTGATAAACAGGTAATCGGTCAGGTTGCGGCAGAACTGCGTGCCTATCGTCGTCCTGAGCCTTATAAAGGTAAGGGTGTTCGTTACGCCGACGAAGTCGTGCGTATCAAAGAGGCTAAGAAGAAGTAAGGTAACACTATGGATAAGAAAGCAGCTCGTATCCGTCGTGCGACCCGCGCACGCCGCAAGCTCCAGGAACTGGGTGCAACTCGCCTGGTGGTACATCGTACCCCTCGCCATATTTATGCGCAGGTTATCGCACCAAACGGTTCTGAAACTTTGGTGGCAGCTTCTACTACAGAAAAAGCTATCAATGAACAACTGAAATACACTGGAAATAAAGAAGCAGCAGCAGCAGTTGGCAAGGCAATTGCTGAACGTGCATTGGAAAAAGGTATTAAAGATGTATCCTTTGACCGCTCTGGTTTCCAATATCATGGTCGAGTCCAGGCACTGGCAGATGCTGCCCGTGAAGCTGGCCTTCAGTTCTAAGGTAGAGGTGTAAGATGGCTCACATCGAAAAACAAGCTGGCGAACTGCAGGAAAAGCTGATTGCGGTAAATCGCGTATCTAAAACCGTAAAAGGTGGCCGGATTTTCAGCTTTACCGCACTAACTGTTGTAGGTGATGGTAATGGTCGCGTTGGTTTTGGCTACGGCAAAGCACGCGAAGTTCCGGCAGCAATCCAGAAAGCGATGGAAAAAGCCCGTCGCAATATGAAAACCGTCGCACTGAACAGCGGCACTTTGTATCACCCAGTAAAAGGTGCACACACTGGTTCCCGTGTGTTCATGCAGCCTGCTCACGAAGGTACTGGTATCATCGCAGGCGGTGCTATGCGTGCTGTTTTGGAGGTGGCTGGTGTTCGTAACGTACTGGCTAAAACCTATGGTTCCACTAACCCTATTAATGTGGTTCGTGCAACTCTGGATGCTTTAGACAGCATGAAGTCTCCAGAAATGGTCGCAGCTAAGCGTGGTAAATCCGTCGAAGAAATTCTGGGGTAATGGCCATGGCTAAGACTATTAAAGTAACACAGATTCGCAGTTCAATCGGCCGTCTGCCTAAACATAAGGCAACTTTGGTTGGTTTAGGTCTGCGCCGTATCGGTCATACAGTAGAGCGTGAAGATACTCCTGCTATACGTGGTATGATCAACTTGGTTTCCTATATGGTTAAAGTTGAGGAGTAACAGATGCGCTTAAATACTCTGTCTCCGGCTGATGGTTCCAAGCATGCGCCTAAACGTGTAGGTCGTGGTATTGGTTCTGGCCTGGGTAAAACCGGTGGCCGTGGTCACAAGGGTCAGAAATCTCGTTCTGGCGGTGGCGTCCGTCGCGGTTTTGAAGGTGGTCAGATGCCTTTGTACCGTCGTTTGCCAAAATTTGGCTTTACTTCACGTAAGGCGATGGTTACAGCAGAAGTTCGTTTGTCTGATTTTGCTGCCGTTGAAGGCGATATTATCGATCTGAATGCATTGAAAGCAGCTAACATTGTTGGCACTCAAATTGAATTTGCGAAAGTTATTCTTTCTGGCGAAATCAATCGTGCAGTAACTGTGCGTGGCCTTCGTGTTACTAAGGGCGCTCATGCTGCAATTGAAGCTGCTGGCGGTAAAATTGAGGAATAAGTAACAGATGGCTAAACAACCAGGATTAGATTTCCAAAGTGCTAAAGGTGGACTGGGCGAGCTGAAACGTAGGCTGTTGTTTGTTATTGGCGCGTTAATTGTTTTCCGTATTGGTTCTTTTATTCCTATCCCTGGTATTGATGCCACTGTGCTTGCCAAATTGCTCGAACAGCAAAGGGGCACCATCATTGAAATGTTTAACATGTTCTCTGGTGGTGCTTTAAGTCGTGCTTCTATCTTTGCACTGGGGATAATGCCGTATATTTCTGCGTCTATTATTATTCAGTTGTTGACGGTGGTTCATCCAACGTTGGCAGAGATTAAGAAGGAAGGGGAAGCTGGTCGTCGTAAGATTAGCCAGTATACTCGCTATGGTACTTTAGTGCTGGCTATATTCCAGTCAATCGGTATTGCTACTGGTTTGCCGAATATGCCAGGAATGCAAGGGCTGGTGATCAATCCAGGGTTTGCTTTCTACTTCACGGCTGTTGTGAGCCTAGTTACTGGGACTATGTTCCTAATGTGGTTGGGTGAGCAGATTACTGAGCGTGGTATTGGAAACGGTATCTCTATCATAATCTTTGCTGGTATCGTTGCGGGTTTGCCGCCGGCCATTGGCCATACCATTGAGCAAGCTCGGCAAGGCGATCTGCACTTCCTCCTGTTGCTGTTGGTTGCAGTGTTAGTGTTTGCAGTGACTTTCTTCGTTGTTTTCATGGAGCGTGGCCAACGACGTATCGTTGTTAACTATGCAAAACGTCAGCAAGGTCGCCGAGTTTATGCTGCACAGAGTACACATTTACCGTTGAAAGTGAATATGGCTGGGGTTATCCCTGCTATTTTTGCTTCCAGCATTATTCTGTTCCCTGGTACCATAGCTTCCTGGTTTGGGGGAGGAACTGGTTGGAACTGGCTGACTACTATTTCAATGTACTTGCAGCCTGGGCAACCGCTTTATGTGTTACTCTACGCGTCTGCAATCATCTTCTTCTGTTTTTTCTATACCGCGTTGGTTTTCAACCCGAGAGAAACAGCAGATAACCTGAAGAAGTCCGGTGCATTTGTACCAGGAATTCGTCCGGGAGAGCAAACAGCCAAGTACATTGATAAGGTAATGACACGCCTAACTTTAGTTGGTGCGATGTATATTACTTTTATCTGCTTAATCCCGGAGTTCATGCGTGACGCGATGAAGGTGCCATTTTATTTTGGCGGTACTTCGCTACTTATTGTAGTTGTAGTCATCATGGACTTTATGGCTCAAGTGCAAACTCTGATGATGTCAAGTCAGTATGAGTCCGCATTGAAGAAGGCAAATCTTAAAGGTTATAACCGTTAATTGGTTTGCTTGAGAAGTTACGGAGAGTAAAAATGAAAGTTCGTGCTTCCGTCAAGAAATTATGTCGCAACTGTAAAATCGTTAAGCGTAACGGTATCGTTCGCGTGATTTGTAGTGCAGAGCCTAAGCATAAACAACGCCAAGGCTAATAAAATAGCATATTTTTCTTGCAAAGTCGGTTTGAGCTGGCTAAATTAGCCAGCCAATCTTTTTTATATCACAGTAACACTGTTTGAGTATCCTGAAAACGGGCTTTTCAGAATGGTGTTGCGGTAAATAAATAATTTAGGAGTGCATAGTGGCCCGTATAGCAGGCATTAACATTCCTGATCAGAAGCATACCGTGATCGCTTTAACATCGATCTACGGAATTGGCAAAACTCGCTCCCAAGCCATTTGTGCTGCGGCGGGTATTGCTGAGCATGTTAAGATCAGCGAGCTGTCTGAAGAGCAAATTGATAAGCTGCGTGACGAAGTTGCCAAATACGTTGTAGAAGGCGATTTGCGTCGTGAAGTAACCCTGAGCATCAAACGTCTGATGGATCTTGGTACTTATCGTGGTTTACGTCACCGTCGTGGTCTACCTGTTCGCGGCCAGCGTACTAAGACCAACGCACGTACCCGTAAGGGTCCACGTAAGCCGATCAAGAAATAATCGGGGTATTGTATAATGGCAAAAGCACCTATTCGTGCACGTAAGCGTGTAAGAAAGCAAGTCTCTGACGGTGTGGCTCATATCCATGCTTCTTTCAACAACACCATCGTGACCATTACTGACCGCCAGGGTAACGCCTTGGGTTGGGCAACTGCTGGTGGTTCCGGTTTCCGTGGTTCTCGTAAATCTACTCCGTTTGCAGCTCAGGTTGCAGCAGAGCGCTGTGCCGAAGCAGTGAAAGAATACGGAATTAAGAACCTGGAAGTTATGGTTAAAGGACCTGGTCCTGGCCGCGAGTCAACTATTCGAGCGTTAAATGCGGCAGGTTTCCGCATTACTAACATTACTGATGTGACTCCGATCCCTCATAACGGTTGTCGTCCACCTAAAAAACGTCGCGTTTAATAGCGTTTACTTTTTTAGGTTCGATTGGAGAAAGAAAATGGCAAGATATTTGGGTCCTAAGCTCAAGCTGAGCCGTCGCGAGGGTACAGATCTATTCCTGAAGTCTGGCGTTCGCGCGATTGACACCAAGTGTAAATTAGAACAAGCACCTGGGCAGCATGGCGCACGTAAACCGCGTCTGTCTGACTACGGTGTGCAGTTACGTGAGAAACAAAAAGTTCGTCGTATTTACGGTGTTCTAGAACGTCAATTCCGTAACTATTATAAAGAAGCAACTCGTCTGAAAGGCAACACAGGTGAAAACCTGCTGAGTTTGCTGGAAGGTCGTCTGGACAACGTTGTTTACCGTATGGGTTTCGGGGCGACTCGTGCTGAATCACGCCAAATGGTAAGCCATAAGGCTATCATGGTGAATGGCCGCGTTGTTAACATCGCTTCTTATCAGGTATCCCCGAATGACGTAGTCAGCGTTCGCGAAAAATCGAAAAAGCAGTCTCGTATCAAGGCGGCTTTAGAGCTGGCTGAGCAGCGTGAGAAACCAACTTGGTTGGAGGTTGATGCTGTGAAGATGGAAGGTGTGTTCAAACGTATTCCAGAACGTGCCGATCTGTCTGCTGACATCAACGAACACCTGATCGTCGAGCTTTACTCTAAGTAAAGCTTAGCACCAAAGAGAGGACACAATGCAGGGTTCTGTGACAGAGTTTCTAAAACCGCGCCTGGTTGATATCGAGCAAGTCAGTTCGACGCACGCCAAGGTGACCCTTGAGCCATTAGAGCGTGGCTTTGGCCATACTCTTGGTAACGCACTGCGCCGTATTCTGCTTTCGTCTATGCCGGGTTGTGCGGTGACTGAGGTTGAGATTGATGGTGTACTGCATGAGTACAGCACCAAAGAAGGTGTACAGGAAGATATCCTGGAGATTCTCCTCAACCTGAAAGGGCTGGCGGTAAGAGTTCAGGGAAAAGATGAAGTTATTCTTACCTTGAATAAGTCTGGCATTGGCCCTGTGACTGCAGCCGACATTATCCACGACGGAGATGTCGAAATCGTCAAGCCGCAACATGTAATCTGCCACCTGACTGACGAAACTGCTTCTATAAGCATGCGCATTAAAGTTCAGCGTGGTCGAGGTTATGTGCCGGCTTCTGCCCGGATTCATTCGGAAGAAGATGAGCGCCCTATTGGTCGTTTGTTAGTAGACGCTTGTTATAGCCCAGTAGAGCGTATTGCCTACAATGTTGAAGCAGCGCGTGTAGAACAACGTACCGATTTGGACAAGTTGGTTATCGAGATGGAAACTAACGGTACAATCGATCCTGAAGAGGCGATTCGCCGTGCAGCTACTATTTTGGCTGAACAGCTGGAAGCTTTTGTTGATTTACGTGATGTACGTCAGCCAGAAGTAAAAGAGGAGAAGCCAGAGTTTGATCCGATCCTGCTGCGCCCTGTTGACGATCTGGAATTGACTGTCCGCTCTGCTAACTGTCTTAAGGCAGAAGCTATCCACTACATCGGTGATTTGGTACAGCGTACCGAGGTTGAGTTGCTTAAGACACCTAACCTGGGTAAAAAATCTCTTACAGAGATCAAAGACGTACTGGCTTCACGTGGCTTATCTCTGGGCATGCGCTTAGAAAACTGGCCACCAGCAAGTATTGCTGATGAATAACTAGATCACAGGTTAAGGTTTTACTGAGAAGGATAAGGTCATGCGCCATCGTAAGAGTGGTCGTCAATTGAACCGCAACAGCAGCCATCGCCAAGCTATGTTCCGTAATATGGCAGGTTCTTTGGTCCGTCATGAAATCATCAAGACGACTCTGCCTAAAGCGAAAGAACTGCGTCGCGTCGTTGAGCCGCTGATTACTCTTGCCAAGATCGACAGCGTAGCTAATCGTCGTCTGGCATTCGCCCGTACTCGTGACAACGAAATCGTGGCAAAACTGTTTAATGAGCTGGGCCCGCGTTTTGCGAGCCGCGCAGGTGGCTACACTCGTATTCTTAAGTGTGGCTTCCGTGCTGGTGACAATGCTCCGATGGCATACATCGAGCTTGTTGACCGTGCTACTGAGCCTCAAACAGAAGTTGCGACTGCGGAGTAATCTGTAGGGGCATATAAAAGAACCGGGTTTATCCCGGTTTTTTTACGCTTGCATATATGAATCTCTAACTTATTTTTTTTCATCCTGCTATGCTGATATCTCAAACAATGTTATCTATTGTAGGAGATATAAAGATGTATCGTATTGGTCAACTGGCTAAATTAGCGAATGTAACTCCTGATACTGTGCGTTTCTATGAAAAACAAGGAATGATGGAACATCAGAACCGTACTGAAGGAGGGTATAGACTTTATACAGAGCAAGATCTACAGCGCCTTCGGTTTATACGCTATGCTAAGCAATTAGGGTTTACATTGGAAGCTATTACAGAATTATTGTCTATTCGTGTAGATCCAGCCCATCATACTTGTGAAGAGTCAAAGCAAATTGTAGATTCTAGGTTAATGGAAGTGGAGGAAAAACTTCTTGAAATGCGAAAAATGCGTGATTCACTTAAGATGCTAAGTGATGCTTGTTGTGGCAGTTCTCATATAAGTATTTACTGTTCTATTCTTGAAACTTTAGAACAAGGTGCTTTGAATAAGAAATAAGTAATTTTTCTTTATTATTGAAAACTCAGAGAGTACAATTACTATGCTGGTAGATAAATTAATATGATAGAGGTATGTGATGATTACATATCACCATAAGAAAGGTGTAATAAAGGATAATGCTCTAGAAGCTCTATTACGTGATCCGCTATTTAAACAACGAGTTGAAAAAAATAAAAAAGGAAAAGGAAGTTACCAGAGGAAAGAAAAACATAGCAAAGCAAGTAGCTGGGAGACCAGTGGTAAGGGGTCATTAGATTCTTTACTACTGGTCTTTTAGTTTAATAGGTCTATTTCCTACTTTTCAGTAATCTACGAACTTCTAATAATAATTTTGTTTCGGTAATTGGGAGTATTTGATATAACTTCAATCTCCTTTTACTAAATGATCTGTTTATTAGTTTTATTGTGTAGAAAAATAGTGAATGATGGTAAGGTGTTCTTTTAAAATCATATCGATACTGACGTCAGCAGCTAAATTGGCAAAATTATCTTTCATAGTAAATTCATAAACTGATTTAAAAGTTTCATCACACCCTTTTAATTAAAACATACCAAGTTGTATTAGTTATTGTGTTCTAATTATATGACTGATGCATAATGATTTCTTTGGCTTTTAAAGGAAAAAAGGGCTTGGCTGGAATAGTTTCTCTACTTCGGGGACAAATTTCTTATCTGTAATAAACATAATTACATGATCTCCTTGTTCGATAACACTGTAATCACTAGCAATAAGGACTTCGTTACCGCGAGCTATTGCACTAATTGTAGTGCCTGGTGGTAATTTAATATCACCTACAGTTCGACCAACAACCTTTGACGTATTTTCATCCCCATGAGCAATCGCTTCGATAGCTTCGGCCACTCCACGACGTAATGAGGAAACGCTTACAATATCTGCTTTGCGAACATGACCTAACAGAGCGGAAATCGTCGCTTGTTGTGGAGAGATTGCAATATCAATGACACCACCTTGTACTAAATCGACATATGCACTACGTTGAATGAGAACTATGGCTTTTTTGGCACCCATGCGTTTGGCAAGCATTGCAGACATGATATTTGCCTCGTCATCGTTGGTTAGAGCAATAAATACATCAACTTGTTCTATATGTTCTTCAGCTAATAACTCTTGATCGGAGGCATCCCCATAGAAAACAATGGTGTCATGTAATAATTCGGCTAGTTCTATAGCTCTTTGCTGATTTCGTTCAATTAATTTAACCCTGTAATCTTTTTCTAGACGTAGTGCGAGGCCTGCTCCCACATTACCGCCACCTACAATCATAATACGTTTGTAGGGTTTTTCTAAACGTTGAAGCTCACTCATTACAGCACGAATATGTTGTGATGCAGCTACAAAGAAAACTTCGTCACCGGCTTCAATAATTGTAGAACCTTGAGGTCTTATTGGTCGATCCTGACGGAATATTGCTGCAACTCTGGTATTAATATGCGGCATGTGTTCACGAAGTGAGGAAAGTGCATTCCCTACAAGTGAGCCTCCATAATAAGCTTTTACTGCAACAATACTTACTCGGCCTTCGGCAAAGTTAACGACTTGTAAGGCGCCAGGATATTGAATTAGTTTATAAATATAATCTATAACAAGTTGTTCTGGTGAAATAAGATAATCAATAGGAATATCATTGGGCAGAAAAAGTTTATCTGCTTCACGAATATATTCTGCTGCGCGTATTCGCGCAACTTTATTTGGGGTGTTAAATAAGGAATAAGCAATTTGACATGCGATCATGTTAGTTTCGTCAGAATTAGTTACAGCAACTAACATATCAGCATCTTCAGCACCAGCTTCTCTTAATACTCTGGGGTAAGAACCATGACCATTGACTACTCTGAGATCGAATTTATCCTGTAGTTGGTGTAGACGGTTGGGATCAGTATCGACTATGGTGATATCGTTATTTTCACCTACCAGATTTTCAGCTAATGTACCGCCAACTTGACCTGCACCAAGAATAATTATTTTCATAGTATTCTCTAACTTATTGCAAACAAATAATTATCTCTATAAATCGTAGAGATATATTACCGTTTAGTTAATCGAGCGTAAAAGAAACCATCACCACCATTTAACTCAGGTATTATTTGTTTTCCTAGACAATCATTTGTCTCTGTTCCCGCGAGTTTTGCATCTGAGTGGCGTTTTAAAAACGAGCTGATTTGCTGACAATTTTCATCTGGTAGAATAGAACAGGTTGCATATACTAACGTTCCGCTTTTCTTTAAGTATGGCCAAATTGCATCAAGAATTTCAGATTGTAATTGAACTAATTGAGCAATATCTTCCTCGCGGCGTAACCACTTGATATCAGGATGGCGACGGATTACTCCTGTTGCTGAACACGGTGCATCCAAAAGAATGCGGTCGAATTGCTGGTTCTCTGCCCAATGTTCAGGGTGGCGTCCATCACCGGTTTTTACTGTAGCGTGGCAGTTAAGGCGTTTGAGATTTTCTTTTACTCGTTTGATTCTTTGCTCATCAATATCTACCGCTACTACTTGAGATTCTGGTGCTATTTCGAGGATATATGTTGTTTTCCCTCCTGGTGCTGCACAAAGATCGAGAATTTTCTCTCCATTTATGGGTTTTAGTAACTCGACACACTCTTGTGCGGATAAATCTTGGACAGTGACCCAACCTTTGTCAAATCCAGGTAATATTGTTACAGGGCAAGGGGAAATTATGCGGATAGCAGAAGGTGATTTGGGCGCTGGTTCCGCATCAATTCCTGATTTACGAAGAAGAGTGAGATATTCATCCCGACTATGGTATATACGATTAACTCGTAACCACATAGGGGGTTTTTTATTATTAGCATTAATAAGTTGTTGCCATTGTTGTGGATAGGCTTTTTGGATTCGAGTTAATAGCCATTCTGGGTGTAAGTGGTGGCTGGAATTATTTTGCGTACATTCCATTAACTGTAGCTGTTGTCTCTGAAATTGGCGAAGAACGCCATTAATTAACCCTTTTAATTGAGAATGCTTCAGAGTTACGGCTCCGTTTACTGTTTCAGCAAGTGCGGCATGGGCTGGAATACGAGTATAGGCAAGTTGGTATATCCCAACCATAAGCAGGTAATGAAGAATACGTTGTTTACCTTTTAATGGTTTTACCATTAGTTGACCTATTATCCACTCTAGCTGTGGTAATACGCGTAACACTCCGAAAGATAATTCCTGTAACAAGGGTTTGTCTTTATCAGTTATATTTTGTTGCAGTTTGGGTAAGACTGTACTGAGAGACTGTCCTTGATCCAGAACTTGATTGATTGCTTTTGCGGTGATACTTCGCAGATTATATGTGTTTTTCATAATTAAAAGAGCTGACAAAAGCCAGCATTAAGAGAAAGTTTGTGAGAGAGATTACAGCATAAAATAGTATTCAGTTGATTTTATTACCTGGAGTAAACCATTCACGTTTAGAATTAAGTAGATTTGCTGCTGACATTGCTTTTTTACCGGCAGGTTGTAACTGTGTAATGTTCAGAATTCCATCAGCGGTAGCAATATAAATACCTTCTTTGTCTGCTTTTAGTACAGTTCCTGGCTCTACCGAAGTTTGTTCTTCAATGGCTTCTGCTTTCCAAACTTTAATAGGTTGTCCTTCCATTTCGAAAAAGCTCATGGGCCAGGGATTAAATGCGCGAATACAACGTTCAAGGTGGGTTGCAGATAGTTCCCAATTTATGCGGGCTTCTTCTTTGCTTAGTTTTTCAGCGTAGGTAACTAAATTTTCGTTTTGAGTTTCAGGTTGACTTTTACCTGATGTTATTAATGATAATGTTTTGAGTAACGCATCTGGCCCAATATTGGCCAGTTTTTCGTATAAACTGGCACTGGTATCCTCAGGTGTAATAGGGCATCTTGCTTTATATAGCATGTCGCCAGTATCAAGACCTATATCCATTTGCATTATTGTTACGCCAGTTTCTGTATCACCAGCCCAAAGTGAGCGTTGAATGGGTGCTGCACCTCGCCAACGTGGTAGTAGGGAACCATGTACGTTTAGGCAACCTAATTCTGGAATATTTAAAACAACTTTGGGAAGGATCAATCCATAGGCAACAACGATGAGAACATCAGGTTGTTGTTTTAGAACCCATTGTTGGTTTTCTTCTGAGCGTAAAGTAGCTGGCTGAAAAACGGTGATATTACGTTCCTCTGCCAGTACTTTTACAGGACTGGGTGTTAGTTTTTTACCTCTTCCTGCCGGTTTATCTGGTCGAGTTAGAACGCCAACCACCTCATGCTGAGACATTAACAAAGCCTCTAGATGGCGTGCTGCAAAATCAGGTGTTCCGGCAAAAACAATACGTAAAGAATCAGACACGTTTATTTCCTGTATTAATATAATTTACTTGGTTCGGGCTTTTTGTTTATCCAGTTTTTCTACTTTCTGGCGTATACGTTGGCGTTTCAGTGGAGATAAGTAATCCACAAAAAGTTTACCAATTAAGTGGTCCATCTCATGCTGAATACAAATTGCAAGTAAGTCATCAGCTTGTAATTCAAATGGTCGACCATTGTAATCTAGGGCTTTGATTTTGACTTTTTCGGCTCGTGGCACCAGTGCTCGTTGTTCAGGAATAGACAAACAGCCCTCTTCGATCCCAGTTTCACCACTTTTTTCCAGTAATTCTGGGTTGATCAGAACGAGACGCTCATTACGTGTTTCTGATACGTCAATAACAACAATACGCTGATGAATATCAACTTGTGTTGCTGCCAAACCGATACCTTCTTCTGCATACATAGTTTCAAACATATCATCAATGATACGTCGAATCTCTGCATCAACTGTTTCAACAGGCGTTGCAATAGTGCGAAGCCGCTCGTCTGGGTAATGTAATACTTGTAATACTGACATATATGTTTAGATCTGCATCCAAAATGTTAATGGTGTTCTATGTCTATTCTAGACATTTCCCGTTTAGATTGACAGTATCGATTGCTAATTGAGCAGTTTAGTTTTGTCCGTCAATCTTAGCCAGGATGACAACATGGAAGCTATGGAAGTATGGTTGCGAATGAAGATGATTTCTCATTTGGCAACAGAGAGAGCAGCAAATGTTGCAGAAAAATTGTTATATTCCGGGAGTCGTTATCTCACTGTGTTGAAAGATAGTGGATTATCGCCAGAACAATGTCTGCAATTTACTAAAGTAAATAAAACCTTACTAGCTTCATGCCTTAAGTGGCTGGAACAGCCAGAGCACCATTTATTGACATATTCTCACCCTTCGTATCCACCTCTATTAAAGCAGATACATACCCCTCCGCTTGTGCTTTTTGTGGCAGGAAAACCAGATATTCTTTTAAAGAAGCAGGTGGCGATGGTAGGGAGCAGGACAGCAAGTTATTATGGTGAGAGATGGGGAAGAATTTTTGCAAGTGAACTGGTTGGATATGAGTTAGTTATTGCTAGTGGTTTAGCTATCGGTATTGATGGTATTTGTCACCGAGCTGCATTGGATAGTGGAGGTAAAACAGTAGCTGTATTAGGTAGTGGGCTTGGACAGATTTATCCTCATAGACACGGATTATTAGCAAAGCAAATTGAGGAGAATGGTGCTCTTGTTTCTGAATTTTTTCCGGATACTCCGCCACGCGCAAAAAATTTTCCTAGAAGAAATAGAATTATCAGTGGATTAAGCTCAGCAGTGATTGTTGTAGAGGCAGGTCAAAATAGTGGTTCGTTAATTACTGCTCGTTGTGCCCTTGAACAAGGAAGGGATGTATTTGCATTACCAGGGCTTTTGGGAAATTCAGTGAGCGAAGGCAATCACTGGTTAATAAAACAAGGTGCATACTTAGCTACAAATGCAATGGATATTGTGGAACATGTTTACAGTTCATTACAATGGTTGAATATGGAAAGAACGGAGGAAGAAGTAAAACCGCAGTTTGAGCAAACTGAGTTGCCATTTACTGATGTGCTAGTTAACGTAGGCGCTGAAGTAACGCCTGTTGATATTATTGCTCAGCGTTCTTCATTACCTATAACTGAGGTCATGACAAAGCTCCTTGAGCTGGAATTACTGGGTAAGGTGACTGTGGTTGCTGGTGGTTATGTGCGTGTGAATTAAATTGACTGAATTTTTAGAGTCCTGTGCAACGTCATATGAGAATGAGTTTTTGAGTGAAAATAGTATGGCAAAAATGGTTCCTTTCTCCACCAATGAAACTGAATATTGCCCTGAATGTGGTTCTGCGTTGGTTATGCGTAATGGTATCCATGGCCCATTTCTTGGATGTTCTGGTTATCCATCATGTCAATATATTCGTCCATTAAAAGGGCAACGTGATGGGCATGTGGTAAAAGAACTTGAAGGGCAGCTATGTCCCGCGTGTGGAGTCAATTTGATTTTGTGCCAAGGACGTTATGGCATGTTCATTGGCTGTAGTCGTTATCCTGAATGCGAACATACAGAACTAATTGATAAACCGGATGAGACGTTAATAGCCTGTCCGCAATGTAAACAAGGACAACTACTCCAAAGGAAATCACGTTTCGGAAAAATTTTCCATGCGTGTAACCGTTACCCTAATTGCCAGTTTGTATTAAATAATAAGCCAATTGCGGGTAAATGTGAGTTTTGTTCTTATTCGTTGCTAGTGGAAAAACGTACATCACAAGGTGTAAAGTTATTTTGTGCTAGTAAGTTGTGTGGAAAACGGCAAATAAATTAAGCAGAGTAATAAAATGAGCAATGAAGCATCACCTGCATTTGAGAGTGTATTAACAGCATTAAAAGCAGAAAAAGTGATTGCCTATCCGACTGAAGCTGTTTTTGGACTTGGATGTGATCCTGATAGTGAAAAAGCAGTAAATGAACTGCTTATATTAAAGAAACGTCCTTGGCAGAAAGGGTTGATTCTTATCGCAGATAATTATGAACAATTACAACCGTATCTTGATGATAAACTTCTAACAGAAGAACAAAAAAAAGCTATGTTTGCTTGTTGGCCAGGGCCTGTAACCTGGGTGATTCCTGCCAAATTTAGTGCACCTAAGTGGTTGACAGGGCAATTCGCTACCTTGGCTGTCAGAGTTAGTGATCATCCTTTGGTGAAACAGTTATGTACTTTTTATGGGAAACCGTTGGTGTCGACCAGTGCAAATTTGAATGGCCTTGAACCATGCAGAACAGCAGAAGAAGTTAGACAACAGTTTGGAGATAAGCTTCCTATATTAAACGGAGATGTTGGAGGTCGGAAAAACCCTTCAGAAATTCGGGATGCTTTAACTGGTGAGCTTTATCGTCAAGGGTAAGGGGAGATAAATATGGATCAATTTGCTGTCTTTGGTAATCCTGTTGCGCATAGTAAATCTCCGCGTATCCATCAGTTATTTGCTAGACAGACAGGTATTGAGCATCGTTATGGGAAAATTCTGGTGCCGATAAGTAAATTTCAAGAGGCATTGGATACATTTCTTAAACAGGGAGGTATAGGAGTCAATATTACTGTGCCATTTAAAGAGCAGGCATTTATTCGAGCAAATGAGTTGACTGAACGGGCAAGACTCAGCGGTGCAGTTAATACTTTGAAATTACTTAATAATAATCAATTGCTTGGTGATAACACGGATGGTATAGGGTTATTAACAGACTTGATGCGACTTGAGTTTATTACTCAAGGGCAGCATATTTTAATCATTGGAGCTGGTGGAGCTGCCAGAGGTGTTTTATTTCCATTATTAGAATTTGGTTGTAAAATTACAATTACAAACCGCACGTTTAGTCGCGCTATACAGGTTGCTAATAATTTTTCGGCAATAGGCAGTATTCGGCCTGCTGAGATGAAAGTACTTAATAGTCCTGAGTTTGATCTCATTATCAATGCGACTGCATCTGGTATTAATGGTGAGATTCCTACTATATCTCCATTCATATTTAATGAGAATTGTGTCTGTTATGATATGTTTTACCAGGCTAATTTGACGCCCTTTATTTCCTTTGCTAGGAAGCATGGTGTTTCTCGTTATGCGGATGGGCTGGGGATGTTAGTGGGGCAAGCTGCTCATTCATTTAAATTATGGCATGGTGTATTGCCTGAAATTTCACCTGTGTTACTAACATTGGAACAGGAGTTACGTTCGTGAATCAATCTATCCAATTTCCTGATAGAGAAGAGTGGAGCGAGCAAGAGCAGATAGTCATTTTTCCCGCACTGGTAAATGGATTATTGGTTCAATGTGTTATAAGTGCCAAGGAGCTTTTATACCGTTATGGGGCGGAAGATCATCATCCACTAAGTCTTTTTCGACAAAATCGTTGGGATATAGAAGAAGAATTCGAATTAGTAATTAATAACGAGGATGATGATCATTTGGGACGTTACATATTACCTTCCTGCAAATAGTTATTTTTCAAGCTAACGTAATGGCTTGCCGAATAACATAGCCCTTTTAATTCTTCAGGTTTTAGTTTTCTGGCCTGGCGGGCAGGACTACCAATATAAAGGTACCCACTTTCTAATATCTTACCTGGGGCTACTAGGCTGCCTGCACCAATAATAACGTTATCTTCAATCACTGAACCATCAAGTAGGATGGAGCCCATACCGATAAGTACTTGATTACCGATAGTGCAGCCATGAAGTATAACTTTATGCCCAATAGTGACATCATCCCCCACAATCAAGGGAAAACCATCAGGATTGTCTGTTGTTTTGTGTGTCACATGTAATATAGAGCCATCTTGAATGTTAGTACGTGCACCAATAGATACATAATTAACGTCCCCACGGATGACAACTAAAGGCCATATACTGACATCATCAGCAAGTCTAACATCACCAATGATTACACTAGATGAATCTAGCATAACGTTCTGACCAACTTTGGGCTGAATATCAAGGTAACTGCGTAACGTTTCGGACATGTATACCTCTGATGAAAAAATGGATATTTACTTTAAATAAGATTTTAGTGAGGAAAATACCAGTATGCAATGAAAGAAACTTGTTGAACAGGGCTATTGTGGTTGAAATTTCACCCAAAAAGAACAAGAATTCGCCTGTTGGTGGTAAATGTGAAAAAAAGTATTGTATAAAAATCTGAGCTCCCTATAATGCGCCACCACTGACCGACACAACGCTGATAAACATTGTGAGGTCGGGCAGAGAAAGCGATAATCAGTGCTTGACTCTGCGGGCGAACAGCGTAGTATACGCAGCCCGGCTGAACGAGAATGTTATTTTTTATGTCAGCCTGCTCTTTAACAATTAATCAGACAATCTGTGTGGGCACTCACAAGACCGTATCACAAAAAAATACGTTTTAAAGTCTTGAAGAGTGAACAACAGTTAATTCATTACGAAATAATTAGTCAGGAATTCTTTGAGCATCAAACTTTGATTTAAATTGAAGAGTTTGATCATGGCTCAGATTGAACGCTGGCGGCAGGCCTAACACATGCAAGTCGAGCGGTAACAGGAAAGTGCCTGCACTTTTGCTGACGAGCGGCGGACGGGTGAGTAATGTCTGGGGATCTGCCCGAGGGCGGGGGATAACCACTGGAAACGGTGGCTAATACCGCATAATGTCGCGAGACCAAAGTGGGGGACCTGAAAGGGCCTCACGCCGTCGGATGAACCCAGATGGGATTAGCTGGTAGGTAGGGTAATGGCCTACCTAGGCGACGATCTCTAGCTGGTCTGAGAGGATGACCAGCCACACTGGGACTGAGACACGGCCCAGACTCCTACGGGAGGCAGCAGTGGGGAATATTGCACAATGGGCGCAAGCCTGATGCAGCCATGCCGCGTGTATGAAGAAGGCCTTCGGGTTGTAAAGTACTTTCAGCGGGGAGGAAGGGTTTAGCCTGAAGAGGGCTGGACTTTGACGTTACCCGCAGAAGAAGCACCGGCTAACTCCGTGCCAGCAGCCGCGGTAATACGGAGGGTGCAAGCGTTAATCGGAATGACTGGGCGTAAAGCGCACGCAGGCGGTCAATTAAGTTAGATGTGAAATCCCCGGGCTCAACCTGGGAATGGCATCTAAGACTGGTTGACTGGAGTCTCGTAGAGGGGGGTAGAATTCCATGTGTAGCGGTGAAATGCGTAGAGATGTGGAGGAATACCGGTGGCGAAGGCGGCCCCCTGGACGAAGACTGACGCTCAGGTGCGAAAGCGTGGGGAGCAAACAGGATTAGATACCCTGGTAGTCCACGCTGTAAACGATGTCGATTTGGAGGTTGCGGTCTTGAACGGTGGCTTCCGAAGCTAACGCGTTAAATCGACCGCCTGGGGAGTACGGCCGCAAGGTTAAAACTCAAATGAATTGACGGGGGCCCGCACAAGCGGTGGAGCATGTGGTTTAATTCGATGCAACGCGAAGAACCTTACCTACTCTTGACATCCTCAGAATTTGCTGGAGACAGCGAAGTGCCTTAGGGAACTGAGAGACAGGTGCTGCATGGCTGTCGTCAGCTCGTGTTGTGAAATGTTGGGTTAAGTCCCGCAACGAGCGCAACCCTTATCCTTTGTTGCCAGCACGTGAAGGTGGGAACTCAAAGGAGACTGCCGGTGATAAACCGGAGGAAGGTGGGGATGACGTCAAGTCATCATGGCCCTTACGAGTAGGGCTACACACGTGCTACAATGGCGGATACAAAGTGAAGCGACCTCGCGAGAGCAAGCGGAACACACAAAGTCTGTCGTAGTCCGGATTGGAGTCTGCAACTCGACTCCATGAAGTCGGAATCGCTAGTAATCGTAGATCAGCATGCTACGGTGAATACGTTCCCGGGCCTTGTACACACCGCCCGTCACACCATGGGAGTGGGTTGCAAAAGAAGTCGGTAGCTTAACCGAAAGGGGGGCGCTGACCACTTTGTGGCTCATGACTGGGGTGAAGTCGTAACAAGGTAACCGTAGGGGAACCTGCGGTTGGATCACCTCCTTACCTGAGAGAGGTTGAGTGCAGTGCTCACACAGATTGTCTGATGAAAATAGAGTGCAAATGAGTCTGCGAAGCTGACCAGCGGGTCCCCTTCGTCTAGAGGCCTAGGACACCGCCCTTTCACGGCGGTAACAGGGGTTCGAATCCCCTAGGGGACGCCATATTGCGGGATGACGGGTGAAAGGCGTTGTCAGGTTATCTTTAAGCGGATTTAGGTGAATCTGTTTAGCGATAGATGCTCTTTAACAATCTGGAACAAGCTGAAAAATTGAAATACTCAATAATATCGCCGAGGTATTGTTGAGGTGTCTCTCAAGCTGAACAGTCCGAGACAGTTTCGGGTTGTGAGGTTAAGCGACTAAGCGTACACGGTGGATGCCTAGGCAGTCAGAGGCGATGAAGGACGTGCTAATCTGCGAAAAGCGTCGGTGAGCTGATATGAAGCGACAGAGCCGGCGATGTCCGAATGGGGAAACCCAGTGCAATGCGTTGCACTATCATTAACTGAATTCATAGGTTAATGAGGCGAACCGGGGGAACTGAAACATCTCAGTACCCCGAGGAAAAGAAATCAACCGAGATTCCCCCAGTAGCGGCGAGCGAACGGGGAGGAGCCCAGAACCTGCATCAGCGATAGCATCAGAGGAACGGTCTGGAAAGGCCGGCGAGAGAGGGTGACAGCCCCGTACTCGAAGATGGTATGGCTGTGAGTTCGATGAGTAAGGCGGGACACGAGAAATCCTGTCTGAAGGTGGGGGGACCATCCTCCAAGGCTAAATACTCCTGACTGACCGATAGTGAACCAGTACCGTGAGGGAAAGGCGAAAAGAACCCCGGCGAGGGGAGTGAAAGAGAACCTGAAACCGTGTACGTACAAGCAGTGGGAGCCGTGATTAATCAGGGTGACTGCGTACCTTTTGTATAATGGGTCAGCGACTTATATTCTGTAGCAAGGTTAACCGGATAGGGGAGCCGCAGGGAAACCGAGTCTTAACTGGGCGAAAGAGTTGCAGGGTATAGACCCGAAACCCGGTGAGCTAGCCATGGGCAGGTTGAAGGTTGGGTAACACTAACTGGAGGACCGAACCGACTAATGTTGAAAAATTAGCGGATGACCTGTGGCTGGGGGTGAAAGGCCAATCAAACCGGGAGATAGCTGGTTCTCCCCGAAAGCTATTTAGGTAGCGCCTCGTGAATTCATCTTCGGGGGTAGAGCACTGTTTCGGCTAGGGGGCCATCCCGGCTTACCAACCCGATGCAAACTGCGAATACCGAAGAATGGTATCACGGGAGACACACGGCGGGTGCTAACGTCCGTCGTGAAGAGGGAAACAACCCAGACCGCCAGCTAAGGTCCCGAAGTCATGGTTAAGTGGGAAACGATGTGGGAAGGCCCAGACAGCCAGGATGTTGGCTTAGAAGCAGCCATCATTGAAAGAAAGCGTAATAGCTCACTGGTCGAGTCGGCCTGCGCGGAAGATGTAACGGGGCTAAACCATGCACCGAAGCTGCGGCAGTGACACGCAAGTGTTATTGGGTAGGGGAGCGTTCTGTAAGCCGGAGAAGGTGGAGCTGTGAGGCCTGCTGGAGGTATCAGAAGTGCGAATGCTGACATAAGTAACGATAAAGCGGGTGAAAAACCCGCTCGCCGGAAGACCAAGGGTTCCTGTCCAACGTTAATCGGGGCAGGGTGAGTCGACCCCTAAGGTGAGGCCGAGAGGCGTAGCTGATGGGAAACAGGTTAATATTCCTGTACTGAATGTGACTGCGAAGGGGGGACGGAGAAGGCTAGGCCATCCGGGCGACGGTTGTCCCGGTTTAAGCGTGTAGGTGGGAGGAGCAGGTAAATCCGCTCTTCTGTGAACACTGAGGCGTGATGACGAGCCGTTACGGCGGTGAAGTGGTTGATGCCCGGCTTCCAGGAAAAGCCTCTAAGCCTCAGGTCATATTGAATCGTACCCCAAACCGACACAGGTGGTCAGGTAGAGAATACTCAGGCGCTTGAGAGAACTCGGGTGAAGGAACTAGGCAAAATGGTGCCGTAACTTCGGGAGAAGGCACGCTGGCGGTAGGTGAAGGGGTTTGCCTCCGGAGCTGAAGCCAGTCGCAGAGACCAGCTGGCTGCAACTGTTTATTAAAAACACAGCACTGTGCAAACACGTAAGTGGACGTATACGGTGTGACGCCTGCCCGGTGCTGGAAGGTTAATTGATGGGGTTAGCCGCAAGGCGAGGCTCTTGACAGAAGCCCCAGTAAACGGCGGCCGTAACTATAACGGTCCTAAGGTAGCGAAATTCCTTGTCGGGTAAGTTCCGACCTGCACGAATGGCGTAATGATGGCCAGGCTGTCTCCACCCGAGACTCAGTGAAATTGAACTCGCTGTGAAGATGCAGTGTCCCCGCGGCAAGACGGAAAGACCCCGTGAACCTTTACTATAGCTTGACACTGAACATGGAGCCTTGATGTGTAGGATAGGTGGGAGGCTGAGAAGTGCGGACGCCAGTCTGCATGGAGCCATCCTTGAAATACCACCCTTGAATGTTCGATGTTCTCACCTGGGCCCGTAAACCGGGCCGGGGACAGTGTCTGGCGGGTAGTTTGACTGGGGCGGTCTCCTCCCAAAGGGTAACGGAGGAGCACGAAGGTTGGCTAATCACGGTCGGACATCGTGAGGTTAGTGCAAAGGCATAAGCCAGCTTAACTGCGAGAGTGACGGTTCGAGCAGGTACGAAAGTAGGTCTTAGTGATCCGGTGGTTCTGAATGGAAGGGCCATCGCTCAACGGATAAAAGGTACTCCGGGGATAACAGGCTGATACCGCCCAAGAGTTCATATCGACGGCGGTGTTTGGCACCTCGATGTCGGCTCATCACATCCTGGGGCTGAAGTAGGTCCCAAGGGTATGGCTGTTCGCCATTTAAAGTGGTACGCGAGCTGGGTTTAGAACGTCGTGAGACAGTTCGGTCCCTATCTGCCGTGGGCGCAGGAAGATTGAAAGGGGCTGCTCCTAGTACGAGAGGACCGGAGTGGACGCACCGCTGGTGTACGGGTTGTCATGCCAATGGCATAGCCCGGTAGCTAAGTGCGGGAGAGATAACCGCTGAAAGCATCTAAGCGGGAAACTTGCCTTGAGATGAGTCTTCCCCTGACTGAGGTCACGGAAGGAACGTTTAAGACGAAGACGTGGATAGGCTGGGTGTGTAAGTGCAGCGATGCATTGAGCTGACCAGTACTAATGAACCGAGAGGCTTAACCTTACAACACCGAAGGTGTTTTGGTGTTCAGAGGGCAGCCGGCAGAAGCCGGTTGACAGCAGAGAGATGACTTTTCAGCTTGTTCAGAGATTGATTCGGGTGGTTGTGGCAGAAGAGCGACAACGGCCGGAAGAAAACCGAATATGCCTGGCGGCGATAGCGCGGTGGTCCCACCTGACCCCATGCCGAACTCAGCAGTGAAACGCCGTAGCGCCGATGGTAGTGTGGGGTCTCCCCATGTGAGAGTAGGACACTGCCAGGCTTTAATTTTGTGTTGTATGGCGATAGAAAAGCAATACAACACCCCAGTGGTAGCGAGTAGGACAACTCCGTCGGGAACGGATTTGAACGTCGCGAGGGGCGGCGGCCCGAAGAGCAAACGGCAGGAAAGCCGTTTGTAAGCTGCCAAGCTTGATATTTAAGTTTTATGTCGTAACAGCGATATAAATCAAAGAGAATTCGGTGGTGCGGTAGTTCAGTTGGTTAGAATACCGGCCTGTCACGCCGGGGGTCGCGGGTTCGAGCCCCGTCCGCACCGCCACCTTAATTTAGGGGCGTAGTTCAATTGGTAGAGCACCGGTCTCCAAAACCGGGTGTTGGGAGTTCGAGTCTCTCCGCCCCTGCCAGTTATAAGCTAAGTGGCAACTAAGGTAGTTTATAGTATTGGTGATCCATATATGCTACTTGGATTAGATTATTGATAAGGCGCTGGCTTTTTGGTCAGCGCCTTTTTCTTAATGGAACTTTGTAAGAAAAACGGATTTGCCGTTACATTAAAAATCCCCTTATGCGAGCCTTTTCTCCAGAAATGATCTCACTTGGAAAATTTGTTCGCAAATATTGTCTGGTTCGTAAAGCTAATGTTGCCATTGATTTGAATTCATCATTTCATTGATGTTGTTACACATTTTTCAGTTCTCAATGTTATTCGATCTTATAGCAATAAAACCTTTCTTTCTAATTATCTATTGTCAAAGTGAATTCTTATAGATAACTTTTTAGACTTTTTGGCAATTTTCATACTAGTTAAAGTCCTTCTGAACTAAGTGTCTAGAGGATATGTATGAATGGATCTTAACTAATATTTTGATTGTGAAAGTTTTTTTCTTAAGAAAAGCTCGGTTTGAAGGAAAGGATACCTAAAACGATAAGGTGGAAACACTACGTCTGATTCAGCTTATACTATACGTAGGGATTACTTGGTAAATAGGGAGCTATATGTGGGAAGATAGCAAAAGTAATCCCACCGTATGCTCTATTTGAAATTTCTTTCTCCCTTACTATTTTCTTAAATGATTTACATGGATGCTTCTTAACCTCTTGTAGAAGTATGTATGATAGGTATTTTTAATAGCTGTTGAATGAATGCTTGCTGATCATTTTTTTGTAGCCATATGGCATATAATGGGCGTTCAATTAGTTCAGTATTTGGATAAGAGACCAGCTCTGGATATTCATTTTGCCAGTGTATTGGTAAGAAGGCGGCTCCTCTTACGCTATTGAGCAGTTGGCGGGCTATATGTGCTGAAGTGGTTGTGATGGTGGGTAACTGATCACTTTTTAAAATCCGTTGTTCCTGATGATGGAAATCAGCTCCCCATTCTAGTTTGATGTAATTTTTAATTTGGTATTTCAGATTTTCTTCTGTTGTTAATAACTTCAAGCGAATATTTCCTAATAATAGGCTTTGGAACTCATCCATTTTGGGCGGTTCGGTAGTAATCAACAGATCTAACTCACGTGAATGAAGCTGCTTAACAAGGGATTGCCGTGTAGAAACTCGGGATTCCAATCTTAATTCCTGATGTTTTTTATAGAAGTCTTGTAACCAGGAAGTTAAATATGATTCCCATAGTGATGCAGTGGCACCAATTGTTAATTCAGTATGTTGAGAAGCATGCATTATCTCTTTTTTAGCCAATTGCCAGGTGCTCATCAGTGATTCTGCATAGGGAATAAGGCGCTCTCCCGCTGCTGTAAGACGGATGTTATTGCGATGGCGAGTGAAAAGATGAGTACCTAATTGATTTTCTAGTTGGCGTATGCGAAAGCTAACTGCTGATTGCGTCAGGTACAGTGATTCGGCTGCTCTCCCAAAGTGACGAGTTTTACTGACTTCCAAGAAGGTTTTCAGTAATTCAGTGTCCACATATATCTCCAATAATATTTATCGTTAAGATTTAAATTTTTTGTTTTACAGAACGCCAGGCCTATCTAATACTCCGCGCCATAATTAGCATGATAGTAACAGTACTAGAATTAGGAGTGTGTCAGATGGCCGAAAGCTTCATCACGACTAATCGTTTTTTTGATAACAAAAATTACCCTCGCGGGTTCTCCCGCCATGGCGATTTCACCATTAAAGAGGCGCAATTACTAGAGCGCCATGGTTATGCGTTCAATGAGTTAGATCTTGGTAAACGCGAGCCTCAAACAGAAGTAGAAGAGCTGTTTGTTGCTGTTTGCCGGGGTGAGCGGCAGCCTGTGACAATAGAAGAAAAAGTCTGGACCAAATATCTTGCAAGGATTAGGCGTCCAAAGCGTTTTCATACTCTTTCAGGCGGTAAGCCCCAGATCGATGCTTCTGATGACTATACCGACACTGATGATTAATATTATCACAAGTTATGAATATAGGGGCTTTGCCCCTTTTTCATTGCTAACCTGATTGTTTTTGTAATTGTATTAATAACCTGTCCATACTGCGATAGCTTAAGGCTTCCATGATATGTGGTTTTTCTATCTCTTTTTTTTCTTCTAAGTCGGCAAGTGTCCGGGATGTTTTCAGAATTCGGTGCCATGCTCGGATTGAAAGCCCTAGCTTTATTAGAGTTTGTTCTAGAAATACAGCGTCGTTAGGTTTGAGCTTACAAAATGCCTCTGTCTCTTTACTATTCAGATGAGCATTAATTTTTCCACAACGTTTCAGTTGTATTTCTCGCGCCGCCAGTACTCTTAATCTTACATCTTTGCTGCTTTCGCTTGGTCTAACAGAGCTACTCAATGTTCCAATGGGTAACAAGGGAACTTCAATTGAGAGATCGAAACGATCTAAGAAAGGACCAGAAAGTTTCGCTAGGTATCGAAGTATTTGCTGAGGACTACTTCGATTGTTAATGCCCTGATGATAGCCTGTAGGGCTAGGATTCATTGCTGCTATCAATTGAACTTGGGCAGGAAAACAAACTTTTGCTCTGGCTCGGGAGATAATGATTTCCCCTGATTCCAGCGGTTCTCTGAGAGCATCAAGGACTCTGCGTTCAAATTCAGGTAGTTCATCTAGAAATAGCACGCCGTTGTGAGCAAGTGAAATTTCACCAGGTTTTGGGAGCCCACCGCCGCCGACCAGAGCTGCCATTGAAGAACTGTGATGAGGCGCTCTAAATGGGCGTGTATGCCATTGTTGAGGTGAAAGGTAGGTATCCATCAGGCTATTGATGGCGGCAACCTCAAGGGCCTCTTTGTTTGTTAATGGTGGTAATAGACTACATAGCCGGCTTGCCAACATTGTTTTTCCTGTCCCTGGTGGGCCAAGTAGCAAAAGATTATGTCCGCCTGCTGCTGTGATTTCTAGGGCGCGTTTTGCTTGTTCCTGGCCAATAATATCCTGAAGATCCGGTTGTGATGGTTCTGTTAAGGATTCATGTTGGATTGGTGCTGTCAGCAGTTGTTGTTCTCCCTGAAGAAAGTGGCAGATATGTAAGAGGTGTTCTGTCATTAACGTTTCATTCTGAGATAAAATTGCCAGCTCCATTGCGTTTTCTGTTGGTAGAATAAGTTGTCTTCCTGCTTTTCCTGCGCTGAGTGCGGCTGGAATTGCGCCGTTAACTTTCCGTAAACCCCCGGATAGAGCGAGTTCACCAAGAAATTCGTAATGACTTAGTTTATTGGTAGGTATTTGTTCTGAAGCGGCTAGAATAGCGATAGCGATCGGCAAATCATAACGGCCGCCTTCTTTGGGAAGATCTGCGGGTGCAAGATTGACGGTGATTCTTTTAGGCGGATAGGTAAACCCGCTGTTGATCAATGCGCTTCTGACACGATCTCTTGCTTCTTTTACGGCTGTTTCAGGCAAACCAACTAAGGTTAATCCAGGTAAACCATTACTAATATGCGCTTCAACAGTAACAATAGGGGCATGAATACCTATAGTCGCTCTGGTATAAATAACAGCGAGGGCCATCCTATTCTCCTTAGTAAGAAAGTGTATACCCGTTATCTTTCAAGTTGCCTCTTTGTTGGCTGCACTCGCTCACCCCAGTCACATTGTTATCTATGCTCCCGGGGATTCTCTCCCTTGCCGTCGCGATCCATCTTGAAATCCATTGGGTATATATGATGGACTGAAATTAGATGATAAATAGTTTTCTATTATTTTTTTGCGAAGCGGCTCTGATAAATATTTTTCGAAGCAACTATAAAATTTTTATTTTGAAATTTAAATTAAATTATTTTTATTCTATTTTGTTGATTTTAATGGCATAATTTTTTATGCTTTAGTGATTAAATCATTGTGTCTATTATCTTTATATTCTTGTTTTGAGATGTTGTTATTATTTAGGTTGTGTTTTTAGATTGATTTTTTATTGGTTGAATTTAATTTAAATTCAAATTTATATATTTTTACAGTGGATGAATTTCGTATGTTATATCACTATGCTTTATTTTTAATGAGAAGTTTTTGTCACCTAAGTGATTAATAATAAGCTCTTTATTTTTGATTATAGTCGGATGATTTGTTTTTTATGTTATCTATTAATGTGTTGTTTTGTTTATATCTAATCAGTTAGTTTTTATCACTTAAATCGATCTATTTACTGAACAAATAATCCGTATGACAAGTATTTAATTGAAAATAAAAGGTATTTTTTTATATCGAGTAATAAAACAAAATAAATGTTGTCAAGCTATGAAGAACGTGATAACTCTTAAATATAGATTAAACAAACGAATTAAATGACCAAGATTATGAACACATTTGTCCTAGTGATTAGCCTAATTATTGTCAGCGTGGTGGTGATTATTATCCCACCGAGCGGGGCTGCACTTGGACGAAGAAAGGCTTAGAAGAACAGCCAAATCTCTCGAAGACCCCCGCACCGAAAGGCGCGGGGGTTTTTTTTCGACAAGCAAAATCCGGTAGAGACGGAAACATACAACAGAACAAAATCTTGTCTCACAGGGTAAACACAGGGGATATGAAAAATGAATGGGGCGCAGTGGGTTGTAAAGGCATTACGAACGCAGGGGATTGATAAGGTTTTTGGCTACCCTGGTGGTACGATCATGCCGGTTTATGATGCTTTGTACGATGGTGGTGTGGAGCATTTGCTTTGTCGGCATGAACAGGGGGCAGCTATGGCTGCAATCGGCTATGCGAGAGCCAGTGGTAAGCCGGGAGTTTGTATCGCTACATCGGGACCGGGAGCAACAAACTTAATCACTGGATTAGCCGATGCATTGTTAGATTCTGTTCCTATTGTTGCTATCACTGGTCAGGTTGGTTCTGAATTGATTGGAACTGATGCCTTCCAAGAAGTCGATGTTTTAGGTCTCTCCCTTGCTTGTACCAAACACAGTTTCTTAGTGGACTCACTGGAAGATTTACCTCAAATTATGGCGGAAGCCTTTTCTATTGCCACTAGTGGTCGACCTGGCCCAGTTTTGATTGATATTCCTAAAGATATTCAGTTGAAAGAGGGGAATTTTGTACCACATTTGGTACCCGTTGAACAAAAGGAGCCCTGCTCGGAAAGTGAATTAGAACAAGCCCGGAAAATGGTTGCGGCTGCGACAAAGCCAGTGTTGTATGTCGGTGGTGGAGTAGGGATGTCTCAAGCAGTTTCTGTTCTGCGAGATTTTGTTGTGGAAACAGGTATGCCGGTTGCTTCTACGTTGAAAGGCTTGGGGGCTGCCGATTCAGAACATCCATGTTATCTGGGAATGCTTGGGATGCATGGTTCGAAAGCGGCCAATCTTGCCGTTCAGTCATGTGATTTGTTGATTGCTGTAGGTGCTCGTTTTGATGATCGTGTGACTGGCAAACTTAATACTTTTGCTCCGTGTGCAAAAATCATTCATCTGGATATCGATCCGGCAGAGTTGGGTAAATTACGTCAGGCTCATGTGTCGTTGCTGGGGGATGTGAAGGTATTATTGCCCCGTTTGCAACAGCCATTGTCAATTATGCCCTGGCAACAGGAAGTTAAGTATCTGAAAGCTGAATATCCTTGGTGTTATGACCATCAGGGAGAGAGTATCTATGCGCCTTGGTTATTGAAGCAGGTTTCAGATCGTAAAACATTTAATACGGTTATTACTACCGATGTTGGACAACATCAAATGTGGACAGCTCAGCATATGACGTTTGATGGGCCTGAAAATTTCATTACATCTAGTGGATTGGGCTCGATGGGATTTGGTATCCCTGCTGCAATTGGTGCTCAGATTGCTCGACCGGAAGATATGGTGATTTGTGTCTCTGGAGATGGTTCTTTCATGATGAATGTCCAAGAACTGGGGACAATTAAACGCAAGCAATTACCCGTAAAAATTTTATTGTTGGATAACCAGCGATTGGGAATGGTGCGGCAATGGCAGGAGTTGTTTTTTGATAAGCGATATAGCGAAACGACATTAACAGATAACCCCGATTTTGTCACATTAGCGAAAGCTTTTGATATTCCGGGGCAACATATCACGGATAAATCACAGATTGATGAAGCGCTGAATGCATTATTCAGCAGTAAGGGCCCCTATTTATTACAGGTATCTATTGAGGAATTAGAGAACGTTTGGCCGTTAGTTCCTCCCGGTGCAAGCAATGAAACTATGTTGGAGAAATCATTATGATGCAGCATCAACTTGCAATCCATGCTCGTTTCCGTCCTGAAATATTAGAGCGCATCTTACGGGTAACGCGTCATCGTGGATTTCAGATCTGTTCCATGAATATGGATCAAACAATGGATGGCGATAATGTTAATATCGAATTAATTGTTGCCAGCCAAAAACCGGTTAATTTGTTGTCTTCACAACTGACTAAATTAGTGGATGTCGCTGGCGTCAAGATCCTGCAACAAAAATCACAACTCATACGTGCATAACGTAGAAATAAAGGAATGAGAGAATGACGAAGCAATCCGATTACATTTGGTTCAATGGTGAGATGGTTCCTTGGGCAGATGCTAAAGTTCACGTAATGTCCCATGCTTTACATTACGGCACATCTGTTTTTGAGGGAATTCGCTGCTATGACTCTCATAAAGGGCCAGTGGTTTTTCGCCATCGTGAGCATATGCAGCGTTTACATGACTCTGCAAAGATTTATCGTATGCCGTTGAACCAGAGTGTCGATGAATTAATGGAGGCGTGTCGGGCAACTCTTCGTAAAAATAATTTAGTCAGTGCTTATATACGTCCATTGGTCTTTATCGGTGATGTTGGCATGGGGGTTAATCCACCTGCTGGTTATAAAACTGATGTCATTATTGCCGCCTTTCCGTGGGGAGCTTATTTGGGAGAAGGCGCATTGGATCAAGGAATTGATGCGATGGTTTCTTCATGGAATCGTGCGGCACCAAACACAATGCCAACTGCGGCTAAAGCCGGTGGTAACTACCTGTCTTCGCTTTTAGTCGGTAGTGAAGCTCGTCGTCGTGGGTATCAGGAAGGTATTGCACTGGATGTTTCTGGTTATATCTCTGAGGGTGCGGGTGAAAATCTATTTGAAGTAAAAGATGGCATATTATTTACCCCACCATTTACCTCTGCTGCATTACCAGGAATTACTCGTGATGCCATTATTAAACTGGCGAAAGATTTAGGGCTGGAAGTGCGTGAGCAGGTATTGTCGCGCGAATCATTGTACCTGGCTGATGAAGTTTTTATGTCTGGCACAGCGGCTGAAATCACACCCGTTCGTAGTGTTGATGATATTCAGGTTGGTATCGGTAGATGTGGACCTATTACCAAAAAAATTCAACAAGCTTTCTTTGGCTTGTTTGATGGCACGACAGATGATAAATGGGGCTGGTTAGATCCAGTCAATCCTTAATAGAACTATACCCAATGGATTTCAAGAGGGATCGCGACGGCAAGGGAGCGAATCCCCGGGAGCATAGAGAACTATGTGACCGGGGTGAGTGAGTGCAGCCAACAAAGAGGCAACTTGAAAGATGACGGGTATATAAATAATTTAACGGGCGGTTCGTTCCCCGCCTGTTTTGATAACACGGGAGTGAAGATAATGCCTAAGTACCGTTCTGCCACTACGACTCATGGCCGCAATATGGCAGGAGCTCGCGCTTTATGGCGCGCGACAGGGATGACCGATGCAGATTTCGGTAAACCGATTATTGCAGTAGTTAACTCATTTACTCAGTTTGTTCCAGGGCATGTTCATTTGCGGGACTTAGGTAAACTGGTTGCGGAACAGATTGAAGCATCAGGCGGTGTTGCAAAAGAGTTCAATACGATAGCGGTGGATGACGGTATCGCAATGGGGCATGGTGGTATGCTCTATTCTCTGCCGTCACGTGAATTGATCGCTGATTCTGTTGAATATATGGTGAATGCACATTGTGCGGACGCTATGGTGTGTATTTCCAATTGTGACAAAATTACCCCAGGAATGCTGATGGCAGCACTACGTCTGAACATTCCGGCGATTTTTGTTTCCGGTGGCCCTATGGAGGCAGGTAAAACTAAATTGTCAGATCAGATTATTAAATTGGATCTGATCGATGCCATGATCCAAGGCGCGAACCCGAAGGTCAGTGATGAAGATAGCAATCAGATTGAGCGCTCAGCTTGCCCAACTTGTGGTTCCTGCTCAGGCATGTTTACTGCTAACTCTATGAATTGCCTTACAGAGGCACTGGGTTTGTCGCAACCGGGGAATGGCTCATTACTGGCTACTCATGCAGATCGTAAGGCGCTGTTTCTGAATGCAGGCAAGCGCATTGTTGAGTTGACTAAGCGTTATTATGAACAAAATGATGACAGTGCTCTGCCGCGTAGTATTGCAACGAAAGCCGCATTTGAAAATGCGATGATGTTGGATATTGCAATGGGGGGATCAACGAATACTGTGCTTCACTTACTGGCTGCGGCGCAGGAAGGGGAAGTTGATTTCACTATGGCGGATATTGATCGTTTGTCTCGTCAGATCCCTCATCTATGTAAAGTTGCACCAAGTACACAAAAATACCATATGGAAGATGTTCACCGTGCTGGTGGTGTGATCGGTATTTTAGGTGAGCTGGATAGAGCGGGTTTGTTGAATCGTCAGGTTAAAAATGTTTTGGGTCTGGATTTGTTACAAACGCTTAATCAATACGATGTGATGCAGACGGTAGATGAGTCAGTGAAGGAAATGTATTCGGCAGGCCCTGCGGGTATCCGTACTACTCAGGCATTTTCACAAGATTGTCGTTGGCCTTCGTTGGATACTGACCGTGTAGAAGGGTGTATTCGCGACATTGAACATGCCTATAGTCGGGATGGTGGTCTTGCTGTTCTATTTGGTAATTTGGCTATAGATGGTTGTATTGTAAAAACCGCCGGGGTTGATGAGGGCAGTCTGACGTTCCGTGGGCCAGCCAAAGTTTACGAAAGTCAGGAAGATGCGGTTGATGCGATCTTGGGTGGAAAAGTCGTTGCTGGTGATGTGGTGGTCATTCGTTATGAAGGGCCAAAAGGTGGGCCAGGCATGCAGGAAATGTTGTATCCGACGACTTATCTAAAATCTGTGGGGCTAGGCAAAAGCTGTGCATTGATTACCGATGGCCGTTTCTCTGGTGGTACCTCGGGTTTGTCGATCGGCCATGTTTCTCCCGAAGCGGCTAATGGTGGGCTAATCGGTTTGGTTCAAGATGGCGATATTATTGATATTGATATTCCACTGCGGAAAATTCGACTTGATGTAGATGAAAGGATACTTGCTACCCGTAAAGAAGTGGAATTTGCCCGCGGTGATAAATCGTGGACGCCGAAAGCCCGTGAACGTCAGGTATCGCTTGCCTTGAGAGCTTATGCTTCATTGGCGACCAGTGCGGATAAAGGTGCTGTCCGTGATAAATCTAAGTTAGGGGGATAATCGTATGGCTGCATGTCTTCCCTTAACTTCCTCACCAAATGGTGCAGAGTATTTGAAAGCAGCATTAAGCGCGCCTGTTTATGAAGTTGCTCAGGTGACTCCTTTGCAGGAAATGGAGAAAATTTCTGCCCGCTTGGGAAATACTATTTTGGTAAAGCGGGAAGATCGGCAACCTGTTCACAGTTTCAAGCTCCGTGGTGCGTATGCCATGATTGCGAGTTTGACTGAGGAACAAAAAAACCGAGGAGTGATTACCGCGTCAGCCGGTAACCATGCTCAGGGGGTTGCACTTTCTGCCAATCGTTTGGGAATTAACTCTTTGATTGTTATGCCGGTTACTACTGCGGATATTAAAGTCGATGCGGTCCGGAGTTTCGGTGGTAAGGCTCTGTTGTATGGTGCTAATTTTGATGAGGCTAAAGCTAAAGCGATAGAAATGGCACAACAGGAGGGCTATACCTTTGTTCCTCCGTTTGATCATCCTGCTGTAATCGCAGGTCAGGCAACACTGGCGATGGAACTTTTGCAACAGGATGTGCGTCTGGATCGAATCTTTGTACCTGTCGGTGGGGGGGGGTTGATTGCTGGCGTTGCTGTGTTGATTAAGCAACTGATGCCAGAAATTAAAATTATTGGGGTGGAAGCGGAAGATTCAGCTTGCCTGAAAGCAGCAATGGAGGCTGGACATCCGGTAGATTTACCACGAGTTGGTTTGTTTGCTGAAGGTGTTGCGGTTAAGCGTATCGGTGATGAAACATTTCGTTTGTGTCAGCAATATGTAGATGATGTTATCACGGTAGACAGTGATGCTATTTGTGCCGCGGTAAAAGATCTGTTTGAGGATGTGCGTGCGATTGCTGAGCCATCCGGTGCATTGGCACTTGCTGGATTGAAAAAGTATGTTCAGCAGCATCAGCTTAGAGGTGAGCGACTGGCACATATTCTTTCTGGCGCTAACGTAAGCTTCCACGGGTTACGTTATGTCTCTGAGCGTTGTGAATTGGGCGAGCAGCGGGAAGCATTGCTGGCAGTGACTATTCCTGAACAGAAAGGGAGTTTCCTGAGTTTTTGCCAGAAATTGGGCGATCGGGTGGTAACAGAGTTTAATTATCGTTATACGGATGCAGATCCTGATCAGGCTTGTCTTTTCGTTGGTGTTCGCCTGAGTCGTGGTGAGGTAGAACGACGGGAAATTATCGAGGAATTGCGTACCGCAGGATATCAGGTTGCCGATCTCTCTGATGATGAGATGGCGAAATTACATGTTCGCTATATGATCGGCGGTCGTCCATCTAAGCCATTGAAAGAGCGCTTATTTAGTTTTGAATTTCCTGAATCACCGGGGGCTTTGCTAAAGTTCCTCCAAACTTTGGGAACTCACTGGAATATTACGTTATTCCATTATCGCAATTATGGTACAGATTATGGTCGGGTGTTAGCCGCATTTGAATTGTCAGGAGCGGAAGTGCGTTTTAAGCGTCATCTTGATGCATTAGGCTATGCGTATCATGATGAGACGGATACCCCTGCGTTTAAATTCTTTTTGATGTGCCAAAACATTTAAAACAGCCGGAGATTGATCGGTAGTTTTGGTGATGAAAAAACATGTTCTATAAAACGACAAAATAGCGCCTTGATAAGGTGCTATTTTGATTAGGTTTCATTGGAAAGGGGGCTAAATGGGTTCTTTGGTTATTTATCGATAGTTTGGTTTTTAAGCTTATTTTTTTATTTATCATAGTGTTATTTCTTTTCTCCGACGGTGGGTTTTGCCAGCCAGATCAAGATCAGCAAGATCAGAAAAATAAAGCCAAATAGCCAATAAATCTCGTTAGCAGCAATAATCAATCCCTGATTAGTGATTTCACGTGCCAGAGAGTGACTGGCTTGAGCGTGTGTCATCCCTAATTGTTCCATTTTCTCATAGGCTTGTTGGGCAATAGGATTATGGGGAGTTATCGATTCAGTTAACTGGACATGATGGACAGCTTCGCGACGGGACCACATGGTCGTGGTAATGGAAGTACCCACGGATGTTGCCAGCGTGCGTAAAAAGTTAAATAAACTGCCCGCAGAAGCGATTTTAGCGGGTTCAACATCAGATAATATAATGGCTGTTAGTGGCATAATTAAACAGGCGATAGCAAAGCCCTGAATAAATTGTGGCCAGGCAGCAGTGGAAAAATCCATTGATAGCTCAAAGGTATGAGTTCTCCAAAAGAAACAGAGTGCAAAAATGATAAAGCTAAACATAACTAAATAACGCATATCAATTTTTGAACTAAAACGACCAATGAGTGGAACGAGCATTATTGGCACTATCCCTAATGGAGCCATTACCAATCCTGCCCAAGTGGCCGTATAACCAAATACCATTTGCAATAGTTGAGGCTGCAAAACCAGAGTGCCTATATGGAGTAGGAAAGCCAAACTGATACATAAAGTACCGATAGTAAAATTGCGTGATTTAAATAGTGATAAATCAATGATCGGATCATCATCGGTGAATTCCCAGATGATCAGGAAAGTTATGGCAATAACTGCGATAATGGCTAATGCAATAATTTCTGTTGAGTTGAACCAATCAAGCTCTTTTCCTCTATCAAGCAATAGCTGAAAACAACCAACACCGATGACCAATAAAATTAGTCCTACGATATCAATTGACCTCGCCGTTATTTCAGTTTCCCGATCTTTTAACAGCATCCAGGTGATAGCAATGGCGGCAAAGCCAACCGGAACGTTGATGAGAAAGATCCACCCCCAATGGTAGTTGTCGCTGATCCAACCGCCGAGTATCGGACCACAAACTGGAGCGATAACGATAGTCATTGACCACAGAGCCAATGCCATATTGCGTTTTAGCGGAGGATAGTTGTTGAGTAGCAAACTTTGAGAAAGGGGCATAATTGGCCCGGCTGAGATACCTTGCAGGACGCGGGAAATAATCAACATTTCCAAGCTATTAGCAATACCACATAACCAGGAAGTGATCACAAATAAGATCATTGAAATTAAGAAAACCCGGACTTCCCCGAACCGCTTTGCTAACCAGCCAGTTAATGGGATAGAGATCGCGTTAGCAACAGCAAATGAGGTAATAACCCAGGTTCCTTGTGATACTGATGAACCCAGATCTCCAGCAATTGTTGATATTGCAACGTTAGCAATGGTCAGGTCCAATATTTGTAAAAAAGCGGCTAATGCTAAAGCCAGGGTTAGCCAGCCAAGTTTGGCTCCTGATAATGGCTCTTTTAGCATGTTAACCTCACTTATTTTGACTGGTATTAACTTGAATGATTTCGTTAATTAGCCGATCAATTTCTACGGTGTTGTAAGTTAAAACGTTGGTTTCATAAACAATGCCATTACGAGGCGTGTCAGCAAGCACCAGACCACCCTGATTTCGGGTATCAACCGCGGCGTGCATGGATAAACCGATGCGTAAAGGATGAGCAATAAGTTGTTGTGCTTCTAGTTCAACACGAACGGGTAAACGTTGAACTACTTTGATCCAGTTACCGGTGGCGTTTTGTGCCGGCAATAAAGAAAATGCACTGCCAGTTCCCATATCAAGACCAACGATCCGGCCCTTATAAGTGACATCACTACCATAGAAATCGCTAATCAGGGTTACGGGTTGACCAATACGCACATTGGCAAGTTGAACTTCTTTGAAGTTAGCTTCGACCCAAAGTTGGTCAGCGGGTACGATAACCATCAGTGGAGCACCACTTTTTATTTGTGAGCCTACTTGAACACTGCGGCGTGAAACGTAGCCTGTTACCGGCGCGACAATCTGGGTGCGCTGTAAGGTTAACCATGCATCGCGGAGCTGGGAAGCGGCCAGTTTAATCGCAGGTTGTTGATCTAATGGGGTGTCTATAACTAGTGCTTTATTGGCATAATATTGTTGTCGGGCAACATTCAGCTCAGATTTTGCCATTTGTACGCTATTGCGGGAATGAATCAGATTTTCTTTGGCGATAGCACCTGTGAGTCCCAAATGTTCACGTCGTTTTAAATCGTCTTGAGCCTGTTGTAATGCCGTTTGTTTGAGATCAATGTTAGCCAATAGTTTTTCATTATCAATAATGGTTTGGTGAGTTTGCCTGACATTATTAGCCAAGGTATTTTTCGCTCGCTCAAAAGCATGTTCCGCATCAATAGAGTCTAAACGTAGCAAAATATCGCCTTGTTGAACGAAGTCGGTATTATCGGCATAAATGGCGGTTACGCTACCGGTGATCTGGGCCATCACTTGTACCTGATTACCCACAACGTAAGCATCATCAGTCGCTTGATAATGACGTAATGAAATAAGCCAATAGGTGAAGTAACCCAACCCGACAAAAGCAAATAAGAGAGTTGCGAGGATCAGTGCTAACTTACGTTTTGACTTTTTCTCATTAAGCGGAGGTGATTGTATTTCTCCGGTCATGTGTTCTCTCCTATCACAGTGATTAAAAGTAAATTCGTCTTAATTAATGTGCCTATATTTGATTAAACACCTTGGAGTCGACTACAAGGTCAAGCCCTTCTCATCTGATAAAATGAAAATTGCTAATATTTAGCACTTAACGCCAAGAGCATGATTTAATATTAAAATTGTTTATTATCGTTATTAACATTTACCAGATAGGCTGGATTGTTTATCTGGCAATGATTAACGGTATTTTGTGTCAGTACCCAGAATATTTATCTGGGTACAAATGACCACAGGATAGGGCTACGAATCCATTGATGTTAATTGTTTAACTGACTCAAGCGGTCATTCCTCCATCAATAACGAATGTTTGCCCGGTAATGTAGCGTCCTCCAGGGCTGAGTAGGAAATTGACTGTCAGAGCAATATCTTCTACTGAACCCAAGCGGCCCAGTGGGATGTTAGATAACAGTTTTTTCCTATGTGGCGCGGGGATATGAGCCAGCATTTCAGTGTCAATCAAGCCTGGCGCAACGGTATTGACCCGGACATTAAATCGGCCAACTTCAACAGCTAATGAGCGGGTAATACCGATCATGGCGGCTTTGGTGGCAGCGTAGTTAACTTGCCCTGAGTTAGCTTTAAATGCAGTGACTGAGCTCATATGGATAATGCAGCCTTCTCCAGCAGTAATCATTTCAGGGAGAAATGAGTGATTCACTAAATAGATAGAAGAAAGATTGGTGGAAATGACATTATGCCACTCTTCTTCTTTCATATTTATCAGCAATGCATCTTGTGTAATTCCGGCGTTATTGATGATGGCATAAGGAGCGCCATATTGTGAGATAAGTTCTGCTGACAATGTTGTGACTTCTTTCGCGTTTGAGACGTCACATTGATAGCCCTCACAGCGATAACCTTGCTGTTCAATGTCATGACACAATATTTGTGCTTCATTTATGCTGGATTTATAGGTAAAAACCACGTGATAGTTTTGAGCTGCTAGCATTTTTACTATGCCTTTGCCGATACCACGTGATCCACCTGAAATAAAAACCCAAGGGGTGCTGATATTCATTAAGTGATTCCTCTAAATTTATGCCATCCGTCTGCCAATACCGCATTCATCAGATTTTAGTTGGCAATCTGCTTTCTTTTTGTTGTTCCCATCAGACTCATCTCAACAACTAAAGAGATTTCGCCATTCAGCCAGATCGGGATTTCCAGCGTACCGTATAACGAACCATCAACGTCGAATGTATCTTTTGGTACGATCGTATATTCGATATTTGGCATTTCATCTGGGATTTGGCGATTAAGCAGCGCTGGAGAGAAACTCACGGTGTGCATAACATGCAAAACAATGAGATCTTTGAGGCATGTTTCATCATGTTCTTGTTTGCCAAAATAGGTTTTAAATTCTGTTGCTAGTGCAGTTTTGGCACTTTGCTGCATAAAAAGATAAAACATCAGAGCATCAAGAAAGATCCAGAATTCATTGACTTCCGGGAAGGTATGTTTAAATTCGATGGATTTTTTTATTGTCTCTTGTATGGGAACTTGGCAACGTGGTTTTTCGGGAAAGCTAGTTTTTTGTGAAAAATCGAAACAACTATAGTGACCAATCAGAGGTTTCAGGTTGGTTGTTTCGTCTTGCAGATTAAAGGTCGTTTTCCCATTCCGGTTAGTGTGCTTAGTTTTGACGCAATAGCAGGCATCCAGAGGTACGGGATTGCGTAAATTAACGTGCCACTGTCTGCCCATTTCCCGATTTAGTTGTGACAGATAATCGTATCCGCTTTTGAGCGGGATCATGGCCAGCATGCCGTGTACTGCAATACCACCTAACCCAACTTCTCTTGCGATTTTTTCATCAAAATGGATAGGATTGTAGTCTCCAGAGAATTTAGCCCATTGACTGAGATCTTTTTTGCTAAATTGAACGTTCATCTATCGGCCTTCCTGAAAATAAGTGCACAGTTTGTGCCACCGAATCCGTAGTTAACATTTAAAGCGGTGTCAATAAGTTGGTGAGTTCGGTGGATATTGGGGACATAATCCAGATCGCATAGCGGATCAGGGTTATTCAAGTGCATCGTTGCGGGAATCGTTGCTGTCTCTATCGCTTTGAGACAGAAAATGGATTCAATTGCTCCTGCTCCGGCAATAAGATGGCCTGTATAGGATTTTGTACTGGAAATAGGAATACGATAAGCGTGCTCGCCCAGGCTCATTTTTAGAACATCGGTTTCGTTAATGTCGTTTAATGGGGTTGATGTCCCATGAGCATTAATATAGTGAATATCTGAGGTGGAGAGTTTGGCCTGTTCCAGCGCCATCTGAATTGCCATGACCCGTCCTTTGCAATCTGGGGCCGGGGCGGTCATATCTGACGCATCAGAGTTATTGCCATAGCCAATCACTTCCGCCAGTATTTTAGCTCCCCTGGCAACAGCGCAATCATAGTCTTCAAGGCATAATATTGCGGCACCCTCCGACATAACAAAACCACTACGATCTTTACTGAATGGGCAGCAAGCCTTTTCGACAGATTCCTGTTCTTTACTCAATGCTCCAAGAATGTCGATACTCCAGACAATGAATGGATCTCTGATGCTTTCACCACCCCCTGCCAGCATCATTTTAGTGCGTCCACTGCGGATAAGTTCAAACGCATCACCTATCGCCATACTGCCGGTTGCACAAGCTGCAACCGGGGTATTTTGATATCCCCGTAAGTTCCAGTTCATTGAAATTGCGGCTGTTCCTACGCTGTGCATAGACATAATATTGGTCATCGGTGAAGCAATGCCTTGATCAGCATAGGAATGGCTGTTTTCAACGGTTGCATCTTCTCCACCCCAGCCAGTGCCAAAAATGACGCCGCGTTCAAAAGGCGAATAATTTTCGTCAAGAGCGGTTTTATCGTTACCAAATGCCATCTTGATTGCTTCATCCGCCGCAATCAGCCCAAGTTTGCTGAATTTGGGCAGGTTCTTTAATAACTTTTTGGAAAACCGTGATACATCAGGCGAGAAAGGGATATTACCGAAAAATTTAGCTACAACAGAAGCGTCTGGGTGTTCTTCCTTTTTGTAGCCTACACGATAATTTAGGATTGCATCCCAAATTTCTTGGGTATTTTGCCCAAGCGAACAGATAGAACCATAGCCTGTGACGGCAACGCGGTGATAGCCTGTTTGAATATTCATGAAACATTATCTCCAAAATTCATTTCCTGGTGACATGCTTTATTTTTTAACACAACCAAATAATAGGATTGGTAGATAAAAGCATCATAAAAATGAATGTTAGCTGTGTTGTGATATTGTCATAGACAGCTAACATCCCAGTGTATTCGTGATGATTATTTTGCTAATTCACTAACGTAATTGACAAAGTCACCGATTGTTGTCGTATTATCCCGCTGGAACTTATCGAAATTCAGTTGAATTCCCATTTCTCTTTTTAACGCAACCTGAATAGAAACGAAATCCAGACTCACTAAATGAATATCATCAAGTAGAGTGTCGAGAGTAATATCTTCTGGTTCGATATCGGTTAATTCAGTAATTTGAGATTGAAGTAATTCAAACAGTTTCATATTAATGTCCCCTAAAAATTTAAATTTTTCTATTATTCCTGGGTGATTAAAGATTTCCCTGAAATTTTAAGTAAGTTATACGTTTCTTGTTTGATGGCGTTAGCCAATATCTCAATATCATCTTGGCTTGTGGCATATCCGAAGCTGATGCGTACCGCACTATCAATACGATCATCGGGTAATCCCATAGCAGCCAGAACGTGAGAACGTTGGGTTGATTTGTTATTGCTACAGGCTGATCCTAAGGATAAAGAGATGCCGTGACGTAAATCTAGCCTGCTGGCTAGCGATTCAGCACGAATACCCGAGAAACTTAAATTGAGAGTCCAAGGTGCCTGAAACGCTGGATTGGTATTACCATTAATTAGGTAGTTAACATGATGTTGATCTAACCGAGATAGCAAGGTTGTTCTGAGCGTTTTGTAAGTATTGAAGCGTCCTTGCAAGCTGTTCAGTGATTCTTTAGCTGCCGCCGCCAGTCCAGCAAGTCCTAAGGTGTTCTCAGTGCCGCTGCGTACTCCTTGTTCTTGCCCTCCACCATGTAGCAAGGGATTTAATTGAATACCTGGTGCATGGTAAAGCCCGCCAATACCTTTCGGGCCGTTAAACTTATGGCCGGAGAAAGATATGGTCGTTACACCGGAAAGTGTGTCACAGCTAAAAGGCCGTTTACCAATAGCCTGTACTGCATCGATATGCAGATAAACACCGGCCTCTTTTGCTAAAGAGGCGACCGCTTCATAGGGCTGGATCACGCCGGTTTCGTTGTTAATCGCCATTAAGGTGATCAGACGGGTTTGTGGCTGCAAGTTTTCCTGGATACTTTGTACACTTATCCGTCCTTGATTATCGGGGTTGATCAGTGTTAGCTGAAGTCCGCGTTGCTGATACCAGAGTAACGGTGCCAGAACAGACGGATGCTCAATGGAAGAGCTAATAACATGATGAGCAGACAGATCCGAACCGGAAAGTGTTGCTAACAAGCTGGATAAGGCTTGGTTATTACTTTCGGTTCCCCCTGATGTAAACAGGATTTGCTCTGGGACTGTGCCCATCAATGCAGCCATCGATATTCTAGCGTCAGTGAGCAACTTTTTCGCCATGCTACTTAAGCTGTAGTGGCTAGATGGATTAGCAAAAACAGACATTGCGTCTTTAATCGCCAACTGTGCTTTAACACTTAGCGGTGTTGTGGCGTTGTAGTCGAAATATAGACTTGTCATATTTTTCCCTTTAGCTGCTCAAATAGCTTATGCAGCATATCAAGGCAGTGTTGCTGTGCGGGTTCTAACTCACCTAATAATGCATCTATGCCTTCAGGCGATAATGCATTCAATTCTTCGAGAGTCTTACCTTTAGCATGGCGACAAAACTGGTTAGACATTGCCAGGGAGGCGGTACATCCCCATGCACGAAAACAGGCATTATTTACCCGCCCTTGGTTATCTAATGTCAGGTCGATATCAACCTTGTCACCACATACAGGGTTACCTAATGCCAGTTTAATGGTGGGGGCGGATAACGTCCCCTGGCAATCAGGATTGCAAAAGTTGTCAATAATGATGTTGTTAAACATAATTCCACCTTGCTATTTATACTGCGGGTGTAGCTGAGGTACTTTCATCGTCTGACATTTTTCTCTCAAGGTTGACCGCACAGCAACCAAACTCTTTAGCAGCAGCGGTACGCATAACAAACTGAATTCGCTGAGAATTACGCCAGGATTTATTAGGATCGGTACGCAAGTAGACCAAATCTTCTGTCAGTAACATGCCGGGAGTGGAAACAGAGAGTGGATCTAAGATCACTAATTGTCCGGTTTCGCCATCAGGTAATTCACGTGTTAAATCGTTAGGATCACGGACGGAGAAATGAATATAAGGAGGAACATGCTTATGGTTATATTCATCTTCGATGGCAAGGACGTTTGCTTCAACCAGACCATACATATCACGATTCCGGGAAGCTGGAATGCCCATCCATTCTTCGATATCTGCATTCAATTCGCTGCGGGAGATCATATCCCCGGTAAAACGTTTCCAGCCGCCCATAGTAATTACCATGCTATCGCGATCTAAAGTGAGCTTGGTATTATTCTCTTTTAGGAACGTAATAAAACGATGGATCATGAATGGAGGGCCAATTAAATGCCGGGTGAATTTGCCTTTCCACTGGATTAATTGATTCAAAGCATCTTCTGGGGAGAAGTGGTCCTGATTAATCATATAGCGTCGGGTATCTAATAAACCCGTCAGGAAATTAAAGATTTTGACCAGTGCCATTTCTGGAATATCTTCTGTTGACGGGCATAAGCATAGGCCGGCACCGCCAGATACTTTGAACATACTGCGATAATTGGAATAGACAGCCAATACTGTATGATCCATCGTATCGTGGCAACGACGATAAACGCTAGGAATTCCACTGGTACCCGTTGAGCGCATTTCATGTTCGATTTCAGATAATGGTTTGCTTAATAAACGGTGACTTTCGGCTGATTTATAAGTTGCAACGGGTATGAGTGGGATGCGAACCAAATCATTATAGTTCTGGATATCTTCTGGTTTAATACCTTGTTTTTCACAAATATCTTTATAGTAAGGGTTATTATGATAATGGAAATTAAAAGCGTCCTTAAGCAAACAGGTTTTTAATTCCTGTTGTTCTTCTTTAGACAACTTATAGAGAAGGTCGACATCGGCTATTAGCCACTTCAACGGATTTCCGCCACGAGATTTTATACCGTCATATATATTTTTGATATTTTCCATTTTTTCATCTCCGGTAGGGTAAAGAGTAGATAAATTAATCTTTGCTTATTATAAGTTATAGCGATAAAGCATAAGTTACGTAGGCAAAAATGATAGTCATTAATAATTTATTTTTATTGAATAAATTGGCTATATTATTACTTTGATCATTATATGGATTTGTCAATATTGTTAAAATTATGCTAAAAATAGCTGATTTATTCAAAATATTCACTTTAGTGCGAATATGACCAGTTAATTCAAGTAAATTTTTTAATTGTCTTTTATATTTTTGTGAAGTTCGTTGTTTTTTGATCTATTGAATGTTCTTTTGTAAATTTTTTCATTGTCCTAAGATTGGGATAATGATAGAAATAAAATATAAATAAATGCCAAATTAAAAAACGAGTACGCATGATGAAAATGGATTGCTTAATTGTGGGTGCCGGTCAAGCCGGGTTAAGTTTAGCTGCTACCCTTGCGGCTAAGAATATTAATGTCTGCATATTAGAGCGGGAGGCACGTATTGGTGATGTGTGGCGCAGGCGTCCAGATAATATGCTATTATTCACTTCACGCGGTATGACTCAACTTCATGGCTTACCGTTCCCTGGAATTAAAGAAGGTTATCCAGATAAAAATGAAGTCGCTGATTACCTTGAGCGCTATGCTTCACATCATAACCTTGCGATACATACTCAAACCGAAGTGGTTGAGGTGAAGCACGATACAGATGGCTATCGTGTTAAAACAAAAGATGGAAAAGTATTTCATGCACCTTGTTTGGTTAATGCAACAGGGGCTAATCAATTAGTTGATATTCCGGCGCTTGCTGAGCGGTTTTCTACCGATATACAACAAATTACAGCAGATCAATATCGGGAACCTAAGCAAATTAAAACGGGCAGCCGAGTTGCTGTCGTTGGTGATGGTGCGAGTGGTCGTCAGATTGCTAAAGATTTGGCAGCAACTGCGAAGGTGACATTATTTTGTGGTTCCTCCCGTCCTCTCTTACCTAATAGAATATTGGGCAAAGATATCTTTTGGTGGTTAAGTAAAAGCGGTCTGTTATTTGCCAATTATTACAGTTTAGTCGGGAAAATTATGCGGCGGCGTAATCCTATCCCTTGTGGTGATCTGAAAAACCATCGATTAGCTGTTTTGGATATAAAAATAGCGAATAGGTTAGTTGATATAAAAGACAATAAATTATGTGATTCGTCCGGCAATCAATATGAGGTGGATACGGTTATCTGGTGTTTGGGGTATAAAGATGATACGGCATGGTTAACGCTTCCCGGTGCTGCGGATGCTAATGGATTCGTTTGTAAAAATGGTCATGCAGAAGGTGGGAAAACCCCTTATCCTGGGTTATTTATCGTTGGGCGGAAATGGTTGAGTAGCCGTGGTTCTGAATTGATGTTAGGGGCTTATAAAGACACTTGTCGGGTCGCTAAATGGGTAGAAAATTATCTGAAAGAGCATGTACCATTAAAATGAATGATTAATACAGAATAGTGATATTTTACTCTGTATATTTTATTTGTCGTGGATTGAGGGTTTATTGGGTAGTGTTTTTATGGTGTTGTTCTGAATTCTGTATCATTACTAACTGCCTATCCCATAGGGCTATTTTATTTGTCATTTTGAACCTGGGCAGTGCTCAAAATCCTCACGTACTACGTGTACGCTCCGGTTTTTCCGCGCTGTCCGTGTTCAAACTGCCTGCAACAATTACGCCTATTGGGATAGGCATTAAGAGTGCATAATATAGTAAATGTTCTATTAGGAATAAAATGATACAGAATCTCTAACATATTGATTTTGATAATAATGGTTATAAATATAAATTATTTATTTTAGGTAATTTATCAAAAATACTATTTATTCATAACCCAGATATTTTTCTTTGTAAAATTTAGACCTGTTAATGTTGATGATAAATTGAAATATTTTTGTTGTGCTTGTTGAATTCTGTTCTTACTGGCATGTTTTAATTCAGAGGGCCTTAATCCATATAGCGTCATACAGGTACGACTGAAGTGTGCGCCATCGGAAAATCCGCTATTACAAGCTAATAAAGTCAGTGAATCTGATGAATGTATCTCATCAATAGCATGATGCAGGCGTTTCCATAATAGATAGCTGCGGAAATTAGTTCCCATTTTTTCTCTAAAGAGATGCAAGAATCGACTTTCGGATAAATAGAGTTGATTTGATATTTCACGAGAGGATATACATTTAACCGGTAATTCAGTAATAAGAGAGGCTGCTTTTATGATTCGTTTATCTTGATAACAATGGCAATCTTCTATTTTACCTAAAAGGTTATTTAAGATGAAAATATCTGGAGAGGTTTCTGATTGTAAACAATTAGTAAAATAGTTTGCTATCAAACCAGATGATTCTTGATTTAAATATATTATATCTGAGCCTCTCATCTGATGTAGTAATAAATGACATAATGGGTTGGCTAGATCTATCAGTAGATTAAAACAGAGTTGCCCTTCCGAGTGTAATTTATGTTTAATATTAGAAGAAATAATGAATCCATGTGCTTGCCTCGATTCATTTTCAGTATCAATCCTCATGAGTGAATTATGTGGTGATACACTTAATTGGATGCAAGGATGATGATGCCATTCTGTTTGCATATTATAAGAGAAAACGAGATCTTGTAGATGGAATTTATAGAATTTAATAAAATACGGTGATTTGTCTATTTTGTGTAACATGATGGTGTCCTTTATTAAATTGTTGTGTGTATTTTAATTAATTGTTTTATATAATTATTATAAATCTTTGGTGTTATTTTTTAATTAAATTATATTAACTGATTAAATAATTATTATTAGTTACTATATCATAGGAATACTATTAAATAATTATTATGACGTTACCTCCTATAGTATCTGGGAAAAAATAATTTCACTATTGGGAAATATTGTTATGACATGGCATGGAGAATTATTTTCCACTCTGTTTATCGCTGGTGGAATATTCGATTTTTGCTAGCCAATCTTAACAATATCTGAATAACTCAACGTTAAATAGCTACTATCCACTTGATATAATTAAAAGTATTTTCTTTAGCGACATAATTAATGACCAAAAATTTAATGAGGAGCCAATATTTTCATATAATTATTTTGATTGGTTATAACTTATATTAAACATATTATCATGAGAACAAAATGGTTATATTTTTATGTTCTTTGTGAATTAGGCCACATAAATTATAAGTATGTTGGCATAATACCGAAAATAGGTTACATCAGGCTTGTAATGAATAAAAAGACCTGTTAACGCAGTTTGTTATAACAATCCCCAAAACGCTTTAATCAAGGGTTCATTAAGCCGTCTTCTCTGTACGCACATACCTAATTCAAACGGCTCTACTAAAGAAATATTGTCCAATAAAGATATGCGACTGCGTACCGGTTCAGGGCTGTTTTCTACAACGACATTGGGAATTAATGCTACTCCACAACCCAATGCAACCATAGAAACAATGGCTTCATGACCGGACACGGTAGCGTAAATTGATGGGTTGGTAATTTTATGGTGACGGAACCAGTGCTCAATGCGCTTACGTGATGGGCCGTGTTCCGGCAAAATGAAGGGAATGTTATTCCAGTCAGGGGACTTTTGCATTACAAGTGCTCGTACAGCGCAAGGGAGGGAAGGCGCAATCAGTACCAGTGGGACTTCACCCATTTTGGTGAAGCTGACATTATCTGGTAGTTTTTCCGGCTTACCGGCGATGCCTAAATCGGCATCATTAGACTGTATCTTATTGACCGCATCTGCGGCATCACCTGTGGTGAGTTTAATTTCAACCATAGGATGTTCTGCACGAAAACGGTCTAGGATCTGTGGTAAGTGACTGTAGGCCGCGGTGACCGAACAAAACAGACGTAACTCACCACTTAGAGATGGGCTTTGTTGATTCAAGGAATGCTTTAGTTGCTGATATTGTAACAGTGTCTGTTGGGCAAATTGTTTAAATTGCTCGCCGGCAAAGGTCAGTTTTACGGTGCGATTATCTCGTAAAAATAATGGATGTCCCAAAATATCTTCAATACGCTGAATTTGGCGGGATAATGTGGATGGACTGACATGCATTGCTTTTGCTGTGTGGCCAAAATGGCAGCTTTCAGCCAGATGTAGAAACAGTTTGAGATCACGTATATCCATAGCCCATTCTCCTTCTCCTGTCCAATAGTCTGTGTTGCATAAAATGCAATATAGTATTGTTAATATATCAATTTAAGCAATGGCTTTCATGTCATATATTGAAAATATATAAACACCTCACAGGGTGAGGAAATCTAAAAAATAGTCGCAGCACTTCATTGCTGAGCACAACATGATACGGAGTCACTAATGGCTAATTATTTTAATACGCTGAATTTGCGTCAGCAGTTGGCGCAGTTAGGTAAATGTCGTTTTATGGCGCGGGAAGAGTTTGTTGATGAGACAGGATATTTAAAAGGTAAAAAAGTGGTTATCGTCGGTTGCGGAGCGCAGGGGCTGAATCAGGGCCTGAATATGCGTGACTCCGGTCTGGATATCGCTTATGCCCTGCGTAAAGAGGCCATTGAAGAAAAACGCGCTTCATGGCGTAAAGCAACGGAAAATGGTTTTCAAGTCGGTACTTATGAAGAGTTAATACCGCAGGCTGATTTGGTGATTAACCTGACACCAGATAAGCAACACTCTTCTGTTGTTAGCGCAGTTCAACCGTTGATGAAAGAAGGCGCTGCACTGGGTTATTCTCACGGCTTAAATATTGTTGAAGTCGGTGAACAAATCCGTAAAGACATCACGGTGGTGATGGTAGCGCCTAAGTGTCCTGGCACCGAAGTGCGTGAAGAATATAAACGGGGTTTTGGTGTGCCTACTTTGATCGCAGTTCACCCGGAAAACGATCCGAAAGGTGAAGGTATGGCAATCGCTAAGGCATGGGCCGCGGCAACGGGCGCGCATCGCGCTGGTGTTCTGGAATCTTCTTTCGTGGCTGAAGTGAAATCCGACCTGATGGGTGAGCAAACTATTCTGTGCGGTATGTTACAGGCTGGTTCACTGCTGTGTTATGACAAACTGGTGGCAGATGGTGCTGAGCCGGGTTATGCAGGAAAATTGATCCAGTTTGGCTGGGAAACCATCACAGAAGCCCTGAAACAAGGTGGTATCACCCTGATGATGGACCGTCTGTCTAACCCGGCAAAACTGCGAGCGTATGCGCTGTCTGAGCAGTTGAAAGAAATGATGACGCCGCTGTTCCAGAAACATATGGATGATATCATTTCTGGTGAATTTTCCTCCGGTATGATGGCTGACTGGGCCAATGATGATAAGAAACTATTAGGTTGGCGTGAGGAAACCGGTAACACTTCGTTTGAGAATTCACCTGAATATGATGGCAAAATCAGTGAACAGGAATATTTTGATCACGGCGTTTTAATGGTTGCTATGGTGAAAGCGGGGGTTGAACTGGCATTCGAAATTATGGTTGATACCGGTATTATTGCTGAATCTGCCTATTATGAGTCTCTGCATGAATTACCGCTGATTGCGAATACTATCTCTCGTAAACGTCTGTACGAAATGAATGTCGTTATTTCTGACACAGCAGAATATGGTAACTATTTGTTCTCTCATGTTGCGGTCCCACTGTTGAAAGAGAAGTTTATGGGTTCGCTACAGGCGGGTGATTTAGGTAAGCCCGTTGTAGATAACGGTATTGATAACGCCCAGTTGCGCGATGTAAACGAGGCTATTCGTCACCACCCAATTGAAGTTGTTGGCCGCGTATTACGTGGTTACATGACAGATATGAAACGTATTGCAGTTGGTGGTTGATATTGATAAAGATAAGGGGGAGAAATCCTCCCTCTTTGAATCTAATGAATATGGTTCTGAGACCGTTTGCTAAAGTTTTGGGGGATAAGTCGCGATTTACCAACTAATAGAGTGTTTTTCCTTCATAAAGAAAACGGCGTTTCCTTTCTCCCCTTTCTGCTACAATTCCATCTCTTAAAGTACTGCTTTGACATAACTTATTAAATACCATGCGATTAAATCCTAGCCAACAACAAGCTGTCGAATTTGTTACCGGTCCTTGTCTGGTCCTGGCGGGGGCGGGTTCTGGTAAAACTAGAGTGATCACCAATAAAATTGCTCATCTTATCCGTACTTGTGGCTATCAGCCTCGCCATATCGCCGCTGTGACGTTTACTAATAAAGCCGCACGGGAAATGAAAGAGCGTGTAGCACAAACTCTGGGGCGCAAAGAGGCTAAGGGGTTGATGATTTCGACTTTCCACACTTTGGGGTTGGAAATCATTAAGCGCGAATACAAAACGTTAGGAATGAAAAGCAATTTCTCGTTATTTGATGATCAGGACCAGATGGCTTTGTTGAAAGATTTAACAGCCGATTTACTGGAGGAAGATAAAGATCTATTACAAAAACTGATCTCCACCATTTCAAATTGGAAAAATGATCTGCTTTCTCCACAGCAAGTTTTGGCATTGGTCCGTTCTGCTCAGGAGCACCAGTTTGCTGAATGTTATCGCCGTTATGATTTACATCTGGCGAGCTGTAATGTATTGGATTTTGACGATTTGATTACCAAACCGACTTTGCTAATGCAGCGTGATGAAGAAGTCAGGGAGCGTTGGCAAAACCGTATTCGTTATCTGTTGGTAGATGAATATCAGGACACTAATACCAGTCAATATCAACTGGTTAAATTGTTGGTGGGGCAAAGGGCTCGTTTTACGGTGGTGGGTGATGATGACCAGTCGATCTATTCATGGCGCGGTGCAAGACCACAAAATTTGGTGTTACTGAAAGAGGATTTCCCTAAGCTTAATGTGATCAAATTAGAACAAAACTATCGTTCCTCTGGCTGTATTCTGAAAGCAGCTAATATTTTGATCGCCAATAACCCTCACGTGTTTGAAAAACGGCTTTTTTCTGAACTGGGGTATGGTGATCCATTGAAAGTGATTACAGCTAATAATGAAGAGCATGAGGCGGAAAGGGTTATTGGGGAGCTGATGGCACATCACTTTATCAATAAGACCCAATATAAAGATTACGCTATTCTCTACCGAGGAAATCATCAATCCCGCGTGTTTGAAAAGATGCTGATGCAAAACCGCATTCCTTACCGGATTTCTGGTGGTACTTCTTTCTTTGCCCGCCCTGAAATTAAGGACTTGCTAGCTTATCTGCGGGTGCTGACTAATCCCGAAGATGACAGCGCATTCCTAAGAATTGTCAATACGCCAAGACGTGAAATTGGTGCTGCTACCATTCAAAAACTGGGTGAGTGGGCGAATCAGCGCAATAAAAGTCTCTATCAGGCTAGTTTCGATCTCGGTTTGGAACAAAGTCTAACTGGCCGCGGTTTGGCGGCATTACAGCGTTTTATTCACTGGATGGATGAGATAACTCGTCAGGTTGAACGAGATCCTTTGCTAGCGGTGCGTGATCTACTTCATGGTATGGATTATGAAAGCTGGCTGTACGAAACATCACCGAGTCCGAAAGCGGCTGAAATGCGGATGAAAAATATTAATCAGTTATTCACTTGGATGAGTGAAATGCTGGAAGGTGATGAACTGAACGAAGCAATGACTTTATCTCAGGTGGTCGCGCGTTTCACATTACGGGATATGCTGGAGCGAGACGAAGATGGTGAGGAGTTTGATCAGGTGCAATTGATGACTTTACATGCTTCCAAAGGGTTAGAGTTTCCCTATGTATTTCTGGTTGGCATGGAAGAAGGGCTGTTGCCTCATCAGAGCAGTATTGATGAAGAAAATATTGATGAAGAGCGACGATTGGCTTATGTAGGGATCACCCGAGCTCAACGGGAGTTATTCTTTACTTTATGTAAAGAACGTCGTCAATATGGCGAGTTAATCCGTCCAGAACCAAGCCGTTTTTTGCATGAGTTGCCACAGGATGACTTACATTGGCCACAAGATAAAAAAATAGTGACTGCCGAAGAAAGAATGCAAAAAGGGCAATCGCGTATTGCGGATATCAAATCGCGTTTAGGGCTTGGACAAAAAAATAAGTCATAAATATGTTGGAGATTCCCTGTATCACAGAGATACAGGGAAAGTGATTTTATTCAGGTTTGAGCATCCTGCTCGCCTAAAACAAGTGACCATTGAGCATGGTTTTGCCACTGAATTTCCTGCTGTAAAGACTCTGCCCTCAGAGGGTGTTGCATTAGCCAGCCATGAGGTAACGTTATTGTTAACGCTTCATCACTCACTTTTAAACGTAGAGCAGGGAGCGTGTCATTTCGACGACGGTTGGCGAAGATGATAGCTAACCGCAACAGACGACATAAACGTTGAGCTTGTATCAGAGGTAAGGCGTTTTGTTGATTAAAGGAAAACAAATCAATAGGGCCGCTCTGGTTCTTTAGCAATGTGGCTAAGAGTTTTTTCTGTGCAGGCGTATAGCCGGGGAGAGCGAGATAATTGATCAGATAGGCTGCATGTGATGGAGCTTGATGGAAATCAATACTTAGGCCAATTTCATGTATCAAACAGGCACTTTGTAATAATTCATGACATCGGCTATCAAGTTCCCAAGGTTTAGCAACCTGTTGTAGGAAGTGTTCAGCCAATTGTTTGACCCGTTGAGACTGTTCAACGTCTAGCTGAAAACGTCGCTGTATATTACGTAGTGTTCTGGTACGAATATCTGGTTCTATTGGTAAATCCAGCATGCCGTAAACAAGACCTTCCCGTAAGGCGCCGCCCGCAAGGATCATACTTTCAATATTTAATGCCTGGAAAATCGCTATCAGGATAGCAAGGCCACTTGGGAAAACTAAAGCCCGTTCCAGCGTCAATCCTTCTATTTCCAGCTCTTCCAGCTTACCGCATTCAATCGCTTTATGTTTGAGCTCTTGAAGTTTCGGCAAAGTGATCAGTTCATCCATACCCTGAGCAATCATGATTTCTTGCAGAGCCTGAACGGTACCGGAAGCGCCTACACAAATCTGCCAGCCTTGTTCGATCAGTTTTGGGGCAATGAGTTTCAACGTTTCATGTGCGGCAGCTTCGGCTCTGGCGAAATTTTCTTCCGTCAGGCTACGGTCATTAAAGTAGCCTTCAAGCCAGGTAACACAACCCATACTTAGGCTGGATAACTGAGAGGCTTTTGCCCCATTCCCCGTAACCAGTTCTGTACTTGCACCACCAATATCTACAACCAGACGTTTTTCAGGGCCGCCAGTTGTATGGGCAACGCCTTGATAAATAAGCCGAGCTTCATCTTCGCCACTGATTACTTTAACCGGGCAATCAAGGATTTCTGATGCTTTTCCCACAAATTCGTCTGAATTTTCAGCGATACGTAAAGTTGCTGTAGCAACAACGCGGATTTGTGATGGTGGTATATCTTGTAAGCGTTCAGAAAAAATCCTGAGACATTGCCAACCTCTCTCCATTGCCTGTTGAGATAAGCGGTTATTTTTATCTAATCCGGCGGCCAGCCTGACTTTACGTTTGATTCGTGCCAGTATTTGCATACTGCCGGATACTTCACGCACAACCAGCATATGAAAACTGTTTGAACCCAGGTCGATAGCCGCATAGAGCGAAGAAGAACTCAGCATCATTTTCAGCCTGAACGTTTACGGTTATTACGTGGTGTATTATTACGATGCGACAAATTGTTACGGCGCTGATGATTTCCTGAACGCGAACGGTATCGGCGTTTAGGTGCCGGTAAATCTTTCAGCAAGGCTTGACTGTTATATTTGCTGACCGGGATAGAGTGTTGAATATAATCTTCAATCGCTGGCAGGTTTAGTGCATATTCTTCACAGGCCAGGCTGATCGAATGACCACTTTCACCTGCACGACCAGTACGGCCAATGCGGTGAACATAATCCTCGCAGTCGTCTGGTAAGTCATAATTAAAAACATGAGTGACTAAAGGAATGTGCAACCCACGGGCTGCGACATCAGTTGCAACCAGAATATCAATATTGCCGTTGCTGAATTCTTCCAGAATGCGTAACCGTTTTTTTTGTGCTACATCACCGGTTAGTAACCCAACTCGATGTCCGTCAGCAGCCAGATGCGCCCAGATATCTTCACAACGATGTTTTGTATTGGCGAAAATAATGCATCGATCAGGCCACTCTTCTTCCAACAACGTTTGAAGCAGGCGCATCTTTTCTTCATTAGAAGGATAAAACAGCTCTTCGCGGATGCGGTGTCCTGTTTTCTGTAACGGTTCTACCTCGATATACTCTGCATGATTCATTTGCTCAAATGCCAGTTCTCGGACTCGGTAAGAGAGTGTGGCAGAAAACAGTAGGTTCATGCGTTCGTTTACTGGTGGCATCCGACGGAATAGCCAGCGGATATCTTTGATAAAACCGAGATCGTACATGCGATCAGCTTCATCAAGAACCACAACTTGGACCGCATTCAGATTAATGTGCCCCTGTTTGGTATAGTCGATTAGACGTCCGGTAGTGCCGATAAGGATGTCAACTCCGGATTCCAGTATTTTCAGCTGCTTGTCGTAACCATCACCGCCGTAGGCAAGACCCATCTTTAGACCTGTTGCCTGTGCCAGATCTTCTGCGTCAGAGTAAATCTGTACAGCGAGCTCGCGGGTAGGAGCCATAATCAGCGCTCTTGGCTGATTGGTTTGACGCTCCTCCGCTGCGGGATGAGTTAGTAAATAATGAAAAGCAGACGCTAAAAATGCTAGCGTCTTCCCCGTACCGGTTTGCGCTTGCCCCGCGACATCACGACCTTCGACAGTGAAAGGCAATGTCAGTGCTTGTATCGGTGTACAATTAGAAAAGCCCTTATTATCAAGAGCTTCTATAACCTTGGGGTGCAAGGCGAAGTCGGAAAACTTCTTTTCTGTCAAGTGTGTTTTACTCATAGTGTGGTAGAATATCAGTTAACCATTGTCTTACGAAAGTGTATCCGCTGAAATAAAGGCAACCTTATATCAGTAATGTTACACTAGCATGGTAAAAAATTATTCTTTGGAGTAAAAAATGAGCGACAAAATTATTCATTTGAGTGACGCTAGCTTTGATACTGACGTTCTTAACGCAGCAGGTCCAGTTCTTGTCGATTTTTGGGCTGCCTGGTGTGGACCATGTAAAATGATTGCACCTATTTTAGATGAAATTGCCCCAGAATATTCAGGCAAACTGACTATTACTAAATTGAACATTGATGACAACCCGGCAACTGCTCCTAAGTATGGTATCCGTGGTATTCCTACACTGTTGCTGTTTAAAGATGGTCAGGTTGCTGCTACAAAAGTGGGAGCACTGTCAAAAACTCAATTGAAAGAATTTTTGGATGCTAATCTCTGATTGAAGTGAGCTCACATTAATGCCGGGCGTTTAGCGTATATTATTATTTATTTCATTGACCGCTAGACGTCCGTAAAGAAGCGTGATAAGTTAGCGCCACTGCTTGTATCACATACATCATGTTAGAAGTATGTTGCATACTGAATAATCTGTAGTGTCTGATAAGTCTGTTATCTCTGGATAGTCTAAAATATCCAATGGGTTATACGGGAATAATCTGGCGTATAGCTCGTTACGTTGAGATAGTTTTTATCGAAATCAGTAATGTTTCAGCATTATCTCAACAGCGTTTTTGACAGCCTGTCAGTCTTATTTGAGCTCAATCTTAGTACTTCAAATTATTACCTTTTTATATGCATAATGTATTAAAGGTCTGATTTGTTTTTGTACAAAATAAACAGGCACCGATCGATGACGCTGCCATACTATTCACGTTCATAGTTCGAGATATACCCCGAGTTTAAGAACCCACCATTATGAATCTTACCGAATTAAAGAATACGCCGGTATCTGAACTGATTACACTTGGCGAAAATATGGGGCTGGAAAATCTAGCCCGTATGCGTAAACAAGATATTATCTTCTCTATCCTTAAGCAGCATGCGAAAAGTGGGGAAGATATCTTCGGTGATGGCGTGTTGGAGATATTGCAGGATGGCTTTGGATTCCTCCGTTCAGCAGACAGCTCCTACCTTGCCGGCCCCGATGATATCTACGTTTCTCCCAGCCAAATCCGTCGTTTTAACCTCCGCACCGGTGACACAATTTCAGGTAAAATTCGTCCACCTAAAGAAGGTGAACGCTATTTTGCCCTGTTGAAGGTTAACGAAGTTAATTTTGACAAACCAGAAAATGCCCGCAGTAAAATTCTTTTTGAAAACTTAACCCCGCTGCATGCTAATAGCCGCCTGCGTATGGAACGTGGTAATGGTTCCACTGAGGATCTGACTGCCCGTGTTCTGGATCTGGCTGCACCGATTGGCCGTGGACAACGTGGTCTGATCGTCGCGCCACCAAAAGCGGGTAAAACGATGTTGCTGCAAAATATTGCCGCTAACATAGCTCACAATCATCCAGATTGTGTATTGATGGTACTTCTGATTGATGAACGTCCAGAAGAAGTCACTGAAATGCAACGCCTGGTAAAAGGTGAGGTTATTGCTTCTACTTTTGATGAACCCGCTTCTCGTCACGTTCAGGTGGCAGAGATGGTTATTGAGAAAGCAAAACGTCTGGTTGAACACAAAAAAGATGTGATTATTCTGCTTGACTCTATTACTCGCTTAGCACGTGCCTATAATACTGTTGTTCCCGCATCCGGTAAGGTATTGACTGGTGGTGTGGATGCTAACGCGTTACATCGTCCGAAACGTTTCTTCGGGGCTGCGCGTAATGTGGAAGAGGGCGGAAGCCTGACCATTATTGCGACTGCGTTGGTGGATACGGGTTCTAAGATGGATGAAGTGATTTACGAAGAGTTCAAAGGCACTGGTAACATGGAGCTGCATCTCTCCCGTAAAATTGCTGAAAAACGTGTTTTCCCAGCTATTGATTACAACCGTTCTGGTACACGTAAAGAAGAACTACTCACCACCTCTGAAGAGCTACAGAAAATGTGGATTCTGCGCAAAATTATTCATCCGATGGGCGAAATTGATGCGATGGAATTCCTTATCAACAAACTGGCTATGAGCAAAACGAACGACGATTTCTTTGACATGATGAAACGTTCATAGTTTTTAACTCAGTTCATGATCATTTTAATTAGCGCCACAGTTTCGTGGCGTTTTTTGTATTCACCGCGCTGTTATAGCTATATATGGCATGTATTTTGCAGGCTGTATATGCTGCTATATATACCTTATGGATTTCAAGATGCATCGCGACGGCAAGGGAGCGAATCCCCGGGAGCATAGCAAACTATGTGACCGGGGTGGGTGAGTGCAGCCAACAAAGAGGCAACTTGAAAGATGACGGGTATATTTGAAATAAATATTAAAAGAATGATGTAAGAGCATAAGGGCCATTAATTTTTTCATATAAGCAGTGTTTTCGTAAGCTAAGGCGCTCGTGAGGGTAGATTCTGGCTAGAAAATCATATGCTTTCGGTTGATAAATGACCAGGGTGTGTTTACTTTTTACAGAGAGTTATCATCGTGAATATTCTCAGCATGAATATTGAAATTTTTTATGTTTTTCTGTTTTCTTTTGCGTTTTTGTTTATGGCTCGCAAAATAGCAAAGAAAGTTGGCCTTGTTGATAAGCCCAATTATCGTAAGTGTCATCAGGGGTTAGTGCCTCTGGTTGGAGGAATATCAATATTTGTTGGCATCTGTTTTGCTTTTGTTATCACAAAAGAATTTATTCCTCACAAGTGGTTATATTTGGTTTGTGCTGGTGTATTGGTATTTGTCGGTGCATTGGATGACCGTTTTGATATCAGCGTTAAGGTCCGGGCAACCATCCAAGCTCTGGTTGGTATTGCGATGATGTATTTTGCTGGCCTGAAGTTAGATAGTCTTGGTTATGCTTTTGGCCCTTGGGACATGACACTTGGACCGTTTAGTTATGTTGTGACACTATTTGCTGTCTGGGCTGCTATCAATGCATTTAATATGGTTGATGGGATAGATGGATTATTAGGCGGATTATCTTGTGTCTCCTTCGGTGCTTTGGGGATCTTACTGTATCAAAGTGGTAATACGGCACTAGCATTATGGTGTTTTGCATTTATTGCTGCCATTCTCCCTTATATTGTTCTTAATCTTGGTTTATTAAGCCAACGTTTCAAAGTGTTTATGGGGGATGCGGGCAGTACACTGATTGGTTTTACCATTATCTGGTTGCTCATTGAATCTACTCAGGGGAATGAGCGCCCTGTTAATCCAGTTACTGCGTTGTGGATTGTTGCCATTCCATTAATGGATATGGTTGCTATTATGTACCGCCGGTTACGGAAGGGAATGAGCCCATTTTCTCCTGACAGGCAACATATTCACCACCTAGTTATGCGGTCTGGATTCTCATCACGTCAGGCTTTTATTTTAATCACTGTTGCAGCCACTTTATTAGCCGCTGTCGGCATTACTGGAGAATGGCTGGAATTTGTGCCTGAGTGGATAATGTTGGCACTGTTCTTGCTTGCATTTGTGTTGTATGGCTATTGCCTCAAGCGTGTATGGAAGGTAGCTCGTTTCATTAAACGGCAAAAGCGTCGTATGCGCCGTTCAGCTAACCATTAAGCATCTATTATCAGCAGAGGTTCTGTGCAGTGATAAAATCAGAAACGAAATCTATTCAGGATAAACAAGCTCTGGAGCATGAGCTGGATATCAGAGCTTTGTGCAGTGCGCTATGGCATGGAAAGGTATGGATCATTGTACTGGCAATAATTTTCGCAACCGCGGCGCTAGGAGCATCTTATCTGATGCAACAAAAATGGAGTGCCACCGCAATCACTGATCTGCCTACGACTAATCAGTTGGGAAGTTATTACTCTCAGCAGCAGTTTTTGCGCAATCTGGATACTCACATTAATATTTCATTGGAAACTCAGTTACCGTCTATTTCAGAAGAAGCCTATAAGGAGTTCATCACTCAGGTTGCCGCATATGATACTCGCCGTGAATTCTGGTTGAAATCTGATTATTACAAGCAGCAGCAGGAAGGCGATGCCAGAGCTGATGCGGCCTTATTAGATGAATTAGTCAATAATATTCAGTTTATTCCTCATGATGATAAAAAAGTGCTGAATGACAGCATTAAACTGACCGCTGAGTCTTCTGGACAAGCAAATCAACTCCTGCGCCAGTACATTGCTTTTGCCAATAGTCGTGCCAGTACTCATTTAAATGATGAAGTAAAAGGTGCATGGATTACCCGTGCCCAATCTATGGATGCATTGGTTAAGCGTCAAGAAATGGTCGCTAAAGCGGTTTATAGCCGCGAAATGAATGTATTACAACAGTCCCTGAAAATTGCGGAAAAACAAGGGATTCGGCGCAATCAAACGGATACACCGGTGGATCAGTTGCCCGATTCAAAAATGTTTATGTTAGGGGCGCCGTTGTTACAGGCTCAACTTGAGACTTTGGAAGCAATAGGGCCTAAGTATGATGTGGACTATGACCGGAATATTGCAATGTTAGCAGCATGGAATGTTCACCCGACGTTACAGGATCAATTCCAGGCTTACCGCTATTTGAGAACACCAGAGGAGCCTGTTACCAGAGACAGCCCTCGCAGAATGTTTTTGATGATCATGTGGGGTGCAGTTGGCGCTTTAGTGGGAGCCGGCGTGGCATTGGTTAGATGCTCACGTAAGTAATCAGATAATTATTAGGGATAACTGCTTCTGAGGGATCTCTTCTGCAACTCCAGCAGCAGGAGTAAATAGCATTAAGAGTATTGTTTGCAGGAAAATCTGCAAGTTACTGACTATAAGAGAGTCACTGTGAAAGTGTTGACTGTGTTTGGTACTCGGCCGGAGGCTATCAAGATGGCTCCGTTAGTACACGCGTTGGCAAGGGATGAAGCCTTCGAAGCGAAAGTATGTGTCACCGCCCAACATCGGGAAATGTTGGATCAGGTGTTACACCTTTTTGAGATCACTCCCGATTTTGATCTCAATATTATGAAATCAGGGCAAGATCTAACGGATATTACCTGTCGTATTTTGGCAGGATTGAAACCTGTTTTAGCAGAATTTAAACCTGATGTTGTATTGGTTCACGGAGATACGACAACAACAATGGCAACCAGTTTGGCAGCGTTCTATCAACGTATCCCTGTTGGTCACATTGAAGCTGGATTAAGAACGGGTGATCTTTATTCCCCTTGGCCGGAAGAGGCAAACCGTAAGATTGCAGGGCATCTGGCAATGTATCATTTCGCTCCGACGGAAAATTCCCACAATAATTTATTGAAAGAATCCATTGCAGATAATCGGGTTTTTGTTACCGGAAATACAGTAATTGATGCGTTGCTGTGGGTACGCGATCGAATAATGAATGATGAGGCTATGCGGAGTAAGCTAGCGAAGCATTACCCGTTTATTGATACTAATAAAAAAATGATTCTGGTGACGGGGCATCGTCGTGAAAGTTTTGGTGGTGGGTTTGAGCGAATTTGTGAAGCTTTGGCACAGATAGCCCGCGCTCATCCAGATGTGCAAGTAGTCTATCCGGTTCATCTAAACCCGAATGTCAGTGAGCCAGTAAAGCGCATTTTGCATGATATTGATAACGTTATTCTCATTAAGCCCCAGGATTATTTGCCATTTGTTTATCTAATGAACCATGCCTATATGATCCTGACAGATTCCGGTGGTATTCAGGAAGAAGCGCCTTCTTTAGGAAAGCCGGTATTGGTAATGCGTAATACTACTGAACGGCCAGAGGCGGTTGATGCTGGAACAGTACGTTTGGTTGGGACAGAAACAAAAACTATCGTGGAAGAGGTGACTCGATTGTTGACAGACGATGCTGCCTATCAGCGAATGAGCCGCGCTCACAATCCTTACGGGGATGGCGATGCCTGTCAACGTATTCTCGACGCTTTGAAAAAAATCAGGTGACACTATGAGCTTTGAAACTGTGAGCTTTGAAACTATTTCTGTTATTGGTCTTGGTTATATTGGCTTGCCAACGGCAGCAGCGTTTGCATCCCGTAATAAGAAAGTCATTGGCGTGGATGTTAATCAGCATGCGGTAGAAACCATCAACCGTGGTGCAATTCATATTGTAGAACCGGATCTAGACAAAGTGGTAAAAGTTGCCGTAGAAGGTGGTTACCTGAAGGCAGTGATTGCCCCGTTACCCGCAGATGCTTTTCTGATAGCGGTTCCGACGCCTTTTAAAGGCGATCATGAGCCGGATATGACGTATGTCCGTTCCGCAGCCGAATCTGTGGCGCCGGTGCTGAAAAAAGGTGATCTGGTTATTCTGGAATCTACCTCACCAGTAGGCGCGACGGAGCAGATGGCAGAATGGCTGGCCGCAGCGCGTCCTGATTTAACTTTCCCACAACAGGTTGGAGAAGAGTCCGATATTGATATCGCTTACTGTCCTGAACGTGTGTTGCCAGGACAAGTTATGGTTGAATTAATTAAGAATGACCGCGTTGTTGGCGGTATGACATTAAAATCTTCGGCCAGAGCTAGCGAGTTGTATAAAATTTTCCTTGAAGGTGAATGTGTTGTCACTAATTCAAGGACTGCTGAAATGTGTAAGCTGACAGAAAACAGTTTCCGAGATGTAAACATTGCATTTGCCAACGAACTTTCTCTGATTTGTGCTGATCAAGGTATCAACGTGTGGGAACTGATCAGTTTGGCAAATCGCCACCCGCGTGTAAATATTCTCCAACCAGGCCCTGGCGTGGGTGGTCATTGTATTGCTGTTGATCCGTGGTTCATTGTTTCTCAAAACCCGAAACAATCACGTCTTATTCATACAGCACGTATGATTAATGATGACAAACCATTGTGGGTTGTGAATCAAGTAAAAGCGGCTGTTGCGGATTGTTTGGCTGAAAGTGGAAAACGTGCAAGCGAAGTGAAAATTGCCTGTTTTGGGTTGGCATTTAAACCAAATATTGACGATTTGCGTGAGAGTCCAGCGGCACATATCACCGGTATGATTGCACAATGGCATACAGGTGAAACGTTGGCTGTAGAACCTCATATTCATGAATTATCTGCACCTTTGAAGGAAATAACTCAATTAGTTAATCTGGAAAAAGCGCTGGAAGAAGCAGATATTCTGTTGATGCTGGTAGATCATAATCAGTTTAAAGCTGTAAACAGTCATGAAATTAAACAGAAGTGGATTGTGGATACAAAAGGAGTCTGGCGTTGAGACGTATTCTAATCACAGGTGGTGCAGGTTTTATTGGCTCCGCGGTTGTGCGGCATATCATTAATAATACAGAAGACAGCGTGGTTGTAGTTGATAGCCTGACTTATGCCGGTAATCTGGCGTCTCTTGCCCCGGTTGCGGATAGCCCTCGTTATGCGTTTGAACAGGTTGATATCTGTCAACGTGGAGCGCTGGATCGGGTCTTTGAACAATATCAGCCGGATTGTGTGATGCATTTGGCGGCAGAAAGCCATGTGGATCGCTCTATTGATGGCCCTACGGCATTTATCGAAACCAACATTGTGGGTACTTATACTTTGTTGGAAGCTGCACGTGCTTTCTGGCAGAAACTCAATGAAGAGAAGCAAGCTGTTTTCCGGTTTCACCACATTTCAACAGATGAAGTGTATGGTGATTTACATGGTGAGGAGGGCTTCTTTACCGAAACAACACCTTATGCGCCAAGTAGCCCATATTCGGCGTCTAAAGCGTCCAGCGATCATTTGGTAAGAGCATGGCACCGGACTTATGGTTTACCGGTCATTATCACTAATTGTTCAAATAACTATGGTCCTTACCATTTCCCGGAAAAACTGATCCCACTGATGATCTTAAATGCATTAGCAGGAAAATCTTTACCGGTATATGGTGAAGGGAAACAAATTCGCGATTGGTTGTATGTGGAAGACCACGCCAGAGCGCTCTATTTGGTTGTGACAGAAGCTGAACCGGGCAAAACCTACAATATTGGAGGTCATAATGAACGCAAAAATATTGATGTGGTTTGTGCGATTTGTGAACTTCTGGAAGAATTTTGTCCTGAGAAACCCGTGGGGATTGCTTATTATCGAGACTTGATTACTTATGTTGCGGATCGCCCAGGCCATGATATGCGCTATGCCATTGATGCGGCGAAAGTTGAGCGTGAGCTAGGCTGGAGACCACAAGAGACATTTGAATCAGGTATTCGTAAAACAGTTCAATGGTATTTGGAAAATGAAAACTGGTGGCGTAAGGTTCAAGATGGTTCTTATGCCGGTGAACGCCTTGGATTAGGTAAAAACTGAATGACGATGGGGGCAGTAAATATGAAAGGGATCATTCTGGCAGGTGGATCGGGAACTCGGTTGCATCCGATAACACAAGGTGTTTCCAAACAACTACTGCCAATTTATGATAAGCCGATGATTTACTATCCTTTGTCAGTACTCATGCTAGCAGGGATACGTGATATTCTAATTATCTCTACGCCAGAAGATTTACCTTCTTTCCGCCGGCTGTTAGGTGATGGTAACAGATTTGGTATTCACTTGAGCTATAAAGAACAGCCATCACCGGATGGTTTAGCTCAGGCATTTTTGATTGGTGAGGAGTTCATTAACGGCGGGCCTTGCTGTTTGGTATTGGGAGACAATATCTACTTTGGACAAGGATTTAGCCCAAAACTGAAGAATGTTGTTTCTCGTGGCAAAGGGGCGACTGTTTTTGGTTATCAAGTGATGGATCCTGAACGGTTTGGGGTGGTGGAATTTGATGACGTGTTCCGCGTTCTTTCCATTGAAGAAAAACCAGAAAAGCCAAAATCCAACTGGGCGGTAACGGGTCTCTATTTCTACGATAATCAAGTGGTAGATTTTGCTAAGCAGGTCAAGCCTTCTGCCAGGGGTGAACTAGAGATTACCAGTATTAACCAGATGTATTTGGAACGTGGTGAACTAAACATTGAGTTGTTAGGGCGTGGTTTTGCCTGGTTGGATACTGGCACTCATGACAGCCTGATTGAAGCCAGCACTTTTGTGCAGACCGTAGAGAAGCGTCAAGGTTTTAAAATCGCTTGTCTTGAAGAGATCGCCTGGCGTAATGGTTGGCTGGATGATGCACAGTTAAGAGAAACAGTAAAATCCTTGTCAAAAACTGGCTATGGCCAATATCTGCTGGATTTGCTCCATGTCCGTGCGCGCCAATATTGAACCATTAGAGTGGGATAGCCACTATTTTGGGTTGTCCACCGCTCGCCTTGATTTCACACCTGATGCCGGTCTGCTAACCTCATCTCAGTTAGATCAGTATGCTTTAGTGCAGGCTAAAGTACCTGCGCAGCGATTGGATCTTATTGATGGATTATCCGCGTTGGGCTTTTCGTTAGTAGAAGGGGAAGTAGACCTTTCCTTAATGATTGGCATAGAAAATGCTGAAAATGCTAAAGACAATCCTGAGAGTAACCTACTTTTGGCTGAGAGGCGAGATATCCCGATGTTGAAGGAGGTGGCTTCCAACGTATTTCCTTTGAGTCGTTTCCGAACCCCGTGGTATCAACCACAGGATAGTGGTCGTTTTTACGCGACTTGGGTTGAAAAAGCGGTATTAGGGACATTTGATCATCAGTGTTTACTGGTAAACGGAGATAATGAGCAACCCGCAGGGTTTGTTACCTTACGGGATATAGGCGCAGGAGAGGCTCGTATAGGTTTGCTAGCCGTATTCCCAGGAAATATTGGCTGTGGGATTGGCTCAAAATTAATGTTGGCGGCGCAGCAGTGGTGTCAGCACCACCAAATACATCAGTTAAGGATTGCGACACAAACCAGCAACATTGCTGCTTTGCGCCTTTATACACGCAGTGGTGCGTTTGTTGAAAGCACCGCGTATTGGTTATATAGGGGATGAAATGATTCCATTTAACAAACCACCAGTAGTTGGCACTGAATTAGATTACATGAAGCAAGCCATGGAAAGCGGTAAGCTTTGCGGGGATGGTGGTTTCACCAAGCGTTGTGAAGAGTGGATGGAACAACATTTCAATTGCCCGAAAGTTCTATTGACACCATCCTGTACCGCTGCACTGGAAATGGCGGCTATTTTGCTGAATATCCAACCCGGTGATGAAGTTATTATGCCGAGTTTCACTTTCGTTTCCAGTTCTAACGCGTTTGTACTGCGTGGAGCAACTGTTGTATTTGTGGATATCCGTCCAGATACCATGAATATTGATGAAACCAAAATCGAAGCAGCAATTACAGCTAAAACACGCGTGATTGTTCCAGTGCATTATGCCGGTGTAGCCTGTGAAATGGATACCATTATGGCCTTGGCAGAGAAATATAATCTGTTTGTCGTGGAAGATGCTGCACAGGGAGTAATGTCTACTTATAAAGGGCGTGCATTGGGAACTATCGGACACATTGGTTGCTACAGTTTCCACGAAACCAAAAACTACTCCTCTGGTGGTGAAGGTGGTGCAGCACTTATCAATGATCAATCATTGATTTCTCGTGCGGAAATTGTCCGTGAAAAAGGGACTAATCGTAGTCAGTTTTTCCGTGGTCAAGTTGATAAATATACTTGGCGCGATATCGGTTCGAGTTATCTTATGTCGGAACTTCAGGCTGCTTATTTGTGGGCACAATTGGAAGAGGCTGAGAAAATCAATGAGCGTCGTCTTGCCTTGTGGAATACCTATTATCAAGCATTAAAACCGCTGGTTGATGCTGGTCTCCTGACATTGCCGGTCATACCGGAAGAGCTGGAGCATAATGCTCACATGTTCTATATCAAGCTGAAAGATGTTGAAGAACGCTCAGCATTCAATAGCTATATGAAGGACGCAGGTGTACTAACAGTATTCCATTATGTTTCTCTGCACACCAGCCCCGGTGGTGAAAAATTTGGCCGTTTTCATGGGGAAGATTGTTTTACTACTTGTGAAAGTGATCGTCTAGTGCGCTTGCCGATGTTTTACAACATAACAGACGCTGAACAGCAGATTGTCATCAAACATATTCGGGAATACTTCGCCTGATATGTCGTTGGCTAAAGCATCAATATGGACTGCGGGCTCTACACTGATAAAAATCGGTGTAGGGCTTTTAATCGTTAAATTACTGGCGGTTGCTTTTGGCCCCAGCGGGGTTGGGCAGGCGGGTAATTTCCGTCAGCTTATTACTGTGCTTGGGGTATTGGCTGGTGCCGGTATTTTTAATGGTGTGACGAAATATGTTGCTGAGTATCAGCAGCAGCCAGAAAGATTGCGTGCGGTATTGGGAACATCTTCTGCCATTATCCTTGGGTTTTCCACGCTGTTGGCGGTGATTTTTTTGCTGTTTAGCGGGTCTATCAGTACGGGATTATTCGGCCATCAAGATTATGAGTCAGTTGTGCAGGCACTCGCCTTTATTCAAATGGGGATTGCTTTTGCCAACTATTTTTTGGCTATTTTGAAAGGATACCGAGATGCACAGAGGAATGCGCTGGCGATTATTTTTGGTAGCGTGATTGGCGTGATGGCCTATTATCTCTGTTTTGTTCTTGGTGGGTATGAAGGCGCTTTGGCGGGTTTGGCTTTAGTGCCAGCATTAATCATATTTCCTGCGGGATTGATGGTTTGGCGTCTCAAAGCGGTATCAATTTCAAGCTTTAAGCCCATGTGGGATAAAGTACTGGCTGGCCAGCTTGGCAAGTTTACCCTTATGGCTTTGCTGACTTCTATTACCTTACCGGTTGCCTACATTATGATGCGAAATCTGCTGGCAGCGCATTATAGTTGGCGCGATGTGGGTATCTGGCAAGGTGTAAGCAGTATTTCCGATGCTTACCTGCAATTTATCACAGCATCTTTTACTGTTTATCTGTTGCCTACGCTTTCACGATTGCAGGGTAAGAATGAAATATCAAATGAGATAATTAAGGCGCTGAAATTTGTTTTGCCTGCGGTGGCTATTGCAAGTTTTACTGTATGGCTGCTGCGTGATTTTGCCATTTGGTTACTGTTTTCTGACAAATTTACTGCTATGCGTGATCTATTTGCCTGGCAGTTGGTGGGTGATGTCTTGAAGGTAGGCGCTTATGTTTTTGGTTATCTGGTGATTGCCAAGGCTGCGTTGCGTTTTTATGTGTTGACGGAAGTTAGCCAGTTTTTATTGCTTACTGGTTTTGCCCACTGGCTTATTCCTGTAAATGGAGCGTTAGGTGCAGCACAAGCCTATATGGCAACTTACATTATTTATTTCACCCTTTGTTGTGGTGCATTTCTTATTTATCGTAGGCGAGCATGACAACCCTTATTCACGTTTTGGGATCTGATATCCCACATCACAATCGAACAGTACTGCGCTTTTTTAATGACGTCTTAGTACAAGAAATTGGTTTTTTAGCCAAACCGAAGTTTATGGTGGTGACGAAGAATCGCGCTTTATTGGATGATTGCCCGGCATTAGATATGGCATTCTTCGACAGTAAAAAATCTCTGGCTCAGGCGGTTATTGCTCAAGCGTGTTCAGATAGAGATTGCCGGTTCTTTTTTCATGGTCAATTTAATGTGAGTTTGTGGTTGGCGCTGTTGTCAGGAAAAATCAAACGTCATCAGTTTTGGTGGCATGCTTGGGGAGCTGATCTGTATGAAGACTCCCAGCAGTTAAAATTCCGTCTATTCTATTTCTTGCGCCGTTTGGCGCAGCGTCGGGTAGGGCATGTGTTTGCGGTTCGTGGAGATCTCTATTTTTATTCTCAACATCATCCAAACGTACCAACATCATTGCTCTATTTTCCAACCAGAATGGAACCTGCTTTGACAATTGCAGAAAGAGTACCTGTTGAAGATGGCAAGATGACAATTTTGTTGGGGAATTCTGGTGATCGATCGAACCGCCATATTACGGCATTGAAAGTAATTCATAAGCAGTTTGGCGATAAGGTGCGAATCATTATCCCAATGGGTTATCCTGAAAACAATCAGGTTTATATTAATCAGGTAGAACAAGCTGCTTTATCATTGTTCCGGCCAGAAAATTTGAACATTATTAAGCAAAATATGGCGTTTGATGATTATCTGGCATTATTGCGCCGTTGTGATTTAGGGTATTTCATGTTTAATCGCCAGCAGGGGATTGGAACAATTTGTCTGTTGATACAATTTGGTGTGCCATTTGTACTTAGTCGTCAGAATCTTTTTTGGCGAGATTTAATAGAACAACAGGTGCCGGTATTTTTCGCCGGTAATCCTTTAGATAGCCAACTGATTGCAGAAGCACAACGGCAGATGCTCTCCTTGGATAGAAATGTGATAGCTTTTTTTAGCCCGAACTTTATTGATGGCTGGCGGCAGGCGTTGGCAAAAGCGGCGGGAGAGCAGCAATGACTTTAACGCAGTTTGGCGGATTATTTGTTGTTTATTTAATATCACTGGTTTTCATCCTGACGTTGACTTATCAGGAATTCCGGCGTGTACGCTTTAATTTTAATATATTCTTCTCATTGCTTTATTTGCTGACATTCTATTTTGGTTTTCCACTGACATGTTTGTTGGTTTTCCAATTTGATGTTGAAGTGGTACCTGTGGACGCCTTACTACACGCTCTACTGGCTTCGACCTGCTTTTATGGTATTTATTACGTCAGTTATAAAACACGGCTAAGAAAGCCATCTATGCAGCCTAAAGCACCGGTATTCACCATGAACCGGGTAGAAACTAACTTTACATGGTTACTACTGGCATCAGTTGCGGTGGTGACAGTGGGGCTGTTCTTTATGCAAAACGGTTTTCTACTGTTTAAATTACAGTCATACAGTCAAATTTTTTCCAGTCAGGTTTCCGGTGTTGCCCTGAAACGGTTCTTTTACTTCTTTATTCCTGCCATGTTGGTGGTTTATTTCTTGAAGCCGACCCAGTTACGCTGGCTGTTTTTTCTGATTAGTACGGTTGCTTTTGGGATACTGACTTATGTCGTTGTTGGCGGAACACGGGCTAATATTATCATTGCGTTCGCGTTGTTTCTGTTTATTGGCATTGTGCGTGGCTGGATAACCTTGTGGATGTTGGTAACGGCGGGCGCAATAGGGATTGTTGGCATGTTTTGGTTGGCACTCAAACGCTATAGTTTGGATGTCAGCGGCGCAGAGGCGTTTTATACTTTTCTCTACCTTACGAGGGATACTTTTTCCCCGTGGGAAAATTTTGCATTACTGCTGAATAACTACGACAAAATTGATTTTCAGGGGTTGGCACCTATTATCCGTGATTTCTATGTCTTTATTCCAAGTTGGCTTTGGCCAGGACGTCCTGATGCTGTGTTGAATTCTGCGAATTATTTTACTTGGGAAGTACTGGATAACCACTCTGGTCTGGCAATTTCTCCGACTCTGATAGGCTCTCTGGTTGTGATGGGAGGCGTGCTGTTTATTCCGGTTGGTGCGATTGTTGTTGGATTGATAATTAAGTGGTTTGACTGGATTTATGAATTAGGAAAACAGGAGACTAATCGTTATAAGGCCGCTATCTTGCAGGCATTTTGCTTTGGCGCGATCTTCAACATGATTGTGTTAGCTCGTGAAGGCGTGGATTCATTTGTTTCCCGAGTGGTATTTTTCTGTATTATTTTTGGCTTATGTCTGGTAATTGCTAAGTTGTTGTATTGGCTATTTGAGAGTGCAGGGCTTATTAGAATGTATCTGACTGGCAACCGAGTGGTATCACAAAAATGTCCGCTGCAATGTGAGGAAAGAAAATGGAGCTAAACAATATTCCTAAATACAGTATTCGTGGTCTGAATATTTGGGGCTTCCGCGATATGGCGCACTTTCTTGACCATATTTTTCAACGCGAACAGGTAAAGACGGGTACTATGGTGGCGATTAATGCGGAAAAAGTTCTGACGGCAGAGGAAGATACAGCTTTAAGTACACTGCTGAGTGACGCAGAATATCTGTATGCTGATGGTATCAGTATTGTACGTGCTATTCGCCGTAAATACCCTGACACTGAAGTTTCTCGTGTAGCGGGTGCTGATTTATGGGAAGCTATCATGGAGCGTGCCGGTAAAGAAGGCACACCTATTTTTCTGGTTGGAGGTAAACCAGAGATATTGAAACAGACTGAAAGCAAACTGCGGGCTCAGTGGAACGTCAATATTGTTGGCAGCCAGAACGGTTATTTCACGCCAGAAGAACGTAATGCTGTTTTTGAACGGATTCATGCCAGCGGTGCGGTGATTGTGACAGTTGCAATGGGATCGCCTAAACAGGAGATTTTTATGCGTGACTGTCGAAAAATTCATTCGAATGCGTTGTATATGGGCGTTGGCGGTACTTATGACGTATTTACCGGCCATGTGAAACGTGCGCCAAAAGCATGGCAGAATTTGGGGCTTGAATGGCTTTATCGCCTGTTATCACAACCAAGCCGTATTCGTCGCCAATTTAAGTTATTGAAATTTATTGGATATTATTACAGTGGTCGTCTGTAAACTCGCTTTTTGCCTGTCGTGTGAATTTTCGTCAGGCGATACTTTCGTCAGGCGATACAATGAATTTATTCCACAATATTTATCTAACAGTTTGATCCTGCCAGATTTTCACTATTTATAGTTAGTTATTGGATAATTTTTTATTCCACTCAGTGGAAAAACATGTTTTGATCCCTGACCTTTTTATGGCTGATCAACATCAGTCTTGTATGTTTTTATTATTGCACATTACAACATATAACAATGGACAGGGAATTTATGGCAGATCAACAACATAGCTTGCAACGGGGTTTAGAAGCCCGTCATATAGAGCTGATCGCACTAGGCGGCACAATTGGTGTCGGTCTGTTTATGGGCTCGGCCAGCACACTGAAATGGGCTGGTCCTTCCGTTTTGCTGGCTTACATTATTGCCGGAATTTTTGTTTTTTTCATTATGCGATCGATGGGAGAAATGCTGTTTCTTGAACCTGTCACGGGTTCTTTCGCCTCTTTTGGACATAAATATCTCAGCCCATACTGGGGATGCCTCACCGCTTGGGGCTATTGGTTTATGTGGGTGGCGGTAGGGATATCAGAAATAACGGCTATTGGTGTTTATGCTGAGTTCTGGTTCCCTGAACTTCCTCAGTGGGTATCAGCATTAATTGCGGTGGCGTTGGTCGCTTTGGCGAACCTTGCGGCGGTACGTCTTTATGGTGAGCTGGAATTTTGGTTTGCCATGATTAAGGTGACCACAATTATTGTCATGATCCTGATTGGCTTGGGATTGATATTTTTCGGTATTGGTAATCAATGGCAGCCTATTGGATTGGATAATCTGACTGTGCATGGTGGTTTCTTTGCGGGTGATTGGCAAGGGTTTCTGTTTGCGCTCTGTATTGTGGTTGCATCTTATCAGGGGGTGGAGCTGGTTGGTATCACTGCGGGGGAAGCGAAGAACCCTCAGGTGACATTGAAAAAAGCGATTAACAATATTCTCTGGCGTATCCTGATTTTCTACGTGGGTGCGATTTTCATTGTAGTGACATTATTTCCATGGACAGAAGTGGGTGCACAGGGCAGCCCGTTTGTCATGACATTTACCAAAGTGGGGATCACCTCAGCGGCAGCCGTGATTAACTTTGTGGTATTGACGGCCGCGCTTTCCGGCTGTAACAGCGGTATGTACAGTGGTGGGCGGATGCTTTATGCGCTGGCGCAAAACCGTCAGCTACCTTCATCATTGACTAAATTGTCAAAGAATGGGGTACCGGTAATTGGTATTGCTATCACTATCTTGTGTTTGATTGTGGGCTCTAGTTTGAATTATTTGATCCCAAATCCGCAGGCGGTTTTTGTTTATGTTTACAGTGCCAGTGTGCTACCAGGAATGGTACCGTGGTTTGTTATTCTGATGAGCCAATTGCGTTTTCGTCAGTATCATCAACAAGCACTGAAACAACATAGTTTTAAATCTATCCTGTTCCCCTATGTAAATTACCTGACATTGGCATTTTTATGTTGTGTGTTGGTAGGGATGGCAATTAACCCGGATACCCGTTTTTCATTGCTGGTAGGTGGGGGATTTTTGTTGATAGTGTCGCTGATTTATTGGTTGGTGAAGCTTTTTAACGGTAAAAAACCAAAAGCCTGATATACCTTATGGATTTCAAGATGCATCGCGGCGGCAAGGGAGTGAATCCCCGGGAGCATAGCAAACTATGTGACCGGGGTGAGCGAGTGCAGCCAACAAAGAAGCAACTTGAAAGATGACGGGTATAGATTGATTTACTGTCATGGTAGTAGATAAGTAGGAAAGTTAAGAGCTGGCTTTATCTACGAAATGAGCAAGGTGTAATCAAACGCATCATTTCTTTAAAAAAGCACTGGACAGTATATCATTAAATCCGTACTATCCCCACCCGAAACGGCGTTAAGCGCCCGTAGCTCAGCTGGATAGAGCGCTGCCCTCCGGAGGCAGAGGTCTCAGGTTCGAATCCTGTCGGGCGCGCCATTATTTGCGTGCAAGAGCTGCGGTGATGTATTACGCTGTTGGTAAGTTAAGTATTTAGCAGTAAATAGCTGTTATGGTGGCTATAGCTCAGTTGGTAGAGCCCTGGATTGTGATTCCAGTTGTCGTGGGTTCGAGTCCCATTAGCCACCCCATCTTTTTTGTGACACGCGAGGGTGGCGGAATTGGTAGACGCGCTAGCTTCAGGTGTTAGTGTCCTTACGGACGTGGGGGTTCAAGTCCCCCCTTTCGCACCATAAAAAAGAGAAAAGAATTAGAGATCGAAGAGTAGAAAATTTCGGCGAGTAGCGCAGCTTGGTAGCGCAACTGGTTTGGGACCAGTGGGTCGGAGGTTCGAATCCTCTCTCGCCGACCAAATTCCAAAAGAACCCTGCAATGCAGGGCTTTTTACGTTTTATCCCTTTTTATCTCCTTGGCTTTTTGTTCCCTTTCCTAATCCATATACCTTCAAGTTGTGCTCTGTTGATTCAAATTTAGTGGATTATTTTTTTAAAATAACTATTTGTTTTATATGATAATTTTTTATTTTTTGTATTTTGACGACAATCGATATACTAGCTGTCTCAAATAAGAGACTTATAACAAATTGAATTATAATGAGAATAATAAATACCTTATGTTTTGTCTCAAATAAGAGACAGTGCATGAGATGGATTTTGTGATGATTCGATTTGTTGTTGTAATAAATAGAGAAATAGCTGATGAAGCGAGGCAGCTTTCATTTGAATAAAAGTTGGCACACTAAATGCATTATTATAAACGTAGATGCTCATCCTATTTCTTATGATTGCATATGCTTCATAAACCCAGGGATGATGCAGAGCCGATTATCGGTGCCTATTGTCCATGTCACAGATGAGTAAGATATAACCCTCTTTTCATCGCCGACCGGACTCAACGTTGAGTGAGGCACTATCCGTCTGTAGACCTGATTGTATTTGTACACCTATCTTTATTTTTAAGGTAGGTGTTTTTTTATTTCTAAGAGATATATTTGGTAGGTTTATATACTGTTTAGGTATTACTGTCTAATATAAACAGAACTGAAAATATGATAGGTAGTTTTTTACTGTAAAATTAATTTAGTTATTTCATTTCTAAACTTATCTTAAGGGGAATATTGATGTCAAAAATGATGGGATGCCCTGGTTGTAGCCGAATGTTACATGAATCCGCACAATCGTGCCCACATTGTGGTGCGATGATAAGGCCGTCATTCCGCACCGTATTTCTGATTTAAAAATAATGTGATCTTACACAGGTTTTTTGTATTGATGACATCGGTGGGGTTGACGGTAATCGCCAATTTTGATCTATTACTTTTATTTGCCGGAAAGCGAATATGTCCACACCTATACCTGCCATTAAACGTCTCGATCATCTTGGCCTTATCGCCGCTTTTTGTCATGAAGCCGGTTTACCCCGCATGATTGATGCCATTATCCCAAAATATTCATCGCATACCGTCTCTCACGGCGACGCTTTTCTGGCGATGATCCTTAACGGGCTGGGGTTTCACAGCCGGACATTGCACATGTTTTCCGGCTTTTTTCAACATAAGCCGATTGCGCGTTTAATTGGCGCTGACATTGAAGCTGAACACCTTAATGATGATGTGCTCGGCCGAACACTGGATGCCTTATATGAAGCGGGGGTGTCGGAAGTTTATCAGGTGCTTGCTGAGCAAGTAGTTGATAAATTAGGGTTAAATCCCGATTCCGTTCATTTGGATATCACGAGTTTTCATGTCGATGGTGACTATGACAGCGCGTTGGGAGATGACACAAAACGCATTGCACTGGTGCCGGGTTATAGCCGGGATCACCGGCCTGAACTGAACCAGGTTGTCCTTGAACTGATTTGCGAAAATCAGGCAGGTATCCCTGTCTATATGCAGGCTATGAGCGGGAATACGAATGATGCCAAAGCCTTTGCCCAGACGATCAAAACCCATATTCAATGCCTGAAAGCAGCACAAAACAGCCGCTACTTTGTGGCCGATGCCGCCCTTTATACTGAAGCCGCGATCGCTTCGCTTCATCAGCAAAAACAACGATTTATTACGCGTGTTCCCCTGACGATCAAGGAAGCTAAACAGTCTCTCCTGAACGTGACAGCGGAGCAATTCAGCCCCATCAGTGAGGGCTATTCAGGCTGCTGGGTGACGTCATCATATGGCGGCGTTCCTCAGCGTTGGTTACTGGTGAACAGTACGGCGGCAGAAAAACGTGAAAACCAGACTTTCCGGAAAAACACACTCAGGGAAACAGAAAACGAGTCTAAACAGTTCGACAAACTGGGCAAAAAGCCCTTTGCCTGCCGGGAGGATGCCTTACAGGCACTGCATGATTTTGAGTCTCAATGCCAGTTTATCGGCATCGCCTCGCCGGAAATTCAGGCGATTACCGCGTATGCGGGGCGCGGGAAACCCGGCAAGCATCAACCCCCCAAATCGGTTCATTATCAATTAGCCGGTCAGGCTTATACCCGGTTAGACAAGGTGAAGCAGGCCAGATTGCGGGTCGGGAGGTTTATTTTAGCGACCAATGAACGGGATGAAGGACGGCTTGATATGGCGGCGTTACTGGCTAATTATAAGGCACAACAAAAGGTGGAGCGGGGTTTTCGCTTCCTGAAAAGTCCGGAATTCCTGACGTCTGCCATTTTCCTGAAAAAACCGGAGCGGATAGAAGCGCTGTTAATGGTGATGACATGTTGTCTCATGGTTTATGCGGCGCTGGAACATAAAATTCGCCATGAATTGAAACAAAATGTGCCGTTTTTCCCCGATATGAAGAACAAACCGACACAATCCCCCACCGCGCGTTGGGTATTTCTGGCCTTTGAAGGGATCAGCACCTTTGAATTTCAAGAACATAAAATGGTGACAGGAATGCAATCTTACCACCATGAGCTTTTGAGTTTATTAGGTGCACAATATAAAGCGGTTTATTCCTGAATTAGGTGCGGAATGAAGGATAAGGGCTTATTCTTCTGGTAGTAAAAGCCGCATTGTTGCTGCACTGTTGGCATTTTTTCTTGGTTCCTTTGGCGCTCATAAATTTTATCTGAGCAAAATCGGTATGGGGATTTTATATCTGTTATTTTGCTGGACATTTATCCCTGCACTTATCGCATTTATTGAATTTATTATTTATCTTTGCACTTCCGATGAAGATTTTGCCAAAAAATATGGTTAGAAAAATGCCCCGTGCGGGGCATTTTTAATCATCGGCATGAAGACTTGCTAATAATGGATGAGCGATCACGACATTACAGCACTATTACTATTAACGAGATCACTCTTCACGACATTACTTTCACGCTTTAAAGTGAGTACTAATCCCTCGCGACGAACTTGTGCGGCCTCTTCTGGTTTACGTAGTTTGTCCAATGCATCGGCTAACCAAGCATAATCATGTGCATCAGGACGTTGGGCTAATGCAGTTTTAAAGTCTTTTACTGCTTTTTCCCATTCTCCGTGGCGCAAAGCAACTTGTCCAAGTGTACTGTTTAACAGAGGGGTCGAACCATGTTGTTTTAACTGATGGTCCAATGCGTTTTGTATCGGCTTTGGATCTTCGCTTTTTAAGCGAGGGATCAATAAGAGTAAACGTTCGTCGTATTGACGTTTTAAACTTTCCAAGATGATCTTTTGTGCAGTTTCATGGTCATCACATTCAATTAAATGTTCAGATATTGCAACTTGTAAAGCCACATCATGGCGAATTTTTCGGCTTTGATCATGCCACCAACGTTTTAAGCCTTCGCTGCCTTGTTCTGCCATGTACTGATTCATCAGACCGATATAGGCTTGCTGGCGCAATTTGTGAATTTGTAACTCATCATGTAGATGGATTTTTTCCATTACCGGCAGTATATCAATCAGTGACTGGTAAGCTCCTGACTTCATATAGGCTTGTTCAGCCAGGCGTAAGACTTCTGGATGGCGTGAAGCTTGATTTAGTAGCTTATCTACACCATGACGGGCTGCATGAATTTCACCTTGAGTGAGTTGAATACGTACACGGGTAATATCCACAGGCAACTGATTATTGTCTGCGACTTCTGCTGCACGTTCCAGATACTGATTGGTACGAAATTCATCTCCGCGTTGTTGGGCTGCTTCAGCCGCCAGTAAGTAGTTGACTACAGGTTGTTCCGCATGATCAGCATTACGGGTCAGTAATTGCTCAACTTGTTTGAAATCGCCTTCTGCCAGTTTGAGCAACGCTGCTTTTGTTTGGGCATGGGCACGGCTGCGTTTGCGTCCAAGGAACCAGCCACGGGTACGTGAGCCTGTGCGTATAACTCTGCGGTAGCACCAACCAAAGAGGCAGAGTACCAGTTGTAAAAGAACAAATATAATGAACAGGCCGGTAACACTGGTTTCAATGTTGTAATTGTCAGTTTGAATCAGCACATATCCCTGATGGCCAGCAATTATCGGACCGAGCACAATACCAACAATGAGTACCACAAACAGTAATAGAACTTTCAGCATAACTTAACCCTCCTGATTAGTTTCAGAAGATTGGGAAAGTAAGCTGCGAACCCGGGTTTGCATCAGTTTTTCCAGTAAAGGCTGGCTTGAAAGGTGGTCTGGCGCAGTTATGGAAACAGGCTGCTGGCTTAATGAATCAATTTCTTCCAGGAATGCTTTGGTATTGGGATCATTGATATCAAAGTAAGCTCTAACCCAAGTTGAAACTGTTTCTAATGATTGTTTAAAAACTTCACCTTGATGACGGGGTATTGCTTGGGCGGCAATCAACAGACGGGCTCGGATATTTTCTCGTAGATAGATATCTTGATTTGGTGCCAGTAATGGCTCTGCTGCGGTATCCCGGCGACGGATGGTAATGAAATTATCCATGAAACTCTTCCAGCTTTTGCTCAGATTCTGGCGCCATTCAGATAATGTACCGGTTAATTCATCATTATCTTCGTCCATTGGCGAACCATCGGTTGTATTGTCAGCCAGACGCAGGTTATCTACTTGGTTAGAAAGCTGATTAACTCGCAGGATAATGCCGTCAAAATCAATCTGACTAATGGCAGATAATGTACTGATGTCTTGTGTAATTGCACGACGGATTTCAATCAGGCTTGGATCATTCATTTCAGAGAGACTGGCATCTGCATTTTTCAGCAGAGCAGCGGCGGTGACTATATCTTGATCATTCCATAATTTCCGGCCTGCCATTTTGACCAGAAAATCAGCTTGTGCTAGTAGCCAGCTTTTTACATCAGAACTGGATAACGCAGAGATTTTGGCCTGTAACTCTTGTAGACTATGACCCAGTTGCTCATTTTGTGCGGAAAAATGGCTTAAAGTCTGTGATTGTTCTTTAAACAGCGCTTCAATATGCTGTTTATCCTGTGATTGTTGTTGTTTCAATGATTCCAGTTGTTGGCGTAGCTCGTGGTTCTCTGTACTCAGTAAATGGCTTTGTTGCTGTCCGTAATAATAAAGACCGCCACCGATTGCCAGCATGATTGCAATAGCAATTATGTTTTTTAGCGTGCCAGAACGTTCTTGCTTTTGAGGCGCGGTTTCGAGCTGTTGCGAGTTTTCAACCGTAGTTTTTGTTTGTTCAACTGTCTCGGAGGACTGTTTTTGCTCCGTCATAGTGGGCATCCCATGTCAGTTTATTCTAGTGCCTGAATTAAGGCGTCGTTATCTGCACTTTTTGCAACTTTAACATCCTGCCAGCCCAAATTTCGGGCGGCATGTGCAAGACGTTCGCTTACCACAATCAGGCGGCAATGCAATAACCACCTGTTTCGATCACTTTCGGGTATTAAGTTATATAACAGTTGCAGTATTTCGCCACTGGTTACAACTAAAGTTTGTACTCCATACTTTTGCCAGTGGGCACTGAATTCTGCTGCCGGGTAGTCTACGGGCTGGCGGAAATAACATTCACAATAGTCAACTGTGGCACCTCTTTCTGTCAGCGTCCGGGCAATAAGTTCACGCCCGCCATTTCCTCTGAGCAGCAAAGCTTGTTTATTTTCAACCTGATGTAGCGATGGTAGTTTTAGCAAGATTTCGCTGGTCTCACCCTCTGATGACCAGATAACATTCATACCTGTTAGTTGATGAAAAGCCAGAGCGGTTGATCTGCCGATAGCATAATAAATCAGCTTGTCGGGCCATGACAGATTAATTTTATTTAACTGATTGTTTGCATAATAAACTGCATTTTTTGACAATAGAAATACCATATCACGGGTATTTAGAGGGTTAAGCTTCTCAGCTAGCTGTGGCAGCTCTGAACCTGGGTGAATATTGATTAAAGGTGCGCTGAAAGCTGTTTTTCCCGCAGCCTGTAACCTTCTGACTAGTTCCTCTCCGGCAGGAGCAGGGCGAGTCACCAGAATACTCATGTGGAGGGATTTCCTCGATAAACTTGGGTTAGAATTTCCCGTGCTCCCCGTTCCAACAACTCTTCTGCCAATTCAACCCCTGCCTGGCAGGCATCTTTTGGTAAAGCTGTTCTCTCACCGCGAATAATAACGCTACCATCAGGTGCGCCAACTAATGCCCGTAACCAGATTTTCCCGTCCTGCCAGATAGCATAGCTACCTATTGGTACTTGGCAGCCTCCTTCCAGTCGGGTATTCATCGCACGTTCGGCAAGAACACAAACTTCTGTATCATAGTGGTTTAATGGTGCTAACAGAGTTTGTGTTTGTTGGTCGTCTAGGCGGCATTCAATTCCTACCGCGCCTTGACCAACGGCAGGTAATGATTGTTCTGCCGTCAACGGCGTACGGATACGCTCATGCAGTTTTAACCTTTTCAATCCTGCGACGGCAAGGATGATTGCATCATAGTGACCATTATCCAACTTGTTCAGGCGGGTTCCAACATTGCCCCGAAGGTCACGGACAATCAGATCAGGACGTAATTCACGGAGTTGACACTGGCGGCGTAAACTTGATGTGCCAACGATGCTGCCTGTTGGCAATTCATCCAGAGAGTGATATTTCACAGAGACGAAAGCATCACGAGGATCATCACGTTCACAAATAGTGACCAGACCTAGCCCCTCAGGAAAAGAGATCGGGACGTCTTTCATTGAATGGACGGCGATATCGGCTCGGCCTTCAAGTAGAGCTAACTCTAACTCTTTGACAAACAGCCCTTTTCCTCCGATTTTTGCCAGAGGCGTGTCCAGAATGACATCGCCCTGGGTTACCATTGGAACCAGTTGAACTTCCAGATCTGGGTGACATTGTTGCAGTTTTTGCTGAACATACAGCGCTTGCCACATAGCTAAAGGGCTTTGGCGGGTTGCGATACGGATGGTTTTAGTTGACATAGCTGGTTGTATTTCTCAGGCTTTTCAGCCGTCAATAAATGAAAAAACATAACACTCGTTTTAACACTTCGGCTGTTTTTTTTCCAGTTAGGAGCTGAGAAGAAGAGATGCCGGTTATGTTAAAGCATAAAATAAATTTTAATTTTTTAAATTATTTTGATATTGATGAAAGTAAATTGATTTAATTATGAATTAACTTTTCCAGTAAATTATTTCTGTAATTAAAGAATCCCGAATGGAAAAAATCATTAATTAAAATATAGCCAACGGAGTCATTTCTGTAGGGTTGATGATAACAAGATATTACGCACATTAACTTGAAAAAATGGGCAGAGAAAATTTCTTTCATATAATGAGGGTATAAATGGTATGGGTTTTTTGATTATTTCTATATATAACAATGTATTATTTGATTTTTCGTACGATAAGACATCGAATTCAATTGCTTTACTGACTTTACGGTTTATCGACAAGGTGTTAAATTGATCACGTTTCCGGTAATAAATTGGTAAAAATCATTCTAAATAATTCCATAGAGCTATAACAGCCGGAAACGGGGGATTTATCTGGGCACTGGAACTCAATCGGGCGAGACGTCTTGTACCTTTATATCGAAACACTGAAGCAGAGACTGGATGCGATAAACCAACTCAGGTTAGAACGCGCCTCTACCGCCATGAGTGCGGAATTTAAACAGGTATACAGTTTACTGCCAGTATTATTGCACTATCATCATTCGATGATGCCAGGTTACATTAACGGTAATGTTCCCTATGGCGTATGTTTTTTCGTGCATGATGAAGCACAAAAATCTTATCTTAATGATTTAGAAAATAAATTAGATCACTTCATAGAACAGCCTGCCAATGGTGAACTTCCTATTACCGGTATTTACTCAATGGGCAGTACTTCATCAATCGGGCAGAGCGGTTGTTCTGATTTGGATATCTGGGTATGTCATCAGTCATGGCTTGATAATGATGAGCGCCTTTTGCTGCAACGTAAGTGTACGCTTATTGAGCAGTGGGCGGCAGCGCTTGGTATTGAAGTCAATTTTTTTCTTATTGATGAAAACCGCTTTCGCCACAATGCGAGTGGTAGCCTCGGTGGTGAGGATTGCGGCTCTACTCAGCATATTCTGTTACTTGATGAATTTTATCGTACCGCTGTACGTATGGCGGGTAAGCGTTTGTTATGGGAAATGGTGCCTGTAGAAGAAGAACGCCATTATGATGAATATGTTTTATCGCTTTATGCGCAAGGTGTTCTGACGCCAAATGAGTGGCTTGATCTCGGTGGATTGGGTGAGCTATCTGCTGAAGAGTACTTTGGTGCTAGCTTATGGCAACTCTACAAAAGTATCGATTCCCCTTATAAAGCCGTATTAAAAAGCTTGTTACTGGAAGCGTATTCTTGGGAATATCCCAATGGTAAGTTACTGGCAATGGAGATGAAACAGCGCCTACATGCAGGTGAAATAGTTTCCTTTGGCCTTGACGCATACAGCATGATGCTTGAGCGTGTTACCCGTTATCTGATTGAAATTAATGATACGACCCGTTTAGATCTAATACGTCGATGTTTTTATTTAAAAGTTTGTGAAAAACTCTCTCTAAATCAAGATGATAAAGGCTGCATTGGCTGGCGACGCCAGGTTTTGACCCAACTGATCTATGAGTGGAAGTGGGATCCAGAGCGGTTGAAAATTTTGGATAACCGCAACTTATGGAAAATTGAACAGGTTCGTGATGCGCATAATGAACTGCTCGATACCATGATGCAGAGCTATCGTAATCTTATCCGTTTTGCCCGCCGTAATAATCTGAGTGTCAGTGCCAGTCCACAGGATATTGGTGTGCTGACGCGTAAACTTTATGCTGCATTTGAAGCATTGCCAGGGAAAGTAACGCTGGTTAATCCGCAAATTTCGCCAGATCTATCAGAGAAAAATTTAACATTTATTTATGTTCCTCAAGGGCGTGCAAACCGTAGCGGTTGGTATCTCTACAATCAGGCTCCGGCTATTGGATCGATCATTGGTCATCAACCTCTGGAATATAATCGTTATCTCAATAAACTGGTGTCGTGGACCTACTTTAACGGCTTGTTAACAGAAAAATCGTGTATCCATATTCATCATGGCGAAACTCAATGTGATGAGCTGAAGCTGCATGAATTGATTAATGATATTTCTACTCATTTTCCTATCCGCCTGCCATCACCGACACCGAAAGCACTCTATAGCCCGTGTGAAATTCGTCATTTGGCAATAATTGTCAATCTGGAGAAAGATCCGACCGCTGAGTTCTCCAATCAGGTTGTACATTTTGATTTCCGTAAGCTTGATGTATTCAGTTTTGGTGAATCGCAACAGTGTTTGGTGGAAAGCATTGACTTACTTTATCGTAATTCATGGAATGAAGTGAGGACCTTACACTTTAGTGGTGGGCAATCTGTGCTGGAAGCGTTGAAGACCATACTGGGCAAAATGCATCAAGATGCTGCGCCGCCAGCGGCGGTTGAAGTGTTCTGTTACAGCGAACATTTACGAGGGCTTATTCGAACTCGGATCCAGCAACTGGTATCTGAATGTATTGAATTACGTTTATCCAGCAATCGTCAGGACCCAGGTCGTTTTAAAGCATTACGTATTGCCGGCCAGACTTGGGGGCTGTTCTTTGAACGTCTTAACGTATCTGTGCAGAAATTGGAAAATGCCGTGGAATTCTATGGGGCAATCTCTAATAACAAATTGCATGGGTTGCCGGTGAAAATTAATACCAAAGAGACACATTTACCCGCGGTGGTTGATGGCTTTGCCAGTGAGGGTATTATTCAATTTTTCTTCGAAAATACGCAAGATAATCAAAGTTTTAATATTTATATTCTGGATGAAACCAACCGGGTAGAAATTTATTCTCATTGCGAGGGAAGTAAGGAAGAATTGGTACGCGACGTCAGTCGGTTTTATTCTTCATCTCATGATCGGTTTACCTATGGATCAAGTTTTATCAACTTTAACTTGCCACAGTTTTATCAGATTGTGCAAATGAAAGGCCAGATTCAGGTGATTCCATTTAGTGGATCATCTTTTTCACATTTGTGTGTGGCTCATGATGGGGAAAATGAAGAGCAGCCAGAACTTTATCGTTCTGTGTCACATTACTGATTTACCCCGCGATGCGGGGTAGGTTCAATTATGGGAAACTGAACTGTTCGCCACTTTGTTCGGTGATGGCGTATGCTAGCATGGTTAAAAAATTGTCCCCGCTGCGGTCACAAATCCACTGACCTTCTTTGTAGTCAAAATGATAACCACCGCCTTTTGTTGCCAGCCAGATTTGATGGAAAGGTTCCTGGCGATTGATAATAATTTTGCTGTCATTATCAAAGCTCAGGGTCATGACACCGCCATTGGTTTCACAGTCGATATCAGCATTGCCATCATAATTATCTAACTGCCCTTCGATATAAAGTATCAGTTGGTCAGCTAACTGGTGAAATTCACTGTCGTTCATCTTCATTTCCTATTTGCTTTTCGAGGTCTAACTGCGATTATAGAGAATATTGACGTATGAATTACAGGCATTAATGCAATGAAGAAAAAATTACGTGGATTTCTGGCTATCATAACCTTATTTGTACTTTCCGGCTGTGGACTGAAAGGTCCTCTCTATTTTCCTCCAGAACAACCATCGACCGAGAAGGCAACAACTGCATCTCAGATTCCCGCGAATACTGAGCAGCAAGGGCAGCAAGTGGATAGTACCTCTCAGAAATAAGCGAGATAAGCCGATAGTTAGTCGCTACGGTTTACGGTGGAGCATGATATGCAGTTCTCCAAAATGCATGGTCTGGGTAATGACTTTATGGTCGTTGATGCTGTGACCCAAAATGTTTATTTCTCACCAGAGCTGATCTGTCGTTTGGCAGATAGGCATACCGGTGTGGGCTTTGATCAATTATTAATTGTTGAAGCACCTTATGATCCGGATATGGATTTTCACTATCGTATTTTTAATGCTGACGGCAGTGAAGTTGCACAATGTGGCAATGGAGCGCGTTGTTTTGCCCGTTTTGTCCGCCTTAAGGGATTAATTAATAAGCGTGATATTAAAGTCAGCACGCAATCGGGACGGATGGTGTTGAGTATCACCAATGATGATCAGGTTTGCGTTAATATGGGGGAGCCTGAATTTGAGCCGCATCATGTGCCATTTCGTGCGTTAAGGGCGGAAAAAACCTATATTTTACGGGTAGCAGAGAGAACTGTTCTTTGTGGTGTTGTCTCTATGGGGAATCCTCATTGTGTGATTCAAGTGCCAGATGTGGAAACGGCCGAAGTAGACATTTTGGGGCCAGCTTTGGAAAGCCACGAAAGATTTCCTGAACGGGCGAATATTGGTTTCATGCAAATTTTAAACCGTGGTCATATTCGCTTACGGGTTTATGAACGTGGTGTTGGGGAAACCCAAGCTTGTGGCAGTGGTGCTTGTGCAGCGGTAGCAGTAGGTATTCAGCAGCAATTGCTCGACAACCATGTTCGGGTAGATTTGCCGGGAGGTTCACTGTTTATCTGTTGGGATGGGCCGGGAAAACCGCTCTATATGACGGGACCGGCGATGCACGTTTATGATGGCACAATTCATCTGTAATCGATTCTGTTTTGAGCTGCGGGGCATCGGAGATGGAGAAAAAAGAAGAGCAGTTAAGCATCAATGACATACTTGATGATCAGACTGTTGTGGATTATTTATTGGAAAACCCCAATTTCTTTATCCGTAATGCATGTGTCGTTGAACAGATGCGGGTTCCTCACCCGGTGAGAGAAACGATTTCTTTGGTTGAATGGTATATGAGCCGCCAGAGAACGCGTATTGCTTATCTGGAAGAAGATATAACTCTGCTCATGGAACAGGCGAGAGTGAACGAACAACTGTTTGAGCAGTTGCTTAAATTACTTGTTAATTTGGTTGCGGCAGAGAGTTTGCAAGATATGCTTAGTCGGTTAAGTTTATGGGCTAAGAATATGGGACTAAATAGTGCCAGTATCCGTCTTTTCAGTGATAAATGGCATATTGGTGCACCACTTGATGCGCCTGATTTAGCGCTTTCTCGCAATGCTTTTGAACCAATCCGTATTCAGCGTTTTGGTAATAAAAACCACTATCTCGGTATGCTAAATGGGCCGGAAATTCTATTGTTGTTGCCGCAAGTTCGGCAGGTCGGTTCGGTTGCCGTCTCTCTATTGGGAACGAGGGGCGAACTGGGTATGGTGATATTTAACAGTCGGAATCATCAACATTATCAAGAAGGCATGGGAACTGACATGCTTGAGCATCTGGCTAAGTTATTGCCGGATATATTGTCTCGTTGGATTAAACGCATATGATGCAGGAAATTGACCAGTTACTGGAGCCGATTGAGGCATTTTTGCGCTACCTCAGGGTAGAGCGTCGATTAAGTCCCGTGACTATCACCCATTATCGTCGCCATCTTGCTACATTGGCTGAGATGGTTTTAGAAATGGGTGTCAGCCAATGGCAAGATCTTGATCCCGCGAAAGTGAGAATGTTGGTAACACGTAGTCGTCGGGCTGGTTTGCAATCAGCTAACTTGGCGTTGCGTTTATCTTCCTTGCGCAGTTTTCTTGATTGGCAGGTAATTCAAGGAGAAATTTCCGTTAATCCGAGTAAAACCGTCAGCACGCCGGGAACCAAGCGTCATTTGCCGAAAAATATCGATGTGGATGAAGTGAACCAACTGCTGAATATCAATTTTAATGATCCATTATCGGTGCGTGACCGGACGATGTTGGAAGTGATGTATGGTGCTGGATTACGTTTGTCGGAGTTGGTGGGTCTTGATTGCCAGCATCTGGATCTTGAAAGTGGGGAAGTATGGGTTTCAGGTAAAGGCAGTAAAGAGCGGAAGGTGCCTTTGGGACATACCGCGGTTGAATGGCTTAATCGTTGGTTGGCGATGCGGGAGCTATTCGAGCCGGAGGATAATGCTGTTTTTGTCTCAAAGCGTGGGCGGCGGATATCAACCCGTAATGTACAAAAACGATTTGCGCAGTGGGGAATACGCCAGGGAATGAGCAGTCATATTCATCCTCATAAATTGCGTCACTCTTTTGCCACTCATATTCTGGAATCCAGTGGTGATTTGCGCGCAGTTCAGGAATTACTGGGTCATGCCAGCCTATCCTCCACACAAATCTATACTCATTTAGATTTCCAGCATTTGACAAAAGTGTATGATGTCGCCCATCCCAGAGCCAAACGGGGGAAATCGTAATGCGTTTTTACCGGCCTCTTGCGCCAGTGTTAGCGATGACATTTGATCTGGATGATACGCTGTATGATAATCATCCAGTCATGGATAAGGCAGAAGAGGAAGTACTGAACTTTGTACGGCAGTATGATCCTAGGTTCAGCCACCTTAATCATCAGGATCTATGTGCTTTCCGTGAATTGACACTTGAGCAGCATCCTGAAATTTATCATGACATGACTTTATGGCGCTGGTACTCCTCAAAGTTGATGTTTTGCCATTACGGTTTTAGCCGTGAAGACGCTGATCGGGGGGCAGATGATGTCATGGCGCATTTCACACTTTGGCGTAATCGAATTGATATCCCTGAATCAACACATAAAACTCTGGCGGCACTTGCTGAACAAATGCCACTGGTAGCCATTACTAATGGCAATGCAGAACCAGCCGCCTGTGGTCTTGCCCCTTATTTTAAATTTGTGCTGCAAGCTGGCCCTGATGGACGCGCAAAACCTTGCAGCGATATGTACTGTTTGGCCGCGGATCGTCTGGGTTTAGCGCTTGGGCAAATCTTACATATTGGTGATGACTTGAATACTGATGTGGCAGGAGCGCTGGGTAGTGGTATGCAAGCTTGCTGGATGAATACTAAGAATAAAAAATTATTGCAGACGATGGAAAGCCGCCTACTGCCTCACATTGAGATTTACGATTTGGCTTCTTTGACAGCATTGATATAATCAAGAAATTATTCTGTATAAAAACACAGCAACCTCTGGGTGCTGTCTAATCAATTGATGGTAACTATGGACGTCTCCTATCTGCTCGAAAGTCTGAATGACAAACAACGGGAAGCTGTAGCTGCTCCGCGGACTAATATGTTGGTATTAGCTGGCGCGGGGAGTGGTAAAACCCGGGTTCTAGTACACCGAATTGCTTGGTTGCTATCGGTGGAGAAGGCTTCGCCATTTTCTGTTATGGCTGTGACCTTCACCAATAAAGCGGCTGCGGAGATGCGTCATCGGATTGAAAACTTGATCGGTACCAGTCAAGGTGGAATGTGGATTGGTACGTTTCACGGTTTGGCTCATCGTTTATTACGAGCCCATCATCTGGATGCTAATTTGCCACAGGATTTTCAGATTCTTGACAGTGAAGATCAAAATCGCCTGCTTAAACGCATTATCAAAGCGATGAATCTGGATGATAAACAATGGCCAGCTCGTCAAGGCATGTGGTACATCAATGGTAAAAAAGATGAAGGATTGCGGCCACAGCATATTGAAAGTTATGGCAATCCTGTTGAGGCGACATGGCAGAAAATTTATCAGGCTTACCAGGAGGCTTGTGATCGGGCCGGGCTAGTGGATTTTGCTGAGCTTTTACTGCGAGCTCATGAGTTGTGGCTGAATAAACCTCAGATCCTGCAACATTACCGTGGCCGCTTTACTAATATTCTAGTGGATGAGTTTCAGGACACTAACAGTATTCAATATGCTTGGATCCATCTGTTGGCAGGAGAAACAGGCAAAGTGATGATTGTTGGGGATGATGATCAATCTATTTATGGTTGGCGTGGGGCTCAAGTTGAGAATATTCAGCGTTTCCTGAAAGATTTTCCCGGTGCTGAAACTATCCGTTTGGAGCAGAATTACCGTTCCACCAGTAATATTCTGAAAGTTGCCAATACACTGATTGCCAATAACAGTGATCGTCTGGGTAAAAATTTGTGGACTGATGGGGTAGAGGGTGAGCCCATCTCCCTTTATTGTGCATTTAATGAACTGGATGAAGCCCGTTATGTGGTCAGCCGGATAAAAAACTGGCTTGAAAATGGTGGTGCCCTGAAAAACTGTGCCATACTTTACCGCAGCAACGCGCAGTCCCGTGTACTGGAAGAGGCGCTGTTACAGGCATCAATGCCATACCGTATTTATGGTGGTCAACGATTCTTTGAACGTCAGGAAATTAAAGATGCACTGGCTTACCTGCGTTTGATTGCCAATCGTCATGATGACGCGGCGTTTGAACGTGTGGTGAATACGCCTACCCGTGGTATTGGTGACAGAACGTTAGATATTGTGCGCCAGGCGGCGCGTGAACGGCAGCAAACGTTGTGGGATTGTTGTCAGATATTGCTGCAAGAGAAAGTGTTGGCTGGGCGTGCCGCTGCTTCCTTACAGCGTTTTATTGAACTAATTGACGCATTATCGACAGAAACTGAAGATATGCCATTGCATGTTCAGACTGACAGGATTATCCGTGATTCTGGCCTGCGAGCAATGTATCAGCAGGAAAAAGGTGAAAAAGCGCAGGCGCGTATTGAAAACCTTGAAGAACTTGTCACGGCGACTCGCCAGTTTAGTTATCAGGATGAGGATGAAAATTTCACGCCATTGCAGGCGTTTCTTTCCCATGCTGCGCTGGAATCGGGAGAAGGGCAGGCCGATGCCTATCAGGATTCGGTGCAACTGATGACATTACATTCGGCGAAGGGACTGGAATTCCCACAGGTATTTATTGTTGGTATGGAAGAAGGCATGTTCCCAAGTCAGATGTCGATTGAAGAAGGTGGACGTTTGGAAGAGGAGCGTCGCTTGGCTTATGTGGGTCTGACACGTGCAATGGAAAAGCTGACCATCACTTATGCCGAAAGTCGTCGTTTATATGGCAAAGAGGTTTATCATCGGCCATCTCGTTTTATTGGGGAACTGCCGTCAGAATGTATTGAAGAAGTTCGGTTACGTGCGACAGTATCTCGTCCGGTTAGTCATAGTCGGTTAGGTACACCAATTAGCGCCAATGATAGCGGTTATGCTCTTGGGCAACGTGTTCGTCATCCTAAATTTGGTGAAGGAACCATTGTCAATATGGAGGGAAGTGGTGAACATAGCCGATTGCAAATCGCGTTTCAAGGAGAAGGGATTAAGTGGCTGGTTGCTGCTTATGCCAGACTTGAAATGGTCTGAAAATAATATCCAGGTTGAATGTTGACAGGCTTTTTCTTCTAAGCGTAACATTCGCGCCTTACGATCACGTAGGGAGTAAAGGAGACTTATGATACATGCTGAGCGCATTTAAGTTAGAGAATAATCGCCTGCTCCGTCTTGAGTTTGAAGAGGGAGAAAAGTTATCTGATTCCTTATGGGTAGATTTGGTTGAACCGGCAGAGCAAGACAGACTGCAAGTTCAAAATGAATTGGGCCAAATTCTGGCAACCCGACCGGAACTGGATGACATTGAGGCGTCGGCGCGTTTTTTTGAAGATGAAGACGGGATACACGTCCACTCATTTTTCTACTTTGAAGACGCGGAAGACCATGCTGGCAACGCAACAGTTGCATTTACTATTCGTGATGGTCGTCTCTATACGTTGCGAGAGCGGGAGCTCCCTGCGTTTCGATTGTATCGTATGCGTGCTCGTAATCAGACATTAGTTGATGGTAATGCTTATGAAGTGCTGATGGATCTGTTTGAAACCAAGATCGAACAGTTGGCTGATGTTATCGAAAATATTTACAGCGTGTTGGAATCCCTGAGCCGGGTCATTATGGAAGGGAAACAGGGTGATGAGTTTGATATTGCCTTGTCCAGTCTTGCTGAACAGGAAGATATTAGCTGGAAGGTTCGCTTATGTCTTATGGATACTCAGCGTGCGCTTAACTTCTTGGTGCGACGGGCCCGTTTGCCGGGGGCTCAACTAGAGCAGGCCCGTGAAATCTTGCGGGATATTGAATCGCTGTTGCCACATAATGAATCTCTGTTTCAGAAAGTTAATTTCTTGATGCAGGCGGCAATGGGTTTTATCAATATTGAGCAGAGCAGAATTATCAAAATCTTCTCGGTTGTCTCTGTGGTATTCCTGCCGCCAACGCTGGTGGCTTCCAGTTATGGTATGAACTTTGAGTTTATGCCGGAGTTACACTGGACATTTGGTTATCCGGGCGCAATTGGTTTAATGATTGCTGCCGGTCTTGCACCGTATCTCTATTTTAAGCGGAAGAATTGGCTTTAATATACCCTATGGATTTCAAGATGCATCGCGGCGGCAAGGGAACGAATCCCCGGGAGCATAGATAACGATGTGACCGGGGTGAGTGAGTGCAGCCAACAAAGAAGCAACTTGAAAGATGACGGGTATATATGACCGCCGTAATAGTTTTATTATGGCGGCTATAATAGAGACATAAAAACAGTACATTAATAGTTTAATCATCTTTTTGTGCGGCATTAGGTTTTATTATTATTATTTAAAATATTGATTATTGAATGGAAACAACCTTGACATTATTATAAAATGCTTAAATGCTAGTTCTATATGATTTATATAATCTATGATTGAATATATAACTTGGAGTAATTTTCGTTTTAAAAGAAGTTTTTATTATTGTTTTCTATCTTTAATATAAGTTTTAATTTGTTTAATTGAAATATTATCAACCTTAATTCTACAGTTTTATATTAAATTTGAAAGCAGGATGAATTAAATAAAAATATTTTTTGAAAAAAGTATTTGATTATTAAAGATAAAGTAGATGTAACGAGAAAGGCATTAATATATAAAATAGAATTAGCTTATTTTACAGGATGTACTTAATCATACGAATCGCTGTTCCTAATTGAGTATATTCTTTTCCAAAGTGTTTAAAGCCAAGGGCAATATAAAACCCTTCTGCTTGCGGAGGATTAGCTAGCACCTGCAATGAGACTTTGCCTTTTATACCCGTCATCTTTCAAGTTGCCTCTTTGTTGGCTGCACTCACTCACCCCGGTCACATAGTTACCTATGCTCCCGGGGATTCGCTCCCTTGCCGCCGCGATGCATCTTGAAATCCATAGGGTATATATGAAGATCATTCAATGTGATTTGCACCAATTGCTTGCCAATACCTTGATGCCAAAAGCCCGGTTCAATAAATATTCCATCAAGTTCTGCATTTCCATCAGATAGCGGTAATACAACACAAAATCCCAAGATTACATTAGCTTGTTCCGCAATATAAACATATCCTGCTGTAATATATTCTATCGGCAGTTCTATCATATGGGGATTTGCTAGTAGTAATTCCCTATCTTCTTCCCACATAAGAGATGCACGTAATTGCAGAGCTTCAAGGGCGAGTTGTTCGGTTGTACCGGCTAATCTGATGGTTATTTTCATTGTTTTGCTATCTCTGCGATCTACGCTGTGTATACACTGCATCCAATGTAAACAGCACTAATGCAGCCCAGATAAAGCCGAAAGTAATCAGACGGTCAATGCCTATTTGTTCACCATAAACCAAAGTTGCTAGCAGGAACATCAGCGTTGGGCCGACATACTGAAAGAACCCTAGTGTGGATAGGCGCAGGTGAGCAGCGGCTTCTGTGTATAACAGCAATGGTACAGTAGTGATAATACCCGCAGCAATCAGCCATAGATTCAGTGTCATTGGGTTAGCAGTTAAATCACTGGTTGGGCTGTTGGCAAAACCAAATAGGTAAATGGCGGCAACCGGCAGTAACCACAGTGTTTCAATCGTCATGCCTGTTTGAGCATCAACATTCATCTTCTTTCGCAGCAGGGCATACAGGGCGAAAGTAACAGCCAAACTTAATCCAATAACCGGTATAGAACCAAATTGCCATAATTGGATTAACACGCCGGTGAAGGCCAGAATAACCGCCGCCCATTGCATGCGGCGGAAACGCTCACTCAAAAACAGCATACCAAACAAAACATTAACCAGTGGACTAATGAAATAACCCAGGCTGGCTTCCAGCATATGGCCGTGATTTACCGCCCAGATGTAAATCAGCCAGTTACAGGCAACGACAGTGGCCGTCACTGCCAGTAATAGCACTTTTTTAGGTTGATGAAAAACTTTGACTACCTGTGACCAGTGACGAGTCAATGTTAGCAGTAGCAACATAAAGAAAAATGACCAAATAATACGATGGGTCAGGATTTCGTCAGCAGGTACTTGCTGGATATGTTTAAAATAAATTGGTGCGATTCCCCAGATAAAACAGGCACCGAAGGCGTACAGTACTCCTTTGGTAGTTTGTGGCTTGTTCATATTGTCCTGATGTTAATAAAGGTGGAAAGAGTGTCATGAGTTTTTAGCCCGTTAACGTGAAAATAATATGTCACCGGGCTGAATATTACGCAAGCGATTAAAATTATATTGTCATCCTACCAGATAGGTCGCCGTTACACTGGCGATATGGGCTCTCTGCTCATTATGTAGTTCTGCTCTGGCGACGGAAACTTTGTTGCCATTGCGGATAATGCTACTGGTGGCGGTGAATAATTCACCACGACCGGGGCGTAGATAATCCACCCGTAAATCAATCGTTCCCATTATGGATAATCGTTTTTCTAATTCTTCTAATGATGCGGGTACCAGACGGGTCAAGGCGTTACCGATACAGACCAATCCACCACATACGTCAAGCACTGAGGCAATTACACCACCATGTAAAATTTTTTGTGCGATATTACCTACTAATTTACTTTGATTACGGAATTGTATTTCTACGTAATCTTGTTCAAACCGAATCAGTTCAAGTCCTAATAATTGGTTAAAAGGCATATTGTGAACAAAAGCATGACCAATCACTTGCCGGGCTTCTTCCAAGGTTAATAGCGTTGTAGACATTTAATTTTATTCCTAAATCTAAATAAAGGTATGTGTTATCAATATGACTTTATATAGTTAATGACTTGTTAATGTTGTGCTTTTATTGCTAATCTTGCCAGCTTTAAGGAATGCTTGGCAATAATCTGAATAACATCAGTATAGGTAAGTTGAAATGGAAAATAATATTGGTGCTGGAATTTAATCTACTGAAATTATGTGTATATGTAAATAAAGAAGGCGGTACTGTAGCAGCACCGCCTTATATAAAATAGTCACTATATTACTGATGAGGCACCGTTTTCCATGCTCATTGTTACGAATGACCAAATTTGGCAATTGGGTTAATCAGGTTATCAGCAAACTGTAAACTTTGAGCCGGATCAGCTAAATCAAGCATCTGACGGTTATTCGCTATTTGCAGACGATTTAGACAGCAGCGTTTAATCTCCGGTGTAAACAGCTCATAACGTACAAATTGCTCACTCAATTCAGGATGGTTGTGCTGATAGCTTAAAATACACTCTGCTACAGCCTGCCAGAAAAGATCCTGTGAATAGTCACCCTGTTCATCCAGTATTGCAGCCAGATATCGGAATATACCGTCAAATACATCAGATAAGATAGTGAGTGTTTTCATATCTTCTGGCATGTCTACTTTGACTCGACTCGCTTTTTCCGGTAAATCGGCGTCGGGATTCATGACCAGAATCTCTTCCGCTAAATCTTTCATGAAGATGTGCTGTGGAATATGGTTTTCCAATACCAGAATGATGTTTTCGCCGTGTGGCATAAACATTAGATCATAAGCGTACAAACAGTGTAACAGTGGCGCAAGATAACTCTCTAAATAGCGACGTAACCATTCCTGAGTAGGCAGGCCGGATGCGGAAATTAATGCGGGCAATAGGGCATTCCCTTGCTGATCACTGTGCAGTAACGCAGCCATAGTCATCACTTGTTGCCCAGGTTCAATGAGTTGCAGTGGGTTTTCTCGCCATAGTGCCGCCATCATTTTTTTATAAGGCGTATCACTACTGATTGCTTGCTCGTAATAGCTGTTTTTGAAGCCAACACTGGCGACTTCTCGTAAAATTTTAAAACGATAACGTTGCAGGATGGGATCTTGTGTTACCAAATCAAATAACCAGTCGTTAATGCCCGGTGTCGTCGCCATGTAATAAGGTGATAAACCGCGCATGAATCCCATATTGAGAATAGACAACGCCATTTTTACATAATATCGCTGAGGGTGACTGCGATTGAATAGGGTGCGGATTGACTGTTGTGCCTGATAGGTATCAGCACCAATACCAAGGTAGACCAATTTCTGATTAGCAATATCAGGCGCAAACACCGATGCCAGTTTGTTCTGCCATTGCCAGGGGTGAACAGGCATCAGGAAGTAATCCTTTGGATTAAGGTTAAGCGCGATCAACCGCTGATCAAATTCAGCCATTGTGGTGGTGCCTAGTTCTTGTTCCAGCAACTGTTGATAATTGAGTTGCTCGATGCAAGCAAAGTGTGCCTTGCTCTTATGTGCGGCCAGCCATACTAAATGTATAGCAGAGGCCGCTTCGGGACTAAAGTTCTGGAAATCACCAATATCAAAACCAATCCGGCCATTGTTGGCGACGAAGGAGGGGTGTCCTTCCATCATCTCCCCTTCCAGCGCCTGAAAATCAGTATTCACGAGATCCATTGCACTGATACCGATTCTGTTATGCTTAAAAGCACTGCTATAGAGAGTACTGGTAATTTCTTCCAGATAGGTAGTCATTACGACATCGCTGATGCCAAGTTGTTGTTTGAACTCAATAATGAATAGCAAGGAATCGAGTGCTTTTTCTTCTCCGTTGGCATTTTTCTGTAACGAATCGGCATCAATCAGCCAGTGATCCAGTGCCATACGCCGTGCCCGAAAAGTATAGCTGACCAGATGGTCAGCACTATTCAAACGGTAACTGTCCAAACGGTAATGGTGATATCCATCACTATCTGCTTTTTCAGTTAACTGTTGAGGCACGAGTAAACATTCGTGTGAAAATTCAGCAATAGCTTTACACAAGTGCAGACGATTAACTTTCTGCCAGACCGCTGGTTGCAAGTGCATGGCATTTGTCATCAATGAACCTAAGTGGGTTGGTGTTGTCGCGTGATGTTCCCGCTGTAACGCAATCTGATGCTGTTCTCTGGTGCAAAAGGCTAACTTGGCTGTTTTATTTGGTAATACCAATGCCTTCTGATAAACAAAACCGGCCCGCAGATTAAGTTTGTGAATTTTCTCATTACGTATATCGGGCTCAACCACAATACGAGCCACAGTAGGATCACTAAACAGAAAGGCCATGATGGTTTGGAAAATTCCCCAGGTGAAATGCCTTATTTTTGCTTGCGGTGGTGCAACCAGAATATGCATTCCCATATCATCTGGGTGTGCTGGATAATATTTTCCAATCAGATCATCTTGTGCACGATAACACTCTAATAGAAAAGCAGGTTGCTCCCGATAGATTCCAATAAATACACTGCCCGGGTGGCGGGATTCTAAGTCCTGATAAAATTCCCATACTTGTTGTTTGGTATTATTTATCATTCCCCAATAATGGGCGTAATCCCGGTTAACCCAGTCAGTTAATATGGGAATATCCCGTTCTAGATCCAGTGGACGTAATGTAAAGGTACCTATTTCAGGCAAGGATTTTTCAAACAGCGTAGGATTAAAGACGGACATTAGCATGCTCCTTCGGTGTCAACGCTGAACTGCTGGAAAGCGATACTTTTCTCAATCGGATAATGTTCAATACCGGTAATTTCATAAATCAAACAAGAGTTGCGATAACAGGCCATTCCCAGATCCGGCGTGACGAAACCGTGGGTATGTAATTCTACGTTCTGTATGAAAATGGTATTGTTCTGATCGATACTGTAATTACGCTGTACACCATAACGTCCTTTTTCATCCCAATGGATAAGGTGATGTATGCCTTCAATAAAAGTCGGGATTTGATACTGATAGCCGGTTGCCAGAACGACTCCTTCGGTGTCGAGAGAAAATGATTGCTCTTGCTCGTGTTGGAATAACGCCAATGTTAGGTCGCGGCCATTATTAGCATGGCTAACTTGTCGTAATTCACTATTGGTATATAAGTTGACGTTTAACTTGCCATTTAATCGTTTGGTGTACATTAAATCGAAAATATCGTTGATTAATGAACTATTGATACCTTTATAAAGCTGCTTGTGGGACAAATTTAATGCATCACGCTTGTCGCCCGGGAGACTATAGAAATAATCTATATATTCTGGTGACGTCATTTCTAGTGTCAGCTTGGTATATTCCAGCGGGAAAAAACGTGGCGAACGGGTCAGCCAATTAAGTTGATAATCGAATTTATCAATATCACTGAGCAAATCGTAGAAAATCTCTGCGGCACTTTGTCCACTACCCAGAACAGTAATAGATCGTTTTTGTTGCAAGGTCGCTTTGTTATTTAAATAATCACCAGATGTCACCATCCGTTCAGAGAACGGTTGGCAACACTTTGGAATATAAGGTGCAGGTCCGGTACCCAATACCAATTTTTTACAAACAAATTGGTGTTGCTGCCCAGTTAACGTATCTGAACAATGTAGTGTATATAGCGAAGCGTCTTCATCATAGCTGATACTGTCAACGCGTGTGTTAAAGCGTAAATTAGATAACTGTTCTGCCGCCCACTGACAATATTGGTTATATTCCTTACGCATCAGGAAAAAACTTTCCCGGATATAAAAAGAGTATATTCTCCCTTTCTGCTTGATGTAATTAAGGAAGCTAAGTGGATGAGTGGGAGATGCTAAGGTCACCAGATCTGACATAAAAGGGGTCTGCATGGTGGAATTTTCTAGCATCATTCCCGGATGCCAATCAAAGCCCGGTTTTTGATCAATGAACAGGCTATGAACATCTTTTAATGGCTGAGTTAAACAAGCCAGTCCGAGATTAAAAGGACCTATTCCAATGGCAATAAAATCATAAGGGCGAGTTATCATAATTTCTCCTGGTGAATAATATTAATCTCATTAGTTGTTATTATGTGTTGCCAGAAAATCGTTTCCGTGCATTACGATGCTATGCACAATTTCTTGTAGATGTTGTTGGCTTGTTGCCGGGTTGAGGAAAGTGAATTTCAGATATTGTCTGCCATTGACTTTGGTACCCGCAATAACGGTATTACCTTCACGGAATAGTGCCTTACGAATGGCCGCATTGATGGCATCAATATCCGCATCAGGTAATTTTTGTTTAGGAATAAAACGGAAAACCAAAGTACTTAATTCTGGATAATGAATAAGTTCAAAATAGGGATTCTGTGCCATTAATCGATAGGCATCCTGAGCAGTATCGACCACTTTATCAAAAGCTTGTCCGAGTCGTTTTGCACCCATAATTCGTAATGTCAGCCACATTTTCAATGCATCAAAACGACGAGTTGTCTGGATACTTTTATTGACCAGATTGGGTGTACCCTCTTGTGAGGCACTGAGTGGATTTAAATATTCGGCATGATAAGTCAAATGGGATAAGTGCTTCTTATTTTTGACGAAGAAAGCACTGCAACTGACTGGCTGGAAAAATGACTTATGGTAATCCACCGTGACAGAATCCGCTAAATTAATGCCTTCCAGTAGATAAGCGCGACGAGGTGAAACCAGTAAACCGCATCCGTATGCCGCATCCACATGTAGCCAGATACTATATTGCTTGGCGATAGCCGCGATAGGATGAAGTGGGTCAATACTGCCGAAATCTGTGGTACCCGTCGTAGCAACAATGGCAAAAGGAATGTTGCCCTGTTCGATGCATTGGTTAATGCTTTGTTCCAATGCTTGAGGGTCCATACGGAACTCACTGTCGTGAGGAACAGATACAACAGCGTTGTACCCCAAACCCAGGATAGCGGCGGCTTTTTGTGTACTGAAATGGCTGACTGTCGAGGTAAAAATACGCAGTTTATGAAAATCTGCTGGCAGACCATGTAGCTGATTTTTATGTTCAGGATTGCGCTGGTGACAAAAATGATCCCGCGCAAGTAGCATTGCCATCAGATTTGATTGGGTGCCGCCACTAGTAAAGATACCATCGGCATTTGTACCTAATGCCATTTTATCTCGTGTCCAGTCGAGAACTTTTTGCTCTATTAGTGTCCCGCCAGCGCTTTGATCCCAAGTATCCAGTGAAGAATTAATCGCTCCAATAATGGTTTCAGCCAGAACGGCGGGTAATACTAATGGACAATTAAGATGCGCCACATACTTTGGATGATGAAAATAAACAGCATCTTTAATATAAAGTTGCTGTAACTCATCTAAAGCTTGGTTTAAAGAGGTGAGTGGAAGATCTAAATTCACTTTAGAAAATAGTGGGGATAACTCATTGGGTAATATCCCACTGAAAGGCTTATCCACCTGCTGTAATATTTTCTTTATTCTGGTAATGACATTATAAGCGTCATCAAGATAGTCTCCAGCACTATGCATATTTAAGAAATATCTGGAAAAATCTTCGTCCGTTATATGACTATCTTGTGTGAGTGAATTGTCTAATAGCAGAGCGTCTCCGTACATTATATGTCCTTGTTATTTCATATATAGGTTGTGATTTGGTTATTGCCCAACATCATTGATTTTATTATGTGTAGTATTTGGTTAGATTAAATATACCCGTTATCTTTCAAGTTGCCTCTTTGTTGGCTGCACTCGCTCACCCCGGTCACATAGTTACCTATGCTCCCGGGGATTCACTCCCTTGCCGTCGTGATGCATCTTGAAATCCGTAGGGTATATGCTCCCGGGGATTCGCTCCCTTGCCGTCGCGATCCATTTTGAAATCCATAGGGTATAACTGTTGAATAATAGCGCGATTAAATCAAAATAATATATTTCTACCTAAGCAGATAAGAATTAAAAATTATAGAATAGAATGTTAGTGTTTGCTTTCTACCTTAGATTCCAAAGGGCAATCATGGCAATTACCGACGCCAGGTAGTTTATTTCTCTGACAACAACTGCGACGTTGCATATTGTTATGCCGTAAAATAACAGTACGGTAAAGGGGGTTATCTCTACCATTAGGTAATTGTGGTTCCATAAAAAGACCATTTATAATTTCTTGATATGACTTGCTATTTATTCTTGTGCTGAACTCAGCAAGATACCAATGCATAATATAACCGATATTATTCCATAGAAGCCGTCCATTTATCCCCTGATATGATTCGATCTTTTCACATACAGGAATAATATGGCGATCCAACAGAGAATAATGACGATGAAGTAGTGATAAAGGTGATTCATTTAGCCAGGTTAAATGATAGTAAACAATATCTGGTCTGCCACTGTCATGGAATTCAAGCCGAAAAAGATTGTAATGAGTATCCACTGCTTGTGGATATTCCAGCAACATTAATATCATCGGGGGAATAACCAAACCAAAATACCATTGAGCCCATAAAGAATACAGCGCTTTTTGGTTAGGTTTTATATCATTGTCACCGTAGTATTCATCCTGATAGCGTTGAATTAATACCGGAAATTCTCTTGTATCTGACCATTGAGGAAAACTCATGCTAGTAGCAGGGATATTGTCTGCATTTACTCTCATGGTGGCAGTAAAATGGCTAAACGTTTGTTCAAATAACTGGATGATATCTTCAATTACCACGGTGGTTAAAGGGGTAACCGAATCGTTTGTATTTGACACCATCAACTCCCTGTTTACATGTTCCTACTACCTGATTGTAGTATCTTACATATGACTAATCATTGTAAATATAATTATGATAATTATTATTATTATCATTGTCATTATCAAGTGGTAAATCTTTTGGCCACCTATAATTGCTTGTCAATACAGCATCATAAGCCGCTCATTCACGATTCAGATGGGATTATATTTTGGAATAATCAATGGCTTACCTGATTCTGGATCGCAAATAATACGGCAAGGGAGACCAAACACATCGGCGATACTCTGTTCGTTGATAATCTCTTCTGGCACACCTTCGGCGTAAATTTTGCCATTCTTCATCATAATTAAATGTGAAGCGTAACGTAGTGCCAGGTTAATATCGTGCAGTACCAGCACCAACGTTTTTCCCTGTAAATGTAAACGTTGGCAAAGATCGAGCATTTCAATCTGATGAGTGATGTCCAGATAAGTGGTTGGCTCATCTAACAGTACAATGGGTGTTTGTTGTGCCAATGTCATAGCAAACCAGGCGCGTTGGCGCTGACCACCGGAAAGTTCACTCACTAACTGTTGCGACATCTCCTGGAGTTCGACCGCATGTAACGCGTCGTTAACTGCTCGTTCATCTTCTGCTGACCACTGTCGTAAAAAGGATTGATGAGCGTAACGTCCACGTGAAACCAAATCGTATACGGTCAACGCTTCGGTGATGATTGCCCCTTGTGTTAGCAGAGATAGCTCACGTGCTACCGTTTTCGGTTTGTAATGTTGAATATTGTTCCCATCAAGCAGAATTTCACCGTGCTGTGGCGTTATACCTCGGCTAATGGCGCGTAGTAGTGTCGATTTTCCACAACCATTTGGGCCAATGATGACGCTGAATTCACCATCACGAATAGAAATATTCAGACACTCAACAATCGTTTTCTTGCCGTATGCTAGCGAAAGTGCTTGGGCTGTTAGTCGTGAGGTGGTGGTTGAGGAATTCACATCGGATGACATGACTTTGTTCTCCTTAATTCAGCGTACAGCAAATACATCAAATAGACACCGCCTACCCCTGCGGTGATAACGCCTATTGGCAGACGTGCCGAAGTAGGAAGTAGCAAAGTAATTAAATCGGAAGCGAGCAGTAGTAATGCTCCCACCAGTGCTGAGCAGAACAGCGCAGTGCCTTTGGCCCGTACCAAGCGGCGGGCGATTTGTGGAGCAGAAAGTGCGATAAAAGCCACTGGCCCGACAACCAGTACCGCCATTGAGGCCAGTATGACCGCCAGTGACAAACTCATAAGCTGAATGATACGTACTGGTACACCGAGCGTATTAGCAACTTCATAGCCCAGATTGACGTAGTTTAATTGCCGTCCTAACCAGAGTAGAAAGGGGATGAACAGTGACGTTCCATAAATTAACCCAACATCTTGCCAACCTCGGCTGGCGAGGCTACCGTGCAGCAGCGAAGCGAGTTGCTGTGCTTGCTCAAGACGCACATTCGAGATAGCGAAATTAACAAATGCCATACAGAGGGCGGCGATAGCAATCCCGGAGATGACAATTCTGGTTGTCTGCATCTGCCCAGAGCGACTAATGTTTCCGGTGTATACCAACAGCACGGCAAAGCTGGCTCCTAGCAGCGCACCTAAAGGGATCGGCAGTACGCCAGGCCAGATGATCAGTGTGGCGACTATGCCAGCAGCAGCGCCGGCATTAACGCCGATAATATCGGGGCTACCGAGTGCGTTACGGGTTGTCAGTTGAAAAAGTGAACCTGAGAGTGCCAGTGTTGCGCCCGCTCCGATAGCCACTAATGCGCGGGGTAAACGTAGCTGTATGAGAATAAATTCTTGATAAGGAGTTGAGGTTGCTAGCCAGGGATTATCGATACCTTGCTTACCCAGTGCGAGAGAGAGATAAAACAGCACTGAGAGCAGTAACAATATCAATAAGATGGCTCTTTGGGTCCGTTGTGGAGGTACAAGAAAGACAGCAGTTCCCAACATGAAGGTTCGAATTTTTGCCGGTCTGGATAGGTTAATCTGCGACATAATTAACTCCACGATAGGTTTTAATAACCAGATAGAGCAACGGTCCACCGATTCCTGCGGTGATAATCCCCACCATGATCTCCCCGGGGGCTATCACCAACCGTGCCAGTATATCGGAAGTGAGCAACAGGCAAGGCCCGGCGAACAGGCAATAGGGTAGTAGCCAGCGGAAATCGCTGCCAACTAAAGCCCGCATCAAGTGGGGGGCCGCTAAGCCAATAAAGGCAATAGGGCCTGCCATAGCGGTAGCCACTGCCGCCAGCATGGTCGCAGTAATAAGCGACAACACGCGGGTGCGGGCAACATTGGCACCAAGTGAGGTGGCAATGTCTTCACCAAACACCATCACATTCAGGGAGGAGCTGAGTGAAAGGGTCAATATTAAGGCAAATAACAGATAGGGTATCAGCGAACTCGCTTCTGCCAGAGACATTGCGCTAAGCGATCCAATGGTCCAGAAGCGGTAGCTATCCAATACATGGGCATTCATTAATACAATGCCTTGCACAAAAGCAAATAGGCAGGCGTTAATGGCAGCGCCGGTCAATACCATGCGTGCTGGATTGCTATTACGTTGTCCTCCACTGAGCAGGTAGAACAGCAATGTAGCTAGACTTGCGCCAATAAATGCTGTCCAGAAACGTGGAAGTTCATTCAGTATGGGTATGAAAGAGAAACTGACGACCACCGCAGCAGCGCCGGCGTTAACGCCCAGTAAACCCGGTTCGGCTAATGGATTACGTAGCAATCCTTGAGTTACAGCACCGGAAAGCGCGAGTGCTGCGCCGGCCATGATGCCAATTAACGTACGTGGTTTGCGGGCATTGATGACCAGATCGCTATAGCTACCACTGTCACCTAACCAATAGTGATGCCATATAGTTGATAATGGTAACATTTTTGCGCCCAGACTCAGGCTGGCAATAATACAAATGAAGGTCAGCAGTATCATGAGACCTAAGCCAAGTAGCAGTACAAACCGCCGTTTAGGATTTGTCATGATGATTTAATTGCCTCTGCCAGCACGGGCATAAATTGTGATAAACCCCAGCGTAAGCTGAGCGGTGTACCGTAAGACATGGCAACGACCAATGATTGGTCAGTTAGTGGGATATAACCTCCCAGGTGTACGGCACGGATAGATTGAAACAGTGGTTGTGCTTCCACTGCCTTACGTTCTTGTTCATTATTGAACCAAGTTACTAAGATATCCGCGCCATTAAGATAATCGGCATTTTCCAGTCCTATATTAGCGGCGAAACTGCCGAAGGGATCGGCTAATGTGCTGACTGATGGCAGTAGCGTCAAACCGAGGTGTATTAAAGTATCGACACGAGGATCACCTCTAACGTATACCGATAGCATGTTACTGCTGATACCCGCTTTGATATAGGCGAAAGTGTAGCCACTGATATGCGGGATGGTATTACCTGATTCGCGCAATATGACATTCAGTTCAGTAGCGAGTTGCTCTCCTTGCGGCTGTTTATCTAGCGCACGAGCAATTAATTCAATCTGCTGTTGTGGTGTCGTGAGCCAAGGGGCAGATGGATAAGCGATCACTGGGGCGAAATATGATAAATGGTCATAAATTTCTTGGGTGAGGCCTGATTGGGTTGCCACAATCAGATCAGGCTTAAGACTAATAACCTTCTCAATGTCTAATTCAGGGTACATCTCTATCACAGTTGGCAAAGTCTCGCCACGCTGTTGTATCGCTTGTTTAAACCACGGTAGATAGCCCTGTTCATCCCCGCCCCAACGGTGGGATTCGATACCGACAGGGACGATGCCAAGATCCAGTACGATATCTTCCGCTCCTGCACCCAAGGCAACAACACGTTGGGGTTGATGTGGAATCACCGCGGTACCCAAGGCGGTAGTTATTTCTTTAGGATAGCCGGGCTTATCTGACGGTGCATTGTTTGTGCTGGCTGGCTTATCACAGCCAGCCAACAGGCTGACCAACAGCATCAACGGTACGGCAAACCCTTTGCAACGCTTCAATTTCATTGTTTGCTTTCCTTCAAATAAATAGAAACATAAGGTTTGCCGTCCGCAGTGTCATTATGACTTTAAACTCAGAACTTATAACGCAAGATCGCTTCAATGTTGCGAGGTGCGCCATAGTAATACTGAGAATATTGGCCGAACTGGGTGTAGTAGGTCTTATCAAAGACGTTATTCAGGTTAACCGTCAAAGAGAGATCCGGTGTGAATTGATAACGGCTCATCAGGTTCACCACAGCAAAGCTGTTTTGTTCCGCTTGCATTGATGTTTTTCCAGGCCCATCAACGGTCAACCAGGTTTTATCCTGCCAGTTAACACCACCACCAATGGTCAGATTGCTCATCGCACCTGGCAAGGTGTAGGTGGTAAACAGCTTAAACAGCCTGTTTGGCGTATTGGCATTGATTCGCACACCATTAGGATCTGTTGCCCGGAATTGCGTGTAACCAGTATAAAGACGCCAGTTATCTGTCAGTTGACCACTGATTTCTGCTTCGAACCCGCGAGTTTTGGTGCCATCCACTGTATAACGAGGAATGGAGAGATCTGGTAGTCTCGGGGCATTGTTATCCACTAATGGCAGGTTATCTTGACGGATTTCAAAGACTGCCAGTGAATAATCGAGACTGTTATCGAAGGCAACACCTTTTAGGCCCACTTCATAGTTTTGTCCAGACACTGGGGCAAGTAATTTGTTATTGCGGTCACGTTGGTTTTCCGGGTTGAATATTTCGGTATAACTGGTGTAAACCGACAAGTCTTGAGTAATGTTGTAGATAAGTCCACCGTAAGGAACAAATTCGTCACTGTAGCTGGCATTTTGTGGAGTATTGAAATTATCACCACGTGTTTGCCAACTGGTTACTCGACCACCAAGGATCAAGGTCAATGGATCTGCCAGAGAAATCTGAGTGACTGCATAACCTGAGGTCTGTTCATTACGGCCTTTCGAGCCATAAGTTCGCGTATTACTCCACTCTGGTTCAGGATATTGCCAGCCAGGAGAGGTGAAGTCACCTATTCCTGGACAGCTATTTGGACGTGTAAGCATACAGGTTGCGTTGAAGTAATCGTTTTGGAAATCCTGTTGCTGATGGTTTAAGCCGAAGCTGACATGATGTGTACGGTTAAACAACCGGTAGTCACCGTTCACTTGTAGATCGTAGTTCTTCTGGCGACGGCTGCCATCGATGAGTGTCATGTTACCTGGCACCATACCAATATTGGTGCTACGGTTAGGAAAACTTGTTGCCCACAGGACTTTTTGGTCCAGAGCGCTATTATCATAAGTAAAGGTGCCTTTTACACTCCAGCCGTTGTCAAAGTTATGTTGCAGGCTGGTAAAGGTAGAGAAGGTCCGAACTTTTGAAAAAGCCCAATCAGGTGCATAGCTGTCGCTGCGTTTATAGTCTGTTTTGCTGCCGTTTGCAAAGTAGATCGGCAAACCACCAAACATACCGCCACGGGTGTGATTACGTTGATAATCCACGCCTATAGTCAGCAAGGTATTTTCTGTCAAATCCGCTTCAAGAACGCCATAGAACGGGTATCTTTCGTTGTTATTGCGATCAATAAAAGAGTTAGCCGCTTGATAGGCTGTAACGAAACGTCCACGTAGGTTGCCGCTGTCATTTAATGGGCCAGAGAGATCAAGGCCAGTGCGCCATTTATCCCAAGAACCTGCTCCGGCAGAGAATTCACCACGGAAATCGCGGGTTGGACGTTTACGAATCAGGTTAACGGCTGCCGAAGGATTGCCTGGGCCAACCATCAAACCGGCTGCTCCACGTACCACTTCGATACGATCAAGCAGGTCAGCATCCAAAAGATTGTCACCATAGTTAAAGCGAGTGTCGTAGTAGGTCGCAACCCCATCACGCAGGATGTTATTGATAGACATGCCACGAGAAGTAAACCCGAAACGATCACTATCAAACTGGCGTACGTTCATACCCGTTGTGCTATCGATGACGCGATTAACACTGTCCAGATTTTCGTCAAGCATCCGTTGTTTGGTCACGACACTGACGGTCTGTGGCGTTTCACGCGCCGAGAGGTTTAGACCGGTGGCGGTGACCATCGACGTGGTATTGTACATGCCGGTGTCTTCGGTCACCCCTTCATGTTCTGGTCGTGAAGCGGTGACGAGTATCTTGTCATTTTGGGCAGCGGTTTTATCGCTCTTATTCTGTGCACTTTCCGCGATTGCATAGCTATTTCCCATTAATACTAACTGTATAGTCATTGCAAGAGTTGTTTTTTTAATCATGGAATCCTTTTGCAAAAACGGATACATCACTTTCTTATTATTCATTCCATCCCCAAATTAAATCTTTTGGTATTTATCTATGTTGATATTTTTATTTATTGCTGTTCGGCTTGATGAAGAATAACCGAGTATTCATGGCGTAAAGCGTACAGCGGGTTAACTAAGGTTCCGGCGAATTTGAGATTCTTTTCGCGATCGTCGAGGTCGATCATCTGTTGATTGTTTGCCATTTGCAGACGGTTCAGACAGGTACGAATAAATTCCCGCTTAAACAGATCGAACTGGCGGAATTTTTCAATCTGATGCAGATGTTGTGATTGGTAATTATGGACACAGCGTGCAACCAGTAGCCAGAAACGCTCTTCGGGTAGATTAAGATCTTTTTGCAACAGCGGAATCAGGTAGCGGAAGAAACAATCGAAAATATCAAGGAAGATATAGTTAATTTTCATATCGTCTTCGATAGTGACGTGCAGGAAATTAATCTCTTCAGGCAATTGGAGATCACCATTCAAAATAGCGATTTCTTCACCAATATCTTTCATCAACATGTTTGTTGGGCTGTTATTATCCAATACCAACATCAGATTTTCGCCATGTGGCATAAATACCAGATCATAGGTGAAGAAAGAGCGCAGTAATGGCGAGAGGTAAGCATCGAGATAACGTGATATCCACTCTTCTGCATCTAAACCAGAACTCTTTACCAAAGCTGCGACGACGGAATGACCTTGATAATCGACATGCAGCAACGAAGCCATTGTCATCAAGCGTTGGTTATCCTGCAACAGCGTCATTGGGCTTTCGCGCCACAGTGCTGACAACATTTTCTTATGTGGGCTGTCCTTCTTAATGGCTGATTCAAAGTAGTTATTGAAATAACCGAGAGCAGCACGTTCCCGTAATACGGTAAAACCCTTCTGTTGGAAGAAACTGTCATTATGGACTAAGTTGCTGAGCCACTCATTGACTGATGGGGTTGTGACCATGCTGTGTGGATCGAGCCCACGCATAAAGCCCATGTTGAGCACGGATAGGGCGGTCTTAACGTAGTTCTTCTTCGGTTGAGTAATGTTGAAGAAAGTGCGGATAGATTGCTGAGCAAGGTAACGATCATGCCCTTCTCCAAGATAAACAATATGATTATTGGCAATATCTGCTGCAAAGCTGATCGCAATACGGTGCTGCCACTGCCAAGGGTGGAGAGGCATCAGATAATAATCTGACGGGCATAATCCCAACATATTAAGGTGGCGTTCAAATTGGGCTGGCAGATATTTCCCCAATTCTTCTTCTATTAATTGTTGGTATGAAAGATCGGATAGTGCAGAGAAAATAGCTTTATCCTTATGTACCGCAATCCAGATTAAAGTCACGGGGCTAGCGCTTTCAGGTGCATAACGCTGATAATCATCGGCATCAAAACCAATTCGGCCATTATTGGCAATAAAGACTGGATGGCCTTCACTCATTGTCGTTTCAACGACTTGATAATCGGCATAAGCTAAATCTTGGGCTGTAAGTCGGTTGTACTGATATTTAAAAGCGTGACCGTAGAGCGTACTGGATATCTCGTCGAGATAAATCGGCAGCATTTTTTCCGGGATTTCCAACAGCGGATGCAACTCAATAATCAGTTGAATAGCATCAAGTGGCTGAGATTGATTATCCCTGAGTTTGGTTACGGAAGCGGCATCAATATCAATATGATCGAGCTGATAAGTTTCTGCTTGAAAATGGTATTGGTAGTCACCTATTGTCAGAGAATATTGCTGTTGTCCATGATAGGTAGGGTTAATTAATTTTTCGTGACATAGCTCACGTAATATTTTTGTCACCAGATGGCGATTGGCATAGAGCCAGTTCTCTGCGTTGAGATGCAGAGTGTGATTATCGGAGTTAATATGCAGTGAACTCATGGTGATAACAATCCCTATTCATAATCAAAAATCACATCCAACATAGTCGTTATACACTGGAAACAAATCGGTACGCTTAATTCTGAAATTTTCGAATATAAGCATCCTTTTCCAGGTATTCATTCCGGTTCTCTTAGACAGGTGACTTTTGGGGTATTCAATTTTGATAACATTAATACAAATTATTATCATTAACAACTGTGTAAGTGTAAGGATTTACTCTAGTTTTGTTTAAATAGCAGGCAAAAATGTGGTGTTATGGCGCTGCATTGGGATGAGTAAGATGAATTGGGGAAGAATTTTTGAGCGGCTATAACGTTTAACAAAATCTGCGTTTATACCGAGATGATGTTCAATGACATGCTGTAATTATTTCGAGAGTGAGATAGCATAATGCTCAGGCGTTTTGCATGGCGTCTATGATTTTTTAATATGGTTGAGGAAAAGCGTGTCTACCGCAGAGGTCATTAATACGATATCACTGGCAGAACAGGTATTGCGGAAAACCTTTGGTTACTTGCAATTCCGTTCTGGTCAGCAACAAGTTATCGATACCATTCTTGAAGGGCGTGACTGTCTGGTCATTATGCCGACTGGTGGCGGTAAATCATTATGTTACCAAATTCCGGCACTGGTACAGGAAGGGGTAACTTTGGTTGTTTCCCCGTTGATCTCTTTAATGAAAGATCAGGTGGATCAACTGCGGGCAAATGGCGTTGCGGCAGATTGCTTGAATTCAACTCAGGCCCGTGAACAACAGATTGATGTGATCCGGCGTTGCCGTCAGGGCATGATTAAATTGCTGTATATCGCCCCTGAGCGTTTGATGATGGATAACTTCCTTGAGCAACTTCTGGAATGGCAACCAGCCATGTTGGCTGTGGATGAAGCCCACTGTATTTCACAATGGGGCCATGATTTCCGGCCGGAATACCGGGCATTGGGGCAGCTCAGGCAACGCTTTCCGACATTACCTGTCATTGCGTTGACGGCCACCGCTGATGAAACGACTCGCAATGATATTGTCCGACTACTGAATCTTAATAATCCACTTATCCATATCAGCAGTTTTGACCGTCCCAATATCCGTTATACCTTGATAGAAAAATACAAACCATTAGATCAACTGTGGCTATTTATTCGCGGTCAGAAAGGTAAAAGTGGCATTGTGTACTGCAACAGCCGCAGCAGAGTTGAAGAGATATCAGAGCGTTTACAAAAACGTGGCTTGAGTGTTGCGCCATACCATGCCGGGTTGGATAACAGTCAACGTGCGCGGGTGCAGGATGCATTTCAACGTGATGATTTACAGGTGGTGGTGGCAACCGTGGCATTTGGTATGGGAATTAATAAACCCAATGTTCGGTTTGTGGTTCATTTTAATATTCCTCGTAATATCGAATCCTATTATCAGGAGACCGGGCGTGCCGGGCGTGATGGTCTGCCGGCGGAAGCGGTGCTGTTTTATGATCCCGCGGATATGGTATGGCTTCGCCGTTGTCTGGAAGAGAAAGAGGTGGGCACACAGCAGGATATTGAGCGACATAAGCTCAATGCAATGGGGGCTTTTGCCGAAGCGCAAACTTGCCGCCGTCTGGTGTTATTGAACTATTTTGGTGAAAGCAAACAAACCCCTTGCGGTAACTGTGATATCTGCCTTGATCCACCAAAAAATTATGATGGCTTGGTGGATGCCCAAAAAGCGCTTTCTTCTATTTACCGGGTTGGGCAGCGCTTTGGTATCGGCTATATTGTTGAAGTGCTCAGAGGTGCGAATAATCAGCGTATCCGTGATATGAGACATGATCATTTGCCGGTTTATGGTATTGGTAAAGATCAAAGTCAGGAACACTGGGTGAGTGTATTGCGGCAGCTTATTCATTTAGGCTTTATCAGTCAAAACATTGCCAATTATTCTGCATTACAATTAACAGAAGCGGCACGTCCGATATTGCGTGGTGAAGTTTCGCTAAAACTGGCTGTTCCACGAATACAGAATCTAAAAGGGCGTAGTCAGCAAAGTAAATCGTATAGTGGTAATTATGATCGCAAACTATTTGCCAAGCTACGTAAATTACGGAAATCTATTGCTGACGAAGAAAATATCCCGCCTTTTGTTGTATTTAACGATGTCACGCTGATTGAAATGGCAGAGCAATGCCCGGTTACGGAGGGTGAAATGTTATTAATCAACGGGGTAGGGCAACGGAAACTTGAACGTTTTGGTAATGTCTTTATGGCCTTAATTCGTGAACATCTAGAGGAGTTTGGATAGTCAGAGGGCAACTTATGACGCCAGAAATGTTGAAAGAAAGTTGGTTCAATCGTGAGGTGCAGTTCTCTGTTTTTGCCAATGGGCCTCTGTTAGATTTTTGGCAAGCTAGGGAAGAGTGTGAATTTATCGGCGTCGATAATGTACTGATACGTTATGTTCGTTTTTGCACAACAATAAAAAATGATAGAGCGGTTGTTATCTTTCCTGGCCGTAGTGAAAGTTATGTCAAATACTCGGAAGTAGCATTTGATTTTTATCACCTTGGTTACGACATTTTTATTATTGATCATCGTGGGCAGGGGCGATCCAGCAGGATACTTGCAGATCCACAAAAAGGGCATGTAGAAAAATTTGATGATTATATTGATGACGTTGAAATATTAATAGAAAGAGAAATTCTTCCTCGTCATTATTCTCATTGTTATGCGTTAGCTCATTCAATGGGAGCGGCAATATTAGGGGGATTTTTATTACGTCACAGCCAGGTATTTGATGCAGCAGCCCTTTGTGCTCCTATGTTTGGTATTAACTTTCCTATGCCACGTTGGTTGGCAACTTTCCTGGTAAATCGGGCTGAAAAGCGGCCGGATATGCGCAACCATTATGCGGTATTTACTGGGAAATGGCGTCCGTTGCCTTATTTGATAAACCTTCTGACACACAGTTATGAACGTTATAGCCGTTACCTCCGTTATTACGCGGATTATCCGGAATTACATATCGGGGGACCGACATATCGTTGGGTGCGGGAAAGTATCTGGATTGGCGATATGCTGATAGAAAAAGCCGGAGAAATTGAGACGCCATTGATAATTTTAAAAGCCAGTGAAGATAAGGTTGTTAATAATTGCCGATTACGGGCTTTTTGTGAATCACGTAATAAAGTGAGGGCTTTCATCAAAGAACGTTCACCTTTGATTATTCAAGGGGCGCATCATGAGATCCTGTTTGAAAAAGATAAATTACGTAGCCAGGCACTCAACGCCATTTGTGATTTTTTTGACCAGAATTGATTCAATTATAGGAATGATAACTATGTATCACATTGTTGCTTCAGATTTAGATGGCACTTTGCTGTCTCCTGATCACAAATTAACTTCTTACACCAAGGAAACTCTTAATTTACTGACCAATAAAGGCATTCATTTTATTTTTGCTACTGGTCGTCATCATGTAGATGTTGCGCAAATCCGAGATGTTCTTGGTATTGATGCCTACATGATTACTTCCAATGGTGCGCGGGTGCACAATGCTATGGGAGAACTGGTTTTCAGTCACAATGTTGATCCTGAGATTGTGCATGACTTGTGTCTAATGGAGTTTGATAACGTTGATATTCTGACGAATTATTATTGCCATGATCACTGGTATATGAATCGTGAATGCCCTGAGCAGAAAGAGTTTTTTCAGGAATCGGTGTTTCATTATCAACTTTTTGAGCGTGACAACTTTAAAACCGATGACGTATGTAAAGTTTATTTTACCTGCCAAGATCATGATCTATTGGTTGCGTTGGAAGAGAAAATCAAAGCGCGTTGGGGTGATAGCGTTAATGTAAGTTTCTCGTTGCGCAATTGTCTGGAAGTTATGGCGGGTGGTGTTTCGAAAGGTCATGCACTTGAGCAGGTAGCCCAAGCTATGGGTTATAAACTGAGTGATTGTATTGCTTTTGGTGATGGCATGAATGACTTTGAAATGCTGACGGTAGCAGGTAAGGGCTGCATTATGCAGGATGCTCACCAGCGTTTGAAAGATATCTTGCCGGATATGGAAGTGATTGGCTCAAACGCTGATGATGCGGTTCCCCACTATTTGTGCGAAATGTATCGGGTTTAATTTATTATCCACGGTAATTGCAGCGCTATTGGCGCTGTCAGATTATTATGGCTTTAGCCAGTTTAAGTAGCGTCAGCTTCTTAAACATAAAACCACCCGCTATGCGGGTGGAAATCAAGGGTTATACCAAGAAAAACACCTTTCCGTTACGATATAGATGTTCAAGCTAATATACGTAACTCAAATAAGGAAAGGTGTTTATGGGAATTAAAGCACAAAGCTCAGCACATACAAAGTGGCTGTGCAAATACCACATCGTCTTTTCGCCGAAATACAGACGAAAAGTCATTTTTACCCGTATCCGTTCGAGGATAGGTGAGATTTTACGAGACCTTTGTCAGTATAAAGGAGTAGAAATCATCGAAGGGCATCTCATGCCAGATCACGTCCATATACTGGTGAGTATCCCACCTAAAATAAGTGTTTCAAGTTTTATGGGATATCTAAAAGGTAAAAGCGCATTAATGATATTTGATAAGCACGCCAATTTAAAATACAAGTTTGGCAATAGGAAGTTTTGGTCAGAAGGATACTACGTGAGTACGGTAGGGCTAAATGAAGCCACAATCCGAAAATACATCAGAGAGCAAGAAAAGTCAGATTTAATGCAGGATAAGTTAAGTACACGAGAGCATGAAGACCCCTTCAAGGGGTAAGCCAAAGAAGCAAAGACACTTAGCTTGAACGAAGAGAAAGGGCGTCATTTAGGCGCAGTCGGTAATATGCCCTTATAGGGCTAGAGCAAACCACCCGCTATGCGGGTGGTTATGATTTGCTGTTTGATGTATGTTATTCATAGAAATTTTATCGCTCAAAGCTGCTCGTAAAATCTTCATTCCAATCGGTAGTTACTTGCCTTGGTGCGATTTTTTTAAGGCGTGCAGGACGGTGTTAATGCCAATCTTGAGGACACGAGCGGTGTCACGGACACCCGAGCCGTTGAACGCTATATCGACAATCTTCTCTTTGACGCCAGGTTTGCGAGCTTCATAGGTGTAGGTGAGCTGAAAAACATGGGGACAGGCTGGGCAACGATAGCGAACGTGACCGGCAGGGGTCTTACCGTGGCGATATGCGCGGTCGGAGTGGCAACGAGGACAGTGAACGGTGATGGATGCTATGAAGTGCTGAGTCTCAAAAGCACCCATCATACCGCTTCAACCGATCGGAGGCATCACCCGATTAAGGTAGAATCGCCTTCGTTATGTTCGAGCTGATTAGTATGCCAATTTTTCAATTTAGCATACTTTTTTCGGGATAAACGCCCTTTCAAAAACTGACCACTCTTTGCTTTTAATATCTAACAGAGAGCAATTGTTAGATTGCTATTAGAGGTTGGCAACGAATTGTTTATTAAATTCAGCATTCACTTTATCACTGAGAAGTTCGTACTTTTCACTTAATGCAATTTGCTGCGTTTGTAGTTGAGCTGGGTTTTTAACAAGATCAGATGCGTGAAGTTGACCCATCTCTTCCATAAAGCCGCTAGTTAACTGACTGAAGAGTGCATCTTTACCGATAATAAAACTCGAAAAGTTCTCTTTTACGAACTCTTGTTCATTGGGACTTAAGCTTTCTAAACCCAGACGTGCCTGGTTAGCGGAAGTGACATCGTCAAACGTCGCGTTAGCTGGATCAGTACCAGGCTTTAGGTACGCCGCGTCATTTTTGAAGTCACCAGCATTTTGAGTCATCGCGTTTTCTATGAGTTTTTGAGAGAAACTTCTTACCTCAAACGTAGACTGCACTGGTTTGTGGTCACTGACATTCACAAATCCATCAGTGATCACACTGGTTTCATGGTTCTGTAAGTTACCCGTTTTGTTGGTTAAACCAGTATTATCGAGCTCACCGAAATCAGGGCGATCTCGACCTTCTTTCTGTTTAATATTGCCAGTGTGCTTATCAAGCTGCATGTAAGTATGGCTATCGAGTGGTTTGAACTTAAAGCCATGTTTTGCTAAATGCGTATCATCGTGTGCAATTGGGTCGTACAGCACATCAGAGCCTTCAGCAACACGCTTCTCACGTTCATTGAGATCGCCGGTGATCAGAACCTCTTCATTCGGTTTGATCCCCTCCATCAACTTGTTTCCTTCGAATTCACGCTTTACTTCTTTGTTAGAATCCAAGTGCGCGGAAATCACGTTTAAAGCTTGGCCATTGATCTCTAAAGCGGTTTTCACCCCGCCTTTGTTACCAGTGATACCCATGAAGAATGCCATGTTTCGTCCACCGATACCGTGACGATACTCAGACTCTTTTTTCACGTTAATATCGACGCCATCTTTAGCAAAAACAGACATAGAAGTATAACTAACACCTTCACCAAGACCTTTGGTCATTACTTTCATTTTGTTTTGGCTAAGGAGGTTCATGCCATCGAGTTCTAGGTCGTTAGCAAGCAATTTAGACTCTTGTTCAGCAAACAAGACCACATCATAATCACCTTTTTGGATCAGATTCTGGAAGTAGTTCTTAGTCTCTTCCGGCATCTTTTGGTTAGCCTGGTTGTAGGTTAATGTTAAGACCTTAACGTTGCCGCTGTTCTCTTTTTTGTGCAGCTGTTGGTTCATCAGATTCAGTTTTAAATCACTGTTTTTCGATGAATCTGTATTGCTAAAGAAGCGGTTAAAAAAGCTGCGATTCTCTTTTTGTTTTAGGCTAACTTCACCATCACTGTTTTTAGTAACGCGGTATTCTTTACCAAATACAGAGCCAAACTTAACCGTATCACCTTCTTTCGCATTGGTTTTGATATTTTGAATATCCGCGAAGTCTAAACTACCTCTGTGCTGACTATTAATTTGAATTGTTGACATAAATTAACCTCATATTATAAATAGGGGTGTTCGCTGCAGGGATTAAATAAAAATCCCGACAGGTAGTTTTTCTGGGATCGTTTCTGCGTTATTCGTTTGTTCAATAAAATGGTGCCATTGCTCCATTTTTTCTAACAGTTGCTGAAAGATGTTTTGCACATAATTTTGAGGCTTATTTGATAGAGAAATAATCTTATAAATCGTTAATCTACGGCTATCAGGCATTAAGCCAATACCAAAGCCACCTCTAAAAGGTTCTAGCGCGTGTTCACCGATCGCGACTGCAATCGCTTCTGGAAGAGGCGTTGGTAATTCAACTGGACTGGTCAGAGATATGTGTAAATTAATGGTTGTTTCATTCTTAAATATGGTTAAGAAAAGCGCCTCACCATGGTCATTAGTATCGAATGATAACTCACATTGAAATAATCCATTTTCATCGAAATCGGCACCGTTACCTAAAAATCTGATACTTTCCTGATAGATATCCATTGTGTTCCTTCTATATATTATTTTTTGATGGTTATTCTTCTTAGTAAGAAGGATTATAAAGACGAGGGAATTGTATGATATTAAGTACAGGCGGATTTTTTTATTCTTCCATATGAAAGGTTAAATCTATGGTCACCCTCGTTTTTGCAACACTAATTTTGATGAATTTTGAGCTTGCTTAAATCTATCCGGCGTCACTATAGGCAAGGATGCCCGCGCCTCGATGAGTTCCGCGCCTGATGTTCCTAAAAAACCACTCGGCTTTAATAAGCCATCTTCATAAACAGGATCTTTAGCGGCAACCTGTTATTTTAGATAGAAAAAAGGCTTTATTTATGATCTGATAATTGTCGCCAAACAAAATACCGAGATCAGAGAATAAAGCCGATGACAATTATCTCCACAAAACCTCAGTTAATGCAATTCTTCAGTGACACTTTTCTTGAAAAAACGGCCCGCAGATGTGGCTTTATGGAGCGGTTCAGAAATATTGGGCCACAGTCTCTGGTTCTCAGTTTGATAGCCGCGTTGAGCAAAGGAAACTGCACTTCCATCGCTGACTTGCACCGGCAGTTTAACGGCATGTGCCTGAGTGAAAAACACACTGTCGCCTATAAACCCTTCCATAATCAGTTGCGTAAAAGCACCTTCGCCGATTTTATGAAGAAACTGGTGACATTCGCCATGGTTCAATTGATTGAAAACGTTCTGCCGCCCTTACCCAAAAAATTTGAGCAGTTTGACGATATCCTCTTGCAGGATGGCGGCTCATTCAACGTTCATCCCGATTTAGCGGGGGTTTTTCCCTGCCGCTTCAGCCCATTGAAGGCAGCGGTTGAGTGCCATATGACCCTGTCTTTGTTCAGCCAATCACCCATCGCCATGACGGTGACCGCAGACACGGCATCTGAGCGGGCTTATCTACCAGCTCCCCATACCTTACGCAATAAATTGCTGCTGGCGGATGCCGGTTATGTGGATTTCGGGTACTTTGAACAACTTTCCTTGTCCAGTGGTTCATTTATCGTGCGGGGAAGCCAATCGCTTAATCCCCTGATTGTCAGTGCCCGCAATGGACAGGGGCGACAATTACCGACACTGGCGGCAAAAAACTCAGGGACATCAGCCGCAAAAATAACCGCGATGAGGTACTGGATTTCACCTGTCGGCGTGGCCGATTCGAATTTCGGGTCATCCGGCGTTGGTTCGCGCAGGAAAAGCGCTTCTGTTTTTGGCTCACCAACCTGCCGCCATCCGACTTTACCGCAGATGACATCATGGCGCTCTATCGCTGTCGCTGGCAGGTCGAACTGCTGTTCAAGGAATTAAAATCCCACACCAACCGGACAGGCTTTGCGACCGGTCAGAAAGCGATAGCGGAAGGACTCATCTGGGCAAGTCTGCTGGCGTTGATAGTCCGGCGCAGTCTGGCGAGACGGTTTTTGCCTTCAGTCTCCTTTCTCAAGGCAGCCAAAAATGTTGATGTCTGGTTGTTGCCGATATTGGGCGCGATTATTCATCATGCCGGGTCGGAAATAGAACACCATCTGGATTGGGCCCTGAAATATCTCTCCAAAAACGCGTTGAAGTTGCCTCAAAGAAAATCCAATAAAGACAATACGTTGGAGGGTATTGTCGAGAGGCTTAATGCTTAAGGTTCAGTGTATGAGGTCGTTTTAATCGGATAGCTGCTTTGCTTGTTATATTTATATCTCTGTTATCAGAGGTAATATTTGTAGATCCCGCAAGCAGATTTCAATATCATTGGCTTTATTGATATGTTCTTGATTTTCAATATCAAAAATATCTTTTGTCGTAATAATCAATGAGCCTTTTTTGTTATTTTTATCAGAAATAGATATTATTTCTTCCGCCATTGGAACTAAAGTCGGATCTATTTCAATTGGTAAGTAGAGCATCCAACCGGCGTAAACCCTATCTGGAAAAACTTGTTTTTGTTTTAACGAGTAACCTCTTGTATCTACTAACATAAATGGAGAGTTTCGAATCGATATTGAATTTTTTAAAAGCTCAATAATATCTTGAAAATTAAATTTATCTTTATCTAAATTGATGCTTATAGATATATTAGTTTTACCTAATCTAACAGGATTAACATGGATTTTATCTTCACCCATATATAGAATACTGTTGTTGTTCTCATCTACTCCATCAGATAATGATTTCACAATAAATCCAGAGTTTTCATCATAAGTTTCTTTAAAATCTTCTATAGCATATTTAGTAGGTCCATTTTCATCAAATGCATTATTTTTTAATCTCTCTTCTTGAGTATAACCAGGTAAATACCAACCACTTTTTCTAGTTGTTAACTTATTTATCTTGCATGTAATTTGATATAAATCAAGTAATGCATTTTCAGGAGTTAAAGCCTCATTTAAGTCATGGAATAATTTTATTCTTGAAAAGATCATTGACATTTTTAATTCTCCTTTTGTGAGAATGATTAAAGTTTAGTGTTAAATACCGTAATGTTAGGAAACATAGAAAATGCCGTAAGAAAGTATTCATAAGATATTGGTTCTAGAAAGTGCCAATGGGATTTTGGAATATTATCTAATGTCTCGCACACTAAGTTCTGCCTCCTAGCCTGATTAATCATACTGTCATATCCAGACATTTTTCCCTTTAACTTTATATTTTTATAAAAGTCATTAGGTTCTCCATCTTTGAAAAATTGATCATATTTAGCTTTGGCCTCAAGAAATAAGCATTGTGCAGGTTTCCAACCATCGAAATTTGTATCCATGCATAACCAAGTTTCAATTATGTTTAATTCAGGATTGTATATCGTCCCGGCAATTTTTGTTTGGTAGGCAATGGTTATTTCTGAATACGATGTGGTTTTTTCCCAAACCATTGTAACGTTGCCAATTGCCGGACATTTCTCACATTCGGTACGGGACGAAGCAATTGTTTGTGTATCCGCTTTTGCCTTGTCTTGTTCACCTTCTTTATCTTTGGCGCTTTCCATCACACCAACGGCGGCTAATCCTGTTGCACAAGCAGCTAGTGTCCATTCAGCAGCAGCTAAAAGAGCAGGAGCCGCTGGCGCAAGAAGTGGTAATGGCATGTCAATTTCTCCTTTTCAATAAATGATCCATGACTCGCAAATAATCACGGTATTTTTCTCGGCTCTCCATTTTACCGGATTAATGTATTAGCCCGGTACAATGGAGAAGATAAGCGCAGCGCGTCAGTGTTGCCTTAAATAGGCCAAAATGATTGTCGTCTCATTAAGCGAGAAAATCTTTCTGACTGGCAATCAGTTTTGCGCCACAGGCTGTTTGCATACCTTCCAATGCAATAGGTTTTCCCTGATGCTTTAAGTCATTGCTACCTTCTACAATAGGGAAAACCTCTTTGCACTTAGGGCAGTTTACTAAATCACCTTTAGCGGCAACAGGCACGCCTTGATACATGTAATTATCAATGGCGGTAATGACTTTACCACCATGATCGGTTAGGTCGTTTAATCGGATTACGGCTCTGTTTGTCATATTTATAACTCTGTCATCAATGGTAGTATTTGTAAATCCCGTAAACATATTTCAATATCATTGGCTTTATTGATATGATCTTGATTTTCAATATCAAAAATATCTTTTGTCGTAATAATCAATGAGCCTTTTTTGTTATTTTTATCAGAAATAGATATTATTTCTTCTGCCATTGGAACTAAAGTCGGATCTATTTCTATTGGTAAATAGAGCATCCAACCTGCACTTATTCGGTCTGGGAATACTTGCTTTTTTTTCAATCTATATCCTCGTGTTTCAGTCATAACGATTGGAGAATTACGAGTAGATGCTAAAGCTTTAACAAACTCTATAATAGTTTGAATCTTAAATTTTTCTTTCACTAAGTTAAGATCAATGGATATATTTGTTTTTCCTAGTCTATTATTGTAAATTACATCACTGCTTTGATAAAAAATTCTATTTTTAAGTTCAATGTCACCTGGGATGTCAAATAAAGTAGCTATAAGATATTTTGCATCTTTATCATAATTTTCTGTAAGCTGGCTTATAGCATATTCAGTAAAACCAGCATCAGTAAATACATTATTTTCCTCTATTTCCTCTAAACTATATCCTGGTAAATGCCAATAACTTGGGTTACTACTAATATTATTTATTTTCTGCATTATCTGATATGCATCCCTTAACGCCAATTCAGGTGTTATTGGCTCATTAAGGTCGTGAAACAATTTTATTCTTGGATGTATTAAACTCATAATCATTAATCCTGTTTGAAATTTTCAGCAATAGTTATAGGCTTTTGATCAACTCATTGGCGTATGAAATGTTTTAATGTTAGTAAAAGGAACAAACATTTCAGAAAAATATTCATAAGATATAGGCTGCAAAAAATGCCAATGAGACTTTGGAATATTATTCAATCCTATGCATACCCTATTTTGTCTTTCTGCTTGCCAAATTGTACTTTCTGCCCCTGTTTTGCTGGTAGGTGTTTTTCTAAACTCACCAAAAATCCAATCTGGTTCACCATTCTTAAAAAACTGATCATATTTAGCTTTGGCCTCAAGAAATAAGCATTGTGCAGGTTTCCAACCATCAAAATTTGTATCCATGCATAACCAAGTTTCAATTAGGTTTAATTCAGGGTTGTATATTGTCCCGGCAATTTTTGTTTGATAAGCAATAGTTATTTCTGAATACGATGTAGTCTTTTCCCAAACCATCGTAACGTTGCCAATTGCCGGACATTTCTCACATTCGGTACGGGACGAAGCAATTGTTTGTGTATCCGCTTTTGCCTTGTCTTGTTCACCTTCTTTATCTTTGGTGCTTTCCATCACACCAACGGCGGCTAATCCCGCTGCACAAGCAGCCAGTGTCCATTCAGCGGCAGCTAAAAGAGCGGGAGCCGCTGGCGCAAGAAGTGGTAATGGCATATTAATTTTTCCTTTTCAATAAATTATCCATAACTTGCAAATAATCACGGTATTTTTCTCGGCTCTCTATTTTACCGGATTAATGTATTAGCCCGGTACAATGGAGAAGACAAGCGCAGCGCGTCAGTGTTGCCTTAAATAGGCCAAAATGATTGTCGTCTCATTAAGCGAGAAAATCTTTCTGACTGGCAATCAGTTTTGCGCCACAGGCTGTTTGCATACCTTCCAATGCAATAGGTTTTCCCTGATGCTTTAAGTCATTGCTCCCTTCTACAATAGGGAAAACCCCTTTGCACTTAGGGCAGTTTACTAAATCACCTTTAGCGGCAACAGGTACGCCTTGATACACGTAATTATCAATGGCGGTAATGACTTTACCACCATGATCGGTTAGATCGTTTAATCGGATTACGGCTCTGTTTGTCATATTTATAACTCTGTCATCAATGGTAGTATTTGTAAATCCCGTAAACATATTTCAATATCATTGGTTTTATTGATATGCTCCTGGTTTTCAATATCAAAGATATCTTTTGTTGTAATAATTAATGAGCCTTTTTTGTTATTTTTATCAGAAATAGATATTATTTCTTCTGCCATTGGAACTAAAGCCGGGTCTATTTCTATTGGTAAATAGAGCATCCAGCCAGCACTTAAACGATCTGGGAAAACGTGTTTTCTTTTTATTCTATATGTATTGTTTTCTGCCATAATGTAAGGTGCATTATGAGTAGAAATCAGAAAATTAATAAAGTTGATTAATCGTGATAGCTGAAATTCATTTTCTTCAATAGATATATGAAAATCTATTTGGGTTTGTCCTAACCGATCTCGACGATAATTCATATAACAAATTGAACATGAATGGTCATCATCTTCACCATCCCAAATCCCTTTAATAATTATAGGATTTTCTTCTGTATAATCTTCTTCAAACTCTTTTATTGCTTCTTTTGTTGCTCCTTGCTGATCAAAAGCAATATGTTGTAAAGATTCTTGACGAGTATCTCCTGGTAAATACCAAGTTTTATGGCGTCTAAAAAATATATCTACTTGTTGTGTGATTTTATATAAATCGGTAATAACTATTGTTGGAGTTAATGGTTCTTTCCAATCTGTATATAATTTCATGTTTAATGATAATGTAGTCATTTATTTTCACCTTTACTTAGATGTTAAATAGTGTGAAATACTTTAATGTTGGGATAAATAGAAAATTTCTCTAAATAATAGGCATAGCTTATAGGTTGCATAAAATGCCAGTGAGAATTTGGGGTTCCATTTAATGTAGTGCATACTTCTTGCTGTTTTTCTACTTGAGTCGTCATGGATCTATCCCCGCTTTTACTTATTTTCCACCAACTTATAGGCATTCCATCTTTGAAAAATTGATCATATTTAGCTTTAGCTTCAAGAAATAAGCATTGTGCAGGTTTCCAACCATCAAAATTTGTATCCATGCATAACCAAGTTTCAATTAGGTTTAATTCAGGATTGTATATCGTCCCGGCAATTTTTGTTTGGTAGGCAATGGTTATTTCTGAATACGATGTGGTTTTTTCCCAAGCCATTGTAACGTTGCCAATTGCCGGACATTTCTCACATTCGGTACTGGACGAAGCAATTGTTTGTGTATCCGCTTTTGCCTTGTCTTGTTCACCTTCTTTATCTTTGGTGCTTTCCATCACACCAACGGCGGCTAATCCTGTTGCACAAGCAGCCAGTGTCCATTCAGCCGCAGCTAAAAGAGCGGGAGCCGCTGGCGCAAGAAGTGGTAATGGCATGTTAATTTCTCCTTTTCAATAAATTATCCATAACCCGCAAATAATCACGGTATTGTTGTTCCGGGTTATCTCCGGCGTTCAACATATTTTGGATTGCTGGCGAGCCGTGAAAATCACGGTTAAACGCAACGAAATATAAGTAAGAGCGGATCAATGCTTCATCCTTGAACCCCATCTCAACCAAGTCCAGATAAGCCTTCTTTAATCGTTCGTGCAGGCTATGTTCGCTTTCATTTTCGACTAATCCACTGTGCTCAGCCAGAATACGTTGTCGGATCTGGGTCACATAAGCCTCATCTTCCGCATCAATAAATTTAGCGACCTGTTCCTTGCTGAGTTTTATCATCGTTAGGCCCCTTTTACGAAATGATCATTATTATCAAAAGAATACACCCACTCATGAATACCGTCAGTGAATGCTGACAATTGCTCTGGGCTGAAAATATCCCGGATTTGATGCAAGATGCGGGGATCGTAAAAACGCAGCAATGCCGTTTCCCCCGTTTCCAGCTCAACATTCAGGTAGTTTTCAAGGTGACGGGTTAGTTTGTCCAAAGATAGCGTGGTGTGTAGCCAGGACACCGAAGGTGCAACCTTTTCCAGCGCAGATAACTTTTCTTCCCATGATTTCGCATAAGCCATATCAAACAACCACGGCCCCGCGAACGCAATTTTGGCATCCGGGTATTGCCGGAACAGGGGATTATTCGTGCCGACGATATACTTAATCTCCTCAGCAAAATGACGTTCATACTGTAGGCCGCTGACTAAGGCATACCATTTCATTTCGGGATGCATTTCTCTGTATTCACTCCATTTTTTCTGTAATTCCGGTGTCATGACTGCCCCCTGATAACCATTGCTGTGCCATTCTGTTCTGCTTTCAGCAGACAGGTCAGACAGATTTCTTTCAACGGTGTCGTCAGGGCTTTTTCTACCTGTACGACACTCGTCTGTTTCAGTTTATCCAGCCTATCCGGTAGCTTGCCACCCCAACCTGAGCCGCTGCCGGGTGCTCCACTGCCAAAGTTAATACTCGCACTGCTGGTAATACCGCCAGCATCGATTTTAAGGAAGTGCCCGGCGGCCTGTAGGGTCAGTTCACTGCTGGCATCAATCACGACTTTAGCACCGGAACTTAGGTGAATTTCATTGCCACTTTGAGTTAACAGGGCGTCATCTGCTTTGATATGGAGTTTTTGCCCCGTAGATAGGGAAATGTCATTTCCCGTCTGTACGCGGTACTCATTATCAATGCGTAAATGGGCATCATGTTTAATATGATCTGTCCGGTTATGCCCAATATTATGGGTTTCATCATTCAGAACCTGCGTATTCATATCCCGTTGAGCATGAATAAACACTTCTTCACTGCCGTTTGCGTCCTCAAAACGTAATTCGTTAAAGCCGTTACCTTTATGCGTTTTGGTTCTGAACGTGGTGCGCGTCTTTTCCGCGGGTAAATTCAGCGGCGGGCGGTTAAGGCCGTTGTAAGTACATCCGGTAATAATAGGCCGGTCAATATCGCCGTTGAGATAGGAGATAATCACTTCCTGACCCACTCGCGGTGTTGCCAGAAAACCAAATCCGTTGCCATTCCACCCTTGTGCAACCCGTACCCAGCAAGAAGCCTGATCATCAGGCGCATCATAACGGTTCCAGTGAAAGTGAACGCGAACCGCGCCATCTTTATTAACGTAAATTTCTTCAGTGCCGGGCCCGACAACCGTTGCAATTTCATCGCCGTCGGCCAATGGTTTATAGCGGTATGGCGGACGCCAATCGTTGCGGCCTGGAATGAACTGGGTGTGTGAATTCAGAGTGGTGCCGGTTCCGTTATCGCCTAAAACGGCGGGGACATACCCTATGTGTTGGGAAGAGACGACTTGCCAGCGGTCATTCATGGCGTCAATCGGGTGGTTGGTTAGTGTAAAGATTCTGCCGGGCATTAATCGAATACAATTACTGTCCGCTTGCCCTGATTTGCTGTCAACACGCAAAGCTTCCAGCCGATATTGGGTCAACGGAATGCCCTCTTTGTCTTTCTGAAAACGGCCGTAACTTTCGAAAATATGAAATGGCGTGCCGTTCTCCGCTTCAAAATCCGTGGCGTTATGCTGTAAAGCGTAATTGGGGTTGTGATAATTTCTGTCTTTTTGGTCGGTAGATTCCGGGCGCATGTAGGAGCCAAGAGACCATTTGTAGATAACATTTTCTTCTACAGCGCTGGTGACGTCCGGGTTATAAATCAACGTATCCGGCGCTCTCATGTTCAGGTAGCTATCACTCAGATAGAGCCCGTCATCGGCGAACCAGAAGAAAATCCCCTCCTCAGCCGCCAGGCGGGTAAAGAAATCGTAGGATGATTCCCTTTTCATGGTGACGTATTCCCGCGTTGAGTGTGGGTTATTCAAATGCATATTGGCCCGGAGTTTCTTCTGTTTCAGTATGCTGTGTAAAATATCGGGGACACTGAGCTGGTGATAAATACGGCTGTCCTGATCGAGTGTCAGCAGCCACATTTCTGGTCTGATTGTCAGGTGATATTGAGTTTGATGCCGGTTTGTGGTGCCAACTACCGCACTTTCAACTAATCCTTTCACTTCACGTTGCAGAATATCGTCACGGGTAACGGTGAACAGCCCGGTTTGGAGCAGCAGGGTGTCTGTATCAATATCTGAACGGTGTGCCGCTAGTGTTAGAGACAGGGTAAATAACGATGAAAGCGCTTCATCTAATGTAAAATTAACTACCGCAAAAGTCATGGGCGGCAGATTGCCGATGGTGCAGGAAAAGCGGAGTCCGGTTTTCATAATGCTTCCTTCAATTACATGATCTTCTGATGCCCAGGCATATTGTAAAATTCCCAGCATTCATTGGTGCCGTTATTGATAACGGTTAATCTGTGAAAGCTGGTTTCAACAAAACAGAGGGAAAAAGCGGTGTGTAGTGTTTTGGCAAAAGCATACATTTCTCCTTCATGTTCATAATTTTCTGGTGTCATGCGCAGTGTGATGGCTTGGCCTCTCACAGGAATGCCTTTGTCAAAATGGTAGTATGGCTCAAGGTAGATAGCGCTGAGGCCATCGGCCATGCGCTGAATATGCCGGCTACGCGGGGCGTCCAGATGCGCGAAGGTATCAAGTTGTTTGACCAGAGATCTGACTGATTCAATATGACTGAGAAAAAATGGCCCAATCGACAACAAAGATAGTATCGGCCAATGCTGGTGACTGTTTACGACGGCAGGAAGATCTTTTGACGCCGCCACGATATTCCTGGCCTGAATATGGCTGGGTATCTGCTCGCTGGGTATACAGATTTGTCCGATGCCCAATGTCCGTGCCTGCGTATGATATCTGTGATATTGGCAGTAAAATTCGCGATAGTGGTGTTCTGTTACGGGTTTTGCCTGATGATCATAAAACGTGAGATTAATTTGATTGCCACCAAATGGCGATTCTTCCCGTATATGGTTAAAAAGTAATATGTTGTCACCGGGTTCGGCAAAATGGCAGGCGGCCAGTTGCGCGCTATTGATAAGAGGAACACTGTGAGCAGATCCTTCAGATGTTCCATCAGGATCGGATTGGAGTTTAATGTTATCAATACTAAAGATTTCATTCGCTTCTAATACATAACGCGATTTGCCCTTTTCAAATGTTATCGGTTTTGTTCTTGCCGGAGCCAGGTTAATAACGGGTATGCAATGGGGAATAAATGCGGGTGTAATGTCCTCGATGGGAATATTACAGTCAAATTCTAGAATAATGGTAAATTGCTTATCTTCTCCCAAAGGGAGCTCAGCGATTTCTTCCGATAAATCAAATGACATAAAGTCATTAACATGTGGCAGATAGAGGTATTCGTATAACACCTGCAACGGCCAGAAATAGTCATGTGGTCTCGGCAGGACCAAATTTTCTTTCAGGCGTGGAGCGATCTCAATAGATAGCCACATTTCTTGCTCTTTCAGGGATGTTTTCAGATAAGTGTTGTTCAGCGACTGATCTATGTATTTGGTCAATAAAGACGCCAGTTTTTGATCTTCTCCGAGAAAAAGCGTGACTGGTCCTGTCTTCCAGTGGGTAGTTGGGCCATGATATTGAAAGGTCAGTGATATCAGGCTTTTGTCTCCGCTGTGTGTCAGCGTTTTATGGATCAAGGTAATAGGCTCAATACTGATATCTTGAGTGGTTCTGAATGTAATGGATTGATTCTGCTGTATGGCGGAAATTTCACTGCCTTTGGCAATGCTTGTGGTTTCAGTCATGCTGCCCGGTTGCATATCTAGCTGGACAATGCTGGTTGAAGGGATCGGATGTAAAGGTATCGGCCATACTTTTCGTAGAAGAGGGTTAATGACTTCTGGGAAGCCATCATCAATTTTCTGCTTAATACCGGCAGTTGTAAGCGCAAAACCTTCCAGTAATCGGAGAACATCAGGGTCACCGGATTCGGAGGTAAATGGAGCAAGGTGTGGATGCTCTTGCGCTGCGTTGCTCAGATCATGCTTTATTTGTGAAAGTGCTTCCCGATAGAAATCTTCAAAATTTTTCATATTTACCTTTGCTCTCTTTATGATCAAATATTAATGTAAATTTATATTTTGAGCTGATGGATATCAAGGTTGATAATTTAAATATGTATAATTTTTTGTTTCAAACAGTTAATGATGTAAATTTTTTAGGTGTTTGATTAACATAATTATGTAATTTATTTCAATGAGTTTTATTTAGATAAGTTTTCTTTAATCAAGTTATGGCGTCATGATAGCCAGATGTTGGAAGCTGAAATTAATATTTAATCATTAGTTAATGGAGGGAAATATGTCACGTCCCATTATTTTGGTCGGTGATTCGACTTCGCATGGCGGCAAGGTGTTAGCCGGTGATGGAAGCTTTGATGTGTTAGGGAAGAAAGCGGCTCGGGTTGGGGATGCTGTATCCTGTCCAAAATATGGTGGTAATCAAACCATTGTGGAAGGGACGCCTAGAATAATCAGCTCTAATGGACAAATATGCACTGGAGGGAATGAAAACCTCTTGTGGCGCGACATTGATTGCTTCGCAAAACCTATTTCAAGCATAGGATGGCGGTAAAAGGCCATATCTGCCTGAAATAGGGTTAGTTGATTCAAGTACGGGTGCTCCGTGCTTCATTATCTTTTTACAAACTACCCGGTTGACGTGGTGGATTACGGCCTGATCTATTTGTTGTCGCACTGCGAATATCCCGACCAATAACATCGATACTCGCTTGAAATGGTGGGAATGGCAGAGTAATGCCGTGTTCGCGGAATCCTTGCAAAATAAGCTGGTGGACTTCGTGACGAACAGGCATGCGATGCCCCATTTCCGCGGCATAAATACGTAATTCAAATATCTGAATACCATGTTGAAGATCAACCAGATAGGCTTCAGGTGCCGGGTTATCAAGGATAAGAGTGCTGCGTTTAGCCGCGGTTAACAGGATTTGGGTAACCTCTTCACAGCTAGCTTCTGCCGGTGCAGGGATTGTCAGTACAACACGAGTGATGGTGTCAGATAATGACCAGTTAATAAACTGCTCGGTAATAAAGGCTTTGTTAGGAACAATGATCTCTTTTCTGTCCCAGTCTGACAGGGTTGTTGCTCGTGTATTGATCTTGGTGATGCTACCGGTCAGGTTGCGGATAGTCACGGTATCACCGATACGAATGGGTTTTTCAAACAATATCATCAGGCCAGAAACGATGTTGGCGAAGATTTCCTGTAAGCCAAAACCTAATCCAACCCCTAACGCAGCGACAAGCCATTGCAATTTTGACCATTCAAGACCAATCAGGGAGAAACCTACTAAACCACCAATCAAAGTAATGGTGTATTTGGTGAGTGTGGTAATGGCGAAGCCGGTACCGGGTGTAAGTTCTAAATGCTGTAGTAAGGCTAACTCAAGTAATGCGGGTAGGTTACGTACCAGTTGAGCGGTGATAATAATCACCAAGATAGCAATCAAGACAGAACCTACGGTGATGGGTTGAACAGTTTCTACATTGTTTATTGTGGTGGTGACATCCCACAGTCGGATATTTTCTAGAAATGAGAAAGCGGAATGAAGTTCTGACCAGAGCCAAATGAGTGAAACCAAGGCAAGCAGAGTTAGAATTGAACGGACCAATCCCAATGACTGAGCGCTGATCGCATCTAGATCAATAATGGGTTCCTCAACTTCGATGGCACCTTCGATACTGCTTGAACCCGTCGAGTCATCTTCGCCTTTGGCTCGTTGAGCCAGAATTTCTGCCCGCCGTTGTTTTGCCCGGTCAAAGGCAATACGGCGTCGCTGAATTAGCATCCAACGACGGATAATATGGTAAATAACCAGCAGGAAGAACCAGATAGCAACGGAAGTTTCTAAACGCCCTAGCAATGCTTGTGATGTGCTGAAGTACCCGAGTATGGAAGCTAGCGCTGCGACTATCGGTGCAGAGAGTAAAATCCACCAGAGAGCGGTATTGATAACATTTTCACCGTAGCCATTTTTATCCAGATAGAGCGGGACTTTTGCCCGTTTCAAGCTGTTAGTGATCAGGCTTAAGGAGACGCACAGGATGAGGAAGCAGAGCCTGCCGAGTGTGGAAGCAAATTCTCGATCACTGTAATGTTCAAACGTTATCAATGCCATGACCAACGGTACAATGGCAAAGATAGATAGCTGGTAGAATCGTAAGGCCCGTTTAACACGCTCTTCCGGCCAACGGAAGTGGGCAATGAATAATCCGTTTGGATGGGCGAAAGTGGCACTCAGCATGAATATCCATAGAACGGGCGTCGTAGCACTGACGCCATAACCGATAGCCGTTGCCATAGGGTACTGCCAAGCGCTTTGTAGCCCATAGCCAATTGCCGACCAGAGCATGGGCAAAGGTAACGCGACAACAACCGACCAGAATACGGTACGTAAAGTGAGGGAAAAGTGATCATGGGTAACTTTGCCAATACGGTTACTCGCGCGTTCAAGGAATGCATGATAATGGCGAAGAGAACCGATGCTGAATATAACCAGGAATAGCGTGCCAAACAGATATAGAAGCGTATCCTGAGTGGTCAGCATGACTATCAGGGCACCGCTTAATTGAGAGAAAGTATCCAGCGATAATAGACGAGTCAGATCCTGCACAACATTGATCGGGTAATTGAGCGAAACAGGGTTAACATCCGCGACCCAGAAAAGGTAACGGTGTGTGGCCTCTTTGACTTCTGTTAGTGCATCATTTAGCTGGCTGGTAGCGACTTTCAATTTGGTCAATTCAAGGATTTCACTGTCGTAACCAGATAATAATGAATTGAGTAATTCTTTGCGGGTGCGGGTAAGAGAATCATAAATCCGCTCTTGTTCAGCAGTTAACGCAACGTTGCTTTTCTGTACGGGTTTTGTGTCTTTTTGTAACTGATCCAGCATGTCTTCGTATTTCAGACGATCGACCCTGAATTTGACAATATTCCGATCAAGTTGCTGTGGTTTAGACATGTCAGGCAAACGGGCAAGTTGAGTTTGGAGCGCTTCTCCGAGCGTTGTAGAGCCTCCGAGCCATTGTGCCTGTTCACGAATGGTATTCAATGCTTGCCGGACCTGAATAATATCACTGGCGGCTTGGCGTTGCTTTGAGCCGATGACGTTCATTCGTTGTGCTTGCTGATTTAATTCCTGAGATAAATTCCGGTTCAGTTGCAATTCATCAAGCAGAAATTTTGGTAGTTGATCACTTTGCTCCGCCAGCATCTCGGTATGTTCCAGGGCTAATTCTGCTTTTTGCTGGCGTTGTGCATTAAGTTGGCTACGGAGTTGTTGCAGTTCAAGATCAAGTCGATGATATCGCTTTTTGAACAGTTCAACCCGCATACGGGAAATTTCCTGTCGATTATTCGCAGAAAGTTGAGCTATTTCGAGTTCATTGACTGTCGCTTTGTGGGCATTGACTTCGGCTTGAGCTAAGGCAAATTGAGCCTCTGCTAATGGGGTGGATGGTGTTCCTAATGATTGCAGGCGAGAAGATGCTTCAGTTAGCAAGCGTCGTGCTTCTGATTGTTGTTGCGGTAATAGTACTAGAGAGTCACTGATTTCCCGTCCTTTGTCCTGCTCTTGCTGTAATTGCCCCCCTTGTTCTAGCAACCGACTGCTGACCTGAATGATCTGTTGCTCAACGCTTGCTATGGGTTGGTTAGCAGGAATTGGGCGGGGAGTATCACTTTCAGTAAGTAATTTTTGACGAAGTTCTTTAGTTATTTTAGGAAAATCATCAATGGCGGTCTGATACTTTTGTGTTCTGTCGTTAGCTGATTTAGTATCGGCAATCCAATTGAGTGCACCTTGCAGCGCCTGAGCAACTTCTGCATCCTGCGGGTTTTTGCTGGATTCAATTTGTTTCAGTTCTTGTTTGAGCTGATTTTCATCAAGTGGAATCGCAGCAGAAACCGGAGTAATAATGAGCAGGCTAAGCAATAAGCTGATAATCAGGCGCACGATAGAGGGCTCTCCTTAGCAAGGGATTAGCTTATGTTGTCAGTGGGTTCTTCAAGCATGATAGCTTGGGCTAACAGTTCACCCATGCGGGTTGTTGAGCCACTGCTCAAGTGCCCGGCTAACTGTATCTGATTTGGTGCAAACAGGTTAATGACGGTAGAACCCAGTTTGAAACGCCCCATTTCTTCACCTTTCTTGAAAGAAATCGCGCCAGTTGTACCGGCTTCCGGGTAAGTCCAGCGTTTGATAATACCTTCCCGTGGTGGTGTAACCATACCACACCAAGCCATTTCGATACTGCCGACGATAGTTGCACCAACCAGAATCTGTATCATGGGACCAAATTGAGTCTCAAACAGACAGATGACTCTTTCATTACGAGCGAACAGATTTGGCACATTGGCGGCAGTCAATGGATTGACAGAGAATAGATCACCTGGGACATAGATCATCTCTTTCAGTAATCCATCGCAAGGCATATGTACACGGTGATAATCTTTAGGTGATAAGTAAGTCGTTACAAACTGCCCATCACGGAATATCTCTGCCAATTGATGATTGCCGGCGAGTAGAGCTTCAAGCGTGTAGTGGTGCCCTTTGGCTTGAAGGAGCTGGTCTGTCCGGATATTGCCTAACTGGCTGATAGTACCATCAGCAGGTAGCGCTAATTGGTGTTCATTACTGACGACTGGGCGAATATCATCTTTTAATGAGCGGATAAAGAACTCATTGAATGTGATGTATGCTGAAAACTCAGGTGATTTCGCTTCATTCATATCCACTTTATAAACACGGGCAAACGCCTTGATTGCCAGTTGAGTCAACCAGCCAGCTTTTTTGTTAGCAAACCAGCCTGCCAGATGAGTTATTCCCTGTTTAGGCAGTAAATAGTGCAACCTGATTTTAATGTTATCCAGCACGTCAACCTCTTGGATTCTATTGGCAAAATTAGACAAAAGGGGGTTATTGTACCTGTCCTTTCATTTGATGTCAGTTAGCTATCGTTATCTGTAAAAGTCTTGCGTGGCTTAATTTGATCCATGCTATCGAGAATACGGTGATAATTCTCAAAACGTTCTTGATTTATTTCATTATCTTCCACTGCTTTTCGTAACGCACATGCTGGATCATCCCGATGTTTACAATCACGGAATTTACAACCTCCTAGATAATCACGGAATTCGACAAAACCCTGAGTGACTTGTTCCGATGTTAAATGCCATAGGCCAAACTCCCGAACACCAGGAGAATCAATAACATCACCGCCATGTGGGAAATGATAAAGACGGGATGCCGTTGTGGTGTGCTGGCCTAAACCGGAAACATCTGAAACCTGGTTGACCAGAATCTCTTCCTCATCTTCTGGCAAGAGTGTATTGAGTAAACTTGATTTACCCACACCAGACTGACCGGCAAAAATAGTGATTCGACCTGCGAGCATCTTCGTTAATTCTTCCATACCTTCGCCAGTGTGGCTTGATAGTTTCAATACTCTGTAACCAATGTTGTGGTACGTGGACATGATTTCGTTGACCCATGCACGGCTTTCTTCGTCCAACAGATCAATTTTATTCAATACAATCAAGGGCTCAATGCCCAATGTTTCACAGGCAACGAGGTAGCGATCGATAATATTGAGTGACAGTTCAGGAAGAATGGCTGACACAATCACTATCTGATCAATATTGGCGGCGATAGGTTTAATACCATCATAATAGTCAGGCCGCGTAAGTACGGAAGTCCGTTCGTGAACGGCTTCAACAATACCATTTACTTTTACATCTGCTTGGGTTTGCAGCGAAGGACGCCATACCACCCGATCACCCGTTACCAATGAACGAATTGTTCTGCGAATATTACAACGTTGTGTAGAACCGTCTTCTGCCTCGACATCAGCATGTTGGCCGAAACGGCTGATAACTAGCCCTTCCTGAGGTTCTCCTAACTGATTATCATCCATTTCAGGCTTATTATCCTGTTTTTTCAGCCTGCGCTGATGATTTTCCCGTACCCGCCGTTGCTGGCCTTTGGATAGTTTATGCTTAGCCACCGAACCTCACTTGTTCCAATTTATCGCTGTTATTGCTTAAAAGCGCTATGATACACCATTAATAATAACTCTCTCTCCAATCTAGGATATAACATGTCAAAAAGTGAGCACAATCTTATCTGGATAGATCTAGAAATGACGGGCTTAGATCCAGAGCGGGATCGCATTATTGAAATTGCGACAATTGTCACCGATGCAAATTTGAATATCCTGGATGAAGGGCCTGTCATTGCGGTTCATCAGTCTGATGAACAACTTGCTCTGATGGATAAATGGAATGTACGCACCCATACGGGCAGTGGGCTGGTTGAACGCGTTAAAGCAAGTAAAATTGATGATCGTGAGGCAGAGAAGGCGACGATTGAATTTTTGGAAAAATGGGTTCCGGCAGGTGCTTCTCCCATTTGTGGTAACAGTGTGAGTCAGGATCGGCGTTTCTTGTTCCGCTATATGCCAGAATTGGAAGCTTACTTTCATTACCGCTATCTGGATGTCAGTACACTTAAAGAATTAGCTCGTCGCTGGAAGCCGGAAATCCTTGCTGGGCTTAAGAAACAGAATACTCATCAGGCGCTGGATGATATCCGTGAATCAGTTGCTGAATTAGCCTATTATCGGGAACATTTTATTCAACTGTAAGCCAGAAAGTTTTAACTGGCTTGATAACGCAAGCACAGTATGACGATTAATTAATCTATTTTGATGGCTAAATCGTCATTTTGCCGAAAAGTTTGTTTTTTTGCATTGAAGGGCTTGCGGGCGCAACGATTTCTCGTATAATGCGCACCCCATACCGATGATGAATTTCATAAGGTATGGATGGCATACTAAAAGATATGCGGGAATAGCTCAGTTGGTAGAGCACGACCTTGCCAAGGTCGGGGTCGCGAGTTCGAGTCTCGTTTCCCGCTCCAAATTTTGGTTTGGAATCAGTATGTTATTCATGGTTATTGTTAGCCAGTCAGTGACGCGGGAATAGCTCAGTTGGTAGAGCACAACCTTGCCAAGGTTGGGGTCGCGAGTTCGAGTCTCGTTTCCCGCTCCAAGTTTAGATTCGCAATTGGTTTCTTGGGATTGATATATTATTTCAGGTGATCACCAGTCAGTAATGCGGGAATAGCTCAGTTGGTAGAGCACGACCTTGCCAAGGTCGGGGTCGCGAGTTCGAGTCTCGTTTCCCGCTCCAAGTCTTTCTTATCATGCAGATACACTTAACAACCGGTGCGTAAGCAGGGTTTGCATATCCCGCCGACCATCGGCAATCACAAAAATTACCACCTGTTTACCTGTGATTTGGTAAATAACCCGGTAAGGTTTAAAAAATGTTTGGCGGAAGTCGCGGATCCCTAACGCCTGCAACTCCTTGGGATAATTGCCTTTTTCAGGAAAGTTAGCCAGACTGTCTGCTGTTTTCAGTAACTGATCCAATACATAATCAGCTTTCTCTGAACTGTCATTTTCGACAATGTAATCGTAAATGTCCTCTAAATCTGCTTCGGCATTTTTAGTCAGCATTACATGATATGGCATCAGGTGGACTTCCCTTTATTTTTTAAGCGTTGAACCACATCCTTTACTGGTGTGACTTCACCTGCTTTAACTTGTTGTTGTCCTAAAGCTAAAATCTTTAACAACGCTATAGTTTCCTGAGTCTGCTCATAAGAGGCAATATCTTGAATCACCGCTTTTGCCTCGCCATTTTGTGTAATAATCATCGGTGAACGGGACTCAGCGAGTGTCGTCATCACCGTAGCTGCATTGGCTTTTAGGTAGCTAATGGGTTTGATCTGTTCTGAATAACGCATAGAATCCCTCACATCAAAAAGGACTAAATAAAGACTATAAAAAGTCAATTTGTTGATTATAAAATCATCTTGCCAATTAAGCAAATGCTGATGATTGCCTATATAAATTTCGTTAATAAACGCCTATACGTCAAGCATATAGCCACTCATGCAGAGTATGACAAATTAACTAAGCAGTATCGGGAGATGAAAGAATGATTGCAGAACCTACCTAAGCACTTGAAGCCACAAAGCTACTGGTAGCTGCTGTTCCTTTCTTGGGGAATAGCACTTCCGAGGATGCCTATAATGACGCTTTGGCAATGGTGGATTACCTTATCGAACACGATGATGAAAACCCGCTGATTGACTTTCTGTCCGCTAAAATTGCTGACTATGAAAACAGCAATGAGCGCTTTGCCGCATTTAATAAAGCTGTAGATGATATGCCTACCGGTGTTGCGGCGCTGCGGGTGTTGATGGATCAACACGGCCTCTCTTACTCAGACCTGAAAGAGGAAATCGGTTCTAAGTCGCTTATCAGCCAGATTTTCTCTGGTACACGCTCATTGACGATTGCGCACATTAAAGCACTTTCTGAGCGTTTCAACGTAAGGCCAGATCTGTTTCTCTAATGATTTAGAATAATTAATGGCATTATGGCCGCACCATGAAAGTAATGCGGCTTTTTTTATCGTTTTCATTCATTATTATTTTTTGACTTATTAGAAAGAGGCTATGAATTGCATTTCTCCGTGCCCATTTTTGATATACAAATGCCTATTGAAGTCTCTTACATTCATGGTTTTTAAGTTCAGAAATCAGGTTTGCCATCAGGTCTCATTAAGATCGACGCTTTTGTTTTGTACCAAAGTGTCGATAGGGGGAAATTTCTGGCTTATCTCCTGTAATTCTTTGCTTTTGCTATATGATTGATCCCAGATTTAGGTTCTGGTGGAATAAGTTTTTTATCGGTTGATCTCTTATTGCAGATCAGGATGCCTCCGATGACGAGAGCACCGCCGATGAACATTGGGAATGTTAATCTCTCATCTAATAGTACTGCGCCGAGCAATACCGCAGTCAAAGGGTTAAGCGCAATAAATACGCCAGAGCGAGTGGAACCAATTCTTTGGATTCCGTCGTAATACCAGATGTAGGCTACCGCTGAGCCTACTGCACCGAGATAAAGTAAGCTGTAGAGATCAGTTATGGGCAATGTATGTATTGCAGATAAACTCATTTGCCCTGTGAAAATGGCCGTTGCTGTCAGCATGATAGCGCCTGCCAGGATGGAGTATGTAACGGTATGTAGCGGGCCGATTTGGTTCACAATATTCTTGCAGAAGACGCTATAAGCAACCCAGCTTAAAACACAGCCAAAGATCAACGTATCACCCAACCAGTTACCCTCTGCTCCCACCGTCAGTTGTGGTGTTTTGCTGAAAATCACGATCATTGCACCAAGCAGACAAAGAATAATTCCCAGTATTTTCAATGGTGATTGCCTTTCTTTATAAAAGAGATATGAAAAAATCGCCATTACTGCTGGATTCAGCGCCACGATAAGTGAAGCTCTGGATGCGGTTGTATGATGTAGACCATAAAAGAAGAACAGGTTGTAGGTGTATATTCCGCTGAGGCCAAGTCCAATGATTTTCAATAGTTGGGATAGATTAATCTTGACGAACATTTTTCCTGATAAAACGAGGAAGATAATTAGCGTCATGCCCGCAAGAATGAATCTGAGACTTGCTGATAATAAAGGTGGTGTCTCGACAGAAATATATCGACCTGCAACAAATGTTCCGCCCCAGATGATAGCCACAAGAGACAGCTTGATATAGGTTGAGTAGTTGTTGACCGACTGCGTTGATGCGTGGTTGCTTTTCATGTTTGTCAATATCGCGATTTATAGGGTGGAAGAGGCTTTCAAGGCGGCGTATTCCATCGTCTGTTCTAATATTTCACGTTGAGCACGGCTACCTCCCAATAATGGCCATTTCTCATAGCTGAGACGGAGTTTGCTTAAACACTCTTCGTAGTGTCTCGATGTGAATAGTAAGATCGCTTTAAGGACGTCTATCCCTGTGGAATGTGTGTCTGGTTCGATGCCAAATCCATCGCTTTCCGCGATTAGCTTCTCGATAAGAAAAGACTGATTTATTGCAGAAAAAGCGAGTGCTGCATGTATTTTGTGGAAGTAAGAGGTGGATGAGCTGATGCTGCCTGTCCAAAGGACGGCAAGACGCTCCCATATTGGTTGGAACTTAGCGTCGGCAGATTTGAGCCTGAGTTGCCATAAGAATTCTACGGCGTCCAAATCCTGTTTAGCAAATGGATTGTCTTTTAGTGCATATAATTCATCAAAAGCTTGCAATGCCAGCGTGATCTCATCGGATCGCTCATACGCAATGGCGAGATGCCAGTATACATGCATTCCCATTCCAGTGTTGGTTATCCAATGTTCTTTGCAGTTGGTCAGGAAATGGCAAAGTTCTTTCCAGCGGCCTAGCTCATGCAAGGCATGTGCGACAGCATGAATGCCATAGATGTTGTCCGGCATTAACTTAACAGATTTAAAACCAACCTCTAAGGCATCATCAAAACATTGAGCTTCACAAAGGACGAATGATTTTATGGAAAGATAATATGGGTAGAGATAGTGAGTGCCCGGAATGTGTTCGTCACAATAAAGCAGAAGAGATCTCAGGTTGGTTGTTTTGCCAGTGCAGAAATCAAGCATGTGAATGAAGAAGAGCGCGACAATATCCGATGGGTATGCTCGAATATGTTGGGTCAGAAGCGATCTCGCGTTTTCGTAATCAAATTTTACCCATGCGCTGAATGCCTTATGGATAAGACAAAGCTCAGGGAGAGAGAGATCGTGCTCGTTCATTTGAGTTAATGTGATTTTGAATTTATAAAGCTCTTTCATTTCGCAAGAGGTGATTGCATCAAATCCCATCAGGAGTTTTTTGTAGGTTCGCTGAGTGTCATTCATGGGAATAAATTCGTCTGAAAATCCACGGAGGGATAAGAACGTGCTGTTTATCTCCGGCCATATGGAAGATGAGCCATCTGAAGGCCATTGGTAACTCATAAAATCCCCTTTTTTAATTAATTATGGGTTGGAAACTCGGTTGAGCGCTCGGCGAGCATGCCTCGCCTATTGTTTTATATCCGCATTGCATATACTTATTCAGATGTATGATCATGCGGAAATGAGTGATTACTCAAAGGGGGAGATAATGACTTTAACCCAGCTCGAAATTTTTGCTGTTGTTGCTGAACGGAAGGGCTTTACCTTAGCTGCGGCCCAGCTCAAGATCTCTCAGTCTGGGGTTTCCCATGCTATCAGAGTCCTTGAGCAGGAGCTTGGCGTAGAGCTTCTGCATCGGCATCAGGGAGTTGTTGAACTGACAGATATAGGAGAAGGCTTGCTACAAAAAGCTCAGGCCATTCTTGGTCTGGCTGAAACTATGAGGCAAGAAGCAGCGGATGCACGAGGGATGAAACGAGGTACGCTGCGAATCGGATCGTTTGGCCCGACTTCATCCTTGTGGCTGTTACCAACGGTACTGGCCGATTATCGCAGGCTTTACCCCGGCATTGAGGTCCATATTGATGAGGGGCCAGATAGACAGGTTGTGCAATGGCTTATGGATAGGCGAGTAGATGTGGGATTTGTGACCTTGCCGGAAGAGCAATTCGACACTTATCCGATTCTTGAAGACCAAATGGTGGCTTTGTTACCGGTAGATCATCCTTTAGTATTGCAGGATACAGTGACGTTGAAGGATCTGTGTGTTGGACCATTCGCGTTGACAGAAGCGGGATCGGCTGAACTGGTTTCCAGGCTTTTTTTATCGGCAAGGTTGCAACCTAATATTCGTTATCGAACATCTCAATTGTTAAGTACCTTGGCTGCGGTTGAACGTGGGGATGCGGTAACGATTGTTGCTGAGTCATCCCTGCCGCTGACTCATGAAGTTCACTATGTCAAGAAAACGCTGAATCCAAAAGTGAAACGACATGTTGGGTTGGCTGTGTTTGATGAACGTCAATCGTCACCGGCCGCTAAAGCATTTATCGCATTGGCGACTAAAAAATTTCGCATGGTGAGTTCGGCAATCTCTCCGGTTTCCAAGGAGCTTGTTAGTGAATGATCTCAGCTTTAATAGCATGTTACGTCCTTCTGCTAGCACATATTGTGCTTAGAACGTGAAAAAATTGTCTAAAGTAACTTTCCTATTAATGACCTGAGGCCATGAGGCTTCAGGTCGGATTGCTTAATCTTAATACTGATAATCAACTTTGATCATATTGTAATGGGACGGGTAAACGGGGTAAGTACCTCCGTCGAGAATCCCGCTAATTCTAAAGGAACCTTTGGCATCATGGCCGATAAAGGCATTTGTAGAGCCATTTAGGTTACCGGAGACATCCAGGCATAGCGATGGGGTGGATGAATATCGTGGGGTGTAACAAACGCTGAAAGTCTGAGTTGTCGCACCATTACTATATAAACCGATATTCCAAGATACTGTCGTAATAGTTGCTCTTGTCGGTACCGAAGAGGGCGTGGTAAAGAAACTTGAGTTAGTGTAGCCGGCAGCATAAACATTTGGGGCACGGCTCGTTTGTGACCACATGCTGGTAGCGGCAAAGGAGAGCTGAGCCGTGGTTAATACTAGAAAACCTACTGCAATTTTGGTAAATCTTTTCATTCTTCAATCCTCATTGCTAGCGAGTTATCTTACTGTTATTTGCATGCAATAGCGGTGCGATATCTAATATGATTGGCGCACATGAAAATTGCTTGCTTATTGATTCCTATGGTTGTTCAAATCTTCCTTGATCGAATAAAAAGAATCTCACTGTAATAATGGCGGATCAAGCGAAGGCTTTGGCTGAATGTCTGAATCTGTGCGCTGGCTTGATCGATGTTGTGTGATGTTTATGCCTAAAGGGGTATTGTTTGGTTGTAGATTCTTTGTCTTTTTCGACATCGGTAGCCAACTTTGTATTCCGATTGTACTGAGTTCAGTGGGTGGTATTTATAGGGGGGAAGAAAGTATTATCCTTATAATTGCAAAAATATTTTTTTAACTTCTGCTTGCCAAACTTTTTGAGGTAGTACATAATGCACTCCTTTCGTCAATGAGGTCTGGGTAAAATCTCTTTTGAATCAATGAATTAGCTGATATTCGAAGGATTTACTTCCCGCTCTAAGTTTCTTCCTCAATGGTTGTATTCGCTTACTTTGATTTGATTTTTGGGTTATATCTGCGCAGTGCAGATTTCTATTTTTTATCCACAGCCAGGAAGTTGGTTTCCCGGTAAATAAGTTTGATGCTTTAAAATTATCACACAGACTTATCCACAGGCTGTTGCATTTGAATTTTCCTGACTTTGAATGTTACAAAATGAGTATTTATTTTGTAACTTATTGATAATTTTTCGGAATGATCCTTTGTTAAGAAATATCACATTGATCACTTGCGCTTTTTTTGAGCATTGATCAACAAGGGGTTTTTATTTTATTCACAGGAAAATTATCTGAATCTTTTTATACGCTATAAAGATGGCTAATAATTAAGCATCTCTGGGCAAGCCCTTGGTTATCGCTCTAATAAGTCGTTTCTGTTGTGCTGTTTGTACACTAACAGTATTCGTTTTACGGCGAATGATTTGCTGTTCAATAGCCCAATGAATATGTTCGTCTAGCATTGTGTTTAATCCTAGTCTCTGTTGCAGAGCCAGAATGATATCGTATTGATAGGGTGCATTTCCTAAAGCAACAATAATATTGCGTAACCAGCGTAAATAGCCGATGCGACGAATTGCAGAACCTTCCGTTATCCGTAGGAACTTCTCTTCACTCCAATTGAATAAATCCAATAACTTTGGTGTATGTAATGTTACACGAGGGCTGAAATCATCTTCATCTGTCAATTGGGAAAAGCGATTCCAGGGACAGATAATCTGGCAATCATCACAACCGTAAATACGGTTTCCCATCAGTGGACGAAATTCCTCAGGAATAATGCCATCCAATTCAATTGTGAGGTAGGAAATACAACGGCGGGCATCAATAGTATAAGGGGCGATAATTGCACCGGTTGGGCAGGTTGTCATGCAGGCGACACAGCGTCCACATTGCTCTTCTTGTGGAGGATCTATAGGCAGAGGAAGATTAATCAGCAACTCACCGAGGAAAAACCATGAACCAGCTTCTCTATTAAGGATAAGTGAGTGTTTACCGACCCAGCCTAATCCAGCCTTAGCGGCGAGTGGGCGTTCCATTACGGGGGCTGAATCAACAAAAGGTCGAAAATTAAGGACTCCCTGATATTCGAAGTCATGGCAATAATTTTGGATTTGCTCCCCGAGTTTCTTAAGACGTTGGCGCAGCAGTTTGTGATAATCTCTTCCCAAGGCATAACGGCTGATATAACCGAGTTCGGCGTCATTTAGCGTGCTGGCAAAAGAAGCTTTTGCAGGGAGGTAATTCATTCTTACGCTAATAACCCTCAATGTCCCTGGCAAAAGTTCGTTTGGGCGGGCACGCATCATGCCGTGGCGCTTCATCCATGCCATCTCCCCGTGATACTGTTTATCCAGCCATTCCTGAAGTTTTGGTTCTTCCACGGATAAATCGGTATCGCAAATGCCAACTTGCTGGAAGCCAAGGGAATGACCCCATTGTTTGATCTTGGCGGCCAAGAGGTTAAGATTGAGAGGCGTTGTCATGGTGGAAATCGGCTTATACTGCAAGGTGTTGCAGTATAGCATAATTTATTTCAGCCCAAAAATAGTGGGTTTGATAATGAAACTGAGCAGAAGATGTTAAATGTTGATAATAGAAGTGTGTTAGGGTTATCGTTTTAGCTGATGAATTAATAAAACAACAGATATTATTCGATGAAAGAACTTGTTTTATCACTTAAAGATGAAGATGCGACAGTTTCTCTTGGAAGCGCGGTTGCTGCTGCCTGTAATAGTGGTAGTGTAATTTATTTATATGGTGATTTGGGTGCCGGTAAGACTACGTTTAGCCGTGGTTTTTTGCAGTCCCTGGGTCATAAAGGGCATGTAAAAAGCCCAACTTATACTTTGGTTGAGCCTTATGCTTTAACACCGAGGTCGGTTTACCATTTCGATCTTTACCGATTGGCAGATCCGGAAGAGCTGGAATTTATGGGAATACGTGATTATTTCCATCAAGATGCCATTTGTTTGGTGGAATGGCCTCAGCAAGGAGAAGGTGTATTACCGGATGCAGATATTGAATTACATTTGAGTTACCAGCCCGAAGGGAGACAGGCACATTTTATTGCTTTGTCTAAATATGGTGAGAGCCTGTTAGATAAATTGAAATATTTATAAGGGATCACCCGACCATGATGTGTCCTTTAGTCGCAAAAATGATAAAGAAATGGCAGATCAGTTTTATGATAATGTGCTGGTTGTTTATTATGATGAGCAGTTTAGTGGTAACAACCGCAGCCGCGGCGACTTTATCCAATATTCACGTCAGTAACAGCATAAATGAGTCTAAAGTGACGATGGTTTTTTCCGGTGGTCGCCCTAATTACAGTTTTTTCCCATTGCATTCGCCAGAGCGTTTAGTGGTAGATATCCATCAATCAGAAAAAATTGTTGGTTTACCTATGAATTTACCGGAGCAGGATTTAGTAAGGAAAATCCGTTCCAGCCAGGCACCTGATCGACAAAAAAAACGCATTGTATTTGAACTAAATAATAAAGTTAAAGTCAACTCTATAGTGCAGCAGTTGGATAGTGAATATCGGGTGATTTTTACCCTACGGGCTTCTGGGGTACCTACTGGCAAGTCTGTTTTTAGAGAGAGTTCACAAGCCGATACAGGTAAGCTATCACTTACTAACAGTAAATTGCGGACGACAAAACAGGCTGTTTTGCAAACAACTTCTAAGGGCGGTCAGCGGGTAGTTGTCGCTATTGATGCAGGACATGGTGGTCAGGACCCCGGTGCGATTGGGCAACGTGGATTGAAAGAGAAAAATGTGACTATCAGTGTGGCGCGTAAGCTTGAAGTGTTGTTACGCAATGATCCTATGTTCAAACCCGTACTGACCCGTAACGGAGACTATTTTATTTCTGTTGCTGGTCGTTCTGAGGTTGCACGTAAACATAGCGCAAATATGCTGATTTCTATTCATGCGGATGCCGCTCCTAATCGTAGTGCGCGTGGTGCTTCTGTTTGGGTGCTGTCAAACAAGCGTGCAAACAGTGAATTGGGTAATTGGCTTGAACAGCATGAGAAACAGTCGGAGTTACTGGGTGGTGCAGGTAATGCTCTGGCAAATGGGGCTGATCCTTATCTAAGCCAGGCGGTGCTGGATTTGCAATTCGGCCACTCCCAACGGGTGGGCTATAACGTTGCAGTACAGGTTTTGAGTGAGTTGCGCAAGGTCGGTTTATTACATAAACGCTCGCCAGAACATGCCAGCTTAGGTGTGTTACGTTCACCGGATATTCCTTCAATTTTGGTGGAAACAGGATTTATCAGTAACTCGGCGGAAGAAGCATTACTGGGTTCTAATGATTTTCAGGATAAGCTAGCAAGTGCTATTCATCGGGGATTGCGTAACTATTTTCTGGCAAATCCATTGCAGGCTGCACCTAAAGCAGCCAAGAAGTAAAGGTTAAATATGGCTATCAAGATCTTACCTCCTCAATTAGCAAACCAAATTGCGGCTGGCGAAGTCGTAGAACGCCCTGCATCAGTAGTAAAAGAGTTGGTGGAGAATAGCCTTGATGCTGGTGCTAACCGTATTGATATTGAAATTGAGCGGGGTGGAGTAAAACTTATTCGTGTCCGTGATAATGGCTGTGGCATCAACCATCAGGAGCTTGCGCTAGCGTTGGCTCGTCATGCTACCAGTAAGATTGCTACCCTTGATGATTTGGAAGCCATTATCAGTATGGGATTCCGTGGAGAGGCGCTGGCGAGTATCAGTTCAGTTTCACGTCTGACATTAACTTCCCGTACCGAAGAACAGCACGAAGCCTGGCAAGCTTACGCGGAAGGGCGAGATATGGCAGTGACCGTGAAGCCGGCAGCACATCCAGTAGGCAGTACTGTTGAAGTATTGGATCTCTTTTATAATACTCCTGCGCGGCGCAAGTTTCTGCGAACAGAAAAAACGGAATTTGGTCATATTGATGAAGTCGTTAGACGCATTGCGTTGGCGCGTTTGGATGTATTAATCAATTTGCACCATAACGGTAAATTGGTGCGCCAATACCGGCCGGCAAAAGATGAATCACAGTATGAGCGGCGGTTGGTCTCCATTTGTGGTACCGCTTTTATGCAACGGGCACTTTCTCTTTCCTGGCAGCACGACGATTTATCGATTAAAGGATGGGTTGTTGACCCGATGAATACTGAGGCGAGCGGTGATATTCAATATTGTTATGTAAACGGGCGTATGATGCGTGATCGTTTAATTAATCATGCTATCCGTCAAGCTTATCAAGATTTGCTCCGGGGAGAACAACAGCCTGCTTATGTTTTATATTTGGGGGTTGATCCACATCAAGTGGATGTGAATGTGCATCCTGCGAAGCATGAAGTTCGCTTCCATCAAGCTCGTTTGGTACATGATTTTATCTATCAGGGTGTAATAGCCGTATTAAAACAGCGCGGAAGCGGTGCCGAACTGGATATCGCTTGCTGTGAACCTGCGCCAGCCTGGGAGCCGGAAAATCGGCCATCAGCAGGGGGAAATCATTTTTCTCGGCAAAGCAATGCGACATCTGTGGCAGCATCATCACCAAAAGAGGTTTTGTCAAGTAAAGGGAATATGGGGGGCTCTCGCGGTGGTGAGAATCGCCAATATCATGGCGATCATTATCAGAAACGTCAGGGTGAGGTATATCAGAAACTGATGCAGTCTGAACCTGAAGAAAAAAGAGAGCTGTTTCCGGCAAGAACCGCTCCGGTTATGGCAGAAAAGGCCACTTCTGCTCCTGTTCAGGTTAAAAATAGCAATCATAGTTTTGGTAAGGTATTGAGCATATATTCACCATGTTATGCTCTGATTGAATCTCCATTGGGACTTGGGTTGTTATCTTTGCCGGTAGCTGAACGCTGGTTAAGACAAGCACAGTTAGCACCAACAGAGCAAGGGCTGAAATCACAGCCATTGTTGATACCGCTGAAACTATCTCTTAGTAAAGAGGAAGCTGGTGCTTTAAACCGTTATAGTGACTTATTGGGCTCTTTTGGTATTGAAGCATCTGTATCTCATGGAAAAGCGACACTATGTGCGGTATCGTTACCATTACGTCAACAAAATCTGCCTAAATTAATTCCTGAGTTGCTAGGTTATTTGGCACAACAGCCATCAGCATCGGCAGAACAGGTTGTAACTTGGCTTGCTCGTCATATTGGCAGTGAGTATGAAACGTGGAACGTTGCTCAGGCGGTACAATTATTAGCTGATGTTGAGCGTCTTTGCCCACAACTGGTAAAATCTCCACCAGATGGGTTATTACAATTAATTGATTTACAAGCAGTGGTGGCATCTCTTACTCATGAGTGATCAGAAAACTCAACATCTACCAACGGCAATTTTTGTTATGGGTCCGACGGCTTCAGGCAAAACAGCTTTATCTGTCGCTTTACGCCAGCATCTTCCTGTGGAACTGATCAGCGTTGATTCTGCGCTAATTTATCGTGGAATGGATATTGGTACCGCCAAACCAACAACCGAAGAGCAAGCGTTGGCACCTCATCGTTTAATCAATATCTTGGACCCTTCTCAACCTTATTCTGCTGCTGATTTTTGTCACGATGCTTTGAAGGAGATGGCAGAAATTACTGCTTCTGGCCGTATTCCTCTGCTGGTGGGAGGAACGATGCTCTATTTCAAGGCGTTACTTGAAGGTTTGTCGCCTTTACCTTCTGCTAATCCGGTTATTCGGGCACAAATAGAACAGCAGGCGGCAGAGCAAGGATGGGATGCATTGCATCAGCAACTACAGAAGATTGATCCTGCGGCGGCGTTAAGAATTCATCCTAATGATCCACAGAGACTTTCTCGGGCACTGGAAGTTTTTCTTATTTCAGGTAAAACTCTCACTGAACTGACTACATTGTCAGGAGAGTCGCTGCCTTATCGTGTTCATCAATTTGCTATTGCACCGGCAAAACGTGAGCTCCTTCATCAACGCATTGAAGCGCGTTTTCATCAAATGCTTGAATCAGGGTTTGAAGAGGAAGTTAAAGCACTTTATGCTCGTCATGATTTGCATGTGGATTTACCTTCTATTCGTTGCGTCGGTTATCGTCAGATGTGGTCTTATCTTTCCGGCGAAATTGATTACGATGAAATGATTTATCGCGGTATTTGTGCGACGCGCCAGTTGGCAAAGCGTCAGATAACTTGGCTCAGAGGTTGGAAGTCGGTTCATTGGTTGGATAGTTCTCAACCAGAGCAAGCTTTAAGCACAGTTATGCAGGTTGTTAGTGCATAGGTTTATTGATTGTGTACAATTGATGAGTACCAAAGCGCAATTTTTGAGTAGTTCATTTTTTCGAACCTTTAGGTTCTTAGTTAAAAACAACAAAATAAGGAAAATATAGAATGGCTAAGGGGCAATCTTTGCAAGATCCGTTCCTGAACGCATTGCGGCGTGAAAGGGTCCCGGTTTCTATTTATTTGGTCAACGGCATCAAATTGCAGGGTCAGATTGAATCTTTTGACCAGTTTGTCATTTTACTGAAAAATACGGTTAGCCAGATGGTTTATAAACATGCCATCTCTACTGTTGTACCTTCCCGCCCAGTTTCTCATCACAGTAGCAATACGAGTGTAGGGGCGAGCGTAGGTAATTATCATTCTGGTGGCGTTTCTGCTCCGGCAGCACAACAGGAAAGTGATGGCACTGAATAAGTTTGAGATCAGTAATAGAATGAAGAAAAACATAGGTAGGGGGTTTTACCTATGTTTTTTCCTGTAGTTTTTTACTCAGCCTGAGAGGTCGCACCTTTGTTTGAACGTTATGAAGGCGGCGAACAAGCCGTTGTGGTGCATGTTTTTTTCTCGCAGGATAAAGACACAGATAATCTCAGTGAGTTTGAATCACTGGTAACTTCTGCTGGTGTAGTTCCTGTGCAAATTGTCACGGGGAGCAGGAAAGCCCCTCATCCGAAATATTTTGTTGGAGAAGGTAAGGCGGAAGAGATTGCTGAGGCGGTGCAGGCTAGTGGTGCTGATGTTGTGTTATTTAATCATGCACTCAGTCCTGCACAGGAACGCAATCTTGAGCGGCTCTGTCAGTGTCGAGTTATCGACCGCACCGGCGTGATTCTGGATATTTTTGCCCAACGGGCACGGACTCACGAGGGGAAGTTACAGGTAGAGTTGGCGCAGTTACGTCATCTTTCTACCCGTCTTGTCCGGGGATGGACTCACCTTGAACGTCAGAAAGGTGGGATTGGTTTGAGAGGGCCGGGGGAAACGCAGCTTGAGACAGACCGGCGTTTATTGCGGGATAAAATCCGTCAGATATTGAATCGTCTGAGCCGGGTTGAGAAACAGCGTGAACAGGGGCGTCAAGCGCGAAATAAAGCGGATATACCGACGGTTTCACTGGTGGGATATACCAACGCCGGTAAATCGAGTTTGTTTAACCGTATGACGGCTGCTGAGGTTTATGCGGCTGATCAATTGTTTGCTACGCTGGACCCAACGTTGCGACGGATTGACGTTAATGATGTTGGTACGGTGGTATTGGCTGATACGGTTGGTTTTATCCGTCATTTGCCTCATGATCTGGTGGCGGCATTTAAAGCGACATTGCAGGAAACCCGGCAAGCAACATTGTTGCTGCATATTGTTGATGCTGCGGATAGCCGCATCGACGAAAATATTGCCGCTGTTGACAGCGTACTGGAAGAAATTGAAGCGCATGAAATTCCGGTACTGTTGGTGATGAATAAGATTGATATGCTGGACAGCTTCACGCCGCGTATTGATCGCAACGAAGATAACTTACCGGTTAGAGTTTGGCTGTCTGCGCAAACTGGTGAAGGTATCCCGTTATTGTTACAAGCGTTAACGGAGCGTCTTTCGGGTGAAATTGCACACTACGAATTGCGTTTGCCACCGGAAGCAGGTCGTTTACGCAGCCGCTTCTATCAACTGCAAGCAATAGAGAAAGAGTGGATAGAAGAGGACGGTAAAGTTGGTATCGAAGTGAGAATGCCGATTGTTGACTGGCACCGTCTATGCAAACAAGAACAGGATTTGTTTGATTATGTTGTCTGATGTGCCTGTCAGGTGAATATCAGAAAACTTATGTGATTGAGAGTCGGCTTGTTTATAAGAGGCTCTTGGCCTGAAAAACCAATCATAAAAGAATGGAGCTAAAACATGGCGTGGAATCAGCCCGGGAACAACGGACAAGACCGCGACCCGTGGGGAAGCAGCAATAAAAGCGGCAATTCCGGCGGGAACAAAAGTGGTCGAAACCGTGGGGCATCTGATCTCGACGATCTGTTCCGTAAGCTGAGCAGTAAACTCGGGGGTTTTGGTGGGAACAAGGGCGGTAATGGTTCTGACCAAGGGGCAAAATTTGGCGGGCGTATTGTTAGCCTTGTCGCTGCTGCTGTCGTCGTGATCTGGGCCGCTAGCGGTTTTTATACGATTAAAGAGACAGAACGTGGTGTTGTTACCCGTTTGGGTAAACTTAGCCATATTGTGCAGCCAGGTCTGAACTGGAAACCTACATTCATTGATGAAGTTGTTCCAGTTAACGTGGAATCTGTTCGTGAATTGGCAACCTCTGGCGTGATGCTGACATCAGATGAAAGCGTTGTTCGCGTGGAGATGAACGTGCAGTATCGTGTAACTGATCCTGCCGCTTATCTTTATAGCGTGACAAGTCCTGATAACAGCCTGCGTCAGGCGACAGATAGCGCGGTACGTGGTGTTGTTGGTAAATATTCGATGGATAAAATCTTGACGGCAAACCGTATGATTGTCCGTGATGATACTCAGCGTGAGTTGGAAAAGACGATTCTTCCGTACCGCATGGGAATAACTTTGTTGGATGTTAACTTCCAGGCTGCTCGTCCGCCAGAAGAAGTCAAGGCTGCTTTTGACGATGTTATTGCTGCTCGTGAGAATGAACAGCAGTCTATTCGTGAAGCGGAGGCTTATTCGAACGAAGTCTTGCCACGCGCGAAAGGTGATGCGCAACGTATCATTGAAGAGGCGAAAGCTTATAAGGCTCGTGTAGTATTGGAAGCGCAGGGGGAAGTGGCGGGCTTTGCCAAAATGTTGCCTAGGTATAAAGAGGCGCCTGAGATTACCCGTGAACGTCTGTACATTGAAACGATGGAAAAAGTATTGAGCCGTACTCGCAAAGTTATTGTTAATGATCACAATAACAATTTGCTGGTATTGCCATTAGAACAAATGTTACGTGGCGATGTTTCTGGTGTTAAAAAAGAGGGAACAGTGCAATCAGATAATACGGTAGCTTCTGACCTGCGGGTTACCCGCCCAACTGTGCCTTCAAATTCAGGCCGGGGAGCGAATTATAACCGAACAGATAATCTGCGTAATGACATTATCAGGGTAGGGAGATAATAATCATGCGTAAATCATTAGTCGTTGTTATTGTCGCGGTATTAGTTGCACTCTATGCCTCTCTATTTATTGTGCAGGAAGGACAGCGTGGTATTGTACTGCGTTTTGGTAAGGTTCTGCGTGATGCGGGAAATAAACCGATTGTTTATGAGCCGGGGTTGCATTTTAAAATACCTTTTGTTGAAACGGTGAAAACACTGGATGCTCGTATCCAGACTATGGATATTCAAGCCGACCGTTTCTTGACCAGTGAAAATAAGGACCTGATAGTTGATTCTTACCTGAAATGGCGGATTAACGATTTCAGCCGTTATTATCTGGCGACCGGCAATGGTGATATTTCTCAGGCAGAAGTATTGTTAAAACGTAAATTCAGTGACCGCCTGCGTTCTGAGATTGGCCGTAAGGATGTTCGTGGTATCGTAACGGATTCCCGTGGTCAATTGACCACAGATGTTCGTGATGCGCTGAACAAAGGTACAACGGATAAAGAAACAGCGAGTACAACTGAAGCGGATGATGCTATTGCATCGGCGGCGGCTCGTGTAGAGCGAGAAACGGCAGATAAACAGCTTGCTATCAATCCAAACAGTATGGCGGCATTGGGTATTGAAGTTGTTGATGTGCGTATCAAACAAATCAATTTACCACTGGAAGTTTCAGAAGCGATTTACCAGCGTATGCGTGCTGAGCGTGAAGCGGTAGCTCGTCGTCATCGTTCACAAGGTTTGGAAGAAGCAGAAAAGCTGCGTGCAGCAGCAGATAAGCAAGTTATTGAAATCCGAGCAAAAGCGGAGCGTGAAGCGCTTACATTGCGTGGTGCTGGTGATGCAGACGCCGCTAAACTGTTTGCTGATGCGTTCAGTCAAGCGCCAGATTTCTATACCTTTATCCGTAGTTTACGTGCTTACGAGAAAAGCTTTAGTGAAGACGGGAAAGATGTTCTGGTATTAAGCCCAGAAGCTGATTTCTTCCGCTATATGAAAGCACCTGAAAAGCGTGCAGGTCAGCACTAATAGATGCTGAATCTATTGATTAGGCCCGCATCAGGCGGGCCTTGTCATGTCTGGTGGCTAACAAAAATAACGGATGTGATAAAAATTACTGAAAGGTGTGGGATGAGATGTTAGAATCCATTTTTAAGCAACCGAGTGAATTTTGAAATGGGTAAGAACGTTGTCGTATTGGGCACCCAATGGGGTGACGAGGGCAAGGGCAAGATCGTCGACTTGCTGACTGAACGAGCTAAGTATGTTGTTCGTTATCAAGGGGGCCATAATGCTGGTCATACACTGGTTATCAACGGTGAAAAAACCGTTCTCCACTTAATCCCATCAGGGATCCTGCGTGAAAACGTTATCAGTATTATTGCAAATGGCGTCGTATTAGCGCCTGATGCGCTGATGAAAGAGATGAACGCATTAGAATCCCGTGGTATTCCTGTTCGCGAGCGTCTGCTCATTTCAGAAGCCTGTCCACTTATTCTTCCATACCATGTTGCATTAGATAATGCCCGCGAGAAAGCGCGTGGTGCAAAAGCAATTGGTACAACCGGTCGTGGTATTGGTCCTGCGTATGAAGATAAAGTTGCTCGTCGTGGTCTGCGGGTTGGTGATTTATTTGATAAGGAAGCATTCGCCGTTAAGCTGAAAGAAATTATCGAATATCACAATTTCCAACTGGTTAACTACTACAAAGAACCGGCGGTTGATTACCAGAAGACCCTAGATGAAATCATGGCTGTTGCCGATATTTTGACGGATATGGTCGTCGACGTTTCTGATTTGTTGTATAAAGCAACTCAGAAAGGTGAATTGGTCATGTTTGAAGGTGCACAGGGCACATTGTTGGATATTGACCACGGTACTTACCCATATGTGACCTCTTCCAACACTACCGCGGGTGGCGTTGCAACAGGTTCCGGTTTAGGTCCGTGCTATGTTGATTATGTTTTGGGGATCATCAAAGCATACTCTACTCGTGTCGGTGCTGGTCCATTCCCAACTGAACTGTTTGATGAAACTGGCGGTTACTTGCGCGAAAAAGGCCAAGAGTTTGGCGCGACTACGGGGCGTAGCCGCCGTACTGGTTGGCTGGATATCATTGCTATCCGTCGTGCAGTACAGATCAACTCACTGTCAGGTTTCTGTATGACCAAGCTGGACGTGTTGGATGGCTTGAAAGAAGTAAAAATCTGTACTGGCTACCGTATGCCTGATGGCAGTGTAATTGAAACGACACCTTTAGCAGCGGATGACTGGGAAGGTATTGAACCTGTTTATGAGACCATGCCTGGCTGGAATGAAAGCACTTTCGGTGTGAAAGAGCATAGAAAATTGCCTCAGGCAGCATTGAACTATATCAAACGTGTAGAAGAGCTGACCGGTGTTCCGGTTGATATTATTTCTACAGGCCCGGATCGTTCAGAAACTATCATTCTGCGTGATCCGTTTGATGCCTGATGGTACCTATAATCAGGTGAAGCCGGGCTTTTCAGCCCGGTTTTTTGCTATTTATTGTGGCCTTTTTTGTTTAACGATGAGGAGATCAACATGATTTTGGTAGATTCATGGTATATAAGTTGAACAAATACTTATTTTTTCAGTTTGTTCTCGGATATATTAGTTTATATCTTATTATCCAGAGGTTGATGTGCAGTTAACGAGTTTTACAGATTATGGCTTGCGCGCGCTAATTTATATGGCTTCTTTACCGCAAAGCCGGATGACCAGTATTTCTGAAGTCACTGATATTTATGGTGTTTCTCGTAACCACATGGTAAAAATCATTAACCAATTGAGTCATTTAGGATTAGTGGATGCTGTTCGTGGTAAAAACGGCGGTATCCGTTTAGGTAAGCCAGCGAAGGATATCAGAATTGGCGATGTCGTTCGCGCTCTTGAGCCATTATCATTGGTTAACTGTAGTCAGGAATCTTGCCATATCACTTCTGCGTGTCGTCTGAAGGTCGTATTAAATCAGGCAATAGAAAGGTTTTTAGAAGAACTGGATAAGCATACTTTAGCTGATATGATTGAAGATAATATTCCCCTTTATAAGCTGCTTCTGACCGAATGAAGAAATGGCGCAAACAGCCTGCTGATGACAACGGAGGAACAGCTATGTCACAAGATCCTTTTTTGGGGCGCGAAGCAGAAAAATACGAATCACCTATTCCAAGCCGCGAGTATATCTTAGACATTATTGCTAAACATACTGTACCGGTAAGTCGCCAGGAACTGGCACAAGAGCTGAATCTGATTAACGATGAGGATATTGAAGCGTTACGTCGTCGTTTACGGGCTATGGAACGTGATGGTCAATTGGTTTTCACTCGTCGCCAATGCTATGCCTTGCCGGAAAGATTGGATTTACTGAAAGGTACTGTTATTGGGCATAGAGATGGTTATGGTTTCCTACGAGTAGAAGGTCACAAAGACGATTTTTATCTCTCTGCCGAGCAGTTAAAAATGGCTATTCATGGTGATGTTGTGCTGGCACAACCATTATCCCTGAATCGCAAAGGGCGTAATGAAGCACGTATCGTTCGTGTATTAGTGCCTAAGACCAGTCAGATTGTTGGCCGCTATTTTCTTGATTCTGGTATGGGATTTGTTGTGCCGGATGATAGCCGTTTAAGCTTTGATATCTTGATCCCGAAAGATGAAAGCGGTGGTGCTCGCATGGGGAATGTGGTGGTAGTCGAGTTAATTACACGCCCGGCGCGCCGCACAAAGGCTATCGGTAAGATTGTTGAAGTGTTGGGTGAAAAAATGGGAACGAACATGGCAGTGGAAATTGCCCTACGTACTCATGAAATTCCTCACAGTTGGCCGCCACAGGTGGAAAACCAGGTTGCTTCCTTGAATGAGCAGGTACCAGAATCGGCGAAAAAAGACCGTGTTGATCTGCGTACTCTGCCGTTGGTGACAATCGATGGTGAAGATGCCCGTGATTTTGATGATGCCGTTTATTGTGAAAGAAAGCGAAGCGGTGGTTGGCGTTTATGGGTTGCCATTGCTGATGTCAGTTACTATGTGCGTCCACAAACGGCGTTAGATACCGAAGCACGTAACCGGAGTAACTCGGTTTACTTCCCATCTCAGGTTGTCCCCATGTTGCCGGAGGTGCTTTCTAATGGACTCTGTTCTCTGAACCCGCAGGTTGATCGCCTTTGTATGGTGTGTGAGATGACGATTTCAGCGCAGGGGCGATTATCATCCTATAAATTTTACGAAGCCATCATGAATTCTCACGCCCGTCTGACATATACCAAAGTATGGCGTATGTTGCAGGGTGATGAAGAGCTGCGTGAGCACTACAAGCCACTGGTTCAGCATATTGAGCATTTACATGAATTGTATCAGGCACTAGAAAATGCCCGTGAGCAACGTGGTGCAATCTCGTTTGAGTCAGAAGAGGCGAAGTTTATCTTTAATGCTGAACGTCGTATCGAGCGAATTGAACCGATTGTTCGCAATGATGCTCATAAGTTGATTGAAGAGTGCATGATTCTGGCGAATATTGCTGCGGCGCGCTTCGTGGAAAAAAATGGGGAGCCGGTGCTTTACCGTATTCATGATCGGCCAAGAGAAGAAAGTATTGTTAACTTGCGCTCGGTTTTCGGCGAATTGGGATTGACGCTGCCCGGTGGCATGCAACCAACACCAAAGGATTATGCGCAACTGATGCATCAAGTGGCTGAACGCCCGGATCATGAGCTACTGCAAACCCTATTACTGCGTTCAATGAAACAGGCAGTTTATGATCCGGAAAACCGGGGTCACTTCGGTCTGTCATTAAATTCTTATGCGCATTTTACCTCACCTATCCGCCGTTACCCGGATCTGGTGTTGCATCGGGCGATTAAATATCTGCTAGCGAAACAGCAAGGCATTGTTGAGCAATGTGGAACACCGACCGGGGGATGGCACAGTGATATGGAACAGATGTTGCAACTGGGCCAACACTGCTCCATGACAGAGCGCCGCGCAGATGAAGCGACGAGAGACGTTGCTGATTGGCTTAAGTGTGATTTTATGCAGGATCAAGTGGGCAATACTTTTACTGGGATCATCACGAGTGTGACAGGTTTTGGTTTCTTTGTTCGCTTGAATGAGCTGTTTATTGACGGTCTGGTACATGTTTCCACGTTGAGTAATGATTATTATCATTTCGATAATATCGGTCAGCGTTTAGTGGGTGAATACTCGGGTAAAACTTTCCGGTTAGGGGATGAAGTTGAAATTCGTGTGGAAGCGGTTCATATGGATGAGCGTAATATTGACTTTAAGCTGCTTTCTACCGCCCGCAAAGCCCGGAATGTAGGTAAAACAGTGCGCGATAGAGAGAGAAAAGTAGAACTTGGCCGCGAAAGCAGTAAGAAAAAAGGGCGTGGTTATCGCAAAGAAGCTCATTTTGAGCCTGATGGTGCTGTTCGTAAAGAGCGATCTGCGGATAAGCCTAAAGGGGATAAGAAAAAGGGTAAGACGCTTTCTACCAAAACTCAGAAAATTGTCGCTAAATTCAAAGCCAAACGGGCTAAGAAAAGCGCAGATAAATAATCAAAGGGCTATCCTGTTGCAGGATAGCCTGAATATTTTAATCTCCCCCTGAGTACGTGAAGCTTATCGAATAGGCTTACAGTATTCGTCAGTGCTGTATATGTATAACAGTAAAAATAAGAAGATTATGAGTGAAATTATCTACGGTATTCATGCCGTTAAAGCTTTACTGGAGCGTGATCCTCAGCGTTTTATCGAAGTTTATGTCCTGAAAGGACGTGAAGATCGCCGCCTGACACCATTGATTCATGCGCTGGAAAGCATCGGGATGACTATCCAACTGGCAAATCGTCAGTGGCTGGATAATCAAACGGAAGGTGCGGTGCATCAGGGAATTATTGCCAAAGTGAAGCCAGGGCGTCAGTACCAAGAAAATGACCTACCAGATTTACTGGCACAAGTAGAAACCCCGTTCTTGTTGGTGCTTGATGGCGTGACAGATCCCCATAATCTGGGCGCTTGCTTGCGTAGTGCTGATGCAGCAGGTGTACATGCTGTTATTATTCCACGTGATCGTTCTGCTCAGCTTAATGCCACGGCGAAGAAAGTGGCATGTGGTGCTGCGGAAAGCGTACCACTTATTCGTGTCACCAACCTTGCGCGTACCTTACGTTTATTGCAAGAGTACAATATTTGGGTGGTGGGTACAGCAGGAGAAGCTGACCATACGCTGTATCAGAGCAAACTGACTGGTCCTATGGCACTGGTGATGGGAGCGGAGGGGGAAGGTATGCGTCGTCTGACTCGTGAACACTGTGATGAATTGATTAGCATCCCAATGGTGGGCTCTGTCTCGTCGTTGAATGTGTCTGTTGCCACGGGAGTTTGCCTGTTTGAGGCGGTGCGTCAGCGTAGCTCGTGACAATCCACCTCCCATATATACCCTATGGATTGCGAGATGCATCGCGGCGGCAAGGGAGTGAATCCCCGGGAGCATAGATAACTATGTGACTGGGGTGAGCGAGTGCAGCCAACAAAGAGGCAACTTGAAAGATAACGGGTATATGAACAAAAGTATTTTTGCATTGTTCATTCCTTGAGTTTTTTATGTAGGGTAGGTATAGTTACGCGTCAATTTTTCAGCCGCACTTAAACAAGTTCCTTGCCTCCACGGGCCGCGGTTGACCCTGACAGGAGGCTGAATAATCCGTAAGGAGCAATTCTAATGCGTCATTACGAAATCGTTTTTATGGTCCATCCTGACCAAAGCGAACAGGTTCCGGGCATGATTGAGCGTTACAGTGCGACTATCACTAACGCGCAAGGTCAGATTCACCGTCTGGAAGACTGGGGCCGCCGTCAACTGGCTTACCCAATTAACAAACTGCACAAAGCTCACTATGTTCTGATGAACGTTGAAGCACCGCAGGAAGTGATTGATGAGCTGGAAACTAACTTCCGCTTCAACGATGCCGTTATCCGCAGCATGATTATGCGCGTTAAGCACGCGGTAACTGAAGCATCTCCAATGGTTAAAGCCAAAGATGAACGTCGCAGCCGTGACTACTCTCTGGAAGACGCCAATATGGATGCTGAAGAAGCTGGGGATTCTGAAGAGTAATAACTGTGACAACTAATCGTTTGGTGCTTTCTGGCACAGTGTGCAAGGTCCCCATTCGAAAAGTCAGTCCTGCCGGCATTCCTCATTGTCAATTTGTGCTTGAGCACCGTTCACAGCAACAGGAAGCCGGTTTGAGCAGGCAAGCATGGTGCAGAATGCCCGTTATTGCCAGCGGACAATTGTTACAAGTTTTAACTCACAGTATAACGGTCGGCAGTCGATTAACCGTTTCAGGATTCATTAGTTGCCATCAAGGTCGCAATGGTCTTAACAAACTGGTTCTTCATGCCGAGCAGATTGAATTGATAGATTCTGGAGACTAGCCAAATGGCACGTTATTTCCGTCGTCGCAAGTTCTGCCGTTTCACAGCGGAAGGCGTTCAAGAGATTGATTATAAAGACATCGCTACGCTGAAAAACTACATCACCGAGAGCGGTAAAATTGTACCAAGCCGTATCACTGGCACCCGTGCAAAATACCAGCGTCAGCTCGCTCGTGCTATCAAGCGCGCGCGCTACCTGTCTTTGTTGCCTTACACTGATCGTCATCAGTAATCGGCACAGTCCATTAACGACTCTGAGAGGATAAGGTAATGCAAATTATTCTGCTTGATAAAGTAGCAAACCTGGGTAGCCTGGGTGATCAAGTTAACGTTAAACCGGGTTATGCCCGTAATTACTTAGTACCGCAGGGCAAAGCTGTTCCTGCGACTAAGAAAAACATCGAATTTTTCGAAGCTCGCCGTGCTGAACTGGAAGCTAACTTGGCTAACGTTCTGGCAACAGCAGAAGCTCGCGCTGAGAAAATCAATGCACTGGGTTCCGTTACTATCGCTTCTAAAGCAGGTGACGAAGGTAAACTGTTCGGTTCTGTCGGTACTCGTGATATCGCTGATGCAGTTACCGCCGCAGGCGTTGAAGTCTCTAAGAGCGAAGTGCGTCTGCCTAATGGCGTTCTGCGTACTATTGGTGAACACGAAGTTAACTTCCAGGTACACAGCGATGTATTCGCTAAATTGAACGTTAACATTGTTGCTGAAGCTTAATCTCTGATTAACTGATGCTAACAAGTAAAAAACGCTGGCAATGCCGGCGTTTTTTATTGCCTCAACTTACTGTTCTCTTGGTAGTCGATAAGGCTTTTGCCGGTAATGCCCAGTAACTGAGCATTAATCTGATTTATACCCGTTATCTTTCAAGTTGCCTCTTTGTTGGCTGCACTCACTCGCCCTGGTCACATAGTTAACCCGAATTCTGGATAAGAAATTGACGAGAAGCCTGTTCCAGGAGCAAAGTTTTGGTGTGCACCAAAAACAGCTCCGAGGGGGGAACAGGCTATGGACAACTTAGTTGAAATTTTCTGTGATGTCGATGATTTTTGCCGTTTTTTCATCCCTCAATGGGAACAATTTTGTCTCGATAGCGGGCATCGTTTACGCCGCCGACAAGGTCATATGTATCCCAGTGAAATCATGACCATTTTGATCCTTTTTCATATGTCGCATTACCGTGATTTTAAACATTTTTATCTAGAACATATTTGGAAATATCACCATAAGGATTTTCCAACCTTGCTTAGCTATCCTCGTTTTGTCAGTGTGGCTCCTTCCGTTTTGGTGCCATTATGCAGCTATCTGACTCAATTAAAAGGGAAACCCACAGGCATTGCTTTTATTGATTCCACCCGTTTGAGTGTCTGCCATAACATTCGCATCCCTCGACATAAGGTCTTTGCGGGGATAGCAAAGCGCGGAAAAAATTCAATGGGCTGGTTTTACGGTTTCAAATTACACCTGGTTGTCAATCATCAGGGTGAAATTCTCGCGCTTAAAGTGACTCCGGGTAATGTGGATGATCGGGAACCTGTTCGTGAATTATCAAAAGAATTAACGGGTTCTCTTTACGGTGACAAAGGTTACCTCAGCCAGGAATTGGCGGACGATTTAGCTAAAACCGATGTCACTTTCATCACGAAAAAACGGCGTAACATGAAAGCGAGTATGCAAGCTGAGTGGGATAAGATAATGTTAAAAAAGCGTTTTATCATTGAAACGATTAATGGGCAATTAAAAACTCTTTCTCAAATAGAGCATTCCCGCCACCGAAGTATAAAAGGCTTTCTGTTGTGCGTTTTAGGTGGATTGATTGCTTACTGCCTTAAATTGAAGAAGCCATCACTGAAAGTTTTCTACTCAGAAGACGATTTTTCAATGACGGATTAAGCAGAATTCGGGTTAGTTATCTATGCTCCCGGGGGTTCGCTCCCTTGCCGTCGCGATCCATCTTGAAATCCATTGGGTATATTTTACATTTACTACCTTATTTGCCGTTTATAGAATCATAGTTTCTCTTGTCTATTCTTCTGTAATGTTGTCTTTTGGCTGGTTTTTATTATTATTGATTTTGCGTTTTTATATTGAAAATATTATTCATTATTAGATTATTATCTATAAATAATCTAATTCATATTTTTTATTATTAGATAATATCAACATTGTTAATTCTGTTGTGATGTGGGAATTTTTTATCGAATATTTTGATATATCTACGTCTAAATCTGGTTAATTACACGAGTGATTATTTCATAATAATTAAAAATATATTATTATATAATTTTGGTTATTTGTCTTTATAATGATAATTTATTTTATATGATTTCACATAAGAATGTTTAATAATATCAATATATATCCTTATTATTAAATAATAATATCAAAAATTTATATGGGATTTTATTGATATAACTGTCAGAGTTGACAGTAGACTTTTAAGTGTAATTTTATAATTATAATTTTTGTTAATTAACCCTTGTGTGAGAACACAAATGAATGCGCTTATTGTTAATAGGTATGAGTTTATTCTCCATAGTTATTGGTAAATTGAATGGTTTCATTAATAAATTAATAGGTATATTAGATGTTTAATTGATTTATTTATTTGTTAATAAAAATACCTTGTCATCATTATATGTTCTTCATATTAACCTAGACATAAGGGATAAAGCTGGTATGAATCTTAGTAAAAACATATTACAAACTATAGGTAATACTCCAGTAGTTATGTTGAATGGTAGATATACTAAAGGTATTAATGTCTTTCTCAAAATGGAGAATATTAACCCCGGTGGGAGTATTAAAGATCGTATTGCAGTTGCTATGTTGGAAAGGGCTGAGGCTCAGGGAGAATTAAGACCGGGAATGGTGGTGATTGAACCATCATCGGGGAATACGGCAATTGGTCTGGCAATGGCGTGTGCTGTTAAAGGTTATCGATTTATTGCGGTTTTAGATCGCATGGTGCCGGCAGCAAAACGCGATAAAATAAAAGCATTTGGTGCGGAAATTATTTTCCTACCAGAATTTGAAGCGGGAAAAGATACTGTCAAATATCGCATTGATTTAACTAAAGAGATTATAAAAGTCTATCCGAATGCGTTTAGCCCTATGCAATTTGAAAATCAGGTTAATCCTGATGAGCATTATCGTTCCACGGGGCGTGAGTTGTATGAAATCTTTGGCAATAATTTGACAGCTTGTTTTGCGACAGCAGGAAGTTGTGGAACACTGACTGGAATTTCCCGTTATTTGAAAGAGAAAGATCCACAGGTGCGAATTTATGGTGTTGAACCCGTGGGGTCAATTATTTTCGGTGGTGAACCAGGAAAATATCTGGTACAAGGTGCAGGATTAGCGTTTATACCTTCTATTTTGGATCGTACCAATATCGATATTACCTTGAAAGTTGCAGATATTGATGCATTCCGAGTAGCAAGAAAGTTAGCCAGAAATGAAGGTATTTTAATTGGTGGAACGGGAGGTTGTGCGGTAAGCGCAGCATTAAATCGCCTGGATGATTTTAAACCTGGCGATAATATTGTTGTCATTATTCCTGATAGTGGAGAACGTTATATCGACACAATTTATAATGATGCTTGGTTATTTGAAAATAATTTCTCAGAATTAATTGAGGAAAGTAAAACAGAACCTCAATTAGAAGAAATTATTACAAACATGGGGTGCGTATTAAATGAGTTCTGATCGCGTTTTGGTGATTTACTATAATCGCCTCTATAATCCTCTTATCATAAGAAGTCTTAAATCTGAATATAGAGAGGTAATTGCTCTTTATATTGATGAAGGGCAGGTAAGAGATATTGAAGATATTGAATTAGAATGCATGGTTGCAGGTGCTGATAAATTTATCTATAAAGATTATCGAGCGCAATATGCTGAACACTTCCTTACAAAAGCGATAAAAGCGAATGCTATTTATCAAAATGGTTATTTTCTCAGTGCTGCACTTTCCCGGCCTGCGATTGCTGAGGCAGCAGTTGAAGTTGCCAATGAGCTCAATATTGATTATATTGCTCATCAATTCAGAGGTAATGATCAAGTCAGAATGGATATGAATATAGAAATTCTGAATAAAATACCTATTGCTTCGTTGAGAGATTTTAAATACGACGAAAATATTGTAAATAGTTATGCGATGAAATATGGTATTCCTCAAGAATTTGGTTGTAATAACCCTTATTCTACTAGTGAAAATATATGGGGATTAAGTGTCGAATGTGGACCGTTGGCAGAACCGGAAGCATTAATTCCGGAAGATGCCAGAGAGAAATTATTTGAACATGCACTATCAGCTACTGAGCCAATATTTTTGTCATTAGGTTTTGAGAATGGTATACCGATATCGATTGACGGCGAAAAGAAATCATTATATGAAATTATTGAAATATTAAATGAGATTGGTAAAAAATTATCAATTGGTATTTTTGATATTGTTGAAGATGGCATTGTCGGTTTGAAAACACGCGCAATTTATCAATCACCTGCCGCACATATCTTAATTACCGCACATCGTGATTTAGAATGTTATTGTAGTAATCGTCACGAAAATTGGTTTAAAGAGATAGTTGATAAAAAATGGGTTGAATTAGTTTATTCTGGGCTTTGGTATGATCCCTTATTAACTCATTTAAACCACTTTATTGATAGCATGAATCAACATGTCAATGGTGAGATTAAGCTTGAATTAGGTTATAAATATGCCAATGTTTGTTCCCGTATTTCAAAGACAACTATCTATGATGATAATTTAGCAATATATAATTGTGGGCATTTATATAGTCAAAACGATGCAGAGGGATTTGCAAAAATATTTAATATTCATACTAAGCAAAGTGCTAAATCTAAGATGAGGCAAAAGTTATGATTAAAGAGTTATTAATGTGTAAACCGGATTTTTATAATATTGAATACGTTATTAATGATTGGATGGACCCTAATAATAGCGTCAATAAAGAATTGGCACAGCAACAATGGGATTTTCTTTATGAACGGTTGACTGAACGTGGTATCACTATTCGCACTATCGAGCCTGTTAATGGTTTGCCTGATATGACTTTCTCAGGTGATTGTGGCATGGTGCATAATAATAAATTCCTTGCGAGTAATTTCCGACACGCTGAACGCCAGGGGGAAAGCCAGCACTATATCGATTATCTGGAAAATCTAGGTTATGAGATACATCGTGTTGATGAAGATATCTATTTTGAAGGGCTTGGAGATGTTATCTATTGGGATAATGACATCATATTTGGTTATGGTCCTCGCTCAGATAAAGAAGCAATAAATACAATTCAGAAAGTTTATCCAGAACTTGAAGTTAAAGGTGAACTGCATATTCAGGATAAGACTTTCTTTCATGTGGCTCTGGCATTCTCGTTTATTGACAAAGATACAGTTATTTACTACCCAGAAGCATTTACTAAAGAGAGCCAGAATTATATTGCTGAAACATTTGAACGCCGAATCTCAATATCAGAACATGATGCTAAGGAATTATTTGTCTGTAATAATATCCCAATAGGTAAAGATATTCTCATGCATGATTGTTCTATAGAGGTTGAACGTCAATTAAATAATTATGGTTATAATGTCATTAAATGCGATATGAGTGAATTCTTAAAGAGTGGTGGTAGTCTGCGTTGCTTAGTATTAAAAGTTAAATAATTATAATGGGAGGATAATAAGTCATGTATATTTTAGGTATAAATTCAGTTTACCATGAATCAGCAGTTTGCTTATTAAAAGATGGAGAAACTATTTTTGCCATTGAAGAAGAGCGTCTCAATAGAAGAAAACACGGAAAACCAGCAAATGTTGATAATCCTGATGAACTGCCATTGGCTTCCATTGAAGTTGCATTAGACTTTGCGGGTATTCGCTTGGAAGATGTGAGTCATATTGGGTTTTCTATTGATCCGATAGAGCGAAGAAAATCAGTCTTTATTGATGAAGTCACCAGTGAAGGCAATTGGGGAAGTGTATCGGGTGAGTCCATTTTTTATCGTAAAACCACTTCAGTACCAGAAATTTTACAATCAATGGGATTCCGTGGTCAATTTCATTGGGTTCCTCATCACACAGCTCATGCGGCATCTGCTTATTTTGTTTCGCCATTTGATAAAGCGTTAACTTTATCACTTGATGGTGTGGGAGAGGATAATACCGCAGGGGTATATCTGGGCGATGGCAATAGTCTGAAAAAAATTAAAACTATTGAATACCCTAATTCAATCGGTTTTATGTGGGAGAAATTGGCAGAATTCCTGGGCTTCTCTGTATACGATGCCTGTAAGGTGATGGGAATGTCTGCTTATGGTAAGCCTGAAGGTTTTATGCCGGCGTTCCAACAACTTGTCAAAATTTATGAGAAAGGTGAGTTTACTATCGATAACACCATTCTCAATTTCCGCAGCCAAGACTTTTCTAAATTAGAATCTTTGTTTGGTATTGAGAAAAGAGTTCCCGGTGGAGAGGTAGCGCAGGAATATTATGATATTGCTGCTTCTCTCCAGCAAATAACTGATGAAATAGTGTTAAATATGGCTCATCATTATTTGCAGGAAACAGCAACGAATAAACTCTGCCTTGCAGGTGGTGTTGCATTGAATTGCATAACGAATAAACGATTATATGAAGAGTTGGATATCGAAGATATCTTTGTTCAGCCTGCTGCACATGATGCCGGGACTGCCACAGGTGCCGCCCTATTTATTTGGCATCATATTCTTGAAAATAATCAGCGCTATCCTCTGACTCATACCTATTGGGGTCTGGAATATAGTGAAGATGATTACCAGCGTAGTTTGAAGGCCCACGGTTTGGACTGGACATATGAAGAGAATATTCATGAAGTTGTCGCAGGCTTGCTGGCTGAAAATAATGTCGTTGGCTGGTTCCAGGGGAGGATGGAATTTGGGCCGCGGGCATTAGGTAATCGTAGTTTGTTGGCTGATCCAAGAAATAAAGATATTCGCGATTTAATGAATCGTAAAGTTAAACATCGTGAAATGTTTAGGCCATTTGCGCCTAGTGTATTGCGTCAACATGTTGCTGATTGGTTCCATGTTCGGAAGGAATTACCGGAAGCTGCAAAATATATGTTGTTAGCGATGGATGCTAAAGTGGATAAAGCATCGAAAATTCCGGCAGTGGTTCACGAAGATGGTACTGCCAGAGTTCAGGTGGTAGATAGTGCATCAAATCCAGATTATGCCCAGTTGATTGAGGCATTTTATCGGAAAACCGGTGTGCCTTTGTTGCTGAACACCTCTTATAATGATAGCGAACCGATTGTTTGTTCACCGGAAGATGCTATTAAAACTTTTATGAAAACTAATATTGATTATTTAGTTTTGGGGAATTATTTGATTAAATCGATTCATTAATTATTGCAGAGTAAACGTCTATCCCAGTAGGTGTAATTGATGAAATCAATTTGGGCATTGCTCAGTTTCAAATTGATAAATACAATAGTTTAATGGGATAGATATACCCTTTATGGATTTCAAGATGGATCGCGACGGCAAGGGAGTGAATCCCCGGGAGCATAGATAACGATGTGACCGGGGTGAGCGAGTGCAGCCAACAAAGAGGCAACTTGAAAGATAACGGGTATAATAAGGTTGAGGTAATATTAATGATACATAAGATCATACTGGCTCGATTTTTTTCTGTTTTTTCAGAGGCATTTGTTATGTTCGCTGTGCCTGTATTAGTATATACCTCAACTAATAGTGCTTCACTTTCATCTTTTGCTTTTGGGCTTGAACGGCTATTCAGAGTGATTTCTCTCCCTATTTCTGGTTGGATGGGGGACAGGATGCATACTTTGGTTATGTTATTCCTGAGTGATATTCTTCGATCATTAGTTTGCTTATTTCTTTTTATCCTTTCATTTATATATTCTGATAATAGCATCGTATATATCATTATTTCTCTCTCATGTGTTTTATCCTTTTTTAGCGGGGCGGGATATGTCAACCTTGAAGGTTTTGTCTCTAAAAACATGAGTGCAATAGAATTACCTTCGGTTAACTCTCGTTTACAATTTGTTGAACAGTTTACCTATATTGCAGCCCCGGCGGTTGTCGGCGTGCTGGTTTATAAATTCAGTGTTTATGCGGTATTTGCATTTGCATTTTTTCCTTTCCTGATTAGTAGCTTGATATGGTTTCAGCTACAAAGGAAAAACAGGATTGAAGAACGCGCTAATAGAGAAGGGTATAATCTGCCGGCCATTTTTAAGTTCTTGATGGAAAATCCACCCTTGTTACGCGTCATTAGCCTGACATTCCTGATGAATGTGATGCAAGGTGCTATTTTGTCAACGGCAGTTTATGTTATCACCAGTGTTTTTTCACAGCCGAAAGGGAGTTATGCTCAGCTTTTGGCTTATGCGGGGCTGGTGAATTGTTGTGTTTTTTTTATTGCGCCAAAATTGTGCCGGATTTTTGATGTACGTATCGTTGGTGTAACGGCTTTTCTGATTGCGTTATGTGGTCTGACACTGTTTGCTACTGGGCCGTTATTTGTGGTTTACACATTAGGTTTCTTACTGGTTATTGGTTCGGAAGGTTGTTTTAATCTTTTTTCCCGCTCTTATCGAGCAAGTCTTATTCCGAAGCAGCGTTTTTCTCAGTATCTTGGTGTGGTGCTGGTTTTGAATCAGTTAGCGACACCTTTAACCAGTTTTATTTGTGCTAATTTACTGAACTATTTTTCCTACAATAGTATTTATCTGATATTCTCTGCATTTGTTTTATTGATGTTTATTATTATTAACCCTTATCGTTCGCTTAAATTTAATCTGCATAATAGTCAATAATGGAGGAAATATGAGTTCGAAAAAATATTTGTTAGTGCTTGATTATCTTCCGGCAAGGCTGAATGAAATCGTCAATATTCGTGACTATATTCGATATAATTACTCCCTTGAGTTGGTGATTATTAGCGATATGTTGTCCGGTGAGGAAAAAAATGTTACACCATTTGTCTATCATATTCCTGTACGAACAGAAAATTATGTTGATGACAATTATGTTGATCGTGTGATGACCGTTCTTGCTGAACTTAATATGACATGTGCTGGTATTCTTCCTTTTATGGATGCGGTATCTGGGTATGCGGCTGTTATCGCGAAGAAATTAAACGTTTATGGTGATGATCCCAAATTAAGTTTCGCAGGTATTGAGAAATATCAATTTCGCCAACAAGAAACTCGAATATTACCGTTGCTTGCGGCACAACATATTAAAACGCCTCGATATACTTTCATTAATGAGATTAAAGAGCTAGAAGAGTTTTATGATTCTGTTCCGTATGGTGTGATTATTAAGCCTAATTGTGGTCGGGCAAATGTAGGCGTGGTAGCGGTTAAAGATAGAAGTAAAATCCCAACGGCTTTTGCTCAATCTGTTGAGCAATCTGGTGGTAATCAAATTCTTGCAGAAGAACTTATTATTTTCGATACAGAATATTCGTACGATGGTATTGGTTGTATGGCATTTTTAACGCAAAAAGTTTCCCAGAAAGGGGAATTTCCTGTTGAAATAGGGCAAATAGTTCCGGCGCAATGTGATGGCAGAAATACGATTGCATTACATAAAGCAGGGCAGGCAATGAATCTGATTTCAGGGCAGACTTTTGGCGCATTCCATAATGAGATTAAGCAAGATAGTAAAACGGGAGAAACTTTTCTGGTTGAAACTAATCGTAGACCCGCGGGTATGCGTATTTGGGATATGGCTAACCGGGTATATGGTATAAGCTTGCAGGAAATTTGGGTTGACCATTTAGTCAAAGGATTTAGTGATCGAATGATATTGCCAGAAGCAAAGGGAAGAGCATTTTTGATTAATTTACTGGCAGGTAAAGACGGCAAAATTAATGATAAATTCGATCAAACAGAAATTAATGAAGTGTTATTAGCATCTGTTGATAATATTTTGAGTAAATTATATTACGAAATTATTGCAATAAAAATTAATTTAGATAAGAATTCACCGGTTTATGAAACACCAAAAAGCAATAATGATTTCTGTGGTTATGTTTGTGTGCATATTAATGATGAGCACGTCAAATGTGAATCCCTGATGAATGAAATTAATGATGCATGGAGGGATATATTGTCTAATTATATTTTATAATTTCGTGTGGTTAGAGCCTTATTTGGGCTCTAATTGTTATATGATTAGATTATATGCTATTGCTTTAGCAACTGCTGCAACTTTATTGGGAACCACTAATTTCTCCATAACATTGTTAATGTGGAAATTAACTGTTCTTGTTGAAATATCCAGTATATCGGCTATTTCAGCAGAAGTTTTTCCCTCACAAGTCCATCTTATGACTTCAACTTCTCTGGTAGAGAGTGTTGGAATAATGATTTTATCCTTTTTATTTTTTAGGTTATTAAATGTTTTTATGCATTCATTTGCCAATATGCCTAATACTCCTGCTTTATTAAGTATTTCATTATGAGAAATAGTGCCTTCTTTTCTGGCAACTGAAAAAATCGACCTTTCTCCATGATAACCTTTAATTTTGATTGAAAGACTATTTTTGACTTCATTTTTATTTGAATTTGATTTTTCAATCGTAAAATCAGTGTTTTTTGATATTTTATCATTACAAACTGACGGAATAGAGAAAGTGTAATCACCATTCATTAATTGGTCGCTGTCATGATTATTATCTTGATTATAATTACTTGCAGTTTCTATATTTAGGTTGGTTATTAGAACATATTTTTTTGTCGTGAATGGATATTTTTCTTCCTGATAAATTGAGTAGAATTCAAAACCCAGATAGTTTATCGCGTTTAATAGCCTCTTTTCTAATTCAGGCATGGTTTTGGACTTTTTAATTTCTGATAAAATTTCATTAAATGATGTGTTCATAAGATTTTCCTCATCATATAATATTTGCAATAAAATTAATTTTATATAAAAAATATTTTATTCATATAATCAATTATAAGTAAAAAATTTAAAAAATTGAATTTTTATATTGTAACCTTTAAGAAATAAATATGCTACTTAGAATTATATCGATTATTAGCGCTTATATATTGGGGCGACATGTATTTTCCTGGTGACATCTTCGGTTTACCCTGCTGCATCGCGCTGTTATGCTTACAGGTCTAATTTAATTTGATCACAGGTATTTTCATGGCAAAACTTTCTTTTGACTCTATCGAAGCACAAGCAAGTTATGGGGTTGGCTTGCAAGTTGGTCAGCAATTACTGGAGTCTGGCCTGCAAGGTCTGGAACCTGAAGCGTTGTTAGCGGGGTTATGCGATGCGCTGGAAAATCATTCTCCAGCGGTGCCGGTCGATATATTGCATCGTGCCTTACGTGAAATGCATGAACGTGCAGATGGTGTGCGTCGTGAACGTCAGCAAGTTATGGCAGAAGAGGGACAGAAATTTCTGGCAGAAAATGCTCAGCGTGACGGTATAAGCACGACAGAATCTGGTTTACAGTTCTCTGTACTAAAGCAGGGTGATGGTGCAATTCCTGCCCATACTGACCACGTGCGTGTCCATTACACGGGGCGTCTGATTGATGGCACCGTGTTTGACAGCTCAGTACAGCGTGGTGAACCTGCTGAATTTCCTGTGAATGGGGTGATTGCTGGATGGATTGAAGCATTGACGTTGATGCCTGTCGGTTCTAAATGGGAACTTTATATCCCTTATAATTTGGCTTATGGCGAGCGTGGTGCCGGTGCATCGATTCCCCCATATAGCACTCTGATTTTCGAGGTGGAATTGTTGGATATTCTGTAAGTTTTATCCACAAGTAGGTTTAAAAAAATAGCCGGTATATTCGTCTCAGACTACTGACAAACCCATTTAAAAAATGGGGGGTATTTTCAAACCATCGAAAATTTCAGCTAGGATGTTGCCGATGAACTGGCTTTCCCTCAATTTCCTAATTATTTCTTTAAATAAGATCTTTGGCCCACTATCTTCCTAGCTATTCTGTGTCATTGCCACCAGCATTTGGATTCTCTCTAATCTTAACCGTGTTCATAATGCCGTTTTGCATTGGCAAGATTAGGTTTCACTGTCTCCTTTAGCTTGTTAGCACTTATTTACTTTACCTTTGGCTGAGTTTCAGTCTTTCGAGCATTTTTTATTTTTTAATAACTTTAGTGACAAATAAACAATATTTTGTTTGTTTTTATTATAAAAACAATATTGATTTATTAAATATACCCAAGAAACTTCAAGATGCAGTTTTTAGCACCTGAAAATGGTCGTTAATTCTAGACATCAGCGAGTCCGCTATATCCGGTAGCGTTGTGGTGAAAAATTTGAAGACGTTGTCTCGAAATTCATGTTTATCCGCAAAATAACGGTTATTTCGAACCTGTTCATTCATGACCTTCCATAATCGCTCTATTGGGTTTAAATTTGGGCTATAGGGAGGAAGGTAATGTAACTCAATATTGCTAACATAAGCCCACTCCTTAACAAGATGAGCTTTGTTGTAACCCGCCCCATCCACAATAAGATGAATTTTTTGATGATAGTCAGGATAAGACTTTCTTATTTCATTGAAAAAACAGCAAATATTGTAGTCATTGATGGTTTGATATTCCTGGAACACCGTACGACCAATGGCATTCAGGTTGAGCGCGCCCAATATATTCAGGCGAGTCCGGCTTCCTGTTGTTTTGACTGTTTTTTTCTCGCCTTTTCGCATCCAGCCATAACCGAGTTTGGTGCCTTGAGTCGGGTGAACAGCATCAAGAAAAAGGATGGGTTCGTCTTTCGCTGTGACTTTAAGATTCTCATAATATTCAATAAATTGTCGCTGTTTTTCTGCGTCGAATTTATGAGGGACGCCACAAGGTTTTTTATAAGAAAAACCCTGACGGTGTAGCCATTTATTCATGCCGGGAATGCTAAAGGTAATATTCCAGAGCTGAGCAACATAGGCCACGATTTCATGGGTGTGATGGAAAAGATGTTGAGATAAGTGATTGATTAAAAAATCAGTTTGTTCTTGAGAAAGCAAACTATCAGACCCCCCATTATCAGATTTAAGTTTACCTTGATTAAGGTAATCGCTGATATGACGGTTAACGGTCATTTCATGAAGACGCAGGGCCTGAGCGATCATCACTGAACTCCAGCCTTCAGAGGCCAGCAGGACCGCTTTGATGCGATCACACTCCCTCTTATCACGGCAGGTGTGATGGAGATGTTCAAGTTCGGCTTTTTGTTCATCGGTAATGAATATTTTCATAGCGAGGATAATGATCTCCATTTCGGATAAAATCAAGCATCTTCAATGATTACGGGTATATATTTAAGAATGGCATGGATACTTTATTGTATCAACGATTATGAAAGGTCTGGCGGATTAATAAGCCAGGAAGTTATCTTGATATAAAGGAAATGAATACAATTGAAATATCATTATTAATACCCTATTTTTCTCACCGTATTTACCAACCGATGTCTTGGTGATTAAATCGATGGAAAGTTTCCATCTGATAAGCTCGTTACGTTATCTAATTGAGAATGAAACTGCCCGAAAATAAATTTTGAATTCTCCTGATGTTAGGAATATGGTCCAGAAAAACGCTTTTATTGCCAAAAGTCTGGCGGAAATGAATGCATCTCTTCTTGAGCTATCACTGAAATGCTCCCGAATACGGCGCTGGGTGTGATGGATGAACCGTGCGAATGTCTGATTGATCACAATGCGGTCAAATATCTTGAAGGTTTAATGCTTGCTTAGATGAATTGTTGGTGGTACAGCGGGTTGGATGACGGCATCATATTGGGCAAAAGTGTTTGGTGAGAACATGAAGATCACAGTGATTGCATCAGATTGTCAATAACTTGAGCAGGTATATCCGGCTGTTTTTATTTTAGGAGTGGTAATAAAATTCTTACCGTTCCAATAAAAAGATCAATTGGTAATATAGTCTATACCCTATGGATTTCAAGATGCATCGCGGCGGCAAGGGAGTGAATCCCCGGGAGCATAGCAAACTATGTGACCGGGAGTGAGCGAGTGCAGCCAACAAAGAGGCAATTTGAAAGATAACGGGTATAAAATGATAACAGATGACTAACCGCAGAGGTGTGTGATGCTAGAACAAATCTGCCAACTGGCTCAGGAAGCTGGTGCGGCTATTATGACAATTTATCAGGATGAACATCCCCTGAAAGTTGATCATAAGCAAGATGATTCACCGGTTACTATGGCTGATATTGTGGCTCATAAAATAATTAAAGCCGGATTATCCCGTATCGCCCCAGAAATTCCACTGTTGTCGGAAGAAGAGCTTCCTACTTGGGAAGAGAGGCGTGATTGGAAGCGCTATTGGTTAGTTGATCCTCTGGATGGTACCAAGGAATTTATTAATCGTAACGGTGAATTTACGGTTAATATCGCCTTGATTGATGAGGGCGTTCCTGTGATGGGCGTTATATATGCTCCTGTGCAGGATACGCTTTATTCCGGGCAAGGGCGGCAGGCATGGAAAAAAGCCTGTGGAGGTCAATGTTTGCCGATTAAGATTCGTGATGCTAATCCACCAATGGTCGTTGTTAGCCGCTCTCATATGGATACAGAATTAGAAGATTATCTCAATCAATTAGGTGAACATCAGACGGTTTCTGTAGGGTCTTCACTAAAGTTCTGTTTGGTGGCGGAAGGAAAAGCGCAACTTTATCCTCGCTTTGGGCCCACTCATATCTGGGATACTGCGGCGGGTCACGCTATAGCCATTGCTGCTGGTGCTCACGTGACGAACTGGAAAGGTCAGACGCTAGATTATACGCCTCGTGAATCATTCCTGAATCCGGGATTTAGAGTAACGATTTTTTAATCATGGCTGTTTTTTAGCGGAGCTGTGGTGATAAGGGCAAACGAAAACATACCTGCAAGTCGTTATCACCACGGATGTTTTTACTGTAGTTCCTTACGAACTAATTCAATGACCTGTTTGATTTCACTACTGTTTAATGCACCTTCTTTGGTAAACTTCGCTGCGCCATTTTTGTCCAGGACAATAATGGCAGAACTTTTAGCTTCCAACTGCCAAGCTTTTTTGGCCACACCGTTGCTGTCAGCGATAAACTGAGACCACGGAAACTCTCTTTTGCTATCTTCAATACTGCTGCGGACAAAGGGTCCAGTACCGAATATGGCATCATTGATATTGATGATGGTGGTTGTTTGGTATTTTTCTTTTGAAAAATCAGCGCGTTTTATTTCTTCTATCAGTGGAGCATTCATCTCTTTAGCTGCACTACGACCTGCAATATGTTGTATGACTCTCACTTTACCAATCAGTTTTCCACTATCCCAATTTTGGTAGCTAAACTTGTTATTGTTGAGTAACAACTCACCTTTATCAGAAACACTGATCGCAGGAACCTGTTGTTCCAGAGTGATGTTGTGGGCGAATGCTAAAGCAGGAGAACAAAGTAGCGCAGCATATAGCATAAAGTTCTTTATCATAATTTTTCCTTTGTAGGTTAGTGTGACAATGCATGGATCTCTAGCATAGCGGGTATTAACTGATTTATCTCTTTAAAGAAGATCAAATTTTTAACATTAAGTAAGAGATAAAGTTACATAGTTATGTATATCTAAATATCTGTCATTTTATGTAAATTCAGTGCATAAAACTAAAAATGGAGGGAACAAAATCGGATAAATTCAGTCTATTATTCTACATAACGGTATGGTGTGTGGAGTTGGCTCACCAAACGTAACCGTAAGAAGTCGCTAGGAGGAAAAAAGCAGAGATGAAAATTTTTCACCGATATAACCCACTGAAAATTGCTCTCTACGTTAAAACTTTATTCCGTGGACGTTTATACATTAAAGACATGGGGGCTTTTGAATTTGACTGCGGCAAAATTTTACCGCCGAAGGTGAGAGATAAGCGCCATTTTAGTGTAATGAGCGAAGTCAATCAGCAAGTGCTACGTTTGCAGGCCGAAATAGGATAGATAACGAAAAAGAATCGGGTTGCATACTGGTGTAATCTGCGCCACAAAATAACAATAAGTGGCGCTTAACATGAGAATACTAAACGGCCTTAGCTCAAGAATAGGCCGTTTTTATTTATCATCACTGATAGGCTGGTTTTGCGTGGGTGCCGTGGTGAGAGTATCAGTAATTTTTGTGACTAATAGCTGATCGATTTTGTAGTTATCAATATCGACAACTTCAAATTTGTAACCAGCAAACTTAACTGAATCAGTACGCTTTGGAATTTTACGCAACCGAAACATCATGAAACCTGCAATGGTTTCATAGTTACTTGAATCAGGAAAATCATCAATATCCAGTACACGCTGTACATCATCAATAGGTGTTCCTCCTTCTACTAACCATGAATTTTCGTCACGGATGATGATCTGCTCTTCTTGTCCTTGGTCGACTAAATCACCCATCAGTGTGGTCATAACATCATTAAGGGTAATCACACCCATTACCAATGCATATTCATTCAGAATAATAGCGAAATCTTCACCTGCCGCTTTAAAACTTTCCAGTGCATCTGAAAGTGTCAAGGTATCTGGAATGATCAGCGCGTTGCGGATCTGGACACCTTTATTGAAGCTTAGGCTTTGACCACTTAGGACACGGTTAAGCAGATCTTTGGAATCCACATAACCGATAACGTGATCAATATCTCTATCACATATCAGGTACTTGGAATGTGGCTGGCTAGAAACCCGCTGCTTGATACTTTCCTCACTTTCATCCTTATCGAAGTAAATGATACTTTCCCTTGAGGTCATGGCAGAAGGCACTGTGCGGGATTCGAGCTCGAACACGTTTTCAATCAGTTCATGCTCTTGTTTACGCAGCACACCCGCAACAGCCCCTGCTTCCACAACCGCAAAAATATCATCGGATGTGATATCTTCATTACGTGCTGTCGGAATTTTAAAGAGCTTAAAGATAAGATCAGACAGGCCATTAAATAGCCAAACTAGTGGACGAAAAACGGTCAGACAGAAACGCATTGGGTTAACGATTTTCACGGCGACTGCTTCAGGCTTAATCATGCCGATACGTTTTGGTGTCAAGTCAGCGAGCAAAATAAATATACTGGTCACAATGATAAATGAGCAGATAAAGCCCAACTGGTCTGCCCATTCGGGGCGCATAAATTTCATGAAAAACGTTTTCAATGAAGGAGAGAATGCGGATTCACCGACAACACCTGCCAAAATTGCTACTGCATTTAGGCCGATTTGCACCACGGTAAAAAACATTCCCGGCGTTTCTTGTAATTTGAGGACATGAGCTGCGTTGATATTACCTTCATCTGCCATCAGTTTTAGTTTGATTCTCCTAGAGGCAGCAAGAGAGATTTCAGATAACGAAAAAAAGGCGCTTATCGCGCACAATAGAAATACTATTAAGAGACTATTTAGCATAAGGAATCCATGTTCTACCTCCGGTGGTAGGGTAGGTTGTCATTAGAAAAGCACCGGAGGAAACAATAAAAATCATATAAAATAAAAAGTGACGACAAACACTTAGAAAGCTATTGATTAGCGTAGTAATTATAACATTAATTAAATGTAGCGACTAGTTTTCGTTCATTTTGGGTAGGCAAACACCAATACCGCCTAGCCCGCAATACCCCTCAGGATTCTTAAATAGATACTGTTGGTGATAGTCTTCAGCAAAATAGAATGGCCCCGCTTCTGTGATCTCCGTTGTAATAGGGCGATTGTCGCTTTGTTGTTGCATTGCTTTTTGGAAATGTTCACGGCTGGCTAATGCCAGTTCATGTTGCTGAGGTGACACGGTATAAATCGCGGAGCGATATTGAGAACCAATATCCCCGCCCTGGCGCATCCCTTGAGCAGGATCGTGGTTTTCCCAGAAGAGTTTTAATAAGTTTTCGTAGCTGTTTTTTGCTGGATCGTAAACAATTCTAACAACCTCAGCATGTCCGGTCAGGCCGCTACAAATTTCTTCGTAAGTTGGATTGGCTGTTGTACCGCCGCTATAACCTGCGGAGGTGGTGTAAATATCAGGTTGTTGCCAGAATAGGCGTTCTACGCCCCAGAAGCATCCCATACCAAAATAGGCCACTTCCATATTTTCTGGAACAGGTTCTATCGTATGATCAGTAACAGCATGGTTAGGTGAAACCTTAAGTGGCTCAGTTCTGCCTGGTAATGCACTATGAGGATCAATAGATAGGCTTTTATTAGCTGAAGTTGGCACAATTCACTCCCGTAATTATTAAGTTTTCAGATATTGATAGATTGTATATATTGTAAACTTTACTCAAGATAAATTGATTATAGTTAAATTATTCCGATCAGGTTAGGAGTTCGCGTGTCGAGATACCCCGTTTTATGCTTTCTTTGTGTGTCTATCGTAACTCCCATTGCTCATAGTGCTAATCTTCGTCTGAAAATAGAAGGATTAACAGGTAAGTTGGAAAAAAATGCCCGAATTCATCTCTCCACTATTAGTACTGATGAAGTTGCGCCAGATGGCCGTTTTCGATCTCGTGTAGATAAAGCGATTCGTGAAGGCTTGCGCCCGCTTGGTTATTATGAACCCATTATCGAATTTACCTATCAGGAAAATAGACCGCCAGCTCGCTCGGTATTAACGGCAAAAGTTACTGTAGGCGAACCGGTGAGAATTGCCGATGTTAATGTTGTTTTGGAAGGTGGGGCTAAGACAGATGGAGATTATGCCAAACTTGTTAAAAGCAAAAGCCCAAAGAAAGGAACGATTCTTAATCATGATGAATATGAAAACCTTAAAGGTTCTTTGACCGGGCTCGCTATTAGGAAAGGTTATTTTGACGCGGTTATGAAAAAGAGCCAATTAGGTGTTGCCAAAGAACGACATGAGGCATTCTGGGACTTTGTTTTTAATAGCGGTGAGCGTTATCACTTTGGTCAGGTGCGTTATCGTGGTTCACAGATCCGCGAAGATTATTTGAATCATCTAGTTCCATTCAGCGAAGGGGATTTTTATACCTCTGAACAATTAGCCGAATTGAATCGGCGGTTAGCAGAAACTGGCTGGTTTAATTCAGCAGTAGTCTCACCGGATTTTAATTCCGCTAGAAAAAATGGTGACGGAATGCTTCCTCTTGAAGCGGTATTAACGCCACGTTCCAAAAACTATGTTGAACTGGGTGGGGGTTATGGATCTGATGTAGGGCCACGGGTAAAGGCGAAATGGACAAAACCGTGGCTTAATTCCCGTGGACACAGCCTTAGCGCCAGTATCAACCTTTCTGCACCTGAACAGGTTATTGATGCTACCTATAAAATGCCGCTGAAGGTGAATCCGTTAGAGCAATATTACGCATTGCAGACGGGTTATAAGCGTAAAGATATCAACGATACCGTATCAGATACCGCGACAGTAAATTTTTCCCGTAATTGGGATCTTTCAACGGGTTGGCAGTATGGGATCAATATGCGTTGGAGTCTCAGCCACTTTACTCAGGCTAATGTTACCAATACGGCAATGTTATTGTACCCAGGGGCGAACGTCAGCCGTATCCGCCAGCGTGGAGGAACGATGCCTTATTGGGGCGATAGCCAGCGCTATTCTATTGATATCTCTGATACCCTTTGGGGCTCTGATGTTGATTTCTTGGTGTTACAGGCGCAAAACGTTTGGATCAGAACTTATTGGGATAATCACCGTTTTGTTGCTCGGGGTAATTTGGGTTGGATAGAAACCAATGCATTCGAGAAGGTTCCACCCGACCTACGTTTTTTCGCTGGTGGTGATCACAGTGTTCGTGGTTACAGATATCAGAAAATCTCGCCTAAAGATAATAAAGGAAAATTGACCGGTGCATCCGCATTGGTTGTGGGTTCGCTTGAGTATCAATATAACGTAACAGGTAATTGGTGGAGTGCTGTTTTTGTTGATACCGGTGAAGCCATTAATGACGTTAGAAAGAGCAATTTTAAAACCGGCGTAGGTATTGGTGTGCGTTGGGCTTCTCCGGTCGGACCTATTAAGTTTGACCTTGCCAGACCAATAGGGGATTCAGAATCCCGTAACATCCAGTTTTACATCGGGTTAGGATCTGAATTATGAGATGGATGAAAAAGGTCAGCATTGCTTTTCTGCTGATAGTGACTTTGTTGGTTATTGCTGTTGCTGGATTGGTAGGAACGCAATCTGGCCTGCATTTTATGATTAACAGTGCTGCCCGTTGGGTACCGGGGCTGGATATAACCAGCGTCAGCGGCGGTTGGCGTGATTTGACCCTGAAAGGCGTTAAGTACCAAATGCCCGGTGTTAATGTCAATGTGGATCAACTCCACCTTTCATTGCGTCTTTCCTGTCTGAAAAAGAGTCAATTATGTGTGAATGCATTGACAACGGAAGGCGTAAAAGTTGCGATTAATACTAAACAATTGCCTCCTGCGGGAGAACCGTCGCCAAAGTCAGAACCTTTCACCGAACTGAGGACACCGTATCCAGTCTCACTTGATTTGCTATCCGTTAAAAATGTCACTGTCACCGTAAATGATACGATATTTGCCCTTGATGAATTTAGGACCGCTGCTCACTGGCAGCAAAAAGCATTAACGCTTAAACCAACGAAAATTAATGGATTGCTGGTGGAACTGCCAAAAACGCCGCCTGAACGGCTGAAAATAGCGGAAGCAGAGGGGAAAGCGAAACGAGGGAGTGAACCGGAAAAATCGTTGGCAGAAATTCTGAAAAAATTATTCTCTCAACCGCTATTGGCAACATTACCAGAAGTGCCTATTCCACTGGATATCACTGTTGCAGGGATAAGTGGTAAGCAATTACGGCTGACGGGTGATACCAATATCACAATCAATCAGTTTTTATTGCAACTTAGCAATCAGGGGCAGCAGATTCAGCTCAATAAATTGAATGTTAAAATGCCGGAAGGTTCTCTCGCCATTAATGGTTCCGCAACTCTGGCACAGCAATGGCCGATAAAACTGGTAATAAAAGGTGAGCTAAATCGACAAGAGATCCAAGGACAAAAGGTTAATGTAAAGCTTAATGGCGCTTTACAGGAGCAACTCAGCTTAGGGCTAAATTTGTCTGGTCCTGTCAGTGCTAAACTTGATGCTCAAGCGGAACTGGCTAAGGTAGGTTTACCCGTGCGGGTGACGCTTGAAAGCCAACAACTAAGTTGGCCTTTAACGGGGAAGCCAGAATATCAGCTAGATGGCGTAAAAATGCGCCTTAATGGTAAGGCCAGTGGTTATGATTTGTCATTGCGTTCCGGTATTAACGGTAGTGAAATCCCGCCAGCATTACTTGTATTAGATGCCAAAGGTAATGAAGAACAGTTTAAGTTGACCCGTTTACGCCTGTCTGCTTTGCAGGGAAAGAGTGAACTGGTAGGTGTGGCAGATTGGAGTAAGGCGGTAAGTTGGAATGCGGTGCTGACACTCTCCGGGATCAATACCGCTAAACAGTGGCCGGAATGGCCTGCTAAAATCGATGGGAAAATAGTGACTCGGGGGAGTTTACACGGTGGTAGTTGGCAGCTTCAGATCCCGGAAATTACGCTGGACGGTAACGTAAAACAGAACTTAATAAAAGCCAAAGGTAAGATTTCTGGTAACGCGGCGGGTCAGTGGAATATTCCTCAATTCGAGCTGGCTTTAGGGCGCAATAAAATGAATCTCCAGGGACAATTGTCCAAACAGTGGAAACTGGATGGCGATATCCGTGCACCGAAGTTGGATGGTATATTTCCGGGGCTTGGCGGTGTCGTGAATGGGACGCTGAAACTGCGCGGTAATATACAAGCGCCTCAGCTTTTGGTTGATCTCAATGCTAACGGGTTGAAATGGCAGGATTTGCGTGTTGATCGAGTGAATGTGAAAGGGGATGTACGTTCTGCTGAACAGATCCAAGGGAATCTTGCTGCTAAAGTCAGTGAGTTGAAACAAGCGGATTTGATTGTCCGTAATTTTACGTTGGATGCTAAGGGCAATGAGAAACAGCACGACTTGCAATTGAAGATTGACGGCAAACCGATTGCGGGTCAACTTGCATTGCATGGTAGTTTTGATCGTAAGCAACAGCGATGGAAAGGTAGCATTAACAATACCCGTTTTGACACCCCGGTTGGAGAATGGCGCTTAACTAAAGCGATAACTCTTGATTATCTTAATCAGCAGCAGAAAGTTACTGTGGGCCCTCACTGTTGGCTAAATCCACATGCGCAGTTCTGCGTACCTAAATCCATTGAAGCTGGTGTCAGCGGTAGTGCATCCATCGTTCTTGAACGTTTGGATCTTGCTTTGATTCAGCCATTACTGGCACCTGAAACACATTTGAAAGGTATATTCAGTGGCAATGCCGACGTTAAATGGAGTGCGGAAAGCGGATTGCCTCAGGCCAACGTTAATTTGCGTGGTGATGGGGTGCATGTTAAGCAGATGGTTGATGGCACTGCATTACCGGTAGATTTCCAGACCCTGACACTCAATGCAGGCTTGAAGAATGGCACAGCAGAGTTGAATTGGTTATTTAAGATTATGGGAAATGGCCGATTCAACGGTGGCGTACAAGTTGCTGATCTTGCTGGGAGCCGTAAGCTGTCGGGTAATGTAGATATTCAGGATATTTCACTGGCGTTAATCAAGCCGATTCTTGGGAAAGGTGATAAAGCTGAAGGTCATTTGAATGCTAACCTGCGTCTGGGAGGCAATGTCAGAAATCCATTATTGTTTGGCCGGTTAGACTTGAGTGCACTGCAAGCTTCGGGCCATTGGATCCCATTTGATATTGTTCAAGGGCAAATGGGTGTGAATTTTGATGGAATACGTTCCGTTCTTGATGGTGTTATTAAAACGCCGAAGGGGCAGCTTAACCTAAATGGTGACGCGGACTGGCGTAATGTGGATGCATGGCATGCACGAGTAACGGCTAACGGTGACAAGTTAAGAGTCGTTTTTCCACCAATGGTGAAAATTGATGTTAGCCCTGCTCTGGTGTTTGAGGCTTCTCCTCAGTTGCTGAAATTGGATGGTAGCGTTGGCATTCCTTGGGCGCGTATTACCGTGAAGGAGCTACCAGAATCGACAGTTGAGACTTCATCGGATGAAGTCATATTGAATGAAAATCTTCAGCCATTACAACAGAAAAAAGCATCTATCCCGATTCAAAGTAACTTGACGATTCATATAGGAGATGATGTTCGTCTTAGTGCTTTCGGTCTTAAAGCACAACTTAAAGGCGATCTGATGGTTGTTCAAGATAAACAAGGCATGGGTTTGAATGGTCAAGTTGATATTCTTGATGGCCGTTTCCGTACTTATGGGCAGGATCTGATCGTTCGTAAAGGGCTGATTATGTTCTCAGGTCCACCTGATCAGCCATTACTCAACATTGAGGCTATCCGTAATCCAGATTCTACCGATGGGCAGGTTATTGCAGGGGTAAGGGTGACTGGTTTGGCGGATCAGCCAAAAGTAGAAATTTTTTCAGAGCCTGTTAGATCACAATTGGAAGCACTTTCTTATCTGTTGCGTGGTGAGGGTTTAGAGAATAGTAACTCGGACAACTCACAGATGACGGCAATATTAATAGGTTTGGGGGTTGCACAGAGTGGTCAGTTGGTGGGTAAGATCGGTGAAATATTTGGTGTTTCCGACTTAGCACTGGATACTCAGGGGGTTGGTGATAAATCACAGGTAGTTGTTAGCGGGAAAATTACAAAAGATCTGCAAGTTAAGTATGGTGTTGGTATATTTGATTCACTGGCAACATTAACCTTACGCTATAGATTAATGCCTAGATTGTATCTGGAAGCGGTATCTGGTATTGATCAGACATTGGATTTGCTCTATCAGTTTGAGTTTTAAAAATGCGAATTATTGTTTATGGCAGCTTACGGCGCAAACAGGGCAATCATCATTGGATGACCGATGCTCAATGGTTAGGTGATCATCGGCTGGAAGGCTATGAGCTATATGACCTTGGGCATTATCCTGCGGTTATCCGTGGTGACGGAAGTATTGAATGTGAGGTATATCGAATCAATTCTACTATACTGACAGAATTAGATGATTTGAAAGATAATTCGCGGGAGTATGTAAGGGAATTGATTCAGACACCGTATGGCAATGCATGGATATATCTTTATCAGTTTCCAATAACCGGTTTACGGCGGATAAAAAGCGGTGATTGGTTGAAGCGCCATGTGGAAGAGTAAATAAAAACCCTTTTTTGTCATAAAAAGGGAGTATGGTATTAAAAAACCTCTGCCGGTGATGTTCCCCAGAGGTTTTTTAATTATTTAAATAGAGAAAAGTTATTTCTTAGCAGCACGTTCGAAAGAGGAGATAATTTCTGCTTTAGCAGCTTCGACATTATCCCAACCATCAACTTTAACCCATTTACCTTTTTCCAGATCTTTATAGTGCTCAAAGAAGTGAGTGATCTGAGCGCGTAGTAGTTCTGGTAGATCATTCACATCTTTAATGTGATCATACTCTTTGGTTAGTTTGCTATGTGGAACTGCAACCAGTTTCGCGTCTTCACCTGATTCATCAGTCATTTTCAGAACGCCAACTGGACGGCAACGGATCACAGAGCCGGGTTGTAGTGGGTATGGTGTGGGAACCAGAACATCAACCGGGTCACCATCCAGAGATAAGGTGTTGTTGATGTAACCATAGTTGCATGGATAGAACATCGTGGTAGACATAAAACGGTCTACAAACAGTGCACCGGATTCTTTATCAATTTCATATTTAATCGGATCTGCATTTGCAGGGATCTCAATAATGACATAGATATCTTCAGGCAGTTCTTTTCCTGCTGGTACTAAGTTCAGGCTCATGAAAGTTTCCTTTATTTCAAACCAGAATAGAGTGTGGGGTATTATAGCCAAAACATTTTTTAAAGTACTCTCCATTTTTCTGTGTTGGTAAATGCTGTCTCTGAGTTTGATGATTGCTCCGTGGTGTAGTTACTAACCGATAATACAGGTTGTCACTTAGCTCTCGATAAGGTCCGATTTTCCCGGCTATTTGGGCTGGTATATTAATTTGTTGGATATACTGAAATTTTCAGAATAATTTTTTTCAAAAGTGTAATTTATAGTCTATTGGGATGGAGCTTTTAATAAAGCTGTAGTGGTCTAATAAAGCCGTAGAACCTCCAACTGGAGATGAGCGAATTTTTCGTATCTGACAGAAGTGGTGACTACTCCTTGAGCCTGCGCACGATTTTGTGTAGTCACCATTTTGTTGAAGGTGATCTGCTAGGTGGCCACCAATCAGTAATAAAATAACTCATCACTAATACGTCAATCACACAGTGGTATAGTTTACTTCTTCGAGGTGGCTTGGGTTACCCGTTGGTGACCATAAATTTTAAAGAATCATCTAACGAACATAGTTAAAATTAAAAAAGCGACGAAAAATCCCGCCGCTTATCCGTAATTAACCGATGAAATTACTCATCAGGGAACTCAGCCATAAAACTCTCTGCCTTTTCCACCATCGATTTACTACCCACAAAGAAAGGTACGCGTTGGTGCAGTTTGGATGGAGTGATATCCAGAATGCGGTTGGCACCATCACTGGCTTTACCACCCGCTTGTTCGGCCAGGAATGCCATTGGGTTACATTCATACAGTAGGCGTAATTTTCCTGATGGGTGGCTGGCGGTACTTGGGTAAATGTAGATACCACCTTTCAGTAAATTGCGGTGGAAATCAGCAACCAGCGAACCAATATAACGGGTGGTATAAGGGCGCTGAGTTGCTTCATCTTGTTCCTGGCAATATTTGATGTATTTCTTTACCCCCATAGGGAATTTGATGTAATTCCCTTCGTTGATGGAATACATATTGCCATTGGGTGGGAACTGAACTTTCTCATGGGAAAGACAAAATACTCCCAAAGAAGGATCGTAAGTAAAGGCGTGTACCCCACAGCCGGTGGTGTAGACCAGCATAGTTGAAGAACCATAAACAACATAGCCGGCGGCGACTTGACGATGACCTGGTTGCAGGAAATCTTTTTCAGTTACTGGCTGACCAATGGGGGTAATACGGCGGTAGATAGAGAAGATAGTACCGACGGAAACGTTTACATCAATATTTGAAGAGCCATCTAATGGGTCCATCAAAACAACATATTTTGCGTTTTCAGCGCGGTCGCCTTCGAAAATAACGATATCATCTTCTTCTTCAGAAGCGATTCCTGCAACTTCACCGCGTGCTTTCAGTGCTGCTTTGAGTTTTTCATTAGCATACAGATCCAGTTTCATCTGTACTTCGCCTTGGACATTGGACACACCGCTGGTTCCTAAAATATCCACTAAACCGGCTTTGTTGATATCACGGTGAATGATTTTTGCTCCGAGCTTAATAGCAGAAAGCAATGCAGTGAGTTCACCTGTAGCGTGAGAAAAATCTTGCTGCTTTTCGACGATGAATTCGCCTAATGTTTTCATGACGAAAGTCCTGAATGTGATTTGATAGTGGTTTTAGAGTGTCCATTGCACTCTTACGCGGGCAGTTTAGCCAAAGAAAGGGATGATTCATAGGCTATTCCATTTCTTATCTTGCTTTTGATGGTTAGAATAGTGGCTAACTTCATGCTATGGAATAGGAAATCAATGCGTATTCATATTCTTGGTATCTGCGGCACTTTTATGGGAGGACTGGCAATTTTGGCTCGTTCTCTTGGTCATGAAGTGACTGGTTCTGATGCCAATGTTTATCCACCAATGAGTACCTTACTGGAAAAACATGGGATTAATCTGATTCAGGGATATGACCCGGCACAGTTGGATTCTGTGCCAGATATGGTCATCATCGGTAATATTATGAGCCGTGGGAATCCTTGTGTAGAAGCTGTGTTGGAGCGTGGGCTCCCTTATACTTCTGGCCCACAATGGCTGCATGATTATGTTTTGCCAGAACGTTGGGTGCTGGCGGTTGCAGGGACGCATGGCAAGACAACAACTGCGGGTATGTTAGCTTGGATTTTGGAAGCCTGTGGTTATAAACCAGGTTTCTTAATCGGTGGTGTTCCGGGGAATTTTGAAACATCAGCTCAGATCGGGGAAAGCCCGTTTTTCGTAATAGAAGCTGATGAATATGACAGTGCTTTTTTTGATAAACGATCTAAGTTTGTGCATTACAGTCCACGTACGCTGATCATGAACAATCTGGAATTCGATCATGGCGATATTTTTGGCGATCTGGCTGCTATTCAGAGACAGTTCCACCATCTTGTCAGGATCGTTCCGGGTAGTGGTAAGATCTGTGTCCCGGATAACGATGTTAACCTGAAACAGGTTTTGTCTATGGGCTGTTGGAGTGAGTTGGAACTAGTGGGTGAAACGGGTAACTGGCAGGCAAAAAAGATCAGTACAGACAGTCGTCATTATCAGGTGTTTTATGGTGGTAAAGTTGTCGGAGAAGTGAACGGGTCGCTGGTGGGTGAACATAATATGCGCAATGGGTTGATTGCAATTGCTGCTGCACATCATGTTGGTGTCCAGCCCGCAGATGCCTGTTGTGCTTTAAGTGAATTTATTAATGCCCGTCGTCGTCTTGAACTACGTGGTGAGGAAAACGGCGTTACTGTTTATGATGATTTTGCTCATCACCCGACAGCAATTCTGGCAACACTCGAAGCCCTGCGTAGTAAGGTTGGAGGAACAGCCCGTATTATTACCGTACTGGAACCGCGTTCAAATACGATGAAAATGGGTGTGAGTAAGAATGAGATCGCACCAGCATTGGGGCGTGCTGATGAAGTATTTTTATTCCAGCCAGCTAATATTAAATGGCACGTATCAGAAATTGCAGATCACTGTGTTCAGCCTGCGTATTGGAGCGCTGATATAGATTCACTGGTGCATATGATTGTTGATAAAGCACAGCAGGGGGATCATATTCTGGTTATGAGTAATGGAGGATTTGGTGATATTCATGAAAAATTACTCTCTAAGTTGAATAAAAAAGCTTATCAATCCTGAGAATAGCTGCGGGAAAATGAATCGCGCCATGTTGGCGCGTTCATTTAAAGCTCTTGTTCGAACAACCCAAGGATGGCTCCACGCAGCTGTTCTGTTGTGGAATCTCTGGTGAGTGTAACGAAAATGGTGTCATCACCTGCGATACTGCCGAGTATACCTTCTGATTTACCAAGAGAATCTAGCAGACGAGCAATAAGTTGAGCAGCACCAGGGCTTGTGCGAATCACAACTATAGGATGGTTGTAATCAACGTCTAATACTAGATTTTTTAGTGGGCTAGTGGCAGTAGGAACACCAAGCTCAGCAGGCAGGCAGTAAACCATCTCCATTTTAGCATTACGGGTGCGAACAGCACCAAATTTAGTCAGCATTCTAGAGACTTTGGATTGGTTAATGTTCTCAAAACCTTCTTCCAGTAAAGCAGTAACAATTTCACCTTGAGAGCTAAATTTTTCTTCTTTCAATAACGCTTTGAAAGCTTTTACTAAGTCTTCCTGTTTAGAGGGAGTGCGCATATTTCACCATATTCAATCAGCTATGAAGCTTGTATTATGCATATAAATGAATTTTTATGCAATAATAATGATTTTATAGCCAATTTGAACCGCGCAAAATTGGTCTTATGTTATATAGAAATTCATAAAATATGAATATGGAAATTTGCTTTTTTAGCCGGTTATCAAGTAAATATATTGTTAATCAAATGATGTTGTTTGGCGTTGTTGTTGGGTGTAAGGTATTTAGCCAATTGTTTCGTAAAATCATAAGGAAATTCTCAAAATAGTGTCCGTTATCTCATTAACAGATAAGCATTTTGCCTAGAATACGGCGACTTTTGCGTCCCACGATTAGAGCGTAAGTCCACAATTTGGTTGTTAACCGATTGTTTTCAAAAAAGTAGTAATCTATGGTTCTTAACTAGATGAATTCACAGCATTTTAAAGTATAAACGATTTAAGGAGTATCAGGATGAAAGTTGCAGTTCTCGGTGCAGCCGGTGGTATTGGTCAGGCTCTTGCTCTTCTACTCAAAACCCAGCTTCCTTCAGGTTCAGAACTTTCTTTATATGATATCGCTCCAGTAACACCTGGGGTGGCTGTTGATCTGAGCCACATTCCAACGGAAGTGAAAATTAAAGGCTTTGCTGGTGAAGATGCAACTCCAGCGTTGGAAGGAGCAAATGTTGTATTGATTTCTGCTGGGGTTGCCCGTAAACCAGGCATGGATCGTTCAGATCTGTTTAATATTAATGCGGGGATCGTTCGTAACCTGGTAGAACAAGTGGCTAAAACTTGCCCGAAATCACTGATTGGGATTATTACTAACCCAGTCAACACAACGGTGGCTATTGCAGCCGAAGTGCTGAAAAAAGCGGGTGTATATGACAAAAACCGCCTGTTTGGTGTTACAACGTTGGATGTTATTCGTTCTAATACTTTTGTTGCTGAATTGAAAGGTAAAAAACCACAGGAAATCGAAGTACCCGTTATCGGTGGTCATTCTGGTGTGACAATCTTACCTCTGTTGTCTCAGATCCCTGGTGTGAACTTTACTGATGGAGAGTTGGCTGCTTTAACTAAGCGTATTCAGAATGCTGGTACTGAAGTTGTTGAGGCTAAGGCAGGTGGAGGATCTGCAACTCTGTCTATGGGGCAAGCTGCGGCTCGTCTGGGCCTCTCTTTGGTCCGTGGCTTACAAGGCGAAAGTGATGTTGTAGAATGCGCTTATGTTGAAGGTGATGGTAAATATGCTCGCTTCTTCGCTCAGCCAGTTCGTTTGGGTAAAAATGGCGTAGAAGAGCGTTTGAACATTGGTGAGTTGAGTGATTTTGAACAGAAAGCACTGGAAGGCATGCTAGATGTATTGAGAAAAGATATAGAATTAGGCGAAAAATTTATTAATAACTAATTAATATATTTTATAAATAAAAAATATATATCTATGAAACGATAAAACCGCTGGTATAGCGAATTACCGGCGGTTTTTGTTCAACTAATATATACCCGTCATCTTTCAAGTTGCCTCTTTAGTTAGCTGCACTCACTCACCCTGGTCACATCGTTATCTATGCTCCCGGGGATTCGCTCCCTTGCTGCCGCGATGCATCGTGAGATCCATTAGGGTATAATTCGTTAGCTAATTATTTGTTTGTTCGCGTACTTTCCTTTCTAATAATTCTCCAGTATTTGGATCAAAATAACGACTTGGCCAAATTTCTGAAGGGTGTATTTCCAGATAATTCGCAATTATCCATTCTCCCTTTGGCCACGGACGAGATAGTGCATTCGCCAGGGTTGATGAGCTGAGCCCTGCCCTGCGTGATACCTCAGCTAAGGTTGTTCCCCGCTTGCGTAAAGCTGCAATTATATCGGCAGGATGCCAATCAGATTTCCTTGAAATCATTTTTAATCCTTTTTTTATTAAATTTGATGCTATGTTAGTGGTATAAATAACAGGTATGCATGAGAGCAATAACGAACTTAAACCTGTTATTGAGAAATAAAATAGCATTATTTTTCTAAAAGTATTTCCAAATTTTTTCTTAAAAACTTCTTTTTTGAACTTGGTTACAAAAATAGAGAAACGTGATGAAAAAAGAGTGGTATTCGGCCAAGGAGTTAATCGGCGTGGGTGAGTTACCTGGATCACCACAAGGAGTTAATGCCAGAGCAAAACGAGAGGAGTGGTTACGTCAGAAAAGACAAGGTGTACAAGGTAAAGCAGTCGAGTATCACTACTCCTGTTTCCCGGAAACGACCATTGTAGCATTGGAGCTTCATGAATCATCTTCTGAGTATCAGGTACAGAAGCAAGATCCTTTGTCGATTTGGGTTGGTGCTTTTCATCAGTTATCAGAATCTGAGAAACAGGCTGTGATAGCCATGATTTTACGGGATGGTATCAGAAGTTTTTTAGAAAAACTTTCTGTTATTTAACCCATTTTTGGAAATTGGAAATGCCAACTAACTTGGATTCTTCTTCATTATCCCGGTGCAAAGTGAGAAGAAAAGTATGAAAAAAGAATGGTACTCAGCTAAAGAGCTGGTTGGTATTGCCGGACTTCCTTCTTCGCCACAGGGAATAAATCTGATGGCAAGGCGGGAAGGATGGGAATATAGACGTAAACGGGGTGTTCAGGGCAAGGCTCTTGAATATCATATAAATAGTTTGCCTGAAGATGTACTTAATGTGCTATCCGTAGGGGAAAGCACTATTGATTATACAAACAAACGACAAGACCCATTCTTAATTTGGATTGAGGCTTACTATCAATTAACTAAAGTTGAGCGGGAAAAAATTGTGAAATTTATTCTTCGGGAGGGGCTCGCAAAACTTATTGGTTATATTGATGTAGGTGTTGAAGACGCAGAGAAAAACCTGGAGTCAGATTAACCCCAGGTTTCGTTCTATCGATTAAGAAAGGCGTTGTACGGCGATATGGGCTAACCCCACGAGTGCTTGCTTGTATGGGGAGTTTTCCAGCGCCTGCAAAGCAGCTATTGCTTTATCTGCTTCTTCCTCTGCTCGTTTACGGGTATATTCCAGTGAACCGCACTGTTTCATGGTTGTCAGTACGGTTTCGAGTAAATGACGGCCATTACCCTTTTCAATTGCTTCACGGATAAGTGCTGATTGTTCTGGAGTGCCATGATTCATAGCGTGTAGCAAGGGCAATGTCGGTTTACCTTCGTTAAGATCATCACCAGTGTTTTTGCCTAATGTATCGCTATCAGCATTATAATCCAGCAAATCATCAATTAACTGGAATGCAGTGCCTAAATAACGTCCGTAATTTTGTAAAGCCATTTCTTGCTCTGGGGTGGCGTTAGAAAGAATTGCGGAAGAGTGCGCGGCGACTTCAAACAGCCGGGCTGTTTTACTGTAAATCACCCGCATATAATCATCTTCAGAAATATTTGGATCATTGCAGTTCATCAACTGTAAAACTTCGCCTTCAGCGATAACATTGGTTGCCTCTGACATTAATTTAAGCACTCGCATGGAGTTAAGCGCTGTCATCATCTGGAAAGAGCGTGTGTATATAAAGTCACCAACCAGCACGCTTGCTGCATTACCAAACATGGCATTGGCAGTCGCTTTGCCACGTCGCATGTCTGATTCATCTACTACATCATCATGTAACAGAGTCGCTGTGTGGATAAATTCAATTAATGCAGCAACAGTAATATGCTTATCACCCTGATAACCCAATACTCTGCTAGCCAGGATGGCAATGATTGGGCGAATGCGTTTTCCACCACCACTGATTATGTAGTAGCCCAACTGATTGATAAGAGTAACGTCAGAATTCAACTGACTAAGAATGGTTTCATTTACCGCTGCCATATCATCAGCGGTTAGCTTGATAATGGTTTCTAAATTCATATTTTTTCGGCTATGGGTTTTAATGCAGAGCTGTGTTCATATTAACATTAAAATAGTTATTGCTGTGTCTTGATTGTACTCGAAAAACAGTCTAAATAAATGACAATTCAGCAACTATGTTTTTTTATCATCTGCTCTAATTCTGCTCTTGTCTTCTTAGGCTTTTTTGCGTAGAATTCGCGCCCTATTATGAATATTTATAGCGCGCTCTGGAATGATATTTAAGGGGGCGTGCGGAAAGCGGAGTTTATATGTACGCGGTTTTCCAAAGTGGTGGTAAACAACACCGAGTCAGCGAAGGTCAAACAATTCGCCTGGAAAAGCTGGACATCGCAACGGGTGAAACTGTTGAGTTTGACCAGGTTCTGATGGTCGCTAATGGTGATGACATCAAAATCGGCGCTCCTGTCGTTGAAGGCGTTAAAATCAAAGCTGAAGTGGTTGCCCACGGTCGTGGCGAGAAAATTAAAATCGTTAAGTTTCGTCGTCGTAAACACAGCCGTAAGCAGCAAGGCCACCGTCAGTGGTTCACCGATGTTAAAATCACTGGCATCGCTTAAGATTTAGGAGAGCAGATTAATGGCACACAAAAAGGCTGGCGGCTCAACTCGTAATGGCCGCGATTCTGAAAGCAAACGTCTGGGTGTAAAACGTTTTGGTGGCGAGTCTGTATTAGCAGGCAGCATCATTGTTCGTCAACGTGGCACTAAATTCCATGCTGGCAATAACGTTGGTTGTGGTCGTGACCACACCCTGTTCGCATTAGCTGACGGGAAAGTTAAATTCGAAGTTAAAGGCCCGAAAAACCGCAAATTTATCAGCATCGAAGCTGAATAAGTTTTTCGAGTTATAAACCCTATGGATTTCAAGATGCATCGCGACGGCAAGGGAGCGAATCCCCGGGAGCATAGATAACTATGTGACTGAGGTGAGTGAGTGCAGCCAACAAAGAGGCAACTTGAAAGATAACGGGTATAAACCGAATCAGAAGCCCTGCATGTGTTGCGGGGCTTTTTATATTCTAAAATACGCCATCTCTGGGTAACACGGCCGTCCAGCACTGTAATGGCTATCATACGGAGAAAAAATATGAAATTTGTAGATGAAGCCAGGATACTGGTTGTTGCGGGGGATGGTGGCAATGGTTGTGTCAGCTTCCGCCGTGAAAAATATATTCCGAAAGGTGGGCCAGACGGTGGGGATGGTGGGGATGGTGGGGATGTTTATCTGCTAGCAGATGAAAATCTCAATACACTGATTGACTATCGTTTTGAAAAATCCTTTCGGGCAGAACGTGGACAAAATGGTCAAAGCCGTGATTGTACAGGCAGGCGTGGTCAGGATACCACGATTAAAGTCCCTGTTGGGACGCGTGTCCGTGATGCAGTAACCGGTGAGGTTCTAGGCGATATGATTCGTCATGAACAGCGTTTAATGGTAGCGAAAGGTGGATTCCACGGGCTTGGTAATACTCGTTTTAAATCTTCGGTCAACCGGGCTCCTCGCCAAAGAACGATGGGGACCTCAGGTGAAACCCGTGAATTGATGCTGGAACTGATGCTGTTGGCGGATGTTGGTATGCTAGGGATGCCAAATGCGGGCAAATCCACCTTTATCCGTGCTGTTTCTGCCGCTAAACCAAAAGTTGCAGATTATCCATTTACCACTCTGGTACCAAGCTTGGGTGTAGTAAGGATGGATAACGAACAAAGTTTCGTTGTTGCTGATATCCCAGGGCTCATTAAAGGTGCTTCCGATGGTGCTGGCTTGGGTATTCGCTTCTTGAAACATTTGGAACGTTGTCGGGTATTGCTGCACTTAATCGATATTTGTCCTGTTGATGGATCAGATCCTGTTGAAAATGCCCGGATTATTGTCAACGAGCTACAGCAATACAGTGAAAAATTGGCAGAAAAACCACGCAGGTTGGTGTTCAATAAAGTTGATCTGTTGGAGCCAGAAGAAGCTAGACAGCGTGCCCAAGCTATTGCTGATGAATTGGGTTGGGAAGGCGACTTTTATATGATCTCAGCGATAAATCGTCAGGGTGTTAAAGCGCTTTGCTGGGATATTATGGAGTTTATGAAAACTCAGCCTCGTAATATGAGCAGAACAGAAGGTGAAACTCAGCCTGAGAAAGTTGAATTCATGTGGGATGACTACCATAAGAAGCAATTGGAACAGGTTTCGGAAGTAGACGATGACTGGGATGACGATTGGGACGAAGATGACGATGAAGGCATTGAAGTTATTTACAAACGCTGATTTTTTCACTTTCTCATCATACTTTCTCATCATAATTAAGGGCGCCATCTTTGTGGCGCCAATTTTATCAGTTGTGTTGGTATAAATCTTTGTATAGCCTGCTTTCGAATCGAATCAAAGGGGCCCGACGGTTGCGATGCTCTTTTGGCGGTACGGCGTAAGCAGAAATAAATTGCACGAAAGCAACTTGTTGACCGCTAGCAGTGGTTATAAAGCCAGCTAGGTTATAAACTCCTTGCAGGGCACCGGTTTTAGCCGAAACTTTTCCGTTTACTCCTGCTTCATCCAGCCCTCCCCGGTATCTTAATGTGCCATCATGACCCGCTAATGGCAGCATGGAAATAAAATCTAATTCTTGATCATGCTGAGCAATAAACTGTAATACTTCCATCATGGTTGCTGGAGTAATTAGATTATGGCGGGATAATCCTGAGCCATCTACCATCACGGTATTTCCTAGATCGATACCTGCTTTTTGTTTTAATACTTGCCTTACCGCATCAGAACCTGAACGCCAGGTTCCTGGTATATCAAAGTGTTGTCGGCCTATTGTCCGAAATACGGTATCAGCAATCATATTGTCAGATTTTTTTAGCATGACTTTTAGCAGATCATGTAATGGTGCTGATTGATTTTGAGCCAGAACTTTTCCCGGTTCAGTTGGTAAACTTTGGCGTTTAAGATTACCTGTGATTTCAATTCCTGCAATTTGCAATTCATTTTTGAGAATTGCACCCGCATAGCTGGTACCATTTTGAATCGCGAAAGCCAGTGGCAACGGTTCACTGCGTTGAGTAAGGCATCCGGTAAGAGTAAAACGGTTCAGCTCTCCGGGAACGACGTCCAGTTCGCAGTACTGGCTTTCAGGAGAGCCTTTTGCCAACGTTTTAACTTCGCTGAACATATTTACGGGATAAAAGGATGCTACGCGGATAAATGCAGTATCACCGGGGTGTTCAGCACTATATAGCGAAACTGAAAAACAATTTCGATCTACAATTGCAGCAGCAGGGGGAGCGCTGAAACATTGGGTCATGTCATTCCATACCCAACCGGGAGCTTTATCGTGGCTGGCAAAGGCGGAAACATCTATCAAAAGATCACCGTCAATTTTTTCCACGCCAGATTGTTTCAGAACTGTGACCATATTGCGAAGTTGTTGACGGGTCAGTGTCGGATCTCCGACAAAACGAGCAATCAAATTCCCTCTCAGGATGCCGTTTGAAATTTTTCCGTGACTTTCCAGTGTGGTGATAAAGCGATAATCTTTACCCAGTTGTAACAATGCTGCAAGAGCTGTGACAACTTTCAGCGTACTGGCTGGTAGAGCCATTTGCTGCCCGTGATAATCAATTAACGGGGTACTGCTGCCCGCTTTTTGAGCGATTAACGCCAGATTAGTACCATCAGGCAGATATTGCGTATATTCCTCAACAGGTGTGGCGTTTGCGTTGGGTATAGTTAAATACAGAGCGGTAACGCAAATTAATCTGCCGGCAATTTTAAAGAAGGACATAAATTTCGCATATGGATGTAGACATACCACAATACTAAGGCGCAAAGTGGGGAAAAGTAAACGATGACCCATCACCAAGTCTACGTTAGAATGATATATTAATATGTAAAATATGATTGTGAACTCTGGGTAGTCCTATGGTTTGCACTATTGTTTATTGTCTGTAAGCCCGCCCGACAAGGTGTGCTCATTGTGCTGTTATCTGAAAACATCAGGATGATGTTGGTTTTTTGCTCAGGAAAGATTTAGAGGATTAATAAATGAAACAGATTCCAATGACGGTACGTGGCGCGGATAAGTTGCGCGAAGAGCTAGATTATCTAAAGAACGTACGTCGTCCAAAAATTATTTCAGACATTGCTGAAGCGCGTGAACATGGTGATCTGAAAGAAAACGCTGAGTATCATGCTGCTCGTGAACAACAAGGTTTCTGCGAAGGCCGTATTCAGGAAATCGAAGCTAAGCTTTCTAATGCACAAGTGATTGATGTCACAAAAATGCCCAAGGGTGGACGTGTTATTTTTGGGACTACAGTTACGGTTTTGAATGTTAATACTGATGAAGAGCAGACTTACCGGATTGTGGGTGATGATGAGGCTGATATTAAAGAAAATTTAATCTCAGTGAATTCACCAATTGCCCGCGGTTTGATAGGTAAAGAAGTTGATGACGTTGTTATTATCAAAACACCAGGCGGTGAAGTTGAATATGAGATCCTGAAAGTTGAATATATTTAACTTCGGGATTGTCCTGTTGCTATTGATTTACGTTAGGTAAAGTTGCATAAGGATCGTGGAAAAGTAAAAAAGGCCGAATATGGCCTTTTTTATCATAATATGCGCACCGCATTTTATATAAATGTGGTTTGATTATTTAGGTAAAATAATTTTGCGTTCTTCCGATTGGCGGTAAAGAACTAGAGTTTTACCGATAACTTGCACATTATATGCACCGGTCTCGCGGACAATTGCATCGGCGATCAAATTTTTGGTTTCACGATCTTCGCCTGCGATTTTGACTTTGATAAGCTCATGGTGTGACAGCGTTTGTTCAATTTCGGCCAACACACCCTCGGTCAGGCCGTTATTACCAATCATGACAACAGGTTTTAGCGGGTGAGCGAGACTTTTCAGGTGTTGTACTTGTTTTTTGTTAAGGGCCATTGTTTTTTTGCTTAGTTAGGATTGAAAACGAGACATTCTACCGCCATCTCATCTCTATCACCATAAATAGTGTGTTGTGGTTTTGATGTACGGAGCAATAGATATCTGGCTCTTTATTCGTTGTATAGTTGGAAAGGACAATGGCCAATAAAAAACGTTCGGCAAGCTCCAGTCGCTGGTTACAAGAACACTTTAGTGATAAATATGTTCTACAAGCACAGAAAAAAGGGCTTCGTTCTCGCGCTTGGTTTAAACTTGATGAAATTCAACAAAGTGACAAAATTTTTAAGCCTGGCATGACCGTTGTCGATTTAGGCGCAGCTCCTGGTGGATGGTCTCAGTACGCAGTGAGTCAAATTAGTGATAATGGGCGAGTGATTGCCTGTGATCTTTTACCGATGGATCCCATTGTTGGCGTCGATTTCCTTCAGGGTGATTTTCGTGATGAACTTGTATTGAAAACATTGCTTGAGCGAGTTGGTGATAACAAAGTCCAGGTCGTCATGTCGGATATGGCACCCAATATGAGCGGAACACCTGCGGTCGATATTCCTCGATCCATGTATCTGGTTGAATTGGCGTTAGATATGTGTCGTGATGTGCTGGCCCCCGAGGGGAGTTTTATTGTCAAAGTGTTTCAGGGAGAGGGCTTTGATGAATACCTGAGGGAAATTCGCTCCCTATTTACGAACGTGAAAATTCGTAAGCCAGACGCTTCGCGGGCCCGATCGCGTGAAGTATACATTGTAGCGACAGGGCGGAAACTATAGTACCCTGAATGCTATTTGTTAACACAGTTGTAATATGAGGTTAATCCCTTGAGTGACATGGCGAAAAACCTGATTCTCTGGTTAGTTATCGCAGTTGTGCTGATGTCGTTATTCCAGAGTTTTGGTCCCAGCGATTCCAATAGTCGTAGGGTGGATTATTCTACCTTCATCAATGAATTAGCCCAGGATCAGGTGCGCGAAGTTCGTATCACAGGTCGTGAAATTAACGTTAGTAGGAAAGATAACAGCAGATACACCACTTACCTACCAGTACAGGATGAAAAACTGCTAGATACGTTACTGAATAAAAACGTAAAAGTGGTTGGTGAACCCCCAGAGGAACCAAGTCTGCTAACTTCTATTTTCATTTCCTGGTTCCCGATGTTGCTGCTTATTGGGGTCTGGATTTTCTTTATGCGTCAGATGCAGGGTGGTGGCGGTAAAGGGGCAATGTCTTTTGGTAAAAGCAAGGCCCGTATGCTGACAGAAGATCAGATTAAAACCACTTTTGCTGATGTTGCTGGTTGCGACGAAGCGAAAGAAGAAGTTGGTGAACTGGTGGAATATCTGCGCGAGCCAGGCCGCTTCCAGAAGTTGGGTGGAAAAATTCCGAAAGGTATTCTGATGGTTGGGCCTCCGGGTACGGGTAAGACTTTACTGGCAAAAGCAATTGCTGGTGAAGCGAAAGTGCCGTTCTTTACTATCTCTGGTTCTGATTTTGTTGAAATGTTTGTTGGTGTTGGTGCATCCCGTGTTCGTGATATGTTCGAGCAGGCGAAGAAAGCAGCACCTTGTATCATCTTTATTGATGAAATTGATGCGGTGGGCCGTCAGCGTGGCGCTGGTTTGGGTGGCGGTCACGATGAACGTGAGCAGACTCTAAACCAGATGTTGGTTGAGATGGATGGTTTTGAAGGCAACGAAGGTATTATCGTTATTGCCGCGACTAACCGTCCCGACGTACTTGATCCTGCGTTGTTGCGTCCAGGTCGTTTTGACCGTCAGGTTGTTGTTGGTTTGCCAGACGTACGTGGCCGCGAGCAGATTCTGAAAGTTCATATGCGCCGGGTTCCTCTGGATACAGATGTTGATGCTTCTGTCATTGCTCGCGGTACTCCGGGATTCTCTGGTGCTGATTTGGCTAACTTGGTGAATGAAGCTGCTTTGTTTGCTGCCCGTGGTAACAGACGCGTAGTTTCTATGGTTGAATTCGAAAAAGCGAAAGACAAAATCATGATGGGCGCTGAACGCCGCTCTATGGTGATGACGGAAGAGCAGAAAGAATCAACTGCTTATCATGAAGCAGGCCATGCTATTATTGGCCGTCTGGTTCCTGAGCATGATCCTGTTCATAAAGTTACCATTATTCCGCGTGGTCGCGCTTTGGGGGTGACTTTTTTCCTACCGGAAGGCGATCAGATCAGCGCTAGTCGCCAGAAGTTGGAAAGCCAGATTTCAACCTTATATGGAGGTCGTCTGGCGGAAGAGATTATTTATGGCCCAGACAGTGTTTCTACTGGTGCATCTAATGATATCAAAGTGGCGACATCAATTGCCCGTAACATGGTAACGCAGTGGGGTTTCTCGGAAAAACTTGGCCCATTACTCTATGCAGAGGAAGAAGGGGAAGTGTTCCTTGGCCGTTCAGTTGCTAAAGCTAAGCACATGTCTGATGAAACTGCTCGTCTTATTGATCAGGAAGTTAAGGCAATTATCGATCATAACTATCAACGTGCTCGTCAGATTCTGATGGACAACCTTGATGTTCTGCATTCGATGAAAGATGCATTGATGAAGTACGAAACTATTGATGCTCCCCAGATTGATGACTTAATGAATCGTACAAATGTTCGTCCACCAGCAGGATGGGAAAGTGATAACGGCAGCAGTAATAACAGTCGCCCAACAGGTAATACACCTCCTCCACAAGCTGCAAAACCAACTGATGATATCAATACATTGGCGCAAGGTGGTGAGCAAGTAGGGCAGTCAGGAAATAAAGATCAGTAATTGTTCTATGGTTTCGTAGTCTGATTGATATTCATGAAACCCCAGGTAAGCCCTGGGGTTTTGACATTGAAGGTAGCCTAACATGAAACTCAGAGCCAGAGACAATGTTCTCGATCTTTCCCGTCCACAAGTAATGGGTATTTTGAATGTGACTCCAGATTCATTTTCTGATGGTGGGGCTCATAATACCCTGAATATGGCCTTACAACATGCTGAGAAGATGATTAATGAAGGCGCTGCGATCATTGATATCGGTGGGGAATCTACCCGTCCGGGAGCTGATGAAGTTAGTGAGCAGGAAGAAGTGGATCGTGTTGTTCCGGTTGTTGAGGCTTTAGCTCAACGATTTAATATCTGGATTTCTGTTGATACTTCGAAAGCATTGGTGATGAGTGAGTCAGCAAAAGCTGGTGCCCATTTGATTAACGATATTCGTGCATTACAAGAGCCTGGTGCTTTGGAAAGCGTAGCTAAATCTGGCTTATCCGTTTGCTTGATGCATATGAAAGGCCAACCACGTACTATGCAGGATGCTCCACATTATGAAAATTTGTTAATAGAAGTGAACCAATTTTTTACTGAGCAAATTGAACGTTGTGCGATGGCAGGGATAACAAAAGATAAACTTGTTCTTGATCCTGGCTTCGGTTTTGGCAAGAACTTGAAGCATAACTATCAGTTACTGGCGCATTTAAATCAATTTCATCAATTTGGTTTACCTGTGCTAGCAGGAATGTCACGTAAATCTATGATAGGTCAGTTGCTTCATGTGCCGCCACAAGAAAGGGTTATCGGTAGTGTAGCTTGCGCAGTTATCGCTGCTATGCAAGGAGCGCAAATTATTCGGGTACATGATGTCAAAGAAACCGTGCAGGCAATGCACATTGTCGGAGCAACACTTTCAGCAAAGGAAGAAAAGAAATTATGAGTAACCGCAAATACTTTGGTACCGATGGTATCCGTGGCAAAGTGGGAGATAGCCCAATTACGCCAGATTTTGTGTTAAAGCTTGGTTGGGCTGCGGGTAAGGTACTGGCTCGTCATGGTTCTCGTAAGATCATTATCGGTAAAGATACCCGTATTTCTGGCTATATGCTGGAATCTTCTTTAGAAGCAGGTTTAGCTGCGGCTGGTTTATCTGCTTCGTTCACTGGTCCTATGCCAACACCTGCTGTTGCTTATCTGACCCGAACTTTCCGTGCTGAAGCTGGAATTGTTATCTCTGCTTCTCATAATCCTTATTATGATAACGGTATTAAATTTTTCTCTATTGATGGTACGAAACTGCCGGATGATGTGGAAGAAGCGATTGAAGCTGAAATGGAAAAGCCACTGACTTGTGTGGAATCCGCAGAGTTGGGGCGTGCAAATCGTATTGTTGATGCTGCTGGTCGTTATATCGAATTCTGTAAAGGTACATTTCCAAGTGAGCAAAGTCTTAATGGATTGAAAATTGTACTTGATTGCGCTAACGGTGCGACTTACCACATTGCTCCAAATGTACTCAGAGAACTAGGGGCTGATGTTGTGACGATTGGCTGTGAACCAAACGGTATCAATATTAATGAAAAGTGTGGTGCTACCGATGTTCGTTTGTTGCAGCAACGTGTTGTAGAAGAGAAAGCAGATGTTGGTTTGGCATTTGATGGTGATGGTGATCGCGTTATTATGGTTGACCATTTGGGACAGAAAGTTGATGGCGACCAGATCCTTTATATTATTGCCCGTGAAGCATTGAGACAAGGACAACTGCGTGGTGGCGTTGTTGGTACGCTGATGAGTAATATGGGATTGGAGTTAGCATTGAAGCAGCTTGGTATCCCATTTTTGCGTGCTAAAGTGGGTGACCGTTATGTGCTGGAAAAATTGCAGGAAGAAGGCTGGCGTTTAGGGGCCGAAAACTCTGGTCATGTTATCTTACTGGATAAAACAACTACAGGTGACGGCATTGTTGCTGGCCTTCAGATTCTGAGTGCTATGGTACGTAACCATATGAGTTTGCACGATCTGTGTAGTGGTATGAAACTTTTGCCACAGGTACTGGTAAATGTTCGTTTCTCCGGTTCACACGATCCACTTAAATCGGAAAATGTAATTAATATTACTAAATCTGTTGAAACTGAATTAAATGGTCGTGGACGGGTATTATTACGTAAATCTGGTACTGAGCCATTGATTCGTGTCATGGTAGAAGGTGAAGATGATGTGCAAGTCACGGCCTTGGCTCATCGTATTGCTGATGCGGTGAAACATGCGGGCTAATTTGTTGTTTTTTTCCTCAAGTGATTCTGATTATTGAAATTAACCTTGCGTATCAGATGTGGTTTGGTTAGTATTCAGACCCACTCGGTCAGGTGATTAGCCTGTTTGAGTGGGTGATGCGGTATAAGGTAGCCACGTAAACCGTGGTAAACCCCACGAGGACATAGGTACGACATATGTATGGAGCTCTTTTAGTTGTTTTCTTGCTAGTTGCTATCGGGCTAATTGCCTTGGTTATGCTACAGCAGGGTAAAGGTGCTGATATGGGTGCTTCCTTTGGTGCGGGTGCCTCTGCGACGCTGTTTGGTTCATCGGGCTCTGGTAACTTTATGACTCGTATGACCGCACTTTTCGCCACTCTGTTTTTCATTATTAGTTTGGTGCTTGGCAATATGACCAGTAACCAGACTGGTGCAAGCAGTAAGTGGGAAAACATTGGCGAGCCTGCTAAAGTCGAGAAGTCAACGGAGATTCCGACGGCACCAGCAGCACCAAATAGTGATATTCCTCAGTAGTCGTCACAGGAAAGAATTAAGATGAGGCTGTTTAATCAGTGATAGCTTCATGTAGTGCCGAGGTGGTGAAATTGGTAGACACGCTACCTTGAGGTGGTAGTGCCCACACTAGGGCTTACGGGTTCAAGTCCCGTCCTCGGTACCATTATTCGGATAGCTTGCGTTTTTGCAGCTATCGGCGTAATATTTGCCACGTTTTCGAACGCGGGATGGAGCAGCATGGTAGCTCGTCGGGCTCATAACCCGAAGGTCGTCGGTTCAAATCCGGCTCCCGCAACCACTTCTTAAATTGAGATGCACCTTTTTGAACGAAATAATTCAGCAATATTTGAAATATTGATTCTGATTTAAAGGGGCATGAAGTGAGTGGTTGAAGCCACTGGCAGCAAATAGGGTCCAGTTGCATAAAGCCCCGAATTTCGGGGTTTTTTGTTATTTGACAACAGAACTACTGGGCTAATTAGCCCTTTTTTTATGTCTTGGGGGTGGGCTTGTCCACATTAGAGCAAAAATTAACAGCGATGATTTCAGCACCAGTTGAAGCTTTAGGCTTTGAGTTAGTCGGCTTGGAGTTTATTCGTGCACGTGTTTCTACACTGCGGATTTATATTGATAGTGAGAATGGTATCACTGTTGATGATTGTGCTGATGTTAGCCACCAGGTCAGTGCGGTATTGGATGTCGAAGATCCTATCTCAGTGCTTTATAACCTGGAAATTTCTTCACCTGGCTTAGAACGCCCATTGTTCACGACTGAACATTACCAGCGTTTTATTGGTGAGGAAGTCAGTCTGGTTTTACGTATAGCAATGCAAAACCGTCGGAAATGGCTGGGCATTATTAAAACTGTCGACGGCGAAATGATCACGGTTACGGTGGATGGAAAAGATGAAGTGTTCGCACTGAGCAACATCCAGAAAGCGAACCTGGTACCCCACTTTTAAAGTTCGGATGAGGCAACTAGGATGAATAAAGAAATTCTGGCTGTTGTGGAAGCGGTTTCCAACGAAAAATCCCTTCCACGCGAAAAGATCTTCGAGGCGCTGGAAACAGCATTGGCCACAGCCACCAAGAAAAAATATGAACAAGATATCGATGTTCGTGTCAGCATTGACCGTAAATCTGGTGATTTTGACACTTTCCGTCGTTGGTTAGTTGTTGAAGAAGTGACTCAGCCGACTCGTGAAATTACGCTAGAAGCGGCTAGATTTGAAGAGCCTGAAATCGATTTGGGTAGCTATACCGAAGATCAAATTGAATCAGTAACGTTTGATCGTATTACAACGCAAACCGCTAAACAGGTTATTGTACAAAAAGTACGTGAGGCTGAGCGCGCTATGGTTGTTGATCAGTTCCGCGAACAGCAAGGTGAGATCATCACCAGTGTGGTTAAGAAAGTCAATCGTGAGAATATCACTCTTGATTTAGGCAATAATGCTGAGGCCGTTATCCTTCGCGAAGATATGTTACCAAGGGAAAATTTTCGCCCAGGTGACCGCGTGCGTGGTGTACTGTATGATGTTCGCCCTGAAGCACGAGGTGCGCAACTGTTTGTCAGTCGTTCCCGCCCGGAAATGCTGGTTGAACTGTTCCGTATTGAGGTTCCGGAAATTGGTGAGGAGCTGATTGAAATTAAAGCTGCTGCCCGCGATCCGGGATCTCGCGCTAAGATTGCAGTAAAAACGAATGACAAGCGTATCGATCCGGTAGGTGCTTGCGTTGGCATGCGTGGCGCGCGAGTACAGGCTGTTTCCAGTGAACTGGGCGGCGAACGAATCGATATCGTACTGTGGGATGATAATCCTGCTCAGTTTGTCATTAATGCTATGGCTCCGGCTGATGTTGCATCTATTGTTGTCGACGAAGACAAGTGTACGATGGATGTTGCCGTTGAAAGCAACAACTTAGCGCAGGCTATCGGCCGTAATGGTCAAAATGTGCGCCTGGCTGCGCAGTTGTTGAAAAAACATCGTGGTGATGACAAATGGGAATTAAATGTCATGACTGCTGAAGAGTTACAAGCAAAACATCAGGCAGAAGCTCATGCTTCTATTGATACATTCACTAAGCATCTCGATATTGATGAAGAATTTGCTACTGTTCTAGTCGAAGAAGGGTTCTCAACTCTGGAAGAATTGGCCTATGTACCAATTAAGGAACTTCTAGAAATTGAAGGCCTTGATGAGGAAACTATCGAAGTCCTGCGTGAACGTGCGAAAGCTGCTTTAACTACTCTGGAACTGGCTCAGAAAGAAAGCCTCAGTGATAAACAACCAACTGAAGAGTTGTTAAATCTGACTGGTATGAATCGTACTCTGGCATTTGACCTAGCTGCCCGTGGCATCTGTACGCTGGAAGATCTTGCCGAGCAGGGTATCGACGACCTATCTGATATTGAAGGTTTGAATGATGAGAAAACAGGCGAGCTCATCATGGCTGCCCGAAATATCTGTTGGTTTGGCGATGATGCGTAATAAACCGTAGCAGGAAGGAACAGCATGACAGATGTAACCGTAAAATCACTGGCAGAAGAGATACAGACTTCGGTTGATCGCTTGGTACAGCAATTTGCTGATGCAGGGATTAAAAAAACCGAAACTGATTTTGTCTCCCAGAAAGAAAAAGAAGCTTTACTGGCGCATTTGAACCGCGAGCAAGGTGGTTCAGCTGGTAAACCCGATAAATTGACATTGCAGCGTAAGACACGTAGTACGCTGAATGTTTCAGGCACCGATGGTAAAAGCAAACCGGTAGCCGTTGAGGTCCGCAAAAAGCGTACATATGTGAACCGTGATGCAGTTGAACAGGCTAAAGCGGAAGAGCAGGCGAAGCGTGAAGCGGAAGAGCAAGCACGGCGCGAAGCAGAAGAAAAAGCGCAACGCGAAGCCGAAGCAGCAGCGAAGAAACTCGTTGAAGAGCAGGCTAAACGTGAGGCAGAAGAAAAGGCCAAACGTGAAGCAGCTGAAAAAGCTAAGCGCCAGGCAGCGGAAAGTGAAAAAGTGACCAATCAACATACCGAACATAAACAGAAACCAGCACAGACTGATAAAACAATTCAAAGTGAAAAAGCACGCCGTGAAGCAGAAGCTGCCGATCTTAAGCGTAAAGCAGAAGAAGAGATGCGTCGTAAGGTAGAGGAAGAAGCTAAACGCGTTGCTGAGGAAGCTCGTCGTATGGCTGAAGAGAATCAGGATAAGTGGTCAAGTGATTCAGATTCCATTGATAGCGACGATTATCATGTCACTACCTCCCGTCATGCCCGTGCAGCAGAAGACGAAAATGATGCTAAAGTTGAAGGTGATCGTCGTGCCCGCGGTCGTAGTGGTAAGGCTACTCGCCAGAAGAAAAATAATAAACATTCTGAATCTAAAGCAGATCGTGAAGAAGCCCGTGCAGTTGGTCGTACAAAAGGCAAGCAACGTAAAACCAGTACATTGCAACAAAGTTTCAATAAGCCTGTAGCTGCTGTTAACCGTGATGTTGTGATAGGTGAAACTATTACTGTTGCTGAATTGGCGAATAAAATGGCTGTCAAAGGTTCTCAGGTCATCAAAGCCATGATGAAAATGGGTGCAATGGCAACCATTAATCAGGTGATCGATCAGGAAACTGCACAGCTGGTTGCTGAAGAAATGGGCCATAAAGTTATCCTGCGTCGTGAGAATGAGCTGGAAGAAGCGCTGATGAGCGACCGCGATACAGGTGAAGCTGTTGCTGAACCGCGTGCGCCGGTTGTGACCATCATGGGTCACGTTGACCACGGTAAAACTTCTCTGCTGGATTATATTCGTTCTACGAAAGTTGCTTCTGGTGAGGCGGGTGGTATTACCCAGCATATCGGTGCTTACCATGTTGAAACTGACAGTGGCATGATTACTTTCTTGGATACCCCAGGGCATGCGGCATTTACTTCAATGCGTGCACGCGGTGCAAAAGCTACCGACATCGTAGTCCTGGTTGTTGCTGCTGATGATGGTGTGATGCCTCAGACTATCGAAGCTATTCAGCATGCAAAAGCAGCGAGTGTGCCTGTAGTTGTTGCGGTTAACAAGATCGACAAACCAGAAGCTGATCCGGATCGCGTGAAGAGTGAGCTTTCTCAGCACGGTGTTCAGCCTGAAGAGTGGGGTGGTGAAACTCAGTTTATCAATGTATCCGCTAAAGCGGGTATTGGTATTGATGAATTGCTGGACGCAATCTTACTTCAAGCTGAAGTTCTTGAACTAAAAGCAGTCCGTTCTGGTATGGCAAGCGGCGTTGTTATCGAATCATTCTTGGATAAAGGCCGTGGCCCGGTTGCGACAGTGCTGGTTCAGGAAGGTACTTTGAACAAAGGTGATATAGTACTTTGTGGCTTTGAATATGGACGAGTTCGTGCAATGCGTGACGAGCTAGGTCGTGAAGTGTTCTCCGCGGGGCCATCTATTCCAGTGGAAATCCTTGGCCTATCCAACGTACCTGCGGCTGGTGATGAAGCAACTGTTGTACGTGATGAGAAGAAAGCTCGTGAAGTTGCTCTGTATCGTCAGGGTAAATTCCGTGAGGTCAAACTGGCTCGCCAGCAGAAATCTAAACTGGAAAACATGTTTGCTAACATGGAAGAAGGTGAAGTTTCTGAATTGAATATTGTTCTGAAATCTGACGTTCAGGGATCATGTGAAGCGATCCGCGAAGCATTGGAACAATTGTCTACTGATGAAGTGAAAGTGAAAATCATCGGCTCTGGCGTAGGTGGTATTACTGAAACTGATGCAACACTGGCTGCTGCTTCTAATGCAATTATTCTGGGCTTCAATGTTCGCGCCGATGCTTCTGCACGCCGGGTTGTTGAAAATGAAAGTTTGGATCTGCGTTATTACTCTGTTATCTATAGCCTGATTGATGAGGTTAAACAGGCAATGAGTGGTATGCTGGCACCTGAATATAAACAGCAGATCATGGGACTAGCAGAAGTTCGCGATGTGTTTAAATCACCGAAATTTGGTGCGATTGCGGGTTGTATGGTGACCGAAGGTACTATTAAACGTAATAATCCAATTCGCGTGTTGCGTGATAACGTAGTGATTTATGAAGGTGAATTGGAATCCCTTCGCCGCTTTAAAGATGACGTTAACGAAGTCCGTAATGGCATGGAATGTGGTATCGGTGTTAAGAACTACAACGATGTTCGTGTTGGTGACATGATCGAAGTATTTGAAATTATTGAAGTTAAACGATCTATCGCTTAATTCCTACCACTGGTTAATTTCATTATTGGGGGGCTTTTGCCCCCCAAATGTCAGGAGATATGACAATGGCAAGAGAATTCAGCCGTACTCAGCGCGTTGCACAGGAAATGCAAAAAGAGATTGCCATCATTTTACAGCGAGAAGTGAAAGATCCCCGAATTGGTATGGCAACTGTTTCTGGCGTTGAAGTTTCTCGTGATTTGGCTTATGCCAAAGTATTCGTCACCTTTCTGAATGTGTTGACTGAAGAACATGATTCTGATGTGGTAAAGAATGGTATTAAGGCATTGAATGAAGCTTCTGGTTTTATTCGCTCTCTGCTAGGTAAAGCAATGCGTTTGCGTGTCGTACCGGAACTGACTTTCTCCTACGATAATTCCTTGGTAGAGGGGATGAGGATGTCCAATCTGGTTACTAATGTTGTAAAGAATGATGAACAGCGCCGGGCTTCTACGGATCACAAAGAGGAGAAGTAATGGGGCGTCATCGTCGCGGTCGTGATATACATGGTGTGTTGTTACTGGATAAGCCGCAGGATATTTCTTCTAATGATGCGTTACAAAAAGTAAAACGTATTTTCAACGCTAGCAAAGCTGGTCACACTGGCGCGTTGGATCCACTGGCAACCGGTATGCTACCGGTTTGCCTTGGTGAAGCGACGAAGTTTTCCCAGTTCTTACTTGATTCTGACAAGCGTTATCGAGTGATAGCTCGTCTTGGTCAGCGAACTGACACATCAGATTCACACGGGCAAATCATCAGTGAAAGGGCAATCCAGCTAAGTCAGGTTCAACTTGATGCAGCTTTGGATAAATTCCGTGGTGATACCATGCAAATTCCTTCCATGTATTCTGCACTGAAATATCAGGGAAAACCATTGTATGAGTATGCTCGTCAGGGTATTGAGGTAGAACGCGAAGCACGACCAATTACAGTCTATGAATTACAGTTTATCCGTTGGGAAAATGATGAACTGGAATTGGAAATACACTGTTCGAAAGGCACTTATATTCGCACTATTATTGATGACTTAGGTGAATTATTAGGCTGTGGTGCTCACGTTATTTATTTAAGACGTTTACAGGTAGCGAATTATCCAAATGATCGCATGGTGACACTTGAGCAATTATATGAATTACAAAAGCAGGCCAAAGATCAAGAAATACCTGTGGGCGAATTAATTGATTCATTACTATTACCAATGGATAGTGCAATTGCTCATTTCCCAGAGGTTAATTTGATTCCAGTAGTTGCGGCTTATTTTAAACAAGGTCAGGCGGTGCGCAGTGCCAAATCCCCAGCTTTAGTTGAAAGTATGGTACGTGTGACTGAAGGTGATGAACGGAAATTCATTGGCATTGCTGTTATCAATGATGATGGGCTTGTTGCTCCCCGCCGTTTAGTTGTCGAAAGCCGGGATTAGGGTATTTTGGGTTATCTTGCGCTTAACTTATTTGCAGCGTAGAATGGCGCAGTTATATGTTGGGTGGCTGAATTAGAGATCGGCACCTGTAATTTTATTTTATATGTTTTTGGAGTTGTAATATGTCTCTAAGTACTGAAGCAAAAGCGCAAATTATTGCTGAATTTGGTCGTGATGTGAATGACAGTGGCTCTAGTGAAGTACAGATTGCTTTGCTAACTGCACAGATTAACCACTTGCAAGGCCATTTTTCAGAGCACAAAAAAGATCACCACAGCCGTCGTGGTCTGCTGCGCATGGTTTCTCAGCGTCGTAAACTTCTGGACTATCTGAAGCGTAAAAATGTAACAAGTTACACTGCGCTGATTGGGCGTCTTGGCCTGCGTCGCTAATCAAGCAAGTTTCAGTGGAAAGGGGCCATATAGGGCCCCTTTTCTTCTGAGAAGCCATCATAGATAACAGCACAAAAATGCTGGTGGTGGTTTTTGTTTAGGCTCTTCAGTTACAGAGGTTCGCGCGGCTAATGAGAGTGCTTAAGGGAGTAAGACCTGTCGTTAGTCGCGAGGATGTGGCATGGAGAGATCATTCATTGTTGTCTGCTGAATATAAAAGGCAATGTTAACGAAAGGATATTATTTTGCTTAATCCGATTGTTCGTAAATTTCAATATGGCCAACATACCGTTGCTATCGAAACAGGTATGATGGCACGCCAGGCCACAGCTGCTGTCATGGTCAATATGGATGACACGGCTGTATTTGTCACTGTTGTTGGTCAAAAGAAAGTAAAAGAAGGTCAGGATTTCTTTCCTCTGACTGTTAACTATCAGGAGCGTACTTATGCTGCTGGTCGTGTTCCTGGCAGTTTCTTTCGTCGTGAAGGTCGTCCAGGTGAAGGAGAAACGTTAGTCGCTCGTTTGATTGATCGTCCTCTGCGTCCTCTGTTCCCGGACGGTTTCCTGAACGAGGTGCAGATTGTAGCAACAGTTGTTTCTGTTAACCCGCAAGTTAATCCAGATATTGTTGCAATGATCGGTGCTTCTGCTGTGCTGGCACTATCTGGTATCCCGTTCAATGGTCCAATTGGTGCTGCTCGCGTTGGTTATATTAATGATCAGTATGTGCTGAACCCAACCAGTGATGAGCTAAAAAATAGCCGTTTAGATCTGGTGGTTTCAGGTACTGCTGGTGCTGTTCTGATGGTTGAGTCTGAAGCAGACATTCTAACTGAAGAGCAAATGTTAGGTGCGGTAGTATTCGGTCATGAACAACAACAGGTGGTTATTGATAACATTAATGCGTTGGCTGCGGAAGCAGGCAAAGAAAAATGGAATTGGGTGCCAGAATCTGTTAATCAAGCGTTGCATGACCGTGTAGCTGGATTGGCAGAAGACCGTTTGGGTGATGCTTATCGTATCACTGAAAAACAGGAGCGTTATGCTCAGGTTGATGCTATCAAAGAGGAAGTTACGGCAGCACTGCTGGAACAGGATGAAGCTTTAGAGGAAGCTGAAATCCATGAAATTCTGGGTAGCTTAGAGAAAAAAGTTGTTCGTAGCCGCGTCTTGCGTGGTGAACCACGTATTGATGGTCGTGAAAAAGATATGGTGCGTGCATTGGATGTACGTACTGGTGTTCTGCCTCGAACTCATGGCTCTGCGCTGTTTACCCGTGGTGAAACTCAGGCTTTGGTTACTGCGACTTTGGGTACAGAACGTGATGCACAGATCATTGACGAGTTGATGGGAGAGCGCACAGATCGTTTCCTACTGCACTACAACTTCCCGCCATATTCTGTTGGTGAAACAGGTATGATGGGTTCACCAAAACGTCGTGAAATTGGTCATGGTCGTTTGGCCAAACGTGGTGTGGCGGCAGTTATGCCAAAAGCTAACGAATTCCCATATACCGTTCGGGTCGTTTCTGAAATCACGGAATCAAACGGCTCGTCTTCAATGGCATCTGTTTGTGGTGCATCTCTTGCGTTGATGGATGCAGGTGTGCCGATTAAAGCTGCTGTTGCTGGTATTGCAATGGGATTAGTGAAAGAAGACGATAATTTTGTTGTTCTGTCTGACATCTTGGGTGATGAAGATCATTTGGGAGACATGGACTTTAAAGTAGCGGGTAGCTGTGAAGGTATCAGCGCGCTGCAAATGGACATCAAAATTGAAGGCATTACCCGTGAAATTATGCAAATTGCTCTGAATCAGGCAAAAGGTGCGCGTTTGCATATCCTGAGTGTAATGGAACAGGCAATTAATAGCCCACGTAATGATATTTCTGAATTTGCACCACGTATTCACACTATTAAGATCAATCCTGATAAGATCAAAGATGTTATCGGTAAAGGTGGTTCAGTTATCCGTGCACTGACAGAAGAAACCGGTACCACCATTGAAATTGAAGATGATGGCACAGTGAAAATTGCTGCAACTGATGGTGAAAAAGCAAAACATGCCATCAGTCGCATTGAAGAAATAACTGCTGAGATCGAAGTAGCTCGCATTTACACTGGTAAAGTAACCCGTATCGTTGATTTTGGCGCGTTTGTTGCTATCGGTGGTGGTAAAGAAGGTCTGGTACATATTTCTCAGATTGCTGATAAGCGTGTTGAGAAAGTGGCTGACTATTTGCAGGTTGGTCAGGAAGTCTCAGTTAAAGTTCTGGAAATTGATCGCCAGGGTCGTGTTCGTCTGAGTATTAAAGAAGCGACAGTCGGAGTAATTGTCGAGGATACACCAGTGGCACCACAATCAGCAGAATAAATTTGATGTATATACCCTATGGATTTCAAGATGCATCGCGACGGTAAGGGAGTGAGTCCTCTGGAGCATAGATAACTATGTGACCGGGGTGAGCGAGTACAGCCAACAAAGAGGCAACTTGAAAGATAACGGGTATAAACGGCGTTTGTAAAAAAGCGCCGTTTATAGACTCAGGGCAGGAGGCCCAATAAATGCAATATGGGTGATAGGGCATTCTTAATCAATGTCTGACTTTCGGGAGTAGGAAATGAATCTTTTTCTGCGCTGGTGTTATGCTGTAGCAATACTTCTTTTGGCAGGATGCAGCAGCAAGGATTGGCGTAAAAACGAAGTTTTTGCTATTCCGTTACAACCTTCATTGCAACAAGAAGTCATTCTGGCTCGCATGGAACAGATTCTTGCGAGTCGGTCATTGACAGAAGATGAGTACGCGCAGCTTTTATATGAGAGAGGTGTGCTGTATGATAGTCTCGGGCTGAGGGCTTTGGCACGGAATGATTTTTCTGTTGCCTTATCTATTCGGCCTAATATTCCAGAGATTTTTAATTATCTGGGAATTTACTTCACACAGGCTAGCAATTTTGATGCTGCCTATGAAGCGTTTGATTCTGTATTAGAGCTTGATCCAACTTACAATTACGCGCGTCTTAACCGTGGCATCGCGTTGTATTACGGTGGTCGGTATAAGTTAGCGCAGGATGATCTGCAGGCGTTTTATCAAGACGATCCAAATGATCCTTTCCGTTCGTTGTGGTTGTACCTGGTGGAAAAAGAATTTTATCCTAAAGGAGCGATGTTGAACTTGTCGCAACACTACGAAAAAGCGAACCGGGGGCAATGGGGCTGGAATATAGTTGAATTCTATTTAGGCAAAATTAGTGAATATACATTGATGAATCGCTTGAAAGAGAATGCAACGGATAACACTTCGCTCGCTGAGCATCTCAGTGAAACTGACTTCTATTTAGGTAAACATTACCTAAGTCTGGGGGACAAGGATAGCGCATCTGCGTTATTCAAGCTGACGGTAGCTAACAACGCACATAACTTTGTTGAGCACCGCTATGCATTGTTGGAATTGGCGCTGTTAGGCCAGGAACAAGATGACCTATCAGAATCGGACCAGCAATAGCTGACGAACATTTCGAGATCGATTAACAAAGTCCATCATCTTGACCGATGAGGGCTTATTTGTTCGTTTAATTAAATAATTTGAGCCAGTTCACATTTTAAATGAAAATGACCGAAATTTTTTTCGATGCGTTATGTAGACTGGCCGCCATAACTAATGAGGCACCATTACATGACCACTGAGACTGAAATCTCTTTTGCTGATCTGGGTTTATCAGCACCTATCCTTTCTGCGCTGGAAGATCTTGGCTATGAAAAGCCATCTCCAATTCAGCAACAATGTATTCCCCATTTATTAAATGGCCGTGACGTACTGGGTATGGCACAGACGGGGAGTGGTAAAACAGCGGCATTCAGTCTGCCTTTACTACATAATATCAATGCTGAGTTGAAAGCTCCGCAGATCCTTGTGTTGGCACCGACCCGTGAACTGGCGGTACAGGTAGCCGAAGCGTGCGCAGATTTTTCTAAACATATGCGTAACGTGAATGTTGTTGCACTGTATGGTGGGCAACGTTATGACGTTCAGTTACGCGCTTTACGTCAAGGGCCACAAATTGTTGTGGGTACACCAGGGCGTCTTCTGGACCATCTGAAGCGTGGTACGTTGGATCTGTCTAACCTGAGCGGTTTAGTTTTGGATGAAGCAGACGAAATGCTGCGTATGGGCTTTATCGAAGATGTTGAAAACATCATGAGCCAGATTCCTGCTGAACATCAGACTGCACTGTTCTCTGCAACTATGCCAGAAGCTATCCGTCGCATTACTCGTCGTTTTATGAACGATCCGCAAGAAGTGCGTATCCAAGCGAGTGTAACGACTCGTCCTGACATCAGCCAGAGCTACTGGTCTGTTTACGGTATGCGTAAAAATGAAGCTTTGGTGCGTTTCCTTGAAGCTGAGGATTTTGATGCTGCGATTATTTTTGTGCGTACCAAAAATGCAACGTTGGAAGTAGCAGAAGCACTGGAGCGTAATGGCTACAACAGTGCGGCGCTAAACGGTGATATGAACCAGGCACTGCGTGAGCAGACATTGGAACGTCTGAAAGATGGCCGTTTGGATATTTTGATTGCAACTGATGTTGCAGCGCGTGGCTTGGATGTTGAGCGCATCAGTCTGGTTGTTAACTATGACATTCCAATGGATGCGGAATCTTATGTTCACCGTATTGGCCGTACTGGCCGTGCAGGTCGTGCAGGTCGTGCATTGTTGTTTGTAGAAAACCGTGAACGTCGCTTGTTACGTAACGTTGAACGTACAATGAAGCTGACTATCCCGGAAGTTGAACTGCCAAATGCTGAATTATTGAGTCAGCGTCGTCTGGAAAGATTTGCCGCTAATGTACAGCAGCAATTGGAAAGTAGCGATCTAGATCAGTACCGTACTCTGTTGTCTAAACTGCAACCTGCGGAAGATCTGGATATAGAAACGCTGGCGGCTGCATTATTGAAAATGGCACAGGGTGAGCGCCCGTTGATTCTGCCTCCGGACCCGGTTCGTCGTCCTCGCCGCGAATTCAACGAACGTGATGATCGTCGTCGTAATGGTTTTGATGATCGTGGCGAACGTAGTGATCGTCCTCGTCGTGAACGCCGTGATGTTGGTGAAATGGAGTTGTACCGTATTGAAGTGGGCCGCGATGATGGTGTTGAAGTTCGTCATATCGTTGGTGCGATTGCTAATGAAGGTGATATCAGCAGCCGTTATATTGGCAACATCAAATTGTTTGCAACGCATTCCACGATTGAATTGCCAAAAGGCATGCCAGGTGATTTGTTATCCCACTTTACCCGTACCCGCATTCTGAATAAGCCAATGAATATGCAGTTAATGGGTGATGCACAGCCATTTGAGCGCCGTGAACGTCGTGGTGGTGGGCGTAACGGCAATGGTAACGGTAATAGTAGTGGTAGTGGCCCTCGCCGTGATCGTGAGAATTTCAATGGTGGTGGCCGTCGCTTCAATGGTGAACGCCGCGGTGGAGAAGGTCGTGGTGAAGGTCAGAGCCGTAGCAATTTCCGTGGTCGTGGTGATGATCATGGTTCATCTGCTCCACGCCGTCGTTATAACAATAGTAACGCACAGTAATCATCTGAACTGATATTTAAATAATAAAGCGGCTCTTTTTACAGGAGCCGTTTTTGTTATCAGTTAATTGATTTAATATTTTTATAATAAAAAAGCTGTTCTTTATACAAAAGGCAGCTTTTGATATGCAGAAAGAGATCAGTTAGTTAGTACTTCAACTGAATTACTTGTACTGCGGACACGCCACAGTTTCAGCCATTGAATAATGGAAGAGACCATAATCACAATGCCGAGGATAACCATCACAATGGAGATTGTTCCGTTGAAGATATTGAAACCTTTTGTTGCGGAGTTGAAGTAAACATTCTTCACCATCCAGTAAGCTGCGTAGTTCACAGTAACGTACAGGTAAGCGAGTGGTATCAGGCAGGTCAGCATATACCAGCGTTTTTCAGACAGACGTAGGATAATTGTTGCACCAATCATCAGGCCGATGGAGGCCATCAGTTGATTGGATACCCCGAATAGTGCCCAGACTGAATTGATATCGCCGGAATTCAGTAGGTAGCCCCACAGTAAACAGGCAACGATACTGCAACCAATGGAACCCGGTAACCAGTCGATACGTTTCAGAGGTGCCCATATATCGCCCAGGAAATCTTGCAGTAGGTAGCGGGCAACACGCGTACCGGAATCAACTGCTGTCAGGATAAATACGGCTTCAAACATGACGACGAACTGGAAAAAGTAGGATGCTAGCTGGCTGAACCAAGGGATGCGGGTGAAGATATCTGCCATACCAACCGCCAATGTGACTGCACCACCGGTACGGCCATACAGATCCAAACCAATTTCCTGACTCAGTTTTGGTAGATGGATAACATCCATACCCAATGTAGCAAAGACCTCTGGGGAGGAGTTAATAGCGAAATAGTCAGCAGGATATAGGGAAGTGGCAGCGATCAACGCCATGACACCAACGACACATTCTGCCAGCATTGCACCGAAACCCACTGGCAGAATATCACTCCACTTATCGATCTGTTTTGGTGTTGTGCCAGAGCCGATAAATGCATGAAAACCAGAAATAGCACCACACGCAATGGTGATGGAGATAAAAGGCCACACCGGACCAGCCAGTACAGGGCCATTGCCATGAATAAATTCAGTGACTGCCGGGAACTGGATCTCCGGGTTAATAAAGATGACTCCCACAACTAGCGCGCCGAATACGCCGATTTTCATAAAACTAGAAAGATAACCACGGGGAGTCAGTAGCATCCATACTGGCAGAGCGGTTGCAAAAAATGCATAGATTGGCAGTGCCAAGCTGACAGTTGATGTACGCAGGCTCAGCCATTCACCGAAGGCGGATGCTTGAATGTAAGGGCCGACAATCACACAAGCCATAATGGTAATAATACCTACCCATGTTGCTCCGCGCATATTACCTGTGAAGCGCTCCCATAGACCGACACCGATTGCGACTGGAATGGTCATAAATACTGCAAATGTCCCCCAAGGGTTACGCTCTAGCGCGTGAACAACCACCATGGACAGACCTGCCATAGTAATAGTAATGATGAACAGCATTGCAAGGCCGGTGCACCAACCAGCAATTGGGCCAAGTTCTGTTTTGGCAACTTCTGACAGGGACTTACCGCTATGTTTCATTGAGGCGAATAAAACAACCGTATCATGCACGGCCCCGCCGATAACACAGCCGATTAATAACCATAACATACTTGGCAAATAACCGTATTGGGCTGCTAACACAGGGCCAACCAGCGGTCCTGCGGCTGCGATTGCGGCGAAGTGGCTACCAAAATTGACCCATTTTTTCGTGGGTACATAATCTTTACCGTCTTCCAATAAATGGGAAGGTGTAACCTCGCTGTCATCTGCTTTCAGTACCTTTTTAACAAAGAATACGCCGTACAAGCGGTAGCAGATAACCAGAATACACAACGTTGCAATGACAAATGTGAGAGCGTGTTGCATTTCTCTTCTCCTGAGAGTTATAAATTTTTACTCGTATCTTGTCATAGGTAAAGGAAGCTATAAGGGAGTGTCTGAGTGAGTGGTTGTATGGCGGGTTAAGTGGTCAGATTCAGCAGGTGAGCGGTGAGTAAGAACTGACTAACCTGCTAAAAAGGTGATGAATATCACGGTTACTTCAATCCTAATGCTTCTTTCAATGGTTTCAAATAACGGCGGCTGACAGGAATAGTTTCACCATTACGTAGGATCAGTTCGGCCTGTCCGTGATCACCAAATAGAATTTCGCGCAGATGGGTCATATTGACCAAATATTGACGATGATTTCTCATCAATGGTGTGCGGGTTTCCAGTGTACGGAGTGTCAGTTCAGTAAATCCTTCCTGCCCATTGGTACACATAACATAAACTCCACTTGGACGGGAGGTGACATAAAGTATTTCATCCAGTTGCACAAGCCAGATTCGGCTGTGGCCGGTGCATGGGATATATTTCAGTGGTTCTTCTGTTTTCAGGATAGAAATATCTTGTTTTTGATGCCCTTGCCGTAATCGTTGTAACGTTTTGGTTAGACGATTTTTTTCTAGTGGTTTTAATAAATAGTCAAATGCGTGTTCTTCAAACGCTTGTATTGCATATTCATCAAATGCGGTCAGAAAAACAATGTAGGGACGATGTTCTGGATCGAGCATACCAACCATTTCTAATCCAGTGATACGTGGCATTTGGATATCCAAAAATACAACATCGGGTTTTAGATGATATATGGCACCAATGGCTTCAACGGCATTGGCGCATTCGCCAATAATTTGAATATCATGTTCTTCTTCTAGCAAACAACGTAGGTTTTCTCGTGCGAGCGGTTCGTCATCAACAATTAATATATTCATATTCACACAGTTTTATTAGCCTCTTTAATGAGTGGCAAGTGTAAAATTACGCGGGTAAATTTTTCTGGCTGGCAATCTATTTGCACACCATAATTTTCACCATAGCGAAGTCGTAGTCGTTTATCTACCAGACTCATTCCTAATCCATCCCCCATAGAGGCCGATTTATAAAGACCGGCATTATCTTCCACTTCCAGTATTAACAATTGATTCTGCTGATGAGCACGAATAGTAACCCTACCGGTTTCTAATAACTGTGATGTGCCGTGTTTGATCGCATTTTCTACTACTGGTTGGAGAGAAAAAGCGGGTAATTTGGTGTGAAGCAGAGATTCCGGTAGTTCAATGTTTATTTGCAGATGCTCACGGAAACGCGCCTTCTCAATTTGTAAGTAAGCATTCACATGCTCTATTTCATCAGACAGCGTGACAATCTCTTCTGACCGTTTCAAGTTTTTACGGAAAAAGGTTGAGAGATATTGTACTAATTGACTTGCTTGATCGCTGTCCTGTCGGATCACTGCTTGCAGGGTATTTAAGGCATTAAATAAAAAGTGAGGATTCACTTGCGCATGAAGCAGCTTAATCTCTGATTGGAGCAGTGATTGTTTGTTACGTTCATATTGTCCTGTGAGGATTTGGGCAGATAACAGGCTGGCAATACCTTCCCCTAGGGGGCGGTTGATTGAGCTGAACAGACGGTTTTTGGCTTCATAAAGTTTGATTGCGCCAATAACTTGCTGATTTTCTCCCTGTAGCGGAATAACTAAGGTGGAACCCAATTTGCAGATTGGGTTGATTGAACAACGGTAAGGTATTTCATTGCCATCAGCATAAACCACTTCATTATTTTCAATTGCTCGACGGGATTGTTCCGAAGAAATAGGTGTTCCAGGAAGGTGATGATCTGAACCGATACCAATAAATGCCAAGAGTTTTTCTCTGTCTGTAATAGCAACTGCGCCGATTTCCAGTTGTTGATAAATAACTTTTGCTACTCGCATACTGTTATTTTCATTAAATCCTTTTCGCAGAATACCCTCCGTATAGACAGCGATTTTCAGTGCCTGAGCAGAAAATGCACTAGGGTGTGTCCCGCAATAGGCTGAGATAGAATAATCTATGTGGCTCTGACTTTCGGAAAAAACATGTTATGGCTCGTTACGACCTTCCTGATGAAGCATGGGAGTTACTGCTCCCCTTATTGCCCCCTGAACATTCTCAACGGGCGGGACATCCTTATGTTGAACACCGCCGGGTTATCAACGGCATGTTTTGGATACTCTGTTCCGGTGCCCCCTGGCGGGATTTACCCGAACGTTATGGTTCCTGGAAAACCGTCTATAATCGCTTTAATCGGTGGGCAAAATCGGGGCTCATTAACCTCATTTTCAATAAGTTATTGTCAATACTGGATGAACAAGGTTTAGTTGATTGGTCAGCTATATCTCTGGATGGCAGTAACATTCGTGCGGCACATTGTGCGGCGGGCGCCAAAAAAAACATCCCGATGTCACCGAAAATCATGGCCTGGGTCGCTCTCAGGGTGGTTATGGCTCCAAAATCCATCTGGCGGTCGATGGAAAAGGCTATCCACTGAATGTGGTACTCAGTGCAGGTCAATGTCATGAAAGTCAATATGCAGTGCGCCTGCTGGATGGTCTGGGTATTCAGCGTAAAAACGGTTTTATGAAACGTCGTTCAAAAGCGGTGATTGCTGATAAAGGTTATGCCAGCCACGCATTACGTAACCGGTTAAAAAGTCAGGGAATAAAAGTGATAATTCCCTATAAATCAAATGAAAAAGCGCGGTCAGATGGACGGGTTAAATTCGACCATGAAACGTATCGAAGAAGAAATGTTGTAGAAAGATGTTTTGGTCGACTCAAAGAGCATCGTCGCATCGCCACCCGTTATGAAAAGACAGCAAGAAATTATATCGCTATGGTGAAATTAGGTTGTATCCGCTTATTTCTTAAGGCCATAATTTAATTGAGGGACATAACCTAGTATATTTTTCAAATATCGCTCGCCGATCAAGTAGGATACGTATAAACATTGCTGAGCCGATACTATTGGTGACGATCATAGGGGCTGCAATATTTTTGACCAATGCTAATGCTTCACTGTATGGACGGGCGAGCAGTAGTAAAATGCCCATCTGTATTATTTCAGCGCAAAACGTGACGATAGCGGCTGTCCAGGGATTAATCAGTCGGTTTATCTGACCACGTTTTGTCAGATAGCTGTGGATAATGCCACCGATTAAACCTTCAATAATGGTCGATATCATGCAACTAAAAGCGGTCATCCCACCAAGGGAGTAGCGGTGCAGTCCACCGGTTAATCCCACCAGCGCACCGACACCTGGCCCACCTAGAAGGCCGCCAAGGACCGCTCCAATAGCACGAGTATTGGCAATGGAATCACCTACATGCAGACCAAAATAGGTTCCCATAATACAGAAAATGGAAAAAGCGACATAACACAGCAGCTTATGAGGTAAACGCACAGTGACTTGTAACAGCGGAATAAATAGTGGTGTTTTACTTAGTAGCCAGGCGATAACCAAATAAACACACATCTGTTGTAGTAATAACAACACAAGATTAAATTCGTACATAGACTTTCCGGGAGGATTTGTGAATGTTATTAGTTTACAGAAACAGCTAATAATATTATTAAAAGTTTAGTTTAAGTAGGTTAATATTTGACAAGAATCATAAACCACTACACTATTATGAAGCGTTTTCCTTTCTGTCAGTGATTATACGCACAAACATATAAGAAATTTTCCGTAGAACAATGAGAAGCTATAGCGTTAGTTTCGGGTCGGGTAATTTTGGATGTGTAAGACATCATGAAAAAAAGAACACTTTTTACGATTTTACTGGTGATTTTGCTTACAGCAATGGCTGTGTTATTTCGTTCCCATAACCAATATTTGTTGTTGCAAGGTGAAGTTGATGCACCGGAAGTGATTGTGGCATCTAAAGCTAAGGGACGAGTGATCAAACGTCATGTTGAACGGGGAGATGATGTTAAGGCAGGACAGTTGCTGATTACACTCGAAAGCCCGGAATTGCTGGCCCAGGTTGCTTCACTAGAAGCTGCTCGTGATCAAGCCAAAGCGCAGTTGGAGCAATCTCTGCATGGAACACGCGAAGAAAGTATTCGGAATCTGGAAGCGGGTTTGGCACAAGCTCAGGCCGAATATGATAATGCGGTACGTGAATATGATCGTATTCAGAGCGTAGCGTCTAAAGGTTATGTTTCACGCAACGATCTAGATAATGCCCATAGAAGTAGGGATGTTGCCTATCAGAAAATGCAGAGTGCAAAAGCGGCATTGGATGAAGGTATGCATGGTGACAGGATTGAGCTTCGCCAGAAATATGCAGCAGCTTTGCGTCAGGCTGAACAGCAACTGATTGAGTTACAAACTCAGAGTCATGATTTGCAGGTCAAAGCACCTGTCGCGGGGGAAGTTGGGCCGATTCCGGCAGAAGTTGGTGAGTTATTTAATGCTAATAGTCCTTTGGTGACATTAATCCGTGTACCAGAAGCTTATTTTATTTATAACCTGCGGGAAGACATTCTGGCAAAGGTGCAAAAAGGGGATAAAGTCAAACTTCGTCTTCCTGCGCTAGGTGACAAAGAGATCGAAGCCGAAATTCGTTATATCTCTCCGATGGGTAATTATGCGACTAAACGTGCAACTCGTGCCACCGGTGATTTCGATTTAAGAACCTTTGAAGTGCGCTTGTATCCTTTACAGGCTATTGAAGGTTTACGTCCTGGTATGAGTGCCTTGTGGCGTTGGGATGAGTAGGTGACTGATGCGGAGCAAGGTTGCATGGCGTGGTTTCGAACGCGCTTTTAGCCAAGAAATCCGGGCTGTGATTCGTAGTCCGGTTTTTCACTGGTTAGGCTGGTTATTTCCTTTGATGCTATTTGTGCTGATCAGCGCTAATTTTTCAGAAGGGACATTACTCAATCTGCCAGTATCGGTGGTTGATAATGATCAGAGCCCGCTGTCACGTCATCTAATACGTAACTTGGACGCGGCTTCTCATGCGCAGATTAAATCTTATGATGGCGGATTGCAGGAATCTCTTGAACGGCTTGGCAGTGCTAAGGATTACTCCTTACTTTATATCCCGCATGATTTTGAAGCTAATGCACTCAAAGGAGACCAGCCAACCGTGCGTATGTATTACAACGCGTTATTTTATGGTGCCGGAAGTTATTCTATTCAAGATCTCAGTGGATTAATGGCAGAGATTAATGCGAAGTACCGTTCTATATTGGCGACAGAAATGGGTCATCAGTTACCTCCATTAGCCAATGTTACGCTCGTTTATGACAGCCTTTTTAATGCCAGCGGTAGTTATATCTATTATCAGCAGTTTGCGGCCACAATCCATTTGTTACAGCTTTTTGTTGTAACCTGCACGATTTATAGCATGGCACGCAGCAAGACACTGATGACAATGAAACCGTTTACTTTCGCTCTGTTGGGAAAATTGGCACCTTATACCCTGTTTTTTACTCTGTTGTTGATTGTCGAATTGGCTGCTCTGATTGGTGTATTTGATGCAAAAGTGAATGGTAACCCAATATATATGGTGATAGTGGGTTTCTTCTACGTCATTGCCGCTCAAAGTATTGGCCTGTTGCTGTTTACTTTCACTAATAGTGCACTGACGGCTTACAGTTTAATCGGAGTGCTAGTCAGTATTGCGACGACTTTTTCAGGTATGTCGGTGCCAGAATTATCAATGATATTGCCAGCGCGGATAATTGCCAATATTGAGCCTTTAACACATGCTTTAAATGCGATGTTTGATATTTTTTTGCGTGAGGTTTCTTTACTGGGTATTTTATCTGTTTGTGCTTTATTACTTATTTATCCAGTCGTTTGCTTTCTGTTAGTACGAAACCGGTTATTTAAACGGCTTGGCTTGCCACAGGGTAATGAATAATGCAGATGTATTGGCAAACTTTTCGCCGGGTATTAATGGGAATGTTGGAAAAGCCCATGTGGATGTTGATGCTGGTTTCCTTGTGTATGATGAGTTTGGTATATGTCCGGCCAACAGTATGGGATCTACCGGTTGCTGTGATCGACCAGGATCACAGCTCTGCTAGTCGAGCTTTGATACGCCAGCTTAATTCTACGGCTAAAATTGCTGTCCATAGCTATGATAATTTGGCTGATGCTCGTCACGATCTACTGCTACGTGAAATCTTTGCGATTATTATTATCCCTGCGGACTTGGAGAAAAATATCCTTAATGGAAAAAATATCACCTTGCCGATTTATGGCGATGCAACCAGTCGTCTTGCCAATGGACAAATTCAGCAAGAGTTGACCTCTGCTCACCGGCAATTGCTAAACGAATATAACAGCAAATTATTATTAAAATATGGTTTTAGCCCTGAGCAGACAGAATTATTACTGATGCCGATTCGTAGTGAAACTATTGGATTATTTAACCCTGGTGTCAGTTTTGCCGCAATTGTTTTTCCCGGTTTGTTGGTGATGTTATTACAACACTCGTTATTGATATCTTGTGTACGGGTCAGTATTACAATACGTGGTACACCGAAAGGTAAACCCCCATTACCTGTCTATTTGGGAGCGTTGTCGGCGTTATTACCGATTTGGCTTTTTCTCTCCATCATCTTTTTTGTACTTTGGCCGTGGGTATTGGGATACCGGCAGGAGGCGTCTATTCCGTTGTTATTAATGCTGACGTTCCTATTTATGTTGGCAGTACTCGGATTAGGGAAATTGGTAACGGAATGTATGCGAAGTGTAGAAATGATCTATTTAACGATCGCCTTGCTTACCACGCCTGTGTTCTATATTTCCGGCACAGTCTGGCCGGTGCAGGCAATGCCTGATTGGGTGAGAGCAATTTCTTCTGCTTTACCGTCTACTTGGGCAACAAAAGCGATTGCCGGTGTTAACCAGATGGGATTGCCAGTACAGAATGTATTGGGAGATATCGCTATGATGCTGGTTCTTGGTGTGATTTATACTCTGCTAGGAATTTTGATAGGTATGGTGCGTAATGGTGAATTCAGGAAAATAACCTATTATTTGCGTAGGGTGTTTAAGTGATGATTTATGTTTCTATATAGTCTAAGTCAATTCTATCAATGTATCGCTGAATTGTGTTTTGTCGATGGTTTCTTTCTTTTAGGTTGCGAGGTTACATTTTCTAGGTTTTTATAAATATTTCACCATTAACTTATTGATTTAATCCCTTCTGAGATAAGTATCTATTCATTATCTTTTTTCACAAGGGAAGCAGGTTTACATTTTACGATGCTTTGTGAAGAAAACAGATAAAACACCACCATCTGAAATAGAGTTAGCACTGAAACGATTGGAGGATATGACATATGGCTAAAGTAACTCCTATCTCACATTCAGAAGTGAGAAAGCGACTTCTTAATACACCGGAAGCTATACAAGCCTATGTTGAGGCTACAGAAGAATATGAGCTGCTGGAACAACTCACTGAGTGGCGGGAAAAGGCGGGTCTAAAGAAAATAGATATAGCTAAACGGATGGGAATTAATCCGTCTGCGGTTACCCGTATTGAGAAGAATGTAACGAAAGCTAGTTGGCACACACTTAAACGTTATGCTGCTGCATGTGGTGTTGAGTTATCTTTAACTGCGAAGTAATACTACAGAATGTGTGTTCTGTTGGTGGTGATACTTAAGATCTACTTGTTCTAAGAGGCTTCCGTTAAAGGAAGCCATTTTCCTGCAATATTTCTATCTGATTTCCTCGCTTAAAATCTCGTTTTTTTCAGCGAAAATAAAAACAATATATTTTTAACAACGAAGGCGCTGATTAAAAAACAGAGGAAAACGAAAAATGCATCGATGTAAGTCAGATTAAGATAAATAAAATAGGCTATTGTGACGCCAATAGCGGAATCAAGTTGATCGAATAAAATAAACAGTCGCTTATTTTGTTCCGGGTGTTGCCCCGGTGGTGCGCCGAGTCTCCTTTTTAGCCAAGAGTTTGGTAATTCGAAAAGGACATAGCCTAAGCCCGCCAGAAAACCGGCAAATAAGCAGGAGGAAATCGTCTGCGGAATAACCGTGTCCTGTGTTCCGGTGCTGGGAACTAACCATAATAGTGAAAATAGCGCGGTAATAATGGGTACAACAATAAAACCGCGCCAGGTCTTGTTGCGACCAAAATAACGTTGATGTACTGGAATAGCCCAGCGGGAAAAATAGTTTTTCGTCACAATCACCATATGTAAACAACCACCAAGGATGACGGGGATCATTAAAATCCATCCGTGATAAAAACTATTGAGCATAAAGACTCCAGAAATGAAGACCAGTAAATAAGACGAACCCTGCAAGTGTTGTACTGATAATAGTATTGAGACTCTTGAATTTATAAAACGGGCGGTCCCATAGCATGGCGATACTGAATGTAAGGAGCGCTAATGTCAGTAAGAGATGGCTTAACCACGGCTCGGCTACCAAGCTTACCAAAGCGTAACCACTGATAATAAATAAGCTCCAGAATACGGGCATACCAAGATAGGAGAGCTGGTTTTCATTCTGAATATTCCCAACTTCATTAAATACGGATAATCGCAGACAGCCGCTAATGATCATTAAAATGATAAACAGGGAATACCAAGATTGATAACCGGAAAGGTAGAGGATAATGGCCGGAGAGATCAAGTAAATAAGTTGATCCATAAATCCATCAAGATAGCGGCCAAACGGGCGGACAATATTTAAATTTCTGGCTAGAATACCATCAAGTGCGTCGCCAAGCATGGCAAGATACAAAAATGCAATCGCTAAGTAATGCCAATGTTGTAACGCGGCAGCCACGGCAAGAGCGCTAAATACCGCCCCAACGATAGTAATATAGTCTGCTCTGTTTAGATGAATGATGAAATGATTATTATTCATAATTTTTCCTTGTATGGAACGGAGGACAATTGGCCTTTCCTAAGCATATTGATCAGCGCAATGCGGTTTATTTTGCTGTTGTGGCGAATGTCAACAGGGATAGGATTAGCACAATAAATACGAGTAACCAGCGTGAGATCCAGCTCGTCTAAAATAGCGGGTAAATCTGTCGGTAGTGTAGCGCTTTCCAGTATCAGGGCGGCTCCGCCTAAAGGATGTAACACGAATGCGCTTTGAGTGACCCCAGGCAGTTCATTGATCCTTTTTTCCAGTACGTAGGGATGGATGATACGACCATCATCTAACACCACTTTGTCTTTTACCCGCCCAAGTAGCCAGAGCTGTCCTGTCGTGTCCAGATAGCCGACGTCACCGGTACAGTGCCAAATACCTCCTTGTTTACGTGGGAGTTTGTTTTCTTTCGTTGCTTGAGGGTTATCAATATAGTCTTTGAGCACATGGGGCCCGGCAACTAAGATTTCACCGACATTACCGGTGGCGAGTGGAGTAATTTGTTGGGGGTTAGCCGTTATTTCCCGGATACATATTTCTGCTTGTGTAACGGGTTTTCCGACTAGATAACCATCATGAGTTGCCCAGTGGTTTAATTGAGTCGTCATTTCAACGGTACTGATCGGTTCAACCTCGGTGGAACCATAGACTACTAAATGCCGAGCATGTGGAAAGACTGTCAGGCAGTTTTCAAGCAGAGCCTTATTGGCAGGCGCACCACCTACGATGACTGTTCGCACGTTAGGGAATGACAACCCTTTGTTCTTAGCATAATCGGTGATTTTGCTCATATAGGCGGGAGCGCCGCTGAGGCATGTAATACCTTCGCCTTGCACTTGCTTGACGATCTGCTGTGGATCGACGGTTGCGGGATGGGAAAAGTCAAAATCAGGCAAAATACTGCTGTTGCCGCAGCATAATGAGTGCAGCACCATAACGGGGAAACTGTGTAGATCTATCTCATTCTTCCCCTCGGCAAAAAGTGCTGTTATGGCATAAAGTTGTGCTAGTAAGCTGTCATGAGTGCGGTTTGCGCCTTTGGGGGTGCCGGTAGAACCCGAGGTAAAGGTAATTAACCCAGTTGTATCCGGCGGTAAATCCCGGCAGATAAAGCTACTCAATGGTAAATGTTGATTGGGTGTTTCTAGTACTTTCATGCCCAAGATACGTTGCCCGATGACAAAACGTCGCAGTCGCCAGAGTTCAGGGAGCAGAAACCAGAATTTTCCTAACGTAGGTTGAGTGATCACCGCCGATAATTGACTGTGGCGCAGTATCTCCCTCAGTTGCTTTTTGGCAAGCCCGCGTTCAAGCATAACGGGAACTAGCCCTAGCCCCAGAATGGCAATAAGCAATGGATAAAGTACTAAGCCTGGTTGGATAATCACTAACAAGCGATCGCCAGCGACGAACCCAGCTTGAGTTAACTGATGCTGGAAATGGGAGGCATGAGAAAAAAACGTCTGAAAGCTTAAACCGCTACTATGATCCCGTGAATGTGGCGCTTGCAGGGCTAAATGCTCAGGATATTTTTGGGCTGCATCGACAATTGGCTGACAAATATTTGTCATGCGATCCTCCTGTAATAAAGCGCATATTGATGCTTGGTGGCAGCAGGTGTATTGAAAAGCCGTTTGGCAGTTTTGAGCGATGTATTATCTTCACGCATCATGGCCCCTCCTAGACGAGGGTGAATACGTCTGGCACTCTGTTCAAATGAGTGGTACAGCATGTTGTACAGCCGGCTGCCCCGGTATTGCGGTGCGACTGCCACGGTTTTCAGCAACCCAATGGTGGGCTGACCGTTTTGCAGGACTGACAGACTCAAAATTATCCCGGCAATTTCGCCACTAGGAGTTTTAGCCAGAAATGACGCAGGGTAATGGCAAAAAGGTTTGATAAACTCCTCACCGCAATGCTGCTGAAATGCGGGCCAAGATGGCGTGGCATAAGCGAAATTCTCACCAAACACCGAGTCGATAAAAGAATAGAGTTTAACCTGTTCTTGCATCCATAATTCTGGCGTTAGCGGCAATAATGTCGCTTGAACCTCAGGAAGTCTTTGCGCACGTTGATGAGCCTGCTGAAAGTTGTCTTCTGTTGCTTGGGTATCGTCGAATATTGAGGTATAGCGATAGCGGATATCAAATCCTAACTCTTTTAACAAAAGGGGGTAGTAAGGAGGGTTATAAGGCTCATGCTCAAAGGGAGGCACATCAAAATGATCAAGTCGAACGCGGTAGTGTCCGAAAGTTGAAAAATTAATCGGCCCGTAGAGATTGCACGCACCATTTTCCTTGGCCCATTGTTCTAGAGCGCTAAACAACATGGTGTTGCTTGCTATGTCATTATCAGTTTCCCAAAAGCCGAAAAATGCGGCAGATTGGCCATCAACGCTATGAGGTACTAAAAAGCCGACAAGACGGGCTTTCCCTGGAATGCAGCCAATCCAGGCTTTACTGTGATCAAACCAAGAATTCTTCGGGCTAAACTGCTGTTGTACTTTTTCCCGGTCTTCACCAGGCCATAGCGGCCAATCGCGATAAATACTGGGTGGAAGGTCAAGAAAACCTTCAGGTAGTGGATTGGCCGGAGACCATTCTCCCATGAAAATATTAGGCATGTTCACTCCTTGATGTCAGCTCTTCTACAGTGGTGTCGTGCAAGCGGACAACAGTCCCAGTTGCTCCATCCATGCGTACCCGATCGCCATCTTTTAAAATTTGTGTGACGGCGGGAATGCCGACAATGGCGGGGATCCCCAGTTCACGAGCAACAACGGCGGAATGTGAAAGTGTGGAACCGCGCTCAATGAGTAATCCGCCTGCTGTAGGGAATAATGGTGCCCAACCGGGATCGGTACGTACGGTACACAGGATTTGCCCTGCTAGTGACATTTCATCCTGTGGGTTTTTAATTAATCGGATAGTTGTTTCAACTTGCCCTGGGTAGCAACCTATACCCTGTAGCATGCTGCTATCGGTTGGGGCTTGTTGTTCCTGATAGGGATAGCTGTAATCTTGCTGTTGATACAGTGAGCCTCTAATGAAAAAGTGATGAGCTGGTTCATCCTCTGTTTCGTAGTTGGCATATTCTTGCTTGCGCATAGCAACTAAAGGCTCAAGTTGGGTCTGTATTGCTGTTCCTTCGTAGCCGCTGTAGATCTCCTCTAACGTGAGATAAAAAATATCGCGGGGTTCAGCGAGTATTCCTTCTAATGCATATGCCTGACCAAGTTGTAGGAAGATATCTCGATACAGCCCAAACATACGAGTTCGGGTAAAACGCATATTTTCCCGGTGACGTATCGCTTGGCGTAATTTCTGCAAATTCTTTTTAAAGGTGTTCATCCGCTTGGAGCCAAGTCGCTGCTGTATTTGCTGAAATGCGGTATTTTCGGCCTGAGTACGCAACTTTCTTTCCCGGCTGGATAACGTCTCTGGTGTGAGGGTATCGATAGCAAGGTAGTTTTTTAGTATCAGAAATAAAAAACTGGGATCTTGTTTTAGTGTGATGGTTTCCAGCTTCAATTCACCCATCGTGCGATCGCCATATTTTTTAATATAATCAATGCACTGCTGGTGGAATGATTCATCGAGTGGGCGTACTTGGGTCAGCAGGGTACGCGCATCACCGAGGGTCAACAGGTTGCACAACTCAGGGTGCTGGCGTGCATATTGGCACATCTTTAACAGCACTTTGGTCGGTTGGGTACTTTCAATATCTTCATCTCCGGAGAGGAGATCGCCTAATAGTGCAGATGAATTCTCAATACCGGCAGCAACCAGCCCTCGATGTACCCGGCCATTAAACATCATCACGTAAAAGTCGTTCAGGATCGGCGTCGTCCAGCGTCGTAGCAGATGTTCATCCAGATATTTTAATTTTTCGATCAGTTGGCCACTGTTGCAAGTATGCAACTCTGATTGTTTTATGGCGGCGGCATGCCATTTAAACTGCTCTAAGAATAGTTCTACCCGTTGATCCATAGTCCTAAAGGCATATAGCAAGCGCAGGAGTGCCCACCCCATTTTTGGCAATTTCTTTATTTTATCGCCCAGTGAAAGTGTTTTATCCTCAATAAAATCAACCGGATCTTCCAGCCCCATCATTCTTTCCATATCTTTTTTATTGGTTTGGAAAGAGGGAAGTAATAGTAGTCCTTTGTACCAATTGTTGATGTTGTAATAGATCCTACCTTTAACTAAGCCGAGCATATTTTCCAGCATGGAACGATGCTGATTAACTTGTTTATCTGAGCAACCTAAAGCACGTATTGTCTGTTCATAAACGGTGGCATAACCTGCCCGGGCAAAAGAGAAAGTCAGTGGTGTTGTTATTCCACAATAAGATTCCTGAATATTGGAATTATCGAAAATAATATGATGTTCGCTTTTATCATCCAGACGTGGCAATCGGGTTATTGGCCGGGTCTGTAGAATAAAGATTTGGTGGTTTTGAATCGTCCATTCGATATCTTGTGGACACCCCCGTGCTGCCGCAATTTCTTTGCCAATATCTCGTAGTGCATAGATTTTATTATCGAGTAAGGTCGGTTCCGACTGTTTTTCTTTCGCGACGGGTATGGTTACTGTACCGCTGCCGTTGGTAGTATTGAAAACAGTTGCTGTCTCTTTTTGTGTGATATGACGTTCGATCTCAGGTGAGGTGAGATGAACTGAAAATTCATCGGTATCGCATTCGCCGGAAACTACACCTTCTCCGGTGCCCCAGGCGGATGAGATTAGGCAATGTTGCCTGCTACCCGTAACAGGGTGTGCAGTAAACATGACACCAGAAACTTCACCGGCAACCATGTTCTGAATGATGACAGCACTACTGATATTGCCCATCGGTAGCCGTTTGTGTAGGCGATATTGTAATGCACGCGTGTTAAAAGCTGAGGCCATCACGGCACGTAAGCTATTGGCAAGCGCTGATTTACCCCGCTGAAATAGGTAGCTGTCCATCTGCCCGGCGAAAGAAGCATTGGCGGCATCTTCACCAATGGCTGATGAGCGAACAGCGAAAAATTCATCTGGGTGATTCTCTGACAAGAGAGCTAATTCTTCTTCTAATTTAGCAGGCAATGGAATCGACTGTAGCCACTGACGCAATGGCGCAGCAATAGCATCGAGTTTTTCCTGGCTAATATCATGTGGTACGGTAGCCAACTGCTCTATGATGTTGCTTGCAAACGTATCGTTGATGAGTAGGTTATTAAGCACCTCGCTGCTGATGACCCAATAATTAGGTACAGGAAAACCGTTTTGCGTAAGCCATAATAAATTAGCCGCTTTTCCACCTAAGGAATGTTCCGCCAATTCAATAGCGTTATCTTGCGTGTAGAGATATTTCATATTGTTCCACCAATGCAGCAATAGTATATCTTGCTTACATCATGCTCTTATTTGCACGTAATATTTTTGGCGTGAATAGATCAATAAGATATGAATATATTACAAGCTATTGCTGCACCCTTATTTTAGAGGAAGAGTCAATTAAATAGTTTATTTGGTTGATTATTAATTCCGTGTTAATGAAATAAGCCAGCGGAGCGTTTTCATTGTGCGCTCCATAAATGGGTAGCCAACAACATTATGTGCCATCATATAAAACGGAATTCTTCTCATCCATAAATCATGCAGCGCTAATTCATAGCCACGACGCCAAATTATGGGGTCGAGGGAGAGCCCCGATTTTTGCTCAAGTTCAACCCGGTGTAGTTCAATATAATAAGCCACCTTATCTGCATCACTTTGTGGGTCTAAGCTAAAGGCCAGAAGTTCTGCCAGGTCGCGCTGGGGGAGATGCAAAGTAGACAATTCCCAATCCCAAGCACATAAATGCAAGCCGGTTTCCTGTTGCCGGAAGGCAATATTGCGTGGGTTGAAATCACCGTGGATCAATGTCCTGGGCATCTGTTCGATCTCTTTCCACCAAGTGGCGGCATTATCCACCCAGTGCTGGAAATCTTCATGTTGTTCGGCAGTGAACAACTCAGGAAACGTTTGGTGGATAAAATTGCCCAGTTTTTGCCACAGGGGATTCATCTGTGAAACTGTATCGGCATTCGGAATTTGCAGTTGCGAGAATTTCCACGTGAGCTCTTCTTCCCGTCCCAACCAGATAGAGTGAATATCGGCTACTCCCCGGATGGCGGCTTCAAGGTGGTGCTGCTCCCAAGGTGTTTCCAGGTTAATATTGTTCATTAACACCATATCGTGGAGCAATTCTTCAATCAGGGCATAAGTTCCAGTTGCTTCGTTTTCAATCACACCATAGATAACGGGAATATAGCGCATCAACCGTGGATCTTGCTGATTCATAATAGCCAGCTCACGGCTATGGCTTTGGTTAAATTCAAGCTGATGTTCAAAATCCTGGAAAACGGCAAACAACTCAGAAGAGCAGTGTTTAGCGATATCCAGTACCATATTCACGACCTCACTCCCCAGAGGCTTCAATTTCAGCATCACGGATAAATTGTTCTGTGCGGATGTCGTCATAGAAAAAGGAAATAAGCCAATTAAACGTTCCGCATAATTTGAACTTAGATGTGTCAGCATGCTGTACCCATCATCACCCGAAAATTTAGGTTTGATTGTCGTTAAATGGGCCCCTTGTAACACAGGGTTAAAATTTGCTTGCTGGAAGAAGGGCAAATCAAGCTCTTGTGGGGTGTGCGCAGTGATATTGTTAGTGGTGACAGGGCGATAGCGGCCAAGTTTTTCATGTGATTGCGCAAATTCATCCGCAGCAACCGCTGACAGTGTTGAAATATCAAGAGCCAGGCAATAACTAGCGATGATTTCGGCCAGACGAGCGGTGCCGTTTTCATCAGTGCAGCCCAACATGTTCAGGCATTCACGTTGGTGTGGTAAATTGGTTCCGCCACCAATGGTACCGACAATTAGAGAGGGCAGTGTGATACTGCAATAGACACGGTTATCGGCAGTCAATGTCATGTGTAAATGCGCGACGGAAGATTCATGTACACAGGCGATGTCCTGCCCTAAGGCGGTAAACATCCCGGCGATAACATTCGCGGCATTAATATTTATGCCGACCATCCCTGAGGCGATAGCGCCCTCGCAGACATGGTGATAAGCCGTGACGAGTTGCTGTGGAGTGACCCGTAATATTTGCTGACAGGATTCAGCTTCTAGATAAACTTCAGCTACTACACGTGTTCCACGTCCTTCGATGAAAGATTGATAAGAGACTTTTTTATCGCCCGAAGTATTACCATCGATTATAAAGTGACGCAGTGGTATAAACGCCATTTTGGCTAACTGTTGTTGGATCCACTGACATGCATACCAGGTGCAGATGGTGGTCATATTTTGACCTGCCGCTGCGGCTGTATTATAGATGAATTGCAGATGGACGCTGCGCCCGATGATTTGTGGCTTTACTTCCACCAATTGTGCATGCTTAGAATGGCGTCCAATTTCATACCGTAGTTCGCTGATATGTTCGTTGATCCAATCACTGAACATAATGCTGTGCGAAACGCTGCAAAATTCAAAACGAGGGGCACGTATCATTCGTTGTCCAAGTACACGCGCAGTTGTACCCCCTGATTGCATAATGGCTGAGGAGCCACGGGATATTGACGCAATTAAAGCGCCTTCTGTGGTGGCAAGTGGCGCATAATATACCCCTTGAGCATATTGCCCCTTTATCAAGATAGGGCCAGCAATTCCCACAGGGATTTCTATTGAACCGATAAACCCTTCAATGGTTTTTGTTAATTGCGTTGCATCCAGATGGGTATCTGCTACATGTTTCAATGTATGTCCGGTATGTTTTGCTAAATAATCCAGACGTTTTTGCCGGGCTTTCTCTGTATAAGTATAGAGGTGGCGGCGTGGCAGTAATTCTACTTGGGTTGCTTCTTGGTGTTTAAGGCTAAATGTATCGTGTGATAATTCTAGAATAGAACTTCGCGCACAGTTTTCTGTGTGTGCAGTGGTATTATCTGAAACATCACATACATATGATTGGAGATTTTTTTGCAACATAACTGTATTTCCTTTAATGCCTAAGCAAACCCAAGCTTTATTAAGATGCTAGCAGTGCAAACTGAATAACCTAGCACCATGAATATTCCCACGATAGCTTCATCGCGTTTGCGATTTTGGATGGTAGGGTTATGGAGGAATTTGCCTAATTGCCATAGACACAATGCATAACAAACGACCAAGGTAATTAACGCCCATAACGCTATACCATCAGTGGTGATACGGATTAGCCAAATCTGTAATATCAGCATTACAGTGAGCAATGCCGCGATAATAGCGACAGCTCCTTTTCTGCCGAAAATAGATGAATAGGTCGGTATTTCAAGACGTTCTTCATCTGGGCCTTTACACTTGCGTGTAATTTCAAAACTGAATCCAGAGAAAAAGCACAATCCCATCAAAACCCATATTGGGAAATTGAGTGTGAGGTTAGGACTGGCGATATTGCTTAACCACCAGATAATGAGTGGCATTACCAGCATATGGGAAATGGCATACCAAGTAAGGTGTTGATTTAGCCATTCACCGATAAAGAATTCTTTCCCCATAAGACAGGTCCAGATAAAGACCAACAGCCAGGCAAAAGTAACTGAGCCAATTCCCCGATCTAGAAATAGACTTCCACCTAATTGTAATGCGATACAACAGATACCAAGTACCCGTAGATTTTTCAGCGTAATAATACCGCGCTGTAAAATTCGCTGTGGATGATGTTCACAATCCAGTTGGTAATCTTTATGCTCATCGAATATCCGTAATAGTAAAAAATAGGAGAAGGACATCAGGCAACCGAGCAGGATCTCCCATGACAAAATGGGCTTTTCCCCTATTGAATAAAAAGCTACGGAATAGCTAATGATATAAAAGATAAAGAAAAGCGGCGCATTTTGTAGCGGGAAACGCTCATCCATCCATAGCTTTATCCTCTTACCAATGAATTTTGAATAAATATCTTGGCTTTCCATACACTGTTCCTATTTATTGTATAAGGATTAAACTATATACATTTGTGACAATTCAGCCCAAGGATAATCAATAAAGAAGCAAATCTTAATAAATCCTATGCGTACTTTTTCGCATTATCTCTCTCAATAATTTAAGAAATACATATGGACTGATGCCATACATTAAGCCAAAAATTTGCAATCGGCTATAATCAGTATGTGTAAATTTTAATTTCAGCATGCAACTTATGTTTACATTTTTTTCTATAACTGTATGTTTATGAGATGCTTTTGTTTCCATTTGGATTAAAGAATCATGGGCTTTAATATCATATTTCAGACAGATATAGATAAGTTCTTCTTCGTTATCGACGACAACTGTGTCACGTAAATAAATTTTTTGTGGGGCAAAGTTACTCCATATAAAATACCGGAATAAAGTAATAAATGATTAGTAATTGTAATTGAATTAGTGGTGGGATGTTTTGATTTAGCGCAGTTTATAGTCAGATATTACCCTAATAATTAAAAGGTAAAATTTACAGTTAGGTCTGTATTGGATTCTTGATGTAGGATCGGGCGAATGCCGATATATTTTGGCTAAATAGCTACGTTACTTTATCAAGTAAGGAGTCTGAGCTGTGTTAGGAAAAATCCACAATCTTACTCTGCACTGGTTTATTACTGTTCGTGATAGTCATTTAGTTATCAACCAGTATAAGCAGGAAGAGGTTAGTTTCAGCGACGAAGCCAATTATCTGATTCTAATGGTTATTCGTACAGAATTAGGGTTGTGTGTTAAAAATTTGGTAGATACGTTAGCGCTAAAGTTCATGCTTGCTGTTCTTTGTGCGGGTTTGTTCCAATTGGCTGAGTGTATAAAAGCGAGTTTGCCGGAGGGCGCGGATCAGCACGATCTTGCGCAATTATCATGTTGATCAGAGTAGAAATTCCAGTAGATGCAGCGGGAATAGATCAATTATTACGGAAATCTTTTGATACCCCGGCAGAAGCGGAATTGGTCCAACAATTGCGGGAAGATGGATTATTGACGTTAGGTGTGGTTGCTACAGATGACGAAGGCCAGGTAATCGGTTATGTGGCTTTTAGTCCGGTGGATATTAATGGTGAAGATCACCAATGGGTTGGTTTGGCACCGTTAGCGGTTGCTGAAGAATATCGTCGGCAGGGGATTGGTGAAAAGCTGGTGTATGAAGGTTTGGATAGCCTGAATGAATTTGGCTATGGCGTCGTCGTTGTTTTGGGTGATCCACACTACTATTGCCGGTTTGGTTTTACGCTTGCCAGTGAGCATCAGTTGCATTGCCAGTGGTCAACGTGTGAATCTTATTTTCAGGTATATGAATTAGCTGATAGTTCCTTGGCTGACCATAAGGGGTTGGTTACTTACTCCTCACACTTTGACCGTTTCTAATTGATGCTAAATATTCTGCTATACAGACGGGCTGGCAAATAACCAGCCTCTCTTTTTGCTGTTTACTTAATTGTTTTACTTGATATTCCAGTTGTGAGGCATTGGAGCGGTCTCCGGCATAACTACTGAAAACTAGCTGTAACGGCCCTTTCCCCCTCAGTGATTTGGCTCCTTTCCCGTTTTCATGTTGTGCAAAACGGCGGTGAATATTTGTTGTTATCCCGGTATAAAGCATGCCTGATTTTGTTTTCAGTAAGTAAAGAACCCATTGATTTTCAGCCATATAATTTTTTTCTGAATTTTCTATTTTTGATATTTATATTTTACTCGAACGTTTTTCTATATCATTTTTCTGAATAATTTAGTTTAAGTTATTACAATATAACAGTTTTATAAAACCTGTTACATATCAATTTGCTATACGTCGCATTATTTATTCAAAAAAATTGAAATAAAATAGCAATAATTGCTAATTTTTATTCCGGCCTTTAGAGCATACTATGATCCACATCACAGAGAGTAACTCATTCCACTAAAAATTGATCAAGGATCATAGTATGAAAAACGTAAAATATATCGCTGTTGCTTTAGCTTTAAGTGCTATCTCTTTTGGTAGTATAGCGGCAACAGAAGTTCAAACTTCTTCTTCCCCTAAAATTGGTGTAGTTTCTGTAACGGGGGCTGATACTTTGGAAACCCTAAGTGCCGAATTATCCAAAAAAGCTGACAAAGCAGGTGCATCTTCTTTCCGTATTATCTCTGCCAGCGGTAAGAATCAATTATCAGGTGTTGCTGAGATCTATAACTAATTTATAGTAGAGCATACTGAACCCTGTCCCTGTCAGGAGATATCAGAACACGCCGTAGGATGATGTTTATCCCGGCGTGGTTCTGGGCTTCGAGGCAGATACAATCCTGCTATTGGAGAGAGAGTGAACGCGACTGAAAACTTTCAGATTATCCACAGATACCTCGCAAGACAGCATGTCCTAACGCTTTGTACAGCAACCGGTGATGATGTTTGGTGCGCAAATTGTTTCTATGTTTTCAATGCCGATGAAATAGCCTTTTGGTTTATGACTGAACTTCATACTCGCCACGGTGAAATGATGCAGGTAAATCCACAAGTTGCAGGTACCATTGCCGGGCAGATTCGTCATATTGCACAGATAAAAGGTATTCAGTTCAAAGGAGAAGTCATTCGTCTTGAGGGTGAAAAAGATAAAGTGGCCAGAGCACGTTATTGCCGCCGTTTTCCTGTGTCAATTGCTGTTAAAACACCTATTTGGCAACTGAATCTCAATGAAATAAAGATGACTGATAATACGCTTGGATTTGGTAAAAAAATCTGCTGGCAGCGATAAAATTATCTTAATCTATAAATAATCTGGTTGTAGCTACCACGCCATAGTAAACCGGGCTCATAAAGCTCTTGTATAAACTTGCCATCCACTAGCACATTAATATAGCTGACAATTTCCTGTTGAATTTCGCTAAGTTCCTTTAGCCGATAACCTGTCCAAAGCCAAATGTCCTTGTCTGGGCACTCTGTTTTAACCCGTTTTACCAATTGCAGGATTGCGGATGTGTTGTGTGGATGTAGGGGATCTCCGCCAGATAAAGATAGCCCTTGTCGTTTAATACGTTTGTCCTGTAAATCAAAAATTACACGGTCTTCCATTTCCTGCGTAAATGGTTGGCCGGAGTTCACCCGCCAGGTACTTTTGTTATAACAACCGGGGCATTGATGTTCGCACCCCGCGACAAATAGTGTGCAGCGGGTTCCGGGGCCGTTGACCACATCAACAGAGTAGTATTGGTGGTAATTCACGTTATCAGCCTGCCTTAAATTAGCCTAATTGCCCATTTGTCAGATGCTTTACTCTGCGTTTCACCTCTTCTTGTTTACCTGCATTGAATGGGCGGGCATCAGGGCTTCCCAGATAACCACAGACGCGGCGGATGACTGATACTCTGGAAGGTTCATGATTGCCACAGCGTGGGCAGGTAAACCCTTTACTGGTACAGGAGAATTCACCGGTGAATCCACATTCATAGCATTCGTCGATGGGGGTATTGGTACCGTAATAAGGGACACGTGAGTAGCTGTAATCCCAGACATCTTCCAGTGCTTTTAGATTATGTTGCAGATTAGGATATTCGCCGTAACAGATAAAGCCACCATTTGTTAGTGATGGATAAGGCGCTTCAAAATCCAATTTGTCATAAGGATTGACCTTCTTTTCAACGTCAAGATGGAAACTGTTGGTGTAATAACCTTTGTCTGTCACTCCTTCAATCACGCCAAACTCAGCGGTGTCAAGGCGGCAGAAACGGTCACATAGATTTTCACTTGGTGTGCTGTACAAACTGAAACCATAACCTGTCTCTTTTTTCCATTGATCAGTGGCTTTTCGCAGATGATCAACAATTGAGAGTGCTTTTACACGTAATTGTTGATCATCAAATAGATGAACTTGATTGCCATACAATGCATTAATGGTCTCATGAATACCAATATAGCCTAGGGAGATAGAGGCCCGGCCATGCTTAAAGATTTCAGCGATATTATCATCGGCTTTCAAGCGAACCCCGCAGGCACCTTCCATATAAAGGATGGGTGCAACTCGTGCTTTGACACTTTCCAAGCGGGTAATACGGGTCATTAGTGCTTGCTTTGCCAGTGCCAGACGTTTGTTTAGTAATTGCCAGAAATGTTTTTCATCTCCTTTGGCTTCGATAGCTATCCGAGGCAGGTTCAAACTGATAACCCCTAAGTTATTGCGTCCTTCATGAATTTGTTCCCCCCTTTCCTCATAAACACCGAGGAAACTGCGACAACCCATTGGGGTTTTAAAGGAGCCTGTGACCTTAACCACTTGATCATAGTTAAGAATATCTGGGTACATGCGCTTACTGGCACATTTGAGAGCCAGTTGCTTGATATCATAGTTAGGATCACCGAGTTTGTGATTCAGGCCATCACGGATAGCAAATACCAGTTTGGGGAACACCGCTGTTTTGTGGTTCTTACCCAAACCAGCAATGCGGTTACGCAGAATAGATTGTTGGATTAGACGGGATTCTTTTGATGTACCCAGACCAAAGCCAAAAGTGACAAAAGGAGTCTGCCCATTGGCGGTATGCAGTGTATTAACTTCATATTCCAGTGATTGAAAAGCGTCATAACACTCTTTTTCTGTTCGTACTTCGGCATAAGATTTTTTATCAGTGATATCCCACTCTTCGGCAATCGCCAAATGTTTTTCATAGCTGGCTTTAACGAAGGGGGCCAATGCTTCATCTATACGATTGATGGTGGTACCGCCATAAATATGGCTGGCAACCTGAGCGATAATTTGAGCCGTTACCGCCGTTGCGGTTGAAATGGATTTTGGTGGTTCTATTTCAGCATTACCCATTTTGAACCCATGAGTTAGCATGCCTTTCAGATCGATCAACATACAATTAAACATTGGGAAAAAGGGGGAATAATCGAGATCATGATAGTGGATTTCGCCTTTTTCGTGGGCTAATACCACATTACGCGGCAGAATATATTGTTTGGCATAATTTTTAGCAACAATCCCGGCCAGCAGATCCCGTTGAGTTGGAATCACTTTGCTGTCTTTATTGGCGTTCTCATTGAGTAGGGAAACGTTACTCTGTTCAACTAAGCCACGGATTTCTTGATTAAGTCGGCTGTGTAATTCTCGGACAGTATCCCTATCGTGACGATATTGAATATAGCGGTGGACAAGGTGATCATGCTTGTTTGCTATCAATTGATGTTCTACTGCGTTCTGAATATCTTGTACATCAACTTGCCTGTAGTCAGCCATTGATTGCGTTACTGCGGATGCAACTTGGATACAATACTCATCATCCGTCATGCCAACGGCAGAAGTGGCCCGTTTTACGGCATCTCTGATACGTGTTTCATCAAATGGTACCTGGCGACCATCCCGTTTTATCACAACAGTTTTCACAATATGACTCCTTGAGAATGTTATCCGAAGGGCAAACTATTCTCGTTTTGATATCCAGTTTGAAGATAGATGTTGCTATATATAGTCTTATTTTTATATTTAAACACAATATATAGTAATTTTGAGTGGGATAATCACGATCTCATTTGATCTGAAACAAAGAATGGAGACTTAATATTTTAAGGTTCAGTGAAAAGTACAACCCCTTGGTCAGTAACTAACCAAGGGGTTGTAGAAAACAGGGCAGGGATTATTTACGAATCGCGATAGCTTCGATTTCGATTTTAACGTCTTTTGGCAGACGGGCTACTTCAACACAAGAACGGGCTGGGAAAGATGCATTGTGTTCTTTGAAGAATGCTTCATAAGTTGCGTTAACGGTACCGAAGTCATTCAGGTCTTTAACGAAGACAGTTGTTTTAACAATGTCACCTACAGTGAGACCTGCTCTTTCAACGATAGCTTTAACATTTTCCAGTGATTGACGAGCTTGAGCGGCGATATCTTCTGCGACATCACCTGTTTCTGGATTGACTGGGATCTGGCCGGAAGTGATGACCATATTGCCTAGATCAACCCCCTGAACATATGGACCAATTGCCGCTGGGGCTTTATTGGTATTAATCTCGTATGACATAGGTTCTCCTGTTAATGTGATAACTGAATAAATATTTCATCAAGGGTACTATTATAGTGCCCGCTTCTGCCTCAGCAACTGACATATACCCTATGGATTTCAAGATGCATCGCGACGGCAAGGGAGCGAGTCCCCGGGAGCATAGCGAACTATGTGACCGGGGTGAGCGAGTGCAGCCAACAAAGAGGCAACTTGAAAGATAACGGGTATAGATCGTTCAATCGTTGAGAATCACCACATTGCGGTCAAATTCTTTCTCGCAGTATTTGCAGGTTAGCACCACATCTTCCACTGTCACTTTGACTCGAAAACTGCTTTCTACGGGTTCATTGTGGCTGATGCAGTTGCTGTTAGGGCAGACTAATACGTTATCGATACACTTAGGCAAGTTAATGGGAAGTTTCTTCACAACTTCATAGTTTTCAATACAGTTCACCGTAGCATTCGGTGCATACATAGCAAGTTGGTTAGCTTGCTGCTCTGTCAGGAATGTATTTTCGATTTTGATGAGATCTTTTTTACCTAGTCGATTGGAAGGTAAATTCAGGCCGATGGTAATGCGTTGATCGGTTTCAGTTAGCTTAAACAGAGAGAGTAGTTTGAAGCCGACCTGAGCCGGGATATGGTCAATCACCGTACCGCATCTAATAGCTTCGACTTGTAGTTTATGATCTTGGGTCATAGTGTTTTGTATGAATACATTTTAGTGACAACTTTCTGTATTCATCCTCCAGAATATTGTTAAGAATCGACACGTCTTCCATTTTAGGCGGTGGTACCTCGTTTATCCAGATAAAGCGCCGGTGATTCAGTACTACAAATTGTTCCCAATCTCCTCCTGACAGGACAATCTACCAAGGAATATCAGAAAGCCATATCACCGCAGAGAGTGTGAGTTAGCACAGAATAGTGAAATTTCATTTTGAAGTACAGAAAGGCAGCTGTATGTCCCATGAAAGCCGGCTAGTTGGTCGAGAAATACTTATTTTAAATTAGGAATTAGGTGCGGAATGACGGTTAATAATTAAAAATATTAATTTTCTGTAAATATATTAAAAGTTAATAATAAATTGGCATAATTAATAAAATGAAAAATAAATACTTGAAATTAAAAAAGCAAATTCATATAAAAACAGTATTAATTTTTTTTGAAATGATTTAAAATGAAGGCATGTTTTTTAATATATAAAAAAATCTACTTATGAACACGCCATTTTCTATAAATGGGTGCTATTTCAAAAAGAAAATCGATTTACCCATGATATTATTTTTAAATGGAGAGCATGGTGAGTTCAGTATTTAATCTTATAATGTGGATCCAAGGGAGATTAAAGAATGCTCTAATTGAGTTATATAAAATTCAAGAGTTTTTAAAAAGTACTAAGAAACGTATCTAAGGCTCATGGTATCAGTCATGAAAATATTCATTACCGATGAACAAAAAGCCGAACTTGAACACTTCCATCACACCTGCCGTGATAAGAGGGAATGTGATCGTATCAAAGCGATCCTGCTGGCCTCTGAGGGCTGGAGTTCAGTGATGATCGCTCAGGCTCTGCGTCTTCATGAAACGACCGTTAATTGTCATATCAGCGATTACCTTAATCACCGCAAACTCAAGCCCGACAATGGCGATTCTCAGGGCTATCTCAGCGAAACACAGACTCAGGAACTTATCGCTTATCTGACCGCGAATCTTCTGCCCACCACACAGGCTGTTATCCGTCTTGTCGAAGCGTGGTGGGATATCAATTACACCGTTCCCGGCATGAGCACCACACAATGGATTTAGTTATAAAAAACCGACCGGCGTACCACACAAGTTCAATGCGGAACAGCAACGGGCCTTTATGGAATAAGTGGGTATATATGAATAATAAATACGAAACGGTTATTGTCTTAGGGGCTGGCCCAATAGGTCTATTTTCTGCTTTTAAAATATTAGAAAATAATTTTGCGGAAAATGTATTGATCTTAGATAAGCGATTTATTTCTGCTTACACCTTTAAAGGCTGGGCGGAAAGATCAATGGTTGTACAATTTCATCGAAAGCTTTTTTCTCTCTCTTATCTTCCAAAAATAGTGAAAAAGTGTCCTTATGGAGTACTTAAAGAAGATTATGAAGATAATCGGAAGAAGTATAGTGATTTAGATCACATGAGTATAAAAAACATACAATCCACTATTCTAGAAAATATGGAAAAATTTTATAAAAATCGTTTTTTCATGGTAGGATTAAAAGATATGTCCTTTGACAAGGATATTGTTTCAATTTCTATTTTTACAGAGCACTTTGATGATAATAGTATTTTAAAAAATTTAAACCCGGAATTAATTGTAGATGCAACTGGATACCATTCCATCTTAATGAATAAAACAATAGGCATTCAATTCGAAAGTGAGCATGAATACGGTTCAGCTCTAAAAATGACCTGGCCAGAACATGAAATGTCTCATGTTGAAAATAAAAAAACTGAATTTCATGACTGTCATGAAAATACAATCTTTTTTAGCGAAGGAAACTCATCTGTAGCTGAATTCTCATATCCGTCTGATAAATTTAGTGAATTTTTTGAAGAATGTGGGTATTCTATAAATCACAGGAGTACCAAATTACCATTTCTAAAATTTGATACAACACCTTTTTCAATAAAATTACCACCATTCTTAGAAAAAATAACATCTCTTAAGAAAGATCATTTTCTATATAAAAGAGCAGTTGACTTATTCAATATGATTAGAAGAAATAAACTTTCTGGTATTAATGGATTAGAATTCATTAATCACTTGCAAGGTTTCAATTGGTCAGAGGCAGACAGTCTTGCTTTAGTCGTTCGTAGGATAATAAATAAAAGAGTAACTATAGAAAACACATATGCTAATCTTGAAGAAAACTTTTTAGATTTAATGAAAATTAGAGTTATTTTTATACCATCTAGAGCCGAGAGATGGTTATCAACAAATAAAGTAACAACAAAAATTAATCTTATCTTTTCGAATGATAATAATTCATTACATAATCAAATTTCTTCAGTAACAGCTTGCGCTGTCGGAGATAGTTTAGCTAGCACAGACTTTAGACATGGTCTTGGTATAAATCGAGGATTTCACACTGCAACTAGGTTATTTCAAGATAAAACAGATCCAGAATTAGTAAGGCTTGAATTGATACAAAATAGCTATTCTATGCTAGATGTTATAAATGATAATTCAATATTTAGTAGAGCTATTTCGTGCAGAGATTGGCTTATCCTATAGTAAAAATCTGCCTTCATAGAAGGTGGAATTGATTTCGCTACAGAAGGGTGTAATCAAATCTCTAAAATCAAGACGCTGCAACTTCTGCTGCGTGGCGATATTTCCAAATGTGTTCTAGATAAAAATTTTTAAAATCACGGTAATGTGACAGAAAAAGGATCAAAATGGTCATGATTTCACTGGGATACATGTGATCTTGTCGGAGGCGTAAACGATGCCCGCTATCGAGATAAAATTGTTCTCATCGAGAGATGAAAAAATGGAAAAAAATCATCGACATCACAGAAAATTTCAACTAAGTTGTCCATAGCCCATTCCACCTCGGAGCTGTTTTTGGTGTGTACCAAAACTTTGCTCTTGGAACAGGTTTTTCGTCAATTTCTTATCCAGAATTCGGGTTAATGTAAGGTGCGTGTATGTATATAGATATATTAATTATAATATCTGCATTTGCTGGAAGTATACTATCTGGGCTTTTTGGTGGGGGAGCGGGTTTGATTTTTACTCCTACAATTTATTTATTTTTATCTTATGCTAACCCAAATTCTAGTTATATCATGCAAACTAGCATCACAACGATGATAGCTTCTCTAATGATATCTGGTCTAGTTGCTATTGTTAAACATCACAAATACAACCATATTGATTGGAATGTTCTAAAATGGTCTGCTCCACTAATTATAATTGGTTCAATACTAGGTTGTTTTACCATGACTGTTGTTTCAAGCCGATCGGTTATATATGTCTTCTCTTTAGCAACACTAATTTTGGCGATTAGGTCAACACAAAAATTAATTTCTAATACCCAACAAAATAATACAAATAGAGATCTTGGCTGGTCATTTCGTTATATTGGCTGTTTTTTACTAGGATTAATATCAACTTTGTCCGGGGCAGCTTCATTTGTTGTTCCTTATTATGAGAGCATTGGCTTAGATATTAAAAAATCAATAGGGACAACAACTGTTGTAGTCTGGTTGTATTCTGTATTTGTACTAATATTTATGATATCACTCGGCCTAAATAAAAATAACTTACCACCTGGAAATATAGGTTTTTTAAATTATAATTATCTATGGTTATTCATAATACCAACAATACCAGGAGCATTGTTAGGAGCAAAATTAGCCAATACTCTTCCAGAAAGAAAACTAAGAATTGCCTTTACAGTACTATTGTATTTTATTGGATCAAGTATGTTATTTTCATAACACATCTACTTTTGATAACCTATATCTTGCGCAGGTAATGCTGATCGTACTCTGCCAATGCACCCGGCATATCCATAAACGGGTTACAGAAATCGGTTTATTCAGGTTATTGCCTTTCATATAAGCAAGGTAGGCGTGATATAAGGTACTAGCGTAAGCTTTAGGCTTCCCCGTTGTGGCCTGTCTCTTGATCAGATCTCCAAATCAACTGATTTAGCCAGCAAATAGCCGTCTATCAGGGTTTGCAGCCGAAACCAGCCTTCCCAAAGTCGTTCCCATCCGACTCGACCCGTGCGTTTGGAATCGTACCAGCCGGCCAGTTTTCCCAGATTGATGAAGGCCCAATGCAAACTCGGGGCTTTTTTCGGCACACGGCGTTTTTCTTGTTTTGACCACAGTAATTTCCACGCCAGGGGGCTTAATACTGTCTCACAGCTCTCTTTCTCTGCCTCTTCTTTGTTCAGACCCATAAAACGCAGCTGGTGTATTCGTACCGCAATAAAGGCCAGCAGCACTATCATGCGCTCCAGATTATCTTTGCTTTGCATACGCAGCGCTTCTACCTGCGTGCCGCCCGTTTTCCACGCTTTGTGAAATTCTTCTATCAGCCAGCGGCGCTCGTAATAACTGAATATTTTATGGGCGTCTTCCTGACTGTTGACGGGTTCGGAGGTCAGAAGATGCCAGCAAAGCCCATCCTCCGGACCTTTTTCGTAGCAACCGACATAAAATATCCGCACCGCCTCACCGCTTTTTCCTTCGGGGATTTTCAACGTCACTTCGGCATAACTGATATCACAATGCGCGACACGCGCCTGACGCCCGCCTTTCTGTCTGACCTGAACTAATCGTTCTCCAGCACTCTGTAACCGGCTAATAAAGTCATAAAGTTTATCCTGACTTTCCTCTATACGCCGGTTTTGCATCGAACGGATGACGAAACGTTGTTTTTGGCTCGTTTTATAACGCAGATATTCGATGATATCGGCTTCACGGTCACAGACAGAAATCACGTTGGCCATCTGCTCCCCTAACCGGCTGTCGACGGCTTGTGAGGCCCGTTCCCACTTATAACTCTCTTTCCCTTCATAAGGGCGTGTATCGCGTTGTCGGCTTTTGCCATAATCACTGACATCTCGACACCAGCGCTGTTGCTCTATCAACCCCACGACCTGTTGTTCTTCAGGCGCAAATAACAACACCGAGTGTGCCTGCATGCCCCGGGATTTTTCCTTTGAGGTGGTATAGCCGAGTTCATCGGCGACCGACGCATGGGAAAATGACAGGGTTGTCGTGTCTTCCAGCGCTAACAGGCAATGATAACGTTGAGCGTGAGCGACGGTGGCGGTAAATCCGGCTTCGGCGATGGCCTGAGGCGCAATGGCGGAATTTCGGGTCAGTCGGTAGGCCGCTTCAACATCGGCAGGAGAGTCAAGAGATTGCACGAGCGATTGTCCTATATGGTTAGCCAACGAACAGGCCACTTTCACCAGGCGGTTGGTACGGCGTTTATCACCTAATTCCGCATGTTGAAACGTGTCATTTGCCCATTGTTCGGCGCTGGTTGAAAACATAAAGATTACCTCAAGTCGTGTTTTTTATTGAGATCAATCTATGAGGGAAAAGTTCAATAACGCGGGGGCGGGTTAAAATATTTGTGTAGGAAAGACAGGTTGTGGCAGAGGATTGATAGATAATGCCTGCACTCGTATCGGTATTAAAGAAACGGATGGCATCTTTGTTGTGAACAATTTCCATTAATCTTTCATGAGAAAGGACCGGCAGATCCAACAGAGTGGCGCTTTCAGGACTTAGACCAGCGTAAAGTTCTCTGTAAGGCGATGAATTTGCTTGTGCTAGTGCAACAATTTGTTTCAATGTCCAAATAGTCATCATGTTTCCTCTACTGGTAGAATTGTAACTTCGGGTTTAGTGTCTGTTGTGTCTGGCTGGAGGTATTTATGACAGACTGCTCTGACTTTATTGCAGAAATGAGGCAGAAACATTGGCATAGGGTATATTGTTAATGTTGAAATTTAAGTTAGGTTAAATGGTTGGTAGAGGGTTTTCAGCAGCTATTTACACTTCATACTTTTTTGTTTTTTTAGTGTAATTATTGGGGGATTGTAAAATAGGTAATAGAGTAAGTATCTGTTTTATATTTAAAATTAATGGATAATATAGGATTTAAAATTGTCATTTAAAGTTTAATAAATTATTTAATGCCTAAAGGATTAATTATTAAAATTGAACTGATTTATAAACAATTAAATCCAAGATTAATATTTATTTTCAATATTAATAAGTATAGGGTATTTTATAGTTAAAAGAATATCTATATCCGTCATCTTTCAAGTTGCCTCTTTGTTGGCTGCACTCACTCACCCCGGTCACATAGTTATCTATGCTCCCGGGGATTCGCTCCCTTGCCGCTGCGATGCATCTTGAAATCCATAGGGTATAATCTTAATTATAGAATTAAATATTCAATGGATATAAATAACTTTTCATAATTATGATACCTCTTATTTTATTGTTTTCTGTTATTCCTATGGAAAATTGTTTATTATCTTTATTTAAAGACTGAATTTAAATTATTTTTCAGGTTAAAAGATAATTATTTAACGAATTTTAATTTTATCTTGCCCGTTAATGGGCAAGAAGTATTTTGGATTAACTTAAATATAAAATTAACATGGTCAATTATATTCTCGTTACTTTAATCATTCATTTAAAACTAAAGATAGTAGAGCCTGACGAGCATAAATACCATTCTCTGCCTGTTGGAAATAATAAGCATAGGGCGTTTTATCGACATCGGCAGTGATTTCATCAATACGTGGCAATGGATGCAGAACTTTGAGGTTCTCTTTCGCTCCGATCAGATCGGAAGCACGCAGAACAAATTGTGCTTTTACGTTGGCATATTCGGATGGATCAAGGCGCTCTTTCTGTACGCGGGTCATATAAAGAATATCTAGCTCCGGTAATACTTCTTCAATATTAGCGTGTTGGCTGTAGGTCGCACCTTTTTCATTCAGCATATGAAGAATATGGTTTGGCATTGCCAATGCTTCCGGGGCGATAAAATAAAAGTGATTGCCATTAAATTTCGCCAGTGCTTGTGATAGCGAATGGACCGTGCGGCCATATTTCAGATCACCAACCATCGCGATATTCAGACTATCCAGCCGTTGCTGAGTTTCCTGAATAGTGAATAGATCCAGCAAGGTTTGAGTCGGATGTTGGTTAGCACCATCACCGGCATTGATAATCGGAGTGTCACCGGAAAATTCAGAAGCCAGACGTGGAGCACCTTCCTGTGGATGACGTATCACGATGGCGTCAACATATTGGCTGATAACGGAAATAGTATCGGCTAGCGTTTCACCTTTCTTACCCAGAGAGGTGTTACTGCTGTCTGAGAAACCGACAACTGAAGCGCCAAGGCGGTGGATTGCTGTTTCAAAAGAGAGGCGAGTACGGGTGGAGGCTTCGAAGAAACAACTGGCGATAACCTTGGGTTTCAGCAATTCAGGTTGTGGTCTGGCTTTCAGTGTAGCAGCAGTCTGCAACACCAATTCCAGATCTTCGCGGCTCAGATCATTTATTGAGATGATATGTTTGCGATATAACGGATTAGCCATTTTTCACTCTCCTCTAATGCTGACATCCGGGGTGGCGATCATGAATTGATTACCGGGCAAAAAAAAGCCCCTCATTGAGGGGCGTTAAATGATTGGTTTAGCAACGGGAAAACAATGACGGCTAGCTGCCTTCTTTCAGGCAGTTGTGCTTGATGACAAAAATAAGCGCTGTCTTTCATGATTTCTCCCGGCAAATTGTGGCGCATTATACTCGCGAAAAATCTTACAGCAAACATTTGACCGAAGAAAAATAATATTGGCAGGAGCATATCTTTAAAGACATAATCCTGCCGATATTCCAACTAATTAAATTTTAAGATCATTTGCTAATGTTGCGACCATTACCGCTTTAATGGTATGCAGGCGATTTTCTCCTTGATCAAACACAATGCTGTGCTCTGATTCAAAAACTTCATTGGTAACTTCCAGTCCTCCATACATATTAAATTCAGCAGCGAGTTGTTTGCCTAATGCCGTTTCTTCATCATGAAATGCTGGCAGGCAGTGCAGGAATTTGACTTGTGGATTGCCTGTCATACTCACCACATCCATATTGACTTGATAAGGTTTCAAGAGGTGAACTCGTTGTTGCCAAACATCTTTTGGCTCGCCCATAGAAACCCAGACATCGGTATAAAGAAAATCGGTATTTTTAACCCCTTCGGTGATATTTTCCGTCAGAGTAATTTTACCTCCTGTTTTTTCAGCCAGTTTCTGGCATTCAGTCACCAGTGCGGCATTGGGCCAGTATTTTTCAGGGGCAATCAACCGAACATCCATACCCGTTAGTGCCGCGGCTTCTAGCATGGTATTACCCATATTGTTACGGGCATCCCCCAAGTAGGCGAATTTGATTTCTGACAATGGTTTTTCTGGTTGATGTTCCTGAATAGTTAGTAGATCTGCCAGTAGCTGAGTAGGGTGAAATTCATCTGTTAGCCCATTCCATACCGGAACACCTGCATATTTTGCCAGCGATTCAACGATTGTTTGGGCATAGCCGCGATATTGAATACCGTCATACATACGGCCAAGTATACGAGCGGTATCTTTGATCGATTCTTTATGTCCAATCTGGTTGCCACTGGGACCGAGATAGGTGATATTTGCTCCTTGATCGTAAGCTGCCACTTCAAATGAACAGCGGGTACGGGTGGAATCTTTTTCAAAAATCAGCACGATGTTTTTGCCTGTTAACAGGGCTTTTTCTGTACCAGATTTTTTAGTCGATTTTAATTCAGCAGCTAGCTTTAGCAAGGCATGAATTTCTGCTGAGGAAAAATCAAGTAACCTTAGAAAATGACGCTGATGGAACGGATTCATTGTTTGGTGTCTCCGTATTTATTGTTTGCATTTAAATTCAATCTATATCTATAAAAATGCAATTTCAACTCCGTATTAGATTTCTTTGATGTAAACAGTGGTTAGCCCGCCTATGGTGTGGGAGAATGAGTATTGGGACGGCCAACTGCTTGAGGATATTAGGTATGGCAAATCAGAGAGACTTAGAAGAACAACGCGAAGAAACGCGGCTTATTATTGAAGAATTACTGGAAGATGGTAGTGATCCAGATGCACTTTATGCCATTGAGCATCACTTTTCTGCTGAGGATTTTAGTCTGTTGGAAAAGGCTGCGGTTGAAGCCTTTAAACTGGGTTATGAAGTGACTGATGCGGAAGAATTGGAAGTCGAAGATGGGACTATTCTGATGTGTTGTGATGTTATCAGTGAGTGTGGATTGAATGCAGAACTGATTGATGCCCAGGTTGAACAGTTGGTGAATCTAGCTGAAAAAATTGGCATTAATTATGACGGTTGGGGCACTTACTTCGAAGATCCTGATGAGCAAGATGAAGATGATTTGCCGGAGCAGGGTGAGAGTAGACTTCATTAGTATGATCAGTATGTTAAGAATCTTGTGTTAATTCTGGTCGTGATTGATACATATGATTCAAAACAAAATAGTCCTTATCTGCTTCGGCGAATAAGGACTATTGCATTTAATAGACTATTTTATCAAACCGTGTTCTCTAACTTTTGCGAGAATGGTTCCCCGCCTAATTTGGTTTGCCTCGGTGACCTCCCTTTTTAATTCTTGTCCTAGCTCATTAGAAACCAGATCCTTATGTTTTTCTGCGAGCTCGCTTAATTCTTCTGCGGTGTGAACAATGCCGGTAACTTTCCATGCCAATGACAGACCTTTGAGTGCCACTTTGGCTACCGGGTGTGGCACGACCGCGGCGGCGGTATCCAGTGTGGCTCCGACTGTCGCACCTAGCGATGCCCCGGTAATTAGCGTATCTGTTGCGACCTCTTTTAAATCATCAGTTGCTTTTTGCAGCTCTTCCAATTTTTCTGGGCTGACGGTAGCACTAGCCGCGCCTGCCTTAAATACCTTTTTTATACCGTCCAAGGTGAGACTAAAATTATTAATTGCGTCGGTGCCGGCGGCTTTTGTTAGCGTGGTTTTGTTTAGTTCACCGACATTGCCAGCCGCAGCAAATTCTCCGGCAGCCGCGACTAAGCTTGCCCCTTCTTTTATTGCTTGAGCGCCAGGGACTTGACCCTGTGCGAGATGTTCTGCGGCTTCTTTACGCCCCGTTATGTTATGGGCCATCTGCTTCATCGGGTCATAGTTTGCTTTTAAAGCACTCGCTTTTTGGGTGATTTTGCTGACTTGTTGATCACCGTAGGATTCAGAGACAGGAGATGGCATCTGAGGCTTTTCAACTTGTTGATTTTTATATTTGTAAAGCTCGTATGCCATACCGCCAATGCCTAATGCACCTGTTGCTACGGTTTTAAACATACGCCCATCTTCATCTATGCCGGTCATTGGATTATTTCTTACCATACGGTACAAATTCAGACCATCTACGGTTCCAGCCGGGTCAGCGCTTAACCATCTACCGGCCCACGGTTGATAATAGCGGTAGCCGTAATAGTACAGTCCCGTTGCATCACGTTCTTTACCTGAATAACGAATGGTTTTGTAACCAGCTTCAATCTGATTTCTTGCTGCCCATACTGCGGTGCCACCATAGGGGTAATACTCTTCCCAACTGATCATTTCTCCGTGCATATCCAGTTCTAATTCGCTGCTGTGTGTAAGATTATCGTAGCTATATCTGACTTGATCGTTATTTATGCCGGTGGGTTGGCCTTTTTCCCAGTGTAGTACGCGTACTTGTGCTTTTCCTGCTTGCCTGACAGTAATAACTTGTAAGTCTTCGGTGATATTGGTGCCGCTTTGTGTGGTGTGTAATTCCAACCCTGGCAGATAAGTGACTCGTTGCTGCTGCGTGGTATTGGATGTTTGCTGTTCGTTTATTTTCAGTAGCCGCATGCCGTCACTGTCATAGTGGTACCACTCACGCGCGGTATTACCACTTTGGTTCACTTGTTGTAGTTCTCCCCGTGGTGTCCAGTTTAAGGATTGCCCTGAGAACAGACTGGTTTGATGACCACCTGCATCAAAGAATGTATCAACGAGATTGGGGTCGTTGGTGAGGGTACTGAGGACACCGCGGTTATTACGGTTTGAAATGGTGATATTTGTGGTGTAGTTATTGTTACTTGCCGGAGCACTGTGCTGGATTTGTGTCAGGTTGCCGCTATCGTCGTAGGTATAAGTACGAATATAGTTAGTATAAGTATTGTCATCGGTAGGAAGAGGGGTAATTAAAGGAGGGAGCTGGCTTCCTTGCTGACCAATGTTAGCCATTTCGCGGCCGGTTGCTTGGATGAGTTGGTACAGAGAATCATAGGAATATGCATTTTCCGGTACTATTTTCTGATTACGCCAGAATCGGGTTGCTTCTGCATCATTACGAATATTGATCACATTGCCAACGGGATCATATTCATAACGTAAATCTTGTAGTGGTTTTGTACTATCTCTAGTTCGGCGGGTTGTAATGTTAATTAATCGTTGGGTCTCTGGTTCATAGGTATATTCCGTAATAACGCCATTACCGTGCTCTTCTCGTAATTTTTGTCCGGCTGCTGACCAGGTAATAGACTGTACAATAACTTTTTCGGCTTGGCCTTTTAGTGTTAACCAGCTACCTTTCAGTTGGCCCGCGACATCATAGGCCAGCCGTTGCATATTTCCCTTGGCGTCGATTTGAGTTAGCAGAGCACCAATGGCATCAGTTTTATGTTGAGTCGTGAATATGTTGCCATTCAGTTTTGTACGCCAGCTATTTTCATCATCACCGCGCCAATCAGCTTCCTGATCGTCGGCTATTAATTGACGAGACTGTGATAAAACCGATCCTGTTAAGGACAAACTTTCCAGTTGTACCAGCCCCGCAGGATCATAATGGCGTATACATTGCCCGGCGAGATTCTGGTTTTTCTCTGCATCTGTATTGTTTGCCCAAATAAGGCGCTCCGTGGTTTTCTCGTTCTTTTGTATTAACTCGGTGACAGCCAGCAAGCGGCCGGGCAAGGTATTACCTTCATAGTGATGGGTCTGACGAGCGCCGATTGCATTGATAGTCAGTACTGGGCGTCCTTCGATATCGTTCAAGGTAATCGTTCGGCCAGCATCGATACTTTCTTCACGCAGTGTATTCCCAGCGAGACTAAAGATACGAGTGAAGTTTGAACCACTCTGGTTTTTATATCTACGTGGGTCTGTGCTTTTTACTTGAAGTCCGTGAGTATTAAATTGATAGCGAGTGATCAATTCGTTGCTATTGGTTTCATCAGCTTGAGTCCGCAGATATTCCAGCGTATGTATATTTAACCCTCGATTATCTCGTACGCTGACAGATGGGGTATTTCGGTTAATTGCAGAATTGTAACGAATCATATTGCAGTCCCTTATGTTGTTTTAATCTGTTAGTCGGCTTAATAGTAACGACCTGAGACTTTACTACGGAATGAATAAAATTTTTAACAGAATAGCGTGATAATTTTTGAGATTGACAGTATGAGAATTAATATCCCAATAGATAGGGATAGAATACGAAAGGGGAAATAAATATTTTAATTATTCGATTGTGATTAAGAAAAAATTAATTAATAACTGACTTGAATATATATTTAAAGTAATCGTTAACGAGAAAATATTAATTTAATAATGATTGAAATTTTTTGAATGTAAAAAGAGAGATAATTAATTGATAAATAGATAACCACCTCTTGTAAGAAGAGGTGATTATTTTCTTATTTAGAAACATCGGTGCCGAAATATTGAGTGGAAATGCGTAAATAGGTGCCATCGGCTTTGATATCGGCTAGTGCCTTATCGATAGCGGCTTGTAATTCTGGCTCGCCTTTACGAATTAGCACCCCGACTAGATCACCATTGGGTTCGGACGCGACAACTTTTACCGGTGCATTGGGTTTGTGTTTCCTAAAATCGAGATAGGACAGATTATCGTTGATAGTGGCATCGGCTCTGCCTGTAGCAACCAAATCGATGGCCTGATTAAATCCTTCGGTGGGGACGATTTCCGCACCGAAATGTTTTGCTAACTGGGCATAATTGCTGGTTAAGCTATGGCTTGAGGTTTTACCTTTCAGGTCGCTGAACGTTTTTATACTGTCATTATTTTTCCGGGTGATAAGTACGGCTTTAGATATGATATATGGGCCGGAAAAGTCATATTTCTTTTTGCGTTCTGGTGTGATAGCGACTTGATTGAGTACCGCGTCATAGCGTTTGGCATCAAGCCCGGCAATAAGCCCATCCCACTTGCCTTCGGTAAACTCGGCTTTAACATTCAGACGTCGTGCGATTTCGCGGCCAATATCAATATCAAATCCAGTTAAAGCTCCTGAGACATCGTGATAGGTAAATGGCGGGTAAGTTCCTTCGGTAGCGATTTTGAATACGCCTGCTGATTTAATGTTATCAAGGCCAGATTCTGCATGCGCAGAATATGCAATGCCGAATTGAATGACACCCGCTAATAATGCGGTAAGCAACATTTTCATTTTCTTTCTCCAAACTGTTAAAAGATTTATTTGATTGTTATCAACTGATTCTCAGATCAATTACGGCAAAGTTATTTTAACGGTGGGCTATATTTCCCAATCCGGTAAGGTATTGGTTAAGGTTGAAACAAATTCCACAGTACGTTGTTTAAGGGCACCGGTGAAAATCGTTTTCGACGTTCCCGATTCGACGATTTCCCCGGATTCTAAAAATATGACGTTGTGGGCAAGATTAGCTGCCAAACGCAGATCATGGGTAGCCATTAACATCGTGGTTCCTTCTTTAGCCAACTGCTTTAATACGGCAACAACTTCTTGCGATAACTCTGGATCAAGTGCGGAAGTTGGTTCGTCGCATAATAATACTTTGGGTGAGGGTGCCAGTGCTCTGGCAATTGCTACGCGCTGTTGCTGACCACCGGAGAGTGTGGCTGGAAAGACATCGGCCTTGTGTGACATGTCAACCTTTTCCAGTAGTTCAAGCGCTCGCTGTTTAGCCTGTTCACGTGACCATTTCTGAACCCAGATTAACCCTTCCATGATGTTTTCAATGACGGTGAGGTGAGGGAAAAGCTGAAAGTTTTGAAACACCATGCCGGTTTGTTGGCGGATCCGTTGTATATCCTTGTGAGCAATCCGCCCTTTGCCGGTGAAGGTTATGTTTTCATTGTCGATTTGGAGCTTCCCGGCTTGGGGAATTTCTAATAAGTTGATGCAGCGTAATAGCGTGCTTTTGCCACTTCCGGATGGGCCAATTAGTGCGGTCAGGCTGCCTTCCTCAATGGTAAGTTCGATTTTTTTCAGGACCTTTTGCCCGTCAAAACTTTTTTCAATGCCGGAGAGTTGAATCATCTTTTAATTCCTGTATGTCACTCTTTTGCGAAAACTTCTTTTCCAGACGGGTTTGTAGTGATGACAATACTGAACTGATTATCAGATAAAGTATTGCCGCCTCAGTATAAAGAATGAGAGGTTGATAAGTCACCGCTGCAATACGTTGTGCAGCAAGGAAAAGCTCCGGTACGGTAATGACTGAAGCCAGTGAAGTATCTTTCACCAGTGAAATAAATGTGTTTGAGAGTGGTGGAATGGCGATTCTTGCGGCTTGAGGTAGAATGATCCGACGCAATGATTGTGTCCAGCTCATGCCGATAGAATAAGCTGCTTCCCACTGCCCTTTTGGTACAGACAATAAAGTGGCGCGAATTATCTCAGAGGTATAGGCACCAATATTTAATGTGAAACCAATCACTGCCGAGGTAAATGCACCTAACGTAATGCCGACGCTAGGTAAGGCATAAAAAATAAGAAACAGTTGTACCAGCAACGGTGTGCCACGGATCAGCCAGACGTAGAATTTGGCGACAGCAATAAGTGGTTTTGGCCCGTAAAGCCGGATGAGCGCAACAATAAAACCCAGTATGATACCGAGAGTAAAAGTAATAAGAGTTAGTGGAATAGTAAAAGCAAAGCCCGCATAAAGCATAGGCCAAAAAGAATCGAGTACTAGATTGAACCAAGAGGGTTCCATATATTTTCCCTATTGTGTGTAATATAACTATACCCGTTATCTTTCAAGTTGCCTCTTTGTTGGCTGCACTCGCTCACCCCGGTCACATAGTTTTCTATGCTCCCGGGGATTCGCTCCCTTGCCGTCGCGATGCATCTTGAAATCCATAGGGTATATATATTTATAGTGATTTTTTTAAATATCATATGGCAAGCTGTCAACTTACATATATAAGATATAGTTATATCATATGGTTATTTTAGATATATAAAAAATTTATATAAATTAATATATATAATATTTAACTAAAATATTTTCTGATTACTCAATTCAACACGGTTGATGATAAAGTTCCCTGGTCAGAGTTTGTATTCAACTTTTAGGGAACTGTCTATCTGAATAAGATAATCTTTCACTTATTCGGGAAGATTATCGCCAAAATAGTGAGTCCAGATACGTTGGTAAGTGCCATCGGTTTTGATGTCAGTTATTGCTTGATCAATAGCAACTTTTAGTTCTGGCTCGCCCTTGCGGAGCAACACTGCTGTTTGACCCGCATTGGGGGTTGCTGCAACAATTTTTACTGGTGCGTTTGGCTTATGTTTCTTATAGTCCAGATAAGATAGGCTATCATTAATAGTGGCATCGGCTCTGCCGGTACTAACCAGCTCGATTTCTTGACTAAATCCATTAGTGCCGATAATTTCTGCACCATTATCTCTGGCTATTTGGGCAAAATTATTGGTTAGAGTATGTGCTGAGGTTTTGCCTTTTAAATCGCTGAATTTTCTAATGTTATTATTATTTTTATTAATGATAAGTACCGCTTGCGATGTGATATAGGGGATGGAGAAGTCATATTTTTTCTTGCGCTCAGGTGTAATTGCAATTTGATTAATTACTGCATCAGAACGTCCGGCATCCAGCCCGGCAATAAGTCCGTCCCATTTTCCTTCAATAAATGTTGGTTTGACATGCAATCGGTGTGCAATTTCACGGCCAATGTCGACATCGAAGCCAGTTAAAGTACCCGAGGCGTCGCGATAAGTAAATGGTGGATAAGCTCCTTCCGTTGCTATTCTGAGTGTGCCGGTGGATTTAATCTTATCAAGGGTTGGTTCTGCATTAGCTGAATATACGAGACCGAATTGGATAGTATTTGCCAATAATAGGGTAATAAGTGTTTTCATTTTGTTTCTCCGGGTAGTAATAAATTAGTGAATTAATTTATTACTACCTTAATAATTTCCGCTGAAATAAATTATTCATAACAATAAATAATTGGATATTTAATTGGGCTAGAATTGCATTATTAGTTTCCTTTTTACTTGTAATAATATATTTATATGATTTTACTCTCTGTATAATATGCTAAATATAATGGTTTATATATAAAATAAAATTATATCATATTGTCATTTAAGATATGTAAATTTAAAAATGAATAAAATAAATATTCACTTATGTTAAGGAGATAGGTATTGTTATTTTCAATATTTTTGATTATGTTTATATAGAATGAGTTGAATTTATATTTTATTATTAATTTTATCGTTTACTATTTAAATTAAAAAGCCACTGCAATTCATTGTCAGTGGCTTGGTGAGAATTTACTTTTTGAAAATATTACAGCGCGGCAATGGTTTCTTTCTGAGCCAGCAGCTTTTCTTTGGATGTATTGCAGTTTGCCAGACGTTCACGCTCTTTGGTTACAACAGCTTCGGGTGCACGGCTAACGAAGCCTTCATTTGATAGCTTACCTTCAATGGCACCAATCTCTTTATCCAGCTTCTCAATCTCTTTATTTAAGCGGCTTAGTTCAGCTTCTTTATCGACTAAGCCAGCCATTGGGATTAATACTTCTGCGCCATTAATCAATTTAGTGACAGAAATCGGTGCTTCTTCGTCCGTAGACAGAAGAGTCACAGAAGATAAGCGGCCCATTGCCTGAATAAAATTCAGGTTTTCTGCTACACGGCGTTGGGCACCAGCATCAGCATTACGCAGCAGAACTTCCAGTGGCTTACCCGGTGCGATATTCATTTCAGCACGGATATTACGTACTGCAATAATCGCTTCCTTAATCCATTCCAGATCGGTCAGTGCCAGTTCATCAGTTTTTTCTTGAGCAAATTCTGGGAACGGTTGCAGCATAATGGTATCTGCCTCAATTCCCTTCACTATTTTCACTCTCTGCCAGATGGTTTCGGTGATAAATGGAATAATCGGGTGAGCCAGGCGCAATAATCCTTCCAGAACTTCAATTAGCGTATGACGGGCACCACGAACTTCCGCCTCTGAACCTTTGTTAATCGCCGGTTTAGAGAGCTCCAGATACCAGTCACAGAACTGGTTCCAAGTGAACTCATAAAGAATATTGGCCGCCATATCAAAACGATATGTGTCCAGGGCTTCACGGTAGGCTTTTACTGTCTGGTTAAATTCAGCCAGAATCCAACGATCAGCCAACGATAGCGCCATTTCGCCACCATGTTGGCCGCAATCCTGACCTTCTGTATTCATCAGAACAAAGCGGCTGGCGTTCCATAATTTGTTGCAGAAATTACGGTAACCTTGCAGGCGTTTCATATCCCAGTTGATATCACGACCTGTTGAGGCCAGCGCGGCTAACGTAAAGCGCAGGGCATCGGTACCATGCGTTTCAATACCTGCCGGGAATTGCTTCTCGGTACGTTTGCGGATTTTTTCAGCCAACTGGGGCTGCATCATATTGCCGGTGCGTTTTTCCAGCAGTTCTTCCAGAGAAATACCGTCAACCATGTCCAGCGGGTCAATAACATTCCCTTTGGATTTGGACATCTTCTGACCTTCTTCATCCCGGATAAGACCGGTCATGTAGACAGTCTTAAATGGAACCTGAGGTTTGCCATTTTCATCTTTGATGAAATGCATGGTCATCATGATCATACGGGCAATCCAGAAAAAGATGATATCAAAGCCACTCACTAACACATCGGTTGGGTGGAAAGTTTTCAGCGCGTCAGTTTGTTCAGGCCAACCAAGGGTAGAGAAAGTCCATAAACCGGAAGAGAACCAGGTATCCAGTACATCTTCATCTTGGTTTAAAGAGATATCTGTGCCCAGATTATTTTCACGACGGACTTCTTCTTCACTGCGACCAACATAGACATTACCGTTGGTGTCATACCATGCCGGAATACGGTGGCCCCACCATAATTGGCGAGAGATACACCAATCCTGAATATCGCGCATCCAGGAGTAATACATATTTTCATACTGCTTAGGTACAAACTGGATATCGCCATTTTCAACGGCTTCGATAGCCACTTTCGCCAGAGGCGCGGTACGGACATACCATTGATCAGTCAGCATAGGTTCAATAACTACACCGCCGCGATCGCCATAGGGAACGGTTAGATCATGAGCTTTAATTTCAACCAGCAGGCCCAGTCTTTCGAACTCCGCCACGATAGTTTTACGGGCAGCGAAACGCTCTATGCCTTGATATTCAGCCGGAATATCAGAGCTGTAACTGTCAGAAATCTCACCATGAGTATCGAAAACTTCTGCTTTATGACGGATGTTGCCATCAAAAGTCATGATATTGATCATCGGTAGGGCATGTCGCTTACCGACTTCATAGTCATTAAAGTCATGGGCTGGTGTGATTTTTACGCAACCAGTACCTTTTTCCATATCCGCATGTTCATCACCGATAATAGGAATGCGGCGGTTAATTAATGGCAGAATAATTTCTTTGCCGATTAAATCCTTATAGCGCGGATCTTCCGGGTTAACTGCTACGCCGGTATCGCCTAGCATAGTTTCAGGCCGGGTAGTTGCAACGATCAGGTAATCTTTCCCTTCTGCGGTTGTGACACCATCGGCCAATGGATAACGTAGATGCCACATAGAACCTTTAACTTCACGGTTCTCAACTTCCAGATCGGAAATTGCAGTGTGCAATTTCGGGTCCCAGTTAACCAAACGTTTACCGCGATAAATGAGATTTTCTTGATACAAACGGACAAAGGCTTCTTTTACGGCATTGGATAGACCTTCATCCATAGTGAAACGCTCGCGCTCCCAATCAACAGAGTTACCCAGACGACGCATCTGATTGGTAATCGTGCCGCCGGATTCTGCTTTCCACTGCCAGATCTTATCGATAAACGCCTCACGGCCATAATCGTGACGGGTTTTGCCTTCTTCTGCTGCGATCTTGCGCTCAACCACCATTTGAGTAGCAATACCTGCGTGGTCAGTACCGGACTGCCACAAAGTATTTTTACCCTGCATTCGCTGATAACGGATCATGGTATCCATAATGGTTTGCTGAAATGCATGGCCCATATGCAGGCTACCGGTCACGTTTGGTGGTGGGATAACAATACAAAAACTCTCACGGCTAGTATCGCCGTTAGGCTTGAAGTAACCACTTTTCTCCCAATGGTTATAAAGAGGTTGTTCAATTTCTTTAGGATTGTACGTTTTATCGAGAGATGGCTCGGCTTGCGTTTGAGTTGCGGGTGTTTTTTCCATTTTATCTTGATACTTAGTATGTTGGCGGCGTTGCCATGGTCAAATTAAAGCCGACGCTGCGATAGGATTTATATCGTTCACGCGCCAACTGTTTCAAATTTTCATCTATAGGAACGAAGTCTATCACTTCATGGAAAGCGGTGGCAAAGTCTGCAAATTGCGGCAACAGATTTATTAGGATATCACGGGGAGCATTTCCCCGTTTTTGTGGCCAACATAACTCAACCGGTGCGCCATACCTTGGCCCTTCACCCGCAAGATTATGTGGAACGAACTGATGAGGTTCCCGTTGCCATAAGGCTTCATCTAACTTTTCTGCCTGCTGCTGGTTTTCACAGGCGATTAGCACCCGTTTCCCTGCTCGCCATTGGTCAGCCGCAAACTGGCATGCCAGCCATTCGTGAGCTTGCAAATCTGCTTGAGGTGATGGCTGTTCCAGTAAATAAAACGTGGCACTTTTCATAATGTCTCTGTTACGGAGAAAGGGCATTGTCAAATGCCCTTTTAAACTAAGAGAGGAATCAGATCAATCGTCGTTATTGATACCGGCACTTCCTGCCCGATTTAACAGGAATTGTGACAGTAGCGCAACCGGGCGGCCTGTTGCGCCTTTTGTTTTACCTGAACGCCAGGCCGTACCCGCGATATCCAGATGCGCCCAGTGATACTTTGTTGCGAAACGGGACAGGAAGCAGGCTGCGGTAATTGCACCACCGCCACTGCCGCCGGTATTCGCCAGATCGGCAAAGTTAGAATCGATTTGCTCGAAAAACTCATCAGTCATTGGCAGACGCCATGCGCGATCACCGGATTGTTCCGAAGCATTGAGTAACTCATGGGCCAGTGGATTATGGTTGGATAACAACCCACTGTAATGATTACCAAGAGCTGTTATACACGCACCGGTCAGTGTGGCGATATCAATGACCAATTCTGGATCAAAACGTTCAACGTAAGTTAACGCATCGCACAGAACCAGACGACCTTCGGCATCGGTATTGAGTACTTCGACAGTCTGACCAGATAGGGTGGTTAAAATATCCCCGGGACGGTAAGCGCGCCCTCCTGGCATATTCTCACAGCCTGCCATGACACCGATGACATTGAGCGGTAATTGTAGCTCAGAAACCACACGCATCACGCCATAAACCGTTGCAGCCCCACACATATCGTATTTCATCTCATCCATGCCACCCGCAGATTTGATTGAAATACCGCCGGAGTCAAAAGTCAGCCCCTTGCCAACCAAGATGATAGGTTTGGCATGTTTATCTGAACTGCCTTTATATTCCATGACTGACATCAGAGATTCATTCTGAGAACCTTGACCAACAGCCAGGTAGGCATTCATGCCTAGCTCTTTCATCTGCTCTTCACCAATCACTTTTGTTGTAATATGGCTATTGGCAGAATCTGCGAGCTGGCGTGCCTGAGAAGCCAGATAAGCGGCATTACAGATATTGGGTGGCATATTACTAAGATCTTTGGCCGCTTTGATACCGGCAGCAATAGCAAGGCCATGTTGGATTGCACGTTCACCGCTGGTTAGCTCCCGACGGGTCGGAACATTGAAAACCATTTTACGCAGTGGGCGGCGCAACTCATTTTTATTACTTTTTAGCTGGTTGAAAGCATAGAGAGATTCTTTTGCTGTTTCTACCGCTTGGCGCACTTTCCAATAATTATTGCGGCCTTTAACATGCAATTCTGTTAAGAAGCAAACAGCTTCCATTGAACCTGTTTCATTGAGGGTATTGATAGTTTTCTGAATAATCTGTTTATACTGGCGTTCATCCAATTCGCGCTCTTTACCACAGCCGATAAGCAGGATACGTTCAGATAGCACATTGGGAACATGATGCAGCAACAGTGATTGACCAACTTTGCCTTCTAGTTCACCGCGGCGCAGTAATGCACTGATGTAACCGTCACTTATTTTATCAAGTTGTTCAGCGATAGAGGAAAGGCGACGAGGTTCGAAAACGCCGACAATGATACATGCACTACGTTGTTTTTCCGGGCTACCGCTTTTTACACTAAACTCCATGCGTTCTCCTGAATCTTAAAGACAAAGACGGATGCTATCGCTAAAATATAGCGTTCCGCATTAATCTACCCCATAGAAAATTAACTATTTATGTTAAGCTAAACGCACTATTTGTTATTATTTAGCTAACTTATAAGTATGTTCTGACTGGGAACCTGAATATGGAATGCTTCGATATCATTTTAGCAGTGAGGAAGCCAAACTGATGCACATAATAAATGGTATATATACAATGAAGTTAGCGATTTTCCTGCAAAAAGACAAGTTTTCACAGGCGTAATAAGCGTGATCATCATTAGATATCTGGTACGGGAAACCCTGAAAAGCCAAGTTGCGATACTCTTTATCCTTTTACTGATCTTTTTCTGTCAGAGATTAGTCGAAATTTTGGGTGCCGCAGTGGAAGGAAACGTCCCGGCAAATTTAGTTTTATCCTTGTTAGGATTAGGTGTGCCTGAAATGGCGCAGTTGATTTTGCCCCTGAGTCTGTTTCTTGGGGTATTGATGACTTTCAGTAAACTCTATACTGAAAGTGAAATTACTGTTATGCATGCGTGTGGTTTGGGCAAGCGTGTGCTGGTGGTTTCGGCGCTTATTCTGGCGTTGTTAACTTCCGCGCTAGCGGCAGTGAATGTCATTTGGGTCATGCCGTGGTCCTCGAAATATCAAGAACAGGTGGTGGCTGATGCTAAAGCTAACCCAAGCTTGGCAGCGATCATGGAAGGGAGGTTTAAACCTTCCGAGGATGGTAATCTGGTGCTCTATATTGGCAACGTGCACGGCAATAAGTTTGAAAACGTATTCCTTGCTCAACTTCGCCCCGTTGATAACCAGCGTCCTTCCGTGGTGATCTCTAATGGCGGTCATATGGTGGAGCGACCTGACGGCAAACAGGTGGTCGTCCTTAATCATGGTACGCGTTATGAAGGCACTGCAATGCTGCGTGATTTTAGGATCACTGAGTTCCGTGATTATCAAGCGATTATTGGGCATCAGACTTCAATCGTAGATAATAATAAAGTTGAACAGAAATCTATTATCCAGTTATGGCAGGATAATGATAAGGACTCCCGTGCTGAGTTCCATTGGCGTTTGACTTTGGTGCTCTCGGTACTGATTATGGCTATGATGGTTGTACCGTTAAGTGTGGTGAACCCACGTCAAGGGCGGGTATTAAGCATGTTGCCCGCAATGTTGCTTTATCTGATTTTCTTCTTATTGCAAAGCTCCCTGCGTTCTAACGGTAGTAAAGGCAAATTGGACCCGATGATTTGGATGTGGCTGACTAATGGGACTTATCTGATGTTGGCGCTGGTTCTCAATATTTGGGATACGTTGCCGGTGCGTAGGATCCGGGCTCGTTTCAACGGCAGAGGAGTAGCCTGATGTTTGGTGTATTGGATCGTTATATCGGGCGGACTATTCTACAGACTATTCTGATGACGCTGTTTATGCTGGTATCACTCTCCGGTATTATTAAGTTTGTCGAGCAGTTAAGAAAAGTGGGGCAGGGGGAATATACTACTATTTCTGCTGGTCTTTATGTTTTGTTAAGTGTGCCGAAAGATATTCAGATATTCTTCCCGATGGCAGCTTTGCTTGGTGCCTTACTGGGGCTTGGTACGCTGGCAACCCGTAGTGAATTGGTGGTTATGCAAGCTTCTGGATTTACCCGTATGCAGATTGCTGGCTCAGTGATGAAAACGGCTATTCCGTTGGTGATCCTGACTATGGTTATCGGAGAGTGGGTCGCGCCACAAGGTGAACAGATGGCGCGTAATTACCGGGCTCAGAAGATGCTTGGTGGTTCTCTGGTTTCAACAAATAAAGGTATGTGGACGATAGATGGGGACGATTTTATCTACATCCAGCGGATTGTGAGTGATACCGAGATTAAAGGCGTCAATATCTATCATTTTAATGATGATAAAAAACTACTCTCTGTAAAATATGCAGCCAGTGCGGTTTATGATAAGGATAACGACCTATGGAAGCTTTCTCAGGTGGAAGAATCTGATCTGACAGACAGCAAAAAAATCACCGGATCACAACGTATTTCTGCTGACTGGAAAATTCTCCTGACGCCAGAACAGTTGAATGTAGTCGCACTTGAGCCTGAAGCGCTTTCCATCAGTGGCTTATATCAGTACATCAAATACCTTAAGCAGAGTGAACAGGAATCAGGCCGTTATCAACTGAATATGTGGAAAAAAATATTTGCGCCGCTTTCAGTTGCAGTGATGATGTTGATGGCACTCTCTTTTATCTTCGGACCACTGCGCAGTGTGCCGATGGGAGTGAGGATAGTAACAGGGATTAGCTTTGGCTTCCTATTTTATGTACTTAATGAGATCTTTGGTCCACTGAGCTTGGTGTACAGCGTGCCAGCGGTTTTGGCGGCACTATTACCAAGCCTATTGTTCCTTACTGTGAGTATTTATTTACTCCTTAAGAGAAGACAGTAGCTTTTAGAAATAGTGGTACTAGTATGGAGCCAGATATTAGAGGGTCCATAGGGATAGGGTTTTTGGCTAAGAAACCCTATCCTGGATATCTCGATTTTACGACGTAAAAGATTCAAGCTTGATGGTGATTTTTCGACAATGCAGTTACTAGTTGATTAACCCCCGTTGTTACGCTACTGAACAGGCTGTGTTGTTTACGAGTGATCACCACAAACACCCCGATATTTTGTTCGGGGATCATTGCCATATACGTATTGAACCCTCCACCACCGCCGGTTTTCTGATAAATACCCGGTACATCGCCGCGGGCGTTCATGTAAACCCAACCAAGGCCAACGCCATCTGCCTGACCGGCAACATCCATCCCTTTAATTGAAGCCAGAGCGGAACGCTTAAAATAAATACCTTGTTCGCGACTCGCGGTTTGTTTACGTAACTGACTGTCTGATGATAAAAATTGCTGCATCCAGTGCTGCATATCTTTTGGCGTTGAATAGATTCCACCACTGCCTGCCGCAGCAACAGTGTTAAGACACGGACTTGGCTTATAACTTTCCATCAAACGAGCACACTGAGAACGGTTTGGTGTCAGTGTCGTGTCTTTCATGCAATAAGGGCCGGTGATCTTATCGTATAACAAACGGGTATATGGCTTACCCGTAGCCTTAGAGAGCGCATCTGCCAATAAATCGTAAGCCAGATTGGAATAAGATGCTGTAGTGCCTGGTGCGGAGTCTAATTGAGCTGTTTTTAACCAGGTCCAGCGATTGGCTTGTGTAGGCCAAACAAAAACAGGACGCCCCCATCTACCTCCCGGCTGCTCACGAGGTAAGCCACTGGTATGGCTTGCCAAGTGGAATAACCGGATGGGTTGAAGAGGGCTGTATTGGGGCACTTTCACGCCATAATAACTATAGTCTTGCAACGGATCGGTGGAACGCAGAACCTCATCCTCTTCGAGCTTGATCATAATCTCACTGGTCATCAACTTAGTTAGCGAGGCAATACGGATGATTGAATCGGGCTTTGGACGGATGCCGTTTCCCGGACGGGTTTCACCGAAACTGCGGTAAACCGTCTGATTATTATCAATCACCACCATCGCCATGCCTTGTGCATTACTGCTGTTGAAAATATCCTGTGCATACTGATCAACCAACTGTGAAGCTAGCTTTTTAGTTCTCGCATTTCCTTCGAACACTTCCCATTTCAATGGTTGTTTCTTCGGTTGCAGAAACTTTGCCGAATATATTTTGTTTGAAGAAGAGCAGGCTGCGAGAGCCAACATCATGGCAGAAATGGAGAAGATCTTAAAAAACTGTTTATTCATTTTGAATTGACCAATCAGGCATATTTCCAGTGAATTCACAAACAGGATAAAGATAGCAAAAGCGGCTATTTATTCTTTTTAAACAGCATCATCAACGCGCCAATGACAATGCCCAAAAAGATCCCAGCACCAATCCAGCTAATAATCGTCATAACCATTTACCTCATAGCGAATTATCATGCTGAGATTATATAAGGTGATTATAGGTTGTCTATCAGCGTCAGGTGGTTTGACTAACTATGACTGTAAAAATTGTTGTGGGGAGAGTTGTTTTTTCTCTGGTATTGCAGAGGAGGAGCTATTTCAGGTAGAAAAGATATTGCTAGGTGTACTTATTTAGGGTTTTGATGTTCAGTAATTGAACGCACATTTGTGTTGAAAGATGGGTTTGATCTTTTTTTCAACACTTAAACCAAAGTGAGAAGGATAACAGTTGCTAACAGATCGCTGACAGGTATAATAGCCCTCGTTTTCCGCATACTACTTCAGTGCCGAAGTGGCGAAATCGGTAGACGCAGTTGATTCAAAATCAACCGCCTTCGGGTGTGCCGGTTCGAGTCCGGCCTTCGGCACCATTGTGGAAAAATCAGTCACCTTCGGGTGGCTTTTTTTATGTCCATAATCTTCCATTTATGTCCATATTTCATTGTTAAATAAGTAATTTTTACTTATCTACCCATTCTCTGATTTATCTGTTTTATCCACGTTGGTCTTTTTTCGTCCATTGACATCCAGATGATTTGGGGGTCAAGATGAGGGTCAATTCACTTCGATTAGGAGTTGACCCCCAATTATGGCCCTGACAGACGTTGTAGCCCGCACCGCTAAGCCTCGCGAGCAAGCTTACAAACTCGCAGATGCACATGGCCTGTACCTGATGATAAGCCCTGGCGGCTCTAAGCGCTGGTATCTCAAGTATCGTTTCGAAGGTAAGGAAAGCCGGATTGCTTTTGGCGCTTATCCGCTGATCTCACTGGCGAAAGCCAGAGAAAAGCGCGATGAGGTACGGTTGTTGCTAGCCGATGGTATCAACCCGGCGGAAAAACGGGGGGAGGGAAAAAAAGAGGCTCAGGACGCGCTGATAACCTTTGAGAAAGTGGCAAGAGACTGGCATCGAAATATCAGCCAAAACCGCTGGTCAGAAACCCATGCCGGACGGGTATGGCGCGATATGGAACGCAATATTTTGCCAGCGATAGGTCATCGCCACATAGCGGATCTGAAGACTAAAGACTTGCTTGAGCCGCTGAAAGCCGTGGAGCAAAACGGCCATCTCGATTTAGCGTCACGACTACGCCAGCGAGTGACCGATATTATGCGCTATGCGGTGCAGAATGATTTGATAGAGCGTAATCCTGCTCAGGATCTCTCCGGGGCGATAGCGCCGCCGAAGGCAACCCATCGCCCGGCGTTGAAACTGGATAAGCTACCGGATTTTCTGGCAAGGATTGAAAACTATAAAGGGCGGACATTAACCACCCTGGCCTTAAAGTTCACACTGTGCGTCTTTATCCGTTCCAGTGAACTACGCTTTGCCCGCTGGACCGAGATCGATTTTAAACGTGCTATGTGGACTATACCGGCTGAACGTGAAGCGATACCGGGTGTAAAACACTCTCAGCGTGGGGCAAAAATGCGCACTGAGCATTTAGTACCGTTATCCCGCCAGGCTTTGGCGTTGCTGAAAGAAATTCAGGCTATCAGCGGCGGTCACGAACTGATATTCCCGGGCGATCGTCGCCCGACTAAACCGATGAGTGAAAACACCGTCAATAATGCATTGCGGGTCATGGGATATGACACCACTACTGAACTATGCGGGCATGGTTTCCGCACGATGGCCTGTAGCGCACTGGTTGAGTCAGGGCAGTGGTCACGAGATGCGGTCGAGCGGCAGATGAGTCACCAGGAACGCGATAGCGTGCGGGCGGCTTATATTCATAAGGCTGAGCATATTGAAGAACGAAGGCTAATGCTGCAATGGTGGGCGGATTATCTGGATGCGAATCGGGAAGGGTATGTGGTGCCGTATGAGTTTATGGGGGCATGATTTTTATGTGCTCATAATTCAACCTGCAATTATTTTATGGATAAAATACCATGCTATTCAAGAAGATAAAGACGTATTTTCTTTATATAATTCTATCAATGTTTTTAATTACTAATACTTTTCTTGTTAGGCACGAATTCATTTTTAAGAAAACATTTATTGTATTGTTTCTTTTTTTGACGATAGTTATTTGTTTCTATCAAAAGGATGCATTCAAAAAAATAATATATTATTTTATTTACTTTAATAATGACAAGATCGTCAAAAAGATTTCAGGAGGACTATCATTACTAGCCTGGTTGTTCTTTGTATCATCTTTGTTCTTACTAAATATTGGCTTGGTGTGGCTTGCGAGATGGTTTATTCTTGTATTTATTATATTTGTTGTTATCAGCGGAGTATTTACCTTCTATGACCTGGAGCGTGAAAATAATATTATCTTTAGCAAGCTGAAAATTGTATTTGTCAGTAGCGTATCCTTATTATATTTCATTACAAGTACATATGCAGCTAGTTATTTTATGCAAATGAGTAATATGGATATAAGTGATTCCCCGTTGCTTGAGTTTGGGTGGAAACTTGCTTTTTTTGCTATTTATTTCTTTATGCTCTTACAACCAGTTTCATACGGTATTTTTCTATTAGTATCAAATAAATTAAAAGGGCATCAGTTGATGACTTTTTTTGGCATCATAATGTTAACATCATTACTGCTGTTTGCTTTACCTCGCTGGGCGGAGAATTTTATAGTAGTTGTGCTTGATTGGGCTACTAGCAGTGAATGGCATACTTCCGCAACGTGCGGTTCCTTGAATATTAGTGATTCAACAGATCACTATTTTGGATTTAATACAAATAAATACACAGTCTATTTTTCTAATCGTGATGGAAAATGGGGATTTGAGGAAATCAACTGTATTAAAGATGATAAAAACCAAGATTCATTAAAACGTGTTCCTGTAACTGAATCAAGTATGCCTAAATGGTTTAAAGAATAAAGAGTCTTACAGATAGTTAAGGAATATTATCCATCCATTATCTGCGCATCTACCTCTATACTGCTCCAGCCCCATTTCTCGGGGGGCTGGAGCTAATACGTCTTATAGGGTTGATTTTTCCTGCGAGTCTGAATATCCAAGAATCATTTCCGCCAGATCGTCTTCCACGGCATAAAAATAGCAAGCTGGAACGTGTAGCACCGATGCCAACCGACAGGCCAGCTCAAAGTCTGGCGTGTGTATCCCGCGCTCATATTGATTCATACGGGCACTGGCCGTCGCTTCATCTATCCCGGCAAGAATCCCTAACCGTTCCTGCGACAGGCCAGCCTTTAAACGTGCGGCTTTTAAGCGATGAGGTAGCATGAGAATCCTGATTACTTGTGTGGCTTGTCGCGATTCTCATCTGTGTGTCTTGAAAATATACTAAGTAATCCTTAGTATTTGGTGTGTGGTTACTTGGGATCTTAATGGAGAAAGGTATGACATCACATCATGACTGGCATCAGGCAGATATCATCGCCGCCTTACGTAAGAAAGGTACAACACTGGCCGCGCTATCGCGTTCTGCGGGACTTAGTTCTTCAACACTCGCCAATGTGCTTTCTCGTCCGTGGCCAAAAGGGGAATGGATTGTGGCCACGGCGCTGGACGTTCATCCTGCGAAGATCTGGCCCAGCCGTTATTTTGATAGTTCTGGTACGCTACTGGACAGAAAAATGCGCATAAGGAAAAAATTGAATGAAGAAGGTAAACAGTCTGCTATTTGATCAATCGCCAGTCGTTGTTTATTTCTCAGATGAATGCCTACACGTTCAGGTTAAAGGGAAAGCACTGCTAAATATTCCACTCCAAAACTTCCCTCGCCTCGAACGCGCTACGGTAGAACAGAGAAAGCGCTTCACCCTTAATGCAGGCGGGGGAATCCATTGGGAGGAAATTGATGAGGATATCAATATTGAGGCGCTTTATGCGGGGGCAATCAGGGATATGACTAATCGTAAATGATGATATGCGGTATGGGTTCAAATATCGGTTAGATCCCGGACTGACGAGTATTCGCATATTCCAGTATTATCTCCGCCAGATCGTCCTCCACCACATAAAAATAGCAGGCAGGAATCCCCATGACCGACGCTAACCGGCAGGCCAGTGCAAAATCAGGTGTATGTATACCGCGCTCATACTGATTCATACGGGTGCTGGCTGTCGCCTCATCTATCCCTGCAAGAATCCCTAGCCGTTCCTGTGACAAACCAGCCTTCAAGCGTGCAGCTTTTAAACGATGAGGTAGCATGAGGGTCCCAGATGACTAACTTGTCCTGGCTCGATTCTCATCTGTGCTTGATGAAAATATACTAAGTAATACTTAGTTTCTGGGTCGGTTTGAGATCAAAAAGGAAGAAAAGCTGTTGTGGCAAAAAAGTTACTTTCCAGGAGGATGGAACGGTAAAGCCTGTGCAGTTCTTCCACTTTTTAGACTTGACTGTTCGGTGCTCACTTCGTTGCGCTCCGCCTCAGTCAGGTCTAAAAAGCGTTACTGGTTGGCGGTAAGATAACCAGAGGTAAGGCGGATTTAATGCTTTGTAGTTGATATCTTTCGTGAAGTTGACGCGAGAACAAGGTCTGTAATGGTCACACAATCCCCCATTTTATTCCCACTTAATGATAAATTTTTATTCCCCCACCAGATTTTTGGTCTTTCTGAAAAAAACAATAATTATTATAGGGTTAAGTTATTCCCCCACCTTGCGTATATATACATGGCGGAAGTGGGGGAATATGTTGAATTTGGTAGCTAACAGAGTCAGATTCCCCCCACTTCCCCCGGTTAATCCCTCGTTTTATCTCTTTGCGACAACGGCGTAATGCGTTCCCCATCTAAAGCAATCAGACCATCCTTTTCCAGTTTATCCAGCCAGCGGGTAAACTTTTTGGATACATCAAATCCCATCGCTTTCATATCGTCCCTGACTAATGCGCGGGTGCAGCTATCGCCGCTGGCCGTGCGCGAACGAATGGCCTGCCATAGGGCAAAATGATTTTCCGTCAGCCGCGAAATGCCGATCAAATCAGGGTCGCTGGTAACATCATTTTCCCTGGCTTCACGGCCTTCATCGTTCAGCACCAGCGAGGTGATCCGATCGCCATCATCATCCACGTATAAATCGACGGAATGCAGGTCATAAGCGCGACGTGGCGGCTCTTCGGCATCTTTCATCTTGGTGCAACTGAGTATCAATGCACCACCATCACCTTCACGGCGCACGTTAAACTCCACGTCCAGTGCGGCCCGGAATGCGCTGGAGCCGCGCGCGCCTTTATCCTGATCTTTGCCGGAATGGTGAATGATCAGCACCGTAGCCTGTGTGGCCGCTTTGATATAGTCGCATCCCTGAATAAATGCACCCATGTCTTTAGCGGCGTTCTCGTCTGAGCCACCGAAGCAGCGGGCGAGGGTATCCAGAATGATCAGGCGGATCGGCATACTGGTTGCGGCCTTAACATCTTTGGCGGCCTGTATCACCTGTTGTACACTCTCCGGGCTGGCAGGAAAGACCGGGCAATCGATGCGATAAAGCGCATCAATCGGGCTGCCGCCGTTAAGTGTCTGTTCCCATGCCCGGATACGGCGAGGAACGCCGATCCCACCTTCACCGACGACATAGATGACCGCTCCTTGTGTGACCGGTTTCCCTGCCCACGGTTTGCCAGTGGCGATATGGCATCCCCATGATACCGCCAGGAAGGATTTGTAAGATCCGCTGGCACCGTAAGCGTTGGCAACGGATGAGGCTGGCAAATATCCCTTAATCAGATAGTCCTGTTGGGTGTCAAAGCCATCAGAACCTTTGCGCAGAGGAAGCGAGGTTTTAAATTCTGCTTCGGTATCGGTTACGGATTTACTCATCGTTTCGCTTCCCCGCTTGCTGTATTCCCTCGCGTTTGCTGATACGCCCAGCAATCCAGTCATTCACTTCGCTTTCCAGCCATGCCACGGAGCGGGAACCAATTTTGACTGCCGGAGGAAAATCGCCCTGGCTAATCAGAAGATAAATCCATGATTTCCTGAAGCCGGTTCTTTCCATTACTTCTGATAAGCGCAACAGCTTGAAGTTTGTCATCGTCAGTCCTCCTTCCTGGTGTAAACACGCTCAACGTAACGGCCCCGACCATCGCCGTGACCGAGATCCATTGACGTCAGCGCCCTGGCTTCACTGCGGGAGAATCCTTGTGACAGGTAATAACGAATGGCATCCTGCGCCCATGCGTAGCGCAGGCTGTGCGGGGAATAATGGCCGGTTAGCCCTAACCGTGTGGTATGAGAACGCCAGAAGTTCATGGCAGTTTTTAAATCTGGCTTGTCGATTAGCTTGCCATTATGTGTTTTAGTAACCAGCAGAGCCTCTTTTACCGCCTGCTGAACAGCATGACGGTCGATGATCCGCGTTTCACGTGGCCTGCCGCCTTTAGTGCCAAAAACAATGGTGAGCGTTGATTGATTGCGTTCAAGCTGTTTTTCCCATGTTTTCAGCGAACTGGCGCATTGCACTGCTTCCTGTGAACGTAATCCCAGCAACCGGGCAAGTTGAAGGGCGCAAGTCAGTCCCCGGTCATGCTGCTGTGCGCTGCGCAATACGGCCTGAAATCGCTCATCCGGGATCGCGAATTTCGTGCCTGCACGACTTGCTCCGCTTAATCCCAACGTTTTATTCGCTAAACGTATTGATGTAACGAGCTTTTCCCTGCCGGCCAACCGAAACACCGACATGTCGTTATGCAGAGTACGAGCAGAGATACCTGTTGCCTGGCGATCGGCAATATAGCTTTCGATATGTTTAGCTTTCAGATGCTGAACATCCCGGACCTGGATATTGAGTGCAATCAGGTGCCGACAAAATCGGTCAATAATGCGGGTGCGATCATGAACAGTTTTAAAGCTGCCGCCGACTTGTTTCGCCAGCATCTTCATTTCACGGCTTAATTTACTCATAGCTAACTTTTCTCAATTTCAACGAGCTGCATTTCTCTGGCGCGTGGGCTAAATGGCAGAAACAATCGACATTGACCTGCCCTGAACGATACCTGTGCGCCAGAGCGGGCAGCAGTTGAGGTATTGCGGGGCATCGGTAATGCACTCTGTGCAGCCTCCTGCGATTGCAGGTTATCCCCTCAGGCTGTTGGCCTGCCTCGGTATCGGTTCAAATCTCCTGTAAAAAGTGGTCAGTTCGGCTCCCGAACTTGTGCGTCAGATTCATGGCTCGTTGAGTGAAGTTGCCTGCCTCAAAGGCTGAGGCTGGTTCGTGCTGTGGCGTCACTTTCATGCGTTAACACGCAAAAAGTGACGCCACGTATTAGCGCGCAGCAAGGCAGGCGCATGCAGATACCTGACGGCATAGCAAGGCGCAGCCAGCGGCGTTTAATACGTGCCAGAAAAGAGGTACAGAAAACCCGTCAGTACGGGATGTACCTGTCGTTAAGCGGGTGATGATACTGCTGTCATCGCAGGCAAAAGCTGTAGCCTTGCTTGCAGCAACTCATTCACTGAGGAGAAGACCGAATACAGCATTCTTTACAAATAATGCCGATCGGCGAGGAAACGCTCGTTATTAGCCGTCTCTTAAGTTTAAGGAACCTTTATCGTCACGTCATAGGTGCGTTTTTGTTGACGATACCTGCTTTCAAAGGTGGGCAGGTTTACCGCATCCAGCGTTGTCTTTCAGGTTACGACAACTTTCTTTGTGGTCGCCCGAAGGCGTCAGTCTCAGACCACACTCCATTCCATATGACTTTGGCTCGTGACCACCCGAAGGCGTTTCTCACAGGTCACTCGTATCATCCTGATACTGGAAACATTGGCTGGCTGTCGTTGACAGCGGGTATGCGTGGTTAAAAATACGGCAAAATTATGTTGGCTTCAAGCACTTTGCATCAGTGAAAAAAGAGAGTAACCTAGCACCAGGTGCTATAGTTAAGGTAACAGGATGTCAGCCTGATGCGCGTATTTAAAACTAAATGGTTCAGCAAGGCGGCTAAATCGCACGCAATTAAAGATAGTGAGTTATGCCAGGCTATTGAGGCGGCGATGCAAGGTAAGGCTGACGACCTCGGCGGGGGAGTTTACAAGAAGCGGCTGAACCAGAATCGCGATCGCGCCATTATCCTGGCGAAAGGTGGGGAACACTGGTTTTACACGTTCCTGTATGCCAAACAGGATATGGCAAACATTGATAATCGCGAACTGGCCGGATTCCGTGAGTTAGCAAAGCACTACGCTGCCCTTGCTGATGAAAAGATTACGGCACTGATTAAGAATAAAGAACTGGTGGAGATTTGCCATGGCTGCAAAAAGTAAATTCAAGAGTCCTGCATTTGAGGCCATCCACAGCGCGGCTTCTGGATTATTCAGCGTCGATGCTATCCCGCAGGAAACGATGCGCCACTTTGATAAAGCGTGCCTTAATAACGTGGACGACCTGCAACCTGTTGAGATTAAGGCGCTGCGCGAGAAGCTGAACGTCAGCCAGCCAGTTTTTGCCAGTTATCTGAATACCAGTGTGTCAACGGTGCAGAAATGGGAAAGCGGCGTAAAACGCCCTGGTGGATTGGCGCTGAAACTGCTTACCGTGGTGCAGAAGCATGGGTTGAAGGTGTTGGTTTGATTATGTCTGGCAGACTTAGAAACCATCTCAATTGCCATTTCGAACTTGCGTTGTGTTCAAAATCCTTATGTATTTTGCTCCGGATTTTGCACGCTGTTCGTGCCAAACTGGCTGCACCAATAATACCTACTGGGAGAGGTTCTATGTTGTATGGATTGACGATAAGGCAGGTATTTCTTGATTGATATAATAAGGGTCTGGCTGATTTCTCAATCATGGTTTTGGCGATTCAGGGCTAGAATTGCAAAAATTAGTTTTCTCTTTGAGAACAGCACGTACAAACGCCGCACGTATGTTTCTAAGGCGAAGGCTAATGTTCGCATTCTTGGATCTTTCACGTGGGTTGGCTTAAATAGTCTATTTTGGGTTGTATTGACGCTATCTATTCTAGGTTTCGTTGAGGATTATCTTCGTAGTAAAACTGTTTTACTCAAGCCGCTTAGTGCAGACGACAAAAAATTTTATATTGATCAACTAAGATTATATGCACAACTGCTTACTGCGATATTTTCAATATATTTCGCGACTATTGGCATCATATTGAGTACTGGCTATACCAGACTCAGACGGGATATAATACAATTACTCACTACCGAGCAGGTTGGTAGTATTTATTCGCGGGTTTTGGTGCTTTCAGCTGTTTTTTGTCTTGGTGCAACTACTCTCCAGTTGGTTGGATTTGAACCCGGTCTCTTCATTACTGCGATAGGGACATTCTTAACGCTTATAAGCTCTCTGGCCTTGTTTCCATTAGGTCAAAGGTTATTCAATTTTTTTAACCTTAACCAGTTGGCGCGTAGCGAAATACTCCCAAGGATTGCGCACCATATTGAAGGTGCAGCTAATCCCAATAATTCAATATCTCTGGCCAACCATCATTCAAAAGTCGCACGCTCAGCTTTTGAGCAGCTCTGCTATATTGATGACCGTATGAAAGGAGAAAAAGTAGGGCTTGGCGATAATTTACCTGCATTGAGTGATGATTATATGGTATTGCTTCTACACTACATTCATCAAAAACACAGAATCGACCATCAGAGCTACTGGTTTCCTAGGCGACAAAAGCACAACCAATGGTTTTTGGCAGGGGATCTAGCGACTACAACTGCTCTGCAAACAAATAGCCAATTATCTATCGAAGAAGAAGCAAACCATCAATGGCTAGAAAATGTAATTATTGAAAGGTTGGCTGGTCACATTGAGCTTGCGTTTGAGATGGGTGATTTCAAACTAGGATTGAAACTTATTAGCCGATTCTCATCGCGAATATCAACTTATGCTGAGCAGTTCCAGTTCGACATTGGGATGCGAGAGCTTCAGCGTATGAAGGAACTCATTGAAGAAGCCTTTGTTTCGTCAGATATCATTCCAGGGAATGAAGAAGTCACTCTGCGGATAGGAATTGCAGATTCGTGGGCCGCATTAGGTAGTAATCTTTGCCTTGAAACGTTGCGGCGTATGATAACGTTTGAGAAGGAACTGAGACAATTCTTTAATAACGACATTTGGACGGAAAAGTCTCTACAGACGTTACCTCCTTTTCTTGCAGGTTGAATTAGCTTTTATTATTGAGCGCATTAACTTTGAACAAGAGATTGAAGGACAGAAATTATCTAAACCAAAATATGTTCAACAATTAGCCGTTCAAAAGTTGTTGCAGCAATATGCAAAGATATTGCCAATCATATCTGATTTTTACGGAGGTATGGTGCCGGGTTTTATTAGCTCATTGACAAAAATGAATATGTCAGAAGCTGCAACTCAAGTGATTCTCGCAAGTTTGCATAACTATTGGAAGTTGCCTAACTGGTTTGATGAAATTTCTCAACATCTTAGAAAGATGTGGGGAGTATAATCACTACCCCGAAAAGCACTACGAGTTACCGAATATCAATATAGCCGATATGATCGCTCGTCTTACATATGGGCGAGATGAAGCTATCGCGATGCTTGGTAGAGCAGACATTGTTGGGCATATTTTTGCGGGCGAACATAACGACGAATTGCCAGACCATTTTGGACAGATATACTTCGAGCTGGCTGAGGCCTGTATTCAATACCTTGAACAGAATGATGAAAAAAAATTCAGTAAAGTTTTCCCAATGTTTATGTCCTTGGCATTGCTGGCGATAGACTCCAAATTTGTTGATCCAGCACTCAATGTGAATGACGAGTTTCGCCTACATCTCATTTCATCGGTGATCAACGACTTGGCGTCAGTCCTCGGCTTCGCTATCCTTTACAGTAATTATTTTGACAATATGAAATTGTCTGAAGCCGCACTTGATAAATTTAAACTACTTATTGATAAAACGGCAAACAAACAACAGTACCTGACGAGAATGGTACGCCTGTCAAACTCATATAGTTTCAGTTTGAGTGCTTCGCCCAGAAATATGATTAGGTCAAAGTGGAAAATGGCATTTGAGCATCGAGCAAGACACGACGGATTCAGTGATCAAATGGGGATGAGTGGAGGAAAATCTCATAAGAACAAAATTGTTAGAGCGTTTCTTTATTCCGATTCAGATGCGTCTCACCTGTTTTTCGCCATTGAGGCTCTTCCCCAACTTTTTTCTCCAACTGACTTTGAGATTGATTATCATATCACTTCTCTCGCCAGGTTTTTAGATGAGGAATGTGACGAGGGTTCAGAATGAAAATTGTCAGGACCTCCCCATTTGATCGCTATTACTTTGCTGATGTTAATCTCAGTTTCATTGATAGGCTTTTTATCAAACTCAAGAGTGAGCGGCCTACGTTTAACCGAAGCATGTTTGATCAGGATTTTGCGAGAATTTTTTGTTCTGGCTCCAGACAAAGTAGCAACCTTTTTAGTATCGAGTCTAATGACGATGAGCTTACAAAAACATTATTTAGGTATATTAAGACAAGACATAGATCTCACAACATTGATAAAAAAATGCGTGAGTTAGTTGAGGAAATAGCTCGATCATTGGTTTCGTTCGGTACGGCATACTACTTTCTTCATGATTTTCCTGAAGAGGAAAATATCTGCATCGCGTCTTTCAGTGGAATCGGCGTTTTCAGTTTTTTAAATATATATTTTCAGTTAGTGCCACAACGATGTGAAAAGAACTGGAATAGTGAGGACAGGGAATATCCCAGAGAATTACGTATCTTGGATAGAGCTAAATTGATGCACTTTAGTATGCCAAGATCAATTAAACGGATGCTGTCTGAACAGAATCGGACTTTAGCGGTCTTGGATGGACACCAATATGACGGCACTGGATTCTTTCCTAAGGCGACACATGAAAATCCAAACCCAAAGAACGACTTTGATTTTTGTGTTTGGAGGGATACGCAAGAGCGAGCATTGTACCGTGCTACCCGTGAAACTGGTTGGAATGGTAGAAAGTATGATTCGTCAAAACGTTCAGACTTTTTCGTTTGTCATCGTCTGATTCGGTTTCGGCGAAACCAGCTGATTTTGCGTGATTATATACTAGAGTTGCTGGGTAACGAGTTTACGAGAATAGGTCGTCAGTACAATGCGGAGTTTCACGTCGCGATTTCACCTACAAATGCTCTGCCTAAAGTTGATAAACTTGACGATCTAGAAGCACGATTACTGAAGGAGGAAGCCAGTTTTAGCGAGGTGTTCGATTTCTGCTATGAACGATAAATGGATTCAGTATGAATTATAACAATCTTGTTATAATTAAGAGATTATCAGTTTTGTGTATGTGGTAAAATCTTGGCGAGAGCAGATTGACCTCACGTCTGCAATAAATGTCCAATTACAAATTTTGTCAATGTTCGTTCCTCGTTATTAATGGCTGTCAGATTTGTTCATCTCATTTGATTAAAGGGGGGAATATTCCCCCTCATATCTGCCGTAAAGATTGCCCAAAATAGCGTTGTATAAAAAATTCAGGGGGTCAAAATGGTGGTCAATACAATATTTAATTTATGAAATACATTAAAAATCAATAGACTGTATTTTTTGACGAGTCCGGCCTTCGACCATGACTATGTTCATAGCAGTTCACCAAAGTCCACTTATCTAAGAAAACTCCTTATAAATCAAATAAAATAGTCTATCAAGGTCTATTATCGTCCGTTACAATCCACATATCTGTGGGGGCATCTTCCGATTCGATTAATAATGTGCCCCCAACATGAAACTCAATGCCAGGCAAATAGAGGCAGCAAAGCCAAAAGATAAAGCCTATAAACTCGCTGATGGTGGCGGGTTGTATCTGGAAATTACTCCGCGAGGTTCAAAATACTGGCGTATGAAATACCGCCGACCTACTGATAAAAAAGAAGACAGGTTAGCATTTGGGGTTTACCCGGTAATTTCTCTTGCTGATGCCAGAGCTAAACGTAATGAGGCTAAAAAACTGATAGCTAATGGTATAGATCCCAAAGCAACACAGAAAGAGACACAAGCTGAGGCATCAGGCGAATTCAATTTTGAAACTATTGCTAGGAAATGGCACTCCAGTAATAAGCGGTGGGGTGACTATAACCGGGCGCGTGTACTGCGCAGCCTTGAACAATACATCTTTCCTCATATTGGTAAAATTGATATCCGTCAGTTAAAGACCCGTGAGCTACTTGTACCTATAAAAGCCGTTGATGATGCTGATAAGGTCGATGTTGCTAAACGTCTACAGCAATGTGTTACCGCTATTATGCGCTACGCTGTGCAATGTGGAATTATTGAAAGCAATCCCGCTTTAGATATGGCGGGGGCACTTTCTACAACGAAAACCGAACATCATCCTGCTTTACCGCCTAGCCGGTTACCTGAATTACTCGAAAGGACTGCTTTGTTTAAAGGGCGTGAAGTGACACGTATCGCTATTGAATTTGGTTTATTGACCTTTGTTAGAGCCAGTAAGCTACGTTTCGTTAGGTGGGATGAATTCGACTTTGATAATGCGATATGGGAAATACCCGGTAAGCGCGAAGCCATAGAAAACGTTAAGTTTTCAGAACGCGGGATGAAGATGAAAACACCGCACATAGTACCGTTGAGCAGTCAAGCTATGGCACTACTCGAAAAGCTTAAAGAATATAGCGGTGATAATCGATGTTTATTCCCCGGTGATAGAGACCCCAATAAGGTCATGAGCGAAAACACGGTGAATAAAGCACTTCGAGTTATGGGCTACGACATTAAGACAGAAATTTGTTACCACGGATTTAGAACAATGGCGCGGGGCGCTATGGGAGAGTCTGGGATTTGGGCTGATGATGTTATAGAGAGGCAACTGAGCCACTTGGAAAGAAATAATGTTAAAGCGGCTTACCTACACACATCACATCATTTAGATGAATGTCGCCTTATGTTGCAATGGTGGGCGGATTACCTAGATGCTAATAGGCAAGGATTTATTTCACCCTATGACTACGCCCAATCAACAGGCAGGGGATAACATCTCCACCACTGAAATGTAGTTATCTACTCTTTTAGATAATTTAGGATTTTAAAAACTTATATATAAGTGTTCATAGTGTTCATTTTTATATAAATATAGTAATTAATTATTTGATAATATTAATAAGTTTTAGAGTGAACACTTTGGCTATAAGTATTCACTTCTAAAAGCTGGCGGGTGATAGATAACCCTGCCTGAAAACCACCACCTCAATTTGCAAAATACTACACCCTTAAAACTCAACTCTGCTTATCCAGTATAATTAATATAAATCAATTAGTTATGTGCGATTCGTTTTATCTCTTTTCTTTGATAAAATGTATCAACTGGTACAGAAAAACCCAGATCACTTTATAGCTTTCACTATAGAAAACTATAGGTTCTAACTACAGAAAACTGCGCGTGTAAAAATGCAAAGAGATATTCAGAAGATACTTTTACATTGGGGTGGTTGGGTTGTTCATGGGCGCTCTGGCCTTGGCTGGTCATCTGTTACCGCTGGATTTAAAGGCTTGGTGAGCCGAACGAGCATTACTAAGCTTTCATGCTGTGACGAGGATGGACTGATCATTGATGGGTGTATTGCGAAATTGCGTAACGTCCAGATGGAACAAGAATGCGATTTTATCGAATGTCACTATGCTAAAGGCATGTCGAAACGTTCTATAGGCCGTAAATATAAGTTAAATGAAAGTGAAGTCCGTAAACGCATGGCAATAGCTGAAAGCTTTATCTTAGGCTGCTTAACCGCATCGGATGAAACTTTAGAACTGGATTTACTTTATGGTTTTCCTTGCCACCAGCAACCCGTACCGCCTCAAAATGTCGCTGCTTATAGGTAAATCTGCCTGAGTAGATAGTGTGACTTTTGAACCATGCTAAAAATTATCTAATAGCCTCGTATGGTTGTGACGAGGCTATATTAATGAGATTCGTTACGAACGAATCGGTATAGACGTTTGAGGCTGTATAGGCACTAAAATTTTATTATAAGCTCGTAATATGTCATTATATAAATCTTGATGTTTTGCGGCCTTTACAGTAATGATTAGTGCATATTGAATTTTGTCTGCTTTATTTCCCGGAACACTTCCCCCGGACTCTCTAGCATTATAATGTATGTCGAATACTGGACTTTTTAGAGTGGAACCTAGCATATTTTTAGATGCATGAAGGACGGTTTCCCATTTTCCCATATCAGAACGTTGCTCGCTTTCAGTGGCAAATTTTTTAAGTTCGAAAAAACCTGCGGTTTCAGCGTTCTTTTTACCGTCTTTAATTCTAGAGTCATTCGGCCTAAAAGATACTTCTAACCCGGCTTTTGTATATGATGCTGAGTCTTGTGGATCTGTAGCCGTTGCGTAACAGAAAGTAGCGGTTAAATTTATTTTTCCTGTTAAGCCTGAGATTGGTAACGGAACAGGGGCTCTTAAATATTTACCGGGTTTTAATTCCCCTTGATATACGATGCGTGCTACACCATTAGGGCTAACAATAATATCATTTAAATCTTCAGGTATTTTCCCCCACCCAACTTCAATGCTTGGATGATCTTTATTTTTTGATGAGTGAATCAATAGTGCTTTAATTGCTAATAAGTTGAGATTGTTACCTAAAATAGCTCTTATGCCTACAGCATTTCTTAGTGCATATGGAGCAGCAAAGCTAGTGCCACGCTCAGGAGTAATATTAGGCTTAGAGCCTTCCGTGAGAACATGAAAATATTCAGATGTTTCACCCCCAAAAGCTACAATATCAGGTTTCATTACACCGGGACTTCTTCCCGGTCCAATTGCACTATACGAAGCTTTTTGCCAGTTATCATCATTAGTTGAATCAGATGCACCAATTGCTAAAGCGTTTACACAATCAGCGGGGATTTGAATTCTGGCATTTCCTGATTCTTTATCCATATCTCCATTGTTTCCAACAGCGACGGTCATTAAAGTTTCGCCATCACTTAGAAGATCGTCAATAACGGATGTCCAAGCGTGAACCTCAGTATCTTCAATCGGTAAATCAGGGCCTAAACTTAAATTTAAGAATTGATATTGCCTAGAGAGTAAAACCTCTTCGATTAAACCTAAAGTTCGGTATAACTCTAACGGGTCTTCTTCATATGCTTTATTATCTAGAACTCTTAAATTATCAATATACGCGTACGGGATAGGGGGCTTAACATTGCTTTTTATCGGTCCAAATAAAAATGCAGACGAAACGCCTAAACCATGTTCTAAAGCATCGGGATTGTCATTCGCATGCTCGTCTAACACCCGATATGATTTTAACCACGGTTTTATTGGATGCTTATCAGGCAACCCACCATCAAGTATTGCAACTCTTATATCATTTGATAGCGGGGCTTCTTCGGGGAGTGTACACGGTATTGCGGTACCGGATGTTCTTCTTAAAGGCCTTAAACCTCTTAATTTAGGAACAGGCCTTATTACCCTAACGAAGGTAAACTGAGCTAGTTTTTTTATAGCGGATATATTACCTTGCACGGGTAAAAACCATAAAGAGCCGGCCGTAAAGGTTAGATCAGAGTATACGGTTATATCCAATGACTTTGCATAATCGATAAATTTACGCTGGACAAAATCCTCATCATCATTTTGAAGAAGATGAATTCCTACTTCGAAATGTGTTTCTTGTATATTTTCAGGAATAATAAAACGTTCTTCCGGTAGATATGCTTCAAACGCTTCTATTCTGGCGAAATCAATTGATTCAGCAGAGTTATTTTCTAATTCACTGATCCACTCAGATAAATTTCTAAATGCTGAACGTTTTCCGGCTACAAATAGCTGAGTAGTTGGGTGCTCAATAACATCTATTTTTCTTTTCCATTTTTCAGGTACAATTTTTACAGTTTTGCTACCCACAGATTTTAAATCTGTATTTCTCAACATAGCCGTAGGGAAATAAGACCTTGCAATATAGCTAGGGTTCATTGTTAATTTGGCTACTGCATAATCATGCGGGCAGGAGTGTGCTGGTAGCTTTTTAAATATATCGTTAGTTGTTTGTATTTGAGGTGTTAAACGTTTTTTTGCTTCTGTTAGTGTATAAACCTCAGATTTATCCATTCTTCTTTTAGGCGATGGGATATCATGTGTTAATAGTTCGCCACGACCGATCAAAAAATTAGTATTAGCCATATAATTTCCTTACTAAAGCCCGTTAAGCAGCACTGTATTTTCTAATGGTGTCTCTACTAACACCTGTTAAATCTGATATTGCATGCTGAGATAGTTTAGAGTTTTTACTTAAATTAATAGCGACATTTCTTTTTTCTGTTTTATCAAGCTTTGATAAGCTATCTTTAATGAAATCTTCAATTAGTACCTCATCAGATGCGATACCTAAAGCTATTGAACGACGAAATTTGTTAATTGAACGTTCAATATTGCTGAAAGACTCATTTTTAAACAGGATTACAAGAATATCGATCCATCGAGCAAAAATGGCATAATCTGAACCTAGAAAGCGTTGTATAGCTTCTTTGATTGTTTCGCTATCAGGTTTTTCAAAATGAAGTACAAGGTCAAATCTTCTCCACAATGCGGGATCGATAAGCTCTTCATAGTTTGTCGCAGCAAGTAACACGCTAGACGAAGGCCATTGATCGACTTCTTGAAGAATCACTGTAACTAAACGTTTAAGTTCGCCAACATCCGAATCGTCACTTCTTTTTTTAGCTATTGAATCGATTTCATCTAGTAATAAAACACATGGACCTCTTTTGGCAAAATCTAAGGCTGCTCTAAGGTTATTACCACTTTTGCCTAAATAACTACTCATTACTGCTGTTAGGTCAAGTACATAGAAAGGCACGCCTAATTTTTGGGCTAGCCAGCTTGCCGTTAATGTTTTACCTACCCCGGGAGGACCAACAAAGATAGCTGAACGGGTCGGTTGTAATCCGATTTTTTCTAGTTTATTAATGTTTTTACGTTCAAGAATTAGCTGGTCTAACGCATCTTCAATCCCTGTATTTAATAATGGCTTTGGTATCGCATCTGTCGTTGGTGATGTTTTTAATAGCGTTAGTCTTGAATCTTCATCTACTGGTAAGGCTTCTGAAATTATATTAGGTGGTGTAGTTGCCTTACGTAAGCTTTGAGTTTTCTTGAAGGGCTTACTACGTAAATACAAGTCAAGCTGTGCTGATAGCTCCGGCGTGTTCTCTCGATACTTACGTACTAGCCGTGCTACATATAGCCTAACATCATCGTACTGCTCGTTAATAACCAATCTTACTAACCGGGCTAAATCTGCCTGAATTCCAATTAATTCGCCCATTTTTTTAAAACCTCTTATTTATTAGTATGTTGAAATAATTTTATCTGGACTATTTTAATAGTATCTCACTTTTTTTGTTTTATGAATAGTAAAACCTATATATATTTACAGTTGTGAGCTGAGCAGAGTTATCGGAGATTACATATTTTTAAAGTAAGGAGATGAAGCTGCAATTTTTATAACGTCGACTTAGTGAATGCATGTAAAGAGAGCCTAGGATTACCTATATAGGATTCATCCGTTATGGATTCTATGTTTATATGGGTTAACTACCATCGGGCAAGGGGATTGATTTGGGGTTATGCTAAAAATTGCAAATGAGGTGATTAACGGAGTTTCATTTTATGGCCATGTTTGAGTATGCAATAAGTAATGAAACAAAGCGGCTACTTCATGTGGACGATGCTAAGAATGGGCGAAAGTGTAATTGTGTTTGCCCCGGCTGTGACGATCAGATGATCGCTAAGCAAGGTAAAATCAAAGAGCATCATTTCGCGCATGCAACATCTGAGAAAAAATCATGTTATATGACAATGCTTCATCGATTTTTCCAAGAGTATTTTTCTGAACAGGAAATTTTAGATATACCAGAAGTTAAATTATCGGTTTTGGGAAGAGAAGTAGATATACCTCGCAGAAAAGTTAAAATATTGAATGCTCAACTCGAAGCAACAATAGGTAGTCACCGTGCAGATGTTTTGTTGCTCACTAATATATACCCGCTTAACTTGAAGATGCAGGATTCAGAACCTGGAAGTTGTCATTAATACGGCCCGACAGGTTCCTGGCAAGTTCCGGTAATATTTCCGTAAAAAAACGATGTATTGCCTGTCTGAACAAGACCGTCGAGGCGAAATAAGGGGTATTCCTGACCTGTTCATTCATCACCTTCCACAGCCTTTCTATCGGGTTCAGATTCGGGCTGTATGGCGGCAAGTAATGAAGAGCAATATTCATCACATAAGCCCAGTCTTTCACCAGTCTGCTTCGGTGGTAACCGGCTCCGTCAAGGATAATATGAACCTTCTGACTGACCGGATAAGTCTCACGGATGGCAATGAAGAACTCGGCGATGTGATAACTGTCGATACGGTCATACTCACGTACTACCGTTTTGCTGATATCAGCCAGATTCAGGGCCCCCATCAGGTTCAGACGGGTACGGCTTCCTGTGGTTTTCACTGCGGTTTTCTGCCCTTTGCGCATCCAGCCATAAGCGAGTTTGGTCCCCTGCGTGGGATGGACGCCATCAATGAACAGGATGGGTTCATGGTCTCCGGCTTCCTGCTTGAGTTTCCCGTAGGTTTCCATAAAGGCCCGTTGCTGCTCCGCGTTGAACTTGTGCGGCACGCCGGTCGGTCTTTTATAACTAAATCCATTATGGTGCAGCCATTTATTCATGCCGGGAACAGTGTAACTGATATCCCATGTTTCTTTGACAAGGCGGATAACCGCTTGTGTGGTGGGCAGAAGATTCGCGGTCAGATAAGCGATAAGTTCCTGAGTCTGTGTTTCGCTGAGATGGCTCTGAGAGCCGCCATTTTCGGGCTTGATTTTGCGGTGATTAAGGTAATCACTGATATGACGATTAATGGTCGTTTCATGAAGACGCAGGGCCTGAGCGATCATCACTGAACTCTAGCCCTCAGAGGCCAGCAGGACCGCTTTGATGCGATCACACTCTCTCTTATCCCGGCAGGTGTGATGGAGGTGTTCAAGTTCAGCTTTTTGTTCATCGGTAATGAATATTTTCATGACTGATACCATGAACCTCATTTGGGCGAAAATCAAGCAGTTTCAATGAGCACGGGTATATAGCCCCGGTAACTCTAAATAAGTCGTTAAGCACCGCGATTGGGCGGTGTTTCTCATCTTGCAGCAACGCATCTCAGACGGGCGCTCCGCATACGCATCATCACTACACGACACACATGTCAGCATATACGAAACACAACAGCGCCATTACGACGCGCTGGGGTGGTTTTGTTGCATGGATGTGCTCAGGCTGTGCTGGGACTGGCGCGGGCAGGGGATTGCAAGGAAGGAAAACGCATGTAAAGCCATGCACCTTATGCATGCATGGTTTTTTAGGAAAAATAGCGGGATTTTCGGGGATTTTACACAGGCTCCTGCCTGACCAGTTCAGCCTTACGGAGTGCATAAATCAGGTTCTGCACGGGTGTATATTTTTCCTGATTATCTGCCAGCGAAGCCATGTGAGGCCGGAATCCGATGGCTGTTAAAATATCTCTGTCCTGCGCTGAATATTTAATTTCTACACCGGCGGCTAACCACACTGAGAGGGCTTCACGCAGGTATTCAGACGAGTGGTCAAGGGCGCAATTTTTTATCAGCGCTGGCTGGTCACTTAACTCCGTAATTATGCATTTAACAGACATGGAAGCTTGTGCGGCAAAGTCTCGTGAAAAAGAATACAAACTTACTGATGTATAAGGTTTGTCTCTTCTCATCAAACCCAGTTGTTCAAAATGGTGGTATCTGAAATATCGGTTTGCGGGTAGGGAAAGCTAGGGAGCAACACGATAGTATTAAGATAATGATCTGTAATGGCATCAATCTCAGTAAAAAAAGGAGGTAGAAAAACAAGAAAATGTCAGGCTGGGGCTGAATTATTAGCCCCTTAATAACCTCAAGTATTATTTGATATTGGCAAAGGTGCACAGCAATTTAGCTGCACACTAATACAGTGCCAGGCGCAACGCCTCTTTCTCCGCTAGCTATAAAGCACTAAGTCAAAGCTCGGTTTGTACTGGTTAATAACCAGAGGATCGCAATTTTAGCTATTTGACATATAGTGAAGTTATCAGGTCAGCGTTTCTGAACCTACCCTTAAGCTTAGCGTGAATCATATTCCTTATCTAACCGTTCATACATGCTCATAGCAGATTCCATCCAACTGTAATCTATTCAGCAAGTAAACCGCCGTTACCTCTTGAACATTGGTTTTTTCTGTTATAGTCACAACAACAATCATTTAAACAACTTTTTGATTTTTCTTTTCTATTTGATAACGAACAGGACGACCGAGTTTTTTCACTTGTCCCTCATCAATAGCTCGTTTTAACCATTCCTTCAATTGAGATTTATGCAGACCAGTGTTCTCGATAAGGGTATCAAGTGTAATAGGGCTTACTGTCAATCGATGGAGCTCAGTAATAAACAATTGATAAAAATCCACAGCCTGCATTACAGTTTTTTCTGCTTCTGCTTCTGCTTCTGCTTCTGCTTCTGCTTCTGCTTCTGCTTCTGCTTCTGCTTCTGCTTCTGCTGCTGCTGCTGCTGCTTCTGCTTCTGCTTCGTGATCGATTGAACCCTGGATTTCATCTTGTTCGATTGAGTGAGCAACAATTATTCGATTTTCCGCTACCTCTAGATCAAATTCCGATGCAGGTTTCGCAAATAATTCTGACTGTGCTGGCATGAAAAATAGATCAACCTGTTCAGCTTCTTTCTGCGAAGCAGTAGAGTTTTCTACGGAGAACAAATCAGAAACCTTAAGGTTGTGAACATCTGCCTCACACCAATGCCCTCCCTTCGCAACTAAATCAGTATTTGCCGCGCTACTGTCATTCGTTGGTTTTACCCATAATGGCACCCAACACTTTTTCAGGTTTTCTTCTGCCCCGCTTAGTGTGCCGCCTTTTTTCCCCGAGTGAATTACCAGCGAGCTGTCTGCCAAGCAATAGATATATTTGTTTCGGGCCATAGCGTTTCCAGTGCTGAAGCCAGCCTCGGGGTAAAAGGGCGAAATCAGCATTACACTGCCATTCATCAAACCCTTGCGCCATTTTGCGCTGGTAGCGGCTTTCAATAGGCTATCTGCCAGTACCCCAATAACGTTGCCGCCACCAAGCATTGCTCCCACCATAGCCGTCTCATCCACACCACGGGCACCACCGGATACAATCGCAATGCCCTCTGATGCCGCTCTTGAACCGACCAGCTCGGTATAAGACAAGTCCGCATTGTTGGCCTCACGTGAGCCAATAACCGCTAAACCACCAACATTCAGTAAAGCTTTATTACCGCAACCAAATAGCACAGGCGGAGAGTCGGTTTTCAATTGCTGTTTTAAGCGCTTGGGATATTCAGGATCAGAGCGGGTAACTACCCAAAGACCTGCTCGATGCCATTTTTCAACGGCTAACGCCAGGCTGTGGCCACGATTCAGTAACTGTATAATGCGTTCTGTGCTGATGCGGGAATCCTGCCAGGTGCTTAATATTGATTTAGGCTCAGATACCAACAAATCTGCTGGTGTTGTGGATTTTTCTTTCAGCCATAACGCAAACCTACCCCATTCAGCATTAGTGAGGGGTTTGACATCATCACTGCTCGCCTTGGAAAAATAACTAGTGAGCAATAATGTGGCTTGTGCTGTTGGCGATAAATTCATGAGTCTTTCACCGAAGAAGAGGCAAGTGCTGCGGGATATACAATACCACTACCCGCTTGCTGTAACAAAGCTGCAATAACGGTAAGAGTCCAACCAGAGTCAACGATGTCGTCGATAAGGAGTACTGGTTGATTTTGTATAATTTGTGTTATCTCAAAAACACCGTCAAGGTTGTGGCATTGATGAAAACTATTTTGTTGTTCCTTTTGGGGCTGGTTATCTTGAACTTTTGCTACCGCATCAACAAATGTCAGGTTCAATCTTTGTGCTAAACGACATGCAAATGCAGGGACTAAATTCGGGTGTCTTAAGGAAGGAACACAACACACCCAAGTTGGACTAGGATTAGGCTGCCAACGCTGTGAGATCATTTCAGCCATAGCATCAACTAGTTCATCAGAAAAATAACCCGAATGTTTATTTTCAATAACAGTCTTTCCCCAACCAGCATCTCCCCATCGAGAGAGAACCCTACCTGGCTGAGCAACTAAGCAACCTAACTGCCGTGGAAAACAATATGTAGGAAAGGCTCGATTAGAAGTTGCTACCTGTTTTCTTGGCTGGATAATCATTTCGGCATGTTTAAGAAAAGTGCCTGCCTGATGAACTAACACTGGATTAATAGCCTGATTAACAACAGGCTGGCCGATGCATGACGAGCATTTGCCACAAGGTGTAGGGTCGTGATCATCCAGTACACGGCGCAAGAAAGTCATCTTACATCTGGTATCTGACAGATAAGCCTGTACTTCAGCCCACTCTTGCTTACGCTGGTTGGTGAGGTGAGCGATACGGGTGCGATCCATAGCATAAGGCACGGGTATTCTGCGCCATAAGTTTCCGACTTTAATCACAGGAGCGGTGTTCTCTGTACTTAGCAGTTTTAATACCTTTTCAATCTGGCCATAGCGTAGGTTGGTTTGCTCTTCAATGCTACGAAGCGATAAACCATCACTATTATCTAGTACTTGCAAAATTTCGTTTACCTGAGTTTCTGATGGGAATGCCGAATTCCTGAAAAACTTATGAATATCTTGATCTTCTATACCAGATATCAACACACCAATAGCGTTGTCGATACCACGCCCTGCGCGGCCAACCTGCTGGTAGTAAGCCACGATAGAACCTGGTGCTTGATAGTGAATCACAAAGCTTAAGTCCGGCTTGTCGTACCCCATACCCAATGCAGTAGTTGCCACCAGCACCTTAAGTTGATTGGTTAGCAATAACTCTTCAAGATATTGTCGGTAATCGTTACTGTTTTCAAAACCATCAGCCTCAATACTGCTATGGTAGGCTCTGGCATTTATGCCATTGACGTTCAACCAATTTGCTACCTGTTCGGCATCACGCACTGTTAAGGTGTACACAATGCCAGTACCATGCAATGTGGGAATCACTTGCGCCAACCAAGCTAGGCGAGAGGATTGATCAGGCAGCACCATAGTTTGTAGCGAGAGGCTTTCACGGATCAGTGGACCACGCTGGATCTGGATATTACCCAGTTGTGTTTGGATATCAGCCACCACGCGGTTATTGGCAGTGGCCGTTGTGCCTAATACCGGTGTATTAGGTGGCAACTGGCGCAAAATATTGACTATACGCCGATAGTCTGGGCGGAAGTCATGGCCCCAGTCGGAGATGCAGTGGGCTTCGTCGATCACCATCAGAGCAATACGGTCAGCGATAGGATGAAGCACGGTTTCAATGAAGTTATCATTGGCGAGCCGCTCAGGAGAAATCAGCAGGCAATCTATTTGATTATTTATAATCCTTTGTGTCACCGTCTGCCAGTCCGCTGTATTGGTGGAATTCATAGTCTCGGCTATGATGCGCAGGCGCTGGGCGGACTCAATCTGGTTACGCATCAGAGCCAGCAAAGGAGAAACAATAATCGTCGGCCCCATGCCGCGATCACGGAAAATTTTGGTGCTGATAAAGTAAACTGAGCTTTTACCCCAGCCAGTACGCTGTACTACCAACAGTTTCTGCCGTTGGTTAACTAAAGCATCAATAGCTTCCCACTGACCATCGTGAAACTCAGCATTTGGATTGGCTAGTGCAGTTTGTAGTAGTTGTTGGGCCTGAGCTCGATTCATTATCACTCCTTGTTTATACAATTAGCTCACCATTCATTAGCTTAGATAACCCTAATCACCTTCAGGTTCATGTTACGAATAATGCAATTTGTGAGGCAGTATTACCTAACGGTATAAGGACTGTTTACTCATTTCGTTATTCGTTTTTTGATCATTCCACCTTGGAGTTATTGTAAATGATGATATGTCCCCACTGGCAACTCCTTGGCTACATCACGAAACCAAGGCAAACCATGCCATACCGCTGGATCGCCAATTATGAAAATGTGTTTTTTTGCTCGGGTGAGCGCAACGTTTAACAGATTAGGCTTGCTGGCAGCCCATTTTGCGCCACCATCATTATTTTCGTCGCAGCCTAGGACAAAAATGACAATATCGTTTTCTTTGCCCTGAAAAGTATGCACTGTACCAATACAATTTTTTTGCCATACGTTGAGTTCTTTTCGTGTCATCAATGGCATAGATTGCCGCCAGGTAGCCAGATCACGCTTTCCTAATAATTCACACAGTGCTGACTTAACTGCTTTGAACGGTGTAATAACATAAATCGAATGAAGAGAAACATTTGCAACAAGCAGTTGGTCCAATAACTTGAGCAAATCTTTACCGTGGCTGTCACGATATTGTTTTTCACCTGTCCCTCCAACCGATGCCAGCCAATGGTTTTCCAGAATGTTGTTCACAGGTTGGCAGCGAATCTTGTCAGCATCAAGCCCATGAATCATGCGGCCATTGTAGGCCATCTTATTAGCCAAACTGAACATTGGTTCAATACAACGACGGTGTACCCACAATGGAATACCTAGCCAGATCAGGTTGTTCATGACTTCTAATTCACATCCCCAATGATTGACGCGATCAGCAACCTGCTGCACTGAAAGTAATCCCGGATTCCAGTCTTTAGCCTTTTCATTCAGAGCATCTAGGCAAAGACGTTCAACCAACGGCGGAGGGGTCGTAAATACCGGTTCAATCTGCAAAGGGTCTCCAACAACCAGTACCCGTTTTGCACGCCAGAGTCCCCCGACAGCTTGTTGTGGAGGTGCTTGGCCGGCTTCATCGATCATTAACCAGCCAAGTTCTTCGCTTTCCACTCCGTGGAACATGCGCCCTATAGATGCGAAAGTTGTGGATAATACGGGCACAAACATAAACAGCGTTTGCCACCAGCGTATAGGCGTGATTTTGGAATGAGGTTGTGCTAAAAAAGCCGCGAGATTAAATATTATGAAGTCTCTAAAACGAGGTACTCCTAGTGCTTCATAAAGCCAAGCCTGATGAAGTTCCATCGCTGTGATAAATAATGCGGAACGTTGACGATTTATCTGTGCGTTCTGCCAAAGGGCCGTTCGTTGTAATGTTGCATCAGTGATAGGTTGGTTGATATCTGGCAATGTGATATCGGAAAACTGCTGCTTCAAAGTTTGTAGAGAACGATGGTCATTCACCCGCTGTTGGATAATTTTTTCGATATCCTGTTGTAAGATTCGCTTTTTTTCAGCTATGCCGTTAACTGACTTGCGTTGTTCCGCAATGCGCTGGGCTTGTTCGGTTTGCAACCCCATCAGTCTTAATACTTCGTGTTGTGCACACCGCAACGTTTCTTTATATGCATGCACTCGCTTGCGATTCATCAGACGCATTAGCCATCCTGGTGCATCACTTTCGATAATTTTTTGTTGCTGTTCTGCATGCTGGAGCTGTTTTTCTAATACATCCTGTTTTGTTTCCACCTGTTCCAGCCTGTTAAGCTGTGTTGCGTACAGTTCTTCTGTTTGCTTCAACTTTAGTGATAACGTGTCGAGTGAATCGTTATGCTGTTTTTCTATCAGATACACAAGCATTTCTAATTGCTGTTGAAGTTTTTTTGTTTTTTCCAGACATACGAGGAAACGTTTTTTAGCGGTGGCGAAAGAGATGGGGTTGTGATAGTGCCTCCAGCGCCAAAGACTGAGAAAGTTCTCTTCAGCGGGACGAGAGGCTTCAGTTGGGGTGTCGCGTAAAAAATGTTCATCAAAAAATAAGCGATCAGAAAATTTAGTCCGGTTTGGTTTGTTGCCCAAAGCAGCGGAAATGATCCCCCAGCATTGTTTCTCTTCCTTCAATGGACGATAGAGGTGATAGGTTCTAACTTTTCCCTGACTATTTTTACTTTTTTTATGTTCGCGCTTCGGGCGGTTCTCGGCAGCTATCTGGTTTGCGGTTGGTGCTAAATAGTCAAGCGATTGGAATTCTTCAGCCAATGATTTCTTTTGCGGCAATTCTTTTGATATGTTTTCTGCTGCGGCGTTGTTGGATGACGCAATGACCATTTCGAAACCAGTGAGCGCATTCACAATAAAACCGGAATTGTCCAGCGTGTCATCAACTTTTTGATAACGCGTAAGTATCTTCGCTCGTTCAACAATGTTATGTGCTATTAGATCGCGCAGAAGCGTTGTTTTTCCAGTTCCCGGAGGGCCGTTGACGGAAAGCAGCCCACCATCAGCGAGCTCTTCTATCGCCGTATTAATAGCAAATTGCTGCATTAGCGACATGGCATGTTTGGGATCGGAAGGCCAGCGTCCATGAGGCATCTTCGCTGGATGGAGTTTACTGATGATGGAGGCAAGCCCGTCTTGTGAATAAAGGTCTGGATTCCTGGGGACACTATGATGAGAAAGATATGCTCTGAGAGCTTTGCATCTATCTCCTCGTTTTAGGGCCGTAATAGCGTATTCAATGTCCTCAAAGAAAAAACTATTTAAAATAGGAAGTGCAAAGGTTTTATCATTAGAGCTGACTTCTTCTTCAATTTCATCGCTATTTTCTTGTGATGCTTCTGTACAGTCGCCATTTCCCTCCATCCAGTCTATTTGTAAAGCATATTGCCATTGGGGTTCAAAATCTGCCCAACTCACCAGATGTGTCGTCAACAGTGTTAAAATATCATTTGCTTTTAAAATACCGGGGCCATTTTCTCGTATTGGCTTCAGAGAGACGCTAAAGTTGCCGAGGGTATTTTTAAGATGCTCGCAACTGGCTGAAAATACCTTCGTATTAAGCTGTTCAAAACGTTCATCACGCAGGTGCCCTAAAGCCCAAGGAAGAGAACTCACTGAAAATTTATCCAGAGCAGGGTTTCCTTCCGTGCCTAATGGAATTTTGGCAAAGCAGGTTGTTCCTTCTTTATCCAGCCGTTGCTCAAATTCTTCTGCATAATACCCTTCATCTGGACCAAACACCGCTTGGCTGATCGCGTTAGCGATAGCTTTATCAAACAAACCGACGTACAAGTTGTATAAGACTTTTTGATCGGGAATATCATGTTGTTGACGGAGTTCTGACGAAAGCCAGGGTAGTGCCTTATCTCCCAGCTGATAGAGTGTTTTAAGCGGAATTAGTAAGCTTTTATCTTTTTTTTCAAGTGTATAAGGTTGGAAGAATTCTATACGTTGCCAGGTACGGAGAATATCATTCGAAAGGGAAATTGCGGCCATCATAGCTCTTTGAATTATCTAATAAATGCCTTGAATGATAAGAGTACAGCAATCAATATGGGTTTTGTAGGCGTTTGGCTTAAGCGTTATGACATACGTCACAGTCTGGTAACAAAGCCCCCCATACTTTATTCATCTTCCTTATCACGAAGCACTATTCGGGAATGCTAGCTACAAGATAGGTTAAGTGTCGTATATTTGCTGTGATGAAGAAATAGCCAGAGGAGAACAGCAAATTAAATGGATAATTTAATAAAATTATTCCCTGATGTTGCGGATGCGAGAGCATCTTCACTTCGATAAAAATGAGCCCCAAAATGAAGCCTAATGTTCGTCAAATCGAGACCGCAAAGCCTAAATAACGTTAACTTTACCTAAGAACAGCAATTATTAGCATCACATAAATTCAAGCTCGGCTTTTTGGGTTGGAAGGTATAAACAATTAATCCCGAAACAACCTTTAACAAAAAGCCGAACATATTAAGCTACACTGGAAAAGAGAACCAACACGTTACATTAGATTCCTGCTTAACACACTACACACATTGGTTTACCTGAAACGGGTTCGGGGTGAATTTCCGCTTCGATGCTGAATACCCGCTGTAATAATTTCGGTGTCATAACTTCCTCGGGTGAGCCTTGGGCGACAACCTGCCCTTGGGAAAGCAGCACCAGGTGGTCACAGTACCGGCTAGCCTGATTGAGGTCATGAAGTACGGTCACGACCGTTTTTCCTTCGTTGTTCAGTTCACGCAGTAGCTTCATCAATTCCACCTGATGGTTGATGTCAAGATATGTAGTGGGTTCGTCGAGCAGTACCACCGGCGTATCTTGGGCCAGAACCATTGCCAGAAAAGCGCGTTGGCGCTGCCCGCCTGAAAGATCGGTAACGCATTTATCGGCAAGATGGCTAATCTGCGTTTTTTCCATTGCTTGTTGTATAAGATGACGATCATGAGGTGCTAAACGCCCCCAAAATGTAAGCCAAGGGCTACGTCCGTATGCAACCAGTTCATGGACGGCGATCCCCTCTGGTGTGAGAGGATGTTGTGGTAAAAGCGCCAGATGTTTGGCGAGCTTGCGTGAGGAAAAGTGCGTTAAAGGTTCACTATCTATTGTTATCTTTCCGGATAATGGCGTTAATAGCCGCGAAAAGCATTTCAGTAATGTTGATTTTCCGCAGCCATTGGGGCCGAGCAGCGCCGTGATTTTTCCGGTCGGGAGGGTGAGCGACAGGTCATTCAGAATGCGTTTCTCCCCATAGCCTGCAGATAACTTTTCCGTAGCCAGTTGCATTTAACGTGTCCTCACTAAAAGCCAGAAGAAATAAGGGGCACCAATGATGGCGGTCAGCACGCCAGCAGGCAGCTCTATCGGTGGCGCTATGGTCCTTGCCAGCAAATCGGCTAGCAGCAGAACTTGTGCACCCATAAGCATGGATGCGGGTATAAGCCAGCGATGCCGTCCTCCCACAAGTCTGCGAACGAGATGGGGTACTACGAGGCTGATAAAGCCAATCGGACCACAAACGGCGACGCCTGTTGCGGCGAGCGCTACTGCCAACATTAATCCCCAGGATTGTACGTGTGGGAGCGAAACGCCCAGTGTGCTGGCGCTGTCATCACCGAGTGCCAGCAAATCTAAATCGCGACAAAAGCGTAGGCTGAGTGGTATCAGTATCATCAATACCGGTAGGGCTATAGCTACAAACTGCCAGTCGCGCCCCCACAGACTGCCTGTCAGCCACAAAAGCGCGTTGTTGATATCTTGTGGGCGTGAGAGCATTAGGTAATCGGTGATGCTTGTCCAGGTAGCTGAAAGTGCCACGCCAACTAATGCAAGGCGCAGTGGAGAAGAGGGGCCGGCGATCGCTCGTAGCAGGATTAGCGCAGCCATTCCACCGCCAAAAGCGAGTAGCGGAAGCCACTGCACTGACAGAGAAGGGAAAAGGATCAGCGCACTTACCGACGCCAGGCTTGCTGCATGATTGACCCCCAGTACATCGGGGGAGGCTAAAGGATTACGAACAATCCCTTGGACCAAGACGCCGGAAAGCGCCAGCGCAGCGCCTACAGCGATGGCGAGTAAAATACGCGGCAAGCGGTACTGCGTTAGCACAAAGTGGTGTTTGTCACCGGGTTGCCAGCCGCTTATTAAAGCGTCCCAGGGAAGTGGTTGCGTGCCCATGCGTAGCGCTAGCACCAGCGTAACTGCCAGCAACACGACTAAAAGTAAGATAACCTGACGATTCATGTTCGCTTCCTTGCTAGCCAGACAAAGCAAGGAGCGCCAATCAGCGCCAGTACCGCACCTGCCGGGAGTTCTCCGGGCCAGGCCAGCGCACGGGCCAGTAAATCCGCAAGTAGCATAAATACCGCTCCCAGCAACATGCACATTGGCAGTGTGCGGCGCAGATCGTAGCCAACCCAGAACCGCGCCAGATGGGGCATTAGCAGACCAATAAACACGATTGGTCCCGCTACACTGACGCAGGCCCCTACCAGAATCAGTACTGCCAGACTGACGAAGATGCGCAGTCGCGTCAGGTTCACGCCAAGCGTATGGGCACTGACATCGCCAGCGTTGAGCAGATTAAGTGATTTCGCCAGCAACAAAACTACAGGTACAGTGACCACCACGAAAGGGAATAGTTGCCAGAATTCAGGCCAGCGGACATGGGAGACTCCCCCCGCCAGCCAGTAAAAAATGCCGTAAGCATGATCTTCGGCAAGCAGTAGCGTAATACGTGTTAGTGCCATACATAAGGCAGATAAGGCAATGCCTGCCAGAATTAGTTGGTTGCGATCGTATTTTTGTTGCCAGCTACCGCTTGCGGCCATCACCATCATCCAGCTAATTCCACCGCCACAGGCCGCCACCAAAGAAATGGAATATCCGGCTAGCGGTGCCGGGCTGAAAGCGCTGACCAACGCCATAGCCAGTGCTGCACCACTGTTAATGCCCAGTAAGGAGGGGGAGGCCAGCGGATTATGAGTGAGCGTCTGGAGGAGTGCACCGGCCAATGCCAGAGCCGCGCCAAGCAGAATAGCAACCAGACTGCGTGGTAGCCGCAGATTGATAACCAGTGCTTCAGGCAATGTCGGTGTATGACCTGGCACCAGTGCCTTGAGTGCGCTGATGGCGGGAATGGGAATAGCGGAATAGCAAAACAGGCTTAGCCAGAATGCACTAAGCAGTGCAACCAACGGCAATCCCCAAAGCCAGACCGGATGATGGCGGCGTCTCATGGTGTTTCATTAACCGGTTGATGGTGGAAGATTTTTACCGCATCGCTGCCAATGCGTTCAGCGGCAAATATCCCGCGCATACGAGCCCAGGTGTTGCTGTCTACCGCTGCTATCTGATGCTTGTGCTGTGCTGTCATCATCTGCCACAGAGTATCCTGCTGCCAGCGTTTCACGATGCTTTCCTGACGATAGTGGGCCACGATAAGCCAGTCAGGATTGAGTGCCAGTAACTGTTCCAGGTTGAGAGAAACCATTGCCGCATGATTAACTGATGCGGGAACTTTTAGCCCTAATGCTGTTAAGACGCTGCCGGTATAGGTATCGCTGGAGTGCAGGTTAAATTGCTGTTCGCGCGAGGTGCCAAAAACCACACTGACGCCTTGTGGCAACTGGCTGGCATAGCCTTTCATGCGTTCACGGTGCTCTGCCAGCCGTTTCTGCATCTCACTCTCTTTCCCCATGACTTTGCCGATGATCGCGGCAGATTGCAGGTTCTCTTCGTAGGTTTCGTTGCGGGATTTTAGCAGCAGGACAGGAGCGATGCCCTTGAGTGCCCGATAAATCCCCGCGTGGCGTTGACTGTCTGCAATGATGAGATCAGGTTTCAGCGCGCTGATGGCTTCAAGGCTTGGTTGGGCGCGAGTGCCGGTTGATTGCCAGGGCTTAATACGCTGGCGAACATCGGTGAGAATGCGCTGCGGATCGTTATCATCGGCAATACCTACCGGACTGATATTGATGGCGGCCAATGCATCGGCAAATGACAATTCCAGCACGACTACGCGCTGGGGAACGGTATTGAGGGTAAAACTGCCCTGCTCATCCTGTACCGTGACCGCAATGGCATGGGGCAGGCTGGTGAAGAAGAGCAAAGCGATAAACGTAACGCGAATCAGTGCAGACATAACTTAACTCCAGAAATAGCAAAGCCGGGCAATGGCCCGGCGAACGGATTAATGTAACATCAGAACTTTAGCGAACTCTGCATATAGAACGTACGTGGCTGCCCGGCGTAGATGCCTTTGTTATTATCATCATAGGAACGGGTGTAATACTCGTGGTCAAAGATGTTTTTCACCCCAAAGGCCACACTCAGATTAGCCATTTGTGGACCGAAGTCATACGCCACGCGCGTATCCCACAGCATAAAGCCCGGAATGCGGCCGGTGCTGCCATTGGCGCTTTCCTGCACGGTATTCGCGTTATCCGCAAATTGGCTGGATTGGGATGCGCTATTGAGGTTGAAGGTCCAGTTACCCGGTTTGTAATCTATGCCAAATGCCCCTTTATGTTTCGGTGAGAACGGCACTTGATTCCCGTAGGTGTTGCCCTCTTCACGAATTTCCGCGTTGACATATATGTAGCTGGCGTAAACCGAAACGTTATTCAGTTTGGGAGTAAGTTCGGAAAGATCGTAACGTGCCTGAGTTTCCAGCCCAGTGTGTCGGGTTTTTCCACGTGCCGTAACCGTATCATTAGTCTGGTTGGAGTCGTATTGATTGTTGAAATTAATCAGGAACAGCCCCATTTCCGCTGCCAATGCGCCGTCGTCGTAGCGAGTTCCGACTTCCCAGGTTCGCGCCTTTTCAGGTTCTACATTGCCGCTTTTCACCGCTTTGCCAATTTGGCTGTACTGTACGGTACCGAACGAGCCTTCCGTATTGGCGTAAAGATTCCAGCTATCAGTAAGGTGATAAAGCACATTGAGTGCGGGCAACGGCGCATCATAACTGACTTCTTGGCGGGTACCTTTTACATTGTTGTTTTGGAAGGATTTGATATGTTCGAATCGTATCCCCGGCGTGATGGTCCAGTTGCCGATATCAATGCGGTCATCAATATACCAAGCATGTGCCTCGGTGCCGGAGCGGGTATTACGGTCATAAGGGCTTGACGTGCTGGGTAATTCGCCGCTGCTGGTGGCGGTGTAGTAACGCATTTCGTGACTGGATTCATTCACATAACGGTAGCCGATCCCTACTTCGTGGGCCGAAGGCCCTAAATTGAAGAGCTGGCTATAGCGTGGTTCGATGCTGCGCACCCAATATTCTCGTGGGGAAAGAGTAATGCGCTTGCCCTGCTCAAGATAACCGCTGCGCAAGGTATGAGTATATAAGCCCTGAATATTGAATTTGTGCTGCTGGTCGGGTTGATACTGATAGCTGAGACTTGCGAGCTGACGGCGGCCCCAGAAGCGGTCATATGGGCGAGTGGATTGCCAGCGATTGGCATCGTAATCGGCGCGTGAAAGGCCCCCGGGCATATCCGCACTGCCATCGTAATATTGCAGTAGACTATTGAAGGTGTGCACTTCATTGGGAGCATAGCGGCTTTTGAGCATCACATCGTCAATGTGTGTGGCGCTATGTTCGCGCCAGTCGCTGCCGCGTGTGCCGGAGTAGAGAAGCGCCGTGCCGAAACCGTTATCTGCTGTACCGCCAATCATGAAATTATGGGTTTCTTTTGGATTATTTTGTGAAGATGTGGGGCTAAGTTGTCCTTCCACACTTGCGTCAATACCAAAATCCTGCGGGATAGCGCGGGTCACGAAATTCACCACACCACCGACGCTTTGTGGCCCGTAGCGCACAGCGCCGCCGCCGCGTACCACATCTACTGCGTCCATGTTGCCGAGAGATACTGGCGCTAACGATAGCTGTGGCTGTCCATAAGGCGCGAAGGGTACCGGAACGCCGTCCATCAAAACCGTAGAACGGCTGGCGAGACGAGGGTTCAGGCCACGGATGCCAAAGTTCATCGCCAGATCGTGGCTGCCGGTACCATTGTTTTCTGGTGCGTTGACGCCGGGAATGCGGTTCAGCACTTCACGCATAGTGGTTGCGCCTGTTTTGGCAAAATCTTCCCGGCGGATAACATCACGTGCGCCTGCATGTTCAAACACGTCAGCTTCACGCGCACTACCTAGCCAGTCGCCTACCACGGTCAGCACATCTTTCTGCGCAACAGGGGCGGGTTTGAGTGTGAACGTGTTATCACCCAATGTCTTCACCTGCAAATCAGTGCCGATCAGCAAGGTGTTCAGTCCATCGGTGATGGAGTAATTGCCGTGTAGACCGCGACTCTGTTTGCCGCGGGTTAAGCTGGCATCTACTGAAAGGGTAATACCGGCGTGGGTGGAGTACTGATTAAGAACTTTATCCAATTCGCCCGCATTAATGTCATAGTGTGTGCTAGCTGGCTCTACCGCAGCATACGTTATCCCTGAGGTTAGGCAAGCCACCGGTAACAGGCTCAAACGAATCGCCATTACCAGCGGTGTTGCTTTGTGAAGCGCGCGCAGTGGCTGTGCACGTAAAGGCATCATAACGTCTCCATAATCATTTTGTTGCTGTATTCACTTATGAAGTCGAACGAGGAAACAAAAAGGACAATTGAAAATGATAATTTTTTACGTTAACGATTTTTCTGCGGGCAGAACATTCACCCAATAACGGGTAATATACTGAATCTTAACGGGAAGTGTTTTCTCTATGACGGTTAATATCGTATCGGTATTTTTTATCGGGAAAGTACCGCTTAACCGTAATGAGGAAACGGCCGGGTCGCAGCGTAATATACCGCTTCGATAGCGAGCGAGGGTTGCTATTACTTCACTCAGAGGCTGATCGCTGAAGCATAGTATGCCTTGCGTCCATACGTTGTCTTCGTCGGTTGCTGCGGTCAGTTCACCAAAATCGGTGGCGCTGAATCTTAGGCTTTCACCTTGACGCACAATACATTTGCGGTCAGCGCTGGTCAGTATCACCTCTACGGCATGTTGCTGCACGCTAAGTAGTGTGGTGTTGGCTTCCTGACGAACCGTAAATTTGGTACCTAGCGCGGTTAGTTGCGCATGACGGGTTTGTACACGCAATAGTTTTGCTTCGGTATCATGCCCGGTAGTGATGGCAATTTCGCCGTACCGGAGATGTACCAGACGTTGTTGAGGAGTAAAATGGACATCGACGGCACTGTCGGTATTGAGTGTAAGCAGTGTGCCATCGCTCAGTCGATGATGCTGAATATCCCCCTTAGTTGTATGATAATCGGCCCGCAGGCCCTCACCCACTTCCGAACACCACAGTTGCCAGCCACCGCCAGCTCCTAGCAGCAACAGTATGCTTTTCATCACTCTGCGTCGTGACAGGTGAGTTTCCTGAAGTGCATGGCTTGCCACATTGCCGGGCACGACCAGCATCTGGTTGCGCAGATTTTCCACTTGCTGCCACGCCCACTGATGATCCTGATGCTGTTCGTACCAGCGCTGCCATTTTTCAGTTTGCAGCGGACTGACCTGATCGCTACTCAGTATTGCATACCAGTGTGATGCTGATTTTAATGCCTGGCGGCGAGAGTGGGTTAACATGGTGTTCATATCAGAGTCCATGTTCCAGGCGAAACAGCAGGCAGTGCTCGGTGGCTTTGGCCATATATTTTTTTACGGAACTGACAGACACATTGAGGCGTGAAGCAATGTCGCTGTAGGTCAGATTTTCAAGCTGGCACAGTAAAAACGCTTGGCGCGTTTTGTTGCTCAGGCCATCGATCATCTGGTCGATTTGCTGGAGTGTTTCAAGTTGACACTGACGGATTTCCGGTGAGGGCATAAACGCCTCGGGCCGTTGCGCCAGCAGTTCCAGATAGGCTTTTTCCAGCGCGTTGCGGCGAAACAGATCAATCATTACCCTTTTGGCGATCGTACAGAGGAAGGATTTTTGGTCGCGAATGGCTTGTAGCGAGTCGCCGGCCATCACACGCAGGAAGGTATCCTGCGCTACGTCATCGGCGTCAAAAGACGATTGCAATTTGCGTGTGAGCCAGTTTTTCAGCCAGCCATGATGCGCGCCGTAAAGCGATTCAAACGTTAGCTCAGCGGAAACAACAATGCGGTCAGACATACCCTATAACATCAAAAGTCAATAATCACGGCATCATCTTAATGTGAGAATAGTTATCATTACAATCACTACGAAGGTTTTTTATTTTATGTTGACGTAACTCAAGTCGGCATAGCCGGGAAACCTATCTTTGTTTCTTTAAGATATTGGCGAAAGCGGTCAATAAAGACTGAGTTATGGCCGGAAAAAACTTGAAATCAGTCATAAAAGAGCGGTAGAGAAAGGTGAAAATCGGCACGACCAACCCAGAAAGTAGATTTATACACTGCGCCAATTAACCTAAAGAACGCTTTTTACTTACTTCGCAGATCCTGATTTACTCAGGCTAGACTATGTGGTTTATCGTTTTTCGTGTTATCTGAAAGCAAAGGGTTACAGAAACTTTCTCTCATTCAAGTAGAAGTAAATATGCTTTATCCTGAACGTGATAAAGAGGCAAGTGTACTATGAGTAAACAGGTAAAAACTTAAATCATCAAAGGTAAAAAGAAGTGATTAAGGATTTTTTAAAGCGGGTAAAAAACTTGACGTTATATTGATATTAAAAGAGAAAACATCGGAGGAAACGGGTTTTAAATTGATTAACCAAAGTGATAAAATAACAGTGTTAACCTAATAATACGATGTTATATCAAAACATTTAACGGGATTAACGGGATTAAAATTTATTAAAGAAATGGGCGTTGATTTTAATACCATTAACATACCTTTTACCCTTTCTGGTTTTAAACCGGGTTAGGAGATGAAAAAACTATTATATTTACATTAAGAGCCTATCTCAATAGACGTAATTGTTGCAGGCAGTTTGAGCACTGCCCAGGTTCAAAATGGCAAATAAAATAGCCCTATTGAGATAGGCAGTAAACTACTCAATAAAAACTATTTTCTAAATGAATTTTTAATTGAAAAGATGAAAAACCTTGTAACGGGAGTTGCTTTATAGGTTTATCATCTCTATTAACATGGTTAACCATTTCTTTTTACCTGCATATTAATTTTTTGGTGATCACACGATCATTTTTATCGGTGATTAATCAGCTAAGAGTTAAAAAAACAGGTGCTCCATTAATGCGAGGTTTTTAAAAGGTGAAGGGGGACTAAAAACGGCCTATTGACTACCATGTTTAATGCATTTATCGGCAATGTTATTCTTCGGTTATTTTGTATTTTACTAACCTGTTATGGCTATTTAAAAACGAAAATGTCGGGGGTTTTTGTTTAAGTGATTGATTTTTTATAAATAAACTTTCATTCATAATAATGGTTGATTGTATTTAATCTATACCCTATGGATTTCAAGATGCATCGCGACGGCAAGGGAGTGAATCCCCGGGAGCATAGATAACTATGTGACCGGGGTGAACGAGTGCAGCCAACAAAGAGGCAACTTGAAAGATGACGGGTATAAGTCTATTAATAGAGAGTTGAAAACAAACTAGTACGTAAAATGTTATTATCCTAACAGGATGATATGAAAGTATTTTCTCACTGTTATTTTGTGAAGCAAACTGTAAAAAACAATGTAATAAAAAAGGGATAAAACGGTTAATTTGGCCGGATTTAAGCCCTGAAAAAGAGGTGATTATCCGAAAAAATAAAGGGGTATCTTTATATCATTAGATTATTTATTGGCTAATTCATGTAAAAAACAAATGGTGGTGGTCTATAAAAACTGCTTAAAATTATCTATAAAATAGTGTTAATAAAGATAAAAAGCCGGGGTAACCTACGTTAGGTAAACGTAAAGTATGATATTTCATAATGATTAAACTTAGTGAAAAAGCAAGTGTTATAAGTGGTAAAAACAACGGTTAAAGTTTTATGCTAATTAAAATCATCGGTTAAAAAATGACTTTTAATAATAATTTAAAATCTGCCAATTATAAAGCCATTAATGGAAGCGGAGAAATAAAAATTGGTTTGGTTATGTTTTCGGGGAGAAAGATAAATGATAATATGAGTCCATTAATCCGTTAATCTATTTTTCAAAATGAAGTGCTTTAATAACGTTTTCAATCGGAGAGTAAAGCTTTTATAAATCAGTTAAATAATCGATGATAAAAAAACGGCATGATAAAATCCCCAGATAACTGATTTAACAGAATACAAATAGGAGCCCTGTAAATACGTCAGTTTAAACTTGTTTTAACCCGTTGAATAGCATATTTTTGCTATGATTTGATTTAAATCATTTTCTCTTTTTATGTTTTTAACAAGCTAAAATCAGCTTATCTCATTGTTTTTAAAAATTATTAAACAGGAATTTTAGCAGCAACCTGTTATTTTAGATAGAAAAAAGGCTTTATTTATGATCTGATAATTGTCGCCAAACAAAATATCGAGATCAGAGAATAAAGCCGATGACAGTTATCTCCACAAAACCTCAGTTAATACAATTCTTCAGTGACATTTTCTTGAAAAAATTGCCCGCAGCTGTGGCTTTAATCAGTTGCGGAAAAGCGCCTTCGTCGATTTTATGAAGACACTGGTGATGCTCGCCATGACTCAGTTGCTTGAATCGGGTCATCCGGCGTTGGTTTGCACAGGAAAAGCGCTTCTCTTAAACTGGAAATCGGGTATCTTTCTGTTTCGGTCAGTTATGTATAGGCCATAGTGCATTCTCCTGTGGCGGGAAAGATGCCTACTATAGCAACTGACCTCCTTTCTGAAAAATTACGCTTATTAGTTGAATCCGCCGTTCAGTGTATGAAATCGGCTTACTGCCTATCCCAATGGGGCTATTTTATTTGCCCTTCTTTGCCATAAAGAGCGAACCTAGGCAGTGCTCAAAATCCTCACGTACTACGTGTACGCTCCGGTTTTTCCGCGCTGTCCGTGTTCAAACTGCCTGCAACAATTACGCCTATTGAGATAGGCTCTTAATATGCTTTAAATTCCGCTTTCTGAGACTACCCCTATATAACATGGTTGATTGCGGGGCAAAGCCTAAATAACTTTTCAAAATAGTAGAACACTTGGAGGGAACTCAGTCCAATTTTTGCAATCTGATCAATTGTAGATAATCCCAAACCACTAAACGGACTGAGTTATGCCTATCATAGCACCTATACCCCGCAATGAACGACGCCAGATGAAAAAAATTATCCAGAACACCCGAGATAAAGATTATGCTCGCAGGCTCATGGCCATATTGATGCTGCATCGAGGCGAGTCTGTCTCTCTGGTCGCCAAAACCCTTTGCGCCAGTCGTTCTTCTGTCTATCGCTGGATAAACTGGTTGACTTTATATGGTCTGGAAGGACTCAAAAGCCTGCCTGTGGGCAGACCCGCTGTCTGGAATTTAATCCCGCTTTATCCTTTACTGTCTTTTTTATTGCAATATTCTCCCCAGCAATTGGGCTGCCTGCGTTCTCGCTGGAGTCTTGAGTTTTTTATAATTAAAATCAATGAATTATTAAACATAAAATTATCCATCAGTACCTTCTATCGTTACTTACATAAAATGGGTATCGTGTGGCGAAGGGCAGCCCCGACGCTTAAATTACCCGATCCCGAGTACCATGAAAAAATGGCGAAAATTACCGAGGCATTGTCAACGTGTTCAGAAAAACATCCCGTTTTTTATGAAGATGAAGTCGACATCGAGCTGAATCCAAAAATCGGGGCTGACTGGTATTTAAAAGGGCAACAGAAACGTATAGTGACACCAGGAAAAAACCAAAAACATTATTTTGCAGGTTGCCTGAATGTTCAAACGGGAAAAGTGACTTATGCTGACGGGTTAAATAAGAATTCTCAGTTATTTATCAATGTATTGGAAGAACTTGAACGCCAGTATTGTCATGCTGAAACCCTCACTTTGATTTTGGATAATTACAGTATCCATAAAAGCCGACGGGTCAGAGATTGGCTGGCTTGTCATCCTAAATTTAATCTGTTGTTTTTACCTGTTTATTCACCCTGGCTGAATAAAATTGAGCGTCTGTGGCAATCCTTACATGAAACGGTGACACGAAATCATGGCTGTCAGTATATGTGGCAATTGCTTGAGAAAGTGAAAACGTTTTTAAATTCATGTCCCTACAGGAATAGCAGAGAATAAAAAGAGTGAGTGTATTATAATTATGAAAAGTTATTTAGACCTTCAGGCCCCTTGTGGTGAATAAGCTTCTTAATTGTATATATTTTGTAATTTATCCGTAACCAAAAATAGAATTTAATAATTAAAATTATGAAATAATAAGCATCCCAGCATTACAATACATAATAATAAAATAACATAAAAGTAATTTTTTGTTTAAGCTGGTTCAAAAAAAAACATCTATCGATGATTACTTATTTAAAAAGTCAAAAAAATAAAGTAAAGTGTTGTTCATTTCACAATTAATAATTGGAGATAGAATTTTAATGATATTCTTGTATGTAAACGCTGAAAACAGAACATTAACATATGGAGAGAAAACCGTTTCCTTTACTGAAAAGGAATTTCTTATGTTGACGTATTTATTAGAAAGAAGAGATGAAAGTAACATACCGACCAAACACATAATAGAACATGTTTGGAAAGGAAGAGCGAATGCTATAGGTAAAAATAATGTTGCACAACTTTTATATAGTTTAAGGAAAAAACTGTCTAGCTTCGACTGTGATATCAATATTTCAATTTCAATAAACAATGGAGGGAAGTGCAGATTAAACAGAAGCACTATTCCAGTTTATAAGAAAAAAAACAAAATAAACCATTTTTTTGTTAAGTTTTTATTAATGGTGATGAGGTGAGTAAAATATCTGATATTCCGTACAGAATTCACAATTTATTTTTTTAATTAAGAATTAACATACATGTAAAATTCATACAAATATTTCGATATTAAAATATTATAGACATATCTGCGGAATGTCGAGAATATAACAATTTATTCTGGTCATGTATCCAATCCGTTGATGGTTGTATATAATCACCGTTTTTTGGAGAAATTAAATGGAGACGCTTGAAGTAAAATGTCGATTTTGCCAGCAAACTGAATTCGTTAAAAAGCATAGTAAAGGGGATGCGGATCACCAACGTTATCGCTGTTTCTCCTGCAACCAAATCTTTCAACTTGAATATGCCTATCGAGCGTGCCATTGCTCATATATTTGGAACGAGAAAACGTTCAGGAAACTTCTCAAGAAGCTCGCCTCGTTCAATGTTGTGTTCTGGTGTACTGATAATTTCAAGACTTACAATCTATTACCAAAAAGCCAGCATCGCGCCGGAAAGATTTTTACTCAACATATTGAGCGAGAGAATTTAATGCGTACTCGAATTAAGCGGCTCAATGTATGATATGATAAGGTCATTGGTATTTTTATTGAGAGTAAATACTATGCTGATACCAATCAACGGATTGAATACACAACTATTTATTCTTATATACTAGGGATTTTATTAACTAGTGTGGTATTTAGATCGGAGTTTATATAGCGGTAAGCCCGGGGCAATCGAATGAGTTGCAAAAGTGTTAATATGAGAAATTAATTAACAAAAAAGTTTTGATTAGATTACTTTTTATGATTAATTATCGAGCAATTTATTAAACTATAATCACGTCATGTCAGATTAAATATTGTGCGTTAAATCTATTTTGAAAGATTAATTTAATAAATCATTAACTCATGCGGTAGCTCTGGCTGCAATCCGCATAAATTCTGAATTCTATGACGATGTAAACTGCCGCTGGATTAATATTCATAAAGAGCAACGGAACTAGTTTCTATTTCATCAGTAACATGAAATTATTTTGTTATGTGATTGAGGAGTCACTTTTACCTTATGTTTCAAGTTATTTATCCCTGTAAATATAAAAAAGTCAATAAAAGCAATAAAGTGAAATAATTTAACTATTAATGTGTAGTAAGTTGAGTGAATCAACACTAATAGGTTGGCATCTCTAATGCTCCCATTGTTTTTGGTGAAAAATAGCAATGAGGAATGCATGTGTACTGCATGCCTGGATTTAAATTCAGTACTATAGTTTAATGCGGAATACTTAATCACTGACTTGTCGGGTTTTACATATACAAATATGGCCGTGAATTATACGAATTCTTAAGATTATAGATGGAGTTTTTGATGATACTAAATTACCTCTATGAAGAAGAATCAATAAGCTGGATAGTTATTGGATTTTTTGCTGCATGGGGGGGAGTGGTGAAGTATCTGATGGACAGGCAAAAAGCTGACAGAAAATGGAATTGGGTTAGTGTTATCAACCAAATTGTCATTTCAAGTTTTACTGGGCTATTAGGCGGCTTGTTGAGTTTAGATAGTGGTGCCAGTCATTATATGACACTCATAATTGCCGGACTTTTTGGTGCTATGGGCAGTCGTGTATTGGAAAATCTGTGGCAACGTTTTTTCATTACAACAGGAGAAAAAGATGGTTAATCCGACATTCCGCACCGCATTCGTAATTTGCTGTTTTAATTAAGAATTAACAAGTGAGTGAATTTTATACAAACAATTTAAAATCAGTATATTACAGATATAGCTGCGGAATGACAGGTTAATTATTACTTCAGTTTTATCAGCGAAAAAAAATCTGCTATGCGCTTATCCTGATTTGCTCAGGCTCATACGTCAGGCCCTTCTACTCTCTAGCTCACCACGTCTGTCCTCTGTTTGCCCACCTTGTTCAGGCGCTTCAACGTATTCGTCGAGTGCAGCTTCACCAGATGCTCTAGGGAGTCAAAATGCGTTAGCACGTTAGTCACCGTTTCGTCCATCTACACCGTGACCGCGTATTCCTTAGTATACCCGTCATCTTTCAAGTTGCCTCTTTGTTGGCTGCACTCACTCCGGTCACATAGTTATCTATTCTCCCGGGGATTCGCTCCCTTGCCGCCGCGGTCCATCTTGAAATCCATAGGGTATATACCCGTACTCATTGAAGATGCTTGATTTTATCCGAAATGGAGATCATTATCCTCGCTATGAAAATATTTATTACATCAGAACAAAAAATCAAACTTGAACGTCTTCACGACACCACTCGTGATGGTCAGGTACGAGACAGAATAAAAGCTATCCTTCTGGCTTCTGAAGGGTGGAGTTCTGTGATGATAGCCCAGGCATTGCGACTCCATCAGACCACTGTTGACCGCCATATCAGTGATTACCTTAATCAAGGTAAACTTAAATCTGATAATGGAGGGTCTGATAGTTTGCTTTCCCGAGAACAAACTGATTTTTTAATCAATCACTTATCTCAACATCTTTTCCATCACACCCATGAAATCGTGGCCTATGTTGCTCAGCTCTGGAATATTACCTTTAGCATTCCCGGCATGAATAAATGGCTACACCGTCAGGGTTTTTCTTATAAAAAACCTTGTGGCGTCCCTCATAAATTCGACGCAGAAAAACAGCGACAATTTATTGAATATTATGAGAATCTTAAAGTCACAGCGAAAGACGAACCCATCCTTTTTCTTGATGCTGTTCACCCGACTCAAGGCACCAAACTCAGTTATGGCTGGATGCGAAAAGGCGAGAAAAAAACCGTCAAAACAACAGGAAGCCGGACTCGCCTGAATATATTGGGCGCCCTCAACCTGAATGCCATTGGTCGTACGGTGTTCCAGGAATATCAGACCATCAACGACTACAACATTTGCTGTTTTTTCAATGAAATAAGAAAGTCTTATCCTGACTATCATCAAAAAATTCACCTTATTGTGGATGGAGCGGGTTACAACAAAGCTCATCTTGTGAAGGAGTGGGCTTATGTTAGCAATATTGAGTTACATTACCTTCCTCCCTATAGTCCAAATTTAAACCCGATAGAACGATTATGGAAGGTCATGAATGAACAGGTTCGAAATAACCGTTATTTCGCGGATAAACATGAATTTCGAGACAACGTCTTCAAATTTTTCACCACAACGCTACCGGATATAGCGGACTCGCTGATGTCTAGAATTAACGACCATTTTCAGGTGCTAAAAACTGCATCTTGAAGTTTCTTGGGTATATATATTTTACGGTTATATCAGACACTGGAAAATGAAATACAGATAAAATTGTTTTTCCCAGACCGATACAAATGTGTCATCCATCAATTGCGGCAGTTATCAAATTAAAAGTGATGAAAATCCGTATGCGATATATCGGCAAGTATGACATGCACTGGGTGATTGTACTGCATTATTTTAAGTGAGGTGACGATATAATAATATAAAAAGATATTAAATTTTTATTATTTTCGATCTACACAAGATGACTATTCATTAAGGCAGTTTAATTCGTATTTTGATCTATTTTTATTGGGGTTAATTAAAAGAATGGCGTAGATTATTTTATGCCAGTCAATCAGATTGGCTTACATAATGAAAAGGTGAAAAATATGAGAAAAATAACAGTTGATAATGATGTGGTAGGACATGATACTGAAATCAACTCGGTTGTTTCATCAACTGCGGAGAAAATTCGCCAACAGTTTGGAGTAAAGGTCGACCCTAATTCAAGTCAGGAAAAGTTCTACATTGCAACACCGATTATTCCTGAATCCCGAAAGAATATCGTTGTAACCAATGAAGGTCTCGCCGATGTTATCACGGCGAAATATTACTGGTCACATTCTTTTACGTCAGAATATTTTGAGGATAACTCAGTTGATGTCAAGGTTGGAGAGAGCAAAGTGTTGGTTGCCCCTTCAAACCCGTTGTATTACAGCAAAGTAGTCATTTTCAACAACACTAAATCCGTGGCATTTGTAACAGTAAGAGAAAAATAACACTATCCATTTCTTCGTGGAAATATAAGGAATAAACAATGAGCGATATTGTTAAGTATAACGATGTAAGTGCACCGATCCCTTATGCTGTTTATTCAAATGCCGTATATGCATTTGAGTGGGATTCATCTGCTATTCTAAAGCAAGCCGTCGTCAAGGGATTGTCGTATGTACCACATGTAGGGAAATATCTTTCTTACATTGTTGGTTTTTTTTGGAAAGATAAAGAGAAAGACATTTGGCAGGAGGTTGTAGGAAAAGTTCAACAACTGGTTGAAGATAGTATATTAAAAGCAGTTAAAGGTATACTCTCAGGTAACATCAATGAATTAAAAGAAAAAATGAATGAGGTAATCCGTTCTCTGGAGAAGAATTTAGGTACCCAAGAAGCAAGGGATGACTACATGCATCTTGCCAGGAGTATGGTTGGAAAAGAAGCTAGCTTGATTTTTCATGAAAATAAGACAAATTTTCACATATTGCCGATGTATTCCACACTTGCCCTGATGCAGATTATGTATTGGACTGTTGGCATTGAGCGTCGCAAGGAAATCGGATTGAGTGATATTGAAGTCGAGAATCTAAGGTCATATATCAAAAAGTTAGTTAGTGATGCAGAGCATCACGTGAATAGAGTTTATAAGTTAGAACTTGATAGTGTAGTGTCAGACTCTGATGTTAATCGCGTGGCTGATAATATCATGTATGTCCATGGATATTGTCAAATACATGGTCTGGAATATATGGACATCATTAAAAATATCCAATCCAGAGGTAATAATATTACTGGGTTTTATCCGAGAACTATCAGCTACTCTACATTCTTTGGTTCGCCAACAAGTGATGCGCGTATTTTGGCATTAAGGCCAGAGAAGGATATGCCAGAACCGTTCAAACCCAAATTTTTAAATGAACGGTTTAATAAAATTGCATCGGTCAAAGGGTACATAGTACGAATTGGTGGCGCTAAACGTGTTGGGGGGCTGGAGATAACATTTGAGAATGGCAGCAAGTATCAACAGGGCCAAGCAACGAATGAGCATGAAATCGTCAATCTCAAAGGTAATTTGATTAAGACGTTGGAAGTATGGGGGAATGGGGCCATTGATGAAGCAAAATTTACATTAACGAATGGAGATGTGTTGACAATAGGTCAACGTAATTCCTCTAATTACCGTAAGTTCTCTCTTGATGGTCATTATATTTGCGGGGTGTTCATCGCAAATGATCGTTCTGGACTGGCTGGTCAAGCAGCTAATATTGCCGTTTCTTATCACCAATTAGTTGAGTAATACGGTTTCATAAAAAACTGAGCCAGAAGAAACCTTGTGCCCATAAGCAATCCACTTTTAAGATACAAGGAGGAGTTTATGGGCACACCACGATTTCCGGTATTGTTGCAAATAACCTGAGGAGAATGTAATGAACGGTGCGCTGGGCAAAGCTGTACTGATCTTGCGGGTAAAAGTCCCGTCGTAGAAAGGGAGTTAGCCAGACCACTACGTAGCGAGTCTTGCGTTTCCGGCGGTAACAAAGGAGACGAAGCGTAGACAGCGAAACACTCGAGCCGAAACCAAAAGGTGAACGTGATAGCTCCGAAATACATTTAATCGTGTGTGCCGATAGTATCGTTCAGCTAGCAGGCAGCAGCGTCTGAATGGTCACACTGGCAAATATCCATTCAGCAGTACACACCGGAGCCGCAGGCGTCGGCGAGTTTGTAGAGAACAGTTCGGAACCCAGGAGATTCTGATATTTCTCAATGGAATGAGTATTTCGGGCACAAGTGCCAAACACAAAGCCTGAGAAATGAATATCGGGAAGTTGGAGTCAGCCATAGTAGCAATGAAGCGAGTAATGACCGTGGAGCGAAGGGCTGGCAGACAGATCGAACGTAAGAGGGCAACAATGACCGTACACAGCAACGACGGGTTATTATGGTTAACAAAACTTGAGCGTATAGGTGAGAAGTCAGCAGGTAACAAACAACTTGTGTTCAATAACTTGGGGCACCTGTTGAACAGTGACATGCTGAAAGGGCAATTTCTGCGGCTTGACGGGAATAAAGCCGTGGGTATCGATCGCATGACAAAAGCCGCTTACGGTGAACACCTTGATGAGAATATACAAAATCTCATCCTGCGGATACGCAGAGGGACGTACCACCCGAAAGCAGCCCGGATCACTGAAATTCCAAAAGAGGACGACAGTAAGCGACCACTGGCTATTTCGTGCACAGAGGACAAACTTGTCCAGCTTGCGGTCAGTGACATCCCGCAATGTTCGCGGATGTCCGCAAGGTTCAATCCTGTCGCCGGTACTGGCCAATATCTACCTGCATCATGTAATAGATGAATGGTTTGGTGAAATCAGCCGTTCACATATTCACGGGCGGGCAGAGATGGTGAGGTATGCCGATGACATGGTATTCACCTTCCAGTATCCCAGCGAAGCCAAACGTTTCTATAAGGTGCTACCCAATGAAAAATAGGGGTTAAATTAATACAATAAAATTTTAGAAAGTTCCGGCTTACAACCCCCTATGATGTAGCTATTTTAACCTTTCAGATTAAAGGGATTTTATTGTGGCAACAGATGATAAATCAGCCTCGACCTCAATTGGCACCAGCTGTCACCAGTATGAAATTATTGATGACCCCACATACTGCACAGACATCCGGTGCAGCAATAAAAGACCATTACCGTGAGGCGCGTGCCGATGAAGGGGATCACGTTGACGGTCGGCGTGTTCTTCGACGGAACGGGCAACAACCGAACAAACTCATATGACCTTCAGCTAGCCTATAGCAACTGTAGCTCCCTTGCGGGTGAGGAACGGGCAAAAGCATGCGTGGAATATGAGCGGCGCTCAAAATCTGGTTTGGGCAATCAGAGCTATCAGGGCGGGCTCACCAATATTGCGCGCCTGGACCATCTTTATAAAACTGATACAGTCCTCAAAGATGAGCAGACAGAGGCGCAGGTTAAGGCCTATATCTCCGGCATCGGGACGGCAGACGGTGAAAGCGATGCAGTGTTCGGAATAGCGTTGGGCAGCAGTCTGATAAAGCAGTTTGAAGGGGTGGTGACGAAAACGAACAGGGCTCTTGATGAGATCGTTTCTGCACTGGGTGAGTTCATCAGGCGTAACCGTGATCAAGCGACGATAGAAAAGGTGCAATTTGATGTGTTCGGATTCAGTCGGGGGGCGGCCGCAGCGCGTCATTTTGCCAACAGAGTGATGAACCAGGACGCGGCGATAGCTTCCGCGATAGACAGGGGGCTGGATACGCACAACCACCACGGCAAACCTTCCGGGGAGGTGCGGTTTCTGGGGCTGTTTGACACGGTAGCGGCCATAGGCCACCTACTGAACTTCTACAACATCAACGGGCGCAACAACCCCGGCGTAAATCTTGAGCTGCGGCCATCCGTGGCGCAGAAGGTGTTTCAGATAAGCGCAATGCACGAATGCCGTCATAACTTCAGCTTGAATAGCATCGCGGGGATGTGGCCGGAGCTGATGCTGCCGGGTGTGCACTCGGATATCGGCGGCGGGTACAACGCGGAGGAGAATGAGGACACGCTACTGACGATGCCGAATTTTGAGGTGGTTCGCGACGACATGGCAGAAACCAGCACGGCGATTTACCGGAAAACGGAGGCTATGCGGGAGGCGTTGTATCAGCTTCCCGCGCTGAAATACCAGCTGCCGCACGGAGAGGTAAAAACGCGGATGATAGCATGGCCGCTGGTCAACCGGGACAAGGCGCGGGAGCATATTTTTGAGAAGAAGGTGGGCGCAGCGGTGTTTCTGACCCGCAAGAGTATCCCGAATGACTGGGAAAAGGTGTGCATGCGGGTAATGCTGGATGCGGCACAGGACGCTGGCGTTATTTTTTCCCCAATACTCAGCAGTAACAAGGAGTTGCAACTGCCTTCAGAGCTGACCCCTCTCTGTGAGAAAGCGATAGCACAGGGACGGGCTGTGCGGCGAGGAGAGACGCCAGTGAGCTTCACCACCGATGAGCTGCACATCATCGGGCGATACCTGCACTGTTCGGCGAACTGGAACATCGATTCAGACCGGAGCCTGTGGGTGAGTCCATCCACGGGCGAGGTTTTTCTGCGGCACAATTACGCGCCGACGGATGGGCGTTCGTTTGTATGGCCAAATGCACCGGGTAAAGGGTGGGTGCGGACGGTGTGGAAGATGGACGACCAACAGCAGTGGGAAGAACGGGTAAAGGTGAATGCAGATGAGCTGGACGGGCTTTTCTGAGAGAGATGAGAGAGATGAGAGAGAGTATAACTCTATGGTCATCCTCGTTTTTACAACACTCATTTTGATGAATTTTGCGCTTGCTTAAATTGTAGTGGCCAACTAGTTCCGGGCAGTAAATAATATTAGATAGAGTCTCAGCTTTTGCTGGTGGCACTTCCTCGTTGAACTGATGTGGCTGGCTCCAGTTGTAATAATCAATCAGGAAAACTTATATCCCGCAGGGCTTCTGCTCTGGTCATATAACCGGTTACGGGCCTCCATCCTGATTTCAAGCTTCTGAACAACCTTTCCATTGGGGCATTATCCCAGCAATTGCCACGGTGGTTCATACTTTGCTTTGCGTCATACGATAACACCACCGCCTTTGCCGGAATGAACAGCTGGTATACTGACTACCTTGGTCTGAATGAAACATCACCTTTTACGGTCTGTCGCGTTGTTCGTATGCCATGTCCCGTGCTTTAACCACTAAATCCGCATCGGGCTTTGCTGATAATGCCCAGCCAGCAACATGACGACAGTATAAATCCAGTACCACAGCCAGATAATACCAGCCGCCTTCTGCCTAAATATAGATAATATCCCCGCACCAGACACTATCTGGCGCGCTAACGTAGATGATTCGGGATATCCAATCGTTCAATCCGGGCTGTTTTATAACTGTGTGGGCTTGGCTGCTTGCTGACTATCCCGGCCTCTTTCATCAGGCTTCTGACCTTGAAACGCCCCATTTGGTACCCCAGAGTACGCATCATGCCCAGTAAAGTTCTGCTGTCCGCTGAAGAAAACGTACGACGTTGTCTTGTCATTGAATACCTCTTTTAACGTGGTAATCTTTCCACCTAAATGGGTCTCCGGTTTTATTAGACCGCTACAGTAATTTATGTAAAAAACAAATGGTGATATTTTATAAAAACTGCTTAAAATTATCTATAAAATAGTGTTAATAAAGATAAAAAGCCGGGGTAACCTACGTTAGGTAAACGTAAAGTACGATATCTCATAATGATTAAACTTAGAGCCTATCTCAATAGGCGTAATTGTTGCAGACAGTTTGAACACGGACAGCGCGGAAAAACCGGAGCGTACACGTAGTACGTGAGGATTTTGAGCACTGCCCAGGTTCAAAATGGCAAATAAAATAGCTCTATTGGGATAGGCAGTTAGTGAAAAAGCAAGTGTTATAAGTGGTAAAAACAACGGTTAAAGTTTTATGCTAATTAAAATCATCGGTTAAAAAAATGACTTTTAATAATGGTTTAAAACCTGCCAATTATAAAGCCATTAATGGAAGCAGAGAAATAAAAACTGGTTTGGTTATGTTTTCGGGGAGAAAGATAAATGATAATATGAGTCCGTTAATCCGTTAATCCGTTAATCTATTTTTCAAAATGAAGTGCTTTAATAACGTTTTCAATCGGAGAGTAAAGCTTTTATAAATCAGTTAAATAATCGATGATAAAAAAACGGCATGATAAAATCCCCAGATAACTGATTTAACAGAATACAAATAGGAGCCCTGTAAATACGTCAGTTTAAACTTGCTTTACCTTGTTTTAACCCGTTGAATAGCATATTTTTGCTATGATTTGATTTAAACCATTTTCTCTTTTTATGTTTTTAACAGGCTAAAATCAGCTTATCTCATTGTTTTTAAAATTATTTTATTGATTGGTCAACGCTTAAATACCTGTTAATCCGTTGGCGCTTTCACCATCGTTGTATGAATGGTATTAATGACAATATTAATCCAATCCAGTGAAATACCATTCTTTTTAAGGTCGTCTCTTGGTTTGTTGGTGGTATCGCTTTTATCTTTCAACCAAAGCCATACCATCGTCATGTGTGCGTAAGTACATCTTTAACTGGTGTCCCATTTTTTGCAGACTGACCTGACAAATGATAGTAAAAGCTATTAGTATTGGGAAAACGATCACTTTAGTTTGAAAACTATTTTCAGGGAAATATAAATGTTACATCTACTTGCATGGCCTGATCTGTTTATTTGCATTTTTGTCGTTTTCTTTGCTTATCTGGTTTTTGGGATGGCCGGGTTTGGTTCTGCTCTTATTGCTAGTCCAGTTCTGGCATTTTATATTCCTGTAGCGAAAATTGTTCCTGTGCTCGCGTTGGTAGATTTAACCGCCGCAGTGATTAATATTACTAGAGAGGGTAAAAAATCAGAGTTTAGTGAGATCAAGTTAATTATTCCATTAATGGTTGTCGGTAGCTTGATTGGTGCTGCCATTCTATTGATGGCCCGACCTGATGTTTTAGTTCTGGTGTTGGGGGTATTTGTTGTTTTCTATTCACTTTATTCACTATTTTTCAGTAAAACCTACCGTCAATTCCCCGCTAAAGCCGCTATTCCATTTGGTCTGAGTGGAGGTATTTTCAGTGCGTTATTTGGTAGTGGGGGTTTTCTTTATGCCATTTATCTAACCGGGCGGATATCAGATAAGCAAATTTTCAGGATCACCCAGACGACTTTAATTGGTTTCAGTACCCTGACGAGAGTGATTATTTTTGTTGTCATGGGTATTTATCTGGATACCTCATTTTTGTTATTGATATTGGTATTTATTCCAGCCATGTTGTTGGGAATCTATTTTGGCCGTCAGGTGACTCTGAAAATCTCCAGAGAAACATTCTTGAAGTTTATCAATGTTATTGTATTGGCTTCAGGGTTAATGCTGATATATCGCTATATATTTACTTTCTGAAATAGTAACCAATAAGAATTAATGCATTCAATATAATATTATTAATTTGTTGTTTTCAGTTCATTTCATATTTATTCTCTCTATTTTTGCTGGATAGATATAAATAAAATGAACAGTCGTGATTATAGAAATAATAATTTTTTTGCCATTTTTACTATTACCTCAAGTGTCGCTGTTATTGGCATTGTCATTGGTTTGACTATCCCAATGATAGCGTTACGCTTGAATAGCCAAGGTATTGATGAGTTGTACATTGGTTTAATTTCTGCGGCTCCGGCATTGGGGGTTCTTTTGAGTGCTCCGGTCGTCCAGAAAATTGTAGCTCTGGTAGGTAAGAAACACGTCATGATGATTGCAACAGGGGTTTCTGCTGGCAGTTTGCTCCCACTTTTGGGCTCGTTGCCGATGGAGTTGCTTTTTCCTCTGCGGCTAGTTACTGGTGCTGCTAGCGGGTTAATGATCTGTCTAGGTGAAACCTGGATTAATGAACTCTCTGAAGAGAATAAACGAGGCAGGGTACTGGCTGTTTATACGACGGTTTTTACTGTTAGTCAGTTGCTTGGCCCTTCTATTATTGCTTTTTATGGTATCGCAGATAAAACGCCGATACTGATTTGTACTCTGATTCATATCTTTTCACTGGTGCTCTTTGTCATGGTAGATCAGAAGAAAGGCGATGAGTTACCGCAATACGGTAAGAAATCCAATTTCTCTATTGTTCAATTTGTGAAGATTGCACCGGCGATCTGTGGTGGTGTGCTATTTTTTTCCTTTTTCGACGGGACTATTCTTTCTATGTTTCCCATCTACGGGATGAGTTGTGGGTATACCGAAGCGGTAGCTGCATTGATGATAAGTGTCGTTCTTGCTGGTGATGCAGTGATGCAGCTCCCGTTTGGTTGGTTGGCGGATCATATGAATCGTATGCGCCTATACCAGATTTGTGGTGTAGCAACGCTCGGAGCAAGTGCATTATTACCGTTTGTTATGACATATCAGTATCTTATCTGGCCTTTGTTGATTGTTTTAGGGGCAACTGCCGGGGCTATCTACACCATTGCATTAGTCCAAATTGGTCAGTATTTTTCAGGAAATGATCTGATAGTGGCTAATGCCGCGGCGGCTATGTTGTGGGGTATTGGGAGTTTGTTTGGGCCACTGCTTGCCGGTATAGCGAGTTCAGTGACGCCATCAGGTTTACCTATTCTACTTGTCGTCATTGCAGCGCTATTTCTGATTTCAACAATGGATCGGTTTAATCCACAAAGTAATAAAAGTGATAAAAGTGAAGTGTTCAGTCGATAGTTGTACAGGTGTAAACGCTGGCTGTGAATGGCAGTCAGCAATGAGTAAATCTTATGTTTTTTCAAAGGGCTGGTGAATCGAATCTTAAGATTGAAACATTGCGATTAATTATTGCGAAAAGTTTAATCTCTGGAAATTATTCTGCTAATGCTTGGCGAAATAATACTGTTAGCTATTGATTTAGACACTATGATCACTGGATAATCTTTCGCCTCAAATTCTCTCACTGTTTTCTATTCTAAAAGCCAAACGATTGCTTTTATGATTTGTTGAACCGATTGGTGCAATGTTCATTAAATTGTTGTGTTATTAAGCAAGGTAATCGTTTTCGTTTGATGAGGAAGTGGAAGAAGTACCATGAACATAATGCAGGGGAACGACATGTTTGGCATTCAGGCACCAGTTAAATGCAAACTGGACAAGTATTTTAAATTGACTGAACGTGGCACAACGGTACGCCGTGAAATTCTGGCAGGGATCACAACTTTCTTGGCGATGGTTTATTCAGTCATCGTTGTACCGGGAATGTTAGGGCAGGCGGGGTTTCCCCATACTGCTGTCTTTATTGCGACTTGTTTGGTTGCCGGTTTTGGTTCTTTGTTAATGGGGCTGTGGGTTAACTTGCCAATGGCAATTGGTTGTGCAATTTCGTTGACTGCATTTACCGCTTTTAGTTTGGTTTTAGGACAGCAAATTACTATTCCGGTTGCACTCGGTGCGGTATTTTTGATGGGATGCTTGTTTACGGTGATTTCTGTTACCGGTATTCGTTCTTGGATTTTACGCAATATACCAATGGGCATTGCGCATGGTGCAGGGATTGGTATTGGGCTGTTTTTGTTACTGATTGCGTCAAATGGTGTTGGTCTGGTCATTAAGAACCCGCTGGAAGGTTTGCCTGTTGCTTTGGGTTCGTTCACCTCTTTTCCGGTTATGATGACTCTGCTTGGGTTGGCTGTTATTTTTGGCTTGGAAAAATTGAAAGTTCCCGGTGGGGTGCTGTTGGTGATCGTGGTGATTTCAGTTATTGGGCTGATTTTTGATCCGGCGGTGAAATATCAAGGGTTCTTTAAGATACCAAGTCTGGGAGATGATGGCCTGTCCTTGATTTTTAGTATGGATATTATGGGGGCTTTGCAGCCAATTGTGTTACCCAGCGTGTTGGCGTTAGTCATGACTGCGGTGTTTGATGCGACCGGTACCATCCGTGCGGTAGCAGGGCAAGGGAACCTGTTGGATAAAGGTGGACAGATTATTAACGGCGGTAAAGCGCTGACTGCCGATTCTGTCAGTAGTATTTTTGCCGGTGCTATCGGTGCTTCTCCGGCTGCGGTATATATCGAATCAGCTGCGGGTACCGCCGCAGGTGGCAAAACAGGTTTAACCGCAACAGTTGTCGGTATTCTGTTCCTATTAATTTTGTTCTTTTCTCCACTTTCCTATCTTGTACCAGCCTATGCTACTGCGCCAGCGCTGATGTATGTTGGTCTGCTGATGCTGAGTAATGTTAGAAAGCTGGATTTCGATGATTTTGTTGGGGCGATGTCCGGTATGCTGTGTGCGGTCTTTATTGTGCTGACCTGCAATATTGTAACCGGTATTATGTTGGGTTTCAGTTCCCTAGTTGTTGGTCGTATCTGTTCCGGTGAATGGCGCAAATTGAATATCGGTACAGTGGTAATTACGATCGCTTTAGTAGCATTTTATGCTGGTGATTGGGCTATTTGATTGATTAAAAAGTGCGTAAGGTCGGTTCACCCTTGCGCATTTTGTCATTTCTTGCGATTACTTTTAAATTCTCAATTATTTCCCCTCTATTTATCTGGTTAGTTTACAATATTCCTGCAATTCTTTCGGATACGGCTCCGTGTGTATCTACCTTTTTCGATTGATTCAGTTACTTTAGTATTAAGATTTGTTCTCACTGTTTTTGTGTTAACGGGAAGAAAAAGAGTTTCAATCTGTATACCAACGGTTCTTAGGCAAATTGTAAGGGCAACATGGAAATATTCTTTACTATTCTGATCTTGATTTTGGTGGTTTCAGTTTCTGGTGTTCTGACTAAAGTGATTCCGTTCCGCATACCTCTGCCGTTAATGCAGATTGCAATGGGAGCATTGCTAGCTTGGCCACACTTTGGCTTACATGTTACTTTTAATCCTGAGTTATTTCTCGTTCTGCTAATTCCTCCTTTGTTATTCGTTGATGGCTGGAAAATGCCAACCAGAGAGTTTTTCCAGTATGGACGGGAAATTTTTATACTGATGCTGGTATTGGTGCTGGTTACTGTTGTCGGTATTGGTTATCTGATTTACTGGCTGATGCCAGGTATTCCGTTAATTGCTGCTTTTGCCCTTGCTGCTGTGTTATCGCCAACAGATGCGGTGGCTTTATCATCCATTGTTGGAAAAAGGCGTATGCCTAAGCGCATGATGAATGTGATGGAAGGGGAAGCGTTAATGAACGATGCTTCCGGCCTGGTAGCCTTAAAGTTCGCTGTCGCGATAGCAATGGGAACGATGGCATTTTCTGTTACTGGCATGACCATAGAATTCTTCAAAGTTGCTATTGGCGGTTTGTTATCCGGTATTGCAGTAACCTGGTTGTACAGTAAATCCCTGCGCTTAATGAATCGTTGGAGCGGTGGCGATCCGGCAACCCAAATTGTTTTCATGTTGCTGTTGCCGTTTGCTTCTTATCTGATTGCAGAACATATTGGCGTTTCCGGTATCCTTGCCTCGGTTGCCGCAGGTATGACGATCAGTAAATCTGGGGTCATCCGTAATGCTCCGTTGGCAATGCGTTTGCGTGCTGATAGTGTCTGGTCAATGCTGGCGTTCGTGTTTAACGGCCTGGTGTTTATCATGTTGGGCCTGCAATTGCCGGGGATCTGGCAAACTTCCGTTATACAGGCAGAAATTGATCCAACCGTTGAAACCTGGATGCTGTTCGCCGCGGTGGCAGTGATTTATGGCGCCCTTTTATTACTGCGTTTCTGCTGGTTATGGCTGATGAAGAATATCAGCAAAGTTTTTATGAGAAAAAATCCACTGAATTTTGCGACTTATACCACCCGTGAATTGTGGCTGGCATCTTTTGCCGGAGTTCGTGGTGCAATCACTCTTGCTGGTGCACTGTCTGTTCCTCTGTTTTTGGCGGATGGTACGCCATTCCCGGCTCGTTATCAGCTTATCTTTATTGCCGCAGGGGTCATCCTGTTCTCGTTGTTAATTGGTGTCCTCTCTTTGCCATTCCTGTTACGGGGAATGCAAACTTCCGATAAGGAGGCAGATATCAGTGAGGTACGAATGGCGCGGGCCGCTATGGCGGAAGTGGCGATTGTCAGTATGAATAAGATGGAAGAGCGTCTTTCTGCTAGCCCCGAAGAGCAGTTGGATGCTGAGGTGATTACTGAGGTTGCTTCCAGGGTCATTGGCTATTTGCGTCGCCGTACTGTGGGGCAGGATGAGATAGAACATAATCTGCTAGTGGAAGATTTGGAACGTCGTTTTCGTCTGACGGCATTAAGGGCAGAGCGTGGTGAGTTATATCATCTGCGTGCAACTAGAAAAATTAGTAATGAGACACTTCAAACCTTGCTGCATGATTTGGATTTACTGGAAGCGCTACTGGTACAGAAAGAGCATTGATATCCTGTAATTTGTTGGTTATCACGATCATCTTGTGAGTCGCCTTGTTCAGCCTGATCGGTGGGTGTTTCACCTGTCAGGTTGATAGCTGATTCTATAGTGTTTACTCGTATCTGGCTGGTGGTATTGGCTTTCCCGCCGTAGATACCGGAACCTCTTGGCAATGATGAATAATATGTTGGTTCCGGTGGAATGGCTGATAAATTTACCATTGAAAGGTGTTTGGTTACTGTGTTGTTATGAGGTCATCGACGCTTATTTTTGAAATTCCTTTTACGAATGGCAGATTATCCATCGCGTGTTGACGTGCGGAATGGATAAATGCGTCAGTCTCAGGCTGGTGCTGTTCGCCTTGACGGACGGCAGCGTACAGCCTGCTCCATAAACCTTCTCCCAGTGTCTTAGTGACCACTAACTCTTGCCTTTCAAATGTCTCAACAACCCAATGTGGCAGAGCCGCAATTCCCATGCGGGCAGCGACCATTTGGATCAGTAACAGGGTGTTATCCACATTTTTCAACGTAGGGACAACCCCCGCCGGCTGCAAGAAACGCCGCCAGATATCGAATCTCTGACGTTGAACGGGATAGATCATCAATGTCTCATCAATTAAATCTTTTGGCTGTATGTGCAGTTTATTGGCCAGAGGATGATCCGGAGCAACAACCAGTTTGACCTCATAATCAAATAGCGGTGTGTAGTGTAAATGACTCTCAGGGAGAATATCTGATGTCAAAACGACATCCAATTCTCGTTGCAGTAATGCAGGTTGTGGATCAAAAGTGACGCCGGATTTGAAATCCACATTGACTTGTGGCCAGGTTTCTCGGAAATGCTTGAGTGCAGGTGTCAGCCATTGAATACAACTATGACATTCAATAGCGATACGCAGATTTGTTTGGCCCGGCTCTTTACATTCGCGCAGTGCATTTTGAACCAGAGGGAGCACTTGTTCTGCTAGTCGTAATAAAACTTCACCCTGTGGCGTGAAACGAAGCGGTTGACTTTTACGAATGAACAACCGGAAGCCAAGGCGATGTTCAAGATCGCTGAACTGATGAGACAACGCGGATTGTGTTTGATGCAGATGATTGGCTGCTGCCGCTAATGAACCACAATGACTCAATGATTGTAATGTTTTTAGATGTTTTATTTCGATCATGAGAAACCTTCAGGATGATAATGAATAAATTGCGCTTGTGGTTTATACCTTACCTGTTGATTATGGATGTGTAAACATCTAGACGGCTAAAAATGACGGGATAATGAAATGACGACTATTAATCACACACTTGGCTTTCCACGTATCGGTTTGAAAAGAGAACTCAAAAAGGCTCAGGAAAATTATTGGGCAGGGAAAATTTCTCAGCAAGAATTATTGGAAACTGGCCGTGAGTTACGTGCCCGTCACTGGGAACAACAGAAGCAGGCTGGTGTTGATTTAGTGCCGGTTGGTGATTTCGCTTGGTATGATCATGTTCTAACCACCAGTTTACTACTCGGTAATGTGCCACCGCGTCACCAGAATCCAGATGGCACGATTGATCTAGATACACTGTTCCGTATTGCTCGCGGTCGTGCGCCAACGGGTGAACCTGCTGCCGCCGCCGAAATGACTAAATGGTTTAATACTAACTACCATTATATCGTGCCGGAATTTCAGCAAGGGCAGGAATTTAAGCTGAGTTGGACTCAGTTACTAGAAGAAGTGGATGAAGCCTTATCTCTGGGCCATCAAGTGAAACCCGTTTTACTGGGGCCGATAACTTATCTGTGGTTGGGTAAAGTGAAAGGTCAGGTATTTGATCGCCTCTCTTTATTGCAAGATATTCTTCCTGTTTATCAGCAAGTATTAGCTGAGTTAGCTAAACGTGGTATCGAATGGGTTCAGATTGATGAACCTGCGCTGGTACTGGAACTGCCAGCAGAGTGGTTGACAGCTTATCCGATTGCTTATCAGGCACTTCAAGGACAGGTTAAATTATTGCTGACTACCTATTTCGATAGCATTGGTCACAATCTAGAAACGATTAAATCCTTGCCGGTACAAGGGCTACATGTGGATCTGGTTGCTGGTCAGGATGATATCGCGCAACTGCATGAATCATTGCCGAAAGAGTGGGTGCTTTCCCTTGGTGTGATTAATGGTCGTAATGTATGGCGTGCTGATTTAACCGCTAAGCATCAGCTAATTAAGCCATTGGTAGGTAGCCGCACACTGTGGATCGGTTCTTCCTGTTCTCTTCTGCATAGCCCTATTGATCTGAGTGATGAGACTGCGCTTGATGCAGAGGTGAAAAGCTGGTTTGCGTTCGCATTGCAGAAATGTGAGGAGTTAGCTTTGCTGACTGCGGCATTGAATCAGCCAGATGGCAGTAAACAAGCAGAATTGGATGCTTACAGTGCGCCAATCCGTGCTCGTCGTGAATCTAAACGGGTGAATAATCAGGCTGTTACTGAGCGCCTTGCGGCAATTAATCCACAGGACAGTGAGCGTAATCAGCCATACCTACAGCGTGCGGAAATACAGCGTCAGCGCTATAACTTGCCATTGTGGCCGACAACAACCATTGGATCATTCCCGCAAACGACGGAAATTCGTGGCTTGCGTTTGGATTTCAAAAAAGGTCGGGTAGATGGCACCAGTTATCGTACCAATATCTGTGAACATATTAAGCAGGCAATTAACGAACAAGAACGTTTAGGATTAGATGTATTGGTTCATGGCGAAGCTGAACGTAACGACATGGTGGAGTACTTCGGTGAACACCTCGACGGTTTTGTCTTTACGCAGAATGGTTGGGTTCAGAGCTATGGTTCCCGTTGCGTTAAGCCACCAGTGATTATTGGTGACGTCAGCCGTCCTGAAGCTATCACGGTAGAATGGGCTAAATATGCTCAATCGTTGACGGAGAAACCTGTCAAAGGGATGTTAACTGGGCCGGTGACAATTCTCTGTTGGTCATTCCCAAGGGAAGATGTCAGCCGTGAGACGATTGCTAAACAGATTGCATTGGCACTGCGTGATGAAGTGGACGATTTGCAAGAAGCGGGTATTGGTATCATCCAGATTGATGAGCCAGCATTGCGGGAAGGTTTACCACTGCGCCGGGAAGAGTGGCAATCCTATCTTGATTGGGCGGTAGAAGCATTTAAATTGAATGCTGCAATTGCCAAAGATGACACACAGATTCACACTCATATGTGTTATTGCGAGTTCAATGACATCATGCCTTCCATTGCAGCATTAGATGCGGACGTGATTACCATTGAAACTTCCCGTTCAGATATGGAGCTGCTGGATTCATTTGAAAACTTCTCTTATCCGAATGAGATTGGGCCGGGTGTTTATGACATTCATTCACCTAACGTACCGAGTGTTGAATGGATTGAAGCACTGTTACGTAAAGCGGCTGATCGTATTCCGGTCGAACGTTTGTGGGTTAACCCGGATTGTGGTCTGAAAACCCGTGGTTGGACTGAAACTCGCCAGTCACTGGCAAACATGGTACAAGCGGCGAAACGCCTCCGTGAATCAGTGAAATAACTCATCCAACAATTTGCCTGTCATCTTTAACTGGTGATGGGCATTTTTCATAAAATAATCTTTCTTTTTGCAATAGCATGTAACGGTGCGGTTTGGCTGGGATCTTTTCTATTACCAAACTTTTAGTAACTTATATATGCCATATTGGTATTTGAAAAAATACATTTTATTAACAAAATAACCCGGGTAGTAACAAGATGGAAGCATTGTAATAGAAACTTAATAATTAAAGAGAGGATTATATGGATGTTAATAAGTTGCAAGGTAAGAAAAGTAGCTCTCGAAGAAATTTTTTAAAAAGTAGTGCTGTTATTACGGCGACAGCTGCACTTGCTCCGATGAATTTAGCTCGTGCAGAAGAAAAGTTATCCCCACAACATGGAATAGGCGTATGTACGCTTGCGCCAGAGCAGATATCAGGGCCATATTTCCGAAATGACAAAATTGTAAGAAGGGATATTACTGATTCAGAATTAGGAATACCTTTTTTATTGAAGATTACTGTCATAGATGAAAAAACATGTAAACCCGTTGATAATTTATTTGTTGATATTTGGCATTGTAATAGTCGGGGGAAATATTCTGGTTGGAGTTATATTAGCCCCGATGTAGTCCCTAACGTTGCTGGAGTAGCTTCTATCAATAGAACTGATGATAAAAATTTTCTAAGAGGAGCTCAACCATCGGATAAAAATGGGATAGTTAATTTTACGACTATTTATCCTGGGTTTTATGCGGGTAGAGCGACTCATATTCATATTGCAATCAGAAAATTAAGCACAAATGTGGATGACAAAGAGCACTTTGCTTTTGTTGGTCAAATGTATTTTCCAGAAGGAATCAATACAGAGGTTTATAAATATGATCTGTATTCAAAGCGGAGGGTAATCAGAACTAAAAATAATGAGGATGAATATTTTAAAAATATGAATGGTCATCTTTCAGAAATAAAAGTAACAAAAATAGATGAATATGATATTAACCGTGGGATACTAGGTGAAATAGTTCTATCAATAGACTTGGAAAGTATATCTAATTTCATAACTAAAGATGACTTATATTCCCATACGGTATAAGCAGTTTTGTTGAATAAACTAAATTTCAATGTAATAACAGTTGAAATTATAAAATAACCTATGTAAATAATGTGCTGATTAATAATTTAATAAAGTATCAGACATTTGATATTTATATACGGATATTGTGCAGGCACAGAGAGAATTATCTTTACTGTTTGATTGATACTATCAGTAGAGCATACTGTCTGTGCCTGTCATTTTCTCAGAGGAAAGCTTTCAGTCCCGCAAGCAGAATGTCAAATTAATGAGCTGTGTCTCCATTATTGGCGATATCTTCACTGTTTTTTAATGCTTCATCGATAGCAATTTCCAGCGCTGTTATAACTGTTTCTAGGGCCATACTTGGCGTTCCTGAATACCGAGCTGCTTGCTCAGGCAGATAAGGGATATGGAGAACTCCACCGCGTATTTCAGGATAGATGCATGCCAAATGATGCAACAGGCCATACATGACGTGGTTACAGACGAAAGTGCCTGCGGTTTGTGAAATGGAGGCTGGCACTCCTGCATCACGCAAACCCTTGACTATCGCATTGATCGGTAACGTGGCGAAGTAGGCGGCAGGGCCTGTTGCGACGATGGGGGTATTGATAGGCTGATTACCTTGATTATCAGGGATGCTAGCATCATTGATATTAATTGCCACGCGTTCCACAGTAATATTTGGTCTGCCGCCTGCCTGTCCCACGGCAATGACCAGATCAGGTTGTACATCATCAATAGCAGCATACAGACAAGCCAGAGAGACGTCGAACACACATGGAAGCTGACGCGCTTCAACGCGGGCTCCGCATAATTCTCGCCCCTGTAATTGCTTAGCAGCTTCCCAGGATGGATTAATCGTTTCTTTACCGAAAGGTTCGAAACCTGTAATTAAAACTGTTTTTTGTGTCGTCATAGTAGTCATAGTAGTCATAGTAATAGTGCCCTTATATGGTGGAAAGAGTCTAATATCTAAACAATATGCATCCTATAAAAAGACAACTGTGATATTTATATTTGGTAATTGTTTTATTTTTGTTGAAAATATAATTGTAATATGTTGGTAAATAAGCAAGAAAAATTATTTATTAGCTATAGAAGTAAAATACAGTTAATTTTTTAATATGTTCATCATAAGAAAAAGTTATTTTAAAAATAGTCCAGTTTATTGCGTTGTTGATTTATAAATGTTAGGAGAGTATTTTAATAACGACGGTGATTTATATTTGATTAAGTTGATAGTTTATTGGAAATATTTTGTTTTATGACCGGGTTATGAAATGATAATTTTTTCTTTGTGATTGGATGGATATTAACCTCTATTAACTCTCAAGGAGAAAATATTTCGATGAGATAATCTGTGATATATTTTTCTCGATACGTTATGAAACATAAATATAGCTAAACAATGGATTGTTTTTCCATAATATGAACTCATTCAAGTTAGTTTATGGACGGAAGAAAACGCCCTGTTTTTTTACCTGTTTCATGGTTATTTTGTGATTTATATCTCAAAATAATGTATGTTTTTCTTTTTTATATTACTTTGAAGTGACATTTATCACTAAAAGATGTCTATACCCTATGGATTTCAAGATGCTTCGCGACGGCAAGGGCGCGAATCCCCGGGAGCATAGATAACGATGTGACCGGGGTGAGAGAGTGCAGCCAACAAAGAGGCAACTTGAAGGATAACGGGTATAAATGCCCAATACAGTAGATCTCAACTAATTTCATTATAAATTCTTCTTGCTGAGGAGTCTGATATGTCTGATGTATTTCACTTAGGTCTGACCAAAAACGATCTGCAAGGCGCAACTTTAGCTATTGTTCCGGGTGATCCGAAACGTGTGGAAAAAATCGCAAGATTGATGGATAACCCAGTTCATCTCGCTTCTTTACGTGAATTTACGTCATGGCGGGCAGAAATTGATGGTACAGCAGTCATTGTATGCTCTACGGGTATTGGTGGCCCGTCAACCTCTATCGCGGTTGAAGAATTAGCGCAATTGGGGGTACGTACTTTTTTACGTATCGGCACAACAGGCGCAATTCAGGAAAATATCAATGTTGGTGATGTGTTGGTGACTACCGCAGCTGTTCGTTTGGATGGTGCCAGCCTGCATTTTGCTCCGATGGAATTTCCGGCGGTTGCCGATTTTGAGTGTACGACGGCTCTGTACGAAGCAGCAAAAGATTTAGGTGTAACAGTACATGTGGGGGTAACGGCCTCTTCCGATACTTTTTATCCCGGTCAGGAGCGTTACGATACCTATTCTGGCCGTGTTGTGAGCCGTTTCAAGGGCTCAATGGCTGAATGGCAGGCAATGGGGGTCATGAATTATGAAATGGAATCGGCAACTTTATTAACGATGTGTGCAAGCCAAGGTCTACGTGCGGGTATGGTTGCCGGTGTTATTGTTAACCGTACTCAGCAGGAGATTCCTAATGTTAAATTACTTGAGAAAACAGAAAGTAATGCATTGGGGATTGTCGTAGAAGCTGCTCGCCGTTTGCTGTAAATCATACTTTTTGGGCCGGAGTATTCCGGCTCACTCTTATTTTAAATAGAAATCTGTTAATGTCTTAACACCTCACAATTGATTAAGAGTCATCATGATCACAACATCTTTATTACATCCATCAGTGCTTCCTCTCAATGGAGGGATTAATTTTCGTGATTTAGGCGGTAAAAAAGTCGCGAGTGGTGGAAAAATCAAATCAGGTTTACTTTTCCGTTCTGGTTCTCTGGATCGCTTAACAGAAAAAGACCAATCTTTCCTGGCAAATAAAAATCTCTTTCAAATCATAGATTATCGTGATACCAGTGAAATAGAGGATAAACCCGATTTGGTATGGAATGGTGCTAATTATCATCATGCTCCGGCCAATCCCTTATCTGATGAAGTGAATGCAAATCTGGAAAAATTGGCGTCAGAGATGTTGGAGCAATTTAATCCTCAGGCATTTATGTTTCGTCTTTATGAATTATTGCCGCTAAAAAATTCAGCCTATAAGACATTAGTTAACTTACTGCAACAACCGGAAAAAGGTGGGATAGTCCAGCATTGTGCGGTAGGTAAAGACAGAACCGGTGTAGGTTCTGCGCTGGTATTATTTGCATTGGGGGCTGATTTGGATACGGTAATGGAAGATTATTTAGTGACTAATTGCACTCTGGCTCCTTATCGTGAATATTTGTTAAATGAGCATGCGAAAACTATGAGTGACGATGTGGTTGATAAATTCGCTTATGTTTATTCCGTGAGAGAAGAGTTTTTAATGACGGCATTAAACAGTATTAACCAGCATTATGGCAGTGTAGATATATGGCTGGAGAAAGATCTTGGTCTTGATTTTACTGCTCGTAAGAAATTACAAGATTATTTCCTTGAATAAAAAGTTGGTTTAATTCTGGTTAATACAGCGGTGGTTAAATTGAATGTGTATACCCGTTATCTTTCAGTTGCCTCTTTGTTGGCTGCACTCGCTCACCCCCGGTGACATAGTTAACTATGCTCCCGAGGATTCGCGCCCTTGCCGTCGCGATGCATCTTGAAATCCATAGGGGATATTGATCAATATAGGAATATGAATTTGAGTCTTCATGAAATAGTTGATCTGGTAATCGCTTTTGTTAAAGCTCATGATACCTGGATCATGCCGATTGTTTTCTTGCTTGCTTTTGGTGAATCTCTGGCTTTTTTCTCCTTGTTATTACCGGCAACAATCATATTGCTTGGATTGGGGGCATTAATAGGTGAAAGTGGTCTTAATTTCTGGCCGATTTGGTTGGCGGCCGCAGCAGGGGCTTTTTTGGGCGATTGGGTATCTTATATTGTAGGTGCTTATTTTAAAGGTGATGTTGGTAAAATTTGGCCGATTTCCCGTAAACCACAACTACTGACACGAGTGCACCATTTCTTTGAGCGTTGGGGTATTTGGAGTATTTTCTTTGGTCGATTCTTTGGGCCATTCCGTGCAATTGTGCCATTAGTCGCGGGTATTTGTACTATGCCATTGCGTTATTTTCAGATAGCGAATATCTGTTCCGCACTTATCTGGTCTTTTGGCGTATTAGCTCCAGGCGCGTTTGGTTTGCAATGGTTAGTGAAATGGGTGAGCTAATTGGGAGCGGCTTCGCAGACTGAGCCATCTGTATAAATCATTCTGGACATCTATACAGTAGCAATTTAGTTTATCTGGTCAAAGCATGAGATAGAGGAAATACCGGTGGGTATCCAGTTGTTATATGCGTTGATAGGTGCTCTTGGTGGCCTATTGGGCGGTGGTATTCTCGTTTGGTTCTCCGTTCATCAACGTATTCAACAGCAAGAGCTGGAATTACGGAAATTGGACAGCCAGCTTGCCGTTGCTAATGAGAAAATTGAACAATCCGCTTATTGGCGGGTTGAATGCGAACAGTTAAACCAAGAGTTGCGGGCTCAGAGAGAAGTCAATAGCGTACAAGAATCCGAACTGCGTGAAGTGACGACACGCTTGGAAGAGAGTCGCCTTGCGGCTGAAGAGAAACAGCGGTTGCTGATCAACAGTGAACTACGTTTGAATACGCAATTTGAGAATTTGGCTAATCGTATTTTTGAACAAACGGGTCGCCGTACTGGTGAACAAAATCAGCAGAGTCTCAATACGCTTTTAGCGCCATTTCGTGAACAGCTTGATGGTCTTCATCGGCAGGTACAGGAGAGTTTTGGTCAGGAAGCCCGTGAACGTCATACTCTTGCACATGAAATCCGTAACTTACAGCAACTGAATGCCCAGATGGCGCAGGAAGCGATTAATCTGACAAATGCCCTTAAAGGTAATAATAAAATTCAGGGAGATTGGGGAGAAGTTGTGTTATCCCGTATTCTGGAAGCCTCTGGTTTACGAGAAGGGCATGAGTTTTGTACTCAGGTAAGTATCAAGGTAGAGGGTAACCGCCGTTTCCAACCCGATGTTATTGTTCATTTGCCACAAGGGAAGGATGTGGTCATTGATGCCAAAATGTCGCTGGTCGCTTATGAGCGTTATTTTAACAGTGGCGATCGGCATCAGCAGGAGTTAGCCCTTCAAGAACATATCGATTCAATTAAAGGCCATATTCGTGGTTTGAGCCGCAAAGATTACCAACAGTTGCCTGGGCTGAAATCGTTGGACTATGTATTGATGTTTATTCCGGTTGAACCCGCTTATTTGGTTGCGCTGAACAAGGCACCTGAGCTGCTTGATGAAGCACTTAAACACAATATTATGCTAGTTAGTCCATCAACATTGTTGGTTGCTGTGCGTACTATTAATAACTTGTGGCGCTATGAGTATCAAAGTCAAAATACGCGCTTAATCGCCGATAAAGCTGCTCGCATGTACGATAAAATGCGCTTGTTTGTCGATGACATGCAAGGTTTGGGGCAAAGTCTGGATAAAGCTCAACTTAGTTATCGACTGGCAATGAAAAAGCTGACTGAGGGGCGTGGCAACCTGATAAGTCAGGCAGAGAGTTTTCGTAATTTAGGTGTTGAGGTGAAACGTCCGATTGATCCCGAATTGGTTGATAAGGCCAGCCAACCATTCTGTGCTAATGATTAATACTAGGATAGGGTTTTATCTGAAAGGCTGATACACTTTTATAATGCTTTGAATAAAAAATGGGCAAATAACATGGTAGACCAAACGAAACAAACCACACATTTTGGTTTCCGTACTGTAGCAAAGGATGAAAAAGCAGGCATGGTGGCCGAAGTGTTTCATTCTGTTGCAGCGAAATACGATTTAATGAATGATTTAATGTCGTTTGGTATCCATCGTATATGGAAACGTGTGGCTATTGATGCTAGTGGGGTGCGCCGAGGTCAGAGGATACTTGATTTAGCTGGTGGTACCGGAGATTTGACCGCCAAATTTTCTCGTATAGTTGGTGAAAAAGGCGAAGTTGTTCTTGCTGATATCAATGAATCTATGCTGAAGGTTGGGCGTGAGAAATTACGTGATGTTGGTATTGTTGGTAATGTCAGCTATGTGCAGGCTAATGCGGAAGCGTTGCCTTTCCCTGATAACTATTTTAATTGCATCACTATCTCTTTTGGTTTGCGTAATGTTACTGAAAAAGAAAAAGCCCTGCGTTCTATGTTTCGGGTGTTGAAGCCGGGTGGGCGTTTATTGGTACTTGAATTTTCTAAACCTTTGTTCGCGCCATTAAGCAAAGCGTATGATGCTTATTCTTTCCATGTGCTGCCAAAAATTGGTCAGGTTTTTGTGCAGGATGCTGGCAGTTATCGTTATTTGGCGGAATCCATCCGTATGCATCCTGATCAGGATACGCTTAAAACGATGATGGAAGAGGCTGGCTTTGAACAGGTGACTTATACCAATATGACTGGCGGCATTGTTGCACTACACAGAGGTTTTAAATTTTGAGATGGAAAGACCATCACTGAGTACAGTTATTAATTCCACACTTACGCCGGTTTTAACCGCAGTGATGGAAACATCGTTGAATTACCTGTTGTACCGTGAACCTGTGTTAAGGCCAGCCCGTATGCGGCTGGTGGACAAAGTTTTGTCGATCGAATTAAAAGAAATGAATACACCACTCACGTTGGTATTCAGTGAAAAACAGGTGGACGTATTAAGCCAATGGAGCGGATCTGCCGATTGTACGGTTAAAACTCACTTTTCTGCTTTGCTTAAATTACGGGATCGCCAACAAATTTCCAAATTGCTCAATAGCGGTGAAATGGTTATTGAAGGGGATATGCAGGTTGTTCAGCAATGGTCTGCTTTGTTAGATATGGTTGAGTGGGATTTGGCCCATTATCTTTCTCCTTATTTCGGGGATATCGCTGCCGAAAGTATTAGTCAAGTCCTTAAAAAAGGATTTCAGTGTGTTTCCAGTTCAATGGAATGCCAGAAAAATTATCTGGCGGAAGCGTTAACGGAAGAATGGAAACTGGCCCCAAATCAGCTTGAAGTGGCTTATTTCAGTGAAGAAGTTAGCATGTTGGCCAAAGATATCGAGCAAATAGAACAACGATTGGCAGTATTAGAGGGAAAATATGACTCCAGGTGAATTAAGGCGCCTTTATTTGATCATACGGGTTTTTCTTTCTTACGGATTAGATGAGCTAATTCCTCGGATTCGCTTAACCTGGCCTCTTCGTTTTGGTCGTTATTTATTGTTCTGGATCCCAAATAGACATAAAGATAAATCACTTGGGGAGAGACTACGGCTTGCCTTACAGGAATTAGGGCCTGTTTGGATTAAATTTGGACAGATGCTTTCAACGCGGCGTGATCTGTTTCCTCCAGCAATAGCGGATCAACTGGCATTGTTGCAAGACCGGGTTGCCTCTTTTGATGGTGCTCTGGCGCGTCAATATATTGAAACCGCTTTAGGGGGGGCATTGGAAACTTGGTTTGATGATTTTGAACCTATTGCTCTGGCCTCTGCTTCAATTGCTCAGGTCCATACTGCTCGGTTAAAAGAGAATGGACAGGAAATTGTTATCAAAGTCATCCGCCCTGATATTTTGCCGATTATCAAAGCGGATATCCGGTTAATGTACCGTCTGGCTAATTGGGTACCAATGTTATTACCCGATGGACGCCGTTTACGTCCTCGTGAAGTCGTGCGGGAATACGAAAAGACATTAATTGATGAACTGAATTTGCTGCGTGAAGCGGCTAATGCAATTCAACTACGCCGTAATTTCGAAAATAGCTCAACGCTTTATGTACCGGAAATTTATTCTGATTATTGCCGTGAAAATGTTCTAGTAATGGAGCGGGTTTATGGTATCCCTGTTTCTGATATTGAAGCATTGGAAGCGCAGAATACCAATATGAGATTGCTGGCTGAACGGGGCGTGCAGGTCTTTTTTACACAGGTTTTTCGCGATAGCTTCTTCCATGCGGATATGCATCCGGGAAATATTTTTGTCAGCTATGAACATCCTGAAGATCCGTTTTATATTGGTATTGATTACGGTATTGTTGGTTCTCTTAATAAAGATGATAAACGTTATCTGGCTGAGAATTTTATTGCTTTCTTTAATCGTGATTACCGGAAAGTTGCTGAGCTTCATGTGGATTCAGGCTGGGTGCCTAGTGATACCAATGTTGAAGATTTTGAATTTGCAATCCGTACGGTTTGTGAGCCAATATTTGAGAAACCACTTGCTGAAATTTCATTTGGTCATGTACTTCTGAATCTATTTAATACTGCACGCCGTTTTAATATGGCAGTGCAGCCTCAGTTAGTTCTTCTACAAAAGACACTTTTGTATGTAGAAGGCTTAGGACGGCAACTTTATCCACAGCTTGATTTGTGGAAAACAGCAAAACCGTTTCTGGAGGAGTGGTTGCATAGCCAGGTTGGATTGCCCGCTGTTATCCGGGCGTTGAAAGAAAAGGTGCCTTATTGGGCAGAAAAGTTGCCAGAGCTACCTGAATTAGTGTATGACAGTCTTCAGCAGCATAAACATTTGCAGGTGAGTATTGAGAAGTTATCAGGTCATTTGAGAGGGCAACAGATAAAACAGCGGCAGTCACAGTATTTACTTGGTGTTGGTGCGACATTGTTTCTCTGTGGCAGCTTGTTTTTGCTATCTGGCTTAGCAAATATTCCCTGGTTGTTTATAGGCGCGGGTACCGTTTCATGGTTGTTTGGCTGGTGTCGGCTGTGTAAAATTTAGTAAAATTTGTCTTAGGGTACATTTTCTTTGAAGGTCGGTTATAGTTCGTCGTGTATATATACCCTATGGATTTCAAGATGGATCGCGGCGGCAAGGGAGCGAATCCCCGGGAGCATAGATAACGATGTGACCGGGGTGAGTGAGTGCAGCCAACAAAGAAGCAACTTGAAAGATGACGGGTATATACCCTAAAAAAATAATTCCTGTTAAATAGAGGTAAATCAGAATGGGCGGTATAAGCATTTGGCAGTTACTCATCATTGCGGTCATTGTGGTGCTGTTGTTCGGCACGAATAAACTCCGTACTTTAGGTTCTGATCTTGGGGCATCTATTAAAGGTTTTAAAAAGGCGATAGGGGATGATAATCAGCCTCAACAGGCTCAAAAAACCAGTAGTGATGCCGATTTTGAGACTAAAAACATTACTGAAAAACAATCTGTAGCTCAATCTGAAACATCTGAGAGCAAAAACAAAGAGCAGGTATAAACCGTGTTTGACATTGGTTTTGGTGAGTTGCTGCTGGTTATGGTCATTGGCTTGGTGGTTTTGGGGCCAGAGCGGCTACCGGTGGCTGTAAAAACGGTTGCTGGTTGGATCAGGGCACTGCGCTCTTTAGCTGCTAACGTCCAAAATGAGTTGGTCCAAGAGCTGAAATTGCAGGAGCTCCAGGAAAGCCTGAAAAAAGTTCAAGAAGAAGCGGGGTTGCAGAATTTATCCCCGGAACTAAAAGCTTCGATGGATGAACTAAAAGAAGCTGCTGAGTCTTTGAAAAAAGCATACCAAAATGAACCTGATGCAGGGAGCATGAAAGCATCAGAAATAAATGAGGTGGCACAAAAGCCGGCAGCGTCTCAGGTTGTGGCTTCATCTGGACCTTCTGCTCTAGTGGATGATCAAGCGGCTTCTGCAACGAAGAAAAAAACTTCCGATTAAGTTAATGGTGAACACTAAAACATGGCTGTTGATGATACTCAACCACTTATCAGTCACCTTATTGAACTGCGTAAGCGAATTCTAAACAGTTTACTTACTGTATTAGTGGTTTTTTTAGCGTTGGTTTATTTTTCTAACGACATCTATCAGATGATTTCTGCACCTTTGATTAAGCAGTTGCCTCAAGGTGCCAGTATGATAGCGACAGATGTTGCTTCCCCCTTTTTTACGCCAATAAAACTGACCATTATGGTGTCAATATTCGTATCTGCACCTATGGTTCTCTATCAAGTGTGGGCATTTATTGCACCTGCGTTATATAAGCATGAACGCCGCTTGATGATCCCTCTGCTTGTTTCCAGTAGCCTGCTATTTTATTTGGGGATGGCGTTTGCTTATTTTGTTGTATTTCCGATAGCTTTTGGATTCTTTGCTAAAACGGCACCTGAAGGAGTGCTGATTGCAACGGATATCAGTAACTACTTAAGCTTTGTCATGGCACTGTTTATGGCCTTTGGTGTCTCTTTTGAAGTACCCGTTGCCATTATTTTATTATGTTGGAGTGGGGTAGTTACACCCGAATCTTTGAAGAAAAAGCGTCCGTATATTTTGGTCGGGGCCTTTGTTGTTGGCATGTTGTTAACGCCGCCGGATGTTTTCTCGCAAACCTTGCTGGCGATTCCTATGTATTTGCTGTTTGAACTGGGGATTTTGCTCTCCCGTTTTTATACCGGGCAGCGGAAATTGGGGGATCGTTCAGAGGAAGATGAGCAGGAAGCGCCAGAAGTGAATACGGAAAAGTGATAATAGTAATCTTAACATGCTGTTCTGTAGTGCTAAGATAATTAGCACGAAGCGATAGCATATTAATTAACCCAGCGCGAGTGCGCTGGGTTTGCGTTAGGAGAGCTATATGAGCTATGCATTTCCAGGAACTTTCCCTGGTCGACGTATGCGCCGGTTGCGCTGCCATGATTTTTCCCGCCGTCTGGTTGCTGAAAACCAATTAACTGTTAATGATTTAATCTATCCTGTATTTGTGATGGAGGGCATTAATCGTCGTCAAGAAGTGCCCTCTATGCCAGGAGTGTATCGTCTGACGATGGATCTGTTGCTGAAAGAAGCTGAAGAGATTGCCCGGCTGGGGATTCCTGTATTGTCTCTGTTCCCCGTTATTGAAGCAGATAAAAAATCTCTGGATGCGGAAGAAGCTTATAACCCTGATGGGTTGGTTCAGCGTACGGTTCGTGCGTTGAAAGATGCCATTCCTGAGCTAGGATTGCTGACTGATGTGGCATTAGATCCATTCACTACACATGGTCAGGATGGGATCATCGATCAAGATGGTTATGTGATGAATGATATAACCAAAGAGATCTTGGTCAAACAGGCATTGTCACATGCAGAAGCTGGTGCTGAGATTGTGGCACCGAGCGACATGATGGATGGGCGTATTGGTGCAATCCGTGAACTATTTGAAACGGAAGGACATGTAAATACTCAAATTATGGCTTACTCCGCTAAGTATGCTTCTGGGTATTACGGCCCATTCCGTGATGCAATCGGTTCAAATCGTAATCTGAAAGGGGGCAATAAAAAAACCTATCAGATGGACCCTGCGAATAGTGATGAAGCATTGCAGGAGATTGCACAGGATTTGCAGGAAGGCGCTGACACTGTAATGGTAAAACCAGGTATGCCCTACCTGGATGTTATTCGCAGGGTAAAAGATACATTTGGTGTACCAACCTTTGCTTATCAAGTCTCTGGCGAATATGCCATGCACATGGCTGCTATTCAGAATGGTTGGTTACAGGAACAGGTAATTGTGGAGTCTCTGTTATGCTTCAAGCGTGCAGGAGCCGATGGTGTACTGACCTATTTTGCGAAACAGGTTGCTCAACAGTTATATGAACAGAAACGTTAATATTTGATTAAAAACGGGCGAATGCAAATTCTGCCCGTTTTTTGTTTGGTTAAATTTTTACAAACTGCTTATTATCAAGTGCCTTAGGTAATTGTTTATTCAGAATATTAAGTAACAGAATAGAACGGGTTTCTCCATCTGGCTCATTGTAGATAGCTTGCAATCCTTCAAAAATTCCTGCGGTGATTAATACGGTATCACCAGCCACAGGTGTATCTGGTGATACATATTCTTGCTCAGTGGCTGATACGATCTCTTTAATCAGCGTTTCCGGTACGATGGCAGGGTGTACACCAAAACGGACAAAATGGCTAACACCGCGTGTTGAATGGATAGTGGTAGTATGAATAATTTCAGGGTCAAACTGAACAAACAGATAATGAGGAAAAAGTGGTTCTATATTCACAGTACGTTTACCACGGGTTATTTTTTCAATTCTCGCGGTAGGAGTCAGGCAAGCAACATCCTGTCGTTCAAGATTTTCTATTGCTCGTGAAATTTGCCCACGTTTACAGTAAATGAGGTACCAGTTTTCCATCTTTATTTAACCTTAATCCAATGACTATTAAGCATAGCAAAATAGAAAAGGGCATTACAGGCATTATCTTAGTGATAATTGTTTAATGATGCATATTTATTGTTATGAGTGGGTCTTATGTTTTTCAGTAAAAAAGCGATGGGTAATATTTTGGTAAGTAACAGATAAGATAATTAATATAAATTTGGCTGTTATTTGTGCAGAAAATATTAATAAAAGAAAAATATCAGTATTTCTGTTGAGTAATTGCAAAATTTGATAGTCATTGAGCAGGCATATGGGAAATCCGTGGTGATCAATTGGCTGCATCTTGTGCAGTGAACCCAGAGGAGATAGTGATAGCATTATTTCTGTGGTAAGAGTAAAGGTATCGAGATGTTCCAATGCAATATGTTCCAATGCAATATGTTCCAACTAAACATCTTGCTGGGTAATTTAATGCTCAAATATTAACTCATTAGCTTCCATTTCGTTGTATTTGACTTTAAGGTCGCAAGGTTGAATTAACCCCATTGCTTTTTAGTAACTTATTGGTTTACTTTGTAGTCTTCTGAAAAAAACACAAAAAAGCTGAGTGGGATGGCTTATAATGTTTTCCCCCTTAAAAACCGGCATAAATGAATAGTATGAAATACCGTGACTTAAGAGATTTTCTAACCTTATTGGAGCATAAAGGTGAGTTGAAACGCATCAGTTTTGAAGTTGATCCTTATTTGGAGATGACTGAGATTGCAGATCGTACCCTTCGCGCTGGTGGGCCTGCCTTGTTGTTTGAAAATCCCAAAGGTTATTCGATGCCTGTATTGTGTAATTTGTTTGGTACTGCTGAACGTGTTGCTATGGGGATGGGGCAGAAAGATGTTAAAGCTTTGCATGATGTAGGTAAGCTGCTAGCTTTTTTGAAAGAACCCGATCCTCCGAAAGGTTTTCGTGATTTACTGGATAAGCTACCGAAATTTAAGCAAGTCCTTAATATGCCAACTAAACGGCTTAATACTGCGCCTTGTCAGGAACATGTTTCGGTTGGTGACGATGTAGATTTAACCCGTATTCCTATCATGCACTGTTGGCCAGAGGATGCTGCGCCATTGATTACTTGGGGACTGACAGTAACTCGTGGCCCGAATAAAGAGCGGCAGAATCTTGGTATTTATCGCCAGCAAGTATTAGGTAAAAATAAGCTCATTATGCGCTGGCTATCTCATCGTGGCGGTGCGCTTGATTTTCAGGAATGGTGTCAGGCACATCCAGGAGAACGTTTCCCAGTGGCTGTTGCCTTGGGGGCTGATCCAGCGACAATATTGGGGGCTGTGACGCCAATTCCTGATACATTATCGGAATATGCATTTGCCGGGTTATTAAGAGGATATAAAACAGAAGTTGTGAAATGTCTTTCAAATAACTTGGAGGTACCAGCAAGTGCTGAGATCGTATTGGAGGGGTATATTGAGCCTGGCGAGTTAGCTCCAGAAGGGCCATATGGTGACCATACGGGCTATTATAATGAAATCGATATGTTCCCGGTGTTCACTGTGACACATATTACTCAGCGCCATGATGCTATTTATCACTCGACTTATACTGGCCGCCCGCCGGATGAACCTGCTGTGTTGGGGGTTGCATTGAATGAGGTGCTGGTACCGATTTTACAAAAACAGTTTCCTGAAATTGTCGATTTTTATCTGCCTCCTGAAGGTTGTTCCTATCGCCTTGCCGTCGTGACGATGAAGAAACAATATCCGGGTCATGCCAAGCGGGTCATGATGGGGGTTTGGTCATATCTACGGCAATTTATGTATACGAAGTTTGTTATCGTTTGTGATGATGATATCAATGCCAGAGACTGGAACGATGTCATTTGGGCAATCACTACGCGAATGGACCCGGTAAGAGATACCGTATTAATGGAGAATACTCCGATAGATTATCTCGATTTTGCATCACCCGTTTCAGGATTGGGTTCGAAAATGGGAATGGATGCAACGAACAAATGGCTGGGAGAGACGCAGAGGGAATGGGGACGTCCTATTGTGATGAGTGAAGAAGTGCGTACCCGCGTCGACAAAATCTGGGATGAATTAGATATTTTAGGACCATAAGAGGGAACGCATGACAACACTGAGCTGTAAAGTAACCTCTGTAGAGGCTATTACTGATACGGTTTATCGGGTACGGTTACTTCCCGATTCTCCGTTCTCATTCCGCGCCGGTCAGTATCTGATGGTGGTAATGGGTGAGAGAGATAAACGTCCATTTTCAATGGCATCAACGCCTTCAGAAAAGGCGTTTATTGAATTACATATTGGTGCTTCTGAACTGAATTTATATGCAATGGCTGTGATGGATAGAATTCTGGATCAGAAAGTGATCGATATTGATATCCCTCATGGTAAAGCCTGGTTTCGTCAAAGCAGCATTAATCCGCTGTTATTAATTGCAGGCGGTACGGGGTTTTCTTATACCCGTTCTATATTACTGACAGCGTTGGAAGAACAACCTGAACGCCAGATCTCTATGTATTGGGGGGGCAGAGAACCACAACATTTATATGATCTTGCTGAATTACAGTTACTTACAGAGCGCTACCCTAATTTGACGGTTGTTCCGGTTGTTGAACAGTCAGAGAATGGTTGGTGTGGACGTACAGGAACAGTGCTTAAAGCGGTACTAGAGGATTTTGGTAGTTTGGCCAATTATGATATCTACATTGCGGGGCGATTTGAAATGGCAAAAATTGCTCGCGAGCGCTTTTGTGGTGAGCGTGATGCTTCTACTGACAACATGTATGGTGATGCTTTCGAATTCATTTAAAATAATAATAAAAAAACCCGCCCCTGACAGGCGGGAATTACGGCAACAACGACTCAGTTATAATAATTCTTACAGATAAGTTCTTAATCCATTCTTTCTATAATGGTGGCGATACCTTGGCCTAAACCGATACACATGGTTGCCAGGCCAAACTGAACATCGCGGCGTTCCATTAGGTTCAACAATGTTGTTGTGATGCGAGCACCTGAGCAGCCTAGTGGGTGACCGAGAGCAATTGCACCACCATTCAGGTTAACTTTGTCATCCATACTGTCCAACAAATTTAGGCCCTTCAGGCAGGCAAGTGATTGAGCGGCAAATGCTTCGTTTAATTCAATCACGCCAATATCACCTAGTACTAAACCTGCTTTTTTGAGCGCCATTTGTGTAGCAGGGACCGGGCCATATCCCATAATGGAAGGATCGCAACCAACCGCTGCCATAGAACGGATACGGGCACGAGGTTTCAGCCCCAGATTCTTGGCATAACTTTCACTGGTTATCAACATTGCAGACGCACCATCGGATAAAGCAGAAGAGCTGCCTGCTGTGACTGAGCCTGTTACCGGATCGAATACGGGGCGCAGGGCGGCTAGATCTTTCAGATTAGCATCTGAACGGATTACCTCATCGTAATCAAACCGTTTCAATATGCCATCGGCATCGTGACCATAAATTGGTGATATCTCATTGGCGAATGCACCTGATTGCGTTGCTTGTGTTGCACGTTGGTGCGAACGAAGCGCAAATTCATCTTGCATTTCACGGCTGATATGGTGAATCTTTGCCAACATTTCAGCGGTTAAGCCCATGACTCCTGCGGCTTTGGCAACACTCAGACTCATTTTAGGATGGAAATCCACGCCATGTGTCATTGGAACATGACCCATGTGCTCTACACCACCAATCAGTGTGACATTGGCTTCTCCGGTCATGATCATACGAGCGCCATCATGCAGCGCTTGCATTGATGAACCGCACAGCCGGTTAACCGTCACGGCTGGTACAGAGTGAGGAATATCAGCCAGTAAAGCTGCATTACGGGCAATGTTGAAACCTTGTTCTAGAGTTTGTTGGACACAGCCCCAATAGATATCATCGATTTCGTGTTGCTGTATTGCCGGATTACGTTTAAATAGCTTTTTCATCAGGTGAGCGGAGAGATCTTCAGCCCGGACCTGACGGAATGCACCACCTTTTGAGCGCCCCATTGGGGTGCGGATGCCATCAATAATGACTACATTTTCCATGTTTCCAGACCTCACGCTGTTTTTCCGGTGCTGACAGCAATCGTTGCTGCTGTAGAGTAGTAACTTTCATTACGTTCAGCTTTGGCTTTCAGACCAGGCGGTACCTGATAAAGCGCACCTAGGTGAGCATAATTTTCAGCCATTTTTACGTAAGCCGCAGTTCCCATTGTTTCCAGATAACGGAAAACACCACCGTGGAATGGAGGGAAGCCAAGGCCATAAACCAGAGCCATATCTGCTTCTGCTGGGCTGGCAATGACACCTTCTTCCAGACAACGGACAACTTCGTTGATCATCGGGATCATAGTACGAGCAATGATCTCTTCACCGGAGAAATTACTCTTCTGTTGGCAGATAGTTGCCAGCAGTTGGTCTGTTTGCTCGTCTTGCTCTTTCTTAGGTTTACCTTTCTTATCTTGCGTATATTTATAGAAGCCAAGGCCGTTTTTCTGCCCATAACGTTGATTGTCATATAAAACATGAATGGCATCTTTATAATCACGATGCATACGATCTGGGAACCCTTGGGCCATGACGGATTGAGAATGATGTGCAGTATCAAGACCAATAACATCGATAAGGTAAGCAGGGCCCATTGGCCAACCAAATTCTTTCTCCATGATTTTGTCTATTTGGCGGAAATCACCACCATCACGCAATAGTAGACCGAAGCCAAGGAGATAAGGAAGCAGTACTCGGTTTACAAAGAACCCTGGACAGTCGTTAACGACGATCGGGGTTTTACCCATTTTGCTGGCATAGGCGACTACGGTTGAAATTGTCTTTTCAGACGTTTTTTCACCGCGAATGACTTCAACCAACGGCATGCGGTGTACCGGGTTGAAGAAATGCATACCACAGAAGTTTTCCGGGCGTTTTAGGGACTTAGCTAATTCTGAAATTGGAATTGTTGATGTGTTGGAAGCTAGGACACAATCTTCATTAACCAGAGTTTCAGTTTCTGATAGTACAGCCGCTTTGATCTTAGGATTCTCTACTACAGCTTCAACCACGATTTGGGCCTGTTCGATACCGGCATAATTTAAGGTAGGTTGAATAGAAGAGAGGGTTCTCGCCATTTTTATAGCATCTAGACGGCCACGTTCAAATTGCTTGTTTAGAAGTTTCGCGGCTTCATTCATACCTAATTCAAGGGATTGCTGGCTGATGTCTTTCATCATGACAGGAATCCCTTTGCGGGCGGATTGATAGGCTATACCACCACCCATAATTCCAGCACCTAGAACTGCGGCATATTCAGGTATTGTGACTTCTTTCAGATGTTTTTTTGCCAGTCCTTTTACGTACTGGTCATTAAGAAAAATACCCACTAAGGCACGGGCAACATTTGTCTGTGCTAAAGGAATGAAGCTGGCGGTTTCTTGTTTCAATGCTTCATCGCGACCAAATGTAGCGGCTTTTTCTATAGATTTAACTGCGGTGATAGGAGCTGGATAATGAGGGCCGGCGACTTTCATCACCATACCTTTTGCCACACTAAAACTCATGCCTCGTTCAGTTTCATTGAGTTTCAAAGGCTCTAATTTTGGCTGGCGTGCGGCTTTCCAGTCGAGGTTCCCTGCAATTGCTTGTTCCAGCATTGATACTGCGGAATCAACCAGTTTTTCTTTGGGAACAACAGCATCAATCAAACCGTTTTTCAATGCTTCTTCTGCACCAATGTCTTTACCTGCGGCAATGATATCCAATGCATTATCAGTCCCGATCAGGCGTGGAAGGCGAACTGAGCCACCGAAACCAGGCATAATACCAAGTTTGGTTTCTGGTAACCCAATGCGTATATCCGGGGAGGCCACACGGAAATCTGTAGATAGAACGCATTCACAACCACCACCAAGAGCATAACCGTTTATTGCTGAAATGGTTGGTACAGGTAAATCTTCTATCCGGTTAAAAATGCTATTTGAAAAGTTAAGCCATTCTTGCAGTTTTTCTACAGGTGAATCGAATAAAGAGAGGAATTCAGTAATATCTGCACCAACAATAAATGCGGTTTTTTCAGAACGTAATAAAACGCCTTTCAATCCAGTTTGTTGCTCTAGGCTGGCAATAGCCTTGTCGAGAGATGCAACGGTTTTGGTATCTAGTTTATTAATCGCGGCTGGGGCATTGAAAACCAGTTCAGCAATGCCATCTTTCAGCCAGCTTACTTGAATTGTTTCACTTTGATAGAGCATGTCGTTCTCCTAAATGAGCGCATACCATCTGGTATGACCAGATGGGTTTGATTGTGGTTATTATGTTAAGCAAATGCAAATGAGTGATTAGTTTTTTGCAAGGGTGATCACAAGTGAGATTTGTATCTCACTGACAATGATTGTTTTTATATCTTGATAAATAAGGTGTTAGCGGGAACGGATAAATTGAGTGAGTTTTTGCGTGATACCTGCAAATATCAACGGCTGTGATAAGCTAATGGTTTAGTCATAAAATAAAAAAGGTCAATTGAAATGGAAAAGTTGGCATCTCTGTACCACGAACATATCTCTACATTGCAGCAACGTACCTGTGAAGCATTGGCCCGTAATCAATTTGATGCTTTGCTTATTCACTCTGGTGAGTTACAGCATATTTTTCTTGATGATAGAGATTACCCTTTCAAAGTTAATGCTTGCTTCAAAGCTTGGGTACCAGTAACTAAAGTGCCTAATTGCTGGTTGTGGGTAGATGGTATTAATAAACCTAAATTATGGTTTTACTCGCCGGTAGATTATTGGCACAGCGTAGAACCGCTGCCGACTAGCTACTGGACTAAAGAAGTTGAAATGATTCATCTGGCAAATGCAGGAGATATTAATTCAGCGTTAAGCACTTATGTAAAACAGAATGTTGCTTACATCGGTTGTTCACCGCAAAGAGCAAAAGAGATTGGTTTCTCTGAACGCAATATTAATCCAAAGTCTGTTCTTGATTATTTGCATTTCCATCGTTCATACAAAACAGATTATGAACTAGTCTGTATGCGTGAAGCACAAAAAACGGCTATTGTCGGACATTTGGCAGCTTATGAAGCATTTCAGGCTGGGATGAGTGAATTTGATATTAATATCTCTTATCTTATGGCAACAGGTCATCGTGATACAGATGTGCCTTATAACAATATTATTGCTATGAATGAGAATGCGGCTGTTTTGCATTACACTGCATTGCAGCACAATGCACCTTCGGATATTCGTAGTTTCCTGATTGATGCTGGTGCTGAATATAATGGCTATGCAGCAGATATCACCCGCACTTATTCAGCAAAAAGTAATAATGAATTTGCTTCTTTAATTAAAGATATGGATGCTGAACAAAAAGCGTTAATTAGTACAATTAAAGTGGGAACTCGCTATACCGAATATCATATTCAGATGCATCATCGGATTGCTAAGTTGTTGAAAAAATATGGTATCGTGAAAGATGTCAGTGAAGAAGTCATGGTTGAAGAAGGGCTGACAACGCCATTCTTTCCACATGGCATTGGTCACCCTCTTGGATTACAGGTCCATGATGTGGCAGGGTTTATGCAGGATGATACAGGTACACATTTAGCCGCTCCGGATATGTATCCTTATCTGCGTTGTACCCGTATTCTAGAACCTCGCATGGTGCTGACTATCGAGCCAGGTCTTTATTTCATCGAATCGCTGCTTGCACCTTGGCGTGAAAGTGAGTTCAGCAAACATTTTGACTGGAATAAAATTGGGACGCTTAAACTTTTCGGTGGTATTCGTATTGAAGACAATATTGTGATCCATGAAAATAAAGTGGAAAACATGACTCGGGATCTTCAATTGCCATAATGAAGCCTTATTTGATACCCGCAGCTTCAGTGAGTTTTACTGAAGAGATTAAAAAAAGTCGCTTTATTACCTTGCTGGAGCATACTGACGGGGTGGATGAGGCTAAAGCGTTTATCCAGCAAATCAAAGCTCAGTACCCTGATGCCCGCCATCACTGCTGGGCATTTGTTGCTGGTGCACCGGATGATTCACAACAGTTGGGTTTTTCAGATGATGGGGAACCTTCAGGAACCGCAGGTAAGCCGATACTGTCCCAACTTATGGGAAATAATATCGGTGAAATAACTGTGGTTGTTGTCCGCTATTTTGGTGGAATAAAATTAGGGACCGGTGGGTTGGTAAGGGCATATGGAAGTGGTGCCCAACAGGCGCTGAAATTGCTGGAGACAAAATATAAGGTTCCACAGAAACTCTGTTCCTTGCAGTGTGAATATGCCCATATCTCTATGATTGAACAGTTATTACAGAAATCATCAGGGCAAATTATTTCCAGTGAGTATGCAGAGAATGTTACTTTGCGAATTTCACTTCCAGCTACCTTAGTGGGGGAAGTCGGTGATAAATTACGTGATCTAAGTCGCGGTGTACTGTATTTAACACCTGATCTGTAAATATTCTCTGTAACTGGATTTCTAAGGAACCAGCTAAATGCATTTTCGTGCCATAACCCGTATTGTCGGGCTGCTTGTCATTCTTTTCTCTGTCACCATGATAATTCCAGGATTGGTAGCACTTATCTATCGTGATGGTGCTGGGCGTGCATTTAGTCAGACATTTATTTTTGCCTTAATTATCGGTTTAATGCTTTGGATACCAAATCGGGAGCAAAAACACGAGCTAAAGCCTCGGGAAGGGTTTCTTATCGTTGCTTTGTTTTGGACAGTCCTTGGCAGTGTTGGGGCTTTGCCTTTCATTTTTTCTGAACAGCCAAATCTTTCTATTACAGATGCATTTTTTGAATCTTTCTCCGGTTTAACAACAACGGGTGCTACGACACTAATTGGGCTTGATTCCTTGCCTAAAGCGATTCTTTTCTACCGGCAGATGCTGCAATGGTTAGGTGGTATGGGGATTATAGTGCTGGCTGTTGCAATACTGCCTCTACTTGGGGTTGGGGGAATGCAGCTCTATCGGGCTGAAATGCCTGGTCCCTTGAAAGACAATAAAATGCGCCCGCGAATTGCTGAAACGGCAAAAACTTTATGGTTGATTTATGTGTTACTAACAATCGCCTGCGCTTTAGCGTTATGGGCTGCGGGTATGTCAGTTTTTGATGCCATTTCTCACAGTTTTTCAACTATCGCAATTGGTGGATTTTCTACACATGACGCCAGTATTGGTTATTTCAATAGCCCCGCGATAAATACCATTATTGCGATTTTTCTGCTGATTTCTGGTTGTAACTTTGGTTTGCACTTCGCGGTATTAACGGGACGTAGCCTGACAGTATATTGGCGGGACCCTGAATTCCGTATGTTTATCTCCATTCAATTGGTGCTTGTTATTATTTGCACTCTGATCTTATGGCATCACGCTGTTTATAAGTCGGGGATAGAGACACTAAACCAAGCTTTTTTCCAGGTTGTTTCAATGGCGACAACGGCAGGGTTTAGCACAGATAGTTTTGCTCGTTGGCCATCATTTTTGCCAATACTGCTGTTGTGTTCCGCTTTTATTGGGGGCTGTGCAGGCTCGACGGGAGGAGGACTGAAGGTGATTCGTATCTTACTGCTATTCCTGCAAGGGTCCCGTGAATTGAAGAGATTGGTTCATCCAAATGCGGTTTATACCCTCAAGTTAGGGCGAAGGGCATTACCTGAAAGGATTATTGAAGCTGTTTGGGGATTCTTCTCTGCTTATGCTTTGGTATTTATCATTAGTTTATTATTACTTATCGCAACTGGTGTAGATGAACTTTCTGCGTTTTCGGCAATAGCCGCTACACTAAATAATCTAGGGCCAGGATTGGGTGTTGTTGCGGATAACTTCACTGCAATGAATCCAGCAGCCAAATGGATATTAGTTATAACAATGTTGTTTGGTCGCTTGGAAGTATTCACTTTATTAGTTTTATTTACACCAACCTTCTGGCGTGAATAGTCTACTGGGAGAGGGATATAGCTATGCATTGTTTATTACTTTATTCCAGTCGGGATGGACAGACTAAGAAAATTATCACCCGCATTGCTGAAAATCTACGCAGATCAGGGGAGTTATGTGAGCTCAGAGATTTAGCAACAGTAAAAACGATCAATTTGGAATCTTATGACAAGATTATGATTGGAGCTTCGATCAGATATGGTCATTTCAATTCGGCACTGAAAAAGTTTGCAATCTGTCATCAACAGCAACTTAATAAAATGCCAACCGCATTTTTTGGCGTGAATTTGACAGCAAGGAAGCCAGAGAAACGTACACCAGAAACAAATGTGTATGTTCGTAACTTTCTGTTTAATACCCCGTGGAAGCCAGATTTGTGTGGTGTTTTTGCTGGTGCATTACTTTATCCTCGTTATCATTGGTTGGATCGGATAATGGTTAAAATGATTATGAAAATGACCGGTGGGGAAACTGATACAACTAAAGAGGTTGAATATACCGATTGGCAGCAAGTTGATTATTTTACCGATGACTTCCTTAAAATAGTGAGTGAAAAATAACTGATTTGTTCTTTTTATCAGTGTTTTGTTGAAAAAAACTGCGAACGGCAGTTTTTTTTTTAATAAATGCTTGCCAGCGTCAAAGAACGCCCTATAATGCGCCACCACTGACCGACACAACGCTGATAAACATTGTGAGGTCGGGCGGAGAAAGCGATAATCAGTGCTTGACTCTGCGGGTGAAAAGCGTAATATACGCAGCCCGGCTGAACGAGAATGTTATTTTTTATGTCAGCCTGCTCTTTAACAATTAATCAGACAATCTGTGTGGGCACTCACAAGACCGTATCGCAAAAAAATACGTTTTAAAGTCTTGAAGAGTGAACAACAGTTAATTCATTACGAAATAATTAGTCAGAATTCTTTGAGCATCAAACTTTGATTTAAATTGAAGAGTTTGATCATGGCTCAGATTGAACGCTGGCGGCAGGCCTAACACATGCAAGTCGAGCGGTAACAGGAAAGCGCTTGCGCTTTTGCTGACGAGCGGCGGACGGGTGAGTAATGTCTGGGGATCTGCCCGAGGGCGGGGGATAACCACTGGAAACGGTGGCTAATACCGCATAATGTCGCGAGACCAAAGTGGGGGACCTGAAAGGGCCTCACGCCGTCGGATGAACCCAGATGGGATTAGCTGGTAGGTAGGGTAATGGCCTACCTAGGCGACGATCTCTAGCTGGTCTGAGAGGATGACCAGCCACACTGGGACTGAGACACGGCCCAGACTCCTACGGGAGGCAGCAGTGGGGAATATTGCACAATGGGCGCAAGCCTGATGCAGCCATGCCGCGTGTATGAAGAAGGCCTTCGGGTTGTAAAGTACTTTCAGCGGGGAGGAAGGGTTTAGCCTGAAGAGGGTTAGATTTTGACGTTACCCGCAGAAGAAGCACCGGCTAACTCCGTGCCAGCAGCCGCGGTAATACGGAGGGTGCAAGCGTTAATCGGAATGACTGGGCGTAAAGCGCACGCAGGCGGTCAATTAAGTTAGATGTGAAATCCCCGGGCTCAACCTGGGAATGGCATCTAAGACTGGTTGACTGGAGTCTCGTAGAGGGGGGTAGAATTCCATGTGTAGCGGTGAAATGCGTAGAGATGTGGAGGAATACCGGTGGCGAAGGCGGCCCCCTGGACGAAGACTGACGCTCAGGTGCGAAAGCGTGGGGAGCAAACAGGATTAGATACCCTGGTAGTCCACGCTGTAAACGATGTCGATTTGGAGGTTGTGGCCTTGAGCTGTGGCTTCCGAAGCTAACGCGTTAAATCGACCGCCTGGGGAGTACGGCCGCAAGGTTAAAACTCAAATGAATTGACGGGGGCCCGCACAAGCGGTGGAGCATGTGGTTTAATTCGATGCAACGCGAAGAACCTTACCTACTCTTGACATCCTCAGAATTTGCTGGAGACAGCGAAGTGCCTTAGGGAACTGAGAGACAGGTGCTGCATGGCTGTCGTCAGCTCGTGTTGTGAAATGTTGGGTTAAGTCCCGCAACGAGCGCAACCCTTATCCTTTGTTGCCAGCACGTGAAGGTGGGAACTCAAAGGAGACTGCCGGTGATAAACCGGAGGAAGGTGGGGATGACGTCAAGTCATCATGGCCCTTACGAGTAGGGCTACACACGTGCTACAATGGCGGATACAAAGTGAAGCGACCTCGCGAGAGCAAGCGGAACACACAAAGTCTGTCGTAGTCCGGATTGGAGTCTGCAACTCGACTCCATGAAGTCGGAATCGCTAGTAATCGTAGATCAGCATGCTACGGTGAATACGTTCCCGGGCCTTGTACACACCGCCCGTCACACCATGGGAGTGGGTTGCAAAAGAAGTCGGTAGCTTAACCGAAAGGGGGGCGCTGACCACTTTGTGGCTCATGACTGGGGTGAAGTCGTAACAAGGTAACCGTAGGGGAACCTGCGGTTGGATCACCTCCTTACCTGAGATAGGTTGAGTGCAGTGCTCACACAGATTGTCTGATGAAAGAAGAGAAAACGTTATCGCGATAGGCTTGTAGCTCAGGTGGTTAGAGCGCACCCCTGATAAGGGTGAGGTCGGTGGTTCAAGTCCACTCAGGCCTACCAACTCTACTTATCCCTGGGTCTTCCAGACGCTGCGTGACTCATGTGCTCGCGCACACTGCGTTACTCGCGTTGAAATCCCCGGCGGCAAAGCGAGTTGACTGAACAGGCGATGACGGTCTATTTCTGTATGGGGCTATAGCTCAGCTGGGAGAGCGCCTGCCTTGCACGCAGGAGGTCAGCGGTTCGATCCCGCTTAGCTCCACCATATTCAACCTAATTCAGAGTATATTGGCGACAGTATGCTGCGAATTATTTTGCTCTTTAACAATCTGGAACAAGCTGAAAAATTGAAATACTCAATAATATCGCCGAGGTATTGTTGAGGTGTCTCTCAAGCTGAACAGTCCGAGACAGTTTCGGGTTGTGAGGTTAAGCGACTAAGCGTACACGGTGGATGCCTAGGCAGTCAGAGGCGATGAAGGACGTGCTAATCTGCGAAAAGCGTCGGTAAGCTGATATGAAGCGATATAGCTGGCGATGTCCGAATGGGGAAACCCAGTGCAATGCGTTGCACTATCATTAACTGAATTCATAGGTTAATGAGGCGAACCGGGGGAACTGAAACATCTCAGTACCCCGAGGAAAAGAAATCAACCGAGATTCCCCCAGTAGCGGCGAGCGAACGGGGAGGAGCCCAGAACTAACATCAGCCACAGCATCAGAGGAACGGTCTGGAAAGGCCGGCGAGAGAGGGTGACAGCCCCGTACTCGAAGGTAGTGTGGTTGTGAGTTCGAAGAGTAAGGCGGGACACGAGAAATCCTGTCTGAAGATGGGGGGACCATCCTCCAAGGCTAAATACTCCTGACTGACCGATAGTGAACCAGTACCGTGAGGGAAAGGCGAAAAGAACCCCGGCGAGGGGAGTGAAAGAGAACCTGAAACCGTGTACGTACAAGCAGTGGGAGCCCCACCACCAAAGCGTTTCGCTTTGCGTGGTGCACAAAATGCGTAACAGCAGCACTGATGACGGTTGGCGGAGCGGCAGCGACGCCCAACACACAAATCAAGCAGTGGAGCGTTTTGGGGTGGGGTGACTGCGTACCTTTTGTATAATGGGTCAGCGACTTATATTCTGTAGCAAGGTTAACCGGATAGGGGAGCCGCAGGGAAACCGAGTCTTAACTGGGCGAAAGAGTTGCAGGGTATAGACCCGAAACCCGGTGAGCTAGCCATGGGCAGGTTGAAGGTTGGGTAACACTAACTGGAGGACCGAACCGACTAATGTTGAAAAATTAGCGGATGACCTGTGGCTGGGGGTGAAAGGCCAATCAAACCGGGAGATAGCTGGTTCTCCCCGAAAGCTATTTAGGTAGCGCCTCGTGAATTCATCTTCGGGGGTAGAGCACTGTTTCGGCTAGGGGGCCATCCCGGCTTACCAACCCGATGCAAACTGCGAATACCGAAGAATGGTATCACGGGAGACACACGGCGGGTGCTAACGTCCGTCGTGAAGAGGGAAACAACCCAGACCGCCAGCTAAGGTCCCGAAGTCATGGTTAAGTGGGAAACGATGTGGGAAGGCCCAGACAGCCAGGATGTTGGCTTAGAAGCAGCCATCATTGAAAGAAAGCGTAATAGCTCACTGGTCGAGTCGGCCTGCGCGGAAGATGTAACGGGGCTAAACCATGCACCGAAGCTGCGGCAGTGACACGCAAGTGTTATTGGGTAGGGGAGCGTTCTGTAAGCCGGAGAAGGTGGAGCTGTGAGGCCTGCTGGAGGTATCAGAAGTGCGAATGCTGACATAAGTAACGATAAAGCGGGTGAAAAACCCGCTCGCCGGAAGACCAAGGGTTCCTGTCCAACGTTAATCGGGGCAGGGTGAGTCGACCCCTAAGGTGAGGCCGAGAGGCGTAGCTGATGGGAAACAGGTTAATATTCCTGTACTGAATGTGACTGCGAAGGGGGGACGGAGAAGGCTAGGCCATCCGGGCGACGGTTGTCCCGGTTTAAGCGTGTAGGTGGGAGGAGCAGGTAAATCCGCTCTTCTGTGAACACTGAGGCGTGATGACGAGCCGTTACGGCGGTGAAGTGGTTGATGCCCGGCTTCCAGGAAAAGCCTCTAAGCCTCAGGTCATATTGAATCGTACCCCAAACCGACACAGGTGGTCAGGTAGAGAATACTCAGGCGCTTGAGAGAACTCGGGTGAAGGAACTAGGCAAAATGGTGCCGTAACTTCGGGAGAAGGCACGCTGGCGGTAGGTGAAGGAGTTTGCCTCCGGAGCTGAAGCCAGTCGCAGAGACCAGCTGGCTGCAACTGTTTATTAAAAACACAGCACTGTGCAAACACGTAAGTGGACGTATACGGTGTGACGCCTGCCCGGTGCTGGAAGGTTAATTGATGGGGTTAGCCGCAAGGCGAGGCTCTTGACAGAAGCCCCAGTAAACGGCGGCCGTAACTATAACGGTCCTAAGGTAGCGAAATTCCTTGTCGGGTAAGTTCCGACCTGCACGAATGGCGTAATGATGGCCAGGCTGTCTCCACCCGAGACTCAGTGAAATTGAACTCGCTGTGAAGATGCAGTGTCCCCGCGGCAAGACGGAAAGACCCCGTGAACCTTTACTATAGCTTGACACTGAACATGGAGCCTTGATGTGTAGGATAGGTGGGAGGCTGAGAAGTGCGGACGCCAGTCTGCATGGAGCCATCCTTGAAATACCACCCTTGAATGTTCGATGTTCTCACCTGGGCCCGTAAACCGGGCCGGGGACAGTGTCTGGCGGGTAGTTTGACTGGGGCGGTCTCCTCCCAAAGGGTAACGGAGGAGCACGAAGGTTGGCTAATCACGGTCGGACATCGTGAGGTTAGTGCAAAGGCATAAGCCAGCTTAACTGCGAGAGTGACGGTTCGAGCAGGTACGAAAGTAGGTCTTAGTGATCCGGTGGTTCTGAATGGAAGGGCCATCGCTCAACGGATAAAAGGTACTCCGGGGATAACAGGCTGATACCGCCCAAGAGTTCATATCGACGGCGGTGTTTGGCACCTCGATGTCGGCTCATCACATCCTGGGGCTGAAGTAGGTCCCAAGGGTATGGCTGTTCGCCATTTAAAGTGGTACGCGAGCTGGGTTTAGAACGTCGTGAGACAGTTCGGTCCCTATCTGCCGTGGGCGCAGGAAGATTGAAAGGGGCTGCTCCTAGTACGAGAGGACCGGAGTGGACGCACCGCTGGTGTACGGGTTGTCATGCCAATGGCATAGCCCGGTAGCTAAGTGCGGGAGAGATAACCGCTGAAAGCATCTAAGCGGGAAACTTGCCTTGAGATGAGTCTTCCCCTGACTGAGGTCACGGAAGGAACGTTTAAGACGAAGACGTGGATAGGCTGGGTGTGTAAGTGCAGCGATGCATTGAGCTGACCAGTACTAATGAACCGAGAGGCTTAACCTTACAACACCGAAGGTGTTTTGGTGTCGGAAGACAGAAGAGAGAAGAATTTTCAGCTTGTTCAGAGATTGATTCGGGTGGTTGTGGCGGAAGAGCGACAACGGCCGGAAGAAAACCGAATATGCCTGGCGGCGATAGCGCGGTGGTCCCACCTGACCCCATGCCGAACTCAGCAGTGAAACGCCGTAGCGCCGATGGTAGTGTGGGGTCTCCCCATGTGAGAGTAGGACACTGCCAGGCTTTAAATACCGTAGAAACCCTCAGCGAAAGCTGGGGGTTTTTGCGTTTTAAGGTATTATTTATTTACTTATTCCCTTTAAGAAATAGATAGTTTGTTTATCAGTCTTGAATAATTAAAATATATTATAGTAATAGCAGGCATAAAAAATAATTTAAATAACTTTTTGAACTGATGGGAAAGAAAATGAGTCATGTTATCCTAAGCTTAGCCGAGCATGACAAAAATTTCTCTCTATACCCTATGGATTTCAAGTTGCATCGTGACGGCAAGGGAGCGAATCCCCGGGAGCATAGATAACGATATGACCGGGGTAAACGAGCGCAGCCAACAAAGAGGCAACTTGAAAGATAACGGGTATATATTCATAAATATTATCGAGCCAGTTATTAACAGATCTTAATGAGTTCGAATATCTGTTTTGAGTCTGTAAGTTAAATTTAGACTGTAATTTAAATTGTGTAATTGCCTATTTTTTCTCTTTCCATACTTAATATTAGCATTTGATTCAAATTAGCTTATTATTATAAGAAAAGTGCATATTCTAGTATTGAAGATAAATCTTATAACTCAATATTAATAATAAGAATATTTTATCAATTAGTCTTGTTGCTTTCTTAGAGTGTATTGTTTTTAATATCGATAGCTTGTAATTTGACTTCTTATAATGTTGCCTTTTTGTTTTGGTCTTTCTCATTTCTACTGAAAATATCATTGATTTTTAATATGTTTTATTCCATTTGTAATTTTACTTATTATTTTTTTATATAAAAATATAATTTAAAGTATTTTCTGTTATAAACACTGAAAATTTATTAACTATTATCATGTTGAACATTGTGTGAGACCAAAAATGAAATAATTTCAGCTTACTTGTAAATCCTCGACATTTTGTTAATACTTAGTTAGATTTAGCTATCTAGAAGTCTAAACGTGTAAATGGATAAAAAAATCGAGGTTATAGCATGCCAATTTGTATACCGGATGAATTACCCGCAGTGAATTTTTTACAAAACGAGAATGTGTTTGTGATGACATCTACTCGTGCAAATATTCAAAATATACGTCCACTAAAGGTATTGCTGCTTAACCTGATGCCAAAGAAGATTGAGACTGAAAATCAATTTTTAAGATTACTATCCAATACGCCTTTACAGGTAGATATCCAGCTATTGAGAATAGATAACCGAAAGTGCAGGAATACGCCTGCTGAACATTTGAATAACTTTTATTGTGATTTCGAGCAGATAAAACACCAAAACTTTGATGGCTTAATTGTCACTGGTGCGCCATTGGGATTAGTTGAATTCGAAGATGTGGCATATTGGAAACAGATTGAAAGAATAATTAGTTGGGCAAAGGAACATGTCACTTCTACTCTATTTATTTGTTGGGCTGTACAAGCCGCGTTGAATATTTTGTATGGTTTGCCGAAGTTTACCAGAGAAGTAAAACTATCAGGTGTTTATTATCACTCTACTCTGAACCCTCTAGCATTATTAACTCGTGGCTTTGATGAATCTTTTTTTGCTCCCCATTCTCGTTATGCAGATTTTCCTGAACAGGTTGTTCGTGAACATACTGATCTGGATATTCTTTCCAGTTCTGAAGATGCGGGAGTGTATTTACTGGCGAGTAAAGATAAACGTATGGTATTTGTCACTGGTCATCCGGAATATGATGCTGGAACGTTGGCTAGTGAATATTTACGCGATTTAGCAGCAGGTTTGGCTCCAAAGATCCCAATAAATTATTTTCCAGATAATAATCCAGAAAGAAAACCACTGGCATCATGGCGCAGTCACGGGCATTTATTGTTTTCCAACTGGCTGAATTATTATGTGTACCAAATCACACCATATGATCTCACCTACATGAATCCAACACTGGATTAATATCTTTATAAATGGCTGAAATTCAGCCATTTAACCCTTCTGATTTTTTCTACTCTCCTGTTATTAACACCTGTCAAAATATCGCACTTTTTGTAGTTTATCTTATATAACAAAAACTTAACCAAATTATCTTATGATTTATGGAATCAATTTCTCTAATTTAAAATAGGTAATATTGTGTATAACTTGTTGTTTTTTATTGAATAAAAATAAATTTATAAAAAAATGGAAATCGTTTTTGATTTATTTTAAATATCTATTACTCTTATTCAGGTGTGCTTTAAAATGAGGATAGATGAATGACGCAGCAAACTTTAGCGACTGAATTATCGTTTATTAAACGATTTGGAGCAGCAGAGCAGGAGGTTTTGATACCTGAAGCGGTAGATTTTCTGAAAGATCTGGTTGTTCGGTTTACTGATGCACGGAAAAAATTGTTAGTCGAGCGGGATATTTGGCAGAAGAAAATTGATGATGGTGAATTGCCTGATTTTATTTCGGAAACCGGTTCCATTCGTGAAAGTGAATGGGAAATTCAAAATATTCCAGCGGATCTCCGTGATCGCAGAGTAGAAATCACTGGACCAGTAGAACGGAAAATGGTTATCAACGCTTTGAATGCTAACGTAAAAGTTTTCATGGCGGATTTCGAAGATTCCTTAGCACCAGCTTGGGATAAGGTGATTGAGGGGCAAATCAACCTGCGTGATGCGGTTAATGGCACAATTTCTTACGTTAATGAGCAGGGTAAACAGTACCAATTGCAACCAGACCCGGCTGTTCTGATCGCACGGGTAAGAGGGATTCATTTACCGGAAAAACATGTTCTCTATCAGAATGAGCCAATCGCCGGTGGATTGTTTGATTTTGCGCTCTATTTTTACCACAACCATAAACAATTGCTGGCAAAGGGGAGCGGCCCCTATTTCTACTTACCAAAAATTCAGTCTTATCACGAAGCTCAGTGGTGGAGTGATGTATTCAGCTTTGCAGAAGATCGTTTTGATCTGCCGAGAGGCACAATCAAAGCAACGGTATTGATTGAAACTCTGCCTGCTGTATTTCAGATGGATGAGATTCTTTACCATCTTCGGCACCATATCGTTGGCCTTAATTGTGGCCGCTGGGATTATATTTTCAGCTACATTAAAACACTGAAAAATCATAGTGATCGGGTTCTGCCTGATCGTCAGTCTGTCACGATGGATCAACCTTTCCTCAATGCTTATTCCCGTTTGCTGATCAAAACCTGCCATAAGCGCGGAGCATTTGCGATGGGGGGAATGGCAGCTTTTATCCCCAGCAAAGATATTGAGCGCAACAATTGGGTACTAGATAAAGTCCGGGCGGATAAAGAGCTGGAAGCACGCAATGGTCATGATGGTACATGGATTGCCCACCCAGGTCTTGCCGACACGGTAATGGACGTTTTCGATAGGGTCTTGGCAGAGCGGCAAAACCAGTTAGATATTTTCCGTGAAGAAGATGCACCGATTACCGCAGCTCAATTACTGGAACCTTGCCCAGGCGATCGTACTGAAGAAGGTATGCGGGCCAATATTCGTGTAGCGGTTCAATACATTGAAGCGTGGATTTCAGGAAATGGGTGCGTTCCTATTTATGGTTTGATGGAAGATGCTGCGACAGCCGAAATTTCCCGGACATCTATTTGGCAATGGATTCATCACGAAAAATCATTATCTAACGGTAAAAAAGTGACAAAAAGTTTGTTCAAGCAGATGTTGGCAGAGGAAATGGAGGTTATTAAGCAGGAAGTGGGAGAAACACGTTTCAGTCAAGGGCGATTTAGCGATGCGGCCAAGTTGATGGAGCGCATTACAACTCAGGACGAGCTGATAGATTTCCTGACGTTGCCGGGATATCAATTGCTTGATTAGAGCTCATCCCATTAGGGCTACTGAGAGAAGTTTGAGCAACGAATAATAACAAAACACCATATCCGATTAATTTAACAAAGATAGGAAGTAGAAGTTATGACAATCTCCAGAACTCAACAAATCGCTCAACTGGAACAAGAATGGAAAAGTGACCGTTGGAATGGGATTATTCGCCCGTACAGTGCGGAAGATGTGGTTAAATTGCGTGGTTCGGTTAATCCAGAACATACATTGGCACAGCTTGGTGCTAAAAAACTGTGGGAACTACTGCATGGCATGGCAAAGAAAGGCTATGTCAACTCATTAGGTGCATTGACGGGTGGGCAGGCATTACAGCAGGCAAAAGCGGGTATTGAGGCGGTTTATCTTTCTGGTTGGCAGGTTGCGGCTGATGCTAACACTGCATCCAGTATGTATCCTGATCAGTCCCTGTATCCGGTGGATTCCGTCCCGGCGGTGGTAAAACGTATTAATAACAGTTTCCGTCGTGCAGATCAGATTCAGTGGGCAAATGGTATTGGTACTGATCATCAGGAATATATCGATTATTTTCTGCCAATTGTGGCGGATGCGGAAGCCGGATTTGGTGGTGTTCTGAATGCTTTTGAATTGATGAAAGCTATGATTGAAGCGGGTGCTGCGGCTGTTCACTTTGAAGATCAACTGGCTGCGGTGAAAAAATGTGGTCATATGGGCGGTAAAGTTCTGGTTCCGACACAAGAGGCGATTCAAAAATTGGTCGCTGCGCGTTTGGCGGCGGATGTTTCTGGCGTACCGACGCTGTTGATTGCTCGTACAGATGCTGATGCAGCCGATCTGTTAACCTCTGACAGTGACGCATATGACAGTGAGTTTATTACCGGAGAACGGACTTTTGAGGGGTTCTTCCGTACCAGAGCGGGTATCGATCAAGCAATTAGTCGTGGTTTGGCTTATGCGCCGTATGCTGACTTGATATGGTGTGAAACATCAACACCTGATATTGAAATGGCCCGTCGTTTTGCTGAGGCGATTCATGCTAAATATCCCGGTAAATTGTTAGCTTACAACTGTTCTCCATCGTTCAATTGGAAAAAAAATCTGGATGATAAGACTATTGCGCGTTTCCAGGATGAACTGTCAGCAATGGGTTATAAATTCCAATTTATTACTCTGGCGGGTATCCACAGTATGTGGTTCAACATGTTCGACTTGGCACATGCTTACGCGCAGGGTGAAGGCATGAAACATTATGTGGAGAAGGTCCAGGAAAGAGAGTTTGAATCCATTAACCGTGGTTATACCTTCTCTTCTCATCAGCAGGAAGTTGGCACAGGTTATTTCGATAAAGTCACAACGATTATTCAAGGGGGAACATCGTCAGTAACCGCATTGACAGGTTCCACAGAAGAGCAGCAGTTCTGATTGTTTCTATTCAGCCTGCTTATTGCAGGCTGAATATATTGAGGAGTTGCGATGGGGATAGATTCAGCACATTTGATAGCACAAACCATTTTACAAGGATTCGATGCACAATATGGTCGCTTTCTGGAAGTGACTTCGGGTGCACAACAACGTTTTGAACAGGCCGACTGGCACGCTGTTCAGCAAGCGATGAAAAAGCGTATTAATCTTTATGATCATCATGTTGGGCTGGTGGTTGAGCAGCTTAAATGTATACATAGTGCTTTCGGATATGATGAAGAGTACATTGCCAAGGTAAAGGTTGTTTATACCGGTTTATTACCGGATTATCCCCGGTTTGAAATTGCCGAGAGTTTTTTTAATTCTGTTTATTGCCGTCTGTTTGAGCATCGTAATTTGACACCGGATAAATTATTTATTTTTACCTCGCAGCCTGCGCGCAGATTTCGGGATATTCCTCGGCCGTTATCGCGTGACTTTTTCCCTAATGATAATCTTGCGTTAATGTTACGGACAATTCTTAATGATCTGCCGCTGCGTTTACCTTGGGAAAATCTGGAAAGAGATATTTATTATATTACTGACTATCTACAACAGACATTTCCAGTCGGAGAATTATTACAGGCAACTTTTCAGATAGCTAATGAACTGTTTTATCGCAACAAAGCCGCTTGGTTAGTCGGTAAGATTCGCATTGGCGGTCAGGTTTATCCTTTCTTATTGCCGATCCATCATAACGAATCTGGTGGGATTTTTATCGATACCTGCCTGACTGATTATGCTGATGCTAGCATTGTATTTGGCTTCGCCCGTTCCTATTTTATGGTTTATGCGCCTTTGCCCGCGGCTTTAGTTGAATGGCTGAGAGAAATTCTGCCCGCCAAATCAACGTCTGAACTTTATATGGCAATCGGCTGCCAGAAGCATGGTAAGACAGAATATTACCGGGAATATCTGGCGTTTATTACCTTCTCTAAAGAGCAACTGATAATTGCTCCCGGTGTTAAAGGGATGGTGATGTTGGTATTTACTTCCCCTTCATTTGATCGCGTCTTCAAGGTAATTAAAGATCAATTTGCGCCGCAGAAAGAGGTGACTCAGGAGCGGGTACAGGAATGTTACCGTCTGGTCAAGGAGCATGATCGTGTAGGGAGGATGGCCGACACACAGGAGTTTGAAAATTTTGTTATTGATAAAGCCCGCATCAGTCCTGAACTAATGGAAGAGTTGCAGAAAGAAGTGCCAGAAAAGCTGGAGGATTTGGGTGATAAAATCCTGATTAAACATCTCTATATGGAACGGCGCATGACCCCGCTGAATATCTATATGGAACAGGTGGAAGAACGGAAGTTGAAAGATGTCATTGAAGAGTACGGTAATGCGATTAAACAACTTGCTGCGGCGAATATTTTTCCTGGAGATATGTTGTTTAAAAACTTTGGTGTGACACGGCATGGACGTGTAGTGTTCTACGACTACGATGAAATCTGTTATATGACAGAGGTTAATTTTCGAGACATACCGCCGCCGCGTTACCCAGAAGATGAGCTTGCCGGCGAACCGTGGTACAGCGTGGCACCAAATGATGTTTTTCCTGAAGAATTCCGACATTTTCTTTGCACTGACAGTCGTATTCGTCGCTATTTTGAAGAGATGCATAGTGATTTATTTAAAGCAGACTACTGGCGGGCGTTACAGGAGCGGATTAGAAGTGGTCATGTGGAAGATGTGTTTGCATATCGCCGCAAACAGCGGTTTAGTCAACGTACTGAGATAGAAACTTATTCTATTGCTAAAGTTTCAGCCTGATTTTATTAGGAATTGGCGATTACTGTCAGCAATCGCCATTTTCACCAATAGCTAATATTATTATCCTCATTAAATTATTTCTCTAAATTAAATACAAATTAATTTCTATTTGTTTTTATTGTGTGAGGTATGAATATTCCTAATAAAAATAAATTTTGGATTCCATATAATATATATTTATTATTAGGAAGGCATAATTGGAATGTGAGTTAAAAACATATATTTAATGGTTTCTTTAAGAAATAAAAATAGATCCACTTATTTGTGGAGGTTCTATAATTTTATAGAGTTTGGTAGTCAAGGATTTTTAGCCATGACTAGTGGTTGTAAAAATAATTGATATTTTTGACTCGTAATTAACTACATGAAAATTCTCATATAACACATATATAACTGCGTAAAAGTATTTAAGGAAACAATAATGGCTAGTGTAATTTTATACGGCGATAACATTTATATTAGAAATAACTACCTTGGAAATGGCGGCTATCTGGATACTAATGGTTATGCAACCGCACAAGGCGCAAAATATAACGTATACACGGCTAATTCGCCGACCCGAGCTCCGGGTACAGGTACGGGTACGTGGCAAATTTTGTCTGCGAGCGGAAAAGCCATAGGGACACAGATTTACAGTGGTGATATAGTCTTTCTTTTCAATCTTTACCAGAATAATGGCGGATATCTCGGCACAAATGGTTATGCGCCATCACCTGAACTCTATAATGTTTATACGGCGGATAAAGCAGCACGTCCGGTTGAGACCCTGACATGGTACATTTTTTCAGATACAACCAGTGGATATGATGGTAAAGTTCGTGAAAGTGATGTTATCCGTTTTCTGAATGGTTATGATAGCGTACGTGGAGGATTTCTCGATACTTGTTTCAATGCTACTGTTCCTAACGAATTATATAATGTATATACTTCACGTCTTTCTAATCGAGGCAATGGCACAGGCACTTGGAATTTATCAAAAGTGATTTAATCAGGATGATATTCATCGATTAGTGTTCCATTAACTCATCCTTCTATAAATCCTTCTATATATGTAGAGTCTGGAAATATAATTATTTTCGGACTCTTTATCTCATTTTTCATTGATATTATTTCTAAACGGGTTAAATAATTTCGTTATTATTCTATTCTATTCTATTCTATTCTATTGCCGATAATATTTTTAGCGGGATGATAAATTAAGTTAAATTTATTAGTCTGAAAAGGCAGGGCACGAAAAAATCAATGCCCTGAGAAGAATATGATAATTTATGAAAGAGAATTAACGAATCCCGCCATATTCTTTACTGATCTCTTTTGCTGCCCGGATCACTAAAGCACCAAGTTCGGTGATACGATCATCAGTGATGCGTGAGACTGGGCCGGAAATGGAAATAGCGGCAAAGGCTTGGTGATGCTCATCATAAATACAGGCAGCAATACAGCGCAGACCTAAAGCATGTTCTTCATCATCGAACGAATACCCTTGTTTACGTGCTTGCTCCAGATTTTCTTTTAAATTCGAAGGGGTTGTCTTGGTATGTTGTGTGTAAGAATGAAGCCCTTTCTTATGCAGTAATTGAACCAGTTGGTTATCTGATAATGTTGAAAGGAATGCTTTACCAGCCCCGGAAGCATGCATAGGCAATTTACCCCCGATAGGGGCGGACATTCTCATCAATGCATTACACTGTACCTGATCGACAATAACCGCTTCATATTCACTGTGATCAAGAATAGCTAAATTCACGGTTTCACCGGAATCTTCCATCAAACGGCGGAGGATCGGGTGAATGAGTGCCAATAAATTTCGGCTCTGTAAGAAACTGCTGCCGACAATAAAAGTATGTGAACCGATAACCCATAACCCTAAATCGCCAATCTGACGGATAAAACCGTGCTGTTGCAAAGTAGTCAAAAGGCGGTGAGTGGTGGAATTTGGTAATCCGGCTTGTTGGGCTAAATCAGTCAGGGCGATACCACCGGGTGACTCGGAAATATATTCCAAAAGTGTCAGGCCGCGACTTAATGACTGTACTTGCCCATTAGCAACAGCATTATTCGCCGTAATCTTGGTTTTTTTTGTTTTTTTACTGGTAACGGCAGTGCTCATCGAAATACCCTCTGAATAATAAGATGGAATTCATTTTCATTTCTCATTATGGACGATAAACCTGAAAAACACTCATCCGATGTGTGGAAAATGCTACCTATCATTAAGATTTAAAGAAATCTCAAGGTTAGGTCTCGAATCATCATGATAGTTAACTCACTATAAATGCACAAGATTATTAAGATGGAAATGGTTTCCTGTCTATGGATATAAAGAGGCAACATTTTTGATTCAGCACGATATAAGCCAATATACCCGTCATCTTTCAAGTTGCTTCTTTGTTGGCTGCACTCTCTCACCCCGGTCACATCGTTATCTATGCTCCCGGGGATTCGCTCCCTTGCTGCTGCGATGCATCTTGAAATCCATAGGGTATAAACTTGCTAGTACTTTTTGTGTGTAAATTGGACTCGTCTTATTAAAGTCATCTTCGTAGAATATGAATACTTTTAGGAATTGACTCATTGTATTAATAGTATTTTAGTGGAAATAATTTATAAATAACATCTCTAAATGATATGTATTAAATAATACCTTGAGGAATTTATAGGAAATAGAGTTTTTATCTAATTATTTTTTGATTATATAATTACAAAAGAGCGTCTGTTATTGTTACAAATAATGTTTTATATTGTTTTAAATTAGTCTAAATTATTTTGATTAATTTTTTATATTTTCATTTTAATTATAAAAATATGAAAAAATATTATTAATTATATCAAGGATAATATTTTGTTACTATTTTATCGGAATGGGAGAGTTTAATGAAACGCATTTTTTTGATTATCTGTTTTTTAGCATCTGTAATTGTCGCGATTATTCAGGGTATCGGTTTGGTACTTCCTGATAAAGTCCCAGTTGAATATTTCAAAGAAAGTGGATTCAAGAATGTGATGAGAACGCTTGGTGTTATTGCCGCGGAACCCCATCCTGCGGCTTCAACACAGCAAGCGTTAGTTCGGGCTTACCTGATTAACGAAATGAATGATATGGGATATAGCGTCACTGAACAGACATTTTATTACACGGCGGCTGATTTGGCCGCTCGGCAGAAGAGAATATATTCAAACTTCAATAGTCAACAACGCCGAGCTTTTGATAAAGAGTTTGCCAGGATAAATACAGGCAACTTTGCAAAACAAGTGGAGGAACAATCGGAATTAACTGGAACGAATCTTATCGCAAAATTGGAGGTTCCTGCGCCAGAAGGAACTTTATTATTCGTTTCACATTATGACAGTGTTAGAACTGCGCCAGGAGCCAGTGATAATGGTATAGCCGTCGCCTCGGTACTCCAATTAATGCGGGATCTTGCTGAAAGAACGGATATAAAAAATAACGTTATATTCTTATTCTCTGATGCTGAAGAGTTGGGATTACTCGGCGCGCATCACTTTGTTAAGAATATTAATGAGATCGCGACTCAACCAATAGATGTTGTTTTTAATTTTGATGCTCGGGGAAATAATGGCGTGCCACTCTTATTTGAGACATCAGCAAAAAATCTTGCTCTTGTTTCAGAATGGAATCAGAATGCTTATAAGCCGGTAGCTTTTTCATTTAGTCCCATCGTGTATCAAATGTTGCGGAATAACACAGATTTTAGTGTCTTTCTGGATAGAGGGTTTACCGGGATGAATTTTGCTACGATCTTGGGTTACGAGCATTACCACCGTATGAGTGATACTGTTGAGAATCTTAACCTTGGAACTTTGTGGCGATATCAGCGAACGATTCGGGATTTGGGAGCGCATTTCGCGGTAAAAGATGAGATTAACTTGTTTAAAGAAAGTGTAGATGCAGTTTACTTTCCTGTTCCCTATATTGGGCTTATTATCATATCTATATTTTCCGCTTTCGTTATAGGTATTTTAACATTTTTACTCTCTATCTCATTAGCGATAAGAAATATATGGTTTTCATCTTCACTCCGAACTGTATCAAATATCCAGAGCATTTTAAGGATACTTGCTGGATTATTTAGCCTTGTCGCAGCATTAGTTGTACCCACAGCATCTTATCTTATTACATTACCTGTTTTGTTGTTTTTATTAACGGATTTGATGTTGCGGGAGTTCAATAAATTTAGCGTTGCGTTGATTTTATTAATTATCTGTACTTACATTACATCTATTCTCTATGTTCCAATTATATACCTTGTTTCTATCGGATTACATGCTCCTGTAGTGGGGGGTGTACTCGCTATTCTGCCAATGCTTATTTTAGGATTTGGTATAGCCGGTTTTTGGAAACGAGTGATTTAATTCTATACCCGTTATCTTTCAAGTTGCCTTTTTGTTGGCTGCACTCGTTCACCCCGGTCACATAGTTATCTATGCTCCCGGGGATTCTCTCCCTTGCCGTCGTGATGCATCTTGAAATCCATAAGGTATATAAAATTAGTCGTTATAATTAAAACTAATATAAAACTAGTCATAAAGTAAGATAACAGAATGGCTGGTTCATTTCATAAACTAAATAGTAGTAATGATATAATTCATGAAGATTAATAATTTTGCCATGTAAAGTATATAAGGAAGTAATATAAACGGATTTGTGAAAATAATGTTAGGAAATAATTTTTTGAATATATTTTCAAATTGACTCATGAATAAATTTCATTTTTTTTATGTGTCATTTAAACTAAGATTATCTCTTGTTACTATTAACTGTTTGTTGTTTTATATGGTTATAATTTTCTATCAATATTTTTTCATATAAATTAAATACATTTAAAATTGATATTTTATTATTGATTTATAACTTATCCATTAATATTTTAATGATATAATTTACATTTGAAATTAAATTTTTCTAATGTGTAAAATAATTTTTCCAGCAAATAATTTATAAAATAATATATATTCCTTGCTTTATCTATAGCCTGTTACTAAGAAAGTATAAGGGGCTTTTATATTGGTTAATAACAAATTAGAAAATCACTAATAACCCGGCGATATGGACAAGTATTTGACACCTATCGCACTGAAAATAAAATTTTTTTGGCGGATTTATCGCCAATGCCAGTCACTGGAGCGTGATGTAGTTGTTGGGAGCATATAGATATGAAAAATAATATTAACGGTAATCATTTTAAAGTGGCTGGCAATTTCCTCTGTAATTATAAAGTTTATCAGGGAGATAGTAATGGCAGAGTTGTTATATTGTTACCTGCTATTGGTGTGGAAATCAGGAAATATGACGCTTTAATACAACAACTGGTGAAAGAGGGTTTTCAGGTTGTCACTGCTGATATGCCAGGTTATGGCGACAATCAACCTAAACCAAGTCGAAAAAATGACTATAACTATTCCGATCTGTTGCAGGATTATCTTCCGGCCTTGCTAGATAAGGCTGTTAAATTAAATAGCAATAAAATTCCTATTGTCTTTGGGCACAGTCTTGGGGGGCATATTGCGACGCTCTTTGCCAGCTCAACTGACAGGCCATTTTCTCTGTTTTGTGTGGCAACCGGGAACGTATGGTATAAGAATTGGCAGGGAATGGGGAGGGTACAGATAATAACAGCAGCTATTATTTTTAACATTCTGACTGCGTTATATGGTTATCTCCCTGGGAAAAAGATTGGTTTTGGCATAAGAGAAGCTAAGGGATTAATGCGGGACTGGTCCAGAACTGCTTATACGGGAAATTATTATCATGTTCGTGCTTATAAGGGGAAGGAGAATAAGCATTTATCCAAGGCTGTTTATATCTGTGTTAAAGAAGATAATTGGGCTCCGTTGAAGTCTACTCAAGTATTAGCAAGTCTTATACCTAATGCAGAAGTTAGGGAAATAACATTATCTTTCAAAGGTAATCCTCATAGCGCCTGGATTAAACAGCCAGGAGATATTATTGAAATCATGAAAAAAGAAATGATGGAGAATAGCGATGATTAATACATTTAAAATTCTGCGTTGGGAATTTTTGGGATTGTTTTTTATCACTTTATTTCTGACTTGGCAGCTTGAGAGTTATATAAATTGGTGGCAGTTTATTGTGTTATTTTTTCTGATTGATATTATTGGTTATTACCCAGGGCGGATCTGGAGTTTACTGAATAAAAAAGAAACTCCTCCTCCAGCTTTTTACACCATTTATAATATTTGCCACAATTTATTTACACTCAGTGTGATTAGTTTGCTCTGGATCTGGTTCTTTAAGGACAATTACAGCGTTATTGCACTATTTGTCCATATCTGCCTGGATCGAGGTGTACTGGGAAATTTTCCTAAGTTATCTATTAATATATTTAAACAGCCTACTGTTCATTGAAAAAAATTATTATAGAGAGATAGCTTATTTGAAGAGGAATTTATATTATGAATTTAATTAAACAGGCATCGGAAGTAGAAATGCGGGCAAAAGATTGGGGCTTGGATGAATGGTTCACTGAACAGATAAGTGTTGAACAAAGCAAAAGAACCCATTATGCCAATGATCCTAAATTAACCTATTTGCCGGGTGATTTACGGGAGTCTCTGATCAGGGAACTTTCTTTTAAATCGATTTCGGAATATGAGGCAACGAAAGCATTATTGTTACTTGCAGATAAGGCTCCTGACAATATCAACTTTGATTATATGCTGACTCAGATATTTGATGAAGGTAGACATGCTAAATTATTCAGAGAACATCTGGTCAGAATAGGCTTTGCGGATATCGACAATGTGGCCGGAAAAATGGAAAGCCTCTTACGAGGAAAAATGACCAATATGTTGGAAACATTGAGAACTTATTTCGATAAGTGGGTGGTGTTGAAAAATGACTACATTGCAGGCGTGTTAATCATTACGGTTGTTCTGGAAGGCGTGCTTGCGCCAACGTCAGAGCTCAGCGAAATCAAGTGGCGCCCTTTTGATATTGTTGCCGCCGAGACACAAGCCAGAGCCAATGCTGATGAATTAAGACATCTGACAGTGTGTGCAAATATCGTCAAGATGGCGCTCGAAAATGAGAGTTCTCTAAAGCAATCGGCTCTTGAGTGTATAGAAGAAGGGCTGGCGTTATGGAACCAAGTATCTGTTGATGATTTGTTTGTGGAGCGTGAAATGTTCTATCAACGGGGTATGCAGAACTATTTGCGCTTTATTGAAGGTTATGAATTAGCTCCTGGGATGTTGTTGTCCGATTCTACGGTGGAATCTCGCCTTGAGCTCTCTCATTCCTTGGTTGAACAGATGCAGCAGTCACGCCTTAAGTACATGGGTTTAGTGTAGATATGGCCTTATTCAGCAGGTTGTTTGAATAGGCTAAGGAGAATTAAAATGACAAATATTGTTGAAGAACTCAGGAAGAATAGCGGGAAATACCAACATTTGACACCAGATAGATTGAAAAGATTGTTATTGGGTTCTGAGGCTGCTTCACAATGCCTACGTTTGATGGCTCAATCCAATATGGATGGGCTTCATCAAGTCGGTAATACTATCCGTGAAGCCTCTGCATGGCTTCCCGCTATTGGTATTGCTCTAACAATGCATAATCATATTGTACTGGCTTGCAGTAAATTTCCCGATATATTCGAAGACAGCAACGTATTATTGAATGAAGTTATGACATCAAAAGCGTTGGTTGCTTCCGCTTTTGCGGAGGGACTACCTGGAACGAATATTTTTATACCATCGCTTAAAATGCATTCTAAAGAGGGAAAGTTGTTTGTTAATGGTTCGAAGAAACCTTGTTCCTTATCTTCGGTTGCTGACTATTATGTGTTATCGGTCTGCGATACTGATAATAATAATGATATGAGGATAGTATTGGTTTCTAAATCAGATCAGAACTTTAAAGTTATTCCTTTCTGGCGACTGGGGATTATGGCTGAAAGTGATAATCAAGAAGTTAAATTTTCGGATACCGAAATTTCATTAACACGACTTTCTCATTATAAAGGGCTGGAGCAGCAAATAATTCTTTCCTATGGTTTATCGCTATTTAATTACTTTGCTGCTAATACATACTCAGGTATTCTTGATGGGCTGACTCGTTTTATTCCTGAGAAAGTAGTAGAACAGCAAACAATTAAATATACTCTGACCCAAGCTGATTATAAGATTAATGTTATTCTCGGTCAGATGTTGATTATTGCCTTTTATGCTAGCCAGGATGAAAACGCCGTCCATAAGATTCTCGCGTTACGTTATACTTTGGAAAAGATCCTTGAGGAAACTGCCAGTTTCATATTCCGATGTTGTGGTGGAATTAAGGTAATGACAACACCAGAAATTATGAATTTCTATTTGGCAGTACAGTTATTTAAATTTCATCCGATAGGAGAATTCCAAATGATTAACCAGATCATGCAGCAAGCTTGATTACTTTTAGAATCACCTATTTATAACTCAAGGATTTTCCCATGCTGTTTACAGCATGATTTTATGCACCTAAAAAAAAGAGAGAGAGAACTATGTTTGTTAATCAATATCGTGAGAGTTTATTAAACTCTGTGGGCCTTGAACTGGATATCAAGTCTGCTCAAGATAACCAGCTTACATTATCGGATGGCCGGGTTGTTAAGGATTTTTTGGCTCAATATGGTGCCCTGCCATTTGGGCATAATCCTGATTTCGCTATCGCTGAAATTGACAGATTCACTAAAGATAAAGAGCCTATCTTCTTTCAGCCCAATATTCACAAAAAGGTACGGCTATTGGCTGAAATGCTTGCGGAGCAAATAGATAAGGAAAAATATACCCACTGTACTTTTACTAACAGTGGTGCTGAAACCGTAGAAGCTGCGATTAAATTTACCCGCCTGTTTACTGGTAGAAAGCGTATTTTGAGTTTGCATCGCAGTTTTCACGGAAAAACCTATTCGGCATTATCCGCTACGGGATCAAACCGGTTTAAAGCTGATTTCATTTACGATGATAAATTATATGAGCAGGTTGATAGTGAAGATTTAGATGAAATAAAAAGAAAGCTGGAGAGCCGGGAATTTGCCGCATTTATCATTGAACCGGTGCAAGGAGAAGGTGGAATGAAAGTGATTCCACCAGATACCTTGTCCAATATTTTGGCACTGTGTAAAGACAATGGCACATTGTCAGTCTTTGACGAAGTTCAGACGGGTATCGGTAGGCTTGGGGCATTTTGTGCGGCCACGCTCTACGCTTTGAAACCGGATGTTATCCTGTTTTCTAAAGCGCTGGGGGCAGGTATCTCGCCGATTGGTGCGATGTTATATTCAGATGAGTTTTATTTATCCGAGTTCGACAGGAAACATAGCTCCACTTTTGCCAATAACGTTCTAGCCGCAACGATGGGGATTGCTGTTATCGAGCATCTGACTAAAGAGGAGGGTAAGGCGTTAACCCACGTTCAAGAAGTCAGCCGTTATGTTGATGAATGTCTTGAACAATTGTCTGCTAAATATCCGCAGCATTTTTACTGGCAAGGGGCTGGGTTGATGCGTGGCCTTGAAATACAGGACAGCAAAGCGGCTTCCAACATATTTATCAATTTCAGTCAAAGAAGCGGTGGCCTGGCTTATATCATTTGTAGTTTCTTATTGAAACATTATGGTCTTTTCACCATGCCGTTAATGTCTCGTCCTTGTTCTGTACGTTTTGAGCCACCGCTTAACGTTTCCAAAGAGGATATTAAGACGTTTTTCACCGCTTTTGATGAGGTATGCCAACTAGTTGAAAATGGACGATATGACATTCTTTTTTCACACTTGATAGATGTACCTGTTGCGGATCTCCCACCCGCTTCGGTGAGTTATCCAATTTCAAAAAATAACAACTTGGCTCAGATTAAAGCGCCTATCCCTGGATTAATTGAGGGTAAGAAATTCGCTTTCTTGATTCATACCACTTCGGTTAATGAGCTCGCTCACTCTTATTGCGTGTCAATAAAGGAGAATTACACGCAGGAGCAGCAGAAACAGCTCGGTAATTGGATCACGCAGGTTTCTTCAATTGATTTTAATCCTGATATCGCCGTTGAGTTTGGTGTCGAAAGTTCAACGGCATATGCTAATGGTATGCTCCTTTTCTCACCCATTAGTCCCGAAGATATGATGGCATTGTCAGCGAAAGAACGGGCGGTATTGATGAAGGAATATCTCGATGTGGCAGAGAAAAATGGCGCTGAAATCGTTGGCTTAGGGGCTTATACCTCGGTTATTACTAATGGTGGTACTAGCTTGGTGAATAATCGGCAGGGTCGGATATTGACTAATGGCAACTCTCTGACAGCGGTGGCGGTGATTGAGGGAATACGCTCAATGTTGGTTGAGAATGCATCCCGGCAAACATTGGCGGTAGTGGGTGCCAGAGGCTCCGTAGGCAGACTTTCAGTTATTGGCTTAGCTCATAACTTTGGCCGGATTATCTTGGTTAGCCGCCCTAATAAAGCACGCATATTACTCTCTGAACTGACCAAGGCGCTGCTTTCCGCAGTGTTAAGGACTCATGATGTTATCCAGCCAGATTCGGTCATGGATAAGATGAGAAAATGGCTTTTTAAACAAAATCCGGGTGTGACAGATGCACAAACATTACATCAGCAAGTTCTTGACGTTGTTGATACCTTTGGTTTGGAAGCGATAGAGAGTTATGAATATTCTTTGAGTCAGGCTGATTTTATTGTTTCGGCAACCAGTGAAGGTAAGCCTTTCTTGAATACAAATTATTTGAAAGATTCCGCCATCGTTTTTGATGCGGCCAGACCTTTCGATTTCATTCGTGATGGCAACCATCAAATTTACGAGGGGGGATTAGTCTATCAGCCTGAGAAAGTGACCTATAGCGATTGCAACGTGATCGATGTACCTGCGGGGGTAAATCTCGCCTGTTTATCAGAAACTGTCGCTGTGGCGCTTGAAGGGGTGAGTGTTCATCAAAGCATCGGTAAATCTATTGATTATAACGATGCATTGGCGATTCGGGATATTGCCAGGAAGCATGGGTTCATCCCTGTCCAGTATTCCCGAAATAATCAAGGTGAGCGTTATGAGCATGTTGCTTGATGCTCCCCAGATTATTGCCACCGGGAACGCTCAAGATGTTCTTGGCAACAGTCACCTCAGAAACGTGCTTTGCTATTCAAAGCACCCGTTGAGTAGCCTGTTGTTCAATAGTGAAACATATTGGTTTACTAATCAAAAGGGGGCGATTGGTTTCTTTCAGGACAAAAATCTGCATATGTGTGTAGGCGGTATTTTGGCTCCTGACGAAGAACGTGCTGCACTTTTGCACTCTTTTCTCAACTTCACCAGAGAAAAGCGGGCTTTCCCGGTTTTTCTGCACGGTGATGAGAGCGATTTTGTATTGTTGAAAAATAGCGGCTTTTCTGTGAACCAGCTTGGTGCAAGTTATTCATTGAGCCTTGATGGATATGACATGAAAGGCAAACGGTTTCAGCAGCTTAGAAATAAAATCAATAAATCTAAAAGAGCGGGGATTTCTGTTCGAGAGATCTGCTCACAAGAGGAATATTATCGATTTAAACCACAACTAGAACAGATTAATCAGCTTTGGCTGAAAGAAAAACATGCGAAGGCCCTGAAAAAATTGGTGATTGATTTCAATACCGTGGAAGTGAATTCAGGCCAGCACAGAGTCTATATTGCAACTCAGGGAGAACAAATTCAGGCATATATTGTTTATAGCTACACTTGGGGGGAAACATCGGGATGGTTTCATAATCTATCTCGAAAAAAACCGGATATACCCGACGGCACGATGCAGTTTATTAATGAAACGGCGATTAATGACTTCCTGAAAGAGGGTGTAGTTTCCTACCTTCATTTGGGCTTCACGCCTTTGGTGGAGTTCGGCGAGGAGGGATACATTAATGACTCGGCAATCTTTTATAAAGTTGCCAAATGGTTGTCATCAAAAGGCGGCATTGTTTATCCTGCTGCTTCGCAACGTCAATATAAAATGAGCTGGCGGCCGTCGTTGATTGAACCGGAATATATTGCTTTCCCCAGAGGAAAGGCCATGAAGGCATTATGGTCAACATTGCGAACGACTAATAGTATCTAAGTTATAAAAAGTCTTCTCTTAATGTTAGATAGCAGGTGATCAGTCGGGGCTAAAAATACTGGGCTGATCACCTATCATGGTTAATAATTTACTGTGTATTGATATGTTTTCTATGGTAAATCTATTTTCACTGAGCGTCTATATTTAAAATTATTTTTTCCTTCATAGATTGTTGTTATTTTCTTTTTATTTTCGGCTTTGTATTAGTTATTTTACTACTTCACATTCATTATTGTTATATATTGACAATAGAGATTTTGTATCAATTTTACTATTATTTGTGACTGGGAAGTTATCAATGTTGATAAATTCACTAGGTATCATATAGGAAGGTAAATTATTTTTAAGCAGGTTAACTAAGTTCTCCTTATTAGTAATAGTTTTGAATTTACAGAAAGCAACCAAGCGAACAATAGAACCATCTTCTTTTTTTAATGGCAAAACAACAGCGCTATCAACAATAGGAATATTCATCAGCCTTTCTTCAATTTCATGTAGCTCAATGCGATAGCCATTTAGTTTTATTTGGTTATCTTTCCTGCCAAAGCAATACCAGATATTGTCAATTAATTTGCCGATATCTCCAGTTCGGAAACTTCTCGTTCCGTGTTGATTAATTGTCAATCTATTATTATCTTCCGTTTTAGCGCCAATGTATTTTCTCATAACATGAGCGCCAGAAATAACAATTTCACCATTTTCTAATGTCAGAGTAGAGCCCGATCTTGACTCGCCAATTGGCAATAATTCCATATCAGAATGAAGGTGTTGATCGCTAATTTCAATTAACGTTGTTGCTACAGTAGCTTCTGTGGGACCATAAGTATTATAGATAATTGCAGATGGAAATCTTTTCCTTAAATGTTTAACGAGATTTTTACTTAGAATTTCACCACAAAATAGAAAATGTTTTAGATTTTTTAACAAGGAATAATTAAAACTCTGCGAGAGTAATTGCTTATAGGAAAAAGAGGGTGTTGAAACCCATACCGTTGGTTGGTAATGATTTAAAACTTGATAAAATTTTTCAGAATCAGTTGCTGTTTCTTGAGAAATACAAAGACATGTGCCACCGTATACCAATGTACCAAATGTTTCATACATGGATAAATCAAAATTAAATAGCGCTTGATTCATGAAAACAGGTTTTTCACCAAGCTTGAAATCATTGTACATCCATCGCATAAGATCATAAACACTTTCACGTCCAATGACGACGCCTTTAGGTTTTCCTGTGCTACCGGATGTAAACATGATATAGGCAACATTATCTTCATCAAACTCAATATAATCAACATTTGTTGTTTTAAATTGATTGTTAATCACATCGTAGTAATAAGGCGTGTTGGATAGTGATGCAATTTCTAACAAACGTTGTATTGGATAAATTATATCGACTGGAATAAATGGGATTTTATAAGTTATACATGCATAAATTGAAACTAAAAAATTAGCCTCTTTGTGTCCGTATAAGATCAACGGCGTGTTGCGGTTTAAATTTAATTCTAAATATTTAGAATGCCACTTTTTAATTTCATAATATAAATCACGCCAATAAATGACTTTATCTGAGCCGACTATGACGGGATTCTCTGGATGAGAAGGCGCTATGATTCTATCGTTAATCAATAAATCAAAGTTTGATTCACTATACTCGTTGAGATATTTCATTTTATAAAACTGTATCCACTAAATATATATAAAGAAAAACAAATGAAAGTTAACGTTGTCAGTCTGCCAAAGAAGGAGATGATTTTTGTATTTAGGATATTAGCGATATTTTCTTTATCTCTAGTATAATTAATTAAACAGTTATGCATTACTGAGTAAGAACCAAATAAAGCACCACTTATAATGTAATTAAGCTCCAGTCCATTCCAAATACCCATGCAAAATAATGTGATAAAAATACTGATATTCTGGGCAAAAAGTCTATGATTTTTGAAAAATGCTTTCTCCATTAGTGTCTTATATAATGGCATAAAGATGACGTCTCTTAACCATTCAGATAAACTAATATGAAATCTACGCCAAAAATCCTGTGGGTTTTTGGCTAAAATGGGATAATGAAAATTAATCGGTAAGTTTATGCCGAATAACTTGCCCGCGCCACAAGCCATATTGGTATAACCGGCAAAATCAAAATATAAGTAAAAACTATAACTTATAGCAACTACTAAGTATGATTCAATCGTATCTTTATTAATATAGTCAGATAAAAATACGTTATAGATAAGGGCGGCGAATAAAAATTTCTGAACGATACCATATAATATTTGTCCAGCGCCGGAAAACCATTTTTCTAAAGAGACTGGCACTTGTAATTCAAGTAAATCACGTTTGAAGCTGTTCCATCGATACATAGGGCCAGCCAGCCAAACTAATGGTAAGAATAAATAGGAAAAATATTCATAAATTACTATTTTCTGTTGCTTGCTAGAGAATAAAATGACATCTATAGCTCTGAATGTAAAAAAGGATAAACCGATAACACTCAATAGATGACTAAATTCCAAATTTAATTTAACTAAAAATAAAGGTGAAATTATTAGCAGAGAAGATACTAATTTATTAATTATATTCTTTTTGAAAATTAGAGTTATTAAATAGAAATAAACAGATAATGCTATAGGGATATAAATTTTATATCTGAAAATAATACACCAGCAAATAATAGAAAGCACACTTAATGCAATTTTAGAATTTATTCTTTTATTAAAGAATAGAAAAAATAAAGAAAAAACAAATGAGGCTGAAAATAGATAAATGAAAAAGTTAAAATTTGCAAACATGTTTTTTATGCCTTTTTTATTCTAAAATTGCTGATATTCATATTTTACTTTAACTTCACTGCTACCATTGACGATAGAATCGGAGTGATAAAATAAGGTAAGCATTAGGAAAAGATATAATAAAAAAGCCTTTATAAAATATTTCATTTCGCAAAATGCTCCACAATAGCTTTATCAGTTAATAACCAACCATATTCCCCCATATGCATAATATCAGTTAATACTCCTGGCTGATATTGTTCTTCAATAAGATTTAAATATCCCATGCCATGCGATTTTATTTTCTCTGATATAATATTTTCAACTAGTTTAAAATCATTTGTATCTGTGTATACATAAGGATTTAATGGCTGCATAATAAACAGAGCGTCGACATTATATTTCGTCAATAAATTTAATATATTGTCAAAGGCGTTCATTTCTTTACTGTACTTGATTCCATTAGGAAATGCTTTTTTACTTTTTTTATCCTTTACATACTTTTCATAGTATTTTTTATTTACCCATTGTGTCTCCTTGCTCATGTTTTTAAGTTCAATGTTTTTAGCATCATTAGCTAGATCTAGCCATTGAACTTCGGTATTAGCAATTTGAAATTGTTTTTTCATTAAAGGACCTTCATGAAGGACATAAATATTGTCAGCTTTAATTTCATGATTGTCGGTTATTATATTTTTGATATTTACTCTTGCCTCTGCTATATAGTTTAAAATGTTGGTAACTGACGATGCTATTATATTGTCTTTATGAATCAACTTTAATTGGGTTGCGTTTAGATTTTCAAAGTTATCTTGGTTTTCATTGAGATAATTAGAAAATATATTTTTTGCACTTTCATCATTTGCGAGTTTATTTGCGATATAGGATGGAAAATGAGAATTGTATGCTTGTGGTAGTAGATCTGTTTTTTCAAACCATCCTGGTGATAGAATAATAACTATTCTACTATCCTTATTTAAATATTCTTGATAAGCTGATAAATAACCATAAATTGCTAATAATTCAAAATGTGCTTTACCAATACCTATTGTAGGAATATTTAAATTTTTTGTTAAAAAATCATATGGAATGAATTTATGCGTTCTGTTTGTTAATTCAGAAGATCCAAACAAAATGACATGATTATGTTTAAATCCATATTCAAGAGATTTTTCTTTTAAGAAATCAATAGCATTGTGTTGGTCTGTAATCGTAGGTATATAGTTGATCGATTTACTATCATCTTCAATATATTTGTATTCTACTAGTTTCTGATTAAAACTATTAACAAATACTATAATAAATGAAAAAGTAATTGCTGCGAATAATAATGCTGCAATATTAATAGATATCTTTTTTAACATCATTTCAAGTTGTTCAAATAATTGATAATTGACTTAGGGGTTTCGAGAATAGATTCAGCATCAGTTGCCGGTATATAGCAATCGAACTCCTCTTGTAATTCCAGGATCAGATCTACTGTAGTAATTGAATCTATTAGATTTTTCTTCAAAAGCTCATCACCTAATTCAACATTTTTTCTGGCAATTTTGTTGACTATTGATAATACTTGCTGTTCAAGTTCCATATATTGTCCTTTTATACCAAGATTGTATTTATACCCGTCATCTTTCAAGTTGCCTCTTTGTTGGCTGCACTCACTCACCCCGGTCACATAGTTCTCTATACCCGTTATCTTTCAAGTTGCTTCTTTGTTGGCTGCACTCACTCACCCCGGTCACATAGTTCTCTATGCTCCCGGGGATTCGCTCCCTTGCCGCCGCGATGCATCTTGAAATCCATAGGGTATATTGATATTCGTAATAGCTACCGCACAAGCTAAAGCACATTTGCTTGCTAATATATCCGTCATCTTTCAAGTTGCCTCTTTGTTGGCTGCACTCGCTCACCCCGGTCACATAGTTATCTATACCCGTCATCTTTCAAGTTGCTTCTTTGTTGGCTGCACTCACTCACTCCGGTCACATAGTTTTCTATGCTCCCGGGGATTCGCTCCCTTGCCGCCGCGATGCATCTTGAAATCCATAGGGTATATGCTCCCGGGGATTCGCTCCTTTGCCGTCGCGATGCATCTTGAAATCTATTGGGTATACATATGTTATTAGACAGTATGGAATATTAATGCTTTAGTTTTAATCTTCATGCATACTAATTGATAGCCCTTTTTTTATCAAGATCATATAATTGTTCTACGTATAATTTCCCTAATAAATGAGAAAATAATGTTTTTTTAAAATCTCCCTGTGATTTTCCATCCCTCAATATAATTAAATGTGTAAGTGAAAATGCTAACTAATGCACACAAAGATTTACAACATAAACTATTTAAAAAGAGATAGAAAAATTAAAATAAATTTTTCATGATTCTGCCGGTGAATCTGCATTTCCGTACTAAAGAAAATGAAGAAAGAGGGAGTATTACTATTATGAGGATCCATTATGAGGATCCATTTAGGCTGGCTGTAGCAGCTATTTTTTATTGTAGTATAAGATTCCGCTCAGTCTTTTGGCTGAGCGAAATATCAAATACCTGAAAAATTATACTTATTCAAACAAACGTTGATGAAGCGTTTGAACAATTTGTTCTGCATCTTTGCCTTGAACAAGCAAGCATAGGTTATGGTTACTGGCACCATGACTGATCATACGAAGATTGAATTTTTCCAGCACACTAAAAACCTTTTTTCCTAATCCGTTGGTTTGAGAAAGCTGATTACCAATAATTGCCACCAGCGCCAGATCTTCTTCCACTTCAACCCGACACAGCGTCGAAAGCTCTGTCATCAGTGCATTGGTCAGCAGGCTGCCATTTGTGCTAGTGGAGCCAGTGGTGTCGAGAGTTAATGCCACATTGACTTCAGAGGTGGTGATCAAATCCACTGAGATATTATGACGTGACAGAATGGTAAATATTTCAGCCAAAAATCCCTGTGCGTGCAGCATTTTCAGGCTGTGTAGTGTCAGTAACGTCTGTTTCTGGCGCAGGGCGATAGCGCGGAACTGTGGTGGAGCTTCTGTGGTATCACAGACCAGCGTACCGCCTGCCTGTGGGTTTTTACTGGAACCGACAAAGACCGGAATGCCACAGCGAATAGCAGGAAACAGTGTTGCCGGATGTAGGATTTTGGCACCAAATGTTGCCATCTCCGCGGCTTCATCAAAAGCAATCTTATCAATTCGTTGGGCGGCGGGAACGACTCGTGGGTCAGTGGTGTAAATGCCCGGAACATCTGTCCAGATATCAACGCGTTTCAGGCCAAGGGCTTCTCCCAAGAGTGCCGCAGTATAATCGCTGCCACCGCGTCCCAGTGTAGTGGTACGGCCGTTCTCTTCACGACCGATAAAACCTTGGGTGACAATCAGGCTATTTTTTAGCTGTGGTAAGAGATGTTCCGTTGCCAACGATTGAAGTTGTTCATAGTTTGGTTCTGCACGGCCAAAACTCTCGTCGGTATACATCACTTTGCGTATATCAAACCATTCGGCATCTTTACCGCGTTGGCGAAGCAATTCGGTAAACAATCGTGTGGACATCAATTCACCGTGGCTGACTAATTCATCTGTCAGAGCCGCAGAGGTTGCCAGAGATGCGGCTTTAGCCAGGGTTTTAATATTTTCCAGTAGACGATCAATCTCTTGACGAATCGTATCGGATTCATGCAAACGATCAATAATTGCGTATTGAATGGAGTGGATCTGTTTCAAGTAGTCAGCCCGCTTATCTGCATCACAGCCTGCCGCTAATGCAACTAATAAGTTGGTTATACCGGCAGAAGCAGACAATACAACCACACGTACTGCTTTATTTGCCAGTACGATATCTGCACTGTTATTCATGGCATCGAAATTTGCCACGCTGGTACCACCAAATTTTGCGACTACATGCCCGCCAATTTCTGGGCATTGGGATGAAACAGCACTCATTGCAATAACCTTCTGTTAACTGGATAGTCTTTTAGAAATATCGGGTTAATGGGTTTGAGTCAACGGAGTGAAGAGTGACATCAATATCTTTCATGACGCGATGAGAATCATAAAATAAATTGAGGATAGTAGAGAGAGGTGACTGTTTTTTGTATGACCCGGCAAATAGAACTAGAAAAACTTAATCGTTTTGACCAATATCAGCGATTAAAGGAAAAGAGACTCGAATCATAGAATTACAGGTTACAATCTTTCTTTACCCCCAATTACTTACAGCCAGTTGATAGAGAGCATAGCTATGAAAAATATCAATCCTAGTCAAACCTCAGCTTGGAAAGCGTTAGAACAACATTTTGCACAGATAAAGGATATTCACCTACGTGAATTGTTTGAACAGGACCCAGATCGTTTTGCTAAGTTCTCAGCGACATTCGATGACCAGATCTTGGTGGATTTTTCAAAAAATCGCATCACAACTGAGACATTAAAAAAGTTACAGGCACTTGCTAAAGAGACGGATGTTGCCGGGGCTATGCGCAGTCTATTTTCGGGTGAGAAAATTAATTGTACTGAAAATCGTGCTGTACTGCATATTGCGCTGCGTAATCGCAGCAACACCCCGATGATGGTTGATGGGGAAGATGTTATGCAGCAGGTCAACGCGGTGTTGGCAAAAATGAAAGATTTCAGTGAGCGCGTGATTCATGGTGAGTGGAAAGGTTATACCGGTAAGGGGATTACTGATGTTGTGAATATCGGTATTGGTGGTTCAGATCTTGGCCCTTATATGGTGACAGAAGCGCTGAAACCTTATAAGAATCACTTGAATATGCATTTTGTTTCTAATGTTGATGGAACCCATATTGCGGAGACTCTGAAAGCACTTAACCCGGAAACGACACTGTTTCTTATTGCTTCCAAGACGTTCACTACTCAGGAAACGATGACCAATGCTCACTCTGCCCGTGACTGGTTCCTAAAAAGTGCCGGTGATGAAGGGCATATTGCAAAGCATTTTGCGGCGCTTTCCACAAATGGACAGGAAGTTAAGCAATTTGGTATTGATACCAAAAATATGTTTGAGTTTTGGGATTGGGTTGGTGGCCGTTATTCGTTGTGGTCAGCGATTGGTTTGTCTATTGCACTCTCTATTGGGTTTGAAAATTTTGAACAATTGCTTAGTGGTGCACATGCAATGGATCAGCATGTTGCCAATACCCCATTTGAGCAAAATATTCCTGTATTGCTGGCGTTAATCGGTATTTGGTACAACAACTTTTTTGGCGCAGAAACGGAAGCGATTCTGCCATACGATCAGTACATGCATCGCTTTGCGGCCTATTTTCAGCAAGGCAATATGGAATCCAATGGTAAATATATCGATCGCAATGGTCATCCCGTGGATTACCAAACCGGCCCAATCATCTGGGGAGAGCCTGGAACGAATGGTCAGCATGCGTTCTATCAGCTTATTCATCAGGGAACTAAACTGATCCCCTGCGATTTTATTGCACCAGCCATCAGCCATAACCCATTGAGTGACCATCACAGTAAATTGTTATCCAACTTTTTTGCTCAGACAGAAGCATTAGCCTTTGGTAAATCTCGTGAGCAGGTGGATGCTGAATTTGCCACCAGTGGTAAAACGGTGGTTGAAGTTGAACATGTTGCACCTTTTAAAGTGTTTGAAGGAAATCGCCCGACTAATTCTATTCTGTTACGTGAAATTACCCCATTTAGCTTGGGGGCGTTGATTGCCATGTATGAACATAAAATATTTGTGCAAGGGGCGATTCTCAACATCTTTACTTTTGACCAGTGGGGAGTTGAATTGGGTAAGCAATTGGCTAACCGTATTTTGCCAGAACTTAAGGATGACAATAGGGTTGTCAGCCACGATAGCTCGACAAATGGGTTGATTAACCGTTTTAAAGCATGGCGTTAGTCACTTCTTCTGAATCAGAAACTTAATTGATATGAGCGAATTATGTTCATCATAATTCGCTTATTTTTGGTCAACAATATTTATATACCCTAAAGATTTCAAGATGCATCGCGACGGCAAGGGAGTGAATCCCCGGGAGCATAGATAACGATGTGACCGGGGTGAGCGAGTGCAGCCAACAAAGAAGCAACTTGAAAGATAACGGGTATAGAATTTGTTATAACTTTTTATTCTGTATACCTGCAACGTGGTATTCTCTGCGGTGATCAATTGTACTGTCGGATGAAAGAAATTTGTCCTAATGGAAAAGCGTATGTCAACTGACTCAATATTAACAACGGTGCCTATTCAGTGGCTTTCGGTGGATTCACCCGTTTTGCCTGATGAGGTTTTAGACTGGTTGATGGAATTGGGCTCAATGACCCGCCGTTTTGAGCAATACTGCAACAGTGTTCGTATCATACCATTCAGAGAATGTTTTATTACCGAAGAACAACTTTCTGATGAAAATGAGCGTTTGCTAACGGGTCAACGATATTGGCTGCGTGAGATCGTACTGTGCGGTGATAATATCCCTTGGCTATTGGGGCGGACGTTAATCCCTGAAACAACATTAACCGGTCCTGATGAAAGTTTGGTTGATTTAGGAACAGTCCCACTGGGGCGATATCTTTTTAGTGGTAATAAATTGACGCGGGACTATATTCATGTAGGGCAGCAGGGGAACCGTTGGGCAAGACGATCATTGCTGAGGTTATCAGGCAAGCCATTATTATTAACCGAAGTCTTTTTACCTGAATCACCGGTGTATAAAAGGTAAAATTTAAAAGAGGGAAGCAGAAGTGGCGGGAAGTATGGCGCAAAGTAAATGGCTGGCCTATTGCCGTTTAATGCGTATTAACAAACCTATAGGTGCATTATTGTTGTTGTGGCCGACTTTCTGGGCTTTGTGGATGGCCGGTAAAGGTATCCCGGATATGCATATATTATTGGTCTTTACTGCGGGTGTATTTCTGATGCGTGCAGCAGGGTGTGCAATCAATGATTTTGCTGACAGAAAATTTGATGGTTATGTTGAACGTACAAAAACACGTCCCCTGCCGAGTGGTGCTATTAGTGAGAAAGAGAGCAAGATCCTATTTGTCGTACTGGCGCTGATTTCTTTTGGTCTGGTTTTAACCCTGAATAAAATGGCTATCTGGCTGTCAGCCGTTGGGTTGGCTCTGGCTTGGCTTTACCCCTTTGTTAAACGGTTTAGCCATTTTCCTCAGTTTGTACTGGGGGCCGCTTACGGTTGGGCTATTCCGATGGGATTTGCGGCAGTTAGTGAGTCCTTACCACTAGAGTGTTGGTTGTTATTTCTGGTTAATATCTTTTGGTCGGTTATTTATGATACACAGTATGCGATGGTTGATCGAAATGATGATCTAAAAATTGGCGTGAAGTCTACCGCCATTCTGTTTGGTCGTTTCGACAAGTTGATTATTGGGTTATTGCAACTCGCTATGCTATTGCTGCTGGTGCTGGTGGGGTATCTGATAAATCTGGGCGGTATCTACTACTGGTCACTGTTGCTTACGGGCACTTTATTTATTTATCAGCAGAAACTGATCGCTGGTCGGGAAAGAGAGCTTTGTTTTCAGGCATTCCTCAATAATAACTACGTTGGTCTGGTGCTATTTCTTGGTATCTTCTTCAGCTATGTCTGAAATATCTGGTGATAACAACCATTATCACCAGAATTTAAGAAGCTTATCCTTCCCTGGCACTCTCTTCGGTATCGTTATGCTCTGGTGGCAAACTGACGCTCTCGATAGTAAGACGAATCTCAGGTGACATTAGTTCACCTAATACCTGATACAGCTCTTGGGTATTTGCTGTAATCGCATTACCACTGTCACTGATATAACCTTCTTCACGCAGTGTATTGACCGACGTAGTAAATACCGCCTTATCAAAGAATTCAGGTGCGTTGATACCATGCAATACCGACAAACGTTGCGCTAACATCCGACTCTCTTTTTCCAGCACTCCCCGGCTGATTACTGGGTTGGCGTTCAGTAAAGAGAGTGTGATGGCATAACGTTGCAGTGTTTCACGGATGCCGGCTGCCAGCAATTGCAGGGGGCGGATACGTGCTGGATTCAGCACCAGCATGCCATGCTCCTTGTTGCAGATAAGGCACTGGCGAGTCAGTTCGTTGATCAGCGTATTAACCACTTCTGGCAGCTCTGTTTTGCTATAACGCATAAACAGCTCGGCTTTAAGGAGTGGATAAATGATTGCGACCTGGCTTAACAGCGCTTCGCGGCTGATACGGCGATGATGAATAACGATGCAGGCAATCAGTGATGGCAGTACTAAGAGATGTTGAATATTGTTGCGGTAGTAGGTCATCAAAACTGCACGATCACGTGGCAGAATGATAATGTCACCCATACTGTCTTTGTCTACCTCGAACTTATCCATTTGCAGAGCGTGTTCTAGCAACTCCTCCGCGGTTTTCTTTGGTACGGTGACATCAGTAGCGTAGGGCGCATTGCGCATGAGCTGTATATAACAATCCAGTTGCTCAAGCAGTTGCTCACGAGTGAGTGCTCGCTGACGCGATGCAAGCAGGGCCGTTGAACACAAGTTAATTGCGTTAGCCGCCGCCGTGTTGTTGATGTTTACCATAATCTTCTCAGACAGTTGATTGACTGTCGGATTGAACCATTCGGGGCGATGGAATTCTATTGGATCAATAGAATCGCGCCAGCTAGGAACATGGTTGTTAAGGTATTGGATCAACGGGATGGGTTCGCCAAAGTTGACGTAGCCTTGCCCCAGATTACGAAGTTTGCGCAAACCACGTATCATCTGGAAAAAGCCCTCTTTCTCTTTGGTTGCCCCACGCAGCTCTTTGGCATAGGTGGCAACTTCCATCACATGCTCGTAGCCGATATAAATCGGAATAATGGTAATTGGGCGTGATTCGCCTCTCAACAGCGCCTGTAACGTCATGGAGAGAGTACCCGTTTTGGGATCGAGTAAACGACCTGTCCTGGAGCGCCCGCCTTCCATAAAGTATTCAACAGAATAACCTCGGGCAAATAATTCACCTAGATATTCCCGGAATATCGTGGCGTAGAGTTTATTACCCTTAAACGTGCGGCGGATGAAAAATGCACCAAGGCGGCGGAATATTGGCCCTGCTGGCCAAAAATTCAGGTTGATGCCCGCGGCGATATGGGGCGGTACCAAGCCTTGATGGTAGAGCACATAAGAGAGCAGTAAATAATCCATGTGGCTACGGTGGCAGGGCGCATAAACCAGTTCGTGGCCATCCTGTGCCAAACGGCGGATGCGTTCAGCATTGTGAACATTGATCCCTTGATACAGGCGGTTCCAGGTCCAACCCAGTACACGGCCTGACAGTCGTACCGTTTCATAAGAGAAATTCGCCGCAATCTCTTCCATCATGTTAATGGCATTCTGTCGGGCTTTCTCATGTGAGATTTTCTTGGTACGGGCCTCATCAGAGACTGCCTTTTCTATTGCTTTTGAAGCCAGCAACTTGTTAAACAGCTCCTGACGAACCGGCAGGCGTGGTCCGACGGCGGCTAGGCGTTGACGTGAATAGTGCATTCGTGCCACACGAGCCAGTTTATGGGCAATAGTCTTGTCAGTGCCATGCTCAGTTGCCATATAGCGCAGAGATACTGTGTTTGAAAAGCGCACGAAACTATCTCGGCCTAGCCAGAGAATGGCAAAGAATTTTTGGATACCATTGAGTAGCCGTAAATGTGGAGCGTTCTGCCCTTCGCGTCCGGGGGAACGGCCGAACATGACAGAAACTGGCAGCAGTTGAATATCCAGATTGGGATTATTGCGATGTAGATCCAGATAAGCATGGAAAATTTTTACGGATTCTTGCTTTGGTGCGCAATAGCGGAATACACGTGGGCCATTATCGATAAATACATAACTGGGAAGTTCAGTGTCACCGATCTCCAGTAAATTTAATGGGTCCGGCAGATCCTGCTCAAGACATTGCTGACGTAATGCCAGTAAGTCTGCTTTAGAGTGATACGGTAGCACGTACAGAATCGGGCGTGTCGTATCGAGCCGCAATTCAGTGATCGGATCTGTAGGGATAAGTTTGCTCTTTACCAGTATTTTTAGTGGTAAATTCAATAATTTATAATATATTTTACGCCAACTTGACATAAATATCTTGAAGCCTCTTGTTAGCAACACGTTGCCAGCATATCAGAAACGGGGGTTGAGATCTGTTGCGTTAAGACAATAATAAGAGTGGAAAGTGTCAAATAACCTCATATTTGGTGTGAATAATTTATGGCGAATCAATCCAAGGGCTTAGCCCGTATCATTAAAGCAATCGTATATTCAGTGAAGGGTATTAGGGCGACATGGCAAAATGAAGCGGCTTTCCGTCAGGAAATAATTTTAGCGATATTGGCTATGATGGTTGCATTTTATCTGGATATCGGCGCTATTGAACGCATTTTACTGATTGGTTCAGTGATGCTGGTGTTGATTATGGAAATCCTGAATAGTGCTATTGAAGCAATTGTTGATCGTATTGGCAGTGAGTTCCATGAATTGTCCGGTCGCGCGAAAGATATGGGATCGGCGGCGGTCTTTCTGACGATGATGTTGTCATTAATTGTCTGGGGAACCATCCTTTGGCACTATTTTATGGCCTAATTTGGTTTAATAATTAGGTATTATATTATAATAGGCTGATTTTCTGCCTTAGTAGGTTCCCAATCGTTATTTAGCTGTATATACTTACATATTGACTGTATAAACAAACAGGGGACGAAATGAAAGCACTTACCGCAAGGCAGCAGCAAGTTTATGACTTGGTGCGTGACCATATTTCGCAAACAGGTATGCCGCCAACGCGTGCTGAAATTGCAGCCCGTCTTGGCTTTCGTTCACCTAACGCGGCTGAAGAGCATTTAAAAGCATTGGCTCGTAAAGGGGTGATAGAGATTGTTGCTGGGGCATCTAGGGGTATCCGTTTGCTGTTGGAAGAATCTGGTTTACCGTTAATTGGTCGTGTCGCCGCAGGTGAACCACTGTTGGCACAGGAGCATATTGAAAGTCATTATCAGGTTGATCCTGCATTGTTTAAGCCAAGTGCAGATTTCCTGCTGCGGGTCAGCGGAATGTCTATGAAAGATGTTGGGATTATGGATGGTGATCTGCTGGCTGTGCATAAAACACAAAATGTTCGTAATGGGCAGATTATTGTTGCTCGCATTGAAGATGAAGTGACGGTAAAACGTTTTAAACAGACCGGAAATAAAGTTGAATTGTTGGCAGAAAACCCCGAATTTAAGCCAATTGAGGTGGATTTGCGTGAACAGGGCCTGACAATTGAAGGATTGGCGGTTGGGGTGATTCGTAACGGCAACTGGTCCTGATAGTAAAATATCAAATTGTTGTTTTTGGAATGGTTAAAGAATTGCAATATTACGGCAGAATCATGTTGTTGAATTTATCGTTGTGATTATCTTAAACGTGATTCTGCGGTTGTTTATTTCAGTCTGGCTCTGCACCAAAAGTAAGTATTTACTTGCTATCTATTTCTTTTTACTTCCTTCAATTCTGTGGTCATGCTGGCATTCATCTCGTTTAATACAGGATTCTATCTCTTCACAAGGTGAACATAAGCCATGCGCTTCGATGACTGTATGGCGTAAACTGAACCCGGCTGTTTTTGCTAACTGTTGGATGGCGGATTCAATGGTTCCACCATCTCGCTCGGTAACAGAACCACAACGATCACAAATAAACATTGCTGAAGTGTGGCTTGGCTGTTCAATATGGTGACATAGGACATAACTGTTGGTGGATTCTATTTTATGAATAAACCCCTGTTCCAACAGAAATTCCAGTGCCCGGTATATGGTCGGCGGTTTAGCCTGTGGTTCTGCTTCCCGTAGCAAATCCAGTAAATCATAAGCACTGATTGCCCCTGGCTGCTCTGAAATGAGACGCAAAACTTCAAGCCGCTGAGGAGTAAAGCGGACTCCACGAGCCTGGCAAATAACTTCGGCCTGTTCCAGTAATTTTTTTTGATTAATCAATTTCATTGCGCCTCTTACAACCAGTACGATGATAATATTGTGATGTTATCATGTTTCTTCAATAGAAAATATTATCCAGAAAAGTTCATTGTGATTGTCCCCTGATGGAGTTAATTTGGCTAAATTGGTACTCAGTAGCAAAAATAATGTTTTCTTGAAGTTTATGATAATACAGACAAGAATTATCGTATATGACAGATAATTTTCGGAAAGGAAGCATTTGTGATGAAAGAGCTTTTACAAAATCAGCCTCATTATAGACAGTTCCCCGTTAAAGGCTATCAGGTAATGAAGCATATTATCTCTGAAAAAAGAAAGTTACCTTTTCTAAGTGCATTATATGCGTTGATTAATATTTTATTTGTAATTGCGGTATGTATGGGTATTGTATTATCTGTAGCAATTGTTTTATTTATAATAGGTAATGTATCTGTCCCTGATACGGACTATTTACTTCTGGCACAAGTAGGTGGTGTAGCATTATTTGGCGTAATGTTACTCTTGGTTATTATTTATCGCATTGTTAAGCGTCCTGAATGGGAACAACGGCGTTATTATCAACAAGCAGGTTTATCTCTTTTACCCGAAGATAAGCGTCAGGTATTACGACTCAATATTGTTGGTGACTATTGGCTAGGTTTTTGGAGTGAAACTCTAGAGCATTATCCTCTACAGTCACGGGTTGCCCATGATAGCTATCGTTACTGTCTGCTGCCATTATCTCCGACTCAGGAACATCAATCCCAATTATACAGCGACTGGGGAATTATTGATGAAGAAGGGTATATGAAAATGCTAACGGGTTTGTGGGAGGGGGTACATTCAAAACATTTTGCTATTGATGCTGCTCTTAGTGATGGGAAAATGTTTAAAGTGCTTGCCAAATTAGTTGAAGTAACACCCGACTATATTCATAAATGTGCCAAACCTATTAATAAGCGCCCTCCTGCATTAGTGTGGGGATTTGATTTATGGCTTGCAATCGTTTTAAGTCGCAACTGTTTTTGTGCCGGTTATATCAGTGAAGAAATGGCATGGAAAAATATGCTGAAAACCGCTGATTATATTTATGAAATCTTCGGTAGTTTTGATGAGTTTTATACAAACTTTCGGCTAGGCAATGCTTACTGGAGTAATGATTTTGATCGGTCTAAAGAGCGGCTGGAACAATTTAATTATTATAAGTCACATTGTGACTGGCCAATTGCTAGTTTGCCGTGGCCTGAACCAAAAGGCATTATTATGGAAAGGCAGATGATGACAGGTTTTTCTGCATTAGTAGAAGATGTTTTACGCAGTAACATGGAAGAACAACAAAGTTATGAATTTGATATTACTGAGCTGTCAGCGTCTCGTGTACTCCATTAATATTTATACCCGTTATCTTTCAAGTTGCCTCTTTGTTGGCTGAACTCGCTCACCCCGGTCACATAGTTTGCTATGCTCCCGGGGATTCGCTCCCTTGCCGTCGCGATGCATCTTGAAATCCGTAGGGTATATATGAAACATTTCCCCTTGAAGAACATTTCAAGGGGAAGCGAATAATTAATAATAGGAAATAATGCTGTAAAGTGAGAGAACGGATTTTTTCAGTATGGTATCTATTATTTCTAAAGGTAACATAATTTACCCCGTTTCCTGAAATCACCTGTTTCAAATGAAACGGGGCCAATATTTGCTTTATTAGTTAATGGGTTAAATCAAACTAATAAATTTTCTCTCTATATCCTTAATGGCTGCACATCCTGCCAGTTTCATGCTAAGTTTCAGCTCATCCTTAAGTAGGTTTAAAATGGAAGTTACGCCTGGTGCTCCACCTAATGCCAGCGCATACAAAATGGGCCTACCGATAGCGACAGCTTTGGCACCCAATGCGAGTGCTTTAAACACATGGGTACCGCGGCGGATGCCTCCGTCTAGATAGACTGGAATTTTAGATCCAACAGCTTCAACAATGTGCGGTAATGAGGCAATTGCTGCCGGGACAGTATCTAACTGCCGACCACCGTGATTAGAAACTTGAATCGCTGCGGCACCGTGGTTAACACACTCTTTAGCATTTTCGGCAGATTGAATGCCTTTCACGATGATTGGGAGGCCCGATTCTTTGGCGAGGAACTCCAAATCACTGAAATTAAGATCCCGTTTAAATAGCTCTGTAATTTCTGATAAGGTTGCTCCTACGGGAGCGCCAGGGATATTAGGGAATGGCAGTGAGTGTGGGAAAATAAATTTATTACGTTTATCTGCTTCTCTGTTACCACTCCACTCTAAATCGACTGTAAAGACGATGGCAGTTGCTCCCATCGCTTTGGCCCGGCGTATCAGTTCACGGTTAATACCCATATCTTTGGTTAAATAAATTTGAAACCATTTGGGTCCGTTACTCACTTTTGCTATCTCTTCAAGAGATGAATTAGACAGAGTTTGTGCAGTAAACAGGGTACCGGCAGAGGCAGCGCCTCTCGCTGTTCCCAATTCAGCGGTAGTATGAGCCAGCCCATGTGCGGCTATTGGAGGAATAAAAATAGGCATATCCACGTTACTGCCGAGCAATTCGGTTGTTGTGTCAGGCTCTTTTACTCCTGCGAGATAGCGGGGAATAATTTGGAAATCGTCAAAGGCTCTGGTGTTTTCACGTAGAGTCCATTCATCACCTGAACCGCCGCTGATATAGTCAAATTGGGGCGTTGGAATCAATTTACGTGCTTCTTCTTCCAAGTCATAAAGATTAATGATATCGAGGGATTTTTCTGCACTATTTGTTTTATAGGCTCCTGTCAGTTTTATGTTAGCAGTTGCAGCGTTGGCTGAGGACACAGCGGATAGCGTACCGGCAGCAGCAAGACTTAATCCTCCAACTATGACGTCTCTTCTTGATGGCATATAATTTTCCCTTACTTAGTAGGTTTAATAAGTATTGACAATAGAATTTGTCCACATATTAAGAATAGACCTATTCTGAATAATTCAAGCTAATAAATCCTCAATAATGTTTTTATAAGCTGATCAATCCTATTGGAACTGGCGGTTTTTTATTATGAGAGGCGCATCACAAAACTCAGATTAAAATATGGTAGCTTATTTTATTTGCTTACCTGAATTTTGGGGAATAGTTCAAATAGAGGGACTTTCGGATGCTGAATGTAAATGAATAGCTTAGGTATAAATTTGGCTTCAGGCATTGATATATTAACGGCATCAACTATAAGAAAATAATTAATTTCTCTAAGTTATAAAAATATTTCATCACTCCTTATCAAAAAAGGGCTATTATTGAAATGCGATCTGAAAATTATATACGATGATCAAGTGGATATTTTTATTTTCATTAATTCAAAGTTTTATTTAATGAAAACATAAGTTTTTTCCTTAAGGAGAACTCATGAGTAATAAAAATGACTTTAAAGCTTTTTCTGTTAGTCAGGATGCTAATGTTGTTTCTCAAGGAGAATATGAAAAAAGTCAGGAATTGAATACGGGAATTCCCCCTAATATTATTTCCATTGGTTTATTAAATAAGGTTTTGCGTCAATCGTCAACGATATCATCGGTGGTGGCTAATTTTATCTCTACACAATGTAGTGATGATGTTTTGGATGATGGCGATATAGATAAGCTTACCGCTCAATTAAATATCGCTTTAGAGCAAAAAGCTGTAACAGAGATTCCAAGTGCTTCATTAACACAAAAAGGTGTTATTCAACTTACCGATGTGCTGGGTGATAGTAATACGTTGGCCGTCACGCAAAAGCTTGTCCAAGAAATGATAACTTTGTTAAGTGAAAGTATTAATAGCAGAGTACCTAATATTCGGCAGGTGAATGGTAAGGAGTTGTCTGAGAATATTGATCTGGATGCCGTGGATATTGGGGTATACACAAAAGAAGAAGTAGACAATGAAGTTAATGCCAAAGGTAATCGGAATAGTGCCAGTAAAGCGATTAATGGTTGGTGGAGATGTGGAGATACAGGCGTTATCTATCAATGGGGGCGTACTAAGGTCATTGATGCTGGCTATATAGAACGTATTCAATTACCAATTAGTTTTTCCAATACACATTACGCTGTCAATATTAATGCTATTCAAAGTAAAATGGGTTTTATGGGGGCATCTGTTGGCTATGTAAATGTAATTAATAATTCATCTTTCGATTTATTAAATTCTTGGGTAAATGCCAAATGGGATAGCCCATTCTTTTGGATAGCGATAGGATATTAATTATGTATTATTATAGTGCGAAAACAAATGCTTTCTATCCGGTAGAATTGAAACGAAATTATATTGCTGCTGGTTCACTGCCGGATGATATTATAGCAGTCAGTAATGATATTTATCAGGAGTATGCTGCTAATAATGCGCCAGAAGGAAAACACCGTGTAGCAAATAAAAACGGTTTGCCGGAATGGGCAGATATTCCTCCGCCAACGAAAGATGAATTACGGCAATATGCTGAGCTCCAAAAACAACAGCTCATCGCTGAGGCAACCAATCAAATTGTACCATTGCAAGATGCTGTTGATTTAGGTATTGCGACTGAGGAAGAGAAAATAGCTTTATTGGCATGGAAAGAATACAGGGTAATTCTGAATCGGATAGATGTTTCACAGGCAATGGATATTGATTGGCCTGAACAGCCACGGGGATAAATAGATGTAGTTTTTTTAATCCGCCCCCCCAAATTGACCTGTTTGATTTTGGGGGGATATCCGGTTTCAAACTTAAATCTTATTTGTTGATTATCTGCTGTAATCTAGTTTTATTATTTGTTATTTTAGATGAGATTATATCCTATATAAACTAATGGGGAAAATAATGATAGACTTTAAAGGATTAGGCCATATTAATATTGTTGTAGATGATATGACGGCGGCAATAGATTTTTATAAAAATCTATTTGGGGCAATACCAAGACAATTCTTTCCTCATTTTAAAAATAAAGGTTTTGCAAAGTCAGCGGGTTTTATTGATAACCCTGAACAGGTTGATGTATCAATGGCATTTTTGGAAATTCCTGGAGCGAGGGTTTTTATTGAGTTAATGGAATATCACAGCCCAATTGGAATAAAAAGGGTTGAAATAAAAGAAGTTAATGATATTGGTGGTATTGGGCATATTTGCCTGAGAGTACAAAACATAGATAGTGTATTTGAGCATATAAAAAATTCTCCTGATGTCAGATTGATAAATTCATCACCATTATATAAGCCATATAAAATAGATGAAATTACCCGTGATGAATTTATGTTCTTTAACGAGGAGGATGAAAAAAACTCTGTTTTAAAACAAGAAACTTGCGAGATTATGGGCAAGATAAGATATTTTTATTTTATCGACAAATATAATATTCAATGGGAATTTGAAGAAGGGCATGATGATATTGGCACTGATTAATTACTGCTTAATAATTATTTGTCGATCTGCTGGCTGGAACAGTAGATAGTGTCGTTACAAGTGTAGTGAGGTATCTGAGTTAATAAAAGTGTACTTGGTATGCTAAGGTAACTTGGTTTATGTACTCAGTACATTCGGATAGGCTGAATTAGTTGCATTATTTATGGGAGTAACTCCCACGCCTAAAGAGCGGAGAAATCGCATGAAAGATGAAATATTTGCCGATCTGCTGGCCAGTGTAGAAGAAATGGTGAAAATCGAGAAGGGTGAGCTGACACCGAAACCGGAACATGTTCATACTTTCACCGAAATTGATGTTAAAGCAATACGCGAAGCTACCGGCTTGAAGCAGCAAGATTTTGCTGTGGCGGTCGGGGTAAGTTATGACTTGGTGAAAAGTTGGGAAAGCCAACGCCGTTATCCCACTGGCGCATCAAGAAAACTGTTGTTGTTGCTTCAGGCTAACCCTTTTATTATCAACCAGCTTAAAATGATTTAATTGAGCGACAGCAGGACAGGAACTGTACGGAGAGGGGCGGTAGTAAAAGGTTCGGTACTAGTCAGATCTGTTGACAAGAACTGAGCTTGAGTATCTTCACGACAGATAAAAAATAGTCCAGAAGATTGGGCTATTGTGAAAGTTGTATTAAGAAAAAACGACTTTAAGGCTACCGGGTGTCCGGCGTGGTTTCCCGATCACAATCTGAACGTCACGCCCTAGTCGATTCAGGCAATCTAGCATTTTTGCCTCGCTGATCCCCTGGAACTTGCCCACGTAGCATGTTAGATAAACGGGGTTGAAGATAAAGACATTGCCCGGTCACTGTATGCGTATGCAAGAGGTCAGAATATCTATCTGCTACATGCATTCGTGAAGAAGACTGAGAAAACCCCGGCAGCAGCCATCAAGACAGCCCATGCGAGGCTTAAGGAGTTCAAATGAAACCAATATCACTGAACGAATTGAAGGAGTTGATGTTGAATGACACGGAGTCTATCGCTGCGTATAAGGAAGCCGACAAGGAATTGGAACTGATACAGATATTGTTTGAGATGCGTGAGCGTTCTGGCATGTCAAAGACTGAGCTGGCAGATAAAATCGGTATCAAACCATCAGGTATCAATCGGCTTGAAAAAAATCCTCTTGGCGCAAGTATGAAGACTTTGGAACGCTATGCAGCAGCGTGTGGCGCGGTTATTAACTTCAACGTTCAATATCAGTAAAAGAAATGGGGCCTTGGTCCCGTTTATCCTTTTAAGCCGAAATAATTATACTGTAGTATACCCAATGGATTTCAAGATGCATCGCGGCGGCAAGGGAGCGAATCCCCGGGAGCATAGATAACGATGTGACCGGGGTGAGAGAGCGCAGCCAACAAAGAGGCAACTTGAAAGATAACGGGTATAAACGTACTCCGCGCTTTCCCCAAAATATTCCTGATAGCAAACTGTACGATTCTCTACATTTAAATCACCTGCGATACCTCTTAAACGTCAATTGTCAACGATACCTAATAGTGTCATCAGTACGGAGACGTTTCTCTATGCTATAGTAGGCCATAATTTAATATCATTCTCTGCGTTATATCCCCCTATTTGTGGGATGCTGGGAATGCCAAAATAATCTAGAAAGTATAGCAATGTACCAAAGTAAAGAAATTGAAAAAACGTTTAAATTCAGCGAGAAAGACAAAGAAACGGTTAAATATAGCCTTAACCGTTTCTCCGTTGCCCCAATGTTGGACTGGACAGATCGTCATTGCCGTTATTTTCATCGTTTATTAAGCCGGCAAACGCTGTTATATACCGAAATGGTGACAACCGGCGCGATTATTCATGGTAAAGGCGATTATCTGGCATACAGCGAACAAGAACATCCGATAGCACTACAACTGGGTGGCAGTGATCCGCAGGCGTTGGCGCATTGTGCGAAGATTGCTCAGGAACGGGGCTATGACGAAATTAACCTAAACGTCGGCTGCCCTTCTGACCGGGTACAAAACGGTCGTTTTGGTGCTTGTCTGATGGGGGAAGCTGAACTGGTCGCTGATTGCGTTAAAGCCATGCAGGATGTGGTTAATGTGCCGGTGACAGTTAAAACCCGTATCGGTATTGATGAACAGGACAGTTACCAATTCCTATGTGATTTTATTGATATTGTTGTGCAGCACAGTGGCTGCAATATATTTACCATGCATGCCCGTAAAGCGTGGCTTTCTGGTTTGAGTCCAAAAGAGAACCGTGAAATTCCACCGCTGGATTACCCACGAGTTTATCAATTGAAAAAGGATTTTCCTCAATTAACGATTGCTATTAATGGCGGTATTAAATCGTTGGAAGAAGCGAAACAGCATCTACAACATGTGGATGGAATTATGATTGGGCGTGAGGCTTATCAGAACCCGTCTATTCTGGCACAGGTTGATCATGAATTATTTGATGCTTCAATGCCGGTAGTTAATACCGTTGCGGTGGTCAAAGCACTTTATCCTTATATAGAGCAAGAGCTATCAAAAGGAACATATTTGGGACATATTACCCGCCATATTTTAGGTATTTTTCAAGGGATTCCAGGGGCACGTCAGTGGCGTCGTCATCTTAGTGAGAATGCCCACAAACCGGGCGCAGATATTTCTGTTGTGGAACAGGCACTAGCTATGGTGACTGAGCGGATGTAATATCCGCTCATCTTACCGTTGAAGGCATAGTCTATCATGAGACTTAAACATTAAAATATTTATGGATGTCGCGATTTTTTTCCGTGCTTTAATCTGTTTTTTCGGGTTAGCTTTTCATTATCGGACAAAAACAGATATCCATATATCTTTGCGAAATATTGTGATGCTGTTCGAATAAATTAATTTTGTCATATTGAAATCTGGACAACTGTTCCGGGTAATAATATCCCAGTTTACGTGATTCTTGCTGATAGTAAGTACATAGCAACTAGTTTGTTAGGTATTATCCAGAACGGAATGTATGAACATTAGGCATTTCTATTTTTTCGATAATGATATATGATGATTATTAACAGTAGACAAGGACTAAGGTATCCAGAAGTTAGTGATTTCTTAATGGATATTAAATAAATATCGAATAGTAAGGTAAGTAACTAATGATAGCTTGTAAAGAAGAGATGTTATTCAAGATAAAACTTTTATGTTTGGATAACATTGGAATACAAACATAAGAGCACTGGTGTTAGTAAAACCACTAGGCTGTTACACCAGAACGAAAAATTACCCTTGTGGAGGCTAGATGTTTATGGATAGTTTAAGATATGAAAAATTCAGCTATTTCAATCATAATGACGCTTTTTTCGACTCATTAAAAGAAAGTTATATTGAATTTCCAGATTGGTTAAATAAGAAAGCTAGAAATAATGAATCAGCTTATGTATTGTATGATACTACTGGTAAAATAGAAGGGTTTCTTTATTTAAAACTTGAGAATAATGTTTCAGATGTTGATCCTCCTTTACCTGGTAATACTCATCTTAAAATAGGTACATTTAAATTTGAATCAAAAGGGACATTACGTGGACAGCGTTTTATAAAGAAGGTATTCGATACAGCAATAGTGATGGAAGTTGATAATATCTATGTGACTGTTTTTGAAAAACATGATTACCTTATTCGCTTATTTGAAAAATATGGTTTCTATAAGCATGGCGAAAAGCGTACAGATAATGGTATATACCCGTAATCATTGAAGATGCTTGATTTTATCCGAAATGGAGATCATTATCCTCGCTATGAAAATATTTATTACATCAGAACAAAAAATCAAACTTGAACGTCTTCATGACACCACTCGTGATGGTCAGGTACGAGACAGAATAAAAGCTATCCTTCTGGCTTCTGAAGGGTGGAGTTCTGTGATGATAGCCCAGGCATTGCGACTCCATCAGACCACCGTTGACCGCCATATCAGTGATTACCTCAATCAGGGGAAACTTCAATCTGATAATGGGGGGTCTGATAGTTTGCTTTCCCGAGAACAAACTGACTTTTTAATCAATCACTTATCTCAACATCTTTTCCATCACACCCATGAAATCGTGGCCTATGTTGCTCAGCTCTGGAATATTACCTTTAGCATTCCCGGCATGAATAAATGGCTACACCGTCAGGGTTTTTCTTATAAAAAACCGGGTGGCGTCCCTCATAAATTCGACGCAGAAAAACAGCGACAATTTATTGAATATTATGAGAATCTTAAAGTCACAGCGAAAGACGAACCCATCCTTTTTCTTGACGCTGTTCACCCGACTCAAGGTACCAAACTCGGTTATGGCTGGATGCGGAAAGGCGAGAAAAAAACAGTCAAAACAACAGGAAGCCGGACTCGCCTGAATATATTGGGCGCGCTCAACCTGAATGCCATTGGTCGTACCGTGTTCCAGGAATATCAGACCATCAATGACTACAACATTTGCTGTTTTTTCAATGAAATAAGGAAGTCTTATCCTGACTATCATCAAAAAATTCACCTTATTGTGGATGGAGCGGGTTACAACAAAGCTCATCTTGTTAAGGAGTGGGCTTATGTTAGCAATATTGAGTTACATTACCTTCCTCCCTATAGCCCAAATTTAAACCCAATAGAGCGATTATGGAAGGTCATGAATGAACAGGTTCGAAATAACCGTTATTTCGCTGATAAACATGAATTTCGAGACAACGTCTTCAAATTTTTCACCACAACGCTACCGGATATAGCGGACTCGCTGATGTCTAGAATTAACGACCATTTTCAGGTGCTAAAAACTGCATCTTGAAGTTTCTTGGGTATAGAGTTTGTATATGTTAGAGACTTAACATTGACAAATGGTGATATTTTTCTTGATTATCCGTTGATAGTTCATAAAACAAAAAATAAATACTTATTATCAATATATCCAGAATTTCATACACGCCTTTTTCCTGACTCTCGGCTTTTAACTGAGTCACCTGATATTGTTCAGGATGTTTCACACACTAATAGTATTCATAAAATATATATATGTGCAATGAAAGATGTTCTTCATATGAAAAGAGGGGATATTATTGTTATATATAGAACGGCTGATAAGCAAGGGCCAGCACGGTATAGATCTGTGATTAGTTCACTTTGCGTTGTTGAAGAAGTCAGGTGTATTAATGAGTTCTCAACGTTAGAAAGCTATATTGATTATTGTAGTAAATTTAGTGTCTTTAGTGAAGATGAATTAATTGAAAAATATAAAATAAGAAAGTACCCGTACATAATAAGATTTACTTATAATATGGCTTTACCCAAAAGAATTATTCGTGATAGACTCATTAATGAAGTTGGTTTAAACAGTAGTGATTATTGGGGTATGATGAAATTAACCGATGATCAATTTAATAAAATCATCAAACTGAGTGAAGTTAATGAAAGTTTTATTATCAATTAAGCCTGAATATGTTGATAGAATACTTGATGGTTCAAAGAAATTTGAATTTAGGAAAATTGCTTTTAAGAATAATCAAGTTCAATCTGTTGTTATATATGCAACTATGCCGATAGGAATGATTGTCGGTGAGTTTGAAATTAAAGAGATCATTTCTAACTCTCCTTCCGTTGTATGGGAAATGACTCATAAATTTGCAGGTACAACGAAGGATTTTTTTGATAGTTATTTTGAGGGAAGAGAAAAGGCTGTCGCAATTAGTATTGGTAATGTTAAAAAATACGATAAGCCTTTGCCTTTAAATATGCTTGGCCAAGGGATAACAGCGCCTCAATCTTATCGTTACTTATCTGCATGAGGTATGATACCCCTACCAATAGGAGTATTGCTTTGTCTATCTCCTATACCCTATGGATTTCAAGATGGATCGCGGCGGCAAGGGGGCGAATCCCCGGGAACATAGATAATTATGTGACCGGGGTGAGTGAGTGCAGCCACAAAAGGCAACTTGAAAGATAACGGGTATATTAGACTTGCTGGCTTAGTGAATAACCCGCTCATCTTACCGTTAAGGGATCAGTAAACTTGATCCTTGCGTTGTCCGACTTTCCAGAATCTGATGTGCCCTTATTGCTTCACTTAGCGAGAACTTCTGATTTTCTGGTACGTCCACATTAATTTTGCCGCTGGCAATCAGATCAAATAATTCTTTGCTTGCCTCATCCAACTCTTCGCGCGTTGAAATATAGCCGGCGATAGAAGGGCGGGTAACAAACAGTGAACCTTTCTGATTTAAAATCCCTAAATCGACACCGGTAACTGGCCCGGATGCATTGCCAAAGCTCACCATCAACCCGTGGCGTTTCAGGCAATCCAGCGAGTGCAGCCAGGTCGATTTACCAACAGAATCATAAACTACACCGACTTTTTCACCGTTGGTGATTTCATAAATTCGTTCGACAATATTTTCACAGTTATAGTTAATAACCTGCCATGCACCAGCATCTTTAGCGCGTTGTACTTTCTCTTCAGAGCCGACTGTGCCAATCAGTTTTGCACCCAAAGCTTTTGCCCATTGGCAGGCAATTAGCCCAACGCCACCAGCGGCGGCATGAAACAAAAAGGGTTCGCCCGACTGGATCTTGTAGGTACGGCGTAGAAGATAATAGACCGTCAGCCCTTTCAGAAAAGAAGCAGCCGCTTGTTCGAAGGAGATGGTATCTGGCAGAACAGCGACTTTGCTTTCCGCAACATTATGTACTTCACTGTAAGCGCCTAAAGTTGATTGTGCATAAACTACACGGTCACCCACTTTTATGGTAGTGACGGCAGAACCCACTTTGGTGACTATGCCTGCGGCCTCAGTGCCCAAGCCGCTGGGTAATTGTGCTGGTGGGTATAGCCCGCTACGAATATAAGTGTCGATGTAATTGATTCCAATCGCTCTATTTTCTACTTGGACTTCGTTGTCAGCAGGAGCTCTGGGTGTGAATTCACAATATTGCAGGACCTCGGGGCCGCCAATAGAGGAAAATTCGATATGTTTTGCCATGACTCAACCTCATCAATGTAAGGGAAATGTGTGCACGTAGTAGTTGAACTCATTGTGAACAGGCTTTAGTGTGTTAGAAATAATTACAAACTATATGTAATTACTCAAGGCACTTCATAGCGTATACTCGTGCGCTGTTGCAGATTTATCAGTGGATTATTGCGGGATTCATGGCGGGAAAAAAATCAACTCACAACAAAATGGCTGAACCGAAAGATCGCCAAATGGAAGGGCTGAAACTTCCGCCACACTCTTTGGAAGCGGAGCAGTCTGTGTTGGGCGGTTTAATGCTAGACAACGAACGGTGGGATAATGTTTCCGAACGTGTTACTAGCAATGATTTTTTCAGTCGTCCACATCGGCGCATTTTTGCTGAAATGCAGCGGTTGCTGGAGATGGGCAACCCCATCGACCTGATTACATTATCGGAATCTCTTGAGCAGAGTGGGGAGCTGAATAATGTAGGGGGTTTTGCTTATCTGGCTGAATTGTCCAAAAATACGCCAAGTGCAGCTAACATTAATGCTTATGCGGATATTGTCCGCGAACGTGCTGTTGTCCGCGAGATGATCGCTGTTGCAAACGAAATTGCAGATGCGGGCTATGATCCTCAAGGCAGGAGCAGCGAAGAATTGTTGGATCTGGCCGAATCTCGCGTGTTCCAGATCGCTGAAAATCGAGCCAGTAAAGATGAAGGGCCGAAAGGAATAGAGCAGATCCTTGAAGAAACCGTCGAGCGGATTGAGCAACTCTATCAGCGCCCTCATGATGGTGTAACCGGTGTTTCAACCGGATATCAGGATCTGGATAAGAAAACCGCAGGCTTACAAAAATCAGATTTGATCATTGTGGCTGCTCGCCCTTCTATGGGTAAAACCACTTTTGCTATGAACCTGTGTGAAAACGCAGCCATGATGCAGGATAAGCCGGTTTTGATTTTTAGTCTTGAGATGCCCGGCAACCAGATCATGATGCGTATGCTGGCATCCCTTTCACGGGTGGATCAAACCCGTATCCGTACCGGTCAGCTTGATGATGAAGATTGGGCGCGGATCTCCAGTACGATGGGGATATTGCTGGAAAAACGCAATATGTATATTGATGATTCGTCTGGCCTGACACCTACCGAAGTCCGTTCCCGGGCTCGGCGCGTCTTCCGCGAAAATGGTGGATTGAGCCTGATCATGATCGACTACTTGCAATTAATGCGGGTTCCGGCCTTATCCGATAATCGTACTTTGGAAATTGCAGAGATTTCCCGTTCACTAAAAGCCTTGGCTAAAGAGCTTCAAGTGCCGGTGGTTGCACTTTCTCAGCTCAACCGTAGCCTTGAACAACGGGCAGATAAGCGCCCGGTTAACTCTGACTTACGTGAATCCGGCTCAATTGAGCAGGATGCCGACCTCATTATGTTTATCTATCGTGACGAGGTTTACCATGAGAATAGCGACATGAAAGGTGTGGCTGAAATCATTCTTGGTAAGCAGCGTAACGGTCCAATCGGTACAGTTCGCCTAACGTTTAATGGTCAGTGGTCGCGGTTTGATAACTATGCCGGGCCAAGTTATGACGACGAATAAGTATTAACGACCAAAGAATCAATAAATTTAAGGAATAGAATGAAAGCGGCAACCGCAGTTATTGACCGCCGCGCGCTGCGACATAACTTGCAACGGGTAAGGGAGATTGCTCCTAAAAGCAATTTGATTGCAGTTGTGAAAGCAAACGCTTATGGCCACGGTTTACTGGAGACAGCACATACGCTGGACGATGCCGATTGTTTCGGTGTCGCGCGAATTGGTGAAGCATTGACGTTGCGTCATGGTGGTATCGTCAAACCGATTCTGTTACTGGAAGGATGCTTTGATGCGGCTGACCTGCTAGTACTGGTTGCTAACCATATTGAAACTGTGGTTCACAGTGTTGAACAGTTGCAAGCTCTAGAACAAGCTAAGTTATCTCATCCGGTAAAAGTATGGATGAAATTGGATAGCGGGATGCATCGCTTAGGTGTAAGGCCGGAAGATGCGGAAGAATTTTATCAACGGCTGAGTCGTTGTAAAAATGTACAGCAGCCTGTCAATATTGTCAGCCATTTTGGCCGGGCTGATGAACCAACGGTAGACACCACTTGCCAGCAGATAGCCTGTTTTCAGGCTTTCTGTGCTGACAAACCGGGAGAAAAATCTATTGATGCATCGGGAGGTATCCTGTTGTGGCCGGAAGTCCATCAAGATTGGGTTCGTCCCGGGCTGATGATGTATGGTGTATCGCCATTATCTGATAAAACGGCCGTGGATTTTAACCTGATCCCAGCGATGACTCTAAAATCGAGCTTAATTGCTGTTCGTAAGCATAAAGCTGGCGAATCGGTTGGCTATGGTGGGATCTGGGTCAGTGAACGTGATACTTATCTTGGGGTTGTAGCTATCGGTTATGGTGATGGTTATCCGCGGAGTGCGCCTTCAGGAACGCCAATACATATTAATGGTCGTGAAGTGCCGATTGCTGGCCGTGTTTCAATGGATATGATCTCTGTTGATTTGGGGCCAGAGGCGACAGATAAAGTGGGTGATGAAGTGGTGCTCTGGGGAGATGTACTGCCAGTGGAACGGGTTGCTAAGCACACTGGTATCATTACTTATGAGCTGGTGACTAAACTCACTTCCAGAGTGGTGATGGAATACTTGGACGAATAATGTTGTAAGTTATATTGTTTATTAACTAACTGATAAGGAGTAGAGCCTGATGTTCCAGAATGTTGATGCTTATGCTGGTGATCCGATTCTTTCGCTGGCTGAAGAATTTAAAAAAGATCCTCGTGCGGAAAAAATTAATCTGAGCATCGGGCTTTATTACGATGAGCAGGGAGTGACTCCGCAATTGCAGGCAGTGGCTACCGCAGAAGAACAACTTAGAGCGTTGTCACAGACTGCTTCTCTTTATCTGCCAATGGAGGGATTGGAATCCTATCGTCTTGCGGTTCAGGAACTGTTATTTGGTAAAGATCATCCGGTGTTGAAACAGCGGGTGGTGGCAACGATTCAATCATTAGGTGGTTCTGGCGCTCTTAAAATTGGTGCTGACTTTTTGCATCGTTATTTCCCTGATTCAGAAGTGTGGTGCAGTGATCCAACTTGGGAAAACCACGCAGCTATTTTTGCGGGGGCAGGTATTAAGGTGAACTATTACCCTTATTTTGATACACAGACCAAAGGGGTAAAATTCAGTGAAATGCTGGAAACATTCAGGAAACTGCCGGCAAAAAGCATTATTGTGATGCACCCTTGTTGCCATAACCCAACCGGATCGGATCTGACCTATGATCAATGGGATCAAGTTGTTCAAATTGTTAAAGAGAGAGAGCTCCTGCCATTCCTTGATATTGCTTATCAGGGGCTTGCGGATGGGATGGAAAAAGATGCTTATGCCATTCGTGCTATGGCGACAGCCGGTTTGCCTTGTCTGGTGAGCAACTCTTTCTCCAAGATATTTTCTATGTATGGTGAGCGAGTGGGTGGCTTGTCTGTTATTTGTGATGATGAGCAGACCAAAGAACGGGTATTGGGGCAGTTGAAAGCAGGTGTGCGTCGCGTTTACTCTAGCCCACCGAGTTTTGGTGCACAGGTTGTGGCGAAAGTACTGACTGATCCTGCTTTGAAGGCACAATGGTTAACAGAAGTTGAGCATATGCGCTTGCGTATTTTGGAAATGCGCACGGTGCTGGTGGATGCTCTGAAAACGGCATTACCAGAGAAAAACTTTGAGTATTTTCTGAAACAGCGCGGGATGTTCAGCTATACCGGTTTTAGCCAGAAACAGGTGGATCGCTTGCGCCAAGAATTTGCTGTTTATCTGGTCGGTAATGGCCGAGTCTGTATGGCGGGCGTCAACCATCGTAATGTTGCACGTATTGCTGAAACATTTGCGGCGGTAAATAAGTCATAAATTTTAATGTAAATGATTTGCTATCGATGATAATGATCGACAATTTTGTAGAATAGCAGTAAACACCTCCTTAAAGCGCGCTATTTATGGTGCGCTTATTCTCTTTCCTAATATTAATTTAATATGTCGAATTTATAGTAACTTCATTCACATATTCTTTTCAGTCTTCCATTCTATACTGAGTTAGTAACGAGTATTATTAATCTTAATTGGTGTTTATTTTATATAAATAATGATAATCATTATTGTTTGAGATCAATTTTTTTCTACCTTAATTGTCTGTGTTTATATAAATAACTTTTCAAAATAGTAGAACACTTGGAGGGAACTCAGTCCAATTTTTGCAATCTGATCAATTGTAGATAATCCCAAACCACTAAACGGACTGAGTTATGCCTATCATAGCACCTATACCCCGCAATGAACGACGCCAGATGAAAAAAATTATCCAGAACACCCGAGATAAAGATTATGCTCGCAGGCTCATGGCCATATTGATGCTGCATCGAGGCGAGTCTGTCTCTCTGGTCGCCAAAACCCTTTGCGCCAGTCGTTCTTCTGTCTATCGCTGGATAAACTGGTTGACTTTATATGGTCTGGAAGGACTCAAAAGCCTGCCTGTGGGCAGACCCGCTGTCTGGAATTTAATCCCGCTTTATCCTTTACTGTCTTTTTTATTGCAATATTCTCCCCAGCAATTGGGTTGCCTGCGTTCTCGCTGGAGTCTTGAGTTTTTTATAATTAAAATCAATGAATTATTAAACATAAAATTATCCATCAGTACCTTCTATCGTTACTTACATAAAATGGGTATCGTGTGGCGAAGGGCAGCCCCGACGCTTAAATTACCCGATCCCGAGTACCATGAAAAAATGGCGAAAATTACCGAGGCATTGTCAACGTGTTCAGAAAAACATCCCGTTTTTTATGAAGATGAAGTCGACATCGAGCTGAATCCAAAAATCGGGGCTGACTGGTATTTAAAAGGGCAACAGAAACGTATAGTGACACCAGGAAAAAACCAAAAACATTATTTTGCAGGTTGCCTGAATGTTCAAACGGGAAAAGTGACTTATGCTGACGGGTTAAATAAGAATTCTCATTTATTTATCAATGTATTGGAAGAACTTGAACGCCAGTATTGTCATGCTGAAACCCTCACTTTGATTTTGGATAATTACAGTATCCATAAAAGCCGACGGGTCAGAGATTGGCTGGCTTGTCATCCTAAATTTAATCTGTTGTTTTTACCTGTTTATTCACCCTGGCTGAATAAAATTGAGCGTCTGTGGCAATCCTTACATGAAACGGTGACACGAAATCATGGCTGTCAGTATATGTGGCAATTGCTTGAGAAAGTGAAAACGTTTTTAAATTCATGTCTCTACAGGAATAGCAGAGAATAAAAAGAGTGAGTGTATTATAATTATGAAAAGTTATTTATGAGGTGAATTATGGGGTTAAAGTTAAATATTGCGTGGTTTGATAAAAAAACGGCAGAGTTTATTGGTGAGGAATATTCTGGAGATCTGGGAGATGATGGTTCAGTAATAGAAAAATTAGGGCTTACTATTGAAGATAATATTAATAATGGTGCGTTCGATGTAAAAAAAGAATGGGTGCCAACACTTGAATCATGTTTTAAAAATAAAATTGAAACAGATAAATATTGGTATAAAATATCATTTGACTATCGAGATAAATGGTAATGAAGCTGTAATTTAAATTTATTTACTTAAACCTTGCCACGGCAAGGTTTAAGACTATTTGATGGTGATGTTTAAATGGCAACAAGTTCCAGATGTTTACCCAAGGCATTTAACGCATTCGCGATAGTGTCAATTTTAGTGCTATGACTTAATGACACTATACGTTGAATTTCTTGCGGTCGAGTTCCCAGTAACCGTGCAAGTTCTGCGTTGCTTGTTCTTGTTTGAAGCATCGTATTCAACAGTAAAACCTTAGCCGCTATACTGGCTGGTACTTCGACAAAAGCTTCACCTTTAGTCGATGGTGTTGGTATTTCGCGCCGGTCTTCAAAGTAGAAATCAAACGCAGTAACCAGAGCATCCTGCGCCATAGCTAATGCTTCTTCTCTGGTATCTCCGCCTGTTAAGGCTTCTGGGATATCTGGGAACATCACAGCCCAACCTGTTTCGTCATGTTCGAATTTTACTGGATATCGCATATTTTTACTCAGTGAATTTATGCGAGTAACCCGTCCCTTGGGGCCGGTCTGTCATTTGATGCCTGGCTGTTTTAATATTAATTTCCTCAGTGGTTCTGGGATTTCTTTACTAGGGTGCCTTGGCATCGTGGTTTGCTTACCGTTCAGGAAAACTTTCAAGTGGTTAGTCCCATCTTTGAATTCTGCTCCCTGAGCTTTAAGCCACCGGCGAAACTCGCTTTGCTTCACTGCCTCCTCCTGTTTGTTTAACTTGAAAATAAACATAAACATTTTTGTTTATATCATCAAGAGGTTTATAAGCATTTTTGTTTATAAGCGTAATAGCGTTATGAACATTTAGATTTATTCTTTATAGGATGAAATCTGACGTGAAAATTATTCTATATCCGTCATCTTTCAAGTTGCCTCTTTGTTGGCTGCACTCGCTCACCCCGGTCACATAGTTTGCTATGCTCCCGGGGATTCACTCCCTTGCCGTCGCGATGTATCTTGAAATCCATAGGGTATAATCGCAGCGTATATAATTTGTTCATGGATATTTTCGGCTATGAAGTATGTTTTTTAATGTGAAGCAGATCAATTTTTCATGAAACATGTTTCAGATGGTGAAAAATAATTCTCACCATTTCAAGGTATATCCAAACATTTGTTAGCTTTCGATAGGGGTTTACTTAGATCTTTGTTTTGTTGAATTTATTTCTAGCGTAAAACACGGGTTGATTATTAATATACAGCAAAAAGGAGTTTTCAACAGGATTTAACTTGATGGTTATCACATAAAATAGGGCTGATAGTCCAGTCATGGGCTCTTACGATCGTTCTTCCAACTTCGTTGTAAAATAAAAAATCCCACTTTACTGTTTTGCTTTTAACACATAAAACAAACGTGTGTTTAAGAACAAACAAGTGTCCAAAAATGACGAATCGGGAAAAACAAATATTGCAACTTCTGAGACGAGATCCGTTAATTCCACAGCAGGAAATGGCCGATATTTTAGGTATAAGTCGCTCCGGTGTTGCTGGTCATATTATGAATTTAATGAATAAGGGATATATAAAAGGCAAAGGTTATATTTTATCTGATCACCATTATGTGGTGGTGGTTGGTTCTATTAATATGGATGTTTACGGTTATTCATCGAATAAACTCATTTATCAAGACTCTAACCCAGGAAAAATAAAATGTACCCCCGGTGGTGTAGGCAGAAATATTGCCCAAAATATCGCTTTATTAGGTAAAGAATGTCATCTTATTTCTGTTGTTGGCGATGATTTCTATGGTAGCACTTTACTGGATCAGGCCAGATGTGCAGGTGTTAATGTCGACTATTGCTATAAGCTTTATGGTGAAAGTACCTCGACATATATCTCTCTATTAGATGACGGCGGTGAGATGCTGGTTGCCATCAACGATATGCATATTTTGGAAAAACTGACGCCATCGTTGTTAGCGAATCATTGTGATCTTATTCAGCACGCCGGCGTGCTAGTTATTGATTGCAATTTATCTGAAGAAGCTTTGGTTTGGTTGTTGACTAATGCCGGAACGGTGCCGGTATTTGTGGATACAGTATCCGCATTTAAAGCACCTAAGATTAAAAACTGGCTTTCCTATATCCACACCTTAAAACCTAATTGTCTGGAGGCGGAAGCGCTTAGTGGAATGAAAATTACCCAACCTACCGATGTTCCGGCAGTGGCGCGGTGGTTTCACGATCAAGGTGTGCAGCGGTTAGTACTCAGCATGGGCGTAGAGGGTGTCTACTTTAGTGAAAGCGATGGTGTGGCAGGCTGGTCACTTCCCATCAGTATCAAGATTGTCAATGTAACAGGTGCCGGAGATGCCATGATGGCCGGATTGGTGAACTGCTGGCTAGAAAATATGACGCTGGCAGAAAGTGTTCGCTTTGCTCAAGGGTGTTCCGCGCTCACGCTCTCTTGCGAATTGACCAATAATCCAAATCTGTCAAATGGCAGTGTCCAAAAACTGTTGGAATTATAATCATGAAAAATCATGCTATTAGCAATAAATATTTGGATATTTCCCCAGAAGTTACAGAGGCTTTAGAGAATAACCGACCGGTTGTGGCGTTAGAATCGACCATTATTGCTCATGGAATGCCTTATCCGCAAAATGTAAAGACTGCGCTACAAGTTGAGCAGAAAATCAGGGAAAATGGTGCTGTTCCTGCAACAATTGCTGTTATCAATGGGATGATGAAAGCAGGTCTGTCGCATGAAGAAATAGCGTTTTTGGCTAGAAAAGGTGATGAAATAACTAAAGTCAGCCGTCGTGATTTACCCTTTGTTATCGCGGCTGGAAAAAATGGCGCGACGACGGTTGCTTCTACCATGATTATTGCGGCAATGGCCGGGATTAGAATCTTCGCTACCGGCGGTATTGGCGGTGTGCACCGTGGGGCGGAACAGACTTTTGATATTTCTGCCGATTTACAGGAATTAGCGAAAACCAGTGTTGCGGTAGTCTGTGCTGGTGCTAAATCCATTTTGGATCTTGGCTTGACAACAGAATATCTTGAAACTCACGGTGTGCCACTGATTGGTTATCAGACTCACGCTTTACCGGCGTTTTTCTGTCGTACCAGTCCATTCTCCGTCAATATTCGTCTGGATTCCCCAGAACAGATAGCTCAGGCGATGGCAGTAAAATGGGATACTGGATTACAGGGCGGTTTGGTAGTTGCTAATCCGATTCCTGAGCCATACGCCATGCCGGAAGCGGAGATCAGTGCTGCTATCGAACAAGCAGTACGCGAATCCATAGAACAGAGAGTAAATGGAAAAGCGTGTACGCCGTTTTTGTTAGCAAGAGTCTCTGAGTTAACCGGGGGCAATAGCCTATCTTCCAATATTCAGTTAGTGCTCAATAACGCTGAACTGGCAGCGAAAATTGCTTGTTGTTATTGGGAGCGCCACATGTGAAACCCGTTTCAAAAAGTTGCGGCTAGAAAATAAGGGGCTAACTGAGCCCCTATCTATAAATTATGCTTCTTTCTTCAATATAGGTTTCAAGAAACGTGCGGTATGTGATTTTTCACATTCCGCGACCTCTTCTGGAGTACCAGAAATCAGAACCTCACCGCCGCCGCTACCTCCTTCTGGGCCAAGATCCACGATCCAGTCAGCGGTTTTAATCACATCAAGGTTATGTTCAATAACCACAATGGTATTCCCTTGATCGCGTAACTGATGCAGAACTGTTAATAGCTGTTGAATATCAGCAAAATGCAAACCTGTTGTTGGCTCATCAAGAATATATAACGTCTGCCCAGTTCCGCGTTTGGATAGTTCACGCGCCAGTTTTACTCGCTGCGCTTCACCGCCTGATAACGTGGTTGCTGATTGGCCCAGACGGATGTAAGAAAGTCCAACGTCCATGAGGGTTTGCAGTTTACGGGCTAGAGCAGGAACCGCATCAAAGAATTCACGGGCTTCTTCGATCGTCATATCCAATACTTCATTGATATTTTTGCCCTTATATTTGACTTCCAGTGTTTCACGGTTATAACGCTTACCTTTGCACTGATCACAAGGGACATAAATATCAGGCAAGAAGTGCATTTCTACCTTAATAACGCCATCACCTTGGCAAGCTTCACAGCGTCCACCTTTAACGTTAAAACTGAATCGTCCAGGTGTATAACCACGGGTGCGTGATTCAGGTACGCCTGCGAATAATTCACGAACTGGTGTAAATACGCCGGTATAAGTTGCTGGGTTAGAGCGGGGAGTTCGGCCAATCGGGCTCTGGTCAATATCAATCACTTTATCGAAATGCTCTAGCCCTTGAATATCAATATAAGGTGCAGGGGTGATATTGGTCGCGCCATTTAACTGGCGTTGGGCAATCGGGAACAGAGTATCATTGATTAGCGTTGATTTACCGGAACCAGAAACCCCGGTAATACAAGTAAATAACCCAACTGGCAGATTGAACGTCACATTTTTCAGGTTATTACCTTTCGCTCCGATCAGTTTCAGCACCTTTTTCGGATCTGCCGAGATACGCTTCTCTGGGATGGCAATTTCACGCTCTCCACTCAGGAATTGACCTGTTAGTGAATCTTTGCTCACCATAATATCTTTAACTGAGCCTTCCGCGACGATTTCACCGCCATGTACACCTGCACCGGGGCCGATATCAATGATATGGTCGGCAGCCCGGATGGCATCCTCATCATGCTCAACCACAATCACGGTATTTCCCAGATTGCGCAAGTGGATTAGTGTTTCTAGTAGGCGTTCATTATCCCGCTGATGCAACCCGATAGAAGGTTCATCAAGTACATACATCACTCCCACTAAACCCGCACCAATCTGGCTGGCAAGGCGGATACGTTGAGCTTCGCCACCGGACAGGGTTTCGGCCGAACGGGAGAGCGTCAGATAATTCAGACCAACATTAACCAAGAATTTCAGGCGGTCGCGGATCTCTTTCAGTACTTTTTCAGCAATTTGCGCACGTTGACCGCTGAGTTTAATGTTTTGGAAAAAATCCATCGCATGGCCGATACTGAAATCTGAGATCTCTGGCAGGGTGGTATTCTCAATAAATACGTAACGGGCTTCTTTACGTAAGCGAGTTCCGTGGCAGGAAATACATGAACGATTACTAATATATTTCGCCAGTTCCTCCCGAACGGCGGTGGATTCCGTCTCTTTATAGCGGCGTTCCATATTATGCAGTACACCTTCGAACGGATGGTTACGCACTGTGGTATCGCCACGGTCATTGGTGTATTTAAATTCGATGGATTGTTTACCGGAGCCGTACAACACCACTTGCTGAATATTGGCGCTGAGGGAATTGAAGGGGGCTTCGATATCGAATTTATAATGCTCTGCTAATGAACGTAACATCTGAAAATAGTAGAAATTACGGCGATCCCAACCACGAATTGCACCGCCGGCAAGGGAGATATCACCATTTTGAATGACTCTATCAGGATCAAAAAATTGCTGAATGCCTAAACCATCACAAGTTGGGCAAGCACCGGCTGGGTTGTTAAAAGAGAATAGTCGAGGTTCCAACTCACTCATGCTGTAGCCACATGTAGGACACGCGAAGTTAGCAGAGAAAATCAGCTCTTCGGCGGTATTATCATCTATATTGGCGACAATAGCGGTACCGCCTGAAAGTTCCAGCGCTGTTTCAAAAGATTCAGCGAGACGTTGTGCCAGATCGGCACGAACTTTAAAGCGATCAATAACCACTTCAATGGTATGTTTTTTCTGTAATTCTAATTTCGGTGGATCAGATAGATCACAGACTTCACCATCAATGCGTGCGCGGATATAACCTTGTGCTGCCAGATTATCCAATAATTTAGTATGCTCGCCTTTTCGCTCTTTGACGATCGGTGCCAGCAACATCAGACGATGACCTTCTGGCAGTGTTAGCACATTATCTACCATCTGGCTAACAGTCTGTGCGGTTAATGGAATATCGTGATCTGGGCAACGAGGTTCCCCTACACGGGCAAACAACAAACGTAGATAATCATGAATTTCAGTAATAGTCCCCACGGTTGAACGTGGATTATGGGAAGTCGATTTCTGCTCAATAGAAATGGCCGGGGATAATCCTTCAATATGGTCAACATCGGGTTTCTCCATCAGTGACAGAAACTGGCGCGCATAAGCTGAAAGCGATTCCACATAACGGCGCTGACCCTCTGCATAAAGCGTATCAAATGCCAGAGAAGACTTACCTGAGCCGGACAAGCCCGTGATAACGATCAGCTTGTCTCGGGGAATTATCAGATTGATATTTTTGAGATTGTGGGTACGTGCGCCCCGAACTTCGATGTTATCCATGAATCATTTCCCGGATTATTCATACGTGCATATACCCGTTATCTTTCAAGTTGCCTCTTTGTTGGCTGCACTCGCTCACCCCGGTCACATAGTTTGCTATGCTCCCGGGGATTCACTCCCTTGCCGCCGCGATACATCTTGAAATCCATAGGGTATATAATAATAAGTGAGTTATTATTACACAGAGTTGACTGATTAGATATACAGTATTTAAGTGAAATAATGTAATAAGTACGGAATTAAATTACGGTGAGCTTCGCAAAGTTCGTTCTAAAGCGGCTGCGTTTCATTTTTAGTGTCGCATGTTAAACTGTGTTGCTTAATAATTGTAGAAATTCATTTCATCAGGAGTATTTCCATGGCCAGCAGAGGCATAAACAAAGTTATTTTAATCGGTAACCTGGGGCAAGACCCGGAAGTCCGCTATATGCCAAACGGCGGTGCAGTGACTAACATTACTCTGGCGACTTCTGAAAGCTGGCGCGATAAACAGACCGGCGAGATGAAAGAGAAGACTGAATGGCACCGGGTTGTTTTGTTTGGCAAACTGGCGGAAGTCGCGGGTGAATACCTGCGTAAAGGTTCACAGGTTTATATTGAAGGTTCTCTGCAAACCCGTAAATGGCAGGATCAGAACGGTCAAGAGCGTTACACCACGGAAGTAGTGGTAAACATGGGCGGTACCATGCAAATGTTGGGTGGTCGTGCTGGTGGTGGTAGTTTCCAGGATAGCCAACAATCACAAGGCGGAGGTTGGGGACAGCCACAGCAGCCACAACCACAGCAACAATCTCAGCAGTTCAGCGGTGGTGGCGCACCTTCGCGTCCAGCCCAATCTTCCGCTCCACAAAGCAATGAGCCACCAATGGATTTTGATGATGATATTCCGTTTTAGAGTTCAATATTTTTCTTTGTAAAACAAATGGTTATCATGTTGTTTTGTGGTAATCATAGGCTGTTGGAGTGCCTATTGCAAGCCTGACTAATCCTTACCCAGTAATGGGTTTGAACCTCGAAAGAGGAAGGGAAGTGCAGCATGTCAGGAAAAGGCTGGTTGCGGGGAAATAATTTACTTTGCGCCAGCCACTTTTGTTTTACATAAATAGATGCTCTTTTGCGTTTATCGGGAAAATCGTAATGGAAAGATATATGAGTTAGAAGTATTCAAACTCAAAAACAGAAATGCGTCAAAATATAGTTCAGCGGATGTATTGCCGAATACGTTAAGTATTCAAACAGAACTGAGTTGCTGGAGTGAATGGCGGCACCCCAATGTGAATACTGTAGTGCCAGAATAGATCCTTTTGAAGTTCATCATGTAAGAAAACTCAAGGACATAAAAGCGGATACGGCTCTTTGGAAGAAATTAATGATTGCTCGTAATAGGAAGACATTAGTGCTCTGCCAGACATGCCATATCAATTTTCACAGGGGAACATTGCCTTAGATAAAGCCAGAAACTTAGACAGAGCTTGGTTATATACAGCCGTCACTCGTGCTGAATCTGAGGTGCATAGTGGAGCGAAGAGATGTTTTGGAACAAGCCATAACGAAGCATCACACACCAGTCTACGGAGAACCTATCTGCCGTTGTTGATAAGAAAATATCACGAAAAAAGAAAGCATCCGTAGCTAAAGTTGTCACGATGTAATTAATCTGTTAATAATGAGTTTGTCATGGATAAGAAAGTGTCAATCCTAAATTGTGTGATAGTATGCTCTATGAGCGACTATCGAATCTATGTTAGAAAATGAAATCAGTATAGTATGCGCCCGTTTTGATTGTATGGAATTAAGGGAAGTACTCTATGTTAAGGTTGAAGGTACTAAAGGCAAAAAATGGTGATTGCATTTTATTGTCTTGGGAAAACAATGGAGTCACTCGCAATATTCTAATTGATGGTGGAAAATCATCCGTATACAAAACTGGTCCGTTAAAAGGTGAACTTTATAAAACATTAAAGTTAATAGAAGAGCGCAATGAACGGGTTGATAAGTTGATTCTTACCCATGTCGATGATGATCATATAGGTGGAATACTAAATGGATTCAGGTCAGGAGAGCTTCTAATTTCGCTGTGTGACAAGGTATGGTTTAACTCTGGTAAATTGATTAAAGAAGCATTTGATAGTGACGTACTACCAGAAAACGAATTGGAGCTGGAGCGGATCAATGTTCAAGACGGAAAGACCAGTATTCAACAAGGAGTCTCGTTCGAGAAACGGATATCAGAGTTAGGTATTTGGGAGAACTGGCTCATTGAAAGTGGATATACTTGTGAGTTTTTTGGTGCAAAAATCACAGTGCTATCTCCTAAAAGAGAAGACTTAGCAAGGTTACTTTGCAAGTGGGAAAAAGAGGTCCCGCAAAGCATAACATCAGGAAAGAAGACTGATTATGGCAAGTCATTAGAAGAGCTTAATCTAAATGATAAATTTTTAAGTGATAAATCTATTCATAATGGAAGCTCGATAGCTATTTTGTTTGAGTACAATAATCATAAGATTTTGCTTTTGGGTGATGCACATGATGGAGTTGTATGTGACGCAATATCGAGCTTAAAAGACGAACAAGGTCAGAATATAAGTTCTAGTAATAAACTGAAAGTTGATTATATAAAACTATCTCATCATGGTAGTGAGTTTAATACAAGTGCCCGATTTCTAAATTTAATAGATTGTAAAAATTTTATCATATCTACAGATGGAAGTTCTCATGAATTGCCAAATAAAAAAACAATAGCAAGAATAGTGAAAAATGTAGATAACGCAAACATTATTTTCAACTACCCGACTCTATTAAATAGAATCTTTAGTGTTAAAGAGATAGAAGAGTTGAAAAATATAGGTATAACTACAGATAATTGTGATGAATTGATCCATGTTAAATGATGAATTAGAGAAGTTAAAAAGTGCTACAGTTAGGGTGGAAGAAGGAAGTGGTGTATTAATAAATCCATACTCAACTCAATATTCATACATATTGACAGCAAAGCACGTTGTAGAAGATATAAGCGTTGATAAAATAGAAGTGAAAAATATTGAAGGGCGAAATATATCTGTTTTAGACAAAGTAGAACACCCAGTGATTGATGTAGCTATTCTTAAAGTCGAACGTTTAGATGGTGTCGAAATATCTCACATTGAAAACTTTTATAACCAAGAAAAAAAATTAAAGTTTTACGGTTACCCAAAAAACAAGAGACATAATCACATATTTAGAGAGCAATTATATTCTTATGATTGTTTATTACACGATATCCAAGGCAATACATCCGTATTCACCATTAATGAGCTAACTCAATATGAAGATATTGAAGGTTTTTCAGGTGGTGGTATTTTTTTTATTAATGAAGAAAACCAAGATGTATCTCTTGTAGCTATCGAATTTGAAGTCAGTAATACTCAGGCTGCTGATAGTAAAATTAACTGCATTAGAATTGATGCTTATCTTGATTTTCTTCAAGATAAAGGTTGGGATGAAATTAAGCCCATTCATTTATCTAGTTTTAAATTTTATCGCGATAATATCTTTGAAAATCTTGATTTAGAAAATGAGGATAGTCTTGATGTTGTCAAGAATTTACTAAAAATAACACTAAATAATTATAAGATCTTTAACTCTTATTATGTGACACCAAACAAAATAGTCGAAGAGTTTGCGAATCGAATTCTAGCGCATAACCAAGACTTAAAAAAACTATATGATAAAGAACTTTGGTGTGCATTCTTGGAGTTTTTTGCTATTTATTTGTCAATTTTCGCTCCAGATGATGAAGACTCTTGTAATTCTAATTATTTAGAACGGTTGTTTTTGAACTTTAGATTCATTTACGATCATAACAATATAAAATTTAGGCAGATATTTAAAACTTATATATTAGAAACAGAAATAGGGGATCTTGAACCAAATGGTAAAATTGTAATTTTTACAAAAAATAATTTGAATTTTGGATGTCCATATATTGATAAAAATGTCTCAGAAAAAACATTAACAGATATAGGTAGTGCCATAACAGGAGAAAGGATTGAAAGAGTGATGAGGAATAAAACTATTTCTAATGAAATACTTTTTTGGCCGTCTGTTAATGATGCTTGCTTATCTTGCAAAGAAGAGGAGCTAAGTAGAATTAATATTTTTCAAGGTGATGATTTGAAAGAGCTAATTGTTGAAAATTACAGAGAGTATCTTTCAAATGAACAGTAAGAATTTCTCAATAAATAATAAGTTTCAGGAACTAAATTCAGAGTTAGGCGTAGAATTCTTTGTCCTATCTGTTTGTATATTTGATTCTGCAATGATAAATGCATTTTGTTATGTAACTCCTACCACGAGTATTCTAAAGGAAAGGTGGAGAGAGATTTCCGATAACTTAAATTATGAATATTTAAGTAAATATGAACCATCTGAATTTGAGCGTTGGAATAATTATCTTGTTTTTATTTGTCAGGATGCTATTCCTGATAATATAAAGTATGAGATAGAGAATGATAAATTTTATATGAGAAAAGTTGCACTAGAATTAAAAGGGTTAGAAAAGACAGATATAGAAAAAGAAACCAAGAAGATACTAGATGAAAAGTTACTCTTGTCCAATATACGTTTGAGCAATAATGTTGTTTTTGATAGAAGTTGGGAACAATTTCTAGGTGATCATTCAAAATCTATTCTTTTGGCTGGGTTGTCTGGAGGAAGAGATGGAAAATCAAAGTCTATGCGAGAAAACTGGATCAATAAACTATTGAGTGATGAATAAATGAAAATAAAAAAAGTTGAAATACAAGCATTTAAATCATATTTAGAGAAGAAGGATGGTACTTTTGACTTTATTCATAGTACATCGGGAGAGCCTGCGAACTTTGTATCACTATTCTCACCAAACGGATTCGGTAAAACATCGTTCTTTGATGCAATTGACTTTGCTATCACAAAAAAAATAAGCCGATATGTGAGAAATGAAAGGTTAGAGAAAATTAATTTAGAAGAAAGTAATCAATATAACATTAAAGGTGAATCTCAACTGATAATAAGAAATAAAAATGCTCCTAAAAATATTGAGACGCGAGTGGAGGTTATTACTAGTAAATCTGAAAAGCCATTTATTTCATCATATAAGAAAGGAAGAAAGGGAAGTTCAGACTGGAGAATTCAATCAAAGAGTATAACAAATAAATATTTTGAATCCTCTATGTTGTATCAAGAATCTATTGATTCTTTTTTAAGAGAAACCGACTCTGAAACAAGATTTAAAAAATTCTCCGAGGTAGATGATGAATTAGTAAACATTAATAGTGCACGTTCTACGCTCTTATCATTGAAATCAGACGTGTCTAAGAAAAAACAAGAACTAGTTGACACCAAAAATAAACTATCAAGTGAAATAAATAGGCAAAAAGATAACAAGGATTACGTTCATAGCATTAATATAATAATTAAAGATGTAAATGAGTACTTAGATGAAATAAAAATTGATGAGGTAATAGCACCATTTACTAAAAATGAACATTTTCACCTTTCAGCTCGTTTAAAAGAAGCTGAAAATATAATTAAAAATAGAGTTAAAGAAAATGATGAAAAGCTTTCTAAAATAGAGGTTAATTTATCTCAATTAAAACTTGGTGCATCGATCTATTATAAATACAAAGAGTGTATTAATGAAAGGTCATTAATTTTAGACAAAATTAAGTTTTATGATGAAGTTGGTGCCCTCAAAGAAAGTTTTAATACGTTAGAGAAAGAGTTATTATTAAATCAGGATGTTATTTTAAGCCTCAGAGAATTAAACAAAAATGCCCATGAATATTTTACCTATAAGTTAAAGTTAGATAGTACTCTCAAAGAGATTGAAGAATTAAAGCTGAAGTTAAAAATGAATGATGCTTTAATCAAAAGTTTAAATGATTCACTCAATGAAAAAATCATTTTTCACCAAAAGGTTTGTGAGAATATTGACCAATTAGGTAAAGAGCAAGCCAACTTATATTTTGTGTTTAATACTATAAAAGATAAATCAACAAGTTTAGATGGTGTTGAAAAAGAACTAGCTAATATGGAAATAGAGATTAAAAAAAATAAAGGCCAGAAGGATGTGGCAGACATATGTTTATCATCATTAGAGAAGTTGACCCTTTTTGATTTTAAATGGCTGCCTGAATTTTTTATTATCCATGAAGATAATAAAAATGAGTTATCTGATATTTATGCTAAGTATTGTTACGTTTACAAAAGTAAGGTTGAGATTGATGGTAAAATAAAATCAATAAATAAAGAGTTAGAAAGTATAAATCAACAACAAACTGACATATCTTTTTTAATAGATAAAGCAAGTAGTATTGTCATAAGTACAAAACAATCTCACTGTCCTTTATGTGAGCGAGATAACGAAACCTATGATGAGCTTATTTCTAGAATTAATAACAATTCTATGCTATCAGATATAGAAAAGAAAAAAAATGCCTCGAAAAGTTCATTGATGGAAGAACTAGAACAATTATCTATGAAGTTGGATAGATTTAATGTTGAATTTATTGAAAAGAAAAAATCAATATCAAATGGTTTAAAAGATGAAATTTCTTCCTTGGAGAATTTAATAAATGAATCTTCTCAGAAAAAATCTACTCTTGTAGAAAGTAAAAATATCTTTATATCTGAAATAAATAAATTTAACTCATCTGTAATGTTTATGTCAAAGTATGACTATTCAAAACATTTGATTTCAAAAGTGCAATGTGAAAGAGATAGAGAGCATTCTATATCTAAAGAGATTGAGGACATAAAAGAGTCGATAAAGTCAAGAGTTAATCAAATAGAGCTTAATAAGAAAATAATTGACCTAGAAAATGAACGTTTTAAATTGGTGGTACATTTATCTAAGTATTCTGATTTTATTAAATCTAATCAATTAAGTGAAGGCGTAAATAAGGATGACTTTATTTCTTTTGTTATGCTTAAAACTGACAAATTAAATGATAGTCAAAAGGGGCTAAAGGATAGAATCGGAAAAATTGTCATTAAAATTAACAAGCTTGAAAGTGAGAATAAAGATTCACAATTTAAAGGTGTTAGTAAGGAAAAGATGAACGCCTTATTGGTTGATTTGGAAGATAAGATGTCTTTATTATCTAAGGAAAACCAATGGTTTATTAGTGTGGCAGACTCATTTGATAATGAGGATAACTCTGTGGTTTACACAAAAGTGAAAGATTCTCTAGAGTTACAAGTCACTGGTATCAATGTTAAAAACAGAACGTTATCTGATTGCTTGGCCAAATTTTCATCTATTGAGAGCATTTCATCAAAGATCGTTGATTACTCTGATACCAGCTTACTAGAGAAAGAACTTTATAGTATATCCTCTAAAGTTTCTAAATTGAGTGAAGTAATTGTTGAACTTGACAGTGATATAAGAAAACTCGGGAATGAAATAAAATTAAGAGTTGATTCTTTCTTCAATACAGAATTGATAAATAAGATATATAGCAGCATTGATCCACATCCTGAGTATAAAAAAATTGTTTTTACTTGTACGTCTGATGATAATCCAAGGTTATTAATATCTGCACAAAGTGAAAAAAATGACAAACTAATGTCTCCAACTTTGAGTTTTAGTTCTGCTCAAATTAATGTCTTAGCTTTGAGTATTTTTCTTGCGAGAGCCTTGTCTTCAAAGGACGATGAAGGCAATCCTGTTGATTGCATACTGATAGATGATCCTGTTCAGTCAATTGATGCAATCAATACTTTAGGTTTGATCGATACTCTTCGAATGCTTTCTATTATGTTCAATAAGCAAATTATAGTGACAACTCATGATGAGAATTTTCATGAGTTGCTCAAGAAAAAGATGCCAAGCGATCTATTTTCTTCTAAATTTTTGAGATTAAGCTCTTTTGGAAAAGTAAGTTCCGATGCATAGGTGTAACTTATGCATAGTTTAACTCATAGTCATTTTCTGCTTAGTCCTCTCATCTTATTGAATCAGATGAGAGGAAAACTGCTCAAGTGCGAAAATGCTCGGAAGATGTTGAGTCATTCACTTTACTTCCTTTATTGAACCTAAAAACGGGGTAAGGAATGATTTTAAACTTACATATATCGTAGAGTTAGATGGTAATTAAGAACTGTGCTTTGCTGGTTGATTATTCGTTCCAACTTAGCATTGGAAAGGAAGCAATGTATTCCAAGGTTCGGTAGGAATGAAAAATTAAGACAATCTATATATTATTATCCTTCTTGACCGATGAAATAATTTCGACCAACTCTGTGTTAAGCACAAGAGCTTCATGCGGTTTGACTACTTATTTTGTAAAGATTGTTCCTTAAGATGATAAAAGTTAACGAAAACTTTAACGTTTTTGTTATATTTTTCTTTAATTGATTTTTAAAACAATGTGTTATGGTGGTAGGCCAGTCATTAAGGTCATCATAACCGTTTTGAGTGTAAAGTTTTTACTTTTAAAACAAATGGTTATCTCGGAATGTCGTGATAATCATAGTCCGTTGGAGTACCTATTGCGAGCCTGACTAATCCTTACCCAGTAATGGGTTTGAACCTCGAAAGAGGAAGGGAAGTGCAGCATGTCAGGAAAAGGCTGGTTGCGGGGAAATAATTTACTTTGCGCCAGCCACTTTTGTTTTACATAAATAGATGTTCTTTTACCACAAAGTGGAGTTAATTTTTAATGAGGTCGCTGCCACAATTTGGGATCGCGAGGCGTTGTTATCGCCACCCGAGATATAAGCGCCTTCATTGCGCCAGCCATTAATAAGGTAACCTTCTCTCCACGATTAGTTCTTTGTCTGCATTCCCAGGCCCGTACTCCTGCTTGTTGCACTTTAATGCCGATTTCACGATAGATACCATGAGCAGAAGCGATGACCCAGGCTGAACGCAAAGGTAAACCAACAAGCCCTGTCAGAGCGGAGGTATAATAAGATTCCGCTTCCACAATCAATCGGGATGCCACCCGAGCTAGCGCAGGACGGTTTTCGGTATAAATAAGTGTGTCTGGCATTAGCCCTTCTTGGTGAAGCCATTCTAGCGGAAGATAGCAACGCCCGGCCTTCGCATCCTCAATAATATCCCGAGCAATGTTAGTTAACTGAAAAGCAATTCCTAGATCGCAGGCCCGATCCAGCACACTCGCCTCGCGAACCCCCATAACCCTTGCCATCATCAGCCCAACTACTCCCGCGACATGGTAGCAATATCTCAGAGTATCATCCAACGTTCTGTAAGGCTCACAGAGTACATCCATTGCGAATCCTTCCAGATGTTCGAAGGCCTGTTGCTGAGGGATTTCATTACTCAGAGCTACTGTCTGAAAGGCTGCAAAAGCAGGTTCGGTCATCGGCAAACCGTCGTAAGCCTGCTTTGTCAGGTATTGCAGCATTTGAAGTTTCTCGCGGGCGCTATACTTATCAACACTGCTTATTTGTCTCCCCAGCTCTTGCCCGTCTATTATATCATCACAATAACGGCACCAGGCGTACAGCATCATTGTGCTGTGTCGTGTTGCTGTATCGAAAAGTCGGGTGACACTGGCAAAACTTTTTGAGCCTTGCTCCATTATCTGAGTAACGTGTTTAAGTAGCGCAGGATTCATTTAGCGATATCCTCTAACATCAATGTGGCGGTGGCTTTTGCTGATCCAATCACGCCGGGAATACCTGCTCCAGGATGCGTGCCTGCGCCGACGAGATACAGATTATCAATGCGGTTGTCCCGATTGTGTGGTCGGAACCAAGCGCTTTGTGTCAGCAACGGTTCAAAGGAGAAGGCCGAACCGAGATGGGCATTGAGTTGGTCACGAAAATCAAATGGGGTAAAAATACGATGAACGACTAACTGCTTGAGCAGACCGGGCATATAGTACTTTTCCAGATACGCGAAAATACGGTCACGTAAGCGTGGCCCCTCTATATCCCAGTTTAAATTAGCTGTCCCCAAATGTGGTACAGGGGCCAGAACGTAGTAACTTGCGCATCCTCGGGGAGCAAGGGATGGGTCAGTAACAGAGGGGGCATGGAGATAGAGTGAAAAATCCTCTGACAGTCGGTCATGATAAAAAATATCTTCGATGAGTTCCTTATAGCGTGGACCAAAGCAAACTGTATGATGGGCTAATTGCGTATGGTGATGGTTCAGACCGAAATAAAGCACGAACAGTGAGTTGCTCATTCGTTTACGCACCAGTGTTCGAGCGCGGGCTATTCCGACCGGATGCTGACCTAACAGGTGCTTATAGGTATGAATAACATCGGCATTTGAGGCCACAACGTCACATGTCATATTTCGTCCATCAGCTAATTGGACACCTGTGACCCGATTGCCATGGGTGGTGAAGCGTTTTACCTTTGCATTAAGCTCAATTTCTCCACCAATGTCAGTAAACAATTTCACCATTGCCTCAACCAGAGCGCTGGTTCCTCCTCGCGGAAACCAGACTCCCCATTCTCGTTCCAGTGCGTGGATCAAAGTATAGATAGAAGATGCAGCAAAGGGGTTACCTCCTATCAATAGCGAGTGAAATGAAAATGCCTGGCGCAGGCTCTCATCCTTGATAAAGCGTGCCACCTGACTATAAACACTACGCCATGCGTGTAGACGTATCAACTGTGGAGCCGCACTCAACATGTCGCGAAAAGAGAGGAAGGGCACCGTTCCAAGTTTCAGGTAGCCTTCATTAAAGGCTTCCCGGGAATAGTCTAGAAAGCGTCGATACCCGTTAACATCTCTTGGATTGAACGTATGGATTTGTGCTTCCAGATGTTGCTGATCATTGTCGTAATCAAACATCTTACCCGACTCCCAACAGAGCCGATAAAAAGGGTGTACGGGAAGTAAATCGACGTAATCAGCCATACGTTTACCAGCCTGGGTAAACAATTCTTCAATGACATTAGGAGCGGTGATTACGGTGGGGCCGGCATCAAAGGTGAATCCCTGTTCCTTATAAACATAAGCGCGTCCACCTGGTTTATCCCGTTGCTCCAAAATACATGTCGGAATCCCCGCAGACTGGAGCCTTATTGCCAGTGCCAGCCCACCAAAACCAGCACCAATTACCAGCGCTTTAATCATAATAAAAACCCTGAAGCTTCTTGTGTTGTTTAAACATTGCCTTTAGAGCACCCTTTATCGGCACTGGTGGTTTACCTATGAGAATCCGGGCCTTGTCGACGGAATTAAGTTGCTCCGCATAAAAACGTGCAATCAGATTTGGGGAAAGTTGATAGAAACGTTGCATTACCTGCCAACGTTGTTGTGGATCCCCAGCGAGGAAGAGCATGCGATTTAGAAGACGGAAAAAGCGCTGGTGTTGCCACTGTTGTCGTGCGTAATCCCTGAGGGTAATGAATAAGGAGGTATCGGTAAGCTCCGGCAGAGCAACAATACGATCTGCCAACCGAATAGCGTGTGGCAGAGAGTAGCCTGTTGTGGGGTGAAACAAAGCTGCACGTAACCCACAGGTGGGCTGTCCTGCTAGCTGTGCCCAGAAAGAGGTAAAATCTCCCGTAAGTGTAATTGGAAGACAACCGCTCTCTTCTCGAATGAGTTTACCCAGTTTCCATCCATGTTTCTTCGCGTACTCTGCGATAGTAGCCTGCGACAAAGCCTTATCAGGTGGCCCCCGATCAACGTAATGAGTGTCCTCTATCAGCAGACGAGTTGAGGAGAACGGCAGGACATAGATAAATCGATAACCTGTATCCTGTCCCACACTAGTATCCATTAAAATCGGGTGGGTTAAAGAGTGCGACTCTTCCAGCTCCCATTCCTGACCAAAAAATGCCTGGGTGCCACTCCCTATAAATGGTCCTGGTCGCCAGCCTCTCCCATCAATGACTGCGCCAGCACTTAGAGACGAGCCGTCCTGTAAGTAAACTTTCTGTGGAGTCAGCTCCTGTACCAATAAACGAGTCTGTATACGTTCGCCCAAATATGCATGGAGTATGCTTGCAAAGTGTTGGGATGTGATACTGAAATATGAATGTGGCAATGTGCGTTGAAATGCTGGAAAAATGACGTCGTAACCTGACCAGCGATAGGTAATCAGCGGTGCTATCCACTCATGTTCCGCCTCAGTAAGATCATGTTGATGAAATGACCACGTGTGATTGCCTCCTATTGTTTCTGTGTTTTCAATAAGCAACACTCGCAGATGTGGTTTACACTGCTGGAAACGCATTGCGATCAGTCCGTTGGCCAATCCTCCTCCCACCAGAATCAGATCCCAGTCGTACATCATTTTGTTGATCCTCCGACAATCACACAGTTATTAACCTCATCAAGAGTCATATACATCACGGAAATTCGTGTTTGTTGAAAGAGATTAAAGATATTCAGTCATAGCGGAAAGACTCATGTTGGTAGCAAAACAGCTGTACGCAGCGCAGCAATATCGGCGCTCCCTGTGCAAAAGCAGGCGACTTTTATCTGCTCAATAATTAATTGGAAATGTTCTATAACTGCATCTGTGGAGAGGGCTGCACTATGTATGACGGCAGCGGCTTGGCCGACCAATTGTGCCCCCATGCAATAAGCTTTGGCGGCATCAACACCATTTCTGATACCGCCAGAGGCGATCAGTGGCATATTTGGAAGTGCCTCGCGTATTTCACGCAGTGCTGTCGCGGTCGGAATTCCCCAGTCAGCAAATGCCATGGCCAATGCGCGGTGATACGGTGTGGATGCTCGTTCTGCTTCAATCGCTGCCCAACTGGTTCCCCCAGCCCCGGCTATATCCAGCATACTGACGCCAGCTTCTGCCAATTGGCGTGCGACAGGAAGCGATAAGCCTGAACCTACTTCTTTAACAATTATAGGAACCCCAAGTTTTGTTACGAGTTGTTCAATAGCATATAGAATATGGCACCAGTTACGGTCTCCTCCCTGTTGCAGCGCCTCCTGTAGCGGATTCAGATGGATAATTAGAGCATCGGCTTCAATCATCTGTACTGCTCGCAGAGCATAATTAACCCGAATTCTGGATAAGAAATTGACGAGAAGCCTGTTCCAGGAGCAAAGTTTTGGTGTGCACCAAAAACAGCTCCGAGGGGGGAACAGGCTATGGACAACTTAGTTGAAATTTTCTGTGATGTCGATGATTTTTGCCGTTTTTTCATCCCTCAATGGGAACAATTTTGTCTCGATAGCGGGCATCGTTTACGCCGCCGACAAGGTCATATGTATCCCAGTGAAATCATGACCATTTTGATCCTTTTTCATATGTCGCATTACCGTGATTTTAAACATTTTTATCTAGAACATATTTGGAAATATCACCATAAGGATTTTCCAACCTTGCTTAGCTATCCTCGTTTTGTCAGTGTGGCTCCTTCCGTTTTGGTGCCATTATGCAGCTATCTGACTCAATTAAAAGGGAAACCCACAGGCATTGCTTTTATTGATTCCACCCGTTTGAGTGTCTGCCATAACATTCGCATCCCTCGACATAAGGTCTTTGCGGGGATAGCAAAGCGCGGAAAAAATTCAATGGGCTGGTTTTACGGTTTCAAATTACACCTGGTTGTCAATCATCAGGGTGAAATTCTCGCGCTTAAAGTGACTCCGGGTAATGTGGATGATCGGGAACCTGTTCGTGAATTATCAAAAGAATTAACGGGTTCTCTTTACGGTGACAAAGGTTACCTCAGCCAGGAATTGGCGGACGATTTAGCTAAAACCGATGTCACTTTCATCACGAAAAAACGGCGTAACATGAAAGCGAGTATGCAAGCTGAGTGGGATAAGATAATGTTAAAAAAGCGTTTTATCATTGAAACGATTAATGGGCAATTAAAAACTCTTTCTCAAATAGAGCATTCCCGCCACCGAAGTATAAAAGGCTTTCTGTTGTGCGTTTTAGGTGGATTGATTGCTTACTGCCTTAAATTGAAGAAGCCATCACTGAAAGTTTTCTACTCAGAAGACGATTTTTCAATGACGGATTAAGCAGAATTCGGGTTAATTAAACCCGCGCTCGCCACGAATTTGGGCTGCCCCGAGATTAGCGAAAAGGAGAATATCAGGAGCTATCTGGCGTAGTGAGCGACTAAGCCCATCGTTTGCTTCATTTTCAAGAGCAACACGTTGCGACCCGACTCCCATTGAAATGCCCAGTACTTGAGCTGCCTCTGCAAGATGATGATTAATCGCATGAGCACGATGAACCCCTCCAGTCATAGAGCTTATGAGCAGTGGTGCCTGCAAAATTTTTCCAAAGAGGGAACACTTAAGATCTATACTGTCTAGATCCAATTCTGGCAGAGCACAATGCTGAAATCGCCACTCAGCAAACCCCGTACTTACTTGGGACTCCGTTTGAGGAGGACGGAATATAATATCCAGATGCTCATTCTTGCGCTGAGTGTGATCGATCTTTTTCATTTTTTTCGGGCCAAGGTTGAAATTAATTAAACATCGCAATATTTTTATCAAACCAGTGTCGTATAAAATATCGTGAAGCTAAATTTCTGCGATACACTATTGCCAAATATTTATCAATGTATCTGATGTGCCTGCGTAATTGTTTATGCACTTTAGATTTTCCGAGCAGCGTAACCATTGTTAACTTTTCCTTATCCTGATACATATCTTTCCCTGTATTATTCAGGTCATCGCTCAAGTCATCCAGTAATTGAAACGCTTGCCCCAGATGTTGTGATACATGACGCAATGCCTGGCGAATTATATCAGGTGCATTCACAGCAATTGCCGCTAACTGAAATGTTGTGTCGAAAAGCAAACCCGTTTTTAAATCGTTGGTGGTAGCAATGGCATGATAATTACCAGCACATAATGTATTGTTCAGATCGCGAAACTGCCCTTGGACAAGACCGTTTAAACCCACTGTATGGGAAAGTATGGCGACAGCAGCAGATTTATCGTATTCAGAAAGGTTTGTTTCTACAATGAGGCCAAAAGCCCGGCTCAGCAAGGCTACAGCCGCTAGGATCGCTACACTTTCACCATACTGCCGATGAATAGCCGGGCGTCCGCGCCGATACTCCGCATTATCCATACAGGGAAGATCGTCTAAAATTAATGAGGCGGCATGCACTATTTCAATTGCAGATGCCAGCTGTAGAAAGTCAGTCTTCCAGGGGTTTTCTCCAAGATCCAGGACTATGAGTAGCAATAAGAGGGGGCGGATACGTTTTCCAGACACCAGTGTACTTTCTCGCATGGCTGCGCAGACTTTATCATCTGGGGCTCCTGAAGGAAGTACCAGTTCTAGGTGTTGTTGTAGTGCACTCTGTAGCTCCAGTAATGTCTCTTCGTAATTCATAGCTCGTGCAGTACTGACGTTCATAAATATTTCCCGAATCACGTAAATAATTTCACTAAGCCATTTGAAAAACAATGATAAGCTTATATTACAATAGGCTTCAGGCTTATATACCCGTTATACCCGTCATCTTTCAAGTTGCCTCTTTGTTGGCTGCACTCGCTCACCCCGGTCACATCGTTATCTATGCTCCCGGGGATTCACTCCCTTGCCGTCGCGATCCATCTTGAAATCTTTAGGGTATATATCCGTCATCTTTCAAGTTGCTTCTTTGCCGTCGCGATGCATCTTGAAATCCATAGGGTATAGCATAACTTCATTTATCCAGCAGTGATGCATTCCCATTGGAATATGGTGCGGCAAACGTAATCTGCACACCATTGAGAGATCATCAGCATTTAAAACTACGATATCTGTACAGTGCAATTTTTCGACATAAACCTTAAAAATAAGCCAACCATCATCTTCTTTAACAGCACCCGGTTTGGCTACAAAAACAGGTTCTTCCGGCAAATCATTATCAAAACTGTGGCTTAATACACTCTTATCAAAACAATCAAATTTAATTATTGATCTCCCTTCACTGTCAGAATCCTCCCAGCAAACGAACCAGGCATATCTGTGCTGTCTACCACAGACTGTAGGGTTTATGGCTGGGAAATCAGTATTCCCCCTGAATAAAATTTCTTTATCAACATTCCCGGATGCTGTGCATAAAGTAAAACGACAAAGTTCTGAACTATTATTTTTAAATATATTCTGTGTAAATACTGGGAATGACCGCCAAAATGAGGCGTCGAAAATCACATTCCCATCGGCATCTTCATAACCATTTGCAAAATGAAAAATAAATCCAGGAACTGCATCATAGAATTTCACATCATGGCATTTTCTTGAAACTAAAAGAACCCGGCCATCTTCACTTTCACGTGAATTCATGGATGCAATGATGCTTTCATTGCCAATTACATTGCTCAACTTAAGATTTATATGCGGCCCACCTAAAAAAAATAAAAAGTAATTTTTTGTCACTATGAAATCGTGAATTAAATACCTTTTCTTAAGCGAAATTTTGCGTATAACCATCATATCGCCGGCACTGTCTATTTTGTATAGCGTTAACTTAGATCCAATACCATATGTCACACCAAATCCATATAAATTATCATCATTTGGTATTTTTTTAGGATGTGCTGTAAATGGTACTTCACGAAGGTTAAGTTTGGGAAGGAAAGAAAATCGTGCTTTTAGCTTTCCAGAAAAGTCATATTTTGAAATTGTCTCAAGAGTTACCGGATTAATTAAATGTGGCATCCCTCCTTCCCACAACGCCAGAAGCTTATGAGAATGATATACAATATTTGTATTTGCCGGATTTTTAATAATAAAAAATCTCATCCTGAGTTTTAGTTTTTTGGGGACGGTTCCAACCGAGCGATACAGTAACCTTTGAGCTTCTTCCTCTTTTAAGTATTCCTTTGTTAACACATGTCTGTTTCTATAGAATATCCCATTATCACTGAACGTTACTTTAAATATCATTCCATCCCCATCAAATGGATGATTATAATATTCGTCTCCCCTATGCAGGCGACCGGGACCAATTCTAAAGAAAGTACCTTTTAACTCTGAAGGAGCCTCTCCCTCAATAGGAACTAATTTTGAATCAAGTTCCTCCAGCTGAGATTGAAAGGGATTAATATGGTTTTTCGATAATACAACGTCGCTCAAGCCTTCACCTCTATATTTCCAACCGAATAATAGGTAATGATTTAATACCGGAGCTCTATAAGAAGATATAACTATACTAAAATAACAGTACTTTATTGAAGATGAACAGAACTATTTTTTTCCAAAGGGATTTTTGTAACTGAAATCACGAAGAAGAATTTTTCTATAACTATAAACAGTAACACACCTTTGATGTGATGGCGTACATGTAGAAGGGTGACTGAAACATTAGGAGCAACGCCAGATAAACGTGTACTCAGGCTTGGAACGTGAGAGAGTGCAAGCATGAACTGTCCCCCAAATGTTGGACTTCAATCCGTACATAGGGGGACAATTTAAATATGGTGGGTTTGTATGTATTACGAGATATCAATCAAACCAAGATCATTGCTTAATGTCGTACCACTGATATTGTAGCTGGCAAGTACTTGACTTCCTTTTTTGTATAAAAAAGCTTTACGGGCTTCATTATCATTTCCCCATACTACAAATACATGCATAAAAACTGTTGAGCCATCAGGAACGCCAAGATCGCCAGGGTCAACAGTATCTGTTAATCCAAGAGTAATATTATTACCTTGCTGACTTAAATGCTTTTCACCGTCGCCATCCATATAACTAAATTGGATTCTAGCAACGAATCCACCTGAGTTTTTAAGACTCATCTTGCCAATTTCTTGCAATGTCATTACAGTCTCCTTTTGAGAAAAAACTAATAACATTTAGCTATTCAAATAAGTAAGTCGTCTAAGATGTGTTAAATAAAAAATAAATCTTAACGAGTGGAATAAATAACACATTAAAACCACTAGGACAAATAATTGTTATGTGTGTTTTATAAAAAACAAAAATTATTTTAACAAGTACCAGAATAAGTAATTTTCTTTCATTAGATATGTAATATGGTTCCTATTTTTTCTTTATAACACAATAAAATGAGATATTTATTTTTATACAAAATGACTTTATTGTTTTGATTAGTAATGATTTCAATTTATAATGTTTTTTTATAATAGTAATTGCAACATCATGACGCTGTGAATAAATGATTTCGTATTTATTTAATGAATTATTAGATATTTTTCCATCTTGATTTTTTCTCAGTCGATTATTTCATTAGTTTATGACAATAATTTGTCTCTTAATGCTTAATTAAAATCTATATATTTTTATAAATAAGTGAAAATGACTTTATCTAATACTATAAGATAATTTTTTTGATTTAAAAATAATTCATTAAGTGTTTAGTATCCCAATGTCTGACGTTGGCGATTATTCAGTTTATTCATAAAGAATCTTATGTTCCATTTTGTCGCCGATGAAAAGTCTGTTTCCTAATATCTTCTGCCCTTTTAAGTTGTTCAAGTAACTCTTCATAAAGTTGTTGCAGGGGGTTGATGGGATGCCGCTGGAGAACTCACTTCAAATCAGCGGCCTACTCTACAGGATTGACCCAAAGTAAATAGAGTAAAAAATTTCTTTAATACCTTATTAACGTAGGTTTTTTTGTCTGAATTTGTATCAAATCGACTAAATGACCACCCGTGTATTGGTTTAGTCATCCTTTTATCGTAAAAATATTAATGGATTCGTATGTAATTTATTGATTATCAATACAAATCTCCTTCAATACATTGGCATGATATGCGATATGTTCACCGATAAAACTGGAGACGAAATAGTAGCTATGATCATAACCAGTGCGCAGGTTCAGTGTGTAGGGATGTCCTGTGTTTTCGCATACATCCTTCAGCAGTTCAGGACGTAGTTGCTCTTCAAGAAACGGATCATCGGTACCGATGTCAATTAACATATGCAATGGCTCGGCGTTATTAGCCAGCAGCTCGATTGTGTCATAGGCTTTCCATGTGTCACGATCTTCGCCCAGATAAGCGCGAAAAGCTTTTTCTCCCCAAGGAACTTGAGAAGGAGCAACAATCGGTGAAAAGGCCGATACGCTGTGGTAACGATCTGGATTGCGTAGTGCGATCATCAGTGCGCCGTGGCCTCCCATCGAATGACCACTAATGGCCCGAGCGGTTGTTACCGGAAAGTGTGCTTCAATCAGTATTGGTAGCTCTGACACCACATAATCATACATACGGTAGTGCGGCGCCCAAGGATTTTGTGTTGCGTTGAGGTAAAAACTGGCTCCCTGACCTAAATCATAGGCGTCATCATCTGCAACTTTCTCACCACGAGGGCTGGTATCTGGGGCAACGAGAATAATACCCTGTTCGGCAGCGTAGCGTTGAGCGCCTGATTTTGTGATGAAATTCTGCTCATTACATGTTAGACCTGAGAGCCAATACAGCACCGGTAATTTCTGATGTTCAGCCTGAGGAGGAAGGTAGACAGCAAAATTCATGGTGCAGTCAAGCACGGTCGATTCATGCTGATAAACATCCTGCCATCCCCCAAAACAAGTGTGGCGTTCAATCCTCTCCATTCTTTTTCCTCTGTAAAACCTACCTACAGGTTTACTCATTTGACGGTAAACCTAGGGTTATCGTTTCCTGTTTTATTAAAAACCGCCTGTCACAGCACGGTTTTTAACTCCCGTAAAACAGCTTAGTAATGGATGACTGTGCGAATGGATTTTCCCTCATGCATTAGATCGAATGCTTCATTAATGCGTTCGAGCGGCAAGGTGTGAGTAACAAAAGGTTTTAACTCAATTTCACCTTTCATTGCCTCTTCCACCATTTTAGGCAACTGACTGCGGCCTTTAACACCACCAAAGGCGGTGCCTCGCCATGAACGACCGGTGACCAGTTGGAATGGTCGGGTTGATATTTCCTGTCCTGCACCGGCCACACCAATAATCACTGATTGCCCCCAGCCACGGTGTGCGCTTTCGAGCGCAGCACGCATCACATTGACATTACCAATACATTCGAAGGTATGATCCACTCCCCATTCCGTCATCTCGATAATGACTTGCTGAATAGGTTTGTCATAATCATTTGGGTTCAGGCAGTCGGTTGCACCGAACTGCCTTGCCAGCTCAAATTTTGCCGGATTTGTATCGATGGCAATGATCTTGCCTGCTTTTGCCTGACGAGCGCCCTGGATAACGGCAAGGCCAATGCCGCCGAGCCCAAAGACGGCAACGGAATCACCGGACTGTACTTTAGCGGTATTATGCACTGCACCGATGCCGGTAGTGACACCGCAGCCTAGCAGGCACACTTCTTCATGATTTGCTTCCGGGTTGATTTTTGCCAGTGATACTTCGGCTACGACTGTATATTCGCTGAATGTGGAGCATCCCATATAATGATAAATAGGCTGCCCTTTGTAGGAAAAACGGGTTGTGCCGTCCGGCATTACACCTTTTCCTTGAGTTGTCCGTACGGCCACACACAGATTGGTTTTTCCTGATTTGCAGAACAAGCACTCTCCGCATTCTGCGGTATAAAGAGGGATAACGTGGTCACCGGGTTTGACGCTAGTGACGCCTTCACCAACCTCAACGACTACGCCAGCGCCTTCATGCCCGAGTATGACAGGAAAAACGCCCTCTGGATCATCCCCTGACAGGGTGAAGGCATCCGTATGACACACACCGGTATGACTGATTTTGACCAGCACTTCACCGGCTTGGGGCGGGGCTACATCGATTTCAACGACTTCAAGGGGACGGCCCGGTCCGAATGCAACAGCAGCTCTTGATTTCATAAGCTCTCCTTTTGAATAGACAGTGCTACGCGTTTGCGAATATATACCCGTCATCTTTCAAGCTGCCTCTTTGTTGGCTGCACTCACTCACCCCGGTCACATAGTTACCTATGCTCCCGGGGATTCGCTCCCTTGCCGTCGCGATGCAACTTGAAATCCCTTGGGTATAGATTAATAAAGTCAATCGGGTTATCAGCGAAGATATCTTTGTAATAGTTTGTTAAGAATATGATTTCGCCTCTGTAGAAATGGTACAAAAATTTTAACATTAATACATGTTTTTAAAATAGCGTACTAGAGATAATTGGGAAACTATGATTTGTCATGGTCACAGATGTCCTTTCAGGAAAAGGCGGGTTGTGGAGAAATAACCTAACTTTGCACCAACCATTGCGAGTTCCATAATATCCAACATAGTTCTACTGGCTGGTAAAGTATCGGTTAAGTAATGAGATTCTTGGGAGTTATTCACTGAACAAGCCCTCATAAATAGAGGACCTATATGTATTACGCAACATCGATCAAGCCGAGATTATTATTTAATGTTGTACCACTGATAACATAACTCGCAGTCGATTGACTTCCTTTTTTGTATAAAAAAGTTTGACGAGCTTCATTATCATTTCCCCATACTACAGACACATGCATAAAAATCATCGCTCCATCAGGAACACCAAGATCGCCTGGGTCAGTAGTTTTTGTTGCGCCAAGATTAATATCATTACCTTTATTACTTAAATATTTTTCACCGTCGCTATCCATATAACTAAATTGGATTCTAGTACTACAGCCGTAGATACCAGAAAGTTGCATTTCCCTTGATACTCACAACTCTGAGAAACCGCATGAATTAAGCTTTTCTATGAGTGTCTTTTCTATTGAGAGAAGTAAGTACGGCTGTAGTATTAGGACCCATGCTTATTTTCGCTAACATATTGGCACATATTGTTGTGCCAGCTCATCACTGGTACTGGAAGCTGGCAGAGTCGGAGAACAATCACAGAATACTGAAATCATTTATGGCTATTGACACTAATGGTCATTACCACATAACTGAAGATATACCCGTCATCTTTCAAGTTGCCTCTTTGTTGGCTGTACTCACTTACTCCGGTCACATAGTTATCTATGCTCCCGAGGATTCACCCCCTTGCCGCCGCGATGCATTTTGAAATCCATTGGGTATATTATGAAATATAAAGGCAGAATTTACTTCGGTTATCTACGTTATTCCCACTCCTCCAAGTTTACGTGATGGGAGATGCCTCAGAAATTACTTCTGGTTCGAGTGCTGCCATTGACATTAAAGTTATAACATTACTACCTACGTTGATGAGTATGTCTGTAAGAAGATAATATCAGACCTGACAGAGCCAAAATCGGTGATAAGTTGGTTATATGTACCAGTAGTAGTGGATGCTAAAGTCTACTGCAGGAGATATCTATGACCAACCTAGGAAACATATTAACAATAATGTATTGCATGTTGTATTAATCTGAGTTTGAATATCTTTCTGATTGTGGTGAGGTTTAGTTTTTGTCCATCCACATAAGTTAAGTAAGTAGTTTTTCAATGGCTTTTGTACAGAATGTGAAATAAGCTAATGATTACCCAAGATGCTAGTTCAAAACTTATCGGTTTCCTGTATCAGTTCGAGCGTGCCTTATATCGCATATTCTCAAGTGAACATAATTCTGTTGTATTTGGGATAGAAACAGTAGATGATGTGGTAGAGGAGGCTATATTAGCTAGTGGATTACCAAGCATTACTTTCGAACAGGATAAACATAGTTTAGATACCAGAGCTCAGCCTTATCAGGACAGTAGCAAGAATTTGTGGCATACCTTGCATATCTGGCTGGATGCTATGAAAGTAACCCGTGAAAGATATGACGAAGTTACCTATTGTTTAGTCACGAACCGAATTATTGATAAAAAAAATCTTGTAGTATTTCTTTCTGAAGCGAAAAGTGAAGAGCAGATTAATACTGCTTTAGCAATGTTAAAAGAACAGGCGAAAAAAATTACGGGGAAAGTTAAATCTATTGCAGAGGAAGTGTTAACTTATTCTGATGAAGAGTTAATATTCCTGATTAAAAATATAGAACTTCTTGATAGTCATGGAACGGCTTCTGGTATTTCCCCAAAGGAAGCTACAATTCAGTTACTACATTTACCATCTGAAGTAAAGGAACATGGAGATAATATCTATCAGACGTTGTTTGGATTTATGATCGACAAATGTAATACTGCTTGGAAAGTTAAACAACCTGTCGAGCTGACTAAAGAACCTTTTGCTAATCTCTTGAATTCTGAAATAAGTCTAATTAAACGTAAAAACTTTACTGAGCAACCTTTTTTCCAAACCGCTTTCAAAAATTATCTTAAGCAAGATAATGCAGAGCATTTATTTATCAAACAACTTCAACATATTGATATAAGTACAACGATGTGTAATCGAGCATTAGAGCACTATTGGGCATTTTATGCTGAAAGGGTCAGATTACAACAGGCAGGTGAAATTCCTCTTTCAGCATGGCGAGCCCGTGATGATGTACTTTATAATCGTTGGTTACAAATTAAAGATTGCATTGAACTTGGACTGGAATCAGAAGGAAATAGCCAAAAATTGAATATGTTGAAGAAAATTTATACTGATACAACGGATCCCAATTATACGGCTTCACTGGCTGGTCAACGAACTGAGAACCTTTATTTTACGACAGGAAATTACCACGATTTAGCCAATTCCCCTTCAAAGGAAACATTTATACACTGGCATAATGATTTCCTGAAGATTAAGGAGAAATAATTATGATTTATAAAGATAGCAATATAATTAATAACAGTTCACTCGCCTGTTTTCTGCTTGTCTATTTTGTAGAACAATATGAGAGCTGTTCTGTGAATGATGATCATCCTGATTTAATGAAACTATTACTTGTACTTCCTATTGTATGGCATAAAGTCAGTCGGGAATCAATCAAAAAAAAGAAAAGAACAACACCTCTAATTGCCGTAGTACAGGAATCACTTTTGATTAAATCTAACTTAGCGCAACGTGTTTCAGAATATGCAGGAGCCTCCATTCAGGGGCTGAATTTAGCTGTTTCCTCTGGTTTGCTAATGCGATTGATTGAACACGGTGAAACGCGGTTTGCAACAAACTTCTCAAAATGGCCGGGAGGAATAAATAAGTTGCTTCCTAAAGAAATGGTTCAAACCATAACACGATTGGCAAACTGGTTTTCTTGTGTAGATACACCTTCCATTTATCGTCTTCTTCTGGGTAACTAATTATGAAATTCACTATTGATGCATTAATACTTTGGCCTGTTAATCCCAATAATAATCTTCGGGTAATCCCCTTTAAAAGCGATAAAATAAATATAGTTCATGGGATTAGCGGCACAGGAAAATCATCAATTATATCAATAATTGATTATTGTCTTGGAGCAAGCAAGTGTGCTATTCCTGTAGGTATTATTCGAGAGTCTGTTATGTGGTTTGCGATTAAAGCTAATATTCGAGGGTATAAATATCTTATAGCAAGGAAAACACCCAGTAAAAGATCGGTTAGCAATGAGTACCATCTTTCCCCTTATCCTGAAGAACTTCCTTTGACTCTTACTTCAACTCATTCAGATGCTGTTTTTAAAAATAAATTTAATCAACTTGTTAATCTGACTGATCTCCCTCTGTCTGAAAATAACGAAAAAACTGGATTTGATGGAAGAGCTTCCTACAGAGATATGGCTGCTTTTAATTACTTGCCACAACATATTGTGGCTAATCCATATACTCTATTTTTTAAAGCCGACTCTTACCAGAATAAAGAAAGACTAAAAAGGGTAATGCCGTTTGCATTAGGCATTATTGATCGTCAATATATGATTAGAGAGAAAGAGCGTATAGATATACAGAAGCAGCGAGATTCACTATATAAACAGCAAGAGGTAAACAAAAAAGCGTTGTCAAGTTGGGCTTTTGATGTTGATCGCCTATGGAAGGCATGTGTGGAATTGGGGTTATTATCAGAAACAGAAAATCAGGATACTGATGCTAAAGTAAAATCATTAAATTACATTAATGATATATATACTGAAGGGCGTATCGGTGATCTATTGGGTACTCCTAATTATGAGTATACCAATAGGCGTTTAAAAGCACTTGTTGCTCAAGGAGAGGAGATCCAACAGCATATTGATACATTACGGATCCAAATCAGAAACTATGAGCAACTATTTTCCAGAGGTCAAGGTTTTACACAGGCAATACAGAAAGAAAAAGAGCATATTGTTGGATTTGACTGGCTTAAGAATAATTTGTCTCCAGGAGGTGAATGTATCGCATGTGGATCAAAAACAAATATATTATCAACAGTTGTTGATAATCTTGAAAAACAAATTTCCCGGATTAACTCTATCTCCGAGGTTCTTTTTGAAAACCCCATAGCAGATAAAGAAATTGATAAATTAAAAAAAGAATTACGAATTCAGCAAGATAAACTTCAAAAAATCCGCAAGGAAAAATTTAATCTAGAAAAAATAGATAAATCTACCAACAATTCCATGAATAAAGTATATGTTTTAATTGGGCGTATCCAAGAAACATTATCATCACTTAAAAAAGTAAATAACACTGATGATATAAGTGAGAAAATAAAAGAATTAGATGATCAATTCAATGAAATAGAGAAATTCTTTTTTCAGTCTAATAAAAGCAGAACAGAATATATTGTTTACCAAGAGATAAATTCACTTATAGAAAAGTATGCTGATAATTTTAGGCTTGAACGTCGAGGCAATATTAAACTTGACAAAAATGAGTTAACATTATGTTTTAATGTAGATAATGATAGAAGAAATGAATTTTTATGGGAAGTCGGCAGTGGAGCTAATTGGATGGGATATCATTTATCTGTCTTTTTAGCTTTGCATGAATTTCTATCTCATAAAGATCGTACTCGTCTTCCTCCGTTTAGCTTTTTAGTGATTGATCAGCCTAGTCAAGTTTATTTCCCTAGTGCTGCTTCCGGAGATAATATATTAGATGTAATGGCAGAAGATGAAAGTCTCCAGATAACCAGACAAAATGATGTTGTCGCTACACGGAGAATTTTTGAAATGTTGGCAGTCGCAATTGAAGAAAATAACTATTTTTTTCAAGTAATAGTGCTTGAGCATGCTGATGAATCAATATGGGGGCAAGTAAAAAATACATGTGAAGCCGCGTGCTGGAAGGATGAAGGAGATGGCTTGATACCTCGCTCTTGGAGTTTGTAATATAATCTACTCTAGGATTTTTCTGAGTAAGAGCAAAGGATATCTAACTTTAATGTTAGATATCCCAGACTGCTGACAAACCTAGTTTAATATAACCGGGTTTGTTGGCAGTATGAATACTCAGCATCAACTAAGTATTGAACTTATTCACTTTTGCGAGCATGATCGCAGTTCATTCACCAGTTTAGCTAATAGTTATGACTTCACTCGCAGCACTGCAAACAGCGATATCAAAACTCACCGTCTGGCGTAAAGGCGATCAACGCGCACCACATAAGCCATTACTGCTATTGTATGTGTTGTCTGAGTACAAAAAAGGTCATGGGCAATTGTTTAAATACGGTGATGAAATCCATCAACCACTATTACAATTACTCACTGATTTTGGCCCCAGCCGCAAAGAACACTATCCTTCAATGCCTTTCTGGCGTTTACGGAGAGATGGCTTTTGGGAACTGAAAAATGCAGAACATTGCACACCACGTCGGGGAAGCAAGGAACCGCCAAAACGAGAGCTGATTGAGTATCAGGTTGCCGGAGGTTTTGATTCAGACAGTTTCCAGTTACTGCGCCGTCAGCCTGCGCTTGTTGATGAACTGGCACAACAGATCCTCAATGAACATTTCCCTGAAAGCGTTCAGGTAAGTCTGGTTGAGCGACTAGGTTTTGATATTAACAAGAGGTTAAATAGCCGTGATCCACGTTTTCGTGATGTGGTTTTACGCGCTTATCACTACCGCTGCGCCGTTTGTGGCTATGATTTACGTCTGGATGGCTCTCTGGTCGGTCTGGAAGCCGCCCACATCAAATGGAAACAGTTTGGTGGCCCTTGCCTTGTGGAGAACGGTTTGGCACTTTGCACACTTCATCATTCCGCTTTTGATAGAGGTGCAATCGGCATAGACGAGAATCTGAAGATTAAAATTTCTGATGGGGTCAATCGTAGTCCGGTTGTTGAGCAATTGTTCTGGGCCAGAGATGGCGAAAGCCTTTATCTTCCGCGTAATCGTCAGTACTATCCGGCAGATAGATTTATTGAATGGCATCAGACTCAGGTGTTTAAGACATAGATAAAGTCGATTTGTGTTGCAGGTATTAACCGTCTAGGTATTTTGATGTTTAGATGGTTATATCATGCGCTTTTCTCCAAATCTCTCACATTATCTCTCCCGCCCTTTTCCATCCCATCTGAATAACTCCATACCACTGTAATATCAATCCAAATCGTATGAGTTTGTCTCGATATATGAACAGGACTTTACTCCAAAGTTACCGACATGGTGGTCTTTTCGGAGCTAAAGAACGCATAAAATGGGAGATGATACATCACATTATTTTCGCCGTACCCAAAAGCAGAAAACGTCATATTGAAATCTACGAAAGCTTGTCAATCCCCAAGATAAAACTCATGTCAGTGAAAGAAATTAATCAGCAATATAAAGAATGGGGGCTTTCTTATTATTTAAATCGATGAGAAAGGTAAGCTACAGTAATATTGCATAAAAATAATCATTGAACTATATCTTGCATTTGATTCTTTCTTATTCAGAGTAGTTCATTACCCACTCTTTATTAGAGTTTTGGTTATCCTTGGATAAACTCATATATGTGTCTGCCATATAAAAGAGGTTGTCAAACTTTGTGCTGATAGTATCATTATGGTATTACTTTCTCTGAGTCAATATATTGCACCTTAAAATAACAAATTGTTACTATGTAACAGGAATTTATTTCATAAATTAATAATCATCATTATTATAACATTGGTTTATTTTTTAATCGCCAACATATCTCACAAATTAAGTAAGCTCTGATCAAAATATTAGAAAAAGTGATTTAATATGTTTTACTATATGCAGTATACCAGTGGTCCGCTGATCTTTATGAAAAGGGCTTAAAATGTCTGACTCTATTTTTAACTTTAAAAATTATCCAATAGTATTTATTGGATCTGGAATGTCTAAAAGATACTTGGAAAATTCTCCAACATGGCCTGAGTTGCTGGAAGAATACTGGAATAAAATTGATAACAATGGTCAAGGTTTTTATAATTACTTATCGGAAATAAAGGATAAATATAAAGAAGAACAAAATGACTCTGATTTAAATCATAAAGTATATTCGGACGCAGCAACTTACATTGAAAAAAAATTCAAGGAATTATTTAATTCAGGGAAAATATCATTAGAAGGATTAACATCAAAAAGAGTTTTTGACGAGGATATATCACCATTTAAATATTCTTTATGTCAAAGATTCAAGCAAGATAAATTAAGACAAAATATTAAAAAAGATGAATTTGAATCATTTAAGAAGTTTTTAAAAAATGCAAAAATGATTATTACAACAAATTATGATTCATTTATTGAAACACTTTTGTCAGAACAAAATGTTGAACCTAAAATGTATATTGGCAATGAAGGTTTTTTTGATGATACTATTGGATGGAGTGAGTTATATAAAATACACGGAGATATAGAATTACCTAATTCAATAGTAATTAATAGTTATGATTATGAAAGATATGATGATAAATCTATACTGATTAGCGCAAAAATATTGTCAAGCATGATAAAAAGCTCGATAATTTTTATTGGATATTCATTAACAGATAGAAATGTAAAAAAACTACTGACTGATTTTTCTTCACAACTTCCGAAAGAAGACAAAAGAAAATCTGCTGAAAGAATTATTCTGATTGAGTTCAAAAAAGATGAAATGGATATTATAAAAACGCATAGAACAGATGATAAATCACAAATAACGTATACATCTATAGAAACAGATAATTATAAAAAGATATATGATGAAATAAGTAATATAGATGAAGGGTTGCCGCCATATGATATTCTTAGATATCAAAGGGTAATAAAGCAACTTATACTAGAAGAAGGGGAGAAAGGAAATCTAGGTAGTCTATTAGTCACACCTTCTGATTTGGATGAATTAGAGAAACATGCCAATTCTGGTAAAAATTTAGTTGTTGCCTTAGGTGATAAACAACTTGTTTATATTAGAGTAAAAGAAATGGAATATTTAGAAGATTATATCTTTGATAAAAGTGAAATACCAAATAAATCAGCTATTGAATTTCTTATCGATTGTCCTCCTCATGCCAGAACTCCTTTCTCAAAGTTAATAAAATCTTGTGATTTCCATAATATAAAAATATCAAAAAAAGAAATGAAAAAAATAGAAACAAGAATAAATATGCATGGAAAAATAGATAACTTAGTTAAATCTGTTAATCTGGATAAAAAATACTCAAGTATTGGGTTTAGATCAATTGAAGATATCAAAGCCGAGAACTTATTAAAAAACAAAGAATTATTGGTTATAATAAAGAACATAAAATCAATAAGTAAAGATGAATTAAGGAAATATATCCAAGAAGAAGCCTTTCCATTATTTAAAATAAATGGAAAGGATGATCATTTAAAATCAAACTTAAGAAAGTTATTTTTAGCTTTTGATTTATTAACATATGGAGATGTAAGTTTAGATTTGCTAAATAAAGGTGACTAAGCTTCTCTTAACTAAAAGAAAAGCTCTAAATAAAAATTAGTGGGGTGCTTAGTACCCCCACAAAAAAATATCCATTTAAATCGAGCCTCTTCTAGTTGAATACTTTTCTAGCCTTTCGCTCAATAAGTTGACCGTACATATCAAAATACCGACTAGGCCAAATTCCAGGGGGATGAATTTCGAGATAGTTAGCAATAATCCATTCGCCTTTAGGTCAAGGCCGACTGAGCGTATTGGCTAATGATGAACTGAGTCCCGCTTCACGAAAAACAGTCGCTAAGGTTGTTCCACGCTTACGTAATGCAGCAATTATATCCGCTTGATGCCAGCCATTTCTAACATTATTTATTCCTGTTATCCCTTCCATTAATTAATATTGATGGTGGCGATTCAGACAGTGTTCGTGGACAGGGTAATTATGACCGGCAAGGCTAAGCCTTTCCTGCCTGAATCACCATTGCAAGCGATGGGATCTTTGTAGTAACAGGTTAATACGTTATCGATTAGATTTGTCGGGGCCAGCTTTTGTTTGATGGTAAAAATAGCTTCATAAAAATTCACAATAATTACAGTCTGTTGTGGTGTCTAAAACTATTAAGACGCATCAATTTGTGAGCCGAGGAAAGGTGAGATAATGATACAAATGGAAGAGGGAAAAATAGCGTATTAACCATCTAAACGTCAAGGTGTTTAGATGGTTGGTAAGTGGCTTATAATAGCGAATAGTAGATCGACTGGACCCTGTAAATAATTCTGTATATTAGCTCACACCTATATTTGCCCACCTACTCCCTTAAACTTCTCAACAAATGCAGCAATTTTCTGGAAAACAGCCTGCTTTTTCGTTCTGTATTCCGGGTTAAGTGGACTTAACTTAGGTAGAGTGGAATTGAGCTCTGTGCCGTTTTCACTTGCATATTCTCGTTTTAATGATGCTGTAATATAGCGCTTAGCCGCATCTTCATTTAATTTCTCCGAGCTAATTAACTCTTCTGCTTCACGTTTTTGTTCAGCTTGAGCAAATTTGAAAAATTCATCAATAATACTGGCCTTGTCGATAATTTCGTCCAAGTTAGTTTGATTAATGAAATCAACAATTAGACTTTCTTTTGCTCGATTGCCAAGGCTGGAACGAATTAAACGGCGAACTTCATCAATTAACTCTGCCTTATTTTTATTCTTTTTATTGTTTTCAAAAATCAACTCAAGAATGTAATCTAGATTAATTTCCTGCGATTTGAGCAAGTCCACTTCAAAGACGACATCATCCCAGTCAATAGTAGATTTATCTTTCTCGTTAGACGACTTTTCACGGCGTAACCAATCACGCGTATCATTATAGGTTGAGCGATAATCTTGAATAGTACGCTCAGTTGGCATCTCAATCGCTTGCATCGCGGCGATATCTTCATCACTCAGGTAGTATTTAGCCTTAAATGCCTCAACAGCCTCCGGATTACTAATATCTACATGTTGTAGAGCCTTTAATCCTGCAAATTCATCATAGTTTTGCAGTACATTCTCCGCACGTAAATATTCACCAAATAGTTTGGCAAAGTCCTTTTTATCTTGTTCTTTAACAATATCATCAGGATTAGGAAAGCGTCTTTGTAGCTCTGTCACTACCTCTAAAAATCCGCGACGTGCTTCGCCGGTGATTAAATCGGTAAAGCCTTCCATGTATTCTTTATAGCTTTTTTCCAGCACTATGTTTTTGGTGTTTTTATCACCAAATAAAGTGATAGCCTCAACCGTAGTCTGTTCTAAATCACGGAAGGTGACGATATTGCCAAAGGTCTTCGTGGCGTCATAAATACGGTTAGTACGTGAAAAAGCTTGCATTAGGCCGTGGTAACGCAGATTTTTATCGACAAATAAAGTATTCAATGTCGGCGCATCAAATCCTGTTAAGAACATGCCAACAACAATCAGTAAATCTACTTCTTGATTTTTCACTCGCTTAGCGAGGTCTTTATAGTAGTTTTGGAAACCTTTACTATCTACACCAAAATTCATTTTGAACGCTGCATTATAATCATCAATGGCTGCGCTTAAAAATTCTTTGGCACTGCTGTCCATTGCGGTGAGCTCAAAACTTTCATCAATAAGCTCACCAATAGCATCTTGCTCTTCATTAGCGGCGAAAGAGAAGATAGTGGCAATATTAAGCGGTTTTTTATTTGCTTTATTTTCTTCAGTCTCTTTTTGTAAATGCTTGAACGCTTCATAATAAGCTTTGGCGGCATCCACGCTACTGACAGCAAACATGGCATTAAACCCCTTGCCACCGGCTTGGAGACGATGTGTTTTTTGCCTGAAGTTATTTAAAATATACTGGGAAATTGCACGAATACGAACAGGATGTAAAAAAGCTTGCTTGTTTTCTGCCGCTGTTAACTTTTTCTCGTCTTGTTCGGTTTCAATGGACTTAAACTGTGGTCTTACATCGTTATAATCAACTTTAAACTTCAATACTTTTTCATCACGAATGGCATCGGTAATCACATACGAATGTAATTCTCGGCCAAATACACTACTGGTGGTGTCTGCTCCTAAAGCATTTTGCGGGAAAATTGGCGTGCCCGTAAAACCAAATTGATAATACTTTTTAAATTTCTTCTTTAGGTTTTTTTGTGCTTCACCAAACTGGCTGCGGTGTGCCTCATCAAAAATAAACACTACTTGCTTATTGTATATTGGTAAATCGCTTTCACTTTTTATTAAGTTATTAAATTTCTGAATGGTAGTAACAATAATTTTATTGTCATCTTTTTCAATATTCCGTTTTAGCCCTGCGGTACTCTCCGAACCATTAACACTGTCAGGTGAAAAACGTTGATATTCTTTCATGGTCTGGTAATCCAGATCTTTACGATCGACCACAAAAAACACCTTATCGATAAAATCCAACTCAGTAGCCAAACGCGCCGCTTTGAAACTAGTTAAGGTTTTGCCTGACCCCGTGGTATGCCAAATGTAGCCACCACTTTCAGTATTACTCCAATTTTTAGCCTGATATGCACTTTTAATTTTCCACAAAATACGTTCAGTAGCCGCTATTTGATAGGGGCGCATCACTAATAAAGTATTGCTAACATCAAATACAGAATAATGAATTAACACATTCAGCAAGGTATTTTTCTGAAAAAATGTGGCTGTAAAATCTTTTAAGTCTTTAATCAGCGTATTATCAGATTTGGCCCAATTCATGGTGAAGTCAAAACTGTTTTTATCACGCTTGGTAGTATTGGCAAAATAGCGCGTGTCTGTACCGTTTGAAATCACAAAAAGCTGTAAGTATTTAAACAGCGAGTTTTCTGTATTAAAGCTTTCTTTACTATAACGATGCACTTGGTTAAAGGCTTCACGAATAGCAACTCCGCGCTTTTTAAGCTCAACTTGTACCAATGGCAGGCCATTAACCAAAATGGTTACATCGTATCGATTCGCTTGCGCCCCTGTTTGCTTGAATTGCTTAATGATTTGTACTTTATTACGGGCAATGTTTTTCTTATCCACGAGATAGATGTTCTCGATATGTCCATCATCAAAAACAAAGTCGTGGATATAATCGTTATGAATTTTACGAGTTTTATCTATGTTGTTATCGCTGGGCTTATCTAAGTATTGCTCAACAAATCGTTGCCACTCACTTTCTGAAAAATTAACATTATTCAGTATCTGCAGTTGCTCACGCACATTGGCCAGCATGTTTTGGGGCGTGTTTAAGCCAGAAACATATTCATAACCTTGGTTGACTAAATCGTCGATTAATTCCCGTTCTAAATCACCTTCGCTTTGGTAGGTTTCATTTAGCTGCAATTCCTTAGTGTATTTATCCAGTACGATAAAGTTATTTGATTCAGCAACAGTTTTGTATTCGTACATACTTCACCTATAAATTCGATTCACTCTAATTTTCTGCCTGTTGGAAGCGGTACATAGTGTTAATTTCATTAACCAGATAGCGCAAAACACGCTTGTCATCTTCCGTAAGCTCAGCGACCTCTTCACCTGCATGTTTTGAATGACTAGAGATATTAATAATCCTGGCTTCATAAGGGTTAGGTCTGCCATCACCGGTTTTTGGCAATAAATCACCCCACTTTTTATAGCCAAGAAAAGTAGAGGTTTTTTCTAATATATTTCTTAGAAAGTTGAAGTGATACTTGCTCAACTGACCGTTTTCAATGGCTTTTTCGAGTTCTGACTTCAGATAAAGATGATATGAAAATGGTGAATCATTCGGTTGGATTGCTAGCTGATATGTGCCATCTTCATGCTTTGTCAGCCTGTATTTCTCAAACCATTTCTTTTTATAGCTTTTATCATCACTGTTTAGCTCATTGTGTAGCACGTTATAGAAAAGAGGGTTATGCGTCGTGATGATGAATTTAACGCTAGACTCGTTAGATTTAATAAGTTTAGCAAGATGTACTGCCAGCTCAATCAAATGGTTTTCATCTAACGAGCTAACAGGATCATCAATAAAGACGTATTGCAATTGATTAAACTGATCTGTTTCTCGCTCACCGGGTTCAGCAACATTCAGCACGCTGATGACTTGCTCAATCAGTGTGTAAAATACGCTCCAGATAAAGTTGCTTTCTTCGCCTTTTGATATTTTAACATTTTCAGTTGGTGCTTCATTGCCACGTTCGAAAGAAAATGTAACTTCCGAACCATTTTCACTAAAATGTGGAGTTAATTTTTCATCCGTATAGTGTTGAAAGTTAGCAATGATATTTCGGTCTTGCCCCTGATCTTTCAGCACCCAATCTGTAAATGAATTCGGCTGGATTTTGAGTTTAGGCTCGGTATTCTCAGATAAGTCGTTATCCCAGTAAAACAAGTCTTCGGTAAAGGCGTTGTAATACAAAAAATTAGTACGGGTCAATGATAGTTCTTCATTATTGCCACCTTTATCATTATCATTTTTAGGCGTAATTAGCTGTTTAAATTCCCGTGAAAGCCGGGTTTTACCCGTACCATTAAAGGCATAGATCAGTTGTACTTTCTTGTTGGCATCTTTTAGCTGCTGGGCTATTCCCGTTAGCGTTTTGCTCATATTATGCTTCTACCTCTGGCTTGGGGAAACTCAACAGCAGATCGCGATAATATTCATATTGCTTTTGACGTAATTCAATTTCTCGTGGTAGACCTTCACTGATGGAGCTGGTTAAAGTGTCGAATTTATCTAATATAGCTACTATGCGGTCTTGTTCGACAAGTGGGGGGATAGGAATTGGATATTTCTCAAACATTGGTTTTCTAAGTGATGTCACCGAAGCGTGGACGGATACTTTGGTTAAGTAATGAGCAAAATTATTTCTAATATAATAAAATAGAAATTTTGAATTAAAACGGTCGTCTCTAACAACAATACGATATGCTCTTTGATGCAGAGCATACTTTCCTGAAACATAATGAAAAACTTTACCTACACCTACTCCATCTCCGGCAGTAATAATTGCAGTTTCATCAAACTCAAAACTATCTATCGCCCGTGGTTCCTGAGAGCGAACAAAGAAAGGATATTGCCCATCTAAAACAGCTTCATTTGTATTACGACTGCCCGTTCCAATGGTTGCAATTTCCCCCAAAGTCTTCCACTCCACTTCATTTTCTTCAAAACTTAACAATTGGTCGCGATAATATTCATATTGTTTTTGGCGTGCGGTAAGCTCAGCGGTAAGCTTAGCGGTAAGCTCGGTAAAGGCGTCCAAAATGCGGACGATTTCGGTTTGGATATTGAGAGATGGGATGGGAATTTGTATTTTGTTTAATATAGCCTGTGTCAGGCTAGGTCTCCCTGCACCTGTGTCTAGCGCCAACAGATCGATAGTTTTGATAAAATAATATAAAAATTTAGGGATGATTTTCTTAGCATCAATTTCTGTATAGTAAATTGTGTCAACGTTCCAAAATGGTGACTCAATATAAAAAATATTTGTTATCGAGCCCTTACGGGGGATTAAAACTGTTGGCTGATTATATGAATAAGTATCGACATACCCCATTATCCCGCCTGAACCATAAACTGGAATATCGCCAGCATTCAAGTTCTTCCAATCTTTGCCATGTTTTATTTTCGCCACTTGCTCCAAAGATTCCCATACTACCTCAGCCCCTTGAAGCAGTTTCTCCATAAAACTCATATTGCTCATGCTTTATTCTCCGTTCCTTCAATCTCAGCAACAATGGCATCAATATCCATCCGAAGCTGGTCGATTTTTTTAACGGTAGTCTTTAGTTCAGCATTGAGTTTTGTAATATCAATTACTTCGCGGTTGTCTCTAGCTTCGACATAGCTACTCACCGACAGGTTGTAATCGTTAGCGGCGATGGCTTCAAAACTGACTGATTTAGCAAAATGCTCAACATCATCTTTGCTATCAAACACCTGCATAATTTGTTCGATATGATTGTCGGTAAGTATGTTGTTATTGGTTTCTTTTTTAAACAGAGGGCTGGCATCAATAAACTGAGTAGTGGTGTCGGTTTTGTGTTTAGACAGCACAAGAATGTTGACAGCAATGGTCGTGCCAAAAAACAGGTTAGGTGCTAATGAGATCACGGTTTCAACATAGTTGTTATCTACCAGATATTTGCGGATTTTCTGCTCAGCTCCACCACGGTAAAAAATACCCGGGAAGCAAACAATTGCCGCGCGGCCTTTGCTGGATAAGTAACTCAATGCGTGCAGAACAAAGGCAAAGTCGGCTTTGGACTTCGGCGCTAGTACGCCAGCGGGAGCAAAGCGGTCATCGTTAATCAGTGTTGGATCATCACTGCCAATCCATTTCACCGAATACGGTGGATTAGAGACGATGGCATCGAACGGTTTGTCATCACCAAAATGCGGTTCGGTTAAGGTGTTGCCCAACATAATATTAAACTTGTCGTAGTTAATGTTGTGTAAAAACATATTCATACGCGCAAGATTATAGGTGGTATGGTTAATCTCCTGACCAAAGAAACCGTCTTCAATAATGTGGGCATCGAAGTGTTTTTTGGCTTGTAATAGCAGAGAGCCCGAACCTGCGGCGGGATCATAGATTTTATTCACGCTGGTTTGCCCGTGCATGGCGAGCTGAGCGATTAGCCTGGAAACGTGTTGTGGTGTAAAAAATTCACCGCCTGATTTACCTGCATTAGCGGCATAGTTAGAGATTAAAAACTCGTAAGCATCACCAAACAGATCTATTTTGTTACTTTCAAACTGACCAAATTTAAGCCCTGCCACGCCTTTCAAGACTGCGGCTAAACGCGTATTTTTGTCTTTAACGGTATTACCTAAACGGTTACTGGTGGTGTCAAAATCGGCAAAAAGACCCTTAATCTCGGCTTCAGATGGGTAGCCGTTGGCTGAGCTTTCAATAGCGACGAAAATGCTATTTAAGTCTTTGTTTAAGTTATCATTTTTATTAGCATTTTCGGCAATATTAGCAAACAGCTGGCTTGGATAAATAAAATAGCCTTTGGTTTTAATAGCATCATCTTTAATATCGTCAGTGATAACAGCATCTGAAAGCTCGGCATAGTTAATGCTCTCATCACCGCCTTCAATGTAGTTTGCAAAGTTTTCACTTATAAAGCGATAAAACAGCGTACCTAGTACGTACTGTTTGAAATCCCAGCCATCAACTGAACCTCTCACATCGTTGGCAATTTGCCAGATTTGACGCTGTAGTTCGGCGCGTTGTTGGGTACTTGTCATTGTGAAACTCCACTTTTAATACGTTTTTGAATGGCCATCGGCCCATAATCATCCCAGTATTATAACGAGTAAAGACGTTCTCATCATTTTGAATCGCGACAAGTTTAGTCGTCATATCTGGGTCATTTGGGACTGCTTCCAACACTGATAGGCAATCCTGTCCTGTATTTTGCTCATAGCAACTTGATATGACAGACTAATTTTGGTTTGCTTAACTCGGAGAACTGAAAAATACCTACGTTAAGAAAAAATTACTCTTCTGGCAGGTTATCCCTTGTCGGTTTTGGCAGCCATTCGATAGCAGTACCAATATTCAGGTTCAGGTTACTGCGAATCATCATAGACAATACGCTTAATAACCTGATTAATAGCAGTTTCACTCATTGGCTTACCCGCATCGTTATGACCGGGGAAAACGTATTTCCTGCGCTTGTGCAGCTTGATAAGAATGGCTTTAACCTGATTTGATAGCGGGACGATGTGAGGGTGACGTATTTTTATTCGTTCAGCGGGTATTTGCCAGATATCTTTATCAAAATCGAATTCAGTCCATTCTGATTCTCTCAATTCGATGGTATTCCGGTAAGTATAAGTATAAGCAAAGGAAAGCTTAACTTTGCGTATTTACTGGGGTTTTATGGGTTTTGCGCCCTACAGGATTCGAACCTGTGACCTACGGCTTAGAAGGCCGTTGCTCTATCCAGCTGAGCTAAGGGCGCATCTTGAGAGATGAGCTGCATCAGTAATGCTCTGATGCGGGGAGAGATTATACGGTGACAACTCCTTGAGTCAATGGCTTTTCTGCTTATAAATCTTCATCTGGCTATTTTCTGATTATCAATAAAACTGACAGCACGTTCATGTTCTGACAAAATAGGCAGTATCCCAATGTTTGATTTATGGATTTATTCGTACATGCCAGCAAAAATTATTGATGGGAAAACGATTGCGCAGACAATCAGAAGTGAAGTCGCAGTGCGTGTTCAACAACGTGTTGCTGCGGGAAGACGTGCTCCCGGTCTTGCCGTTGTTTTAGTCGGCGAAAACCCGGCTTCTCAAATTTATGTCGCAAGCAAACGTCGTGCCTGTGAGGAAGTCGGGTTTGTTTCCCGTTCCTATGACCTGCCAGATACCACCAGCGAAGCAGAATTGTTGAATCTTATCGATCAGCTTAATAATGATTCAGATATTGATGGTATTTTGGTTCAGCTCCCTTTACCTGCCGGTATTGATAACGTCAAAGTTTTGGAACGTATCCAGCCTGATAAGGATGTTGATGGCTTCCATCCCTATAATATTGGTCGTTTGTGTCAACGCGCGCCAAAGCTGCGTCCCTGTACTCCACGCGGTATCGCAACGTTGCTTGAGCGTTGTGGAATTAATACTTATGGGCTGAATGCTGTCATTATCGGCGCTTCAAATATTGTTGGTCGTCCAATGAGCTTGGAGCTGTTATTGGCTGGCTGTACTACCACGGTGACTCATCGCTTTACTAAAGATTTACGTCACCATGTGGAGCAGGCAGATTTACTCATTGTGGCGGTCGGTAAACCAAACTTTATCCCCGGAGAGTGGATTAAACCCGGCGCTATTGTTATTGATGTCGGAATTAATCGCCTGGAAGATGGCAAAGTGATTGGTGATGTTGATTTTGAAACTGCATCAGAGCGGGCAAGCTGGATCTCGCCGGTGCCTGGAGGGGTTGGCCCAATGACAGTCGCTACACTTATCCAGAATACCTTGCAAGCCTGCGAGGAATATCACGATGTGGAAAGAATTGAAGGTTGTTAATGGAAATTTTTTATTTAGAAGGTCACCCTTATGTGGCGTTGTGTGATCTGTTGAAGTTTCAGGGGTGGAGTGAAAGTGGCGCTAGCGCTAAAGCGGTTATTGCTGAAGGTTTGGTTAAAGTCAATAATCAGATAGAAACCCGTAAACGTTACAAAGCGATAGCCGGGCAGGTTGTTACTTTTAATGGTAAATCTGTCCACATTAAAGAATGATTAAAACGGGCTCCCTTAAAAATGAAGGGAGCCGTAGATTGCGGGTAAAGTCTTGGCCTTTTGATTGTTGGGACTGACTGAAAAAGTGCTTAATCGGTATGTCTGGGAAGTGAGTAAAGCGCGATTAAAAAAGAAAAGGTAAAATAATTCTCGGATGTTAAATAACATCGTGGTTATCATTGATAGATATTAAACTTTATTTAACCGAGGGTTTTATAAACTGAATGCTTCTGGATAAATCCGATAAGTTTTTGTTGTCAGTTAACCTAACTGTCTGTCGTTAAAAGATATCTCAATGTAAAATAGTAAAAATATAAACGTTTTATCACCCTTTTAATCTTTATCATTATTACTTTTCTGTTTATTGTGTAAATCGGCTTTCTTAGTTTTCAAATGAAGTGAAAACAGATACTTGAAATGGTGATGAAAAGATTATGGCGGTAAATAAAGGTTAAATCTGATAGTTAATGCATAAGGCTAATCTCTGTTGAATGTAAAAAATGCTAAGTAGAAAAGGTTTTTTATATCGGAGATAAACGGGAATTTGAAAAAGATTTTAGCTTCAATATTATACCCTATGGATTTCAAGATGGATCGCGGCGGCAAGGGAGCGAATCCCCGGGAGCATAGATAACTATATGACCGGGGTGAGAGAGTGCAGCCAACAAAGAAGCAACTTGAAAGATGACGGGTATAGAAGGTTAAATGGGTTGATAACCAAAATGGATACTTTTATCAATATCGGTTGATTTTACTGGAAGTTTTTATTTTACCCTGCAATGCTCTATTTACTGTGATATGCCAAGGCTATAAAGCAACCTTAGCTAACCCGAATTCTGCTTAATCCGTCATTGAAAAATCGTCTTCTGAGTAGAAAACTTTCAGTGATGGCTTCTTCAATTTAAGGCAGTAAGCAATCAATCCACCTAAAACGCACAACAGAAAGCCTTTTATACTTCGGTGGCGGGAATGCTCTATTTGAGAAAGAGTTTTTAATTGCCCATTAATCGTTTCAATGATAAAACGCTTTTTTAACATTATCTTATCCCACTCAGCTTGCATACTCGCTTTCATGTTACGCCGTTTTTTCGTGATGAAAGTGACATCGGTTTTAGCTAAATCGTCCGCCAATTCCTGGCTGAGGTAACCTTTGTCACCGTAAAGAGAACCCGTTAATTCTTTTGATAATTCACGAACAGGTTCCCGATCATCCACATTACCCGGAGTCACTTTAAGCGCGAGAATTTCACCCTGATGATTGACAACCAGGTGTAATTTGAAACCGTAAAACCAGCCCATTGAATTTTTTCCGCGCTTTGCTATCCCCGCAAAGACCTTATGTCGAGGGATGCGAATGTTATGGCAGACACTCAAACGGGTGGAATCAATAAAAGCAATGCCTGTGGGTTTCCCTTTTAATTGAGTCAGATAGCTGCATAATGGCACCAAAACGGAAGGAGCCACACTGACAAAACGAGGATAGCTAAGCAAGGTTGGAAAATCCTTATGGTGATATTTCCAAATATGTTCTAGATAAAAATGTTTAAAATCACGGTAATGCGACATATGAAAAAGGATCAAAATGGTCATGATTTCACTGGGATACATATGACCTTGTCGGCGGCGTAAACGATGCCCGCTATCGAGACAAAATTGTTCCCATTGAGGGATGAAAAAACGGCAAAAATCATCGACATCACAGAAAATTTCAACTAAGTTGTCCATAGCCTGTTCCCCCCTCGGAGCTGTTTTTGGTGCACACCAAAACTTTGCTCCTGGAACAGGCTTCTCGTCAATTTCTTATCCAGAATTCGGGTTAGCTAAGAGTGGTTTTAATCATCCACCAGGATAAGTTTTTTCATGCGAGTATTCTAATGGTGTTTTGTGCAAGAGGTATTGAGATAGCACAAAGTCACTTAGCAAAGGGTATAAAGTTTTAATAATGTTAAGTAATGCTATATTTAAGGTTTTATGCGTTTTTAGTATTTACCATGCTTATGAATATCTTAGGTTTAATACTGGGCTATTTTAACGCAATACTTATTGAAAAATGTTTAATCTGATGATAATTTAAACTTAATATACTGATTTTAATGATAAAACAAACCAGTGGAGTAGATAGTTTGGAATTAAATCAAGTGATTAAAGCGCTTAATGAATCCGGTAATAACTGGAGTGTAGAGCAAATAGGTGAATGTCTTGCAATTACTAATGAAGACGGAATTAAAGCACATCTGGCTATTTGTGGCAGGCAAATTACAGTGGAAGCATTACTGTTTTCGGAAGAGAATGTTTTAGATCCCGCTTCTTTAAATCAGTTTATTTTAGAAACGCACAAGATGATTCCTCTGACTTCAGTTGGAATAACTAAAGTAGAGGGTCAATCTTACTATACTGCTTTTGGTTCATTGTCATCAGAATCAAAACAAGAAAGCGTTGTTATCGAAGTCTCTACGTTGTTTGCCAACATCACTGAACTTCTTGATGCGTATTCTGAGTTCCTAAAATAACAATATAGAGGCAAATATTAATGAACGTGTGGAAAAAGCTTTTTAAGGCAATCAAGGGAACGGTAAATAACGCGGCAGAAGCTGTTGCTGATGGCAATGCTCTGACGATTCTTGATCAGGAAATCCGGGAAGCAAAAGCAGAAATCCGCCGTGCGGATGAAAGCTTGGTTAGCATCATTGCTAAGCGAAAAATGGCAGAGAAAAAGGTTGCGGATATCAAAAACAGTATCACCGAGTACGAGGGTTATGCTCGCTCTGCTGCGGGTAAAGGCGATAATGGGCTTGCTTTAGAGTGTGCTCAGAAAGTTGCGACCCTGCGTGATGAACTGGAAAGAGAACAAGGGTTGTTTGAATCGTTCCAGAAGGCTGAAACGACGCACCGACACACTGTACAAGAGGCGAAGAAGAAGGTGTCTCAGCTTGAGAACCAGGTTGATTTGGTTAAGGCCACTGAGCAGGTGCAGAAAGCCCAAGCTGCGACTCACAGTTCTGTCGTTGGCGCTTCTTCAAAAACATCTACCGCCCTTGATTCCCTTGAGCGTATCAAGTCACGTCAGGCTGAGAAAGCGGCTCAGTTCGAGGCTCAGCAGGAGCTCCACGATAGTATGACTTCTAGCGATCTGGATAAAAAGCTTAAAGAGGCTGGCATAACGTCAAGTTCTATGTCCGCAGAAGATGAACTTGCTCGTATCCTTGGCAAGTAAATACTCAGTTGTTAAATCAAGATCCTGCTTTTTAAAGTGGGATCTTCCTATCAAGAGATATTTCTATGCTTTCCAAAATCGCAGATGCATTTAAGAGCGCATTCGGGGGTAAGACGGTTGCGCCTGCTGTTCCAAAGGTGCCGGAAGTATTAGGTTTGCGTATCGGTGGGGCACTTGAGATAGACCCACTGATGCTGAAACTGATTGAATCTGACCTAACCATCGAAAATGCAGCTTCAACTCAGCTTATATGTTCCGTTGGTGTAGTCGATCTAGGTGATAACGTGCGTTTGGTTCGTTATTACACTGATGACGAAGGTTATCTTCAAGTGCTTCAAGAAGGTGAAGGGGATGACGGCGTGAAGGAAGTGAGTTTGTGGTATTTTTATGAAACTAAACCGATCGATTCACAAGCTCAATGGGATGCGCTGATTGAAAACGGTATCGTGACACCAAGCAGACGATATGATCTCGATGGTACCCAGTTCTCTCCGTTATGGGACAACATTAAGCCGGTGGCTGTTACCGAAAAAACTTACAGTAAAGAAGGTCACATAACCGAAACTGATCAGTTTGTGATGGTGTATACGCGTCAGGTTGCTCATAACAGAACAGAAGAACTTCAGGTTGTGGGAGAAGAAAAAGTTGTAGGGAGTCACCTGGATAGATTGATGGTACTGAGCACCGGTATTCAACTTAACCAAACTGATTTTAAAGTGGTGGCATAAATGATCACATTGGAAAATGAAGAACAGGCTTTTACTCAATTTATGCATGGTGTAGGCAATTTTGGCTTGTGTTTTGGGCTGGCGCTGGTTTTTTTCATCGTTTTCAAATTCATCTACACAATAATTACTCCGCATGATGAGTGGAAGCTTATCAAACAAGAGAAGAATAGTGCCGCGGCGATATCGCTTGGTGGCGCTCTGGTTGGTTACAGCATTGCCATTGCAAGTGCAGCAAGCAACTCTGTGGGTGTTATTGATTTCGTGATGTGGAGTGTTGTTGCGCTGTTGGCTCAAATTGCTGGCTTCTTCATGGTTCGCATATTCATGATGCCAAAGATTGTATCCCGCATTGAGAATAATGAGGTCCCTGCTGCGATTGTGTTGGCGTCGGTGTCAATTTCTGTTGGTCTTTTAAATGCAGCCTGCATGACTTACTGATTTAGGGATTGTATGACGAACGGGAATAAAAAGCGCAGAATGCGCAGCACCGCCATTAACATTGAGAGTAAACGTAAATATTGGCGTGGTTTCTCATTCACATCATTGGCGCTCAGTGTTGGTTCACTCGTGGGTTGTGGTCAATCGGCGGATGAGTTGTCAATTCATGTTTATAAGGATTTGGCGTCTTGTCAGAATAATCCGAAGAATACGATCGCTGCTCAATGTGAAACCACATACCAAGCGGCATTACGTGAAGCGGAGCGTACTTCGCAGAAATTTCGCCAGAAAGCTATGTGTGAGCTTGAGTACGGTGAGTGTGAAGCAATGCCGGGGGCCGTAGGTTATCGACCGAAGATGGCCGCCTTTATGATGGCGGCGGTGAAGCCAGAACAGTTTAACCAGTACGATATTGCTGAAAAGTATCGCAATGTGTTCTATCAGCCACTATTTACCTCAACATCAGGCTATGGCGACTTGTACCGTAAGCTTTTTTTCGCTGATGGTAAGGTTATTGGCGATTATTCCGATATTGGCAATATCCAGTACGAGATGAACCGACGTTATTTGCATCCGCTGGAAACGGTTCGCCTGCCAATGGAGAAACGAGAAGTTCCTCAAGTTGGAACAAATGCAAATGTCGTTGCAGGTATAAACCCTGTACTGAACTCCCGATCGACTGCTTATATCGCATCTGGGATCGTTGATGAAATCGGTGATTATTCAGCGCGTAAGCATAGAGAGAGAATGTATCGAGAGCGCTTGATACGTGAAAAGGAACAAAAGTTTAAAAGTAGCGATTCCCGTTATTCTGGTTATGATAGCAAGCCAATTGTCACTACCAAATCTTCTGGTGGTTTTGGTTCAACATCTTCCGCTAAATACAGTTGGGGTGGTTAACCAGCGCTGGCATTTTATTCTCAGGCCAGTCTCTTGCATGGAGTCATTATTGCCGCATTAAGCATTTGTGAGATGGTTTGTTCCAAGATTCAAATAAGCATTATCAAAGGGTTAATGTCATGCTTCAGATCCCAACAACACCTCGTCATGATTGGAAAGTGCGAGCAAAAGAATTTGGGTTTGGTTTCCATACAATCGATAATGAACCGTACTGGACGGAAGACCGTTATTACCAGTTTACTCTCAAGCAGATTGAAGAACATATTGAAGATCCGACAGCGGAAATCCACCGCTTGAGCCTTCAAGCAGTAGAGCACGTGGTTAACAGTGATGAGTTGATGGCTAGATTCCAAATTCCAGAAGCCATGTGGTCATTGGTTCGTGGATCTTGGAAGCGCAGAGATCCAAGCCTCTATAGTCGCCTTGATTTTGCCTATGATGGTAAAAACCCGGCTAAGTTATTGGAAATTAACTCAGATACGCCGACCTCTGTTTATGAGCATGGTTTTTTTAGCTGGCTGTGGTTGGAAGATAAGGTTAACCGTGGTGAATTGCCTCATGCTGCTGATCAGTTCAACTTACTACAGGAGTTGCTTGTTAATCGCTTCTGTGAACTGAAACCCTTTTTGCCATTCAACACGCTTCATTTTGCCTGCTGTAAGGGTACGGAAGAAGACAAAGGTTCGGTTGATTACATGGCTGACTGTGCCAAAGATGCCGGTATTCATATCGAGTTTGTCTACATTGAAGACATCGGGCTCAGCGAGTGTGGTCAATTTACGGATAGTAATAACAAGATCATAGACTCGATGTTCAAGTTGTATCCGTGGGAGTTCATGTTTCGTGAAGAATATGCTCAACACTTGGTCACTGCGGGTGTTAACTGGTTTGAGCCAATGTGGAAATGCCTCACTTCGAATAAGGCAATTTTGCCATTGCTTTGGGAGATGTTTCCAGGACATCCAAATCTGCTTGAGGCTTATTTTGCTGATGATCCGAAAGCCAAGCGTTTAACTCATTACGTCATGAAGCCGATATTCAGCCGTGAGGGCGCGAATATCAGTATTCACAAAGACGGGAAAGTGATTGAAAAGGTAGAGGGTCCTTACGGTGAGGAGGGTTACATTGTGCAGCAGTACACCCCATTGCCAAAGATCGGTAATAGCCATGTCCTTATCGGTAGTTGGCTCGTTAATGATACGCCTGCGGGTCTATCGGTTAGGGAAGATATTGGCAGGATCACGAAAGATACATCACGATTTGTGCCTCATATTATTTTAGGTTAATAACTCTATACCCTATGGATTTCGAGGTGCATCGCGACGGCAAGGGAGCGAATCCCCGGGAGCATAGATAACTATGTGACTGGGGTGAGTGAGTGCAGCCAACAAAGGGCAACTTGAAAGATGACGGGTATATATTTATTTCTGGAGCAGGGTGGAAGACCCTGCTTTCTGGCTCTGAGTAAACATCCAACTTGATTGCTGAAATGTCATTTTTGTATGATTTTTCATCCATTTTTTAACAGGTATTCTCCTTCTTCTTTATTATTATGGTGAAGTACGGTGCGCATCAGAAGTAGATCCAATTCGGTATCTGGGAGGTGTTTTTTGTCTTTGAGTTCGCGGCGGGTAACTGAATCATCCAATTCGCGGCAGATAAAGTTATGAATGCGTTTAAAACGTGGACTATATTCCGTTTCGTCAGTGTTACGCTTGATGGCAAGCAGAGTCTGTATTTCTTGCATCAGCCCCGCGTCTGTAACCGTTCCGGCCAGTAGGCTGTCGAAGCGCATCGGGGGGACACCTTTACCAGCTTCGATCCAACGTACCGCCAGCAATGGGCGTAGTACATAAAGGTATTTTTTCAGCCGAATTTTCTCGCCTTTCAGGTAACTACGAAAGTTTTTCTTTGCCATTGACAGATAGTGATATCGCGCTCTGTTGTTGGAGAAATAGTCTGGTAATAGGGCACGTAGTGCCGCCATGAACTCCACGTCTTCGTAGTAGATTACTGGTGAGTCTGCCCACTCCATCAGTGTCGGGTTGGCTCGTTTCAGCAGCCCTAACGTTTTACGCAGTTCCCAACCACAGATATCCAGCTCGTTACTGATCGGTAGTTCAATGACATCCCGAGAGGGATCGACGCGTAAGTACCATGATGGCGCATGTACATAAATAAAACGTACATCGTAATCACTGCTTGTCGAGGCAAATCCCCAACCGCGGCTACCTGATTCACAGGCGTAGAGTATTCGTATTTGCAGCTCTGTCTCAAGTTGCGCCAGTTTTTGGCATATGTGTTGCTTCATGATGTCACTGATACCAAATTTTTCTTTCATCTTGATTATCCTTTTACGCAAACCACTTGACGCAGGGTGTGAACGATTTCTACTAGTGAAGACTGAGCGGCCATTACGGCCTCAATGTCTTTGTAGGCCATCGGAATTTCATCGATAACGTCGCTGTCCTTGCGGCATTCCACGTGTGCCGTGGCACGCTTTTGATCCTCTATTGTGAAGCGTTTTTTCGCTGCCGTGCGGCTTAATACTCGTCCTGCACCGTGACTGCATGAGCAGAAACTCTCTTTGTTTCCCAGACCTCGTACGATAAAGCTTTTCGCACCCATTGAGCCGGGAATGATGCCCATGACGCCTCGGTGTGCAGCGACTGCCCCTTTGCGTGTGACTAACACGTTTTGGCCGAAGTGCTGCTCCTGTTGCACATAATTGTGGTGACAATTTACCGCTTCCATTGTGGCAGTGAATGGTTTTGTTATTACCGTCGCCAATGCTGCCAGTGTATGTTGCATCATGACTTCGCGATTGTGGCGGGCGAAGTTTTGTGCCCAACCGACCGCTTCCATATAATCAGCAAAGTGACGGCTGCCTTCCTCAAAATAGGCCAGATTACGATCAGGCAGGTGAGCGATATGTTGTTTCATGTCCTGTTGGGCAAGGGTGATAAATAGATTACCAATGGCATTTCCTACACCGCGTGAGCCGCTATGCAGCATTACCCATACCCGGTCGGATTCATCCAGACAGAGCTCAATGAAGTGATTACCGGTCCCTAGTGTCCCTAAGTGCAGATGGTTATTGGTTTTCAGCAATTGTGGATATTTATCGGTTAGCTGTTTAAACCCGGTTTGCAACACGCTCCAATGGTGATCGACGGTTTCTGGTGGTTGCTGCCAAGCGCCTTTATCCTGACCGCTACGGTTTGCTGTGCGTCCGTGTGGTACGGCAATTTCAATAGCATGGCGGATCGCATATAGGTTGTCCGGTAAATCTTTGGCATTCAATGAGGTACGTACTGCCATCATGCCACAACCGATATCTACGCCTACCGCGGCTGGAATAATTGCCCCACGAGTCGGGATGACACTGCCGATGGTTGAACCTTTACCAAGATGTACATCAGGCATAACGGCTAAATGTCTGAATATAAAAGGCATTTTTGCTGTATTCAACAGTTGTTCACGAGCTTCCGCTTCTACCGGTACGCCATGAGTCCACATTTTCACTGGTACACTGTTTGGCGCAGTCATTAACTCGTAATCGTTTGTTATCACATTGTTCTCCTGATTACTTAGCCGTCACTGTTATTATATACCCGTTATCTTTCAGGTTGCCTCTTTGGATGCATCTTGAAATCCATTGGGTATAATTTCAAGTAACGAATATTTTTCCTTTTTAATCAATGCTTCTGAATTTGTTTTTTATCTTGGTCTTATTTTTTAACCATTAGGAAAATATTGTAAATAAAAATTTTATTACACTATTAATATAGTATTATGTTTAATGGTAATTGCAATTATTTGATTTATTATTTTGTTGAGTAATGTTGAAATTGTGATGCTAATCTATATAAAAATGTGTTTGTAAGAACATATATGAATTCATTATAGTTTTAAATTGTGTTGATAATTGTAAAGGAAATGTAAAACAATTAAATGATTTAATATTATGATATTGTTGTAATAGTACGTTTATATACTATTCAAATAGATGTGTATGATATGTGCATAATTATCATATCTATATGATGGATTATTAAATGAGAAACATTATCTTTTTATGAAATAATATTTCTATGGTCTGAATAAAATCAGAGGTTGTCTTTAATATATTTCTTGAAAATATAAGTATGTATAGTATATGGCTCATAATATTTTTATTGATTTATTTTTGTGAAATTTTATTTATATCTTGTTGATATAACACAATATTTTAACTGTATGTTTTATTTTGTTTTTTTTGTTTGGTAAATGTATTTATATTGTCAGATGTAGAAAATAAATCCATGCACTATTTATAACCGATAATTTATAATGAGTTAATGATTTCTTAATTGCTTAAATATAGGTAAAAACAGTCACAAATTATCATGTTATTTATCGCTTAATAATCATTAGTAAATGATATTATCTTTGTTTTTTATTTTGTTGAAATATTTTCATGTTTATTGCTGGTTTTAATAGCTCCTCAATTTTCAATTGAAATATATGATATCAAAATATTTAATAAATATTTCTTTCGGATAAAAATGAAAGCGTTTTATTAATAGTTAATCTAACCAGTAAACAGGTTTTAAATCGTGTGATGACTTATTTATCTTATTGTCAATATTAACGAAATGATTAAAAACATTGCCATTAATAGTTATTTTTTTCTATCCATAAAGGGGTTAATTAACCTCTTTTTTACGATATTGCTTGCATTTTAATTTTAATCTTTTCATTAAAATTGTACGGAAATTATCCGTACAATTTGATGTTGTATTGGGTAATGTGAATTTATGTGTCAAATTAGCCAATTATCGTCATTATTAATCATCGTTAATACTTGCCAGTACATTTCCTGCCTGTTGATAACCGCCTTCTTCTACATAGATAACGATTTTTCCAGAACGATGTGCGGTGAGTTGCGTTTCCATTTTCATTGCTTCCATGACAGCAATGACATCACCTTGTTTAACTTCATCACCCTCCTGCACATACCAGGATTGTAAAACGCCGGATATTGGTGCTGAGACGGGATTCGGTGCTGTTATTGTCCTCTCCATTTCACTATTTTTGTTTTCAATGATGGAATTTCGCCCAGAATCAGGCAATGAAAGCCCTTTTAATAATTCGGCTGGTAGCCCTAGTTCATGCCGACGGCCATTAATTTCAATAAAAGTACGTGTTACCTTTTCTTGATAATGATTTTCCTGACGCGGAGATATTTTTATATCATTGATAAAGTCAGTTTCGATCCAACGAGTATGAACGTTAAATGTGTCATCGGAAATAAAATCAGGATGCTCCATCACTGCTCGATGAAAAGGCAATACTGAGGCAACGCCTTTAATGCTGAATTCCTGTAATGCCCGCTGCGCACGGGCAATAGCTTGTTGGCGGGTTGCTCCGGTGACAATCAACTTAGCCATCAGCGAATCAAAAGTGTCAGGGATGGTGGAACCTGCTGCAACACCGGAATCCAATCTTATGCCTGGGCCGGAAGGGGGAGAAAATACTGTCACGGTTCCGGGTGTCGGCAAAAATCCTTTACCCGCATCTTCTGCGTTAATACGGAACTCGAAAGAATGGCCTAAAGGAATAGGCGTTGAGGTCAATGATAAAGGTTTACCTTCGGCAATTCGAAATTGTTCTACCACAATGTCGATCCCTGTGGTTTCTTCGGTGACCGGATGTTCGACCTGCAAGCGAGTATTGACTTCCAGAAAGGAGATCGTGCCGTCTGCACTGAGGAGAAATTCCACTGTTCCGGCTCCAATATAACCAGCAGCGGTGCAAATATCTTGTGCTGCTTGATGAATACGCTGGCGCTGATGTTCAGCCAAAAATGGGGCCGGTGCTTCTTCTACCAATTTTTGGTTACGTCGTTGCAGTGAACAATCACGTGTACCAAGTACCACCACATTGCCATGTTTATCAGCCAGAATTTGCGCTTCGATATGACGAGGTTTATCCAGGAACTGTTCAATGAAACATTCTCCACGACCAAAGGCCGCTGTTGCTTCACGAACAGCCGAATTGTAGAGTTCGGTGACTTCATCAAGCCGCCATGCCACTTTCATGCCACGTCCACCACCGCCATATGCCGCTTTAATTGCGATTGGCAGGCCATATTGTTCGGCAAACGCCAGAGCTTCCTCTGCGTTTTTCACCGGTTCTTCTGTACCTGAAACCTGTGGGGCACCTACCTGTTGGGCAATTTTGCGTGCTTTAACTTTGTCACCCAAAGTATCAATTGTCTCTGGTTCAGGACCAACCCAGATCAACCCTGCATGAATAACTGCACGGGCAAATTCTGCTCGTTCAGCCAGAAATCCGTATCCGGGATGTACCATGTCGGCACCTGAACGTTTCGCAATATCCAATAATTGGGGAATATTGAGATAGGTATCAGCGGGGCGGTTTCCGCCTAAACTATAAGCCTCATCAGCCAATCGTACATGTTGTGCATTGATGTCCGAATCAGCGTAGACGGCGATAGATTGTAAACCATAATCCCGGCAGGCACGGATGATACGGACGGCGATTTCACCGCGGTTAGCAATCAAAACTTTTTTTATGGGATAGTTTTTAATATTCATGGTCATTGCGGTACTCATAAGCGGCAATCGCTCTCTTTTATTTCATGAAATTCAGTGATTGGGTTGAAGCGGATACGGGCATTGACAGGAATTTGTCCCGCAAGATCGAGATGATAGTTGGCAACGGAACCAATGACTGGATAGCCACCGGTCAAAGGGTGATCGGCTAAAAACAAAACCGGTTGACCACTGGCAGGAACCTGAATTGCGCCGGTGGTCGTTCCCTCACTCGGTAACTCTTTATGGTTAAGACGCGATAATGGTGTGTCTCCGTACAGACGAATACCAACTCGATTAGATTGTGGTGTAACTTGCCAAAGTTGGTTTTGTAGCAGGGATAGCGCTTCTGCGGTGAACCAGTCGGTGCGCGGCCCTAGAATAATGTCCAGTGTAACGATATCGTCAGTGGTGGGCATATTGAAAGCCGGGCTTTCATCCATTGATACCGCACAACCCTGCGTCACAGTAAGAATATCCAAAATATCGCCTATAGCGATTGGCTTGGGGCCAACGTGTGCCAGCGTGTCGTAAGAGAGGCTGGAGAGAATAGGTTGCTTGGCAAAGCTGCCACGCACCGCCAAATAAGAACGCATTCCCGCTTTGGGCGTTCCTAATGTCACTTTATCGCCTTCGCTCAGATCAATAGGCTGATAGCCATCAACCTGAAACTTTCGGCCAGATGTTGTTTGAACAGTGATTGGGCAGTCAGCACCTGTAACCGCGATAATGACATTGCCATGAGAAATGAAGCTTAATCCTCCTTGCACAATTTCCAGACAGGCATTATCCGAAGGATTACCGGCGATCCGGTTGGCACTTCTCAGCGCTGTTTTATCTAGCGCTCCGGCAGCGGAAATACCTAAACTAGCCTGTCCTGAACGGCCTAAATCCTGAAAAAGTGTTTGTATTCCAGTGGTTAGGATTTCCAGCGAGGCGTGTTTATCAACTTGCGAAGGTAGAACGTCCTCTATGGGGGCAACAGGGATTTCGGCTTTAGTGATAGAGATTGCTGCGCCTTTGCGTTGATCTCTGAAACGTACCCGGAAACCGGGTTGTAACAGGGAAGAGGGAGAACGTGAGAGATCCCACATGCGTTCTGGCGTGATACCGATGATTTGCCAACCTCCCGGAGTGGCTTGAGGGTATATTCCACTGAATTCTCCGGCTAGGCCGACTGATCCCGCAGGAATGCGGGCTCTTGGGGTTGTCCTGCGAGGAACATGTAAACGATCTGACTCTGCGACTAAATAGGCAAATCCGGGGGCGAATCCGGTAAAAGCAACGGTGTACTCGCTTTCGGTATGCCGCTGAATAACTTCCTGTGTGGTGATACTGAGGATTTCTGCCACTTCTTCCAGATCTTCACCAGTGTAATACACCGGGATTTCAACGAGTTTCCCGGTTGTCCTATCCAGTGTATTCAGGTTGCGGCCGTTGATATTTCCGGCAAGTTTGACGGTGGAAACCACATTGGGACGAAATCGAATCAACAGTGTTCTGGCCGCTGGAATAATTTCTTCTACGCCTGGAATGGGATGAGCGTTAAGTGAATCAAATAACGCCAGCGTTTCATTCAGATCATGAAGCTCGACAATAATGGCATCTAAATTAACAGGTAAAAAACGCACTAGGCACCCCTGGGTATTTAAATAAAGGAGCGTACGGTGATCCCAGCTTGTTGCAGGGTTAGTTTCACCTGACGTGCCATTTCCACCGCGTCTGGGCTGTCACCATGAACACAGATGGAATCTGCCTGAATACGGGTAAAGCTACCATCAATGGCTTCAACTCCTCCTTCGGTCACCAATTGCAACATGCGTCGGGCAACGAGATTAGCGTCATGAAGCACAGACCCTTTTTCCCGGCGGGAAACTAGCGTGCCTTGTGGAGTGTAAGCTCTGTCAGCAAAGGCTTCCGCAACGGTACGTAAACCGTTTTCCTGCGCTAAATCCAATAGTTTTGAGCCAGCTAATCCAACCAGCACTAAATTGTCATCCACTTCACGAATCGCGGTAATAACGGCAAGGGCTTGGTATTCATTGTGGGCAATGGTGTTATACAGTGCACCGTGCGGTTTAACATAACTTACGGTGGTTCCTGCCGCCACGGCCAACCCTTTCAACGCGCCAATCTGGTAAATAACATCCGCGATCAGCTCATTACTGGAAACATCCATATTACGGCGACCAAATCCGACCAGATCTGGATAAGAGACATGAGCACCGATCACTACCTGATTTTTGTGGGCAGATTTTAAGGTTTGAAAGATCCCGGCGGGATCACCAGCATGAAATCCACACGCGACATTGGCGCTGGTGACAATGCTCAGCATGGTATTATCGTCACCCATTTTCCATTGACCAAAGCCTTCGCCAAGATCGCTGTTTAAATCAATCATGTTCATAGTCGTAACCCCAATCAAAGTGATCTCTAAAAAAGTAGTAAAAAATTCAGGATGCTTATCAGCTCTACAGATAGGCAATTTCTGTTACGCCGGTAGACGTTGAACTAATGAGTCATTCCTCCGCTAATAGCAATGTCCCCACTGTTTTCTAATGCTTGATTAATAGCGATTTTCAGTGCCATTGTTATTGTTTCCAGCGCCATACTTGGCGTACCGGGGTGTTTTACCGCCTGTTCAGGCAGGTAGGGAATATGGATAAATCCACCACGTACTAATCCACCACGTACTTTGGGATAAGTCAGTGCCAGATGGTGCAGCAGGCCATACATGACATGGTTGCAGATATATGTGCCGGCACTCTGTGAAATCGAAGCAGGAACCCCTGCGGTTTGCAGGCCACTGACGATCGCTTTGATCGGTAGGGTGGAAAAGTAGGCCGCCGGGCCTGTTGCTACGATTGGGGTATCAATGGGTTGATTGCCCTGATTATCGGGAATACGTGCGTCGTTGATGTTAATCGCTATGCGTTCCACCGTGATATCTGGCCTGCCTCCTGCTTGTCCCACGGCAATGACGAGTTCAGGTTGTATCTCATCAATAGCTGCGTACAGGCAGGTGAGAGAAGTATTGAATACACATGGGAGCTGGCGTGTCTCAATATGTGCTCCAGATAGCTGTTGGTTTTGCAATTGCCTGACCGACTCCCACGATGGATTGATGGCTTCACCGTCAAAAGGTTCAAAAGCGGTAATCAGAACGGTTTTCATAGGATATCCTTACAAAAACATCAAAAAATAGAGCAGAAAAACATTGGCAATCAACAGCGCTATTCCCGTGGGGATTTGTGCTTTAATGACCGCATTGCGATTTGGTAATTCCAACAGAGCGGCTGGAACGATATTGAAGTTTGCGGCCATTGGGGTCATCAATGTACCGCAATAGCCCGAGAACATACCGATGGCGGCCATGACCGCTGGATTACCGCCATGTTGCAGTACTAGAATGGGAATGCCGATCCCGGCGGTAACAATCGGGAACGCAGCGAAAGCGTTGCCCATTATCATCGTCAATAACGCCATACCGAGTATGTATGTCGCTACCGCGATCAATCGATTATCCACCGCTAAATAATGTTCAGTCAGGTGAGAAATTGCGGTACCGACACCTGCTACGGTAAATAATAGTCCTAGCGTCGCTAATATCTGTGGCAGGATAAACGCCCAACCGATGGAATCCAGTAAGCGGCGCGCCTCTTGGGTTGATTGAGTTACATTTTCACGTGTCATTTTCAGTGCAACGCCATATCCGACTAAGCAGCCTACTGTCATGGAAAACAGCGTTACCAAGGTGGCATGGTTGCCGCTACCGAACAGCGCCTGTTGTAACTCAGGGATGTGGTTAAACAGTAATACGCCGATCACCGTGACGATAGGGATTGCCAGTGCGGGAAGAAAGAGGCGATTACCCAAACGGGAGGCACTTTCCTGCCGTTGCTGAGGTGTGCGTTGATGGTAGCTACCCAATCGCACACCGCCAAAACCAGCCGTCAGTGCCATCAATACGACGATTAGCCCGACACCGATATGTAGCATCTTTTGGGCCTCGGCTTCGCTGTCTGCCCATAGTGCTATTAAGCGGTAAGTCCAGTCGCCTACTAAAAATACGATGCCATATAGCGCCCAGAACAAGCTGGTGGTCAGGCGGCGGGGGTTGGTGTGATCACGCCAAGACATTGTGGCTACGGCCAACAGAATCACGCCTGCCAGCCAATAAAGATATTGTTGCTGAAACATTACTCCACCTTACTGCGATTTTTGTCCATGCCATTCAGTGCTGCCAGCTTGGTAGCGATCTGGTGGTCAAGACGAGACAAGCGGAAAGCGTGGATTAGGAAGGCACAGATGGCGGTAGGAATTCCCCACATAGCGATATGTAGCGGTTCCGTTTGGATACCGCCAGACTCTAGCATAAAGTTATGCATAAAGATGATTGCACCAAAGGCGACGAAAATATCCTCACCGAAGAAAAGGCCAACATTGTCGGTTGCTGCTGACATGGCCCGCAGGCGATAACGTATATCGTCAGGTAGGTCATGATGACGGTTTTCCGTAGCCCCTTCTACCATTGGTGCCAGCAATGGACGCACCATTTGCGGGTGCCCTCCTAAACTGGTCAGCCCTAGCGCAGCGGTTATTTCACGAATGAACAGATAGATGATCAGCAAACGTCCGGCGGTTGCTGTTTTAATATTGCTAATCCAGGTTTGAGCTCGTTCTTTTAAGCCGTGCCGTTCTAAAAGACCGATAGTTGCCAGCGGCAACAGCAAAATTAGTGGCAAATTTCGGGTATTAAGGAAGCCGGAACCTAGTTTTTCCAGAATCGCTGTGATCGGCATATGAGCGGCCAGCCCGGTAATGATCCCTGCGACAATCACTACCAATACCGGGTTAAACCTAAGTAAAAAACCCACGACAATAACCGCGATGCCAATCAACGGCCATAGATTCACAATCTGTTGCATGGTGTGTCACCTCGGTGGATAAAAATCGCGGTTGCTTGCTGTGTCGTCATAGGTTGAATTCCTGTGTGGTAGATAGTAGATAAATGTATACCCGTTATCTTTCAAGTTGCTTCTTTGTTGGCTGCACTCACTCACCCCGGTCACATAGTTATCTATGCTCCCGGGGATTCGCTCCCTTGCCGCCGCGATGCATCTTGAAATCCATAGGGTATATATCTAAGCAATATGCGTACCATCGTTGGATAATTTGCATTTATTGTTAAATTATTGTTTTTTTATTGTTGAACAATAAATAGAGTGAGGCGAAAGAATAGGCAAATAAAATTATTTTTTAATGATAAAAATGAAATGCAGATCACTTTTTATAATAGTGATGTTCTATGGTGGTGCGTTTAATGCACCATTATGAGGCAATAATCATTCTGGCGTAGAAAACAGTCAGTGGGGAGGAATCTCTATGCTTGCTGGCAGTAGGTGAATGTGTGAAGATGCCTGCCATTCTTATCTTTAGCAGCCGGGAGCTTGTGGCCAGGTTTGCGACATTTGGTCCGCTCTTTCAATTAATTATGATGAAAAAAAATAATTCCTCTCCTAAGACGTTAAGTGAAAAAGTTACAGATATTATCCGGCAGAAATTGATTATTGGGGAGCTATCACCCGGTCAACGACTATCAGAAGCGGCTTTGAGCGAACAACTTGAAATATCGCGTAATACATTACGTGAGGTTTTTCGGGTACTGACTCAGGAAGGGTTACTGCGATATGAACCTAACCGTGGTGTTTTCGTCGCCACTCCGAGTATCGCTTCTATTATCGATATTTATCGAATCCGGCGGCTTATTGAGTGTCAGGCATTGGCGCAATCTTATCCTATGCATCCTGCGGTTGAACACATGCGCGGTGCAATCGAAATGGCTAAACGGTGTCGTGATACTCAGGACTGGATCGGTGTAGGAACTGCAAATATGGCATTTCATTCAGCTATTGTTGAACTGACTGACAGTGAACGGCTGATAACATTCTATGGGCATATTTCTGCGGAATTGCGGCTGGCTTTTGGTTATCTGAACGATCCTGAACTTTTTTATGTTCCTTATATTGATCAGAATGCCCATATTTTGGCGTTACTTGAGAAAGGTGAACCAGAAAGTGCGGCCTCCGAGTTAAAAAGCTATCTGGAGCAGTCAGAACGTACGGTATTAGCGGCTTATACGCGCAAAAATCGTACTTAATAAATAATACTTGCGACCAGATTGGCAAATTTCTTGATAAAATAAATTAATTTAATTAATGTGTTCGAAGATTTTTCATATTTTTGGTTTGTAACGTTATATTTGTTTGGCGTAATCCCAAACAAAGGCGGTAGCGTCTATGCCATTAAGGAAGCGAATGATAAGAGAAGCTATATATGCCTTTTGTGCCATGATAATTGAGCGTTTTAATCCTCCCAATGACAAGATCACTTTGTTATTAAAATATCATTCATCGTATTTTTGCGGTAAGTCATATTAGTAACACGAGTTACAGGAAAACGTGACTTATAGTCCGTGGTTTGATAAGTAACATCGTTCGATACTTATCGAATGAAAAAACCTAACACGATAAAATCCATTTTTGGACAAAGAGTTAGATATATCAGAATGGCATCTGGTATGTCTCAGGAAGCTTTTGCCGATAAATGTGGGCTTGATCGTACTTATATCAGTGGCATTGAACGTGGCGTCAGGAACCCCACGCTTGAAGTTATCAATGTCATAGCAAGTGGTTTACAGATTGAATTAAAAGATCTGTTTGACTTTGACGCGGAGAAAAAGAGTTAGTGATCTATACCTTATGGATTTCAAGATGCATCGCGACGGCAAGGGAACGAATCCCCGGGAGCATAGATAACTCTGTGACTGGGGGAAGTGAGTGCAGCCAACAAAGAGGCAACTTGAAAGATGACGGGTATACCTGTTTTTCAGGCAGATCTTCTCTGTGCCTGCTCCTGTAGACTCAAAACGGATAACCTGCATTTGAGTAGCAGGTTATCCTTCATCTGCCACAATAGGACATTTAGCCTTTCCAGCGGGAATTGCGGATTACGTTACAGTAATTGAGGGGAACAAGTCCCGGCTGTTTATCCTGTATGACATCCACATTGAAGCCACCAAACATTGTCTGGGACTTGTCCTTGATGCCATCATAAAAAGCCTGAATGATATCTTCCTTGAAGCCGTCAGTACGTGGGTGATGCTGTACAACCGCAGTGCGCTCACTGTCGCTGAACGCTTCGTAATTGATCCCCAACACATCCATTTCAACGCCAGCAGTAACGAGCGCAATTTCGGGTACCATAAACTCTGGAATGCCCGGCGTGGTATGTAAAGCAATCGCCGTCCAGACTTTATCAATATCGGCCTGAGCGATACCGTATCCTTGCAGGAAATGTTTCGCCGCATTCGCGCCGTCAACCTCGAATCGTTTGTCACAGCTACAGTGTTCATGTGTCAGGCCGATGTCATGAAACATACATCCGACATAGAGCAGTTCATGATCCACGTTAAGCCCAAGACGCTGACCGGCGAGCGCACCCCAGTAGTAAACACGACTTGAATGATGAAAAAGCAGGTCAGATTCCGTATCGCGGATGAACGTGGTTGCATCACGGGTTATTTGGGTATCAGGAATACTCACGCCGTTAATTGAAAAATTCATATGCTGTCTCCGGTTGATTAAGTGAAGGTCAGCATAAAACACATGACACCCGTCCTGAATTAACTTATAACGATGATTCAGGACACTAAGATTAAATAAGACTTCTGTAGAGCAATGATTCACAACATCACCATATTGGCTGTGCCTGACGTTCAGCTACTCGATGTTTCAGGCCCCCTAGATGTATTCGCTGAGGCGAACCGTATATTGCACCGGCAGGTCTATTCCCTGAGCGTGATGTCGACCGGTTCAGACATCATCACTTCTTCTTCTGGCGTTAGGCTGATGGCTGATGTGATTTTGAGCGATACAACCAGCCACTCGGCAGACACATTTCTTGTGGCTGGTGCGCCGGATGCGCATAGCCATACCCTTTCAGAACAGGAGTGTTCTGCAATCATCGAAATGTGTCATCGTAGTCAGCGTTACGGCTCCGTCTGTACTGGTGCCCTGTTGTTGGCGCAGACCGGACTGTTGAAGCAGCGTCGGGTGACAACCCATTGGGAGTGTGCCGAATTGCTCGCGATGCGTTTTCCCGAAATCATTGTCGAACCGGACATGCTCTATGTGGCTGATGGTTCCGTGAGAACGGCGGCAGGTGTGACATCCGGGCTGGATCTGGCGCTCAGGCTGGTTGAAGAGGATCTGGGTCGCGAAATCGCGATGGAGGTGGCAGCAAGTCTCGTCATGTTTTTCAGGCGACCGGTCTGTCAGGGGCACTTTATCCGCAGGAGCCAGTTATCCCTATCCGGGAGAGCCGCTTTTCAGGATTTACAACGCTGGGCGCAGGCAAACCTACAGGGCATAAGTGGCTTGCAGGACATGGCTACACATATGAACCTGAGTATCAGGCATCTGGGACGTCTGTTCCGTCAGGAGCTCAACATGAAGGCAGGAGTATGGCTGGAGCATGCACGTATTGAGAAAGCGCGGACGTTACTTGAGGAAGGCAGGCTCCCGCTCAAGGCAATCCCGGGAGCTTGCGGATACAGAAGCAGCGATGTAATGCGCAGGGCCTTTGTTAAAAATACGGGCATCACCCCCTCTGTTTACAGAAAAATATTCATACAGACGCAGCAGAGCGGCACAAATGAAGAAAACTGAGAGCCAGACGTGGGAAATAGATGACGACTCACCTTGCTTGAAAAATGATGCGCTTCAACTAAAGGAATAGCCATACGCCTTTCTGGTGTTTCAATGATGTCACGTTGTACATCAACAAACATACTGTATTTGCTTTCGCTCCGTTTGTATTGATAAACAACAAATTGCATTTACCAGTTCCTGTTTTCATCAGCAAATGAGCCATATTGTTCAATAAATTGAGCAATTTCTTCCAATCCTTTGCGATTATCTGCTTTCCAACTTTCAGCTTTGATTCGTTGAGCTTCTCTGGTCATGGCTTTATTAACAAAACCTGAAATATTTACACCGGCTGAATTCAGGATCAGATAATTTTCTTTATCAAAAGTTACGTTAACTCTATGTTTCATAGCACACCTCAGAAACACACTTAAAATGAACATGAGGAAATGGATTGCGAGCAGGAAAAGATAAATGCAAACAGCTATAAGTAATCATTACTCTTACCGAATGATATAAAGTAGATTGGAGCAGCTTATCTCATTGATAAACTACTCCACTTTAATTTACAGCCACCTACTTTGTGTACCTCGAAGGCCATATTTCAGCGGGATCGCGATCCAAAGCCGTGGCAATAAGCCGTTGACCTTTTGGCCAGCGGCGTTGCAGGGTATTGGCAAGGGTCGATGATGCTAATCCTGCTTTCCTTGAAACGGCGGCTAGCGATGTGCCACGTTTTTTCAGCTCAGCTATGATGTCTGCTGGGTGCCAGTCTTGATTTTTCATTAATTAATCCTCCGTGTTACGGATAACTTTGATATGAAAAGGTAAGTCGTTACATAGTAGACTATAAGTCACATATGATAACATAACTTACCATAAAAAGTGACTCATAGTCCGTGGTCTGATAAGTAACATCATTCGATACTTATCAGATGAAAAAGCCAAATGCTGTAAAATTCCTTTTTGGACAAAGAGTTAGGTATTTCAGGCAGTCGTCTGGCATGTCTCAGGAAGCTTTTGCCGATAAATGTGGAATTGATCGGACGTATATCAGTGGTATTGAGCGTGGGGTTAGAAATCCTACGCTTGAAATCATCAATATTATTGCGAGTGGTTTGCAGATTGAGCTGACAGATTTGTTTGATTTCAGTGCAAAACCAAAAGGCTAAAATAGTCGCTTTCCCCTTTATTTCTTAGAAATTTTCTTATCTTTTTGTTGGAATGAATTACTGTGCTAGCCTTGATAAAGGTTGAGAAAATGGGTTGGTGGTAACTGATAAGTACGATTAAGGAAATGTCATTGTGAGTGAATTGTATAAAGGCATGAGTCAGGAAGCGTTTGAGAATGGTTATTTTTACGTAACTGAACTTCGGCAGTTTGCTAAATCTTTAGGAATTGCAACAAGTCACTTAAAAAAGAATGAGCTTGAGTTACATATTCGGTCGTGCTTGTTTGGTTATTCTGGTGATTTGCCTATTGCTATTCCTAACAAAAGAGATCGTGTTGGTCGGGATTTACTCGCCTTGGAAAGTTTGGTAATAAATTATGTGAGTGACAAGCAAACGAAAAATTTCTTATTAGAACAGGTGAACCGCCAATATGGGCCATTAGCGGATAAATCTGGCCAATGGTATTGGTTAAATTATTGGCGTAAGGCGCAAATTGCTAATAATAACAAAATTACCTATGGCGATTTGGTTGAGCACTTGGCTTCTCTGAAACAGCAGGAAGGAAGGCTTCCACAGATCCCTTCCGCCCGTTTAAATAATTTTATTAGTGACTTCATTGCTGATCCGGAAAATAAAGATAAAGGGAAAAAACAGGCACTGGAAATATGGCAGGCGTTGAAAGAAAAAAATTTACCTAAAACGTATCTTGCTTATAAACAGAATAAATACCAAATTGAAAAATAAGTTTATTGAGGAAGAACCTATACCCTATGGATTTCAAGATGCATCGCGGCGGCAAGGGAGCGAATCCCCGGGAGCATAGATAACTATGTGACCGGGGTGAGAGAGTGCAGCCAACAAAGAAGCAACTTGAAAGATGACGGGTATATATCTCCCTCAATAAATGGCTTTATTAAATAGTTATAATTTTCTGGGTGTTATCTCGTTCAATTTTTATTGTCAATTTACCCGATGGTGTTTCTGACAACTGATTACGAAGATAGGTGATATCCTTAGGAAGGGCTTGTTGACCATTAACTTCCAGTACAATATCACCGTTCTTTAATCCAAATTTTTCGATATCTTTGGGATCGTTGTAAAATATCTCTACTTTGTTATTAAAATAACGGATTGCAATTGTGCGAAGTAATGGACTGTCATAACGGGTGAAATTTTTAGCGTTAAAACAGAGCAGCATTTTATTTGGGATAAACAGATAATTATCAAAACGTGAGAAGAAACTCATACCGAGATTGTAGAGACCACTTTTATTTTCGCCAATTCTCAGACGACCTACCGGCAGTTGCTGTAAATAAAAGCCATCAATCAGATACTCTTTACTACTATCAAGCCCACTAGCGGACGCGTATTTGACACTGGTTCCTTCAGAAATTTTATCTTTGTGCTCTTTTTTCAGATATTCAATAAATTCCTGAGCAACATAGCTGTAATCGGCCCCGGTATCTATATTAAAAACGACATTAGAAACTTGGATTGCGGGAGATTTGCCGTAGCTATCACTGTAAGGTTCACATTGTTGATAATTTAGGATTGAAGGTGCATGTCGCCATACTGTCAATGTGTGGTTCAGGTTATTTATTTCCCAGTTTAGCTGACGAAAAGTATCAATGCCGAGAATACCATCCAGCTCCTGACCAATGGACTGATTAAAGAGACTCATGTCAATGCCAATCCAGGGATCGGAGCTCGGCACTGTATGATTACCGAGGGTAATCGCCAGAGGTTGCCATAATGTTAGGTCAGCTTTGTGTAAGCGTTTTTCACTGGTTGTAACCAGTCCATCGGACAACATACGGTGGAATGTAACCGGTATTTTTGATTCTGGTGTGGTTTGTGTCAGCGTTTTTGCCAGCTTATTATCGATGAAGGTATAACTGGCACCGGTATCCAGCAAGAATTGATATTTTTTACCGGAGATAGTGACAGGAACAATAATCGATGTTGGCTGATGGATGTTCAGCTTAGTAGAAAGGACAGGTTTATTTTTTTCTGGCATATGGATTTTTTCCATATGGCTACAGCCCGTTATCAGCGTCAGCATGCTGGCGGCGATAATTGCCCGGGAGGTTGTTTTTTCCTGTTTTTTCATAATATTAGATTCCTTTTCTAGGAGTGGAAGATAAAAATCCAGGGTCCGGTAAAACCCCACATTATTATCTGCTTTTTACTATATCCAATGGATTTCAAGAACAATAACATCATTACATTAGTTAATGTGAAATGTAGTGAGTAATTGTTTAACTGCGGTTGAACTATTATTGGTTTCAGGGGTAATATTGGTGAAAGTTTCGTCTGTCGGTAAGTTTGAGTGGTAAAAATTATTATTATTTTATTTTTAGGTATAATGTAAAGGTAATAAATATTTATTGGTTTTATATTTATATGTGGAAATTATTTTCCTGATAACTATTTAGATGATGTCAATATAAAAAAGTAACACTTTTGGGCTAAAGGAATATATTGATTTTATGTCTATATCACTAAAACTCAGTATTGTCGTATCTATTTATAATGGAATGCGGTTTTTACCGCAGTTTTTTGTTAATTTATCTCGGCAAAAGCTAGCTAATTTTGAATTAATTTTGGTTGATGATGGTTCAACGGATAATAGTCGCCAGATTATTGAGCAATATGCCAAAAAATTCCCAAAGATAGAAATTATCGCGCAGAAGAATCAAGGGGTTTCTGTTGCCCGTAATACGGGGTTAGTGAAAGCCAGAGGTGATTATGTGGCTTTTCCTGATATTGATGATGTCATTTATCCGGGTATGTATAACCGGCTGTTAGAGATTGCTCAGAATAATGATTTGGATATTGCTACTTGCAACGGTCATTATGTTTATGATGATGGTCGGCCTGCTCGAAAGATTTTTCCTTCCGATCGCCTCTCTTCTACCGCGGTTCTGAGCGGACCAGAATGGTTGCAACAAGCACTGAGTTCACGCAAATTCTTGCATGTAACTTGGCTGAATATCTATAAACGGGCTTTTCTGACAAAACATCATTATCAGTTTGAACCGGGGTTGCATCATCAGGATATTCCGTGGACAACAGAACTCTTGTTGACGGCAAATCGGGTGCAATATATTGATGAATCTTTTTATGATTATCTGATTCACGCCGCTTCGGTGTCCCATGTTCCTGCGGATGATCGTATTAAGGTAAGAACAGCACATCACTATATGAAAATCTTGGAGATGCTGAATAAGATTAATCAGCGCTATCCACAGCAAGTCAAGCAGGTGCCGGCATGTCATTGGCAAATTGCGAAAGAGGGGCTAGGGATTTTGCATACCATTAATGAGATAGAATCCTCTACGATAAAACAACAAATCGTTCATGAATTGTTTGAGCGCGGTATTTGGTCAATGATCTGGAAAAATGCCCGTGGATTTAGATTGCGTTGGCGTTTGGCTCGTCGTTATCCGCGACTTCGAGCGGTGTTAAAAGCCGTTTAAGAGTGAAAATAACGGCTTTAATAATCGTTCCCTACCTGTGGTTATTTTCCATCTTAATCGCAGGTATCGCCGATGTTTTTCAATGCATCAATAATCAATTGCCAGAATCGCTGTTGATCGAGTTTGACAGCAACTTGGGTATGGCAATCTTCTGTTGGCGGGTAACGGAAATCCGCCACTGTCATTCCTACGGTTAAGGTACCGTTCAGTTCAATATTGACGGGGACTTTTTGCGTTGTCATCACTGTAGGATCAATAACATAGGCGACGGCACAAGGATCATGTATTGGCGGGCAGTTGAAACCATGTCTCTCTTGATAACGTTGACCATAGTAATCCAGTAGTTCTACGACAAACCGAGACACTTTGGTATTGATACGTGAAATTGCTTTGGTGATTTCTGGTGTGGCGCGAGCTTGATGTGTCAGATCAAGACCGACCATGGTCAGCGGCCATTTTTCATTGAAAACAATATGTGCGGCTTCCGGATCGGTTTTGATATTGAATTCTGCCACTGCACTTCTGTTGCCGGTGTGATATCCACCCCCCATTAATACCACTTCTTTTACCCGCTCAACGATCTGCGGTGCTTTACGGACGGCGAGAGCAATATTGGTTAAGCTGCCAACGGGGACTAAAGTCACCGTTTTGGGCGGGTGAGACATGATGGTATCAATGATCAGATCCGTTGCGTGGCGGGGATCAAGTGTTCGGGAGTGTTTAGGCAACTTCACGCCACCCAGACCAGATTCGCCGTGAATATCCGATGCCGTTTCGATATCGCGAACGAGTGGCCGATGACAGCCTGAGGCAAAGGGCACGCCGGTAATACCGGCAATATGCGCTATCGCCAGCGCATTGCGAGTGACTTTATCCAGTGTCTGATTCCCGACAACCGTCGTGACGGCTAATAGCTCAATATTAGGGTTGCCATGCGCCAATAACATCGCAATGGCATCATCATGTCCCGGATCGCAATCAAGAATAATTTTTTTGGTGGTCATTTTTACTCCTTGCTAGAGAAAGTGATATAAAAAATGAGCATAATCCAGTTAAAACGTCTATTCCGTGACAAAATCTTAGATCTGGGTGAGTGCTCTCATAAATAATTAGTAAAATGTTTCATAATTGTGATTTGATTAACACATAAACGATAGTTGAGTTGTGGAGCTAGTTTTAGTGTGATTTTTATATAGGTTCGCTATGGAATTGGCGGGCTATATCTGCTTCGGATTTATTATTAATTTGTGAATAATTGCGAGGGCTTGAATGGATATTCATGTAGATAGATTATCAACAGTGATTGAGTCGGTGGCAACCAGTGAATTTTATCCTAATTTACTGACTTGGTTGGAGCAATTTATTACTTTTGATAACGCCATTGTCTATGCCTTCGAGCAAGGTTCTCCTCCGCGTTGTTTGAGCAAAACTGAGAAGAAAAACAGCGATGCAATAAATCAGATTTATCAACAGGGTGCTTATCTGCAAGATCCATTCTATCAAGCCTTGATAGATGGGGCTGGCACTGATCTATTTACCTTACGGGAACTTGTCCCTTCAGGGTTTTATCATACTGATTATTATCTGAATTTTTATCGTAAGACCGGTTGGCAGGATGAAACGGGGGTGTTATTGAAGCTCTCCCCCCAGAGGCAGCTTGGCCTGTTTTTTGGTAAGGAAAATCAGCCATTTTTCATCCAGAAACCACATTGGAAAAACCTGAAAACTGTACTGGAAATTATCCGCAGTGTGGCGCGATTACATGATGATATGACTCAGCAACCACCTGCTGCTGAGATGGTTTGTCTGGATACTCAGACTCGTTATGCCTTGACTCCGAGAGAATGTGAGATTGTGGAGTTGATATTGCAAGGTAAAGGTTCACCACAGATTGCCGAGAAACTTTTTATCAGTACGGGGACGGTGAAAAACCATCGGAAAAATATTTATCAAAAGTTACAAATCAGATCACAAGCAGAACTTTTTAGCCTGTTTATGATGCCTCCTGTCCGTTATTTTGCCTAAGTCACAAATGCTAAAACTGTGTTGCAAATATCCCTAAGGGGACATGGCGATGTGACTCTGCGCTACAGATAATCGGGTGATTATGTTGGATGCTAATCGGGCTATACCCTATGGATTTCAAGATGTATCGAGACGACAAGGGAGCGAATCTCCGGGAGCATAGCGAATGATGTGACCGGGGTGAGAGAGTGCAGCCAACAAAGAGGCAACTTGAAAGATAACGGGCTATCACATGAACAATCATCTTGATTCATTAACTTATTACGCTGCGACCAAGAAATATGATCTTCGTTTTCCCGCATTACAAGAAGATCTGGATGTAGACGTCGTGATTATCGGCGGTGGATTTTCCGGTATCAATACTGCCCTTGAACTGGCGGAAAAAGGTATCACTAATATTGCGATCTTGGAAAGCCGTCATCTTGGCTATGGCAGTACAGGTCGTAATGGTGGTCAGGTTATGGCGGGTATCGGTCATGATCTGGAGGTGATCAAACGCCATATTGGTGAGCGAGGGTTAGAAACGATCTTTCAGATCAGCAATCTGGGTGCTGGCATCATTCGTGATCGTATCGCTAAATATAATATTGATGCGGATCTCTGCCGTGGTTATGGCTATCTTGGCATGAATAAGAGGCAGGAAAAGACGTTACGTAGCTGGTTGCAAGATTTTAAGGCGGTTTCTCCTGATGAAGAGATTGAGCTTTACACCGGCGCTGATGTGAAAAAGGTGATTGGTTCTGATGCTTATACTTGCGTGTTGAAGCATATGGGGGGAGGGCATGTTCATTCCCTAAACCTGTTGTTAGGAGAGGCAAAGGCTGCGACAGATTTGGGCGTAAAGCTCTTTGAGAACAGCCAGGTACTGAATATTGAATATGGTCCTAGAGTAACGGTTCGTACCGCGATGGGATCGGTTCGTGCTAATAAAATGCTGTGGGCCTGTAACGCCTTTCTTAATAGTGGTCTTGAGCCATATATTTATAAAAAGGTGGTTAACACTTATGCCTTCCAATTAATGACGGAAGTGTTGCCGGACGATTTGATTGAGAAAATCAGCCCGATTCGCGGTGCATACAGTGATATTCGTCCGGTTATTGATTACTTCCGTGTGACGAAAGAAAACCGTCTCTTGTTCGGTAGTGCAACCCCTTTCATTGAGCATATCCCATCTGATTTGAAAGCCTGGAACCGCCACTTGATGCTGAAAGTTTTCCCTTATTTGAAAGATGTGAAAGTTGAACTGGCATGGGGAGGGCCGTTGTGTTGCAGTGCAAACTTGTTCCCACAGATTGGCTCTTTGCCGCAGCACAATAATGTGTTCTATGTGCAGGGATATTCCGGTTTTGGGGTCACTCCAAGCCATATCGTTTGTAAAGTGTTGGCTGAAGGGATGAGTGAAGGATCTGAACGTTATGACCTGATGAGTTCAATTCCTCATGCGAATATTATTGGCAAAGATAAGTTGCGACATCTGATGGTATCAGCGGGCAAAATTTGGCATCAAACGTCAGGGTATTGGAAAGGTCGCCGTTAATTTATTGATATCAATAGTATTCATTGGGAAATTCATAAATTATTTTATTTGGAGCGAGAACATTATGATTAAATCACTTTTACTGAACAAATCCCTGCCTGAATTATTGGACATTGGTAGCGTAAGCAATCTGGGAGCGACTGTGTTGGAAGGCGATCCGCAGGCCAGTATGGCACTGATATTTGGTGAACCAACGGATAACCTGACATGTGGTATTTTCGCTTGTACTCATGGCAAGTTCAGTATGGTGTATCCGTTTGATGAGCACGCAACCGTGACAGAAGGCTCGGTAAAATTGACCGACGTGAAGAGCGGTGAAACCGTTGAATATCATCCGGGAGATTCCTGGTTTGCGCCGAAAGGAACGGAAGTACTGTGGGAAATCACCGCTGACCGTTTTGTGAAGCATTATCTGGCTTGTAATAAAGGTTAAAAAACACTTATACCCAATGGATTTCAAGATGGATCGCGACGGCAAGGGAGCGAATCCCCGGGAGCATAGATAACGATGTGACCGGGGTGAGTGAGTGCGGCCAACAAAGAGGCAACTTGAAAGATAACGGGTATATTTTATAGAGGTAAATAATGAGTGATATAAACTTATTACAGCCAGTGATGGCCTTTTTGCAACACAATCATGGGCATTATATTAATGGTCAGCCAGTCAGTGGTCAGGGGAGTGAAACATTTTCTGTCATAAATCCTGCGACTGATGAAATCATTGCAACTGTTAATCAAGGCGGTAAAGCGGAAGTTAATGCTGCTATGCAAGCGGCACAGGCGGCATTTCATGGGGTATGGGCCCAAACTTCACCGATGGAGCGCGGTCATTGCCTGAATCGTCTGGCAGATCTATTACTGGCACATCGGGAAGAGTTGGCGCAGTTAGAAACCCTTTGCTCCGGTAAAACCATCCAGTTATCCCGTATGCTGGAAATTGATTCTTCTGCTCAATTCCTGCGTTATTTTGCCGGATGGTCAAGTAAGATCAGTGGCGAAACCTTGAATGTCTCTTTGCCCTCTTTTAAGGGTGAACAATACACGGCGTTTACCCGTCGCGAGCCGATTGGTGTTGTGGTAGGGATTATTCCGTGGAATTTCTCCATCATGATTGCCATCTGGAAAATGGCGGCTGCACTGACTTGCGGCTGTACCATTGTGTTGAAACCCAGTGAATACACCCCGTTGACCATGCTCAGAGTGGCTGAATTAGCCAAACAAGCGGGTATTCCTGATGGTGTCATTAATGTGATTAATGGTTCCGGTTCGGTGCTTGGGCCTGCACTGATAGGTCATCCGTTATGCGCCAAGGTGACTTTCACCGGATCGGTGCCAACGGGTATTGCTGTTGGTAAATCAGCAATGGAACAGGGATTGACTCGCGCCACGTTGGAATTGGGTGGCAAGAACGGTGCGGCGTTTTTAGCGGACATGTCTGTTGAAAAAATTGTCGATGGTATTCTGGAAGCCGGTTATCTCAATCAAGGGCAGATTTGTGCGGCAGCGGAACGTTTCTATATTCCCGCAAGCCATATGGATGATGTGCTGAAATTGTTGTCTGAAAGACTCGCGGCAATGAAAATTGGCTCGCCTCTGGATGACTCAACAGAAATGGGTCCGTTGGCAAACAAAGCACACTATGACAAGATCTTGTCCCTGTTTGAGCAAGCGCGTCAAGAAGGCAGTGAGATTGTTTACGGTGGTCATGCTCTGGCCGGACCGGGTTTCTTTGTGGCACCAACCGTGATTCGTGCTAACAGCCCTGAAGATTCATTGATGAAGGAAGAGACATTTGGTCCTGTTGGGACTTTCCTCAGCTATAACGATGAGGAAGAGCTGATTGGCTTGATGAATAGCACTCCGTTTGGTTTAGCGGCGAGTTTGTGGACCAATGATCTCAGCAAAGCCATGCGCATGATCCCACGTATCGAAGCAGGAACTGTTTGGGTTAATATGCATACATTCCTCGATCCGGCATTACCATTTGGTGGTACCAAATCCTCAGGTATAGGTCGTGAATTCGGTAGCGCCTTTATTGAGCACTATACTGAATTGAAATCCGTGATGGTTCGCTATTGATTTGATATTCGGATCAAAATAAGCAAGGCCCCTTGATTGAAAGGGGCCATTGTCAAACCTAAGGTCATCACTGGCATTGATTCAACCTTTGTGATTAATAACGTAACGAGTGCTACGACCACCGGCCCCGGTGCTTTCTAAACAATTTAGCTCAACCAAATGTGCCAAGTGTCTGGTTGCAGTGGCGCGACTTACCTTCGCCACCTTTTGATATTGGCTGCTGCTAATGCCTTGCTCAAAATGGCCGTCCAGCATACGGTTTAGCACCTTAGTTTGCTCTGCGGTAAGTTGAGTCTGGTCTATTCGCTGCCAAAACTTAGCTTTTTGCACAACCTGATTAATTTCTTGCAGTTTGTTTATTAAGGTCTCATTCAATATTTTCAGAAACCAAACCAACCAATCAGTAATATCCAAGCCGCCACGTTGAGTATTTTCAAGGAGTTCGTAATACGCCTTACGATGATGACAAATACTTACCGACATTGCATAGAAACGGATTGAGCGGTTTTCGGCTTGAGCAAGTGCAAGGTCTGTTAGAAATCGAGTAATGCGCCCGTTTCCGTCTTCTAAAGGGTGAATTGTTACAAACCATAAATGAACAATTGCTGCTCTGATGATGGGATCGAGACTGGCATCTGTTCGGGATTGGTTGAACCACTCTATAAATTGGGGCATTTCGTCGACCATTCTTTCTGGCGGTGGCGCTTCAAGGTGAACGGTTGGCTTATCTAAACGACCGGATATCACTTCTATCATCCCTTTGCGTAATTTACCTCCTTGTATCGGATTGAACATGGTATAACCTTCAGGGAATATCAACTGATGCCATCTGAGGATACGCTCAAGGGTTAAATCGGAGTGGCTATTTTCTATCACATCAAGGGCAACCTCTGTAATGCCGTCACTCTTCTCTATGATTGGATAAGGTTTTTCTTCCGTAATGCCTAGTCTGTTTGCCAATGATGAACGTATCGAAGCCGCATTCAATCTTTCGCCTTCAATTTCACTTGAATAGAGTATGCTAGATAGAAGGCTATCAAGCGTTGCCTGCTTGGTGTCTTCATAATCAGATTTGCCTAATAACAATCCTTGGTTGAAGTGCACATCTCGCAGTAATGGTGCAATAGTATCGGCATTCCAATGGAATTTCGGCCAGTTCGGTTGTTCCCATATCCACATTGGCTTTGCTTCACCTGTGAGTCAAATAAGGCTTTTATTCTACTCATCAAATGAGGCAAATAGCAATGTCATTTGACTCATTCTGAGCTTTTCGCCTGGTATTTTGTCAACATGAGGTGAAATCACCAATATCGGGAAATAATTAAGTCTCTTGCCTGTCAAAATATTGCCGAAATGATGCCTCTAAATTATACTAATAGTTATTAATAGATATTAAAAACAGTGGAGGCATGACTATGCCGACAAGTGTAGCACTAAGCCCTTATTTTGAAGCATTTATCCGCAATCAGATTGATAGCGGCCGTTATAACAATACAAGCGAAGTCATTCGCGCCGGTCTTCGTGCGTTAGAAGAGCGAGAGCAGCAAGTAAAAGTTGAATCACTCAAAAGCGCTATAATGGCTGGCATCCAAAGCGGTGAAAGTCGAGATGCGGGAGATGTTTTTGACCGCCTTACGCAAAAATACAAGAACATGGCCGAAGGTAGTCAGGGTAAATGAAACTGAGTATTTCGCCTCTGGCAGAACACGACCTTGAAGAAATCGGCGATTGGATTGCACAAGATAATCCTGTAAGAGCGCTCAGCTTTACCAAAGAGTTATACCAGCAATGCTTGTTATTAGCGGAAGCACCCGCAATTTATAGGGAAAGACCTGAGCTCGGGAAAGGGGTCAGAAGCAGCGCTTATGGTCGCTATGTCGTTTTCTTTCAGATTATTGATGATACAGAAGTCCGTATATACCCTATGGATTTCAAGATGCCTCTTGAAATCCATAGGGTATAATTTGTTTTATAGTTATTGATATGTTAAAAAGATTGATAGATTTTTATTCGTAAATTAGCTTGTTGATTAATAGGAATTAACGACTCTGGTGCTTCCAATAAGGATATTTCATTTATACGAGAATACTTAATCATGGTGGTTTTAACTAATAATACTATGGTGATGACGGAGGTAAAAATAGATGGATAATCATCTCCGTTGTCGGTTTAGTGAAGGCAGCATTACCCTACCAGAAGGTTATCAAGAGCAAACCGTCAACATCATTACAGCCCCTAATGCCCCTGCATTGAACATTTCCCGTGATAGTTTGGATGAAGGTGAAAGCCTGACCGACTACTTGGTTCGTCAAAAAGAGTTACTAAAAAAAGGATTGCGAGATTGGCAATTACTTGACGAACAGCCTGCGGTTCTTGGTGACAACCTGTTATCCGGCACCGCGCTGTTTTCCCGTTATCGTCCCAAAAAAGAGCAACAAGTTTATCAATATCAGGCGGTGTTTCTATTAGATGACCGTAAGGCGCTGATTTTCACTCTGTCGGCACATCAGGCCCTATCTGAGTCAGAGCGCCAATGGCTGGATGGTTGTCTGAAGAGTTTTCAATTACCACACTGATTTTTTTGATAAGGGGATATCGCCATGCCAGAAGCGGCACGGTTGGGTGATACAATAGGCCATTCTGGCGCTTTAGCTGGATTGATTGGTGGGACGATTTTAGGAGCAGCTATCTCTGCAATTGGCGGTATTGTAGGTGGAGCGCTGTTTGCTGCGGGTATTGCGTCCTCCTGCTTGGGGGTAGGTATTCTACTTATTGGCCTGTCTGTTGCGGTTGGGATGTTGGCAAGCCATCTGGGGGAAATGGCCCGAGATAACTGTACCAAATCGGGGGCAGCGTCGCGAAGTCCCTGTGGAACAATTACCCGTGGTTCCTCTAATGTATTTATCAATGGCAAACCGGCGGCTATCGCAACCTATAGTCAGGTTGGGTGTGACAAGGATGGCACGCGCCAGATGGCTGAAGGCTCCAGTTCTGTTTTTGTTAATGGTTACCCATTAGCACGGGTCGGGGATAAGACTACGTGTGATGCGGTAGTCATGACCGGTTCTCCGAATGTTTTTATCGGCGGCGGCACGAAGCCTACCGAAGCGGTGACGCCAGAAGTGCCGCATTGGGCGTATCAGGTGTCTGACCTCACGATATTGGCGGCTGGGCTTATTAGTTTTGGCGGGGCAGCGGCTAACGGCCCCAGTGCTGTAAAGAAATTGTTTAGTAAAATCCCTGGCGCGGGGAAAATTGGCAGGATACTGTGCCGCCTGAGTCCGTTGGCTATTGGTGCGTCAGTAGTGGGTATCCTGATGAATCCAGTAGAAGTGGTAGCCGGACAGAAATTTCTTAATGACGACGACGAACTGGACTTTATCATTGAAGGAGAATTGCCGCTGTATTGGCAGCGTTCGTACCTGAGTAGTTATGACTATGACAGTGTGTTAGGGCGTAGCTGGAGCCTGTCTTGGGAAAGCACGCTTACGTCTATTGAAGAGGGAATATTATGGCGTTCACCACTGGGTGAAATTATCCCTTTTCCTGATGTGCCCATCGGCTATCGCTGTTTCTGCCCGGAAGCACAAAGCTGGCTGATGCATACCCCAGAAGACACTTGGGAAATTCGTGATGCCAGTGAACATATTTATCATTATCCTGAATTTGGAGCTGATAGTACCAGCCGGCTGAGCCGTATTAGTGATAACGTCGGTAATGAACAGGTATTCCATTACAACGAATTGCAGCAGATGGTGAATATTACTGGCAGTGGTAAATTAAACCTGCATTGTGACTATCTTCTCATTGAACTTGGCGGCAAATCCGTTTCCCGCCTGACCACCGTCTGGCAGGTATTGTATAACGGCAGCCGTGTACTGCTCTGTCGCTATCACTACAATGAACATGCTCAACTGGTGGGTGTCAGCCATCGGGATGACCATCTTAAGCGCCAGTTTGGCTGGCATGAAGGGGGATTACTGGCATGGCATCAGGATGCACGTGGGTTACGCTGTGACTACCAATGGGAGCAAACGGAAGAAGCGCTGTGGCGGGTGATTTCACAGCAGACCAGCGAGGGAGCGGGTTACCGTCTGCATTATGATGAGGAACACCGTGTTCGTACTGCGCAATGGTATGACGGTACAACGACGGTCTGGACACTCAACGAAGAGCATCAGATTATTCACTGTATGGACCGTGCGGGCGTGGAGCACCATCTGTTATGGGATGAATTTGGCTTACCGACAGGCTATCGAGATGCCGATGGTAACACGCGACGGTGTGAGTGGGATACTCTGGGACGACGGTTGAGTTTTACTGACGGCAATGGTCATCAGACGGGCTGGCAGTATCAAAATGACACTGATCGGGTGACGTTTATTTTGTGGCCGGATGGCTGCCAGAGTGTTTTTGAGTATGATGACCGTGGTCGATTAGTGAGTGAAACCACGCCACTGAAACAGACTACCCGTTACTGTTATGGTCACAATCAGACCTTGCGTCCTTACCTGCGTATCGATGCCCGGGGCGGAGAGAGCCGTTTTATGTGGAACGATCAGGGGCAGCTTATTCGGCGAACCGACTGTTCGGGCCAGGCCAGTGAGTGGGGTTATGATATGCAATACCGTGTCAGTCGCTTTACCAATGCCTTGCTGGAAACGACCAGCTATCATTATCACGATGATGGACAACTAACACAGGTTACCTATCCTGATGATTCTACTGAACGAATGACTTGGGATAGCGCCGGTCAACTGTTGAGTTACCAGCGTAACGAAAACGAAGCCCGTTACTGGGAATATAATGTATTGGGGCAGGTGGTTTGTACTACCGACCGTTTACAGCGGCAAATCCGTTATCATTACACTCCCGAAGGATATTTGGTCAAAATTGACAATGCCAATGGTGACAGTTACATCCTGACCCGTGATGCTGAAGGTTGGTTAACGGAAGAAATTCGGCCGGATGAAACCCTGATTTATTATGAATACAACGCCGCTGGATTACTCAGTACCGAAAGACGCATGGGTGATAGAGTGTTTAAGTACCCGGAGCGTCGGGTACACCACCGTTATGATGGCGCTGGAAATCTTATTCAGCGGGAAACGTATACTGATAACTATCAATATCAATGGGACAGCTTGGGGCGGCTGCGACAGGCAGAGCGCCAGCCCAATGAAGTTGGAAAAAAACTGGATATTCTGCCGAATACGGTGTGTTTTGAATACGATGCTTTGGGGCGGGTAACCCGGGAACAAAATGGTGAAAATATCCTCCAGTTTGGTTATGACGAATTAGATAACCTGACGGAACTGACCTTACCGCAGGGAGAGACGTTGCACTGGCTCTATTATGGTTCCGGTCATCTCAGCGCTGTTCGTTACAACCAGCAACTGATAACGGAATTTGAACGTGATGCCTTGCACCGGGAAACCTGTCGCACACAGGGGGCCTTATTCCAGTATCGCCGCTATGATCCGTTGAGTCGTTGTATCAGCCAGTACAGTGTGCCGCAGGCTAACGTTCAGACGGATATAAAACCGGAAATCTGGCAGGGTAAACCCTGGCGGGCGTGGCATTATGACATTCAGGATGAGCTGTTCCTAAGGGAAGATCATTACTTGGGGAGGGTGAATTACTCCTATGATTTAGAAGGCCGTTTGAAAAGCGTAGATAGCACGGATAGTTATCAGGAAATGTTCTGGTATGACGGGGCGGATAATCTGCTTGAACACCCGCAATCACAGAGAGAGAGGCAGCCGGTAGGGAGCCTTACTCCCCCGGGAGACAGATTAAGTCAATGGAACAACTGGCAGTACGAGCATGATGAACATGGCAACGTGATTAGCCGTAAAAATATGCAGGGGCAGCGTTACCGGTACGATGGCGACAACCGACTGACGACAGTGGAAGAGCTGAGTATGAAGGTTGTCTATCACTATGATGCGCTTGGACGCCGTATCAGTAAGGTGGTGAAAACCGGGATTGGTGGACAGGCACGTTATGAACAAACGGATTTTGTCTGGCATGGTTTGAGGTTGTTGCAGGATCATGAGTTAAAAACCGGTAAGAGGCAAACCTACTGTTATGAATCTCATGACAGCTACACCCCGCTGGCGTGTATTGAATCAAGAGGGACCGTGCGTGAGTATTTTTGGTATCACACCGATATTAATGGCGCGCCACTGGAAGTCACGAATGAGGCGGGAAAAATCGTGTGGTCGGGGAAATACGATGCCTTGGGTAAAATTAGTGGTCTGGCGCTGGCCTATTTTGTCGATACTGATCGTTCATTCCATGATTTCAAGCAAAACCTGCGTTATGCAGGGCAATATTTTGACAAAGAGACGGGGCTGCATTTTAATACGTATCGGTATTACGCCCCAGAGATTGGCCGGTTTATCACACCTGACCCCATTGGATTAGCAGGTGGATTAAACTTATATACTTACGCGCCTAACCCAATGAGTTGGATCGATCCGTGGGGGTTATACAAGGGTGAGGGACAACGGGGTTTAGGGAAGTACCATGTCTTCCATGAACACACCCTGAATTCATCGGAATATCAATTATCTGATGGTCAGCACTTTAAACGGGGCAACCAATCTGTGTACGAAAGAATGCAGCGCGATCCGGCATTCAGACGTGAAATGCAGACTAAATATCCGGGAGTGGTGGAACATGTTCAGCCAAATTCTAAAGGGAACTTTAGAGGGACTTCACCAAAGAATATGACTTGGCATCATGAGAATCAGCCAGGGAAATTAAGTCTGGTTGACCGATATGACCATAAGTCCTATCACAAGATTTATCATCCTGATGGGTCAGGTGGTAGAGATAAATGGGGAGGTGGGAATAAATGCCGCAAGTAATGGAGTTATTATATGAAAACAATTAGTGGTTTCGATCAGTTACTTAGTCTTTATAAACAACTGCCTGATGTTGGTTGGATTTATATTGATAAAGATTTTGATACAGAATCTACCCAAGATATTTTAAATAAAAATTATTATCTGGCTGAAAATGATGATGAAGAGTTTGATATGGATGAAACTCATGGAACATTTCTAGAATGCCCCATGTTTGCAGATATTATCGATAACAAACTGGAACACAATCCTAATGCGATTAAAGAAGATTTAATTGAAGCAGTGATACATTATCTTGTATACGATGATTTTCTAGATTAAGCCGCAAACCGGAAGATCTTTATGATCTTCCGGCCTTATTCATGATTTACCGAGGTGCATAGCCACGGCAAGCCGGCGCTAACTGAAGTTTAGATATGGGGCTGCATTTTAATACGTATCGGTATTATGCGCCGGAGATTGGCCGGTTTATCACACCCGATCCGATCGGGCTAAAAGGCGGACTGAACTTATATCAGTATGCGCCGAATCCGGTGACTTGGATTGATCCTTTAGGTTGGGCGGGCAATCCTAAAACGGCAACGCATATCACTTATCAGGGTATTGATGCTGAAACTGGCAAACCGTATGTGGGCTATGCCAGTAAGCAGGGGCGACAGGCAGCCCAAGAGATATTGAAATATCGATATGGTAACGGTTTTGGTCGCTTTGGTGGTAAACCACCTGAAGTTATCTATGAAGGTTATTCTCAAGCAGGTAAAGATACTGCTCGTGGATTAGAACAACGGCGATTTGAAAATCTGGGTGGTCTTGAGGGTACAGCTAATAAACAAAATCCAGTGGGACCAAACAATACCCGCCGGACTGATTATCTGGCTGCGGCGGACGAACATCTAGGGCAAACAACTAAACGCAACGGCAAAGGAGGCAGCCGTTGCTGACGGCTGTTTTGATCAATGGTGAAACGAATTGTCTGGAAGCATAACCATCTGGTTAATATTAAACTGAGGGATAATCTGTATACCATTGGACAGATGCTTAATAGTGTAGAAATGCAGTTTTATGATATCTGTAATACAGATGGAGTCTGGAAAAATATTGATTTAAATCAAGTGCCTACTTTATTTCGGATTTTAGTTGTCAATGCTGTTTATAAATTGATGCCAGATAAAATTAAGGATAAATCAGTTATTCCTAATACTCAATCCTATAATAATTACTGGATAAAGCCTTATTCTTCATTCGATGGTGATCATTATCCTGGAGGTAAAAACTCTTTTTTATTTATGGGCGGTAAACTGATTGATATCGGTCCTGAGGGTAATATCGGAACCACACTGGCACCCGTATTAAAAGAAGACTTAACCTTACCAAACGATCGGGAACTCATTGAAAAATATGAACTAACCAATATGTGGTCACATGAAGAGTTAGCAGAACGTCTGTGTCGTTATTTTGATACCGGTATTAACCGTGATGACCTGAAATTCGAGGTGTTTCCGGGACTGTGGGATGACAGAGAGCAATTAAGGCCCTTGACCAGTCGTTTACCGGTACCGCTACGATAAATAGATAATATAACCCGAATTCTGGATAAGAAATTGACATGAAGCCTGTTCCAGGAGCAATGTTTTGGTGCACGCCGAAACAGCTCCGGGGAGGAACAGGCTATGAACAAGTTAGTTGAAATTTTCTGCGATGTCGATGATTTTTGCCGCTTCTTCATTCCTCAATGGGAATTATTTTGTTTCGAAAAAGGGTACCGCCAGCGTCATCGGCAAGGCCATATGCACCCCAGTGAAATCATGACTATTTTGATCCTTTTTCATATGGCGCATTACCGTGATTTTAAACATTTTTATCTGGAACATATTTGGAAATATCACCACAAAGATTTCCCCACCCTGCTCAGTTATACCCGTTTTGTCAGTGTTGCCCCTTCCGTTTTGGTCCCACTATGTAGTTATCTGACTCAATTAAAAGGAAAACCGACCAAGATTGCTTTTATTGATTCCACGAGTTTGTGCGTCTGTCATAACATCCGTATCCCGCGTCATAAGGTTTTTAAGGGAATAGCCCAGCGCGGAAAAACATCAATGGGCTGGTTTTACGGCTTCAAATTACACTTGGTTGTTAACCATCAGGGCGAAATTCTCGCGCTAAAAGTGACTCCCGGTAATGTGAATGATCGAGAGCCTGTACGCGAATTATCAAAATCGTTAACGGGTTATCTTTACGGTGATAAAGGTTATCTCAGTCAGGAACTGGCCGATGATTTAGCCAAAATCGGTGTGACTTTCATCACGAAGAAACGCCGTAATATGAAAGCACAAGCGCTGTCTGAGTGGAATAACTTAATGTTAAAAAAGAGATTTATCATCGAAACGATTAACGGGCAATTAAAGACCATTTCTCAAATTGAGCACTCGCGCCACCGAAGTATAAAAGGCTTTCTGTTGTGTGTTTTAGGTGGATTGATTGCTTACAGCCTTAAATTGAAAAAGCCATCACTGAAAATTTTCTACTCAGAGAAAGATATTTTAATGACGGCTTAAGCAGAATTCGGGTTAATATATAAAAGCCGGAAGATCTCTGTGATTTTCCGGTTTGATCAAATAACACTGAGCGCATCTCTCTTCCCCCGCCTGACCGCCGTCTGGCAGGTATTGTATAACGGCAACCGTGTACTGCTCTGTCGCTATCACTACAATGAACATGCTCAACTGGTGGGTGTCAGCCATCGGGATACCTCCATATAATAAATCTAAAGATGAAATAATTAATATGTTCACTATCGAAGAATAAAGTTAAGAGCCGGAATATCCTCACGATCTTCCGGCTTGATTATGATCTACCGTAACTTAATCTCATTGAACTGGCTCTGTTGCCGGAGTAGTCTTGTTTACCCAGTTGCCGCTCAGTGCATAGCAGATGGTGTAATAACATTCTTTGGAAAGCCATTTAACTGGGTTATTGTTGCAGATAATTTATCAAATCCTACCAATCACAAATACCGAGTAATAAACCCACTGGAAACGAGTTCAGTACGGTTAGTCACTTTTGTTTTGGCAAAAATATTGCGCAGGTGGGTTTTGACGGTAGACAGGGAAATATTAAGTATCTGTGCAATACGTTTGTTACTTGATCCTTCTCTTATTAAATTAATAATTTCTTGCTCTTTAGCTGTCAGAATAGTTGGTGTTTCAGGAAGCAAATCTCTGACAGCTAATTCAATTAATGGCAGAATAGCACTGAGGCGGTTAAAGTCTTTTGGTGTAAATAGGGTATCTCGTAATAAAGAGACGCCGGCAATAATTTGGTTGTGTTGACGGATAAATATTTCGGCGATGTCCTGTATATTATTTGGCTGCATAAATTCATGGTAATATTTATTATGTTTCGTCAGTATTTTCTGATCCATGCCAACCATATTAATATCACCTTGTTGATAATTAGCTGGTTTTAATGGATCTAAATGCTGAAAATGAGCCAGATAATTCTGGTGGGTTTCGTCTGAGATGCCGTACAGAATGTAATTTTCAGGGCGTAATTCATTATTCACCAGATAGAATGCTGCGGCTGAGATAGGAACCAGATGTGCAATGGTATTTAAGCAACTGTAGATTAAAGCATTTTCACGGCTATTCGGTAGTACAGTAGACAAGGAAGTTCTCCCTTTATACCCGTTATCTTTCAAGTTGCCTCTTTGTTGGCTGCGCTCTCTCACCCCGGTCACATCGTTATCTATGCTCCCGGGGATTCGCTCCCTAGCCGCCGCGATGCATCTTGAAATTCATAGGATATAGAATAATATCTAACTGGATAAATCAATAATGAAGATTAATCGAATGCTAGTTAAAATGCAAAATCAACACAAAATAAACATATTAATAACGTGATATAGATTGCAATAAATGAAATTTCTCACCGTGATGATCACCTGTTAAGAATAGAGGTTTTGGTATATATCTGAAATAATTTCTTAATGCACTTATTAAGTAATCTGTTTTTTATTGATTGATATTTAAGTGATTATTTTTGATTTTTGTTTTTTTCTGGTGTTTTTCGTCACAGCTTTTCGGCTATGAATCCCCCTTTAGGTATCGTTCTTCAGGACGATAGTCGGTATTCCGTTTCACTTTCTATAGTGTATTTATCCTCAATAAATTGTACAAAAAATTCACAAGTAAATCGCTGTGAGCGTTATTTCTACGACCGGAAGTAAAAGGGAAGATAAATGAATATGTCAACACGACTGACTTCGCATATTGAAAAGGGAGTGGTGGGATTTCCTACCGCACTGGCAAGTTCCATCGGGGTGATCATGGCGAGCCCGGTTATTTTGACCGTGACCAGTGGCTTTGGGATTGGCGGTGACACTTTCGTACTGGCAATGTTGATCAGTTTTATCATGATGCAGGCCCAAGTGACGACGTTTGCGGAGGCAGCCGCTATTTTGCCTACTTCCGGCTCTGTTTATGACTATATTTCTTGTGGCATGGGGCGGTTCTGGGCAATTACTGGCGCACTTTCGGCGTATTTGATTGTTCATATTTTTGCGGGTACGGCAGAAACGATCCTCTCTGGTATTATGGCATTAGTGAATTTTGACAGCCTTAATACGATGGTGGAAAGTCATAACGCTTCATGGATGGTCGGTGTTGGGCTCGTTATTACGTTCGGATTACTGAATGCGTTGGGTATTGAAGCGTTCGGTAAAGTCGAAATTGTGCTGACATTCTGCATGTGGAGTACTTTGGTTATTTTCAGTATTTGCGGATTATTAATGCCATTTGCTGTGCCGCTGGAGAGTTGGTTTGGTGAGGGGCTTAATGTAAGCGATCCCTTGGCAGTGCTGAGTCTGGTAGGTATGGCGATGTTTATGTTTGTCGGTTGTGAACTAGTGACGCCAATGGCACCGGAAATTAAAAATTCTGCCAAAGTTTTGCCGCGAGCAATGATGACGGGCCTGTGTGGGGTGGCTTTCTGTATGGGTCTATATGGGGCGTCAATCAGTCATCAGGTAGAAAATGTGTTGGTGGATGTAGAAAATAATGTTCGCTTGCTAGAAACGCCAATGGCCATTCCTGCTTTTGCTAGCCAGGTGATGGGGGATTTTGGTAAATATTGGATTGGTATCGGGTTATTATTGGCGGGAGCGGCAACGATTAATACCCTGATGGCGGCGGTCCCACGTATTCTCTATGGTATGGCATTGGATGGTGCGTTACCGCGTATTTTTGCTTATCTACATCCACGTTTTAAAACGCCAATATTTGGGATTTTGGTTGCGGTAATGATCCCCTGCTTACATGCCTTTATTATTCAAGGTGATTTGAGTCGGATTATGCCTTTGGTGCTGGCAGCGGTATGTGCCTGGTGTGTCGCTTATTTGCTGGTGACATGTTCTGTGATATTACTGCGTATTCGCAGACCTGATTTACATCGTGCTTATAAATCCCCTTTTTTCCCATTACCTCAAATTGTCTCTAGTGTAGGAATTATTTTGGCGATTATTCACATTACACCTCCGGGAATGAATCCCGGTGATGTGTACATTCCATTCGCCATCATGTTGGGTCTGACCGCTAGCTATGCCCTGTTTTGGACGCTCTGTGTACAACGGGTGAATCCGTTTAAACCCGTACCCGTTGAGCAGGTACTTTCACATACTTTCACTAAGGGTGAATTGCCGGAGGTACAGCTTGAGCCACTTCGTTCTCTTAATTGAGGGTATTTGGCGGCGGTTAAATAAACCCCGCTATCCTACTGGCTATCAGGCAGGTATAACGCTAAACCGGTTGGAACAGAATTTATCGCCTTACTGTTGTGAGCGTTTATCAGCGGAAAGTTTGCAAGTGACGTTACCTGATGGATTGCAGATTGACGTTTGTGAAAAGCCGAAGACGCTGTTTCTGGCCTATATTGTCAGTTGTTGTTTTCGTTTGCAGGGAATGACTTCACTCAAGGAAAAAATCGTTATTAAAGCCAAGATAAAGGGGATATTTCGGCGAAAAACCGTGACTTATTACTGTTATCATGGTGCAGAATATGGGCAACAGATTATTGATTTACTCAATCAATATCCATTAATTGGAGAAACATTAGCAGAGCTGGATTTCCGGGATCTGGTATTGAATATTCATCAAGGGCAATGGCAACTTGAGGTGGAACATTTTGCTGCTTCTGAGATTGTCAGCCGATTGCCGGCCAGTCGTCGTTATTTGCGTTTGACTTCTGAGCAGCGTTATTTGTTGCTCAGTTCGTTGCTGATGTTTAGTCAACTCATGGAAAAGATCTAATATTTTACAGTGTTGGATGTCGTTTGTTTGCTAGTAAAAATGTCGTATGTTTGCTACGCTTGTCGATCATAATTTCTGGAGAGCCCCATGATTATTAAAGAGCGTATTCAGGCGCGTTTGAAGCGATCAAAACGTTATGTGTTCATTCGTGACGACTTTAAAGATATTGCTGGTTACGATCAGGTAGGAAGGATACTGCGCGGTTTGGTCAAAGAAGGTCAATTGCTGAAAGTGGGATACGGTGTTTACACCAAGGCTCGGAAAAATAGCGTTACTGGGAAAATAATGCCTGCTTCTCCGGGAGGCTCTGATGCGGTTATTCTTGAAGCGTTAGAGCGTTTAAAGGTGAAATACCATTTGGATGGAGCTTCTGCTGCCTATACTGACGGTAAATCAACACAGATTCCCGCTTATACCCAAATTAAAACCACATTCCGTTTTAAACGGGTGTTATCGGTGGGGAATAGCCGGTTAAATGGATGATTTATCAGGTTTATTTGCAGATGTTGCCGATGTACTAGGTATCGGTACTATTTCTATTGTGGAAAAAGATTACTATGTTGTTGAACTGCTTCGTCTGCTACAGCCTTTAGCGTTTGATACCCATAAACTGGTATTTGCTGGTGGAACAGCGTTGGCAAAAGCCGGAATTTCACTTGATCGGATGTCGGAAGATGTGGATATCAAACTGGTTCCACAGCCTGAATTTTTGGTGGGTGTTCAGTACTCCCGATCTCAGCGCAAAAATATCAGAAAGGATATTGTTCAGACGATATCAGCGACTATTGCAGCATCTGGTTTTTTGGGGATTGACGATAGCAACCCTAAGATCACACGGGATGAATATCGCTACAATGATATTTCGGTCCGCTATCCCCAACGTGTTGTACAGGTTCCCTACCTCAGGCCATTTATCAAACTGGAGTTGATGGAGTCTGATTTGCTGCAAGCGGCAGAACGGCGCGATATTCGTTCATTTGTCACGCAACTAACAGGAAAAGGTCGGGCGGTTGAAGCGTTCCCCTGCACGACGATTATCAGCACTCAAGCTGAAAAGCTGGTAGCTATGCTGAGACGGACTGCTGTGTTTATGCGTAATATTGATAGAAAGGATGACGAGTCACTGGTTCGTCATCTGCATGATAACTACTGCATTGTGAATGCAATAGGAGTGGATATCCGTCAACTTGCTGGTTTTGTACAACAAACTATTGAACAGGATATTCAGCGCTATGGCCGCCAGTATCCTCAGTTTCAGATTTCGTCGATTAATGAACTGAGAGCTGGATTGGAAGAGTTGGGAAGTAATCCCATCTATCAGCAACGTTATCAACAACTTGTGATCCCAATGGTCTTTGAACATAGTAGAATACCTTGGGCAGAAGCTTACGATTGTTTCCGGCAGACGGCTTTATCTGTTCTGAATGAGCTGAACTAAATTGTCTGATTGGTGAACGCATTTACACAGATATTGGTTATTGTTAGTAAAATTCACTGTAAATCTTGGCCTAATTCGGGTGGAGATATCGGGCGAAAAGCAGTATATACCCAATGGATTTCAAGATGCATCGCGACGGCAAGGGAGCGAATCCCCGGGAGCATAGATAACTATGTGACCGGGGTGAGTGAGCGCAGCCAACAAAGAGGCAACTTGAAGGATAACGGGTATAACCTGTTTTCCTATTTCAGTGAACATAGTGTGGATCGCAAATTAGACTTAAAAAAAACCACCGCTCTTTATTCAAGAGTTGTCGGTGGTGATGTGAGCGAAAATAGATATTTACATTGGCACAGAATTTCGCGCCATATTTAAAGTATCGACAAGCTGATCAATATCTGATTTGCTGGATCTAAAACTGGATATACAAAGGCGCAGGGCTTTTGTATTGGCAAAGGTGGTTATTGAGATCCAGCATTGATTAATCTCTAATACTTTCTCTAAAATTTTATTAACATCAAAATCTCCATTATCACGGATACAAATAACAGGCAAAGCAGAGGGATTCAATATCTGCCAATCATTTTTCGCCAGTTGTGATCTTAAATAATCAGCAAGATTGATCTGATAATCAATCATATTGCTAAATCCCGTTCGGCCAAGAATTGCCAGAGGCATAAATAGTTTTAATCCGTTAAAACGTCGAGACCACTGAATGGAGTGAATGTAGGGATCGGAATTAATATCATCACTAACCGGCATATAATTGGTGGAAACAGCAAAAGGTGTTGTCAGAATATGTTTATCTGCACATATAAACATGCCAGTACCCATTGGGGCAGAAAGCCATTTATGGGCGTCAATGGTAATGGAATCAGCCTGTTCAATACCCTTGAGATGATGAGAATATTGATCACTTAACAGGATTGCGCCTGCCCATGCTGCATCAATATGGAAGAACAGTTGATATTTATTTGCCACAGCGGCAAGCTCTGGCAGCGGATCGATAATACCTGCATTTGTCGTTCCAGCGGTCCCAACAATCATGAAAGGTTTATTGCCGTTCGCTATATCATTATCAATAGCTCGGGTTAAACCTGAAATATCCATTCTTCCTGTATGATCAACCGCTATTAATCTGACAGCACTGTGTCCCAAACCAGATTGTAATGCTATTTTTAACCAGGCAAGATGGCTATCTGAAGAGATATAAAAAATAGGTTGCCCATTTATTGACTGTAAACCCTGTTGGGCATAATCGGGAAAATGTTTTGTCAGGGCGCAAATAAGCGCAGTACAATTTGCTTCTGCACCACCGGTAGTAAATGTGCCTCCGCTATTATCAGCATTAAACCCTGCCAGGCCACCAAAATATTTAATTAATTTTTCCTCTATTTCAACGCAGGCCGGGGCGTGACTCCAGACCGCTAATTGTGGGTTATATAGCGCAGTAATGAAGTCAGAAATAATACCCCAGAAAGTTGATGATGGATTAAATAGCCCAAAATAATGCGGGCTGGTGACATGAACAATTCCTTTTTCCATAAGATGTAATACATCATTTAAAACATCTGTTGGCGAAAAATTGCCATCAAAGGTGTATTTTGATAAAGCGTGGGAAATATCAGTTTTGGAAAGTGAAGGATTAACTCCCATTGTCGGCAACTCAGCAATGTGATTGTTAACTGAATTCTTTATGAATTCAATAATATCATTACGTTGATGTATCTCAGGAAATAGTGAAGAGATGATTTCCTTGCTGATATCCCATCTGTCATTTGTGTCTATCATTTGATTGATCTCCTCCTGTAAAAATTAAATAGCGTAATCATCAGTCGTTCCGGTATTCGCTTTAATAGACTCATATATTCTTTCTGCTCTTATCGCGACTGCGGAAAAAGATTGAGCATCGCTAATACCATGAGTTCGTTCTGAAAGGCCATTGACATAAAGATGAGCGGTACCACAATTTTTTAATTTCACTTTATAGTCACTGTCGATGGTAAGCCCACCTTCAAAATCTTTTACCAAAAATTGATCGAATTTTGCCAGTAGATCAGGTAGCGGGTTTTGATAATATCCCGTGCCTAACACGATAGCGTCACAAATATGGTTAGTCTCTTCACCAGTAAATGTATCTTTAATAACAATTTGGTATTCTTCGTGAGAGTGGTCAATCGTAATTATTTCTGAATTGACCATCATGTGAAGACGTTCTTTGCCAATGACTTCATCTTCATACATCGTTGAAAATAGCGATTGGCTCTCATCAATATCAATGCCTGAATAGTTTGTACTTTTAACGTGTTCGAAAAATACTTTTTTGTTCTCCGGGCTTAAAGATTTAAAGTATTCGATATTTTCTGGTAAGAATACCAGATTGGGGAATTGGCCTAGTTGCGCGATCTTAAAGCCGATTGAACGATGCAGTGAAAGAATGTCAATATCATCTTTTTTATTGATTAAGTCAGCAATCACTTCGCCGGCACTTTGACCAGAACCAATAACCATCCATCTTCGGGGTATGTTATTTTGGAAATTATTTATTTTTTCTAAATATGCAGAGGTATGAAAAACATGATCACCTAACAAGTTATCAAACATTTTTGGCGTAAATGGCGTTGATCCGCTGGATAATATCAGCGTATTGGTAACATACTCAAAATCTTCCCCGGAGACACTAAAGCCATCCAGTAATCCACGGTTGATAACCGGATATATATGAGTCACATTTTTTTTGTATTGCACATAATTTTCCAGTTTTTGTCCAACCCAGATCATGTAATCTGACCATTCAAAGCGACTTGCTGGACGACCTAATAAGCCAAATTTAAACAGGCGATTTTTTTCTTTCAAATACATGGCAAAACTATAAGGACTTTGTGGGTTTCTGGGGGTCACTAAATCCCGATAAACATGATGATTAATATCGGTGCTTGGCAATAATAAATTAGGATGCCAGGCACAAGAATCTGCTTTTTCAAGTGCTAAGAAATTATTTTGCAATTGATACTGGTGTTCGATTTTTTTCTCATCAAATATACAAGCTAATGCGATACCTGCGGGCCCAAAGCCAATGCTGAGTACATCTATAAATTTTTTATTATTTGTATTCATTGTTAAGCTCTCGAATTAATGGGTAAAATATAGCGTGGCTTCATAATGGAGTTCTCATTCATCCATAAACATAATTTAGCGGCTGAGCATTCCCCTTTAATGAACTTAATATGGCCGAGGATTGTCTGGAATGTCTCTCTATTCAAACGATGCAATAATTTATCGGGAATCGCTAATTGATGGGCAATCTCCAATGCGGCAAAGGTTTCAAGAAAGAAGATGTTAGGGAATTGCTGGTATTGTTGGATATAGTGTTGGATACAGGATTCCAGTGGGTTAATGAATTCGACTGGAGCAAATCCGATACCGGTAATTTGTCCATTTTCCACATTTTCTGGCAAATTAAGTTGCTTGCATGCAGCATCATCAGTAAGGATAATTTTTCCATTTTTCTTTTCAGAGAAATAATGATGAAGAAATTTTTCACTTTTACCGATAGTACCAATAAAAATAATTTGATCGGTATTGTCATTGGGTTTTACCGCAGCATCGTCTCTGCTCAACATTCTGCGAATATCTTCTGCCAGATTATCACTATATTTTGAGCCATCGGTTTTTATTTCATAATAGTGATCTCCATCTTCTTTTGTTAATACAGTAAGTGCATGGGCAATATTTTTATTATTGAAGCAAATTCTGAATATATTGCTATTTCTTATGGTCAAGGTAGTTTCAGTTGCAGTAGGTAACAGAACAGGAATGTTATGATGTGAGTAGACTTCCGCCGCACCTATTGCCGCGTTACTTGAAAAATGACCTATGACCATATCGACATTGTTCTCAATATTATAGTGTGCTGCTTTAGCACCTCCTTCAATTGAGCCATAATCTTCACTGAAGATAAATTCCAGTGTGCTATTGTTATGTAGATCTTTAAATATCTCAATAGCACGCATGACAGTTAATGCATGTACCGATCTCTCAGGATCTAAAATGGCGGAAATGCCACAAATAAGCTTGCTATTCATTTTATTTATCTTAATAAGTAAATCGTGAATAGGAGAAAATCTGATTTTTCTGTTTGAGAAAATCAGTCGAAAGTTCAGTTGGCAATAGGTTTAATGTAATAATCTCAGACACCGCTAAAGCGATTTTATATCCTATACCACAGAATCCAGCCGCAACAAAACATCTCTTTTCTTCATCGATAAAGTCAAGAATAGGGCGTTCATCTGGTGTATATGAATCATATCCTTTAATGATAGAGAGAATATTGCTTGGCTCATGTTTAAATTTTGATTTTAGGAGCCTTTCGCTGATATCGTTTTCAATAATATTATCATTATATTCTATATCTTCTGGTGTCTCGGCCACATTTCTAATCTTAGATCCGGCTTGATAGAAATATTCAGCAAGTGGCACGATATGCGTGCCAGTTTCGGTATCTATAATTGGCATATTTGTACTGTAGGAGGTACGGATATTTGCCAGAGGGATACTTTTAGCATTAACGGGCAGTTTATATGCCAGTGTTTTTGTCCATGCACCGATGGCTAAAACAATATAGTCTGCTTCAATGGTTGAGTGAGCAAGTTGAACGATGGCTTTACCATTTTCGGTTGTTATTGCATGTACTTTGGTATTCTCTAATACTAGATTCCCCGTATCTCTAACAACTTGTGCTAAGTTTGAGGCTGTATGTCTAATATAGCCAAATCCGCCATTGGGCTCAAAAAGGATAATTCGGTTGTTATGCTTGGAATAACATCCATTGGTTAATTCGAAAGCTTTTTCGGCGGATATGAGCTCTAAAGGATAGAGACTGTCGCAATAATCCCTGATACTTGTTTTGACTAATTCAATATTTTTCTGATTGAGTTCGGCGGCATAAATAATACCTGTCTGTTTGAGCGTTTTTTTAAATATTTTTCCTACCTGACTCTCTTGCATTAGCTCGACACTTCTTCGTGTGAGCCTGGCAATTTCCGGATCAGGATCATGTACGCGGAATAATGCACCGGAGAATTTAGTCGCGCCATTACCGCCAATAGTCTCTTGCTCAATGAGGGAGACATTGAGTCCTTTCAATGCCAAGTTTGCAGCAACTGTTGCGCCAACTATTCCCCCTCCTATAATGGTAATGCGTATGGTTTTATCTGTTTGCATAATCAAACACCTGGTCTTGATAAATTTAACAATGAACAGAAAGCCTCTATATCATGGTGAGTAATATATTCTTTTAATTTTTGGGATGTTTTGGGTATTATCGGTTCAGACAAAATTGCAAATAAAATAGCAAGATTCTTGTCTAAAATATTGTAATTTAATTTTGCGTTTAATAAATCTAACATCTCCATTAATTCAGCGGCAATTTCCTTAATCGAAAAATTATCGTATCTGGAATAGGTTTGCCATCTTTCGATAATTTTTGTTTCTGATTCTGATAATACGATAGGGCTGGTAATATTATCAGAATTCATTTTTTCCAAATTATCAGATATTTTGGGCAGCAGATAATTAAAGATATGATTCCGCCATGTCCAGAACTCTTCTACGACAAAATTTTCAGAAGCGTGTTCTGGCGATATTAGAGAGACATAGAACCTGACACTGTCAGAACAGGCATTTTTGACGATATCTTTCACCCAAATCGCATGATTGCGGCTGGTTGAAAAATCTTTTCCATCTAATTTTAAGAAAAAGTTAGTATAGAAAGCATGTTTAAAGTGTAATTCGTCGTTCAATAATATTTGAGCCGGGTATGCAAGAATATGGCTGTAAGAACAATCCATACCTAAAAAATTGACCATGCAAGTATTATCATCATAAATAAGGTCATAAGGACTCTCTGTATCGGCGTTTTTTTCAGAAAGCTCTTTCAGTGTTGCTAAATATCCGGCTAATCCCATAAACCAGGTATGAATACGGTGATTTTCATCAGAATAGAGTTTCAGCCCTGATTCATTGGGGCGAGTCACGCCCCACTCTTTTATACCATGCGCAAAAACTTCCTCGACCCATGCTGTTAATTGTGGCCTCATAGGAGAACTAAGAATTTTCTCTTTTAATTTTTCGGCAATTACCGGCAGTAATAGAAAGTTGCGCTCAACATGTTTATAAACAACGTTTTCATTGCACAAAATACAGCGCAAATTTTTCATTTCAAATGCGTCCGGTGCCATTGCGCAGGATTCACATTGGCTTGGATCTGAGCTTTCACCACAATGATTACATTCACCTCTGGCAAAGGCTTCATAGCCCCATTTTTCACATTTTTCGCAATAAGGTTCTAAACTCACCTTTGGTGCAATAATGCCTTGGTCCAAACAAGAGTGATAGAGCATCTTGACGGCATCTTCAAAATAGCGGTTATCGTATGACTCTAGCCAATGATCCAGTTTTATATCAATTAAGATCAATGATTCCTGTATTTTTTTCGAATTCTCTTTTGCCAGTGCTGGTGCACTTATGCCTATTTCTTCTGCTTTGCGCTGTAAATAAGATTGATAATCATCTGAATAGGATATCAGATAACACTTTTTACCCTTTAAACGCTGAGTGCGAGTAAATATATCTGCACTTAAAAATGGTCCTGCTATATGACCAACGTGCAGATCGCCATTTGGTGTTGGTGGCGTAATGGTGACAATGTATTTATTCATTATTAATCCTGCTCTAATCGGGTAAGAAAGTTCAATGTACTTTCCTTGTCCCACCATATTGTGTAAAAGTGGAAATCTTCCTGATTGTTATTTATTACATGATGTTCAGAGTCTAATGGAATAATAATTAAATCCCCTTTGGTGACAGGGAAATCTTCGTCATTTATTCTTATAATGGCATTACCTTGGATAACAATAAATAATTCATATTCATTGTGGGAATGGCGGAAACTTTTGGTTTCTGGTCGTACAATACACCATGCACCGCCAAATGGCGTATTTAGCCCCTCCCACGGTAAAAGTCTTGAACCGTCCAGATCATATTCATGAACCATTGAATCCCAATCCATTTTACGAATAATATTCATCATACACCTTCCTCTAAAAGTTGAAATTCATTCATATAGGCTCGAAATGTATTTCGAAGAATCTCTATGGCTTCTTCAATGGTATCACTACTCACATTGAGTGGCGGAAGAATACGTAATACCGTATCGTTTCTGCCACCTAATTCTGTTATTAATCCTTTATTTAATGCTATTTTTTGAATATGTTTTGCTGTTATTTCACATGCTTTACCTGTGCTGGCGTTAAGAATTTCAACACCTAGCATCAAGCCTTTACCACGAATTTCACCAATGATGTTAAAATTATTTTTCAACGCGGCGAGATGCTTTTTAATTTGTATTGATCTCTGTTTGACATTCTCTAATAAATTATCACGCTTTATTATTTCAATGGCTTTTGTACCTGAGGCGAATGCCAACTGATTTCCTCTAAATGTGCCAATATGAATACCTGATGTCCAATTATTGAAATCTTTCTTATAGAACATAAGGGAAGAGGGTAACCCTATTCCACTGGTACCTTTTGAGGTAACAAATATATCAGGCTCAATTGCGTACTGTTCAAAAGCATACCAGGTTCCGGTCCTGCCGCAACCGGTTTGGATCTCGTCAATAATAACCGGAATAGAATATGTCTTTGAAACACGGATAATACTGTCTACGAATGATTTTTGTGCAGAATAAACGCCACCTTCACCTTGAATAAGCTCCAGAATGATTGCGGCAATATTTCCTAACCCAGAGTTTGCATCATTTAAGGCGGATTCAAGATATAATCCGGCATCAAGATGATCTGAATTGAGTACCCAACTTTCCGAAGATTGAGATTCTGAGCCATAGGGGAAAAAATGGACGCCCGGCATTTTTCCCAGAATATTTTTCTTCATACTTCTATTGCCAGTAACGGCAATAGCAGCATGGGTACATCCATGATAGCCACCCCTGAAACTAATAATTTCGTCAGCTCCGGTAGCTATTTTTGCCAGCTTAATGGCTGCTTCAATGGCATCCGCACCTGTTGGCCCACAAAAATGTATTTTGTATTTGTTGCGCAGGCTTTCAGGTAGCATACTTAAATGCGCTTCGGTAAAAAGTTCTTTGGCAGGCGTGGGAAAATCCAAGCCCAAACAGAGTTTTGATACTTGTGCATTTACTTCGGCAATTAATTCAGGGTGAGAGTGTCCCAGAGGTAAAGAGCCGGCACCGGATAAAAAATCAATAAATACATTACCGTCGATATCCTGAACATAACAACCATTGCCTTTTTCTAGCGAAATCTGAATTCTTTTAGGATATGACACAGCACTTGATTCTTGCTCTAGCTGTTTTGCTAATGCGATTTTTGAAAAGGGACCTGGTATTGTGGTGTGAATATTAACCTTATTCATTTTAAGCCTCGATTTTATTTTTATTATGAATAGATCTTTTAATTTTTATATTTTTTTCGATAGAATCAATAATGTGTTTGGATCTAATAGAAACTAAACTCAATGAGCCGGCATCACCTAAGCCGTGTGAAGATTCACATAATCCGTTTAGATAAATGCCTATATCGGTAGCATTAATCAGATCTATCTTATAATCCCTGTTGATGATGATCCCGTTATGGCTATTTTTACTCATTAATGGATAGAGTTCTGCCAGAAGAGGTGGACAGATTTCCTGATATTCCTCCCTGCCAATATCTTTAAAACCTGTGGCGGAGACAACCATATCGACATCTATTTGATATGTTTCTTCTAACCCATGATTTTTTACTATTTGTAATGAAACAATGGAATCTTTCACGCTAGATTCAACAATATCCGCAGAGTTATGAATTTTGATTTTATGCTGACCAAAATATTTATCTCTATAGATAGTCCGATAAAGTTCATCGAGAACATCACCATCGGAGGCAGAGTAGTTTGTCAGATTTAAATCTCTTTTTAATCTCGCTTTATGCTCCTCTTTACTGTTGAAAAATGTGTCTACAAATTCAGGAAAATAAACTTCACCTGTAAATGGCGAGGTATCTTTCAGTCGGTAGCCAAATTTCCTTGATACACCGTGAATTTCAAGGTGAGGAAATTTGTCTGCTAAAAATATCATGATTTCGATAGCAGATTGACTGCCACCGACTACCGCGATACTTTTTACTTTCCCACTGGAAATATGACTAATAATGTTGTTAAATTCTGCACCATGAATTAAATGGTTATGGTCAAGTTGTCGCAGAGATAAAGGAATATAGGGGGTTCTTCCTGTTCCGACTATCAGGTTTTTACATTGATAGGTTTCTCCTCCATCTGTTTTGACTTCAATGAGTGTATTTTCCCCATGATAATGATCAATAATTTTCACGGATGTTATCGATGTTGAATAGCGAACGACTTTATCGAAATGTTTGGCCGCCCATTTGATATAGTCGCGGTATTCATAACGATATGGAAAATATAATCCCAAGTTTAAATGTTCAAATAACCTGTTATTTTCAAACAGGTAATTGATGAATGAATAGTGGCTTTTGGGGTTTCTTGGTGTCGCAAGATCCCGTAAAGGGTGGTTTTGGATATCGGAATTTGTTAATAACAGCCCGGCCTGCCATTCGCATGATGGCTCTTTTTCAAAGAAAAGCACTTTTTTATGGGGTAATTCTTCCTCCAGTGTTATCGCTAATGAAATATTGGATGGCCCAAATCCTACGCCTATGATATCGTATTCCACCTGGTTCATGTAAAATTCCTTAAATATTTAAACTTTTATTAGTAATAATTTTTTTATTTTTTTAGATAAAAGCAGGTAATACTTCTTCACCGATTTCTTGAATAACCTCTTTAGGGGGCCTTTTGCCGTACTGAATACCAAGAGCGGCGTGATTAACTCCGACTTCTTGCCACTCTTCCAACAATTCAATCAGTCCCAGGCGGCCGGTTTTCAGGATAAATCCGCCATTCGTGGGGGTTCTGGGATAATATTTATCCTCAACTAAATCAATCCATTCATTAGTTAAGTGCGGTTTGAACATATTTCCTGGGATATTTTGTCTAAATTCGCTAATATTCTTACCGAGTTTGGCGACGCCCTCTTTATTATGGGTTTGAATAGGATAGGTAAACCATCCATCCGAATTTTCCGCGATCCATTTAATATCTTGTTGCCCACGCCCAGTGACTATCAGGGGGATAAAATCATTGACCGCCTTGGGTATTAGGCGTAAATTCCCATCAATATAACCTAATGGGCTATTAATGGTGCGATTGTTGTTATCCAACAGCGCTCTGAACATATTGATTGATTCGACAAACCGCATCCCTTTTTCATTATAAGGTATGTTATAGGCAGGGAATTCTGACATTCTGTCTCCTGCGGCGACACCCAGTATTAACCGGCCATTTGATAATTGATCAATAGACGTTGCTTTCTTGGCTAAATCGATGGGGTGTCGCAGCGTAAATATGGCACTGCCGAAACCGATGGCGATTTTGCTGGTTAATGCGGCTAGCCAGGCGGCATAGACAAATGGATCGAAGCCCTGACCTATATCGCCAAAATTGGGATCGAACAGCGGGATATCTCTTAGCCAAATGGCGGAAAAGTTTTGTTGTTCGATTTCACGAATGAGATCGATTTCAGGTTTAATATCAGCTTCTTGATTTAACGCTCTGAGAGGTAAAAACATGCCGATGCTGATTTTGTTCTCCTTGAATAAATTGGTATACGTCTTATGCTTTGAATAATTGAACATAATAAATCCTCAATGCTATTTTAACATTTAGCTGACTTGAATAATTATTTCAGTTATTAATAATTATCGAGAAACTAGCATTAAAAGTAAGTGAATTAAAGCTATATTATTTAAACGCCAACCGTAGTTTTTCTAAATTTGCATGTCTTATTCTGTTTACATTTACCATTTTCCCGTATGGGTGTTGAAGTTCAGTTTTATATATTGATATCTGTAATTGGCATGGTAGTATCTTTGTCATATATACTCGTCATTTTTCAAGTTGCCTCTTTGTTGGCTGCACTCACTCACCCCGGTCACATCGTTCTTTATGCTCCCGGGGATTTGCTCCCTTGCCGTCGCGATGCATCTTGAAATCCAAGGGTATAGAGGACATACAGTGCACACTGGAGAATAAAATATGAGTTCTATTTTGCCTCTGTTAGCTCTCAGAGCTTTTACTGAAGTTGGTCGACGGGGCAGTGTTAAAGCTGCGGCGGCTGCAATGGGTGTATCTCCTGGGGCGGTCAGTCAACAGATTCGTATTTTGGAGGATAGAATTGGTTTTGCGCTGTTTTTAAGAACGCCTAAAGGTATAAAGCTTACGGCTAAAGCGGATCGGGTTTATGAGACGTTATTACTTTCGTTTGATAATATTGACAAATCTATTAAGTCTCTTAAAGCAATGCAGTTCGAACATAAAGTCTCTATAAATACCACTTCGTCATTTGCCGCATCGTGGCTGATTCCCAGACTAAAAAATTTTAATGAGAAATATCCTAATATTGAAGTTAATATAGAAGCTTCCAATGAATTGGTAGACCTAAAAAGAAGTTCTACAGACATTGCTGTACGGCATGGGCTTGGTAATTACCCAGGTTTAATATCTACCAGGTTAATTGCACCGGTATTAATTCCCGTGGGTACGCCGGAACTTTTAGGATCAGGACCACCGATAAACCATGTTGAAGATTGTCTGAATTACCCTTTGTTACAGGATTCAGATAGATCTGATTGGCATTTATGGTTAAAAGCACACGGAATTAATGAAGGGGCGAAAGCAAGACAGGGCTCCAGTTTCGAAGATGATTTTTTACTGGCTCGCGCCGCTTTAACCGGTCAGGGTTTAGCATTGGTGCCTGAATTTTGCGTTGAAGAGGAATTGCGTTCCGGTCGGCTTAACGTTGCACTGGAAAAAAAATGGCCTTCCCGATTTGCTTATTATGCGGTGACATTGCCAGAAACCTTGTTCCGACCTGAAATTGTTAATATTATTGATTGGCTTGTTGAGCAATCTAATTTGTCTGACGATTGCGTGGGAGAATGTTCATTAGCTTGGAACCAATCTGAGTCATTGTGATATGTTATTGCGGTTTTTCACGATTAATTGATCCACAAGAAGATAAATAGTTTTCTTGTGTACTTTTATGTTCGCATTCTTTACTGACAACACAATAAATCAATAAATGTAATTTATGCGTGTAGCAAGGAACACCGTGATATTCATTTTCAATTTCTGAGAATTAATGTTATTTTCATTTAGTTAGCGGTATATACCCTATGGATTTCAAGATGGATCGCGGCGGCAAGGGAGCGAATCCCCGGGAGCATAGATAACTATGTGACCGGGGTGAGAGTGCAGCCAACAAAGAGGCAACTTGAAAGATGACGGGTATAGAGAGAAATTGAATGCTGGCTCTTTATTAGTAATATTTTAAATGCGAGTGATATTTTAGCAGTTAAATTATTAAGCGTTTGTCTTGAGGGGAGATATATACCCTATGGATTTCAAGAGGCATCGCGACGGCAAGAGAGTGCAGTCAACAAAGAGCCAACTTGAAAGATAACGGGTATAGAGATGATCTACTTATACACTGATAGTTCACCAAATGGCTATAAGATCACAATTGCTTTGGAAGAGTTGGGATTGCCATACACATTAAAGCATGTACGAATTGAAAAGGGTGAAAATAGGGAGCTTGAGTTTTTACAATTAAACCCTCACGGGCGTATACCCGTACTTGTTGATGAAAGTACTGAGACGACCCTTTTTGAATCGTCGGCGATTCTGCTTTATCTGGCATCGAAAACTCAGCAACTGTTGCCGGAGGATTTTAAAAGCCGTTGGGAAGCGATTACATGGCTAACATTTCATTCTTCCAGCGTCGGGCCAATATTGGGACAACGGGTTCATTTTGAATTATTTGTAACTGAAAAAAATCATATGGCTATACAACGATATCGTCGCTTAACGGAAGAGGCTTTCTCTACGTTGAATAAACGGCTTAGTGATCGCCCCTTTTTCGCCGGAGATGAGTACTCCATTGCTGATATTGCTAATTTTGGCTGGACCCATATTGCCAGAATTATTGACTTTGATTTTAGTCATCATGAATATTTAAGTGCCTGGCATGATCGTATTGCCTTAAGGCCCGCAGTACAGCGTGGGATTATGATACCGGAGCCGGCAACCGGCCCTTAAATGGCAATGCCCGACAATAGGGCAAGGAATTGTCATGCCTTTGAAGATCGATTTACCTAAAATCAATTCTATACCCAATGGATTTCAAGATGGATCGCGACGGCAAGGGAGCGAATCCCCGGGAGCATAGAGAACGATGTGACCGGGGTGAGAGAGTGCAGCCAACAAAGAGGCAATTTGAAAGATAACGGATATATTTCGGAGGAAATTGTTAATGTCTAGAACTGGTGAGGAATATATTGAAAGCTTGCGTGATGGAAGAACTATTTTTCTGAATGGAGAAAAGATCACTAATCACGTGGATCACCCTGCTTTTCGGAATGCAATTAGAACCGTAGCTTCACTTTATGATTATCAGGCAGCACATGCTGATCAGATGACGTTCGAAACATCTGGTGGTAAGCGCGTTGGTTTATATTGGGAACTTCCTACTACCCGAGAGAAATTAATTGCCAGAGGTGAGGCGGCGTATGCCTGGGCAATGCAGAGTTGTGGTTGGTTAGGTAGAAGCCCAGATCATGTTTCTGCTGCTCTGACCGGAATGATGACTTACCTGGAAGTCTTTGAGGAATATTCTAAGGATAGGGCTGAGGCATTAAAAAATTACTATTCATATGCCCGTGATAAAGATATTTATTTGGCTTTTACATTAGTCAATCCACAAGGTGATCGATCCAAAACGCCCAGTGAACATATAAAAAACGTCTTTCATACTCTTGGTGTATTGGAGGAGAAACCGCAAGGAATAATTGTTCGCGGGGCAAAGATGTTAGGAACAGCGGCTGTCCTTGCAGAGGAAGTGGTTGTTGGCGTGTTTAATCCACTCAAAGAGGGCGTTGATGATAAATATGCTCTATCTTTTGCATTACCGTTGAATACTAAAGGAATAAAAATTCTTTCCAGAAAATCCTATGAAACAGGCAGTAATAAATTTGATTCCCCTTTAGCGCATCAGTTTGATGAGAATGATGCAGTCATTTATTTTGACGATGTTTTTGTTCCGTGGGAAAGAGTTTTTGTTTATAAAAATACGGATATGTGTCGCCGGCAATTTCTGGCAACTGGCGCTGACGTTTTAATGGATGTTCAGGGTATGGCTCGGTATGCCGTTAAGCTGCATTTCTTAACGGGTTTGGCTCATCAGCTTACTGAAACTACAGGCGTCAATGAGTTTCCTGCTGTTCGTGAATCATTAGCTGAGCTTGCTTGCTATGCCACTAATATTGAAGGGCTGTTTCGTGGTTTAATTAGCAATCCTGATCGACATAATGAGTACTATATTCCCAATCGATTACAACTATATGCTTGTCAGGTTGCATTACAGTCAACTTATCCAAAGGTGATAGAAAGCATCAGAAAACTTTCTGGTGGTGGTGTGATTATGTTACCGTCAAATTATATTGATTTAGCAAATCCAGAAATCCGTGACTTAATAGAAAAAACACAATATTCAACTCTACTGCCACCCATTGAACGTGTGAAATTACTGAAATTAGTGTGGGATGCTATCGGTTCTGAGTTTGCATCACGTCATACTCAATATGAAATGTTTTATTCAGGAGCGCATTATGTTGCTCTGTCTCGTCTATATGATCAATATGATTGGGATTTTGCTAAGAATATGAGCCGAGGGATTTTAGATTCTATTGATGTTAGTTGAGTTCTGTATTTAATTCAGATGCAACTAACTTGTTTTATTTTTATCAAATTTGAAGTGGCGGGATAGATTATATCCCGTTTTTCTATTTTATTTTTTAATATGTGGGATGGTTTGACTAATATTATATCAACGTATCGAGCCATTTATATATCTGCTAATAAACTATCGCATCTTGTTAAAGAATCATTTCTCTGAAATGTTTTGACATATTTACGTGTAATTAGTGAAAGTTAGCATACAATTTATTCTATTAATAATAGTAATTGTTCTTATTATTAAATAAAAATTTAGTGCATGATTTGCCGTGTCAAAAAAATTGAATACCAACAATCAACAATTAAAGAAGAGAAAAAAATGAAAGTAAACATAATGATATGTGCTCTTATGGCTTCCTTTAATGCCTTTGCTTCTCAGTGTCACCAAATAAAATTTCAGCAAGATCAGCAAACAATAACTGGGAATTTTAATTCTCAGAGGGAAGCGTGTATTGAGTTTAATATTCTGCCTGAACATTATGTACGTGGATTGGCATTGGGTATGCAGAAATTGGTGGTACAGAAGGGTAATCAACAACATATTCGTACGCTATTTACTGATAACCCGGTGGATGCTCGTCAATCAATTGGCTTTACCGTTCCTCAGGTAGGAAAATATCGGTTGGCAGCCAAGGGCAAAACAGGGGAACCGTGGCAGCTTACATTGTCATTTCCATCTTATATTCCCAAGGATAATGATTATCGGCAGCAGCCAGAAAGTTTGCGTCTGAAACAACTTCAAACTGAAATCGCACAAGGAAAAGGCACCCATGCTTTCTGGCGGGAAATAACCCGCAAGGGTACGCCGTTAATTGAAGATTATGATGATAAAAATAAGCGAGTCACTTTCCTGTGGCGCGGCGCAAAAGCGAATGTCTTTATTCTGGGGGCACCGAGTGGTGATCATGATCCGATGTCACATTTGGTTGGTACTGATGTTTGGTTTCGCAGCTATATCGTTCCGTCAGATACCTTGATGCAATATAGATTGGCACCGGATTTACCGCGAGTCGAAGGCACGGCTGACGAACAGCGTCGATCGATTTTGATTACGGCACAGGCCGATCCATTGAATAAAAAGGTTGTGCCGGCTGTATCAGAGGATGTGTTTAACCATGATTCATTGCTGGCACTAAGGCCAACTCTATGTGATATCGCACAATTTAAGCAATCGCCTTTTCAGGGAGCGACTAAACTTCATCAGCTTGAGAGTAAGATTTTGGGTAACAGTCGAGAAATTGCGATTTATCAACCGGTTACTCCGATGAAACAGCCTGCTATGTTGGTGCTGTTTGATGGGCAGATTTACCGTAAACAGTATTATATTGATAGATTTTTCGATTCCCTGATTGAACAGGGCAAGATCCCACCTATGTATGTGGTGTTTATTGATAGCCTGGATAGTGCACGTCGAGGTCAGGAATTACCACCTAATCCTAATTTTGCTGAATTTATGGCGAGTGAATTAATACCGTGGCTGGCTGCTCAGGGTATTAAAGCACCGGCAGAGCGTACCATTATTTCAGGTTCCAGTTATGGTGGATTGGCGTCTTCATGGGTGGCATTTAATCATCCTGAATTGTTTGGCAATGTTCTCAGTATGTCTGGTTCATATTGGTGGGCTCCTCAGGGAGAAGCGCCTGAATGGTTGATCCGTGAGTTTGCTAAAGCAGAGAAAAAACCACTGCGTTTCTATTTACAGGCAGGATTATTTGAAACCAATCGCGGGGAATTGGAAGGTATTTTATATAATAATCGCCGCATGAAACAGACGTTATTACAGAAAGGTTATCTGGTTGAATCCAGTGAAATTTCTAGTGGTCACAATTACATTTCGTGGTGTGAAACTTTGTACTATGGAACACGGTCGTTAGTAACGAAATGGTAAGTTAATTCTATTTTCTTCACATAATTGTCACATAGTTTCTTTAGTATCCCTTTATCAGATAAAGATAATTTTTACTCCGATTACGTTTTAATAAGGAAACCTTAATGTCAAACAAGTATAAGAAAAGTTTGGTTGCAGTCATGGTCTCAACCTTAATTTCAAGTGTCAGCTTACCGGTATCGGCGGCTGATGATCAAAATGCAAATCAAATTATGGCGGAAGGTCGGGCAGTAAAAGGTAATATTACGGAATTTGGTGGTGCTCGCCGTATGACTCAAAATCAGACTGAGGCATTAAAAGCGGCGATAAATAATCATAAAGCTAAAAATGTTATTTTATTTATTGGTGATGGTATGGGAGATTCTGAGATTACTATTGCCCGTAACTATGCAGAAGGTGCGGGTGGATTTTTCAAAGGAATTGATGCCTTGCCATTTACCGGCCAATACACTCACTATTCTCTGGATAAAAAGAGCCGTAAACCCAACTATGCGACGGATTCAGCCGCTTCTGCCACCGCTTGGGCTTCTGGTGTAAAAACCTATAATGGCGCATTGGGTGTTGATGTATTTGGTAAAGATCATCAAACTCTGCTTGAGCTGGCAAAAGCGAATGGTAAAGCAACAGGTAACGTAACGACGGCCAGGGTGCAGGATGCCACGCCAGCAGCACTGTATGCGCATGTCACTGACCGTGGCTGTTATGGTCCGCAAGAGACGATAAAAAAATGTCCAACGAATGCGCTAGAAAATGGCGGGCGTGGTTCGATCACCGAGCAATTATTAGTGGCTCGTGCTGATATCACATTAGGTGGAGGTGCCAAGATTTTCGCCCAGAAATCGGTTGTTGGTACTGGCAAGGATAAAACGTTGGAACAGCAGGCACAGGAACAGGGTTATCAGTTGGTCAGGGATGCTAAGTCACTGGCATCCGTGACTAGAGCGGATCAGAAAACACCGTTGTTGGGCTTGTTCCATGAAGACAATATGGACATTGCTTGGGAAGGACCTAAAGCCGTTTATCACGGTAATATTGATAATCCCCCAGTGACTTGTAAAGTCAACTCGAAACGGAATCCTGATGCGCCGACGTTGGCACAGATGACGGAGAAAGCCATTGATCTGTTGAAAGAAAATCAGAAAGGTTTCTTCTTACAAGTGGAGAGCGCTTCGATTGATAAGCAGGATCACAAAGCTAATCCTTGTGGGCAGATTGGTGAAACTGTCGCATTGGATGAGGCGGTACAAGTTGGTTTGAAATATGCGCGTAAACACGGTGATACATTAGTTATTGTCACCGCTGATCATGCTCACGCCAGTCAGATTATTGAAGCTGATATAAAATCTCCGGGGCTGACTCAGGCATTAATCACGAAAGATGGTTCGGTGATGGCAGTTAGCTACGGTACTTCTGAGGGTAAGGAACAGGAACATACGGGTACTCAGCTACGAGTGGCCGCTTATGGCCCTCAGGCAGCCAATGTTGTAGGTCTGACTGACCAGACAGATCTATTCTTCACGATACGTGATGCGATGAAGTTAAAGTAATTTTTGGGTGGTTGGGGAATAAGTGGTTGAGGAATAAAGAGTTAAGGAATAAAGAGTTAAGGCCGGATATTCTCTGGCCTTAATTTTTTTGTTGATAAAAAGGCAATATAAATTGCAGATAAAATTTTCAGCAAAACAGTAATCCAAGGGAAATATATACCCTATGGATTTCAAGATGCATCGCGACGGCAAGGGAGCGAATCCCCGGGAGTATATGACTGGGGTGAGTGAGTGCAGCCAACAAAGAGGCAACTTGAAAGATAACGGGTATAGGTGTTGTTTGATGGCAGCTTTTTGTGTTTATATTAGATAGGATTCATAATGTTCAGAGGTGAATTGATTTATGCCACCGTTAATATTAAGGTTATTACCAATAATACTTATCATTGGAATGGTTCCATCATTTATAGAAGTTGATATCACTTTGCCAGCATTTCCCCAAATGCTAAATTTTTTTTCTGCAGCTGAATCGGCAGTGCAATTTACTCTAATAGTAAATTTCTTAGGGTTATGTATATTCACACCTATTTTCGGCCCACTTTCAGAATCATATGGGCGAAGAAAAATAATTTTAATCGGCGCTACTCTGTTCTTTATTGGGAGCATAGGTTGTTCAACCGTGGTTGATCTTAATCAATTGTATTTATTTAGATTTATCCAAGGGGCAGGATGCAGTGCTATTTGGATTGTCGGGTTTATAATTTGTTCGGATATTTATAAAGATGAGGAATCAGTACAGGTTTTTGGCATTCTCAACGCGGCAATATCAATGGCCCTCATTATAGCTCCCATTGCGGGTTCTCTTATTGTTGCACATTATAATTGGAGATTTACCTACCACTTAGTGGCTTTACTGAGCTTTCTTTCTCTTATGGCTGTGTTCATCGTTCCTGAAACAAATCGTAATACGGTAAAGTTGAGTGTAAATAAGGTCATCAAAAATTATTGCCAACTTATATTCAATACGCGTTTCTTAATATATTCTTTTACACCTGGGCTATTAGTATCTGCATGTATTGCATATGTATCTGTTGTTCCCTTTTTATATATAGATAAAATGGGAATGAGTTACTACATATTTGCAGTGCATCAAGCGATATTAGGAATATGTTTGTCGGTGGCTGGATTTTATTCAGGTGCTTTGAATAGAAAGATTGGATCAGCTAATTGTATCTATTTGAGTATTATAATTTGTTTGATAGGTTGTGGTTCATTAATGATATTTAGTCATATTTATCCCGAATCTGCAATACTTTTTACACTGTCGATGGCCGTTATCTGTATAGGTTCTGCTTTTCAATATAGTATGGTGTTTTCTCGTTCTTTGGCGTTGCACCCTGAATTAGTTGGTTCAGCATCATCCTTATTAACTTTTTTTCGACTTATTTTCTTCAGTTTCAGTGTCCTTATTTCAGGATGGGCATTTACTGGAAAACTGTTTAATTCAGCAATTGTAGTATCATCAATAATTGCTATGGGGTTGTTATTTTCATTGTTTGTCTTAATTGATTTGCGAAACAATGTAGTTAATAGGAGAATTAATGATGAATCACATGTTAGCTGATTAAAGAAGAGCAGGTAACAGCCATAGTATTAGGTTGTACCGGCATGATGGGGATGGCAAAGTACTTATCCAAAGAGATGAAGGCTGTAGGAATGCCGATTCAAGTAATTGATCCTACAGCAGTTGCATTGGGTTATTTACAGATGATGATAAGAGCTGGTCTTACCCACAGTCGTTTGGAATATCCAAAGTTGGATTTAAGAGAAAGGGAGATTAGTTGCATTAAGCGGCCTTCTTCTTAATTCTGTGTAATTGTCATCCCAATATTGAGTGCTTGAGTTAGTGCTTTGTGATATTTTCGAACCACGGTTTTTCAACTCTGTAGTATGTTGAATCGTAATAGTTTGAACGGGTGTCACAAGATATTGATTTGATCTGCCAGATTAGCTATTTCAACTGACTTGTACTTCACGCTTTTTTGTATATGATATTGGTAATCATTATCATTTGTCTGGGTGCAAGTTATGATCAGGGTTAAAGACAGAGAGAGATCGCTTTTCTGGCAGGGTATCACCAGCTTGTGGGGAATAGGTTTATCTAGCTTGGCTGGCATGCTATTCGTCATCATCAATCCCGGAATTGAGCAGTTTAAAATTGGGGTAGTATTAGCGATGTTGCTGACGCTATTTATGCTGCTAAACCAGAAGTCACGCCATTTTCTATTAATACCATCAGGGTTTGCTGTGTTATGTGCTTTATTGGCTGGAGCATATCGACTGGGTTGTTTTTGACGTTTTATAGCAGAATAAATGGAGAGAAGTTCGATAAGAAAAACAGACAGATTGGTGCGAAAGGAGGGACTTGAACCCTCACGTCCGTAAGGACACTAACACCTGAAGCTAGCGCGTCTACCAATTCCGCCACCCTCGCAGGTACTGTCATTTTACTTTTTATTGCTTAATCTAAACTGGCCGAATTCAATCAGCGGTTGTCTGATTTGGTGCGAAGGGGGGGACTTGAACCCCCACGTCAGTAAGGACACTAACACCTGAAGCTAGCGCGTCTACCAATTCCGCCACCCTCGCAAATTCAGACATTATCAATCTGTTGATTGATAATACATTGATAATACGGAGGCGCATTTTAGAGGTTTTGTAGCCGACGTCAATCATTATTTATTTATACCCGTTATCTTTCAAGTTGCCTCTTTGTTTGTTATCAAAGATGGCCTGTCCTTGAATCAAGGACAGGCTGAGTCAATTAGAATTTTTTTGTTGCCTGATAAACCTTGAATTTCCCCGTCTGAGCAATGACTTCATGAGTACCAAAAGTTTTATCCAGTAAGTCGGGATAAGGCAGGAAAGCATTGGCAACAATCCGCAATTTTCCTCCGGGTTTGAGGTGGTTGGGAGCTTGGCGGATCAGATCATCGGTTGCCAGTAAACTGGTTTTTAATCCTTCATGAAAAGGAGGATTAGAGATAATCCAGTCGAATTTATCTTCGATATTGGAATAAACGTTACTGACAACAACATGGCCTTCCAGTTTATTGGCTTTTAAGGTTGCTTTACTGGAGGCAATCGCTGCTGCATTAACATCACTGAGCGTCAGTGCTAACTCAGGGTTTTTCTTACCCAATACCGCTGCCAGTACACCCGCACCACAGGCGATATCCAGTAAATTGCCGGAGAGAGGCTTGTCAAAGGTAGAAAGCAATAAACGGCTACCAACATCCAATTCATCCTGGCTAAATACACCCGGTAACGTATTCACTATGACGTTTTCCACCTGATAACTGTTCCACCAGTTATCCTGTTCGAACTGCACCTCATGTTCTAACTGGCCGTAGAACAGGCTGCAACGACGGGCACTATCGATTTTTCGAAACGTTGCCATGCCGTCCATCAGTTTGTCTACACTACGTACTCCGCTACGGTTTTCACCGACAATAAAAATATTGATACCTTTTGGCAAAACAGAGAACAGGCTGCGTAATTGAAAGCGAGCTTCCTGCTTACTTTTAGGCCAGTAGTAGATCAGGGTGTCACAACCTTGAGTAAATGCTTTTTCGGCTACCAGGCCAAACCAGGCACTCTCACCCAGCGTGCGGATCAGTGATTGCCAGTGATGATATTGGTTAGTGTGCACTCGCACACTGGCAGCATCAATTTGGGTTGCCAGTGTATCCTGAATATCACCGGCGAAGAGCAGGTGGTGAGAGCTAAATTGCTCACGGTGACGTAAAATAACTTCACTGGCGGGGGTTAACGCAGACATTTGTCTATAAGCTCCTTCAATGGTTCTGTGCTCAAGTATCAGATAGTGATAAATCTCAACCCAATATTGGCGCAGATCGTGGCCTCTGATAACATGTTACCGATTATTTTTTACAGCAGGTAATATAGATATGGTAACCCGGCGCGACAGGTTATTAGCTCAATTGGGGATTACCCAATGGACCTTACGTAACCCTACGGTTTTGCAAGGTGAATTAGCTGTTCACTTACCTGACACCACTCGTCTGCTGATTATTACCAATGACCACATTGATTTAACTAATTCATTATTAATAGATATTTTCACCGCTATGGGGTTGGATAAATCCTCTGTTTACTGCATTACAACAAATAATGTTGCGATGTTACCGGAACAGGTTAAGTGCCCATATTGGTTGTTAGGGGTGGATATTACACTATCATGGCCGGGAATTTCTTTGAGAAGCCCGGCATTAAATGATTTATATTGTGATGGACAGGCAAAACGTTCTCTTTGGCAACAGATTTCTCAACATGAACAACATTTCTCTATTAACTCCCGCTGATCTCCCGTCCGCTTTTCTGGTTGAGAAAGCCAGTCATGCGTTCCCGTGGAGTGAAAAAACATTTTTCGGTAATCAGGGGGAGCGGTATTTGAATTATAAAATAGCGATTAATGAACAACTTATTGGTTTTGCCATAACCCAAGTGATATTAGATGAAGCAACCCTATTTAATATTGCTATTGATCCTGACTACCAAGGTAAGGGTTATGGTAAAGCATTATTAGCGTATTTAATGTCAATTTTACCGGGCAAAGGGGTGAATACCTTATGGCTTGAAGTCAGACAATCGAATCATTCTGCTATTAGATTGTATGAACAAGCAGGGTTTAACCAAGTCTCTGTTCGTAAGCATTACTATCCTACTGCGACAGGTAAAGAAGATGCCATCATCATGGCGTTGCCGCTGTTTGCCTAATAAGCGCTATAAAATTGATTGATTGTTTATAGCACCAATTTCAGCGAAAATGAGCGCCAATTTTTCATTCACCCACGGGTTTGGCAACTGTTCTCCTTGCGGGGAAGCGTCTGATGTTGAATACAAGCCCGTATATAAAGCAGAAGATTGTTATTGATGTCAAATTCCCCTTTTCAGCAGGAAGTCGCTAAACGGCGAACTTTTGCTATCATTTCTCACCCTGATGCAGGGAAAACGACGATTACTGAAAAAGTATTGCTGTTTGGGCAGGCGATTCAGAAAGCCGGTACGGTGAAAGGCCGTGGTTCAAACCAGCACGCGAAATCTGACTGGATGGAAATGGAGAAACAGCGTGGTATTTCCATTACCACTTCTGTGATGCAGTTTCCTTATCAAGATTGCCTGGTTAACCTGTTGGATACGCCGGGGCATGAAGATTTCTCCGAAGATACTTATCGTACATTGACGGCGGTTGACTGTTGTTTGATGGTCATTGATGCCGCTAAAGGGGTTGAGGAGCGGACACGTAAATTGATGGAAGTGACCCGTCTGCGCGATACCCCGATTCTAACATTCATGAACAAGCTTGACCGCGATATCCGTGATCCGATGGAACTGATGGATGAAGTGGAAAATGAGTTGAATATCGCTTGTTGCCCGATCACTTGGCCGATTGGGTGCGGTAAGTCTTTTAAAGGGGTTTATCACCTCTATCTTGATGAAACTTACCTGTATCAGACCGGAAAGGGGCACACGATTCAGGAAGTCCGCGCAATTAAGGGGCTGAATAATCCTGAACTGGATGCTGCGATTGGTGAAGATCTGGCTGAACAATTGCGTCAGGAGCTGGAACTGGTGCAGGGGGCTTCTCATGAGTTTGATCATCAGGCATTTTTGCAAGGTGAACTAACACCGGTATTTTTCGGTACTGCACTGGGTAACTTCGGCGTAAATCACATGTTGGATGGTTTGGTTAAATGGGCACCTGCGCCGATGCCGCGTCAGACAGATGTTCGCGAAGTCTCCGCTCAGGAAGATAAATTTACCGGGTTTATCTTTAAGATTCAGGCCAATATGGATCCTAAACACCGTGACCGTGTGGCTTTCTTGCGTGTGGTGTCAGGTCAATATGAAAAAGGCATGAAGCTGCATCAGGTAAGAATTAAGAAAGATGTGGTGATTGCTGATGCGCTGACATTTATGGCGGGTGATCGTTCTCATGTGGATCATGCCTATCCGGGAGATATTATCGGTTTGCATAACCACGGGACAATTCAGATTGGTGATACCTTTACTCAAGGGGAAGATCTGAAATTTACCGGCATTCCTAACTTTGCGCCGGAATTATTCCGTCGTATTCGCTTGCGTGATCCTCTGAAACAGAAACAGCTGCTGAAAGGATTGGTTCAATTATCTGAGGAAGGTGCTGTACAGGTATTTCGTCCACTGGCAAATAACGATTTGATTGTGGGAGCCGTTGGTATTCTCCAGTTTGATGTGGTTGTTGCCCGTTTAAAAAGCGAATACAACGTTGAAGCTTTATATGAACCAGTAAATGTCTCAACAGCGCGTTGGGTTGAGTGTCATGATGCTAAGAAGCTGGAAGAGTTTAAGCGTAAGAGTGAGCAAAATCTGGCGCTCGATGGTGGTGATAATCTGACCTATATTGCCCCAACGATGGTTAACCTAAATTTGACCCGTGAACGTTATCCTGACATCAATTTCCGTAAAACACGGGAACATTAATATTTTTAAGGCTAACAACAAGTTAGCCTTTTTCTTTACAAAAATATATGTAACACAAGAATAATTTATAATTTAGTCGGGTAAGATCCATCTTATTTTATAGCACTTTGCTTTATTTTCCTGTTACTATTTCCTCGGTCTTTGCTGTATTGATGTGCTTATTTCCCGATTTAGCCTCTCAGCTATTGGGAGTGATAACCTGTTTTTAATTCTAATGTAGATTGTGATTCTGCTTAGATTACGATTCTACTTAGATACATTGTGTAAAGATACATTGTGTAAAGATGCATTGTGTAAAAACACCTGTGTAAAAGCACACTGCGTAAAAACGGTTTGAATGGCTTTATAGATTCAGAAATCTAACCGGCAATTAAGGAAGGTATAGGATGAAGAATGTTAAATTGGCCCATTTGTTGGTGGCTATTGCCTTGGGTACTGCTATCGTTAGCAATAGTGTACTGGCGGAGGAGTCTTTTAAAAATAAAGCGACACAAGCACTCGACAGTGCTGGTCAGAAAATCGATGATTCAATGAAAAACATCGATGGTTATATGGGTGATAGTGCGACCACAGCGAAGATTAAAAGTGAGTTGTTGGCAGCAAAAGGGATCAACAGTAGTGATATCTCAGTAAAAACAGAGAGGAGAGTTGTCTATATTTCTGGTTTTGTGAAAAGCGAGAAACAATCCAGAGAAATTATAGAGATTATCTCTAAAGTGAAAGGGGTCAAGTCGATTCAAAACGGTCTGACCATAAAAAAATAATATATTTTGTTATGAGTGGTTGTTTTCCATTCAGATAATTTTACGTTGTACTAAACTGAATAGCACTAACCAGATATGCGCCCTCACCAGGGGTACTTTTATCAAAATATTGGCTACGTAGCACCATAATATAATGACGGATAATAACTTTCCAAGTTATGCTCTCTATCCGTCATTTATTTTCTTGGGGGCTGTGTGGGGAAACGTATACCGATAACGTTGGGGAATATTGATCTATTATCCTATAAATATAAGTCGTCTATTAAATCTGGAAAGGTTGCACTGGTTTGTGAAGGTGGAGGGCAACGCGGCATTTTTACTGCGGGTGTGCTGGATGAATTTATGCGTGTTGAATTCAACCCATTTGATCTGCTGCTTGGCACTTCGGCAGGCGCTCAGAACCTTTCAGCTTATATTTGTGGACAGCGTGGATATGCCCGGCGAGCGATCAGTCGCTATACAACTAATCCAGCCTTCTTTAACCCTTTGCGTTTTGTACGTGGTGGTCATTTAGTTGATTTAGATTGGTTTGTGCAGGCCGCTTCACAGGAACTGCCATTGGATATCCCGACAGCTTTACGCAAATTTGAGGCTGGATGTGAGTTTTACATGTGCGCATGTCGTTCAGATAATTTTGAACCTACCTATTTCCAGCCTGATGAGAATAATTGGCTGGAAGTGATTAAGGCATCAAGTGCCATTCCTGGGTTTTATCGCAATGGTGTGACGATCAATGATGTTGTTTATTATGATGGTGGCATCAGTGATGCGATTCCAGTAGAAGAGGCGTATCGGCGTGGTGCAGATACCATCGTGGTGATCCGTACGGTCCCTTCACAGCTCTATTACACGCCTGATTGGATGCAACGAATGGAACGTTGGTTGGGAGATAGTGGTCTGCAAAAGATGGTACGGATGCTACAACAACATGCGAAAAGCTACCACCACACCCAGAAATTTATTGAAAATCCACCTGATGATGTGCAGATTTTTGAAATTTATCCGCCTGCACCATTAACTGCCAGTGCATTAGGCAGCCGTTTGCCAGCGCTGAGTCGGGATTATCACCTTGGGCGTCGTTGTGGTCGCTATTTCTTGGCGACAGTGGGTCACTTATTTGTTGGTAATAAGTTTAATCTTGGTGACTGCTCCTCATCCTATCGCGAGAAGCTTCCCACTTCAAAGGCCGCCGCTGGAGTATGACAAGCACGATCAGGCTCAATTTGGCATATCGGACACTGCCAGTCGCGTTTGTTTAATCGCATTATCCAGTACCTTCACGCCAACACAATGATGATTTGACTGTTTTCCATGTTGACGTTTAAACGTTGGAAACTTTGCCCGCAACTTCGGATTAAATTCGGATTAAAGAAGTTATCGAACGCGGTATTCAGATTAATAATCGCCTGTTACAGCGCAATAGAATCATATTCTTCATTCCTCCGCCGGGCATTGAGCCCGGCGATAGAAAAGTTGAAAGCATACTGAATATCAATACCATTCCATTTTTGACGAAAATTATGGAGATACTTATGTCGCATTGGGCGAGTATCTGTCTTGAGCGATAAAGTGAGTCGTTATTACCGCATCTTACGCCACAATGGCATGATATTGGTCAACACATCAGGGGGAGGGCAAGGATCATTCACCTTTGCCATTTTCCACAAACCGGTGTGGCTTTTACGGGCCGCATTATTGGACATGAAGACTTGATATAACGAGCCTGTATCGCCGGCATGATTATGGGTATCAAGAAAACCTTTATTTCCCCATCGATTATAGAGGGAGATACTATCGCCTTCTCTGATGTTTGCATTTGGTGGTGTGGTTTCACAATAAATAACCCATTCTAATGCCGCTTTTTTGCGGATATCTGAGGTGTAGACTTGATGTATTTCGGTTAATTGTTCATTTTGCTCCACCACATCATAATATCGTAAATAACCGCCATCACAGTAATACAGGTTGTGCAGTAAAATAATATCATTATTGATTATTTCACTGCCGACAGATTTTCCTGTTGCTGACTCAATTCGCCAGGCACCGCCATAAATAGCTAAAGAAGCGTCTACAGTTACCACGCCATATTTTGTTCCGGGTTTATTACCGTTGCCAAATACACTGAGATACCCCCCGCTCCAATTCTTGTAGCTGTTTAATATTGTCACGGTATCGCCATATTTAAGTACATTATCCATATCCATCATTTCCTCGGAAAATATGTTATTGCCTTTCAAACAACTGATACTTACCCTGAAATGACTTCCCCTCCGATTATGCTATTAGTGCATAACTTCTGGTGTCATTTCAGGATTCGGTTATTGCCATCAACAGGTTATCTTGCCTTTTATCTGATCCCTTGTGGGCCTAAAATAGGGTTGAATTCCTGCACTGTTGAATATTCATAGCAATGGGAGATAGGAAAAGAAAAGATCAAAAAGTTAATTTTTATCAGATAGGGGATTATTTGGAGGATGAGTGAGTTTGGCTTATTATCATGTTACTTGAAAAGGTAAGCCATGTTTTTTTTGTTTTTAACCCTGTTCATATCAGCAAAAACGGTATCATTTTACCGATATATCTGCCGTGATATACAGAAAAAAGCGGCATAATACCGCTTTAATTTATTGATAAATGTCATCTCTACTGATGTTGCCAGCGTAGTGTATTTTGGCTTTTTTATTCAGGACTGTGACCAAATTAACACGACTATGCTGTCATTGTAATTATTATTGCCTCCATTGCTGGCACCGATAATGGCTGTTCCCGGTTTTTCGTCAAGGGTGTTATAGGCGTAACGGAGTTTGCAGGGCTTGCCGTCGCCTATCATTTCAATGCAGACTTTGCCGGTACTCGATGAGTAATTTTTAAAGCCCAACACACTATTGGCACCTTGGCTGATTAATGTATCGACTAACTGATCGTCAATATACACTTTTATCGTTTGCTGGTGGGCAGTATTACCATAGGCTGACAGGCTAAGCTTTATATTGTGAGGTAACTGGAAACAGTGTTTACCGGTATTTGTGCTGCCACATATTCCGCCACAGTTTCTATACTCACTACCTAACGAATCAATATCAACCGATACGGCGGCTTGAACTTTTTTGAAAGTAACTCCGTTCCAGTAAGCTTGAATAAAGGAGGGTTCACCATCGATAGCATGAGATTTTGTATTGTATTGGATGTAATAACTATCCTTGAAAAAGTAAATAGTAGCGCCGGCGGTATTTTTCCATAAAATAACGGCATTGAGGTCTTCACTAAATCCTGCATATTTCCCGATAGTGCCCCACCGGTCTGAAATGGTTTTCTTATTAATCGAATGTGAACTGACGGTGTAATCGATGCAATCTCTGCCTTTGAAGAAACAGACAACATCTTGTTTTGTATCCACCCATTCTGTGGCTGCGTCGATACCATTTTCAAATCCGGTACCTTTCAATCCCGGCCATCCCTCAATAATGGGTTTTGGCCCATCAATCACCAAGGCTTTGGCTATATCGAATTTAAGGTATTGAGAGCCTTTAAAAAAATATAATGAGCCGTTTAAATTAATCACATCGTCAATATCTTTTTGAAACTCGATAGGGAGACTAGGCCAATCATTGCTGATAGTTTGGGGATAACTCGTGTCTGCTTTATCTTCTGAGTCGTTATATCTAATGTTTTCTGAGTTAAGAAATAAATAGGTGTTTGAATTCATTTTTTACATCCTTAATAATGGTTAATTTGAATGTCATTTTGATGTGTTTACTCGATTTTCTATTTTCAGATATCACTGCGATATATTTTTGTCTCATGATAATGGCCAATTCAACACTACCACACTATCATCATAATTGTCATTGGAACCATTGTTAGCGCCGATAATGGCTGTGCCGGGTTTTGCTTCGAGAGTGTTATAGGCATAACGGAGTTTGCCGGGTTTACCCTCTCCTATCATCTCGATGCAGACTTTGCCGGTACCTGATGTGTAGGTCCTAACATCTGTTATGTGACTTATTCCTTTACCGGTTAAGGTATCGACCAATCGGTCATCGATATAGACATTGATTGATTGTTGATGAACATCACTATTTACGTAGGCAGTCAGGCCAAATCGAATACTTTGAGGTAATTGAAAGCAGTGTTTACCGGTATTATTAATCCCACATGTTCCACCGCATTTTATATTGATATTACTCCCCAATACATTGGGATCAACGGACACTGCTGCTTGAATTTTATTGAAAGTGACGCCTTTCCATTTAGTTTGAATAAGCTCGGGTTCACCATACATACTATTCAACATGAGATGTAAGCGGAGATACTCATTACCTTTAAAAAGATAAATAAAATAACCGGAGTTCCGCCATAGAATAGCGGCATCTAAATTTGCACTAAATTTTGCGTATTCTCCGGTAATTCTCCATCTTTCTGCGATATTTTTCTTATCAATGGTGTGTGAACTCACAGTGTAATTAATACATTCCTTGCCTTTAAAGAAACAAACGATATCTTCTTTTACATCTATCCACTCTGTGGCGGCGTCTATCCCGTTTTCAAATTCCGTTCCGGCTAATCCCGGCCATCCCTCTATAATGGGTTTTGGTCCGTCAATCACTTGTGCTTTTGCAATATCAAATTTAAGATATTGCGAGCCTTTAAAGAAATACAAAGAACCATTTAAATTAATCACATCATCAATATGCCTTTGAAACTCAATAGGCAGATTAGGCCAATTATTACGGATAGGTTGAGGATAACCGGTATCGATGTTATTTAATGGATCATTATATTTAATATTTTCTGAATTAAGGAAGAAATAGGTATTGGTATTACTGTCATTGCCCATCTCGCTGCCTAATAAATCCATATCAATTGGCACCGCAGCTTGAACTCTTTTGAAGGTCACACCCCGCCAATTAGCACCAATGGGTGCTTGACCATCGATGGTATTCGATTTCAGATTAATCCTGATGTTCGAATTGTCTTTGAAAAGGAAAAGAAAAGGGCTACCAATATTTATCCATAAAATAGCTGTATCCAGATTTTCACTAAATTCTGAGTATTGTTCTGTTATCCCCCATCTGTCTGCGATAGTTTTCTTGCTAACAGTATGTGAACTCACCGTATAATCAATACAATCACTACCTTTAAAGAAACAGACGACATCTGTCATACCCATTTTTGCTACATAGGGCCATTCTATGGCTACATCTATCCCGTTTTCAAATTCCGTTCCGGCTAATCCCGGCCATCCTGCTATAATAGGTTTTGGTCCATCAATCACTTTTGCTTTTGCGATATCAAATTTAAGATATTGTGAGCCTTTAAAAAAATACAAAAAACCATTTAAATTAATCACATCATCAATATGCCTTTGAAATTCAATAGGAAGATCAGGCCAATCGTTATTTATAGGCTGGGGATAACCGATATCAGATTCATACGACTTCTGATTGTGTCTAATATTTTCTGAGCCAAGAAAAAGATAACTTGATGTATTCATTTATATATATCCTTTTTGGTGATTGGGATTTAATATTTCGTTTGAATTTTTTTACCACTGAAATAGGGTGAGAATAATATTAAGATACGCTAATTTAACTCTATCATATTGATCATCTGTCTGGTGAATAGGGAAATTTATATTATTTAAATTAATCCTGATGATAGGTTATAAGCAAGACTATATATTAACAACTCATTAATGGATTTAATATTGTTGGATTTTATGTGGATTACTTTATTTAAGAATTAAAGATGAACTTATTTGAGGTATAAAATACAAGATTAATGTGTAATTGTATTTTTTATAGGAGATATTTTAGTTATGAAATTAGAACAACATGAACGTCAAATCTCAATTGAAAGTTCGTCTAATTCTACTGCGGTTCCAATAACGGTATGGGAACCAAATTTATATCCTGAAGGTCGATGGGTAGATGCGACAACACAGAGAGCTGGTGTGTTGTTTAAGGACTCAGGTTACGGGACTAGCGCTTGGGATATCATCAGTGTTGGGGGAAGGAAAGCTTTCAAGGCACAAACTTTGTCTAAATTTGGTCACTGTCTCGGGATTGCAACAGACACACCGGTTGATGCCAGACATTGTTATTGTGAACTTGACCTGTTTTGTAATCCATATCCTGACATTTCAGTAAGTGTGCTATCCAAGAAAACGAGCGCAAGCGGTACATATCAAAATATTGGTTACGGCTATATGGCGATTCATTTGACTGGGGGATATCAAGGTAAGCCTCAATGGATGCCATCAAACATTTCGTTAGGGACTTCGATTGACACGGCGACGCCTTATGTCATGGTTTGGAATCTTCAGGCTAATTTGATTCAGTCAGTCAATTTTGTTGGTAAACAAACAGATGGTATTTATAAAGGGCAACCGACGCTAGGCAGTGCTAATTCTGGTGTTGCACTGAGTTATGAATGGCCAAAAAATTCTTGGTCACGTTGGCGTATTGGATTGCTGGCGGCAAATAACGGAACATTAATTATTGAGTGGTATAATAGTGTGGCAGATAAATGGAAGGTAGAGCTTTGCCAATATAATATGAACACGCTGATGACGGGAAATCTTGCGGCTGGTCAAATAGGGATTATTTCTGGTATGTCTTCTCAGGCTACTACAATAGATCAACAAAATTCTCTTTACCGAACACCGTTTGATCGAGCGATATTTTTTCAAGATTTTTAATATGGAATATTGAATCTGGTTATTTGACTATCTTGTAGGATATATACCAAGGGGCTTTCTTATTAGCCCCATATATCCGTTATCTTTCAAAATGTATTGGTTTTAATGATAAAAGTTTGGTTTTTTGCAATTAAACAGATCGGAAAAATTGGAATAAGTTACTTCAAAGTTATCTACTGTTTTGAAAAATTTAAATAATCAGTATGTGAATAATTAATGGCTTACTGGGAAGATAGTCGTTTTTAATATAAGTTTATATTATATTATATTATATTATATTATATTATATTATATTATATTATGATACATTTAAATATATATTACATTGAAAGGCGAGAGTATGAAATAAAATTGATCGCTGTTTTATGAGTTGATAAAAATTATCTTTCTGAGGTTAAGCCACCACTAATGTTTCCATTTATGAATAGAAAATGTCGGTAGCGGCCTAACTCCAAATTAATTCTATACACTGTGTATGACACAGCACTTAATCATTGAAACTAAACTAACTGATTGCACTGAATAACCGCAGAGATAGATGCATATGAATCGATATGTACCGTACTACCACGTATATTACTCCATTGAGCTTTTATAGTAGAAACATTAGATGCAAGAGAATAACGGGCAACCAGTGTGAATGGCATACGTCCAGAATTTTCTGGGATCTTACTGCTGTAAGTAAATCCACCGTAAGCCAATTGTTCGCCTTGATCAGTTACAATAGCAAAGTTCCCTCCAGGAAAATTGTTACCTGAAGCATAGGGCGTTGGTATATTTAACGTGATTAATGCTGTTAAGCATGGTGAGTTCGAATACTTTGAAACATCAAGTTTCAAACCGGGTATATCAACATAATTTTGACTTGATGTTTGTAGCGGATTGCTACGTGGATCTATTGATGCAAAAACAATTGACATGATTAATACTCCTAGGTTAGTTATTTTCGTTTTTTCTTATTTAGTTCCCTCTAAAATACTTATCCTAATTCTTAATTTATACAAATCACCTTATCATAAGACTCTATTATTTACTTTTTTTAAAATTAAACAAACATCATTATTTTTTATAAATAAAGATCTGGCTCAACTAATAGATAGATAATTTATATTATTTTTTTCTGATTTTAACTCAATGTTTATATTTAACTGATAGATAATTGAAATTGGATTTAATTATCTCCAAGTGATCTACTGTTTTGAAAAATTATTTTGCATATGGGTAAATTAATGCCATTAATGGATTATAAGTAAATTCATATATTAACAATTCATTGGTGAATTTAATGTTTTTTTGATAAGCATGAGGGTTTTTATTCATTTTAGAATTAAAATTAATCTTGATTTTAGGTATAAAAATAAGATTGAAGTGTGATTTTATTTTTTATAGGAGATATTTTAGTTATGAAATTAGAACAACATGAACGTCAAATCTCAATTGAAAGTTCATCTAATTCCACTGCGGTTCCAATAACGGTATGGGAACCAAATTTATATCCTGAAGGTCGATGTGGGTAGATGCGACAACACAGAGAGCTGGTGTGTTGTTTAAGGACTCAGGTTACGGGACTAGCGCTTGGGATATCATCAGTGTTGGGGGAAGGAAAGCTTTCAAGGCACAAACTTTGTCTAAATTTGGCAATATTGGCAGTCACTGTCTCGGGATTGCAACAGACACACCGGTTGATGCCAGACATTGTTATTGTGAACTTGACCTGTTTTGTAATCCATATCCTGACATTTCAGTAAGTGTGCTATCCAAGAAAACGAGCGCAAGCGGTACATATCAAAATATTGGTTACGGCTATATGGCGATTCATTTGACTGGGGGATATCAAGGTAAGCCTCAATGGATGCCATCAAATATTTCGTTAGGGACTTCGATTGACACGGCGACGCCTTATATCATGGTTTGGAATCTTCAGGCTAATTTGATTCAGGCAGTCAATTTTGTTGGTAAACAAACGGATGGTATTTATAAAGGACAACCGACGCTAGGTGATGCTCATGGTGTTCCACTGAGTTATGAATGGCCAAAAAATACTTGGTCCCGCTGGCGAATTGGATTGCTTGCGGCAAATAATGGTACATTAATCGTCGAGTGGTATAATGTTGTGGCAGATAAATGGAAGGTAGAGCTTTGCCAATATAATATGAACACGCTGATGACGGGAAATCTTGCGGCTGGTCAAATAGGGATTATTTCTGGTATGTCTTCTCAGGCTACTACAATAGATCAACAAAATTCTCTTTACCGAACACCGTTTGATCGAGCGATATTTTTTCAAGATTTTTAATATGGAATACTGAGTCTGATTATTTAAATAAGATTTCAAAATAGCGCTACATCTTATACCACTCATAATTCTATGTATAACAATTGGTTGGATGGGGCTATGTGTAGCATAATTACGAAACGTTATTTAACCATCTTGTATGATATATACCAAGGGGCTTCCTTATTAGCCCCTAATTATTGTAATATCGAAAAATGATTTTGATGATAATTTTATTAGCGTTGCTAAATGTGGCATAAAAAAGCGGCATAATACCGCTTTAATTGATTGGTAAATATTATTTTCGTTTGTGGTGAAATTTTTCAAAGTATTTTTAATTCACACCAGCGGCCAATTTAATATTACTACGCAATCATTGTAATTATTATTGGTGCCATTTTCAGCGCCGATAATGGCTGTTCCCGGTTTTCCATCGAGGGTGTTATCGAAATAACGCAGTTTGCTAGGTTTGCCATCTCCTTCAATTTCAATACAAACTTTTCCTGTACCTGATGTGTAGGTTTTGGTCGCCATCGGATTATTTGTTCCTTTGCCGGTTAATGTGTCTACCAGAAGGTCGTCAATATAGACTTTTACCGTTTGCTGAATGTTCGTATTATTGTAAGCTGTCAGGCCAAATCGAATACTTTGAGGCAATTGGAAACAGTGTTTACCAGTGTCGCTAGTACCACATTCTCCACCACAATTTGAGGGTTTGGTAGGCGGACAAGGGTCATTGATTTTTTCCATCTTCCACTGGTCTACCTTATGTACTTTACGAGCGCTATTACCAGAAAGAGATACACCATATAACGTGTTTGGTTTGTTGGCATTACCATAACTATTAAGGAAACCTTTATTTCCCCATCGATTATGTAGGCTGATAATTGCTCCTTCTATGATATTTCCCTTTATAGAATAAGGTGTCTCGCAATAAATAATCCACTCTAATGTTTTTGGAGAATATGTATTTATATCAGATGTGACTATCGGATGTATTTCTCCACTTGGTACCGGTTGATTTGGGCCATCATAATATCCCAAATAACCACCATCGCAGAAAGCCAGATTATGAAGCAAAATAATATCATCATTAATTATTTCGCTGCCGATAGCTTTTCCCGTTCCTGATTGTATTCGCCATATTACCCCTAGATCAGAAAAGGAAGGAGCTACAGTTAATACGTTATGTTTTGCTCCTGGGATGTCGTTACTTCCATGTGTACTGAGATATCCTCCTTGCCAGTTATTGTAACCATTTAATATTCTTACTGTATCGCCATATTTAAGTATATCTGCCATAATTTATCCTTAATGTTTGTGGTTTATTTTTAACAATGAGTATGACACTGAAATTACCCTGGCTTAATTATTCTGTTTCATAATTTTATGGGTTATTTCAGAATAGGTTATTAAAATCAGCGAAATGCTCAACTTTTTTGTAATCCTAAAAAAATGATTAACGCTTGATTTGGATTAATTATGAATATTAATGGTTGTTGAAGAAAGGCAGAGGATTTGTTTCTTGCTTCTGACAATGAATATATCACTAAAATTACTTTCATTTAATTTACTATATTTCTATCTTGAACTGTGGAGAAATCACATTATACCGCTTGATTTAATAACGATAGAAAAATAAAAACTTAATTTTTATTGACACGAAGGATACAACTCTAATAAATTGATACTTTGATATAAATAACATTTATACCTAATAGATTATCTGGATGGAACTCAGTCCAATTTTTGCGATCTGAACATCCAAGATTAACGGAAATATAAATAATCGATATTTTGATAAAGGAATTATCATTATGCGAATGCAGGTTAAAAACTGATTGAAATGAATGGCTTTCATAAAGTAATTGTTGTAAATATAATGTTTTCTCTTTTTTTCTTTTCTGGTATTTGATTCTTTAGGCTCTTCTATTAATGCATTCGGTAAAGATTTGCCTGAGGAAATATGGGAAGATGTTTTTTGTAGCTTGGTAGAAATACTATAAATGGTAATGACTAACTAATAAGACAGAGAAACAGATTGTGGCAAAGAAAGAAAAACGGCCTCACCATGACGGATTATTCAAATATTTTTTAACGCAGCCTGAAACGGCCAGAGAGTTTCTATCCCTTTATCTGCCCGAAGAAATCCAGTCGTTGTGTGACTTAGCCACATTGAAACTGGAACCCGGCAGTTTTGTGGACTGGCATTTACGTCAACTGCACAGTGATGTGCTGTACTCGGTTGAAACGGCTCGGGGACAAGGCTATATCTATTGTCTGATTGAGCATCAGTCCACTCCTGACCCGTTGATGGCCTGGCGGCTGATGCATTATGCCATGTTAGCCATGGAGGCTCACCTGAAAAAAGGCCATACTGAACTCCCGTTGGTGGCACCTCTGCTGTTTTATCATGGTGAGATTCGGCCGTATCCTTACTCAAACCGGTGGCTGGATTGTTTCACGCTCCCCGAACAGGCGGCTCGCTTATACCGTCAGGCGTTTCCGTTGGTGGACGTCAGTGTGCTCAGCGATGAAGAGATCCTGACACATAAAGGGGTAGCCCTGATGGAACTGGTGCAAAAACATATTCGCTGCCGGGATATGCAGGAATGGCTCCTCCAATTGGTGGAACTCTTGAATGCAGGGTATAATACAACCGAGCAGCTCAATGTGGTGTTACGCTATATTTTACTGAATGGACATACGCTGGATCTCTCACACTTTGTCCATCAACTGATTGAACAATCTCCGGAGCATGAAACGATGCTGATGACTATTGCAGAACAGCTTGAACAAAAAGGGCTTGAGCGAGGTATCAAGCAAGGTATTGAGCTAGGTCGAGAAGAAGGCCGAGAAGAAGGTCGAGAAGAAGGTCGAGAAGAAGGTCGAGAAGAAGGTCGAGAGGAAGGTCGAGAGGAAGGTCGAGAGGAAGGTCGAGAGGAAGGTAAACTGGAAACGGCTCGTGCCTTATTACGGCATGGCGTGAGTTTGGACATTATTGTCACCAGTACCGGACTGAGCCGGGATAAAATTGAAATGTTAAAGCATTAAATTAATCTTCTCTTTCACAGTAAAATGCCGATATTTAAGATCGGCATTTTTGTTCTTATTCAGGATGATGGCTATACAAGGGACTTTTACGTTTGCCCGGCGAAGCTGAAACCGGTCAGACTGAAGTAACAATCTCCGGAGCATGAAACGATGCTGATGACTATTGCAGAACAGCTTGAACAAAAAGGGCTTGAGCGAGGTATCAAGCAAGGTATTGAGCTAGGTCGAGAAGAAGGCCGAGAGGAAGGTAAACTGGAAACGGCTCGTGCCTTATTACGGCATGGCGTGAGTTTGGACATTATTGTCACCAGTACCGGACTGAGCCGGGATAAAATTGAAATGTTAAAGCATTAAATTAATCTTCTCTTTCACAGTAAAATGCCGATATTTAAGATCGGCATTTTTGTTCTTATTCAGGATGATGGCTATACAAGGGACTTTTACGTTTTCCCGGCGAAGCTGAAACCGGTCAAACTGAAGTAACAATCTCCGGAGCATGAAACGATGCTGATGACTATTGCAGAACAGCTTGAACAAAAAGGGCTTGAGCGAGGTATCAAGCAAGGTATTGAGCTAGGTCGAGAAGAAGGCCGAGAGGAAGGTAAACTGGAAACGGCTCGTGCCTTATTACGGCATGGCGTGAGTTTGGACATTATTGTCACCAGTACCGGACTGAGTCGGGATAAAATTGAAATGTTAAAGCATTAAATTCATCTTCTCTTTTACAGCAAAATGCCGATATTCAAGATCGGCATTTTTGTTCTTATTTATAGGGAGCGAGTGCAGCCAACAAAGAGGCAACTTGAAAGATAACGGGTATAAATGGGTATCGTGTGGCAAAGGGCAGCGCTGACGGGTATTTAAAAGGGCAACAGAAACTATAGTGATACTAGGAAAAACTAAAAACATTATTTTCATGCTGAAACTCTCACATTGATTTTGGATAATTACTGTATCCATAAAAGCCGATAGGTCAGTGAGGTTGGCCCGTCATCCTAAATTTAACCTATTGTTTTTACCTGTTTATTCTCCCCGGCTGAATAAAATTGAGCGTCTGTGGCAATCCTTGCATGAAACGGTGACACGAAATCATGGCTGTCAGTATATGTGGCAGTTGCTTGAGAAAGTGAAAACGTTTTTAAATTCATCCCCCTACATGAATAGCAGAGAATAAAAAGAGTGGGTGTCCATATAAGTTATTTATGATTGTTTTTTATCACCAAACCGAATTGGTTGTGTCAAAATAGAATTTAGTTTTTACATCAAAACTGTTAAATTCCAAACTTTCGGGATATAGTGGTTGTCGTAGTGTCAACTTTGACCATAACACCTTTATTGAGACAAAGTTCATTTTGATTTCCAATAAATCATAAGGCAACAACACGGTGAAAACAGGGCTAAAACAACGCTTTCATATGCTAATAGGATTAGCAGCAATACTGATCATAATCCAATTATTTGATACTTTAACCGGTGGCGCACTAAGTCATTTCGGCATCATTCCCCGATACGCTCAAGGGTTAATTGGTATTCCATTATCTCCATTCTTACATGGTAGCTGGGGGCATTTGTTCAGCAATCTCCCCGCGTTATTAGTATTGAGTGCGTTATTGATGGCCCACTCCATTCGTTATTATGTGATAGCCAGCTTGTTTATTATCTTTGTGGGCGGAACATTAGTTTGGTTATTTGGACGTTCGGCTATTCATATTGGTGCCAGCGGATGGATTTTTGGTTTATGGGGATTGCTGCTGGCTAACGCTTTTTTCCTGAGAAGAGTAAAAGATTTCTTCTTTGCGATTCTCGTGTTTGTATATTATGGTGGGATTGTGTTTGGCTTGTTACCGTGGCAAACGAATATTTCAACGGAAGGCCATATTTTTGGCGCGATATCTGGGCTGGTTTTTTCTTGGTTATCGAAGAGATGGGTAATAACGAGCCATTAGTTTTATGGTATTGGGGATAAGTAGATTATCCCCATTTCAGATAATTATTAATTTCGGGCGATTATGTCCATTTCAACGCGGCATCATCTACAGGCTGTCCCAAAACTTGTTTATCTTTTTTGTAATCATGTGGAATCTGCCAATTTGGACTATATCCCTGACGAGGAAGCAAGTCCTGTGCACGTTTCACATAACCAGATCGCAAAGCGCCAAAAATATGTTCGTCCTCCTGCATCTCACCCGGCTGAGCATGTGGTGTTACAACGGTAGCATCGCGACGTTCCATTTCATTCAACAAACGGCAGATATAATCCGCAGATAGATCAACTTTCAACGTCCAGGCGTTATTGATATAACCAAACAGACAGGCAAAATTAGGGATATTCTGTATCAACGTTCCCTTATAAAGCATGCGATCATGACTTTGTTGCTTTTGTCCATCAATAGAGAGTTCAATTCCACCAATAAAATGTAATTTCAGCCCAGTGGCGGTAATAATAATATCTGCGGGTAATTCTTTGCCGGATTTTAATAAAATATTGTTTTCAGTTATACGTTCAATATGGTCAGTAACGATAGAGGCTTTACCTTCTTTTAGTACCTTGAATAGGTTATTGCTGGGAATAAGACAGAGCCGTTCATCCCACGGCATATATTTTGGCGTCAAGTGCTTCATGTCAAAATCTGGGCCGACACGCCTGCGAGCCAATGCCAGTAAAAACGATTTCAATAATGTAGGTAAATGTCGACTTATTTTATAAATTAAGCGAAACAGAAAAAGATTGCGCTTTCTGCTCAATGTGTAAATCCAGCGCTGTGGAATAATGCCTTTGCAAAACTCTGCTATCTTATCCCTTTCAGGCATTGAAAAGATATAACTGGGGGAGCGCTGTAACATCGTGATATGTTTAGTATCATTTGCCATTGCAGGCAATAAAGTCACTGCTGTTGCACCACTACCAATGACAACAACTTGCTTTCCTTTGTAATCCAACCCTTCAGGCCAGAGTTGAGGGTGAATTACCGGGCCTTTGAAATCTTCAATGCCGGGGAATTTAGGTAAATGAGGTTCATCATAGTTATAATAACCTGTTGCAGCGATGAGAAAACAACAAGTAAATTGCCGGGTTTCCCCACTTATTTCGTCAATCGCGGTAACGGTCCACTGGCGAGTCGCATTTGACCAGTCAGTATGAGTAATTTTTAGCCCAAACTCTATTTTCTTATCAATGTCATACTCTTTTGCCGTTGCATGGATATAACTTTGAATTGAAGGCCCATCTGCAAAAACACTGGTGTCTGTCCAGGGGCGGAATGTATAGCCATAGCTCATCATATCTGAATCTGAGCGAATGCCGGGATAGCGAAATAAATCCCAAGTACCACCTATCGTTTGGCGACGTTCTAAGATAATAAACTTCTTATCAGGACATTTCCTTGTTAAATGACATGCTGTACCAATGCCTGCAATACCCGCGCCAATAATCAAAACATCATAATGGTTATTCACTGTATCTCTCCTACAAGGTCATTTTTTGATGAGTTGAAACTCATCTAGCTAAAGCAATGTGATTCTTGTCGTCATTGACAGTAGCATATCAATATGAAATTGTTTTAGTCTTACGTTGCTCATTACAAACGTTTAACGTGTCAATATTCCCTACCACCACAATTAAATAATTAGTCTGAGAATATTTTCACCCTTTAATATGAATATTGGGCACCGTGTTTAAGTCGTTATAGACGAAACAAATACCACCAAAAGTTTGCTCAAGCATTTCTGCCTGCGCTCGCTCACCCCGGTCACATAGTTATCGATGCTCCCGAGGATTCACTCCCTTGCCGTCGCGATGCATCTTGAAATCCATAGGGTATATTGATTGAATATCTTTTTAAAGTTTAGATCCTAGTCATTCATGGGGAGATTTTTCGGTTAATTCGATAAAATAATCCAGAGAAGAGGATATTCTCTGAATTATTTTAAAAATGTGAAGTTGTTCAAGGGATTTTAATTTTTACTGATTGCTGACTGAGCCCTGCTAATCATTTTCATGTTAGGGGCCAGTTTAATACCACCACACTGTCGTTGTAATTATTGTTAGCATCATTTTCGGCACCAATAGTCACTGTTCCCGGTTTTCCGTCAAGGGTATTATAGGAGTAACGGAGTTTACAAGGTTTGCCATCTCCTATAATCTCGATACAGACGTTGCCTGCCCCTGATGTATAAGCTTTAGTATCGGTTCCTTTGCCGGTGAATGTATCTACCAGAAGATCGTCAATATAGACGTTTACTGTTTGTTTATGGGTAGTTGTATTAGTATAAGCTATCAGGCCAAATCGAATACTTTGAGGTAATTGAAAACAGTGTTTACCCGTGTCATTGGTGCCACATGTTCCGCTACAGCCTCCGTTATTTCCTCGGTCACTGCCTAATAAATCGGTGTCAATCAATACTGCTGCTTGAGCTGTTTTGAAGGCCCCATTGGTATAATTAGTAACAGGTGCAGGTCCAATTACAATAGTATTCGATTGAGGATTAAATGCGATATAATGATTGTCTTTGAAGAGAGCAATCGCAGAGTTTATTCTCCATGTAACAGCATCTAGGTTTTTACTAAATTCTGTGTGTTTCTTTGTTATTTCCCATCTGTCGGAGATAGATTTTCGCTTAATTGTGTGTGAGTTTACGGCATAATCGATACAATCACTACCTTTGAAGAAACAAACAATATTTGTTGTAAATTCTGTGGCTGCATCTATTCCATTTTCAAATTCGGTTCCTTTCAGTCCGGGCCATCCATCTGCAATAAATTTCGGTCCATCAATCACCTTAGCTTTTGCGATATCGAATTTAACGTATTGCGAACCTTTAAAAAAATATAAATAACCATTTAAATTAATCACATCATCAATATGCCTTTGAAACTCGATAGGGAGATCAGGCCAATCGTTACTGATAGGTTGAGGATAGGCAATATCTGATTTTTTTGATATTTCATTATATCTAGCGTTATCTGCGTTAAGAAATAAATAAACATGTGAGTTCATTGATATATACCTTTCATGGTTTTTAAGTTTGTCATTGATTTCTCATTTGTTAAATTCCCTGTTTACAGATGAAACATATCAATAATAATATTAAAACTATTTGGCGAAACAGAAAAATTTATACTGTGAAAATTAATATAAAAGATGGGGCGTGGCAATGTTATATATTAACAAATTATTTATTGATTTAATGATGTTGTTTTTCTGCAAAAATATAAATATATACTAAGAGATAAGGTTTATATTATGCAGTGAAGGTATAAGACACTATTTTATATTTATTTTTGATTTGTTTCTATGTTTTAATAATAACAGATTGAAAATATATTAGATTGATAATGCTTGCATATAAAAAGCGGCATAATACCGCTTTAATTTATTAATGATTTTTTGTGGTGAAATTAATAGGGTATTTTAAACTAATTCACCAGTGGCCAATTCAATACCACAACGCTGTCATTGTAATTATTGTTGGCGTCATTTTCGGCACCAATAGTGACTGTTCCCGGTTTTCCGTCAAGGGTATTATAGGAGTAACGGAGTTTACAAGGTTTGCCATCCCCGATAATCTCAATACAGACTTTGCCTGTACCGGATGTATAAGCTTTAGTATCGATTCCTTTGCCAGTGAATGTATCTACCAGAAGATCATCAATATAGACTTTTACTGTTTGTTGATGGATAGCTGTATTAGTATAAGCTATCAGGCCAAATCGAATACTTTGAGGTAATTGGAAACAATATTTACCGCCATCACTAGTGCCGCATTCTCCAGCGCAATTGGAGGGTTTGGTAACCGGGAGACAAGGATCTTTAACTTGTGTCATTTTCCACAGGCCGGTATAGGGTTTACGAAGGTTATTAGCAGCAGTGTATACATGGCATACTGTGTTAGGGACTCCAACCCAACCATTAGTATCAAGAAAGCCTCGGGTTCCCCATCGGTTATATAGCGTAATACTTTCATCTTCTTTGATTTTTCCATCAATCGATGGCATGTCAGAATAAATAATCCACTCTAATGTTTCTGGACGGATATTTTTATCTGATGTGTGTATCGGGTATATTTCGCCTTCTGGAACCTGTTGACTTGATAATGCATAATGTGCTAAATAGCCGCCATCACATTGATAAAGATTGTGGAGTAAAATGGTATCGTTGTTAATAACTTCACTGCCGATAGGTTTACCTGTTCCTGATTCAATTCGCCAGAATGTTCCTGCCTCAGTGGTGGTTATCACCGTATGTTTGCCATCTGAAATACCACTCGTTCCATATACACTAAGATACCCACCATCCCAGTTTCTGAAACTATTTAATATTTTTACGGTATCGCCATATTTAAGTATATTCGCCATAATTTCTCCAGAAAGTTTGTTATCTGTTTCTAATCGTTGATATGTCCCTTGTAACTGTTATGAACTCATCTATTACCGCTCAATAACCTTTTAAATTGAACCATTGTGATAAATAGGGGCTGCACTTTTGTGGTTCTTAATCGGGATAGCCGTCGCGATAAACGCCTGCTGATTGAGTATCAGCTCTAATGATTATTCGGTAAAGGTAGTGCCTTTGTTACTTACTTCTAACAATGAATGAGTCTGCTGAAATTGTTGTTGCTTGATTATTCTACTTTACCATCATCAGCTTCATCTCAAGCCTGATTACGTTGTTCATTTACTGGATGATACACGGTGCTTTTTTTTGCTCGGCATGTGATGTAAATTGCTTATCACGTCGATGAAATTTAAGCCAACAGGAATTGAGATTTATAATGTCGAAGTTAATTGGAAATAATCAGGTAGTTGGAACTAATAATATAGTTGTTATTGCGATGGTTGTCGCATTAGTTCAATTTATTAATGCGTTAGAGTACATGATGGTAACTCCGCTTTTTGTTTATATGTCGAAAGATTTTCACATGCCGGTTACGATGGCGGGGGTTATTGCGGGTGCTTATGTTTTCTCCTCGGTATTTTCTGGCCTGACATCCTTTTTCTTTATTGATCGTTTTAATAAAAGAAAGGTTCTCATTTTAAACACCCTGTTTCTCGGCCTGATTACGTTCTTAACGATTTTCGCCTCAGAACCATACCAACTTATTCTGCTACGTATCATTGCCGGTCTGTTTGGTGGTGTGACGTTGGGGGTAGGTATTGGGATCTTACTGAATAACTCCCCGGAAAGTATGCGAGGAAGGGTATTGGGAATTGCGTTTTCATCTTTTTCATTTGTAAGTATTTTAGGTATACCGTTATGTTTATATTTGGCAGAGAGTTTTAACTGGCAAGTCTCTTTTCTATTTATCGTTATTTTATGCATAGTAAGTTTGCCTCTGATCCTCTTCTTTATCCCAGGAACAGAGAAAGTAAAAAATAGCCAGAAAAAAATTGTGCTAACCAAAAAAATAGCATTAGCTGGAATGGCAAGTGGCGTCAGTAACTTTAGCCCCTTCATGCTTATTCCGATACTTGCTCCGCTATTAATGAATGTATTTTATATCCCGGAAAATCAGGTTTCACTGGTATTCTTTTACGGTGGTATCGCGTCTTGGTTGGGAACTTATTTAACCGGGAAACTTTGCGATAGATACCCGCCTCAGAGAATTACCATCGCCGCGGCGACGTTATTTATTGTTAATATTTTTCTGGGATTAACGGGAAAAATAAATGGATACGTTTTCTTCTCACTTTTTATGTTCGCGACTTATGTACAGGTGATGGCGGCAAACGTGCTCGCTTCCTATGCCTCGACGCCTGAAAATCGGGCAGGTTTTGGTGCCCTCCAGATGGCATTTTCCAATTTGGGTGCTGGCGTGGTGTTCTTCTTCTCGTCCATTTTCTTAGACGGTAAGGAGATTATTGCTGAGAACGTGCGGCCTATTTTCATACTGACTATGGTTAGCGCCCTGATATTACCTATATATGTAATGAAATTAGCTCAGGTGATGAAAAGAGGGACGAAAAATTTAATGAGTAATGTTTAGCGTAATAATTAAGGGAAAATAAATGTAGATATGTGAGCTAGCCTTAATGATAAAATATAGATTTTGCGCTATATTTTAATTTAAGGCTAATCATTGATATAAGAAAATAGGCGTGATTAATAAGGATTGAATGTTATTTTAAGTGTAATGTCACAGGAGGAAATTAATGTTGCAAGGATAATTTAGGTCAATGCTGGATGGCAGTGTGCGAAAGGATGAAGTTATTATAAATCCTATCATAATTATTATTTGACTTACTAATTGATATAGGTGAATAAAATGGAAAGAAAATTAAGTAACACTCGGAATAAACCAGCTATTAATATTATCGCGGGAGTAACAAATATTAAATCTATTTATAATAAAGTGCCGTGTAAAGTTGTCGTTGAACATGGATATGTTGCCAGAAAAAGATTCTCTGTGGATAAAATGTCTGAATGGCATGGCGATTTATGGGCTCCCTGGATAGGTGATAAATATGAACCTAATAAAGCCATTCATATCTATACCGAAAGGGGATTTAAATCTGAATTTGAATTTAATATTTGGATATTTCAGGATTATTGGAATCCACCGAATGAAAATGCGGTTAAGTATTCTATAAATAGGGAATTCACTTACGATAATGCATTAGAGATCCCTGGTAATAATCGAGGTGGAGGAAATAAGATACTGACGTTGAATTTTAATGATAATAATATTGATCTGGAAATGATATAGCGTTATGAGATATTGAATATATCGGATAATGTGCTGTACCAATAGACATTCGTTGAAATGAAAGCATTTCTCCGCGTGTTGTTCAGTATTTTTGATTTCTTTGTGGATAGTTTATATGGTTGACTATTAGGCAAGTTTTTATTTGAGCTGATAATGAAATTATTGAAATGCTGATACGCGTAGAAATCGTTTATCTCTTTAATACCTATCTTATTAAACTATTTCGCTTACCGTTTATTGTTATAAAGAACAAATCCACTTAATGAAGTGAGTTGTACTGCGTATAGGTGAATACGCGGGTTGATGGAGATATAATTAATAATGTAATTAATAATCAATATCATTTGAGCAAAGAAGATAAAATAAAGTCGTGAAATAATAATAACAATTATCCGATATTTATTGAATATTTTTACTGTTTATTACAGATTGTTACAATTTGTAACAAATTAAGAATTAAAAATGGCAATAATTATAATTAGTTACGAAATATCATTAAGAATTTCCTGAATTTTATTTATTTTTATTTAATTATGTCTTGTTTAACTTATGTTGAAGTTGTACCTCTTATTATCTATATAAGATTAATTTTTCTTTGTTGGATGTTTTCTACGGTAATTCTTTCGTTAGCGTGAGTATAGTTTGAGGCTATTTTTTTGCATCGGTTGTGTTATTAAGCCATTCGTCAATTGAGATGCCATTATTCATTCCCTCATATTTGCTGTTTGTCTAATTATCGGATTAATAACTATCTGGCTTTCGTCCTGACTTTCGTCAGGAACTGGAGCGTATTCCTCAGGATGAAATGTTGAGCGATGAACTGCGAGCTGAATTGGCAGCACTGACGCCGCAAGAAGGGTAATTGTCACATTATTTTCACGAGATTTAAGTAGTAAAGGTATTTGAATGACTATACAAGAGCAGGCTACATCTTCTGTGGCGACGGCTAACCATCATACCGGTGGGGTTTACTCGTCTTTGTTTGAGAAAATTAATTTACGTCCGGTAGAACGATTAAGTGATATTGCATGTTTTCATGACAGTGATGGATTGGCTGGGGTGACGGAAGATGAACGGGTGACCGCGGCGGTTAGCGTTCTTCTCGATCTGCTGAAAGCCTCCGCGCAAAAAGTGGAACAGTTGGATAAAGCATTGCTGGATTTTGAGATCGGCAAATTGGATCGCAAAATCGGCCGCCAACTGGATGTGGTGATACATCAGCCGGGATTTCAGCAAATAGAATCTGCCTGGCGAGGTTTAAAATTTTTGGTTGATCGGACAGATCTCGGTCAGAACGTCAAAATTGAAGTGTTGGATGTGGCCAAGGATGATTTGCGGCAAGATTTTGACGATGCACCGGAAATTGTTCAGAGCGGTTTCTATCGTCACGCTTACATTCAGGAATATGACATACCGGGTAGCGAACCGATTGGCGCAGTGATTGCCGACTATGAATTTAGTGCCGGATCGCAGGATATTGCCTTATTGCGCAACGTAGCCAAAGTTGCGGCAGCGGCGCACATGCCATTTATTACTGCTGTCGCTCCAACTTTTTTTGGCAAAAAGAGCATGGATGAAGTGGTGGTGATGAAAGATATGGGTCACTATTTTGAACGCGCCGAATACACCCAGTGGAGATCTTTCCGCGACAGTGAAGATGCCCGTTATATTGGCCTCACCTTGCCAAGAGTGTTGGGACGTCTGCCATATGGCCCGAAGAGTGTGCCGGTGCGAACGTTTAATTATGTCGAAGAAGCAAGAGGGCCGGATAGCAGTAAATATTTGTGGACCAATGCCGCTTTTGCTTTTGCCGCCAATATGGTCAGGAGTTTTGTCAAAAATGGCTGGTGTGTGCAGATCCGTGGTCCGCAAGCCGGTGGTGCTATCACTGATTTGCCGATCCACCTCTACGATCTGAGTACCGGTTATCGGGCTAAGATCCCATCAGAAGTGCTGATCCCGGAAACCCGTGAATTTGAATTTGCCAATTTGGGTTTTATTCCGCTCTCTTACTATAAAAATCGCGATTATGCCTGCTTCTTTTCGGCTCACTCCACGCAGAAGCCCGCAGTGTATGACACCGGTGAAGCCACGGCCAACAGTCGCATCAATGCGCGTCTGCCCTACATCTTCCTGTTATCGCGCATTGCTCATTACTTAAAGCTGATCCAGCGGGAGAACATTGGCACCACTAAAGATCGGCGTCTGCTTGAAATTGAACTGAATAACTGGCTCAACACACTGGTAACGGAGATGAATGATCCGACTGACGACATGCAGGCATCTCATCCGCTGCGTGAAGCATATGTGGTAGTTGAGGATATTGATGACAATCCGGGATTCTTCCGAATCAAACTGTATGCGGTGCCGCATTTTCAGGTGGAAGGGATTGACGTCAATTTATCTCTGGTTTCTCAGATGCCGAAAGCGAAATCGTAATTATTTATTGGGAGTTATGATGAAAATTCTACGTCCTCTCTGGATTGAAGACGCCTTTTTAGCCCCTCAACAATTTCAGCAACAAGCGCGTTGGGAGGCATTGACCAACAACTGTATTGCGCATCTGGGGCTGATTCACCCCTGGGGAGTGCTTGATATTCGGTTTGATCAGGAGGCACTGCGCTTAAACCGCCTGAAAGTTCAGCACCTCAAAGCCCGTTTACCGGATGGGACGCTGATTGATACTGATCATGCTGACAATCTGCCTGCGGTCTGCGATTTACAGCAGGTGGCGTCGGCGGATATGCGTGCTGTTGAGGTATTACTGGCGCTACCGCTGGAGCACGCCAATGGTGGCAATTGCCGTCAGAGTAGTGAAAGTGTGGGGCCGGGACAACCGCCGCTACGTTATCAGCAGGAATGGGTCGAAATTCAGGATAGATATGGCAATGGACGTGAATCCATTGCGGTTGAACGCCATGCCATTTCCCTACGCTTTCAACATGATCAGAATGAGGCTTATCTGACATGTCCATTGGCGCGTCTGGTGCGTGACGGACAAAGCGGTTGGATGCTGGATGACCGTTTTGTTCCGCCATTGCTCTCTTTTGCTGCCCATCCGCCACTGCTAGAGCAGCTTGATCTGTTGCTGACTCAGCTACGTGCTAAGCGTACCCGCCTGATGGGAATGCGCCGTGAAAGTCATCAACGCATGGCAGACTTTGCTGTTGCGGATGTATCGCTGTTCTGGTTGTTGAATGCGCTTAACAGTTATGAACCGGTGTTGAATAATTTTAACGCTGCCCCTGCACTGCACCCGGAAATTATCTACCGTGAACTGGTGAAGTTAGCGGGGGCGTTACTAACGTTCTCTCTGGAGAGCGATCTCGATGCGATCCCTGATTATCAACACGACCAGTTAAGTGACGTTTTCCCGCCACTGATCCGGCTTATTAGTACATTACTTGAGGCGAGTCTGCCATCAAGAGTCATTTCGATTGAACTGGAAGTGGTGCGTGAAAATCAGTGGAGAGCATCACTTCATGATAGACGATTGTGCGAAGAGGCCGATTTCTATCTCTCAGTGCGATCGTCGATGCCAGCGCACCTGCTACAAACCCAGTTTCCGCAACTGTGCAAAGTCGGGGCACCTGATGATGTTGAGCGGCTGATTAACTTGTCACTGAGCGGCATTCCTTTACATCCGCTTAGCCATGTACCGGCGGCGATCCCGTTGCGGTTGGAAAACCAATATTTTGCTTTTGATCTAAATAATCCAGTCGCTAAAGCCATGTTGGAGGCGGGAAGTTGCGCCTTCTATGTGCCCGGTACCTTGTCGGGCGTTCAGTTAGAACTGTTTGCGGTGTTACGTTCGTAAATAACCCGTGACTAAAGTCGCGGGTTTCCTTGAGGAGGATCTATGAACAAAGAGATTTCAATTGATGACCTGATGCTCGACATTGGGATGCTAGTGATTGCGCTAAAAAGCGGTGATAAATCGATGTACGGTGAGGCGTTATATCAAAAAGGGGTTGAATTGATAGATGCGGCACGGCAGCAATTAAGTGCAAGTGGCATCAGCGAAGAGAACATGGCTCACATCATCTATGCCTTGTGTGCATTGCTGGATGAAACCGTACTCAGACGCCCTGAGCGGGATCATGGCTATGAAACTTGGTCGAAAACGCCGTTGCAGACACGATTTTGCAATAGCAACCATGCAGGAGAACGGCTGTTTGAACGTATACGTCACGTGCTGGATCAACCACAACCCTCTCTGCTGGTATTAGCGGGTTTCCAGCGCGTATTGGCATTGGGCTTTCAGGGCGGTGACTTGGAAAAGATTTCTCAGGAACGCCAGTCATTACTGGATGTCCTGACTGATCGTGCCGGGGTAATGGCGGTGCAGCCCCATCAGATGATACGCGTCAATGCAGACCGTCATCAGGGCCAATATTGGCGTGCACGCTCTCCGTGGTTTTGGGGATGCTTGGCGGTAGCCGGAATAACTTTGGTGTGGTGCGGTCTGCGTCTCTACCTTCAGCAATATTTGTCTGTTAGGTAAGGCTAAGGAGGACACATTGAGTTGCGTATTAAAACGAGCGTTGTGGCTTTTAGCGGGTGTTCTGGCGGCGCTGTTGTGTCTGTTTTTCTTCCCGTTAGGGAATGTGTCAGTTGCATTGTGGTTGGCTGTGATCTCGATGGTAGCGGTGATGGCTTGGTGGTGGGTGAGGCGTACCACACTTGAAATATCCCATCAGGCCAGTGTTTACCGTTTGCTGGCGGCATTGCCCGCTGCTTCGTGGCACCAGCCTGTGGTGCTAACCTGCGGAGATAGCGTGGCAACCCTGTTTGCGGGAGAACTTGTACGCTTCACGCCACAGGGCTGTTTTATCTGTGTGCCGAAACAAAGTGAGATGAGTACGCTGGTAGAAGCGATTATTGCCGCCAGACCTGATTGGTGTAGGCAGATCAGCGTGTTATTAACACTCTTTCCTGAACAGCAATGGGATCACGCGGTGATGGCGGCAAAGATCAGGGAATTTCGCTATCAGGTTGATCGTGTTGCTCAACTGACCGCTTGTCATACACCGGTATTGATCGCCAGCTATCTTGATGGCGATATCAGCCCGTGGTTCGAGCTACAGGCAGATAGCGCGACAATGACGGTATGGGGAGAAAAACACGCCGCTGTTGGGATGAATATCTGGTTGACCGAAGGAGATGCACAGCAACGCGTCGCACGTTTACAACAAACGATTGTGGCGGCGGCATGGCAACGCTGGATGGTAGAAAATATCTTGAACGAATGCCGATCCCAGGAGCTGGTCAGTCGGCCTTGTTACCCGATAGCAATGGCACTGACGTTTTTGCCACAAACGCCACAGGCAGACAGCTTATGGACAAAATGGCTGGTCGATCGTACCACTTTACCCCGCATTAGCCACAGCATTGCTGAGGCGGTGAACGTATCGCCATTTCCCGATGCCATGTTACGCCTGTTGCCACATCATGTTGGTCATACACCGCACCGACGAGCGGTCATCTGGGGCATCGGCCTACTGAGCGGATTTACCTGTCTGGCGTTGGCCTCCTGTGCCTGGAACAACTTGCGTCTGTTCCGCCAGATACGCAGTGATTTACAGCATTATCAGGTCGTTGGCGTGAAAGATAGTGGTGCAAAAGTTCAGGCTTACCATCAACTTAAGCGTGATGCGACGTTGCTGGAAAAATATCAACGTGATGGCGAACCGGTGCGTTTAGGGTTAGGGCTCTATTTAGGTGATCGCCTTTATACGCCACTGATGACTGTGATCAACCATGCGGTGTTACCGGTATCTTCGCCTCCTGTACTGAAGAGTGGCAAGCCGTTGCCACAGACATTGAACCTGAGCAGCATGTCACTGTTTGACGTTGGACAGTCACGTCTTAAGCCAGAAGCAGCCAAAGTGTTGGTGAACGCATTGATCGAGATTAAAGCTAAACCGGAGTGGATGGTGGTGATAACGGGTCATACTGATTCAACCGGTGATGCCGTAAAAAACCGCGAGCTATCACTAGCGCGGGCAAAAGCAGTACGAGATTGGATATTACAAACCAGTGATGTATCGCCGACTTGCTTTGTCGTAAAAGGTGAAGGAGCAACGCAGCCGATTGCCACCAATACAACCGCAGTGGGGCGTGCTGTTAATCGTAGGGTTGAAATCAGTCTGATGCCGCCGAGCGTGATCGCCTGCCAACGACCAGAAAATCACTAGGGCTGATGAGGACGTCAACACCATGCACTCTGATGTTTGGCATGAGCGCAATCAGACCTAACACGCTAACAGACTGCCATACGCGGGTATGGCAACTCTTTTAAACAACTCTTTTAATTCAGCGGATGAAGTGTTGGTTAAACATAGAACTGGCTGGGAAAACCTCGCCAGACAGATAAATTTTTACCTGAGAATGGGGGCATTTGTTGAATGCCGCCTAACCTCTCAATGACAACTGGGACTTTAATATGGATACCGTATGTACCGCACTATTGTGCCGCTTAAATTCTTATTGCGCACGGGCATTGGAAGCTGCTGCTGCATTTTGCCAGACACGGGCACATGCTGAAATCACGGTGGAACACTGGTTGCTCAAGCTGCTTGAGGGTGGTGAAGGCGATATTACGGTGATTGCTCGACGTTATGCGTGGGATATGGATGCGTTATGGCAGTCGTTGCTGACTACAATTAACCGTTTACCACATAGCATCAACCAACGCCCGCGGTTATCAAGCGATCTGTGTAGTTTGTTACAGGTTGCTTGGTGTATTGCTTCTCTGGAAGAGGGTAACGAATCTATCCGTTCGGTGCATCTTTTGCAGGTGTTGCGCGGCCAACCGGCTTGGTTGCGTATTCATCATAGCTGGCCGTTACTCAACTTGAGTGTGACGCAACTACAATGTTTGCGCCCGTTGCTGGATCAACAATCGGATGAGCGCCCGGAGATACAGATAGCGGCGTGTCTGACGGCGGATGGATCAATCGCTGAAATTGCGGGTAGCGACCCAGATAAATATGCGCTTAATCCCCAACCATTATCATCGGCTTTGCAGAACGTATTGGACAAATTCACGCTGGATATCACAGCCAGAGCCGCTGAGGGTGGCATTGATCCGGTATTTGGTCGTGACCGCGAAATCCGCCAGATGATCGACATCCTATCGCGTCGGCGTAAAAACAACCCAATTCTGGTGGGGGAACCGGGGGTAGGGAAAACCGCGCTGGTGGAAGGATTGGCACTGCGTATTATTGAGGGCAATGTTCCTGACAGCCTAAAAACCGTCAGCGTGCGGATGCTGGATCTCGGCTTGTTGCAGGCAGGCGCGGGGGTAAAAGGCGAATTTGAGCAGCGATTGAAAAACGTCATTGAAGCGGTGCAACAGTCACCTGCCCCCATTCTGCTATTTATTGATGAAGCGCACACACTGATTGGCACCGGTAATCAGGCAGGGGGCGCTGATGCGGCTAACTTGCTAAAACCTGCGCTGGCACGGGGAGAATTACGCACGATTGCCGCTACTACTTGGTCGGAATACAAACAGTATTTTGAGCGGGATGCGGCACTGGAGCGACGCTTCCAGACGATCAAAGTCGATGAACCGGATGATGAGACAGCTTGCCTGATGCTGCGTGGACTGAAAGCGCGTTACGCCCGTTATCACGGTGTACATATTCAGGAAGATGCGGTGAAAGCCGCTGTCACTTTATCTCGTCGTTACCTGACTGGCCGACAGCTTCCAGATAAAGCGGTAGACCTGTTGGATACCGCCAGTGCGCGAGTCAGGATGAGCCTGGATACGGTACCGGAGGCGTTGACGCAACTCCAGTCCCAATTGACCGCACTTGAGATAGAGCAACAGGCGATACTGGAAGATATTGCACTGGGGCAATGCCATCACTCAGACCGTTTGACACAAATTGAAATGCAACGTCATGAACTGTATCGGCAACAACAACAGCGGGATAAACAGTATCAACAGGAAAAACAGCTCACGCAACAGTTGCTCGATGCCCGGCAGGATATCAGTCGGCAGGGTGATATAGCCCGGTTGCAACAGCAACTGGCGACACGACAGCAAGGGCAGCCGTTACTCTCGTCGGATGTTGATGTGCGTTCTGTAGCAACGGTGATTGCTGATTGGACCGGTGTTCCACTGAGTAGCTTGTTGAAAGACGAACAGACCGGTTTGCTGCATTTAGAACAGCATTTAGGGGAACGGGTTGTTGGTCAGGAGGCGGCGCTACGGGAAATCGCCCAACGTTTACGTGCTGCTAAAACAGGATTGACGCCGGAACAGGGGCCATTGGGCGTATTCCTGTTGGTTGGGCCGAGTGGCGTAGGGAAAACCGAAACCGCGCTGGCATTGGCGGATAACCTGTTTGGTGGAGCGCGTTCGCTGATCACTATCAACCTATCGGAATATCAGGAACCGCATACGGTATCTCAGCTTAAAGGTTCACCGCCCGGTTATGTCGGATATGGTCAGGGGGGGATCTTAACGGAAGCGGTACGTAAACGCCCGTATAGTGTGGTGCTGTTGGATGAAGTGGAAAAAGCCCATCGTGACGTCATTAACCTGTTCTATCAGGTATTTGATCGCGGCTTTATGCGCGACGGCGAAGGGCGCGAGATCGATTTTCGTCATACCGTAATCTTAATGACCTCTAATCTGGGCAGTGATCAACTGATGGCGTTATTGGCACAACAACCTGATGCCCCGAACGCCGTATTGCATGAGCTGTTACATCCGATGCTTCGTGATCACTTCCAGCCAGCTCTGTTGGCTCGCTTTCAGACCGTGATTTACCGCCCGTTACAGGCTGGTGCACTCAGACGCATTGTTGAAATCAAACTGGAACAAGTGACTCGGCGTCTTCATAGCCATTATGGCCTGACTTGCACGGTGGAAAGCAGCCTGTGCGACATCTTAGTGAATGCTTGTCTGTTGCCGGACAGTGGAGCACGCAATATCGACAGCCTGCTTAACCAGCAAATTTTACCGGTGTTATCACAGGCACTGCTGGAACGTCTGGCCCATCACAATAAACCTGCTGGCGTGACGTTGGGCTTCGACGAAGAAGAGGGTATCACCCTTGCTTTTACCGATGCTGAACCGGTCGCTTCATTGGATAGCGAGGAAAACCCATGATGGATAGAAAAATGCTGCGCGCCCGTCAGCTTAAGGCGAGTCAAGCTGTGCTGCCGGGCCATGCCCGCTACCGGCTTGAAGTCCGGCGCTGCCATGCTGAACTGGACGTATTCAGCTTCACCGGCGAAGAGCGCCTGTGCGCCCCTTATTGCTATACCATTGATTTCACCAGCCCGACCCGGGATATCGACCCGGCGGTGATGTTGAACAAATCCGCCACATTTATCTTGCAGGCACCGGAAAACCCGGAGCAGGTGCGTAAAGTACACGGCGTCATCACCCGTTTTAACCGGCTTACCACCTCGGCGGATGAAACGCGCTATCAGGTCTGTCTGGAGCCCTATCTGGCGTTACTGCGCCACACCCGGCGCTGTGGGATTTACCAGCACCAGTCAGTGCCGGAGATTGTGGAAAAGATCCTGCGTGAACGACACGAATTTCGCGGGCAGGATTTTCTGTTCACGCTGGTGCGGGATTACCCGAAGCGGGAACTGGTGGTGCAGTGGCAGGAGAGCGATCTGGACTTTATCCAGCGCATTCTGGCGGCCGTGGGGATCTGGTATTGCTTCGAGATGGACAGTCGTCTGGGGATTGAAGTGGTGCGGTTCGGGGATAACCAGCGCAACTATCAGTACGACGTGCGTTTACCGTTACGTGACCCGGCGGGCATGAATCACAACGATCGTGATTCGGTGTGGGATTTGCACGTGGAACATCAGGTAGTGACGCAAGGTGTGAAGGTGCGGGACTACAACTACCGGGAAGCAGGCAATGACCTGCAATATCAGGTGGCACGAGATCGGGATAGCACCGTGGTCGGTGAAGTATACCGCTATGGTGATAACTTTCTTGAAAAGGGAGAACAGATCCAACCGGTACCGGAAACCGCAGGATTTTATGCCCGTTTACATCACGAGCGCAACCTGTACCAGCAGCACCGGATCAGCGGCAAAAGTTCCTCCCCGATGCTGGTCCCCGGCTTAGTGCTGGAGCTCGACGGAGAGCGACCGGCAGGGGTAGGAAAAGCGGGGGTGTTGATTGTCGCCATGCACAGCAGCGCCCGGCGTGACAGCAACTATCTGGTCAGTTTTAGCGGTGTTCCGTACAGCGAAGTGTTGAGTTACCGACCGGCGCTGCGGGAACGGCCGGTGATTGCCGGCACAGTTCCGGCGCGGGTGACCAGCAACTGGTCGAACGGCACCTACAGCCATATCGACACCACGGGTCGTTACCGCGTCAAATTTGATTTTGACCTGGATGAATGGCCGTTGGGGGGAGAAAGCCTGTGGGTACGTTTAGCCCGCCCGTATGCCGGTAAAACTCACGGTTTTCACTGGCCGCTGATTCAGGGAACCGAAGTGGCGATCGCGTTTGAGCAGGGGGATCCGGATCGGCCCTACATCGCCTATGCGTTGCATGATTCCCGGCATGAAGATCATGTGACTCTCTACAACTACAAACGCAACGTGCTGCGCACACCGGCCAACAACAAACTGCGCATGGATGACGAGCGCGGCAAAGAGCACATCAAACTGAGCACCGAATATGGCGGGAAAAGCCAGCTCAATCTCGGCCATCTGGTGGATGGACAGCGGCCCCATCCCAATAAGCGCGGCGAAGGGTTTGAGTTACGTACCGACGACTGGGGGACGATCCGGGCCGGGAAAGGGCTGTTTATCAGCGCCGATCAGCAGATTAAAGCCTCGGGCGAGCAATTAGATATGCAGCGGGCGCTGGCTGAACTGGATGCGGCGTTTCAGACCGCAGCGGGGTTGCGTCATGCCGCTGAGGCGGCGAAAGCGGAACTGGCTGATATTGAAACGCAGGCCGCTTTTATGAATGAAACCCTTAAAGCGTTGCAACAGCGAGCACTCTTACTTTCTGCGCCCTCAGGTATTGCTCAGGTGACCCCGGGCAATTTGCAGTTCTCCGCCGGGGAGAACCTGATAACCACCGTCGGTTGTGATGCGGATATGAGCATCATGAAGAAATTCCGGCTGGCGGTGGGGAATGGCCTGAGTTTGTTCACCCGAACTTTGGGCCTAAAGCTGCTGGCGGCTTCCGGCAAGGTAGAGATTCAGGCACAGACTGACGCGATAGAGGTGCTGGCTCAACAGGCGCTGACACTGGCAAGTCAGCAGGATCGCGTGACCGTCTCGGCGAAAACGGAACTGCGTCTGGAGTGTGGCGGGGCTTATATCTCGCTGAAAGACGGGCATATTTCCTTTGCCGGCCCTAAAAATGCCCGCTTCCAGTGTGACATTTTGCAGAAAAACGGCCCGGTGAGTCAGAGTTCAGACCTGACGTTACCTGAGCGTTGTGCGTCAACGGCAGAGCGGATGATGGGTAATCAAGATGGTGTAACGAAAAAATGAGGTGTAGACAATGATAGAAACAACTATTCCACTGACAGTAGATTACGATTTTTCTCCCGAGGCTGAAACCAGACGGCAAACCGGTTTGTTGGCTGACTTGCGTATGGCATTGACTCAGCATGACGGCCACGGTTTTTTACTGGTTGACCCGGCGGTTTTTCTCAAAAACCGACAGGAAGAGCGATTACCGGCGGCAATCCTGAATCATCAGCCGGCGGCCATACCGACGCAGATAAAGCATCATCATTTCGAATCCCGCTATTCGCCCTGGCTGGTGCCATTGGATATCAATCGTTCTGAGGATGCTGAACTGCTGGCGCTGAGCGTCACGCAGGCGTTGCAGGAAGCTGATCCGGCGGAGTTGATAGCCGGGCGTGGGCGAATGGTGTGTGGCTGGCTGTTCAGTGCCAGCCCGGTCTCCACGATTGCACACCATATCGGGATGATGGCGGTGCAGTCCGTCTCATTTCAACCGCAGGTCATGCTGCGCTTTTATGATCCGGCGGTCAATAATGCCTTTTGGCCGGTACTGGATAGCTGGCAACGCTCGCGTTTGTTGGGGCCATTGACAGACTGGTATCTGATTGACGGCGACGGTCAGTTACTGCACCGGGACAATGCCGAGTCTGCTCAGGAACTGTACATCTTTTCACTGTCATTGACAGCGGAACAGGTAGAAGAAATGGCCTGGTCAGGGCCGATGAATCGGGCACTGCGCCGATATCGTCAGGCACATCGCGAGCAGTTACGTCGAACAGAACGGGAATCCCTGCATATTATGCTGGCCTTGCTGCGTCGGGTGACAGCACGCTACGCCTTTGATATGGCACAAGATCTGGAATCCTGTGCATTGCATGGTCTGCTTTACCACCCGGAGATAGATCTACACCCCCGAATACAGTCGTTGTTATCCAATGAAGGCGGTGATAGCGATGAAGGTTATGCCGAGCGCACCGTCAGACTGACAGTAGAAGCATGGTCAGCATTGGCTCGTGACTGCTGTTATGCCAATCCTGCCATTATTCCCTCAAAGAACCAGGAGATATTGTGATGAATGAATCATTATGTTGGACATGTGAGTCCATCGGGCCGGCACTGCTGCCAGTGCGCTATACCGTGGTGCCTGATAATGTTTCGGAAACCTTGCCGACGTGGGCAGAAACGCTAGAATCGGCGGCTCCGGGCTATCATTATGCGCTGCGTGCCTTACGGCAGGGGTTTTTGTATGTCTATTATACTAATGCCGGATTAGATGAGCCGGAGAGTTGGGATGCCTGGAGCGTTAGCGAAGATGGTGCGCTGTGGCAACAGTTTAGTGCGCCTTTTGGTGTCTCTCCTCAGAAAACCTCAGATTGCCGTGCGCCGAATCATTTGAATGCCAATATGGAATTTATTGCGCTAAGGGATATTGCCTTGCGCCAGGAGACCTGGCTGGCTTTTACACCTTCGGCGTGGAGCTGGGAGACCATCGAGTATTATCACAACAACCGCGCAGCGCGGGAAAAGCGGATGCAGTGCGTGAAACCGTGGCAATGGCGCGGGGTACCGGAAGGGGTGGGGATTGCTCAGGCGACGGTAGAAAACCTGAATACCGTCATCGATTACGGTCTGGGTGACAATGATTCCGGCAAATATGTTCTGCCTTGTAACCGGAAAGTGTCGCGTATCAGCCGGACATTAGAAGAAGCGCCCTACTACGAAGTTTATCACGGTGCGTTGAGACCGAAGAGCACCTTATATCCGTGGAGTAGCAAGCGAGCGGGATGTGCGGACATTACGGTCAGAGCGATGCAAAAGCGGGGGCTGGCAAAAGATGGCACGCCGGTATCGCCGGTGTTAATCGCGTTGCATGATCCGATAGGAATAGCGCATGAATTAGCGGGCTGGGGTGATGATATCGCCGGGGCGCATAAAACCTTTTTGGATGAATTGTCGATTGAGTTTATGACCGACAGTTCACTGAATGGGGCGGAGAATCAGTTGCGTCAAATGCACACCACACATTTCAAAAAGCCGGATAAAGAAAAGGATGCCATTTTGGCGGCCTCTACGGGTTTGTCAATTCAGGAGTGGGAAAAACGCAGAGAGGATTCAATTCGTCACGCCATCGAATCGGATAAGAAAACCTTTGCCCACGATTGGAAAAAATATACCGCAGAGCTGAATCTGGCTAAACGACAGGCATTTAATCAATGTTATGCCGATCTTTGCACCGACGTGGCGAAGGAACTGGAGCAACTGGCCCAGTTGAGGGTGAGTTGGCTGAAACAGAGTGGGTTTATCACCTGTTGTCAGGATTTTCATACCACCCGACTGGAGGACAATCTCAATTATCGTGAGGCCGTGGATTATGCCATCGCTTCGCTTAACGTGACCGAAACCGGTTGTGCCTATTTAGATGCTTTAATTGACGAATATTCTGCGCTGTCACCAGAAAATATTGTCTGGCGCTCGTTATTGCTGAATAACCCGGAAGTGATGAAAGAGATGGACGGGTTTTTACAGAAGATGCAGTTGAATAAGGGGAATGAAAAACCGGCGGACATTTCAGTGTTTATGAAGACGGTAACGACACTGAGTGGAAAACTGGTTGAAGCCTACGATAAAGCGAATGAAGCACTGGAAAAGCCGCCCAAATCCGACAGTACCTTTGCCCGGGCGATGTTACACAGTGACCGGCGGCTGGTCACGCTGGGTGACCGGTTCTTTAATTTTACCCGCTTAGGGAAAGTGCTAAATAGCACCAATGAAATGTTGAGTAAAAGTCTATTCTCGGTGATTTCAGGTGTGTCTTTTGGCAGGGCGGTGAAACTATCGGTATCGCAGCTTCAAGAGGGTGATCTATTCCGGCGTCAGGTGTTGAAGCAACTTAAGGAATCAGGAGCAAAAGCTCGTCTTGAAACGAAAAATGGTTATAACGATAGGTTTAAAGAATTCGCCCAAAGTGCCGAAGGTGAACCAGTTTTAAAAAAATCCCGGATTAAGTTATTGGCACTATTTTTTAATGGGTTGGAATATGCCAATCAGTTAAAAGAGAGTAAAGGGGGTGTCAAGGGCCAGGCCCAGGTGACCGCCGCGTTTTTAAGTACATTGAGTACGGCAATGGAGATTGTGGAGCCGATGGTTAAGCACGGCATAGAAAATATAGCTGCTGCCAACACGATTAAGTTTATTGGGACGAATGCAGGGACGGTTTCTGCTGCATTAAATTTTGGAGTAGATATCAGTGAGTTGGGATCTGAATTGTGGAATGGACGACGCTGGCAGTTTATTGGTCTTTACGGTCTTAAAGTGGCTTATGATTTTGCGCAACTCACAGCAGCATTAAATGGTTTATTAGAAATCTTAATTAATAGGGCATTAATTTCAACTGAAAGTTTACTAGTTAGAGGAGTATCAAGGCTTTTGGTGTGGGAATATTTTGTTTTGCTATGTAATTGGCGAGTGATGCTCGTTATTTTTGTGGTTGAAGTATTAGTGATATATTTTTCTGATAATGACTTACAAAAATGGTGCAGAAGTTGTGTTTTTGGTTTGGAGCCAGCGAAAAATTTGCAATCCACGCAATGGATTTACCCTGAATCACAGAAAGATAAGTTGTGTGAGGAACAACGTAAAAGTTTTTTTGAAGCAATTAAGGACGGCTTATGAGTACTTATCGTCCTTATAAAGAAGCTATTGACTTTGATGAAATAAAACGTCAGAGAAAAGATATTGATATATCGGTAAAGGTTAAGCGAGAAATAATAATTCCGCGCTATCCTGAGGATAGAAAGGAGGAAGAAAAAGCGATTGAGGAACTTCAAGCTAAAATCCCCGAACTGGATGCGATATTAGCAAAAGAACCACCGCCACCGGAATTGCCGCCGGGTAAGCCGTTAATCAAAGTGAGTGGTGTATTAGAAGAACTCGAAACACTCTGTGTTATGGGTTATTTTACTGATCGTGAATATGATCCGGCCGCTTTTGCCCGTCAGGAAGAACGAGAGTTGTTTGGAGGGTTATTGATGGCAGTGGCAGGAAATACTTCAGCGGCGGCAGTTAGTTTGCAAACCAAAGTGAGGGTAAGGGATGTTTGTGATTTTGTCCGGGGTAAAATTAATGGAGTGCCATTTCACGGTTGGTTAGGTTTTACTATAGCAAAAGCGGGTGATTACGTTGAATTAGCAGTAACCGAGCAGGAGGGACACTATGTGGTTTATGCCATTGCCCATCCCGAATTAAGGGTGATATCGATGACCCCGCGTTGTAAACAGGGTATTCACTCAAATGCTAAATATCAGATACGTGGCACTTGGTATGGTTCTTTAGTGCTTTTCTTTGCTTTCATGGTAGGGGGAATTTTTAGTGAGCAAACCAGAGAAAATATTATTTTGTATATAAAATATACCTCTTTATTTTGTGGTTTGATGGCAATTGTTTTTTCACCGTTAATCTATTTTTCCTGTATGAGAAAACCTAAACCGACATTTAGGTTGGCTGAGGAGATTTTCACGGTATTGGATTTCCCTAATCCTACGGAAATTAATCTTTATCAATTTACGATGAAAAAGTTGAAGGAAATGAAGGCTAATTCTCCGGCAGGGAAATCTGGTAAAGAGAGTGAAAGAGTTTTGCCGGATAAGAGCTGTTACTCCAGCTATTACTATTATTACTGATTCAAGTAATTGAGCAGAGGATATCGGTTTTATGAAGAACAAAGTAAAAGTTTTGCTGATGCAATTAAGGATATCTCATGAATACTTGTCAGATGTTAAGAGGTGCTATTGACTTTGAAGAAATAAAAAGTCAAAGAAGCAGTCTTGATACATGGATTGAAGTAAACCTTGACTGGATAGTAAGCCATCCAGAAGACAGAGAAGAAGCAGAAAAGGAGATTGCAAAAACAAAAGAAAAAATCCCTGAGTTGGATGCAATATTAGCAAAAGAGCCACCATTACCAGAATTGCCCCCGCGTAAACCATTAATCAAAGTGAGTGGTGTATTGGAGGAATTCGAGACGCTCTGTGTTAAAGGCTATTTTACTGAACGCGAATATGCTCCTGAGGAATTTGCTCGTAAGGAGGAGAATGAACAGTTTGGCGCTCTATTGCTTGCGATGATGGGGAATACCTCTTGGTCTGCGGTGAATTCACAGACTAAAATAAGGTTGTCTAGCGATTATCATTTTGTGCAAGGGAAAATCAATGGCATCCCTTTTCATGGTTGGTTAGGGTTGACCACAGTAAAAAGAGGTGATTATGTCGAGTTAGTTGTGATGGAACAGGAAGAGCATTATGCTGTTTATGCGCTGACAAAGCCTGAACTGAGAACTATTTCTATTATTCCTTGGTGTAATAAAGGGATACGATCAAAAGCATGGGATGAAGTCTTTTATACTTGCTGCATATTTTTTCTTATCGCTGCTATTTGTTTGGGAACTATTCTTTTTCCAGATGGCAGCAATTTTTGGGATGGAGCAGATATTTTTACCTTATGGCTTATGTTTTTTACAGCGGTATTTTCTGTCTATTCATACGTTGTGAGCATCAAAAAACCGTGGCAGTCAATTAAATTGGCTCAGGATATTTTCTCAGTATTGGGCTTTCCTAGTCCGCAAGATATTAGTCTTGAGAAACTAACCAAGAAAAGGCTTAAGGAAATAGGGGCTAATCCATCACCTGGAAACAGTGAAGAAGTCTTGCCGGATAAATACTGTTTTATAAGCAATTATTACTATTACTGATTTAAGTAATCGAGTGGAGATAAAAATTTATGAGATAGTCTTCAGAATTATCTATGCTGAGTCGTAGAGATATTAAAAGATTACCGGTCTTTGGAAAATTCAGTCATGAATTATCCAAGGTGAAGTTTTGTCTATTTTTATGCAGTTTGTTTTGTTTGTAATTTTGTGTAAATCAAGGAGTTTTCGTGACACAGATCTATAAAATGGTTTGGATAGGTTTTGTTATTAATCTCTCGACATGTTTGCTTTTGTTGGTTGTTATAACAGGATTTGATTTCAATTATCTTGGGCTCTCTTATCGAGAGCGGAGTTTTCTCGATAAGATATTAATATTTATGCTGATCTTTATTTTTCTGGAAGTGGCTAATCTGTTGGTTATTCTCAAAATGCCAAGATATGCGAAAATCAGCTCTTTTATTACATCCTGTTTCTTTCCATTAAATTCCGCGGTCTATTTTATCCGGGAAAGGTATCGGGACAGCGCGTGGATTTGGAGTTTTGGCGCTATTTTATTGCTGATTAGGGGAGCGAGTGGTATTTGCATCATGATGGCTGCTGAACGTTATCTCTCTTATCGTAAGACAAAAGATCGTTATTTCTTTGCAGAGAAACCTGGGGGCTTTTTGTTAACGCTGACCCCGTTGAGTAAAACTATTTTTCTGCCTTATGAATGCGTTAAAAGAGTTGAGGAACGTGAAAATAGTGTGCTGATAACGGTCGATTTAAATAAGAAAATCGACATCGTATGCTCAAAGAAATTTATTGATAGCGATGATCGCAAAAAAGTCATAAAAACGCTTTTACAAACGGCGTTGAATAATCAGGGCGACAATATTATGGCGCTGAAAATGTGAAAATTTATTGTTAATGATATAGGGTTCATGATGTTTGAAGGTGTTATTCGCCTGGGCGATAAGCTCAGTAGCGGCGGTGAAGTGATTTCCGCCTCCTCTTCTATCGAAATTGAAGGTAAAAGAGTCGCATTATTAAATGATTTAGTCAGTTGTCCGCTGAAAGGGCATGGTATTAATCGTATTGTTAAAGCTAATTCTCAATGTATTTCTGATGGTAAACCGGTCGCATTTGATAAAGCGCTTTGCCAATGCGGTTGTTATGTCATTTCCAGTACGACGAAAGCCGGAATAGGGGAATCATAATAATGGCTTGGGATATTCCGGAGTCTTATTCCGTACACCGGCCAGAACCGCCAGTCTGGTCGCTTTGGTGGCGTCTGTTCAGTCTGGCTTGTTTCGCTGTCGTGGTTGCTGTCGGCAGTTTCTGGTATCTGGTTAAAGATCCCGCCAGCTTGCTTTATGCGTTGGTCGCTTTAGCCGGAATAACCGCACTGTTCGGGGTGATTGCCGGTTGGCGACTGTTTCGTTACGGCGTCGAATTGGAGCAGGCGGAAGTGCTGATACAAGAGAACGCCTGGCAGGAGGCTCGCTGGCAAGCGTGGGCTTCGCAGGCGATACGGGTTGTGGATTATGGCGCGTTTTTTCCACCGGAAGTGCCATCACCGGCGGATAAGGCGGTATTGGTCAATGGCGATAGCGCACTGGCATTGCCCCCTTTTTCCAATTATCTCAATTTGTTTGAAAATTTACTGGGAGCGGTGCGCAGTAGTTTGGCAGCACATGGGGTTAATCATAAAGTGAATGTCTATTTTTCATTAGACAGTCCCGAAGCGGTCGTATGGGAGCAATTTTGTCAGGTTTGGAAAAAACTGGGGCTGCCTTTGTCTCAGCTACAAGGCCCGGTAAAACTCAAAGCCGATTATACCCATCAAATAAGCGACTGGTTGACCACGGAAACCAAAGGATTGCTGTTGGTCATCACATGGTGTTGGGAAGGCAATAAAACGCCGGCGGCAACCAGTGAGGGCGCGGTGGTTTGGCTACTGGCACCGTCCTCTTCTCAATTGTCGGCAAAATGCTGTCTGCATCGGCCAATGGTGACGGTAGCCGCGGAGGCTGAGCAGAGTATGGCCCAGTTTCTGCGTTATCAACGTCCTGCCATCACTGCCGGGACTCTGTGGTACAACGATGATGACTCACCGGAGAAAGATAGGCTGTTAATTGGGTTAAATCAGAGATTGAAAGCCTTGCCATCATCGGCACAGCAGAGCGCGTCGGCAACACAGGATCAGCAGTTCGTCCCCCATTGGCTTGGGAAATCAGGGCCATATGCGGATTGGTTTGCATTAACACTCGCCATGAAAATGGCCGAGTACCAGCAGGCACCACAGCTTTTTCTGCTAGCGCACCATGCCACGTTACAACTGGGGACTGTCTCCCCGCTAAACAATGTCACTTCATCAGGGGACTTCCATGTTTAAAGCTTTTATTACCCGCAATCTTGGGGTGGGTCTGGTCACCAGTTTGATCGCACTGGTGTTGGGCGGATTGTTATCTTTCTGGGGCGATCGATTCGGGTTATCTACTCAGGCTATTAAAATAATTGTCTGGATTATCAGCATGGTGGGGGTGATATGGCTGTTGAATCTTTTTCGTGATTACAAACAGCGTCTGCCTGTACAGGAAGTAGCGGTTAAACCGCCTGTAGAGCAAGCTGTACTTTCAGAAGCGCCATTTTATTTTCAACGGTTGCAATATCAGCTTCGTCGGCGTTATGGCCCCCTTTGGCGTCGGCGGGTATGTATTTTGTTGGTGATGGGACAACGGGAACAAGTAGAAGCCATTGCCCCCGGGTTAACCGCCCAGCACTGGCAAGAAGGCGAGCACCACCTGTTGCTGTGGGGCGGCGGTTTGCAGGTACAGCCGGATAAAGCGCAGTTACAGGCGTTGCGCCAATTGCGTCGCCGTCGTCCGCTGGATGGCGTGGTGTGGGTGATGACCGAAGAGCAACTCGGCCAGCGAACGCAGATAGAGACCGCGTTGCGCATGCTGGAGAAACAGGGACAACAGCTTGGCTGGCAGGCCCCGGTGTATGTGTGGAATGTGCGTCACAGCAACTGGGACCAGCGCGACCGGCCAACCCAGACCGTGGGCTGTTTTCTGTCAGAAGAGTGTACGCCTGAGAGTCTGGCGCAGAGCCTGCACAGCCTGATACCCACGCTGGCGAACCGGGGCATGGAACAGGCGATAGCGGAAAACCGTCACGATTTTCTGTTGCGACTGGCGCAGTCTTTGCGGGATAAGGGGGTAACACGTCTGGTCGGGCAGTTGACGCCGTTGTTAGAGCGGCCGCCGATAAGGCTGTCGGGCGTGACGTTCAGTTTACCGCTGCCGGTGCCGTCAGGCATGGTGGAGCATGGCTGGCTGGTGGATGCCAGCTGGAATGGGGTGCTGGAACAGGTGCGTGATAGCCGGGGACAGGCGGTGGGTTTTCCGTGGGAGAAAAGTGCGCAGTGGGGTGTGATAGCGCTGGCAGCGTTGTGGGGAATTGGCAGTGTGACCTCGTTTGGGGTTAACCGTCATCAGATAGCGGTCAGCCGTGAACGCCTCAGCGCGGCCGGTGACCGTCAGGGAGATGTATCGGCCCGTTTGCTGAGTCAGCATGGGCTGCAACGGGAGATTGACCGGTTGCAGTCTCAGTCAGCGCGTGGCACGCCCTGGTACAGCCGTTTTGGGTTCAATCAGAATGAAGCCTTGTTGAAAGCGATGTGGCCGGTGTATCAGCGCAACAATGCCGAACTGATACGTGATGCCGCTGCCCGGTTGCTCCATCAGCGCCTGACCGAACTGGTGAACCTGCCGGCGGGCAGTGCACAGCGTCATCAGCGTATCACACCGGCGTATAACCAGTTGAAAGTGTATCTGATGATGGCGCGGCCGGAGAAAGCGGATGCGGCGGTGATGAGCCGGGTATTGATGGCGGACTGGCCGCACCGTGCCGGGGTGACGGACGGTCTGTGGCAAAACAGCGGCGAGGCATTACTGACTTTTTATGCTGAGAATTTACCGCGCCACCCGGAGTGGAAAATCAGCGTGGATAACGAACTGGTCAGTGAAGTGCGTCAGATATTGCTCAATCAGCTCGGGCAGCGTCATGGGGAAACGATGCTGTACCAGAAAATGCTGCAACAGGTGGCCCACAGTTACCGGGATTTAACCCTGGCGCAGATGACCGGGGCTACGGAGGCGAGTCGCTTGTTTAGCAGCCGTCAGGTGGTGCCGGGGATGTTTACCCGTCAGGCGTGGGAAGGTCAGGTGCAAAAAGCGATAGCGCAGGTGGTGGCGTCCCGACAGGAAGAAATTGACTGGGTACTCAGTGACGGTCGTCAGCCAATATCGAAGGCGGCTTCACCGGCGGAGCTGAAAGCCCGGCTGACAGCGCGTTATTTTACCGACTTTGCCGGGGCATGGCTGAACTTCCTTAATAGCCTGCGCTGGCATAAAACCCATAACCTGTCCGACACCATCGACCAGTTAACCCTGATGGCGGATGTACGCCAGTCCCCGTTGATTGCCCTGATGGATACGCTGGCTTATCAGGGAGAAGCCGGGCAACCGGGCACGGCGTTGGCGGATTCGCTGGTGAAATCGGCACAAAACCTGTTCCAGAACAATAAACCGTCAGTGATTGACCCGACCCGCCTTCCACCGGGGCCACTGGATAACGCGTTTGGCCCGTTATTGGCGCTGATGGGCAAAAGCACAGAGGAAAACGGGCTGACGGCGGACCCGTCACTGAGTCTGCAAACCTTCCTGACGCGGGTGACACGGGTGCGTCTGGCGCTGCAACAACTGGCGAATACCGATGACCCCCCGGCGGTGATGGAAGCGCTGGCACAGAGTGTATTTCAGGGGAAAAGCGTGGAACTGACGGACACGCGGACCTATGGCAGCCTGATAGCGGCGAGTCTGGGAGCGGAATGGAACGGGTTTGGTCAGGCGGTGTTTGTGCAACCGTTAACCGAGGCGTGGCAGACGGTGTTACAGCCGGCGGCGGCCAGTCTGAATGCGCAATGGCAGTCGGCGGTAGTGGCGGACTGGCAGACCGACTTTGACGGCCGTTATCCATTCGTGGCGGCGCAAAATGAGGTCTCTCTGCCGATGCTGGGGCAGTTTATTCGGGCCGACAGCGGGCGGATAGAGCAGTTTCTGCACAATCAGTTAGGCGGCGTGCTGCATAAAGAGGGCAAGTATTGGGTGGTGGATAAGGTGAACAGTCAGGGACTGCATGTTAACCCGGCCTTTTTAACCGCGATAAATCAACTGAGTCAGGTCGCGGATGTGCTGTTTGCTAACGGCAGCGAGGGGATACGGTTTGAATTGCGGGCGAAACCGGTGGGTGATGTGGCGGAAACGGACCTGACGATAGATAGTCAGCAGTTGCGTTACTTTAACCAGATGGAGCGCTGGCAGCGTTTACGCTGGCCGGGGGACGGGGATAATCCCGGGGTGGCGCTGACCTGGACCGGGGTGAATAGCGGTGCGCGGCTGTATGGCGACTATCCGGGGGCGTGGGGATTCATTCGCTGGCTGGAGGCGGCACAAGTGCAGATGGTGGATGAAAGCCGTTACCGGCTGAACTTTGCCACGCCGGAGGGGTTAGCGCTGACCTGGATATTACGGACCGAAGTCGGGAAAGGGCCGCTGGTGTTATTGAAACTGCGGGGTTTTACCCTGCCGAAAACGATTTTTGAGGAGAATACGGGAAATAACCTTGTTGAATCGGGGATAAATAACAATGACGACGAAGAAGAATATCGCCAGAATAGGTAACTGAATTCTGCTGTTCATTCATTTTTGATATTTTATAAGTATATCATCATGATATTCCTATTTTTCTGTAATGCTTTATTCTGAGGCAGAATAATAGCTGCCCTGAATCAGGGTGAGGCTATTATCGATGATATTATTTTAAATAATGCAATCTGTTCTCATTCGCATAATATAACTGAGAATCATTCTTTTTTACGTGTCTGTAACATATTGATGATAATGAATATTAATCATGGTGTGGATGGCATAATAATGCCTTGACGTATTTGTATATTTGGTAACATATTGAAAATAAAGTAAAAGTATATTTTATTGTTATGGTTGTGAGAAATGTAAATATCAGTATGATGAGTTGCTATCATATTATTTAAATCAATGCGATCTTTTTATATAAACAAATGGTATTCTGTTTATGTTTGGTTTAAATATGATGAACTTTGCCGTTGACATTAAACATTTTGTGCTGTTTGACAAAAAAATACTTGATTTTAATATGCACCCGCAGGGAGGATTGAATTATTCAGTAACCGTGTATGCAGTTAATGAATCGATTAATTCGAACGCATGTGTCAGGCTATATGATTATTCTTCTCCCGGTTAACTGCTGAGTCAGGAAATACCGGCATCGATTGACTGTTCCCCGGATTTACCAGGGATGAAAACCGAGAATGTATTCGGTTGGGGTTTTAATCACGTCACCGATATTGGTGATATTACCCATTCAATAATAGAGGAGTCATGGGTATGGCAATCCCTGCGTATTTATGGTTGAAAGATGACGGCGGTGCCGACATTAAAGGTTCGGTGGATGTACACAACCGGGAAGGCAGTATTGAGGTGGTGGCGCTGGAACATGCGCTACATATCCCGACGGATAACAATACCGGCAAGCTGACCGGCACCCGTGTGCATGCGCCGCTGGTGTTTACTAAAGAGGTCGATGCGTCTAGCCCGTATCTGTATAAAGCGGTGACAACGGGTCAGACCCTGAAATCGGCGGAATTCAAATGGTACCAAATTGATGATGCTGGTCAGGAGAAGGTCTATTTCATCACTCATCTGAACAACGTGAAGGTGGTGAAAGTGGCACCGTTGATGCATGACATCAAAGATCCGACTAAAGAGAAGCACAACCATCTGGAACGTGTCGAACTTCGTTACGAAAAAATCACTTGGACGTACAAAGACGGCAACATCATTCACTCTGATGCGTGGAATGAGCGCAGTCAGGCGTAATGGGTTGACGGGCTGGCGGTTATACCAGCCACTTTGAATCTAACAGGCATCGGTATGATTGCGGTGCCTGTCTTCCCTCGGAAGAACAGGAGATGTTGTGATGAATCGATCATTATGTTGGATGTGTGAGTCCACTGGACCGGCGTTGCTGCCGGTGCGTTATACCGTGGTGCCGGATAATGTTTCGGAAACCTTGCCGGCGTGGGTGGAAACGCCAGAACCTTCTGCGCCGGGCTATCATTATGCGCTGCGTGCCTTACGGCAGGGATTTTTATATGTCTATTACGTTAATGCCGGATTAGGTGAACGGGAGAGCTGGGATACCTGGAGCGTCAGCGAGGATGGCGCACTGTGGAGAAATCTGAATGCCCCTTTTGGTATCTTCCCCAAGAAAACCGCAGATTGTCATGCGCCGACCCATCAGAGCGCTAATATGGAATTTATTACGCTAAGGGATATTGCCTTGCGTCAGGAGACCTGGCTGGCTTTCTCTCCCTCAATGTGGAGCCAGGAGACCATCGAGTATTATCACAACAACCGCGAAGCACGGGAAAGGCGGATGCAGTGCGTGAAACCGTGGCAGTGGCGCGGGGTGCCGGAAGGGGTGGGGATTGCTCAGGCGACGATAGAGAACCTGAATATCGTCATCGATTACGGTCTGGGTGACAATGATTCCGGCAAATATGTTCTGCCTTGCAACCGGAAAGTGTCGCGTATCAGCCGGACATTAGAAGAGGCACCCTACTACGAAGTTTATCACGGTGCGTTGAGACCGAAGAGCACCTTGTATCCGTGGAGTAGCAAGCGAGCGGGATGTGCGGACATTACGGTCAGGGCGATGCAAAAGCGGGGCTTGGCCGCAGATGGCACGCCGGTATCGCCGGTGTTAATCGCGTTGCATGATCCGATAGGGATAGCGCATGAATTAGCGGGCTGGGGTGATGATATTGCCGGGGTGCATAAAACCTTTTTGGATGAGTTGTCGATCGAATTTATGACCGACAGTTCATTGAATGGGGTGGAAAATCAACTGCATAAATTGAAAGCCGCGGATGTGCAAGGGCAGGTTGATAAAGCGCTCGAAGTCACTAAGCAGAAGGAGTATGGGGTTTTTTCCGATCAGGATAAGGCTAAGCTCAAAGAGTATGTTACTCGTGACATGGCGGCAGCGGGTAAGAAAGCTGTTGCCCGTGATTGGAAGAAATATACTGCGGAGCTGAATCTGGCTAAACGACAGGCATTTAACCAATGTTATGCCGATCTTTGCACCGACGTGGCGAAAGCGCTGGAACAACTGGCTCAGTTGAGGGTGAGTTGGCTGAAACAGAGTGGGTTTATCACCTGTTGTCAGGATTTTCATTCCACCCGACTGGAGGACAATCTCAATTATCGTGAGGCAGTGGATTATGCCATCGCTTCGCTTAATGTGACCGAAACCGGTTGTGCCTATTTAGATGCTTTAATTGACGAATATTCCGCGTTGTCGCCGGAAAATATTGTCTGGCGCTCGTTATTGCTGAATAACCCGGAAGTGATGAAAGAGATGGACGGGTTTTTACAGAAGATGAAGCTGAATAAGGATAACCATCAACCGGCGGCTCCCTCGGATTTTATGAAAGCGGTGTCAGATCTGAGTGGGAAACTGATTGAAGCCTACGATAAAGCGAATGAAGCGCTGGAAAAGCCGCCAAAATCCAACAGTACTTTTGCTCGTGCCATGCTGCATTGCGACCGGCGACTGGTCACGCTAGGGGATCGGTTCTTGAATTTTACTCGCTTAGGGAAAGTGCTGAATAGCATGAATGAAATGCTGAGTAAAACGCTGTTATCGGTGATTTCAGGTGTGCCGCTTGATCAGATGGTTGAACTGTCGGTATCACAACTTAAGGACGGTAATGCGTTTCGACAGCAGGTGTTGGAGCAGCTTAAGAAGCCGGGTTCTGAGGCGCGGTTGAAAAAAAGTAATAAATATCAGTCTGATTTTAAAAAATTTGCTGACAGTGCTGAAGGAGAGCCGGTATTAAAGAAATCCCGGATTAAATGGTTAGTTTTGGCTTCCAATGTTTTGGAATTTTCCAATCAGCTACAAGAGAGTAAAGGGGATGCTAAGAGTCAAGCGCAGGTGACCTCAGCGTTTTTAAGTACGCTGAGTACAGCGATGGAGATTGTGGAGCCAATAGTTAAACACGGAATGGAAAATGTGATTGCTGCCAACACCATTAAGTTTATTGGGACGAATGCTGGTGTGGCTTCTTCTGCATTAAATCTGGGAGTAGATATCGGTGACCTTTCTTCTGAATGGCGTGGCAGAGGGCGCTGGCAGTTTATTGGCCTTTACGGTCTTAAAAGTGCTTATGATTTTATGCAAGTAGTAAAAGCATTAAATGGTTTATTAGAAGTTTTAATTGATAGAGCATTACTTTATTCTAAAAATTTATTCGTTGAGGGGGTAGCAAAGCTTTTAGCGTGGGAAACTCTTGCTTGGTTGTGCACTTGGGAGGCGATGCTGTTAATTTTTGTGGTTGAAGCGTTAGTAACCTATTTTTCTGATAATGATTTACAAAAATGGTGCCGGGGTTGTGTTTTTGGTTTGGAGCCAGTGAAAAATTTGCAATCCACGCAATGGATTGACCCCGAATCGCAACGAAATAAGCTGTGCGAAGAACAACGTAACAGTTTTGCTAATGCAATTAAGGGCGGCATATGAGTACCTGTCGTTCTTTTAAAGAGGCTATTGATTTTGATGAAATCAAAAGGCAGAGGAGCAGCCTTGATACATGGATTGAGGTTAATCTTGATTGGATAATAAGCCACCCAGAAAGTAAAGAAGAGTCAGAAAAAGAGATTGAGAAAACAAAAGAAAAAATCCCCGAACTGGATGCCATATTAGCAAAAGAACCACCACCGCCAGAATTACCGCCGGGTAAACCATTAATCAAAGTGAGCGGTGTATTGGAGGAGTTCGAAACTCTGTGTGTTAAAGGTTATTTTACCGAGCGTGAATATGATCCGGTTGCCTTTGCCCGTCAGGAAGAACGGGAATTGTATGGCGGGTTGTTAATGTCGTTAGCAGGAAATACGTCTGGATCTAATTCGCAAACCAATGTTCGGTGGGGTGATGTTTGTGATTTTGTGCGGGGGAAAATCAATGGCGTTCCCTTCCACGGTTGGTTTGGGTTTACTTCCGCAAAGGTAGGTGATTATGTTGAATTAGCGGCAATTGAGCAGGAAGGGAATTATGTGGTTTATGCGATTGCGCATCCTGAATTAAGGGTGGTTTCTATGACGCCGCGTTGTGATCCTGTCTCTTGATCAGATCTCCAAATCAACTGATTTAGCCAGCAAATAGCCGTCTATCAGGGTTTGCAGCCGAAACCAGCCTTCCCAAAGTCGTTCCCATCCGACTCGACCCGTGCGTTTGGAATCGTACCAGCCGGCCAGTTTTCCCAGATTGATGAAGGCCCAATGCAAACTCGGGGCTTTTTTCGGCACACGGCGTTTTTCTTGTTTTGACCACAGTAATTTCCACGCCAGGGGGCTTAATACTGTCTCACAGCTCTCTTTCTCTGCCTCTTCTTTGTTCAGACCCATAAAACGCAGCTGGTGTATTCGTACCGCAATAAAGGCCAGCAGCACTATCATGCGCTCCAGATTATCTTTGCTTTGCATACGCAGCGCTTCTACCTGCGTGCCGCCCGTTTTCCACGCTTTGTGAAATTCTTCTATCAGCCAGCGGCGCTCGTAATAACTGAATATTTTATGGGCGTCTTCCTGACTGTTGACGGGTTCGGAGGTCAGAAGATGCCAGCAAAGCCCATCCTCCGGACCTTTTTCGTAGCAACCGACATAAAATATCCGCACCGCCTCACCGCTTTTTCCTTCGGGGATTTTCAACGTCACTTCGGCATAACTGATATCACAATGCGCGACACGCGCCTGACGCCCGCCTTTCTGTCTGACCTGAACTAATCGTTCTCCAGCACTCTGTAACCGGCTAATAAAGTCATAAAGTTTATCCTGACTTTCCTCTATACGCCGGTTTTGCATCGAACGGATGACGAAACGTTGTTTTTGGCTCGTTTTATAACGCAGATATTCGATGATATCGGCTTCACGGTCACAGACAGAAATCACGTTGGCCATCTGCTCCCCTAACCGGCTGTCGACGGCTTGTGAGGCCCGTTCCCACTTATAACTCTCTTTCCCTTCATAAGGGCGTGTATCGCGTTGTCGGCTTTTGCCATAATCACTGACATCTCGACACCAGCGCTGTTGCTCTATCAACCCCACGACCTGTTGTTCTTCAGGCGCAAATAACAACACCGAGTGTGCCTGCATGCCCCGGGATTTTTCCTTTGAGGTGGTATAGCCGAGTTCATCGGCGACCGACGCATGGGAAAATGACAGGGTTGTCGTGTCTTCCAGCGCTAACAGGCAATGATAACGTTGAGCGTGAGCGACGGTGGCGGTAAATCCGGCTTCGGCGATGGCCTGAGGCGCAATGGCGGAATTTCGGGTCAGTCGGTAGGCCGCTTCAACATCGGCAGGAGAGTCAAGAGATTGCACGAGCGATTGTCCTATATGGTTAGCCAACGAACAGGCCACTTTCACCAGGCGGTTGGTACGGCGTTTATCACCTAATTCCGCATGTTGAAACGTGTCATTTGCCCATTGTTCGGCGCTGGTTGAAAACATAAAGATTACCTCAAGTCGTGTTTTTTATTGAGATCAATCTATGAGGGAAAAGTTCAATAACGCGGGGGCGGGTTAAAATATTTGTGTAGGAAAGACAGGTTGTGATCAGGGCATTCATGCAGATGCCAAAGAGCAGATATTCGGTACTTTCTGTATTTTTGGGGGATTCCTGCTTATTTTTACTGTTTCTGTTTGGACAGATGCTTTGGCGTTTCTGGAAGATATGCTGCCATTTTTTGCTTTGCTGATAGCGATATTTGCCCCCAGCACATATTATCGCCGCCTAAAAAAGCCCAGACCTACAGTTAAATTGGCCGAGGAGATTTTTACGGTATTAGGTTTCCCTGATCCTACGAATCTCAATATTCGCCAATTCACAAGAAAGAGACTGAAAGAAATAAAGGCCAATTCATTAGATGAGGAAGTCGGTAAAGAGAGTGAAAGAGTTTTGCCAGATAGTGGATGTTTCGCAAGCCATTATTACTATTACTGATTCAAGTAATTAAAAATAGGAATCAACTGTATGAAAAACAAAGTAAAAGTTTTGTTGAAGCAATTAAGGACGGCATATGAGTACTTATCGCTCTTATAAAGAGGCTATTGATTTTGATGAAATAAAAAGCCAGAGAAGTAGTCTTGATACATGGATCGAGGTGAAGCAAGAAAGAATTCAACGTCGTCCTGAAGATAGAGAGGAGGTAGAAAAAGCGATAGAGGAGCTTCAAGCCAAAATCTCCGAACTGGATGCGATATTAGCAAAAAAGCCGCCGCCACCGGAATTACCGCCGGGTAAGCCATTAATCAAAGTGAGCGGCGTATTGGAAGAGTTCGAAACCCTGTGTGTGATTGGTTATTTTACTGATCGTGAATATGATCCGGTTGCCTTTGCTCGTCAGGAAGAACTGGAGTTGTATGGCAGGCTATTAATGTCGTTGGCGGGAAATACTTCGGGGTCTAATGCGTCAACTAACGTTCGGAAGCGTGATGTCTGTGATTTTGTGCGGGGGAAAATCAATGGTATCCCATTCTACGGCTGGTTAGGGTTTACTGTAGCCAAAGCGGGTGATTATGTTGAATTAGCGGTAACAGAAAAAGAAGGGCATTATGTGGTTTATGCCATTGCCCATCCCGGATTAAGGATTGTTTCTATGACGCCGCGTTGTAAGCAGGGTATTCATTCAAATGCCAAATATCAGATACGTGGCACTTGGTATGGTTCTTTAGTGCTTTTCTTTGTTTTCATGATAGGGGGAATTTTTGATGGGAAAGTTAGAGAAGATATTATTGATTATATGAAATGTATCTCTTCATTTTTGGGTTTGATGGCAATTGTCCTTTCACCGTTAATCTATTTTTCCTGTATGAGAAAACCTAAACCGACATTTAGGTTGGCTGAGGAGATTTTCACGGTATTGGGTTTCCCTAATCCTACGGAAATTAATCTTGAGAAATTCACAAAAAAGAGGTTGAAGGAGATCAAGGTTAATTCCCCTGACGGGCAATCAGGTAAAGAGAGTGAAAGAGTTTTACCCGATAAAGATTGTTTTATAAGTTATTACTACTATTACTAATTCAAGTAACAAAGCAGAAGAGGGAAATTAAAGAGAGCGTATATGGGGAGTTCTTAAGATTATCTATAAAGAGTTATCGAGATATTAAGAGATTGCTTGTCTTCGGAAAATTCAGTAACGAATTATCCAATGTAAAGTTTTATCTATTTTTATGCGATTGATATGTAATTTTGTGTAAATTAAGGTTTTTTTGTGAATAAGATCTATAAAATGGTTTGGGTAGGTTTGGCTATTAATGTATTAACCTACTTTGTCTCACTGGCTGCTATAAAGGTAGCTAGTGCTGGTTATTTTGCTCTTTCTTATCAAGAGCAATATTTTGTTGCTAAATTACCAATATTCAATGCTTTGATGTTGATTTTTATTTTGCTGGAGGTGGTTAATCTGTTTGTTATTCTCAACGCGCCAAAGTATGCGAAAATCAGTTCGTTTATTGCATCTTGTCTTTTTCCATTTGGCGCGGTTTATTTCATCGGGTGTTTATTGTCAATTCAACGAGTTGCATTATCTCCCTTCGCTGAATATCAGGATGATGATACGGTTCCAAATTCCGCGGTTTATTTTGTCCGGGATAGGTATTGGAAAAGGATGTGTATTTTTGGTTGCATAACGCTGGTTATGTCATTTAAGGGTACGAGTAATATTTGTATGATGATGACGGCTATGCATTGTCTCTCATATCGGAAAACAGAAGGTCGTTATTTCTTTGCCGAGACAGAAGGAGGCTTTTTATTAACGCCAACCGCGTTGAGTAAAACTATTTTCTTGCCTTATTGCTGTATTAATAGAGTGGAGGAGCGTGAAGAGAGTGTGCTGCTTGCTGTTAATTTAAATAAAAAAATCAACATTGTATTTTCAAAGAAATTTGTTGAAAGAGGCGATCTGATACAAGTCATCAAGCGGCTTTCACAGGCAGCATTGAATAATCCGAAGCATAATATTATCACGTTCTAAATGTGAAAAATTTATTCTTAATAATATAGGGATCATAATGTTTCAAGGTGTCATTCGCTTGAGCAATCAGCTCAATAGCGATGGTGAAGCTATTTCTGTCTCTTTATTAATGAGCAGAATTCCAGTGGCTGACAGAGATATTCAGCGTCAAAGGAGAATATAAAGATGCTGCAACAGCTAATTGAGAGTTGTTTTGTTGAACGTGATGTCCTTGCGGAAGCACGGCAGAACGCGGCGCGGTGGGAAAACTGGTTGTTACCCATTAGTACCGATGCGCCTACAGGTAATGATCCGGTCTATGAAGACGATTTTCAGTGTATGCGGGAGGAGGTTAATAAAATCAGTGGTGTTGATACTTCCCTGATTTGTCAACTGGCGGAGAAGTTGTTGACCACCAAATGCAAAGATGTCCGCGTGGCGACCTACTATGTGTGGGCCCGTCTGCATTGTGAGGGGGAACATGGTCTGGCAGAAGGGTTGGCGCTATTAGCCGGATTGGCGGATCGGTTTGGTGAAGCCCTGTTACCCAGTCGGGCTAGCAGCCGGAAAGCGGCGCTGGAGTGGCTGACAGGTGCAAAAATGCGGGACAGTTTATCACGCTATCCAGAGGTAAATCGGACCGATTTTGACCACATTCTGGCCGCGTTGGTGTTACTGGAACAGTCATTTTCCTCTTGGGATGAAGAATCTCGTCCAAGCTTGGTCGGGCTGGCAAGAACACTGGAGAACCGATTAGCTCAGTCCGGTGGCGTGAGTGCGGTAGTGCCACAAACTGCCGCTCCGGTACTGCCATCGGCGGGACAGAGCAAGGCATCAGCATCGGGTAAGTCACCGGTATGGCGTCAGGTGCAATCTGGGCGTGATCTGCTGGATCAGGCGCGTGAACTGGTGCGTTATCTGCGTGATCAACCTCAGGGCTGGCTCTCTTCCGCCCGGCTGATACGTAGTATCCGTTGGGATACCGTCCATCAACTACCACCACAGGATGCTGATGAGCGTACCCGTCTGGTGCCTCCCCGCACTGAATCTCGCGCTCAGTTAAAGCGGCTCTACCGGCAACAGAACTGGCATGAGTTATTGGAACAGGCCGAGCGCATGTTTGCCGAAGGGGTGAATCATTTTTGGCTGGATTTGCAATGGTACCTCTGTCAGGCATTAAGCCGATTGGGCTGCCCTTACGAAGGTTGGGCGGACATCATGAAACACGATCTGAGAATACTGCTTGAGCGGCTGCCGGGGCTGGAGAGTATGGCCTATAACGATGGGACGCCCTTTGCTGATGAGGTGACAACCAGTTGGATAGCCCAACAGGTGCATGACAATCAGTCAGATTGGCAGTTTGAGCATTTGCCGGCGCAACCTCGACATGATGATGACGTTTTGGCGCTGGAAGCGGAGGCGCTGCAACTGGCGGACAGCGAAGGCATTGATGCGGCGTTGCGTTGGTTGGGGCAATTGCCCGGTATTAATGGAGCCCGTCACCGCTGGTTACAGCGCTTGCTGATGGCGCGGGTCGCTGAGCAATACGGCAAAAATGAAATGGCGTTGCATTTGTTGACTGAGCTTGATGCCGATGAGCAATTCAATCTTGGCGAATGGGAGCCGGAACTGATGTTTGAGGTGAAAGCATGTCTGCTTAAGTTACTGCGCATGAAAGCTCAACGCAGTGAACATGATAAAGCGAGGATGGCGCAACGGATGGAGACGCTGCTGGCTGGATTGGTGGCGATTGATCCGGTCAGAGCTTCGGTGCTTTGCGGTTAATTGACTCTGCTTAATCAGGTGGAGGCGCAACTGTATGCCTTCTCAACTTGTTTTATTTTAACCATTAAGAGTGATGCTATGGATGATTTAATTCTCCGCTATTACGAAGCGGAAATGCAATATCTGCGTGAAGCTGGCAAAGAGTTTGCGCAGGCGCACCCGGACCGGGCAGCTATGCTGAATCTGAGTGACGATCGGGATCTTGATCCTTATGTGGAGCGATTGCTTGAAGGCTTCGCTTTCCTGATAGGGCGGATGCGTCAGAAACTTGATGATGATTTGCCGGAACTGACGGAAGGGTTGGTGAGTTTGCTGTGGCCGCATTATCTACGCACTATTCCTTCACTCTCCATTGTTGAATTGGCACCTGATTATCAGACCTTGCCAAAAAGTGAAGTGATCGCCAAAGGGTTTGAAGTGATATCTCAGCCCGTAGGACCAAGCCAGACCCGCTGCTATTACCGGACTACCCGTGATATACAGATTACACCGCTGCATATCACCTCTGCGACGTTGCAAAATGAAGCCGACGGCCGTTCAGTGATCCGTTTGCGTTTTGACTGCGGTCAGTTGACCGAGTGGGATAAAGTGGATTTGGCACGTCTGCCTCTGTATCTCAAAGCGGGCCGTCCGGTGAGTTCTGCCTTACATCTGGCGTTGACCCGACAGACTCAACAGATTTACGCGCGCTTATCCAGTCAGGAAGAGCGCTCTCGCCTTAAGAATGGCTGTTTTTCCCCGATGGGGTTCGACAATGATGATGTTCTGTGGCCGAAACAGGAGAGCGCGTTCAGTGGTTATCAGTTGTTACTGGAATATTTTACTTTCCGTGAAAAATTTATGTTTGTGGCGCTCAATGGCTTGGATTCGTTAGAGATTCCTACCGGTACGCCTTGGTTTGAGTTGGATATCGTACTCAGTGAATTGTGGCCCTATGAATTGAAGTTTTCAGCGGAAAATATCCGATTGCATTGCGTGCCGGTAATCAATTTATTCCGTGTTGAAGCTGATCCGATGCACATTTCGCGGCTGCAAAATGAGTATCTACTGCGCCCGATGCGCATTCAGGATGGTCATACCGAAATCTATTCGGTGGATGAAGTCTCCTCTTCCCGCCGAGGTGATGCTCAGCGTTTTGTACCGTTTAGCAGCTTTCGTCATCGGGGCGGCATCATGCGTAGTTCCGCACCGGAGCGTTATTTTCATACGCGCGTCTGTCGAGGTCCTTCGGGTTTGCACGATACCTGGCTGATCCTCGGTGGAGAATCGTTTGAAACTGACCCAGAGCTTGATGATGAAACCCTTTCACTGCGTATCACCGGAACCAACGGCCAGTTACCTCGTCAGGCATTACGTAATACCCAACTTGAACAGACACTACACTCCGCCGCGGGCACGCTGCGCGTAAGCAATCTCTGTTCGCCGACGTTGCCCTGTTATCCCCCAGCGAACGACCGTTTCCACTGGCGGATATTAAGCCATCTCGGTTCTAATTTTCTTAGCATGATGGATAACCCGGAGGTGCTGCGCGGCACGTTAGGGCTTTATAACTGGACAAATGATGAGATGAACTGCCGCTGTCTGGATGCCATTGTTGGGGTGAAACACGCTTTGATCGAACGTTTTGAAAAGGGCTTCCTACTCCGGGGCGTTGATATTGAGATTACGCTGAACAGCAATGGCTTTGCCGGCGAAGGCGATATTTTCCTGTTCGGTGAGCTGCTTAACCGCTTCTTCTCGCTGTATACCGATATTCATCTGTTTAACCAATTGACACTGATCCTTCAACCTTCTGGGAGATGTTTGCGATGGCAAGAAAATCACAATCAGCGTATTCCCGGTTAATGCAGCAACTGGCACCGAATATTTACGATTTTAACTTTTATCGCTTCTGTCAGTTGCTGGAGAGTATGCGGGATGGGTGCCCGCCGTTGGGCAGTACGATGTCGCCCGGTGATGATCCGATCCGTTTCCGGCCTGATCCCGGTATGGGTTTTCCTGCCGGTGAACTGAAAAATGTGGAGTGGGATGAGCAACAGCCTGAACAGCCACCGACAGTACGCACGACGTTTCTCGGCTTGTATGGTGTGGATTCACCGCTGCCGACGGCTTATCTGAATGATATCGTTCAGCTGAGTGAAGGCTATGAAGGCGTAGCAGACTTTCTGGATATTTTTAACCATCGAATGATGACCCAGTATTACCGTATCTGGCGTAAATATTCCTATCCCGCGACTTATGAACCGAGTGGTCAAGATCAAACCTCGCAATGCCTGCTTGGGCTGATTGGTTTGGGGATCGCCGGTAGCCAGCAACATATTGCTACGCCGGCTTCTCGCTTTCTGGCGCTGCTCAGTATCATGCGGCTGCCAACCCGGATAGCCGAAGGGGTGATGGCGCTGGTTAAGCTATTGGCCCCTCTCACGCAAGTACAGGTGGTTCCCCATGATTGCAGACGAGTACGGTTGACCCAACCGGCTCGCTTAACTCGTCACCATCCGGTTCAGCTTTCTCAACGTCCAGTACTGGGCAAAGTCGGGACGGATGTTAACAGCCAAATGGTGCTGGATCTCTATACCGAAGATACTGATGAAGCTCAAGGGTGGTTACCACAGGGGGAACTGCATACCGACCTGTTGGTGTTGCTACGCGTTTATCTGGGTTGGCGTTGCAGCGTGCGATTACAGCTCACTTTACCCAAATGGGTATTGCCATCGGCGCAACTAGGGAAACAACGCGTTCGGTTAGGTCGAACAGGCATATTGGGATTGAAACCGGGCTCACAAACGGTTTCAGGCATGGTGAAAATTAATCTGGGGCACTATCAAGGGCTCTTACCGAGTTATCAATATAGGGAGGCCGAGAATGGCAGCTATCAATGTTAAATCCGTCATGATGGGCGGCATCGTTTGTCTGATGTTGCAGGGATTAGTCGGATGTGGTCTGACGCAGACCGTAACTGACGGCACGGTAGCCGTGACGCAATCCATTTTCCATAAGCAGGTGAAAACGCTGCGTTTGGATTTCAGTGCCCGCAGTGCGCTTAACACCACCGACGCGCAAACCCCGTTGAGCACGGTAGTGCGTGTTTATCAGCTTAAAGACAATAAAGCATTTAAGCGTGCCAGTTATGCGGACCTGTTGAAAGGTGATAGTGAAGCGCTGAAGGCGGATCGGCTGACACAGCGGGATATCAGAGTGGCACCGAAGGGGAGTGTGTCGCTGGATATGCCGATGGAGAAAGCGGCACGGTTTGTTGGGGTTGTGGGGCTGTTTCATACACCGGATGCCACCAATAATAGTTGGCGGTTAGTGATCCGACGTGATGAGTTGGATGCAGATAAACCGCGCACGATCGAGTTGGGTAGTGGCACACTGACACTGAATGCGGTGAAGGAGTGATCAATGAAACAGCTAAGACCTTCGCTTTACGAAATGTTGATGTTTAACTTTAACGGTGGGCTGGATCTCAATCAGATCGATGAACGAAATCAAGTGATTTTATCCGTGATGGATAATATGCAACGTATCCTGAGCAGTCGAGCGGGTTCGCTGGCTCATTTACCGGATTATGGTCTGCCCGATTTCAACGTCATTTTGCAAGGGCTGCCCGCGTCGTCACAGAGTCTGATTGCCACAATCGAACACACGTTGTTGACCTATGAACCGCGTTTGAAACGAGTCTATATCACGCTACTACCGCAAATTGAACCGGGGCATCTGCGGTATGACATTAACGCTGAGCTAAAAGACATAGGATTAGTGCGGTTTAGTACGGAATTTATCCCGGAAGGGAAGGTATTAATCCGCCATTTACGTCAACAAGGCCATATAGAGTAACCCTCTGTTTCATCAGGCTAACTCTGAAATAGCCTGATAAGGATAACTGTTATGACTACAATATCATCCGGCAACACGATACATACCGGGGATGATCCACGTGCACTGCCGGAATTCAGTGCACTGAAAGAAGAAATCGGTAAATTGAACCATCCGGCTCGACCTGATGTTAATTGGGCCAGAGTTGAACAACTTTGTCTGTCGTTGTTTCGATTAAATGGCGTAGAGCTACAAAGTGCCGCTTGGTACACGTTAGCCCGAGCTCAGCGCACCGGATTAGCCGGTATTGATGAAGGATTCGCATTGATTGATGGATTAGTGAGCCATCAATGGGCGCAGTTCTGGCCTCAGCCGACGCATGCACGGATTGAAATTTTCGCTTGGCTGGTTGCACGCTTACAGCAGGTATTGCGTACTTGCGTCTTCTCTTATATTGACTTGCCGCTCATTTACCGGGTGGAAAAGGTGCTTGAGCAACTGTGCGAGGTGCTTCAACGTCTGGAGCTGAAACATGTGAGTAAACTTGACAGCCTACGTGTACAGCTTCACAACAGCGCCCGGCGATTAGAGTGTCTGGAGCAGGAAAAGGGCGCGGTACCGGTATCTCTCGCTTCGGCGCAGTCTGTTGGGGGCAATGCTATTTTGCTGCCTGAAGAACCCCCTCCGCCGCAACTGATCTATGTGGTGCAGGAGACAATCTCGTCGGTGCAACCGCAAGTCAAAGTTGCTCAGGTTTTGACGACTTCGCGCTGGAAAGTTTGGCGAGGTTTTGTGGCGGGGATTGTATTTTGTGCGTTGGTGGTGACAGGCGGTTGGCTGGTGGACAAGATGCGACAACCGTCTCCATTAGCTGAGGCTTTGTTGGCAACGACCTATCCATTACCGCAGACACTGCTTCCGGCTCAACTTGCCGAATTACACCAATCGGACAATGCGACGCTACTGAGCCAGTTACAGGATAAAACGTTGGATGCGAGTCGTGCGCAACTGACAAATTTAACCACTTTGCCAGCCTTTTGGCCTTTGAGTTATGGTTCTCAGTTATTACAACAGCTACGTACATTGTGGCCGGCCAGCCAAGCAGTACAGGATATGCAAAATCAATGGTTACACCAGCGTGAGGCGGCGGCACTGCCGATGCAGTCATTGGAAAATTACCATCTAGCTCAATTACGCCTGCAACATCTGACAGAACGACTTGATGCATTGGATGAAAAACGCGGTCGTTATCTCACCGGTTCTGAATTGAAGTCTATGGTGTTTGGCATTCGGCAGCCGTTGGCGAATACTCCGCCATTAGAGGAGTTGCTGCGTCAACTGGCGGAACAAAAAAAGAGTGGTACCGTATCGCTGGCATTACTGATGCAAATTAACACCCGTTTTAATCAATTGCTGAATCGCTATTATTTGTTGCTGAAAGTAGGAGAGTAGTTTTGTGGAAAGTAAGAAATTAACAAAATCGGGTTGACATGCTGATCATGAAGGGGAGGGAGTGTTTTATCTATTTTTATAGGTTTAAAACAGTCAGTGCAGAGGACATGAGGTAAAATCAGATTTCGTTGTTGCTCAGTGGCGTATCATTTACACTGAACGAAATTCACTATCCAGATACGATAATGCTCCAACAACTCGACACCGCAGACCGTGTGCGCCGCAAGATTGCTCCCCGGATTACTAAGAAACGCAAGGCTGAGTTCGGTCAATTCATGACCCCTGCTAACGTAGCCCGTTTTATGACATCCCTTTTTCCACCTAGTACTCTGCGTACCTGCCGCCTGTTAGATGCGGGCGCAGGGGTGGGGACATTATCGTGTGCTTTCCTTGATCGATGGGTGACCGGCGGTTTTGATTTTGAGTCCGCCGCGGAAAACCCGCTTTTGGGCATCACACCCATCATGAACTGGGTGCGAGAGTTCTATAACAAAGAATATGCGCCGAATACCCGCGAGGCATTTCGCCGTCAGACTATGCATCAGTTTTGTCATGCGAGTATTGTGCTGTATAACCCAGATAAGCCTGACTGCATTCGTGGGATTCATTGCGTCATCGAAAATATCCTTCCCGTTTTATGTTGGGGGAGGATATTCCAAAGGAGAGATGGTGACCTATAAAATGATTCAAGAGTACGGTTTAAATCGGATAAACTTGGTGGTAGTTGTTGTAAATCAAATAATAAAAATCTCATAAATTAATAAATATTTGGTAAATAACTTATTAGAATAAAGAGTTTTATCAAATGATAGTTTTTTACTTGTTTAACGCATAGAGATCATTTCAATCTTTCTAACTTGACAGATAATTACTGACCAGTGAATAGGTTTTTATATCAGTTGTTGTCCGTGATGGAAGTTGGATGCTATTATTAAATACAATTCAGTTCGGTGGGGGATTTTTTGAATTGGGTAATTAATTTGAACGTTTAATTCAATTGAATGACTTATTGTTTTAAATAAATGGATTAAGATGTTTTTTATGAATTTATAGAGAGAAATGTATTTTTAAGATCTATAAGTAAGATGTAGTGATTTGTTTTATTTTTAAATCTGGAATTATTTTTTTCATTAGAAGTGGATTCGATGTTTTTTAATAAACTTGGTGAATGACTATATGTTAATTAATGAGTGGTTGTTATGAAAGATATAATTTATTGGAATGCTAAAGTTCAGGAAGAAATAGATAATTACCCTGATGCAGTACGTGATCGAATTAACTTTGAACTCGTAGCCTTACAGTGTGACTATCCTCATTCTTTCGATAATTTTGATTTTTATGAGGTTTTATCTGATGGCGATTTACTTAAAGAGCGAAAAATGGAGTATCCTCCAGCTCAAAAGAAATCCATGAGAGAAACGATTGGTCGCTATGCTATGCAGTTGACAATTAAAAGTACTGACTCATACCGCATGATTTATGTCACTAAGTTTGAAGAAGCGATTTATGTATTGCATACATTCAAGAAGAAGACAGAGGGAGTGGCTAGAAAGGATTACAAAACGGCTGCTGGACGTTATAAACAGCTCGAAGAGTATCGTAAAAAAACGTAGAATAACTTGCGTATATATCAAATTTGATATATTATTCCTGTTTGATATCGTTTTCTTATCGGTTTTGGTACTGATTTTAAGGTAGAGATGATGGAATTCACAGTGACGAAAAACCCTTATGCTTCATCCAGCAATAATCCTAACGAAGCAAATGATAAACATATTCGCGCTCAATTAATGGTGATCATCCGCAAGATGATTCAGGAGCGCGGTTTAAGTCAGGTAAAAGCGGCGGAGCTTTTGGGAACGACTCAGGCAAGAATTAGCGAGATCATTAATGGGAAGCTGGAAAACCACACGATTGATAAATTATTCAATATGCTAAATCGGCTCGGTTGGAATTTCGAATTTAGTTATCAGGAAGGTATGGTGACCGTCGCGGTAGATAAAATAATAAAAATCGCGTAAACATTATATACCTTATGGATTTCAAGATGCATCGCGACAGCAAAGGAGCGAATCCCCGGGAGCATAGAGAACGATGTGACCGGGGTGAGTGAGTGCAGCCAACAAAGAGGCAACTTGAAAGATGACGGGTATAGGCAAGGCTTGTATTAACAAGCGAATTATTTGTTATAAAATTAATATCTAAACTATTATTATAAAGAATATTGAGAAATTATGATATTTATATTTAATTCCTTTTAATAACGCTGTTGGAATATATTTCTTGGTTATATTTAATATAACCAAAAGTTATATTCTGTAGGGAAATCAGGCATACATTAAATTGTCACATAAGCCAGCCGGTGATTAATGTTGGTAGATCGCCGGTTTTAAACGGTCTGACCTACTGAAGGTAAGAGTACGTGTTTGGAATATGTCTCGTCATCACTCTATGCCAACAATAGGGTTAATTGGGCGTATCAGCCTGTTTAAGAAATAGGTAATAGAAGCTTTCAGGTTTTCCTATATTGTATTTTGTCTCATCTATCAATTGTTACTCCATGAAAAAATAACCCAATGATTAATTCATAACATATTGTTTTTTTTAGTATTTTTTAATGCAGAAATTATTGCTGACCCTTTATTTTATTTTCTGATTAGTCAGAAAGTATGAATTTGTATAGTGACATGATAAAGTGTTTTGGTATTATAAGTTATTGTAAATGTAACACCGATATATTATTGTTCTTTACGTGAAAAGGTTAATATTTTTCGTAAATGCTGACAAAAACTGTCACTAATTTATGAATAATGCTTGTTAGGGGTAATCGTGTTTTTCCGTGAATAGCAATAATATATACCCTATAGATTTCAAGATGTATCATGACGGCAAGGGAGTGAATCCCCGGTAGCATAGATAACGATGTGACCGAGTGCGGCCAACAAAGAGGCAACTTGAAAGATGACGGGTATAAATAACGATAGGAATAGTTCAGATGAAATATGCCTTTATTACCGGCGCGACAGGAGATATTGGTTTCGCAATTACAGAAAGATTATCTGATGATGGCTTTGAACCAATATTATTATCGCGTACTCCTGAGCGTCTTGATAGCGCAATTGACAAGTTACGCAATAAATATGGTAGTCAATTTGCAAAGAAAATAGTTTGTGATGTTTCTAATCATGAAAATGTTAAAAAAGCGTTTGACCAACTAGAGCTTGAAGATAATAAGCTGGCGGTGCTTGTGAATTGCGCTGGCATTTCTGGTGGCGGTATTACTGCTGAAATAAGCCCACGAACTTGGCAAAATGTCATAAACGTTAATTTAAATGGCACTTATTTTGTTATATATGAAGTTTTGAAAAGAAAATTAATGTCATCTGGCGGCAGAATTATCAATATTGCCTCCACCGGCGGGAAACAAGGTGTTATTCATGGTACGCCTTATTCTGCTTCTAAGCATGGTGTTGTTGGCCTGACTAAATCCTTGGGGCTTGAATTAGCACGTAATGGTTCAGGTGTTACGGTTAACGCAGTTTGTCCAGGGTTTGTTGAGAGTGAGATGGCGGAGCGTGTCAGAGAACATTACGCCAAAATTTGGGGCACTGATATAGCAGAAGCGAAAAGAAGAGTAGAAGAGCGTGTTCCTATTGGAAGATATGTTGAACCTAATGAAGTGGCAGAAATGGTTGCTTATCTTGCATCTCCTCTTGCCGGGGCTGTAACCGCTCAAGCACTTAATGTGTGTGGTGGATTAGGTAATTACTAATCATGGACGATATTTCTTTATCATCTGATTTTTCTGATCTTTGGATTATAAAAATCGACGATATTGATTTATCTTCTATTGAACAGTTAATTCACCGGTCTGATATCGTTCGCCATAACCAAATTTGTTTAGCGGATAGAAGAAAAAAATTTATATTTAGACGGGCTGCGTTACGTTATGTTTTAAATCAATATTTATCTGATTATGAAATCATAACGAATGATAACGGTAAACCTTATATATCCACGGAGCAAGACTTCAAATATTATTTTTCTCTGAGTGCATCAGGAAACTATTGCGCCATCGGGTTTAGCTCAAGAGAAATAGGTGTTGATATTGAAGTCACTCCTTCTAAGATAAAATTTTCTGAAATTATTGAACGTTTTATTAAGGATAAGGAGTTGGAATATATAAAAGGTATAATGTTAAAACAACTATCAGGAGTGAGTCCCGGATTTAAAAACTATTATCACTTAATGTCATTATACTGTTGGGTTAGACTTGAAGCATATATTAAATTATTTGCTTCGACTTTACATGAGAAATTATTGGCTAATAACTCTGATTCTGTTAAAGATATGAAAGAATTAGAGGCGAGCACATTATTGATTCATCATCAGCAATTTGTTTGTGCATTATCTCAAAAGAAGGTAATTTCTACACCAAATATCAAGGAAATAAACTATTTCGAGATTATAAGGAACAAAGATGAGTAATATTATTGACTTAAGTGTTCCTATAGATTGTGATTTTTGGGAACCTGAGAAAGTAACTAGAGGAGTCGTTGATCATAAAGAGGGCGCTAATAAATTAGGTGAAAGTTATTTATATTTCCATACCAATTCATGGTGGAAAAGAGCCTTTGTAAAACTGTTTAAACGCAAAAAGTGGATCATTGATCACAATGATTTTCCTGATGGTATGGGATTATCACTGATGTATTATCGATTGACCACGCATACTGGAACGCATATTGATGCTCCCTATCACTATGGGTGGCATAAAGGGCAAGATCAGCCAGCAACAATTACTGATATTCCTTTGGATTGGTTTTATAGCCACGGTGTATTACTTGATTTTAGTCATGATAATCAATCAATTGATAAACAGGCGGTAGAAAACCAATTAAAGAAAATTAATTATAAAATAAAAGAAAATGATATTGTCCTGATCAATACTGGAGCGGATAAACTCCTGGGGGAAAAATCCTATTTTACTCACTATAAAGCGATTGAAAGCAGTGCTGTTCAATGGTTAGTAGAGCAAGGGGTAAAGATTATTGGGACAGATGCATTTAGCTTTGATCGGCCATTCATAGAGATGATTAACGATTATAAAAAAACGGGGAATAAAGATTGCTTATGGCCATCTCATTTTATCGGGCGGGATCACCCTTATTTACAGATAGAACGGCTTTGTAATTTAACCAGTATTCCTAAACCTTATGGATTTAAAGTGTGCTGTTTTCCAATAAAATTAGAGAAAGCAGATGCTTCATGGAGTCGAGTGGTCGCAATATTATAATAATATGTCATTATAGGGTCAGACGGGGAGAATATGAGCAGAAAAGAGATTTCATATACCCAATGGATTTCAAGATGGATCGCGACGGCAAGGGAGTGAATCCCCGGGAGCATAGATAACGATGTGACCGGGGTGAGCGAGTGCAGCTAACAAAGAGGCAACTTGAAGGATAACGGGTATAAGCTAGAAAAAGATATATTATCTTTGCTATGTTGTTTGGCTATATTGTACTGTGAGTGAATATATCAGTTCTATAATAATAAATTTGTCATCTCCTTTCTGGATGATTTTTAAGAGTAAATTGAGTCATTAAGAAAACGCTTAGTTACTCTATCCATATGTAGATCGAAGGGAGTTAACTTAGTTTGGTTTAACCTGAAACATTCATATTATTCTTGCAGTTTAAATAGATGAAAAATCAGTGAAATAACCAAATGGATATTAAAGTGGAATTATGGTTTGGTGCTTATTTTCAAGAAATTTGGTTAGGAGATAAAAATCAAATATATATGACAAATATAATTTTATAGATAAAGTAGTTTAATATCACTACTTGCAGATAACGATTTTCTTAAATGAAAATGGGTAAGTTTTATATTAATAAAATTTGCCTGAGTAAATGTTTATTCTATTTCTATCGAGATAATTATTGTGATAATAAATAACAGAAATGAATCTCAACCACGTAGAGTTGTGGTGACAGGGCTAGGTGTTGTTGCACCGACAGGTGTTGGCGTTAATGAATTTTGGAACAATATTCATAACGGGAAATCGGGAGTGAGTAAATATGAGTGGGGAAGAGAAAGATTTGGCTTTAAAAGCGGAGCAATAGGACAAGTTTACGGTAGTGATGGCAATAACAAAGAGTTTGTTCTGAAAAGTGAGCGTAAATATCTCCAGTTTGCGCTAGATGCCGCTGAGATGGCGATGCAAGATGCAAATTTAAGACCCTCAGACATTGATGGTCGACGTTTTGGTGTTGCGATAGCGACAGCGATTGCCGATGCTGCGGGAATGGAAGAGTGTTTACTCAGAATCACCAAAGGGGGCAAAGAGAATATTCACCCTGATTTAATTAAATCAGAAGATTACGACAGCTTTGATTTCAGCTCTGCCGCAACCTCTGTTGCGAAAAAATATGGTGCATCTATGTCCGTCAGTAACATATCAACCGGATGTGCGGCAGGGCTTGATGCATTAGGCATTGCGATGGAGCATATCCGTTATGGCAGAGCGGATATTATGCTGGCTGGTGCAAGTGAAGCGCCACTTTGTCCACTCTCTATCGGCTCTTTTGAAGCTTTAGGGGCGCTATCATCAAGAGAGTTGGAAAATCAGCAAGCAGCAACTTGTCCTTTTTCCCTTGAGCGGGATGGATTTGTGATTGCAGAAGGGTGTGGAATATTAATTTTAGAGTCTTATGAACACGCTAAGCAGCGTGGAGCACATATCTATGCTGAATTAGCAGGGTACGCATCCGTCAATAATGCTTATCATATGACTGACTTGCCCGCGGATGGCATGGCAATGGCACGATGCATTGATATGGCATTGAAGGATGCCCAGATATCGCCATCAACGGTAAATTATATTAGTGCTCATGGCAGTTCTACAGCGCAAAATGATATTAACGAATCAAATGCGATTAAATTTGTTTTGGGTGAAAGTGCATTTGGTATTCCAATTAACTCATTAAAGTCAATGACAGGTCATGCTTTAGCCGCCGCTAATGCGATCGAGTCTGTAGCATTATGTCTTGAAATAGAAAAGCAGTATGTTCACCCAACAATTAATTATCAAACGCCGGATCCTGATTGCGATTTAGATTATATTCCTAATCAAGGTTGCTCATATCCAATTAAGACCGCGTTAAAATTATCAAGTGGTTTTTCTGGTATTCACAGTGTTATTGTTATGAGGGCAGTAGACAATGCGTAAAAGAGTTGTCGTTACCGGTGTTGGTGCAATACATCCTGATGGCAATGATGTCACTGCCATAAAATCAAAAGTCATTCAGAAGTTATTGGGACAAGAATCGAAAAACAATACCACCGCAAGTTCTATAATAAGGACATTGAGTGATTTCGATGGCGCGAAATATATCAATAACCGCTTAAGACGTAAAATTGATGAATTTTCGGTTTATGGTATCGTTGCCGTTGAAATGGCATTAAAAGCGAGTAGATTGGATGTCGATAAGCTTGATCCTAATCGCGTTGGCATATATGTCGGAAACTGTTTTGGTGGATGGCAACATATTGAGGATGAAGTTAAAGCGCTCCATATTGAAGGCATAAAGGGAATGGGGCCTTATGTTGCCACGGCATGGTTCCCTGCGGCACTTCAAGGGCAATTGTCACTGCTTTATGGTTTTAGTGCGCAATCTAAAACGTTTTCCACCTCCGATGTGGCAGGGATGCAAGCAATAGGCTATGCGGCGGAAGCAATTTCTAATGGTGTTGCGGAAGTGATGTTATGTGGTGCGTCAGAACATCTTTCCAGCCCATTAGTTAAAAATTTACTGGAGAAAACGTCAAGCCAGAAACACTCTGAGGTTTTTGGCGAAAAACAGCCAGGAGACTTTTCCGAAGGCGCGGCATTTCTGGTGCTGGAAGAGAGACAACATGCTTTAGAACGTGGTGCTTCGATATTGTGTGAATTAACCGGCTTTGTTGATTATTTTGCACCGGATAAAAATACTAGAAATAACACCTTAGAATATACCGCTGAACTGTTCAACCATAATGAAAATGCTGTATTTATTATGGATGGAATATATGATGATGAAAAAGAAATAACGAGTAAGGCTTTCTCAAATAAAGAGATAAAAACATCATTTATAAATCTGAGGCCCTATTTGGATAATCAATTTTCAGTCAGTGGCGTGATTGATTCAGTCCTGGCGTCATCATTCTTGTCAGAAAGTCATGGGGATGAGGAACAACAATCTAAAAAAATCAATGAGTTTTCAAATACTAACCAAATAATCATTCAGCGCTTTAGTAATCAAGGTCATGTGTGTGCGTTGAGTTTTTCAGCTATTTAATCTCTAAAATATGTAAGTACGCGAGGAAAAATATATGAATAATCATCCAGAAGTAAAAATAAAAACGATTTTGTCTCTTTTTCTTAACATTAATATTGATGATTTCAATATGGATGCAAACCTTGCTGATGCCTATGATATGGATTCTACGGAATTAGCTGACTTGGCAAAAGAGATTGAGAAAGAGTTCGGTATTTCCGTGACGAAAAGTCAATTCAGTCATTGGGAAACAGGAAGAGCAGTCCTTGATTTCGTCTCATCAAGTTTAAACGATAAAAATTAACTGCTAATTAAAGGGAAACAGAAATGAAACTAATCTCTATGTTGTTACATTCAGGGCGTGATAACTTACATCATGATTGTATTATCACTAAGGATTATCACTATACAAGAAAAGAGGTAATATCTTCTGTTTCCCATTTAATTGATGATTTACTTAGTCGAGGTGTTCAAAAAGGTAGTAAAGTCATTGTCATATTTGAACATGATGAATTAGGTATTTTCTTTTTAGCTGCGGCTAGTGCTATGGGGTTGCATTTATTAATGCCCTATAATTTATCATCAGCGACAATCGATGAATGGATTAATTTTACCAATGAAGTGCAATACGATTTTGTGGTTTACCTTAAGAAAGATAAACATTTTGTTGGAAGATTAAAAGAAAACAACATTAATGTGATTGATATTTCAGATCATAAGATCCGGGTCAGTGATGATATCGCGGAAATCCCAATAATAACTTATTCTCCGCAATCTATTGCTAACTTTATTGTCCTGTTCACCAGTGGTAGTACAGGTAAACCGAAAGCCATTAGTATTTCAGAATCATTAGTTTGTCGACGAATTTATTCGGTGACAGAGAAATTAAAATTCACTCAAGATGCTAAAATATTTATGTCAGGTTTGTTGAATAATACAACGGGAGTGATTTTTTCTTTCGGTTCATTATTACATCAATCAACACTTTTTATACCGGAAGACAGAAATGTAGAGAGATGGCCTGATTATCTTTCTCGTAATAAAATCACTCATATTATGTTACGCCCAGAGTCGATGAAGTTATTCGTTAAATCAACCGCAGAACATAATATCGATCTCTCTGACTTACAAGTTGTTGCTTATGGTGCCGCAGCGATGCCGCCTAGCGTACTGGAGAAAGGGCGTCAATTAATTGGCTGTGAATGGATGCAGGGATATGGGTTAAGTGAAACTTATGGTCCTTTTTGTTGGGTAGATGAGCAAGATCATCGTGATAAAAGATATCTCAATTCAATTTATTGTGTTGGCAAAATTGATAATACATTGGCGGTAGCGGTTAAACCTATTATAGGCTCATCTGATAATATTGGAGAAATTATAATAAGGGGTGAAAGTATTATGGAAGGATATTATGATGTCCTTTCTGGAGAAATAACACCTCCTGATGAGTGGTTTGCCACTGGTGATCTCGGTTATATAGATGAAGAGGGTTATTTAGTCTTAAAAGGACGTAAGCAAAATACTTTTATGAGTGCTAACGGACATAGAATTTATCCTGAAGAAGTTGAATCTATTTTATCCCGAATACCCAATGTGAATGTGGCTACGGTTGTTGGTTTTTCTTTCCATGAAAATGGTGTTGCTATTGATCAACCGGTTGCCTGCATGAGTGGCGAGATATCGAAGAAATCATTACCTGAAATTGAAGATATTATTTCATCATTTTTAAGTCGTAAACTCAGTAGAGAAAAATGGCCGGATTGGTTCTATGTTACTGATGAATACTTTCCAAAAAGCCATAATGATAAGATATTGAAAGCAGAGTTAATTAAGTCAATCGATCCTAAAAAACTATTTACATTGAGGAATCAATAATGAATTATGTAGAATCACATTCAATTATTTGTAATGCTCAGATAGAAGATGTATATGAAATTATTATTAATTCTGATAAATGGCCAGGAATGTTTGAACCTTGCCAGGAAGTAAAAACTCTCTTTAGGGATAAAGAAGGTGAAAAAATAGAAATTAAAGCCTTAATTAACGGTATATTAATGCAGTGGGAATCAAATCGTAAATTTTATCCAGAAACATTCAGTATAAAATCAAAACTGAATCCCCCAATGACATTAGTTAAAGAAATGGAAACGTCATGGCGCGTAATTAAAATCAATTCTCAGCAATGTGTACTGTTGTTGGAGCATTTATATGATCTTGAGTCTGAAGTAGCCGGGTTAATTGATGGTGTTGAAACAATAGAGCAGGCGCACCAATTTATTAGTAAAGCTATTGATACCAATTCAGTTAAAGAGCTCAATAATATAAAAAATATCGTCGAATCAACGGAGGGATCGGAAAAAGTATTAACAGGAACGATTACTCATTCAGTCGTATGTGAGGTGCCGGCACAGCAGGTTTATACTTTAGTTAAAGATGTCTCTTGTTGGACAGGTATTTTTTCATTCTGTGATGGTGCAGAAGTTTTAAAGAGATCAGGTAATGAAGAATTAGTTGAAATCAAAGCAAAACAAAATAATAAAGCAGTAAGTTGGCAAACGCAGCGATATTATTTTGATACTATTTACCGGGTTGATTATGTTATGCCTACACCGATGCCATTATTAAAAACAATGAATGGCAGATGGCAAATTATTCCTATTAATGATCAACGCTGTATTCTAACGGTACAAAGGAACTGGGGTTTATTAGAAGATGTCAGTGGTATCGTTGATGGTATTGATAATCATGACCAGGCTAATTCCTTTATTATCTCATTTATCAATGATAATACTCGAATGGAGATGGATAGTATAAAGAGTCAGGTAGAAAGTCATAAAAAATCAAATTTATTAACTTTCTCAGCGGGATATTATATTCCTCATCAGGTTGATGATGTTTATAAGATCTTTTTAAATATCGATGACTGGAGCAAGATATTACCGCATTGTGATTCAGTAAAAGTCATTTATAATGATGATAAACATCAAGAATTTAATATGGAAGTATCAACACCAAATGGAAATGAGACTTTCCGTAGTATACGATTCTGTGATGTGGATAATTTATTGATTGAATATTTTCAACCAGAGCCGCCTTTAGTATTAAAGTCTCATAGTGGTTCATGGCAGATATTGAGTAAAGGGAGTGGTTCGTACATTGTTTCTAGCCATGATGTTGAGTTAAATTATGAATTATGTGCAGTTAAATTTGGTACGGAAGATAAAGAAAAACAACGAGAGATAGTAAAAAATGCTATTTCAGAAAATAGTAAAAAAATGGTTTTTGCTTGCAAAGAGTGGTTAGACACTCGTATTTAGTAACTTAAAGGAAAATAAGATGAATAATAAAAATAAACCCAATAGAATTTCGCCAGAACTTCTTGCTACTTGTGGTTATTTTATGCCAAGAATATTCTTCTTAAATTCTCAATATGCTCCCCAAGTTCATTGGGGAGATGTTGTTGCGGCATTGAGTCATTTTCCAGCGGGAAACTTAGACTTATCCTCTGAAGAGTTTTGGTATGAATGGATGATTAATTGGTCAAAAGTGGGTGATAGCTATATTAATATCGCTAACTCGGCTAAGAGTGAAGTTAGTCATGTTCGTGCTTTGAGGAGTGCCGCTGCCTGTTATCATTGGGCAGAATTTATGTATTTTAGTGATAGGAGTAGAAAGATACAGCTCAGAGAGTATATTCGTTCATGTTTTTTATCTAGTATAAAATATAGTGATTTGCTGGTTGACCACCAATATATTGTCGTCGATAAATTTCATATGCCGTTCTTCCTTATATTCCCTAAAGGGTATAAAGAAGAAGAGAATCATCCTTTGCCTTGTGTTATTTTATCCAATGGATTGGATTCAATGACTGAAATTGAAATATTATCTTTGGCCGAGTTTTTCTTAGGGAAAAATATGGCGGTAGCTATATTTGATGGACCAGGGCAGGGAATAAATCTTGGGAAATCACCAATAGCTATTGATATGGAATTATATGTTAGCTCTATAGTTAAATTATTAGAAGATGATGCCCGAATTAATAGTAATCTTCTTTGTTTCTTAGGAATTAGTTTTGGTGGTTATTTTGCTCTACGCGTTGCGCAAAGAATTGGCGATAAATTTTGTTGTATCGTCAATTTATCCGGTGGGCCTGAAATAGCAGAGTTTGATAAGTTGCCAAGAAGGCTTAAAGAAGATTTCCAGTTTGCATTTATGCAAGATAATAGTCATATGCAGTCTATTTTTGACGAAATTAAATTGGACATCTCTTTACCTTGTAAAACCAAGGTTTTTACTGTTCATGGTGAATTAGATGATATATTTCAGATCGATAAAGTGAAAAAATTAGATCAACTATGGGGTGATAATCACCAGTTATTATGTTATGAATCAGAGGCTCATGTTTGCTTAAATAAAATAAACGAATATATGATACAAGTTTCAGATTGGGTTAGTGAACAATTTTGGCTAAATGGCTATAAAAAAGGTTAATTGATTTTATACCCAATGGATTTCAATATACATCGCGATGGTAAGGGAGAGAATCCCCGGGAGCATAGAGAACTATGTGACCGGGGTGAGAGAGTGCAGCCAACAAAGAGGCAACTTGAATGATAACGGGTATAGATCATAAAGTTATTAACCAATTGAGATATTGTTATTCGATATTAAAAATAAATTAAAGATAAGCTAGGGATTATTCATCTTGTCTAAAGAAATTTATTTTTTCAACAGAAGTTAAGGTTAAACCTATTTGGGTATGCCTTTTAGTTCCACTGCTATTTTACATTAGTAATAAAATCAAAACATCTTCCCAGGCATTACGAAGCGATATGTCAGAATAATAAAGCCATAATTTTTCTGCTGAGGTATTAACTGGCAGTATGAAAATTGACTTTAATATTTGTGTTTTCTTATATCATTAATACATAGTAAATTTACTTATGATAAGTTATCTTGTTGAGTGTAAGTTTTATTTTTTGTATTAATTAGCAGTATATTAAAATTTTAAATATTTGCGCTATGTTTGATGTTCGATATTTACTTTAACCTTGTTTCGGCGTAATGCATTGAACATTTACTCTTGACAGAGTTTGGTAATTATGTAAGACGGCAATAGCATTTTCGTCAATCCTGACAATTGAGGTCTATATTAAGTATAGGATTTCGAGTTGATGGTTTTATAGAGAAATCTCGATATTGTTCCATAATAGATAATTAAGAATAGATAGTTATACCCTATGGATTTCAAGATGGATTGCGACGGCAAGGGAGCGAATCCCCGGGAGCATAGATAACGATGTGGGCGGGGTGAGAGAGTGCAGCCAACAAAGAGGCAACTTGAAAGATGACGGATATATTGGGTAACTAGCTAGTAACGCAATATTATTTATTCAGTAAAACCTTATCCTATTTAATTTTTATTAAAATGAGGAGTTCGGAAATGTCAAGAACCGAAAGACTTATCGTATTATTGCAATACTTGAGACAGAGAAGGTACCCTGTCAGTGGTAAATTACTCGCTAGTGATTTAAATGTAAGCTTGCGCACACTTTATCGAGATATTGCTTTACTAAACAGTCAGGGGGCAAATATAGAGGGTGAGCCAGGTTTGGGCTATATATTACGGCCGGGCTTCATGTTACCTCCTTTAATGTTTACGATGGATGAAATTGATGCCTTAGTTTTGGGCAATAAATGGGTTATTGAACAAAATGATGTTGTTTTGGCTAAATCTGCTCATAGCTTTATATCTAAGATTGCCGCAGTGTTGCCTGAAGAACAGCGTGATCAGCTATATTATTCGCCAATGTTTGTAAAAACAGAAGGTTACAGCAAAGTTACAAATAATAACTTAATGTTATCTGATATCAGAAGGGCGATATACCATAAATCAAAAATAGTGATAACTTTTATTGATTTAAATAATACACATATTGTGAAGACGACCTGCCCACTGTCGATCTTTTTCAATAATGAATTCTTTTTAGTTTCTTGGTGTGAATTCAGTCATAATTTTCTTAAGTTACAAGTAGGGAAAATAGAGAAACTGGAAGTATTGTCTGAAAAATATATCCAAGATAGAATATTATTACTAAAAAAATGGAGTGAGAAAGAGGGATTGTCTGATAATAATTTATCCTAAATAAATGATTACGGATGAGTAATTTATGTGAGTATTTATCCTATTCATGTTTAATTGTTCTTTCTATTAAGTATAGAGTTGCAAATATAGAGTAAATTCTGATGGTTATCTGAACTTTCTACTTTTATTTATACTGAGGGTTCGAAAAGTTTAGTGATTTTATTAGGTTTGCTAAGATTCGGTTTTATTTGCTAAAAATTAGGGACGAGATCCCTTAAAGGATCGAGTGGACAAGAATAATTATTAGGAAAAAGCCCTAGAGTACCGATTGTGAATGGTAGTATATACCCTATGGATTTCAAGATGGATTGCGACGGCAAGGGAACGAATCCCCGGGAGCATAGATAACTATGTGACCGGGGTGAGTGAGTGCAGCCAACAAAGAGGCAACTTGAAAGATAACGGGTATAAATCACTTAATTTGGTAATCTGGGGTAATGAACAACATAGGGTGGGTTTGAGATTGTGGATAATAAAGTTCAAGAATTTTTTCAGGGTAAGATTTTAATTCGATTAAACAAAGATCGTGATGCCATCACGATCTTTGTTTTGTCGACTTGCGAGCTTGTCTTTATGTAAGAGTGCTATTAATATTTTCTACATGATGCATGTTTCTTACATAAATAATGAAGTGGAAGAAAAGCTACCATTTCCATGCATCCGGGCTGGTGCCAGTGGGTAATACACTAATGCCAAAATCGCTAATTACAACAGCGACATAGATATCATTGTCATAACAATTTAATTGATATCTCCTCCCTTTTGCCGTCCATTGCCAATAATCATTTTTCCAACTTTCTGGATAGAATTCTTGGATAAGTGAAGCGGTTGCTGGATTTAACCCATCAACATTGAGAGTGCTCGTATTTCCAGAGCTGCTCCAAATCACATCACCGATTAAGTTTTCATTGGTAAGATTAATGACGAAAAAATAATGATTATTAATTTCAAGCATTTCCCCTTTTTCTTTTTCCTCAGATTCTCTCATCTTTAACTCCTGGTTAATGGGTAAAATGGGTGATTTTTATTGATCTATTAGTCACAGTATTTTATTACTATTCTGGATGGTTTGTTGTCTATGGGTTAATTTCATTTATGATGAGTAATAGTCAGAAATTATATATAATATGTTTTTATATTAGTGTAAAAATACAGAATATAAAGTATATCATCATGAATGTTTTACATGAATATTAAATGAAGGTTAATTGTGAATCGGAAAATGGTTTGAATAGCTATTTTATTGGGTTGGTATCTCAGGCAGGAAAAATAGGCCATTATGAGATGAATTTTTATAATATGTTGATTTTAATGATTTAATTAATTTTTCGTCTTTAGGGGGAGGAAAAATTTTGTGATATTTATCACGATTTATGTTAAAAAACGCGCACAAGTAACCATATTGAACTAAAAATAAAAAGCAATGTGATAATTTTGTATGGTGATTATTTTGAGTTGTTAAACGTAATGGAAATACAAATAGAGGGCATGTGGCAGAGTTATTTGAGAGGTTATGTTTTTAATTATGTGGCCTGAATATAGGTTAGAACGGTTTTATTTTTTATACCCGTTATCTTTCAAGTTGCCTCTTTGTTGGCTGCACTCACTCACCCCGGTCACATCGTTATCTACGCTCCCGGGGATTCGCTCCCTTGCCGTCGCGATGCATCTCGAAATCCATAGGGTATATATAAGAATAAGAGGTGAGTTTATATCAGTGTGAGGTCAGCCATTAATGGTAAAAAAGGTCTCTTGATTATAAATGGATTAACAGACTAAAAATAATAGCCGGTGAAATATCTTATGGTTTTTATACCCGTCATCTTTCAAGTTGCCTCTTTGTTGGCTGCACTCACTCACCCCGGTCACATAGTTCTCTATGCTCCCGGGGATTCGCGCCCTTGCCGTCGCGAAGCATCTTGAAATCCATAGGGTATAGATGGCAATAAATATATTTATTGTCAAATAGCGTGAGAATTTATAACTCAAAGAGATGAAATTTACATAGGCGCATCTGTGATGAATGTTTTAATAAATGAATATAAGAAGAAAATGGATAGTGTAAGATTAGGTGATCCTGAGAGAAAGGGATTTTTTTACGATGCAAAGCAAGCAATATGGCATTGCTATTCATATGATATCTGCTCTTATTTTCTGAACTCGGATTATGTGACTAAAAAGAAGTTGAGCATTCCGCTGGAAATATTTTCTGCGTCAGATCAGAGTAGAGTTGCCAGATTCATTCTTTATCTTAATAATTCTCTCATTTTTAATGATGATAAATATAATACTGATGCAGTAAGTTTTATACGTGGAAAATTTAATGAGATGAATTTTGAAGTCATCGCTAATGATCTTTTATCTCCTTTAAAACAGTGTGATCTTTTGACTGCAAAACATCTAAGGGGAGTGAATAACTTATTGGCTGCTTCTTTAGTGGGGTTGAAAGCTTCGGCGTTCTTTTCTGCTCATGCCCTGAATGTCGGTATGTTCTTTGATGGTAGCATGAGTGGGAGAGCGCATTTTGTATCGATTGCGGAATCTTTTATTGCTATATATCAGCAAGTTTTACGGCAAATAACCATCAACGGTGGGGCAGAGGATGTGATCCATATTGAAAAATTTGTGGCTGATCTATCGGTAACATTTATTGCCGCTCATGAAACGACGATGCAATTGATCATTGCCACATTTCTTTATATTAAAAGCCATGTAATCACGGTGACGGAAAATAATATTAAAAGTATTGTTACTGAAACTTATCGTTTATCTAGCCCAGTTCTTGCGGTAAATAGAGTATTTAAAGAGAGATTGATATATAAAAATAGCTGTTTCAATAAGGGCGATCGAGTCCTGTTTTATACCGGATTAGCCAATTTCGATGCCACGGTTTTTGACCATCCTTACCAATTTCAGCTTGATCGTGAAGGCTGCCCACTTTCATTTGGTGTAGGAGTGAAAAAGTGTATTGGTATGAATATCGCCATACATTTTACCTGCCAGTTGATAACTAAAATACTCTCTTGTTATCAACTTGATGATGTTGAAATTCATGAAGTCACTGTTGGCTCGTTAGCCATCGGTTGTTCAAAGTTTACATTGAAAATATCGAAGAAATAAAAGATTTTATAGAAAATAAGAATTTCACCTCTTTTTTCTTTCTCACTATTTTTCACTTAGTTTTCCGTCAGATATTCCCAAGAATAGGACGGCAACACTGCGTTATATCCGTTATCTTTCAAGTTGCCTCTTTGTTGGCTGCACTCGCTCACCCCGGTCACATCGTTTGCTATGCTCCCGGGGATTCGCTTCCTTGCCGTCGCGATCCATCTTGAAATCCATAGAATATATATGGTTTTTTGAGATGACGCTTCAAACTCTTACTTTAGTCATAAATCTCAGTTATTCCTTTCAGATTAGAGATTCATCAGGATAATTATTGTCTCCTCATCGTTCCTGTCATAACCCTCGTTGGCCATTGCAATATACCTGTACAATTAAAACATGCAGTGAATTCTTTCCCTTTTTCTTTAGTTGTAAGACGCTCAGTAAAAATATATGAATCAAGCATGTCTATTTCATAACTCCGTTTACTTCTTGAGCCGATTTCTACCTTACTATCCAAATCACCTTTTATAAATCTAAAATTCATTGCCTGAACTTCAGCATGTAGACCCGCGATTCCCGCCATCATTGGTAAAACCTCTTCATTTTTAAGAATGTGTTTTTTAATTAATGATGATGTAAATGGATGTAACTCTACTCCATTATTTTTGTAGGCGGATTCAATCCCAGAAATAAATTCGCTAACATTCTGAACTTTATAGTGCTCTGGATTATCCGGCAGGAGTTCGACACCAGGGAATAATTTTCCTTTTCCTAAGGATTTTTCTTTATCTTTTAAGTTAACAAATTCATCTTTATAATTAAATGTCCATCCTTCTTTCTCGTTATCGGATATCGGGTGCAGGTTAAATGCGATCCCGGCATGTGCCGCTTGATCTTGTAATTTTGTTTTCGCATATTTGAATTTACCATCAGGAGATGTCTCATTTAACTTTTTGTTATTATATTCCATTTGTTTTTTGTGTTTTAAATTTCCATATTCTGCTGAGGCGGAAAGTATTGTTTGTGTTTTATCACTGACTTTGTTTCCCCAAGAAGTTGCCGCAAAACTTCTTTTAAGTGTAGATAAAATTGCTTCTTTATCGTTGACATTATAATAAACTCCAGCTAAATCCAGATAGTAAAGTGGATGATTTCGTTCTAGTCCATTGTTATTACTATTTGGATGTAATCCGTTATTATCGTGATAGGAAATGGGATTATTCCTGACCATCCGATATAAATTTAGCCCATCTATCGTTCCTGCTGGATCAGCACTTAGCCATCTTCCCACCCACGGCTGATAATACCGATAGCCGTAATAATACAGTCCGGTGGCATCCCGCTCTTTACCAGAATACCGGATCGTTTTGTAACTGGCTTCTGTCTGGTTTCTTGCGGCCCAGAGCGCTGTACCGCCAAATGGATAGTACTCTTCTTGACTGATAATTTGCCCATCACTATCTAGCTCAAGCTGGCTGGAGCCAATGAGATTGCCATAACTGTAACGTACCTGATTATTGTTGATGTTTTCCGGTTTGCCGCTTTCCCAATGTAGAACTCGCACTTGCGCACGACCCGCTTCACCCACGGTAATAATCTGCAACTCTTCCTTCGTGATATCACCGTTTTGTGTTGTACGTAGTTCTAATCCTGACAGGTAAACGACTCGTCGTTGCTGGAGGATATTCTGCATTTGCTGTTCACTGACTTTTAACAGCCGCATTCCGTCGTTGCCATAGCGATACCACTCTATGTCGCTGTCACGGTCAGTGAGGTTATCCCGTTTTACCGGTGTCATCTGTTGTAGTTCACCTCGTGCATTCCAGTTTAGGTTTTGTCCCGGTAGTAATGTCTCCTGATGACCACCTGCCTGAAACAATGCATCCACTTTGGTCGGGTCAGTGGTCAAGGTACTCAGTACCGCGCGGTTGCTGCGGTTCGAGACGGTTATGTCTGTGGTGTAGTTGTTTTGGCTCGCGGGTGAGCTATGCCGGATTTGGGTCAGGTTGCCACCACGGTCATAGGCATAAGTGCGGGTGTAATTGGTATAAGTGTTGTTATCGGAAGGGAGTGCTGTAGAGGGGAGATTCTGATTCTGCTGGCCGATATTCGCCATTTCGCGCCCTGTTGCGCTTATAAGCTGATACAGGGAATCGTAGGTATAGATATTCTCTGGCACCATTTTCTGATTGCGCCAGAAGCGGGTCGCTTCTGCATCGTTACGGAGACTGATTATGTTGCCAACCGGATCATATTCATAACGTAAGTCTTGTAAAGCCTTGCTATCAGTTGAACGACGGGTTGTGATGCCCATTAGTCGCTGGGTTTCCGGCTCGTAAGTATATTCGGTGATGATACCGTTACCGTGCTCTTCGCGTAGTTTTTGTCCTGCGGCTGAATAGGTTAGGGATTTAATGATAATCTGCTCTTTTTGGCCTTTTACCGTTAGCCAGCTTCCTTTCAATTGTCCGGCTACATTATAGGCCAGATGCTGGATGTTTCCTTTGGCATCGGTTTGTGTCAACAGAGTGCCGGTAGCATCCGTCTTGTTTTCGGTGGTGTATACATCGTTACTTAATTTCTTATCCCAGATCTTTTTATCATCGCCGAACCAATCCGCTTCTTGGCCATCAACCAGTAGCTGACGGGATTGTGATAAAGCCGCTCCGGTTAGGGAAAGGTGATTCAGTTGGGTCGCTCCTGCTGTATCGTAGTGATGTACATACTGACCAGCAAGATTTTGCTCTTTTTCTGCCGGCGTGTTTCCAGCCCAGATGAGACGTTCGGTGATATGGGATGCCCTTTCGTCTGGCTCTTGTTCGGTTACGGATAGCAGACGACCAGGCAGAGAATTATCTTCATATTGCCGGGTCTGCTTGACACCCGTTGCCGTTACAGTCAGGACCAGACGGTTTTCAATATCATGAAGAGTGACAGTATTACCCGCATCGGCACTCTCTGTACGTAGGACGCTGCCCGTTAAATCATACTGCCAGAGAAAATTGGGTTTTACCGAGCTATCTTTCTGCCAGGCGTCATACAGGCGTGGGTCAATACTTTGGTGCAGGTGTCCGAGAACATCATACTGATGACGGGTGATACGGATATCACTATTTTTTTCTGCGGTAGCTCGGTGATAATGGATTTCACGGACATCCAGCCCACGGTTATCGTGAACAGTGATAGTGGGAGTGTGTTGGTAAATTTTGGGGTCAAAGTTGTTCATAATTTCCCTCTTTGTGGTGTTAACTCATTGTGGTGTTAAATAATTTTTTATCTGCACAGCAGCGAATGAATGTTAAGTTCCATTTCTCCATATAATGAGGATAACCTTTCTATTGAGATACTAGCGGTATGCAAGATTTCAGGGGATAAGCAGGAATATACCCGTTATCCTTCAAGTTGCCTCTTTGTTGGCTGCACTCGCTCACCCCGGTCACATCGTTATCTATGCTCCCGGGGATTCACTCCCTTGCCGTCGCGATCCATCTTGAAATCCATTGGGTATAATCTCATTCAGAAGTATGCTGCTCAACGGCGCTGCTGTAACCGAGCAACAGTAGCAAGTATAGGTAGACGTACACAAGTATCGTAGAAAACAGCGTTGGGATTTTTTGCTATCGCTTATGGCTGTTTTTTCTGTTAATAGGTGAATTTAACAAAATGAAAAGCAATTTATCTTTATTTAACATTTAGTTGTGTTTTGGGAATATTAACTATAAATATAGTTATCTGTTGTAAATATGAGTTATTTTATTGGCTAAATAATTTTTGATATTCGTCCATATTCGAAACTCGGATGAGTTTGTCTGGCAGATATTTTAATCAGTATCACTGATTTAAACCTTTGCTTGGAATATACCCGTTATCTTTCAAGTTACTTCTTTGTTGGCTGCACTCATTCATTCCGGTCACATTGTTATCTATGCTCCCGGGGATTCGCTCCCTTGCCCTCGCGATCCATCTTGAAATCCATAGGGTATAAATAATGTGATTATTTCATCGGGTTAATATTGAAATACATTATGAGTCAGATATTAGTTAATTTTATTTTGTTATCTTGACAAAATAAATAATATTTTATTGTAATTATTGGTTAAATTGTAAAGCAATGCATGGATATCGGCAATTATAAATATAAATGTTATATTTATAGTGTTATAAATGGAGGTTGCGGCTAAAATTAAGTGTTATATTTTGTGTATTTTAGATATTTGCAAAATAAAAACTTTTGGTTTTTTATTGAAATATCATTATATATAATATTGCTTATTGGCAATTCTTATTTTGGTTGTTATTGAAATATTTTATTCTTTCCGGGAGTTATAATGGTTGATAAAGAAATATTAACATGAATGATTAGTAAGATAGGTAAATTAATTATATAAAAGCAAATTTCTATCATGGGTATAGAAATGTGTTTTTTATTTTTAACTTTTTGATGGTTTTACTTCAAGTTTAGAGACTTTACCTGTTGGGAAATTGACGAGAATAAAGAAATAACGTTGTTGATTATTATACTAAATATTAATTGCGTAAATATCATGGAGATCTCAGCATCCTATTTGTTTTTCAAATGTTAAATATTGACTATAAATTCATATTTGATGAGTGATTATAGACTTTTTTCACCTGTTATTTACGCATAAATAATGATGTCCAAATTCGTTGATAAGGTTATTAAATATAAAATTTTTTATTACATTAGTGTTTATTAATTCATAATTGTTATGTTTTTATTATTTTTCTTACAAGGAATTAACAAATTTAAATGTTAGTTTTACCAGAACGGTGACCTGTTTTTATTTGGTTAAGGCGTTGTATTCAACATGTCATTATTTTTTCTTCGGCGGAATTGATTTGCCGGAGGTTGAAATAACGTACCTATTATTTTAAGGGAGTAAATGCCCTTTTTTCTTTAATTTCTGGAGACGACTTTTGACCTCTCTTGCTTATGTTGACGCCCTTTGCGCGCTTGATCATCCTTATCGGGTCGATAGCGTTTGCGACCAATTATTTGATGCTGCCATGCGTGAGTTGACGCTGTACCACTGTGAAAATACTCCCGGTTATTCTCAGTGGTTGAAGGCTAACGGTCTGGAAGTGGAAAGACTGGAGAAACTGGACGATTGGTCGCGTTTGCCGCCTATTTTCGCTAATTATTTCAAACGCCAGTTGTTGCTCAGTACCACGGGTAGGAATGCATTGGAACTGACCTCTTCTGGGACAACCGGCCAAAAGAGCCGTATGCGTTACGATGCACGTAGTATGCGTGCAGCTCAAAATATGGTTGAACGGATTTTCGAGTATTACGGTTGGAATACGCCGCAGCAGCCTTGTAATTACTTGCTGCTAAGCTATGAGCCTGCCGGTATGGTGACGTTGGGAACCGCGTATACCGATCAATATCTGTGCAAATATGCACCGGTAAACCAAGCCTGTTATGCACTGCGCCACAATGGAAAAAGCAATGAGTTTGATCCTTTTGGTGTGATCCGATCCTTACAAGAATTTGCGGCACAAGGGCTGCCGGTGCGGATCTTGGGCTTTCCTGCATTTTTGTGGTTCACGCTGGAACGGATGCAGGACATGGGGTTGCCGCCGGTGCAGTTGCATCCTGAATCACTGGTCTTTTTAGGTGGCGGTTGGAAAACGCACGCGGATAAAGCTATTCCAAAATCCTTACTGTATCAGCGTTTAGGGGAACAACTGGGTATTCCTGACGAGCGGTGCCGGGATGGTTACGGTTCGGTGGAGCATCCGGTGCCTTATGTTGAATGCCGAAATCACCATTTTCATGTGCCGGTCTATGCCCGAACCTATGTTCGCGATACCGCTAACATGGCGGTTCAACCCTATGGTAAGCCAGGTTTTCTGCATCTGGTATCACCTTATATCACTTCCAGCCCGGCACACAGTATTGTGGTGAGCGATTTGGCGGTGCTGCATCCCGCTGCTGAATGTGGTTGTGAGTTAGCTACCGATTGGTTTGAGTTACTGGGTCGTGCCGGTACCAGTAAAAGCCGCAGTTGTGCGATTGCCGCTTCTGAGTTGATAAAGGAGTCCTGAAATGTATTTAGTGAATGGTAAGGTTATCTCTGACTTGGAGCCCGCTAGCGTATTGGCGGAACTGAAAGGTAATTTGGCTGAGACGCTGGCTTGTCCCCCAAGTGTACAACAGGTATTGGCGTGTGCTGAGCGCTTCGTTGATGATCTCGATAATGTTGCTGTTAAGCTTGCGCTGGATACCGCCGCCCTCACTGCGTTACGTCACTTCTGCCATCGCGATTCTTTAGAGGCAAAGTTGCGGCACGAATTGGGAGAACAGCCCTTTTCTCTGCGTCGCTTTGACTATACACAGCCCCGTTTTGAAACTTGGCAACCATTGGGATTGGTGGTGCATATTACGCCGGCCAACGCGCCTTTACTGCCATTTATGGCGGTGTTAGAGAGCTTGCTAGTGGGTAATGTCAACTGGTTACGTCCTAGTAGCAGTGATCACGGCCTTAATGCGCAGATACTGGCTGAATTCCTACGTCATGACCTGAGCGGCACGTTGGCACCTTATATCTCTGTGTTGCCTTTGCCGTCTGATCAATTATCAGAATTACTGGCGTGTGCTGATGCCGTATCCGCCTGGGGCAGTAATAGCGCCCTGACCGCTATCCGTAGCCAATTGCGGCCCGGTTGCCGTTGGATAGATTGGGGACATCGTATCAGTTTTGCTTATTTTGACCCGATGGCTGCCAGTGATGCTGATTACGATGCATTGGCTGATGATGTTTGCCGTTTTGACCAACAAGCGTGTTCCAGTCCACAGTGTTTGTTGGTCGATAGCGCTGACGAGAACGTTTTACGGGAAGTCGTTAGTGCTGTGGCCGCCGCATTGGCACGACGCGCGACAATATGGCCTGCCTTACAGACAGACATACAGGAAGCGGCGGAAATCAGCAGTCAGATGGCATTTTTGAAGTTGGATCACACTTTTGCTGAACTCCGCGGTTCGGTAGAAGAGGGCAATGGCTGGCGAGTCGCCTGGATACAGCGTCAAGAGCTTGCTCCATCACCGTTGTACCGTACTTTGCAAGTCCGTCCGGCACCACGTGCACAATTGGTTGAGATTTTGTTGCCGTGGCGCCCCTATTTGCAAAGTTGCGCTCTGATAGTGAAAGAAAAAGAGCTGCCGATGTTGAGTCGTCAGTTGTTGGCCGCCGGTGTTAGCCGGATATGTCAGGCCGGAGTTATGCATGATGGCTATGAGGGTGAGCCACATGATGGTGTTTACGCATTGACTCGGCTGGCGCGACGCGTCTCCGTCAGCTTAAAACCTGAGCAACTGCCGGGACATGTCGCATTAGATAAAGGGTCAGCCAATCCGCCGGAACTGGCAGGGATTCCAGTGATGGATAAAGCAAAGTTTCAGAACGGCGGTGTGACGGCAAAAGCACAGGTGTTTTTTCGTAGCGGTGGCAGTAGCGGCGAGCCAAAGTTGGCGGGTTTCAGCCATCGAGATTATCACAGTCAAATGCAGGCCGCGGCAGATGGTTTGTTCGCTGCTGGTCTGGAGCCATCCCAAGACCGGGTAATGAATTTGTTTTATGGCAGTAACTTGTATGGCGGTTTGACGAGTTTCTTCACTGTGCTGGATAAATTATCCGTGCCGCATTACCCGATGGGCGGCCCGATAGACGATGATTTTAGCCAAATCAGGCACTTTATTGTCACTCAGGGAATCAATACGCTGGCAGGAATGTCAAGCACTATCCACCGACTGTTTGAATGTGAAGAGGCTGCGTTGCGCGCCTATGGTGGGATACGCAAAATTTTTACTGGCGGTGAGCATATTGGTGAAGAGCGGTGTCGGTTTCTGTCCAGTTTTGGTGTACAGATAATTCGCTCGGCGATTTACGGTTCCGTGGATGCCGGTCCGTTAGGTCATGCTTGTGCTTGTTGCCAAGAGGGGGAGTTCCATCTGTTATCTGATATTCAATGGTTGGAAATCTTGGCTCTTGATAGTGATCAGCCTGTTCCGACAGGGGAAAGCGGTCGACTGGTGTTTACCCCTCTGGCGCGGGAAGGGCAGGTGGTCCAGCGTTATGATATAGGCGACTTAGGTTATTGGCTGCCAGATCTCTGCGACTGCGGGTTACCAACGCCGCGGTTTAAACTGGGAGGCCGTCATGGGGTGTTGACGCGGGTAGGTTCTATTTTTCTGAACCCAACCGAATTATCCGCCGGGTTGCCGTTTCCGGTGCAGTGGTTGGTAGGGAACAGCTCCAGTGGTTGTGATTATATCCATATATTAGCCGACGGGGATGCTGAGCAGGTACGTATGCATCTGTTGCAACATAGGATGCTGAACCAGGTTGTCAGTGGTGGATTGCTTCAATTGGAAGTTATCCCGACACCTGTTGGACAGTTCCATCGTCACCCGCAAAGTGGCAAAACGCCGCTGGTGCTGGATAGCCGATTCTGAGACCAATAATACTACTTTTTGGGTAAATCATGACACTATCATTACACGATCTGGTTGAATACGCCCGCAATCATGCACCTTTTTTTAAGGATCTTTATCGTGATCTGCCTCGATCCGGTTGGGCGCTAACTGATCTACCATTGATCAATCCTGATGACTATTGGCAGCAATCGCAATCGCTGGAAAACTGGCCGGTATTAACCGGTCCGGTTAACGGTGGTCATGTTTTTAAAACCGGTGGCTCTACCAGTGATGGTCGATTGTCGGTATTCAGTTGTAGCGAATGGCGTGCTTTCGTGCGCGCATTTGGTCAAGGGCTTGCACAGCAATTACAGCCCGGTGATCGCGTTGCTAATCTGTTTGTGGCTGGTGATTTGTATACCAGTTTATTGTTTATTCACGGTGCGTTGTCCTATTCACCAGTGCCGGTAGTGGAGTATCCGTTTACTTGGTCAGTTGATGATCGGGCACTGGCCGATGCGATTGTCAGCTTGAGGATTAATGTTTTGGCCGGCGTGACGGCGCAGCTATTACGTTTTGCCAGTACCTTGCAGCAGTGGGGCCAGTCTATTCCCGGCATTGATCGTCTGTTGTACGGCGGTGAAAGCCTGTTTCCAGAGCAATTGACACTCTTGAGTCAGGTATTTCCTAATGCGCGTATTGGTTCAGTTGGTTGTGCCAGCGTTGATGCGGGCCTCATTGGGGCGGCGTCTCCCGATTGCTGTTACGGCGAACATCGGGTTTTTGATACGGATACCATTGTTGAAATTATTGACGAATCCAATGGTCAGCCGATTACGGTGCCCGGCCAAAATGGCCTGTTGGTTGTGACCAATCTGCAGCGACGCTTGATGCCAGTTATCCGCTATCCTACCGGTGACATGGCCTGTTGGTGTGAAGAGTCAGGGCAGCCGAGTCGCAAATTCGCTTTGCAGGGGCGAGCGGGCAGCGCTCACCGAGTGCGAGTTTTCTCGCTGTCCATTTTTCCTGACCATATTGCGCGTTTACTGCAACAGCAAGAGGGCATACTGGCTTGGCAGTTATTGCTGAGCCGTCAGGGTGGCATGGATAAGATAGAACTCTTGTTAGCGGGCGATTCATCACTGGCGTCATCGACAACATCAGTGCATCAGACATTGTTGGCGGCACAACCCGCGATGGCAAAGTTATGTGATCAGGGATTTTTGCATGTGGAAGTCACTTACTGCGCTTTGGAAAATATGGTCACTCATCCACGCTCCGGTAAATTAATGCGGGTGGTTGATCATCGTGGTTATGGTGCTGAAGAGAAGGCAGCATGAGCATGAATCTAGGAATACCATTAGTTCGATTATTCCGGGAAGAGGATTCTACCGGTATTAGTGCGTTATTTCGGGTTGTTTACGGCGAAGATTATGTCTACCCGGAAGTCTATTTACCTACCATGCTTGGCCGTTATAACGCGGCAAAACAGTGGTATTCCGCTGTTGCGGTACAGGATGGACACGTGTTGGGGCATGCCGCACTGTGGCGGGATGAACACTGCTCATTAAGCGCTGAACTGGCGTTGATCGCAGTACATCCACAGGCACGTGGGCAGGGTATTGCTACCGCGCTTGGACGATACTTGTGTGATCAGGCTAAGAAAATGGGGTTAAGTATCCTCACAATTAAGCAAGTGTCGTCGCATAACCATAGTCAGCGTCTGGCCCAAAATCTGGGGTTTCACACCACGGGATTGCTGCCGGACTATGTAACATCACCGTTTGATCAGGCACGCCCGGAAAGCATAGTACTGGGTTGTTTACCTTTACAAAGCTGGCCGTTTCCAGAGGTACATTGGCCTTCCGGTTGGCAACTGTGGTTGACATCGGTGACTCAAGTGTTTGGTCAAGAGCCTCTGCAACCGGAGGAGTTGGTTGATGCAGATATCCGTATAACCAATCATGGACGTCGGTTGGAAGTGTGGATAGAAAAGCAGACAACCGAGCGGGTAAAAGAGGTGGCAGAGTTACCGGCACACAAACTGATATATGTGAGACTGCCGGTAGGGGAAGGGACGCTTCAGGCAATGGAAATTTTGCAGCAGGCGGGATTTGCCTGTACAGGGTTTGTGCCCGGTCATCATCACCATTGGGAAGCTTTACTGGTTCGAGGACATAGTAGGAAAGAGTTGACCTTAGATTGTCAGTTTGCTCGTCGTTTGCACCAACAAAGCATGTTTGCTTGTGCAGGAGCATAGCCCACCTGCGATTATCAGAGGTAATCTGGTAAAGCCCATCAAAGCTTGAATAGTTTTGCAGATTTTTGACAAAGTGTTGGTCTTTTGGTCAGCACTTTGGACGGATAGCGGTTAACCGTCTGACCATAATTTGAAAAAATCTGCGGTGTACTTCTGCCAATTCGTCACTGCTGCTTGAATTCTCACTTTTGATAATTAATAGTAATAAAAGTGTTGCAAAATATGATGAATTACAAGCATCAATCGACATTATTTCTCTAACTTTCAGAATATTCCTATATATTTTTAAGTGAAATTCATTGCACTATTGAACATTTATTAATCCATAAATGGCAAAAGCATGATGATGATTTCAGTTAGATTCACTCTTCATGTTGTAACTCATTGGAGAAGTGAATAAATGGCAATAGGGTATTTCCTGCTCGTTGGTGATAAAACAACCTGTGGTGGTCAGATTATTACTGGTGACCACACCATGACATTTAATGGGCGAGCAACCGCTCGTGAAGGGGATAAGGTTACCTGTGGCAAACATCCCGGTACTTACGTGATTGTTGGTGGTGTATCCGATGTGTTTGACATGGGGCGCAAGTTGGCTGGCACGTTGGATAGTGTCAGTACTTGTCCCTGTCGGGCTCGGTTTATCAATTCGGAGATGGACAGTTATGAGAAGCAAGATAAGACTGCTGACCGGGTTGCCGCTCCCACGAATATGGCGCAACAGCATTTCTCTTCTCCGGTAAAGGATGTGGGAAGCCCGCCTGCAACGCAGGTACCTCCGCCGCCGATACCGGTGTTTACGAAGTCCTGCCAGCGGGGTAAAGGGTGTACTGACGCTGGAACTGAGCCTGAATCGGCAAATAACTTTGGCAGAATGGCGATATATCAGGTGCCGTCATCTCCTGCGCCAGCCACGGCGCAAAAGCCTGAACCACCCCCGCAGGACAAGAAACACCCGCCGGAACCGGGTAAGCCGCGGGATAAAAAATTACCGTGGTATAAGCGGTGGTTTCGTAGTGGAAAAGATAATGCCGAAGCGGCGGCTACCGCTGTGGCCGCCACTACCCGCAGCGCGGTAGCGGAAGGGGAAACGCTGGTGATGCGTTACATTGGTGGCGGTGCTATCAGTGCTGGACGTTGGCTGGCGGCACCGAATCCGGTAACGGTTGGGTTGATGGGGCTGTTTTATTCACCGTCGTTGAATCAGGGGGAAGAGGATTACTTAGATCCGTATCGCCTGAGACAGATAGCGGAACAGTATGGAAAAGCACCAACTCGTGTACGTTTTCGCTGGATCAGAGATGAAAAAAGCGGCAGGATGACGGTTCAGGGATATCACGTCAGCCCGGAAAGCGGCTTGGATAAAGTGCCGGTTTGCATGATGACGCTCAATCGGACCACCGGTAATTACGAGTTCTGGGAACCGGGAGAAACCCGGCCGACGATTTTATGGACGCCGAATGAACAGGAATTCAAGGCTCCAGCCCATACCGGGAATGAAGAACAGCCGTTTATTCCGTCGCAAATAACCGTGTTGCCGATCCCGGATAAAGTGGGCAGCGATATTGAATCGTTGCCAATGCCGGAAGAGAAGGATTTCCGCGATTATATTCTGGTATTCCCCATTCCGAATATGCCGCCGGTGTATGTGTATCTGAGTAAACCGCCGGTGAAATTGTTTGAAGTGGATTTATATAGAAACTTTGCTGGGCGGCTGAGGAATGGAACACACGCGGATCATATGCCTTCGGCAGCGGCTGTTCGAGCGAAATTAAAAATGTTATATCCCGATTTGGAGATGGATGAGTTAAGTCTTATTGAAAAAAATGTTGCAGCAATCATTATCCCGGCAAAGGTTCACCAGAAGTTCAGTGCAACTTATGGCGGCCGGAATTCTCAGACGCAAATAGAACAGGATTCTAAAGACTTAAGAGCAGCTGTGGAGCGTGATTTCAGTACGATAGAGCCAGAATTGAGAAATTACGGGGCAACAAAAGCACAACTTGAAAACGCCAGAGCCAAAATACACAGGCTTAACCAAGAACAGGGGTTATACAAATGACAGTCAACATAGATGCACTCATAAATAGCTTAGGAAAATCTTATCAGGAAATTTTTGATGACGGGCTAATTCCTTATAAAAGTAAACCAAGCGGTCCCCTTGGGGTACTTAGTATTGGCATTGATATGGTGAAAGAGGGGATTTTTTTATCGTTTGAACGGAGTAGTAAAATATTAAACGAAATTACTTTAAGGTTGCTTAGGGACGATAAAGCTTCATTTATATTCCCAAATGAATTGCCATCACCATTGAAGCACTCTATGGATAGGGTATGGGTTAAAGAAAATTTAGGTGATCCGATTAAGTCAATACCACCAAGGCAAATTTTAAGAAACCAATTTGGTTGGAAAGATTTATATCGTTTCACAGACGAAATCAGTATGCAGATTTCTTATGACATGATGGAACGAGTAAAATCGGTAACGTTTTTACCTACCTCAGAAGTTCGTTGGTAATCAACAATAGATGGGAGATTATTTTTAAAGGCCAGTTCATTTGCGGGTAGTTTGAAAAATAAAGTCGTAGATGAATTGGCTGAATCAAGAATAGAGGTTATATGAATAATGACTATCAACGTTGAAGCGTTAATTAATAGCTTGGGGGAAACCTATCAGGAAATCTTCGATGAAGGGCTAATTCCTTATAAAACCAAGCCAACAGGTTCTTCTGGTGATGAGGTGATATTTTTGGATATGGTAAAAGAAGGGGTGTTTCTAGCTTTTTATCGGGATGGTAAGCGTTTAAAAGAGATTACGTTGACTTTGCTTGATGAAAAGAAACCTCTATATCAGTTTCCTAATAAGCTTCCCTCTCCTTTGGTGCCTCTGATGTCTCGACAGTGGGTCCATGAGCAGTTTGGTGAACCTAAGAAATCACAGCAACCCCAAATGGTTATGAAACGTCAGTTTGGATGGAAAGAGTTATACACATTGCTTGATTTCCACATTCCTACAAGTATGAAGATTTCTTATGACATGATGGAACGAGTAAAATCGGTAACGTTTTTACTTACCTCAGAAGTACGTTGGTAATCAACAATAGATGGGCGATTATTTTTAAAAGCCAATTCATTTGTGAATGGTTTGAAAAGTCAAATCTCCAATGAATTAGCTGAATCAAGAATAGAGGTGATATAAATAATGACTATCAACGTTGAAGCGTTAATTAATAGCTTGGGGAAAACCTATCAGGAAATTTTTGATGAAGGATTAATTCCTTATAAAACCAAACCAACAGGATACCCTGGAGCTCCAGATATTACTTTAAGTATGGCTAAAGAGGGTATTCATTTAGCGTTTAAAAGAGATGGTAAGATTTTATTTGCTGTAGAGCTTTTTCTGCTTGATCAGAAGAGACCTTCATACCAATTCCCTAATGAATTACCTTCTCCTTTGGAGCCTTTGATGATCAGGAAATGGGTTCACGAGCAGTTTGGTGAGCCAGAAAAGGCTCTTCCGCCGCGAAAATTTCTAAAGAAGGATGTTGGTTGGACGGAACTGTATACGCTACTGGATTTTCGGATACCAACCAGTATGCAGGTTGATTATGACCTGTTTGAGCGTGTTGATTCTGTAATGTTTTTACCTACCTCAGAAGTGCGTTGGTAATCAACAATAGGTGGGCGGTTATTTTTAAAAGCCAATTCATTATCGAACAGTTTGGAAATTAAATCTTAGATGAATTGGCTGAATCGAGAATAGAGGTTATATGAATAATGGTGATCAACGTTGAAGCGTTAATTAATAGCTTGGGGAAAACCTATCAGGAAATTTTTGATGAAGGGCTAATTCCTTATAAAACCAAGCCATCTGGTTATCCCGGAGACTCTGATATATCTCTTGATATGGCTAAAGAAGGGACTTTCTTATCATTTGATCGAGAAACTAAGACATTCATAGAGATGACTTTAACTTTACTTATACCTGAGCGTCCCAGTTTTGTTTTTCCGAACAACATGCCATATCCCTTAATTAAGGAAATGAACCGCCAATGGGTAGATAAGAATTTAGGTAAACCAATTAAATCAGCACCTCCATTTGAAGCATTGACATATAGATTTGGTTGGACATATCTTTATTACTATCAGGGTAAGTCGGAAATTAGTATGCAAGTATCGCACGATGTTCTAGATCGAGTCAGTCGAGTTACATTTCTACCTACAAGTGAAGTGCGTTGATAGTTAGCAGAAAGGGAAGGTTCTTTTGAGAGCTAATTCATTAATCAACAGCTTGAAAAGTTAAATCTCAGATGAGTTGGTTTAACCAAGAATAGAGGTCATGTAAATAATGATAGATGTTATTGAAATTATTAATAGTTTGGGGAAGACCGCAGATATGTTAGTTGAAAATAAACTTATTCCAGAGGAAAAGTTTGAGTTTGCTTTCGAAGGTTATTCTAGATTTAGTGTTGAACCAGAGACGGGTCTTACTTTAGTTTTCGATATTATATCAACAGTGTTGATTTCTGTTCAATTCACATTAATCAACACTGTTGATGATACTGGTACATATAGTGGTGATATGCCTGCTCCATTCCTTCACAAAATGAATAAAGCTATTGTCAGAGCATTTATGGGAGAACCCGATTACAGTAGTGGACCGGAGAGAATTCCGGTAATTGGCTTAGTAGGCGGATTTGATGCCTATACTCGTAAACTAAATGATCAGTACCCAAATACAGAAATTCGCTTCCTTTATCAAACTGATCTTCGTGTGGATGCACTGTTATTTGAACAGTCGGTAAATAATGATTGATGTTCTTGCAATCATAAATAGTTTAGGACAGACAACCGATATGTTGGTTGAAAAACAATTTATCCCAAATAATAGATCATGAGTATGAATAATGACAGTCAACGTAGATGCACTAATAAATAGTCTAGGAAAGTCTTATCAGGAAATTTTTGATGAAGGGCTAATCCCTTATAAAACCAAACCAACAGGATACCCTGGAGCTTCATTTATTGCTCTGAATATGGCTAAAGAGGGTATGCATTTAGCTTTTAAAAGAGATGGTAAGATTTTATTTGCTGTAGAGCTTTTTCTGCTTGATCAGAAAAGACCTTTATACCAATTCCCTAATGAATTGCCTTCTCCCTTGAAGCCTTTGATGACTAGGGTATGGGTTCATGAGCAGTTTGGTAAGCCAGAAAAGGCTCTTCCGCCGAGAAAATTTCTCAAGAAAGATGTTGGTTGGACGGAACTGTATACGCTACTGGATTTTCGGATACCAACCAGTATGCAGGTTGATTACGATCTGTTGGAACAAGTGAAGTCAGTTGCATTCTTATCCACATCAGAAGTACTTTGGTAATCAACAATAGATGGGAGGTTATTTTTAAAAGCCAATTCATTTGCGGGTAATTTGAAAAATAAAGTCGTAGGTGAATTGGCTAAATCAAGAACAGAGGTGATATAAATAATGGCTATCAACATTGAAGCTTTAATTAATAGTTTAGGCAAAACTTATCAGGAAATCTTCGATGAAGGATTAATTCCTTATAAAACTAAGCCATCAGGTTATCCCGGAGACTCTGATATATCTCTTGATATGGCTAAAGAAGGGATTTTCTTATCATTTTTGCGAGAAAATAAAGTACTTACAGAGATAACGTTAACTTTCATTAATCACAAACGACCTAATTTTATATTTCCTAATAAATTGCCTTCCCCTTTGATACCGCTGATGTCCCGGAAATTAATTCATCAGCATTTTGGTAAACCTGAAAAATCACTTCCACCAAGGAAAAGGTTAACTAAAGAAATTGGCTGGACTGAATTATATACCTTATTGGATTTCCGTATTCCAACTAGCATGCAGGTTGATTACGATTTGCAGGAACGAGTCAGACTAGTGACTTTTTTACCTACCTCAGAAATCCGTTGGTAATCAATAAAGAGATTCTTATTTAGAACTTTAACTATTCGGATATGCGGAATTTGACTTATTCACTTCTCATTACTTTTCAATAAACTATTTTTCTTAAAAAAAACAATGAACATACACCAAGAATATTCATTGTATTGGTTTTTTTGTAAATTAATCATCAATATAAGTAAATGTTTATTATAAGTAATTATATAAAGGTAAAGTTATTTTATTGTCTGTATTTTGTTTTTTAATGTAAGCAAGTTTTGTGATTTATTATATTTTTCATCACACATCATCACTGTGTATGGCGTCTTTGGAAGGTCGTGCTAACTGATGTTCTAAAGGCGTGTGTTTGTTCTGGTGCCTTTCTTACACATAACGATGGTGGTTGTTTTTTGCACGAAAAAACCTGTTTCTCATAATAAACCTCAATTCAGGAGTCCGTATGAATCAACTCGCCAGTCCCCTGATTTCCCGCACCGAAGAGATCCACAACCTGCCCGGTAAGTTGACCGATCTTGGTTATACCTCAGTGTTTGATGTGGTACGTATGCCGCGTGAGCGCTTTATTCGTGAGCATCGTGCTGATCTGGGACGCAGTGCTGAAAAAATGTATGACCTGGCGGTGGGCTATGCTCATCAGGTGTTACACCATTTTCGCCGTAATTCTCTTAGTGAAGCGGTTCAGTTTAGCTTAAGAAGTCCATTCTCTGTGTCAGGTCCCGATTACGCCAATCAGTTTCTTGATGCAAACACTGGCTGGAAAGATAAAGCACCTAGTGGGTCACCAGAAGCGAATGATGCTCCGGTAGCTTATCTGACTCATATTTATCAATTGGCCCTTGATCAGGAAAAGAGTGGTGCTAGTGCCATTATGAATACGCTGGTGGAGCGCCGACCCGATATCGGGGCTTTGTTGATTAATGATAAAGCGATCAATGAGGTGATACCGCAATTACAATTGGTCAATGAAATTCTGTCCAAAGCCATTCAGAAGAAACTGAGTTTGACTGATTTGGAAGCGGTAAACGCCAAACTCTCCACCACCCGTTACCCGAATAATTTGCCATATCATTATGGTCACCAGCAGATTCAGACGGCTCAGTCGGTATTAGGTACCACGTTACAAGATATCACTTTGCCACAGACGTTGGATCTGCCGCAAAACTTCTGGGCAACAGCAAAAGGAAAACTGAGTGATGCGACTGCCGGTGCTTTGACTCGCCTGCAAATCATGGCGAGTCAGCTTTCGCCAGAGCAGCAGAAAATCATGGTGGAAACCGTCGGTCAGAATTTCTATCAGCTAAATTATGGTGACAGTTTGCTGACGGCGAACAGTTTCAGCGACATGACCGTACTGACTGATAGAACAAGTTTGACTGTACCTCAGGTAGAGCTGATGTTGTGTTCAACGGTTGGCGGTTCTACGGTGGTTAAGTCTGATAATGTCAGTTCTGGTGACACGACAGCGACGCCATTTGCTTACGGTGCCCGCTTTATTCATGCCGGTAAGCCGCAGGCGATTACTCTGAGTCGCAGTGGAGCGGAGGCGCATTTTGCTCTGACGGTTAACAATCTGACCGATGACAAGTTGGACCGTATTAACCGCACAGTACGTCTGCAAAAATGGCTGAATCTGCCCTATGAGGATATTGACCTGTTGGTGACTTCTGCTATGGATGCGGAAACGGGAAATACCGCGTTGTCGATGAACGACAATACGTTGCGTATGTTGGGGGTGTTCAAACATTATCAGGCGAAGTACGGTGTTACCGCTAAACAATTTGCTGGTTGGCTGCGCGTGGTAACCCCGTTTGCCATTACACCCGCAACACCATTCTTAGATCAGGTGTTTAACTCTGTTGGCACCTTTGATACACCGTTTGTGATAGATAATCAGGATTTTGTCTATACATTGACCACCGGGGGAGATGGGGCGCGTGTTAAGCATATCAGCACGGCACTGGGCCTTAATCATCGTCAGTTCCTGTTATTGGCGGATAATATTGCCCGTCAACAGGGGAATATCACACAAAGCACACTCAACTGTAATCTGTTTGTGGTGTCAGCTTTCTACCGTTTGGCTAATTTGGCGCGCACATTGGGGACAAACCCAGAGTCTTTCTGTGCTTTGGTTGATCGATTAGATGCAGGTACAGGCATCGTCTGGCAGCAATTGGCAGGAAAACCCATCATCATGGTACCGCAAAAAGATTCTCCGCTGGCGGCGGATATTTTGAGTTTGCTGCAAGCGCTAAGTGTGATCGCTCAATGGCAACAACAGCGCGATTTACCCATTGAAACCTTACTTTTACTGTTGAGTAGCGGTTCTACCTTCACCGCTCAAGGCACTGACGATCAATTGAATTTTATCCGTCAGGTGTGGCAGAACTTGGGCAGTACATTTGTGAGTGCAACATTATTATCCCGTAGTGGTGCACCATTAGTTGATACCAACGGTCACGCTATTGACTGGTTTGCTCTGCTCTCGGCAGGTAATAGCCCGCTTATCGATCAGGTTGGTCTGGTGACCGATGCAGGTATAGAAAGTGTTATAACAATGGTGGTCAAAACACAAAGCTTATCTGATGAAGATAAGAAGCTGGCAATCACTACTCTGACGAATACGTTGTATCAAGCGCAGCAAACTCAGCAAGGCGTGGCTGTCAGTCTGTTGGCGCAAACTCTGAACGTGAGTCAGTCACTGCCTGCGTTGTTGTTGCGCTGGAGTGGGCAAACAACCTATCAGTGGCTGAGTGCGACTTGGGCATTGAAGGATACTGTTAAAATCGCGGCTGATATTCCCGCTGGCTATCTGAGCCTATTGCGTGAAGTGGTACGCCGCTCCTTGTTGACCCAACAATTCACGCTAAGTCCTGCAATGGTACAAACTTTGCTGGACTATCCAGCCTATTTTGGCGCTTCCGCAGAAGTAGTGACCGATATCAGTTTGTGGATGCTCTATACCTTAAGCCGTTACAGCGATCTACTGCTCCAAGTGGGTAAAGCCGGTGGTGGTACGGAAGATGATGTGTTGGCCTACCTGCGCGTGGCTAATGCTGCTACGCCGTTGAGTCAGGCGGATGCTGCACAAACGTTGGCAACGCTACTGGGTTGGGAGACAAACGAGTTGCAAGCCGCTTGGGAAGTATTGGGCGGGATTGCCAAAACCACTCCGCAACTGGATACGCTGCTGCGTCTGCAACAGGCACAGAGCCAGACTGGCCTTGGCGTTACACAGCAACAGCAAGGCTATGTCCTGAGCCGTGATAGTGATTATACCCTTTGGCAAAGCACCGGTCAGGCGATGGTGGCTGGCGTATCTCATGTTAAGGGTAGTCACTGAGCATGGCAGAAGCTCACTACCTGAGTGGATTTGATTTTTCCGTATGGCCCAATGAGGCTATTTCTAAACCGCCATTTAAGTAAGGCAGATAATTATGTTATCGACAATGGAAAAGCAACTGAATGAATCCCAGCGTGATGCGTTGGTGACTGGCTATATGAATTTTGTGGCCTCGACACTGAAAGGTGTCGATGGTCAGCCAGTGACGGTGGAAGACTTGTACGAATACTTGTTGATTGACCCGGAAGTGGCTGATGAAGTTGAGACCAGCCGAGTTGCTCAAGCGATTGCCAGCATACAGCAATATATGACTCGTCTGGTCAATGGTTCCGAACCGGGGCGTCAGGCGATGGAGCTTTCTACCGCTAACGAATGGCGTGACAATGATAGCCAATATGCTATCTGGGCTGCGGGGGCTGAGGTTCGAAATTACGCTGAAAACTACATTTCCCCCATCACCCGGCAGGAAAAAAGCCATTATTTCTCGGAGCTGGAGACCACGTTAAACCAGAACCGGCTCGATCCGGACCGGGTGCAGGATGCTGTTCTGGGATACCTCAATGAGTTTGAGGCGGTGAGTAATCTGTATGTGCTCAGCGGTTATATTAATCAGGATAAATTTGATCAGGCCATTTACTATTTTATTGGTCGTACCACCACCAAACCATATCGGTATTACTGGCGTCAGATGGATTTGAGTAAAAATCGTCAAGATCCAGCAGGGAATCCGGTGACGCCAAATTGCTGGAATGATTGGCAGGAAATTACCTTGCCGTTGTCTGGTGATACGGTGCTGGAGCATACAGTTCGCCCAGTATTTTATAATGACCGGCTGTATGTCGCTTGGGTTGAACGTGACCCGGCAGTACAGAAGGATGCTGACGGTAAAAATATCGGAAAAACCCATGCCTACAGCATAAAATTTGGCTATAAACGTTATGATGATACCTGGACGGCACCGAATACCACCACGCTGATGACGCAGCAAGCAGATGAAAGTTCAGAAACACAGCGATCCAGCCTGCTGATTGATGAATCGAAGACTACACTGCGGAAGGTTAATTTACTGGCTACCACTGATTTTAGTATTGACCCGACGGAGGAAACGGACAGTAACCCGTATGGCCGTTTGATGTTGGGGGTATTTGTGCGTAATTTTACGGGGACTCCACATCAAAACCGTCCTGCTGTGTATGGTTACTTGTATTGTGACTCAGCCTTCAATCACCATATTCTCAGGCCATTGAGTAAGGATTTTTTGTTCAGTACCTATCGTGATGAAACAAATGATCAGAACTGCTTGCAATTCGCGGTATACGATAAAAAGTATGTGATTACTAAGGTTATTTCAGGCAAGCCAACCGAAGATCCCGAAAATACCGGTTGGGTAGGTAAAGTTGATGATTTGAAACTGGGTACTACCGGGGCCTATGTATATATCGACCAAGATGGCCTGACACTCCATATCCAAACCACGACTAATGGGGATTTTGTTAATCGTCATATATTTGGATATAACGATATTGTATATGATTCTAAGTCTGGTTATGGTTTCACGTGGTCAGGGAATGAAGGTTTTTATCTGGATTACCATGATGGCAATTATTACACCTTTCATAATGCAGCGATCAACTACTATCCGGCTGGATATGGTGGTGGATCTGTTCCTAATGGAACGTGGGCGTTGGAACAGCGAGTTAATGAGGGATGGGCTATTTCCCCCTTGCTTGATGCTCACCATACTATTACTGTGCAGGGCAGTTATATCGCTTGGGAGGGGGAGACACCTGCCAGTTATTATTTACCTATCCCAGACGGTACAATGTTGCTAGATTGGTCTGATAAAATAAATTTTGCTATTAGTCTTAATAAGCTTGAATCTGTATTTACGTCTCCAGATTGGCCAACATTAACCACTATCAAAAACTTCAGTAAGATCGCCGATAACCGCAAATTCTATCAGGAAATCAATGCTGAGACGGCGGATGGGCGCAATCTATTTAAACACTACAGTGAGCAAACTTTCCAACTTGCCAGTGGTGCAACCTATCCTACGACTTATACTTTGTCCGAAGCGGATTTCTCTACTGATCCGGATAAAAACTACCTACAGGTTTGTTTGAACGTTGTTTGGGATCATTATGACCGACCATCAGGGAGAAAAGGGGCCTATTCCTGGGTCAGCAAGTGGTTTAACGTGTATGTTGAGTTGCAAGATAGCAAAGCTCCGGATGCCATTCCTCGATTGATTTCCCGTTACGATAGCAAGCGTGGTCTGGTGCAATATTTAGACTTCTGGACCTCATCATTACCTGCGAAAACTCGTCTTAACACCACCTTTGTGCGTACTTTGATTGAGAAGGCTAATCTGGGATTGGATAGTTTGCTGGATTACACCTTGCAGGCAGATCCTTCTCTGGAGGCCGATCTGGTCACTGACGGCAAAAGTGAGCCGATGGACTTTGATGGTTCAAACGGTCTCTATTTCTGGGAGTTATTCTTTCACTTGCCGTTTTTAGTTGCTACACGCTTTGCCAACGAACAGCAATTTTCGCCGGCACAAAAGAGTTTGCATTACATCTTTGATCCGGCGATGAAAAACAAGCCACACAATGCTCCGGCTTACTGGAATGTACGTCCGTTGGTTGAAGTACACAGCGATCTATCACGTCACTTGGGAGATCCTATCGATCCGGATACTCAGGCTTATGCTCATCCGGTGATATACCAGAAAGCAGTGTTTATCGCTTATGTCAGCAACTTGATTGCTCAGGGAGATATGTGGTATCGCCAATTGACTCGTGATGGTTTGACTCAGGCCCGTGTCTATTACAATTTGGCCGCTGAGTTGCTAGGGCCTCGGCCGGATGTATCGTTGAGCAGCACCTGGACACCGCAAACCCTGGATACCTTGGCCGCCGGGCAAAAAACGGCTTTGCGTGACTTTGAGCACCAATTGGCTAACAGTAATACTGTCTTACCCGCATTACCGGGCAATAACATTAGCCACTTGAAACTGGCAGATAATGGCTACTTTAACGAACCGCTCAATGTTCTGATGTTGTCCCACTGGGATACGTTGGATGCACGGTTATACAACCTGCGTCATAACCTGACCGTTGATGGCAAGCCGCTTTCTCTGCCGTTGTATGCTGCGCCGGCTGATCCGGTAGCATTGTTGGCTCAGCGCGCTCAGTCCGGCACGTTGGCGAATGGCGTCAGTGGTGCCATATTGACGGTACCGCCATACCGTTTCAGCGCTATGTTGCCGCGAGCTTACAGCGCTGTGGGTACGCTGACCAGTTTTGGTCAGAACCTGCTTAGCTTGTTGGAACGTAGCGAACGGGCCGGTCAAGAAGAGCTGGCGCAACAGCAACTGTTGGATATGTCCAGCTATGCCATCACATTGCAACAACAGGCGTTGGATGGATTGGCGGCGGATCGTCTGGCGCTGTTGGCTAGTCAGGCGACGGCGCAACAGCGTCATGACCATTATTACACGCTGTATCAAAATAACATCTCCAGTGCGGAACAACTGGTGATGGACACCCAAACGTCAGCACAATCCCTGATATCTTCCTCCACCGGTGTACAGACTGCCAGTGGCGCACTGAAAGTGATCCCGAATATCTTTGGTTTGGCTGATGGTGGCTCACGCTATGAAGGGGTAACGGAAGCGATTGCCATTGGGTTAATGGCTGCCGGACAAGCCACCAGCGTGGTGGCCGAGCGTTTGGCAACCACGGAGAATTACCGCCGTCGCCGTGAAGAGTGGCAAATCCAATACCAGCAGGCACAGTCTGAGGTCGACGCATTACAGAAACAGTTGGATGCGCTGGCGGTGCGCGAAAAAGCGGCTCAGACTTCCCTGCAACAGGCGAAGGCACAGCAGGTGCAAATTCGAACCATGCTGACTTACCTAACGACTCGTTTCACCCAAGCGACTTTATATCAGTGGCTGAGTGGTCAATTATCCGCGTTGTACTATCAAGCGTACGACGCTGTGGTCTCTCTGTGTTTGTCCGCCCAAGCTTGCTGGCAGTATGAATTGGGTGATTACGCCACCACGTTTATTCAGACCGGTACTTGGAATGACCATTACCGTGGTTTGCAAGTGGGAGAAACTCTGCAACTCAATTTGCTCCAAATGGAAGCGGCATATTTAGTTCGTCATGAGCGCCGTCTTAATGTGATCCGTACTGTGTCGCTCAAAAGCCTATTGGGTGATGATGGCTTTGGTAAGTTAAAAACTGAGGGCAAAGTTGACTTTCCATTAAGCGAAAAGCTGTTTGACAACGACTATCCGGGGCATTATTTGCGCCAGATTAAAACCGTGTCAGTGACACTGCCGACGTTGATCGGGCCGTATCAAAACGTGAAGGCAACGCTCACCCAGACCAGCAGTAGTACGCTGCTCACAGCAGATATCAATGGTGTTAAACGTCTCAATGATCCGACAGGTAAAGAGGGGGATGCGACGCATATTGTCACCAATCTGCGGGCCAGCCAGCAGGTGGCGCTCTCTTCTGGCATTAATGATGCCGGTAGCTTTGAGCTGCGTTTGGAAGATGAGCGCTATCTATCGTTTGAGGGCACGGGTGCGGTCTCCAAATGGACGCTTACCTTCCCGCGTTCGGTGGATGAGCATATTGACGATAAAACATTGAAGGCGGATGAGATGCAGGCCGCACTGTTGGCGAATATGGATGATGTACTGGTGCAGGTGCATTATACCGCCTGCGACGGCGGTGCCAGCTTCGCAAACCAAGTCAAGAAGACACTCTTTTAAATTAACTTTTAACTAAGACTTCCCACTCTGGTCGCCAGAGTGGGAAAGGATCTGTCATATCTAAAATCAATCTTGCGATCTTTCTCCATTTCATTGGAAGGGAAGCTTTAAAACAAAATAAAAGGAATATGATATGAGTACGCCTGATACTGCTCTTTATACTCAAACCCCAACAGTCAGCGTGTTAGATAATCGTGGCCTGTCCATTCGTGATATCGGTTTTCACCGTGTTGTGATTGGCGGGGATATTGACACCCGCGTCACCCGTCACCAGTATGATGCCCGTGGATACCTGAACCACAGTATTGACCCACGCTTGTATGATGCAAAGCAGGCTGATAACTCAGTAAAACCTAATTTTGTCTGGCAGTATGATCTGGCCGGTCATGCCTTGCGGACAGAGAGTGTCGATGCTGGTCGTACTGTTGCATTAAATGATATTGAAGGTCGTCCGGTAATGACGATGAATGCGACAGGTGTTCGTCAGACTCGTCGCTATGAAGGTAATACCTTGCCCGGTCGTTTGTTATCTGTGAGTGAACAAGTTTTTGATCAGGAAACTTCTCAAGTGACAGAGCGCTTTATCTGGGCGGAGAACACCACAGCAGAGAAAGAATATAACCTCTCTGGTCTGTGTATACGCCACTACGACACGGCGGGCGTTACCCGGTTGATGAGTCAGTCACTGGCGGGTGCTATTTTATCCCAATCTCACCAATGGCTGGCAGAAGGGCAGGAGGCTAACTGGAGCGGTGACGACGAAACTGTCTGGCAGCGGATGCTGGCAAGTGAGGTCTATACAACACAAAGTACAACCAATGCCATCGGGGCTTTACTGACCCAAACCGATGCGAAAGGCAATATTCAGCGTCTGGCTTATGACATTGCCGGTCAGTTAAAAGGGAGTTGGTTGACGGTGAAAGGCCAGCGTGAACAGGTGATTGTTAAGTCTCTGAGCTGGTCAGCCGCAGGTCATAAGCTGCGTGAAGAGCATGGTAACGGCGTGATTACCGAGTACAGTTATGAACCGGAAACTCAACGTTTGATGGGTATCACTACCCGGCGAGCCGAAGAGAGTCAATCAGAGGCGAGAGTATTACAGGATCTCCGCTATGAGTATGATCCGGTGGGGAATGTCATCAGTATCCATAATGATGCTGAAGCCACCCGCTTTTGGCGCAATCAGAAAGTGGAGCCTGAGAACCGCTATGTTTATGATTCGCTGTATCAGCTTATGAGTGCGACAGGGCGTGAAATGGCTAATATCGGCCAGCAAAGCAACCAACTTCCCTCACCTGCTATGCCTGTTCCTGCCGACAACAGCACCTATACCAATTACCAGCGTACTTATAGTTATGACCGTGGCGGTAATTTGGTTCAAATCCGACACAGTTCACCCGCGACTCAAAATAGTTACACCACGGAGATGACCGTTTCAAGCCGCAGTAACCGGACGGTATTGAGTACATTAACGACAGATCCAACCCAAGTGGATGGGCTATTTGATGCCGGCGGTCATCAGAAGACGTTAATACCGGGGCAGAATCTGGATTGGAATATGCGGGGTGAATTGCAGCGAGTAACACCGGTGAGCCGCGAAAATAGCAGTGACAGTGAATGGTATCGTTATAGCAGTGATGGCGTGCGGCTGCTAAAAGTGAGTGAACAGCAGACGGGCAACAGTACTCAAGTACAACGGGTGACTTATCTGCCGGGATTAGAGCTGCGCATAACTGGAGTGGCAGATAAAACAACTCAAAATTTGCAGGTGATTACGGTAGGTGAGGCGGGGCGCGCACAGGTAAGGGTATTGCACTGGGAAAGTGGTAAGCCGGCAGATATCGACAACAATCAGGTGCGCTACAGTTACGATAATCTGCTCGGCTCCAGCCAGATTGAATTGGATAGCGAAGGGCAGATTCTTAGTCAGGAAGAGTATTATCCGTATGGCGGCACCGCGGTATGGGCAGCGAAAAATCAGACAGAAGCCAGCTACAAATTTATTCGTTATTCCGGTAAAGAGCGGGATGCCACCGGATTGTATTATTACGGCTACCGTTATTATCAGCCTTGGGTGGGCCGCTGGTTGAGTGCTGATCCGGCGGGAACCGTGGATGGGTTGAATGTGTACCGGATGGTGAGGAATAACCCCATCACATTGACTGACCATGACGGATTAGCGCCGTCTCCGAACCGAAATCGGAATACATTTTGGTTTGCTTCATTTTTGTTTCGTAAACCTGATGAGGGAATGTCTGCGTCAATGAGACGGGGACAAAAAATTGGCAGAGCCATTGCTGGCGGGCTTGCGATTGGCGGTCTTGCGGCTGCCATTGCTGGTACGGCTGGCGCGGCTCTCCCTGTCATTCTGGGGGTTGCGGCCGTAGGTGCAGGGATTGGTGCGTTGATGGGGTATAACGTCGGTAGCTTGCTGGAAAAAGGTGGGGCATTACTCGCTCGACTCGTACAGGGGAAATCGACGTTAGTACAGTCAGCGGCGGGCGCTGCTGCTGGGGCGAGTTCAGCCGCGGCTTATGGTGCGCGAGCACAAGGTGTAGGTGTTGCATCAGCCGCCGGGGCGGTAACGGGCGCGGTGGGATCATGGATAAATAATGCTGACCGGGGGATTGGTGGCGCTATTGGGGCCGGGAGTGCGGTAGGCACCATTGATACCATGTTGGGGACTTCCTCCACCCTTACACATGAAGTAGCCGCCGCCGCGGGGGGAGCGGCTGGTGGGATGATCACCGGTACACAGGGGAGTACCAGAGCCGGGATTCATGCCGGTATTGGCACCTATTATGGCTCCTGGATTGGTTTTGGTTTAGATGTCGCCAGTAACCCTGCCGGACATTTAGCGAATTACGCGGTGGGTTATGCCGCGGGTTTGGGGGCGGAAATGGCGATCAACAGAGTAATAGGTGGCGGATTCTTGGGGAGGTTATTAGGCCGGGCTGTCAGCCCATATGCCGCCGGTTTAGCCAGACAATTAGTGCATTTCAGTATAGCCAGACCTGTCTTTGAGCCGATATTTAGTGTTCTCGGCGGGCTTGCCGGTGGCATTGGAACTGGTCTGCACAGAGTGATGGGAAGAGACAGTTGGGTTTCCAGAGGGCTAAGTGCTGCTGGTAGTGGTATAGATCATCTTGCTGGCATGATTGGTAATCAGATCAGAGGCAGGGTTCTGACCACAACCGGGATCGCCAATGCGATAGATTATGGAACCAGTGCGATAGGTGCCGCACGACGGGTTATTTCTTTGTAATAAACATTGCCGGAAATCTCCGTCCAATATTGGGCGGAGATTTCGAGGCGGGATGCGGCTGCTTTAATATCAAAAACAATTTAATTTTTTAGTGCGCTCATAATACTCATGGCTTGCTCTTTATCTTTTACCCCCATTCTGAATGAAGGATTTAAAGAAGTTTGAATAGTCGCTGTGACAAGATGAGTACCTTTAAATGATATTGTCATTTGGGTGCCGATGTTTTTATTGATTAAAGGTAAACGTCCGGTCATCTCACCTTGTTCTTCCTCTCCGGCCCATGCACGCTACCGCTTCCTTATCTTCACCTGGAGACTGACACCATGAGCCGTAGCCGATATACCCCGGAACAAAAACAACACCATGTGACCCAATGGCGCCACAGTGACCTGACCCGAAAACAGTATTGCGAACAGCATCAGCTGAGTTTTTCCGCTTTCCGCGACTGGATTGCCGACAGTAACAACATCCCCCAACCTCTCAGCCAGACACTGCCCGCCCTCTTACCGGTTTCACTCCAGCCTGACGACGCGCGCACCGTCACCCTGCATACCCCAGACGGCTATGCCATCGCCTGTCCATTGACGCTGTTGCCTGACGTGATGCGGGTACTGACCCGATGCTGAAACCGCAACAGCTCTTTCTGGTGCGAGAGCCCGTCGACATGCGCCGGGGCATTGATGCCCTGACCCAGCACCTGGAGGGGCTGAATTTGCGCTGGCAGGACGAAGCCGCTTTTATTTTCTGCAACAAGGCCCGCTCCCGTCTCAAGGTGTTGCGCTGGGACCGACACGGCGTCTGGCTGTGTACCCGCCGTCTGCACCGGGCCCATTTTGTCTGGCCGAAGCAGGGCGAGCGCAGCTGGGTGATGACGCCCGCCCAGTTTGACTGGCTCATCCGCGGCATTCACTGGCAACAGGTCGAGGGAGATGACCTGTCCGGCTGGCGAAACTAATTCCGCTACCCCGGTCACACTTTTACCGGATAACGACGGGGAATTATCCGGTACACTGTCGGCATGACGCTCAATGACTTAATCGCGCTGGATGACCCCGGCCAGTTCCGCCTGCGGGCACTGGCGCTGCTTCAGCAACAAGGTGATTATATTCGCCAGCTGGAAGAGGCCCTGAAACAGGCGCAACGCTGGCGTTTTGGCGCGCACAGCGAAACCCTGCCTGCCGGTCCCAAACGCAGTCAGTTTGAGGAAGATGCCGATACCGATATCGCGGTGCTGGAAACCCGGCTGTCACGCCTGCATATCAAGGAAAACGCGACCCCGGCCCAGCCTAAACGTCAGCCTTTGCCGGCGACTTTACCCCGTGAAGATATCCGGCTGGCGCCGGAGACGGAGAGCTGCCCGGATTGCGGTCATGCCCTGCGCTTTTTGCGTGATGAAATCAGTGAGCGACTGGAATACCGTCCGGCCACGTTTATCGTCCGGCGCTATATCAGCCCGCAGTACAGCTGCGCGCGCTGTCAGTGTGTGCATGCTAAAGCCCAGCCCGCCCATCTTATTGAAAAGGGCCTTCCAGAGCCGGGGTTGCTGGCTCAGGTGGTGGTCGCTAAATATCGTGACCACCTGCCGCTCTACCGTCAGCAGCAAATCTATGCCCGCAGCGGTGTCACCCTGGCCCGCAGCACCCTGTCGGACTGGGTGGGGCAGGTGGCGGTGGCGTTGCAACCGTTAGCCGATGCCCTGAAGCAGACGCTGCTGACGTCCCCGGTGCTGCATGCCGATGAGACCCCGTTGCCGATACTGGCCCCGGGAAAAGGCCAGACCCAGCGAGCTTACCTGTGGACGTCTGTCACCGGCCCCGATACCTCGCCGGCAGTGGTATACTATGAGCTGCATCCCGGCCGCAGCGGCCGTTATGCCCAGAGCCTGCTGAAAGACTGGTCGGGCGGCACGTTGGTGACGGATGACTATGCCGGTTACAACGCACTGCATGCCCGGGCGGATATCACCGAAGCGGGTTGCTGGGCTCACGCCCGCCGCAAATTCTTTGACCAATACAAAGCGAGCCAAAGTCCGGTGGCGAAACAGGCGCTGGATGGCATTCGTGACCTGTACAAGCTGGAGCGAAAAATCAAACACCGGCCGCCGGATAAACGGCGTCAGTGGCGGCAGCGTTATGCCCGGCCGTGGCTGAATGAGTTCCGGTCCTGGTTGCAAACGATGCAGACCCAAACGGCCCCCAACTCGGGGTTACGCAAAGCGATAGATTACACGCTGAAGCGCTGGTCGGCGCTGGTGTGTTATCTGGATGACGGGGGGGTGCCGATAGACAACAACCGGGCGGAGAATGCGGTCCGGGGTGTGGCGCTCGGCCGAAAGAACTGGCTTTTTGCGGGTTCACTGGCCGCGGGGCAACGGGCGGCCATGATAATGAGCCTGCTGGAAACGGCCAAAGCCAACGGACATGAGCCCTGGGTCTGGTTACGTGATGTCCTCAGCCGGCTGCCTGTCTGGCCGAACAATCGGTTGAATGAGCTGTTGCCCTGGCCTGAGAATCCCTTCCGTTAACATCCCATTTTGTGGTTATCTGACCACGCAAGGTGAGTTCACCGGAACATTACGATTAAAGCATCAAAGTGAGCAAAGCATTGTTTATCGTTTTTTATCGCTATTTCTATCTGGTCATTCCCCCCTTCGTCTGGCCCTAAATAATCGATTTTATCGGTACAAGCGTGAGTTAAGATAAAATTGCCGCCGGATGAAAATGCAAATTTCAATCCCTCTTCTGCTTGTGTTTGTCTGTTTGGGTTATTTTTACCGGAGCACCCGGTTATTACGGAGAGAAGTAACATAATAACAAACAAATTTTTCATGATTCTAACCCTGTTATATTGAATAATCACCTTCAATATAATCTATACCCGTCATCTTTCAAGTTGCCTCTTTGTTGGCTGCTCTCGCTCACCCCGGTCACATAGTTACCTATGCTCCCGGGGATTCACTCCCTTGCCGCCGCGATGCATCTTGAAATCCATAGGGTATATACCCGTAGTCATTGAAGATGCTTGATTTTATCCGAAATGGAGATCATTCAAGTTGCCTCTTTGTTGGCTGCACTCACTCACCCCGGTCACATAGTTATCTATGCTCCCGGGGATTCGTTCCCTTGCCGTCGCGATGCATCTTGAAATCTATAGGTATATGCGCTGGTTTTATTGACATATTTTTATTTACTATAATCCAAAACTCGCTTAGGAGTAATTATTACAATAATACCGATAATAATGTGAATTAAATAATTTAAGTTTTTCTTCTACGTTAATGAAGGAAATTCGCTGAAATCTGTTCATTAGATGAGTTTGACAAAAATATCGTTGTTGAATAACTCCTGCCTGGTTAGGGAGCGTTACGTATTCGGTACAATTAAGGTTACCTAATTAGCTTACAACGCGGGTTTATGCAGGTATTTTTCGCTAATGTTTAATATTTACAGGCAGGTTAGAAAGTAGAATTTGTTTTAAACACATCGTAGACGCTATATGATAATTCCTTATTTTCCACGCAATTAATTTTATCGATTCAGCTAACAGGGTTATGTTATGAGTACTAAAGTTACACCTATCCCATCATTTGGTCGTGATATGGCTATCAACGAGTCAACTGTTCTGATTGATCAGGAGCACATCAACACGCTAATAGAAAAGATCGATATTTCGCAACCTGCGGCGGTGATCGGCTATGGTGCTCAGCCTATGGGAGGGATTGCCCGTTTTGCTGATACGTTATTGGAGAATGTAAAAACCAAAGAAGCTGATGAGGTAGGCCAAAAACTCTCGGATTTGGTCATGTTTATTCGTGAGCATGATGCGCTGTCCCCAGAAGAGAAAAGTAGTCGCTTTCTGAGAAAATTACCGTTGATCGGCGGGATTTTTAAGAAAGTTGAACGCACTATGATTGATCAAAAGACGCTAACACAACAGGTCGATACCATTGCCACTCATTTGGATAGTGCAATGCTTAATTTGCTGCGTGATATCACGGTGTTAGATCAACTCTACGATCGCAATCTAGGTTTTTATAAAGAAATATCGCTCTATGTTGAAGCGGGCAAACAGAAGTTGCGGCAGATTAAAACGGTGGAGTTGCCCTCATTGCAGAGAAAGGCTGAGACGTCTCAAGATATGATGGATGCGCAGAGTGTTAAAGATCTGCTGGAGAATATTAATCGTTTTGAACGCCGTCTTCACGATTTGGAACTGTCAAAGACCATTGCTATACAGACTGCCCCACAGATCCGGATTGTACAAAATAATAACCAGCAACTGGCGGAAAAGATCCAAAGTAGCATCCTTTCTACATTACCAATCTGGAAAAGTCAGATGGTACTCAATCTGTCACTGAAAGCTCAGAGTCGAGCGGCTAAATTGCAAAAAGAGGTGGCCGATACGACCAACGAATTATTACGCAAAAATGCTGAAATCCTGCAACAGAGCAGCATTGCAACGGCTACTGAAGTGGAACGCTCTATCGTTGACATTGAAACCTTGCGCGATGTGCAGAGCCGTTTAGTCAATACGATTGAGGATACAATGCGCATTGCGTCAGAAGCGCGCATTAAGCGGACTGAAATTGAGAAAGAGCTCTCCTCAATGGAAGGTAATTTACGTCAGCGTTTAACTGCGGCGGCTAATGCACAATATTAGCGACCTTATCAGGTGCTTTCCTGACAGTAATGGATAATAGTAAGAGGAGTAAAATACCCTATGCCTACACCTCAATCATCGTCTGACCGTGATGCGGCACAACAGCAGGAACAGGGAGTAATATCTCTGTTCGGTAGCATCAAGCGGTCTCTATCACGTGTACTGTTTCATATCAAAATCTTTGTCCTCGCTTTTATACTGGCTTGTGTTGTTCTGTATACTCCTTGGTCTTTTTTGGTCTTGCCTGCGGGTGATGGTCATATTTCCAGCATAGTGGTGTTATCAGTCTATATCGGATTATTGGCTCTCTATCCGTCACGTCCACATAGGCCCGCGACTTTGGCCGGTTGGTTGGTGGTGGTGTTGAGCCCGCTGGCGGAGCTGTGGGCTGCCGCACTATTGTTTGGCGGGCTGGCGGCTTTGCTCATCACGATTATCAGACAACGTAAACTAGAGGTAAGCAGGTTCCCATTATTACTGATGACAGCGAGTACTATTGTCGCGTTGTTTAGAATTGATGCCCATGCGATTCCTGTTTGGTTTGGTGTCGTATTTTTTGTCGTCGTGCTGGTAACGGTGTTGATTGAGCCTTGGAATAATTTTCGACGGCAGAAAGCGCTGCAACAGCAACAACAGCTTGTTGCTCGTCAACAGGCAGAGGAGCAGCGTCGGCAAGATGAGACACAGGCAGAGTTTGCTGAATACTATGAACAATTGGCTCAGATCAAACGTTATAAGTCTGGTATGGCGTATGAGATGCAGGAATTGGTTAACCTGATTGAGGAGAAAACGCAGGCGATCATTGACTGTATGCAGGCTGATGCCAGGGATGTCACTCCCGGTAAGTTATTTCTCAACCGTTATTTGCCAATGATTGTCAAAGCATTGGAGCGTTGTGTTTCGTTAGAGGAGCAAAGTGCTGATAGCGCCCAATTCGAAGAGGTGAAATCCCTGACTTATCAAGGGATAAAGGAAATGAGCGTAGTATTTAGCGAAATGCACCAGCGTCTGTTAGATAACGATATTGACGATCTATTGGTAGATCTAAAAGTAATGAATCAGTTGGTCCGTTCCCAAGGGTTTGCTGCTAAGTATGATCAAAAAGGCTGAAAAAATTTATGGGAATTATTGCATGAGCTTGTAAATATCTGAATTCTTGATAAAAAAATTGAATTAAGCGCCTGTTCCAAGATCAGAACTTTCGACCAAGAAAAAAAGATCTAAATAAGGAACAGGCATGGACAAATTAGTTGTATTAGTCGAATTTTTCTTTGATATCGACGATTTTTCTCGTGTTTTCATTCCACAATGGTTCTCTGTTTCTTCCCCTAATTTTACTCTTGGGTACCAGCGCCCAAATTGTGTTTCTAGCTCACCGTTTAATATGGCTGTTCGCGTTGCACTAAACAACCACCTACTAAAGTAGGTGGGTTAGTGATTAACGGACTGAAAGTCCGGATACGCGTCGGCTAAACGACGCGTCAATTATCCATCCTGAAATTATCATTCGGATTGGGTTCAAAATGATGTTCTAAATAGCTTTTGATCATTTCCTCCGTTAACTGCCCCACCGTTGCACAAAAATAGCCTCGCCCCCAAAAATGTTGGCCCCAGTACCGCTTTTTCAAATGCGAAAATTCTTCAAACAGCTTACTGGCCGTTCTCCCCTTCAGCCTTCTCATGATTTCACTTGGCGCTAATGTTGGGGGACTGCTGACGAGTATATGCACGTGATCTTGACTCACAACTCCCTTTAATATTCTGATTTCAAAGGAGCCGCATGTCTGACGGATTAATTCTCGCACTCGACTTGCCACTTCTCCTGTCAGCACTTTGTATCTGTATTTCGTTACCCACACAAAATGGTATTCAATCTGAAATACCGTGTGGCTGCCATATCTGTAATCCATGTTGCACCTCCGGTACAACACAGTATCGCAGCTAAAGCTGACCGGCTAAAGCCGGTGGTTTTAACCTTTCATTTGGAAGAATAAATAATGAACACCATATTGACTCCATTGCATTTGTTGCTTTTTATCCATTCGTTTAGTAATGAATTAATTGATTTTATTTATATATAATCTAACTCAAAATGGGTGTTATCACTATGTCAGCCGTTGATCATGCTTGATGTTTACAATATGTCAGGAAAAAAGAGATTGAAACACAGGGATGTTTATATAAATTATTTTTATTAATTACGCCTCAGCAACAAGCCAACAATTAAGGAGGCGCTCTCAAGATATAACCCATGCTTAACATACCGTTTGCCTTAATAGATCATTACATTGGAGCCAAATATGAATAATGAAACTTATGTGGCAATTAACGAATCTCTGTTTGAACTATCTGAACACGGATTAACAGATGCTGAACGAGGGCAGGCCCTGGCAGAGTTAGATTCGTATGTAAAGAAAACGCGAGAAAAATTTCTTGGCTATCAAGCCAACCAAGAACTCCACTATTCATCGGAATTTAGCAAGTACTTAGATGTTCAGTTAAATAATGTTGGCGACCCGTTTATGGCGGGCAATTTCAGACTTAACTCAAAGTTTGTTGAGCGTGCCGTACTGGATTATTTTGCTAAACTTTGGAACGCTCCTGGCAGAGATAGCACCACTCCGGGCGAGGCATACTGGGGCTATGTGTTGTCAATGGGAAGCACTGAGGGGAATTTATATGCACTGCGCAATGCGCGTGATTATCTAGCTGCAAAAGTTCTCTGGGTTGATTCGAATGCGAACAGCTCCCTTGAACAAGGGGAGTTCGTAGGTGGTAACGAGAACTCGCTTACACCCGTACTTTTTTATTCCGAAGATACACATTACTCAATTGATAAAGCAAAAGATATTTTGGCGCTCTCCACTTTCTCCAAACTAGGGGAGTCTCTTTATCCAGGGCAATGTCCCATCAAGACGAGTGATGGAAAATGGCCGACAAAGGTTCCGTCCCTCCCAACGGGATCTGTTGATATAGCTAAGCTTAGTGTATTGGTGGATTTTTTTGCATCACGTGGTTTCCCTATAGTGGTAAACTTCAACTATGGAACCTCTTTTAAAGGTGCGCTTGATGATGTAAGTGGCGCGATTGATCTGCTACTACCGATACTTGAGCGGCACGGCCTCAAAGAGCGGACTCTTGAAATTACCTTGGAAAATGGCAAAGTTATTAAAAGCCTTCGTAATGGCTATTGGTTCCACATTGACGGTGCTTTGGGGGCTGCGTATGGTCCGTTTTTAGAGAAAGCGAGAGAGCAGGGAATAGATATTGGTGAGGGACATCTTCCTTCATTTGATTTCAGAAACCCAGTTCATTCTATCGTGACCAGCGGACACAAAGAAATGGGTGCTCCGTGGCCTACCGGCATTTATTCTTCCAAATGAAAGGTTAAAACCACCGGCTTTAGCCGGTCAGCTTTAGCTGCGATACTGTGTTGTACCGGAGGTGCAACATGGATTACAGATATGGCAGCCACACGGTATTTCAGATTGAATACCATTTTGTGTGGGTAACGAAATACAGATACAAAGTGCTGACAGGAGAAGTGGCAAGTCGAGTGCGAGAATTAATCCGTCAGACATGCGGCTCCTTTGAAATCAGAATATTAAAGGGAGTTGTGAGTCAAGATCACGTGCATATACTCGTCAGCAGTCCCCCAACATTAGCGCCAAGTGAAATCATGAGAAGGCTGAAGGGGAGAACGGCCAGTAAGCTGTTTGAAGAATTTTCGCATTTGAAAAAGCGGTACTGGGGCCAACATTTTTGGGGGCGAGGCTATTTTTGTGCAACGGTGGGGCAGTTAACGGAGGAAATGATCAAAAGCTATTTAGAACATCATTTTGAACCCAATCCGAATGATAATTTCAGGATGGATAATTGACGCGTCGTTTAGCCGACGCGTATCCGGACTTTCAGTCCGTTAATCACTAACCCACCTACTTTAGTAGGTGGTTGTTTAGTTAACAAAACAAAAAATATCTCCTGAATTTCCTAACTGTAGATTATATAGGCGCTCAGGATTCCACATTAGCGGGCTCGCGAAATGGTTTTTCGGCCTTGATTCTTTGGCACTACCTGACTAAATACTCCCATAAAGACCAGATTGAAAAAATCGTACATCAACTCCAGATGAGTGAGAGCGCTTATCAGAAACTACAGGCATTGAGTGCGGAACTTGGTCGTGATCTTTACGTCCATCGCTCGCCACTCTCTCTCAGTATCCTGTTCCTTTGTCCTAACAACGACATTGTTGAAGAGTTCTCTCTCTCTACTGAGACAAAAAATGGGATTGAGTATGCACATCTTTTCGTTATGGAACATGTGACGGATGAGATGCTTAACTTGCTCATAGATGCATTACGCCAGCCGGGTGCCTTTGACAGAACAGGAGCTCTAAATAATCTGTCGCAACTGGTCAACCCGGGAACTGGATTCCGATAACTTTATACGGGGTTCAAACCTAATTAATTCACTCCAAATAGTGAATTACCAGAAGGAAACTCAGTCCGAATTGTGCAACAAAATTTTACCAATCGGACTGAGTTTTTATTAGTGGTGCAGAGCACTACAAGGGCTTCTCCGCTGACACAAGTTCTACATCATCGGTGTTTTCCAAAATGCTTCGCTGCTTGGCAGGTGCAAGTGAGAAGGTGAAGGACTGAGGTACTACAACCGGTCATCTTAGGGGTTGAAGTCCAACGGAACGAATGTGGCGATTTTTTCGCTGCACTGTTTCATACTCTTCAATTGTGTGATTGTGATATCAGACATTTGTTACATTCTCAGATGAACTGCTCTGCCAATAAGAGTACTGCGATGATAATCATCACAGAGCCGGATACCCGGCTGACAATGTGCGCGGCCTGTGCGCGGGTTTTTAGGATTGCTCGGGAACCGTATCCGACTATCAGATAAATTACGCCACAACTTAAAATGTGAAGCAGACCCAGTGCCATAATTTGTACCGGGATCGGCCAAGCGGCTGTTGGATTGGTGAACTGCGGCAACAGTGCCAGAAATAGCAGGAAGACTTTTGGGTTCAGGCTACTGACCCAGAGTCCCTTTATCGCCCATTGGGACCTGGAACCTACCTCCCGCTCATTGCTTGCTGTAGGTACGGAAGGATGACGGATCATGTTGATGCCAAGCCACAGCAGGTAACCCGCTCCGGCTACTGTTAACACTGTCAGAGCTATTGGCGTACCAGCAACAATCGCTCCTACACCAGCTGCCACAACAATTGTCGCAATGAGGTGCCCGCACAGTAATCCCATGACCGCGGGAAGTACTGCGCGACCGTGCATACCCGCAGAGATGGTGTAAGCCCAATCTGCACCTGGAGTGATGATAAACAGAACGGATACAATCCAGAATGCAGCAAACAGACTTAACTCCATAGTTTTACCCCCCAATCAGATTGCAGGGTTACAGCTTCTCTAGTCACAAATTTTAGCGTCTTCCAGTCTGAAAGATTCCTGCAACATGAGGATATACACATATTTTTTCCACCTTATTATTCTCACTACCGGATTACCATTTTGATGAAAAATATAAGTACATCCGGGCTGTTTACGTCAGTGGAAAGAATATCCTTCTATCGTTAAAATGTGTTTCCAACTTTGATTGTTTTGATGCAGATAAAAGAGAGATCCTTCCAAATGGATAAGATTGATCGCAAGATTCTTGCTGAGCTACAGGCGGACGGTCGTCTTTCCGTGACCGACCTTGCTGAACGGGTAGGTCTCAGCCTTTCACCATGTCATCGCCGGGTACGATCACTGGAACAAGCGGGGATTATCAGAGGCTATCGTGCCCATCTTGATCCCAGCAGCCTTGGTTTTAACTTTTCCGCGATTGTGTTCGTAACCTTGCGTGAAGGGGACAGGTTGGCAATCAGGTCATTTGAAGACGCTGTTACGGAAATACCGCAGATTATCTTGGCGCAAAGGCTTTTCGGTGATCCTGACTATCTCATGCACGTCGTTACGCATGATCTGCCAGCTTTTCAGAAGCTCTATGACGAACGGTTGTCTAGTATGCCCGGTGTTCAGCGCCTAATATCTACACTCGTCATGAAAACCGTTATCCAAGATCGCCCTCTTCCGTTGGCATACGGCATTTAATTAAAGGATGAAGAGAATAACTTGATGAGGCACTCTTCTATTTAGATTACAAGGTAAGCTGAGCTTACCTTGTAAAATTTCTTTAAAACAATTAAGGAATTAAATCAACTACAGCATATCCAGAACGTTTCGGTTTATTCTTTTGCATGACCTGGACAAGACATTGCATCCGCTGGTTTTGTTCTATGGGGCTCTGATACGTTGCTGTATATACCCTATTGATTTAAAGATGCATCACGGCGGCAAGGGAGTGAATCCCCGGGAGCATAGCAAAGACGGGTATAAACTGAGAAATCACCTTCTTCTTTGTAGCTTACATCCGTTATGCTCCCTTTCTTCGGATAAATCTCCCATAAATTACCTTCAAAATCTTCACTTTTTGTTGTAAAGGTGACTTTTTTCTGTGGAGTAATATTTAAAGCGTATGAAGGCGTCACTTTAAACTCAGCTATCGTATTTTGACTAGCCAGGCAGACAATGGCTCGCGTTTCTTCTCCTGACGGCAAACTGGCAATAATACTGACAAAATGGTAACCACCCTCGAACTTCTTCGGCGGAGTATATAATCCGCTGTCGCTGACTGTTTTTGATAATACATTAATTTATTATATTTAAAGATGTGAACTATTAGATTATGGTTAAGATTTATTGATAGTGATATAGTAGTTAATAGTTAGGTTATTGGAATGGGTTTTCTATTTTTATAGTATATTAAGGTAGTGTTAATGTTAATATTTAATCGTTAATTGAATTTGTCGGAAGTGTTGAGTAAATCATCCGGGGGATTAAACTAAAGAGGGTTTATTTTTATCGCCTAATATTTATATTGTTGGGTGTTTTTCAGGTGGGCTATTAATTTTCTATGAATGATTTATTCATAAAATAATGTTGTATGGAGTAATGACTTAGATTTTCTGTATCTGGGATTGTTAATTTATTGATAATTAGTGGCATGGGTAGTCTCTATTTAAATTGACTGGCCACTATTAACTATATTTGTTATTTAAATAGATGGAGGATGTAATGAGTAACGCAAATGATATAATTAACTCTTTAAGAATGTGCAGTGTTGCGTTGGGTTGGGATGCCGTTGTTGCTTATGATCGAAATAAAGTTAATCAATTATTGCTTCAGCAATATATAGAAAAGAGAGCTGCGGGGGTGCAATATCCTCCTATAAGTTTTGAAAATGAGAAGTATGGAATAAAACTCCAGGATGTCGTTTTAGGTGTGCCACTCATTTCATTTGAGGATTCCAAAATTACGGCCAGTCAGGCCACAGCAACTATGAAATTTATTTCTGGTTCGATTGTCTATACAAACTCTAATGGTCAAGTTATTAAATGGGAAAAGATCAGTCCAGCGAATAATTATGCTATCAAGCTTAATGTAAATCTGGAATATGGTAATGGGGTTGTTGAGAATATCGGTAATGGGGTCTCTGAGAATAGTGGTAAGGTTGTCATCAAATTTGAGAAAGGTACTTTACTGGATATAGAAGGATTAAATGATGCTCCAGCAGAGATTGTGCAGTATTTTAGGCAATATATTCAGTCTAATCCTAATGAATATATTCTAGGTGTATTAAAGCCTAATAATGGTAAAAATAGACTTTATCCTAAAAAATTTATTGTTCGCACACAACCAGCCCCTAGCGGAACATTACGAGATTCTAAAAACTATGGTGATGGAGCTGTACTGCTTTTTATTGCCACTAATTATAATGCAGGTGGGGGTAACCTGCCAGGAGATAACTATCCTTACATTATTCCAGAAGGAAAATCGGCAGCTCTCATTATTGGGAACGCAACCCTATTCGGTAATATATTTGCTGAACATTTTAAAAAATATATTGATGATGCTGCTTTTACAACCATCAATTCAGGGCAGAATAGTCCTGTAACTTTGCAGTTTACTGGAGGATATACACCGACAAATGAAATTATAGATGGTTCTGTAACTTTTTTAGACTCAACGACTAGATATAAGAGCTGTGATGAGAAAGGAGAGGTGCAGGTTGCTCACCTGCCATTTAATAAATTTACTATAGCTGCTGATGTTGAAGATAATGAAAGTAAGCATGTTGTTTTACAATTCCCTGAGAACCATACTTATAATCATCGATTCTCAGCATCTTGGGATTATTACGGCCCGGCAGGGTGGATACATCAAGATTATTTAAATGATTACACTTTTAGCTGTGATGGGAAATGCAAGGCTGAAGTTTCTCTGAAGGAAAATAATATTATTTCATTTTCAACGGTTGGCAAGATAACCGTTAAATGTATTAAGTCAGAACATAGTAGATTAAGTCTTATTGAAAGTAATGGAACAGAGAAGATGGCAAATCAGCTCACAGATAAAATTAATAAGACTGGTTTTTTCGAATTACCTGATATCAATACATTTTATATTCAGCATATTCTGTTTCCGAACTCGGAAGTTTTGGAATTTGATCAGATTGCTGTTCCTGGAGATTTGGTCTTATTCGGCGATATTAGCCCTACCTTGACAGGTCTGAAAGTTGAACCCGCAGAGATACTTCTGTCTGCCAATAAAACCCAACAATTTACTGTGACCCCAGCTAAGAATGTTAAATGGTCAATCAGCCCTGTAGATCTGGGTAGTATCAGTACTTCAGGACTTTATACAGCCCCTTCAGTGGCCTCTATTGGTGAGTCGAAACCGTGAAAGTGACAGCATCAAACAGCGATGGCTCAATCTCTTCAACATTCATTATTCTATTTTCGATCTAAAAAAAGTTATTCCTCTTTATATTACAAATAAAGGTACTATCAACACGCAACAAATTGCAGTAAAAGGAAAATTAACAAATCCACCAGCAAGGTATAAGGAATATTCTACGGGTGTTAATGGTACGCCCGGTATGGAAAGTTGTTGTTAGTGTATTGGGATCTATTGACTATTCATCAATTATTCAAACTAGTTAGCTACGAATTTATTTTACCTCAGGTAAGAGGTGAGGCTTTAGGATAGAAATCTGTCAACGATAGTTTGAATGTAAAGGTGACTAATATATATGGGAATAGTGGGATTATTAAGTGAACTTGGGATGATGAAGAGCATTATTATATTCCCATGATTAGTTAATTGTAGTTTAGTCGGTGGCAAGAATAGTCTTGCCACTCTATTTAAAATAGAGACGATTCGAAAAAATACAAGGTGGAACCTGTGTTTAATGAATTCAATACTCAATCGTCAAATTTTAATAATTCTATACCCAAGAAACTTCAAGATGCAGTTTTTAGCACCTGAAAATGGTCGTTAATTCTAGACATCAGCGAGTCCGCTATATCCGGTAGCGTTGTGGTGAAAAATTTGAAGACGTTGTCTCGAAATTCATGTTTATCCGCAAAATAACGGTTATTTCGAACCTGTTCATTCATGACCTTCCATAATCGCTCTATTGGGTTTAAATTTGGGCTATAGGGAGGAAGGTAATGTAACTCAATATTGCTAACATAAGCCCACTCCTTAACAAGATGAGCTTTGTTGTAACCCGCCCCATCCACAATAAGATGAATTTTTTGATGATAGTCAGGATAAGACTTTCTTATTTCATTGAAAAAACAGCAAATGTTGTAGTCATTGATGGTTTGATATTCCTGGAACACCGTACGACCAATGGCATTCAGGTTGAGCGCGCCCAATATATTCAGGCGAGTCCGGCTTCCTGTTGTTTTTACTGTTTTTTTCTCGCCTTTTCGCATCCAGCCATAACCGAGTTTGGTGCCTTGAGTCGGGTGAACAGCATCAAGAAAAAGGATGGGTTCGTCTTTCGCTGTGACTTTAAGATTCTCATAATATTCAATAAATTGTCGCTGTTTTTCTGCGTCGAATTTATGAGGGACGCCACAAGGTTTTTTATAAGAAAAACCCTGACGGTGTAGCCATTTATTCATGCCGGGAATGCTAAAGGTAATATTCCAGAGCTGAGCAACATAGGCCACGATTTCATGGGTGTGATGGAAAAGATGTTGAGATAAGTGATTGATTAAAAAATCAGTTTGTTCTTGAGAAAGCAAACTATCAGACCCCCCATTATCAGATTTAAGTTTACCTTGATTAAGGTAATCGCTGATATGACGGTTAACGGTCATTTCATGAAGACGCAGGGCCTGAGCGATCATCACTGAACTCCAGCCTTCAGAGGCCAGCAGGACCGCTTTGATGCGATCACACTCCCTCTTATCACGGCAGGTGTGATGGAGATGTTCAAGTTCGGCTTTTTGTTCATCGGTAATGAATATTTTCATAGCGAGGATAATGATCTCCATTTCGGATAAAATCAAGCATCTTCAATGATTACGGGTATATACCCGTTATCTTTCAAGTTGCCTCTTTGTTGGCTACACTCTCTCACCTTGGTCACATCGTTATCTATGCTCCCGGGGATTCGCTCCCTTGCCGTCGCGATTCATCTTGGAATCCATAGGGTATAGGCAATTCTTTAAGAACGTTTGAACAACCTATAATTGAAGTAAAACCGGAGGTAGAAACTAAGATTACACACAAGCACGTGTGACCAGTTTTTTATATAAACGACATCGATACTATGACAAGGAAAAATTAACAGTTGTTTTTTCCCATATATTGACTATCGAGCTGGTAATATTTGTGTTATTAGGGGCTTAATTAGCGATGTTGTTAGTGTTGGCATAAATCAAGCGATGGGAAGAAAATCGCGACTCGCCCTTGTCAACGTGAAAACTCATTTGGGATTCTGGCTCTATAAGGTAAGAAAATAAAACGTATGACTGCAAAATTTGAACGATTACAACAGCTCGCCCGGCACGTCGATTTTTCGGCTCTTATTCCCCCTTTGTTGGCATTTCCTGCCGATAAAGCGTTTGCCATCACCGCGGTTTCTCCACATGCTGATGCTGAGCTGTTACGCACCATCTACAGCAAATATATTACAGAGCATCACGATTGGGTAAAACAAGTAGAGGAAGTATGTGGTCCACCTCTCTGGATTGTTCGTAGTGCAGGTCTGGAAGATGGTGATATTTTCGTCAATGCGGGTGGCTATGCGAGTGTCATTTGCCATCGTACAGCAGATTTTGCCGACACTGTTGCTGAGGTTACTTTCAGTGGTTTTGAACCTCAAGCTATCGCACAACAACGGTTAATCAATCCTGATTATCAGCCACAGCCAGTCACTTGTTTTGTTCAGCGGTTGATTCAAGGCACTCCACCTCAAGTGGAACTTTTACAGGCACCCTATCTGACAGCTGATGTATGTCATAGTTTGTACAAAATTATCAGGCAGTTACATCAGCACTTTTCTGAAATTGCGTTGGATACTGAGTGGGTATTGGAAACAGATCATGGATTGGTATCGGCCACCGGACTGACCTTAGCCGGTTCTAATGGTGTTCGGGGAGAACTGGCGTTTGGTTTTGGCTTTGCGGCGGCGCAATCGCCCGGTTCAAGGGTAAACTCGGTCGCCTATCATTGGCCAACATTAGCCGCTCCCTTGTGGTATGGCACACAATTACGTCAAGTGAACGTAGATAAACTTTGGTTAGTACAGGTGCGTCCTGCTCCTGGTTACACGCTTGAACGTCGTGTTCAACGGTTAACCGCCGAAGTACGCACCGAGCTGGCGCATTGTATGCGAGCAGTACCGGTGGCAGCGCTATTACCCCCTTCTTTTCCCTCTTTAGGTAGCTTCCTTTCTGCATCGACATTGAACGATGCTTGGTCTCGTTACCTGCGTTTTCCCCTGTCTGTGCAAACGGCTCTTACCGCTGTCTTCGTTGAATCTGGGGTGGGCAGTGAACATGCTGGTATCATGTTCCGACAACAAAATTTGCCGGTTTTTCTTACCCAACTAACGGATATACCCGCTGTTCCTTGGGTAGTCATTGATAGTATGGGGGAATTGGCCTACTTTAGTGCACAAAAGCCACTTATCGAATTGAAAACGGAAACTGCCGAATCGGTTAATTTGCCTATCTCAGTACAACGTGTGTTTGACGACAGTGAATCCTTGCGAATAACGGAGCTTACATCTCAACGTGTTACCGATATTCTGCAAAATGCGTTGATTGGCTTACCTGTGTTAACGGAAAAGACCTACACCACACTTAAACGACGCACGGTTTTCCCAACAGACACTTGGCTACAAAATGGTAATGCTATCCGAAGCCCCAGTTTAACAGGTTGGCTCCTCGCACAGGCAGGAGAGAGAGCTATTGAGTTTTTCCCCTCTGATTGGCCGACAACTGATGCAACGGCAGATTATCTCTGTGCTCTTACCGCTAAAAGCAATCCGCAATCTGTGTTACCGCGCTTATGCAAAGCTATCCCAACGCTTGCAGGCAGGCTCACCCGATTCAATGATCTGTGCTTAATTATGCAGTTAATTAAAACTGAAGCATGGATTGAAAAATTGCCGTCTATCCAATTAACGTCATTGGTCGATGCTGCGATAACTGCACCGTATAGCGATGCACGCTTGTTGTTAGAATGTATACTCCATGTACTTGCAGATACAGAAATTCTGTCCATTTACGAGGATACTGAACGGTTAAATATTGTATATACTCTGGTCAATGTAGCAGAATCTACGCTTTCTCCGGCCTCTCTATTAGAGATAATACATCACGGCCAACTAGCACCGACTGCACTCGCTAGTTTGGTGTGTGCCCCAAAAGCATGTGCTGCCTATCTGGCGTTTTTAACTCCTTTGAGATGTTTTAAGGCTGCCGCTGCATTAGCTGGAGCCAGCGAAGTTGCTGATTTACTGCAAGCCACCGCTAGCCTAATGGAGACTCTACATAAAGCAAACTTACCGACATTGCAGGGCCTTTGTCGCATTGACTTGGTGGATACTTATGATCAAGTGCTTAAAGCGGTATTAATCGATGTGGTCGATCGGCGTGATCCCAGTACACATCAGCGTTACTTGGATTTGCTAAGTGGTTGGATTGCATTTGCCCAACTGTCGACTCTTTCTGCCACGGAGGCGGCGGCATTGCGTTCTTTCCTAAGGTGGATAGAGCATGTTCGTTATCAACCCATGCCAGACAATTTTTTGCTTGAGTTAAAAGAAGACATGGTGGAATGTTTGGGCGACGACTTCTTGCGCTGGCAAGTTTTAATACCCATTGCTGGCAATATGATGCCTGATCAACTGCCTATGGAAAATGCTCATCAACTACATAATCTTTTACATCAGTGGATGTTGGCTCACTTTCGAGCTCACTCCGGTTCTGAACTGCCTGCTCCCCTACGCAAACTGATAAATATCGCAGATGGTTTTGGTGATGCACGCTCTTGCCTGCTGAGGTTAACACGGAACATTCTAGAGATTTCACTCCCCTTTGTAGTACATAAGGCCAGCTTCCTCTTTAATGAGAAGGAATTGATCGTTGAATTTGCCGAACTACCGAACGCTCCGGAAGAGGACATTGGCCGTTTACATGTATTCGAAGCGTTGGCATTGCGTATTGTCGAATGGAAACCCATATGGCGAGTATCACCGAATCGAGTCTGTCAGTTAGGAACTTGGACGCTTTTCTTGCGCATGCAGCGTACTGATGGTGCCCGTTGGCAAGCTGAGGATCTCCATCAATTGGTGCTCTGGTTACGAGTGCTGTTCGATACAGCTTACGACTTCTCGTATGTTCCTAACGATGAAGTTTCACATGTATATGAAATGGTTGGTCATTCTCCTTGGCGTGACCTGTTTCGTGCTTATGCCGCTTACCGAGCAGCGGTTGATTTTTCTATTCAACGTATCACAGTCTATTCATTGCCCTTTGCCACAACTCTAGCAGCACTCTGCCTGAACCAGTTTGTACGTGATGAGGTAATTGGAGCTTGCATTGCCGGTTTTGAAGGTGCCTGGAAAGCTTTTCGTTGTATGGCTGAAGAATTGGAGAAAACAGAAGCTGACCAAAATCAATGGCATGTCCTTCACACCACAGCAGGGCAATTGGGATTGCTGCTTTCAGCGATGTGGCCGGAACAGACACTGTTGAGGATGGTACAAGTGCCGCTATCACCTGTTGCCGCTGAGCGAATAGGTGTAAGTCTGTTGCATCGTCGTGACTTGACTGCCACATTGCAACAGCTAATTGCAGAGCCAGAAAATGCAGCTTTGCGCGATTTGGTATTACACCATGTACCTGAAATCGCTGTGAATGCAAGCTCTGCCGCCACGATTGCAGATGAAGTTGCAGGCTGGCAAAGTAAATTTAAGCGCTGCAAGGAATACCTACTCGCTTATCATGCTAATTTACTCTCTGACAGCCAATGCCAGCAATGCGTCAAACAGCTTGGGTTGGTGCCTTATGGCATAACTGAGGAAATTGAAACCTATATTCAACGTGCTCTGATTCACACCGCAGCAGAGGAGAAAGGTCGTTTTAAACTGGATGAAGTTGACCCTATTGCTATTATTCGTGCCATAGGCACGGAGGCTTGAGTATGACTTTTCAACCTGATGTCAATATCAGCCAGCCTATCATGCAGAAAGATTTTGGGAGAAATCATGTCAATATCAGTGAATTACATTCGGCAATTAATTATCAAAGTCGCCTGCGATACGACAGGTGATAGTGTAGAAGAATTAATCGGGCGCGGGCGGCTGGAGATCCCTCCACGTGATGCAATTGAATTTATGGTACGCCTGGAAGCACTGTTCGACTGTACCTTGGGATGTTTGCGATACGAGCCTTTGTCAATAGAGATCGATGAATTTTCGGCAATCGTGAACAATGCCCTTAACGTGCGCGTATCTACTGCATCAACATTTTGTTGCTCGTCAACAAGCAGAGGAGCTGCGTCAGTGAGATGAAGCACTGGCAGGATTTGCTGAATACTATGAACAACTGGTCCAGATCAAGCGTTATAAGCCCGGCATGATGTATGAGATACAGAGAGTGAAGGTTGAAAAATTTATGAGAATTACTGCATGAGCTTGTAAATAGATTTTGCCGCGGAAGGTTTGCGTTTATTTGCACCGGATGATAAGTCGTTTGCGGCAGTGGCTGAACAACCTATCTCTTTGCAGGAACTGGTTCAGCTCAGGCGTTTGGCAGTACGTAGCAATGGCTTCATCATAACGCCACCCGAGTTGAGTACGGTAGTGGTTGCTCCAGTGAATGAAGCAGAGTTGCGTCTCAGCACTTTGCGTATTCATCCATGTTGCCCTTTGCTGTGTATGAATCTCGGCAGCCGGCAGGCACTATTGATTAGGCGTAGAGTGATCTGGGGGCGTCCTAATGAGCTCTTCGCAACCTTGTGTGAACTGTTGAATTCTGGTGAGCGAGTACCCTATGAGGTACTGGAGCGCAGTGTTGCTGGAAAGATCAGTCCCGCGGCTGTGGCTGAACTCGTCAGAATGATAGTTCGTTTGGGTGGCCTATTAATTGAGCCCTTATGAGGACCCTAATGCAATCCATTTTTCAATCGGCCTGGCGGCATAGCATTGCTCGCTTGGCCTCTTTAGATATTGCCAAGCCAAAGGCGATTCCGCTTGAACAGTCAGGTAACAGTATATATCAGTACATTCGTGCAGCAATCTTGGCTTGTGCCCCGGTAAGTACCATTATCATGATTGTCGCTACCGTGCTGGGTACTGTATGTAATGTTGGCCAATCTTATGTGCTGGGTGGGTTGACTGCGCTAGCCTTGCAAGGTCAGCAGGAACAAGTGTTGATGATGCTTGCCATTATTATCTCACTTTGGGTGTCTGCGCCACTGTTGCAAGCTGTTCACAGCCTGGCCCTTTTGTATTCAAGCCAAAACCTGCGTATTGGTGTGACAGACCATCTTTCTACCCGGCTAATGCATGCTAAGCCGATGAATCTGGCGGAGAACTCTGTCGGCAATCTTGTCGAACGTGTTGAGTTAGCTTCTAATAGCCTAGAAGACGTTGTGGGTTTGGTGGCGCAGACAGTGGTCAAGTTACTCTCTGTGGCGCTTCTCACTACATTGGTGTTGGCCAGCGTATCAGCACCTATGGCAATGGCCGCTGGGATATGGATGATAACGGCATTATTACTTTCTAGTTATTTAGCCTATACCGGTATGAATATTGTTGAGGACGCCAGCGATGCTCATGCCAAAGTGATCTCAGATCTGGCGGAGATAGTGACTAACGTACCTTTGATCAGGAGCTTTGTTGCTTATCGCTCGGAGCGACACAGTTTCAGTCAGGCATTGCGACAAGATCTTTACGCCTGTCGGCAGGTACGTAGCTACTGGGTATTTGTGTTGCTGATTGAAAGTACCTACAAATGGTTATTTGGAATAGCTATCTTGCTCTATATTGGTCTGCAATATGGGCAAGGTCAACTGACACTGCCCCAGCTAATCACGACCTGTTCCCTTATCATTTCGCTATCCTGGCACTTTGAGTCCGTTGCATTTTATTTTGTTGATATTTTTGACTCTTTGGGGGTGCTGCGGTCCAGTTTACGAGAATTATCCTCAATTCCGGTGGACATTGAATCAAACGAGTCTTCACCAATATTACCGGTACCCGGACAAATTGTGTTATCCAACGTGTGTAGCAGTTATGGTGCAACATCTGTACTTCGTGATGTTAGCCTGCGTATCGAACCGGGTACCAAAGTAGGCATTGTGGGACCTTCGGGATCAGGGAAGTCTACTCTGTTAGCTGTGCTGCGTGGTGATATGGTACCGGATTCCGGTACAGTGGAACTGCATGGATTGCCTTTAGCCAAGTTTTCGATGAGCAGTTTGCATCGAGTGTCGAGTGAAGCTTTGCAATCTGCTTTGATGTTCAACCGTTCTGTACGGGAAAACGTAACCTATGGTTCTGCTGTCAGTAGCGCTGAAGAAGTCTCTCATGCGCTGACAATGGCGCAAGCTATGATGTTGGTGGAAGGGTTGCCTCAGGGGCTGGATACTTTGGTCGGAGAGCGTGGAGCATCAATTTCCACCGGTGAACGGCAGCGTCTGAGTGTTGCGCGCGCTTTGCTTAAGAAATCTCCATTACTTATTTTTGATGAAGCAACATCCTCGGTAGATACAATTTCCGAAACTCGTATCCTCAATTATTTGCTCGATAAAATGCCAGAACGTACGGTGATAGTTGTAACCCACCGTGTTGCGACATTGAGTCGCTTTGATCTGATTGTGGTCATGGAACAAGGGCAGATTGTTGATATAGGAACACCGAGTGAATTGGAGGCACGCAATGGCCTTTTTCAGCGTTTACTGCATCGTGAAGACCAATCTGTGCCGGAACTAATATCAATGGATCCTAAGAATGAGTGAAATGATATTGATGTCACCTATTTTGCTAAAAGGAGTCACTTTGGACTGGTCTGCTCACCGGCGCTGGAGTTGGGAATTCTTTGCAGGGATGCAGGAACAGAAGCTAGCACTGAGTAATGCAAATGGCGAGTTCGAGGTTGAAGTTCCTGTGTGTGAATATATTCAGGCTTTGAAAAGCGGTGAAGGGCGATTGGCTAACTTGTATGCTTCCGGGTGGCGATTCTTTGAGCATAACCCAGATATGTTGCAGGACTTTAATGAGCCTATACCTGCTATTGGTGATCTGTTACAAGGCATTCCGGAGAAGTTGTTCAAGCCTCTTCTATGGATATTCATCGGTGCTGATTGTTCGGGCACAGCTCTCCATTACGATGTATTGGAAACTCATGCTTGGCTGGCCGTGATTGAGGGCAAGAAACGGTTAGCCTTACATGCGCCAGTTTGCTGGGACCATGAGTATGAGCAACAGAGAGCTCAAGCCTTACAAGTGCTCGAAACCCGTTGCAACCAAGGAGAGTGGTGCTACCTGGAGGTCAACAAAGGTGATTTGTTATACATTCCTGCAACTTGGTGGCATGAGGTGGTGAATGAAGGGCCGACGATTAGCTTGACTAGGAACTTTGTATCGCCAGAGATTGCTCGCACAGTAACCAGTTGTGCACGAGCCTTAGAGTTTCATCAATTACGTCCTTGGTTGGAAGGAGGGATGACCTCATGAAGGATCGCGTAAACCTTAGATACCGTGTTCACCCTGGCCTGCGCTACGATCCTGTTGAACCTGGGCGTATAGAGATCAGTATTCCCCTAGGCACTAAGCGACTGCGTGTGTCTAGTAAAATAAGATCATTATTGGAACAAATAAAGTCAGAGGCTGTTCTGGTCGGAACAATTATAGTCCAGCGTCTGGGGATTTCTGTGTTTGAGGCTATGGTGAAGTACCATTTTCTGTTTCCGGAAGATGCGAGTACCGCCTTGGAAGGCGGACTTTGTATACCTGTTTCGGAACCGGCGGGACAGTCAATTAGCGTCTTTGATTTTGATGAACTCCAGGCCGATGATGCCGTGTTATTACATGCTCCTATCTTGACGACAACTGGAGGAGAGATATCGGTTGCAGGTGGTGGTCAACACGTGCGTTCCCAGTTGGTACAGTGCTTGAGACATCCTCTGGGTACAGCGGGAAAGGGTGTTTTACTGGACCTTGATTTCGGTACTCGGTTGGAGCCAGAACGTCTGTGTCTGTTCGATCTCGGTGATATCGTATACCGCCCTAGTATGGATAGTGCTACCGATGTTGGTGAACGGCTTACCTATGTGTGCCGTAATATTGTGGAGTGGGATGCATGTCCAATAATCCTAGGGGGAGATCATGCCCAAGCTTTCTACAGCATAAGTGCTTTAAGCGAGCGTTATCCACGTCTGGGGGTGTTGCAGTTTGATGCTCATCCTGATTTGTATGCTATGGGGACTCCCTGCGATTTGCAGCTTAGCCATGCTAATGTCATGCACTGGGTTCGTCGTATGCCCCATGTTGCATCAATTTGGCAGATTGGTATTCGGGATTATTTTTGTCAACCTACTGAAAACCTCCAGTTAGAAGTGGATCCTAAGTTCCATATGCTCTCGGCTTTTGAAGCAGAGACCGTGGGCTACGAGCGCCTATTCAGGAATATGGATCGTTCTTTACCTTGGTTCATTAGTTTTGACGTCGATGTGCTGTTTGGTACGGAAGTACCGCAGACAGCAACCCCTGTACTGGGTGGCCTGAATTACTATCCTCTGTTGGCTTGTTTTGAGCGGCTGTTAAGCGAGTTCCGTATTGTTGGTATGGAGTTTGTCGAGATTGGTGATGCTTCGCAAGGTGCCCACGGGGCAGCCGCAGTGGCTGCTCGGTTGCTTAGTCGCTATCTCTTCCATTTGAGTAAGGCGATGGTGGCCGGCCATTGTATCTATTCACCTTTTCATCAAAGGTGATCGTTGGCGCTTTTGTTTTTGTCACGAAGAAACATAGGCGCAGGATTTTTAGCATGTGTATCTCCTTAGTTTTTGGGTCTTAATATTGAAGCGTGAGTTGATTCTGTATATCGATGTTGAGCTGGAAAGAGGAGAATATTAATCAGACAATATTGATTGTCCTTGTTGCCTGAATTTGCTCTTTCTATATAAATTCCTTAATTGCAGATAGGGAATTTTTTTGAGGTTATGCAAATGGTACCTCTGACGGTTTTTGATAAATAAGGAGGTATGTTACTTAAACACAGGTATCTAATCGATCAATCGTAAAACATTATATTAATTTGGGTTGCTTGACAGTTGCAGTAGAACTTTTAAATATCGCGCTCTAACGCAAAAATCAGATACAACAATTCACTAATAAATAACCTTCCTAAAATTCATTATTATTTATTCAACGTCTTATAAAAAACGCAACAATATAATTAAAAAATATTTTCATATGTAACTAATTCATATTGTTGATAATTTTAATTTAAATATACAAAAAATTAATTATATTTCAATGTCATCACTCATGTGATCCACAATATAAACGAAAAATAAAGGGGATAATTATGACTACAACTACAGAGCAAATAAATGTTGACTATCTAATATTCACGAATATAAATAACAATGATATGTAACTATCACTTAAATAAAGTAATGCAAAATGACATCTGCCTTCGACTCGACCGTATGTGCGGGAATCCCTGCGGTAACTGAATACGTTCGTACCTAAAGTTATGGTCTTTAGGTCGGGAAGAATGTCAAATCTGTATCGACAAACGACAAACGACAAACAGCTTTTCGCAGCGCGAAGGGTTTCGCTTAAAAACAGGCAAAGGAGCATTGCAATGGTTTCTATATCCAAAGACTTCACGAACCTGCTCAATACCCTGATCGATGGACAGATTGAGGCAGCAAGTCGTCAGACCGAATGGTTTAATATGAGGCCTGATGAGCGTGCCGACTACATCAGGCAGGTAGACGAGCGGTTACAGGAAATGCAGCAGAGTACGCTGAGTGTGCTGGCTGCTCAGCATTTTCAGATGCAGGACAGCCCCGTTTCTGTCGGCGACCAGTTGCAGACATTGCAGCAAAGACGGCAGCAGATGAACGATGTGCCCGGCACACCTGCGATCAACGCTTACAAGCAGCAACTGGACCGCGACATCCTGTTATACAGCCGACAGCAGATGACCATAACGCATTTTGACGGCACTTGGCGTAAAGCTTTGACCATGCTCAATCCCGGCGGCTCTAAGACCTTGAATACGACGACTCTGAGAGAGAACGCGGCAGGCAAGCAGGTTAAGCTGGATATCAAGATCAAACGTCTGGAACAGCAACTGACTATGCAGGTGGCTGCCTCCACGTTGTTCGGCCCAAAATACGTGATGCTGTTTTCCGAATTACAGGCCTACAAGGAGGTCAATGCTCGCTACAACGCCTTACTAAAAGCATCCTCTACGGAAGAGGCCGCAGCTCTCGGCGGGCTGACCACGGTGCCTCCGGCCTCCGATGATCTGCCGGTAAATATTTCGTTGCTGATGATGGAGGAGCGTCCTGGCTACATCCGCATGAACGTCGCACTAGTTAATGCCAGCACCGATGGCCGCTTCAAAGATTTCTTCCTAGAGAACGGCAGATTAGTTGTGTCGGCGGACAAGGTATTCAACTTCTCCTTCGGTACCGCAGCCCGCTCCCTAGCCTGGCAACAACAATACCGGCTCAAGAGTGAGCCACCATCCTTTCGCTCGCCGACCTATGCGCCAATTCGCTCGGTGCTGGTCAAAACCGAATTCGTCGAGAAGTACTTCGCCAACTACCTAGTTTCGGAAAGCACCTTGCGTGAAGGCTTCAAGGCGCAGTTGCTGGGTAACGGTCGCAAAATGCTGCTGACCAGCGTTGACCGTAAGGTGCCGAACCAGGTCGGGATTCAGATATCCGGCCAGGTTTCGAATACCACCATCACCCGTGAGGTACCATTGGCAAGCGCCTTGAGTGACCTGATCAACCAGAATGCTGATATCGCTAGCTTCCAGACTATCGGCCTGGAGGGGTTTCGACAGAACGGTTACCATCCGGACCGTGACGGGCTTTTCGTTAATATCCATGAGCTGGAACGTTCAGTCGGTTTTGCCAGTCGTCAGTACTTGTTGGAAATGCCCCAGGGCAACGGTTACCTATCCGCGACGCCCTTTGGGGTGATGAACGTTGACGACAACAAGGTCAGCAGCAGCCACTTGAGCAAGGCGCAGACCGACACACTGTATCAATACAACGCCGCATTTTTCGAGAAGCTGGAACAACTGCGTGACGGTGGTACGAAGGCCAGTCGTCTGTTCAAAGGCAGCGAAGATCGCAAGGCGTTCGAGCAGCAGCTGGTGCGTTTGCTCGAACGTAACCACATCACCCCCGCAGGGGTGTTGGCACCGGAGTACTTCCGTAACAACATGCGCGATATCAAGGGTAATAACCTAAACAAAGCACTGTGGGAACAGGCGTTCGCCGCTTCGGTCTGGCGAAGCAGCGATAATGACCCGCTGCTGTTCGGGCTGGCGACGAGACTGGTGAAGAACCCGGCTGTGGTTAAGGTCTTGCAAAATGGCTATGTGCAAAGTGACATTGTCCAGGCTAGGGGGCTATTGGCACCGTTGTACGAACAATGGCGCATTCGGGCCATCGAAGTGGAAATCCAGCGGGTTGCCAGCGCCAATGCGGCACAGCATCCAAGCAATCCGAAAGTACAGGTTTTCGATCAGGCTGCGGTTGATCGATCGCTGGACGACAAACTGCTCACTCTGTTACTGACTGGTTCCCAGGGACTTGAGAGCGCCGATGCGCAACTGCGTCCGGCGGTTGAGGCGGTGCTGTTGAGCAATGAGGGCAGGAGCTTACGCAAACAGGTCTTGTTCCATGCTTTGCGTCCAGTAGCCGATAGCTTTTCCAAGGCCGCGGTCCCGGTCAATCCTCACGCTGCGCTGGGTGACGGCAAGGTCATGATTAATAACCGGCTGAATCAGCCCGATCCGTATCTGATCCTCAATACCAGCTCTGAGGAGCAGACGTATCACGAGGATTCGTACCTGATCAAGGACGATAAATACCGCAGCTACAACCAGTTCCGTCCGGACCCGAAGAATGACGCTACACGCTACATGAATGACCTGGACACCCCGTTCGTGGGGGGAATTTCCGGGACCACCCAGACCGTCAGTAATGCCTTACCGGAATTATTCGGTGGCGCGTTGAGCGTCAAGCAATATTGGCAATTCCAGATGGCCAATGCGGCCTTCATGATCCGTAACGGCTATCACTCGTTCTTCGAAACCCTCTATGTCGCTGCGCGTTACGAACCAGAAGGTGCGGACAGTATCGGCAAGGACATGTTGCAGATGTTCGACAAGTACCGCGCCGAAGGCAGCAAGAGAGAGTTATGGGGTGAACTGTATGACGGAGTGATGGCGCGGGTCTTACCGATCATTAATCAGGGCTTGCCAGCGGCTGACGAATTCCATCCACCGCGTTTTACCTACATGGGTCCAAAACCGGCGCTGCTGGGGCAGGCGGTGAAGGATCTCGAACTCAAGGCTGGGCTGGTGTCTGTAGGTGATGGATTTGAGCCCCGACAAGGCAGTGCTGACATCCATCAGTTTGCCACTGATCCTGCACTGTTCGCCAAAACCCACACCATCAGTGCTGAGGTGCTGGTCAGGTCGGGGCACCTCCCGGCAAAGGGGAGTGCCCAGTTGGTGAAGGTCAGGTCAGGCTTATACGAGATCGAGTACACTAAACAAAATGCTAATAGCATATCTTCAAGTAGCGTGTCGGCGTACTTCCTCGGCTACAATGGCCTGAACCAGGCCAATGCGGTACCCGCTTATGTGGACATTCCTAAGCATGTGGCCGCAGGGAGCTTTCTGTTCACCGGGACACTATCGGGCGGCTCGCTAGTGGTGACCAGCCTCGATGACAATACCTACCGGGTCTACCACGATGGCCGGTTCAACAGCTCGCTGCTGTATGACAACGTGGTGATGGCGGTCGACTACAAAGATTACCAGATATCCGATACCGCTGGGGGTTTTGCCGCAGCGTACATGCAGTACGTCAATGGTGAGTGGCAACTGGTGTTCCAGCGACAGGAATATCAACGAGATGGACAGATGGTTTGGCCGAAACTGCGCGGTGATGTGGAGCCGCTCTCAATCCAAATCGCCGGCAGTCAGGTGGTGGAGCGTAACCAAGCCGAATTCGCCACTTACCGCGAGCAGGTTCACCAACAACTGAAGACGGTGGCGACGCAGTTTGGGGTGTCGGTCGAAGGAGTTACCGACGGCGTCTACACCGAGGGGGAGTTTTCTCCTGAGCATCCGGCGATTGCCGCATGGACCCGGTTGCGTGAAGCGGTTCAGGCCAAGGTCAAAGCCAACATGGACCCGGTGGCAGATAAACTCTACCAGCTCCAGCAAGCACGACGTACCTCAAGTGATACGGCCTTGATCGACCAGCAGATCAAGCAACTCAATCTTACACAGGACTACTACAGGGCGCAGTATGATCCAATATTGCGTGAAGCCAGTTCTGTCGAAAAGACCTGGCTCTGGCAGCAGATCAAGGCCAAAGATGGCAGCGTTGCGGTGGTACAGATTGATGATACGGCCATTCAAGGCGAGGAGCGTACCAGCAGCGTGGGAGAACGTTACGCGGCCTCCGAGGTCTATCAGCGCGGGGCACAGGGTACCGGGTTCAATGATGGTTTGCGTAACTTCCGTGAGATCAAGATCCCCGGGGTGGATGACAAAATGTCGGTCTTGGAGATGAAGCGACGGTTTCTTGAGGGAAAACTCACCCACGAGCAACGGGAAGCCTTGAGCGCTCGCATCGCCGAAATCAGCCAAGCCGAGTACATTGACAAGGTACTGCGACAGACCGCAATGTTCAGTGAGGACTTCCATGATGCCGGCAGTGTCTTCAACCGCTTAGTACCACAGGACTTTTATCTGTCGCTGGTCGGTGACCGAACCGGTGGCCGTTGCTACCCTTTGGTCAGGACCATGGCTGTGGCATTGGCGGGTGGTGGGGAGGCCGGCATCAACAGCTTAGTACAAAAGCTGTTCTTCGCTTCCGCCGACCCGCAGGCGGGCAGCTCCACGCTGCTCAAGAACAGCCTGATCAGTCTGCACTACAATGTCGAAGCCGTTCAGGCTTCCACGGAGCTGGGCCAGTTCAATTTGTCCGAGGTGGTGTCGCGACTGGCCGCAACAACCGGCACTTCGATGTTTGCACTCAATACCCAGAATCACTCGATGATGGTAGGGAGCACTGTCACGGCCGAAGGCCGTCGCTACTACTTCTATGACCCGAATGTTGGGATCTTTGCTTTCGACAACACCAAGAGTCTGTCCAGAGCTATGGAGCAGCACTTGGTAGTGCGCGGGCTGGCCGCGCACTATGGCTCGTTCGGCAGCAAGTCAGTGCCGGCCTTCAACTTGATTGAGATCGATACCCGCAAGATGGCAGAGGTACCTGTAGGCAATGGCCTGAACGTGGCCGACCTGACCCGGTTCGAGGAATTGGCTAGTGTTATCGGGCAACGGCGGCAGGTCGAACAGGTGGTGAGTGTACAAGAGTGGGTCATGGAAGACTTGCGACTGAGCCCTGCACTGAAGACCTTTGATGCCGAGCAATGGGGTGCACGGTTCGAAGTCGCCAGTGCCCGGCTGGCGCAAGAGCACCAACTGGACAGCCGCTGGCTACCGATTATCGCTACGACGGAAGACCAGGGGGAAGGTCGCTACCGGGTCCAGTTCATTAACCGTGACCAACCCGAGCAGACCCGTTGGTTGATCACCAGCGATAGCACCTTTGTCGAATTCCGGCGCTTCATTGATGAGCACATGGCTGTACTGAACGAGCACTTTACCCTAGAGCATGGCCGGATGCGGCTCCGCGGTGGAGTTGGCGAGGCTGCTCCGGTGGATGGGTTGAACGCTGGGTTTGCGGTTCAGACGCTGATCCAGTGGTTTGCCGACAAGAACCGCCACGATGCGGCAAGCGGAGTGATTTCGCCTGATCTGGCCACCGCGCTCAAGGTCCATAGCTACCTCAACTTGGTCCAGATGGCTCACGGTGGCGTACAGGATATAGCTAAGGTTACCGCGTTGGTGCGTACGGCGCTGCGCGGTGAAGTGGTGGCCGCTGAAACCTCGTTAAAGGACTTTGCTTCGAATCTGGGCCACACTGTCAATGAAGGTGCCGGTGTGTTGTTTGGAGGAGCTATGGTCGGTTTGGATGCTTATGAACTGGCCCACGCTGAGAACGATGTGCAGAAGGCGGTGTTCGGTACCCAGTTAGCGTTCGACTCGGCGAGCTTCGTCACTGGCGCAGCCGGGGTGGGGGCTGGGTTGGTCGGTGCTTCAACGGCCGGGGCGGTACTCGGTGGGGCCAGCGTAATCCTTGGTGGGCTCGCGGTGGGCTTTACGGCACTGGCTCAAGCCTTTGGTGCGGTCGCTGAGGATGCCAAGGCGGTAGGCCGTTACTTTGATACGGTCGACAAGGCGTACAAAGGCAACGGCTATCGTTATGACAACAAGAACAAGGTGCTGGTGCCTCTTGCCGGGGCGGTGATCAAGAGCCTTGACTTGCGCAAGCACCAGATCAGCTTCGACAGCCAGTACATCTACCGCACCCATTCGGGTTCTACCGGTTCGGGGGAAATCAATTACTTCTTCTGGGTCGGTGACTTTCCGCGAATGGTCCATGACCGTGGTCAGGCGATTGAAGTGCGTAGCGGTATTGGTTACAAGGATATCTCCCGGCCTCTTGAACACAGTGACAGCAATGTCGTGATCCTGCCGGGTACACCTAAGTCCTACATCAGCTACGAATACATGTTACTTCCCGGTGCTACCACACGCCATGATGCTGGCTTCGACGTGATCCGCAGGCTTGAGGAAGACAAACGATTCGACTACGACTTCTATATCTTTCCGGGTGAGGAGACAATCCGCAGGATTCATCATGAGTACGTCGACACCCCAATCGAGGTGGTGCTCGATCAGCGCAACCGGCAGCTGGTGGTGCCCGAGCTACCCAAAGAGCTGCACAGCTTTTTACGCTACGAGATCAAGGGAGCGGGTGGCGAGTACCTGATTGGCCTTAACGAAGGCACCCAAGTTAAGCTCACGAGCGATAGCGCCAGTGCATTGTCGCGCTGGATCATTGATAGCAGTCAACTCGCCAGTGACAGCATCAGCGTGTCGAAGAACCAACTGGTGGTTGGCGGGGTGGTAGTCGAACTTGACCCGACCCAGAACGGGCAGGTATTGGTGGTCAACGGCAAGGGCGAGGTACGAGAAGTTGACTTTGCCGGCCTGACAACTCAGGTGGTAAGCGAAGATGCGGGCAAGTGGCAGGTGCCCGGCCAGCAAATCGAGCAGCACCTGAGTGATCTGGCCAAAGCGCATCAGTTGCACGGGCAGTACGTAGTGGTGGAGAACTACAGCCACAACGGACGAGATGTTGGTCGAGCGTTCTATGATGTAGGCAAGGAGCGGATGTTGTTCACCAACACCACCCACGAGCAGACCAGACATGCCCAACTGGGTGCGGTGATGGGTGACCATGCCTATTTCTACGACGCCGACAATGCGGCAGCGTGGCGGGTAGACATCGCCACCGGACAGGTCGACGCGCAATTTGAGCCTTGGTTTAATCAAAATGCGGGCCAGATCAGTCGGCTATGGCAGGAGGGAGATGCGGTCTACCTGGCACGCCGTTATCGACTAAAAGAGAAGGAGGCTGAATTAGAGAAGGAAGCTGAACTGTGCTATCGGATCCTCAGTGATCGAATGGAGTTGGTCAGTGCGGTGGGTGATGATGCGCTGATCCAGCTTTTAGCACGTACCAGCCAGCATAGTGATGTGCTTAAGGCTATACTCCAGGGCTACGAGAGCAAAAGTATACAGCGTGAGACGCCGATGTATACGTTGGGCACACGGCTGCTCCAGCCGACCAGTGCGGCGCTGGTCACGGTGTTCGGCGTGGATGCGGCTGGCGTGGCGCACCGTTACTGGATACGTACCGGCGATGGGACTCTAATCAAGCCGAATCTGGCACCACCGGCAGATCAGACCCCGCACTTTAAAGAGAACGAACAAACCCGCAGTGCCTGGCCGATCCCGGCCGACTTGGTGTTAGCGGGGAGCATGCCGCAGCCCGGCGGTAAAGAGGTGTTTTTCTTCTACAGTAAAGAGCAAAAGGTTCTGTTCCGACAGGAAGGTCCCGGGCAGGCTGTTCTCGACGCTAGCCATCCCACTGCATTGCGCATCAGTACTCCAGCGTTAGCCAACTTGGTCAACCTGAACGGTAGCCTGCTTGCCATCACCGAGGATGGGCGTGTGGCTCGGCTCGATGCACTGGGGCAGCTTAACTACGAAGCGGTTAATGAGCATTGGCTCAAGGGACGTACCCACTGGTGGCAGGACCTGGCTAGCGTCGCCGACGGCAGAGCTACTTTGGCGGTGTTCGGAATCAAGGGTACCGACGGCAAGAGCCTGCTGCCAGTGTGGTACCACAAGGGTCAGGTAATAGTGGCCTCGGCTCCTCTGCAAGACAAACGTTTGCAGTTCTTGGGTTTTGAAGTGGATGGCTCCGGTGCGCGGCTGTTCGAACCCGCCAGCGGCAAGTTGTATCGTCAGCCGCCTATGACTGCCGATGCGCTGGCTGCCGCGTTTGGTACCGACGAGGTGCTTGAAGTCTCGTCACAGCTTCCCGCCGCCGGTGAGCTGGCGTCTGGACTGCACCTCAAGGCGGTGGAGCAAGTCGATGTCGGGCTACGACTGACCACCGTCAAAGGTGAGATCCTATTGCAAACCAATGACGGCAAATTGCAGCTAGTCGCCGTCGATAAAGGCTGGCAGCAGGACAACTTCGCTCGTCTGCCACAGGCACTTGCTGAGGTTGCTGATAAGTGGCGAACCAAAGGCGTGCTGACCTTGCAAGGCGATGACACACAAGGTTGGTTCGATGTCGGCAGTGGTCAAGTGTTCTCCTACGGTAGCATCCAGGCTAAAGACAATCTGCGTTTCATCGGAATTGCTGCCGGGAAGAAGGGCGCGTATGTGTACAGCCCAACGGACCAGGCACTGTACCGGGTCAAGGATGATAGTGTGCAGAAGCTGAATCATTACACTAGTGTCGAGCGTATTGGTTCGTCGCTGTTGATTCGGGGCGGGGGTACGGGTGGTCGCCGGGACGACTTGACCCCACCGCTGATCACCGGTGTCGACAGTGTGGTGTTGCATGGCGGTGCTGATAACGATACCTACCGCCTCAGCCAAGAGATGTGGTCGCATTACCGCACGGTTATCATTGACAACGATGACCCGGGCCAGGCTCTGGACCGCTTGATCATGCCGATGGTTGATGCGGAAAAAATCCTCGTTAGTCGCCATGAGGATAACTTGATGCTGACTGACTCGGCCAATGGCACGACCTTGGTGGTGCGCAAGGTGTTCGGTAGCCAGGCGGTGACGCACCAGCATTTGCAAATCGAACTGGAAGGTTCTTCGTCGGTGATGGGAGTGGACCATCTGGTCAAGAACTTTATCCAGAAGAGTTACATTAATGGGGAGCTGGTAGAACTGTCTTGGGCCAGTAGACAGCCCGTCATCGAGCCTCATGTGATTCATTCCGTTGCCGCAGTCCCGGACACGGGAGGGCCGAGCCTAGCGAAGCTGAGCGGGGCTATGGCTTCGTTCCCTGATATCGGCGGTGCCCGCGAGCACCTGCCGCAAAACCGTCAGTCCGCGCCGGCGGCGCTGGTGCCACCGCTGTCTTGAGTTAGCCGGAGAAACTACAGGAGGGGCGCAAAGCCCTTCCTGTCTCCGGACTCTGGTCGAATCATTCCTCTTGTAGTAGAAGCAGATCATGATCAAATCCACCAAAGGCTTACGGTCAAGTTATTGCAAGGTGGTGAATACATTCCTGATGTTTTCGGGTGTGAACAATCGGCCTGCTTAAGTGATCCTCCGGCAGGTATTGGCATTGCGTGGATATGTGTTGCATCAGGTCGGGCTGAAAGGTGTTACAAACGTGTTACTTGGAATAGTAAGATTGCGTATTTGCTGGAGTGTGAATTGATGTTGAGCTACAGAGAGAAGAATGTTAATAGGATAAAACAGAATATTCTCGCTGCTGGCTGAACCTGTCTTTTCTACATAAATTCCTTGTTACAAGATGAGGAATTTTTTTGAACTGAGGCAATCTCTTATAACTAACCCTATTCTGATTAATAATAAGAAAGCCGAGCAACCAATAAACAATATTGTGTTAATTGATTGATTGATTGATTGATTGATTGATTGATTTTAGTTTGGATGGGTTGACAGTTGCAATAGAACTTGTAAATATTTCGTTCTAACGAAAATAGAACATCTGATTTCTCAGATATCCTGAATCTAGAACCCCTTTAATTAACATCAAAATATTGCATGATTGAATAATGCCACGCGATGCATTTTTAGGTTTCATTATCGAACGTCCGTTGAGCGTTTTTATCTCTCAACCAACGCACTTTGAATGGTGCCCGGAGGCGGAATCGAACCACCGACACGAGGATTTTCAATCCTCTGCTCTACCGACTGAGCTATCCGGGCAACGGGGCGCATTAAACCGTATTCAGCCTAAGTCGTCAATGCCTTTCTGATAAAAAATGATAAAAGCGGATTGACTGCCTTCTTTTTGCTCGGAATTTGTGTGGTTGTTCATCTTAGGCTGATTTTTGTTAACTTAACGCACCATTTTTGCGACATAAGGCAATAGCTAAAACATCTTCTGCTAGCAGTTTTGCCGTAGTGATATCACCAATATCCCGTTTGAGTAGTAGCTTACTCAGGCAGCCTTCCAGAATCAGCTCCATCTGTTTAGCAACGAGTTCGCAATCTTCAATATCCAGTTGATGTAATAGCTCAGTAGTGTAACGAGAAGAACTCTGTTTTTGTAATTCAGCTAATTGATGGATAGGGTGGTCAGGTTCAGGGAATGCGCTACAGGCTGCGATAAATAGGCAGCCTGGGTAGCGTTTCTCTTTTACTTTTTCATCAAGGGCTGTGTAACGAGCTAGTAGCTTCTGTTCTGGTGTCAGATTTTCATCCAGTAATATCTGTCGCTGCCAGACTTCAATCTGTTGGCCGTGATAACGTAGACAGTCATAAAGTAGAGCTTCCCGATCGGGCCAGAATTGCTTGAGATATTCGATATCCATGTTAAGCGAGCCAAAAAGTACCTCAGTTGTGATGGATAAGCCATGTTGCTCCAGTAAGTTTAAGGCATGACTAAGAACTTGTTCTCGTTGCATGGTGTTCTCCTTCTGAGTCATTTTGGCAGATGTTGCAAATGTTCATTAAAGCGGGTGGCATCCATAAAGCCATTTACCCGTGAATCGGGGATCTCTTTCCCCTGAGAATCAAAAAACAAAATAGTCGGCAATCCCCGAACGCTAAGTTTTTCTAAAAGCTGCTTCTGCTGCGGGCTGTTGTTCGTGACATTGGCCTGTAACAGTAAGGTATCACCCAGTTGTGACTGAACTTGTGGATCGCTGAAAGTATATTTTTCAAATTCTTTGCAAGCGGTACACCAGTCAGCATAGAAATCAAGCATAACGGTTTTATGGCTGTTTTGTGTCATTATCTGTTCTAATTCCTGCCAGTTATTTATCTGGCGGAAATTTAGGCTGTGTTGCGACTGTTGTGTGACCGTTGTACCCCAAAACCAATCCTGCAATGGGCGAGTAGCTATCAGCATCAGAATTAACAATATCAGTTGTATGACTCGTACCCAACCGTTTTGGCTTCTAATCGTCAGAACAAATCCCCATCCTAGAAAACTGACTGCCAGCAGGCTCCATAATCGTATTCCCCATGCATCACCGATAACCCTTTCCAGCAGGAAAACGGGTAGTGCAAGAATAATGAAGCCAAAAGCTTCTTTAACATACTGCATCCAAGGCCCACTGCGTGGCAGGAGTTTGTGGCCAAATAGGGTGACAGCAATGAGCGGTAATCCCATTCCTAAAGCGTAAAGATAGAGGGTTAGGCCACCTGCCACGGTATTACCACTTTGAGCAATGTAAAGCAGAATCGCACTTAAAGGGGCGGTAGTACAAGGTGAGCAAATTAATCCCGCTAACGCCCCCATAGCGAATACGCCGAAAAGTGAACCGTTTTTTTGCTGGTTACTCCAGTTGACTAAGCGCGTCTGAACAGCGGAAGGCAGTTGCAGAGAATAGAGGCCGAACATCGACAGTGCCAGCAGTATAAACAATACTGATAAGCCGATCAGTACATACGGATGTTGCAGTGCGGCCTGAAATTGTAGACCCGCCGCTGCTACAATCAATCCAAGTAGTGTATAGGTGACTGCCATGCCTTGAACATAGCTTAGCGCTAACCAAAATATCTGTTTTAGGCTTTTAGGGCGTTGGCTGCCAAGAATAATGCTGGAAATCAATGGATACATCGGTAGTACACAAGGTGTAAAGGCGATACCGATGCCAATCAAAATTGCCCAGAGTGGTGAGAAAGGCAAATGTTGTTGATCATTCGATGCACTTTCTGGCGTTTTGTGAACAGGTTCAGCAGATATGGCGTCAGTTGTTTTTGATGGAATAACTGCACTCAATGGGACAAGGCGGGTTTCAGGTGGATAGCAATATCCTGCGGCGGCACAGCCTTGATAAGTGACAACGATATTAGAATTGTTGTTCGCCTTTGTAACAGGAACATTGACGATGAGTTGTTGGAAATAAACTTCAGTTTCACCAAAGAACTCATCTCGATGAGCTGTACCTTGTGGCAACGTGATTTTACCCAGTGTGGCCTGTTGCGGCTCAATATGAAGTTGTTTGTGATAAAGGTAATAACCCGGTTTGATCTGCCAGTCTAACGTCAATTTGTCGCCTTTTTGCTGAAAATCAAACATGAATGCCTGATCTACTGGCAAATATGGGTTTTGCCCCGGCTGTTCAAACAGTGCGTTTGCTGCCGCCGGGGTAAGAAGGGGGCTGCAAAGCAGCAAAAATAGCATCAGAGTACGTTTAATCATAAAGATAATGATCGCTAATCGAATGAAACAGACTCAGCACTATAACCGAAGGCGGCCAGACCAGAAAGTGTTCTGGTTAAGATTAAAACAGTTATCGAAGGTTTTCAGAGAAAATATATCGTTTGGGAGAGGGGAGTCAGGGGCGGTATACGCCCCTGGATTAAGTGGTTATTGGCAGCCAGAATTAGAGGATCATACTGCCGAATAGGAAACCGAAGGCAACAGCTAGAGCAACCCCAATGGTGCCAGGGATAAAGAATGGATGATTAAATACAAAACGGCCGATACGGGTCGTGCCGGTGTCATCCATCTGAACTGCGGCAACCAAGGTTGGATAGGTAGGCAGAATAAACAACCCAGAAACCGCTGAGAAAGAGGCAATGGCGGTCAATGGTGTGACGTTAAGAGCCAAAGCCATCGGCATCAACGCTTTTGCGGTGGCTGCCTGAGAATAGAGCAGGGCGGAACAGAAGAAGAAAATGATCGCTAGCAACCAAGGTTGAGAGTGGATTAAGTCTCCAGCGGTGCCTTTAATCCAATCCATGTTTGCCTGAACAAAAGTATCTCCTAGCCATGCAACACCTAGAATACAGATACATGCGCTCATACCCGCTTTAAAGGTACTGGAGTTCAGAATGGCGTCAGTATCAACTGAACAGAACATCGTTGTGATAGTTGCGACACTCAACATAATGATCAGAATGGCGTGAGTGGTGTTCATCAGAGGTTCTTCAACCAGACCGATGCTTGGGCTATTGACGATAGCGTAAATAACAACACTGATAACACCGGACAGGAATAACAGAACGGAAGCTTTAGCCCTTGGTTTAATCTCAATTTGTTTGCTGCCACGCAGAGTTACCAAGTTGTCTTCCAAGCGCTTTAAGTAAATGGGGTCATCAGACAACTTGGAATTAAACGCCCAGGAGATGATGAAAGACATCAGAACGATAGCGGCGAAAGTGGATGGTAATAGCACCATTAACAGATGGATATAGCTAACGCCGTGGCCTTCCATCAGAGAAGACATATAAACGACCGCCGCGGAAATTGGTGAGGCGGTGATGCCAATTTGGGCCGCTACAACCGCAGTGGAAAGTGGACGGCATGGCTTAATGCCTTGCTCTTTCGCAACTTCGGTAATAACAGGCAGTGCTGACAGGGAGATGTTACCTGTACCTGCAAACAGTGTCAGGAAATAGGTAACGATAGGTGCGAGTATCGTGATGTATTTTGGGTTTTTACGCAGCAGTTTTTCAGTTTGCTGAACCAGATAATCCAGACCACCGGCAACCTGCATTGCAGAGATAGCGGCGATAACTGCCATAATGATGGAAATAACATCAAATGGGATATGCCCTGGTTTAACGCCAATTACAGCCAGCACCAGAACGCCAAGACCACCGGCAAATCCAATGCCAATTCCCCCTAATCTTGCACCCAGGAAGATGGCCAGCAGAACGATAATCAATTCTACGGCTAACATAATAGTGACTCCTTGAAATAATTAAAAATTTGAAAATTTTAGGTTAATACTTTGTGCATGTAGGGAAGTAAAAAGGCACGCTATCCAGTTGGAGTTGCGTGCCTTGTTGCTAAGAGCTATTTTTTATTATATTCAACAACTTAATCGTCAAAACGTTTTGCCTTGTAAGATGGGCATTTTAGGTTCTCTACAGAGAAGATGTCATCCAATTGAGTTTCGGTCAGTAAGCCTCGTTCCAGAACGACTTCACGAACACTTTTACCGGTTTCAGCACAAATTTTACCAACAATGTCACCATTATGGTGACCGATGAATGGGTTCAGATATGTCACGATACCGATCGAGTTGAATACGAAATTTTCGCAAACTTCTTTGTTAGCCGTGATGCCATTAACGCATTTTTCTACCAGGTTGCGGCAAGCGTTGCTTAGCAGGGAGATAGATTCAAACATGGCCTGACCGATAGCAGGTTCCATTACATTGAGCTGTAACTGGCCTGCTTCGGACGCCATAGTAACACAAATATCGTTACCAATAACTTTGAAGCAAACCTGATTCACAACTTCTGGAATAACCGGGTTCACTTTTGCCGGCATAATAGAAGAGCCTGCCTGTAATTCTGGTAGGTTGATTTCATTCAGGCCAGCACGAGGGCCAGAAGAAAGCAAACGCAGGTCATTACAAATTTTAGACAGTTTGACAGCCAGGCGCTTCAGAGCACCGTGGACCATAACGTAAGCCCCACAGTCAGAAGTGGCTTCAATCAGGTCTTCGGCTGGTACGCAAGGTAAACCTGAAACTTCCGCCAGTTTTTCAACCGCCAATTTCTGATAACCTGGTGCTGTATTCAAGCGGGTACCGATAGCAGTAGCGCCAAGGTTAATTTCCAGCAGTAATTCAGAGGTTCGGTTGAGGTTTTTAACTTCTTCTTTCAACAGGATAGAGAATGCGTTGAATTCCTGCCCCAGTGTCATGGGAACAGCATCCTGTAATTGGGTACGACCCATTTTTAGAATGTCATTAAATTCTCTGGATTTTTTATCGAAACCCACAATTAACAGCTCAATAGACTCGATCAGTTTCAGGATGGAGTTATAAACCGCGATGCGGAAGCCAGTTGGGTAGGCGTCGTTAGTTGACTGGCTTTTATTCAGATGGTCATTGGGATTCAGGTACTCATATTCGCCTTTTTTATGGCCTAACAGTTCCAGACCAATGTTTGCCAGAACCTCATTGGTATTCATGTTGAGTGAAGTACCGGCACCGCCTTGAAACACATCGACCGGAAACTGATCCATGCATCTGCCGGTATAGAGCACTTCGTCACATGCTTTGATGATGATGTCAGCAATTTTTTTAGGAATAGTTTGTAGCTCTTTGTTAGCTAAGGCTGCGGCTTTTTTTACCATCACCATGCCACGGATGAATTCGGGTACATCATTAATGGTGTTGTTACTGATATGGAAGTTTTCAATCGCACGTAAGGTGTGAATACCATAATAGGCTTCAGCAGGGACTTCTCGTTTACCTAACAGGTCTTCTTCGATACGAATGTTGTTTGACATGAGAACCTTCTTATTAGATGACGTTTTTACTGTCTAATTATGCGTTCATTAAATCATTATGTTGCCAACTGCAATAGTTGTGATATGAACTTTTTATCACCGGATTGCCGGCGTGATCATATGCTGGTTAGCAATAAATGCCTTGAATCTGGATCACTTTATAGTGGTATTTGTTTAGTCTGATTTGATATATGTGATATTTATCACAATTTTGTGTCTAATTAGAAAGATTTTCAGTGGATTGAAAACGATAACTGTGACCCCAATTATATCTTTAATAAACTGAAAAAATATTAATTTGGTTGTCCCTTGGATTTTGTTGATATGATTTATTCAGGATACAACCTGTTCATCCAAATCAATTGAAGGAGCACCAAGTGCGTTGGTTGCCATTTATCCTGATATTTTTGCTTGTCTATATCGAGTCAGCCTTATTTGTGCGTGTTGCCTCTGAACTAGGTGTACTGTTAACTCTGTTACTGGTGTTGTTTACTTCTTGTATCGGTATCTCTCTGGTACGCAGTCAGGGCATAAAGAATTTTATCCAGATCCAGCAGAAGCTGATTAATGGGGAGAGTCCGGCTGCGGAAATGATAAAGAGCGTCTCTCTTTTACTGGCGGGTTTCCTGTTACTCCTCCCCGGTTTTTTTACGGATTTTCTTGGATTGCTGTTGTTATTGCCACCGGTTCAAAAAACATTAGTGATGAAACTGATGCCACATATCAATTTCTATCGTCCTCATAATAGCGGTGGGTTTAGACGGGATAGTAATACTTTTGAGGGGGAATACGAGCGTAAGCAGGATGACCCTTCCCGAACGTTGAAAGACCATAAACCCGATGACGACGAGCATAAGCCTCATTGATAAGCGGCCATTTTCTGAATGTTTGGTTTAATCATCGGTTTTTTTCTGTGGGCAAGAAAAAAGTAAAATATTTTTTTGCCTGCCCTTGAAGTATCATAAATAGGCCCCCATTTAATTTATTATGATACTGGTTTAATGAAAGCGTACTGGTATCAATCCTCTTACCTGATATGGACTTTCTTATAGGAGAGCTATCAATGAATATTCGTCCATTGCATGATCGTGTAATCGTCAAGCGTAAAGAAGTTGAATCAAAATCTGCTGGCGGTATTGTGCTGACTGGCACTGCTGCGGGTAAATCCACTCGTGGCGAAGTTTTGGCTGTGGGCAATGGCCGCATCCTTGAAAGCGGTGATGTAAAAGCACTGTGTGTGAAAGTTGGAGATATCGTTATTTTTAACGATGGTTACGGTGTTAAATCAGAGAAGATCGACAACGAAGAAGTGTTGATCATGTCTGAAAGCGACATTCTGGCAATTGTTGAAGCGTAATTGTTGCGCTTAGATCTTCTTAACTGAACGAATTTAAAGGAAAGAAACAATGGCAGCTAAAGACGTAAAATTTGGTAGCGATGCTCGCGTTAAGATGCTACGTGGTGTAAATATTCTTGCTGATGCAGTAAAAGTAACCTTGGGCCCTAAAGGCCGTAACGTTGTGCTGGATAAATCTTTCGGTGCTCCTGCAATCACTAAAGACGGCGTTTCCGTTGCTCGTGAAATTGAACTGGAAGACAAGTTCGAAAACATGGGTGCTCAGATGGTGAAAGAAGTTGCCTCTAAAGCGAATGATGCTGCGGGCGACGGCACAACAACAGCAACTGTATTGGCTCAGTCTATTGTTACTGAAGGTCTGAAAGCCGTAGCCGCTGGTATGAATCCAATGGATCTGAAACGCGGTATTGACAAAGCCGTGGTTGCAGCAGTGGCAGAACTGAAAAAACTGTCCGTACCTTGCTCAGATTCCATCTCTATTGCTCAGGTAGGTACTATCTCCGCGAATTCCGACGAAACTGTGGGTAAATTGATCGCAGAAGCGATGGATAAAGTCGGTAAAGAAGGTGTAATCACCGTTGAAGAAGGTACTGGCCTGGAAGACGAGCTGGATGTCGTTGAAGGTATGCAGTTTGACCGTGGTTACCTCTCTCCTTATTTCATCAACAAACCAGAAAACGGTTCTGTTGAATTAGAAAACCCATATATTCTTCTGGTAGATAAAAAAATCTCCAACATCCGTGAACTGTTGCCAGTTCTGGAAGGTGTAGCTAAGGCAAGCAAGCCTTTGCTGATTGTTGCGGAAGATGTTGAAGGTGAAGCACTGGCAACTCTGGTTGTTAATACCATGCGTGGCATCGTCAAAGTTGCTGCGGTCAAAGCGCCTGGCTTCGGTGATCGCCGTAAAGCAATGCTGCATGACATTGCTGTCTTGACTAACGGTAATGTTATTTCTGAAGAGATCGGCCTAGAGTTGGAAAAAGCAACGTTGGAAGATCTGGGTCAGGCAAAACGTATCGTTATCAACAAAGATACCACAACCATCATTGATGGCGTTGGTGAAGAAGATGCAATTAAAGGCCGTGTTTCTCAGATCAATCAGCAGATCAAAGAGTCCACTTCTGATTACGACCGTGAAAAACTGCAAGAGCGCGTAGCTAAACTGGCTGGTGGTGTTGCTGTTATCAAAGTTGGTGCTGCAACAGAAGTTGAAATGAAAGAAAAACGCGCTCGCGTTGACGATGCTCTGCATGCAACTCGCGCAGCAGTAGAAGAAGGCGTGGTAGCTGGTGGTGGTGTTGCACTGGTTCGCGTTGCAGCGGCTATTGTTGGTCTGAAAGGCGATAACGAAGATCAAAACGTAGGTATCCGTGTTGCAATGCGCGCGATGGAAGCTCCTCTACGTCAGATCGTTGACAACTCAGGTGAAGAGCCATCTGTTATCGCAAACAGCGTGAAAGCAGGTGAAGGCAACTACGGTTATAACGCAACGACTGAACAGTATGGCGATATGATCGCAATGGGTATTTTGGATCCAACCAAAGTGACCCGTTCTGCACTGCAATTTGCAGCATCTATCGCTGGTCTGATGATCACCACTGAATGTATGATCACTGACCTGCCTAAAGATGATAAAGCTGATTTAGGTGCAGCAGGCGGTATGGGTGGCATGGGCGGTATGGGCGGTATGATGTAATAGCCGCATAGGTCGCTAGCCGAGCGGGTTACGTCCATCGTGGTCACCGATTAATATCATGGTGAATATTCCCACCCCGCTAAAATAGCATTTAAAAAAATTCGATATCCGGGCTGAGGTTCAAGCTTGGATATCGGTCTCCGGGTCTGATTTCAGATAGGGGTGAAAGCCTCCTGTATTTCCGTAATATTTATGAAAAACGTACGTTGAAGTGGTGTTGCTCCCAGTGATGTTGCTCCCAATATTGTGATGAAACGGCATCGTGTTTACCAAGTAATAAGTCCACTAGGATAGCTGAAGTACTTTCCCGTCAACTTTATTTTTGCTGATGTTTCAATGAACGATACAAGAGGCTGCTCTTGCTATAACGTTCTCTTCTCCTATTTCCTTCTGTAGTGCTGCTATACTCGTGATTAAAGTTTGTGCAATGCTGCACTTGAACCTGCACCATGTGAAACTGCGGTTTTACAAAGTGATTGCCCTCTTCATTAGCTTAAAAAGCGATTCAAGGTGTTAAGTAATTAAAGATGATTTGGCATAGGGGAAATTCTTAAAGAAAAAAATATTTCCTTAAACTTAGAAAAAATGAGCTTATTAGACTAAAATTCATTTATCCATAGGACTTTGGAAAATAATTCAAATATCTATGCACAAATTTAATCGATCCACCGAAATGGCTGTATTCGTTCAAGTAATTGAGTCGGAAGGTCTCTCTGCTGCTGCTCGTAAGCTCGATATGACGCCGTCAGCAGTCAGTAAGCTTATTAATCGACTTGAGATGCGACTTGGTGTACGGCTGCTGAATAGAACGACACGTAAACTTCAGTTAACGGCTGAAGGTTCTGTTTTCTATGAACGTAGTGTCAGAATTTTGGAGGACATCATAGCCGCAGAACAAGAAGCAAATCAGGGAACCGCGCTACGTGGACGGATACGTGTGAATTGTCATGTTGCGTTTGGAAAACATTGCTTGATGCCTTTACTACCGGATTTCCTGCAACGTTATCCAGAGATCACACTCGACATCTCATTATGTGACTTGATAGTGGATTTACTTGATGATCGTAGTGATGTGGCGATTCGTACCGGTCCTCTGGACGATTCATGTTTCATGGTACGCAAGTTGGGGGCAAGTCGAATGGTTGTGGTAGGATCTCCTTCATACCTTGAAAGGATGGGGATACCCTCTATGCCTAGCGATCTAGGGCGCTACAATCGACTTGGTTTTGGTTTTACCCGTCATATGAAAGCTTGGCCTTTCATCGATTCGGAAGAGTGGGGGCAACAATTGCCTTCAGGGAACTTGCTACTTGGTGATGGAGAAACCATGCGTAAAGCTGCAATAGCAGGACTTGGCTTAGCACGATTAGCTCGTTTCCATGTGGATGCTGATATTCGGAGCGGTTTGTTGCTACCTGTACTTGAGAACTATAATCCTGGCGATAAGGAAGAAATATATGCAGTTTTTGTCGGCCAAGGTAGGCAGCTCCCATCACGGGTACGGGTATTTCTGGACTATCTGACAGAGCGTATCCACATTGGTGATGGATGGTGATAGTCGGAAAATATGATGCCACGAAAATGTTTGATGGCCCATTATCGTGGTGTCAATGGAGGTATTTCTATCCAAATGGGGCACGGTTTCTTGAATCCATGTTAAAAAAGTATCATTATTTACATACAACAAAATCCACATGAAATTTAACCCTATTAATATGTGGCGTTTTTATGGGATATAACGTCAAATAATTGCTCAATAAAAAATTGTCGTGAGATATTATCGAATCACAACTGTTGATAGATGTTCTAATAGTGTTTTGAGCGAGATGGTTTAAATTTAATATCATTCGCAACATGGGAATTGAATTTATCAGATGGAAAAATAAACATAAATATGCCAACAGGAAATATACCCTATGGATTTCAAGATGGATCGCGACGGTAAGGGAGTGAATCCCCGGGAGCATAGAGAACTATGTGACCGGGGTGAGAGAGTGCAGCCAACAAAGAGGCAACTTGAAAGATGACGGGTATAATAATATTTTTAGTGTTCTATCTGTTAGTCAATATCATGGATAAAAGGCTTTTTTGATAGATAATTTATGTATTGATTAATGAGTGATGTTTTTTTGAAGATAAAGCATTTATCAAACTTATTCATGTTATTTATTCGATTATTTTTCTCTATTTTCTTACTGCATTCACCTTGGCATAAAATATTTTTGACCTAAACACTTTATTGAAGGATGACTTTATAAATTATTTTTTGCGATATTGGTGTACAACAAGGTATATTGATGATTAATTGTCGAATTTCCAACAATGGGTGAGGAAAAACATGCGAATTAAAGTTTTGCTCAGTGCTTCAGTATTGTTACTATTGGCAGGGTGTACAACGACTAACCAATTAACTTCTGGTGGTTCACAGGTTCGATTTGTTGATACTAAGCCAGGCAGCGAGTGCCAGTTATTAGGTGAAGTAACCGGTACTCAAAGCAATTGGATGACTGGTGTAAGTAATGAAAGCAGCTCAATGCGTGGGGCAGCCAATGATTTACGCAATAAAGCCGCAGTCATGGGGGGAAATGTGATTTATGGAGTCACCAGTCCGAGTGAAAGTCTGTTATCGAGCTTTGCGCCACTGGACAGTAAGATGATCGGTCAAGTCTATAAATGTCAGTAATGACATTCAGAATTTGAATGGTATGCCCGGCTGAAAAGTATCCGGGCATGAATTTTTTGTTAGTTTTGCCTTAATCCCAGATCAAGAGGTGTCTTACTCGGTTCTCCGCCGATTTCCCTTGCGAGACGTGGTACTAAATAACCTGAAATTTTTGTCAGCAATTCCCGGATAAGCCCCTTGGCTTCTTCATCATTGACCATAAAATGAGCGGCTCCTTGTACTTTATCCAGCACGTGAATGTAGTAAGGTAGAATACCTGCATCAAACAGAGCATTGCTCAGGTCAGCCAGAGTATCAGAATGATTATTGATACCGCGTAACAGCACACTTTGATTGAGTAACGTAATACCTGCTTGTTTCAGCAATATCATACTGTTCCGTAAGGATTGGTCGATCTCATTAGCATGATTGATATGTGTCACCATGATCACCTGTAATCTCGATTGTGCCAGTCGATCGCAAAGCGTTGTTGTGATCCGGGCAGGAATAACTACAGGCAGACGAGTGTGAATACGCAGTCGTTTAATATGAGAAATCTTTTCCAGATTGCTGATCAGCCAGTCAAGTTCATGATCTTTTGCCATTAAAGGATCGCCACCGGAGAAGATAATCTCATCAAGTTCAGGATGTTGCTGAATATAATCTAACGCTTGTTGCCAATTGCGTTTATTACCTTTGTTATCTTCGTATGGGAAATGACGTCGGAAGCAATAACGGCAGTTAATCGCGCATCCTCCTTTAACCAGCAACAGTGCGCGATTACGGTATTTATGTAATAGGCCGGGGACAGCACTGCGCTGTTCATCCAGAGGATCGGTAGAAAAACCCGGCGTAAGCGTGAATTCTTCTGGTGTCGTTATGACCTGAAGTAGCAGCGGATCATTAGGATCGCTTACTTGCATACGCGTAACAAAAGCTCTGGGTACCCGTAGTGGAAACAGGCGACGTGCGCCGCTCCCCTTGGTCAAGGTCGGGTGTTTATCTAAAGATAATAATTGTAATAATTCATCAGGATCGGTAATAACATCTGTAAGTTGTTTCAACCAGTCTTCTCTGATGATGATCTTTGGGGTTATAATGTGCGCCATTTTTTGGCTAAGCCATTTTGTTTAAAAGAGGATCTCCATGGCTACTTATAGTACCAATGAATTCCGTTCAGGTCTTAAAATCATGTTAGATGGCGAGCCGTGCGCTATTCTTGAAAGTGAATTCGTGAAGCCGGGTAAAGGTCAGGCGTTTGCCCGTGTCCGTATTCGTAAGCTGATTTCCGGTAAATTGCTGGAAAAGACGTTCAAATCTACTGACTCTGTAGAATCCGCTGACGTGATGGATATGAACCTGACTTACCTGTATAACGATGGTGAGTTTTGGCACTTTATGAATAACGAAACCTTCGAGCAGTTAGCTGCTGATGAAAAAGCAGTTGGCGATAATGCGAAATGGTTAGTAGAACAAGCTGAGTGTATCCTGACGCTGTGGAATGGTCAGCCTATTTCTGTGACTCCACCAAACTTTGTTGAATTAGAAATTACTGATACTGATCCAGGTCTAAAAGGTGATACCGCAGGTACGGGTGGTAAACCAGCAACCTTGAACACTGGTGCTGTAGTTAAAGTACCTCTGTTTGTTCAAATTGGTGAAGTGATTAAAGTAGATACCCGTTCTGGTGAATACGTTTCTCGCGTAAAATAATTACCGACGATATTTGATAAAAGCCGCAGTTCTGGAAGCAGGCTGTGGTTTTTCTTATACAGAGGGCATGGCTAGTCATGTCTTTTGAGCTCACGATATTGTGTTATTGATACTGCCATTTTACACGACTATAATTTATCACTGTTTCTAATGGTTATCCGGGACGACCTGGATATACTGCCGTTTTCTGGGGACGACTCCACAACACTATTATGGGGCGTTGATATGTCCTGGTTTGTTCTTGTTATTGCTGGTTTATTCGAAGTCGTCTGGGCGGTTGGCCTGAAATATACTCATGGTTTCACCCGGTTGATACCGAGCCTTATTACAGCCAGTGCTGTGGCGCTCAGTATGGGATTGCTTGCTTATGCAATGAAAGGTTTACCAATAGGTACAGCTTATGCGGTCTGGACTGGAATAGGTGCAGTGGGTACCGCTATTTTTGGCATTATAGTGTTTGGTGAATCTGCAAGCTTTGCCAGGATTTTAAGTTTTGCTCTGATTATCGCCGGTATTATCGGTCTGAAATTGTCCAGTTAATATTGAACTGCACTCCAAAGGTTTCACATTTTGGCAGTGCAGCTTCTATACCTGTCATCTTTCAAGTTGCCTCTTTGTTGGCTGCACTCACTCACCCCGGTCACATCGTTATCTATGCTCCCGGGGATTCGCTCCCTTGCCGTCGCGATGCACCTTGAAATCCATAGGGTAATATAACCCGAATTCTGCTTAATCCGTCATTGAAAAATCGTCTTCTGAGTAGAAAACTTTCAGTGATGGCTTCTTCAATTTAAGGCAGTAAGCAATCAATCCACCTAAAACGCACAACAGAAAGCCTTTTATACTTCGGTGGCGGGAATGCTCTATTTGAGAAAGAGTTTTTAATTGCCCATTAATCGTTTCAATGATAAAACGCTTTTTTAACATTATCTTATCCCACTCAGCTTGCATACTCGCTTTCATGTTACGCCGTTTTTTCGTGATGAAAGTGACATCGGTTTTAGCTAAATCGTCCGCCAATTCCTGGCTGAGGTAACCTTTGTCACCGTAAAGAGAACCCGTTAATTCTTTTGATAATTCACGAACAGGTTCCCGATCATCCACATTACCCGGAGTCACTTTAAGCGCGAGAATTTCACCCTGATGATTGACAACCAGGTGTAATTTGAAACCGTAAAACCAGCCCATTGAATTTTTTCCGCGCTTTGCTATCCCCGCAAAGACCTTATGTCGAGGGATGCGAATGTTATGGCAGACACTCAAACGGGTGGAATCAATAAAAGCAATGCCTGTGGGTTTCCCTTTTAATTGAGTCAGATAGCTGCATAATGGCACCAAAACGGAAGGAGCCACACTGACAAAACGAGGATAGCTAAGCAAGGTTGGAAAATCCTTATGGTGATATTTCCAAATATGTTCTAGATAAAAATGTTTAAAATCACGGTAATGCGACATATGAAAAAGGATCAAAATGGTCATGATTTCACTGGGATACATATGACCTTGTCGGCGGCGTAAACGATGCCCGCTATCGAGACAAAATTGTTCCCATTGAGGGATGAAAAAACGGCAAAAATCATCGACATCACAGAAAATTTCAACTAAGTTGTCCATAGCCTGTTCCCCCCTCGGAGCTGTTTTTGGTGCACACCAAAACTTTGCTCCTGGAACAGGCTTCTCGTCAATTTCTTATCCAGAATTCGGGTTAATATAGGATATTCTTTATCAAGAAATACCGACTTTTTGTAGTCGTTTCATGCCTCTTCTCCAGATGCCGCTGCATTGCAGAAATAGTGTTCAGCTCGTTGTTGTTCGACTACAGAGTAAAAACGCCGATGATAGCGACAACACTCAGAATCGCTGCCAAGCCGTAGAAAATCCATTTACTCGCAGGGATATGAATTTTCAGGTCATGCATACCGTGGTGGATACGGTGTAAACCGCACCATAGTGGTAGAATAATCATCAGCAATAGGAACGCACGACCAATAAGGCTCTGACAGAAAGCCAGAATTCGTGCGTAGCTTAACGCTTCCGGCGCGACTTCCAATGGCAAAAGGATGGCGACGAGTAAAATAATGGCTGGAGCCACAATTGCGCCCCACATACCACCGGCACCAAATAATCCCCAAAAAATCGGCTCATCGGAACGTTTAGGTATTTGATTCATTAGATCCTCCTTGAGGTTAAAGTAAGGCTATACCTAAGATAATCATGGTGACGATAATAGTGACGGCCCATAGCAGTTTGATTACTGGCCCAGAACCCATCTTTTCGCCTTTTATCACGATGTTAGCTGCTTTCGGCGCTAGCTCAAACCAGGTTTTAGTATGCAGCAGAGCACCTAGCAGAGTGATGATATTAACCAGCAGGATGACGGGATTTTGCAGGAACGTGACAAATTCATGCCAGCTTTGGGTACCACCTTTTAGAGCGAATAGACCGTATATCAGTAAGATACTGAACCACATAGTCGTCACTGCGGTACTTTCACGCAGGATATAGAAGCGGTAAAAGCCCAGTTTCTGCCACCAGTTGGGAGCCATGCTGCGGATATAAGGTTTGCGTTTAGTCGTCATTACTTTCTTTCTCCCCTTATTGTGGTTTTAGCATGGCGATCATGAAGTCTTTCGCGCTTTCGATCTTGCCTTGTTGGATAGCCGCGGCTGGATCGACATGTTTCGGACAGACCTCAGAACAGTAACCAACGAATGTACAGCTCCATACCCCATTCTGGCTATTAAGTTGGGGCATACGCTTCTTCTTACCGTGGTCTCGGTTGTCGAGGTTGTAACGGTGAGCCAGCGTGATCGCCGCCGGGCCGATAAATTCAGGGTTCAGACCAAACTGAGGGCAAGCGGCATAACATAAGCCACAGTTGATACAGCCGGAAAATTGATGATATTTTGCCATCTGTGCTGGAGTTTGAATATTTGGGCCGTCAGAAGGTCTACGGTCATTCCCAATGATGTATGGTTTGATCGCTTCCAGGCTTTCAATGAAGTGGGTCATATCAACGACCAGGTCACGTTCAATCGGAAAGTTAGCCAGCGCTTCAACTTTCATTCCTTGAGGATAATCACGCAGGAAGGTTTTACAGGCCAGTTTCGGCACACGGTTAACCATCATGCCGCAAGAACCACAGATAGCCATACGGCAAGACCAGCGGTAAGAGAGATCGGGAGCGAGATTGTCTTTAATGTAACCTAGGGCATCAAGTAGAGAAGTCTGCTCATCATAAGGAATCTCATAGGTTATAAAATGGGGTTTATGGTCACTTTCCGGGTTATAGCGCATGACCTCCATTCTCAGGGTGTTCATATCAACCATTCTCCTGCTCCTTATACTTTTTCTCTTGTGCTGCGGCTTCACCGCCATATACACGTTTTGCGGGGATGGATTTGGTGATTTTCACATCACTGTATTCTAGGTGAGGAACACTTTCAGGGTCATAGAAAGCGAGCGTATGTTTTAGGCATTTTTCATCATCACGTTCGGTACAACCTTCATCCAGACGTTGATGAGCGCCACGGGACTCTTTACGGTTTATCGCAGAGTGAATCATACATTCAGCTACATCCAGGCTAAAGCCAAGCTCAATGGTGTACAGTAGATCAGTGTTGAACACATTGCTGTTATCGGTGATTTTCACCCGTTTGAAGCGATCTTTTAGTTCAGCAATCTTATCGATCGTTTTTAGCATGAGTTCAGGGGTGCGGTAGATACCGCAGCCTTCTTCCATCGAGATACCCATTTCATCACGGATCTTCGACCAACTTTCCGTCCCTTTTTGTTTCAGCAAGTTGTTCAAACGTGCGACTACATCACATGCCTGAGCATCCAATGTGCGGTCATTAATGGGTTTGGTTTGTTGAACATGTTTTACTGCTTCTTCACCCGCCAGACGGCCAAAGACCACCAATTCAGCCAGAGAATTGGAACCAAGGCGGTTTGCACCATGCAGGCCAATGGAAGAACATTCACCAACAGCGAACAGCCCTTTAATGCGAGTTTCACATTTCTGGTCAGTTTCGATACCACCCATAGTGTAATGTGCAGTAGGCCGGACCGGAATGGGCTCTTTAACGGGATCAACACCAACATATGCCTTTGCCAGTTCACAGATGAAGGGTAGGCGTTCAAGTAATTTCTTCTCCCCCAAATGGCGTAGATCGAGATAAACCACATTGCCACGTGGAGTTGAAATAGTACGACCGGCACGCCATTCATGCCAAAAAGCCTGAGAAACTTTGTCACGGGGACCCAGTTCCATATATTTGTTTTCAGGTTTGCCTAATGGTGTCTCGGGGCCGAGGCCATAATCTTGTAAATAGCGGTAGCCATCTTTGTTGACCAAAATTCCGCCTTCACCACGACAACCTTCTGTCATTAGGATACCGGAACCCGGCAGTCCGGTTGGATGATACTGAACAAACTCCATATCACGCAGTGGTACGCCGTGACGGAATGCCATGCCCATACCATCACCGGTCACGATACCGCCGTTGGTATTGTAACGGTATACACGGCCTGCGCCACCAGTTGCCATAATAACGGCATTAGCCCTGATCTGAATTTTGGTGCCTTCCATCATATTCAGCGCAACTAGGCCGCGCGCTTGTCCTTCATCTACCAGAATATCGAGGACAAAATGCTCATCAAAGCGTTGAATTTGAGGATACTTAAGGGAGGTTTGGAATAGCGTGTGTAACATGTGGAAGCCAGTTTTATCCGCAGCGAACCAAGTGCGCTCTATCTTCATACCACCAAAACGACGCACGTTGACGGAACCATCTTCCTTACGGCTCCACGGACAGCCCCACTGTTCTAGTTGGATCATTTCTGTCGGGCAATGTTCGACGAAATATTCAACAACATCTTGCTCGCATAACCAGTCACCACCGGATACGGTATCGTTGAAATGGAAGTCATAGGAGTCGTGAGCTTGGGTGACTGCTGCTGATCCACCTTCCGCTGCCACAGTGTGGCTACGCATTGGGTAAACTTTTGAGATCAGAGCAATCTTCATCTGAGGATTAGCCTCAGCGGCGGCAATTGCGGCTCGTAGGCCTGCGCCTCCGGCTCCGATAATCGCGAGATCGGCATTAAAGATTTGCACTGTGCTTCTCCATTATTTGAGTGAAATTAATTAGTAAGCAAAATTGTCGTAACTTTCCTAAATGTTGTTGTTATTTTTCATATGCAAAATTCTGTAGGTAAAATCTGGTGATTTAACGGTCAAGGGAAGCTGTTTATTACTGTTTACATTGAATTAAGTATAGCGGGTTCTAAGTGAGGTAAATTTGATATGAAAGGGTATTTTGTCGGATTTGATCACTAAAACTTGATCTAAGACAGGAATTAGTGACTTTAATTTATCATTGACCGACAGAGCTATTACCTAGGGGGGAAATTGAGAGGATCACTTGTAGAGCTGACTATCAAGGCCATACAATATGAATTTGGCTTGAATGGTATTTTTTTATCGATATTAGAAATTATTTAAATGCAGCGAGATTTAAAATTTTTATTTTAATTTGATAATGTTGTAGTTAATAATTTTAAATTATTTTTTTATTTTCTATGATTGTTTTTTAAATTAAATATAGAAATGACTTCTGTTTGTTTTATGAATATTATAATTGAAAATAAAATAATCATGATAAAATTAATTTAGACGCGTATTGCCGTTTTAAAGTGACCACATTAATTGCATAAATAATGATTTTTACTTGAGTTTTTTATGGTGGACAAGTAAAACTGGCCACTATTATTTTTTCTTATTTTCACACTAATAATATCAGCTATTTAATATATCAGATAAAAACCTGTTACTTATTTCAAGATAATTAGGTAATAATGGAATTTAAGGCTATTTATAATGTTGAAGTTAATGATTTTAAATAATTTTTTATTTTATTTATAGTTTGTGGTTTTATAGTTTAAATGTGGGAGTTATTCATGCTTAATGAATATTATAATTAAACATTAAATAATTATACCCGTAATCATTGAAGATGCTTGATTTTATCCGAAATGGAGATCATTATCCTCGCTATGAAAATATTCATTACCGATGAACAAAAAGCCGAACTTGAACATCTCCATCACACCTGCCGTGATAAGAGGGAGTGTGATCGCATCAAAGCGGTCCTGCTGGCCTCTGAAGGCTGGAGTTCAGTGATGATCGCTCAGGCCCTGCGTCTTCATGAAATGACCGTTAACCGTCATATCAGCGATTACCTTAATCAAGGTAAACTTAAATCTGATAATGGGGGGTCTGATAGTTTGCTTTCTCAAGAACAAACTGATTTTTTAATCAATCACTTATCTCAACATCTTTTCCATCACACCCATGAAATCGTGGCCTATGTTGCTCAGCTCTGGAATATTACCTTTAGCATTCCCGGCATGAATAAATGGCTACACCGTCAGGGTTTTTCTTATAAAAAACCTTGTGGCGTCCCTCATAAATTCGACGCAGAAAAACAGCGACAATTTATTGAATATTATGAGAATCTTAAAGTCACAGCGAAAGACGAACCCATCCTTTTTCTTGATGCTGTTCACCCGACTCAAGGCACCAAACTCGGTTATGGCTGGATGCGAAAAGGCGAGAAAAAAACAGTAAAAACAACAGGAAGCCGGACTCGCCTGAATATATTGGGCGCGCTCAACCTGAATGCCATTGGTCGTACGGTGTTCCAGGAATATCAAACCATCAATGACTACAACATTTGCTGTTTTTTCAATGAAATAAGAAAGTCTTATCCTGACTATCATCAAAAAATTCATCTTATTGTGGATGGGGCGGGTTACAACAAAGCTCATCTTGTTAAGGAGTGGGCTTATGTTAGCAATATTGAGTTACATTACCTTCCTCCCTATAGCCCAAATTTAAACCCAATAGAGCGATTATGGAAGGTCATGAATGAACAGGTTCGAAATAACCGTTATTTTGCGGATAAACATGAATTTCGAGACAACGTCTTCAAATTTTTCACCACAACGCTACCGGATATAGCGGACTCGCTGATGTCTAGAATTAACGACCATTTTCAGGTGCTAAAAACTGCATCTTGAAGTTTCTTGGGTATATATTATTCAAAACAGGTGCCAAAATATATTTTGATATTTAATAATTATATCGGTTGTATATATTCATTGAAAATGCTTTATATTTACAGGAATAGTAAAATGTGGTGTTTAAATTGATGATCTATTAATAACATAGTTGACCAAAATGAATTATATATATACCCAATGGATTTCAAGATGCATCGCGATGGCAAGGGAGCGAATCCCCGGGAGCATAGATAACGATGTGACCGGGGTGAGTGAGCGCAGCCAACAAAGAGGCAACTTGAAGGATAACGGGTATATTTAAATAGGAGAATATTATGGGATTATCAAGTAGTCCTATTGCATTACAGGCAGATAATGGGTTCTATTTAAGTCGAATTGTTCGAGGAGGAGGTTTTGATTTTATTGAAGTTAATAAATCTATTATTGATATTTACACAAAATATTCTGCAACACAACTTAGCTCTAATAAGATAGCACTTCGTGCAAGCAATGGCCTCTATTTAAGTCGGATATCTCTGGCTGGTAGCGATTATATAGTAGCGACAAAATCAGATATTGATGTTTATTCTATTTTTACTTTAGAATATATCGATGATAATGTGATAGCTTTGTGTGCAGATAATGGAAAATATCTGAGTCGAATCAATATCGGGGGTATTTTTAACTATATTAAACCGGATAAATATGACTTGGATATATATTGCCAGTTTAAAGTTATAAAATTGTAATTGGACAATTGTGATCTTTGATGACATCTTATTATGGTGGTCAGTTTTACCTGACCACTATTTTTTTACTATTAAAATAGGATTAGTTACTTAATGCACCAGATAAAATGTTAATTATATTTCATAATAATTTTATTAATAATGTATTTTTAGTGTTACTGGTTATATTATAATTATCATCTGAAATTATTTTTCAGTTTACTTATAATATTTTACTTTTAATTTAAATATGATAATTGATTCAGGTTGTTTAATAATTATGAGTGATAATTGTCTATATCGCCCATAATAAAAAGAGAATATATTTTATTGTTTAACAGTAGTCGTATATATTCAGCAAGGGAGTGAATCCCCGGGAGCATAAATAACGATGTGACTGGGGTGAGTGAGTGCAACCAACAAAGAGGCAACTTGAAAGATAACGGGTATAAGACAAGCTAAGTTGTTCCGGGATGATCAGACGGTAATAATTTGTCTGATATGTGTGATGCAGGTAGACTGCACGTTTGGTTTTATTTTGGAGTCATTTACATGAGCGAAACAGCAAACTGGCAGCCAAGTGCAGCTATCGCCAACTTGTTGAAACGAGCGACTATTTTAGCAGAAATACGGCGCTTTTTCGCAGATCGTGGGGTATTGGAAGTTGAAACACCTGCGATGGGTCAGTTTACAGTGACTGATATCCAATTGTTTTCTTTTCAGACGGAGTTTGTTGGCCCAGGTGCCGCAGATGGTATGACTCTTTATCTGATGACAAGTCCGGAATATCACATGAAACGCTTGCTGGCAGCAGGAAGTGGCCCTATTTATCAACTTGGCCGCTGTTTCCGTAATGAAGAGGCGGGTCGTTATCATAATCCTGAATTTACCATGCTGGAATGGTATCGGCCTCACTATGATATGTATCGTTTGATGAATGAAGTTGATGATTTACTTCAGCAAATCCTCGACTGTGAAAGTGCAGAATCACTCTCTTATCAACAAGCTTTCTTGCGTTATTTGGATATTGATCCGCTATCAGCAGAGAAAGAAAAGCTGCGTGAAATCGCCGCCAAGTTGGATCTGAGTAATATTGCTGATATAGAAGAGGATCGGGATACTTTATTACAACTTTTATTTGCTGTTGGTGTTGAACCGCACATTGGTACTGAAAAACCAACTTTTATCTACCATTTTCCGGCTTCTCAGGCTTCTTTGGCGGAAATCAGCAAAGAAGATCATCGAGTTGCAGAGCGTTTTGAAGTCTATTTTAAAGGCGTCGAATTGGCAAATGGCTTCCGTGAGCTGACTGATAGTCATGAGCAGTGCCAGCGTTTTGAACGGGATAACCGTAAACGTGCAGCGTTGGGTTTACCTGTTCGACCGATTGATGAAAACCTGATTGGTGCCCTGAAACAAGGAATGCCTGAATGTGCCGGTGTGGCGCTTGGTGTCGATCGTTTGGTGATGTTGGCTTTAGGGGCTGAAAAACTCAGTGATGTTATGGCCTTTTCGATAACTAAGGCGTAATTATTAAGCAACAGGAACAGGGCGCTGATTGAGGCGCCCTGTTTGCATCTTATTTCTGTTGATGCTGTTTTTGCAGGAATTTCACACCCAAGTCAGGAAAATCGGTGAATACACCGTCTACGCCCGCTTGGTTATATATGATATCGAAAAGTTGATCGCCGCTGGTGGCGTATTTAGGCAGTTGATCAACTCGAATCGTGTATGGATGGACTTCCAGATTGTTGGTGTGAGCCTCTTTTACCAGATTAGTTAACTTAATATTGGTTGGTGTGGAATACTTCTCCACAAGCATATGGTAATCAGGGCCGATACCATCAGCGTATTGTGCCACTTCTTTCATAGCACCGGGTTTGAACATCCAGTCATAGCTGTAATTTGTCCATTTGCCGTCTGATTGTTTTTCATAAGTTTCATTCCAGTCGGTGTAGGCAATAAGTTGAACCAGTTTCAGATCCATGCCTAACTTAGGTTCCAGCTCGTTTTTGATGCGTTTAAGTTCGTTGGTATCAAAACATTGCAGATAAATTTTGTCGCTTTTCTTGGTGTAACCATACGCTTTTAGCACGGCTAGTACCTTAGTAGAAATATCTTTTCCTTCCTTCTGGTGGAACCACGGTGCTTTGATTTCAGGATAAATACCGATGTTTTTGCCGGTAGATTTATTTAATCCTTGCACAAATTCAATCTCTTCCTGAAAAGTATGGATTCGGAAATCAGATTTCCATATTGGGAAACGATTGGAGAAATTTTGTATTTGTCGGTCGTTTTTAATATCGAAACCTTCTGTGAATTTTAATGACTTGATTTCGGACAAAGTAAAGTCGATGGCATAGTAGCGTCCATCTTGGCGAGCACGGTTAGGGAATTTATTGGCAACGTCAGTTACACGATCAAGGTAATGGTCATGTAAGACTATCAGTTCATCATCTTTAGTCATGACCAGATCTTGTTCCAGATAATCAGCACCTTCGGCATAAGCCATCGCTTTAGCCGGCAGAGTGTGTTCAGGTAAGTATCCACTTGCGCCCCGATGGGCGATAACAATCTTATCTGCTGCTTGCGCGATGCCTGACATCGATGAAGTTAAAATGATACCAATTATCATTGTCTTAATTGGAGTTTGCATGTGTGTTTCTCCGTTTTAGCGATGATATAAACTCTATCTCATTAAACTGTGAGTTTGGTTGTGTTAATAACACTTACTGACATAATCTCTTAGCTTAGAGATTAAAAAAAGCCGCAACGTATATAATGCTGCGGCTTAATTAATATTATCAGTGATATATCACAGTTTAATGACAGAGGTTAGCCATATTGGTGGGCTATTTCCTGTTTATGTTTTTTTTCGGTAATCATAACGATTAGCAATAGAATAACGGACAAGATACTACCACCAATCATTACCATAAAGCCGCTGTCCCAACCGAAAAAGTCAACGGTGTAGCCGATGATAGCACTTGCAGCAACAGAGCCACCTAAGTAACCAAATAAGCCGGTAAAGCCGGCGGCTGTACCCGCGGCTTTCTTTGGAGCTAGCTCAAGGGCATGTAAACCAGTCAGCATCACTGGGCCGTAGATAAGGAAGCCAATAATCAACATACAAGCCATATCTACAGTAGGGTTACCTGGTGGGTTCAACCAGAATACGATAGTTGCGATAGTAACCAGCGTCATAAAGAACACACCGGTTGCACCACGGTTACCTTTAAATATTTTGTCTGACATCCAACCACATAGTAGCGTGCCTGGGATACCGGCATATTCGTACAGGAAATAAGCCCATGAAGATTTATCTAGTGCGAAATGCTTGGCTTCACGCAGATAGGTTGGTGACCAGTCAAGAATACCGTAACGTAACAGATAAATGAATACGTTAGCCATAGCAACCATCCACAGCAGTTTGTTCGGTAACACGTATTGCATGAAAATCTGTTTAGCGGTTAACTCATTTTCATCTTTCTCTGTATAATCAGAAGGATAGTCATTTTTATACTCTTCGATTGGTGGCAAGCCACAGGATTGCGGTGTGTCACGTATCAGGGCAAAGACAATCAATGCAACGAGAATGGCGGCGAAAGCCGGCATGTAAAGTGCGGCTTTCCAGTCATTGAACCACGCCATGCCCAACAGAAATAGCAATGGTGGTAAACCACCACCCACATTATGTGAGCAGTTCCAGATAGAAACGATACCGCCGCGTTCTTTCTGTGACCACCAGTGCACCATGGTACGACCACAAGGAGGCCAACCCATCCCCTGGAACCAACCACATAAGAACAGCAGAACAAACATGATAGTGATACTGGACGTTGCCCAGGGTACGAAACCCATAAACAGCATAACAAGAGCCGCGAGGATCAGACCCGCAGGTAAGAAGACTCGTGGGTTAGAACGGTCGGATACGGAGCCCATGATGAATTTGGAGAAGCCGTATGCGATAGAGATCCCTGATAGTGCGAAACCGAGCTCACCTTTGGAAAAACCTTGCTCAACCAGATAAGGCATTGCAAGTGCAAAGTTTTTTCTTACCAGATAGTAAGCTGCATAACCAAAGAAGATCCCCATAAAAATTTGCCAACGTAAGCGACGATAGACTGGATCTACCTGTTCTGTTGACAGCCGGGACCTATGAGGTGCCGGCTTGAAAATACTTAACATATTTTGCCTCCGATGGCATTTTTGGTGTTATAAACAGCTTGCCGGTTGACTAATGCCACCGGATGGGAAAATGAAAGGTTTTGTAAGTGGTTATTTTCCATAACGAAAATTATGATAGTCGAAATCACTCAACCTATCTGTGAAACAACACTCAGTTGTTAAAGTTGTTTTGCCCTGGCGATAATTCTGAGTGATTTGTTAACTTTTTGAAATGTGCTTTACCAATGAAATTGTGACAATTGTCACAATAACGATCTTTACTTAATTATTGGTGAGCGTTTTTGGTTCGTTTCTGTTCTTTATCAAACAAAAACCACAGTTTTCATACATCTTCTATTTGTTATTCTATATGTATCCGTCCAGATGAAAGGCTCTTCTCAATTTATGGCGAATGGGCTGCTAATCGATTTTAACGATAAACATACTGTTTTGACGGTGTGCTAATAATCTGCCAGACTCATAATTTATACAGTTGTATAGCTGATATACCCAGTGGAGGAACCATGACGACCCGTTATAACAGTGATTTTTATGGTTGGACTCAGGAGCAAGCCAGTTTGCTTCGTTCCGGTGATTTGAGCCAGTTGGATAGGGAAAACCTTTCGGAGGAAATAGAAAGTATGGGAAATAGCCAAAGAAACGAGCTGGAATCTCGTCTTGAGGTACTGTTTCTTCACCTCCTAAAATGGCAATTCCAATCTGAACGGCAAGGTCGGAGCTGGAAGCTTACGATTGAAGAGCAGAGAAGAAAAATAGCCCGTCGTCTTAAAAAAAATCCCAGCTTAAAGTCAGAACTTAGCGAAATTTCCTCTGATGCTTATGGTGATGCCATTATTGCAGCAGAGAGGGAAACTAATATTAGGCGTAGTGTATTTCCTGAAACTTGTCCTTGGACATTTGAGCAAATAATGGATGAAAATTTTTGGCCTGAATAGACTCGATAAATTTATTTCCTAACGCACTGATTTTGAACAGTGCGTTTTCTCGGTTGCTTAACAACGTGGTTGATTGATTTTCACTTCACAGCAAGCAGTATTAACAGAAATTATTTTTTTCGGTGGATACTCATTGGATTAGCTAAGATTATCCTTTTTCATTTTCATGACCTTTGCCGTATCAATAATTACAGAAAAATTCATTGTGATCGCTGTGGCTATACTCAAGGCAATAGTCGGAGCCAAAATAGTAACGGAAGGAAAATGCTAACAGTTTTAATTTATTATCGAAAAATATAATAATAAAGATAAAATATTAGAAAATTATTAATTTGATTTTTTTATATAAATTTATAAAATTTCCGTAGTGATGTTGATAATTATTTCTATTTGCAGTAAATTTTATTTTATTTATCAAAGATAATCATGGAAGTTTTCAATAAGGAAATAACTATGCCAAGTAAAGACTATGGGTTAGTTGATAAAGTTTTTAACGAAAATTTTAAAGGAATGCATGTAGAAACAATAACAGTAAAAATAGCATCTTCAGGTACTAAATATACTAATGCGGCAGGAGACGTTAGCAAATCTACTTTTGGACATGTATGGGTTGAATTTCAGGGTGAATCAATCGGATGGGGCTTGGGTGATAATAAGCAAGTAGGAGGAGTTGAGAACATAACTTTTAGAGATTCAATCGCATACGATAAATCAAAAATTTCCAGTGTTACATATCCAATATATTCAGAAAGTGTGGTTAATAATATGAGAAATTACATTTCTGATTTAAAAAATGGAAATTTCTATGATTTTAAGCCGAATTATAACCTCCTTACTAATAACTGTATAGATTTTGTAAACTCAATTCTTCGAGTTTCACATTATGATAATGATAAAAATGGTATAGATTTCATTCAGGAGTTACGGGGAATGAGTCCAAATGCCGTATTAGATAATTTTGAAGAAATTGTTGAAGATCAGAAGAGTACAGAGACACCACTTATTATTGATTTAACTGGCGATGGTATTATTACCATAGCGGAAAATGGTTCTATATATTTTGATCATGATAATGATGGTATTGTTGAAAGTTCAGGATGGATAGAAGCCAATAATGCATTTCTGGTATGGGATAAAAATGGAGATGGAAAAATAAATAACGGAAATGAGTTGTTCGGGAATAATTCTATATTAAAAAATGGAGTCAAATCAGTAAATGGGTTTGCTGCATTAGCAGATCTTGACGATAATTTTGATGGTATTTTTGATCAAAATGATAGTCTATGGAATTCATTAGAGTTATGGATTGATGCCAATAAAGATGGTATCACTGATGATGGAGAGTTGTATAAATTAAGTGAATCAGGAATCTCTGCTATAAATCTTACCTATAAAGAAAATGGATTCAAGGATATAAATGGTAATATTCATGGGTTTGAAAGCTCAGTACTCTGGAATAATGGGGATACGACTAAGATAGTGGATGTGTTTTTTGCTGTGGATAAAAACATACAGATGGAGTCACTAAATTCAAATATTGACATAATAGGGATAAATAATACTTTTAGCGAGATTATATTATGAGTCATTTTTTTGTAAAAAATAAGAAATATTTTCTCTACTCAATGTTCTTTTTTTCTTTTATTGTTCAGAGTTCAGACATGAACATACAAGATACCCCATCGATTGTCTTCAATCATTCAGATGATTTTTTATCAGAATTCTCTATTCCAATGCCTAAAAATGAAGATGAATATCATGCATTAGTAAAGAAAGCAAATAGTGGTAATGTAGATGCAAACTGGATGCTTGCTGTAATACAACAAACAGAAGGTTATCGTCAAGAAGCCAGTGAAAAATATAAGTTATCTATATCAAGAAATGATAAATATAAGTTAAGATCTATGGTTAATTTGGGATTTATTTTAGAGGATGAAAATAAATACTCAGATGCGAGAGCACTTTTCGAATTGGCTGGGAAAAGTGGATATTTTGAGGGCTATCGCACTATTGGAACAAATTATTTAAATGGGATTGGTGTAAATCAAGATTTTAATAAGGCAAAAGAGTATTTTAATAAAGGAAGTCAAATTGGGTGTCATGAATGCACATTTCTTATTAATAATTGGAGTGATGTTATTAAATTGAAAAAATCAGAATAGTGAATTTATATTTTTGGATGCTAGTACTTAAGCAAGATCTTTTCAGGAAGAAAAATTAGGGGAAGTGGGGTTCTTAAATATGGCGGCAGGCTCCGTTTGATAAACGAGGCTTCATTAAAACAAATGATTAAATAAAAAATCAGTGTTTTGTCAACAAATTGAGCGGGCAATTTGCCCGCTCTTGTTAAATTTAATACAACCAGTCGCGTCCCATCCGGTCAGCAGCCATAATAGCGGCGTACACTTTTTCCGGTGTCACTTCAAAAGGCATGTTGTGAATGGTTTCGTCCTCGGCACAACTTGCTGTTGCCACTGCCATCACTTTTTCTTTCAGTTTTTCACCATCCTTCACGCCAAGTTGATCCAGAGTAACCGGTAGTCCCATCTGTACACAGAAATCAAGTAAAGTATCTAATTCTTCATTTGGGCTATTTTCCAGTATTAGTTGAACTAATATCCCGAAGGCGACTTTTTCGCCGTGGTACATGTGGTGGCATTCTTCTAATACGGTAAAGCCATTGTGTACGGAATGAGCGGCGGCTACACCCGTATTTTCAAAGCCTAGGCCGCTTAAGTAAGTAATAGCTTCGATGACATTTTCCACCGCAGGTGTACTGACGTCGGTTTCAACAGCCAGTTTTGCTTTATAGCCCTCTTCTAACAAAGTTTCGTAACAGAGATGAGCGAGGGCGACTGCGGTACGGGATATCCCACCCTCTGTCATTCGAGGTTTATAGCCGGCTCCACAAATGCGGGCTTCGAAGTAAGTTGCCAGCGCGTCGCCAATTCCGGCAATCAGAAAACGGGTTGGGGCTTTAGCGATAATGCTGGTATCGATTAGGACAATATCTGGGTTTGTTGGGAGAAACAGATAGTCTTCATATTTGCCATCATCGCTGTAAATAACAGAGAGAGCACTGGTTGGGGCATTAGTGGAAGCGATAGTGGGGGCAATCAGAACAGGTAATCTGGATTCGTAAGCGACCGCTTTTGCCGTATCTTGTACTTTGCCGCCACCGATACCAATAACGGCTTGGCATTCATGTTTTTTAAGAATGTCAGACAGGCGTTTAATCTCATTCCGACTACATTCACCGCCAAACACTTCAAAATGACGAGTAATTTCGTATTGTTCCAGGCTGCTATGAACCGTATCTCCCACCAATTTCATCGCGGAATTACCGATGATAACCAAAACGTGATCGGCGATGGTTTTGGTATATTGACCAATATGGAGCAGGGCATCAGGTCCTTGAATATATTTGGATGGGGATTGAATAATTTTCAGCATAAAAATATTCCTTTTGTGGAAACTCAATATTTGTATCTGTTTGTTGTATAAATTTTCTTAACAAACAGGGAGCAAAATGTGACAGCCCAGTAAACTGTCTTCGGATGAAAAAAGTACTTAAGTTACTTAGCAGACTAATACCACCTATAAAAATTAATGGTTGGCTGTGGATAAATAAAGTTGTTATATCCATTTTATGGTGGGAAATGTGTGTTTTTTTGATCTATGCCCGGATCTCTGTATTGGAACAAGCCCTTCTTCTCCATTAGGCTTGGGGAATCTGGCTTCTGGAGTGCTTGAGTGGATCAGACAGTTTTTCTGGCAAGGTATTCCCCCTTCGGAGGCTTATCTTAAAATGATCCATGAAGCTTTATCCGTTCCTCCCGGCGCTAATAACTTAAGAATGAATTGTCGTTTGTTAACCTCCGAGGCAGGATGATGTGGAATAACGTTGAATACTGAACGACGTCATTTTTATCGTGCTGCATTAGAAGCGTTGGGGTATCAATTAAAACAAAACCTATCCCTTTTAGAAAAAATAAGCGGATTTCATGCTCAAGAATTGGTGTTAGTGGGAAGGAGGTAGCCGAAATTATCTTTGGAACCAAATAAAAGCAGATATTTTAAACCTACCCATAAAAGTACTTAATGAAGCAGAGACGACGGTATTAGGCGCTTCTTTCTTTGCTTGGTTTGGCGTCGGTTGCTATGAGTCGTCTGAAAAAGCCCGTGAACAGTTTTCTTATCACTATGAACCTTATACACCAGGTGAACACCAAGAAGCTTATGATTCATTAGTTCAAGATTTTATACAGCAGTAGGTAATCCTATGCTGAAAACGATTTCTTCATTCATTTCTCCTCTCTGTCTCTTTTAAACATGCTGGCTGAAATAGTAACGTTTTTGCTATCGTCGTCACAGAGAAAACGGTTAACTATAGAAATATATTGCTAAAAAAGGCGTGATTTTTTAATTCTGATATTGGTTAGAATAATCCTATTCTGTCCCAATATAAAAGGGATTCCTTTATGAGAAATGAACGTCATCAAAAAATCATGGATCTTCTTCACCACCATGAATCTTAACAACTGCTGAACTTGCCGTAGTTTTACAAGTGAGTAAAGAAACAATACGCCGAGATCTGTGATTTCTTCAACAGCATGGTCGCCTTCTTCGTTTGCATGGAAGAGCGAAAAGTTTAAACAGGGAAACGCAGGGTAATGGTGACTCTTTTAACATGCGGGTTAAGAGCCATTTTTCGAGTAAATCGCTTATCGCTCAGCAAGCCGTGACTTGGATAAGAGAAGGAATGATAATCGCACTTGATGCAAGTTCAACATGTTGGTATCTGGCAAAGCAACTTCCTGATATTAATATTACTATTTTTACCAATAGCATTCGTATTTGCCATCAATTATCAAAGAAGAAAAATATTCAATTAATCAGTTCAGGGGGAGTTTTACATCGTAAATATGCTTGTTATATTAATTCATCGCTTATTACACAATTAAAAAATTTAGAGATCGATCTATTTATTTTTTCCTGTGACGGCATTGATGCAAATGGCGATTTATGGGATTCGAATATTGATAATGCACAATTTAAAGAAATTAACCCGAATTCTGCTTAAGCCGTCATTAAAATATCTTTCTCTGAGTAGAAAATTTTCAGTGATGGCTTTTTCAATTTAAGGCTGTAAGCAATCAATCCACCTAAAACACACAACAGAAAGCCTTTTATACTTCGGTGGCGCGAGTGCTCAATTTGAGAAATGGTCTTTAATTGCCCGTTAATCGTTTCGATGATAAATCTCTTTTTTAACATTAAGTTATTCCACTCAGACAGCGCTTGTGCTTTCATATTACGGCGTTTCTTCGTGATGAAAGTCACACCGATTTTGGCTAAATCATCGGCCAGTTCCTGACTGAGATAACCTTTATCACCGTAAAGATAACCCGTTAACGATTTTGATAATTCGCGTACAGGCTCTCGATCATTCACATTACCGGGAGTCACTTTTAGCGCGAGAATTTCGCCCTGATGGTTAACAACCAAGTGTAATTTGAAGCCGTAAAACCAGCCCATTGATGTTTTTCCGCGCTGGGCTATTCCCTTAAAAACCTTATGACGCGGGATACGGATGTTATGACAGACGCACAAACTCGTGGAATCAATAAAAGCAATCTTGGTCGGTTTTCCTTTTAATTGAGTCAGATAACTACATAGTGGGACCAAAACGGAAGGGGCAACACTGACAAAACGGGTATAACTGAGCAGGGTGGGGAAATCTTTGTGGTGATATTTCCAAATATGTTCCAGATAAAAATGTTTAAAATCACGGTAATGCGCCATATGAAAAAGGATCAAAATAGTCATGATTTCACTGGGGTGCATATGGCCTTGCCGATGACGCTGGCGGTACCCTTTTTCGAAACAAAATAATTCCCATTGAGGAATGAAGAAGCGGCAAAAATCATCGACATCGCAGAAAATTTCAACTAACTTGTTCATAGCCTGTTCCTCCCCGGAGCTGTTTCGGCGTGCACCAAAACATTGCTCCTGGAACAGGCTTCATGTCAATTTCTTATCCAGAATTCGGGTAAATTATTATAAAACGATCATTACAATCAATTTTGCTAATTGATAAGAGTAAAATTAACCGAAAAAGCGAAATTAAAATAGAAAATTGTAGTAATATCACTGATGTAATATCGAATGATTTGAGCCAGGTGGAAGGCTAATTGCCTTGCCAATCTCTTAATCAGGCAATCTGATTAAGAGACCGGTAGTTGCTGGACATATAAAAATCAGCGAACTTGAATGTGGCTATTGTTAGTTTGATAGGCAAAGAAGTACTTTAAAATTAGGTTCAATAAAATGCCGTAAGCGGGTAGGAAAAAGAGTAAGCAGATTAATAGCTTAAAGCAGTAATCGACTAACCCAATCTCGATCCAATTAGCCGCCATGAAAGCATCGGTGCTACGGTAGAAAGCGATAGAGAAAAAGGCTAGGCTATCAAGTAAGTTGCCGAAAAACATCGCTGCTGCGGGAGCGACCCACCAATTGCGTCTCCGGCGTAGACGATTGAAGACGTATACATCCAGTATCTGCCCAAGGAAATAAGCCATAAAGCTGGCACAGGCAATACGGGCAACAAAGAGATTGAATTCAAGCAGCGCGGTAAACTCTTGCCACTCGCCTTGGAAAAATAGGGCAGAAATAATATAAGAAGTCAGTAATGCGGGGATCATAACGGTAGTAATGATCCGTCTTGCCAGTGGTGCGCCGTAGATACGAACCGTTAAATCTGTTGCAAGGAAAATAAATGGAAAAGTAAAGGCTCCCCACGTGGTATGAAAACCGAAAATAGAGACGGGTAGTTGCACCAGATAATTACTGGAAATAATAATCAGAATGTGAAATAGCGAAAGCCAAATTAAAGCGGTAGCGCGCTGTTGTGTAATTGTAGTTGATAAAAACATTCTTGTACCTTTTTGGAAAATGGGGTGAGGGAACCCAATAAAAGATCTACCGTTTTAACTGACGGTGCCTCACATGATACGTCGGTTGTGCACGAATTCAAAATGCCTGTATGTAAAGTTAATTTTTGCTAGCTTTTTTATAATATAATTCGGTCTAATAGACTGACTGAAGTAGAGATAAGTTATGCCCGATGTGTTTACTCATCCAGACAAAACCCTTGATACACAAGGGCTTCGCTGTCCTGAACCGGTAATGATGGTACGGAAAACTGTGCGTCATATGGAAGCAGGGCAGATGTTATTAATTCTTGCTGACGATCCGGCAACTACGCGTGATATTCCCAGTTTCTGCCGTTTTATGGAGCATCAACTGGTTGCTCAAGAAACAGAACAAATGCCTTATCGCTATCTGGTTCGGAAAAAAGAGAGTCAACTCTGAATATAACAGCTAAGTTGAGAAATGAACGTTTTTGCTTTTTACCATGTCTTCGAACGTTAATGGGCTTTCACCACTGAATTCATCTTACTATGGCACAGGATATGAGCCGCGAATAAGACTCATATCCTTAAATAGCTAGACGATTTTCATTATTTCAGTTTAATCCTCAATAACCTTACCGCGTTTGCCGTCACAAGAGCGGTTGCGCCAGAATCTGCCAGTACTGCCATCCACAAGCCTGTGATACCCAATAGGCTGGTAACAAGGAAGATCCCTTTTAGCCCCAATGCAATAGCAATGTTTTGGCGGATATTATTGTGCGTTGCGCGGGAAAGGGTGATGATTTCCGACAAACCGGTCAGACGGTTGTGAGTCAATGCTGCATCTGCGGTTTCCAGAGCGACATCGGTACCGCTTCCCATTGCGACACCGATACTGGAAGCTTTCATTGCGGGTGCGTCGTTGATGCCGTCACCAACCATCATTGTGCTGTGATCTTTATTCAATGCAATGACCGCTTTGACTTTATCTTCCGGCATTAACCCGGCGCGGAAATCTATTCCTAACTGACCAGCAATTGCAGTTGCTGCACGTGGGTTATCCCCCGTCAACATCACTGATTTAATACCTTGATCTTTCAGTAAACGGATAGCATCAATGGCATCTTGACGTAACGTATCTTGCATCGCGATAAGGCCGGCAAATTGTTCATCATGCATCACGGCAACAACGGTTTTACCGCAATCTTCTAACTGAACAATTTTTTGTTTCCAACGATCAGATAACGTGTTTGCTGGCAGTTTTCCGGGCGCGCTGACAAGAATACGTTTATCGTTTAACTGACCTTCAACACCAACCCCTGCCAGCGCTTTACGGTGTTCGGCTTCGGTAATATTAACGTTTTTACTTTCTGCGCATTGCAAAATGGCTTTAGCCAGTGGGTGGTGGGAGCCGCTTTCTACTGCGGAAGCCAAAGCTAATAACTGAGATTCGCTGATATTTTCTGCTGGTTGTATATCTGTGACTTGTGGTTTACCGGCGGTCAGCGTACCGGTTTTATCAAAAGCGATAGTGGTGATGAGTCCCAATTGTTCCAGCGCCGCACCACCTTTAATCAATGCACCTCGGCGGGTTGCTGTTGCAAGGGCAGAGGTAATGGCGGCGGGTGTGGAAATCACCAAAGCACAAGGGCAACCGATCAGTAGCAAAGTAAGACCACGGTAGATCCATGTTTCCCAAGGTTGGCTGAATACAGTCGGTGGAATGATGATAACCAACGCAGAGAACAGCATAATCAGTGGCGTGTAAATTCGGCTAAAGCGGTCAATGAAGCGTTCAATCGGCGCACGGCGTTCTTCGGCTTCTTCAATCAGTTGCAGAATACGGTCAATGGCATTGTTGCCCTGTTCGGACAGCACTTTCATTTGGATTGCACGATCCACGGATAAACAACCTGCCGGAACTTTTTCTCCCTGCATTCGTTCAACCGGAATAGATTCGCCTGTCAGCGCACTTTCATCAAAGCTGGCGAATGAATTGAGTAATTCGGCATCAGTGGGTAAACGTCCGCCTGGAGCAATTTCGATAATATCGCCAGGGCGAAGGTCTGAAACTGGAACAATTTTTTTCTCACCGTTTTTTACCAGTAGTGCCTCTTCCGGCACCAATGCCATTAATGCACTCACCCCTCGACGAGCACGGCCGGCAGCATAAGATTCCAGCATTTCACCAAGCATAAACAGCAGTAGTACCATTGCTGCTTCAGCGGTGGCATCAATAAACAGTGCACCTATGGCAGCAACACTCATTAATGTTTCAATGGCGAATGGCGTGCCTGATCGTATGAGCTGCCAGGCTTTGGTAACAATAGGTACCAATCCAATCACGGTGGTGATGATAAAGGCAATACGGCCAAATGAGGGATTGATGTGAGAGATTCCCCAACTTATCAGCATCATCAGTGAAAGAGTGATGATTGGTGCAAATTCTTTCCAGCGGCTGCTTTTTTCTGCTTTCTGACTTGAATCGGAATTGCGTAGAGTAAATCCAGCCTGATTAACGGCTTGAATAACCGCTGAACGTATATCTGTATCTGCATCCACAACTAGTTTTTCTGTTGCGAATAGAACCTTGGCTTGTTTCACTTCTGCAATTTTGCTGACCGCGGTTTCAATTTTGCGGGCACAACTTGGACAATCCATACCATTAACCACCCAACTGAAACGTTGGTTTGCCAAAAGCTCAGGTGCTTGTGTCTCTTGTGTATCATGGGAAGGGTGATGCTTATGTGAGCAAGCCTTACCATGTTCATGTTCATGATGATGTAAATGTTCACTAACTTGTTTAGCCTGATCTGAACAAGTCGTCGTCGCGCAGCAGCTTCCATGCTGGTGGTTATGTTGATGAGCACTATTTTTGTTTGAATTTGAGTACATGGACTCCCCCTGAATAGAGTTAACTCAAAGATAATGATTAAACTCTACACTTTGGAGCCTACTCCAGAGTCAATAAAAAGAAAAAATAAAGTTGTTAAATTGTACGATTGAGTGCTGATATCCATTTTCAACTTAGTCTTTTTATTAAAGATAAATAGAACGAATAATCAAAAAATGGCCGATAAAATAACAGGTTGCAACAATCGCCTTAGAAGATTTGAACTGGAAACGGTAATGGTTAATCAACCAGACACTATGTGACAGTAACAACAAGACAGTGCCAGCTAATAGGGAGAAACCATACGCTGTATTAAGGGAGAAGTATTGTTCACCTGCCATCCACACCATTATCAGGAGCATGACAACTGAGGCAACGACCAGCCAGCGCCTTTCTTCCAGTTTATTCCAAATAACCAGCAGAATAATGGAGCCAAGAACCAGTAAAATTAATGGCAGCGGGAAGAAGAAACTGAAATTCATCTGCATGATAAAGCTTATCGTGTAGAGCAGATAACAGAGGAATAATGTGCTTAGAGAGAATAGTGAATACTTACTGGGGAGCATGCGCAGAGCATCTGATATTAAAGCAGTAAATAACCCAAAACAGATTAGATAACCTGAAATATGCAGCTCAGGCGCTTGCCATGCCCACAATAACAACAATAGCAGAGTGACTGGCCTGAATAGCCATCTTTGCCAGTTTGGGCCACGGTAAGCTGCATCAACATACAACCAACCAGAAAGAAATACTGCAATAAATGGCCAGCTCATCTTTGTTCCTTAAATAAGTGATGGATAAGGGGTCTACTCTTTTACTATCAAAATATAGACTTAAATAATAGAGATTGGTTTAAGTATCTGTGCGGAAATAGGCAGTGAATTAAGAAATGTTGATCCGGTTATTGATCTGTTCAACAAAGAAAGGAGTACGAAGCCATGCTCAGATAAACGTGACAGCTTTTGAATACGAGGAATGAAATGAATCATTCCTCACATAATTGTATGTATTTTTCGGGTGCTTATGTGCGCTGCCCATGCCCACTATTTTGGGTGATGACTTTTCTCTTTCCGTTGTTTTTTCTGCATTGACAGTAGTTCAAAGACACCAAAAAAGAAGATCTTGGTTTGTATCAGGCTAGAGAGTTTTTGGTCTTTGGGCTGACTGGCTTTTAGAAGCAGCATTTGAAATGCATGCATGACCACCATGAAAATCATGGCGATATCCATAAAATACTTCAATGGTTTTGGAAATGGATGGATCAGGTTAAAGATCAGAAATCCCCAAACGCAGATCATTAACAGTTTGCCCAATTGAATAAGCATTAGTGTGTACTCCAAAGTAATCGTTATGCAGGTAAGTAACGGATATAGAGCCGGTATGCGACTTGTCCGGCGACTTTTTCACGATGAAGTTGCCAGTTAACAGGGACATCAATCGCCGTTGATTCGGATTCAGCCTCAACATAAATCCAGCTTTCATCTGCCAGCCAATTTTGTTCTTCCAACAATTTTATGGTTTCGCTAAGCATTCCTTTACGAAAAGGAGGATCAAGGAAAACGACCTCGTAGGATGTTCCTGGTTGAGATAAATAGGTTAATGCACTGTCGTTAATGACTTCGGCATTTTGGGCATTGAGCAGATCCAAATTAGCGGAAAGTTGTTTAGCTATATTATGTTCATATTCAATCAGGGTAACCTGTGCTGCATAACGGGAAAGTGCCTCTAATCCAAGCGCTCCGCTTCCTGCATAGCAATCCAGGCAGTGTGCTTCTTGGATAATCGGGGCTAGCCAGTTAAATAGCGTCTCTCTGACGCGATCTGTCGTTGGACGTAATCCTGGACTATCCGGTACAGGTAATTTTCGACCTCGCCATTTTCCGCCAATAATGCGGATTTGTCCCATCGATTGCCGTTGTGGTTTCTTTGCCATAATTTGCGTAATAGTTGTTAAGACTTACAGGCACTAATTTACCATGAAATTTATGATTGATATGTGTTGAGCTATTACGAAAATGTTAGAATGCTTCTAAATTTCGTTATTATTCCCTGTTGTAACGCCATGATTTAACCTTGAGGAGTGTAGTGGCTAATGGCAAAAGAGAAAAAAAGAGGCTTTTTCTCCTGGTTCGGGCGTGGCCGTCAGGAAGAACAGCAAAAAGAAGAGCAATTAGCAGTGGAGCAGGCAGAACAGCAGCGTGTTGCTGAGGAAGCTGCAAGATTGGCGGCAGAGCAGGCAGAACAACAGCGTGTTGCTGAGGAAGCTGCAAGGTTGGCGGCAGAGCAGGCAGAACAGCAACGTGTTGCAGAGGAAGCCGCAAGGTTGGCGGCAGAGCAGGCAGAACAGCAACGTGTTGCAGAGGAAGCCGCAAGATTGGCAGCGGAGCAGGCAGAACAAGTACAAACCGAACAGCCAGTTATATCAAAAGAGCAAGAGCGTCCGACTAAAGAGGGCTTTTTCTCCCGCTTGAAACGCAGTTTGGTTAAAACTCGTCAGAATTTAGGGTCCGGTTTTCTTAGTCTATTCAGTGGTAAAAAGATCGATGATGACCTGTTTGATGAATTGGAAGAGCAGTTATTGATTGCTGATGTTGGTGTCGATACTACCCGTAAAATCATTAGCAGTTTGACAGAACATGCCAGTCGTAAAGAGCTAAAAGATGCAGAAGCGTTATATGCCAAACTGAAAGAAGAGATGTCTGGTATTCTGACTAAAGTGAATAAGCCTCTGGACATTGAAGGAAAAACGCCGTATGTCATTCTGATGGTTGGTGTAAATGGTGTGGGAAAAACCACGACAATTGGTAAATTGGCTCGTCAATTTCAGGCACAAGGTAAATCTGTCATGCTGGCAGCCGGGGATACTTTCCGTGCAGCCGCCGTTGAACAGCTACAGGTGTGGGGGGAACGTAACCATATTCCGGTAGTGGCGCAACATACTGGCGCAGATCCTGCTTCCGTGATTTTCGATGCTATTCAGTCAGCTAAAGCCAAAAGTGTCGATGTCCTGATTGCAGATACCGCGGGTCGTTTGCAAAATAAATCTCATCTGATGGAAGAATTGAAGAAGATTGTCCGAGTGATGAAAAAACTGGACGAAAATGCTCCACATGAAATTATGCTGATATTGGATGCGAGTACCGGTCAGAATGCGATAAGTCAGGCTAAACTGTTCCATGAAGCCGTTGGGTTGACAGGCATCTCATTGACAAAATTGGATGGTACTGCCAAAGGTGGGGTAATTTTCGCCATTGCTGATCAGTTTGAAATTCCTATTCGTTATATTGGGGTTGGTGAAGGAATTGAAGATCTACGGCCATTTAAGGCAGACGACTTTATAGAGGCACTTTTTGCCCGAGAGGATTAATTACCTATGATTCGCTTTGAACAGGTCAGTAAAGCTTATCTGGGGGGACGGCAAGCCCTGCAAGGGGTGGATTTTCATTTGCGCCCTGCGGAAATGGCATTTCTAATGGGTCACTCAGGGGCAGGTAAAAGTACCTTGCTGAAACTCATCTGTGGCATTGAGCGGCCTAGCGCCGGACATATCTGGTTTGCCGGTCATGATATCAGTCGGTTAAAAAGCCGTGAGGTACCTTTTCTACGTCGTCAGATTGGTATGATTTTCCAAGATCATCATCTGCTGCTGGATCGGACCGTATACGATAATGTGGCAATGCCGCTGATTATTTCAGGTGCAAGTTCTGAAGATATCCGTCGTCGGACTTCCGCGGCTCTGGATAAGGTTGGTCTGCTGGACAAAGCGAAAAATTTCCCAATTCAGCTTTCAGGGGGAGAACAACAACGAGTTGGTATTGCTCGTGCGGTTGTGAATAAGCCGACTGTTTTATTGGCGGATGAACCTACCGGTAATCTGGATGGTGAGTTGTCAGAAGGTATTTTACGACTGTTTGAAGAATTTAATCGGGTAGGGGTGACAGTGCTGATGGCGACCCATGATATGGCACTGATTGAAAGACGGAAATATCGTATCCTGACTCTGAGCCAGGGCCGTATGGCGGGAGAGTATAATGGTTAAAAATGTGCGTAAGGCAGCGGGGAAAGTAACACGATCGAGAAGTAAAGTTTTACAAGGAGGATGGCGTGAGCAGTGGCGCTATGCTTGGATGAATACGTTGACAGATATGTCACGTCAGCCGTTGGCAACTTTGTTGACCGTGATGGTGATTGCTATCTCCCTGACATTACCAAGTGTTTGTTACATTGTGTGGAAGAATGTCAGCCAGGCTGCGGAAAAATGGTATCCCACCCCTCAACTGACGGTATATCTCGATAAATCACTGGATGATAGCAGTGCGCAGAAATTAATAAGTGAGTTGAAAGCGCTTGATGGTGTGGACAATGTCAACTATCTCTCACGTCAGGAAGCAATGACAGAATTCCGCGCTTGGTCTGGCTTTGGTGGCGCGTTGGATATGTTGGAAGAGAATCCGTTGCCCGCGGTGGCTATTATCACACCGAAAATCGATTTTCAGAGTTCACAGACGCTGACCACGCTGCGTGATAGAGTTTCTCAGGTTAAAGGTATTGAAGAAGTTCGGATGGATGATAGCTGGTTTGCCCGTCTGGCGGCGCTGACTGGTCTTATCGGTCAGATTGTGACAGTAATCGGTATTTTGATGATCGTTGCGCTGTTTTTGGTCATCGGTAATAGTGTGCGTCTCAGTATTTTCAGTCATCGTGATACGATTAACGTGATGAAGCTTATTGGTGCAACGGATGGCTTTATTTTGCGCCCGTTCCTCAATGGTGGTGTGTTGCTAGGGGCTTTGGGGGCAATTTTATCGTTAATTTTATCTGCACTATTGGTGTGGAAACTTTCTGATGTTGTAACAGAGGTTGCCAGCGTGTTTGGTACGACATTTAATTTACATGGGCTTTCATGGGATGAGTCCCTGCTATTAGTTTTGCTCTCTGCAATGATTGGTTGGGTCGCTGCTTGGTTGGCGACAACTCAGCATTTGCGTCATTTTACGCCAGAATAAAACGGTAATTTTCTCAACAGGCTGAGCGAAATCAGCCTGACAACGCGATAACCATCTCTTTTTTTCCTAAGGTAAAAGTTTCTTATTCATTGACTTAAATCCAAAATCACGATTTTCTGCTATATAGAATTAATTAAAAAGGCGCTTGTACTTTCCCAGTGAACCTAGCGGATACTTTTGTGGGATGGAGTTAATATTTATCGGGGATAGTACAAATAAAGTTAATTGCATAAATATAAAACTATCTGTTATTTTTTGTTCTGCGATCCCATTATAGGGATGGTCGGTGCTAAAATTATTACTTTTCCACGGATCTGTAGCTTGAATATGCACATTCTGGTGATAGACTGTACCGCTGTATGTTGAACGTTGGTTCATATACACTGATGTAATCTAATCCATACTAACGATTTGAGCCTTATTTGAGAGGATTTGAATGGCCAAAGAAATGCAAACCTTAGCGTTAGTTCCTCAAGGAAGTCTAGAGGGCTATGTCCGTGCCTCTAATACCTATCCAATGCTGACAGCAGAGGAAGAGAAGGAACTGGCTGAAAGGCTGCATTACCAGGGAGATCTGGATGCAGCTAAGAAGCTGATTCTGTCTCATCTGCGCTTCGTTGTTCATGTCGCTCGTAGCTATGCTGGTTATGGGCTACCTCAGGCGGATTTAATTCAGGAAGGGAATATTGGCCTGATGAAAGCAGTACGTCGTTTTAACCCGGAAGTAGGGGTGCGTCTGGTTTCTTTTGCCGTTCACTGGATTAAAGCTGAAATCCATGAATATGTACTGCGTAACTGGCGTATTGTTAAAGTTGCAACAACTAAAGCGCAGCGTAAGCTGTTCTTTAATTTGCGTAAAACTAAACAGCGCTTAGGGTGGTTCAATCAGGACGAAGTAGAAATGGTCGCCAAAGAACTTGGCGTGACCAGTAAAGATGTGCGTGAGATGGAATCTCGTATGTCAGCGCAAGATATGGCGTTTGATATGTCTGCCGATGATGATAGCCAGGAAGGTCAACCGGTTGCGCCAGTGCTGTATCTTCAAGATAAAGCTTCTGATTTTGCAGACGGCATTGAAGAGGACAATTGGGAAAACCATGCGGCTGATAAATTATCGGTGGCGATAGAAAGCTTAGACGAGCGCAGTCAGGATATTATCCGTTGCCGCTGGTTAGATGATGATAATAAATCTACCCTGCAAGAGTTGGCGGATAAGTATGGTGTTTCTGCGGAGCGTGTACGTCAGCTTGAAAAGAATGCCATGAAAAAATTGCGTGTGGCAATTGAGGCATAAATAGAGTGATTTTGCGTTAACGCATTCATAATTAAAAAAGGCGATAATGGTTTATCGCCTTTTTTGTTTCATTTTTCATTGTTGTCATCTAATCCTATGAAAATTGTTATTGCGCCTGATTCATTTAAAGAAAGTCTCAGCGCCTTACAGGCCGCTGAAGCGATAGAACAAGGATTTCGTGAAATCTATCCACAAGCTGAATACATTAAATTGCCGATGGCAGATGGAGGAGAAGGGACAGTTGAATCGATGGTAGCAGCTACTGGAGGAAAGATTGTACGTCTGTTGGTCACTGGTCCGTTAAATCAGCCAGTGGATAGTTTTTTTGGCGTGCTAGGTGATGGAGAAACCGCTGTTATTGAAATGGCTGCGGCTTCTGGCTTACATTTGGTGCCGATGGAAAAGCGTAATCCGTTGATAACTACGACTTATGGTACCGGTGAGCTGATGTTGGCTGCTTTGGATCAAGGTGTCAGAAAGATAATTTTAGGCATTGGCGGTAGTGCGACTAATGATGGCGGTGCCGGTATGATGCAGGCGTTGGGAGCCTGTTTGCTTGATTCTGATGGTAAAGCGTTGGGGCTTGGCGGGGCTGCGCTAAGTCGGCTTGCTAAAATTGATCTTTCCGGTTTGGACGCGCGTTTGAATCGAACTGAAATTATCGTTGCCTGTGATGTAATTAACCCGTTATGTGGTGAGTTTGGTGCATCTGCCATTTTCGGGCCACAGAAAGGGGCGACACCAGAGATGGTGAAAGAATTAGATGCAGCTCTGCGCCATTATGGTGAAAAAATTGAATTACTGACCGGCATTAAGGTTATTGACGTACCCGGTGCAGGAGCCGCTGGGGGAATGGGTGTTCCTTTACTTGGTTGGCTGGACGCTAAATTGCAACCGGGAATTGATATTGTTATCTCCACGCTGGAATTGGCAAAGGTAGTACAAGGCGCTGATCTGGTTATTACGGGTGAAGGCCGAATAGACAGCCAGACTATTTACGGTAAAACGCCGATTGGTGTTGCTCGTATCGCCAAAAAGTATGCTATTTCAACCATTGCATTGGTTGGCAGTATAAGTCAGGACTATAGCATTGTTCATGAGCATGGATTGGATGCCGTTTTCTCAATTATGTCCGGCGTCTGTTCTCTTTCTGACGCTCTTGTTTGCGGGCATGAGAATTTGAGGGTAACTGCCCGCAATGTGGCTGCGGTCTGGAAAATGGGTCAGCTAGAATAAGAATTTGACTTGGTATCGTAGTAAAAACTACAGGCGCTCATAAAACCTTTTAATGCCGGTTCGTTAGCATCTGAGAACCCTTCAAGGCTTAACTTCCATTGATTAACAGTGGGATGCTGAGCTTTTATTTCATTTATCAAATATAAACCCACCCCCCGGCGGCGTGTTATTTCACGGACACATAAATCTTTAAGCAGGCCGGATTGATCACTGAAAGTCACTTTTACTGCGGCCAGTAATCTATCATTAAAGCGAGCAGCGAACAGTTTATTTTCATTTTTTAACCAACTTTGCCATTGCTCTGGAGCCTGTTGAGGCCAGATTTTCTTTAGATCAATAATATCTTGTGCTGACAAAACAGTAAGTTGTTCAATAGTTAGCTTCATGGTTTTCCCATATCAATTTTCAATGGAGTGTTATGTAACCGCTTTTATACGTTACTGGAAAAATGTTTTTAACATGGTCGATCTTTCGAGTTAAAGATTGCTTTACTAATATTTAACCAGAACATCACACTATGTTTTGTCTAAATTCCAATCAACTTTGGCGGTATTTTATTCTGTAATTAATGCTTTTAGCTACCTTGTTAATTTGATTTTAAGCATGAAATGCTATTTTAATAACATGAAAAATAAAATTTTATTAATAAAAATTACTTTATCTAATCAGTGATCACAAAAGATCACGGTTATCCCATTAGATAATCGGAGATCTAAAAGGTAAACACAATAAATTAGACCAATCACAACAGGGGATAAACTTAAAATGAAAATCATAGCAGGTAAAACGCTATTAGCAGGCTGTATTGCCATGATGATGAGTCACTCACTGTGGGCACAAGAGATCAAAGTGGCGATTGTAGGAGCAATGTCTGGTCCAGTTGCTCAATATGGTGATATGGAATTTACTGGCGCACGTCAGGCGATTGCAGATATCAATGCTCATGGTGGTATTAATGGTAATAAGCTGGTGGGGGTTGAATATGATGATGCGTGTGACCCGAAACAGGCTGTGGCCGTCGCTAATAAAGTGATTAATGATAACATTCGTTATGTTATCGGCCACTTATGCTCTTCATCTACTCAACCGGCATCTGATATCTACGAAGATGAAGGCGTCATTATGATTACACCCGCGGCAACCAATGCCAATTTGACAACTCGTGGCTACCAGATGATTCTGCGTACGACCGGGTTGGATTCTGATCAGGGGCCAACGGCAGCAAAATATATTGCTGAAAAGATTAAACCTCAGCATATAGCGATTGTTCACGATAAACAGCAATACGGTGAAGGGTTGGCTCGATCTGTTCTTGATAAATTGAAAAAAGCGGGAGCCAATATTGTCTTGTTTGAAGGCGTTACTGCTGGTGACAAAGACTTTTCGGCTCTGGTTGCCCGCCTGAAAAAAGAGAATGTGGATTTTGTCTATTTTGGTGGTTATTACCCTGAAATGGGACAAATTCTGCGTCAGGCTAAACAGGCTGGTCTGAATATTCGCTTTATGGGACCGGAAGGTGTAGGTAACTCCTCGCTATCCAATATCGCCGGAGTCGCTTCTGAAGGCATGCTAGTCACATTACCTAAGCGTTACGATCAGGTACCGGTGAATAAAGCTATTGTTGAAGCGATCAAAGGAAAGAAAGGCGATCCGACAGGTCCGTTTGTCTGGACCACCTATGCTGCTCTGCAATCTCTGGCTGCGGCAATGAACCGTACCGGTAGTATGGAACCGACTGATTTGGTGCAAGACCTGAAAGCGAATCCAGTGGATACCGTAATGGGGAGACTAAGCTGGAATGCCGTTGGCGATCTAAAAGGGTTCGAATTCGGTATTTTTGAATGGCATGCAGATGGTTCTTCTACTTCTGTGAAGTAAGGTCATCAGAACGGTCGTCAGCTCCTGTTTGTCAGGAGCTGCTATTCCGGAGGTACAACGTATGTCGGAGCAATTTCTCTATTTTTTACAACAGATGTTAAATGGAGTGACTCTGGGTAGTACTTATGCATTGATTGCCATTGGCTATACGATGGTTTACGGCATTATCGGGATGATTAATTTCGCTCATGGTGAAATTTACATGATTGGTAGCTATGTCTCCTTTATGGTCATTGCGGCTCTGATCATGATGGGAATTGATTTGGGCTGGTTGCTGATTACTGCTGCTTTTTTAACATCAATTGTCATTGCCGCTGCTTATGGTTGGAGTATTGAGCGAGTAGCTTACAGGCCAGTTCGCCATTCCAAACGCCTGATTGCCCTGATTTCAGCGATTGGGATGTCTATTTTCTTGCAAAACTATGTCAGTCTGTCACAAAGTTCTCGCGATCTGGCATTGCCTGGCCTGATTACCGGGCAGTGGGTATTAGGCGAAAGTGATGGATTTTCTGCCAGTATTAGCGCAATGCAACTGACCATCTGGATAGTGACATTTCTTGCCATGCTGATACTGACAATGTTTATCCGCTACTCCCGCATGGGACGTGCCTGCCGTGCTTGTGCGGAAGATGTGAAAATGGCGAGTTTGTTGGGAATCAATACTAACCGAGTGATTTCCTTAACCTTTGTTATCGGTGCAGTAATGGCTGCAATAGCCGGTGTTTTGTTGGGGCAGTTCTACGGTGTAATAAATCCGTATATCGGTTTTATGGCAGGCATGAAAGCTTTCACCGCAGCAGTATTGGGAGGAATTGGCAGTATCCCGGGGGCGATGATTGGTGGTTTGATCTTGGGAATTTCTGAAGCCCTAACTTCTGCTTATCTGAGTACAGAATATAAAGATGCCGTTTCCTTTGCTCTGCTCATTGTTGTGCTGTTGTTTATGCCGACTGGGATTTTAGGCCGTCCAGAGGTGGAAAAGGTATGAAACATGCTAATTGGGTGAATGCCATTATCGCCTCAGCCGCTTTATTTGTGTTGTCTGTCTTTATGATGGGGATGCAGTTATCGCTGGATGGTACGCAGTTGGTCGTCCATCATGCCGATGAAGTGCGATGGTTATGGATTGGTATTGGCTGTGCGGTTGTGTTTCTGTTCCAATTATTGCGTCCGGCTGTTCAGCAGATAATGAAGAAAGTACCGATTAAAAGCTGGTCATTGCCGGATTTCGATGGCTCAACCAAAGGACAAAAGTTACTGGCAATATTGGTCATTATTGCTGCAATTATCTGGCCGTTTATTGTCTCCCGTGGTAGTGTTGATATCGCTACGCTGACATTAATTTATGTCATGCTAGGGCTGGGTTTGAATGTTGTGGTTGGTTTATCGGGGTTGCTGGTACTTGGGTATGCAGGTTTTTATGCTATCGGTGCTTATACCTACGCTTTGCTAAGTCACTATTATGGATTAGGATTTTGGCAGAGTTTGCCGCTGGCGGGGTTAACGGCTGCTTTATCGGGGTTGTTGTTGGGTTTTCCAGTATTGCGATTGCGAGGTGATTATCTGGCAATTGTTACGCTTGGTTTTGGTGAAATTGTTCGCATTCTACTGTTGAATAATACTGAAATAACCGGTGGTCCGAATGGTATCAGTCAGATCCCAAAACCCACTTTCTTCGGACTGGAATTTAATCGTAGTGTGAAAGAGGGGGGTTGGGATACTTTCCACAACTTCTTTGGTTTGAAATACGATCCAAGTGATCGGGTCATTTTTCTCTATCTGGTGGTGTTACTGTTGGTAATACTGACAGTATTGATTATTAATCGGCTACTGCGTATGCCATTAGGTCGTGCATGGGAAGCGCTGCGTGAAGATGAGATTGCTTGTCGCTCTCTTGGTTTAAGTCCAACCCGAATTAAACTGGCTGCGTTTACTATCAGTGCGGCATTTGCCGGTTTTGCGGGTACTTTATTTGCTGCCCGGCAGGGTTTTGTTAGCCCAGAGTCCTTCACTTTTGCTGAATCTGCTTTTGTGTTGGCGATTGTAGTACTCGGAGGGATGGGCTCACAGACTGCGGTGATTCTAGCGGCCATTTTGTTGGTGGTTTCCCGTGAGATGATGCGTGATCTGAATGCCTACAGTATGTTGCTGCTAGGGGCAATGATGGTATTGATGATGATTTGGCGCCCGCAAGGGTTGCTACCGACAAAACGCCGTCATGTTAAATTGGAACGACAGGTACAGGGAGGAAAGCAAGCATGAGTACAACACCATTATTGCAAGTTTCCGATCTGACCATGCGCTTCGGTGGCTTGCTGGCGGTTAACAACGTTGCCCTGAGGTTAAATCAGAGGGAAATTGTTTCTCTTATTGGCCCTAATGGTGCAGGGAAAACCACGATCTTTAATTGTCTGACAGGATTTTACTGTCCGACTAGCGGTACGATAAAGCTGCGGGAAAAACATCTGGAAGGGTTATCTGGGCAGGCTATTGCTCGTATGGGCGTTATCAGAACATTCCAGCATGTGCGGTTGTTCCGGGAGATGACAGTGATAGAGAATCTATTAGTGGCGCAGCATCAGCATCTGAAAAGAGGTCTTTTTGCCGGTCTTTTTAAAACGCCGGCATTCCGCCAGGCAGAATCTAAGGCTGTAGATTGGGCGATAACTTGGTTAGAACGGATTGGCTTGTTACCACTGGCAAACAGACAGGCAGGTAATCTGGCATATGGTCAGCAACGGCGTTTGGAGATTGCCCGCTGTATGGTAGCTCGTCCGGAAATTTTGATGCTGGATGAACCTGCTGCGGGGCTGAATCCGAAAGAGACAGAGGAACTTAATGCTTTAATTGCTGAACTGAGGGAACATCATCAAGTTTCTGTATTGTTAATCGAACATGATATGAAATTGGTGATGGGAATTTCAGATCGTATCTATGTTGTTAATCAGGGAATGTCTTTGGCGCAAGGACGGCCAGAAGAGATTCGTAACAATCCGGATGTTATCCGGGCATATCTGGGCGAGGTGTATTAATTATGTTGGAATTTAAGCGGGTATCTGCCCACTATGGGGAAGTTCAGGTGTTGCATCAGGTTAGCCTGAATATTCAGCAGGGAGAAATTGTCACTCTGATTGGTGCAAATGGCGCAGGAAAAACAACATTGCTTAGTACCTTATGTAGTGAACCCAGAGCAACCGAAGGTTCTATTATTTTTCGTGGTAAGGACATCACCCAATGGCCGACATCTCGTATTATGCGTGAGGACATTGCGATTGTTCCTGAGGGGCGCAGAGTGTTTGCTCGTATGACAGTGGAAGAGAATTTGGCAATGGGCGGTTTTTTTGCTGATAAGACTCAGTATCAGCAGCGCATTGAGCGGGTTTATGATCTATTTCCGCGTTTACAGGAAAGACGTCACCAGCGGGCTGGAACGATGTCCGGTGGTGAACAGCAAATGTTGGCAATTGGCCGTGCTTTAATGAGTCAGCCACAGTTATTGTTGTTGGATGAGCCTTCATTGGGATTGGCGCCGATAGTTATCATTCAGATTTTCGATACTATCCAGCAGTTGAGGGAAGAGGGGATGACAATCTTTTTAGTTGAACAGAATGCAAATCAGGCGTTGAAATTGGCTGACCGAGGATATGTATTGGAAAACGGTCAGATCGTACTAGAAGACAGCGGGTCTGCATTATTGGTTAATGAAGCTGTGAGAAATGCGTATTTGGGGGGATAGAGAGATATTCTTTTTCACAGGAAGGGAATTCAGATGGTTGATTATCCTCGTCGTACTGGGAAGGTGGTTTTTCCCAAGGTGAGGACGCCATTACGCCATTAATAGTGCTTTAAGTTTGGTATTATCTGAGATTGGGGCAACGAGTGTGGTTTCAAATACTTTGAAATCTGCCCTTATTTTTTCTGTGTTTTCTCGTCATATTTTAAGCAATATATACCCTATGGATTTCAAGATGCATCGCGACGGCAAGGGAGTGAATCCCCGGGAGCATAGGTAACTATGTGACCGGGGTGAGTGAAGTACAGCCAACAAAGAGGCAACTTGAAAGATAACGGGTATAGTTTATTGGTGGAGTAATGAAAGGTAAATGAATTGTATTCAGTATAATTTTAGTGGCTAAAATCTACAGTTAAAATTATTTTGCTATTAATTTAATTTTCTTTCATTAGAAAGAGAATGTTTTTAAGAATATTCATCCGTTATCTTGTAGAGGATATAACCAATTAGTAATGAAAAATATTATTGATGCGGATATAACGGAAATATATTCTTGGGATACCAGACTATTTTATTTATTGTCATTTTAACGTTGTGAATGAATTTGGTGAATTATTATAGTCCACTGGATAAAGTTAAATTTATAAAATAAAGAATAGAATTATATAGCGCTACAGTAACTAATATTAATATTATAAATCCAGGTTAATAACGTAATGGAAATAATTTATATTTAAATTTTTTATATATGTTTTTATATGTGTTTTTTATATATCATATAATTCCATCAACTCTTAAATAATAGTAATTTCATTGAAGCAGAGCGTTGACATGAACTATATATCTGCTATAGTTTTGTATTATTGTGACTTGCTTTAGATATGTCTCATTAATGACATTACTTATAGTGTGTATATCTTAATATTCTTGTGAGTTATTGTGGTATGTAAAGTCCATGTAATATATTGGGGAATTAAATTTCAAAGGAAATAGTGGTTCTATAATGGTTAAAGAGCATCTTTAATTAAGTGGTAATACTGTGTTTTGAAAATATTTATATGTAAGTTGAGTGAATTTTATTTAAATTTTAATGAGGAAAATAAATATGTCTAGAATAACCATTGTTGTTGATTCAGATGAGCAGAAAGCAGAGTTTTATTCTAATTCCCCTGTTCCAGTACATAAAGACTTAAATGCAGTTGGTCCTTTGAGTGATGTGACTATATCACCTCATGCTAGTGTGGAAGTATTTAGAATAGATACACCAATAATTCCAGAATCCAGAAGATCTCTGAGAGTTGTAAATACCGGGCTATCAAATAGTGTCACGGCTAAATTTTACTGGTCTCATAGTTTTACCTCTGAATGGTTTGAGTCTGGTTCTATAGATGTAGGATTAGGAGAAGAGAAGGTGTTAAACGTGCCTAATAACTCTTTTTATTATAGTAAATTTGTTATCTATAATAATACGGATAAAGTTGCTTATGTGACGGCAAATTTGGTTTAAACATCTCATTTTAATTAAAGGGTTCCATTATGCATACAGAAAATGTTTTAGACATAAGAACCATTGTGGCTAATGAATATGCCGTAAAAACGAGTGCAGTAGAGTGGGATGTTACTGATATTGTAAAAAATGCAATCATCGGGGGAATATCTTTTATACCTTCAGTTGGCCCTGCTATATCTTTTTTAGTCGGTTTATTCTGGCCTCAATCGAAAGAAAATATATGGGAAGGGATTGTCAAACAAATTGAGAGGATGATAGAGGAGTCTGCGTTAAAGACGATTAAAGGTATCCTTGCTGGTGATATTGCATATATACAAGAGCGAATGGCAACCGTTGCTGACCTTCTTGATAAGCATCCAGGATCTGAAGAAGCGAGGAGTGCTTTTAATAATCTGGCAGAAAATATAGATGGTTATCACAAAAAATTTAATAATTTTTCGGATGATGTTAACTATCAAATATTACCCATGTTTTCTACTACGGTTATGATGCAGATAACATATTGGGTTGCTGGTTTAGAGAGAAGAAATGAAATCGGGCTTAGTGATATTGATATTGAAAAAGTCCGAGGATTAATCAAAAAGACGGTAGAACAGGCTAATAGTTATATTAATAATATATATGATAGAGAGCTTAATGATGCTCTTAATAACTCGACGGCTGACACTGTTGCAAATAATGTTATGTCTGTTCATGGTCACTGTCGTTTACATGGGGTTGAATATATCAGTATTTGGGATAAATTAAGTGAAGCCGAGTCGGTAAATAATAGAATCTATGTTGATGTTTTAAGTTATTCTACTTTCTTTGATCGTCAAACAGCAAAAGCCAGAATTCAGGCATTGACTCCAGAGAAAGATATGGCTCCACCTCTCAAACCGGCTCTTAATGGAGGAAAAAGAAGAAAGATAGATTCGTTAACGGGGCATATTGTGCGTATTGGAGGGGCTCCGAGAGTCGGAGGGCTGACCGTTGTTTTTGATGATGGTAATAGCCATCGATTAGGTACAATATCTGGTGAGACGGCATCTATTTCTCTGAATGGCAGTCGAATTACCAGTTTGGAAGTATGGGGCAATGGTGCTGTTGATCAAGCGGTCTTTACTTTGAGTGATGGTCGTTCATTGTCATTTGGCGCACCTGGAACATCTCGATATAGGAAATTTTATGTTGGTGAAAGTCACTATATTGCAGGGATATATTTGTCCAGTGATTACAGCCCATTAGCAGGTCAGGCAGCAAATATCGCTGTATCTTATCAGTTAATAAATGATGATGAAAAATAATAGCTTTTAACAAGTATATTTTATGTACGTAGAATGTTATTAGCTTTTATTTAATTATTTGATGCACTTGCCGACGTCTATGTTTATATGGTGAATGGTTCCTTTGATGTCGGCAATTTTTGTATATCACCTCAATAACTATTTACTTCAATAACTATTTACTTCAATAACTATTTACTTCAATAACTATTTACTTCAATAACTATTTACTTCAATAACTATTTACTTCAATAACTATTTACTTCAATAACTACGTTCCTTATAAGCAGACATATATTCTCTTGGTGATCGACCGGTCATTTTCTTGAAAAAGATTGCAAAAGCACTATCACTGGCAAATTCTAATTCGCTAGCGACAGATGACAAATTACCCTGTTTTGCTAGTAATTCTATAGACTTGATTAAACGCCACTGTTGTCGCCATTGTTGATAGCTAAGTCCTGTTTCTCGGCGAAATATCCGACTGATGGTTTTTTCGCTGGCTCCGATATTCATTGCCAGTATTTTGAGTGTTGGTGGCAGTGTGGTCATAGGAATACGGGCCAAACGGCGGTCAAAAGGGAGTGGTAATAATGTCGGTTCTCTTTTTGCCAGATGGATTTCGTCAAAACAAACAGCCAATAGGTTAGCAGCAGATCCTTGTAACCAATCTGTATTAAAGGGAGCCAGCGCTATTCTCTCTAATACTTCGCGTAACAGAGGTGTAACTTCCAATACCTCAACGTGTTCTGCTAAATATCCGATCCGATTTACATCTAAATAAATCGAACGATACCCGACGGAGCCTTTTATTTCTGCTCTATGAATAATACGCGGTGGAATCCAGGCAACCCGAGTTGGTGGAAGTATGCATAAGTGATCTGCCAGGGTGATATTGATGCACCCTTGCTGGGTAAATAATAATTGTCCCATTTCATGTTGATGAAATCCTGAGTCATGCTGGCCTAGTTCAGCCGCAATCCCTACTACCGGTACTCCAAAGCTATCAGGATCAAAACTATCATCACGAGAAAGCCATGTCATATTTATGTCCTATTTAATAAATAAATTGTCTTTATTATTGTAATGCGACAATTGAGAGCATGCTAATTTACGTTTTATGGTCTAATTGATTAAGAAAAATACAATGCAACGTAAACTTGGACTTACGCTGGCAACAGCGCTAATGATGTTTCCACAAATTGTAGAAACCATCTATAGCCCGGCATTAACCAATATCGCAAAGGAATTTAAAGTGAGTGCTGAGCAAGCCGCTCAAACTTTATCTTTATATTTTTTCGCTTTTGCTATCGGTGTAGTCGTTTGGGGGCGTATGTGCGATCTCATAGGAAGACGGCCAACGATATTGAGTGGATTATTACTCTATAGCGGTGCTTCATTAATGGCATTGTTCAGCGTCCAATTTGAATTATTACTGGCCGCCAGAATGTTATCTGCATTCGGTGCCGCAGTAGGCTCGGTAGGAACTCAAACAATAATGAGAGATTCTTATCAAGGAAGTGAATTAGCTCGTGTGTTTTCTATCATGGGCGTAGCTTTAGCAGTAAGTCCGGCAGTTGGCATGGTAAGTGGTTCTATTTTGGTGTACTTCTGGGGATATAAAGGTGTCTTTTCCGGCTTATCTTTACTTGCGGTATTACTATCAGGTTGGTCTGCTATTTGTCTGCCTGAAACCCGCCCAGTGTCAATGGTAACAATATCGTTAATAGATACTTTGATTATCATGCTTAAGGATGTAGCAATTTGGTGCAATGCGCTGTTAATAGCGTTCTTTAATCTATGTTTGTTTAGCTATTATCAATTGGCCCCATTCGATTTTGAACGGTTGGGACTTTCCTCTGAGATGTTTGGTTATACCGGATTGCTTTTGGCGCTGGGAGCCGGTATTGGTGCCTTTTTAAATAGATTCTTGTTGAACAAAAGGTGGCATTCATCGAACTTAATGTTGCTTGCTTCTATTATCACCCTGATAGGAGGGGGGATGATAATGGTTCTGGAAGATACCTGGTTGTTTATCTTGCCTATGGTTTTGATTGTTGTGTCTTACGGAATTGCAGTCCCTAATATCTTGGCTTCTGCATTGATTAATTATACGGATAGATTGGGAACAGCAGGAGCGCTATTAGGCTTGCTTTATTATTTGATGTTAGGCATAGGTCTTGCGCTAGCGGGTTGGAGCCAACATCTTGGTGTTGTCTTGATGTGCTGTGGTTGTTTTATTTTATTGTTAGTTATAATCAATTTTTTCATGTTAATAAGGACTGAAAATAATATATCAGTTACGGAATAAGCTGACGTTGGACGGATTCTGGATTGTAAGTAGTCAGCCATCAGAGAAGAATATTGGTAAATTACGGTTAAAAGAGTATTTAAAATAAAATTTTATGTCTGAAAAGGACACTAACATACTCTAACCAAAATGGAATTATAGGGTAAGGCAATAAGTAACGAAACCGTTCTATACCCTATGGATTTCAAGATGCATCGCGGCGGCAAGGGAGCGAATCCCCGGGAGCATAGATAACGATGTGACCGGGGTGAGAGAGTGCAGCCAACAAAGAGGCAACTTGAAGGATAACGGGTATATATCGCTGTGAGATAGGCAAGAAAGAGGCTTGATGCAGATTTTAGGATTGCCAGGCAACCTAATAATCTGCATTTTGTTGCGTAAGGCCCCCAAAATTCGGCATTACTTTTCTTGGTTTGGCAAAAAAGGCACTTTACCAAGAGGTACAGCGCCTTTTTTAATGAACTAACTTTAGTGATTAGTTCATGCCATATTTTTTCAATTTCTTACGCAGTGTGCCACGGTTGATGCCCATCATCAGGGCAGCACGTGTTTGGTTGCCACGGGTGTATTGCATCACCATGTCCAACAATGGCTGTTCCACTTCAGCCAATACCAGCTCATACAGATCATTAACATCTTGACCGTTTAATTGAGCAAAATAGTTCTTCAGTGCTTGTTTAACTGAATCACGTAAAGGTTTTTGGGTTACCTGATCTTGTGAATTTACAGTAGCAACGGTTAGTACGTCAGAATTTACGCGTTGTTCGAACATAGTTCTGTCAGCTCTTTTCTTTATATTACGCAAAATTTTCGAAATATGCCCCCAACACCTCCAGCTGTTCGCTGGCATCCTCTATGGTGTTGAATGTGCGCCGGAACTGGTCATCAGGAGCATGCTCCCGGAGATACCAGGATACATGCTTACGTGCGATACGGGCTCCTTTGCTTGGACCATAAAAGTCGTGCAATTCCTGTATATGCTCGTTCATTAAATGCTGCACTTCGCCAATCGGCATCGGTGACAGCAGTTCTCCTGTTGCCAGATAGTGCTGGATTTCCCGGAAGATCCAGGGTCTTCCCTGAGCAGCGCGGCCTATCATCAGGGCATCAGCCCCGGTGTATTCAAGCACTGCTCTGGCTTTAAGCGGGTCAGTAATGTCGCCATTGGCAATAACCGGGATGGCAACAGTCTGCTTAACTGTCCGAATATTGTCGTACTCTGCCTCTCCGTTAAACAAACAGGAACGAGTCCTGCCGTGGATCGCCAGAGCTTGGATACCACAATGCTCGGCCAATTGGGCAATCTTTACACAGTTTCGTTCTTCTGGCGACCATCCAGTGCGAATTTTTAGCGTAACAGGAACATCTACTGCGTTTACAACGGCAGAAAGGATCTTTTCGACCAATTCTGGGTAACGTAGTAAAGCCGAACCTGCTAGCTTACGATTCACTTTCTTGGCTGGACACCCCATGTTGATATCAATGATCTGAGCACCATTAGCGACGTTGATCTTCGCTGCCGCTGCCATTTCATCGGGATCACTTCCAGCAATTTGCACGGAACGAATTCCCGGTTCGTCACTGTGAACCATACGTAGCCGGGATTTGTCTGTCTTCCAGACCTGAGGGTTGGAAGAAAGCATTTCCGATACTGTCATACCTGCACCCATTTTGTAACATAGTGACCGAAACGGGCGGTCAGTTATGCCAGCCATTGGGGCCGCAATAAGACAGTTTTTCAGCTGGTATTGTCCGATACGCATAGACGAAGAAAGAGTGGCCATACTGTGACTGCAAGGGCGCGTATATTACGCATTTTTCGCAAAATATGAAAGGCCAAACTTTGAGCAAATCGTCATTTGTTACAACTTTTTTCCAACTTTTCTGCTGGGGTAAATATAATTATTCATAAATAACATGGTGTTATATGTTATTGGTAAAGTTTATCACTTAGGATTTTTCTATCAGTAAGTTTGCTGATAGCACGGATTACCATCAATAAGTGATTGAAGTTTACACTTTCGATTATAACAAAATAAAATAATTTCAATTTGTTGCTATTTTTACCCCAGATATCCGACACCATTCTTCCCGTTCCGCAACAGGATCGATTACGAATTTATCAGTATAAGCCTGAATAACACTTTCTGCTTGGTTCGTTAAAATACCCGACAAACCTAACAGGCCACCCGGTTTTGGTAATGCACCAATCACAGGGGCAAGTTCACGCAGAGGGCCTGCCAAAATATTAGCAATTACTACATCAGATTCAAGATCGGTTGGTGTATTTTTCGCCAAATATAACGTTAAATGCTCCAGAACGCCATTACGCTCTGCGTTGTCTCGGCTGGCCTGAATAGCTTGTGGGTCGATATCTATGCCAATAGCGTGCGTTGCACCGAGTTTTAGCGCCGCAATTGCCAGTATGCCGGAGCCGCAACCAAAATCGATAACCGTTTTACCTTCCAGATTGAGACTGTCTAGCCATTGCAGACATAACGATGTGGTTGGATGAGTACCTGTACCAAAAGCCAGCCCAGGGTCCAGCATAACGTTGACAGCATCTGGATCAGGGACGTCGCGCCAGCTTGGACAGATCCACAAGCGGTTGCCAAAGCGCATTGGATGGAAGTTATCCATCCATTCACGTTCCCAGTCTTTGTCTTCCAACTGCTCAATTTTATGAATAAATCTTTCACCCAACTCAGGAACTTGTTCGAGCTGGCTGATAACTGCTTTCATATCTGTTTCAGCATCATAAAGCCCGATGACATCTGTGTCTCCCCATAAACGAGTCTCGCCTGGTAAGGGTTCGAATACGGGATTATCGTGGCTGTCTTGAAAGGTGACTGATACTGCTCCATTTTCCATTAGAGCATCTCCAAGGGATTCAGCGAGCTGTCCTGTAGTATTTAATCGAAGTTGTATCCAGGGCATAAAAAATTCTCCTTAATTGAAAATAGATTAAAAGTGACCAACTTAGTGTGGTCTGACGGCTTTTGGCGGTAATCGCTGGCCGATGGCATTGCCCATCCAGAAAGCCAATAGGCTAAGTAGCAATGATGGCACGATCGGATGGAAGCCCAATAGATGGATATTGAAACTAGCAAGCAGAGTGTAGCTTGTTGCCCCTGTAATCATCGAACTGATAGCGCCATAGGCATTGGCCTTTTCCCAATACAAGCCCAGAACTAATGGCCAGAGGAATACGGCCTGTAAGCCACCGAAAGCCAGAAGATTCAGCCAGATAATCATTTCGGGGGGGTGCCAGGCGGCTAAAAGTAGCAATAAACCAAGAATCAGGGTAGAAAAACTGGAAATCCGGGCTAATTTTTTTTCCTGCACGATTTGTTGTGGAAACAAGTTTAGATAGAGATCTTTGACGATGGTTGCAGAAGATTGCAGCAGTTGTGCATTAATTGTGGACATAATGGCAGCCATCGGTGCGGCTAGAAAAATTCCAGCAGCGAATGGTGGCAATACGGTGATCATCAATGTTGGAATCACCTGATCGGGAATGGTCAGATCAGGAATAATCGCTCGACCAAGTGCTCCTGCTAAATGCATACCAAACATGAGGATCGTCATGACGATGGTTCCGATGATGATCCCACGGTGAACAGCTTTGCTATCGCGGTAGGAGATGCAACGAACGGCGGTATGAGGTAACCCAATTACGCCGAAACAGACCAGTACCCAAAACGATGCCATGAAAGGCCCGTTGAGGATATGGTCTGCACCTTGTGCGGAAACCAGCTCCGGATTAATTGTTCGTAATGTGGTGACCGCTTCTGACAGACCTCCCGCCTTATAGATAATCGCTACCAGCAGTAGAACAGTGCCTAACAACATGACCAGTCCTTGTAGGGCATCATTGAGGACACTCGCTCTAAAGCCTCCAAATGCGGTATAGAGAGCGATAGAGATACCGAAAATCATTAATCCAGTACCATAAGGGATACCCGCAGCAGTTTCCAGCAGGCGTGCACCGCCAATAAACTGAACGGTCATCGCGCCAACAAAAGCGACTAAAAGGCTTAGGCTGGCAAACCAAACCAGAAAACGACTGCCATAACGGGCATACAACATGTCATTAAGAGTAACGGCATTATAGCGACGAGCGAGAATGGCAAATTTTTTACCTAACACACCCAGGGAAAGCCATATTGCCGGCAACTGAATCAGCGACAGTAATACCCATCCCAGACCATATTTATAGGCTGCTCCTGGCCCGCCGATGAATGAGCTGGCACTGATATAGGTGGCAGTAATGGTCATTGCCAATACAAAGCCGCCCATTGAACGGTTGCCAAGGAAATATTCGGTCAGGAAGGGGCCTTTCTGGTGGCGTTGATAAGCGTAAACTGACAGGAGAAATACCAGTGCAAGATAGCCAAGCAGAGGTAAGATAACTTCACTTTGCATTCTCATCCTCCAGCGGGACTTCTTTGAAAATAAACTTCACCATTAACCAGCAGAGGATGATGAATACAACTGGTAGTAACAAACATGCCATTTCAAACCAGCGAGGTAAGCCGGTGACACCGGGAGCATTGCTGGGTAAATAGGCTGTCAATAGCCAGCCAATAAGGTAAGCAAGCGTTAGGAACACAGCCCAAAGTGCTTCTTTATGGGATTGAACAAATCGTCTGTCCATTCGTTCTTCCGGTAATTAAATAAATTAGGATGGGAAGGGAAGGATTGTACGGCAAGATGCGAATTCATTCAGGAAATATTTAAGCCGCAGAGTCAACGTCTTCAAAGGTATTGACGTTAACTACGGTATAATCGCGACCGTTAATTTGACTGATGACAACAGGCGCTGCTCCGTACTGACGAATGATGTCCAGACAGCATTGTGCTTGGTACAAAAAGGGCAAGTACATGTTCGTGCTGGAATTTCAAAATGATTTTTTTAGTATTATATGTTGTGTTTTGTGTTTTTTTTATTCATTTTTGAACTTAAATTCTATGTTTTTTTGTTTGCTAAAAGTGATGTTGGTGTTACTATTTTTTTAATTAATATTTACATGAATTTATTTTTGTAAAAGTTAATTATTAAAGAAGTTGTGTAAAAGTATCTCAATACTTGGAGGGGGTATTTATAGAGTAAAAAATTATTAATCTAAAGCATGGGTGGGATTTTGTCTTTATGTTGTTATAAAGAGTTCTTAATTCTTGCAGCACAAGATAATATGCAAAGTAATTTGTTGTTCTTACATGCAAGGTATTGGTTTTTTCATTAAATAAGTGATTGTGTGCATTTAATGTAAATTTAACTGGTACATGACTTTTATTTTATACGGAATTTATTCAGGGATAATATTTATTATATTGATTGGTTATGGTCCATGAAAAATAAATCTTTATTATTTATCGTTTTAATGGCTTTTCTTTCTATGGGGGGGTTGGTTTCATCGGATATATTTCTACCCGCCTTGAGTAAGATGGGAAACTATTATCACGTTAGCGAATCTAGTATACAAAGTACAATAACTATATTTCTATTTGGTATAGCCTTTTCTCAACTTATTTATGGGCCATTAAGTGATTGTTTAGGAAGAAAAACGGTTCTTATTTCTGGGATGATTATATGGTTGATTTCAACAATCGGTATTTTTTACAGTACACATATTAGTGAGTTACTATTATTGCGTTTATTTCAGGGAATAGGCGCTTGTGCTGGTATTACATTAAGTCGTGCCATTATTAGTGATCTGATGGAGAAAGAAGAGGCAGCCAATTTGTATCTGATTATTTTCCCTTTTGTGGGAATGTCACCCGCTATCGCACCCATGATCGGCGGTATGTTAAGTGAATATTATGGCTGGAGATCCTGTTTTTTATTTCTTACTTTATTTATAACAGTCACGCTTATATTGTGCTTGCTAGTTCTGAAAGAATCACTACCAATAAATAAACGCCAAAAATTAAGTATTAAAAATGTATTGGTTAGTACTTACCAAGTGATAATAAATAAAGAATTTCTTTACTATGCAGCAATACCTTGCTTCGCTTATACGGCATATTTTTCTTATTTGATTGAATCTCCATTTATTCTTACCGCTATGGGATTACCAGAAAAATATGTTGGTTACACCTATATAATGCTCTCTTTAAGTTATGTGTTGGGTAATCTTATTGCTAAAAAATTAAGTCGTCGTCAGGGCGTGAGAAAGACAATTTCTCATGGTTATCTCATCTTTGTTGTTGGAGGTATTGCTTTCACGATACAAATGTTTTTTAGTTCCTACCCATTGATAACTTCTGTGCTAACAATATCAGTATTGACTTTCGGTAATGGTTTTTTATTGCCACTAGGTACTGCATCGGCAATTGCCACGCATTCTCAAGCGGCTGGGACAGCTTCCGGCGTAATGGGAACATTGCAATTAGGTAGTGCAGGACTGGCATCATTGTTTATTGGTTATATATCTCACCATGAACCTATTAAAGTGGCATCTATCATCACAGTTGTTTCTTTGGTCGGTAGTATTATTTATATAACGGGTAATAGAGGCGGTAAAGAAAATAAGTAAGTAAAAACAAATAATAGAAACTAAAATAGGAATGAAAAATGGTTAATAATATAGATGTCACATTACGTGATGGTGGATACCTGAATAATTTTAATTTTACAACAGAATACGCTATAAAGCATGTTGAAGCGTTGACTAAAAGTGGCGTGGAATGGTTTGAAATCGGTTATCGCAATGGTTCTTTCAACCGTCATTCCGCACCGTATTTCTGATTTAAAAATAATGTGATCTTACACAGGTTTTTTGTATTGATGACATCGGTGGGGTTGACGGTAATCGCCAATTTTGATCTATTACTTTTATTTGCCGGAAAGCGAATATGTCCACACCTATACCTGCCATTAAACGTCTCGATCATCTTGGCCTTATCGCCGCTTTTTGTCATGAAGCCGGTTTACCCCGCATGATTGATGCCATTATCCCAAAATATTCATCGCATACTGTCTCTCACGGCGACGCTTTTCTGGCGATGATCCTTAACGGGCTGGGGTTTCACAGCCGGACATTGCACATGTTTTCCGGCTTTTTTCAACATAAGCCGATTGCGCGTTTAATTGGTGCTGACATTGAAGCTGAACACCTTAATGATGATGTGCTCGGCCGTACACTGGATGCCTTATATGAAGCGGGGGTGTCGGAAGTTTATCAGGTGCTTGCTGAGCAAGTGGTTGATAAATTAGGGTTAAATCCCGATTCCGTTCATTTGGATATCACGAGTTTTCATGTCGATGGTGACTATGACAGCGCATTGGGAGATGACACAAAACGTATTGCACTGGTGCCGGGTTATAGCCGGGATCACCGGCCTGAACTGAACCAGGTTGTCCTTGAACTGATTTGCGAAAATCAGGCAGGTATCCCTGTCTATATGCAGGCTATGAGCGGGAATACGAATGATGCCAAAGCCTTTGCCCAGACGATCAAAACCCATATTCAATGCCTGAAAGCAGCACAAAACAGCCGCTACTTTGTGGCCGATGCCGCCCTTTATACTGAAGCCGCGATCGCTTCGCTTCATCAGCAAAAACAACGATTTATTACGCGTGTTCCCCTGACGATCAAGGAAGCTAAACAGTCTCTCCTGAACGTGACAGCGGAGCAATTCAGCCCCATCAGTGAGGGCTATTCAGGCTGCTGGGTGACGTCATCATATGGCGGCGTTCCTCAGCGTTGGTTACTGGTGAACAGTACGGCGGCAGAAAAACGTGAAAACCAGACTTTCCGGAAAAACACACTCAGGGAAACAGAAAACGAGTCTAAACAGTTCGACAAACTGGGCAAAAAGCCCTTTGCCTGCCGGGAGGATGCCTTACAGGCACTGCATGATTTTGAGTCTCAATGCCAGTTTATCGGCATCGCCTCGCCGGAAATTCAGGCGATTACCGCGTATGCGGGGCGCGGGAAACCCGGCAAGCATCAACCCCCCAAATCGGTTCATTATCAATTAGCCGGTCAGGCTTATACCCGGTTAGACAAGGTGAAGCAGGCCAGATTGCGGGTCGGGAGGTTTATTTTAGCGACCAATGAACGGGATGAAGGACGGCTTGATATGGCGGCGTTACTGGCTAATTATAAGGCACAACAAAAGGTGGAGCGGGGTTTTCGCTTCCTGAAAAGTCCGGAATTCCTGACGTCTGCCATTTTCCTGAAAAAACCGGAGCGGATAGAAGCGCTGTTAATGGTGATGACATGTTGTCTCATGGTTTATGCGGCGCTGGAACATAAAATTCGCCATGAATTGAAACAAAATGTGCCGTTTTTCCCCGATATGAAGAACAAACCGACACAATCCCCCACCGCGCGTTGGGTATTTCTGGCCTTTGAAGGGATCAGCACCTTTGAATTTCAAGAACATAAAATGGTGACAGGAATGCAATCTTACCACCATGAGCTTTTGAGTTTATTAGGTGCACAATATAAAGCGGTTTATTCCTGAATTAGGTGCGGAATGAAGGTTTCAAACCTATCTCTAATATTGGCCTAACAGGTATGTCTCCGGATAGTTATATCCGAGATATTCATCAATCGGTACCTGAGGCAAGATTGGTAGTCATTGCTCATCCTCACAATATCAATGCTGATGATATTTATGCAATGAAGATGAATGGCGTTAGTTTGCTTAGGTTATGTATTAAAGCTGATAACCCGCAGCCATGCTTAGGGTTGTGCGAGATTGCTCGAACTACTGGAATGGCTGTGGGTATTAATTTTACACGAGTGAGTCAGCTCTCTATCAGTAAAATTATTGAAGTTGCCAAACAGTGTGAACAAGCGGGTGCTGATATTATTTACCTGGCGGATTCAAATGGTAGTTTGCTCCCTGAACAGGTAGCGCAGATGTTTTATAGGTTAAAGTCTGCCACGCAATTGCAATTGGGATTCCATCCTCATGATAATTTGGGTCTTGCCACAGCGAACAGTATTGAAGCTATGAGAGCTGGAGTCAATTTTATTGATAGTTCTCTATCAGGGATGGGAAAAGGTGCCGGAAATCTCAATTTGGAAAGCTGGCTATCATTTCTCAATCTGAGCCAAAATAGTAAACAATATGACCTTGAACGAGTATTTAATCAACTCAATGAACTGCAATCCCATTGTTTTTTTGCCGCCTCCAGGCGCGATCTTATCGATATAATGATGGGTATGTACAATTTGAGTGTGGAGAATAAAACAGCTCTCGAAGAAGGGTTACGAAATGGTATTAATTATGCGTTTCAGGTTGTTAAATCTTTGCGAGGAGCAACGACATGATACAGCATAATAACCATGCTGGATGTTTCAGCCTTGAAGCGGTAATTCTCGCACCTGTGATGCCGTTTTGGGATCATGGCGATTTTTGCACTCCATTGCGCATATTATTACAGAAAATGGGATATCAGGTGTCTATTATTGATACATTATCCTTAATTAATTCATCTGATCCTGACTACGCTATTAATATTATTGAATCTGAACTTAATCAACGTTTTTTCCAGCCTTATTTGCTTATCGGTTTTGCGATGTCAGGTACTCTGGCGCAATTGCTTGCGTCGCGCCTGAAAAACCTCACGGGAGTAATCTCAGTGAGTGGTCCTGGGTATGCTGATTCGTTACTGACTAATAAGCTGGAACAATTAATAGCATTACTGAATAGAAATCAGCTAGATGAAGCGATTTCTGTGTTACATGACTTTGTTATTCCTGAAGGTGGGACTCCACTTCCTAAAATGCCTGCGATACCTGGTCATTTAAGAAATACTGCTCGGGAACGTATGATAGTGGGATTTTCACTGTTGCTACAACTGGATGCCAGAGCAATATTGTGCAATTACAAAGGAAAATTTCTGAGCATAGTTGGCGGACGTTCGCAATTAGCCACAGAATGTAATCAGGTGGTCAATACTAATCCTACGCACTGTTTTGTTGTCGTGGATGGAGCAGGAATGCGGCCTTGGGAAGATAAGCCGTTATTTATTAACAATGTAATTAACGATTGGCTAAAAATCTTATGAATAAAAAAATTCTTATTTTACCTGGTGATGGTATTGGTCAGGAAGTATGCGATGCCGCTCTTCCCGTTTTTCAGGCTCTAAATCTTCCTGTGACATTGGAAATTGGGGATATTGGTTGGACTTGTTGGGAAAGAGAAGGTAACCCAGTGCCTGCCAATACTTGGGAAAAAATAGCTTCAGTAGATGCGGTGTTACTCGGCGCTATTACTAGTAAAGGTAAAGAAGAAGCACAACAAGCGTTGCCACCGCATCTGCGTGTGAAAACGAGAAATTATGTGTCACCTGTTATCCAATTACGCCAGCGTTTGGGATTATATGCAAATATCCGCCCAGTACGTTATGTAGAAGGGGACCGTAAACCATTTCGCTGTTGTGTTATCAGGGAAAACAGCGAAGGACTATATGCAGGGTTCGATTTTAAAGGAATTCCCGCTACGGCAACGACTTGGTTACAGCACCCAAATATAGATAAATATGGTCCTGAAGAAGCTGCATGGACAGTCCGTCTACAAACCCGTTTTGGTTTAGAACGTTTGTTTATCACTGCATTTGAGTATGCAAAGGAAAATAACTACTCCCGTGTAACCTTTGCGGATAAACCAAATGTAATGAGGGAAAGTGGGCACTTTGCAAAAGGTATTTTCGATACCGTTGCGGCAGGTTACCCTGAAATAAAAGCGGATATCCACAATGTAGATGCAATAGCTTTATGGATGGTAAAAAAACCGCATGAATTTGGTGTCATTGTCTCTGAGAATATGTTCGGTGATATTTTGTCTGATTTGGCAGCGGGCGTAATGGGAGGTCTTGGTTTAGCGCCTAGCGCTAATATTGGTAGTGATATTGCATACTTTGAACCTGTACACGGTAGTGCGCCTGGTATGGCAGGTAAAAATAAAGCCAATCCGGCAGCGATGTTTTACACAATAGCATTACTACTGGAACATCTTGGCTTTGCTGATGCAGCACAGCAAATTAACTGTGCAGTAGATAATGTGATACGTGAAGGACGAACTGTTACTTATGATCTGGGTGGTAGCGCAACAACCCAACAAATGGCGCAGGCTATTATTAGTACTCTAAGTAAAAAATGCACTAGCTATTCTGCATCGGTTATTACTGTTGGTGATGAGCTCCTGAGTGGAAAATATCCTAATACTAATCTTCAGGATATTAGTGAATATCTCACGGAGCAGGGATATAAAGTGAAGCAACATCAGGTTTGCGCTGATGATATTAACCAGATTGCTACCGCAGTGGTTCGTAGGCTAGGGCAGGATACTCTCATTGTTGTGTGTGGCGGTCTTGGCCCGACACTGGATGATAAAACTCGTGAGGCGATAGCAAAAGTGGCAGGTAGTCCTTTGGAAATACGTGATAACGTCTGGGTGGAAATACAGAAACAATTGGAAAAACTGGGAGTATATTGTGATCACTCTAATCGATTCCAAGCCATGTTTCCGTCTGGAGCAAAGGTTATTCCCAATGTTACAGGTACAGCACCTGGCTTCAGTCTTAATGTTGATAGTAGCAAAATAGTTGTGTTGCCAGGACCTCCGTCCCAAATGCGATTAATGTTGTCGGAAGAACATTCTATCCCTCCAGTAGCTGGCATGAGAGAGCGAAACTACCATTGGACACTAATCGGCGTTAGTGAAAGTAAAGTCGGTACGATGGTGAACGCATTCTTTGATGGTGTTGAGTGTGATATTCACTATCTGTGGAAAGCGCCTTATGTAGTAGTACAAGTTATTACTCCTGCTGATGCCCCTCTTTCCGTACGGCAATTGGTTAATTTTGGTGCCATGTTTGAAAACAAATTGGTTAGTGATTGCCAGATGACTGCTATGGAAAAACTCAGTGAGCAATACCGTATTAACTGGTTCACAGATGATGATGAATTAAATACATATCTACACACAACATATGCAGTAAATAATCCTTCAAAGTCTCTTTCGGTGAATATTACTGCGTTTCCTTCTATAAGTTCATTTTTGTCTGGTGAAGAAATGCTTGGGCAGATGACCCTGACAACCATAGATGATGAAGGACGACAACATTCGGTGGATTTTCCATGTAATAAATTGCTACTGCAACAATCTATACCAGAATATGCCGCTTGGAGTGTCCTGTGCGCACGTGCATCGAAAGAGGAAATGTAATGCAAACTACACAAATTGATCAAATTAAAAAGCGTTTAATGGAGCTTGACAGCGCGGCCATATCGGATGCAATGGATAGTTTGCATATTCCTGCTGGACTGGCTGGAATTATGCCACGTAGTAATGTCGGGATTAAAATGGCTGGACCCGCTTTTACTGTACGTTATGAACCTATCATTCCGGAACAGGGCAAGTTTCTTAATGCTGGAAACTACATTGATGAAGTACCTGCTGGATATGTAATAGTGGTTGATAATCAGGGGCGTACGGATTGTACCAGTTGGGGTAATATCTTAACTTTTAAAGCTGTACAAAAAGGAATCGCAGGCTCTGTAATTTATGGGTCAGCCAGAGACTTGTCTGAGGTTCGCAGATTGGAATATCCCTTATTTACGACGGGGGTTTATATGGTATCCGGAAAGAATCGTGCCAAGGTTGCTGCAACACAATGCACTTTAGATATTGGCGGTGTAGTTATATCTCCAGGAGATTGGATTTTTGCTGATGATAATGGTGCGTTAGCCATCCCGCAGCAGTATTTGCTCACCGTTATTGAGCGTGCGGAAAATGTTGACAAAACTGAACAAGCTATTATTGAGGCTATAACTAACGGAGAAGATCTGGTTAACGCCCGCGAAAAACTGGGATATGCCGTACCTTGGAAAACTGTGCAATGAGTCAGATGTTTATAGAATACTGGGAGAGAAAACTTCGTTTTCTGGATGTACATTATCATGCTCGCCCCGATAGTTACATTCGGAGGTACAATGTGCTTGAAGCTGGAAGGGAATATGTCCGACATGGTGGTGGAGTTGTACTTAAAAACCATTTGGGGAGTGTTACTGCTTCGTCGTCACTGGCTCAGGAAGCAGGACTTCCGGTTTTTGGTTCGGTAGTATTGAATGCAACCTCTGGAGGGCTGGCAATTAACTCTGTTATCCAGTCACTGAGTCAGTACCAGTTCTGTAAAGTTCCGCGGTTGCTGGTTCATCTGCCGACTATTGTCCCTACAAGCCATAAAAGTGTAATGAAACGTACTTGGGCAAATGCTTTCGCACAAACTTTAGCACAGCAACCTTTGTCTGTTGTCGATAGCAATGGGCGGTTGCATAACGAGATCCATGAGTTAATTAGTTTTGCGCAGCAGCATAATGTTGTGTTGTCATCAGGCCATGCTTCACGTTATGAAGTTACGCAACTTATTGATGCGATTACCGCTGCTGGTGGTTGTAAGTTCATGCTGAACCAACCTGCCAGTCCTATGACAGGATTAAAAGCAAAAGATCTTAAGGCGTTGGGTAAACATGATTGGCTTTATGTGGAGCAAACGGCATTAACTGTTTATCTTGGTTATCAGACAACTGAGGATTTTTTTGAAGTGTTATCGGAGGTGAATAATGTTGTCTATAGCTCCGATCTTGGACAGCCAGTTCAGCCAGATGTTAAGCAATGGTTGAACGATAGTGAACGCTGGTTTAAAACCGCTGGCCTTGGTGAAGAACACATCCGAGATATCTGTTTACTGAATCCACTGCGGATGTTGGCTCCGGATTAGATATTAGATTCATCGACTGAGAAGACGATAATTATCCGTTGTTGGTTGAATATGGAAAGTTGCAACAAAGATCTATGAAACTAGCTGAAATTATTTGACTACAACACCACTAGAACATAATCATGCTCGCGCTTTCAAAAACGATATAGCAATATCCAAATCATTTGTGAAATTGACGGGCAATGGTTTTTATAAAGAGGAACGGTTTAATCGAATTGTAGAAAAGCCATATTATTGGCGAGTTAAAATAGTGTAAAGCCAGTTTAAATTACAGGCTCCACTTTGAGTTTTATCATGAGCAGGTTTTAAACTGTTATTTAAAGTCACTGTTTTAATTTAGGATTTTAATCAGTATAGTGTTTTGACGGTTTGTGATCACTACACTTTTACCACTTGATTTTTATTAAGTTTAATCACTATAGGATATCTTATTTTACGTTAAACCAACGTTAATCATACCCTTTATTGATGCTGTTTTACCGGCAATTCTGAGTCGTTTTAATAAATCACTACCCTTGATGTTTTTTCAGATCATCCCCCTTTTTTTCAGGGTGTTAATCCTGCCAGATTAATCGTTTTATCCATTCTTTTATTGCGTTGTTTTTATGGTTTTCTTCATAAAATAACGATGATAAAGCGCGTTAATACCCATCTGTTCGGATAATATTCTTTTGCATGCTGATTTCTTTTCGACTTTCTATTCATGGTTGATGGCTTCGATTAAATATAATTAACTCTCCTTTTGAAAAGTTGCATGTATTTAGTTAAATCCGCCTCCGCCTTTTATATAAAAGCTTTAATATCTCTGTATTTTCGCTTTTAAATGGTCATGACAGATTTGGTAATTGATGGATAACTGAGTTAATCATCTTTAATGCTTTTATACCCGTCATCTTTCAAGTTGCCTCTTTGTTGGCTGCACTCGCTCACCCCGGTCACATAGTTACCTATGCTCCCGGGGATTCACTCCCTTGCCGTCGCGATGCATCTTGAAATCCATAGGGTATATACCTGTGCTCATTGAAACTGCTTGATTTTCGCCCAAATGAAGCTCATGGTATCAGTCATGAAAATATTCATTACCGATGAACAAAAAGCCGAACTTGAACACCTCCATCACACCTGCCGTGATAAGAGAGAGTGTGATCGCATCAAAGCGGTCCTGCTGGCCTCTGAGGGCTGGAGTTCAGTGATGATCGCTCAGGCCCTGCGTCTTCATGAAACGACCGTTAATCGTCATATCAGTGATTACCTTAATCACCGCAAAATCAAGCCCGAAAATGGCGGCTCTCAGAGCCATCTCAGCGAAACACAGACTCAGGAACTTATCGCTTATCTGACCGCGAATCTTCTGCCCACCACACAGGCTGTTATCCGCCTTGTCAAAGAAGCGTGGGATATCAGTTACACTGTTCCCGGCATGAATAAATGGCTGCACCATAATGGATTTAGTTATAAAAAACCGACCGGCGTGCCACACAAGTTCAACGCGGAGCAGCAACGGGCCTTTATGGAAACCTACGGGAAACTCAAGCAGGAAGCCGGAGACCATGAGCCTATCCTGTTCATTGATGGCGTCCATCCCACGCAAGGGACGAAACTGGCTTATGGCTGGATGCGAAAAGGGCAGAAAACCGCAGTGAAAACCACGGGAAGCCGTACCCGTCTGAACCTGATGGGGGCCCTGAATCTGGCCGATATTAGCAAAACGGTAGTACGCGAGTATGACCGTATCGACAGTTATCACATCGCCGAGTTCTTCATTGCCATCCGTGAGACCTATCCGGTCAGTCAGAAGGTTCATATTATCCTTGACGGAGCTGGTTACCACCGAAGCAGGCAGGTGAAAGACTGGGCTTATGTGATGAATATTGAGCTTCATTACTTGCCGCCATACAGCCCGAATCTGAACCCGATAGAAAGGCTGTGGAAGGTGATGAATGAACAGGTCAGGAATAACCATTATTTCGCCTTGACGGCCTTATTCAGGCAGGCAATACATCGTTTTTTTACGGAAATATTACCGGAACTTGCCGGGAACCTGTCGTGCTGTATTAATGACAACTTCCAGGTTATGAATCCTGCATCTTCAAGTTAAGCGGGTATAAACGTTTTTGTTCTTTTTTCCATGTTTAATCTAAAAGCTTCTCAGCTTTTTTTAACGATTATCTTCATTTTTGGAAAACGTCTTTCAGTCATGCAAAATCTTTTGTTTGAGAAAATTTTCTTAATGCGGTTAATAGATTTAAAAGCCATTTTTCCTGATGTTTTCTCTTCTAATATCAGTATAGTACCGAGTTTTTTTACCTGCTTTAAAAAATCTTTAATCACTTTCGGTTTTACCTTTAATGACTAACGTTTTTACCGGTTTTTTCGTGATGCGCTTGCCCTTTTTCCAGATTTTAAAACCATACTGATTTTACCTCAAGGTGGGTTTTAACGTGGTGGTAAATTCCGTTTGGAGAACAGAACTTGATTAAAACAAAGTGTCGGCTAAAAAGCCGCACTTTGTCAGCAATCCGAAGGAGCGTTTAAGCGCTCCTTCAAAGGTATTGATGCTATTAAACGGGTTTTAAGTTTCCTGTAACCCCAGTTTTTTCTCCAGATAGTGGATATTAGTACCGCCATTCTGAAAGTTTTCATCATTCATTATCGCCTGTTGAAGCTCGATATTTGTCTTGATGCCATCAATGATCAATTCTGCCAATGCATTTTTCATGCGGGCAATGGCATTGTCACGATTTTCACCGTAAGTAATCAGCTTACCAATCATTGAATCATAGTAAGGGGGAACGGTGTAGCCAGCATAAATATGCGATTCCCAACGCACACCAAATCCACCCGGCGAGTGGAAGCGGGTAATTTTACCTGGGCTTGGCAGGAATGTGTTCGGATCTTCGGCATTGATACGACATTCAATAGCGTGACCACGAATAACAACATCTTTCTGCTTAATTGAAAGTGGCATACCTGCGGCAATCCGCAACTGCTCTTTAATCAGATCAACACCGGTAATCATTTCCGTAACTGGATGTTCAACCTGAATACGGGTATTCATCTCAATGAAATAGAATTCACCGTTTTCATACAGGAATTCGAAAGTACCGGCACCACGATAGCCAATTTCGATACATGCGTTAGCACAGCGTTCACCAATACTGCGACGCATTTCTGGCGTGATTCCTGGTGCAGGGGCTTCTTCGACAACTTTCTGGTGACGGCGTTGCATGGAGCAATCACGCTCAGCCAGATAAATTGCTTGACCTTGGCCGTCAGCCAATACTTGGATCTCAATATGACGTGGATTCTCAAGGAATTTTTCCATGTAAACCATATCGTTATTGAAAGCAGCTTTTGCTTCCGCACGGGTCATATTGATTGATTGTTCCAGATCTTTATCACTGCGGACGACGCGCATACCGCGACCGCCGCCGCCGCCGGATGCTTTGATGATGACAGGATAGCCAATGCGTTTAGCGAAGGCTTTGTTTTTCTCCGTGTCATCAGACAATGGGCCATCAGAGCCAGGTACACAAGGAACGCCTGCTTTTTTCATCGCATTGATAGCAGAAACTTTATCACCCATCAGGCGGATCGTTTCTGCTTTTGGGCCGATAAAAATAAAGCCAGAACGCTCAACCTGTTCAGCAAAATCTGCATTTTCAGATAGAAAACCGTAGCCAGGGTGAATAGCCACAGCACCCGTGATTTCTGCCGCAGAAATAATTGCCGGGATATTCAGGTAGCTTTTTGCAGAAGCTGCCGGGCCAATACAGATAGTTTCGTCTGCCAGCAGTACGTGTTTTAAGTCACGATCCGCGGAGGAATGTACCGCAACGGTTTTGATCCCCAACTCTTTACAAGCTCGTAGGATACGCAGGGCAATTTCACCACGGTTAGCAATTACAATTTTATCAAGCATGGGAACGCCTCGTTATTCGATGACGACTAATGGCTCGTCAAATTCAACGGGTTGACCGCTTTCCACAAGAATCTTTTTAACCACACCTGCTTTGTCGGCTTCGATCTGATTCATCATTTTCATTGCTTCAACGATGCATAGGGTGTCACCCACATTGACACGCTGGCCGATTTCGATAAATGGTTTCGCATCTGGGCTAGGTGTACGATAGAAGGTACCTACCATTGGGGAACGAACAACGTGACCGTCGATTGCAGCCGATCTGCTGCTGATCGCTTCTGGTAGAGCTTGAGAAGGCGCAACAACATTAGCCAGCGCAGGTTGTTGTGCTTGAACGGGAATATATTGTTGAGCTGCCGGAAAACTCTGGGGAGCTAATGCGCGGCTGATGCGCACTGACTCTTCCCCTTCAGAAATTTCCAGTTCAGAAATGCCAGATTCTTCAACCAGCTCGATCAGTTTTTTTATCTTACGAATATCCATGAGTGTGATTCCGTACTCTTCTGTTTCATTTAGTTGAATTTTGACAAGCGGTTTACCGCTGCCTGTAATGCAAAGCTATAGCCATCTACTCCTAAACCGCAGATTACACCAACAGCAAGATCTGAAAGGTATGAGTGATGACGAAATGGCTCGCGCGCGTGAACATTGGAGAGGTGGATCTCAATAAATGGGATCTTTACTGTCAGCAATGCATCACGCAGTGCCACGCTGGTATGCGTGAATGCAGCAGGGTTAATCAAGATAAAATCAGTATTACCCTGTGCAGAATGAATTCTATTTATCAGCTCAAATTCTGCGTTGGATTGCAGATGGCTGAATTTAACCCCTGATTGATGGGCTTCTTCAGACAATTTGCTGACGATATCATCAAGCGTTAAGCTGCCATAGATATCAGGTTCCCGGGTTCCTAACATATTCAAGTTAGGGCCGTTAAGGAGTAAAATGTGAAACTTTCCTGCCATTGTGCTGGTATCTCCGGCAATTTGTCAACAACTGCCCCAACATAATCCTATATTAACGAGTTGTCATCTTTTTATAACAGCCACAAGTTCATTTCGGCGACAAAGCGCGACATTATAATGATATCGTAGCATTTAGCAGCTAAATACTGGTCTTATCAGAAAAAATGTCAAGAATAAAACCACTGTACTTTAGAGGCTAATCACAATTCTTAACGAACTCTTACCAATGTACGTCCTGTAACCTGGTTAGCTATCAATTTATTGGCGTATTCCACGGTTTGTTCCAGCGTTATCTCTGTGGTTGCTTGCTGATAAAAAGAAGCGGGTAATAGCTTTTGCAGGCGTTGCCACACGGCGGGGCGTTTGACTGATGGAACAGTGACGGACTCTATGCCTTGCAGACGTACGTTACGTAAAATAAATGGCATCACTGTTGTTGGCAGATTTGCATTACCGGCGAGGCCACAGGCGGCAACAGTACCGTTATAGTGAGTTTGGGCCAGTATTGTTGCCAATACATTACCGCCTACAGTGTCAATGGCTCCGGCCCAAAGTTGTTTTTCCAATGGGCGAGGCGGTTGGCTAAATTCATGGCGTGGCAAAACCTTTTTTGCCCCTAGGGATAACAAATATTCATGATTTTCTTGTCTACCGCTAACGGCAACAACGGAATAGCCAAGTTGTGAGAGTAGTGCTATCGCCGTACTTCCTACACCACCACTGGCACCTGTCACAATAACATCACCACTTTCTGGCTTAACATCACCTTGTTCCAGGGCGATAACGCACAGCATTGCGGTAAAGCCAGCAGTACCAATGATCATTGCTTGTCTGCTATCCAAACCGGCAGGTAAAGGTGTCAACCATTCGCCAGAAACTCTGGCTTGTTCTGCCAGTCCACCCCAATGATTTTCTCCTACCCCCCAGCCGGTTAATAATACATGCTGACCGATATGAAAACGGGGATCTTCGGTACTGTGTACAATACCAGAGAAATCAATACCCGGTATCATTGGGAATTGGCGGACAATTTTCCCTTTACCTGTGATGGCTAATGCATCTTTATAGTTCAGGGTTGACCAGTGAATATCGACGGTAACGTCTCCTACGGGAAGATGAGAAGCATCAACTTCTTCTATGGACGTTGATAATTGATTCTGTTGTTGCTTAAGTAACAAGGCTTTCATTATCGTTCTGTTCTCTGTAATTGATTTTGTCATTAAATAAGGATAGATAAAAATGGGTAATTTACATAAGGTATATAAGAAAAAATAAAGTGTTGGTGGATTATAAAACAGAATTTATTCGCATTTTTACCTGTAGTCTCGTTGTCATATTCCAGTTTAGTTGCATATGGCGCTCTATTTCAGAAAATTCTGTTTTTTATTATTTTTTAGCAGAAAGTATTGTATTTTAGTCGCAGTTTATTACATCATTAATTTGCTCACTACACAGACTACATACTTGTAGTTAAGTGTTGGTCATCGTGAGCAGAGGCATGGGTCTGATGTGAACTTACCGGAATAACTACTGGTCAAAAAGCGGTAATTGGTAAAATTAACCCATTTTTATGCAGTTTTTTTCTGCTCCGTTTGGGAGAAGTAACGTAGAATATCACGTTGTTGATATGAATAACGTAGCCACTTTTTTATTGAAGCAGGTGCTTGTGCGCCTTGTCGCTGCTTCATGTGGTTGGTAGAGTAGACGGGTTTCGTTCCGTCCCCAGCTTGCAGGATTATCCTTTCGCTATGTTTAAAAAATTTCGTGGCATGTTTTCCAACGACTTGTCTATTGACTTGGGTACCGCCAATACCCTTATTTACGTCAAAGGTCAGGGTATTGTATTGAATGAACCTTCTGTCGTCGCAATCCGTCAGGATCGTGCAGGTTCATCGAAAAGTGTTGCTGCCGTTGGGCAAGAAGCAAAGCAAATGCTGGGTCGAACACCGGGTAATATTGCTGCAATTCGTCCGATGAAAGATGGGGTGATTGCCGATTTTTATGTTACAGAGAAGATGCTGCAACACTTTATTAAGCAAGTTCATAGCAACAGTTTCATGCGTCCAAGCCCGCGAGTTTTGGTTTGTGTACCGGTTGGTGCAACGCAAGTTGAGCGTCGGGCAATCCGTGAATCTGCACTCAGTGCTGGCGCTCGTGAAGTGTTTTTGATTGAAGAACCTATGGCTGCGGCGATTGGTGCTGGCTTACCTGTTTCTGAAGCCACGGGCTCAATGGTTGTGGATATTGGTGGTGGCACTACGGAAGTGGCGGTTATCTCTTTGAACGGGGTTGTTTATTCATCTTCTGTACGTATCGGTGGTGATCGCTTTGATGAGGCTATTATCAATTACGTTCGTCGTAATTATGGTTCACTGATTGGTGAAGCAACGGCTGAGCGTATTAAGCACACGATCGGTTCTGCTTATCCTGGTGATGAGATGCTGGAGATTGAAGTTCGTGGTCGTAACTTGGCTGAAGGTGTGCCACGTGGCTTTACGCTTAACTCCAATGAAATTCTTGAAGCTCTGCAAGAGCCTTTAACGGGTATTGTCAGTGCTGTCATGGTCGCTCTTGAGCAGTGTCCACCAGAATTGGCTTCCGATATTTCAGAACGAGGTATGATCTTAACCGGAGGTGGTGCATTATTGCGCAATCTTGACCGTTTACTGATAGAGGAAACTGGTATTCCGGTCATTGTTGCGGAAGATCCATTGACGTGTGTTGCTCGTGGTGGCGGGAAAGCACTTGAAATGATCGACATGCATGGCGGTGAACTCTTCAGCGAGGAGTGAGTGTTAACTTGCAAGTGAGGGGGGGAATGACGGGCAGCTCAGACCTCCTTGCGATTGCTGTCTGGGAATTCCATTGTTTATGAAACAGTACAGTTTGGAATAGCGCAGCTTATGAAGCCAATTTTTAGCAGAGGGCCTTCCCTGCAATTACGACTTTTCTTTGCTGTTATTGTTGCCATTGCTTTGGTTGTGGCAGACAGCCGCCTTGATGCTCTCAGTAAAGTCCGTAATTATATGGATACGGTAGTCAGTCCATTTTATTTTCTCGCCAATGGCCCGCGTCAAGTGCTTGATGGTGTGTCAGAAACCCTTGCTTCCCGTGAACAACTTCGATTGGAAAATCGTGCTTTACGCCAAGAATTATTGATGAAAAATAGCGATATGCTGTTGTTAGGCCAACTTAAGCAAGAAAATTCCCGCTTGCGTGAGCTATTGGGATCACCTTTACGTCAGGATGAACACATGATGGTGACGCAGGTGATCTCCGGTAGGGCTAATCCTTATAGTGATCAGGTCGTCATCGATAAGGGATCAAGAGAAGGTGTTTATGAAGGGCAACCTGTTATCAGTGATAAAGGCATTGTTGGTCAGGTTGTTGCTGTCAGTCAGTTTACTAGCCGGGTATTACTGATTTGTGATACGACTCATGCTTTACCAATCCAGGTCTTACGTAATGATATCAGGGCTATTATTGCTGGTGCAGGTTGTACTGATGATTTGCAGTTTGAGTTATTACCAAGCAACACAGATATTCGGGTTGGGGATGTGTTGGTGACTTCTGGGTTAGGGGGGCGTTTCCCGGAAGGTTATCCGGTTGCTGTGGTTTCGTCAGTTAAAGTCGATAATCAACGGGCTTATACTGTGATTCATGCTCGGCCAACGGCAGAATTACAGCGTTTGCGTTATTTGTTGTTGTTGTGGGGGGCGGATAATAATCCATCTGAACCATTGCCGCCATCAGAGGTTTATCGTGTAGCCAACGAACGTTTAATGCAAATGATGCCTCAGGTATTGCCACATGCAAATGAAATGGGGCCACCAGCACCATCGTCTGTTTCTGATGAAGCAACCAAGACAACAGAAAGAGTAAAAGATGCTGAATCGACAATAACGTCGGCTAAATTTATAAATTCGGGAAATCGTTAATGAATCAATACCGGAGTCATGGGCGTTGGATCATTTGGTTATCTTTCTTGATTGCAATGGTGCTGCAAATTATGCCGTGGCCGGAGCAAATTTATATGTATCGGCCAACTTGGTCGGCACTATTGTTGATTTATTGGGTGATGGCGTTACCGCATAGAGTCAGTGTTGGTACCGGTTTTATATTGGGGATCATCGTAGATTTGATTCAGGGAGCGACACTGGGTGTTAACGCTTTGGCTTACAGCCTTGTGAGTTATTTGGTGTCATTTAAGTTTCAATTATTTCGCAATATGGCACTTTGGCAGCAGGCTTTGGTTGTCGTTGCTTTATCGGTACTGATGGATTTCAGCGTTTTTTGGGCAGAATTTTTGTTATCAAATGTTGCTTTTCATCCAGAAGTGTTCTGGAACAGTTTGGTCAATGGTATTCTTTGGCCGTGGTTGTTCCTGTTAATGCGAAAAATCCGTCGTCAGTTTAATGTACATTAGTGGTCGGATTGCTGTTTTTAATGTCCTGACAGAGCTTATTCCAGCAGGCGTTACTGATGCAGGCCATTCTTTCCAAATAACTTGAGGATATGAGTAGTGTATATAACCTCAAAATGGCAAATGAAATAGCCTAATGAGATAGGTAGTAGTAAGGACGATATCATCATGAAAACCCTTTATCTGGCTTCCGGCTCACCAAGGCGGCGTGAGCTGGTTGAATTATTGGACTTTAAATTTGAAATTCTTTCTCCTCAGGTAAAGGAGCAACGGCAAGAGGGTGAAACTCCGCGTCAGTATGTCAGCCGATTAGCAAAAGATAAATCTCTAGCGGGAGTGGCTATTGCACCGGAGGATTTTCTGGTGTTGGGAGCGGATACTGTTGTTGTATTGAATGGTAAGGTTCTAGAAAAACCACGTAGCGAGCAACATGCCGTTGCAATGCTCAGTGCACTTTCCGGTCAGAGTCATCAGGTGATTACAGCTATTGCTATATCAGATAGTCAGCGTACTTTAAGTGATATAGTTATTACAGATGTAACCTTTCGCCAATTATCCACACAGGAAATTTTGGATTATGTAGCAACCGGTGAGCCGATGGACAAAGCGGGGGCTTATGGTATTCAGGGAAAAGCGGGTTGCTTTGTTAAAACGCTGAATGGTAGTTATCACTCAGTTGTTGGTTTGCCATTGGTGGAAACACACGAATTAATCACAAAGTTTTTTGCGTTAGTTGATGGGAAGGGGAACTCATGACAGCAGAGTTATTAGTCAATATCACACCATCCGAAACGCGCGTTGCCTACATTGATGGTGGGATTTTGCAAGAAATCCATATAGAAAGGGAAGCCAAAAGGGGAATTGTCGGCAATATTTATAAAGGTCGTGTAAGTCGGGTATTACCAGGAATGCAGGCTGCTTTTGTTGATATTGGGCTGGAAAAAGCCGCCTTTCTTCATGCCTCAGATATTGTGCCTCATACGGAATGTATTGCCGGTGAGGAGCAAAAGAACTTTCATGTTAAAGATATTGCTGAGTTGGTTCGCCAGGGACAAGATTTAATGGTTCAAGTAGTGAAAGATCCCCTTGGCACCAAAGGTGCTCGGCTAACGACTGATATTACCTTACCTTCCCGCTATCTTGTATTTATGCCCGGCGCATCTCATGTCGGGGTTTCACAACGTATTGAAAGTGAAGAAGAGCGTAATCGCCTGAAAAATATTGTTGCTGACTATTGTGATGAACATGGTGGTTTCATTATTCGGACGGCTGCCGAGGGCGTTGGCGACGAAGAATTAGCTCAGGATGCGGCTTTCTTGAAACGATTGTGGAGTAAGGTGATGGAGCGTAAAAAGCGCAATGTCACTAAAAATAAACTTTATGGCGAATTGGCTTTGGCTCATCGTATTTTGCGTGATTTCGCTGGAGCAGCCCTTGATCGTATTCGTGTGGATTCTCGTTTGACCTTTACTCAGTTACAGGAATTTATTCGCGAATATATTCCTAAAATGACAGCCAGATTGGAACTTTATAACGGTAATCAGCCTATTTTCGATCTGTTTGATGTAGAAAATGAAATTCAGCGAGCACTCGATCGCAAAGTTGAATTAAAATCAGGTGGTTATTTGATTATTGACCAAACTGAAGCGATGACCACAATTGATATTAATACTGGTGCATTTGTCGGCCATCGCAATTTGGAAGAAACTATTTTTAATACCAATATTGAAGCGACGCAAGCTATTGCCAGACAATTAAGGCTGCGTAATCTAGGGGGTATTATTATTATCGATTTTATCGATATGAATAGCGAGGAACACCGCCGACGGGTATTGGCTTCTCTTGAGCAGGTGCTGAGTAAAGATCGTGTTAAAACCACGATTAATGGTTTTTCACAACTCGGACTGGTGGAAATGACTCGTAAGCGGACTCGTGAAAGTATCGAGCATATACTTTGCGGCGATTGCCCTACTTGTAAAGGAAGGGGAACCGTGAAATCTGTTGAAACTGTCTGTTATGAGATTATGCGTGAAATCGTGCGTGTGCACCGGGCCGTTGACGCAGATCGTTTCCTTATTTATGCCTCACCCGCAGTGTCCGAAGCGCTGAAAGGGGAGGAATCTCATGCACTGGCGGAAGTGGAGATTTTTGTCGGTAAGCAGGTAAAAGTTCAGACAGAACAGCTCTACAGTCAGGAACAATTTGACGTAGTTATGATGTAACCATCTGATTTGCTGACATAACAGCATTGGTAACCAAGGAGATGCGTGTGAGGCGACTGCCGGGAGTATTATTAGCGACAGCCGCAATAGTCATTATCATTGTGGCTTTGCTTGTTAGTGGATTACGTTTTATCCTGCCACATATTAATGATTACCGCCCACAATTATTCGCTAAAATTGAGTCAATTATTGGTGTACCTATTGATGCTGGATATATTGCGGGAGAATGGGAATCTTTCGGGCCTGTTTTTGAATTACGTGATATCAGTGTAAAAACCGCAAATGCAGATGTGAAAGCCAAAAAGATCACGGTTGCATTGGATATCTGGTTATCTTTACTAAGAATGCGTTGGAATTTCCGCGATCTTACTTTTTATCAGTTACAAGTAGATTACTATCAACCGCTGTTTAATGATCAAAACGGTAATATGTTTTCCCAATCGGATCTATTTTCTGATCTGTTTCTGGAGCAGTTTGATCATTTTAATCTGCAAGATAGCCGTTTTACTTTCCTTACTCCTTCTGGTGAACGGGCTGATCTTCTATTACCACAATTAACCTGGCTGAATAAAGATAATCGTCACCGAGCTCAAGGGAAAATTAGCCTCTCTTCGATCAATAATCAGCATGGGGATATACAAGTTAAATTTGATTTGCATGACACTAATGGCGTATTGGATAACGGTACTATTTATTTACAGGCAGATAATGTTGATGTTCATCCGTGGTTAAGCCATTGGTTGCAGGATAATACTGGGCTGAAGGATGCTGAGTTTAGTTTGTCTAGTTGGATTATGCTGAAAGATGGTCGGATTGATGGTGGTCAACTGCAACTCCGTCAGGGAAAAGCTAATTGGAAAGTTGCTAACAAATCCCACAACCTTTCTGTCAGTGATCTGGTGTTACGGATGCGTCGCCAAGATGGTGGTTGGTTGTTTGATGCACCTGAATTGGCAAATTTAATCACTGATGGTCAGCAATGGCCGTCAGGAAAAGTATCTGTGCTCTATTTGCCGGAAGCCAAGAGAGTTGATGGTCATGATCATTGGCGTGTCCGGGCAAAAAACATTCAACTTGAACGGCTAAGTAGCATTTTACCGACTTTTTCTTTTTTGACCCCTGATATTGTGAAGGATTGGCAGCATCGTCAGCCACAAGGATTGGTAAAGTATCTTGCCCTCGATATTACACCTAAAATGGCAGATGATTCCCGAATCAGTATGCAATGGCAGAATGTCAGTTGGCAGCGTTGGCAGGAATTGCCTTCTATTGATAATTTTTCTGGTGCTTTTAATGGCAGCTTGCGGCAAGGCAAACTGAGTTTTACATTGAAGAATAGTGTCGTTGATTATCGAGATATGTTTCTGGCACCGTTTGAGATATCCCAAAGTCATGGCGAAATACTCTGGCGGCAAGGTAGGCGAGGTTTACAACTTTGGAGTCAAGGATTGGATTTGCAGGCGAAATCATTGTGGGTCAATGGTGATTTTCGTTATCAACAGCCTAAAGAACAGCCTCCGGCGCTAAGTATTCTGGCGGGAGTACGGGTTTATGACGCAGGTGATGCCTGGAGATATTTTCCAGAACCTTTGATGGGGACACCACTGACTGACTATCTAACAGCTTCAATTATTAAAGGGCAGATAGAAAACGCGACTTTTGTTTTTCAAGGCAATCCAAAAGATTTCCCATTTGCAAAGAATAATGGCCAGTTTCAAGTTTTTGCTCCATTGCGTCATGCGACTTTTCAGTACCAACCAAACTGGCCGGCACTGCTGGATTTCAATATTGATCTTAATTTCCAGAATAACGGTCTATGGATGTTTGCTCCGCAAACGGCACTTGGTGAAGTGAAAGCGAGTAATCTTTCAGCAGTAATTCCTAATTATCGTAGCAAGAAATTATTAATCGACGCTGATCTTTTGGGAGATGGCAAAGATATTCATGAATATTTTACCCGTAGCCCGTTAGCAAATTCTGTTGGTGAAACGCTGGATATATTGCAGGTTGGTGGTCAGATTGCGGGTAATTTGCATTTGGATATTCCACTCAATGGTGGCAATGTGGATGCCCGTGGCGAGGTGACTTTAAAAAATAATCACTTGTTGATTAAGCCTCTAGATAGCGAAATGAAAAATGTGAGTGGCCGGTTTCGCTTTGATAATGGTAATTTACAAAGCGGAAAATTATCGGCCCAATGGCTTGGGCAGCCTGTTACAGTTGATTTTTCTACTAAAAGTTTACCCAAAAACTACCGAGTCGATGTTGGTCTGAATGCGCGTTGGGCTGTGGCAAAATTATCTAAATTTTCACCAGCGATTGCTAAAGCGTTTTCTGGCTCTGTTGATTGGGAAGGGAAGGTCGGTGTCAGTTTGCCGTTTCAGGGCAAGCCTCAATATGATATGAAAATCGACGTTGATTTATCACAAGTGGATAGTTATTTATCTGTCCTGAAAGCGGATGAACCGCGTGCTCTTCATATTCTGGCTGATGGTGATATGGAGCAGTTGCAAGTAAAAGGCACTTTGGATAAACAGTATGCATTTAATACTCAATGGCGTCTGGCAGGGAAAAGCACTCAACTGTCACGTGGAATTTTACAAGGCAGCGATAAAATTCCTGAATTGCCTGAAAAATCCCTATTGGAATTGAATCTTCCGGCAGTTGAGGGGGAAGAGTGGTTAGGGTTGATTGCGCCTCTGACTTCTGGTTCTTCATTGGCAGGTATGTCAATGTTGCCACAGCATCTGCATATATCACTTCCATCATTGGATGCGGGGGGACAACGTTGGAATCAGTTATCGTTGGATGTGGAAAAACAGCTTTGGGGAACGCAGATCACGGCTAATAGTCGGGAAATCAACGGTAAACTTAATATCCGTAATAGTGGCTCTTGGCAAATGAATTTGAGCCATCTGTACTATAGTCCTCTGCAACATAGCTCTCAGCAAGCTGAATCGGATTTACCTAAGCAATCTCAGACAGGCACAACTCTGCGTTATTCGTTGAACCAATGGCCTTCATTAGACATCATCTGTTCTGAATGTTGGATTATGGGATTGAAACTTGGGAAGGTGTCTGGCTCCCTGATTCCAGAAGGTAATTCGCTGGTATTAAGAGATGGAATAGTAGAAAACAGTGTCAGTAAATTAACTTTGGCAGGTCGTTGGCAAGAAGGGGCTGTAGGGAATAATACTCGTATTATGGGGCAATTTTCTGGTGAAAAGTTTGATGAGATGGCATCTTACCTTGGTATAGTTGTACCGATTGTTAATTCACCGTTTACCTTCGGTTTTGATTTTAATTGGTGGGATACACCGTGGAAACCCAATTTTCAGACGCTGAATGGCAATCTTAAGAGTGACTTAGGCAAAGGTGCTATTGAAAAATTGGGTGGGGGAAGTGCTAGCCAATTACTAAAATTAGTCAGTTTTGATGCTTTGTTACGTAAATTACAGCTCGATTTCAGCGATACCTTTAGCCAGGATTTTGAATTTGATTCAATTCGTGGTGATGTTTCAGTAAAAAATGGGATACTCAAGACTGAAAATTTACGAGTCGATGGGTTGATTGCGGATGTAATAACGAAAGGTGAGATCGATCTTGTTCGCCAACAGATCAATATAGAAGCCATCGTCACGCCGGAGATTTCTGCTACTGTGGGAGTAGCGACGGCTTTTGTCATCAATCCGATGGCAGGTGCTGCATTATTCGCAGCGACCAAGGTTTTGGGGCCGTTATGGAATAAGATATCCGTTATTCGTTACCGGATTACTGGTAATCTTGAACAACCGAAAATTGATGAAGTTCTGCGTCAGCTTAAGGAGAATAGAGGAACATGAGAAACGTTAATGTTGCACTCTTGCAGTTATGTAGCGGTGAGAATATCAAACATAATTTGGCGCAAATTGAACAACAAATTAAGCAGTTGCCGGATACTATCAAGTTTGTCATGACCCCGGAAAATGCATTGTTGTTTGCTAATGCTGATAGCTATCGTAGGCATGCAGAACAGCAGGGGCATGGGCCTTTGCAGCAAGCTGTCAGTGAGATTGCTCGCCGTTATGGTGTTTGGTTATTAATCGGTTCTATGCCGCTTATCAGTCGTGAAAATCCTGAACGACTTACCAGTAGTAGTCTGTTGTTTGATGATCAGGGTAAGATTTGCGCCCGTTACGACAAAATCCATATGTTTGATGTCAATATTAATGATGAACATGGATCATATAATGAATCATCTGTTTTCCAGCGTGGGGAACATATTACCGTTGTAGATACACCTGTTGGTCGTCTCGGAATGACCATATGTTATGATCTGCGCTTCCCAGGGTTATTTCAGGCGCTACGTGAGCAAGGCGCTGAGTTGATATCTGTTCCTGCGGCATTTACCCGCTTAACAGGAAAAGCACACTGGGAGCCACTGTTACGAGCTCGCGCTATTGAGAACCAGTGTATTCTGTTAGCGCCGGCTCAGGTTGGTGTACATGGAACCCGTCAGACGTGGGGTCACTCAATGGCAGTGGATGGCTGGGGGAAAGTGATTAAGAAAAATCCCGATGCAGTCAGTGCACTACAACTGAATGTCAGGGCAGATAGCTTGAAGATTATGCGTGAGCAGATGAAAGTGGTGAAACATAACCGCTTCCGGCCGCAGTTGACTTCCTTGATTGAAAAAATACCGCAAATTAAAGAGTAGCAATTATGAGTTTAACTTCTGTCAGTGAACACTTACTGGCTGCAAATAAATTAAGCCATCAAGATCTGTTTTCAGTACTCGGTCAACTGGCTGAACGTCGACTGGATTATGCCGATCTCTATTTTCAGTCCAGTTACCATGAATCTTGGGTGTTGGAAGATCGGATTATTAAGGATGGTTCCTATAATATTGATCAGGGGGTTGGCGTTAGGGCAATCAGTGGTGAAAAAACGGGTTTTGCTTATGCAGACCAGATCACGTTGAATGCGCTGCAACAAAGTGCACAGGCTGCCCGTAGCATCGTCCATGAAAATGGGAATGGTAAAGTTCATACCTTTGGCGAAGTGACCTATTCTCAGCTTTATGCAGCAATTGATCCGCTGCAAAGTTTTTCCCGTGAAGAAAAGATCGCATTATTGCAGCGTGTGGATCAGGTGGCTCGTGCTGAAGATCCGAGAGTACAGGAAGTCAATGCTAGCCTGACAGGGATCTATGAACGGGTGTTGGTTGCGGCAACCGATGGGACCTTGGCTGCTGATATTCGTCCTCTCGTTCGCTTATCTGTCACGGTACTGGTGGAAGATAACGGCAAACGTGAACACGGCACCAGCGGTGGTGGTGGCCGTTACGGTTATGAATATTTTCTGGAAGTGGCTAGTGGTCAGATCCGTGCAGAACAATTTGCCCGTGAAGCTGTTCGTATGGCACTGGTGAATCTTTCCGCTGTTGCTGCACCTGCTGGTACTATGCCGGTTGTTCTAGGGGCTGGTTGGCCGGGAGTATTGCTGCATGAAGCTGTTGGTCATGGGCTGGAAGGTGATTTTAACCGCCGTGGTACTTCGGTGTTTTCTGGTCAGATTGGTGAGAAGGTCGCGTCAGAACTCTGTACTGTGGTTGATGATGCCACGATAAAAGGTCGCCGTGGGTCATTGGCAATTGATGATGAAGGCGTTCCTGGACAATACAATGTATTGATTGAAAATGGCATTCTGAAAGGTTACATGCAGGACAAAATGAATGCACGTCTGATGGGGGTCGCGCCGACTGGCAATGGTCGCCGTGAATCTTATGCCCATTTGCCAATGCCTCGTATGACTAATACCTATTTGCTGGCGGGTCATTCCACGCCAGAAGAGATCATAAGTAGTGTAGAAAATGGTTTATATGCGCCAAATTTTGGTGGTGGTCAAGTGGATATCACTTCCGGTAAATTCGTGTTCTCGACATCGGAGGCTTATCTGATTGAGAACGGTAAAATTACCAAACCAGTGAAAGGTGCAACTCTTATCGGTTCCGGTATTGAGGCGATGCAGCAGATCTCTATGGTAGGAAACGATCTTGATCTAGATAAAGGTGTCGGGGTTTGTGGCAAAGAGGGCCAGAGCGTACCTGTTGGTGTTGGTCAGCCTACTTTGAAACTGGACAACTTGACCGTTGGAGGAACAGCCTGATTTTTGGCTGTTTATCTGAGATAGATCATTATAAGGATAGTCATGAAGAAGACTTGGCTAGCAGGTGTGTTACTGACTGTTTTGGCTGTGACTTGTGGTACTTTTGCTAAAGGTGTTGATAAGACACTGTTGCAGGAGCCAGAAACAGGTAGGAGTACCTCAGCAATACAACGGATTGAAGGGCTAACTGAACAGAATAATGTGGTGGCTTACTTACGACAGAATAATAAATTGCCCGATATTTATATTACTAAGAAGCAGGCCCGCGATCTTGGCTGGAATGCAAAACAGGGAAATTTATGTCAAGTTCTGCCGGGTAGAGCAATTGGTGGTGACAAATTTACTAATCGTGAAAAAAAGCTACCAATGAAACCGAAACGTCAGTGGTTTGAAGCAGATGTTAACTACCGTTGTGGGCACCGAGGGAGTGACAGATTGCTTTATTCATCTGATGGTCTGATTTATCTGACGTTGGATCATTACAGAAGTTTTACCTTAATGGAGTAATTCTATGCATAAAGTGGAGTTTGATTTTGACCGTATCCCTGATCTGAAAATGTTCTATCAGCAGTTTTCTGAACAATTTGAGTTAGGAGACGAGTTTGGTAGTAATTTGGATGCTCTGTGGGATGTTGTGACAGGCGGAATTGAGTTACCTGTAGAGGTCAATTTCATCCATTTTACGCAGCAGAAAGAACGTGATTTCTCCTCGTTAGTGCTTTTGTTTGAAGAAGCAGAAGAAGAACTGGAAGGGGAACTTAGTTTTAATATTTTCCCCTAACAGAAATTAGAACCTTCCGGGTTTTAGGTCGTTAAGCGGATTCAGCCATATCTTTAAGATACTGGAAAATCTGACGATAAGATTTAGGTGGCTTATTTGCCGCCTTTTCTTTTTTGGCGTTGCGGATCAAAGTACGCAATTGCTGGCGATCGGTTTGTGGGAATAACGCCACAACCTCATCAATAACATCGTCATTGCCATCAATCAATTTATCACGTAATTCTTCCAGTTTATGGAGCAGAGTGATTTGCTGATTATGGCGATTTTTCAGTTTATCAAGCGCAATGGTAATTGGCTCGACATCCCGGGTACGCAGCAGTTTGCCAATAAATTGTAATTGGCGACGGCGCCCCTCTCTTTTTATCTTCTGTGCAAGTTCAATGGCGGCCAGCAGATCTTCATCTAACGGAACGCGTTCAAGCGCACTTTTGCTGAGCTCAACCAATTCTGTACCCAGCTTTTTCAATGCTTCGGCATCACGTTTAATTTCGCTTTTACTGACCCAGATTATCTCTTCTTCTTCCTCTTCAGCAGGATAATCATTGAGCCAATCTTCAGGCTGCTTCGCCATAGTGGTTTTCCTTTTAAAAAGGCCGGAGCTGGCAGGTTGATTTTTGGTGCATGACCTGTAGCCCGGTGGGTGTTAACATCCTAATATTGTGTATTGTAACTGGGAAAAACGCCGGATTACCACTCGGCATTGGCTGTGTGGATAAAAAGGTCCTGTTTTCCCGACAGATTTTCCCTTTATTCATCAAATTACGGGTAAGTAATGAAAATCACGGATCAAATTGCGGAACAACGCAAACAACTGGAAAATGCAGTTTCACAGGCACTAGAGCTGGCAAAAGCGGGTTGTGATGCTGCGGAGGTTGCGGTTAATAAAACAACGGGTATTAGTGTCAGCACCCGCTTTGGTGAAATAGAAAATGTAGAATTCAACAGTGATGGTGCGTTGGGGATTACCGTATACCATCAGCAACGTAAAGGTAGTGCATCATCAACAGATTTAAGCCCGGATGCTATTGCTCGCACTGTTCAGGCTGCGGTTGATATCGCTCGTTATACCTCTCAGGACCCATGTGCTGGCCCGGCAGATAAAGCGCTACTGGCATTTGAAGCGCCAGATCTTAATTTGTTCCATCCAACAGAGTTGGATGCTGATAAAGCAATTGAACTGGCTGCTCGTGCGGAACAAACTGCATTACAGGCCGATAAGCGTATTACCAATACTGAAGGTGGTAGTTTTAACAGCCATTATGGTATCAGAGTGTTTGGTAACAGCCATGGTATGTTGCAAAGTTATTGCTCCAGCCGTCATTCAATGTCGAGTTGTGTGATTGCTGAACTTGATGGCGATATGGAGCGTGACTATGCGTATACCATTAATCGCCGTTTTGAAGATTTAAAATCGCCAGAATGGGTTGGGCAGGAGTGTGCTCGTCGTGCATTATCTCGTTTGTCGCCACGTAAATTACCGACTATGAAAGCACCGGTGTTGTTTGCTGCGGAGGTTGCAACGGGCCTTTTTGGTCATTTGGTTGGTGCTATCAGTGGTAGCAGTATTTACCGGAAATCCTCTTTCCTGCTTGATCATTTGGGCAAACAAATCCTGCCATCATGGCTGACAATTGAAGAGCGGCCACACTTGCTGGCGGGGCTGGCATCTTCCCCATTTGATAGTGAAGGTGTTTCTACCTGCAACCGGGATATTATCAAGGATGGTATATTACAGACTTGGCTTCTGACGAGTTATTCTGCCCGTAAGCTAGGAATGGCAAGCACCGGCCATGCAGGAGGGATTCATAACTGGTGCATTGCAGGGCAAGGTCAAGATTTTGCAGGTTTACTGCGTCAGATGGGAACTGGGTTAGTAGTCACTGAACTGATGGGGCAGGGAGTCAGTGCAGTAACCGGCGACTATTCCCGTGGTGCCGCTGGTTTTTGGGTAGAAAATGGTGAGATTCAGTATCCTGTCAGCGAGATTACTATTGCAGGCAATCTAAAGGATATGTGGGCCAATATGGTCACTATTGGGAATGATATTGAAACGCGGAGTAATATCCAGTGTGGTTCAGTCTTACTGCCGGAAATGAGTATCGCTGGTCAATAAGAGATACTCGTTTCCGATGACTTTAGTCAGCCCGGATCAAATGGGCTGGCTGAATTAACGGTGGAGCTCGCCGGCAGCTTCTGGTTGGTAAAGTAATTCTAATCCTGTGAATACCATAAGAAAATCAATTAAATACATATTTATCAATGAATTATCAATAACTGTACGGAAGCACGAAATACGGTTAGTCAAGGAAGTGATCTGTATTTAGATGAATTCTATTACGGTTGGCATCAAATGAGTGAGAAGGAAAAAATACAGCGAGTTCATGAATCGGCAAAATTACAGAGTTTGGCGATGAGTGATGTGCTGGCACGTTCGTTACTGGAGGGGGGGAGTATGACCATAGATGGACAGCGTTATTGTTTATCTATGTTCGGTCATCTACATAAAGTTAAAAAAACGCATACTGAAACAACAAAAATGATAATGAGTAGGTTAAGTGAAAAATTGGGTATCAAGATTGATACTAATGAAATTATTCGTGACCCAAAAGGCCATTATCTGAACATGTTGAAGAAAATGGAATCAGAAATGATAGAAGTCACATAACACACTATTTCATAACATAATTACTTCACTTGTTAATTATATTTATATATACTGTATAAATATACAGTATTGTGGGATTAAGAGGATGGCACCGGAACAGCAAACGCCTATTTGTTGCTGGATTCTGGGGTTATCAGCCAGCCCTTTATTGAGGCGGTGAACGATTACATCACCCATCAGGGGCATCATGGGCATGGGGATGATATGCAGTGTCTGCCGATGCCCGAAACGCACCATGAATTATTGGTCACGCTGTTTGTGGCAAATTTGGCGAACTACAGCCAGGAACAGGTAACAACATTAAAAACGGATGTTGAAAACCTGATCCGCTGCGCCTTTCGGGAAAATAGGGAATATCACGTGAAAAAAACCTGGCCGTATGCCCGATTTTCCTTTTCCAACCTGGGGCGAGAAATACACCGTGAATTTGCCGAGATTGAATCACTGACTTTTTCATTGGGTGACATTTTGAGTGATTTAAGTGTGCCCAGGCTGCAATCACTGATAATTGAGGTGAAGCATGTCTGAGTTCAGGGAACGACTCAAGCGGCTGGCCTTGCCGTCATGGATGGATAAGGGAGAACCCGCCAAACTGCTTTGGGCCGTGCGTGAGTTCTAGTTAATGATTTACCGCTGGCTGACATGGCCGTTAGCCCAATTGGACGCGGAAACTTGTTCGGCGGAATTACTGCCGATGTTGGCCTATCAGCGGGATATCCAGCGCTTTAACGGTGAACCGCTGACATTATTTCGTAAACGGGTGAAATACGCGTTTATTAATGCCAGAGAGGCGGGCAGTGTCGCGGGATTTATCGCTATCTTTGAACGTTTAGGTGTCGGCCATGTTGAAGTATTGGAACGACAACCGGCGATAGATTGGGATGTGATTATTTTGCGCGTCAGTGACGGACAAGTCGCTGAAAACCCTGATTTGCTGATGAGCATCATTCGTCAGTATGGCCGCACTTGCCGCCGCTACCGTTTTGAAGTGATGGCGAATAATAAACTGTTTATGCGTGTGGGCAGTTTGGGCGCGGAATATTGCTGTTATTACGCGGCCATGTCCTCGCCGCCTTTGCTATTAAAAGTGGGTTACATGTCGGGTGAGTCCGTTTTTGATAGCGCCAGTTTAAAGGCGATTACCGTACCTAATATGACCTACGGTGCATCATTATAAGGAAATAATATGGCGTCAGTGATTACAGTAGACTTTGAAAAATGGAAAGCACAGCAGGCCGCGGCGGGAAAGCCCGTGGTGTTGGATGAGTTTGTTTTTGCTTATGTGCCGGATTTAGATCCCACTCTTGCCATCAATCGCGATGAGACATTACCCGCAGAAAGTCATATTGTGCATCGTCAGGCTGTGAACAAAACAGGGTTAGCGAGTGAAAACGCGGTAGCCTACAGTGTCACATTGGGAACGGAAGTCGGTCATTTTGATTTTAACTGGATTGGCCTGATAAATAAGGCTTCTGGCATTATTGGCATGATTACCCATGCCCCAGCTCAGAAAAAAATTAAGACCGCGAACGGATTACAGGGAAATGTGCTGACGCGCTCTTTTTTACTGGAGTTTGAAGGGGCAGCCAAAGAGGCCGCTATTATGACCACGGCGGAAACCTGGCAGATTGATTTTACCGCCCGTTTATCTGGCATCGATGAAATGCAGCGTCTGATGAATACCGACAGTTACGGTGAGGCGGCTTTTTTCGGTGATGGGTTTTCCGTGGTTCGTCGTGATGACCGGTACACGATCAAAAAGGGGCTGGCTTATATCGGCGGGTTGCGGGGTGAGCTGGCGTTTGACCAAACACTTAACCGCCTGCGCGATACCCGCGTTTATGCGGATTTTAGCTATCAAGGCAATTTGGTGAATCAGTGGAAAACCGTCGTTCATATCGTCGCCGTCAATGATCTTAAAAACTACATCGATGCGGCAGGGTATCCGCATTATGTCTTTGCGGTTGCGGGGGTTGATGGTCACGGTGATGTGATGGATTTGCGTATTAAAGGGTCATTGAATGACCGTAATATTTCCGCTATTCATCAAGAGATTGATAGCGTGAAACGGGAATATGTGACTCAGCAGGCATTGGAAAGCGGCCTGCATGGGAAACAGCCGAAAGGGGATTATGCTGTTAATGCGGCATTAACCGTTGTCAGGGAAAACGCCGATAGTCGCCTGGCTAAAAACCAGAACGGCGCAGATATTCCCAATAAAAATGAATTTGTCAAAAACATCGGCTTAGTGGAAACCGTCGAACAGGCAATGAATGCTGTACCGAATGACAGGAGAATTAACGGGAAATCGCTATCGTCTGATATCAGTTTGATGGCGAGTGATGTTGGTGCCTATCACCAGACTACCTATATGACTGAGCTACCCGGCAGACATTATTCTGGGCCATTTTCTTGTGGTCGGGAAAATGGATGGGCCAAAGGGGTGAGTATCGGTGTAGGGGGTGACACGGGGCAAATTTGGATTGATGCCGATGCACAGTTGCACACCAGATTTCTCAATGCTAACGGTGCCGTAGAGCAAAAGATTACGGTTGGTGTCCCGATTGGCGCCACTATCGAATGGCATTCGACTGCGCCGATACCCGCCGGATATGAACCCAATGAGGGACGCGCATTCCGTGCGGCAGATTACCCTGAACTCGCCAAAATTTTTCCCGATCTGAAATTACCCGATGACAGGGGGCTGTTTAAGCGTGGTTTAGATAGAGGGCGGGGGCTGGACTCGGGTCGTTCGCTAGGGAGTGTTCAGGGGGACGCGATCAGAAATATCACGGGATCATTAGGTAAGCCCACTATTGAGAGCGGGAGCAACGCGTCTGGTGCATTCAGCTACCAGTATAAGGCAGGCGGTCGGGCAGCCGGTGCCGGTGGTGGGGTGATTGCATGGACATTTGACGCATCCAGAGTGGTGCCGACCGCAAATGAAAACCGGCCTGTTAACAAATCAGTGATTTATATTACGAGGGTAAAATAATGTCTAAATATAGTGCAAATATTCAAATGGCCCGGTTTGATGAGGATGGGTTAGCTATTGTTAGCGGATGGGTTGCGGTTTATCGTTGTCATCCTGAAACACGGGAATATATTGGGGCCGATATGGATAGCGTGCCCCGCGGTTTTTCTGTTGCGGCTAATGCGTATCTGGATGCGCCTGAATTACCTGACACGCATGATGTTGCGATTTGTCGTAGCATAAAAAATCCTGGCGACATGTGCCTGACTATCGGGGTAAAACGGCGTATGTAACCGATACAGGCCAGCCGATCAATATTACCGCCATCGGCGCGTTGCCAGATAATCTTACCCTGCAATCACCCCAAACCCCCTTTGATAAGTGGGAGAGTAAGCAATGGGTCACAGATAAATCAGCCCTAAAATCTCATCAAACTGAACAGGCTGAACAGCAAAATATCGCGCGACAGCAGCAGGCAGATGCAGCAATTAAACCCTTACAGGATGCCATTGATCTGGATATCGCCACGGATGCCGAAAAATCAGCACTCGTGGAATGGAAAAAATATCGTGTGCGGGTGAACAGAGTGGACCTTTCTACTGCCCCCGATATCAACTGGCCTGAGCAACCCGCGTGATGAATTGGCAACGGAAATTGATGCGCATCTCCCCGAATATGACGGGGATGCATTGCTCGATGCTACCCGTCCATCCGTTCGTATACGGTATCGGTCAGAAAGCAGACAGCGGTCACTACCTGAGTCCGGCAAACGCCATCAATTATCTGGCAAATAAAATCCGGGGAACGGGAAACATGAGCGCCGTGGTACTCATGATCTGCGCGAAGACGCATAATGAATTTATCCAGCATTTAACCCCATTTTCGGCGGTGTTGCCGTTGTCGGTATTTTCTCAGGTCACTCGTATGGCAAAGACAGCGGAACGTCTGGCGATCACCAAAATGCAATTGCCTGGGAAACCGGACAGCGGTTTGCCTCCATTTCAACCGTTTTCAACATCAACCAGCCGCATGGCCGTGAATGCGCGATTGATTGCACAGGCTGAAACACAGGTTAGCGCCGGCAGCAGCATTGCGGGATTGAAATCACAATTAACAAACTTCACGACGGTAAGACAGAACGCCTTACAACAAGTGACTGCCGCTCTGAATGGCGTCAGGAACAAATCGGCCTGTGTCTGGGCATTCTCAGGGAAAGGGAATGGCGCATTACTGGCCGAAAAACTGCGTCAGGATATCCCTGAACAGGACGCCGTTTACACGCTGGCGACATTATTTGCCGGGGACGATATTCGCGCATTAGAAAGGATGCTACACAATGAGCCAAATTATCACACTGGCCCTTGATGGCGAGGCCATCCCATTAAAAAGTCTGACCGTAACCCCATCGGTGGTATTTCAGGACACAGACCAAAGCGGCCAGTCATCCAGTACCGCCGTAGCGGAGCAAGGTATTAAGCCCAAGGAGTTACGTGTTACGGGGATCATTCCGTTTACTGAGCAAAAAACGCTGTCACGCCTGTTTGCACTGGCGGAGGCCAAAGATAAGGGAAGTCTGAAACGTTATCGTGTCGCTAACCTGACCGCAGGTGCTATCAACTTTCGCATCGGGACATTCACCCATACCATTGATGCCAGTAAGATCGACGGTAAACAGGCATGGCAGGTCACATTTACTTTACGTGAACATTTATCTGTTGCTGAGAAACGTGATGCCCGTGCTGCCGATAATATTCAGGCCAGAAAGCAAACAGGTCAGGGGGCCGCCGCCGCAAAAGAAGCGCCGGAAAAATTAAGCTGGTTTGAAAGCAAAGTATTGAAACCGATTAATGACACAATAGGACCGGCTAAATAATGACACCGATTAACCGGCTCTATCTTTCCGGTGATGAAATTCACCTGGTTGACGCCAATATTATGCTGGAGCTGGCATCCTGTGGTCGTGGCTTTATCACGGCGGAGACGACAACGGACTACACCGGAAAACTGGTGCGGCTGGACGTGGGTTACACGGATTTGGTATTACGCTGGTTTACGGGTTATGTGGCACGCTCACAGCCAGCCCAAAACGGTTATCAGCGTCTTTTTGTGCGTGAACTGGTTGGTGTGTTTGACCGATTATGGTCGTGTTCATTTCAGCATCCAACACTGAGCCAGATTGCGGACTGGTTGCAGGAGCACAGCGGACTGACCTTCATATTGCCGGATGCCCCTTATACGGAGACACCCATCCCGCATTTTACTCATCATGGGACCGGCTATCAGTTGCTGGCTAATCTTGGGCAGGTTTTTTCGATTGAGGATTATCTCTGGCATCAGTTGCCGGAGGGTTCGGTTTATGTGGGCAGCGGGGCGCATTCGATGTTTGCGGGGAAACCGGTAGAGATCCCCAATGCATTTAGCCAGTGCCAGTCCGCAGGCAATGCGATGACCATTCCCATGATCCCATCGTTGCGTCCAGGTGTAGTGATCAATCAGTACCGGCTGAACAAGGTCAATCTGAACAATGAAAACATGGTCATTACATGGGAAGCCGTCAACAAACTGACCGGTCAGTCGCAGACCAAAACGCCAATGCAGCGTCAGATTGATGCCGCCTACCCCGAATTATCGGCAGGGCTGCATTTACCCAAATTTGCCCGCATTGAGGCACACCCTGAAAATACGGTCAGCGGCGATATCTCCGACTCATTCCGGCCACGCTATGCGGTTGATGTGCAATTATTGGCTGATGATGGTCAGGATGCCGCGGTTCCTGTTTATCATGCTGTCCCGCTGCCTTTGCCGATGGCGGGCAGTGAATCCGGTATGTTTCAATATCCGCCAGTCGGAACGGTGGTTGAAATCGCCTTTGAGGCAGGCAGACCGGATAAGCCCTTTATCCGGCAGACATTAAGCCAGGGCAATACCTTGCCCGATATCAAGCCAGGCGAACAATTGCAGCAACAGCGGGCGGAAGTTTCTCAGAGGGTAACTCAGGAAGGAAACTGGATTCGTCAGACTGACCAGACCATTAATGAATCGTCTATGCACCGTGAAGTCAGGGCAGACACGGAAACACGTAACGTAGTCGCACGGGAAACCACGATACAGGCCACGGATAAAACCACGGTTTTGGGCACGTCTACGCTATTGGCGGGCGCTGTCCGGCAAATTGCAGACGGTGACTATAGTATGGCGACCTCATCAAATTTCGTTGCCAGCGTAGGGAAAGAGGCCAGTATCGAAATCGGACAAAAGCTGATAGAGAAGATGGGTCTGCTTAAGCAGAGTATCGCCGGTGCCAGGCAAGAAATCATCGCGCCCGTGGTTTGGGTGGGCAGCCAGCAAATCAATGTCATGACCTTGATGTTAGAGACGTTGGATGTGGTTAAAGCACTGGCGGAACAGACTGCCGCCCATACGCACCACAACACAGGTGCACCGGAGAACGCCAGCGCGATAAGGAACACGGGCTATAAATCGGATGGGCTGAAACAGAAGTATTCGCCTGTGATTGGGTGAATATCATTCCATTTGTATGAGCTTTTTTACGCTATGACATAGGTTGATAACACCTTTTTTAAGGTGTAGACTGATTATGTTAGCAGGAGAATGTCGCGCTAGAACCGAGGCTACCAATCTCGTATAGCACAAAGACAAACTGCCCTATCCAAGGGTTAAAATAAAAAACCAACCTCACCAGTTGGTTTTTTATTTTTATCTACTCATCATTTTAATTGATTGAATCATTTGAAAATAAACCTATAATCAACGGCTGTTAGTTTGGGGTAGCGTTCTGGCCTGTGTATCTTTGACGCAAGTTTTCTTAAGTCCTGGCTGAGTACAGGTGGTGCTGATTCAGTGCCTCGGTCAGAGCGCGATATTCTCCTGCTAACACAGATGAGGGCCAGCCGGACAGGCAGCGTAAAGGCAATGGCTGGTTAAGTCGTGCTCCTAACGGGAGCAAGCGGGTGAAAGCATTTATTGACACTGCTATCATCGTTCTCAAAGCGTTAATCGCGCTTTTAGAGCTGATCCGTGCATTTCTGAAATAGATAACGGAAACGTAGCTAAGGCCATCGGGGTAACCTCCCGGTGGCCTTTAACATTTACCGCCTTTGATCAAGTAAGCCACTTTTGTTTAAGTGGGCTTAGATACTGATCTAAAAGCTCAAATTTGGTAATCCCTATTGGACTTTAACCTGTGTTCAAGCGATTATTGTTCCGGTAGTATGGGGAAATAGACAACAGATTAGTATAGTTTACCGCGAGTCATACACATAATAACGCTAGGACGCCTTTTTAAATGTGGTATCAATCAGCGCTACGGGTTCGTGTTCTGATGGTCTGAAATACAATTATCTCGCCCGCAACATGCGGGCTTTTTTATACTTTCATAGAGCTTGAATACAATTCTGATATTAAAGAATGGGCAGTAAGTGTAATAAAAAAATGATAATTCAGCGTGTTATATTAGCTTAGTGGTTTAAAAGTTGTCGTTACTTTTTTGGATATAGAAATAACTTATGTGATATCAGAATTGTTTGGTAAATCATTTCGGACGGTTCGTTTGATAGGCTGCTTATTTTCGTCGAAGTACCGACTGGGCCATATTTCAGCAGGGGTGACACCAATTTCCTGAGCAATCAGTAATTCCCCTTTAGGCTAGGGGCGCGTTAAAGCATTTGCTAATGTTGAAGAGCTTAAACCGTGCTCTCTGGATAATGATGCCAGCGTTTTATTCTTCTTACGTATCGCAGCGATAATATCGGCGGTATGCCAGTCTTTTTTCATATTCCTGCTTCCCTCTTTGATGGTGGCAAGAATCAAATAAACACCCTGGTGGCGGTTTGTCTCGCTGCGCTTATGACGAAATAAATGAACTTATGGCGAAAACGGCACTACACCGCACCCGCCTGCATGCTTTGGATCAAAAAATTTTTTCAGTTTTAAAATCCTACAAGGCAAGCTGCCAAACCGTGCCAGCACCGGAGAAGTGAGAGGAATCACAAACTGAAATGATTGAAAAGATTTTCAGGAAATTTCAGTTTTCGGATCAAAAGAGGATCACGGGAAAAATATCAATATAATGATATTAAAGGAAAAATTCTATTTTACGTGGGAGATAGGATCATGACCAGAAGCCGCGCTGATTTTAAGAATTCAAGTAGGACGCGGCCTTACTGAACACATAGAGCTGAAATTAGTTGTTAAGGAATGAAACCTAATAAAACTGAGTGAATAGGATAGTTATCTGGATTTGTACCACTTGTAGCAGAAAGTATTATCCAACCTCCTTGAAGATATTGATTCATCTATATCAGAGCCAATGAATATTTAAGTGTCTCTTATTTCTTTAAGAATTGACAGATTGTTATTATTTTCGAACATTATAATTACCTCATAATGTATAGTGGTTAGTTGAAAAGTAATTGAAGATATAAAATTCCTGTCGCCATTTTGTCGCTATTTGGTTATCAAAGACAAAAAACCACTTGTGCGATAGTGGTTTTTTGTATTGATTTAATAGGGTTTTATCTGTGATATTCACCGGCAGCTTCTGGTTGGTAAAGTAATTCTAATACTTTGACGCGGGTTTCTTCGCCGTTTGGTAATTCCCAACTGATTTCGTCACCGATACGAAGGCCCAATAATGCAGCGCCTAAAGGAGCCATAACAGAAAGCTGATCTGAACTGTCTTGCAGTGACGCTGGATAAACTAAAGTACGTACCCGTTCTTCATTGCTTGTCAGATCAATAAAACGAACCCGGCTGTTCATCGTCACAACATCTGATGGAATTTCTGCTGGCGGTACAATCTCTGCACGATCCAGCTCCTCATTCAAAGCGTCAGCGATACTAGTATCTGCAAACGCTGGCTGTTCCAACAGGGAATCTAAACGTTCTGCGTCTAATTCGTTGATGATAATTGCTGGTTTAGTCATACCACACTCCAAATGGATTCCAATACAAAATAACACCCCGCACCATGAGGAGGGGGGTGTTATTTAAAATGATTAACCTGATAGTAGGCTGTTCTTACTGGAAAATAAAGAGATCATGATCACGAACTGTTTTGTGCTGCTAATGAAAACAGTGAAGGACATGATAATCCTCAGGTGAGTGAGCAACGTTATTCTTCGTCAAATCCCGAATTAAATAGATCAATAATAGCTGCGAGAGCTTGCTCTTCATCTGGGCCACTGGCTTCAACTTCAATATAGCTGCCTTTTTCTGAATCCAGCATTAGCATAGCAATTACGCTGCTGGCCTCGGCTTCAACATGGCTATCATTGCGTAAAATGACATGAGATTCAAAGAGCTGTACTAGATCATACAGCTTCATTGCTGGCCGGGCGTGCATTCCCAGCCGATTTTTGATTTCAAGTCTCTGCTTGACAGTCATTATTTTCGCTTTTCGAGAGTACGGTGGCGCGACTGTACGTTTTTTCCTCTGGAACGAAAATAATCGGCCAACTGTTCTGCCACATAAACAGAACGGTGTTTACCGCCGGTACAGCCAATAGCAACGGTCAGATAGCTGCGGTTATTGGTTTCAAGCATGGGTAGCCAGAGTTCAAGATAACTGCGGGTTTGATAGATGAAGTTATGCACTTCCGTATGACGGTCGAGGAAAGCGGCTACAGGACGATCAAGACCGGTCATTGGCCGTAATTTGGGGTCCCAGTGTGGGTTTGGCAGGAAACGTACGTCAAAAACATAGTCGGCATCAATTGGAATGCCATGCTTGAAGCCGAAAGACTCAAAGACCATTGTCAACTCACGTTCCCGTTTGCCGAGCAGACGCGTTCTTAGCATCTCAGCCAATTCATGGACTGACATTTCGGAAGTGTCGATAATCAGGTCAGCTCTTGAACGAAGGGGTTCCAGCAGATCACTTTCTTGATCAATCGCGCTTTCCAGAGAAAGATTTTTGCTTGATAGCGGATGCAGACGGCGAGTGTCGCTATAACGGCGGATCAATGTATTACGTTCAGCATCGAGGAATAATAATTGCGGTGAGAAACTCGCTGGTAGTTTAGTCAGAGCTTCTTCGAAAACTTCAGGTGATTCCGGCATGTTTCTTACATCAATACTAACCGCAGCAGAAATATCGCGGTCAGCTAGCGTATTTGCTAATTCCGGTAGTAATACTACCGGCAAGTTGTCTACACAATAAAAACCCATATCTTCCAGTGCGCGTAAGGCAACGGATTTACCTGAACCGGAACGGCCACTGACTATCATCAGCACCATGAGGCAACTCCCCTTAATTTTTTAGTGGTTATTATGAGCCACTCTTATCTATTGCTTCTATTGCTATCCATGCATTGCAACAGTTATTCAGTGATAATTGTGTATAGTTCTTCATCACTTTGTGCCGATCTTAAACGACGGCAGAGATTTTTATCTGCAAGACGTTTGGCAATCAATGACAATGTGTGTAGGTGTGTTTGGCATTGATCGTTTGGAACCAGTAAAGCAAACAGCAAATCGACTGGTTGATTATCAATGGCATCGAAAGCAATAGGTTGTTCCAGATTTAGGAAAACGCCAACCGCTTGATCTGAGCTTTCTTCATCTAACTTACCGTGGGGGATGGCAATACCACTGCCAATTCCAGTAGTACCTACTTTTTCTCGGGTCAATATTGCTTCGAATACGACATTTTCTGGTAACTTAAGCTGCTGAGATGCTAGCTCACTGATAATCTCTAAAGCCCGTTTTTTGCTCGAACAATGTACATTATTGCGCGTACATGCGAGGGAAAGCACCGAACTTAGTAGTAAATCTGCTTGATTATTCATTTTCCTATTCACTTAGGTGCTTATTGATACAGGATGCCATAGGTTATCTGTGGCATCCTGTATTTGCGCACTGTTTTACAGCAATACTCTGCTGTTGTTACTACATTTTTTGTTAAATAACTGTTAATGATGTTTCAGTTTGTCTTTATGCTTGGTTAATTGACGCGCCAGTTTATCGACCAGTCCATCAATTGCTGCATACATATCTTCATGTTCTGATGATGCGTGCAACTCACCTCCGTTAATGTGTACAGTAGCTTCGGCGATTTGTTGTACCTTTTCCACTCGGAGGATTACCTGAGTCAGGTTGATCCTGTCGAAATATTGATCCAGTTTGCTGCATTTTGCAGTGATAATGTCGCGTAATGCATCAGTAATTTCAATATTGTGGCCGGTTATTTTGAGTTGCATATTGTCTTCCTTCTCTGTTCATTTCAAACCAGACGCCTACGTTGGTTTGATGGCGGAATGGATAACGACTCTCGATATTTTGCGACAGTTCGTCGGGCAACCATGATGCCTTGATCGGCTAGCATGCTCGTCAGTTTGCTGTCACTTAATGGTTTGGCGGAGTTCTCCGCTGCTACCAGTTTTTTCACCAAAGCCCGTATTGCAGTTGAAGAGGCTTCGCCTCCACTTTCTGTATTGACATGGCTGGAGAAAAAATACTTCAATTCAAAAATACCACGTGGGCTGTGCAGGAATTTCTGGGTAGTCACCCTGGAAATGGTGGATTCATGCATATCAACCTGGAAAGCAATGTCTGCCAAGACCATCGGTTTCATATATTCTTCACCATGTTCAAAAAATTCCTGTTGCTGTTCTACAATACAACGCGCAACTTTCAGCAGAGTATCATTTCGGCTTTCCAGGCTTTTGATAAGCCACTTGGCCTCTTGTAGGTTATTGCGGATAAACTGACTGTCACTTTCATTGCGCGTATGTTGCCCAAGCTCTGCATAATGCTGATTAATGTGTAAACGGGGGATACTATCTGTATTCAATTCTACTTGCCAGTGTTCACTTTCTTTTCGAACCAGTACATCGGGGATGACATATTCTGATTCGCCAGTGTTTATTGCCAGGCCAGGCTTTGGTGCAAGTGACTGGATTAAACTTATGGCCTCTTTCAGAGTATCTTCTGTCAAGTGGCTCAGACGGATTAAATTGCGGAAATCCCAATGACCTAATAGCTCCAAATGGTTGCAAACGATCAGTTTTGCCTCTTTCAGGTAAGGTGTTTCTGGCGGAAACATTGATAGCTGGACGAGTAGACAATCTTTTAGATCACGAGCGGCGACACCGATAGGATCGAAATGCTGTATCTGCTTGAGCACAGTTTCCACTTCTGCCAGAGTGAGTTGGTTGTCGCCGAGGCTGGCAAGGATATCTTCTAGTGGTACAGTGAGATAGCCAGTGTCATCTACGGCATCAATGATTGATGTCGCAATCGCCGCATCTATTTCCGTGAAAGGGGTCAACTTTGCCTGCCACATCAAATAGTCTTGCAGGGTTTGAACGGTTTCACCTTGGTAAAGTGGCAGTTCGCCGTCGTCGTTATAGTCATTGCGTGTCCCGGAAGGTGTGCCAGCGGTGTAAATTTCATCCCAACTGACATCCAGGGGTAACTCATCTGGCATATCCTTTTGTTGCAAGGCATCAAGCGTATCCATAGCTTCCGTTTCGTTATCGGGAAGTTCCTGATTGCCAATTTCCTGATGTTCTTCATCCTGTTCAAGCAAAGGATTCATTTCTAACGCTTGTTGTATTTCCTGTTGGAGTTCAAGCGTAGAAAGTTGCAACAAACGAATAGCTTGTTGGAGCTGTGGTGTCATAGCCAGTTGCTGACTAAGCCTGAGTTGCAAACTTTGCTTCATAGCGTTAAATCAATTCTCCTGGCCGAATTAGAGCCGGAAACCTTCGCCTAAATAAACGCGCTTCACCTGTTCATTATTAAGAATATCATTAGGTGTGCCGTGAGCAATCAGATGCCCTTGGCTGACAATATAAGCACGTTCGCATACATCCAATGTTTCACGGACATTGTGGTCTGTGATAAGGACCCCTAGTCCATAATCTCTCAAATGCTGAATGATTTTCTTGATATCGATGACTGAGATAGGATCTACGCCGGCGAAAGGCTCATCCAGCAAAATAAATTTCGGATTAGCTGCCAGCGCTCTGGCAATCTCTACGCGGCGACGTTCACCTCCGGAAAGTGATTGACCAAGATTGTCACGTAGGTGGCTGATATGGAACTCTTCCATCAGCTCTTCGGCACGTTCTTTCCGCTGTTCTTGAGTCAGATCCTGGCGGATCTCCAATACAGCCATCAGGTTGTCGAATACGCTTAGCCGGCGGAAAATAGAAGCTTCCTGAGGCAAATAACCAATACCACGGCGTGCCCGTTCGTGAAGTGGCAGTAGGCTAATATCTTCATTATCAATGGTAATTGTCCCGGTATCCCGTGAAACGATACCGACGACCATATAGAAAGTCGTCGTTTTCCCTGCACCGTTCGGACCAAGCAGGCCGACAATTTCGCCGGAGTTCACGTTTAGGCTGACATTTTCAACGACCTTACGGCCTTTGTAAGCTTTTGCCAGGTTTTCTGCGTTTAGTATTGCCATATATCGTTATTTACTCTTGTTGTTAGCCCCTGGGCCTTCTTCTTGTAATTGAGAAGGTAGTAGGACGGTGGTCACTCGTTTACCTTTGTCACTAAACGCTTCCATCTGCTGAGTTGGGACTAGATAGGTGATACGGTCGCCTTTTATATTGCTGTCTAACTGTTCTAAATAGGCATTGCCAGTGAGTGTAACCAGCTCTTTATCCATTTCGTAACGCATTTTGGCACCGCGGCCCTTGATTGGTTTGCCATTGTCCTGTAATTGATAGAAGGTTACCGGATTGCCAAATGCTTCAATAACCATTTTCTTAGAATCGCCATCTGGGCGAGTCACAACAACTTTGTCAGCGCGGATATCGATAGAACCCTGTTTGACGATCACATCTTCTGTAAATGTGGCAGTGTTCCCTGTCATGTCAAGGGCTTGTTTAGCAGAATCGATAGAAATGGGTTTCTGTGTGTCATCTTTCAGTGCCATAGCGGGAAGACTGACTACAAAGATAGCACTGGCAATAAAAGCATTACGGATTCTGTTTTTCATGTTGGATTTCATAGTAGGTGTTAACCTTTTCAATCAGTTCAGCGGTTTTGTTTCTCAGGTTGCCACGCATTTTCATACCGACGGATTTTAGCCCGACACCAATCAGTGTGACCTGATCGTCAGATGAAACATCCTGAGTGGTCAGGTTGATGATAGCGTTCTCTGTAGTAATACGTTGTAATTGTGACGTATTAGTTAGACTGTCAACCTGTACGTCTCCGTAAAGATAGAGCATTTTGTCATTAGTTAGTTTGGCTTTGTTAGCACGAACTGTCCATGTAGCAATGGCATTTGAGTCATAAGTAATTAATACCGGTTTAGTAAACCAAGTAAGTTTTGACTCTGCATAGTTTTGGACGTCATCAGCGACCAGTTTATACGTCAGTTTCCCCGTAGGGTCATAAACAAAAGTTATAGCTTCCTGACTTTGATAGGTTGGCTGACTGTTATCTGTGGCAGAAGATGATTTAATCTCATCTGAATCAGACAAGTTCCAGCCAATTAACGCCAGGATGATTAATACCAGAGTTATCACCAACCAGGATTTGATTCTATCCATTCTCGTTTCACTTCAACCTACTATATTGATAATCCTTTGGCTTCTTCCAGCTTATTCTGAGCAAAAAGCACCAAATCACAAAGTTCCCTTACCGCGCCGTGCCCCCCTGCAATTTGGGTGACATAATGCGCTTTTGGTAAGAGCAATGGATGTGCATCTGCCACAGCGACAGATAACCCCACTTGTTCCATGACCGGCCAGTCAATCAGATCATCGCCGATGTAAGCAACCTGTTCTGGTCTTAATCCCAGTGTATCTAACAATTTTTGGTACGCCAAAACCTTATCACTTTGTCCTTGGTAAAGATGTGTAATACCTAAGGTGTTTGCTCGATCTTCCAGCAATTTTGCTTTACGACCGGTAATAATAGCGACTTCGATTCCTGAAGTAATTAAGCAGCGAATTCCGTAACCATCTCGAACATTAAATGTTTTTAATTCTTCACCGTTATTGCCCATATAGATCCGGCCATCGGACATAACACCGTCAACATCGCAAATCAGCAAGCGGATTTTACGGGCTTTTTCAATAACGTCTTTATCAACTGGACCATAACAGGTGTCCAAATAAACTAATTGGCTCATTAAGGCGTTTTCTCCGGTTACACCACACCCGCTTGTAGCAGGTCATGCATATGTAATACACCAAGCAATTTATTGTCCTCTGCAACTAATAAGGACGTGATATGGTGTGACTGCATTAAGTTCAATGCATCAACTGCAAGGGCATGCGGTTTGATGCGGATACCGCCCGTTGTCATAACATCTGAAATTTTGACATTGTACAAATCGACGCCCATATCAAATACTCGCCGTAAGTCACCGTCAGTAAAAATACCATCAATATACCTATTTTCATCGCAAATGACGGTCATACCCAGTTTTTGCCGGGTGATTTCGAGCAGCGCTTCGCGTAAGGTGGCGTTACGATTAACCTTTGGAATATCATCGCCTGTACTCATCAAATCACTCACCAGTAGCAGAAGTTTGCGCCCAAGAGTGCCGCCTGGATGTGATAGTGCGAAATCTTCAGCAGTAAAGCCGCGTGCCTGGAGCAATGCAACCGCTAAAGCATCGCCCATAACCAGTGTTGCAGTAGTACTGGTTGTAGGAGCCAAACCTAGCGGACAGGCCTCCTGTGGGACTTTGATACACAGATGGATATCGGCGGCTTTTCCCATACTACTGTTGCAATTGTTAGTCATGCAGATAAGCGGGATTTTTTGGCGTTTTAATGCGGGAATCAGCGACAAAATTTCACTGGATTCACCCGAATTTGAGATGGCTAAAACAATGTCTTTAGGTGTGATCATGCCGAGGTCGCCGTGGCTGGCTTCTCCCGGATGAACGAAAAAGGATGGTGTACCGGTGCTGGCGAAAGTGGCAGCAATTTTACACCCGATATGGCCGGATTTGCCCATCCCCATGACAATCACTTTACCTTCGCAGTTGAACATCAGTTCACAGGTACGGTCAAAATCTCCGTTTATATGTTGTTCAAGTTCTGTTAATCCATCACGTTCTATGTGTAATACTTTTTTACCCGCTTGCTGAAAATCAATCTTAGGCATTTCTTTTTCCTACTCATTCTGTGTTTATTCAATGCTGTAATTGGAAATAAACAGTACGATAAAATAAGCGATAAAGCAGCTTAATAACAGGACACCTTTAAATCGGTTTAATCGGTGTTTACGACCCAGACAAAATGCAGTAAATATTATGCTGGCTACCATCATTACCCAAAAGTCACGATGGAAAGATTCAGGTGAAATGGCTGCTGGTGAGAGTAATGCGGGAAGGCCCAAAACAATTGATATATTGAATATATTCGAACCTATAATATTCCCGAATGCAATATCATCTTCGCCTTTGAATGCTGCGGCAATAGAGGTTGCTAATTCTGGCAAGCTGGTACCGACCGCAAGTACGGTAAGCCCGATAACTAATTCACTGATGCCATAAATGCGGGCAATAACAGTTGCATTATCAATAACCATACGAGTTGCCATAGGTAAAATAAGTAACCCTAATAGAATCCAAAGTAGGGCAATGTGTTTATTGCCTTCGACCGGTAATTCGGCAGCCTGTTCTTGCGTATAAATATCCGCTTCGGCGCGGCGCGGTAGAGCAACCATTTTTATCATCAGTAAGATATACACTATGGCGGAAGCGAGTAATACCAACCCATCCATCCGGCTGAGATAGTGATCACTCATCAAATAACCACAGAAGACGGTGAGCAGTAGCATCAACAGCAGTTCCTGCCGCAGGATATCTGATTTTACTTCCATTGGGCGAATAAATGCAGCAGCACCGGTTATTAGTAGCAGATTGGTAATGTTGGAGCCAATAACATTACCCACAGCCATATCAGGTTGACTATCTAGCATTGCAGTAACTGAAACCATTAATTCGGGTAGAGACGTTCCAATGCCAACAATGGTAATACCAATAATAAATGGCGGCAGTCCCAGAGTACGGGCAAAAATTGCAGCGCCATATACTAGTCTATCGGAACCATATACCAGTAAAATCAACCCGGTAATTAGAAGTAAAAAGGTCAGAAGCATGAAGCGTCCCTTGTAAGGTATATTCCGAATTGATGTCAACGCTGGTTGATTTTCTAAACAAAAATTGTCTGCCCAGTTAGATGGGGTATATTCTGACGGCGGTGGATAGAAAAGTAAAATTTGTCATCACATTAATAGCGAAAATTTTCCCGTTTTTTTGTAGTATATATGATTAATATATGAACCAAATATTAAAGCCAATTTATTAACCGTTAAGGGCTATCAATAATGAATCAACAGACAGCAAATCTCATCGAGGTCCGTGGTATGTATTTTTCCCGTGGTAACCGTTTGATTTTTGCTGATATTAATCTAATTGTGCCTAGAGGAAAAGTCACAGCAATTATGGGGCCTTCTGGGATAGGGAAAACGACACTATTACGATTAATTGGCGGTCAGTTACGTCCTGAACGAGGGGAGATCTGGTTTGATGGCGACAATATTCCTGCTTTATCCCGTTCTCACTTGTATGCTGCTCGCAAGAAGATGAGCATGCTGTTTCAATCTGGGGCATTATTCACTGATCTCAGTGTGTTTGAGAACGTTGCTTTTCCGCTGCGTGAGCATACGAATCTGCCTGAAGAAATTATACAGACCACGGTAATGATGAAATTAGAGGCCGTAGGGTTACGTGGTGCTGCTAATTTGATGCCTTCTGAACTTTCCGGTGGTATGGCTAGGCGTGCAGCTTTGGCACGTGCCATTGCACTTGATCCTGAACTAATTATGTTTGATGAGCCTTTTGTTGGTCAGGACCCGATTACGATGGGGGTTTTAGTGAAGTTGATTGATGAGCTGAATAAGGCACTTGGCGTGACCTGTGTGGTGGTTTCCCACGATGTACCGGAAGTTCTGAGCATTGCAGATTACGCTTATATTATCGCTGAACAACAGGTTATTGCTGAGGGTACAGCTCAACAGTTGCACTCTAATCCTGATAGGCGAGTACGGCAATTTTTGGATGGTATTGCTGACGGGCCGGTACCTTTCCGTTTCCCGGCTGGGGATTACAAAACTGAGTTATTAGGATAATGGGATGTTAATGTTAACACAGGCGCTGGCGGCACTTGGCCGACGGGCCATTGAGGTGTTTGCCTCTTTTGGCCGTGCAGGTTTTATGCTTTTCCGCGCGATAATTGGCAAGCCAGAACCCGCCAGACAATGGCCGTTACTCCGACAGCAGCTTTACAGCGTGGGTGTTCGGTCATTATTGATTATTATCGTTTCAGGGCTGTTTATTGGCATGGTGCTTGGCCTACAGGGGTATCTGATCCTGACAACATACAGCGCAGAAGCCAGTCTTGGTATGATGGTGGCGATATCTCTGTTGCGTGAATTGGGGCCGGTGGTCACGGCACTGTTGTTTGCTGGTCGAGCAGGATCAGCGCTGACCGCAGAGATCGGCTTGATGAAAGCCACGGAGCAAATTTCCAGCCTGGAGATGATGGCGGTAGATCCATTACGGCGTGTGATCGCGCCCCGTTTCTGGGCCGGGTTTATCAGTATGCCGCTATTATCCTTGATTTTTGTGGCGGTAGGTATTTGGGGCGGTGCGATGGTTGGTGTTGATTGGAAGGGGATTGACAGTGGCTTCTTCTGGTCTTCAATGCAGTCTGCTATCGAGTGGCAGAAAGATTTGCTTAATTGTTTTATTAAAAGTGTCGTTTTCGCCATTACTGTGACCTGGATTGCTCTATTCAATGGTTATGACGCGATCCCGACTTCGGAAGGGATAAGCCGAGCAACGACCAGAACGGTGGTTCATGCGTCGTTAGCGGTTTTAGGTTTGGATTTTGTGCTGACAGCACTCATGTTTGGGAACTAAGCCAATGCAAAGCAAGAAAAGTGAAATTTGGGTTGGATTTTTTGTCTTGATTGCACTGGCTGCAATCGTCTTTTTATGCCTAAAAGTGGCAGACATTAAATCGGTAGGCAACCAGCCAACTTACCGTTTATACGCAACTTTTGACAATATTGGTGGTCTGAAAGTGCGTTCACCGGTAAAAATTGGGGGGGTGGTGATTGGCCGTGTTGCAAGTATCTCTCTTGATGAAAAAACTTATACGCCGCAAGTGGCACTGGATATTATGAAGCAATATGACCGTATCCCTGATACCAGTTCTCTTTCCATCCGTACTTCTGGCCTATTAGGTGAACAATATATTGCCCTGAATATCGGGTTTGAAGATCCCGATATGGACACCCGTATTCTGAAAGAGGGTGACCGCGTACAGGATACCAAATCAGCGATGGTACTTGAGGATCTCATCGGCCAGTTCTTGTATAAGAGTGGTGATAATGTCCAAAGTGGGGCAGAGCACACGCCGACACCCTAGCCAGCAACTGAATATCATTAAGAGGAACCAATTATGTTGAAGAGATTATTAATGGTGGTGCTGCTGGTTATTGCGCCATTAGCGAGCGCGGTTGATCAAACAAATCCTTATAAGTTAATGCAGGATGCGGCGGAAAAGACTTTTACTCGTTTGAAAAACAGCCAATCACAAATTCGTCAAAATCCAGATTATCTGCGTAAAGTGGTGAAAGAGGAGCTACTGCCTTATGTCCATATCAAATACGCAGGGGCATTGGTTCTGGGGAAATACTATAAAGATACGACTCCAGAGCAGCGCAAGATTTATTTTGCTGCATTTGAATCTTATCTTGAGCAGGCATATGGGCAGGCTTTGGCAATGTATCATAATCAAACTTACCAGATTGACCCGGAAAAGCCGTTAGGGGACAGCAATGTTATTGCTATTCGTGTCACTATTATCGATCCGAATGGTCGCCCTCCTGTCCGTCTTGATTTCCAATGGCGCAAAAACAGCAAAACGGGTCAATGGCAGGCATTCGATATGATTGCAGAGGGCGTCAGTATGATTACGACTAAACAGAGTGAATGGGCCTCTATCTTGCGTCAGCAAGGTATTGATGGCTTAACTAAGCAGCTTGAAATCAGCGCTCGTCAGCCAATCACATTGGAAGAGAAAAAATAAGATGGGTGAGAGTCTGATCTGGGAAAAAACAGGGCAAACATTGATTCTCAAGGGCACTTTAGATCGTAATAGTTTGCTTCCTCTCTGGCAGCAAAAAGAGAAATTATTGGTCGAGATCAATGACATCAATGTGTCACAACTTGAATATGTGGATTCTACCGGGTTAGCTCTTTTAGTCCGTTTCAAACATCATATGCAAATGAGAGGGGATAAATTGCGCTTTTCTGGCATTGATGAACGGCTTAATACCCTGATTACGCTCTATGATTTGCAAGAAATTATCATTGATAGCTAACCGATAATCTCATTAATTACCTGTATATATCCTATGGATTTCAAGATGGATCGCGACGGTAAGGGAGAGAATCCCCGGGAGTATAGATAACGATGTGACCGGGGTGAGCGAGCGCAGCCAACAAAGAGGCAACTTGAAAGATAACGGGTATAATCAGCGCCCTTGTAAGCAGAGATGTTACAAGGGCGTTTTCATAGTTTAAGAATAAGCAGGATTCTATTAGGATAGATGGCTGTCTATTATTTATTTCTAACTACATACCCTATGGATTTCAAGATGCATCGCGGCGGCAAGGGAGCGAATCCCCGGGAGCATAGAGAACTATGTGACCGGGGTGAGTGAGTGCAGCCAACAAAGAGGCAACTTGAAAGATGACGGGTACAGAACATTGAGCAATTATGGATACTAATGAGATTAAACAAGTGCTGATGGATAAATTAGCACTGGATGAAGTCATCGTTAACGGAGATGGCAGCCATTTCCAGGTTATTGTGGTTGGTGAAATGTTTGCCGGCATGAGCCGGGTAAAACAGCAGCAAGCCGTTTATGCGCCTTTGATGGAATACATTGCTGATAATCGTATTCATGCCTTGTCAATTAAAGCCTACACACCGGATGATTGGAAACGGGATCGCAAGCTCAACGGTTTTTAATGTTGTTTGCCTCGCCGCGAACAGCAAATTATATAAAGAGAGTCGTCACAGATGGATAAATTTCGTGTGAAAGGGCCTACTCGTCTGTCGGGTGAGGTTACTATTTCCGGGGCAAAAAATGCTGCACTGCCAATCCTGTTCGCCGCGTTGTTGGCTGAAGAGCCTGTTGAGTTGCAAAATGTTCCAGAATTGAAAGATATTGATACCACTATCAAATTGTTGAATCGCCTTGGGACTAAAGTTGAACGTAATGGTTCTGTATTTGTAGATGCCCGCGATGTGAATCAATATTGTGCGCCTTATGAGCTAGTAAAAACCATGCGTGCCTCTATTTGGGCGTTAGGTCCTTTGGTGGCGCGTTTTGGTCAGGGGCAAGTTTCTTTACCGGGGGGATGTGCGATTGGTGCCCGCCCGGTTGATCTGCATATTAGTGGCTTGGAACAGTTAGGTGCTGAAATTGTGCTGGAAGAGGGCTACGTTAAGGCTTCCGTTAATGGGCGTCTGAAAGGGGCTTGCATTGTGATGGATAAAGTCAGCGTTGGAGCGACAGTCACGATTATGACCGCGGCAACGTTGGCAGAAGGGACAACAGTTATTGAGAATGCAGCACGTGAACCTGAAATCGAAGATACGGCTAATTTTCTCAATACCTTGGGTGCAAAAATCACCGGAGCGGGTACAGACCATATCACCATTGAAGGTGTAGAACGTCTTGGTGGTGGTGTATATCGTGTACTACCTGATCGGATTGAAACGGGGACATTTCTTGTTGCGGCGGCGATATCCGGTGGCAAGGTAGTTTGCCGTCATGCTCAGCCTAATACGCTGGATGCGGTATTAGCTAAATTGCGTGAGGCGGGTGCGGATATTGCAATTGGTAAAGATTGGGTAAGCCTTGATATGCACGGTAAGCGCCCTAAAGCTGTGACATTACGTACTGCTCCGCACCCCGGTTTCCCGACTGATATGCAGGCGCAGTTCAGCTTGCTAAATTTGGTTGCGGAAGGTGCTGGTATGATCACCGAAACTATTTTCGAAAACCGTTTCATGCATATCCCCGAATTAATTCGGATGGGGGCGCATGCGGAAATTGAAAGTAATACCGTGCTTTGTCATGGCGTTAAAAAATTATCTTGCGCTCAGGTCATGGCGACGGATTTACGCGCATCGGCAAGCTTGGTTCTGGCGGGTTGTATTGCGGAAGGCGTGACGGTTGTTGACCGTATTTATCATATTGACCGGGGTTATGAACATATCGAAGATAAGTTGCGCGGACTTGGCGCAAACATTGAACGAGTGAAATCAACGGGAAAGTAATTGTACTTCCTTAACTTGGAAATAAGAAATGGGGGTAATTGTCGGGTAGCTGTGACAATCGCCAACTTTCTTATTTTTTTATAATGCTAAAAATATTCACATATATAGAGTCAGACACAGACCATTTTTATACACATTATTGTGTGTAAAAATAGTTCTCATTTAAATAGCCCTCAACAGTTTTTTAAAGTAGGTGTTGAGGGCGCTTGATACCGAAGAGAGTCTCACTTTGGTGGTGAAATCGAGTTTGGTACTTGATGAGATAGCTCTTTAAACAACAGTAGGCTACGGATTTAGCCATCATCGGATGAAAATCCTGTTTAAAATTGATAAACCCATACCAGATTGGTAAGTATTCCTCTGCATTTCTGAAACGCAGGCAAGTTCATTTTCTACAGGCATAAATAGGCTTCCCATCATTAATTTACTTTAGTAATTTATCTAACAAGTTAATATCTTGGTTATTGTGTAAATATGGTTTTGTCCAGCCACTCAAGTCATAGTCAGAAAGACAGGATTCCACCAAATCCATCATTTTCTTCATATTGCCAGAACTATAAGCATGGCGCAGACATTGCAAGCGGACTCCATCTTGACTACCAGCATAATTGATTTCGTATAGCTGATGGCGGCTACCGAATTCACTTCCAATGGCATCCCACATTAATTTTAAAATCTTAATCCGTTCTACATAGTCGATGCCGTTGGAACCGCGTACATATTGCTCAAGATACTTATTAATTTCTGGATTATTCATGTCACGTATACTGGATGGCAGGTAGATTAAGCCGCTGGTGACATTACTTTCAATAATATTCCTAATTTTTGTATAAGCTATCGGTGCCATAACGAGATAAGTTTGAATCGCTTGAGTATCCGGTAGATAGGCATTGCCTTCCCACGGCTTGGCTTCTGCCCACATGGCATCTGTCAATGACCAGAATAGATTGCGCCATGCCACTACTTCTCCCAAGTCTGCTTGAACACCACGAAAATCTACCACTCCGGTACATTCGAGACTCTTTTGCAGCAGTGCTGTAATGAAATCCAGCTTAACGGCTAGACGTACACAAGCCTGCATGGGGAACAGACGGGCAAACCCACTTTGTACAGCCCAATGGCGAGAGCTACCAACATCGCGATAAATTAGTATGTTTTCCCATGGGATTAATACCTTATCCATCACTAAAATAGCGTCATTTTCATCAAACCTACTGGAGAGAGGATAATCGAAAGGGGAACCGGTGGTACCTGCGGCTAATTCATAAGAGGCGCGGGATATCAATTTCATGCCATTGGCATTCATAGGAGCAATAAACATTAGGGTAAAATCGGGGTTATCCCCTATGTCTTGCGCAGAGCCAACAATGAAGTTGTAGTGCGTAAGAGCTGAGTTGGTTGCCACGACTTTGGCTCCACTGACTATAATACCTGCATCAGTCTCTTTTTCCAGTTGGATAAAAACATCTTTGACTTCATCCGCTGGTTTGTGACGATCAATTGGTGGGTTAACAATGGCATGATTGAAATACATACATGATTCCTGAATGCGTTTATACCATGCGCGGGCATTGTTAGAGAATTGACCATAGAATTCAGGGTAAGCGCCCAATGCGCAACTGAATGCCGCTTTATAATCGGGGGTGCGTCCCATCCAGCCGTAGCTTTGGCGTGACCATTCTGCAATGGCATCTCGTTGTTGGCGCAGTTCATCTGGATTGGTCGCAAAACGGAAGAATTTGTGCGTATAACCTTCATTACCAGTGTCTGTATTCCAGCAGAGCGCATTGTGGGTTTCAGGGGCATGCAGAGCATCATATAATTGACCAATTGAAGCGGCTGTATTGCGGAAAGCTGGATGTATAGTGACATCTTTGACTCGCTCACCATAAATGTAAATTTCACGGCTATCCTGGAGTGAATTCAGATACTCTTTACTGGTAAATGGGCGTTTGTTATCGGTACGTAAATTTTCTGGTTTCATGGCTACCTCACAATTGTACCCATTTGTGATTTCTGATCCGTAGGGTACTCAATGTTAATTTAATGTTTCTAGAGCTTATTTTTATCAGACTTGAATATAATGTTCATATAACCTCTATTGACTTAAGTGCCGATAAGGCTTGATCCAATATTTGTAACTTACTTTTGTTATCTACCGTTATCGTGATATCGGATAGTTTTTGGTTACATTTACTCGCCAAGAAATAATTGTTTAAGAAGACTTCTTCTGGATGGAGATAATTAACTCCAATATGAGAGCTTTTATCTAGAAAAATAGTAGTGCCTTTTTCTTTCATTTGATTTCTAATATATTTAAAATCTAAATCGTCCTCAATAACAGAATGTCCTGCACCAAAATCGACCACATTATTTGATGCATTTTTGACAATTTTTTTGACCAGCTCTGATTCAAATTTATGGTTGTATCTATATAAGTCTATAAATCTACATTTTTTTACTAATTGCTCAACATAATTTAGATCGTAGCCCATCTTTTCATATATGGACCATCTTATATATCCGTCATCTTTCAAGTTGCCTCTTTGTTGGCTGCACTCTCTCACCCCGGTCACATAGTTTGCTATGCTCCCGAGGATTCGCTCCCTTGCCGTCGCGATGCATCTTGAAATCTATTGGGTATAGAATCTAAACTAATTAGTTCTTTTTCTAGTTTTTTAGAAATTAATTTACTTAGCATAGTTTTACCTGCGCCAAATGGTCCAATAATATAAATATTATTCATACCACCTCGCTAATGTTCAATTTCGAGCCAATGACTTCCCTATGTGAGACGATGATTATTTTTTTATTTTTATCAATTTTATCTATTAATTTCCTACAATCAAACTCATCAAATATAATCACATCTGAATTAGATTTGTTTAGGTAATCTAAAAATTTATCGTTTGCTAGGTAGTGATCGAAATAATGGTCTATATATATATACCCCTTTATTTCGGATAATCTCTTAAGAAAAAAAGTTTTACCGCTTCCATTATTTCCTACTAATTGTATAACTCTATCACTTTCTAATCTTTGCTCTAAAATTGATAAATTAGAGGATAAGTTTGTTCTCTTATGATAAAAATTTACATGTTTAGTTATTCTTTGGATAGATACAATCTCCGATAAGTATCCGAATATTGCAAAATAAAAAATTACTATTCTACTGTCTAAGTTTATAGCAGCCGTAATGTTGTCTGATTCGAAATTTGGATATAGAGAGTAAAAAATTATTAAACTGGATATTAGAAAACCTAATATAGAAGCTACAGAGTTAATTATATATCGTTGTGATGCTATTGTATACAAACGATGCACTCCGGATAGGATAGTATCCTGACAGAAACGATTAACCAAATTACATCGAGGTAGTTTTTTAGGATAAGAAAAGTAAATTGATAGAGAGTGGAGTTCTTTATAGTGCTTATTTCTATTATCCTTGTACGTAGGATACAATAAATAAATGCTAGCAAGAAATATAAACATAGCTCCAAGTATAATTATAAAATTGTCAGAGTCAAAAAATAAAAATAGGGTTCCGGAAAATATCGAACCAAACCAGAAAACATCTTTGGCATACATGGTAAATCTATTTATTATTACATTGTATTCATGCTTGAATAAGTTGAATCCTTCTTCACTAGAGTTGTTTTTAATATATCTATATATGTCTTTTCTTGCTTTTTTTCTTATTTTAAACTCTATTAAATATGATCCTGAGACAAATGAAATTAGACCTAATAGAGATATGGATATTATTCTATAGGTTTCACTATCATATTCATTGTATGTAATTCTTCCTAATTCGAATAATGAAAAGCTAGCAATAAGCAGTAATATAATTCCAATTAAAGAGTTATAGCTAAAAATAGATAAAAATCTGGCAATTTTTGTGTGATCTTTCATTTTTCTAACTTTACTATCTAACGTAGATTTTGTGGTTTCATTTTTTGTTTCTAATTCTATATCTTTAATTTTATGAAGATGTAATAGTATAATATCAATTTGATATTCTATTTTTAATTTGTAAATGACATCTTCTAAATCAAGTAATAACTTAGAATCCCAGCCAGTCCTATTTACATCAAAATAAATATGGCCTTTGTAATTATTAATTATAGCCATATATACATTCCTTACGGCAAAAATAAGATTTAATTGTCCTCTTGACAATTCATTAATGTTTGAACTTAAATTAATATACTTATTAATTTGAAAAATTTCATAACATAGCTTGTTTAATATTCTCCTATTGATTAACTTTTTTGATAAAAATATATTCCCCAGAATGGTTTTTTCAATAAAACCTTGTGTGCCATCTAGGTTATAGTATTCATCTGGTTTGTATTGGTAATTCTTATATCTACTAATAATTGACAATTTGGCCAGATAACCATCATAAAATGGTGTTAGTAATCTAATCAAACCAAGATATTCGCCAACCAGAATTAGAGAATATAAAAGAATGAGTAATTTTTCACTATTGTCTATTTCTTTGCCAATCAGGATTATAAAGAGGACAGGAATAACTTTTAAAAACGCATTTGATGCAATATCTACAGCTCTCCATAATGAATCAATGCGTTTTACTTTTTCTTCAGTATCAATAATTCTATTCAAGCTTAGAAATTTTCCCCCTTGGTACCCAGTTAACAATATAGCAGTCAGGGCCTCAAAGTTATCTCCAATAAATCCATATCTCAGCTTCCTTATTTTTGCTAGTTTCTTAGAAAGATGGGCTCGTTTTTTAAATAGAAAAAATGATAATGGTATCAATATAGAACACAATGATAGTAAGCCAACTGTACCACCTTCAACATTAATAACCATGAGAATGGAAAGATAAATAAAGCAAATTACCTTAGATATAATCAAAACAACACTAGTGTCATACGAGGAGTAATTTACAATGTCGTGCTCATTCTGCTGAGCATCTTTTTTACTTGTAAAGCAATCATTAAATGTTGATAAAATATAAGCCTGTTTTTTATTAATAAGGAACAGGCTTATGTTATTAATTACACTTAAGGCAGGTCTCAATATTGCAATTAAGAAGATAATCAGGCCAATACTACTTTCCTCTAAACTATTAGTCAAAGGCAATGTTATTATGTAAATTAATATGGAAAATGAAAAAAAAGAAGATAATAAATTAATTACTGTTTCAATAGGAAATAAGATAAAAGTACTATATTGCTTTCTTAAATCGTTCTTAATTGCAGAGGTGTTCATTTGCTACCTTATTTTTGTGAGATATATTCTTCGTATACTTTAAGTGCTAAATCAGGCCTTCTTTGCTCTCCAAAGTACTTATAGAAAAACACAATGATGTTCTCATATATTCCACCAAGATACCAGCTGCGTATACTCGTCCCTGCTAAGTCCCAAATTTGTATTTTACCTAAACATAGACCAACGAAATCTTGAATATATATTTCAACACCAAAGGGATATTCACTTAAATAGTTCTCATGTGTGTAAGTTTTGGTAAATTGACAGGATGATACAGAATAAACATACCCAAAATCTTTATCTTTAAACTTTATTAGAATTCGGTTATCACTCAATTCACCATTTATATAGTTATTCATTGAAATTGCTAATCGGCCAACTAAAGGATCAATAGCTAGAGTTCGAGCCATATCAGTTAGTTCATTTTCAATCGTAGCTAACCCATTTTTTTCTTCTGTTTCACTAAGTTCACCGAGTACAGGAATAAATGGACTGAGCTCAACTCCAGATTCTTCATCCATGTACTTAATTAGCTTATTTTTTAGATCTAAGTGTTTGTTTTTATTTAATTCTATCCAGCTAGATAAACTGATTGAAAGATTTCCATCTATAACTTCTATTACTTCACCTGGATATGGGCCACAAACGTTCTCTTTAATTGATAATTGGTTGGCAATTTCAGACAATACCTTATTATCTGAGAATAGGAATGGACCATAATTTTCTCTGGGATTTATAAACCCATTGCCACAAATCAATATCTTAGTTTCCTCAGGGATGCCATCAAGATAGTCTATTAATATAGAGTTAAGTAATTTGACTCCTCTATAATTCTTGCCACTAAGTCTTGACGATTCTAATGGTAGCAAATTTGTATATGCTCCTTGAGCTTGTTTTGGTGTACACTGTGAATTATTTGCTACTATGATCCACTGTGGATTTGGGTATTGATCACCAATCCCTTCAATGTATTCCTCGCTGATTATTGCATCCACTGCTATAAAACCGTTATATTTTTCTTCATTAATATCTGATACTAAGTATTGAGTTACCCTTGACTCCCATAATATTGTTTCATATGGAGCAGAGAATGACTTTATTTTGATATCTTTTACTCTTATTTCTTTTTTAAATGAATGTAATATGACATTATGCCCTAGATGTTCTAAAGCTGTTTTTATACAGCTTGGCATAAGCAGTGATATATAAATATCTGTTCCCTTTGGAAATATTGATAGAGTATCGATATCGAAATGGTCAACATGTTCATGTGATATAAATACGGCATCGATTGATGGCATATTGCTTATATCAATATCTCTTGGAGGGTATATTTCGAACTTTATATATCGGGAGTTTCCCATTGTTGGGCCTAAGACAGGATCAACCAAAATATTTGTATTTTTGTGAGAGATTAGCCAACTTTGATGACCGATAAATGTTAATTGCATACATCACTCCATATATGGCAAAACAGCAACCTATGTAGGTTGCTGTTAGCTTAAAGATTAATAGTGGTAAGCAGCGATTGCGTCAGATTTTGAGGTCTGACTCTTGGAGCCTTTTTTTCCTTTTACTTGTTTAAGTAAACGTACTAATTTAACTTTTTCTTTATCACTCATATTGTTCTCCTTTAATCGATGATATTTCTTAGTTCATTGGAATAAAAAAGAATAGATGGTTTTGCATAGTACTCCAAGAAAGTATTGATAAATTATTATAATGATTTTATCAATAATAACCTTTAAGATGTGAGGTAAATGTTACATAAATTATGTTTTATATACTCATACTTAATCGATGAGTGAGCTGGGGCTTGTTGACTAAAGGAGAGTGAAATTTATTGTTGAGCCGGTGTCTTGGTGTCTTGATAGTGTAAGTTTCTTATTGAAGAAAGCATCATAATCCCTAAATCTCGTTATAAGATCAAAAACTGTAAGTAGTAGTAATACAGTACTTATACCCGTCATCTTTCAAGTTGCTTCTTTGTTGGCTGCACTTGCTCACCCCGGTCACATCGTTCTCTATGCTCCCAGGGATTCACGCCCTTGCCGTCGCGATCCATCTTGAAATCCATAGGGTATATATAGTTACCCATTGAAATTACTAATCGGCCAGCTAAAGGATCAATAACTAGAGCTATGTGGGGGCTCGTTAAGTTATTGGTGATACAGATTCACTCTGATTATTAACTATTTTAATTAATCGGTTATTCACTGAAATATCGTGGATTATCATTAACTTTCAAATTCTTCAATGGTCACTTGTAGCGATAATATTTTCCCATTGCGCAATAAAGTGACAGGAACCACGCTGCCGGGGCGTATTTCAGCCACTTGATCCATTGTTTCAACCGCGGAAATAGCGGGTTTGTTATTGACACTGGTAATGATATCACCCACTTTAATACCAACTTTTTGCGCTGGTCCGTTTGTAGTCACCTGAAATACTCGTAACCCTTGAATCTGATTAATACTGCCGTTAGAAGAGCGAATATGTGGCAGCTCTTGTGACGTTATGCCGATAAAACCTCGGATAACCCGTCCGTCACGAATAAGTTTCTGCATAATCTTGGTGGCGAGTTCAGTCGGAATAGCAAAGCCTAATCCTTCTGGGGTTTCACCATTTTCACTTTTATCGAATGATAATGTATTGATACCTACTAGCTCGCCAAGGGTATTAATCAAAGCTCCGCCAGAGTTACCCTGATTAATGGAAGCATCGGTCTGGAGGAAGTTTTGACGGCGGGTAGGGCTTAATCCAACGCGACCGGTAGCGCTAATAATCCCTTGAGTAATGGTTTGCCCCAAGTTGTAAGGGTTACCAATGGCTAAAACGACATCTCCCACATGCGCCACTCTATTTGGATTAATCGTTATGACAGGTAGGTTTTCGGCATCAATTTTCAGGACGGCAAGATCCGTTAAGCTGTCAGAGCCTATGACGAGGGCTTCATAAAAATGACCATCTTGCAGTGCAACAATAATTTGTCCTGCATTATTAATGACATGTTTATTGGTAAGAATGTAGCCTTTATCACTCATGATGACGCCAGAACCAAGGGTATGGTTTTCCCGGCCTTGGTGAGAAAAACTCCCCATGTTGCTGCTGTAGACGTTGACTACGGCGGGTGCTGCCCTACGGACACCTTTATTAAAGCTGAATGGAACTTCGTCATTACTGTTATTGGTAATTGCTGATGTCAGCCCGCTAGGGCGCAGTGATGGAATGGTCATCAGTAAAATTACAGCGATAAGTAATCCTAAAAAAGCAGAGCGCAGCAACTTGGCAATCATGGGTATTATTCAGTGTGAGTTAATCAGTCACTGCAGGATAACATAGAAATTAACAGACACTGCATTATGCTGTATCTCGGATTACTGACTTTTAGCGCTTCGATTATCACTATTGAGTTTTCATTAATAATAAAATGAAAAAATTTGTATTGATGGTTTGCATGAGTATTAAACTCTGTTTTATCGCATTTTGCTACAATCTGAGGGATTTTAACGCTTTTTTTACTGTCTTTAACTTTTCGTTTTAGCGCTTTTATTTACTTCATAACGTTGAGATTCGTTCAGATTAAATCATGCGGGTTTTCGTTTTTCATGTGATTTGAAAACAAGGCGTGACAGAAACTTTCGCTTATTCAGATAATATGATAAAACAGTAGTTAAAAAAAACGTTTATGGTCTGTCAGTGTGGTTTTAAAATCTGGAAAAAGTAGTAAGTGTATTATGAAAAAGCAGGTAAAAACTTTAATCATTAAAGGTAAAAATAAGTGATTAAGGTTTTTTTAAAACGGGTAAAAAATTCGATGCTATACTGATATTGGAAGAGAAAACATCAGGAAAAATCGGTCTTAAATTGATTAACCAAATGACAGCGTTAATTCAATAATAAGAGTGAAAATATTTAACAGGATTAACCGTATTAAAATAATTTGCTTAAATATAAATAAGAGGTTTTACATGGTCTGTAAGAAGTTTACGAAAATCATGGGCAATCATTAAAAAAAATTGATAAACCCTAAAGATTTCAAGATGGATCGCGACGGCAAGGGAGTGAATCCCCGGGAGCATAGAGAACGATGTGACCGGAGTGAGCGAGTACAGCCAACAAAGAGGCAACTTGAAAGATGACGGGTATATATTTTTTCATAACTTAACGCGTCCTTCTTCCACAATATCCAGTCGTTCGGTTAAAAAGTCAGAGTCAGTTTTTTCTTGTTGTAAAAAGGAATTCCAACTGGGTTTAATCGGTCGCAGAATAATGATATCGCCTTCACGAATAATCTCCAATTCGTTCACTCCCTCGAAATCGAGGTCGCGAGGTAAACTTACAGCTCAGTTATTGCCGCTTTTGAATATTACTACGGTTCTCATATTGAGTCCTCCAGAAAAACTGATTTACAAGACCACCTGTCGTGAGGGATATCAGTGATTTAAGACACAGCATTACGCTGTGTCTCAGATTATTGACAAAGTGCTGGTTTTTTATCCGGCATTTTGTTTTAATTAAGTTCCGTTCACTCAACGGAGCTTGCCACCATGTTAAGACCCCCCCCTCTCCAGACTTTCCCGCCAGAAACGCTCTCGCTTGACGAGCTGGTCCCTAAAAATCATTTGGTCCGTCAAGTCGATGCTGCCATTGATTTCGAATTTATCCGCGAATTAGTCGCCCCGTTGTATTGCCACAATAATGGCCGTCCTGCTATCGATCCGGTCATGCTGATTAAAATGATGTTACTCGGCTACTTGTTTGGCGTCCCCAGTGAACGCCGTCTGGTACAGGAAATTCAGGTTAATGTGGCTTACCGCTGGTTTCTGCGCCTCGGACTGACAGAAAAGGTCCCTGATGCCTCAACCCTGAGCCAGAACCGCCGCCGCCGTTTCAATCATACCGCGGTCTTCCAACAGATTTTTGACCACATTGTTGAACAGGCGATAGCCAAAGGATTTGTGGGCGGACACGTACTCTATACCGACAGCACCCACCTGAAAGCCAGTGCCAATCCGCATAAATCGGAGAATGTCATGCGGTCGGTTCCCCCCGGCGCCTATGTTGACGCACTGGATAAAGCCGTCACTCAAGACCGGGCGGCAGCTGGAAAAAAAGCCTGAAGCCAGCCCTAAAGGAACGGCAGAGAAAGACGAAGGTCAGTACCGTCGATCCGGAAAGCGGGTTTATGCACCGGACCAACAAACCCAGGGGGTTCTTTTACCTTGACCACCGTACCGTGGATGGGCAAGTCGGTATTATCACCGATACCTACGCCACACCGGGTAATGTCCACGACAGCCAGCCTTTTATCAAGCGTTTGACGCGTCAGTTAGAGCGTTTTGCTCTCAATCCCCTCGCGGTTGGGTTGGATGCGGGCTATTTTACGGCCCCGGTTTGTTATCTGACGGAACAGTTAGGCATTATCCCCATCATAGGTTATCGCCGGCCGAATAAGGGACCAAATACCTTTCAGAAGAAACATTTCACCTATGACCAGCTACAGGATTGTTATGTCTGCCCGCAGGGAGAAAAACTGATTTATACCACAACCGACCGTCAGGGATACCGGCATTATCAGGCCCCGGCGGCTATCTGCCAGTGTTGCCCGCAGCGTGATGCCTGCACGCACGCGAAAGGCGGAAAAACGATAACCCGTCATATCTGGGAGGCCAGTAAAGAGCAGGCCAGAGAAAACCGGCTAACGGAATGGGGTAAAAAAGTTTACAAGCGACGAAAGGAAACAATAGAGCGCAGTTTTGCGGATGCGAAGCAACATCACGGGCACCGTTATGCCCATTTTCGCGGGTTGCAGAAGGTGCAAATACAGTGTCTTTTGGCGGCAACTGCCCAAAATATCAAGAAGATAGCCTTGCTGGTCGCGATGCTTTGTTGTTTTTATCTCTGGAGGGCGAGCCAGTCAATGCCCGCGAAGCGAAAATAACGCCCTGACGGGCGATTGAATCGGGTCAATGAGGAAAATGAGTTGTATTATGATTCGTAATGAAAGGAACAAACCCCATTATTTTCAATGGGGTTTGTCAGCGGTCTGGACACAGCATTACGCTGTGTCTTAAATATGTTTACTAAAAGTATTAATTTCTTAGCAACAGATAAATACTCTCTTCTCCGCGAAGAATGTTCAGCGCTATAACTGGCGGTTTAGAATCAATAACTTTGCGCAGTTCATTAATATTCTGTATCCGTTCATTATTGATCCCAACAATCAGGTCATTTTTCTGTAAGCCAGATAACGCCGCCGGTGAGTTTTGAGCAACACTATCGATTTTCACACCGTAAGTCCCTTTCACTTCACCATTGCTTAGGGTTGCACCTTGCAGGGCAAGGGTTAGATTTCCGGCTTTGGTTGTTTGACCTTCACTGTTTTCTAGCGTAACAGAAACCTCCATTGGCTTACCTTTGCGTAATAAGCCAATTTTAATTTCTTTACCTGGTATCGTTGTGCCGATTTTGGCTTTCAGTTCAGCAAAGCTACTAATCTTCTTACCATCAACGGAAATAAGAATATCGCCGGATTTAATACCTGCTTTCGCTGCGGCGGATTTTGGTAAGACTTCACTGACAAATGCTCCGCGTTGGGCGTCAATATTGAATGCCTTAGCGATATCGGAATTCATTTCAGTACCTTTAATACCGAGGATACCGCGTTTTACTTCACCATGCGCGATAAGCTGCTCGCTCAGGGTTTTTGCCATATTACTTGGGATAGCAAAGCCGATACCGATGTTACCACCACCCGGGGCTAGAATAGCGGTATTGATACCGATTAATTCACCATTCAAATTGACCAGTGCACCACCGGAGTTGCCACGGTTAATAGAGGCATCCGTTTGGATAAAATTTTCTAATCCTTCCAGATTCAGACCGCTACGTCCTAACGCAGAGATAATGCCGGAGGTTGCAGTTTGACCAAGGCCGAATGGATTACCAACCGCAACAGCAAAATCACCAACTCGGAGCTTATCGGAATCGGCCATAGTAATTGCAGTTAAATTCTTAGCATCTTTCAGTTGCAGCAAGGCAATATCTGTCTGAGGATCGCGGCCTAATAATTTGGCTTCATATTCACGTCCATCATTCAATTGCACACGGATTTTATCTGCATTCTCAATAACGTGATTGTTGGTTAATATATAACCTTTGGCAGCGTCAATGATGACACCTGAACCAAGCCCTTGGAATGGGCGGGTACTTTCACGGCCCATGGGTAGATTTGGGCCAAAGAAGAATCTGAATTCTTCAGGTATACTCTGTTCCTGTTGTACTTGCGTACCAGAGACATGCACGCTGACAACGGCTGGCAGGACTTTTTCAAGCATCGGTGCGAGGCTTGGTAATGTCTGACCGGCGATAGCAGCAGGTAAAGCAGCATTGCTAATCGTAGGGACAGAAATTGCAGACAACCCGATACTGATTGCTAATGCACTAAGGAATAAGTGTTTTCTTTTCATCTAATTTTGTTCTCTTGTATACCTAAGCTAGAAGGCTAATTGAGTTAATTCTGGCAAGCTGCCATGATTACTCTATGACTGTTAATTATTAAATAAAGTTCATCGGGCAAACAGATTTAGCATGATTCTTTACAGGTATTTACATGATTGAAAAACAAAAAAACAAAACTTGTAGGTAGATAATAGATTTTACATTTGAATTAATGCTGTGGCACACGATGTGCCACAGCAGGGTATTTACTGGTTTTTTTCATTCATCGGACGAAACAGGCCGGAAGCACCATCGGAATAATCTCTTGGTGGCATTTTAACCGGAGATTGATCATTATCCGCTTCTGATTCAGTCAATCGATAATTAAATGGATTTTCTTGTGCTGGCATATTCGGCATCAGTTCATGAGAGCTTTTAGCCATATGCTGATATAACTGACGATAATCGCGAGCCATATTGTCGAGTAATTCTGCGCTACGGGCAAAATGACCAACTAATTCTTTACGATACTCTTCCAGTTCTGATTTATTATTCTCCAGTTCAGTTTGTAAGGCTTTCTGCTGGCGCAGCTTAGTGTTACCAAAACGCATAACTAGCGCTCCGATAGCAAAACCAACCACCAATCCAATCAGTGCATACTCCCAAGTCATAGCTACTCCTTCATCGACATCGTTGTTCCGCAGAATGTTTCACTTAATTATCGTCACTATAACCGTTAATCTAGTTAGAGTGGAATATTGATCATGATTTACATTTGTTTGTATACCCGTCATCTTTCAAATTGCCTCTTTGTTGGCTGCACTCGCTCACTCCGGTCACATAGTTTGCTATGCTCCCGGGGATTCATTCCTTTGCCGCCGCGATGCATCTTGAAATCCATAGGGTATAGATCTTATTGTGGACCTTATTGTAGACAATTGATCCGGTAATAAGGTCAATCTGAATCATAAAAACGATAAAAAACGGGCGATTATTTTAAGGATTGTTATTGTCATGCCATCATTGATTACCCCTTCATCATGTTATCAAAAAGCCCTTTCTGAGGGCAAATACCAACCAGATGATGTTCAGCGTCAAGTTGTAGCTCAATTGGATACCATTCACCATGCTCTGATTAATGTTTCTCCCGGCAATCCCGTGAGGCGACAAAGCTTGAAAGGGCGTCTGAGTAAACTGTTAGGAAAAACGACGTCAATGAGCTGTGCACCTGTTCAAGGGCTTTATATGTGGGGCGGCGTTGGTAGAGGGAAAACTTGGTTAATGGATATGTTTTACCAGAGTTTACCCGGTGAAAGAAAATTACGTTTGCATTTCCATCGTTTTATGCTGCGGGTACATGAAGAATTAATGGTATTACAAGGGCATGAAAATCCGCTGGATATTGTGGCGGATGGTTTTAAAACGGAAACAGATGTACTTTGCTTTGATGAATTTTTCGTCTCCGATATTACTGATGCTATGATTCTTGGTGCATTGTTGGAAGCGCTGTTTGTCAGGGGGATTACCTTGATTGCAACGTCAAATATTCCTCCTGATGAACTCTATCGTAATGGTTTACAGAGAGCTCGCTTTTTGCCTGCTATTGAGCAGATCAAAAAATATTGTGACGTTATGAATGTGGATTCGGGTATTGACTATCGGTTGCGCACGTTGACTCAAGCTCATCTCTATTTCACACCGCTGAATGAAGATAATAAACGAGCGATGGATCGAATGTTTATTCTTTTGGCCGGTAATAGCGGTGAACAAGCTTCTATATTGGAAATTAACCATCGGCGGATGCCGGCAATTCGTGACGCTGATGGTGTATTGGCAATTGGATTTAACGTCTTATGTGAAGATGCGCGTAGTCAGATGGATTACATTGTTTTATCAAAACGTTATCACACGGTTTTGTTATACCAGGTTCCAGCGATAATGCCGGGTAATGAAAATGCTGCTCGTCGTTTCTTGGCATTGGTTGATGAATTTTATGAACGCCGGGTAAAATTGATAATTAATGCGGCGGTGCCGATGGAGCAGATTTACCAAGGGGTGTTGTTGGTTTTCGAATACCAGCGTTGCTTATCCCGTTTGCAAGAGATGCAAAGTGAAGAGTATCTCAAATTACCTCATTTACCTTAAGTTTGAGTTCGCTTATCTATTTCAGACGGAAAACTGATTTTAAATATTCAAATGGGGGTCGATTTTTATTTTTGACTTCTCTATAATCTTGCGACCCCACGTTACAGCAATGTTTTTTTCCCAAAAACTTGCATATAGTGCCGGCATAGGCTATTCGAAGGGGTAGGTTTGCTGGACAAGAGTCGTGTGAACCTCGGCAAGTTTCTGAACCTTGAGTGTTCACCAACGTGTAACTTATTATTGGGTAAGCTTTAATGAAAACTTTTACAGCTAAGCCAGAAACCGTAAAACGCGACTGGTATGTTGTTGACGCAGATGGCAAAACTTTAGGCCGTCTTGCAACTGAAGTGGCTCGCCGTCTGCGCGGCAAGCATAAAGCGGAATACACTCCGCATGTTGATACCGGTGATTACATCATCATCGTTAATGCAGAAAAAGTTGCAGTCACCGGCAACAAGCGTTCTGATAAAATCTACTATCACCACACCGGTCATATCGGTGGTATTAAGCAAGCGACCTTTGAAGAGATGATTGCCCGCCGTCCTGAGCGTGTAATTGAAATCGCGGTTAAAGGCATGCTGCCAAAAGGGCCACTGGGCCGTGCAATGTACCGTAAACTGAAAGTTTATGCAGGTAGCGAGCACAACCATGCGGCACAGCAACCGCAAGTTCTGGACATTTAATCGGGATTATAGGCAATGGCTGAAAATCAATACTACGGCACTGGTCGCCGCAAAAGCTCTTCCGCACGTGTCTTTATTAAGCCAGGTAGCGGTAATATCGTCATCAACAAACGCAGTCTTGAAGTTTACTTCGGCCGTGAAACAGCGCGCATGGTTGTTCGTCAGCCGCTGGAGTTGGTTGATATGTTGGGTAAACTGGATCTGTACATCACTGTTAAAGGTGGTGGTATTTCTGGTCAAGCAGGTGCAATCCGTCACGGTATCACCCGCGCACTGATGGCGTATGACGAAACTCTGCGTTCTGATCTTCGTAAAGCTGGCTTCGTTACCCGCGATGCTCGTGAAGTTGAACGTAAGAAAGTTGGTCTGCGTAAAGCACGTCGTCGTCCACAGTTCTCCAAACGTTAATTTTTTGTCTTTATGGCAATTATTTAATGTGCAAACCCGTCTTTTTGGCGGGTTTTTTACTTAATTATCCACACACTTCCCCCAAAATGTACAAAATCTGGTAAACTAGTGCCAATTTTTGCCTCATCCATTTGTCTGCCTACTATCTGAACGGTAGTAATTGCGTTGAAACGGTAATGATTGCGTTGAAACGGTAAATTGTGTTGAAACGATAAATTGTGTTGAGTAGCACATTCCGTATTCACCGTTGTGGCGCAGAAACATAAGGGATGAGAATGAATGAGTAAGAATAGTCGTGGTCGTGTGGGGCTATTCATTCCCTTTTTAGATAAACTTGGAGGTTTTCATGGCTGTCGCTGCCAACAAACGTTCGGTAATGACTCTGTTTTCAGGCCCGGCCGACATTTTTAGCCATCAAGTGCGAATTGTATTGGCGGAAAAAGGTGTCAGTGTTGAAGTTGAGCAGGTTGAGGCAGGTAACCTGCCACAGGACCTTATCGATCTGAACCCTTATCAGACAGTTCCGACTTTGGTTGATCGTGAGCTGACGCTATATGATTCCCGCATCATTATGGAATATCTGGATGAACGCTTTCCTCATCCACCATTAATGCCTGTGTACCCAGTTGCCCGTGGTTCCAGCCGTTTGATGATGCACCGCATCGAAAAAGACTGGTATTCCCTGATGCATACTATTGAGAAAGGCAATTCTCAAGAGGCCAATACTGCTCGTAAACGATTAGCAGAAGAGTTGCTAGCAGTGGCACCAATATTTAAAGAGATGCCATTCTTTATGAGCGAAGAATTCAGTTTGGTTGATTGCTATCTTGCTCCTTTGCTGTGGCGTTTGCCGGTGTTGGGTATAGAATTACCGAGTTCTGGTACTAAAGATTTACAAATTTACATGCAGCGTGTCTTTGAGCGTGATGCATTCTTAGCTTCATTAACCGAAGCTGAACGTGAAATGCGCTTGCAATCCAGGAGCTGATTTATGGAGCTGTCTCAAATGTCTCCCCGTCGTCCTTATTTGTTGCGTGCTCACTACGAGTGGTTACTCGATAATGATATGACTCCACATCTGGTTATAGACGTGACTTTACGTGGAGTTAATGTACCAATGGAATATGCCCGTGATGGGCAAATTTTGCTGAATATAGCGCCGAGAGCTGTTGGTAATCTTGAGTTAACCAATGATGAAGTACGCTTCAATGCCCGTTTTGGTGGTGTTCCCCGTCGGGTTAATATACCGATGGCGGCGGTTATAGCGATTTATGGCCGTGAAAATCGGGCGGGAATGATGTTTGAGCCTGAAGCAGCTTATAAAGATGAATATCTTTTTAAATCCGCTTCAGATCAGGATAAGGCTGATACCTCTGCATTTGCGACAGATAATCTGGTATTAGTTACGGATACATTGCCCGATGCTGAAGATAATAGTGGAACTTCACCTGATGATGAGCCACCAAAACCGACGAGAGGGCACCCTGCTTTACGGGTAGTAAAATAAGCGTTAAAAGAGGGGGCGGTTTGCCTCCTTATTTTTTTTCAAATTCATTGATTAGAATTCTGTATTGTAGGCTTTTTCTAATTCCCAAAAACAATCTCCAGTTCTGTTTTTAGCTTTGAAATCTGTGATAGCGCTTAAGCTCTTTTTAACCTTATCTACAAATTCTATTTTATTCTCTCTGGTCCCCAGTTCTGGTGGGGTTGTGCAGATATCAGCCAATGATATATTGTTTTCTTTATCTACGTTAGCAAGGACTTCAGCAGGATTATTAATTAATGCTAAGGATAATGCGTAGCGAACTTCTTTGGCAAAACCCAGGTGTATGCTTTGCGTTAATTTAAAAGCCAGTTTTATCCATTTACTATCACCAGTAGAAATGTTGTGAGTGATTTCTTGTTTGGCTCCTATTTCACCTAATTCTGCCACTACAGAATTGGTACCTCTATTCATAATTTCTTTATTAATATTTTCAGATGTTAAGGGCTGTGATAAAGCAAGTGCTGTATGACTGATAAACAGCATTGGAGATAATAAAATTAAGGTTTTTATTAGCTTCATTAATATTTCCAGTATTTATAGTTGAATAAGTATCGTGATATTGGTGTCGGTTAATTGGAGTATTTTATTTAAGACCCACATTAATGAGAAAAAATATTCCAAAATATCATGTATGACAGTAATAAGTGTGGAATGTTCATTAAATTCACTTACTTTTTTGTGTAAGGGTAATCCAATTAATATAAAGTATTAAACTGATGATAGAAAGAGATGGGAGCTGAAAAGCTCCCTTGGTTGACTAGATGTTGAGATAATCAAGAATGCCTTGTGCGGCTTTGCGCCCCTCGGCAATTGCGGTTACAACGAGATCTGAGCCACGAACAGCATCTCCACCAGCAAATATCTGCGGATTGCTAGTTTGAAAGGGAATGTCTGAGTACTCTGGTGCGACAATGCGTCCTTGTTTATCCAAGGTTACTTGATGAGCACTTAGCCAGTTCATGGTATGTGGTTTAAAGCCGAATGCCATGATCACTGCATCGGCCTTAAGCAGGTGTTCCGAGCCTGCGATAATTTCAGCTTGGCGGCGTCCATTCTCATCAGGTTGGCCTAATTGAGTCCGTACCATGTTTATGCCACAAACTTGACCTGAATGGTTGATTTCAATCCTGACTGGTTGCAGATTAAACAGAAATTCTACACCTTCTTCCTTGGAATTTTTGACTTCACGCTGGGAGCCTGGCATGTTGGTTTCGTCACGACGATAAGCACAAGTAACCGAAGCCGCTTTTTGACGAATAGCCGTTCTGACACAATCCATTGCAGTATCACCGCCACCAAGCACTACGACCCGCTTGCCTTGCATATTGATGAAAGGTTGCGATGGTAGGGCGGGATAACCCATCAAATGCCGGGTATTGGCAGTCAGAAATGGTAGAGCATCATAAACACCATCAGCATCTTCATTTGCCAGTCCCCCACGTATTGACTGATAGGTTCCTACGCCAAGAAATATCGCATCAAACTGCTCAGTCAGTTCAGATAAGGCAATATCTTTGCCTATTTCAGTATTGAGCCGGAATTCAATTCCCATCTCAGAGAAAATTTCACGGCGGCGTATCATGACCTCTTTTTCCAGTTTGAACGCGGGTATGCCAAAGGTGAGTAATCCACCGATTTCCGGGTGACGATCAAAAACAACGGCTTGTACGCCATTACGGGTCAATACGTCAGCACAAGCTAGCCCCGCGGGGCCTGCACCAATAATCGCAACCTGTTTGCCCGTGGGCTGAACGTGTGACATATCGGGCTTCCAGCCCATAGCAATCGCTTTATCATTGATGTAGCGTTCAATATTACCAATAGTTACTGCACCGAACTCATCATTCAGAGTGCAAGCGCCTTCACAAAGGCGATCCTGTGGACAAACACGACCACAAACTTCCGGCAGGCTGTTTGTTTGATGGGATAAATCCGCCGCTTCCATAATACGTCCTTCATTAGCCAGTTTAAGCCAATTGGGAATGTAGTTATGAACGGGACATTTCCATTCGCAATAAGGGTTACCGCAAGAAAGACAGCGATCGGCCTGTGTCTGTGCCTGACTTGTTGAAAATGGCTCATAGATTTCCACAAATTCTATTTTGCGGATTTTCAGCGGCTTTTTAGGCGGATCGACGCGTTGTAAGTCGATAAACTGATATACATTCTGGCTCATCTTGGCTCCTTATTGCGCTTGAATTCGCAACTCTGCGGAAGAACGACTGCGATGTCCCAATAGGGCTTTCACATCACTGGATTTTGGCTTCACAAGCGCGAACTTGCTCAGCCACTGTTGCCAGTTAGCAAGAATATCTTCACCGCGTTGGGAACCGGTCAGGAGGACGTGCTCGGTGATAAGCCCTCTCAAGTGCTCTTCGTGGATAGCTAAGGCATCTACTGCCAGTACTTCAACCAACTCTAGGTTAACCCGTTTACGGAAATCATCATTTTCATCCAAGACATAAGCAAAGCCGCCGGTCATTCCTGCACCAAAATTGATGCCAGTGCGTCCGAGAATACAGACAATACCTCCTGTCATATATTCACAGCCATTATCTCCGATACCTTCTACAACCGTAATCGCCCCTGAATTACGAACGGCGAAGCGTTCTCCTGCTCGCCCGGCAGCAAACAGTTTGCCTCCGGTTGCACCGTAGAGGCATGTGTTGCCAATGAGGGTTGCCTGATGGCTTTTGAAGGCAGAACCCACTGGCGGGTGTATGACAATGCGACCGCCAGCCATACCCTTACCGACATAATCATTGGCATCACCGATGAGTGTCAGCTCCAGACCGCCGGCATTCCAGACGCCAAAACTTTGACCGGCAGTACCATTGAAATGAATTTTTATTGGTGCCGCTGCGATCCCCTGATTACCATATCGAGCAGCGATAAAACCGGAAAGGGAAGCGCCCACTGAACGATCCGTATTACGGATATCAAAATAGAAAGTTTTACTTTGTTGGTTCTCAATATAGCTAGCGGCTTGAGTCAGTAAGTTTTTATTCAGTGCTCCATTATCAAATGGTGGATTGTTTTCGGTGCAATATAATGTTTTGCCCTGATGGGGTTCTGCGGTTGCTAAGAGCGGATCAAGATTTAGTTTGCTCTGTTTTGCTGAAATACCTTCCAGTACTTCCAACAGGTCAGTTCGGCCGATTAAATCAGTTAGATTTTTGACACCCAATGTAGCCATGATCTCTCTGGTTTCACGGGCGATAAAGCGGAAATAATTCATGACCCGTTCAGGTAATCCGTGGTAGTGGTCGCGACGTAATTTCTCATCCTGAGTGGCAACCCCAGTTGCACAATTATTGAGATGGCAAATACGCAGATATTTGCATCCAAGGGCAACCATTGGTCCAGTACCGAAACCGAAACTTTCAGCGCCAAGAATGGCCGCTTTAATAATATCTACGCCTGTTTTCAACCCGCCATCAACTTGTAAGCGGATCTTATGACGTAATCCGTTAGCAACTAGCGCTTGTTGGGTTTCCACCAGCCCCAATTCCCATGGGCATCCGGCATATTTCACCGATGACAATGGACTGGCACCGGTACCGCCATCATAACCTGCGATAGTAATTAAATCGGCATAAGCTTTGGCAACGCCAGTGGCAACAGTACCAACACCGGGTTCTGAAACCAGTTTTACTGAGATCAGCGCATTGGGGTTGATCTGTTTTAGATCGAAAATCAACTGAGCCAAATCTTCAATAGAGTAAATATCGTGATGTGGTGGTGGAGAAATAAGTGTTACGCCGGGTACGGAATAACGCAGTTTTGCAATATACGGTGTTACTTTATCACCCGGTAATTGCCCACCTTCTCCGGGTTTAGCGCCTTGCGCGACTTTAATTTGAATCACATCAGCGTTGACCAGATAAGCAGGTGTCACACCAAACCGACCGGAAGCAACTTGTTTGATACGGGAAACCTTTTTTGTTCCATAACGTGCGGGATCTTCTCCACCTTCGCCGGAGTTGGAAAAACCACCTAACGTATTCATGGCTTCAGCCAGAGCTTCGTGTGCTTCCGGGCTTAATGCTCCAATCGACATCGCAGCAGTATCAAAGCGTTTAAATAGCTCTTCGGCAGGTTCCACTTCTTCAATAGGTAGAGGCTCAGCTTCTGTTTTTATCGCCAGCAAATCACGGATTGTGGTAATTGGACGCTGATTAACCAAACGAGAATATTTCAAGTAATCGTTATATTCGCCACTATGAACCGCAGCCTGTAAAGTGCTGACAACATCCGGGTTATAAGCGTGATATTCGCCGTTATGAACATATTTCAGCAGTCCGCCCTGATCGAGTGGTTGACGAGCAAGCCAGGCACGTTTAGATAAGTTTCGCAGATCCTGCTCGAAATCGCTGAAATTAGCACCGCCAATTCGGCTGACGACGCCATTGAAGCAGAATTCAGTTAATTCTGAATGTAAGCCGACAGCTTCAAATAGTTTAGAGCAGCGATAGGAGGCGATAGTCGAGATGCCCATTTTCGACATGATTTTATATAACCCTTTATTGATACCATTGCGGTAGTTAAGCATGACATCAGCATAAGGTTTATTAATTGTGCCATTATCGACCATTTTGGCGAGGGATTCATAAGCCAGATAGGGATAGATCGCTGTTGCACCAAATCCCAGTAGTACAGTGAAATGGTGTGGATCACGGGCACTTGCTGTTTCTACTATCAGGTTGGTATCACAGCGTAGGTTTTTTTCTACCAAACGGTGTTGAATAGCGCCAATAGCCATAGGTGCAGGTATAGGTAATTTGTTCGGCGTAATGTTGCGGTCAGATAATACCAACAATACCGCGCCATCTCTGGCGAGTTGTTCAGCTTGGTCACACAATGCAAACAGGGCATTTTGCAAATTGGTTTCTTGTGGATTGAAAGTTAAGTCTAATTGTTCTGCGCGATAGTGTGGACTTTGCTGTGTGATTAATTGGTGAAAGTCAGAGTAGAGCAGAATAGGAGATTTAAAACTTAATCGGTGTGCCTGTCCCTCTGCTTCACAAAATACGTTCATCTCCCGCCCAATGCAGGTAGTGAGAGACATAACATGTGCTTCGCGTAGTGGATCGATTGGCGGATTAGTGACTTGAGCAAATTGCTGGCGGAAATAGTCATAAATAATCCGTGGGCGGCTGGAAAGGACGGCAAACGGTGTATCATCCCCCATTGACCCGGTCGCTTCCTGACCATTCTCTCCCAAGACTCGGATGATTTGATCTAGCTCTTCGTTGCTGTAGGCAAATTGTTTGTGATAGACCGCTAAGGATTGATCGTTCAGATCCCGATGACCAGCTTGATCTTCCAGTAATTCTTCGAATGGGGTCAGACGCTTGACGTTTTTATCCATCCATTCTTTATAGGGATGGCGGCTTTTTAAGTCATTGTCTGTTTCTTCTGCATGAAGGATGCGGCCTTGGCGGGTATCAATCACGATAAGTTCACCGGGACCAACGCGCCCTTTTTCCACCACTTCATCCGGTTGATAATCCCAGATACCGACTTCGGAAGCACAGGTGATCAACTTATCTTTGGTGATAACATAGCGGGCTGGGCGCAAGCCATTACGATCCAGATTACAGGCAGCGTAGCGTCCATCTGACATAACGATACCCGCAGGGCCATCCCACGGTTCCATGTGCATGGAGTTGAAATCAAAAAAAGCCCGCAGATCTTCATCCATATCAGGATTGTTTTGCCATGCGGGAGGAACCAGCAATCGCATAGCACGGATTAAATCCATTCCGCCGTTGAGAAACAGTTCCAGCATATTATCCAGCGAGCTGGAATCTGACCCTGTTTCATTGACAAAAGGGGCAGCCGTGTGCAGATCGGGAATAAGCGGTGTCTTGAATTTATAGGCTCTTGCTCGTGCCCACTGGCGGTTACCGGTGATGGTGTTTATTTCACCGTTATGGGCAAGATAGCGGAAAGGTTGTGCCAATGGCCAGCGTGGGACGGTATTGGTTGAGAAGCGTTGATGAAATAGGCAAATTGCCGATTCTAAACGTAAATCAGCCAGATCGGGATAGAAACGGGGCAAATCTGCCGCCATGCACAGCCCTTTATAGATAGTCACCAAGTTAGACAAACTGCAAACATAAAAGTCGCTGTCGTTGATGCGTTTTTCTATTCGGCGGCGAGCAACGAATAAGCGGCGTTCTAAATCACGTGCACGCCAGCCAGCCGGAGCATTAACAAAAATCTGTTCAATATGAGGGAGGCTTGAAAGGGCTATTTCGCCCAGAATATCACGGTTGATGGGGACTTCACGCCAGCCAACGACTGACAGGGTTTCATTTTGTAGCTCTTGTTCGATGATTGCCCGGCAGTTTTGTGCAATCTGAGGATCTTGGCTGAGAAATAGCATACCGACGGCGTAATTGCGGGCTAAATGCCACTCTTGCTCCTGTGCAACCATCCGAAAAAAGCGGTCAGGTTTTTGCAACAATAAACCACAGCCATCACCGGTTTTGCCATCTGCCAAGATTGCCCCACGATGTTGCATTCTGGCTAGGGCATGGATAGCGGTACGTACTACTTTGTGGCTTGGCTCCCCTTCAATATGGGCTATCAGTCCAAAGCCACAGTTATCCTTTTCTTGAGATTTGTTATATAGCATAGTGTGAACCTCCCGAGGTTCTGTCCGACTCTCACAGAAACTCACAGACATTTGTGAGATTAATATTTTTTACTGGCGTCTGAATTGCGCCCTCAAGCAACCACCACTTGTTTATTTGTGATAAACAGGTGGTGACTTAAATGATATTGTGTCACTGCATAATTATGGTTCAGATGAGAATCTGACAGATGATTTCCAGTGACTTTCCAAGTTAACTAGAAATATAAATCAGGTCAAATATCACCGGGATAAGATAAGGTCAGGTGATAAGTAAAGTTAATGTTATGATTTATAAGTAGAAAAATTAACATTCATGTTGTGTGATATAGATCAGGTTAGGATTTTAATGTGATTTATATCACTAATATTAGTGTAATATCTGTTTTGTATATGCTGTTAAACTTTTATTTATTAGATTTAAAATCTAACTAATATTAACTTTACGGAATTAATGTGTATTTTTGTTTCTTTATAAGAATAAAGTTTTATCTTTTTGGGCTATTAAACGAGTAAAAAAGAATTTTATGCTTATTTTGTCAATGTGTTTGATTATTTATTCATGCTTGGATTGTGCGAAAAGACCGGCATGAATAAAAAGCCAGAATAATGTTTGGGAAGTCATCACTAAAACTATTAAATAATACTATTGTTTTACCCGGTCAACAATTTCTGTTATTCCTTCAACGAAGTGGCCGGTTTTTTACGGTATGATCCGGAATGGTCATATTTAACGGGAGTTTTTATGAAATGAAGCTGCTCAGGGGCCTGGCCCAATATTATGTTGATTTAATGATGAAATTGGGGTTAGTGCGCTTCTCATTACTGCTTGCATCTGCACTGGTCGTTCTTGCTATGGGTGTACAGATGGTGGTCACTTTTCTGCTTCAGGGAGGAGTGCAAAGTATTGATTTAGTTCGCTCAATCTTTTTTGGTTTGTTGATTACACCTTGGGCTGTCTATTTTCTTTCAGTTGTTGTTGAACAGCTTGAAGAGTCCCGTCAGCGATTATCTAAGTTAGTTGAAAAGTTGGAAGTTATGCGTCAGCGTGATCGGGAACTTAATCAGCAATTAAAAGACAACATTATTAAGCTTAATCAGGAGATCTCGGAAAGAGAGAAAGCTGAGCAGGCGCATCTGATATTGTTGGATAAACTCAAAGAAGAGATGAAACACCGTGAGCAGACGCAGATTGAATTGGAACAACAATCTGTATTGTTGAAATCTTTTCTCGATGCTTCTCCTGATTTGGTCTATTACCGTAATGAAAATAATGAGTTTTCTGGTTGTAATCGGGCGATGGAATTGCTGACGGGTAAAAGCCAGAAACAACTTGTCGGGCTGACACCAAACGATGTTTATGACAAAGAGGTTGCTCGCAAGGTAATGAAAACCGATGAAAAAGTGTTCCGTCATAATGTTGCACTCACTTATGAACAATGGCTAGTTTATCCCGATGGTCGGAAAGCCTGTTTTGAGCTTCGGAAAGTCCCTTTTTATGATCGGGTAGGAAAAAGACATGGGCTTATGGGATTTGGGCGCGATATAACGGAACGTAAGCGTTATCAGGACGCTTTGGAGAATGCAAGTAGGGATAAGACCACTTTTATCTCAACGATTAGCCATGAGCTCCGTACGCCTTTAAATGGCATTGTTGGTTTGAGCCGTATTCTGCTCGATACTGAGTTGACGTCTGAGCAAAATAACTATCTGAAAACGATTCATGTCAGTGCCATCACGCTTGGTAATATTTTCAATGACATTATTGAAATGGATAAAATTGAACGGCGTAAAGTGCAAATTGATAATCAGCCAATTGATTTTACTGGTTTTATGTCCGATCTGGAAAACCTCTCTGGGCTGCTGGTGCAACCGAAAGATATTAAATTTGTCATGAACCCAGAACTGCCACTGCCTGCCAGAATCATGACAGATGGTACTCGCTTGCGCCAAATTCTATGGAACTTGATTGGCAATGCGGTGAAATTTACGCAAAAAGGTGAGATTACTGTTCGAATCTGGTACGAAGAGGGAGAGCGTTTGCTGTTTGAAGTCACAGATACGGGGATTGGTATCCCACATGATGAGCTGGAGAAGATTTTTGCGATGTATTATCAAGTGAAAGGCAGTCATGGTGGTTGTCCAGCAACGGGAACCGGTATTGGATTGGCGGTATCCAAACGTTTGGCTCAAAGTATGGGAGGGGATATTGTGGTGGAAAGTGAACCGGGACAAGGTTCTCGGTTTACACTGTCTATCATTGCCCCTGCTATGGAGGAGAATCTTTTATGCAAAGAAGATACAGAAGATTATCCACTTCCAGCATTGCATATCTTATTGGTAGAAGATATTGAGCTGAATGTGATTGTTGCTCGCTCGGTATTGGAGAAGTTGGGTAACAGTGTAGAAGTCGCTATGAACGGTAAAGATGCGCTAGAAGTGTTTAAGCCAGGAGAGTTCGATCTGGTACTGCTTGATATTCAGCTACCCGATATGACCGGGTTAGATATCTCCCGGGAGTTAAGTCAGCGATATGCCAAAAAGGATCTGCCCCCCCTGATTGCACTGACAGCAAATGTCTTAAAAGACAAAAAAGAGTATTTGGATGCAGGTATGAATGGTGTGTTGAGTAAGCCGCTTTCTGTGAATGCGTTAACTGCCATTATTGAACAATATTGGGGGGAACAGTCTGTGCATCATATGCAGCCGGAAGAAGAGGAGTCAGGATTGATGAAAAAAGATGAAGATTTACTTGATACAGAAATGCTTAACCAATACATCGAGCTCGTTGGGCCCCAATTGATTCGCAATAGTCTGAGTGTGTTTGAAAAGATGATGCCGGGTTACTTATCTGTTCTGGACTCAAACATGACAGCGAAAGACCAGAAAGGCATTACGGAGGAAGCGCATAAGATAAAAGGTGCTGCGGGATCGGTTGGATTGCGTCATTTACAGCAACTGGCCCAGCAGATTCAATCACCTGATTTACCTGCATGGTGGGATAATGTTCAGGAATGGGTTGATGAGTTAAAGCAAGAATGGAGAAAGGATACGGAAATTTTGGGGGAATGGTTGACGGACGCTGAAAAAAAATAACCCCAACCGAGGTTGGGGTGCGCGAATACTGCGCCAACACCAGGGAAAACTTTTTACACGCCTATCTGATATATCTTTGGTTGCGGCGAGTAAATGAGGAATTCTCCGTACATCATACAAGTACCAACATAGCAAAGATAAGATTTTTTGTTACAAGATTCATTAAAATCTGTGATGAAGATTGGTGTTTAACCCCCTAAAGGGTTAAGCAATAATCTACTACAAATGGAGTGAGGTATGAAATCAGTTGCGGTTGTCTTAAGTGGATGTGGTGTATTCGATGGTAGCGAAATTCATGAGTCAGTATTAACTCTGCTTTCTTTAGACCGTTTAGGTGTTAAAACGAGCTTTTTTGCGCCTGACGAACCACAACTTCATGTTATTAATCATATTAACGGTGAAGAAATGGGGGAAGAACGTAACGTTCTACAGGAGTCTGCCCGTATTTCAAGGGGAAAAATTAAGCCTTTATCACAAGCAAATGCCGATGAATTTGATGCCCTGATAATTCCCGGGGGATTTGGTGTTGCAAAGAATTTATGTGACTTTGCCGCTAAGACAGTTGATTGCGAAATAAATAAGGAATTGTTAAGTTTGGTGAGGGCTATGCATAATCAACATAAACCAATGGGATTTATGTGTATTGCGCCTGTTATGTTGCCAAAATTACTTAATAAACCGGTGAAACTAACGGTCGGCAATGATCCAGAAACGGTTGCTCAAGTAGAGGCAATGGGAGGCGTCCATATCATTTGCAAGGTAAATGATGTTGTTGTTGATTTAGAAAACAAAATTGTGACGACACCAGCCTACATGCTTGCTGAATCTATTTCCCAGGCGGAAGAGGGAATTGATAAACTTGTCAGAAAAGTATTGGAAATGACTGAGTAACTGGATGCGAAATCCTTTTCAATTTTTATGGTACTGGCTTAAAAAAATCGCAATCTCAGTTATTATCTTATGGATAGTTTCTGTTGTTGCATTTTCATTTTTGCCAGTGCCGTTTTCCATGGTTATGGTTGAGCGCCAGATTAGTGCTTGGTTATCGGTTAATTTTTCTTATGTATCTCATTCTGACTGGGTAGGGCAAGGACAAATATCGCCAAATATCGCATTGGCTGTTATTGCTGCGGAAGATCAGAAATTCCCACAACATTGGGGATTTGACTTTGATGCTATCGAAAGTGTACTTGAGCGTAATCAAAATCATTCAGGCAGACTTAGAGGGGCTTCAACGATTTCTCAGCAAACGGCCAAAAATTTATTTTTGTGGGACGGACGTAGTTGGTTAAGAAAAGGGTTGGAAGCCGGGATGACCTTTGCTATTGAACTGGGATGGTCAAAAAGTAGAATTCTGACTGTTTACCTTAACATAGCAGAATTTGGTGATGGCATTTTTGGTGTTGAAGAGGCATCTAAACACTATTTTCATAAATCAGCCAGTAAATTGACGGCATCAGAAGCGGCTTTACTTGCTGCTGTATTGCCTAATCCACACCGCTATAAAGTTAACTCACCTTCGGCTTATGTCTTACAGCGTCAGCAATGGATTTTGCGGCAAATGCGGTTGTTGGGCGGGGGGAGTTATCTTGAGAAAAATGGGTTAATGAAAGATGATTGAAGGAAGAATGAGAAGTTATTCAGTTTGACGTGAGATGATGAAAAGGGTAAAACGCCAGCGCCAAAAAATGACGCGGCCTGATACCTGAATGTTTGACAGATTTATCGTGTCATCACTTTCAATCAATATATTTAATTCAAATAAGTAAATGCGGTTGTTACTCGCTTAACACCGTTAGTTTCGCTGGCAATTTTCGCGGCGGCATTACCCTCTTGTTTGGTCAGAATGCCCAGTAGAAAGACTTCGCCGTTTTCCGTAACGACTTTTATGTTAGAAGACTTAACCGAGTCACTAGCCAGGATTTTTGAGCGTACTTTAGTTGTAACCCAGGTATCCTTAGAAGCAGTACCTAATTCAACAGGTTTCCCCTGACGAATTTCATTGTAAACGGTGTGTGCTCCATCAACACGTGATGCTATCTGTTTAGCACGCTCTGGAAGGCTTGAGTCTGGGCTTTGGCCTGTCAGTAAAACTTTTCCTTGATAGGCAGTGGTAATAATACGGGTTTGCTCTTTGAGCTGCTTATCTTTGTTAAGCGCATTACTGACACGGGCTTCGAGAGTACTATCGTCAACCTGCTGACCAATAGTGCGGGGATCGGTTGCGGTTTTTGTCGCTACGGCAGTAGAACTGACCACGACCGCACCAATACATCCTTGCAACATTACAGCAGCACAAATCGTGGCTAATAGGGAGAAAAATCGCATTATTGGCTCCTTAGTCATCCTGATGGGGAAAAAGTGTATTATCGATTAAGTCACATAAGCAGTTAACTGTTAGCATATGAACTTCTTGAATTCTGGTACTGCGATGAGATGGAATACGAATCTCTACGTCTTGTGGCCCGAGTAAGCCGGCAAGCTCACCACCATCATAGCCAGTAAGGGCGACAATTGTCATATCGCGGGTTACGGCGGCTTCAACGGCTTTGACAATATCACGGCTATTACCATGTGTGGAAATCGCTAATAACACATCGCCTGGCTGACCTAATGCCCGTACCTGTTTAGCATAAATTTCATCATGCTGTTTATTGCTTGAAATCGCAGTGATGACCACATTGTCTGCGTTAAGTGACAATGCGGGCAGGCTTGGGCGCTCAGTTTCAAACCGGTTAATCATATTGGCAGCAAACCGTTGGGCAGTCGCTGCTGAGCCTCCATTACCACAGCAAAGGATTTTGTTACCATTCAGTAATGACTGAACCATCATTATTGCCGCTCGCGAGATAGCATCAGGTAATGCTTCTGCGGCTGCAATCTGAGTTTGAATACTTTCTGTAAAACAGACTTTAATTCTATCCAGCACGTTTATAACCTACTCAGTATCATTTTAACGAGTGAACTCATTTTGATTGAAGGCATTTTGCAACCATTCAAATTGTTGACCAGTAATAGCACAAATATCAAAGCGACAAGAAGAGGTTTCAAAACATTCACCTCGTTGAAACAGCCAAACTGCGGCAGCGTGTAATAATTTTTTACGCTTGCTACGAGTGATTGTCGCCAATGCATCTCCATATTGTCCTGATTTGCGAAAACGGACTTCAATAAAGACCCAAGTTTGCTTGTCTTTCATAATCAGGTCAATTTCACCACCGTGAACTTTCACATTTGCGGCGATAAAAGATAATCCTTGTTTTTGTAAAAACAACTTTGCCTGCGCTTCATAGTTGCGCCCCAGCAAATAACTTGTCAGCTTTTTTATTTTCATCCTACTTTTTATTCTCATTCTGAAATGAGTCATTTGAATTGAAAGGCCGCTTGGTGACAAGCGGCAAGTTACTTAATTAAATCGCAGTGATTTGGCCTTGATGATATTGCATCCATGAGAGTTGTCGGAAAATGGTGCAGTTTTCCTGAACGGACAGCACTCCAGAAGCACCATTGAGATGGAAATCACTTTGAAGCTGAACTTGACTGAATTGATTTGCTAATGACCAGGCGTCAATACCCATAGCGTAAAGGCGCATCAAAGAGTAATCATTCGCAAATTTACTGACTGCTTGCTGCATCAGTGGCAAGTTAGCACCGGCGATTAAGGGAATGTCACTGAATTGCATTCCTTCCATCTCCAGGCGGAAATCGGGACCGACGCCCGCCTGATTACTGCGGGAACTTGCGTAAAGGGCGGGCTTATCGCGGGAACTGATTGCCATATCAATCATTGTCTTAATTAGCGTCAGTTCATCCAGGGTAGAAACAATATAAACTGCATCCACTGAGCCGCCAGTAGAAGTAGGAACGACATCGGTGTTTATCTGGGGGATTTCCAGATCACCAATAGCGATTGATGTAGGTTGATTGCTGGTGACATTGACGGCTGTTCCGGTCAAGCGAATACCGGTACCTCTATTAATTAATTGTTTCAGTTCGGCAGAAGAGCCAAAAGTTTGTTGCAGAACAGTATGTCCCCCTTGTTTTTGCCATTCCTGTGCAAAGGCGTTGGCAATGCGATCACCAAAAGTCCCTCTGGGGACCAAAATCAGAGGATTCTGTTTTTGTTGCTGCCAAATATGTTCCGCAGCATTTTTCGCTTCATCTTCTGGTGACAAAGAAAAATAGCAGATATTAGAGTGTGGTTGAGCATTGTCTAACTCGTTAAGTACTAGCATGTTTAATGCCGCATTTATCTGAACGAGTTTAACCACATCTGGCTTAAGTAACGGCCCGACAATTAAATTCACACCATCCTGCTTAGCCTGAATAAATAAGTTTTCCAATGGCTGGCTTGTTGTGTCATAGATTTTGACCTGTTGTGTGTTAATCGGCGCATTGGCTATGACAGGTGTTGTTTGAGTGGCTGGTATTGCTGAGTTTATGATCGCCCCTTCACTAGGGGACATATTGGTAGAAGCCACGCTATCTGACGCACTATCACTGTCTGTTATAGATAAATTTTCCGGGTTTTCTGTTGGCAATGATGGACTTGGTAAACCGGCCTGAGCATCAAGAAAACCTTGGCGAATGGCTTCACCGAATACTTTTGCTTGGCCGCTTAATGGCAGGAACAGAGCAATACGGATATTCGTATCTTGCTGTTGGATGGCTGCTGGCTGTAACTGAGTTGGGAGTGACTGTACAGCAGGGTTTTGTGGATAGCGAATTTTCCAGTCACGGATAGCTGCCTGTAGTTTGTCGGAGTCCTGTTTGTTATCCTGATAGGCACTGAGTAAGTCCAGCCAGCCTTGCAGAACATTTTCATCAGCGTTGATGACCAACCCACGGCGCTCTTGTGGTGAAAGACGGGTCAGCATTTGCCAGGTATCATCGATATTTTTTTGACGAACCGCACTCTCTTTCACGAGTGGTTCCTGAGCGATATAAGCACGGATGACATCAAGAGAAGGTTCGCCATGAGCGGCATCAATGATAGATTGATAACGGGCGATTTCTGTACTGATTTTGTCCTGAGTTTGCGAAGGTTGTTGTCCCTGTTGGTCAGGTACGGTACATCCTGCGATGATCATGACTGCCAGCATAGCTGAACAGACTAAACCAGTTTTGATACGCACAAAAATTGAGGAAAGCATACTGTATCCAGCGATGTTTTTTTCAAAGATGCTCAATTTTAAATCGGCCATTCGGATGAAACAATGAATCAACCTAATCGAGCAGTGGTTACGACATCCACGCTATATGTTGTGCCAACCCCCATTGGAAACTTGGGTGATATCACTCAGCGTGCGCTTGAAGTTCTTGAGCATGTCGATCTGATTGCAGCCGAAGATACGCGACATACTGGCTTGTTGCTTCAACATTTTGCCATTAATGCACGCATGTTCGCACTTCATGATCATAATGAACAGCAGAAAGCAGATCAATTAATTACAAAACTCCAACAAGGGCAAAGTATTGCATTAGTCTCTGATGCAGGAACGCCGCTGATTAATGATCCTGGTTACCATGTGGTTCGCCGTTGCCGTGAAGCCGGTATTCATGTTGTCCCACTTCCAGGACCTTGTGCGGCGATAACCGCCTTGTCTGCTGCTGGTCTGCCATCAGATCGTTTCTGTTACGAAGGATTTCTGCCCGCAAAGCGTAAAAGTCGGACAGATACTTTACGGGCTTTGCAACAGGAGCCACGCACATTAATTTTTTATGAATCCACCCATCGTCTGATCGAAAGTTTAGAAGATATGGTTGAGGTGTTGGGAGCTGAACGTTACGTCGTTTTGGCGCGGGAATTGACAAAGACTTGGGAATCCATTCAGGGGATGCCAGTAGGTGAACTTTTGGCGTGGGTGAAGGAAGATGAAACCCGTCGCCGTGGTGAAATGGTATTGATCGTTGAAGGCTATAAAAAACTGGATGACGATGTTTTGCCTCCAGAGGCATTAAGAACGCTGGCGCTTCTTCAACAAGAACTGCCCTTGAAAAAAGCGGCTGCACTGGCAGCAGAGATTCATGGTGTGAAGAAAAATGCACTTTATCGTCATGGATTGGGACAGAATGAAGAATGATAGCAATTGCTAAATTAGGGCAGATAATCGGTAAATGCCTATACATTATTGGGTAAACCTCTTATAATCCGCCGCGGAGTTGACTAGACAGTCGCTGCTTTATCATTAATCCTTTGGATGATAGATGGAGGAGAGGAAAGTCCGGGCTCCACAGGGCAGGGTGCCAGATAACGTCTGGGGGGTGAAAGCCCACGACCAGTGCAACAGAGAGCAAACCGCCGATGGCTTACTTAATGTAGGATCAGGTAAGGGTGAAAGGGTGCGGTAAGAGCGCACCGCACGGCTGGTAACAGTTCGTGGCACGGTAAACTCCACTCGGAGCAAGGCCAAATAGGGGTTCATTAGGTACGGCCCGTATCGAACCCGGGTAGGCTGCTTGAGCCAGTGCGTAAGTGCTGGCCTAGATGAATGATTGTCCACGACAGAACCCGGCTTATCGGTCAACTTCACAAATTTAGCCCCGTTAGATTGGAATCTGACGGGGCTTTCACTTTTTTAAGCAGCCAGATCAATTAACAGTCCTTGGAATTCCGTATCTGCTTTTAAAACCAGACGACTTTCTTCATGAATAAAAGCGCCATCTCCGCATTTAATTAAATTGTTATCCTTAGAATTGCCTCTTATTTTTATATTTCCGTTTAGAGATTGCAGATAGGCATTTTTTCCTTTCAATTGCAGATGATGAGATTGATTTTTATTAAGGGAAATATGATTTACCCACACTTGTTGACGTAATTGCATACTGCCATCTTCTGCGGTTGGAGAAGCTAGCATAGCCAGTGGTTGTTCTGGTAATTCCATTCGTTGCAATGGTAAGCTTTCCTGCTGAGGAAAGGCATTCAGCCAAAGCTGCAAGCGCGTTAGTGGCTTATTAATACTGGCATTATGTTCACTGTAGCTGATGCCTTGACGGGTAGAAAATAGTAAACATTCTCCTTTACGGGCTCTGATATAGTTGCCTTCGCTGTCACGGTATTCTGCTTCACCTTGTAGAATAATATTCAATATATCCACATGTGGATAGGATTTAGGTTGGAAAGCGGCTTTGGGGGCAATGACTTCTTGATTGAGTACACGTAGCGCGCCATAACCTAAAAACTTTGGGTCAAAATAGTGACCAAATGAAAATGTATAACGAGCTTGTAGCCAACCATAGTCAGCTTTCCCACATTGTTTTGCTGTTCTATTTATAATCATAATGGCGGTTACCTTACAAAAACACACACAAACAATAGTAATTATCTGGACGGCGAAATGTTAGCCAGTTAATCTGGTCAGCATATTCAAATTTCCTGATTGAGAAAAATATGAGCAAAGAACGAGCGCTTACACTGGAATCTCTCCGGGTCATGGATGCGATTGACCGGCGGGGAAGTTTTGCTGCGGCCGCTGATGAGCTTGGTCGTGTTCCTTCTGCACTTAGCTATACGATGCAAAAATTAGAAGAGGAGCTGGATGTAGTGCTGTTTGACCGTTCGGGTCACAGAACTAAATTCACCAATGTTGGTCGTATGCTGCTTGAGCGTGGACGTCAATTGCTTGAAGCTGCTGATAAATTAACGGCTGATGCAGAAGCATTAGCGCGAGGTTGGGAAACTCACCTGACAATTGTTTGTGAGGCGTTGGTTCCTGCTTCTTCATTATTTCCATTAGTGGGAAAGCTTGCTCAAAAATCGAATACTCAGCTCTCTTTATTGACAGAAGTTTTGGCGGGGGCATGGGAGAGGCTGGAAACGGGTCGGGCGGATATTGTTATTGCACCAGATATGCATTTTCGCGCATCGGCAGAAATTAATTCACGTCAGCTTTACAGCATTACCAATGTCTATGTTGCTAGCCCTGATCATCCTATACATCAAGAGCCGGAGCCTTTATCTGATGTCACGAGAGTGAAGTATCGTGGTATTGCTGTGGCAGATACAGCGAGGGAACGTCCGGTATTAACGGTTCAGTTGTTAGATAAGCAACAGCGTTTAACAGTAAGTTCTCTGGAAGATAAACGCCGTGCTCTCTTGGCTGGGTTGGGCGTTGCTACCATGCCTTATCCTATGGTGGAACAAGATATTACTGAGGGGCGTTTGCGGGTGATTAGCTCTGAATATAGCCATGAGACAAATGTCATTATGGCATGGCGGCGAGACAGTATGGGGGAAGCTAAATCTTGGTGTTTGCGGGAAATCCCTAAATTGTTTGTTAGTCGGTAAGTAGAAGCGATGTGAGCAATCAAATTAGAAGACAGGCTGTAAAAAAACATGATTCGATGATTGCTTAGCGAAATATGAAATTATGGCACAACGAATCTAACATTCGTAAATGGCGCCAGCCAGTACAGCAGACTGTCTGGTTGGCTGTGTTAATCTTTTTGAGCAGACATCATGGGTAGGTGTAATTTGCCTTAATCTAAATTTTGTGATTTCTATTCGCTGAGTATTGATGATTCTATTTTTGGGGTACCAGACAGTGATGAAAACAGGGAGACTTTCGAATTTATCAATAACACCAATGGTTTTTCCCTAAGTCAGAATGGTTGCCCTGATGTCAATATATACCCTAAAGATTTCAAGATGTATCGCGACGGCAAGGGAACGAATCCCCGGGAGCAATAGTAAACTATGTGACCGGGGTGAACGAGCGCAGCCAACAAAGAGGCAACTTGAAAGATAACGGGTATATCTTACCAAAGTCACTATGATTTAATAAAAGTTGGATCTATTGGCTAAAGTAAGCCGAAAGATCTTCTAGATCCCCCGGATTACTATTTATCTTTAGACCCAATATTGGATAGTTGGCTGATAAAATCTTTGAGCTTTTGATCGTTTCACCTTTTACCTGTGAGCGGTTATTTTTCAGATTCAGAACAGCCATAGCAAGATATTACCAGTTTCTTTTTATCAGGTGGTCGATACTGAATTTACCTGGGCCGATGATAGCCAGTAACAGATAACCGCCACCAATAGTCAGGTTCTTGAGAAACATAGTTTGGTTCATGCCTTCAGCAAAATTGCTGTGGAAGAGGATGGCAGTCAGGACACAGAAGCCAAAGGTAAATAACGCGGTGGTACGGGTTAACAAACCAAACAGAACTGCCAGACCACCACCTAATTCAAGTAAGATCGTCAGTGGTAATAGAAAACTAGGGACGCCCATAGCATTCATATATTGCTGGGTACCCGCGTAGGAATCACCTAATTTTCCATAGCCTGCAACGATAAATAGAATCGGCATCAAAATGCGAGCCAGTAACAGGGCACTATCTTCAAATTTTTTCATTAACAACTCCTAAGACACAGGAAAAATAATAATAGTTTGTTTGATGATTAACTTGTACCAACCCGAAACAGCACAATTTGTTAATCATTAACGGATGGAATGTATACTAAAGGTAGATGAACTTAGTTGTAAGCAAGGATTATTAACAATTTTATACAAAGTTTTTGAATGTAAGCAACTAAAGTGATCATCAATGAGGGATATTATGAAGAATTATTACTATTTCCATTTCAATAGTCGAATGATATGACGAGACAAATGATAAAATTTCACAGGATGGCGAAGGCCATACAAAGAGATAGCATGGATTGCAGGTCCCAGATAGGGTTTTAATGACAAAAGCTTTTGCCAGCTTTTGTCATAAGGTTCAGTGAGGTTCTTCCAGAGCTGTGTATTGTTGGTGAGTTCGAGGCGTTGTAGTTGGATATTTCTCATTAGCTGCTGTTCTTTCAGCTTTTTTTTCTGGCGTTGTTTACTCATTACTATGATCCTCCAACATTTCTCTGTCTATCTTTAATTGCTCGCGAGTTGCACTAAGTAATGTTGAATTTCGCGCTTTCCTGATGGTCCATATAAGGCCAATAAGCGCCAGAACGAGTAGTGTGCCAGTAGTACTTGCTAATACGGTAAAACGCCAGCTGGGATCGATAGCCCAAAAAATCATAACAAGTAAACACATGAGGCCGAAAGCGGTGAGCAGTAATGTCAGGCTGGCTATGACTACCAGCTGTATCAAAGTGGCTTTTTCTTTTTCCAACTCTACAACGATGAGTTGTAAACGAGTTTCTATTATCTCGATAACAACAGAGGCAATACGTTGGAGAATGTCAAGGACCCCTTTACCGGGGCCTTGAGATTTGGATGAGTTGATCATATTAGCGTTTAGCTAACACTACACCTAATACGGCACCGACAACAGTACCAATACCGATGCTTACCCAAGGTTTATCGTGAACGTAGACATCAGCACGGCCCGCCATATCTTTTGTTTTCTTAACAACCATATCACTGGCATTGCTGAGTTTAGAACGAGTATCTTTGATGACTTCCTCTACTTTGCCGCGAAGTTCTTCCAGCTCGACTTTGGATTTATCACCAGAGCTTTTGATCACTTCTTCCAGTGTATCTGCGAGTGATTTTAGTTCAACGTGTAGATCTTCATTAGTTTTGATCTTTGACATGTAGATTACTCCTCAATGTAAGGTGTGTGTATTTGACTTAGTTAGTTGCTTTTCCTGATGCAGGAAAAGACTATCACTAAATATAGCTTATATTTTGGAAGGTGAATAAAAAACATTAGCGTTATTTCACTATTCTGCTGCAAACGATACTTTTATCTGCAGCAGGGAGGGATATTAGATTTTATTGGAATTAATTACTTTTTTTGAGGGGATTGGCAAGTTTTTTTACGCCATACAACGAGCAAACTGCCGCTAAAACCAATAATAAGTAAAGCAAGTGGCAGTAATATCAGGAAATTCATTACCAAGTCTTCATATTGACGGAAAATGGGGGTCTTACCAAATGCATAACCCAAAGAGGTAAGGATAATGACCCACAGGAAGCCACTGAGCCAGTTAAAAAACTGGAAACGACTGTTTTGTAGACCTGTCAGTCCTGCAAGTGTTGGTAAGAGGGTTCTGACAAATGCGAGGAAGCGGCCAAGAAGTAAAGCTGATAGGCCGTGGCGGTGAAAAAGATTGTAAGCTCTTTGGTGATAATAAGCTGGAAGGTGAGAGAGCCAGCCTTGTACTGTCTTGGTATTTCCTAACCATTTTCCTTGAAGATAACCAATCCAACAACCTAAGCTTGCTCCGGCAGTTAATACTACAATCGTTAGAGGGAAACTCATTGCACCTTTGGCAATCAATACGCCAACTAGTATAAGCAGGCTGTCTCCTGGTAAAAATGCAGCAGGAAGGAGGCCATTTTCAAGGAAGAGAATCAAGAATAGCATGATGTAAATGGCCCATAATAGGGATGGGTTGGCCAGAGTTTCATAATCCTGGTACCAAAGTGCATATATAAGTTCTTTTACTATTTCCATCAGGTGTTCCTAAAATGCCTTTGTTCGTTCATCCTGAAAGCATGAGGCTAAACCGATTAAATTACATCCTATTTTACGTTATTTGGTTGGTTTTCATGCCTTTTCACTGTTGAAAAAGGCAAATGACGCAGCCTGTGCCACTGTAACAAAATCAGGGGTGACTAAACAGAAAATTTTGGTGATCAATTGAACGTTCATTAAAATAGGATAAGAAATGGGTCTATAAGGCGGGCTTGTTAGGTTTCTTGCATTTAAATGAATGACTGTTTGTCCTACTATTTTAATCTGTTTTTGTTACCATTTTATTCACTTATGATTTACTGACCGCTGACCGCTGACTGCTGACCGCTGACTATGAGTCAATATTTTTTCAGTGGTAGATTGATTCTTGTCTGAATTTGATTTATTTTTCACCGCAGCAAAGGGGAGTAACTTCCTTAGCCGGTTTATCGTCATTACGATGCAACAGCATCCGGTAGCCGGGCAACCTTGAACTTATACCTGATGGTACATTTTCTGTGTTGTAAGTGAGACCTTGCCAGAAGGCGAGGGTTGCTTGCAATACATCCTTATCCACGATGTGGGGAAGAAATATAGCAGCGGCTGGCGTCTTCTGAGACTTCAGCCGTTTTTGTTTATGAGAGAAAGAAAATGAACTCTGTGGGTAGTCCTCTCTTATGGGGAAGTTTTGCTGTTTTAATTACGATTATGTTGCTGCTGGATCTATCCTTACAGGGGCGTAAGAAAGAGCAAGCAATGTCATTTCGTCAAGCTGCTGTCTGGAGTGTAATTTGGGTAAGTTTGTCGCTCTTATTTGCATTAGGATTATGGTGGTATTGCAGAGAAACTGTAGGGGTAGCGGTTGCTAATAGTCAGGTAATGGCTTTTCTTACCGGGTATTTACTTGAGAAAGCGCTTGCTGTTGATAATGTGTTTGTATGGCTGATGTTATTCAGCTATTTTGCCATTCCGGCAAATTTACAACGTCGGGTGCTTATTTACGGTGTCTTAGGCGCAATTGTGCTGCGTACCGTGATGATCTTTGCAGGGAGCTGGCTGGTTTCTCAATTTAGTTGGATACTTTATCTGTTTGGCCTCTTTTTGCTGGTTACCGGCGTTAAGATGGCGTTGGTTAAAGAGGATGATTCTCCGATAGGCGATAAACCTTTTGTTCGTTGGCTAAAAGCGCATATTCGCATCACTGATAATCTTCACGGAGAACGTTTCTTTGTGAAAGAAAAGGGTTTGTTATATGCGACGCCACTCATCTTGGTCCTGATTCTGGTTGAAATTAGTGACGTTATTTTTGCGGTAGACAGTATTCCTGCTATTTTTGCAGTCACTACAGATCCTTTTATTGTTTTGACTTCTAATCTTTTCGCTATCTTAGGATTACGTGCGATGTATTTTCTGCTGGCTGGGGTGGCAGAGAAATTTACAATGCTTAAATATGGTTTATCAGTCATTCTGGCATTTATCGGTATTAAAATGCTGATAATAGATTTTTATCATATTCCTATAGGGGGTTCTCTGGGAGCTGTAGCCAGTATTTTGGCAGTAACAATGATTATTAATGTTTGGGTAAATAAATACAAAGCGACAGAGAACCAGTAATTAGGTAACTATTTTTTAACAGATAACCATATCTTTTTTGAATGGGGAGATATGGTTTCTTCTTGTCTTAAATTGCTGCGAAATGGTTAAACATAAAAACAAATAATTGTATTTTGTAAATGTGTAAATTGCCGTTTTGATCACACAAATGTGAATGTGTTGTTAATAAGTGCTGGCGAGGTTGTATATTTTAACTATCGCTGCTTTTCTCTACTCTTGGTTTCCCTATACTGAGGAAGCAAACACAAAAAAATATATACTCGTTATCTTTCAAGTTGCCTCTTTGTTGGCTGCACTCTCTCACCCCGGTTACATAGTTCGCTATGCTCCCGGGGATTCGCTCCTTTGCCGTCGCGATGCATCTTGAAATCCATAGGGTATAGGTTTAACAGAACTGTTAATAAAATGGATCAGCTATGGAAAAACAAAAACGTGGCTTCGTGCATTACATTGTACAAGGAAGCCTGGTTAAACAAATTTTGGTAGGTTTAATTGCAGGGATACTGTTAGCGTGGTTGGCACCTTCGGTTGCCAAATCAGTCAGTTTACTTGGGACGTTGTTCGTTGGCGCCCTGAAAGCAGTAGCCCCGGTATTGGTATGGATTTTGGTCATGTCTTCTATTGCTAACCATAAAAAAGGCCAAAAAACCAATATTCGTCCAATCCTTATCCTCTATATCTTGGGTACTTTTTTTGCTGCGTTGGTTGCTGTGGCCGGTAGCTTTATATTCCCATTACCGCTGGTGCTAGCTGTCAATGATGCTCAGATGTCGCCTCCTGAAAATATTATAGAGGTGATTAAAGGGTTACTGGTTAATGTTGTCGCTAATCCAGTGAATGCATTACTGAACGGTAACTATATCGGTATCCTTGCCTGGGCTATTGGTTTGGGTATCGCCCTGCGTCATGCGGCGGATTCAACTAAGTCTCTAATTCATGACATGTCTGAAGCGGTTACTCAGGTTGTTCGGGTGGTCATTCGTTTTGCACCGGTTGGTATTTTCGGTCTGGTGTCTGCAACAATTGCAGAAACGGGGTTTAATGCCTTACTGGGATATGTCCAACTGCTGGTTGTATTACTGAGTTGTATGTTGGTTATGGCACTTGTTGTAAATCCGTTGATTGTTTACTGGAAAATTCGTCGTAATCCTTATCCACTGGTATTTGCTTGCCTGCGTGAAAGTGGCGTAACGGCATTTTTCACCCGCAGTTCGGCTGCAAATATTCCAGTGAATATGGCGATGTGCCGTCGTATGAATCTGCATGAAGATACTTATTCAGTTTCTATTCCATTAGGCGCAACGATCAATATGGAAGGCGCTGCGGTGACTATCCCGGTGTTGACTCTGGCTGCGGTCAATACGCTTGGGATACCTGTTGATGTGCCTACAGCATTATTGTTAAGCGTGGTTTCTGCCATTTGTGCCTGTGGTGCTTCTGGTGTGGCTGGGGGATCGCTATTGTTGATCCCTCTGGCCTGTAGCATGTTTGGGATTTCCAATGAGATTGCGATGCAAGTTGTAGCAGTCGGTTTGATTATTGGTGTATTACAGGATTCTGCGGAAACGAGTCTGAACTCTTCTACCGATGTATTGTTTACTGCTGCTGTTTGTCAGGCTGAGGATGACCGTCTGTCATCGGATCAGTTAACTCAACGTAATTAATTGAAGTATTTTGGTTTAAAAAGATTAGGTAAGAAAGAGTAAAATATCCGCGCCAGGAATGGCGCGGTTTGAGGATTTACCCTGTCTTACGGTCTGTCTATGACCGTCATTATTTATCATCAAATTTTAAGACCTAACCGAGTACCTTGATCGATAGCCCGTCGGGCATCCAATTCCGTTGCAACATCTGCTCCACCAATAAGATGCACGGTTTTTCCCGCTTGCTGTAGCGGTTGATATAGTTCTCTCAGTGGCTCTTGTCCGGCACAAATAACAATATTATCTACGGCAAGACAGCGTTGTTCCCCATTGCTGCTAATATGTAATCCCTGATCATCTATTTTCAAATATTGCATATTGTTGAGCATTTTCACACCACGCAGGTGTAGATTGGTTCGGTGTACCCAACCTGTTGTTTTACCTAATCCTTCACCAACTTTTGTCGGTTTACGTTGTAATAGATAAATTTTTCGGGGAGAAGGTTTTGGTTTAGGGCCTTCAGGAGATAAACCACCACGATGTGTCAGATTATGGTCAATGCCCCATTTTTCGCTGAAAGTGGTGCTATCAAGGCTAGTACTTTTTCCTGGTTGACTCAGATATTCTGCGGTATCGAAACCGATACCACCTGCGCCAATGATAGCGACACGTTGACCGACATTTTTCTTATCTCTTAATACATCTAAGTAGCTCAGTACCTTTTCATGATGAATACCATCAATGGTGAGTTGGCGAGGCACAATGCCGCTGGCGATAATCACCTCATCAAAATCAGAAAGTGCTTCTGGTGTTGCGGTTTGGTTCAACCGTACATCAACATGATGGATTGTTAACTGGCGCTGAAAATAACGCAGTGTTTCATGGAATTCTTCTTTACCTGGGATCTGTTTGGCAATATTAAATTGTCCGCCAATCTGTCCGTCACGTTCAAACAGAGTGACATGATGACCACGACTGGCGGCGGTCACTGCAAATGACAATCCGGCAGGCCCGGCACCGACAACCGCCAGTTTTTTCGGTGTGGTGGTTGGCTCGGCAGTCATCTCTGTTTCGTGGCAGGCGCGGGGATTAACTAAACAGGAGGCTATTTCACCGACAAAAATCTGATCCAAACATGCCTGATTACAGCCAATACAAGTGTTAATCTCATCGGCCCGTCCTTGCTGGGCTTTCATAACGAATTCAGCATCAGCCAGAAAAGGTCGTGCCATAGAAACCATATCGGCACAACCTTGAGCCAGCACTTGTTCTGCAATGTTGGGGTCATTAATTCTGTTTGTTGTGATCAATGGAATAGAAACTTTCCCCATCAGCTTTTGCGTTACCCAACTGAATCCGGCGCGGGGAACCATAGTAGCAATCGTTGGGATTCGAGCTTCATGCCAGCCGATACCGGTATTGATGATAGATGCCCCCGCTTGCTCAATAGCAACTGCGAGTTGCTCGATTTCCTGCCAATTAGAACCCTCTTCGACTAAATCCAGCATCGAAAGCCGGTAGATTAGAATAAATTCTCGCCCTGTTGCTTGATGGACTGCTTTAACAACTTCCACAGCAAAACGCATTCGATTTTCGAAACTTCCACCCCATTTATCTTGGCGGTGATTGGTACGGGTAGTCAGAAACTGGTTAATCAGATAACCCTCAGAACCCATGATTTCTACGCCATCATAACCTGCTAGTTGTGCCAGTTGAGCACAATGAGCGAAATCAGCAATGGTTTGCTGAATATCTTCTTCTGTCATTTCACGAGGCATGAATGGATTAATTGGTGCCTGAATAGCGGTAGGGGCGACAAGGTGTGGTTGATAGCTATAACGGCCGGTATGTAGGATTTGCATTGCAATTTTTCCACCAGCCTGATGAACTGCGTCTGTAATAACTTTATGGTGAATAAGATCTTTTTCATCTACTAGGAATGCAGTGCCTTTCCCTATAACACCTTGTTTATTTGGCGAAATGCCGCCTGTGACAATCAATGCCACGCCTCCGGCTGCCCGTTCAGCATAAAAGCGGGCAAGCCTCTGGGCGCGATCGGGATGTTCCTCTAGTCCAGTGTGCATTGATCCCATCAAAATGCGGTTTTTTAGTGTGGTGAACCCCAGGTCTAGAGGGGCGAACAGGTGAGGATAATGGCTCATTGCAATCTCCATCGGGTGTTTGTCAATTATAACCAGATTATTATTGTGTTCTAAACCACCAGTCAAAACTCAAAGTGGTCGGATGAGTGATGGTTCAAATTTAGATGGAATAAGGTTGATTGGGAAAAAAATGTTAAATGAATGTGATGAAGGTCATGAAATCAGGTTATTTCATCGAGTTAGTGAAAAGAATCTGACTGATTCAGTCAGGCGATTTGTTTACCCAGTTTTAGTATTTTTTTCTGAATGATTCGACAGCCGCCTGAGATGTTAAAAGTGTGGGTTTTGCTTTAATCGGGGATTGATTTTTCATATATTAACTTGATTCCAGTTTTGATTCTGGAATAGGGTGAACTCTTCTATTCTGACTTAATTTATAACTCAGTGGTTATTATGAAAAAACAGATGACTGAATGGGTAACTTTGGCAGGAAAAGGGGTGACTTTAGAACCTCTGACACACCAACGGCATGATGAGTTTTTACAGGCAATTGAAGAAAGTGAGCTGCATAAATTGTGGTACACCAGTGTCCCTTCGCCGGCTGAGCTAGGTAACGAGATTGAACGCCGTTTATTGCTACATGAAAAAGGTACTATGCTGCCTTTTGCTATTGTTGATCATCGAACAAGTAAAGCGGTTGGCATGACCACGTATATGAATATTGATTCTGATGTCCGCCGGTTGGAAATCGGTTATACCTGGTATGCTCGTTCTGTTCAGCGGACACATATTAATACGGAAGTAAAATATCTCTTATTGAAATACGCTTTTGAAGAATTAGGATGCATCGCAGTGGAGTTTCGCACTCATTTTTTTAATCATCAGAGCCGGAAAGCGATAGAGCGACTGGGTGCAAAACTTGATGGAATTCTGCGTAGTCATGGTGTATCTAAAGATGGCAGTATCAGGGATACTTGTGTTTACAGCATTATCAGTGGTGAATGGCCGGCGGTTAAAATACATCTTGAATGGCAGATGGTTAAACCGAGATAAGAGTCATCTTAAAAATTAGGCCGCTCTGTGAAAAGTAGCGGCCTGATTCTGATTTAATTTGAAGGCAGAGAATGCTGCATTCCATTATCCAGTTCATCTAGTAATTGATAGCGGCGGCGATATTCTGCCCGCTTCTTACTGGCTATATCTTCAAGCGGTTTTCTTTCAATGGATAAGGGGAGATGGAAATCCTTATTTTTGCCCTTTGCTCCACCTAATGATTCCCAGAAAGAGTCGTAATCAGCGACTAATTTGTCTTTCTTTTTATGCCAATAGCGTAGACTCTTATAGATGTGAGTATCATTGCTGGCTGCCAGAATTTGCTGGCATTCAAAGTGGGCAGCGAGACGGCAAATGGATTCAATCAGTAAGCGTTTTGGAAATAATCCATAACAATCTTTCGTTGCATCGCGGATAATTTCAAGGGTTGCATCGCCTTTGGAACCTTGTAGTCCACCGATGAACAGTGTTTTTTTACCGGCAATAGTGAGTAGTGTGAAAGCGCATCTTGCCAAAGTTTTACTATCTCCTGTTGTAATAAATAGAGTGAGCTCACCTTCTTTATTAAAACAATCCATAGAATCTAGAAAAATAGTGTAAGTTCCACTCTTACCATTGATAACCGCTAATGGATATGCATTGGAGCGAAATATTTTATTAACAATAGACTGATTTAACCCAGTAAATAATAGCTGGTAATGTTCATTTATTGCACGTAACGTCTGCCCTCTATTGAAGTTAATACTTAGATAAGGGCGATGTAATTTAGAAGGTAAACAAGGCTGTTTCTTCAAAATATCCAAATAGAACGGCGTATTAACTATCTGGTTTAATAGTTTTAGTGTCGATATTGGCATCAGAGCGCTACGTAAGGCAAATTTAGTGCGATTCTGGGCAGAATACCAATGAGGGCTAGGGCTAATTTTTTTTCCGACTAAATCTGTGAACAGCCGAATTCCTGAACTGGCAGGTTGATACATATATTTCATTTATTTCATTTCTTTATCTAGTTCTAAAAAATACTGGAGGGAAGAAGACTTGCAAACCGTGAGTATACTCCTTTGGTATTAAACAAAACTTCAACGGATGTTTATTTATATTTTTTTAAGATAAAAAATCAACAGCTGTTTAATGAATGTTTAGTTATTAAGGGGATTTTCTCATGTTTGTTTATTATTCGTTTAGTTTTCTGTGATGCTTTTTGCTGTAAAAGCACATCCAGAAAGATGAGAAAAACGGCTATAACTTGTTGTGATACCCGAGCTCATGATCTGTAACAAATTTAGCAGGTGAGTATTGGTGATAAATGATTAATGTCGGATATATTCTTTTTTGAATCCGTTTAATTAAAACATTAATAATTATTCTATTAATTTGTTCTGTTTTTACATTAATGTCAGAAGAGAATGGATGAAATATTTTTATTTTGTGATTTATATCATGTTGTTATGAAAACCCCCTTATTCTTGAAAGTTAAGTTAGTACTTGCAGAATATGTATTGTATTTTTATTGTTAATTAAAATTTATGATTTTATATGATTCAATTCACAGAAAGGGCATTAATAATGGATGAGATACTTGTTCTTGTTGATAAACATGATAATCCCATTGGTTCAGCGGGAAAAGCTGATATTCATCAGAAAGGTATGTTACATCGGGCCTTTTCTATCTTTGTTTTTGATAATAAAGGAAATTTACTCTTACAGAAGCGAGCGGCAACCAAATATCATTCAGCCGGGCTTTGGACCAATAGCTGTTGTGGTCACCCTAGGGTTGGTGAAGCTCTGGAGGCCGCTGCACATCGGCGTCTTGGCGAAGAGATGGGTTTTGACTGTCCATTGAAAAAGGTTTCGTCATTTATTTATCACGCGATACTTCCTAATAATTTGATTGAATACGAGTATGATCATGTTTTTATTGGACGCTTTGATAAAGAACCGATAATTAACCTTGACGAAGTATCCGATTATAAATGGGTTAATCTTCTGAAATTGAGGGCGCTAATTAATAATGCTCCTGATGTGTATACGGTTTGGTTCAAAAAAATCATTAATGGTCTTTCGTATCAAGATATTGAGGAGTGGCAAAGGCTGATTTGATAACAATGTAATTTATCGGTAGCCATAGCATTGGATTAATTAGATATGAATATTTCATTGAAATTTACCAATACGCCGAAAATCTTGACAAATTAAGGGTGTGACGCTTTTAAAAACCGTTTAATAAGGAAAAGTTCATGAGTAGCTTTGATAATGTGTTTTGCACTGATGTTGAGTCTGTCTCGCCCTATCACATCATTCAGGGGGAAACCACCAACGATTACGAAAGTAAAGTGGTACAAACTTATTGCGGAGATCCAGAATGCTGGCGTAAGGTGATTGGCGATACACTGTTATTCCAGTTTGGTGTTTACGATGATCCTGCTTCAAAGCTACCAATTTCATTGGATGACTCAGGTATTCGTTATTTTGATCGTCAGCTGCTATTGGCTGGTTTGGAAACAAAGATCGAAAGGCCACCAATTCAGCGTATTTTGGATATCGGTTGTGGTTGGGGTTATATCCTGAAATATCTGGCTGAGCGTTTTCCTGAATGTAAGCGTTTGGATGGAGTAAATATCAGCGAGCAGCAGTTGCGGTATTGTGCTGAATTTCACGCACAATATGGACTTTCTGAGCGTATCAATCTGTATCTGTGCAATGCACAGGATATTGATCGCTTACCTGATCCGCAGGAACCTTATGATCTGGTGATTATCCGTGGTGTCATTTCACATTTTCCGGACTCGTTGTATGAAAAGGCTATGAGTGCATTGTTCAAACGGGTGAGCGCTGGTGGTCAGGTGATTATTTCTGAAAATCTCTATAATATGGAGTTGGATAATTATAAATCGGATATTCCTGACACCGTTGATCGTCTCGCTTGTGCTAACCGCAAAACACCCAGCTATTTCAGACAAGTGTTGGAGAAAAGTGGCTTCGTTATTAAGGATATGAGGGTATTGCCGTCTAATATTGATGTGGTGCATTGGTTGTTGGATGTTAAGGCCAACATCGAACGAAACTTTCCTGAAGGTGTTAGTGGTCCTTTGGAAGAATTGCGTGTACTGGCTGAAAACTTTTCGGTTGCTCAGGTGAAAAACTATGTGTCGACTTATAGTGTTATTGCACAGAGACTTTAGAAAGCAGCTTTGTTTTCTTGGTTGAAGAGTAGGGCCGTTAAGAAAATCTTTGTCGCCGTTTTGTTGTTACTGACCGTTGGAAATAAAAAAGCCACTTTTTACGGAGTAGCCTCATCGCCAATGCAGCGTCAGATTGATGCCGCCTACCCCGAATTATCGGCAGGGCTGCATTTACCCAAATTTGCCCGCATTGAGGCACACCCTGAAAATACGGTCAGCGGCGATATCTCCGACCCATTCCGGCCACGCTATGCGGTTGATGTGCAATTATTGGCTGATGATGGTCAGGATACCGCTGTTCCTGTTTATCACGCGGTTCCGCTGCTTTTGCCGATGGCGGGCAGTGAATCGGGTATGTTCCAATATCCGCCAGTCGGAACGGTGGTTGAAATCGCTTTTGAGGCAGGCAGGCTGGACAAGCCCTTTATCCGGCAGACATTAAGCCAGGGTAATACCTTGCCCGATATCAAGCCAGGCGAACAATTGCAGCAGCAGCGGGCGGAAGTCTCGCAGAGAGTGACTCAGGAAGGGCATTGGATTCGTCAGACTGACCAAACTATTGATGAATCGTCCATGCACCGTGAAGTCAGGGCAGACACGGAAACACGTAACGTAGTTGCCCGGGAAACCACGATACAGGCCACGGATAAAACCACGGTCTTGGGCACGTCTACGCTACTGGCGGGCGCTGTCCGGCAAATTGCAGACGGTGACTATAGTATGGTGACCTCATCAAATTTCGTTGTCAGTGTGGGGAAAGAGGCCAATGTTGAAGTTGGGCAAAAGCTGATAGAGAAAATTGGCCTGCTTAAGCAGAGCATCGCCGGCGCCAGGCAAGAAATCGTCGCGCTCGTGGTTTGGGTGGGCAGCCAGCAAATCAATGTCATGACCTTGATGTTAGAGACGTTGGATGTGGTTAAGGCACTGGCGGAACAGATTGCCGCCCATACGCACCACAACACAGGTATGCTGGAGAATGCCAGCGCGATAAGGAACACGGCCTATAAATCCGATGGATTGAAACAGAAGTATTCCCCTGTGATTGGGTGAATATCATTCCATTTGTATGAGCTTTTTTACTCTGCACCCTAGGTTGATATTTTATGCTATAGGTATTAGACTGGTTATGTCAGTTAAGGAATATCGCGCTAGGGCTGAGGCTACCAATCTCGGTAATAGCACAAAAGATACCCGCGCCCTGTATGGGTAAAACAAAAAAGCCAACCTCACCAGTTGGTTTTTTGTTTTTTCCAACTCACCATTTTAATTGATTGAATCATCTGAAAATAAACCTATAATCAACGGCTGTTAGTTTGGGGTAGCGTTCTGGCCTGTGTATCTCTGACGCAAGTTTTCGTAAGTCCTGGCTGAAGAACAGGTGGTGCTGCTTCAGTGCCTCGGTCAGAGCGCGATATTCCTTAACTGACTTGATGGAAGTCAGCTGGACAGGCAGCGTAAAGGCAATGGCTGGTTAAGTCGTGCTCCTAACTGGAGCAAACGGGTGAAAGCATTTATTGATACTGCTATCATCGTTCTCAAAGAGTTAATCGCGCTTTTAGAGCTGATCCGTGCATTTCTGAAATAGATAACGGAAACGTAGCTAAGGCCATCGGGTAACCTCCCGGTGGCCTTTAACATTTACCGCCTTTGATCAAGCAAGCCATTCTTGTTTAAGTGGCCCAATATATTGATCTAACGGCTTAAATTTGGTAATCCCGACTGGACTTGAACCGGTGTTCAAGCGGTTATTGACCACAACAGTCTCGCGGCGCTTATGACGAAATAAATGAACTTATGGCGAAAACGGCACTACACCGCACCCGCCTGCACGCTTTGGATCAGAAAATTTTTTCAGGAAATTTCAGTTTTTGGATCAAAAGAGGATCACGAAGATAATTACAATGCAATGATATTAAAGGAAAAATTCTATTTTACGTGAAAAAGAAGATCACGAAAGGAAGCCGTGCTTTATCATAGAAATCAGATAGAGCACGGCTTTACAGGATATACAGAACTGAAATTATTTTATCCTTTTGCATTATGACAAGGAGAAAGTGAAAGTATTAAAGTGTGCTTAATTCATTAATAAGCGCAGGATTACGTTCAAGCATCTTAAGTAGTTTCAGTGATGAACCAGAAGGAATGCGGCGGTGCTGTTCCCAGCTTTGAATTAGAGATGTAGAAACGCCAACAGCTTCGGCAAATTCACTTTGTTTTAAGCCAAAGGTTTCACGTAAGTTTTTTACATCAGGCAGGCGATGGTAATGGATATTTTCATCAAAAACAGAAAGTTCGCCTTTTTCAATTGCTACCATCTGATTCATGCTTTCAACCAAATCGTTAAAAAGTCTTTTGTCCATAGTCTCTCCTGTTGTATGAACATTGTCGCGTATCTGCGCGGTGTTAATTACTGTAATTTGTTACTGATGGCTTTAAGTACCTCTTTTTCTTTTGGAGTTAAGTCATCTTTTTTATTTTTAGGGTAAATCAAAAGGAGATAGAGCCTCCCAGTTTTGGTTATGGCATAGTAGATAATTCTTACTCCGCCACGTTTTCCTATCCTTTCTCGCTGCCAACGAATCTTTTTACATCCTCCAGTAGCGCTGATGGTACTACCCTGCTCGTGATTCTTTAGTAAGTGCTCCTGTAATAGCCTAAATTCATCATCGGTTAACAGTTCTGCTCGTTCTCTACTAAATACGGGAGTTTCAATAAAAACCAGATATTCCATAAAAAACATCCTTGCCTATATATGGAAATATGATATTCGTACATAGTACGATAGTCAAGATAAAATCGTACTGGAGACTAGATCTTAATGCACATAGAAAATTGTAGTTGATCTTCTGAAAACAATTTATTATCGTTTTATGCATGGGGACTCAAAACCTCAAGTAAGCGGTCAAAACCAACCCCGTTAGTGTTGGGTTTTTTATGCCTAATTTTTAATGGTAGCTATTCGGCTGTCATCTCTCTGATTCAATGTCGGGAGGGCGACTAATACAACACCCGCAAGGGGAATAAGTCCGCGGTTTCTTACTGCCGTTTTGAGCCTCCCGACACCATATTCTTAAATGGTAAACCCAATTCTCAAAGAAAAGTAAGGAGTCAGCAATGGCTAGCCTATCCGTAACTCCATTCATTTTTGAAAATCAGCAAGTACGTACATTGATTAAAAATGGCAATTTTTGGTTTGTGGCACAAGATGTATGTGATGCTTTGAAAATCACAAACAGCCGCGAAGCTATCGCAAAACTTGGTGATGATGAAAAGGATGTAGCTTTAAGTGACACTCTTGGTGGAGAGCAAAAAGTAAACATTATCAATGAATCAGGAATGTATTTTCTGACAATCCGATGTCGTGATGCCGTAAAGAAAGGAACTTTACCCCACCGTTTTCGTAAATGGGTTACTAGTGAAGTTTTACCTTTGATTAGAAAGACCGGTAGCTATATAGGCAGGGAGAAGAGTATTTCACTAAGTCAGCTCATTATTTGCCCTTATTGTCAGAAACCAGCCAATGTTTTAAGTACAGAAAAATTGCATAGACACAGAATTGAAGTCTTGGCAATTTGTGATTCTATTTGGTGTTCAGAACAAGCTTTTAAATTTGATCTATGTTTCTCACATTATCTTCAAGAAGAAGCAGGGATAAGGGTAGAAAAAGTGATGATGTTAAGAGGTTGATAAATAGCCTAACTTTCTGCTCAGAAATTGAAGCTGGCTAGTGTGTTTTCATCTGGGTAATGGCTTTATGAAAAAATCTCTGTCGCCACTGACTACCAGAAACAAAAAAGCCACTCTTGTTTGAGTGGCCTAATGTACTGATTTATCAGCTAAAATCTGGTGGCCCCTACTGGACTTGAACCAGTGACCAAGCGATTATGAGTCGCCTGCTCTGACCAACTGAGCTAAGGGGCCGTTGAATGGGAGGGATTATACGTACAGTTTTGCTCGCGGTCTAGCTTTGTAAATTCGTATGATCATTTTATGTGCAAAATTGCGTTTTTAGTAAGTAGTGAAAACGGGGAGTGATATATATTAGTTGTTTTTATGGTCTATTTAACGTTTTTATCCGTTACTGGATTAATTTTTCAGAAGCGATTTTGCACCATCTGGTCATATATTATTCCGATAAAGATCTATTTTATACCCGTTATCCTTCAAGTTGCCTCTTTGTTGGCTGCACTCGCTCACCCCGGTCACATCGTTATCTATGCTCCCGGGGATTCACTCCCTTGCCGTCGCGATGCATCTTGAAATCCATAGGGTATATACGTGATTATTTTAATGATAATCATATTTCTTTCATTCTTTCTTAATCACCGGATGGAAAACGACTTTTTTATCTATCGGCTAGAGAGAATGTTAATTGAGTTATATAAGAGGAACCTGTGATGATATTTCTGCATAAATACCATATTGTCAGAGGATTTAGAGTATCGCCGATATTAAAAACAAAAGCGTCTGCCGGAGCAGACGCTTTTTAGTCAGAATGAATAAAATTGATTATTCATCAAGGAAGCTACGCAGAACCTCAGAACGGCTTGGATGACGTAGTTTACGTAGTGCTTTCGCCTCGATCTGGCGGATACGTTCACGGGTAACGTCAAACTGTTTACCGACTTCTTCCAATGTATGGTCAGTATTCATATCAATACCGAAACGCATACGCAGTACTTTTGCTTCACGAGCGGTCAGACCAGCCAAGACATCGTGGGTTGCTGAGCGCAGGCTTTCTGAGGTTGCAGAATCCAGCGGCAGTTCCAGCGTTGTATCTTCAATGAAATCACCTAAATGTGAATCTTCATCATCACCAATTGGCGTTTCCATTGAGATAGGTTCTTTGGCAATTTTCAGTACCTTACGGATCTTGTCTTCCGGCATCAACATACGTTCTGCCAGCTCTTCCGGCGTTGGTTCACGCCCCATTTCCTGCAACATTTGGCGGGAAATACGATTGAGTTTGTTGATTGTCTCAATCATATGAACGGGTATACGAATGGTACGAGCTTGGTCGGCAATTGAGCGTGTAATTGCCTGACGGATCCACCATGTGGCGTAAGTTGAGAATTTGTAACCACGACGATATTCAAATTTATCAACCGCTTTCATCAGGCCAATGTTGCCTTCTTGGATCAGATCCAAGAATTGCAGGCCACGGTTGGTATATTTTTTGGCAATTGAAATAACCAAACGTAAGTTGGCTTCAACCATCTCTTTTTTTGCTCGGCGGGCTTTTGCTTCACCGATGGACATACGACGGTTGATATCTTTCACCTGTTCAATGGTTAAACCGGTTTCTTCCTCAATTTGACGAAGTTTTTGCAGGCTACGCTGTACTTCGTCTTCCACTTCAAGGAGTTTTTCAGACCACGGTTTGTTCATTGCTTTTGCAGCAGTAAACCAAATGTCACTGGTTTCATTACCGGAGAACAAAGTGATGAAGTTCTTCTTCGGCATTTTGCACTGCTCAACACACATTTTCATGATTTGGCGTTCTTGAAGGCGAACGCGATCCATCATAGAACGCATGTTGTTGACCAGATAGTCAAACTGCTTTGGCACCAGACGGAACTGTTTGAAAACTTCTGAAAGTTTTAAGATTTCGGCCGCAGTATTTGGATGATTGCGACCGTTTTCCTTAATTTCCTGACGGGTGATGTCATACTGTTGTCGCAGTTCTTGGAATTTCTGGCGAGCTAATTCTGGATCGATGCTGTTGTCATCATCACTATCGTCATCGCTGTCTTCATCATCGTCGTCTTCATCATCATCGAGCTCTTCCTGTGGAAGTTCAGAACCAACGTGGGTGGCAGTAGGTGCAAGTTCTTCTTCTGCGTTCGGGTCAACGAAACCAGTGATGAGATCTGACAGGCGAGCCTCACCCGCTTCCACTCGGTCATATTGTTCCAGTAAGTAGGTGATTGCTTCAGGGTATTCAGCAACGGAACACTGTACCTGATTGATGCCATCTTCAATGCGTTTAGCAATGTCAATTTCACCTTCCCGGGTCAATAACTCAACGGTACCCATTTCACGCATGTACATACGTACCGGGTCGGTGGTGCGACCGATTTCAGATTCAACACTAGACAGTACTTGCGCAGCAGCTTCCACAGCGTCTTCATCTGTGTCGTTAGCGGTTTCTGCTAGCATCAGATCATCGGCATCAGGTGCTTCTTCCATTACCTGAATGCCCATGTCATTGATCATCTGGATGATATCTTCGATCTGATCGGAATCGACGATATCTTCCGGCAGATGGTCATTGACCTCAGCATAGGTCAGATAGCCTTGCTCCTTACCACGGGTGACAAGTAGCTTTAGCTGTGACTGCGGGTTTTGCTCCATAAGACGGTATCCACACTTCAGAGTATTTGGGTTGGTGTCGGTCGGCGAAACTAATCTGCCAACAATAACTTTTAAGGGCGTTTTCGTTATATTGCCGCTGCCCACTTATAGCGGCAAAATGTAGGGTTATTTCCCTACCTAATGCGGCATTTAAGCCGTGAATTCAGTGTTTACTTTCTGGCACGGGATTCATTAATTAAGCGAACTTCTTCGCGCTCTTCCGGTGTCAGACCTTCAGTTCTTGCTCTGGCGATAAGAATGTCTAAACGTTCTTCTAACGCTGAATCAACAAGATGATCCAACGCGTCACGAAATGTATTTTCTGCTATTTCTTCTACTTGTATATCGTTCCATGTAGCTAATTTTTCAAGTTGTTTACTAAATTTATTATCACGATATTGCTCTAGCAGTTGTCCAGTTGTCAGCCCTGGCTGAGTAAGACAAACCTCCACAAGCTCCATAAATAATGGTAAGCCTGCAATTTTGGCCTGCATAATTCCCTGTAGGGGGGGAACTAAAGCGGCTAAGTGTGGGTTTTGTACCAACAGTCCTATAAGTATACGCATAGTTGTCGGTTTTAGCTGCGGCATCTGATAATTATTCCCACTTTCCAGATGCTGCGGCAATAGACGTTCCAACTGCACTGCATCAGGGATGCCCATCATATTGCCAAGTTCTTGTCTCATATAGAGACGCAGAACTTCCCCTGGAATCTGGTTAATCAATGGTACGGAAAGTGAACTGAGTTTTGTTTTCCCTTCAGGATTACTCAAATCAACTTGTGGTAGCAATGATTCGAACAGAAATTCGGATAATGTATGAGATTGTTCCATTCTTTGTTCAAATGCTTTCCGACCTTCCTTACGGACTAGTGAATCAGGATCTTCGCCATCAGGCAAAAACATAAAACGTAACTGCCTACCATCATTCAGATAAGGGAGCGCTGTTTCCAATGCCCGCCATGCTGCATCACGCCCGGCTCTGTCACCATCGTAACAACAGATGACGTTATCAGTAGCGCGGAAAAGTAATTGAATATGTTCCGATGTAGTCGAAGTACCTAGTGAGGCAACTGCATAATCGATACCAAACTGCGCCAGTGCTACCACATCCATATAACCTTCAACTACTAATAATCGTGAAAGGTCACTGTGATTTTGTTGTGCTTCATAGAGGCCATATAGCTGGCGGCCTTTATGGAAAATTTCAGTCTCTGGTGAATTGAGATATTTTGGGAGTGCATCTCCCAGAACACGTCCACCAAATGCAATTACGCGCCCTCTACGGTCACGGATTGGAAACATTATTCGTTCGCGGAAGCGGTCATAGGTACGGCCATTATCATTTGCGACCAACATTCCGGCGTCGTTTAACTGTCGACGATCTTCCTCATTATGAGCAAACCGTTTCAAGGTGTTGTCCCAACCAGCAGGTGCGAAACCAATCGAGAAACGGTGGATAATTTCTTCACTAAGCCCCCGCTGAGCCAGATATTGCCGGGCTTGTTGTGCAGCAGGAGTGTTTAATACATTTTGATAGAAGCTGTTAAGCTTATCCATCAGTTGGTAAAGGTTTTGTCTTTGGTGACGTTCTATCTGACTGTGACTGGAACCTGCTTCATAAGGGACTTCCAGACCATGCATAGCCGCTAATTCTTCGATGGATTCGACAAACTCAAGTCTATCGTAATTCATCAGAAAATCGATAGCGTTGCCGTGAGCTCCGCAACCAAAGCAATGATAAAACTGTTTATCGCCATTAACAGTAAACGAAGGTGTTTTTTCGTTATGAAATGGACAGCACGCGTGGTGATTTTTACCCTGTTTTTTAAGTGGCACACGAACATCGATCAGATCGATGATATCGGTACGAGCTAATAAATCATTGATAAATGCGCGCGGAATTCGTCCAGCCATAAGCCCTTTTACGCCTGTTGATGAACGACAATAAGCCGCGCTCCCTTTCGGAAAGCACGGCCTTTATCTGCAACTACTATTGTCTGCAAATTCAATCACTATGCGGATCAACCGCAAGGATTAGTACAGACGAGTGCGGCGTGCGTTTTCACGAGCCAGCTTCTTAGCGTGACGTTTTACAGCAGAAGCTTTAGCGCGTTTACGTTCAGTCGTTGGTTTTTCATAGAATTCACGACGGCGAACTTCTGCTAATACACCTGCTTTTTCGCAGGAACGCTTAAAGCGACGCAATGCTACGTCGAATGGCTCGTTTTCACGTACTTTAATTACCGGCATGTGCCTCTCACCTCAATAGAAATCGGTCTTGCTGGCGTGGGATGCCAGCCATCTTAAAATGGTGCGGAATTTTACTTCAATGAACACGGCTTTGTAAAGCGCCGCAGCAAATTGAAACAACAACACTACGACGGTGATCTGCAAATCAGTTCCGTAATATTGATGATAACCACACAGGGATTTTATGTAGAGGAGTGATTATAGACTAAGCAGCAAAAATAGTCAGCATGTAAGCCGCGCAAATTAGCTTATTAATGATAAACTGGCTCTCTTCTGTGGAATATAGGTAGTGTAATGCGAGTTTTAGGTATAGAAACGTCCTGCGATGAAACCGGAATCGCAATTTATGACGACGAAGCCGGTTTATTGGCAAATCAATTATACAGTCAGATTAAACTGCATGCTGATTACGGTGGTGTCGTGCCTGAATTGGCTTCACGTGACCATATCCGCAAAACAGTGCCCTTAATTCAAGCTGCTTTGAAAGAAGCAGGATTAACCTGTAAAGATATTGATGCGGTGGCTTATACAGCAGGTCCTGGTCTGGTTGGTGCATTGTTGGTGGGGGCGACGATTGGCCGTTCTCTGGCGTTTGCTTGGGATGTTCCTGCGATTCCTGTTCATCATATGGAAGGGCATTTACTCGCTCCAATGCTGGAAGATAACAGTCCTGAGTTCCCGTTTGTAGCTTTGCTGGTGTCTGGTGGTCATACACAGCTTATTAGTGTGACGGGTATCGGTAAATATGAGCTACTTGGTGAATCAATAGATGATGCCGCTGGTGAAGCGTTTGATAAAACAGCTAAGTTACTGGGATTGGATTATCCAGGAGGGCCGGTACTCTCCAGAATGGCTCAGAAAGGAGAAGTTGGGCGTTTTGTATTTCCTCGCCCGATGACAGATCGTCCTGGGTTGGATTTCAGTTTTTCAGGATTGAAAACTTTTGCGTCTAATACTATTCATAACAACAGCGATGATGAGCAGACCAGAGCGGATATTGCCCGCGCTTTTGAAGACGCAGTGGTTGATACATTAGCGATTAAATGTAAGAGAGCGCTTGAGCAGACCGGGTTCAAGCGACTAGTGATGGCTGGTGGTGTCAGCGCCAACCGGGCATTGCGGATTAAAATGGAAGAGGTCATGGCAAAATTGGGTGGCGAAGTATTTTATGCGCGCCCTGAATTCTGTACAGATAACGGTGCCATGATTGCGCTTGCCGGCATGATCCGCCTAAAAGGAGAGGTGAATGACTCACTTGGCGTGATAGTCAAAGCCCGCTGGCCATTGTCGGAATTACCTCCATTATAAATCTTCAAATAAAAGACCAGTAACTCAATGAGTTGCTGGTCTTTATCCAGCCTTGTTGTTAATCTTCTTTTCTTTGCTCTTTTTCTGTTCGTTTTTTTTCTTTTTCGGTCATCTCTTTTTTCTTTTTTAGCTTGTTCCAGAGACGATTTTCTTGGCCGCGCCACAGACGCTGGATATTATCATGGTGACGTAGTAACACCAGACAGCAGAGCATGGCTACGGGGAAAGTAAATTCGGGTTTAAACCACCAGACATAGAATGGTGCTATCAAGGCACTGACAATGGCCCCTAAAGAAGAATAGCCGCTCAATAATATGGTCAGCAGCCAAGTACCCATCATCAAACCTGTCAGATCCCAACCAATTGCCGCAATAGCACCAAAAGCAGTTGCGACACCCTTACCGCCTTTAAATTGGAAAAAGATCGGGTAAATATGGCCGAGACAAGCAGCGATTGCTGTAATTCCTAAATAGAAAGGGGGAACATAGAGTTGATAAGCCAACCAGACGGGGATCATCCCTTTTAGAACATCACAAATTAGTACTATTGCCGCAGTACTGCGGCCACCAATTCGCAATACATTTGTCGCGCCTGGGTTGCCTGAGCCATGTTGACGAGGATCAGGTAGCCCAGCCAGGCGACAAATAAGTATTGCGCTGGAAATTGAACCGCAAAGATACGCGAAGATGATCATGCCAAGCGCGATAGCACTCATAATGTCTCCCCAATAATAATGGTCGTTTTCTTAGACTAGTCATGGATAATACGCATATTTAGTCGGAAGTGGTATCCGACAAGTTGAAAAACAGGAAAATGACGTGATGGATATCGTATTTATTGAGGAGTTAGTCGTTGTTACCACAATTGGTGTTTACGACTGGGAACAGACCATTAAACAGAAGTTAGTGTTCGATATCGAAATGGGATGGGATAATAAACGTGCATCATCCAGTGATGATGTCGAATATTGTCTGGATTATGCCAAAGTTAGCGAAGCGATCATCAATCATGTAGAAAATCAGAATTTTGCTCTGGTTGAAAGAGTGGCTGAAGAGGTAGCGGATCTGCTGTTAAAACGTTTTAATTCGCCGTGGGTACGGATAAAAGTGAGTAAACCGGGTGCTGTCGCGCAGGCTCGTCAAGTTGGTGTTATTATTGAAAGAAAAAAATAATCTGATCAGTAGTGAATTTGGCTGCCATATTATTGTCATTGTTCTTACATAGACTGGCATGCAGTGGTGCCAGGTTTGATAATTATGTCAATTGATTAATGACAATGGGAATAATGGTAGCTGAGTTTATTCCATGCTACTTGTTTCGGATATTTATTAATGGGCGACCTCTCTATATGACTGACCTTTCTACCTTGTTTCATGCAGCTATCCTTGGTGTTGTTGAAGGGCTAACTGAATTTCTTCCTGTTTCCTCTACCGGCCATATGATCATTGTTGGCCATATGTTGGGATTTACTGGCGATAAAGCTGAAACATTTGAAGTTATTATCCAGCTTGGATCTATCCTTGCTGTGGTAGTCGTGTTTTGGCGTCGCTTATTTGGGCTCATTGGTATCCACTTTGGTGAAGTTCCTCATGAAGGTAAAACCAATGGCAAACTGAAACTGAGTCATATTATTTTAGCAATGCTACCTGCGGTGACACTTGGGTTGATGTTCCACGATGTCATCAAATCACTGTTTAACCCACAAAGCGTGATGTACGCCTTGGTTATTGGTGGTGTGTTGCTGATTACTGCAGAAATCTTGAAACCTAAAACACCAAAAGCAGAGGGGCTGGATGATATTACTTATCGTCAGGCTTTTATGATTGGCTGTTTTCAGTGTCTGGCTTTATGGCCGGGATTTTCCCGTTCAGGTGCGACAATTTCTGGTGGAATGCTGATGGGGGTTAATCGTTATACTGCATCAGAATTCTCGTTTATTTTGGCTGTACCGATGATGATGGGAGCAAGTGGATTAGATTTATATAAGAGCCTGCACTTTTTGAGCGCTTCTGATATCCCAATGTTTGCTGTTGGTTTTGTTACTGCATTTGTTGTCGCGTTAGTCGCCATTAAAACTTTTCTGGCATTGATTAAGCGTATATCTTTTATCCCATTTGCTATCTACCGCTTTATTGTGGCAGCCGCTGTTTACTGGGTATTTATGTAGTGAATGGTTCCCCTGATATCAATTTAACTCAAATATTGCCTAGTGTTTGATATCAGGGGATGTTTCAGGTAACAGTATTGTCTTGAGCTGTATCGTCTTGTTGTTTCCATTGCGCCAATGCATGCTGACGTTGACGTCGTAACTCATGACCAATGTCAGCACCACGTAATCCACTGTCTACAATATTTTTCACCTGAACCTGGCTGGCAACTTTGAATGCCTGTCGCAGACAATCACCTTGTGGATAGGGTGTATTTTCAAAACCGGTACGACCCCGCGCATCGGCTTCACTGATGATAATTAATTGCTCTATTCGCTGAGGCTTACGCCATGCATCAACAGCATCAAACAACTTAAGTAATGTTTTCGGCCGCAATTGAGTGACGGTATGCACTAAATCATGATATTGAGCAGCCAGTTTTGCTAAATCACGAGCAGAATTAGGAACACGCAGACGTTGACATAATTGGTCAACTAACTTAACGCCCGCTGGCCCATGTCCATAATGGTGAGGCCACTGTTCTGGTGGTGTCAACCCTTTGCCAAGATCATGGCATAGAGCAGCAAAACGACTATCGACTTCATCTGTTAATTCAGTCGCTACTTTCAGCACCATTAACGTATGAATACCGGTGTCAATCTCAGGATGCCACTTCTCTGGTGCGGGAACACCAAACAAATTATCAATTTCAGGAAACAACACTGCCAATGCACCACAATCACGTAAAACCTGAAAAAAGACCTGAGGGGAAGGGCTAGCAAGGGCTTTCTCGGTCTCTTTCCAGACACGTTCTGGTGTGAGTACTGATAACTCGCCATTGATTGCCATATTTGACATTAATGCTTGTGTTTCGGACGCGATGGTAAACCCTAAATGGGCGAAACGAGCAGCAAAACGAGCGACTCGTAATACCCTTAGCGGATCTTCAGAAAAAGCATCAGAAACATGGCGTAGAATACGATTGTTCAAATCATCAACACCATGATAAGGATCGACCAGTTCACCAGTGGGTGTTTGAGCGATCGCATTAACTGTCAGATCACGACGCTGCAAATCGTCTTCCAGTGTGACATCTGGCGCTGCATAACAAGTGAAACCCGTATATCCCAGGCCGGATTTTCTCTCAGTGCGTGCTAAGGCATACTCTTCATGGGTTTGAGGATGCAGGAACACCGGAAAATCTTTGCCAACTTGCTGATATCCCAAGGATAACAGCGCTTCTGATGTTCCACCCACAACGACCCAATCCCGCTCTTTTACAGGAAAATTTAGCAGTCGGTCACGTACTGCGCCGCCAACCAGATAGACTCTCACCTAACATGTTCCTTATTAACTCATCCAACGGTCATTACGCTTACGGCGAGGGATCATATGTGGCAGTAATAGCCCAAAGATTAAACCAGCGCCTGCAACACCACCGCCATACATAAACCATTGCAGAATGATATTACGTTGTTTGTCATCAAGTTGCAGATTTGCAGCATCAAGCTTTTTTTCTGCTACCGTCAGTTTGTTTTTTAACCTCTCATTCTCTTTTTTCAGTTCTGCAACAATGCTACTACTATTGGCAGCCTTCAGTTGCATGTCGGCAGTGCGCTGATTCCAGTTATTGTCTATATTGGCTAACTTCTCTGTCAATGTTTTCACTTCCTGTTCCAACTCAGGGAGGCGGGTGCGTAGGCTTGGTTTATTACTGAGTTGGTTAACGGGTAGCCAGACAAGGCGGCCTTTATCATCTTTAACTTGAGCGTAATTACTATCCCGATTGATGCTTATCAATGTGACTTCATCACCGGCATTCAGTGTACCGGCAATACGATACTGGTTACCCGGCCCGGCGTGTGTGTAGGTAGATAACTCATCAGATACATAGCGTTTTCCTTCCGCGTAGGTAGTGAGCGAAAAGCTGAGGCTCATTAACGCCGTGAGAAGTAAATGTAGTTTTCGCATTGTGATTTCAACCGTTTTTTATCTATGGTGAGTTTAGAATTTGATAGTAAAGAGTTAAGTTTGCTAGAGCAATCAGTAAACCAAAATGACATTTTTCTAATTGGTTGAATACGGGGCTTGTTATCTATTGAACGAAGCATTTCCTGTTAATGGCTATCATAACTTGCAGAAAAGGAAAATTTTAATTTTTTTCTTACTCATCGTAGCAAAAAGCGAAATCAAGGTAAGATGAGAGCAAAGATTGTCATCAACGGTGTAGATATGAGTGTAGAAATTGAATTAAAACTTATTGCCAAACCACAAGTTATTCCTACCATTCGCCAGCAATTATTGTTACTTCCGCATGACTATTTTTCTCCCCAAAAGTTGACCAATATCTATTTTGAAACGTCGGATAATCAACTGCGTGGTCTTGATATGGGGTTGAGGATCCGTGGTTTTGATGATCAATATGAGATGACGGTTAAAACAGCAGGTAAGGTGGTTGGCGGGTTGCATCAGCGACCGGAATATAATGTGCCATTGGCAAAGCCGGAATTGGCATTGACTCTGTTTCCACCGCACATCTGGCCTGACAACTGTGATGTGGAAGCATTGCAATCCCGTTTGAATGCATTATTCAGTACTGACTTTATGCGTGAGAAGTGGGTAGTAACTTATGGACAAAGTGAGATTGAAGTGGTGCTCGATCAGGGAGAAATTATTGCAGCCAATCGTAAGGAGCCAATCTGTGAGTTTGAACTGGAGTTAAAGCGAGGAATCATAGCCGATGTATTAGCATTGGCGGTTGAATTGGCAAAATCAAATGGCTTGCGGCAAGGAAATAGAAGCAAAGCGGCCCGTGGTTATCAATTAGCTCAGGGAAAACCAAAAGCAGTTTGGCCTTCAACTCAAGTGGAAATTGATATGCGGCAGTCATTGCCTTCGGTACTTACGTCAATATTAGCCCATTGGCAGGAGCAAGAGGAATGTTGGCTGGCCGGTTTATCAGACGGTCGAGATGGCTTAAAGCAAGTACTGACTTTGATTCAGCAGACGATCGAATATTCTAGTGAGTCGGAACAGTTGGATAACCAATTAGTTGCTATCAACCAGAAATTATTGGATATGGAAACAGAAGCTGAAACGCTATGTTATAGCTCGCTCTATTTGCAATGTAAGTTGGCACTGACTATGTGGTTAATAAATCTATGTGGTTAATAAATTTCTCCGTTTAAATAACAGGAATTCTCTATGTTGCCACTTTCAACTCCGCTTCTGGCCCAGTTACAGCGTGTGACTGAACATTTTCATCAACTGACTTTGAACGTTGAGCCTGTTGCTGCTCATGAGCAGGCCATATTATCCCTGAGCGATTTTGTTGTTGAAAACCTGCAAGCTCATCCTGAATGGTTAGTTGAGATCCGCCAACATCCACCTGAAGCGCAGGAGTGGCATCAATATACTGAATGGCTGCAACAGTTACTCGCATCAGTAGAGGATGAAAATACCCTCATGCGGGTTTTACGCCAGTTCCGTAACAAGATTCTGGTCAGAATAGCCTGGTCGCAGGCGCTACATAGCATTACGACTCAGGAGACTCTGCAACAGCTTAGTATGTTGGCTGAAACGTTGATTATTGCTGCCCGTGATTGGTTGTATCAGCGTTGTTGTCAGGATTGGGGAACGCCTTGTAATGAGCGGGGCGAACCACAACCGCTGTTGATTATCGGTATGGGAAAACTGGGCGGTGGTGAGTTGAACTTCTCTTCTGATATTGATCTGATTTTTGTCTATCCTGAAAACGGCATTACCCAAGGTGGCCGGCGTGAAATGGATAACACCCAGTTTTTTACCCGCCTGGGGCAGCATCTTATCAAAGTGCTCGATCAGCAAACTGTGGATGGTTTTGTGTATCGGGTAGATATGCGCTTGCGCCCGTTTGGTGATAGTGGCCCATTGGTGTTTAGTTTTGTTGCACTGGAAGATTACTATCAAGAGCAAGGGCGTGATTGGGAACGTTATGCGATGGTGAAAGCACGGATTATGGGTTCGGACAACCAAGCGTATGGTGAAGAGCTACGTCGAATGTTGAGACCATTTATCTTTCGCCGTTACATTGATTTCAGTGTGATTCAATCCCTGAGAAATATGAAAGGCATGATTGAACGGGAAGTGCGGCACCGTGGCTTGAAAGACAATATTAAACTGGGCGCTGGTGGTATTCGTGAAATTGAATTTATCGCCCAGGTGTTCCAACTGATTCGTGGTGGACGTGAACTGTGTTTGCAATCTCAGGCGTTGTTACCAACTCTGCAAATAATAGCGAAGTTGACGCTTTTGCAATCATTGCAGGTGAAACAACTTGCTGACGGTTACCTTTTTTTGCGGCGGTTAGAAAATCTTTTACAGTCAATTAATGATCAACAAACTCAGACTTTGCCAGAAGATGAGCTGAATCGTTCACGACTGACGTGGGGTATGGGATTTGAAAGTTGGGACGCCCTAATAATTGAATTGAACAACAAGATGAGTGCTGTTCGGGCTATTTTTACGCAATTAATTGGTGATGACAGTGATAATAGTGATGAGGAACCTAGCCATGTACCATTTAAAAGTCTGTGGCTGGAAGATCTCGAAAAAGAAGAGTTAATCATACTCGCTCCACATTTGGATGAAGAGATTGCACAGCAGATATTGCATATTATTTCTGTGTTCCGCCATGATGTGGGTAAAAGAACCATTGGCCCGCGTGGGCGCGATGTGCTCGACCATCTGATGCCACGTTTGTTGGCAAAAGTTTGTTTGCGACAAGATGCCAATAATCAAGATGTTAATAATCGAAATGTTAATATAGTGCTAGAGCGGGTTATCCCTCTGTTGTTAAGTATTGTCAGCCGTACAACTTACCTGGAACTGATACTTGAATCGGAAGCTGTACTGGCACATGTTATCCGGCTGTGTGCTGCTTCACCGATGATTGCGACTCAGCTTGCCTGTCATCCATTGTTGCTGGATGAGCTGCTTGATCCACAATTTCTGTATGAACCTTTGCCGCTGAATGCCTATAAAGATGAGTTGCGGCAATATTTGTTGCGGATACCAGAAGATGATGAAGAGCAGCAATTAGAGGCGCTCCGCCAGTTTAAGCAGGCGCAATTACTGCGGATTGCGGCGGAGGATATCACTGGCGTGTTGCCGGTGATGAAAGTCAGTGATCATCTCACTTACTTAGCAGAAGCGATTATTGAAGCGGTGGTTTTACAGGCGTGGGGGCAAATGGCAAAACGTTATGGTGTTCCATCACATCTGAGTCAGCGGCAAGGATTGGGATTTGCTGTGATTGGTTATGGTAAATTGGGCGGTTGGGAGTTGGGTTATGGTTCTGATCTTGATTTGGTTTTCTTGCTTGACTGCCCGATGGATGTGATGACTGATGGCGATCGATCGATTGATGCCCGGCAATTTTATTTGCGTCTTGCCCAACGAATTATGCACTTGTTCAGTGCTCGAACCTCCTCTGGTGTGTTGTATGACGTGGATGTCCGCCTGCGTCCTTCAGGCGAATCAGGCATGTTAGTCAGTACCATCGGTGCGTTTGCTGATTATCAGCGGAATCAAGCGTGGACTTGGGAACATCAGGCGTTGGTACGTGCTCGTATGGTATTTGGTGATGAAAACTTGCATCGGGATTTTGAGCGGATACGCCATCAGACGTTATGTACGCGACGAGAACCCGCGTTGTTACGTCAGCAGGTAAGGGAAATGCGGGAAAAGATGCATAAACATTTAGGCAGTCACCATTCAGATCAATTTGATATTAAAGCTGATCCGGGGGGTATCACCGATATCGAATTTATCGCTCAATATTTGGTGCTTCGTTATGCGGCTGAAAATGAGCGTTTGGTGCGTTGGTCGGATAATGTGCGAATTTTTCAATTAATGGCGGCTTATGAAATTATGGATGAAGATGAGGCAGCCGGATTAACGCAGGCTTACGTTTCTATGCGTGATGAACTACATCATCTGACGTTACAGACGCATTCCAGTCGAGTATCAATCCACTGTTTCAGTGAGCAGCAGGAACGGGTACGTCGTAGTTGGCAACAGTGGTTGGGTGAATAATAACGGGTTTACCGGTTTGGTGTAGGGATTTTACGGTCATATGATAATATTTGGCACCAATTTGATATCTAATATTTGGAGCAAGGGATGAAAATGACACTCCCGGATTTTCACTGTGCAGAGGTTTTAGTCGTCGGTGATGTTATGTTAGATCGCTACTGGTATGGGCCGACCAGCCGGATTTCGCCGGAAGCGCCGGTGCCTGTAGTAAAAGTCAATACCATTGAAGAGCGTCCGGGAGGCGCTGCCAACGTTGCTATGAATATTGCTGCTCTTGGGGCAAATTCACATTTAATCGGTTTGACTGGGATTGATGACGCAGCACATGCGCTGAGTGAGAAACTGCGCAGCGTCAAGGTGCGCTGTGACTTTGTTTCTGTCCCAACCCATCCGACAGTGACTAAACTGAGGGTACTTTCCCGTAATCAGCAGTTAATTCGCTTAGATTTTGAAGAGGGTTTCGATAACGTCGATGCACAGCCAATGTTTGAGCGCATTGAACAGGCGTTACCCCATATTGGAGCATTGGTTCTATCTGACTACGCCAAAGGTGCACTGAGTCAGGTTCAGGAAATGATCAAACTGGCAAATGCGGCCAAAGTCCCGGTATTAATCGATCCGAAAGGTAATGATTTTGAGCGTTATCGAGGTGCAACTTTGCTAACGCCAAATCTGTCTGAATTTGAAGCGGTCGTGGGCCACTGCAAAGATGACAATGAGTTGGTTGAGAAGGGAACTCGGCTAGTTAAGGGTTTGGATCTTCAGGCATTACTGATCACCCGTTCTGAACAGGGAATGAGTTTGCTGAGTGTTGATCAGCCACCACTGCATTTGCCTACGCAGGCGCAAGAAGTGTTTGATGTTACGGGTGCTGGCGATACAGTTATTGGTGTGTTAGCAACGGCGATTGCGGCTGGAAAGCCACTGAATGAAGCTTGTTTCCTGGCGAATGCTGCTGCGGGGGTTGTTGTTGGCAAACTGGGAACGTCGACCGTTTCGCCGATTGAACTGGAGAATGCTATCCGTGGCCGCGCTGAAACAGGTTTCGGTGTGATGACCGAATTTCAGCTTAAACAGGCTGTTGTTGATGCTCGTCAACGTGGTGAAAGGGTTGTGATGACTAATGGCTGCTTTGATATTCTGCATGCAGGTCATGTCTCTTATCTGGAGAATGCCCGTAGACTGGGTGATCGGTTAATTGTTGCTGTTAACAGTGATGCATCAACTAAACGGCTGAAAGGTGAGAGTCGTCCAGTTAATCCACTAGAACAACGAATGATTGTGTTATCTGCTCTGGGCGCGGTGGATTGGGTTGTTCCATTTGAAGAGGATACACCACAGCGATTGATTGCGGATGTTTTGCCGGATGTATTGGTAAAAGGGGGAGATTATAAACCGGAAGAAATTGCTGGTAGTGAAGAAGTTTGGGCTGCGGGCGGAGACGTCAAAGTGTTGAACTTTGAAGATGGTATTTCGACAACCAATATCATCAAGGCGATTAAAAATCAGTAAATAATGCTTTAGCTTGTCATTGAAAATAGTCAGAAGATATTACTGCATTGATCACTGTAAATTATTTATTTGATCATATTATTAGAATGAAAGTCGGGTAAGAGATGAAATCTTCCCGGCTATTTTTTTATTTAATTTGTACTTAATTGAGTGATATTTCATCATAAATAATATATACCCGTCATCTTTCAAGTTGCCTCTTTGTTGGCTGCACTCACTTACCCCGGTCATATCGTTATCTATGCTCCCGGGGATTCGCACCCTTGCCGTCGCGATGCATCTTGAAATCCATAAGGTATAGATATTTGTAATATCGTGTGCGAGTCATTTAATTAACGATACAATTATTATAATAACAATTTAAGTTAGTGTGATTTTATTATCTATTTTGTGGGGGATTTATCAGAAGAAGTGTGATGTAACAGATAGTTTTTTATCTTTGTGGCATAAAATGCTGGTCACGTAACGTCGGCTTATTCATAATGATTTCTGATGTAAATGATTTTTTAATGGAATATGTTATCTATAACTTTTACATCTTAAAGTTAGTAGATAAACGGATAAATTTTTTACGTAGGAATAAGTTCTTATGCAAGGTAAGTTGATTTTATCTTCAATTTGTTTGGCTTCGGCAATATTAGCAGGGTGTACAACTGAATCTTCTAATACCGTCCAGGTACAAAAAGTTAATTCTTATAATACAGTATATCAAGGTGTTCGTAGTCCAATTGCGATTGGTAAGTTTGAAAACCGTTCCAGTTATCAAAATGGCATTTTCTCTGATGGCGTTGATCGCCTCGGTAATCAATCTAAAACGATTTTAATCTCGCATTTACAACAGACCGGGCGCTTTACGGTGCTGGAACGCACCAATATGGCGGAACTGAAAGCAGAAGCGGGTTTACAAGGTAAATCGCAGAAGTTGAAAGGTGCTGCTTACGTTATTACTGGTGATGTGACTGAATTTGGCCGTAAAGAAGTGGGTGATCATCAGTTATGGGGCTTGTTAGGGCGTGGTAAATCACAGGTGGCTTATTCTAAAGTCATGCTAAATGTGGTGAATGTAGAAACTTCCGAAGTGGTTTTCTCTGTGGCTGGTGCAGGAGAATATAAATTATCCAACCGTGAAATTATCGGCTTTGGTGGTACCGCCAGCTATGATTCCACACTGAATGGTAAAGTATTGGATCTGGCTATTCGTGAAGCAGTAAACCGTCTGGTTGAAAGTGTTGAAACCGGTGCATGGAAACCATCTAATTAAGAAATATAGGGATATATATTCATGATATTAATGAAAAAAGCGGGCTTATTGCTGGCAGCTATGACCTTAGCGGGTTGTGTCACTCAGCCAAAAACAATTTATGAGTGGGATAAATACCAACCTACAATTTATCAGTATTATCAGCAGGATAAGATGGGGTTTGAAGAACAGTTACAGGCTTTGCAGCAGGTGATTGAAAGAGCGAAAGCCAAAGATAAGTCTGTACCGCCTGGGCTGCATGCTCAGATTGGCTTGCTTTATAGCAAAACAGGTCGTGTTTCAGAAGCATTTCATCAATTTGAAATAGAGAAAAAATTGTTCCCTGAGTCAGCGCCATTTATGGATTTTCTATTAAGTAAAAATAAAGGAACTATGCAATGAACCGTATTCTCGTCGCATTAAGTCTATTGGCGGCATTTGTGCTGACAGGATGTAGTAAATCTGTCCCTTATGATTACACTGCATTTAAAGAAAGCAAACCTAAATCTATTCTGGTTCTGCCGGCGGTAAACAAATCTCTGGAAGTTAAAGCAGGGCACAGCCTGATTTCTCATGTGACATATCCATTGGCAGAATCTGGCTATTACGTTTTTCCGGTTGCTGTTGTGGAAGAGACATTTCAGCAAAATGGTGTGACAGCGGCACAGGATGTTCAGGATATCAGTTACAAAAAATTGCATGATATTTTTGGTGCAGATTCAGCGCTCTATTTGGATATTGAAGAATATGGTACGCAATATCAGATTATCAACAGTGATACGCGTGTAACGGCTTCCGCGAAGCTGGTGGATTTGCGTAGTGGTAAACAACTGTGGCATGGTCGAGCAATGGTTTCATCAACTGAAAATCAAAGCAATTCGAATAATCTTGTTGGCATGTTGGTATCCGCCGTAGTTTCACAGATAGCTAATACCATTATGGATAAAGGTCATGAAATCGCTGGCATTACAAGTAACCGCTTACTGACAGCCGGTGGTAGTCGTAGTTTGCTGTATGGTCCACGTTCTGAGCATTACGGTAAAGAAAACCAGAAGCATTAATCTCTGATTGGTGTGGATGTGTAATGAGCAGATATCACATTCTGCTCATTATCACGGTTATTTTTATGTATGGTAATAATTACTCTTCTTTTTTTGTCGTGTTATCAGCAGATGGAACATTCTTATTCTCAAACTTCGCTTCTAGTTCACTTAAACGCTGTTCCATCGCGGTCAATTTTTCACGAGTACATAACAGAACCTGAGTTTGGATATCAAATTCTTCACGATTCACTAAATCAAGCTTGCCAAGTTGGGATTGCAAAATCATCCGTAATTTTTTTTCTACATCACCACCAAACTCTTTAACCCCTTTTGGTAAAGAATCTTGGATCTGGCGGGCAATTTGTTCAATTTTTTTGGGATCGAGCATGATGCATCCTTTTTATGACATAAATAATTTCTGAATAGTGTAATACCAGATAGTAAAACCATAAACCATTGTGAGCTAGGTTTCATATTTGATTTTGTTGATTGCCGCTGGCAAATATTAGCGTTATAGTTCACTGGCTTATCTCAGGGCGGGGTGAAAGTCCCCACCGGCGGTAAACATCAGTCCATTTTTTGAGTGGCATGGTGAAGCCCGCGAGCGCTCCGTTTGTGGTTATCTTAATGATAAAGCGGAGGTCAGCAGATCCAGTGTAATTCTGGAGCCGACGGTGATAGTCCGGATGGGAGAGAATAACGGCATCTGTCGGGCTTTGTGCTCGCCTGTTGTTCCGGCTATGGTATTCACACATGATATTAATGTTATGGCATGATGTTATAGCGAGAACTCCTCAAGACCGCCCTGATTCTGGTAATCCATAAATTTTAATGAGGTTTCTTTACCATGAATCAGACGCTACTTTCTGAATATGGCACATCATCAGAACGTGTTGAACACGCCATTAACGCTTTGCGTGATGGAAAGGGGGTGATGGTGCTGGATAATGAAGATCGTGAAAATGAAGGTGATATTATCTTTGCGGCCGAAACAATGACTGTAGAGCAAATGGCACTGACTATCCGTTATGGCAGTGGTATTGTCTGCTTATGTCTGACAGAAGAGCGCCGTCAGCAATTACAATTGCCCATGATGGTAGAAAATAACTCTAGCCCGTTCCAGACTGCATTCACCGTAACCATTGAGGCCGCTCAAGGAGTGACGACGGGGGTTTCTGCGGCTGACCGCATCACGACCATTCGTGCAGCAATTGCTGATAATGCCAAACCAAGTGATTTGAACCGTCCGGGACATGTTTTTCCACTGCGCGCTCAACCTGGTGGCGTGTTGGTTCGTCAAGGGCATACTGAGGCAGCAATTGATTTAGTCAGTTTAGCCGGATTTAAACCGGCAGGTGTATTGTGCGAATTAACCAATGATGACGGTTCAATGGCGCGTACTCTTGAAGTAGTGCAATTTGCGAAGCTACATAATATGCCGGTAGTCACTATTGAAGATCTGGTGATTTATCGCCAGGCAATAGAACAGAAAGCAAGCTGAAACCTAATTGTCCGATAACCAGATGAAATATCAGTTATAACGTACATACTTTTTAAAGTCACAGTTTGCGCAAGCTGTGGCTTTTCAGTTTTTTTGAAAAACTCCATCACCATTAGCCCACTGTTTTGCTTATCTAAAAGGCGTAACCTGTCAGCAAGTATTAAAATTACCTATATTTGGTGTGAGAGGTCATTATGAATATTTCCAGAATGCCGGCACTGTTTATTGGTCATGGCAGTCCAATGAATGTACTGGAAGAAAATCGCTATACCAATGTGTGGCGTGAACTTGGTGAAAGACTGCCTGTACCCAGAGTGATTCTGGCGATTTCTGCTCATTGGTATACCAATGGCACACTGGTAACAGCCATGACACAGCCGAAGACTATTCATGATTTTCGTGGTTTTCCACAGGAATTGTATGAAACTCAATATCCGGCTAAGGGCTCGCCTGAACTGGCCGCTTTAGTGCAAGAGATGCTGGAACCTGTGGAAGTTTATGCCGATCATCATCAGTGGGGGTTGGATCACGGAACTTGGGGAATTCTGGTTAAAATGTATCCACGGGCCAATATTCCTGTGATTCAACTGAGTATAGATGATGCCAAGCCAGCGACGTACCACTATGAATTAGGGAAAAAGCTGGCTGCTTTACGGGATGAAGGTGTTTTAATCTTGGGGAGTGGTAATGTAGTACACAATCTTCGAGCCATGAAGCGGCAAGATCCTAATGCTGAACCTTACCCGTGGGCGGAATCATTTAACCATTATGTGCGTGATAACCTTACCAGTTATGAGCAACCTTATCCTTTGATTCATGCACTGGACAGAGAAGATGGTCTATTATCGAACCCATCTCCTGAACACTTTTTACCGTTGCTGTATATCATGGGAACGTGGGATAGAAAAGAAGCGGTTTCCATTCCTGTCGATGGTATTGAGTCTGGTTCGCTGAGTATGTTGTCTGTGCAGGTTGGTTGAATTGAACGTTCTTGTTGTTATTATCCGCATTTGACATAAGAGGAGTTCATTCAACAGCACAGCCGGTTGAGTGATGCTCAGGGGGTAATTGCCCATGAATTGGGGCTTTCAAGTTGGGTTAAGCTGAAAGCCCATGTCGACGTACTGGAACAGGTCAGAATGGCTAGTCAAATTCAGAATTTAGCACCAGATCATGAACTTGTTATACTGAATATCCTTTTGTGAGGATGGTTTTTAACTAACGGTTTTCGCGGGTATGCCAAAGGTCTACAATGTAAATTGTATCGTTGGATATCTCGTAATGGACTTCGTAATCACTAAAAAGTACCTTACGTACCTCGCGGGGCTTATATCTAGGCTGAGGAATCCCTATCTTAGGTTGCAGTGCCAGATCTGTAGTGCTGATAATTAGATGGTCTAACACATTATTAGCATGTGATTTACTGTATTGACAGGCAAAATGATAGATGCGCTCCAAATCATTTTGAGCTTTAAGTGTCCAATAAACCTCCATGATTATGATTTTTTCAGCTTGGATGCAAAATTAATAACATCTGAATGATTCACAATACGGCCTGTATCGACATCCGCGAGGCCAGCCAAAATCATTTGGTGGCGATGTTCACGTTCCTCAATCATTGAGGTAAGAGCCTCTTTAATGATCCACGATTTTGAGCGGTCTAACTCTTTGGCTAAATCGTTTATGGCTGTAGCTAGTTTGATCGGTATCTGTGCGGTAATTGTCTGTTTTGCTGATATGGACATAAGAGCTTCCAATAAAAACCAATAATAGTTATTGAATACTATAGCATCAATAACGGCTGGATTCTTTATTTTTTAAGGCTTGATAGCTGACCGGTGAGACAGGGATTTTCTTGCCCATTGTGTGAAAATGCATTGATGTTTCGTCACTAAAAATTTCATTGGTTAAATTATCTTTGTGTTATATATAAAGGAATCGATTTCGTGAGCAGTCTAATAGAATGAGGTCAAAAAAGATTGTAAAGTGATGACACTAAATTTTAGCTTAAAATATGGACAGTTATAACTGCAATTTTAATATCATGAGCTACAGTACAGAGATATTTAAAAATGACGAATAAGGTTGACATTGATAGAGGTAGATTAATCTATAGGGTATATACCCAAGAAACTTCAAGATGCAGTTTTTAGCACCTGAAAATGGTCGTTAATTCTAGACATCAGCGAGTCCGCTATATCCGGTAGCGTTGTGGTGAAAAATTTGAAGACGTTGTCTCGAAATTCATGTTTATCCGCGAAATAACGGTTATTTCGAACCTGTTCATTCATGACCTTCCATAATCGTTCTATCGGGTTTAAATTTGGACTATAGGGAGGAAGGTAATGTAACTCAATATTGCTAACATAAGCCCACTCCTTCACAAGATGAGCTTTGTTGTAACCCGCTCCATCCACAATAAGGTGAATTTTTTGATGATAGTCAGGATAAGACTTTCTTATTTCATTGAAAAAACAGCAAATGTTGTAGTCGTTGATGGTCTGATATTCCTGGAACACCGTACGACCAATGGCATTCAGGTTGAGGGCACCCAATATATTCAGGCGAGTCCGGCTTCCTGTTGTTTTGACGGTTTTTTTCTCGCCTTTTCGCATCCAGCCATAACTGAGTTTGGTGCCTTGAGTCGGGTGAACAGCATCAAGAAAAAGGATGGGTTCGTCTTTCGCTGTGACTTTAAGATTCTCATAATATTCAATAAATTGTCGCTGTTTTTCTGCGTCGAATTTATGAGGGACGCCACAAGGTTTTTTATAAGAAAAACCCTGACGGTGTAGCCATTTATTCATGCCGGGAATGCTAAAGGTAATATTCCAGAGCTGAGCAACATAGGCCACGATTTCATGGGTGTGATGGAAAAGATGTTGAGATAAGTGATTGATTAAAAAATCAGTTTGTTCTCGGGAAAGCAAACTATCAGACCCTCCATTATCAGATTTAAGTTTACCTTGATTAAGGTAATCACTGATATGGCGGTCAACGGTGGTCTGATGGAGTCGCAATGCCTGGGCTATCATCACAGAACTCCACCCTTCAGAAGCCAGAAGGATCGCTTTTATTCTGTCTCGTACCTGACCATCACGAGTGGTGTCGTGAAGACGTTCAAGTTTGATTTTTTGTTCTGATGTAATAAATATTTTCATAGCGAGGATAATGATCTCCATTTCGGATAAAATCAAGCATCTTCAATGATTACGGGTATATAAGCTTATAAGAATACAACGTTTTTATCGGATTGTTGAAGGAGGAATCTTTGGCGTTGTGGCAACCTACTTTAATTCCTCCTTGGTGAGTAATTAATCCAAAATAATATGTGGGTAGAAGCGAGATAAATCTTGGGTTATTAGTTCACTGTCTTCCCGCAAACCAATACCGCAAGGCTGATCATTTACCAGCCAGCTACCAATAAGCGTATAATTGTCACCGAATTTTGGCAGTGTATGAAATTGCTGAACGATCATACCTTCTTTACCGTAAGGGCCATCAACACTGGCAATTTCCTTGCCTTTTTCAATAATACGGATATTAGCCCCTTCCCGTGAGAACAGAGGTTTAATAACATAGCTATCCATTGCCGGATAATTATCATCGGCAAAATAAGCAGGTAGCAGGTTTGGATGATTTGGAAACATCTTCCACAACATGGGTAGCAATGCTTTGTTGGAGATAATACTTTTCCACGCGGGCTCTAACCAACGAACGCCAGCATCTTCCAATTTGGTAGCGAAAATCTCACGGAACATCAATTCCCAAGGGTAGAGTTTGAATAGATTGCTGATCACCTGGTCTTTTAGATCAGTAAACTGCCCTTTTTCTCCCAGACCGATATCTTCAATAAATAAGAACTCGGTTGGAACACCGGCTTCCAGCGCACAATCTTGCAAGTATTGAACGGTACCACGATCTTCTTCCGTATCTTGACAGCAAGCCATGTGCAGTAAGCCAAAGCCATGTTCATCACGCAATTGAGCAAAGCGTTCAATCAATTGCTCTTGCATGCTGTTGAATTGATCGGCATGTGCTGGCAGTAACCCGGCATTCATCTGATCTTCTAACCAGATCCATTGGAAAAAAGCGGATTCATACAGCGAGGTTGGCGTATCAGCATTATTTTCCAACAATTTTGCCGGGCTTTTACCGTCGTAAACCAAATCCAAACGGGAATAGAGTGACGGCTGGCTGGTAATCCAGGAACTACGGACAAAATCCCAACAATGTTTTGGGATCTGAAATTTAGTCAGCAATTCTTCACTATCGACAACTTTCTCGACTACCTGCAAACACATTTGATGTAGTTCAGCGGTGGTAGCTTCGATTTCTTCAATTTGGGCAAGAGAAAATTGGTAATAAGCTTCTTCACACCAGTAAGGTTTGTCATACATGGTGTGAAAATTAAAGCCATATTCTATCGCTTTTTCATGCCAATCCGGACGTTCAGTAATAGCAATACGTTTCATCCGTGGTTAGCCTCCCACTGAACGGGATGTGGAGCCCGAAGAGGCGCTGCGTTGCATGGTTGACTGTTTGGCGACAGAGTCACCGAAGCCGCCACGGGTAATGGTTGTGGTTGTTGCTGGTTTTGGTGCCATAGCCGTTTTAGGTACTGTCATGGAACGGCCACCTGCGGTTGCAGGGCCATAGCTTTTACCTGTCGAATCAACGAATTGACCGTTTGCCGGGCTGGTAGCGGATTTGGAGCTAAACAGAGGTTGTGATGGTGCTGAGCCACCGCCCATTAGACGCCCCATCATGTAACCTGCCATCAGCGGCATCCAGAAGCTGCCGCTTTGCTGCTGCTGTGCCTGTGCTTCACCATTGGTGGAGGTACTAGAAGTAGTGGTGCCAAGGCCAGCTTGCGCCGGGGTTTGAGTACATTGTGCTTCACCAAATTCGGCAATACAGTCTTCTTTGGTGGCATATTTAGGCGCTGTTTTTTCCGCTTCTTTCAACGCATTGTTGTAAGCAGTAGTACATTGCTCACTTTGTGATGGATTGGCTTGAGAACATTCATCTGCATTCATGTAAAGAGAGACAGTTTCATCACTCTTTTCACAGGCAGATAACATGAAAACCGCACTGACAGCTATTGCCACAGGTGCAAGGCGATAGTTACGCCAAGCCTTACGGAATGTGTCGTGATTAATATCTTTGGTCCGCTTTATTGTCATCGTCGTATACCCAGATTTTAGATGTCTATGATTCTTTATGAAATAGCTTTAAGGATAGGGGAAATATGAACAAAATTAAAGCATAAACCTTCGAATTGCTAGCTTGATTTTTTGTCTGACAAAGATATGGCCGGATATTGATTATTTGGTATTCCGTTTAATCTGGTTTTAATGTTGAAAAATATCTATTTTTTAGAAAAACAGTGCCGAAATTAATATTTTATGATATTAATCTTAATCTCGTAAATTTCAGTGAATTAAAGGTGATTTAATATGTAACATGATGATGTAAGTGAATCTACTAATTATGTTTTTTACTTTATGTCTCTAGCAAATAATCTTAAATTAATAACTTTTTGTGATTATATTATTGGTATTGTATTTTCTATTTTAATTAAGGAATTAAGTAGCATGGATAAAAATCAATATTCGGAAAAATGGCAGATGCGCTTTGCATTCTTTGAACAGAATGGTGCTCCTAAAACGCCTGAGCACAAAGCTGCCATGAAAGTAGAACCCTATATGCGCCGTATATTGTTGAACATGAATTTTATTGCCTTCTTTTTTGGTTTTATTTACTTTTTTGTTTTAGGTTTATGGCGAAAGAACCTGACTTTATTTGGTGTTGGTGTTGGTGTTGGTGTTGTAGTGATAATTATATTGGAGATTATGGAAAGTGTCTTGAGTATTTATATTCCTCCTGCTGTCGACATGGGGATTAAATTTGCGTTTTCAGCAATATGGGGAACCACTGCTAACTATGCCTATTATCTGAAAGAAAAAGTGAATAGCCAGAGCTGGAATCCATTTGAAGGATTATTTTAATTTATGTGTTTTTTCATTAAGAAAAATATCTGTTTATTGTTTCAGAACCCAATTATATACCCTATGGATTTCAAGATGGATCGCGATGGCAAGGGAGTGAATCCTCGGGAGCATAGATAACGATGTGACCGGGGTGAGTGAGTGCAGCCAACAAAGAAGCAACTTGAAAGATAACGGGTATAGTTGGTTGGAAATAAAACAGCCCGCTTGATGGCGGGCCGTTAATTTAGTGGAAGTGAAAGACTGTATCAGTTACGAGCAGAAGTTACTGGGGTTCCTGTTCCCTGAACAATGCTGTTAGCGGAAGTTGAGAGCTGTTTACCTAGCGAATTATTCAGAGCAACTAAATCCTTCTCATTTAACGTACCCAGTGCATGCTGAATATTCAGTTGATTAATCAGATAATCATAGCGAGCATTGGATAGCTTCTGTTTGGCATCGTACAACTTGGTCGTGGCATTCAGTACATCAACAATGGTACGTGTGCCAACTTGATAACCCGCTTCCATTGCGTCGAGCGAGCTTTGCGCCGAAACAACAAGCTGTTTGTAGGCGTCGATACTGCTGATGGAAGCAGATATGTTGTTAAAGGAAGAACGGACAGTCTGTACCACATTGCGGTAAGTGCTCTCTAATTGTTCGCTGGCGCTGACAAAACCATATTGTGCTTGTTCAACGCGGGAACTGGTGGCACCGCCGCTATAAATTGGCAGACGAAGTGTCAGGCCAACGCTGTTTTCACCGCTATAGTTGTTTGATCTGCCTGGTGCATGATTCTGGCTATTTGAAACATTGGTAGAAGCGCCTAAATCAATAGTTGGCATATGGCCGGTTTGGGCTGCTTTGATTTGTTCACGAGCCAGATCCTGACCTAAACGAGCAGATAGTAAACTTAAATTACGTTTCTCTGCCTCTTTTAGCAGAATATCTACCGCTTCTGGCTTCTGTGTTTTGAAATGATCAATATTTAGTGAGGCTAACCGAGGGTAATAAATACCCGTGACCTGACGCAGGGCTTCCAATGCATTGTCCAGCTCATTACGGCTGGCAACTTCCTGAGCGAGTACATCATCGTAATTAGCTCGGGCGTTCTGGACATCAGTAATTGCAACCAGACCGACATTAAAACGTTGAGTCGTTTGATCCAACTGGCGGTAAATGGCCGCTTTCTGAGCTTCAATGTAGGAGAGTGTATCAATGGTGCGCAGTACTTTGAAATAAGCTGTTGCACTATCCAAGATCAGTTTTTGTTCACTGCTTTGGTAGGTAACATCAGCAATACCTGCCGTTTTTTCTTCTAAGTTCAATAGGCGCCATTTAGACATATCAAAAATGGTTTGAGTCAAACCAAGCTTTGCATTCAATGTATTGCTTTCTGTGTCACGTTGATCGCGGTAACCACTGTTATAGGCGTATCCGGTATTTAATTCCAACTGAGGTAATAATGGGCTACGGGATTCATTAATTTTTTCAAAAGCTTTATTACGTTCAGCCATTGATTTACGTAGTTCAGGGTTACCCTCTTTTGCTTGCTTATAAACTTGCAAAAGATCTTCAGCTTGACTCATCGAACTCAATCCCGTCAGGCTCATAGCGATAAAAATGGAGAGCAGTTTCTTCATTGTAATTCCTTGATTGCACAGCTATTTTGCTCGTTGTCTATCCCATTAGGCTATTTTATTTACCATGCTTTGTGATAAAGAGTGAATGCTTCAGGTGCTGCGCACAGCCTGAGTTCACTGTTCATTTACAAAAACGGCCTGCACCAATTACGCTTATTGGGATAGACTCTTACGTTGCCTTGGTGAAAAACGAAATGTTACTGATTCTAGCAGAGTATGCTATCAGCGAAAGGTAGCCGTTTGTGCCATATTGCCTTAATTTAGCTTAACTTTACACCATCAACGAGTGAATTTTTTAACTCTGCTTGATTAATATCATCTTAGTGGCTAGCAAGTAAGGAACTATTTAGGAGAATTTTATGCATAAGAAGCCGTTAACGCCAGTCATGTTGGATAAGCAGGATATAGAAATTATCGCGAAAAAAAGTTTGTACAATGGATTCTTTAAACTGACAAATTACCGTTTCCGTCATCGTCTGTTTGCCGGTGGTTGGAGTGAAGAGGTTAGCCGTGAAGTTTTTGAGCGGGGCCATGCCGGTGCATTGTTACCTTATGATCCACGTCGTGATGAGGTTGTATTGATAGAGCAGATACGTATTCCGGCAATAGAGACGAAAGCGACGCCATGGTTACTGGAAATTGTTGCCGGTATGATTGAAGAGGGCGAAGATGTCGAACAGGTGGTGCGCCGCGAAACAATGGAAGAGGCCGGAATCGAAGTTAAACGTTGCAGACCCGTGTTGAGTTATCTCTCCAGTCCCGGAGGAACAACGGAACGTATCTCTGTGATGGTGGGGGAAGTGGATGCCACGACAGCGACCGGTATTCATGGATTATCTGGTGAACATGAAGATATTCGGGTGCATGTGGTAAGTCGTGAACAAGCTTATCATTGGATGGAAGAGGGAATTATTGATAATGCTGCTTCAGTTATTGCGATACAATGGCTGGCATTACACCATGAAAAGTTAAAAAAAGAATGGAATTCAGATAATTCCTAATTTTTAACCGAGAAAAGGGAAGTGTGTGCCAGTCAGCAGATCTCTTGCGTTAAAACGAGTTATGATGCTCGTTGATGACTTATAGGACAAGGAAACCATTTGGAAAGCCAGTTTGAACTGCCTGTGGTAGAGGGAACCACAGCCAAAATATTGCAAATAACAGATACGCATCTTTTTGCCAGCAAAGAAGATACTTTATTGGGTATCAATACTTATCGCAGTTACCAAGCGGTGCTGGATGCCATCCTCAAACAAAATGCTGATATTGATTTAATCGTAGCGACAGGTGATTTGGTGCAGGATCAGTCGTTGGAAGCTTATCGACATTTTGCTGATGGTATTGCCCGTTTACCGGCACCTTGTGTCTGGTTACCCGGTAATCATGATTATCAGCCTGCGATGGTGGATGCCTTGGCGGCGGCTGGCGTTTCTCCGTCGAAACAGATTTTAGTCGGTAAGCACTGGCAACTTTTGATGCTTGATAGTCAGGTGCAGGGCGTTCCCCACGGGGAGTTGTCGGAATATCAGCTTGAATGGATGAAAAATTGCCTGGATAGGCACCCTGAACGTTACGCGGTGATCCTGCTTCATCATCATCCATTACCATCAGGTTGTACCTGGCTGGATCAGCATAGTTTGCGCAATTCACATATTCTGGCCCAGTATCTGCAAAGTTATTCACGAGTTAAGGCGATGCTTTGTGGGCATATACATCAAGAGATGGATCTGGATTGGAATGGCATCCGTATGATGGCGACACCATCAACATGTTTGCAATTCAAACCACATTGTACCAATTTTATGCTTGATACTGTTGCTCCGGGATGGCGTTATCTCGAATTGTCTGTTGCCGATAATGGCGAATTTGGTTTGACAACTCAGGTCTATAGACTGGCAAGTAATGAGTTCTGCCCTGATTTAGATTCGGATGGATATTAGGTTGTGTTTGTCTCTTTGTGTTGCTGTGTTACTCTCTGCTTATTGGATTTGCCAAGCCTCACCATCTGTGGTGTGTCGCACAGGAGCATAGTGGCCAGTGGTATTGCACAATTGAGGGGCTCGGTCTGATGTCAACCTTACTCTATTTGCACGGTTTTAATAGTTCCCCGCAGTCTGCAAAAGCCAATGCCTTAAAAGCGTGGCTGTATCAGCATCATCCTGACATTGACATGCTGGTGCCTCAGTTACCCCCTTATCCTGAAGAAGCGGCTGAGCTGCTCGAAAATCTGGTGATGGAGCATGCCGGGGATGATTTGGGTATCGTTGGCTCTTCTCTCGGTGGTTATTTAGCGATATGGCTTTCACAATGTTTCAGCTTGCCCGCTGTGGTCGTTAATCCAGCCGTGCGTCCGTTTGAATTACTGCGGGATTATCTTGGGGAAAATATTAACCCTTATACAAACCAACGATATACGTTGGAATCGCGCCATATTCATGATCTCAAAAGCATGTGGATTGAACCATTGGAGTCACCGGATCTTATCTGGTTATTGCAACAAACCGGAGATGAGGTGCTGGATTACCGCCAGGCGGTTGCTTATCTGGTATTATGTAAGCAAACTATTGAATCTGGTGGTAATCATGCCTTTATCGGATTTGAACACTATTTCCCACAAATCATCAACTTTCTTGGGCTTTCTAGTGATGGCGAGAAAAAACTTGCCAAAAATGTTTGAACGACTGGTATTATCAACAGTATACAAAACTGATTAGCCCTTTAATCAAGAAGCAACCAACAGAATTACAACATGACTCAATCTAGTTACAACGCAGATGCCATTGAAGTTCTCAGTGGTCTGGAACCGGTTCGCCGTCGTCCGGGAATGTACACTGATACAACGCGTCCGAACCATTTGGCACAGGAAGTGATCGATAACAGCGTGGATGAAGCTTTGGCAGGTCACGCTAAACATATTGAAGTGATCCTTCATAGCGATCAGTCACTGGAGGTCATTGATGATGGCCGCGGCATGCCGGTTGATATTCATCCAGAAGAAGGCGTTTCAGCGGTTGAGTTGATCCTGAGCCGCTTACATGCCGGTGGTAAATTTTCGAATAAAAACTATCAGTTTTCTGGTGGTCTCCACGGTGTGGGGATCTCGGTGGTTAACGCTTTGTCCAAGCGGATTGAGGTCACCGTTCGCCGTGACAGTCAGATTTATCAGATTGCTTTTGAGAATGGCGATAAAGTGCAGGAGCTGACAGTAATAGGAAGTTGTGGTAAACGCAACACTGGTACCGGTGTTCACTTCTGGCCTGACGAAAGTTTCTTTGATAGCCCTCGTTTCTCTGTTTCCCGCTTGACCCATTTGCTGAAAGCGAAAGCCGTTTTATGTCCGGGAGTGGAAATTGTTTTTAAAGACAAGATCAACGGTACTGAACAGAAATGGTGTTATGCCGATGGTCTGACCGACTATTTGATGGCTGCGGTTAATGGCCTGACAACATTGCCGGCTGCGCCTTTTGTCGGTACTTTCAGTGGTGCAACCGAAGCGGTTGACTGGGCGTTACTCTGGTTGCCGGAAGGGGGAGAGCTACTGGCTGAAAGTTATGTCAACCTCATCCCAACGATGCAGGGGGGAACACATGTAAACGGGTTGCGTCAGGGGTTACTGGATGCGATGCGTGAATTTTGCGAATTTCGCAATATCTTGCCACGTGGTGTGAAGCTTGCTGCCGATGATATCTGGGATCGCTGTACTTATGTTCTGTCGGTAAAAATGCAGGATCCGCAATTTGCTGGTCAGACGAAAGAACGCCTCTCTTCGCGCCAATCTGCTGCTTTTGTTTCTGGTGTTGTCAAAGATGCTTTCAGCTTATGGTTAAACCAGAATGTTCAGGAAGCAGAGCAGTTGGCTGAACTGGCGATCGCTAGCGCACAACGTAGAATGCGTGCAGCGAAAAAGGTTGTGCGTAAAAAACTGACCAGTGGCCCAGCATTACCGGGAAAACTGGCTGACTGTACATCACAGGATCTCAATTTTACCGAACTGTTTCTGGTAGAAGGAGATTCTGCGGGGGGATCGGCAAAACAGGCGCGTGACCGTGAATATCAAGCCATTATGCCGCTGAAAGGGAAGATTCTGAATACCTGGGAAGTTTCTTCAGATGAAGTGTTGGCATCACAGGAAGTCCATGATATCTCTGTCGCGATTGGTATCGACCCGGATAGCCACGATCTCAGTCAGTTGCGTTATGGCAAAATCTGTATTCTGGCGGATGCAGACTCAGATGGTTTGCATATTGCGACGCTATTGTGTGCCCTGTTTGTCCGCCATTTCCCAACATTGGTTAAGAACGGCCATGTTTATATGGCAATGCCGCCTCTATATCGTATTGATCTAGGTAAAGAAGTGTATTACGCATTGGATGAAGAGGAAAAAAGTGCGGTGTTGGATCGTCTAAGCCGCAAACGGGGTAAGCCTAACGTACAGCGCTTTAAAGGATTGGGTGAGATGAATCCCATGCAACTGCGTGAAACAACGTTAGACCCGAATACCCGTCGTCTGGTGCAGTTGACTATCGATGATGAAAACTACCAGGAAACCTTCTCTATGATGGATATGCTTCTAGCGAAGAAGCGTTCAGAAGATCGCCGTAACTGGCTGCAAGAGAAGGGCGATACGGTAGACATTGAAGTGTAACACCCACAGGGATAGTCAAAAGATTCTGAGGAAATTAACGAATGAGTGAGATAACTCACGATGGAGTGGAGCGTTTGCCGCTCCACTCATTTACTGAAACCGCCTACCTGAACTACTCCATGTACGTCATCATGGATAGGGCGTTGCCTTTTATCGGTGACGGTTTGAAACCGGTTCAGCGCCGTATTGTTTATGCCATGTCAGAACTGGGATTGAACAATACCGCCAAATTTAAGAAATCCGCCCGTACCGTGGGTGATGTACTGGGTAAATACCATCCGCATGGTGATGGTGCTTGTTATGAAGCTATGGTGTTAATGGCGCAGCCATTTTCTTACCGCTATCCTTTAGTGGATGGGCAAGGAAACTGGGGAGCGCCGGATGATCCCAAATCTTTCGCCGCGATGCGTTATACCGAGTCTCGCCTGTCCAAATATGCCGAGTTGCTGTTGGCTGAGTTAGGCCACGGTACCGTTGATTGGGTGCCAAACTTTGACGGCACATTGCAGGAACCGAAAATGCTGCCGGCGCGTTTGCCAAATATTTTGCTGAATGGCACCACCGGTATTGCGGTGGGGATGGCGACAGATATTCCGCCCCATAATGCGCGTGAAGTGGTGAATGCACTGGTTATGCTGCTGGATAAGCCACAGAGTTCCCTTGATGATCTGATGGAACACGTTAAAGGTCCTGATTATCCGACTGAAGCGGAGATCATCACTTCTCACGAAGATATCCGTAAGATTTATAAAAATGGCCGTGGTTCGGTACGGATGCGAGCTGTTTGGTCAAAAGAAGATGGCAATGTTGTGATCACTGCGCTGCCGCATCAGGTTTCTGGTGCCAAAGTGTTGGAACAGATCGCTAACCAAATGCGGGCTAAAAAGCTGCCTATGGTTGATGACTTACGAGATGAATCTGATCATGAAAATCCAACTCGTCTGGTTATTGTCCCTCGCACAAACCGGGTTGATTTGGAGCAGGTGATGAATCATCTGTTTGCCACTACCGATTTGGAAAAGAGTTATCGCGTTAACCTGAACATGATCGGGTTGGATAACCGTCCGACCGTGAAAGGGCTGGTTGAGATCCTCTCCGAATGGTTGGTATTCCGCCGGGAAACCGTTCGTAAACGTCTGAACCATCGTCTGGAAAAAGTTCTTAAGCGCCTGCATGTGCTGGAAGGCTTACTGATCGCATTTCTCAATATTGATGAAGTCATTCACATTATCCGTAGTGAAGATGAGCCAAAACCAGTATTAATGTCACGTTTTGGTTTAAGTGAGACGCAAACGGAAGCCATTCTTGAGCTGAAATTACGCCACTTAGCTAAACTGGAAGAGGTAAAAATCCGTGGCGAACAGAGCGAACTGGCAAAAGAGCGTGATAAGTTACAGGCGATTCTGAGTTCTGAGCGCAAACTGAATACCCTGTTGAAGAAAGAGATCATGGCTGATGCGGCCACTTATGGTGATGAGCGTCGTTCTCCAATGAGAGAACGTGATGAAGCCAAAGCGATGAGTGAGCATGACATCACGCCTTCTGAGCCGGTGACAATCGTATTGTCCGAGATGGGTTGGGTTCGTAGTGCGAAAGGTCACGATATTGATCCGGCCGGTCTGAATTACAAAGCAGGTGATAGCTTCCGTGGTGCGGCTCGTGGTAAGAGCAATCAGCCGGTTGTGTTTATTGATACAACAGGTCGCAGTTACTCGCTTGATCCGCGGGATTTACCTTCTGCCAGAGGGCAGGGGGAACCACTAACGGGTAAATTGACTGTACCCGCAGGGGCAACGGTAGAACATGTACTGATGGCACCGGATGAACAGCAGTTTCTGATGGTCTCTGATGCTGGTTATGGTTTTATCTGTACTTTTAGTGATTTGGTTGCTAAAAACCGAGCAGGTAAGGCACTGATTACATTGCCGGAAAATGCTCGCGTCATGACGCCGCTGGAAATAAATAATCCGCAGGATGATATGTTGTTGGCAATTACCCGCGCAGGCCGGATGTTAATGTTCCCGGTTGCAGATTTGCCGCAACTTTCTAAAGGGAAAGGGAATAAGATAATTTCTGTTCAGTCAGCCGCAGAAAATGACCTGTTGAGTTGGTTATTGATACTACCGCCACAATCGTCTATTACACTTTACTTTGGAAAGCGTAAATTGACGCTGCGTCCTGAAGATCTTCAGAAATTCCGAGGAGAACGTGGTCGTAAGGGAACGTCTCTACCTCGTGGGTTGCAGCGTATTGAACGGGTACAGGTTGAGACTCCACCTTCTGCTACTAATACTAACGTAACTAAATAGTGGGATTAAATAAGAGGCGGCTATGTTAGCAATTATTCGCGGCATTATTGTTATTCTGTTTTCGATTGTAGTGTGTGTCTCTGGTGCTATTTACTGCTTATTCAGGCCACGTCATCCTGACCATGTTATGGTGTTTGGGAATATGTTTGGTCGGTTGTCGAAAATATTTGGCGTCAAAATTATTGAGCGTATTCCTGCTGAAGCTAAGCATTATGGTCCGAGTATCTACATTGGCAACCACCAAAACAACTATGACATGATAACTATGTCCAATGCGGTTCAGCCGGGCACAGTGACAGTAGGTAAAAAAACGTTGGTGCTGATCCCATTTTTTGGTCAGCTTTATTGGTTGGCAGGTAATATCCTGATTGATCGTGCTAACCGTGCTAAAGCACATGGCACGATTGCTCAGGTTGTGGAGCAGATTAAAAATCGTCATCTTTCTGTTTGGATGTTTCCGGAAGGGACACGTAGTCGTGGTCGTGGTTTGTTGCCATTTAAAACTGGCGCTTTCCATGCTGCGATCTCTGCGGGAGTGCCGATTGTCCCGGTCTGCGTTTCTTCTATCACTAATGGACGTATTAAGCTGAATCGCTGGAATAATGGTCCCGTCATTGTTGAAATGTTGCCTCCCATTGATACTTCTGGCTATACCAAAGAGCAGGTGCGTGAGCTGGCAGAATATTGTCATAAAGTGATGAAAGCTAAAATAGATGCATTGGATGAAGAGTTGGCTGCAATGGAGAAATAGGGTAAGTATTCATAATAGGTTGTTTGGAGCCACTCTTTTATAATAAAGTGCGGGTCTAACCAAGGCGATAGCTGTTAAGCGTACTTTAATCCTCACATATTTAGCATATGTGAGGATTTTTGTTCGTTGTCCATGACCACAATTTATTATTAGTCGGAAATGACATGTACTGATGCTGATCGGGAAAGATTCGTGTAATGCATTCAGATAGTTTAATTCCCACCATATTCGCGTTATGATGAGCGCTTGATAAATAATGTTTTTGTTAAGCGCAATCAAAAGGATAATAAGCTTTAATAACTTCAATATTGAGTTATTCGCTTCCGGGATGAATGATTGCAGTGTCTCAACTATTTTTGAGCCATATAGGCCCGGAATTTAATTAGGTTTGTCGCGGAGAAAATATGTCATTTAGTCGGCGCCAGTTTATTCAGGTATCAGGCTTGGCGATGTGTATCGGAGCCGCTCCTTTATTGGTTCGGGCCAGCAAAAATCAGCAGACTGCTTTGCCGGTTCCCCCTTTATTGGAATCCCGTGGTGGGCAGCCGTTATTTCTGACTTTACAAAAAGCGCATTGGACTTTTGATGGACAATATAAAACCAGTGTATGGGGGATTAATGGTCAATACCTTGGTCCGACTATACGGGTTCATAAAAACGATGATGTCAAACTGATATACAGCAATCGGCTAGCAGAGCCGGTTTCAATGACCGTCAGCGGATTACAATTACCGGGTACATTGACCGGTGGAGTTGCCCGTCAGATTTCTCCGGGGTCTGACTGGTCGCCAGTGTTGCCTATTCGTCAGCAGGCGGCAACTTGCTGGTATCATGCCAATACACCTAATCGGATGGCACCACATGTTTATAAAGGTTTGGCTGGTATGTGGTTGGTAGAAGATGAAACCAGCCGTCATTTGCCGTTGCCGAAACACTATGGTGTTAATGATTTCCCGGTTATTCTTCAAGATAAACGGTTGGATAACTTTGGGGTTCCTGAGTATCAGCCGGCCTCTGATAGTGGATTTATCGGTAATACTCTGTTAGTTAATGGCGTACAGAATCCTTTTATTGAGGTATCTCGTGGCTGGATCCGTTTACGTTTACTCAATGCATCTAATGCCCGCCGATATCAGTTACAGATTGGTGATGGCCGTCCTTTCTATATGATAGGCACTGATTTGGGGCTGTTACCTGCGCCGATAGCCGTTCAGCAACTCTCCCTTGCGCCAGGAGAACGGCGTGAGGTATTAATTGATATGTCCAAAGAGGATGAAGTTGTTGTTACCGCAGGTGAATCAGCTGGGGTACTTGATAAGTTGCGTGGGTTGTTTGAACCCTCTACGGTGTTGATTTCCAGCACCGTTTTGACCATTAAAGCAACCGGTTTATTATCTCTGGTGACAGATAATCTCCCATCTCGTTTGATTGATGATGTTACGCCAGTTTCCAGTGTAATCCGTAACCGGGAAATTTATCTTGATGATAATACGCCGGGAATAAACGGTGCGTTATGGGATATGAATCGGGTGGATATTACTAGCCAGCAAGGAACGTGGGAGCGTTGGATCGTAAATGCTTCTGCCCCACAACCATTCCATATTGAAGGTGTGCAGTTTAAGCTGATTAACCACAACGGTGAGGCCCCTCAACCGCAAGATTATGGTTGGAAGGATACGGTTTGGGTTGATGGGCGGGTGGAATTGCTGGTTTATATGAACCAGCCCTCTTATGAGCACTTCCCATTCCTCTATTACAGCCAGATTCTGGAAATGGCCGATCGCGGCTCTGTTGGGCAGTTAGTGACTATACCGGTCAATCAATAATGGAAAAAACCAGATGAGTGATAATCGGTAGAACCAAGAAAATAGCTCAGCAAAATTGGGGCGCGGCGGTGATGCCGCGCACGTTTTAATTCTACTTTGTCCACGATCACCCTATCAATTTTATCAGCCGTTTTTCAGCACTGATTATTAGCGCTATTTTGCTCAAGAAGCTGAATGAATTCACTGAAATCAACGAATATTTCAGGGGTTGGTCCCAGACGTTTACCGATATCTAGCGTAGTCATCGCGGTCAAATCTTCTTTTTCTAGTTTGAAATCGAACACATCAAAGTTCTCTTTAATTCTCGATAACGTGGTTGATTTTGGGATCACAATCATGCCGTTATCAATGTGCCAGCGAATAACAACCTGCGCGGGTGTTTTGCCATACTTTTGTGTCAGATGTTGAACCAGTTGATTATCAAATACATTTTCACCACCTTGTGCCAGTGGGCTCCAGGATTCGGTAACGATATTATGTGTGGCATTCCAGGCATGGAGCTGACGTTGTTGTAACAGCGGGTGCAACTCAATCTGATTAATGACGGGATGAACACCGGTTTCATTGATCAGTCGCTGGATGTGTTCAGGTTGGAAGTTAGAAACACCAATACTGCGAATAAGCCCCTCTTTCTGTAATTCAATCAATTGTTGCCAGGCACCGACATATTGATCTTGCGGTGGTGCAGGCCAGTGAATGAGGTAAAGGTCAACATAATCCAGTTGCAACTTTTCCAGACTTTCTGTCAAGGCAGCACGGGCATCAAGGTGTCTGTCATTCCACAATTTAGTTGTAACAAAGATATCTTCACGGGGGATATCTGTTTCTTGTAACGCGTTGCCTACGCCTTTCTCATTGTTGTAGATAGCGGCGGTATCAATTGCCCGATAACCGATATCCAGTGCAGCATGGATTGTTTCTGCTATCTGCTGGTCATCTGAGGCCCATGATCCAAGCCCCAGTTGTGGCATGTGATTCCCATCAGCAAGTCTGATAATAGGTTGATTATCCATTACTAACTCCTATAAAAAGAGAGACTTAAAATATCAGTTGAAATTATGGCAATTGATATTAAGTTGATATTAAGCGTAATTGAAGGAAGTAATACAATCGGCGTGATCTAAGCCATGTATTGTAATCAATACATGGCCAAGTCCATAGATTGACCGGTTTGGTGATGCATCGATACCAAGAGTATCACTTAGTGGCTGAGCCTTAGCCTATACCCGTTATCCTTCAAGTTGCCTCTTTGTTGGCTGCACTCACTAACCCCGGTCACATAGTTACCTATGCTCCCGGGGATTCGCTCCCTTGCCGTCGCGATCCATCTTGAAATCCATAGGGTATATATAATATTGGTACATTAAGTTAAGGATAAAAACCCTGCTGCTGCTTGTAAACCATGATGACTTTTATTTACGTTTTGTCGCCGAGATTTTCTTGTGGCGCCAGTACATCAACAAAGAGGCGCTTAAACCACTTAGCAATAGCACTATGGGTAAAATTATCAAAATGTTCATCACCAAATCTTGGTGATTTTTAATAAACGGGATCTGATTAAGGAGATAACCAAAACCGACCACGATGACAACCCATAGCAGGCCACTCAACCAGTTAAAAACTTGAAAGCGTTTACTGTTAAGGCCGGATATACCCGCCAATGTTGGTAACAGAGTGCGGACAAAAGCCAAAAAACGGCCAATCAGTAACGCGGCCAAACCATGTTTGAAAAACAGCTCGTTAGCTCGTTGGCGATACTGAATAGGAAGTTGTGCCAACCAATTCTTAACTCGTTTGGTATCGCCAAGCCATAGCCCTTGAAGATAGCCAAACCAGCAACCGATACTTGCCGCCGCTGTTAATATAAAAACGGTTGGGATAAAACTCATGACTCCCTTGGCAACTAATGCACCGGCAAGGATTAACAGAGTATCACCGGGCAGAAAAGCGGCGGGTAATAAGCCATTTTCCAGAACCAGTGTCACGAATAGAATGCCATAGATAATCCAGAGAACATCGGGGTTGGCAAGTTTAGAAAAGTCATGCTGCCATAATGCCTGCATGATCCCGTTTAGTACTTCCATTGCTTATCCTGTAACTGTTATACCCGTTATCTTGAAATCCATAGGGCATATAAAATAAATTTATTGCATCTGTATATATAAAGTCAGTTTACAGTAAAAGCTTTGGCATGGCTTGATTTTATCCCGGATAAGGAGAAACTATGACTAATGTTCATTAATAAGTTTAGTTAAGTGTGGTGAATCAATGGATTCTTTTAAAAGAGAGTTCCAGTCGTCTGGTGGGTGTCCTGCATTAAGCATTTCACCAAATACTTTGTAAGCATCGTGCTTATCACCATATGCCCTTTTTGTTCTCTCATCATTTACCCAGCCAAAGATAATAATTTTACTTTCAGCGTGAAAACGGAAAAAAAGGCGATATTGTTGGAAAAATTTTGCTCTGAACCAGTGTTTTCTTTTGCCACCTAATGTGTCACCTAAACGAAAGGCTATATTAGTTGGGTCATTGGGAATAATTTCAGTAACGAGTTTTATGATTGCAGCCAAGCGTTTTGTATCATTTTTTTTCAAGTAGTCATTTGGATATTTTTGTTGAAGTTGTTCTACCTTATCTATTGATTGTTTTAATTGTTCTACAAAGCACGGATGAGCAAAAAGAGCCCATCCGTTTATTACACATACTCGATCATACATAGTCTTTACTCATCGTCAGCAGATAATGGGTTGCTCAGATCTATGTCTATTCCAGCGATAAGTGACTTCGCCTGGTTAATGAGTTGTTCATCTAATTGTTGTACTTGTCCCGGATGTCTCCGAATGTCTTTTGCCAGAAAGTCCAGAAATGATTCCATGACAAGATCTTTTTCTTCTTCACTATTTTTACGGCTGATAAGTACATCACCAGAAGATAAAATCTTATATGCGATACTGTCATGACCTGGTTTTAACTTAAGCGCTTTACGGACAGATGTTGGGATGGTTGTCTGGCTGCGACTGGTAAGCTTGGATTCTGCACCAACCTCGAACTCAACATTTGGTAATGCGTGCATATTTCTACCTCGTTATGCTGATTTGAGAATCTGTTCAACAAAGTGTAATGCAAATGCATTGTACTGGCAATATATCTATATTATCGCTTCATTATGATTTCAAATGTTAAGTTTTTCAGTTTATTACATTGAATAACAATAAGATTACTCAAGTCGAAATTCGACCAAATCCCTCTGCGAGGTCATCAATCAAATCTTGAACATTTTCCAGCCCGACATGCAGGCGGAACAGAGTGCCTGTCCTTTGTGAAATATCGTATTGACGCATCATTTTTATCTCTTCTGGTTGATAGCCTAGGATCAGAGATTCAAAACCGCCCCATGAGAATGCCATTTTAAAATGGTGAAAATTATCCAGATAATCCGTAAATTGTTGGGGAGTTAACTTCTTTTTCAATTGAAAAGAGAACAGGCCGCTACTGCCACTGAAATCACGGATAAAATTATTGTGACCGGGGCAGGAAGGCAGAGCGGGGTGATAGACAGCGGCAACTTCGGTTCGTTGTTGCAGCCAGTGTGCGACTTCAATACTGCTTTTTTCATGTTGTTTCAAGCGAATGGCTAAAGTACGCAATCCGCGACTGGCCATATAGACCGTATCGGCATCGGCTATCTGCCCCATCAAATAGGAGTTTTCTCGCAGTTGCGCCCAACAACGTTCATTAGCCACAGCAATCCCTAACATTGCGTCTGAGTGACCAATAATATATTTGGTGCCTGATTGAATCGAAATATCGACGCCGAATTCTAGCGCTTTAAACAGCACACCTGCCGCCCAAGTATTATCGAGCATGATGACAATATCTGGATTGACTTGGCGCACTGCGCGGACAATAGCGGGGATATCTTGTACTTCCATTGTGATGGAGCCGGGGGATTCAAGAAACACCACTTTGGTATTGGGCTTAATCAGATCAGCAATCTCTTCGCCAATCATGGGATCGAAATAATCGGTGGTAATATTCATCCGTGACAATATTTTGTCACAGAAACTTTGCGTCGGGTCATAAGCTGAACCGGTTAATAGAATATGATCGCCTGCGGCGGCAAAAGCGAGAATGGCATGACTAATCGCGGCAGCACCAGAAGGGTAAAGCATACAGCCTGCGCCACTTTCCAGTTCAGCCATTGCTGCTTGAAAAGAAAAATGAGTCTGTGTACCACGGCGGCCATAAAACAGCTCGCTCTTGCCCCGGTTTTGCGTAGCACGTCTTTTGTCGGCGACAGAATCGAAGATCACCGATGAAGTTCGCTGAATGATGGGATTGACTGCGCCTTGAGTAAATTTTTGGCTTCTACCTGCATTGACCAGTAAAGTTTCCAGTTTTTTTTCTGCCATGATCCACTGCCACCTTTAACACTTCAATTTTTGAAATGGTGTAAAAAAATAGAGTTAACACGTTAAAAGATTTAGACCTTTTTGTACAAAAAGATTAAGACAACTTGACGAAAATTCATCTCATTACCTGTGAGTAGGGGTTGTTTAACTTTATTTTGTGAAGGGATAATACTTTTTTATTAAACAATAATGATAATTACTATCAAATCACTTAATGTTTGATATTATCAGCCTGCATTTTCATTCAATCTGGTGAAGACTCAGTATAAATAAGGTTAGTGAGATGACGAAAAGTAATTCACTGCTAAATAACAAGGTTTATAGCAAAGGGAGTAAAGGCCAACTGATGCGAAATTTGACTGCTTCAATAATATTAGCGTTCGGGCTGACAGGTTCAGCATTGGCTGATACAGCACCAGCATCTGCAACAGATAACAATACCACGTCAAAAACCGTACAAATTGCAGGGTCTACTCCCGCGACTACTCAGGCAACGACGGACACAACTGCACCATCTGCAAATCAGATTGCACCGCAAGCGGTACCTACGACAGAATCCACTCAAGTTACGCCGGTTGCAACGGATGAGGTTGCACCTAAAATTCCTGCTGATGAAGCCAATCTTTCCAGTGGCTTTGCGACTGATCTGTCCATTTGGGGCATGTATCAGAACGCCGATATTGTGGTTAAGACCGTTATGATTGGTCTGGTGATTGCTTCTGTTATTACTTGGGCTCTGTTCTTCTCAAAAGGCACTGAACTGTTGGCATCTGGTCGTCGTTTGCGTAAAGAGCGATTAGCTTTAACGGACGTTAAGAGCCTTGATCAGGCTGCGGAAATTGCCGAAGGTTTCAACAAACACAGTATCAGCCGCTTATTGCTGAGTGAAGTACAGGCAGAACGTCAGTTATCTTCTGAGAGCACTGACCTGAATAGCACGAAAGAACGTGCCGCTTTCCGCCTGGAACGTTCCGTTGCGGCTATCAGCCGTCATATGGGGCGTGGCAATGGCTATCTGGCAACCATTGGGGCGATTTCTCCTTTCGTTGGTCTGTTTGGTACGGTGTGGGGCATCATGAATAGCTTTATCGGTATTGCTCACTCACAGACAACTAACCTTGCGGTTGTGGCACCGGGTATTGCGGAGGCCCTGTTAGCGACAGCACTGGGTCTGGTCGCAGCGATCCCTGCCGTTGTGATATATAACATCTTCGCCCGTATGATCGTTGCTTACCGTGGTCAGGTTGGTGACATGGCGGCACAGTCAATATTACTGCTTGGCCGTGATCTGGATTTAGCAAATAGCAAGACAAGGTGACTTATGGCAATACGTCTTAATGAAGATCTGGATGATAGTGGCGAATTGCATGAAATTAACGTCACACCATTTATTGACGTGATGTTGGTGCTGTTGATTATCTTCATGGTAGCAGCACCACTGGCAACCGTTGATATTAAAGTGGATTTACCTGCTTCGTCGGCAAAACCACAGCCGCGTCCAGAAAAACCGGTATTCTTGACGGTTAAAGCTGATCGCCAGCTTTATGTCGGAGATCAACCGGTCGATTATGATACTTTGGCGGCGGTATTGGATCAGACCACCCAATCTAATAAAGAGACAACCATCTTCTTTCAAGCGGATAAAACTGTGGATTATGAAACACTGATGAGTGTGATGGATTCTTTGCGTAAATCGGGCTATCTGAAAGTGGGCTTGGTAGGGATGGAAGCGGTTTCATCAGGTTAATTGTCACTGATTCTTCCATTGAATAACCGCGCTGGAAAGCGCGGTTGAGTTGACACCCTCTGAAGGACGGGGTTTTACGGTGCATCGGATAAAATGATAATTGGTTTGTATTAATAAGAGCCTAATTTGAACAGGATGGAAAATAATCACGCTATTCTGGATCGATATGAAAACATCGAAATGACATTTACAGAATTTGCCTGATCATTAAGCTCATAAAGTGAACTATCGTTAGCGAGTTCAAGCAGCATTGGCACTGTAATTTTCAGACGCTCAGCTAATGTTTCAATATCAATACAAACATCATTAATAAGCACTTTTATTGCCCGATGAAATAATTCAGGTTTTTCATGGGGAATAAGATAATCCTCTTTTTCCTCAATAGCTTCTCCCTTACGTTTAAGCCCCAAAAAAGCCGTTTTGTATTGCGTATCGGTTAAAAGGGAAAGCTGATGTGCCCGATAAATAATTGCTGCTTTACTTACTTTCCAAGTTAACTTGAACTCACTTAGACCTCGCCAGTTGATTCTTCCGCTTATCGGGGCAGGGAAATATTTAGCCATCGCACTTCGTGGTAAAAGTAGGGCAGAGGCAAATTGGTTGGCTTGAGATTCGGTTATTCTGTCACCAGTAGATATTCCGCCGTGTAACACAATATGTCCAATTTCATGTGCAATATCAAACCGTTGTCGGCATGGTGACTTCTTGGCTGTATTTCTGACAATGAAAGGTCGATCTAATGGAACGGATAACGCGTCAACATCATCAGATACTGAGTCAAACGAGGTAACAAATGCACCTAGCTTTTCAGCCAGGCGAGTTACATTTTCAATTGGCCCAAACCCTAATCCCCAATCAATCCGACATTTTTCTGCTGCTCGTTCAACTTCTTCCGGGGAGTTTGCTTTTAATTCAGGAAATAACACTGACGGTAAATTTAGATTTTCCTCAAAAACGACGATTAATCGTCTGTATAACTCAGCCTTTGCAAGTGCTGCTAATTTTGTTGCTACTCTAATTGCGCTGCGTTTACGGAAATGAACAATTTCTTCGTTCACAGGAGATTGTATTTGGGTTTCAAAGAACGCAGGAGTAACCTGCAATACAGTCGCTAATTCATTAGAAAGTTCATTAGTTGGCACAGCAAAGCCGGATTCCAGCCGCTGAATATATTGGCGGGTTTTATTAACCCGCTCAGCCACTTGCTCAAGAGATAGCTCGTGATACAGACGAGCTAATCGCAAATTAGAACCATTGAACACTTGTCACCTACTACTTGTTGTTGCGCTTGTTTTCTCTGGATTTATCAGGCATCGCAGCACTGATAGGATCCAATTCGATTGTTACCGCAGATGGCGGTGTGTTATCTGTAGAATGCAGAGTAGATATTTTGCTGTTATCGTAAGTCCATTGAGACAACATTTCTTCATGCTCGTTGTAACCAGCAAAATGAACTTGCGCACCTTCGCCTTCAAACTGGGGTTTTTCTACAATAAAGCGCCATATTGTTGGTATCGTGATTTCTGGTGCCCAGAGTTGGTCTACACTGTTACGGCGAAAGAAGCCTGATTTTTTGGGGTTTTCTGGGTCATCAGTAAAAAAACGAAGTGGGATTGTTTCTATTTCGATGGTCGTATCCATATTAGGATTAGTGAGTTTTAGCCAATCATAAGTACCTTTCATACAGAGCTGAATAAGACATTGCCTTTGGCGGCCAAATGTACAGGTTCCTCGGGTGTAATTATCATCTAATGGTGTCGAAAGCTGCTCATAGGTATGATCAAGCACATTGAGTAGTTCTTTTGCAATGATACTTAAACGTTCTTCACTTAACTGTGGATGGAATTCCCAAGGGTAGCGGATGTTTGGCATTTGCTGTTTTCTCTAAAGGTGCAAAAATTCAAGTTTGTCAACTTTGATGTTGGTGCAAATTTCTGATTTTGTCAACCTAGTATCATCTAAATTGTTTTCAGATATACTTTAAATCTAATAAATTACATGGTTGTTTATTACCACTTATGTTGATTTCTTTTGGTTAATTGCTATTTAAATTCCATTGAATTTACACTTATTAACTGGAAAAAATTGGCCTCCAAAGAGTGAATGGTACCGGCTGCTAATCTGCTAGTTAATACCGTGATGCCAATTATCTTCTGGCTGGTGGCAATCTATCATAAAAGATAGCTTGGGGCGCAGTGTGTAAAATCATATTTGCTTGCGGCTATTTGGATTAAATAGAACCCATAGCGCGGCTAATAATGCGCATCCTCCGCCGCTGAAAGCGACACCATACCAAGAAAAATGCCAAGCGGCGACAGCTCCCAAAGAGGAACCTATTGCGCCGCCAGCGAAATAACAGGTCATAAATACGGTATTTAGTCGGCTGCGAGCCTCAGGTAATAATGTATATAACCGTGTTTGATTTGCCACTAAACCCGCTCTGCTGCCAAGATCTAACAGAATAATACCCGCGAATAAAAATAGAATATTGTGGCTCGTGCCGCTAATTAGGCACAAGGCCAGTGTCACTAATAAAGCGCCTGTGGCAACAATCGTTCTCCCGCCGAAGCGATCTGTCAACGAACCTATTATGGGTGAAGCTAGCATTCCCACAATACCCATCAAACCAAAAAGACCTGCGATATCACTCCCCCATCCGTAAGGTGGTTGGGAAAGTAATAAGGCCAGCGACCCCCACAGCGTATTAAAAGCGGCGAACAGTAAAAAACCGGATAATGCAGCTTCACGCAAAAGGGGTTGTTGCTTTACCAATTTACCGAGTGAAATAAGAAGTTGGCCGTAAGTCATCGTGTGTGGTGTTTCTATTTCTGGCAACACAAACCAGATCAGAAAAAATAGGCAGATATCGATTAAAGCGGCCAATATAAACATTTCACGCCAGCCGAAATACTCTCCGACTGCACCACTTAATGCCCTGGCAAGTAGTGCTCCGGCGAAAAGGCCACTCATCAGACTGCCTACCGCTTGGCCACGCTTTTCTGGTATTACCCAACCAGATACGGCAGGAATAATGATTTGTGCTGAAATAGAAGTTATCCCCACAATCAGGCTACTTGTCAGAAGACATGTAAAATTTGGTGCTGTGGCACATAAAATAAGGCTGATTATATTGCCGATTAACAGGCAGAAAATCAGTTTGCGACGGCTTATCGTATCTCCAAGCGGCCCAAAAAAGAGAAGCCCCGCCGCATAGCCAATCTGAGTTAGTGTCGCGATCCAGCCGGATATTGAACCATTAACGTTAAAACTTGTCCCAATTGTTGGCAATAATGGTTGGTTATAATAAATATTCGCTACAGCAAAACCACAAGCAGTAGATAACAAAATGAGAGAAATAGAAGAAATAGGATTTGGTTTAATTGCTGTATTTGACATGGGAATGCTCAGCATTTGGCCGGAATTATGATGAAATAATTCTGGCACTATCTTGAGATAGTGGGAATAAAAAGAGCGAGCGAAATTGTTTTGCATAGAATGCAAAAATGAGAGCGCTATCAGATGTTGTGTATTATTTGTAATATATGAAATGTATAGGTAAAAATTGCGATGAAAGATTTATTACGTACCGATATGCTAACAACATTCATTCATGTTGCCCGCTCACGGAGTTTTTCTGCCGTTGCTCGTTTGCAAGGTATGGCTGCATCCTCTATCACACGTCAGATAGACAACCTTGAACAGGTGTTAGAGACAAAACTATTCTTTCGCTCTACCCGCGGTTTATCGCTGACGGATGCAGGGGAGATTTTGTTTGCAAGGGCGCAAGGTATTATCAATGATCTTGTCGATATCCAGGCTGAATTAGCGGCGTTGAATGGCGAGCCGCAAGGGGTATTACGTGTAGCTTGCCTGCCAACGTTTGGACGTCAACATATTATTCCGATGCTAGCAGAACTATTCACGCGGTATCCTAAAATTCGGATTGAACTTGATCAAACCGAGCGGTTGACTGATCCGGTCAGGGATCGTCTTGATGTAGTTATTCGTATTGGTGAATTAAAGGACAGCACACTTTATTCCAAACGTATCGCCACACAAACTTGGATTATTTGTGCCAGCCCAGGCTATATTCAAAGGCATGGAACACCGACAACACTTACTGAACTGGATGAGCACTATTTGCTTGATAAACATCATGACCCCGCGGGTATTTGCTGGTCACGCTATCGTAGTGTTATTAATTTCAGCGATAATAATAGGATCTTTCGTAGTGATGACTTTGAAACATTGAGAATGGCCACAGTGAGTGGATTTGGAATAGCGCTTCTGCCTAATTGGGTGGTATCCACAGATATTCGTTCTGAAAAACTTATTCCTCTATTTGATGATCCAGATGGACGTAAAGAAGATATTTATTTACTACGAGCACTTGCTCACCCGCCAGCAAAATTAACCGTATTTATGTCGTTATTGCAAAAGAGGCTTGCCAAGATTATTTAGGAGAATCCGTCTGATATATATTAATAAATTTATGCGATATTATTTAATATAATTCACTCACTATATGATTTTATTGGGTGTTTTTTTACTGTCGTTATTAATATCAATTTATTATTGAAGTATATGTTCTTTAGTGCTGATTTTGTTAAATAAATCACAGGGTCGATTATTGGCGTAAATAATTATATCTATGTGATTATTGATTGATATAATAAATTAAAATTAATATAGGGTAATTGTAAAATATAGTTAAAAGTAATATTTAACTATTCTCTAAGTATTCGGTTCATTTATTGTTGTTGAGTTGTCAGGGAAATATATTTATTCTTCTATATTATTTTTTATTTATAACAATGTCATTTCTTAATGAATATAGAGGTTTATTGTGACTAAAATTTTTTCATTAAATAAAAATCATCGAGATTTATCGGCAGGGCATCACTCATTGCTTAAAGAGGTTAATGGCTTGAATGGTGCTCCTAAATCTTTGATGCCGGGTTTCCCTGATTTAGATGATCAATTTAATCAGATGGAAATTACCCATATCCGGCTGCATGATGGTTTTGGTATTGGGGATATGGATAATTATTTCCAAGTGGATAGAGTCAATGATCGAAATCAAATTATTGTTAATGTCCCAGAGGAAAATAAACCTGCGGCTAAAAAACTGCTTACTGATATTTCAAATATCAGAAGCATTTTTCCCAATGCGGCTGCCGGGATGAGAAATAATGATATTAGTCTTGCATTAAAAGAGGCTAATTATAAAATGACTGATGCTTATCTGCGCGATATTATGAATAATCAAGCTGAGCTAAACCCAGATAATATTCAGCGAAAAATCATGTTTCGTATTGGACGTACTGGTGACGGTGGTTATGAAATACCAGAAGATTTTGATATTTATGCAATATTAGTCAGTACGTTGGTGAATCGCTACGCTTTAAACTATGCCAGAATTGGTTTACCAAGAAAAATAACCTATTGGCAGGTTTGGAATGAACCTGATTTAATTTTTTTCTGGAATAGTAATGATCCTCAAAAATATTATGAATTATATGCCAAAATTGCAAGAATAATTAAAGCTATTGACCCGGATGCTAAAGTTGGTGGCGCGGGTATTGGGTTTGTTGATAGAGCACAAGAAGATTATCTTGATGGGTTTTTACGATATTGTAGAGATAATAATGTACCATTAGATTTCTTTTCCTGGCATGGGTACGTTGAAACTGGAGACCCACAAAACATTATTGATGTGGGGAATAAAGTTCAAAAAGGTTTGCATACTTATGGTTTTACCGGTACAGAAAGTTTTTGTACTGAATGGAATTCTTGTCCTATTGGGACAAAAAATACATATACAAAAGTGCAAGGTATTAAAAATGCGGCATATATTGCTTCCACTTTTATTTATATGCAATATATAAAAGTTGACAGATCTTATTATTATCGAGGAGATGGTTCATCTTTTGGTTTGTTTAACAACCAGCCCAACCCTGAAAATCCAAGTGTTAAAAATTTCTGTACCTATTCAGCTCAATCCTTTTACCTGTTTGCCAAAATGTTCGAAACACCTTATATTTTAAGTGGTAATAAGGATTTTTCCACAGGTTTAACTGTTTTGGCTGCCGAGAATACCGAAGGAAATAAAATAAATATTCTTGCCGCAAATTATAAAGTTGATAAGAGCCTTGCCGATGGTAATGCGGCTCCTGATTATTTATATCAACAATACTATTTGGATACCAGCCGAACACTGAATCAATTAACGGATACTGGGAGTAAGAATAAATGGTTTGGCGGTGTTGATCCGACAACCGTTCGCGTTGATAACGCGGTAGTACAACATGAACCGGTTAAGCCATTTCCGGATAATAATATGTTGAGAGCTAAAAATCGTGATTATACCGATAGCGACCAAGGTGTTACCGTGGTAATTAATCATATAGGTTATAAAAAATTTAAAGTTAAAGCATTCCGTATTCAAGAAGGTGGATCGCTGGCACAAATGACACCACCGGAAGTAACTGACCAGATTAATGTGTCTATAGCTAATAATAAATTAACGCTAGTGGATAAGGGAGCGAAGCCTGAGACAGTAGCATTATATTCGTTAGAGTTAGAGGATAATTAATTTTATATTCAATGGAGATATTATTGTAAATTATTTTAATCGAACAGGCTCTGGAAAGAGCCTTTTTGATAACAGTTAATTAAATTGTATGGATTTTTTATATTTTTTGGTGGCTTGTTAAGGTTGAAAACATGTTTTTAATATATGTCGATGATCTTTTGTACGATATTTTTAAATATAATCTACTCTCTGTATGGTTTTATTGCGTGCTATTTTATTATTGTTATTAATATCATTGTTGGTTGATTGATATATCTTTTTTTCTTTTAATGATTCTGCGGTTAAATAAGTCACGGAGTCAATTTTATTATCATAAATAGTTGTGTTAATGTAATTGTTTGTTTAATCCAATAAATTCAAAGTAATAGCTGAGAATTTTAAGGTGTGGTTGAAAGTGATATCTAACTATTATCTGGGTCTTCCATTCATTTATTGTTATTGAGTTGTCAGATAAATCTATTTATTCTTTGATATTATTTTTGGTTTATAGGGATACAATTTCTTAATGAGTATAGAGGGTATTATGACTAAAGTTTTTTCATTTAATAAAAATCATCGGGATTTATCAGCGGGACATAACTCATGTCTTAAAACGGTTAATGGTGTCAATGGTCTTCCTAAATCTATAGCGCCAGGTTTTCCTGATTTAGATAATGAATTTAATCAGATGGGAATTACCCATGTCCGGCTGCATGACGGCTTTGGTATTGGGGATATAGATAATTACTTCCAGGTGGATAGGAAAAACAATCAAAATCAAATGATTGTTAATGTGTCTGAGGAAAATAAACCCGCGGCTAAAAAGCTTGTTGCTGATATTGCAAATGTCAGAAGTCTCTTTCCCAATGCGGCTCTCGGAATGAGAAATCATGATGTGAGTCTTGCATTAAAAGATGCCAATTATGAAATGACGGATGCTTATCTACGTGATGTTCTGAATAATCAAGCAGATCTGAATCCAGATAATATTCAGCGACAACTTCTGTTTCGTATTGGGCGTTCACTTGATGGTGGTTATGAAATACCCGAGGATTTTGATATTTATGCAATATTAGTTAAAACCTTGGTGAATCGTTATGGTGTAAATTATGCCAGCATTGGGTTGCCGAGAAAAATAAGCTACTGGGAAATTTGGAACGAGCCTGATTTACTGTTTTTCTGGAATACGGATGATCCACAAAAGTATTATCAATTATATGAAAAAGTAGTGAGATTAATTAAGACGGTTGATCCTGATGCTAAAGTGGGTGGTGCAGGTATTTCGTTTAGTAATCATGCAGGAGGGCATTATATTGATGGATTTTTCCGATATTGTCGGGATAATCATGTACCGTTAGATTTCTTTTCTTGGCATGGATACGTTGATACTGGAGACCCGCAAAACATTATTGATATGGGTAATACGATTCAGAAAAGTTTGCATACTTATGGCTTTACTAAGACAGAGAGTATTTGTACTGAGTGGAACTCTAGTCCTTTTGGGTCGAGAAATACATTTACCAAAGTGCAGAGTCCTAAAAACGCAGCATATATCGCCTCCTCGTTGATTTATATGCAATATACCAAAGTTGACCTGGCCCATTATTATCGGGGTGATGGTTTATCTTTTGGTTTGTTTAATGATCAGCCTAATCCTAAAAACCCAAGCGTTAGAAATTTCTGTACCTATTCAGCTCAATCTTTTGGTCTTTTTGCTAAAATATTAAAAACACCTTATATATTAAGTGGTCAAAAAGATTTTTCAACCGGCTTAACGGTTTTGGCGGCTGAAAATAAATCGGGTAATAAAATTAATATTCTTGCAGCAAATTATAAAGTGGATAAGAGTTTTTCTGATGGTAATGTAGCCCCCGTTCCTGCGGATTTATATCGACAATACTATTTGGATACTAACCGGACATTAGATCAATTAACGGATACCTGTAGTAAAAATAGATGGTTTGGTGGTGTTGATCCGACAACCATTCAATCTAATAATGCGGTAGTGCAAAAAGATCCGGTACAACAACTGCCACTAGATTCTCTTTTAAGACCTAAAACTCGTGATTATACTCATAGTGACCAAGGCGTTACTGTGGTGATTGATCATATAGGTTGTAAGAAATTTAAAGTTAAAGCGTATCGTATTCAACAAGGCGGATCGCTGGAAAAAATAACTCCACCAGAGGTGACTAACCAGATTAATGTGTCTATAGCTAATAATAAATTAACGTTGATAGATAAAGGCGCGAAACCTTCAACGGTAACGTTGTATTCGTTAGAGCTAATTCATCATTAATTTATACCCGTCATCTTTCAAGTTGCCTCTTTGTTAGCTGCACTCACTCACCCCGGTCACATAGTTATCTATGCTCCCGGGGATTCGCTCCCTTGCCGCCGCGATGCATCTTGAAATCCATAGGGTATATATGCAATGAAGATATTAGGATGGATTATTTTATCTTTCTGTTAATAATTGGAGAATAAAGTTATTCAGGCTATTTATAATAGCCTGTCTAATAAGGGTGAATAATTTATTGAAATAAGGTTGATTAGGAGTAAATAGGTGTTTGTTATTAATGGTTTAATGGGTGGTTATATTTCATGTAATTAGATGGTTTTTGGAAATAATATTTTTTTAATGGCGCTTATGTGATTGATAAGATGATAGGTATTCTTATATGTATTATGATTTTATTGAATTAAGCCATATAATAAATGAGGATAAAAGTGAGATATATTATTAACGCTGGTTTTACCCAGCGTTAATAATTTGTGTATTCAATAAATTTGTAAGATTATTCTGGATAAAAACCTTGGGATAAAATCTGCTCTATATCCCAGATACAGGATTCAGGAAAAACATCCAGCCCGGTTTCATTAGCAGCAATTGCAACTGCATCAGACCATGCGTCGTCTAACCACTCTTTATCTGCCAGACATCCCTTAAGGCTTGGCGTCTTATCAGTACGTCGCGATAGAGATTTTCGTTGTTCTTTGATGGTTCTTTGCCAACTGGAGCCGCGACGGCCTGGCTGAAATTGCCATTTCATAAGGTGAGCCAGTAGAACGGCCAGCCGACTTGCTAGCTCGCGTTTTTCACTTTTACCCACGTCTTCTATCTCCTCGGCAATGTTTTCTATATCTATCTGACTCAGCTTACCGCTGCGTAGTAACGCTGCTTGTTCATTAGCCCAAGCTACCACGTCGGTTTCATAACGTGTTCCCATGAAAGCCTCCGATTTGGATTATCTGTACAAAATGAATAGATTTGCTCTGTTTCTACGATATCGAGTAACTAACACCTAGTGATATTTTCGTTTATACCCGTTATCTTTCAAATTGCCTCTTTGTTGGCTGCACTCACTCACCCCGGTCACATCGTTATCTATGCTCCCGGGGATTCGCTCCCCTGCCGCCGCGATCCATCTTGAAATCCATAGGGTATATCTACATATTGAATTCATTCTCGGATGTTGAGCAACTGTTTAGTGAGTTTTGTACCCGTTGTAGCATATCAGCGATTTCGGTAGTTAAAAATGTAAAGAATTTTTCTTTGTGCAGAGTGCGTTCCTGGACATCCTGTGGGATAAAGCGCTGCATTTCGTTACGGAAAGCATCACCTTTAATAATTGCAGGCAAGCGTGTCAGAATATTGGCTAATTTGTCTGAATAGCCACTAATCCGATAATCTATAATCTTGTTATTAACCCAATCCATACGCAGGGTAGCTCCTTTCTGTTTTAACCAGCGTAAATCCCAGATATCTCGGTGCCGTACATAGTGTTGTGTATTGACCAGAGAAACCAGTTTATCCGCCATGACTTCATCCAATGATTTGGTTAATACCAGCGTATCGGCGTAGCCATCAGGTAGAAAATTGTAGTTGGTCATTAATGCCTTCGGTTCCTGTGAATAAGAAGGGATATTGGCAATTTCAATTTTGATTCTCTGTTTGGGGAGATCTTTGCGCTCAGGCGCGGTGACAATTGAGACCTGCCACTTATCTATATTAAGGCCAGCATATTCAGGCTCGTTTCTTAAATCGGCTGGTTCTTTAACTGAAACTTCAAAACCGTAACGTTTGCCAATGTAATGTTCCAAACATTTTTTCATGGCTTGTAATTGATTACGATTAAAGTTAACACCACCGGAAAAGTCCAGATCTTCGCTAAAACGTGGAGCTCCGTGACACAAGCGCAGAGAGGTTCCTCCTTGGAAAGTGAGTTGATCAAGTAATCCATTAGTATCAAGGCAATAAAGAATATCGTAATGCAACAGTTCCTTCTCAATAACCGGTCGCATATGGGAACGTCCTGGTACCTGCATTGCTAACTCTATAAGTTGGGCGAAATTTGCTTTATTGACCATGTGTAATCTCCTGTTTATTCACTAAATGGGTGTTGCGACCAACGCGCTTTAAATCACGTAGTGCACATTCAAGTTTGGCGAGTCTCAAAGGGCGGTTTGCTTGCGTGATACTCGCTAAGATATCTTCTTGTTGGCGTTTGGTATGAGTGAATTCAATAGTACCCAGTGGAGTGTGATAAAGACCTTTCCGGCCTGTTGTCATCACGGTGAGCCTATCGATCAGGATCTGTGAAATAACGCCATATTCACTCAATGCTGATTCAAGGCTAACGTAATTGTACTCACCACGTCGTAGAGCTTTGGCAATATGTTCAATAGCGTAACTATCGCGATTATGAGCAAAATTAAACAGATAAACACCGCGTACAGGTCGTGAAAGCATCGATTCTTTAACCAGACGATTTAAGCCCGCTTGGCGTGTTTTGGGGCTATCTTCGGGAAAGATTTTTCTGAGATCGGCAAGGGTGAAGACGTATCGCCCTTTTTTGTCCCAGTCAATAAAACGTTTAAGTGCAGTAGATCTATCCATAGGGTATGTATTTGTAGTTTTAATGTTCACTTGATTATAGTTATTTTAAGTGGACATTAAAGCACTATAATTATGGTGTTCATGTCCACTTAATGAGTTTTTCAAAATAGTGAAAGGAGTGAGTATTTCGCTGGCGTGGTTGAATTGTTTTGTTAATATATTGATATTTAATCAGATATTATAGTCCAGTTTTTTAGCGGGTTCTTATCGAAGCCCCTGATAAGGCAGGAATTGGTTACTTTTCACTATTTGTGGTGATTTTTTAAATTTACCCCTTTTTCCGTCAAACGATAGCGCTGTAATGGACTGCTCGGTTTTTCTGGATGGCTCATTTCAATTAATCCTTCTGCCAAAGCGGGTTGCAAATAGCGCAGACGGAATGAATTACGATCTTTTAATCCAAGTGCTGATTGCAGTTGCCCACGGTTCATTTCCCCTTTCAATACCATAATGAGTTGTTTAACTTGTTGGGTAGCCTGATGGGTAGCCTGATGGGTAGCCTGATGGGTAGCCTGATGGGTGGATGTCAGAATTGCATCACGGATCATGTGCAGCATAAACTCAATAAACGGTGCACAATCAACAAGTTGGCTACTGAGATTAATTGCCTGATAGTAATGAGCTTGATGTTCATAAACCAGGCTTTCAACGGGAATAAATTCAAATAAAGGGTTCCAGTGGTTTAAGATTAATGTTTGCCATAACCGGCCCATTCTGCCGTTTCCATCGGCAAATGGATGAATAAATTCAAATTCATAATGGAAAATGCAACTGGCAATAAGCGGATGAATATCAGTAGAGTCTAACCAGTGAAAAAGGTCACCCATCAGCTTTGGAATCCGGTTTGCCTGTGGAGCCATGTGAATGACTTTTTCTCCATCCATTACACCGACGCCGCTGTGTCGATAACTGCCGGCATTATCTAGCAATCCCTTCATCAGAACATAATGGGCTTCCAGTAAGTTTTGCTCTGATGTGAAATGCCAATGGTTAAGCTTTTCATAAGCCAAGATAGCGTTACGCGCTTCTTGTATTTCACTGATCGGTGCAATAACTCGCTTTCCTTCAATAATGGCTGTGATTTGGCTTGCATCAAGTAAGTTACCTTCAATTGCCAGTGAACCGTGAATTGTGCGTATCCGATTGATACGCCTCAATCGCAGGGCTTTTATTTGTTCCTGTTCTGTGCTTAACCGCCCGATGTTCTCACTGATTTCAGCAACTAATTGGATCATTTTAGCTGTAATTGAGAAAGGAGGTTGGTAGCCTTTTGTAGCTGAATTCATTGAATACCTAATTGGATTAATGGGATTATCGTGACTAGCTTTAACGTTATCATTGGCACTGAAATAGGTTGATATTATCGCCAGTAAGGGGGAAAGAGCAATATACCCGTTATCTTTCAAGTTGCTCCCTTGCCATTGCGATGCATCTTGAAATCCATAGGGTATATAAGGTTGAAAAAGAGATAATAATGCCACTTTGAAAAATAGTTCAAAGCGGCAAATAGCATTAAAGGTTGAGGTTATTTTTCTGCTTCGCCACCTAGTGCTTCAATGGTGCTGTTAATCAGCGCACTTAATTCACCGGTCATTAGAATAAAGTCAGCATCAAACCGTTGGGCAAAATCTTCTCGATCAATGTCATCATTTTGTTCACGCAGAGTATCACTGAATTTTATGCGCTTGAAAGTACCATCATCTGACAACATAAATTGAATACGTTCTTCCCAATCAAGCGCCAGTTTAGTGACACATTTGCCAGCTTCTATATGAGTAGCGATTTCATCAGAAACTAAATCTTGTTTTTTACAACGGATCACGCCACCTTCTTCCAGAATAGCTTTTAATTCAGCTTCATCCATTAAAGCAAAACCTGTTGGCAGAGCACCGGAACGTACCCATTCGGTCAGGGTTAATTCTATTGGGTTTTTAAATGTCAGGGGAACTACAGGTAGAGAACCGAGACTTTTTCTCAATAATGCTAAATTATCTTCGGCCCGTTTAGCACTAGCAGCATCAATAACGATCAGATTATTGGCGATATCGATCCAAATATAAGTTTGGCTGAATCGGCTAAATGCCCGTGGTAGCAGGGTATGCAATATTTCATCTTTTAGAGAGTCTTTCTCTGTTTTTTTAAGTTTGCGATGCTGTTCTCCTTCCAGTTTTTCAATTTTTGCTTGTAGTGCTTGTTTGATAACCGGTGAAGGTAACATCTTTTCTTCTTTACGGGCGCAAATCAGAATTTGATTATTCGCGACATGGGTGAAGGCGTCACTGTGTGAACCCATTGGTGGCACCCAACCTGTTTTCGCCATATCTTGACTACCACATGGGGTGAATGCTAACGGACTCAATTGTTTTTCCAGTTCATCCGCAGAAAGTGAAGTTTCTCGGTTTAAACGGTAAATCATTAAATTTTTGAACCACAACATAAAATTACCCCATATTTTTGCTCAATGAATCGGGAGCATGACCAACATAAGGTAGCATGATAGCGAATCACAGGGATAAGCCCTAGTATCTTGTGTCAATTATCCTGATTGATGATTTTTATTGAACGCTGAGACACGCCGTGCTTATTTGTGGAAGTACGGCGCGGTCAGGTCATCCGTTGAAGTGAGGACTCACCGGAGTAGTTTAAATTCCCGCTTGAACGCAGTGGCGTTTTTCACTCTTTGGCGTGGGAGGGGTATCAAAGGGTTCAATTAAATAATGGTATATATCACGCTGTGGCAACGTACTGCCATTAATCCTATTACCTTCGTACCAAAGGCATGAAGCCGCCGGCCCTTGACCACCATAGGGAAGGTAACCGTGTTCTTCCCGATGTAAATCAGTATTACTCAGAATACTATCGGGTAAGTGAAGGCGTTCGCTGAGTTGATGATGGATATAGTCACTGGTACCAAACAAAGATATATACATAGCATTAGCAGAATACAAAGGATCGGAAAAATAATGGATTAAATCTTGATCCTGATAATATCTTTGTAAGAAGAACACAGGGGCAAAAAATTCTTTATAATTGCCACCTAATGATAATTCTTTCTCGAAAACCGTTGGTTTTATCATGCCATTGATGGGATTAACTTCTCCTCCATAGGTGCAATAGGGTCTATTGACTTTAAATAATGAAGCAATTTTTATGCTGTGATCAATATCGCTATTGGGACCGACTATATTTTTATAGTCACTATAAGGACCAACTCTATCCTCAATATTCTGCAAATCAGAGATTAATCGTTGCTTGAATAAATCGTATATATCATTGTGTACTAATATGGCATTTGGACCAGCACAATCCTGCCCTTGATTGTAAAGAACAACGCGTTTTGCACTTTCAACAGCCAGATTAATATCTGCATCTTTTGAGATAATAAGTGGATTATGACCGGCGCCATTAAGAATAAATAAGGTATTTTTTCTGAAATGTTTACGTACTTTGAGCGCATTCTCTGGCGTTCCCGTAAAGATTACTGCATCAGTTATTTTTACGCGTTGACTTAAAAATAACTCTTTATCTTCATAAGAAATAGATAATGTTGGAGAAAATTCGGATAAATTAATAACCGCCTCAAATTTTTTGTAATGTGTATGCATTGCTGTCGGCGGGCGTATGCACACGTTTTCTGCCATAAGTGAAGGGATAAAACCAAAACATACAGAAGCGTAAATGGGTTGGTTAAGCGGGAGAAATGATGTCACACCATAAATTTTCTTTTTGAAATATTCTCTGTTGTTCTCAATATTATTCAAGACATCTATTGAACGGAGAATTTCATCTTCGGTGACGTTTTTACATTGATAGCCAGAGAGTGCTTCGACTAACGCCTCACTATTCTTCTGTAAAGCGGAAGAAAGTTCATCACATTTTTTCCTGATTTCGGTGAAATTAATTTTACTGTATAACTTAGTCATATATGTTTTGTTCTCCTCAATGCTATTTTTTAGTAATCTCTCTTTTTGAGATTTGTTAATTTCGTTGTTAACGATATTTTCCTCATTTTTTTGGGATGGGTTTTTATATGGGGTTTTATGTGGGTTTTTATATGGATGGCTAAAATGGGTTAAAATATGCTGCATGCAATTTAAATCTAACCATGTTTTAATTCGTGGGCCTTTGGTATCACCAAATAACCCTCGGTAGAGCAGAGGCCATATTTGGGATGATTTATCATCTGAAAAATGGTCTTCATATGTAGTGATTATATGTTGGAAAAGTTGATCTTTAGTGGATATTTCTCCTGAATTTATTGAGTTGGCAATGGCTGAGAAATATTTTTCTTCTTTAATGTTTTGTAACCCTTGATTTTCATTTTCACATGTCCTGATATAATAATGATAACTTATTTCCAATTCCTGATCTGAAATGGATTCTCCCGGTTTTTTATAGCGATTTAGAAAATTTTCAGCCGCGAGTTTACTTGCTGGTTTTGATGCGTGTAATATTCTTGCTATCTTCGAAAAAGATAGTCTTTTTCCATCTTTTTGCGAAATATTAACTTGATCATTGAGATGTGGTGCCAGCGCGACATAAAATTTAGACGATCTCTGTGGCTCTTTTGAGAGGTAAGTGCGAATTGCGTCTCGTGTGAGCAGATGGCGAATATCATCTAAAGAGAAACTATTTCCTTTCGATTTTGATATTTTTTTACCTGAATCATCAAGGAAAAGCCCATATTTGTAAAAACGTGGAATTGGCCGGTCTAATGCTCCCGCGATCTGGCGAGCAACATCGGCAGAAGCCAGCAAATCTTCACCATGCATTTCAAAATGAATGTTTCTGGCAAGGAGGCGCATACCCCAGTCGGCTTTCCACTGAAGTTTAGATTTACCGTTTAGTACCGAAATAGTTTGCTCTTGGTCCAATATTTCATTTTTATAGAATTCCCGAATTTCTACGCCATATTCATAACCGGGTTTATTAATGACTTCATCTCCAGGTATGTAATAGGTTATTTCGCCTGATGCAGGGTTCACGTCTGTAACGATAATATGTTCAAGTACGGCACCCGTTCTTTCAGAAATGGGCATGATCATACTGTAGGTTCTTTGTCTTAAAGATCCGGTAGATTCCTTGCATATTTGGTTTAGCACTAAAAAATTTTGTAGGAATAGTTTGATTTCGTCATTGTAATCGCCATTTTGATAGGCTAAAGAGTTTCTGACTAGCTGACACTCTATTTCGTATTCTGTGGCGAGCTTCATAAGTTGATACTCCGCCATTTCAGAGAATGACGTGAAATTTCCGAAAGGGTCTGGCACCTTGCTTATCGGTTGGCCTAGATAAGGCGTTAATTGTTCAGCATTTGGAATATTCAAAGGCACTTTTCTGAAAGGGTCCAAATCATCTGAAATGAGATAAAAATTAACTGTTCTACCTGCTTTCTCCAATTCGGTTTTGATGAGATTGGCTCGGAGGATTTCACAAAGGGTTCCTATGTGTGGCAGCCCTGTAGGTCCGAAACCCGCTTCGATATTGATTGATTCCTCGTAGGGTATAGCCTGATTAATTGCGAGGGCTTCCTTGACATACCATTTCATTTGCAGTTACCTCCATCATAATGTTTTGATTATTTTAGGATTAATGGTGATGAATAAAGACAGTAGAGGTGTTATTAACTTGTCAGGAAATCCTCAGTAATCCTGATGAGAAAAAATGCTTTAACTTTAAGATGTTATATTATTTTATGTTTTTTGTTTTGACGTCAGCGATTAACCTGAAAATCGCTTTAAAATTAATGAATAGTTAAGGCTAGTTCTAGCTAATTAACTATTACTATACCCGTCATCTTACTTAACTTAAACCGTGTTAATGTTATGGGAGGAGTGAGATCTTGGCAAAGTGGTACGCTTGCGGGTAACTTTTGGCGTGATAGAAATGAAAAGACCCTAACTATAAAAAAACAGATTTATCTTGTGGATTGAGATAAACGTTTTGCAGTTTCTCAGTACAATAGCCTGCGTTTGTTCGTTGAAACGGCATATGATGATGTGTACAGCGACAATCCAGCTTATGAAAATAAAAGATAGGTGACGCTCATCTGTATTTGTAAGTTGACAGTGATAGTAGGAGAGCTAATTTTGAATCCTCCAAAACTACCTAAAAAAGAGGTGTGAAATGGTTAACAATGTGTTGAAAGTCTCCACATTAACCTTATTGGTCGCATGTAATGTCCATGCTGCAACAGTTGATTTGCGGGTAATGGAAACATCTGATGTTCACAGTAATCTGATTGATTTTGATTACTTTAAAGATAAACCTACAGAACAATTTGGTTTGGTACGCACAGCGAGTTTAGTTAAAGCTGCCAAAGCAGAAGCCTCTAACACCATTCTGGTCGATAACGGTGATTTGATTCAAGGTAGCCCACTGGCTGATTACGTGGCCGCAAAAGGTCTTAAAAAAGGGGAATCTCATCCAGCACATCAGTTAATGAATACAATGGGTTATACCGTGGGTAACTTTGGTAACCACGAGTTTAACTTTGGTTTGGATTATCTGAAAAAAGCCATTGCCGGTGCGAAGTTCCCTTATATCAATGCCAACATCATGGATGCGAAAACCGGTAAGAACTATTTCACCCCCTATATTATTGTTGATACGCCAGTAAAAGACCGGGAGGGTAAAAATCATACCATCAAGATTGGCTATATCGGTTTTGTACCGCCACAGATTGTTATCTGGGATAAGGTCAATCTGGATGGGAAAGTTGTCGTTAACGATATCACTGAAACCGCGAAAAAATTTGTTCCTCAAATGAAAAAAGCGGGGGCAGATTTGATTATTGCTATTCCTCATTCCGGTTTTTCCAAGGAGCCTTATAAGGCAATGGCTGAGAACTCGGTTTATTACTTGAGTGAAGTTAAAGGTATTGATGCGATTATGTTTGGTCACTCACACGGTGTGTTTCCAAGCAAAGAATTTGCCGATATTAAAGGCGTTGATGTTGCCAAAGGTACGGTTAACGGTATTCCGGCTGTTATGCCCGGCCAATGGGGTGATCATTTAGGTGTTGTTGATATGGTTATCGACAACGAGGGTGGGGCCTGGAAAGTGACGGAAGCCAAAGCGGAAGCGCGCCCGATTTATGACAAAGTGAATAAAAAGGCACTGGTTGAGCGTGATAGTGAATTGGCAAAAATTATTGGGCAAGCTCATCAGGGAACGCGGGGTTTTGTCGGTAAATTGATTGGCAAAGCGTCTGCCAATATGTATAGCTATTTGGCTTTGATTCAAAGTGACCCGACAGTGCAGATTGTGAATGATGCACAAGCCGATTACACGCGGCATTTTATTCAAGGTGATCCCGATTTAGCGGATATTCCTGTTCTGGCCGCTGCGGCACCATTCAAAGTTGGCGGGCGTAAAAATGCACCCGCAGAGTTTGTTGAAGTTGAAAAAGGTGATTTAACCTTTCGTAACGCAGCAGATTTGTATCTCTATTCCAATACACTGGCTGTTGTGAAAGTCACCGGTGCTGATGTGATTGAATGGTTGGAGTGTTCGGCCGGCATGTATAACCAGATTGATCCAAATTCAACTCAGCCGCAGTATCTGTTGAATTGGAGCGGCTTCCGTACTTATAACTTCGACATGATAAGTGGCGTGAATTATAAGATTGATCTGACTCAACCTGCTAAATACGACGTTGATTGCCAGATCATCCATCAAGGGGCGAATCGTATCAAAGAGCTGACTTACCAAGGTAAACCGATCGATCCTCACGCTAAATTTCTCATTGCTACCAATAATTACCGCGCCTATGGCGGTAAATTTGCTGGCACAGGTGAAGATCACATCGCATTCTCTTCACCGGATGAGAACCGCGCTATTTTGGCGGCTTACATTGTCAAAATGTCTAAACAGAAAGGGATAGTAACGACCAAAGCAGAGAATAACTGGTCGATTATGCCAATCAAAACTGACAAGAAATTGGATATCCGTTTCGAAACGTCTCCAAGTGAGAAAGCGGCGAAATTCATCAAAGCATTTTCTCAATATCCAGTGAAATATTTGGAAAATGATGAGATCGGTTTTGCGGTGTATCAAATTGATCTGACTGAAAAAAAATAATTTTAATAGTCGCCTGCCCTAATTTGGGCAGGTTTTTGTTTGTTTACCATCAACAGGGAAATAATTTCCCATAAAGGAATGAAGATGCGTTTTTTTAATTTATTATCAGCAATATTCGTTTTACTGATTGTGGGTTGTGCGAAGCAACCAGAAGTGACTGACTCGTTGGCGTCTCTATCAACATTGGAAGAGGGGGCATCTTGTATCTTACCGGCTACTCCGCCGAAAGATTATGACTATGTTGCTAAAGGTGATCGTTATGGTCAGAACGCAACCGCATCGACAGATTACTTCAAACTGGCTATTAGTTATTCTCCTGCATTTTGTAAGGGCAAAGCAAAGAATATTGAGCGCCTGAAAAAGAGTAACAAACTTGCTGAAGCGCAGCGTGAATATGAAAAGTTTGAATTGCAATGTTTCTCCGAAAACAAATTTAGTTGGGTGATTCACGGCTTGTGGGCGCAAACCTGTGATAGTAAATCAATGGCGCAGTGCCGTGATTGGTCTGATGTCAGAAAACATCCACGTCTTTGCAAAGGGGATTTGCCGCCACTGGATTATCAGGTGATTAAACCTTATCTGTGCGCTTCTCCAGGGGCAGATTTGTTACAAAGTGAGTGGGAAAAACATGGTGTTTGCGCGTTTACAACGCCAGATCAGTTTTTCAGTAAACAGCAAGAACTGTTTGATGGATTGGTATTGCCGAGTGATCGCCCATCTAATGAGCAGTTAATTAAATTCCTCCAGAAAAATAACCCATCGTTAAAGGGAAAAACCATTCAGATCAATCGTGATGAATTATACATTTGCTACAGCAAAAATTTCGACGTGATTGATTGTCCAAAGCGTGAGTTGTGATGGTTCTCCTTTCTATAAAGGAAAATCACCGTGATGTGCCTGACCTGCGGTAACGTGGGTCAGGTTTGCCTTCTCTTAATCGTCTATACCCGTCATCTTTCAAGTTGCCTCTTTGTTGGCTGCACTCACTCACCCCGGTTACATCGTTATCTATGCTCCCGGGGATTCGTTCCCTTGCCGTCGCGATGCATCTTGAAATCCATAGGGTATATAATGGCGATGATATCCCGAAATAAACGGCGTCTGATGCAGAAAACTGCCCAGAAAAAATATTGCTTGCAGGCTTATAGCAATTCACGTCAAGTTCTTCTGTCTTCTGTCTTCTGTCTTCTGTCTTCTGTCTTCTGTCACCTAAGCAACGAATTGATAAAGGGTTTCAAGATCTGATGTTATAGAATGCCATCAAAATCAGATCTGAAATTGACCAATTTAGCCGTAGCTAACTTGACCAATTTAAACGTGGATCTATCATGACAAATAGAAATGTTATCTGGTTAGTAAGGCCCGTAGGCTATCAGGCCATTTTGAAACGTTGCCCTGGCTGTGAAGTAAAAAAGGAGTTTTATCCAGCCGGCACTTTTAGGGTTAATGCGCAGAAAAAAGTCTTAGATGTGTGGAGTATCTATAAATGTGAGAAATGTGATTACACCTGGAATATTGATATTTTTTCCAGGATTCATGTCAACAAATTGGAAAGCAATTTGTATGAACGGTTTTTGCATAATGATCAAGATGAAATACGACGGTATGCATTTGATTACCGCGTATTGGCAAAAAATAGAGCTGAACTCGGCACTGCTCCTGACTTTATCATCGAAGGTAAAAAGCTTCAGGACATCGCTCAAATTCCAGCGGCAGAGATCACAATACAGCTTGAATATCCCATTCCTATCAGGTTGATCTCAATCTTGACCAAAAAGCTCGCATTGTCACGTAGTCGAGTGGAGAAGCTTGTTGGGCAAGGCGCTATTCAGGGGGTAACGGAAACGGAATTAAACAAAAAGTTGAAACGTGATATCACTCTTAGCGTTAACGTTAACAATTTATTGCAAGAATATGATAATTATGGCGTCTAAATGACGCCAGATTTCCTGGAGATGACATAGGCAGTAAAAATGAATGAAATGAATACGATAAAAAAATGGTGGGTGCTCACTGCTGTTTCAGTCGCGTTATCGCTGGTTGCTATCGATATGACCGTGTTATATACCGCGTTACCGAGTCTGACCCACAGTTTGGGGGCGAATACAACGGAAAAGTTATGGATAGTGAATATCTATCCTCTTGTCGTCTCTGGGTTGTTGCTAGGCGCGGGTACCTTGGGAGATCGCATCGGGCATAAACGGTTGTTTGTTTATGGTCTCATCATCTTTGGCTTCTCATCCTTGATAGCGGCCTACTCCTATTCGCCAGAAATGTTGGTGGTTTCTCGGGCATTATTAGGGGTTGGGGCGGCAATCATGATGCCTGCCACACTGTCGATTATCGCTTTGACATTCGAAGATGAAGATGAGAAATCATTTGCCATTGGGATTTGGACAGCGGTTGCTTCTGGCGGCGCGGCAATAGGTCCCCTGATTGGCGGTGTATTGCTTGAATATTTTTGGTGGGGATCAGTGTTTCTGATCAACGTTCCTCTGGTGATTTTGACACTCATTCTGTCGTGGTTGTTTGTCCCAACAGCGAAAACAGATTCGTCTCACCCGTGGGATCTTATTGGCTCATTGCAGATCATGGTTGTCTTGATAAGCTTCGCCTATGCCATCAAAGAATTTGCCAAACGGGAGCCTTCTTATATCGGAATATTGATAACTTCCACTCTGACGATAGGTTTTCTGACGTTGTTCATTCGACGGCAAAAACGCAGTGTGCATCCGTTGATTGATTTTGACCTGTTCAAAAGCCCGGCCTTCTCATCTGCGGTTATCGCCGGGCTGGTGGCTTCCGCCTGTTTGATGGGCCTTAATCTGGTGTTAAGCCAGCGTTTGCAACTGGTATTATCATTAACGCCTTTGCAATCCGGGCTCTATTTTCTGCCATTCTCATTGGGTGCGATTGTTGCAAGTCCTGTGAGTGGTTGGGTTCTTCCTCGCTTAGGGAGTGCACGCTTCCTTATAACCTCGTTGTTGATGTATGCCATTGCCATACTGGCGCTCATGGCGAGTTTTTCAGCGCCGCTACCTTTGCAGATAGTTTGCTTTTTTGCGCTCGGGACATGTCTTGGAGCAACAATGACTGCGGCATCCAGTACTATCATGCAGGCAGCACCGCCTAATCGGGCAGGGATGGCGGCGTCCGTTGAAGAAGTTTCCTATGAATTGGGTGGGGGATTGGGCATTGCGATCATGGGTAGCATTATGTCATTTATCTATAGCTATTTCATTGAAATTCCAGTGGATTCTCCTATCTACGATGTGGCTAAAGATGGTATTGATGGCGCATTGATTGCGGCAAAAGAGATGGCTCCGGATGCGGGGCAGGCTTTGGTCAGCCTTGCTAAGTCAGCGTTTGACGATGCTGTTTTTTCTGTGATGGGTGCTGCGTCCCTGTTTCTTCTGATGATGGCGGCGTTGGTGTGGTTCAATTTCCGCCGCTCCTCACTGAGTAATACATCTCATGCTGCGATTCATCGTCAGTGAAATCGGTGAGCCGGATTGATTGTACTCATCGTTTCTTAATAGGAAACTAATGGTTGAATAAGGGAACCGCTTTTTGGCTGGTTCCCTGACCCAACACACTGGCGGCTAGTCGGGTAAGTTCCTCGACCCAGTATTCTGGGCGGCCTCTTTTCTCTATCTATATGTAGAAGAGTTCATAAAAGCCGTAAAGTGAGGGTATGGTTAAAACAAAACATTAACCAAATTACTTATTTGATAGTAATAATGTATTAATTATTTTGGTCCAGCTCAAATATCTGGATTGATTCGTGGAGGTTTATTTTTTTATTGCTACTTTTAAAATCGTCACTGTGTTTTTAATACCTTAATAAATGACGCTAATTATCATTCCATGTGGGTAGCCGGGCTATCAATTCCCGTTTTTTTACTCTGCATGTTCGCTTTCTCTGGTAGTCAAAAGTAAACGCTGTGTTATTCGACTAATTTGTATGCAGAAGAGTATTGAGTCTGCATAACGTTTTAATTTCGTTTCTGCCCGCAGGGCTTGCAATGGAAAGGTGAATATTATGCGTGTTCAATTAGGGCAATTATATGATTTGCGATATTCGCTGAGCGTTGATCAGTTGTGTGTCGGTGAAGTATTAATGCCCTTGGAGCGATTGGCACCGGCACATCTTAAGGTAGCGATTGAATATCTATTGCATAAGTATTCTGTTCTGAGAGCACGGTTTGTTGGTAGCGGGATGAATATGAAGATGGATTTCGTGCCGCCTAGCCGTGAATTATTGCATCAGGTTTTTGAAGTTAGAGAGCAAACCGATAGTCCATGTGATCGCCGACGCTTAATATCAAACTACATTGCTGAGGTTAGGGCTGCCATGAATTTGGCAAATCCGCCGTTATTGCGTTATTGCTTGTTTGATGGCAATTGTGCCCGTGATCAAAGATTGGTATTGATATTCAATCATCTGGTCTGTGACGGTATTTCCAGCAGAATCTTATGGCGAGATCTTTCAAAGGCATACAGAATGTCAGTGAATGGTCAGCCCCTTGCGCTTGAAAATGCCACAAATTATGAGCAATTTTGTGCTGAATTGTATGAACAACATCGGCAAATCGTAAAAGGCGCTAGCGGCTGTTTTTGGGAAGGGTAGCCTGAATATGCTGTTGTGGGTCAGTCCTCATTTTGTGGGGTATTGGGAAACCCGATGAAGATGCGCAAGAGATACCATTGAGCATGGATATAGAGATCTATGCCGATACGATGGAGGTCACTATTTCTTCCAGGCCAGATTGTCATCTACAGATTTTACCACCTCGTTTGATGGAACTTTGGTTGGAAATGATCGGAGAATCTGGAATTGATTGAGGAGAAGGGAGTTGAATGCCAGATAGAACTGACCACTCTTTAGAGGGATCTACCATCTGGCAAGCGTTGTTGAAGATGCCCCGCTTATCATGTAAATGCACAAAGTGATGAGGTTATGATCACGCCTGAGAAATTTTCCCATGAAGAGCAACGTCAGGCGATAACTGAAATAGTGATAGAAGAGCTGACTCCGTAACGAGGCTGGCTTAGCCAGAGGGTGGGGATACTGTTTAAGTATTTATGGAGCTTGACACGTTATGTATAAAGATTGCCCACAGATTGGTGATGAAGAATTGCTGTCCATGCAGCAAAGCGCTTTATGGTTCATTGACAATGATACCCCTGGCGATTCCAAATATAATATTTCCATGGCATTCCGTATTCACGGATCGTTTCAAATCGATGCTTTTCGCTATGCGGCTAACCAGCTCGTTGCCAAGAATGCCACCTTGAGAAGCACTTTCGTTAATGTGAATGGCGAACCAAAGTTGGTCATTAATGAACACTTGCCGCCGGCATTGGAGGTTTTCGATGCAACGAACTTGAGCCAGAAGGCGCTTGAAGATGCCGTTCAGAGCTTTCATTCCATCCCTTTTCAATTAGAAAAATTGTCGTGTCTGCGTTTCGGTATCTACGTTGTCAGCGCGGAAGAATACGTTTTACATATGTGTGTTCACCATATTGTGTCGGATTTTACTTCACTGGGGCTGATGTTGGATCAACTTGAACACTATTATCTGGCTGGACTTGGCGAAGATGACGATTCCTGGTTACCGCCCGCTGAGGATTTTAAGGATTATGCTGTCAAAGAACGGAAGTATTACCAAAGTGAAGCGGCGGAGGAATCGAAAGCTTATTGGAGTGAATGTTTAAAGCAGCCGCCAGACGTATTGCAATGGGATAGTTTTTGGCGCAAAGGCGCTAATGACAAGTCATCCGTTCTGTTTAGTATTGGTGAAGAGACAACCAAAAAAATCAAGCGGCTTGCTTCAAAAATAGGTGGATCGGTCTTTACAGTCATGTTGGCCGCATGGAGTGCTTACATCGCCAGAGAGACAAAAACTGCTGATATCGTTATGGGGGTGCCGGTGTCGATGCGTCACTCGGTTCATCGGCACATTATCGGCTGTTTGTTTAATGTATTACCCATACGTTTATCCGTCGATCAGACATTTCACCACTTTCTATTAGCAGCGAAGGAGCGATTGTTATCGGCCCTTGATAATCGAAATTTTTGTCTCAGCCAAATGGTCGAACACCTGGCTGCGGAACGAAATGATGGTCGTAACCCATTGTTTCAGGCAATGGTGAATATGCTAGGGCATGTAGAGCAGTCGCGTTGGGTGGCGCTGGAGATGGCTGGCGATTCTGTTCAGGTATCATGGGCGGGACGGACTATTTCCCCATTCAGGGTTTGTCAGCAGGAAGGCCAGATTGATATTGAACTGCTATTTGTGGATGCCGGTTCCCACTTAAGATGTGAGTTTAAAGCGGATAAACATTTTTTCTCACATTCAGGTCTTCAGATATTTGCAGAGCGCTTTGAGCTGGTGGTTGAAGCGCTTGTCACAGCGCCTGATGAACAGTTGACTACTCAGTGTTTCACTGCTGATCCCTATATTCATCATAGACGTATGTATAAAACCGGTGATTTAGCCTATTGGGATGGGGAACGAATTCATTTTTGTGGCCGTGTAGATGACCAAGTAAAAGTCTCTGGTTCTCGAATTGAGATTGCTGAGATTGAGGATTGCCTCAATCGTCATCATGCTATTGCGGACGCCGCTGTTATCGTTGAATCTTACGAAGGACTCGATCGTTTAGTCGCAATATTCGTCCCTGTCAATAAGGATAACCTTCCCGAAGAGTCCGCTATTCGTGATCATCTCAAGGCTTATCTCCCCATCTACATGTTGCCCAGTAGGATGATGCTGGCGGATGAATTGCCGCGTAATGCTCACAACAAAATTGATAGAAGAGCATTAAACGGCTTGATTGAAGCGGGGCAATTGACAGATATCAGTTCGTTGAGACCCGCGCCTATGTTACCTGTCGATTCGCGTTTGCCGGATATTGATCTGTTCGACAGTGGTGACCCCTCAATTGAGTAAACTGCAAGAGATGTATATTTCGCCTGCCTCTGTCTGGCAGGCCGGGGGAAGTATCAATTGGGATATTTTTTACCAGAGCGAATATCGTAAATGGCTCCCGCTGCCAACTTATCCATTTGAAAGAACGGCAATCTGAGCTGTAAAAACGGTAGAGATCGTCTTCATTTTGAGGAAAGTGAGGTTGATATGAGTAATATTGAAATTATTCAGAGAGAAATAATCACTATTTTTGCAGAGACATTTGGTTTATCGAAAGAAGAGATAAAACTAGAAATACCGCTGGTTGAATTGGGGGCGGAATCACTCTTGTTATTCGAAGCATTAGAGCCCATCCATAAACAATTTGGTGTAAAACTTTCAGTGCGGCAATTTTTCGCAGAATTACAAACAGTTCGTCAACTCAGTGAATATATCTTGATGGTGGGTAAAAACAGGGTTGTGGAAGATAACCATTCGGTTACTCAACCCGTCTTGTCTGATCAGGAAAAAAGGTCTGAACAATCCGATACGTCAGATATTCCACCGATTAATAAAGAACGCTTTTTCCAATGGATGTTGAGAAGTGCACCATCGATTGAATCTGAGGAGAGAAAAAAGTATCTGGCTTCATTTATATCTGAATATAACGAGCGAACGATTAAATCAAAAATTCATTCGGTAGCGGTACGTAAAAATATTGCCGATAGCCGTTCTGGAATTGGCTTTAAACTCTCGATAAAAGAGCTACTTTACCCGATTGTCTGCACCAAATTTGCCGGACCTGTTGTCAAGGATATTGATGGTAATGATTACATTGATATGACGATGGGGTTTGGTGCGCATTTGTTTGGCCATAGCCCACCCTTTGTAGTTAAAGCGCTCACTCAACAAATAGACAACAGTTTTGGTTTGGGAACTCGGCATGAGATAGGCTTAGAGGTGGCTGAACTTATCAAAGAGATTACCGGCATGGATCGCGTTGCTTTCGTCAATAGTGGAACAGAAGCGGTGATGAATGCGGTTCGGGCAGCACGGGCGCTCACTCGCCGTAATCATATTGTGCTCTTTTCTAGCAGTTACCACGGGCATTGGGATGCCGTACTGGCTAGAGCGGGTGACTATGATGAAGCTAATGCGACAAAACCCGTTTCGGTGGGCATACCTGAAAATATGGTTGCTGATGTTTCGGTGTTTGGGTTTGGTTCCAATGAGGCAATTGAGTTTCTCAAAACCAATAGAACTGATATCGCTGCGGTGCTGGTAGAACCTGTACCAACGCGTGACCCAGGATTGAGCAATCCAGATTATTTGCGACATTTGCGTCGAGTGACCAGGGAGTTAGATATTCTGCTGATATTTGACGAAATCGTGACAGGTTTCAGATCTCATCCAGCGGGTATCCAGGGGTTATTCGGTATTGAGGCAGATATTGTGATCTATGGCAAAACGATAGGGGGTGGGATGCCACTGGGCGTCATTACGGGTAGGAAGAAGATGCTTGATTCGATTGACGGTGGAAACTGGAATTTCAACGATGATAGTTTCCCCGCAGCGGAGCCGACATTCTTTGGTGGGACCTATTTTCAACATCCGCTTTGCATGACTGCTGCGAAAGCCACTTTGCAAGAGATCAAGAGGAGAGGGGAAACTTTTACCAAGGTACTGACTCAGCGTACTGAATCGTTTGTTTCACGTTTGAACCAACTGTTCTTAAGCCGTCGGGTTCCTATCGAGGCAAGATCATTTTCCTCATTTTTTAGATTAATGCATCGCGACAACATGGATTTGCTTTACTACAACCTATTGATGAGAGGGGTTTATATTTGGGAATGGCGTTGCTGGTTTATCTCTGATGCGCATGATGACACTCATCTGGAAAAAGTTTATTTGGCATTTGTGGATAGTTTGGATGAACTTGAGGAAAACAACCTGCTTCCTCGATATAGCTAGATCAAACTGGCCTGTTGTGAGCAATAACTTATTGAATGATTAAGCATCCTATCCTCTGGCTGTGCTGAGTTCGATGTTCTGAAACGACGGCTCATAGTCTGTTGAGTAATGAAAATTAAGGGGAACGTTATGCCGTTGGCAAATAAAAGTGTTTTCGTTGGTGGGCCGATTCAATTTGCAATTTGTGATAACGGTTTTCATGAGGAGTTGAGAACGACTATCCAACTGGCGATTAAGACGGTGAAGGCATTGAATGGTAATGTATTTTCGGCGCATTTGACTGAGAAATTTGGCATTGATACACCTAGTTATACGCCAGATATGGTATCGAAACGGGATTTCCAATGGATGCAGCAGTGTGATTTTTTCATGCCGATTCTTCCGGTTCATCAAGGTGATGAATTACTGCGTACTGACGGTACACATATTGAACTTGGTTGGGCCTCTGCTCTGAAACGGCCCGTCTTGTTGATCACTCAACTACCGATTGTGAATGGTGGTAGTCATTTGTTAAAGGGATTAGAGCATATTTGCAACGTGTCGAAATTGGATATTCACGATTTCCGTCAAAATCCGGGACAGATTGGCGAGATTTTCAGGAATTTTGCAGTTGAGTAGCTATTGATCACCTTTTTGAGGATATACCGCCTTTCTATTGAATGGAAAGGCGGGTTAATAGCGAGTTTGCTTGAATGGGTAATTTGTGGAGTGACGATGGAAAATCGAGTTATTGAACCAACCTATGATGTTTTAGGAATGAAGATAAAAAACCCAATTATTGTTGGGTCGGGTCTGCTTTCTGATCAAGCTAAAAATATTCGCCAGTTTATCGCTCACGGCGCAGGGGCGGTTGTGACAAAAACGATTTATCCGCGCTCGGAAAAATTGCATACAGAAAAGACCTATTTATTCAGTACAGGGATGCTGAACAATACGACATATTCGAAGAAAACCGTTGAATATTGGTTAACACTTCTCCGTGAATTTAAGGAAGAACAACTTCCGGTGATCGTTTCTATCCATGCGGAATCACCTGAGGCGTTAGCTTCATTGGCTGTTCGTATTTCGGCAGTGACCGATGCCCCTTTGGAGTTAGGCATTTCATGCTTGCATGCGGACGACTTCACGGAAGATACACCAGAACGAGTATTCAACTACACTAAAGTGGTGAAGGAGCGAACGAACACCCCTTTTGCGGTCAAACTCTCGCTTGGCGATAATTTGTATGGGCGTGTTCAAGCTGCGGTAGAAGGGGGGGCTGATGCGATAACTTTGAGCGATACCATTTCAGGAATTGCATTCGACACAGCGAATGGTGAAGCGCTGCTTAATGGGGTTTGCGGATACTCTGGGCCGGGGATTAAACCAATGGTGCTTGCCGCTATTTATAACCTGCGTAAGCGAGGGGTGACGATTCCAATACTTGGGTCGGGAGGCGTACAGGATGGTAATGATGTTCATGAATACCTACTGGCAGGGGCGAATACGGTGCAGGTTTATACCGCGCTTCATCGGCATATGTATAAAACATTGCAGCGCATTGTTCATGAATATACGCAAGTCATGACGTCAGAAAAAGGATGAGGAAAAGGGATAACATCATGAATAATAAAAAAATTAGAGAGTTTGCGGAACTGACCAGTGAGCAGGTTTTAACCGCAGTTGAAGGTAAGACATTGATATGGCCGATTGGCGGGATTGAACAGCATGGGCCTCATCTGCCGTTGAATGTGGATTCCGTGATCCCAGAAGCCTTTGCCCGCGTGTTGGCGGAGGATATTAATGGTTTCACCTTACCGGTACAGCCGGTGTCTGCCAGATCATTGCCACAGAGTGGTGGAGGGCTTGAATTTCCCGGCACAGTTTACCTGGATGGATCAACATTTACCGCTTATATCAGCCGAACCATTAAGAGCTTGTGTTCACTACCCTTTAAGCAACTGGTGATCATTAATGGTCATTTTGAGAATGAAGGTTTTATTTTCGAAGCAGTAGATGCATTACGGGCAGAAGGGCATTTTAACGATCGTTCCGTTATCGTATTTAGCTGGTGGAGTTTGGTATCTGATGATTGGACTCGTGAACATTTAGTTGATTTTCCCGGTTGGCATGCTGAGCATGCAGGGTTAACAGAAACGAGTTTAATGTTGCATTTACGCCCGGATTTAGTGAGAGCGGAGCGACCTGATCACGATAAACCTCCACGTGCAGGGATCTATCAAGTACCGATTAAAAAAGAATTTTCAACGAGAGGCGTTCTTTCTAAAACATCCGGTTCGAGTGCGGAGATTGGCGAACTCATTTTCGAGCATGTCAGGCAGCAAATACTGGAACTGGTTACTGCGGATTAATCCGTCGTAATATCGCGGTGTTTTTTCGATTTTGCCCAGGCTACTGGGACTTTCATTTTAGTGAGAGAATTTTTTACAGTAATAGAGACATAGATAATTGTATGAGTAACCTTAGCCGCCGGTGAGTTAGTTGGGCGGTTAAGGTTTATAAATAGTTGTAAGTGACTTATTACATGGCTTTTAATCTATTAAACCATTAAAATTAAATCGTTAAATCGTTAAATCGTTAAATCGTTAAATCGTTAAATCGTTAATTATCTGTCAGTGTAGTTTTAAAATCTGGAAGAAATTGGCAAGCGTATTATGAAAGAACAGGTAAAAACTTTAATCATCAAAGATAAAAAGAAGTGGTTAAGGTTATTTTTCAGAGGATAAAAAATTCGATGCTATATTAGCATTGGAAGAGAAAAAATCAGGAAAAGCAGGTTTTAAGTTTATTTTACAGGGATGTAATGAAATTTATGTGAAATCAGAGATAATCGTTAAATAAAGCCGATAAAATTTCAGGTTAACCAGATTAAGATCATTAAAGATGATTAAAGAAATATACCCGTTATCTTTCAAGTTGCCTCTTTGTTGGCTGCACTCGCTCACCCCGGTCACATAGTTATCTATGCTCCCGGGGATTCACTTCCTTACCGTCGCGATGATCTTGAAATCCATAGGGTATATGCGTTGATTTTAATGCCATTAACACATCATTTACTCTTTCTGTTTTTTAAGTGTAGAAAAAGGAATATAGAATTATTAAAGTAAAAATGAAAAAAACCAAGTATCAGTTAAATGGAAAGTATCAGTTTAATGAAAATGGCATCGTTAAATACGAGATGGAAAATAGAATTATTTACCTGTTCCAGGCCGGTTTATCATGTTTTTAACAAGGTTAAACTTATCTTTTTACTTGCATGTTCACTTATGGGCAATTGCAAGCTGCTTTTTATCGGTGATTAGTTAGTTAAGGATTGAAAAAAACAGGTGCATTCATTAATACCAGATTTAAAAAATACAGAGTGGCTAAAAAACGGCTGACTCTCTGTCATATTTAATACATTTATCGGCAATGCTATCCTCCGATTATTTTACGTTTACCTAACCTGATACAACTATTTAAAAGTGATAATACGGAGCTATTAAAAATTTTATATAACTAACAAGAGGATATTCAGATGCTTTTTCGTTGTTATTTTGCGAGAAAATCTATAAAAATAACGCAATAAAAAATTGGTTGATAGATTAGTTTAATAGGGTTTAAGTTATAATAGTTGAGTTAATTATCTGAAAAAACATAAAGGGATATCCTTATATCATCAGGCCATTTACTGGCTGATTTATCAAAAAATAAAGGGTGTGGCTTATTAAAACCACTCAAGATTGTCGGTAAAATAGGGTCAGTATTAGTGCGCGTTGGGAAATAATGGATAAAAAAGAATGAATGATTAAACAGATAAGTGATTATCATGATCAGTAAAAATGAATAGCGAGTATGATTAAACTTAACAGAAATCGGCCGTCGAAAGTGGTAAAAATACCATTTAAAATTTTATATCGCTTAAAATCCGATGTTAAAACAATGTGTTTTAATAACAGTTTAAAACCTGTCCATCATAAATCCATCAGTGAAAAAACTTGACTCTGTTAATGCTTATGTAATCAGGGAAAATAAATAACAATATGAATATACCCGTTATCCTTCAAGTTGCCTCTTTGTTGGCTGCACTCGCTCACCCCGGTCACATAGTTATCTATGCTCCCGGGGATTGACTCCCTTGCCGTCGCGATGCATCTTGAAATCCATAGAGTATAGATTAATCAGACAATCTGTTTTCTTAAAGGGACTGGCTTTAATAACGTTTTCAATCGGAAAATAAACTTTTTTATAAAGTAATTAAATAATTTATTATGGTAAATAGGTATAAAAACCCTCAAGAAAATGATTTAAGGGAATACGAGTATGTTTACTTCCGGATTAACGATGTTGCACTTATTATGTGAATCTACCAATAACTTTCATTGAGTAGTTGTTGTAAATATAATGTTTCCTCGTTTTTTCTTTGCTGGTATTTGATTCTTTAGGCATCTTATATTAATGCATTCGGTAAAGACTTGCCTGAGAAAATCTGGGAAAATGTTTTTTGTAACTTGATTGCGAGTTTTCCAGAGATATTATAGCTTTTATAATAAGTGGCGATGACTAATAGATAAATAGATAAATAGATAAATAGATAAATAGATAAATAGATAAATAGAGAAACAGATTGTGGCAAAGAAAGAAAAACGGCCTCACCATGATGTATTATTCAAATATTTTTTAACGCAGCCTGAAACGGCTAGGGAATTCTTATACCTTTATCTGCCGGAAGAGGTCCAGTCGTTGTGTGACTTAGCCACATTGAAACTGGAACCCGGCAGTTTTGTGGACCGGCATTTACGTCAACTGCACAGTGATGTGCTGTACTCGGTTGAAACAGCTCGGGGACAAGGTTATATCTATTGCCTGATTGAGCATCAGTCCACTCCTGACCCGTTGATGGCCTGGCGGTTGATGGGTTATGCCATGTCAGCTATGGCGGCCCACCTGAAAAAAGGTCATACTGAACTCCCTTTGGTGGTGCCTTTGCTGTTTTATCATGGTGAGGTTCGTCCTTATCCTTACTCAAACCGGTGGCTGGATTGTTTTACGTTCCCTGAACAGGCTGCCCGCTTATACTGCCAGGAGTTTCCGTTGGTGGACGTCAGTGTGCTCAGCGATGAAGAGATCCTGACACATAAAGGGGTAGCCCTGATGGAACTGGTGCAAAAACATATTCGCTGCCGGGATATGCTGGAATGGGTCCCTCAATTGGTGAAACTTTTGAATGCGGGGTATAATACAACTGAGCAGCGCAATGTGGTGTTACGCTATATTTTACTGAATGGACATACGCCGGATCTCTCACAATTTGTCCATCAACTGATTGAACAATCTCCGGAGCATGAAACGATGTTGATGACTATTGCAGAACAGCTTGAACAAAAAGGGCGCGAACAAGGCCGAGTTGAAGGCCGAGTTGAAGGTAGAGAAGAAGGTAAACTGGAAACGGCTTGTGCCTTGTTACGGCATGGCGTGAGTTTGGACATTATTGTCACCAGTACTGGTTTGAGCCGGGATAAAATTGAAGCGTTAAAGCATTAAATTATTCTCCTCTTTTACAGCAAAATGCCGATGTTCAAGATCGGCATTTTTGTTCTTATTCAGGATGATGGCTATACGAGGGACTTTTACGTTTGCCCGGCGAAGCTGAAACCGGTCATACTCAAGCAACTTTATAGAGGACGAAATGACACCCTAATAACATGGGGAGCGCGATTAGGTGAGTTGTTTGTGGAAACAAATACTCGTTCTGTTGTAGTAGTTATTATTCCTATTGCATATTCCTTATTACCTGTGAAATTAATCCATAGGGTATATGTTGGCAAGAGCAAGTCACGCAGTACATTCAAAACCAGCAAGTAATGCTTTATCGAAATTTCCTTCCCGCCTTATGTTGGCGGGCGTACCCTTTCAAGGAAAAAATGGCGGCATTCAGTTCACTTTGGAAATACTTTTTATTTATTGTTTTCCGCTATTGTTGATCATAACGAAACTCAGGTGAGAGTTTACTTATCCCAAGCCCATTAATTTTTTTAACCTTAATCTGTACAGGTATCCGTTCTTTCATAGCTTCAATGTGGCTGATAACACCTATGGTTTTACCGGAAGCATTTAAATGATCCAGTGCATCAAGAGCAATATCAAGGGTTTCTGGATCAAGTGTGCCAAAGCCTTCATCCAGGAACAGTGAATCAATACAGGTTTTATTGCTGACTAAATCAGATAGTGCTAAAGCCAGGGCGAGGCTGACCAGAAAACTTTCGCCACCGGAAAGCGTTTTGGTATCACGAATAGCATCGGCTTGCCAGGTATCAACCACTTGTAGTTCAAGACCATCACTGTTTTTACGTTGCAAATCGTAGCGTCCGTGCAATTTTTTCAGCCGTTGATTGGCGAGATGAACCAAATGATCCAGTGTTAATCCTTGAGCAAAGCGACGGAATTTAGCACCATCAGCCGAACCAATCAGGTTATTAAGATAACTCCAGTCATCATAATTTTGTCGGCAATGGCTGATCTCTTCCAATAAGGATTTTTGCTGTTGACGGCGTATTGCATCATTACCAAGCAGGTTTTTCAGCTCTCCTTGTTGTAAGGTGTTTCTTTTTAGCTCATCAGTCATGTTTTCCAACTGTTCGGTCAGTTGTGATTTTGTATATTGATTAAGTAACTCAGGGCGATTTTTCCGATGTTGTTGCAGGGTTTCTGCTGCTTTCTGGCATAGGGCGTTGGCTTGTATCTGCTGTTGTTCAAGCTGTTCTTTAAGTTGTCGCAATTCTTTACGTTGCTCTTGCGATAACAGCGCTGATTCAACGGCGTGCTGATCGGCAAATGGGCTTTTTGCTAATGCAGCATTGAAATTCTGTTCTGCCTGCTGTTTTTGTTGCTCAGACTGGTTATCGTTTTTTTCTGTCTCATGAATGGCACCGGTCAGTTGGTTGATGCTGGATTGCGCTTGTTGCAGATGTGACAATGCTTGTTTGTGCATTTCCTCAAGCTTTTGAGATTGTTGTTGTAATGCCTGAGTGATTTCCGTAACGGATTGTTCACCAAATAGTTGTTGGCGCTGTTGTTGTGTCTCTGCGAGTTGCTGTTTCTGTTGTTGAGCTGTTTGATTAAGCCTATTTAGATGGGAGAGATATTCTTCTTTCTGTTTATGCAATGATTCAATTTGATTTTGAATGACCGCTTCTTCTTTTTGGATCTGTTGCCAGTTTTCATGACAGTTTTGGTATATCTGCCACTCTTCTCTACGTTGTTGCAGCCAGTTTTCAGTATCATTCAGCATTGGCAGGGATAAATTATATTGCTGTAATTCTGACGTCATTTTTTCGATGACATCAGTTAGTTTATGCTGCTGTTGTTGTATCTCTGGTTGCAATTCAGATAACTGTTTTTTCAGTATATTGTGTTGATGCTTACTCAGTTCAATATTTCGTTCAATTTCTTTAACGTATTCTTGATGAGCGGTCACTGTTTTTTCTGTTTTCTGGTACGTTTTTTCTGCCAGTTCAAATTCGGTTAATTGAGTTTGGCAAAGCCGATGAGCCGATTGGTTTTGTTGCACAAATAGTTCAAGAGCGGGTTTATCTGAAAGAGAAATTTCGGTCTGTAATATTGCGCAAGTTTCCTGCCATTGTTGCGTTAATATATTCAATCGTGGTTCAGCATCAGTAATTTCTTGTAAAATATGGTCGTATTCTTGCTGTTGGAACTCTTTTTTATTAACCAATGATATTTTGGTGGCTTGCAGCGCTTCAAATTGCTGGCGTAAATCTTTTAACCGTTGTTCTGATTTTGGCAGTTCAATATTTTGATAAGCCTGAATTGCAGGATGATGTTCAGCACCGCATAGTGGGCAAGGAGAACCTTCCTTGAGCTGTGCCCGCTCTTTTTCCAGACTGACAATCTTTTGTTCTAACTGAATACGTTGAGTAAGATCGGATAAATGTTGCTGTTTGTCTGAGAGTTGTTTATCGATGGATTCAATTTGAACAGGAAATTCTTTTAATAATTTTTCCGGTTGTTGTAAGCGAATATGATGACTGGCAATAGCGGCTTGTAATTGTAAGATTTGTGGCGACAGGATCTCCAGTTTATGTTGCAGCGGTAGCTGTTCCTGATATTGAGTTAATTGTTTTTTTAATTTCTCTGGCGAATATTGTTTTTGCAGAGTAAAAAATTGTTGCTTGGCCTGTTCAAATGCCAGTTCCAGCGGTTGGTTATTTTCAATTTGTTGTTTTAAGTCTTCCCCTTGTTTGTTCAGGTTATTGCTAAGTTGCGTGATTTCGGCAGTGAGCTTGCCTACTTTTTGTGTTTGGTGGTCAATTTGTTGTTGATGTTCTTGCCGCCACGAGAATTGGTGTTGCCAAAAAGCCAGTTTTTCACCGAAATATTGATGATAAGGTTGTTGTTCGAAATAGTTTTCCAGTTGTTTTCTTTGATTGGTGAATGATAAGGCGCGCTGATTTGCTGTGTCATATTGTTGACAACGGTTTTCAAGCACCGTTTTCTGTTCGTTGATTTGTTGCTGAGTAAGATTGAGCTCTTTAATCTGTACCGCAATTTGATGATCTAATGGAATCACCTGTTCTGTTATCAGCTTTTCTTGTTGTTGCCGGTGCTGTTGATACTCTGCTCTGGCAGAATCTGCATGAGCCACCTTTTGCTGTATCGGTGTGAGCGTCTGTTGCAGTTGTTGAAGTTGCTGATGCATCTCTTCCAACTGTTTGCTGGTTCTCTGATGTTCATATTGTGTTCGGTTTTTATCATCCAGCAATGGGCGCAGTGTTTCTGCGGGTTCACTGTTAGCCAGTTTTTGCAGTTGCGGCTCTGCATGAGTAAGCGCTTTTTCTGCCTGCTGTAAGATAGCGTTATTTTCAGTGACGAGTTGCTCAAGTTCTTCTTCACGTGTCAGCCATTGCGCCGAATGTTGCACTGTTTTTATCTGCTGATTGAGTTGTGATTCTGCATGGGTGAGTTGTTGCTGTTGTTCCAGATATTGTTGATGCTGCTCTGCCGTTAGCAAATCAATGGTAGATGCTTTGGCTTGCAGAATATCCAGCACTGATTGTGCTTGTTTATGTTGTTGGTAAATTTGTTGGGATAAAATTCCGTAAATTTCAGTGCCGGTTAACTCTTCCAATAAATCAGCCCGTTCGTTTGGCTGAGCATTGAGGAAAGCCGCGAAATCTCCTTGGGATAGCAATATGGATTTGGTGAAACGGCCGTAATCTAATCCAGTAATTTCAATGATTTTTTCTTTCTTATCTTGGATTTTATCGGCCAGAATTTTACCACTGCTGCTAAGGGCGAGTTCCACTTTAGGGGCTTGCAGGTTGCCATTGGGTTGATTACGCGCTCGCCGTTGGCTCCAGAAAGCACGGTAAGCGACACCTTTCACTTCAAACTCTACTTCAGCCAATGATTCCGCAGTGTGTCGGGTCATCAGCTCATTTTGTGAGGTAGAAATCGTCAAGCGTGGGGTTTCGTGATAAAGCGCAAGGCAGATCGCATCCAATAAGGTGGTTTTACCCGCACCGGTCGGGCCGGTTATGGCGAACAAACCACTGCTGGCAAACGGCTCTGCTGTGAAATCAATTTTCCATTCACCTTGTAATGAATTAATGTTTTTTAGCCGTAAACTCAAAATTTTCATGCCTGCTCCTCCTTGTTTTTAGCCTGATAGATATCGTTCAGTGTTTGTTCGAAAAGGGTGGTCAGACGTTTTTTATGTTCTTCATCTTCGAGTGCTGATTGTGCAAGCCGTCGGGCAAAAACCTCGTTAACGCTAAGTTCTGTCAGAGTTTCCCTGTTTTCTTGTGCTAGCCTATTTTGTTGTTGTGTTTTACTACGTCGTAGCAGAATGATTTCGACAGGAAGCTCGGCAACCATTGATCGAATCCTTTTCTGGATATCATGGAGGTAATCTTGGGTTGCAACTTCAATATCCAGCCAGACGGGTTGCTCTCCTTGATAGTCATTAAAAGTTTGCAACTGTTGTTCAATGTGTTGCAGGTTGCCCTTGATGAGTTGCATGGGCTGATATTGCGGAATGGGTAAAAGCTTGATGGATTCCAGTTTGTCTTGGGTAAATTCCACCAAACAGACACTTTTCTCTTGCCCGACTTCATCGAAACTAAGAGGAATAGGGGAACCGCTGTAGCGAATATGTTCAGATTTAGCCACTATTTGTGGCCGGTGAATATGCCCAAGCGCAATATAGTCTACCGGCGGGAAAGCTTGCGCCGGGAAGGCATCCAATGTACCAATATAAATATCCCGCACCGAATCTGTAACAGTGGCGCCAACGGTCGTCAGATGCCCGGTAGCAATGATAGGTAAGGGTAAATTCAATTCATCACGTAATTCACACGCTTGCTGATAGAGTCGATGATAATGTTCTGCAATAGCTTCTTGTAATACGAGCTGTTTTTGTTCTCCTGACTGACCAGCCTGGCTGATCATAATATCTCTTGGCCGCAGAAAAGGGACTGCACAAAGAATTGCACCGGCATTGCCTTGTTTGGTGGTGAGTATTTTTATCTGTTTTTGTTGATCTTTTTCTGCGTGAGCAATAACGGTGGTATTCAGGCAGGAAAGGAGTTCTTTTGATTCATTTAATGTTGCTACTGAATCATGGTTACCACCAAGGCTAATTAACTGACAACCGGTCGGTTGTAGTTCAACGACAAAGCGATTATATAGTTCACGGGCATAGCTAGGTGGTGAACCCGTGTCAAATATATCTCCGGCAACAATTAATGCATCGACCTGATAATGTTCAATCTGTTTAATCAGCCAGCGCAGAAAATGTTGATGTTCAGCAGCCCGGCTTTTTGTAAAAAAATATTGGCCAAGATGCCAGTCCGAAGTGTGAATAATACGCATATTTTCGCCGTCATTGGTTAAAGTGAAGCATGATTATAATCGTTATATTTTGGATGTCGCTTTTAAATCTGATTTCGTGAATATATCTACGAGCGGCTTCGCATTCATTATGAAATATGGCAATTGTTAAATTAATTATTGCGAAATCGATTGCAGAGAGAAGATAACCAAGGCAGGATTTCATAAATTTGTCATAAAACTGACGCATAATGCTTTTTCAAACTAAGTAACGTTTATACCCTATGGATTTCAAGATGAATCGCGGCGGCAAGGGAGTGAATCCCCGGGAACATAGCAAACTATGTGACCGGGGTGAGCGAGTGCAGCCAACAAAGAGGCAACTTGAAGGATAACGGGTATATCTCAATATATTAACGGGACTAATCATGGCAAGACGCATTCTGGTAGTTGAAGATGAAGCTCCGATTCGTGAGATGGTCTGTTTTGTTCTGGAAAAAAACGGGTATCAGCCGGTAGAAGCAGAGGATTATGATTCTGCGTTGGCATGTTTATCTGAACCCTATCCTGATTTAGTGTTATTGGATTGGATGCTCCCCGGTGGTTCTGGTTTGCAGATAATTAAGCAGATGAAACGGAATAATAATATTCGCGATATTCCGGTGATGATGTTGACTGCCCGTGGTGAAGAGGAAGATCGGGTGCGTGGCCTCGAAGTTGGGGCAGATGACTATATCACTAAGCCTTTCTCTCCTAAAGAGCTGGTTGCCAGAGTTAAAGCGGTATTACGGCGTATTTCACCGATGGTCATGGAAGATATCATCGAAATGGATGGTTTAGTTTTGGATTCAACGTCCCATCGGGTGACCAGCCGGGATAAAGCACTGGATATGGGGCCGACGGAATTTAAATTACTGCACTTCTTTATGACTCACCCTGAGCGAGTCTATAGCCGTGAACAGTTGCTTAATTATGTTTGGGGAGCAAATGTTTATGTTGAAGATAGAACTGTTGATGTTCATATTCGCCGTTTACGTAAAGTATTAGAGATTGGCGGCCATGATAAAATGGTGCAGACCGTTCGTGGTACGGGCTATCGTTTTTCTACCCGTTACTAAGTCCATGCACCGGAGAATCTAATGTGTTAGAACGTCTATCTTGGAAAAAACTGGTTTCAGAACTGTTTCTCTTTTGTTTGCCTGCGTTAATTCTGGCGATATTTATTGGTCATTTGTCCTGGTGTTTATTGGTTTCGGTATTTTTGGTGCTGATATGGCATGGTTATAACTTGCTGAAACTTTCGAATTGGCTATGGTTGGATCGCAGTATGTTGCCACCGTCGGGGAGAGGAGGGTGGGAGCCAATTTTCTATGGTATTCACCAGATGCAGCAACGGAATCGAAAGCGGCGTCGTGAGCTGGCGCTGTTGATCAAACGGTTTCGTAGCGGGGCGGAATCATTACCCGATGCTATTGTGATGATGACAACGGAAGGTAATATTTTCTGGTGTAACCGTTTAGCGCAACATTTACTTGGTTTTCGTTGGCCTGAAGACAATGGACAGCATATTTTTAATTTACTTCGCTACCCTGATTTTAGCCGATATATCCTTTCCAGAGATTTTTCGCGCCCTTTATCCATTGAATTAAATAATGGGTTCGTTGTTGAGTTCCGGGTGATGCCTTATTCTGAGGGGCAGTTCTTAATGGTTGCCAGAGATGTGACTCAGAAGCGAACACTGGAAAATGCCCGTCGTGACTTTTTTGCTAATGTTAGTCATGAAATGCGTACCCCTCTAACCGTCTTGCAGGGTTATTTGGAAGTGATGCAGGATCAGGCAGCAGAGGATAGTTCGCTAAATAAGAAAGCGCTGAATACGATGCAGGAACAAACCCGGAGGCTGGACGGTTTGGTGAAACAATTGTTGCAACTGTCCAAAATTGAAGTCGCTCCCCAAATTGATATGAATGAAGTCGTTGATGTGCCTTTGATGCTTAAAGTATTGCGTCAGGAAGCGATTGCGCTAGGTAATGAATGTTATAAGATTAATTTTGATATTGGTGAAGATCTAAAAGTATTCGGTAATGAAGAGCAGCTTCGCAGTGCAATGTCGAATTTGGTTTATAACGCGGTTAACCATACTCCTAAAGGGACTCAAATTGATGTCAGTTGGAAAAAGAATTCCCACGGTGCTGAATTTACAGTGAAAGATAATGGGCAAGGTATCAGTGCTGAACATCTACCTCGTTTGACCGAACGTTTTTATCGAGTAGATAAAGCGCGTTCCAGACAAACTGGAGGAAGTGGTCTTGGTCTTGCGATTGTTAAACATGCCTTACATCATCACCATTCTCATCTTAAAGTTTCCAGCGAAATAGGCAAAGGGACGATCTTTAGTTTTACTTTTCCGGCCGGATTGATTGTACCTGTCAAAATAACCAGCAGAAGAGATAGGAATAGTTTGATTAACAGTAATAATTAATCTTCGTAATTGATTATTATTTTTTCAGGTTAAAAAAAACGCAAATCATATAGTGTTTATTCAATGATAGCTAACAGCAATCACTAGTTTTGAAAAAGAGTGCGGCATATACTTCTGCATTCTGGTTTATCTATTGCCTTCTGGCACTATAAAAGTTTTACTTGTGGGCAGTTGTTGGCGATTCTATCTATCATGGTCACTATAATCTGTCTTCAACAGATACCTGGTGAATATTGTTTTGATAATAAATCGTTAAATTAGGGTTCAATATTGTCAATATGGGCTTAACTGTTGATGATATTTATATTATTCAGGCCATTAAATATGGTAACAAAACATTAATAATCATTATGACACATCGTTTATCATCTAAGGATATTTGGGCATTAGGGTTTATGACTTTTGCTCTGTTTGTCGGGGCGGGAAATATTATTTTTCCCCCTATGGTGGGGTTACAATCAGGTGAATATGTTTGGTTAGCAGCACTAGGCTTTCTAGCGACTGCGGTTGGTTTACCCGTCATTACAATCATCGCATTGGCAAAAGTTGGCGGTGGTATTGAAGAGCTGAGTTCACCTATTGGTCGAGTTGCTGGTTTGCTGCTGGCGACAGTTTGTTATTTGGCTGTTGGTCCTTTATTCGCTATCCCACGGACCGCAACGGTCTCTTTTGAGGTAGGCATCGCCCCGCTTACCAGTACCAGCGAGTTATCCCTGTTTATCTACAGTCTTATTTATTTTGTTCTGGTAATTGCTGTTTCCCTTTACCCAGGCCGTTTGCTTGATACTGTCGGGCATGTGTTAGCACCCATCAAGATGTTGGCGTTAGGTATACTTGGTGTTGCTGCTTTACTTTGGCCAGCCGGTGATTCAATTCCCGCGATTGATGTTTATCAGCAAATCCCATTCTCCAGTGGTTTCGTCAATGGTTATCTGACAATGGATACGCTGGGAGCGATGGTGTTTGGGATTGTTATTGTTAACGCTGCGCGTTCAAGAGGCGTTGCCTCATCTTCATTATTAACTCGTTATGCAATGTGGGCAGGTTTTATTGCCGGCTTTGGTCTGATACTGGTTTATCTTTCCCTGTTCAAGTTGGGGGCTGGCAGTGGATCGTTAGTGCCTCATGCAGAAAATGGTGCGGTCATTTTGCATGCCTATGTTCATCATACTTTTGGTGGTGTTGGCAGTGTTTTCCTGGCTGTGCTGATTTTTGTTGCCTGTATGGTGACTGCGGTTGGATTAACTTGTGCATGTGCTGAGTTTTTCAGCCGTTATTTGCCCCTGTCTTATCGTTCATTGGTTCTGATCCTTGGAGGATTCTCCATGTTGACTTCTAACCTTGGTTTGAGTCATTTGATTAAGATTTCCATACCGGTACTGACAGCTATTTATCCACCTTGTATCGTTCTGATTGTGTTGAGTTTTACGCTGTGCTGGTGGCACAATTTTACTCGTATTTTGGCTCCGGTAATGTTAGTTAGTCTGATATTTGGTATTTTGGATGCGATTAAGTCATCCGAAGTATTAGTTTATTTGTTACCAAACTGGGCAACGCGTTTACCACTGGCGGATCAAGGATTGGCTTGGCTAGCACCATCCCTGTTGGTTTTAGTTGTGGCTGGTATTTATGACCGTGTTTTAGGGCGTTCAGGTACCCGTGAGACTCAAATGCATCAGTGATGATGTTTGTTTCTCTGACTGTTTGCCATCGTCAGATGTTCAGGGAAAGCATGGGATGGGATTCCTGAAAAAAGGATATCCCATCCCGATATTGCCTACACAGATTAGCTATTTTTTTAGCTGTTGGTCATTAGTAGCCAATAGCCGCACCAGCCGGGCGTCGGACATCATTGGCACCATAAAGATGGTTTTCACGAACTTGACCAGATACGGTGGCATCATTGCCTGAAGACTTAGCTGAAGTGCTAGTGGTTTTAGGTAAACCGACCATAATCACTTCAGCCGCGCCCCATGGTATCTGCTCCACCATTTTATATCCCATTTTTTCTAGCAAATTCAACGAGTCTTTAGAAATACCACGTTGCTCATAATAAACTTCATCGGGTAACCATTGGTGATGAATACGGGGGCTATTGACCGCTTCTTGAGGAGACATACCGTGATCAATAATGTTTAAGGCGGTTTGCAAGGTAATAGAGATAATACGGGAGCCGCCGGGTGAGCCCAGAACAAGGAATGTCTTATTGTCTTTTGTGACAAGTGTCGGGCTCATTGAGGATAGTGGGCGCTTACCGGGGGCAATAGAGTTAGTCGCACCTTGAATGAGACCATAAAGATTCTTTTCACCAATTTTAGTGGTGAAATCATCCATCTCATCATTGAGGAAGAAACCTGTTCCGGGGGCGATGACGACAGCACCAAAAAGTCCATTGATAGTATAGGTAGTTGAAACTGCATTACCTTCTTTGTCGACAATGGAGTAGTGTGTGGTTTCTGGCTTCTCATGGGGTCCAATACCCGGCTGAATATTCTCCGATAATGTTGCTTTACCTGGCTCTATTTTTTTACGTAGAGATTCAGCATAGTGTTTACTCAGTAAGTGATCGATTGGATTTTTAATAAATTCTGGATCACCAAGGTAAGTATTTCTGTCCATGTAGGCATGGCGCATGGCTTCTGTCAATGTGTGAATATAATCAGCCGAGTTGAATCCCATTTCTTTGAGGTTATAACCTTCCAAAATATTCAGAATTTCACACATGGTTACTCCGCCTGAACTTGGCGGCGGGGAAGAGATAAATTTATAACCGCGATAGTGACAGGTGACGGGGGTTGTTTCTGAAATTTTATAATTGGCAAAATCAGCTTCGGTAATAATGCCGCCGGATTTTTTAGCGGCTTCGGCGACCAGTTTAGGAATATTTCCGTGATAAAAAGCGTCTTGCCCTTTTTTAGCAATTAATTCTAACGTATTTGCCAGATCGGTTTGTATTAATCTATCTCCTGGTTGATAAGGAGAGCCATCTTTACGTAGGAAGATACGAGCTGCTTCTGGATCTTTGCGGAAACGCTTGATTGTGGTGTCCAGAATATCGGTATCTGCACGGGCCAGTATAAAGCCTTCTCGTGCCAGCTTAATTGCAGGGGCCATGACTTGTTCACGGCTCAACTTGCCATATTTTTTTAGGGTGCTGTCTAACCCCATCACGGTTCCGGGCACACCCGCCGCGCGGTAGCCATATAAACTGGCTCCTTTAATAACATTCCCTTCTTTATCCAGATACATATCGGCACTTGCTGCACTTGGCGCGGTTTCGCGGAAGTTAATAAAAGTATCGGTACCGTCGGTTAAATGAATTGTCATAAAGCCACCACCACCGATATTGCCACAACATGGATTGACAACGGCTTGGGCATAGCCAACAGCAACCGCTGCATCAACCGCATTTCCACCCATTTTGAGGATATCCACACCAACTTGTGAAGCAAGATGTTGGGATGAAACGACCATACCATTTTTGGCTTCAACAGCCGGTTCTGAAGCGGCATAAAGGTGGGACGAGACGAGCAGGGATATTATTACCAGCGGTGTTTTCCATGTTTTCAACATGTTGTAAGCTCCTGTCTTTTGGTGAGGTTATTTTTGTCGGTGTAATGACTTGTTTTATTTACACTGATTTTAATGTTAAACAATTGTAAATTTAATTGTAAGTGGTGATAGTTATTGGGAATAGGGGGTTTTTGTGCGCAAGGTGGCAAAACGAGGAATTTCAGTGAAAAAAAACCAGCCGGAATAACCAGCTGGCCTAATTATGGATAATATCTAAGGTTATAGTTTAGCAGCGTTTTGAGACAGGTATTTAGCTACGCCATCTGGAGATGCGCTCATGCCTTCTTTACCTTTTTCCCATTGTGCAGGGCAAACATCGCCGTGCTCTTCATGGAATTGCAGTGCGTCAACCATACGCAGCATTTCGTCAATGTTACGGCCCAGAGGCAGATCGTTCACGACTTGATGACGAACTACGCCGTTTTTGTCGATCAGGAAAGAGCCGCGCAGAGCAACACCCGCTTCTGGGTGCTCAATGCCGTAGGATTTTTGAATCTCGCGTTTAGTATCAGCAACCATTGCATATTTAACTTCGCCAATACCACCTTGATCGACAGGAGTTTTACGCCATGCGTTGTGGACGAATTCAGAATCAAAAGAAACACCTATAACTTCCACTCCGCGCTTTTTGAACTCTTCGTAGCGGTGGTCAAATGCGATCAGCTCAGAAGGGCATACGAAAGTAAAGTCCATTGGCCAGAAAAAGATAACGGCAGGTTTACCATTTAGGTGTTTTTTCAGGTTGAAATTCCCAACTATTTCGCCGTTGCCGAGGACCGCTGCTGCTGTAAAGTCAGGGGCTTGACGAGTTACCAGAACCATGAGTTACTCCTGTAGTTTTGCGGGGTTTATGTAAAAATTGGATATAGAATAAGGAATTAGCGTACACCAATAAAGGATAAAATACTAATCTTTGCAATAGATTTTACCTATCAATACCTTATTTTTATTTTCTTTACTGTCATGTCTTTCTGCGTGCTAGGATGAGACTGCTTGCTTCATAAGCTGTGGTGCATATTTGCTCAGTCTGACACAGGTTGTATTAGCTAGAAAGGGGGAGTTCTACGGTGTGTATTAAATGAAGGTGATATTTTGAACATAAACGTCTATTGGGGTAAGCAGTAAAAATCCTTATTTTCTGCCTTTTCCATCATATAGGGATAAAATTGCCAGAATAGTGCGTCGAAATCAGCGTAATGTTGCTCTATATCCTGAAATGATCCAGATAAAGCCGATAATCTGGGATGTCTTCGAGCCATGCCTTTTAATACATCTGCGATAAATGCAAGATCTGCATAACGGATCAGCCAGTTTTGCCGCCATAAAAACGCATTCAGCTCCTGAAATTTTTCGGGAGTGTAATAAAGATGAGGTTCAATCTGACTACGAGCATGGTGAATAAATGCCGGTAATGAGTAAGTGGGAACCAGTTTATCCCAATTCAAGGAGAGGAAGTGATCCCAGATAATATCTAAAGTAATCGGCGCAACCCGTCGATATGAATTACTGAATAAATGACGGGCTTGAATAACCAGTGGATGGGTATCTGTTAATACGTCAACACGCCGATGCATACGAATACCTGCAACCACATCAGCACTGTATTGTCCCTCTGGATTACCGCGCACAAAATCAGCCATCAGATTTCCTAGTAAGGAACTGTCAGCCAGAGTTGCTAAATGAAGGTGAGCGAGAAAATTCATTCGGCAATTATAATATAAATCCGCGAAGTTATGTGCTTATTTGTTGCACCCTCAGGGCTGCGGCACTAGACTAGTCCGCTTGTTTTTCTGAATGATTAAATATAATGCGTGTCTCCGATTTTACTTTTGAACTTCCTGACGAAATGATTGCTCATTACCCTCAACCACAACGTAGTGGCTGTCGTTTGCTCTCGCTTGATGGTGAAACGGGGGCATTAACGCATGGTATTTTTACGGATGTTCTCGATAAGCTGAATGCCGGAGATTTACTGGTTTTTAATAATACCCGCGTCATACCTGCGCGTATTTTCGGCCGAAAAGCTACGGGCGGTAAGCTGGAAGTGCTGGTTGAACGGGTGTTGGATGATAAGCGGGTACTTGCACATGTGCGTGCTTCCAAAGCGCCAAAAGAGGGAACTGAGCTGTTATTAGGTGACAATGAAAGTCTTAAAGCAACCATGTTGGCCCGTCATGATACCTTGTTCGAAATACGTTTTGATGATGAACGTGATGTGTTGTCCATTTTGGATGACATAGGTCATATGCCTTTGCCGCCTTATATTAATCGTCCTGATGAAGAGGCAGACCGTGAGTTGTACCAAACTGTATACAGTGAACGGCCCGGAGCGGTAGCTGCACCAACGGCCGGTCTTCATTTTGATGAGCCATTATTGGAAGCGCTGCGTAAAAAGGGCGTGGAGATGGTTTTTGTGACATTGCATGTTGGTGCGGGTACTTTCCAGCCTGTGCGGGTGGAGACCATTGAAGACCATATTATGCATGCTGAGTATGCAGAAGTGCCACAGGATGTGGTTGATGCTGTGCTGGCATGTAAGGCGCGAGGTAACAAAGTTGTTGCCGTTGGCACAACGTCAGTTCGATCGCTGGAAAGTGCCGCAAAAGCCTGTCAGGATGAGTTAATTGCGCCATTTTTTAATGACACGCAAATTTTTATCTATCCGGGTTTTGAATATCAGGTTGTGGACGCGTTGATTACTAATTTCCATTTGCCGGAATCGACACTTATTATGCTGGTTTCTGCGTTTGCGGGTTATAAAAATACGATGAATGCTTATCAAGAGGCGGTTGCAGAAAAATATCGTTTCTTTAGTTATGGTGATGCTATGTTTATTCGTCGTAATCCCTTCGCTTGCAAGGAAAAGATTTCTTAATTCAATGTAATGATTATGGCATTGACTGGAATATATTATTGAAGTTGTTGAAAATAGTGTTATGTGAATATCTCAGTTCAACGGTAAATTTCAACTTTGTCTGATTTTGAACAACAGCATCGGACTGTTTATCTGATGCCTGGAGGTTAAGTGAAATTTGAATTACAAACTACCGACGGTCAAGCTCGTCGTGGTCGTCTGATTTTTGAGCGTGGCGTGGTAGAAACGCCGGCATTTATGCCAGTTGGGACTTATGGCACAGTAAAAGGAATGACACCGGAAGAAGTGAAAGAAACCGGTGCGCAGATCTTGCTTGGCAATACTTTCCATTTGTGGCTGCGTCCAGGGCAGGAAATCATGAAACTTCATGGCGATCTGCATGGATTTATGCAATGGCATGGTCCAATCTTGACGGATTCAGGCGGTTTTCAGGTATTCAGCCTTGGCGCCATGCGTAAAATCAAAGAGGAAGGTGTACATTTCCGTAACCCAATTAATGGTACGCCGGTTTTCCTCAGCCCAGAAAAATCGATGGAAATCCAGTATGACTTGGGTTCTGATATTGTCATGATTTTTGATGAATGTACGCCATATCCTGCTGATTGGGATTATGCGAAACGTTCGATGGAGATGTCGTTACGTTGGGCTGCGCGTAGTCGTAAGCGTTTTGATGAACTACAGAATAAAAATGCTTTGTTTGGTATTATTCAGGGAAGCATTTATGAAGATTTACGTGACATCTCAGTAAAAGGTCTGGTGGAGATTGGTTTTGATGGATACGCTGTAGGTGGTCTGGCGGTAGGGGAGCCTAAAGAGGATATGCACCGCATTCTTGAACATGTCTGTCCGCAAATCCCGCAAGACAAACCGCGCTATCTGATGGGAGTAGGAAAACCAGAGGATTTGGTGGAGGGAGTTCGTCGCGGCATTGATATGTTCGATTGTGTGATGCCAACCCGTAATGCCCGTAATGGTCATCTTTTTGTGACCCATGGTGTGATTAAAATCCGTAATGCCAAACATAAAGAGGATACTTCGCCACTGGATGAGCAGTGTGACTGTTATACTTGTCGGAATTATAGTCGGGCATATTTGCATCATCTTGACCGTTGTAACGAAATTCTCGGTGCAAGGCTGAATACTATCCATAATTTGCGGTATTATCAGCGCCTGATGGCTAAGATCCGTCAGGCCATTGAGGAAGGTAATCTTGAACAGTTTGTTGAAGATTTTTATCAACGGATTGGTAAACCCGTTCCGGCATTAAGTATTTGACTTAAGTAGTGATTGACTGGTTTCAGTGGGTATAGCATATTGCGGCTGGTTTTTGATTACTATTGAATTTGATAACAATGAGGGAAGTTTAATGAGTATTATTTCTGAAGCAGCAGCATCTGCTGGCGCACCGGCTCAGGGAAGCCCATATTCTTTGATCATCATGCTGGTCGTTTTCGGCTTGATCTTCTATTTCATGATCCTGCGTCCACAACAGAAACGTACCAAAGAACACAGAAAGCTGATGGATTCTATTTCCAAAGGTGATGAGGTGATGACCAATGGTGGTTTGATTGGTCGTGTCACAAAAGTTTCTGACACGGGTTATATCGTTGTAGCACTGAATGACACTACTGAAGTGACCATTAAACGTGATTTCGTCGCTGCCGTTTTACCGAAAGGTACAATGAAAGCTCTGTAATTTCTGATTTTCCCGAAGGGAACTGCCGTGCTAAACCGTTATCCTTTGTGGAAGTATCTGATGCTGATCGCTGCGATCCTCATCGGTTTGCTTTATGCACTTCCCAACCTTTATGGTGAGGATCCGGCTGTACAAATCACTGGCGCGCGAGGCATTGCCGCCAGTGAGCAAACGCTGGTCCAAATCCATAATGTTTTAGAAAAAAATCAAATCGCGAGTAAATCTATTGCGCTGGAAAATGGTGCGATTCTTGCTCGTTTCGATAATTCCGATATTCAGCTTCGTGCCCGTGAAGCATTGGTGTCCACATTAGGCGATCAGTACGTGGTGGCACTGAACCTGGCACCAGCAACACCAACTTGGTTAAGTAAGGTTGGTGCCGAACCAATGAAACTGGGTCTTGATCTGCGAGGTGGGGTGCACTTCCTGATGGAAGTGGATATGGAAACCGCATTAGGCAAACTGCAAGAGCAGAATATTGATGGCCTGCGCACTGATTTGCGTGAAAAAGGTATTCCTTACTCCACTGCCCGTAAAATTGATAATTACGGTGTAGAAATCCGCTTCCGTGATGAGAAAGCACGGTCTGAGGCGGAAAACTATCTTACTGGCCGTCACCGTGATTTAGTTTTCAGTATTGGAAGCAATAATACTCTGAAAGCGGTGATGAGTGATGAACGTCAGCGCGAAGCCCGCTCTTATGCGGTGCAGCAGAATATTACCATTCTGCGTAACCGTGTTAATCAACTGGGTGTGGCTGAACCATTGGTTCAGCGTCAGGGCGCTGACCGTATCGTGGTTGAATTACCGGGTATTCAGGATACTGCTCGTGCAAAAGAGATTCTTGGTGCGACAGCAACGTTGGAATTCCGTCTGGTCAATACCGGTATTGACTCTACCGCAGCTACATCAGGCCGTGTGCCAGGTGATTCTGAGGTGAAGAGCACTCGTGATGGTAATCCGGTTGTGTTATATAAACGTGTTATTCTGACCGGTGATCACATTACAGATTCAATCCCGGATACCGATGAATATGGTAATCCACAGGTCAGTATTTCACTGGACAGTGCCGGTGGCACAGCGATGTCTAATTTCACCAAAGACAATGTTGGTAAGCCAATGGCGACATTGTTTGTGGAATATAAAGACAGCGGTAAGAAAGATGCTAATGGTCGGTCGGTGTTAGTTAAACATGAAGAAGTGATTAACATTGCTAATATTCAGACTCGTCTGGGGAACAGTTTCCGTATCACGGGCCTTTCCAACGCAACCGAAGCGCGTCAGTTATCCTTATTGTTGCGTGCGGGTGCTCTGATCGCGCCGATTCAGATTGTAGAAGAGCGTACTATTGGGCCAACCCTTGGTCTGCAAAACATTGAACAAGGTTTAGAGGCTTGTCTGTGGGGCTTAATTGCATCAATTCTGTTTATGGTGATTTACTATCGCAAATTCGGCGTGATTGCGAGCAGTGCGTTGTTGGCTAATCTGGTGCTGATTGTTGGTATCATGTCTCTGTTACCAGGGGCGACGTTAACCATGCCGGGGATTGCGGGTATTGTGCTAACGCTGGCGGTGGCGGTTGATGCGAACGTGCTGATCAACGAACGTATCAAAGAAGAGTTGCGTAATGGCCGGACAGTCCAACAAGCGATACATGAAGGTTATAAAGGCGCTTTCTCCAGTATTATTGATGCTAACTTGACCACGTTGATTACGGCGGTCATTCTTTATGCTGTTGGTACCGGGTCAATTAAAGGCTTTGCGATAACAACGTCAATTGGTGTCGCGACTTCTATGTTCACCGCTATTGTAGGTACGCGAGGAATCGTTAACCTGCTATACGGCGGTAAGCGTATTAAGAAGCTGTCAATTTAAGGAGCACGTTGTGGCACAGGATTATACTGTTGAACAATTGAACTACGGTCGCAGAGTCTATGACTTTATGCGCTGGGACAACGTTGCTTTCGGAATTTCGTTGCTGCTGTTGGTAGCTTCTGTTTTTGTGATGGCAACTCGCGGGTTTAACTGGGGACTCGATTTTACCGGTGGTACGGTAATTGAAATCAAACTCAGTCAATCTGCTGATCTGGATAAGATGCGTGATAACCTGGCAAAAGCGGGCTTTGAAGATCCGCTGTTGCAAAATTTCGGTAGTAGCCGTGATGTAATGGTGCGTATGCCACCAGTTACGGGTGCGGCGAATGAGGAACTGGGTAAAAAGGTTATTAAAGTCATTAATGACACCATTGATAAAGATGCGAGTGTCAATCGTATTGAAATTGTTGGGCCGAGTGTCGGTGCTGAGCTCGCCCAAGATGGTGCAATGGCGTTGCTGGCGGCGCTTATCTGTATCTTGATTTATGTTGGGTTCCGTTTTGAATGGCGTTTAGCATTGGGTGCGGTTCTTGCGCTTGCCCATGATGTCATCATCACGCTAGGGGTTCTGTCATTGTTCCGTATCGAGATTGACCTGACCATTGTGGCATCGCTGATGTCAGTTATCGGTTACTCATTGAATGACAGTATCGTGGTTTCTGACCGTATCCGTGAGAATTTCCGTAAGATCCGTCGTGGTACGTCGTATGAAATTATGAACGTCTCTCTGACGCAAACATTGAGCCGTACAATCATGACATCTGCAACAACTTTACTGGTGGTGCTGATGTTGTATATTTTCGGTGGTGCAATGTTGAAGGGTTTCTCACTAGCGATGTTAATTGGTGTTTCTATCGGTACGGTATCTTCTATCTATGTTGCTTCCGCTTTAGCGTTGAAACTGGGTATGAAGCGTGAACACATGATCCAGCAAAAGGTTGAGAAGGAAGGAGCTGATCAGCCATCTTTACTGCCTTAATTATTCTGCCTTGATGCTGTTCAAACACCCTGTGAGTATCCGACTGACAGGGTGTTTTTTATTCAGATTAAGGATAAACTGTAAATTTAGTTCGGATTAACCATCAGGAAACGATATGCATTGCCCATTTTGTGCTGCTGTTGATACCAAAGTGATTGACTCTCGTTTGGTAGGGGATGGCTCGCAGGTGCGCCGACGGCGCCAGTGTCTTGAGTGTCATGAACGATTCACCACTTTTGAAATGGCTGAGCTAGTTATGCCTAGAGTAATAAAAAGTGACGATATCCGAGAGCCGTTCGATGAAGAGAAATTGCGCCGTGGTATGCAAAAAGCACTGGAAAAGCGCCCAGTCAGTTCTGATGATGTAGAAATGGCGATTAGCTATATTAAATCTCAGTTACGTGCTACCGGTGAGCGGGAAGTTCCATCCAAGATGATTGGTAATCTGGTTATGGATGAATTGAAGAAATTGGATAAAGTCGCCTATATCCGTTTTGCTTCTGTCTATCGCAGCTTTGAAGATATTCGTGAATTTGGCGAAGAGATTGCTAGATTACAAGGTTGAACCAGTGAATAACGATAAAAAATATATGGCGCGCGCTTTGGAATTGGCGCGTCAAGGGCGCTTTACCACGTCACCTAATCCTAACGTTGGTTGTGTGATTGTGCATGATGGACAAATTGTTGGGGAAGGTTTTCATTTACGTTCTGGTGAGCCGCATGCTGAGGTTTACGCGTTACAGATAGCCGGAGATAAAGCTAAAGGCGCAACTGTTTATGTCACGCTTGAGCCATGCAGCCATCACGGTAAGACCCCGCCTTGTGCCGATGCGTTGATTGCGGCTGGCGTTAGCCGTGTGGTTGCGGCGATGCAGGATCCCAATCCACAGGTAGCAGGAAGAGGGCTTTATAAGCTGCAACAGGCTGGTATTGCAGTAGAACATGGACTGATGATGGAAGAAGCTGAATCTCTCAACCGGGGGTTTTTGAAGCGGATGCGTACCGGGTTTCCATATATTCAGTTGAAGATGGCGACTTCTCTCGACGGCCGAACGGCATTAGCTTCTGGTGAAAGTAAATGGATTACATCACCACAAGCTCGCTGTGATGTGCAAAAATTCCGTGCTCAATGTAGCGCGATTCTGAGTTCCAGTAGCACTGTTTTAGCTGATGATCCTCACTTGACAGTTCGTTGGAGTGAATTGGACGCAGAAATTCAGGCGGTTTATCCCGAGGAAAATCTTTGTCAACCGGTACGTGTTATTGTTGACAGTCAGAATCGTGTTAGCCCCCAGCATCAGGTCATACAGCAGCCCGGTTATTGTTGGCTGGCTCGCACTAAAGTAGATGAACATGACTTATCTGAAAATGTAGAACAGATACTGTTACCTGCTCATGGTATTGGGGTAGATTTGGTGTCATTGATGATGCAGCTGGGTAAGCGCCAGATCAACACAGTCTGGACTGAGTGTGGGGCATTGCTGGCAGGCGCATTGCTAACTTTAGGGTTGGTGGATGAATTGGTTCTTTATGTTGCGCCAAAAGTGCTAGGTGATACGGCTCGTGGTTTGTTCACTATTCCTGAACTCAAAAATCTGGCAGAGGCACCGGAATTTGACATTTTCGATGTACAGCAAGTTGGGCCTGATCTTCGTCTGCATCTGCGGCCTGTATACTGACTGAATATGTGAGTGTGGGTGAGTTTGCCTGTTTTTATGCTCTGCTGCTAAATCGGCAGGCGCAGCTAACGAAAGAATATGATAGAATCCGCCCCCCTGCGGATATGAACAGATGGAAGGAAGGCTATGAACGTAATCAAAGGTGTTGTTGCAGCTCCACAAGCTCGTGTGGCGATTGCCATTGCACGTTTTAACAACTTCATTAATGACAGTCTGTTAGGAGGAGCGGTGGATGCGCTTGAGCGTATCGGTCAGGTTGCTTCAGAGAATATCACTGTTGTCTGGGTTCCTGGTGCTTACGAGTTGCCATTAACAGTGAAGACATTGGTCGAAACCCAAAAATATGACGCTGTTGTCGCGCTAGGTACAGTTATCCGTGGTGGTACCGCTCATTTTGAATACGTTGCTGGTGAATGCAGTTCTGGTCTGTCTAGTGTAGCGATGGCTAGTGAAATTCCAGTAGCGTTTGGTGTTCTGACCACAGAAAGCATTGAACAGGCGATTGAGCGTGCTGGAACCAAAGCGGGTAATAAAGGCGCAGAAGCCGCATTAACCGCACTGGAAATGGTCAATGTAATTAATGCCATTAAAGGCTGATTTTAGTTTTAATTAAGGGGAATCTTGTGAAACCTGCTGCTCGTCGTCGTGCTCGTGAGTGCGCTGTTCAGGCTATATATTCATGGCAATTATCTGGCAATAGCATTGCTGATGTTGAATTACAGTTTCTGTCGGAGCAGGACGTCACTGGTGTTGACGTAACCTATTTTCGCGAATTGCTGTCAGGAGTAGCTGTAAATGCGGCTAAGCTGGATGCTTTGATGGCCCCTTATCTTTCCCGTCAGCTCGAAGAGTTAGGTCAGGTAGAAAAAGCCATTTTGCGTATTGCTATGTTTGAACTAAGTTATCGTGATGATGTCCCTTATAAAGTGGCTATTAACGAAGCTATCGAATTGGCAAAAGTCTTCGGTGCTGAAGATAGCCACAAGTTCGTAAACGGGGTACTGGATAAATCTGGCCCGGCAGTACGCAGAAAAAGATAAGCTACTGCTTGTCGGGTTTTTCCCACCGTAGACGATGATTTGTAAGGCCGGGATACCGGCCTTATGTTCGTGATCATCAGTAACTTTTTGGGATTTTATTATGGCATGTGGCGAATTTGACCTCATTGCACGTTATTTTGATCGCCAGGAGATTAACCGGCGTGATGTAAATTTAGGTATTGGTGATGACTGCGCACTGATGACACTAGCCGATAAACAACAATTGGCGGTTAGTACGGATACCTTAGTTTCAGGCGTTCATTTTTTACCTGATATTTCTCCTGAAGATTTAGCTTACAAATCTCTTGCTGTGAATCTGAGTGATCTGGCCGCAGTCGGCGCTGATCCTGCCTGGCTTTCATTAGCGTTAACATTACCGGAAGTGGATGAACGCTGGCTGAGTGGTTTCAGTGACAGTCTGTTTGAGCAGTTGCGTTATTATGGTATGCAGCTTATTGGTGGTGACACTACCCGCGGTCCGATGAGTCTGACGTTGACGATTCATGGTTTAGTTCCCGCAGGCAGGGCGTTACGGCGTACTGGCGCAAAAAATGGCGATTGGATTTATGTGAGTGGATCGCTGGGGGATAGTGCGGCGGGTTTGGCTCTGTTACAAAATCGTTTGCAAATTTTTGATCCGGTATCTCACAACTGGTTGGTTCAGCGCCATCTCAGGCCGCAGCCTCGTATTTTACAAGGGCAAGCACTACGTGGCTTGGCAACATCAGCAATTGATTTATCTGATGGTTTGATTTCTGATTTAGGTCACATTCTGAAAGCCAGCCGATGTGGAGCCAGAATAAATCTGGATGCGCTTCCTTACTCTGATGCAATGAAACAGTACGTTGAACCACAACAAGCTTTAATGTGGGCTTTGAGTGGTGGTGAGGACTATGAATTGTGTTTTACTGTCCCAGAGAGGAATCGTGGTGCGTTGGAAATTGCGTTGGCGCATACCGGTGCTGGTTTTAGCTGTGTTGGACAGATTATGGCGGAATCAGAGGGTATTCGTTATTACAGCAATAATAAAGAGATTAAATTAGATCTGAAAGGGTTCGATCACTTTATTACCGAGGAAGCACATGGATAAGGCAAAGCATCGTTTACGGATGAGTAATCCCTGGCATCTATTAGCGACAGGTTTTGGTAGTGGGCTGTCGCCCGTGGTGCCGGGGACAATGGGATCGGCAGCGGCTATTCCATTCTGGTTATTACTGGTTCAGTTTCCGGAATGGATTTGCTGGTTGGTTATTATTGTTGGGATGTTTTTCGGCATAATGATTTGTCAGCGTACTTCTGATGATATGAAGGTTCATGACCATGGTAGTATTGTCTGGGATGAATTTATCGGTATGTGGATCACATTGATGGCAATCCCTATGGTTAACTGGCAGTGGGTTTTGACCGGTTTTATAGTGTTTCGTATTCTGGATATGTGGAAACCGTGGCCAATTCGCTGGTTTGATCGCTATGTTCATGGTGGATTAGGCATCATGTTGGATGATGTTATCGCTGCTGGATTTTCTTTCGTGATTGTTTGGTTACTGGCGTTTTATCAGATTTTTATTTTCTGAGGTGTGGTGTAGATGGAAAGCCTAATGAAATTACTACAATTCCCGAACGCCTGAACAGATTGCCACTGAAAGGTAATATCGTTGCCTTGGATTCTATGAGATGTCAGCGTGGCATAGTGCAAAATATAATTGGTTAGCAGACAGACTGTATAATGCCCCTTAAAGAGGGACTCATTTTTTGCTTTATACTTCAGCATGTTCTTCTCTGGGCTAAGATTGCCTAATATCAAAATTAGGACTACGATTGTACTACAAAAATCAGCATGTACGAGGTATTAAATGGGTACTGAAACTTATGTTCGCACACGTATAGACCCAGCAATTAAGCAAGAGGCAACCGATGTTTTAGCTGCTATTGGGATTAAAATGTCTGACTTTCTACGCATTGCTGTAACGATGGTGGCCAAAGAAAAGGCGCTACCTTTCGAGATCAAGAAAATCCCTAACAGAGTTACTGTTGAGGCTATGAATGAGGCGAGAAGCTCAATGAATGCACGTTTTAACGATGCGGATGATTTAATTCATGACATTGAAAAAGACTGCGGCAAGTAAGCGCGCTAGCTTTCCGCGTCGCTCAGACTATACAAAACAGTTCGGTAAAGATTGGCAACGATTGAGCCGTTCTGGGCGCTATGACATGCACCGATTAAAATCTGTTGTAATGCTCCTCATTGCTAATGATTCACCGCTAGGAGCTGAATATAAAGATCATGAGTTAATCGGAGATTGGGCTGGATTTAGAGAGTGTCATATTGGGGGGATTTTCTTTTAATTTATCTTTTGGACGAACAGAAAAATGCAATCGAGTTTGTCAGAACCGGTACACATGCGGAATTGTTCGAGTGATAAAGGAATTTAGTGGAAGTTCTGAGTGACACAATGACGCAGATTTTCAAGGAATTAGAAGCTTAGAGGGATGAAAGAAGTATTGGTTTATAGGGAGTGTTAGAAATTTTTGGCAAAAGTCATCGACGCAGCAGTAAAGTTTTTCTAAATTAACCCGAATTCTGTTTAAACCATCACTGGAAAATCGTCTTCTGAGTAGAAAATTTTCAGTGATGGTTTTTTTAATTTAAGGCAGTAAGCAATCACACCACCTAAAACGGTCAACAGAAATCCCGTTATACTTCGGTGGCGCGAATGCTCTATTTGAGAAATATTCTTTAATTGATCATTGATGGTTTCTATGATGAAACGCGTTGATAACATGATTTTATCCCACTCTGCCAGCATACGCGCTTTCATGTTACGACGTTTCTTCGTGATGAAAGTGACACTCTTTACCGCTGAAAAAGGGGACGTCCATCACATCATCCCATCGAGGTTTTTCCTCGTTTTGCGATCCCCTCAAAAACCTGATGACGGGGAATGCGGATGTTATGACAAATACCCAAACTGGTGGAATCAATAAAAGCAATGCCAGTCGGTTTCCCTTTTAATTGAGTCAGATAACTGCACAGTGGTGCCAAAACGGAAGGCGCGACACGAATAAAACGGGTATAACTGAGCAAGGTGGGAAAATCATTGTGGTGATATTTCCAAATATGCTCCAGATAAAAATGTTTAAAATCACGGTAATGTGATAGATGAAAGAGGATCAGGATAGTCATGATTTCACTGGGAGACATGCGACCTTGGCGGTGACGTAGACGGTATCCGTTATCAAGGCAAAACTGTGTCCACTGAGGGATGAAAAAACGGCAAAAATCGTCGACATCGCAGAAAATTTCCACTAACTTATCCTTGGCCTGTTCCTCCCCGGAGCTGTTTTCGGCGTTCACCAAAATTTTGCTCCCGGAACAGGCTTCTCGTCAATTTCTTATCCAGAACTCAGGTTAAATATGACATAGGCGTTTCCCTGTCGCTTAACAGAGATATCTGGTGGTGGTTGTAATTTATTGTGATTGGTTGCTTCGTTCATTTAAAGCTTCCCCGCAGTGACTAGAGCTGCATGTATTGTTTTGAATGGTAACAGCAAAGATAGGTGGGCATCTAATAGCGGAATAGCACCATAGCTGGCGTACCACTCGGCAACACGCTCATTCTTGGCATCAATCAGCAATGCAACCCCGCCAGCCTGTGCGGCCACCAATAAACAGCGCCGACCAGCGGCTAGCAACAACTGACCACCGAGTCCTTGACTCTGTACTGAAAGATCTATAGCCAGACGGCCAAGCCGAAATACTGGCACTTCATGTCGAGCCAGACCACGTTTAATCACTTCCGGTGCACGTTCATAAGCAATAGAAGCGGGACTTAGACTGTAGTAACCTAATACCGTTCCATTGTTCTTGCTAACTGCAAGGTAGGTTTTTGCCCCACCTTTCTCATGGCTCTGCCTTGCATGGCGATGTAAAAACTGATTCAACGCCTCATCACCACAGTCAAAAGCACCACGATCATGATGTTTGCCTATAGGTTCTTCGTGCCAGATTGGTAGCATCATGATTGTTTCGGCAAGGCAAATGCTGCGGCCAACAATTTATCATTGGGTGCCGGTGGGTTATCCAAAAGATCCAGAACATGCAAACTATCTCTTTCGGTCAGCTCCAGCCGTTCGTTCTCGTCGATAACTTTCCGTGCTGCTGGCATCACATTGCGGAGCACGAACTCAGTCAAGTTGGTATGTTGTAAAGCGGCTGCACGCATCAACAGCGACTTTTCTTCTGAGGCAATACGTAGCGACATTCGGTCGTTAGTTTCTACTGGGATCTGAGGCATTGTTACGCCCTCCTATTTATACGCATTGAAATTGTACACTAAGGTGTGCCTATTAGCAAAATGTACATAATGAAAGCGTACAAGTACCGTATCAAATACGAACGTTTTTGGCACGGTCATGACCCCTATCGATTTTGTCATTTTCAGAAGACGACTGCACGAAATATCAGAAGTCGGCTGCACTGGATTGCTGGGTTTGTGTAGAGTACTTTGGTAAGCATCGTTACTTGATTCTGAAAATGGTGCCTTTTTATAGAGAAGAATGCGGAAATACATATCATCTAATTTGAGGCACTTCCTACTATAATCCTAAAAAAAGCCGCTTCGCTATGCGTTGCGGCTTTACATGAAACCTGACAAACTTTACCTATATAATACTTGTTCAGCGTTAGTCTCGATTATTTGGGATAATAGCTATAGCAATTCCCGCTCACTAAAATTAACTACAGCAAACCAATCGGTTTATAGATTATTTAATTACAATTCCAATAATGGAACAATTCGACAGATTATCACTAATATTTCCTAACGTAGGCGTCAGAGTAGGGGGTGTAGACTGCTGGCGATTTTAACTCAAATCATTATACGTGATTAATCTGTAAATCCACACATTGAGGATAATAGGATAAATATCCTATTATCCCTATACACTCAGGAAAATAGCCTTTTATTGATACTATTTTGAATACCGGCGGCATCAAGCCCTAAATCCGCTTTGATTTCTTCCTGACTACCTTGTGGCACAAATTGATCAGGCAAGCCAATATTCAGAATTTGTACCAGGCGGCCTTTCTGCATTAGTAATTCATTAACGCCACTTCCGGCACCGCCCATAATGGCATTTTCTTCCAGTGTGACCAATAAATCATGGTTATCGGCCATGTCTAATATTAATTCTTTATCCAGTGGTTTGACAAAACGCATATCAACAACAGTTGCATCCAGTGACTCTGCTGCTGTTATTGCATCGGGTAACAGAGTACCAAAGTTTAGGATCGCTACCTTATTACCCTGACGGCGAATAACACCTTTACCAATTGGCAATTGTTCAAATGGTTGGGGTTCTGCTCCCGTTCCGGTTCCTCGTGGATAACGTACGGCTACTGGACCTTGCTGATAATGATAGCCGGTATGTAGCATTTGGCGGCATTCGTTCTCATCGCTTGGTGCCATAATGACCATGTTGGGGATGCAACGAAGGAATGAAAGATCAAAGGCACCTTGATGTGTCTGACCATCAGCACCTACGATACCGCCGCGATCTATTGCAAATAAAACAGGTAGATTCTGAATGGCGATATCATGGATAACCTGGTCATAAGCACGTTGGAGAAATGTTGAATAGATAGCAACAATCGGCCTGTAACCACCAATTGCCAAACCAGCGGCGAAAGTCACGGCATGTTGTTCTGCAATGGCGACATCAAAGTATTGATCAGGATATTCTCGGGAGAAACGCACCATACCAGAGCCTTCACGCATGGCGGGTGTAATTGCCATCAATTTTTTATCGTTAGCGGCCTCTTCACATAACCAATCTCCAAAGATTTTGGAGAAAGTAGGGCGGTTGTCTGAACTTTTAGGTAATGCGCCAGTGGTCGGATCAAATTTAGGTACCGCATGCCAGCTGATGGGATCTTTTTCGGCAGGTGCATAGCCACGACCCTTTTTGGTCATGATGTGCAGTAGCTGTGGCCCTTTCAACTCACGCATATTTTTCAGTGTTTGAGTCAATGTCAGTACATCATGTCCGTCGATGGGACCAATGTAATTAAAACCTAATTCTTCAAACAGAGTGCCAGGAACAACCATGCCTTTGATATGTTCTTCAGTTTTTTTCAGTAGTTCTTTAATCGGTGGTAGATTGGAAAAGACTTTTTTCCCGCCTTCTCGCAATGTGGTGTAGAGTTTTCCGGAAAGAAGTTGGGCTAGATGGTTATTTAATGCACCAACGTTCTCCGAGATAGACATTTCGTTGTCATTAAGAATGACTAATATATCCGGGTCGATATCCCCGGCGTGGTTCATCGCTTCGAAAGCCATCCCCGCTGTTATCGCACCATCACCGATAACACAAACTGTACGGCGGCCTTTGCCTTCGCGTTGAGCAGCAATTGCCATACCTAATCCAGCGCTGATAGAGGTCGATGAGTGCCCAACACATAAGGTGTCATATTCACTTTCATCTCGCCACGGGAAAGGATGAAGACCATTTTTTTGACGAATCGTATCAATGCGATCTCGACGTCCTGTCAGGATTTTGTGAGGATAAGCCTGATGGCCAACATCCCATACCAATTTATCGAAAGGCGTTTTATAGACGTAATGTAATGCTACAGTCAGCTCAACAGTACCAAGACCGGAGGCAAAATGACCACTGGAGCGACTGACACTGTTTAGCAGGAATTGCCGAAGTTCATCGCATAACTTCGGCAGGCTCTCTTTTGGCAACATACGAAGTTCTTCAGGATTTTCCGCTAATGCCAATGTGGGGTATTTGGCTATATCAATGCTCATTTGATGCTCGTTAAGAAGTGTTTATTAATAGCGCTGCCAGCAGGTAGATTTACCGGCAGACCTTAGTTATTACGTTCAATAATAAAGCTGGCAAGTGCGCGCAGCATTGTTGTGTTATAGGATTTATCTTCCAGTTTATTCAAAGCTTTTAAGGCTTCTTGATACAGTTCGTATGCTTTTTTCTGTGCTTGTTCTAACCCTAGTAATGCGGGGTAAGTGCTTTTTCCTAGCTGTTGGTCACTGCCTTGACGTTTTCCTATCATTTCGGTATCGCCAATGACATCAAGAATATCGTCCTGAACTTGGAATGCGAGACCAATCGCTTGGGCATATTGATCCAATTCAGGCAGGGCGTCATGCCCACTTTGGCCTGCACCATATGCGCCCATTCTGACGGCGCAACGAATAAGCGCACCTGTTTTATGGCGATGAATTTGTTCCAGCATATGGAGATCAATGTGTCTGCCTTCAGCGGCCAAGTCTAGGGCTTGGCCACCACACATACCGGCTATACCACTGGCGGTTGCCAATTCAGCAACCATTTCAAGGCGATCTGCTGTTGTAACATCCGGCATTTCTCTTTTAGATAGGATTTCAAACGCCAGAGCCTGTAATGCATCTCCCGCTAGAATCGCGTGAGCTTCACCAAATTTTATGTGGCAGGTTGGTTGTCCACGGCGTAAATCATCGTTATCCATCGCCGGTAAATCGTCATGAATTAATGAAAAGGCGTGGATACATTCAACGGCTGCTGCTGGAGCATCCAGATTATTTGCGGATAATCCAAACATTTCACCAACGGCATAAACTAAAAATGGGCGCAGGCGTTTACCACCGAGTAAAGTACCATGTTGCATTGCATGAACTAGTGGGTTGTTTGCAAATGCCACTGAAGATAGTGTGCTTATCAGAACGTTATTGACTCGTTGTTGACAGATTTTAAGCTGTTCTTTAAATTGGGTTGAATTTTGTTCAGACATAGGCTTATTCAGTATCCGGGGAGAAATGACTCAGTGGCGATTGGGTGTCGTCGTTAAGCAGAATTTGTACTCGTTGTTCTGCTTGTTGCAAAGTTTGTTGCCCTTGGCGGGCTAATTGGATACCACGCTCAAACTTGCTTAGGGCTTCTTCCAGTGCCAGTTCACCTGATTCCAACCGGGCGACAATCTGTTCCAGCTCTTTTAATGAGCTTTCAAATGTCATTGCTGGTGCAGTTTCTGGCGTACTGTTTGTACTTTCTGATATTGCATTTTTCTTTGGCATAATTTTTTACTATTTATACAGAGTTCGCCTGAGAGTTGCAGACTATCCTATTACGCTGGTGCAAACAAATCCTTAACTGGTTTTGTGTTTTTTACGCGCTATACCACGAGATAGTGTTATACTTCGCGGCTTGATTTGACAACCAAAACATACCATCAGTTTTATTTATCAAAATGCCTAACTACTACTATAACTCACTATGAAGTTTATTATTAAATTATTCCCTGAAATCACGATCAAGAGCCAAACTGTTCGTTTGCGCTTTATTAAAATTCTCGCGAGTAATATTCGCAATGTGCTGAAAACGTTAGGAGATAATATTGCCGTGGTTCGCCATTGGGATAATATCGAAGTTCGCACTAAAGATGAAAACCTTGGCGTTCAAATTTGTGATGCGCTGACACGTATTCCCGGGATCCACCATATTCTGCAAGTAGAAGAGCGTGAATTTCGTGATATGCATCATATCTTTGAACAAGCTTATGAGGCTTATGGAGAATTGCTCCACAATAAGACATTTTGCGTGCGGGTAAAGCGCCGAGGTAAACATCAATTTACTTCTAATGAAGTAGAACGCTATGTTGGTGGTGGTTTAAACCAGCATATTGAATCTGCAAAAGTAAAACTCAATCATCCTGATGTGACTGTTAATCTGGAAATTGATCAAGATGTGTTGATTCTGGTAAAAGCCCGCTATGAGGGGATTGGTGGTTTTCCTATCGGAACGCAGGAAGATGTATTGTCTCTAATTTCGGGAGGTTTTGATTCCGGTGTTTCCAGCTATATGCTAATGCGCCGTGGCTGTCGTGTTCACTATTGTTTCTTCAATCTTGGCGGTTCTGCTCATGAAATTGGTGTGAAACAGGTTGCTCATTATCTTTGGAATCGTTTTGGCAGTTCCCATAAAGTTCGTTTCGTTGCTGTGGATTTTGAACCTGTTGTCGCTGAAATTTTGGAAAAAGTTGATGATGGTCAAATGGGGGTGGTGCTTAAACGGATGATGGTAAGAGCGGCATCTAAAGTTGCAGAGCGTTATGGCGTGCAGGCGATTGTTACCGGTGAGGCTTTGGGACAGGTTTCCAGCCAGACACTCACTAATTTGCGCTTGATTGATAATGCATCGGATACGTTGATTCTGCGGCCACTGATTTCTCATGATAAAGAACACATTATCAGGTTGGCACGTGAAATAGGCACTGAGGATTTTGCTCGTACAATGCCTGAATTCTGTGGTGTTATTTCAAAAAGCCCGACAGTAAAAGCCGTTAAAGCTAAAATTGAAGCAGAAGAAGCGAATTTCGATTTTAATATTTTGGAAAAAGTTGTCAGTGAAGCTCAGAATGTTGATATTCGTCAGATCGCAGAACAAAGCAGTGAGCAAGTGGTTGAAATTGAAACAGTGACAGCGTTCGCTCCAACGGATGTGTTATTGGATATTCGTTCACCTGATGAGCAAGATGATCGGCCATTACAGTTGAATGGTGTGGAAATCAAATCATTGCCATTCTATAAGTTGAGCAGCCAGTTTGGTGATTTGCCAAAGGAGAAGACTTATCTGCTCTATTGTGAACGTGGAGTAATGAGCCGTTTGCAGGCACTTTATTTATCTGAACAGGGTTTTGATAACGTGAAAGTTTATCGGCCTTAATTGTTTCAATTCTATGTTTCGGGGTTCCTATTACGTGAACCCCGAATCGTATAACCAGTTTCACACCTCTGGAGCAAGTTAAAACCAATTCTCCATCACTGGCGGTGCTGGCAATCGTAACACTGATGCCAGCGCGTACCAGTAAATCAATAGTTGTAACGGCTTCTGTTTCTTCACTACCGTGAGTCAGGCAGATGAGTGCTGAAGGGTTCATAATCATCTTTCCTTATGTTTTACTAGGTTATAGATACGGGTATTTTCAGGGGCTGCCAGACCATGTGCCCGGGCTTGGCGTAATAAATAACCGGTGATATAGTCAATTTCAGTGCGACGCTTTGCGCGGACATCTTGCAACATGGATGAGTAGTTTTTTGCTGTAAGTTTAATCACATCGTAGACATAGGAAATCAGGTTGTCGATAGTGGTATGGATGTTTTCTCGTTGCATAACCTGAATAATTTCTTCGCACAAAATATTCACTTGTTCTGGGTAGCGAAGCAGATCTCCATTTTGGCATTCATAAAGCGCAGTCAGCGGGTTTACGACACAGTTAGCGGCAAGTTTCAGCCAACTAATAGAGAGAATTTCATTATGCCATGCAACATCTGGCAAAGATTGGTGTAATACATTAGCCAGAGAGCTAAGCCCAGTTGCATTTGATGTTGCTGAACCAATATAGGTTAGCCCGGAAGCGGTATGATAAACCTGTTGGTCATCCTGATATGCGCCATGCGTTGTGACGCCAAGCAGTATTGGATTAGGCGCTGATAATAGTTCTTCTTGGGTGCCCATGCCATTGTGTAGTAATAAGATTGGACAATTAGGTGAAAGTTTGGGGAGTAAATTATTCACTGCATCAGCAACTTGCCATGCTTTCAGACAGACAATCAGTAATTCGCTGTTGGTAAGATGGTCGCTGTTATTAGTTGGGATTGGTTGGTTGAATATTTCCCCATTCATTTCGTCAATATGAACAGATAAATAAGATCGGGAACTTTTTAGCCAACCTTGTACTTGATGTTTTTGTTGTGATAATGCTGCTAGCCACAGTTTTCCTATAGCGCCACAGCCAAGAACGGTTATCTTCATATAATCCTCCGGGAGAGACGCTATTATGGTAATGGATAGAAATGATAAGATCCCGCGAATCTGAGTATAGAGCTTTTGCTGACAATGGAAAGCGGTTATCATGCCAACTTATTGATTATCAGGAGGTCATGGATAATGCCATCTTTCGATATTGTTTCAGAAATTGATATGCATGAAGTTCGCAATGCGGTAGAAAATGCGCAGCGCGAGCTTACTAGCCGTTGGGATTTCCGTAATGTCAACGCCAGTTTCGAATTAAATGAAAAAAGTGAATCTATCAAGATTGCCAGTGAGTCAGATTTTCAGGTAAATCAGTTGGTTGATATCATGCGTGAAAAGTTGGCTAAACGTGGTATCGATGGTGCTGCATTGAATATCCCTGATGATATGTTGCACAGTGGTAAGACTTACAGCGTTGACGCGACTTTGAAGCAGGGGATTGATACCCCTACGGCGAAAAAGATCGTGAAGCTGATTAAGGATAGTAAGCTGAAAGTACAGGCACAGATTCAGGGTGAGCAAGTGCGAGTGACAGGTAAAGCTCGTGATGATTTGCAAAGTGTTATGGCATTAGTTCGTGGCGCAGAGCTGGGACAGCCATTCCAGTTTACTAATTTCCGGGATTGATTTTCCGCCTAATGGATTGATATATCTAGCCTAATGTGGAGTGGGATATTCCTGACCAGGAGTCCCACTCCCAATTTACCTTAATGTCGAATCGGAGCGAGTAGGGGTTATCTGGTTTGATACTTAATCTATCGTGTCATTATTATTAGCTATCAATTGTTCAAGTTGTGCTCTGCTTATCAGCTTAGTATCTACTTTTATGTAGGCACTATGCTCCTCCGGAACAATAACGACGTCGCAAACGCCGGGCTGAACAAGAATTTTTTGTTCCAGCAATGCCTTATTGACGATATTTTCTGGTAGAGAAATTCTGATACTGCTGACATAAGGAGGTTGTTTCATTGTTGTGCTGATAATGAACCAAATGATTGTCAGAACGATACCTGCTGCAAATACCAGCGGTGCTCCTTTTAATTCATATAACCAACCACCGAGGCCACCCCCTAAAGCGACACCTAAAAATTGGCTGGTGGAATAGATACCCATTGCTGTACCTTTATAACCCGCTGGTGCTTCTTTACTGATGAGTGATGGCAAGATAGCTTCCATTACATTGAAAGCAATAAAGAAAATTTGTATGCCGATAAAAATCATCCATAAGTGATGTCCCGCCGCCCACAATACAATTTCAGCAATCAGCAGCATCGTGATACACAGTGAAAACACTTGTTTCATGCGGCGTTTTTTTTCTGCGTAAATAATGAAAGGTAAAACAGATAAGAATGAAACTAGCATAGTGATCAGGTAAACCTTCCAATGTTGCTGGGTAGGGAGCCCTGCTTGTTGCATCACCAGAGGAAGGGCGACAAAACTTGCCATTAGCAAAGTGTGCAAACTGAGAATGCCAAAGTTAAGTTTCAGCAACTGGCTATCAGCCAGAACCTTACTGAAACTGTGACGAACAATGCCTGATTCACGGTTAAGCATGTGTTTATCTGTGGAAGGAACAGCCAATAGTGTTATCAGAATGGCACTACCGGCCAGAATGGTAATTCCCCAAAATAGGCCATTTAATCCAATAGCATTCGTAAGGATTGGGCCAAGTACAATGGCTATGGCGAAAGTTATTCCGAAGCTAATGCCAATAAAAGCCATCGCTTTAGTTCGATTTTGTTCACGGGTTAAATCAGAAAGTAGCGCCATAATTGCAGCAGATATCGCTCCAGCGCCTTGTAACGCTCGCCCAATGATTATGCCCCAGATGGAATCACTGAGAGCAGCAATAATACTGCCAAGGACGAATAGCAATAATCCGCCAATAATTAAGGGCTTACGGCCAATTTTGTCGGAAAGCAGGCCAACTGGAATTTGGAAAATGGCTTGGGTTAAACCATAAATGCCAATAGCGATGCCAATAAGTGTTTCGGTGGCATCTTTTAGATGAAGGCCGTAGGTTGTTAATACAGGAAGAACCATGAACATACCTAGCATTCGCAGAGAAAAAACTGAACCTAGGCCCCATGTCGCCCGAAGCTCAAGTGGCGTCATTTTATTATCGTTCATGATTACCTCGAAATATTTTGATGCGTCATTGTAGATAGGTTTTCAATAAGGGGTAAATAGTTAATTGAATTAATAATATTGAAGTATTAAGGAGAGGGAAATTAGGATGAGAGAACTGATGGCAGAGGAGTATTGCCACTGCCATCAGGAAAAATTACCGGACGTAAGTTAGGAAGGCTTCTGAGGGCACATGCGGGTCAATAGACATCATGACACTCAGGGAAGTGATTGCCACAATGGAAAATATAAATAATTTACGAGCCCAAATGCGGTCATTATCAGTTTTGTAACCGGATAATGCCATTCCTAGCCACCAGACGCTCACTGCTGCTGCAACAACCAAATATTTGTAACCGGCGTAACCGCTGATGGCTAACATAAGGGTTGCAATCATAAATGCCAGGATATAAAGGATAATGTGGTTCTTCGCCACAGATATGCCTTTAATGACGGGCAGTACAGGAATATTGGCTGCCTGGTAATCTTTGAAACGAAAAATAGCAATGGCATAGGAGTGCGGCATTTGCCACAGGCTGAAAATCAGTAACAGGATCAACGCGCCCGTATCAAACTGACCAGTTACTGCACAATAACCGATAACCGGAGGTGCAGCACCGGACAAACTGCCGATCAACGTGCCATAAACAGATTTCCTTTTCATATAGAGGCTGTAAACCCCTACATAGACGACAAAACCGATAATCGCTAATTGCATTGCTAAAGCATTGGCTGCTGCATAGAGCAGCACTATGCCAGCAATACCCAGTATTGATGCGTAAATCAGGCTGATTTTCGGATCAATAAGTCCTTTTACAAGGACACGGTTTTTTGTTCTTTCCATGATCCGATCGATGTCACGGTCAATGTAGTTGTTAAATACACAACCAGAAGCCACGACTAATGAAACGCCGAGCAGAGTCGAGATGAACAAAGGGTAATCAATCACCCCTTTCGAGGCGAGTAGAAAACCACCGATCACAGAAATTAAATTGCCGAAAATAATTCCTGGTTTAGTTACTTGCAGGTATTGCTTAATCATATATGCAGCTCTTTAATCAACCATCATATTAATGTTGAGGTTGTACATAATCCATAGTGAGCCAACAACAACAATACCGATAATTAAAATGGTGAACAGCAATGCTACTAAGTTCCAGCGCTCTTCTGACGAAGTGTTCATGTGCAGGAAGTAGATAAAATGAACAATAATCTGCACCACAGCCAGAGCAACTACTGTTGTCAGGATAGTCGTATGGGAGGCAGAACCATCCATTACCATCCAGAACGGAATCACTGTCAGTATCACCGAAAGAACGAAGCCTATCAGATAAGACTTCAGGCTACCGTGGCTAGCTCCAGTATGAGCGGTATCAGAATGACTCATTACATAGCTCCTAACAGATAAACAACGGTAAATACACAGATCCATACCACATCCAAGAAGTGCCAGAACAAGCTCAGGCAGTTCAGACGGGTTTTATTGACATCAGTTAAACCGCGGCGGGTTACTTGGATTATCATGATAATAATCCAGACCAGACCACAGGTAACGTGGATACCGTGAGTAGCAACCAATGCGAAGAATCCGGACAAGAACGCACTGCGGTCAGGGCCGTGGCCGTCAACAATCAGGTGATGGAATTCGTACAATTCCATCGCTACGAAGCCAAGGCCGAACAGGAAAGTCATACCGAGCCAGGCGTTAACCTGGCCGATTTTTCCTTTGTTCATTCCTAACATGGCAAAGCCATAAGTGATACTACTGAATAACAGTAGGAAAGTTTCAACCAATACAAAAGAGAGGCCGAAAATCTCTTTGCCAGATGGACCGCCCGCGGTTCCGTTAACGAGTACTGCATAAGTCGCAAACAGACATGCGAACAAAATACAGTCACTCATCAAGTAGATCCAGAAACCGAATACTTTAGTGGCTCCCGCATCGTGGTGCCCGTGATGCTCGTGGGCATGATTGTGGTTAGTCATAGTTTCAGTTGACATGGTTCAGACCTGCCTTGCTAATTTGTTCATGGTGCTGATTCTCAATTTGCTCAACTTCAGCAACGGGTACGTAGTAATCAACATCTTCATCAAAGCTTTTTGCAATCCAAGTGATAATCATGCCTGCGAAGCTTGCGATAGCCAGCCACCAGATATGCCAAATCATGGCGAAACCAAACAGCAAGGTAAAGCCAGCAATAATTACACCCGCACCGGCATTTTTAGGCATATGAATTTCTTCATACTTAGCAGGACGTTTATAAGCAGTGCCTTTTTCTTTCATATCCCACCATGCATCACGGGTTTGAACATGTGGAACGTCAGCAAAGTTATAAAACGGTGGTGGAGAAGATGTTGCCCACTCCAGAGTACGTCCGCCCCACGGGTCACCGGTCAGGTCACGGTTTTGGTCACGGTCACGGATACTAACGTAGAATTGGATGACCTGACACAGGATACCAACGGCAATCAGTGCAACACCAATCGCGGAGACGACCAGCAGATTATGGAATTCAGGGTTGATATCTTGGCTAATACGACGGGTCATCCCCATAAATCCGAGCGCGTAAACTGGCATAAAGGCGATAAAGAAGCCGGTGATCCAGAACCAGAATGCGCGGATACCCCATTTTTCATTCAGTGTGAAACCAAAAGCTTTCGGGAACCAGTAAGCAGTACCAGCGAAACAACCGAAGACAACACCACCGATGATCACGTTATGGAAGTGTGCGATCAGGAATAAGCTGTTATGCAGAACGAAGTTTGCACCTGGAACTGCCAGCAGAACGCCAGTCATACCACCGATAGAGAAGGTGACGATGAAGCCAACGGTCCACAACATCGGTGTTTTATACTCAATACGGCCTCGATACATCGTGAACAGCCAGTTGAAGATCTTAACGCCTGTCGGAATTGAGATAATCATGGTGGCTATGCCGAAGAAGGCGTTAACGTTCGCCCCGGAGCCCATCGTAAAGAAGTGATGCAGCCATACGATAAACGATAGTACGGTGATGGCAATGGTTGCCCATACCAGAGATGTATAGCCAAACAGCCGTTTTTTCGAGAACGTTGCAGTCACTTCAGAGAAAACACCAAAGACTGGCAACACCAGAATATAAACTTCAGGGTGACCCCAAGCCCATATCAGGTTGATATACATCATCATGTTACCGCCCATATCATTGGTGAAGAAATGGGTACCCATGTAACGGTCAAAAGTTAGCAGGGCAATGGTAACTGTCAGAATCGGGAATGCGGCGATGATTAGTACGTTAGTACAGAGCGCTGCCCAAGAGAATACAGGCATTTTCATCATGGACATGCCAGGAGCACGCATACGCAGGATCGTCGCAAAGAAGTTAACGCCAGTCAGCAAGGTACCGATACCGGATATCTGAAGACTCCATATCCAATAATCGACCCCAACGCTTGGGCTATATTCTATACCTGAGAGTGGAGGATAAGCTAACCAGCCAGTTTGAGCGAATTCACCTATACCCAGAGAGATGTTAATCAGTGCAACGCCAACGACGAAAAACCAGAAGCTCAGTGAGTTCAGGAATGGGAATGCCACGTCACGAGCGCCGATCTGTAGTGGAACCACGATGTTCATCAGGCCGACAACAAAAGGTGTCGCCATGAAGAAAATCATGATGACGCCGTGGGCGGTAAAGATCTGGTCATAGTGATGCGGTGGCAGGAAACCTGCTTCACCCGCAGAGGCGACAGCCTGCTGACCACGCATCATGATGGCATCGGCAAAACCACGGAGCATCATGACCAGCGCCACGATAATGTACATAATACCGATTTTCTTGTGGTCAACGCTGGTTAACCACTCGCTCCACAGCCATTTCCATTTACGGAAATAGGTCAGGGCTCCGACAATCGCGAGCCCTGCGAAGAGAATCCCAGCAAGAGTGACCATGACAATGGGCTCATGCAATGGGATTGCATCAAGTGTTAATTTTCCCAACATTACTTTATTCCTCAACTCCGGCATGAGCAGTTTCGCTCATATTCATGTTATGACCTGTCGTTGTACCGTGGCCGCCATGCATATTCATGTTGCCCATAAATTTGGCAATAATGTCTTGATACAGGTTAGGCTTAACGCTTGAGAAGTATTCAACCGGATGGTTCTGGCTTTGTTTAGCTAACTCGTTAAATGCCTGCATGGTATCCAAGGTCTTGGGAGAGGCTTTCACTTTTTGAACCCATTGTTCAAAACCTTCACGATCTGCGGTAGCGGTAGCAGTAAATTTCATGCCGGAGAAGCCGTGGCCACTATAGCTGCTGGACAAACCTTTATAAGTGCCAGGTTCATCGGCAATTAAGTGAAGTTTAGTCTGCATACCAGCCATTGCATAGATTTGACCACCTAACTGTGGGATGAAGAATGAGTTCATCACAGAATCAGAGGTGATTTTGAAGTTAATAGGAACCCCGGAAGGGAAAGCAATTTCGTTAACTGTAGCGATACCTTGCTCCGGGTAAACGAATAGCCATTTCCAATCAAGAGAGATAACTTCAATAGTCACTGGTTTTTCATCACTGACCAGTGGCTTATATGGGTCAAGCTCGTGGGTTGTTTTCCAAGTAATGGTTGCTAAAATAATAATGATAATGATAGGAACGGTCCATACTACCAGCTCAATTTTATTTGAGTGTGCCCAGTTAGGGCGATAGGTAGCACTTCTGTTGGCTTCGCGGTAACGCAGGGCAAAGGTGAATGCCATGATGATTACCGGAATAACGATGATCAGCATCAGGCCGATAGCCGTGAGTATCAGCGTTTTTTGTTCAGCGCCGATGGCGCCTTTAGGATTCATCAATACCATATCGCAGCCACTCAGCACAAGAGTAGCTGCGAGTATTGATAATATCCCAATACCTTTATTGTATTTCATAAGTCTCATCTAACGACTCCAAATAACAAAAGCTCTATTGTCGTTTCATCAGTGCGGGCATTCTACGGTAAGGCTACTGGAGTGTAAACATTTGTAATAGTTAGTTGAGGGGTTGTTACCCTTTATGTCGATGGGATCACATGCAAGTGGAGGATTAATCAGAAGTTAGCTTGAAAAGGTTATTTAATTGTAACGAAATAGGGCGGAAATACGAATTTATACTAAAGTTATTTTATATTTTTTAGCGAAGAGGAAAAAAATATAAAAATTTGCTTTAAAAATTTCCACTGCGGCCATTTTATTTAAGAATTAAATTAATTGTGAGCCACTTTTGATAGCTCACAATTAAAATCAATAATTAGAAATTATATTTGATAGTGTAAACAATCCCATCCTGCCAGAAGTCTTCACCCAATTTATGATCGGCATATCGATATTGAATGCCAGTTGTGAAGGATTGGTGAGGTGTCCACCATAACGCTATTGCACCATTGGTACCATTCCGTCCACCGTTGCCGTAGCGTTCATTTCGATTAAGTTCTATTTCATTCCAGTTAGTTATGCTGAATTTTTCTTCCCAGAGTTGAAAGTCGTAACCCGCAACCCAACCAACGACATAGCCGTTATTACCGGAGTAGAAAGTTTGGTCAACATAGTGCAGCGCCACAAACGGTTTGAACCAGACACCAGCGAAATCAGTGTTGTAGCCAATACCATAGAGGGTATTTACCTCATGGAAGTTCCCGCCATGTGCTGTACCTGGGAGCGAATAAGTACCATAAACATGACCATAGAGATTGAAACCTGTATCAGCCAGATAAAAGCGACCGGTTGTTTTAAAAGTGTATCTTTGGTTATCCCCTGGTTCAGCATGCTGATTGTTGAAAGCATTTTCCAGATCAAAGAACCCGTATAGTTCACCCCAGTTAAATCCGGCTCCGCCTTCCAGTTCTAAGTAGGCAAAGTCGTCTTTATGAGAGGTTTGCCCTGACTTGTGTGTGGTATGGCTAGTCCAGTCGAGGTAGTTCATGCTGATATTAGCAAAGCCCCCTTGATATTCAGCATAAGCTGGAACTGAGACGGTGGTGAATAAAGCAGTAGCCAGAATGGTTGTTCTCATAAATTTCTCTAACGCATCCATGAAAAGAGGTTTTGGGTTTCAAAGCTATATTAAATAACCCTTAAAATGGTAGTCTGATTCTACGCGGATATGAATATTGAACAATCAAATAATTACTCGAAAATAGCACTTTTGGGCAAATGACTATTTGAAGTGTGATCGCTATCACTTAAATATTTAAAAAGAGGGCAGAGATATCAAAGGCTGACCGTCGTCAACCTTTAATAAATTAACTTAATGTTTTCGCCTTTTAAGCCAATTTGTTCCTTCTTAATGCGAGATAATCTAGAAAGCTACCGAGAATGATGCCTGTGATACCAATTTGTGCTGCCCATAATAGCAATGTTTCGGCCAGATAAGGTGCATGAGTCCAGTTAAGAGCATTGGTGGTGATGGTAAATAACCAGAATGTGAGCAAGATGCTTGCTAATGATAGTAAGCCAAGCGCTAGACGATAGGAATTTTTGAATTCAGTACGTGGCATAAAATCGTTAGTTCGCTGGGTATAAACCAGAGTCTGGCGGCAGATAAATAACAGTAATAAGCCTGGAACAGAAGCCGCTATAGAGAATAGATAGAAGTTTGGCCAGCCATGTAATTCAACGAACCAACCCGCAATTGGGCCGACATAGACTCGTCCAACAGCAGATAAAGCAGATAATAAAGCAAATTGTGTTGCAGAGAACGATTTATGACATAACGCCATAATTAGGGCAACAAATGCAGCGGTTCCCATTCCGCCACAGATATTTTCCAGAAAAACGGCGCTGCCCATAGTGTAGATATTTTTGTCAGTAATGGATAACAGCCAGTATCCAATATTGGAAATCGCTTGCAGGATGCCAAAGATCATGAGTGAGCGGAATAAACTCCATCGTTGCATTAAATAACCACCATATAATGCACCAACGATAGTTGCTGCTAATCCCAGCGTTTTGTTGATCATTCCAACTTCACCAGCATCAAAGCCAATACCTCGGATAAGAAATGGGGTACTTAGGCTGGCAGCAAAGGCATCTCCCATTTTATACATGACAATTAACAGTAGTATCAGCCATGCATTATTGCGATTAAAAAAATCGACTAATGGCTCTATTGCGGCTTGCTGGAGTGTTTTTGGTGACGGAGCGTCAATTTCAGGCTCTCTAGCTTTTAACGTTGCGTAGACGCCAATCAGCATCAGTCCAGCCATCAACCAGTAGGTGTGTTGCCAGCCAATATAGCGGTCTGCGATCCATAATGCTAACCCGCCTGAAACTAACATGGCTAATCGATAACCAAATACCGAAACGGCAGCACCTACACCCCGCTCTTCGCTACTCAATAAATCGGTTTTATAAGCATCAAAGACGATATCCTGTGATGCAGAACAGAAAGCGACGGTTACTGCCAGTGTGGCTAGCCACCATAAATGTTGAGATGGCTGGAGAAAGCCCATTGCCGCGATACTGGCTATAAGTAATAACTGTGTAACAAGTAGCCAACCACGGCGACGTCCAAGAAAAGGGGGGATAAAGCGGTCCATAAAAGGGGACCAAAGAAATTTGAAAACATACGCTTGGCCGACAAGAGAAAAAAAGCCAATTGTTTTCAGATCAACGTCTTCAACGGTCATCCATGCTTGCAGGGTGCTGGCGGTCAATGCGAGCGGTAAACCAGAAACAAAGCCGAGTAAAAGCAGAATTCGTGAATTATGTTGGGTAAAAACGGTGAGATAACGATAAGACATGTGCCTCCCAAAACCCTGCCCTTTGCGGGCAGAGTAAATAATTAATCCTTTAATTAGCGAGCATTTTGTTTGATGAAATTACTGACGGAAGGATCTTGAGCCATATCTGCTATGACTTCTGATAATACAGTATTGACTGCATCAGCAATTTTCTCATTAGTTGCGCCTAAAGGACCTTGTACATTGTAACTAGTGCGGTAATTCTTAACTTGTTTACTGCCATTTTGCGCTGTACTAATGATGGAAATATCGGCTTTTGTTGAAATATTATGGCGCAGGCTACCTTCTTTAACGTCTGCATATAGATTGTTCACAATAATTTGCAGATTGGCATTGGCTGGAGAGCCAATCATATAACCACGGGCGGCCATCTGTTTTTCCAGGATTTCTTGGAGTAGAAAACGCAGATCACGGGAGGGTTTCAGTATTTCCAGCTTTGCATTGCGGTTAACTTGAGCAAGTGTCTGAGACTGACGATTGTCGGCACCGCTGATACTGATGGTAATCGCGCCCATTGTTGGATCTGCTGTTGGCAATGTAATTTTAGGTTCGATAGTCAGGATATTGCTGGGAGCGGCACAACCAGCAAGAAGAAAAAGCGTAATGAATGGGAATAAGATTCTTTTCAACATGTTAATTTTCTCATCAGTGATAAGGATATCCAGTAATACTTATCAATAGCATAAATTACGTCAATAATAGCACTGCCTTTTGATCATGGCATATCTCTGATGGGGTAAACGCATATAAAAACCTTATGATGTGGGATTCGATTGAAAGATATTTTAATGCGTTGATGCTATAACTCATGGAGAATAGACTAAAATTATTAGTATGGTTGGCAGTATGACTACTGTGCGGTTAAGGGGAATGATATGGTGTATCAGGATATAGAAGAGAAATTACAGGTTGCATTTAATCCCTCATATCTTGAGGTCATTGATGAAAGTTATCGTCACAATGTACCCATAGGTTCTGAAAGCCATTTTAAAGTCGTCATCATCAGTAATAAATTTGCTGGTGAACGTATGCTGAACCGCCATCGTTCCGTTTACAGCGTATTATCGGCAGAGTTGGCCGCAGGTGTTCATGCTTTGGCGTTGCATACCTACACAGAAAAAGAGTGGAATGAATTACAGGATACTGTTTTAGCGTCACCGGCATGTCGTGGGGGTAATATTGTTGTCTGAAATCCGCTGATTGATACTTAATTTGGGGCGTTTTCTTACACAATAGAATAAATTCAGTGAACGGTCTTCGGGCCGTTTTTACGTTTTATATATGATACATTTTGGATGCAAATTTAGCCGCTGAATAATCGTTATCCTGTGAAGTTGATGAATAGTTCGGGCTTTTTTCAGCAATTCTCGACTCACACCGTCTGCATCGCTATAATGTCGCGTCTAATTTTTAGAATGGTTTCGGGACGCTTCTGACATCAGGGATTCTCGGTTTTTAAATGCGACCGCCCCGGTTCTTAGAGAGTGTTGCGATTGGTGCATAAAATATGTGCTGGTTGTATGGTCTCTGGAGTTGACCGAGCACTATGATTTTTTTGAGGTAAAAAGATGCAAGTTTCTGTTGAAACCACTCAAGGCCTTGGGCGTCGTGTGACAATCACCGTTCCTGCTGCCGATGTTGAGAAAGCAGTTAGTAGTGAGTTGGTCAATGTAGCAAAAAAAGTTCGTATCGATGGTTTCCGTAAAGGCAAAGTGCCTATGAACGTTGTTAAACAACGTTACGGTGCTTCTGTCATTCAGGACGTTCTGAGTGATCTGATGCAACGTAACTTTATTAATGCAATCATCGAACAAAAAATTAATCCAGCAGGTGCGCCAAGTTATGCACCAGAACAATTCAAAAATGGTGAAGATTTCACTTACTCTGTAGAGTTTGAAGTTTATCCAGAAATTGAATTGAAAGATCTGGAATCTATTGAAGTTGAAAAGCCCGTTGTTGAAGTAAAAGACGAAGATGTTGATGCAATGCTGGAAACATTGCGTAAGCAGCAGGCTAATTGGAAAGAAACCGAAGAAGCTGTTGGTGCAGAAGATCGTGTGACTGTTGACTTCAATGGTTCTGTTGATGGTGAAGAGTTCGAAGGTGGTAAGGCTTCCGATTTTGTGCTGGCTATGGGCCAGGGCCGTATGATCCCAGGTTTTGAAGAGGGCATTGTTGGTCATAAAGCAGGGGAAGAATTTACCATTGATGTCAATTTCCCAGAAGATTATCACGCTGAAAATCTGAAAGGTAAAGCGGCTAAGTTTGCAATCACGTTGAAAAAAGTGGAACAGCGTGAGCTGCCAGAGTTTAATGAAGAATTCATCAAACGTTTCGGTATTGCTGATGGCACTGTTGATGGCCTGCGTGCAGAAGTACGTAAAAATATGGAGCGTGAACTGAAAAATGCAGTTCGTAACCGTATTAAGTCTCAGGTTATCGATGGATTAGTTAAGGTTAACGAAATCGACGTTCCTGCTGCTATTGTTGATAGCGAAATTGATGTTCTGCGCCGTCAATCTGCTCAGCGTTTCGGTGGCAATGAAAAACAAGCTTTGGAACTGCCTCGTGAACTGTTTGAAGAACAAGCTAAGCGTCGCGTTGTTGTTGGTTTGTTATTAGGCGAAGTTATCAGTAGTAATGAGCTGAAAGCTGATGAAGAACGTGTTAAAGCATTAATTGAGGAAATGGCTTCTGCCTATGAAGCTCCTCAAGAAGTGATCGAATTCTATGGTAAAAACCAAGAATTGATGAATAATGTTCGTAATGTTGCTTTAGAAGAACAAGCTGTTGAAGTTCTTTTGGGTAAAGCAAAAGTTTCTGAAAAAGAAACAACTTTCAATGAGTTAATGAATCAGAATCAAATGGCATAAGTTTTAGTTTTGTCATGAGATAATGAATTTATCATCTCAGTGAAATGAACCCGCAGATTAACCTGCGGGTTTTTTTATAAATTAAGAGGCAAGATTTTTCTTGAAAAAAGTGGGTTTACCCTCAGATCCTTTTTAATATTATGTATATGATTGCCAAATTTTTCAGGGGGAATTCCCCCTTGACTGGCTAACTTTGAATCATGGTCATCATCGCTTATCTCAAGTAGAATTGGTTATGAATGGCACCAACATGAATTCTATTAGGAGACGAAAATGTCATATAGCGACAAGCGGGATCAATATGCGCCTCACATGGCTTTGGTGCCGATGGTAGTTGAACAGACTACTCGTGGAGAACGTTCATACGATATCTATTCTCGCTTATTAAAAGAGCGTATTATTTTCCTGACCGGTCAGGTTGAAGATCACATGGCAAATCTGGTTGCAGCTCAGATGTTGTTTCTTGAAGCAGAGAATCCGGAAAAAGATATTTTCTTATATATCAATTCACCAGGTGGTGTGATTACTGCGGGAATGTCCATCTATGATACGATGCAGTTTATTAAACCGGATGTCAGTACTATTTGTATGGGGCAGGCATGTTCAATGGGAGCATTCTTGTTGACTGCTGGGGCAAAGGGAAAACGTATCTGCTTGCCAAATTCCCGGGTTATGATTCATCAGCCATTAGGCGGTTTCCAGGGGCAAGCTACAGATATTGAAATTCACGCTCAGGAAATACTGAAAGTAAAATCGCGTATGAATGAGTTGATGGCAAAACATACGGGAAGACCGATTGAAGAGATCGCGAAAGATACAGAACGTGATCGTTTCTTGTCAGCAGACGAAGCCGTAGAGTATGGATTGGTTGATAAGATTTTCACCCATCGCGATTAATTTATTATTCCCGGAAGCTATAATATAAACATTCGGCTTACCACTTGGTAAAGCTATGACGTTCGGGGTAATAGCAGAAGTTTCCTGCTTTGCCAGACGAATCTGGGTGAGCAGTTGATAAAGTGAGGTTGTACTGATGACAGATAAGCGCAAAGACGGTTCAGGAAAGCTGCTGTATTGCTCTTTCTGCGGGAAAAGCCAACATGAAGTGCGAAAATTGATTGCTGGCCCGTCAGTGTATATCTGCGATGAATGTGTGGATTTATGTAACGACATCATTCGCGAAGAAATTAAAGAGCTTGTACCACATCGTGAGCGTAATGCATTACCAACGCCTCATGAAATTCGTCAGCATTTGGATGATTATGTGATCGGCCAGGAAACGGCGAAAAAAGTGTTGGCGGTTGCTGTTTATAACCATTACAAGCGGTTACGTAATGGCGATACCAGTAACGGTGTTGAATTAGGTAAAAGTAATATCCTGCTGATTGGGCCGACAGGGAGTGGTAAAACACTATTGGCTGAAACATTGGCCCGTTATCTTGATGTTCCTTTTACTATGGCAGATGCGACTACGCTGACTGAAGCGGGATATGTGGGAGAAGACGTAGAAAACATTATTCAGAAATTACTGCAAAAATGTGACTACGATGTGCAAAAAGCTCAGCGCGGTATTGTTTACATTGATGAAATTGACAAGATTTCACGTAAATCTGATAACCCGTCAATTACTCGGGATGTTTCAGGTGAGGGTGTACAGCAAGCGCTGCTGAAACTGATTGAAGGTACAATTGCTGCGGTTCCTCCTCAGGGGGGGCGTAAACATCCACAACAGGAGTTTTTACAGGTAGATACCTCTAAGATCCTGTTTATTTGTGGTGGTGCGTTTGCAGGTTTGGATAAAGTGATTGGTCAGCGTCTAAATACCAGTACAGGTATTGGATTTAGTGCGAAAGTCAAAGGTGAGTCAGAAAAAGCGACTGAAGGCGAATTGCTTGCACAGGCTGAGCCAGAAGATCTCATCAAATTTGGTCTTATCCCTGAATTTATTGGGCGGTTACCTGTTGTTGCCACGCTCAGTGAATTGAGTGAGGAAGCGTTGATCCAGATTTTGAAAGAGCCTAAAAATGCGTTGACTAAGCAGTATCAAGCACTGTTTAACCTTGAAGGTGTTGATCTGGAATTCAGAAGTGAAGCCCTGACGGCTATTGCTAAGAAAGCAATGGTTCGTAAGACAGGTGCCCGCGGCCTGCGTTCTATCGTTGAAGGCGCATTGCTGGACACTATGTATGATCTGCCATCAATGGAAAACGTTGGGAAAGTTGTTGTAGATGAATCGGTTGTCAATGGTCAATCTGCGCCTTTACTAATTTACAGCAAACCGGATGCCCAAGTTTCTGGTGAATAATTGAGTCTAGGATAGGGAATTCGCTAAACGAGATATTATTAAATAAAATGAGGGGACTACCCTCATTTTATTTTTATTAAAGTATCATACTATTGAATGTCAAATTCCTGTCCCCATATATTTTATATTCTATGGAGTGAAACTCGTGAGAACCGCGTTTCACGAGATTCCCTAAAAACTGGCGAAAGCTAAACGAAGAGAGAGCTCTATGAATCTTGAGCGTTCCGAACGCATAGAAATCCCTGTATTGCCTCTGCGCGATGTGGTGGTTTACCCGCATATGGTGATCCCATTGTTTGTAGGGCGTGAGAAGTCTATTCACTGCCTAGAAGCAGCAATGGATCATGACAAACAGATCATGTTGGTTGCGCAAAAAGAAGCTTCAACTGATGAGCCAGGGGTTAATGACCTTTTCTCCGTTGGTACAGTAGCTTCTATTTTACAGATGTTAAAATTGCCTGACGGCACCGTAAAAGTGCTTGTCGAAGGGTTGAAACGTGCCCGCATTACAACTCTGACTGACAATGGCGAACATTTTTCTGCTCATGCTGAGTATCTTGACTCACCGATCGTTGATGAACGTGAGCAGGAAGTGATGATCAGGACAGCTATTAATCAGTTTGAAGGCTACATTAAGCTAAATAAAAAAATCCCGCCAGAGGTTTTGACTTCGCTACACAGTGTTGAAGATGCAGCTAAATTAGCTGATACAATTGCTGCGCATATGCCATTGAAACTCAGTGATAAACAGACTGTTTTGGAAATGTCTGATGTCGTTGAGCGTCTTGAATATCTGATGGCAATGATGGAATCAGAAATTGATTTGTTACAGGTAGAAAAGCGCATCCGTAACCGCGTGAAAAAACAAATGGAAAAAAGTCAGCGCGAGTACTACCTGAATGAGCAGATGAAAGCAATTCAAAAAGAACTGGGTGAAATGGATGATGCGCCTGATGAGTATGAAACTCTGAAGCGCAAAATTGAAGCGGCAAAAATGCCCAAAGAAGCTCGTGAAAAAGCCGAAGCTGAATTGCAAAAACTGAAAATGATGTCTCCTATGTCGGCGGAAGCGACAGTTGTCCGTAGCTATATCGATTGGATGGTGCAGGTTCCGTGGGTTGCTCGCAGTAAAGTTAAAAAAGATTTGGTTAAAGCTCAGGAAACTCTGGATACCGACCATTATGGTTTAGAGCGTGTGAAAGAGCGTATCCTTGAGTATCTAGCGGTACAAAGCCGAATTAGCAAAATTAAAGGACCGATTTTATGTCTGGTTGGTCCTCCTGGGGTGGGTAAAACCTCTTTAGGTCAGTCTATTGCACGAGCGACCGGGCGGAAATATGTGCGTATGGCATTGGGTGGGGTCCGTGATGAAGCGGAAATTCGTGGTCATCGCCGTACTTATATTGGCTCTATGCCGGGCAAATTGATTCAAAAAATGTCCAAGGTTGGAGTGAAAAATCCCCTATTCCTACTGGACGAGATTGATAAGATGTCGTCCGATATGCGTGGTGATCCAGCTTCTGCCTTATTGGAAGTTTTGGACCCAGAACAGAACGTGGCATTTAACGACCATTATCTGGAGGTCGATTATGATCTGTCAGATGTCATGTTTGTTGCAACATCCAACTCTATGAAGATTCCGGCACCATTGTTGGATCGCATGGAGATTATTCGTCTTTCCGGTTATACCGAAGATGAAAAGTTAAATATTGCCAAGCGTCATTTGCTGCCTAAGCAGATTGAACGTAATGCTCTGAAAAAAAATGAATTAACTGTTGATGACAGTGCTATTATTGGCATTATCCGTTACTACACTCGTGAAGCCGGAGTGCGTAGTTTAGAGCGAGAAATTTCTAAGCTGTGCCGTAAGACGGTGAAGACATTGTTAATGGATAAAAATTTAAAACATATTGAAATCAATTCAGATAACTTGAAAGATTATCTGGGTGTTCAACGTGTGGATTATGGTCGTGCAGATACAGAAAACCGTATTGGTCAGGTCACAGGGCTTGCATGGACTGAGGTTGGTGGTGATTTACTGACCATTGAAACCGCGTGTGTTCCGGGGAAAGGTAAACTAACCTATACCGGCTCACTCGGTGAGGTTATGCAGGAATCCATTCAGGCAGCATTAACAGTTGTTCGTGCTCGTGCTGATAAGTTGGGTATCAACTCTGATTTCTATGAGAAACGGGATATTCATGTCCACGTTCCGGAAGGTGCGACGCCAAAAGATGGCCCAAGTGCGGGTATCGCCATGTGTACAGCATTGGTCTCCTGCCTGACCGGTAATCCAGTTCGGGCGGATGTTGCTATGACGGGCGAAATCACGTTGCGTGGTTTAGTTCTGCCAATCGGTGGCTTGAAAGAGAAACTATTAGCTGCCCATCGAGGTGGAATTAAAACAGTCTTAATTCCGGAAGAGAATAAACGTGATCTGGAAGAAATTCCCCAGAACATTGTTGCAGATCTACAGATCCATCCAGTTAAACGTATTGAAGATGTTTTGGCTATTACATTGCAGGACCCTGTGTTTGGCGCAGAATTAGTGTCAGTCAAATAGTACAAAAATAGTGAATTTTTTCAATAAGTATGAATGAAATATAGGCTGGTAAGTGAATTCAGGCTTACCAGCCTTTTTATATTATTAACTTGGATAAACTGCTTAATAAATATTTTGTTGTCTTATGATTTCTTGCCAATATCGGAAAGGATTGATATAACGGCACTGCTATCGGGTTATCCGTTGGGATTCTGATGCGGTAGTAAAAACTATATGGGGATGATAAGAGTGAATAAATCACAACTGATCGACAAAATTGCTGCTGACTCTAATATTTCTAAAGCAGCTGCGGGGCGTGTAGTAGATGCATTCATTTCTTCTGTAACGGGTGCATTGAAGGATGGTGATGATGTTGCTCTGGTGGGATTCGGTACTTTTGCTGTTCGTGAACGTTCTGCACGTACAGGCCGTAACCCTCAAACAGGAAAAGAGCTCAAAATTGCTGCGGCTAAAGTACCTGCTTTCCGTCCAGGTAAAGGTTTGAAAGACGCTGTTAATGGGTGACACGAACTAAATATTGTTTGTCAATCCTTGTTATACCCTATGGATTTCAAGATGCATCGCGACGGCAAGGGAGTGAATCCCCGGGAGCATAGATAACGATGTGACCGAGAGCAGCCAACAAAGAAGCAACTTGAAAGATAACGGGTATATATTGGTAAACATAGACTGACGAGACAGATTTGGTAAGTTAAAATAGAAGCGCATCAATTGATTGGTGCGCTTTTTTTCTCTTAGCGCTTGAATTAGCGTAATATGGCGTTTTCAATTTCACCAAAGCGGAGTTTTGCCTCTTTATGATGGACAACCTACGCACGGCGGCAAACAGTCCTGTGCTTAAAATCGTGCTGGCTCTCATTATCCTGTCTTTTGTTTTGACGGGGGTTGGGGGCTACCTGACAAGTGGAGCTGGTAGTTATGCTGCCGAAGTGAATGGCCAGGCTATCAGTCGTGCTCAATTGGAGCAGGCGTTTCAGCAAGAGAGAAATGCATTGCAAGAGCAATTAGGAGATAAATTCTCGGTGTTAGCAAGTGACGAACAAAGCATGAAGCAGATTCGTAATCAGGCTTTGGATCGTCTAATTAATAATGCATTGATTGATCAATATTCCCGTGAATTGGGTTTATCTGCTAGTGATGAGCAAGTTAAGGATTCTATCCGAAATACTTCTTACTTTCAGACAGACGGTAAATTTGATAACAACAAATATCTGGAGTTGCTCAACCGTTTCAATATGAGTCCGGATATTTTTGCGGAACAAACACGCCAGAATTTAGTTAACCAACAATTAATTATGGCCTTTTCTGGCAGTGAAATAGCATTGCCTGGTGAGGTGAAACTCAATGCTGAATTGCTTCTGCAACAGAGAACTGCTCGTATAGCTACACTGGAGCTGAAGAAAATTCAGGCGCAGCAGGAAGTAACAGATAAAGATTTGCAAGATTACTATAATCTGAATAAGAGCAGCTTTATTGCTTCTGAAGAAGTGAAAATCAGCTATATCAAGATGGATGCTGTAGATGAAATGAATAAAGTTTCAGCTACATCCGCTGATGTTGATGCTTATTATGAGCATAATTTGAAGCGTTATACACAACCAGAGCAGAAAAAATACAGTCTGATTCAGCTTGCAACTGAATCTGAAGCCAGAACCGTGTTTGATGAGTTAAATAAGGGTGCTGATTTTGGTAAATTAGCGACTAAAAAATCTACGGATAAGTTTTCAGCGAAAAATCATGGTGAGATCGGCTGGATGGAAGAAGATGCTCTTCCTGAAGAATTGAAACAAGCTAATTTGAAAGAAAAAGGCCAAATTTCTTCTGTGATTAAGGTTCCTAATGGCTTCGCTATTTTCCATTTGGATGATGTTAAACCCCAAATAATTAAGCCCTTATCTGAAGTTCGTTCTGAAATTGAGAAAATGGTTAAGCAGGAAAAAGCGGTAGATGCTTTCTATGCTCTGCAACAGAAAGTCAGTGATGCTGCTACCAGCGATAATGAATCTTTAGCTGCGGCTGAGGAAGTTTCAGGTATTAAGGTTGTGACGACTGATTGGTTTGATCGCAATAGTGTGCCAGCAGAGATTAATTTTGGTGCCGTTATTCATGCCATTTTTGAAGGTAATCTTGTTGATGGACAGGGGCCAACAGGAACTAATTCTGATGTTATCTCCGTTGAAGGTGATCGTGCATTTGTTCTGCGTGTAGATAATTATAAGCCAGAAACAGTACAGCCTTTCGAGAAAGTTAAAGATCAGGTTACTGAACTGGTTAAACGCCAGAAAGCTGAAAAACAGCTTCAAGTCGAAAGTGAGAAATTACTGACCGCCTTAAAAGAAGGTAAAGGTGAGCAAGCCTTGAAAGATGCAGGTATTCAATTTGGTGAATCTCAGGTTATTCAGCGTACATCTCAGGATAATGTGTTAGTTGGTGCAGTATTCGCTTTACCACTGCCAAAAGAAGGTAAGGCAGAATATGGTTTGACGAAAAATAGTTTGGATGACGTTGTGTTGATCCAACTGGATAAAGTTACTCCAGGTGTTGTATCCGAAGAACAAATTAAAAGCATGACTGATGGCTATCAGAGTGAAATGGGTAACGCTATGCTGGAGTCTTTACTGATTAGTTTGCGTGAAAAAGCCAAAATTAAGTTAGGGCATACCGAATAAAAATTTGCGGAGAATATCGCAAATATCTTTGTAATTATCTTGTCAACAAAGGCCGCTTTCGCGGCCTTTCGCATATCTGATCTTTGTCCATTGTGCTCAAATTTATCTGTGGCAATCTTTTTTCCGTTCATAAAACATGGAGGAATTAATATGAAAAAATCGGGAATTTTATCTGTTTTGCTCGCTGGCTTGCTTTATGCGTGTGGAGGGCAATTCGCGATTGCCGCCGAGCAAGTAAAAGATAAAGTCGCTAAAGCAGCCAGTACTACCAGCCATTCTTCACCAGAAAAGCAATTACAGCAACAGGACGCTTTGAAAGTAGAAGAAAAGGGAAAGGTGAATATTAATACTGCAAGTGCTGAAGAGTTAGCAAGAGCATTAAATGGTATTGGGGTAAAAAAAGCACAAGGAATTGTTGAATATCGAGAAAAACATGGTGCGTTTACTGCGGTGGAACAATTGCAGGAGGTTCAGGGAATCGGGCCAGTTTTTATTGAACGAAATAGAAGTAAGTTGAGTTACTAGTATATTATCTATCATCCTCATTCATGATTTTTTTGTGAATGGGGATGTTGTGATCAAGGTTGCAAATAAATCACTTTAATTAGTGTGAATTTTTTGTTTTGCTATTGTGAAATCAACCTAGTCAGACGAGTGACTTTAACATAAGGCAATATTATGAGTTCAATTATAAAAGTTCATGGTTATCATATAGATTTGTTTCAACATGTGAACAATGCTCGCTATTTAGAATTTCTGGAAAGTGCTCGGTGGGAATGGTTGCATAAGCATTCTGTAGTGGAATGGATACAGAGAAACAATGTTGGGTTTGCAGTGGTCAACATTAATATTAATTATCGTAGTTCAGCAGTTCTTGGCGATGAATTGGAAGTGGATTGCCGATTGACGGAACTGAGGAACAGAAGTGGTGTATTTTCTCAGGAAATCATACGTAGAAGGAATAATCAACTCATTGCAGATGCTAAGACTACGTTTGTCTGGATTGATAGAAAGACACAAAGAGCATTATCTATTGAAGGTGAATTACGTGAAATAATGGGGGCTTTGGTGAAAACAGGGCAATGAGAGGGAAAGGCTCTCATTGCCATTTGGATTAAACTAGATGTGTTTTTGCTTTCATTTCAGTCATTATTTTCTCCGGAGCATTCAGATATTGTTCTAATCCGTTAGCTCTGAGATGACAAGCTGCACATGTACCACATCCATTACCTTGAATGCCGTTGTAGCAAGTTAGTGTCTGACTACGAACAAAGTCTAAGTGCTGGTAGTAGTCGGACAATGCCCAAGTTTCCGCTTTGTTGAGCCACATCAATGGAGTTTCAAAACGGATATCACGGGCAATGCCAAGGCTTACAGCTTTGTTCAATGCCTTGACAAATTCATCACGGCAATCAGGGTAACCGGAGAAATCAGTTTCGCATACGCCAGTAATAACTGCTTCGGCTTCAACTTGATAAGCATATATAGCAGCCAGTGTCAGGAACAAAATATTGCGGCCAGGGACAAATGTACTGGGTATGGCACTTTTTTCGCTTTCACTGTGGTCGGGGACAGGGATGTTATCACGAGTCAGACTGCTGAGAGCCAGTTCATTAAGTAATGTGACATCCAGTACTTTATGTGCAACAACACCAAGAAAATGGCTGACATTACGTGCAACATCAATTTCGGCACGATGGCGCTGGCCATAATCAAAAGTGACACAATGTACTTCGTCATATTGATTAATTGCCTGAATCAGGCAGGTAGTGGAATCTTGTCCCCCACTGAATACAACAACAGCTCGTCTCATTGTAACATCCTCATTGGAATAAAATGGTTATGTTACTTATAACTACGGAAATTGGGTAGTTGTTTGAGATAAGGAGAGATATCGCCGATGTTATTTTTTACCCAATCTGGATTGTAATAAGTATCGAGATAACGTTCACCACTGTCGCACAGTAAAGTTACTATTGCACCTTGCTCTCCACGCTCATGCATTTGGTTAGCAAGCAGAAGCGCTCCCCAGACATTAGTCCCCGTAGATGCGCCAACTTTTCTGCCTAGTAATTTTTCCAACCAGTAAATTGTTGCAATGCTGGCGCAATCGGGTATTTGGATCATGTCATCAATGACTGAGGGAATAAAAGAAGGCTCTGCTCGAGGGCGGCCAATACCCTCAATCTTGCTGCTATAATTGCCACGAATATCACAGCAATTTTGACGGTAATAGTCATAAAATATAGAGTTTTCTGGATCGACAACAATTAGTTTAGTGTTATGCCCTTGGTAACGGATATAGCGTCCTAAAGTTGCAGAGGTTCCCCCAGTACCAGCGCTCATAACGATATAATCTGGTTCAGGAAATGGTTCCATTTGCATCTGGCGAAAAATACTTTCAGCAATATTGTTGTTACCTCGCCAGTCTGTTGCTCGTTCGGCGTAAGTAAATTGATCCATATAATGACCATTTAGTTCTTTCGCTAGTCGTTCTGATTCGTCATATATTTGTGCTGAATGGTTAACAAAATGGCATTTACCACCATAAAATTCAATTTCCTGAATTTTACGTTTCGCAGTGTATGAGGGCATAACAGCAATAAAAGGTAGCCCAAGCAGGCGGGCAAAATAGGCTTCGGATACAGCAGTGCTACCCGATGAGGATTCAATAACCGGGGTACCTTCCTTTATCCAACTATTACTCAGCGCGTAAAGGAATAAAGAACGAGCAAGCCTATGTTTCAAACTGCCGGTTGGATGGGTGCTTTCATCTTTTAGATATAAATGGATACCTGGAAAAACTGGCAAATTAAGGCGGATAAGATGAGTATCAGAGCTGCGTTGATGGTCTGCTTGAATCTCTCTGATTGCCTTGGTGGTCCAACTGTGTGACATTAATTATTAACTCTATAATTTAAAAATAATTGGCAGCGGGTAGATTAACTTGATACTGGGAGAAATAGATTGTTATTTTTCTTAATATGTGGTTTCTTTATGGAAAATTTTTCTATAAGAGGTAGCTATGTTGGATAAAACAGACCGCAAGTTGCTTAAGTTACTACAGAAAGATTGTAGTCTGTCTCTGAATGCATTGGCGGAAGCTGTTAATCTTACCTCTACTCCTTGTTGGAAACGGTTAAAACGACTTGAAGATGAAGGCTATATCGTTGGTAAAGTTGCTTTGCTTGATAGCGAAAAATTAGGATTAGGGCTGACAGTGATTGTTATGATCAGAACTCAGCAGCATAGCAGTGATTGGTATGAGCAATTTGTTGCATTTATAAAGCAAATGCCAGAAGTCCTAGCTTTTTATCGTATGGCTGGTGAATGTGATTATTTAATGCACGTAGAAGTTGTGGATATGAAAAGTTATGATCTTTTCTACAAGCGTATGGTTAATGGTGTTCCGGGGTTGATTGATGTGACATCGAGTTTTGCAATGGAAAAAATCAAATACACTACAGCATTGCCGATACCAGATTAACCAATTATTAATCTATTGCGTTAATTCAATTATTCTGAGTGTCGTTCAACATTTCTACTATCTATTTCATTTCGGGATATACACGTGTGAGATTGTTTTCTCAATTAAGTTGGTACTTCCGTAGCGAGTGGCGTCGCTATCTTGGGGCAGTAACTCTGCTTATTATTATCTCTATTCTACTACTCATTCCTCCATATCTGGTGGGTGTAATCGTTGATGGGATCAGCACTGCGTCTATGTCATTTTACCAATTGATGGTGTGGGCGGGAGTTATACTGGTTATCGCATTGATTGTCTATATCTTGCGTTATATATGGCGTTTATGGTTGTTTGGGGCGTCATATCAATTAGCCGTTAAATTGCGGAATAATTTTTACCAGCAACTTAGCCGACAAAGCCCTGAATTTTATTTGCGTCACCGCACAGGGGATTTAATGGCTCGCGCTACTAATGATGTGGATCGTGTAGTGTTTGCTGCGGGTGAAGGTGTGCTTACGTTAGTTGATTCGCTAGTTATGGGCTGTGCAGTGCTAATTATGATGAGCATACAAATTAGTTGGCAATTAACTTTACTGTCTTTGTTACCTATGCCGATTATGGCAATCATTATTAAACGATATGGTGATCAACTTCATCGTCGCTTCAAATCTGCACAAGGCGCATTTTCTGCTCTGAATAACCAGGCTCAAGAAAGTCTGACCAGTATTCGTATGATTAAGGCGTTTGGCCTTGAAGATCTGCAATCAAATCAGTTTGAACAAGTTGCCGTGGAAGCTGGTCGTAAGAATATGTATGTTGCTAGGGTGGATGCGCGATTTGATCCGACAATTTTTATTGCTATCGGTATGTCAAATTTACTGGCTATCGGTGGTGGTGGTTGGATGGTGTTAAATGGTGTTTTAACACTCGGTGAGCTCACTAGTTTTGTGATGTACCTTGGCTTGATGATTTGGCCAATGTTGGCATTGGCATGGATGTTTAATATCGTTGAACGGGGAAGTGCCGCTTATAGTCGTATCCGTAGCTTGTTGCAGGAGCCTCCGGTCATTAAGGATGGTATTGGCAATTTATTGCCTGAGCGCGGTATTCTGGATGTGAATATCAAAGCGTTTAATTATCCGCAAAGTAACAAAACTGTTCTTAGTCAAATTAATTTCCAGTTATTACCTGGACAGTTATTAGGGATCTGTGGTTCAACTGGTTCAGGTAAGAGCACATTACTTGCGCTGATACAGAGACAGTTTGATGTGACTGATGGAGAAATTCTTTTCCAATCGCTCAAAATTGCAGATATCAGGTTAGATGAATGGCGAGCACGATTTGCTGTTGTCAATCAAACCCCCTTTTTATTTTCAGATACTGTTGCCAGGAATATCGCTTTGGGACGTCCTGATGCAACACAGGAACAGATTGAAGAAGTTGCCCGTCTTGCCAATGTTCATGAAGATATTCTTCGTTTACCTGAGGGGTATCAGACAGAAGTAGGCGAGCGTGGGGTAATGCTTTCTGGTGGGCAAAAGCAGCGTATTTCCATTGCGAGGGCATTACTTTTAGATGCCGAGATTTTGATTCTGGATGACGCTTTATCTGCGGTTGATGGGCAAACTGAATACAATATCCTACAAAACCTCAGTCAGTGGAGGCAACAACGGACGGTTATCATTAGTGCCCACCGTCTGTCTGCATTAACTGAAGCGGATAATATCCTGGTGATGCAGCAAGGTTCTGTTATACATCAGGGACGGCATCCGCAACTGGCAGAGCAGCCGGGATGGTATCGTGATATGTATTATTATCAGCAACTTGAAGCAGAATTGGATGGCGAGGAAACAGCAGAAGGGGATAAAGATGACTAAAGTTCGTCAATTGTGGCCGTCTCTGAAGCGTCTGTTGGTTTATGGAAAAAATTATCGTAAGCCGTTGGGGCTGGCTGTACTCATGTTATGGGGGGCTGCAATTGCGGAAGTCAGTGGTCCGGTTCTCATTAGTTATTTTATCGATAATATGGTTGCAACGGGTAATATGCCTACTAGAGTGGTTATCGGGCTAGCTATAACTTTTATTGTTCTGCAACTGATTACGGCGGCGTTACACTATTTTCAGGCTTTATTGTTCAATCAAGTGTCAGTTGATGTGGTTCAGCAGCTTCGTACTGATGTGATGAATGCAGCATTGCGCCAGCCTCTGAGTGCTTTTGATAATCAACCGGTAGGGCAGTTGATTTCCCGTGTAACGAATGACACCGAAGTCATTAAAGATCTTTATGTTAATGTAGTTCCATCGGTATTTCGCAGCATGGCATTGATTGGTACGATGCTGATTGCTATGTTTATGTTGGAATGGCGTATGGCATTGATTGCAATTCTTATTTTTCCTGTCGTATTGATTGTTATGGCAATATATCAGCATTTTAGTACACCCATTGTCCGCCGGGTACGTAGTTATTTGGCTGATATTAATGATGAGTTTAATGAAGTCATTAATGGAATGAGTGTTATTCAGCAGTTCCGGCAGCAGGCGCGTTTTGGTGAACGTATGTTGTTAACCAATCGGGCCCATTATCAGGCGAGAATGCAAGCGTTGAGATTAGATGGGCTTTTGTTACGCCCATTATTGAGTTTGCTATCTGCTATGGTACTGTGCGGTCTTATCGTGTTGTTTGGAATTAGTGGGCCAGGGGCGATTGGTATCGGGGTATTGTATGCTTTTATTAATTATTTGGGGCGGTTGAATGAACCTCTTATTGAGCTGACATCTCAGCAATCGATTTTGCAACAAGCTGTCGTTTCTGGCGAGAGAATATTTGAATTAATGGATAGCCCTCAACAAGGTTATGGTATGGATGGTCAGCCACTATCCAGTGGTCGAATTGATATAGAAAATGTCAGTTTTTCCTACCGGCATGGAAAAATAGTTTTGCAAGATATTAACTTACAGGTTCCGGCTCATGGTTTTGTTGCTTTGGTTGGTCATACTGGTAGTGGTAAAAGTACGCTGGCAAATTTGCTGATGGGATATTACCCGTGGCAGAAAGGGGAAATTTATCTCGATGGCAGGCCTGTATCATCTCTGTCTCATTCGGTATTACGCAATGGTGTGGCAATAGTTCAGCAGGACCCGGTTGTTCTTGCGGACTCTTTCTTTGACAATATTACGCTTGGTCGGAATATTTCAGAAGAGAAGGTTTGGCAAGTACTGGAAACGGTTCAATTAGCTGAGTTAGTACGTACATTGCCTGATGGACTTCATACTATCTTGGGAGAGCAGGGTAATACGTTGTCAGCCGGTCAAAAACAATTGCTTGCTATGGCGAGAGTGTTAGTGCAAACGCCACAAATTTTGATCCTTGATGAAGCGACTGCAAATATTGATTCTGGTACGGAACAGGCGGTACAACAGGCTTTGAGATTGATTCGTCAACAAACAACATTGATCGTGATTGCTCATCGTCTGTCTACCATTGTGGAGGCTGATACTATTCTGGTGCTGCATCGTGGTGCAGTTGTTGAACAGGGATGCCATCAACAATTATTTGTGAGTCGTGGACGTTATTATCAGATGTATCAGTTGCAACAAGTAGGTGAGACATTAAATGAATGTGGCACAATCTCTGAGAAAGAGGTGTTAATTTAATCAAGCTTGCACTAATTCGGTGCACTCACGGGAGAGTATATTCGCTGCTCTCCTCCCTTCTTAATTCTCCATAATTTTTACTCTCTTCATTATTCTTTGATTTTTATATGTTTTTAATTTCTGGCACACCCTTTGCTATTTCCTTATTGAAAACATAATAGCAGGATGGAAGGGGGATATATGAAGCTCATTACGACAATTATAAAACCATTCAAATTGGAGGATATTCGGGAAGTTCTTTCTGGTCTTGGTGTTCAGGGGTTGACCATAACAGAGGTAAAAGGATTTGGGCGTCAGAGAGGACATGCGGAGCTGTATCGTGGAGCTGAATATAGTGTCAATTTTTTACCTAAAATAAAGATAGATATTGCTGTAGCAGATGAATTGGTTGAGGAGGTCATTCATGCTATTCAGCAATCAGCTTTTACTGGAAAAGTTGGCGACGGTAAAATCTTTGTCATTGAATTACAACAGGCTATTCGTATTAGAACAGGAGAAACTAACGATGCGGCACTGTAACTCACTGATAGAGAAGATAGATATGAAAAGGCAATTCTCAGTGGCTGCCAGTGTTGTGGCCAGTTGTGTACCATCATTATCTCAGGCTGCGGAAGGCGTTGTTGATAAAGCGGATAATGCTTTTATGATGATTTGTACAGTGCTTGTTCTGTTTATGACCATTCCGGGAATTGCTCTGTTTTATGGTGGATTGCTACGGAGTAAAAACGTTTTATCGCTAATGGCTCAGGTCATGGTGAGCTTTGCTTTAGTATGTGTGTTGTGGGTGATTTATGGTTATAGCCTGGCTTTTGAGCCAGGGAATGGTTTTTTCGGTGGTTTTAGTCAAGTGATGCTAAAGAATTTGGCATTCACTGACTTAAGTGGCAATTTTTATCAGCTAATTCATGTGGCATTTCAGGGCTCTTTCGCTTGTATCACTGTTGCTTTGATTATTGGCGCGTTAGGGGAGCGTATTCGCTTTCCGGCTTTGTTAGTTTTTACTGTGTTGTGGCTGACATTTTCTTACTTGCCTATGGCGCACATGGTTTGGGGGGGAGGTGTGCTTTCACAAGATGGAGCATTGGATTTTGCTGGTGGTACGGTTGTTCATATTAATGCTGCTGTAGCTGGATTGGTTGGTGCTTACTTACTGGGAAAACGTACTGGCTTTGGGAAAGAAGCATTTAAACCGCATAACTTGCCGATGGTCTTCACGGGCACTACTGTGCTCTATATTGGTTGGTTTGGTTTTAATGCTGGTTCTGCTAGTGCTGCTAATGAGATAGCTGCTTTGGCATTTTTAAATACCATTGTGGCGACTGCCGCCGCTATCCTGTCATGGGTTTTTGCAGAGTGGCTTTTCCGTAATAAACCGTCTCTTTTAGGGGCATGTTCAGGCTGTATTGCTGGGCTGGTTGGTATTACACCTGCGGCAGGAATGGTTGGTGTTGGTGGTGCATTAATCATTGGCCTGATTGCGGGTTTTACCGGACTTTGGGGGGTGGTGGCCTTAAAACGGTGGTTACGTGTTGACGATGTGTGTGATGTATTCGGCATACACGGCGTATGTGGGATCGTAGGTTGCCTTCTAACAGGGGTTTTTACGGCTAAATCTTTGGGAGGGATCGGTTATGCAGAGGGTATAACCATGTTGGGACAAGTTGGTATTCAGGCTTTTAGTATACTGGTTTGTGTGATTTGGTCAGTCGTTGTTGCCTTTATTGCTTTTAAAATAGCAGATCTGTTGGTAGGGCTGCGGGTTACGGTTGAAATTGAAAGGGAAGGGTTGGACATTAATTCTCACGGAGAGAGTGCTTATAATTAAGTTGTAATATAAAAGGGCAGCAATAAGGCCATAAAATGTAATGTTGGTTTCTTAGTTTGCTGCCTTACTCATTTATCTATTGCGTTTCCTAATCAGACCTTCCTGTACAGTGGAAGCAACAAGTATCCCTTCACGATTATAAATCTGTCCCCGAACAAAACCACGGGCACCGGAAGCTGAGGGACTATCTACAGCATATAGCAGCCAGTCATCTAGTCTAAACGGGCGGTGGAACCACATAGAATGGTCAATTGTTGCTATCTGAATATTTTTCTCAAGGAACCCGACACCATGTGGCTGTAATGCTGTTGGCAGAAAGTTAAAATCGGAGGCATAGCCAAGCAGATATTGATGAATAAAAGGATTATCAGGCATATTGCCGTTACTGCGGAACCAAACATAGCGTATAGGTTCTTCTGGTGGACAATTGAATGGACTGTGATATTTTACGGGTCTCATTTCTAACGGGCAGGGAAAAAGAAGCGTATTCTGCATCTTCTGTGGCAGCAGATGCGACATTTTTTTCACAATTTCATCCTGAGGGATAAGTTCTTCTGGATAGGGTACATCCGGCATTATATTTTGGTGTTCAAAACTTTCTTCGTGACTTTGAAATGAGGCAGTCATATAAAAGATAGGTTTACCATTCTGTATTGCACTAACTCGCCGGGCACTAAAACTTCCTCCATCCCGCAAAATCTCAACATCATAGACGATAGGCTTGTGACTGTCACCGGGGCGTAAGAAATAGCTATGGAAAGAGTTGCCCATTCGGTCATCGACAACGGTTTGTTTGGCAGCATACAGTGCCTGACCAATCACTTGTCCTCCGAAAACCTGAGGAAAACCGAGATCTTCGCTTTGCCCTCGGTAAATACCTTCCTCAATTTTTTCCAATTTCATCAAATTTATCAGATTCTGTAATGACTTGCTCATAATATGCCTTTGTTTTCTATTAGGTTATCGAGAGTACAAGGGATGATTATTGTCTCATTAATAGATGATTAATAAATAACTAAATTGTAAATGTTTTAAGTCCTAACAGCGGTGCAATAAAGAATGTGAGATTTATTGGCGTTTTATGTTCAAATTTTTAATCTATAATTCAAATGATTTAGATTTAATGATTTGATATTTCAATTTATTTTAATATTTATATAGATTAGTTAATAATGGAGGAATGTGTATGAAATTATGGCAGTTACCCGCTGGCGTATTACTAGCGGTTGCTTTGGTTGGGTGTAATGTCAAAGGTGCTGAGGTAGCAGATACTCAGGTGGAGCAGATTGAAAATCTAATGAAACGGTCTTTTGTTGAAGGTAATATTAATATACTACAGCGTATAGCATTGCCAGCAGATGCTGTTCTGACAGTGGCGTTATCTGATGTGTCTTTGGCTGATGCGCCTTCAGTTACTCTGTCTCAGAAGGTAGAGCGTTTAGGTGGGAAACAATCACCTTTCCATTTTGTTTTGCCTTATCAGCCAAACAAAATTAAGCCGAATGCACGCATTGTTGTCAGAGCTTCTGTTTCGCTGCATAGCCGCTTGATGTTTGTTACAGATACAGCATATGAAGTGATTAATAATGGGAAGACTAAAGATGTCGAAATTACGTTGAAAGCCGTTAGATAATACATTTCCTTATTGTATTGATTTGCAATGTGCAATAAACCAGCATTCGGGCCTGCTTGTCTTGCTATTTAAGTAGGTATGAATGATAATGGCGACGCTTTAGAGTTAAAGCAACACGTCACAATGGGGGCTCTGTTGGTTCTCCCGCAACGCTAACTTGTTAACTTGGTCAGGTCCGGAAGGAAGCAGCCATAGCAGGGGATGTGTGTGCCGGGATGTCGCTGGCAGAGCCCTCGCCAATTTCATTGGTAACCTAATAAGCCGATAGCACTTTACCGGCTCGGATCACTTTCTATCTGATAAAGACTATTTTAGCGAACATATTTCCATACTGAAGGTGGAATTCTATCATACAGTTTATTCATGGTCAGCTCAGCTAGGCGATGATCCGCAGCAGAGTAGAATAGTTCAAGTTCATCTCCTGAAAGTTCATATTTGTTCTTTTCAATCACACGTTCCAGTGTATCAATCGTGGTGCATTTTCTTAAACGCATCAGATAATCAGTTTTAGTCATAATCGCCTTTCTTATTTAACATATATAAAAAATTATTGAGGGAAATATTCAATCAAATTTTGCTCAAGGAGCAATTTAAATCCTGTAACAGGACGCTGGTTAAGCGTTCATTAGTTTTTTTACCATTCCATAAGTTTAGAAACGCTAATCTTAATTTGTTTCTAAACAAAGTATAACTATATGTATTATCAATACATTTATCAATTCAAGTGAGAAGGCTGAAATCATCAGAATATTTTATTTTAAAGTACCAAACGAAAGTTGATATGTATTCAATCTATTTGTTTAGCTTTAAATTATCCTGAGATGTAGAAGCCATTTTTACAACCAGTCTCATCTCTGTGTACTCTACACTAGAAGTACTTCTCGCCTTAGATTTTCACATAAGCATTCTAATTCATCAATGTTATGTCATCTTGAGTGAATATTCATCCATGCTATGTTGATCTTGCTGTGTATGCCATTACTTAATTTTTTTGAGTTAAACACTAAGCATATACACGTAAAATAAAATTTTTTTCAAGAGATTATTATTATGTATCTATAATCGTTCTTTGGGATTATTTATCTTTTCTACAGATGGCTCTGATTCGCTTCTAGTAAACCAGAATCAGCTCTTAACAAAAATTCATACCTTAACTCAATAAACTATAAATAGCGGCTAGTATGTGTGAGTGAATATGTAGATTTATATAAAACAGTATTACCCTCAGATACCAGTAACGGCAGATTATAGCCTGATGGCTACAATAATCAATGAATATAACATCATTATTACATAAGTCACTATGTGCTGGTATTGTTTTTTGTCATTTAGTGTAAAAAAAGATAAAGTAATTTTTGTCCGACAAATTTTATATTAATTTTATTAAAGTCACTAATGCTTGGATTTTTAAAGCTATTTTATACTCATAAGTGGTGATTATAATTAAATTTAAACGAAATTACTTAAATATTAAGCGGATAGATTAATGATCAGAATCTTATCAGATGGAAGCAACGATTATATTTAAGAAGGCCGATTTGACGGCCTTCTGGTTATTGTTGGTAGCATTTAGTGAGATTCTGATGCGGGTTCAATCTCCTCAGCTTTCTTACTGAAACGTCGTCTTATAACCACAAAGAATACCGGCACGAAAAAGATGGCTAGCGAGGTTGCTGCAATCATTCCGCCTAATACCCCAGTACCCACTGCGTTTTGAGAGCCGGATCCTGCACCATTACTCAGTACTAGGGGGATAACACCTAACATAAATGCTAGTGATGTCATTAGGATTGGGCGAAGACGCATTCTTACCGCATCTAGCGTAGCTTCTATCAACCCCTTGCCCTCTTTTTCCATCAGGTCCTTGGCGAATTCAACGATGAGTATCGCGTTCTTAGCTGACAAACCGATAGTGGTCAACAAGCCAACTTTAAAGTAAACATCGTTATCCAAGCCGCGGAATGTTGTTGCTAACAAGGCTCCAACGATACCTAATGGTACTACTAGCATAACTGAGAATGGAATTGACCAGCTTTCATACAGTGCAGCCAGACAGAGGAATACCACTATCAATGATAATGCATATAGAGCTGGGGCTTGATTACCAGACAAACGTTCCTGATAGGACATACCTGTCCAGTCGAAACCGATTCCATTTGGTAGCTTAGATGCCAGCTCTTCCATTAGGGCCATTGCATCACCGGTACTTTTACCCGGAGCGGCTTCACCCAGAATTTCCATTGATGGTAAGCCGTTGTAACGTTCCAGACGTGGTGAACCGTAGGTCCAGGGTTCTTTGGACGTGTCTGTAAAGGCAGAGAATGGAACCATTTCACCCTGTTTGTTACGGACATACAGCTTGTAGATGTCACTTGGCAACATACGATAAGGTGCTTCCGACTGAACGTAAACTTTTTTGACACGACCGCGATCAATAAAGTCGTTCACATAGTTACTACCAAACATCGTGCTGAGTGTTGAGTTAATATCAGCGATGGAAACACCGAGAGCTTCAGCTTTTTCCTGATCAATTCTGAGCCGATATTGAGGGGTATCTTCCTGACCATTAGGACGAACACCTACTAACATATCTGGATGCTGTTGTATCATGCCAAGTAATTGATTACGGGCTGCTGTCAGTTTGTCATGTCCAAGGTTTGCTTTATCAATTAATTCAAAATCAAAGCCAGTTGCTGAACCTAACTCTACAATTGCCGGGATGTTAAACGCAAAAACCATACCTTCTTTGATTGTCTGGAAGTGAGCACTAGCCCTGGCAACAATAGCAGGTACTTTGTTTTCAGCCCCCGGACGTTCACCCCAGTCTTTCAGGCTTATAAATCCCAACCCAGTGTTTTGACCTTGCCCACTAAAACCAAAGCCACTGACAGTAAATACAGAAACCACACGATCTTTTTCTTCTGTATTGAAGTAATCGCTTACTTTATCTAGAACTTTTTCTGTTTGTTCCTGTGTCGCCCCCGCAGGTAATTGAACCATTGTCAGCAATACTCCCTGATCTTCTTCAGGAAGAAAAGAGGATGGTAAACGTGTGAACATGACGGCCATACCTGCCACCAGGAATACATAAATTACCAGATAACGGCCTGTATTACGTAGAATGCGACCAATGCTGTCAGTATAGTGGTGGGTACTTTTGTCAAATATGCGGTTGAACCAGCCAAAGACGCCGGTCTGCTTACCATGGCTACCTTTGGCAATGGGTTTCAACATGGTAGCACATAGAGCTGGTGTCAGGATTAATGCTACCAGCACAGACAATACCATTGCAGATACGATAGTGATCGAGAATTGACGATAAATTGCACCGGTTGAACCGCCGAAGAAGGCCATTGGGATAAATACAGCAGACAGCACCATTGCAATACCAACTAAGGCGCTTTGGATTTGTCCCATTGATTTCCTGGTTGCTTCTTTTGGCGATAGACCTTCTTCCTGCATAACACGTTCAACATTTTCTACAACAACAATGGCATCGTCTACCAGTAAGCCAATGGCAAGAACCATAGCAAACATGGTTAATGTATTTATTGAATAGCCAAATGTAGCGAGTATTGCAAATGTTCCTAAGAGTACGACTGGAACTGCAATGGTTGGAATGAGTGTTGCGCGGAAATTTTGGAGAAATAGGTACATTACCACGAACACCAGCATAATTGCTTCAACCAGTGTTTTTACCACTTCGTTAATAGAGATTTTAACGAATGGTGTGGTGTCATATGGATAGACGATTTTCAGCCCGTGAGGGAAGAAAGGTTCCATATTGTTTAGCGCTTCTTTTACTGCTTTGGATGTATCCAAAGCGTTAGCGCCTGTCGCTAGTTTGACACCGATACCCGCAGCAGGTTTACCGTTATAGCGGGCAATGATGTTGTAGCTTTGTGCACCTAGTTCCACCTTTGCTACATCTTTCAGACGGACCTGAGAACCGTCAGTATTGACGCGCAAGAGAATATTACTGAACTCTTCCGGTGAAGTTAGACGTGTTTGAGCAATGATCGACGCATTCAGGCGTTGACCTGGAACCGGAGGGGTTCCCCCTAATTGACCGGCGGCTATTTGGTTATTTTGCGCTTTGATTGCATTTATTACATCCAAAGTCGTCATCTTGTAGTTAACGAGCTTGTCAGGATTTAACCAGATACGCATGGCATACTGGTTACCGAAAAGCATTGTATCACCTACACCGGTTACGCGACTTAAAGGGTCCTTGACAGTTGCACCAACGTAGTCAGAGATATCGTCCTGTGACATTGAACCATCTTCAGAGATGAATCCGGCAACCATCAAGAAAGAGGTCGTGGACTTATCTACACGTATACCTTGCTGTTGCACTTCTTGTGGTAACAGAGGCATAGCGAGTTGTAGCTTGTTTTGCACTTGTACCTGTGCAATATCGGGATCAGTACCGGCCTCAAAGGTTAGTGTGATATTCATGTTTCCAGCAGAATCACTGTCGGAAGACATATAAACTAGGTTATCGATACCATTCATGTTCTGTTCGATAACCTGAGTCACTGTGTTTTGCACAGTGGTGGCATCTGCGCCGGGATAAGTTGCAGAGATAGAAATCGCCGGTGGTGCAATAGTAGGATATTGCGCTACGGGTAATTTCATAATTGCCAACAGCCCAGCCAGCATGGTGATAATTGCGATTACCCATGCAAAGATTGGCCGATCTATAAAAAATTTAGGCATGAATCACTGACTCCTATGAATCCTAAATTAAGACTTTTTCGCAGGTTCAGCTTGGTTCGCAGCAGGTTTTGCATTTAAGTCCACTTCTTCTGCTTTAACCGGGATGCCGGGTTTAATTTTTTGCAAACCAGTAACGATGACCCGATCACCTGCTTTCAGACCGGAAGCTACTAGCCATTTATCACCAATAGCTTGGTTGGTAGTGATAACGCGCGGTTCGACTTTTTCGTCTGCACCAACCACCATGACAGTAGCTTCACCACGAGGTGTACGGGTAACTCCTTGCTGAGGAACCAGTATTGAATCCTGGCGAATACCTTCTTCCAATTTTGCACGAACAAACATGCCTGGAAGTAGCTCTTCATTTGGGTTAGGGAATATTGCACGGATAGTGATAGAGCCTGTTGTTTCATCTACAGTAATATCAGAGAATTCTAAGTAACCTGTTTCACTGTAGTTTTTACCATTTTCCATGATTAGGTGAACTTTAGCCTTATTGTCCTCTTTCTGCACAATACCTTTAGCGATTTCATTTTTAAGACGCAGATAATCATCACTTGACTGAGTGACATCCACATAAATTGGATCCAGTTGTTGAACAGTTGTCAGTGCTGTTGGTTGACCAACAGAAACCAGAGCACCTTCAGTTATCGTAGATTTGCCGGAACGACCACTAATCGGCGCTGTAACTTTGGTATATGCCAAATTGATACGGTTGGTCTCTACGACCGCTTTTGCTGCCTGTACTATAGCATCCGCTTGTGCGTAGTCGGCGCTGGCTTTATCAAATTCCTGTTGACTAACATAGTTTGTACCTAACAGTGATTTATATCGGTTCGCTGTCAAGCGTGTGATCTCTGCATGAGCCTGAGCTTTTGCCAAATCAGCTTTAGCACTGTCATAGGCAGCCTGGTAAGTTGCTGGATCTATCTGATATAAAGAAGCGCCTGCTTTTACATCGCTACCTTCTTTATAATTTCGTTTCAGAATTATACCACTTACTTGTGGACGAACTTCTGCAATGCGGAAGGCTGATGTTCGGCCTGGAAGTTCCGTCGTGACCATCAGAGGTTCAGTTTTCAGCGTCACGATACCGACTTCAGGAGCCTGTTGGTTCCCAGCAACTTGCTGAGAGTCTTTGTCGTTACATCCTGAAAGAGCTAAGCTGCCTGAGAGTACCAGTACTGTAGCCAGAGGCAAAACTCCCCTGTTTATTCGCATAAGTAAACCTCAATATTTTTAGATGTTGACCCTTCAATCCGTAAAACCATTACTCCATTAATAACAGCATGCTATAATACAAACATACGTGAATGTATGTAAATCCATTTTAGGTTAAAAATAGAGTGTATGGCACGAAAAACTAAACAACAGGCTGAGGAGACCCGGCAACAGATTATAGACGCAGCTATAAAAGAGTTTTCTGAGCGCGGTGTCTCGGCTACTTCACTGACAGATATTGCCACAACGGCTGGGGTAACCCGTGGGGCAATTTACTGGCATTTTAAAAATAAAGTAGACCTGTTTTCCGAAGCCTGTAGAATAACAGATTCTAAGATTGACGAATTAGAAAAAGAGTATCAAGCAAAATATCCTAATAATCCACTCCTGATTTTAAGAACTTTAATCATCCATATCCTGACGTCGGTCGTTGATGATCCGAAAAACCGGCTATTAATGGAGATTTTTTTCCACAAATGTGAGTTTGTTGGTGAAATGTCTGCCTTGGTGGAAGTGCGTCAGGAACTGTGTGTTGCAGACTATGTTCGTATTGAAGAGTCTCTTTCTGGTTGTATTGCATCAGGCCAGCTTCCTTATAATCTTCATCTGCGGCGAGCGGCTATCATGTTAAGAGGATTGATAACGGGCTTGTTGGAAAATTGGTTATTTGCACCAGATAGTTTTGATATTCAGAAAGAAGCGGAGTCGTTAGTGGATAGTTTTATCGATATGCTTAAATATAGTGAGCATATGAAAATTGCTGAAAAATGAAGAACTAGAATAATAGAGGTGAATTCTATTTTGGTAATTGCTAACAATGTGGTTAATGGCCAAAAGTCATTATCTTATGCTCTTTGCTTATCTGCTGTTATATAAGGGATTAGACTGAGAAACTAAGCTGAAATTATTTCTAATATCAGATACTGCTGCCGGTTTTGTTAGAGAAGAGATCAAAGAAAGGCTATACCCTAAGGTAAATGTTGAAGATTCTGGTTGTGTAAAATGTACTGATTAAATTCGGCAAGTGTGGAGTAAGGGCTTGTAATATCAGTAAGTTGGAACTGATTGATAACGCTGAAATCAGTGTATTGATTGAATTTTCCCTACGGATTTTGCAGGTAGACACCGTGCTAAATGGGGGCAGTGTTAAGTTGCGGGCCACAATTGTTAAGGGATAACCATCTATGCTGGAAATACGAAATGTAACGTACGCCTATGGCGAGCGAGTGATATTGCAAGAATTAAATTTGCAGCTAAAGGAAAAACGCATTGCCATCATAGGTAGCAACGGTTGTGGTAAAAGTACATTTGCACGTCTTCTTAATGGATTATTGGTGCCGAAAAATGGTGATGTTTTGGTGGATGGTTTGAACACCAGAACGGAGGGTAAAGCGATCCGGCGTAAGGTTGGTTTCGTATTTCAGAATCCTGACAATCAGATCGTGTTTCCTGTTGTTGAAGAAGATTTGGCCTTTGGAATGAAAAATCTTGGTTTTTCCAAGGACACGATTCGACAAAGAACTCAAGAGGCGCTTTCACGCTATGATTTACTTCAATTTAGGGAGCATCCAGCCCATCTTTTAAGTGGTGGTCAGAAACAACTCCTTGCGATTTCCGGTGTTCTGGTGATGGAGCCCGATTACATTATTTTCGATGAGCCTACAACCTTGCTGGATTTACGAAACAAGCGCCGTGTTGCCGCAGCAATCGATAACTTATCTCAAACTGTAATTGTAGTGTCTCATGACCTTGATTTTTTGGCGGGATTTGATCGTGTTCTGGTTTTTGATGATGGTCGTGTTGTTGTTGATGACATACCCTCTATTGCTATTCCTGAATACGTAAGGATGATGTTATGAGCCTGTCTGGATATAATCCTGGTTCATCATTTGTGCATCGAGTGAGTCCTGGGTTTAAAATTATTTCTTTGCTCATTCTGGGAACATTGCTTTTCGTTGTTCCGCGTATCGATCTTTCTGCTGCGGCATTGGCGGGCATCGTACTTTTATACTTGTTAGCCAAAATCTCATTAAAAACGGCTTGGATGCAATTACGGCCGGCGTTATGGATCTTCGTGCTTATTTTTATAGTCCAATTGTTTCTACACCACTGGACCGCAGGTGTACTTGTAATAGTTCGTCTTATCTCTCTTTTATTGTTGGCCTCGCTGGTCACTCTCACTACTCGTTCTTCTGATATGATCGACGCGTTGGAAAAGGGGCTTGGGTGGCTGTATTATTTTGGTATCAATCCTGGAAAGGTGAGCTTGGCTTTATCGCTTGCTTTGCGGTTTATCCCTGTTCTGGCGTCAATTACAGAAGAAGTACGGGAGGCGCAGAAAGCAAGAGGTCTTGATAAGAGTGTCATTGCAATTGCAGTTCCTGTTATTGTGCGGATGCTCAAAATGGCAGACGATATTTCTGCCGCGATTGAAGCGAGGTCTTATGATCCAGAATTTGACAAAAGTAAATCAAGCAGCAAGTAAAACAGAGGCTGTGGTTTTATTGAAAAGAGAGGGGGATTAAATGTCTACCAAAGATATTGTTTATATAGCACTATTTGCCTCTTTAACCGTAGCACTGGGTTTATTTCCGCCACTGACACTTCCCGTTGTGGGCGTTCCGATAACAGCGCAGTCAATGGGAGCAATGCTTGCTGGTGCCATTATTGGTGCGAAACGGGGTGGATTGGCATTGTTGCTCTTTTGTGTGTTTGTTTCCGTTGGATTACCGGTAATGTCTGGAGGGCGGGGAGGATTGAGTGTATTTCTCAGTCCAAGTGGTGGTTTTATTTTGGCATGGCCGATTGCCGCTTTTGTTATCGGTTATTTGTATGAGAAAAATCTTGCAAAACTGAATACCTTTAAAGAAGCTGTATTTCTTGTCTTTGGCGGAATTATGGTTGTTTATGTAATCGGTATCCCGTGGATTGCCGTATTTGCTAATATCAGCACTTGGCAAGCAGCCGTAGGTTCAATTGGGTTCATACCGGGAGATATTATCAAAATCGTACTGGTTATTTTGATTGCGAAAACGGTTCGTCGGGCTTACCCCACTCTTGAACCGCGTTCTTAAGCGTCATTGTGCCTATTGTGACGCTTCTCCTGAGATAATTGTTACAATAAATACAATGATGGTAGAGTAAGAAAAAGCAATCTTAATATTCAGGTCCCAAATGTTTCGCTGAGATGTATTACGACCATAAAATCAGCTTCTTCTCATTTAATACACCGATGAAGGAGCCTGTTGCAATGCGATTGCCACTTGCAGGCAGGACAATATGAGGGTTAGTTGTGTTGAAAATAACGACTGAACCAACTTGAGGTCGAAAAGTGAAAGATTCGCAATCAACTAATAGAGAACTGTCATACGGCTTGTATGTTTTATCAACCACAGTACTCTTGAATGGTTGATTATAGATCACGGTTTCTCCTCCCTGAGAGGGAGATAAAATATAGAGGTTCCAAGCAAGTTGAGTCGATATATCTCCGATGATTAAATTCCCTTTCGCAAAAGTGGGTGCGTAATCTACATGTAGATCTGAGCCACCGGAGATAATTCGGACGATACCGGCAAAATAGGGACCGAACCCCGGCTCTTCTGCGACTGAAATGCTGAAATTTGTATCGTGATTGGTGTATCGCATGAACCGATCAACTGGATCAAAAGCTTGATTGATAATTTGGATGCGATCTTGTTCAGCTACGCTAACTTGAGAAAAATATTGCTCTTTTGGTCGATCACGATAATGAGCGAGTGTATTTCCCAAATAAAACCCCGGCCTTCCGAATTCATAGGGTTTTGCCTTTATGCTCAGGATTGCAGACGAAAGTTGTTCTGTTTCTTCTGTCGTTGCAAAATCATCTATCATCGCAGCTGGAATCTTGTTGTCTATGATTGCCTGCAAGCTTTCTGATGATAATTTGACAAGCTCGTTTGATACCCACCGTGACGACATAATAGTCGACTCCTAGCCGATTTTCTTTATATTAGAAAAATTGATCTGTTGATGGTCAGTATTCATCATATAGCATTGGTTGTATAAAAATGCAACATTTGATCACATTTAGGAACGCAACAATGACAATATCTCTGAGAGGTCATCACCTTTTGTGTATTTTTACCTACGCTGGCAACGGATATTCCACTGGTTTTGTTGAAAATTACAATAGGATTATTCCTCGAATTCGGGACGAGGATATCTTGATTGTGGCAGGGCCGGATGACATATGTATTCCTTTGCTTGGAGAAGACAAACCTCATTGCTTTGGCGAGAGTGTCATTGTCCGGGATAGTCGAGCTTTGGACGCTGTTGGTTCTCTTATGGGCCGATCAATTGATATAGGTCATACGTTGAGGCTTGATGAGACCTATTTAAAACAGGCGCGATGGGCTTTCAATCGTGGGATCATAAGATCTGCTTGTATAGGCTGTGAATGGGAATCGCTTTGCACTCGAATTGCTGCGGATGATTATTCTTCAACGCTTCTTAAACGAAATAGTGGAAAGAGTGAATGACGATATAAAGCCGTTTGAAATTTAGCAAAGGCTGATATTGATATGAATGTATGATCACATACTTAAGACAAATAAGAATCTTTTATAGTATCGATCAAGATATCTATTAAGGTGTTGAAGTAAATCGCTCAATACTCCTTTGCCGATGGTGATTGCTTCGCTAATTTTGCTTGATAATCGTGTTTGACTATTTCCAGTGCGGCGAGTGCGATTTCAGGAGTGATTTCATTGCATTCCAGTAAATAGATCAGATCAACAGCAAGTTGAACTTCGGGTGGTGCATGTTCGACGGACATAAAACATTCCTCATCTGAATCGTTAGTCCATGTTCTCTTTGTATTCGATTGATTTTTCAATACGCATCAGAGATTGACGGCAACGTGCTAGTCTTCCGGCTAATGCCGCGATTTCTTTCTGTATTTTTTGTTGATGACTAAGTGTAGTTTGTTGATTCAATTTTAGCTCTCTATCATTGATCATTGCGAGCAGGCGGCGTTCATAATCCTGATGTTCAGCCAGTTTGTGATACAGGTCAGTAGCTTGTTGTTTATGCTCAAATCGGCTCTCTTTTTTTCTCAATGACTGGGTAGACAATTCACGCCTTAATGCTTCTATTTGGGCAACTAAGCGTTCAGTCAGAAATGCGACCTGTTCGGTTCGGTGATCTTGCACACACTCTTTGAGTTGTTCCATGTTGTGCCTGACTTCTTGTAGATAACCACGGAGTTTATCGCTGTGTCGGTTAAATAAAGCCTGATCAAACCGGGCAGTAGAGAATGGTGTGTCTGCTAATGGTGCTATCTCTTCCGCCAGTATATCGACCTGTTTTTCGAGTAAATTTAATAACGGCTGCGTATTCATTTATACCTTAAAATGGTTATGCCTTGCGAAGCGGAATTAATCTGGGACGACAAAAAGTAGGCTGGTGCGTGTTCATTAGTTGCTTTTTTCTATCAGTTTGAATAGATTTTAGCACCTTCGTGTTCTACTCATTGGCACCGATTATGACCGCAAATGCGCAGCAACTGCAATTTATTAAAGACAGTATTGAAACTATTCCTGATTATCCAAAACCGGGGGTTCTTTTTCGTGATATTACCACTTTACTGGATAACCCTCTTGCCTACCAGGCAACAATTGATCTTCTGGTAGAGCGATATCAGGGCAAAGGCATCACAAAAATAGTTGGCACTGAAGCTCGCGGTTTTCTGTTTGGAGCCCCGGTTGCATTACGCCTTGGTGTTGGTTTTATTCCTGTTCGTAAAGCGGGCAAACTACCTCGGGAAACATTGAGTGAAACGTACAATCTGGAGTATGGCACTGATACGTTGGAAATGCATAAGGATAGCGTAAGAGAAAACGATAAGGTGCTGGTTATTGATGATTTGCTGGCAACGGGTGGTACGGTTGAAGCCACTGTTCGTTTAATCCGTCGTTTAGGTGGTGAGGTTTCTGAAGCGGCTTTTATTATTGGTTTGCTTGGCTTAGGTGGTGTTGAGCGTCTGCAAAGACAAGGTGTAAGTAGTTTTACTCTACTTGAATTCCCAGATCATTAATCTGCTTATTTTCGTATTACTAACATATCGGCCTCGCTGTCTATAGTGAGGCTGTGTTAGCATGGTGCTCAACTGTATTCGATTTTCCCGGTATCAATGAGCTATCAGGTACTTGCCCGTAAGTGGCGCCCACAAATATTTTCTGATGTAATTGGTCAGGAATATATCCTGACCGCGTTAGCTAATGGTCTTGCCCATGGCCGGCTTCATCACGCCTATTTATTTTCTGGCACGAGAGGTGTCGGGAAAACAACGATCGCCCGTTTGTTTGCTAAGGGGCTAAATTGTGAAACAGGTATTACTGATAAGCCTTGTGGTAAATGTGTTAATTGCCTTGAAATTGAACAGGGGCGATTTGTCGATTTAATTGAAATTGATGCGGCTTCCCGTACTAAAGTTGAAGATACGCGTGAATTGCTAGATAACGTGCAATATGCTCCGGCTCGTGGGCGTTTTAAAGTCTACTTGATTGATGAAGTACATATGCTTTCTCGCCACAGTTTCAATGCATTATTGAAAACGTTGGAGGAGCCACCTGAGCATGTGAAATTTCTACTAGCAACGACTGATCCGCAAAAATTGCCAGTGACTATTCTTTCCCGTTGTTTGCAATTCCATCTCAAATCGCTGGATATAGGTCAAATAAGCGATCAGCTTGAGCGTATTCTTAAAGCTGAACATATAGAGAGCGATAACCGCGCTCGTCAACTATTGGCTCGTGCTGCTGATGGTAGCATGCGTGATGCTTTGAGTCTGACCGATCAGGCTATTGCTATCGGACAAGGCTTGGTGACAACTGAAATAGTCAGCTTGATGCTAGGAACGTTAGATGATGAACAGCCATTATCAATCATTGAAGCATTGATTCGAGCTGACGGTCAGCAGGTTATGGCATTGGTGGAACAAGTCGCTTCACGGGGGGCTGATTGGGAGGATTTGCTCGTAGAAATTCTTGCATTGCTGCATCGTATTGCAATGCTCCAATTGTTACCTTCTCAGCCAGAGAGCGATTCTTCATCAATTGAAGGCCGTTTGCGGATAGTGGCAAAAGCTGTTTCACCGGAAGATTTGCAACTTTATTATCAAACTTTGCTGATTGGTCGTAGGGACTTGCCGTATGCACCGGAGCGCAGGATGGGTGTTGAAATGGCTCTGTTCAGAGCTTTGGCATTTCATCCGAAAACAGTTATTGAAGAGGTTGCGGCACCGGTGGTACATCCTGCGGTTATACCATCAGTTACAGCACAGCCGAAACATAGTGCTCAGGGAGATGTGCCACCTGCTAATGATATTAATGAACCGGCACCATTGGATAGAGCTTCTCAGTCGGAACCCCAGATACCTCAGGCGCTTGCATCAAGCCCAACCGCGCAGTTGCTGAAAGCAAGGAATGTGTTATCCCGACAGCAAGAGCAAACGCCAACAAAAAAGCCTGAATCGGCTATGCCTGTTAAGATGAAGTCAGCAACTTCAGCATTGGAACGGCTTGCCGCAGTGTCAGGACAGCGACCTCAGTCATCAATAGATAAAAAACAGGAAAACAAACCTGAGAAAAAAGAAGCTTACCGTTGGCGTGCCAAGAATATTGAGGAGAAAACAGAAACTCATGTGGCCACACCAAAGGCTTTAAGAACAGCTTTGGAACATGAAAAAACACCAGAGCTGGCAGAGAAATTAACGGAAGAATCTAAACAGAGAGATGCATGGGCCGCAGAAGTTGGTAAACTTAAAATTCCTAAACTGGTGCAGCAATTGGCATTAAATGCATTCAAAGAGCAGATTAGCGCAAATAATATCCGTTTACACTTGCGTTCGAGCCAGCGCCACCTTAATTCTGCTTTCGCACAAAAGTCATTAGCGGGGGCTTTAAGTGAGTTGTACGGCGTAACGGTTGAATTCAGTATTATTGAAGATGATAATCCTGCGGAGAAAACTCCGCTGGAGTGGCGACAAGCCATTTATGAAGAGAAATTGGCACAAGCTCGCCAATCAATTATTGCGGATAAAACTATTCAAACATTGCGGCAGGTATTTGATGCTGAATTGGATGAAGAGAGTATCCGACCGGTTTAACCATGCTGCAATCTGTACCTTGTTGTACGATGTAGCCATAGCGAAGAGAGAAATCTATGTTTGGTAAAGGTGGTTTGGGCAATTTGATGAAACAGGCCCAGCAAATGCAGGACAAAATGCAGAAAATGCAAGAAGAGATCGCCAGTCTGGAAGTAACGGGGGAATCGGGAGCAGGTCTGGTTAAAGTGACTATCAATGGTGCTCATAATTGCCGTCGTGTTGAGATCGATCCAAGTCTGATGGAAGATGACAAAGAGATGTTGGAAGACCTGATTGCTGCCGCATTCAATGACGCAGCCCGTCGTATTGAAGAGACTCAGAAAGAGAAAATGGCAGGCATTTCCAGTGGTATGCAATTGCCACCAGGCTTTAAGATGCCATTCTGATGCAAACCAGTCCTCTCCTTGAATCCTTGATGGAAGCATTACGCTGTTTACCAGGGGTTGGCCCTAAGTCTGCACAGCGGATGGCTTTTCATCTGCTACAGCGTAATCGCAGTGGTGGAATGCGTTTGGCACAGGCATTGACCAGAGCAATGTCAGAAATTGGACACTGCAAATATTGCCGGACTTTTACCGAACAAGAACAGTGCACAATTTGTGCTAATCCACGCCGTCAACAAAATGGTCAAATCTGTGTGGTTGAAAGCCCTGCGGATATTCATGCTATTGAACAAACCGGGCAGTTTGCCGGGCGTTACTTTGTATTGATGGGGCATTTATCCCCATTAGATGGCATTGGTCCAATGGATATTGGTTTAGATCGTCTTGAGGATCGTCTCGCCACGGAAGAGATTTCCGAGGTGATTCTGGCGACTAATCCGACAGTGGAGGGAGAGGCCACTGCCAATTATATCGCAGAGATATGCGTTCAGTATGGTGTAACAGCAAGCCGTATTGCTCATGGTGTGCCGGTTGGTGGTGAACTTGAGATGGTAGATGGTACGACATTGTCCCATTCACTTGCTGGTCGGCAGAAGATTACTTATTGATTTTACGTTAATGTTTTACGGTTTTATTTAGGTTGGAAAGGAATGGTGTTGTAACCCTGTGTAAATCAAATCGTAAAGACTTTGAGGCGCTACATTTATGTGGCGCGTGTCGCTATAGCAAAAAATGTTGTAAACCCTAGCCAGTCGTGTTCGTCAAAGCATCCAAATGGAGGCTCCGAGGAGGCTTAGATATCGAGTACTGAATTGAACTCATTATTATCGTGCCACAGGAGCTATCAGTAGATCGGCGTCATCAACCAATAGGGCTGGTTTGTTGTCCATAACCGACATCCTGGACATGTATTATCTGAAGACGGCGGTTTATCTAACCGCCGTTAAGAAAATTATATTGTTGTTTTAATGTAATGATTTTCCGAATATTTTAGTTTGATTTTGCTAAAATTTGTAAGAAATCGTTGCTTTATACGTACGGCCTTTTTCTTCCTGTCCTTGAGTAGTATTCAGGTAGTAAGAATGCTCGTTGTAACGTTTATCAAAGATATTATCTACGCCCAACAGTATTTCGGTATTTTTAAATGTTCCTGTTTTTGGAGACCAAGCGATATATATATCACTTACACCATATCCAGATTTATGAACGTCTACAGCGCTATTACCACCTTTACCACCTTTGCCTTTGGAGTTTTTAGATAATACAAATCGGGAGTTCCAGCCGGCTTCAATATCAGTTTTGTCAAACAAATAACTGCCGCCAACTGTAATTGAATCACCAAGTGATGGTTCGAATTCAAGACCTTCTTTAAATAACTCGTTGCCTTTGACAATTTTGTCATTTACTTTTGCATAACTAGCTCTTAAACCTAGCCCCTTAATACGATAACCTGTAGATAACTCAAATCCTTCCAGCCTTGCTTTAGGGATGTTATGCAATTCTCTGTTGGCTAAAGTTGTTGACAGGTTTTTGAAATTGGTTTGGAAGACTTTCCCTGAGATAGTTAGCGTGTCGTTGTCAGTAAAAATGGCAGGGTAAGAACCAATCAATCCAGCTTCCAGGTTGTATCCCGTTGTTGCTTTTAAATTATTACTATGATTAGTTAATCCCAGACCAATTTCTTTACCTAATGGACCTCTAAATAATTCAGTGTAGTTGGTAAATAATGTTGTTGATTTTCCTAGCTCATATTTTAAACCGAGTGCTTTTGAGATATGTGAATAGCTTTTCTCAAAAGGTTGTTCCTTTTTATTAACAGTTTGATATTTATAGTGGTCCCATCTGATACCCGGTATTACATGGAAGTTGCCAAGCTGGACATCATCTTCTAAGTAGAAGGAAGATGCTTTTCCTTTTTCTATATCTTTTTTGTTTATGTTTTCTTCTACATCGGTATAAGCCATTCTGGTATCAAAATATTCATACCCATAGGTTAATGAATGGAATAGATTCTGTGTATCAAAGTTGGATGTGTTGCGAAGTTTAATGCCTTGCGTTTTTACAATAGTATCGAAGCCTTTCCCATCACCGCTTACTGGCTTCATATGGGTAAAGGTTTGTTCAGTATGATATGCGGAAATTTTTAGATCAATTAAATCGTTATCGGTTGGAGTGTAACCATAAGTGATATTATGGGTATCACGGTCTATTTCATACCTCCCTTTCTTTCCATTATTTATATCATGTCCAAAATTTAATCTAAAGTTGGTTTCTGCATCATTTTTATAATGTTCTTTTGATAAGCTAATATACTGTTCATCGGTAAGATTGAATTTTGTTTTTAATAGATAATTGAGTAATTTCCCATCTGTAGGAATTGAGTCTCTTCCTCGTCCATCTCTGCCGGATTCAGAATCGTGCATATTACGATGGTTAACATATCCTAATAAATCAACAGCACCTAGTTTCCCATAGGCGGCCAGTGATTTTTGGAATTCAGAACCATTACTTGAATAGCTCAGTTTACTTTTTGCTCCAAATAATTGACCGGGGGTTAATAAGTCATCCGTGTCTATAGTCTCAAATTTTAGTGCCCCGCCAATTGCACCTGTATCGTATGTGATACTGTTGCTACCGATGTTGATATCAACTTGTTTTAATAACTCAGGGTCTATTCCGTAATTGCCTGCGTGGTGGAAGTGATATCCCTCTTGTCTTGCACCGTCGATAGTAATGTTTATGAATTGGTCATCCATACCACGAATTTTAAAGCGCTGACCTAATCCGCTAGGATGTCCGGCTTGAACACCTGGAACATTTTTTAATATTTCACCGACACTTTGAGGCTGTCTGACTTTTATTTCATTGCTGCTAATTTTTCCATCATCTTGTGCATTGTTGTTAGCAATCACAACAAGAGTATCTCCTGTTTTCTCTTCTGCTTGTTTAATCGTCTTATCATTTGCATTAGAGATGGTATTTGCTGGAGCTGCGTGAGATAGCATAGATACAGACATCAAAGTTACATATAAGCTTGGTTTTGCTATGTGATTGTAAATATTGAATAATTTTTCCATTATTTTTTCTCTAAATGTATATGAGAATCAATATTATTTACGTTTCGCATGAAAATGTAAACAAATGAAAATATAACTACAGTAAAAAAAACAAAAGTGATTATTTTGTGTGCGTGCTAACGAAGGAGGAGATGATTTCAATTCTGATATTCTTTCCACTCTGAGAAACGAGGTTTTACGGCCCATCGGATAAAAAATATTGTTGATGAGTGGATTAACGATAACCGGCTGTCCAAAGGCGATAATTGAAAGTTACTGCGAGGCAACTTGAAAGATTACGGGTATAGTTATTGTTTAGAAAACACCAGACGGTCTGAGCGGTGGCAAAGGTGGTTTTTTGGGTACTGGCGATATCTTTCATCACCGGAGCAAGGGAAGCAGTTACTTCATTCTGCTATGATCAAGAATGACTTTACATTCTTTTGGATAATCAAACTTGAAATTCAACTTATTTATCCCCATCTGCATATTATCGTCTGATTTTGTCTGTCTGAACTGGATTTAGATTGAGGTAATAAATGAGTATGAAAGGTCAGGAAACCCGTGGATTTCAATCTGAAGTAAAACAACTTCTGCAATTAATGATCCATTCACTCTATTCCAATAAAGAGATTTTCCTTCGTGAGCTAATCTCAAACGCTTCCGATGCTGCTGACAAATTACGTTTCCGCGCATTATCTGTTCCAAAACTTTATGAAAATGATGGTGAACTACGCGTTCGTCTTTCTTTTGATAAAGAGAAGAGATGCATCACGATTAGTGATAATGGCATTGGTATGACTCGTGATGAAGTCATCGATAATCTTGGAACAATCGCTAAATCAGGAACAAAAGCTTTTCTGGAATCTATTGGTTCAGATCAGGCTAAAGACAGCCAGTTAATTGGTCAGTTTGGTGTTGGGTTTTACTCTGCATTTATTGTGTCTGATAAAGTCACTGTACGTACTCGTGCTGCCGGCGCTTCAATTGATCAGGGCGTATTTTGGGAATCTGCTGGTGAAGGTGATTACACGATTGCCGATATTGAAAAAGAAACCCGTGGTACAGAGATCACCCTTCATTTACGTGAAGGAGAAGATGAATTCCTGAATGACTGGCGTTTGCGTTCTGTTATCAGTAAATACTCTGACCATATTGCCTTGCCGGTTGAAATTGAAACCAAAAATAAGAGCGAAGAAGAAGGTGAAGAGGATACAGTAACTTGGGAGAAGATTAATAAAGCCCAAGCTTTGTGGACTCGTGGTAAATCTGAAATTACAGATGAAGAGTACAAAGAGTTCTATAAACATATTTCTCATGATTTTACTGATCCGCTGATCTGGAGCCATAACCGCGTAGAAGGTAAGCAGGAATATACTAGCATGCTCTATATTCCATCTCAGGCTCCGTGGGATATGTGGAACCGTGAGCATAAGCATGGGTTGAAATTGTATGTCCAGCGTGTGTTTATTATGGATGATGCGGAACAGTTTATGCCGAACTATTTACGCTTTGTCCGTGGCTTGATTGACTCCAACGACTTGCCGCTGAACGTTTCCCGTGAAATTTTACAAGATAACTCTATTACCCGTAATTTACGTAATGCATTGACCAAACGTGCATTACAGATGCTGGATAAACTGGCGAAAGATGATGCAGAAAAGTACCAGCAATTCTGGCAACAGTTTGGTCTGGTCATGAAAGAAGGTCCGGCAGAGGATAGCACCAACAAAGAAGCTATCGCTAAATTGCTACGTTTTGCTTCTACTCATAATGACAGCTCGGCACAAACCGTTTCTCTGGAAGAGTATGTTAGTAGGATGACGGAAGGTCAGGATAAGATTTACTACATCACCGCAGACAGTTATGCTGCGGCGAAAAACAGTCCTCATCTGGAGTTGTTCCGTAAGAAAGGTATTGAAGTTCTGTTACTGTCAGAGCGCATTGATGAATGGATGATGGGATACCTCACTGATTTTGATGGTAAAAAATTCCAATCAGTCAGTAAAGCTGATGAATCCCTGGATAAATTGGCAGATGAAAATAAAGCCGAACAGGAAGAAATTGAAAAGCAGCTAGAGCCGTTTGTTGAGCGTGTAAAAACATTGCTTGGTGATCGCGTAAAAGAGGTTAAATTGACTCACCGTCTGACTGATACTCCAGCAATTGTCACAACAAATGTGGATGAAATGAGCACGCAGATGGCGAAATTGTTTGCTGCGGCTGGTCAACAGGTGCCGGACGTTAAGTACAATTTTGAACTGAATCCTGATCATCAGTTGGTAAAACTGGCTGCTGATATCAGTGATGAAGTTCAATTTGCGGATTGGATTGAACTGTTGCTTGATCAGGCATTGTTTGCTGAGCGTGGCACGTTGGAAGACCCAAATCAGTTTATTCGCCGTATGAATCAGCTATTGTTGTCTGAGAAAGCTTGATTTAATCATTTTTTGGTGACGATTAGAAACCACGCCTCTGATAATGAGATGGGGCGTGGTTTATTTTTACAGAAAAATATCACGAAATCGTTTACCTGTTTCCTTGAGCGAACCCCATGCTAAATGGTATGGTGACTCGTTTTCTCAAAATATAAAAACTAACTAGCAAGGGGATTTACGCAATGCGTATCATTCTGCTGGGCGCTCCGGGCGCCGGTAAAGGGACTCAGGCGCAATTTATCGTGGAGAAATATGGGATCCCTCAAATTTCTACTGGCGATATGTTGCGTTCTGCGGTTAAGGCTGGCACAGAATTGGGTTTAAAAGCAAAAGCGCTGATGGATCATGGTAAGCTGGTTACTGATGAACTGGTTATTGCTTTGGTCAAAGAGCGCATCAAACAAGATGACTGCCGCAATGGTTTCTTGTTGGATGGGTTCCCCCGTACTATTCCCCAAGCTGATGCGATGAAAGAAGCGGGCATTAATGTTGATTATGTTCTGGAATTCGATGTTCCCGATGAACTGATTATTGAACGTATCATTGGGCGCCGTATACATGCGCCATCCGGCCGTGTTTATCACATCAAATTTAATCCACCGGTAGTGGAAAACAAGGATGATGTTACAGGTGAAGAGCTGACAGTTCGTAAAGACGATCACGAAGATATCGTGCGTAAACGTTTAGTTGAATACCATCAGCAGACAGCACCTTTAGTATCCTACTATCAAAAAGAAGCAGAAGCAGATTATACCAAATATTTTGGAATTGATGGTACTCGTAAGGTATCTGAGATTAGTGAAGAATTATCTAAAATTTTGGATTAATCAGCCTGAGTGATTCTTATAAGGCGACTAATAAGTCGCCTTATCCTATATTATTTATTTACTGTATCAGGTAAATTAATCGATTTTTCCTCATTGTTTTCGTAGATAAACATGATTTTCATCTGTATTTTATTATGTTAGGGTTTTCACTAGCGAAATAATGAAGGATCGACATAATGAACAACGGTAAATTTGGTGTTTTATTAGTTAATCTTGGCACTCCTGATAAACCGACAACTGCGGCTATAAGACGTTATTTAGCTGAGTTTCTTAGCGATAAAAGAGTCATAGATTTATCTCGATTTATCTGGAAGCCAATATTATATGGTTTTGTTTTGCCTTTCCGCTCTTCACGTGTAGCAAAGTTATACCAGAAAATTTGGACTGATGAAGGTTCTCCTCTGTTAGTATATGGCCGTCGGCAACAGAAATTACTGGCAGAAAGACTTGCTGGCATCCCTGTTGAACTGGGAATGAATTACGGTTCTCCATCTCTTGAACAAGCGATTGACAACTTACTTAAGCAGAATGTTGAGCAGCTGATTGTTTTACCACTTTATCCCCAATATTCTGGTTCCTCATCTGCGGCTGTATTTGATGGTGTCAGTCTGGTATTGCAAAAATACCGCACTATTCCTGGGATGCACTTTATTCGTAGTTATGCTGATCATCCGGCTTATATTTCTGCACTGAAAGAAACTATTGAGCAGAGTTTCGATAAGCATGGTCAACCAGACAGATTATTGCTTTCCTATCATGGCATTCCGCAGCGTTTTGTTGATACGGGTGATATTTATGCTGAGCAGTGTAAGTTAACAACACGATTGCTAAAGCAAGCAATTAATTATCCGACAGAGCAGGTAATGATGGCTTATCAATCACGTTTTGGCCGTGAGCAATGGCTGACACCATACGTAGATCAAACGATGAAAACGCTACCTAATCAGGGAATAAAACATATTCAGGTACTTTGCCCTGGTTTTTCGTCTGATTGTCTGGAAACGCTGGAAGAGATAAAACAGCTAAATAAAGAGATGTTTCTTAATGCTGGTGGGGAAAAATTTGAATATATTCCGGCGCTTAACGACAATGCTAGTCATATTTTACTACTTGAAGAGTTGGTCAACGGGTTTGTCAGAAATAGGGATGAATAGTGATAGGATTAATCTATCATTAGGGTTCATTGGCTTTTTAAGGTATATTGCTACACGGATGCTAGCCTAGTGGAACTGCCATACTTGTTTCAGAGTAAATGGGAATTAACCTATAGGCTCGCTCAGTGGGATGATGTTTTGTATATCAATTAGTAACAGCATATTTGGATTTGGATATAAATAATGAGTAATAAACCGATTAAAGGCACTAATTTCAGTGAAGAATATTTTAATTATTACAATTCAAAACAAGATGATGAAATTGATTTGTTTGAGTTATTCTCTGTTTTATTTCAATCAAAGTTATTGATTATTACTGTTACCATCCTTTTTGCTGTTATTGGCTTTGTAGCAGCATCTTTGATGCCACAAAAGTGGAGCAGTTCGGCTTCTATTGTTAAGCCTCAACTTGAAGAAATACAACCACTTAAAGATATCCTGACTAAGTTAGAGGTTTTAAATCTACAACCATCAGTAACTTCATCATCACTGTATAATAATTTTTTAAATAATTTTAATTCACGGGTTTTGCGTGAAGAATATCTGGTTAATACAGAATATTTTAAAAATCTGGTGGCTGAATCAGGTGATCATTCACCACTTGTAAAAAGAAAACTTATTGAAAAGATTGTGAATGATAATATTTCATCTTCTTCAAAAGCGGAAAAAGATGATGAAAATGGTGAAACTAAATTGACTTTCAGTGCTGGAACCGCAGAAGATGCATATAATCTGTTAAATGGCTATATTGACTATGTGTCGTCTGTTGTCCATGAACAGGTGAAGAGTGAATTAAGTGATATGGTAAAACAAAAGCTTAATTACTCTGAAGGTTTGTATAGCGTTGATTTAAACCGTGTGAATAATATACAGGAAGCTAATGTTGAGCGATTGAAACATGCATTATCTATCGCTAATTCGGCAGGAATTAAAAAGCCTATTTCCAGTGAAGGGGCAATGATCAAAGACGATCCAGATTATTCCATTGCTTTGGGGGCTGATGCATTACAGCGTAAGTTGCAGATTACAGAGGAGATAAAAGATCCCACTTTGATTGATGCTGACTTACGTAACCGTTTGTTCTATATAAAAGAGCTGAAAGCACTTAAAGTAGATAAAGTTAACTTCCAACCATTTAGATATATGCAGGCTCCTTATGAGCCGACAGCGAAAGATTCACCGAAGCGTCTACTTATCTTAATAGGCAGTGCTTTCCTTGGGCTGATCTTGGCTGTGGTGTCTGTTCTAATTCGTCATATGGTACGTAGTCGTCAGCAAGCGGCTTAAGTTTTCCTTGGCAGTAAATGTCGTAGTGACATTTGCTGCCTGTCCGTTTTTATTGTGCTAATATGCTGCACCTTTTGGCGTTATAGCATCAATCAAAAATGAAATTCCCTGGTAAACGTAAATCAAAACACTATTTTCCCGTCAGTCTGCGTGATCCTTTACTCCAGCCAATTAAAGAGATGATGGATGGTGAGAATAACCGAGCTTATATCGTTGGTATCGATCAGACATTAGTGGATATTGAGGCGAAAGTAGATGAAGATTTTATCCAGCGCTATAACCTCAGCCAGGGGCATTCATTAGTTATTGAAGATGATGTAGCTGAAACCCTGTATAAAGAACTTACTGATAATAATCTTATTAGCCACGAATTTGCTGGTGGCACTATTGGTAATACTTTACATAATTACTCAGTTCTTGCCGATGATCGTTCCGTCTTACTGGGCACTATGTGTAGTAATATTCAGATTGGCAGTTATGCTTACCGCTACTTATGTAACACGTCTAGCCGTACTGATCTGAACTATTTACAGGGAGTGAATGGGGCAATTGGTCGCTGTTTTACGTTAGTAACGGAAAATGGTGAGCGGACTTTTGCCATTAGTCCTGGGCAAATGAATCAACTTAAACCGGAAAGTATTCCTGAGAAGATTATTGCTGAAGCTTCTGCTTTGGTATTAACTGCTTACTTGATTCGTTGTAAACCGGGAGAACCAATGCCAGAAGCAACCATGAAAGCTATCGAATATGCGAAAAAGCATAGTGTACCTGTGGTTCTGACGCTAGGGACGAAATATGTTATTGCTGATGATCCACAATGGTGGCGTGATTTTCTGGTTGAGAATATTTCTGTTCTGGCAATGAATGAAGATGAAGCTTATGAGCTTACGGGTTTCAGTGATCCACTATTGGCTTCGGATGTGGCACTAGATTGGGTCGATTTAGTTTTGTGTACCGCAGGTCCGGCTGGATTATATATGGCAGGTTATACGGAAAAAGATTATATGCGTCAGACAACCCATCCATTGTTACCGGGTGCTATTGCTGAGTTTAACCGTTATGAGTTTAGCCGTGCTATGCGTAAATCTGATTGCCAAATTCCGATGAAAGTTTATTCCCATATTGAACCTTATATGGGGGGACCAGAAAAAATCATGAATACTAATGGGGCAGGTGATGGTGCTTTATCTGCTTTGCTGCATGATATAACGGCCAACAATCACCACAGAATGAATGTGCCTAATTCCAGTAAACATATGCGTACTTATCTAACATATTCATCGCTTGCTCAGGTATGTAAATATGCCAACAGAGTTAGCTATCAGGTATTGAGTCAGCATTCCCCACGATTAAGCCGTGGTTTACCCGAAAAAGAAGATAGTTTGGAAGAATCTTACTGGGAACGGTAATTTTAAAATTTCGGCACCGTATAAATTAATAAGGTGCCGAAATTTAGCTATAAAATCATTTATTAAGATTGTAAATGATAGTTAGAGTTTATTTTATTAATAGCAATGATTTTTCGTCTAATTTATAAAATGAAAAGTATTTTATTCTTATTTATATATCTGTTTAAATAAATTGAAATAATATTCAAAAATGTCCTAGAATAGAATATTTATATCACTCAGATAGCAATAATATGCAAATAAAAATTTCTATTTATTTTTTGTATTTAACTTATATTGTTGTTTTTTATATAAAAATTTCGCGTATCGGCACATTTCTAATATAGCTATACTCTATGGATTTCAAGATGCATCGCGACGGCAAGGGAACGAATCCCCGGGAGCATAGATAACGATGTGACTGGGGTGAGTGCAGCCAACAAAGAAGCAACTTGAAAGATAACGGGTATAGATACCGCTAAAATCACCCATCCGATTCATACTGATTTGATTATTTACCTAATTTTTCTATTTATTATAATAGGGATTAGCTAAAGGAAGAATTTGGACTAAAATCACAATTTTTAAAAATCTTGGAACTGATTTTTCAATTGTTGATTTTACTAATTATAATCAAGATGATTGGCTAGAGAATACTCCTTTATTAGTAATATACTGAAATGATATTCTTTATATATTGAAATGATATCGACTATATATAGAAATGATATTAGTTATATATGGATTGGGGCTGCTATATTCTAGAAATAGCCATTGGGTTGATACGGAGTTTCATATTTTTGTATAGTATTGATATGTGGATTAGTATTTTTTGATGCTAATTCCGATAGCGAAGTTTTAGCTATGATTGATAACTTAGAAGGATCATTTAGCGAAATAGTTTTTGTTTGCTGTAATTATTTCAATTTGTGGCCTATATTAGGACAGGTTTTATGTATCTTTTATTATTGAATTGGAGTTATTGAGATTATTAACATTTGAAGAAAAGATGAAGCTAATAGCTATTAAGTGAAAGTAATGGTATTTAATGACCGTAACTTATTATTGTTAATTTAAAGAGAGGAAGGAGCATGATGAAATTTTTTATTAAAAATTTCCTATTATATTTCAAATAATTAATTATTATGTATAACAGCCGCTGAGGATACTATGAATAGTTACTACGATTATATAAGAATTGCCAGTATGGTGAGTATGGTCTTAATTATGCCGGGACCAACAAATACTCTTTTAGTATCATCTGGATATTCACATGGTTTTATTAGTACACTCAGGCTGATATTAGCTGAGGCATTGGGTTATATAACAGCAATTAGTTTGTGGGGGTTATTTTTATCTACAGTCTCTCATGTTTTCGTATGGTCACTGGTCATCTTAAAGATGTGTGCTTCGACATACATTGCTTATCTGGCTTTTAAAGTTTGGCATTTCTCATTAGACAAGAACGTAGCAAAAATCCATTTTATCACGGTATTATTTGCCACATTGCTGAATCCTAAGGCTTTTGTGTTTGCTACATATATATTTCCTCTTACTGCATTTACTTTGTGGTCAGAATACATTCCATGCATGACGGTTTTTGTTTGTGCACTATTACCCATTTCCCTGATTTGGGTGGGGGTTGGGAAAATACTATATGTAGGAAAGTTGGGAAAAGGAATTTTAAAACCCGATTTGTTTTATCGTTTTGCTTCTTTAGTGTTATGTGTTTTCTCTGTTTCAATGTTTTACACGTCAATGAAAGGTGTTTTATATCTTTGACGTAATCGATTGTTTGATATTGCGCCCTCCCGACTGATTGGCTTTTTCATTAATAGTCTCATTAAGCTAATCGTGGTTGAAGGTAGCTTGGATTGTATAGAGTTTCCTTGTTGTAGTTGGGTAAATACCATGATCATGTTAAGTAACGCTAAAAATTCAATGTATGGTATTTACCCTTCCTATTAATAAAAAAATATTTACCTCAATAGGTTGCTGAATCTTGTCTTGAATGGGCTAAGGATTAATTGATAATCCGATTGATTTTTGTTGTACAGAATTGAGTAAAGCGATACTTCAACTGAACATTTTGTCCCCTCTGAGCCGTTCTTATCACTGATACTTAAGTGATAAGAACGGCTCATGATCCTTACTTGGTAGGGACTAGAGAATGATTCATCAGCAGTCGCTTTCCTCAAAGTGATGGTGAAAAAGGCGATGCTGGAGGGGGTTCAATCGAATAGCTTTGCTCACTGTTGGCGAATACAGTTGCCATTGTTTTAGCAATTTCATGCTCACCAATAATGACGTGGCTAGCTCCACGCTCTGTGATATAGGTAACTTCATCGTCATAGTCGGCTCGGACGATAATATTAATATCCGGGCGTGCTTCTCTTGCACAGGCGACAATCTCACCGGCTTCATAGCCATTAGGAATAGTCAGTAGGAGGGAGCAGGCGCAATCCAAGCGAGCCAGTGACATAATATCTTTGCTGGCAGCGTTACCCATGACTGCACTAATACCTTGTTCACCGAGTTCCTCAAATTTGGCTCGGGTGTTCTCAATAACAACCAGAGGGATCTCTTTTTCCTGCAAGCGTTGGCATAGCAAGCTGCCGACCCGCCCGTAGCCGACAACAATAGTGTGGCCGCAGATATCGACAGGAATCTGCGTCTCTTCTTCCAACGTTTCTTCCAGTAACTGCTCCTCAATGGTTTCTGTTTTTTCCAGATAGCGATCTAACAGACTAAATAGAACTGGGTTTAGCATGATAGAAACAATCGCGCCAGCCAGAACAAGGTTACGGGCATTTCCATCAAGCAGGCCAAGTGCAACCCCAAGACCGGCTAGAATAAAGGCAAATTCACCGATTTGTGCCAGACTGACTGAAATCGTCAATGCGGTCCGGCGTGAGTGGCCGAACATCTTAACGAGTAACATTGCAGCCGCGGACTTACCAATAATAATGATTGCCAACGTTGCCAGTATCGATAGTGGTTGTTGAATGAGGACCATTGGGTCGAACAGCATACCAACAGAAACGAAGAACAATACGGCGAAAGCATCTCTGAGTGGCAGCGTATCTTGGGCGGCACGGTGGCTTAGTTCTGATTCGTTTAATACCATACCGGCGAAGAACGCCCCTAGTGCGAATGAGGCATCAAACAGAGCAACGGCACCGTAAGCGATACCCAAGGCGATAACCAGTACGGCAAGGGTAAATAGCTCCCTGGAGCCGGTACTCGCGGTTTTTGCCAATACCCACGGGATTAGACGGCGGCCAACAACAATCATCAGCAAGATAAAAGCGATAACTTTGCCGACTGTCATGGCAAGTTCCATAATTAGCTGCCCGATATTGGCTTCCTTATTACCAAGAATACCGGCAGCTGCGGGCAGTAATACCAGAGTCAGTACCATCGCCAGATCTTCGACAATCAGCCAGCCGATAGCTATTTGACCTCGTTGGCTATCGATGAGTTGGCGCTCTTCTAGCGCTCGTAACAGAACAACGGTACTGGCGGTTGATAGACAGAGACCAAAGACGATGCCGCTAAATAATTCCCAACCCAGTATTGCTGATAGCCCTACTCCGAGTAGTGTCGCGACCAGTATTTGCGCAATAGCGCCGGGGATAGCAATGGATTTTACGGCTAGCAGATCTTTAAGTGAAAAATGCAGTCCAACACCAAACATCAATAAGATGACACCAATTTCTGCCAGTTCGGGGGCCAGTGATGCATCAGCGACAAAACCAGGAGTGAAAGGACCAGCGAGGACTCCCGCAGTAAGGTAACCAACCAGCGGTGAGATTTTCAGGCGTTGTGCCAGCATACCAAGCAGATAAGCGATAAAGAACCCGCCAACGAGAGTGGTGATAAGTGGTGTCGAGTGCTCCATTAAGACTCCTTCTTGCTGAGGCTAGTAAATAGCATAGTGAAGAGGTAGGTGTAACTGTATTTTATAGATAATTCGAGGTAAATTCGCTAAAAAAATGAATAAAACATCAAAAAATATGGATTGAAAGGATTAAATTACCCGTAACAGGTATTTGTGTTGCTCTATTTGAATATTTATGAGGTAAATAAGCACTATTCCCACATAAAAAGTAAATTTTATGTGGGGTTGTATGGTGCTTTTCCTAGTTCTTATCTTCTATATTAGGTAATAAAGCGGTAAATATGCCAAGTAACGGCAGAAAAGCACAAATCTGATAAACCAGTTCAATACTTGTTCTGTCCGCAATATCACCAAGTACCGCTGCGCCAATACCTCCCATACCAAAAGCCAGCCCGAAAAACAGGCCGGATACCATCCCGGTTTTACCTGGAATAAGTTCCTGAGCGTATACCAGGATCGCAGAGAATGCAGATGCCAGAACCACACCAATAATCACTGATAGAATACTTGTCCAGTACAGAGAAGCGTAAGGCAGAGCTAATGTAAAAGGTGCAACTCCAAGGATAGATATCCAGATAACATACTTTCTGCCGATCCTGTCACCAAGCGGTCCACCAATAATGGTTCCTGCTGCAACTGCGAATAAAAAAATAAACAGATGAAACTGGGCGCTTTGTACGGAAATGCCAAATTTGTGTATTAAGTAAAAAGTATAATAGCTACTGATACTGGTGAGATAAAAATATTTGGAAAATATTAAGATGAGCAAAATAACCAAGGAACCTATCACGGTTTTTCTTGATAAAACTTTAATGGCTGGGCCAGTTTTGGCTTGATTTTTCTTGATATAATTCTGAACGTTATACCATTTACTGATCTGTAACAGCACAATGATACCCAGTAATGCGGCTAGAGAGAACCAGCCAACGTTGCCTCTGCCATAGGGAGCAATAAACAGAGCGGCTAGCAAAGGCCCAAGGGAGCTGCCAAAATTACCGCCGACTTGAAAAAGAGATTGAGCTAATCCGTGGCGACCACCGGATGCCATACGCGCTACGCGCGACGATTCCGGGTGGAATACTGAAGAACCTGTTCCGATTAATGCCGATGCTAATAGAATTAACGGGAAATTGTTGGCGTAGGCCAGCAGTAATAGACCGGATAAGGTGAAACTCATTCCAACAGGTAATGAATAAGGCTGTGGATGTTTATCAGTATAGAGACCTACCAGTGGTTGTAATAAAGAGGCGGTAATCTGATAGGTCAGGGTAATCATACCGATTTGCACAAAACTTAGGTTAAATTCTAATTGTAGTAAAGGATAAATCGCCAGAATCAGCGATTGGATCATATCGTTCAATAAGTGTGAAACACTGATTGCCCCAAGAATAGTAAAAACGGTATTCCTGGTTTTTTTGGGGTGAGATGGAACTATGGTGGTATTACTTTGTTCGCTCATATTTGCTGCCAACCTGTCTTAATCAATAGTCAGTATATTGGTTATTCGTTGAATTTTAATACATATTAGGCAGAGAGTTGATTTTTTACTATCTTGGATATAGTTTTATAGTACACTCGCGAAGACGAAATAAAACATGTTCTATACCCTATGGATTTCAAGATGCATCGCGGCGGCAAGGGAGTGAATCCCCGGGAGCATAGCAAACTATGTGACCGGGGTGAGCGAGTGCAGCCAACAAAGAGGCAACTTGAAAGATGACGGGTATAAATATCTAATAACTGCATAACATACATAACCTGTCTCAAGAAATGATCAATTTATCCCGCCTTGTTAGCTTTAAAAGCTGTTTTTGCATGGCAATTCACTAAAAAAACATGGAGATATACCATGAAACTCTCGTTCAAGACCTCAGCTTGTGCTTTGGTTGTATCTATAGCACTACTTCCAGCAATCGCAAATGCATGGGAGAAAGACAAAACCTATGACATTACCATTTTGCACACCAATGACCATCATGGTCATTTTTGGCATAACGATTATGGTGAGTATGGCTTAGCCGCGCAAAAAACGGTAGTTGATGAAATCCGTCAAGAGGTCGTGAAAAAAGGGGGGAGTGTGTTACTGCTTTCCGGCGGAGATATAAATACCGGTGTACCAGAATCTGATTTGCAAAATGCCGAGCCTGATTTTAAAGGTATGAATTTGGTGGGCTATGATGCAATGGCGTTGGGTAACCATGAGTTTGATAATCCTCTGTCAATACTGCGTCAACAGGAAAAATGGGCAACTTTTCCATTTCTGGCTGCCAATATTTACCAGACAAGCACCGGCAAACGTTTGTTCAAGCCTTATACCATTTTCGATAAGCAAGGTGTGAAAATTGCAGTTATTGGCCTGACGACTGATGATACGGCGAAAATCGGTAACCCGGCTAATTTTCCTGATGTTGAATTTCGTCTTCCTGCGACAGAAGCCAAAATGGTTGTTGAAGAATTAAAGAGAGATGAAAAGCCAGATGTGATTATTGCCGCAACCCATATGGGGCACTATGACAACGGTAATCATGGTTCTAATGCGCCGGGTGATGTTGAAATGGCTCGCAGTTTGCCTGCGGGCTATCTGGATATGATTGTCGGTGGTCATTCACAAGATCCGGTCTGTATGTCCGCGGAAAATAAAAATTATAAGCAGATTGATTATGTGCCAGGAACCCCATGTTCGCCAGATCGTCAGAACGGTACCTGGATTGTTCAGGCTCATGAGTGGGGTAAATATGTTGGTCGTGCTGACTTCCAGTTCCGTAATGGTGAATTGAAGTTGACTCACTATCAGTTGATCCCTATTAACCTCAAAAAGAAAGTGCAGAAGGAAGATGGTTCTACTGAACGTACTTACTACACTCATGAAATTGCACAAAACCCGGATATGTTAAAGTTGCTGATGCCTTATCAAGATAAAGGTGATAAACAGCTTGGTGTAAAAGTGGGGTCTGTTGAGGGTAAATTGGAAGGGGATCGCAGCAAAGTTCGTTTTGTTCAGACTAATATGGCTCATGTTGTTCTTTCTGCCATGATGGAACGCGCGGACGCTGATTTTGCGATTATGAGTGGTGGTGGTATTCGCGATTCGATTGAATCAGGTGATATCACTTATAAAGATGTGTTGAAAGTGCATCCATTTGCCAACACATTGGTTTACGTTGATATGAAAGGCAATGAAGTCAAACAATATCTGGCGGCGATTGCTAATATGAAAGTTGACTCTGGTGCTTATGCACAGTTTGTGAATGTTAGCCTGATTGCTGATGGTAAAAGTGTTAAAGAGGTAAAAATCGGTGGGAATCCATTAGATCCGCATAAAACTTACCGCATGGCAATGCTTGACTTTAATGCTATTGGTGGTGATGGCTATCCACGTGTTGATAATTATCCAACCTATGTCAACACCGGTTTTGTTGATGCAGAAGTTTTGAAAGACTATATCGAGAAGCATTCACCACTGAAAGCGGCTGATTATGAGCCAAAGAGTGAAATTATTTATCAATAATCCCTGACAGAATGATAAATCGAAAGGGCTGCAATTTTAGCAGCCCTTTTTGGGTAATAATTTAAGTTTTTGCAATATCAGCAAAGTTGCCTTTCACCAACCTACAGAGATCAGCCGACGCCAATTCAATATCTAACCCTCGTTTACCACCAGAGACAAATATAGTTGAGAACTGTTGCGCTTGGTTATCAATAACCGTTGGCAAGTGTTTTTTCTGTCCTAGCGGACTGATCCCGCCGACGAGATACCCTGTTACTTTCTGGGCGATTTGGGGATCAGCCATTTCTGCTTTTTTGACTTTAAAAACTTTGGCGACCTTTTTTAAGTCCAGCTCACTTGAAACGGGGGTGACGGCTACCACCAAATTTTTAGCCTCACCATTAAGTGCAACCAGTAAGGTCTTGAATACTTGCCTGGCATGGAGTCTTAATTTCCTCACTGCTTCATCACCAAAATTATGTTCATTTGTGTCGTGCTCATAGGCATGAAGAGCGAAGCTAACTTTCTGTTTTTCTAACAAAATGATCGCAGGTGTCATAATTTCATTACATAGGGTAATTTTATAATTAAGGATAACGGATGAAATGGAACGATGGAATTGATAATCTGACTATGGCTCTGTTGCTTGTATACAAACAGGTAATATCCCGTACTTAATAAGAACAACGAAAATGACAGATTATTCCTCATATGATTGGCCAATATTATTATAGCAATATAGGTAATATTGGCCTTTTTTTAATGCTGTTTTTCTGCCAGCATCTTGGGCAAATTCCCTTCACCATACAGATGCAAAACGCCAACAGCAACGAGGTATCGACCGGCAGGTAATCCCCGTAAATGTTTATTCCATTGTTTATTACGTTCAGTCATCAATAGTTGGTATATCTCTTTACTGAAAGTTGTTGGTAGAGCATGTTCTTGCTGTTTAGGTTGATAGTCCATCCACCAACTGATCATGGTTTGTAAAGCACGGGCATTTGCGTGCCAATGGGTTAATGTATCTTCTAATAGTGGCAGGCCGTTATTGGGAATTTGATTAAGTAAATTAATTTGTGATTCAGTACCTTCTAGTTCAATAATCGTTTTTCCTAGAGCTTTGGCTGCATTTAGTAGCTGATAATCGATACCGTATTGGGGATGTAATCCAAGGTTTTGTGCTTGTCCAGCTTGTAAAATTAAAGCGATTTGCCATGAGGGCAATAGATTGAGGAATTCTTCTTGCTGTTGGATTTCATTGCAACAGTCCTGAAAGTTCTGATACATCTCAGAAGATAAACGTTGTTCGATACGGTGATATGATTGAAACTCATCATGAAATGGGGAGTCTGCCTGAGTAATATCTGCTTCCACGATTAATGTATCGGATTGATTAAGCTGTTCTATCAATATTTCTGAAAGTGGGAACATATTTTTCGTACCCATATGAATACTGCCTACCAGATGCAAATGTCTATCACCTGCCAGTGTAATATCGTGAGCAGGATAGGGATAACGGTGGAGGGCATTGATTCCTAATATATTGGTAAGGTGTTTAATCAGTCGTCCCATTTGAGCTCCGGTTTAGCATTTATTCTTTAGGCTAACTATTTTTTCAGGTTAATATTACAACTGTATCTCTATCCATTTCTATTGAATGTTCTTTTACTACTATTCAGTATACAAGGAGATTTTATTTGGCCGCTGTATTTACTTTTCTAGTTCTTTGAAAATGATATACCCTGGCTGCACTCACTCACCCCGGTCACATAGTTCTCTATGCTCCCGGGGATTCGCTCCCTTGCCGTCGCGATGCACCTTGAAATCCATAGGGTATAAACTAGGGGTTTGTTATGTCAGATATTTATGAGCTGGTAACATTGATTCCTAAAGGTCAGATCACGTTACCTTGGTTCATCCGTCAGGTATTGAGTGTTGATACCGGTAGCACATTGGTATTTGAGTTGCGTAATGGTGAGGTTGTTGTGACTAATGTAAGCGTTGAATACGAAGACCAGTTAATTGGGGCATTCCTTGACTTGCTGTCTGCCGACATTCAGGTCGGGTACCATGTGAGTGATTTACCTAAGGAATTGGACGAGGCTATGCAGCACAATACGGGGCACGTTATCGATCTGAATGAAAACATTGTCGGAGATGTGATGATTTGATGCAGTAACGTGGATGGACATTGCTATATGAAAAAGTGCTGGGGTAGAAGTGTAAAATGCGATCATGGATATGCATTTTTACGATTCACCCCAACATCATTAAAGCAGACTTATTTCTTTAGTGATTCAGAACTTAGGCTTAAACCTCAGTAATCGATTAGCATTACTCACTACCGTAATTGAAGAGAGCGCCATTGCCGCACCTGCGACTACCGGATCTAACAGGGTTCCAGTAAAGGGATAGAGCACACCAGCGGCGATCGGAATCCCCAATGTGTTGTAGATAAATGCGCCTAATAGGTTCTGTTTCATATTGCGCAGAGTGCCTTTGGATAGCTCAACCGCATCAGCCACGCCATGTAAACTATGGCGCATCAGCGTTATTGCGGCGGTTTCAATGGCGATATCACTACCACCACCCATTGCAATGCCTACATCAGCTTGCGCTAGGGCTGGAGCATCGTTAATACCATCCCCCACCATAGCAACCTTGCGACCTGCTGCTTGCAGTTTCTGAATTACCTCAGCTTTGCCATCAGGCAATACACCTGCAATCACTTGATCAATACCCGCTTCTTTGGCAATCGCATTGGCAGTCACTGGGTTATCACCGGTTAACATCACTAAACGGTAGCCTTGGTGATGTAATCGCTGCAATGCAGTCATAGTATCTTCACGCAGTGGATCGCGAATAGATAGCACTGCCGCCGCTTGACCTCCTGCTGCCAGAAGAACCGGTGTGATGCCTTGTTCTGCCTGTTGAGCGATCAACGATTTTAATTCTTGCGTATCAATTTGATTTTGTTCTAGCCAAGCTTGATTACCTAGCAACAAGGTTGTGCCATTCACTTCACCGCTGATACCGAGTCCAGCCAGAGTACGGAATTGTTCAACTTGCGGCAACGTCAGCCCTTTGGCTTTGGCAAGAATGGCTTTGGCTAATGGATGGTTAGAACCTTGTTCCAGTGCGCCAGCCCACCGCAATACTTCTTGTTCACTGTACCCATTAAAAGTATGGATATCAGTCACTTGAGGCATACCCTCTGTCAGCGTACCAGTTTTATCGAAAACAAGGGTATCCAAGGTGCTGGCTTGTTGCAGCGCATCCGCGTCTCGCACCAGTACCCCGAATTCTGCTGCCCGGCCGACACCAGAGATAATTGACATAGGGGTTGCCAACCCAAGGGCACAGGGACAGGCAATAATCAACACAGTGGTAATAATGACCAATGAATACATAATCTGTGGTGCTGGCCCAACGAAATACCAAATAGCGCCGGCAATCAGGGCAATGGCGACAACAACAGGAACAAATACGGCGGAAATTTTATCTGCTAACTGACCGATTTCGGGCTTACTACTTTGTGCCTGACGGACCAGTTTAATAATTCGAGCTAATGTTGTCTGGCTGCCAACCGCGGCGGCAGTAAACAGCACTGTACCGTCTTGCACCGTCGTACCGGCATGAATGTTATCGCCTTTGGTTTTTTGCTGTGGAATCGGCTCACCGGTGAGCATTGCCTCATCTATCCAAACCTCACCTTGAATGATTTCACCATCAACGGGAACACGATCACCGGTTGTCAGACGTAACGTCATGCCGGGTTTGACATCAGCCAGCGGTATCTCTTTTTCGCCATCTTCTGTCACCACACGGGCAGTCGGTGGTGTCAGATCCAGCAGACGCTCCAGTGCTTTTGAAGAACGCTGACGGGCACGTTGTTCCAGAGCATGCCCCAGGTTTATCAGACCAATAATCATCGCGCTGGCTTCATAATAGAGATGACGGGCTTGTGGTGGAAAAATATCTGGCCATAGGTTGACACTGATGGAGTAAAGCCAGGCTGCACCCGTTCCCAATGCCACTAATGTGTCCATTGTCGCACTGCCGTTTTTCAGGCTTTGCCACGCATTACGATAGAAGTGACCACCGGCAAAAATCATCACGGCAAGCGTGATAACGCCAATAGTCAGCCAGATATGATGGTTTTCAGGTGTGAGCATCATATTATCGCCCATCATGCCCCACACCATTACGGGAATACCGACGACTAAGGCTAATGCTGACTGCCAACGAAAACGGCGCATATTAGCGTCAGAAACTTGTTGCTGGCGTTCACGCCGCTTAGTTTCGTCCTGAATCAGTTCTGCGCCATACCCGGCTTTTTCTACTGCTTTAATCAGTGCCTCTGGTGAGGCACTGCCGGTAATTAAAGCGCTGCGTTCAGCAAGATTCACTCTGGCATTTTCCACGCCGTCAACACCTTGTAATGCTTTCTGAACTTTATTCACGCAACTGGCGCAAGTCATGCCATCCAACAGCAACTGGATGCTCTCATTGCTGTCACTCACAACGGATACGTCAGCTTTTTCGACCGGAACAGAGGAGGTTGCCGCTGCCAAAGGTTCCGGTCTGTTTGAAGCAGGTAATGTCAGCGGCTCAGATTTTGGGGAGTTTTGACCAGAAGCGAGTTTTGCATGGTAACCCGCCCGCTCAACAGCGGCAATCAAGGTATCCGCATCGGCTTTACCGTAAACTTTAGCTTTTTCGGTATTCACCTCTGCGGCGATAACACCATCTACGGCCTCCAGCGCTTTACGTGTCGTACCTGCACAATGCATGCAACTCAGTCCAGAGAGTGTCAGTTCAACATCGGGTTGGCTGGCAATCATCGCATCGTAACCGGCTGCTTGAATGGTTTCGATTAATGATTCAGTAGAGGCTTTACCGATGATTTTGGCATAATCAATTGTAATATCCGCCTGTTCCACATCTGTACGATTTGCTAGTGCCTTTTTCACACTGTTAACACAGTGCATACAGGAGAGTCCCTGCAAGGTTAAAATAGTTGTGTATGACATAAAAAACTCCTAACACATAGTGATGTAATTATTCTTCATACCTGTGTGATAATTGGTGATGAATATCTACACAGTTCAAGTGAGTTTCTGACTTGTTGGGGAGGTTAAACCTTCCCTCAAGGGTAAGGTCAAGGGGAAAAAATGAACATTAGTGAGATTGCCCAAAAAACCGGTCTTACCAGCAAAGCTATCCGGTTTTATGAAGAAAAGGATCTGATTACACCGCCGGAAAGGGGGGATAACGGCTACCGTTATTATCAGCAGAAACATATTGATGAACTAACGCTGTTACGTCAGGCAAAACAGGTCGGTTTTACGCTTGATGAATGCCGTGAGTTTTTAGTGTTATTTCGCAACCCCAATCGTCATAGTGCTGATGTAAAAGTGGCAACATTGCATAAAGTGGCTGAAATAGAAAAGGCGATTGAAGAGTTGCAGAAAATAAGAAGTAAATTGTTATCCTTAGCGGAAGAGTGCCCTGGAGATGACGGGGCTGCATGCCCCATCATAGATCATTTATCGGGTTGTTGCTCTCATCACTGAGAACTGACCGGTTTTACTTTCAGGGTAATGCCATCAACAGCGATCACTTCTACTTCGGTGTGGGCTGGTAGTTCACTATTACAGTGAACTCGCCAGCTTCCATCAGCTAGCTTGACCCGGCTGTAACCATTTTCAGTATCGGTAGTCAGTTTGGCTCGGATACCGATGAGCTGGTGCTCTTTCTGGTTCAGGGTATCGCCGCCTTTTGATGGGCGGCGACGTAACCAGTAGCGCCATAGCATTGCAGAAAGCAGCGTCAGAGTGGCAAACAAAATGCCTTGCCATTCCCAATCTATTCCTGGTAGCAGCCAGGTGACAAACGCAACAACGATAGCGGCTATGCCCGTCCATAACAGATAGCCGCCAGTTCCCAGAAGCTCTGCAATTAACAGTAAGCCGCCGAAAGAGAACCAGAGCCAAGGAGTTTGCGCCGCAATCTGTGCAATCATGGTTATTTACCTTTTTTGCTTTCGCCAATCAATTCAGTAATACCGCCAATCGCACCCATTAGGTTGCTCGCTTCCAGAGGCATCATAATGACTTTGCTGTTACCGGAAGCGCCAATACTGGTCAGGGCATCCGTATATTTCTGGGCAACAAAGTAGTTAATTGCCTGCATGTTACCGTCAGCGATCGCATCGGATACCATTTTAGTTGCGCGAGCTTCCGCTTCGGCGGCACGTTCACGTGCTTCTGCCTGGAGAAATGCCGATTGACGTTCCCCTTCTGCTTTCAGAATTTGAGACTGTTTTTCTCCTTCTGCTTTCAGAATAGCCGCCTGACGGATACCTTCTGCTTCCAGAATATCAGCACGTTTTGTACGTTCTGCTTTCATCTGGGCGTTCATGGCAGAGATCAACTCTTTTGGTGGACGCACATCACGGATTTCAATACGGGTAATTTTCACCCCCCATGGGTTAGTGGCTTCATCAACAATATGTAATAGGCGGCTGTTGATGGAATCACGCTGTGACAGCATTTCATCCAGTTCCATTGAACCCAAAACGGTACGGAAGTTGGTCATCGTCAGATTGATAATGGATAGTTCAAGGTTGCTGACTTCATAAGCAGCTCGAACAGGATCGACAACCTGAATAAAGCAGACCGCATCAATAGTAACATTGGCGTTATCGCGGGAAATCACTTCTTGTGAAGGAATATCCAACACTTGTTCCATCATGTTAATTTTACGGCCAATGCGATCGATAAAAGGGACGATAATATGCAAACCCGGTAATAAAGTTCGGGTATAACGGCCGAAACGTTCTACCGTCCATTGATAGCCTTGTGGCACGGTTTTTACGCAAGTAAAGACAATAACCACCGCAATAAATATCAGAATGGGTACGGCACCAAAAGCGAATAAATCCATAGCAATTCCTTACAATTAAATAAATCAGTAAAGCAGTGAGTAAACTTGGCGACGGTATTTCGAAGCCAAGGTATTACCGGTCCCCATTGCAGACATAATATCCATCATTGTTTTCCGTACCGCCCCGTTGGCAGCAGAAAGGTCCTTTTTTAGGAAGCTGAGTAATAATTCCAGAGCTTCTTCATTACGGCTGACTTCGTGCAGTTTCAGCGCGAGCTTAACAGCTAGCTCGGCATTCTCCGGTTGAATGGCGAATTCTTGCTGCAATTGTTGGATCTCTGGTGTATCCGCCGCTTGCTTTTGTAACTCAATTTGAGCCAGTAAACTGTGATAATTAGTATCTTGATCCTGTAATGGAATAAGATTCAGAATTTCCTGGGCTTCCTCTATATTATTGAGCATAATTTGCACTTTGGTCAACATAAGTGCAATTGCACTGTTTTTGGGCGCTAATTGCCAGGCTTCTTTCAATAACGGTAGTGCTTCCTGATGTTTTCCTTCGGCGATAAGTTCTTCCGCCTGAGCGGCTTTCAACTCTTCCGGCTTCGGTAATACGCGAGTCAGCATCTCTCTGATAACGTTTTCAGGTTGTGGCCCCTGAAAACCATCTACGGGTTGACCTTGTTGCATAATATAAACCGTAGGAATGGCGCGTAAACCAAATTGTGCGGCGACCATTTGCTCTTTATCGCAATCCACTTTTGCCAATATGAATTGATCCGCATATTCTGCGGCCAGTTTATCCAGTGTTACGCTTAATTCTTGGCAATGGGGGCTACGTTCGGACCAGAAATAAAATAAAACAGGTACAGTCATAGACTGTTCAACGATTTGATGGAGGTTGCTTTCGTTAACATTAATTCCAATAGAGGTCGGTAACATATAATTAGTCTCTTAAATTTGGTTATCGCAGGGTACGATTAAATAGATTGAGGTTATTTTCTTAACTTTCAAGTTGTACCACTTTGTTTGCTCAGTATTTTATCCATTACTCTTCCTGGTAAAATCCGGCGCATAATAGCGACTGCATGGGTTACCCAAGTCACTGGGTAACGTAATTTAGGATTCGGACTTTCCAGAGCATGAATTAGTTTATTCACAACGGCTTCGGGAGTCAGGGTAAAGTGACGGGCGATCCTGGGGTTTTTGACAGGTTTATCGCTTTGCGTTTGATTCACGTTTTCTGAAAAACGTGTTTTTATCGGGCCAGGAACAATCAAACAGGCTTTAATTCCTGTGCCGGCTAATTCCATTCTTAGCGCATCTGACCATGCTTCCAAGGCATATTTACTGGCAGAGTAAGCACCACGGCCTGGGGTTGAAATCAGTCCCATAACTGAACTGGTTTGAATAATACGGCCTTCACCATGAAGTTGCATTGCGGGAAGTAATAAGCAGGTAAGTTGATGTGTACCAAATAGATTAGTAGAGAATTGCCGTTCCAGTTGTTCACGACTGATAGTATTGAGTGGGCCATAAATACCAAAGCCGCCATTATTAAACAGCCCGTAAAGACGGCCATTGGTTAGCTTGATGACCTCGGCGGCGGCACGTTCAACACTCATTTTGTCATCAAGATCCAATTCGATAGGTTCCAGTCCTAATTCGCGCATATGCTGTAAATCTGCGGGTTTCCGGCAGGCTGCTAATACTCTGTAGCCCCGCTGATGTAGTGTTTTGGCCGCCACCAGACCAATTCCACTGGAACAGCCTGTGATAAGAACTGACTTTTGCATAACTTTACCTGCTTATAGACATCAATTTGTTGAAACTAATAGTTTACTACTTAAGAATAATTAAGATGTGCTGATAGTGTGTCAGACATCCAATCGGCGATAAATGGTTGGGCTGCCAGATTAGGATGTAACCCATCTTGTTGCACCCACTCCGGTTTAATGGCGACTTGCTCCATATAAAACGGGAGCAGGGGAATTTGATTATATTCTGCCAGTTTGGGGTAAATCTTGGCAAAAGACTCGGTATAACGGCGCCCATAGTTTGGTGGTAGACGGATCTGCATCAATAAAGGCTGAATATTAGCTTGTTTCACTAAAGTAATGATCTGTTGTAGATCTTGTTCGGTGTGTTGTGGAGGAAAACCGCGTAATCCATCGTTGGCACCCAGCTCTATCAGTACCCAACGGGGTTTATGTTGTTTAAGTAATTCAGGTAGCCGCTCAAGGCCCTGAGCGGCGGTGTTGCCGCTGATGCTGCCGTTGATGACCGTGATTTTATTGCCGGATTTTTGCCACTTTTTTTCCATCAAAGCAGGCCATGACTGCTCAATAGGCAGATGGTAACCGGCACTAAGGCTATCACCGAGAATCAGAAGGGTATCAGCCGCAGTCGCTCTGGCGCTAAATAGCACCATCAGTAAAAGGAAAAGTAAATGGTAACGGGGAATATTCTTGAAGTTCAGCATCTCAGTAAGCACGTTGGTCAGGGAGGACATAAGATCACTATATTGCAGGGAGTTGAGTTGGTTGTCGAGTCGGCACAGACTATCGCTTTGGTGGGAGAGTCGGGTTCGGGTAAATCCACATTGCTTGGCATTATTGCCGGGTTAGATGATGGCAGTGACGGTGAGGTTCGGCTGCTAGGGCATAATTTAAGCCAGATGAATGAAGAGCAGCGGGCGCAACTCCGGGCTGAAAGTGTTGGTTTTGTCTTTCAGTCCTTTATGTTAATTCCGACATTAAACGCATTAGAGAATGTCCAGCTTCCTGCCTTATTACGTGGTGAGTCTGAAAATAGTAGTAGGAAACAGGCGGTTGAATTGCTTGAACAACTGGGATTGGGGAAGCGTTTGAAACATATGCCAGCACAACTTTCTGGCGGTGAACAACAGAGAGTGGCATTGGCACGGGCATTCAGCAGTCAACCCAAAATTCTGTTTGCTGATGAGCCAACAGGTAATCTGGATCGGCAAACCGGTGATCGTATTGCTGATTTACTGTTTTCTCTGAATCGTGATTATGCCACAACATTAATTTTGGTCACTCATGACAGCCAGCTTGCGGCCCGTTGTCAACGTTGCTTGCGGTTGGTTGATGGAAAATTGAGGGAAGAAAGATGATTTGGCGTTGGTTTTGGCGCGAGTGGCGCACACCTTCTTTATTGATTGTCTGGTTATCTCTTACCTTGGCGGTAGCTTGTGTGCTGGCCTTAGGAAGGATTAGTGATCGCATTGATCAAAGTGTTCATTACCAGAGTCGGGATTTTCTGGCGGGTGATTTAGTCCTGCGTGCTGCTTATCCGGTAGATGAAGAATGGCTACAGCAGGCGAAAAAACGGGGATTAAAATTAAGTCGCCAACTCTCTTTCACCACAATGACTTATGCTGGGGACATTCCTCAACTTGCGAATGTAAAAGCCGCAGACAGTCATTACCCGTTATATGGTGAACTGGAAACCCATCCACCGGGTTTGAAAGCGGAAAAAGGCACAGTGCTGGTTGCACCTCGCTTGCTTGAATTGTTGAAAATCAAAGTTGGCGATAATCTCGATGTGGGTGATACCACGCTTAAGGTGAGTGGAGAATTAATTCAGGAACCGGACAGTGGTTTCAATCCCTTTCAGATTGCGCCACGGATTTTAATCAATCTTGATGATGCGCCATCTACCGGTGCGATTCAGCCGGGTAGCCGCCTGACTTATCGTTATATGTTTTCGGGTGATAAAGAAGCAGTTTATCAGTATCAGCAGCTCATTGATCCCCAACTTAAAGCTGATCAGCGCTGGTATACCTTGAAACAGGACAGCGGGGCGCTGGAAAAAACGATTGAAAGGGCACAGCAATTCTTGTTGTTATCGGCTTTACTGACATTATTACTCGCTGTCGCCGCGGTAGCAGTATCAATGACTCACTATTGCCGTAGCCGCCATGATTTGATTGCTGTGCTTAAAACACTGGGTGCGGGGCGTTGGGCGTTGCGTAAATGGGTGATTGGTCAATGGCTGGTGATATTAATTGCGGCGGCGCTGGTGGGAACGCTTCTGGGATTGATGTTTGAATATCTGCTCGTGCAGATTTTGGCCCCTATGTTGCCGAAGACCTTACCAGTAGCAGGATTCTGGCCGTGGATATGGGCGTTAGGTGCGTTATCTGTTATCGCCTTACTGGTGGGAATACGTCCGTATAAGCAGTTAATGGCAACCCAACCATCACGAGTGCTGCGTAATGATATTATCGCGCCTATCTGGCCGTTACGTTATTACTTGCCGTTGGCGGTATTGGTGGTCATTAGTGGGCTGAGTCTGTTAGTTGGCACCAAGCCCATGTTATGGGCGTTACTTGCAGGCATGATGATGGTTGCGCTATTACTGGCGGTGTTTGGTTGGGGAGGATTGTGGTTATTACGTCATTTGAAACTTCGCCAACTCAGTTTTCGTCTGGCGGTTAATCGACTACTGCGGCAGCCGTTTCAAACAGTAGCTCAATTGGCGGCTTTTTCTTTATCATTTATGTTATTTGCTTTGTTGCTGGTGGTCCGGGGAGACTTGCTTGACCGTTGGCAGCACCAATTGCCACCAGATAGTCCAAACTATTTTCTGATTAATATGACTGGACAGCAAATTCCACAAGTAGAACATTTGCTGGCTCAGTATCAGGTTAAACCTACGGCATTCTATCCGGTGGTATTGGCTCGCTTGACGGAAATTAATGGTCAGTCAGCTATCGCGTGGGCAGAGGCCAGAGGATCGGATAGCAACACGGTACAGCGGGAATTGAACCTGACATGGAAAGAGGAGTTACCCCCGTTTAATACCTTGGTGGAAGGTCACTGGCCGCTAAAGAAGGATGAGGTTTCTATCGAGCAAGGGCTTGCTGAGCGTTTGGCAATCAAAATCGGCGATAAGCTGACATTCAGTGGTGATACGCAGCAATTCAGTGCCATCGTTAGCAGTATTCGACTGGTGGATTGGGAAAGTTTGCGGCCAAATTTCTTGTTTATTTTCCCGAAACAAGCATTAGAAAATCAGCAGCAAACTTGGTTGACCAGTTTCCATTATGAGGGAGAGGGTCGCCTTCTGACGGATCTTAATCGTCAGTTTCCGACGTTGAGCCTACTTGATACCGGCGTGATGATTAAGCAAATTCAGGGTATTTTGCAGCAGGTAAGTAAGGCATTGGAAGTCATGGTTGGATTGGTCATGGTTTGTGGCGCATTACTGCTATTGGCTCAGGTTCAGGTAGGGATGCATCAACGGCAACTTGAATTAGTGGTTTATCGCACCTTGGGAGCCAGTAAACAGCTACTGCGTCGTACGCTTTGGTATGAATTTGCTTTGCTTGGATTAATGGCGGGTTTTACTGCGGCATTAGGGGCTGAGGTTGCGCTCTGGTTATTACAGACCAAGGTATTTGATTTTCCGTGGCAACCAGAATGGCAGATGTGGCTGTTATTACCAATAATCAGCAGCTTGTTACTTTCATTGTGTGGGAGTGGGTTGGGGCTTCGGTTATTACGGGGTACGGGATTACACCGGCGAGTTCAGGGGTAAAAGGGCGATATTTGCAGACGTTTAGGGAATGGGTAATCGCTCGTCGAGATGTGGAGAATCCATTCCCTGGCTTATTGGCCTATTATCGTTGTTTATATCCGTCATCTTTCAAGTTGCCTCTTTGTTGGCTGCATGTTGGCTGCACTCTCTCACCCCGGTCACATCGTTATCTATGCTCCCGGGGATTTACTCCCTTGCCGTCGCGATGCATCTTGAAATCTATTGGGTATAGATAAATTCAGCTCTAAGTTGTGGCAAGATTTTCTCGCCGAAAGTGGTCAACCCCTGAACATAATCAGGGAAGATCAACATAACGCCGTCCAGTTCGCATTCACGCAGCAAATCTGATAATTGTTGGCGGCACGTTTCCGGGTTGCCGATAGCGGTGTGGGTCATAAAAGCGTTTTGGGATCTTTCAACCATCGCATTGCTTTTTTCGCCAACATCGACGCCAAAACTGTGCATCATGCTTTTAACTGCGTCTATATCCAAGCCATCACGATAGAACTCAGCCAGCGTTTTAGCTTCTTCATCTGTTTCAGCGCAAATAATCGTACACATACAAAAGGTTTTGGTGGTTGTGCCGTATTCGGCTGCAAGACGTTTAGCCATCAGACTGATTTGTCGCGTTTCTTCCTCATCTTTACCACCAATGAAACACACATCGGTGTTACGCACACTAAAACGTAGTCCACATTCTGATTGACCGGCACAGACCAAATAAGGGCGCGGAACGGAAACAGGTTTAGGTTCAGAAACACAATTCTTGAAATTAAAGTAATCTCCCTGATGATTAACCTGCTTCTCACTCCAAAGCCGTTTGATCAATTGGGTCCACTCTTCGGTCATTGCGTAACGTTGATCGTGATCTAAATTGTTATCCCATTCCCCCATCTGTTCAAATTCGTCTTTGAATGAGCCAGAGACAATATTCAGCCCGGCGCGCCCATGACTAATTTGATCCAATGTCGCAATCATTTTGGCTGTCACGGCAGGATTATGCAGCCCGGCGTGCATGGTTGCGATAAGCCGAGCATGATGAGTCACTTCGGCAATACCTGCCATCATCGTAACGGATTCCAACGAACAGCCCCAATGTTCCGTTTCGCCACCAAAGCCACGCCATTTGCTCATTGACATGATGAAATCCAAACCAATTTGATCAGCCAGAATAGCTGCTTCACGGTTTTGCTGATAAGAAGCATCGAGTGGTGGTGTATTTTTGGAAATAATCCATCCACCTTTAGCTATGGGTAGAAATACACCGAATTCTTTTTTTGCCATGATGAATTCCTTGTTTGTCTGTGGTAAGGAATATCTTATAGGTTCATTTTATTTCTAAATTCAGTTAAGTAATGTGCTGTTATCAGAACATTTCTTCACGATTTGTAACGGTGGTTGCATTATGAATGTGATAATCAGAATAGTTAGCACCGGTATGGCGATAATGAGAAATGCCGGTGTAAAACTACCTGAATAATCTTTAATTGCTCCCACCAGAAAAGGGGCGATACAGGCGGTAGTAGAGATCAGATTCATCACTGAGAACAGTTCCAGATAAGGCGTGCGCCCAAAATAATTGAACAGTAAAATACTGGATGCCAGAAAAGTCATGCCATAACCGATGCCAATACACAACGTGAACAGGATTAAAAATGTCCATGAAGTGGTGGCACTGAGTGCGATAAGGCCGCAGATAATTATCGACAGACTACCGATAAGCAATTTTTTGGGATCGAGCCATTCACCAACAGCGCCTCCTGCAAATCGTGAGAATGCATTGATAAAAGCCAAGATACTGAGCGAGGAGGCGGCAACAGACTCACTGAACCCGTTTTCAGTAATATGGGCGACAGCGAAGCTATTAACGGTTATCCCACACAGTAAAAAAGAGGTATAAGCGGCGGCAATGGCATAAAATTGCCAAGTGTGCAGTGCCTGTCGGACATTCCATATTTCCTTGGTGCGATAGATACTGGTGGGGAGCTGGTCTTGTTGATTTTTGCTAATTCTTTCAGCGTGGGCGTTTTCCTTTTTACCTTCGCGCATAAATAAAATGGTTAATAGACTAATCAGGGTGAGTGATATCCCGGAAATTGCCCAGTGCATACGCCAGTTTTCCCAAAATACGGTTGCCAGGAAATAGATCCACGGACCGACCACGCCTCCTAATCCCCCGATAGTGAAATAGATACCAAAAGCCAACGACTGCTTTTTAAAAAGTCGGCTAATGACATAAGTGCCGGGAACCGTTGCCATAAGACTAAAGCCGATCCCTAGTAGGGTGGTACCGGTAAAATAGGCCGCGATACTGTGGGTGTTATAGAGGATATAAAAACTGGTGATAAAGGTAAGCGTACCGATAATTAAGGTAGCGCGGACGCCGGTACGACGAATAAACATCGCTGGAAGGTAACTGGACAGCCCACATGACAAGCCCAGTAAAGTGAACCCCAAACCGGCATCCGTCCAACTCCAGTGTAATTCCTTGATCATGCTAGGTAATACAACACCTAGCGAAGTAAATGTGGTTGCGGTGACCAGAAAATAAACTAAACCCAAAAGTATCAGTAGGAGCCACTGATAAGTACGTCCGAACTGGTCATGTTGAGTGGGCATTTTGACTCCATCAGGATAAAGGCCATCAGAAAATTTCTGATATTTTATTCCGATATCAGAAAAAACTATATCGAATAAAGACCCCATAACTAAATTGATCCGTTCGATAATAAGGGGTATCTCTTATTTTGTATTTATTTTTTATTGGGTTCAGGACAATGCCAGTCCATAAATGACCGGGTTGATTGCCAAGGCGTTTTCCTAAATCATAGTGCAATTCTGGTTTGAAATCGATAGTTTCAGGTTGCCCATGCAAACCTAAGGTATAATCAAAAGTACCGACAACACGGAAATCACCTAAACGGTTATTGAAGGGAATTCCGTAGTCGATATGGATTCGCTGATCATTCCAGCTTCCTTTGGCATTATTCTCAAAATAAAAAATTGTACGTAACCAGCTAATCCAACTAGCTTGCCAGTCGATACTGATACCGGGGAAATAGTCGTAATCTATACCTTTAGTTTTGGCAACCCATTGAGCGAACAGAATATCTTTTACCGGCCCAAAAGAGATGTCATTACCAGTGACTTTACTCAAGCTCACTCTAGGGACAAATTTATAATAGTAGGTGCTTTTGTCACCTTGGTAATCACTTTGCAGCGAATTTTGCCAAATACTATAGACGTACATATCGCCGATACTGTAGTCGCCGAAAGCCTCTAAAATCGGTGAAATGGTTTTTCTGGGATCGACCCGATTTTCAAATTGCATATAAAGGCTGGTATCAATCGATTGAAAATTAACAAAATGACCGGCTTGAGCTTGATTGATTGCCGACAGCAATAATAGCATTAATAGCATTGCAGGTAATCCGCTTTTCTTTAATCGGGTGCCGATCCAACGCCAAGTCATTGCCAGATAAGCGGTACAGGAAAATGGGAAAGAGGGCTTTAAGGTGAAAAAAAGCCGGGGGTAGTTTTTCGTATTATGGATTTTTGTGGCAAGTAACACGAAGGTTCCCTTTCTCATACGGTATCGGGCTGGTGGTTGCTAACATTGATCTAATAAGACGGTTTTGTCAAAGGGATATTTGATTTTATTGATGAAAGGTGGAGGGAGTAGAAAGATAAAATTATTTTAACCTTGGTGATTTTTCGGTGTTAGTAATATGTTGATTATTTAATTAACGATAGGTTGTTTATTCAACTTTGTTTTGGTTATTGGGAAAACATTGTTAATTAATGGTTTTATGAAAATATTTGTGTAATTATATTTTAGTTAACTTAAATATATAATTTATTTTTCTTAATTAATTCTGATTTTTAATGAGGAATAACCATGATAAATAACAATAATAAATGGGTGCCTGTTTTGGTATAATCAAAACCATTTTCGACTTTAAATAATTATTGCTTTGTTTTTAAAATATAGAGATAAAATATCTTTTTTAATATTTATTTTGAGTAATTATCTTTCATGGAATAAAAATATAATAAATGTTTAAAATGATAATTCGTTTGATTTATTTATAATAAAAAAGAGATTATGAGTTAAATGTTGTAAATTATAATTTTTTGTCTGACAATTTTATTGTTATATGTTTTTAATTAAATAATAAATATTCAAAGTAAAGTGTTTCCATAAGTTAGAAAAATAATCTTTGACTCTATTTTTGTTCATGTTTGATAATTGTCAATTTAATAGTAAAAAATCATCCATTTCACAAAAAGCTTGATATAATTAAAAATTATAGGGTAAAGTGGTTTTTTAGCTTTATAAATGTGTTATTAAAATTTTGATTTAAATTAAGTATATATACCCAATGGATTTCAAGATGGATTGCGACGGCAAGGGAGCGAATCCTCGGGAGCATAGATAACGATGTGACCGGGGTGAGAGAGTGCAGCCAACAAAGAGGCAACTTGAAAGATAACGGGTATAAAAGATATTTTGTAAATATGGGGTAGGAAAATGTGGTTAATAGAGCTAATAAAACTTTATTAATGTAACAAGGGCATTTCTACTTAATATAAATAAAAGAGGGTGATTATGTATACTGGAATTGTGCAAGGAAAAGAAAAGGTATTATCTCTTGAGAAAAAAGAGGGATTTAGTACATTGACCGTCAGTAATAATAACCATTTTTTTGATGATGTTTCTGTGGGGGCTAGTGTTGCGATTAATGGTACGTGCTTGACTGTCACCCAATTTAAAAACGATATCGTCTGGTTTGATATATCAGATTTTACGGCTGATGTGACCACGTTAAAGTTTTTAAATGTGGGGGATGAAGTTAATATTGAAAGATCACATCAAATGAATAAAGAGAATGGTGGTCATAGTTTATATGGACATATTGAAGGCGCAGCAGAAGTTGTTGATTTTATTAAAACAGGTGAAACTTATCGATTAGTGATTAATATCCCTGGCGATAATATAAAATACTTTTTCCATAAAGGATTTATTGGGCTGCATGGCTGTAGTTTAACAATAAATGGTATAAATGAAGAAGAGAAAACCATAGAGTTGAATTTAATTCCAGAAACTTTAAGGGCGACTAATCTTGGTAATATTAAAGTTAATGATTTACTTAATTATGAAATAGATCAAACAACCAGAACGATTGTAGATACGATATCCAGATCGATGAATGCTATACCCTATGGATTTCAAGATGCATCGCGACGGCAAGGGAGTGAATCCCCGGGAGCATAGGTAACTATGTGACCGGGGTGAGTGAGCGCAGCCAACAAAGAGGCAATTTGAAAGATAACGGGTATAATAGATCAATATGATAATTGAAGTAATATAGATAAGTTAGGATAAGTTAGGATGAGTTGAAATGTGAAGCGGTAAGTCACTTTACTTCCGCTTCTACAATTAATTCCAGGCAATTAAATAACAAACATTTGATTATTTTAATGTCCGTTTGTCATATATTCCATAATAAATAGTTAACTTGAGTTTTGTTTGAAATAGTGAATTAAAGTACCTTAGATACTATCTGAGTTTTTGATGATAACCAAAGTCGTAGAAATCTTCAGATTGATTGTAAGAAGTCTCGTACCATCTCAATAGCATTTAAAAATAATAGATTATCTGAAGGTAACTCAGTTAAATTTTTGCGATCTGAACATCCAAGATTAACGGAAATATAAATAATCAATATTTTGATAAAGGGATTATCATTATGCGAATGCAAGTTAAAAACTGATTTAAATGAATGGTTTTCATAAAGTAATTGTTGTAAATATAATGTTTTCTCTTTTTTTCTTTTCTGATATTTGATTCTTTAGGCTCTTCTATTAATGCATTCGGTAAAGATTTGCCTGAGAAAATATGGGAAGATGTTTTTTGTAGCTTGGTAGAAATACTATAAATGGTAATGACTAACTAATAAGACAGAGAAACAGATTGTGGCAAAGAAAGAAAAACGGCCTCACCATGACGGATTATTTAAATATTTTTTAACGCAGCCTGAAACGGCCAGAGAGTTTCTATCCCTTTATTTGCCCGAAGAAATCCAGTCGTTGTGTGACTTAGCCACATTGAAACTGGAGCCCGGCAGTTTTGTGGATGAGCATTTACGTCAACTGCACAGTGATGTGTTGTACTCGGTCGAAACGGCCCGGGGACAGGGCTATATCTATTGCCTGATTGAACATCAGTCCACCCCTGACCCGTTAATGGCCTGGCGGCTGATGTATTATGCCATGTTAGCCATGGCGGCTCACCTGAAAAAAGGCCATACTGAACTCCCGTTGGTGGCACCTCTGCTGTTTTATCATGGTGAGATTCGGCCGTATCCTTACTCAAACCGGTGGCTGGATTGTTTCACGCTCCCCGAACAGGCGGCTCGCTTATACCGTCAGGCGTTTCCGTTGGTGGACGTCAGTGTGCTCAGCGATGAAGAGATCCTGACGCATAAAGGGGTAGCCCTGATGGAGCTGGTGCAAAAACATATTCGCTGCCGGGATATGCAGGAATGGCTCCTCCAATTGGTGGAACTCTTGAATGCAGGGTATAATACAACCGAGCAGCTCAATGTGGTGTTACTCTATATTTTACTGAATGGACATACGCTGGATCTCTCACACTTTGTCCATCAACTGATTGAACAATCTCCGGAGCATGAAACGATGCTGATGACTATTGCAGAACAGCTTGAACAAAAAGGGCTTGAGCGAGGTATCAAGCAAGGTATTGAGCTAGGTCGAGAAGAAGGCCGAGAAGAAGGCCGAGAAGAAGGCCGAGAAGAAGGCCGAGAAGAAGGTAAAGTGGAAACGGCTCGCGCCTTATTACAGCATGGCGTGAGTTTGGACATTATTGTTACCAGTACCGGACTGAGCCGGGATAAAATTGAAACGTTAAAGCATTAAATTAATCTTCTCTTTTACAGCAAAATGCCGATATTCAAAATCGGCATTTTTGTTCTTATTCAGGATGATGGCTATACAAGGGACTTTTACGTTTGCCCGGCGAAGCTGAAACCGGTCAGACTGAAACAGCAATCTCCGGAGCATGAAACGATGTTGATGACTATTGCAGAACAGCTTGAACAAAAAGGGCTTGAGCGAGGTATCAAGCAAGGTCGAGAAGAAGGCATTGAACTAGGCCGAGAGGAAGGTAAAGTGGAAACGGCTCGTGCCTTATTACGGCATGGCGTGAGTTTGGACATTATTGTCACCAGTACCGGATTGAGCCGGGATAAAATTGAAATGTTAAAGCATTAAATTCATCTTCTCTTTTACAGCAAAATGCCGATATTCAAAATCGGCATTTTTGTTCTTATTTATAAGGGAGCGAAATGACACCTTAAGAGCATGGGGAACGTGATTAGGTGAGTTGTTTGCGGAAACAAAATGACTTGTTCTGTTTCGTCAAAACCTCAATGTTCATACGCCTGATGTGACCATTTATTATTGATTTTGGCATCCGAACAGAGTTCATTATAACTTTTAAAATAGTAGATCACTCGGAGGGAACTCAGTCCAATTTTTGCAATCTGATCAATTGTCAATAATCTCAAACCACTAAACGGACTGAATTATGCCTATCATAGCGCCTATATCCCGCAATGAACGACGCCAGATGAAAAAAATTATCCATCAGTACTTTCTATCGTTACTGACATAAATGGGGATCGTGTGGCGAAGGGCAGCTCCGACGCTTAAATTACCCGATCCCGAGTACCATGAAAAAAATGGCGAAAATAATTGAGACGTTGTCAATGTGTTCAGAAAAACATCCCGTTTTTTATGTCCATAAAAGCCGATTGGTCAGTGATTGACTGGCCCGCCATCCTAAATTTAACCTATTGTTTTTACACGCTTATTCTCCCTGGCTGAATAAAATTGGGCGTCTGTGGTAATCCTTGCATGAAACGGTGACACGAAATCATGGCTGTCAGTATATGTGGCAGTTGTTTGAGAAAGTGAAAACGTTTTTAAACTCATATCCCTACAGGAATAGCAGAGAATAAAAAGAGTCGGTGTCCATATCTTCAGAAATACGAACTTTTAACATGGCTGTATTCATATGTGCCTCGCTGTCTCTTAATTTGTATCCTTAACAGTGAGACTATTGCGGACACAAATCAAGAGAACAAGATCGATAAATAACCAATGTTAGTGTTAGATAATTAGTTAAATTAATTTTTCCTGCGCCCATTCAAGGCCACTTTGATATTCGGGTGGCAACATGGGGATAAGTTTCTGCAATGTATTTTTTAATTCATTTTTATCAAAGTGAGAAAGATTAAGGTGACCCACTTTACGTGCGGGGCGAACTTCTTTCTCATACCAATGTAAATGTACCAAGGGCAAACTGAGCCATTGGGCATTAATATCTGTGCCAATCAAATTGATCATAACTGACGGCGCGGTGACTACTGGTCGAGGCATGGGCAAATCCAGAATAGCACGCAGATGTAATTCAAACTGGCTGATAGATGCGCCGTTCTGAGTCCAATGACCGCTGTTGTGAACGCGTGGTGCGAGTTCATTAATCAATAAATTATCACCGACAATAAAACATTCCATTGCCATCACGCCGATATATTTCAACTCGTGCATAATCGCTGACAACATACTCTCGGCCTGTTGTTGTAAATGGTGATGCTGTAAATGGTGATGCTGTAAATGGTAATTTTCTTGAGGAGAGACAATACTGGCACGGAGAATGCCATCTTGATGCAAATTGTGTGCTAAGGGGTAGAACACACAATCGCCATTTTTATTGCGGGCACCTACCAGTGAAACTTCGCCAGAAAAAGGAATGGCTTGTTCAGCAATACATTCACCATAAATATCGGCGGGTAATTCTGTTTCATCTCCGGGATGAATACGCCATTGCCCTCGGCCATCATAACCACCCATGCGGCGCTTAACGATAACGAAATTACCGAGCTCAGAGAATAATTGCGGCCATTGGTTGGTATCAGAGAGTAATTGCCACGGAGCCGTTGCCAGTCCAAGGCTATCCATTAACTGTTTTTGCGGTAAACGGTCGGCCAGACGGGGAAAGATATCTCGATTAGCGAAAGCCTTATGGCGGGCAAGTTCCTGAGTAAGAGCCGTTTCCGGCCAGCGCTCAATTTCAGCGGTAATCACGCTATTCTGATAAGGAACCGCTTCGGGTTCTGCATCGAGGCCAACAGGATAAACCGTGATACCTAAAGGCTCACCAGCTTGACGTAACATGCGGCCGAGCTGACCATTGCCTAATACACAAACTGGCTTCATGCTTCCTCCCGCGGATCGGGATTATCGAGTACATCCTGAGTTTGTGTTTCACGCCAATGGCTGAGGCGTTTCAGTAAATCTTTATTATGACGAGCCAAAATCTGTGCAGCCAGTAGAGCTGCGTTTGCCGCGCCAGCTTTCCCAATGGCAAGTGTGCCGACAGGAATCCCTTTTGGCATCTGTACAATAGAGTAAAGACTGTCTATCCCATTTAGTGCAGCACTTTGTACGGGTACGCCGAGAACCGGTACCAGCGTTTTAGCAGCCAGCATGCCGGGTAAATGAGCGGCACCACCGGCACCGGCGATAATGACATCAAAACCATTTTGCTCAGCTTGCTCGGCAAAACTGAATAGTTTATCGGGTGTACGGTGAGCAGAAACAATTTCAACATGAAAAGGTACATTAAGAGAAGTGAGGATATCAGCCGCGTGCTGCATAGTCGTCCAATCGCTTTTAGAACCCATGACAATGGCGATTTTGGCATTGTGTTGAGCTGTTCCTGCTAAATCAGGTTGGGCAGTCATAAATCAAATGCTCCTGTGTTTTAACGTCCACCAGAATGAAAATAACGCTTTAAGGCCGCGGATCATATCATGCTCACAAGCTAAGGAAAACGATTGCGTTACTTTATACTTTCGTTGCCATACCTGGATGTGGGTGTTTTTGATTAATCAGAATGGGAAAGAGATAAGATCAATTGATTTATCCGTTATTTTGAACATCGATCCCTGATGATGCCATGCGCCAAGTACACCGCGGTAGACGGTTTTATCATGCAGAGGAACTTCATGTACAAAAGGGCGGTGAGTGTGCCCATGAATCATCCAGTCAGCTTGATACCGCTCAAAAGTGTCAATAACAGCTTGCTGGTTTACATCCATAATGGCTTCGGATTTTCTGCGGTTGACCGATTGGCTGTTTGCTCGCATTTTTACGGCAATTTTTTGACGGATAGACAGAGGTAATAGTAGAAACAGACGTTGGATCCACGGGGTATGAACCCGCTTACGATATCGTTGATAACCTTCGTCATCAGTACACAAGGTGTCGCCATGTAGAATAAGCACTCGCTTACCGTACAGTTCCAGTACTTTTTCCTGTGGGAGCAATATGATGCCACTCTCTTTAGCAAAGCGTGAACCGAGCAGAAAATCACGGTTGCCATGAATAAAGTAACAGCTAACACCTTGTTGTTGTACAGTTTTTAATGCGCTAGCGATTTCACGGTGGAGAGGGTTGTTATCATCATCGCCAATCCAGTAATCGAACAGATCGCCGAGAATATAGAGGCTATCTGCCTGAATGGCATCCTCACGCAAGAAACGCAGAAAACCGGCAGTGATTGCCGGTTCATGTTCGCTGAGATGTAAATCTGCGATAAAAAGTGTACACATATGCAGTGAATTATTCGCTGACAGTGACTTTTTCGATGATAACATCTTCGAGTGGTACATCTTGGTGCATACCGCTGCGACCGGTAGAAACGCCTTTGATTTTATCAACAACATCCATACCTTCGATCACTTCGGCAAAGACGCAGTAACCCCAACCATCAGGGCGCTCAGAGCGGAAGTTCAGGAAATCATTATCAACAACATTAATGAAGAACTGCGCAGTTGCTGAGTGTGGATCGTTAGTACGGGCCATTGCCAAAGTACCACGGTTGTTTTTCAGACCGTTATTGGCTTCGTTTTTGATAGCTGCATCAGTCGGCTTTTGTTTCATACCAGGTTCGAATCCACCACCCTGAATCATGAAACCGTTAATAACACGGTGGAAAATAGTATTATCGTAGAAACTATTGCGGCAGTAGTTCAAGAAATTCTCAACAGTTACAGGAGCTTTATCAGCGAAAGTATTAATTACAATATCGCCAAAATTGGTATGGAAAGTCACCATAATTGAAATCCTAATAATAGTTTTGATTAACCCGGTTAGGGCATTTGGACCAGGCGGCTTTTATATCACATCTACCATAATGAGTCAGTACATATTAATTTCAGTGAGCTATCTTGATCACCAACCTTGCAAAGCGCTTAATATCAGGTTTCAATATCCTATTGGACTATGCCATATCGAGCACTTATTGATGAGATAAGGACATAAATCCAGAATTATCAATTCGTTATTTTTAACACACGTACAGTGAATTTACGGAAAATCTCGATGCTAAAAATTTTCAATACCCTCAGCCGTCAGAAAGAAGAATTTAAGCCAATCCATCCAGGGAAAGTAGGGATGTACGTGTGTGGTATCACGATTTATGACCTGTGTCATATTGGTCACGGCAGAACCTTTGTTTCTTTTGATGTGGTTGCTCGTTATCTGCGCTATCTGGGATATGATTTAACTTATGTACGTAATGTGACCGATGTTGATGACAAAATCATCAAGCGGGCGGCAGAAAACAGTGAAAGTTGTGATGATCTGACTGGCCGTATGTTGGCGGAAATGTACAAAGATTTTGATGCGCTGAATATCTTACGCCCTGATCTGGAACCACGTGCGACCCGGCATATCCAGGAGATTATTGCGCTGACCGAATCGTTGATAAAACGTGGTCACGCCTATGTTGCAGATAATGGCGACGTCATGTTTTCCGTCGAGAGTGATCAGGATTACGGATTGCTTTCCCGTCAAGATCTCAGCCAACTACAAGCAGGAGCGCGAGTGGAAGTGGCTGATGTTAAGCGCAACCCGATGGATTTCGTGTTGTGGAAAATGTCCAAGCCTGGGGAACCAAGTTGGGAATCGCCGTGGGGGGCGGGCCGTCCTGGCTGGCATATTGAATGTTCTGCCATGAACAGTAAACAGCTAGGTAATCATTTTGATATTCATGGTGGTGGTGCTGATCTGATGTTTCCGCATCATGAAAATGAAATTGCACAATCTACTTGTGCCCATGATGGCCCGTATGTGAATTACTGGATGCATTCAGGGATGGTGATGGTGGATAAAGAGAAGATGTCCAAATCGCTGAACAACTTCTTTACTATCCGTGATGTATTGGCATATTACGATGCAGAGACGGTACGTTATTTCTTGTTGTCAGGCCATTACCGCAGTCAACTTAACTATACAGAAGATAACCTAAAGCAGGCTCGTACCGCACTTGAACGATTTTATACTGCGCTGCGAGGTACAGATGCTTCTGTACCGCCGGCCGGTGGTGAAATATTTGAGGCGCGTTTCATTGACGCAATGAATGATGATTTCAATACGCCAGAGGCTTATTCGGTACTGTTTGATATGGTACGTGAAATCAATCGTTTAAAATCAGAAGATATGGATGCCGCGAATGGCTTAGCGGCTGAATTACGCAAGCTGGCGGGTATTTTAGGTTTGTTGCAACAACAGCCGGAACAATTCCTGCACCGTGGTATTCAGGCTGATGATGAAGAGATTGCGAAAATTGAAGCGCTGATTAAGCAGCGTAATGATGCCCGTAAAAATAAAGATTGGCCGCTGGCAGATTCTGCTCGTAATCAGTTAAATGAGATGGGCATTGAACTGGAAGATGGGCCGCAAGGGACAAGCTGGCGTCGTAAGTAAGCCTGATAGAGTACAATTGCTTTGATAATTAAGGCTCCCTTTTAGGGAGCCTGATCCTGATTACATTATTATGACTTCTCAGGTAGTTGCACACGAATATTAATTACTCTTCCGTCTGGAATATCGCATGGTTCAGCATCATGGTAATAAACGACTTCTCCTGTTGCAGTCACGCTTTTGACACGCTTATTTTGAGCAAATTCTGGAGCGTCTTTATTTTGACGATGGTAACATTCGATGGTTATATCGCCGCTGGTTGTGTCTACCGATTCACGCACCCAAATGAGATTTAACCCGTTGCTGTCTGCCGGGATGATAGTTCCACCGTGAATTCCCCACGCACCATCTTTGGCAAAACCATTGCAGCCTCTGATACGATATTTCCCTGTATCTATACGCTTAACCGTCACTCCTTCAGCTTCGCTGGTTAACTCGTAAGTTCCGTCTGGATGAATATCTACAACTGGGCTGGATACTCTGAGAATGCCGTTAGCGTCGGAGCGGGCGTTTTTATCTGTCCAAAGTCGGCTAACTTTTGTGTTTCCACCTCCATCATTTCCGTGGATAAAGCTAATACCGGCATAGTCATAATGCGCGACAAATCCTGCCCATATGTCATGCATTCTTGTTATATAGCCGCCCGACCACGCATATCCAATACCACTATCATTCCCTGAAAATCTGAATGCATGACCACCCTGCGGCAATGATTTTATCCATGCGGTAAGATCACTTATATTCGCTTGATTAATATACTTTGGCTGGATAAATTCAGATCCTTCGGATTTTGCATATGCCCCGATATCCGCCGGCGTTGGTTTGTTTTTCGTTGTATAAATATCAGTCCAATCTTCTTCAAAGCCATAATTATCACGAGCAGAGCGATAAGCAATCCCGCCGTTTCTGTACTGTACTTTCAACTGAAAAGCTGGGCAGCTTCCTGCGCCATTATTGAAATGAGCGATATGCTGAGAATCTATTCCAGGTCTCAGCAAGTCATATAACCCGGTGTCTGCATTCCAAGGGACTGGATTATTAACAGAGTATCCGCCTGCTAATCCGAGTCTAAATGCCCCAACATCCGCTGCCGTTGGTTTATTTTTTGTTGTATAAATATCAGTCCAATCTTCCTCAAAACCATAATTATCACGGGCGGAGCGATAAGCAATCCCGCTGTTTTTGTACTGCACTTTCAATTGAAAAGCTGGGCAGCTTCCAACGCCATTATTGAAATGAGCGATATGCTGAGAATCTATTCCAGGTCTCAGCAAATCATATAACCCGGTATTTGCATTCCAGGGGACTTGATTACTAACAGTGTTGTTTCCTGTTAATCCAAGCCTAAATGCCCCCACATCTCCAGCGTTCAGGCTGATATCCCCGGTTAACGCTTTCCCATTAATTTTTCTACTATTCGGTACCGCATTTTTAGCTAAATTGGCGGTTTCTGCTAAGCCGAGATTTTTCACAAACGCATTTTTATCAGGAATGTCTGCGCCATTTTGGTTTTTTGCTAATCTGTTGTTAGCATTATCATTTACATCAGAAACAAGTTTTTGAGTGACCGCAAGTGAATTACTGTTGCCTGTTTTATCTGTGAGTTGAACAATTCCTTTCTGAGTTAGTGAAGCACTTGGAATTTCTGTCGCGATCTTTTTTTCTAAGGCTTTATTTAACTGAGTAGTGAGTTTGACTATATCCCCATCATCCAGAACATCATCGCCATATTGTGTCGCGATAAAATTAGCTATTGTAGACGATATTGCTGAAGATTGACGTAATACCTTATTGAGTAAATGAGTGGTAATATTCTCTGGTGGAAATCCAGTCTTTAAAGCCGAGCTTGTTTCATACCCTTCTTGGCTGACTACGTTAGCATTATTACTAATAGAAAAAGCTTTAAAATCATTCTTGGGACTCATATACTTTCCTCAAATTAAATAATACTATTTTATAATTAACATATTGAATTATTGTAAAAATAACTCCCGCCAACTCATGCCGATCATAGTCTAGTTAGGAATGAGAATAATGGAATATTCTTATATCTTATAAGATTAATTATTTTTGTATGGTTGATGGCAGTAAATAACTAGAAATTTTTTAACCAAAAACATATTAAAGCTATTTGTATTTAATATATGAAATTTATACTTATATTTCTTCCTGCGGTGTTTGTCAGACGTACGGTATATTTTTTTGTTTTTAGCGATTGATCAGATTATTCAAAACGGATTGACTTATATTAAGCGGCCTACTATGTGACGTGGTTATTTAGTAATAGAAAACATATTACATTTGTTCTGAGTAATATGTTTTCTATATCATGACGCTCTGTTTTATGCCTATTTCTATAACTTCATATTGCCAAGAATTAAAGTTACAGTAATAATGGATAATAACGTTGTCCATGTAATAATAGATGCCATTGCCTCATGATCACCACCCATTTGTTTAGCTAATATATAAGCATTGCCGGCACAAGGCACTGCGGAATATAGAATAGCGATGTTTGCGGAAGCGCCTGATACACCTAAATATTTTATTATCAATATGGTGATGAGTGGCATTAAAACCAACTTAAGTATAGTCGCATAAGAAATCGAAAGTATCTTTTTTATATGCATGCTGATGATCAATCCAGCTCCTACGGACATTAAGCTTAATGGTGTAGCTGCGTTCGATAAGTAAATAAAAAGTTGTCTGATTGGGCCGGTAATATGAATGTTAAAGTAGTTTAGCAATACTCCAATAATTGCACCAATAATTAGCGGGTTTTTAGCTAAAGCAAGGATAGCACCACCCAGATTTTTCTTACTTCCGTGACCATAATGATTCATTACGAGTACGCTCATAATATTGGTAATAATTATCATATAGGCCACAAAAAATCCGGATAATGCAACTCCCTCACTGCCGAATAGTGATTGTGAAAGTGCTATAAAAACATATGAATTATATCTAACTCCTCCTTGGAAAATGGATGTAAATAGATCTGGTGTAGTGTTAAATAAAAATCTACCGATGAAAATAATAATAGCGATTATTATTGTTGAACTTATGGTTGATACGATTGGATAGAAGTTGTCAGAACCAGAGAAATTAGCCTCACTAATATCTAATATTAATAAGCAAGGAAAAAAAAGATAGTAAACAAACTTATCTGAAAAATTCCAGAAACTAGAAACGTCCTTTATATATATTTTAGATAGGAAGCCAAGAGTAATTAGCAAGAATATAGGTAGAATTGAAAAGAAAACATTTAACATCTGGTGGTCCTTTTAGATAGAAAAAACTCTATGCTCTATTTGATTTAAATATCGATGATTCCAAAGGTTAGGTGAGATAAATACGCGTTGTAACCACCGTAATGGTGTTCCTATATTATCAAATGTTGGGGTAAATTTATCTCTTGAATGCAAAGTTAGCCGGTTGTCTATATAGACTAAATCCCCTGGGATAATACATATTCCTACTGCATTTCTTTTAACTGAAGCGTAGAATTTTTCTAGAGCAATTTCAGCTTTAGCTGTACTTGCTGTTATCATACCGGGATAAAATACAGCACTGATGTTGGGTAATATGTGGTTTTCTGCTATGAGAGGGACAGGATGCGTTTCTTCTTTTCCAACTAATGTGGATTGTCGCCAGCGATAAGGTAATTTTATGCTGTATAATGGTGAAGATAATGTTTCTATATCATCTTTCTTTAATTGAGCAATAGATAAGCGTGAATCAGAGATGCGTGTTAAAGGGCCGCCAGGATCATGCCTGACACCTGTAAGTAATAAACCCAATGGTGAAATATTATATTGTTCTAAATGTTTTAGGGCTGCGTTTTCAATATGAAAGTCAAGTTCGACATCAAATCCTAGACCGGTATATTCATTTTTCGACTCATGAGTTGGAATGAGATTGTTGATGAGTTCCTTACCTTCAAAAAGCATTGAATAGGGTTCACCAATGAGTGAGGCTATGCCCGTTAAAAGATTTTCACTAATATTCCCTGATTTTGCTGAGGGGGTGTATTGGTTTGGCGATGGAGAGAAAAAGATTTCACAATCGGTTGGAACATTCTTTAATATAATATATGGTCTAGGGTTTATAGATGTTCGTTGTTTATTTAGGGCTGATATTACTCTTGTAGGTAAAAAAGACATCATGGCGGATTTAACTAAATGAATATATAAATCACTACCGGTAGGATCGTAATCAATTTTATTTAATGCTAAAAAGAGATCCTGTTTTTCTTGCATGGTTAATTTAAATATATTTTGGTAATCCATTTATATTCTCTTTGAAAAATAATAATGTTAGTTAACCCTAAAAGTAGGAGTATATTACATATATTATTCTTCTTTAAAACCAAAATTAACGGATAGTGTGATTTTAATCACCCAAAATAAAATGATTATATCTGATTTTTTTAAATCTTAAGATGTGATAAAAATCACCTTTTTAATAGGTGATGATCACTGTAGCTAGATAGTCTAAAGATTAAGTGCAATGTATTAATGGAAAAATAAATTAATTTATCTCTATAACTATAATTGACAAAAACTATAAAAATCATGTGCTTGAATTAATGCCTCTATATTAAATGGGCTGACATGACTACAATTATATGTTAATTGTTTCATTAAATAAGAATGCTAAGACTCTTCTTATAAAAACACCTATACAATTTTATGAGAATTCAATAAGTATTTATACCCAATAGATTTCAAGATGCATCGCAACGGCAAGGGAGCGAATCCCCGGGAGCATAGATAACGATGTGACCGGGGTGAGAGAGTGCAGCCAACAAAGAGGCAACTTGAAAGATGACGGATATATTATAATTATTCTATGCTTCATCTGGAATAAAGAGACCGCTCTTGAAGGATTATTACTTCATTTTATTAATATTTTAGTGGTTATTTGTTTTAATTACAGTCATTCCAATATCTTCAAATTTCTTGATGTGATTATTGATAATGATAATGATAATGATGATGAGTTATCTGGTTTATGAGCAGTGATAATAATGAGCAGATTCCAGCAGCCATTGCCTCACATCTGAGCTGTCTAGATTAGTGGAACGGTAGGATAGTACTGATAAAATCAGCTAATGATACTGCTAATTAGGCTTATTTCTTCTGTATCGGAATAGGCATGATTTTGAGATCATGCGCGATACTAAATTCTGCTTCGGTTTTTTCCCGCAGAGTCTCTAATGTGACATTTGGCGCATGTTCTTTCAGAATTAACTGGCCTTGTTCAAAGCAGAAGACGCCTAATTCAGTGACAATCATGTTGACTTTGTTGATGGCGGTAAGTGGCAGAGTACACTGCTTGAGGATTTTTGCTGAACCGTCTTTGGTGCAATGTTCCATTGCAATGATGACCTTGCGCGCGCCAGTGACAAGATCCATTGCTCCTCCCATACCAAGGACCATTTTCCCCGGTACCATCCAACTGGCTAGATTGGCGTGTTGATCAACTTGCAGACCGCCCAGAACACAGGTATTTACGTGACCACCTCGGATCAAAGCAAAAGAGAGGGCACTGTCAAATATGGCAGCGCCGGGCAGGATACCGCAAGGTTTTCCGCCAGCGTTGACCAGATTGGGATGTACTTCTGTAATCGGTCCAAGGCCCAGTATGCCGTTTTCTGACTGGAGAGTAATATGAATATTATCAGGCAGATAGTTCGGGACTTGCGTGGGAATGCCGATGCCAAGATTGATCACGTCGCCATCTTGTAGTTCGAGAGCAACACGGTGGGCAATGACTTGTTGAGTATTCATTATTAGTTTTCTCCTGGATAAACGATGTAGTCGATCAATGCGCCGGGTGTTATAACGCAGTCCGGTGTAATCTCACCGACTTCAACCAACCTGTCCGGTTCGGCAAGTGTGATGTCCGCTGCCAAGGCGATCACTGGGTTAAAATTTCGGGCGCTTAACTGATAGGTCAGATTACCGTGGTAATCGGCAAGATGAGCCTGAATCAACGCGAGATCGGCGCGTAGCGGGAGTTCCAACAAATAGTCTGTTCCATTGAGGGTGATTTTTTGTTTCCCATTTTCGACAATAGTACCCACTCCGGTTGGGGTTAGAAATCCGCCCAGACCGGCTCCTCCGCAGCGAATACGTTCGATCAACGTACCCAAAGGAACCAGTTCTACTTCTATTTCTCCAGCAAGCATTTTGCGTCCGGTTTCCGGGTTAGTGCCAATATGTGAGGTGATAACTTTTTTCACCCTGTTATTAACCACAAGGGGGCCAATGCCGGTGTCGATACGGCCAGTATCATTAACAATCAAGGTCAGATTTTTTACACCGGAGTTCAGCAATGCGGTAACCAAGTGAGGAGGTGTACCTACGCCTATAAAACCGCCAGCCATAATGGTCATGCCGTCATAAAAATGCTCCATAGCTTGCTGTGTGCTAATGAGTTTATTTTTCATATCGATTCCTTATATAGGATATATGGATATAGGCGCATATCAGTAAAGCGGTTGGTTGCTGTGATCAAACGAATGTCGGTTTTAATGGTGTGGCTGCCACCAGGACATTCGAACTCTTTTTCATGGCTGAACAACTCGTTTTCGGGTAAGGACTCCGGTAAAGCCCCACAGTTAATTTTGATGAACGGTCCTTTAGCCCGCGGACTATTATAATGAATGGCTTTAGCGATTAGCCCTTTACCGGTACCACTTTCACCAGTAATTAATACTCTGGCGTGGCTACGGGCAATTTTCGCGCTGTCACAGCACAACGCCATCATTTTGAGGCTGTTAGTTAAGATCCGATCCCAACCGTAGTTGTCGGATGAGGCACGGCGTCGTTGATTGACTTCCTGCTTCATCAATTAGCCTCCGAGAAATCTCGCTGTTCAGGATATAGAGGGAAAGGCGCTGATTGGGAGTATAGAAAGCGTTACCGAATGGGAGCAAGGGGGAAAATGGGTAAGTGTGAGGGGCTTCTAATGGGTTTGGTTCACTTTAGCCTTATAGGTGTATGGCGTAGGGATGATCTGTTAATACCGGGAGGCACAGCATTGTATTCAATGCCGTGCTTTGAATACATTCACTAAGATAATTTTAGATGAGGGTTTCTAAGAGAAATAGTTATCGTTCCGACCTGATTACCGTTGCGGATATCTTTTCCATAATTAAAATCAAAATATTTCATCTGATCTCCGGTTTCTACTACCTTTCCGTTAATCGCTGTGAAATTTTTACGTAGCAATGTATTGAGGCCATAAGCATTAGCATCTTTTGGTGCAACATCAATGACAACTTTTCCTGTATTCTCTTTTCCTTCAGCCATGAAATTGAATACACCTTTAGGGTAGTTTTCTCTGTGAATATTTAATGGAAAGTGGATGCCATCTATAGAGTTGAGATTTAATGAAGTTGCTCCGGCTTTTAGAGTGAAATTTGTGTCGAATAAAGGTTGACCTTTTTCATCTAAATCAGTTTTTATTCTTAATTTTTGAGAAGTTATGGACATCTGTGCATTATCTTGTAAGATAATATTGCTATTATATATATCGATAAAATGACTTTTAAGCATAGCGTTAGAGTATTCTGTGATAAAGAAATCACAATTTAGTGAAATATTAGTTTTTAGCACTTCATTATTTTCTTGTGTTTTTTCTACAGTCCCCACAACCTCTACAGTAAGCTGGCTTTTTCCTGACATAGCCACTGTTGATTCTTTTAATTTTGTATTTATGTGGTTGCTAATTCTTACAATACCAGCATTTTCTATTTTGAAGGTACTTGAGTTTTGTAGTTCAATTCTATGTCCATGTTTGCCTGAAATTTCACGATTAAGATAAAAGTTAACAGGTTTTTCTTTTTTTCCAGATATTATGAGATTTCCTGATGATATTTTTATTGTTTTTGATAAAGTTTTATTGCCCGGATTATCTTTGGCAGTCTGTAGTGGACTAAGAATAGGCCACTTAATATCATAGTCGCTAGGGCGATCATTTTTATCAAAAGACAGTGTTAATGTATTTTCTCCAGCATCCATTGTGAAGGTGGTGCCAATTTCTTTATTAAATGAGTATATTGGAGGAATAGTTTTGTTATCATACTCTTCAGTGTATGTTTGATCTCGATCCGGATACCAAATAAAAGAGTTTTCAGATTTTTCGTTCATTTTTAGCCCTTAGTATTGATTTTTCATAATTAAAATTTGTTTAACATAAATATAGTTCAAAATAAGTGGATTTCAAGATACTTTCAATCTATTTTATTGTGGTTTTGTTACTGGTGAATGGAGCCTGATATCAGTATTTTTCGTTGTTTTTGGTAAAAAACTTTCAATGGTTTATACCCTATGGATTTCAAGATGCTTTGCGACGGCAAGGGAACGAATCCCTGGGAGTATAGATAACGATGTGACCGGGGTGAGAGAGTGCAGCCAACAAAGCAGCAATTTGAAAGATGAAGGGTATAAATCATAACCCTGTAAGGGAATAGTTTATTACTATTTGCTAACCGAATAATGCTGTGTAAATGCAGATTTACTCGGACATAATTGGTGAAGAAAATTACTTAAGTTGATAAACAATTCTTTGTGGTTGAGAAAATAATGATAGGTGAAAATCCTGTGTCGGGATGGATGTGTTTGGCGGGTTATTAATGTAACTGGTTACAATATGAAGACGATATTAATTTCAATATGAGAATTTTACTCTCTGTGAATGGCGTTTTTTCGCTATATTTTAATTGTCATGAAGTTGTATGATTTTTTATAAAAATTAAAATTAGCAATCTTATAATTTCTTAATTGCAGAACAAAGGTGTGCTTTCTATTGGGTATGGACAATTAAGATAGCTGATTGAACTAATCGGTTTGCCTATATGTGATTCAGGGTGAGATCTCACATTTTTAATAAGGTCATTTTGGTTAAATAAAAATCAGAATATGATTTTTTATAGGCATTTCTCTCATTAAAACGTTAAGATCTCCCTCTTCCATAAAAAGCGATCCTAATAATGAGTATTTTTAATTTTATCAGCAAGATAGAAGACCCCCGTTCTGACATCAATAAAAAACATGAGTTAATGGATGTGATTTTTTTAGCCTTCTCCGCTGTATTATGCGGCGCTTCTGGCTGGAAATCGATTCAGGAATTTGGTGAGTTACAGAGCGAGTGGCTTAAACAATACACGCATTTTACTCACGGTATTCCTCGTCGTCACTGTATTGCTAATATTATCAAAATGATAGAGCAAGATGCACTGGTTGAAGCCTTTTATGCCTGGATCAACCAGCGTCGGGTCAGGGCAGGAAAAAGTCTTATCGCCATTGATGGAAAAACCCTGAGAGGAACCTGTAAGGGGACATTATTTGAAGCCCTGCATGTGGTCAGTGCTTATGATGTTGAATCCGGTGTAGCCCTATACCATCAGGCAGCCGAAAGCAAAGGTCAGGAAGGCCCGGTTGCCAGACAATTGATTGAATTACTGGCGCTTGATGGCGCGATTGTCACTATGGATGCCCTGCATTGCCAGAAAGAAACCCTTGCGTTAATTACTCAGCGCGGTGGTGATTTTATTGTGGGTCTCAAAGGCAATCAAAAGACCCTCCATGAATGGGTCAAATCGTATTTTGCTTCGCATTATGAGAGTGATGAGCTTGTTGAATTTACGCAGAAAAATAGCGGTCATGGACGGACAGAATTTCGGCATGTCATGCAAATTCGTGCCGTATTACCGGAGGTCCTTCGGCGGCAATGGCCTTCAATACAAAGTGTTATTGAAGTCGTCAGTGAACGAAGCGTAAAAGGTCAGCCTCCCCATCGTAATTCACGCTGGTATGTCAGCTCGCTACCGTTGGAGGCGGAAATCGTGGCTAAGGCAATAAGAAAGCACGGGTCGGTGGAAAACGAGCTGCATTGGGTATTAGATGTCACTTTTCGAGAAGATGCTATCTCACTCAAAGATCCTGATGGGGCTGCACAAATGGCGCTTTTTAACCGAATTGCATTAAGTGTGATTAAACAGAATACCAGCATAAAAGACAGTCAGGCAGCTAAACGTCGAAGAGCCATTTGGTCAGGGGAATTCCGTAGTCAACTTATCTTTGATTAAATTAAATACAAAGTGGAATCCCGCCCTGATATGTGATTTAAATCTCAAAAAAGAAAATTTCTAATTCCCGTGTGCTTCATTATCGATTGTCAAATGAAGTGATTCTCCGAAGGGGATTTTATTAGGGAAATATATGCTGAATATTATAATGCATTGTAAATACTGCAATAATCGTAAAATTAATTGTGAATACACCTGAGTGTGATGATTTTAGGATGGTTAATTCTCTTATGAAATAATAATAAGCATGAGCATGATATTATTCTGTCTTATATTGTTTATTGGTCCTCAGAGAGGAATAATTAACTGATTTTGTTTTTTGATGTAAATTATTTTGTGGTTTTTGATATTTTGGTGTGAAAATGGGTAAGAGGTCATGAAATAATTTTAAAATTTAGTGGAAAGGCGTAGAACTTTGGCTATATTTAATTAACAACGTAACATGATGAATAAAAATGGTAATGCTTTAGTGGGATAGAAGAGAAAGTTTATTACTAGAAATAAAATTAAAATTCAAGGAGGTGCTCAGAGATTAGTTCATCGATTTAATTAATTTTGAATTTATATTGTGTTTTTGAATGCAAAGATTGGTGTTATTCAAAATCTTATTATACCTTTTAATTTATTAATAATATAGGTGAATGAAATGAGTGAAATGAATGAAATGAAAGTAAAAATAGAGAAATTAGAAAGCATGCTTGATGCATCAGTGCGAACAGTTATTACTGCGGTCAAGAATGATCTAAGTAGTAGTTTAAAAGTAACTGTTGGACCTTTACCTCAAACACCAGAGTTAATTCCCTCAGCGTCTGAGCAATCCAGATATACAATAATTCCTCCGGTAGGTCCTACTACATATCAGGATAAGGTACTTAAATTCACTACTGTGGTACAAAGTCAAGCTCTGCTTAAGAAGATTTGGGTGTTCCAAGATTCAAGAGATCCGCTACTTACAATTAAGTATTGGGTTGGTGAACAATTTAACTACGATGATGCAAATCCGGTTAGGGTTTCTGCTGAGGGTGGTGGAAATAAGTTTATGATAATTAATGAAGACAGTGATGGGATAGCAGGAATTGCTGTTACAATGTACTAGTTTATGATTTTGCATTTTATAGATTGACTATGTTTTAGCTAATTGAAAGCTGGTTGTAAACTCAAATTATTTTTTGAAAAATTATAAATTAAACGAGATATAATTTGGAAGGACCGTTTTTAATTTAAGGCTACACTTTGGTGTAGCCTTTCTTATTTTAATGTAATTGTGTTTTTTCTGATGTTGGAAGTAATGACGTGTGATTTTATCGAATTAGCTTAAAACCTCTCTATGAGGAGGTTGTCGTAAAAGGCCACCATTTCTTGCTAAGAGTGAAAATAAATCCACAGCGATTTATTATCTTTTATTTGTACTATTAGTCTCTAATATCAGGGCAGTTGCCATTGATAAGTTATATGTTATGACATGCAAGGTAAATTCCACTCTGACAGCTGGTAAGCCTTTATGCTAAAAATGCTCTAGTTCTTGGATAGCGTAATGTAGAAAATACAGCTCCTCCTGATTGGTGTTATGCTCTGAGTGATATTGTTGTAGTGATAACTTGCTTACCCTGACGTATTGCAATTTTATAACTTATATTAAAAGAGTTTTTATCTGCTATTTTGCCATTGATAGCGATGAGCTCTTTGCTGAATATTTTATCACTTAGATTGGTCTCCTTAGAATCTGGATTTGAAATGTCAATTATAATTTTCCCTTTATTTTTTCCTTCTGTAGTAATGAAATTAAATAAACCTTTTGGATATTCTATATTGTCAAGATTAATAGGATAATTGATTCCTGTAAGAGATGATAAGTTTAATATAGGAGTTCCAGATCTGAGATTGAACTTTGTTTTGGTTTTGTCTATGTTATTTTTTGGTACTATACCATCATTAATTAGTGTTACTTTTGAATTATCTTGTATATTTATATTACAGTAATTAATATTTCCATCTCCTAAGAAGATTTTATTGCTTTCAAAAGTAAGCTCAGATGATCCATGCAGAGAAATATCACTAGCTAAAAAAATAAAGGCAGGAGCTTTAGGCTGTATTTTTGTTTTTTGTATTATTTTAAATTTACTGTTTCCTGACATAGTCAGTTTTGGTGGCTTAAGTTCGTTTGAAATAACATAATCTATGAAAAAAAATACAGTTCCTGGATTTATTATGTTTAATATTCCTGAATCTTTAAAGTCAAAACTAGTACTTTCAGCACAACCTAAGTAAATAACTGTATTATTTCTATCTTCCGATTGATAACTTACTTCTAATGTCCCTGAGGATATAATGAACTGCATTCCTTTTCCGCTGTCAGTCATTGTTCCATCATTGTTACGTTTAAACTCTGGCCAATATATAGGTATTTTATTAGAGTCATTTTGTAACGTTAATGTTTCACCTTCAGCATTCATTATAAAATTAGCACCACCTAATTTATCGAACGGATAGGGTTGTGCTTGTTGATCAGTCGGTGTGAAAGTAATGACTTGAGTTCCATAATCTTTAGTGAATTCCTGAGAATTTTTAGGGTCCCATTTAAAAGCTGCGCTCATTTTTAATTCCTCATAAAATTAAATTTTTTCATAATTAAGGAGTGGTTGAAATAAGTGTAGTTCAAAACGGATGAATTTCAAGGTAATGAATAACTCATATTCATATTTTATTGATTTATTTCTCATTAAAAAAGTTAAATTTTAGTGAATGGTTTAGTTACTTTTACTGTTAATGAGTTTGTTTAAAGAATAATATTTTTGTAATTAGGTTATTGTTTAATACTGGAATGAATTATTATGACTTTTAAATTTATTCTAAAGATTAAATCGAATTAATGGTTGCTTTCAGTAATAATTAATAAGAATGACATTTTATCTTTGAACCTAAATGTTAAGCACAATTAACTTTAATATTTTATTCTTCGAATGGTTTAGTTTTATATATTGAATTATTTAAATTTTATAATGTGTTGATTTGATTGAAATTAAATTTATCTATTGTTTTTTCTGTAATTATCCATATTCACCATATAATTAACATTTAATTAAATTCATATTTAAATCATTGGCATCTTGCAGGGTAAATAATATCATTCTAATGATAACTATTTGAAATTACTAGATTCACTAAAGAATATTGATTATATTATTTTATTCAGAAATTAAATATTATTTAAGAAAGATATTTACGTACCTAAAATAGCCATGAGAATTAATTTCAATTAGCTAATACCATTATACGATAATTGAATGATTCTTAAAGGATATACCCAATAGATTTCAAGATGCATCGCGACGGTAAGGGAGCGAATCCCCAGGAGCATAGATAACTATGTGACTGGGGTGAGTGAGTGCAGCCAACAAAGAAGCAACTTGAAAGATGACGGGTATATTTTGAATAAATTGCTTAAATAAAGCACTGACCAATACTTGAATAGCGTTGGATTGGGTGTTTTTTATCCATTATTGGGTAGTGTTACGTGCAATTTAAGTTCAAAAAACGTTCGCGCCCTTGCCCTGATATGTGATTTAAATTTCAAAAAAGAAAATTTCTGATTTCCATGTGTTTTATTATTGATTGCCAAATGACGGGTCTCTTTGATAGGGATTTTATATTGAATACTATAATGCATTATAAATAACGTTTCATAATTCTGCTACACATAGCCTTCTTCAACTCATTGTTATACATAGAATTATTGGTGGTATCAGATGTAGCACTATTTTGGAATCTTATTTATTATTCTGTTTTATGTTGTTTATTGGTGTTAAAAGAAGAATGATTCACTGAATTTAATTTTTTTAATAAATGATTTTATGGGTTTTTAGTATTTCAATATGAAGATGGATAAGATGTCATAAAATAATTTTAAAATTTAGTGGCAAGGAATAGAACTTTGGCTATATTTAATTAACAACGTAATATGATGAATAAAAATAGTCATGCTTTCGTCGAATAGAAGATAAAGTTTACTACCAGCAATCTATTTCAATCTTGAGGAGGTACTTAGAGGATTAGTTTATCAAATTAATTAATTTTGGATTTGTATTGTGTTTTTGAATGCAAAGATTAAATTTATTCAAAATCTTTTTATGGTTTTTGTTTAATTTACTAATAACATAGGTGAATGAAATGCAAGAAAAAATAGTAGAATTAGAAAAACTCATTGATTCACAAGTTTCTACATATGTTTATGTACTCAGTAATTACATAGGTGACATGTGTGATATAAACTTATCTGGAGGAAATTTGCAGACTGATTATATGATCAAGGCAGATGGTGATTTGACTGATGTACTTGTACACGTTCCAGTGATAGGCCCGCATAGCGTTATTAAGCCACTAAGGCTCCATGTTATGACACAATTTTGGGATTATGTTGGAGTTATTTGGGTGTTCCAAGATGCAAGGACTTCTGACGGCATAATTAAATATTATCCAGGTGATAATCCTAATTATAAAGCTTCAAGAGCGGCGGAAGGTAATAATAGTGGTGGAGGATATAAACGTTTGAAGGTTATATGTACAACGCCAGGAGATCTGAATTCCGTTAGAATAAGATTGTTCTAGCGAAAAAGAAAAATAGACTTGTTTTAAAGTTGGAATTTCCACAGATTAATTTTATTCTTGATGTATTATAAACTGGTTGTAAATTAGAATAATCTTTTGCAATGTTATAAATGAAAAGATATAGGATTTTTTGGCTAGTTTGCCGGTTTTTAATTTTAGGTTTAAGGCTACATTTTTATGTGGCCTTCATTTTTTATTTTAATATTAAGGTGTTGTTTGTTTTGTTTGATATTAAAGAAATGATGTGTAACTCGCTAAATATTTATAATATTAATGTGTTTTTATGAGCATATAATTGTTTTTTATAAACATTTTGACCATTTTAAGCAGTGATTGAATATAACAAAGCAGAGTATTTCTGATGACTGTTTTGTGAAGCAATAGCTCGATCTTTTTCAGTTTTATTAATTCATGTCTAAATATGCTATATAAGTATAAAACTGTCATTCCGCAGCTATATCTGTAATATACTGATTTCAAATTGTTTGTATAAAATTCATATGCTTGTTAATTCTTAATTAAAACAACAAATTACGAATTCAGTGCGGAATGTCGGTTCTATAGTCTATCATGATGAAATAACGACTTGATGGTGCGTTACCTTATTCGATATCGTACCACAAAGAGTAAAATTAATTTTTAAGTGATATTGTTACAGTGGCAATTTCATGAGCATTGATAAATTCATTTCCATAACTGACGTTAAAGTATTTTTGATCTGCTATTTGACCATTGAGGTATATGAGTTTTTTATTAAATATCTTGTTTGTGAAAGTATTAAAGTCTTCCTTTAGACCCGGTTTTGCGAAATGAATTGTAACTTTTCCTCCATTATTACCTTCTGTAGTAATGAAATTAAATAGACCTTCTGGATATTTTACGTTGCAAGATAGAGAGGGAAGTGGATACCGTCAAAAGATTTCAAGTTTAGTGAAGGAGAACCTGCTTTAAGCTTGAACCATGTCTTGTTTTTTTCTATGTCATTTTTTTGCATTATACCATTGTTAATCAAGGTCACTGTCGATTTATCTTGTATGCTTATATTACAGTAATTAAAGTTTCCATCTCCAAGGTAGAGATTACTACTTTCAAAAGTGAGCTTAGATGATTCACTTAGAGAAATTTCACTGGCTAGAAATATAAAAGCGGGAACATCATCTTCTATTTTTGTTGTTTGTTTTATTTCGAATCTGCTGTTTCCTGACATGATGAGTTTTGGCGGTTTATTGGAAACGACATAATCTATAAACATAAATACAGTTCCTGGATTTTTGATGCTTAAGGAGCCTGAATTTTTAAGAATAAAATTAGTGCTTTCAGAGCACCCTAAATAAGCAACTGTATGGCTTCTATCAACTGGATGGTTTTGATCATTTAGCCGATAGTCTACTAATAATGTTCCAGCGGATACATTTATGCCTAATCCTTTGCCGCTATCAGTCATTGTTCCGTCATTGTGGCGATTAAATTCTGGCCAATAAATAGGTATATTATCGGAATCATTTTGTAGTGTTAATGTTTCACTTTCAGCGTTCATTGTGAAATTAGCGCCACCTAATTTATCGAATGAATCTGACTGAGTAGATGAAAGAGTAATAGATCCAGTTCCATAATCTTTGGTATATACCTGAGAATTATTTGGGTCCCATTCAAAGACTGCGCTCATTTTTAACCCCTCATAAGGATGAATAGTTTTTTCATAATCAAACATGGTTAAAATAAATATAGTTCAAAATGAGAGGGTTTCAAGGTGTTGAATGAGATCATTGTGTATTTTTCCAAATTTTCTTGCTAGAAATAAATTCAGTTACAGTTCGTAGAACAATTCCCTTTACATAAATAAGTTTATCTGAAAATATATTTTATTGTAATTCGGTTACTGTTTAACGCTGGAATTAATTATTAACATTATTCCATCTTTTTCTTATAGCGTCTCTTTAATTATGACTTTGTTATTAGCATGATTACATTACAGATGAATAGCCTGAAATTACTAACGCTTGTGGAGATATTGAAATATTTATCCAGTTTTAAAGCAATATCATAGATGTAACTTCCAATGTACTGTCATAATATTTATTTTGTCAGTATTATTCCATCACGATTTGCATTATTTAAAGTATATAAATATTATAGTGAATTGATTTGGTTCAGGTTTGATTTAAGCGCTGTTTATCCGGGGTTTATCTATATTGCTCTGTCTAATTAATGCTTGATGAATGAAAATTCATATTTAATTCATTGGAATCTTATAGGGTAAATAATATCATTCTAATGATAACCATTTGAAATCAATATGCGGTTTTTCTCATATTATATACCCAATGGATTTCAAGAGGGATCGCGATGGCAAGGGAGTGAATCCCCGGGAGCATAGATAACGATGTGACCAGGGTGAGCGAGTGCAGCCAACAAAGAGGCAACTTGAAAGATGACGGGTATAAATATGAAGAAATTTATATTAGTTGCATTGCTTCTCGGGATTGCGTCTGCCACAAACGCAGGCAGTGGGGCCGATAAGTCTATTGAACTCACTGATTAAGAGTGTATTGCGAAGTGGTATATGTCTAGTGCTTCCCAGTCTTGTGATGTATTAATTTGGAAAATCGGAGATACTACTTGCGCTATTACAGCACAATGTCGTATTGCTCATGGACCGGCTGTCGATAACGGTACTCGGTTTTTCCCGTATCCTAAGGTATCACAGCTCGTGAACTGCGATGGTTATTTACAGACTAGATGTTAGCTTTATTTTCATTAATTTTAGGTTACGGGTTGTAGTCTGATTAGGGTGCTAGGGAGGAATGGTAAATTCAAACTCAGTGCCGTAATCTCGGCAAATAGGGCTTGTGGATAAAAACCTTTCATAATTAGCTAGTTATGGCTATGGTAAAGCCATGCAATATGGATAAAGCCGAAATTTAGGATAAATGAGAACACTAATAGAAAAAAATAAATGAAATTAAAATTTGCTAATGACCAATCAATGTGATTTAATAGCGTCACTGGTTTGGAAGTACAGACCTATTTATGAAAAGTATTAATGAAAAGTATTAAAATTAAAGCAGTTCACCATTTAGCGTTATCCCTGATACCACTTCATTGCGAATTCCTTCTAATTAGTACCCATAAGTAAAACTGAAAAACAGACCTCATAACGCCTTATGGCAACTTAATAAATTTAAAGGAAAATTCTATGTCTAGTTCAATGACTGGTTCAGTAAAATGGTTTAACAACGATAAAGGTTTTGGCTTTATTTCCCCAAAAGATGGTAGCAAAGATGTTTTCGTTCATTATTCTGCAATTCAGAGTAATAATTTCAAAACATTGGAAGAAGGTCAGGAAGTCTCATTCTCTATTGAGAATGGCGCTAAAGGCCCATCTGCGGTAAATGTTATCGTATTATCTTAATTTAACTGATTAAGTCTATTAGCAACTTTACGATAGCGATGAAGGTAATATCCTGAGTAGTTAAAGTTGTTAATAAGTAAAAACCCGCTTAGTTGCGGGTTTTTTGCATGGAGGCAGTAGCATTTTGCTTGGCTCTTTGCTTGATTATTTTGCCTTGGCAGTTTAAAGGGAACTAAATATTGAAGCTCCCATTGAACTTATATTCTGGTAGTGGTTTGTATTTAGCGATCAAACCCGCACCAAGGAAGGCGGCGGATTTTTAGGCTGTTGGGTTGTGTTAGGTGTCAGGCGCTGCTCAATATCATCAATAAAGCGTTCTAACCAAGCTTGTAGCTCGGCTACGTCTACCTCGCCCAAAGGGCGTTGCGACCACAAAATTGCTTGTCCATCCAAATCACCTTGAACATGAGCCGGCCAATGTTGCCCAAAAAGATTGTTGGCATGACTGATTTCGGACCCTAATTCGCAGAACAACTGTAGCCAGTTGTCGTGATAACAGCCAATCAATACTTGAAAACGCCCGTCAACTTCGAGAGTGTAGATACCATCCTCAGTAGGCGATGCAGGTACCCCGAGTTTAGAGAACAGGGCTTCTATAAGTTGGTGATAGTCGTGTGTCATTGTGTTTTAGGCTCGTAGTTGAGGACTTGGAAATGTTGCCCAAGACCGATTTCCTTGTTGTACATGGATTTGGACCAGAAATCTTGAGAGAACCAATTAGAGAATGATTCTTTGTTTGGAAAGTGGAACTCGCCAAAGTTAGGGTCAAAGAAAGTAACACCCTTCTGGTCATCTACATAAGCGGCTACGGCATGCCCGGCCATCTGTCCTGAAAAACTAATCTTTTTATAGCTAGAACCTTTATCGCCTGTGTCTAGAATAGCGTTTAGTAGATCTGATGTGCCATTACTGCCGGTCTGACCGTTGACTTCGATTGGACGTTTGTAATTAATGGGCCCGTTGGCGCTTTGATAGGTTATCGTTTTCATGCGTGGTTGGATGCCATTTTCGCTAAGCCAAGATTCGGTCATAGTGTCTTGATCGACATCTTGGGCTATACCATCCATCTGTAACTGCTTAATGGAAACCAGAGAGTCGATATGAAACTGTCCTTTTTGGCCGCCCACATAGAGTTGATCGAAGACACTTTCCCCTTTGGCATGAGCGCTTATCCAATGAGCTGATATGGATTCACAAACCCCGCCGGCGGTGTCACTATGTTTCATGATTTGATCCAGAAAGGTCCCCTTGGTCTGGGCGAACTTGAAGGTGATTTCGCCGCCGTGCTTACTCGCAGAATTTCGAACACTCCCTAACGTGGTGCTCACCGCAAAGTGAACGATTCTGTCTTTTATCATGCTGAACGAGAAGCGGCTCTCTTGGTTCTTCTTGCCATCAGTAGTGAGTTGGCGATCGAGCATGGAGTGGCCCGGTAGATTGCGTTGAATCGCCGCTGAGAGGCGCTCTAACAACCCCGGTCTGGGGGAAGAGACTTTCAGGGATTTACCCGACAGTTCACCCTGTGGTTGATTAACGGCTGTGGTATCGAGCTGCTGGGTAGGAAATATTCTTTGGTGATTAATACTTGAGATGGGAGACAATGGTCACTCCTTAAGTGGTTTTTTGAGATAGATGTTTGGATATTAAGTAGAGTGAATCATAATGTTTTGTCGAAATAGAGAATATTAATAACGGCAGAAGAAATTTTCACTTTCCGTCGAAAACTGGTTATCTCTTTGAGGCGTGATGGCATCGTCAACTTTGCCATTGGTTATTGATGGCTGACATCAGTGCTTCTAATTGGCTATCCAGACTGGCATCAATGATCCCGACTTCTGTTTCTAAAATACAGCCCCCTTGATCAAGACGCTCATCAGCAGTGATCTCTAAATAGCCGATTTCAGGGAAATCTTTGTGTACCCGTGATATTTGTTCGCGAACTGTTGCGGCCTGTTCAGGATTAACGCGCAGGATAACCTGTTTTTGGTTACTGACTAATGACAGGGCCTCACGCACTACCTGTAAGGTGAGGGAAACTTGGTCATAATTCTTGAGGATTTTACGTACAGCCTGCAAGACTACATTGCTCATCTGTTGCTCGACCTGCCGGTAATATTGTTGGCATTGCAACTGGGTTTGATGAATCAGGTTAGCTTGTTCTGCGCGGGCAGCATCAATGCCTGCTTGCCAACCTAACTCTTTTTGTTGCTCATACACTGCCTGCGCGTCACGTTCAATTTCTTGTGCCTGGAGCCGGGCAGCCTCAAGCAGAGATTTGGCACTGAGGCAGGTCTGATAGTCCGCTTTACGCAGTATCTGGAGTTCAGGAGACAGTTGAAGATGCCCTGTCGTTATTTTAATAAATGGTAACATTCTGTGTTCACTTGCTTAGCCAATTTGAGACACAATGCTTGTGCCAACGGTCGTTCTGCCTGGCTGACAGGCCAGGCTGCGAGGTTTTCATAAGAGGGAAGCCGCAGGCTCAGGCGCTTAGCGAAATCAATAGGAGGAGACTCCATCGCCGTTAGCCAGAACTGTAAGGCACTGGTACGAAAATAGTTTGCATTGATTTCTGGTGGTAACGAGCGCTGCCAGCCAGTCGGCCAGTTGCCGATAATGATGTCGAGATACTTTAAGCAGAAGCGATGTCCCTCTTTTCCTAGTGAGTCATGCAAGTGGCGAAGTTCTGTCGCCATCAGACAATGGCGGATAGCTTGCCCATGAAGTAAAGCACCTAGCCAGGTAAGAAGTTGTTCTAAGCACGATTGCTCTAACAGGGCGATGTTTCCCAATCCAGTTGGTAATTCATAATCCACATTTAGATCAAATTGGGTTAGCAGTAGTCCATTAAGCCTGGGAGAGTGTCGCCACTCAGGTAGAGAAGATAAGACGGTAAGCCATTCTGGGGATAGATGATCAGAATGAATATAGCTGGCAGGGCAAAACCGAAACTGATAGGGCGTTAATGCTGTTACCATTATTGTATCCTGCTGCGGTGCCACAGGAATTGTGCCAGATTGCTGATAAATAGCAGGGCTAATAATAGCACCAACAGCCCAATCAACCGTCCCTGTGACTCTTCCGTCACTTGGATAGAGAACAGAGTGGAGTAGCGTGGTGCCAACGGTACCTGACGCACGCCCGCGGCGGGCACTAATACGACACTGATCCGATCATAACTCAACCCTTCAATGCTGTTATTAACCAGTTGCTTGATTTGAGGGATGTAAGTGTCGAGTTGCACGTCCGCTGCGTGTTTAATAAACACCGAGGAAGAGGCTGGCGATAGCTTTTTGCCCAGTCGGTCTTGCTCCTCGGGTAAAACAACGTGTACCCGGGCGACGAGCACGCCATCGATCTCGGAAAGTGTTCGGGCAATCTCCTGTGCTTTGGCAAAGTTGAGCCGTGCCCGCTCCTCTATTGGTGAGGAGATAAGGCCGTCCTTGGGGAAGACATCTTGTAACGAAGAGAAGTTCTCCCGTGGATATCCTTTACGTTTGAGCACTTCAACAGCTTGTGCCACATCAGACTCTTCGACTAACAGCTTGATATTGCCATCTTTGTCTGGCTGCTTATCAGAGGAAATGCCCGCTTCCCTGAGCAAGGCTAACATTTCGTTGCCTTCTTTTTGGCTCACATCGGTATAGAGTTCGATTTTACAGCCAGTTAGCATCAGGACAGCGAGCATAACGCAGATTATATAGTGTTTCTTCACAGCTCCTCACTGGGCTTTCATTAGGGTTTCAATGTTTTGATTGAGTCGTCCTACCGTTTTGGCAATCAGCTCTTCTTGCAGGGTGATTCGCATCAGAGACCACTGCATTTGCATCAGGCTGTTAGGATCACTACCAGAGACCGCTAACTGTGTTTCCAAATCTTGTTTCGCCTGAGTAAGTTGCTGTCTAAGCTGACCCAATTCATTGATCAGATTGTTTTCAATCCCCTGATCTTGATTGGACATAGCGTGTTCAAAACTCGCAATATTTTCGGCACTGGCCTGATGTGTATTAAGTTCATCCAGGCTGGTGATCAGTGTCTCGCTTATCTGTGGTAGATCCATAGTTCCTCCAAATTTGAGGTGTGTGCAGTTTATTTAGGTTGTCTGTCCTTGTTTCATGGTGTTGTGGCTGCTCCATTATTCTTCCAAATCGGGTTTGTGTGAGTTTCGTATCAGGTTATCCACCATACCGTTACGGGGGATCAGCGTTTTTAACTCTTGTCGGATAAGGTCACTCAGGTACTCATTGCCAGGAATAGGCTTAATTTCGCCGAGTACCTCAAGAAGAACCGTCTCCTGTTGTCGACCTGTGGGGGCGAATTCACGAACAATCTTTCTAAGTTCTGGCATATCCAGTGGTGGTTTGATGTTGCCTGCCAAGCCACCAAACTGCGACCATAAGCGCTCTTGTACCGGGGCAATCAGCTTGGCCTGTAACTGAGCACGTTGGGAGGGCTGTTTATCAGACGATAAAGCCTGATACCACTGCCATATCACTTTGCGTTGTGTCGCTGGATCTAAGTCGCCTAAAACGTTTTCCAGCGGTTCTCCCTGAAGCCAGCGTTGCTGGCGCTCTTTCAACATTTGCTGATCGGGCGTGGTTTCCAGTGCTTGCTCAAAGCTGTGCTGGTGCTTGGAACTGACCGAAGGCTGTACCGTTGGTTGCGACACGGTGTTATAGGATAGCCCTTCAATCCTATTCATGAGCCAGTTGTTCCCGCATGCCGTCGACGAAGGAGAGCAATTGTGGATCGTCACTGCCAGCCATTCGCGTCAGTCTCTGCTCCAAGGCTGATGCCAGACCCAAACGCCACTCGCACAATGCTAACCAAGGTTCCAAACTTGGCCAGGGAAGGTCCCGCCCAAAATCCAGAGCCTGTTGATATTTGCCTTGGTTCGTTAGAGAAGAGAGCCGAATCAGGTTTGCAGCTTCTTGCTCTTCTTCGCCTGACATCAGCCAGTCGGCAATAATATTGGCTTCGTCATGGCAGTGATGGCCGCTTCCAACCAGAGCAATATCTGCCAGTAGCCCTTTAAGTGAACGTGTCATGATTAGATCTTCTGTAATATACCCTGCATCAGGTCTTTCATGGCCCGGATGATGGTAGAGTTGATGTTGTAGATGACCGACCATTTGTTAATCTTGTGTTGTAAATCAGCTAGCAAAGCTGGGTTATCAGGCCCGCCTTTGAGGGCCGTGATTGCCTCATCAACATCTTTGTTGGCTGCGTTAGCTGGCTCTTTCAACTGGTCAGCAACCTTATCGAATGTATTCACTGTTGTTGCGGAACTAAAAATTTGGGCCATGATGGTCTCCTTCTGTTGTGTTAAGTATTGTGATTGCAGCTTGGATAGCATCAGCCTCCAGTTGCCATTGTTGGTATTCTTGTACCGAACCGCCACATCTCAGGCGTTGTTTGATATCGTTCAGCGCCTGAGAAAGGCGATGTTGTATTTCGTTGACATAAGAGGGATCAGCACCAAACAGTCGTGCTTCCAGGGATGTCATCATGAAGCTGGGCTCCTGTTAAGTTTGACGATAAATTGTTGCTTACCCTTGGTAATAACAATCGCATCTTGACGGATGGCCTCGATTATTAAACCGTTTTCTGTGGTTGCTCCAACCGGGTAACGCAAGTTGTTTTTGAGTACCACATAGGGCACACGCCCGAGAGAAACGGCCCGGACGTCGAAATTGAGCTCATCATTGCGGGTGAGCTGCTTATTATTCAGTAATACCAGTGCCGGCTGGTTGCCGAATTCTTGCTTAAATACCTGCTGTAAGCGGTAGAAGTTATGCGTTTGGTGTTCATCCAGTTGACCTATGAACTCGATACGATCATTTTTATCCTTGTAGGTCAGCGTGTCAGGTAAATCATGTTTAGCCAATAACATATCCAGTCGCTTGAGGTGGTTACCGGTGAACCGCGTCTGGTTTTCTATGCCAAGCAAACCAGGAACATCACGTTTGAGTAGTGACTCGATATTGTTCCATTGCTGGCTGGTATCAGTGACTTCGCCTATAAGGCGGATCCAACCGGGTTGTTTACCATCGCTACTTTGGATCTGGGCATAGCCTAATTTTTGTAAAATGAAATCTACCCCCTGACGTAACTCTTCCATAGTACGTAGCTCCAGCCGATAACTGAGAGAGTGGGTATCGAGATACTGTTGCAGGGCCAGCCGTTGGTGGTTGAGAGCCACATAACCTTTGAGCAACGGCGGCCCGTGATTGGGCATCATTTGTACGCTCACTTGGCGATAGGCTGAATCACTACTGAGAAAACGGCGTAGTTCTTGCTCGGCTATGCCATTGGACATGTGGTTTCTTTGCCACCCTTCATGTCCAAGTAGCGCCAGAAGACCGAGTGCCAGTACCAGACAAAGTATTAACATTCCGCCTGCTACCCGGCTGCGATTTTGCCGGGCAGGGCGCTGTGGTGTGACCACGGGTTCAGCTAGTTGGCTTGGGAATGTATGTTGCTGGTCACAAAAAGCCCACAATAACGGGCCAACTTCCTGACGGGCCAGCGCTTGCAATGTCGCACCCGGTGACAGCGGTTCGCCATTCTGGCTTGGTGCAGCTTCCCCGGCCCATTCCAACAGGCGAATTGAGTCTGGTTCGACTTCTAAGATCAGGTGCACAGGAGCAACATCTTCATCCACCAGAACGATATCTGCCTGTAGGGGGTCTGAGCCGATGGCTAAACGCCCCTCAGCTAAATTGACCTCAATACTTTTATTCAGTCCGCGGTAAAAGCGAATTTTCCAACTCATCTATTCGCCTTATTTTGTACACGAACACACCAGGTTTCTTTCAGTGAACATTGCTGTTCAATGACTCGCCATCCGTAAGTGTTACCCATTCGGCATGAGTCTAAAAATGAGCTTTTACCTGCTTGTCGTAGTGTTTCTTGTATTTGACGAGCTGAGGATAATGGTTGGCATTGTGCACTCCCTAGAACTTTGCCCAACGATAAGCTCTGATTAGAGATATCCTGTGTTGCCAGTAATCCAGGGCGTAGATCTTGTCCGTTACCAAGAGCCAGATAATGGGCTATCCCACTATCAATCAGACGTGGCTCAATAATGAATAACCGTACTGATCGCCGAACTTGCTCACTGGTATTGCGAAACAAGACACCCAGATAGGGGATATCGCCTAAAAATGGCACCTTGCGTGTTATTTGACTCATTTCGTCGCGGTAGATGCCACCAATCAGCAGACTTTGCCCATGTCCAACTCTGGCAACGGTATCGACGACGGTTCGGCTGATGGTCGGGATGCCATCCTGTCCTGAGCTATTAGGTTTCTGGTTACCATCCTCAATATGCAGGTCTAAACTGATTTCAGAAGAATCGCCTACTTGGATGACTCTGGGGATCATGCGTAGCATAGTGCCATAGGTAAGGCTTTTAAGCTCGGCAACCCGTTCGCCATTAACTTTCACGTAGTAGGTTTCATTGTTGTCAATGACGGCTTGCGTATTCTCCTGCGTTAAAAGCGTTGGGCGGGAAATCACCTGAGCGCTTCCTTTACTCTCTAGTAAGGTGATTTTGGCGAGCAGGTAATCCAGACCACGGCGATCAACCAGGCTACCTAATGCGGCTGAACCGATGCTTTCACCTTTTTCTTTGATCTCTGTTTTTTCCCTGGCAGACGTTGTGATATCAATGATATGGCGAGGCCCGGTGTTGATGCCGACTTGCCAGTCAACTCCCAGTTCTGAAAGGTTGTTTGCGTCGATGTCGACGATGGAAAGGGCAACTTCAATCCGGGCGGAGGGTTTATCCAGTGCGTTGATTAAATGGGCGTACATGGACATCCTTTCCGGGTTATCCCGTACAATGATGGCATTTAGGGAGGGTTCTGCTTGTACGACTGCACGGCTTGAGTAGCTTTCTCCCATAGAAGGAGATGATGCTTCACCAGTAACAGCAGTTACATTGGTATCACTGAGCAGGCGGGAGAGAATGGTGGCTATGCCCGGTGCCTCAATACTGGTATCACGATACTGGATCTTGCGATCGACCACTGAGGCGTATTTGAGCGGGAAAATTTCCACTGTCAAGGCACCCGTTTTTTCGCTACGCAGCAATGACTGCTGTTCCAGTGCGGATGTAGTCTGATCAACCAGTTCAAGATAACGAGGAGGGCCTGATACGTAAACCAGTTGGTTGCTTGGATCAGGACGCCAACCAAAGCGTGGCTCCCAAATACCGGAACGTTTTAGGGCTTGCTGTAACTCCGTTGCGTTGGTTCGTTCAAGTTTAAGCAGGCGCGATTGTATTTCACTGTTTTTGAATACATAAAGCACGCTCCCGTCGTAGTACCAGACCAGATTATAGAGAGAGGATAAATGTTGCAGGAATTCCTGAGGAGTGTCCTGCTCAAAATGGCCGTTAACTTGATCGGTCACCTTGTCGCTGACAACCACTGATGCTTCATAGTTGGCACCGAAATTAACCAGTACATCCCGCAAGCTTTCTCCTTTTGCCAGATAGCTATAAGGCGCAGGAAACCAATCCAGATCTTGGCTATAAGCAGAGGGGAGCATCACACCGCTGATACTCAACGACAACAGTAGCGAACGGCATAGCTTTTGAAATGGTTTCATGGTTGCCATATTGCCTGTTTCCATTGAGGGGCAGATTGGGTTTCCGACAATAAAGCCATGACTTGTTCCAGTAGATCGACGTGCAGAGTTAGCATCTGTTCCAGTATTTGAACATCCAAACTATCAAGGTTAAGGCGTGCTTCCAAAATAAGATTCTCTGATTCATCTAAGGTCAATGCATGGGGAGCATGGCGTCCCCAGCGCGTAACTTGTTGCAATAGTGTTTTCAATAATTCAGCGCCTGACGGATCTTTTGGGTTATGGCGCCAGCTTAGCGGGCTGGATAACACAAGTTCAGTTCCCTGTTGGCGAAAAAACAGGTTGTAGTTATCAATGTGCAAATGGTAATGCCCTTGTCTATCGGAAACAAAAGGCTTCTGGCCTAAACGACTGGCCAAATGATTGAGTAGAGTTTGCATGTTTCCTCTAATAATTAGGTCGTCGATTGCCAGTGAAAATTGTCCTGTGGCAGGCACAGGAAACGGGCACAGAGCCATTTTTGCAAGTGAGTAGCCGCCTCGGTGTCATGCTCTAAAGTAGTCAACCACGCCCAACAGGATGACAGTGCTTCGGGAACCGGCATAAAAGCGGTTAGGTCGCCGCCAGTTTGGAGGGCATCTAGCCCAGTAAACCAGTTGGGCCATGCTTCGCGCGCCTGAGTTTCCGTTGTCAACAGCCGTTTTTCTAATAGTTGCTTGCGTTGATTAAGCGCTGTTTGCAAAGATGTAACCTCTTTATGTTGTTGTTCCCGGCATTGAGACGAGACGCTTTCGGCTTGCTGCCAAAAATGCGCTTTAGCATGCAGTTGCCGTTCTTGGATTTGTAGCTGATCAAATTCAGTGAACCAGAAGTCTATCTCTGGCTCCAACAAACGGAGCCACCAGTCAAATAGCGGCTGTAATACCCAGTGCTGTAAAAGATGTCTGTCAGCTAGGTTTATGCGGTCACCCAGTACCTTATTCCAGTCACATTCCAGTTCTGCCGCCGCTCTGATGAGTTGTTGTAAGTCATCACGCCGCAAAGCTTGCCCGCAATTTAACCGTCTACGAAACCAGACGGACTTCATCAAGCTTTCCAGCAGATGTCTGGGTAGCAAACGCTGTAATAAAATAAACTGTTGGCTATTAATAATGTCTCTATTCTGATACTGAATAGCCGATGATTTTCCGAGTAATTGATCCCGGCGTGGAATTCCCGACTGCGTGACAGAGATCTTGCGGCCAAGAAACATGCTGGTTCGAGTCTGATTATGGTCTTGCTGGCTCATGCTATGCTCATCTTGCTGCTAGTCACTCTTGTCGATTAAATTGGGGATGGCCTTATTTTATCTGTCAGGCCAACGGTTAACTTGTAAAAAACGTCAGATTATTTTAGCCAATCGTTACTCTTTGCCATATCTGGCTCGACTGGGCGTGCAATTAAAGCGTCTCCGATAGCTTTGAGTAAAGTAGGATTGGCTGGAAAATCCTGCTTCCATCGAGATATCAACAATACTCATCTCGCTATTGAGTAGTAGCTGATGTGCATAAAGAATGCGGCGTTCACTGATCCAAGCGCGTGGGGATATTCCGTATACCGAACGGAACAGCTCCTTGAAGGTGGTTAATCCCATACCAAATTCTTTAGCGAATTCACTGAGTTTCCACTCCTTAAGGTAGTGATTCTCCATAAAACTCTGTAAACGTTCCACTTGGCGATTGCTCAATTGTCGTAATACTGACATGAGCAAAGTACCTTGTTCTCCAAATGCTAATAACAATAACAACTCTTCTGTTCTGAGTTGACCCAACGCTGTGGGGTAATCATGAGCCAATAGATCGACCAGCCCATTTATACTTTGAGATAACAGAGGGGATGAGGTAAATGCAATTAATTCGGGTGTTGACATGTTGTGTCGCTCGACTTCACTGAGCAGAGTACCAAAGCGTTGCAGAAACCCGTGGAGGAAAGTCGTACTCAGAGGCAACCAGAGTAGTTTGCAAGTATCGCTACGCGTTTTTGCTGCATAACTGCCACGACGAACAAAAAGCAGCTCGTTGTGGGAGATATCGTAGGTATTGGTACTGTCCTGCCATGTCATTTCACCTTCGAGCAGGATATATATCCCTTCTTGGGGGTGCTCTATAACGTTAAAGGCAGGCATGCTACGTTGGAGTCGTGAGATATCCATTCCCTTCCCTGATGTTGTGATGCCGTTCATTCTATTGTCCTGGATCTGTTGGTGTTATGTCTTAAAAATACAAATCAGATTATTATTAATAGATATTTTTTTGGTTTCGCTGCCTGGAATAGACAGTGAAGAATAATTTTACGTATTTAACCTGATGATTAACTATAGCATCTTTTAATTAAAATGATTTTTGCTAGTGGGCCTATAATGTTCTTTGGGCCGAATACTGTATTATTCTCACGTTTTATAAACGCTTTATAAACGAAGAGTGAAAAGCGATCAGTTTTTTGCACGATAACGATTGCCTGTAAATTTTTCACCCTTAGTTATACCCTATGGATTTCAAGATGTATCGCGGCGGCAAGGGAGCGAATCCCCGGGAGCATAGAGAACGATGTGACCGGGGTGAGTGAGTGCAGCCAACAAAGAGGCAACTTGAAAGATAACGGGTATATAAACCGAGTCTTTTGTCTTGACTGATATTGATAGTTATCTCCTTTTATTCAGGCAATCTATTATTGATTCATAATACGTTAGTAATTGTAATGAATGATAGCTAGAGTAATATTAACGAATTAACAGGTGTAGAAGTCAGCGCAAAGTGAAATCCAAATAGCTACGTGTAATATAAATCACTTAATAATAAATTCAATCTGGTTTCAGCTATTTGATCAATCGATAAAAACAGAAAACTCACCTAACCTAATTGGATTGTTTATTATAATATTGTTTAAGCAATGTTAGGTTATTAGCAGTAATTTTAATTTATATTAAATTTGTTGTTATTATGTAATTAAATCGTAACGCTTAAGAGACAAATATAAATTGTATTTCGTTTGTTGCAATTGAGCATTGGCAAGGTATGTTAAATGCCAATACTCAGTTCATATATGCAGTTTGACTGTCAAAAAGTGCTGTTTGAGGACAGATTACGGCTCCGGCGGGCGATCTTGCCACTGTTCTAACCAGCGCAAAACTTCTGCGGTAGCTTGGATGAGATCAGCAGGAATATATTGGTCTATCAGGCCATCTTGATAAAGTGCTCGGGCCAGCGGAATGCGTTGTAACACCGGAATACCTTCCTCTTCGGCAATACGCCGAACTTGTAGGGCCTGCGCATTGGTGAACTTGAGTGTAATAAGGGGTAACGGTGTCTCTCCTTTCTTATAACGGATACCTACCGCAATGTGAGTTGGGTTGGCGACGATAACTGATGAATTCTTGACGCTAGCGCGCATATTGCTTGATTGTAATTCTTGGTGAAATTGGCGTCGTTTGCTTTTGATCTCTGGGCTGCCTTCACTCTCTTTATACTCCCGTTTGATCTCGTCTTTACTCATTCTAAGCTGTTTAATATGTTGGTAGTGTTCAAAAGCATAATCGGCAATAGAAATCACGATAAGCCCGATGCCGCATACGGTCATGAGCTGGGTTAACATTATGCCGAGTACAGGAACAATACATCTTGTTCCACACTCCGGCAGCCGCAGTAGTGCTTGTAGATTGCCTGCCAGAGTAATCCAAACCAAGGTGCAGAGCAGTCCTACTTTAAGTATCGATTTGATGAATTCCACCAGACTCTTGATAGAGAAGATTCTCTTAGCACCTTCAACAGGGTTGATCTTTTTAATATCAGGTTTGATGGAGTGTCCACTAAGTAGAAAACCATATTGAGCAAAGTGTGATACCAGCGATAGCAAAGCGGAAACGCTTAGAATTGGCAGGCAGAGGTAGACCAGCTCTTGCATCAAGTTTTCAACCACATGGTTGAAGGCTTGGGGAAAGGGTTTCTCTAGCAGATTAGCCGGGATCAGCATCAGTTTACTCAGATGCTCCAAATAGTATTCAGACATGACCATTATCATGCCGATTAGCCCCAAGATTAACGAGGTGGAGACAACTTCGTTACTTTTGGTTACTTGGCCTTTCTTCCGGGCGTCTCTAAGTTTCTTGGGAGTAGGTTTTTCAGTCTTTTCTCCGCTCATGGTGCCTCCAGAATAGGGATTAACATGCGTACTGGGGAGAGCATTAACAGCACCTTATCATAGGCATGATGCATCAATAACTGGATATAGATAACCAGTAACAGGCTGGCAATTGCGCTTTTGATCGGCATTGCCAATACGAAAACGTTGAGAGAAGGAGCGAAACGGCTAATCAGTGCCAGCCCGAACTCTGCCAGAAACATGGCGATTAGCAAAGGGGCTGCCATTAAAGCGCAGAGCTGTAGTAGATAGCTAAACTGACCATAGAAAAAGTGGAGCCACTGGTTGGTAATTTTGGGGAAAAACTGTGTTACCGGCCAACTGTTATAACTCTGAAATAGGGCTCCGAGCAGGCTAAGAAAAGCGCCGCCGGAAAAAAAGAGTGTGATCAGCGTTTGAGTCAATAACAGACCTGTTGGGGAGGTCTGGCTTCCCAGGGCAGGGTTGAGCACTGAAGCCATTGTTGCTCCCCGTTGGTTATCTATAATAAAACCGGTGGCTTCCATCGCCCAAAATGGGATAGAAGCGATAAAGCCAATGAGCAAACCAAGCAGGACTTCTTTACCGAGCAACAGCGTCAATTCCAAGCTACTTAATGTGGGCAACTGGCTGCCTGCTACTGTTGGATAAGCATAAAGGGCCAGCGAGCAGGCCACGCCGTTGCGGATTAACCCACCACCTAGCATCTGTTTGCTGAGCACAGGAAATATCACAAAGCAACTCATGATGCGTGGTAACAACAGGGTATAAGCAAGTATTTGCTGCTGGAGCTCAGGTAGGGTCATTTGATCTGTGGCACCTTAAGAAAGGTCATATTGGCGAAGCTGTAGAGTTCGTTGCCAAGCCAGGTAGCGGTAGCGAACAGGGTGATAATGACTGCAATTAATTTGATAACAAAACCCAATGTTTGTTCTTGTATTTGGGTGAGTGCTTGGATCAACGAGACCAATGTTCCCACTGCCGCAGCCATGAGTACCGGTGGCAGGGAAAGGATTAACACTAACCAGAGAGATTGGCTAGTGAAATGTAAAATATCAGCATTACTCATATTCAATCTCCATAACTGATAACAAGGCCATGTGTCAGGCGTGTCCAGCCATCAAGCAGGACAAATAACAGTAATTTGAAAGGAAGTGAGATAGTCATTGGAGAAACCATCATCATCCCCATTGCCAGCAGAATGTTGGAAATAATGAGATCGATTGCAATAAATGGTAGATAAAGAAGAAACCCAATTTCAAAAGCCCGGGTTAATTCACTGACGGTAAAGGCAGGTAACAGTATCAATAGGCTGTCTGGTTCTAGCCGATCGGCATACTGGCTTGGCCAAATTTGTCGGGTACTATCGATAAAGAAAGTGCGTTCACTGGGTTTAATATGTTGTTTGAGAAAATTTCGGTAAGGTGTCAGGCCCTCTTCCACAAATTTATCTACTGACTGCGCATTGCTGAATGAAACTTCATTTTGACGCAGGTAATCTTGAGTGGCGAAACCCACCGGAGCCATCACATAGATAGTGAGGATAATTGCCAAACCGTACATAGCCATGTTGGGTGGGATCTGCTGTACGCCCAACGCGTTACGTAGTAAGGAAAATACCACCGCCAGTTTGAGAAAAGAGGTTGCCATCACGGCAATAAAGGGCAGCAGAGCCAGCAAAGCCAGACCGATGATAAGATCTAATTCGTCCGGTAGTTGGATCATGATTGTTTCTCCACGGAGAGATGTTCGACTCTTACTCCCAGACGTCCCTCAATATCCACCAACCGCCCTGAACCCAGGCATTTTTGATTGACAAGAATACGAACTGCACCGTCTGAAGGAACACCAAGATCGAGTAATGAGCCGGGTTGCAGGCTGGTGAGTGTCTGTAGGTCCAAGGTCTGACGGCCCACTTCGAAACTGACATGAACCTCCAGATCGTTTAGATCTGTTACTGGCAGAGTGTTGTCAGAACTGTCAGGAGAGAGTGTGTGCATAGTGATTAACTCCAATTTATGGTCATGGGATTTAAAGTAGGCCCAAGGGCGTCCTTCCAGATACGCTAATAAAGGGTCATCTGGTTGTTGCTGTGGGGGCAGTAGCAGCACATCCCCTGATTCCAGAGTACGAAACACATCTAAAGTCAGGATTATTGCTCCCCATTGCAGAGAAAGTCGTAATGGAATAGGCAGGCATTCTCTAGGTTGACGTTCTGGCAATATGGCAATTAAGGGGGATGGTTCTGGTAACCAGAGCGGCAATGTGGCCCCTGGCCGTTCAAGGCGGAGTCGTAAGCAAGCTGACAAAGGGCGGCGTTCTGACGTGGTACTCAGTGCTGACCATGACAGAGTGGGTAGCATTTTGCTCTGATATTCCAGTAGTGCTAACAGCAGATCTTGAGGGAGTGATGTGAGGTCCGCTTGTTGTAGATCAGGTGCGAGCCACAGCGCTAGCTCGGCTGCATGGCAGTAAAAGGAAAAAGTTTGTCCCTGCCAATGGGCGATCAGTACCTTGTCTAACGTTTGGGGAGGAGAGATCACATCTAGGGTGAGATGGCTATTATCCCAACTAAATTGTTGCTGATGGCGACTCAGGGCCTGATGCAGCGTTAATTCTTCCAATGAAACTTTGGATAAGGTCAGGCTATTCATGCATCTTTTTTCCATTCTTCATATACGCTGCGACGTTGACGTGATCCATGTTCACTATCCGTTTGGGGCGGAAGGGAGAGTTCGACAGTTTGTGTTGGGTAAAGAAGCTGTAAACGTTCAATCAGTTCAAAACGTGCTTGTTTCAGGAGTTGTTGAGCGGCGGGATTCGCTAAAATTTCTATTTGAAGTTTGCCATGCTCGCTGGTGAGTTGGATCTCAAGTGCTCCCAAGTTAGGAAGTGTCAGATGTAATGTCGCCGGACGCGGCTGTTGGGTTAGTTCGATACTGATCTCCACACTCAGTTTGTCGATCAACACTTCCAAAAGGGGAGATATGGTTGAAGTTGCTTGCATCGTGGCGAGGATGCGCTCCCCCGGCAGGAATTGGGTTTGTGGGAAGAAAGGTGTTTTTCCGTCTGATCCACCAGAGTCAGAGGATTGAGAGTCGGACTCTTTTGGTTTTAATACCAACAAATGGGATGTTTCGATTTCATCTCGTGTTTTTCCTTCCGCAGGGTTGATTTCGTTGGCATTGCGGGCAGGTATAGGTAACGTCGGGTCTGTCTGTTGGTGAGGAATGGCGCTGTGTTGTGTGTCTGGCTGAGATGGGGATCGGCCAGGTGTTGTCTGCATCATTGCTGTGTCAGGATTAGAAGTTACCGTGATATCAACCGGCTTTAGGTCAGAATCAGACAAGGCATTCAGGTTTGACTGACGTGTTGGGACTCCGGGTGCTGACAGCGATTCCTTTATCTCGTTAGCGATCTCATTAAGGCGGTGAGCGGGGGCCGATAAGTTTTTTTTCTGATTTTGATGTGGTGCAGGCATGTCATGGCCTGTCAATGGTAAGGCTTGCTTGCGCAGATCATCAATTGCCGGTTGGGGAGAGTCGAATAGTGGAAGCTCCTCATCTGAGTCATGTGTGGCATGTTGATCCGCTGGTTCATGGTTTGCCGTTGTATTGGTTAACGGTTGTTCCGTCTGCCGTGTGGTTGACTGGCGCGTGTTGGCGGCATGAGAGGTGATAGCTTGCTCGAAACGGCGTTGCAAATCTGCGTCTGCCTCTGCGGGTGACGACGTTGGGAGGGAGGAGACATCTTTTCTGCCGATAGCTGTCAGTGGGTTCATACTCTTCTGTTTTACACTCTTTCCTGGCGATGGAACTCTTCTTGTTCCAGCTCTTCCTGGTATTCACCTTGGGCCCGGATCGCCTCTTGTTGCTGACGACCCAATTCATTAAATTTTTCTTGCTGCTGGCGTGTGTGGTGCAGAACACGTTGACACTCTTTTAATTGGCGGAGTTCCAGCTCCACTTTTTCAGTCATTTCAGCCACTTGCTTTTCCAATTGCGCTTCATTTTCGCGTAACAGGGCAACTTGTTGTTGCCAGCGTTCAAGACCTTTGCGGTCAATAGGTTGGCCCTGACACAATGCAAAAAGCCGTTGTTCTTCTTCTATTCGCCATTGACAGTAATCTTGCAAGGTTTGCAAAGCCTGCTGATGGTGTTGACGGGCCGTTTGCAGCTTCATTTGTTGCAAGGAAAAATGTTTTTCAGCGCGTTCGACTCGCAAGGCTTTTATGCGTTGTAAACGGCTAATCATTATTTTGTTATCTGCTGTAATTGAGCTAAGGTTTGCGGTAGATCACTTGGCTCATGGGTGCCTTGGCGTAACCAGTTACGTATTGCTTCAATGTGTGCAATGGCATTGTCAGCAACGGGATCTTGCCCTTTTTGGTACTCTCCAATCTGCAACAAAAGCTCAACTTCTTCATATTTAGCTAGCCATTTGCGCAACAGGCCGGCCTGAGCCTGATGCTCAGGAGTGATAATTTGATTCATCACCCTGCTGGCGGAACGTAACACATCGATAGCTGGATAGTGGTTAGCCGCCGCCAGTTTGCGTGACAAAATAATGTGACCATCAAGGATAGAACGAGTCTCGTCTGCCACAGGCTCTGTCATGTCATCGCCTTCCACCAAGACGGTATAGAGGGCGGTAATCGAACCTTTGTCGGATTGACCAGCACGTTCCATTAGCCGTGGCAAAGCGGCAAACACTGATGGGGGATAACCTCGTCGGGTTGGCGGCTCGCCGGCAGCTAAACCTATTTCTCGTTGCGCTCGGGCAAAACGGGTCACTGAATCCATCAGTAGGAGTACACGTTTGCCTTGATCACGAAAATATTCAGCGATTGATGTGGCGACAAACCCTGCTTTAGCTCGCTCCATTGCCGGGCGATCTGAGGTCGCTACCACCAGCACGGAACGTTTTAGTCCCTCTTCACCGAGATCTGATTCGATAAATTCCCGTACTTCACGGCCACGTTCACCGATGAGCGCCAGCACGGTAACATCAACTTCGGCGCTACGAATCAGCGTAGATAGCAGGGTACTTTTTCCGCCACCCGCTGCGGCAAAAATCCCCATACGTTGACCTTCGCCACAAGTGAGTAAGCCATCAATAGCGCGTACACCGAGTGAAAGCGGGTGTTCAATCCGTTTACGACTCATCGGAGCCGGCGCATCCCGATAAACGGGATACCAAGCTTGTGGTTCCGGCAATTGGCCGCCGGAAAATGGATTACCTAGCCCATCAAGGACTTGCCCTAACAGATAATCACCCACGCCAACTTGGTGCATGGCTCCGGTTGGGCTTACTTCAGTATTTGAAGAGATACCAAACATTTCACCAAGTGGAGTCAACAAGGCTTGATGTTGTTGGAATCCAATCACCTCCGCCAAAAGCGACAGTGTGTTGTCAGGATTGCGTAAGTGACAAAGTTCGCCTATCCGCACACCAGGAATAACGGCTTTAAGGAGTGTACCCGTGACCTGAGTAACCCGGCCACGAATCTGAATTAGCCGGCATTCATTAATGGCGTGGCGCATTTTGCCGGGAATATGGTCAAGGGAAAGCTTCATGATCGTTTATATAACCTCTGCTACGAATACTATAAAGAAGGGGAGGAGGAAGGGATTGCAACCTGAGTCGGGAGTTTTTAGAAAATGGTTGGAGTTTACCTGGCTGTTCTCTGCTTTATCGGTGAGATTTCCTATTTTATTCACAGTGTGTTGCTCATGTTTTATACCCGTTATCTTTCAAGTTGCCTCTTTGTTGGCTGCACTCACTCACCCCGGTCACATAGTTATCTATGCTCCCGGGGATTCGCTCCCTTGCCGCCGCGATCCATCTTGAAATCCATAGGGTATATACGTTTTATATCAGAGCAATCGGCTCTTCCTTGAGTTACGGCGGTTTTTGCTAAAAATTCACGACTGATTTTGGCATAGGCACTGGGACGGTACCTTTATAATTTGTTCATTATTAACTCTGATATGACAGGGTAGACTATGGATATTATCCAGAATCATCTTCATTCGATAACTTTATCAGAACTGGGTGCCGGGGTTACCGCACAACAGGAACAGGCTAAGGTAGGTCAGTTTCAGGGAGAGAAAGTCGTGCTGGTATCAGCATCCCAGTCTTTTGCTGATGCGGCCGAAGAGATGACTTTTGCATTTTCGGAACGCAAGGATATGCCACTTTCCAAACGTAAAGTTAGCGATGGACATGCCAGGGTGCGAGAAATTGAGGCACTGGTGGGTGAATATTTGCAGAAGGTGCCAGATTTAGAGCGCCAACAAAAAGTCAAGGCATTGATCTCTCACTTAAATAGTGCTCAGTTGACTAATATTGCTCAACTACAGGCTTATCTGGAAAGTTTCTCTGGAGAGGTGAGTGAGCAATTTTATGCGCTAAGTCAGGCCCGTGATGCGCTGGCAGGCAGGCCAGAGGCACATGCCATATTGACATTGGTTGAACAAGAATTATCACGTTTAGCGCAAGAGCAGGGAATTGCTATCGAGTTGGGAGCCCGCATTACGCCTGATGCCACGGCAGCAGCTAGAAATGGGGTTGGCAACTTGCAAGCATTACGCAATATCTATCGTGATGCCGTGATGGATTATCAAGGGTTGTCGGCTGCCTGGCGGGATATTCAATCCAATTTCAAGAGTAGTTCCCTGATGGAAGTAACAGGATTCATCATGAAAGCGTTGAGTGCTGATCTGGACAGCCAACAGCGGCAACTTGATCCTATTAAGTTGGAACGTGTGATGAGTGACATGCATAAACTCCGTTTGCTTAACAGTTTATCGGTTCAAGTTGAACAGTTATGGAAAAGCGTGGTAGAGGGGGAAAATCATGGCATACGGGCCTTCTGACCTTATGGGGGATGTCGTTTCTCTGGTTGAGAAACGTTGGGCCAATGTGCGAGATGTTGAAATACTCGGTCATGCTTTGGGATTGCAGGATAGCCAAACTCAAATTCATTTCTACCGGGAGTTGAAGCGATTAATTCGCTTGATTCCGGTGGAAGTGTTCAGTGATGAAGAGCAGCGCCAAAACCTGCTGAATGCGTGTCAACTGGCGCTGGATGCAGCAATTGAGAGAGAAGAAGACGAATTGTGGTCGGGAGAGGGAGCATCATGAACTGGATAGAGCCGCAGTTACTCCAGTTTTGTCAGGATTTGGGTATGGAGATGTCTGATGCTTCTAGCCCCTTGATCCAAATTGATTTTGAGTATTCTGGTACGTTGCAAATTGAGCGCTATGGTGGCGCATTAACACTTTGGCTGGGTCGTGAAATTCCCTGGCATCAGGGAAAAGAGGCAATGGTGAAAGCGATGCTACTCACTTTCAGTGGTCAGGGACCCGAACTGCCCTTGCGTTGTGGCTGGCTGGGAGAAGATCGTCTGTTATTGTTTGTGACACTAGATGAACGACATATAACCTTGCCCTTGCTGCATCAGGCATTTCGTTCTTTGCTAAGAGTACAGCGTGAGGTGCTCGCTTCGTGAGCAAAATCGCTGCCGCCCATATAGGAATTGAGCAACTAACGGCGATCAGTCGGGAAGAGATAGAGGTTAGTTTACCCGATCGCTACGCGTTATTGCCCGATGGTCAATCCGTTGAGACTCACGCCGCACGTCTTTATCCGGCCAACAAAGCTGATCAGGCTTTGTTGGCTTTTGCCTGCCCGCAAGATGGGTTTCACGCTCTGTTGCGTCCACATGATTTTCGTCAGGCGGTTAGTGGTCTGCGTACAATTTTGCAACAAGGTAATGACATCAGGGTACAGCATGCTGTCTCCCTGTTGGAAAACATGAATCAAGATGAACAGTTGTTGCAGATGGCTCTGCACCTGTTGCACAAGGTATGACCATGACTCTCAGTGCTAAACAGCAGAGCGCTCTGTTGCTGCTCGGCTGGCTTCAACTTCAATACGGTCATCCTGACCGAGCGCGTATTTTATTAGATGCATTACTGGCTTTGCATCCTGAACATAAAGAAGGGCGTCGTGCCTTGGTAGTTTCATTACTTAAACTGCAAAAGGGGAGCATGGCAAAAGAACATTGCACTCTCTTACAAGAACAGGGTGAACAAAGCGCCGCCCTCTGGCTCTGTGTTAGCCGTGCTTGTCAACAGGAAGGGAATCTGGAAGAAGCACGCAGTGCTTATCAGCGTTATCTCGCTCAAGGGGCTCTATTATGAACCGTGGGTTTGAGTTATTGCGGCTGATTGGTGAACGTAAAGACATCATGTTGGCAATATTGTTGCTAGCCGTGGTCTTCATGATGGTTTTGCCGCTTCCGCCTATCCTGCTGGACATTTTGATCGCCATTAATATGACCATCTCTGTTGTGCTCATGATGATGGCGGTCTATATCAATTCCCCTTTACAGTTTTCCGCGTTTCCTGCGGTCTTGCTGGTGACCACGCTATTTCGTTTGGCGCTTTCCGTTAGTACCACCCGGATGATCCTACTGCAAGCAGATGCCGGTAAAATAGTCTACACCTTTGGTAATTTCGTTGTCGGTGGCAACCTGATAGTCGGGATAGTGATCTTTCTGATCATCACTATTGTACAATTTATCGTCATAACCAAAGGTTCGGAGCGCGTAGCTGAGGTTAGTGCTCGTTTTTCCCTTGATGCCATGCCGGGTAAGCAGATGAGTATCGACGGAGATATGCGTGCTGGTGTTATTGACGTCAATGAAGCGAGGGAGAGGCGTAGCATTATCGAAAAAGAGAGCCAGATGTTTGGTTCAATGGATGGTGCGATGAAATTTGTTAAGGGTGATGCGATTGCGAGTCTTCTCATCATCTTTGTCAACATTTTGGGCGGGATAACCATAGGCGTCACCCAAAAAGGAATGTCAGCGTCCGATGCATTGCAGCTCTATGCCATTTTGACTGTTGGTGATGGTATGGTCTCTCAGGTTCCTGCCCTATTGATTGCGATTACGGCAGGCATCATTGTTACCCGAGTTTCGTCGGAAGACGCCTCTGATCTAGGTAGTGAGATTGGTGATCAGGTCGTTGCTCAACCAAAGGCACTATTAATTGGCGGTGTTTTATTGGTGGTATTTGGCCTTATTCCTGGATTCCCTACATTAACTTTCTTAATACTTGCACTGGTGGTGGCGGGTGGTGGCTATTTGCTGTTCCAGCGTCAGCGCCAAGCTAACGCCAGCCAACAAGCGGATCTTCCTAGCCTGTTAGCCCAAGGAGCAGGCGCACCGGCGGCCAAATCTAAAGCCAAGAGCGGCAGTAAGGCCAAAGCTGGAAAACTGAGTGAGAAAGAGGAATTTGCTATGACGGTTCCTTTACTTATTGATGTGGATGCGGGATTACAGGCTGAGCTGGAAGCTATTTCACTGAATGATGAATTAATACGGGTACGACGCGCCCTCTATTTGGATCTGGGCGTACCATTTCCGGGTATCCATTTGCGCTTTAATGAAGGGATGAAGGAAGGAGAATACCTGATCCAGCTACAAGAGGTGCCCGTTGCCCGTGGTCGGCTGCGCTCAGCGCATTTACTGGTGCAGGAACCAGTCAGTCAGTTGGAATTACTGGCTATCCCTTATGAAGAAGGGGAACCTCTATTACCTAACCAGCCTACCTTGTGGGTAGCGGAAGCACATCAGGAACGTTTGGTGAAATCCGGGCTGGCGGCTTTATCCATGTCTCAGGTGATCACCTGGCATTTGTCACATGTGTTGCGGGAGTATGCCGAAGATTTTATTGGCGTGCAGGAAACCCGTTATCTTCTGGAGCAGATGGAAGGGAGTTATGGGGAATTGGTCAAGGAGGCTATGCGTATAATTCCATTGCAGCGGATGACTGAGATATTGCAGCGGTTGGTCGGCGAGGACATCTCTATTCGTAATACACGTACGATTCTCGAAGCTATGGTGGTGTGGGGGCAGAAGGAAAAAGATGTGGTGCAATTAACGGAATATATTCGCAGTAGTCTCAAGCGTTACATCTGTTACAAGTATGCTAATGGCAACAATATCTTGCCTGCTTATCTGTTGGATCAACAGGTAGAGGAGCAGATCCGGGGAGGTATTCGCCAAACGAGCGCGGGTAGCTACTTGGCGCTGGACCCAGCGGTGACGCAAAGTTTCCTTGAACAGATGAAGAAAACCGTGGGTGATTTAACACAGATGCAGAATAAACCGGTGTTGATCGTATCAATGGATATTCGCCGTTATGTTCGTAAGTTAATTGAAGGTGATCACCACGGCTTGCCAGTGCTTTCGTATCAAGAGTTGACCCAACAGATCAACATCCAACCGCTTGGTAGAGTGTGTCTATGAACCGTGATCCGCTCACCCCTTGGTTTGAGGAGCAAGGTTATTCAGTACAGCCTCACTGTATGGGGAATAGCCCAATCCCTCTTGGCTGGCGTGTGTGGTATGAAGGCTGTGAAATTGCCTGGCGTTATGATGCGCCGCGAGTTTGGATCGTGATGTTACGCCGTACCCGGCAGCGTCGAGGGCTTGCGAATCCATTTGCGCCTCTTTATCTGTTGGCAACAGCAACGATGGCCATGCTTGGGCCGGGTAGCCGGCTTTATGGTCAAGTTAATACTTTGGTTGACTCTCCCCTTAATGATGAACGTTTGGCCCGCTTTTACCATCGCTGGACAGGCGCAAATGAGGTGGTGCCTGGCTGGTTCGAGTTAGAAGCCAGTTGCGTTATATCGCTACATCAAATGAGAAAACAACAAAAAAAAGTCCAACGTTGACAGGAAGAATCAATATCTCTCTTTATTATAGGAGTCATGGATGCAAGAGGAACCTAACGCCAAAGTACTGCAAGCTGCTGAAGCAGCCATCAAAGACAGTGATCACAGACTGCAACTATTGCAGGAGATGTGGCAGTCTCTTGGCATCAACCCCAATGTGGGTACAGAACTGTTTGGTCATACTGACGTTACTCTGGTTCAGAATGCTGAGCAAGAGTTGCTGACAGAAGTTAATCGCTTACGAAGCAACCAACCTCCCTCTCTGGAAGAGGGAAAGCGTCTTCGTCGCCCACCTCGTATGCGTGGCATTATTGTATAAGGAGTTTGAAGGTGGAAATTAGGCCATATCAAAATGACCCACAGCTTTTCTTGGCAGATCTAGAAAAGGTTTCGCTAGCTCAACTACAAGGTTCTGGATCTTCGGAGCTTGATAGATTGGTTAATCTTATTTTTGATAAGGGGATCAAGATTACATCTGATTCTAGTGTTGTTACTGAAAATAAGGAGCTCTTGAAAAAACTGATTGCCTATTTCCTGCCAGCCGACGCGGTTGTCGAGGGTGGTCACTTAGATAGCCAAATAAAAAATGGAATTAATAATCTTGAATCTTTCTTGAATAGCTCAACATTAAAAACGTGGACATTAAAAGATTTTTTGGCTGCGGTTCATTTTAATTTAACACCGGATCGTCTTGATGATGATGTAATCGATATTTTTGTTTCGGTTATGTCAGGTCATGATAAAAAACGACTTGAGTTGCGTGATGAACTGGCGACATTGACCGCAGAGTTAAAAATTTACAGTGTTATTCAATCGGAGATTAATGCGAAATTAGCGGCTAATGGGGAGCTTAAGATTGATGATAACTCTTTCAATTTGCTGGACCATAAGAAGTATGGTTTTAGCGATCAGCCCACTTTTGAGAAAAGTGCTGAATATAAGCTGCTAAGGAAGATATCTTCTGGTTCTGAAATCTCCATTAAGACATTTTTGGAAAGTTCTAATAAACAGAGTGGAGCTATGGCAGGTCTGGAGAATTCTTACGAATATGATAAGGAAAATAATCGCCTAGCCAACTTTTCGACTTCAGTTAACGATCGTGTAAGTCCACTAAACAATACTGTCCAGGAAAAAACAACACGTTTAAATGAGGCTAGTTCCCGTTATAACGCGGCTATTGAGGCGTTAAACCGTTTTATTCAAAAATATGACAGCATTATACGTAATATTCTCGGCGCAATTTAAGGAATGATTATGGAGCATCAAGAAACATCAACCACTTCTGACCAATATGCACAAGAGCTGGAATCTTTTCTTCATGATGGTGGCACTCTTGCCATGTTGAAGGATATTTCTAGTGATACGTTGGAGCAACTTTACTCATTAGCGTTTAACCAGTATCAGTCAGGCAAATGGCAGGATGCACATAAGATATTCCAGGCTTTGTGTATGTTGGATCACTATGATTCCCGATTCTTCCTTGGATTGGGGGCATGCCGTCAGGCAATGGGGCAACTGGAGCAGGCAGTTCAAAGCTATAGCTACGGAGCGATGCTTGATATTAATGAGCCCCGTTTTCCATTTCATGCTGCCGAATGTCTCCTGCAATTAGGAGAACTTGATGGGGCTGAGAGTGGCTTCTACTCGGCTCAACAACTTGCGGCAGCTTCGCCGGAACAGGCCGCTCTGGCTGCCAGTTCCAGTGCAATGTTAGAAGCTATTACAATAAAAAGGACTCAGGAAAATGGTTCAAGTTAGTGAATCTAAAATTCCTCAACCGGTGGTCAATAGTTCTCCGGTTGGTGAAATCCTCGCAACTACACCTTCGAAAAGCGCGGAGCACGTTACGCCCAGCCAGGCGGGTAGCTCGTTGTCTTCTGATGCCGCTAAGTCACGAGGGGTATCATTGCCAGCGCCATTGACGGTGGTGAATACTCACCCTGATCAAGAACAAATGGCCAGGCTTAAATCGGTTATGCAAGAGGCTAAGCAGGCAACAGGTCTGATAAAGGAACTGACAGCAAAGCTGACAGCAACTTCGTGGTTGACCTCTCTGGTGTTGCACTCACTTGAGGAAATAGAGATTAATCTGGGCGAGCTGACCAGCAAGCTTGATCGTATTCAGACGAGTCTCAAAATCCAGGATATCCAGCGAGCACGTCAGCAAAGCTTGCAGAAAATGGAAGAGAACCAGCAGAAGATTAAAGAAGCTGAAAATTCTGCCAAAGAGGCGCAGAAATCTGGATTGTTTTCTAAGATCTTTGGCTGGATTAGTGCAATTACTTCAATTGTGATCGGCGCGATTATGGTTGCTACCGGTGTTGGTGCGGTAGCCGGTGCTTTGCTGATTGTCGGAGGAGTGATGGGGGTAGTCTCTCAGGGACTACAACAAGCAGCTCAAGATGGTTTAATCAGCAAGGAAACCATGAAATGGCTAGGGCCAGTCATAACAGCGATTGAGATTACGATGGCGGTGGCGGCGGCGGCAGTCAGTTTCGGTGGTTCTGCTGCCGGTTTGATTGCGAAAATGGGCGCTAAAATGGGCAGTAAAGTGGCTGAGATGACGGCTAAGATGGCAGTAAAGGCAGCGGAATTTTCTGCAAAAGCCGCGGGTACAGCAGCAAATACCACGTCTCGGGGCTTGAGAGTGGCTATGCAGGTGGGCGATTCGGGAGTTGATGTTACTAATGGCGCTGCTCAAACTACCAATGCGGCCTTCCAGAGTAAAGCGGCTAACCGACAAGCTGACGTGCAACTTTCACGTAGCGAATTGACCGCATTCCAAGCTGTTATGGACAGGCTCAAAGAGGAGTTGTCCCACCTGGTAGAGTCTTTCCAAAATGTGATGGAAATGATTTTCCAGATGCTTAATGCCCGGGGAGACATGATAAATAACCTTGCCAGCCGACCACAGGAAATTTAGGGAATAAAAAGATGAAAATTAATGATAACGCCAGTAGTCAAGGGGTTACTTCCAGTAATGGTGTTGAAGTTGGAACTGACAACTTTGTGTCGACACCGACAGCACATGAAGCTGCTATTCAACAGCCGGAAAAAACGAGGCTCACGGATAAGGTTGAATTGATTGTACCGAAACAGGGCCTCGATCCCAGTCGTTTAGGAAATGTCGGACAAGAATTAAATAACACGCTGGATATGATGTCGCTACTTTTTGAGATTGCAAAGAGGATGCGTGAACTGGGTATTTTGCAGCGTGACACTGAGAATAAAGCGTCCATTGATGCTCAAAAATCACAAGTGGATGAGATGCGACATGGTGCCAAATTGATGATTGCCATGGCAGTGGTTTCAGGCTTAATGACGCTTGGTTCAGGGCTGATAGGTAGTTTTTCTTCCGTTAAAAACAGTCAGGCGGTTAAGCAGCAGAAGACGTTGGAAAGCAATATTGCTGGTCGTAACAAATTAATCGAGTCTAAGTTGCAACAGTTGGGCAAGAGTAGCGATGCGGATCGGGCAGCAATTGGTAAAGTATGGAATGTAGCACAAGATGCTGACAAGAGCACTTTGAAATCTCTTACCTTGGTTTTTGAAAGTCGTAACAGCAATCAGCAGTTATTAACCTCAGTGATGAAATCTTTAGAGGGTATGTCCAATAATTCTGTGCAGGTAGAACAGGGACTTTCTCAGGCTAAAGCCAAGGAACATGAAGTGGGTTCATCTATTGCCCAACATGAAAAACAGAAGAGTGAAGACCAAATCTCATTGAATAATAATTTCATGAAAGATGTTTTGCAATTATTGCAACAACTCTATCAGAATCATGTTCAGGCATTGCGCGCGGCGACTGGCGTGGTGTAATGCTGGTAAAATAGATCAGTGTTATATAATAAGCTTGGGCGTACCGAGAGGTGCGCTCTTATCAATGGATACCGTTATTTGATCTCGTTTTTAAAATCCACTAACACCACCAAAGGTATAGAAAAACGAAAATATCAAATTAAGATTTCAGTCCTTAACAGGCAGAATGTGTTAAGGAAAAAAAGCATTTTCCTATATTCCGGTGTTTGGTTTTTGATAATCACTGGGGTGACCTTTTTATTAAAAGAATTGCCCTTGAGTGACAGAGGCGTAAAAGGCGATGGTAGTAAACTGAGTCCCTTTTCTGCGGGGGTAACCCGTTTGTTTGACTACTTGGTAATTCAAGTTGGTCTGATTGCCCTCTCTAGTAGGAGTAACCCATGGATGTGATAGCCATCGTCAATCAAGTTTTGGCTGAATTTGCTGCTAAATTCGGCTTGCCGCACTTAGCTTTAAATCATGAAGGTGTGGCTGCTCTCTGTTTTGATGAGCACCTTCACCTCTCTTTGATCTTAATTCCTGAACGTGACCAGCTCGTTTTACAGATAGATGTCGCTGATATCACTGCGGTCGGAGAGGGGATTTTCCGTCAATTAGCCAGCTTTAATCGTCATTGGTATCAGTTTGATCTTCACTTTGGTTTTGATGAGTCAACGCTGATGGTGCAGCTTTATCGGCAAATGTCAGCAAGTCGGCTGAATCAGGCTGTTTTTGAAGAGAGTCTTTCAAGTATGTTGGATCATGCTGAGTTTTGGCAGGAATTATTGCAAGCTCAACTTCCGATTGGCTCTCAACAGAACGAATCTTTGGGAATGCGAGTATGAAAATTGAGAATTCGTTACCCATTCATTTAACAAATGTTCCCCATGAAAATGGTAGCCTTTGTTGTGGTCGTCGGGTTACGTCAGGGTATATACCACAAAACGTTCATGAGCCGCTTTCTACGATGCTGAGTAGAGGTCTTGCCATGGGGCTTGAACATGAGACAACACTACAGCGCTTGTTGGATGGGCAGCATACTCCGTTGTCACAACGTAGGATCAGCCTAACATGACCAAAATAGGGTTGGTCTTGTTGTGTTTGCTGATGACTGGTTGTGTTAGTGAGGCTATTGAGCATGAAGCATCACGTCTGATTGAGGGGGATGTGACCATGCGGGCCTCTCTACCCAGAACGGCAAACGTTGAGGTGTCATTGTTGACGGTGGTTGAAGGAAAAGTGTTGACAGTAGGTGAGATGCATTATCGTTTGGATATGCTACCCGTCACTTTTTCTATGCGGTTGAATCCGCAGTTTTCTCATGGTGAGTTATTTTTAAGAGCTCGTCTACGTTGGGATGGGAAACGGGCAGTGCAGGCGAAAAGCCAACAACGCATCATTGCAGGAAAAAGAATTGTAGTGCAATTGTCTCCCTTGCCATGTTATCCAGAATGCTAAATATTTTCGCATTAATAAATAAGGGATAATATTGTCTTTTAAATTTTTAAATGCTATTTAAATCACATGGCTTTATACCTAATAATTTCATGTAATATTTTATTTTCCGGTATAATTTAATATATTTTCAATGTTAAATATCTATAGGATAATGCATTAATATTTTAATCGCTTATTTTACAATTAGTTGAATAGTTCCTCTTATATTATCTTAAATAATTTAATTATAAATTAGATAGAGATAATATTCACAATAGTGTTTATACCCGTCATCTTTCAAGTTGCCTCTTTGTTGGCTGCACTCGCTCACCCCGGTCACATAGTTACCTATGCTCCCGGGGATTAACTCCCTTGCCGTCGCGATGCATCTTGAAATCCATAGGGTATATAATAATATTATTTGCCAATTAGGGTATGATAAACCTCACGTCTGTCATATTATTGGGATTGGTAAAGATAGTTAATATTTTTCACTTCCTCTTCTGTTATTTCTTTCTATTTCTTATGCTTGATTATATTTTACTTTTTCATCCTAAAAGTATTTAATTGTATTTTTAATATAGATTACATAAGCCATTTTAAATTAATATCATTTTTAATTTTATCTGCTACATTTACCGATTTATTTAAACTGTTCCAATAGATTTTTGATACTGTTACTATCTTTACAGGAGATAGTAATACCTAAATTCCCAATGCATATTTTTATCATTATCGTACTTAATGATTTACTATTTTGGTAGAAATTTTCAATCCCATCTATAACTGATACTTAAAACATTGTATGGTATGTGAATAGCAATGGGGAAAAGGGGCATTTTTATTATGAAAATGGTATTTTTATCAAAAACAACTAACTCATTAAAAGGATGGTAGATGTTTCAGTTTGATATTACTATTATTATCCCTGTTTTTAATGATGAGAATAATATAACCTATTTGTTAGATTCAATTTTTGCACAAGAAAATGTTAATTTTGAAGTCATTATTATTAATGATGGTTCAACAGATAATAGCTTAGAAGTCATTAAAGAATATGAAAGAAAAGATAATAGAATACGGATCTTTAATCAAGAAAATCGTGGTGTTTCAATAGCTAGAAATTATGGCATAAAATATGCGAGAGGTGAGTGGATTTTATTTGTTGATAGTGATGATTGGCTAAAACCACAAATATTAAGAAAATGGCTTGATCACGCTATTGAACAGAGATTAGATGTGTTAATTGGCAATGGAGTTAGTTTTACAAAAGATCCATTCTCACAAGGAAATAGAAGAATAACACGTAGACAACCTTATGGTAGAGTATTAACAGGTAAAGAGTGGATAAAATATTGCGTTGAATGTAGAGAATGGCCACATTTTGTTTGGTTACAACTTATTAAAAAAGAATTAATTATAAATAACCAAATGAGTTTTATGGAAAATATCTTTCATGAAGATATCTTATGGACAATTAATTTGTCACTTATAGCGAATCGAATCGGCTTTTGTGAGGAGCAATTGTATTGTTATCGACATAATTTGCAATCAATAACTCGCTCAAGAGAAAGTAAAAAATTATATCATCGAGCTGATAGTTATATTACTGTGGTTAATTCAATTATTAAAATCTCAAAAGAAATTAAAGGTGAGAAATCGTTAAAAAGATCTCTTAGTCGTCATGCAATTCGAGAGGTTGGTAGTTTTTTTATTTTGTATAGAAAAAAGATACACGATCCAAGCTTAAAAAAATTGCTTGCTAAACGTTTTATTAACCAAATTGCTTTGAGAGATTTATTACCAGGTGTGCATAATTACCATGAACTATGGTTTATTATACGTTGTAATTTAGTCTTAATATTAAGGAGGTTCATGGATGAGTGACTACAATGCTCTATACCCGTCATCTTTCAAGTTGCCTCTTTGTTGGCTGCATTCACTCACCCCGGTCACATAGTTATCTATGCTCCCGGGGATTCGCTCCCTTGCCGCCGTGATCCATCTTGAAATCCATAGGATATATATCTATTTGTTAATTATTATCATTCCCTTACACATAATGATACACCCGCAGAATTTGTTGATGAGCTTGGTATTATATTAAATGTAAGTAATCACCTTATAAAATTTAAGGCTGCGCTATGTGTGGCCTTTTCTTATTCTACTGATTTCGCAGTATTCCTATTAACTCAAAATTAAGGCTACACGGCAGCCTATGGATTCCCATTTATGTGAGTGGGAGTGAAGGATGAAATACATGGATAAACAGCCTGACATCTGGATGCAGCTATGGTTATGGCTGCTGTCAGTCAAAGAACAAGGTATAGGTGCGGCGCTGGCTGCCGCAATGGCTTATCTCAGGGGTCGATATAACGGTGGTAAATTTTGGACGACAATTATGGATTCTATTATGTGTGCCATGATTGCTTGGTTTATCCGTGATGCGTTGAATTTTTTTGGTATGAGCACGGATTTGGCTTACATCAGCAGTGTCATTATTGGTTATCTGGGCACTGACTATTTTGGTCAGATCTTAAGAAAAGTTGTTAATAACAAAACAGGTAATAAACAATAGGAGTGAATTATGAGCAGAGGTATTCGAAATAATAACCCAGGTAATATTCGTTGGGGTGATGACTGGCAAGGTCTGATGCCTGCATCACAGCGTACTGATAAATCTTTCTGTCAGTTTGTTGGTCCTGAATATGGTCTTCGGGCGATGATTAAAATTTTGCATAATTACAATCGGAAATATGGCCTTAAAACAGTGAAAGAGATCATTTCACGATGGGCTCCTACTAATGAAAATAATACTGATGCCTATATTAACCACGTATGTAAAGGTACGGGAGTGACTTGCGATCAGGTTGTTGATGTATTTAATAAAGTATTTATGACAGAGCTTATTAAGTCCATTATTACCATGGAAAATGGTAGTCAACCTTATAGCAATGAGGTCATTGATAAAGCATTTTCACTTTTGTAGAGCGATATTATGAAGTTTAACTCTCGTGGTTATACTGTTATTGCTCTGGCGCTTGCCTCGCTTCTGGCTTATCACTATTACGGTAAGTATACCAAACAGCTTGATACGACAGTTAAGCTACAGAGTGAGTTGCTGGAGCAGCAGAATGAAATCGTTAATCAGCAGGAGCGAATAAGGCTCCTGTCTAAACTGGATAATCAGCATACAAAGGAACTTGCTAATGCCAAATCTGAAATTGATGTTCTGCGCAATGATGTTGCCGCTGGTCATCGTCGGTTGCGCATCGCAGCCACCTGTCATCAAGGCCAAGCCGGCTCCTCCGGCAGCGTGGGCCATGCAGACACCCCACGACTTAACCCAGCAACTGAACAAGATTATTTCGATCTCCGAAGAATGATTGTTGAGAACGAACAGCAAACGAAATACTTGCAAGAATATATCAAAACTCAGTGTCAATAGCTGAGTTTTGATAATGTTATTGCGTAATGTAAAACAACGTAGGTGTGGGTTGGTTATTAGGGCAAGTATGCTTAAGATCGATTAATAATCAAGCAAGGAATACTGTGTTTTGTAATACAACCCGATAACCATCAATATCTTCAAATGTTTTACCTTCAATATCCCAATATGGGTTGTAAGAGGGGACTGCAATAAAGCCAGCATTTTCCATTAATGATATCTGATCTAACCATTCTGAATGGTCTGGTATATAGAAGGCCAATAAATTGTCCTGTGTGGGGGATCTTCCTACTGTTGTGCCACGATGATGCGTAAATTCGAGATGCCAGAGATGATTTGGATGCCCGAGAATGATGCCATCAAAATTTTCATGATTTTCGAATTGCTCCAGGAGAATAAATCCTAAACCTCGGCGGTACATTTCAGCAATTTGAGTTAAATTGTCAGTGGGCCTGGCGATTCTTAGTATAGTAGATTTTTTCATGGTAATCCCAGTTGATAAAGTTTTTGTGGAATATGTCCAATTTTCAGATCTTCTACTGCGATATAAAACAACTGCTAATGGTAGTTGATAAACGTGAAAAGTACAAAGTGGTGATCTTTAAAGTTAAAACAATCTAAAAATATCCGATACTACCGAGCTATTATTTACAATATGATTAAACTTAGGGTTTTATAATTGGAGTTGTTTGATGAATTGATTGTCTATTTTTTTATTTTTTGTCACCATTTCAAGCACCAAAGTCGATGATATGAACACGGATTTGATGTAAGTAGGTATCTGTTTTCTTCACAATGTCATCGAGAGCATGTATCTTGGTCTTGATAAATTCTGATAAATATCCTCACTGTCTTTTATTTGATAGGTCTGCTCTTACTTTCTGTTTGTAATAATATCTTATAAGATATATTAAATAATAAAATAATTAATGAATTTACTACTACTATTATTTAATAATCTGAATTTTTCAAAGCTATTAAGTTGATTTCTATTGTTTTTACCAAGTGATATGACCAGTAGCCTGGAATCTTGCGGCCCTTAAGCAAAATCTTTATATTATATTATATTTTATTATATTATAATCTAGTTTTGTGAGGGGGATTATAATTAATACTATTTTCTGTATTCTTTTTTGTTTATTATTTTTTAAGGATAAATTTCTGATGAATATTAAGGAATTAATTATAGTTCTGGCATTGTCCGGTTCTATGCTATTAGGTGGTTGTACTGTTATGCCTGGGAGTGGTCTTACTGTTTATAATAAAGAAATAATCAATGATGATGATAGTAACTATGATATTAATAATTTGGTAAACGTTTATCCGGTAACACCAAAATTAATTGAAAATTTACGGGTGAATTCTGCTATTGCACGTCCTAATCCTGAGTTAGATAAAGAATTACAACAGTATGAATACCGTATTGGTGTGGGGGATGTCATTATGGTTACTGTTTGGGATCATCCTGAATTGACAATACCGGCAGGACAATATCGTAGTGCTAGTGATACGGGTAATTGGGTGCATTCTGATGGGACGATTTTTTATCCCTATGTTGGTAAACTTCATGTGAAAGGAAAAACGGTCACTCAGGTGCGTACGATGATTACTGATAAGTTATCGAAGTACATCGAATCACCTCAAGTTGATGTCAATATTGCTGCTTTTCGTTCACAAAAAGCCTATGTAACAGGTGAAGTTGCCCGATCTGCTCAACAACCTATCACTAACGTTCCTTTAACCATTATTGATGCGATTAACCATGCTGGCGGCTTAACCGAAAACGCTGATTGGAGGAGGATCATTTTGACTCATAAGGGAAAAGAAACGATTATTTCTCTCCAAGATTTGATGCAAAATGGTGATCTGAAGCAAAATCGTCTGCTCTATTCTGGCGATATCTTATACATTCCTCGTAATGATGATTTGAAAGTGTTTGTTATGGGGGAAGTCAGAAAACAAACCACTCTACGTATGGATCGCAGTGGGATGACGTTGACCGAAGCATTGGGTAATGCTGAAGGTATAGATCAATTATCAAGTGATGCTAATGGCATCTTTGTTATCCGTTCGCTGCGTAATGTACCTGATAATAAGGGGAAAATAGCCAATATTTATCAGCTCAATGCTAAGGATGCGACGGCGTTAGTCCTGGGAACTGAGTTCAATTTGCAACCTTATGATATTGTCTATGTTACCAGTGCGCCAGTTGTTCGCTGGAATCGGGTTATCAATCAGTTGGTGCCAACGATATCAAGCATTAATAGCCTGACTGAAACAACTAAGTGGATTCGTAAGTGGCCGAATTAATGTTCAATTCTATTCTGATTGTTTGTGTGGGTAATATCTGCCGATCGCCAACGGGAGAGCGTTTATTGCGGCAACTATTTCCTCAGAAAGAGATTTATTCTGCGGGAATATCGGCTTTAATTGGTAAACCTGCAAATGAATTCTCAAGTAGGGTTGCGGCTAGACATGGATTATCCTTAGAAGGGCATATAGCGCGTCAACTAACCAGTGAATTATGCCAGCAGTCAAGTTTGATCTTGGTTATGGAAAAAAAACATATTGAGGCTGTAAATAGGATAAATCTAGGGGCAAGGGGGAAAACAATGCTTTTAGGTCACTGGTTAAATGAAATGGTCATCCCCGATCCTTATAAGTCTGATATCGAGGTTTATGAATATGTGTATCAGTTATTATTTAAGAGTACTAATAGTTGGTTAGGGAAATTATAACTTATAAGTATTTTTATATTATGGGTTTGCTGCTTATTAATAAAGTAATTATAGGCTTTTTATGACTACATCAGATAAATCAAGTCACACTCATACGGATAGTGATGAAATTGATTTAGGCCGTCTTCTTAGTGCCTTATTCGATTATCGCTGGGTGATTGGTGGAATCACCCTATTGTTCACCGTTATTGGCCTTTGTTATTCCTTGATTGCGACTCCGATATACAAGGCAAATGCTTTATTGCAGGTTGAAAAGAGAAGTAGTGCATTACCTTTAATCGGCGACATGTCGGATATGCTTTCTGGAAAACCGTCAGATACATCGGCAGAATTGGAGTTGTTAACTTCCCGAATGATATTAGGAAAGACGGTAAAGGATCTAAATTTGGATGTTCAGGTTACAGCGGACTATTTTCCTGTGATAGGTAAGGGCATTGCCCGTCTTCGTGGTATGCCAAAGCCTAATATTGTTATTAAACATTTTACAATATCACCTGAATATATTAATGAAGGGATAAAAATATATGTTGACGATGCAGAAAATTATCGGTTGTTTTTTGACGATCAGGTTTTCCACGGGCAAGTAAACAAAGTATTTGATACCGATGGCATAAATTTGCTTATCTCAAATATTTCAGCTTCTCCAGGGCAAAGTTTCACGTTGGTTAAACGGGGGCAATTGGGTGTTATTCGCGGGCTGCAACAGGCTTTGCGGGTAAAAGAAAAAGGTAATAATACCGGTATTATCTTGCTTGAAATAGAAGGTGATGATCGTGCAAGAATAAAATTGATACTGGATAGTATTGGTAAAAATTACTTGCAACAAAATGTGACAAGAAAGACGGAAGAGGCTGAAAGTAGTCTTAATTTCTTAAAAAATCATTTGCCTAAAGTTAAAATTGAGCTCAATCGTTCTGAAGAGTTGCTTAATCAATATCGTCAAGCGAATGAATCTATCGATTTATCACTTGAAGCAAAATCGGCTTTGGAGACATTGGTCCAAATTGAGAAACAGATTAATGAATTGACGTTCAAAGAAGCTGAATTACAGCAATTGTATACCAAACAACATCCCGCTTATGTTGCGTTGCTTGATAAACGTAAAACTTTGGTTGATACCAAAAAGGAGCTGAATCAGTCAATCAAACGGTTACCTAAAACACAGCAGGAAATTTTACGTTTGACCAGAGATGTTCAAGTTGACCAAGAAATTTATGTGCAGTTACTCAATAAACAGCAAGAATTGAATATCGTGAAAGCGGGGACAGTGGGTAATGTGCGTATTATTGATGAAGCTATTGTAGAAAGTTCAGCGGTAAAACCGAAGAAGTCACTGATTATTGCATCGATGATGGTATTGGGATTTATATTGTCTGCTGGGTTGATTTGCATACGAGTCATGTTTCGTAAAGGAATCGAAAGTCCCGAACAATTGGAAGAGATAGGTGTTTCCGTTTACGCCACTATTCCACTCTCTGAGACTCAGATCAAACTTGACCAACAACAGAAAAAGCGAATTCATCGTCAGAAATTGCGGTTATTAGCTATTCAAGATCCTACTGATTTAGCTATTGAAGCATTGCGTAGCCTTAGAACAACCTTGCATTTTTCAATGATGGAATCTGCAAATAAAATTATTCTTCTTTCAGGTTCTGCTCCTGAATTAGGAAAGTCTTTTATTTCAGTAAATCTTGCCGCTGTATTGGCATTAAGTAATAAACGCGTGCTTTTAATCGATGCAGATATGAGAAGAGGCCGTTTACATAAAGTATTGGAAAGTCCTCAATCTCTGGGGCTTTCTGAATATTTGGCAGGTCAACATCAATTAAAAGGGATTATTACCAGAACGTATCTTACTGAGCTTGATTTTATCAACCGAGGTGCTATTCCGCCAAACCCGTCAGAATTACTTATGCATAATAGACTGAAAGAATTATTATCTTGGGCAGAAGAGCATTATGATTATGTCTTGGTAGATACTCCTCCTATTTTGGCTGTCACTGATGCTGCGATTATTGGGAGATATGCAGGAACTTCATTGTTAATTGCACGTTATCATAAAACAAGGGTTAAAGAAGTTAATGTGACTATTCGCCGGTTTAGACAAAATGGCATTCATATTAAAGGTGTGTTGCTAAACGCGGTAGAGAAGAAGTCTGGTCTCTATTATGATTCTAGCGGATGTTATCAATACAGTTATAAGGATTGATCGCCTTTTCTCCGGCTTATAAGGCCGGAGAAATTTTATCAATGAGCGCTTATTTTCTTTCCTATGTTTCTTAATAGTGAGTCAGTTCGTTCAATTTAACGGAGAGTGGATCATTTTTCCTTTTATCTTACAAGCATAGCTATGGTGAAACCCAGAGACTTTTCTTCTGATGATTTTATAGCTTTACAGTTGTAGAATGTCATTATAAGATGCATTTTAAATGTAATTTATGGTCAAGGAACCTTCTATGAGTGACCTCATTTGTTATAAACGAATACCCATCTGGCAGAAAAATACCCTTCCTGAAATGTTCACTGAAAGGCATAACACAAAAGAGGGGACTTATGCTTGTCTTGAGATCTTTGAAGGTGAACTGGAATTTGTGATTTTCGATGGTGATCAGGAAGAAACTGCATATTTTAATGTACAAAAGCAGCCTCCCATTATTCAGCCACAGATTTGGCATAAAATTAAATGGGTAAGTGATGATATTAAATGCCAGCTCTCTTTTTTATGTGAACCACAATATCTGTTTTATAAACAAAATAATTTGTCATTACCTCACTCTGAAATTATATATTTGGCAAATATTATTTCTCCTTGTAAGACATTAGATCTGGGGGCCGGTCATGGCCGGAATACTTTCTATCTGGCAGAAAGAGGTTATGACGTTACAGCCGTGGATATTAGTCAGCAATGTATTAACACAATTAATGTTATTAAAGAAAAACAGCAATTTAAAAATATCCGTACGGCTGTTTATGATATCAACTCTCACAATATCACCGAAAAATATGATTTAATTATTTCAACTGTGGTACTGATGTTTCTACAACGGGAAAAAATCACCGATATTATTTACAATATGCAAAAACAGACGAATAAAGGTGGTATTAATCTGATTGTTTGCCCGATTGAAACAGATTTTGCACCATATTCATTATTGCCATTCAAAAGTTTCCTCATGCCAGGTGAATTGGAGAATTATTATTCTGACTGGGAAATCATTAAATATAATGAAAACCCTGGTCATCTTCATAAAACAGATGAAAATGGTAATAGAATAAAATTAAATTTTGCTACGCTTCTCGCCAGAAAGCGATGAACGTTACCTTTCAAATTGCCTATTTGTTGGCTGTACTCACTGGGCTAATTACCGGTTTGCATGATTTCGTTATATTGCTGTTGATCTCGGTACATTTGCAGATAGACCTGATATTTGGCTTGATGAAATAAAAATGTCTCTTTTTCCGGTTTGATAATGTTGCCGTCACGTACCATCGATTTTGCTGCTTGAGCGAAGTTTGCAAAGGAACCGCAAGCAACGGCACCTAGCAAAGCAGAGCCAAGATTGACAGCATCCTCTTCCTGAGTGAGATGGATCTCTCGCCCAGTGGCATTGGCATATTCACGTAACCATAGAGGGTTTTTAGTTGCGCCACCACACATAACCAGTCTGTTTATCTGGTGTCCTGCTTCTACTAATGCATCAATAATATGGCGGGTACCATAGGCGATAGATTGCAGTGTTGCCAAGTAATGACGGGCCAGATCATCACGACCATTTGCCAGCGTCAGCCCGCTTACCATTCCCTTGGCATTAGGGTTTGCTCTTGGTGAACGATTACCATGATGGTCACTTAAAATATGAAGCTGTGCGGTCGGGTATATCTCTTGTTTTTCTAACTGTGTAACCGCTTCATTCAGTAGCTGGTAGTAATGATGACCAGATTCCTCGGCTTCGGCTGCCAGCTCCGGCCAGCTATTGTGTTGACGAATTGACCATTCAACTAATGCGCCGGCGGCGCTTTGTCCACCTTCGTTGAGCCAGTAACCGGGTAGCATTGCGCCGAAATAGGGGCCCCAAACCCCCGGAACCATGACAGGATGAGGACTGACAATCATGTGGCAGTTTGAGGTACCGCTGATAATAACCAAGCTGCCCTCTGGATAGGCACCAGTCAGTGCCAATCCGCCGGCATGAGCATCAATAATACCACCGGCGACGATGATTCCTGTGTGCAGCCCAAAATCTTTAGCCACCTCAGCAGTCAGGTAACCTGCTTTTTCGCCAAGTTCAATGATGGTAGATGGAACTTTATTTGTTAAATCTTCTAACCCCACATCATAGAGTAGTTTTTCGCTGAACTGTTTTTGATGAGCCAGATAGTTCCATTTGCAAGTAAGCGTGCAGGTACTGGCTACATCAGCGCCAGTGGCTTTCCACACCAGAAAATCAGCTAAATCAAAGAAACGCCATATATCCTGATAACGTTGAGGAAAGTAGTTTTTTAACCATAAGATTTTCGGTAGTTCCATTTCAGGGCTGATTTCACCGCCTACATAGCAGAGTGCAGGGTCATTGGTTTGATTTATCGTGATGGCTTCTTTTATGGCACGATGATCCATCCACATGATGATATCGTGTTCAGGATTGCCATTTTCGGCCACAGAAAGAGAGCATCCCTCTGCTGCTACCGCAACGAGTGAACAGGTGGCATCGAAGCCGATTGATTTAACATCAATAGGATTAATATTTGCCAGTGCAACAGCTTCTTTTACTGTTGCACATACTTGCGCCCAGATGTCAGCAGAAGATTGTTCAACAAAATCAGCTTTTGGATGAAATTGCTGGATAGGGCGAGCGGAGAATGCATGCCGTTTGCCGCATTGGTCAAAAACCGCAGTACGGACACTGGCGGAGCCAACATCAACACCAATGAAATATTGTTGTTCCACCATGAGGTTATCTCCTTATTCATTAACTCAGGCTGATAAAATGAGTTGAGTGGAACAATAAAACAATGAGGTTATTCAATTATTGTGAGGCGGCTCGAAAAAGATTCGGTAGTTTTATGATGATAGAAAAATATCACATATATTTTTTATTGTTCTTTTTGCTGATGTAATAAATACATTCCGGAGAGTGGTTTGTTTAAAAGGAAAAGCATGATAGGTAGAGTGAGCAAGATATTCTCAGAAAAATCGCTGATAATGTCTATACCCGTTATCTTTCAAGTTGCCTCTTTGTTGGCTGCACTCTCTCACCCTGGTCACATCGTTATCTATGCTCCCGGGGATTCGTTCTTTTGCCGTCGCGATGCATCTCGAAATCCATAGGGTATACTCAATGATCTGTTTCTTAAAAAATCGTTTTTAAAAATAATATTAATCAGTCCATTAATTAACAAAAAACGGAGTATAAAGAATAATATTTTGTTTTAATTAGTTTAAATAATTAAATATTCCAGTAAATTATTTTGATTAAGATAGCGGTTTATACCTAAACATTTTTTAATGTATTAGGCGTGATAAATTTTTGAACATTCTAATCTTAAGATTCTATCAAGTGATATCACTCACAAGTATCAAATCTTTTTCCATTTTTACGAAATTTTTTCTCGCATATTTTCCATAAATATTCTTTATTAAGTTGCTGCGAGTATGTTGTTATTTTGTTATGAAATGTCCGAGGGAATATATGGAATTAATCACAGAATGGCTGAGTGCTATTAACGGGGTAGTATTGGGAGTGCCGATGATGGTCGGTCTTTTGGGGGTTGGGTTGTTCATGCAGCTCCGCCTCTCTTTTCTGCCTATACGTAAATTGGGAACGGGTTTTAAATTACTATTTGAGCGTAATCATCAGCGGGGAGAAGGGCAGATATCACCATTTAACGCACTGATGACTGCGCTTTCTGCCACCATAGGAACGGGTAATATCGCTGGCGTGGCTACCGCAGTTGTATTGGGTGGGCCAGGTGCGCTGTTTTGGATGTGGATAACTGCATTAGTGGGCATGGCAACCAAATATTCAGAGGCGGTACTGGCAGTCCGTTTCCGTGAGGTTGACAAAAACGGTCACTATGTTGGTGGCCCCATGTATTACATAAAAAACGGTTTAGGTAAAAAGTGGGCCTGGTTGGGGACGTTGTTTGCGGTGTTTGGCAGTATTGCTTGTTTCGGTATTGGTAATACCGTACAAGCGAATTCGGTTGCTGATGTGCTGCAAAGTAACTTTGGCGTTTCTACCATGGTAACGGCCATCGTATTGGCAATTCTAGTTGGTGCAGTGCTTATCGGGGGGATTAAACGTATTGCTGATGTCGCCGGTAAATTAGTGCCATTTATGACGGTTGCCTATCTCGCTGCTGGGATTATTGTTCTGGGAATGAATTTCAGTGAAATTCCCGCTGCATTTGTTCTGATTGTTAAATCTGCATTTACACCTGTTGCGGCCCAAGGTGGTTTTGCGGGTGCAGCAGTGTGGGCGGCAATTCGCTTTGGTGTCGCTCGTGGCATTTTCTCTAATGAAGCGGGATTGGGAAGCGCGCCGATTGCTCATGCAACAGCTAAAACTCAAAACCCGATTCGTCAGGGGTTGATCGCTATGCTAGGGACTTTCATCGATACCATTATTGTTTGTTCCATCACTGGCTTAACTATCGTCATTACTGGTGGTTGGTTGAACGGTCAGACAGGTGCGACACTGACAGCGACTTCTTTCGCGATGGCGATTCCTGGTGGCAACTATATTGTCGCGGGTGCTCTGGTAATATTTGCCTTTACCACAATTCTTGGCTGGAGTTTCTACGGTGAAAAATGTACTCAATATCTATTTGGGCAAAAAGCTATTACGCCTTTCCGTGTAGTATGGATTATTGCTTTGATGGTAGGTGCTACTCAGTCATTGGATTTTGTCTGGTTATTGGCAGATACATTGAATGCGATGATGGCAATACCGAACCTAATTGCATTAGCATTGTTAAGCCCAGTTGTTTATCGGCTGACGAAAGAGCATATTAAAGATGTGAATGCAGATAGTATTGATATTAAAGCCAAAATTTAAATAAAAGCCTTCCGTTTGGAAGGCTTTTCTCATCACTGGTTGAGATTATTCTTCACTGGTTTTGATATAGATGTTTTTGACCTGAGTGTAAGCATCCAACATCATTTTGTGTGTTTCTCTGCCAATGCCTGATTTTTTGTAGCCACCAAATGGGGCGTGAGCAGGCAGTTCATGGTAAGTGTTAATCCACATACGGCCAGTTCTGACAGCTTTAGCTACGCGTAGTGCTCGGTCGATATCCTGTGTCCAGACAGCACCAGCCAGGCCATAATCAGAATCATTTGCCATTCTGATCACGTCTTCTTCTTCGCTGAATGGAATCACGGCCAATACAGGGCCAAAAATCTCTTCGCGTGCGACTCGCATGTCATTAGTGACATCGGTAATGATAGTTGGTTGAATAAAGAAACCCTCGTCATAACCTTTTTCAGTAATGCGTTTACCCCCCGTGAAAATGGTTGCACCCTCTTTTTTCGCAATTTCCACGTATTCGAGAATTTTTTCCATTTGTTCCTGGCTGACTTGGCTTCCCATCTGAGTTTCTTTTTCCAATGGATCACCAACCTGGATGGATTCGAATTCTGTTTTCAGCGATTTGAGGAATTCATCATGAATATCTTTATGCAGGAACAACCGGGAACCTGATTCACACGCTTGGCCCTGATTCAGCAAAATAGCTTTGGCCGCATATTTTACTGCTTTTTTCATATTGGCATCAGGGAAGATAATATTGGCTGATTTACCACCAAGCTCCAGTGTTGCAGGGATCAGTTTTTTGGCTGCGGCTTCGGCTACGGTATAACCGACTTTGGTGGAACCAGTGAATGCCACTTTTTCGACATCTTCATGATCCAGAATGGCTTGACCAACGACTGAACCACGACCTGTAACAATGTTAACTACCCCGGCTGGCAGGACTTTATCCAATATTCTGCCCAATTCAAGCAGAGTGATTGATGTCAGTGTTGCCGGGTTAATAACAATGGTATTGCCCGCTGCAAGAGCAGGAGCCAGTTTCCATGCCGCCATCAGTAGTGGGAAATTCCAGGGAATTACCTGTCCGACAACACCAATGGGTTCACGGATCACCAAGCTAAGTGTATTGGTATCCAGAACTGAAGCTTCATCGGTATGGGAACGGATCACACCCGCAAAATAGCGGAACTGGTCAATGCTGGCCGGTAAATCCATATACAGGGATTCATTTAATGGTTTGCCAGTATCCAGTGATTCAAGGATGGCAAAACGTTTTTGTTCTGCTTCTAGTAAGTCAGCAATTTTCAGCAAAGCTGATTGTCTTTCGATTGCGGAGGTTTGACTCCAGGCGTGGAAGGCTTTTTTTGCAGCGCTGACAGCAAGATCAACATCTTCAGCATTACCGGATGCATATTCAGCCAGGAGTTCTCCTGTCGCCGGGTTATAACTTTTGGTCGTTGCTTTGGATACACTATCTACCCATTGCCCACCAATAAGCATTTTGTAGGATTCAACGGGCAACATCTCTTTCTCAATATCGTGTAATCGTTTCATTAACATACTCCGAGTACTTTGGTTTAAGAATAGTTACATCGAGAATCTATCTCACTTAGGTTATTTTATTTTCCATTCTTGTTAGTAAAGAGCGGATGATTCCCTGCATATATACCCGTTATCCTTCAAGTTGCCTCTTTGTTGGCTGCACTCGCTCACCCCGGTCACATAGTTATCTATGCTCCCGGGGATTCACTCCCTTGCCGTCGCGATCCATCTTGAAATCCATAGGGTATAGACTGATTTTTGTACCTTGCCTGCACTCGTTCACCCAGGTTACATAGTTTGCTATGTTCCCGGGGATTCGCTCCCTTGCCGTCGCGATCCATCTTGAAATCCATAGGGTATAATTTCATTATGTGAATATATTTTTGCTTTATATTACTTACCCGAATTTATCTTGTCATGTTTTATATTTTTTTAGCATCAACTATAGTAGATGACAAAATAATAGATGTCTATTAGCATGTTATATAAAATATTAGGTATATTAACGAACGGAAATTATAAGTAAAGGGTGTGATTAAATATCCGTTGGAATATACCAACGGATTGAAAGGTAATATTATTTTGCTGTGACCCAGAATACTCCGTTACCATCAAGGGCGGTAAAAGTTTTATGCAGATATAGGTTGTCAGCTTGTGGATCGATATCTTCAAATAACTTCGGATGCAGGAATTTAGCAATGATCTCAACAGCAATGATGTTAAACGGCGTATCGTAATATTGGTGGTACAGTGCTATTACTTGCTTTTCGCGAAAGGCTCTTAATACGCTTAATTTGGGGCGTGTCAGTAATTTTTTTAGTCGTTCCTGTGACTGTTTTAAATCGCCGGTATAACCTAATGGCACAGAGAAACTTCCAGAGCGAACTTTATCCCAATTTGCGGCGGTCATCAGATAAAATTCAGGATTACTGACGATTAATTGTTTTTCGTTTACCTCACCATCTATACCTGAAAACCAGCGAGCGCCGAGGTTATCACCTCCTGCGGCAGTAACAAATTCACCAAAATTGCCATTTCCGAAAGTTTTACAGCAATGTTCCGCACCTAACATGCCTGCATGGCGTTCGATAAACACCGGAGGGCGCTGTTCTTTACCTAGCGTACCAACGCGTTGATTAATGATTTTCATCCTCTCTTGATAAAACTCAATAAATTTTTGTGCATTTTCTTCTTCGTTGAATACCTTCCCAAGTAAAATCATACTTGGAATCGTATTTGTTAGCGGATATTGATGGAAATCGATAAAGATAACCTGGATGCCCGCTTTTTCCAGTAACATGATGGTTCCACTATCATTGAGCTTGGTTTGAAGACCAATATCAAAAATAACCAGATCGGGTTTATAAGTCAGCGCTTTTTCGACGTTAAAATCACTGTGATAAGGGTTAGGGAATACCGGAATATCCCGCAATTGCGGGAAATCTTTCTCATAAGTAGTTGCCAAATCTGGAGATTTAATTTCTAGTGCATTATCCCAGGCGACAATACCTTTAAGCGGATTATCAGGGTGAAGAATATTCAGGGCAATCAATATCCGGCTGTCAGCCAGCATAACCCGACTGACTGGCGCGTCAATTTTAACCTTCCGCCCAGCAACGTCCTTGACTGTAATGACTTTTGCTTGCGCAAAGACAGGCAGTAATATCAATATGGCAGTCAGAATATATTTTGCAGTGCAGTGGATGAGTGCCATTATTTCTCCTTGGTTTTCGGTGCTGGTTTTTAAATGGTTAAGCGAGGCGATAAACGCAAGTATGATCTCATCTAATTGTGATGGTTCCAACTACATTATTGGTCTGAATATCGGCAGTTACTGTAGTCGTATCTGGATCTGCCATATTGTCGGTTGGTCGGGTGTTTTAAGCATCTGGTCGATTTGGCAGAAAGTCGTTTTTTATGTTGTTGAAGAAATAACAAGTGATCGTATTTTGGCATCGTAGCTGCTAACCACAAGGATAATTATTCTGGAATAACATGATGAGAAAGTTAATTTTATTTGCTATTTTTTATCAATTTGGCTAATTATATATTCCATGGATTTCAAGAATGGATCGCGACGGCAAGGGAGTGAATCCCCGCGAGCATAGATAACGATGTGACCGAGGTGAGCGAGTGCAGCCAACAAAGAAGCAACTTGAAAGATGACGGGTATATACGGTTTATTGCTTCTGTTATTATTCCCTTGTTGAATATTCGGTGGGGGATGAATATGAAAAAATTGTTAGTAATTTGTTTGTTAGGATGTGTATTAGCTGGCTGTGATAGCCAACCTAAAATGGATGCTTCTAATGAAATCGCGTTGAAAGCATCCATTGAAAAAGTAAGAGATAGGCTACCTGATGATAAAAAAGTGAAGTTTGATGAATCAATTCAATCGGCTATGTTTAATAGTATCGATTTTAATGATTTGGTTAAATCAGGTTCTAATGGTGACATGGAAAAATCGAAACAAAAGTTTTATAAATTGCTGGATGGTAAAACGGCTGACCAATTGATTACTGAAGTTGAAAAAATTGAATCTAAGAGATCAAAAAATGAATAATTCCTTCATAGGATTATTCTCATTAAACGGCAAAAGGTGGAAATCTATGCCGTTTTTTTTATTATCATCAGAAACTTAAATGAAACTTAAATGAAACTTAAATGAAAATTAAACAAACTCACTTTCAATTTTGAATTATTACGACTCTTGTTTACAATATGCGCCGCATTCTAAGTGCAGTATCTCGTTAGGCGAGGCTCCTATACAAACACAGGTTGCTGATCTGACGACGTCGAGAGACGCCCAAGATTAGGACAGGATATATCGAACCAAGGTATATCCCCATGTAACTTTCTGATAATTCAGGATACGTTGTATAGTGCTAAAACCGAGACGTAGAGATAGTCGTTGCATTCTCTCATCTGGTTTCGCCCCTATGTGAGTGCTGTTTGAAGTTCACAACAGTAATAGGGACCAACATCATGAAAGTCACATCCCATGAAAAAATGGATGCATTAGCGATTGCTAATCATTCTATTAATGAAATAAATGCTGATCAGCAGCGGAAACATCGCGTGAAAAATGCAGAGACAACGGTCAGCGCATATATGAGCCAATGTTTCATTTCTGTATCTGTTGCTGATTCTGTTTTGTCGGTAAAAAGTCATTTGATTGATCAGCTTGAAGGTGAGCAGATCCCAACTTACTTATATGTTATTGATGCTGAAGGCTATCTTAATGGCATATTACCGGTGAAAGGGTTATTAACTGTAGCCGATGATTTATTTGTGTCAGATATTATGAGGCAAAGCTATTTTTCCGTATCACCGGAACAGTCGCGTCATGATGTTTATAATTTGATAAATCACAGTGGTATGGATAGTGTCCCGGTTACCCATTTTGGTAAATTGGTTGGGGTACTACGATCGCAGGATATTGCTGAGTTGGTTGAAGATGAAAATACGTTGGATGCTCATTTGCAGGGGGCAACTTTACCTCTGGAGCGGCCTTATCTGAGTACCAGCCCAATAACATTATGGCGTAAGCGTGTCGGGTGGTTATTATTACTATTTGTTGCAGAAGCTTATACCGGTGCTGTGCTTAAAGCATTTGAAGATCAATTGGAAGCGGTAATTTCTCTCGCATTTTTCATTCCGTTATTAATAGGAACGGGGGGCAACAGCGGGACGCAAATTACCTCAACTTTGGTCAGAGCAATGGCATTGGGGGAAGTGAGTTTGCGTAATCTATGGGCTGTGTTGCGTAAAGAGATTTCCACTTCATTTTTAGTTGCAATAACGATAGGTTTTGCCGCGCTTATCCGTGCCTGGATATTAGGTGTCGGTATTGAAGTGACGATTGCTGTTAGTTTGGCCATCATTGCAATCACCCTCTGGAGTGCCATTGTTTCTTCCATTATTCCAATGGTATTGAAAAGGCTATCTGTTGATCCGGCTGTTGTATCTGCTCCTTTTATTGCCACGTTTATTGATGGTACAGGGCTGATTATCTATTTCGAAATAGCGAAATTAGTGATGACAGAACTCGTTTAAAATTACCAATAAGATGCCCATATTCATTGGGTATCTTATTGATTTAAAAAGAGTTTTATTTATATTTCATCTGTAATGGTAATTAAAAATTCTTGGTTTTCTGTTTATATTGTTAGATGAAAGAATGCTGTTTAATATCTTTTTATTAGGGGTTTAAATAGGATGTTTATTTAAATTAACTTAATGTTTTATATATTTAATATCGAATTTACTATCAATTAATATGAATAAGATGAACGGGTTTAATAGAGTGAAAATATATATTAAAAATAATTTAATAAAATAATTTATTTTCTATTTTAATGAGTTTATTTATTTAATTTGTAATTAATCGATATTATTTAGATATATTTTCAAATGGTTTATTTTTTAATTTAAAATTTATTTGTGGTGGTGTAATAGGTGTTTTTTATCATATTGAATATGCCTGAGGTTTTAATAAAATTCTATTTTACCCCAGGCATGATTAGTGACGAGCGTCATAAGGACAATTGCGTCCGCAGAAGAAGCCCTTTAAGTTAATAAAAATTTCTCAGGGATATAGTGATAAAGACTATTGACTCGACAATATTCTTCTAATTGAAGAGTGGAGTTTATGTTTATTTTATGATATATCCTGTCCGTATGGTTTTCAATTACACTAGAATCAAGATTCAAGATTATTCCAATTTGATTTATGGTGTATTTCTGTAAGAAAAGGAAAATAATATCCCATTCACGCTCAGTAAAAAGATCTGTCGGTGGTTGGAGTAAAATGGATGAGGGAAGTTTATTATGATATTGATACAGACGGGTTAATGAATAGTCCTTTATCCTCCAGCAATGATATATAACGCCTATACAACTTCCATCTTCATGATAAAAAGGCATCTTTTCACAGAAATAAGATGATAGAATTTGCTCTTTACCAAATATATGTGTTTCAAGTGAGCATATATTTTTCCCTGTTTTCATTACTTTTTGATCATGATGAATATATTCCTTTGCAAATTCAGCGCCATCCCAAGGGAGTTCATGATCATAAAGCCCGCTGTAATCAAATGATTGTGAGAAATTTTTGATAGAACTTAACGCTTTATTACCATAAATAAAACATGAAGAACTATCTTTTATTCCCCAAGGTTCATTACTTATTTCCATTGTATTGATAATCTGAGGTGATATCGTACAGTTCTTCATAAAGACTCCTTAATAATTTGAAGATTAAATAAACGTTCTACTTTTGGATTCCCTCGTGTTTTCTGGGATATAGCAATAAAATTGACTTTTTTCATAAGAATTTTCTAGTTTTATATGTTATGGCAGATCGAATTGTTGTTTATTGTTTTAATTTACTGTTTATCGTATTTAAAACAATGGGTTATAGGTAATACTTGGTAATCTGTTAGTTAAAAAGTACATTTGTTGGTTAATTGATTATCTTACACATTCAGATCCATTCCAAGGAAGCTCATGATTGTAAGACTTTCTCCAATCAAATAATTTTTCAATATTATAAGTAAATTCTTTTGTTGCTAAATTACCGTAAATAAAATATGGATAACCATTTTTTACACCCCACGGTTTGTAACCTTTTTTCCATATATTAATGAATTGTAGAGTGATATTTGATATACCCGTCATCTTTCAAGTTGCCTCTTTGTTGGCTGCACTCGCTCACCCCGGTCACATAGTTCTCTATGCTCCCGGGGATTCGCTCCCTTGCCGTCGCGATGCATCTTGAAATCTATAAGGTATATAAAGTGCATTTTATGTTCTCAATGATATTTTATATAATTAATAATATATTATTACGATATTATCGTTGTGAAATAATTCTTCCGGTTTATCGATTTATTATTATCTAAATATTCAGCAGGCCATATTAAAGAACGGCTATGAAAAACAGCTCTGCTAAATAATCTTCCATATTGAATACCTACCTGTTTTTAATAATAATTTTTTATTATAGGAGAATTAAGTGTAATGTTTAAATGGGACTAGTTACTTAATCATAACCTTAAATTTCCGGTGTTTTAGATAAACCGGAACATTTTATACGAGTTCCACTTACTTTATCTTCAAAATTTTTTTGATATCTGGCAATGGATTATAAGCAAGATCAGAAATCGATACATAGGTCACATTTTCACATTTCATGAAACCGGTTACATGAACCGCAAACTCATCTCACATTTCATTTGAAATAAATTCATTATTCTATACTTCTGACTATGAGGGAATTCCCTATAGAACGAATAGCTATTCTTGCTAATTATTGAAATATTTTTCCATTGATATTCAACCTTATTGAAGGCCATATATGAGTCAAATCACCCCTCAGCTAACAAATATGTGGGATAAAAGTCATGAATCATGGTTTGTAAAAGATAAGAATCTTCGTTTTATGTATGCAAATAAAGTATTTATCAAATTAAGTAAGTTACCTGAACACTTTGATGTCACGGGATATACTGCTAAAGAATTACCTACACCGTTTAATCATCTTGTTCACCTTTTTGAAGAACATGACCGTAAGGTTTTACAGGCGATGCAACGAATATCATCTATTGGGGCTTATCTTCAAAGCGATAGCCAGCAGCTTAAGCCTTATTTTTGTGAAAAATACCCGTTAATGGATGAAAATAATCAATGTATTGGAGTAATTTGCCACATTAAAGAAATAAATCATTTTTCAGTACATCATTATATTAAAAATGACACAACTATGTCTGTTAAGCATAGCCCCCCGAATAATATATTGACAGAGAAAGAGTGGATAGTAATCTTTTTATTTTGCCGTGGCATCAGTAATCGATGTATTGCTAACGAAATGAAAATTTCATGTCGTACTTTGGAGGGGTATTTCCAAAGTATATATGAAAAATTATCGATCGGATCAATTATTGAATTGAAGCTATTTTGCGAAAATAATCATTATGATCTCTATATTCCACCAAAATATTTTAAATCTATGAACCATTTTTTTTTGGATTAAGAACGATCCTTGAGTTCCATATATTCTGTCACTTAGTCAGGGTAAACGATGGAATATGATACTTAATAAGTCCATGATGCAAATCAGCTTCATAGCTCATTTTCAAAGTTAGGTCGTAGATTTGGTTGTTAAGATCTTTATTGTCGGTATATTGAGAATCCAATTCATACTCCCAACCGCTTCTATTAGTCGGGGTATGATTTATTTTACATAATCGCTGAGGTGAGAGCATGACCACAATGAAAGACGTAGCCCATCAAGCTGGAGTATCCGTAGCCACTGTAAGCCGTGTCATTAATAATACCGCTTATGTCGAACCGGGCACTCGTGAGCGTGTAGAGAAAGCTATGCGTGAGTTCAATTATCATCGTAATTCTGCCGCACTTGCATTAGCGAAAAGGTGCGGGAATATGTTGGGTTTACTCACCGGTAATTTAGCTGATCCGTTTTTTTCGCTTTTAGCTCGCGGGGTTGAAAAAGTTGCCCGACAAGAAAAAGTAAAACTGATGGTTTGTAGTGGCGGATATCAAGCTGAACTTGAGAAATCTGCCTTAGATTTTTTAATTAATCAGGGATGCGAAGCAATAGTAGCGCATGTTAGTAGGATGAGTGATGTAGATGTATTACGTTATGCCGCTCATACACCAGGATTGGTGATTATCAATCGATATTTCCCTGCTATCGCCAACCGGTGCATTTGGTTAGATAATGTCAGCGCTTCTCAGATTGCTACCAACTATCTTCTTCAAAACGGCCATCGAAAAATTGCTTGTGTAACGGCAAATCTACCGATTGATAATAGAAGGCTCCGTCTGGAGGGATATTATGCAGCAATGGCTAATGCGGGTGTTACAGTACCTGGCGATTGGGTTATCAGTGTTCCATTTAATGAAAAGGGTGGAGAACTGGCAGCAGAAAAGCTCTTAGACAGCGACATCGGCTTTACCGCGGCAGTAACATTCAATGATGTTATGGCTGCTGGTATGATGCGCTCCCTACATCAACGGAAAATCAAATTACCGGAACAACTGTCGATTGTTGGGTTTGATGATATTGTCCCGGCCCGATATCTTTATCCTCCCTTAACTACCGTACATAATCCAATAGAACGAATGGCTCAGCGGGCGGCTAATCTGGCATTGCAACTCAGTGCCAAAAAAGAAATAACTCCACAGATGAATATGTTCTCAGCCGAACTCGTTATCAGAGATTCCGTTTTTTTAATCGAGTAATGAAAAGCGTCGTAATAAGCGTAAAAGCGATATACAGATCACATTTCACATCTTATGAAACCAATTACATGAACAAGTAATATCTGTCACATTTCATTCAAAATAAATTCATTATTCTATTCTGTTTCAACAACCCATCTGAAACTGGAGTTTTAATATGGATGACAAGAAAAAGCTTAATTTGGGACTCGCTATACTGCCAATCGCAGCAATGCTCTTATTGTTAGTTATTGGATATGGTCAACTGAATTTACGCATCGAATCCCTATTACTGATATCAGCAGCAATAGCAGCTACCTTGGCATATTGGCAAGGTTATCGTTGGAATGACATTATCGATGCTATTGTGACAAAGCTGGCTAAAGCGATGCCGGTGATCATGATACTGATTTGCGTAGGCGGGCTAATTGGGACTTGGATGTTCAGCGGAACCATACCGTATATGGTGTATTGGGGGTTAAAACTGATTAGCCCCCAATACATACTGATTGCGGCTTTTTTTATCACGAGCGTTATCTCGGTTTGTACCGGTACGTCATGGGGGTCAGCCGGCACAGTGGGGGTTGCTCTGATGGGCGTCGCTGCTGGCCTTGATGTATCTTTGGCCGCGGCAGCCGGAGCGGTTGTTTCAGGTGCGTATTTCGGCGATAAAATTTCACCGTTATCTGACTCAACAAACTTTGCTGCCATCGTTGCCGATACTGATCTTTACAGTCATGTTCAACATTTGATGTATACCACTATTCCCGGCTTTGTTTTAGCCGCTATTGTCTATTTTATTGTGGGTCATACAAGCTTAACAGGTAACGTGGCAACACCGGAAAAAGTTACAGAAATTGTGCAATCTCTTGAAAGCCTGTATCACTTCAATTTATTGCTGATTTTGCCACCGATATTGGTTTTATGGGGAGCAATAACAAAACGTCCGGTGATACCCGTCATGCTTGCTGCCTGTGCATTAGCTATTGTACTTGGCATAGGTCTCCAAGGGCTCACCCTTAAACAGGGCCTTAATGCGTTGATAGACGGTTTCAATCTCTCGATGTTCTCTGACCAGGGACACAACATTACCGGAGTTGTTAGCGATGTCTCCCGTCTGCTCAATCGTGGTGGCATGTTCTCGATGATGAGTACTATCCTGCTTGCATTTTGTGCATTCGCGTTCGCTGGTGCTTTAGCACTCACTGGTGCTTTGACCATCATCATTAACCGGCTTCTACAAGTTGTTCACACAACCGGGCAACTTATCGCTGCAACCTTGGCAACAACTATTCTGGTAACCGGCGCAACTTGCAATGGAAAGCTGGCTCTCCTCATCCCGGCTGAGCTATTCAAAGATGCTTATCGTCGCATGGGGCTGGATAATAAAAATCTGTCACGAACAATAGAAGATGGTTGTACCGTCATAGAACCGTTGATCCCTTGGACTGCCGCTGGCATTTATATGGCGACGACATTGGGTGTCAGTACGCTTGAGCTACTGCCTTGGGCTATCCAGTGCTATTCTGCCATCTTCTTTGCTCTCATTTATGGCTTTACTGGTTTCGGTATCGCAAAAATCACGCCGGAGAACTCCCTGAATAAAAAGGAAATCCAACGTGAAATTGCCTGATTTCAACCAGATAATCGATCGCCACAATACAAGCTCTGTGAAGTGGGACTTTTTAGGTCGTGATTTGTACTTAAATAAGACTGACCTGTTGCCAATGTGGGTATCTGATATTGATTTTCAATGCCCGGAAGCAGTCTTGCAAACACTCTACTCCCGAATTGAACATGGTATTTTTGGTTATAGCGAACGCGACGATCTCTATTATCAAGCAGCAATAGACTGGTTTTCAAGGCGTCATAAACTGACCTTGCACCGCGATTGGTTTACATCAATAGAAGGCGTCATACCCGGATTGGCTTTACTGATACAGATGCTCAGTAAACCGGGGGAAGGTGTCGTTGTGCAAGGGCCTTATTATGCTTCATTCGCCAAAATTATTACTATGAACGGCAGGATGGTGATTGAAAACCCGCTTCTTGAAAGTCTGGAAGGTTATAAAATTGATTATGATCATCTGGAACAGATATTGGAGCAACACAGACCGCCTCTGTTATTGTTATGTAACCCACATAATCCTACTGGTAGATGCTGGAATAGTGACGAACTACTCCAGATATTAATGCTTTGTAAAAGGTACGGGACGACGGTAATTTCCGATGAAATTTGGGCTGATTTAATTTTACCGTGGGGGAAATTCACCTCAATACTGCATCTGGGGAGTGAATGGCATGACAATGTCATTGCCGCCACCTCAACAAGTAAGGCATTTGGACTTTCATCACTCCGTATCTCCAATTTTCTCATTCCCAATCCTGAACTTCGACGTGCCTTTATCGATCGGTTGAATGCGCATGGACTAGATGTATTCAATGCACTATCGATGACTGCGGCTACAGCCGCATATCAATATGGGGACGTATGGCTTGATGAACTACAGCATTATCTGGCGGAAAACCGTTGTTGGTTTGAGCAGGCTTTAACGTCTGTTGTTCCCTGGTGTCGAATGACCAAAGCGGAAGGTACTTATCTGGCTTGGCTGGATTGCCGCGATTTAAACTTGGATGATGATGCTTTGCAACGTGCTTTATTACAAAAAGCCAAAATAGCCGTTTCAATGGGATCGAGTTTTGGTAATCATGGGAAAGGATTTATCAGAATAAACTTAGGTTGTCCCCGCGAATATCTTGAAAAGGCAATAGGTGGTTTAGTTCAGATAACATCATAAAATAAAAAGGTAAATAGCCCTGTATTAATTCTATATTCATACCTGAAGCTTTCCACAAGAAAAGCTTCAGGTAATGAGTATCCTCTCATTGATTTTTATATGAGAAGTTCATATTAATTTTGAAAATGACAACTCATTTAAAATATCTACTCGGCCATATTTCGCAAGGATCACAATTTAAAGCGGCAGCAATAAGTCGTTCGCCTTTGGGCCACGGACGGTGCAGCGCATTACTTAAGGTAGATGATGCAAGCCCCGCCTCTCTTGAAATAGCAGATAACGACGTTCCCCGTTTTTTAAGTCCCGCAATAATATCCGCTGGGTGCCAGTCGTTTTTTACAATCATTCCTTTCTTCTCTCCTCAGTTTGGTTATTCAAGGTGCTATATTCATACTCTCTCTTCAATTTGATATTTTTATATTTCTACAGCTTTTTCCCTGAGTCCGCGCAGGCGCAGAATGTTAAAAAATAGCTGTACTAAGACATTAAACCCCGCCAAGTACAGCCAAATATTCTCCGAATAGAAAATTGTCTAACGACAAAAATGTTATTAAATGAACTCTGATTGTTCAAAATTGAACTTTAAATGTTCAGAAATGTTCTTTTTAGATCGCTAATATATTCAAAAAGTTTAGTTATTTTTGGAAATGTTGAAAGCGGATGAAATACTTTAATGAATGTCTTAAGCTATTCAGTTACAGGGAATGACACCAACTTAGTTAGCTCAGTGAATTAATAAGACCATTAATCTTAATGAGTTGCGAAGTTATGTACGTTCAATTTTTTAAAAACTTCTTAACTAATAAAATAAATCATATAAATGATTATTGTTTAAAACAATAACATTGTTTATATTTTATAGTACTTATAATGTTGTCGTAAAATTAATAAAAATACACTTTTTGGCTGGATGATTGTTGTGCTGTATTATATAGTTAAGCTGTCTCGATTATAATTAAGGTAGCAATTCATTCAGATAATTTCTTAATGATAATTCAGTAGTCACTATGTAAAATATAATAAAGGAACGATGACATGAATAATAAGTTAATCATTTCACCTCAAGTTATTAACACATTGGCAATCAGTAACGATCCTTGGGGAATAAAAGATAAAAATTCCTGTTTTATTTATGGCAATAAAGCGCTGAACTCCATCAAAGGTTTTTCTGATTCATTTGATTTCGAAGGGCTTTATGATGATGAGCTTCCTTGGGATGGTGCCGAGTTTGCAAAAGAATATATTCATCATGACCAAAAGGTAATGAAAGAAGAAAAATCATATGTTTCACTCGAAACCCATATTTGGGGAGAAATAAGAACCTTATCCTCCTATTTCTGTGAAAAACAACCTATTTATCATGAAAATGGTGATTGTCTTGGAATTATCTATCACTTGTGGAAAGCTCAAGATTATTCATTAACACGTTTATATCATGGAAAACTCCCCGCTTCCATTATATTTCAACCACCGACTCATTTATTTACCCAACGGGAATGGGATGTCATTTTTCTCTCTTTACATAAATATACCAGTAAACAAATTGATAGAATATTAAATATTTCCTACCGTACTGTTGAACACTATACCCGTAATCATTGAAGATGCTTGATTTTATCCGAAATGGAGATCATTATCCTCGCTATGAAAATATTCATTACCGATGAACAAAAAGCCGAACTTGAACATCTCCATCACACCTGCCGTGATAAGAGGGAGTGTGATCGCATCAAAGCGGTCCTGCTGGCCTCTGAAGGCTGGAGTTCAGTGATGATCGCTCAGGCCCTGCGTCTTCATGAAATGACCGTTAACCGTCATATCAGCGATTACCTTAATCAAGGTAAACTTAAATCTGATAATGGGGGGTCTGATAGTTTGCTTTCTCAAGAACAAACTGATTTTTTAATCAATCACTTATCTCAACATCTTTTCCATCACACCCATGAAATCGTGGCCTATGTTGCTCAGCTCTGGAATATTACCTTTAGCATTCCCGGCATGAATAAATGGCTACACCGTCAGGGTTTTTCTTATAAAAAACCTTGTGGCGTCCCTCATAAATTCGACGCAGAAAAACAGCGACAATTTATTGAATATTATGAGAATCTTAAAGTCACAGCGAAAGACGAACCCATCCTTTTTCTTGATGCTGTTCACCCGACTCAAGGCACCAAACTCGGTTATGGCTGGATGCGAAAAGGCGAGAAAAAAACAGTAAAAACAACAGGAAGCCGGACTCGCCTGAATATATTGGGCGCGCTCAACCTGAATGCCATTGGTCGTACGGTGTTCCAGGAATATCAAACCATCAATGACTACAACATTTGCTGTTTTTTCAATGAAATAAGAAAGTCTTATCCTGACTATCATCAAAAAATTCATCTTATTGTGGATGGGGCGGGTTACAACAAAGCTCATCTTGTTAAGGAGTGGGCTTATGTTAGCAATATTGAGTTACATTACCTTCCTCCCTATAGCCCAAATTTAAACCCAATAGAGCGATTATGGAAGGTCATGAATGAACAGGTTCGAAATAACCGTTATTTTGCGGATAAACATGAATTTCGAGACAACGTCTTCAAATTTTTCACCACAACGCTACCGGATATAGCGGACTCGCTGATGTCTAGAATTAACGACCATTTTCAGGTGCTAAAAACTGCATCTTGAAGTTTCTTGGGTATATACGGCACAAATATACAGAAAAGTTGGTGTTAGATCTGCTCGGCAATTGGAGGAATACTGTCGCTTTAATAATTATGATCTTTATGTACCAGAAAGATTTTTACGCCCTGAAAGCAGTATTTTTGTTTGAATCTCAAATTTTAGCGATGTTCACAAGAAGAAATAGACGAACTGAGTTATCGTTATATGCCGTATTTACCGGAAAAAGCGAACATGACCAGCACACTATGATCTTTTTTACTACCCGTTTAAGGAAGGACGGGGCAATCAATACCGGGCTAAACAAAATTGAACGCTTGTGGTAATTATTACATGAAGCGGTAACACGAAATCATTGTTGTCAGTATATGTGGCAGTTACTTAAATTAAATATGTGGAAGAGTTTATAGAAAGCGTTTTCGTTGCAACAACAATCTGGAGTGAAAAAATAAGTGTACCACCATATGGAAGCTTATTTAGTTTATCCAGTCGGACCGGCGGGTCTACTCAGCTCCTCCCTAATTCCCACTTCAGGTGCAAAAATTAGTCACGACAATACATCCGAAAAAGTCTAGCCAAATGTTCTCCTGCGGGAGTTAACTTTGTATCTCTTCGTTGAACAAGGCAAAAAGTTGCAAAGGGAAGCTCCTCTTTAAGGTTTAACGCCACAAATTGCTGGTTAAACAGAGTCTCATCAACCACATCCACAGCTACAATAGTCACAAAGTCACTTTCGGAGACTAAACTCATGCAAGCCATTAATGTTTCACACGTGACACTAAAGACAGGTGGATTATCCAGCGATGTAAACATCTCAAATAACCTGCGATAGTAGGTGCCTTTCGGTGTTGGCATGGTCCAGTCACAATCAATTAATTCGTCTAAAGAGGTTGCATTCACTTTTGGATGCCCTTTTCGTACAATCACTTTGTACTCTTTTTCCATCAATTTTTCGAAGCTCAATTCTGCATCTAAGCTACCGGGATAATAGGTGTTCACGGTAAAATTCAGTTCACCTTGTCTGAGCTGAGGTAGCATAGTCAATAACTGTCCCTCAACAACTCTTAATTTTACTGTAGGATAATCACGGTGAAACTGTGTAATCACCTTTGGCATAATCGTACGTGCAATACTGCCAGCTACGCCAATATTGACTACACCACCGATCAAGCCAACTCGTTGTTGAATATCTTCCTGTGCAATTCGAAGCTCCTCAAGTATCAAACAGGCGCGTTGTAAAAAACTTTTTCCACACCCTGTCAAATGAATACCTTGGTTACTGCGTATAAATAATTTTGCACCAAGTGAATCTTCTAGTTCGCGAATCGATTTGGTCAAAGCAGGTTGTGAGAGTAACAGAAACCGACTAGCCGCTCTGATACTGCCATGACGGTAAATTTCAACAAAAGCGCGCAGTTGATTGAGTTTTATTGGTGTCGTCATTTTTCTCTCTTGCGATAACTTTTAATTATATAGATAAAGATAATTGTATCTTACTTGAACAAAATTTATTGTATACATTAAAAATCAGTAATGAAAAATCGGGCTGTATTTAAATTTAAAATTCAACAAAAATATTTTTAAATTATTAAAACAATAAAATTTTAAAAAATAAACTAGTTCAATCAAAATTAAATAAATATTTTAACAAAATCAATCTTGGTGAAATAAACTAAATATATTTTCTTCTCCGCGATAACTAAAAGAGATAATTATTATGGGCACTTTATTAAGCGAATCTATTCAGCAAATTGCTGAACAATTACGAAACTGGCGTCGCGATTTCCACCATTTTGCTGAATCAGGCTGGTTCGAATTCAGAACAGCAACGATTGTGGTGGATGAGCTGCACCGTCTGGGTTATAGCCTGAAAATGGGAAAAGATGTTATCAAGGCTGATGCACGAATGGGCTTACCTTCAAAACAGGCATTACAAGCGCAAGAACAGCGTGCTATTAAACAGGGCGCTCTGACTGAATGGCTACCCCATTTTTCAGGCGGGTTTACTGGCATTGTCGCGACACTCGATACCGGAAAACCTGGACCAACCTTGGCTTTTCGGGTGGATATGGATGCGCTTGACCTGAATGAGGAACAAACTCACGTGCACCGCCCTTATGCTGAAGGCTTTTCCTCTTGTAATACACATATGATGCATGCCTGTGGTCATGATGGTCACACAGCGATTGGATTAGGACTCGCTTGTATATTGAAAAAATATGAAAGCCAACTGACTGGAAAAATCAAACTGATTTTTCAGCCTGCGGAAGAAGGAACTCGTGGTGCAAAATCAATGGTTGAAGCGGGCGTTGTCGATGATGTTGATTTCTTTATCGCTATTCATATCGGCACTGGTGTACCTCAAGGCGAATTGGTCTGTGGGAGTAATAATTTTCTTGCTACTACCAAAATCGATGTTACTTATCGTGGTGTGGCCTCCCATTCTGGTGCAAAACCAGAAGCGGGAAAAAATGCACTGTTAGCCGCAGCTCAAGCAACCTTAGGGCTGTATGCTATTTCTCACCATAGCGAAGGCAGCTCACGCATTAATGTCGGAGTGCTACAGGCAGGCATTGGCCGTAACGTTATTCCTGACTATGCATTAATGAAAGTGGAAACTCGCGGTGAAACTAATGAGATCAATGCATTTGTCTACCGTCAAGCTCTCAATATCATTGAAGGCGCGGCAAAAATGCAGGGGGTTGAATATGGAATACAGTTAATGGGAGCCGCTCAAAGTAGCCAGCCTAGCCCAGTATGGGTCGATTTCATTTATCAACAGGCTCAACAATATATCCCAGAGCTTTCATCTGTTGTCAAAAGCCGTCAGCAAGCTGCCGGATCTGAGGACGCGACCTATTTTATGGAACACGTCAAATCGAATGGTGGTCAAGCCACTTACCTTATTTTCGGTACAGCACTCAGCGCAGGTCATCATAATGAACGGTTTGACTTTGATGAAAACGTGATGACTACCGCAGTGAAAACATTAGCCACTATCGCCCTTAACCTACCTGATTTCGGAGTTCATCATGAATAACTCGTTGATTGAATTCATCAATGAATACATTGAGCAACGCCAAAGTGATTTTACTTACCTTAGCGATAAGATTTGGGAACACCCTGAGACCAATTTTGAAGAAAACTTTTCTGCTGAACTGCTCGCAAATGCGTTAGAAAATGAAGGGTTCGTTGTTCAGCGTGGGGTAGGCAATATTGAGACCGCGTTTATCGCCAGTTATGGCAGTGGACACCCTGTGATTTCTTTACTTGGTGAGTATGATGCGCTGGCTGGTTTAAGCCAAAAAGCAGGCTGTTGTGAACCTAATCCTATGGTTAAAAACGGTAACGGTCATGGGTGTGGACATAATTTACTGGGGACAGCCGCACTCGCTGCGGCATTTACAGTGAAAGCCTGGTTGCAAAAAAATCAACAAATTGGAACTGTACGGTTTTACGGTTGCCCGGCGGAAGAAGGGGGTTCCGGCAAAACATTTATGGTCCGGCAAGGTCTTTTTGATGATGTTGATGCAGCAATTACATGGCATCCTGAATCATTCAGTAGTGTATTTAATGTCCAGTCTCTGGCAAATATCCAAACAGCATTTCATTTTAAAGGAGTTGCTTCACACGCCGCCAATTCCCCTCACTTGGGTCGAAGTGCTTTAGATGCAGTTAGTCTGATGAATGTGGGTGTTCAATTTCTTCGTGAACATATCATTCAGGAAGCACGAATTCATTATGCAGTGACTAATACCGGTGGTGTGTCACCTAACGTTGTACAGGCTGATGCCGAAGTTTTATACCTTGTTCGCGCCCCACAACTGGATCAGGCTCAAGATATTTATCAACGAGTCATTGATATTGCTAAAGGTGCTGCCTTAATGACCGGCACGCAATTGAATATTCGCTTTGATAAGGCGTGTTCAAACTATATTCCTAACCGCACGATGGAAAGAGTGATGTATCAGTATATTCAAGCCTTTGGTATTCCTGAATATACTGATGAGGAATGCCAATTTGCCGAAAAAATTCATCAAACACTGACAAAAGATGATTTACGCAATGCCAAACTCAATGCAGCGCGAACAGCGGGCGAAGAGGGTAAACGCTGGAGTGAGCGACAAGGGGAAAAAGCACTGACAGATGAAGTCTTACCCTATATAGAATCGCAAGAGTTACTGTATGGATCTACCGATGTCGGTGATGTCAGTTGGGTAACACCCACAGCGCAATGTTTCAGTCCCTGCTTCGCCTTTGGCACACCACTGCATACTTGGCAATTAGTCGCACAAGGGCGTTCATCCATTGCTCACAAAGGGATGTGTCTTGCCGGGAAAATTATGGCCGCCACCGCACTTAAATTATTAATAGACCCTGCTCTGCTAGCAGAGGTCCAGTCTGAGTTCAAACACCAACGGGATGAGCATCCCTATCAGTGTCCTATTCCGCCCGATATTAAACCATCACCTTTGAAATAACTTTGCTTCGATAAATACTGGCTTGCTTACAGCGGCAAGCTAGCAGCTAGCGTTCAGTCATTTACATAATCAAAAAATAATAACGAGAGCAAACACAAAGGAAAAAATCATGAGTGAAACAACTATCTCTGTAAATAAGAGCCCAGGACGTATTCTTGGTTGGATCGAAAGAGTTGGAAATAAAATTCCGAATCCTTTTATTTTATTTATCTATTTAATAGCTGTTTTAATGATAGCGACTGCTATTTTGTCTTGGTTTGACTTGGCCGTAAAAAACCCTACAAATGGAGAGTTCATTAGAGTTAAAAACTTACTTAGCGCCGAAGGATTACAGTGGATCCTGCCTAATATCGTTAAAAATTTCAGTAACTTCACACCACTTGGAGCAATATTAGCTTTGGTCATTGGTGCAGGGCTGGCAGAAAAAGTCGGTCTGTTACAAACCCTGATGTATAAAATGGCTTCTGGTATTAATAAACGTTACGCCAGCTATATGGTGCTATTTATTGCCTTTTTTAGCCATATTTCTTCGGATGCCGCACTCGTTGTCATGCCTCCATTAGGCGCGCTAATTTTTATTGCGGTTGGTCGCCACCCCGTTGCTGGCCTACTGGCCGCTATTGCTGGTGTTGCTTCAGGATTTACGGCGAACTTATTGATTGTCACTACCGATGTGCTGTTATCTGGTATCAGTACTGAAGCGGTTAAAATGCTTGATCCCAACTTACACGTCAGTGTCATCGATAACTGGTATTTTATGGCAACATCAGTGATTGTACTGACGATTGCAGGCGCTATCTTAACGGATAAATTTGTTGAGCCACGCCTTCCAGCATGGAAAGGAAGTCACAATGAGAAGTTAGCAAAGCTCACGCCACAACAAAATCGCGGGCTGCTAATGAGCGGTCTATCTGCACTAATTTTCATCGGTATTGTTGCGTTGCTAGTTGTTCCCGAAAATGCACTACTGCGTGATCCACAGACTGGCTCAATCATTCCATCGCCATTCATAAAAGGGATCGTGCCAGTCATTATTTTGTTTTTCTTCGTGGTTTCGATTACATATGGCGTTTCCACAAAACAGATAAAAAAGTCTAATGATATTCCAGACTTACTCGTTGATCCCATGAAAAACATGGCTGGCTTCATTATAATGGTCTTCCCTCTGGCTCAATTTGTTGCCTTCTTTAACTGGAGCAACATGGGCAAATTTATGGCGGTAGGGCTAACCGATATGCTAGAAGCCTTGGGTATGACAGGTGTTCCTGCCTTCATTGGATTAATGTTTTTATCTGCCTTTTTGTGTATGTTCATCGCAAGTGGTTCTGCCATTTGGTCGATTCTGGCACCTATTTTTGTTCCCATGTTTGTCCTGCTTGGCTTTCACCCTGCCTTTGCACAGATCATTTTCCGTATTTCTGATTCCGCAGTATTACCGTTGGCACCGATGTCACCTTTTCTACCGCTTTTTTTGGGGTTTCTTCAACGGTACTATAAGGGGGCTCAGCTAGGTACTTATTACACGTTGGTATTACCTTATCCGCTGGTGTTTTTTGCCGTTTGGATATTGCTGCTTATAGGTTGGTATTTTGCTGGATTGCCCATTGGGCCAGGTATTTACCCTACATTGCTGTAACCACCATAAAGGAGGAAGATTGGTGGTCGAATGAAAGCGTCATTAAATGCACTTTCTATACCTGAACCCAACAGGGTGGCAAAAATGAATCGCTTTTTTGCCGATTGTTGAAATGTTTTTCTATACCCTATGGATTTCAAGATGCATCGCGACGGCAAGGGAGAGAATCCCCGGGAGCATAGATAACGATGTGACCGGGGTGAGCGAGTGCAGCCAACAAAGAGGCAACTTGAAGGATAACGGGTATATTTATATTCAACCTTATTGAAGGTCATATATGAGTCAAATCACCCCTCAGTTAAAAAATATGTGGGACAAAAGTCATGAATCATGGTTTGTAAAAGATAAGAAGCTTCGTTTTATATATGCCAATAAAGAATTTGTTAAATTAAGTAAGTTACCTGAAGACTCTGATATCATGGGATATTCTGTTAAAGAATTATCGACGCCATTTAATTATCTTGCTCACTTTTTTGAAGAACATGATCGTAAAGTCTTACAGTCTATGCAACGAGTATCATCTATTATTGTGGCTCATCTTAAAAGCAATGGTCAACAGCTTAATCCTTGTCTCTGTGAAAAATACCCATTGATGGATGAAAAGAATCAATGTATTGGAATAATTTGTCACATTAAAAGAATAAATCATTTTTCAGTACATCATTATATTAAAAATGATACAACTATACCCGTAATCATTGAAGATGCTTGATTTTATCCGAAATGGAGATCATTATCCTCGCTATGAAAATATTCATTACCGATGAACAAAAAGCCGAACTTGAACATCTCCATCACACCTGCCGTGATAAGAGGGAGTGTGATCGCATCAAAGCGGTCCTGCTGGCCTCTGAAGGCTGGAGTTCAGTGATGATCGCTCAGGCCCTGCGTCTTCATGAAATGACCGTTAACCGTCATATCAGCGATTACCTTAATCAAGGTAAACTTAAATCTGATAATGGGGGGTCTGATAGTTTGCTTTCTCAAGAACAAACTGATTTTTTAATCAATCACTTATCTCAACATCTTTTCCATCACACCCATGAAATCGTGGCCTATGTTGCTCAGCTCTGGAATATTACCTTTAGCATTCCCGGCATGAATAAATGGCTACACCGTCAGGGTTTTTCTTATAAAAAACCTTGTGGCGTCCCTCATAAATTCGACGCAGAAAAACAGCGACAATTTATTGAATATTATGAGAATCTTAAAGTCACAGCGAAAGACGAACCCATCCTTTTTCTTGATGCTGTTCACCCGACTCAAGGCACCAAACTCGGTTATGGCTGGATGCGAAAAGGCGAGAAAAAAACAGTAAAAACAACAGGAAGCCGGACTCGCCTGAATATATTGGGCGCGCTCAACCTGAATGCCATTGGTCGTACGGTGTTCCAGGAATATCAAACCATCAATGACTACAACATTTGCTGTTTTTTCAATGAAATAAGAAAGTCTTATCCTGACTATCATCAAAAAATTCATCTTATTGTGGATGGGGCGGGTTACAACAAAGCTCATCTTGTTAAGGAGTGGGCTTATGTTAGCAATATTGAGTTACATTACCTTCCTCCCTATAGCCCAAATTTAAACCCAATAGAGCGATTATGGAAGGTCATGAATGAACAGGTTCGAAATAACCGTTATTTTGCGGATAAACATGAATTTCGAGACAACGTCTTCAAATTTTTCACCACAACGCTACCGGATATAGCGGACTCGCTGATGTCTAGAATTAACGACCATTTTCAGGTGCTAAAAACTGCATCTTGAAGTTTCTTGGGTATATATCTGTTAAGCTTAGACCACCTAATAATATATTGACAGAAAAAGAATGGATAGTGATCTTTTTATTCTGCCGTGGAATCAGTAATCAATGTATCGCTAATGAAATGAAAATTTCATGTCGTACTTTGGAAAAGTATTTCCAAAGTATCTATGAGAAATTATTAATCGGATCAATTATTGAGTTGAAACTGTTTTGCGAAAAAAATCATTATGATCTTTATATTCCACCAAAATACTTTAAATCTATGAGCCATTTTTTTCTGGATTAAGAGTGAACACTGGGAGCCTTAATAAATTATTATGTGCGTGCAATTTTTAACTGGAAAAATAAATCACTTAAATAATCTCCAATAAAAATAATATTTTTCCTTATATTGTTTGGTATTTATAATACCATAATAAAATTAATAAACATACAGTCTTTGGCTGGATAATTGTTATACTACATTATATAGTTAAATTATTTTTTGTATCATCAGAAAACAATTCATTCAGATAATGACTAAATGATAATTAAGGAGTTACTATGTCAAATATAAGAAAAAAAACCAATCATATTACACCACAATTAACGCTGATGTGGGATAAAAGCGATGAACCTTGGGGAGCCAGAGATCGCGAGTCAAGATTTATTTATGCTAACCCTGCTTTTTATCAACTGCTCAACCTTCCTGAATATTTCGATATTATAGGGCTATCTATGGGGGAATTACCCTTGCCTATTGCCGAATATGCAGAAGAATTCCATCGTCAGGACCAAAAAACCATTCAAACTATGCAACGCGTCACTTCACTGGAAACACATCAGTTTGGGGAGCATAACATTAAACAAACTTATATTTGTGATAAATTTCCACTTTATGATGAGAATAATGATTGCATTGGGATCTTCTTTCATATGTATAAAACTCAAGATTTTTCTGTTTCGTACTATTATGAAAAAACTCCTCCGGCAACACTGGCATTCACCCCACCTAATGACACACTGACGCAATTTGAATGGGAGGTTCTCTTTCTAACTCTGTGTTCATTAGATGAAGAGAAAATTAGTGAAGAATTAATGATAAGTTCCGAAGATGTGATTAATCATATCCAATCAATTTACCAAAAATTCAATTTGCCTTTACATGCAGAATTAAAAGATTTCTGTAAAGAAAATAAACTTGATCTTTATATTCCAGCAAGATTTGTCACTATTGGCAGTAGAGAGTTAAATTGATTATAAAATATCAAGAATCTAACTTTAAGGCTAGCGAAAAAAGGAGTAGTAACATGGATAATAAACTAATTATTTCACCTCAAGTCATTAATACAATGAAGCAAAGTAATGAGCCTTGGGGGATCAAAGATAAAAATTCATGCTTTATTTATGGCAATAAGGCACTTAAACATCTTGAAAACCTTCCAGACTCATTTGATTACGAAGGGTGGTATGATTATGAACTTCCTTGGAGTGGCGCTGAGTTTGCAAAAGAATTCGTTCTTCATGATCAAAGTGTAATGAAGAGCGAAACAACAGTATGTTCGCTTGAAACACATATGTATGGGAACGATAAATTCTTATCATCTCATTTTTGTGAAAAATACCCACTATATAATAATGAAAACGAATGTGTCGGAGTCATTTTCCACGGGTGGGAAGTCCAGGATTTTTCATTAACCCGTCTATTTTATGGAAAACTCCCTGCCTCCATTATATTTCAGCCACCGACTGATTTATTTACTCCGCGTGAATGGGATGTTGTTTTTCTCTCTTTACATAAATATACCAGTAAACAAATTGGCAGAATATTAAATATTTCCTACCGTACTGTTGAACACTATACAGCACAAATATACAGAAAGGTTGGTGTTAGGTCTGCTCAGCAATTGGAGGAATATTGTCGTTTTAATAATTATGATCTTTATGTACCAGAAAGATTTTTACGTCCTGAAAGCAGTATTCTGGTTTAAGTCTCAAATTTTAGCGATGCTCACAAGAGGAAATAGACGAACTGAGTTATCGTTATATGCCGTATTTACCGGAAAAAGCGGGCATGATTTATTACGCAATAACCTCCTTTACTGTGCGTTTTAAGGAAGAAACGGCAGTAAATATCCTTTCTTACCGCCTAAGAACTATCTATACCCGTTATCCTTCAAGTTGCCTCTTTGTTGGCTGCACTCACTCACCCCGGTCACATCGTTACCTATGCTCCCGGGGATTCGTTCCCTTGCCGTCGCGATGCATCTTGAAATCCATAGGGTATATTCGTATATCTATGATAAATGAGAAAAGAAGATATTTTATCATCACGAAAGCCTAAATTTTAAAAGCTACTGCCGTTTGTAATAAGACAAAAATGTGACGTAAATTAGCGCTCAGTTCTGCCAACCGAGCTAAAAGTCATCATCTGACATAATCATAAAAGGTAATTCCTAATCACAAATTTACGATAATCATCACATTAAAAGTAATTTCATACAGAAATAAAAAGATAAAAATGTGATACGAATCACACAATGAAAATAAAACAATAAAATTAATTTGAAATTATTAATGTTGATTATTAAATGATTAATATTAATCTGTTTTTTATACAATCCTGTCACAAAATAATCACATTGGCCTGTTTTTTGCTTTGTCATATAACCTCTTGTTTTTGCTGCTATCTTGACCAACTCCCTATTTTAGTTGCCCGGTTGATAATCAACACTAAATATTGATCGCTAAGTTAAATTCGTGGTTAATGCTGTTTCAACATTGTGGAATAGCAAGTCAATGAAAAGCAGTATTGTATTATTAATAGTTTTTTGTAGCGCAGTCTCAGGTAGTCAAGCCGCCGACATCGCAGATCAACAACTCATTCATCAACAGGCCCGCCAGCAAGCCCTGGAGACGCAATTAGCCCCGCCGCCTGCGGAGGTTCACCTGTCGGTACCGGAAACCGGGGAATCATCCGCCTTTGCGGTGGAAACTCCGTGTTTTCCCATTACCCACGTCAGACTGGCAGGTACCGAAAATTTCCCGCACTGGTTACCGTTCCGGCTTGTCGCCCAACAGGGCGAAAACCATTGTCTGGGCGATAAAGGCATTAGCCGGCTGATAACCCAATTGCAAGATCAGCTCATTAATCACGGCTATGTCACCAGCCGGGTTCTGGTTCCTCGTCAGGATTTGCGTACCCAAACCTTAAAACTGGTGATGATACCGGGAAAAATCCGGCATATCCGCTATACCCCTGACAGCGGGAACTATATCCAGCGGATAACCCCCTTTCCCGCGCGTGAAGGAAAATTACTGGATTTACGGGATATCGAGCAGGGACTGGAAAATCTGCAACGTTTCCCCACCGTGCAGGCGGATATGAATATTGTCCCGGCAGAGCAGCCGGGGGAGAGCGATATTGTGCTGGACTGGCGTCAGTCCCGGCACTGGCGAGTCGCCACGTATCTGGATGATACCGGCTCCAAAAGCACCGGACGTTATCAGGGCGGACTCACCTTCTTTCTGGATAATCCGCTGGCGCTCAGCGACCTGTTTTATCTCTCCGGTGGACGCGATATTCATTCGTCTGCCGGGAAAGGCAGCCAAAATGACACGCTCTATTACTCTTTGCCCTTCGGCTACTGGATGGCGAGCGTGACGGCCAGTCATTACGATTATACCCAGACAATAGCCGGGCTGAATCAGGCGATCCAATATCGGGGCAAAAGCCAAAACCTGGCGGTTCAGCTTAGCCGGGTGCTGCACCGTAATGCCGACCAGAAAACCCTGCTTAACGGTGAAATTTATCGTCGGGCGTCTCGCAATTTTATTGATAACACTGAAATCGACGTTCAGCGCCGGGAAACCGCGGGCTGGAAGCTGGGGCTGTCCCATCATCACTTTATCGGCAGCGCGACGCTGGATACCCGGGTGACTTATCAACAGGGCATGCGCTGGTTTGGCGCACAACCGGCACCGGAAGAGTACCGCAATGAAGGGACCGCCTTACCTAAAATCACCCAGTTCTCGGCGACACTTGCCGGGCCGTTAACGCTGTTTTCTCAGCCCTTTTTTTATCAGACCCAATATTTGCGTCAGATAAGCGCCAGCCCATTGACGCCCCAGGATCGCTTCTCGATTGGCGGTCGCTGGACGGTACGCGGCTTTGATGGCGAGCTGACCTTATCCGCTGATCGGGGTTGGTACAGCCGCAACGAACTGGACTGGCAAACCCCGCTGCGCGGGCAATCGCTGTATCTGGCAATGGATTATGGCGAAGTGGGCGGACGGGGCAGCGATACGCTGCTCGGAAAACACCTGGCGGGGAGCGCGCTGGGCTGGCGAGGCAGCCTGAAAGGGGTGAGCTACGACCTGTTTGTCGGCGTCCCGCTGTCCAAACCCGCCGGCTTCCAAACCTCCCCCGTCACGGCCGGATTCAACCTGTATTGGCAGTATTAATTCAAATAGCAAAACTGCCAGTGGGTAGTGTTGTGTGGAGTAAAAATCATGAACAAGCAGTTATATCGTATTATCTTTAATCAGGCCCGCCAGATGTGGATGGTGGTGGCCGAGATAGCGCGGGCCGGACGGGGAAGAACCGGACGCCGCGCTCATCGCTCCGCTTCACCGCAGCGTTGTTGCCGGCTGACTGCGCTACGGTTTGGGGTGTTATTCGCCCTTGGCGGAATTTCGCTTACGGCACAGGCGGCGATTGTGGCCGACGGACAGGCACCGGGGCGTCAGCAGCCGACTATTATTCGCAGCGCCAACGGCACGCCGCAGGTCAATATTCAGACGCCGGGCGCCGATGGCGTTTCCCACAATACCTACCGTCAGTTTGACGTGGATAAACAGGGAGTTATCCTCAATAACAGCCATCAGGCTACGCAGACGCAACTCGGCGGCATGGTGGCGGGCAATCCGTGGTTAGCTAAAGGGGATGCCCGCGTTATCCTCAATGAAGTCAACAACCATAACCGCAGTCACCTCAACGGCTGGATTGAAGTGGCCGGGCATAAAGCCGAGGTGATTATTGCCAATCCGGCGGGCATCACCTGTAACGGTTGCGGGTTCATTAACTCACATCGCACCACGCTCACTACCGGACAAGCGCTGATGGAGCGAGGCCGGCTGAAAGGGTTTGATGTCAATCAGGGGGAAGTGCGGATTGACGGACACGGTATGGACAGCACACAGCAAAGTTACACCGATATTATCGCCCGCTCCGTGGCGATTAACGCCAAATTACACGCGCAAGACCTGAAAGTGACCACCGGGCGCAATATTGTCGATGCGACGCATCAGCAGATGAAGAAAAAATCGATTGACGATGAAAAGCACCCGGCGTTTGCGTTGGATGTGGCGGCGCTGGGCGGCATGTATGCCCATAAAATCAGGCTGATAGGCACCGAAGCGGGGGTGGGCGTGCATAATGCCGGTAATATCGGCGCGTCTGCCGGCGAGGTCCATATCACCGCCGAGGGCCGGATAGAGAACCGCGGCACCCTCAGTAGTCGGGATACGTTGCAATTAACCTCGTCTGCCGATGTCACTAACACCGGCAAATTGCTGTCACAATCGGCGGTGAATTTACAGGCTAAAGGTGCGCTCAATAATCAGGGCCGGGTGGAAGCCCGCGGCGATACCACCGTTACTGCGGGCACGATACACAGCAGCCATGACAGCGTATGGGCTGCGGGGCTGGATGATAACGGCAACACTACCCGACCCGGCTCATTGACTCTGACCGCGCAGCACGTTCAGGCTAAGGGCAAAAATCTGGCCGCCGATACGCTGGCTATCCACAGTCAGCGGATTGACCTGAGCGACAGCCAGACCGCAGCCAGCCAGATTCAACTCACCGCCAGTCAATTGGGCATCAGTACCGCTCGCGCTACCGTCAACGCCGACCGTTTGACCGCGAAAACCCCGGGCCAGTTTAACAACGACGGCGGCCAGTTAGTGGCGCGAGCAATCCACCTCACGACGCCTGATATCTCTAACTTGAAGGGAAAAATTAATCAGACCGGTACTGGTGAACTGACGCTCCATACCCGCACCCTGAATAACCGTGAGGGGACCGTGTTCAATCAGGGGAAATTGACCCTCACCACTGACCGGCTCGACAACCATCAGGGCACTATTGCCAGTCAGGGCGAGGACCTGCATCTCACCGCGCATCAGGCCGATAACAACCAGGGAACGGTGCAACTGGCAGGCAACGGGAAACTGTCGCTCAACACGCAACGGTGGCTGGGTGATAAGGGCAAACTGCTGACCAATGGCACCCTGACGATACAGGCCGGTGAACTGCAACTCAACCACGCCGAAACTCAGGCCGGGCAGATAACCATCAACGCCGACACCCTGAGCCATCAAGGCGGCGTGATGCAACAATGGGGTAAGGATGACTTGTCCCTCACTACCCGGATACTGGATAACCACAGCGGCACTATTGCGGGCAATGGCAACCTGAACCTTAAGGCAACGACCGTCGATAATCGTCACGGCAATATCGTGGCCGCCGACCAAGGTTCGCTGAAACTGACCGTCAAAGACACGCTGGATAATCAGTCGGGCAAACTGGAAGCGGGCCACGCGCTCCAACTTAGCGCCACTCAACTGGATAATCGCCGGAGGAGCATTGTTGCCGCCGGGGACAGCGCCACCCTCACCGTTGGCAAAACTATTCAAAACGCTCACGGCCATCTTGAAGCCAAAACCCGACTGACTACGACTAGCCAGACGTTGGATAACACCCAGGGGGTGTTGCTGGCACAAAACATTGACAGCCAGACCACAGGCCATCCCTTCACCAATACCGCCGGACAGGTGATAGCCGAAGACACCCTGACGGTCAACAGTGGTCAACTGGATAATACGGCGGGGCTGTTACAGGCCGGTCGCGAGATGGCCGTTGATACCCACGGGCATGGGCTCACCAATACCCACCATGCCGACCAAAAAGCGGGCCGGTTATTGAGTGGCGGGCAGTTAACTTTGCGCACCGGCGACATCGACAACACCGGAGGGATGATCGCAGCGGACGGCAAAACCGTGCTGACCAGCACCGCGCTCAATAATACTCAGGGCCAGATAGCCGGAAATAGCGGGCTGAACATTCACAGCCGACAACTCACCAACCGCGAGGGCACTTTACAATCCGCCGACGCCCTGACTCTGGATACCGACGGGCAGTTACTGGATAACCAGCAGGGCCAGATTATCGGTGAGGGCAAAACCACTATCACCAGTGGCCCGCTGGACAATCGCCACGGTCATCTTCAAGGCGGACAGTTGGCTATCGATACCCGACACGCCGCGCTGGATAATCGGGATGGCAAACTGTTATCCACGGACACCTTAACTCTGAACACTCACCAACTCGATAATCGTCACGGGCAGGTGCAGGCGGTGGGCGACACTCAGCTTGATGTTGACACTCAAACCGATAACACCGGCGGCCTTATCCGTGGCGGTCAGCAATTGACCCTGAACACCGCTCGCCTGATTAACCGCGAGACGGCGCACACGGATAACGGGCTGGAAGCGCAAAACCTGACGGTAAACGCGCAACAGGTGGACAATACTCAGGGCGCTTTACGGGCGGCCAACCACCTGCAAGCGAACATCCGCCAGACGTTGAATAATACCCAGGGACTGGTCTCCGCAGGTAAACAACTGACGGTGGGCGACAAGAGCGGGCCTGCCTCGCTGGCGATTAACAACCGGCAAGGCACGCTAATTGCCGGGGAACACGCAGCTATCACCGCACACGCCTTGAGCGGGGACGGCCAACTGTTATCGCAGGGCGATATGGCGGTCACTTTAACCGAGGATTTTCACCATACCGGCAACACGGCGGCCAATGGCAATCTGACGCTGAAAACGACCGGCAATATCACCAACAACCGCCAGATAAAAGCCGGTCGGGCGCTGTATCTGGGCGCACAGAATCTCATCAACAGCGCCTCCGGTGAAATCAGCGCCAAACAAACGCAAATCCAGGTTCACGATACGCTGAACAACACCGGACTGATTGACGGCGGCTTAACCCATCTCACGGCCAACACTCTGAACAATACCGGCACCGGGCGCATTTACGGTGACCAAATTGCCCTCCAGACAGGCACACTGAATAACTCCGCACAGGACGGCAAAGCCGCGGTGATTGCGGCGCGGGACCAACTGGATATCGGCACCGGAACACTCAACAACCAGCATCATGCGCAGATTTACAGTGTGGGCGACATGCACATCGGCGGTCAGTTGGATAACGCCCTGAAAGCTACCGGCCAAGCTGGTGTGCTCAATAACCACGCGGCGACGATTGAAGCCGGGCGCCATTTGAAGATTAATGCCGACCGGATTAACAACACCAACGCCGGGTTGGTGACTCAGGTCGTCGAAACAGAAAAGTCTCAGCATCACGATGCAGTACTGAGCGGCCAGACCACTCGCTATGACTGGTCACAGGTGGACACCTCCCACCGCAATAAATACAAAGTGCACGATGCCATCATGCCGGACGGCAGCGGCAGTAATGACTTTTACGAATATCAGTACACCCGCACCGTCAGGGAAACTCAGGTTAAACAGAGTGACCCCGGTAAAATTCTGGCCGGCGGCAATATGACGCTCAACAGTGCGCAGGTCACCAATCATGACAGCCAAATTATCGCCGGTGGGGCGCTGGACGGGGTGATAGGCGAACTGCATAATATTGCCACTCAGGGGGAACGCATCACTACCGATAAAGGTCGCCAGACCCACTGGTATGCGAAAAAGAAACGACTGAAGCCCCGATTCCGTGGTACCAAAACCTCGCAGGGAAAAAGCCGCAGCAATTATGCCCCCGCCCCAGTGATAGAAACCATCGACCTGAAAACGCTGGCCTGGCAGGAGCATACCCGTCCGCAGGGTACCGATATCACGATTACAGACCGACAAACCGGTCAGATACACGCGGCCCCCACGACAGTCACACCGGTGAGCGGTATCAAAAATCAGCCACTGGTCTTGCCTCCCGGTCAGCCGTTTGAGCTGAGTTTGCCCCCGGAGACCGTCAAAGGGCAAACAGTCGATCCGGTGATACGCGTGGTGACGCCCGATACCCGCTTGCCGAATAACAGCCTGTATACCGTGCAACCGGGCAGTGACAGTCACTATCTGGTCGAAACCGACCCGAAATTTACCCAGTACAAACCGTGGCTGGGCTCGGACTATATGCGGCAACAGTTAACGCATGACCCGGCGCTGGTCCACAAACGTCTGGGCGATGGGTTCTACGAACAGCGGCTGGTGCGGGACCAAATCACCCAACTGACCGGCCGGCGCTATCTGCCGGGCTACAATAACGACGAAGCGCAGTTTAAAGCGCTGATGGATGCCGGTGTCGCTTTTGGAAAACAGCAACAATTAACGCCGGGCGTCGCCTTAAGCCCGGCACAGATGGCGCTGCTGACCTCAGACATTATCTGGCTGACTAACCAAACCGTCACTTTGCCGGATGGCACTACCGAGGTGGTCACCGTGCCGCAGGTTTATGCGCGCGTCCGTCAGGGCGACCTGCGCAGTGATGGCGCTTTGCTGGCCGGGAATACCGTGGCGCTCAACAGTCAGGGCGATATCACCAACAGCGGCACAATTAGCGGGCGGGATGTGACTCAACTGACGGCCAACAACCTCACCAACAGCGGCTTTATTCGCGGCGGCAAAGTAGATTTAACGGCCCAACAGACGCTCACCAACCGGGGCGGCCGGATTCAGGGGGATGACCGGGTGACCCTGAAAGGCCGGGATATCACCAGTGCATCAACGGTGCGCGGGGATGAGGCTAATCGTTGGTTAGATCGTCCGGCAGGCATCTATGTGCAGAACGATAACGGCACCTTATCGCTGAACGCCATCAACAATGTGCAATTAACCGCCAGTGACGTCAAAAACGCCGGTAAAGACGGCCACACCGAGATAACGGCAGGCCATAACCTGACGCTGGACACCTTAAGCACGCGTCGCACAGAGCAGGGCAACTGGGGGAAAGATAACACTCGCCATCTGACCCAACAACAAGATATCGGTAGCCAGATAACCGGTGCCGGTGAGGTGACCCTGCAAGCCGGGCAGGATTTGAACGCCACCGCTGCCCACGTCAACGCCGGTCAACACCTGACGGCGCAGGCCGGAAATAACCTGACGCTGACCACCGGGACGGCCTCATCCGATTTAGTGGAGCACAGTAAACAAACCAGCAAAGGCTGGCTGTCGAAATCGTCAGTGGAAACCCACGATGAAGTGCACGACCGGCAGGCGCTCAGCACCACATTCAGTGGCGATAAAGTGACTTTACAGGCCGGTAAAGACCTCAATATCCGCGGCAGCAATGTGGCGGGCACGCAGGATGTCAGCCTGAACGCCGGTCATCAGCTCACCGTCACCACCGCCGCGGAATCTCACGATGAAACCCATTTGCGGCAGGAGAAAAAATCGGGCCTGATGGGGACTGGGGGGATTGGCTTCACCTTAGGTAAAGCCAGCCAGAAAGTCACCACCGACAGTGACAGCCAGCTGAGCAAAGGCAGCACGGTCGGCAGCAGCCAGGGCAATGTCACCCTTAACGCAGGTGAACAGCTCCGGGTTCACGGCAGCGAGGTGATTGCCGGTAAAGACCTGACGCTCGCCGGTCAACAGGTCGATATCACCAGCGCGGAAAACCGCCATCACACCACGACAAAAACCGAGCAAAAACAGAGCGGCTTAACTGTGGCGCTGAGTGGCACAGCAGGCGGGGCCGTCAACAGCGCGGTGCAAACAGCCAGAGCCGCCCACAATGAAAGTGACCCGCGAGTGAAAGCGCTGCAAAATACTAAAGCCGCGCTGAGCGGGGTACAGGCCGTGCAGGCTGGCCGACTGGCGGAAGCTCAGGGCAGTGACGACAAAGGCAATAACAATCTGGCCGGGGTGAGCCTGTCTTACGGTCGGCAATCCTCCCGTTCAGAACAGCAGCACCGTCAGACCACCCAACAGGGCAGCCACCTCACCGCCGGGGATAACCTCACCATAACCGCCAAAGGGGATGGCAAAGGCGCATCAGGCCAGAATGGCGATATCCGTATTCAGGGCAGTCAGTTACAGGCGGGCAAAGACCTGCAACTGAATGCTCACCGGGATATTCAGCTCTCCTCCAGCCAGAACACCGAACAGACGACCGGCAAGAACAGCAGTCACGGCAGCGCGCTGGGCGTGGGCCTGACCGCAGGGCCGGGGGGCACCGGTCTGAACGTCTCGGCCAATGTCAGTCGGGGCAACGGTCACGAAAACGGCAACGGCGTCAGTCATACTAACACCACGTTACAGGCGGGACAGACCGTCGGGCTGAACAGTGGCCGGGACACGACGCTAAAAGGCGCTCAGGTCAGCGGCGAACAGATTACCGCCGAGGTGAAACGTCATCTGACCCTCAGCAGCGAGCAGGACAGCCAGCGCTATGACAGCAAACAACAGAATGCCAGTGCGGGCGTCAGTGCCACCGTGGGTCCCCTCACCAATGGTACCGCGAGCCTCAATGCCAGCCGCAATAAACTGCACAGCAACTATGACAGCGTGCAGGAGCAGACCGGGCTGTTTGCTGGCAAAGGCGGCTATCAGGTTAACGTCGGTGACCACACCCAACTGGACGGGGCGGTGATAGCGAGTCAAGCCGACAAAACCAAAAACACCCTGAACACCGGGACGCTGGGCTTCAAGGACATTCAGAATCAAGCGGACTTTACTGTCGAACAGCAGAGTGCGGGCGTCAGCCTTGGTCAACCGACCGCCGGTCAGGTCCTGAATAATCTGGCGGTCAATGGGCTGACGGGGACTCATAACTCAGGCCATGACAGCAGCACCACGCACGCCGCGGTCAGTGACGGCAATCTGATTATCCGGGACAAAGCGCACCAGACGCAGGATGTCGCGAACTTAAGTCGCGATACCGATAATGCCGCCAATGTTCTGAGTCCGATATTTGATAAGGAAAAAGCACAGCAACGGCTGAAACAAGCGCAACTGATTGGCGAACTCAGCGCCCAGATGACCGAGATAGCCCGTACGGAAGGGAAAATTATCGCCACCAAAGCGGCGAAAGCGAAACTGAATCATATCAGTGAACCGGACAAAGCCGCGGCCAGAGAAAAATTGATCAACGCAGGTAATAAAGACCCCTCTCCAGCGGATATCAATAAGCAAGTTTATGACACCGCTTACACGCAGGCACTGAATGACTCGGGCTTGGGGACCGGCGGAACCTATCAGAAAGCCTTACAGGCTGCTACGGCAGCGATTCAGGGCTTGGCTGGGAACAATCTCGGTCAGGCGCTGGCCGGGGGCGCTTCACCGTATCTGGCGGGCGTGATAAAAGAGCTGACGACGGACCCACAAACCCATCAGGTGGATACCGCCACCAATACGCTGGCCCATGCGATTTTAGGCGCGGTAGCGGCAGAGGTCAGCGGCAATAATGCCTTGTCAGGCGCAGCCGGTGCGGCTTCCGGTGAACTGGCCGCTCAGGTACTGATGAAGCAACTTTATGGTGACGGGGCCAACGTCAGTGAGTTAACGGAGGAGCAGAAGCAAACTATCAGCACCCTTTCCACCCTGGCGGCAGGGCTGGCCGGCGGTATTGCCGGTGACTCCACCGGGAGCGCCATCACCGGGGCACAGGCAGGGAAGAATGCGGTTGAGAATAACTATCTGAGCGTGAATGAGCTGGACAGTTTTGCGCATCAAGCCCGCACCTGTGAAGGCGAAAGCTGCAAACAAGTGATCAAGGATATGGTAGACACTAATATCCGCAATCAGCAGGAAATGATGGATTTCTGCAACAGCAACCCGACCCAGTGTGCACAGAAGTATGGTTATCTGGTTGATCAGTGGCCGGTGTTTGAACGTACCCTCAAAAATATGGACCGGGATGGCACATTGCCGGTTGAGTTCAGAAATTACCTGTCGGCGGTGAATACGTTAGGTCAGGCGGCCACAGGCAAGGTAGGCGAACTCGGCTGGACAAAACGCTTTGAGGCGATGGGCATGAGTCAGGAGACTGCCGCTGCAATGGCGATGACGCTGCCTATTGTGATGGAGGGAGCCAAAGGGCCGAAGTCGTCACCAAAATCATCGCAAAATAATGCCGGCAAAGATGCTCAGCCTGAGTTAGCAGGGAAAAACACAAGTGGTGCGGAAAATGCGGCAACTTATCCGAAGTTAAAAGAAGACTTGGTGCAACGAAACCTCAGTCATATTGCTTCGCAAGATCCAAGGTTGGCGGCTGTAGTTAAAGGTGATAATGGTAAGCTCAATTATGGCATTGGCACTGGAACTCGAACAGAAGCGGATAGATTAGGCAAAATCTGGGTAGGAGATGGAGCCAAGAAGACTACCGGAAATGGCTGGGTTAGTGCGGATGGTACGAGAGGTTATAGGCCGCCATCAGAGAAACCTAATAGTGCCCATGCCACTACTGGTGTGCAAGCCAACTTTGAAACTTATTCCATTGATTCTAAAGGAAAAATAAATAAGACTGGAAACGGTCATTTAAATATTCTGGATTAAAAGAGGATGCATTAGTGAAAGCAGTACTAAAAGGCATAGATTGTATGCATAAAGATCCAGTTATGTACTCCGGTGAAGATGACGGAACTATTAATATAACCTTATCCCTATTAATCGGGCCAGAGTTGGAAAGTGGGAGTGAATATTTTGATCTTTTTATCTGTACACCTGAATGGCTGTGTAATCATCATTGGCAGCCGGAATTGATACGTCATACGCTTCTGGTACGTGAGTATAATTTGGATGAAATTAAAAAGACCATTACAAACTATATCGATCAGTGCGAGGGGCAAGATTGGATGGAGATAGCGCAAAAGCTATCTCGTGTCTTTGCCTGGGAATATGAGGATTATCAACCTTAACCTGTTGTTATCCAAAGGGTCCAGCTAAAAAACTGGACTCTTCCTTTAGCCGTCAGTCATTCTCAGCCAGTTGAATGATTAACTGCCCGGCTTCGCTGGTAATAGTGATCGGCTTCCCTGTGGTAAAGCCCAACGCAGCCAACCAGCGCCCCTTAATGGTGAGCTGCGGGTACGGATTGGGCTTGCCCCGGTTAGGCCGGTAGCCCACGGTGTAATGCCGTGGCTTTACAGCCTGCACTTTAGTTGTAATGGTTTTTGCTTTAGAATCGCATTTAGCCATGATGAACTACCTCTGATAGTTGGTGATGGTTAGCGGCGCTGGAGTGTTCCCGCACTTCAGCGCCGTGCTGTGTTAACTCTCTTCCTTCGCTGTTGTTGAAATACAGGCCATTGTGCCGGCAATCTGAGTTTTGATGATCATTGCATCCAGCAACTCCTTAATAACCTCCTGCTCATACTGCGGCATACGAGAAATTGCCTCAAATTGATAGCGCAGCCGCTCACTAGGACCGCGCTCCTGTTCATCAAAAACCAGCATATCCGCACTGACACCGAGCGAAATAGCCAAGCGACGTATTACCTCTAAGGTAGGTTGTGCTGAGCCTCCCTCATAACGCCGGATCTGTAAAACTGCCACACCAGCCATATCAGCCAGCGCCTGCTGAGTGAGCCCGCGTTCCTTGCGTAATGTGGTAAGCCGTTCAGGGAACTGCATATCGAGAAACCAGGTTGTTGAACTTGATATCACTATATATCCCCCTTTTAAAAAGCTTGTTTTTAGATATCTTATCAGATATGTTTTAAATATCAATATAGCATCTTGACAGGTTTTTACAGGAGGTCATTGATGACCCGCGTTCCCGACACCGATTTAGTCCACTTAAAGCAAACCGTCTCGTTACTGGGGCTGGCGCGTAAGCAAGGCCGTCCGATGAAAAAACGCGGTGAGGATTATGTGCTGCGCTGTCCGTTCCATAACGAGAAAACGCCCTCAATGGTGATATCGCCGGCTAAGAACCTGTATCACTGCTTTGGCTGTGGCGCAGCGGGGTCGGTGCTGGACTGGGTGATACAAACGGAAGGGGTGACGCTGAAAATCGCTATCCGCCGGCTGCGGGAGCTGGCCGGGTTGCCGGACATGGACAATGCAGTTGTGGCCGCTTCTTCTTTAGCCGCCCCGCCGGAGTCACAGGCGGCCCCCCTGCCGCGCCCGAAACTGGCCGACCTGGACGATGACGGGCAGGCGCTGTTGCATCAGGTGATTGATTTTTATCATCAGCACTTACTGGCATCACCGGAAGCCAAAGCCTGGCTGGCACGACGCGGGCTGAATCATCCTGAACTGGTCAGCCACTTCCGGCTCGGTTATGCGGGTCATCACGGTATCAGCGGTTCCGCGGGATTGTTGCCGTCCAAAGACAGTCAGGAAGGTCAGCAGTTGCGCGGCAAGCTGTCGGGGCTGGGCGTGTTGCGTACCACCACCCGGCAGGACCACTTCCGGGGCTGCGTCGTGGTGCCGATAATCGGCTGGGCCGAATCGACCAGTGTGGCCAGCCGCGGGCGGGTGCTGCAACTGTATGGTCGCCGAACCCAGCCGGATTACAAAGTCCTGAAAGACAGCCCGAAGCATCTGTACCTGTCCTCACCGCTAGCCGGGGTCTGGAATGAGGCAGCGATGAAAGCCGCTGCGGAAATTATCCTGTGCGAAGCGCTGATCGATGCTATGACCTTCTGGTGTGCCGGGTTCCGCAACGTGATCGCCGCGTTCGGGGTGAACGGGTTTAACCGTGAGCATCTCGAAGCCTTGCAGTATCACGGCGTGAAGCGGGTGCTGATTGCCTTTGACCGGGACGAGGCCGGAGACCGTGGCGCGGCTAATGTAGCCGCTGATTTACTGGAAGCCGGTATCGAGGCGTGGCGGGTGCAGTTCCCGCCAGGTATGGATGCCAATGACTATGCGCTGAAAAGCGGCAATGCCGAACATGCGCTGGGGCTGGCCTTGCAACAGGCGGTCTGGCTGGGACAGGGAACAGCGCCGGGCGCGGTGTTCAGCCATGAGCGGCCCGTCTCGCCGAGTGTGACGGAAAAGCCCCAAAGTGCCGGGGTGGCTAAATCTTCTTCTTTAGCCGCCCCGCCGGCGCTGACCGTTGCCCCCGTGCCCTGTGAGCGCACGGCGTCCGGTGAGTTGTTGATGAAAAGCGGCCCCCGGGTCTGGCGGATACGGGGGATGAAAAAATCCCCGGTACCGGACGTGATGAAAGTCAATGTGCAGGTGCGGGATGAAACGTCCGGCCTGTTCCATGTGGATACGCTGGACATGTATCACGCGCGGCATCGTCAGAACTACATCAGCACGGCGGCGCAAGAGCTGGAATGCGAGCTGTCGGTCATCAAACGCGAAGCCGGGCGGGTCTTGCTGATGCTGGAGCAGCAACAGGACGCGCAACAGCAAGCCGACGCCGAAGCCTCAGGGACAACGGCGGTCACGGTCAGCGCGGAAGACGAAGCCGCCGCGCTGGCGTTGCTGACATCGCCGAACCTGACAGAACAGATTATCAACGACATGGCCGCCTGTGGCGTGGTCGGCGAATCCACCAATCTGCTGACCGGGTATCTGGCGGCAGTCTCGCGCAAACTCGATAAACCGCTGGCCGTGCTGATACAAAGCAGTTCCGCTGCCGGGAAATCGTCATTGATGGAGGCGGTGCTGAACCTGATGCCGGAAGAGGAGCGTATCCAGTACTCGGCAATGACCGGGCAGAGCCTCTACTATCTGGGGGAAACCAGCCTGCAACACAAGATACTGGCGATAGCCGAAGAAGAAGGCGTGCGGCAGGCGGCTTATGCCCTGAAACTGTTGCAGTCCGACGGCGAGCTGAAAATCGCCAGCACCGGCAAGAACGAACAGAGCGGCGAACTGGTGACGCGGGAATACAAGGTACAGGGCCCGGTGATGCTGATGCTGACCACCACCGCCATTGATGTGGATGAAGAGCTGCTGAACCGCTGTCTGGTGCTGACGGTCAACGAATCGCGCGAGCAGACGCAGGCCATCCACGCCATGCAGCGGCACCGCCAGACGCTGGCCGGGTTGCTGGCTGACTCGGAAAAAGGCTATCTGACGCAGTTACACCAGAACGCCCAGAGCCTGTTAAGGCCGCTGAAAGTGGTCAATCCTTACGCCCATCAACTGACGTTCCTGTCAGACAAAACCCGGATGCGGCGCGACCACATGAAATACCTGACGCTGATACAGGCCATTGCCCTGCTGCACCAGTATCAACGTGAAGTGAAGAAAACGACCCACCGCGGGCAGGTCATCGAATATATCGAAGTCACCCAGGACGACATTGCCCTCGCCAACCGGCTGGCGCATGAGGTGCTGGGGCGCACGCTGGATGAAATGCCGCCGCAGACGCGCAAGCTGTTGCTGCTGATACAGGACTGGGTACGGGAAACCGCCGGACAACAGGCGGTCAGGGTCGATGAACTGCATTTTACCCGGCGGGATATTCGGACCGCTTTGCACTGGGGTGATACGCAACTGAAAGTACATCTGGCGCGGTTGCTGGAAATGGAATACCTGTTGCTGCATCGCCGCGGGCTGACCTATGAATATACGCTGTTGTGGGATGGTGAAGATACCGGGCAACCGCATCTGTGCGGGTTACTGGAGATGACTGAATCCCGGTCAGAAACGGCAGGCAATGTGTTTCAGTCGGGGTCAGAGGATGTTCAGTCGGGCACGGGTCGGGGCAGGGTCGGCAGTCAGTCGGTAAATCAGAATCCGGCCTCAAGGCAGGCAACATCAGACCTGTCGGCGGAAGTGGCCGGGGTAAAGCAAAAAGCAGTTATTAAGACAGAAAAAAAACCGGCTTCAATCCCCCTGCCCGAAGAAACAGAAATGACGAATGACGCTGTTGCGGGCAAGGCGTTCCGGTCGGGGTCAGAGGGTGTTCAGTCGGGTACAGGTCGGCCCCAGGTCGGTACACAGCCGGACAGACAAAATCCGGCCTCAGCACAGACAGCACAAGGTTTAACAACAGAACCGGGCGGGGCCGGAAAGAAAACGGTTAACAGACATAAAACGCAAAAGGCCCCACCGCCCGCTGCCTCAGCCGCCCATCCCCAATCCGAAACGGAGGTTAATCATGGCAAACCGTAAACCCCGCAAGGGGAGTCTTCTGACCGTTAATGACGTCTACCGTCAGCCTGTGGGGCCGGCGCATGACCCGAAAAGCCTGTATGCACTGCTGCTGCGCTTCGTGGCCTGGCGGCAGGAACGGAACTGGTCGGAAACCACGCTGAAAGTGCAGACCCATCACACCTATCACTTTATCCTGTGGGCCACGGACCGGGGCCTGTACTATGCCGCGGACATCACGCGGCCGATACTGGAGCGTTACCAGCGCTACCTGTACCAGTACCGAAAGACCAACGGAGAGCCGCTGAGCATCCGCACCCAGCGCACGCAGTTGCAGCCGTTACAGGTGTGGTTCAAATGGCTGACGAAACAGAACCTGATACTGGCGAACCCGGCAGCGGACATTGAGTTGCCGCGGGAAGAAAAACGCCTGCCGCGGTATATCCTGAGCATTGATGAAATCGAGCATATCCTGTCGCTGCCTGACCCGAATACGTTGCAGGGCGCGCGCGACCGGGCCCTGATGGAGCTGCTCTGGTCAACGGGGATACGACGCAGTGAAGCGGCCCGGCTCGATATCTACAGCATTGACGGGTCACGCAAAACGGTGACCATCCGGCAGGGCAAGGGGAATAAAGACCGGGTATTGCCCCTCGGCGAACGGGCCTTAAACTGGCTCCAGTTCTATCAGCAACAGGTTCGCCCGCAACTGCTGGTCACCCCGGACATCCAGTCGCTGTTCGTGGCAATGGACGGTCTCGACGGGTTGCAGCCGAACGGTATCACGAATGCCGTAAGCGGTTATATCCGGGCCGCCGGCATTGAGAAAAAAGGTGCCTGCCACCTGTTCCGGCATGCGATGGCAACGCAGATGCTGGAGAACGGCGCGGACCTGCGCTGGATACAGGCCATGTTAGGCCATGCCAGCGTGGAGTCAACCCAGGTGTATACGCAGGTCTCTATCCGGGCCTTGCAGGCGGTGCACGCCAGCACCCATCCGGCGGAGCAAATGGCCGACGAAAAAGTCCGCGACGCCGATGAGGTGGGTTTACTGGCCGACCTGTACGCCGACGATAACGCCGACACGGACACGCCGCCGGACAGTTCAGAGCCGACCTCAACCGCCGATAGCCGCTGAGCGTCCGCACGCCCCCGTTGAGTTGGGCGGGTTCGGTGTGGGGGCAGACCGTGGCCGGACTGCCCGTCGGCATCGGCGCACGCGGGGGTAAATAGTCGTCAGGCGGCTCAACCACGAGCGTCCCCGTTAAGCCGGTCCAGGCCGCCCAACGCCTATTGAACATAATGCGGGGGAATTATACGCACTGCGCCGGTGAGCCCGGGCAACCGCCTGAGCATTGATGAGCGGCTTAATGCGTATAATTGGCATTATGTCTTGCGCCCCCGCGGGTCAGCATTGGCGGGTGTGGCGCACAAGGCTGCGCCTTATGCTCTAACCGACTGAGCCGGACATCGGCAACTCTGAGTTCTTCTTTAGCTGCCGTGCCAACGTCCGGCCAACAACCCTGAAGGCAGATCGGCCTGCGGCCTCCGCTCATTGACTTCCCCCCGCCCCAACCCCGCTGCACTGGCTGCGCCCGGTTCGCAGTCGCAGGCTCCTTGCTCATTCCCGTGCTCGCCATCGCCGCCCCGTGCAGCCCCTGTCTCTTGATCAGATCTCCAAATCAACTGATTTAGCCAGCAAATAGCCGTCTATCAGGGTTTGCAGCCGAAACCAGCCTTCCCAAAGTCGTTCCCATCCGACTCGACCCGTGCGTTTGGAATCGTACCAGCCGGCCAGTTTTCCCAGATTGATGAAGGCCCAATGCAAACTCGGGGCTTTTTTCGGCACACGGCGTTTTTCTTGTTTTGACCACAGTAATTTCCACGCCAGGGGGCTTAATACTGTCTCACAGCTCTCTTTCTCTGCCTCTTCTTTGTTCAGACCCATAAAACGCAGCTGGTGTATTCGTACCGCAATAAAGGCCAGCAGCACTATCATGCGCTCCAGATTATCTTTGCTTTGCATACGCAGCGCTTCTACCTGCGTGCCGCCCGTTTTCCACGCTTTGTGAAATTCTTCTATCAGCCAGCGGCGCTCGTAATAACTGAATATTTTATGGGCGTCTTCCTGACTGTTGACGGGTTCGGAGGTCAGAAGATGCCAGCAAAGCCCATCCTCCGGACCTTTTTCGTAGCAACCGACATAAAATATCCGCACCGCCTCACCGCTTTTTCCTTCGGGGATTTTCAACGTCACTTCGGCATAACTGATATCACAATGCGCGACACGCGCCTGACGCCCGCCTTTCTGTCTGACCTGAACTAATCGTTCTCCAGCACTCTGTAACCGGCTAATAAAGTCATAAAGTTTATCCTGACTTTCCTCTATACGCCGGTTTTGCATCGAACGGATGACGAAACGTTGTTTTTGGCTCGTTTTATAACGCAGATATTCGATGATATCGGCTTCACGGTCACAGACAGAAATCACGTTGGCCATCTGCTCCCCTAACCGGCTGTCGACGGCTTGTGAGGCCCGTTCCCACTTATAACTCTCTTTCCCTTCATAAGGGCGTGTATCGCGTTGTCGGCTTTTGCCATAATCACTGACATCTCGACACCAGCGCTGTTGCTCTATCAACCCCACGACCTGTTGTTCTTCAGGCGCAAATAACAACACCGAGTGTGCCTGCATGCCCCGGGATTTTTCCTTTGAGGTGGTATAGCCGAGTTCATCGGCGACCGACGCATGGGAAAATGACAGGGTTGTCGTGTCTTCCAGCGCTAACAGGCAATGATAACGTTGAGCGTGAGCGACGGTGGCGGTAAATCCGGCTTCGGCGATGGCCTGAGGCGCAATGGCGGAATTTCGGGTCAGTCGGTAGGCCGCTTCAACATCGGCAGGAGAGTCAAGAGATTGCACGAGCGATTGTCCTATATGGTTAGCCAACGAACAGGCCACTTTCACCAGGCGGTTGGTACGGCGTTTATCACCTAATTCCGCATGTTGAAACGTGTCATTTGCCCATTGTTCGGCGCTGGTTGAAAACATAAAGATTACCTCAAGTCGTGTTTTTTATTGAGATCAATCTATGAGGGAAAAGTTCAATAACGCGGGGGCGGGTTAAAATATTTGTGTAGGAAAGACAGGTGCAGCCCCCGGGGGCTTCCCTGAACAAAACAAAACCGCGTGGTCATGCAAGGTCATACGCAAACCGAAGCCACAGTGCCTCAGAGCGTCGCAGGGGCGCCGCTTGCGGGCTCTGTGCCGCCCGCGCCCGCAGAACGGGCACCCGCCGCCCAAGCGAGTTGGGCGACGTTCGCCCGTTGCCGAAAAAGGCGCTACACTGACCAGAGCGCGGCGGGAAAAACCGGCCTTCGGGGGCGAAAAGCGCGTCAGGGGGTTTTGGGGCCGGCGGTGAACGCCCATTGGAAAAAACGGGTGGTAACTGGCTGAGGGCATTGGGAAAATCGGTGTTTGGCGGTCAACGTCGCAATGGAATGGGTTGTTGTTGAGAATAACTATCTGAGCGTGAATGAGCTGGACAGTTTTGCGCATCAAGCCCGCACCTGTGAAGGCGAAAGCTGCAAACAAGTGATCAAGGATATGGTAGACACTAATATCCGCAATCAGCAGGAAATGATGGATTTCTGCAACAGCAACCCGACCCAGTGTGCACAGAAGTATGGTTATCTGGTTGATCAGTGGCCGGTGTTTGAACGTACCCTCAAAAATATGGACCGGGATGGCACATTGCCGGTTGAGTTCAGAAATTACCTGTCGGCGGTGAATACGTTAGGTCAGGCGGCCACAGGCAAGGTAGGCGAACTCGGCTGGACAAAACGCTTTGAGGCGATGGGCATGAGTCAGGAGACTGCCGCTGCAATGGCGATGACGCTGCCTATTGTGATGGAGGGAGCCAAAGGGCCGAAGTCGTCACCAAAATCATCGCAAAATAATGCCGGCAAAGATGCTCAGCCTGAGTTAGCAGGGAAAAACACAAGTGGTGCGGAAAATGCGGCAACTTATCCGAAGTTAAAAGAAGACTTGGTGCAACGAAACCTCAGTCATATTGCTTCGCAAGATCCAAGGTTGGCGGCTGTAGTTAAAGGTGATAATGGTAAGCTCAATTATGGCATTGGCACTGGAACTCGAACAGAAGCGGATAGATTAGGCAAAATCTGGGTAGGAGATGGAGCCAAGAAGACTACCGGAAATGGCTGGGTTAGTGCGGATGGTACGAGAGGTTATAGGCCGCCATCAGAGAAACCTAATAGTGCCCATGCCACTACTGGTGTGCAAGCCAACTTTGAAACTTATTCCATTGATTCTAAAGGAAAAATAAATAAGACTGGAAACGGTCATTTAAATATTCTGGATTAAAAGAGGATGCATTAGTGAAAGCAGTACTAAAAGGCATAGATTGTATGCATAAAGATCCAGTTATGTACTCCGGTGAAGATGACGGAACTATTAATATAACCTTATCCCTATTAATCGGGCCAGAGTTGGAAAGTGGGAGTGAATATTTTGATCTTTTTATCTGTACACCTGAATGGCTGTGTAATCATCATTGGCAGCCGGAATTGATACGTCATACGCTTCTGGTACGTGAGTATAATTTGGATGAAATTAAAAAGACCATTACAAACTATATCGATCAGTGCGAGGGGCAAGATTGGATGGAGATAGCGCAAAAGCTATCTCGTGTCTTTGCCTGGGAATATGAGGATTATCAACCTTAACCTGTTGTTATCCAAAGGGTCCAGCTAAAAAACTGGACTCTTCCTTTAGCCGTCAGTCATTCTCAGCCAGTTGAATGATTAACTGCCCGGCTTCGCTGGTAATAGTGATCGGCTTCCCTGTGGTAAAGCCCAACGCAGCCAACCAGCGCCCCTTAATGGTGAGCTGCGGGTACGGATTGGGCTTGCCCCGGTTAGGCCGGTAGCCCACGGTGTAATGCCGTGGCTTTACAGCCTGCACTTTAGTTGTAATGGTTTTTGCTTTAGAATCGCATTTAGCCATGATGAACTACCTCTGATAGTTGGTGATGGTTAGCGGCGCTGGAGTGTTCCCGCACTTCAGCGCCGTGCTGTGTTAACTCTCTTCCTTCGCTGTTGTTGAAATACAGGCCATTGTGCCGGCAATCTGAGTTTTGATGATCATTGCATCCAGCAACTCCTTAATAACCTCCTGCTCATACTGCGGCATACGAGAAATTGCCTCAAATTGATAGCGCAGCCGCTCACTAGGACCGCGCTCCTGTTCATCAAAAACCAGCATATCCGCACTGACACCGAGCGAAATAGCCAAGCGACGTATTACCTCTAAGGTAGGTTGTGCTGAGCCTCCCTCATAACGCCGGATCTGTAAAACTGCCACACCAGCCATATCAGCCAGCGCCTGCTGAGTGAGCCCGCGTTCCTTGCGTAATGTGGTAAGCCGTTCAGGGAACTGCATATCGAGAAACCAGGTTGTTGAACTTGATATCACTATATATCCCCCTTTTAAAAAGCTTGTTTTTAGATATCTTATCAGATATGTTTTAAATATCAATATAGCATCTTGACAGGTTTTTACAGGAGGTCATTGATGACCCGCGTTCCCGACACCGATTTAGTCCACTTAAAGCAAACCGTCTCGTTACTGGGGCTGGCGCGTAAGCAAGGCCGTCCGATGAAAAAACGCGGTGAGGATTATGTGCTGCGCTGTCCGTTCCATAACGAGAAAACGCCCTCAATGGTGATATCGCCGGCTAAGAACCTGTATCACTGCTTTGGCTGTGGCGCAGCGGGGTCGGTGCTGGACTGGGTGATACAAACGGAAGGGGTGACGCTGAAAATCGCTATCCGCCGGCTGCGGGAGCTGGCCGGGTTGCCGGATATGGACAATGCAGTTGTGGCTGCTTCTTCTTTAGCCGCCCTGCCGGAGTCACAGGCGGCCCCCCTGCCGCGCCCGAAACTGGCCGACCTGGACGATGACGGGCAGGCGCTGTTGCATCAGGTGATTGATTTTTATCATCAGCACTTACTGGCGTCACCGGAAGCCAAAGCCTGGCTGGCACGACGCGGGCTGAATCACCCTGAACTGGTCAATCACTTTAAGCTGGGGTACGCGGGCCATCACGGGATCGGCGGTTCAGCGGGCTTATTACCGTCCAAGAGCAGTCAGGAAGGCCAGCACCTGCGCGACAAGCTGTCGGGGCTGGGCGTGTTGCGTACTACCACCCGGCAGGACCACTTCCGGGGCTGCGTCGTGGTGCCGGTGATCGGCTGGGCCGAATCGGCCAGTGTGGCCAGCCGCGGGCGGGTGCTGCAACTGTATGGCCGCCGAACCCAGCCGGATTACAAAGTGCTGAAAGACAGCCCGAAGCATCTGTATCTGCCGTCACCGCTAGCCGGGGTCTGGAATGAGGCAGCGATGAAAGCCGCTGCGGAAATTATCCTGTGCGAAGCGTTGATCGATGCCATGACGTTCTGGTGTGCCGGGTTCCGTAACGTGATTGCCGCGTTCGGGGTGAACGGGTTTAACCGTGAACATCTCGACGCGTTGCAGTATCACGGCGTGAAACGGGTGCTGATTGCCTTTGACCGGGACGAGGCCGGAGACCGTGGCGTGGCTAATGTGGCGGCTGATTTACTGGAAGCCGGTATCGAGGCATGGCGGGTGCAGTTCCCGCCGGGTATGGATGCCAATGACTATGCCGTCAAAAGCGGCAACGCCGAACATGCACTGGGGCTGGCGTTGCAACAGGCGGTCTGGCTGGGACAGGGAACCGCGCCGGGCGCGGTGTTCAGCCATGAGCGGCCCGTCTCGCCGGGTGTGACGGAAAAGCCTCACAATGCCGATGTGGCTAAACCGGCTGCCTTAGCCGCCCCACCAGAGCTGACTGTTGCCCCCGTGCCCTGTGAGCGCACGGCCTGCGGTGAACTGCTGATGAAAAGCGGGCCACGTATCTGGCGGATACGGGGGATGAAAAAATCGCCGGTGCCTGATGTGATGAAAGTCAATGTGCAGGTGCGGGATGAAACGTCCGGCCTGTTCCATGTGGATACGCTGGACATGTATCACGCGCGGCATCGTCAGAACTACATCAGCACGGCGGCGCAAGAGCTGGAATGCGAGCTGTCGGTCATCAAACGCGAAGCCGGGCGGGTCTTGCTGATGCTGGAGCAGCAACAGGACGCGCAACAGCAAGCCGACGCCGAAGCCTCAGGGACAACGGCGGTGACGGTCAGCGCGGAAGACGAAGCCGCCGCGCTGGCGTTGCTAACATCGCCGAACCTGACAGAACAGATTATCAACGACATGGCCGCCTGTGGGGTGGTCGGCGAATCCACCAATCTGCTGACCGGGTATCTGGCGGCAGTCTCGCGCAAACTCGATAAACCGCTGGCCGTGTTAATCCAGAGCAGCAGCGCGGCAGGCAAGAGCAGCCTGATGGATGCCGTGCTGAACCTGATGCCGGAAGAGGAGCGTATCCAGTACTCGGCGATGACCGGACAGAGCCTGTATTACCTCGGCGAAACCAGCCTGCAACACAAAATACTGGCGATAGCCGAAGAAGAAGGGGTGCGGCAGGCGGCCTATGCCCTGAAACTGTTGCAGTCCGACGGCGAGCTGAAAATCGCCAGCACCGGCAAGAACGAGCAGAGCGGCGAACTGGTGACGCGGGAATACAGGGTACAGGGACCGGTGATGCTGATGTTAACGACGACGGCCATTGATGTGGATGAAGAGCTGCTGAACCGCTGTCTGGTGCTGACGGTCAACGAATCGCGTGAGCAGACGCAGGCTATCCACGCCATGCAGCGGCACCGCCAGACGCTGGCCGGGTTGCTGGCTGACTCGGAGAAAGGCTATCTGACGCAGTTACACCAGAACGCCCAGCGCCTGTTAAGGCCGCTGAAAGTGGTCAATCCTTACGCCCATCAACTGACGTTCCTGTCAGACAAAACCCGGATGCGGCGCGACCACATGAAATACCTGACGCTGATACAGGCCATTGCCCTGCTGCACCAGTATCAACGTGAAGTGAAGAAAACCACCCACCGCGGGCAGGTCATCGAATATATCGAAGTCACCCAGGACGACATTGCCCTGGCTAACCGGCTGGCGCATGAGGTGCTGGGGCGCACGCTGGATGAAATGCCGCCGCAGACGCGCAAGCTGTTACTGCTGATACAAGAGATGGTGAACGCACAGGCGCAAATCCAGCACTGCCAGCCAAATGAAGTCCGCTTTACCCGGCGGGATATCCGCGCCTTTACCCACTGGAGCGACAGCCAGCTCAAAAACCACTGTCAACGGCTGACGGAAATGGAATACCTGCTGTTGCATGGCGGCAGCCGGGGGCACCTGCTGCATTATGAACTGCTGTGGGACGGAGAAGACAACGGCGCAGCCCACCTGTGCGGCCTGCTGGATGTCGGAGAAGCGGACTCAGAAACCGCCGGCAGTGAACGCAAGTCTGACCCGGAAGGTCATAAGTCTTCCCCAAGTCCGGGGCAAGTCTGGCCTGAGTCTGGGGAAGAAAAACCCGCGTCAGCCCAGACAGCACAAGGGCCAGTGGGGGCACAAGTCCGGGCAGATGAAAACGCAGTTATCAAGGAAAATAATCACAGAGACGCATTGCCCGTACCCGACAGGGATAAAACGCCGGCAGCCGTCCCGACAGGTCATGAGAGCAAGTCTGACTTAAATGAACACCCGTCTGCCTCAAGTCTGGGCCAGGTCCGGGCTAAGTCTGGGGTGAAAAAATCCCTATCCGGGCAGGCAGAACACGGGTTCAGCGTACCGCAAGTCGGGGTAACGGAAGACACCGTGATAAAAGGAAAAAAGAAAACGCGCCCCTTGTCTGCGCCCGCCCCTCAATCTCAACCGGAGGTCAATCATGGCAAACCGTAAACCCCGCAAGGGGAGCCTTCTGACCGTTAATGACGTCTACCGTCAGCCTGTGGGGCCGGCGCATGACCCGAAGAGCCTGTATGCGTTGTTGCTGCGCTTTGTAGTGTGGCGACAGGAACGGAGCTGGTCAGAAAGTACGCTGAAAGTACAGACGCACCATACTTACCACTTTATCCTGTGGGCAACCGAGCGCGGCTTATACTACGCAGCGGATATCACCCGGCCGATACTGGAGCGTTACCAGCGTTATCTGTATCAGTACCGCAAGACCAACGGTGAACCGTTAAGCACCCGGACGCAACGTACCCAACTGGAGCCATTGAAAGTCTGGTTCAAATGGCTGACCAAACAGAATCTGATACTGGCGAACCCGGCGGCGGACATTGAACTCCCCAGACTGGAAAAGCACCTGCCGCGCTATATCCTGACCATCGATGAAACCGAACAGATACTGGCGCAGCCTGACCTGACGACGTTGCAGGGGATACGTGACCGGGCGTTGATGGAGTTGCTCTGGTCAACCGGGATGCGTCGGGGCGAATTAACCCGGCTGGATGTGTACAGCGTTGACGGAAAACGCAAAACGGTGACCATCCGGCAGGGCAAGGGGAATAAAGACCGGGTGTTGCCCCTCGGTGAACGGGCCTTAAGCTGGCTACAGCGCTATCAGCAACAGGTGCGGCCACAACTTATCGTCAATCCAGACGTCAAGGCATTATTCGTCGCAATGGATGGGCTGGACGGCTTACAGGCTAACGGTATCAGCAATCTGGTGACAGCTTATATCAACGCGGTGGGTATCGAGAAAAAAGGTGCCTGCCACCTGTTTCGGCACGCGATGGCGACGCAGATGCTGGAGAACGGCGCGGACCTGCGCTGGATACAGGCCATGTTAGGCCATGCCAGCGTGGAATCCACCCAGGTGTATACGCAGGTCTCTATCCGGGCCTTGCAGGCGGTGCACGCCAGTACGCATCCGGCGGAGCAAATGGCCGACGAAAAAGTCCGCGACGCCGATGAGGTGGGTTTACTGGCCGACCTGTACGCCGACGATAACGCCGACACGGACACGCCGCCGGACAGTTCAGAGCCGACCTCAACCGCCGATAGCCGCTGAGCGTCCGCACGCCCCCGTTGAGTTGGGCGGGTTCGGTGTGGGGGCAGACCGTGGCCGGACTGCCCGTCGGCATCGGCGCACGCGGGGGTAAATAGTCGTCAGGCGGCTCAACCACGAGCGTCCCCGTTAAGCCGGTCCAGGCCGCCCAACGCCTATTGAACATAATGCGGGGGAATTATACGCACTGCGCCGGTGAGCCCGGGCAACCGCCTGAGCATTGATGAGCGGCTTAATGCGTATAATTGGCATTATGTCTTGCGCCCCCGCGGGTCAGCATTGGCAGGTGTGGCGCACAAGGCTGACGCCTTCTGCTATCAGCGGCTGAGCCAGTCCTCGGCAAAAACCCGTGTTCTTCTTTAGCTGCCGTGCCAACGTCCGGCCAACAACCCTGAAGGCAGATCGGCCTGCGGCCTCCGCTCATTGACTTCCCCCCGCCCCAACCCCGCTGCACTGGCTGCGCCCGGTTCGCAGTCGCAGGCTCCTTGCTCATTCCCGTGCTCGCCATCGCCGCCCCGTGCAGCCCCCGGGGGCTTCCCTGAACAAAACAAAACCGCGTGGTCATGCAAGGTCATACGCAAACCGAAGCCACAGTGCCTCAGAGCGTCGCAGGGGCGCCGCTTGCGGGCTCTGTGCCGCCCGCGCCCGCAGAACGGGCACCCGCCGCCCAAGCGAGTTGGGCGACGTTCGCCCGTTGCCGAAGAAGGCGCTACACTGACCAGAGTGCGGCGGGAAAAACCGGCCTTCGGGGGCGAAAAGCGCGTCAGGGGGTTTTGGGTCCGGCGGTGAACGCCCATTGGAAAAAACGGGTGGTAACTGGCTGAGGGCATTGGGAAAATCGGTGTTTGGCGGTCAACTTCGCAATGGAATGGGTTGTTATTGAGAATAACTATCTGAGCGTGAATGAGCTGGACAGTTTTGCGCATCAAGCCCGCACCTGTGAAGGCGAAAGCTGCAAACAAGTGATCAAGGATATGGTAGACACTAATATCCGCAATCAGCAGGAAATGATGGATTTCTGCAACAGCAACCCGACCCAGTGTGCACAGAAGTATGGTTATCTGGTTGATCAGTGGCCGGTGTTTGAACGTACCCTCAAAAATATGGACCGGGATGGCACATTGCCGGTTGAGTTCAGAAATTACCTGTCGGCGGTGAATACGTTAGGTCAGGCGGCCACAGGCAAGGTAGGCGAACTCGGCTGGACAAAACGCTTTGAGGCGATGGGCATGAGCAAGGAAACGGCCGCTGCGATGGCGATGACATTGCCAATTGTGATGGAGGGGGCTAAAGGGCCGAAGTCATCGCCAACAACAAAGGGAAGCACAGGCGCGGCTGTTAATACAGAGAAAACGGCGCTGGAAAAGATTGGGAAAAACAGTCAAGGCACAACGAATCTGGGTGATAAATCGGATAATACTGTTTATCATCAACAGCTTATCAAAAATGCTGAAAAGATATCTACTGCGAAACCAGGACAACAAGTTGCTGCGCCAAGGGATCTGAATGAGCAAACTTTCTGGAAACAGGTTGAATCAAATCCGTCACAAGGAAGTAAATTGTTAGGTATGAATAAAGATCCCCGTTTTCCTACAGCGGCTGGTTTTCAGAAAATGGAAGCAAAACATAGGCTCCCTAATGGACAAACAATAACTATCCATTACCAGTACAACTCAAATACTGGTAAAGCCTATGACATGAAAATTACTACTCCTCAGAGAATCCAACAGGATCCTAAAAAGGTAATAGATTCAATAAAGGATAATGTTAAATGAAAATACAAGAATCAGATGGCTCTATTGTTGATGTTTTTGCCATATATTGGTTTGGTGATGAAACATATTTTTATGGGTTACCACCAAATTATGGAGGTTTACAGGCATATAAGTCTCATGAAGTCTCAGTTATCGATACAACGATAGATTTTAAAACTGTTTTTTTCTCAAATGATGATGCTAAAAGTGTTCATCATTGGGCATTAATAGAAGAACAGTTGCTGGATGATCTACTTGAGTTAGATGAAACTGCTTATCAACGCTTTTTGGCAATCCTAAAGGCAGAAGGTAATATAGAACAGGATTTTTGTTAATTAGGCGTCCCGGTCAGTGGCCGGGAGCTTCCTGCTTTTAACCGTCAACTGTTCTCAACGAGCCGGATAATCAACTGTCCGTGCTCAACACTGACCTGCACTGGCTGCCCGGTCACAAAGCCCGCTTCTTCCAGCCAATTACCTTTAAGATGCAAGCTGGGATGCTGGCTGTAATAGCGGGTCATGCCAGTGTGGCGGTCGGCGTGACATCGGCTGATATAGCCGACCTTATAGCGGCGTTGCGCTTTCGAACTGCCTGAATTTACATTACAATCGCGTTCAGCCATAGCTAACTACCTCTGATAGTGGGTTGTGGTTAGCGGTGCTGGGATGTTCTCAGCATCTCAACACCGCGTAAGTATTGTCTCTTCTTGAGCGGCTAACGTTTTACCGTCCAACGTTTAGCATCATGCATATGCAACATACTGCTAATCACTGTCTCAATCGCTTCCCGCTCTTTCTCATCCAACTGTGAGACTGCTTCGAACTGGAGTTTTAGCCGGTCATCGGGTCCGCGCTCATTGGGATCAAAAAGAAGCATATCGGCACTGACATTCAACGCTAATGCAATCCGCCGAAACACATCAATCGTCGGCTGGGATGTCCCGGCTTCATAGCGCTTGTATTGTGAAACGTGCATACCAATCTTGTCAGCCATCTGTTGTTGCGTGAAACCAAGCTCTTTACGGGAAGCCGCCAATTTATCAGAAAAGCTCATAGGAAATTCCAAAGTTGCTGTAACTGACGTCACTATACCCCTCCCGTTTTTATCGCTTGACTAAAAGTATCATATCAGGGACTATATATATTATCAATATGAATCTTGACGCATTTTACAGGAGTAGAGGCAATGACCCGCGTTCCCGATACCGATTTAGCCCGCTTAAAGCAAACCGTCTCGTTACTGGGGCTGGCGCGTAAGCAAGGCCGTCCGATGAAAAAACGCGGTGAGGATTATGTGCTGCGCTGTCCGTTCCATAACGAGAAAACGCCCTCAATGGTGATATCGCCTGCTAAGAACCTGTATCACTGCTTTGGCTGTGGCGCAGCGGGGTCGGTGCTGGACTGGGTGATACAAACGGAAGGGGTGACGCTGAAAATCGCTATCCGCCGGCTGCGGGAGCTGGCCGGGTTGCCGGATATGGACAATGCAGTTGTGGCCGCTTCTTCTTTAGCCGCCCCGCCGGAGTCACAGGCGGCACCCCTGCCGCGCCCGAAACTGGCCGACCTGGACGATGACGGGCAGGCGCTGTTGCATCAGGTGATTGATTTTTATCATCAGCACTTACTGGCGTCACCGGAAGCCAAAGCCTGGCTGGCACGACGCGGGCTGAATCATCCTGAACTGGTCAGCCACTTCCGGCTCGGTTATGCGGGTCATCACGGTATCAGCGGTTCCGCGGGATTGTTGCCGTCCAAAGACAGTCAGGAAGGCCAGCAGTTGCGCGGCAAGCTGTCGGGGCTGGGCGTGTTGCGTACCACCACCCGGCAGGACCACTTCCGGGGCTGTGTCGTGGTGCCGATAATCGGCTGGGCCGAATCGGCCAGTGTGGCCAGCCGCGGGCGGGTGCTGCAACTGTATGGCCGCCGAACCCAGCCGGATTACAAAGTGCTGAAAGACAGCCCAAAGCATCTGTACCTGTCCTCACCCCTGGCCGGGGTCTGGAATGAGGCAGCGATGAAAGCCGCTGCGGAAATTATCCTGTGCGAAGCGCTGATCGATGCCATGACCTTCTGGTGTGCCGGGTTCCGTAACGTGATTGCCGCGTTCGGGGTGAACGGGTTTAACCGTGAGCACCTCGAAGCCTTGCAGTATCACGGCGTGAAACGGGTGCTGATTGCCTTTGACCGGGACGAGGCCGGAGACCGTGGCGCGGCTAATGTGGCGGCTGACTTACTGGAAGCCGGTATCGAGGCATGGCGGGTGCAGTTCCCGCCGGGCATGGATGCCAATGACTATGCCGTCAAAAGCGGCAACGCCGAACATGCACTGGGGCTGGCGTTGCAACAGGCGGTCTGGCTGGGACAGGGAACGGCACCGGGCGCGGTGTTCAGCCATGAGCGGCCCGTCTCGCCGGGTGTGACGGAAAAGCCTCACAATGCTGATGTGGCTAAACCGGCTGCTTTAGCCGCCCCGCCGGCGCTGACCGTTGCCCCCGTGCCCTGTGAGCGTACGGCGTCCGGTGAGTTGTTGATGAAAAGCGGCCCCCGGGTCTGGCGGATACGAGGGATGAAAAAATCGCCGGTGCCCGATGTGATGAAAGTCAATGTGCAGGTCCGTGATGAAACGTCCGGCCTGTTCCATGTGGATACGCTGGACATGTATCACGCGCGGCATCGTCAGAACTACATCAGCACGGCGGCGCAAGAGCTGGAATGCGAGCTGTCGGTCATCAAACGCGAAGCCGGGCGGGTATTGCTGATGCTGGAGCAGCAACAGGACGCGCAACAGCAAGCCGACGCCGAAGCCTCAGGGACAACGGCGGTCACGGTCAGCGCGGAAGACGAAGCCGCCGCGCTGGCATTGCTGACATCACCGAACTTAACAGAACAGATTATCAACGACATGGCCGCCTGCGGGGTGGTCGGCGAATCGACCAATCTGCTGACCGGGTATCTGGCGGCAGTCTCGCGCAAACTCGATAAACCGCTGGCCGTGTTAATCCAGAGCAGCAGCGCGGCAGGCAAGAGCAGCCTGATGGATGCCGTGCTGAACCTGATGCCGGAAGAGGAGCGTATCCAGTACTCGGCAATGACCGGACAGAGCCTGTATTACCTCGGCGAAACCAGCCTGCAACACAAAATACTGGCGATAGCCGAAGAGGAAGGCGTGCGGCAGGCGGCTTATGCCCTGAAACTGTTGCAGTCCGACGGCGAGCTGAAAATCGCCAGCACCGGCAAGAACGAGCAGAGCGGCGAACTGGTGACGCGGGAATACAAGGTACAGGGACCGGTGATGCTGATGTTAACGACGACGGCCATTGATGTGGATGAAGAGCTGCTGAACCGCTGTCTGGTGCTGACGGTCAACGAATCGCGCGAGCAGACGCAGGCTATCCACGCCATGCAGCGACACCGCCAGACGCTGGCCGGGTTGCTGGCTGACTCGGAGAAAGGCTATCTGACGCAGTTACACCAGAACGCCCAGCGCCTGTTAAGGCCGCTGAAAGTGGTCAATCCTTACGCCCACCAACTGACGTTCCTGTCAGACAAAACCCGGATGCGGCGCGACCACATGAAATACCTGACGCTGATACAGGCCATTGCCCTGCTGCACCAGTATCAACGTGAAGTGAAGAAAACGACCCACCGCGGGCAGGTCATCGAATATATCGAAGTCACCCAAGACGATATTGCCCTCGCCAACCGGCTGGCGCATGAGGTGCTGGGGCGCACGCTGGATGAAATGCCGCCGCAAACACGCAAACTGTTACTGCTGATACAAGAGATGGTGAACGAACAGGCGCAAATCCAGCACTGCCAGCCAAATGAAGTGCGCTTTACCCGGCGGGATATCCGCGCCTTTACCCACTGGAGCGACAGCCAGCTCAAAAACCACTGTCAACGGCTGACGGAAATGGAATACCTGCTGTTGCATGGCGGCAGCCGGGGGCACCTGCTGCATTATGAACTGCTGTGGGACGGAGAAGACAACGGCGCAGCCCACCTGTGCGGCCTGCTGGATGTCGGAGAAGCGGACTCAGAAACCGCCGGCAGTGAACGCAAGTCTGACCCGGAAGGTCGTAAGTCTTCCCCAAGTCCGGGGCAAGTCTGGCCTGAGTCTGGGGAAGAAAAACCCGCGTCAGCCCGGACAGAACAAGGGCCGGCAGGGGCACAAGTCCGGGCAGATGAAAACGCAGTTATTAAGGAAAATAATCACAGAGGCGCATTGCCCGTACCCGACAGGGATAAAACGCCGGCAGCCGTCCCGACAGGTCATGAGAGCAAGTCTGACTTAAATGAACACCCGTCTGCCTCAAGTCTGGGCCAGGTCCGGGCTAAGTCTGGGGTGAAAAAATCCCCATCCGGGCAGGCAGAGCACGGGTTCAGCGTACCGCAAGTCGGGGTAACGGAAGACACCGTGATAAAAGGAAAAAAGAAAACGCGCCCCTTGTCTGCGCCCGCCCCTCAATCTCAACCGGAGGTCAATCATGGCAAACCGTAAACCCCGCAAGGGGAGCCTTCTGACCGTTAATGACGTCTACCGTCAGCCTGTGGGGCCGGCGCATGACCCGAAGAGCCTGTATGCGTTGTTGCTGCGCTTTGTAGTGTGGCGACAGGAACGGAACTGGTCAGAAAGTACGCTGAAAGTACAGACGCACCATACTTACCACTTTATCCTGTGGGCAACCGAGCGCGGCTTATACTACGCAGCGGATATCACCCGGCCGATACTGGAGCGTTACCAGCGTTATCTGTATCAGTACCGCAAGACCAACGGTGAACCGTTAAGCACCCGGACGCAACGTACCCAACTGGAGCCATTGAAAGTCTGGTTCAAATGGCTGACCAAACAGAATCTGATACTGGCGAACCCGGCGGCGGACATTGAACTCCCCAGACTGGAAAAGCACCTGCCGCGCTATATCCTGACCATCGATGAAACCGAACAGATACTGGCGCAGCCTGACCTGACGACGTTGCAGGGGATACGTGACCGGGCGTTGATGGAGTTGCTCTGGTCAACCGGGATGCGTCGGGGCGAATTAACCCGGCTGGATGTGTACAGCGTTGACGGAAAACGCAAAACGGTGACCATCCGGCAGGGCAAGGGGAATAAAGACCGGGTGTTGCCCCTCGGTGAACGGGCCTTAAGCTGGCTACAGCGCTATCAGCAACAGGTGCGGCCACAACTTATCGTCAATCCAGACGTCAAGGCATTATTCGTCGCAATGGATGGGCTGGACGGCTTACAGGCTAACGGTATCAGCAATCTGGTGACAGCTTATATCAACGCGGTGGGTATCGAGAAAAAAGGTGCCTGCCACCTGTTCCGGCATGCGATGGCAACGCAGATGCTGGAGAACGGCGCGGACCTGCGCTGGATACAGGCCATGTTAGGCCATGCCAGCGTGGAATCCACCCAGGTGTATACGCAGGTCTCTATCCGGGCCTTGCAGGCGGTGCACGCCAGTACGCATCCGGCGGAGCAAATGGCCGACGAAAAAGTCCGCGACGCCGATGAAGTGGGTTTACTGGCCGACCTGTACGCCGACGATAACGCCGATGCCGACACGCCGCCGGACAGCCCAGAGCTGACCTGAACCTCCGATAGCCGCTGAGCGTCCGCCCGTCCCCGTTACGTTGGGCGGGTTCGGTGTGGGGGCAGACCGTGGCCGGACTGCCCGTCAGCCTCGGCGCACGCGGGGGTAAATAGTCGTCAGGCGGCTCAACCACGAGCGTCCCCGTTAAGCCGGTCCAGGCCGCCCAACGCCTATTGAACATAATGCGGGGGAATTATACGCACTGCGCCGGTGAGCCCGGGCAACCGCCTGAGCATCCGTGAGCGGCTTAATGCGTATAATTGGCATTATGTCTTGCGCCCCCGCGGGTCAGCATTGGCAGGTGTGGCGCACAAGGCTGACGCCTTCTGCTGTCAGCGGCTGAGCCAGTCCTCGGCAAAAACCCGTGTTCTTCTTTAGCTGCCGTGCCAACGTCCGGCCAACAACCCTGAAGGCAGGTCGGCCTGCGGCCTCCGCTCATTGACTTCCCCCCGCCCCAACCCCGCTGCACTGGCTGCGCCCGGTTCGCAGTCGCAGGCTCCTTGCTCATTCCCGTGCTCGCCATCGCCGCCCCGTGCAGCCCCCGGGGGCTTCCCTGAACAAAACAAAACCGCGTGGTCATGCAAGGTCATACGCAAACCGAAGCCACAGTGCCTCAGAGCGTCGCAGGGGCGCCGCTTGCGGGCTCTCTGCCGCCCGCGCCCGCAGAACGGGCGTCCGCCGCCCAAGCGAGTTGGGCGACGTTCGCCCGTTGCCGAAAAAGGCGCTACACTGACCAGAGCGCGGCGGGAAAAACCGGCCTTCGGAAGCGAAAAGCGCGTCAGGGGGTTTTGGGTCCGGCGGTGAACGCACATCGGAAAAAATGGGTGGTAACTGACTGAGTGCGCAGGGAAAATCGGTGTTTGGCGGTCAACGTCGCAATGGAATGGGTTGTTGCTGACAATAATGCACTGAGCTTGCCAAAAGGGCTGGCGGATTACGGTCGGTCAGCATCCAGTCTGGCTACCGCTATGCTAAATGAAGGTAAATCCCCTCAAGAGATTTCAGCGGCGTTGTCAAAACATGCCAAAAGTGATCACCTGGAAGGGCAAGATCCGGCAAGAGGATTGTTAGTCGCTTGGGGTGCAGGTGCTTCTGTTGTGGGAGGCACTATAGTGCAATAGATACACTGATAGCGGTAGGAACAGGCGCATTAACTCAAGGTAAAGGAACACTATTTAGCACCCTTGTTAATACAGGAGGCACTTATTTAGGAAGTAAAGTTAAAGGGGAAGATCCTACAACCTCAATGTTAGGTAAAGCAGTTAGTACTGTAATTGGTAATAAAGTGGTTGTGTCGTTTCTTTATAGATGGAATCTTTCTTTTTTCACTTGGAGATGTAAATAAGGTTATTAAAAACAGGGGTATTTATCGGGCTAATAAGTTATTGGTTTATATACTATTACCTATACGATTTACGTAAATTAATAATCAATCCTTGGATTAAGGTTACTATTTGGAGAAGTTTTATGAAGTGTATTAAATGTGAAAACCCAGCATTACATGAATCAGATTTTTGTGCCGCATGTGAAGAGAAATAACTGAATTAAATTGGCGGGTTTCTCTATTTTCCGGCAATAAATATTATCTTTGCAATATTAAGTTCTTTATTTAGTGCATATAAAACAATGACAATCTTGATCTCTGGTTATGATTTTCTCGGTGAATTACGTATCCTTACAGGATTTGAGTTTATACCCGTTATCTTTCAAGTTGCCTCTTTGTTGGCTGCACTCACTCACCGCGGTCACATAGTTACCTATGCTCCCGGGGATTCACTCCCTTTCCGCCGCGATGCATCTTGAAATCCATTGGGTATAAATTAGGATTGAGAGAATCTATTGATTTAGCAATAAGTTTTTCTCCGCATTTTTGGCAGATATAATGACTTTCTCCTCGCAGAATTTTATTATGGCGTCGTAGGGTTAGTTCATGTTGCTGGCAATTACAGTAATAAGTAAAAGTTTGACTACGTACTGAATCGATTTTAAATTTGTGTGTACGGTTAGCTGGAACGTTCAGTACTTCTTCCATCATCCAACGCCACTGTTTCCCATGTGGAGGCACTTTCCCAAAGTAGCGATAAACTAATAGATGAGCTAATTCATGTGGCACAACTTCATCAATAAAAGCTTGTTGGTTTTCAATCAGTAACACTGGATTAAGACGGATTTCCCAATTTTTTATATAGGCACTGCCTGCGGTAGTTCCCCGTTGGCGATAGTTTATTGTAGGTTCAGGAAAATCACGGTTGAGATATAAGTTTGCTTGTTGCAGTTTTTGCCGCAAAGTATTCATGATGGCTTGTTGTAAATAAATTGGAATGCTAGCTGATTTCATGTGTTGAAAATAAATAGGTAAGGATCAGTGAATTCTATTAGAAATCTTTGAACAACCGATAATAATATTTTGAGGGATTCTTCAATCATTAGCTAATGCTAAAAAAGCCAGGTTTGGTTATTCAAACCCGGCTTCCATTTTTATATTTTTACATATTCATCGCTGATAGTTTCAAACCCGCAGCATCACGCAGCGCTTCTGCTTTATCAGTGGCTTCCCACGGGAACTGTGGTCGACCAAAATGACCATAAGCGGCAGTATCACGATAGATTGGGTGCAATAGATCCAGCATCTGAATCAAACCATGAGGGCGTAAATCAAAGAATTCACGTACCAGTAGAGTCAGAGTTGCTGTTGAAACTTTTTCAGTGCCGAATGTTTCCACCATGATGGAAGTGGGTTCTGCAACGCCGATAGCATAAGACACTTGAATTTCACAACGATCAGCCAGACCAGCAGCAACAATATTTTTTGCTACATAGCGTGCAGCATAAGCCGCTGAACGGTCAACTTTGGATGGATCTTTACCGGAGAATGCTCCGCCACCATGACGTGCCATGCCACCGTAAGTATCTACGATAATTTTACGACCAGTCAGACCACAGTCACCCATCGGGCCACCAATGACAAAACGACCGGTTGGGTTAATGAAATATTTGGTTGTTGGATTTAACCATTCAGCAGGCAGTACCGGCTTGATGATCTCTTCCATGACCGCTTCTTGCAGATCTTTCTGACTAATATTTTCAGCATGCTGTGTGGAAAGTACAACCGCGTCAACGCCGACAATTTTGTCGTTATTGTATTGGAAAGTGACTTGGCTTTTAGCATCAGGGCGTAACCACGGCAGTACACCATTTTTCCGAACTTCAGCTTGACGCTGAACCAAACGGTGCGCATAGGTGATAGGCGCAGGCATGAGTACGTCAGTTTCGTTGGTTGCATAACCAAACATTAGCCCTTGGTCACCAGCACCTTGTTGCAGGGGATCTTCACGGTCAACACCTTGATTAATATCCGGTGACTGTTTACCAATGGCACTTAATACTGCACATGAGTTTGCATCAAAACCCATTTCAGAATTAACATAACCAATCTCTCGAACTGTTTGTCGCGTAATTTCTTCAATATCAACCCAAGCGCTGGTAGTAATTTCACCACCAACCATGACCATGCCGGTTTTAACATAGGTTTCGCAGGCAACTCGTGCTTTTGGATCTTGTTCTAGAATAGCATCAAGAACGGCATCAGATATTTGGTCTGCAATTTTATCAGGATGCCCTTCGGAAACAGACTCGGAAGTGAAAAGGTATGTGGTCATTATATAACGTTACCTTAAAATATAATTTCAGTTTGGAAATGGATGGATTAACATCTAGATGGCTATTTTAGGGTAATTCTTATCCATGTGCTAGATTTTTTTAGCTCAGTGAGTCATTTTCATCGGGTGAATAAATAATTTCTTGGTTTGTATGTCAGTTTTGTTCAATTTCATTTTGCAATTTTATGTGATTGCGAGTATAAACTGCGGCCGTAGTTGAACTATTTTTGCTACAGACTCGCAGAAAGCTAACTAGCTTCTGTTTCTCAATCGAGAAAATGGCTCCTTAAATATGAGTCATGTGTGGGGTGAATGGGGTAATGAACCATTATCTGCTGATTGCTTATGGCCAACAGCCACACTTGTCGTCGGATGTATCCGCGTCTTTTTCCTTTCTTTTCAATATGTCTTTAATTCGATGTTATCTGTTGTCAGCAAACAGGCCGGATATGTCGGACAGGCGTATTGTCACTCGGTAATTTTGTCGTTGTTTAGTAGTAACTAAACGCTTTTTACAACCTGAGAGCATGCTGTTCCCTGATATTTCTCAACACGCGAGATTATAGTGTTTTGGGTTATTTATTAATTACAGGCGAAGGCGAAAAACTCTAACTCCCTTAAGGAGACTGCCATGAATGATAATATCGCTCGTAAAATGCAACAGACTTACAATATTGCATATTGGGGAGGGAGTTACTACTACGTCAATGATCTTGGCAATGTTAGTGTGTGTCCAAATCCTGATTTGCCGGGGGCAAAAATTGATCTTGCGGAATTGGTGAAAAGAGTTCAGCAGGAGCAGAAACATTTGCGTTTGCCGGCGCTATTTTGTTTCCCTCAAATCCTGCAACATCGTTTGCGTTCAATCAATGCCGCATTTAAACGTGCCAGAGAGTCATATGGTTATAAAGGCGATTACTTTTTAGTTTATCCCATTAAAGTTAACCAACAACGCCGCGTTATTGAATCACTGGCCAGTTCCGGTGAACCTTTAGGGCTTGAGGCTGGCTCCAAAGCGGAATTAATGGCAGTTCTGGCCCATGCGGGTATGACTCGTACCGTCATCGTGTGTAATGGATATAAAGATCGTGAATATATTCGTCTGGCGCTAATAGGTGAGAAGTTAGGTCACAAGGTTTATTTGGTGATCGAAAAGATGTCTGAGATTGCCCAAGTATTGGAAGAAGCTGAACGATTGAATGTGATCCCGCGCTTGGGAGTCCGCGCACGTTTGGCATCTCAGGGTTCAGGTAAATGGCAAGCCAGTGGCGGTGAAAAATCGAAGTTTGGGCTGGCGGCAACTCAGGTATTGCAATTGGTTGAGACTTTGCGTGCTGTGGATCGACTTGATAGTCTGCAATTGTTGCATTTTCACCTTGGCTCACAGTTGGCGAATATCCGTGATATCGCAACAGGTGTCCGTGAGTCAGCGCGTTTTTATGTCGAGTTACATAAACTCGGGGTAAATATTCAATGTTTTGATGTTGGTGGTGGACTGGGGGTCGATTATGAAGGGACCCGCTCTCAATCTGATTGTTCTGTGAACTATGGGTTGAATGAATATGCCAACAATGTCATCTGGGGTATTGGTGATGCTTGTGATGAGCATGGTTTACCCCATCCGACTGTTATCACGGAATCCGGTCGTGCCCTGACCGCTCACCATACTGTCTTGGTCTCCAATGTTATCGGAGTTGAGCGTAATGAATTTACGCAGACGACACCACCGGCAGAGGATGCTTCCCGCCCACTCACCAGTTTGTGGGAAACATGGCAGGAGATGCACTCTGAAGGAAATAGACGCTCTTTACGTGAATCGCTGCATGATGGTCAACTCGATCTACATGATGTTCATACACAATATGCTCATGGCATGCTGGATTTGACAGAACGGGCATGGGCGGAAGAGTTATATCTGAATATCTGTCGCCGTATTCAACAGGATCTTGATCCAAGTAACCGTGCTCACCGGCCAATTATTGATGAGCTGCAAGAGCGTATGGCAGATAAATTCTATGTGAATTTCTCACTGTTCCAGTCTCTGCCTGATGCATGGGGTATCGATCAGTTATTTCCTGTTTTACCCATTGAGGGACTGGATAAGCCGTTGGATCGCCGTGCGGTATTGTTAGATATCACCTGTGACTCTGATGGTATTGTTGATCATTATGTGGATGGTGATGGTGTAGCCGCGACAATGCCGATGCCCGCTTATGATCCTGATTGTCCGCCAATGATTGGTTTCTTTATGGTGGGAGCATATCAGGAAATTCTTGGCAATATGCATAACCTGTTTGGCGATACAGCGGCTATTGATGTTTATGTATTCGATAATGGCGAAGTGACCTATAACCAAAGTGAAGAGGGGGATTCAGTCGCGGATATGCTGCAATATGTGAAACTGGACCCTAATGTACTGATGGCTCGCTTCCGTGATCAAGTAAAAGGCGCGGATTTGGATACGGGTTTGCAAGAGCAATTTTTACTGGAATTTGAAAGTGGTCTTTATGGCTACACATATCTGGAAGATGAATAATCTTCTGGTGTTAATTAAGCCTCCTGTATACAGGTAATGTTATTTGATATAAACCAGATGCGGAGATGCAGATAAATGGGGTTATCTCAGACATACCCCATTTCGTCATGGCATGTATTCTGGAATTAAATAGCTTTGTTCTGTCGGGAAACTTTTGAGGATATATCTCATGACAATAAGTACCTTGGGCAACCAACAAGATGACTCTCTGGTTTCTAATGCCTTCGGTTTCCTGCGCTTTCCGCTGAATTTCCAGCCATATTCCAGCGATGCAGAGTGGGTAATTACTGGCGTACCATTTGACATGGCAACGTCAGGCCGTGCAGGTAGTCGCCACGGGCCTGCGGCTATTCGTCAGGTTTCTACTAACTTGGCATGGGAAAGCCGCCGTTGGCCGTGGGATTTTAAGCTACATAATTGTCTCAAAGTTGTAGATTGTGGTGATGTGGTCTTCAATTTTGGTGATGCTCAGGATATGAGTGATAAATTACAAGCTCATGCTGAAAAAGTGTTGGCTTCCGGTAAGCGTATGCTCTCTTTTGGGGGTGACCATTTTATTACTTTGCCTTTGTTGCGCGCTCATGCCAAACATTTCGGCAAAATGGCTCTGGTTCATTTTGATGCTCATGCTGATACCTATCCAAACGGTAGCCAATTTGATCACGGTACTATGTTCTATCACGCGCCAAATGAAGGGTTGATCGACCCGCATCATTCTGTACAAATTGGTATTCGTACTGAACATGGACGGGACAATGGTTTTACGGTGCTGGATGCTGATCAGGTTAATGACCGTAGTGTGGATGATTTGCTTGCTCAGATAAAAGAGACGGTTGGCGATATGCCGGTTTACCTGACTTTCGATATCGATTGTCTTGATCCCGCTTTTGCGCCGGGTACGGGTACGCCCGTCATTGGTGGTTTGACAACCGATCGGGCACTGAAATTGCTGCGTGGTTTGCAACCGCTAAATATTGTCGGTATGGATGTGGTGGAAGTTGCTCCAGCTTATGATCAGTCTGAAATTACGGCTTTGGCAGGTGCAACTATTGCACTAGAGATGCTTTATTTACAGGCGTCTAAGAAGCGTTAAGTAGTACATAGTCTTAATATAGTTTTAGGGGATATATAGTTCTAGGGGATAGTGAAATAAGCTCGTACTGAGTTGTGGCGCTATCCCCTTGAAACTTAGCTATTATTTGGATTGGTGTAACCTTTATATGCTTTTTTGGTACCCTTTATCGTGTTTCACTTGCTACCTTCAAAATTGAGATGCCGCAGTACTGAACTGGGCATCTATGGCGTACTTTTTGAATCAAAGAATGATATTTTTTAGCGTTATTGTCGTGCTACTGCTAATTTCTTTTCTTTTTCCCACGCATGAGATTCAGCGTTTCTACTGCCATTGAGAAGAACATAGCAAAATAGATGTAACCTTTAGGTATATGCACTTGTACACTTTCCAGAATAAGGGTAAAGCCTACAAGGATTAAGAATGACAGCGCTAGCATTTTGACGGAAGGGTGACGGTCAACGAATTCACCGATAGGACGAGCGGCGAGCATCATAACACCGACGGCTATGATAACGGCTGCCATCATAATGAATAGATGATCGGACAGACCAACTGCGGTGATGACTGAATCCAGACTGAAAATAATGTCCAGCAACATAATCTGGATGATGGCCCCCAGAAAGGAGTGAACAGGGCGTTTTAGCTCTCCTTCATTGTCACCTTCTATCGCTTCGTGGATTTCTTTGCTGGCTTTCCAGATCAGGAACAGACCGCCAAAGAATAGGATTAAGTCACGGGCAGAAATATCATGCTCAAAAACTGTCAATATCGGGGAGGTCAGCCGAATAACCCAGGCAATAGATGCTAACAGCGCCAAGCGCATTAGCATTGCACCCATTAGTCCGATCTTACGTGCTTTGTTTTGTTGATGGTTAGGGAGTTTTGCCACAACAAGTGACAAAAAGATAATGTTATCAATCCCTAAAACGATTTCTAGAATTGTCAGGGTGGCAAGTGCCATCCAGGCGTGGGGATCAACAATCCATTCTAACATTGCTTATTAAAACCTTAAGGTAAAAATCTAATTATACGCGTGATTAGATGTAAGGTAAGTATGTCGATGTAAAAATCAGTCAGAGCTCAACGTTAAATCAAAAAATGACGAGCCAGTAGGGGAGCAGTGAAATTTTTCCTTAGATAGAACCCGCGAGGCAGAGTCATAATAGGCTGGCCGTGTACGCCGATTGCTTCGGTTAATGCTTTGCTGTTAGCCGCTTTTGGGCGCAACTGTAATACTTCGCCATGACGGGCGGTAACGCTCTCTACTTTGCCAAGCACGATGAAATCCATCAATTCTTCCCAGTCGCGACGTAGTAACTCTTCTTCTTCTTGATTGGGACTCCACAATAAAGGAGAGCCAACCCGGCGTTTGGCTAGAGGAATTTCCCGTTCACCTTCAACAGGTATCCACAGCACCCGCGATAATTTGCGTCTAACATGACAGCTTCCCCAGGTAATACCACTGTTCCCTGTTAATGGTGCAACGCAGACAAATGTTGTCTCCAGTGGATAACCTCTTCTGTCTACCGGGATGGTTTTAAGCTCAATACCGATATGTTCGAAATCTTGCTCTGGCTTACTGCCGGCACTTGCACCGAGGTAATATTCTAGCAACATGCCTACCCAGCCTTTATCTCGTTTCAGATTGGGTGGGATAGGTAAATTTGCTTTTGCCGCGAGTTCTCCCATTGATAAGCCAGCCAGAAGCTGGGCGCATTCAAACAGTTGTTGTTCGTTGTCTGGTGGCGATGGAGGGGAAAAAAGAGTGTTCATTTGAGATATCCGTTTTTTAGGTCAAAAAACAGCCTTAGTTTCTGTGAATAATAAATCTGAGGTTCATTCAATAGCTAAAAAGTGATAATAGCATGATATACAAACATTTTTTATTGCTGTTTCAAATATTGTAAAATTGACTGCCGTTCTTGTTCACCTATTGCCGGTAATAATGAACAGGATCTTACACTATGTTATCCACAGTTTTATGGGATAAGTAGACAAAAATGAGATCACTGGTTTGATTTACAGGTTTGACTAACACTTTTTTCTACAAAAACCGCTGTTTTTTGCTTAACTAAAAAGCATAACCTGTGGATAACATGATGTTTGATTGTTTTTTGTTCTCATCAACTAACGTCGTCCATTATAGCTGTGATTGACGCTAGAAATAGCGAGGTAAATAGCTGCTATTTCAATGAAAAGTAAATACTATTTCATTTTTTGTCTATAGATTGATAATTCATAATATAAAGCTATACCTGAATTACCCTTGCCTTTTTCACATAGATATCCACAGAAAAAGTGAATAAAAGCAAGTTTGCACACCTGTGTATGTTCATAACTCTGGCTTTTTCTGTGAATTACCCTTCATATGGGTTGAACCAGGCAGATTTGAAATCAAACCAACCAAAGGTGTTCATTTTGACTCCCCGCATACTTCTTTGTCCCTGTAACTCAAGCCAGTGGTGGAACAGTGGATGCAGCCAATGTTCATCAACTATTTTTTCGCACCACTCTTCAAGCGATAACTCTTGTCGTCGCCATTGTGATACTTCTTTACTTAAGTCATTACCAAGGCATTTTTTCAATAATGGCATCTCGTACAGCGTAGCGAACAGCGAAAACTCCAGAGGATTATAAAAGTTGGCGGTAGCAAGCCAGAAGTCACTTTCGGTGTTACCATTGAACCATGTGTCATAATCCACGATGTTGATTTTCAATTCGACGCCGCATTTGGTCAGTATGGCTTGAAGGATCTGGCTGATTGTGTGGTATTCGTGATGTTGATGACAAAGCGTGACGGTCAGATGGGTAATATCCTCTGGTTTGTTCAATTCGGATATGAGCTTACTGTGATGCCAGCGTAGTAATAAACCATAAGCAGGTGACCAATGGCGTTGATAAAAGGGGTCACAATGCGCTAGCAGATTGATCGGTGTTAGCAGGCTGCATAGCCATTGGCGAACGTCTTCTCTCTTACATTTAGTTGAACGATGGTCATGTAATAGGAAATAACAGCCTTCTTCTATCCTGCTATCTAGCGAGTTATTATCCGTGCTGTCACTTTCCAGATGCAGAGTTGTACAAACCAGTTTCTCGGCGAGTTCTGGTAGAAACCATATATTCACCTGATCAATCAGTGCCCGAAAGCCAAAGTAATTATCAAAGGCACGAATTTGTAGTTTCTGAGCGCTGTTTTTTATGACCTGGTAAGGGCCGGTTCCCACTGGCATACGAGAGAAGTTCGGTAACTTTTGCCACTCTTGAGGCAAGATCATGGCATGTGGGCTGCCGATTAATAAAGAGAGCCAGAGATCAGGTTCTGAAAGAAAAATATCAATCACATAGGGGGTGGGCGTGGTGACTTTTTCAATATGAGAAAAAAGGGGCAGGTTGCGTAATCTTTGTAGCGAAGCGATGACATCCGCCATCTGTAATTCTCTGCCGTGGTGAAAATGGATAGCCGGGCGTAGATAAAAGCGCCAATGATTTGAGGATAATTGTTGCCAATGATGAGCTAAGTCAGCTTCTGGTTCCCCATTTTCCTCATTTATTCGGGTTAGGCTATTAAATATCTGCCTGACCAGATGAATTTCAGAACGGCGTAAAGGTGAACCGGGTAGAAGATTAGGGAAGGGGCGATAATAGAGTATCCGCAGTAAGTTTTTTCCCTGACGGAAACGGCGTTCAATCTGGGATAGTACCATATGGCGGACTGTATCTTTATCACCAACCAGTTGGACCAACTTCTCAACGTTATGTTGCTCAAGCAACTCTTCCGCTCGTTGTTGTTGAAGTTCCCATCCATCACGTAAGAAATTCAGTTGAGAACGTTTCCCTCGACCAGACTCAGCCTGCCACTGTAACCAGCCCGCTTTCTGCATATTGTTGAGCAGTGAACGGATATGGCGTTTTGAACAATGCAGTACATTTGCCAGTTCTTGTAACGTGGTTTCAGCCTCTTTTCCTTGATGGTGTTGCCATAATCGAATGAATTGTTGTTGTAAGCGTGAACTGGGCATAAAAGAGGAACTCCAGAGTATTATTCATCAATTTTTATTTCCTTATATTGAGACGATAATTATCCATATTGAAAGTAGCTCAATAGGCCAGACGAAATCTGGCTTCTCCCCCAATTTTCTTGAGTAATGGTGATTTGCCAGCCAGTAAGAAAGCTTACTGGCTTTTTTTCTTATTGTACATTATGTACTCCCCGCTTCTTTTTTACATATCAGTTTAAAGCGAGTAATAATCCGGTATTGGAGGCGTTTTGTCCAGCCACTATAGCTATTTCTATCTGTTAATTTCTTTTAAATGTGATATGGGATGACTAAATATTAGTTAAAACCCTGTATATGACTGAAAAAATGATTGTCTGCATGAGTATTGACGTGGTGGTATTGTTTTTGCTTGTGATAGAAAAATCCCGTAGTAGAAAACTACGGGATAAATCAATAACGGAAAAATTAACGTAGGAAAACCGGTTGTTCTTGCTCGTAGGTTATTATGGCATCCAGATGTTGTAATGTCAGGCCAATACTATCCAGACCATTCATCATACAGTGACGCCGGAAACTATCGATTTCAAAATCATAGCTTTTATTGCCAGCGTGGACTTTCTGTTGTTCTAGATCGACAGTAAAACGACAAGCTTTGTTTTGCTGAACCCACTCAAATAGCTCATTGACATCTGTATCGTTCAGTTTTACCGGCAGTAACTGGTTGTTGAAAGCGTTACCGTAAAAAATATCTGCAAAACTTGGGGCGATAACCACTTTAAAACCATAATCCGTTAGTGCCCAAGGTGCATGTTCACGAGAGGAGCCGCAACCAAAGTTTTCACGAGCCAGAAGGATACTAGCACCTTGATAACAAGGCTGATTTAATACGAATTCAGGATTAGGTTTTTGTCCTGCATCATCAAGAAAACGCCAGTCATGAAACAGATGCTGACCAAATCCTGTACGAGTAACTTTCTGTAAGAATTGCTTAGGAATAATGGCATCAGTATCGACGTTTGCAGCATCTAAAGGGGCAACCAAGCCGGTATGTTGAATAAACTTTTCCATCATTCTCTCCTTTATGACTTCTGTGCTGGGTGGCGTATATCGATAAAATGACCATTAATCGCTGCTGCTGCTGCCATCGCTGGACTCACCAAATGAGTGCGTCCACCACGTCCTTGTCGCCCTTCAAAGTTGCGGTTACTGGTAGAAGCGCAGCGTTCACCGGGTTGCAGGCGGTCATTATTCATTGCCAGACACATGGAACATCCGGGTAAGCGCCATTCAAAACCGGCCTCTATGAAAATTTTATCTAAACCTTCTGCTTCTGCTTGTGCTTGAACGGGGCCTGATCCGGGAACAACGATTGCCTGAACACCAGGTGCAACTTTATGACCTTGTGCGATAGCTGCGGCAGCCCGTAAATCTTCAATCCGGGAGTTGGTGCAAGAGCCGATAAAGACTTTATCGATCTTCACATCTGTTAGTTTAATACCGGGTTTCAAATCCATATACGCCAGTGCTTTTTCAGCAGATGCTCGTTCAACAGGATCACTAAAAGATTCCGGTGCAGGAATTGTTTGATCAATGGCGATCACTTGCCCAGGGTTTGTTCCCCATGTAACCTGCGGAGAGATCTCTTCTGCATTAATCGTAACAATGGTGTCATATTGTGCATCAGGATCGGATTTCAATGTCTTCCAGTAAGCAACAGCTTGTTCCCACAGCTCTCCTTTTGGTGAGAACTGGCGGCCTTTCATATAAGTAAAAGTGGTTTCATCCGGTGCAACCAAACCTGCTTTAGCACCCATTTCAATTGCCATGTTACATAAAGTCATACGGCCTTCCATGCTAAGTGCTTCAATCGCCTTACCACAGAATTCCACCACATACCCTGTACCACCTGCACTACCTGTTTTGCCGATAATCGCCAGAACGATATCTTTGGCGGTAATAGCGTCACCGACATCACCCATCACTTCGATTTTCATAGTTTTGGCACGGGCTTGTTTTAGAGTTTGGCTGGCGAGTACATGTTCAACTTCAGAAGTGCCAATACCGAAGGCTAACGAGCCGAATGCTCCGTGCGTGGCAGTGTGGGAATCACCACAAACAATCGTCATGCCTGGCAGGGTTATCCCCTGTTCAGGGCCGATGACATGAACAATCCCCTGATAGGGATGATTGAGGTCATATAATGTGATACCGAATTCGGCACAGTTTTTCATCAACTCCTGCATTTGAATACGTGCCATGTCACCACAAGCGTTAATATCTTTTGTTTGCGTGGATACATTATGATCCATTGTTGCGAACGTTTTACCTGGTTGGTGCACTGGGCGGCCTTTAGTACGCAAACCATCAAAAGCTTGCGGGGAGGTTACTTCATGAACCAGATGACGATCAATATAGAGTAACGGGGTTTCATTCGGTACTTCCCGAACAATATGAGCGTCATATAATTTTTGATATAAAGTCTTAGCCATGTTAAACACCCTCGGCTATGTAACGGGCGATAGTGCTGCCCATTTCATCAGTGCTAATTGCTTTACCGTTTCCGGCTAAATCTGTTGTGCGATAGCCCTGTTCCAGCGCGTAGTTAACCGCTTGTTCAATCGCATTAGCGGCGTCATTGTGACCTAAGCTATAGCGCAGTAGTAAAGCGGCAGATAGGATCTGAGCTATCGGGTTAGCAATACCTTTTCCGGCAATATCTGGTGCAGAACCACCAGCAGGTTCATACAGGCCAAAACCTTTTTCATTCAGGCTGGCAGAAGGTAACATGCCCATTGAACCGGTAATCATGGCGCACTCATCAGATAAGATATCGCCGAAAATATTGGAGCACAGCATCACATCAAACTGAGACGGATCTTTAATTAATTGCATAGTGGCGTTATCAATATACATGTGATTGATTTCTACATCTGGATACGCTTTTGCAATCTCAGTAACAACTTCTCGCCACAATACGGAACTCTGCAACACATTTGCTTTATCAATAGATGTGACTTTATTACTGCGTTTGCGAGCGGATTCGAAGGCGATGCGGGCAATGCGCTCGATTTCAAAACGGTGATAAACCTCAGTATCAAATGCTCGTTCATATTTACCTTGGCCTTCACGTCCTTTGGGTTGACCAAAATAGATACCGCCGGTTAATTCACGGACACATAAAATATCAAAGCCTTTGGCAGCAATATCATTGCGTAAAGGACAAAATACCTCTAATCCGGCATATAAGCGGGCAGGGCGTAAGTTACTGAATAATTTGAAATGCTTGCGCAATGGCAACAGTGCACCACGCTCAGGTTGTTCTGCTGGTGGTAAATGTTCCCATTTAGGCCCTCCCACGGAGCCGAACAATATGGCATCAGCCTGTTCGCAACCTGCTACGGTTTTTGCCGGTAGTGAACAGCCGTGGCGATCGATAGCAATCCCACCCACATCATATTCGCTGGTGGTGATACAGATATTGAAACGCTTACGGATTGCGTCCAATATCTTATAGGCTTGTGCCATAACTTCGGGGCCAATACCATCACCGGGTAAAACTGCAATATGATAATTGTTCGACATGTTTACACCATTTCCTTTGTATTTTGCTGTATGCGTTGTTTCTCTTTCTTAACTTGCTCTGTACGCCAAACGCAGTTCAGAGCATGAACCATTGCTTTGGCAGAGGATTCAACAATATCGGTTTCTAATCCCATGCCGTGGAAGCGACGTCCAAAGCATTCGACAACGATATTGACCTGACCCAATGCATTTTTTCCTTGGCCTTTACCTGATAACTGATAAGAAACCAGTTCAATTGGGTATTCAGTTATTCGACTGATTGCCTGATAGACAGCATCTACCGGGCCGTTACCTGTGGCCGCTTCTGATTTCAACTCTTTACCACACACTAAACATACAGCGGCTGTTGCCATCACGTTGGAGCCAGATTGGATATTAAAGTTGTCCAGATGGAAAAATTCGGGTTCTTGTTGTTGCAAATTGATGAACGCTAAGGCTTCCAAATCATAGTCAAATACCTGGCCTTTTTTATCTGCCAGGCGTAAAAAGGCTTCGTATAAGCTACCCAGATCGTAATCTTTATCCTGATATCCCATCTCTTCCATACGGTGTTTCACTGCGGCGCGACCAGAACGGGAAGTCAGGTTCAATTGAATTTCTTTCAGGCCGATGGACTCTGGTGTCATAATTTCGTAAGTTTCACGATTTTTCAGTACCCCGTCTTGATGAATCCCGGATGAGTGGGAAAATGCATTGCTACCAACAATTGCTTTATTCGCGGGGATCGGCATATTGCATAATTGACTGACCAACTGACTGGTGCGGTAAATTTCCTGATGGTTGATATTAGTATAAACGCCTAACATTTGCTGACGGACCTTAATCGCCATAATGACTTCTTCCAGTGAACAGTTACCGGCACGTTCACCCAGACCGTTTATCGTCCCTTCTATCTGACGGGCACCGGATTGTACTGCTGTGATAGAGTTGGCGACAGACATCCCCAAATCATCGTGGCAATGGACGGATATTATCGCTTTATCAATATTAGGAACGCGTTCGATCAAGTTAGTGATGATGCCGCCAAATTGATATGGCGTGGTGTAACCGACAGTATCTGGGATATTGATCGTTGTTGCGCCTGCTTTGATAGCGTTTTCAACGATCCGACACAGATTATCAATAGGTGTACGGCCCGCATCTTCACAGGAGAATTCGACATCATCAGTGTAACGACGTGCTCGTTTGATTGATTGCGTTGCCATTTCCATGACATTTTCGAATGTTTTTTTCAGCTTGGATTCAATATGTAAATCGGAAGTGGCTAAAAAAACGTGGATTCGAAAAGCGTCTGCAACTTTTAATGCTTCTGCTGCCACGTCAATGTCTTTTTCTACACAACGGGCTAAGGCGCAAACACGGCTGTTTTTTATCTGCTTAGCGATCGTCTGTACAGATTCAAAATCACCAGGAGAGGAAACTGGAAAACCGACTTCCATGATATCAACACCCATTCTCTCCAAGGCCAAGGCAATCTGGAGTTTTTCGTTCACACATAAGCTGGCCTGTAATGCTTGTTCTCCATCACGTAACGTGGTGTCGAAGATAATAACTTGCTGGTTCATATGTAGGTTCCTCTTATGGTTATTTTTTGCGCCCAGCAGGTAAAAAAAACCCGCGCTTGGCGCGGGTTCTTGTTAATGTCTGGTTTGGACCAACTCTGTTTTGAATCAACTCTGTTTTCTGTCCACCAGCATACCGCGCATATCAGATACGATGAGTAGTAGGTTTAGTAGACAAATTGAGTGAATCATATCGATCCAACCTTTCAATAGTATTAATGAGTGTTTGTGATTCGTATGCTTTTATTGATACGTTATCTTAAAAGTGATGTCAAGAATTCATTTAGGCATATGATTCTTGGTTTTACTTTTCTCATGGTGGTAAATTGAAGTGTTGATCTGTTTATATTTAAAAAGATTTTATTTTATCCTTTTTTGTTCTGGTTTGACTTTAATGATAATCTCAGATTTATATAAAAAATAGCGCATTATACTGATTAATTAAAATTAAGTATTTTTTGTGTGATGAGCTGGAAGTCGATTTGTATTTTTCCGAAAAACATCATTTGCCATTGGAAAAATAGATACAAATAGGAAGTTATGTTATATATCTTTGAAAAAATAATTCTATAATATAATAACTCTGATAAAATTGTTTAATAATAATAAATCAGTAATTTTATTATGAATTGTGTAATTCTTTGATTTATCATCATATACAAAATAGCAGGGTGAATAAATTGTTAACATGATTGTACTTTTTTGTGAATGAATAATGAGCACTACATTGTCTACTAATTGGAATTATATATTTTTAACACTAATAAGGGGATGCGCGGGTTAGCTATGCGTATTCAGATTTGTACAAGGACGAGTCTTAATTATTTGTTATCCAAATGATTAAGACAATTGATCTCGTTAATAGTTAGAGTCATCGTAATATCTGAGTAATAAATGAAGGTATTTCCGATGTTTTGTTATTAGCTGGGATCATCTGCATGAGTTTAGTGGAGTTAAACAATGGCTGAATACACCTCAGTAACTGCAATCAAAAAAGATCCAAATGAAATTCATTTACGTAATGTGGATCTCAATCTGCTGACTGTTTTTGATGCAGTTATGCAGATGCAGAATGTAACACGTGCGGCACAGATGTTAGGAATGTCACAACCGGCTGTCAGTAATGCGGTTTCTCGTTTGAAGCTCATGTTCAATGATGAATTATTTGTGCGTTATGGGCGTGGAATACAACCGACGGCAAGAGCTCATCAATTATTTGGTCCAGTCCGTCAGGCATTACAATTGGTATATAACGAGTTACCTGGGGTTGGTTTTGAACCTGATAATAGTGATAGGGTTTTTAGTCTTTCAATTTGTAGCCCTCTAGATATTAGATTGGCGGCAAAAATAGTTGAACAGGTGAAGCAAAACACACCCAATCTGGGTGTGACGATTAGATCATATCTGCATGATAATATTGAACATCAGCTCAGGTATCAGGAAACTGAGTTTGTCATTAGCTATACGCAGCTAGAACGTATGGATTTTCATCATTACCCGTTATTCAATGATGAGTTGGTTTTGGCTGTTTCTAATCATCATCCAAGAATTGAAAATAGTATTAGTGAGCAGCAATTGTATGAGGAACATCATGCCGTTGTATCACTGGATAATATATGTTCATTCAGCGTTCCCTATTATGATGGAGGTAAACGTTTGCGTTCGGTGGTTTATCAGGGGACCGATTTGAATAGTGTGTTGCATATTGTTTCTCAAACCTATTTGGTTGCGATTGCGCCAAGATGGTTAGTTGAGCACTATAGCGAACAATTAGCAATAAGAGCGGTTTCATTACCGTGGGATAAAGTAAGTCGTCCGTGTTATTTGATTTGGCATGAATCTACAACGAAAGATAAAGGGCATCAATGGATGAAATCGTTGTTGAGTCAACTTAGTAGCAGATAATTAACTTGAAAACTCACTACTGGATAAGGGTAGTGAGTTTTTTTATTTTATCACAAATTTTTCAACTTTTGATAAATAGGCTTTTCCTGTTGTTCAGGAATCGGTAGACTGCAAGGAAATAGCTAACACCTGTAAGCTGAAAAGCGAATAAGTGATGCGGAAAGGTATTATCAGAGAATAAAATTACTGTTTTTTCTCCGATAAGAAAAAAAATTTTCGAACAGGAAAAAAATTGTGATAACTAAAAATTTACATCCTTATCACTTGATAAACCGGTTGCAACAACAAATAAAACAACACCCAGAGAAAATTGCTTTTCGCCAATGGTCTCCGGCTGAACAACTCGAACTAAACTGGCATGATATTGGCAAAAAGACCGACGCTATTAGCCGGGCGTTGTTGGAGATTGGTGTTGATGTGCAAGAAAAAATTGGCCTCTTTGCACATAACAGCATGGCGTGGTCATTGGCAGATATCGCTGTATTACAACTTCGGGCGGTCACTGTCCCTCTGTATGCAACCAGTAGTCAGGAACAGGCTGGTTTCATACTTAATGATGCTGGTGTGCGTATTTTGTTTGTTGGTGGGCAGGCGCAGTATGATGTTGCTATTACGTTGACAGAATGTTGCCCTCAGTTAAGTCACATTATTGTCTTAGATGAATCAGTCGATTTGCGGGATTGTTCATTAGCTCAGCATTTATCTGATTTCATGGTCGATAATGAATTACCCTGTCAGTCCGAGTTGGAAACTCGTATTGCTAACCACAATCTGGATGATCTTTTTACACTTATTTATACGTCTGGTACCACGGGTGAGCCTAAAGGCGTCATGCTTGATTACCGCAATTTAGCCTATCAGTTGTATTCACATGATCATATCCTGGCATTAACTGATCAGGACATTTCTTTGAGTTTTCTGCCGTTATCCCATGTCTTTGAGCGTGCATGGAGTTTCTATGTCATGCATGTAGGGGCACAAAATGTTTATCTGACTGACACTAATTTTGTTCGTCAAGCTATGGCGGATGTCTGCCCGACAGTGATGTGTGCAGTGCCGAGATTTTACGAAAAAATTTATAGTGCGGTTTTTGAAAAGGTTTCTAAGGCTCCTTGGCATCGAAGAAAACTTTTTAATTGGGCGATTAAATGTGGTGAGCGTCAGTTTTTACGTAAGTTGCAGAGTAAAAAAAGCTGCCCTTGGTCAACAGCAATGCATCGACTGGCTGATAAATTGGTGTTGAGCAAATTACGGAATGTGTTGGGGGGCAGAGTTCGGTTTTTACCTGCTGCTGGTGCACGTCTGGACGAAACGATTATCCTGTTCTTTCTCGCTGTTGGGATAAATATCAAATATGGCTATGGCATGACAGAGACTTGTGCCACGGTTTCCTGTTGGGAAGAGCAAGGTTATGTACTTGGTTCTATTGGTAAACCATCGCCTGGCATTGACGTCCGTATCGGTGAAGAAGATGAGATACAAGTGCGTGGCCCAATTGTGATGAAAGGCTATTTCAATAATCAGCAAGAAACCACCAAGGCATTTACTCAAGACGGTTGGTTGCGTACAGGTGATGCCGGTAAGTTGGATGAAAATGGTAATTTGTTCATTACTGAACGCCTGAAAGATTTGATGAAAACATCGAATGGCAAATATATTGCCCCTCAAATGATTGAAGGCATTTTGGGACAAGATCGTTTTATTGAACATGTTGCTATTATTGCTGATGCTCGTAAATTTGTATCGGCTCTTATCGTGCCTTGTCATGAAGCATTGGAAGAGTATGCAAGGTCAATTAATCTCAAATATCATGACCGGGTTGAATTACTGCGTCATAGTCAGATTATCAATATGTTTGAGCAACGCTTGAAAGAAATGCAGAAAAACTTTGCTCACTTCGATCAGGTAAAGCGTTTCATATTACTGCCAAAACCATTTTCAATGGAAACGGGTGAATTAACTCCAACACTGAAATTGAGGAGGAAAATTATTATGCAGCGTTACTATGAAGAAATTGAATCTATGTATCAGGATTGATTTTCGGGATTTTATACAAAGAGTGAGTATTACACGTTATTCATGGGAAGTATGGGGGATATTGTAGTAATATCCCGCTTTGGGTTTTCCCTGAAAAATACCCGTATTTCAAGATTTAAATACTAGAAAAATAAACTTTATTTCAGCCTTAAAATCGCATATAAATTATATTGTCTAAGACCATTTTGTGATTATTAAATATTGCAGATTGAATGATGATAATTTTAAAAATTATCAGATATTTTTTTCTGAAAAATCATATTGATAAGATAATATAAAGTTTGTATGGTAAATAAAATACATTTTGTGTAATTAGGTGAATTGATGAATTTTAATAATGTAGTTATTGTTCATGGTTTTTTAGCAACTCCCGATCACCATTGGTTTCCTTGGCTTAAAGATCAGTATGAAAAGTTAAATATCAATGTTATTGTGCCGGAACTGCCTGAATCTCATGTTCCTTCCCCCCATTTATGGCAAGAAAAATTGCAGGAGAGCATTTCAAATCCTAATGAAAGAACACTTTTTATCGGGCATAGTCTGGGTTGCATTGCTACACTCCGTTATATCTCATCTTTACCTGATAATATAAATATTGGGGGGATTGTATTAATTGCAGGATTTTATGAAAAACTATCAACTTTACCTGAATTAAATACATTTACTGAAGAGGGGCTGGATTTTCACTTGCTCAGACAGAAAATAAACCAACGAATAACAATATTATCGCTTAATGATGAGATTGTATCGCCACAGTTTACCTTAAATTTGAGTCAGCAGCTCCGGGCTGAATTATATGGTTTTCCTGATGGCGGGCACTTTTTAGATCGCGACGGTTTTACTGTTTTTCCTAAGCTAGAAAAGGTATTAAAAGATAACTCAATGTTGTGAATCAGAATTTCCTTATATAAATGAATATGACAGATTTTTTCATGTTTTATGTAATTATGATAGACTTTGTGTGTTTTAAATAAGTTGTCAAAATAATCATTTACCTACTGTAAAATAATCCGCTCTGAATACAGAGCGGGATTATAAGTATATTTTTAGTTACTTTTTCCTACTAATGGGATGGGTTTATATCCCATGAGAATTAAAAAATTATCCCAATGATTTATTATTTCTTGAGATATTTCTTTTTCCACGATGCCCTTTTCAGCATTTATTTTAATATAATGAAATGCCTTTTCTAAATCCTGTGGGCTATTCCCTAAACCATGTAAATAATTCACCCCTATTATCTGATACCCATTTATTATGCCAGAATCTCCAGCTCTTTGAAGTAGATCATTGGCTTTTATTTGATCTTCTTGTACTCCATAACCAAAACTATAAATTATACCGAGATTATATAAAGATTCCGCATGGTTTTTATCTAACTTTAATGCCTTGCTATAATACTCGATGGCTTTTTGGTAATCTCTTTCTGATTTCTTTAATGAACTGTCGGTATAAAGTTTTCCTAATAAAAAATAGGCATTAGAGCTACCATTCTGAGCTTGTTTTTCCAGTTCCCGAAACTCTTCAACTGTTCTCGGTACTTTCAGTGGCAGTTCCTTAACCATACCTGTATATTTAATTCCATCAAATACAGTTCTAGGAATATTTGTTTTCGTCGGTTCTGCACATGCATTGGTAAATAATACGATTATCAGCAAAAGTATATATTTCATTCTACTAGTTTATCCTATCGAGTTGACGGTAAGAAGTTGAATTGGTGTTATCCCGACAGAGATAGTGTTGTTAATTTCTGCTGTTTGCTGGCTGACAAAGCAGGCCATCGCATTAATTAGATTATGTAATTCGTTACTTAGTTCAGCTTCGTGTATAGATATTGGCTCCTGTTTAAACCAGACATCCGTGATCTCTGTCTGATATCCATTTGACCAGTTGACGGTAGATGTCAGTCCGTGGTAATTACCTTGTAGGTCAAAATAATCGCTCTCCTGATAGTTTAGTTGAATAGATTTAATATCGGTTTCTTCAAGGCTGTTAAGTTCATCTGGGGTACTGAGTCCGTCTAAATTCCTATCCTGCCAGATTTTTAATGTGTTCCAAGTTACATCTTGGTTATCAATAATACCGTCCTGATTGCTGTCTATATCAGCTAAAGCCATAAAACCATGTTGTGCTTTTACTCCAGATGACAGTTGGGAATTTTCCCCAAACAATTCGGTGCCATTATTGATTAATCCGTCATTGTTTTTATCCCAGACTAATAGGCTATCATTTGCATCGATCCAACCTGTATTGACTTTCTGCCCTTGACCGTCAAAATCAAATATTACTCCTAATTCACTGGTTACTGTTTGAACGCCATCGCCATTTAAATCAATTACTAATGGTGTTATGTAAGTTTTCGTAACTTTTTTCGGGTTTGGGAAAATTTGATTGAGTACTTGATTAGGAGTCTTCTCTAAGTTTAGAGTAATGCCAGAGTAACCAGCATGTCCTCCCTTTCTGTGAAACGTCTCTTTTACAAAATCAATACAGTTATTTGTTAATAAATTATAGGATGGTGGTTGCGTTTTTCCATCCCGGTAATCAATAGTTTTCTGAAAAACCATATCAAGGTCCATCAAGAATTGAAGGTTTTGGGATACCATTGTTAGTGATGAGGCCGTAGGGTAGCGTATATGGTCATTAAACGACAAATTGTCTTTAACGGTACCCCAATCTTCCCCCGGACTTAATCCTGCGGTAATGGACTCAAAATTACCAGTTTTGGGGTTGTTATTTCTGATGGTATAGAAAACATGACCCGTAAGTGATTTACCTATATTGATTCCATTTTCTCCTGCTATAGGAGCACCTTGGGGGGCTACATGCAAGGTTATAGACGGTGTGTTTTCAAAGTATGAAAGTTTATCGTCGGGCATAATTTCTTGATAGTTTTCAAATATTCCTATTGTTTTATGTTTAGGTTGTTGTAGCGTTTCATCAGGCATATGTGGTTTCTTCCTCATTGATTTAAAAAATAATTCTTATCTTTCAGATAAAGTGTTACTAAATTGGTTCTTTTTGTTTTAAAAAATGAATTGAGAAGTCATTATCGTTCCTAAAAGGCTTTCTTCGGTTTTGGTTTTTAACGGGCTGAGCCCATAGTCAATAATTTTCAGTCGGTCAGTTTTTGTTTCTACCTTTATGTTAATATTGGCAACTAGCATCATTTGTTCACCATTAACAGTCAGATGATTTTTATCTAACTGAATGATAGTCGAATAAATTAGGTTGTATCCGTTTATATTTCTTAGGACGATTATTGAATTGAGGGACACAACTTGGTTTCCTTGGCACGAAATGAAATGTTGTTTATACCCTATGGATTTCAAGATGCATCGCGACGGCAAGGGAGCGAATCCCCGGGAGCATAGATAACTATGTGACCGGGGTGAGTGAGCGCAGCCAACAAAGAGGCAACTTGAAAGATGACGGGTATATCTGTATTCCAGACAGCCCTGCATAAGGCAGGCGGAAAAAATCTTTTTTGAGACTTTTAGTCTTTAAACACATAGTCTTTAAACACATAGTCTTTGAACCCATAGTCTTTAAACCCATAGCCTTTAAACCCAATTTATTAGCAGCAAGTAACCACTGGGTTTTATCTAATCCTGCAAGCGACAAATCAGACCCCATCAAACATTAGAAGTTAAAATTGAATTATCTATATCATAACTCATTATTGCCTTTGATAAATAATTTTAATGATATGGTTTGATTATATTGTAACCAAATAGTCTGATTAATTTAAATTACCATTTAATTGTCAGCCTTAAATCATCTTCTTGGGAGATGATCTTTTACTTATTATTTAATTTGCGTATATGAGTATAAAAATCATACATTAAAATCTCTGGGCAAATATTGAATGGTTGAGACTGAGACGACAGGGAAATAATAGACTCTATCGTATTCTCTAATTAAAATGGAGTAAAAAAATTCTACTCGAATTCATTATTTGCAATGGCTATCCAAAAACGAGGAAATGACGGTCAAATTATCTGAGGCATTTGTCTGCATTTCCTTTATCAGCTTCATACCTTGGTGACTGAAACGATCTTGAAAACTGCTTTTTAGTTTTTTATCGTATATATACTGGATAATGCCTATACGTTGTCGTTCTTTTTAGGTATAGCCACTCATATTCTACTTACCTTTAGCCTTTTAATAGTAAGATAACGCTTACAAGAGACATTTTGAATGGCTAGAAAGTTGCTATTCTGCCTTGTACTCACATTGCTAACACCCGTTTCTAGCGTTATGTTAATTAACTCAGCATCAATATATCGCTGAGAGGCCATTCGCCTTACTAAAATAAAAGTGGAAGGAATTTCCGATTTATTAACTTGCAAACAGAGCCTGGAGGAAAACCTATGGAGATGTTATCAGGAGCTGAAATGGTCGTCCGATCGTTAATTGATCAGGGCGTTAAGCATATATTCGGTTATCCGGGGGGGGCAGTACTGGATATTTATGATGCCCTGCATACGGTTGGGGGCATTGAGCATATCCTGGTACGTCATGAGCAGGGGGCAGTTCATATGGCTGATGGTTATGCTCGTTCTACCGGGAAGGTTGGTGTGGTATTAATCACCTCCGGTCCAGGAGCAACCAATGCCATTACCGGTATTGCCACAGCTTATATGGATTCAATTCCGATGGTTGTATTGTCCGGTCAAGTCGCCAGTTCGTTGATCGGTAATGATGCATTCCAAGAATGTGACATGGTAGGGATATCCCGCCCGATCGTAAAACACAGTTTTTTAGTGAAAAAAGCAGAGGATATTCCGAAGGTACTGAAAAAAGCTTTCTATCTAGCTTCCAGTGGTCGTCCGGGACCCGTCGTTATTGATTTACCAAAAGACACGGTAAATCCGGCAGTAAAATTACCCTATATTTATCCTGATCAGATAAGTATGCGTTCTTATAATCCAACGATTCAAGGACACAAAGGGCAGATTAAGCGGGCATTAAGAAAACTATTGAATGCGAAAAAACCAGTCATATATGTAGGCGGGGGGGCGATTAACGCAGATTGTTCAGCAGAATTACTGGTATTGGCAGAAAAATTCAATATCCCTGTTGTGAGCTCCCTGATGGGCTTAGGCAGTTTCCCTGCAACTCATCCGCAAAGCCTGGGCATGCTCGGTATGCATGGTACATTCGAAGCCAACAAAGCCATCCATAATTCAGATGTCATTTTTGCTGTCGGTGTACGTTTTGATGATCGTACAACCAATAATCTGGAGAAATATTGCCCGGAAGCAACGGTATTACATATTGATATTGATCCAACATCAATTTCGAAAACGGTTTCCGCAGATGTACCTATTGTTGGTGATGCTAAACAGGTGCTTGGACAAATGTTGTCGTTGCTGGAGACAGTAGAAGACACACAAGATCCAGATGCGCTAAAAGATTGGTGGTTATCTATTCAGCAATGGCGGAGCCGTAAATGTCTTAGTTTTGATCGCAGTGGTGAAAAGATTAAACCACAAGCGGCTATCGAGGTTCTCTATCGTCTGACGAAGGGAGAAGCTTATGTCACTTCAGATGTTGGGCAGCATCAGATGTTTGTTGCATTGCATTACCCATTTGATAAACCAAGGCGTTGGATCAGTTCCGGTGGTTTGGGGACGATGGGATTTGGTTTACCGGCGGCTTTGGGCGTTAAACTGGTGAAACCGGAAGCGACGGTAGTCTGTGTTACGGGGGATGGTAGTATTCAGATGAATATTCAGGAGCTGTCCACCGCATTGCAATATGGGTTGCCGGTACTGGTTCTGAACTTGAATAATCGTTTCTTGGGGATGATAAGACAATGGCAAGATATGATTTATGCTGGTCGTCACTCTCAATCTTATATGGAATCCTTGCCTGATTTTGTCAAATTGGCTGAAGCTTACGGTCATGTTGGCATTTCTATTCAACGTTATGATGAATTGGAAAGTAAATTGGCCGAAGCCTTGAAAGAGGTGACTGAAAATCAGCGGCTGGTATTTGTTGATATCACTGTGGATGAAACTGAACATGTATATCCTATGCAGATCCGTGGAGGAGCAATGGATGAGATGTGGTTAAGCAAAACGGAGAGAACCTGATTATGCGCCGGATTTTATCTGTATTACTTGAAAACGAATCAGGGGCTTTGTCCCGGGTTGTTGGTCTGTTTTCCCAACGTGGCTACAACATTGAAAGTTTAACTGTTGCCCCAACGGATGATCCGACATTATCGCGGATGACAATTCAGACTAAGGGCGATGCAAGGGTACTTGAACAGATTGAAAAACAGTTGCACAAGTTGGTGGATGTGTTGCGAGTCAGCGAGTTGGCACCGGGTTCTCATGTGGAGCGTGAGATTATGCTAGTCAAATTGCAGGCCAGTGGATATGGACGTGAAGAGATCAAGCGCAGTACTGACATCTTCCGTGGGCAGATCGTTGATGTGACTGCGACCTTATATACCGTACAGTTGGTGGGAACCAGCGATAAATTGGATGCCTTTCTCGATGCTGTTCGGGATGTTGCTGAAATTGTTGAAGTTGCTCGTTCGGGTATTGTCGGTGTCTCTCGCGGGGATAAAATTATGCGATGAAAAATCGCAAACTGCGGGGCTATGTGCATACATTTATCAGGCTCTGCGATAAAGTAGGGCCTTTTTTGGGTCTATGAAGGAGTTAATGTGAAACTGGATGAAATCGCCCGCCTTGCAGGTGTTTCACGCACAACGGCCAGTTATGTAATTAATGGTAAAGCCAAGCAATACCGTGTCAGTGATAAAACGGTAGAAAAAGTGATGGCAGTAGTCAGAGAGCATAATTACCATCCTAATGCTGTGGCAGCCGGTCTCCGTGCAGGGCGTACCCGTTCTATTGGTTTGGTTATTCCAGATTTAGAAAATACCAGCTATACCCGTATTGCTAATTATTTGGAACGTCAGGCTCGTCAGCGTGGCTATCAGTTATTGATAGCCTGTTCGGAAGACCAACCTGAGAATGAAATGCGTTGTGTTGAACACCTGCTACAACGTCAGGTGGATGCAATTATTGTTTCTACCGCATTACCGCCGGAGCATCCTTTTTATCAACGCTGGGCTAGTCGTTCTTTGCCTATTATTGCTCTCGATCGGGCACTTGAAAATGAACACTTTATCAGCGTAGTGGGTGATGATTTTGAAGATGCAAAGATGTTGGCACAAGAATTTCGTCAATTCCCGGCTGAATCTGTGCTTTATCTCGGTGCATTACCGGAGTTATCAGTCAGTTTTCTGCGTGAGCAGGGGTTCCGTGAAGCATGGAAAGATGACCCTCGTAAAGTGATGTATCTTTACTCAAACAGCTATGAGCGTGATGCGGCTGCTGAAGTATTCACCAAATGGTTAGAAACTCATCCAATGCCACAAGCGTTGTTCACCACCTCTTTTGCCCTGTTACAGGGGGTCATGGATGTTACCCTTAAACACAGCGGCCGTTTACCAAATCAATTGGTTATTGCGACTTTTGGTGATCATGAATTATTGGATTTCCTTGAATGTCCAGTGCTTTCTGTAGCGCAGCGTCATCGTGAAATTGCTGAACGGGTATTGGAACTGGTGTTAGCAAGTCTAGATGAAAAGCAGAAGCCAGGGCCAGGTATCACACGGATACATCGTGACTTATGTCGGCGAGGAAGCCTGAGTCGGAAAATATGATAAAAACCCCTCATTAATTTTCTGATGGGGGGTTTTGGTTGTCAGATTGTCCTAAAAGAAGTGTGTGAGGGCAACTTTTAACTAGTTCTTACGTTGGGTGTTTTACACGATCAAATAGCAATTTTGTTCATACATAAATTATTCAGTAGCAAGAAGAGCATGGAACAGCGCTTATTTCAGTTTGAGATTTGTCTATTTACCCCTGTCTTTTACTGTTTTTTATATATTAAATTGATTTTAATAATATTTATCTTGAAGTGTTTTTGTTGCTAGTTAGTTTTAATGTTGAATGCATCAAATGAAATGATAAATATTTCTGCATAATGGTTAAATAGTAATGAAATGTAAATTATGTAAATAAATTAATCACACAACTATTTTTTCATTATTTTGCCGTAAACATTCATTCGCCCTGTGCTTGTAAAATTATTCAGAATTATCATGGTGTTAATTATTATTGATATTGCTAAATTTAATAATTATGCCTCCCAATAGCCAAAATCCTGCCATCAAATATAGCTAAAGCGCATCGGCTCTGGCTTGACAAGGTTTTCGTCCCATCCGTAAACTCCTTATTGTGGGGATTAGTGGGATAAAGTGGTAATTTTTGATCACCAGGGGCGGCCTGAGGATGTTTCGTGGAGCAACGCAGATAAATCTCGATAGCAAGGGGCGGCTCACCGTACCTACCCGATACCGGGCTATGCTAAATGAGGAATCACAAGGGCAAATGGTTTGTACCATTGACCTTCATCAACCGTGCTTGTTGCTTTATACATTATCTGAATGGGAAATTATTGAAGAAAAACTTTCTCGCTTATCCAGCATGAATCCGGCAGAGCGTCGGGTGCAACGTTTGCTTTTAGGTCATGCCAGTGAATGCCAGATGGATAGTGCAGGACGTCTTTTGTTAGCTAATACATTGCGTCAGCATGCAGGGCTAGTCAAAGAGGTCATGCTGGTTGGTCAGTTCAACAAATTTGAATTGTGGGATGAACAGGCTTGGTATCAACAGGTTAAAGATGATATTGCGGCTGAGCAATCCACACAGGAACCTTTATCAGTACGGCTACAGGAATTATCACTATAAATATGGCAAATAGTCATTTTAAACATACCAGCGTATTGTTGGATGAAGCAGTCAACGGGCTGAATATTCGTGAAAATGGCATCTATATTGATGGCACATTTGGCCGTGGAGGGCATTCACGTCTGATTTTGTCGCAATTGGGGACTGAGGGTCGCTTAATTGCCATTGATCGAGATCCTCAGGCGATTGAAGTGGCGAAAGCGATTACAGATCCACGTTTTTCAATTGTACATGGGCCATTTTCTAAATTGGCTCACTATACAGAAAAAGCCGGGCTAATCGGCAAAATTGATGGTGTATTACTGGATTTAGGTGTTTCTTCTCCTCAGTTGGATGATCCGGAACGCGGTTTTTCTTTTATGCGTGATGGGCCGCTAGATATGCGGATGGACCCGACTCGTGGGCAGTCAGCAGCAGAATGGCTGATGAACGCAACAGCAGATGATATTGCCTGGGTATTGAAAACATTTGGTGAAGAGCGTTTCGCCAAACGCATTGCCAGAGCAATTGTGGCATGCAATCAGGAAGAGCCAATTACTCGAACAAAAGCGTTAGCCGATTTGATTGCTCAGGCCAGCCCGATAAAAGAAAAACATAAGCATCCAGCAACCAAGAGCTTCCAGGCTATTAGGATCTATATCAACAGTGAGCTGGAAGAGATTGAGCAGGCGCTGGAGGGAGCATTACAAGTGCTTGCACCGCAAGGGAGACTTTCAGTGATTAGTTTCCATTCGCTGGAAGATCGTATTGTTAAACGATTTATTCGTCAGAATAGTCGAGGGCCACAAGTACCGGCAGGATTGCCCCTCACCGAAGAGCAACTGAAAGCACGCGGTGGGCGTAGCTTGAAATCGATTGGCAAGATGAAACCTTCAGAGGAAGAAGTGGCTGATAATCCACGGGCTCGTAGTTCTGTTTTGCGTTTTGCTGAAAAAGTTAGTGAATAATGGCAGGTGAACGTCACGGATTAACCGGTATTATCGGCAGCGATTTGCTCAAGAATGCCAAGATACCGTTAATTCTTCTAGTCGTTGTACTGGTTTCGGCCATAGTTGTTGTAACCACTGCACATGAAACCCGCTTGTTGACGGCTGAAAGAGAGCATCTGGTGGTGGAACGTGATGCATTAGATATCGAGTGGCGCAATTTGATCCTCGAAGAAAATGCCTTGGGTGATCACAGCCGGGTTGAGCGGATAGCTGTTGAAAAAATGCATATGCAGCATGTTAATCCTGCTCAGGAAAACATTGTTGTTTCACAGTGAGTTAATTTAATTATTAAAAAGGTAAGAGATGAAAGCAGTACGCTCCGTGAAGTTAAAAAGGCAAGAAGATAAAGCCAGTTTTGTTAGCTGGCGTTTTGCTTTGTTATGCGGGGGGATTGCCGTAGCTTTAATTGCCTTATTGCTGAGAGTGACTTATTTGCAGGTCATCAATCCGGATCAACTGGTTAAAGAAGGTGATTTACGTTCCCTGCGCGTGCAATCAATCCCTACCGCTCGCGGTATGATCAGTGACCGAATGGGGCGACCTCTGGCTGTCAGCGTTCCAGTCAATGCTGTTTGGGCAGATCCGAAAGAGGTATTTGAAAAAGGGGGTATTACGGATGATACCCGCTGGAAAGCTTTATCTGATGCCATTAATTTACCTCTTGAACAACTTAACGACAAAGTTAGCGCTAATCCAAAAGGCCGTTTTGTTTATTTAGCGCGTCAGGTTAACCCATCGGTTGGCGATTACATTCATAAACTGAAATTGCCGGGGATTTATTTACGTCAGGAATCCCGGCGTTATTACCCGTCAGGTCAGGTAACGGCACATATTATTGGCGTGACCAACGTTGATGGTCAGGGTATTGAAGGCGTAGAGAAAAGTTTTGATCGTTGGTTGACAGGTCAACCGGGTGAGCGGACTGTACGTAAAGATCGCTTTGGTCGTGTCATCGAAGATATCTCATCTGTTGATAGTCTGGCGGCCCACAATCTGGTATTGAGTATTGATGAACGTTTACAGGCGCTGGTTTACCGCGAATTAACCAATGCGGTGGCCTTTAACAAAGCAGAATCCGGTACAGCGGTGTTGGTGGATGTTAATACCGGAGAAGTGCTGGCAATGGCAAACAGCCCATCTTATAACCCAAATAATCGCATCAATACGCCAAAAGAAGTCATGCGTAACCGGGCTATCACCGATATTTTCGAGCCAGGTTCCACTGTTAAGCCGATGGTGGTAATGGCTGCGCTGAATGATGGTATCATCAAAGAAAATACCGTTATTAATACAGTACCTTATAGGATAAGCGGTAAGGAAATCAGAGACGTATCCCGTTATCCAGAATTATCTATCACTGGTATTTTACAAAAATCGAGTAACGTCGGTGTTTCTAAGCTAGCGTTGGCGATGCCCGCGACAGAATTGGTGGATGTTTATTCACGTTTTGGGTTAGGAAAGGCGACCAATCTGGGGTTGGTTGGAGAAAGCAGTGGCTTATATCCAACAGGAAAACAACGGTGGTCAGATCTTGATAGAGCGACCTTTTCTTACGGTTATGGGCTGATGGTAACACCATTACAGTTAGCGCGGGTCTATGCAACGATTGGTAGCTTGGGTATTTATCGTCCTCTGTCAATTACCAAAGTTGATCCACCTGTGCCAGGCACAAGAGTATTTCCTGAGCCTATTATGCGAACAGTCGTTCATATGATGGAAAGTGTGGCTCTGCCCGGCGGCGGCGGAGTGCGAGCTGCGATAAAAGGTTATCGGATTGCAATTAAGACGGGTACAGCTAAGAAAGTTGGGCCGGATGGCAAATATGCTAGTCGATATATCTCTTACGCCGCAGGTGTTGCCCCTGCAAGTAATCCAAGATTTGCACTGGTTGTGATCATTAATGATCCACTGACAGGTAAGTATTACGGCGGTGTGGTTTCTGCGCCGGTATTTGGTGCCATTATGGGGGGCGTTCTACGCATCATGAATGTGGAGCCAGATGCTTTGGCGGCAGGTGATAAAAACGAATTTGTGATTAATAAGAAAGAGGATACAGGTGGCAGATCGTAATCTACGCGATTTACTCGCGCCGTTGGGTATTGACGCCCCAGTGCGTGAGTTACGCGAAATGACATTGGACAGCCGTAAATCGTCTGCCGGAGATCTGTTTGTTGCTATTAAAGGGCACCAGACAGATGGTCGACACTACATTCCTCAAGCCATCGCACAAGGGGTTGCGGCGGTTATTGCAGAAGCCCAAGGCGAGGTTGATAACGGAACCGTACAAATTATGCATGGTGTTCCGGTTGTTTATGTGAACGATTTGAATAATAAGTTGTCACAGTTAGCTGGTGAGTTTTATTGTCACCCCGGTGATAAATTGCACTTGATTGGTGTAACCGGAACCAATGGTAAAACAACCACTACTCAATTACTTGCGCAGTGGAGCCACGGGTTAGGGGAAACCAGTGCCGTGATGGGAACGGTTGGCAATGGTTTACTGGGGCGTGTGGCGCCAAGTGAAAATACCACAGGCTCTGCTGTTGATATCCAACTGGATTTGCAACAACTTGTTCGGCAAGAGGCGACTTTTGCGGCAATGGAAGTCTCTTCTCATGGACTGGTTCAGGGGCGTGTGGCTGCGTTGCCGTTTGAGGCGGCAGTGTTTACCAATTTGAGCCGTGACCATCTTGATTATCACGGTGATATGGAACACTACGAAGCCGCTAAATGGCTGCTATTTTCCACTCATAATGTGAAGCAACAAATTATTAATGCTGATGATGAGATTGGATTGAAATGGTTATCCCGTTTACCACAAGCGGTTGCTGTAACGATGGAAAACCGTCTGCCGGAAAATTGGCAGGGCCGTTGGTTGGCAGCGCGTGAAATAAAGTATCACGATAAAGGGGTATCTATCACCTTCGAGTCTAGTTGGGGGGGCGGTACAATTGATAGTTCCCTAATGGGGGCATTTAATGTTAGCAACCTGTTGTTGGCACTTTCCACCCTATTAGCTCTGGATTATCCATTGGAAAAACTGCTTGAAACAGCTTCCTGCCTGGAACCTGTCTGTGGACGAATGGAAGTATTCACTACACCGGGCAAACCAGTTGTCGTTGTTGATTATGCTCACACACCTGATGCGTTGGAAAAAGCTTTGATGGCTGCACGTTTGCATTGTCAAGGTAAGCTTTGGTGTGTTTTTGGTTGTGGTGGTGATCGTGATAAAGGTAAACGTCCACTGATGGGGGGGGTTGCAGAGCAGTTGGCCGATTATGTGATTGTTACTGATGATAATCCTCGCAATGAAGAACCGCAGGCGATTATTGCTGATATTCTGACGGGTTTTCTTGATCCGGGGAGAGCGATAGCGATTCATGGCCGTGTTGAAGCGGTAACCAACGCTATTATGCAGGCAAAAGCAGATGATGTTGTATTGATAGCGGGTAAAGGCCATGAAGATTATCAATTGGTCGGCCATCGTCGACTGGATTACTCAGACCGGTTAACTGTTGCTCGGTTACTGGGGGTAATTGCATGATTTCCCTCACTTTGCAACAACTTTCACAAGTAACAGATGGCGTATTGAATCAGGTGACTGAACAACAGGCTGCCAATATTTGTATCAGTGATGTGACTACTGACAGCCGTCGGGTTGGCAATGGCAGTCTGTTTATTGCCTTGAAAGGTGAGCGCTTTGATGCGCATGATTTTTTTGCTGATGCAGTCAAAGCTGGTGCTGGTGCTTTGCTCGTCAGCCGGGTATTAGATATTAACTTTCCACAGGTCGTGGTTAAAGATACTCGTTTAGCAATGGGTAAATTAGCGAGTTGGGTTCGCCAGCAGAGTAATGCCCGTGTTGTTGCGTTGACGGGTTCGTCCGGCAAAACATCGGTAAAAGAGATGACCGCAGCGATTTTGCGCCAATGTGGCAACACGCTCTATACCGCAGGTAACCTGAATAATGATATCGGTGTGCCGCTGACATTGTTCAGACTGACAGAACAACATGAGTTTGCTGTGGTTGAATTAGGTGCAAGCCATGTTGGTGAAATTGCCTATACCGTAGAAATGGCTCGGCCGGAAACGGCGTTAGTCAATAATCTGTTTGCTGCGCATTTAGCGGATTTTGGTTCTCTTGCGAGTATTGCAAAAGCTAAGGGCGAGATTTTTACTGGTCTTTCAGAGAAAGGTACGGCCATTATCAATATGGAAAGCAATGATTGGGCTCACTGGCAGCAGGTTATTGGCGACAAAACAGTACAGCGTTTTTCCATGCAACAAGCATCAGGTGCTGATTTTTACGCTACAGATATTCAGGTTAAACAACTGACGACGGATTTTTGTCTGCATACGCCTATTGGTAGCACAGAAATCAATTTGCCGTTGCCTGGAAAACACAATGTCGCCAATGCGTTAGCAGCCAGTGCGTTAGCAATTTCTGTTGGCGCAACCCTGCAAGATATTCGTCTGGGCTTATCTGAGCTGAAAGCGGTACCAGGGCGGTTGTTTCCAATCAATCTGGCAGAAGGAAAATTGCTGCTTGATGATACTTATAACGCCAATGTCGGCTCAATGACTGTTGCAGTTCAGGTGTTATCACAGATGCCGGGTTACCGAGTGCTGGTTGTAGGCGATATAGGGGCATTGGGTGAACAGTCAGCAGATTACCATCGTCAGATTGGTGAAACCGTAGCTTCTTGCGGTATCAATAGTGTGTTCAGTGTGGGCAAATTAAGTATTCATGTTAGTGAAGCGAGCGGTTGTGGTCAGCATTTTGCGGATAAAGCTGCATTGATCGCAACATTGGTTCCACTATTACAACAACACAAAGTCTTTTCAGTGTTAGTTAAAGGTTCGCGTAATACCACAATGGAAGATGTTGTCCACGCATTACAGGAGAGCTTCACATGTTAGTTTGGCTGGCCGAATATTTGGTCAAATATCACTCCGGCTTTAACGTCTTTTCTTACTTGACGTTTAGGGCTATCGTCAGCCTGCTGACTGCTTTGGCTATCGCATTGTGGATGGGGCCGCGTATGATCGCCTTTCTGCAAAAATTACAAATCGGGCAGGTTGTTCGCAATGATGGGCCGGAATCTCACTTTAGCAAACGTGGTACGCCGACGATGGGTGGTTTGCTGATCTTACTTTCAATTACGATTTCTACACTGTTGTGGGTGCGCTTGAATAACCCCTATGTTTGGTGCGTGCTGATTGTGCTGATTGGTTACGGCATTGTTGGTTTTGTGGATGATTACCGCAAAGTTGTGCGCAAAGATACTAAGGGGTTGATTGCCCGTTGGAAGTATTTTTGGCAGTCCGTCCTGGCATTGGGGGTGGCGTTTGCAATGTACAGTTTCGGTAAAGATACTCCGGCAACACAATTGGTCGTGCCATTCTTTAAAGATGTGATGCCGCAACTGGGTGTGCTTTATATTCTGTTGACCTACTTTGTGATTGTCGGAACCAGTAATGCAGTGAATTTGACCGACGGATTGGATGGTTTGGCAATTATGCCAACCGTTTTTGTTGCAGCGGGTTTTGCTTTGGTGGCATGGGCGACAGGTAATGTCAATTTTGCTAACTATCTGCATATCCCTTATCTGAGCCATGCTGGTGAACTGGTTATCGTCTGTACTGCGATTGTGGGTGCTGGATTAGGTTTCTTGTGGTTCAACACTTACCCGGCTCAGGTTTTCATGGGGGATGTGGGCTCTTTGGCATTAGGCGGTGCACTGGGGACGATTGCTGTGTTGCTACGCCAAGAGTTTCTACTGGTGATTATGGGCGGTGTATTTGTGGTGGAAACCCTGTCAGTTATTTTACAGGTGGGTTCTTTTAAACTGCGCGGGCAGCGTATTTTCCGTATGGCACCTATTCACCATCATTATGAATTGAAAGGCTGGCCAGAACCGCGTGTCATTGTGCGTTTTTGGATTATTTCTCTGATGCTAGTGCTGATTGGCTTGGCAACATTGAAGGTACGTTAATCATGGCGGATTATTTGGGTAAAAAAGTCGTCATTATCGGGTTGGGGCTGACGGGTCTCTCCTGTGTTGACTTTTTTATGGCACGAGGCGTGATCCCTCGTGTGATGGATACTCGTACGGCACCACCCGGCAAGGATAAACTGCCCGATGGTGTTGAGTGTCACAGTGGAAGCCTGAATGCTGACTGGTTGATGGATGCTGATTTGATTGTCGTAAGCCCGGGCATTGCCTTGGCAACGGCGGTATTGCAGGCTGCGGCTAATGCAGGTATTGAAATTGTTGGTGATATCGAGTTGTTTTGCCGTGAAGCAACAGCCCCGATAGTCGCCATTACCGGTTCTAATGGTAAAAGTACTGTTACCAGTCTTGTCGGTGAAATGGCGAAAGCGGCTAATTGGCAGGTGGGTGTTGGCGGTAATATTGGCCTACCTGCATTAGAATTGTTGAAGAAATCTTGTCAGCTTTATGTCTTAGAGCTCTCCAGTTTCCAGTTGGAAACTACATATAGCCTGAACGCAACAGCCGCCGCTGTGCTTAATGTAACTGAGGACCATATGGATCGTTATCCTCAGGGGGTATCTCAGTACCGGGCGGCTAAACTGAGGATTTATCATCAGGCGAAAAGATGCATTGTGAATGCTCAAGATCCCCTGACACTGCCTGAAATGGGTATGGATAGCCGTTGTGTCAGCTTTGGTGTCGATTGTGGTGACTACCAGCTTGATAGTGAAAATGCTTTTTTGAAAGTTCACAACCAATCACTGCTGGCGACAAATGAAATTAAGCTGACTGGACGACATAACTACGCCAATGGGTTGGTTGCATTGGCTTTAGCTGATGCGGTTGGTATTCCTCGTGAAGCCAGTTTGGCAACATTGACGGTTTATCCGGGGCTTGACCATCGTTTCCAGCTTGCTCGTTTGAACAAAGGAGTGCGTTGGATTAACGATTCTAAGGCGACCAATGTTGGCAGTACGATGGCGGCGCTTGATGGTCTGAATCTGGAGGGAACGCTTTATTTGCTGTTAGGTGGTGATGGCAAGTCGGCAGACTTTTCTCCGCTTAAACCTTTCCTTTGTGGGAATAAAGTTCAGCTTTACTGCTTTGGTCGAGATGGAAAACAGTTGGCGCAACTACGCCCGGAAATAGCGACATTGACCGAAACTATGGAACAGGCGATACGTGATATTGCTCCGCGTCTGGTGGCTGGCGACATGGTGTTGTTATCTCCTGCTTGTGCAAGCCTTGATCAGTTTCGTAATTTTGAACAGCGTGGTCATGAGTTTACCCGTTTGGCAGAGGAGTTGGGCTGATGTCTATTCCGGGATTCAGTAGATTAAAAGACTGGGTTATTGGTGGCCGTGAAACTGATGCCACCAATATGGTGTTGTATGATCGCACACTGGTTTGGCTGACACTCGGATTGGGAATTATCGGCTTTGTTATGGTGACATCAGCATCGATGCCGGTTGGGCAGCGTCTTGCAGAAGACCCGTTTCTGTTTGCTAAGCGTGATGCAATTTATCTCTTGCTGGCTTTCGGGTTGTCATTGATCACATTGCGTATCTCGATGGATTTCTGGCAACGCTATAGCAATCTGATGCTGCTTGTTTCCGTTATTTTGTTGTTGGTTGTCCTGGTGGTGGGAAATTCAGTCAATGGGGCATCGCGTTGGATTGCCATTGGGCCTTTGAGAATTCAACCTGCTGAGTTATCGAAACTTTCTCTATTTTGCTACCTCGCCAGTTATTTGGTGCGCAAAGTAGAAGAAGTGCGGAATAACTTTTGGGGATTCTGTAAGCCAATGGGTGTGATGGTCGTGTTAGCGGTGTTACTTCTGGCTCAACCCGACTTGGGGACAGTGGTTGTACTGTTTGTAACAACGTTGGCAATGCTATTTCTGGCCGGGGCTAAGTTATGGCAGTTTCTAGCAATTATTGGTTCAGGGGTATTCGCGGTGGTTTTGTTAATCATTGCTGAACCTTACCGTATACGCCGTGTAACTTCCTTTCTGGATCCTTGGGAAGATCCATACGGCAAAGGTTACCAATTAACGCAATCTTTGATGGCTTTTGGTCGTGGGGAATTTTTAGGGCAAGGACTAGGAAATTCAGTACAGAAACTGGAATACCTGCCGGAAGCACATACTGACTTTATTTTCTCTGTTTTAGCAGAAGAATTAGGTTACGTAGGTGTGGTTTTGGTGTTGTTAATGATATTCTTCGTCGCTTTTCGCGCAATGACGATAGGTCGTCGCGCATTACAGATGGATCAGCGTTTTTCGGGTTTTCTGGCTTGTTCGGTGGGTATTTGGTTTAGTTTCCAAGCTCTGGTTAACGTTGGGGCCGCCGCAGGTATGTTACCGACTAAAGGTTTGACTTTACCTTTGATTAGTTACGGTGGTTCAAGTTTGCTGATTATGTCGACAGCTATCGTATTGCTATTAAGAATTGATTTTGAAACACGCTTGGCAAAAGCTCAAGCGTTTGTAAGGAGCCCCCGATGAGTGGCAAAACCCGGCGTTTGATGGTGATGGCAGGTGGAACTGGAGGACATGTTTTCCCAGGGCTGGCTGTCGCTCATCATTTAAAAGATCAGGGCTGGGACGTTCTCTGGTTGGGAACAGCGGATCGTATGGAAGCCGATTTAGTGCCAAAACATGGCATTGATATTGAATTTATTCAGATTTCTGGTCTGCGAGGTAAAGGGATCAAAGCATTGTTGGCTGCCCCGGTCCGAATTTTCAAAGCAATCCGTCAGGCAAAGGCGATTATGCGTCGCTATCAGCCAGATGTCGTGCTTGGCATGGGAGGATATGTTTCTGGTCCCGGTGGCATTGCTGCGTGGATGTGCGGTGTTCCGGTTGTATTGCATGAACAGAATGGTATTGCCGGGCTGACAAACCGGTGGCTGGCTAAAATCGCTACGACTGTTTTACAAGCATTTCCCGGTGCATTTCCAAAAGCGCCCGTTGTTGGTAATCCTGTTCGCGAAGATGTGTTGGCACTGCCTATACCTGAACAACGTTTGACAGGGCGTGAAGGTCCGATTCGGGTTCTGGTTGTTGGTGGCAGTCAGGGGGCGAGAATTCTTAACCAGGCAATGCCTGAAATTGCTGCCCGTATGGGTGATAAAATTACTCTTTGGCATCAGACAGGCAAAGGGGCTAAAGAAAGTGTTCAGAATGCCTATGACAATTCAGTTAAATGCGAACATAAGATTACTGAATTTATTGACGATATGGCACAAGCTTATGCCTGGGCTGATGTGGTGATTTGTCGTTCTGGCGCGTTGACGGTTAGTGAAGTGTCAGCGGCGGGATTACCCGGGATTTTTGTGCCATTTCAGCATAAAGATCGTCAGCAATACTGGAATGCGTTACCTCTAGAAAAAGTTGGCGCAGCAAAAATACTGGAGCAACCCCAATTTACAGTTGATGCAGTAATTGAATTATTAACTCAGTGGCAACGGCCACAATTGCTGGAAATGGCGGAAAAAGCCCGTTCAGCAGCAATTGTTGATGCAACTGAGCAAGTATCGGCGGCATTGATCGATGCAGCAAAAAAATGATTTAGACCGCCTTAAAAGGGGCGGTGAAGCAAACATATATAGCGAAGAAGAAAACGTGAATACACAACAACTGGCGAAATTAAGAGCTTTCGTGCCTGAGATGAGAAAAGTCAGGCACATCCACTTTGTTGGCATTGGTGGTGCTGGCATGGGGGGGATCGCCGAAGTGTTGGCTAATGAAGGTTATCAGATTAGTGGATCTGATTTGGCACCAAACCCGGTAACTCGGCAACTGACTAAATTGGGCGCTCAGATTTATTTTAATCATCGTCCTGAAAATATACTGGATGCCAGTGTTGTTGTGGCTTCAAGCGCAATCTTGGCGGATAACCCGGAAATTGTTGCTGCTCGTGAGGCCCGAATTCCGGTTATTCGCAGAGCAGAGATGTTGGCAGAACTGATGCGCTACCGTCATGGTATTGCTATTGCCGGGACTCACGGTAAAACGACAACAACAGCGATGATTTCTAGCATCTATGCACAGGCTGGTTTAGATCCCACTTTTGTTAATGGTGGTTTAGTTAAAGCAGCAGGAACGCATGCTCGTCTTGGCAGTAGCCGTTATTTAATTGCGGAAGCTGACGAAAGTGATGCTTCTTTCTTGCATTTGCAGCCGATGGTGGCGGTCATTACGAATATCGAAGCAGATCATATGGATACCTATCATGGTGACTTCGAAAACTTGAAACAGACGTTTATCAACTTCTTGCACAACTTACCTTTTTACGGGCGTGCAGTCATGTGCATTGATGATCCGGTTGTCAAAGAGTTAATTCCTCGTGTTGGTCGCTATATCACGACGTATGGTTTTAGCGAGGAAGCGGACGTACGTATTACCCATTATCAGCAAAAAGGTGCTCAGGGATATTTTACTGTTAGTCGTCAAGATATGGCGGATCTGAAAGTCGTATTGAATGCACCGGGTCGCCATAATGCGCTGAATGCGGCGGCAGCAGTGGCTGTTGCGACTGAGGAAGGGATTTCTGGCAGTGATATTTTGGCGGCGTTGGCAGGTTTTCAGGGAACCGGGCGCCGTTTTGATTTTTTGGGGAATTTTTCTCTGGAACATGTTAACGGCAAAGGTGGTAGCGCAATGTTGGTTGATGATTATGGTCATCATCCAACGGAAGTGGATGCAACCATTAAAGCCGCTCGTGCTGGCTGGCCGGATAAACGGATTGTGATGATATTTCAACCTCATCGTTATACCCGAACCCGTGATTTGTACGATGACTTTGCCAATGTATTGAATCAGGTAGATGTATTGCTGATGTTGGATGTTTACTCTGCGGGTGAAGTGGTTATTCCGGGAGCAGATAGTCGTTCGTTGTGCCGTACTATCCGTAGCCGCGGTAAGTTAGATCCGATTTTGGTCTCTGATCCGGCAAAAGTGACCGCTGTGTTGGCACAGGTGCTGGATGGTCATGATTTAATTCTGGTTCAAGGGGCCGGCAATATAGGCAAAATAGCGCGTAATCTGGCTGAAACAAAATTACAGCCATCTTTGAATGAGGAAAAACACAATGGCTGAGAAAGTCGCGGTACTGTTGGGAGGAACTTCCGCTGAGCGTGAAGTTTCGCTGTTATCGGGACAAGCCGTGTTGGCTGGATTGAGAGAAGCGGGTATTGATGCACATCCAGTTGATACAAAAGATTTTCCTGTGACTCAACTTAAAGAGGCCGGATTTGAGAAAGTCTTTATCGCGCTTCATGGGCGTGGTGGGGAAGACGGTACTTTGCAAGGGGTATTGGAATTTTTGCAGTTACCCTATACCGGTAGTGGCGTGATGGCTTCTGCACTGTCAATGGATAAATTGCGTACAAAACAGGTATGGCAGGGAATTGGGTTGACTGTTTCGCCGTATGTTTCAATTAATTCTCAGCAAGTTGAACGATTGACTGATTCTCAACTCCAAGAATATGTAGCAGATTTAGGTTTGCCATTAATTGTTAAGCCAAGTCTGGAAGGTTCCAGTGTTGGTATGACTAAGGTTAATGAGATTTCGGAGTTGCGTGGTGCATTAGAGGCTGCGTTTCGTTATGACGTTGACTTGCTGGTCGAAAAATGGTTGCACGGCCCGGAATACACAGTAGCCATCCTTGGTGATACGGCTTTACCTTCTATTCGTATTCAACCCGCTGCTGTTTTTTATGACTATGATGCAAAATATTGGTCTGAAGAAACACAATATTTTTGTCCAAGTGGCTTAAGTGATGAAAAAGAGCAGCAATTGGCAGAACTGGCGCTTAAAGCTTATCAGTCAGTTGGATGCAGTGGTTGGGGGCGAGTTGATGTCATGATGGATACTGATGGTGATTTCTATCTGTTGGAAGTGAATACCTCTCCGGGGATGACCAGCCACAGCTTGGTGCCGATGGCTGCGCGTCAGGCTGGATTAAGTTTTTCACAGTTGGTGGTAAAGATTTTGGAGTTGGCTGATTGATATGTCTCAAGCGGCCCTGAAAGTGAGGGGACGGGATAATGAAAGTAGCAGTTCCCGTCCTAGTAACGGCTCTTACCTGGCAGGGCTTATCTTCTTCCTGATGGTACTTGGGACCATTATTTGGGGAGGTTTGGCCGTCCTTAACTGGATGAAAGATGCTAACAGATTGCCTATTTCAAAACTGGTGGTAACGGGTGAGCGTCACTACACGACCAACGATGATATCCGGCGGGCAATTTTGTCATTAGGGCAACCGGGAACTTTCATGACGCAGGATGTGAATATCATTCAGCAACAAATTGAACGGATGCCGTGGATAAGGCAAGTCACTGTCCGTAAACAGTGGCCTGATGAACTGAGAATTCATCTGGTAGAATATGTTCCTTATGTGCGCTGGAATGACACACAGATGCTGGATGCCGAAGGTCAGGTATTCAGCATTCCGGCTGAATGGGGAGCTAAAGGGTATTTTCCGATGCTTTATGGCCCACAAGGCAGTGAAAAAGAAGTCCTTGATGGTTACCGGGCCATGACTAAACTTCTCGCTGCCAATAAACTGAAATTAAAATCGGCGGCAATGACTGCGCGTCGTTCCTGGCAACTGACTCTGGATAATGGTATCCAGCTAAAGCTGGGAAGAATGGATACAACAGGCCGTATTAAACGTTTTATCGAGCTTTATCCGCTGTTACAGCAGAACACAGAGAAAAGGGTAGATTACGTGGATTTGCGTTATGACAGTGGTGCCGCGGTAGGTTGGGCGCCTTTACCCATTGGTGATCCTAATGCTCCGGTCAAAAGGCAATAAACAATTACTGGCAATAATTATATGAGGCAGGCAGAACAACGATGATCAAATCGACGGACAGAAAATTAGTAGTTGGCCTAGAGATTGGCACAGCAAAGGTATCTGCCCTTGTTGGTGAAATTCTGCCCGATGGTATGGTTAATATTATCGGGGTGGGAAGCTGTCCATCCCGCGGTATGGATAAAGGCGGTGTAAACGACCTGGAGTCGGTTGTTAAATGTGTACAGCGGGCTATCGATCAGGCTGAATTGATGGCAGATTGTCAAATTTCCTCTGTTTATCTGGCGTTATCTGGAAAACATATCAGTTGTCAGAATGAAATCGGGATGGTTCCTATTTCCGAAGAGGAAGTTACTCAGGAAGATGTAGACAATGTTGTTCATACTGCCAAATCAGTTCGTGTACGTGATGAATACCGAATACTGCATGTTATTCCGCAAGAATATGCTATCGATTATCAAGAAGGTATTAAAAATCCGGTGGGGCTTTCCGGTGTGCGTATGCAGGCTAAAGTTCACTTGATTACCTGTCATAATGATATGGCGAAAAATATTGCAAAAGCGGTTGAACGCTGTGGTTTGAAAGTCGACCAGCTTATTTTTTCCGGGTTGGCTGCCAGCTATGCTGTTTTGACCGAAGACGAGCGTGAATTGGGCGTTTGCGTGGTAGATATTGGCGGCGGGACGATGGATATTGCGGTGTATACCGGCGGAGCGTTGCGTCATACCAAAGTTATTCCTTATGCCGGTAACGTTGTCACCAGTGATATTGCTTATGCCTTTGGTACGCCACCAAGCGATGCAGAAACGATAAAAGTACGCCACGGTTGTGCACTAGGTTCGTTGGTCAGCAAAGATGAAAGTGTGGAGGTACCTAGTGTCGGTGGACGCCCACCACGTAGCTTACAGCGTCAGACGTTGGCTGAAGTCATTGAGCCGCGTTACATCGAATTACTGAATTTAGTGAATGATGAAATCTTGCGATTGCAGGAACAGTTACGCCAGCAGGGGGTTAAACACCATCTGGCGGCGGGTATTGTCTTGACTGGCGGTGGTGCTCAGATTGATGGTTTGGCTGAATGTGCTCAGCGTGTGTTCCATGCTCAGGTGCGTATCGGCCAACCTCTTAATATTACTGGTCTGACGGACTATGCGCAGCAACCCTATTATTCAACAGCGGTAGGGTTGCTGCATTACGGAAAAGCCTCTCATCTTAATGGTGATGCGGATATTGAAAAACATGTTTCAGTGAGCCGTTGGTTTAAGAGAGTCAGTAGCTGGCTGAAAAAAGAGTTTTAATTTTATACAGAGGCTGAGTTTTTTTAGTCTCGATATAAAGGCACAAAGCGGAGAGAAACTATATGTTTGAACCAATAGAATTAACCAATGACGCGGTGATTAAAGTCATCGGCGTCGGCGGTGGCGGCGGTAACGCTGTTGAGCACATGGTGCGTGAACGCATCGAAGGTGTTGAATTCTTTGCAGTAAATACGGATGCCCAGGCATTGCGTAAAACTGCTGTCGGCCAGACTATCCAGATTGGTAATGGTATTACTAAAGGTTTGGGGGCTGGGGCAAACCCGGAAGTTGGTCGTACTGCTGCTCAAGAAGATCGTGATGCATTGCGCACCGCACTTGATGGTGCAGATATGGTATTTATCGCTGCCGGTATGGGTGGTGGTACTGGTACTGGCGCAGCGCCTGTGGTAGCTGAAATTGCAAAAGAGCTTGGGATTCTGACAGTTGCTGTGGTGACTAAGCCTTTCAATTTCGAAGGTAAGAAGCGCATGGCGTTTGCCGAACAAGGGATCACTGAATTGTCTAAGCATGTAGATTCATTGATTACTATCCCTAACGACAAACTGTTAAAAGTGCTTGGCCGCGGCATTTCACTACTGGACGCTTTCGGCGCAGCTAATGATGTTTTGAAAGGTGCGGTTCAGGGTATCGCTGAACTGATCACGCGTCCAGGTCTAATGAATGTTGACTTTGCTGATGTGCGTACCGTGATGTCCGAAATGGGCTACGCCATGATGGGTTCCGGTATTGCGCAGGGCGAAGATCGTGCGGAAGAAGCTGCTGAGATGGCGATATCCAGCCCATTGCTGGAAGATATCGACTTGTCAGGCGCTCGTGGTGTTTTGGTTAACATTACTGCTGGCTTTGATCTGCGTTTGGATGAGTTCGAAACAGTGGGTAACACGATCCGTGCATTTGCATCTGATAATGCAACTGTCGTGATCGGTACCTCTCTGGATCCAGACATGAATGATGAGTTGCGGGTGACTGTGGTTGCCACGGGTATTGGTATGGATAAACGTCCTGAAATTACGTTGGTTACCAATAAATCTTCTCAGTCAAGCGTAATGGAACACCGTCATCAGCAAATGTCTGGCGGTATGTCTTCATTGTCTGAAGAAAATAAACCAGCAGCAAAAGTGGTGAATGACCAAAGCGTACAAACGAGTAAGGAGCCCGATTATTTGGATATTCCTGCATTTTTGCGTAAACAGGCCGATTAATAGCTAAAAAATTGGATTCTCCGCTTTTTGTGCTAAACTTGCCCGCCAATCATAGTGTATAGTGATTGGCAGGATGGATAATATTGCGAGATAAAACGATGATCAAACAAAGGACACTTAAACGTATTGTTCAGGCGACTGGTGTCGGTTTACATACCGGTAAAAAAGTCACACTAACAATGCGCCCAGCACCGGCTAACACCGGGGTCATCTATCGCCGTACTGACTTGAATCCACCGGTTGATTTTCCGGCAGATGCAAAATCCGTGCGTGATACTATGCTCTGTACTTGCCTGGTAAATGAGCATGACGTGCGAATCTCAACGGTTGAGCACCTGAATGCAGCGCTTGCGGGGTTAGGTATCGATAATATTATTATCGAAGTTGATGCGCCAGAAATTCCCATTATGGATGGTAGTGCCAGCCCATTTGTTTTCCTGCTGCTGGATGCGGGTATTGAAGAGCTGAACACATCTAAAAAATTCCTGCGTATTAAGGAAACCGTGCGCGTTGAGGAGGGTGATAAGTGGGCAGAGATGACACCTTATAATGGTTTCAGTCTGGATTTCACTATTGATTTCAATCACCCTGCGATTGATTCAAGCACTCAACGTTACTGTCTGGATTTCTCGGCAGAGGCGTTTGTTCGTCAAATCAGTCGTGCACGTACATTTGGCTTTATGCGTGATATTGAGTACTTACAATCTAAAGGGTTGTGTTTAGGTGGCAGCTTTGATTGTGCGATTGTTGTTGATGACTATCGTGTGCTTAATGAAGATGGCTTGCGTTTTGAAGACGAATTTGTCCGCCATAAAATGCTGGATGCAATTGGTGATCTGTTTATGTGTGGCTATAACATCATTGGCGCATTTACTGCGTTCAAATCTGGTCATGCGTTGAACAATAAACTATTGCAGGCAGTTCTGGCGCAAGAAAGTGCATGGGAGCTGACTACTTTCGAAGATGAAGCTGAAATGCCATTGGCTTTTCGTGCTCCATCAACTGTAATGGCATAACTCTCTAGTATGCTGATAATAATTTAATGATATATCAGTGGGTTATGTTATCAGTGATTTTATTTTCGCTGATGTTTTTTACTCGGCGTTAGCACTATTCAGCGTTAGCACTTAAATTTATTTAGCGTTATCGCTTAGTCGTTTTAGCTGTACTGGCACTCTCTCCGGCCAGTGCAGCTAGTCGTTCTAATCTTTCCTTCAGCTTTTTTGGACTACGGTTCGCTAGCGTTATTAATTCTTTCGCACTCTCTTGACTTAACTGACGTGTCGGTAAAGTTTTATGATCATCTCTCATCGTTTTTGCGAAGCTCTGCGCACTATTGCCATGCTTAATCATGAGTGATGGGTTAATCCTGATGTCGATAGATGACAATGATGGTAGAATTCCGCTTCTTAGTGTAGAAAGCAGCGTTGGCAGCTCGTAACGTAATCTGGTCATCCAACTGGCGTTTCCTGCTTCCAGTACCAGAATTTGTTTGCGATAATTAGCGACCCGGCACCACGGATGTAATTGTGCGGGAAGCAAGCTGATAACGGCACGGTTAAGTTTTAACAAAGCGACGGCACGTTGCTGGATAACATGAAGCGGGCTTTTCTCAACGGCGGCGGCGTCTTCAAAAAGAACATCTAATGATTGTGGGCGGCTATCGCGCATAATGAAAGTAGCTCCGGTATGATGAAGGATTAATGGGTATTCTAAATCTTTGGCGACAATTTGGCAGACGTTATTTCTGGTCACATCTGTTATTAGGGGTGGTTGCGGCAAGTATTGGCGCTCCTACCATTTTAGCGGGTGTTACCGATAATATCTCACAAGCTAATACCTCGCCTAGTCAGAGCTGGCAAAATCAGGCTTTATCGGCTTTTGATAATCTATTTTCATTGCAGAATGTTCAACACCAGCCAGCCAATGGCGTTAATTACTGGCAACAACATGCTGTACGTAACGTGATCAGACAGCTTTCTTTTGCTTTTTCTATTTCGCAGCCTATGAGCGATGAAACAGCAAAACAAAGTATCCGGTTAAGTTCTTCCAATATTCAGCAGCTTGTGCTGGAAACCCTGAATACACTATTAATTCGGGAACCTAAGCCACCTGAGCCGGTTTTAGATATACCGTTCCTGAATGTTGCATCACAATCTTCTTATATTCTGACGCTTTGGATTGCTAAAGCCCAAGGTATCCGTGCAGGTCCTACTGCTTACCTCTGAATCTTCGTTTTTTTACAAATTTTCGAAATAAATAACTATTTGCTGGCTGCGAAATAACGGCCTTATCTGAGATGTAATTAACTATGCTGATTAAATTATTAACAAAGGTTTTTGGTAGTCGTAATGACCGTACATTGCGTCGTATGCGTAAAGTTGTTGATGTCATCAACCGCATGGAGCCAGAGTTTGAAAAATTGTCTGATGATGAATTGAAGGGTAAAACTGCCGAATTCCGTGCCCGTTTAGAAAAAGGCGAATCGTTGGAAAATCTGTTACCTGAAGCATTTGCAACAGTACGTGAAGCAAGTAAGCGCGTGTTTGCTATGCGTCATTTCGACGTTCAGTTACTGGGTGGTATGGTTCTGAATGAACGTTGTATTGCGGAGATGCGCACTGGTGAAGGTAAAACACTGACAGCGACTTTGCCTGCTTATTTAAATGCATTAACTGGGCGTGGTGTTCACGTAGTCACTGTGAATGATTATCTGGCGCAACGTGATGCCGAAAATAACCGCCCACTGTTTGAATTTCTGGGATTGAGTGTTGGTATTAACCTGCCAGGTATGCCGGCACCCGTTAAACGCCAGGCATATGCTGCGGATATTACCTATGGTACTAACAACGAATATGGCTTTGACTATCTGCGTGACAACATGGCATTTAGCCCGGAAGAGCGTGTTCAGCGTAAGTTACATTATGCGCTAGTGGATGAAGTTGACTCCATTCTAATCGACGAAGCACGGACGCCATTGATTATCTCTGGCCCTGCTGAAGATAGTTCTGAGCTTTATATCAAAGTCAATAAGTTGATCCCTAAATTGATTCGTCAGGAAAAAGAGGATTCAGAGACTTTCCAGGGAGAAGGCCATTTTTCTGTCGACGAAAAGTCCCGCCAGGTTAACTTGACGGAACGCGGTTTAGTTTTGATTGAACAATTACTGTCAGAAGCCAGCTTGATGGAAGAAGGTGAATCCCTATATTCGCCAACCAATATCATGTTAATGCACCATGTTACAGCCGCACTACGTGCCCATGCACTGTTTACCCGTGATGTTGACTATATCGTGAAAGATGGTGAGGTCATTATTGTTGATGAGCATACGGGCCGTACTATGCAGGGGCGTCGCTGGTCTGATGGATTGCATCAGGCTGTTGAAGCTAAAGAAGGTGTAGAAATTCAGAATGAAAACCAAACCCTAGCTTCAATTACCTTCCAAAACTACTTCCGGTTGTATGAAAAACTGGCGGGTATGACCGGTACGGCAGATACAGAAGCGTTTGAGTTTAGCTCTATTTATAAGCTTGATACCATTGTGGTTCCGACAAACCGTCCAATGATCCGTAATGATTTGCCAGATCTGGTTTACATGACCGAAGCTGAAAAAATTGAAGCTATCATTGAAGATATCCGCGAACGTACCGGTAAAGGGCAGCCGGTATTGGTGGGGACTATTTCTATTGAAAAATCTGAACTGGTTTCCCGTGAACTGACTAACGCGGGTATCGAGCACAACGTACTTAACGCCAAATTTCATGCAATGGAAGCGGACATTATTGCTCAGGCAGGTCAAGCGAGCGCGGTAACCATTGCGACTAACATGGCGGGTCGTGGTACAGATATTGTGCTAGGCGGTAGTTGGCAGGCAGAAATTGCTAAGCTGACCGAGCCAACAGAAGCTCAGATTGAAGAGATTAAAGCTGCATGGCAGGAACGTCATGATAGGGTTCTGGCGGCGGGTGGTTTGCATATTATCGGTACGGAGCGTCATGAATCTCGTCGTATTGATAATCAGTTACGCGGGCGTTCCGGGCGTCAAGGGGATGCGGGATCATCCCGTTTCTATTTATCAATGGAAGACTCACTGATGCGTATTTTTGCCTCTGATCGTGTCACTAGCATGATGCGTAAACTGGGTATGAAACCGGGTGAGGCGATTGAACATCCGTGGGTAACCAAAGCCATTGCCAATGCTCAACGTAAAGTAGAGAGCCGTAACTTCGATATACGTAAGCAATTGCTAGAATACGATGATGTTGCTAACGATCAGCGCCGTGCTATTTATGCTCAGCGTAACGACTTGTTGGATGTGAGTGATGTTAGTGAAACCATTGGTAGCATTCGTGAAGATGTATTTAAAGCAACCATTGATGCTTATATTCCCCCTCAATCTCTGGAAGAGATGTGGGATGTGGAAGGTTTGCAGCAACGTTTAGTGACTGATTTCGATTTAGAGCTGCCGATCAAAGAGTGGTTGGATAAAGAGCCTGAGTTACACGAAGAGACGTTGCGTGAGCGTATCCTTGAACAGGCTGTTGAAGTCTATAAACGCAAAGAAGAGATTGTTGGCATTGAAATGATGCGTAATTTCGAAAAAGGTATCATGTTGCAGACTCTGGATATGTTGTGGAAAGAGCATCTGGCTGCAATGGATTACCTACGTCAAGGTATCCATCTACGTGGTTATGCTCAGAAAGATCCGAAACAGGAATATAAACGTGAATCTTTCGCTATGTTTGCAAGCATGCTGGAATCGCTGAAATATGAAGTGATTAGTACATTGAGCAAAGTTCAAGTGAGATTGCCGGAAGAAGTAGAGGCATTGGAGCAACAGCGCCGGGCGGAAGCTGAACGCTTGGCAAAGCAACAGCAATTAAGCCATGAGGTTGAAAAAGGCGCATTGATGTCTACAACAGAAGCTCAGATTGCCAGTGGAGCTCGTAAAGTAGGGCGTAATGATCCTTGTCCTTGTGGATCGGGTAAAAAATATAAACATTGCCACGGGCGCTTGCAGTAACGATGAAAAGGCGGGAAACCGCCTTTTTACTCTGTTAGTTTTAAGTGAGCAACGTCAACGTTGGATATAGTATTTGGTTGTTGAGCAATCAAAAAGAAGAGATGAAGAAGTAAGAGTAATATGGAAAAGAAACACCTACATATAGCCGCTGGGATTATCAGAAATACGCAACATGAAATTTTTATTACTCAGCGTCATGCTGATGCCCATATGGGGGGGGTCTGGGAATTCCCTGGTGGGAAAGTTGAGCAAGAAGAAACGCCTGAACAGGCTTTAATACGTGAGTTACAGGAAGAAATTGGTATTACAGTTATTCATTATGATCTGGTAAAAACGGTTGAACATGATTTTCCTGACAGGTTGATTACCCTGTATTTCTTCTTGGTGGATGAATGGGAAAATGAGCCTTTCGGTAAAGAAGGGCAACTTTCTCGGTGGGTATTACAGAAAGATTTAATTGCTGATGAATTCCCGCCTGCTAACCGCAGCATTGTTGCATTACTTACCGCTTGAGTTGTCAATAGCCGCATTATTAATAACGCGGCTATTTATTATTGCTCAGGTTGTCCACTCCAATCATCACTATCAGAGTTTTCACTTTGGCTTGGTATCCGCTTCTCTTCATTTGCCCACTGGCCTAAGTCAATTAATTGACAGCGTTTACTGCAAAATGGGCGATATGGGCTTATTTCTCCCCAAACCACAGTTTTACCACATGTTGGGCATTCAATCGTGAGTAATTCAGACATAATAATTTTCCTGATAATTAGTTCGTAATATTAGCAGCATGCCAATTCAAATGGTAAATGAGCAGGCACGGAGCCTTTTTCACTATCCAATGGTAAAAAACGGATAGCAAAGCGGGTCTTATGACCGGAAATTTGGGGAAACAATAAAGGGGTTAATGGCAAACGTAATCTCAGTAAATCTGCGCCTTCTGCTGTATTCTGATGGAAACCGTTTTTACTGATTTCTGAACGAAAAATAGCAGATTGGCGGATGAGTTCTAAAATACTGTCCAGGGCTTGTTGGAGAGGTAGCAAACTATCAATCCAGAATGCGACCATTTTATCTCTTTCTGATTGTGGTAAGTGAAGCCATAGATGTAGGGTGGGTAGATCAAAACCACAACAACCACTGGGAATACTGAGGCGCTGGCGCACTAGGCTGATAATTTTATCTTCTTTAAGGGATTGCCCTAATCGTGGTGCTTTACTTAATGCAATAGCCCGCTCTTTCAATTTTAATCTGAAACTATTGACGATATTTATATCAACATCGGGTATTTCAGCCCATTGTTTTAATTTTGCCTGTTGACGTTCTAATTCTTTTAGCAATTCTGAACGTACTTCCCCGCGTTCTAGCACTTCAAGTAACTCAGTTATTGTGCGGAAAAAGGCGAGGCTGCTTGCCAATGAGTTTAAATGGCGTTGACTTGTGAGTTGTTGTAGGGAAGATTCAATTCTCAACCATGCTCGCATTTTTTCATTCAGTGGATGTTCAAAAATGATTGTAGAAGTTGTGTCACTCATCATGATTGTCCTGTCTGGCTGATTCAGCTAATCTTAAGTATTGTTGATGTAATTCGGCAACACGAGGAGTAATTGCCTGTACGTTATCATGATTTGAGATAATGTCATCGGCATAAGCCAGTCTCTCGCTACGGGATGCCTGTGCCGCCAAAATATTTTCAATTTGTTGGTAGTTAATACCATCACGAGTGGCTATCCGGCTGATTTGTATTTCAGGTGAAACGTCAACGACTAAAATCCGATCTGCCAGATGCCTTAAATTATTTTCGACTAATAATGGAATAACCCAAATAACATAAGGTGCTATTATCTGTTCTAATTGCCGTCGGGTTTCTTGATGTATTAGAGGGTGAAGAAGTTGATTAACCCACTGTTTTTCTTGATTGTTTGTGAATATTTTCTGGCGTAACAGTGCTCGGTTAAGGTTACCATCGGGTGTCAATATGTCATGACCAAAGTGTTCTGTGATGGCTTGTAGAGCGGGCGTTCCAGGAACAACGATTTCTCTGGCAATAATATCTGCATCGACAAGAGGAACACCAAGCGCAGCAAAAGCATTGGCGATAGTGGTTTTACCACTGCCAATTCCACCTGTGAGTGCAATAATATAAGTCATCCTATCCCTTAATATTACTTGATAATATTTCAGGATTGTAACCGAAAGGAGGCAGATGACCTAGAGACAAAGCTATGGAATCATTTTTACTTTAGGTGAGTATCGTACCTAGCTGAAAAATGGGTAAATACATTGCCAGCAATAGCGTACCGACAATAATCGCTATTATGACTATAAGTATTGGTTCTAGTAACTGTGTCATATTATCAGAAATCTCCAATGCTTGTTGTTGGTACCAATTAGCAAGATTTCCTAATAACAGTTCCAGATTGCCAGATTCTTCGCCAACACTGACAAACTGTTGACACAGAGCAGGAAAACAAGATTGTTGTTTCAGTGTTTCGCTCATTGGTACCCCTTGATTAATTTGAGCTCGTAAGAATTTAGTCGCTTGCAAAAATACCGGATGATTTATTGATGCAATAGCACTGTCTAACCCTGCGGTGAGTGTCAGGCCGGCTTTTTGTGTCATAAACAGAATATGGAAAAGTTGTCCTAATTGCTGACAACTAATTAATTTTGCAATAACGGGTAAACGTAACATTAGATTTTTTTCACGAGTAATCCATATTGTATGGCGTTGACGTAATTGTAGATAAAATAGAAGCAGTAGAATTAATCCAATAACACCATAGCCACCGTATTGAATCAGCCAGTTGGAAGTGATTAATAAACTGCGGGTGAGCAGAGGAAGTTGTGCATCAAATGAATGATAAATATGTTCAAATTCAGGTAAAACAAAAATAAGCATCAATAAAATAATGATGCTGGCAACAATGGTAATAATCAGAGGATAACGTAGCGCTTTTGTTATTTTCTTCTGTAACTTATCTTGTTGCTCCTGTTGTTTAACCAATAATTGACAGCAGACTTCTAATTGCCCGGTTAACTCACCAACAGAAATAAGTTGACAAAATAAAGGTGGGAATAGAAATGGATAATTTTTTAATGAGGAGGAAAATGATTCTCCACGGGTAATTTTCTTGCTAATATCTAATAATACACAATGCCATAATGGATGAGCGCATTCGCGAATAAGAATATTGAGGCAATTCAGTAATGGCATTCCTGATGATAATAGTGTTGCCAATTGACGAATGAAATTCAAACGGTAGGCAATTTGTTGATGATGATAAAATATCAATTTTTCACATTTTATATTATAAGGTTGCAATCCAGAATGAATAAGCTGCTGATATAAAGCTTTCCTGTTATCACATAGTGATTTCCCTTTTGATATTTCGCCTTTGTTGTTCACTGCTTGCCAATTATAAATATAATGAATTTTCATTACTATTCCTGACCTGTGACTTGATAAATTTCTTCTAATGTCGTGATGCCTTGTTCCACTAATAAAATACCGGATGAAAGTAAAGTGTCTTTTCTTTGAGCCATAATGGTGTTTTGAACATTTTTAGGATTCTGTTCTGATAATATTTGTTGAATATCATAAGTTATTTCTAAAAATTCATAAATAGCCGTTCGGCCATAATAACCGGAGAAACAATGTTCACAACCAACTGCTAACCATTGATTAATAAATAGAGAATTGTTTTCAATATTAATAACGGTTTCTTCTGTTTGTTGTTTACGGCAATGAAGACATAATTTTCTGACAAGTCGTTGGGCGATAATTAATTTGATACAAGAAGCAGCCATATAACCTGAAATACCCAGATTTTGTAGGCGCGATAATGTATCTATGGTTGAATTAGTATGCAATGTAGAAAGAACCAAATGACCTGTTTGTGCCGCTTTTACTGAAATTTCAGCTGTTTCGCCATCACGTATTTCTCCCACCATAATGACATCAGGATCTTGGCGTAGTAATGCCCGTAATACTTTGGCAAAATTGAGCTCGATTTTGCTATTAGTTTGTGTCTGATTAATGCCATTCAGTGGGATCTCGACGGGATCTTCTACACTGCAAATATTCTTTTTATTCTGATTCAGATATTGTAAGCAGCTATATAAAGTTACGGTTTTCCCACTACCCGTTGGGCCAGTCACTAAAATCATTCCTTGTGGTAATGCGAGTTTTTGTCGGAGCTGATTTAATAATGGGTCAGGAATACCTAATTGATCTAACGATAATTGCTGCATTGTATTTAATATTCTAAGCACAACTTTTTCTCCGTGTATGGTTGGCAAAGTTGCCATACGGATAGCATAGTTGTGTCGGGTGTCAAACCAATCAAATTGTCCATCTTGAGGTAACCGTTTTTCAGCAATATTCAATTTCGCCATTATTTTAAGGCGTGCGGCAATGCTTGCATTCATTTGATAAGATGGCGAAGACAATAAGTGTAATGAGCCATCAACTCGGATACGGATACGGTAACCTTGTTGGAATGGCTCGAAATGAATATCGGATGCACGCCGTTGAATTGCAGTTAATAAAGTTTGATTAATAAGTTGAATGACGGGGGCATCATTTTCATCTGTATTGATATCAGTTTTAAGTGGTAATAGAGAGGATTCTTCCTCTGGTACATGACTCAGTGAAATATTTTGATGTAATACTGATTCGATCCTTGCCAGTGGCCAAATTTCTACATTAACAATACATCCGGAAATAAAGCGTAATGCTGATAATAAATCATCATTGGGTAATTCGCTGCTGGCAATTGTTATCGTATTATCATCTTTTTTTATCACAACAGATTGGTGGCGTTGACAAATATCATGAATTTCTTTTTCCATTAATGTATTTTCCGTTGCTGAAAGTGAGTTCATTATTGCTTCCTGTGTAAGTGTGTATTGATATACCCGTCATCTTTCAAGTTGCCTCTTTGTTAGCTGCACTCGCTCACCCCGGTCACATAGTTATCTATGCTCCCGGGGATTCACTCCTTTGCCGTCGCGATGCATCTTGAAATCCATAGGGTATAAGAGTTAATGAATTAAAATTCAAATATTTCCTGACAACGACTTTTTAATGAATTGTTTGTCGATTCACATTTAATATTCCATTTAATTATACCTGTTTGTGTATTTTGTGTCGGCTTTAATGTAACGCTGAGGTTTTTAAGACTCTGTTTACCGTTAATGGTAACTTCCCCATTTTTAACTGAAATGTTATCGATATATCTGCTGTTATGTTCTTTTGGAATTGACACTGCTCCTGCGTTGCAACCATTGAAATCTTCAGTTTCAAAACCGCAAAGTTCTATACCTGATTTATAAGGTACAATATTTTGTAGTATATCTGTTAAAGCGGCTTTCTGGATATATCCTTGATAACTAGGAATACCAATGGCACTTAAGATGGAAATGATAGCAATAGCAACCATGATCTCCATTAAAGTAAATCCTTGTTGTTTCATATTTTTTCTCCGTGTTGTGGTATTGCGATATAGAGAATGAAGGAAAGAGAAAAAAATGAAATAGGATATATGAAGGTTATGGAATTGACTCGAAAAAGAATTTTTGGATTACAAGGTTTGCAAAAATATTTACGGTGGTGTTCGCAAATTTGTGAGTAACTAATTGCTGATTTACACCACCATCAATATAATTATTGCTAATTAAAGCGCATGGAGAGATCTAATGCTCTAATATGTTTGGTGAGTGCTCCAACAGAAATAAAATCGATGCCTGTTTCAGCATAGCTGCGCAAAGTATCCAGGGTGATATTACCGGATACTTCTAAAGCGACTTTACCTGATGTGATAGCGACGGCTTCTTTCATCATTGGAATAGTAAAATTATCTAGCATAATAATATCAACATTAGCTTTGAGTGCCAGAATGAGTTCATCTAGCGTTTCTACTTCGACTTCAACAGGGACATCAGGGTGAGAATAACGAGCTTTATCTACTGCCTGTTTAATAGAGCCATTGGCAATAATATGGTTTTCTTTAATAAGGAAAGCATCGAATAATCCGAGGCGGTGATTATTACCACCTCCACAAAGTACGGCATATTTTAAGGCGGTGCGTAATCCTGGTAGCGTTTTGCGTGTATCAAGTAATTGAGTTTTTAAACCGGTAAGACAGTGAACATAATGACTGACTTCCGTTGCAACGCCAGAGAGAGTTTGAATAAAGTTAAGGGCGGTGCGTTCACCGGTCAGTAATATCTGTGCTGGGCCTCGTAATAGGCAAAGTTTTTGGTTGGCTGTAATTGCATCACTATCTTTGACTAACCATTCAATGGAGATCTGGTCGCCTAATTGAGTAAAAACTTCATTCAGCCATTGTTGTCCACAGAAAATGCCATCTTCCCGAGTGATAATGACTGCGGTGGCTTGTTTATCTGCGGGAATTAATTGGCCGGTAATATCAGCGGTGAAATTTGTATTTCCACCCAGATCTTCTTTTAGTGCGAGGGTTACACTGGCAGGAATGTCGTTTTGCAAGTGTTCCATAAGAACAGCACGGCGCTGATCCGTATTGCAATTTTGTTTTGTCATTAAAAAGCTCCAGAGGTGATAACAATATTGATGGTCTTAACATGCTACCCTGTTGTGTAGTGAACAACTACTATCTTGGTTTTATCATCTAGATTAAGGAAAAGAAAAAATGTGGTTGCATGATGAATTGAGTTAGAAAAATTCTTTCACACGATTTGTGCCCACAGGTGAGCAACTGTTTTATTGGTTATTCATCGTATTAGTTTGTCTCCGGGAAAGCTTTGTTGTACTGACACAATGGTTTATAGGTAGACCCGGATATATACCCTATGGATTTCAAGATGGATCGCGACGGCAAGGGAGCGAATCCCCGGGAGCATAGGGAACTATGTGACCGGGGTGAGTGAGTGCAGCCAACAAAGAGGCAACTTGAAAGATGACGGGTATAAAAGAGCATATCACTGGCTATAATGATGTTGTTCTGGGAAGAAAAATTGATCTGGGACTTTATTTCGATTGGACACATTACCAGCAATTGTTACAGGAGCAGAAAGAATGACTCTCTTTATACTGTTGTTAGTGTTGGCGTGGGAACGAGTTTTTAAAATGGGTGACCATTGGCAATTAGAGCATCGTCTTGAGCCATTGCTTACCGGTATGAAATCCTTTTCGTTATGGAAAAGCCTGTTGATGACGTTAGCAGTCATGTTGATAGCATGGTTACTGATTGAAATATTAAATGATTTTATGTTCGGTGTTCTTGAACTGGTGTTATGGGTGTTCATTTGTTTGCTGTGCATCGGAGCGGGGCGCTTACGGCATGACTATCGTGAATATTTTCGTACTGTTCATCAGGATAATAGGGAACAACAAAGGGAATATCTTACGCGTCTCGCAATTATTCATGGTTTACCCTCTGATGCCAGCAAAGAGAATATGTTGCGAGAGATACAAAATGCGTTGCTATGGATAAATTTTCGCTATTATCTGGCCCCGATTTTTTGGTTGATTGTGGCGGGTAAATTAGGTCCTGTTGCTTTGATGGGATATGGCTTTTTGAGGGCTTATCAGGGATGGTTGGCACAATATGGTACACCGGTTCAGCGGGCGCAATCGGGTGTTGACAGCTTGTTGCATTGGTTGGATTGGGTTCCTGCTCGTTTGGCTGGCGTTGCCTATGCTTTATTAGGGCATGGTGAACGGGCTTTACCGGCGTGGGTTGCTTCTCTTAGTGATTTAAGAACTTCACAATATAAAGTGCTCTGTCAGCTTGCTCAGTTTTCATTAAGTCGTGAACCCCATCTTGATTCAATTCAAACTCCCATTGCTGCGGTGATACTGGCGAAAAAAGTGACTTTCTCTGTCATCGTTGTCGTTGCCTTACTGACAATTTATGGGGCATTGGTTTGATGCGTTGGCTTAATGACTCTGATTGGTTCGGGTTTTATTCATACTATATATGGAGTTGTTTGGCTTACCTTTAGCTATTAGAGCCGATTTATGCAGCGCCGACTGGCGCTGCAACAATTGCAACAACTAAGAAGAGGGTTCGATGAAGTCAATATCCGACCATACTGAAATAACCGCAACAGCTTGAGCTAGCCCTCCGGCACCGTCAGTTTTCAACAGAACTGGTACAACAGAAACTTGTGTCGATGCCGTGTAGTTATCGTTCCTTTGTTTAACGTATCTTGCGTTCTTGAGTGATAAGGGGGGGGTGGCCGCATCAGTAAACATGAAGGCGACATCCTCTATTGAAGAGGCTAAGGCATTCTGTTTCCCCGGAACAAATGGCCCATCGATCCGGTAGAGTAAGCGTGAATTTTGAAATACATCATCATCGCTGGAGCAGGTGCTGTTTATCCCTATTTGCCTCTTTGATTATCACTGTCAGGTTGCCCGCACTCCCGGTGGTATAGAGGTCGGTGAACCGAAACGGCCCCGGTGCTACGGTGGTTTGATACACGATATTGCCATTCTAGAATACCGTCACCTGCGCATTGGAGTTCGCCACACCGGTTATCTCCGGGGCAAAACCGTGCTGACTGTCGGGTAACATCGCCTCCTCCGAAGCCAGTTTCATGTCCCGAAATGGGATACTGTAAAAAATATCGCCACCGGTATAGGTTTCACCCGCCGTGAACTCACTGCGCAGTGCTGGGATGTCACGTTGCAGGTAGGTATTGTTCACCTGCCATTGGGTCTGTGTCGGCGCGGAAAAACAGGAGGCGTCCTCGTGGCGCTGATGATTGTAACTGTAGGTTTGCGGGCTGCGCAGACGCCACAGTCCCAGATTCAGCCCATTACGAAAAGAAGCAAACAGATTACGAGAACGTGATCCTTCCCAGTTTCCCTGATTGTCATAATGCTTTTCCGAGCCATTGACGGTGTAGTTCATCAAAAAAGCTGGGATCTCAGGATCCCACAGTGACGGGTTAACCGTTCCAGAATAACGGGGCTGCATGGCGCTCTGAGGGACGCTGAGATCGAGACGTAAACGGACAAAATCCAATGTCACGCGGGCGTGCGGGATCTGTTTCGTCAGCTCGGTGATGGGGCTGTCATCCGCTTTACCCTGAAAAGCCGGTAACTCGCGAGTATTGACCCCATACCTTTCCAGTTGTGCGACGGTGAATACCGGCTGGAGATGGCCGTTAACCAGCCTGAATTCAATCTCGCGGCTGTCCACCTTATTCTGGTTCATGTAGACATCCACCAGATAGCGCCCGGGTGCGACATATCTCGCGTTTTCATACGCCAAGAGATCGACATGACTGTGTTCACCATCAGCGCCCATTAGGAACATGGGATTAAAGTATTCCCGCGCCGAGGCGGGCAGGGTCGTTGCCGTCAGTGAACACAGCAGACATAGGTATACCGGACGGGGCCAGAAACCGCCTGGTTGACCGGGCGCGTGTTGGTTATCCTCCCGCAGTGCAGGCGGAAATGAAGTTTTTGTTGCCATAGCTCATCTCTGCTTATAATTCAGCCTATGCTGTTGATATTAAGGTCACTCTGCCTGAATACCGTCCGCCGATGCGGCGGGGTTATAACGGGACGTGGCGATCCTGACTGTCCCCACAAACGCCGGGGCGGTTTTCGCCATAATCGCCATTTTTCAGGTAGCTCCCTAGCCCGCCTCCCGGTAATTGATAGCGCAGGCCAAATCCCACGTTTCCCGCCACAGTGGAAGCCTTATCCCGATATAATGTCGGGTGGTTTTCTGGTGTGGGGCCGGCTATTTTAATGGCCGGTGTACGACCAGCTCTGGCTGACCTCGCACAACCTGACAACGCTAGCGTAATAGGCTTGTTGTCCGCTGCTTCGATATGTTCTGTACTTCGTTAAGCGGTATGGGTGAAGACTCGACGTGGGATGTCTGCACGTTGAGTTCACAGGTTGGCTGTTCCAGCGTTAATGCCAGAGTCAGTTCTGCCGTGTTTGAACTTGCCCCGGGAAGAGGACGGTACAAAGCAGACCAGCGAGTGTTGTCCGTCTGATAAAGGCTCACGGTTTTAACATTACGGTATCTCCCCCTGATAGGTAGATCCTCCTCCAAGGTCATTAATCACCGTCCAACTCACTTTAGCCGGGTAATGCACCCCTTTGAGGGGTAAAAAAAGGGTCGAGAACGGTGAGACCATGTTCTCTTTCTGTTGCTTTGTCATCAGCTCTTGTCCGCCTACTTTCAGGGAGGTGAAGGTGATGTAATAGGGTGATGGATTCGTGATCGTTATTCCCTCGGCTGTCGTTTTGAAGCGCAAAGCGCCGAAGCCCTTTTCCGGTGCAACCGGCAGCCCTGACGGGCGATACATCAATTTAATTGTGTTAGCCAGAACTTGTACGCCCCCGGAGCTCTGCTTACTAGAGAGATTATTGGATTCGGTGCTTAACGGGATAGCTTGCGCGGTAAACCAGAACAGGGATTCCCGGTCAGCAGGCAGCGCCTGGCCGGTTTTGATGATACGCACCTGATTCTGGCTGCCGGGTTCCATACGAAACAGGGGGGGAGTCACTAAAAATGGCGCAGTCTTGCTCCCATCAGGGATAGAACTGACCGTCACCTGCATCAGATAGACGGCCTCTTTACTGCTATTACGTAGCAAAGCGGTTGCAGCGTAGCTATCCGCCCGGTAGATAATGCGGGTGGCATCAATCCCCACCCTCTCCGCCTGTGTGGAAGTGATCGGGCAGCCTAACAGGCCGGCCATCATCATCGCTGTCATCAATCTTTTCACTGAGTCACCTGAATGTGTCTGGTTTGGTGTTGCATCAGCAAGAGTTGGACTTCTCTGTCCAATTCCGCTGCTATGATGCCCTTAGCACTTGATGGCGTGTGATTATTTATAAACCACTTGGAATGTTACTGGTGCTATTACTTCTTGGGCTGCTGGTACGGCGCTGGACTTGGAAACCAGCGCCATTTTGCATTTTTTCATGCCTTTTCCATCTTTTGGACTGGTTGGCTCGAATTCTGTGGTATCAGCGATAACAATAGGAGCTGCCTTAGTAACAGCGGTATTCCCGTCATACACGGCCACCTCTACGTCAGCATTAGCATTGGCGTTTAAGATCTGGTTGCTGTTAGTAAGAGTCTGTTCCAAAACCTGTATTTGAATATCTTGTGAAGGAGTGATTTAGCATTGCTTATGGTTTTTCCCATTTTGGAACTACAGTTAGCTAGTTTAACCTCTAACTCTTTTCCTGATGAATGAGCGCTATTGATGTCAGCACTAATGTCTGACGTTCTAACTGTTCCCATATCTAAAGTGTAAGCACCTTTACTACCAACAATGCCCGTACCTTCGACGTTGAGATCAGGGGTCGAGGCGCCTATGGAGGCCATCACGTTGACCGTAGCGCCATCTGAAGCGTGTGCCATACCTATCTCCATGCTTAGGAGTACTGCGGCTAATATGTTGGTCTTCATCATTTGCTTTTTCATTTCATACATTCCTTATCTACATCTACTGAATACATTTTGCCCAAAACAACACCATGACAGGTTAAACAATCGGACCGCCAAGGCGGTGCGTTTACTGGTCATTTAGAGTTATTTTGTTCAGTTATTAACTTGATGAAATATATGAATATAAATATTAAATTAATGAAATTACTTCTGACTTATACCATTTAGTTTCAGGATTTCTGCCTTTGTCATAAGAAATTGAATATAAAATCGATCAAAAAACGATCTTGCAACAGGTCGCAATATCCGTAATGCAAGAAATAATTTCAATTTTAAATCAAAAAACTAGGTGATTTTTTACAAAAAAATACAAAAAATCTCTTTTAAGTGATGAAATTTTCCGTATACTCCCCCGCGTTTGAAGAAGACCGAACAAAATAACTCTAAATGTTCGGTTTTTTGTCCCATATCAGAAACTGATGTCATTGAAAGCCACATCACTACTTTGAGTAAGGTTTTTCCTCGTTCTTACACCTTCTTACCCTTGCGCAGAAACACGAATCTCCAGCATTGCAAAAGCATTATATTAATTATTCTTATTAATTTCAGTGTTGAGGGGATTGGTTAAGACCTGATATCAGGTTTGTTTTGAACCATCATCTTCGATTCACTCTGTATTGAAATTGACCGGCATGGTGCTGGTTTTGAAAGGTGCCCTGAGTAAACCGTTCTGTGTTTGTCATACAATCTTCACAGCAAACTATCGCTGTAAACCATGTAATGGCGGGATGATAGAACAGTGACCAAGTAACATATACTGTTTGCTGTTTCAGATAAATGATGACTTTTTTCTTTTTCTATCAATAAATTAATGGTAGCTTTCAATGATTATCACTCTGATTTATCTATCACTTTGAACCATATTCTGTCTATTTAGTGATAAAAAATTATTGTCATACGATAACTTTTAAAGTACTTTAGCGAAAGTTTAGTTGAACATGTATATGGAATGACACAAGATGTGTGATAAACAGGAGTTTGTAACTAATCCCAGAATCAAGCTACTCAGCTTTCTGGCTATTATTATTGCTTCCATTATGGTAATTGGTGATTTGGGGTTCCATATTGCATCTTGGTCGTTATGGCACGATACCACTCGTCAGGCCGTTCTTCAGGCGTATAGCGATCTTATGCCTGCATTAACTGCAAAAGGATTTAAGCAATCTTTATTAAGTCAGGTGCTTTATATCTCTCTGGATACGATACCTCGGATTATATCAACGTCATCTTATATATTAATTGGCATTCTGTTTTTCCGGTTTGCTAAAGGTGAAATATGGAGTAACCGTAATATTTCCGCTTCATTTATTATTGGTTTCCTGATGATTCTAGAGCAACTTCTCTACCCTGTGATTAATATGTTACAAGGAATGGCGTTATCTGTGGATTTAGTGAAAGGGCAACGGGTATTTAGTTTTTCATTTGGCGTTAATTCAGAATCTCTGTTTATTATTATGTTTGGTGTATTCCTTCTGATATTTAGCTTAATTATGCGTGAATCTAAGAAGATAAGCGATGAGCAACGTTATTTTATCTGAGAATCATCATGAGTATTATAATAAGGTTGGATGTGATCTTAGCAAAAAGGAAAGTAAAGTCTAAAGAACTGGCTGCCATTATTGGTATTACTGAGCAGAATTTATCATTGCTGAAAAATGGCAAAATAAAAGGTATCCGTATTGAGACGCTGGAAAAAATTTGTAAACATTTGCAGTGTCAACCTGGAGATATATTGGAATATGTGGAAGATGGAGAGGATAACCGCTAATACAATAAATAAAGTCATTGTGTGTCTTTTGGTATCTTATAAGATAGAACTTTATATTCATTAGCCAGTTTTAAATGCATGAAAATATTAATTATTTCATGTTTTTTATCTAGCCTGTTACTCTGTGGTGTTAATGGTTCACCAATAAAGCAGGTTTCTCCTCGCGATAAGAATATATATTTCTCTCTGGGGGGATATTGTTCTGATATTCCGTGGAATGCCAGAAAGATAAAATGCATATGTAGATATTATTTACTCGATCATAAGAAATGATCTCTCTTTTTATATGGTTTTCATTTAAGTTAAATTTTTATAAAAACAGCAATTCAAGGATGTTAACAATGAATAAATTTTTTATTGTTTTATTCTCAATATTTGTGATTACAGGATGTTCTTCTATGCCACGGCTTACTGATGGCTATATTTCAACCTGTGGTTATTTTGAATGTAATGTCAAGGATATAGTTTCAGGTAGTGAAGTTAAAGTAGATAATATACCTTCTACTCCTGATATTTACCGGGATATCTCAATCCAAGATAGACAAATTATACAATCTGGTGGAAGACCACCTTTTGAAGATAAGAGTTACAGTATTGGGGGGACTTTTAAATTCTAATTTAATTTCTTTGGTTATTTCTTTATTTTTAATTAAGGTATTGTTATATGAATTTTATAAGAAAAATAGCTGTTATCCCTTTATTTACCTTATTTACTCTATTGGCGGGTTGTACATCGTGGGAAAAACCAGGGGCAACTCAGTATGAAAGAGATAGGGATTACGCTGAATGTAAAGCATTAGGTTATTCTCAATTACCATCAGACTGGACCAGCGAAGTTGTTCATTCTTTCGAGACAAAACATTTTTCTTGCAAAGATAAAGACAAGGACGAAGATAAATCCTGTAATCATTACATTACTGTGCCGAAAACTGAGGTTAAGCGTTGGGATAAAAATGAATCATCAAGGCGTTGGATAATTTCATCCTGTATGTATAAAAAAGGGTGGCATGAAGAGACGCGTTATTGGTTTTAATGTAGTCCATTTTTTTCCATCAGCAGGAGTTACCTGGAGCTGTTGCTGGTGGTTCCTCACATATTTGTCATTATTCCTTTCTAATTGCCAGTTTTAGCCCTCGGTTTTATTGATTTGAGCTACATTTATAACCTGATGGTATGCATTTGTATTTAAAATCAACAGGTGATGATTTGGTCGCTATATTTTTTTAATAAAGATTCAACTATTTTCTTGCTGTAACGATTCACTGCACCTATTTATACGTTCATAAAGGTTAGGTTAAAATATTATCTTAGGATGTTTATTAACCTATTGGTTATCAACTTTTGCGAATTTTTAAAAAAAACTGTTAAAATTTGCAGGTTTTTATGATTTGGGACAAGGTCTTTATGGACAGTTGGTGAATACTTTGTTACTTTTATGGCCCGGTAGTTTAAATTGGTATTACCAATTGACTTTGGCAAAGACCGAAACAATGTTTATCCATATATACTCAATAGATTTCAAGATGGACCGCGACGGCAAGGGAGAGAATCCCCGGGAGCATAGATAACTATGTGACCGGGGTGAGCGAACGCAGCCAACAAAGAGGCAACTTGAAAGATGACGGATATATGTAGTTACCTTAAGTAGGTGCTATTGATGCAGGTGGTTTGAGCATTGTCCAGGTTTTAAACGACAAACAAAATAGCCTCATGAGACATGAGATAGGTTCTAACTGGCTTAGTTCTAACTGACTTATAGTAAATATGGCTTATAATAAAATCCGCCAACCAAAATTATCAGATGTTATTGAGCAGCGTCTTGAACATCTCATCCTTGAAGGATCTGTGCGTCCAGGGGAGAAGTTGCCGCCTGAACGTGAGTTGGCGAAACAGTTTGATGTGTCACGCCCTTCACTGCGCGAAGCCATTCAGCGGTTAGAAGCTAAAGGTTTTCTTTTTCGCCGTCAGGGTGGGGGGACGTTTGTTCAGAGTAACCTTTGGCAAAGTTTCAGTGATCCACTGGTACAACTACTGGCTGGTCACCCTGAATCTCAATTTGACCTCCTTGAAACCCGCCATGCTTTGGAAGGTGTTGCTGCCTATTACGCGGCACTGCGTGGAACTGACGAAGATTTTGAACGCATTCGGCAATATCACCTTGTTATTCAACAAGCTCAGGAAAGTGGTGATGTCAATGCTGAATCTGAGGCTGTGTTGCAATATCAGCTTGTCGTTGCCGAAGCAGCGCATAATGTGGTTCTCCTTCATTTATTACGCTGTATGGCACCTATGCTGGAACAAAATATCCGGCAGAATTTTGAGTTTTTGTATACCCGCCGAGAAATGTTGACGGCTGTCAGCGATCATCGGGCGAAGATTTTTGCAGCGATAATGGCGAGGCAACCAGAGAAAGCCCGTGAGGCCTCCCATCGCCATTTAGCGTTTATTGAAGATGTCTTATTGGATCTCAGCCGCGAGCACACTCGCCGCGAGCGATCATTACGATGTCTTCAACAGCATCAGGAATAAAATTAGCTGTGTGGATCTTGAAATTTGCTGCGTCTGCATAGCTAAGTTGAGTCCCTTTACTGAGGGCACTAGCGGCAACAACAGTGAGGGCCTATCTTCCAGTCATGACCGGCTGAACGTCAAAGGGTATGACGGGAAGGTAGGCTCCAAAACAATCATTAGAAACAGATAACAGATAAGGAATACACCATGTCAGACATTTTGAAAAATGACGTGGATCCGATCGAAACTCGCGACTGGTTACAGGCGATCGAATCGGTCATCCGTGAAGAGGGTGTTGATCGTGCCCAGTTCTTGATTGATCAGGTACTGAACGAAGCACGTAAAGGTGGCGTGAATGTTGCGGCCGGTGCTGCTAACCGCGATTATATCAACACCATTGCTGTTGAGGATGAGCCTGCTTACCCTGGCAATCTGGATTTGGAGCGTCGTATTCGCTCTACTATTCGTTGGAATGCTGTGATGACTGTGCTACGGGCATCTAAAAAAGATCTGGAATTAGGTGGTCACATGGCTTCATTCCAGTCTTCAGCAACCATGTATGAAGTTTGTTTCAACCATTTCTTCCGTGCCCGTAATGAAAATGACGGCGGTGATTTGGTTTATTTCCAAGGTCATATCTCTCCAGGTGTCTACGCTCGTGCTTTCCTTGAAGGCCGTTTAACTGAGGAGCAGATGAATAATTTCCGTCAGGAAATTCATGGCAATGGTCTCTCTTCTTATCCGCATCCAAAATTGATGCCTGAATTCTGGCAGTTCCCAACTGTTTCAATGGGATTGGGGCCAATCGGTGCGATTTATCAGGCTAAGTTCCTGAAATATCTGGAACACCGTGGTCTGAAAGATACCTCCAAGCAGACCGTTTATGCCTTCTTGGGTGATGGTGAAATGGATGAGCCAGAATCCAAAGGTGCGATCACTATCGCAACCCGCGAGAAACTGGATAATTTGGTATTTGTTATCAACTGTAACCTGCAACGTTTGGATGGTCCAGTTACGGGTAATGGCAAAATCGTTAATGAGCTGGAAGGCATTTTTGATGGCGCAGGTTGGCAGGTTATTAAAGTGCTTTGGGGCGATCGTTGGGATGAACTGTTGCGTAAAGATACCAGCGGTAAATTGATCCAAGTGATGAACGAAACGCTAGACGGTGATTACCAGACATTCAAATCCAAAGATGGCGCTTATGTGCGTCAGCATTTCTTTGGTCGTTACCCAGAGACCGCTGAATTAGTTAAAGATATGACCGATGACCAGATTTGGGCGTTGAACCGTGGTGGTCATGATCCTAAGAAAGTCTTTGCTGCTTTGAAAAAAGCGCAAGAAACTACCGGCAAACCAACGGTTATCCTGGCTCAGACCATCAAAGGTTACGGTATGGGTGATACGGCGGAAGGTAAAAACATCGCTCATCAGGTTAAGAAGATGAATATGGAAGGCGTTCGCCATTTCCGTGATCGTTTTAATGTACCTGTGGCTGATGATCAACTCGAAAAGCTGCCTTATGTGACGTTTGATAAAGACTCTGAAGAGTACAAATATTTGCATGAGCATCGTGCAGCGCTAGGGGGTTATCTGCCAAGCCGTCGTACTCATTTTGAAGAGAAGCTGGAACTGCCAACTCTGGAAGATTTTGGTGCGTTGCTGGAAGAACAGAACAAAGAGATTTCTACCACTATCGCTTTTGTTCGTGCCTTGAACGTGATGTTGAAGAACAAATCAATCAAAGATCGTCTGGTGCCAATCATTGCTGATGAAGCGCGTACATTTGGTATGGAAGGTCTGTTCCGTCAGATCGGCATCTACAGCTCTAACGGCCAGCAGTATACTCCGCAGGACCGTGAACAGGTTGCTTACTATAAAGAAGACTCTAAAGGCCAGATTCTGCAAGAAGGCATCAATGAATTGGGTGCCGGTTCATCATGGCTGGCGGCAGCAACGTCTTACAGCACCAATAACCTGCCAATGATTCCGTTCTACATCTACTACTCTATGTTCGGGTTCCAACGTATTGGCGACCTGTGCTGGGCAGCAGGTGACCAACAGGCTCGTGGCTTCCTGATTGGGGGGACTTCCGGCCGTACAACCTTGAATGGTGAAGGTCTGCAACACGAAGATGGACACAGCCACATTCAGTCTCTGACTATCCCTAACTGCATCTCTTATGATCCGGCATTTGCTTATGAAGTTGCTGTGATTATGCATGATGGTTTAGAGCGTATGTATGGTGAGAAACAAGAGAACATTTACTACTACATCACCACGCTGAACGAAAACTACCACATGCCGGCGATGCCACAAGGTGCAGAAGAAGGTATCCGTAAAGGTATCTATAAGCTGGAAAGCTTGGAAGGCAGCAAAGGTAAAGTTCAGCTATTAGGTTCTGGTTCTATTCTGCGTCATGTTCGTGAAGCGGCACAGATTCTGGCTAACGATTATGGTGTGGGTTCTGATGTGTACAGCGTGACCTCATTCACTGAACTGGCTCGTGATGGTCAGGATTGTGAACGGTGGAACATGTTGCACCCAACAGAAACGCCACGTGTACCTTATGTTGCTCAGATCATGAATGAAGCACCAGCAGTGGCTTCTACTGATTATATGAAGTTGTTCGCAGAACAAATTCGTAACTTCATCCCTGCAAGTGAATTCCGCGTATTGGGTACTGACGGTTTCGGTCGTTCCGATAGCCGTGAAAACCTGCGTCATCATTTTGAAGTTGATGCTTCTTACGTGGTAGTTGCTGCTTTGGGTGAATTGGCTAAGCGCGGCGAAATCGCTGTGAGTGTTGTGGAAGAAGCAATCAACAAATACAACATTAACCCAGAAAAAGTTAACCCGCGTCTGGCATAAGAGGTAAAGAATCAATGGCTATCAAAATTAAGGTACCGGATATCGGTGCGGACGAAGTTGAAGTCACCGAAATCATGGTGAAAGTTGGCGATACAGTGGAAGCTGAGCAATCGCTGATCACCGTGGAAGGTGATAAGGCTTCGATGGAAGTTCCATCCCCACAGGCGGGTGTTGTTAAAGAGATCATCATTGCGGTTGGCGATAAAGTTGAAACCGACAAACTGATTATGATTTTTGATTCCGCGGAAGGTGCTGTAGAAGCTGCGCCAGCGGAAGCGCCAGCAGCGGTAACATTGTCTTCGCGTATGGCAGAGCCAGAACCCGTAGCTTCTGCGGCTATGAAGGTTCATGTACCGGATATCGGCGGTGATGAGGTCGAAGTTACCGAAGTGATGGTGAAAGTTGGCGATGCAGTGGAAGCTGAACAATCGTTGATCACCGTAGAGGGCGATAAAGCCTCTATGGAAGTCCCCGCGCCATTCGCCGGTATCGTTAAAGAAATTCAAATCAAAGCCGGTGATAAAGTGGAAACCGGTTCTATGATCATGGTATTCGAAGTCGCGGGTGCAGCACCTGTTGCTCCGGTTGCCTCTGCGCCAGCTCCAACTGCTGAACCAGAGAAAGCAGCAGTACCGGTTATTGCTAGCAGAAGCTTCGCAGAAGAAGACAAAAATGATTTCGCTGAAAATAGCGCTTATGTTCATGCAACGCCGGTGATCCGTCGCCTGGCGCGTGAATTCGGCGTTAACCTGGCTAAAGTGAAAGGTACAGGGCGTAAAGGCCGTGTTCTGCGTGAAGATGTTCAGGCTTACGTGAAAGACGCGGTTAAACGTGCAGAATCGGCTCCTGCATCAGCCGGTGGTGGTCTGCCGGGTATGTTGCCTTGGCCGAAAGTGGATTTCAGCAAATTTGGTGAAATTGAAGAAGTTGAGCTGGGTCGTATTCAGAAAATCTCTGGTGCTAACCTGAGCCGTAACTGGGTGGTGATCCCACATGTTACACAGTTCGACGAAACGGATATCACTGAAGTTGAAAACTTCCGTAAACAGCAGAATCAGGAAGCTGAGAAGAAACAGCTTGGCGTGAAGATTACTCCGCTAGTATTCATCATAAAAGCGGTAGCAAAAGCGCTGGAAGAGATGCCGCGCTTTAACAGCTCTATCTCGGAAGATGGTCAGAAACTGACGCTGAAAAAATACATCAACATTGGTGTGGCAGTTGATACACCTAATGGTCTGGTGGTTCCAGTGTTCCGTGATGTTAATAAGAAGGGCATCATTGAATTGTCCCGCGAGCTGACTGAGATGTCTAAGAAAGCGCGTGCAGGCAAACTGACCGCATCTGATATGCAGGGGGGATGCTTCACTATTTCAAGTCTGGGGGGTATCGGTGGCACAGCATTCACGCCAATCGTTAATGCACCAGAAGTGGCTATCCTGGGCGTATCCCGCTCATCAATGAAGCCAGTATGGAATGGTAAAGAGTTTGTTCCACGCCTGATGCTACCTCTGTCACTCTCTTTCGATCACCGTGTGATCGATGGTGCTGATGGTGCGCGTTTCATCACATTTATTAATCATGCGATGAGCGATATCCGCCGTCTGGTGATGTAATCTCAAAGGCCGGCCATGTGCCGGCCTGATTGTTATTGCGGTGACAGAGAGACAGCTTACATCTGGTGAGTTTGTTGCGAGTTCTGTCACGTTAACGCACTTTTCAGGTTATTAACAATTCTGTAAACTGCTCGCGGTGTGTAGGTCCCGGTGGAATATATCGTTTTTGGCGCCTGACCCGCCGGACAAACAATTAAGAGGTCATGATGAGTACTGAAATTAAAGCCCAAGTAGTGGTACTTGGGGCAGGTCCAGCAGGGTATTCTGCTGCTTTTCGTTGCGCGGATTTAGGTTTAGAAACCGTTCTGGTGGAACGTTACTCTACCTTAGGTGGTGTTTGTCTTAACGTTGGTTGTATCCCTTCCAAGGCATTGCTGCATGTAGCAAAAGTGATTGAGGAAGCTAAGGCGCTGGCAGATCATGGCATCGTTTTTGGTGAACCCAAAACTGACATCGAAAAAGTCCGTGTTTGGAAAGAAAAAGTTATTAATCAGCTAACCGGTGGTTTGGCTGGTATGGCTAAAGGCCGCAAAGTTAAAGTGGTTAATGGTTTTGGTAAATTTACAGGGGCGAACACGCTGGTTGTTGAAGGTGAAGGTGGCGCAACAACGATTAATTTTGATAACGCCATTATTGCCGCGGGCTCCCGTCCTATCCAACTGCCATTTATTCCTCATGATGACCCGCGCGTTTGGGATTCTACCGATGCTTTGGCGCTGACTACGGTTCCTGGCCGCTTGTTGGTCATGGGCGGTGGTATTATCGGTCTGGAAATGGGAACCGTTTACCACGCTCTGGGCTCTCAGATTGATGTTGTTGAAATGTTGGATCAGGTTATTCCTGCGGCTGATAAAGACGTGGTGAAAGTCTTTACCAAACGTATCAGCAAACAATTCAATCTGATGCTGGAAACCAAAGTTACCGTGGTAGAAGCCAAAGAAGATGGTATCTACGTCACGATGGAAGGCAAAAACGCACCAGCAGAACCACAGCGTTATGACGCGGTTCTGGTTGCTATCGGTCGTGTACCTAACGGTAAAATGCTGGATGCAGGTAAAGCCGGTGTTGACGTTGATGACCGCGGCTTTATCCATGTTGATAAGCAAATGCGCACCAATGTACCGCACATCTTTGCTATTGGTGACATCGTTGGTCAGCCGATGTTGGCGCATAAAGGTGTTCATGAAGGTCACGTTGCGGCGGAAGTTATTTCGGGTAAGAAACACTACTTTGATCCAAAAGTGATTCCATCCATTGCTTACACTGAACCAGAAGTTGCATGGGTTGGCCTGACTGAGAAAGAAGCGAAAGAGAAAGGCATTAGCTATGAAACGGCTACTTTCCCGTGGGCAGCTTCTGGCCGCGCAATTGCTTCTGATTGTGCTGACGGTATGACCAAATTGATTTTCGATAAAGAAAGTAATCGTATTATCGGTGGTGCGATTGTGGGTACTAACGGTGGTGAATTGTTGGGTGAAATCGGTCTGGCAATTGAAATGGGTTGTGATGCGGAAGATATCGCATTGACTATCCATGCTCACCCAACGTTGCATGAGTCGGTAGGTCTGGCTGCTGAAGTCTTTGAAGGCAGTATTACTGATTTGCCAAATGCGAAAGCGAAGAAAAAGAAATAATTTCTTAAATCGATCAATCTATTAATGTAATTTACCGAAGCGGCTTTCATTTATTGAAAGCCGTTTTTTTATCTGGTATGACCTGTTTGAGGAGACTCAATATAAAAAGTATGGTTTTTGTGGGTGCTACTGGCAAAAATCAGCGGAATAATCTGTTTTAATAGCTTTGTCTGCTGTTAATTCAGAATATTACTATCAGTTAATGTTACTTTTCTGTGAACGAATTAACATCGTATTCAAATTTTGGTATGCTGAGCGCCCGAAGCTGGGCATAACTTGTTTTGCACTTGTTAAGTTATGCCGGCAATCCTCTGACCTGGCACCCGGAACCATAACTAACAACCTGTTTCAGGAGGGGCTATTTGTTGCGAAAACACATATTGTTACGCAAAGATAATAGCTTGGTGAGGCAGGTTCTAAGGCGGGTGCAGAGCCGGGTAGATAAAATGACAATGAGAGCGAGGAGAAAGTCGTGCTAGAAGAATACCGCAAGCACGTAGCCGAGCGTGCAGCCCAAGGTGTCGTCCCTAAACCATTGGACGCGACACAAGCGGCGGCGCTGGTTGAGTTACTGAAGAGTCCACCAAAAGGTGAAGAAGATTTCCTGTTAGATTTGCTGATTAACCGTATTCCCCCTGGCGTTGATGAAGCGGCTTATGTAAAAGCCGGTTTTCTTGCCGCCATTGTGAAAGATGAAACCATTTCACCGCTAATTACGCCAGAAAAGGCGGTTGAGCTGCTTGGAACGATGCAAGGTGGTTATAATATTCATCCTTTGATTGATGCTTTGGATAATGAAAAACTGGCTCCAATTGCAGCTAAAGCGCTCTCTCATACTTTGTTGATGTTTGATAACTTCTATGATGTAGAAGAAAAAGCAAAAGCAGGTAATCCACAAGCCAAACAAATTATGCAATCTTGGGCTGATGCGCAGTGGTATCTGGAACGCCCTGAATTGGCAGAAAAAATTACAGTCACGGTATTTAAAGTGACGGGTGAAACAAACACTGACGACTTATCTCCTGCGCAGGATGCATGGTCACGCCCTGATATTCCGCTGCATGCTCTGGCAATGTTGAAAAATGCTCGCGAAGGGATTGTCCCGGATCAAGCTGGTGTTATTGGTCCAATCAAACAGATTGAAGAGCTGAATAAGAAAGGCTATCCGCTGGCTTATGTCGGTGATGTGGTTGGTACAGGTTCTTCCCGCAAATCGGCCACTAACTCAGTATTATGGTTTATGGGCGACGATATTCCCTTTGTGCCAAATAAACGTGGTGGCGGTGTCGTTCTGGGCGGTAAAATTGCGCCAATCTTCTTCAATACGATGGAAGATGCCGGTGCGCTGCCAATTGAGCTGGATGTGAACAAATTAAATATGGGGGAGGTAATTGATATCTACCCATATAAAGGGGAAGTACGTCACCACGAAACCAATGAGTTACTGGCTGAATTTGAACTGAAAACAGATGTATTGTTGGATGAAGTGCGTGCGGGTGGCCGTATTCCACTGATTATCGGCCGTGGTTTGACCAGTAAGGCGCGTGAGTCTCTTGGTTTACCCCCCAGTGATGTCTTCCGTCAGGCGAAAGCGGTTGAAGAAAGTCGTCGCGGTTTCTCCTTGGCTCAGAAAATGGTTGGTCGGGCATGTGGCACTGTGGGTATTCGCCCTGGTGAATACTGTGAACCTAAAATGACCTCTGTTGGTTCTCAGGATACAACTGGCCCAATGACCCGTGACGAACTGAAAGATCTGGCGTGTTTGGGTTTCTCTGCGGATCTGGTAATGCAGTCATTCTGCCATACGGCGGCTTATCCTAAGCCAGTTGACGTCACTACTCACCATACCTTGCCTGATTTCATCATGAATCGTGGCGGTGTTTCTCTGCGTCCGGGTGATGGCATTATTCACTCATGGCTGAACCGTATGCTGTTGCCTGATACCGTTGGTACCGGTGGTGATTCTCATACGCGTTTCCCGATTGGTATTTCCTTCCCGGCGGGTTCTGGTCTGGTAGCGTTTGCTGCTGCGACGGGGGTGATGCCTTTGGATATGCCAGAATCGGTGCTGGTTCGTTTTAAAGGGCAGATGCAGCCCGGTATTACTCTGCGTGATTTGGTTCATGCGATTCCTTACTATGCGATTCAGCAAGGTCTTCTGACGGTTGAAAAGAAAGGTAAGAAAAACATCTTCTCTGGCCGTATTCTCGAAATCGAAGGTTTGCCAGATCTGAAAGTTGAGCAGGCATTTGAGCTGGCGGATGCTTCTGCGGAGCGCTCTGCGGCGGGCTGTACCATTAAATTGGATAAAGCACCGATTATTGAATACCTGCAATCCAATATTGTGCTGCTGAAATGGATGATTGCCGAAGGTTATGGTGATCGCCGTACTTTAGAGCGTCGTGTAACGGGCATGGAGAATTGGCTGAAAGATCCTCAATTGTTGGAAGCTGATGCTGATGCAGAATATGCCGCAGTTATCGAAATCGATCTGGCTGAAATCAAACAACCTATTCTGTGTGCACCGAACGATCCCGATGATGCCCGTTTACTGTCTGATGTGGCTAACAGTAAAATCGATGAGGTTTTTATCGGTTCTTGTATGACTAACATTGGTCATTTCCGTGCAGCCGGTAAATTATTGGATCAACATAAAGGTCAATTACCAACTCGCTTGTGGGTTGCTCCGCCAACGAAAATGGATGCAGCTCAACTCACAGAGGAAGGTTATTACAGCATCTTTGGTAAGAGTGGGGCACGGGTTGAAATTCCTGGCTGTTCCTTGTGTATGGGTAACCAAGCCCGCGTTGCTGACGGTGTAACTGTGGTCTCCACTTCGACTCGTAACTTCCCGAATCGTCTGGGGACGGGGGCGAATGTTTACCTGGCATCGGCTGAACTGGCGGCTGTGGCTTCTTTGTTGGGACGTTTACCTACACCGGAAGAGTACCAGCAATTTATGGATAAAGTTGATGAGACTGCGGAAGATACTTACCGTTATCTCAATTTTGATCAACTGAACCAATACACTGAAAAAGCGGATGATGTGATTTTCCAAACCACGGTGTAATTGCGATACCAATGAATGGGAGGTAAAAACCTCCCATTTTAGATAATGATAAAACGAGTGTTAGTTAAGAAAATTCGTTTTTTGCCTGTTAGTGTGGCTTTAAATACTGGAAAAAAGACAAGCATATCATGAAAAAAAATAAAAACTTTAATCATTAAAGGTAAAAAAACAGTGATTAAGGATTTTTTAAAGGAGGTAAAAAGTTTCATTCTATAACTGATATTAAAAGAGAAAACATTAGGAAGAACGGATTTTAAATTGATTGAAGTGATAAAATAACAATATTAACCGCATTAAAAAATTAACAATGAAAAAAGAAAAAGCGTTTAGTAGTATTAAAAACCATTAAATAAATTGGATTTTATTTTAATGCTATTAATAAACCTGTTACTCTTTATGGTTTTAAGCCTAAAAAAATAAAAACAGAAAAAACCTAATTATCGGCATAATAAAATCCCAAAATACATGGTTTTACAGCATACAGATCGGGTTAATTTCAGTGCTATTATGTTGCATTTATTATGCAAAATCATGATAAATTAAATACTCCTTAAATACTCCTTAAATACTCCTTAAATACTCCTTAAATACTCCGGTTTAAACTGGTTTTATATTGTTTTAACCCATCCGGTTGTTATATCTTTTTAATAATTTTCAATGATATATACCGTTATCCTCCAAGTTGCCTCTTTGTTGGCTGCACTCGCTCACCCCGGTCACATAGTTACCTATGCTCGTCGCGATGCATCTTGAAATCCATAAGGTATAATTATTGATTAAATATTTAAATTCCCCATGAAAAGATGCGTAATTTTATTTCTACCAATAATCGGCGTACCTAATTATTCTTAGACGTGCCGACAATATTCATTATGTTGAACATTGATTAGCAGATGGTTATTTACCATAAATGAAAATTACACTTCATAATCAAAGACGATGATATCAGCGACCGAATCTATAAGGAGATCTTTTAATTTATCATGCGCTGGGTGAGGCAAATAGTTTGCAATAGCTTTATGATCATCAAATGTCATGGTGATAGCATGTGTAAAACCTTTTTTTTGTTTTCACTACTTACATGACTTCCCCACTCGATAGAAGAAATGCCTTTGATCTGATGCTGCATGGAAATAGCGGTATCTCTTATCGTCGTTAATTGTTGTTGTTTTATCTCGGATGTGAATTTTAACAAAAGAATATGGCGTATCATAATGGCTCCTGAAAGGTGTTTTTGTTTTTGCTGACAAGATAGAAAATAAATTTTTCTATTACAAGATCCTTGAATATATCTCATCAATTAGTGGATGTGTATTCGATTTTGCTGTTTTTGTTTCTCTGAGATATTATTAATTATAGTGTATTTGCCTATATTTGCACTGAGGCTGGACTCTCCTCCGATGAAAGCCATCGCGGACACAAACCTCAAGAATAACTTGGGGGTGTATATTTCGGTTATCCCGGTGAAAACCATGCCGTTGTGTCAGCATAGAGGCTTTAATCTCCCACTTCTTGGCAGTTTGTGGGCTGATTTTGAGGCGGAATTGCCAGGAAATATTAAAATGGAAAGAACGCACCAGAGGTAATGATGGAATACGAATTTTTGCTGGATGTCACTGGACTGGTGACTAGCCGGTTCTCGATGGATCACGAAGCTATTGGTCAGTGGCTGAATGAAGAAGTTAAAGGTGATTTGGCGGTGATAGATAAGATTGCCTCAGCGTTGGCCGAAATTAAAGGTAGTGAACGTCAATGGCAACTTGTAGGTCATGAATATACGCTGTTAATGGATGACGAAGAAGTTATGGTTCGTGCCAATCAGCTTGAGTTTGAAACTGATTCGATGGAGGAGGGCATGAGTTATTACGATAAGGAGAGCCTGGCTTTTTGCGGTACCAAGGATTTTATTGATATGTTGGCCGATTATCGGGATTTTATTTTGCAAAAGTACGATTGGTGAGAGGCTGTATATAGACAAAAATAATTCTCTGGCACGATAGGTTTTTTTCTTACTGTTATATGGTTGCTATGAAGGATAGTCATCGAGTAATTTTACTCAATGGTAGGTTAAATAGTTAAAGAATCAAGGTGGTTTTAAATGGAAGATATCAATCTGTCTGGTGGCATTAATGAAGCTACAAGTTGGCTTATTAATCATCAGGATTTAATCATTCAATATCTGGTCAATGCTGTTGCTGCTATTCTCATTCTTGTTCTGGGATTGATGGCGGCGAAACTCATTAGTAAGGGTGTAAAAAGAGTTATGTCATTGCGTGGCATTGATGTAACGGTATCAGATTTCCTGGCTGCTGTTGTTCGTTATTTGATTATTGCGTTCACTATTATTGCAGTTTTGGGCAAATTAGGTGTTCAGACGGCTTCTGTCATTGCGGTTATTGGTGCGGCTGGTTTAGCTGTTGGTTTAGCTTTACAAGGTTCTTTGTCCAATTTTGCCGCAGGGGTATTGTTAGTGGCTTTTCGTCCAATTCGTGCGGGTGAATATGTTATTCTGGGCGCGGTTGAAGGCACTGTTGTTCAAGTGCAGATTTTCTCTACTACATTGCGTACAGCAGATGACAGAATTGTCGTGATCCCGAATGGGAAAATTATTGCAGATAATGTTATTAATACCAGCCGTGAACCGAATCGTCGAACCCAGATTATGGTCGGTGTGGCGTATAATGCGGATATTGACGAAGTTAAAAAAGTATTAGGCAATGTTATTGCCGCAGACAATCGTATTCAGCATGAAAAAGGCGTGACGATTCGTTTGCATGAAATGGCTCCCTCTTCACTGAATTTTATTGTGCGTGTATGGACCACCAATGGTGATGCTTGGGAGGTTTATTGGGATTTGATGGAGGACTTTAAACGCACATTGGATAAACACAATATCAGTATTCCTTATCCGCAAATGGATGTTTATTTGCATCAGAACCAAGCTGTGTCGCAGAATAGGGTGAGCGATTAAAGTTTGATTATCATCACGATCCTCTTCGCATATATTAAGGTATCGATGTTGGCGTTATTATTGGCAGAATTCAGTCCGGTTGGTGATTTATTGATTTTGTGATCGTTCAGACCGGATTGAGTTACTGCGAAATAATCCCTTATTTTTAACAACCATCTGGTTGTTTTATACCCTATGGATTTCAAGATGGATCGCGACGGCAAGGGAGCGAATCCCCGGGAGCATAGGTAACTATGTGACCGGGGTGAGTGAGCGCAGCCAACAAAGAGGCAACTTGAAAGATAACGGGTATATCTCGGTATGATGATATTGTTGAGTTAAATAGAGAGACTAATAACCTATCCCATTAGGCTGTTTTATTTGCCATTGTTTGCAATAATTACGCCTATTAGGGATAGACTCTGATATTGATAGTTCAATACCAGTCGTTTAAAAAGGTTCTATTTCTTTTGTCATCCATAATACTGTATTAGAACCATCTATTTGCAAATCAATGGGTTTATACCCAATTTTCATATAAAATCGCAAAATATATTCATTGTTTTTATAGAGTTGTATCGCCAAGCCAACATTTTTTACGTTAAGTCGTTGATAACAAATTTCTTCTACTTTGCGAGAGAGAGGAAGTACTATGCCATTTCTCCTCCACTTTGGATTAACCCAAAGGTCATGGAGTTCAATAATTCCCTGATCATTAAATGATGTGCGTTCAGATATTAAGAGAATATGTGCCATACCGACAAACTCTGTATTATGACTACATAGTATAACTATTCTCTTTGATTCTTTAATCTCATTCTGGCATAACTTAAGGTATTCAATAGGTCTTAATTCTCCTGAGTTCACCATTATATCATGTATATCAACGACTTCTTCATTGCTCAATTTTGATTCTACAAAAGTGAATTTATTCATTTCAGTTTTATTAAAGTTAGTGTTTTTATTGTTATTTTCCATCATAAAACTCCAGAAATTGTATTAAGTAGCTTGTCAGTTCCGCAACATGCTAATATATCTGAGTACATTTTATTATGTTTCCTGTTACTTATTCTCGTTTGTGGGCATCCACCGTGACATAAATGAAACCACTGGCAATTTTTCATGTTGTTATTATTAGTGATTTCTTCTTTTTCTGATTTTTCATAATGTATAGAATTCTCTAATAATGTTTTTAAGTCATTATCTAGCAATGAACCATAGTAAAAATTTTCGCTTCCGACGTATTTATCACATGCAGATACGGTTGCATTTGGCTCAATTGTAACAACTTCTTGATGGCATTTTTCTGACCAATAACATGACATCAGAACATTACTAGCACCTTTCAAAACACCAACAAATGAGTTAAATAAAGGAATGTTAATTGTGTCTTTATATTCCTTCCACCAAATTAGAAATAGTTCCGAGAGAAAGTCCATGTATTCGAAGTAATTGACATAACTGTCACCTGGAGACTCTCCTGGAAGCAACCTGTTATCTGGAACGATATCTAGAAAAACAAGATCATTGAGGTTTATTCTTGCAAAATAGCTTAATAGTTCTCTTTTATTTGCTTCAAGAATAAGCCGATCAACGACAACTAGCCCTCCATATTTAATATTGTTATTTCTAAATGTTTGTATTGTTTTTTCTATTCTTTTCGAAGTGCCAACGCCTTTTAGATCAACTCTTCTGCTATCATTAATTTCGGGGTGACCATCAAGACTTATTCCAACACTAATATTCAATCTTTTTATCAATGCTATCCATTTTTCACTGATATTCACAGCATTTGTTTGTATCGCATTGGTAACGAATTGGTTATCTCTCTTAATATGTTGTTGTAACCAAATGAATTTTATGAAAAATTCAGGTCTTAATCTTGTAACTTCACCGCCATGCCATACAAATTCAATTCTAATTAAATCAGGAATATCGAGGATCCTTTTCGTCATAGCAACTAAACTGCTAAAACTCATGGTATTATTTTTCCCTTCAGCCCATGAATGGCAGTAGGAACATCTTAGATTGCATAATCTGGTCGCTTTGGTAACAACAACAAGTTTGTTAGATCCCAACGGTTTTGCTTTTATTTTTTTCTGCATTTCATTTTCATAAATTTCTATTTCCTCATCAGAAAGGATATCTTGGATTGGAATTTTCTTTATATCTTCATATGCGTATAGTTCCTGAGGGATTTTAGGTCTTTTTTTAGTGTAATTAGTACTCATATCGCTATTTACATCTATATTTCTTACTTCTATTTTTTCGTTCATCTTAACCTCTCTTTTAAGTGTTATTTTTGTAGATGGTTTTTATTCAAACTGTGTAAAGTTATTAATACGCATATACAGTACATCAGTATTGAGAATGTAAAATGATAAATAAAATAGCGTTAATGGGATTAATTTTAGGTATAGGTACTGACTACCAATGCCGTTGTTTAAGTTAAATTGTTAGTGTTTAGAATCTAAAGGTCCATTGAGAAAGCTCAGGATAATTTTCGTATTCTGATTTATCTCTGTTATCATTAATCTCTCTATTATCTTTATTTTTACTATTCTCCCCCGGAGGGGATAATTTAGCATCATGATTTTTTGTAGATACGTTCATATGCAACCCCATTTTCTATTGGCTTGATAGTCAGTAATTAAAGAGTAGTTAATGTTGTGAATAAATTCCAATAATCCATGGTTTTTTTATGGTTTTTTTATCATTGTCTCATTTTATAAAGTAAACGGTTAAGTGTTTGCAATCTATCGTAACAGGTTATTTTTTTATGTGGTTATCATTAAGAGGTTTATGGCAAGATTCGATATTGGTAATATTTGATTGCTGTATTAATATGATATTAAATTGTTTTAGATTGGTTTAGTATCTTTTCAGCATTGCTTCGGAAAAAATAGTTATTTATGATAGTGAGTGCGCTAGTAATAATGATTGCTAATATAATTCAATCGATAATTTATTTTTCTTAATTTTTACAGAATTAAGGGTTTATTAATGTTTTGAATGGGTATTAGCTTGATTTTTTTGAATTAATTAAATGATTTTCCTGTAAGAATCTGATTTTTGGTTGGTTATTAAAATTTCTTATGATCGATTAGAAACATTTATTTCCTCTAATGAGCTATTCTTCTTAATATTCTGAACATTGAAATAGCAAAGTGAATAATTATTGAGGAGTTTTTTTATGTTATCGACATTTGTGCAGGGTTTTTTTCTTAGCGCAGCAATGATCTTGCCTCTTGGCCCACAAAATGCCTTTGTCATGCAGCAAGGTAGCAGGAGACAATTTCATTTGATGAGCGCAACTTTGTGCGCGATCAGTGATGGTTTTCTGATTGGTGTCGGTGTATTTGGTGGTAGTGCATTACTTAGTCAGTCAACTTTACTCTTGCAATTTGTCACCTGGGGAGGTGTTGCTTTTTTATTCTGGTATGGATGGGGGGCCTTACGTGTGGTTTTGTTTGCCAATGTTGAATTGGCGCAGGTAAATAATTCAGTAAAAAACCGTTGGCGGGTAGTTGCGATCATCTTTGCGGTCACTTGGTTAAATCCGCATGTTTATTTAGATACCATTGTTGTTCTGGGTAGTATTGGTGGTCAGTTATCTTCAGACCTCAGGCCTTGGTTTACTTTTGGGGCGGCAAGTGCTTCTGTTAGTTGGTTTTTTTCTCTGTCATTGCTGGCTGCATGGTTTTCCCCTGTGCTAAGTAAGCCGCTTTCTCAACGGATTATTAATGGGTTTATTTGTATCATAATGTGGTATATCGCATGGCAACTTGCTAAGCAGGGATTGCTAATTTCTGATTAAGCTGAACACTTCTTTGCATACACTCTCTGTGTTAGTGTTTTATTCATCCCATGTATATTTCGGTTTTTCCGTGGGATGAACATTTTCTGTAACAGGTTTTCTTCGGAGGTTGTGTGAAATTAAAATCATTGGGGTTGGCCGCCATGTTAAGTGCCGGGGTGCCACTTGCTGCACAGGCTGCTGATTTACCCGGAGTCCCTCATGTTATTACTTCTGGTAATGCGGTAGTGAAAGCAGAACCGGATATAGCAACATTGCTGATTAACGTCAATATTGCGGCTAAAGATGCTTCTGGGGCTAAAAAGCAGGTTGATGAACTGGTTGCTAAGTATTTTGATTTTCTGAAAAATCACGGTATTGAAAAGAAAGATATTGATGCCGCGAATTTGCGTACTCAGCCTGATTATGAGTACGATAATGTATCGGGCAAATCGGTGCTGAAAGGCTATCGTGCGATCCGTTCAGTGGAGGTGAAGGTTCGTAAGTTAGATCAACTTAATGATCTGCTAGATGGTGCATTAAAAGCGGGTTTGAATGAAATCGTATCTGTTCAGTTTGGTGTGGACAATCCGCAAAAATATCGTGATGAAGCCCGCCAGAAAGCGATTGAGAATGCAATTGAACAAGCTGGTGCCTTGGCGAAAGGCTTTAATAGCAAAGTTGGCTCGATATACAGTATCAATTACCGAGCACCAGAGGTGATTGATCACATGAAGTATCGCAATACTGATGTGATGATGTCGGGAGGTGCTGCTGCTGGAGTGGGTGAAACTTACCAGCAGGATAGCATCAACTTCAGCGATCAGGTTGATGTGGTTTTTGAGCTCAAACCTTAATTAATATCATCTTGTCTTAACATCTGACGCCCAAGTTTCAACAGGGCGTCAGTCACTTTTTTCATAGTCCTGCTTTCCGGTGCAAAACGATGCCAGTAGAGCATCCGGCGCTGACATAAACCCGGTGTCAGGTCGATCAGTTCACCATTTTTCAATTCTTGATCAATCTGCAAATGTGGGATCATACAACAAGTGGAACCCTGTTTTGCCAGTTGTACAAAGGCTTCAGATGAGTTGACGATATGACATGGAACGCTACCCGGTGATAATTCGAAGTTCTGTTGTAAAAATGCCTGATGCATATCATCCAGATGGTCGAATGCAACTGCTGGGGCTTTTAGTAACGCCGAACGGGTAACCCCATTTGGGAAATGGCGGGTCGCAAATTCTGGTGAGGCGACAAACAGATAATCCAGTGCGCCTAGTTTATCAATCAGACAACTGGGTAAAGGCTGTGGTTGAATACTGACTGCGCCAACGACTTCACCTCTTCTTAGCTGTTCTTGAGTCCGAGTTTCATCTTCAACTTGAATATTGAGTCGGATAGGTAAATCAGCGAGTACCGGATGTAGAGCTGGTAACAGCCAGGTTGCTAAGCTGTCAGCGTTGACGGCTAATGAAAGCAGCAATGGAGTATCGGTCCCCTGTTCATTGCCTAGCCATTGTTCTTCCAACAACTCTACCTGATGCAATAGTGCCAGTAGTTTTTGTCCTTGTTCGGTAGGGCGTGGAGGAACGGTGCGTACCAATAGAGGCTGACCGAACAGATTTTCCAACTGTTTGATACGTTGAGAAACTGCGGATTGAGTGATACAGAGTTTCTGGGCAGCGCGCTCGAAGCCGCGTTCTCGGATCACTGCATCCAGGGCTTGTAGTGTTCGGTAGTCAGGGCGTTTCATTATAGAAAGATTCTCCATTTATTTTTCTGAATATCACTATGCCATATTTTTCTGATGTATGAGGCAATTTATCTGGTGGGCCGTAAAATCCTACTTTTCAGAAATCAAGCATGTTATACCCAATTTGGATAAATTTTTGTTGGTTGGTCGCCTTTGGGAAGGGGGTTCCATTTTTGAAGGTTGAGTTTGTTGACGTGGTTGAATAGGCGATATGCTCAGGAGAAAGCACTGGGTGAAGCTGTTTTTGATAGCTTAATGATGAATTTTTGATCGAGCTAAAGGTGGTTTGCATGTTTCGCTTAAGTGTAGTCTTTCAATAAAGTTGTTAAAAAATCGTTATTTTTGGCTATTTAATAACAATATAAGTAAGGTTGCTTTTTATGCTGTCACTGAAACATGTTGCACAATTAACGTATAATACTTTGCAGTTATATATGGATCAGAGAGGAATAGATTTGGCGGTTGGTCCTATCTCTGACAGCGATGCAAACATGCTAACAAAAGCGTATGGTGAGCTTAACTGGGAATATTATATTACAGAAGTCGGTAATCGACATGACTGCTTCAGCTTATGCATAAAATTTGTCGTATCAAGGGAAAATCTCCAAATTGAATCTGCTCCGGCTGGAGTCGCTTTATCGACATATGATTTGAACGATAAAAGTTTTAACATCCATGTATTGGAAAATTTTGTGAAGGATATGGAAAATCATCCGTTGCATAGAAAGATGCTTTTGTATACTCTGTATGCAACTTTGATTTTCATGAATGTGGCTGATGGTGAAGACGTCAGGATTCATGAACCCGTTAAGGATAAAATAGCTTACTATCGCTCGTTTGGTTTTGAGCTAGAGCGTTGTGGGTATGTCATGTCATGTGATATTAAGACATTAACGGCAAAGTTGAAGAGTAGGTCTAAGGCGTTAGTTCTTTGACATCTCTGCATTTATATGCGTGTTATATACCTTATGGATTTCAAGATGGATCGCGACGGCAAGGGAGTGAATCCCCGGGAGCATAGGTAACGATGACCGGGGTGAGCGAGTGCAGCCAACAAAGAGGCAACTTGAAAGATAACGGGTATAGTATCTTGGTAGACCAGGTGGGATAATTATTTTGTTCATTTAGATTTGTTGAAGGTGAAATCTTACTAAATTTGTTGCATGGCCATAACAGAGAGATTTTGTCGGGAATTTTTTGTCCTGTATGACTAAATCAGTTCAGTAATGTGAAGTTGTTTTAGAGGTGTTGCTATGAGAACACAAAAAGAACCGATGTTCGATACTATTCAAACTTATAAAAAAGCTGGAGAGACCTTAGATTTTCTTATGAAAGTAGGTCCGGTTTTAGAAGATCATGCACAGGCACCAAGTCAAGAAAAGCAAGGTCGTCGTCGTAACAAAGAGGCTGCATAGACATCACTCTTTTTGTAGCCCGCTAGTATGGCGGGTTTTTCACATTATTTAGTCTTAATTTTCCATGATTCATCTCACTCAACTTATACCTAATGGATTTCAAGACGCATCGCGACGGCAAGGGAGCGAATCCCCGGGAGCATAGAAAACTATGTGACCGGGGTGAGTGAGTGCAGCCAACAAAGAGGCAACTTGAAAGATAACGGGTATAATTGCGGTTTCTTTGTTGCTATCAAGGTTTATACTAGTCGACAGGCTTTCCTTGTAACTGATAATAGGCAATGAATTGATATGACTCAGGACGAACTAAAAAAAGCAGTAGGTTGGGCAGCACTCGAATTTGTTACACCAGGAACAGTTGTGGGTGTGGGGACAGGCTCAACGGCTTCACACTTTATTGATGCCCTCGGTTCCATTAAAGATCAGATTGAAGGGGCAGTATCCAGCTCTGAGGCTTCTACTGAGAAGTTAAAAAGTTTGGGGATTCCTGTATTCGATTGTAATGAAGTCGATTCCCTTGATATCTACGTTGATGGCGCGGATGAAATCAATGGCAATATGCAGATGATTAAAGGCGGTGGTGCTGCATTGACGCGTGAAAAAATCATTGCTGCAATAGCAAAAAAATTCGTTTGTATTGTTGATGCTTCTAAAAAAGTTGAGGTATTGGGTAAATTCCCTCTGCCGGTTGAGGTGATTCCAATGGCTCGGGCTTATGTTGCTCGTGAGTTGGTTAAATTGGGGGGAGTACCAAAATATCGTCAGAATGTTGTGACTGATAACGGCAATGTGATTCTTGATGTGCATAATCTAGCCATACTCGATCCTGCTGAGTTAGAGAATAAAATTAATCGTATCTCAGGTGTGGTGACTGTGGGCCTATTTGCTAACCGTGGTGCGGATATTGTATTGATGGGAACACTTGATGGAGTGGAAACCATCACTCAATAATATTATTTACAGGGGCGGAATTTTTCGCCCTTAAAAATTTTTTCACTTTTAGAATAGGTGGAGAATTTAGTGATATATTTCATATCTCTGATTGTTATTTGATCTAAATCCTAATTTTGTTCTTTTTCAGATCATTTTATTCCTCATAATAACTACTTTATTAAGACTTATGTGATGGGAATAGCAATCGTTTATATTGCTGTGTTCGTTTTTTTTGTTATGTTGAGAGAATGAATCTTAAATGTAACGAAGCGTAACAATAGGCAGGATAAATGGTTAAGGTATCTCTGGAAAAAGATAAGATTAAATTTTTGCTATTAGAAGGTGTACATCAGAGCACGGTAGAAAATCTACGAGCAGCCGGTTATAGCAATATCGAATATCATAAGGGAGCATTAGATCCCAAAGAGTTAAAAGAGGCAATTCGTGATACCCATTTTGTTGGTATCCGTTCCCGCACACAACTGACCGAAGACATTTTTCAGGCGGCCGAAAAATTGGTTGCTGTAGGCTGTTTTTGCATTGGTACCAATCAGGTTGATCTGAAAGCGGCTGCAAAACGTGGTATCCCTGTCTTTAATGCGCCATTTTCTAATACCCGTTCTGTTGCTGAAATGGTCCTTGGTGAGCTGTTGTTATTGCTGCGTCGTATCCCTTTGGCGAATGCGAAAGCTCATCGTGGCGTGTGGGATAAGCAGGCTAAAGGCTGCTATGAAGTTCGTGGTAAAAAACTGGGCATTATCGGTTACGGTCATATTGGCACTCAGCTTGGTATTCTGGCTGAAAATATTGGTATGGATGTCTACTTTTACGATATTGAAAACAAATTGCCGTTAGGTAACGCTCATCAGGTACGTCACTTGTCAGAATTACTGAATATGAGTGATGTGGTTAGTTTGCATGTACCAGAAACGCCATCAACTAAAAATATGATTGGTGCAACTGAACTGACCCTGATGAAACCGGGTTCTATCCTGATTAATGCTTCACGCGGAACGGTGGTGGATATCCCGGCATTATGTGATGCATTGGAAAGTGAACATCTGTCAGGGGCGGCTGTGGATGTGTTCCCTGTTGAACCGGCAACCAATAATGATCCATTTGAGTCACCGTTACGTAAATTTGATAACGTGTTGCTGACCCCACATATTGGTGGTTCTACCCAAGAAGCGCAGGAAAACATTGGTTATGAAGTCGCAGGAAAGTTAGCGAAATACTCTGATAATGGTTCTACCTTATCAGCAGTAAACTTCCCAGAAGTGTCTCTTCCTGTTCATGCTGATGATACCAACCGGTTTCTACATATTCATGAAAATCGCCCGGGTATATTGAACAGTATTAACCAGGTGTTTGCTGAACAGGATATCAATATTGCCGCTCAGTATCTGCGTACCAGTGGGGACATGGGTTATGTGGTGATTGATATTGTGACTGAAAATCCGGCTCAAGCTGAAATGGTATTTCAGAAACTGAAAGCATTGCCGGGTACTATCCGTTCTCGTCTGCTTTACTGAGTATTTTGATATGTCAAAAATGGGTGCTTTGTGTAAGGCACCCATTTTTTACTGCCATTGCCAGATTTTTTCAGGTGTGATGATTTCGGGTAATGGGATATCCCATTCGGCTATGGGCAGTGTATCGACTAACTGACAGTTATGCGCCAGACCTATCGGGTAGAAATTTTTTTGTTGCCATTGCCTCAATGTACGATCGTAAAAGCCACCACCCATGCCAAGCCGTTGTCCTGTGCGGTCAAAAGCAACCAGCGGGATCATCATGATATCCAGCTCTGATAACGGTAAAACCTGCTCAACATTCAGCGGTGGCTCTTCTATATTGAAGCGATTTCTGACAAGCCGACTATTGGGTTGATAGTTTAAAAATAGCAGATGGTGATGACGGAAAGGGTGCAATACCGGCAGATAGATCTGTTTATTTTGTTGCCAGAGTTGGTTAATCAGTGGACGGGTATCGAGTTCACCATCAAACGAAAGGAATAGCGCGATTTTGTTGGCTTGGTGAATTTTGGGGTGGTTGATTGCTCGCTCAGCAGCCTGTCTTGCAAAAAGAGATTGTTGTTCAGAAGTGAGTTCACGGCGTTGTTGGCGTATTTTCTTTCTAATGCTTTGTCTGAGTGATAATAGGTGCTCTGATTGCATAGAACTTGCCAGTGGATAGCAGCAGCGATTAAGGTTGAGATTCTCCAAGATGCCGTTACAGGTAGTAACCCTTGAACCCTCGGTTCAAGGTGAACGCAGCGTCGCAGCTTTAAGGCTTCTCGGCTGGACCGAGCATGCACACCAGACTACGGAGCACCACATTCTATAATGTATGAAATATCGGCTCAGGGGACTTTCCCCGTTAACGAACATCTCAGAGAAATTTATTCAGCGCTTGTAAGCAACTTTATGACACCTATTGTATGAAACTAAACACAGAAAGCAACTAATTCTCGAATGATTCACTCACTAATGCATGATTTATCAATAGAATTCATTCATTTGATGAAATAGTACTCTCAGTGATGCGACCTTGTTCCACTAATGCTTGTTCTATAGTCTGTTGAAGCATCTTTATTTTCTGTTCCATATTATAGGCATAGTCACGGGTTTTCACTTTTTCTTGTGCCAATTCGTGACAGATATTCAGTGCTACAATAAAAATCAGTTGTTCAGTATTGGTTACTCTGGTGCGCTCTTTTAAATCGTCTAAACGTTGCTCAAGTTCCACAGCCGCAGCCAGCAATGCTTCTTTTTGCTCTGATGGACAATTGACACGTAGTGACCGCCCAAAAATGTGGATATCTACTGGTTGTGCAGACATGACCCCTTCCTGACTTATTGCTGCGTCCCGGTTTTAATTCTGAATTATAGAAGAATTGAAACCGGCGCCAATCATTATAACGCCATACCGACAGACAACTCACGATTACCTAAGGTTGTTGTCTGGTATAGCGACTCCCCTTGGTGGTAGCATAGCATGAACTTACACCGTCAACGATGACCAATACACATGTCTATACAGAATTCATTACCAGATTATCAATCTTTTGACGAAACATTGCATCAACAGTCAGTGGCACTGACGGCAGCGGAGATGCATGGGTTGATTAGCGGCCTGCTGTGCGGCGGTAATCGCGACAGTAGTTGGCAGGTCTTAGTTCATGACTTAGCGAATGATGGGTTAGCTTTTTCTCATCCATTAGCCCAAAAATTGCGTGAATTACGTGAAATCACATTCGAATCATTGGATGACAGTAATTTTGCATTCGGTTTATTGCTGCCAGATGAGGAAGATAATGTATTTGAACGAGCAGATGCATTAGCTGGATGGGTTAACCATTTTTTGCTGGGATTAGGGGTTGCTCAACCGAAGTTCGCGGATAGAAAAGAGATTAGTGAGATTATTGGTGATTTGCGCAATATCGGTCTGCTTGGTTATGAAGAAGGTGATGATCAAGAAGAGTTGTCCCAAGCACTGGAAGAGGTCCTTGAATATGTGCAAGTGGCCGCACAGCTTTGCTATATCGCCTTTACTGAACCTAAAACCGTTTTAATCGCCAAAAATGATAAACCAACATTGCATTAATTGGTGTTTATTGAACGCAAAATAATTATAAGTCGCAGGAGAGGGTATGATCAAACAAGAATATTTATCCCGCCGTCAGGCTTTACTGGCAAAAATGGCTCCGGCCAGCGCAGCGATTATTTTTTCTTCTCCGCCTGCGCCACGAAATTCAGATAATGAATATCCCTATCGTCAGCATAGCGATTTCCTTTATTTGACTGGGTTTAATGAACCGGAAGCGGTGCTGATATTAATTAAGAGTGATGATACGCATAATCATAGTGTGCTTTTTAATCGAGCGAGTGACTTGACTGCGGAAATTTGGTTTGGTCGTCGTCTTGGGCAAGAAGCGGCACCGGAAAAACTGGGTATTGATCGCGCTTTGCCTTTTGATGATATCAAAGAAGAGCTTTACCTGTTGCTGAATGGTTTGAATGTGGTTTATCACGCGCAAGGTGAATTTGCCTACGCAGATGAAATTGTCTTTCATGCGTTGGATATATTAAGAAAAGGCGGTCGCCGTAATCTTTCAGCGCCTTTATCGATAACTGATTGGCGCCCTTGGGTACATGAAATGCGGTTGTTCAAATCTAAGGCAGAAATTGAGGCTATGCGCCGGGCAGGTAAAATCAGTGCTCAGGCCCATAGGCGCGCGATGAAAGTTTGCCGCCCAGGAATGTTTGAGTATCAACTGGAAGCTGAAATTCATCACGAATTTACACATCAAGGGGCTCGCTATCCTGCTTACAACACGATTGTTGGGAGCGGTGAAAATAGCTGTATTCTGCACTACACCGAGAATGAAAGCAGGATGAAAGAGGGTGACTTGGTGTTGGTTGACGCAGGTTGTGAATATCTGGGGTATGCCGGAGATATCACCCGTACTTTCCCTGTCAATGGCAAGTTTACTCGTGCTCAGCGTGAAATTTACGATATCGTACTGAAAACGTTAAATGTTTCGTTGGAATTGTATAAGCCAGGTACCAGCATCAACAAGGTCACAGAACATGTGGTGCGGATTATGGTGGAAGAGTTGGTGAAACTGGGCATTATGCACGGTGAAGTTGAGCATTTAATCGAAACCAAAGCCTATCGCCAATTCTTTATGCATGGCCTCGGTCATTGGTTAGGATTGGATGTGCACGATGTCGGTGACTATGGCGTAGAGCGCGACCGTATTTTGCAACCAGGAATGGTATTGACGGTTGAACCGGGGCTGTATATTGCACCAGATGCCGATGTACCGATGGAATATCGGGGTATCGGTATCCGTATTGAAGATGACATTTTGATCACTGAAACAGGTAATGAAAACCTGACAGCCAGTGTCACTAAAGAAGCTGATGAGATTGAAGCTCTGATGGCGGAAGCAAAACAGGGTTAAGTTAAGAATGAACGTGATTATCGTTGGTGGAGGCATGACCGGCGCGACGCTTGCGCTGGCGATATCTTCCCTGAGTAAGGGGCAGATCCATGTGTCCCTGATTGAAGCAGCAGAGCCGGAGCAGAAACATCCCGGCTTTGATGCCAGAGCGATAGCGCTGGCTTACGGTACTTGTCAGCGTTTACAACAGATTGGTGTTTGGTCTGCTCTGGAAGATTATGTGATACCAATAACTCACGTTCATGTTAGTGATCGTGGTCATGCAGGGTTTGTGAATCTTTATGCAAAAGAATATAACATTCCAGCGCTAGGTAATGTTATTGAATTGTATGATGCAGGGCAGGGTTTGTTCGGATTGCTGAAAAATGCGCCTGGTGTAACGCTATATTGTCCATCCAAGGTTATGGCTGTTGAAAGAACTTTGTCATCGGTTGCTGTCATTTTGGACAGTGGCGAACGATTGCAAGGTGAATTGCTGGTAGCAGCAGATGGCAGTCATTCTGCCATTGGTCACGCTTGTAATATTCAGTGGCAGCGGCATGCTTATGAGCAGGTTGCCGTGATTACTAATGTACTGACTTCAGAGCATCCGCGAGGTAGGGCATTTGAACGTTTCACCGAATATGGCCCACTTGCTTTGCTGCCAATGTCTGAGGGGCGGAGCTCGCTGGTATGGTGCCATCAGTTGGCGCGGAGAAAGGAGATAGCGGGTTGGAATAATGAGCAATTTCTTAGGCAGTTACAGCAAGCATTTGGCTGGAGACTGGGGAAAATATTGGAAACCGGCCAGCGTTATCGCTATCCATTGACACTATCTACTGCAAATCAACAAATTAGCCACCGATTGGCGCTGGTGGGAAATGCTGCACAAACATTACATCCGATTGCGGGTCAGGGCTTTAATCTTGGTATGCGAGATGTTATGACACTGGCTCAGATTGTTTCTGAGGCTTTTGCTGCTGGTCAGGATATTGGTGCTTACCAGGTCCTGGCTAACTATCAACAGCAACGGGTTTTAGATCGGGAAAACACCATTGATATTACCGATGGATTGATACGGGTATTTGCCAATCGTTATTTTCCATTACAAATCGGGCGTAACTTTGGCCTGATGATGATGGAAAAATGCCCTCCTATGCGGGATATACTGGCCCGTCAGACTCTAGGTTGGGTCGCCCAAAGATAACCGCAGATAAAGCAGACAAAATAAGAGGACGTTATATTATGCAATCATTTGATGTGGTTATCGCTGGTGGCGGTATGGTTGGTTTAGCGCTTGCCTGTGGCTTACAAGGCAGTGGCTTGCGAGTGGCTGTGGTGGAGAGCTATCCGCCGACTCAATCCGTTGTTGCTGGAGAAGAGTACACTTTGCGGGTTTCTGCGATTAATGCAGCTAGTGAGCGCTTATTGCAGCATCTTGGTGTGTGGCAAGATATTTTGGATATGCGCACCAGTCCTTATCAGGAAATTGAGGTTTGGGAGCGGGATAGCTTTGGCCGTATTCGGTTCAGTGCGGCTGAATATGGGCTGGAATATCTTGGTCATATCATTGAAAACCGAGTTATCCGTGAAACATTATGGAAAAAAGTAGATAGCTTATCTGACGTGACCATTTTGGCACCCGCGGCTTTGAAACAGGTAGCTTGGGGTGAAAATGAAACTTTTATGACTTTATCCGATGGTCGCATGTTAACTGCTCGTTTAGTTGTTGGTGCTGATGGTGCTCATTCATGGTTGCGTCAACATGCTGATATCCCTCTCACATTCTGGGATTATGAACATCATGCATTGGTAGCCACTATTCGCACCGAAGAGCCGCACGGCTGGGTTGCTCGTCAGGTCTTTTATGGTGAGGGTATTTTGGCGTTTTTGCCGCTTGCCGATCCCCATTTATGTTCTATCGTCTGGTCACTACCGGGTGAAGTCGCAGAACAGTACAAACAGCTTGATCATAGGCGTTTCAACCAGCAATTGGCGGTAGACTTTGATCTGCGCCTTGGTCAATGTGAACTGATGAGTGAGCGTCTGACGATTCCACTGACGGGTCGTTATGCCCGTAATTTTGCGGCTCATCGTCTGGCCTTGTTGGGAGATGCCGCCCATACTATTCACCCATTGGCAGGCCAAGGTGTGAATTTGGGCTTTATGGATGTCGCTGAGCTGATAGGTGAATTGCGTCGTTTGCATGGTCAGGGAAAAGATATTGGTCAGCACTTTTATTTACGTCGTTATGAGCGCCGACGTAAACATGGTGCTGCTGTGATGCTGGCCGGGATGCAAGGTTTTCGTCAATTATTTGATGGCAATAATCCGGCGAAAAAACTTTTGCGGGATGTCGGGTTGTCTCTGGCAGATAATTTACCGGGAATTAAACCTAAATTACTTCGTCAGGCAATGGGATTGAATGACTTGCCGAATTGGCTCTGTTCGGCTGAAAAAATCTAATTTAGCCTCTGCTTATCGATAACTTTTTCTCATACCTTGCTGAAATATGAATAGGTGATTTTATTCATATTTCAGTTAGCTTGTAACAGAAAATGGGTGTTTTCTAAAGTTAATTGTTAATTTTGAGTATTATGACTCATTTTAATAGTTGAAAATTCTGCATACTCACAACACGTTTTTTGATGGTCACTGGATTGAACCCTATTTTTACTTATGGTTCATTTTGGTTTTCAGTGATAACTTTCATTTTAAGATATCGTTTGCGTCGCGTTTTTTAGCCGCTTTTTGTTCATGATTCACAGTATCTGTCGGTTAATACGCGGTATGTTTTCATGTAGGAAATGAAAAGAGGGAAATAATGGCAAAACAAACCCCATTGTATGACCAGCATCTGGCTTGTGGTGCACGTATGGTAGATTTTCATGGCTGGATGATGCCTTTGCATTATGGTTCACAAATGGATGAACATCACATTGTCCGCACTCATGCTGGTATGTTTGATGTTTCCCACATGACGATTGTGGATCTGCATGGTACTGGTTGCCGTGATTTCCTGCGTTATTTGTTGGCAAATGACATTGCTAAACTGACAGAAAAGGGTAAAGCCTTATACACCGGGATGCTTAATGCTTCTGGTGGTGTAATTGATGACCTGATTGTTTATTACCTTAGCAATGATTTTTATCGGTTGGTGGTCAATTCTGCGACTCGTGAGAAAGATCTGGCTTGGATTAATGAACATGTCGCCAATTACCCGGTTGATATTCAGGTTCGTGATGATCTGGCATTGATTGCGGTTCAGGGGCCTGACGCTCAGGCAAAAGTAGAGTCTCTATTGAATGATGAACAAAAACAGACTATTGCCGGAATGAAACCTTTCTTTGGTGTTCAGGCGGGGGATCTGTTTATCGCAACAACGGGTTATACCGGTGAGGCGGGTTATGAAGTGGCATTACCAAAAGAGCAAGCAGCCGATTTCTGGCAAAAATTGCTGAGTGTCGGCGTTAAGCCTGCGGGATTAGGTGCGCGTGATACGCTGCGACTTGAAGCCGGTATGAACCTCTATGGACAGGAAATGGATGAAACCATTTCTCCCCTTGTGGCTAACATGGGTTGGACAATCGCTTGGAAACCCGAAGATCGCCAGTTTATCGGCCGTGAAGCGCTAGAAAAACAGCGTGAAGAGGGCACTGAACAGTTGGTTGGTTTGGTGATGAGAGAAAAGGGTGTGTTACGCGGTGGTTTAGCGGTTAGTTTTACTGATGAGATGGGCACCTTACATTCTGGCGTTATTACCAGTGGTACGTTCTCTCCAACATTAGGATTCAGTATTGCCCTTGCCCGTGTGCCGCAAGGAATTGGTGAACAGGCGGTTGTCCAAATCCGCAATCGTGAAATGCCGGTTCAGGTAGTCAAACCCAGCTTTGTACGGGCGGGCAAACCTCTCGTATAGTCATTTTTATCGAATAATAACTTGATGAGTAAATAGTCATTTATCCCGGTAAGCATAATTGGTGCAGGAGCACAAAATAGCCTAATAGGGGTAGATTCTAGGATTGAAGGAGATGATGGTAATGAGTAATGTACCCGCAGAGTTAAAATATGTTGAATCACATGAGTGGGTTCGTGCAGAAGGTAATGATGAATACACGGTAGGTATTACCGAGCATGCACAGGAGCTGCTCGGTGATATGGTTTTTGTTGATTTGCCGGAAGTAGGTGATCAAATCAATCTTGGTGATGATTGTGCGGTTGTTGAATCAGTAAAAGCGGCTTCTGATATCTATGCACCACTGAGTGGTAAAATTATTGCCGTTAATGACGCGCTAAATGACGCGCCTGAACTGGTTAACAGTGAGCCTTATCATGAAGGCTGGCTGTTCCGTATTAAAGCCTCTGATAAAAGTGAACTTTCGAGTTTGCTGAATGCCGAAGGATATCAGGCACTTCTGGACGAAGAAGAATAATATACTTACCGTCGCCCTGTTTCACATTGTGAGCAGGGCGTTTTTATTTGTATGCCATTTCTGGCCAGCTTCAGGAATTAGTCACAAATGACCCAGACATTAAGCCAACTCGAAAATCAGGGCGAGTTTATCCGCCGTCATATTGGCTCTTCCGCCGAACAGCAAAAAGAGATGTTGGCGACAGTGGGGGCAAGTTCCCTTAATGATTTAACACAGAAAATTGTTCCTCGTGATATCGCGTTGCCAGAGCCGCCCGATGTTGGTGGCGGTGCAACTGAACAGCAAGCACTAGCTGAATTGAAAGCGATTGCCAGCCAAAATAAACGTTACCAATCCTATATTGGCATGGGGTATGCGCCTGCGGTGCTTCCGCCAGTTATTTTGCGTAATTTATTAGAAAATCCTGGCTGGTATACCGCTTATACACCTTATCAACCCGAAGTTTCTCAAGGTCGCCTTGAATCACTGTTAAATTTCCAACAAGTGACGATCGATTTGACGGGGTTGGATATTGCTTCTGCTTCTTTGCTGGATGAAGCCACCGCGGCGGCTGAAGCAATGGCAATGGCAAAACGTATCAGCAAACTGAAAAATGCTGACCGTTTCTTTGTTGCTGATGATATCCATCCTCAAACATTAGATGTTGTTCGTACCCGCGCGGAAACCTTTGGCTTTGATGTGATTGTGGATAAAGCAGAAAAAGTCTTGGAGCTGGACGGTGTATTTGGTGTGTTGTTACAACAGGTTGGCACGACAGGTGAAGTTCATGATTATGCGGATCTGATCGCACAACTGAAACAGCGCAAAATCATTGTCAGTGTTGCCGCTGATTTGATGGCGTTGCTGCTGCTGACTGCACCGGGTAAACAAGGCGCTGACATGGTGTTTGGTTCAGCTCAGCGTTTTGGGGTACCAATGGGATATGGCGGTCCCCACGCCGCATTTTTTGCCAGCCGTGATGAATTCAAACGTTCTATGCCGGGACGTATTATCGGTGTTTCCCGAGATGCGGCAGGTAATACGGCACTGCGCATGGCAATGCAGACCCGTGAGCAGCATATCCGTCGTGAGAAAGCGAATTCCAACATCTGTACGGCTCAGGTGTTGCTGGCAAATATCGCGGCGATGTATGCGGTATATCATGGTTCGAAGGGGCTGAAACGCATTGCAGGTCGTATTCATCGTCTGACTGACATTCTGGCGGTTGGGTTACAGAAAGCTGGGTTTACTCTACGTTACAAAACTTGGTTTGATACGCTGACGGTTGAAGTTGCTGATAAAGCGGCGGTATTAGCCCGGGCAGAGAAAGCTGAAATCAATTTGCGTACCGATACTTACGGCGCGGTGGGGATCACATTGAGTGAAGCTACCCGCCGTGATGATGTGATCAAATTGTTCTCTGTGCTGACAGGCACGGATGACAAGCTAGATGTTGAAGCACTGGATAAAGAGCTGATGACGGAAAGTCACTCCATTCCTGCCTCAATGTTGCGTAGTGATGAAATCCTGCTGCATCCAAATTTCAACCGTTATCACAGCGAAACGGATATGATGCGTTATATGCATCGTCTTGAGCGCCGAGATTTGGCACTGAATCAGGCCATGATCCCATTGGGTTCTTGCACCATGAAACTTAATGCCGCGGCAGAAATGTTGCCGATCTCTTGGCCTGAATTTAATGAACTACACCCATTTTGTCCGCCAGAGCAAGCGCAGGGTTATCAGCAAATGATCAGCCAATTATCTCACTGGCTGGTGCAACTGACAGGTTACGATGTCGTTTGTATGCAACCAAACTCCGGTGCACAGGGTGAATATGCGGGTCTGCTTGCTATTCGCCGTTACCATGAAAGTCGTGGAGAAGGGCATCGTCATATCTGTTTGATCCCCAGTTCTGCTCATGGTACCAACCCGGCATCTGCTCATATGGCAGGCATGACCGTTGTGGTGGTGAGTTGCGATAAAGAGGGCAACATTGATCTAGTTGACCTGCGTGAAAAAGCGGAAGAATCAGGTAATGAGCTTTCCTGCATCATGGTGACTTACCCATCGACCCACGGCGTATATGAAGAAACTATTCGTCAGGTGTGTGAAATCATTCACCAGTATGGTGGTCAGGTTTACCTTGATGGTGCGAATATGAATGCGCAGGTTGGTATCACCGCGCCCGGTTTTATCGGAGCTGATGTTTCGCACCTCAACCTGCATAAAACATTCTGTATCCCACACGGCGGTGGTGGCCCAGGTATGGGGCCGATTGGCGTAAAAGCCCATTTGGCCCCGTTCTTACCGGGACACTCGGTAGTTCAAATGGATGGCCTTACTGAACAGAGAGCTGTCTCAGCGGCACCATTTGGTAGTGCTTCTATTTTGCCGATTAGCTGGATGTATATCCGTATGATGGGCTCGCAAGGGTTGAAGCAGGCAAGCCAGACGGCGATTTTGAATGCTAACTATATTGCTGCTCGCTTAAAGAATGATTATGACGTGTTGTATACGGGTCATAACGGTTATGTGGCACATGAATGTATTCTGGATATTCGACCGTTGAAAGAAGAGTTTGGTATCAGTGAGATGGATATTGCCAAGCGCTTGATTGACTATGGCTTCCATGCGCCAACCATGTCATTCCCGGTTGCCGGCACGCTGATGGTGGAACCCACGGAATCAGAAAGCAAAGTGGAAATTGATCGCTTTGTGGATGCCATGCTGGCGATCCGTGCTGAAATTGGCAAAGTGGCAAAAGGTGAGTGGTCATTAGAAGATAACCCATTGGTTAACGCGCCTCACGTACAAGCTGAACTGGTTTCTGACTGGAGCCATAGTTACAGCCGTGAAACTGCGGTTTTCCCAACCTTGGAAACCAAAGCCAATAAATATTGGCCTGCGGTTAAACGCCTTGATGATGTTTACGGTGATCGTAATCTGCATTGCTCTTGTGCACCTGTCAGTGATTATCAATAATCACTCATAAAATAGCCAACGCCAGCATAATAACTGGCGTTGCTATTATTTATATTTATTGGCGAAGTCGATTTAAATATATACCCTCTGGATTTCAAGATGGATCGCGACGGCAAGGGAGAGAATCCCCGGGAGCATAGATAACGATGTGACCGGGGTGAGCGAGTGCAGCCAACAAAGAGGCAACTTGAAAGATGACGGGTATAAAATTAATTTATATATTTAATACCTTTTTCTCCCAAGCTTTACATGCTATTTCTAATCTAACAGCATCTTTCATTATTGTTATTTTTATTTAATAAAATGTTTTTATTGATATTTTATTTAAATAAGTTTTTATGGGTAATGATATTTCATTAATATAAAATTGAAACTATTATTAATATAATAATTTATTATTATTGTATGATATTCACAATCCTTAGTCTTTTCCTTCTACTCCGTCACCATTTAATATCTCCAGCCTTATCGCGATTTTCTGGCATTTAATATATCAGATTCGCCATTAGCAGGATTAAAAACCCAGACGCTGATCACATTTCGTACTGATGATTTAGACAAGCAAATAATTAAACATTAGAATAGTTTTATTATGCCACTATCAAATTATCAATATTTTCTATGGAAAGATTATCGCTTTATCGCCGCAGCTTGGCAGTACTTATCCTGCGGGCAACATCCGAATGGACATATGTTTCAACATCGGGTGCATTGGGATCTATTTGTCACATTATGCACCGGATTGAATTTGCAGGGGCAGAAAGTTTGTCCCGGTCAGACCAAGAACACTCGATGCATTCTTATTTATCCGCGGGTTTAACTTTGCAGGATATCAACGCACGGGTACGAAAAACCGCTAATACCTCATTGGGTAATTTATTAGTCAGCATGACTGACTTTGTCACACTTAAATTAGGAAAAGGGACAGTACGATGGATAAACGCCACAACTCGATGGCTAGGGTCACAAGTTATCTTTTAATTTACCTGACGGCAATCCAGCCATTGCACCCGGCTATGGCTATCGGCATAACACCGGATAACAACCGCACACAGGTACAAAATCAGGGCAATGTACCGGTGGTGAATATCGCCACGCCGAATGATGCAGGGATATCCCACAACACCTATCAAGAGTTCAATGTTGCCACTCAGGGGGCCGTACTTAATAACGCGACACAGGCGGCTCAATCACAACTGGCAGGGCAACTTAACGCGAACCCTAACCTGAAAGGCAAAGCAGCGGAACTGATTATTAACGAAGTCACCGGCAGTGGCCGCTCTGACCTGCAAGGCCAGTTGGAAATTGTTGGCAATAAAGCCAACGTGATGATTGCCAACCCTAACGGCATTACCTGCGATGGTTGTGGTTTTATTAATACCGCCAGCGCAACCCTGACCACCGGTAAACCCCAATTTGATAAACAGGGTGCGTTGGAAGCACTGGAAGTGAAAAAAGGCCAGATTACCATTGGCGGCAAAGGGCTGGACGGCAAGACGACGGATTATGTCGATATCATCAGCCGGGCGGCGGAGTTGAATGGAAAAATTCAGGCTAACACTCTGTCGCTGACTCAGGGGGCCAACCGTGTCAGCTTGAAAGACGGCACGGTTAAACCTATCGCCGGAGAAGGGGCAAAACCGCAATTAGCGGTTGATACTAAAGCCTTAGGCGGCATGTATGCCAATAAAATCCGACTGGTTGCCACTGAAGACGGGGTTGGGGTTAATCTCACCAACCTGACCACAACCCAAGACGCTATCAGTTTAACCGCTGAGGGTAAAATTATCTTGGGGGAGGTACAAGCTAAGACCGATATCAACATCAACAGTAAAGCCATTGAAACGGCGGCACAAAGCCATGTGCAGGCGGGTCAACATCTGAAATTGACCACCGAAACACTGAGGAATCAAGGCCAAATCCGGGCGGATGGTGATGTCACGATTAAAGCGACTCAACTTGATAACGTAAACCCGACTAAGCAAAGCCACCCGATTATTACCGCGGGTAAAAACAACAGCATTACCGCGAACGAGATAAATAATGTTGGTGAGTTAAGCGCGGGACAAAATCTCACCCTGACAGGCAAAAATTTTTCAACCAAAGCGATAAAAGACAATCAGCAGAATATCATTGGTAAACTGAGTGCCGGTGGGGATTTGACGGCTGTCTTTAAAGAGGGATTTAGTTTTGATTTTAATAAAGAACATTTTAAAGCGGGAAAGAAACCTACGGATCTGGCGTTAATCACCGGGAAAAACATTTCTCTCACTGCCCGAGATTTAGCAAATCGTGCGTCAATGAGGGCAGAACAAAACTTAGCCGTTGACGCAGAAACAATCTATTTAGGCCAGGGGAATTTAAAAGCCGGGAACCATGTCATGCTGGATGGAAAATCACATCTTGATGTGAATGGTTATGATATCTCCGGTCGGGATGTGACCTTGCTTGCCAGCCGGGGGCTGCTGTCTGTTGTCTCTGGAGATGACTATACCCCTGAGGGAATAAGGGTATTAACCACGCTTTCTGCTGATAACATATTACGCATTATCGCCGAGGGTCCTATTAATATCGCCGATACTCTGATTAACCGGGCGAAAAATATCTTTTTGGCAACCAATGATAAGCTTGAGATTTATGCCTCTGGTGATTTAATTGATGAGCAGAGTTCACTCAATGACGGCGCTAAACAAGCATTCATTAATCAGCGTCTGCGCCAGCTCAGCCAATTGCAAGCGGATGAAAATATTGAGATCCATGCAGGAAAGATTGTCGATCTGAGAAGCATTTCCTTGACGGCGGGGAAAGATATCACGCTGACCAGTGGCGGCACGCTTGATGTGAGTAAAATCACAGCAGAGGACCCCTATGAATATGAAGATGAACACGGAACGGGTTATGAAAAGCATTATGAATATGAAAATGCTGATGACGAGGAAGACGAACAATCTTACCCACAATTTCAATTACCCATAGCGAGCAGTATCATCACTGCCGGCAATAATTTAACCCTTAATGCTGGTGGTGACATTATTGATACTGAGGCAACTTTGTCGGCAAAAGGGGTGACTGCCATTGTCAAAAACAACGCAGAGTTACATTCACCGTCAGGGAGGTATAACTCAGTTGAAGGGAAATATACGCCAGTCACTTCTGCGCTGATTGCATGTGCGTTAAGCCATGCTCCTCAACTGACCATAAACGCCTCAGAAGTAGAAGGAGAAGTCCCAGGGATTAAACTGGCGGATAAGCAAACTCGGATCACCTCGAAAAACAATCACCCTATTATTCATATTGCGGCACCTAACGCCCGTGGTGTTTCACATAACCGTTATCAGGAGTTTAATGTTGGGGCTTCCGGGCTGGTGCTCAATAATGCTACCGAAGCTACCCAATCCGTACTGGCGGGACAAATTGGGGCGAACCCTCACTTCAACGGTCAATCGGCTGAACTGATTATTAATGAAGTGGTGGGTACCTTAGCCTCAAATCTGCAAGGGCTGTTGGAAGTTGCAGGGCAGAAAGCTAATGTCTTCATTGTTAACCCGAACGGTATGACCTGTAATGGTTGTCGCTTTGTTAATACTCCGGCTGTCACCTTATCGACCGGTAAACCGGTATTTGATAAAGATGGCGCATTAGCGGCCTTGGAAGTGAAAAAAGGCGCTATCACCTTGGGTGAAAAGGGACTGGATGCAACAGCGCAAGATTCGATCGCTATCATCAGCCGGACCACTAAGCTTAACGGTAAACTCCAGGCGAAAAGCCTGACATTGACACAAGGCCCCAACCAGATTGATTTCAAACGCGGAACCCTTGTTCCCATGACAGGGGAAGATTATGGCCCTTGGGAAGCGATTGATACCGGGTTATTAGGGGGAATGTATGCCAATAAAATCCGTCTGGTGAGTACCGAGCCGGGTAAGGTTGTCAATCTGACCAACCTGACGGCAACCCAAGGCGACATCAGTCTGACGGCGGATGGCAAGGTGACTCTGGGGGATGTACAGGCCAAAACGGATATCACCGTTAACGGTAAAGACATTGACATGGTGAAAAAAAGTCATATGCAAGCCGGTCAACATCTGATATTGACAACCGATACATTGCAGAGTTGGGGACGAATTCGTGCCGACGGTGATGTCACTATTAAAGCGAAAACCTTGTCTTTAGATGGGGGAAATATCACCGCCGGGAACCAGGTTCTGCTACAGGGAAAGAACAGTTTTACGGTGCGTGGCACGGATATTTCAGGTCATGACATTACCTTGATTGCCAATAGTTATAATACTTCTGTTTCACCTAGTGACACGTCGGAAAGCACACAAGTATTACCTATTATTTCTGCGGTTAATACGCTGCGTATTCTGTCTGAACAGGGAATATCGCTTTCAGATACGCTAATTAACCGGGCGAAAAATATCTTTATGGCGAGTAATGGGTGGATTGGTATTAATCAGCATTTGGCGGCGGATGAGAATATTGATCTTCACGCTGGAGGGGGGATAAAGTTGGATGGGATTTCCCTGACCGCCGGGAAAGATATTACCCTGACCAGTGGTGGCTCGATTAATATTGGCAAGGTCACCGCTGGCAACAATTTAGCGCTGATTGCCGACAGCAATATAACAGAGACAGCATTATCGGCAGAAGGGACGGCCGCAGTCGCCCAATATAGTACCGCGTTGCACTTAGCCGACGGGAGATATACTCCGGTGACTTCGGCGTTGATTGACCTCGCATTAGATAATGCCCCCCAACTGACCATCAATATCCCAGAAATAGCTGGTGGAATACCCGGGATTCAACTGGCGGATAAGCGAGCGCGGATTGCTGTGAGAAATAACCTGCCTATTATCCATATTGCGGCACCGAATTCCCGGGGTGTTTCACATAACCGTTATCGGGAGTTTAATGTTGGGGCTTCCGGGCTGGTGCTCAATAATGCTACCGAAGCTACCCAATCCGTACTGGCGGGACAAATTGGGGCGAACCCTCACTTCAACGGTCAATCGGCTGAGTTGATTATTAATGAAGTGGTGGGGACTTTAGCCTCAAATCTACAGGGTCTGTTGGAAGTGGTGGGGCAAAAAGCCCCGGTCTTCATCGCTAACCCGAACGGCATAACCTGTCATGGTTGTGGTTTTATCAATACCCCGGCTGTCACCTTATCGACCGGGAAACCGGTATTTGATAAAGAGGGCGCGTTAGCGGCTTTAGAGATGAAAAAAGGTGTCATAACCTTTGATGAAAAGGGGCTGGACGCAACGGCGCAGGATGCTGTCGACATTATCAGCCGTGCGACGATACTTAACGGCAAAGTGCAGGCGAAAAACCTGACATTGACACAAGGGGCCAACCGGATTGATTTCAAACGCGGGACTCTTATCCCTATTGCAGGCGAGGGTGATACCTCTTGGAAAGCGATTGATACCGGGTCATTGGGGGGAATGTATGCCAATAAAATCCGTCTGGTGAGTACTGAGGCGGGTAAGGGAGTTAACCTGACCAACCTGACGGCAACGCAAGGCGACATTAGTCTGACGGCGGATGGTAAGGTGACTCTGGGCAATATACAGGCCAAAACGGATATCACCGTTAGCAGTAAAAGCATTAAAACGGCGGAACAGAGTCATGTGCAGGCAGGGAAAGAGATCACGCTTGCCGCGAACACGCTGAACAACACCGGTAAGATTATCGCAGAAGGTGACATGCGGTTATTTATCGACCATTTATACAATCAGTATAAGGGGCTGATTCAGGCAAATAATCATCTCTGGCTGCAAAAAGACGCGAGCGGTAATTTAAGCACTGAAATTAACAACACTTCAGCGACACTGAAAACCCATAACGGCGATATTATTATTCGCGCAAAAGCGTTAAATAATGCCTGGGATGCCAGCGTCGCGGCGGGAATGAACGCTTATATCCATGCAACGAAGCTGGATAATGATGAAAGTCAGTTTCATGCGAAGAAAAATCTCATCTTAACCGGTCACGATTTTAACCGCGGGATGGACGGTAAACTCTCCGCCGATCTGAATGTGGTGGCTGATTTTATTCATCAACTCCGCGGAACGGCATTCATCTCGGCGAAAAATATTCTGCTGCATGCCGGTGAAATTATTAACATAGGGCACCTCAACGCGGGCAATGATCTGTCCGTCATCGCCGAGCGTCGAATGTATGCCGGCCAGAGTACACTGGAGGCAAAAAGAAATCTGACCTTGATTGCAGGTAAAGATATTGAGGCTTTTCAAGTCGGGTTGAAGGGAGAAAATATTGAACTGCTTACGCGTGAAGGCGACATCCAGATGTGGGGGGACGGTTCGCGTATTTCGGCCGACAACAATTTGCGGATATTCGCGGATCACAAACTGGATCTCTATGGTCTTTTGTTCGATAAATCAAACACGATAACGTTAAACGCGGGTCATGAAATTGATACCAGCCGGGTTAAATTGGCCGTGCAGAAAAATCTGACACTGATTGCGGGCAAAGGTATCACTGCCCGTGAAACCGGGCTGAAAGGGGAAAATATTGAGCTTCTCGCGCGTGAAGGCAACATTCAAATGGGCGGGCATGATTCGCGTATTTCGGCCAGCAATAATGTGCAGATGTTCGCGAGCAACAAACTGGATCTCCAGGGTCTTTTGTTCGATAAAGCCAACAATATAACGTTAAATGCGGGTCATGAAATTAATGCCGACCGGGTTAAATTAGCGGCAAATAAAAATCTGACCTTAATTGCGGGCAAGGATATCACCGCTCGTCAGGCAGAGTTAAAAGGGGAAAATGTTGAGCTTCTGGTGCGTGAAGGCGACATCCAAATGGGACGGAATCGGCCTCATGAGTTATTAGCCTCAATTTCGGCCGATAATCATTTGCGGATTTCCGCGGGCAACGATCTGGACCTTTCCGGTACTCAGTTAGATAAATCACACAATCTGACATTAAGTGCGGGTCGTAACCTGAATGCCAGTCGAAGCCAATTGAAGGCGGCGGGCAATATTAATCTGTTTGCGGGAAATGATTTAATGTTGCGGCAAGCGGGTATCCGGGCGGGACAACAAGTCATGCTCAGTGCGGGTCGCGATATTGATATCTCTCGGCCCAATACGCCAGAGAGCCTGTTTTATTTATCCGAATTAGATGGATTAGACAAATTCTCTGAATTAGGTACGCAAATTACCGCGGGTGATCACCTGCAACTCAGTGCAGGGGGCGATATTGCGGGTATCGCGAGATTAATATCGACTAAAGGAAATGTCTCGGTTAACGCTGGTCGGGATTTACTGTTCTCTGCCCGGAAATATTCGCCGATTAATGATGGCGATTGAGAATAACTATCTGAGCGTGAATGAGCTGGACAGTTTTGCGCATCAAGCCCGCACCTGTGAAGGCGAAAGCTGCAAACAAGTGATCAAGGATATGGTAGACACTAATATCCGCAATCAGCAGGAAATGATGGATTTCTGTAACAGCAACCCGACCCAGTGCGCACAGAAGTATGGTTATCTGGTTGATCAGTGGCCGGTGTTTGAGCGGACCCTCAAAAATATGGACCGGGATGGCACATTGCCAGTTGAGTTCAGAAATTACCTGTCGGCGGTGAATACGTTAGGTCAGGCGGCAACCGGCAAGGTAGGCGAACTCGGCTGGACAAAACGCTTTGAAGCAATGGGCATGAGTCAGGAGACTGCCGCTGCGATGGCGATGACGTTGCCTGTTATTGTTGAGGGCAGCAAAGGGCCGAAATCATCGCCAACAACAAAAGGAAGCACAGGCGCGGTTGTTAATACAGAGAAAGCGGCGCTGGAAAAGATTGGGAAAAACAGTCAAGGCACAACGAATCTGGGTGATAAATCGGCTAATACTATTTATCATCAACAGCTTATCAAAAATGCTGAAAAGATATCTACCGCGAAACCGGGGCAACAAGTTGCAGCGCCAAGGGATCTGAATGAGCAGATTTTATGGAACCAAGTTAAAGCTAACCCATCTTCAGGTGATCCACTTAGAGGAATGAATAAAGATCCTCGTTTCCCTACTGATGCAGGATTCCAGAAAATGCAAGTTACACATGAGTTACCAGACGGTTCAAATATCACCATCCATTATCAATATAACTCAACTACTGGTAAGGCTTATGATATGAAGATTACAACTCCTAAACGGCCTGAAATCCAACCTAAGCCTTCAATCACGGATAAAAAATGATGAAAATAAAAAAGTTCAAATCAGAAAAAATTATTGAAGTTTTTGCCATATATTGGTTCGGAGAAAAAACATACTTTTACGGTTTTGCTAAAGGTTATGACGGGCTGCTTAGTTATAACGCAGAGGAAGTAGAAATTATAGAGTCATCGTTATCTGGTGATTTTGTTTTCTTTGAAAATGGCATATTTTACAAGCCACTCATTGAAAAAAATATATTAGATGACCTGTTAGAAGCAGATCCAGTTGCTTATCAATGTTTTTTAGAAACATTGAAATCGGAAGGCAGAATAGAACAAGATTTTTGCTAACCCCAGATCCCAGCCCAAGCGCTGGGATCTCCCCTTTAGCGGTTAGCCGTTCTCGACGAGCCGGATAATCAACTGTCCGTGCTCAACACTGACCTGCACCGGCTGACCGGTGGCAAAGCCCGCTTCTTCCAGCCAGTTGCCTTTAAGATGCAAACTGGGGTGCTGGCTGTAATAGCGGGTCATGCCGGTGCTGCGGTCTTCGTGGCGGGTGCGGGCATACCCCACCTTATAGCTGCGCCGGGCTTTTGAAATCGCTAAATCTGCATTACAATCGCGGTTAGCCATGGTAACTACTCCTGTTAGTTGCCTACGGTTAGCAGCGTTACCGGATGGCCGTCTGGTAATGCTGCACTAAATAAAAATCGTCTTTCCTGTAGCAAATTCTTTCTACGATGTCAGTAACTGCGTCATCTTCGAACGTTTAAGCAAACTGTCCATCAACACAATCAGCGCCTGCTGATCTTCATCTGATAATGAATCCATCTGCATCACAAGCGCCTGTAAACGCGGATTATGTATCTGTGGCGGTGTCATGGGTTCCAGTCCGACAAGTGAATCCAGACTACTTTGTAATACCTGAGCGATCCTGACCACGGCATCCAGTTGAGGAACGGAAGCGCCGCGTTCCCAACGGTTATAAACCCGGCGATCAACGTTGAGCAGTTCAGCTAATCTTGCTTGTGTCATCTTGCGGGCTTCTCTGGCTTCCTTTAGCCGTGTAGCAAACAGTTGCATATCTTCCTCACAAATCCAGTGTGGTAATGAGATGTGCATTGTAAGCCCTCCTTTTAAACTGCTTGACTCAATGGCTATATTATAGTCTCATATTAATGCTACTACAATGTCTATTGACAGGTTTTTACAGGAGGTAATCCATGGCCCGCATTCCCGATACCGATTTAGCCCACTTAAAGCAAACCGTCTCGTTGCTGGGGCTGGCGCGTAAGCAAGGCCGTACGATGAAAAAACGCGGTGAGGATTATGTGCTGCGCTGTCCGTTCCATAACGAGAAAACCCCCTCAATGGTGATATCGCCGGCTAAGAACCTGTATCACTGCTTTGGCTGTGGCGCAGCGGGGTCGGTGCTCGACTGGGTGATACAAACGGAAGGCGTGACGTTGAAAATCGGTATCCGCCGGCTGCGGGAGCTGGCCGGGCTGCCGGACATGGACAATGCGGTTGTGGCCGCTTCTTCGTTAGCCGCCCAGCCGGAATTACAGGCGGCCCCCCTGCCGCGTCCGAAACTGGCCGACCTGGACGATGACGGGCAGGCGCTGCTGCATCAGGTGATTGATTTTTATCATCAGCACTTACTGGCGTCACCGGAAGCCAAAGCCTGGCTGGAACGACGCGGGCTGAATCATCCTGAACTGGTCAGTCACTTTAAGCTGGGGTACGCGGGCCATCACGGGATCGGCGGTTCAGCGGGCTTATTACCGTCCAAGAGCAGTCAGGAAGGCCAGCAACTGCGCGACAAACTATCAGGTCTGGGCGTGTTGCGTACCACTACCCGGCAGGACCACTTCCGGGGCTGCGTCGTGGTGCCGGTGATCGGCTGGACAGAATCGGTCAATGTGACCAGCCGCGGGCGGGTGTTGCAACTGTATGGTCGCCGGACCCAGCCGGATTACAAAGTGCTGAAAGACAGCCCGAAGCATCTGTATCTGCCGTCACCGCTAGCCGGGGTCTGGAATGAATCGGCGATGCAGGCATCAAATGAAATTATCCTGTGCGAAGCGCTGATCGATGCCATGACGTTCTGGTGTGCCGGGTTCCGTAACGTGATTGCCGCGTTCGGGGTGAACGGGTTTAACCGTGAGCACCTCGAAGCCTTACAGTATCACGGCGTGAAACGGGTGCTGATTGCCTTTGACCGGGACGAGGCCGGAGACCGTGGCGCGACCAGTGTGGCCGCTGATTTACTGGAAGCCGGTATCGAGGCATGGCGGGTGCAGTTCCCCGCCGGGCATGGATGCCAATGACTATGCGCTGAAAAGCGGCAACGCCGAACATGCGCTGGGGCTGGCGTTGCAACAGGCGGTCTGGCTGGGACAGGGAACAGCGCCGGGCGCGGTGTTCAGCCATGAGCGGCCCGTCTCGCCGACAGTGACGGAAAAGCCCCAAAGTGCCGGGGTGGCTAAACCGGCTGCTTTAGCCGCCCCGTCGGCGCTGACTGTTGCCCCCGTGCCCTGTGAGCGCACGGCCTGCGGTGAACTGTTGATGAAAAGCGGCCCCCGGGTCTGGCGGGTACGGGGGATGAAAAAATCCCCGGTGCCGGATGTGATGAAGGTGAACGTGCAGGTGCGGGATGAAACGTCCGGCCTGTTCCATGTGGATACGCTGGACATGTACCATGCGCGGCATCGTCAGAACTACATCAGCACGGCGGCGCAAGAGCTGGAATGCGAGCCGTCTGTGATTAAACGTGAAGCCGGGCGGGTCTTGCTGATGCTGGAGCAGCAACAGGACGCGCAACAGCAGGCCGACGCCGAAGCCTCAGGGACAACGGCAGTCACGGTCAGCGCGGAAGACGAAGCCGCCGCGCTGGCGTTGCTGACATCGCCAAACTTAACAGAACAGATTATCAACGACATGGCCGCCTGTGGCGTGGTCGGCGAATCCACCAATCTGCTGACCGGGTATCTGGCGGCAGTCTCGCGCAAACTCGATAAACCCGCTGGCCGTGTTAATCCAGAGCAGCAGCGCGGCAGGCAAGAGCAGCCTGATGGATGCCGTGCTGAACCTGATGCCGGAAGAGGAGCGTATCCAGTACTCGGCGATGACCGGACAGAGCCTGTATTACCTCGGCGAAACCAGCCTGCAACACAAAATACTGGCGATAGCCGAAGAGGAAGGCGTGCGGCAGGCGGCCTATGCCCTGAAACTGTTACAGTCCGACGGCGAGCTAAAAATCGCCAGTACCGGCAAAAACGAACAGAGCGGCGAACTGGTGACGCGGGAATACAAGGTGCAGGGACCGGTGATGCTGATGTTAACGACGACGGCCATTGATGTGGATGAAGAGCTGCTGAACCGCTGTCTGGTGCTGACGGTCAACGAATCGCGCGAGCAGACGCAGGCCATCCACGCCATGCAGCGGCACCGCCAGACGCTGGCCGGGTTGCTGGCTGACTCGGAGAAAGGTTATCTGACACAGTTACACCAGAACGCCCAGCGCTTGTTAAGGCCGCTGAAAGTGGTCAATCCTTACGCCCACCAACTGACGTTCCTGTCAGACAAAACCCGGATGCGGCGCGACCACATGAAATACCTGACGCTGATACAGGCCATTGCCCTGCTGCACCAGTATCAACGTGAAGTGAAGAAAACGACCCACCGCGGGCAGGTCATCGAATATATCGAAGTCACCCAAGACGATATTGCCCTCGCCAACCGGCTGGCGCATGAGGTGCTGGGGCGCACGCTGGATGAAATGCCGCCGCAGACGCGCAAGCTGTTACTGCTGATACAAGAGATGGTGAACGAACAGGCGCAAATCCAGCACTGCCAGCCAAATGAAGTCCGCTTTACCCGGCGAGATATCCGTGCCTTTACCCACTGGAGCGACAGCCAGCTCAAAAACCACTGTCAACGGCTGACGGAAATGGAATACCTGCTGTTGCATGGCGGCAGCCGGGGGCACCTGCTGCATTATGAACTGCTGTGGGACGGGGAAGACAACGGCGCAGCCCACCTGTGCGGCCTGCTGGATGTCGGAGAACCGGACTCCGAAACCGCCGGCAGTGAACGCAAGTCTGACCCGAAAGGTCGCAAGTCTTCCCCAAGTCCGGGGCAAGTCTGGCCTGAGTCTGGGGAAGAAAAACCCGCGTCATCCCCGATAGCACAAGGGCCGGCGGGGCACAAGTCCGGGCAGATGAAAACGCGGTTATTAGGGAAAATAATCACAGAGACGCATTGCCCGTGCCCGACAGGGATAAAACACCGGAAGCCGTCCCGACAGGTCAGGAGAGCAAGTCTGACTTAAATAAACGCAAGTCTGCCTCAAGTCTGGGTCAGGTCCGGGCTAAGTCTGGGGTGAAAAAATCCCCATCCGAGCAGGCAGAGCACGGGTTCAGCGTACCGCAAGTCGGGGTAACGGAAGACACCGTGATAAAAGGAAAAAAGAAAACGCGCCCCTTGTCTGCGCCCACCCCTCAATCTCAACCGGAGGTCAATCATGGCAAACCGTAAACCCCGCAGAGGAAGCCTGCTGACAGTAGATGAAGTGTACCGCAAACCTGTCGGTCCGGCGCACGACCCGAAGAGCCTGTATGCGTTGTTGCTGCGCTTTGTGGTGTGGCGACAGGAACGGAATTGGTCAGAAAGCACGCTGAAAGTACAGACGCACCATACTTACCACTTTATCCTGTGGGCAACCGAGCGCGGCTTATACTACGCAGCGGATATCACGCGGCCGATACTGGAGCGTTACCAGCGTTATCTGTACCAGTACCGCAAGACCAACGGTGAACCGTTAAGCACCCGGACGCAACGTACCCAACTGGAACCCTTGAAGGTCTGGTTCAAATGGCTGACGAAACAGAATCTGATACTGGCGAACCCGGCGGCGGACATTGAACTCCCCAGACTGGAAAAGCACCTGCCGCGCTATATCCTGACCATCGATGAAACCGAACAGATACTGGCGCAGCCTGACCTGACGACGTTGCAGGGGGTACGTGACCGGGCGTTGATGGAGTTGCTCTGGTCAACCGGGATGCGTCGGGGCGAATTAACCCGGCTGGATGTGTACAGCGTTGACGGAAAACGCAAAACGGTGACCATCCGGCAGGGCAAGGGGAATAAAGACCGGGTGTTGCCCCTCGGTGAACGGGCCTTAAGCTGGCTACAGCGCTATCAGCAACAGGTGCGGCCACAACTTATCGTCAATCCAGACGTCAAGGCATTATTCGTCGCAATGGATGGGCTGGACGGCTTACAGGCTAACGGTATCAGCAATTTGGTGACAGCTTATATCAACGCGGTGGGTATCGAGAAAAAAGGTGCCTGCCACCTGTTCCGGCATGCGATGGCGACGCAGATGCTGGAGAACGGGGCGGACCTGCGCTGGATACAGGCCATGTTAGGCCATGCCAGCGTGGAATCCACCCAGGTGTATACGCAGGTCTCTATCCGGGCCTTGCAGGCGGTGCACGCCAGCACCCATCCGGCGGAGCAAATGGCCGATGAAAAAGTCAGCGACGCCGATGAGGTGGGTTTACTGGCCGACCTGTACGCCGACGATAACGCCGACACGGACACGCCGCCGGACAGTTCAGAGCCGACCTCAACCCCCGATAGCCGCTGAGCGTCCGTACGCCCCCGTTGAGTTGGGCGGGTTCGGTGTGGGGGCAGACCGTGGCCGGACTGCCCGTTAGCCCCGGCGCACGCGGGGGTAAATAGTCGTCAGGCGGCTCAACCACGAGCGTCCCCGTTAAGCCGGTCCAGGCCGCCCAACGCCTATTGAACATAATGCGGGGGGAATTATACGCACTGCGCCGGTGAGCCCGGGCAACCGCCTGAGCATTGATGAGCGGCTTAATGCGTATAATTGGCATTATGTCTTGCGCCCCCGCGGGTCGGCATTGCGGGGAGTGGCGCACAAGGCTGCGCCTTATGCTCTAACCGACTGAGCCGGACATCGGCAACTCTGAGTTCTTCTTTAGCTGCCCTGCAACCGTTGGGCCAACCCCCCTAAAGGCAGGTCGGCCTGCGGCCTCCGCTCATTGACTTCCCCCCGCCCCAACCCCGCTGCACTGGCTGCGCCCGGTTCGCAGTCGCAGGCTCCTTGCTCATTCCCGTGCTCGCCATCGCCGCCCCGTGCAGCCCTGTCTCTTGATCAGATCTCCAAATCAACTGATTTAGCCAGCAAATAGCCGTCTATCAGGGTTTGCAGCCGAAACCAGCCTTCCCAAAGTCGTTCCCATCCGACTCGACCCGTGCGTTTGGAATCGTACCAGCCGGCCAGTTTTCCCAGATTGATGAAGGCCCAATGCAAACTCGGGGCTTTTTTCGGCACACGGCGTTTTTCTTGTTTTGACCACAGTAATTTCCACGCCAGGGGGCTTAATACTGTCTCACAGCTCTCTTTCTCTGCCTCTTCTTTGTTCAGACCCATAAAACGCAGCTGGTGTATTCGTACCGCAATAAAGGCCAGCAGCACTATCATGCGCTCCAGATTATCTTTGCTTTGCATACGCAGCGCTTCTACCTGCGTGCCGCCCGTTTTCCACGCTTTGTGAAATTCTTCTATCAGCCAGCGGCGCTCGTAATAACTGAATATTTTATGGGCGTCTTCCTGACTGTTGACGGGTTCGGAGGTCAGAAGATGCCAGCAAAGCCCATCCTCCGGACCTTTTTCGTAGCAACCGACATAAAATATCCGCACCGCCTCACCGCTTTTTCCTTCGGGGATTTTCAACGTCACTTCGGCATAACTGATATCACAATGCGCGACACGCGCCTGACGCCCGCCTTTCTGTCTGACCTGAACTAATCGTTCTCCAGCACTCTGTAACCGGCTAATAAAGTCATAAAGTTTATCCTGACTTTCCTCTATACGCCGGTTTTGCATCGAACGGATGACGAAACGTTGTTTTTGGCTCGTTTTATAACGCAGATATTCGATGATATCGGCTTCACGGTCACAGACAGAAATCACGTTGGCCATCTGCTCCCCTAACCGGCTGTCGACGGCTTGTGAGGCCCGTTCCCACTTATAACTCTCTTTCCCTTCATAAGGGCGTGTATCGCGTTGTCGGCTTTTGCCATAATCACTGACATCTCGACACCAGCGCTGTTGCTCTATCAACCCCACGACCTGTTGTTCTTCAGGCGCAAATAACAACACCGAGTGTGCCTGCATGCCCCGGGATTTTTCCTTTGAGGTGGTATAGCCGAGTTCATCGGCGACCGACGCATGGGAAAATGACAGGGTTGTCGTGTCTTCCAGCGCTAACAGGCAATGATAACGTTGAGCGTGAGCGACGGTGGCGGTAAATCCGGCTTCGGCGATGGCCTGAGGCGCAATGGCGGAATTTCGGGTCAGTCGGTAGGCCGCTTCAACATCGGCAGGAGAGTCAAGAGATTGCACGAGCGATTGTCCTATATGGTTAGCCAACGAACAGGCCACTTTCACCAGGCGGTTGGTACGGCGTTTATCACCTAATTCCGCATGTTGAAACGTGTCATTTGCCCATTGTTCGGCGCTGGTTGAAAACATAAAGATTACCTCAAGTCGTGTTTTTTATTGAGATCAATCTATGAGGGAAAAGTTCAATAACGCGGGGGCGGGTTAAAATATTTGTGTAGGAAAGACAGGTGCAGCCCCCGGGGGCTTCCCTGAACAAAATCGCGTGGTCATGCAAGGTCATGCGCAACCCGAAACCCCGGTGCCCCCGAGCGTCGCAGGGGCGCCGCTTGCGGGCTCTATGCCGCCCGCGCCCGCAGAACGGGCATCCGCCGCCCAAGCGAGTTGGGCGACGTTCGCCCGTTGCCGAAAAAGGCGCTACACTGACAATGGCACGGCGGGAAAAACCGGCCTTTGGAGGCGAAAAGCGCGTCAGGGGGTTTTGGGGCCGGCGGTGAACGCCCATTGGAAAAAACGGGTGGTAACTGGCTGAGGGCATTGGGAAAATCGGTGTTTGGCGGTCAACGTCGCAATGGAATGGGTTGTTGTTGAGAATAACTATCTGAGCGTGAATGAGCTGGACAGTTTTGCGCATCAAGCCCGCACCTGTGAAGGCGAAAGCTGCAAACAAGTGATCAAGGATATGGTAGACACTAATATCCGCAATCAGCAGGAAATGATGGATTTCTGTAACAGCAACCCGACCCAGTGCGCACAGAAGTATGGTTATCTGGTTGATCAGTGGCCGGTGTTTGAGCGGACCCTCAAAAATATGGACCGGGATGGCACATTGCCAGTTGAGTTCAGAAATTACCTGTCGGCGGTGAATACGTTAGGTCAGGCGGCAACCGGCAAGGTAGGCGAACTCGGCTGGACAAAACGCTTTGAAGCAATGGGCATGAGTCAGGAGACTGCCGCTGCGATGGCGATGACGTTGCCTGTTATTGTTGAGGGCAGCAAAGGGCCGAAATCATCGCCAACAACAAAAGGAAGCACAGGCGCGGTTGTTAATACAGAGAAAGCGGCGCTGGAAAAGATTGGGAAAAACAGTCAAGGCACAACGAATCTGGGTGATAAATCGGCTAATACTATTTATCATCAACAGCTTATCAAAAATGCTGAAAAGATATCTACCGCGAAACCGGGGCAACAAGTTGCAGCGCCAAGGGATCTGAATGAGCAGATTTTATGGAACCAAGTTAAAGCTAACCCATCTTCAGGTGATCCACTTAGAGGAATGAATAAAGATCCTCGTTTCCCTACTGATGCAGGATTCCAGAAAATGCAAGTTACACATGAGTTACCAGACGGTTCAAATATCACCATCCATTATCAATATAACTCAACTACTGGTAAGGCTTATGATATGAAGATTACAACTCCTAAACGGCCTGAAATCCAACCTAAGCCTTCAATCACGGATAAAAAATGATGAAAATAAAAAAGTTCAAATCAGAAAAAATTATTGAAGTTTTTGCCATATATTGGTTCGGAGAAAAAACATACTTTTACGGTTTTGCTAAAGGTTATGACGGGCTGCTTAGTTATAACGCAGAGGAAGTAGAAATTATAGAGTCATCGTTATCTGGTGATTTTGTTTTCTTTGAAAATGGCATATTTTACAAGCCACTCATTGAAAAAAATATATTAGATGACCTGTTAGAAGCAGATCCAGTTGCTTATCAATGTTTTTTAGAAACATTGAAATCGGAAGGCAGAATAGAACAAGATTTTTGCTAACCCCAGATCCCAGCCCAAGCGCTGGGATCTCCCCTTTAGCGGTTAGCCGTTCTCGACGAGCCGGATAATCAACTGTCCGTGCTCAACACTGACCTGCACCGGCTGACCGGTGGCAAAGCCCGCTTCTTCCAGCCAGTTGCCTTTAAGATGCAAACTGGGGTGCTGGCTGTAATAGCGGGTCATGCCGGTGCTGCGGTCTTCGTGGCGGGTGCGGGCATACCCCACCTTATAGCTGCGCCGGGCTTTTGAAATCGCTAAATCTGCATTACAATCGCGGTTAGCCATGGTAACTACTCCTGTTAGTTGCCTACGGTTAGCAGCGTTACCGGATGGCCGTCTGGTAATGCTGCACTAAATAAAAATCGTCTTTCCTGTAGCAAATTCTTTCTACGATGTCAGTAACTGCGTCATCTTCGAACGTTTAAGCAAACTGTCCATCAACACAATCAGCGCCTGCTGATCTTCATCTGATAATGAATCCATCTGCATCACAAGCGCCTGTAAACGCGGATTATGTATCTGTGGCGGTGTCATGGGTTCCAGTCCGACAAGTGAATCCAGACTACTTTGTAATACCTGAGCGATCCTGACCACGGCATCCAGTTGAGGAACGGAAGCGCCGCGTTCCCAACGGTTATAAACCCGGCGATCAACGTTGAGCAGTTCAGCTAATCTTGCTTGTGTCATCTTGCGGGCTTCTCTGGCTTCCTTTAGCCGTGTAGCAAACAGTTGCATATCTTCCTCACAAATCCAGTGTGGTAATGAGATGTGCATTGTAAGCCCTCCTTTTAAACTGCTTGACTCAATGGCTATATTATAGTCTCATATTAATGCTACTACAATGTCTATTGACAGGTTTTTACAGGAGGTAATCCATGGCCCGCATTCCCGATACCGATTTAGCCCACTTAAAGCAAACCGTCTCGTTGCTGGGGCTGGCGCGTAAGCAAGGCCGTACGATGAAAAAACGCGGTGAGGATTATGTGCTGCGCTGTCCGTTCCATAACGAGAAAACCCCCTCAATGGTGATATCGCCGGCTAAGAACCTGTATCACTGCTTTGGCTGTGGCGCAGCGGGGTCGGTGCTCGACTGGGTGATACAAACGGAAGGCGTGACGTTGAAAATCGGTATCCGCCGGCTGCGGGAGCTGGCCGGGCTGCCGGACATGGACAATGCGGTTGTGGCCGCTTCTTCGTTAGCCGCCCAGCCGGAATTACAGGCGGCCCCCCTGCCGCGTCCGAAACTGGCCGACCTGGACGATGACGGGCAGGCGCTGCTGCATCAGGTGATTGATTTTTATCATCAGCACTTACTGGCGTCACCGGAAGCCAAAGCCTGGCTGGAACGACGCGGGCTGAATCATCCTGAACTGGTCAGTCACTTTAAGCTGGGGTACGCGGGCCATCACGGGATCGGCGGTTCAGCGGGCTTATTACCGTCCAAGAGCAGTCAGGAAGGCCAGCAACTGCGCGACAAACTATCAGGTCTGGGCGTGTTGCGTACCACTACCCGGCAGGACCACTTCCGGGGCTGCGTCGTGGTGCCGGTGATCGGCTGGACAGAATCGGTCAATGTGACCAGCCGCGGGCGGGTGTTGCAACTGTATGGTCGCCGGACCCAGCCGGATTACAAAGTGCTGAAAGACAGCCCGAAGCATCTGTATCTGCCGTCACCGCTAGCCGGGGTCTGGAATGAATCGGCGATGCAGGCATCAAATGAAATTATCCTGTGCGAAGCGCTGATCGATGCCATGACGTTCTGGTGTGCCGGGTTCCGTAACGTGATTGCCGCGTTCGGGGTGAACGGGTTTAACCGTGAGCACCTCGAAGCCTTACAGTATCACGGCGTGAAACGGGTGCTGATTGCCTTTGACCGGGACGAGGCCGGAGACCGTGGCGCGACCAGTGTGGCCGCTGATTTACTGGAAGCCGGTATCGAGGCATGGCGGGTGCAGTTCCCGCCGGGCATGGATGCCAATGACTATGCGCTGAAAAGCGGCAACGCCGAACATGCGCTGGGGCTGGCGTTGCAACAGGCGGTCTGGCTGGGACAGGGAACAGCGCCGGGCGCGGTGTTCAGCCATGAGCGGCCCGTCTCGCCGACAGTGACGGAAAAGCCCCAAAGTGCCGGGGTGGCTAAACCGGCTGCTTTAGCCGCCCCGTCGGCGCTGACTGTTGCCCCCGTGCCCTGTGAGCGCACGGCCTGCGGTGAACTGTTGATGAAAAGCGGCCCCCGGGTCTGGCGGGTACGGGGGATGAAAAAATCCCCGGTGCCGGATGTGATGAAGGTGAACGTGCAGGTGCGGGATGAAACGTCCGGCCTGTTCCATGTGGATACGCTGGACATGTACCATGCGCGGCATCGTCAGAACTACATCAGCACGGCGGCGCAAGAGCTGGAATGCGAGCCGTCTGTGATTAAACGTGAAGCCGGGCGGGTCTTGCTGATGCTGGAGCAGCAACAGGACGCGCAACAGCAGGCCGACGCCGAAGCCTCAGGGACAACGGCAGTCACGGTCAGCGCGGAAGACGAAGCCGCCGCGCTGGCGTTGCTGACATCGCCAAACTTAACAGAACAGATTATCAACGACATGGCCGCCTGTGGCGTGGTCGGCGAATCCACCAATCTGCTGACCGGGTATCTGGCGGCAGTCTCGCGCAAACTCGATAAACCGCTGGCCGTGTTAATCCAGAGCAGCAGCGCGGCAGGCAAGAGCAGCCTGATGGATGCCGTGCTGAACCTGATGCCGGAAGAGGAGCGTATCCAGTACTCGGCGATGACCGGACAGAGCCTGTATTACCTCGGCGAAACCAGCCTGCAACACAAAATACTGGCGATAGCCGAAGAGGAAGGCGTGCGGCAGGCGGCCTATGCCCTGAAACTGTTACAGTCCGACGGCGAGCTAAAAATCGCCAGTACCGGCAAAAACGAACAGAGCGGCGAACTGGTGACGCGGGAATACAAGGTGCAGGGACCGGTGATGCTGATGTTAACGACGACGGCCATTGATGTGGATGAAGAGCTGCTGAACCGCTGTCTGGTGCTGACGGTCAACGAATCGCGCGAGCAGACGCAGGCCATCCACGCCATGCAGCGGCACCGCCAGACGCTGGCCGGGTTGCTGGCTGACTCGGAGAAAGGTTATCTGACACAGTTACACCAGAACGCCCAGCGCTTGTTAAGGCCGCTGAAAGTGGTCAATCCTTACGCCCACCAACTGACGTTCCTGTCAGACAAAACCCGGATGCGGCGCGACCACATGAAATACCTGACGCTGATACAGGCCATTGCCCTGCTGCACCAGTATCAACGTGAAGTGAAGAAAACGACCCACCGCGGGCAGGTCATCGAATATATCGAAGTCACCCAAGACGATATTGCCCTCGCCAACCGGCTGGCGCATGAGGTGCTGGGGCGCACGCTGGATGAAATGCCGCCGCAGACGCGCAAGCTGTTACTGCTGATACAAGAGATGGTGAACGAACAGGCGCAAATCCAGCACTGCCAGCCAAATGAAGTCCGCTTTACCCGGCGAGATATCCGTGCCTTTACCCACTGGAGCGACAGCCAGCTCAAAAACCACTGTCAACGGCTGACGGAAATGGAATACCTGCTGTTGCATGGCGGCAGCCGGGGGCACCTGCTGCATTATGAACTGCTGTGGGACGGGGAAGACAACGGCGCAGCCCACCTGTGCGGCCTGCTGGATGTCGGAGAACCGGACTCCGAAACCGCCGGCAGTGAACGCAAGTCTGACCCGAAAGGTCGCAAGTCTTCCCCAAGTCCGGGGCAAGTCTGGCCTGAGTCTGGGGAAGAAAAACCCGCGTCATCCCCGATAGCACAAGGGCCGGCGGGGGCACAAGTCCGGGCAGATGAAAACGCGGTTATTAGGGAAAATAATCACAGAGACGCATTGCCCGTGCCCGACAGGGATAAAACACCGGAAGCCGTCCCGACAGGTCAGGAGAGCAAGTCTGACTTAAATAAACGCAAGTCTGCCTCAAGTCTGGGTCAGGTCCGGGCTAAGTCTGGGGTGAAAAAATCCCCATCCGAGCAGGCAGAGCACGGGTTCAGCGTACCGCAAGTCGGGGTAACGGAAGACACCGTGATAAAAGGAAAAAAGAAAACGCGCCCCTTGTCTGCGCCCACCCCTCAATCTCAACCGGAGGTCAATCATGGCAAACCGTAAACCCCGCAGAGGAAGCCTGCTGACAGTAGATGAAGTGTACCGCAAACCTGTCGGTCCGGCGCACGACCCGAAGAGCCTGTATGCGTTGTTGCTGCGCTTTGTGGTGTGGCGACAGGAACGGAATTGGTCAGAAAGCACGCTGAAAGTACAGACGCACCATACTTACCACTTTATCCTGTGGGCAACCGAGCGCGGCTTATACTACGCAGCGGATATCACGCGGCCGATACTGGAGCGTTACCAGCGTTATCTGTACCAGTACCGCAAGACCAACGGTGAACCGTTAAGCACCCGGACGCAACGTACCCAACTGGAACCCTTGAAGGTCTGGTTCAAATGGCTGACGAAACAGAATCTGATACTGGCGAACCCGGCGGCGGACATTGAACTCCCCAGACTGGAAAAGCACCTGCCGCGCTATATCCTGACCATCGATGAAACCGAACAGATACTGGCGCAGCCTGACCTGACGACGTTGCAGGGGGTACGTGACCGGGCGTTGATGGAGTTGCTCTGGTCAACCGGGATGCGTCGGGGCGAATTAACCCGGCTGGATGTGTACAGCGTTGACGGAAAACGCAAAACGGTGACCATCCGGCAGGGCAAGGGGAATAAAGACCGGGTGTTGCCCCTCGGTGAACGGGCCTTAAGCTGGCTACAGCGCTATCAGCAACAGGTGCGGCCACAACTTATCGTCAATCCAGACGTCAAGGCATTATTCGTCGCAATGGATGGGCTGGACGGCTTACAGGCTAACGGTATCAGCAATTTGGTGACAGCTTATATCAACGCGGTGGGTATCGAGAAAAAAGGTGCCTGCCACCTGTTCCGGCATGCGATGGCGACGCAGATGCTGGAGAACGGGGCGGACCTGCGCTGGATACAGGCCATGTTAGGCCATGCCAGCGTGGAATCCACCCAGGTGTATACGCAGGTCTCTATCCGGGCCTTGCAGGCGGTGCACGCCAGCACCCATCCGGCGGAGCAAATGGCCGATGAAAAAGTCAGCGACGCCGATGAGGTGGGTTTACTGGCCGACCTGTACGCCGACGATAACGCCGACACGGACACGCCGCCGGACAGTTCAGAGCCGACCTCAACCCCCGATAGCCGCTGAGCGTCCGTACGCCCCCGTTGAGTTGGGCGGGTTCGGTGTGGGGGCAGACCGTGGCCGGACTGCCCGTTAGCCCCGGCGCACGCGGGGGTAAATAGTCGTCAGGCGGCTCAACCACGAGCGTCCCCGTTAAGCCGGTCCAGGCCGCCCAACGCCTATTGAACATAATGCGGGGGGAATTATACGCACTGCGCCGGTGAGCCCGGGCAACCGCCTGAGCATTGATGAGCGGCTTAATGCGTATAATTGGCATTATGTCTTGCGCCCCCGCGGGTCGGCATTGCGGGGAGTGGCGCACAAGGCTGCGCCTTATGCTCTAACCGACTGAGCCGGACATCGGCAACTCTGAGTTCTTCTTTAGCTGCCCTGCAACCGTTGGGCCAACCCCCCTAAAGGCAGGTCGGCCTGCGGCCTCCGCTCATTGACTTCCCCCCGCCCCAACCCCGCTGCACTGGCTGCGCCCGGTTCGCAGTCGCAGGCTCCTTGCTCATTCCCGTGCTCGCCATCGCCGCCCCGTGCAGCCCTGTCTCTTGATCAGATCTCCAAATCAACTGATTTAGCCAGCAAATAGCCGTCTATCAGGGTTTGCAGCCGAAACCAGCCTTCCCAAAGTCGTTCCCATCCGACTCGACCCGTGCGTTTGGAATCGTACCAGCCGGCCAGTTTTCCCAGATTGATGAAGGCCCAATGCAAACTCGGGGCTTTTTTCGGCACACGGCGTTTTTCTTGTTTTGACCACAGTAATTTCCACGCCAGGGGGCTTAATACTGTCTCACAGCTCTCTTTCTCTGCCTCTTCTTTGTTCAGACCCATAAAACGCAGCTGGTGTATTCGTACCGCAATAAAGGCCAGCAGCACTATCATGCGCTCCAGATTATCTTTGCTTTGCATACGCAGCGCTTCTACCTGCGTGCCGCCCGTTTTCCACGCTTTGTGAAATTCTTCTATCAGCCAGCGGCGCTCGTAATAACTGAATATTTTATGGGCGTCTTCCTGACTGTTGACGGGTTCGGAGGTCAGAAGATGCCAGCAAAGCCCATCCTCCGGACCTTTTTCGTAGCAACCGACATAAAATATCCGCACCGCCTCACCGCTTTTTCCTTCGGGGATTTTCAACGTCACTTCGGCATAACTGATATCACAATGCGCGACACGCGCCTGACGCCCGCCTTTCTGTCTGACCTGAACTAATCGTTCTCCAGCACTCTGTAACCGGCTAATAAAGTCATAAAGTTTATCCTGACTTTCCTCTATACGCCGGTTTTGCATCGAACGGATGACGAAACGTTGTTTTTGGCTCGTTTTATAACGCAGATATTCGATGATATCGGCTTCACGGTCACAGACAGAAATCACGTTGGCCATCTGCTCCCCTAACCGGCTGTCGACGGCTTGTGAGGCCCGTTCCCACTTATAACTCTCTTTCCCTTCATAAGGGCGTGTATCGCGTTGTCGGCTTTTGCCATAATCACTGACATCTCGACACCAGCGCTGTTGCTCTATCAACCCCACGACCTGTTGTTCTTCAGGCGCAAATAACAACACCGAGTGTGCCTGCATGCCCCGGGATTTTTCCTTTGAGGTGGTATAGCCGAGTTCATCGGCGACCGACGCATGGGAAAATGACAGGGTTGTCGTGTCTTCCAGCGCTAACAGGCAATGATAACGTTGAGCGTGAGCGACGGTGGCGGTAAATCCGGCTTCGGCGATGGCCTGAGGCGCAATGGCGGAATTTCGGGTCAGTCGGTAGGCCGCTTCAACATCGGCAGGAGAGTCAAGAGATTGCACGAGCGATTGTCCTATATGGTTAGCCAACGAACAGGCCACTTTCACCAGGCGGTTGGTACGGCGTTTATCACCTAATTCCGCATGTTGAAACGTGTCATTTGCCCATTGTTCGGCGCTGGTTGAAAACATAAAGATTACCTCAAGTCGTGTTTTTTATTGAGATCAATCTATGAGGGAAAAGTTCAATAACGCGGGGGCGGGTTAAAATATTTGTGTAGGAAAGACAGGTGCAGCCCCCGGGGGCTTCCCTGAACAAAATCGCGTGGTCATGCAAGGTCATGCGCAACCCGAAACCCCGGTGCCCCCGAGCGTCGCAGGGGCGCCGCTTGCGGGCTCTATGCCGCCCGCGCCCGCAGAACGGGCATCCGCCGCCCAAGCGAGTTGGGCGACGTTCGCCCGTTGCCGAAAAAGGCGCTACACTGACAATGGCACGGCGGGAAAAACCGGCCTTTGGAGGCGAAAAGCGCGTCAGGGGGTTTTGGGGCCGGCGGTGAACGCCCATTGGAAAAAACGGGTGGTAACTGGCTGAGGGCATTGGGAAAATCGGTGTTTGGCGGTCAACGTCGCAATGGAATGGGTTGTTGTTGAGAATAACTATCTGAGCGTGAATGAGCTGGACAGTTTTGCGCATCAAGCCCGCACCTGTGAAGGCGAAAGCTGCAAACAAGTGATCAAGGATATGGTAGACACTAATATCCGCAATCAGCAGGAAATGATGGATTTCTGTAACAGCAACCCGACCCAGTGCGCACAGAAGTATGGTTATCTGGTTGATCAGTGGCCGGTGTTTGAGCGGACCCTCAAAAATATGGACCGGGATGGCACATTGCCAGTTGAGTTCAGAAATTACCTGTCGGCGGTGAATACGTTAGGTCAGGCGGCAACCGGCAAGGTAGGCGAACTCGGCTGGACAAAACGCTTTGAAGCAATGGGCATGAGTCAGGAGACTGCCGCTGCGATGGCGATGACGTTGCCTGTTATTGTTGAGGGCAGCAAAGGGCCGAAATCATCGCCAACAACAAAAGGAAGCACAGGCGCGGTTGTTAATACAGAGAAAGCGGCGCTGGAAAAGATTGGGAAAAACAGTCAAGGCACAACGAATCTGGGTGATAAATCGGCTAATACTATTTATCATCAACAGCTTATCAAAAATGCTGAAAAGATATCTACCGCGAAACCGGGGCAACAAGTTGCAGCGCCAAGGGATCTGAATGAGCAGATTTTATGGAACCAAGTTAAAGCTAACCCATCTTCAGGTGATCCACTTAGAGGAATGAATAAAGATCCTCGTTTCCCTACTGATGCAGGATTCCAGAAAATGCAAGTTACACATGAGTTACCAGACGGTTCAAATATCACCATCCATTATCAATATAACTCAACTACTGGTAAGGCTTATGATATGAAGATTACAACTCCTAAACGGCCTGAAATCCAACCTAAGCCTTCAATCACGGATAAAAAATGATGAAAATAAAAAAGTTCAAATCAGAAAAAATTATTGAAGTTTTTGCCATATATTGGTTCGGAGAAAAAACATACTTTTACGGTTTTGCTAAAGGTTATGACGGGCTGCTTAGTTATAACGCAGAGGAAGTAGAAATTATAGAGTCATCGTTATCTGGTGATTTTGTTTTCTTTGAAAATGGCATATTTTACAAGCCACTCATTGAAAAAAATATATTAGATGACCTGTTAGAAGCAGATCCAGTTGCTTATCAATGTTTTTTAGAAACATTGAAATCGGAAGGCAGAATAGAACAAGATTTTTGCTAACCCCAGATCCCAGCCCAAGCGCTGGGATCTCCCCTTTAGCGGTTAGCCGTTCTCGACGAGCCGGATAATCAACTGTCCGTGCTCAACACTGACCTGCACCGGCTGACCGGTGGCAAAGCCCGCTTCTTCCAGCCAGTTGCCTTTAAGATGCAAACTGGGGTGCTGGCTGTAATAGCGGGTCATGCCGGTGCTGCGGTCTTCGTGGCGGGTGCGGGCATACCCCACCTTATAGCTGCGCCGGGCTTTTGAAATCGCTAAATCTGCATTACAATCGCGGTTAGCCATGGTAACTACTCCTGTTAGTTGCCTACGGTTAGCAGCGTTACCGGATGGCCGTCTGGTAATGCTGCACTAAATAAAAATCGTCTTTCCTGTAGCAAATTCTTTCTACGATGTCAGTAACTGCGTCATCTTCGAACGTTTAAGCAAACTGTCCATCAACACAATCAGCGCCTGCTGATCTTCATCTGATAATGAATCCATCTGCATCACAAGCGCCTGTAAACGCGGATTATGTATCTGTGGCGGTGTCATGGGTTCCAGTCCGACAAGTGAATCCAGACTACTTTGTAATACCTGAGCGATCCTGACCACGGCATCCAGTTGAGGAACGGAAGCGCCGCGTTCCCAACGGTTATAAACCCGGCGATCAACGTTGAGCAGTTCAGCTAATCTTGCTTGTGTCATCTTGCGGGCTTCTCTGGCTTCCTTTAGCCGTGTAGCAAACAGTTGCATATCTTCCTCACAAATCCAGTGTGGTAATGAGATGTGCATTGTAAGCCCTCCTTTTAAACTGCTTGACTCAATGGCTATATTATAGTCTCATATTAATGCTACTACAATGTCTATTGACAGGTTTTTACAGGAGGTAATCCATGGCCCGCATTCCCGATACCGATTTAGCCCACTTAAAGCAAACCGTCTCGTTGCTGGGGCTGGCGCGTAAGCAAGGCCGTACGATGAAAAAACGCGGTGAGGATTATGTGCTGCGCTGTCCGTTCCATAACGAGAAAACCCCCTCAATGGTGATATCGCCGGCTAAGAACCTGTATCACTGCTTTGGCTGTGGCGCAGCGGGGTCGGTGCTCGACTGGGTGATACAAACGGAAGGCGTGACGTTGAAAATCGGTATCCGCCGGCTGCGGGAGCTGGCCGGGCTGCCGGACATGGACAATGCGGTTGTGGCCGCTTCTTCGTTAGCCGCCCAGCCGGAATTACAGGCGGCCCCCCTGCCGCGTCCGAAACTGGCCGACCTGGACGATGACGGGCAGGCGCTGCTGCATCAGGTGATTGATTTTTATCATCAGCACTTACTGGCGTCACCGGAAGCCAAAGCCTGGCTGGAACGACGCGGGCTGAATCATCCTGAACTGGTCAGTCACTTTAAGCTGGGGTACGCGGGCCATCACGGGATCGGCGGTTCAGCGGGCTTATTACCGTCCAAGAGCAGTCAGGAAGGCCAGCAACTGCGCGACAAACTATCAGGTCTGGGCGTGTTGCGTACCACTACCCGGCAGGACCACTTCCGGGGCTGCGTCGTGGTGCCGGTGATCGGCTGGACAGAATCGGTCAATGTGACCAGCCGCGGGCGGGTGTTGCAACTGTATGGTCGCCGGACCCAGCCGGATTACAAAGTGCTGAAAGACAGCCCGAAGCATCTGTATCTGCCGTCACCGCTAGCCGGGGTCTGGAATGAATCGGCGATGCAGGCATCAAATGAAATTATCCTGTGCGAAGCGCTGATCGATGCCATGACGTTCTGGTGTGCCGGGTTCCGTAACGTGATTGCCGCGTTCGGGGTGAACGGGTTTAACCGTGAGCACCTCGAAGCCTTACAGTATCACGGCGTGAAACGGGTGCTGATTGCCTTTGACCGGGACGAGGCCGGAGACCGTGGCGCGACCAGTGTGGCCGCTGATTTACTGGAAGCCGGTATCGAGGCATGGCGGGTGCAGTTCCCGCCGGGCATGGATGCCAATGACTATGCGCTGAAAAGCGGCAACGCCGAACATGCGCTGGGGCTGGCGTTGCAACAGGCGGTCTGGCTGGGACAGGGAACAGCGCCGGGCGCGGTGTTCAGCCATGAGCGGCCCGTCTCGCCGACAGTGACGGAAAAGCCCCAAAGTGCCGGGGTGGCTAAACCGGCTGCTTTAGCCGCCCCGTCGGCGCTGACTGTTGCCCCCGTGCCCTGTGAGCGCACGGCCTGCGGTGAACTGTTGATGAAAAGCGGCCCCCGGGTCTGGCGGGTACGGGGGATGAAAAAATCCCCGGTGCCGGATGTGATGAAGGTGAACGTGCAGGTGCGGGATGAAACGTCCGGCCTGTTCCATGTGGATACGCTGGACATGTACCATGCGCGGCATCGTCAGAACTACATCAGCACGGCGGCGCAAGAGCTGGAATGCGAGCCGTCTGTGATTAAACGTGAAGCCGGGCGGGTCTTGCTGATGCTGGAGCAGCAACAGGACGCGCAACAGCAGGCCGACGCCGAAGCCTCAGGGACAACGGCAGTCACGGTCAGCGCGGAAGACGAAGCCGCCGCGCTGGCGTTGCTGACATCGCCAAACTTAACAGAACAGATTATCAACGACATGGCCGCCTGTGGCGTGGTCGGCGAATCCACCAATCTGCTGACCGGGTATCTGGCGGCAGTCTCGCGCAAACTCGATAAACCGCTGGCCGTGTTAATCCAGAGCAGCAGCGCGGCAGGCAAGAGCAGCCTGATGGATGCCGTGCTGAACCTGATGCCGGAAGAGGAGCGTATCCAGTACTCGGCGATGACCGGACAGAGCCTGTATTACCTCGGCGAAACCAGCCTGCAACACAAAATACTGGCGATAGCCGAAGAGGAAGGCGTGCGGCAGGCGGCCTATGCCCTGAAACTGTTACAGTCCGACGGCGAGCTAAAAATCGCCAGTACCGGCAAAAACGAACAGAGCGGCGAACTGGTGACGCGGGAATACAAGGTGCAGGGACCGGTGATGCTGATGTTAACGACGACGGCCATTGATGTGGATGAAGAGCTGCTGAACCGCTGTCTGGTGCTGACGGTCAACGAATCGCGCGAGCAGACGCAGGCCATCCACGCCATGCAGCGGCACCGCCAGACGCTGGCCGGGTTGCTGGCTGACTCGGAGAAAGGTTATCTGACACAGTTACACCAGAACGCCCAGCGCTTGTTAAGGCCGCTGAAAGTGGTCAATCCTTACGCCCACCAACTGACGTTCCTGTCAGACAAAACCCGGATGCGGCGCGACCACATGAAATACCTGACGCTGATACAGGCCATTGCCCTGCTGCACCAGTATCAACGTGAAGTGAAGAAAACGACCCACCGCGGGCAGGTCATCGAATATATCGAAGTCACCCAAGACGATATTGCCCTCGCCAACCGGCTGGCGCATGAGGTGCTGGGGCGCACGCTGGATGAAATGCCGCCGCAGACGCGCAAGCTGTTACTGCTGATACAAGAGATGGTGAACGAACAGGCGCAAATCCAGCACTGCCAGCCAAATGAAGTCCGCTTTACCCGGCGAGATATCCGTGCCTTTACCCACTGGAGCGACAGCCAGCTCAAAAACCACTGTCAACGGCTGACGGAAATGGAATACCTGCTGTTGCATGGCGGCAGCCGGGGGCACCTGCTGCATTATGAACTGCTGTGGGACGGGGAAGACAACGGCGCAGCCCACCTGTGCGGCCTGCTGGATGTCGGAGAACCGGACTCCGAAACCGCCGGCAGTGAACGCAAGTCTGACCCGAAAGGTCGCAAGTCTTCCCCAAGTCCGGGGCAAGTCTGGCCTGAGTCTGGGGAAGAAAAACCCGCGTCATCCCCGATAGCACAAGGGCCGGCGGGGGCACAAGTCCGGGCAGATGAAAACGCGGTTATTAGGGAAAATAATCACAGAGACGCATTGCCCGTGCCCGACAGGGATAAAACACCGGAAGCCGTCCCGACAGGTCAGGAGAGCAAGTCTGACTTAAATAAACGCAAGTCTGCCTCAAGTCTGGGTCAGGTCCGGGCTAAGTCTGGGGTGAAAAAATCCCCATCCGAGCAGGCAGAGCACGGGTTCAGCGTACCGCAAGTCGGGGTAACGGAAGACACCGTGATAAAAGGAAAAAAGAAAACGCGCCCCTTGTCTGCGCCCACCCCTCAATCTCAACCGGAGGTCAATCATGGCAAACCGTAAACCCCGCAGAGGAAGCCTGCTGACAGTAGATGAAGTGTACCGCAAACCTGTCGGTCCGGCGCACGACCCGAAGAGCCTGTATGCGTTGTTGCTGCGCTTTGTGGTGTGGCGACAGGAACGGAATTGGTCAGAAAGCACGCTGAAAGTACAGACGCACCATACTTACCACTTTATCCTGTGGGCAACCGAGCGCGGCTTATACTACGCAGCGGATATCACGCGGCCGATACTGGAGCGTTACCAGCGTTATCTGTACCAGTACCGCAAGACCAACGGTGAACCGTTAAGCACCCGGACGCAACGTACCCAACTGGAACCCTTGAAGGTCTGGTTCAAATGGCTGACGAAACAGAATCTGATACTGGCGAACCCGGCGGCGGACATTGAACTCCCCAGACTGGAAAAGCACCTGCCGCGCTATATCCTGACCATCGATGAAACCGAACAGATACTGGCGCAGCCTGACCTGACGACGTTGCAGGGGGTACGTGACCGGGCGTTGATGGAGTTGCTCTGGTCAACCGGGATGCGTCGGGGCGAATTAACCCGGCTGGATGTGTACAGCGTTGACGGAAAACGCAAAACGGTGACCATCCGGCAGGGCAAGGGGAATAAAGACCGGGTGTTGCCCCTCGGTGAACGGGCCTTAAGCTGGCTACAGCGCTATCAGCAACAGGTGCGGCCACAACTTATCGTCAATCCAGACGTCAAGGCATTATTCGTCGCAATGGATGGGCTGGACGGCTTACAGGCTAACGGTATCAGCAATTTGGTGACAGCTTATATCAACGCGGTGGGTATCGAGAAAAAAGGTGCCTGCCACCTGTTCCGGCATGCGATGGCGACGCAGATGCTGGAGAACGGGGCGGACCTGCGCTGGATACAGGCCATGTTAGGCCATGCCAGCGTGGAATCCACCCAGGTGTATACGCAGGTCTCTATCCGGGCCTTGCAGGCGGTGCACGCCAGCACCCATCCGGCGGAGCAAATGGCCGATGAAAAAGTCAGCGACGCCGATGAGGTGGGTTTACTGGCCGACCTGTACGCCGACGATAACGCCGACACGGACACGCCGCCGGACAGTTCAGAGCCGACCTCAACCCCCGATAGCCGCTGAGCGTCCGTACGCCCCCGTTGAGTTGGGCGGGTTCGGTGTGGGGGCAGACCGTGGCCGGACTGCCCGTTAGCCCCGGCGCACGCGGGGGTAAATAGTCGTCAGGCGGCTCAACCACGAGCGTCCCCGTTAAGCCGGTCCAGGCCGCCCAACGCCTATTGAACATAATGCGGGGGGAATTATACGCACTGCGCCGGTGAGCCCGGGCAACCGCCTGAGCATTGATGAGCGGCTTAATGCGTATAATTGGCATTATGTCTTGCGCCCCCGCGGGTCGGCATTGCGGGGAGTGGCGCACAAGGCTGCGCCTTATGCTCTAACCGACTGAGCCGGACATCGGCAACTCTGAGTTCTTCTTTAGCTGCCCTGCAACCGTTGGGCCAACCCCCCTAAAGGCAGGTCGGCCTGCGGCCTCCGCTCATTGACTTCCCCCCGCCCCAACCCCGCTGCACTGGCTGCGCCCGGTTCGCAGTCGCAGGCTCCTTGCTCATTCCCGTGCTCGCCATCGCCGCCCCGTGCAGCCCTGTCTCTTGATCAGATCTCCAAATCAACTGATTTAGCCAGCAAATAGCCGTCTATCAGGGTTTGCAGCCGAAACCAGCCTTCCCAAAGTCGTTCCCATCCGACTCGACCCGTGCGTTTGGAATCGTACCAGCCGGCCAGTTTTCCCAGATTGATGAAGGCCCAATGCAAACTCGGGGCTTTTTTCGGCACACGGCGTTTTTCTTGTTTTGACCACAGTAATTTCCACGCCAGGGGGCTTAATACTGTCTCACAGCTCTCTTTCTCTGCCTCTTCTTTGTTCAGACCCATAAAACGCAGCTGGTGTATTCGTACCGCAATAAAGGCCAGCAGCACTATCATGCGCTCCAGATTATCTTTGCTTTGCATACGCAGCGCTTCTACCTGCGTGCCGCCCGTTTTCCACGCTTTGTGAAATTCTTCTATCAGCCAGCGGCGCTCGTAATAACTGAATATTTTATGGGCGTCTTCCTGACTGTTGACGGGTTCGGAGGTCAGAAGATGCCAGCAAAGCCCATCCTCCGGACCTTTTTCGTAGCAACCGACATAAAATATCCGCACCGCCTCACCGCTTTTTCCTTCGGGGATTTTCAACGTCACTTCGGCATAACTGATATCACAATGCGCGACACGCGCCTGACGCCCGCCTTTCTGTCTGACCTGAACTAATCGTTCTCCAGCACTCTGTAACCGGCTAATAAAGTCATAAAGTTTATCCTGACTTTCCTCTATACGCCGGTTTTGCATCGAACGGATGACGAAACGTTGTTTTTGGCTCGTTTTATAACGCAGATATTCGATGATATCGGCTTCACGGTCACAGACAGAAATCACGTTGGCCATCTGCTCCCCTAACCGGCTGTCGACGGCTTGTGAGGCCCGTTCCCACTTATAACTCTCTTTCCCTTCATAAGGGCGTGTATCGCGTTGTCGGCTTTTGCCATAATCACTGACATCTCGACACCAGCGCTGTTGCTCTATCAACCCCACGACCTGTTGTTCTTCAGGCGCAAATAACAACACCGAGTGTGCCTGCATGCCCCGGGATTTTTCCTTTGAGGTGGTATAGCCGAGTTCATCGGCGACCGACGCATGGGAAAATGACAGGGTTGTCGTGTCTTCCAGCGCTAACAGGCAATGATAACGTTGAGCGTGAGCGACGGTGGCGGTAAATCCGGCTTCGGCGATGGCCTGAGGCGCAATGGCGGAATTTCGGGTCAGTCGGTAGGCCGCTTCAACATCGGCAGGAGAGTCAAGAGATTGCACGAGCGATTGTCCTATATGGTTAGCCAACGAACAGGCCACTTTCACCAGGCGGTTGGTACGGCGTTTATCACCTAATTCCGCATGTTGAAACGTGTCATTTGCCCATTGTTCGGCGCTGGTTGAAAACATAAAGATTACCTCAAGTCGTGTTTTTTATTGAGATCAATCTATGAGGGAAAAGTTCAATAACGCGGGGGCGGGTTAAAATATTTGTGTAGGAAAGACAGGTGCAGCCCCCGGGGGCTTCCCTGAACAAAATCGCGTGGTCATGCAAGGTCATGCGCAACCCGAAACCCCGGTGCCCCCGAGCGTCGCAGGGGCGCCGCTTGCGGGCTCTATGCCGCCCGCGCCCGCAGAACGGGCATCCGCCGCCCAAGCGAGTTGGGCGACGTTCGCCCGTTGCCGAAAAAGGCGCTACACTGACAATGGCACGGCGGGAAAAACCGGCCTTTGGAGGCGAAAAGCGCGTCAGGGGGTTTTGGGGCCGGCGGTGAACGCCCATTGGAAAAAACGGGTGGTAACTGGCTGAGGGCATTGGGAAAATCGGTGTTTGGCGGTCAACTTCGCAATGGAATGGGTTGTTATAAACAATACCTTTATGCCACCAGCGCCATCAATGCTGCCAAGAATCTCACACTAGTTGCAGCAGGCAACCTGCTGACCTCCGGGGCCAGCTTGACATCCGGCAGTGATATGCTGCTGTCCGCGGGTGGCAATGTTCGCTTTGAATCGCGACAAGAATTTATCCGCGAGGGGAATATTGAGCGCTTTACGCAACACGCCAGTCGGCTGAATAGTGGTGGCGCATTAACTATTCGCTCTCAGGGCAGTATTTTATTCCAGGCGACGGCGTTAATCGCCAAAGGGGTGATGGATATTGCGGCAACAGGTGGCTTTCTCTATGCGCAAGCGATGGAAGAAGTCTACAGGCGGGAAGAAACAGAGAAAAGCTGTAAAGGTTTGGGGCCCATAAAGTCGTGTAAAGTGTTTGGGTCTAAAACCGAACATAGAATACAAATCAAGAAGACCAACAAAGTCACGGAATTTACGGCCGGGGGTGATATTAACCTGATGGCAAAAGATGAGGTGACATTGGAAGCGAGTCGGATAGAAACCGGTAAAAACGCGAAAATCACCAGCCAGACAGGGAAAGTGAACTTCAAGGCGATGCCCAATATTGATTTTGAGCAGAGCATCACGACATCAAAAGGCTTTTTTATTACACAGCGCGATAAAGGTCACCGTGAGGAGACTTGGATAATCCCCTCAGTGCATGTTGGCGGTACGCTGACGGTGGAGGCGGCGACAGGCATCAATGCGGATGTGAAAGTGAAAGAGGGGCAGTTACTGGAAGACGCGTTAGGGGTACTGAGTCACACTCCCGGTACGGAATGGCTGAAAAATCTTCAAGGCCGCAATGATGTCCAGTGGAATCAGGTTAAGGACGCTTACAGTAGCTGGGACAAAAAAAGCGAAAGCTTAAACCCTGTAGTGGGTGCGGTGATTGCGATTGCGGTCGCGGCGGTCACGGCGGGTTCGGGCCTGGCGGCCTGGGCGGGAAGTGGTGCCGTGGGGGCGACAGGCGCTACGGGAGCCACGGCGAGCGCGGTTTATGGGGCGGCTTATGGCGGAATGATCGGGTTGACCTCGCAGGCGGCGGTGGCCTTAGTTGAAAATAAAGGGGATCTCACCAAGACACTGGCTGCCTTAGCGAAGCGCGAAGCCGTCAAATCCCTCGTGACCCAAATCGCCGTGGGTGGCGCATTAGGGGGCTTAGACCACACGATGGGCTGGGGAAAATTAGTGGAGGGAAAAGGCGTTGTCGATCCGCTAAAAGCGCAGCTTCCCTTATTGAGTAATCAGAATTGGAGTCAGGTGGCCCAGCGTGTTGCGGCACAATCCATCGTGAGTTCAACAATAGGGACGGCGATTAACGGCGGCAGTTTTACGGATAACCTGCAAACCGCGTTGTTGAGCAATATAGGTAACCAGATTAATGCGGAAGGTGCCAAACTGATTGGTGATAATGGGGAGATTTTAGGCCATTCAGGCAAGATATTGAGCCATACGGTTGTGGCAGGCATTAGCGCTGAAATTGCCGGCGGGGATGCCAAAGGGGCGGCTGTGGGTGCGCTGGCGGCTGAATTAGCGGCAATCACAATGGAAAGCCGGCTATTTGAACCGGCGTATAAGAATGAAACTGAGCGACAAATCCATAAGCTACAGGAAGCGCTGACGGGTAATGAAGTTAAGGCTCAGACGGCTAAATTTATCGGGGCATTATCAGGTGCCCTGATTAGCCATACCCCGGAAGGCGCTTACAGTGCGGCGAACAGCGCGGAGCTTGTCTATCGTAATAACATGACTGAGCACATGTTGTATCAGTTATCGGTAGAAAATCAAAAAGACATCTTAGCGGCAGGAAAAGGGGATAAAGCTGCGGAAGCGCGCGTCATTGCGCGGCAGGATGCGGCGATTGCCGTTACCGCGGTGGCGGCAGGCGGTTATGCGCTGGTTTATGGCGGCCAGATACTGATTGCCGCCTCGGCTGAAATGGCAACGGCAGGGCGTGTTGCGCTTGAGGGCTGTAAAACCAATCCGGCGCTGTGCCTGAATAACGTAGGTATTTTTGTCGCTGATGCGATTGCGCCAGAAGCGGCGGTTGGGACGGGCGTTTTGGCTGCGGGAACGGTAAAAGTATTAGGTAGCACCAAAGAAGGTGCCAAGGATTTGGCAGAAGGATTGAGTCATGCGGGTATGCAGGTCGCTGAGGCATTAACACCGGGTGGTGTGGGTGCTGCGGGTATAATCGGTGCGGGTAAAACTGCGGCGGAAGCGGTACAAACAGAAGCTGTAGCGGTTATTGCAGCTAAAAATCTGCTTAATAAGTCTGTTGCTCAAAAAATAGATGCAGGGAAATTTGGCAAATTAGGGTTAGCCGAACTTGCTGAAACAGGAACTAAAATTGATCCGGCAGCTAAAGCTGGAAATTTCACTGTTGCTGGTAGAGCTTTGCAGAAGCATGGAAGCCGTGAGGGCAGCGCATTCCCTGCTGCTAAAGGAAATCCAGAACAGGTTAATCAGCAAGGACAAAAAATCTTGGAGGAGATAATTAAAACACCAAGAGCTAAGGTTCAACAAGGTAATCGTTTTGGTGGTTTTGATATAGTAGCACCGGATGGTCGTGGGGCGAGATTTGATCCTCAAGGTAACTTTCGTGGATTTTTGGAGCCATAATGAATAATAGGTATCAACTGAAAATTGTCATAGCAAGCGATATAGATTACGAATGTTTGGTAGCTGAAATTTATTGTAATGGAGAGTTTTTTGCTCTTTTGCAACAAGAAGAGGGGGTTGAAAATATTAAGGTAGAATTTTCTCCTAGCACCAGAATAATTGATCTTGATTGGCTTCAATATGCTTTATCAAAAGCCAAAGAACATTTATTGAACAATTGAACTCGCTCTTGCTTTGTGAACTGAACCTTAATTTTTGGGCAGTTTCATCGGCGGCTAACTTTGTTTAGGTCCAGACCAGATATAACTAACTGAGTGTATTAAGGAAAAAGCATGTTTATGGTCAGATTTCATGATAGAGAATGTTGTTGCTGAAAATAATGTTCTAGGAGCAGCAACTGGCTCAGACTTGGGGGATTTTGGTTAAGCAAAACACTAGACTGCGATATGACCTTATAAGGCTAATATTACTAAAGGTATAGCTAAGGGCGACAGGTGTTACGGGAGCCTTAGTTGAAAATAAAGGGGATAAAGCTGCGGAAGCGCGCGTCATTGCGCGGCAGGATGCGGCGATTGCCGTCACCGCGGTGGCGGCAGGCGGTTACGCGCTGGTTTATGGCGGTCAGATACTGATTGCCGCCTCGGCTGAAATGGCAACGGCAGGGCGTGTTGCGCTTGAAGGCTGTAAAACCAATCCGGCGCTGTGCCTGAATAACGTGGGTATTTTTGTCGCTGATGCGGTTGCGCCAGAAGCGGCAGTTGGGACCGGTGTTTTGGCTGCGGGAACGGTAAAAGTATTAGGTAGCACCAAAGAAGGTGCTAAGAATCTGGCAGGAGAATTGCACAATGCGGGTATGAATACATTGAAGAATGTATCTACAGGTTTGCCAAGCCCTCAGGGGTTATCAAAAGAAATTCATCTAGGGCAACAAGGAAAACACATTACAGGGCATAACAACTATATTCCTGGACGTTCTCCATTAGCGGAAGGTGTAGATCCTCAAAAATTACTTAATGGTGTTCACTCAGGTGAATATCCCATCATACGGATGACTCCACGTAATCAACCTATTGTTAATTTTGGTAAACCAATAGGGAAATATGAAGGACAGCCAACAAATTATGGCATTATTCATTATGGAAAAAACGGGGCGCATATTGTTCCAGCTAACCCTATTCAGCATTGAGGTTTTTTTATGATGTTAAAAACTATACCAGACGAGTTGTTTATATGGGTGTCAAAAGCTCTTCTTGGAGAAATTTATCCGGCTATCAGAGCAATAGCCGTTGGATTCAATAATGAAAAAAAGCTCCTAACATTAAGATATTATCTTGATCGTGAACCGACAGAGGAAGATTACGAAAGTTTAGATATAGTCATAGCGAATATTTTAGCTCACACATCATCTAATAACGATATTAGAGGTGTAAACGATGAGGTAGTTTTCTCTACAAATCCATTTAGAGATCTTGATAGCTTAAGTGGTTTTATATACATAAGAAGAGAATATTAGAGGTTAATGTAGGTATCGCGATTAACGGCGGCAGTTTTACAGATAACCTGCAAACCGCGCTGTTGAGCAATATCGGTAATCAGATTAATGCGGAAGGTGCCAAACTGATTGGTGATAACGGGGAGATTTTAGGCCACTCAGGCAAGATATTGAGCCACGCGGTTGTGGCAGGCATTAGCGCTGAAATCGCCGGTGGGGATGCCAAAGGGGCGGCTGTGGGTGCGCTGGCGGCTGAATTAGCGGCAATCACAATGGAAAGCCGGCTATTTGAACCGGCGTATAAAAATGAAACCGAGCGACAAATCCATAAGCTACAGGAAGCGCTGACGGGTAATGAAGTTAAGGCTCAGACGGCTAAATTTATCGGGGCATTATCAGGCGCACTGATTAGCCATACCCCGGAAGGCGCTTACAGCGCGGAGCTTGTCTATCGAAATAACATGACTGAGCACATGTTGTATCAGTTATCGGTAGAAAATCAAAAAGACATCTTAGCGGCAGGAAAAGGGGATAAAGCTGCGGAAGCGCGCGTCATTGCACGGCAGGATGCGGCGATTGCCGTCACCGCGGTGGCGGCAGGCGGTTACGCGCTGGTTTATGGCGGTCAGATACTGATTGCCGCCTCGGCTGAAATGGCAACGGCAGGGCGTGTTGCGCTTGAAGGCTGTAAAACCAATCCGGCGCTGTGCCTGAATAACGTAGGTATTTTTGTCGCTGATGCGGTTGCGCCAGAAGCGGCGGTTGGAACGGGTGTTTTGGCGGCGGGAACGGTAAAAGTATTAGGTAGCACCAAAGAAGGTGCTAAGAATCTGGCAGAAGGATTGAGTCATACCTCAAACCCGCTGTTAAGCAATGCTAAATCTGATACCCATGCCGTAGCTAGTTTGATCGAAAATGAGAAGTTGTATATAGAGCGCAACTCGTCAACAGCGACGGAAGCTGTTGCTGTAGGTATGGCAAAGAATGGCACACAAGGGGCAACTAATCAGCTTGTTGATGGCAAATGGCTTGATGCAAATGGATTACCCCTACCAGTACCTCCAAGCGTCGGAGCTGCTGGTAGAGTACCAACTGTATTACAAACAGGTGGTAATACTTTAAATAAGAGCACAGCTAATACACTAAATAATCAACTTGGTGAGAATCTGACAAGTCGTGAATGGGGTCGGGCTCTTGAGGCTTTGAAAAAAGAAAATGGATTGAGGAATGATTTCCACGGTCGAATTTTAGATAATGGGAACTATATAGATGATGCCGGGAAGGTTATTGGGAATATTGGAGATTATTTACCATGAGTACTATTAAATCTAGGGTTACCCCAGTATCGAGTGATTATCCGACTTGTTCTGAGTGTTATGCACAATTATTGATTTATCCAGGAATGATGCACCCTGATAATGTGAGCAGGCTACTGAAACTTGAACCTACACAGAAGAATATTGTTGGAACAACAGTAACTAATAGTCGAGGAAAAACCCGAGAAATTAAGTTGTCCAGTTGGTTTTTATCTTCAAAATCATATGTAGAGTCGAAGGATCTAAGGGATCATATAGATTGGCTGTTAAGGAAATTAAATCAATCTGAAATAGGATTAAAGCAACTGCAACGTACTGAGGGTATTAGTATAACATTGAGTTGTGTGTGGCGTTCTAAATTTGGGCATAGTGGGCCGGTACTATGGCCGGAACAAATGAGATCTATATCTGACTTAGATCTAGAATGTTCCTTTGATATATATTTTGATCCTGATAAGTAAAACAAGGCCCGAAGTTGAACCGGCATATAAGAATGAAACAGAGTGACAAATCCATAAAATTCAGGAAGCGCTGACGGGTAATGAAGCTAAGGCTCAGACGGCTAAATTTATCGGGGCATTGTCAGGTGCCCTGATTAGCCATACCCCGGAAGACGCTTACAGTGCGGCGAACAGCGCGGAGCTTGTCTATCGTAATAACATGACTGAGCACATGTTGTACCAGTTATCGGTAGAGAATCAAAAAGACATCTTAGCGGCAGGAAAAGGGGATAAAGCTGCGGAAGCGCGCGTCATTGCGCGGCAGGATGCGGCGATTGCCGTCACCGCAGTAGCGGCAGGTGAACGGTAAAAGTATTAGGTAACACCAAAGAAGGTGCTAAGAATCTGGCAGAAGGATTGAGTCATACCTCAAACCCGCTGTTAAGCAATGCTAAATCTGATACCCATGCCGTAACTTGTTTGATGGAAAAAGAAGATTCGATTGCTGAGATCGGTGCGGGGCTGAAGCTCGCGCTTAGTCGTTGTACCAGTTAAATCAAGATCCCAGTTATAAAAAAAGCTGGGATTTTTTTCCCTTTTTGGACGATTGGCAAGCTGTTTTCTTTTCGGTGATGAGTTATCTGAGGATAAAAAAACAGGTATCCATTAATACCAGATTTTGAAAAGGTACAGAATCACTAAAAACGGCGTATTCCCTGTTATGTTTAATGTATTCACCGACAATGTTATCCTCCAGTTATTTTACATTTAACTGCCCTGCCATGGCTATTTAAAAGAATGAAAACAGAGATATTAAAGATTTTATATAAAAGACAGCTTTAACTATAAGTGAAATTTTAAAAAGGATGTTAATTAAGTTTAATCGAAGTCCATTAACTATCACCATTAGCAGCGAGTTGAAAATAAATCATCGAGGAAAAGAATATTATCTTAAAAACCTGATATGAATGTGATTTTTAGTCGTTTCTTTATAATAAAGGGATAAAGCGGTTAATCTGACAGGATTTAAACTCTTAAAAAAATGTTGAATATCCGAAAAAACATAAGGTATGTTTATATCGTAAAACTATTTATATGTTTATTTATGAAGATAAAAAATTTATAAAATCTGCTCAGAATCACCAGTAAAACAGCGTCAGAAAAGATAAAAATCGAGCATGGTTAACGTTGATTAAACTTAATAAAACCAGAGGTTAAAAAATGGATTTTAATAACATCTTAAAACCAGCCCATCATAAAACCATCAGTGAAAAGTGAGAAAAAATAATGAATTTATTAATATATACCCGTAAAAAATGACAAACAAGAGTATATAATAGGTTTAATCAGACAGTATATTTTAAAAAAGTAACCGACTTTAATAACACTTTCAACTGTAGATAAATTTTTCATCAACCAGTTAAATAATTATTCATCAAAAACAGGAATAACAAAACCTGAAAATAAACGACGCAACAGAATACGAACTGGATTACTGACATCGTTGTTATGTTGAATTTATTATGCGACACTGCGATACATTAAATACATCCGTTTAAACTCGTTTTACACTATTTTACCCTGTCCAATAGCATTGCTTTTCTATCATTTTATTTAAGTTATTCCTCTTTTTACACCTTTAATGTGATTAAACGCTTAAATACCCACTTAGTCATTACAACCTTTTTGGATGGTTAATCCGACAGAATTTTCACTATTGTTAATATAATAAGACGTTATTAAATTAATTTACCGATTTATCTAAACATCATTTAAATAAATATGAGTGAATGGAGTTAAATGAAAATATAAAATCACATGACGAACCTATTTTAATGAAACCAGGATAAAAAGCGTAAAAAAAGATATCCTAAATATAAAATAAATCTCTTTTTTAAAATTTAAACACTTTTTATTTAAATCTGTGCCTTGAATCATTAAAAGCGCGTAAAATTTTTCAAACTTTTAGTCAACCAGTCTATTTAAAAACACCGCTAAACAATCAAATCACGCTTGAAAACTGACACCGTTACTCGCTTACCGGTCAACAAATGCGCTGGAGAATAGTCAGCAGGATATCGCACGCCTGCTGGATTTGGGACGCAATACCATTAAGCAACTTGAAGAATTGGTATTGATGTATAAAAAATTACCTTCATTCTTATCACCACTTTACAGCATTTAATATATCCGATTTCCCATTGTCAGGATTAAAGATCCAGACATTGATCACATTTCACACTGCCCACTCAGACGGGAAATTAATACCACATTAGAATAGTTTAATAATATCATTATCAAATTTTTAATTATCATCTATGGGAAAATTACCGTTTTATCACCGCAGCCTGACTGGGCTTATTCTGCTGACAATCTCCGCACTGGCACAGGCGGCAATTCCTGTCAGCTCGGCGGATCAAGAAACTATCACGCAACAACAAAAAGCCTTGTTGCAGCAAGCCCAACAACAGCGGGAAGCGCTGCGTAACAATATCACCGTATCCCCATCCCCCGTTTTAACGTCGGATGCAGCTGAATTTGTTTGCCACACCATTCAACAGATTGAATTTGTGGGTGCAGAAAGCTTGTCAAAGTCAGTCAAACAGAACGTGATTCACCCTTACTTATCTCATTGTTTAACTTTGCAAGAGATTAATGAGCTGGTGCGTAAAGTATCGAATGCCTATATCAAACGGGGTTATGTCACTTCCCGTGCCGACCTCAAAGCGCAGGATTTATCCTCCGGTACCCTCATGATTACCGTGAATGAAGGCAAAATTGAGTCAATCAGCCTTGATGATGAAACACCATACTCACTCAAAATGGCCTTTCCGGGCATGATTGGCAAAACACTCAATCTGCGAGATATTGAACAAGGCATGGAGCGCCTGAACCGCCTGCCCTCCCAACAGGTCGCCATTGATATTCAGCCAGGAAAACAACCCGGTTATTCTGCGGTTATCTTAAAACGAACCTCGACACGTTTACCGATCAGTGCCAGCTTGGGTGGGGATAACAGTGGCCAGAAAAGTACCGGCACCGGGCAAATCAATGCCAGTGTGAACCTGGATAATCCATTACATCTCGCTGATCAGTGGTCATTGTCTGCCAGCCATAACAGTGATTTTCGCCATAGCCACCAAAACCGAAGCCTCACTTCTAATGTAACGATCCCTTATGGCTACTGGTTGTTCAGTTATCAGTATGCGTGGAATGACTCTTTTCAGAATATTCCGGCTGACTCGCAAGCCTATCGCTACGAAGGCGACAGCCAGACGCACCGGCTGGCAATAAACCGGGCGTTATACCGTGATGGCGAACAGAAGCTGGCGCTGGATCTGGGATTGACGCGCCGCCAAACGACCAATTTGCTGGCAGGAGAGAAATTATCCATCAGCAGCCCGACGTTAAGCTCTATCAACCTTGGCATTAACTACAGTTCAGTACTGGCAGGTGGCTATATCACGTTTAACCCGGCAATCAGCCACGGTTTACCGGTGTTCAGTGCGACAAAAGAGGATCCCCATTTCCCGGATGCTCCACGGAGTCAATTCCGTAAATTTAGCCTGAGTGCCAGCTATTTTATGCCAGTCACGGATTCCATTTATTACCTCTCATCCCTTTACGGCCAGACCACACCCGACAACCTTTACGCCAGCGAACGCCTCTCGCTGGGAGGACAATATTCCGTCAGGGGATTTAAAGAGCAATCTCTCACCGGCAACCGCGGTGGATATTGGCGCAATGAGCTGAACTGGCGAATGGCAGAGCTTCCTGTACTGGGTGAACTCACCTTAACCGGGGCGTTGGATACGGGATGGTTACGAGGAAAAGCAGGACAAATTGATGGCGGTAATGTCACTGGCACCGCACTTGGCTTCTCACTAACGAACCGCCGATTCAATCAGGCGATAACTGTTGGCAAACCACTCACTTACCCTGACCACCTGAAACCGGCTCACTGGGTGGTTTACTGGTCTGCATCACTGATTTTTTAACGGTCAATCGGCAGCGTTGATTATTAAGGTCGCCGAAGAGTGTGTCATTGCGCAGCGGAATGCTGCGATTGCCGTCACCGCAGTGGCGGCAGGTGAACGGTAAAAGTATTAGGTAACACCAAAGAAGGAGGGCGGAAGGGTTGAGTCATACCTCAAAACCGCTGTTAAAAAATGCTAAACCTGATACCTATGTTAATCCATTTTTAAAATAAGGGATATTCTTAAGTCATCGAAAATTTTTAATAACGTGTTGTTGGTTAATTAGCTTTTCTTTAATGCTTAATAACGCTTTATTCTATCAACAAAGGTTAAAAGTTTTTAGGATTAATAAGTCAGAAATGTGATAACGGTTAAACAGGTGTTTAACCGTTAACGGCGAGTGAAAACAACTCGTAAAAATAATGATATTAAATTGATTTTAGCGTTAAATCATACTGACGGTATAAAAAGCAGAATGGTTTAAATTAAACAGTAAAAGAGAGATGTTATTAGATGGGCTAAAACAGTGTAAAGCTGGTTTAAGCTATCATGGTTTTATATAATAAATGTAAAATAATAACGCTGAAAGTAATTTAATCCATATGCCGTTAAATCATTTATTTTATGGGGGTGTTATTCATATTTTTCATGATTGATGATTTAATTGGTTTATGAAAAAGTTTATTCTTTGGTTTAAGGTGTTATTAAAGGCGATTCCTTTTGAAAAAAATTATCTGATTAACTTATTCATGTTTTTATTTATCCGTTTTCCCTGGGAGATATAAGCATCAATAAAATCAATTTTTGTTTTCAATTTTTCACTGATGGCATTATAATAGGCAGGCTTTAGGCTGTTATTAAAAATCATTTTCTTAACTCTTGGGTTAATCGGTATAAAGTTTTAACGATAGTTTTAACGATAGTTTTAACGATAGTTTTAACGATAGTTTTAACGATAGTTTTAACGATAGTTTTAACGATAGTTTTAACGATAGTTTTAACGATAGTTTTAACGATAGTTTTAACGATAGTTTTAACCTGTAAAACCTGTAAAACCTGTAAAACCTGTAAAACCTGTAAAACCTGTAAAACCTGTAAAACCTGTAAAACCTGTAAAACCTGTAAAACCTGTAAAACCTGTAAAACCTGTAAAACCTGTAAAACCTGTAAAACCTGTAAAACCTGTAAAACCTGTAAAACCTGTAAAACCTGTAAAACCTGTAAAACCTGTAAAACCTGTAAAACCTGTAAAACCTGTAAAACCTGTAAAACCTGTAAAACCTGTAAAACCTGTAAAACCTGTAAAACCTGTAAAACCTGTAAAACCTGTAAAACCTGTAAAACCTGTAAAACCTGTAAAACCTGTAAAACCTGTAAAACCTGTAAAACCTGTAAAACCTGTAAAACCTGTAAAACCTGTAAAACCTGTAAAACCTGTAAAACCTGTAAAACCCTTTTTTCGCCTGTTTTTTATTAAGTTTAATCATCATGGCATATTGTGTTTTATGTTTATACCCAAGAAACTTCAAGATGCAGTTTTTAGCACCTGAAAATGGTCGTTAATTCTAGACATCAGCGAGTCCGCTATATCCGGTAGCGTTGTGGTGAAAAATTTGAAGACGTTGTCTCGAAATTCATGTTTATCCGCAAAATAACGGTTATTTCGAACCTGTTCATTCATGACCTTCCATAATCGCTCTATTGGGTTTAAATTTGGGCTATAGGGAGGAAGGTAATGTAACTCAATATTGCTAACATAAGCCCACTCCTTAACAAGATGAGCTTTGTTGTAACCCGCCCCATCCACAATAAGATGAATTTTTTGATGATAGTCAGGATAAGACTTTCTTATTTCATTGAAAAAACAGCAAATATTGTAGTCATTGATGGTTTGATATTCCTGGAACACCGTACGACCAATGGCATTCAGGTTGAGCGCGCCCAATATATTCAGGCGAGTCCGGCTTCCTGTTGTTTTGACTGTTTTTTTCTCGCCTTTTCGCATCCAGCCATAACCGAGTTTGGTGCCTTGAGTCGGGTGAACAGCATCAAGAAAAAGGATGGGTTCGTCTTTCGCTGTGACTTTAAGATTCTCATAATATTCAATAAATTGTCGCTGTTTTTCTGCGTCGAATTTATGAGGGACGCCACAAGGTTTTTTATAAGAAAAACCCTGACGGTGTAGCCATTTATTCATGCCGGGAATGCTAAAGGTAATATTCCAGAGCTGAGCAACATAGGCCACGATTTCATGGGTGTGATGGAAAAGATGTTGAGATAAGTGATTGATTAAAAAATCAGTTTGTTCTTGAGAAAGCAAACTATCAGACCCCCCATTATCAGATTTAAGTTTACCTTGATTAAGGTAATCGCTGATATGACGGTTAACGGTCATTTCATGAAGACGCAGGGCCTGAGCGATCATCACTGAACTCCAGCCTTCAGAGGCCAGCAGGACCGCTTTGATGCGATCACACTCCCTCTTATCACGGCAGGTGTGATGGAGATGTTCAAGTTCGGCTTTTTGTTCATCGGTAATGAATATTTTCATAGCGAGGATAATGATCTCCATTTCGGATAAAATCAAGCATCTTCAATGATTACGGGTATATACCCGTCATCTTTCAAGTTGCCTCTTTGTTGGCTGCACTCACTCACCCCGGTCACATAGTTTTCTATGCTCCCGGGGATTCGCTCCTTTGCCGTCGCGATGCATCTTGAAATCTATAAGGTATAAAAAACATTAATCACACTCGCTTTTTATCTTTATAAATCAGCCGGTAAATAGCATGATGATGTAAAGAGACTCTTTCGAATAATCACGCTTTTTTCAGGGTTTAAATTCTGCCAAGTTAACCGGTTTAACCCATTTTTTTATGACATTATTTTAATGGTCTGCTGCGTAAAATGATGGAAATAAAGATTTTGAATATTAAACTGTATGAGTAATATTCTTTTACTTGCTTATTTCTTTTTAACTTTCTGTTAATGATTGAAGGGTTTCGATTAAATGTAATTAACTGTTCTATTAAAAAATTTTACTTATTTAATTAAATCTACCTTTTATATAAAAAATTTAGTTTCTCTTTATTATCACTTTTAAATAATCATGGTAGATTAATTAAATGTGAAGCAAGCGAAGAATAATATCACCGATAGATATATTAAATATGACAATAAATAAGCTTTTTAAAATCACGCTGTACCTTTTAAAAATGGGCATTAATAATATGTTGATTTTTTTAACCCTTAGTTGAATCATTACCGATAAAAAGGTGTTTACGATCGCTAAAAAGGGCAAATGAAAGTAAAAAGAGAAAGTGAATAATGTTAAAAACATGATGTGCTTGCTCTTTTTTCCTGATTTTAAAACCACACTGACAGCTAAAAACGGATTTTCTTAATACCTGTTTTATCACCTTGGGATAAAGATGTGGTTAATCATTATTTTAATGAGTGAAAACTGCATAACTATTTGCTTTCAAATGGAATGAAAAATGGCAATCCATATAACTTAACCTGAACAAATTGGATCGTTGGAGTCAATAGAAAACGCGACACCGAAAGATTAAAGACATTAAAAACAGGGTTAAATCCCTCTGGTGGTAGCAAAATGCCATTCCCATGTAAACCGTCAGTACAAATTTTCTCGTTTTATTACTGAGGAAAACTCAGCAGTGATAGTCGAGACGTTAAAAGTCAATAATCTGAAAGATGAATGTTCACCATGTGCACGTTGGTTGTAAATAATCACCAATGTAATAATAAATTACAATACAATAACTTATGTTTCACATTTATCTATATTGGTGAAAGTTGATGGCAAATATAAATTTAAAAAAACACCTTTCTTGAGAATTTTTGTTTTTTTATTGAAAAATAAAAGGTATTTAGAATATTGTTCCCCGTAACAATTTAAATATAAATTGTTTTTATTTTATACTGAAAATATTTATATGATTTTTTTATTTATAATATAAGACTAAATTTATTTGACAGTTTTGTATTTGATGATTATTGTTCTTCCCTGATTCGCAAATGTTATTTCAAACATAATAATATCTTTGGTTATTATATGCATTTAATATAAATGATATTTTATGACATTGTTCAATTTGTTGTTTTTATTGTGAATTTTAATTTTCATAAATTAATTTACATGGGTTATTATATTTAATTGATGATAACTTGAAACTATTTCCAATGTGATAATTTGTCATTGCATATTTGTTTTTAAATTTAGTGTAAATCTGAGTGTGATTCGTCATTTTAATTACTGATGAATACAGGGTTATTTTTTACAATTGATGTAAAGCAGTAAAAATATCCTCACTATAAGAGGGCGGTAATTATTTGTCCGTCGTTATTGACAACATATTTAAAATAAATTGGCCACAGGCCATATAGGAGTAAATAAGTGAAATACGACTTTATTGTCGTTGGTTCCGGGGCAATTGCAGGTTCAATCGCCTATGAGCTGGCAAGCAGAAATCTTTCGGTTTGTAGGGTTGGAGAGACTGATCGAACTAATGCTGCTTCGAAAGCGGCGGGTGCAATGAATGGGTGTTTTGGCGAAATTACCAGTGGTTTATTAGCGAGTGAACACGGTAAGTTGAAATTGAATATGGATTGTATTTCCAAAGAGCTTTGGCCGGCTTGGGCGCAACGGTTAGCTGACTCTTCCGGTGATACCCGATCACTGTTCACGGCTAAAGGCACTCACGTGATACTCAACACTGCCGGGATGGAAGAGATTGACAGTATCAATTATGACGCTATCGAACAAACCCTAAACGATTATGCGGCACCTTATGAAACCATTGATCCGCGTGAAATTGAGTGGTTAAAGCCCAACGATTTAGTGCGCCCGCTGCGTGCTTTGTACATCCCTGATGAGCATGCGCTGAACTCGCATTTATTGCTGGAAAAGCTGGATGCGGCATTGGTGGCTGAAGGTGGAAGTCTTAAAGAAGAGAATGTTAAGTGTGTGTTGATTGAAGAGGGTTTAGCTACCGGTGTCGAATTGCTGAGTGGCGAACGTTTAATGGCAGATAAGGTCGTCGTGGCTGCCGGTGCGCACTCGTTGGATCTGTTATCAAATATACCTTCTATTGTTCGCCAAATTCCGCCAATCTTTGCCGGCTATGGGGTATCCATTCTGGTCAAGATGCCGAAAGGCAGAGAATTACCGACTTCGGTCATCCGTACCCCTAACCGGGCATTTGCCTGTGGGCTGCATTGTGTGCCACGTGGTGATGGTGTGCTGTATCTTGGCGCGACCAATATTCTGTCTGAAAAACCACGCAGTCAGGCACTGATTTCTGATGTGCAGTTCTTGTTGGATTGTGCGTTAGATCAGTTAGATATTAACTTACATGATGCTGAGATCCTCTCAATTCAGGTTGGTAACCGGCCAATCCCGGCTGATGGGTTCCCGTTGATCGGCGAATGCGGCGTGAATGGTCTTTGGTTGGCGACCGGGACTTACCGTGATGGCTTACATCAATCACCGTTATTAGCGGATTATGTGGCTAATGCTTTGACGGGAGTAGAAAATACACTGATTAATCTTGATGATTTCAATCCAGTTCGTCCTCCGTTGGTCGGCTTCTCCCGTGACGTGATGGCGAAAGAGACTGCTCAACAAATGTTTGCTACCGGTTACGAATATCGTTGGGATATTAAACCTTACTGGCTGCCACTGCTGAATGAAGGGATGATGCGCAATTATCAGAATTTAATTGAGTCTCTTCACCCTCAATTCACGCCACCGCCAGAGTTGGTTGCCTTCTCCCATATTTATCAATCCATGCGTGAACGGTTACGCAGTTATTATGAGGCTTGGTCATGAGTTTTTCGCTGAAAGATCAAGTTGTCATTGATAACGCCAGGAAATTACTGTCAGAGGCCGACGTTTGGGATGTGGAAACTGATCTCACGTGCCTGATTGACCGTTATCTGGAAAGACGTTGTAAGGACCGCGCCCGTGATGAATTTATGCTTGCGGTTCATGAACGCTGTAACCGAATACCACTTGGGCATATTGTCGGTACTGTGGATTTTGATGGATTGCCTCTGACGGTGGGGACCGGGGTATTTATTCCGCGCCCTCATAGTCAAGTTATTCATAAATGGCTGGAGAATGAATATCAAGCGCCTCATGGGGCTGTGGTGCTGGACTTATGCTCCGGTAGTGGTGCCATCGGTTTAGCTATTGCTAAACGTCGCCCAGATTTAAAGGTCACTTGTGTCGAATATGATGATGTGGCTTTTCAATACCTGACGCGCAATATCTATCGGTTGGCGAATTGGGCGATTAAAGCCGATGCATTAAAAGCAGATTTACGGGATTGGCAAGCATTTTCTCAATTTAACGGATCGGTAGCGTTGATTGTAGCTAATCCACCTTATGTGCCAGAACAGCAGGAAATATTACCGGAATGGGAGGAACATCATCCTTATGCATCGGTGTATTCGGGGGATGATGGGCTTGACTTAGCACGGTTGATTATCAAACAAGCTAAACAGCTACTGCAATCAGAAGGTTGGTTAGTTATTGAACATGGTGAAAGTCAGGGAGAGAGTGTCAGAGCATTATTTTCAGATGTTGGCTTCTCCTCGGTACGAACTATTATCGATGAAGATATTTCTGACACAACGGGCAGTTCGGTAATCACTGTTGGTTGTAAGCGCATTTGAACTTAGACAGTTGGAGTCTAGATAATGGATGTAAAACATAAGCAGGACTGGATGACAATTCGTCGGTCACGGACAACCGGTGCCTTAGCGCAAGCTATCGACGAAGGTTTGACCAGTTTCACTGTGGTTGAACGTCAAGGTAAGCAAATTACTACGGAGGAAGGCAAAGTCTTTACTGAATTTGTTTCCTGCTCTTATTTGGGATTAGAACATCATCCTGCGTTAATTGAAGCGGCAAATCAGGCAATGGCTAAAACAGGGATACATTTGTCATCATCCCGTGGAGCGATGCGCCCGCAATATTTGGGGCAATTGGAGAAACTGCTGGAAGAGATTTATCAAGGTGGTGCCGTTGCGGTGTTTACTTCCACCAGTAATGTTCATCTTGGTGTATTGCCGTTATTGGGGAGTGGCTCTCTACCTAACTATCCTCTTTCTCGGCCTGTACATTGGTTGATGGATAAAACTGCTCATGCCTCTATGCAGGTTTTACGCGGTATTCTGGAGCAGTTCGGACCGGTATCACGGGTTGATAGTGCTGATGCGCAGTCAGTACAGCAAGCTTTGCAGAACTGTAAGGAGAATCAGCGGACACCTATCCTGCTGATTGATGGTATTGGTTCAATGAATGGTTTAATTCCGGTTGCAGAATTAACGCGACAGTTGGCTGCTGCTGGAGGCTATGTCTATGTAGATGATGCTCATGGTATTTCCATTATGGGGCGTCATGGTGCGGGTTATGCTTTTGCTGCACTTGACCATATTTTGCCATCCAACCTCATACTTGCAGGTTCATTATCCAAAGCATTTGGTGGTGCCGGGGGTTTTGTGGTGGTTGCAGGTGCCGATGATGTCGAAGTGATCAGTACCTTAGCGAATCCTCTGGTTTTTGGTCATTCGATCATGGTGCCGATGTTGGCCGCTAACGTTGCCTCAGCAAGACTTCATCTCAGCCTTGAGATAGACATCCGGCAAGAGCAGTTATGGAACAACATCAATCTGTTTGATTCTCTGATGGAGAACAGTTTGATGAATGCGGGTGTGCAATCTCCCGTTCGCGGCGCTTTATTCGAAAATGAAGCGGAAGGGCTTGAAGCTGCTCGTTTGCTGCGTGATAACGGCATCTTATTATTCCCGGTATTTTATCCACTGGTCCCGGATGGCAATGCAATGTTACGCTTTGCTTTCTCTAGTGAGCATCAGGCAGGTGAAATCAAGCAGCTAGCAAATACCTTATTTGAAATAAGGGAAAAAGGGCTGAATTGGGTTGAGCCACAGGCTGTGGTTCCACAGGTGTAAATGACACCCGCTTACCAATAAAGAAGATAATTGAAATGAATCAGTGACGAAGATCAAACATATGACTCAAGCAATAATAAATAAACAGGAAATATTACAACCTTACAGGGAATCTTTGGATGTTATTAATATGCAGATTTTGGCACTGCTTTCTGAACGTATGAAAGTTTGTATGAAAATCGCTGAGGTAAAAGCGGGGCAGGATATTCCGATGATGCAGCCACAACGTATTACCTCGTTATTGAATATGTTGCGGGATAAATCAACCGATTTTGGGTTACGGCCTGAATATACTGAATCAATATTTCAACTGGTTATTGAAGAGACTTGCCGTCGAGAAGAAGAGCTGATTGACCAGTTGTTACACGAGAAAGTAAAGAATAATGAAAATACTGCTCATTGATAATTATGATTCCTTTACGCAAAACATTGCTCAATATCTGTATGAAGTGACGGGCAGTGTGCCGTCCGTAGTCACCAATTCTTTGACTTATGAAGAGTTAACGATAGACGAATATGATGCGGTAGTCCTTTCTCCGGGGCCAGGACATCCGGCTGAAAGCAGTGATTTTGGGGTCTGTGCTGAAGTTATTGCACATGCCAAAGTGCCACTGTTGGGTATTTGTCTCGGTCATCAGGGGATTAACCTGGCATTTGGCGGCGTTGTAGAACATGCCCCCAATCCGGTACATGGCTATCGCAGTCGCATCAGGAACACTGGAGAAGGATTGTTCCTCGGTTTGCCTGAACAGTTTGAAGTGGTCAGATATCACTCGTTGGTATGTACCCGGTTGCCCGACAATCTGAAATGTACTGCCTGGACTGATGATGGCTTAATCATGGCAATTGAGCACACCGAAAGGCCGATCTGGGGGGTTCAATTTCATCCTGAATCGATTGATTCTGAATATGGGCGTGAGCTACTCAGTAATTTCGTGCGGATAGCGGAGACGTATAAAGAGAATAATGAACAGGAAGTTACCGCTCAGAATATATGTACTGATATCAATGAGGCTTATCTTGCAGTAGGTGGAAGACAAGATCTCAACCTGAATTATCGTGAATGTAAGGAGATAGTCGATCCTGAATCCTTGTTTATTCAACGTTATGGCAATGATACGCATGCTTTCTGGCTTGATAGTGAAAATTCTGATAGACCCAATGCCCGCTTCTCAATGATGGGCAGCGGTAATGAACAAGGTGCTGTCAGACTTGAATACAGTGTACAGACTGAGAATTTGCGTTTGATCGGTCCTGATGGCGAGAGGATTGTTCAGGGAGATTTTTTCTCGCTGATGTCTCAGTTGCTTGATGTGGTGGCAATTTCGACACCAAAATCGATGCCATTGGTATTTAAAGGCGGGTTTGTTGGTTATTTAGGATATGAATTAAAGGCGCTGACAATTGGCAGCAACAAATATCGTTCAGAACATCCTGATGCCAGCTTAATATTTACTCCGCATTTTTTTGTCTTCGATCATCAGCAGAGTAAACTTTATGAATGTTTTATCACACCAATAGGGCAGCCACATCATTGGTCACCGGAACTTTTCGTTACCAATACAAAAAATACCGGTGAAGTGATACCTGACTTTATTCCTGGCGCTGTTGATCAAAATAAGATTTGTCTGGAATATGGCGCTGAGAAATATATGGATGGAATCCATAAATCACTCCAATACATCACAGATGGTGAGTCCTATGAAATCTGTCTGACGAATAGGGCCAAGATGACTTATTCAGGACATCCATTGGACGCTTATCGGCGTATGCGTCATGCCAGTCCTGTACCTTATGGCGCTTATCTGGCCTGTGGGGATTTTTCTGTACTCAGTGCATCACCAGAAACGTTTTTACGTATTGATGACGCCAGAAATATTGAGTCCAGACCGATTAAGGGGACCCGGCCACGCGGAAAAACGGCAGCCGATGATCAGCATTTGCAGATGGAATTGAGTCAGTCTACTAAGGATAGGGCAGAAAATCTGATGATAGTGGACTTAGTGCGCCATGATCTTAATCAGGTATGTCGTCCAGGTAGTGTGCATGTACCTGAATTATTTAAAGTTGAGAGCTTCTCTTCTGTACATCAATTGGTTTCGACCATACGCGGTCAATTATGTGAAGAAACGTCATCCATAGAGGCTATCCGGGCATGTTTTCCAGGAGGATCAATGACCGGCGCACCGAAGAAGCGCACGATGGAGATTATTGATGCTTTAGAGTCATCGGCTCGTGGTGTTTACTCCGGTGCGCTTGGATGGTTATCTTTCAGTGGTGAAGTGGAATTGAGCATTGTGATACGCACCGCGGTATTACATCAAGAGTGTGCTGAATTCGGCATTGGGGGGGCAATTGTTGCTCATTCTGATCCTTATGGCGAATTTGAAGAGACATTGGTCAAAGCGAGTGTGCCATATTTCAGTTTTAGTCATATGGCGGAGGAAGTGTGTGAGTAACCATAAAGTGGTCATCCTTGGTGGGCAAGGCGCTATTGGTTCTTTATTAGAGCGCCTTTTTACTCAATATGGTCATATTGTATACAGTGTTGACAAACGAACGCAGGGAGTGCGTTCTCATTACTATCATTCTCATTACTGTCAGATTGATATCTTAAACCCGGCTGCTGATGTTGGAGCGGTTTTGAGTGGGGCAAAGGCGGTCGTCTTTGCCTTACCGGAAGCCGTCGCCATACAAGCGTTGCCTTGGGTGTTATCTGCTATTGGTGATGATGTACAGATCGTGTCAACCTGTTCAGTTCAGGCCCCTTTTTATTCTGCATTAAGAGCTGCCGCCCCCGGGCAGCCTTTCATTGGTGTTAACCCGATGTTCTCGCCATCTTTGCCGGAGCAAAAAAGGCCAGTTGCAGTCATTCTCGATAACTGTCATGTTAGTGAACATTGGATTGAGCGGGTATTGATGCAGGCTGATATGCGTATCAGTAGGATGACGCCGGAGGAACACGATCAGGTTATGGCGCTTTGTCAGGCTTTGCCCCATGCCGCGATACTGATTTTTGGCTTGGTGTTGGCGAAAAGTCCGTTAGATATTCGTACCTTGGCAGCTATTGCGCCACCGCCCATGCGTACCATGCTGGCGTTATTATCAAGGATCTTACGCAATCCAATAGAAGTGTACTGGGACGTTCAATATGAAAATCCGATGGCTGCCGAACCGCGTCAGGAGTTGCTGCATGCCATACAACAGTTAGATTCGATAGTACAGGCTGGCGATCAAACTGAATTTGGCAATAACCTCAGAGATATTGCGCAACAACTGGGGGAACAGCTTGATATCAGTGCTGCTGATTGCCAGCATATTTTTTCAACGCTTGAATGAGATAGGATAGGAGTTGAGGGGATGTCGTTAAATAGAGTTGCTGAGGCTAACGGGCGGGCAGGACTCAGAAATTGGCTAGGATTACTGATATTGATGTTACCAGTATTGCTAGTGACTGTGGACAATACGATCTTAAGTTTTGCTTTACCAAAAATAGCTGAAGCTCTGGGACCCAGTGCAAGCCAGCAATTATGGATAATTGATGCTTATTCATTGGCATTGGCTGGTTTGCTGGTATCAATGGGAAGTATTGGCGATCGTGTGGGTCATCGTTCATTACTGTTATTTGGATCTTTGGGGTTCACGGTTATTTCGGTGTTCACAGCACTGTCAACTTCACCTGAACAATTGATTTTAGGGCGAGCCGTACTTGGATTTTTTGGTGCGATGCTGATGCCTTCAACTTTGGCTTTGATCAGCGTTCTTTTTGAGGATCGTGAACAGCGTCGATTGGCTGTTGCTATCTGGGCGACAACATTAACTATCGGTTCGGCCGTAGGTCCTGTAGTGGGTGGTGTTCTATTACAATTCTTCGATTGGAGTTCAATTTTTCTATTGGCAGTACCGGTATTAGTGCCATTGTTGATCTTCGGACCGATGTTATTGCCAGAGTCCGATAAAAAACAGACGGGCATTATCGATGTGTATAGTGTTCTGTTATCGATCGTTGCTATGGTTGGTATTGTTTACGCGATTAAACACCTTGCTAGTGATGGGTTTGAAATAAGTGTAATACTCGAACTGTCGGTTGGTCTTATTGCTGGTGTGCTATTTGTTCGCCGACAACAGCGTCTGCCTGTGCCGTTGATGGATCTTTCTCTGTTCCGCAATGGTATGTTCACGGGTTCGATTATTGTTAACTTACTGAGTTTGGCATTGCTGGTTGGTTTTGTCTTTTTTGCCACACAGGTCTTGCAAATTGTGCTCGGTATGAAGCCGATTTTGGCTAGCCTGGCATTGGTTCCTGGACAAATAATGGCAATTGTTATGGGTATGGCGATAGTGCCTATTGCTCAACGGGTTCCGGCTCATTATCTGGTGCCAATTTTGCTGAGTATTGCAGGTATTGCATTTCTTCTGGTCGCGAGTATCGGCAGTGATTTAGTCACTCTGATTGTTGCTTTCGCATTATTAGATATTAGTGTGGGGGCAATTGCTTCGGTGTCTAACGATTTGGTGCTTTCGTCAGTACCCTCCTCTAAAGCAGGGGCGGCATCATCAATAAGCGAAACTGCTTATGAAGTGGGTGTTGTACTTGGTACGACTATTCTGGGGGGATTGGTTACTGCTTTCTATCGTATGACATTGCAATTACCAAATGAGATCTCTCAGGAACAGACGGGATTAGCTTTAGAGACTTTAGCGGGGGCTTACGTTGTCGCGAATTCATTAGCTGAATCAGAGGGGCAGAAGCTGATGACAGCAGCGGCGGAATCATTCACCAGCGCTATTCATATGATGAGCTGGATGACAGTGGTATTGACCGCAGGAGTGGTATTGCTCGCTTGGCGTTTGCTGAAAGCTCCGCAGAAAGAACAAGTGCTTGAGTATTGATAGTTTGACGTGCAGCCATTGTAAATGGCTGCACTGCATTATGATAATTATTGATTTTGTTCTATACCTTATGGATTTCAAGATGGATCGCGACGGCAAGGGAGCGAATCCCCGGGAGCATAGAGAACTATGTGACCGGGGTGAGTGAGTGCAGCCAACAAAGAGGCAACTTGAAAGATGACGGGTATAGAATTGAAATTTTTAATTGGCTACTATTGAAAGATAGTGATGTATCACAGAAATATTCCCCATAATTAATGGAAAAAATGGGAATTTATATTAATATTTTAAATTGTGTAATTTCAATATTGCGTCTAATTGCTCTCTGTAAAGTGAATAAATACTTACCTAATTAACTCTCATCGTAATTATTTTTCTGGCCTACCTGTTGTTGAAGTGGCTGTATATTTTGCTAGAAAAATCGGTGCTTTCGTTATGGCTAATTTGGTGATTAGCCAGAGGCAAAACTTTGACTATCAGCAAGTTAGTGACATAACCGGTAGTGATAATAGTAGAAACTTTGGAACTTGGTTAGATAGATAATTAATATATGAAGTTATTCTAAATGTATAAATTTAAACTCAGGAGAATTCACATGGATAAAATAAGAACGGTTGCTGAGACTTTGGCAATATTATATCAGTATCATTATCCGTTTGGTCTGGAACGACAGCCGAAGCAACTAAAGACCTCGGATTTTGACGGTAAGGTAATATTCTCCAACGATCCAGAAACAGCGACTGTGCCACCGGCATTTTTTACGGTACAAACCATACAAGAGTTGAAAGCGCTTGGCGGTGTACCTGACAGTGAGTATGGCCCTGGAAAAATGGAACCCCATCATCCGTTACCGGAGCCGTTTTCTGCTGAACGACTGGCAAATGTCACTGGTAATCATATTGATCTGTGCAAAGCTTTTAGGGCCTATATCTATAGTGATTCTGCTTTAGTCAAAGATTATGAAGAAATACTTAATGCTAAGCGCTTCCCGATGAAGGTTGCGTTATACAGTGGCGAGAAAATGACTATCTCCTCCGATAATCCATTGGTTGTTGAAGATAAAGATGATTATGGTGAACCGGTTGTCTTGGTGTATGAGCAGATAATCATTGAACCGGGAGGTCAAATTATTTACCGCACTAATGGTCGAATCGAAGCTAACACTATTGTAGGGAATGAAAATACTGGAAAGGAGAATGTTGTCAATAGAGGCAGTAATGGCGTCGATGGTCTTGATGGTGCGCCAGGAAATCAAGGGGCTAATGGCAGTGATGGTAAAGATGGTAAAGATAGTAAAAATGGCTGCTTAATTAGCGCCACATCAGGTACTGATGGAGCCAGCGGTTCTGTCGGAGGATTAGGGGGGGATGGTGCAGCAGCTGGAAATGCGAATGACCTGACTGTTACTACTAGTCAATCTTTTACTGGAACAGTAAATGCGGCAACGATAGGTGGTAACGGTGGTAACGGTGGAAGAGGCGGTCTTGGGGGGCGTGGGGGTAATGGGGGGAATGGGGGTAATTGGGGCAATGGAACAATCAAGTGGTGTCCTGCTGGGGCGGCAGGGAATGGGGGCACTGGAGGAAATGGAGGCAATGGAGGCAGGGGGGGTAAAGGTGGGGACAGTGGTAACATATATATTAATTACTCTGACGGTAGTCCAGTACTTCAGGTTGTGTCAATTAATGGTCTTGGTGGGGAAGGTGGGAAGGCCGGTTGGGGAGGAATAGGGGGTGAACCTGGAAATAGTACCAGAGTACTCGGTGTACATGGTTTGCAGGGGGACTATGGTAAAGATGGTCTTAAAGGAGAATTTGGAGATGACGGTAACACCGGCAAGATATATGTCAACGGTCATGAACGGGAATCTGATCGGAAACTTAATCGCTAGTGGTGCCGCAATCAGACGGGTCTGAACGACGATAAATAAGGGGAAATGGGGGCAGATCTTGGTTTTGCTTATGTTCAAGTGGTTTACATTATGAATTACTGAATACTTATTGGGGCTGGCCTTGCTGGTTGGCTTCGTTTTTTGCCACTCAGGTTTTACAAGTGTGCTGAGTATGAATCCGATTTTGCATTGGTTCCTGGGTAAATTAATGGCGATTGTTATCGGCATGGCAATAGTGCCTGTTGCTCAATGTGATTTTTGAAGAATATAATCATGATTATATTCTTTTATTTGTATTTTCTAATAATACCTAATGAGACAAATATAAAATTGAAGCATTTAGTCAGTACTTATTAAAAGGTTGTGATGTATCACGGAAATATTCTCCTTAATTAATGAAAAAAGTGGGAAATTACATTAATATTTTAAATTGTGTCATTTAAATATCGCATTCAATCGCTTTCTGTAACGTGGATAAATACTTGCCTAATTGATTCTTATAGAAATTATTTTTCTGGCATACCCGTTGTTGAAATGCGTATATACCCTATGGATTTCAAAATGCATCGCGACGGCAAAGGAGTGAATCCCCGGGAGCATAGATAACGATGTGACCGGGGTGAGAGAGTGCAGCCAACTGAAAGATGACGGGTATAAATTTAAATTCTGGAGAATATCTATGGATAAAATAAGAACGGTTGCTGAAACTTTGGCAATATTACATCAGAATCATCATCTGATTGGTGTAGAACGGCAGCCAAAGCAACTTAAGACCTCGGATTTTGACGGTAAGGTAATATTCTCTAACGATCCGAAGACAGCGACTGTGCCACCTGCATTTTTTACGGTACAAACCATACAAGAGTTGAAGGCACTCGGCGGTATACCTGACAGTGAGTATGGCCCTGGCAAAATGGAACCTCATCATCCGTTACCTGAACCATTTTCTGCTGAACGACTGGCAAATGTCACGGGTTATCATATTGATTTGTGTAAAGCTTTTAGGGCCTATATGTATAGTAATTCTGCTTTAGTCAAAGATTATGAGGAAATGCTTAATGCTAAGCGTTTCCCAATAAAGATTGCGTTATACATTGGCGAAAGAATCACTGTTACCGCAGATGCACCATTGCTTGTTGAAGATAAAGATGATTATGGCGAACCCGTTGTCTTGGTATATGACCAGATAATCATTGAACCGGGAGGTCAAATTATTTACCGCACTAATGGTAAGATCGAAGCTAATACTATTGTAGGGAACAGCAATAATGATAAAAAGCAGAGCATTATCAGTAAAGGCTCTGATGGAGGCGATGGTTTTGAGGGTGAACAGGGAAGTAATGGGGTTAATGGCAGCAATGGTAATATTGGTTCAGAGAATAAACATGGTTGCTCTGTTAAATCCACACCAGGTACTGATGCAACTGGCGGTTCTTCGGGAGCACCAGGGATGGATGGCAAAAGAGGTGGCAGTGCAAATGACGTAATTATTAATGTTGACATTTTTACTGGAGTAGTCAATGCGGCATCGATAGGTGGTAAGGGTGGAAAGGGTGGATATGGCGGTAATGGCGGGAATGGAGGGAATGGTGGAAATGGAGGAGCTGCAACAAACAAATGTAGTGCTGGATATGGAGGAAGGGGAGGGGATGGCGGTAATGGAGGAGATGGCGGTAATGGGGGTAACGGTGGGGACAGTGGTAACATATATATTAATTTCACTCAGGGTCAGCCAGTAATTAATGCTCTGTCATATAGAGGAGATGGCGGTAATGGAGGGGGCGGTGGTAAGGGAGGAATAGGCGGAGTAGGTGGTGTTGGTAGTAGAGGATTAAATGCTAATAGTTATCTTGGAGTGTCTGGTGAAGCGGGTAATGATGGAGAATCCGGCAATGCAGGGACTTCTGGCAAGATATATGTTAACGGTAATGCACGGCAGCATAGTGATAATCAGACTTTAGACTGGCTTGAAGACTATAAATAAGCTGAAGTATAGCAACTGACCGCCTCTCCTGAAAAATTCACTTATTAGTTGAATCCAGCTTGCATAATTGGTGGTCTTATTTTTCTGTGCCAGCAATATTTAATTGTATACCCGTTATCCTTCAAGTTGCCTCTTTGTTGGCTGCGCTCGCTCACCCCGGTCACATCGTTATCTATGCTCCCGGGGATTCACTCCCTTGCCGTCGCGATGCATCTTGAAATCCATAGGGTATATACCCGTACTCATTGAAGATGCTTGATTTTACCCGAAATGGAGATCATTATTCTCGCCATGAAAATATTTATTATATCAGAACAAAAAATCAAATTTGAACGTCTTCACGACATAACTCGTGATGGTCAAGAATGTAGCGTATTTAAAGGTTGAGTTTATTCGTGGAAAAATCCTCTTCTGGTAAAGAGAGTTATTTTCTACTTTTAATTTAAATTATATTCATAATTTCATTATTCAATAATATCTATGGGTTTATATCTTATGGTTATTTTTGAAAATACAATTATACTTGTTGTTTTTATTTGTATTTTATAATAATACTTCATGAGATAAGTATAAAATTGAAATTTAATTAGTATCTATTAAAAGGTAGTGACGTATCACAGAAATATTTTCCATAATTAATGGAAAAAATGAGAAATGACGGGTATAGATGGAGGGATAGGAAACCCTGGAGAGCGAACAGGAAATGTAGGGCAGATAGATGTTAACGGCGAATTGCAAGAGTGTGATTAAAGAAAGTCTATTTCCATTTCCTAAACACAAACTATTTGGAAACGAGTAGATTAAGAATAGTGAGATTATCGGGGTGAAATCTAAGGTTTTTCATCAAAACGACTGTCGTTCTGTCGTTAATTCAGTGCACCATAGGGTTAATGTGTGCACTGAATTTGTAGTGTAAAATTTTCGAGAAAAATTATTTCAGCCAACCTTTCTTCTGTGCAGTTTCCAATTGTGGCAGCAGATATTGCCACAATTCAGGATAGGTATTGGCAATAAATTTATTGCGGTTAATCACCTGCTCAAAACGAATATTATTTTCTACCCAACTCTGTCCTTTATTATGCAGATTCATCAGAATCGGCATTAGTCTATCCAGTGTAATGGCGAAACGGGCGTCTTGGCTTTCTCCTGCTTCATACTCTTGCCAAAGTGACATAAAATGATTTTTCTGTGGTTCGGGGAGTAAACCAAAAAGACGGTTGGCGGCTTTAACTTCTTGTTCATGAATAGCTTCACGAGCCGTCAAATCGTAAACCATCACATCACCAGCATCAATTTCTACGATATCGTGAATTAATGCCATCTGGATAACTCGTTGGATATCTACTTCTTGTGCATATGGCGCAAAACTCATTGCGGCGATAGCTAAATGCCAGCTATGTTCGGCTGAATTTTCCTGACGATGGTTATCCAGTAACTTAATTCGCCGCTGAACTTTCTTTAACTTATCCAACTCCATTAAAAAACCGACGATATTGGTAAAGGGGCCAAAATCAACGACAGATACTGCTAACGACATACAAACCTCATCTATTTTTCTTCGTTGAGAGAATAAGGCAGAGGCTGAATAGTGAGGGAATGCCCTTCATCGTCACGGACGCGGAATACACTATGACTTTCCATATCATTATTCATGACGACTTGTATCCAGACATTATCATTATTCAACTTAACGGCAGCCAAAACGGTACCCGTTCTCCGCCACTTATCTCCTAATTGCCATTCTAAATCATCTCCGGCCATCGGAATTTTAGAGGCACTGCCAGCCAGCCAGTACATGCCACGTTTATTTGCTCCGCGGTATTTAGCACGGGCTACCATTTCCTGACCGGTATAACACCCTTTTTTAAAGCATACCCCTCCCGCCAATGCCTGAAGGTTAGTTGCTTGGGGAATAAATTGTGTACTATTTGCGGCATCAATGATTGGGAAGCCAGCTTCAATATCCAGAGCTAACCACTGTTCACTGTTATTAAGCTGAGCTTGAAGTTTTTCTGTTAACTGTTCAGCGGTTGCGGTGTTTGTTACCAGAAGGAAACGTTCAGACGGCAAGGAAAAATGGAGTAGTGTGGTGGCTTCATGTGCAACGACAGCGTTATCCGCATCCGGCAAGGTTGGGAAGAAGCTGCTTAATGCTTGCCGGCAGTTTTTACCTGCAACACCGAGCAGTAGCGCGTTCTCATCCTGAGCAAGAGCAATTTTGGAGAATACGGCATATTTTTTTAATTCTGTAAGCTGATTTTCCAGCACACTGCGACGTTCAATATAAGCAAAGCTTTCACCACGATGGAAGAGGCGCAGATTACTCCACATTTTGCCTTTTGCGTCACAATGCGCACTAAGCACATGCTGATTCGTTGCAAGTGCGGAAATATCTGCTGTAACCTGACCTTGTAGATATTTTTCTGTATCCGGTCCAGTTGCGGTTACCAGGCCCCAGTCATCTAGTGATATTAATGTCAGGGGAAGGGTCGATGAAGACAATGGAAATTGTGAAGAGAACGGAGTTTTATAAGCCATGACACATCCTGCCAGTCAGATATTTGAGCCAATGATGCATAATGGTAAAAGAGCTGAAGCACAATGCAAGTAGTTATTATTGCTATTAGCTGGCATGATGCATGAGTTTGCCGGGCGACTTAAATGGCTAATAGCGTTAAAACTAACAATGAGAATTAAAAAGGGGATTTTTTGAACATGGATATTGATAATAAAGCGCGTATTCATTGGGCATGTCGGCGTGGAATGCGTGAGCTGGATATTTCAATTATGCCGTTTTTTAAGTATGAATATGACTCACTCAGTGATGATGATAAACGACTTTTTATTCGCTTACTTGCATGTGCTGATCCTGATCTATTCAACTGGCTAATGAATCATGGGCGTCCAGAAGATGAAGAGTTATTTCGCATGATTAAACTTATTCAGAATAGAAATAAAGATCGTGGTCCTGTGGAAGTGTGATCTCAGGGTATCTTGGCATACCCAGCTAATTTCTACCTGTGTTCATGGTGCAATAGCGCTTATCGTACTATTTGCTCCGTGGCCTGCGGATGACGCTATTTTCTGGATTTTCTGGCTTCCTTTGGTACTGTTGATTATTGCCAGTTGGGGGCGTAGCCAGAAAAATATCCGTAAATCTCAAGGGCTTTTAGTTCTTCTCAGTGATAATAAGTTGCAATGGAAGAAGCATGAGTGGCAAATTATCCGGCGGCCGTGGTTGTGTCGTTATGGCGTATTAATTACGGCTCAATCTTTTTATAACCAGAAAAAAATCCGTTTATGGGTCGCATCCGATGGTATGCCACAGGATGAATGGAGGAATATTAATCAACTGTTGTTGCAATATCCTGATATCTGATTGAGCTGGAATTTTCCTGAGTTAAAGTAGAGGCTCCATTTCTTGCAGGATTTGCATACACCATTGCGATAAACGATCATCAGTTTGTTCATACTGGTTTACGTCATCTAAAGCCAGCCCGACAAATTGTGAGCCATTATCCGTTAATGGTTTCGGGCTGGTAAACTCATAGCTTTCAGTTGGCCAGAAGCCAATAAAATGCACGCCTGAAGGGCGTAAATGGTGATATAGCATACCGAGAGCGTCGAGGAACCAATCGCTGTAATCAATTTGATCCCCCATACCATACATGGCGACAATTTTCCCTTGTAAATTGAGGGAAGGGATTTGATCCCAAATAACCAGCCAATCTTCCTGCAATTCGCCAAAATCCCATGTTGGGATGCCGAGAATCAGGACAGAATACGTTTCCATTAATTTAGGTGCTGTCTCTTTGATATTGTGAAGATCAATTAAATCTTCGCCAAGGATATCGCGGATTTTCTCTGCTACCATCTCGGTGTAGCAGGTGCTTGAGCCGTAAAAAAGACCAATCTTCATCATTAATCATTATGGTTTTTGAATATCTGGATTGGCATTGTAACAGAATAATTGCTTTTTCAGGCATAATAGCCGGCAGAGATGTACAGATTTAAGGAAAGTAATTCATGTCAAAACAACCAACTCAGTTGACTAATCCACTGATAGAACAATTTCTTGATGCTATCTGGTTAGAACATGATCTTGCGGAAAATACGCTTGCTTCTTATCGGTTGGATTTGCAGGCATTGGATAACTGGTTGATACATCATGGTCATAATTTATTATCTGTCCAGACGATAGATTTGCACTCTTTTCTGGCAGAACGCGTGGATGGAGGATATAAAGCCAGTAGTTCGGCGCGTTTACTCAGTGCCATGCGCCAATTGTTTCTCTATTTTTATCGGGAAAAAATGCGGGAAGATGATCCGACAGCACTTTTGTCTGCACCGAAATTACCAAAGCGATTGCCCAAAGATTTAAGTGAAAAGCAGGTAGAAGATCTACTCAATGCGCCCTGTACAGATCAGCCAGTGGAATTAAGGGATAAAGCCATGCTTGAAGTGCTTTATGCCTGTGGTTTGCGGGTATCTGAGTTAGTGGGATTGACACTTTCCGATGTCAGTTTGCGTCAAGGCGTGGTGAGAGTGATTGGTAAAGGGAATAAAGAACGGCTAGTGCCTTTAGGGGAAGAAGCAATTTATTGGCTAGAGAATTATCTGGAATATGGGAGAGTTGGGCTGTTAAATGGTGCAACGTTGGATGTCCTTTTTCCTAGCAACCGAGGGCGACAAATGACCCGACAGACATTTTGGTATCGTATTAAACATTATGCGCTGTTGGCTGGAATCGATACTGGACGGTTATCTCCTCATGTTTTACGTCATGCATTTGCCACGCATTTGCTAAATCATGGCGCTGATTTGCGAGTTGTGCAGATGTTATTGGGGCATAGTGATCTATCTACAACACAAATATATACTCATGTAGCAACAGAACGGCTCAAATTGCTACATCAACAACATCATCCGCGAGGGTGAGCACGGATTTAAAGGAACTGAAAATGAAAAAAAGCGTGTTATGTTTCCCTCTTTTGCTGGCCTGGTTTAGTGGAAATGCGCTTGCTGATGATGGTGCTGTCCATAGAATAATGCAAAAACTAGGGATAAAAGCAGAAAGCATCCAGCCATCACCTATCGTTGGTTTAAATACGGTAGTGACTGAGCAAGGTATCATTTATCTATCTGATGACGGGAAATATTTATTACAAGGGCCAATTTATGATGTTAGTGGTAGCGCTCCTGTGAATGTCAGTAATCAATTATTGATGAAAAAGCTGGAAGCAATGAGAGATCAAATGATCATCTACAAGGCGCCAGAAGAGAAGCATGTCGTTACCGTTTTCACGGATATTACCTGTGGTTACTGCCATAAATTGCATGAAAACATGAAAGAGTACAATAAACTGGGTATTACTGTGCGCTATTTGGCATTCCCTCGTCAGGGTATGCAGCACCAATCTGCTAAAGATATGCAATCTATCTGGTGTAGTGCAACACCGCAGAAATCATTAGATGCTGCGTTTAAAAATGAAGATGTTTCGCCAATTAAGAGCTGTAAGGTGGATATTGCTAACCAGTACAAATTAGGTCTCCAGTTTGGTGTGCAGGGAACGCCGGCAATTGTCCTTAAGGATGGCAGCCTGTTAGGTGGATATATGCCACCAGAGGCTTTGGCAGCGGCACTGGCGCAACGTGGTAAATCAGTTTAGTGAATATTGAAACACAACTTCGCCGCCGCTTGGCGGTGAATGACAGTCACCTTCCACAACAGATTCATCCACTACTGCGTCGCTTATATGCCATTCGTGGTATCCAGCAAGCTAATGAATTGGAGCGTGGTGTTCAAGGATTATTGAATTATCAGCATCTAAGTGGTGTGGAACAGGCGGTGGCACTCTTGTTGACTGCACTTCATGAACACTGGCGTATCGTTATTGTCGGTGATTTTGATGCTGATGGGGCCACCAGCACGGCATTGGCGATCCGATCATTACGCTCGATGGGATATCGCCATCTGGATTATCTGGTACCAAATCGTTTTGACAATGGTTATGGTTTAAGCTCACAGGTGGTAGAAGAGGTCGTTAAAAAAGGCGCTGACCTGATTATTACCGTGGATAATGGTATCTCTTCCCATGAAGGGGTTGCGGCTGCCCATCAGCACCGTATGAAAGTGATTGTCACGGATCATCACTTGCCGGGTGACGTTTTGCCGGCGGCTGATGCCATTATTAATCCTAATCTTGCCGATTGTTCGTTCCCGTCGAAATCATTGGCCGGGGTGGGTGTCACATTTTATCTGATGTCTGCCTTAAGGGCGGCACTGAGAAAAGATCAATGGTTTGAAAAGCAAGGAATAGCGCTGCCGAATCTGGCCGAAATGTTGGATTTGGTTGCGTTAGGAACTGTTGCCGATGTTGTACCTTTAGATACCAATAACCGGATTCTGGTTTATCAGGGCTTGAACCGAATTCGTGCAGGACGCTGTTGTGCGGGGATACGTGCATTATTGGAAGTTTCCAGCCGTGATGCTTATAAGCTGACAGCCAGCGATTTGGGGTTTTTTCTGGGACCAAGACTGAATGCCGCTGGTCGCCTTGATGATATGTCCATTGGCGTCACGTTATTGCTCACTGACGACATAGCAAAGGCGCGTCAGATAGCTTGTGAATTGGACAGTCTTAACCAGACTCGGCGTGAAATAGAGCAGGGAATGCAGCAGGAAGCACTGCAAATCTGTGACAAACTTGAACGTACCAGCACTGAACTGCCTTATGGGCTAGCGCTCTATCATCCAGAATGGCATCAAGGGGTAGTCGGAATTTTGGCTTCCCGGATTAAAGAGCGTTTTCATCGGCCTGTTATCGCATTTGCACCGGCCGGTGACGGTATTTTGAAAGGTTCTGGTCGTTCAGTGCAGGGATTGCATATGCGGGATGCGCTTGAGCGGCTTGATACTTTGCATCCGGGTTTGATACTTAAATTTGGTGGTCATGCAATGGCGGCCGGTTTGTCACTTGAACAGGATAAATTCGAACAATTTCAGTATCACTTTTCTACGCTAATGGCGGATTGGTTAGATATTTCGCAACTTGAAGGTGTTATCTGGAGTGATGGTGAATTAGCAATTAATGAACTGTCATTGGACATTGCAGAAATGTTGCGTGATGGCGGTCCTTGGGGTCAGGCATTCCCGGAACCAATTTTTGACGGTAAATTCAAACTACTGCAACAGCGCATTGTTGGAGAGCGCCATTTAAAAGTGATAGTAGAGCCATTAAACGGTGGGCCGATGCTGGATGGTATTGCGTTCAATATCGATCCTACCCGCTGGCCCGATAACAGTGTCCGCGAAGTAGAACTTGCCTATAAACTGGATGTTAATGAATTTCGTGGCAACCGTAATGTACAGCTTTTGATCCAACATCTCTGGCCCTATTAACCGTTTGATCGGCAGGTAGTCAGTCATTGTCACGTACTCTCGTATGAATACGTGACAAATCTGTTGAAGTGCTATAAACCCTGTGCCGAATCCGTTACAATACGCGGTTCGAAAATTATCCATTTATCTACGACTACATAACGTAAGACACGAAAATATGTTTGAAATTAATCCGGTAAAAAACCACATTCAGGACCTGTCTGAGCGGACAACGGTTCTGAGGGGGTATCTTTGACTACGATGTCAAAAAAGAGCGCTTAGAAGAAGTTAATGCTGAATTAGAACAGCCTGATGTTTGGAATGAACCGGAGCGGGCACAGGCTTTGGGTAAAGAACGCTCCTCATTAGAAGAGATTGTCGAAACAATTGATCAGCTTGAGCAGGGACTGGAAGATGTACAAGGTTTACTGGAACTGGCAGTAGAAGCTGACGATGAAGAGACTTTTAATGAAGCTGTGGTAGAGCTGGAGCAGCTTGAAGAAAAATTGGGTCAGTTAGAATTTCGCCGTATGTTTTCTGGTGAGTACGACAGTGCTGACTGTTATCTTGATTTGCAGGCAGGCTCTGGTGGCACCGAGGCTCAAGATTGGGCAAGTATGCTGATGCGTATGTATCTGCGTTGGGCTGAATCCAAAGGCTTTAAAACGGAAATCATTGAAGAATCAGATGGTGAAGTTGCTGGCTTGAAATCAGCGACCATTAAGATCATGGGCGATTATGCTTATGGTTGGTTGCGTACTGAAACCGGTGTTCACCGCTTGGTACGTAAAAGCCCATTTGATTCTGGTGGTCGTCGCCATACTTCATTCAGTTCTGCTTTCATCTATCCCGAAGTGGATGATGATATTGATATTGAAATTAATCCGGCAGACTTACGTATTGATGTTTATCGCGCGTCTGGTGCGGGTGGTCAGCACGTTAACAAAACAGAATCTGCGGTGCGTATTACCCATATTCCAACCAACATTGTGACTCAGTGTCAGAATGATCGTTCTCAGCATAAAAACAAAGACCAGGCGATGAAACAGCTAAAAGCGAAGCTGTATGAACTGGAAATGCAGAAAAAGAACGCCAATAAACAGGAAATGGAAGAGAATAAATCCGATATTGGTTGGGGTAGTCAAATTCGCTCTTATGTTCTGGATGACTCACGCATCAAAGACTTGCGCACCGGCGTTGAAACTCGCAATACACAATCGGTGCTGGATGGTGATCTCGATAAATTCATTGAAGCAAGCCTGAAAGCTGGCTTATGAGGAACTAAAATGTCACAACAACAACAGGGTGCGGAACAGGCCCCCGATTTAAATAATGAGCTGCAAACTCGCCGCGAAAAACTTGCCGCTTTACGGGAGAATGGAATTGCATTCCCGAATGATTTCCGTCGTGAAAATATTTCAGAAGATTTGCACGCGAAATACGACGACAAAACTCAGGAAGAGCTGGAAGCACTGAATATTGACGTGACGGTTGGCGGTCGTATGATGACGCGTCGCATTATGGGTAAGGCTTCTTTCGTAACGCTACAGGATATGGGCGGTCGTATTCAGTTATATGTTGCCCGTGACGATCTGCCGGAAGGTATTTATAACGAACAGTTTAAAAAATGGGATCTGGGAGACATTCTGGGGGCTCGTGGCAAACTGTTTAAAACCAAAACCGGTGAACTTTCCATTCACTGTACTGAACTGCGCCTGCTGACAAAAGCGCTGCGTCCATTGCCGGATAAATTCCACGGCTTGGCTGATCAGGAAACTCGCTATCGCCAGCGTTATCTGGATCTGATCGCCAACGAAGAATCGCGCAAAACTTTCCAAATTCGCTCTCAAGTCTTATTGGCCCTGCGTAGCTTTATGGTCAGTAAAGGCTTTATGGAAGTGGAAACACCCATGATGCAGGTAATCCCTGGTGGTGCGGCGGCTCGTCCATTTATTACTCACCATAATGCGCTGGATATTGATATGTATCTGCGTATTGCGCCGGAACTTTACCTGAAACGTCTGGTTGTTGGTGGTTTTGAACGTGTCTTTGAAATTAACCGCAACTTCCGTAACGAAGGCGTATCTCCGCGCCATAACCCTGAGTTCACCATGATGGAACTCTACATGGCCTATGCGGATTACAAAGATCTGATTGTCCTGATAGAAGAGCTATTCCGTACACTGACGCAGAATATTTTGGGGAATACTCTGGTTAAATATGGTGAGCAGGAATTCGATTTCGGTAAACCATTTGCCCAAATGACCATGAAAGAGGCCATTTGCAAATATCGTCCTGAAACCAACATAGCTGATTTGGATGATATGGATAAGGTGGTGGCTATCGCTGAATCTCTTGGTATTGAAGTGGAAAAAGGTTGGGGCCTTGGTCGTGTTCAGTGTGAAATTTTTGAAGAAACGGCGGAAAGCCACCTGATTCAACCGACATTTATCACTGAATATCCGGCAGAAGTTTCTCCGCTAGCGCGTCGTAATGATGCAAATCCGTTTATCACTGACCGTTTTGAATTCTTTATTGGTGGACGTGAGATTGGTAATGGCTTCTCGGAATTGAATGATGCCGAAGATCAGGCGGAACGTTTTGCTGAGCAGGTTCGTCAGAAAGACGAAGGTGATGACGAAGCCATGTTCTACGATGAAGATTATGTAACGGCTTTGGAACACGGTATGCCGCCAACCGCCGGTTTGGGCATTGGTATTGACCGTATGATAATGTTGTTGACAGATAGCCATACCATCCGTGATGTTATTCTGTTCCCGGCAATGCGCCCGCAGAAATAACCGTTTGAATTAAATTTCAAATTCAAACTCCTCTATAGCATAGCTGTCAGGGGAGTTTTTATTTTCAACTGCCTGAAATATAGACAACTTAAGCAGATAATGGCTTGCTGATGCTAACGAAGTCGCTATAATAATTTATGTTATCCTTAAGCGAGCGTAGTTCAATGGCAGAACGAGAGCTTCCCAAGCTCTATACGAGGGTTCGATTCCCTTCGCTCGCTCCAGTTTTGTATTCTTTCTAGAAAATGCTGTCGCATTGAAAATATACCTTTTGATATGATGTAAATTAAATCAAAAGAATTTACGTATAATAATCGATATAAATTAATAACTAACTCATTGTCTAATATGAAAAGAATCCCGTTATTAAATCAACCCCGAATCAGCTAGGCGTGATGTATTTTTGAATGCGGATACATCACCATAGAAAGCATTCTATGGTAAATGAATAATTAATAGAGACAGACTATTTACCATGAAAGAAAAACATTGGTCAAAAATTCAATTCCTACATGAAGCTGTAACTAATCAGAGTATTGTCATCAAAGGAACCCATAGCTATTATAGCGATTGCTGGAGTGGCGGTTTTGAAGAATCTGTCGTTCGCTATTTATACGGTGATAAAATCAGTCTTCAATGGGAGTCTAAGTGGCCAATTGATAAATTGTATATTGGCGATTATGTTTGCATAGGTGCTGAAACTATCATTCTTATGGGTGGAAATAATACGCACAGAGCGGATTGGTTCTGTTTATATCCATTCATGGAATACATCGAAGAGGCATACGTAGGCAAAGGTGACACGCATATTCATGATGGCGTATGGCTTGGCATGCGTTCAATGATTATGCCTGGCGTTACTATTGGTGAAGGCGCTATCGTTGCTGCTAATAGCGTTGTCACTAAAGATGTTGAGCCATATAGTATTGTTGCTGGAACGCCTGCTAAATTAGTTAAATATCGCTTTGCGCCGCACATTATCAATGAGCTACTTGCGTTAAAAATATATGATTGGTCAGAAGAGAAATTTAATGCTTTAAAACCCTATCTCTGTGCTTCGGATATTAGGGCATTAAAATCTGCTGTAAGATCATATTAAGAGAAACAGTTAATTAATTCCGTAAAATAATTAATTAGGCTTGATTCGATTAATTAAGTGTATTTTTTAAAAATGTTCTATTGCTGAATTATTTAACCGAAGTTCATTAATTGTTAGCTTAAATACCGTTTCGGCATTCAAGCCGCAAACGGTATTTATTTAATATTCCTTCAATATAAAAGAAAATATGCTACTATCCTCTTATGAAAAGAAAAAATACACCGACGCCACATGATGCTATTTTTAAAAAGTTTTTAAGTCATATTGATACTGCCAGGGATTTTCTAGAGATACACTTACCTGCCACATTACGGGCAGTTTGTGATCTTGATACACTGCGACTGGAATCGGGGTCATTTATTGAGGACAATCTGCGGGTACATTATTCCGACATCTTGTATTCACTAAAAACTACGCAGGGTGAGAGTTATGTGTATTGTGTGATTGAACATCAGAGTTCCCCGGATAAGATGATGGCATTCCGGCTGATGCGTTACAGTATTTCAGCCATGCAATGGCATTTGGAGCAGGGACATAAAAAATTGCCGCTGGTCATTCCAGTGTTGTTTTATCACGGAAAAATACGGCCATATCCGTGGAGTACCAACTGGTTCGATTGCTTCGATGCTTCGGCTCTGGCAGAAGAGATCTATTCCAGCGCGTTTCCGTTGGTAGATGTGACGGTAATCCCGGATGATGAAATCCTGACGCACAAACGAGTTGCACTACTGGAAATAGTACAAAAACATATCCGGCAACGTGATATGGCGGAGTTACAGCAAGAGCTGACCATGTTGTTTGCGTATGATTATTATACATATGAGCTGCTAAAAAGCATGCTAAACTACATATTACTGGTGGGAGATACCGCCGATCCAGAAGGTTTTATCCGGCAACTGGCAGAACAGTTCCCGAAGTATGAGGAGGTACTGATGACAATAGCGCAGAAGTTGCAACATAAAGGACATCAAGAAGGGCTTAAGGAAGGGCTTCAAAAATGTCAAGACGCACGCGAAGAAGGGCTTCAAGAAGGATTACAGAAAGGTGAAAAAAAAGGTGAAAAGAAAGGTGAAAAGAAAGGTGAAGAGAAAGGTGAAAAACGGGCGAGTCTGAAAATCGCGCGTGCATTGATGGATAATGGTATCGATCGTGAAACGATAATGAAAAGTACAGGGTTGAGCCAGAACGAACTTGAACAAATACATCACTGATTCGTGCTGAGAGCCGTAATCGGTATTTAAAGATTCGTGTTAGAAGAGGGGCTTGTCCAGCGAGTAACGGGACCGCCCCCTAGAAATATGAGGAGGTAATTGGTGACAATAGCGCAAAAACTGGAGCAGAAAGCGTTCCAAGAAGGATATCAAGAAGCATGCCGAAAAGCATGCCGAAAAGCATATCGAGAAGCATATCGAGAAGGATACAGAAAAGGATTACAGATAGGTAGAAAACTGGCGCTTGTGAAAATCGTGTATGCAATGATAGACAATGGTATAGACCATGAAACGATAATTAAAATCATTGTGATGAGCCGGAATAAGATTGAACAAATAGCCGATTAACTTATGCTGACACTTTATTGGCATGAAAATTCGTGTAAATAAGTGGGCAAAACTTTACATAGAAGCGGTATATTATTTGGATAAGTTTGAAATCATACTTTTTCTGTCGGGTATTAAGCTTTTTAATTGAAATAGTATTTGAATAATTAAAGAATATTCCTCAAATAGAATATTCGAAACATCGTAATCCGATAAATTTTCTCTTGGAAGCGGCAACCGGATTGGTTGCCTATACCGTTTAATCTAAAAAAACAAATCTGGATTTATGCACCTATGAATTAGTCGTTCTTGGAACAGAAAGTATTGCCGTTATTGGTAAACGATCGATCGCTGAAATAAATCTGTTTAAGTTGTTGGCAAAGCTAAAACAGATTAATTAAGCCATCATACGAAAATAGATTCAGTAGATATCTGATATTCTTTTGGCGCTTTTAATTAAGATTTCTTTGTAATCAGGCGTCTGTTTTTCCACATTGGAAAATATAGCTTGAAGAGTGGCATGAGTTATTTCTTTGTCGGCGAATTCTGGCATGCCGCTATTGAACGGGGGTTCTGGGCTATATTGCATCGCTAGTTGGACTGCTTGGGCATATTCTTCACCTTTGATTTCAGCAAGCAATGTTAAACCGAAATCAATACCTGCGGTGACTCCACCTCCTGTGACCCGGTTTCTATCGATAACGACTCTTTTATTAACCGGTATTGCATCGAATTTGTTGAGATCGTCTATCATCGACCAATGAGTCGCCGCTTGATACCCTTTTAGCAAGCCTGCGGCCCCTAACAGGATAGATCCTGTACACACGCTGGTGACCCAAGATGCTTTACTTCCCACTTTATGTATCCAATCAAGCATGTCTAATTCGGCAAGCAAAGCATAAGGATTTCCTGTACCGGGAACACACAAAATATCCACTTTATTTAATTGCTCAAATGTAGTGCTCGGTGAAAATGATATATGTGCCAGCTCAGTACGCACCGGAAGTAAATCGCGCCAGACATATTCAATATTTAACCATCCTCCCACTCCAAGAACTGTCGCGGGACCAATCATATCAAGTGGTGTCATGCCTGGGAAAATGACAAAAGCGAGAGTGGGTTTTTCTCCAGATGATGCATTTATTAACGAAGATAATGCCGCAGGATGTTCCTTAGATGTGTTTTTCATGGAGAAGTTTTCCTTATTGAGATTGAGATTGAGAAGTGAACTGAAATTCATATGCTGCTATTTTTAGCGATCGCTGAACATCTGTATTCCCGGTAGTAAATTGATATACCCGTCATCTTTCAAGTTGCCTCTTTGTTGGCTGCACTCGCTCACCCCGATCACATAGTTTGCTATGCTCCCGGGGATTCACTCCTTTGCCGTCGCGATGCATCTTGAAATCCATAGGGTATGGAATAACTGTAACCGTTAACTAATTGGCGTATATGCCAATATTGCGACGATTTACGCCAAGTGCCATAATTGCCTTATGAACATTAAAACTCTCTATTTTCTGATCTTCCCCAATGTCAATTTGCTGGACCTTTCAGGGCCATTGCAGGTCTTTACCACAGCTAATGAGCTAGCAGAGAAGTTTGGTCACAGACGGCCCTACGCTATAAAAGTTGTGGCTTGTGATCCCGGACAGGTAATGACGCAGGCTGGAATAACTGTGCAGGCAGAACCTCTACCTAAGTTGGATTCTCCCGCCGATACTCTGATTGTTGCAGGGGGCATTGGCGTTGAGTCAGCGGCGAACCATCCGCCATTGCGTAATTGGTTAAAGGGACATGCGTCGCTGGCTAGGCGTATTGTGTCTGTATGCAGTGGGGCATTCATTCTGGCTGCTTGCGGGTTGCTTGATGGCCGTAGAGTCGTTACACACTGGAGTAGCTGTGCCGAACTGGCCCGGCGTTACAGTAAATTGCGGGTAGAATGTGATCCTATCTTTATTCAGGATGGTCCGGTGTGGACTTCTGCTGGTGTCACCGCCGGAATCGACTTGGCTCTAGCATTGCTGGAGGAAGATTTCGGTCATAAACTGGCGCTGGATGTTGCGCGGGATCTCGTTATGTTTCTCAAACGTCCCGGTGGACAGGAACAGTTTAGTGCTCCACTGGCATTGCAAAGCAGTACGAGTAAATTTGCAGATCTGCACGCTTGGATGACTAACAATTTGGCGGGAGATCTTTCAGTGGCAACTTTGGCCACTCGTGCCAATATGAGTGAGCGTAGCTTTGTACGTCACTACAGCCAACATGCAGGGATTACGCCAGCCAAAGCGGTGGAGCGATTCCGCTTAGAAGCGGCGCGTCATCTTTTGGTTGAATCTACTCTGTCGCTCAAGTGCATAGCCTCCCGTTGCGGTTTCGGCTGTGAAGATACTTTACGCCGTAGTTTCTTCCGGGCGTTCAGTAGCACTCCACAGGACTACCGTAAGCACTTCAAGACGACATTTTAGCTATTTATTCTCTTTATTCTCTTTCTCTTGCTATCTCCTTCTTCAATCGTCGCCATAACGTAGTACGGCTAATCCCCAGATATTCCGCGGTTGCATGGTGATTGCCAGAAAACCGTTTCAAGGTTTCATGAACTGAAAGTGGTACAACAAGTGAAGATTGTTGAATTGAAGAAGGGGAAGACTTCATACTTTGTTCCGCCTGCTTGAGTATAGATTGGCGTTCCGGTGAAAGCGCCAATATCAATTCTGGTGTTAAGATATGCTCTGGATGAGCACTGAGGTATAACGTGAGCCGTTCCATAAGATTACGTAGTTCCCGGACATTGCCGGGCCAATGATAGGCTTGCAATGCCTCCTGACAGGTAGCAAGCTCTTGCACTCTTGATTGTGATACCGGCAAATTTAATGCAGCAAATGCTCGTCGCAGATATTCCAGCGCTAATATACCAATATCGTGACCTCTTTCTCTGAGGGCTGGAATGTTGATCCGCAATACACTCAGACGATAGAACAAGTCTGTTCGAAAACGCCCGTCTTGAACCCAGGTATCCAAATCGCAATGTGTGGCGCAAATTATCCGAACATCAACAGCAATGGGGCGGTGTCCTCCTACTCTGACAACGGATTTTTCTTCCAATACCCGCAATAGCCGTGTTTGAAGGGGCAGTGGCATCTCACCAATTTCATCCAAAAATAGCGTGCCTCGATGTGCAACTTCAAAAAGACCCGCACGCCCTCCACGTCGTGAACCGGTGAAAGCCCCTTCCTCATAACCAAACAATTCAGCTTCCAATAGGGATTCAGCAATGGCACCGCAGTTAACGGCGACAAACGGACGTTGATGTTTACCCGCAACCTGACCATACCGCAGGGCATATTCATGGTGAATGGCTTGTGCTACTAGCTCCTTCCCTGTGCCACTTTCCCCCTGTATCAGCACTGTGGCAGGCGAACGGGCATATAGCATAATAGTGTTGCGCACATGTTCCATCACTGCTGAATCTCCCCGGATATCATTGAGAGTATGGCGGGTACGTAAATTGTTCTCGGTTGGATAGGCAGAAATTGAAGCTTGGCTGAGCGTGGTCATTCTGGCGATATCCAGTGCATCATGGAATGCCTGGCGAATAGAATCAGCAGAGTAGACAAAAACACCTACCAATTCAGCCTCATAGGCGAGGTCGGTAATTAACCCGGCACCGACAATCACTTTAATGCCAATGGCTTTTAGTGCATTGACTTGGGCCCGTGCATCTTCTTCCGTTACGTAACTGCGTTGTTCAATACGCAGGTTGAACCGTTGTTGAAATTCTTCTAGCGCAGGTAATGTATTTTGATAGGTGATAACACCAATACGGGAGCTGATTTGTCGTGCACGGGCCAATGCTTGCATAAAATCAAATCCACTGGCTTTGGCAATAATAACGGGCACTGACAAACGACTTTTAAGATAAGCTCCGTTGGAACCGGCACAGAGCACGGCATCACAACATTCAGTTGTTAACCGTTGACGAATATGCTGAACCGCATTTTCAAACCCAAGTTGGATAGGTGTGATATTGGCCTGATGATCGAACTCTGGTGTGATATCACGGAAGAGATCAAAAAGACGGGAAACAGAGACTGTCCAAATGACCGGTTTATCACGGTTATCACGTTCTGCTGATGGTGTTTCTGCCATGCTATTCCCTATCTGTACGCTTTGTACGCTGTTTTCGTTTTTCTTAGCTGAACTTTATTCGCTTTTCCCACCACAATAATTCAATGTTTCGCAATTGTTTCATTCATGTTTCATGAAACGTAATTGATTCATTATGGAACAGATGAGTTTTTCTATCAATGGTACTTTCCTACAAGCTAATAAATATTTTTAGTGCTATTTTTTAATTTAAAAACAATCATATATATTTTTATGGTGTTTGTTTTTTAAAGTCATTAGCTATTTTTTACTTTATTGGTACGTATGTTGCTAGGTAACAAATGTGTTTCATTATAATAACAATGAGGTCTTATATGACTCTTTCCTCTGCCGGTTTGGCATTTCGTCGGGCTATAGACGCTGAGTCCCCGTTACAGGTTGTCGGTACCATTAATGCGAATCATGCGTTGCTGGCAAAACGGGCGGGCTATAAAGCTATCTATCTTTCTGGTGGCGGTGTATCGGCGGGTTCATTGGGTATGCCTGATCTGGGAATTTCAACGCTGGATGATGTGTTAACAGATATTCATCGTATTACGGACGTATGCGATTTGCCATTGTTGGTGGATGCGGATATCGGTTTTGGTTCTTCTGCCTTTAATGTGGCTCGCACTGTGCGTTCCATGATTAAAGCGGGAGCGGCGGGGCTGCATATTGAAGATCAGGTTGGTGCGAAGCGCTGCGGTCATCGTCCGAATAAAGAGATTGTATCCAAAGAGGAAATGGTTGATCGCATCAAGGCCGCTGTCGATGCCCGTACTGATAAGCATTTTATCATTATGGCTCGTACTGATGCTTTGGCTGTTGAAGGATTTGCAGCGGCCCTTGATCGGGCAAAAGCCTATATCGAAGCTGGGGCAGACATGCTGTTTCCTGAGGCGATCACCGAATTACATATGTATAAAGCATTTGCGTCAACAACCGGGGTTCCTGTATTAGCCAATATAACTGAATTTGGGGCGACTCCACTTTTCACAACTGAAGAGTTGAAAAGTGCGGATGTCTCTATTGCGCTTTACCCACTTTCTGCTTTCCGTGCGATGAATAAGGCCGCCGAGCAGGTTTACATCACACTTCGCCGCGAAGGGACACAGAAGAGTGTGATCAGCATGATGCAGACTCGCAACGAGTTATACGAAAGCATCAACTACTACGATTTTGAACAAAAACTGGATCTGCTTTTCTCCCAGAAAAAATCTCAATGACGGACATCCCCACCTAATTTCGTCGTTTTATATGGCATAAAAACCGTAGAGGTGATACCCATGAGCGAACAGAACACGATGACTGAGTTAACCACTTTCAAGCCTAAAAAATCTGTAGCCCTTTCTGGCGTCAGTGCGGGTAACACGGCACTTTGTACCGTTGGAAAAACCGGTAATGATCTCCACTACCGTGGTTACGATATTCTTGATCTTGCAACCCAGTGTGAATTCGAAGAAGTTGCATACCTATTGGTCCACGAAAAATTGCCTTCTCGTGCTGAATTGGCTGCCTATAAAGCGAAATTAACCGCACTGCGAGGTCTGCCGGGTAGCGTAAAGGCAGCACTGGAAACATTACCCGCCGCCGCCCATCCTATGGATGTTATGCGTACTGGAGTCTCCGTTCTGGGTTGTACATTGCCTGAGAAAGACGATCACAACCTCGCGGGAGCGCGTGATATTGCTGACAGATTACTAGCCTCTCTCAGCTCCATATTGCTCTATTGGTATCACTATAGCCACAATGGGCGGCGCATTGAGGTGGAAACTGATGATGTGTCGATAGGCGGGCATTTTCTGCACCTCCTGCATGGTAAAAAAACCTGTGAATCGTGGGAAAAGGCCATGCATACCTCCCTAATCCTTTATGCGGAACACGAATTTAATGCCTCGACATTTACCAGTCGGGTTATTGCAGGAACGGGTACGGATATCTACTCCGCCATCATCGGGGCGATTGGTGCACTGAGAGGGCCAAAACACGGTGGAGCAAACGAAGTCTCTTTTGAAATTCAACAGCGCTATGAAAATCCTGATGAAGCAGAGCGTGATATTCTGGCGCGTTTGGCGAGAAAAGAGGTCATTATTGGCTTTGGTCATCCGGTTTACACTATTTCTGATCCCCGTCACAAAGTGATTAAAGATGTGGCCCTGCAACTTTCTAAAGAGGCAGGAACCACCAAAATGTTTAATATTGCGGATCGACTAGAAGCGGTGATGTGGGCCAACAAAAAAATGTTCCCGAATCTTGATTGGTTCTCAGCGGTTTCCTATCACATGATGGGCGTGCCAACGGCGATGTTTACACCGTTGTTTGTGATTGCCCGCACAGCGGGGTGGGCTGCTCACATCATTGAACAGCGTATTGATAACAAAATTATTCGCCCTTCAGCCGACTATACCGGGCCAGAAAATCGAGTATTTACGCCAATAGGTAAACGTGGGTAACGCTATTTTTGATGCAGAGATTCCTGCATGAGTGTTTTTTAACAAGGAATTATTATGTCTACCTCTGTTGCAAGCAATCATCCTGAATATGATCAGGTTATTGCGGATATTGTGGATTATGTTATGGAATACGCCATCACATCATCCGTCGCCTATGAAACGGCTTATTACTGTTTTCTGGATACGTTGGGTTGTGGGTTAGAGGCACTGGAATACCCGGCCTGCAAGAAATTACTAGGGCCGATTGTGCCGGGGACAGTGGTCCCTAATGGCGTGCGGGTGCCGGGAACCCAGTTTCAACTCGATCCGGTACAGGCGGCATTTAACATTGGTACGATGATCCGCTGGCTAGATTTTAATGACACATGGCTTGCCGCTGAATGGGGGCATCCATCCGATAACCTCGGTGGCATCTTAGCAGTGGCTGACTGGCTATCAAGAAATGCCGTTGCTGGTGGGAAAAAGCCGCTTACGATCAAAGATGTTTTGACGGGGATGGTTAAAGCGCATGAAATTCAGGGATGTCTTGCACTGGAGAATGCATTCAATAAAGTCGGTTTAGATCATGTCGTGCTGGTAAAAGTGGCTTCGACCGCTGTTGTTGCTGAAATGTTGGGATTGAATCGGGAAGAGATCTTGAGCGCGGTATCGCTAGCTTGGGTTGATGGTCAATCATTGCGAACTTACCGTCATGCTCCCAATACTGGCTCACGTAAATCTTGGGCTGCCGGTGATGCAACATCCCGCGCGGTTCGCTTGGCTTTGATGGCGCAAAAGGGTGAAATGGGATATCCCTCGGTATTAACTGCAAAAACGTGGGGATTCTATGATGTCCTGTTCAATGGTCAGCCTTTTAAATTCCAGCGTGCCTATGGCGCTTATGTGATGGAAAACGTGCTGTTCAAGATCGCTTTCCCGGCAGAATTTCATGCGCAAACTGCGGTGGAAGCGGCGATCAGTCTGCATCAACAATTGAAAGACGCCGGTAAGACTATCAATGACATTACAAAAATCACTATTCGTACCCATGAAGCTTGTATACGGATTATCGATAAACAAAGCCCGTTAAATAATCCTGCGGACCGAGACCACTGTATTCAGTACATGGTGGCGATTCCTTTAATCTTTGGTCGTCTTACTGCGGCGGATTATGAAGATAGCGTTGCGGCAGATCCTCGCATTGATGCACTGCGGGAAAAGATAGTATGTATTGAAGATCTGGATTTTACCCGTGATTATCACGATCCGGAAAAACGTTCTATTGCTAACGCATTAACTGTTACGTTTACAGATGGCAGCCAGCTCGATGAAGTCAAAGTTGAATTCCCCATCGGCCATGCTCGTCGCCGTAAGGAAGGCATTCCATTATTGCTGAAAAAATTTAGAACCAACCTGGCACGTCAGTTCCCTGAAACGCAACAGAGGAGAATCCTGTCTGTTTCCCTTGACTGCTCGTTGTTAGAAAGCATGCCGGTAAACGAATACCTCGACTTATACGTTATCTGAATTTCCAATATTATCGGCGGCTGCTCTCCCAAAGTGCCGCTCTATCATCTACGGCAGAACATAGGAGAGATTATGTCATTCAACGCTTTTTATCAGCAGTCCATTGATGATCCCAACGCTTTCTGGGCTGAGCAGGCGCAACGTATTTTCTGGCAACATCCTTTTGAGCAAGTGCTGGATTATAGCAATCCTCCTTTTGCTCGTTGGTTTTGCGGGGGAAAAACCAACCTATGCTACAACGCGTTGGATCGCTGGCTGGAAAGCCAGCCTGATGCTAAGGCGCTCATCACTATCTCAACAGAAACCAATAGTGAGAAAGTATTTACTTTCAAAGAATTACATCAGGAAGTGAATCGAGCGGCTGCCATGATGCTCTCTCTGGGCGTTAAAAAAGGCGACAGAGTTTTGGTTTATATGCCGATGATTGCCGAAGCATTGTTTGTTTTGCTCGCTTGTGCCCGTATTGGTGCCGTTCACTCTGTTGTCTTTGGTGGTTTTGCTTCTCAGAGCCTTGCCACACGGTTGGATAATGCTGAACCGGTGTTGGTGGTATCTGCTGATGGGGGAGCGCGTGGTGGAAAAATTATTCCTTACAAGCCATTGTTAGATGAAGCCATCGAACTGGCGAACCACAAACCCCGCCATGTATTGATGGTTAATCGTGGATTGGCAGAAATGGTTTGGGTACCGGGGAGAGATATCGATTTCGCGACATTGCGGCAGAAGTACTTTGATGCTGACATTCCCGTAACCTGGCTTGAATCAAATGAAACCTCCTGTGTGCTCTATACTTCCGGTACGACGGGCACGCCAAAGGGCGTGCAGCGTGATGTTGGCGGTTATGCTGTCGCATTGGCAACATCTATGGATATCATTTTTGGTGGTAAAGCGGGTGAGGTATTTTTTAGCACCTCAGATATTGGCTGGATCGTCGGGCATTCTTATATTGCCTATGCTCCTTTAATTGCAGGAATGGCGACGATTATGTATGAGGGGCTACCGATACGGCCAGATGCGGGTATTTGGTGGAAAATAGTGGAGAAATATCAAGTAACGCGGATGTTTTCAGCGCCTACAGCTATTCGTGTACTGAAAAAATATCCAATTGAATGTATTGGTAAATACGATATTTCATCACTTAAGACATTGTATTTGGCGGGAGAACCGCTTGATGAACATACCGCCCGCTGGATTGCTGAGGCTATCAACGTCCCTGTCATTGATAATTATTGGCAGACTGAGACCGGTTGGCCAATTATGGCTATCGCCCGTACGCTGGATGACCGGCCGAGTCGATTTGGCAGTACCGGCTTCCCGATGTATGGCTTTCATGTCAAGCTCATCAATGAACTGACTGGAGAGGCGTGTGGTGATAACGAAAAAGGTATGCTCGTGATTGAAGGACCTTTGCCACCGGGTTGTATTCAAACTATCTATGGTGATGATACCCGTTTTATCAATACCTATTGGCGACACTTTGAGCATGCTGTTTATTCCACATTCGATTGGGGTATCCGTGATAGTGACGGCTATTATTTTATTTTGGGGCGTTCGGATGATGTGATTAATGTGGCCGGGCATCGTCTGGGAACGCGGGAGATAGAAGAGTGTATTGCCAGCCATGAAGATGTTGCCGAAGTGGCTGTGATTGGTATTAAGGATGCCATCAAGGGGCAAGTCGCGGTTGCTTTTGCTGTCCTCAAGGATGGGAAGGAGATCCAGAATGCCGAGCATTTTGCTGCTTTGGAAAAGGTTTTGATGGGGTTGGTCAATAAACAGATTGGTAGTGTGGGCCGCCCGGCACGGATTTATTTTGTCTCTCAGCTTCCCAAGACGCGTTCAGGAAAAATGCTACGTCGAACCATGCAGGCAATATGTGAAGGGCGTGAACCTGGCGATCTTTCCTTGATTGAAAATCCTGCCTCATTAGACGTCATTCGAGAAGCTGTTTTTTGCTAACTGATTAATATTTATTATGTTTAATGAGGGGGTGATAAGAAAATCCGAACTCTTACTGTCGCTAAATGCATAATAGACTCTGTTGTGGTTGGCGTGTATATACCCGTCCCATAGGGTATATAACGTCTGCTAATTAACTCCCAAGGATAAATAAGAGCAATGCTTGTATGAGTTCGCTGTTTATTTCTGGAGGGCAAATAACGGTAGCCAACTTGTTCTATATATGGTTTAAGTTCTGTACCAGCAGAAATAGTTTTATCAATTGATGTTGACAGGTAAAAGCGATTGTTGTTTAGAGGTTCCTGAGATCGAAAGCAGGTAAGGTTTCTTTATAATATATTAAATTTTTCTATTTATTTGATTGGTGTTTGACTTTTATCTGTGTTAATGTTCAGTTTATGTTAACGTTCATTTTATTATCTAAACATAAAAAATTGTTATAAGCTATGTTTTGCTTTCACATGGGTTGGCTAGTTATTATTTTTCAGCAGTATATTGAAGCAGAGAATTAAATATTACGACGTTAATTGCCTGTAATTTAATCAAGTGTATAACTGTAGTAGATTTAGCTATATTACTATTGAAAAAAATAGATATTAGGAATATACAGAACTCTGTGATTAGAAAAACATTATACCCAATAGATTTCAAGATGCATCGCGACGGCAAGGGAGCGAATCCCCGGGAGCATAGGTAACTATGTGACTGGGGTGAGGGAGTGCAGCCAACAAAGAGGCAACTTGAAAGATGACGGATATATATTAATGCAAATCTTTGCGACCTGTTATGAAATAAAAAATACCGGTAACAATTTCGAATTATAGGTAATAATTACTAGTAACAATTGTAGGTAATTATTACGGATAACAATTATAGGTAGTGGAAATAGATTTTTTTAGAAAAATAGATGAGTGAATAAAATAGTGATGTGATGAAGTGTGCTTCAAACCTGTATGTATCGGGAGAGGCTTTAGGGTTGTATGGTATATACCCTATGGATTTCAAGATGCATCGCGGCGGCAAGGGAGAGAATCCCCGGGAGCATAGATAACTATGTGACCGGGGTGAGCGAGTGCAGCCAACAAAGAAGCAACTTGAAAGATGACGGGTATAAATCAATCTGGCTTTTATCTGGATTACTGTGGAGTTATTATGGAAATAGATGAAATATTTAATAATTATGAGTCTAAAGCTCGCTCATATTGCCGTAGATTTCCCGTAATATTTAGAAATGGTATAGGTTCTACCTTAATCGATATAGATGGTAAAAGTTACATTGATTTTTTATGTGGCGCTGGTGCGTTGAACTATGGACATAATAATACAATCATAAAACAACAGATTTTCAAGTATATTCAAGATGATGGTATTATTATGGGGCTTGATTTGTACTCGGAAGCAAAGATGGAGTTTATATCGACATTTGTTGATAAGATTTTGAAACCGAGACAGCTTGAATATCGTTTACAATTTACCAGTCCTACGGGCACGAGTGTCATTGAATCTGCGGTAAAATTAGCAAGAAAGTATACAAAAAGAGAAAATATTGTTTGTTTTACCAACGCCTTTCACGGTATGACCGGAGTGTCGCTGAGTTTAACCGGTAGTCAACATCACCGCCAACCTGGGTTATATTCTCAAATTACGCGCTTACCATTTGATGGCTATATCGACGGAGAATTTGATTATATAGGGTATTTTAGAAAGCTACTTACTGATTCCAGTTCAGGGGTTGATCTTCCCGCTGCGGTAATTCTTGAGACTGTACAAGGAGAAGGCGGATTAAATGTTGCTTCTGTTGAATGGTTGAGAGCGTTGAGAAAACTTACCCAAGAATTCAACATTCTATTAATCGTTGATGATATTCAATCTGGCTGTGGTCGTACCGGGACATTCTTTAGTTTTGAGCGTGCAAGTATTAAACCTGACTTAGTTTGTCTTTCTAAATCTATTGGCGGTATTGGGCTACCTATGTCTTTATTGCTTATTTCTCCCGATATCGATGTGTGGAAACCGGCGGAAGACAACGGCACATTTCGAGGTAATAACTTAGCATTTGTTGCTTCAAAAGCGATGTTAAATGAATATTGGGGCGATAGCTCTTTTCAGAAGATAATTGAGCATAAGGCTGAATTAATTCGAGCGTACTTGGACTCTTTGGCTAAAGAGTACCATGAATTTGTACTGCGAGTTAAGGGGATTGGATTCATGCAAGGTATAGAAATGGTTGATTCCTCATTAACACAATATTTGGTGAAGCATTGCTTTGAAAATGGTTTGATTGTGGAGTTGTGTGGCCCCAATGATGAAGTGTTGAAATTGATGCCTGCCTTGACTATTGATGAAGACACACTTGTAAAAGGATTGAGGATTATAGAACAGGCTCTCGCCAGTTTAAAATCGAGAAATAGTAATAACTGCGAAAGTGAATTTCAAAGGGTATCGGCTAGCAGCAATTATTAGCTAGGAGTGTAGAATTATGAGCCGTGTAGTAGAACTTACTAAGTTTAATCAGCTTGAATTTCATCACACACTTGCTCGGGGATACGCAATTGTTTACCGAGGTTTATTGCAAGACTGGCCAGCGATAAGGCAATGGAATTCTGAATACTTTCAAGATAAGTTTCCTCAAATTGATGTTGTGATCAAATTTTTTGATGCAAATGGTGTGCGTTTTGAGCAAGCCAAGATGTATCGTTATTTAGAAATTCTGCATGCATATAAAAAAGGAGAGATGGGTAATAATATTCCCTATTGTCATGACATCCCTATCTTTTTACAAGCTCAGCAGTTACTTAATGACGTTAGTGATTTTCCGCTAACTATTTTGCCAAAGCTTTATCGAAATGAATGGTGGAAATTTGTTCAATTTTTTATGTCTCCAGCCGGCGCTATAACGCCACTGCATTTTGATACTTTAAGAACAAACAATCTATTTTTTCAGATAAAAGGAAGTAAAAGATTCTCTTTTATTCCTTGGGAAGAAAGAGCGGCCTGTTCTCGTCGAGGGTGGCGCTGGTTTGAGTATAATCCAGAGATTCAGGATGTTGGTGAGATAGCTAACATAAACAAATCCACGATTGAGGTGCATCAAGGCGATATATTAATCATGCCGGCGGGTATGCTTCATCATGTAAGAACGTTGACTGATAGCATTTCTTTTAATATCGATTTTCATACTCGATCTTCAGCCCTTGTAAGTTTTAAGAGCATTAAAGAAAAAATGCCGCGTGAAAATTTGTATTACAATTGGCTAAGTTTATGTGGGCTTTTGGGATTAATGAAGCGCGAAAGTTTTTTCGAGAAGTACCGCCCGTATCTTAATTATATTTCTTAAAAAGTAAGTAGGTTAATTATGAAAGTATCGTTGATTGATGTCGATAAAGACAACTATGAGGATGTGATGTCTCTTGAAGTCGAACCTGGACAAGAAGGTTTCGTCGCGCCAAATTCAGAGTCAATTGTCGAATCACATTTTAATGAATATTGTAGGCCAAGAGTGATCTGTTTTGGCGAGGAAATAGTTGGTTTTGCAATGTATGAGCGTTGCGTTAATGAAGGAAAACCCAACGAATATAATCTGTATCGAATGATGATTGATAAATCTTACCAAAACAGAGGTATTGGAAGTTCGGCGATGCAGTTATTACTGGATGAAATGAAACAGCAGCCTGATTGTTACAGGATTACTGTCTGTTATGACGAAACTAGTGAACGCCATAAATCATTTTATCAACGTTTTGGTTTTGTAGAAGTCGGTTATTATGAAGAGTATGAGGAAATGCTGGCTGAAATTATTGTCAGGGGATGATTTTAATGAGCTTGTAAATAATAAAAACTAAAAATGACATCTTTCAAAGGGATTGTAGTATGCTTCTAGATAAAGTTGAACCGCTTGTTATTCCACTAAATCAACAGCAAAAGGAAATTTATCTTGATCATATAAATAGAGAGGATACCGCAGCGTTCAATATAGGTGGTTATGTTGAGATTAAGCAATCTATTAATATAAAGAATCTCGAATGCGCCATAAAACACACTATCCAAGAACATGCTGTGCTTCGATGTTCAATAGTAGATAAGTACTCAATGCCGCATCATATTGATTCGGATGCGTTAAAAGATACAGTTGAGTTTGCTCATATTGTTCAAGACCATCACTTTGAACTGTCTCATTTAGATCTTTCGGGTGAAGAAGAGGCGGAATCTAAAGCCTTGGCTATTGTTCAACGGATATTCTCTGAGCCATTTAGATTAGCACAGGATGTGCTTTATCGAGTCGGCTTAATTCAATTGGCGACAAATCGTTTCTGGTTATACTTTATTTCTCACCACATCATCATTGATGGTGTCGGTTATGCTAACTGGTTTCGACGTATTTTCGACGCCTACCAGCAATTGAGTTTGGGAAATGCGCCTAAAGAAAACACGGGAGTGCGGTTTCTTGATCTTGCTGCGCAACCGTTACCGGAGAATTATAGTCAGCAATTCGCAAAGGCAGCTAAATACTGGAAAGAGTTGCTCCATCATTTGCCTGATGTGCCTTTCCAATGTCGGAAAGAAGGCCCTGGAACTGCCGACTCAAGGAAAAATAGCAGGCTTGTACACTTTATCAAACCTGATAGATATAAATCATTTTTAACCAAGGCGAGTCAATGCAATTTACCCATATCGCCACTTTTTATTACAGCTATTGCTTCTTTAGTCAACCGTATCAACCAAAGTGATGGGGTTCTTATCGGGACGCCTTTACATAATCGTACTACATCAGCTCAACGCAATATGGTTGGTTCGTTTATATCGATGCTACCGGTAATGTGCGTACAAAATGAGCAGATGTCGGTGGCTGAATCAGTGGCAATGACAGCACGTACTATAAAAAGTGGCTATCGTTATCGCTCTTATCCTTCGAGTGCCTTATATAAAGATTTGTCTTTACGTGCTCAAGGTCGTGAACGTCTTTTTGATATTGTTTTTAACTATCAACAGATTGATTTTGATTTCAGTGCTAGTGGCTTGGATACGGAGACTCATTACCTTAGTCATGGGCGTGAAGATATTCCGCTCACCGTTATATTATGTGATTACGGTGATAAGCAAAGCACTCAGCTCCAACTCGATTATCGTCATGATTATTTCTCGTCACATCAGGCTGAACATTTATTGCAAAGCATTATGACTTTGGTTGAACAAATGGTTGCACAGCCTGAAGCGTTATTAACTTCACTTGATCTGGTGGGTAAAGACGTTGAACAGGCGTTATGGAATCTAAGTCAATCTGTTGTGACAGGAGAAAAACCTGTCTGTCCGACCATCACATTAGTGCATGAGCAAATTGAGCAATATGCAAAACGGCATCCTGATGCCATTGCTATCGTGGATGGCGAACGACACATGTCTTACGCCACATTGAGCAATAAAGCCAATCAGTTAGCTAACTATTTAATTGAGCAGGGGGTTCGGCCTGATAGCCGTGTTGCGATTTGCTTGCCGCGTTCGAGCGAGATGATCGTGGCGATGTTGGCGACGCTGAAAGCCGGAGCTGCTTATGTACCGATGGACCCTGATTATCCCGATGGTCGTTTGCAGTTTATGCTGACCGATGCCAAACCTGTTGTTTGCATCACAGTGTCTTCCATTGCACATCGATTCGCAGCATGCGAGATTACAACACTATTGCTTGATGATGCTCAGCTTAATGAACATTTGGCTCTGCGTTCTGTGGCAAACATATCTGCCAGCAATATTGGCTTACAGTTGGAACATCTGGCTTATGTGATTTATACCTCCGGCACAACGGGGCAGCCCAAAGGTGTGATGGTTGAACATAAGCAGTTGAGTCATTTTGTTGCCCATATTTCAAAGGCTTATAGACTGACCGAACATGATAAGTTTTTGCAATTTTCTTCGGTCAGCTTCGATATTTCTGTGGAAGAATGTTTCGGTTCCTTATGTAACGGCGGCACTCTGGTGTTACGAGCTGATGATATTCATTACGATTTTGATGCATTTTGGGCATTTTGCCGACACCATGAAATTTCGGTGACTAGTTTACCTACCGCTTTTTGGCATCAACTGGTGAATTACAGTCGTCAACCTATTGAGTCTTCACTACGTTTAGTGATCTTAGGTGGCGAAATGGTTAAATCCGTTAGTGCTCGTGAATGGTTCGAACGTGGCCCGGCTATCGAACTGATCAACACATATGGTCCGACCGAAACAACAGTAACCGCGTCTGCTTACTGCATGACATCTTTGGCTGATGTAACGACGATGATTCCCATCGGTAAAGCCAATTATGGTACCCAACTTTATATATTAGATACGAATTTAAAAAGTGTTCCCGCAGGGTTTCAAGGGGAGCTATATATTGGTGGAACAGGTGTAACGCGTGGTTATCTTAATCGTGAGCAAGATAGCGCGAAGTATTTTGTGGCTAATCCTTTTGGCCCGGGACGACTTTATCGCACTGGAGATATTGTACGTCAGTTATCCAATGGTAATTTAGAGTTTATTGGGCGTAATGATAACCAAGTAAAAATAAACGGTTTTCGTGTTGAGCCAGAAGAAATCAGCAATCAATTAATGGATTATCCCGGCATTCATGAAGCAGTTGTCTATCCCCGACAACTTGGCTCTGATGATCGACTACAATTAATTGCTTATATTGTTGCTGAAGGAACCATCAATATTAATGCTATTCATCTGGCGATGAAGAGCAAACTGGCTGATTACATGTTGCCTGTTGCCGTTGTGCAGTTAGAGAAATTACCACTGACACAAAACGGCAAGTTAGATTTCAAGCAATTACCACTACCACAAAAACAAGATTATAGTCAGCAGGAATTTGTTGCCCCTGAAGGCGAAGCCGAACGGGTATTAGCGCAACTATGGCAGTCGCTATTAGCCTTGAATAAAGTTAGCCGCCACGACAATTTTTTTGCTCTGGGTGGTCACTCTTTATTAATTATGTCATTGCGCGCAGAGCTGGCTCAGCGTGGTTATGAGCTGCCTATGCGCGCGATTTACCGAACTAATACGCTGGCAGAACTGGCATTACATTTATCTTGTGTCCGTAAGGATGAGGATACGTTAACTTACCGAGAGGTCGCTGTTAACAAGCTTGCAGAGCATGTTGAACACATCACGCCTGATATGTTGGATATGGTGACTTTGAGTGAAAAAGAGATCGCAGTTATTTGCCAGCAAGTTGAGGGTGGTGCCGGTAACATACAAGATATTTATCCATTATCACCTTTGCAGGAAGGCATTTTCTTTCACCATCGAATGAATGGAGAGCACGATCCTTATATTATTCCGATTCTGATAAAGTTTTCTGATGAGCAAAAGTTGACAGCTTTTCTCCATGCGCTTGATAAGATCGTAGAGCGTCATGATGTTTTCCGTACTTCTATTCATTGGCAGGATTTAACCACATCGGTTCAAGTGGTCCATCGAACAGCTTCTATTCCCCTTCATTGGCAAGCGGTTATTCCAGGTCTTTCGGCGTTGGAAACTGTGCAACAGGCGGCCTTTGAACGCCATTATATGAAGCTGGATCGCGCTCCTATGATGCAGGCGATTGTGGCGAAAGGGACAGAGAGTGGTGAATGTTTTCTACTATTAAAGCAACATCACTTACTAAGTGATCATATTTCTGTCTTATTGCAAATTGAAGAAATGCAAGCGTTGCTTGAAGATCCAAATGTGGTATTGCCAACACCGGTTCAATACCGTGAGTTTGTTGCTCATTCATTAAGGATTAACCAATCTGACAAAGGTGTTGATTACTTTAAAGCTAAATTGTCTGATGTTGTGGAAACTACGGCCCCTTTTGGCTTGTTGAATGTTTACCATGACGGGTTGGAAGTAAACTCTGCCGGAGAATTAGTTGGCCCGCATTTAGCGCAACAGATTATTGGTCTGGCAACTCAGCAACGTATTAGTACTGCGAATATTTTTCATTTGGCTTGGGCATTGGTTGTTGCTAAATGCAGTGGTAAAGACGATGTTGTTTTTGGTTCCATGATGTCAGGGCGAATGCAGGCTATTCATGGAAGTGATCGTATTTTGGGTATGTTGATTAATTTGCTGCCTATACGCATAAATCTGACAAATCTGTCGGTAAGCGAAGCATTAACCCAGATTAGTGATGAACTCATTGAATTGGCCGACTACGAACATTTTCCGCTTTCCGAGGCATTACGTTATAGCTCCTTACCAGGCGGTACACCTTTGTTTACCAGCCTGTTGAATTTACGCCATAAAAATAAATTGGCGATTGCCAACCAAAGTCATCATTTTGAAATCATAGAGGCTAGAGAATATACCAACTATCCGTTAGAGATGGGAGTTGATCAGCTTGATAATGATTTCATGATGCAAGTTCATGTTGAGCCGCAAGTCGGAGCGGCTAATGTTCTGACATATATGAGAACAGCATTGGTGGCTATTATTAATGCGTTTAACCAGGCTCCGCAAACACCCTTGCTGACATTATCCATAACGCCTATTAGCGAACAGCAGCGGATTATTAACGAATTTAACAGCCCTGTCGCTGCTTATGATAAAACCGTGACGATTCATCAACGTTTTGAACATCAGGTAGTAAAAACACCTGCGGCCATTGCTGCTGTATGTAATACAAATTACATCACTTATGCTGAACTTAATCAGCGCGCTAATCAGCTCGCTCACTACTTGATAGAACAAGGTGTGGCACGAAATCATATTGTTGCCATCTATGCCGAACGTTCCATTGAATTTGTCGTTGCCATACTTGGCATTATGAAAGCCGGTGCTGCTTATGTTCCTTTGGACCCCACCAATCCACTTGAACGTTTGTCATATATGTTGGCTGACTCTGGGGTTAATGTGGTTTTAACTCAACACCATTTAAATGGATTAACCTTCAATGGTCAGAAGTATTTTCTGTTGGATACGGACTGGTCCTCATTAGGGGATTATCCAAACACTAACCCAGAGGTTGAGTGTTATCCTAATGACCTTGCCTATATGATTTATACTTCCGGCTCTACTGGCAAACCTAAAGGTGCTTTGGTGCACCATGCCGGGGCGTTGAATCATATTGATGCTGAATTTGATGTTCTTGGTTTTATGGATAGTGATAATCAGCTATTACCACGTAACTTTTTACAAAGTGCAGCCTCTTCTTCCGATGTCTCTGTATGGCAATTTCTAGCACCTTTGATGAGTGGTGGGAAAACAGTCATTCTGCCTAATGCTATGGATTTGCCAGAATATGTGCGTGTATTGCAAAACGAACAGATTCATCTGATTCAAACCGCACCTTCGGTATTGAAAATATTATTGGAACACTTTCTTAATAAAGGCGGAATATCAATACCATTACCAGATCTGAAATGGTTAATGATTATAGCTGAACCTTGCCCGGTGCCTTTGGTTAACCGCTGGTTGCAAAATTATCCTCAAATTCCGGTGATGAATGGCTACGGGCCCAGTGAGGCATCTGATGATATTACCTATTTTATTATTGATGAGCCGTTAACAGAGCAGGTTAAAAATATTCCTGTAGGTAAGCCATTGCCGAATTTAACCATGTATGTTTTGGATCAACGTATGCAGATTCTGCCTACCAATGTTGTTGGTGAATTGTGCGTATCTGGTATCGGTGTAGGAAAAGGTTATTGGAATAATCCTGAAAAAACGGCAGAAAGTTTTAAAGATAATCCTTTTCACACAATGGGAGGGCATGGAACCAGACTTTATCGTACTGGGGATTTAGGCTACTGGCGGGCGGATGGGAATCTGGAACTCGTCGGGCGTATTGATAATCAAGTAAAAATTCGGGGTTTCCGTGTTGAGCTGGGAGAAGTCGAATCGGCTTTGGTGAAATTACCTCAGGTTATGGAAGCGGCGGTTCTCGTCCATAAAGACAGAGTGGGGGAAAATTGTCTGGTAGCTTATTTGGTATTAGCTGCCAATGTCGTTCAGATACAGCAATCCATTAACGATATCAAACAGGGGTTAAGTTATCATTTACCCGATTATATGATCCCCGGCTACTATGAAATTTTAACCAGGATGCCATTGAATGCTGCGGATAAAATTAATCGCCATGAATTGCCTAAGCCTTGTTTCGTTAATCATCATTCTAAGTGGATTGGGCCGGCTAACGCGCTTGAACAATCGTTAGCTGAAATCTGGCAATCAGTGCTCAATGTTGACCAAATCGATCGTAACGACAACTTTTTCCATCTCGGAGGCCACTCTTTGTTGGTTATCCGGGTTATTTCTAAAATACGCGCAGAACTTGGGCATGATATTGCTGTTAAAGCGATTTTCGATCATCCAACATTGATCGAACTTGCAGCAATGCTTAAACAACAGACGACTAAAACTGTTGTTGATTCAATTCAGAAACAGCCCAGGACCGATGAGTTACTGCCTTTGTCATTTGCTCAAGAACGTTTGTGGATCCTTAGCCAAATTGATCAAAGTAGTGCGGAATACAATATGCCCATTGCATTTGCTGTTAAGGGCAAATTTGACGTTAGTGCAGCCGAACGGGCATTGAATCAGATCATCGAACGCCATGAAATATTACGTACGGTTTACATTAAGAAAGAGGGCAACCCATTCCAGAAAGTTTTATCAGGCAGGAAACTGACACTCAATTATATCGACTTAATCTATATGTCCAAAGAGCAACAGGATCGGCATGTTGCTGAATTAATGATAGAAGATGTCAACCGGATCTTTGACTTAAGTAGCGATTTAATGATCCGCGCTACTTTTATTCAGTGTCAAGTCAATAACGGAGTATTACTGTTTAATGCTCATCATATTGCGTCTGACGGCTGGTCTGAGGATATTCTTATCCGTGAGTTTGTTGCCCGTTATGAGGCTATACGCAACGGGAACCATTTCGAAATAGAAGAACTTGATATTCAATATGCTGATTTTGCAATTTGGCAGCGTAACAGATTGCAAGGTGAATATTTAGAGTCCCAAATCTGCTATTGGAAACAGCAATTGAGTGAACTCCCGCCGGTACATGGTGTACCGCTGGACAAGCCAAGACCTAAGGTCAGGCAGTATCAAGGGGCCGTGGTAACAAGCATATTGCCGGAAGAGACTACGCGTGCGCTTGTTAGTTTGGCTAGACGGCACCAAATGACGCCGTTCATGCTATTTCACGCCGCATTGGCATTAGTGCTGTCTCGTCATAGTAGTAGCCATGATATTGTGATAGGTACACCGGTAGCGAACCGTTTGCAGGCAGAGCTGGAGACGCTTATTGGCTTCTTTGTCAATACCTTGATACTACGGGTAGATACCAGACATAGTGCATTGAGTGATTATCTTACCCACGTCAAGCAAGTGCATCTGGATGCTCAGGATAATCAGGATGTGCCATTTGAGCAGTTGGTTGAGCGGTTGTTGGTAACCAGAAGCACGGCGTATACGCCATTGTTCCAAATCATGTTGACGATGAATACGGACTATGGTCTGAATCATGACATTAGTACAACAGCTTTTAACCTGCCAGAAGTAGAACTGAGTGCAATAGCACCAAACCATATCCTGGCTCAGTTTGATCTCGATCTTGAGCTGAGTATCAGTGATCAAGGGTTGCTTATGCACTGGACTTATGACACCAGTTTATTTAGCCATGAACATATTGAACAGCTAAATGACCATTTGTCGCGTTTACTGAGTGGACTGGTTAATGTGGCGGAGAATGTGGCGGAGACGGATGATTTTACCTCTATCTCACTTGCTAATCTGCCCATATTGTCAGACACAGAAACCGAATACTTGCTGCATACCCTCAATGATACTCATGCAAATTATCCTAAGAACAAGTGTATCCACGAATTGTTTGAACAGCAGGCCGAGGAAAACCCCAATAACATTGCGTTAGAATTTGGCGACAGCCAGTTGACCTACCAGCAGCTCAATGAAAAAGCCAATCAGTTGGCGTATTACTTGCTGGAGCACCATGCTATCCAGCCTGATACACCCGTGGGGCTATGTGTGGAACGTTCTTTGGAGATGGTTATAGGTATGCTGGCGATTCTTAAGGCTGGTGGTGCTTATGTGCCGTTGTCTCCAGAATGTCTTGAAGAACGTCTGGTCTGCATTTTGGAGGATACACAGCTTAATGTGGTTCTACTCCAGTCATGTTTGCAGCAAGTACTGCCAGATTTCAGCGGTCAACGGGTCATATTGGATAATCTCAGCAATATAGACGGTCAAACCAGCACGGTATACAGCCACTATCCTATTGCCAATCCGAATAGACATTCACTGGGATTGACTGCCAACCATTTGGCTTATGTGATTTACACCGCGGGATCGAAGGGTAGACCTAAAGGGGTAATGATTGAGCATGGTAATACAGTTGCCATGCTCAGTTGGGCTCAATCACAATACACAAAAGAAGACATAGCCTGTGTTCTCGCGTCGACCTCCCTTAACTTTGATTTATCAGTATTTGAACTATTTTTACCTTTAGTTTCGGGTACACGTGTATGTATTGTTGAGAACATAATCGCTTTATATGAAGGAATTGACCATGAAGTCACTTTAATAAATACAGTACCTTCAACAATGAGCTATCTGGTTGATCAAAATGCGATACCGAGTAGCACCCGGGTAATTAATTTGGTGGGTGAAGCTTTATCTGCAAATCTGGTCAATGAAATATATGAAAAAAATAAAGATGTAGTGGTCTATAACTTATATGGACTACCAGAGGATACGACTTATTCTACTTGGGCGAAGTTGGATTCCTCCATAAATGCTACACCGACTATTGGTCGAATAATTAATAATAGCCAGGCTTATATTCTGGACAAAGAGCATCAACTGGTACCTTATGGTTCAATTGGGGAGCTTTATGTCGGCGGTGCTAGTCTAGCTCGCGGTTATTTCAATCGCATAGAATTGACAAAGGAACGCTTTGTTACAAACCCATTTCATGATCCCAACACCCCCAACAGTAGTGAGCGGTTATTCAGAACCGGCGATTTAGTGCGTTATCTGCCAGACGGCAATCTGGAGTTTATTGGCCGTATTGATGTTCAGGTGAAAATTCGTGGTTTCAGGATAGAACTGGGTGAAATTGAGTATCAACTCAACCGACAAACAGGGGTGAGTTCGTCTCTGGTATTGGCTGAGGCAACATCAACGGGTGATAAGCAATTAGTTGCCTATGTCAAACCGGTGTTGGGAAAATTAAAATTGATGTCTGAAATGAATGATGCGGAAAAGCAGCGGGCTCAAACCCAATTTATTCAGGACATCAAATCCACACTGGCTAAATCTTTGCCGGACTACATGATGCCGTCAGTCATTGTTATGGCTGAAGAATGGTCTCTGCCCTCCAATGGTAAGATCGATCGCAAGGTATTGTCTGAACTTAATATTGAACATGGTAAGAATGATGATTTTGTTGAACCGATTGGTGAAACAGAAACCTTATTAGCTGAAATTTGGCAGGAAGTACTGAACATTAGCCAGGTATCGCGTAACGATAACTTTTTCGCAATAGGCGGTCATTCATTATTGGCAATCAAATTAATCTCTGAAATCAATAGCGTATTCGTCATTGAACTCAGTGTTATGCAGGTTTTTCATACACCCAGCCTGTGTGAGCTTGCAGAATTAATCTGCAACCAGCAATTACAAGAAAAAATCAAAAGAGAGTTAGTCACAGCAGGAGAAGAGGGGTGGTTATGATGGATATGCTGAAATTAGTCCAAGATGCTTACGAGCAGGGAGTATTGCTGTTTAGTAAAGATGGTAAGTTAGGGTTCAAACTTAAGGGCACTCACTTCCCAGATGAACTGAAAGCCAAGATTCAGGCACATAAAGCGGCACTGATTACGTTTCTCGATGAAGGTAAGGTGGATGCTTCTGGCAATAAAATCGCGATTAAACCAGCGCCTAGAACCCAACCATTACCTTTAAGTTCCTCTCAGCAGCGTATTTGGTTTATCGACCAGTTTGGTGGTGACAGCACTGCCTACAACATGGTGTCAGCTTATACGGTAAGCGGCAAATTTGAACTGGCGGCAGCGAATCTGGCTCTGCAAACCATTATCGATCGACACGAAGTGCTGCGTACAGTTTACCTCAGCGATGAAAATGGAACCCGGCAGGTTATCAAACCGGAGTGGTCGTTCGAGATAGTCCAATCAGATATCAGTGATATAGAGCAAGCCCAGCAGGAAGCGTGGATTGAGCAGGCCATTCAGGATGAAATGGCCTGCCAGTTTGATTTGTCAAAAGATATGATGGTGCGTTGCCGTTACATCAGCATCTCGGCGGAGCAGGGGGTGCTGTTATTTAACATGCATCATATCGCCTCGGATGGTTGGTCGATAGGGGTATTGGTTAAGGAATTTGTAAGCTTGTATCAGGCTTATCGTCAGGGGCAGGCTAACCCATTATCGGCTTTGGAGATTCAGTATGCCGATTATGCGGTCTGGCAGAGTAGCCCAGAGAGACAGGCTCAGCTAGCGGCAGGGTTAGCCTATTGGCAGCAACAGTTGTCGGATTTACCCCCGGTACACGGCTTGCCTCTGGATTACGGGCGACCAGCTAACCAAACCAGTCATGGCCGCAGTTATGAATTTAGTCTGAACAATGAGGTTAGTAAGAGGTTGCAGCAACTGGCACTGACGCAGGGCTGTACTCTTTTTATGGTGTTACATGCGGCGTTTACGGTGTTACTCAGTCGTCATAGCGGGCAACGAGATATTGTGGTGGGAACCCCGGTAGCTAACCGTTTGCAGATATCATTAACGCCGTTGATAGGCTGTTTCATGAATACGCTGGTGTTGCGCAGCGAGTGTGGGCTGGAGCAATCGTTTATTGATTACTTGAGCTCGGTTCGGGAGATAAATCTGGCTGCCCAGCGGCATCAAAATGTCCCGTTTGAGTTGTTGGTGGAGCGGTTGCAGCCGGAACGCAGCACCCGTTATTCACCGTTATTCCAAATCATGTTTTCTATGAATACGAATGACAGCGTGGAGTTGCAACTGGAAGGGATAAGTTTGCGGCCACGGCCGGAACAGACCCGCAATGCGATGTATGAATTGACGTTAGAGGCCCAGCAGACAGAGGAAGGTCTGATTTTTAGTTTCGAGTACAACACGGATTTGTTTGCAGAGGAGACAATAAAGCGGCTGGCGGCGCGTTTTACAACCTTGCTGATGGGCATAGTGGCCTCTCCGTCTGAAAAGCTTGGCGATTTGGCCCTGTTGCCGCCGGAAGAGCAGGATTACCTGTTGCACCATTTGAACCAGACAGCGGTAGAGTATGACCGTAGCCGATGTATTCATGAGTGGATAGAGGCGTTTGCTGAACAAACGCCGGATGCTATTGCGTTGGTCTTTGGTGACCAAAAGCTGACTTATGCGCAACTTAATGCCAGAGCCAATCAGTTAGCACATCAATTAAGAGCTCAGGGAGTTTCAACGAGTGGGCGAGTTGCTGTGTTGTTGCAAAGAAGCATCGACATGATCACCGCACTATTGGCCGTGATGAAAGCAGGAGCTGCGTATGTACCGGTTGATCCCAGCTTTCCTGTCGACAGAGTGCAGTACATGCTGAACGATGCAGAGCCACAATGTATTATAAGCAACCGCGAATATGCATCACGATCAGTTGGTTTTGCGGAATTAACCTGCTTACTGGATCACATTGACCTTAGCCAATCACCCACCACAAATATTCCTAAACAGTCGATCGGTTTAGCTGCATCTGCTCTGGCCTACGTGATTTACACTTCGGGTTCTACGGGCAAGCCCAAAGGTGTTATGGTCAGCCACTCGGCGGTTAATAACTTCTTGATCTCAATGCAAGATAACTTGCAGTGTGTGGCACAGGACAATATTTTAGCCATCACGACGATTTCCTTTGATATTGCAGTGTTAGAGCTCTATCTGCCTTGGCTGTCTGGTGCTACCTGCGTCGTAGCGGCGCAGCAGGACGTGACTGATCCTGCCAGGCTAGTTGCACTACTCGAACAACATAGTATTTCGTTGTTACAAGCCACGCCAACGACCTGGAATATGTTGCTTGAATCCGGCTGGCAGGGGCGCTCGTCGTTAAAAATGATCAGTGGTGGCGAGGCGTTGCCATTAGCGACAGCAACGGCATTATTGAGCAAAGGCAGCGCGCTCTGGAATATGTACGGACCGACGGAAACCACGGTTTGGTCAACCATTGCGAAACTGGACGTACAACTGCTTGAGCAGCAACTTGTTACTATTGGGTTACCGTTAAACAACACCACAATTTATTTACTTGATGAACAATTAAAACCGGTGCCTTTTGGGGCAGTGGGAGAGTTATACATCGGCGGTGATGGGCTTGCTGAAGGCTATTTTAAACGAGAAGATCTGACTACTGAGCGATTGATTAACCTGACATTTTCTGACGGTTTAACCGCTAAGGTTTATAAAACGGGCGATCTTGCCCGTTACACTACCGAGGGTTCACTGGTCTATTTGGGCAGAAATGATTACCAAGTGAAATTACGAGGCCACCGAATTGAACTTGGTGAAATTGAACAGGTTATTAACCTGTTTCCACAAATAACCCGTTCTGTGGTGGTTGCGCTAAACGATCAGCAAACACAACAGTATCTAGCGGGTTATGTGGTCGCCGAGCAGCAAATTGATATTGATGCGCTACGTCAACACCTTGAACAGAAGTTACCAGCCTATATGTTGCCTCGGGCAATTATTCAGCTCGAAACATTGCCACTTACACTAAATAACAAGATTGATCGCAAAGCGCTTCCAACACCGCAAGACAGCGATATTGCTGTTAAAGCCAGTACGCCACCTATCGGTGAGACAGAAGCAGCACTGGCAGCTATTTGGTGCGAAATGCTAGATATTGAGCGAATAGGCCGGGATGACAACTTTTTTATGGTTGGTGGCCACTCATTAATTGCGACTAAGGTAATCACAAAGATTAATGAGCAGTTTGAATGCCGTTTACAGGTAAGAGATATCTTTGAAGCTGCAACAGTAGCTTTACTTGCAGAGAGAGTGCCTTATGCGGCATGGGATAAGCGTTATCAGACAATTCCTATTATTGAACGCAAGACCAATTTATTACCGCAATCTTATGCTCAACAACGGATCTGGTTTATCGAGCAGTTTGGCGGTGATAGCACCGCCTACAACATGGTGTCAGCCTATACGGTAAGCGGTAAATTTGAACTGGCGGCAGCGAATCTGGCCCTGCAAACCATCATAGATAGACATGAAGTGCTGCGTACTGTTTACCACAGTGATGAAAATGGAACCTGGCAGGTTATCAAGCCGGAGTGGTCATTTGAGATAGCTCAGTCTGATATCAGTGACATAGGCAAAGCCGGGCAAGAAGCGTGGATTGAACAGGCTATTCAGCATGAAATGACCTACCGATTTGATTTGGCACAGGATGTGATGGTGCGTTGTCACTACATCAGCACTTCGATGGAGCAAGGTGTGCTGTTATTTAACATGCATCATATCGCCTCTGATGGTTGGTCAATGGGGGTACTGGTTAAAGAATTTGTGAGTTTGTACCAGGCTTATCGTCAAGGTCGGACTAACCCGTTACCGGCGCTGGAGATTCAGTATGCCGATTATGCAGTTTGGCAACACAGCGCAGCAGAAGAATCTCAGTTAGCAGCAGGGGTAGCCTATTGGCAGCAACAGTTATCGGATTTACCCCCGGTACACGGGTTGCCTCTGGATTACGCGCGACCAGCCAACCAAACCAGTCATGGCCGCAGTTATGAATTTAGTCTGGACAATGAGGTTAGCAAAGGGTTGCAGCAACTGGCGCTGACACAAGGGTGCACTCTTTTTATGGTGTTGCATGCGGCATTTACGATACTGCTCAGTCGTCACAGCGGGCAACGAGATATTGTGGTGGGAACCCCGATAGCTAACCGTTTGCAGACATCATTAACGCCGTTGATAGGCTGTTTTATCAATACGCTGGTATTGCGCAGCGAGTGTGAGCTGGAGCAATCGTTTATCGATTATCTGAGATCGGTCCGGGAGGTAAACCTTGCTGCCCAGCGGCATCAAAATGTCCCGTTTGAGTTATTAGTGGAGCGGTTGCAACCGGAACGTAGCACCCGTTATTCACCGTTGTTCCAAATCATGTTTTCTATGAATACGAATGACAGTGTGGAGCTGCAATTAGAAGGGGTAAGTTTGTGGCCGAGGCCAGAACAGACCCGCAATGCGATGTATGAATTGACACTGGATGCCAGCCAAACAGAGGACGGCCTGACTTTTAATTTCGAGTACAACACGGATTTGTTTGCAGAGGAGACGATAAAGCGGCTGGTGGTACGTTTTACCACCTTGTTGATGAGCATAGTGGCTGCTCCGTCCGAAAAGCTTGGCAATTTGGATCTATTGCCGCCGGAAGAGCGGGATTACCTGCTGCACAGCTTGAACCAGACAGCGGTAGAATATGACCGTAGCCAATGTATCCATGAGCGGATAGAAGCGTTTGCTGAACAAACGCCGGATGCCATTGCATTGGTCTTTGGTGACCAGCAGTTGACTTATGCGCAACTTAATGCCAAAGCCAATCAGTTGGCACATTATTTAGTTGCTCAGGGCGCCAAACCGGATTCAATGATTGCGATATGTATTGAACGCAGTATTGACATGGTTGTGTCGGTACTTGCCATTTTGAAATCAGGTAGTGCTTATTTGCCTCTTGATCCTGCCTATCCGCAAGAAAGGCTTGCTTATATTATTGATGATGCACAGCCTTTGATGGTGATAACCAATAGCCATAACCAGAAGTTATTGCCTGAAAATAGTCTATTTAGCATTGATGTGACGACAACCTCGTTTGCCGAGCTCTCAACCGATAATATTCCCGCCGTTGAATTGGGTTTATGTTCTACCCACTTGGCCTATGTTCTCTATACCTCGGGTTCTACAGGCATGCCGAAAGGTGTGATGATTGAACATCAGGCATTGGTGAATCTGGTAGTGGGGCTTGCAGATGCCTATCTTTATTCAAAACAGGATCGGGTATTGCAATTTGCCGCCCTCAGTTTTGATATGTCTATCGAAGAGATATTTGGTGCTCTTGGTAATGGCAGTACTTTAGTCTTACGTGGCGAAGATTGGTTGATGGATATTGCCACTTTCTGGCAAAGGTGCCGGGAATACCAGATCAGTGCGGTAAATTTGCCAACCACGTTCTGGCACGAAGTGGTCAGTGAAGAGACGGTTTTAGTACCTGAGCATATTCGCCAAATCAGTGTCGGAGGCGAGCAGATTAAGCCAGATAAAGTGGTTGCATGGTACCAGCGACCAGGGCATTTACCCCGTTTAGTCAATGCCTATGGGCCAACCGAATACACGGTCAATACTTGTATTGCCTACGATCTTCGGGGAGACACCCTCAGTATCGGGCACCCAATCCAAAATACGGCCATCTTCTTGTTGGACAAAAACCAGCAGCTTGTGCCTTTTGGTGCTGTCGGGGAAATTTGTGTCGCGGGTGACGGCGTTGCGCGGGGCTATATCAACAAAGAGCAATTAACCCGTGAGCGATTTATTGATAATCCTTTTGTAAGCCGCTATCCAAAGCTCTACCGAACCGGCGATTTGGGGCGTTACTCACTGGCCGGGGATATTCAATATTACGGGCGTGATGACCATCAGGTTAAGATCCGTGGATTCCGCATTGAGTTAGGGGAGATAGAAACAAGGTTGCGTAGCTTGCCTACAATTCGTGATGCGGTTGTCATTGCTCGGGAAGATGAACCGGCTCACAAGTATCTGGCGGCCTATATCACCCTTGATGGTCAGCAGAAAGTTGCTGAGATTCGACACCTATTAAGTCAGCAATTACCGAGCTATATGGTCCCCGCCGCTTTTGTGGTGCTAGAGGAGATACCGCTTACCGCCAACCGTAAAGTGGATCGTAAAGCGCTCCCTAAACCAGATTTTGTTATTCAGGGGGAAATTGAATATATCGCGCCGGCCACTGAACAGGAGACATTGCTAGCTGAAATTTGGCGAACACTGTTTGGATTGGCGCAAGTCAGTGCTGTTGCCAACTTCTTTGAGTTGGGTGGACACTCATTGTTGAGCATGAAGATGCTATCCCATCTTAAAAAACAGGGTTATCGCTTGGATATTCGGGCCTTGTTTGAGTACCCGAAATTACGGGATATGGCGAAACAACTACAGGCAATCGAACAGGAATCACTGAAACTAACAGCCCATGAAGCCTTGGAAAGTAGGGTTTCCCTGTCGGAAACTGAGCGGGCCTTGATCGTATCTCAGTCGCCGGGAGGTGAGCAAAATATTGCTGGCATTTATCCTTTGGCACCATTACAGGAAGGGATCTTATTCCATCACATGATGTGTGGGCGATCTGATCTTTATGTGACGCCGATGCTGTATTCATTTCCGTCAAATACCGAGATGGAAAGTTTTATTGGCGCATTGGATAAAATAGTACAGAGGCATGATGCGCTGCGAACCGGAATTTTTTGGCAAGGTATTGATGAACCAGTGCAGATTGCCTACAAAGAGGTACCATTACCGGTAGTTGATATCGATTTGAGGGATGATGTTGATATCCAGCAGCAGCTAGCACAGTTTATGGATCCATCACAACAATGGATGGATGTTACTCAGGCACCGTTGATCAGAGTAACCCGGTTTATCGACCGTCAGCAAAAGCAGTTCTATGCAATGGTGCAGGAGCATCACCTGATAAGTGATCATGTGTCATTGGAGATTATTCAAGAAGAGTTGCTGGTTATCTTGGCAGGTGATGAAAAGTCACTGCCGGAGGCGTTGAGTTATCGGGATTTTGTCTTAAACGCCATCAGCAAAACCGATACCAAAGCGGCGCAGCAGTTTTTTACCGAGCAATTGGCCGGGATTGATGAAATCACGGCACCCTTTGGTATTACCAGTGGAATGGTTGACAATAACTTATTCACTGAAATCCAAATTGGCTTGCCTGCGGATTTATCCGCACAGATTCGTCGGTCCTCTTCTGCATGGAGGATAAGCCCAGCGCTTATTTTTCACATGGCATGGGCATTGGTTTTGGCAAAAACCAGCGGCACTAAAGATGTCATATTCGGCACTGTATTATCTGGTCGCTTGCAGGGTATTGATAATGTTGAGCGAGTCGTTGGTTTATTCATCAATACCTTGCCACTGCGTATTGATTTGAGCCAGTTGAGTGTTGCTCAGTTAATGCAGGAAATGCAACAGAAACTGGTTAGCTTGCTGCAATTCGAGCAAGTCCCGACGGCGATTGCTGAACAGTGTAGCAAATTGGCCGGTTCTAGCCGTTTATTCGACAGTATCTTGAATTACCGTCATTCCGAAGTGAGTGGCGAGACAAGTGAGCTTAACCAACGTTGGCAAAAAACCGGCATTGAGTTAGTTGATGTAAAAGAGCGTACCAATTACCCGATTACCCTATCCATTGACGATTTTGGTGATGATTTTGCTGTTGCAGCCCAAATCGACAGCCGATTTGATGCTGAACGCTTGGTGGCGTATCTCATCAATGCTAGCAGGCAACTTGTTGCTGCTTTACAAAGTCAGGAACAGGTTGCCGCACTGTCACTCGACATCCTTGATGCTGAGGAGCGGGCGTTCCTGCTGCATTCGTTAAATCAAACGGAATTTCCGTATGACAACTCACAAACTCTGATTGATAGATTCGAAGCCCAGGTTAAGGCGACTCCTGATGAGATTGCGTTGAATTTTGCTGGCGAGACGATGACGTATCGTGAGTTAAATCAGCGAACCAATCAACTCGCGCAGTATCTCGTGAACCAGGGAGCGAAAGTGAATACTCCCGTCGTGATGTTCATTGAACGCTCCTTTGAGATGGTCATCACTATTATCGCTATCTTAAAAACCGGTGCTGGTTATGTGCCACTGGATACCTCATTACCGACAGAACGCTTAAACATCATTCTGAGTGATCTGTCTGATGAAATCTTAGTAACGACCTGCGCCTTGAATGACAGGATTGCGGTAAAACGCCAGAAAATGGTGTTATTGGATGACCCTTGCACAGCAGAGATCTTGGGCAAACAGCTAATCAGTAATTTGGCTATCGAATCCTCTCTGGATAACCTCGGTTACGTGCTCTATACCTCAGGTTCAACGGGTAAGCCTAAGGCGATTGAAATGCCGCAGCGGGCGCTGAGCAATTTATTACAAGGTATAAGCCAGCTTGAGCCAGCGCTTACGGGGCCGAACCGTTGGTTACAATTCTCATCAATTGGTTTTGATCTCAGTTTTGAAGACATATTCATGCCGCTGTTATCTGGGGGTTCAGTACAGCTTATTGATAAATCGACTCAGTTGGATATTCGGCTGTTAGCGAAGCAAATCCAGCAGGCGCAACTTCAAGTGCTGAACTTACCTTATGCTGTATTGCAGAATCTGGCTGAATATAGCGGTGTCAATGGGCTACAGTTCCCCGAATTAAGGGTGATTGTGTCGAGCGCGGAAAGGCTCAAAATCACGGCGGCCATCAGACAGTTTTTCACGACACATCGTCACTGTAAGTTAGTGAACCACTATGGCCCGGCAGAAACTCATGTCGTAACGTCTAAAACATTACAGGGAGAACCTGCTTCATGGCCGGATTTGCCGACAATTGGCCGATCATTGCCCAACGTGGCCGGTTATATTTTGGATGAGTATTTACAGCCTGTTCCGATGGGTGCCATCGGCGAACTGTATTTAGCGGGGGACTGTTTATCAAGAGGCTATTATCAGCAGCCCCAGCTTACCGCAGAGCGTTATCTTGATTGTGATTGGGTTCTTGGGAAACGAGTGTATCGAACCGGGGACTTAGCCAGCTTTCATCAAAACGGTGAAATCAACTACTTTGGCCGCAACGACCATCTGGTCAAGATCCGTGGATTCAGAATTGAACTCGGTGATATCGAAGCCCAATTGAGTAAGTTCGATGGAATAACCGGAACCGTAGTCATTGCTATTGATACAGAAGCCGGTGATAAGCAGCTTATCGCTTATTTTATCGCGGCTAACCCGTTGGATTTATCCGAAATTAAAACCTATTTATCGGCTAGCTTACCTGATTACATGTTGCCATCCGCGTATGTACGGATGGCGGCTTTTCCGCTGAATACCAATGGCAAAGTGGATCGCAGCCGACTTCCACAACCTGAAGCAGATAACTTTGTAAAAGCCAAATACATCGCGCCAGTGACTGAACTGGAACGAAGTGTTGCGAAAATTTGGCAGGGGTTGTTGCAACAAGACAGGGTAAGCATGGCCGACAGCTTTTTTGATTTAGGTGGTCATTCCTTATTAGCTATGAAGCTAATTTCTCGAATTGAACAGGCATTTTCCGTTGGCGTACCGATTGCGATCGTGTTTGAGCGATCAAGATTAGAACAGTTATGTGATTGGCTTGAAAAAGAAATGGTTATTCAACGTAACAAGTCAATTGGGGCTGTAGTGGCAGAATATGAGGTAACCGAGTGGTGATTATGAACCTAAAAGGCTTTATTGATAGATTGTCCGAGCAGGAAGTTCGTCTTTTTGTTGAAAATGGGGCGCTAAAATCTCAGTCTGCTCCGGGTGCCATCACACCTGAACAGGGAAAATTTATTAAACAAAACAAACAAGCAATTATTGATTTTCTCTCTCATACAGAGGTGGCGGGGCAACAGAAGTTTTCGTTATTACAACGTCGGCACCTTACCAAGGCACCATTATCCTTTGCCCAGCGCCGTTTTTGGCTGGTCGAACAGGTTTCTACAGTTGAACGTCAGTATAAGATTTCAACTGCATTCAATTTATATGGTCAATTTTCCTTGGAAGCCGCGAGTCAGGCGATAGATGCCATTCTTAAGCGACATGAAATTTTACGAACGGTTTATCAGGAATCACAGGGCACGCCCGCACAAGTCGTGTTGAACGACTATGTTTTCCAGATTGACAAAGACACCCTTGCCGATGGTGTTGACCAACAGCAACACATAGAGGATTGGCTGGAGAGGCAGAGACAGAGGAAATTTGATTTAAGTAGGGATTTACCGCTAAGAGTGGCCTATTTGGCCTCTGATCTAAAACCAGATACCTCAGATAAGCCGTTGACCGGCGTATTGTTTTTTGATTTGCACCATATTGCTGCTGATGGCTGGTCGCTGGCGATATTAGTTGATGAATTTACCCTTCTTTATCAACAAATTGTGCAGGGTAAACCCGCCTTACTGACTGAGCTTGAATTGCAATACTCGGATTATGCTTACTGGCAGAATCAAGCTGAAACTCAGCAAATGTTTGACGAGCAGTTGCAATATTGGCAACAACAGTTGGCTAACCTGCCATTGGTTCATGAATTGCCGTTAGATTATGCTCGCCCGCAAAAATTGGATATGCGTAGCGCAATGCACACGCAAAAGATACCAATGGAGACGGTGAGTAAACTTAAGCGATTAGCTGTAGATGCAAATGCCACTTTATTCATGTTGTTGCATACCGCTTTTGCGGTGATGCTGGCTCGCTACAGTGATAACCCGGATGTGGTTATTGGGACACCTATTACAAGTCGGCCGGTACAGAAACTGGAGTCGCTCATTGGCTGTTTCCTCAATACGCTCGTATTGCGTTTGGATTGTACACCGACGCTGACATTCAATGCGTTGTTGAACAATGCAAGGCAGGTGCACCTTGATGCACAGAGCAATCAGGCCATTCCATTCGAATTATTGGTCGAGAAATTGCTCGCTGAACAAAGCACCGCGTTTACTCCCTTATTCCAAGTGCTTTTCTCAATGCAAAATTATGAATCTCAACCGTTGGAACTTGCTGATGTTGAATTTAAAGAGCTTATGGAACAAGGGGGACAAACGCAGTTTGATTTGACCTTAACCGCAGCAGAAGATCAGGATGGGCTGTCGCTGATTTTTGAGTTTAATCAAGGGCTTTTTAATTCGGACACCATCGCCCGTTTTGCCGAAAATATGCAGTTGTTGTTGGCACATATTGCGGTCAACGGTGATAGGCCAATTAATCAATTGGCGATTGTCAGTGAGCAGGAACAAGCTGTGTTGGACAAATCTCATCAATCAGCTTGGCAACTGCCTGAGGTGCAACCTTTTGTGCATCAGCTTATTCAACAGCGGGTGGCTGAGTATCCTGAACGAGTGGCAATTCGCTATCAGGAGCAAAGCCTCAGTTTTGCTGAACTTGATGCAAGGGCTAATCAGATCGCTCAATTATTGTTGACTAAAGGTGCTGACAACAACCCGTTGGTTGCTATTTTGATGGAGCCTGGCATTGACTTTGTTGTCAGCATGCTAGCGATATTGAAAGCAGGATGTGCTTATTTGCCATTAGATCCCACTTATTCTGTGGCACGGTTAAGTTTTATCTTGGCTGACAGCCATGTTGGTTTGGTTATCGTCGATAACAAGAGTATCGATAAGGTCAATTTACCAGCGGATAGCGTTTGCACTATCTTGCTTGATGAGACTGAAATTGCCGCCCAGCCCCGTACTGAACCGATGTTGACCTCAAGTGTGACAGCGGATTCCCTTGCCTATGTCATTTATACCTCGGGTTCAACGGGTAATCCTAAAGGGGTGATGATCCAGCATGGGGCGTTGAGCGCATCCACTGCTGGGCGGTTTAATTCATACTCGATAGTACCGGAGAAATTTTTACTGGTTTCCTCCTTTGCTTTCGATTCATCGATTCCGGCGATATATTGGGGGCTTGGCAGCGGTGCAACGTTGCATTTAATGGCCCCTCAAGATGCGAAAGATGCATCGTATGTGGCGAAGCTTATAGACAGTCAACAAATTAGCCACGTTCTTTTTATTCCCAGTTTCTACGATGCTGTTCTTGATTACCTTGTCGGGCCTTCACTACGTAAAGTGATTTGCGCCGGCGAAAATTTGTCGGACAACGTAAAGACAAAACATTTCCAGTGTCAGCCTCAGGCAACGCTTGTCAACGAATATGGGCCAACGGAAACCACGGTATGGTCTTCGTTGAAAATCTTTGAAAAGGCGACGGAGCCAGTCACGATTGGTCGGCCCGCTCCCCATGTGTCACTTCATGTGTTGGCAAAAGATCGCTCCCAATGCCCGGTCGGTGTAGTAGGAGAACTGTATGTCGGTGGTGTCGGATTAGCAAAAGGGTACTTGAACCGCCCGGAACTGACGGCTGAACGTTTTATTGATCATTTGGATGCTAAAGGTAACCGCGAACGGCTATATCGCACCGGTGATTTAGTGAAAGTGTTGCCATCAGGCGAAATTGCCTACATTGGCCGAAATGATTTCCAAGTGAAATTGCGCGGTTTTCGGCTCGAATTGGGAGAAATTGAGCACTGTATCCGCACGCATTTTGATGTCGCGGATGTTGTGGTTTGTGTGAGACAGGATGACAAGCAGCGGCAATCCTTGGTGGCTTATTTGGTGGCTCCGTCGATGCTCGACATACGAGAACAGCGCGATAAAGTCGAGCGTATCTTACCGGAGTTTATGTGGCCCGGCTTCTATGTGTTATTGCCGGAAATGCCGCTGACTGAGAATGGCAAAGTTAATCGTAAAGCTCTGCCTGCGCCAAGCAGGGAAAATATCGCTAAGGAGCCTTTTACGTCACCAGAAACGGCAACTGAAAAGCAGTTAGCTGGATTGTTCCATAGAGAGCTTGGGTTGACGCCAATCAATATTGAGGCCCGGTTTGTACAGCTCGGTATTCACTCACTGCAATTTGTCAAACTCGGTAGTGCCATCAGCGAAGAATTAAAGATCGAACTGTCCGTGAAGGATTTTTACGTCTATGACACGCTGTTTGCTTTAGCGCAGTATGTTGAGCAGCAGTTTGCCGAACGACAGAAACAGATTGGGGGAGAAAGGGAGGTTGTTGAACTGTGAATATCGCCGCATTTTTAGCTGACTTAAAACAGCAAGACATTATGGTATACCTTGAATCTGACTCGCTTAAGTTAAACGCGCCTAAAGGCGCGGTATCGCAGAATATGCTGACTGAGTTGAGAACGCATAAGGTAGAAATTATTGCGTATCTGCAAGGGCAACAATCAAATCCATTACCGATCAAGACCGCCGACAGGGAATTGACTCGATTACCTCTCTCTTTTGCACAACAACGCCTGTGGTTCATCGACCAGCTCTTTGGCAGCAGCGAGCATTACAATATGGCGACGGTGTTGGAAGTAAATGGCGAGTTCGATTTAACGATTGCTGAAAAAGTCATGCAACGAATTGTCGAACGTCATGAAATATTGCGCTCGGTTTACCGAGAAGAGCAAGGAGAAGTATGGCAGGAGATTCAGTCAGCGGTTAAGGCAAAAATCAATGTTCGGCATTTGACATGTGAACCTGCCGAGCTGAAAGCGATATTTTATCAGTATGTTTCTGCTCCGTTTGATTTACAGAAAGATCTGATGATCCGGATCGACTTTTTTACCACTAATACTCAGCGGCAATTTCTTATCATCAACTTGCACCATATTGCTGGAGACGGATTGTCTTTTTCTCTCTTGATGGAAGAATTTGTCATCCACTACCAAGAGATTAAGCAGAATCTGCCAGAATCTTTGCCTGTATTACCTGTGCAATATGCAGATTATGCTTACACTCAGCAGTCATGGATTGCCGATGGGGTGTTTGATGAGCAACTTGATTATTGGCAACAAAAACTAGCGGATATACCGCAAGTTCACCAATTTCCATTGGATCTTCAGCGGCCGGTGAAACAGACCAACTACGGTGTTAAGGTGCGATTCCGATTGGATCGGCAATCTTCGTCGATGTTGCGTAAACATGCGGGCGATGCCGGTGCGACTCTGTTTATGTTATTGCACGCTGCATTTTCAGTATTTATCGCTCGTTACAGCCAGCAAACGGATATTGTCATTGGTACACCGGCCACTAACCGTAAACAAAAAGAGTTACAGTCACTGATCGGGTTGTTTGTCAATACGCTGGCGTTGAGAACCGAATATCAGGGCAAGGTTGATTTCATGCAGTTTGTGCAGCATGTAAAGCAAGTCAACATTGAAGCACAAATGAATCAGGATTTGCCGTTTGATGTTCTTGTGGAGAAATTGGCGGTGAGTCGGAATATCGCTTATTCACCGATATTCCAGTTCATGTTCACAATGGATACGACTGAGGCCGGTGAATCGAGACTGGATGACGTGGTGTTTACGCCGGTATCTTCGGGGGAAGCATTCTCTAAATTTGATTTGGAACTCGATGCGATTGATGACGGTGACACGATTCTGTTTGAAGTGGTGTACAACAGTAGCCTATTCCATGAACACACGATTGCAAGGTTACTCAAATCGTTTGAAGTCTTGTTGATTGATATCGCCGAAAATCCTTATAAAACATTAGACTCTTTAGCGTTGTTGGATGAAGACGAAAAGCGTCGTTTAGGGCAACAACTGGCGATACCATCTTCTATCGCAACAACGACAGAATCTGTGCAATGCCGGTTTGAACGTCAGGCAGCACAAAGATCCGATGCGACGGCTTTGGTATGGCAGGTTGCAGGCGAAACGCAAACCCTGACATATCGCGAATTAAACCAGCGGGCCAACCGATTGGCGCATCACCTAATCGAAAAGGGGGTTAGGCCGGGCAATATTGTTGCGTTATGTTTGCCTCGTTCCCCTGAGATGATTGTCAGTATATTGGCTGTACTGAAAGCCGGTGCCGCTTACACTCCTATTGACATTGACAACCCTCAATCCCGAATTAATCACATTATTACGGATTGTCAGCCGGTAGTTGTGTTGACGAACAACACATATGCAGACAAGTTTGCTGAACTGAATGTCATTGTTGAGCTGTTAACCTCGGAAATGGAACTGTTTTCAGGGACTGCATCGGATGATCCGAATATCAGCCATAGCTTGGATGAGCTTGCCTATGTCATGTATACCTCCGGATCAACGGGCAAACCTAAAGGGGTCATGGTAGAGCATACGCAGTTGAGCCATTTTGTGGCGGCAGCACTGGCAATGTATGCCGTTAAACCTGACGACAACATATTACAGTTCTCCTCATTTGCATTTGATATTTCCATTGAAGAGTGTTTTGTCACCCTATGTGCAGGGGCCACTTTAGTATTGAGGGACGATGATTGGCTCAACAGCGCTGACCTATTTTGGCAACAGTGTGGTCAGCACAACATCACTGTAATGAGCTTGCCTACCGCATTTTGGCATCAGGTGAGTAGTGGCGACGCTTTGGTGCCTGACACATTACGGTTGGTTATCGTTGGCGGTGAAGCCATTAATGCTGAAATTGTCAGGCATTGGTTCGCATCAGCAAACCGTCCTCCGGTGATGAATACCTACGGGCCGACCGAAACAACCGTTTTAGCGAGTTACTACTTGATTGAATCCGCGTTGCAGATTGAGCAGTCGGTTCCCATTGGCAGGGTAGGTGGTCATGTTAAAGCCTATGTTGTTGATGAGCATTTGAATTTGGTGCCACAAGGTGTCATTGGTGAATTGGTTGTTGGTGGTAAAGGTGTCTCCCGAGGTTACTTAAACAGACCTGAGGAGCAGCAGAGAAGTTTTATCCAGGTTGCTTTTTTCGACGGTGAGGTTGAGCGGCTTTACCGGACCGGTGATCTGGTGAGGTTTAATGTTCATGGTGAGATTGAATATATCGGGCGCAAGGATAGCCAGATAAAAATTCGGGGTTTCCGTATTGAGCCAGGTGAGATTGAGAACCAACTTATTGCGATTGATGGGGTGAGACAGGCGGTTGTCACTGCTGATGAGATTAACGGTAACAAACAACTGATTGCATACTACGTTGCTGATGTGCCACTGGAGCCGGCCGCGCTAAAGGAACAAATAAGTCAAACCTTACCCGAATATATGGTCCCTAATGCCTTTATTTCGCTAGACAGCATTCCAATGACGGTAAACGGTAAAGTTGACTACAAAGCGCTATTGAGTGTAGAGACGCAAGAGCCGTTACCCGAGAACTATTGCCTCCCGCAGGGGGAACTGGAGGAACAACTGGCTGATATGTGGCAGCAATTGTTAGGCCATCCTAAAGTGGGTCGTACCGATAACTTTTTCAAACTAGGGGGACATTCCCTGTTGGCGATTAAGTTGGTATCGGAAATCCAGAAAACCTTAGCTGTACAGATCTCTGTTCGGGCCGTCTTTGAAAGCCAAACTTTGGCTGAACTTGCACAATTGATCGTTGAACAACGGATAACAACTGGCGGTAATGCAGCGATAGCGCCAATTACACCTGTCGCTGAAATGGCGCGGCTTCCATTGTCATTTGCCCAGCAACGGCTTTGGTTTATTGACCAGTTAGATGGGCAAACGCCTCAATATAATATGCCGTTGGCATTAACCGTCAAAGGGGAGTTCAATCTCGCTATCGCTGAACGTGCGATAAACATCATTGTTCAACGCCACCAAGTGCTGCGAACGGTCTATCGGCATGATACCGCCGGTGCATGGCAGGAGGTGCTGGACAAGGTAACGGTGAAGATCGACCGTATTGACTATCGAAGCCTTGGGGAAAAAAGCGGCCAACAGCAGGTGCAAGAATTTATTCAGCAGCACGCTGAGCAACCATTTGATTTAGCGAACGATGTCATGCTGCGAGCGGCCTATCTAAAGATAGCCGAAGATCAGTGCGTTATGGTCTTCAACATGCACCATATCGCATCAGATGGTTGGTCAATCAAAGTGCTTGCTGATGAGTTTGTCGACATATACCGCCAACTGCTTGAAGGCATTCAGCAACCGGCTTTGCCATCGCTAGCCATTCAATATAAAGATTATGCGGTCTGGCAACGGCAACAACTACAAGGTGAAACGTTACAAACGGATCTTAATTACTGGTTAACTCAGCTTAATGAGTTGCCTCCTGTACACGACTTACCGTTGGATCATTCACGTCCATTGCAACTTGGCAGCCGTGGTGGGCTATTTGAATTTAGTGCTGACAAGTCTCTTTTGACTGGGCTCAAATCGCTTGCCGGTCAACATAATACGAGCCTGTTTGTGGTATTGCATGCGGCATTTACCCTGTTACTTGCCCGTCATGGACAAAGCCCGGATATTGTCATCGGGACGCCGGTTGCGAATCGTTTGCAGGCGGAAGTTGAGCCGCTTATCGGCTTTTTCGTCAATATGCTCGTGCTGCGCACCCAATACCAAGCCGATCTCACTTTTGCTGAATATCTATCGTATATTCGTCAGGTCAATATTGATGCTCAAGCGCATCAGTTACTGCCGTTTGAATTGTTGGTTGAAAAAATGCAGCCGGAGCGGAGTACAAGTTATTCGCCGCTATTCCAAATCGTATTCTCGATGGATACCAATGAATCTCAGGTATTGCAATTGAGCGACGTTGAATTTGAGTCCCTTGATAGCGAACATGTCACGGCCCAGTTCGATTTGACCTTAGATGCCGGTGAAAGTGAGAACGGTCTTGATTTTAGTTTTGAATACAACTGTGAACTGTTCGAACGGTCGACAATAACCCGATTCAGCCAACGGTTCCTGACTTTACTGTCTGCATTAGTGAGTGAGCAATATCAAACGGCTCCTTTGACGAAACTGCCGGTGTTAACTGAGCAGGAAAGACAATATCTGTTGGTCGATATTAATGACAACTGGCAGTCTTATCCGGTTGATAAGTGCATTCATCAATTGTTCGAAGAACAGGCGGAACGGAGCCCGGAACAAACAGCGGTTATTGACGGCGAGCTTCATCTCACTTATCGGCAAGTGAACGCTCAAGCGAATCAGGTCGCTCACTTTTTGTTGGACAAAGCTTATACCCCGGATTCCTTTATTGCGGTTTGTATGGAGCGAACTGCGGCTTCGGTGATTACCGTACTTGGCATCTTGAAGGCGGGTTTAGCCTATGTGCCATTTGATGCTGATCAGCCGTTGCAGCGGATTGAATACATTCTTCAAGATAGCGGTGCGCCATTAGTTGTGGTTGATGATATTCAGTGTTTGCCTACTGAGGTGGCTTCGGCGTACAACGTCTGGAGATTGGATGAAATATTAAGCCGGTCACGGCTTAATACCCATATTGCGGTGACGCAGCGTCATTCAACCGCGACTAATTTGGCTTACATGACTTACACCTCAGGAACAACGGGCCATCCCAAGGGCGTGATGGTTGAGCACACGGCGATGATTGCGCGTTTGTATGGTTGGGATGCGGTATTTGGTTTATTTCAGCGGCCGCCAACCGTATTGCAAATGGCGGGTTTGGCTGTGGATATTTTTCTGGGTGATATCGTTAAGAGCTTGACCACCGGTGGCCGCTTGGTGATTTGTCGCAAGTCGGATTTAATTACCACAGAGGATTTGTATCAGCTTATCGAACAACAACACGTGACATTTGGTGATTTTGTGCCGGTCATTCTGAGAAATTTACTTGATTATGCTGAACAAAACAGAGTTCGATTGAATTCACTGCGCCATATATTAGTGGGTTCCGAAGCTTGGTATGGTCGTGATTTGAACCGTTTACAAAAGCTGATGCATACCGATGCCCGTTGTTTCAATATTTATGGACAAACAGAATCGGTGATTGATGCTAGTTACGGTGATGTCACGCATCTCTGTTTGCCTGATGATGCCTATGTTCCCATCGGTACGCCGTTTGCCAATACCCACATTTATATCCTTGATGCTTATGGCGAGCCTGTACCTATGGGGGTAGTGGGTGAAATTGCGGTAGGTGGCCCCGGTTTGGCAAGAGGTTACAACCGCAATCGCGAATTAACGCAACAAAAATTTGTTAAAGACAACCTTTCTGGTCGTTGTGGTTATATTTATCACACGGGTGATCAAGCGAGATTAAAATTTGATGGAACGCTGGAGTTTTTAGGGCGTAATGATGATCAAATAAAACTGCGAGGATTCCGTATTGAACTGGCTGAAATTGATGCCAAGCTTCGTGCATTGCCTGATGTGCAGAATGCTATTGCTGTGGTGCGGGAAATTGAGCCGGGCAATAAACAAATTATTGCTTATCTTCAAACGCCACGACCGTTATTAGTTGAACGGATCAGAGAACAGCTACGGCATCAATTACCTCATTACATGATCCCCAGTGCATTTGTCTGTCTGAATGCTTTCTCGGTGAGTATTACCGGAAAAGTGGATAAAGAAAAACTCCCTGTACCGGAAGCCAGTGCTTTTACCAGTACTGAATATGTTGCGCCACAAAATGACATTGAAAGAACATTAGCCTCTATTTTTGCCGTTGTTTTGAAACAGGAGAAAGTGAGTCGTTACGATAATTTCTTTGCTTTGGGGGGCGACTCAATATTAATTGTGCGTGTTGTTGCGATGGCTAAACAGGCGGGTTTGGCACTCAGTGTAAAAGATATTTTGGCCTATCAAAGTATTGATGAAATAACGCAGCAGTTACCTGATTTGAACCGCAACATTGTCTCTTCTAAAGAGGCTTATCACGCTTTTTCATTACTCACGGATGACGAACGGGCGGCATTGATTGAGCAGTCAACATTGGATGATGCATATTCATTGTCAAGTTTGCAAATGGGGTCTATTTATCATCAGCTAAAAGATGAAAGTTACCATATTGTAGAGCATTATTTGATTAATGCCGTGTGGAGTGAACAAGCATTTCGTCAAGCGTTTAATGCCATAGTACAACGCCATGAGTTATTGCGTGCGACATACAACTTCGAATTAGGGAGAGCGTTGCAATATATTCATAAAACGATTGCTTTGCCGGTTACACTCAATGATTGGCGTCACCTTTCTGTGCAGGAATTTGAGCATCAATTAGACCATTGTCTGGAACAGGAAAATAGCCACTTTTTCGTTGAAAATGAATTGATGTGGCGAGTTAATGTATGTATTGATGCTAATAATACATTTGCACTGGTTCTATCTCATCAACATGCCATTCTTGACGGTTGGAGTGTTGCCAACCTGCAAGTTGAGTTTATGGAAAACTATTTATCGGTGTTGTCTGGCGGTTCTATTCCACCAAGAGCTGACTTACCGCATTACGGTGAATACATTGCTGAGGAGCTGGCGGCTATTGATGATCCTGAGCAAAAAGCTTATTGGCAGCACATTGCCAATGCTGCGGTGTTGCCTGACTGGACCGGAAAAGCGTCAACACAACATTATTCTGCTCGCCTTGAGTTATCTTATTTACATGATGATTTACAACAACTTGCTACGTGCTTAAAAGTACCGCTGCGCACCTTGTTATTGGCAATCCATGTTTATGTCTTGGCGAAAATCAATGGTACTGACTCGATAACCAGTTCGGTGGTAAGCCATGGAAGACTTGAAGTGAAGGGAGCTGAATCTTGTCTTGGATTATTCTTAAATACGCCGCCGGTTAATGCCGATATCCATCAACAAACCTGGGCGTCGTTGATTCAGCAATTAACCGAATATAGCACTGCAAGCTGGCCTTATCGATATTATCCGGTTGCTGTTATGCAAGAGGAATTCAAGTGTGATTACTCTGGCGCTCTGTTTAACTATGTCGATTTTCATGTGTCTGATGAGTTACAGACAACGCAAGATGCTGAGCCTGAGCAGGCTTATGATCATGAATATGAACGAGTTGATTATGGTTATGATTTTGTTTGCCATCATAGTTCAGCTAATCGTTTTCTGGTTCTGCAATTAGCGTTGACCCAATCGGTATTTGGGGCACATCAGGCGGGGCAAATATTAGCCTGTTATGAAACGGCGATAAAATCGATGTTAGCTTCACAACATCATCGCTTGGGGCATGCGGATTATCTGGCATCCGGTCAAATCCAACACTTGTATCAATTAGCCCATAATGCCTCATCTATTGCTAATGATTGCCCATCTGTGACGCAATTATTTGCCCGAATTGCGCGTCGGATACCTGATGAAGTGGCCTTGTCAGGGCCTTGGGGCAGCATGAATTATGCTCAGTTGGCGTTAGCGGCTGACAAACTGGCGACACTCCTTATTGCGCGGGGTATCGGGGTAAATGATACGGTGGGTATTTATTTATCCCGTACTCCTGAGGTAGTGATTAGCGTCTTGGCTATTTTGAAGGCGAACGCGACATTTGTACCATTGGCAACCGATTATCCAACAGAACGTATTGCCCATATTATTAATGATGCGGATATTCAGCTTATTGTTTCACAACGTTCTGAAAGCCACACTTTGCCTGTTGATGAACAACGTATTGTTATGGTTGATGAGATTGACTCGGTTGATACTGCGGTTGTGGCACGAGAAGTGGCATTATCAGCGCAAGAGCGTGTTGCTTACATCATGTATACCTCGGGTTCAACGGGTACGCCGAAGGGCATTAAGATCAGCCATCACAATTTACTGAGCTATTATCAGGCGGTTCAACGCTGTTATCCGGCAAATTCTGCCCACGCGGTATTGCAAATTGCCAACATTGGTTTTGATATTTTTATCGAAGAATTAATGTTGTCGGTATTTTCCGGTGGTCGTTTGGTTCTGGATAATCATAAAACAGCGTATAGCGTTAAACAGTTATGTCAGATCATTGATGCACAAAAAGTCACACTGATTTCAGTACCCACAGCCTTATGGCATGAGTGGACGTATCAGTTAACTGCTGACGATGTTGAACAACTGGTTGAGCATTTGAAGGTATGTATCGTCGGTGGTGAAGCCATGCGAATGGAGTTATTGGCGCTATGGCAACAAAAAACACAAGGAAAGATCCGTTTATTCAACACGTATGGACCGACAGAAACAACCATTGTGGCAACCGCTATTGATGTCACACAATTCGATACCTTAACAAATTCAGTGGTGCCGATAGGACGTCCTTTGGCCCATTGTCAGACCTATGTTTTGGATTCTCAGGGTGGATTGGTACCGCCAGATGTTATTGGTGAACTCTACATTGCGGGTGATGCTTTAAGTTTAGGCTATGTGAATAACCCGGAACAAAATGCGGCACAGTTTGTTGAAATGGCTATCTTGCCGGAACAAACAGTAGGTTTATATAAAACCGGTGATCGTGTTTATTGGAATAACGAGGGTGAACTGGTTTATGTCGGTCGTCTTGATAATCAGGTCAAGATCAGAGGTTTTCGTATCGAAACCCGCGAAATAGAGTCAGCATTGTCAGCTATTGATGGTGTGGCGACAAGTATTGTGCGGGTTACTGTCGATGCAACCAGCGAAAAACAACTATGTGCCTGGCTGGTGATGCCAGAGGGGACCGAAACGGATGCTGTCATCCCCCCGATAAGAGAGCAACTGAAAACCCGATTACCAGAGTATATGGTGCCAACCCTATATGCTGTGATAGCCACTATACCAACTACGGCTAATGGTAAAGTGAATTTTGCTGCCCTACCTGAGCCAAAACCTTGCATTACGCGAGGATTGGATCGTGTTGCGGAAACTGAAATTGAAAAACAGTTGGTACAACTGTGTGCCGACGCACTGAAATTACCGTCAAGCATGGTGAGTTTAGCCGCGTCTTTTATCGAATTGGGAGGGAACTCATTAACCTTGTTGAGGTTTTTACATCAGATACAACAGACTTTTGCTGTAGTGATAAGCATTGCCGATGTCATGACGGCCACTAATCTGGCAGTACTGGCACTGATGATTGAGCGTAAACAGTTGCAACAAACTGAACAAAGCCATCAGGGATGTAACACGGTGGCGGAAGAAGGCTGGTTATGATGATAAAAATAGGCGCTGATAAATAAGGTGGAATAATGCGAGTTATTGATATTATTCGGCAAGCTTCGGCTGCGGGCGTGCAGTTATTTGTTGAGCGCGGCAAATTGGGTTTTAAAGTTATATCGGGTTATGTTTTTACCCCTGAACTAAAAGCCTTGGTAGTGGCGAATAAAGCTGAAATTATTGCTTTTTTAGCGCCAGATGAAGCCATTAAATTGGTGTCATTGGGTACTGATCAAACGCCATTATTTTTGGTTCCTGGTGCTGATTCTTTAGCATCATCTTTTGTTGATTTGGCTGAGAAAATAAAAACCGATTTTTGCCTTAAGGTATTTGATGCAACCTCCCTATTATTGGGGGGTGAAACACTTTCTGTCAAAACATTGGCTGAACGTTATGCCGCATTACTTTTGCAAGCTTATCCACAAGAGCATTATCGACTGGCGGGTTATTGTGTGGGAGCATGTACAGCCTTTGAGGTTGCTTTGGTGCTGGAAAGTGAAGGGAAAACCGTTGACTTGATGGTTATTGAGAGTTTTCTTACCGCCTATGACCGACAACCTTATACCCATGAGGAGATCGATGATGTGAGCACCAGGTTGATTCAAGGTATTGAAGGTGAAGCTCTGGATCGCTTTATTGAGGCTTATAAAATCTACTCTATTATGGCTTGCAATTATGTACCATCGGCCAAATTAAACGGCAGGATGACATTTATTTATTGTGAAAGCTCCATACAACTACGGGCAGAAAAAAAGAAAATTATTGCATCGTTACAAGATTATGTCACACAAACGATTACTTATGGCATGGTAAGCGGTGATCATTACTCAGTATTAAAACCGGGTGCCGTTGAGACTCTGGCTGATGCCATATTATTACAGCATTACCGACCAGAACCCTCATTTAAAAAATTGAACTTAACCTATCAGGCGTTGCTTGACATGGTGCAATATCGGGCCGATATTTATCGGCCTATAGGTGATATCAATAGCTATCACCGGGTAGTGATATCGCAGGTCGGATGTTGGTTTATTGAAATAACAGATGAGCGTGTACATATTGATTTCAATGCTAATAATACAATGTGTGCGCAATATGATTTTTATAGTGAGATTGAAATCAGTGTGGACACATTAATAGCGTGCGCAACCAGTGAGGAGCCGTCCGCTGCTATTGCTAAGGCGATATTGGATAATAAAATTCAGGTACAACGAGGAGAAAATCTTTATCACTTATTATGGATTGTTTTTGGCGTCACGGAACCTGATGAGATTTTTGACTGGATTGAACAGCAAGACAGCCAAGATGAGCATTTAGGTGTTCAAACGAATGGAAGGACTTTTAACGATAAATGGCATATTGATTCTCATATTTGTACTCGCTATATGCCTGCTCATTACAGTGTGATTCATAAGGCATTAATGTCTCTACCGATCGAATACAGTGACTTTCAATTTATCGATTTGGGGTGTGGGAGAGGGCGAGCTATTATATGTGCATCCAGTTACAACTTTAGCAAGATTACCGGAGTAGAAATTGTTGAATCATTGGCATTAATTGCACAGCAAAATGTTAACGCGATAAAGCAAAAAAGTCATATTGAGATAATACAAGCTGATGTAAACGACTATCGATTTAATGAAAACCATGTAGTTATTTATAACTTTGATAGTTTTGTTAATGATCAACTTAAGCAACTTCTACAGTGGTTGAAAATCGATGTTTATGATAAAGGTTATAAAGTGTTGATTTTACAAATTAATGGTGATGATGCTATTTATCAACACTGTTTTTGGTTAACGCCGAAAATAATTAGCCGAGGTTTTATGGGGGGATGGAATATCACTCTGTGGCAAAGTGAAGGTTGTTAAAATCTGGCGATAATAAAATTTTACTTGGGAGTTAATATCGATGATCTCTGATTTGGTTAAAGCCAATCGGTTAAAAATTATTTTTAATAGTATTGTTGGTGCTTTTAGTGCTTTCTTTAGTATTTGGTTAATTTCCTTGATTACCGATGATGCATTAGAACAGATTAGCGCTGACTTAGTATCATGGACAGTTAAATTCTTCATCGGGCTTGCCTGCTTGTTTGTTGTGAGTTCTTTTGCTAATTACTTAATGACAAAGTTAAGCGTCAAAATTATTTTTGAAGTTCGTAGTACCTTAGTGAAACGTATCTTGAATACCCCTTATGCTATTTTGGAACGGATTGGCGGGCATAAAGTCCAGGCCAGTTTAACATCTGATGTGAGTGATATTTCCAGAGCTATTTCTACCATGCCGCAGTTTATTTATCATGTGATTACAGTGATTGCATGTTTAGGTTTTCTGGCATTCAAATCGATTGAGCTGTTTATGGTCACGTTGGTCACTCTCCCGTTAGGGCTTTTGGTTTCGCGTTATTTTATTAGTAAAGCCGAAGCTTATGATGAGGTATATCGTGATGATTATGATAGCCTTCATGAACAGTTTAAAAGTCTGGTAGATGGAGTTAAAGAGCTTAATAATAATGAAAAGCGCAAACATTCATTTTTTAATCGAGGTGTTTTACCATCATTAGAAAAGATTAATGACTCTGATCTTAAATCAGAAATTTTCTGGAAATTGAATGAAAACTGGGGGCAAATATTATTATTTCTGGTGCTTGGATCTATTTTATTTTCTCACGTTATGTGGGAGATAGGAGAAAGCAATGATATTCTTACCTTTATCTTTATTATGACCTTTTTGCTGGGCCCTGTTGATTTTATTTTGTCCTCACAGGAAACCATAGTAAAGGCACTCATATCTCTACGTAAGATTGATCGCTTAAGGTTTTCTGAAAACTTATCAATGGAGCCAACATTAACCAACACAGGAGAGTTTAAAGAATGGTCTCGAATTTCCCTGCGTTCCATAAGCTTTAAATATGCCGGTGAAGGGAATTGTTTTTCTGTTGGGCCGATTAATCTGGATATTCAGCGTGGCGAAATTATCATTATTAAAGGCGGTAATGGCAGTGGTAAATCAACTTTTGCTAAATTGTTGATTGGTCTATTGAATAAATCTGAAGGTGATATTTTCATAGATGATAAGGTGGTTAATGAAGATAATCGAGAGAATTATCTGAATATGTACAGTGTTATTCATTCAGATTTTTATCTATTTGATACAGTAATTAATCGAAAAGGTGAACTTGCCGATGATGAATTAACTCGTCAATATCTGAAAAAATTGGATTTAGCAGAAAAAGTCACGGTTAAAGATGGTAGATTATCCACAACTAAGCTTTCTCATGGTCAACGTAAACGCTTAGCTCTGGTTATCTCTTATATGGAAGATGCGCCTATTTATTTGTTTGATGAATGGGCAGCCGATCAAGATCCTAATTATAGAAGATTTTTCTATCATGAATTACTTTCTGAAATGAAGCGCAATGGAAAAACCGTCATCGTTATTAGCCATGACGATAAATATTTTCATATCGCCGACAGAGTTATCACTATGGATAATGGTTTGGTGGATAATATTGAAATAAACGTACACCCCGATAAAGTAGAAAATGCTGCTTTAGAGTCCGCTATTTCTACTATGTATACCCAATAGATTTCAAGTTGCAGTGCGGCGGCAAGAGAACGCATCCCCAGGAGCATAGATAACTATGTGACTGGGGTAAGTGAACGCAGCCAACAAAGCAGCAGCTTGAAAGATGAAGGGTATAGTTATAATCGCTCGTAGATATCAGGAGGTTATAATGTTAGAACTATTTGAAGATCAATTGGCTGGAATTAGAGAAAAATATGGGAGTGATTGTTTAAAAAGAGTAGAGGATATGTTTTATCCTTTACTACAACAAAGAGCGCCATTACAAGCAGATGCCAAGTATATCATGCCCGGGCTTTCTACCACGCCGTGGTTGGATACGAATTCTTTTCCGCAGTTGCAGCCGTTAGTCACCTCATTGATGAATAATGCGGATAAAATAAAACAGGAAATTAACGCGGTTATCAGCGGTGAGTCCCAATATATCACCGATTATGAGCACTATTTGGGAACTCAAAAAGATTGGAAGGCATTATATTTATTTAAAAATGGTCAGCCTAATAACGCGGTTGCCAATATTTTGCCCGCTACGTGGCATATTTTTAATAATGAATTAAGGGATTGGCATTGTCCTCTGTTGGAAGTTCACTTTTCGGTGTTGCAACCAGGTACGGTGATTAAACCGCATTGTGATTTATGGAATTTCACTCTTAATTTACATTTTGCGGTCGATATTCCTGCTAGCCATTGTGAGATCATTGTTGCCAATGAAGCCAGATGTTGGAAAGAAGGTGAATGTTTACTGTTTGATTATTCTTATCAGCATGAAGCTTATAACCGCTCAGATAAACATAGGATTTGTTTATTAATGGATATCTGGCATCCCAATTTATCATTTGCAGAACGGGAAGCATTGGTTTTGATCATTACCGGTATTCGTAAACTTTTCGGTTAGCTTATACCCTACGGATTTCAAGATGCATCGCGACGGCAAGGGAACGAATCCCCGAGCATAGATAACGATGTGACCGGGGTGAGTGAGTGCAGCCAACAAAGAGGCAACTTGAAAGATAACGGGTATATTTTTCTAGATATGGGTGTGTTGTTGGCTATTAGCAACACAGTTTAAAAGGATAGCCTTTATGAATAGAAAGAGGCAATACATGGTGTCTGATATTCAGGAGTCTAATGACTTCGTTTTTGAGCTTGACTCAACAGAGCAGACATATTTAAAGCAGCAATTTTTAGAGTCTACTCTAAAATATGACATTGATAATTTCGAGGAATTTTATTGGAAATGTTTTTATCAATCGTTTAATTTGCCTGTGCGTTTACAGAAAAAGTTATTTGACTTTCGTGCATTAGAAAATGAAAATTATTTGCTGATAAAGGGGTTGCCTATCCCTGATGATCTTTGCTTAACGCCTTTATCTTATGAACAAACAAATAGTTCTGAGGTGGCGGGGGTTCGTACTTTGATATCAACGATTTTATCTCGAATTGGATATATTTATTCGTTTGTTAATAAAAAGAACTTTAATTTTATCGATGATGTTTTTCCAATGGAAAAATATAAGGATATGCAGTTAGGGACAAACAAAGAGTTTTTAGAATGGCATGTTGAAGATGGTTTCCATGATGCAAAAGCGGATTGGGTTGCTTTATATTGTCTGCGTGGCGATAAAAATGCTGAAACCTACTTGTTTCAAACAAAGAATATTCATTTGGATGCTGAAACCATTGCTGAATTGCAAAAATCAAACTTTGAGATTGATGTCGATCCAACCTTTGTATCGAATGTCAGTGGCCGCCGTTGTGTTGCCGTATTAAGTCAACATAAAGAACCAGAAATGATATTTGATCCCGCTTATATGCGTTGTTTAACACCAAAGGCAGAAGCCGCGTTGGAAAAGTTGAATCAGTGTATTAATGAAAATAGAGAGGCTTTTATATTATCTCCTGGAGACATGTTGCTATTTGATAACCGTAAAGTTGCTCATGCACGCAGCGAGTATGAACCTCGATACGATGGTTATGATCGTTGGTTACTCAGAGCATTAATATTGGAATCAAAATTCAAAGCCAGAGATTACTTTTATACAGGTACTTTAAGGGCAAAATAAAAATGACATCATTTAAAACAATATTATTTAAAACAATATCATTTAAATCAATCACATTACTGTTGATTACCTTATTAACAATAAGTTGTAGCGGATTTAAAAGTTATTCAGAAAAGACGAAGACAGCATTTGAAGCGAAAATTGTTCGTACTCATTATGGTGTCCCTCATATTTATGCACACGACTTGGGAAGCTTGAGTTTTGGCAATGCCTATGCTCAGGCACAAGATAATATATGCATTATGGCGGATGATTATGTGCGCATTAGAGGGGAGCGTGCGCGTTTCTTTGGTGCTGATAGAGATAAGCAGGGGGACTCACTGAATTTAATTCAGGACTTCGGTTATAAAACGTTAGCTTTGGTGGAACAGGCGCGTGAAAAATGGCCGCAATTAAGTGCTGATTCACAGGTAATTATTGATGGATTTGTTGCAGGTTATAATACCTACCTGTCCCATGTTAAGGAAGGGCGTTATACCTTACCAAAAGCTTGTCGAGATCAAGAATGGGTAGCACCTATTCAACGTGAGGATGTATTGGCATATGTATTTTCTATTGCGGTATTTCCTGGTTCTGCTCAATTTCTTGCTGATTATTATGCGGCTGATCCCAATAAAGAAGATCAAAAACAATTGTCTTTAAATATATCTAGGAATAATGGTTATTCCATTGGTTCCAATGGTTGGGCATTAGGCCGTGACAAAGTTGAAGAAGTCAATGGTATGTTATTGGCTAATCCCCATTTTCCTTATGAAGGCAACATGCGTTTTTGGCAGGTGCATCATGTCATGAATGGAAAGATTGATGTTATGGGAGCGTCTTTAATTGGTTTTCCGGGTATTATTAATATTGGATTTAATCACAACATTGCCTGGACTCACACTTATTCATCGGCTGAACATGTCATTGTTTATAAAATGCAAACTGCTGCTAACAATCCGCTCAATTATGTGATTGATGGTGTTATTAAACCGGTAATGTCGAAGCCAATTCATATTGAAGTCAAAACTGATAGCGGTATTAAAACGGTCACGAAAGATCATTTTTATACTGATATTGGGCCCATTATTGAAAATGAAGACTTTGCTTGGTCCGAGTCTGAATTTTATGTCGTGAAAGATGTCAATCTTTACAATCTTGATATGATTGATCATTGGTTGGCGTTGAATCGAGCGGATAGTCTTGCTGATGCAAAACAATCTTATAAAGATTTTAATGGTTTGGCTTTTAATAACACGTTGTTAACTGGTAAAGAAGGCGTTGGTATTTTTATTGGTGATAAAGCTGTACCGGCATTGTCTCTTGAAGCTATTCAATTATTGAATGATAACGAAACTTTGGCGGCAGCACGTGAGAAGTATGGCGTGACTATTTTACCGGGTAACTCATCATCCATGATTTTTACCGAAGCCTTGGGTTATGATCAGATCCCACAGCTCGTGGAAACATCCTATGTACAAAATTCCAATGATTCTCACTGGGCAACGAACTTGGAACATTTACTCGAAGGTTTTTCCCCACTTCTGGGTAATGAACGAAAACCCCTGTCGTTCAGAACTCGTATGGGATTGCAACTAATACAGGATGCGGCGGGTGATAATAAGCGATTTTCTCTCATGGAGTTAGAACAGGCGTTATTCTCTGAGCGTTCATATTTAGCCGAACTGATATTAAAAGATGTGGTTGCCCTATGTGATAAAACACAGAACCGATTAATTAGATTGGTGAATGGCATGAAGGTCGATATTACTCAGGCATGTCAATTGCTATCACAATGGAACGGTGAATTTAATGCGGATAGTCGGGGCGCTATTATATTCCGTGAATTAGCTTTTTTAATTGATCAGCAAAAACACTTTGCCGTACCGTTTGACATAGCCCACCCGGCAACAACGCCACGCCAATTAAAACAAAGTGAAGAGTTTGTCACCTTGTTAGCACGAGCGGTTGCCAATGTGAATAATGTGGGGCTGGCTTTAGATACTCCGGTGAGTAAGTTTCAATTTATTGAAAGTACCGCACCTGACGGTAAACCGGCCGATAATCGCATGAGTTGGCCGGGGTTGTTTGGAGAAGAAGGCGGCTTTAATAAGATCGCTGCATGGGATTGGGATGAAACCCTGTTTCCTAAACATCATTATACTGTGGGTAATGATGTGGTGACTGGTGAGGCATTGGAATCGGAGCTAACTGATCAAGGATATCATATTCGTTATGGTTCTAGTTGGATAATGCTGGTGGCATTTGATCAACAAGGGCCTAATGCGCGTGGGTTACTCACTTATTCGCAATCTTCTGATATTGATTCGCCTCATTTTGCAGATCAGAGCAGATTTTATTCTCATTATAAACAGCTATTGCCGTTGCCTTATCGGCCAAAAGAGATTAAACGATCAACTATTTCAGAATTGGTTATCAAACATTAAATTAAGATTGCTTGGTGCCGGTTCACAAGAAATTTTTTGATGTTTTTAACATAAGCATTATAACTGGCTGGTTGCTTCAGCCAGTTATAGAAAATACCCTATGGATTCAAGATGCAGCCAACAAAGAGGCAACTTGAAAGATGATGGGTAAATACTATTTATTCTTTGGAACGATATAAATATGATGGATTTTTCTAATTCTGGTTATCAGAAATGCGTAGAGTTCACCATGCCATCCATAGAGGATGTGTTTGCTTGTATGATAAATAGAGTTCCTTTTATTATTCGAGGAGGCGCTGAACAGTGGGTAGCAAGAACAAAGTGGACATGGGACTATTTTCAGCAAAAATTTGGTCATCATCTGATAAAAGTATTTCGATCATCAAATAATAAAGATAATAAATATATGTCTCTTGGTGACTATATTGATTATATAAAAGATATGGAAGAACCTGATCCTTATTATGCCTCTGCGTGGCCGTTTTCGCTCTATTTTAAAGAATTGGTGAGTGATTATGAGGTCCCTGACTATTTTTCTTGCTTAATTCGTCAGCGTGTTTCAGACAATATTTTGCATAATGAAGCGGCATTACTATTACTTCGCTGGATTTATATGGGGCCTAAAAACAGCGGCTCTCGTATGCACTTGGACATTGCTTCTACTCATGCTTGGAATGCGGTGATGAGTGGTCGAAAAGAGTGGGTATTTTATGGGCCGGAAGAAGCAATGAAAATAGGTTATGGCAACGTTGATGCTTTTAACCCTGATTTGGCTTTATATCCCGATTTCATTCAGGCTCAAGGTATTCATTGTATACAGAATCCTGGTGATATTGTTTTCACGCCTTGTACACACTATCATCAAGTTAAAAATTTGGAGGCAGGAATTTCAATCACTGAAAATTTTATTAATGACACGAACTTGGAGCTGGTTAAGCATTCCATAAACAACGACGATGATATATCACCGGAACAAGCAAATTTTATTCGGATGTTAATTCCTGAGTTAAGTTAATTCGAATTCTGCTTAAGCCGTCACTCCCGAATAGAAAAATTCAGTGGCGGTTTCTTTTTATTTAAATAATAAGTCCACCCAACACGGTTAATAAATCCCTCTTGCCAGAATATGGTCGTGAACGTTCTAATATTACGTCTACGACCATGATATAGTGTGGAAAACCCGGCATTATTAATAAATTGATGTATTTCTGAAAGGTTTAATACTTAAGGTTCAGTGCGAGAAAGGAACAACCATATGGGAAGTTGTCTCCGTGTTCAAAGAGATGTATGACTCTGATGTCTTTCCTGCACTTACTATTAAAAGTGACGAATGCGGTAAAAGGATAGGGCATTGAGTGGTGAAATCGTTTACTGGAATCATTGTATTCTGTTGTTTCCAGATATCTTGAGCTGCTTACAGCCTGCAAAGATTGTATGATTCGGCACAATGCAATTACAAGAAGTTGTTTTCTCTTGCCCGCCAGCATCTTCAATGTCAGAATCACAGATTACCGGCAGGTGATTGATAGTAGCGTGCTGATTTTCATTAAAATCATGGGACATTAGAAAGTTCGGGAGTATTCAATAGATCATGAATCGCTCAACCTACTTTAATTTATGTGAAGAAAAGCTTTCATTTCTATGTACTCGAGTGGAGCTACGTGGAAAGTTGAACCTACTCGATTTGCATCTTCATTGTGAAGACTTTTACGTTCATTTTTTTAATCTACTCTTTGGGTATGTTTTGAAGAATGTTAATCAGTATACTCACAATGCTGAAGGTATCGACTTGATTGACTCTGTTCAGAAAGTTGTGTTACAGGTTTCTTCGACTGCGACTAAACAAAAAATTGAGTCTGCTCTGTCAAAGAACCTTACAACATATAGGGGGTACAGCTTCAAATTCATTTCTATCTCAGATGCTAGCGCATTAAGAAGACTTTCCTATAAGAACCCTCATTCATTGGTGTTTGAGCCTATATTTGACATACATGATGTCAGATCTCTACTAGATCACATTCTCCATTTAGATATTGTCAAACAGCAAGCAGTCTATGAATTTCTTAGCAAGGAGTTGTCATCGGTAGGTGTGAAGAATCCACTTACTGAAACGAACATTGCTGCTGTGATAAATATATTAGCGAAAGAAAATCTTTCCGATATGCCGAGTGTGGACAAACCGACTCCATTCAATGTTGATGAAAAATTGGTTTTTAACGATCTTAATACTGCGGCTATGGTTGTTGAGGATTACAAAATTCACCACGGCAGACTAAGCCGTATTTATGCAGAGTTTGATGTGGCTGGTCAAAATAAGAGTAAATCTGTCCTTGATTCGTTACGTAATAGTTACATTAAGTTGTGTACTACATATTCAGCTGATGAACTATTCTTTAATATAGTTGATCGGGCTGTCACAGTAGTCAAGCAAAGTGCTAATTATGTATCAATGCCCCTGGAAGAGCTAGAACTTTGCGTGAATGTCATTGTTGTTGATGCATTCATTAGATGCCGTATTTTTAAGAATCCTAAGGGCATAGAAAATGTTGTTGCCTAAAGACATTCATCCTACTAATAGCCTTTACTTTAATGGAGCTTATGTGCTTCAGGCTGTAAGACAGTATAAAGAGGTCAGTATGATGGATCTCTTTGTGGAGTCTCGTAAATTACGTGATATTCCGATGCCGATTTTCGTTTTAACGTTAGATTGGTTATTTCTTGCAGATTTGGTTTCATATAACGATAGCGGAAATATTGTACCATGTTCCTAAAATCACTCCGAATTTCCAACTCTGAAGGTGTAATCCGTCACATTCCTTTTCACGCGGGCTTAAATCTCATCGTAGATGAGACTCTCTCAGGGCCAGAGCAGACTACTGGGAACAATGTTGGTAAGACAACAGTATTAATGTTGATTGATTTTTGTTTGGGAGCAAATGGTAAAGGAATTTATACTGACCCAGAGAATCGCAAAAGCGAATATGTGCTTGTTAAGAATTTTCTCATTGACACAGCTGTTTTAGTTACTCTTACTCTTACTGCTGACTTAGATAACCCATTCGCTGAGGAGCTTGTTATTGAGAGGAATTTTCTTCCACGTAAGCAAATTATTCGCCGGATCAATGGTCATCAAAAAACTGCTGACGAATTTGAGGCGGCACTCACTGAGCAACTTTTTCCTGGGCATTTCGGTAAAAAGCCAACTTTCCCACAAATTATTTCTCATAACATCAGATATAGAGAGTTGAGTGTTATAAATACGCTTCGTACCTTGAGTGAATTTACTCGAGATGATGAATATGAAACTCTTTATTTATTCCTCTTGGGATGTAATTTTGATCAAGGCGATACCAAGCAGAATCTCCTGGCAAGCATTCGTATGGAGATGTCCTTTAAGGGTAGACTTGAGTCGAAGCAAACCCGATCTGCATATGAAGCTTCTATGGCTTTGCTTTCTACAGAGATTGCTAAACTAAATGAAAAGAAGTCGGAGTTTTATATCAACCCTAATTTTGAAAGTGATCTTGAGACACTTGATGAGATTAAATATAAAATTAATGTATCGAGTTCAGTTATTAGTAGGTTAAAACTTCGTCGAAGTTTGATTGATGAAGCAATCAGAGAGATAAATTCCAGCCATACTGAAATTGATACTAATCAATTAAAGGCACTCTACGGTGAGGTAACTGAACGTTTGTCAGGTGTACAAAAGTCGTTTGAGGATTTGTTAGAATTTCATAATCGGATGGTGGATGAGAAGGCACGTTATATAGCTAAAGAGATTCCAGCACTTGAGCAGGAATTAGTTGTTAGGGAAAATAAGCTAGCAAGTTTATTAAATGAGGAGCAGACTTTAGCCGCAAAAATTAGTAAAAGCGGCTCTTTAGAAGAATTGGAATCCTTAATTATAGAGTTGAATGAAAAGCACCGTCGAATGGGGGAGTTTGAGACAATTATTGAGCAAATTCTAACTGTTGATACAACCCTTAGAAATTTGAATAAATCTCTTAATGAAATTGATGAAGAATTATTTTCGGCAGATTTTGAATCTGCAATTCAAATGCAGCTTAATAAGTTAAATAAGTACTTTTCCTCTATTTCTCAGGAACTTTATGGTGAGCAATATGCATTAAAGGTTGACCGAACTACTACTCGAACTGGGCAAAGAATATATAAATTCAGTTCATTCAATACAAATTTTAGTTCGGGTAAGAAGCAGGGAGAGATTACCTGTTTCGATATAGCCTATACCCTTTTTGCGGACAAAGAGGGGATTCCATGCTATCACTTTCTTCTAAACGATAAGAAGGAGCTCATGCATGACAATCAACTAACGAAAATTGCTATGTTAGTTGAGCGAGAACATAAACATGTTCAATATGTGGCTTCAATCTTGAAAGACAAGTTACCGCCAGAACTTAATCAAGAAAAGTACTTCGTTCTCAGACTATCTCAAGATGATAAGTTATTTAGGATAGAATCAAGCAATTAAAATACTTAAGAAAAATTGGTTAGTTTGAGTTTCGTCTAAGAAGAACAGTAAGTTACTGAGGCACTATTAGTTACTTGCAAATAGTTCTTTGCAAATAATGAGTTTGTTAATGTTAACAAGCCTGATTAGTTTAGAAGAGTTTTACTGTAATTATAAGAAATGAAAGCACTTAGTAACTGTAATGAACGTCAGCATGTTAGGTAGCTGACAGTACCTTTTAGATTGATGGTAGGTATACTAACCATCAATCTGGGGTTCTCATTCTTTTTGAACAATGAATGTGTTGTAGCGATTCCCCTTTTTCCAAAACAACCTGTTAATCATTTTGGATTGTTTCTAGGTCATAGTGTTCTTGGTTCAATAAAACGAAGAGTATTTTATAAAAACAACAAATTTTGTCGCCAAAGCGACATTCCTGCATAAAGTGTTTTAACATTTGGTCGTTAAATACGTACAATCCCGTCCCTGAATGTGTTCTCTACAGAATAGGCTTAGTTTGTCGCTGATCCAATTTTACACATCGCGGAGTCGTCTGCCAGCTTGGCTCGGTATATTCGCGATACTGATGTTGTTCATTGCGCCAGTGATTTCCCGGTCACTGGAACATGCGCGCAGCATTAGTGAGGCTCATTCATCGAAAGTGGTCGATTGCCATAGGGTGATGTCATCTGACGATGATATACCTCGGAATATGTCTCATTCTGACGTTTCTTCCGCATCACATGTTACTAAGTTATATAGTACTAATAGTACTAACCATCATGATGGCATGCAGATGGGTATGCATAGTGTTGGTATGTCGATGTTGGAGGATATTGCCTGTGGATACTGCGTTTTTCTGATCCATATACCTATGCTGGATTTGGCGAATACACCGCTATTTTGGTCAACTTCGCTGACTTCACGGCCACCACCGATTCAAACCGTAGCCTCCTTTTTGCCGCATTTCATCTTTTCTGATTCGTTGCCTCGTGCTCCGCCTGAACCGATCTCATCTCATTGATTTAAACATAATGAAATGTCCTGCTCATTGTTGAGTTAGGAACAGTTTGTTCATACCAAAAATGATTTGGTTGGATTCTATAACCTATTCCGTTGTTGATAGAAATATCACTTTGGAAGGTGGGTTTACATTTAAGGCAAGATGATGATGTTCGAAAAAAATTCTCCTCATAAAAAAAATAGGCTATCCCATTGTATCCGTTCGGCCATGCCACTTTTTTTGCTAGCGACTTTTAATGGCTATGCGGCTGAAACCGCAGCGGATGTACACGACCATGTAAAGGGTGCAAAAACTAATGATGGGGATGTGATTACCGTAACAGCACCTTTGTATTCTCCTTTGGCAATTGTTACCTCGCCAAAAACGCCTCGTCAGCCGGTTCCGGCAAGTGACGGCTCTGATTATTTAAAAACCATCCCCGGATTTTCTCAAATCCGTAATGGTGGCACCAATGGCGACCCAGTATTTCGGGGAATGTTTGGTTCGAGGATTAAGCTTTTGACTGATGGTGCAGAAATGCTAGGAGCTTGTCCCGGCAGAATGGATGCGCCTTCATCCTATATTTCGCCAGAAAGTTATGATTTGCTGACCGTCATTAAAGGGCCCCAAACGGTATTGTGGGGGGCTGGCGCTTCAGCAGGGACGGTAAGATTTGAACGTGAACATCCGCGATTTGATGAGCCGGGAGTCAAATTCAATGCCAGTGGATTGACGGGTTCAAATGAGCGTTGGGATGGCAATGTGGATGCCAGTATTGGCAATGAATTGGGATATTTACGTTTAATGGCAAATAAATCCCGTTCAAATGACTACAAAGATGGTGGTGGATATCGCGTTCCTTCACGTTGGGATAAATGGAATAGTGATCTGGCGTTAGGGTGGACGCCGGATAAAGACACATTGTTTGAGTTCACCGCAGGAAAAGGGGACGGAGAAGCGCGTTATGCTGGACGTAGCATGGACGGTTCGCAATTCAAACGTGAAAGTCTCGGTGTGCGTTTTGAGAAATCTAACCTCGGTGAGGTGCTTGATAAGGTTGAAGCCCAAGTTTATTACAACTATACCAACCATATTATGGACAATATCACTTTGCGTTCTCCGAATAGCGCCATGTCAATGGGGATGTCTTCTGCGGGTTGTAAACATGGATGTGGTATGCACATGAATATGAACCACGGTATGTCGATGCAACTGGATCGTCGTGTTATCGGGGGGCGAGTCATGGGCACCTGGCTATGGCAAGACTTCAAATTGGAAAGTGGCGCAGATACGCAAACCAATACCCATCGTAATAAAGCAGGTAATGTATGGCAAAAGGATGCTCAATTCTACAACTATGGCCTATTTAGTGAGCTAACTTGGTATGCCACAGAACAGAGCGAATTGATAACCGGTGCCCGTCTTGATCGCAGCCGAGTAAAGAAATTTGCGGGTAATAGTGAAAAAGAGCGTAATGATACTTTACCGAGTGGTTTTATGCGCTTAGAGCATACTCTGGCGGCTATGCCAATGATGTTTTATGCCGGTATTGGTTACACCGAACGTTTCCCTGACTATTGGGAACTGTTCTCGCCTACCTATGGTCCGACGGGGAGTACCAGTGCTTTTGATGGGGTAAAAAGTGAGAAAACCACTCAGCTTGATATTGGTGCCCAATATACCGGGGAACGTTTTAATGGTTGGGTATCCGCCTATGTAGGGTGTGTAAGTGATTTCATTTTATTTAGATATAGCCCGACAAACGCCCGTATTAGCCAGGCTGATAATGTTAATGCCAATATCATGGGCGGAGAAATGGGCTTTGGTTATCAATTGACAGATCATTGGAAAACGGATGCCAGCCTAGCCTATGCTTGGGGAGAAAACCGGACGGATAACAAGCCGATGCCTCAGATCCCACCTCTGGAAGCCCGCTTCGGCTTGACCTATGAACGTGGTGATTGGAGCAGTACAGGTTTGTGGCGATTGGTGAGCAGCCAGCATCGGATTGCCGTGGGGCAGGGGAATGTTGTCGGCAAAGATTTTCAAGATAGTTCCGGTTTCGGCGTGCTCTCTGCCAATGTTGCCTATAAGGTTAACAAAGATATAAAAGTGAGCGCTGGCATTGACAATATCTTGGATAAAGAATATAGCGAACACCTTAACCTTGCCGGTAATAGCACCTTTGGTTATTCAGCGAATACCTCAGTGAATGAACCCGGCCGGACAGTGTGGGCGAAAGTAGATATAAAGTTTTAATGAGAAAGTGGCACCCAATTATTGGGTGCCCTTTTCCTGATCGAGAATTATTTCTTATTACCGATATACGGATAAACTTTTATATAATCAATATCGAATGTTGCGGTTGTTTCATTTATCGGGCCATAACCCTGTGCTGGATAACTGCGCGGCACTTCGGAGCTCAAAATAATATATTGGTTGGCGATTGAAATTGGAACTTGATCTAGTCCAGACAGATTTTGGGGAATATCATCAACATAAAATGTATAACCATTTGGTGTCCACGCCACAGCAAATTTATGGAATTGACCATCAGCAAGTTTATTTGTAGACAATCTCTTTGACCATTCTTTATGAGCGCTGCCATAACCATTCCAGTGAATTGCGTGATCATATTGATCCTGTGTCGCTTCAGCTAAATGTTCAAATACATCAATTTCGACACCTGATTTTTTTGGATTTGTTAAATCGAGGCCCATTGTCGGTGACTGGACCCAGAATGCAACTTGATTACCTTCCGCACGATTAAATCTGATAGCGGCTTCCCAATAGCCATATGATTGTAGAAAACTTTTTTGTGTTGAAATCATGCCGCAATAATTCTGTAGCTTGCCAGAAGAGCTATCGGAATAGGTTTTTATGGTTAAATGTCCATTTCGCACAATAACCGCTGATTGAGTATTAATACAATTTTTTCTGACACCCAGGCCACGGTAATCCCACTTTTGGGTATTAAGTATTGTGCCATCGAAATTATCTTCAAATAACGGTGTAGGGCTGAATTCATTGGGGATTTGTGCTAGAGCATATCCACTGAACAGTGTGCTTAATAGCAATGTATAAGTTAGCTGAATTTTCATCTATTTTCCTTGTATATTTAACATGAATATTTATCCGAGATCTATTACCGATTTCTATTCGAATCCTTGAACCTTATGGATATCAATTTAAAAAATGAATGTTATTAATTTCTCCTTTTTGTCGTGGAGAGATGCGTTACTTTATCGAATATTCACGACAGGGTTACCTATTTAATTTATTACCCCTATACCCGTTATCTTTCAAGTTGCCTCTTTGTTGGCTGCACTCTCTCACCCCGGTCACATAGTTATCTATGCTCCCGGGGATTCGCTCCTTTGCCGCCGCGATCCATCTCGAAATCCATAGGGTATATGCTTTTCGTTTTAGTTATTCAATATGGTGTTAATATTGGTTGATAAAAATGCAAGATAATTAAAGTCGGCAACATGGGTTAGGAAAAAATAATTGAGATATACCCGTTATCCTTCAAGTTGCCTCTTTGTTGGCTGCACTCACTCACCCCGGTCACATCGTTATCTATGCTCCCGGGGATTCGCTCCCTTGCCGCCGCGATGCATCTTGAAATCCATAGGGTATAGGTAGAATAAAAAACAGTGAATATCGATGAATAAAACCCCGTTCACTGGAACGGGGTGTATGACAACTTTAAATTATTTCGATGCATCCAGAGCTTGGGCAAGATCGGCAATAATATCGTCGATATGTTCAATGCCGATTGATAAGCGAATCATATCCTGTGATATGCCAGCTTTAATTAACTCTTCATCATTTAATTGGCTATGTGTTGTTGACGCTGGATGACAGGCGAGTGATTTAGCATCGCCGATGTTAACCAGTCGCACAATTAATTTTAGTGCGTCAATAAATCGCGCGCCGGATTGTTGCCCGCCTTTAATACCAAAAGAGAGGAGCGCTGAGGGCTTTCCATTCATATACTGTTGAGCCAGTTGATGTTCTGGATGGTTTGGCAATCCGGCATATTTCACCCAACTAACTTGAGGATGCTCTTGCAGATAATGAGCGACTTTCAGTGCATTTTCAGTATGACGCTCCATTCTTAATGCCAGTGTTTCCAATCCTTGTAGAATAAGGAAAGCATTAAAAGGCGACAGTGCAGCGCCCATATTACGTAGCGGTACCACACGGCAATGCCCGATAAATGCAGCCTTGCCAAATTGCTCGGTATAAACGACGTTATGATAGGAGGGGTCCGGGGTAGTCAATATAGCAAACCGCTGCTTATATTTTTTCCAGGGGAAATTGCCGGAATCCACAATGATGCCGCCAATAGAGTTACCATGTCCTCCCATATATTTGGTTAAAGAGTGAATAACAATATCAGCGCCATACTCGAAGGGGCGGCAAAGCACAGGCGTGGCGACAGTGTTATCAACAATTAAGGGAACACCATGACGATGGGCGACGTCGGCAAATTTTTTCAGATCAACAATATTACCGGCTGGATTACCAATAGATTCACAAAATACCGCCTTGGTACGATCATCAATCAGTGACTCCAATGCTGCAATATCATCGTGTTCAGCAAATCGTGTTTCAATACCGAATCGCGGCAATGTGTGAGCTAGCAGGTTATGAGTGCCGCCATATAACTTAGCAACAGATATAATGTTATCTCCAGCGCTAGCAATGGATTGAATTGCGCAAGTGACGGCCGCCATGCCAGATGCAACGGTCAAAGCGGCTATTCCTCCTTCGAGTAAAGCAACCCGTTTTTCCAATACATCATTGGTTGGGTTCATAATGCGGGAATAGATGTTACCCTCAACCTTTAAATCAAACAGATCGGCACCATGTTGAGTATCGTCAAACGCATAGGATGTTGTTTGATAGATAGGAACGGCAACGGCTTTAGTTGTTGGATCTGGGGAATATCCGCCGTGGATAGCAAGAGTTTCTGGTTTCATTTTCGATCTCTTCTTTTACGGTAAGATGACATATATCTTTGATGAATAGGTGTAAGCAGCTTTTGTTAAAACCATATACCCGTTATCTTTCAAATTGCCTCTTTGTTGGCTGCACTCACTCACCCCGGTCACATAGTTCGCTATGCTCCCGGGGATTCGCTCCCTTGCCGTCGCGATCCATCTTGAAATCCATTGGGTATAGCCTTACTTACTATTGCTCATAAATAATTTAATTGATATCTTTTTTTGATTGATGAACTATTAGAATCGGTATCATGTATAGACATGATATTTCCGCTAATTCTTTATTAATTAAAGAAATAATTTGAAAAAGTTACTAATTATTTGCTTTCGCTATGCTGGCATCTTTATTTTTTAAGAATGTGGATATTATCACAAAAGACTTCAACGATTTCAGCCAAGTAACATTAACTATTAAAATAAAAAATGAGAACAAAATATGCAAATAAATATCCAATCTTTTAGAAAGATCACAAAAATTTCCGTGAAATAGTTAGTTTTCGTTAGATTGGTTTAATTTATTTCTTCACTGTTGCCTGAACGAAAATAGAAGGTATACTCATCGTTCTAATTTTTTCGAACTTTTCTAAATGATTTTGGTCGTAATTTATTGTTAGTATGATCAATATTGGCACTAACCAATAAATTAGTGGGATTATTATGGCTAAGTTTTCAAACTGGCGGGAGTTAAAACAACTTTTATTTTTCTCTTTCCCTATCATCGTTAGTCAGATAGCACGCACAGCCATGAGTTTTGTGGATATTGTGATGTCTGGTCACTATGCTACGGCTGATTTAGCCGCCGTAACATTAGGAAGTAGTATTTGGTTTCCTATATTTGTATTAGGATATGGGACGATTATCATGCTGGCAGCAGATGTCGCTAAGCAGAAAGCGCAACATGATGATGAAGGGATTAAAGACAGTCTTAAAAATTACTTGTTTCTGGCGGTGATACTTTCGATACCAATAATTATTTTATTAATGTTAGTTAGCTGGCTACTTTCGTTTATAGGCATCGATGAGCATATTTTAGAAATTACCCAGGGCTATGTTATTGCTCTGGCTTGTGGTGTTCCTAGCGTTATGATATTTAATGTTTTTCGTTCATTTCTACAAGGATTGGAAGACACAAAAATCGCAATGTATTTGTCTGCTGGTGCTTTATTATTGAATATACCATTAAACTACATACTTATTTATGGAAAACTGGGTTTGCCAGAAATGGGAGGTATTGGCGCGGGTATTACAACTGCAATTATTAATAATCTAATTGCTGTATGCCTGATTATCTATTTTTTGCTAAAGAAGGAATATCGGCGATATAGGCCAGATTTCAGTTTACCAAAATATAATTCTTTAATTAGAACTTTTTATATTGGTATGCCAAGTGGATTGGCTCTTTTTGTTGAAATGGTTTTTCTGGATGTGATTGCGATAACCGCTGCTCCTTTGGGGGCGCAAGTCATTGCTGCACATAATATTATGCTTAATATTACCTCTATCATCTATACCATAACAGGGGGAATTGCAGCCGCGGTAACTGTGAGAGTCGGCTCCTATATTGGCAAGAGAGATAAAATATCATTAACAGGTACTATAAAAATCTCAATTGCTTTGATTTTATCTATTTCCGCAGTTATTGGTGTTTTAATCTATTATTTCGCAGGTTCATTTATTTCACTCTATACTAACGACAATGGCGTCATAATAATTGCGCTTAACATAATCTTTCTGTTATGCCTGTTCCAATTCTTTGACTCTTGTCAGGCGGCTTTATCCGGTATTTTACGAGGCTTTCATGATACCCGATCGGTATTTTACGCGCCGTTATTCGGTTATTGGTTGGTGGGTTTGCCATTAGGGTTTATTTTGGCTTTGACAGATTGGGTAACCGAGCGTATGGGAATTATCGGGTTTTGGTATGGGTTGGTTTTGGGTCTTTTTGTGAACGCTATTTTGCTGTTTATCATATTAAAGGTTAGACAGAGAGGAATGATTTCTCGGTTAATTTCATATTAATCGAAGAGCTATCGTATCTACATAAATTCCCTGTCGAAAGGTAGGGGATTTTTCTGAATTTATTTAAATAACTGAATTCAACTCTTTAATCTTGGAGCTAAAAGAGTATCAATGTTACCATTTGACTATTTATTTTGTAAAAAATTACAGTTGATGAAAATTTACTCGATAAAACTGTGGTTATTTTATTTTCCATCAATGGGAGATGATATTTAGTTATAATTTAAGTCATGTTAGTAATATTTTTGTTTTAGTGAGTTTACTAATTGATATATTAGTGATTATTCTCAGAATAAATATATACCCGTTATCCTTCAAGTTGCCTCTTTGTTGGCTGCACTCGCTCACCCCGGTCACATCGTTATCTATGCTCCCGGGGATTCACTCCCTTGCCGTCGCGATGCATCTTGAAATCCATAGGGTATATTTATATCTGTGGAAATAATTTTTCTATTTAAATCATTTAGATGGAATATATATTTTTTGTTTTTATTTCTCATTGTCAAATATTTCTTAATTAATGTGAAATAGCTAATTTGATATCACATAGTAACCATTTAAATAATAACCATTAAATTAGTTTATTATTGAAATAATTTCTTATTCATCTATCTATATGTATTGATTTTTTTACGCTCATTATTGGTGATTCACCTAATATTATATCCATCCTTATATTAAGGTTATGGCAAATATTTATTTAATAATTAAATAGTTATCTATATTAATTGCCATTCTATACAAATAGATACAATTGTTTTATGATAATGATTATCATTTCATTTTTTATTAAAAGTACGTTAGTATGCGCGCCAGTCTTCGGACGGTACTAAAACTATGTAATAAGCAATACTCTAACATTTAATTAGTTAACATAAGGAATATGCTATGAACAAAGTTAAAGTGTTAATTGCAGTATTAGGTACATGTGGGTTAGTAACACAAGCTATAGCGGCCCCAGGTTTTGGGCAAACTCAAAAGTTTGATGAGAATAAACCTAGCGTTAACGTAGGGGTGACTGAACCACGTGGTGGTGGTCACCCAACCTTAGGTGGAGAGCCGGGGATTGGGGTGCAATCTATTTCTAATGGTAGGATTATTAGCTTTTCAAGCCTTGCTGCTTATGTCAAGGCGGATACAAATGGAATTCATAAAATTTCTATGCCTGGATCGGGTAGTCATGGAGGCATGGGGGTATTCAACTTTAGTAAAGTGGCTGATGCTGATGTCTATTTTGGTGAATGGTCACAAACCGGTAAGGTGAATGATACTACTCATACTGCCTATTATTCCGGTAAAGATGTCACGACTAATTTGCCTACCGGTGGTATTGCAACTTATACGGTTAAAGGAATTAACCAATATAGTGGTAGCAATGCTCTACATGGAACATTTACTGCTGATTTCGGTCAGAAAAGACTTACTGGTTCAATAGCAAATAGCGCACTCACTGTCGGTATTAATTCTGTTATTAAATCTGATGGCTCATTTGTTGGTAGTGCGACTGCTGGAGGTGCTGTTGGTAGAAATAGCGGACATTTCTTTGGTGATAATGCCGCTAGTTTAGCAGGGACTGCTACGTTTGCTGCGGACCATAGTAAAGATACCGCCTTTGGTGGAACTAAGAACCCGTAATATGCGTTCTTAGTAACTGGATAAGGCAAAGCCATGTGGGCTTTGTCTTATTTTTGTTTATTTTTGACTCGACGATTAAGCAGTGATATTACCGATGCTAAATACCTCAATTGTTCGTTTTACTTTACTCATTAGTTGTTTGTTTATAGAGCCATCTCTAGTGTTGGCAGATGAAGATACCGGTAGAAGATTGTGGTATAACGTACAGCGAAATTTGCAGGATCAAGAAAAAGCGTTGGTCACAGATGAAACCGTGGATAAAAAAACGGATCATTTATTGATAGTCCTTAATGGTCAAACGTTTAGTGTTGAAAACAATGTGAATGATATTGGTCAGGCGCTTTATTTAGCCATTAATCATCAACAAGTGCAGGATGTTGAGCGTTTTTTATCGATGTACCAGAAATTACCTGGACATGATACCCAATTGGTCCATTTTGCTCAGGCAAATCTGGCGCGTTTACAAGGTGACTTAGTAGCAGCAGAACAGCATTATCAGGCCATCTTGCAGCAACAACCTGATTTTACCCGGGCTAAATTAGAGTTAGCCAGAGTCTATTATGAGAATCAAAAGAATAGAGAAGCCAGCTTACTATTTAATGAGATTTCAGCAGTTAGTCGCGATAATGAAAATAAATTACCACCAGCAGTCATTAAGAATATAACTAATTATCAGGAGGCGATTAATTTGCGTAATTCCTGGCGTGGATCTTTCTCCGTAGGATATATCTTTAACGATAACACGAATATGTCGTCAGATAAGCCTCCTGTTTGCACTCTCTATCGTGAAAATGGTGAGTGTGCGGTTGAACGTAAGCTGCCTATGGCAAAGAAAGCGAATGGTATTAGTTATGATGCTACGTTACGTAAGATATATCCGCTAAGTGGTCACCACGGTGTCTTTTTACGTTCGATGACTTATGGGGAAAGTTATCGTCATCATAGTGAGGAGAATGAAAATACGACTTCTGCTTATTTTGGTTATAGTTATAAAGCGCAAAAAAATGATTTCCTAATGGGGCCAGTTGTTGAGTTTAATTCTGTTGGTAACCATTCCCGTTATCGTACTACGGGAATAAAATCTGAATGGATGAATATTTTATCTGAAAATTTGGTATTGAATTTGGAAGGTGAATATAAGCAGTTTCGTTATCATAAACTTTATAATCATAATGACGGTAATATGGCCTCTGTTTATGCCACCTTATCTTATTATTTAACTGATCAGACAATTACCTTTGCGGGTGGTGATTGGGTTAATAAAACTAGTGTTGAGAAAGCTGACGATTATCAACAAAAAGGTGTGAGAGCAGGCATTTCAACTCAATTGTATCCGGGAATTAATGCAGTGGTATTTACTGTATTACGCCAGCGGCAATTTGGTGATTACAGTGTGCCTCTAAATGCACGTCGTAAAGATAATGAACAATTCTATGCGGCAATTGTGAGTATGCCTAAATTTGAAGTTTTCGGTTTAACCCCAGTAATTACTTATCGGTTTAGAAAAAATAATAGTAATGTTGATTGGCTCTATTCCTATAATAAGAATGAAGTGTTAGTCAAGTTTGAAAAGTATTTTTGATACTGATTGAAGTAACAAGTTATACCCAATGGATTTCAAGATGCATCGCGGCGGCAAGGGAGCGAATCCCCGGGAGCATAGAGAACGATGTGACCGGGGTGAGTGCAGCCAACAAAGAGGTAACTTGAAAGATAACGGGTATATACCCTATGGATTTCAAGATGGATCGCGGCGGCAAGGGAGTGAATCCCCGGGAGCATAGCAAACTATGTGACCGGGGTGAGCGAGTGCAGCCAACAAAGAGGCAACTTGAAAGATGACGGGTATATTTCAATCCCCACTATGGCAGATAATGATTATGTATAAATTAAATAATAAATATAGCAAAATAACATTCATGCTGGCATTGGCTTACAGTATGATGCCCTACCGTGTTGATGCCGAAACATCAATAGCTTCTGCTCAGCCATCTAAACAATCCACTGAAAATAAAGCTGACCTTGGTAAAATTAACGTTTCAGCGACCAGTGAAAAAGATGAGGCAGGTTATGATGCGGTTTATGATAAAGATATTACCAATATTTATTTGGGTAAGGATTTGGTAGAACGCTATAAAGGCGCTTCACCAGCGGATGTTTTAAAAAGTGCAGTTGGCGTATTTAGTGGTGATTCGAGAAACAGTGGTGCATTAGATCCTAATATTCGAGGTATTCAGGGGCAGGGACGGGTGCCTGTTACCATTGATGGTACTGAGCAGGCAATTACCACCTGGCGTGGTTATAATGGTGCGAATAATCGTAATTATATTGATCCTAACTTGATCAGCAGTATTGAAATAGAAAAAGGTCCGTCACTGACGCGTGGGGTAAAAGGCTCAATCGGTGGGGCCATTATGATAAAAACTTTGGGTATCGATGATGTGGTACCAATAGATGAACGATTTGGTATTAATTTGAAATTGGAAACCAGTAGTAATGCGGTTAAAGAACGTGTACCGAGTTTGACATGGGGACAAGATTATCGAGATATTCCTGGTTTTACTAAGGGGTTTAATTATGTTGATCCTGCGCTAGAAATTACGCCGAAAACCTCAAAAGATAATAAATTATTGGGTCTGAAAGATAATGCAATACGTTTGGCAATCGGTACTCGCCAAGAGCTCTTTGATTTAATGGCAGCTTATAGTTACCGCAGTAAAGGAAACTATTTTGCTGGCAAGGGTGGTGCTCATCGCTATGATGATCCCATCAGTAAAAAGGATATAGAGATCCTTGATGGTGGTACCCGGTCGTATGATCCTTATTTGCCTTTTGTCGCACGTATATATCGCCCTGGCAATGAGGTACCTAATACCTCCAGTGAAATGGAATCTTGGTTAGTTAAAAATACTTGGTACTTGGCTAACCAACAGACGATTGGGCTTGGTATCCGCGACACTAAAACGATTTACGGGGAGATTATGCCTTCGCGGATTGGTTGGGTTCGTGCTAAAGATAATGTTGTATCGCAGTGGCCGTTGGCGAATGTACATCAGCAGGCATTTAATCTGGATTATAAGTGGAAACCTGATGGAAATAAGTGGGTTGATTTTGATATGAAATTTTGGATTACCCGTACTATCAGCGATACTAATACTGCCGGGGGATATCCACGTGAACCGCGAGAACGAGATGAAGTATGGGATGTGAATAATAAGCAAAGAGATCCGAATATTGATGGTCGTCTGGTAGATACTGCTTCTACCAATGCTCATAATAACCGTTGGGGTGTTGATCTTTCTAATGCTTTTGCGTTGACCCCGGATCTGGATTTAACATTGTCAGCTAATCTACAACGGGAACGTTTAGGTTCTCATGATGATTATGAAGCAAAAAGTTTTTCTAGTTTTCGTTCGCTACCAAGAAAAGGGCGCCGTCAGGAGAATAATATTGCTTTTAATTTTGACTGGCGTCCTACTTCATGGTTGGCATTAAGTGCCGGAGCTAAACGAGTCAGTTATTGGTCTAAAGATGATTTTTTAAATGAACGTTTAGCTGCTCATGATCTTCGCTATAGTCAGGATAAGAAAGTGGTTGGTAAGGGACTGCAATATATGAGAACACTTACTGATCAGGAAGCTGTATTGTATAAAAAATATAGCAATTGCGCTGATGATTGTTTCGATGATTTAGATGAATTTCTCGAATATGAAGAAAAGAAGATCACAGAATCAGAAGAACGGGATTCAATTCTTCGCCCTATGGCACCGGTAGATGTGCTTTGGAAATATCATGACGATGGTAAGTTATATAAACAAGATAACCCTTATTTCAATGGGGAACTTGATATGAATGAGCGCGTTATTGATCCTGTGACGAATAAAGAAGTGTATAAATATGAATACAGTACTGCTCAACAGAATAGCCGTTATGTTGATGATTCTGGAGAGATATTGAGTAACAGTGATGGTGGTGTTTATAGAGAAAAAAGCGAACAAGAGCGTTGGTCTAAACAACCTAAACGTAAGGATCATGCTTGGGCTCCGGTATTTTCCGCAACAGCTTATATTTCTGATAATGCACGTATCTATACCCGTTATGCCGAAGCGGTACGTATGCCGAGTATTTTTGAAGATACTGTCGGTTTCTCCTCTGGTCTCATTGATAAACCTACACGTGCCTCTAAACCTGAACGTAGTAAAACCGTTGAGGTGGGTTATGTGCATGATTTAAGTCAGTTATTAGGTGCAGAGCGTAATGCAGACATTAAATTCGCTTATTATAATACAGTTATAGAAAATATCTTTGACCGTGACAGTAACTTTGTATTTACTCAGCTAGATAAACAGAAATTATCCGGTTTAGAACTACAGGGGCGTTATGATAACGGTAGTTTCTTTACCCATTTTGGCCTATCTTATAATCTTAAGAATAAAGTTTGCGATAAAACCGCATCGCTGATGTTAGATCCAAGAAACCAGTTTGGTGTCCCTGAATGTATTGATGGTGGTTTCCCCGGTGGTTTTTTAAGGACAGCTATTCCACCGCGTTATTCTCTTAATCTGAATATTGGCGGCCGGTTATTAAATGAAAATTTAGAAATCGGCAGTAGAGTATTATACCACAGTAGTGTTGAGAATAAGGATGAAAAATGGTTAATGAAGAAAATACCAGGCGCTTATAAAGGAATAAATAATAACCCGATGCGTTGGAATTCGGTCATGACTGTAGATGCTTATATTAATTATCAGGTTACGCCAGATGTAATCATTGAATTATCCGGCACTAACTTAACCGATCGCTATTATTTGGACCCGTTAACACGTTCCATGATGCCAGCGCCCGGACGGACGTTTAAGCTTAGTGTCACCAGTCGGTTCTGACTCTTTAAGGGAGATTAGTCGGTTGCCTGTTAAGAGCGCTGGCAATCTCCAGAGATAACGAACGGAAAGATGGCTTGAAGTTATGATGAAAAATCGTATTTATATTGGCTTATTTGCTTCCTTACTGTTACACGCGGGCATTCTCGTGTTTATGGCGTGGCATTTACTGCGTGATGACAGTGCGAATAATCAATCAGTGAATTCGCCAATAATCAGTATGTCAGTAGAAATGGTTGCTTCGGCAGCACCGGCCGGACAGGAGCAACCTGTGGACCCGGAACCTATTCCGTTACCGCCAGAGATAGCGGTAGCGGAATCACCTCATGAGGCAAAAATAGCTCTCAATAAGCCAGTGGATAGGCCACGGAAACAAGAACTGCCCAAAAAACAGGCAGATGCTAAACCGAAGAACAAGTCTCAGCCACAGAAAGAGCTGGTGGAAGATCCTCAGCCAAAATTGGCAGAGCAAACGGAAGGCAGCTCTCAATTAGCAGGGAGAGATGCTGTGGATTCACAAGCTGGTGCCCGTCAAGCGACGACCAGCCAACCGATGATTGGCATGGGGGCTGATGAGTTACAAAACTATCAGTCCGCCTTGCGTCGTGAAATTGAAAAACATAAACGCTATCCGCGTCGGGCTAAGAAGATGAAGCAACAGGGTATCGTACAGGTCAGGTTTAGCTTGCTGGATAGTGGCGATTTGACAAATCACCAATTAGTGCAGAGTTCAGGCGCTGATGAATTAGACCGCGCTGCCCTTGCGGCTATCCAACAGGCTCGGTCGGTAGGACTGAAACCGGCCGGTTTGCCAAGGGATCTCACTTTAGCAATAGAATTTAATTTGAAATAAAGGTTTGGGCAGCGAAGAGACTGTCGCTGCCCTGATAATAATGGTGCCATGTGAGTTTGGTACAAGTTAGGTAGCTTCGGTGTTCGGCCGTTCAATTCGCATATGTAATAACGGAAATGGATTACCTTGACCGTCAATTTCTGAGCGGTTAAAAACTTCAAATCCCAAGTGCTGATAGAAACCCACCCCTTGAACATTTTGTTCATTAACATCAAGTTCATTGATACCTAATTTGCTAATAGCAAAATTCAGCAATGTCTTGCCGATGCCTTTGCCACGGGAATCTAGAGAGATAAACAACATTTCAACTCGATGCTGATCAACGCTAATAAAACCTTCAATTTCGTGTTTATCATTTATCGCTTTATAAACCGTCAGCATCGGTAAATAGGTATGCAGAATCAATGGGCGTAATTGATTAATATGTTCGTCAGATAAAAAGTCATGTGTTGCCCGTACCGAGGCTTCCCAGATTTCGATCAGTTTATTGAAATCGGCCTTTATCGCTTGCTGAATTCTCATATTCATTTTTCTTAATCTTTTATTTCTCTAAACCGATGATGAATTAACGCTATCACATTTGTTGTGATGGATCGCTTCAGATATTACTCAGACTTAGCCGTTATTCCTATCCATTATTCTTATCAGAATCTTATGCTGTCTGTTTTGTGATCTATTTCATGAAACAAAGGAGAGAATTCAATCTATTTGGTCTAATATTACTTTTTATAGATAGTTGAATTTTAACCAATTTGGTTAATTGAACAATCAAGCAACACTAAACTTTAAAACCTAAAAAAACAATGCGAGATTCTCCCTGTTGCTAACTATAATGAGGTATTGGTTAATCAGAAAGGGATTGAGTCATATCTCATTAACGTAGTTTCTATTTGGATTGATCATTTCAGTTGAGCGGCTAGTTCAATGATAAATATAAAATAACTTCTTGAGGATCATATTAATGAAAAGGGCATTTATATTTGCACCAGGCATGTTAGCACTTTCGATAAGTGCAATTTCGAACGCACACACTTATGACCATCTATATGTTTTTGGTGATAGCTTGAGTGATGGAGGAAATAAAGGTCGATATATGATCAATGGTACAACCAGTCAGTTGTATAACGATTTTATTGCTCAATATTTAGGGACTAAACTGACCCATTCCCAAAATGGGGGGACTAATTATGCAGTGGGTGGAGCGACTGCTGTTCCTGATTTAAACAAAGATAACAATACTCAAAATCAAGTAGATAATTATCTGGCAAGCCACGGTGGTCGTGCTGATCCTAATGGCATGTATGTTCACTGGATTGGTGGTAATGATCTTAAAGCTGTCATGTTAGGAGGCGATCCGAAAATTGTTAGAAATAGTGCGATGAACGCCTCGGCACAGGTGCATAAACTTCTTGATGCGGGAGCTGGGATCGTCATTGTACCTACTGTTCCCGATCTCGGAAAAACACCCATGATTATGAAAGCCGTCGTCTCTCAGGGACTCACTAAGCTCCCGATTTCTCTCACTCCTGACCAGGTTGAGGAATTAAAGGATATGATCCGTGCGGGCACTAATGAATATCCAACCATAAATGAAGATATTCGCTCTCAAGTTATCCAAGGGATCTTTGAAAAGCTTGCGACTAGGGCTTCAAAGGGAGATGCTAAAACAGCGGAAGAATATAAGCGACAATTACTTGATAAGTATAACGAAACAAGCAGAAAAGCCTCAGGATTGGTTGATAAGTACAATGAATTAGAAGATACCGCACTTAGCAAGAAGGGCGGCAATATTGTTAGGGTTGATGTTAATGCACTTTTACATGAAGTCATTGATAATCCTTTACGTTACGGTTTTTCCAATACCTTAGGCTATGCTTGTGTTCGGGATAAGGAGGCTAATTCTTGTCGTTCTGATGATACCGGTTTTGATGCCAGTAAATCCTTTTTGTTCTCTGATGATTTTCATCCGACTCCAGCCGCACAGCGTATGATTGGTGAGCAGACTATTTCAATCCTTAATGCTCCACATCAGGTTATGTCACTGACGAATACCAATAATGTGCCGGTGAAGGGGGCGCTTGCCTCTCTTGACGGCCGTTTGCAACAGCTACGCAGCGTGGGTAATGAGCAGAGTAAAATAGGCGTATTCGGTGGTTATAGTGGAAATCACAACAGTACATTGACACTGGGTAGTGACTATCAACTCACGGATAATATTTTGTTAGGCGGGATGATCTCGCGTTATCAGGATAAACGCTCAGTTAATCATTTCCGCGCTGATGGCCGTGGTTATCTATTCACCACTTATGGCTTATGGCGTTACTACGATAAAGGTTGGATTAGCGGCGATCTTCACTATTTGGACATGAAATATGAGGATATTACGCGCGGTATCGTGCTCAATGAGTGGCTGCGCAAGGAGCATGCTTCGACTACCGGTCATCAGTGGGGAGGACGCATTACCGCGGGTTGGGATATTCCGCTGACATCTACGGTGATGACCAGCCCGATTATCCAGTACGCTTGGGATAAGAGTTATGTTAAAGGTTATCGTGAATCAGGTAATAGCAGTACGGCTATGCATTTCGGTGATCAACGTTACGACTCACAGGTTGGAACATTAGGCTGGCGTTTTGACACCAATTTTAGTCGTTTTAACCCCTATGCTGAAGTTCGGTTTAACCATCAGTTCGGCGATAAGCGTTATCAGATTAGTAGTGCCATTAACTCAACTGAGACATCTTTCGTGAGTAAAAGCCAAAAGCAGGACACCAACTGGCGTGAATACGTTATCGGTATGAATGCTGCTATTACAAAAGATTGGGGCGCTTTTGCGTCAATATCACGCAATGATGGTGATGTTCAGAATCACACTTATGCGTTCAGCTTAGGTGTTAATGCCAGTTTCTAATTTCTGGTTAAAAGATACAAGTTGATAAAACAGTAGCGCCCTGTTTGTCGCACTTGTCGCAATAGTGTGGTTATTGTCGTAGTAATGCCCGACAAAGTGATCGGGCATTTTTCGTGATGATTGCCTCATATCTTGGGTTGTTTATAAATATCCGGCCGAACAATTTGCCAAACAAAGTTTTCTTCGTTCACTGGGGAATAACCCATTTTTTCATACAGCCACGGTGCCATCGAAGTGACAAGCATAATATGACGAAGTTGTGCTATTTGGGGATGTTCCAGGCAACATGTCATTAGCCAGCGCCCTAATCCCAATCCTCGATAGCCATCTAAAATAAAAACATCACTAAGATAACCAAAGGTTGTGAAGTCAGTCACGATACGAGCAAATCCTATTTGCTGAGTATTTTTATATAGACCAAAGTTCAAGCTATTTTCGATCGACAGCTTAACTGTCTCCTTGTCGATTCCTTCTGCCCAAATGGATTTCGTTAAAAACTGCTGTATGATCATAATATCTAATTTATTCTTATCTGTAGTGACAACATATCCATCCTTTTCCCAACGATGCAATTTTTCCATGCCAGGCTTCCTCTTAAGATAAAATGATAATAATGGGTTATGATATCTCTGTGCTTGAATGTTTTGCCGAGACTTTTGTCATGGAAAGAATATAGCGATTTGAATGAATAACGCCATAGGGCCGTATGTTGCTTCTTCAAGTTTTCGACTATATAGACAGGCCCTTTTGTACAGAACAGACATCCATTTATTCAGAATTGTTTGACATTAGATAGACTTAATTTTGTCTTCCGATATATACCATCGGAGAGAATTCTTAATGGGAGACGGAGTTACCATAACTAATCCTTTGTTAGCCAGTTTCAATAACAGATAACGTGCTTTGTAGATGGTGAAATCGCATTGTTCCGCTACATCACGCGTACTAGGCCATGATTCTGGTGGGGGAGCCGCTTGCATTTTCCGAATAGTACATAATTCGGATATGACATTGAGTATTTGATCCGTCTGGGAAGGTTGAGTCGAATCTTTCCGATTTTCCATATTAACTCCAGGCTTTATTGAACCCAGTTGGATATCTTGAACAATTATACCTGTCATCTTTCAAGTTGCTTCTTTGTTGGCTGCACTCACTCACCCCGGTCACATCGTTATCTATGCTCCCGGGGATTCGCTCCCTTGCCGTCGCGATGCATCTTGAAATCCATTGGGTATAGGATAATCCAACGGTTAATTTCAACACATGAGGGCAATCTGAATGCTCTAGTCATAAAGAATTGCCGGGTATATCCTGTTTTGTCAAGGTTGGTTTTTATACTATGCAGAACGATTATATCGAAAAATTGAAATTTTAGATCTTTTAATTTGAAAAACAAATTGCATAAAGTATTTTATTCTTATATAGATATAATTTGCGACACTATAGATCGCAAATGATCGGATTGAAATGTTATCTAAGTATTTTGTTGTGAAATTATTTGAATTTGTATTTTTTGTTTTTATTAATTGAATTATTCTGTAATACTTGAAAGGTCGATAAGGTCATTGTTCATATATAAATATTTTTTATGATTTATTACTGGCATTAAATTTTTTCTCATCTTCATAAGATTAAAATAGGATTGATAATGAAATTATTTATTTAAAATATATTGTTGTTCTATGCTGGTATTGATTGTTATTAGATAATCGTAATAATTCGAAATGAAACTGAATAAAATTATAATAGCGGCCATGTTGATATTGGGTGTTGTTTCTATTGCATCTATAGCAAATAAAGCTGATCGAAGTTATATTACAGTGACCTTTAATGGTGCTATTATTGCTATACCTTATTCTACCGGGCAGGGTCTTTTTGGTAAAAGTGTAAATTCTGGGGAAATTTCCAACGTAATATTGAAAAGAGCAAGAGCTTCAATTCATAAGAGTCTTGAGAATCAATTGGTAAATTGCAGATCACAACCAGTAGTTCATCAGTTATTATCCCGGGCAACATTGAAAGTATTACTGGCTTTACCGTGGGTAGCTAATAAGACGGATAAATCTCCGAAGTTGTGCCAGCGAAAGAAGCTTCATATATTCAGATTAATGATAAATTTTACTTTTTAATAGCGATTTATTGATTATGAAAAAGTAAGGTCTGATTATTTTCAATAAAACTTTGGTGTTTAAGTTATCCCCATTATATGATTTTTTATTCATAATATCTCTCAATATTAAATTATTTTCACATCAGTCTTATCCTCTTTTTTATATTAATATAAAAAAGAGGATAAGTGGAATAGATAAAAAAGATTTGAATTTTAATTCATTTTTTCCAATGATATAGTTTAAATAAGTAAATTAGAATGATTTATTCAGTCTATAATTAATCTTATAAGTTTGTAATTGAATCATTTATTCATAAAAGTAATTGATTTATTGGATATTAGTTGTATATTGCCTGAGTAATAATATTGATATTTTTAATAAATTAATTCTATTGTATAAATAAGCAATATGTCTGTTAGATAAATATCAGTAAATATTAATTGAGAAATATTCTTGTAATAGATCATCTGTAAAAAAAATTAAACATTAATAACGTGATTTTATTGTTGATTTATGTTAACAATTATAAAGATAAGATATCGACTTTAATGTTAATTTTTCCTTGCTAATTGCTAGTGAGTGTAGCCAACAAAAACAAAGAGGTAACTTGAAAGATGACGGGTATAGGCTTTTAACCGTTTAATAACGTTGTAAATACCTGCTTTCCTTTAGCATTGATTGTTATCTGTTCTGTTAAAATAGTGATTTTGGTTTTGTATTTTCTAACGAAAAAAGCATGAAAAATAACAAAAACGTGAACAAACATGGCAAAACATCGTTTTTCGGACAACATTTTTTTGAGCTGTATATGGATCATGTGGAGCATTGCTCTGGGATTCTATCTGGCTGGTAATTTTTTTGGCTGTGCAGTGACAGCGATTCTCTCTTTTTTGGCTCTAATATTTTTCTTTATTCACATGAGGTCGAGATTAAAAACTATGTTTGGAAAAAAAGCAGAGGCAGCGGCTGTCGAGCCGGTATCTCAATTTGTTGATGATAAAAAGAACGCCGGTGCAGAAGCTCGTCGTTGCACGATTGTTGCCAAGAGCTCGGTATTTAAGGGCGATATTGATGTAGAAGGTGATATACAAATCTGGGGCAAAGTGATTGGCAATATCCGGGTGAAAGAGGGGGCGATCCGCATTATGCATGCTGGACGGGTCGAAGGTGAACTTAGCGCGCCAGAAATCATTATTGATGGTGACGTTGTGGGGACGTGCTGTGCAGCAACGTTGGATATTCTTGAACATGGCGAGCTGCGTGGAATCAGTCGTTGCAGCAGTATGTCTATCAAGCGCGGAGGCCTGTTTTTTGGGCAATCGGAACAGGTTGAAAACAAAACAGCATCCGAACGTGTTGTACCAATAAAAGATACCAATAATGATAAATCTAAAGATAAGGCCGCGGTAAAAACAAGTGCCTGATAAACCAGGCCCGTGTGACATCTGATTCAGAGACTTTTGGCACGGGCCACTTCCTTTTTAGTTTAAATTACGTTGTTCCATTTCCTCTTTAGTTTGCTCATTCTGGCAATTTATACCCTATAATTGTTTTAATTACTCTGATTGAAGTATGTGGTTTGTCGCATAGTAGGTATCCTGTTTGCTAACTAATATTGAGGGAGAATAGGGTTATGGTGTTGGAAACAGACAGGTTAATTATGCGTTCATGGAGAGAAGAGGACAGATTACCATTTTATCATTTGAATAGTAACTCAGAAGTTATGGAATATTTTCCTGCCACTTTGACGATGGAACAGAGTAATACTATGGTGGATAGGATTATCCAAAGATTTGAGCAGCAGGGTGGTTGGGGATTATGGGCTGTAGAGCTGAAAGAGACCGGGGATTTTATTGGTTTTGTCGGTTTGAATATTCCTGTGGCGGAATTACCGTTTTCACCTTGTATCGAAATTGGATGGCGTCTTGATAAGCCATTTTGGGGTAAAGGTTACGCTAGTGAAGCCGCACGTAAAGCATTGGATTTTGCTTTCACCCAATTAAAACTTGAGGAAATAGTTGCATTTACGACAATTTCCAATTTGCGATCTCAAAAAGTTATGAAGCGGCTTGGCATGGTGAAAGATGAAAATACTTTCTTGCATCCTTCATTACCGAATGGGCATCCGCTTCATGAACATGTGCTTTACCGGATTCGTCAATAATAGCGCTATTCTCTTTTCTGGTTTTCGTTACTTTGATGCTTTATACTATTGTTGCATAGATTGTATCTTGGAAATTTAAATGAAATATGAATTAGCTGTTATGGCGGCCTTGACTAAACTAGATCATCCTAATACCCGTTCAATTGTAGAAGCGACAGGGATATCTGAACGTAAGGTGCAACAGGTTTTGCAAATATTGCAACAAGACTTAGAGGTAAAGATTAACCGTATTAGAAATGGGAAGATCAGTTATTTTGAAGTTATTTCTTGGGGAATATTTGAAAGTGGTCAGGCGATTAACTGTAAATTGATCGATTTGGATCTGGCTAAATTTAAATATTCCCGTCAGCAAGAAAAAGATATTAGAAACCAAAAGAACAGAAAAACAATAATGACAACTTATAGTGAAAAAAAACATTATTTTGACCGTGTAAAATTAAAAAACTATAGAGATAGTATGCGTCTTGAAGGGATGAATATTGTTATGAATAGTTTGCCTGAAACATCGAAAGAGCAAAAAAATCTTAAAGATAAACTAATTAGAAAATATAGTTTACAATGAGGTAGTTATGGTAGATAAATATGGAACAGGGCAAGATCCCTATACATATCCGGGCATCGATACACTTATTAATAAATTAGCTATTCGTGATCCCGTTATTCTTGAGCAGGCAGAAAGGGAACTTACTGAACTTGCTATATTGAATATTTCATTCCAGAAACCACCTTACGATTTAGTCTTTTGGCGTAAACTCCATAAACAGATATTTTCTGATTTATATGATTGGGCTGGTCAGCTAAGGATAATTGATATATCTAAAGGGGATACCCGTTTCTGTCATGCTAAATGTATTGAGATAGAAGGAAATAGGATATTTGATATACTAGAGAATGAAAATTATCTTGTAGGATTAAACTATCAGGAACTTATTAAAAAACTTGCTGAATATTATGCGGAATTAAATGTAATTCATCCTTTTAGAGAAGGAAATGGGCGAACACAGCGACTATTATTTGAATATATTGTTATAAACTGTGGATATAAAATCTCTTTTGAGTCTATAAATGCTAAGCAGTGGATTGAAGCTAATATTTCTGCTTATCAATGTCACTATCAGCCATTAATAAGGATTTTTGAAAATTGTGTCTCTTAAATTATATAATTTTGAGATGATATAATGAATTATTTACTGGTATTTTTTATCTAAGATTTCTGGTGATTTCAACTTATGAGCTTGCCGATTAAGCATTCTACTTAATTTTGATTGAATTTATTTAAAGTGATTGACGGTTTAAAAAATATAAAATAAATAAAACCGCACAATGAAAGCGACAAGAACAAAAATATCCTTGTCACTTTGTTATTAAATATATTATTATCAATTGATTTAAAGGCAAATTGTCCAAAAGAAAAGGCTAATAATCATTACTGGCGTACATGTCTTAGCGCATTTACTCAGAGATTTCTGATTGTAATAACATAAATTTGCCGACGCGAAGTTAGGCGAGAAAGCAGTAATGCTCAATACTAAAAAACAAATTGATAGCTTTTTCATGGTTGGTACCTCATCAGGGGATTATGTAGAGTAAAATAATTTATCCTAGCTACTAATTATTGTTCAATAATAGGTAATAAGTTCTCTTTTCGTATAATTTTTTGTTGTATTGTTGAAAATCTGTTGAAGTAGCGCTGGTGGATTTGTGACAAAAGATGGGTAATAATTGCTTTTAATTAATAATAATGAATCATTCAATATTGATTTTTTGATGTTTTATCTTTAAGTATATTGTTTTTATTATTATTTTTTTGAATGGTGATACATTAATTTGATATTAATATTGTGAAAATTATAATAAAATTTTTTATTTATACGGTTGCATTCCTATTTATACGACAGGTGCAGCGGGACATCACATAAGAGAAATAGTAGGAAGTGGGAAGGTAGGTTTCTGATATTATTAATAAATAACCTTTTATATTTTTCATCTTAAAAATTATTTATTAATATTAATTACTCAGTGATGATTAATCACTATTAGTGATAAAAATAATTCATCATACTTCATTTAATAACTACTATAGTTAAAGTGTATTATCAATGCATGATTTATGTAATTAAATGATTTAGTCGGTAGATCTCTGTTGAAGAAAATATTAATTATTAACCTTAAGGAGAGTCCATGATTAATATCACTGAAAATACTGCCTTAAAAGCCGTAAACGGTTGGTGGAAATGTGGCGATACCGGAATAATTTATCAATGGGGATATAATCCGAAAGGAGGTCCTGGACAAATTACAATAACGTATCCAATCCCGTTTCCTACAGCGTGCTTATCTTTGCAAGTTAGCGTTTATTCCAATGCGATTCCTGCGGATAACTATTCAACAGTTTATGAATTTAATTCTACCAGCGCTGTAATCGGGCGTGATAACTTAGGTTCGTATTGGTTTGCAATAGGATATTAAGTAATATGTTATTACGGAAAGAATTAATATATTCTAGCTTTGGAATTGAAGAGAAATTATATTGAAAGCTACTTGGTAAATTGCTCCCATAATATTGGATATCAATCAATACATAGGGAGCAGTTTTTATAGAGTGTTCGCCGGAAATTAAATTAACTACTGTCCGTTATTATCCGGTTTAGCTTATTTTAGCGGCTGTTGATTAATATAATTCAGCATGGTTTTTTAAGAGAGTGGTTTTTTGCATATTTCATCAGTATATAAACGATGAGTATCCCTCGGAAATATAAGTATGTCTGTGATTATCGAGAAAGGAAGATCTATCAGGCTTGAAAATAGGTAGCCTTCCTTAATGCCTTGCATATCAAATTGAATTGAGGGGTAGGCTTTGCATTCATAACCGTGAGTTACATGAGAGCCAAAAGTTCCACACGACAAGATTTTTATTTTACAGTATTAATCTCCTTACGATCCCGTTAATCCTTTTTGAGGTCGTTAACGGAATAAGGTGGTTGATAATTGATTCTATTATTATTTCCACTGAAATGTCCTTTATACACATAAAAAATGTAAAAACGTCAGGTATCGCTATGATATTACCAGGTTCATAATTTTTGCTGTGAAATAAAGCCCTAGTCCATAAGAAGTGTGAGTCAATAGGTTCATTGCTCGTGATTTCATGGGGAGCGGAGTTTTTGACGCAGCCAGACCGAATCCGAATGCTGGCTGCATAATCAGAAATGGGACAAATAAACTTATCAAGCCAGCAGACAATCCTATTGGCTATAGTCTGGTGGAAAAATCGTTGTTTTCGCATCCATAAAAACCATCTGCCAACTAGAGCATAATCAAGAGATGGAATACCGAGCAGACGCCTTTGTATTAATGTCCAGATGTCCATACATATTATCGCGCCGATACCAGTTATCAAGATCCGAAAAATAACGTCTGTGTACATGTTCTATGCTCCGTCTGATCAGAGATGTTAAGCTGGTAAGCATTGTGCAACTTAAAGTTAGGTTTAAGTCAATTATGAAAGATCTTGATATTGGTTTGGTCTCTCAACTTGCTGGAATATCTCCTTCAGCATTGCGATTCTATGAGAAAAAGGGGCTGATACGTCCGATCGGACGTGTTGGCCTCAGAAGACAATACAGTCCTGATGTTCTGAATAAACTACAACTGATTGCGCTTGGTCGATCTGCGGGATTCACGCTTGACGATATTGCAGCCATGTTTGATGCAAACGGGGAAGGAAAAGTGAACATAGACAGGGAACGGTTACTGATTAAGGCGAGGATAAAACCATTCGCAAGCTCAGCTTAGTCGTAATGGGTTGAAACATATCGCAAACTGTACTGCACCTGAGTATATGCAGTGCCCTGAATTTCAGAAAGTCTTAGCTAAAGCCCAATTTCTGTCGCGTTTTGAAGTGTAACTTCTCTAAAAACCATCCAGAGGTAACTAATGAAGCATCTTCCAGTGGGGATTTAGCTTATTCTTCGAAAAAATCTTTTTTCGATTTACTGTTCGTTTGGTGGTTTTTATCTTTATCTTTATAAAGATACACGGTAAGTAAATGATGAAGGGTGAACTGGCTGCGCAGGAGTCCGAGTAAGAATCCTCTGAGGGGATCTCCCCAATCCCTTACAGTGTATTAGTCGCAATCTGATCTGACACTTCGATTTGAAAAGAAGAGAGTTACCCGCTTTGATTAAAGCTGTTGCCCTATCACTGTCCCTACTAATTTGGTGGAGCTGGCGGCGGGAAAGCCCGTGGTGTTGGATGAGTTTGTTTTTGCTTATGTGCCGGATTTAGATCCCACTCTTGCCATCAATCGCGATGAGACATTACCCGCAGAAAGTCATATTGTGCATCGTCAGGCTGTGAACAAAACAGGGTTAGCGAGTGAAAACGCAGTAGCCTATAGTGTCACATTGGGAACGGAAGTCGGTCATTTTGATTTTAACTGGATTGGCCTGATAAATAAGGCTTCTGGCATTATTGGCATGATTACCCATGCCCCAGCTCAGAAAAAAATTAAGACCGCGAACGGATTACAGGGAAATGTACTCACCCGCTCTTTCTTGCTGGAGTTTGAAGGGGCAGCCAAAGAGACCGCTATTATGACCACGGCGGAAACCTGGCAGATTGATTTTACCGCCCGTTTATCTGGCATCGATGAAATGCAGCGTCTGATGAATACCGACAGTTACGGTGAGGCGGCGTTTTTCGGTGATGGGTTTTCCGTGGTTTGTCGTGGTGACCGGTACACGGTCAAAAAGGGGCTGGCTTATATTGGCGGGTTGCGGGGTGAGTTGGCGTTTGACCAAACACTTAACCGCCTGCGCGATACCCGCGTTTATGCGGATTTTAGCTATCAAGGCAATGTGGTCAGCCAGTGGAAAACCGTCGTTCATATCATCGCCGCCAATGATCTTAAAAACTACATCGATGCGGCAGGGTATCCGCATTATGTCTTTGCGGTTGCGGGTATTGATGGTCACGGTGATGTGATGGATTTGCGCATTAAGGGGTCATTAAATGACCGTGATATTTCCGCCATTCATCAAGAGATTGATAGCGTGAAACGGGAATATGTGACTCAGCAGGCATTGGAAAGCGGCCTGCATGGGAAACAGCCGAAAGGGGGCTATGCCACTAATGCAGCATTAACCGTTGTTAGTGAAAACGCCGATAGTCGCCTGGCTAAAAACCAGAACGGCGCAGATATTCCCAATAAAAATGAATTTGTCAAAAACATCGGCTTAGTGGAAACCGTCGAACGGGTAATGAATGCTGTACCGAATGACAGGAGAATTAACGGGAAATCGCTATCGGCTGATATCAGTTTGATGGCGGGTGATGTTGGTGCCTATCACCAGACTACCTATATGACTGAGCTACCCGGCAGGCATTATTCAGGGCCATTTTCTTGTGGTCGGGAAAATGGATGGGCCAAAGGGGTGAGTATCGGTGTAGGGGGTGACACGGGGCAAATTTGGATTGATGCCGATGCACAGTTGCACACCAGATTTCTCAATGCTAACGGTGCCGTAGAGCAAAAGATTACGATAGGTATCCCGATTGGCGCCACTATCGAATGGCATACGGCTGCGCCGATACCCGCCGGATATGAACCCAATGAGGGGCGCTCATTCCGGGCGGCAGATTACCCTGAACTCGCCAAAATTTTTCCCGACCTGAAATTACCCGATGACAGGGGGCTGTTTAAGCGTGGTCTGGATAGAGGGCGGGGGCTGGACTCGGGTCGTTCGCTAGGGAGTGTTCAGGGGGACGCGATCAGAAATATCACGAGATCATTAGGTAATCCCACTATTGAGAGCGGGAGCAACGCATCTGGTGCATTCAGCTACCAGTATAAGGCAGGCGGTCGCGCAGCCGGTGCCGGTGGTGGGGTGATTTCATGGACATTTGACGCGTCCAGAGTGGTTCCGACCGCAAATGAAAACCGGCCTGTCAACAAATCAGTGATTTATATTACGAGGGTAAAGTAATGACTAAATACAGTGCAGATATTCAAATGGCCCGGTTTGATGAGGATGGGTTAGCTATTGTTAGCGGATGGGTTGCGGTTTATCGTTGTCATCCTGAAACACGGGAATATATTGGGGCCGATATGGATAGCGTGTCCCGCGGTTTTTCTGTTGCGGCTAATGCGTATCTGGATGCGCCCGAATTACCTGACACGCATGATGTTGCGATTTGTCGTCGTGTAGATGAAAAATCCTGGCGACATGTGCCTGACTATCGGGGTAAAACGGCGTATGCAACCGATACAGGCCAGCCGATCAATATTACCGCCATCGGCGCATTGCCTGATAATCTCACCCTGCAATCACCCCAAACCCCCTTTGATAAGAGGGAGAATAAGCAATGGGTCACAGATAAATCAGCCCTAAAATCTCATCAAACTGAACAGGCTGAACAGCAAAAAATCGCGCGACAGCAGCAGGCAGATGCGGCAATTAAACCCTTACAGGATGCCATTGATCTGGATATCGCCACGGATGCCGAAAAATCAGCGCTCGTGGAATGGAAAAAATATCGTGTGCGGGTGAACAGAGTGGACCTTTCTACGGCCCCGATATCAACTGGCCTGAGCAACCCGCGTGATGAATTGGCAACGGAAAATAATGCGCATCTCTCCGAATATGACGGGGATGCATTGCGCGATGTTGTCCGTCCATCCGTTCGTATACGGTATCGGGCAGAAAGCGGACAGCGGTCACTACCTGAGTCCGGCAAACGCCATCAATTATCTGGCAAATAAAATCCGGGGAACGGGAAACATGAGCGCTGTGGTACTCATGATCTGCGCGAAGACGCATAATGAATTTATCCAGCATTTAACCCCATTTTCGGCGGTGTTGCCGTTGTCGGTATTTTCTCAGGTCACTCGTATGGCAAAGACAGCGGAACGTCTGGCGATCACCAAAATGCAATTGCCTGGGAAACCGGACAGCGGTTTGCCTCCATTTCAACCGTTTTCAACATCAACCAGCCGCATGGCCGTGAATGCGCGATTGATTGCACAGGCTAAAACACAGGTTAGCGCCGGCAGCAGCATTGCGGGATTGAAATCACAATTAACAAACTTCACGACGGTAAGACAGAACACCTTACAACAAGTGACTGCCGCTCTGAATGGCGTCAGGAACAAATCGGCCCGTGTCTGGGCTTTTTCAGGGAAAGGGAATGGCGCATTACTGGCCGAAAAACTGCGTCAGGATATCCCTGAACAGGATGCCGTTTACACGCTGGCGACATTATTTGCCGGGGACGATATTCGCGCATTAGAAAGGATGCTACACAATGAGCCAAATTATCACACTGGCCCTTGATGGCGAGGCCATCCCATTAAAAAGTCTGACCGTAACCCCATCGGTGGTATTTCAGGACACAGACCAAAGCGGCCAGTCATCCAGTACCGCCGTAGCGGAGCAAGGTATTAAGCCCAAGGAGTTACGTGTTACGGGGATCATTCCGTTTACTGAGCAAAAAACGCTGTCACGCCTGTTTGCACTGGCGGAGGCCAAAGATAAGGGAAGTCTGAAACGTTATCGTGTCGCTAACCTGACCGCAGGTGCTATCAACTTTCGCATCGGGACATTCACCCATACCATTGATGCCAGTAAGATCGACGGTAAACAGGCATGGCAGGTCACATTTACTTTACGTGAACATTTATCTGTTGCTGAGAAACGTGATGCCCGTGCTGCCGATAATATTCAGGCCAGAAAGCAAACAGGTCAGGGGGCCGCCGCCGCAAAAGAAGCGCCGGAAAAATTAAGCTGGTTTGAAAGCAAAGTATTGAAACCGATTAATGACACAATAGGACCGGCTAAATAATGACACCGATTAACCGGCTCTATCTTTCCGGTGATGAAATTCACCTGGTTGACGCCAATATTATGCTGGAGCTGGCATCCTGTGGTCGTGGCTTTATCACGGCGGAGACGACAACGGACTACACCGGAAAACTGGTACGGCTGGACGTGGGTTACACGGATTTGGTATTACGCTGGTTTACGGGTTATGTGGCACGCTCACAGCCAGCCCAAAACGGTTATCAGCGTCTTTTTGTGCGTGAACTGGTTGGTGTGTTTGACCGATTATGGTCGTGTTCATTTCAGCATCCAACACTGAGCCAGATTGTGGACTGGTTGCAGGAGCACAGCGGACTGACCTTCATATTGCCGGATGCCCCTTATACGGAGACACCCATCCCGCATTTTACTCATCATGGGACCGGCTATCAGTTGCTGGCTAATCTTGGGCAGGTTTTTTCGATTGAGGATTATCTCTGGCATCAGTTGCCGGAGGGTTCGGTTTATGTGGGCAGCGGGGCGCATTCGATGTTTGCGGGGAAACCGGTAGAGATCCCCAATGCATTTAGCCAGTGCCAGTCCGCAGGCAATGCGATGACCATTCCCATGATCCCATCGTTGCGTCCAGGTGTAGTGATCAATCAGTACCGGTTGAACAAGGTCAATCTGAACAATGAAAACATGGTCATTACATGGGAAGCCGTCAACAAACTGACCGGTCAGTCGCAGACCAAAACGCCAATGCAGCGTCAGATTGATGCCGCCTACCCCGAATTATCGGCAGGGCTGCATTTACCCAAATTTGCCCGCATTGAGGCACACCCTGAAAATACGGTCAGCGGCGATATCTCCGACTCATTCCGGCCACGCTATGCGGTTGATGTGCAATTATTGGCTGATGATGGTCAGGATGCCGCGGTTCCTGTTTATCATGCTGTCCCGCTGCCTTTGCCGATGGCGGGCAGTGAATCCGGTATGTTTCAATATCCGCCAGTCGGAACGGTGGTTGAAATCGCCTTTGAGGCAGGCAGACCGGATAAGCCCTTTATCCGGCAGACATTAAGCCAGGGCAATACCTTGCCCGATATCAAGCCAGGCGAACAATTGCAGCAACAGCGGGCGGAAGTTTCTCAGAGGGTAACTCAGGAAGGAAACTGGATTCGTCAGACTGACCAGACCATTAATGAATCGTCTATGCACCGTGAAGTCAGGGCAGACACGGAAACACGTAACGTAGTCGCACGGGAAACCACGATACAGGCCACGGATAAAACCACGGTTTTGGGCACGTCTACGCTATTGGCGGGCGCTGTCCGGCAAATTGCAGACGGTGACTATAGTATGGCGACCTCATCAAATTTCGTTGCCAGCGTAGGGAAAGAGGCCAGTATCGAAATCGGACAAAAGCTGATAGAGAAGATTGGTCTGCTTAAGCAGAGCATCGCCGGTGCCAGGCAAGAAATCATCGCGCCCGTGGTTTGGGTGGGCAGCCAGCAAATCAATGTCATGACCTTGATTTAGAGACGTTGGATGTGGTTAAAGCACTGGCGGAACAGACTGCCGCCCATACGCACCACAACACAGGTGCGCCGGAGAACGCCAGCGTGATAAGGAACACGGGCTATAAATCCGATGGATTGAAACAGAAGTATTCGCCTGTGATTGGCTAGATTGATTGGCCTCTCTTCGGTAAGGTTTATTTTTACCTTTTCTACGTGGTAAACAAAAGTGTTGACATGGTAAGCATAAATGTTTACTGTGTTTGTGTGTTCAACAGAATGGAGGAGTGGTGAAGCAAAGCGAGTTTAGACGGTGGCTGGAAGCTCAAGGCGTCGAAGTTTCAAATGGGACAAACCATCTGAAACTGAGATACCAGGGGAAACGAAGCATTATGCCGAGACACCCTAGCCAAGAGATCAAAGAGCCGCTGAGGAAAGCAATCATTAAGCAATTAGGATTGTGATAAAAACCCGCCTCGCAAGGGGCGGGTTCTCGCACAGGTTCATCATTAAAAATATGCGATATCCAGTCACACTAGAGCCAGTAGAAGAGGGCGGTTATTTCGTCTCATTCCCGGATATCCCCGAAGCTTTAACCCAGGGGGATACACGGGAAGAGGCGCTAGAGATGGCACTCGATGCGCTAATAACCGCTTTTGAATTTTACTTCGAAGATAATGAAAAAATCCCGCTTCCTGGCCCCGTAGGGCAGGATTATGTTGATGTGCCCTTAAGCGTGGCCTCTAAGGTGCTTATGCTCAATGCGTTTCTTGATTCCAAGTTAACGCAAATTGAATTAGCCAACCGTATGGGGGTGAAAAAGCAGGAAGTGACCCGTATCTTTGATTTACGGCACTCAACTAAAATTGATACGGTGGGTAAGGTCGCATCGGCTATCGGACATCAGTTAACTTTGTCCATTGAATGAAAATCACCATTAATTAACAGGCTGCGTTAATACGTGGCCTTTTTTATATCCTGATAAACTGCGACCAGATGCATACAGCACTGTTATCAATCAAACCAATACGTACCAGGTCAATAATGTGGTATCAATCAGCGCTACGGGTTTGTGTTTTGATTGTCTGAAACACATTATTGATTAATTCTCTCGCCCGCAAAATATGCGGGCTGTTTTACATCTTCATAGGGCTATGAATACAATTTTGATATTAAAGAATGGGCAGTGAGTGTAATAAAAAACTGATAATTCAGCGTGTTATATTAGCTTAGTGGTTTAAAGGTTGTTGTTACTTTTTCGGATATAGAAATAACTTATGTGATATCAGAATTGTTTGGTAAATCATTTCGGACAGTTCGTTTGATAGGCTGCTTATTTTCGTCAAAATACCGACTGGGCCATATTTCAGCAGGGGTGACACCAATTTCCTGAGCAATCAGTAATTCCCCTTTAGGCCAGGGGCGCGTTAAAGCATTTGCTAATGTTGAAGAGCTTAAACCGTGCTCTCTGGATAATGATGCCAGCATTTTATTCTTCTTACGTATCGCAGCGATAATATCGGCGGTATGCCAGTCTTTTTTCATATTCCTGCTTCCCTCTTTGGTGGTGGCGATTCAAACAGGGTTTGCAGACCGGCGTTCATTTCCGGCGAGGTGTTAACCTCCCCTGCCTGAACCGCCATAGAGGGGCGATAGCAGGCACATTGGTAAAAACTTCTTACCAGCGTCCATGAACGCAAGGCTGCAAAACCTTGGTCACTGGATTTTGCCAATGACAACACTACTTTAACCGATTGTATTATTTGACTCAAGAATCAAATAAATACCTTAGTGATGGTTTGTCTCGTTGCACTTATGACGAAATAAATGAACTTATGATGAAAACGGCACTACACCGCACCCGCCTGCACGTTTTGGATCAAAAAATTTTTTCAATTTTAAAATCCTACAAGGCAAACTGCCAAACCGCGCCAATACTGGCGGAGTGGGAGAAATCACAAACTGAAATGATTGAAAAGATTTTCAGGAAATTTCAGTTTTTGGATCAAAAGAGGATCACGGAAAAATCCCAATGCATTGATATTAAATGAAAATTGTATTTTACGTGAAAAATAAGCTCACAAAGAAAAGCCGTGCTTTATCATAGAAATCAGATAGAGCGCGGCTTTACAGGATATACAGAACTGAAATTGTTTTCTCCTTTTGCATTATGACAAGGAAGAAAGTGAAAGTATTAGTTAGCGTACTTTTAATTCATTAATAAGCGTAAGGCTACGTTCAAGCATCTTAAGTAGTTTCAGTGATGAACCAGACGGAATGCGGCGGTGCAGGTAGTGTCCATTGATGCCCATAAAAATAAAATGAGTGGACGCAAAGTGGACATTGGGCAAACAAAAAGGGCTACACCTTAGTGTAACCCCTTGATTTATTTGGTGGAGCTGGCGGGAGTTGAACCCGCGTTAATTGTTTTGCATCTTATTGTTATAAATAATATTTTTATGAAATATCTTCGCTGCGTATCCTTTGCAGCTCCTTTCATGTCCCACCACTGACCTGCTTGGGTTTGTATGTGCTGCCGTCATAGTCTTTCAGATATGATCCATAATGTCTGAAAAGCATCTCTGGGCCTTTATGTCCCATTTGAGCGGCAAGCCAGAAAAGATTAACTCCCTGGCTAATGTGTTTTGTTGCAAATGTGTGCCTTGTCTGATATGGGTTGCGATACCGAATTCCAGCCTTTCTCAGTGTAGGTACCCAGGCTTTTTTACGAATTGCATCTGCACCTGCCCAAGCCTCGCCTGTTTTAGGATCTTCAAATATCACGTTGCCTTTCATGAAAGTGAATGCCTTCTGATTTAATAGGGCCGACATAGCGTCAGTGTTCAGTTCGACTTTTCTGGTACCGGCTTTTGTCTTCGTTCCTTTTATTATTCCCACAACTTTTGCCGACTGGACATGTGCGGTTTTGCCAATAAAGTCGATATCTTGCCACCGAAGCGCGCATAACTCGGAGCTTCTAAGTCCTGTATGTATCGCAAAAAGGAATAAATTTTCCCATTGTTTTTGTTTATTGCCTGCTGCTGACAGTAATGCAGTAACCTCGTTAGGAGATAGGGGGTCAACAATATATTCGCTATCATTTTCTATTCGTTCAGTTTGATACCGTGATGCTGTGACTAAATTCACAGGATTCATACTAATCAGGCAATCAGTAACTGCTTCATCTATGGCGCTTCGTAAAAATGATAGATTGTTCCTGATCGTTTTCAGAGCAGTTGATCGTTTTTGAATCCAAGTTTTTAATATTGCTGGTGTTAACTCTACAACGGGAATTTTATGTAATTCAGATAGAGCAGTTTTACATTTTTTATATCCATTAATTGTGGATGGTGATAAATTTCTGGTTTCACAGATTTTTAAATATTCATCTAAATAATCTTTTATTGTTCTACCTTTATTGACATTTCCGAATATTTTTAGACGTGATGAATTAGGGAAAAATTCAGCATAAATAAAAATATCCCGTTCAATTTTATTGTATATTTCGCCGAGTTTACGCTCGGCATATTTAATATTTTTGGGCGTCACTTCCAGATTTGAGAGGGGTTCTCGGCATTTAACCCCTTATATGTAAAAGAGATATTTATAGTTTCACCAGAACGATGTTTCCTTACTGTAATTCCTCTGGGCAATTTACTACGCTGTTTTTCCTGGCCCACTTAGCTACCTCATTTAAATCAATCCAGCGTTCCTTAACACCTTCAACTTTCAGTACATGTACGCCATCAAGCCAAACACCGCGCTGAATGCGTTTATTAATTGAGTCAACTGTTTCCCCTGTTGCATAGCAATAAGCGGATATGGGAACACATTCAATATTTACCATTTATTTACCTCACATGGTTTTGCCTCATCATTGATATAATGATCAGATCAACGGCAGCACAAACACGGGTAATATCACCTTGATTGCAAGATGTATTTTTGACACTGGCTGCTAATCTTCCCAATTTGATATCGAAGTTGGTTAATAACTGTTGTCCTGGTTGCCAGGGTTGCATGATGGTTCTCCGGTCAATGGATTTACCATCATGCTATTCATTGTGTTACCTGATTTCTGATTAAGCTTAATCAGTTTTGAGTGTGAATTATGGCCTCAATGGGTAAACACTCAAAAATTCCAGGGCCTTGCATCCCCATATCGGCTATGCAATTTTTTTCATCCTGGTAAATATGGCCGTAAGGAATGTATTGGCAGTTTATCGAAGAACATACAAGTAGAAACAGACCGTATATCATTTTCGGTCCCTCATTTTCTCGATAGCTTGAGAATTGGATACTGGAACTATTTTAACGTCAAACGGGAAATCGTAGAGTACATTACAACTTCTATTGATAATAATGATTCCATTGCGACCATCAGGTAGCGTTAATTTAACAATTTCATTTTTACTGTGTGAATGTCTTAACATTGGTCGGTCTCTTTTAATTTACCTTCAATTTCGTATTCTGCTGCATGTTTTTCATCTAATAGACACATGCCGAGAAATACAAACGTAAATTCCACATGCTTGCCGGATTTATTTTTTGATATTATTCCCTTGTGTTAATTTAAGGTAATGTTAAATATCTAATGGAGGTAATGTTGATTATTTCCAGTTAATTCATTTTCCATTGAGGCCAGTAATTTATTTTTTAATTGAGCAATGATTTTCTTTTCTTCATCTGTAATATCTTGACTTTCTCCTGTTATCCATTCTACTTGGTATTTATTTAGGTTTTCATCAAATGAGATAATGATTTCTAATCGTGCAGCCATAAATCACTCCATATTATTTATTGCCCCAGTATTTGTGGGATGTAATGAATATTAACGTACTTGCAGGCTTCTCTGGCCGATTTCAATATGAGCTCCCGGTACATTGATACCGTTTTCAATAGCTTCTTTGATGGCTTTTTTGTCCGGGGCGGTAATTGTCTGCACATCAACTAACTCATCAGGTAATTTTGACTCATCATCAATGATGACATTCATAATACCTTTTCTGGCTGTGAACGTGTTTCTGGTAGTTCGTAGTGAATCCATGCCGGCTTTCAGTAAACAGTCCAGCGCATACTTTTTTAGGTTTTTTACTTGCCTTTCGAATGATTTTTTACGGTCAGTGAGTCGCTTAGACTCATCCGCAAGAATCTTGGCTTGGCCTTCTATATTGCGAACATGGATCATGATAGCGTCAAGTTTATCACCGATAGTACATTCGATACTTTCAAGTGTATCGGCGATATCTTCTGGCGAGAACTCGCCGGTTTCTACCAACTGTTGTAATTTTTCATAATCTGCTGCTAATGCAATTGCGGTTGTGGTCATTGGTTTGCCTCTTCTAATTGGGTTAAACATTCTTTCTCTATTTCATTCAAGCGACGCAGACGACCAGATAAGTACTTTTCATAATCCTTGTCTCCTTTGGCCTTGGAATTGCCTAAATGAATGCTTAATTCACGGATAAGGGTAGATGCTATGCCGCGAATTTCATTTTTGCTGACAGCGGTGCGCATAGTTTCTGTATTACGGGTGAACTTATCGTCTAGTTCCTTGCGTAATCTGACTAGATCCTCGGCCTTATCACTGGCGGCCTTGATTTCAAATTCAATATTATTGTCAGCCAGATATTCAGGGTTGTCATGCATACCCATAAATACATCAGCAGAAAATCCAAGCATCGATAACGCTTTCTTTATAGCATCGGTGAGTGATTTCTTGATGGCCTCTCCATCTGTTTTAATTCCATATTTGGTTCTGTACATGTATGGTGTCGCACCATAACTTTCAATTTCAGCACAAATGTCACATTCAACCAGATACCAAAAGAGAATTTTGATAGAGTGATTTTGTTCACATATTAATGTGCCGTCAGAATCACGTAAGAATCGGCTCCCAATTTGTTTATTTTTGTCGTCATAGATAGGTTCTGACATGGGTGCACCATTGATCAGTTTTTCTTCTGTGACATTACAGCCCCATCCATAACCGAATGGTCCGAATAGTTCTGTTGCCCGCATAAACATATAGTTACTGTTTATGCTTGTACCATTGAACCCCATTCCCTCCAATGGTTTTGTAAAGTGGGGATCGGTACGTTGGACAGCCTTCCAGATACGGAGATTAGTTTGCTGTTCATTGCCTTGTGCCTTGATAGTTTCTTCCAGCAAATTGGCCCGATGTTGGAAGTTATCATCATTGGTGCTCAGGGTGGCGACAGGAGGCAATGAGGTGACTTCATCATCCGCCGTAGTGTTGTCTTGTGCAGTCTCTTCTACTGCTTTGTCCTCTTTGGTTTGCTTGGTTTTTCTGGTCTTGAGAGACTTGGCTTCGCTTTTTTTCTCCTTAACCTGTAGCGCTGCCTGTTGGGTTTCAACTTCATCTGGAGTGACATCTGTTATTGAGGCTTCTGATGTTGACACCGAATAATTGGAAACCTTGGGTTTCTCTTCTGGTAATTCAACGGGTATGTCGGTATCACTTAAAGTACAGTTTAAGAATTCCTTAATAGCGACGGCATCGGTCAGAAATTCAGGGTGGTGTTTACCTTCACGTACGACTCTGAAAAGCGTTTCCCGTGGAATGGACAGAGCGTCGGTTCTGATACGAAATGCGGTAGACCACTGCCGCCATGCTTCATTGTTATTTGTTATCAGTTGCTTAGCTTCTTTCATACTGTGTGACATAATCGCCCAGCAATGAAAGTCACCGTCTAGTAATGCCAGTGCAATTTCCAGATCTAACGTGGCGTAAGTGTGATTAAAATCACGTGTAGTAATAGATGGGTTTTTCTTTGGTTCGAGCGTTCTAGCCTGCCATGTGGTGCCGTTGAACTCGTATTCAGTAGCAAATTTTTCATCAAATTTACCAATTGGTGGGCGAGGGAAGCCTTGTATATCTTTACAAATAATCGGTTTTGATGTGTTGAAGTTGCTCATATCGTCCGCGTACTCTTCCCCAAGGTAAACAATGGCCATAGCTTTAGCCATTTTTTCGGAATTGGCTTCGAGTGCAATTGCAAGTGGTACGGCTCCATTTTTTTGAGCTTTTTTTGTCGGCTCAAAGACACAGATATATGTGAACATTGGTCTTGCCTCTTTAATAAATTGCTTTTTTTGCCAATCTTATTGCTGCCTTAATCCCGGCTTTTGGCATTTTGACTTTTGGATATAATTCCTTGACAGCATTTGAATAAACCATTCCTGTCGTTGGGTAATATTCAACTCGCCTTTTGCCACCGATAATAGATATACCCAAGAAACTTCAAGATGCAGTTTTTAGCACCTGAAAATGGTCGTTAATTCTAGACATCAGCGAGTCCGCTATATCCGGTAGCGTTGTGGTGAAAAATTTGAAGACGTTGTCTCGAAATTCATGTTTATCCGCAAAATAACGGTTATTTCGAACCTGTTCATTCATGACCTTCCATAATCGCTCTATTGGGTTTAAATTTGGGCTATAGGGAGGAAGGTAATGTAACTCAATATTGCTAACATAAGCCCACTCCTTAACAAGATGAGCTTTGTTGTAACCCGCCCCATCCACAATAAGATGAATTTTTTGATGATAGTCAGGATAAGACTTTCTTATTTCATTGAAAAAACAGCAAATGTTGTAGTCATTGATGGTTTGATATTCCTGGAACACCGTACGACCAATGGCATTCAGGTTGAGCGCGCCCAATATATTCAGGCGAGTCCGGCTTCCTGTTGTTTTGACTGTTTTTTTCTCGCCTTTTCGCATCCAGCCATAACCGAGTTTGGTGCCTTGAGTCGGGTGAACAGCATCAAGAAAAAGGATGGGTTCGTCTTTCGCTGTGACTTTAAGATTCTCATAATATTCAATAAATTGTCGCTGTTTTTCTGCGTCGAATTTATGAGGGACGCCACAAGGTTTTTTATAAGAAAAACCCTGACGGTGTAGCCATTTATTCATGCCGGGAATGCTAAAGGTAATATTCCAGAGCTGAGCAACATAGGCCACGATTTCATGGGTGTGATGGAAAAGATGTTGAGATAAGTGATTGATTAAAAAATCAGTTTGTTCTTGAGAAAGCAAACTATCAGACCCCCCATTATCAGATTTAAGTTTACCTTGATTAAGGTAATCGCTGATATGACGGTTAACGGTCATTTCATGAAGACGCAGGGCCTGAGCGATCATCACTGAACTCCAGCCTTCAGAGGCCAGCAGGACCGCTTTGATGCGATCACACTCCCTCTTATCACGGCAGGTGTGATGGAGATGTTCAAGTTCGGCTTTTTGTTCATCGGTAATGAATATTTTCATAGCGAGGATAATGATCTCCATTTCGGATAAAATCAAGCATCTTCAATGATTACGGGTATATATGTATAGTTGCGTTTGTTGTATCTCTATTATTTTCATGCTCAATAGCAATTAAACCATTATCTAGGATTAAATTAATTACATCATTTATGTTTTTCATAAATACACCTGAGCCTTAATCAGGTATTTTTTCATCAGATTTAGACATTGGTTTTTCTTCAATGCATAACAATGATTGAATATGGCCCTCAAGTTCAGAGGCTTTAGCATGAGCTTCCGCAAGAACTTTATTTTGTTCTTTCTTTAGAGTATCAATTTGTGAGTTTATAAAGTCTGGACGACTAATATTTGGATATGGGATTTCTATATCATGAATAGCGACAACTGTACCAAAGATCGATGCATTTCCGTGTTTACTTGCGTCATGTGGTAAGACTGTGATGTTCATTTTTCGTGAAATATTATTTTCGATAGCGTGAACATAGAGCTTTACTTGTATTGTTTCTTGTTGTGCTTTCATAGCAACTCCTGATATATTGTTAGCGATCAATGATGGAAATCATTGGTCTTGCCTCTTCTAACGAGTTGGTCCTCGTTAGTAGAAACTCCCGGTTAGCTTTGGTCGGCGATCCGGGGTAAAAGAACCCGCCACTTCGGTGGGTTTTTTTACATCTGTTGATTCTTAGTTTTTCCCCATATTGGTATTAGTTGGTACGGATTGATCAACGATAAATACCATTCAGAGGTTATGGTTTTAATAAATGTTTCAAACAGACCGATGAATTGGCCTAATTTGATATTCTGCATATCATTACACATAAGAACTGTTGTTCGATTGGTTAATGTGCGGGTCTTTCCCCGCCGTCCGTTGATTCACGCAGTTTCTAAGAAACCCGGCAAGAAGAACCGTAACGCATCAACTGCCAGTGTTTTTGTACCATTCCCACCGCTGGCTGGGGAATCCTGGTGTTGGTTGATCTTTCCTGTTCCACTTTCTGGTAAATACAGTTGTTATATGTGGTAATCATGGCAGGTCACATTGAACCCTGCTCTTCTCCTCCCTCATGACAATTGAAACTGTAAATTCGGTTTTGAACACTTAACCTAAACGGCTGCTGTGCCGTGCTACTGATTAGCAAATCATCTACCTCTTCGTATGTCGGTAGCGACTACTGCGTGGGCGTCCTGCCTGTTTGCTGTTGAAATTGAGTTTAGTAATTGATAAACGAAAAGTAAAGTAAAAATTAAATAATAAGAGGGGCTTATCAAAGTGTTAAGTTTAACCATTTGATTTATTTTAATTTTTATATTTATTTCAAGGTGTGAACTGAATGAATTTTCCCTTGGTGATAGCACTGTGAAATAGGATGGCCAAGATAGTTTTAGAGATTCGCTATGCATATAGCATGATAGTTTTTGGGTGTTGGCTGAAGGTTAATTAATTTTTGGATTGGGTGATTGAGGTTAACGGTTTATTCCGTAGGGTTCAGGGTAAGATAAAAATCTTGTTGATAAATAAGAAAAAAGTCGGATGGCGACTTTTTTCTATGCTTTCTTTTGCCTCTTTTTATGTAATAATTCTTCTAGTAAATTATCATAATGCCGTTTTTTATCTTCAAGATTTTTTATTAGATCATCGGCATCACTATCTGGCAGTTCGTCGAATAGCTCTAGAAGAACTTTTTGCTTAGGAGTCAATGTTACTTGTAGTGGATTTCCTAATTGGTGGGTGTTTGTATCGGCGTCTAAATAACCATCTGGCATTCGATAGTCTTGTTCTAAACGTCTCGCGGCTTTTTCGCCGAAAGATGCTTTACCATTCATAAGCTGTGACAAATAACTCTTCTCTTTTTCAGGAAGAGTTTTATCGGAAAACCAATCTCTTAGGCGTTGTTGCCTGATGTTCTTCATGCTCATTTTATTTATAAGAACCTATATATCTAGGGATTTCACTATTTTTCTACCAGTTAAATTGTGATTAGTATTCACTAAATAAGCAAATGCTTGACAAATGTTTAGTATTTATTAAACTTTCTGTATTTCTAAAAGGGGTAGTTATGAAACTAAATGATTACATTTCTAATTTAAAGCGAGGTGAAGCCAAACTTCTTGCTGAGAAGCTTGGGGTATCCAGTTCCTATTTATCGCAAATGGCACATGGTTATGCTCCAGTTCCTCCCGCCAGATGTTTTGATATAGAAAATGCAACCAATGGAAAAGTGACAAGACAAGATCTTCGTCCCCATGACTGGCAGAAAATATGGCCTGAAATAAATGCTAACTGAGCAGTCAGTATAAAAACTGATTCTCAATAATCAATATTGCGACAGGAGACGTAAACAGTGGAACAAAACATCAACGCCCTGAAAGCCGAAGTTGAGGCGTGGGCGGCAGAGAAGGGGCAGGAGTATGTAGCAATCGAAATAAGCCGAATGTACTTCTTGCTTTGTGAAAGAACGGTATCAGCCAAGTTGCATCCCATTGAAATAAATGGGAATGCTAATTGGAAAGCTATCAATAACAACAGGCAGCAAATTTTCAGGTGGTTGCGCAGTGATTCAAGGGCTGCACGAAGAAAAGTATCAGAGTTGTTACCCGCTATCCAATCAGCCCTTCCACTTGAACGCAAAGCCAGAATTAACGGTGAAACAACTAATTATTTGATATCTGTTGCGATTCGTGAATTTACGGCGGTGATAATTGCAATCCTATTGGGAGGTTTAGGAGGTAGTGACGTATCACAACAAATAACCGTTGCGATATCAGCACTGAATGCTTTGACAAACGTTTAAAAGAGGCAAGACCAATGCTTAAAACCATAGAAAAGATCACCTATTGTAATAAGTTTCGTCTGAATGGTGAGCTTGTAACTATAGAACAAATCTCAGAAATTTATGAAGGATGTAGAGAAGCTGAGTTAAATATCTGGGAACAGTATGAACGGCAAAAGGCCAAATTGCTGGAGGAGTCTCTTACCTTTGAACGGTGTAAGTCAGTTTGCCGTCAGATTGCTAAAATACTTGGAGCTTGATTATGAGTATGTCATTGATGGTAAAAGCTATGAGTATCAAAGTTGGTAATCCTCTTCGTAAATTGGTACTGATTAAGTTGGCTGATAACGCTAATGACCAGGGAGAGTGCTGGCCGTCAGTTGCTTACATTGCTGAACAATGCGAAATATCAGAACGTTCTGTTCAAAATCACATTAAGCAATTGGTAAAAGATGGCATTGTCTGTGTTGCAGAACGGAAGACACAAAATGGACTGAATCAATCAAATGTCTATTTCCTGAATCTGGATAAATCCAGTCATGGCTATAGTGAAAATGTTGCACCATATGGTGCATCTCTTGCACCCAGTGGTGCAAATTCTGCGGGGGTTAGTGGTGCAGGAGATGCACCCAGAACCAGTCACCCTTTTGAACCAGTCACGGAACCTAAAACCCCCCTTACCCCCCGTAAGGGGAAACGGGAGAAATTAAAATTCGATCCCATCACGGCAAAGCCTAAAAACGTTAGCGATGAAGTATGGGCTGATTGGGTCACTTTTCGGCTAGAAATTAAAAAGCCGCTGACAGAAACCATGTGTAAGCAGCAAGAGAAAAAACTAGCAGATTGCACGAATCCTGATTCAGTGATTTGCACGTCAATTGCGAATGGGTGGCAAGGGTTGTTTCCTGAAAAGTCTCAAAACATCAAACCTAAATTTACTCAAAATACGCATACAAGCTATGAGGGTATAACCTACGAACCACAGGATTCTTATTGGTCAGAAAATATTGATTAGGGGGAGAAATGAACTCTAATAGCTTACTTGACAGTATCAACATTGCCCCACGTTTTGAACATGCCAGCTTTGAAAATTATCAGCCTATAAACAAAGCTGCTCAACATAATCTGAAGATCTGCCAAAGTTATGTTCAGACTTGGAAAGAACGCAAAGTTGCGGGTGAGGGGATCATCATGTGTGGCCGTCTTGGTACCGGGAAAACTCATCTGGCTGTTGCGACATGCCGTGAAATAGTCACTCAGAACGGTATCAGTGCGTTTATTACAACCGCATCACGTATTATCAGGGCATTTCGTCGTTCATGGAGTAATGATGCTGACACCAACGAGTTCGAGACACTGAGGTTTTACAGTGAGTTGGATTTGCTGATCATCGATGAGATTGGCGTTCAATACGGCACTGAATCAGAGCGAAATATCTTGTTTGAGGTGATTAATAACCGATATGAAGATTTATTACCAACGATCCTGATCAGTAATTTGCCAATGAATGACCTGCCGGTGTTTTTAGGGGACCGAGTATTAGATCGTGTGTTACAGGGTGGGGTAGTGTTGGCTTTTGACTGGGATAGTTACCGGAGGGGGCAGTAGTATGAATGAGCTCAATCTAGAGTCTGCGGTTATAAGCGGATTGTTGTCAGGTGGTGCAACGCAGGATGCTTATGATGTTTTTGCAACGTTGTCAGAAGAGGCGTTTAGTTCAAGTTTTTTGCGTCGTGTCTACGTTGAAATCAAAAAACAAGCGTTCAGTAGTTCCCTGATTGATCCGATATTCATCGCTGAGGCTATGAGTGAAGATGGTAATACATTAGCTAATATCCTGGAGTTGAGTAAGAGTCCTGTTTGGAATGCAAACCTGAAAGGCTATGCCAATAAAGTTAGTGAATATTGGTATGTTCGGCGGGTTACAGCAGTGATCAACGCTGGCCAACAGGCGTTACTGGAAACTAAAAATCATACTCAAGCACAGCATGTCATAACGGGCTTTATGTCCACTATGGGGGAGCTAATACGAGATACTGGCAACCTGGCTCCCGTGCACATCAAGACATTGATTGAAGGGTACATTGACATACTGGGGAGGCGTAACTTAGGTGAGGATAGTCGCGGGATGATTATGACAGGTATTGAGCCATTTGACTCGTTGACAGGGGGATTTAACCCAACTGATTTAATTCTCATCGGTGGTCGTCCCGGCATGGGCAAAACAGAACTGGCACTTTGCATGATTGAGGGTATGACTAGGAATGGAGGGGCGGTATTGCTGTTTTCAATGGAAATGGCAGCACAACAAATTACAGAACGTATAGTTGCTGGTTCTGCCCAGTTGTCAGTTTCGAAATTGAGACGTGGTGAATTTTATGATGAAGATTGGGCTCGTATATCTAACGCAATAAGCGAGTTAATAGATCGCGATATTCATATTCTTGATGCTAGTGAATTAAGCGCTGAACAGATATGTGCTATCAGTGAAACGCATAAGCGCAGGTACCCGAATCTGAAAGGTATTTTTGTTGATTATCTTGGGTTGATAGAAAGGCCCAAAGCCGAGCGTAATGACCTTGCTATCGCTCAAATATCCAGGGCCCTCAAGGGACTAGCTAAGCGATTGCATACACCTGTTACAGCATTGAGTCAGTTATCAAGAGACGTTGATAAACGGCCTATACATCAGCGTCGCCCTGTTGCAGCGGATTTACGAGACTCAGGTAGCCTAGAGCAAGATGCAGATCGAATTATTTTTACTTATCGTGATGTTGTTTATAACCCACTAAGTCCAGCCAGAAATTATGCCGAGATTATTTTGGATAAGAATCGTCACGGTGAAACCGGAACGATATTCCAGGAATTTAAAAACGGGCATTACTTACCAACTGATCAAATTGTTGCTGCTGAAATATGTCGTACACAGCAACAGGCTAAACAAAAAGAGCGCCGATACGCAGACAAAGCATTTTAACTAAAGACCAAAAGAGGCAGATCAAAATGACCATAAACAGTAAACTGATTTTATTAGATAATTTGGGTAGTTATGAATTATCCCGTTTTGGGTGCAGTGCTGAAAGCATCGTTATCTTACAAATTTAGACTTAAAAGCTAGTCGATTCAACGTAAACGCCAGCAGGATGCTGGCTTTACCAAAATTGCTGGTGGATAACTAGGAGCTGGAGATGCTGAAGCGCAATTGTACTCTTCGAAGGCGGGAGAAAGCCTTTCTGTAGCTGAATATTGTTTTTCTAGTGAAGTGGCCTGATGGAACACACTGGGATGGTATAAGAGTTGAAGTTGTATTTGTAACGTACAAATTACATATCAAGTATATTGCTTGCGTTCAAAACGAAAAAAAAATACCATAAAATCTGCTTAACGCAATCAGGGTATCTAAATGAGCATTAACGACACACAAAGTGATATTACCGATTTGATAATAAACGCTTTCAGGCGTGATTTTTGGCTTAACGTACAAGATGCATTATATGCTAAGTATGCTGCAGCACAGGAAGTAACTGTAGCAATATATTAAAACTTGGTGAATCGGAGCAACGTAGATTTAGGCCTCAGGCTAGGCACTATGGCCTTAATTCAGCATTGAGGGAGGCCGCAAGTCGCTCTGGTTATCTTTGTTACGATGCTGATACATCCCCGAAAGGGGAGCATTACATTATTATCGATTCAGAAGGTGTTAAAATTAGCCGTATTGGGTTAAATCACGATGAGCGCCATATAAGAGGTGCTAAACATCGTTCATTGATAGCCCAATTGAATGAAAAATTTGAAGGCTATACTCCAGATCTTTTTAGAGAAGAAGATAGTAAACATCATAATGACATTGATACGTTAGGTGTGTTGTTAATAAATATTAATCCACCATATCATGAATCTCAGGCCAGCATGATGGATTTAAGGATTGTGGTTCCTTTTACCAATATGAAAGGTTTTCACTATAATAAATCTGTAACGGAGCTTTTAGCCCTCTATACTGGAGAGAAGAAGATAGTCATTCCTGATATGGTTTTACCTAAGCTCAAGAAGCGCCTGAAGGATCAGGAAAAATAGAATAGGTGAGACATTATGAGAGTGGGAATTTCTGGTTTCCAATCTGAAAGGTTGACACAGATAAGAGAAGCGAGGGGATTATCGAAAATTAACCTTGGTAGGTTAGTAGATCGTTCGCCATCAACTATTACCAAATGGGAAAACGGTAATCATTCCCCCGATGCAGAAGTATTGCATAGCTTAAGTCAGATTCTTAATTGCCCGGTAAGTTGGTTCACAAAGCCTATTGTTAAGTACGAAAAAAAACCAGTATTCTTCCGAACACTTTCAACCACGGCAAAAGACTTATGTATCGCCTCAGAGCGATACATGGGGTGGTTTCAAGAGTTATCATGTAAGATGCAAGAATATCTTGATTATCCAGAGGTTAACATTCCTCATCTTAACGTAAAGGATTACAGAGCGATAGATGATCAATTGATTGAAAGAATGGCTTTTGAGTGTAGGAAAGCTTGGGGATTAGGTATTGCACCGATAGATGATCTATTACTGGTAATGGAGAATGCGGGGATAGTCTGTTCCAGATTTGAACAAGGTAGTTCTGTAATGGATGGCTATTCTCAATGGAATGATTTAGAGAATAGACCGTATGTGGTTTTAGCTAGTGATAAAGATAACTATTATCGTAGTCGATTTGATGCTGCTCATGAATTAGGTCATATAGTCTTACATCGATATATAAATAAATTTGATAATATCAATTTTAATCCAATAGAAGAGCAAGCACATAAGTTTGCGTCGAGTTTCATGCTGCCGGAAGAGTCATTTTCTGTAGAGCTTCCTCCATATCCTACATTGCAGAATTTCATATCTCTAAAAAATCGCTGGGGGATGTCGGCACAATTTATGATCCTTAGAGCGAGAAATTTAGAATTAATATCTTCTCTGGAATATCAGAGGTTATATAAAAATATTTCTGCTAGAGGTTGGCGAAAAGGAGAGCCGCTTGATGATCTTAGAAAACCAGAGTCGGTTCGTTTGTTACCTAGGTGCTTAAATCTATTATTGGATTCTAGAACTTTTAGTAAAAAAACACTTCTTGAGGAATTTGGTTTCCCAAAAGGAGATTTAGAGGATTTATGTTCAGTTCCTAAGGGATTCTTGTCAGAATCACAGGTACTTGATTTCCAATCCAGAATACAATTGAAGAATAGTATTAATATATCTACTACACAACAAGATACAAACGTCGTCAATTTATTTAATAGAAAGTAAAATTGGGAATTAATACTAACACCTGTTATTCTGTTCGTATCGGCCTGAACATCTGATAACCTAAACAAAAGCTGCTGTGTCATAACTTTGAGGATAAGTAATGACGCAGCATAGTTTTATCAAAATTTCGAATGACACCCTGAGACCTGCGACTCCCGCAGCCAGGGAATACCTGCACTCCAAAGTGAAGTGGGGCGATGTGCTCTATGCGGATTTTAAGAAAGCACGTAACCCACGTTTCCATCGTAAATATTTTGCCCTTCTGAATCTCGGCTATGAATACTGGGAACCTGCTGGGGGTACCATTTCCCCGGAAGAGAAAGCGCTTGTGCGTGGCTACGTACAATTTCTTGCACACTTCGCGGGCAGTGAAGATGTCTTACAATCCGCTGCGGATGAATATCTTGCTGGCATATCTAAAAACCGAGCCCAGAATATTACTGCCACCAAATCCTTTGATGCCTTTCGGCGCTGGGCAACAGTGGAATCAGGGCACTATGACATTTACGAAATGCCCAACGGCAGTCTGTACCGTGAACCTCGTTCAGTCAGTTTCGCCAAAATGGAAGAGATGGAATTTCAGGAGCTTTATAAAGATACATTAAACGTGCTTTGGAACTTTATTTTGTATCGCAATTTCCCGACCCGAAACGCCGCTGAACATGCAGCTTCTCAGTTGTCCGATTTTATGTAATGAGAGGCAGAGCCAATGGCTAAAAGTGAAAAACAGTGGCTTTCTAATGTGACATTACTGGGATGTATCTGTTGTCGGAATATGGGGTTGGGAGTAATACTTGCGGAAATTCATCATGTGGGAGCGGTACAAGATATGGCCCAAAGGGCTGCTCATTTCTCCATTCTGCTGCATCCTCGCTATCATCGAGCGTTTGCATCCCACGGGCTTTCATGCGGCACCGAAGACATGGCAAGCAATCCACAGTATGGCAACGGAACTATTGCCCCAAGTTAAAAGGGAAGTTGAAGAGGTACGGTTATGTCGGGTGTGATATTTTCAACGGATGGGCTGCAATTGACTCAGGCACAAGAAATTTGGTTGCAGGACTGGTTATCCAAGTTCGGTGCATGGGTGTATTCTGGCAGGCTTGATAAACGTCAGAGCAGTATGATTGCTGAGCTTATGGCGACGGTATAGCTGAGAGGTTATCCAGAACGTCCGATATGCAATGATGATGACGGAATGTTAATCGCTAGGGTAGTAGACCATATTTACCACATTGATCGGGTTGCATTTGGGATGTTGCTTAGTCGATATGTTTATTGTGTATCTGATAGAGCAATTGCCAAACATTATCATGCAACGGTTCAGCCAAGAATTATGATCCGCAGAAATGGTATGTTGCGTAAGCGAAAGCCATCAATGTCAACTTGTCGGCGTGAGGTTGAGGAAATATTAAGAGCAACGGAATATTTGATTTATCAACCATTGCAAGATGCCTTTATAAGACGGGAACAGGAAAGAAAATCAAGACTTTTGTCACGAACGTGTTGACATCTTTGAACTTATGAGCCACTATTTCAGTATATGTTGTGATAGTAGTATTCGTGACTGATAGCCTCGCCCAGTGCGGGGTTTTTTATTGCCTGAAATTCAGATAAGACTTGCTGTTGTCATTGGTCAGAGTTACATGTGTGTCTATGCACAATAACTGACCAAAGGTTTAAATTATCATGCTAAAACATGAAGATATGACAACAACAGCCTCATGTGTTTTAGAAACAGTACCAATGTATGACTGGGTTTCTATTCCCGATGTTTCAACTCTGACGGGGCTATCAACACCGCGTTGCCAATTACTTTTAACTCAATTTTGTCTGGCTGGCTTGATGGAAAGCCGGGACAACGACACCTTTTTCAAGCGTTGCCTTTGATGGGGTGACTTCTTAAGCGGTGAAATGGATGGCTGGTGGAGTTGACGACACCAGCCATTCGCCTGTTCTGTGCTAACCAGAGAGTAAGCTAGTATCGATTATGGAAAATATTGTGAATTTAAGTGGTATCACATTAATTAATGACGACTCTCTACGATTTATCAAAACGTTACCAGACAACTGCATAGACTTAATCGCCACCGATCCCCCCTATTTTCGGGTAAAAGAGTGTGGTTGGGACAGACAATGGGAGGATGTAACGGCTTATCTTGCGTGGCTGGATGAAGTACTGACTGAATTCTGGCGTGTGCTGAAACCCAACGGCAGTTTGTATATATTTTGTGGTTCGCGTTTGGCGTCTGATACGGAAATCCTTGTTCGTGAACGGTTCAATGTGCTTAACCACATTATCTGGGCAAAACCTTCTGGTCCGTGGCGCAGGCAGAATAAAGAAAGTTTAAGGGCTTATTTCCCTTCTACTGAACGGATCATATTTGCTGAACATTATCAGGGGCCTTATCAACCTAAAGGTGATGGGTATTTCCACAAATGCCGCGAACTTAAGCAATATTGATCATAAGTAAGATATTTGACAGGGAACTGAAAGATAATTATGGGAAAAACTTGGACTAAATGGGAAGTTATGGAGATTCAATTGTAAATCCTTTTCAGTATTTGAAAGGCAGACCGAACGAGAATCATGTTTAGTCTGCCATCTGATTTTACTAAGCTCAATTAGTTTGACCTGCCTATTCAGACTCGTTATCGAATAACTTACCTTGCAGGCGATCCAGTTCCTCCTTTCGAATACGTTTCACTACGCTGTAAATCCATTGAATAGAAACACCAAACTTACGAGCCAGGTCATGATGATTTTTACCGTTAAATTCGTTGAAAATCTCACGATCACGGAGGCTGACTTTCCAAACCATGCCCATAGGAAAATAGACATTCTGACCGCCCCAAACCTGCATCATATGGTTCGCAACAGCTTCACCAATTTGTTCGGCTAACGCAGGCTCAACATGGATTATTTCACTGACCGTGCAAGCTGTATGCTGTGCCAGTTCGACTAGCAACTCAGGACCTTTGCTACGAAAGTTATTCACACCATTCATACTTTTTCCTCGTGACACGGTTCTGCCACTTCTTCAGTTTTTCAATAATGCTGCTGGCTTGGTCTGAATCTAACCACTGTAAACCATCAATATTCGTTTCACGCTTAATCCAGTGAGCTAAGGCTTGTTCAGAACCATTACGAACAATACCTATAGATGCCATTTCCAGCCACAATGCACGTATCTTCTTTGATTGGGGATGACTATCTAATGGACGTGATTTTTTGGATTTCCTAAAGGATTGAATTTTAAAACCGCGCTTTTTCATAGCTTCCAAAACGCGAGTTAACTGCGGGATATCCATTTCCCGCGTAGAGGCTTTTCCGGTTTCTGAAAGTAACATCTGGCGATACGTATCCTCGTCTAGTTTTAGATCACTACGTGCAATATGAAAGTAAGCTGAATAAGTTTCTGTTTTGCCATCTTATTCATCCTCTGCTATGTACTCTTGAATTAAGTAAACCAAAATAGCCAGCATTAACTTGATACTACTGAGCTTGGCTTTTCGGTATAAGGCCGTTTTATCCATGAGTGGTCTCCAGTGGCTGTAAATCCCATGTTGCCACAGATACACCGTATTGCTGACTACAATGTGGACAAACTAAGATTAAATCGACAACCCACTCACCAAATTCAGGAGTTTGGATAACATTGGCTTGTTTTAGATTCATTTTTTCAACAGGTTGTTTGCAGTGATTACATGTTATTTTCATAAATGTGCTCCTTACTTAATTTTCTATTCAAATGGATAATTGAAAAATTTTCTTTACCTGAATTAATTGATATTTAATTAATATCTTTTATAACAGCTTTATTTAAATAATTACGGGGTGTAAGAAGCCGCAGTCGCTTTAAACATAACTTTTCTTTCTACCATATTTAATTACCTGTTACTTAATGAATGCTTTTATTAATACCAATATATTTTCTTCTTTTCCTCAACAAAGAAATTTTTGCAAGTAGATCGACAATGAAATTCCGAACTTAATATTTACAAGACTTCCATTTCTTTGGTTATGGTATGTTCCGCCCTTGTTGTAACCAACTTGAAATTAATAAAATCAGAAATTAGTCGAATCCGCCTTGAATATTTAATTTGTGATAAGGAAGTTTTAATATGAATATTTTCAATATTAATTGCTGAATAGAATTTTTTATCATAATGATATCTTTAGCTAACACTGCGAATAATATTGGCATCAACCATAGGTATCTCATTAATTGCAGCCATGTTCATAGCTGCAATAATCAAGTTTCCGATAGCTAATGGATATAATAAACTAACAGTTTCTTTACCACTATGCCGACTAAGACATAAACGGTCACGGATAGCACCAATAACGCTATTATCTAAAATCTTGTTAGTCTTCATGCCTACGCGACTAAATTTAAAATCCAGAAATGTTTCCAGATAATCATTAAGAGGAAACAAATTAACAACTTCACAACGTTGCACTACTTCACGAACCTCTTGATTACGTTCAGATAGCTTCAATTCCAGTTCAGACTGACCAATCAAAATGATCGATAACAGTTTTTTAAATCCATCTTCCAGTTCAAAGAATCGTTTAAGGTGTTTTAATGTCGGTAAAGGCAACGAGTGTGCTTCTTCTATTATTAACACATGTTGATAGCCAGCGCGTGAACTGTCTTTCAATATCTTGTGCAACTGGCGGAAGCGTGCTTCAGGCGATCGTTTCAAGTTTTCCAATGGCGCTAAGGTATTCACAATAGCTTCAACAATGTTTGATGCTTTCAAGGTTTTACCTTTTACATCATTGTCTTCCATTGCTAATACGTAGGGTTCAATAACAATAACGGGGGTATTTTCCCTGTTAATACGGTCAATAAGATCACGACGCAGTGTCGTTTTACCTGAACCCGATTCCCCTGATACTGCCAGAAAACCACCATAGCGGGCTGTTTGATACATGGCTTCCCGTACATAACGGCTATCTGGAGTCACAAAAACATCTTCAGCACTTTGAATTGCACTATCTTCAAATGGATCACGAAATAAACCAAAGTGCTTTTTCGTAGCTGGAAATAACACTTGTTTTTTTAGTAACATGTTTTCCTCCTCAGAAATGAGGGTTGTATTTTTATTATCGGTATAGATATCTGATTTATTGGTTGTTTGTACCACCTCAAAACTTTTTGCGGTATCGATACCTCTTTTTGCCAAGAAATCAGTAATACGCTGACGAATTGCATCTGCGTTCTGTCGTGGCCATATATTGTGATTAACAATTTGAGCCAACGCCGCCGCTGAAATTCCTGCCGCACTTGCTGCTGCACTTTGTGTTAACTGATGTACCTGTAACTGCTGTTTAAACACCAGCATAATAATCCCCCGTTAAGCGGCTATTTTTATTTCTGCATATTCCATTGATAATAAGAGATAGCAACATCATTCCCTGGAAAAACATCCTTTATATTTCTTACGTTATGATGAGTTTCACGAAAACAAACTGGATCACTTTTATAAATAAACCTCAGTTGTATTTTGAGTTGTCAGTGAAAGCAGTGGATCATGAATTTTAATTGCTATTTTTCTTTTCCTTAATATACACCATGAAAAATTAATTACCGTTAACAATATTGCATACAACAGTTGTTGATTTCCCTATGAATTCATCAACCAACTCATCAATTTGATCTGTTGGAACACCATTAGGAAAGCGTTTAACTATTTGCTGATAAAATTCACCACGCCATGTCTTACCATGTGATTGGAACCGTTCACGTAAAATTTTGACAACATCAACGGGGTTCATAAGCTGTTCAATTCGTGGACTATGTACCGTAGAGGCTTGTCCACGTTTTGGCATATACGTTGGTGCATCATTACGTTCAATATCCAAATATGGATCAAACCGACCATTGAGGGGAAGTGTTTTCAATTTACGTGCTATTTCAGTTTCAGCCGTGTTGTTTGTCCCCATGATTTTCTGTTCAACTTCGGCTAAATTACGTTGTGCAATTGTTTGAGGAATGGCTTGGAATTCACTACCAATTACAGGTGCGCCGATGGCAAAGCCGTACTCATCTTTAGTAACTTCATTAACAAGATGAAAAGCCTCAAAGCCATCTTCACCAGTAATGACTACCTGTGCCTCTTCGTCACGCCACGGATTGCGGGTGATCATGATTGAATCACCAACACTCACCCCAGGAACAGTACTGACGTCATACTCACGTCCCCTGAAAGATACTCGCAAGGTTGCCTGTACTTTACGGCTTTCTGGGGTGCTAATTGCCAATTCACGACAAACGTTAATGGCAGGTGCTTTTACTAACTGTTCTGCTGTGATTTTTAGCCAGCAATCTGTACGGGTTTGTCCATGTCGGCTATGTATTGCACTGCGGTTAAACTTCATACGCCATAGCCGTGCCAGACGGTTAAGTTCATCAATATTATCAACCTGTCGAAAGCGTAAACCGGATTCGAAATTGCGTTCGATGATGTCACGTGCTTTTTCAACAGAGCCCGTAGCACGGGCGTTACGGGCCTTGTGTTGTATCATTTGAATGCCTAGGACCTTACACAAGTTACGTAGTGTAGGTGCTGTCAAAGCAGAACCGGGGTCAGTAAATAAAATTTGGGGTACACCGTGTAATACATCTGCGTCACCACGATCTTGCATTGCGTTAATCAACACAGAAGTAAAATTCTGACTGGTTTCACCGCCAAATAAGTATTCAACATATATCCAGCCACTTGTGTGATCTGTTAATTCAAACGACCAGACGCGATCATTAATGATACGAGCCAGATTTTTCGGCTTATTTTTATTAAATTCAGCCACAGGCATCATGCGTAATCCACTGTCAACCCCATTGTTTTTATTAGGGTTTTTTAGGTAATACAACACACAAATTGAGGCGTCTAATTCCCAGACATGATTGGGATGCAGGCTAGCCAATTGTAGGCTGGGCGCAGGCATTTTCAACTGTTCAGGATGAAGTTTGTACTGGCGCAATGCACGACTAATCGCGTCAATGGATAACGGAGAAAATTCGCCTGTTTTGGTATCAATATGGCCTGCATTAATCAGGCCATTTGAACGCAGATCATTAACGGCCTGTTCGAGGCTATATAACCGTTTCCCTGTATTACGAGTGGCCTCCATCAATACCCCTGAGATCAAAGTTGCTTCTTCACGTGTCAGCGCGCTATTACCTGCATCAGAACGTTTCTTGCGTGGCTTTTTGCCAGAAACTTCACCAAGTTTTTTAATCAATGTTGAACGTGACATACACAGCTCTTCACAAGCCGCCCGATATATTGCTTCTTTACTGCCATGTCCGGCTTTATGTGCTGCCTGTGCAATAGAAACTAATCGTTCGGTCATTGTGGTATTCATGTTATTGCCCTTATTTCTTCAGTTTCTTTTCAAGCATTTTTTTCAACTCAGATTTATTCATGTGCCTCTTCCTTATCCATCCATTCTGGTCGTTCGAATTTTTCCTCTTCTGCTTCCGCACTTTCTTTAGCCCAATCAGGAACAATGCTGTGTTCTCTGTACTCAGGCAGATTAAAGTGATTACGTAGGTTACGAATTTTGACTTCAAGGTCATCGAGTACGCCTGCCATAAACCCAACATGACTAATATCGGTGCGTGTGGTATGGTCATTAAGTGTTTCAAATCCATTGAAAAGATTGGTGATAGCGGCATCAATAGCAAAAGACAATGAATTAACCTCTTGTGTCAAAGCTGCACCTTCCTCTTCAGGTTTTTCATGATTAATTCGGCGCTGAAGTTTGTGCTGGATTGCAGATTTCTCCTCAATCAAATTACTAACAAGTTCCTTTTTTTCCTGCACCGTCTGGCGTGAGATTTCCAGATCAGCGCGTGTATCACGCAGGGTCTTACGTAGTTCGCGGACAGACATGCGATCAATATCATCTAATGTCAGACCAGCTACAGTGCCACCTTCAGCCAATTCTGACAGTTCATCATCATCTTCAAGCATCAACTCATACAGTTTGGAACGTCCCAAAAGCGAAAACGTTTTCGCTTTTGTTTCTAATCCAGGTGAAAGAAATTTGAGTGCAGCTTGTGCCATTTTTTGGGCAATACGGGGTTCCAGACCGAGTTGATCCTTAACGATGTTAACAAACTCGCCATGAGGTTCATTCTCTTTAAGAATAATGAGACGCTTCCCAGCTTCTAACATCGCTTCAGCACTCTGAGCCATGTAGAAACGGGTTTCATGGACGATGCGATCACGTTCATACGGCAAACCATCACCAAACTGTTCCATGATTTGCAGGCGGTGTGTTGTCATAGCGTTGAGATTGACCTGTAGATCGTCGGCAAGTTGAACATCTTCGGCCAGTTTTACTGATGTTGTATTTTTTGAGCGTGCCATTGTATGAATCTCTTGTTAATTAATTTCTGCTACCAGCCAAAACGCGCTGATTCATTTCTGTAATTTTGGCTTGGGTGTTAGCCATTTCATTAGAGAACGATTGTGCTATTTGCAGTAATTGCATACCGGGTGCATATCTGCCGCTACCCAGTTTTTGCGCCAGCCCTTCTTCTATTAATGTATTTAGTGCACGATTAATATTTGTAGGAGATTCCTCCAGTAATTCCGCTAATTCACCATTACTCATCCCAGACAAGGAATGACCACGTAGAGCCTTAAGAACTCGTAATATGCGCGTACCAGAACTGGAAACGTTAATTTTGCGCATGTCACATTCTCCCTTTTCAATATGTGATAATCTGTTACATAGAGTGATAAAATAGTTAGCCTATATTTGGAGTTTTTAGGCCAAGTTTTACGGCTATCTCATGGGCTTTTCCGTAATTAGCTTTGGATTGCCCATTAAGAACGCGGTATACAGCCTCGCGCGAATAACCGTTCTCGTTTGCCCATTGAGTAACTGTGATACCGTCTTGCTGAAAGCGCTGTTTGATTTTCTCCGGTGTCATTGTTTTATCTCCAGTCGTGCAATGATAGTGTTTTGATATATGCCAAATTATGTGAACTTTTATTCTCTTTGTCAATGGTGGATTTGTGAACTTTGATTCTCTTTGTGCGGCTCGTCTAAAAAAAGAAAGAAAACGCCTGTCTTTAAAACAAGATGAGGCGGCTCAAATGTGTGGTGTATCACGTGAGATGTGGAGCAAATACGAACGTGGTGTAGCCGTTCCTGGTGGTGATGTATGGGTTGCATTTGCATTGGCTGGAGCGAATGTTCAGTTTATTCTTACAGGTACATCCTCCTCCAATGTTGTATTATCTCCAGATGAATCTGAGTTGGTTCAATACTATAGACAAGCACCATTAGCTCTTAAGGTTGCTGCAGTAGCGGCCTTACAGTCAGGACTCTCGAACGTTAGTTCAACAAAGCAAAAAATAACAGGTAATGGAAACCGAATTGCAGGTAGGGACTATAACGAGCATAAAAAGTAGTTGTGGTAAAAATGTAGTTGCAATGGAGGTCTCATTTGAAAATTAACGGGGATAACAATCGGGTCGCGGCTAATGATTATCATGAGTATAATTATAATGGCCCAGAGCCATGCCCATATTGTGAACAGCGATATTTGACACCAGGTCGACAATATTGCCGACATTGTGAAGCTGAGTTTGAAGATGCGGAACAACAACGTAGAAATCAGGAAATAGATCTACGATTTGCGTTGATATTGATTGTTGCTGTTTTTTGTATAGGAGCTATATTTCTTTTACTTTTTAAGTTTGGTCCAGAAGAATGGCAGGCAGGAGCTGCACTGGGGATGGGGGGGTGTTTTTTCGTTATAGTATCTATATTACGGAAACATCAATTGTAGATTTATTATTTATCATTTCACTTTGGGGATAACATCTATGTTGACGTTACACGGTTCAGTTACGATAATTTTCGTATTTCTGATATTTGGTTGTGGTGAAATGAATACACAGGAAATAACAGATACATCTACTATTTCTACATTGAAATTTATAGTCAAAACAGATAATCCGTTAGTCCAAAAATTATTGCCAACTATTAGGGAAATGTGCCCAGGATTGGATAAATACTCTGATCAATTTACTGACATCACAGTTTACGAAAACAGTTATCCTTCACGCACAACTATCAAATTTCATATTGATGAAAATGCCAAACTGTCTAATGATTATATGGCTCATGGAAATAATTGTTTTCTTGATATAGAGGATAACGAAACAGTTTTATCCATATCTAAATCAGCTTGCCAATCTGTTTGTTTAGATCAACAGAATGTACCTGGTGGAACATTGAAATTGAAACTTTAGAAACAAATAGGATATTTATGTCTACTACAAACATAGAAAAGTTTAATGAAATTGTAGGTATTATATTTGGGAAACTATATGAGTCATTTCCTTTAAAGATAGATCTTTTATCTATAGAGGTAATCGGTGAACCCCTTCAATATTCTGATGGAACATACTCTGACGAACTTTGTACTACAGTAGAAGATCATAGATTTTTTCTGGATACAGTGGATTGGCTCATAACGAATGGTTATTTGGCAGGGACTATGAGCTCTGAAGGTTGTCATAGAGCCGTATTAACGGCTGAAGGTTTAGAAGTTCTTAAAGTAATCCCTGACAGCTTAGAAACCCCATTAGGTGATCGTATTAAGGAAACACTGAAGACTGAAAGTAAAGAAGCATTAAGGTCTTTAATTAGCCAAACTCTCGGAATAGGTTTACAGTTTGTATCCCGTTCTATTGGCTTAGGTTAAAGGTAAAAAATGGCAAAGCAAATATATTGCCTTGCCATTCTCGGTTATTAGAAATTACAAATAATCAGCTCTTTACTCTGTTTAGCTTTCCCCGTAACTTTCAAGTTGTAACCGATATTGACTACTTGCATTTTCAATCCTTTGAATGCCTTACGCATTTCTGGAATATCGTTCACCGAAATTACCATTTCCCCTCGGATGGTATGTGCTAGTTCTGCTAATAGATCATAGTTCTCAAGTCCGAAATCTATGCCATATCCTTCGGTACCCCAATACGGCGGATCACAGTAAAACAGCGTATGTGGCCTGTCGTACCGTTGGACGCATTGTGTCCAGTTCATATTTTCAATGATCGTTCTTGCTAGTCGTAGGTGAGCCATTGATAGCTCTTCTTCTATTCTGAGTAAATTAAATCGCGGTGGGCTGGTGGTGGAAGTACCGAAAGTATGTTCAGCAACCTTACCGCTAAACGCCTGCTTTTGGAGATAGTAGAAACGTGCTGCTCTCTGAATATCGGTTAGCGTTTCTTCGGGGGTAATCTGCAACCATTTATATATTTGGCGGCTGACCAATGCCCATTTAAATTGCCGGACAAACTCTTCCAAGTGATGTTTTATTACGCGATAAAGATTCACCAACTCACCATTAAGATCATTAATCACTTCACATTTGCTCGGTACTTTTAGGAAATACAGCGCGGCAGCACCACAGAACGGTTCGACATAACAGGTATGCTCAGGAAATAACGGTAAAATATGTTTTGCTAATCGGCGTTTACCACCGATCCACGGAACGATAGGTAAAGATTGTTCTTTCATTATCCGTAAGCCTTTTCCATTAGCTGAAAATGAGTTAGGCTTTCCCGGTCATCAATAATCAATAGCGGAAAGAGCCTCGGTTGACTCACAGTACATACCTGTGAGTTGATAGCCTACCCAGTATTCGAGTGTTAGGCAGGTCGCTCTTATCCTGTCTTTTACTTTTCTGATGCGCTCTTAACGCCCTTTAAAATCCTTTTCCCGATAAATTTGCAAAACTGTTTCCATCAACGACTACGGAGACAGTTCAGTGAAAACTTTCAAATCGTTTGTATCACTTATCAAAAAATTACGCCTCGGTGGCTGGTTGTTAACAGCTGTTCTATTGCTGATCACTATCGGTTTAGTTTCCCCTCAACAAGTCCCTGTTGTGATTTACAAATTGTCGCTTATTGCTCTGGCTGTTGTCTTGGGGTACTGGCTTGACCGCAGTTTATTCCCGAAAGCAAGGCCCGGTCAGTATCTGAAATATGATGAAATACTCATGAAAGAAGGAAAATATCCCGTTCAGACTGGCTACCATATGGTATTTGCTGCCGTTCTGATACGCCGTGCACTGATTGTTGCCGCTACCTGTCTGAGCGTAGCTACAGGGTTGTGATTATGAATTGGCGGCAGATTATCGGAATTGTTTTGTTGTGGTGTAGTGGTATGGTCAGCCTAGCATTGGCTGACGAACTGCCACACCGTTCGCGGCAATACCGCAATGACTTAATACGTGCTTCTCGTGTGATCTGGGGATTGAATGCGCCTGTAGCTGATTTTGCCGCTCAGTTGCATCAGGAGAGTGACTGGAAATCACGAGCTATTTCTCCTGTTGGTGCTCAGGGTATGGCCCAGTTTATGCCCGCAACAGCGGATTGGATTAGTCAACGCATTCCTGAATTATCCAATAAAGATCCCTTCAACCCAATCTGGTCTATACGGGCAATGGTTCACTATGACTATTGGCTATGGCAACGCATTAAAGCTGCCGATAAGTGCCAAAGAATGGCGATGGCGCTGTCTTCCTATAATGGGGGCTTAGGATGGTTACTACGGGATAAGAAGAAAACCGAGGCAGTTGGTCTCAATCCGTGGGTCTGGTTCGGTCATGTTGAATCTCAGAATGCTGGGCGTAGAGCGTCAGCATGGAAAGAAAATCGACATTATTCCAAACGCATATTACTGGAACTCGCGCCTCGTTATTTGGCTTGGGGAGGTACCAGCTGTGCCAATTAAATTATGGGCTAAACCTGTTGTATTGATTTTGTCGCTAATTGGCATGTTCGCTTTGGCCCACTGGAGAGGCCATACCATAGGCTTTCAGAAAGCAACGGAGACAGGAAACACTGCATTAGCACAGCAGAAAGCCGAATTTCTTCAGCTGGAAAAGCAACGGACAGAGCGGGAACTGGCGGCACTCAATGCCTTGCAGCAACGTTACCAAATGCAGGTCAACTCAGCGCATCAGGCAGAAGCCAATTATCTCAACGATATTGAACAACTCCGCACTCAGAACCAACAACTGAAGAGGAAAATTGACCATGTTACCCAGAGTTGGATGGATGAAAAACAACAGTTTCATCCTGTTAATTGTGTGTTTACTCGTGGCTTCATGCAGCAATACAACGCCGCCCTCGGCCTGTCCAGTGAACAAACTCGCTCTGTCTCCGTTACCTCCGGCGCTGATGAAACGTTCCGTGGAAATGAAAGCTCTGATGCCCAACTACGGCCATCCGGTATCACACAACGAGATATCCTTGCCAATATCATCGATAACGGAGAACAGTGTCTTGCATTGAAAGCGCAGGTCAATGGCCTGCTGGATTACATCGAAGGATTACAACAATGACACTACAGATTGAATTTTGGGCTGCCGTAGGTTTTCTGCTCTCTTTCCTTGGTTTCGTTTTTGGTATCGCAAAGTGGTTATTCAGCAAAGCCGAAGAGCGACAGGAGGAAAGACACGCCTCGTTAGAGCAAGCGCTTAAAAATTCCGTAGACAATTGGTCTCAGCTCGAACGTGAGTTTATGCAGTTTAAGGCTGACTTGCCGCTGAATTACGTGCGCCGTGAAGATTATATTCGTGGTCAAACAGTAATTGAAGCCAAGCTGGATGCGCTTTACAGCAAATTAGAGATGGTGCAGCAGCACCGAATTGCCGGAGGTAAAAATGATTGATGTTGCTCGTGTTCGTCGTGAATCATTGCGCTGGAGTCTGTTGGTCGCACTGAATAAAACCCGCCCATATACCGCCAGTGAAACTTTGTTATTGGATATATCTCGCGCGATTTATCCTGACGTCACTGCATTGGAATTACGGAAGGAATTGGATTATCTGGCAGACCGTAAATTAATTGACCTCAATAAACAGCCATCGGGTAGTTGGTTTGCTGACTTAACTCGTATTGGTGTTGATGTTGTTGAATATACGGTCGAATGCAGCCTTGGTATTGCTCGTCCTGAAAAGTACTGGAGTGAATAATGGCGCGTCGAAGCACTATTGATAAACTCCCTGAAGACGTTCGGCGTTGGTTGGAACGGGCTTTGACTGAATCAGGATTTAGTGGATACCAGGAACTCGAAACCTTGCTGCGTGATCAAGGTTATGTAATCAGTAAGTCTGCTATTCACCGTTATGGACAAAAAATAGAAAAGCGATACGGTGCAATACGGGCAGCAACAGAAGCAGCTCGGATGCTCACAGAAGGTGCCGTGGATGATCAAGATGCACGTTCTGAGGCTGTGATTGCTTTAATTCAGACTGAACTTTTTGAAAGTATTATTCAACTTCAGGAAGCTGAAAACGGAGAGATTGCGCCAAAAGAGCGCGTCACACTGCTTTCAACGGTGGCAAAAAACGTAGCTACACTTTCTCGTGCTAGCGTGAATCTGAAAAAATTCCAATCTGAAGTCCGGGCACGAACTGAAGCTGCTGCAAGTAATGCAGAGAAAATTGCACGCAAAGGTGGATTATCTGCCGAAGCAGTTGCTGCATTACGTCGGGAAATATTGGGAATTGCGACATGAGTCAGCTTGCACCTGTTCTACCAGATACTTCCTCAATAGCAGCACCTGTCGTCTTATTGCCATACCAGCAACGATGGGTGGCCGACTCGTCTTCTTTTAAAGTCAATGAGAAGAGTCGTCGAACGGGAATTACTTGGGCTGAAGCGTCAGATAATGTACTCATCGCCGCATCTTCTGCCGCTGCGGGTGGCATGAATGTGTATTACATCGCCTATAACCAAGATATGACCATTGAATATATTCAAGCCTGTGCAATGTGGGCTCGTGCTTTCAACTATGCAGCCAGTGAAATTGAAGAAGGGTTCTGGGAAGAAGACGAAGATGATAAGCACATCAAAACTTTCACTATCAAATTTCCAGATTCTGGATTCCGTGTAGTGGCGCTTTCTAGCCGTCCGTCTAACTTGCGTGGCCGTCAGGGGATCATTGTCATTGATGAAGCTGCTTTCCACGAACAGCTCGATGAATTACTGAAAGCGGCGCTAGCCATGCTTATCTGGGGCGGTAAAGTGCGAGTGATCTCCACCCATAACGGGGATAGCAACTTGTTTAATGAGTTGCTGAACGATATCCGGGCAGGACGCAGGGACGGCGTTATCCACCGTATTACCTTTAAGGAAGCTGTGGCTGAAGGACTATTTCACCGTGTCTGCTTACGTACCGGACGTGAATGGTCACAAGAGGTTGAACAACAGTGGATGATGTCGGTGTACAAGTTCTACGGAGCTGGAGCATCAGAAGAATTGGACTGTATTCCTGCTAATGGTGGTGGAGCATGGTTGTCCCGCGCTCTGATTGAATCTCGGATGTCTCCCGATACGCCACTGCTGCGACTGACTTGCCCGAAAGGATATGAGCTTAAATCCGATGAAATACGCCGCACAGATACCGAAGAGTGGCTAAAAGCCAATCTGAAACCGTTGTTAGATGCATTGCCTTCTGATGCTCGTTCGTTTCTGGGACGCGATTTTGGCCGCAGTGGTGATTTGTCCGTGGATTATCCATTGCTGCAACAAAAAAATCTGGTACGCAGAGTGCCGTTTGTGCTGGAGCTGCGCAACGTGCCATTTAAACAACAGGAGCAAATCACTTGGTATCTAATGGATGGACTTCCTAATCTGCTGGGTGCAGCCTTTGATGCCCGTGGTAACGGTGCTTATCTGGCCGAATATGCCGTGCAAAAATATGGCGTCAGCCGTGTGCAGCAAGTCATGCTCACCGAAGGTTGGTACCGTGACAATATGCCCCCGGTGAAGGCTGCGCTGGAAGACGGCAATCTGGAGGCTCTACCAAAGGATGAAGACACTTTGGATGACCTGAGAGCAGTACAGGTCATTAACGGTGTTCCCCGTGTACCTGATCAGCGCTCAAAAGCAAAAGCGGACGGTGGCAAGCGCCACGGTGATGCAGCGATAGCCCTTGCCCTAGCGTACTTCGCCAGCCGTGAAATTAACAAAGGTCCGGTGAAGGCAAATTCCCGCCGACGCCGTCAGTCTGCACGTATGCTGGAGGGATACTAATGGCTCGTGGTATCTGGGTTTCACCAACAGAATTTATTAACTTTTCCGAATCAAAGCAGTCATTCACTGAACAAATTGCATCGCGTAGCCGTTCCATTGACTTCTACAGTCTGGGCACATATCTACCTAACCCTGATACTATTCTCAAAGCCCAAGGGCGGGATATTCGTGTCTATCGTGAATTACGTACTGATCCTTTAGTTGGTGGATGTATTCGCCGCCGCAAGGCCGGAGTGAAAGCACTGGAGCGTGGTGTAGAACGTAGTAATGCCCCTGTGCGAGTCTTTAACTTTATCCGTGACATGCTCGCGGACTTGGATATGTCACGTATCATTGGCGAAATGCATGACGCTGTTCTATACGGCTATCAGCCTTGTGAATTGATGTGGAACCAGAATCAATCATGGTCAGTGACGGATATTGTTAGCAAACCGCCTGACTGGTTCCACTATGACCGTGATAACCAACTGCGTTTTCGTGCCCGTGATGCAGGCGTAGAAGGAGAACGGGTTCCTCTCTATAAATTTGTAACACCACGTCAAGATGCTACTTATGACAACCCTTATGGATTTCCAGATTTATCCATGTGCTTCTGGCCCGTCACCTTTAAGAAAGGCGGCATGAAGTTTTGGGTACGCTTTGCTGAGAAGTATGGTTCACCGTGGGTGATTGGAAAACATCCACGAGGTACGCCACAAAGTGAAATTGATCTGTTATTGGATTCGATGGAAGCGATGATTGATGATGCAGTTGCCGCCATTCCTGATGATTCCTCCGTTGAGATTAAAGAGGCAGCAGGTAAATCAGACAGCAGTGATATTTACCAGAACTTAATTACCGTTGCTCGCAGTGAGATCTCTATTGCGTTACTGGGACAAAACCAAACAACCGAAGCAAACAGCAATAAAGCCTCTGCACAAGCGGGATTGGAGGTAACGGATGATATTCGTGATGCTGATGCTGACGTTATCACCAGCGCCATTAATCAGACTATACGCTGGGTTGTAGAACTGAACTTCGGTAACGTTGAATGTCCGGTCTATCGTCTTTGGGAACAGCAATCGGTAGATGAAACACAGGCTAATCGTGATGTTAAGTTGAGTCAGGCTGGTGTCAGATTTACTCCGCAATACTGGAAACGCGAATATCAATTGCAGGATGGGGATATTGATGAAACAACCTTGTCAACCACGCCTATTCCACCACTCCCACTGGCGTTCTCTGAAGCTGTTCACGCAGATTTAGCAGCACAAGACACCTTAGATGAAGCACTGGATATTTTGATGAATGAAGGATCATTGAATGAATCATTGGAATCTCTGCTGCTTCCTTTGTTCTATCGTGTTCAAAACGGTGTTAATCCCAGCGATCTAACAGGAGAGTTAGCCGAGCTTTATCCACACATGGACGCAGAGGGTTTGCAAGAGCAGTTAGCACGGGTTTTGTTTGTGTCTAACATCTGGGGGCGCTTGCATGAGCATAACCACGCCTGAACTGGCGTATTGCATGACATTACCTCCCAAGCGAGCCATTGGTTATCTGCAATCTAAGGGCTACAAGATAACGTGGGATTGGGAAGAACTTTGGCAAGAGACTCATGCCCGTGCATTCACGGTGGCGAAAGTCACGCGTCTGGATATTCTGGAAGATATTCGCCAGGCGCTACAGCAGGCACTGGATGAAGGCAAGACTGATCGTTGGTTTCGTCAGGAGCTGGAGCCAACATTAAGACGTAAGGGGTGGTGGGGAACGAAAGAAACCGATGACCCCGTTACAGGGGAACGTGTCACTGTTCAGCAAGGTAGCCCGTGGCACCTTGAGACTATCTTTCGTACCAACATGTCGGTGCTGTACAGTGCAGGCCGTTGGGCCGAACAAATGGAAAATATTGATGACCGACCGTACTGGATGTATACAGGGATCAACGATAACCATACACGCAAGAGCCATCTCGCATTGCATGGTTTGGTATTTCGCTCTGACGACCCTTTTTGGCAAGCCTTCTATCCTCCCAATGGTTGGCGTTGCCGTTGCAGTGTGATTGCCCTCAGTCATGATGATGTTCGTGCCAGAGGGGTGAAAGTTATGCATTCAGGTAAAGCAATGGGCTGGGAGTTGAAATTGGTTTCACAAAAAACAGGTGAGATGCAGCCTGTTGCTACATTCAATACCGGCATAACAAAAGTAGCGACTGATGTAGGTTGGTCATATTCGCCGGGGGCAGCATATCGTCCCGATTTGGCCAGATATCATGGGGAGCTATCTGGACTGGCCCGTCGCGAACTGGGAAGACAGAATGAGTAATATCACTATCACCATTAATGATGGAGACCTAAGACGTGGACTGCGGGCATTAGAATTGGCTACTAATGATCTGACACTTGCCATGCGTAAAATTGCTGGAACATTGTCAGCAGAAACCGCTTTTAACTTTGAAGCCGAAGGACGCCCGGCATGGATACCCTCAGTGGCGGCAAAAGAACGTGGTGGTCAGACACTGCAAAAAACTGCTCGTTTGATGCGTTCAGTCAGTACCCGATATGATGCTCACACGGCAATTGTCGGTACAAACTTAGTCTACGGGCGTATTCATCAATTGGGAGGTAAAACTGGCCGCGATCAATCTGTATTGTTACCAGCCCGGCCTTATCTGCCCGTAACAGAACAAGGCGAATTATCACCAGAAGCAGTAAGAGCCGTATTAAGTACCATTCAACGACATCTTGAATCAGCGGCGCATCGTTAAACTGTGCTTCCCTATGCGGGTGATTTATCATTGTCATCCGCAAAAAACTTTATAAAGCGTTTACAGACTCAAATTTTCGGTATCTAATTGCATGCAGTTCTCCACTTTTCTATTTCCTTCCCCAATCCTTTTCTAAAGCAGATTAAAAGTCGTTTTTTCTGATTGTAGTGAAACTGTCTCTATTAACGTAATAGAGGCAGTAAAATGAAGTCACTTCACATTTTCAAATCCGGTACACATACCGATATGAATGGCAAACAATTGCCGTTCAGCCCCGCAGATTTGCAAGCTTGTGCAAAGGCTTATGACTCATCGTTGCATGAAGCACCGATTGTGATTGGGCATCCAAAAGACAATTTGCCCGCCTATGGTTGGGTTAAATCGCTGACATCTTCCGGTGATGACTTGATTGCGGAGCCTCAACAGGTTGATGTTCAGTTCGCTGAATTGGTCGATGCAGGCCGCTATAAAAAAATTTCTGCTTCTTTCTATTTACCTGATTCCCCAAACAACCCTAAACCCGGCGTGCTCTATTTGCGTCATGTCGGCTTTTTGGGGGCGAAGCCACCCGCCATTAAAGGATTGAGACAGGTTGAATTCAGTGAACAAGAATATGGTGTCGTCGAGTTCTCTGATTGGAGTGATATCACCAACGCTTCACTTTGGGGGCGTTTGCGAGAATTTTTGATTAGTAAATTCGGTATGGACGAAGCAGACAAAGCGCTTCCTTCTTGGCAGGTAGATTCATTACGTGAAGAAGCTTATAGCACGACTCAGCCTGCTCCTGCCTTTCATGAACCCAATAACACACATCAACATGAGGAAAACATCGTGACAAATGAAGAAAAAAAGGCGCTCAAAGATGAAAACACTCGCCTGAAAGAACAGCTTACTGCCCGTGATGCTGCCGACGCAAAGCGCAAACAAACTGAGCAACATGCCGGAAACGTGGCATTTGCCGAAAAGCTGATCACAGACGGCAAATTGGCGCCAGCTGCTCAATCTATCGTGATCGCCTTGCTGGACGCTGTAACCCAAGGAGATTCCCCTGTCGAGTTTGCTGAAGGTGATGTGAAAAAACCATTGGCTACTGCGTTTAAAGATCTGCTGAGTTCTGTCCAGCCTGTTATTGATTTTGGTGAACATGCAACAAAAGACCGGGTAGACCAAAACACATCATCAGATATTGCTGAGTTTTCTGATGCAGATCCTGAACGTCTGGCGTTGCATCAAAAAGCCGTCGCTCTGGTGAAGAAAGAAGGCATCAGTTACGACGTAGCCGTTACCCGCTGCCTGTAACACTAGGGACGTAATTATTGAGGAGAAATAAATGTCTGATTATTTGAAAGGCAAACGTATTGTTGATCCTGTGCTAACCAGTGTTGCTCGTGGTTATAAAAATGCGGCATTCATCGGCGAACATCTTTTCCCCGTCGTCGAAATGGAGAAAGAAGGTGCTAGTGTGCCGACATTTGGCAAAAGTGCTTTTGTGGAATATGACACCACGCGTGCCGTTGGTGCCAACAGTAACGTTTTGATCCGTGAGAAAGGCTCTTCGTTAGATATTGTGCTCAACGAACATGATCTAGCTGCACCTGTTGATTATCGTGAGAAATCAGAATCCTTATTTAATGAAGAAGCAAAGGCAATCCGTCGTTCCACCAATGGTGTGAACCTCAAGCGCGAACTGTATGCAGCTCGATTGGCACAAGACCCTGAAGTTTATCTTAGTGACTCGGTGAAGAGTCTGACAGCTAATGAACGTTGGGCTGGTGGCAAAGGTAATCCAATCAAAGTCATTGAAGCTGGAGTTGATGCTGTTCGTACTACCATTGGTGTACGTCCAAACCTCATGACAATGGGGGCTAGCGTGATGTCACTGTTAAAATTTCATCCTGAAATTCAGGCAGCTATTGGAGCCAACGAACGTAAACGTATCACAATAGAAATACTCAAAGACCTTTTCCAAATCCAAAACGTTGTCGTTGGTGAACCTGTTTCTACTCCAAGCATTAAAGAAAATCCCGTTGATATCTGGGCTGATAATTTGATGTTGCATTACGTATCACCTCCGCAGGCAGGAGCAGAAAGTGCTGATGAGCATGAACCCTCCTTTGGCTATACGTTCCGCCGCAAAGGAATGCCTGTAGCGGATAAATATGAAGGTGTGGGCGGTAAGGTCAATTACTGTCGTTATACCGATATTTATAAAGTTGCGGTTGTTGGCGGTGATGCCGGCTATCTGATTACCAATATTGTGAAGTAAGGGAGACATCATCATGGCAGTAACACAACAATCCGTATTGACGACAACAATTATCGCCAGTGCGAACATCATCCAGCATCGTTTAGTTAGTACTGATAATGCACCGTGTCAGGCTGGAGCCGTTGCACTTGGTATAGCAGAGGTGGATGCGAAGGCTGGAGATGTCGTTCCTGTTAATGTATTGGGCATTATTGCTGTTGAAGCTGGTGGGCCAATAACCCGTGGGCAAGTCGTACAGTCGGATAAGGATGCCTGTGTGGTACCACTGAGTTCGGCTGAAAATGCTGCCGGAACATCTGTCGGGTTTGCGCTGGATGATGCCACAGCGGCAGGTAATATCATTCGCATCTTACGTGGCATATGACATGTATTGCTCACTGAAAGATTTGCAAGAGCAGATACCAACGCAATCATTGATATGGCTGTCTAACGAAGAACCTAATGCTCAGACGATCAATGAGCCTGTGGTTAACAGTGCCATCCGCTATGCCGATGAACTCATCGATGCCCATTTACGTGGGCGTTATATCCTGCCTCTGGCGGAAGTTCCCACGGTATTACGTGATGCCGCCATTACGTTAACACGCTATCGGCTGTATGCCCGCCGTCCAGAGGGTTCTATTCCTGAAGCCGTGATAGATGATTACAAAATTGTTTTGCGCCAACTGGCTGACATCCGAGATGCCAAACTAACACTGGGCCTGCTTTCCACAGGAAAAGATGCCCCTGAACCGGGGGAGTTTCGTGTTCGGGCGCGTCGTCCCACCTTTGGAGGGAGTAAAGGAATGTTGGAGAAATACTGATGGATGTTTCGCCGATCATTGATGCCATTATCATGAGGCTAAGAGAAAAACTACCTGGCTTACAGGTGGAGTATTTCCCTGAAAGGCCAACTGAATTCAGGCTGAACCATCCGGTGGGAGCCATTTTAATCAGCTATCCCGGTTCTCGCTTCGACAAGCCTGAAGATGTTGGGGCGGTATTGCAGACACAAACTGTCATGCTCAATGCCACCATAGTTTTTCGTCAGCTTAATGGACGTCACGGTGCCGTTGCCACATTAGATGATGTACGCCGGGTTCTCGGCGGATTCCAACCACCGAACTGCCAACGAAAATGTTGGCTGGTACGGGATACATTTCTCGGTGAGATAGCTGGTTTGTGGCAATACACGCTGGATTTTGCGACTGAAAGTGTATTTATCGAAGACTGTGAGTTACCGAATGGTTCGCCGTTAGCCCAAATCAATTATGAGGGAACTGAACAATGAAATACCTCTATACAGGCCCAGCAAGCGGCGTCACTTTAGCTGATGGCACTGAAGTTTTGCTCTGGTCAGAAAAAACTGTTGATTTACCAGAGCAGCATGATTATGTGAAAACATTGATCGCGCTGAGATATCTTCATCCACTGTCAGAACAGCAAAAAAATCCCCTGAAGAAAAAAGAAAAGCCTGAGGAGGCCACTGATGGCCGCTAATTATTTGCATGGCGTCGAAACTATCGAAATCGAAAAAGGCTCGCGTCCTGTCAAGACAGTGAAATCCGCCGTGATCGGCTTAATTGGTACTGCACCGATAGGGCCAGTAAATGCAGTGACACTTTGTCTGTCAGAAAAAGATGCCGCTCAATTTGGTACTCAAATGAATGGTTTTACCATCCCACAAGCACTGGATGCTATTTATGATCATGGGGCGGGAACTGTGCTGGTTATTAACGTTCTTGATCCTGAGGTGCATAAAGCTAATGTTGCCAGTGAAAGCATTAGCTTTGATAAAACCACAGGAACAGCGAAACTGGCTAATCCCGTGGTCAGTAATGTCTTACTAAAATCCACCTCTGGTAGTGCCCCTTATGTAGAAGGGCAAGATTATTCTTTGGATGCTCAAACAGGCAGCCTCAAGAATATCGGTAAAAACATTGCTGCGGGCGCAACCGTGATTGCCAGCTATGACTTTGCCGATCCTACATTAGTGACGCCTGCTGACATTATTGGCAGCATCAGTGCAGCGGGTAACCGTACAGGTATGAAGTTACTGAATGATACTTATAACCTGTATGGGTTCTTTGCCAAGATTTTGCTGGCTCCTGTCTACTGTACCCAGTTAAGTGTGACAACAGAACTGATTGCCCTTGCAACTAAATTGGGTGCCATGACCTATATTGATGCCCCGATAGGCACCACTTTTGTTCAGGCTATCAGTGGCCGCGGCCCGTCTGGCACAATCAATTTTAATACCAGTTCTGATCGTGTCCGGCTGTGTTACCCACACGTCAAAGTCTATGATGCGGAAAGCAATAGCGAGCGCCTGGAACCCTTGTCATCTCGTGCAGCAGGGCTGCGTGCCAAGATTGATGCAGACAAAGGTTTTTGGTGGTCATCCTCCAATCAAGAAATTATGGGGATCACAGGTATTGAGCGCCAGCTATCCGCCATAATTGACGATCCACAAAGTGAAGTGAACCAGCTCAATGAACAAGGGATTACTACAGTGTTCAATAATTATGGCTCTGGTTTGCGCTTATGGGGCAACCGTACCGCCGCGTGGCCAACTGTGACACACATGCGTAACTTCGAGAACGTGCGCAGAACGGGCGACGTGATTAATGAATCCCTGCGTTACTTCAGTCAGCAATATATCGATATGCCGATCACGCCAGCGCTGATAGATGCCCTGACAGAATCTGTGAATGCCTATGGTCGTAAATTGATTGCTGATGGCGCTTTGTTGGGATTCAAATGCTGGTTTGATCCGACCCATAACGAAGAAACGGAGCTGGCATCAGGTCATCTGTTACTCAGTTATAAGTACACACCGCCACCACCACTGGAACGGCTGACATTTGAGACCGAAATTACCTCTGAATATTTGCTGAATTTAAAGGGAAATAATTAATGGCCGGAAAAATAGAGATTAACCGCATCACCAACGCCAATATTTATATTGACGGCAATAACCTGTTGGGACGGGCTGAAGAAGTGAAACTGCCAGACGTTTCCATGACCATGCAGGAGCATAAGGCGCTGGGGATGGTCGGCAAAGTGGAGCTACCGGCAGGCTTCGATAAACTGGAAGGCGAGATCAAGTGGAACAGTTTCTACCGTGACGCCATGTTATCTGCTGCCAATCCCTATAAGTCTCTGGCATTGCAGTGCCGTTCCAGCGTCCAGAAATTCAGTTCACAGGGGCGCATTGATGAAGTGCCATTGGTGACATATCTGACCATTTTATTTAAGAAGAATCCGCTGGGCACATTTAAGCAACATGAAAATGCTGATTTTTCCAGTAGCTTTACCAGTACCTATATTAAGCAGGTACTGGATGGTGAGGAGCTGTTAGAACTGGATTATCTGGCCAATATCTTCCGTGTTGGCGGCATTGATCAACTGACCGATTATCGCATCAATATTGGAGGTTAAACTAAATCATGACTGCACTCGCTCCAAAGCCAGAAAGCTTGCCGACTTGATTGATAAGTGGACTCCTCCGGAAGGTTGGTTTTCCGATATCGGTGCAGCGAAAGGGAAAGAATATCTGATAGACTTTTTCCGTAACTGTAGAGGCTTTCGCACTCACTAATGACAGGGGCATCAGCCCCTTTCTTCTTTAATCCCCTTTAATATTTCCGTTTCCATACATGGATGATACTGAATGAAACTTACAGAGGAGTATCATCATGTCAACCACGACTTACCATCTTCAATTTCCCTATACCACGGCTGCTGGCGTTCGCATTGAAGAGCTTCAGTTATCACGTTTGAAAGTTAAAGATATCAAGGCTGCCCGGCGAGCCAGCGAAAATCCTACTGACTGGGATGATATTTTGATAGCACGTTCGACAGGATTGTTACCAGAAGATATCGAACAGATGGATGTTGCTGATTATCTGGCATTACAGAAACGATTTCAGCAAGTTATCGGATTGGATCAGGGAAATAAAAACAGTGTGGCAAGCATCGGCGATGTTGGCACGATGGTTCCGGTTCCAGCCGAGCGAGATTGATAATCTGGCGCTGGATGAATTTGAATGTTGGTTGAATGAGGCCAACACCCAAATCAAACGCGAGAATGGAGGCGGTTAATTCGTGTCAACAGAATTTTCCATTGGTGTCATTATTGGTGGGGCCATTAGTAGTGCGTTCAGTTCTGCCATGTCTGGTACACGCCGTACTCTAGGAACACTGGGAGAAACGACTCGCCAACTGGAGAACCGACAGCAGGCACTGAACCGTGCTGTTGAACGTTACGGTCAACTTGGTTCCCGTAGTGCCCAGCGTTTGAATGCGGATCTACAACGCATCAGTCGAACGCTGGAACAGTTGAACCGCCAGCAACAGCGCTTACAGTCTGCGGCTAGCATGAGTGATGCAGCCAAAGCGAATCGTATGGCGCTATATGCACAGGGAGCCGAAACCTATGCATTAACTCACACGATATCCTCTCCCGTTGTTCAGTCCGTAACAAAGTATGCCTCTTTTGAATCAGGATTAAGGGACATAGCTGTCACTGGCAATCTGTCTCCGAAAGAAGAGCAAAAAATCGGAATCATCTTGCGCCAGAACGCCAAGCAAACAAACCAATTACAAGAAACCCTGTTGGAAGGTGTTAGCACATTGGTTGCCGCCGGAAAATCTCCCATGAAATCGACCGATATGAGTGGATTATTGGGCCGCGTCGCCACGGCGTCCAAAGCTAATATTAATGACTTAGCCAAAATGGCTCTATCCTTTGAGTCCCTGAAAATTGGAGGTGATCAAGCGCTCAAGGAAGCCTTTAACCGAGCCGTTTTCGGTGCTAAATCGGGTCGTTTTGAATTAAAAGATCTCGCCCAATACTTTCCAGAAATGGCGCAGCAATTTGCTGGTAAGGGAATATATGGTCAGGAGGCAGTTTCACAGATTATTGCCAGCTTGGAAGTTGGCCGTGAAGGCGCAGGAACGGAAGGTGAAGCAGCTACCAATATGAGGAACTGGCTAGCTTCAATGGGACGTGGTGATATTGCCAAAAGATACGCTGAAGCTGACGTCGATTATCAAACCTCAATGAGCAGATATGTTTCTTCGGGGTACTCACAATATGAAGCCTCAATCATGATCGCAGACCGCTTTATCAAGAGTAAAGGCGCTGATCTCATGAAAGAGTGGAAAAAAGCGGGAGCCAGAGGTGATGAAGATGCACAGCGTATGCTCATGGAATCCTTCGGGCTATCCTCTATTTTCACCGACGTACAGACAGTCAACCATCTCTTGGCCATGCAGCAACGTTGGGGAGATTATCAGCGTATCAAAACAGGCATGGGAACTGATTCGGCACAAAAATCTGTTGATACCGATTTTGATAAACAGAATGATACCTTAGAAGCACAGTGGCGGCGTACTCAAATTGAATTTAATGATTCGGCTATTAGCATTGGTCAGTCGCTGCGCCCAGCATTAATACAGTTAGCCGAAACCTTTATTCCATTGATGGACAAGACCGGAAAATGGCTGGCCGCTAATCCTGAACTCATCAGCAATGTTGTCACGCTGGTCGGTGGGTTCTTGGCATTCAAAGCAGCTTCAATCGGTGTCAGATTAGGTCTTAATCTTTTGCTTTCCCCTATAACTGATATCTGGAAAGGTGCAATGTTAATGCGCACACGGTGGTTACTGCTTCGAATGGCTATCGGCAGTGGCGGCAGATTTGGTGTCGTTGCAAACATCTTGGGAAAAATAGCCGGAGCAGCTCTCTGGTTGGGTAGAATCCTCGGTAGTGCTCTCTATAAGGGCTTGATGGTAGCTGGCAGAGCTATTTTGTGGATTGGACGCGTACTATTAATGAATCCTATCGGATTGATCATCACTGGTATTGCAGTGGCCGCTTATCTTATCTATCGCTATTGGAAGCCCATCAGTAATTTCTTTAAACCGCTTTGGATCTTAGTGAAATTCGCTTTCCAAATGGGATGGCAGGGAATCAAAAATATTTGGTCTAACGTCAAAGGTTGGTTTACAGCTCGATGGAATGACATTACTAATGCGTTTGATGGCGGAATATTTGAGGTCAGTAAATTAATTTTAAATTGGTCGCCATTGGGATTGTTCTATAAAACATTCGCTGACGTTATGAAATGGTTTGGCATTGATATGCCCGATAATTTTACTGACTTTGGTAAAAATATCGTTAATGGGTTGGTTAATGGTATTTCTAATATGCTGACCACGGCTAAGGACACCATTAAAAACTTTGGTGGCAAAGTTTCTAGCTGGTTTAAAGAAGCGTTGGGTATTCAATCCCCCAGTCGAGTATTTATGGGATTTGGCGATAATATTGTGCAAGGTGCGGTTGTTGGTATTGATCGCACTATGCCGTTGGCTGCTCGTGCCACTCAGCGTCTAGCTGAGGGAATGACCCCAGATGTCCCACAAATCTCACCTCCTGAGATAATGTCGGGCAATCCAATTAAACGAACAGGTTATAAAGATGCCAGCAACAGCAATAATGGTTTTTCTATCTCTTTCGCCCCGCAAATATACATTGGTGATAAACAACAAACGGCTATACCCGATATTAGTCAAGCTTTAAACCTGAGTATGCGTGAATTAGAAAAACTGCTGGAGCGTATTGTTATTCAGAGAGAACGCCGGAGGTACGGATAATGTTTGCTGTATTAGGTGATATTGAATTTGAGCTAATCACATATTGGGATGGTTTTGATGTAACGTTTGGTGTTGATTATGCCGAACATGCCCGAATTCAAGGTAAGCCCGGCTTGCAGTTTGTAGGTGAGAAACCGGATGAAATTCAAATTAGCTTGGTCTTTCATCAACATTATTGTACGCCGGATATTGAATTGAATCGGCTGCGTGAAGCAATGCGGAAACATCAAGCACTTGCGCTAATATTCGGAAATGGTGATTACCGTGGCTGGTTTGTTATTACTGATGTGACAGCCTCCAGTGAACAAACGGATTCAGTAGGTAATATATTTGCCCTCAATGCCTCGGTGACATTACGTGAATATATCGGTGATCCTAAAAAACCACTGAAACCGCCTGCCATTAAATCTCATGTCCCGAATACAAAGGCGTTGTCTAATGCAATACCGAAACCATCAGGTATGGCTAAAAAAGTCAGGGATGGAGTGAATTATGCCAAACAAGCACAATCAGCACTGCAAACGACGATCAGTGCGGTACGTATTGCACAGAAGATGAAAGACAACCCGGCCGTAGCGTTAACCCGCGTACCAAGTCTTCTTACCGGGCTCAACAATATTGCTGGTCCATTAGGGAAAAGCTATCCGGCTTTTCAATCACTCGGTGACTCATTGCCAGATGCAATTCAATTGACCAGAGCAACGGGGCAAGCAGTAACATTTGTTAACAATGCTCAATCGTCATTAAGCCGTGCAGATAGCTGTAATATCGCGGCTGCATTGGATTCTGTATCAACTCAACTTGAATCAGCCAGTTCAACATTTACATCAATATCACCCGCGCTTAGTAAGATGGCCGCGCAAATTACCACAAGGGCGCTTTGATCATGTTTCTTGAATACATTACAAGAGATGGCGATAGGTGGGATTTATTGGCTCACCATTATTATGGTGACCCTTTAGGTTACGCTCGCATAATTGCTGCTAATCCGCACGTTGCAGTTACACCTGTATTGCCATCTGGGATCGTATTGTTGATCCCCATCATTGACGCTGACGATGTAGTAATTGCAGAGGATACACCACCGTGGCTAAGATAATTGATACCAAGCAAACACCATCTATAACGGGTGTCTCAGAGGTTTTAAGTCCGACATTCACGTTACGATATTTGCAAAAAGATATCACAAATGACATCACTCCTTATGTCACTCGTGTCAGCTATACCGACAACATCAAAAGCGAATCCGATGAAATAGAGGTAGAGTTGGATGATACTGATGGTCTCTGGCTAGATAAATGGTATCCGGGAAAAGGTGATACGTTGACATTGAAGTTGGGCTATTTCGGAGAACGATTACTGAATTGTGGCTCATTCTATATTGATGAAATTGAAGTCAGTATCCCTCCTTCTATTGTATCTGTTCGAGGTGTAGCAACGTCTATCAATACAGCATTGCGTACCAAATCTAACCGTGGATTTGAGAATACAACTCTGGCCGCTATTGCTAACCGCATCGCTAAGAAACATCAGTTAAAGCTGATCGGCAGTATCGAAATCATCAAGATTGACAGGGTGACGCAATATTCTGAAACCGATGTGGCGTTCCTGAAACGACTGGCCAGTGAATATGGTTATGCCGTTAAAGTTGTCAGTGAACAGCTAATTTTCTCCCACTTAGCCACTTTGCGCAGCCAAGAACCCATAAAAAAATTACACCCTCGTGATGTTGCCCAATTTTCACTACGGGACACGATTAATAAAGTCTATAAAAAAGCCAAAGTGAAGCACCAAAAGGCTGATGATAAAAAGTTGATTGTCTATGAAGCTGATGGCACGACCAGTACAAGTAGTCAGTCCAATCCAAAAGATAAGAATAGCGGTAAAGAAACCAGCGCAGACACCTTAAAAGTAAACAGCCGGGCTGCTAACAAGGATAGCGCTGAAATAAAGGCTAAGTCAGCACTGGATTTACATAATGAGTACCAGCAGAACGGCTCACTTTCATTGATGGGAGCCCCTCAGTTAACCGCCGGAAATAAAATTGAGTTGATTGAATTTGGCAAGTTATCTGGACAATGGTTAATTACTTCAGCTCACCACTCTTTTGATCGTAATAGCGGATATATAACCGAACTTGAAGTTGCTCGTGGCCCTGTTACATCAAGCAAATCCAAGAAAGATAAAAAAGATAAGACTCAGAAATTGGTTGTATATAAGCCCGATGGTTCTTCCGACACGATCATCGAGGAGGAATCCAAATGAGCAGTGTAACTCGTCAAGTTGGTACGATTAGCGCCGTAGATCCTGCTACTGTTCGTGCCCGCGTGCGATTGCCTGAATGCGATAATATGCGTACTAACTGGCTGAATGTGTTGCAGCGCAATACCCAGAATAACAAAGACTATTGGTTGCCCGATGTTGGGGAACAGGTTGAAGTGCTATTGGATGCGAATGGTGAAGATGGTGTTATTTTAGGTGCTATCTATTCCAGTGTTGATCAACCGCCTGCTAATAATAAAAATATCCGTGGTGTAACTTATGCAGATGATGCAGCTTTTTACTATGATCGTACCTCACACACCCTGACTATTAATGGTGGCATTCAGCACATTAAGATCGCAGCGGGAGCCAATGTTGTTATTTATGCACAGCAGGCAACTATTGATGCGCCGGAAACAATCGTAACCGGAAATATGTTAGTGAAAGGTCAGTTAATCTATCAAAATGGGCTGTCGGGTTCTGGTGGTAATAGTGGTGCTGCAACCATTCAGGGCAATGTTAGCGTTAATGGCAACATCCATGCAACGGGCAGCATCATGGATGAAGGTGGTAACTCGAATCATCATTTTCATGAATTTCTTTAAACACCTTTAATATTAGATATACCTACAGGGGATAATACTGTCCCCCATGAATACGAACTCACATTCTGTTTTTTGGCAACCCGCTCTCCAGAACTCAGGCAAAATTGCCTGTGGGCTGGATGATATCGCCCAAGCAATACTCATTATTCTACGTACACCACGTGGCAGTGATCCACATAGACCTGAGTTTGGCAGTAATTTACACCTTTATATTGATCACCCCATAGACCGCGCAATTCCTCACGTTGTTAGGGAGTCTATTGACGCTATTACACGTTGGGAACCTCGTTGCCAGTTGCTCTCCGTGAAACCAACTGTCAATGGAGAGCATCTAACTCTGCGTGTGAATTGGACAGCAGTTGATGGCATTACACAATCTACGGAGTTGCTATGGCGCTGACAGAACCTGATTTTATCGAGCGTGATGTAGAAAAAATCACAACCGAAATGATCGCAAAATATGAAGCTGATGTAGGTAAGACTTTGTACCCAGCACAGGCAGAACGCCTGCTGATCAATTTATTTGCATATCGTGAAGCACTAACCAGAATGCAAGTTCAGGAAGCCGCCAAGCAGAATTTGGTCGAGTTTGCCCGTGCGCCCATTTTGGACTACTTAGGGGAATTGGTCGGAGTATATCGGCTATCCGCCCAACCGGCGCAGACAATATTGCAATTTAGTGTTGATGAAGCATTAGAGCAAGATGTACTCATTCCAGTTGGAACTCGTGTTAATGCATCGGACAGTATTATTTTTGCTACTAATACAGATGCTGTTCTGAAAGCCGGCACACGGTTCGTTAATGTCACAGCTACTTGTACAGATACTGGATTATCAGGGAATAGCTGGCAACCAGCACAAATTAGTACATTGTTGGATGAAATCGACGACATTGACCCGCAAGTGACCAACACAATAGTGAGCAGTGGTGGTTCGGCAGAGGAAAGTGACGAGAGGCTACGTGTACGAATCAAAATGGCCCCTGAATCGTTTACTAATGCGGGCAGTCGTCAGGCTTATCGTTTTCATGCCATGCGTGCCCATCCCAATATTGTTGATGTCGCAGTCATGTCTCCCATTCCGGGCGTTGTTGAACTGTTTCCACTATTAGCTACGGGATTGCCTGATGAAAGCATTTTAACGCTGGTAAAAAGCTTTTGCTCTGATGAAAAAATCCGCCCGTTGACTGACATTGTACATGCAAAACCTCCCGTGAAGGTTGATTATACCATCAAGGCGAAACTGACCTTGTACAGTGGCGTTAATGCACCTGGTATTCAATCGGCAGCAGAACAAGCCATACAAACATGGGTAGCTGAACGAGCAACAACGTTAGGAAAGGATATTGTTCCCAGTCAAATCATCTCAACATTGTCTGTTTCTGGCGTCTATCAAGTCGTTCTGGAGTCTCCCACGTTTCAGATTGTAGATGAAAATGAATGGGCGAACTGTATCGGTATCACTGTTGTGGTCACTGGAGTCGCTGATGGTTAAGTTACATCTACCACCTCCACTAGAAGCTGATATCAGTATGCGTGCATTAGGTCAGTTGGCCTCTCGTTTTGATGATATCGATTTAACCCAATTAATGGTTTATCTCATTGATACTGCCGATAGAAGCACGCTGCATTGGCTGGCAAATCAATTCTCCCTATTTGGCGATGGCTGGGAGCTTGTCGAATCAGACAATGCTCGCCGCACGTTAATCAAATCAGCTATAGAATTGCATCGATATAAAGGCACACCGTGGTCAATTCGTGAAATTATCCGTCGTTTTGGGTTTGGTGAAGTTGATTTAATTGAAGGCACTGGTCAAATCAATTATGACGGACATGCCAGCCATAACGGTAATTATGTTCATGGAGATTCAACATCCTGGGCAGTTTATCGCGTCATACTTCAGCAACCTATCACTAATGATCAAGCCTCGCTACTGCGTACCACACTGGCAGCGTTTGCGCCTGCACGCTGCCACCTTGCCAGTTTGGAATATCAGTCTGTATCAATTCGTTACAACAATACTGTCAGTTATGACGGTAGTTACAATTATGGGAGCAGTTAAAATGGCTAATTTGCCGGAAACCCCACAGTGGTCAGAGGGCGTGTATCAAATAGAAACCTCAGACCCCGTGTTAGGTGGGCCTGATGGTATTTCCAATCGGCAGGCTAAACAGTTGGTCAACCGCACAAACTATCTTAAACAGAAACTAGAACAAAATGGGAATGAGTTGAGGGAACATTCTGAGGTGCAAGATCCGCATACTCAGTATGCACCGAAAGACAGTCCCATTTTCACAGGAACACCAACCGCCCCCACACCGGCTAAAAACGCTAATAATACTCAGATTGCAACAACAGCATTTGTGCAATCACTGACGGATACGGCGAATCAAAGTGCTGTAGCTGCAAATAACAACGCTAATAGCCGAGTACCATCCATTCGTAAAGTAAATGGAAAAGCGTTGTCATCTGATATTTCATTGAATGCCGGGGATGTGGGAAGTTATGCTAAATCTGAGAGCGATAATACTTTCTTGCGTATTTCTAGCGATAAAACTGCAACCGTTGGTAGTTTATTGATTGATAGTAAAACTCCTTTTCCTAAATTGCGTTTCAAATCGAAAGATGGATATATATTGGGAATTAACGGTTCTGAAGGGAAATTATTGCATATCTATTCTGACGATCCTAAGAATCAGCGGCGTTACAATATATTAACGCCTGAGAGAAGTGGTACTCTTGCATTACAAAATGAAGCCATAAAATCCGAAAATGGCTGGTGGCAATGTGGAGATACGGGGATTATTATTCAATGGGTTAAAGTTCCATCAGGTCAGCAATCATGGATAAAGGTAAATTATCCAATTTCTTTTAAAAATAAGTTTTTTGGCTATATTGCAAGCATGTCGAGTATCAATACATCAACGGGTCACACATTAGTACGTAATGCAACGTTATCGACGTTTGAATATCAAGCTGGCACTCCCAACAACAATGAGAATCCAGGCAAAGTTGTTCATATATTATTTTGGGGGGTATAAATGGTTTATTTCTCCAGAAAAGAAGGCGCTTTTTATAGTGACGCTCATGAAGAATGTGTTGAAATAACCGCAGAAAAACACAATGAATTACTTGACGGTCAATCACGCGGCTTTGCTATCGTTAGTGATAAAGAGGGTTATCCAATTCTTACAAAACAAGCACCGACTGTTTATCACAAATGGGATAATGAAAAGTGGATAATATCAGAGAGTGATAAAATAAAGCTTAGACGGGAACAGCAGCAGCAAGCAGAACAGAAGAAACAGCAACTTATGTTCACTGTAAGTAAACAGATAGCTCCATTACAAGATGCTGTAGATTTGGGGATGGCGAGTGATGAGGAAAATTCTCGGTTGACCGCTTTGAAAAAATATAGAGTATTGCTGAACCGTGTTGATGCTAGCTTAGCGACAGATATTTATTGGCCTGAAAAACCCAGAGTAATAGAATAAGGGCTGCAATAAACTGGCCCCAATAGTTAGGCAGTCTAAGCAGCTAATATGGCCTAGGTTCGATATTATACCGAACTTAGACCATTTAGTTGAGAATTAGTCACCTAGAGGAATTACTTCGGATAACTCGTTCAATAGGTTGTCCATTCTCGTCAAAATATCGGCTTGGCCAAATTTCTGAGGGATGTACTCCGAGATTGTTCGCAATAATCCACTCTCCTTTAGGCCAAGGTCGTGATAGAGCATTAGCTAATGTAGATGAGCTAAGTCCCTCCTTACGTGATACCGCTGCTAAGGTAGTGCCGAGCTTACGTAAGGCAGCGATAATGTCGGCGGTATGCCAATCTTTTTTATTCATTTCCTTTATATCTCCATATAACAAACGCAATAAATTATCCTATTTTGGGATATTTAAGTAAATGGTTGATATTCGATTTTGGGATATTAATCAAGGTTAAAGAAATGGCATCGATTTATTCATATGAATATCAATTGGTTATAAACACTCTTCGTAAAGCTAGGATAGAAAAAGGTATTACTCAAAAAAGCTTGGCTCAAGCCTTAGATCGACCTCAATCATTTATTGCTAAAATTGAAAATGGTGAAAGAAGGTTGGATGTGGTTGAATTTGTGCATATAGCACACTTGCTATCTGTCGATTATGTGCTAATTTTAGAAAAAATTTTGTTCAAAAAACAACCTAAAAAGTTAAAATGATCGGAGCTTATAAAATAAAAAATCCCATTTTGGTATAAATCAACAATCGATTGATATTTAATCCTAAATGCTTAGTAGGATTAAATATATGGTTTCAATTTACTCTGATGAATATCAAATAGTTATCAAAGCACTCCGTGAGGCTCGTATAGCAAAGGGGGTCACGCAAGAGAATTTAGCTCAAGCGCTAGATCGCCCTCAATCGTTTATTGCGAAAGTTGAGAATGGTGAAAGAAGATTGGATGTTGTGGAATTTGTTCATATAGCACATTTGTTATCATTAGAACCAAGTGTTCTCATAAAAAGAATCCCAAGAAAATATTCCTCGATATGCTGATAACTTTCTATCTACGCTAGTTTCATCAGATAGCGTAGCTAAAGAGGGATTCACATAGTTAACTATATTAACTATGTGGTAGAACAATTAGGGTTTAATATCCCTAAAGTTGTTTTTTATACTCCGTGTTATGCAGTATCTATACACATTTTACTCGGCTAACACTTAATTGGAGCTATCTGCGCTCTTTTTGCGCAGATAGATGTAACTAAACCGGTTCCGCTCTAGGCTGGAGGGGGCTGGTTTATGAGATCATGAGGTCGGCCTTTTCAGCTATAGCGATTTCCCCAATTTTCGGAGCTTCGGCTCCTTTAATTTGACCAACGATTTTTACGCATTGCGTATTGCTAACTTATATGCTGAATTCCGAAAATGACTTCACGTTTTTCCTGTCTATACGCTCATTCTTCTCGTTCGGTTAGGTAAATTTGTCAGGCGCTTCTTAATAACTTCTTAGTCTCAAGATAGAGGTTTATAAGGCTAAGATAGCTTTACATTAGAGGTAGGTTCAAGTTCAGCTAAGATCATAGCTGAATGCATTCCAATCATTTTCATTTGGTTTCTGTACTGTGCATTATGATAGGGGTGTTAACCCCATTTTAATGAGTGCAGAATATACCGCCTAACTGTTCGGAATTGGTTACCGTGCTACAGATTTAAAGGAAAAATGGGTAAATTGAATAAATTACAGTCATATTTACGACGCTAGTTGTGTAAAAAATTTTCAATAGATGAAACGCAATTGTCGCTTTATTTATCGAGCGGATAAGTGAAATTTATCGCGCGCGGCATCACAATATGTCTTTAAACCGCTTGTGGACTACTTTCGCAATGCACGAAAGGTGTTGGGTGTCACAGCAAAAGAAATTAACGCTGCCACAGGAAAACAGATGGCCAGTCACTGGTTCAGTGATAGCCAGTGGCAATTACCCAATGAAGTGGATTACCAAAAACTGCGGATATTGTTCGCTCGAATAGCCAGAGAAAAACACCAGAACGGAGAATTAAACAGGCCATATCATGAGTTAGTAGAATCTCATCTTACTTTGTCACGCCAATATGAGGAATTGAGTCTGGAATATGGGCTGCTGCGCCGTCCGTTCTCGGTGACGGTAGATGTGCCTTATACTGATGTCTGGTCTTTTCCACCTGTTCAGTATTACCCAGGTAAACATCCTTGCGAAAAGCCGGCAGACTTGATGGCGCATATTATCCGATCCAGTAGTCGGGAAGGGGATTTGGTGGCGGACTTCTTTATGGGATCGGGCTCAACACTAAAAGCGGCACTGAAGCTGAATCGTAGGGTCTTGGGTGTAGAACTGGAAGAAGAGTACTTTAACCAAACTAAGCGGGAAATTGGGGTGATGATATGAATAACTACCTCGCTGCGGTGAGGGGTTATTTGAGTTTCTCTCATTAGTTATTATGGCGAAATAGTGAATTGCTGGATAGTATTTGACGGATTTCATTGTCAGAAAGTGGTTGTGATCTCGGTGAACAGAGATTAACTTTTTGACTTGAAGTAATGCTCTTAGCGAGATCTATATAAGCTCTAAATTCAACTTGGCTGTGTCCACCTTCATTCATTTCCATCGGCTGAATAATCACATGATGGTTTGACAAAAAAAAGTTATACCAAGTATTTTTTCTCACTTTCTTTATTAATTTTTTAAGCAAAAACATTGCAGGTATCATTTGCCCTAGTAATAAACGAGATGTGGTAAAGGGAGTGTCGGGGGTACCAGAGACTTCTTTACCAGTGCTGACGTTGCGAACAACAATTTTATTAATATATAGTCGTATGTAAATTAAGCTCATAAAAATGTGTATGTCAGGTAATTCAAATTTGTTGCAAGTATACGTTCTTCTCTTAATGCAGTGAAGTCTGATGCTTATTGAGTCTTTTAAATCAATACAGGGCAAATCAGCCCAAGTAATTAAATTAACTAAATGATCACTCCATCAGTGGGATGGAATTATGCGTATGGACAAATACACCAGCCCCACTGCATACACTTGGGGCACATTTACAGCAATGCTTGGTGCTCTGTCGCTGAACGACTGGGCCATCATTATTGGCATTATCTGCACTGTTGGCACCTTTGGGGTCAACTGGTACTACAAGCATCGGGAGCTTAGCCGCAATGACAAAGACCAGTAAGTTAAGTGCTGCGGTTATCGGTCTGGTTCTTTCTGGTGCAGGTGCCACGGCGATATTGTCTCAGTTCTTGGACGAGAAAGAGGGTAACCGGCTATCAGCGTATCAAGATGCGGGGGGAGTCTGGACAATCTGCCGAGGTGTTACTCGGATTGATGGAACTCCCGCTCGTCAGGGGATGAGGTTAATGCCGAATCAGTGCCGTGACCTCAATGCACAAGAAGCAAAGCAGGCTATTGCATGGGTAAAACGCAATGTGCGGGTGCCATTAACTGAACCTCAGATAGCAGGTATTGCCAGCTTTTGCCCATATAACATTGGCCCATCGAAATGCTTCTCTTCCACATTCTATAGAAAGCTGAATGCCGGAGATAAGAAAGGCGCTTGTGCTGAGATAAAACGTTGGGTATTTGATAATGGTCGAGACTGTCGACAGACCAAAGGGCAGGCAAACGGCTGTTATGGTCAAGTTGAGCGACGTGCCCAGGAATCGGAATTAACTTGCTGGGGGCTGGATGAATAGACATTCGTTGGCCAGGATATTGTTTCTGTTTGGCTTCTTTCTTGCTTTGATAGGTAGAGATGGATGGAGCTGGTTTCTGGGGTGTTGTTGCTATGAAATTTAGCTTTCATTACTACACTATACTAGCGTTGATCCTTATTTCATTGACAGCGTATTACTATCACTTTGAGTTACAGAAAGAGCAGCATATTACAAAACAGCGGCAATCAGAAATCCAACAGCTTACGGATGCGCTTGATTATCAAAACTCACATATCACTATGCTGCGCGAGCTTGATGTGAAACACACTCAGGAACTTGCTAATGCCAAATCTGAAATTGATGCTCTTCGCAGTGATGTTGCCGCTGGTCGTCGCAAGTTGCGCATCGCGGCAACCTGTAGTCAAAGTGAAGCAGGTTCCCCCTCCGGCATGGTTAATGCAGCCAGCTCCAGATTGGAAGACCCCGCTATCAGGGATTATTTCACTCTCACCGAAAGGGTAACAATGATGCAGGCACAATTAGAGGGCTTGCAAGACTATGTTAGAACCCAGTGCCGATAATCATCTGAATAACTGATGTTTTTTTCTTGAATATATTGGCATTATTTATCAATATAAATTTATTATTCGGTTTTGAGTTAAATTGATGTATACTGTTTTTTTATACAGTTATGGTGAAGGGAGGTGGAAAATGTTTTTAAGCAAACTTGCTCGCTTTGCATTAACTGCAACTTCTGTGGCTCCTGTATGCATCACATTGGCTTATTTGGCTTTCATTCAAAAAAACTACATTATGCTTGGTGTGTATATAACTATAGGAGTGATTAGTGTCTTTCTCTGTATTATTATATTGAAATATTCTATTCATCATTCAGGTCGAACAAAAAAGAATATAAAAACAGCTACTCCAGCTAATAAAGAAGTAACTAATTACTTTTTAACATATTTATTTCCATTGCTTAGTGCGTCCGGGACATTTTTTGACTGGAAAATTGCTGCATTCTTTTACATTAGTTTGCTTGCTTATGTTTCTTTCTCTGAAGGTTATAGCTTTAATCCGTTATTATCATTCTTCGGTTATAAATTTTATGAAGCAGAGGGCGAGACAGGTATTAGTTTTGTATTGATTACCAAAAGGGATTTATTTTTAGTGAATAACGACAGGTTAGATGTTATAAAGCTAACAGCTCACACATACATTGTTGTTTAATTCAAAAAGGAAATTACTTATGGAATTATTTGCTATAACCGACACTAGTAAAATTGTGAGAATTGTCACAGACTCAGAGACGCAAAAATCTGTAAACGCCTTGTTTAAAAAACAAAAAGAATATTTTGAAAATAATTATACGACATCTGTAGAATTTAGTGGTGGTTATATTACCAGTCCTGTGGAGTATTTTTGTATTGATAATTTTGATGATGTTATAGGTGTTCTTGATGCAATTCAGACGCCTACCTCCATTCAAGAGTGGAGTCCGCAGGAGATATCTATTTTTAATATAAAGGCTCTGTTTTCTGGTGAAATTACTTCATCTGAAACAGAAGATAATATAAAAGCTTATCTTCAATGTTTTGATAAAAGACAAATAATAGATAATAAAAAAACATTGTTTCATAGTATACTTCAAGACAAAAATACCTTTAAGCTATCTGATTCTGATGGTTTGATTATCGATAATAAGCTAACCGCAATACTTGAGGGTAATAAATTAAAATTTAAAAGTTTTCATATGTTGAGGCGAATATTCGATGTTGATGGGTATTTTAAAGAGGCCACTGATGATGATTTAAGAGAGTTTTCTAATCATGATCATTTCCATATTTCAAATAATTTTGACCTTACAAGTCTTGCTGATACGGTAATAAGAAAGAAAGTATCATTAATAAATAAATCAAGAGTCTTAGAGAATTATACTGTGGATGCTTTATTAGCAGCAGCTAATGAAAATGGAGTGGTTTTTGATTTAGATATACACGAAGATAATGGCAAAAGGAAAATTGCAATGCCACAAGAGAAAAAACACATTAAGAGGCTATTGTGTTTTCTGGATGAAGATTATTTTACCTCGCAGATTACTCAAACATTATACAGGACAAACTCTAAGAAAAAGGTTAATCAATCTTAATGAATGGTTATTCCTCCGGTACATAATAGCCAGTAAATAACTCTAAAAACTCAACACCCCAATCCATCACATCTGTGGTGGTTTTTTATAGTGGAATATTTGCAACTAACTCTTGTGGCAGAAAAACAGATTAAACCATTTACTACTGTGTAACTTGCAAGCTTAGACATAAGTGCACTGAAGTTGTCAGCTTGCTGAGGTAGTTTTTTTAGTGAATCATCTATCTTTTCGATGGTTGATTTAAAACTCATTACAGACTCCTTGAGAGTGTTTTTGTTCATGGAAAGATAAAACTACCTATTTTTAACATGAAATAAGTTGAGACAAGTCACTTAATGAAATTAAAGCTAAGAATGATAATTTCATCTTTTAAACAGTTACGTTAATACCGATAATTCATGCTACTGCCTGTTCCTATCGCATACTAGGTTATGTCCCTCAATTAAATTATGGCCTTAAGAAATAAGCGGATACAACCTAATTTCACCATAGCGATATAATTTCTTGCTGTCTTTTCATAACGGGTGGCGATGCGACGATGCTCTTTGAGTCGACCAAAACATCTTTCTACAACATTTCTTCTTCGATACGTTTCATGGTCGAATTTAACCCGTCCATCTGACCGCGCTTTTTCATTTGATTTATAGGGAATTATCACTTTTATTCCCTGACTTTTTAACCGGTTACGTAATGCGTGGCTGGCATAACCTTTATCAGCAATCACCGCTTTTGAACGACGTTTCATAAAACCGTTTTTACGCTGAATACCCAGACCATCCAGCAGGCGCACTGCATATTGACTTTCATGACATTGACCTGCACTGAGTACCACATTCAGTGGATAGCCTTTTCCATCGACCGCCAGATGGATTTTGGAGCCATAACCACCCTGAGAGCGACCCAGGCCATGATTTTCGGTGACATCGGGATGTTTTTTTTGGCGCCCGCCGCACAATGTGCCGCACGAATGTTACTGCCATCCAGAGATATAGCTGACCAATCAACTAAACCTTGTTCATCCAGTATTGACAATAACTTATTGAAAATGAGGTTAATGAGCCCCGATTTTGCCCACCGATTAAAGCGATTATAGACGGTTTTCCAGGAACCATAACGTTCGGGTAAATCCCGCCAGGGGGCACCGGAACAGAGTATCCAAAACATGCCGTTGATAACCCGGCGGTGTTCAACATAAGGATGTCCCGCCCGTTGAGAATGTTCAGGGGGCAATAAGGGGAGCAGTAACTCCCATGCTTCATCAGGAAGGTCGTAACGAGCCATAACATGTTTTTTCCGAAAGTCAGAGCCACATAGATTATTCTATCTCAGCCTATTGCGGGACACACCCTAGTGATAATGCTGATGTATAATCCTTCCATGCAAGGAGGAAGTGATGTTAAAAATATTCAATTGCGTAAAATTTATCGGATTGCTGATTGTTTTTATTTTACCTTGTATCGGGTACTCGGAAACCCAATACGTAGATCCTATGACAACATGTCTAAATGATTATGTCCTTCCTAAATTATCAGCAGACATACTGCCTGAAAAGTTAGTGGATGATGCTTTTATTACGTGCAAATCTCAGGTTGATGAGTGGCTTAAGCCTTTTGAGGCTATTGATAAACGTGAAGAAAACTATAAATCTATGCATGATTTTTATGTTCGAATGGTAAATATCAGACGGAAAGCCGAATTAAGCAATAACTGAATGATGATTATTTGTTATTGAATAAATATTGTATGTTGACCACCTTCCACGGTGGTTTTTATATTTTAAGGGAAAGAAATGGCAAAAAATACTGACTGGGAGGGAATAGAGCGTGATTACCGTTCCGGCTTTCTCTCAATCAGGGAGATTGCCAAAAAGTACGGTATTAGTGATGCCGCAATCCGCAAGAGGGCAAAGACTGAGGAATGGGTTCGCACTATTGTTGACAGTACGCAGTGCGAACCTGATGCGAACCAAGCGGAAAGTCAGGTAGCAAGTAACACCAGTAATATCTTGGAGTCTGAAAAGTTCGCAGAGAGTTCGCAAGGAACCGCAGGGATTCTAAAGCCGCAATACGAACAGTTTGCTCAAAACATAGCGGCGGGTATGCCGATGAAAGAGGCGGCAATTTGTGCGGGTTACTCTCCAGCCCGTGCTGATTCTCAATCATCCATATTGATACGCAGACCGGAAATAAAAGCCCGCATTCGAGAACTGAGAAACGAAGCGGCGTTGCTTGTTTCATTCAATGCTGGACACCTGGCTGAATTGTCGTTTCGTGCTGGGAAGGAAGCGTTAGCAGATAAGAAGTTCGGACAGGTTGCGCCGAACATTAAGAACGCTGCGCAACTTACCGGTATCGACATGAGCAGCAATAAAACTGAGGTCAATGTTGATCTCGCTGGCCTGAGTTATGGCAAAGTCTGTATTGTCACTCCCGCCAATTGTCCTGCTGATGTCTGGGCTTCTCACATGGAGAAATTGCGCGAGGGAAAACAGGTAGCCCAGTCATCATAGATGGTGTTCTGTACGCCTTTAGTAGTGACTGGGCGACAGAGGTTTTATATGACCGAGCATTGGGTTCTGTTCGCTGGCGTTGGACATATGGCGGGCGTGGTGGCGGTAAATCGGTAGAGATTGCTCGTGCGCTGGTATTGTTGGGTGCTATAGAACCAATGACGATTCTTTGTGCCCGTGAATTCCAGAACTCAATCAATGATTCTGTTCTTGCCCTGCTTGAGGCACAAATCATTGATCTTGGACTGTCCCACTTCTATAAGGTCAAAAACAACGAGATTGAAGGTCAGAACGGCACTCGTTTCACGTTTAAAGGTCTTCGCAACAATATTCAAAGCATCAAGTCGATGCATGGCATTAAGATCTGCTGGGTTGAAGAGGCTCAGACCGTTTCGCAAGATAGTTGGGATATTCTTGGGCCAACTGTACGTGCTAATAAATCCGAAGTCTGGGTTTCTTTCAACCCTCGCGAGGAAGAGGACCCGACATACAAACTGATGACCCGGCATCAGGAAGATCCCTCTGACGGCGGCGTTATTATTCGAAAAGTTAACTATTGTGATAACGCCTTTTTCCCTGACGTACTCCGGCAGGAAATGGAATATTGCAAACGCATCGATTATGAAGCGTATGAGCATATTTGGCTTGGATTACCAAAAGCACTCAGTGAAGCGGTTATTTTCTCTGGAAAATACCGGGTTGAAGCATTTTCTGATGAGCTATGGCTAGAAGCCGACCGGCTTTTCTATGGAGCTGACTTTGGTTTCGCTAATGACCCATCCACACTGGTTCGCTGCTTCATTATTGGTACCAAACTATATATCGAATATGAAGCCTATGGGGTAGGCGTTGAATTAGATGAAATGCCCCAGTTCTATGATTCGGTGCCGCTTTCTCGTAAATGGCCCATTCATGGGGACAGTAGCCGACCGGAAACTATCAGTTACTTATCACGCCAGGGGTTCGTTATCGATGGTGCCACAAAATGGCCCGGAAGTGTCGAGGACGGGATCACTTATCTTAAAGGCTTTGAAGAAATCATTATTCATGAACGCTGTAAGCACATGATTGATGAGGCAAGACTCTATTCATACAAGACTGACCGACTGACCGGTGAAATCCTGCCGGTGGTGCTCGACAAACATAACCATTTATGGGATGCGGTACGTTATTCGCTGGATGGTTATATCACAGGCAAAAACAACCCACTTCGTATATCTAAAAATCTGTTGGGCGAATTTAATGTTTTTCAAATTCAGACATAAAAAGAAAGCGGAGGTTTTGCCAGTTGAACAGGATATTGATCAAGCATCACCTCAGCCAATGAACATACATCCGGATACTGTCGGATCGATAACAGAGAGAAAAGTAGCTCGGCCTGTTGAACCATACAGGCCCCCTCCCGGTGTTGTTCCTACTGAACAGTTATCCGCATTAATGGCAATGGATTCTACACCTTATGAATATATGACGGGTACAGGTGGTATATCGGGAGATGTGGGTTTCCCCGGTTATCCTTATCTGGCCCAACTGTCACAATTACCCGAATATCGGAAAATGGTCGGCACTATTGCAGGGGAGATGACTCGTAAGTGGATAAAGCTAACGTCAGTGGGGGATAATGACAAATCAGATAAAATCAAAGCGCTTAATGAGGCTATTGAAAAATTCCACGTTCGTGAACGGTTAAAAAAAGCCATTGAACATGATGGTTTTTTTGGGCGAGGTCAGATTTACATTGATGTTCGCACGTCAAGAGGCGTGCTTGCTGCAACCGATCCGGTTGAACTTGAGTCTAGATTATTTCTGTCACCCAAAAAAATCACAAAGGGGAGTCTTATTGGCTTTAACGTCATTGAGCCAATATGGACATATCCGGGGATTTATAACGCTAGCAACCCGTTGAGCAATGATTTCTATAAGCCGTCAAGTTGGTATGTGATGGCAAAAACTGTACATGACAGTCGTTTGATTACATTTATCACCCGGCCATTAACCGATATGTTTAAACCTGCGTATAATTTCGGCGGCTTATCACTGACTCAGATTGCAGAGTCTTATGTACAAAACTGGTATAGGACACGTGATAGCGTATCTGATTTGATCCATTCATTCTCTGTGTCTGGATTTAAAACCAATCTTCAATCGACGTTGCAAGGACAGACGAAGAATCCCGATCAGTTAATTTATCGTGCAGAATTGTTTAACAAGATGCGTGATAACCGAGGGGTAATGATGCTGGATAACGAAGAGGAGTTTTTCCAGTTCAATACACCGCTAAGTGGCCTTGATTCACTGCAAGCCCAGTCTCAGGAACATATGAGTTCAGTCAGTAGCATACCGTTAGTGATTTTTACAGGTATCACACCAAGCGGGCTAAATGCGTCATCTGATGGGGAAATCCGTGTTTTCTATGACTTCATTGCTACCTTGCAAATGTTAGTGAAAGATGGATTGGCACGAATGATTGATATTATTCAATTATCCGAATTTGGCGAAATTGATCCTGATATTAGCTTTACATTCGAACCGCTGTATCAAATGAATGATGAACAAAAAGCCAGCATACGTAAGACCGATGCAGATACTGATTCAGTATTAATTGCTGCAAATGTGATTAGCACAGATGAAGCTCGCGAACGTCTAGCCAACGATGAAAACAGCCCGTATCACTCTCTGGAAATCAATGATGAAATCGACAAAGAAGACGACATCGAAGAAGAGGGCAACACGGAAAACATCATCTGATCCCCTTCAAACACTCCGACAAATTAAACCTAATGCCGGTGTTCGGGTGTGGTACAGCAAGCAGTTATATAAGCTGGTGGATGAGATGAATAACTCGGTGATTTACTGGGTATCCGCCAACTATAAGAACAGCGGTGCAGCAATGGCAATGGATGTTAGCCCGGAGATGTTGATGCGTTCAGCAATGCGAAAATTAACCCGGCGTTGGTTAAAGCAGTTTGATGCTTTAGCTGACAAGCTGGCGAAAAAATTCGCGGCTTTATCAATGGACAACATGGATGCCTCGTTAAATCATGCGTTAGATGCGGCACATATTTCGATACCGTTCACGATGACGACAGAAATGAATAACGCGCTACAGACGGTCATTGGTGAGAATGTTGGGTTGATTAAAAGTATTCCACGGCAATATTTATCCCAAGTTGAAACGCTAGTGATGCAATCAGTAGCAAGGGGGCGTGATCTTGGAACGTTGACAAAAGCCTTGCAAGAGCGTTACGACATTACTAAGCGCCGAGCAGTCCTGATTGCTCGTGACCAGAACAACAAAGCGACTTTTGTTATGCAATCTGCCCGGCAGCGTTCAATGGGTTTTAAAACGGGTATCTGGCGGCACAGTCATGCAGCAAAAAAATTTCGTCAATCACACTTGAAAGCGGATGGTAAAGAGTTCGATTTATCAAAAGGGCTTTATATTGACGGAAAATGGATCATGCCTGGTGAAGAAATCAATTGCGGGTGTGGTTGGCAGGTCGTCATTCCTAAACTAACCAATTAATTAATCCGAGAAATATTATGAATCACGGTCTGGCGTTAGATCGGGCTTCTGTACGCTCATACGACAGAGATGGGCGTTTGCATGTTACTGAAAGTCCTATCTCTAAGGCGACGGTATCATCGTATTACGGAAGAGAAATCCCGAACTGGCAAGGGTTAAGGCTTGATCCTAATCGTATCTACAAACTGTTGCGTGCCCCTGATGAATTAGAGAAAGGGGTTGCAACTTTCAATAACCTGCCGTTATTGAAAAAACACATTCCCGTCACGGCGGCCAAACCTTCAACAGAATTGATTGTCGGTACAACGGGATCAGATTCCATGTTCGATGGTACATACCTGAAAAACAGCCTGGCAATTTGGGATGCTGAATCCATAGCGGGTATTGAATCGGATGAACAAAAAGAATTGTCAGCGGCGTATCACTACGTCGCTGATATGACCCCCGGCATGTATGACGGCATTCATCATGATGGCGTTATGCGCGATATCGTCGGGAACCATGTCGCTCTTGTTGAAGAAGGGCGAGTCGGTGCAGATGTTGTTGTCTGCGATTCCCTCCCTCTGGAGTTAAAACACATGAAGTTAAATAAAAAAATGGTGGCTGTCGCTGTACGTGCGGCGCTGGGGGCATACTTGCAGCCGAAATTAGCACAAGATGCTGCACCAAAAGAAATTGCCTCATTACTGAAAGCGGGTGGTAGCGCGAAAAGTATAGCGGAAGCGGCGAAAAACAAATTCGGTACCCTTCTGGCTCAGGATATGGAAATCGACTCAGCGGAGCTTGCCTCAATCATTGAAGCTGTTGCTGATGATGCGGAGACACAGGAGCCTGCGGAGTTACCCGCGCAGGACGATGATATCTGTGCACAAGTACTTGAACTGCTTGCGGGTAAATTGCCAGAGGAAGACTTGGCAAAAATCCGGGCGTTAATTTCAGGCACTCCCGCGCAAGACGATGATCCCGATAATAAACCAGAACCAAAGGAAGAGGATAGCGTCAGTAAGCCCGCAATGGATGCTGCTATTCGTGCAGCTACTCGAAAGGCAGAAAAAGACACAGTGAATCGCATTAATGCTATTCGCATTGCTGAGGCTGAGGTTAAACCCCTCATCGGTGATGTAGTAGCAATGGATTCTGCTGACGAAATTTACAAGGTTGCGCTTGATGAGGTGGGTGTTGATACAACCGGCGTTCATCCGTCCGCTTATCGCTCTTTAGTGAAAATGCAGATCGGCATAGCAGAGTCAGCAAAACTTAAAGCCCACCTAGCAATGGATTCTGCTGCTATAGATTCTTTTGAAAAACGTTTTCCCACCGCATCTAAATTAGTGAGGATTTAACTATGGGTTTTCCGAACAAAATTAATCACTATCCAGCCCCCGGCATTGAGGGAGCATTTGCCAGTACTAACCCTAGCGCCACTTTGTTAGCAAGGGACGGCACGCTGATTGCGGGTAACGATGGAGTAACTGTTGGGCGTTTTGCCTGGGTGATTGATGGTGTTGTTTCGAACAAGGGGGCGGGTGCACCGTCTGGTTTTGTGGGGCGTGACGGACAAGCGTCTATCACTCTTTGGTTGGGAGAAGCATCCATGCTGATCCAACCCGGACGTGAAGTCACTTTATTTACTGCGGGTGATTTTACGGTACGAACAAGCACTCCCGCAAAAGTTGGGGATAAGATTTACGCATCCTTAAAAACGGGTGAGGTGCAGGCCGCCGCAGCGGGAAAAACTATCACTGATTTTATCGAAACTAAATTCGTTGCCGGTACTGCTGCTGGTGAGAGTGAATTAGTCAAAATGGGGACCTGGAGCTAATGAAACGACACACAGATTTTCAATATATTGAAGGGGAATACGGCATTGTAGTACCACAGGCCGTCGATTACTTAAATCCCCAATATGCTCGTAACTATACGTTAGCTATGGATGCACAGCCAGCTATGGTGACTGTGAGTAATGCCGGTGTTCCTGCGTATCTGACTAACTATCTCGATCCTGAGCTGGTTCGTGTGTTGGTCACGCCGATGAGAGCGGCTGAAATTATCGGTGAAAATAAAAAAGGTGACTGGACAACGCTGACAACCCAGTTCCCGGTTGAAGAATCAACGGGTGAAGTGAGCTCATACGGTGATCACAGCAATAACGGCATGTCAGATGCTAACGTGAATTGGGTGGAACGCCAGAGCTATCATTTCCAAACATTTACTGTCTGGGGGGAGCGTGAGCTGGATATGTACGGTACGGCCCGTATCAATCGAGCAGCGCAACTTAACACCGCAAGCGCATTAACCCTAAACAAGTTTATGAACAAGTCTTATTTCTATGGTATTGCGGGGCTTAAAAACTATGGACTGTTGAATGATCCGGGGTTAAGCGCACCGGTGGTACCGGCTGCAAACGGAAAATCCAATGGTACAACGTGGGAAACCAAAGACGGGCAGGCAATTTATGACGATATTTCCCAACGCCTATTTAAGCAGCTTACAAAACAAACAGAAGGGTTGGTGGAACGAACAGAGCCATTGAAACTTTGCATGTCGCCAACAGCGGAAGTTAATCTGACAAAAACTAACCAGTACAACGTTAATGTTACCGATCAATTGAAAAAGAATTTTCCGAATCTGACGATTGAAACGGCGGTTGAATACAGTACGGAAGCGGGGGAACTGGTTCAATTGATTGCTGATACGCTTGATGGTGAAAAAACGGCTTATGCCTCATTTACTGAAAAAATGCGGGCACACGCGGTTGTTGTGAGCTCATCCAGTTTTAAACAAAAGAAATCAGCCGGTACGTGGGGTGCGATTATTCGTTATCCACACGCTATTGCACAAATGTTGGGGGTTTAAATGGTGACAGTCATTGTGGGGTGTAAATTGCCTCACGGGTTAACGATTGAAATTGATGGGAATCGCGTGACGCTAAACGGGATAAATTCATCAACAATTATTGGTGGTTATGGGCTGACATATGATGTTGATAAAGCGTTTTTTGACAAATATCTGGAACTCTATGCAGATACGGAATTAGTCAAAAATGGGCTTATTTTTGCCCAAGAAAAACTCAAAGAGGCTCGGACGGAAGCTGAGGAAAAAGCCGGGTTAAAGAACGGGTTAGAGCCTATCGATCCCCAAAAACCGGGTAAAAATATCGAGCAGCGAAAAGAAGAGGATTAAGCTAATGGGCTTTGTTGTCGTTTTTGATGTCGTGAAATTTCGCACTCGTTACCCGGAGTTTTCTTCTATCAGTGATGTCCTGCTGGATACCTATTTTATTGAAGCAACACTCTATCTTAACAATACGGCCCAAAGCCCAGTTAGTGATCTTGAACAACGAATACTGTTGTTGAATATGCTTGTTGCTCATATTGCCGAACTTAATCGTTTATCTGTTAGCGGAACAGCGGCCAATCCGCTCGTGGGGCGGGTTAGCAGCGCAAGTGAGGGATCTGTTTCCGTTTCGGCTGATATGGGCGTTGTGAGTGAACGTGCTGCTTGGTTCTTGCAGACAAAATACGGGGCTATGTACTGGCAGGCAACAGCGCAATATAGAATTATGCGTTACGTCCCCGGCAGCTCTCCCTCTCACTATCCGTCATATTACTATCCACGGACTCAATGGAGGCGCTAATGTCGAACAGTATCAAGGGCGGTGATGCAGCAAAACGCTACTTAAAGCAATTAGCTAAAAGAGTGGGTGAAGGCCAAAAATTGCGGGTTGGTTTTTTCAAAGACGCGACTTATCCCGATGGCACCTCAGTTGCAATGGTGGCAATTAGTAACGAGATTGGCGATCCGAGGCGTAATAGGCGACCCCGTCCGTTTTTTCGTAACACTATCAACGAACATGCTAATGAATGGGGTGATGTGCTTGCACAGGGCCTGAGTGCTAACGATATGAATGGGGATGCAGCGTTACGGATGACCGGGGAAGTTATCAAGGGGCAAATTCAACAATCTATTCGTTCTTTCACTTCACCGGCTAATAAAAAATCCACTATAGCTAAAAAGGGATTTGATGCGCCGCTACGTCACACCAAACACATGCTGAACAGTGTTGATTATGTGATTGATGAGGGGAACGAATGAACCTGCACAATATTGTATCTGGTGCTGTTGGGGTTGTTAATCCTCACTCACCTGGAGAGATACGGGTAAGTGTGGGATATGATATTGCACCCAGTGGTAAGCAAGTCCCGCGCTACATTACAACACCCGTTACCGCACAAATCCAGCCACTGACTTTTACTGATCTACAACATACGAACGGCTTGAATATTCAGGGCATGCTCAAAGCGGCTTATGTGAATGGCAATTTTAATGCCGTCAACCGCCCCAGACAGCAAGGGGGTGATCTGTTGATTATTAATGGTGAAGAGTGGTTGATAGTGCAGATTTTGGAAGAGTGGCCGAATTGGTGCAAATTCGCTGTTACATTGCAGCGTGGGGAACAATAGTGGTGACGATAAGTGTAACGCAAGACGATATAACAACCGCATTACGCGGTTTTTTAATGGCCTTAATACCCAGGCGTAGCGTTATTTTGTCTCAGATAAATCGCTCACCGATGTCAGATGGCGATTTTATTGTTATGACACCATTGAACAGCACGGGTTTATCAACAAGTGTAGTGATCTATAACGCACCAACAGCGGCAGGTATGGGAAAAAGTCTAATCACTCGGACGACACGCTGGACATGTCAAATTGACTGTTACGGTCAGTTCGCTCATGAGGATGCTCACATTATTGCAACGACGGTGCGCACTGAATATGCGATTGAGCTATTCAAGAGATCAGGTATCGATATGGCACCACTTTATGCCAGCGACCCGATTCAGACGACGATGATTAATGGTGAACAGCAATATGAGTCGCGTTGGACATTTGAATTTACTGCTCAAATCAACCCTGTTGTGACAACAGAACAACTATTTTTTGACAGTATTACGCTGAACACTAAAACAGTGGAGTCTATTCATGGCAATTCCAATCAGTAAAGACGTGAGAATTAATCCGGGGGTGCTGTCGGCAGTGGGTAATGCTGTTGATCTCAATGGATTATTACTGACAGATAATATATATGCACCTGTTGGTGTGGTGTTGTCGTTCTCGACTAAAGAGGATGTGGCGGCATATTTCGGTGGTGCATCCGAAGAATATAGCATGGCGGCTATTTATTTTTCAGGGTACAACAATTGTACAAAGACGCCCGGTCAATTGCTGTTTTCCCGATTTAATCGAGCGGCAGTATCGGCCTGGTTACGTTCAGGTTCTTTTAATGAGGTAGCTATTACCGATCTGCAAAAAATGTCCGGTACATTGAAACTCAATATCAATGGTACAGCAATAAACGCCGCAATCAATCTTGATGGGGTTAAATCCTTTGCGGATGCAGCAAAGAGCATTGAAACAGTGATTGGCAAGGCGGTAACGGTTGTGTTCGATACCACCCGTAAAGCTTTTATCATCAATGTTGCCTCTGGCAGCATTAAACCGGAAGATACAAATATCACCTATGGTACTGGTGATGGGGCCGAGGCTCTTAAGTTCACTGGCGCACTAGGGGCAACGGTTTCTCAGGGGGCTACAGTGTCGGCGGTTCCTGATCTATTCGCTGTGATTAAAACGCAGTCTCAGCAATGGGCATGTTTTACGACGGTATTTGAATGTACAGATGAACAGCATCTTGCATTATCCGCGTGGGCTAGTAGTCAGGTATATCGCTATTTCTATGTTGCCTGGACAACAAGCGGCACGGCAAAAGTGAAAGGCAGTCAGGAAACTATCGCCCATAAAATTATTGGCATTCACAGCTACGGGAGTGTCGTTCCTGTTTTCTGCTCTGATAATATGAAACCGGCAGCAGTATTGGGTTATGCGGCGGTGCTGGATTTTGAGCGAACTGAGGGGCGTGTTCCGTTTAAATTCAGAGAATTGAGCGGCCTCAGTCCTGATGTGATCGATTCTGATGTTTATGATGCGCTGATTGCTAATGGGTATAACTTCTATGGCAATTATGCCGCCAATAATATCACCGAAAATTATTGGGCTGATGGCACAATAACCGGTGATTTTAAGTGGCTAGATTCCTTCTGTGGTCAAATCTGGCTGAATGCGAACTTGCAAGGCGCGGTTATTGCCTTGTTCAAATCCAACAAGACTATCCCTTATAACACGGCTGGCCGTGCGCTGGTGGAAGCCTCAATGAGTGATGTTATCCAGCGGTTTAAGTTGTGGGGCGGTATCCGAGCAGGCGTAACATTATCGGCTGCACAAAAACTGGAAATTATTAACGCTGTGGGATCTGATGTTTCAACGTCAATAATCGCGAAGGGTTATTACTTGTATATTGGGGAAATGTCTGCCTCTATGCGTGCAAATCGCACCAGCCCAAGCTGTACACTGTGGTATTGCGACGGTGGCAGTATTCAGAAATTCGAAATGGCATCTACGGAGGTTCAATAATGTCAGACACAATCACTTCTGCTGATGCGGTAATTACCCTGACTGTGACCAATTTATACCCGTCTGGTGTGCAATTACAGGGATTTGCTGCCGACAACATTTTCGAAACTGAGGCGTTGGATTTGGCTGAAACGGTACGTGGGGCGGACGGTAAACTGTCAGCGGGTTTTATCTACGGCAATATCAATCAGACGATTCATATTATGCCTGATTCGGAAAGTCGCACCATTTTTGATACCTGGGCAACGACATCACGTACTAGCGTCTCGGTGTTCAGATGTAATGCGACGGTTATTCTTCCAGCCATCGGGCGTAAATACACATTGGTGAACGGCGTTCTGAAGCAATGGAAAACCATGCCGGACGCAGGAAAGGTTTTACAAGCGGCGCAGGCCGTCATTGAGTGGGAATCAATAACAGGTGAGGCATATAGCTAATGGCACGTAAAGAAACCTTCATCACTATGAATGATGATAATCGCGACAAAGGAAAGCTTTTTTACATTCAGGAAATGCCCGCTTCGCAGGCTGAATGGTGGGCTATTCGTGCATTGATGGCAATGGGGAGAGAGGGGTTGTCTATCCCCGATAATTTTCGGGATTTGGGCATGGCTGCATTAGCGGTGGTTGGATTGAAAGCAATTTCTCGCATTGCTCCTGATGAAGCCAGGCCACTACTTGATGAACTGATGGGTTGTGTGCAGATGGTTCCGAATCAGGTAGATAAAAAAATCAAACGCGAGCTGATCGACAGTGACATTGAAGAAATTGTTACCCGGCTGAAATTACGTGCAGAGGTGCTTAAGTTACACGTGGATTTTTTCAAAACCGCCGACCAATCGTAATCCCGCCGCGCTATTCCAGCATCTCAAAGCCATTCGGTATCATCAGTTATACAAATGTCCCAGGCACAATAGCGACCGTTATCTCATCAGGAAAGGCAACGCTCCATGAGCTGGATACAGTTTATGGCGTGGAGGACCTTTGGCAGTTAATAGAGATTATTCAGGTCGATAATCACAATGCTTACGTTTTACAGCAGGGTAAAAACTGATGGCAAACATTATAGATGAACTTGTTATAACGCTGGGGCTTGATGCGGCTGAATTTAGCGCAGGTGAAACCGCAGTGATTGCCGGGATCGGTGGGTTGGCTCAGGTTATGCAAAAACTGATTGACTCGTTTAATGATGGTGAAAAGAAAACCAGCAAATCATTAGACAAAACCGGTAAGAAAACCGAAAAAGTGGCAAAAGAAATGGAGGCGGCAGGAAAGAAAGCTTCCTCTTTCTTTTCCAGCATAAAGAGTCAGATCTTGGCTTTGGCGGGTGTCACGGTCTCACTCGGTGGACTGAAAAGTTTTGTGACCAGTTTTGCCGGCAATCTCAATCAGTTAAGTACTGCCGCTGATGCGTTCGGCATGTCGGCTAAAGCGCTTGATGGCTGGACAAAAGCAGGTCAAGCATTTGGTGTCAGCGCAAATGAGATTGTGGGGGCATTTTCACGCATTAATGATGCTAAAGCCCGACTAAAATCAGGTGTTGCGCTTGATCCGGCTCTTGAGACGCTGTTAAAAACGGCATCACAAGCGGGTGTCGATATTGATATTGCCTCAGAAAGCACCGAATCTATCATGCGTAAGCTGAGCGGTGTTTTTCCCAGACTTAATAAAGATCAACAGCAAGCTTACGGTGGTGAACTTGGGGTCGGGTACGCCGCGCAACAGTGGTTCTCATCCGGTCACGTACTCAAAGATGTGGATAAATTTACAGCTAATTCGGGTGTGGATGATAAATCTGTTGCCGCCGCGCGTCGTTTTCGTGAACAGTGGACAGAGATAAGCCAGAGTTTTGAGAAAACAGGCTACATTCTGTTTAATGCCCTTTTACCATATATCAATGATTTCAATATCTGGCTAAAAAACCTAGCTGATTGGATGAATAAGCACCCAGAAGAGATTAAAAAAGCGGTCAGTGGTTTTCTCGATAAGATGAGTTTTATTATTTCAGTCGCTAATCAGGCCGCAGATGCGGTAGGCGGTTGGGGTAATGTCATCATTGGTCTGATCGGGTTGAAGTTTGCGGGGTGGTTATGGGGAATTTATCGCGTGGCTTCGTCCATGCTGAAAATGGGGAAAGGCGGCGGGTTACCGGGAAAAGGGATTGCCGGGAAAGCCGGAATATATGGCGCTATCACATATGCGTTATATGATCCTGTGGAGTCAGTTGCGACTTCGATTGTTGGGGAAGAGACAAAAAATACACTTGATTCATATGGATTGTATCTGGCAAGCGACTGGACACCCTTTTTTAGTAAAAAAGAGTATGAAGCCTATCAGGCAAAACTGGATGGTAAAACCTCTAAGCCAGATACGACCGTAGTCAAAGAGGTCAAAAAGGAAGAAAAGCGCAGCGAAAATGACCGTATCATTCGGGCCGAGGATGAACGACAACAGCGGCTAGAATACAGCAATAATTGGTTAAAAGCCGCGTTAGATAAGCTGACCGATTCAATTAATAAACTGATTGATTCGCTCGTTCCTCAAGTCGCAGCCGCTGAAATGTCACCGAACACTACCGGCATGAAATTACTGGGTTGGCTATCACCAAAATTAGCACAACTTGAGCAGCAGTTCGGGTTACCGGAGGGTTTGTTACGTAGTGTTGCCATGACGGAATCGGGAGGCAATCAGTATGCTGTGTCTAAAGCAGGTGCCAAGGGCTTATTCCAGTTTATGCCAGGTACAGCCAAACATTTTGGGTTAATGGATGATGATGTTTTTGATCCGGTAAAATCTTCGGAAGCCGCGGCAAAATATTTATCTCAGCTAATGAGAATGTTTGACGGAGATTTGAGTAAAGCACTGGCGGCTTATAACTGGGGACAGGGAAATGTTATACGGAAAGGATTGGGCGCTGCGCCAAAAGAAACCCGCGATTATATCCCAAAGGTATTGGCGAATATGCCACAACTGGGGGCTCATGTGGCCGCTCAGCGTTATTCGAATACGGTAAATAACAACCGTACCTCCTCTGTTTCTGAGAGTTATCACATCGGAACTATTCAAATCAGCTCTAACGCTAACAACGTAAAAGGCGTGGTTAACGATGCCCGGCAGAAAATAGGTGGATCAACGCTGGCAACAAGCTATTCAACGGGGGTAACTGGATAATGGCATTCTCTCTCAATCAAACAACGGTACTTAGTGCGTTCCGTAGTGGCAACCTGCTATCTGGTGTTAACAGTATGATATCTCCTGGATATGGTATTTATTATGCATCCGGGCAGAGAGTTGGTGATAAGCCGTTTACGCCCACATCATTCATTGTAGTAGAAGTCACACGAGAGGCATCAATCACGACTGCGCCGATAGAGAAAGGCGGCTATACATCATACAACAAAGTGCAGCGGCCCGGTGAAGTCCATGTGACATTCTCGTTTGAGGGATGGACCGGTTTTTCTGGTTCCGTGCCTAACTTAACAAACCTCACCCTGACGTCCCGTTCTGATGTTCTTGAAGCGTTAGATAAGATGGTATCCAGTGCTGAAATTTACGACATTGAAACACCTGATACTACGTACACAAGTTATGATTTGATTAAGTACGATTTTCGAATAAGGCAGGATAACGGTGTTACCTTACTGATTGTGACCGCAGTTTTCCAGGCGGTACAAGACATTGCCGAAGTGAAAATGAGCAGCAATGTTGCTAACAAGTCGAATACAACAAAGAATGAGACAGCAAAAGGCCCAAGTAAAAATACCGAACAATCAACAGGTTCAACAAAACATGCCACACTATCCGATGTCAAAAAGGCTCTGACCGGATTGAAAAAATCCGTTTCCAGTGCTGCAACGCAAGTTGCTGATAAAGTTTCATCTGGTTTCAAGCGTGCAACAGAGACGATTACTGGTCCATTAAATGATTCTGTATTGAGTGCCACCAACCATCTCAATGATGCAGTAGAAGAATTATCGAGGAAATTAACGTGATTGAAATAGCGATCAGGGCGGCTAAGGCTCAGGAGTTCACTGTGACCTTGAATGAGCAGTCATGCATGATACGCCTCAATCAACGTGGCACAGGTTTATATATGGATTTAACCGTCAATGATAAACCTGTGCTACAGGGAGTTGTGTGCCTCAACTGCAATAAAATTGTCCGTTACAGTTATTTACGGTTCCAGGGTGAATTGTTTTTTGCTGATCTGGATGGTTTATCTGATCCCCATTGGGAGGAGCTAGGGCAACGCTACAAATTATATTACCTTTTTCCAGGAGAGGTGACTCAGTGACGTACAAACAACACAATATCACAGTTGAATTTCAGCTAGTTGACGGCAAGACATTTGATGATAGCGGTAACAATATACTGACTATCGAAAACGCACGCGCTTATGTCAACATGGCGGCGTGGGGCGGCATATCAGGGACACAAATAACATTACAAATCTGGGGTTTAACAACCAGCCAAATGGCAACGTTGAGTTATCGCGGGATCTGGATTGGTAGTGCGAAATTCAACTTAATGCGTGTATGGGCGGATGGTCATGCTATATTTGAGGGTTTTATCAGTGATGCCTATGCAGATTTTAATCAGTTACCCGATACTCCCCTGACGATAACGGCCAGTATGATGCTTGGCCTAAGAGCAAAGGAAGTTGAACCGTTCACTGCATCGGGAGATGTGGATATTGTCGATATTATTACTGCAATGGCTAAAAAAGCGGATCTAACGGTTGAAAATTATGGCGCCACAGGTGTTATCTCAAATCCTCATTATACAGGAAACGTTGTTAATCAAATCCAACAGGCGGCAAGTGCGCTAGATATAGACACTGACTTTGGGATTGATAAAGTGACCATTTGGCCTCATGGTCAACCGAAAGTTGAAAAACCGCTACTTACGTCTCCAGAATATGGGCTAATTGGCTATCCCATATTTACTGGCGTGGGAATAACAGCAACTACCCTTTTCAGTAATGAAATTATTTTAGGTCGTAAGGTAAAAATAGAAACCTCTTTGCCGAACGTTAGCGGCACTTATCTGATAACAGGGGCGGAACACTACCTTACCTCCTGGCTTGATGGTGGTCAGTGGCATACATCTTTTAGTGGCACTCCAGTGAAAACAGAGGATAAAAACAATGACAAAGCTGACAACAAAACCAACGGACATAAACAGTGAAGCGAATGCTTTTGATTTTGTCATGAGGCAGTTTCTTAGTCAGCATGTTTTTATCACTTTGGGCCTTGTTATTAAATCGAGCGGGAAAACCGTAGATGTAAAGCCGATGGTACATAATATGACGGGAGCAGGGAGAAAAATCGAGAATGGAATAATCTATAATGTTCCAGTATTTCGTCTTCAGCGTGGTAACAGTGCTGTCATTATGAATCCTGTGGTTGGTGATATTGGTTTAATTGCCATTTGTGATCGTGATATTAGCAGCATCAGAGCAACAAAAGCACCGGCATTACCGGGTTCAAAAAGAACGCACAATTATTCAGACGCAATTTATCTGGGGGGAGTTTTAAACGCAGAACCACAACAATATGTTGAATTCGTAGATAATCAGATAAATATTGTTTCACCGAATAAAATTAACGTAGTCGCTCCGACAACGGAAATGACTTCATCAAATTCAATCACAATGAACTCACCATCTATTATATTAAATGGTGCGGTTATTCAAGGTGGTGGCGGTAACGGTGGAAATGCAATATTCGATGGAACCGTAAGATAGTTAAAGCTGTAAATAAGGATGATAAATATGTAGAAATGAAGAAACTAAGAAATCTTTGTGAAGCCCAGGTAAATTTTTTATTTTTCTCGGTCATTGTTTTAACTGGTAACAGTATTAGTTGAACTGTGAAACTGGAAAAGGTTACGAGTATGTGCGACTTGGAAAAGAGCTTCTTTTGACTGATATAGAGATAGAAGCAATGGTTCTGTACTATAAAGTCAATCACATTGAAGTCAACATTATTTATTTTAGCTGAAGTTTAGAGAATAAAATATAGAGAACGGTAAGTTATAAACCTTAGTCACGCTGGTGGATATAGCCATCCTTGGTTTGGGGTTAATTGTTAACTCACTTGTCATTGTTAAATAGTGCACGTTTTAATGGCAAGAAAAGTTAAATAGCATATGAAATAATCACAAAAAGCTGTAAGATATATCAACCAATTAAAAATGAGAGATAAAGAATGTTTAATCTTGAGCAGATCGGGCATGTGGTAAGAAATAGCATGCAGATTATTGTTGATGAGCTTAAGCTTAACCTTGCTATAGGGGATATCTCTGATGATGATTACAGAATCCTTTCTCGCGGATACGGCGAACTAAACTGGGATGAATGTTTGTCTAGGGTAGGAAACAGAGAAGATAAATTTGAATTTTGCTTAAAGCTGGTAGAATGTGGAAATGTGCAAGGACCTCCTTCTGGGCTAGCTTTATGTACATATTCCATTGATGAGGAAAGTTTTGAAATTCATATGATAGAGAACTTCTATCGTGATGACGCAAAACACCCTTTAAATGGGAAAATGTTTCAACTTACTCTGATGGCTGCTTACATGTTTTGTAAATCTGCACAGGGTAAATATATCCGTATCATTGAGCCTGTTGAAGAAGTAATCTCCTATTACTCATCTTATGGATTTAACATGATGAAGTGTGGTTACATTATGGAGGCTGATATTGATACGTTTGAAACAATATTCAAGACAATCAAAGATTGATAAAAAAAAGACTAGACACTAGAGTTTATAGTGATAGCATACGAAAACTAACGAATATTAGTTTGTTTTTTGTGCAAGAGAAAACTTTGTTAATGTGAACACCCCTTATGGGCTCAGGCTCAAAGCTATTGGAGAGAAAATCTCTTAGGAGTCGTTATGTCAAAGCAGAAAGCAGCCATTAAAGATATCAAAAAATTTGATACGCAGCAGGTGTATACTGCTGTGGGTGGAGCTATTGACTTGTTGATAAAAGCTGCCCCAAAAATGTTTGAGCATAAGCCAAAAGTTGAGCTTCAAGGAAAGCGTAAGAATCATCGTCAAGCTGCTTAAAATTTTTTGAGTAGTCGTCAATAAACCCGCCTACAGTGCGGGTTTTTTCATATCTACACCGCTTAATTGCGGTTTTTTTATTTCCATAGGAATCGAAAATGCAAACTCGTTCATTTCTTCTTGATACCGAGTCATGGGATTTAACGTTAGATGATTCTGGAAATATCGCCATTACTGATAATCCCTATTCTGTAGCGCAGGATGTCGCTTGTGCCTGTAGTACATATCTGGGTGAGTGCTGGTATGACACAGCATTGGGTATTCCTTATTACCAGCGAATTTTGGGATATTGGCCGGGAACTCAGCTAATCAACAGCAAAATGCAACAAGAAGCAATGAAGTCACCTTATGTTCAGTCTGCCACTTGTAAAGTTATAAATGGAAAGGAGAGAACTATTGCGGGCATGATGACAATAACGGACATGAACAATCAATCAACGGTGGTAAATTTCTGATGACTAACTCTGTAGTACTGACAACAAGTGTTCCAGGTGTAACCTTTACAAAGACGGGTCTAACTGTGCCCGACGAGGTTGATATTTTAAATGGGCGGCTAAATGATTTGGCTACAGCAATGGGTGGTGCAATGAGTACGAGCTTAACAACACCGCAAGGTCAAATAGCCATGAGTGATGCGGCTATCATTGCTGACAAGAACGATCAGTTACTTGCTATCGTCAATCAAATTAATCCGGATTATGCAACCGGACGTTTTCAAGATGCTATCGGACGAATTTATTTTTTAGATCGAATTCCAGCATCGGGAACAACGGTAACAGCAACATGCACTGGGTTAGTTAATACAGTTATTCCAATTGGTAGTATTGCTCAAGATAAAAAAGGGTATCTTTATCATTCACTAACAGAGGTTAAGATCCCGGGCAGCGGCTCTGTTGATGTTGTTTTCCAAAACTCAACATCAGGGCCGTTAGCATGCCAAATTGATGACTTGAACACGATTTATAGCTCGGTGCCCGGTTGGTCAGGTATCAGTAATGCGAGTGCTGGCGTACCTGGCATAGATGAGGAAACCCGCGCTAATTTTGAGTATCGTCGTAAACAATCTGTTGCTAAAAATGCGACAAACTCATTACATGCCATTTATGCCGCAGTATTAGAAGTAAATGGCGTGGCAGACGCATACGTTATTTCAAATGATACATCGGTAGTAAAAACGGTCGGGGTATCAAAATACAGAATGGTGCCAAACTCTATTTATAGTGCTGTATATGGGGGAAAGACTGAGGATGTCGCTAGAGTAATCTGGAAGAAAAAGCCTCCAGGTATTCCTACGAACGGAAATACAACTCACACAATTGTGGATGATGAAAACTATGTTCAGCCTTATCCCGAATATGAAATTAACTATGTGATACCAGCACCCATTCGTGTCTATGTTGACGTCTCACTTGCTAATAGCGATTACCTTCCTGCTGATATTGAAACACAGGTTAAGTCAGCTATAGCGCAAGCATTTAACGGAGAAGACGGTGGAACCCGAGCAAGAATAGCATCTACATTATTTGCTGGTAGATATTATTCAGGCGTTTATAACATAGATACATCGAGTGTTGATATTTACAATATTACGCTTAGCCGTGACGGTATTACTTATTCAACATCAATTAGTTTTGGTATTGATGAAATCCCAACGCTTGACGTTGATAATATTTCTGTGAAATTAGTAGGTTCATAAATGGAAAATGTGGGAGCAACTATTCTTGCTCAGTATGCCGCTAGTCCAAAACTCAACTCACTTATTCGAAGTTTCAATGCCGCTGTTTCCTCTGTTGAATTTATTAATACATTTTACGATCTGATTTGGAATATTGACACAGAAAATACTTACGGGCTGGATGTGTGGGGAAAAATAGTGAATGTCAGCAGGCGGCTGACTGTTAATGAAAATGTAAAATATATAGGTTTTGGTGAAGCTTTACTGAATGTTCCGACAACGATAGATCCAAATCCATTTGACCAAGCACCATTTTATTCCGGGGAGTCAAAAACAAAAACTATTGAGCTATCAGATCTGATGTACCGAAAGCTAATTATGATGAAAGCCATGTCAAATATATCTGACTGCACTATACCAAACATCAACAGAATGCTTGTTTATATGTTTAGCGATAGCGGACGTGCATATATCACTGATGATGGAAATATGAAGATGAGTTATGTATTTGAATTTCAGCTATCAACAGCAGAATTAGCAATTGTTCAAACATCGAGAGCACTGCCTTACCCGGTTGGTGTCAGTGTCGCAATCGTTCAAAGGATACCAACAAATGAAATCAACTGAAAAACCTAATCTTATTGCTGTTCCGTTTGCGAGCGCCGGAGACTATAACGAGATTGCAACAAAATCAACTGAAAGCAGCTTGGCAAAAGGAGTAGCTACGTATCCGAGCGGTTTCCCCCCGTTAACGATGACAGCAATATCTGCTGGTGGAATTCCTCCATCTGGCAAGGATATGAACGGGATATTGAATGATATTACTACCGCAATACGTTATTCAATGTCTGGTGGCTTGTATTCGTATAATGCTGACTTTAGTGCTGCCATTGATGGTTATCCTAAAGGGGCCATTGTTGCCAGTTCTGATGGAAGTAAAATTTGGTGGAATGAGGTAGAAGATAACAATACAGATCCGGATAGTACATCAGTTTCCGGTTGGAAAAATCTACTAGCAGATCCTAATGGGTTATTTCTACAGAAAGCTAATAACTTATCTGATATTAATAACAAAGCGACAGCACGTAATAATTTAGGACTGGGAGAGATTGCAACTCAAGATTTGATTCCTGACGCCACACTTATAGAAAAAGGCATCACCCAACTTACAGACAAGACAGGTAACAGTAATACCCTTGCAGCAACTCAGAAACTTGTTTCTGATGTGAATGATAATGCCAATAATAAGCTCGCTAAAAATCAAAATGGAGCAGACATCTTCAATAAAACTGAATTTGTAAAAAATATCGGTTTATCGGAAATGGTGGAGTTGGCTAAAGGGGCGGTGCCGAATAGCCGGAAAATTAACGGGAAGCCGTTGGCCGGGGATATTAGTTTGAATGCTGGGGATGTGGGAAGTTATGCTAAATCTGAGAGCGATAATACTTTCTTACGCATTTCTAGCAATAAAACCGCAACCGTTGGCAGTTTACTGATTGACAGTAAAACTCCTTTTCCTAAATTGCGTTTCAAATCGAAAGATGGATATATATTGGGAATTAACGGTTCTGAAGGGAAATTGTTGCATATCTATTCTGACGATCCCAAGAATCAGCGGCGTTACAATATATTAGCGCCTGAGAGAAGTGGTACTCTTGCATTACAAAATACAGCTATAAAATCCGAAAATGGTTGGTGGCAATGTGGAGATACGGGGGTAATTATTCAATGGGTTAAAGTCCCATCAGCTCAACAATCATGGATAAAGGTAAATTATCCAATTTCTTTTAAAAATAAGCTTTTTGGCTATATTGCAAGTATGTCGAGTATCAATACATCAACTGGCCACACATTAGTACGTAATGCAACACTATCGACATTTGAATATCAAGCAGGTACTCCCAACAATGATGAGAATCCAGGCAAAGTTGTACATATATTATTTTGGGGGGTATAAATGGTCTATTTCTCCAGAAAAGAATGTGTTTTTTATAATGAAGCTCATGAAGAGTGTGTTGAAATAACAGCAGAAAAACACAATGAATTACTTGACGGTCAATCACGCGGGTTTGCTATCGTCAGTGATAAAGAGGGTTATCCAATTCTTACAGAACAAGCACAGTCTGTTTATCACAAGTGGGATAGTGAAAAGTGGATAATATCAGAAAGTGATAAAATAAAGCTCAGACGGGAACAGCAGCAGCAAGCAGAACATAAGAAACAGCAACTTATGCTCACTGTAAGTAAACAGATCGCTCCGTTACAAGATGCTGTAGATTTGGAGATGTCGAGTGATAAGGAAAAATCGCTGTTAGCAGAGTTAAAAAAATATAGAGTATTATTGAACCGCGTTGATGTTAATTTAGCGTCAGATATTAACTGGCCCGAAAAACCCTTAGAATAATGGAATCAGGGCCAATTGAACCGACCTCCAATAGTTAGATAAGTCTAATCAAATATGGCTTTTTTGCACTACTCTGACTGAATCGTCCTCAAAATGTTGGATAATCATCCAACATTTAAGGATATAGTCCATTTATGCTTTAGTCTATTAGGTAATCATCAACCCACCAGGATAATACTTAATCCAGTCAATAGCAGCACTGGGGTTAAATGGCTCAATACTCAGTCCTTCCAGGCATTGCCAGAGTTCCTGAGTGTTCTGGGCGGTAATAACAATACAGTCCGGCATCACCCGGATTTTTAGTGGCATTCCAAAGGTAAATCCCGCTTCCTGTAACCATTTTCCTTTTAAAGAAATGCCGTTTTTAGCTACCTTGCCAAAACGTTCAGCTTGGGAAATTCGGCGAATTGTTTTATTATCGCGTTTAGCCATAATTAACTACCTTATATAGTTAGTTGTGGTAAGCAGGGTTATCGGGTGGCAGCCCGGTAGCTCTGCGTCAGTGAAAATAGTCTCTCAATGTTGAATTATGAACGATAGGTTACCTTTCTGCAATAAAAATATGACCTATAGTTTACCTGGGCTTTTCGTTGTCAGGCAGTCCATTGAGGGCGTCATTCCAGTGTTGATCCCGTTCTATATTATTCACTATTTTGCTGATCCATGTTTCTGATTTGCCCCACCGTATAGCCAGCTCGCGGCGCGTCCAGCCTTTTCGTTTCATTTCAGACTTAAACAATTCTGGCGGTATACGTTTCAAAATTACTCCACAAATATAAACTGTTTATCGACACATCATAGTATAGCCATTTCGCCGATAGGGTGACATTGGTAAATAAAATGACCGCTTAAGTGGCACAAGCCGAACTCCATGAGCATAGGATATGCCACACCAGAAATACCTATCACTAAGGTGATTGTTACATGAAGTTGGGTTACATGCATGCGTCAAAAACTGACGGTATCAAGTGCTGGATTTATGAATAATGCCCTATGAGGCAGAGATCTGGTGAGGCATTTTATTTTGTACTATAAATTATAAAATAGAGGTAGTTGCTATGTGTTACAGACATAAAAAAACCAACCTAATTATGGTTGGTTTTTCCAAAAGCTCCGCGGCTCCTTTGCGTATCCTTTTGTGTCCCTTCATTGTCCGGTCAGTGTCCAATCAACTTTGCTAACTCACTGTTTTTAAAGCTGTTGTCCTATCACTGTCCCTACTAAATTGGTGGAGCTGGCGGGAGTTGAACCCGCGTCCGAAATTCCTACATCCTTGGTACTACATGCTTAGTCTAATCTTTACATTCGCTTGCCAGCTGCGGACAGACACGCCACTCACAAACTAGCCTGATTAGATTTAACGCTTCAACCCCAGGCAAGGCATCCACGCGATCTCTTTTGGGTTTGACCTCTCTTGATCCCCGTCCTAAGAGCGGAGGCTAGGGAGAGAGGGCTCTGCGCAGGTTATTAAGCTGCTAGTGCGTATTTTTCGTCGTTTGCGACTATTTTTTTGCGGCTTTTTACGAGGCCAACCGCCCCTCGGCATGCACCTTGGGTTTCGCGAATCCCGTCGAATCCAGAATCAGCCCCAAGTGTCTTAAACGCAAGTATATCAGAATACTAAACTATAATGCCAGAATTTATCGCCCAGCATTCTTCATAATACGTGCTTTGTCTAATTTCCATTCACGTTCTTTGATGTCCGAACGTTTGTCGTGTGCCTTTTTGCCTTTTGCTACGCCAATTCTGACTTTGCACCAAGCGTTTTTCCAATAGAGAGATAAGGCAACAACGGTATAACCTTCACGATTGACTCGACCATATAATGAGTCAAGTTCGCGCTGATTAAGTAAGAGTTTGCGTGAACGCATTGGATCACAGACGACATGGGAAGAAGCTACATTTAACGGGGTGATGGTGGCACCAAAAAGATAAGCGTCTCCATCTTTGAGCAAAACGTAACTGTCGCTGATGTTGGCTTTACCAGCGCGCAGTGATTTGACTTCCCATCCTTGTAACGAGAGACCCGCTTCAAATTCTTCTTCAATGAAGTATTCGTGACGAGCTCGTCTATTCATGGCAATGGTTGCCGAACCGGGTTTGTGTGCTTTTTTCTTTGTCATAGTGTATGCATTATACTGAATGCTTTGGTGAAAGAAATCTTTTCCCGCGCATATTTGCTGATTAATGCGTGTTTATTGCATTATACGCTGACAGTTTTTTCTTTGATCACGTATAGGTGATATTATTTGCTACAATTAAGCCTTACAGGAAATTATATGCCACAGATTAGTCGCTCTGCGTTAGTACCTTACAGCGTGGAACAAATGTACAAATTGGTCAATGATGTCGGTTCTTATCCGGATTTTTTACCGGGGTGTGTTGGTAGTCGTGTGTTGAGTGTTAGCAATAACGAAATGACTGCGTCAGTCGATGTTTCGAAAGCGGGTATAAGCAAGACCTTTGTTACCCGGAATATTCTGACCGATAACCAAAGCATTAATATGCAACTGGTCGATGGGCCTTTTCGTAAGTTAATGGGAGGCTGGCAGTTCATACCATTGAGTGAAGATGCCTGTAAAGTTGAGTTGCACCTTGATTTTGAATTCACTAATAAGCTGATTGAATTGGCTTTTGGTAAGATTTTTAAGGAGCTGGCTGGAAGTATGGTGCAGGCTTTTACTCTACGTGCACGCGAGGTTTATCGTGTCTGATATCAATGTTGAAGTTGTTTATGCATTGCCTGATCGTCAATATCTGCGTACGGTGAAATTGGCTCAAGGCTCAACAGTTGAGCAGGCAATAGTTGCATCAGGTTTGCTGACTTTGCGTAATGATATTGATTTGCAAAAGAATAAACTCGGAGTTTATAGCCGTCCTGTTAAGTTGACGGATATTTTGGAAGAGGGTGATAGGGTGGAAATTTACCGCCCATTATTGGCTGATCCAAAAGAAATGCGTCGTAAGCGTGCTGAGCGGGCTAAAAATAATGCTCAATAATTACTATAGATAGTCAGTCATCTATTTTTTTGACTGACTGTCTATATTTCTTCGGTTATTGAAGATCTTCGGTAAGTGAATTTTCGTTTTTAATGTCAGTCAGTACACCATTACTGTCAAATGTCAGGGTCAGAGTTTGCTGAGTCACTTTTTCGTGCCCAGGTTGCTGACGAAATACATAAAACCACGTTTGAGTCCCAAACGGGTCTTGTAACATTGGTGTTCCTAATGTGTAAGCTACCTGTTGCTGGGTCATTCCTTTGTGGATTTTTGATACACTCGTCGGTGTTAGGTAGTTCCCCTGATTAATGTCAGGGCGATAAACAGCCCGTTCCAACGTAGAGCAACCCGCAGTCAGCATGACAAATGATACAGCAGCGGCAGTCAACATTTTACAGCGCATGGTAATTACATTCCTTTAGGAGTCAGGGTGTTGATAATAATAGACCTTGATGAGATTGAAAACCTTTATACCCGTTATCTTTCAAGTTGCTTCTTTGTTGGCTGCACTCGCTCACTCCGGTCACATAGTTAACTATGTGACCGGGGATTCACTCCCTTGCCGTTGCGATGCATCTTGAAATCCATAAGGTATACAAGCTTTAGTTATGACCCTAAATATACGTAAAAGTTGTATCAAATTACGCTGCTAGTAGCTCTTTAGCGTTTGCCAGGGTATTTTTTGTCACTTCACTGCCCGCGAGAAGCCGCGCCAGCTCTTGTAATCTGGCTTTTTTATCCAGTAGTTGCATTTGAGTTTCAGTTTCTTCACCGTCAGTCTGTTTACTGACATAAAAATGTTGGTGACCACAACCGGCTACTTGAGGCAGGTGGGTGACGCACATAACCTGTGTAGATTCGCCTAATTCACGTAACAGACGGCCGACAATTGCGGCTGTTGGGCCGCTGATACCGACATCCACTTCATCGAAAATCAAAGCGGACGTTTCCATTTTCTTAGCCGTTATAACCTGAATTGCCAGCGCAATACGGGAAAGTTCACCACCTGAAGCAACTTTTGCGAGAGATTGGTGTGGCTGACCGGGGTTAGTGGTGACGTTAAATTCAACTTTATCTGAACCATCAGCGTTCAGATGTTCAGGTGTAAAAGAGACATCAATGGTAAAGCGACCATGAGGCATGGCGAGTTGATGCATACTGTGCGTAATGAGTTCACTGAGTTCTTTAGCATATTGTTGGCGAACCAGATGCAATCTTTCTGCAACTTCCAATGCCTGCTTATGGTGTTTATTAACCTGCTCGCTAAGGTGGGTACAGTCATCTTCTTGCTGCGCCAGTAATTGCTGTTCTTCCAATAATTGTTGATGTAGTGAAGGAAGTTCTTCCGGTGGAACGTGGTGTTTGCGGGCCACTCTAATTTGTTGTGAAATTTTTTGTTCCAGCTCAAAAAGACGATTTGGGTCCATATCCAGTTGATCACCATAGTGGCGGAGTTCATCGCTGACTTCATTAATTTGAATGGATGCTTCTTCCAACATAGTGAGTAATTGACTGAATTTATCATCCATAGTGATGAGTTCTGCCAGTTCGTGTTTGGCGTAATTCAGCAGACTGATAATATTTTGTTCATCGTTGTCACTAAGTAACTGGAGTGCGGTTTGGCTAACAGAGAGTAGCTGACCACGGTTTGCTAGCCGTTTATATTCATTATCTTGTTCTGGATATTCACCTGGTTGCGGTGCCAGTTCATTGAGCTCTTTTAAGTGATACTCCAGTAACTGTTGACGAGATTGACGTTCAAGCGCCTGTTGTTGGAATCGAGCCAGATCCTGACAACTTTGGTGCCATTGCTGATATGCCTGTTTCATTTCATTTTGCAAATTGAATTGATTAGCGTAAGTATCAAGCAGGCGTTTTTGGTGGCCGTTATTTAATAGTAATTGATGGGCGTGCTGACCGTGAATTTGAATAAGGTGGGTACCCAATTCGCGTAATTGGGAAATCGGTACGGCGGTGCCATTGATAAAGCCTCTGGAACGGCCATCTGACGTTATTGTACGGCGAAGTAAGCATTCATTACTGTCATCAAGTTGGTGGGCTTCTAGCCATTGACGAGCAGAAGGCGTATCAGAAAGAGAAAACCGGGCACAAATATCAGCACGAGAAGCCCCACGACGCACCATATTGGCCTCACCACGATTACCCAGACATAAACCTAATGCATCAATTGCGATGGATTTACCCGCGCCGGTTTCACCTGTGATGGCTGTCATGCCTGGCTGGAAGTCAATTTCAAGCTCACGAACAATGGCAAAATTGCTAATGGTTAACTGGGTGAGCATCACACTTCTCCTGTGTATAAAAACACCTCTGTATCTTCATACAGTATAAACTGGTTTTTTATACAGTAAAGTAGTGAAACCTAATTTTTTAGAACATTTTTTTAGACCAGCTTAGTTTTGTACTTAATGTGTTGAAGTAATTATAGTCTTGAGGATGAATGAGATTAAGCTTCTGTTTGCTGCGGCTAATAATTACATCCTCTCCATCCTGTATAGGTAGAACTATCTGGCTATCGCAACTGACTTCATAATCGTTGCTATTTTGGGAAAATTTCAGCCTGATGCTGCTTTCACTACTGATAACCAGTGGGCGGGAAGACAATGTATGTGGGAACATTGGTACCAAGACAATTGCATCCAGATTTGGTGTTAGAATTGGCCCTCCTGCGGAAAGCGAGTAAGCTGTGGAACCGGTTGGCGTTGCGATAATTAGCCCGTCAGAACGTTGGGAAAAGGCAAAACGTTCATCGATATAGACTTCGAATTCAATCATATGTGCCACTTTCCCCGGATGGAGTACGACTTCGTTGATAGCGGTACTGATACGAGGTTTCTGGCCGTTTCTTCTGACTTGAGCTTCTAGTAGGAAACGGTGTTCGTTCCGATATTCGCCATCCAATACTTCAGAAAGTTGTTGCAAAGCATTATCAGGATCTAAGTCGGTCAGAAAACCTAGATTGCCTCTGTTAATACCAATGACTTTAATGTCATAACGGGAAAGGACCCGGGCAGCGCCCAACATATTGCCGTCGCCACCAACAACGACAGCTAAATCAGCTTGTTTACCAATTTCGGTCAGACCGCCAGTTTGTGCATCTTTTAAACCAATGTCTTTGGCTACTTGACGATCAATAATGACAGAGTAACCTTTGGATTTTAACCAATGATAAAGCATTTCATGAGTAGCAAGTGCTTCTGGGTGGCGGGGATGACCAACAATACCTATGCATTTGAATTTTTTATTCATCGTTATAATTTCCTTCTAGCAAGAGGTTTTATCCTCACAATATGGTGGGTTCCCTTGAATCCCCAGTTTAGATCCCCATAATAGGCTAAGTAGCGAGATTAATGCCAAATACGCGGAGATATTCATGAGTAGTAAAGAACAAAAAATGCCTGACGAGCAAGTCTCGGAAGATATGGAAGTTGTATCTGAACAGCAAAACAGTGCGGATAAAGCAGAAGCATCAGAGACTGAAAGTGTTGTTGATCCGCGTGTCGCAGAGCTGGAAGAACAGCTCAAGCAGGCGCAACAGCGTGAACGTGATGCCATTTTGCGTGCTAAGGCTGAAGTTGAAAATATCCGTCGTCGTACTGAGCAAGATGTGGAAAAAGCCCATAAGTTTGCGTTAGAAAGATTTGCCAATGAACTGTTACCAGTGATTGATAATCTTGAGCGAGCTTTGGAGGTGGCAGATCGTACTAATACCGAAATAGCACCTATGGTTGAAGGCATCGAGCTGACGTTGAAGTCTTTCCTTGGGGCTGTGGGTAAATTTGGTATTGAAGTTGTTGGCGACACAAATGTTCCTTTTAATCCTGAAATTCATCAGGCCATGACCATGATGGAATCCGATCAGCATGAGCCGAATCATGTCATGATGGTCATGCAGAAAGGGTATACCTTAAATGGCCGTTTGTTACGCCCGGCAATGGTAGCCGTATCAAAGTAATTTTAGCTCAGTAGTCATTTTAGTTCAGTAATAAGTATCAATGCCGCTCCAACTGGGGCGGCATTTTTTTACTGTGGCAACTCAGGTGTCCAATTAATTGGCGCGATGCCTTGTTTTTCTAGCAATGTATTGGCCTTTGAAAAGTGTTGACAGCCAAAGAACCCTCTGTGGGCAGATAGTGGCGATGGATGGGGTGCTTTGAGAACATGGTGTTTATTAGCGTCAATAAAGTAGCCCTTTTTCTGAGCATGGGATCCCCAAAGCAGAAAAACGACGCCTGAACGGTGCTCATTGATAGCGGCAATGACTTTATCAGTGAAAGTTTCCCAACCCAGATTCGCGTGGGAGTGTGCATTACCACGTTCTACGGTGAGTACGGTATTGAGTAGTAACACCCCTTGTTTAGCCCAACTGATTAGGCAACCGTGATTTGGATGCTGGAAGTCAGGTATATCGGATGCCAGCTCTTTGTACATATTAACCAGAGACGGTGGTGCAGGAATACCCGGTTGCACAGAAAAAGAGAGGCCATGTGCCTGATTAGGGCCATGGTATGGGTCTTGCCCAAGTATCACCACTTTAATATCAGCCAATTCGGTGTAGCGGAATGCATTAAATACATCCTGTTGTGGCGGATAAATGGTTTTACCTGCCTGACGTTCTTTTGCGACATAGGCTAGTGTGTCGAGAAAATAGGGTTGTTCTTTCTCGTTACCGATTACGTCGTGCCATGTGAGAGGTGCGGACATAGTAAATCCTTTTTATAGATTACCAAATGGATGTTAGCTTACCGATTACAAAATCAGAGGAAAACCTTTGATGCACACTAAAACTAAATTCTTGATAACTATTTCAATGTTGTAAAGTATTTTTGAAAGTTTACCCAAAGAATTGCTGTGTGGTTAGTTATAAAAACGTATTTAAAACATAAGGTAGCAGTATGTTTTATAGTAACTATATGAAATTAACTGTTCTGAATCAATGAGTATCCTCATTTGTGTGGATATACCCGTTATCCTTCAAGTTGCCTCTTTGTTGGCTGCACTCTCTCACCCCGGTCACATAGTTCTCTATGCTCCCGGGGATTCGCTCCCTTGCCGCCGCAATGCATCTTGAAATCCATAGGGTATATATAGGAATGAGACATATTGGCTTGAGCAAATAACCAAGATAACTCATTGATAGTTTGGTTGATTGTGCGAAATGATTGCTAGCATTCAATGCATGAAAACCAGATTGTGGTTAAGAATAAGCTGGATCGTTGTTTGAATATCGTATGAAACCAAAACGGTATGTGTTGTAAACAGTCAGTTCCTTTGACTCTTTTCTGGCTATTTATTGGCAAATAATAGGTAGGAATTTCGCTGTTATCAGAGAGCAGAATCACAGTTGATTAATTTTGTTAACAAAATTTAAACATTGATTTAACCCAATGGCATTCCCTGCCGATAGATGAGTTGTACTGATTAAATCGTCGATTATTTTCAGCTATCCTTAGGGGAATTTTATGAGTTTATCAATTGAAATGAATCTATCAGTCGATTCAAGTTTTCCCGTTTTAAATAATCTTCAACTTGTTACACCGCCTTCTGTTCCAGACCAAAATATTGAAAAAGCGACTACAGAAGTTTTTTCCCTCTCGGAAACGACTAAACAAAATAATAGAGTCTATCAATCATTAATTAATGAACAGAGTATTAACCTTAATTTAAAGTCAATCACAGGAATTAAGTCTGAACAAATTAGTGGTAAGCAATCTCATGAAATTGATTATATGTTGACCTTAATTTCTGATGATGTCTACATAAGCACCACGATGGGAATAGGTGATTATATTCGTCTTTCTGATGGTGAATTATTAAAGGCAGGAATAGAACCGGCAAATTTAAGGGATAAAACAACAGGTTTTCAGGCAGGTATTTATCGGAATGACGATCTCTATATAGTGGCTTTTGTGGGCACTAATGATTTGAAGGATATATTAACTAATTTACGACAAGGTTTTGGATTTGATGAGGCTCAATATCATCAAGCAATTGATTTAGCTCGCACTGCCAGAATAGCATTTGGGGAAAACTTGTTATTTACTGGGCACTCTTTGGGAGGTGGATTAGCCGCGACAGCCGCATTATCAGTTGGAAAGCCTGCGGTAATATTTAATTCAGCCGGTGTTTCTGACAATATGATGAAAAATTTGGGTTTTTCACCCCAAGAGGGTAGGGCTATCGCTGAAAATGGATTGGTGCGCCATTATGTTGTGGAGCATGATTTACTTGATGCATTACAACAGAAACTGCCAGTATCTCAGCCAATAGGACATAAAATCTTACTGAAATATAATGATGATTCAGGAGAGTCAGGTCAGGGGTTTCCTCATAATCTGATACGTGGATTAAAAGCACATTCTCTTGAAAAGGTGCTGGAATTATTAACGATATACAAACCTTGGTCATCTTTAAATGATGAACAGCAAGAAGAATCTCTAGTCATGCTTAATGAACCGGATCTGAGTGTTTCTGCATAATTAAAGAGAAGTGTGATGAAAATTAATGAAGTAATTGAGCCTGAATCGGAACTAGATTATCAGCGGGGTAAAGAAAATATAACTCCGTTACAATGGGCGATATTCAATCAGCAAATGGATGATATTAATAATTTGCTGAAGGAGGGCGCTGATCCTACTCAACCTGGTTTGCAACAAGAAAGTGCTTTGCATACGGCTGCAAAAATCAACAATCCTGATTATCTCAAATCTTTATTATCCGTCGCGCCGGATGTGAATATTATGCATCCTGCAACCTTAGCAACACCTTTACATGTTGCGGTTCAGGTAGGGAGAAAAATGCAGGTTGAATTACTGTTGGTCGCTGGTGCTAATCCCAATCAGGCTAATCGGATTGGGGATACGCCGTTACATATTGCAGCCAAAATTAATTCGCCGGAACTGGCACTGATATTGTTGAAGTCAGGCGCTGATCCTAAATTGCAAAACAAACAACAATCAACGTTCCAGATGTATTTCAATCTCACACCGCTAAAAGCGCGAAGTTATGAGATGCAAGCGGAATATGATGAAGTTAATCATTGGCTGAAAGCTCAGCAAGTCAGCCGATATTATTTGAAGTAAGATAAAAACGGGCGATTTGGCCTAATGCCAGTCAGTTAAGCTGACTGGCCTCTTTTTACCGGATATTTTTGCTGAGAACAGCGAGTCATCATGATGAAGTTACCTTGTCAGGAACGACATTGTTTGTATTTTGCTCAATTTCGCGACTAAGGGAAGTATTTAGAGGTTCTCACATAAATTTATTTTTCATCACGTTTGCATTTTAAAAATCTTAAACTAATCTTAATAATTAAGTATAAATGTTAATTATTCGTGATCTACCCTACGCTGATTTCTGGATTAATGGAATGTTTCTTTAAATTTCCATTAATTAGTTATTTAGAGGAAAAACGAATTCTATAACTACTGGGTAACTGTCTAGGATTTTGGAGCCTGTAATCCATGAGCGGTAGCGTATGTCATGATTTTATTCCTATACCTACAGTTGTGTTCAGGCTCAGAAAGGACTATCTTCGATTTTATAAAAACAGGCGGAAAGTCAGATTATTATATTAATTATACCCTATGGATTTCAAGATGCATCGCGGCGGCAAGGGAGCGAATCCCCGGGAGCATAGAGAACTATGTGACCGGGGTGAGTGAGTGCAGCCAACAAAGAAGCAACTTGAAAGATGACGGGTATATAACAAGAATGCAGATAATTTATCTTATTAACTTAATATATTGAGTCGAAATTTATAAAGAGGATATTTTACTGAGATGAATCTTATAAATAAAGAAAAAATCCGCTATGTTTTTAGTCGAATAAAAAGAAAAGGTGTTCTAAACACAATTAGTGGTATAAATAGGAAGTATATCAAATCAAAATTCATAGAGTCATTTTTATCTAAGCTAATAAGTAGTAAATTAGATGTGCCAGATTTCCCTAAGATTATACAAATAGAAACAAGAAGTGGCTGTAACTATTCCTGCTCATTTTGTCCCACAAATAAAGTCAAAATGAAACAAGGGAAAATGCAGCAAGAACTATTTGATAAAATAGTGGAGCAGTTAAAAGACTTTAATGGTTATATCAGTTTGTTTTTTAGAAATGAGCCATTGATGGATAAGAGAATTATAGATTGGGCTCAAAAAATAAAAAACGAAACAAATGCAAAAATAATTATTCAGACAAATGGTTCCTTATTAAATGAAACAATTGCTAAGGAGCTTGGTCAATATGCTGAGTTAATAGTGAATGACTATACTGATGATAAAATAGTATTGAAGAAAATAAAAAAATGGGAGGAGAATATTACTGATAATTTAATATTTGTAACACGAGATAATTCTGAAAGCTTGACAAATCGTGCTGGAAATATTGGTGAAAAAAAGAAGGTATTTCTAAATAATTCATGTGTAAAACCATTTACTGAACTCACAATAACATTCAGTGGTACTGTTGTTTTGTGCTGTCAGGATTGGATGGAAGAGGCCATTATAGGAGATCTTAACCACCAAAGCATTCTTGAGATATGGAATTCAAATAATTTAAATGAAATTAGAGAACAATTAAAGAATAGAAATAGAATCGGAATATGTGAATATTGTGATTTTGTTGGGGTATAAGATGATGAATATATTTAAGATAATGCAGAAGCAAGTATCCAAATGTTATGTAAAAGGGAATGACTGGAATTATTCGAAACATAAAGATATATATTTACATTTTAGTGATGAGCGTTGTTATGAAGTAGAATTGAAGGAATGTGCACAATTATCTTATATAAAGAATGCAGATAGTATCATATTGTTGCCGACACTATGGGGACGATGTGATAAATCTGAGATCTTAGAAGCAATTCAAAGAGGAATAGAACAATGCATCAAATTTAATTCTGTATTAATGGTTAGTATTCAATCTAACTATAGTCATAGAGAAGATATTATTGATAGTGTTCAAAAGCTTTTGAATGAAAATGAGGTTTACGACAAGTTGATATTGTTTCTTACAGATATCAGGAGCAAAGCATATTCAATAAATCAAACTGTTCTTTTAGCAAGAAGGATAAACTGTTCAGCAGTTGGATGGATGGATGATGATGTTATTCTATCTGATGATGCATTTTTACAATTGTATGAAGATCTTCGTCGCAGAGGGTTTATAGGGAGTTCTGGTGCATTGAAATGCCCGACACCGAAAAAATATCCTACTTCAAAATTTTTGAATTTTGCCAAAAATAAAATGTCTACAAAGAAAACAAAATATCCACATGGCTGTTGTATGATGGTAGGTGTCTCATCAATAAAAAACTTGATTCCTGCCAGATATATTTGTGATGATGGTTTTTTCTTTTTTGAATTATTAGACATGAAATTAGAAAATCCTCAAAATAATATGAGGATCGTGGAAGAGTCTATATGTCAACATTATGTTGGAGGGAATGTCAAAGATACATATTTCCGTATACGTAGATCCATTATTAGCACTGTAGTTTATTGTGCTGATTATCCATTGGATAAGTGCTTGTATTATTTAAAAGAAGTTCAGTTCAATGGGTTGTTCCCAGCCATGTTTATCAATATACCTATTAAAGATAAGATTATAAAAAGTATACTTAAATTTATATTCTTAATATGGCATGTAATCATATTGATTGAGTTGTTTTTTAGAAGATTTTCAGGAAATCCGTTAAGAGAAATAGCATGGTCTGCATATTCTTGGGAAAAAACTGAAAGTTTGAAGGAAAAAAAATCTTTATTTGATTAATAAAATTGTTTTGTCAAACTAAATAACTTTCCAAAATAGGGCTCCACTTCGTATAACACCTTGTGTAGCAGGAGTTGTATGCATAGCAGAGCGATGAGTTAGAGCCTATCTCAATAGGCGTAATTGTTGCAGCCTATCAGGCACCAGACTTGCACTGCTTGAATATTAATCAAATAGACCAACTGTATCGGTATTATGAAAAGCTATTTAGGTCATTAAATTAATAACGTCAAAATAGGGTTTACTATGGATATTTGTAAATATATGTCTTCATGTAGAAAGTCAATAATCCCTATCCTCGATCCATTTAAGTTTAATTATGAAATAAATATAAATAGATTATTAACTTTTCAAAAATATGCTCCTTTTTGTATAATAGCTAGTACGGATTGTGAAAACTTTGAGATGAAAGTGTCTCCCTTTATAGCTGCCGCATCAAAGATTAAAACCATCCCGATCATAACGCATTTTCCTCCTCAGAAACCAAACGGATTTCCTTCATCACCTCACGCAGATGCATTTTTTGCCACATCAGTGATAAATTCCAATGTGGAATACTATAGCTCTTTATCATTAGAGAGAGAGTCCATCAAGCAGAGTATTGAAAAGTATGGTGACAACTGTTTAATCAGTTCTGCTGCTCTTGTTCTAGGTAATGATAAAAAGTCTCAAAAATTTGTTTATTCAAAGACTGTAGATCACTCAACAGAAAGTATTGCTAGAGCATTGGAAGGTATAGATTTCAATTTATTGAAGGTTTTTTACCTTTACTCAAGAAACAGCGTTATTTCTAATGAAATATGCAGTTTTGTAAAGTTTATTGTTGGAGATAATACACTGTTGTTTGTTAGTGGAGGAATATCAAACACTGAGCAGGTAAATAACCTGTTATATTCTGGTGCTGATTTTATTTCAATTGGAACTACATTTGAAGAAGTCAATTGGAATAACAATGCTATAAACATATTAAATAAAGAAAGAATATATTAATGAGGAGTCTCTAATATGGAAAATGTAGTTTTAGTCGATGAGAATGATAACAGAGTTGGATGCATTAATAAGATAGACGCTCATTTAAACGGTGATCATCTTCACCGTGCCTTTTCCTGCTTTATTATTAATTCAAAAAATGAGGTATACATTCAGCAGAGAGCACAGTCTAAATTACTCTGGCCTGGATATTGGTCTAACTCATATTGCAGTCACCCGAGACCGGATGAAGAAATTTCTCATGCTGTGATGAGACGTGCGGAAGAAGAACTCGGTATTGTAATAAATGAAGAACCAAAATTTTTATATAAGTTCCAATATAAAGAAAAATATAAAGATGTAGGATATGAACATGAATTATGTCATGTCTTTGTTGTTTTTACTGATACACCACCAACGGAAAACCCAAAAGAAGTATCAGCAGGATTTTTTATTAATATTAAAGATGTCCAAGAATATATTCATAATAATGAAGAGTTTTGTACGCCTTGGTTCAAGAAAGAGTGGGCAGATATATTACAGAACCACTTTGATAAATTGTGCTAATTAGCATGTATACCCGTCATCTTTCAAGTTGCTTCTTTGTTGGCTGCACTCGTTCACCCCGGTCACATAGTTCGCTATGCTCCCGGGAATTCGCTTCCTTGCCGTCGGGTATATAAGGCATTTAATCAAGAATATACTATAAGTCTGCATGATACGAAATATCCTCTATTTTGATAGGTTTTTATAAAAGTATACCTTGGTTTCTAACTATGGAATAAAATCAGGTTCTGGAATAATGAATACTACTTGGCATGAAAAAAAGACAATTTATAATGATCTTAATCAATTGCATGGAGTTTATGTCATATTGATGGAAGAATATTTATCAACATTTTGTACAAACTTTGGTGGAATGTATTCAATACCACCGCTTGCTGTTGTCTGTGTGAAAAATACAGATTCAATAATAGATATAATTCACTATTGTAATATAAATGAGATACCAATAAATATACGTGGTGTTGGGCATTCTTTTGGTACACAATCGCTTTCAAAGGGAATTGTATTAGTAGTATCAGTCGAAAATCCGGTATTTGAAAAAATAGATGAATATAAGTTTAAAGTTTCAGCTTTTGAAACATGGTTGTCTGTTGAGTGTTTTTTGAGAAAAAATGGCTTATCATTTCCTATCTTGACTAGGCATCCTGATACGACTGTTGGAGGAACACTTTCTGTTGGTGGATATGGAGAAGATTCATATCTATATGGCAGTCAGGCATCATGTATTCAATCGTATACGCTAATAACACCTGATGGAAAAAGGCATAGATGTTCAGAAGATTCAAATTCCGAACTTTATAATTTTGGACTCGCATCATTAGGAATACTTGGTATTATTGAAGATGTGACTTTTGAAGCAATTCCATTAAGAGTAGAGAACATACTTTATGTGATAGAGTTTGATGGAATTCTTCATTTACTGAGTTTTCTGATATTGATATCTGAATATTCCAATCTGAATATTGAAGCTGTCACATGTCAATTATACCGAAGAAAATACTATGTTAATATGGTTCTCAGCAATAATTCTGATCAGATTAATATTGTTAATAAGGTATTAGAATGTCAAGTGACAGGGTGTATTGGCTACAAATACCATTCAGTAAGAGATTATAGAGGAAGAACATTTGGTGCCTATAGGCATGATCTCTGGAATAGAGACTATGTTAATCTTTGGGGAGATTATTGTGTTGATCAGAATAATATTATGGCTTTTGCTAATTTCCTATTAAATAAAGTAATTAACAATGACGTTTTTATAAGTAATAAAGGTAGGCTTCTTATAATTTTAAAGAAAAGTCCTAGTTTAAGTAAGTTCTTTCCTTTTGAGCCGATATCGAAAAAAATGAGTGGAATTGTATTCGGGGTTGGGGTGTACTTTACGTTTCCTAGAAACGAAAGCAAAGAATATGAAAAATTAAAGTTACTGCATAGTCAAATATTAGAAGAGTGTATTTTAAATGAAGGTCGGCCTTATCTTGCGGGATGGCATGAAATGAAATATGAAGATAAAATAAAAATATATGGAGATGATTATATGAAAATTTTAGAACTCAAGAAACACTTGGATCCTAAAGGAATTGTAAATAATTATGATTTTTTTATGGAGTATTAGTGATATGGCATATCAATGCCATGTAGATATTCTGATTTTATTAGTATAGAAATGAACTAAGTTAATCAGATAAATTATCTACATTCTTGCAATAATGGGTAATACGATAATCTGACTTTCCACTTGTTTTTATGACATCGTAGATAGTCCTTTCTGAGCCTGAACGAATCACGTTGCAACAACTTGCCTTGAATCACCAGCACCGGGACGTCCGTACACGAGGGATGGGCTTGCTCGTGCTTGCCAGAGGCCCTATAAACGAACCCGAATTTGCTAAAAAATCGCCTTGCTCAATAAAGTTACGGCCGGAGCACGGTTAGGCTACTACCGTCTGGTCTATTTTGATGAAGCCGGTTTTGCTGCGTCTCCTTCGGTGCAATATGGGCGGAGTCCATAGAAAATATATTAAAACTCAATCATGTGAAGATTGTGAATTTATATGAGATTTTGAGTTTATATTAACAGTTTGCTGTGGGGATATTACTTAAATGAAGAAGATATTGATTATTTGCATGAGAACTTGGGGGAGAATGGGAAATTATGAAGCAGCAAAAAAAATTGAATCAGAACTAGCTAGTAAAGCATTTTTTTCTACAGAATTAATCTGTTTTGATGAATTAGTACCTGTGTTCAGCAAGTTTGGATTAAGAATGCAAGAGATTTCTGCAAGTTACTATGATCCTCACATTAAATTGAAGCTATATGATGAGTTGATAGATGATATTGGTTTGTGGATTAGTAATTTCAATAATGAGCAAGTATTAAATGAATCATTATCGAGTGTCATTGAAAATGATTTTCCATCGTTAATTATATCGACGAAAGGTGTTATCGCAAAAATAGTCCATGCATTCAAAGAAAAATTCTATTTTGATTTCAAAACAGTGAACTTCATAACTAATCCTGGTTTGTTAGATATTAAAATACATCAACATTTTAGTAGTGATTTGACGATTAGAACGACAAATTATTACCCAAATTCTGATATGGTTGAAAAATTTCATAGACTAGAGACTGTTCCATTATTTAAGCCAGTTTCAAACTATCAAATCGATCAGCAGGACATTCCTTCTATTTTAATTCTCTGCAATGGATGTGAAGAAGGTTATTTTGATGTATTAAAAACTTCTTTCGAACATCCGTCGAAACCTAAAATATTCATGGTTATTATTTCGAATAAGAAATTGTATGATGAATGCATAGATTTAAATAGGAAGTATGCAGATAGAGCATGCATTTATAATACATTAGCTAATAAGGATTATCTAAAACTGATACTAGAGGCTTCAACAAACAGCAGATCATTTCTATACTCCAAATCTGGTCCAAACACAGTATTGGAATCAATTAGATTCAATTTACCAGTTCTAATACATTTCTCAGGGTTACCAATGGAAAGATGGATAGTGGAGTTGACAAACAAAAGAAAATTTGGTTTTTGTTTTGAAAATCAATCTAATGGGCCTGGTATAATAAAAAAATGGTTGGATAATCCTGAGATTGTAACTAACTTTAAGCGTAACATAGAATTAAGTGAAATTGATGATATAGATATTACACTTAAAGATTTACCTGATATAATTTGTGATGTCATGTAATGATTATGAAGGAAGTATTGAATGTTCAAAATTGAAAAAGCGCCTATAACAACAGTATTTATAGTATGTGTGACAATTGTTTATTCCACATTTGTTTCATATTCATTAACAGATAGCTTTATCGGTAAAATAAGCATTATAGAACTAGAGAAATATGGAGGGTTAACACCAAATAGATTATATGAATTTGAGTATTGGCGACTTCTGGTTTCCCAGTTCATACATGTTAAACAACTGCATATGGTCTACAATGTGCTATCACTTTCAATATTGGGAATTTTATTGGAAAAACATCTTGGATCTAAATTTTTATTAGTTTTATGGTTTATTTCTGGTGCTTTGGGAACTCTTTATAGCACTAACTTTGTTAGTTACCCTTGGAATATTGGTACAGGAGCATCACAAGCTGTTTTGGGCGTATCTTCCTTTGCATTACTGTTGGTTTTTGTCAAAGAGCATACCTCTAGTATATTAAAGTTTGCTGTTGTTTTTTCCATGCTGCCGGCAATCGCTTTAGATTTTATTTATGCTCATTATCCTAAGCCTGGTCATGTTCTTTCTATTTGTATTGGGCTTACAATGAGTTTGTTTTTCTATAGGAAAAATAAATCTTATTTTGATAATGTTGCTATTTGAAAATAATAATTATCCACGAATAAATTAATAATGTGAGAATTTTCTATGAAACCCGCTGTGATAAAAATTAAAGGAATAGATTACAGTATAATTTCTATATTAATGTGGTTCTGTTTAACTATATATACCTAATGGATTTCAATGTGTATTGCGGCGGCAAGGGAGCGAATCCCCGGGAGCATAGATAACTCTGTGACCGGGGTGAGCGAGTGCAACTAACAAAGAGGCAACTTGAAAGATGACGGGTATAAAAAGAAAAGGATCTTCTGTGCGTGATATAGTTTTTTTTCTTGAAGAATATCCAGTCCTAACACAAACTTTTATACATCAACAGATTATCAGTTTGAAGAAAGAAGGATTTAATGTAAGAGTTGTATCTGTTTCTAAATCTAGTGATACAATCTGTGCTAATGATTCTACAATCCCCTATGTTTGTCTAGAAGATATAAAAAACATTCATCCTATATATGCAATATTTAAGTTTATTTATTTTTCTATAACCTCTGGTTATTTCTTTTCTCGAATGAGTTTATTTAAACGAAATTGTTACCGTAAGCGCTTGCTTTTTAAATTTCTATCCAATCCGTCACAAATAAAACCTAATGATATCGTTATAAGCCATTTTGGTATGGCTAGTATCATGGCGGCACAATTGAAAAAATATGGATATATTAAGAGTGCACTATATAGTGTATTACATGCATATGAAATGACTAAAGAAAAGAGTCTTAATGATCTGGGAAATCATTACGGAATTTTATTTGAGCAAGCAAATAAAATTTTTTCAGTTTGTGAATATATGCGTAATAGAATCATCAATCTAGGATGTCATCCTACCAATGTTGAGGTGCTACATCTGGGGATCGATATTGATGCTCTTTCATGTTTATATCCAAATGAATCTAATAAAGAAAAAATGAAGATAATTTTTGTCGGCCGTTTGACAGAAAAAAAAGGATTGCCTGATTTATTGTTATCTCTAGCACGAATAAGCAGTGAAGTGTCATTTACTTTAGACATTGTTGGCGATGGGGAGCTCAATGATTATTGTTATGAATTAATATTAAAACTTAATTTGAATGAACATATAAAAATGCATGGTTTTCAACCCCATCACATAGTCTTAAATTTTATGAAAGACGCAGATGTTTTAATACTTCCATCCAAAACATCTAACTCTGGTGACATGGAAGGGATACCAGTGGTATTAATGGAGGCAATGGCTATGAAAAAGATAGTTTTGTCTACCTACCATAGCGGGATTACCGAGTTAATTGAAAATAATGTTAATGGATTTCTTGTCAATGAAGGAGATATTGTAGCTTTATCAGAAAAAATATCATATATAGACGAGTTGGGTAAAAAAGATAAAAATATTATGAGGGAGAATGCACATCAAAAAATAATGAATGAATTCAATATTAATATTCAAAGTAAACATTTAGCTAACATAATACTTAATGAGGAATTTTCTGAAGGATGAATACAGATGAAATATGACATTGTCTTTATATCTTATGATGAACCATGTGCTGAATCTAATTGGAATCATTTGAAAAATAGATTTCCTGATGCAAAAAGAATTCATGGTGTTAATGGTATCTTAAACGCTCATAAAGTTGCTTCTGATTCTGTAACGGCTAAATGGTTCTTTGTTGTAGACGGAGACAGTAAAATTAGAGATGAATTTAACTTTGAGTTACCAGTGGAACCTTTATGCTCAACTGCGACTTATGTATGGAGAAGTGTTAACTCAGTTAATCGTTTATGCTACGGGAATGGAGGTGTGAAATTATTTAATAAAAGGTTGTTTCAGGATGTTAAAAATTTTTCTGGAGATATGACCATATCTCTTAGCCCTGATTATCGCGTAGTCAATATTGTTGCTTCAGATACAGTCATTAACACAAGCAGTTTCCATTCCTGGAGAGCTGCTTTTCGAGAATGTATAAAACTCAGTATACCAAGGAAAAATCCTAAAGAAGATATTATATGTAAAGAAAGATTAACGGCATGGAGTTTAATTGATACTCAGATAGAATTTGGTGATTGGATATCAAAAGGAGCTAATGATGCTGCTCATTTTTATGAGGAAAACATTGAAAATATGGAATTCTTGTTATCAACCATTAATGATTTTAAATGGTTAAGAGATACGTTTAATTTAAAATACATTCAGAAAGATAGAGCATGATGACTTCATTATCGTTAAATTTATTAGGAGGTAATGGATGTTACGGCAAGTAGCAATTCTTATTCCTACTTATAAACGTAGTTCATCATTATTACGTTTATTGAAATCCATTGAAAAATTAGAGACATCAAATAACTATACTGCCATTGTGGCAGATAACGATTCTTCTCAGAAAGAGTCTTTTAACATGATCAATGAAATCAAAGATGATTTTAATTTCCATATTGATGTCATTCTTGTTGAAGATAAAAATATCTCATTAGTTAGAAATATGCTGTTAACTTTGGCCTTTGAAACATATAAGTGCGATGCAGTTGCTATGATTGATGATGATGAGATTGTTAGTTCTCGGTGGTTAGATGCACTTATTGAATGCCAGATACAGACAAATTCTGATGTGATACAAGGTAACACTTATCCTATTTTTTTGGATAAAAAAAGAAAATGGATGGAAAAAGTTTCATTTTATTACCGAGACTTATTAGTATCAGATTCTAAAGATATAAATGTTAGCACTTGTAATGTATTTATTGTACGCCGAGTGTATGAATCGATGAAGGAGCAGCTGTTTGACTTGAATTTTGGTGTTACAGGAGGAGAGGATACGGATTTTTTCCATAGAGCAAAGCAAATTGGGATCAGCTGTTTCTATTGCCGTGATGCACTGGCCTATGAATTCTATGACCAAAATCGTGCAAATATTTTTTGGGTATTAAAAAGAAGTTTTAGAGTAGGAAGAACAAATTATAGGATATTTAATAATAATGACCTGAGTAAGGTATGGATTACTGCTCTCATTATTCCATTTACTATTGTGAGGCTTGTTTTTTTCTTTTGGCATCCAAACCTGTACATACATTATTTAATAAAGATATTTCGCCAATTTGGAGTTGTAGTTGAAGGTGTTCATTGTAATTTGAATAATTGATAATTATTTTGAATGAGTAGCTCACATGAGTAGAGTTTCTGTACTAATCCCCCATTATAATCAGCCTATACTTATTGTTAGTGCTATTGAGTCTATAATGAGAACTTGTTTGAGTGATGTGCAGATTTTAGTTGCTGATGATCATTCATCAGAAGACAACTATATACAGCTCCAACATGTTTTAGAATATTTAGCAAGTAAAACTAATTTAAATATCAGGTTGTTTAGGAGTGATGTTAATGTCGGGACTTATCGATTGAAAAATAATATCATCAATAGAATTGATACTGAATTTATAACCTTTCATGATGCAGATGACTATTCTGTACCAATGAGACTAAATAACTTTTCATAATTATAATACACTCACTCTTTTTATTCTCTGCTATTCCTGTAGGGACATGAATTTAAAAACGTTTTCACTTTCTCAAGCAATTGCCACATATACTGACAGCCATGATTTCGTGTCACCGTTTCATGTAAGGATTGCCACAGACGCTCAATTTTATTCAGCCAGGGTGAATAAACAGGTAAAAACAACAGATTAAATTTAGGATGACAAGCCAGCCAATCTCTGACCCGTCGGCTTTTATGGATACTGTAATTATCCAAAATCAAAGTGAGGGTTTCAGCATGACAATACTGGCGTTCAAGTTCTTCCAATACATTGATAAATAACTGAGAATTCTTATTTAACCCGTCAGCATAAGTCACTTTTCCCGTTTGAACATTCAGGCAACCTGCAAAATAATGTTTTTGGTTTTTTCCTGGTGTCACTATACGTTTCTGTTGCCCTTTTAAATACCAGTCAGCCCCGATTTTTGGATTCAGCTCGATGTCGACTTCATCTTCATAAAAAACGGGATGTTTTTCTGAACACGTTGACAATGCCTCGGTAATTTTCGCCATTTTTTCATGGTACTCGGGATCGGGTAATTTAAGCGTCGGGGCTGCCCTTCGCCACACGATACCCATTTTATGTAAGTAACGATAGAAGGTACTGATGGATAATTTTATGTTTAATAATTCATTGATTTTAATTATAAAAAACTCAAGACTCCAGCGAGAACGCAGGCAGCCCAATTGCTGGGGAGAATATTGCAATAAAAAAGACAGTAAAGGATAAAGCGGGATTAAATTCCAGACAGCGGGTCTGCCCACAGGCAGGCTTTTGAGTCCTTCCAGACCATATAAAGTCAACCAGTTTATCCAGCGATAGACAGAAGAACGACTGGCGCAAAGGGTTTTGGCGACCAGAGAGACAGACTCGCCTCGATGCAGCATCAATATGGCCATGAGCCTGCGAGCATAATCTTTATCTCGGGTGTTCTGGATAATTTTTTTCATCTGGCGTCGTTCATTGCGGGGTATAGGTGCTATGATAGGCATAACTCAGTCCGTTTAGTGGTTTGGGATTATCTACAATTGATCAGATTGCAAAAATTGGACTGAGTTCCCTCCAAGTGTTCTACTATTTTGAAAAGTTATTTAGATTGCCTGTATAATCTGATGAACAAAAATAGTCATATTGATATATTAGGTACTTCATATATAGATTTCTACCAAAATTTCCATACGGTTAACTCATTTCGCATTAAGAAGTTTTATAGAATCCCTTATATTGCACATCAACTTGGTAAGAAGTATCTGAGTTTTCAACCTACTCAGTTAATTAGATTTAGTATATTTCGTACCCTTGGTGGTTTTGATGGTACAACTAGAATTGCTGCTGATGATGATTTTTTACTTAGGGCTATTCATTGTGTAAAGGTCAGGAATATTAACCGTCCCCTCTATGTAAAGATAGAAAGAGAAAGCTCCCTTACCACATCGTCTATTACTGGATTCCAATCAGAAACGAGATTAAATTATATTAAGAAGCTAGATCAATTACGAAATACAATAAAGAGTAACTTACCATTATCAGAGTATATGAACAAACCCAACGATGTTCGATTTCACCTGAATGAAATCGAGTTAAAATAGTTGAAATGTTTTGATGTGAAATATGCTGTAGTTTCCAGTGAATGATTTTTATATTTTTCGTGACAGATATTCTAAGCGAGGTAGTATGGACGACATTAAAGAATGCTTAAAAGAAATTGTAGAAAAAATAAAGAGAGAAGAAAAAGTCTTAGCTATTCTTGGATATGGATCATATTTTACAGGTAAATATAAAAATGGAAGCAGTGATATTGACTTGCTTATTATACATGGAAGTAAAATTGATTTATTTAGAAAGAAGGTAGTCTATCGTGAAGTAGAATTTGAACTTCGGTATATGGCAGAAAAATCTTTAGTAAAACTTTTATCTCATAAGCATGGACCAACAATAAAGCATATGTTGGATTCAGAGATTATTTTTGATAATAAAAATATAGCAAGAGAATTGAAACTAAAAACCTATTCTATAGTCGAGTCACCTATTGTAGAAACATTTTCTATAGAAAATAGAAGGAAAAGTGCATTGCTAATTGAAAGCCTATACCGGAAGGTACATCAAGTGAAATATGACCTTGGATTTTTCGAATTTGCATGTTCTAAGTTTTTGCTCAATATTGCAGATTCTTATATCAGACTTCATCGTCATTGGGGGCTGCAAGGTTTTCGCAAAATGATTAGCCAGCTCAAAGATATTGATGAAAGTTTTGCTGAGCATTTCTCACTGGCAATGAGTCCTAATCATATAGAAACAAGAATTAAGGAAATAGATTTTCTTTATAGAGAGGTTATTATGCTTCTTGGTGGTGAAACAAATTCTGATGAAAATTTTGTGAGTCAGGGCATTATGAACATACTGAATGTGGTTGATAACTAAATAATATTCCAAAATAGTGCTATATGTATTTTAATTAGGTTTTCTAATTGGGTAATGAACTAACTTGTTGCTGAATCCACGGTTATTTCATTGTTGTAAATTATATTAATATTATCCAGGAATTTAGCATGAAAATGGATGTGGCATTGAAGGATAACTTTGCGACAGGTTATATAAAATCTTTATTACTATACTCTTTACTATTAAGTGTCATTAGTTCTTTTGCTGCATTTTTTATGCAGTATCTGATTGACGCGGTTATACCATCAGGTGACTTGCGTTTTTTATTTATCTTTATGATATCCTATCTATTATATGAATCATTCAATATGATACTAACTTATTTGACTGCTCGCTTTAGAGCATCACTGGAAAAATATTTGGACTATTATTATTTAGATAAATATTTACTTGCTTTGATTACTACAAGATTATCTATATTGAATGATTATAATAAAGGTGGATTGATTCAAAGGATTTATGATGCTCAAAATATTAAAAAGTATTATTTGACTCTGCTAATAGATATTGTTGTTAAGCTTATTACGATTTTAATATTATCAATCATAGTGCTATATGTTAGTCCTCTAGTTGTCAGCTTTTTGATCTTAGGAATGATTATGCTGGTGATTGTCTATTTTTTGTCTGTCAAGAAAATGATTATTTTAGAAGAGCAGCGTTTTAAAATAAAATCAAATTTTCTTTCAATTATGGATGATATTATTGGAGGAAGGGAAACGATACGAGGCAATAACTATCGAAACAGGATTCTGAATAGATGTGTTGACAGGATGAATGATTTTTTGAATAGGGAGAAAAATGTTGCATTACTTGTTGCTGGTGTGAAAAGTAAAACGCTAACAGTTAACACAATCATTGGTACTGTTATTAGATGTGTCATGGTTATTAGCATTATTAGATATAGTAGTTTTTCACTAGGTATAATGTTGACATTAATTGCTTTTACAGAAATGTCTCTAAAACATACAATGCAAATTTTAGTTTCTTTTATGGAGTTGAAAAGATCAAGCATTACTCTTGAAAGGTATAAAGAATTCATGGGGAATAATGTTGTAGATGAGAGTTTATTGAATACTGAATTAGATGATAATATTGTTAGTGTAGACGAAATTACAGTGAGGAATCTTCATATTGGTACTAATGGAAATATCGTCTGTAAAATTCCGGATTTTACCTTTCAAAGTAATAAGATATACCCGTAATCATTGAAGATGCTTGATTTTATCCGAAATGGAGATCATTATCCTCGCTATGAAAATATTCATTACCGATGAACAAAAAGCCGAACTTGAACATCTCCATCACACCTGCCGTGATAAGAGGGAGTGTGATCGCATCAAAGCGGTCCTGCTGGCCTCTGAAGGCTGGAGTTCAGTGATGATCGCTCAGGCCCTGCGTCTTCATGAAATGACCGTTAACCGTCATATCAGCGATTACCTTAATCAAGGTAAACTTAAATCTGATAATGGGGGGTCTGATAGTTTGCTTTCTCAAGAACAAACTGATTTTTTAATCAATCACTTATCTCAACATCTTTTCCATCACACCCATGAAATCGTGGCCTATGTTGCTCAGCTCTGGAATATTACCTTTAGCATTCCCGGCATGAATAAATGGCTACACCGTCAGGGTTTTTCTTATAAAAAACCTTGTGGCGTCCCTCATAAATTCGACGCAGAAAAACAGCGACAATTTATTGAATATTATGAGAATCTTAAAGTCACAGCGAAAGACGAACCCATCCTTTTTCTTGATGCTGTTCACCCGACTCAAGGCACCAAACTCGGTTATGGCTGGATGCGAAAAGGCGAGAAAAAAACAGTAAAAACAACAGGAAGCCGGACTCGCCTGAATATATTGGGCGCGCTCAACCTGAATGCCATTGGTCGTACGGTGTTCCAGGAATATCAAACCATCAATGACTACAACATTTGCTGTTTTTTCAATGAAATAAGAAAGTCTTATCCTGACTATCATCAAAAAATTCATCTTATTGTGGATGGGGCGGGTTACAACAAAGCTCATCTTGTTAAGGAGTGGGCTTATGTTAGCAATATTGAGTTACATTACCTTCCTCCCTATAGCCCAAATTTAAACCCAATAGAGCGATTATGGAAGGTCATGAATGAACAGGTTCGAAATAACCGTTATTTTGCGGATAAACATGAATTTCGAGACAACGTCTTCAAATTTTTCACCACAACGCTACCGGATATAGCGGACTCGCTGATGTCTAGAATTAACGACCATTTTCAGGTGCTAAAAACTGCATCTTGAAGTTTCTTGGGTATATATAAAATAATAGGACAGAATGGTATTGGTAAGACAACTTTATGTAAGACTTTGATTGGTTTGATTCCACCTGTAAATGGATCTGTGAATTTTTATGTTTCTGATAAAACTATTAAGCCTGAAATTCATATAAATCAATGCTCTGCATACTTCCCACAAGATATACTCTTTACTACAAGTATTATTGAAAATATTACATTAGGAAGAGACGTTGATAGGAATAAAGTTGAGAGTATGCTTAAAAAATTAAATTTATGGCAGACAATAGATAGCTTGCCTGAAAAACTAGATACCGTTATTAGTGATAAGGTTAACCCTTTTTCTGAAGGACAAAGACAAGTATTACTCTTTTTACGAGGTTATCTGTCAGATAAATCGGTATTGATATTTGATGAAATATTTAGAGGAATTGATAATGAAAATGCTAAAGTCGTAAGTAAATTAATTTCAGAAAAAGAAGGTTGTATTATATTCTATGTCGCTCATGATTTTACTATCGATTGTGAAAATCATGAAGTGTTAGAGTTGAAAAGTGAAAAGGACTATGATTTCTTCAAACTAGAGGCTTTTAATGAATAAATTAAACTCTAATAATGAAGTTAAGTCAGAACTGCATAAAGAATATAAATTAATTATAAGTATAACAGTTTTTTTGCTGATTATATGTTTTGCTTTATCTTTTGTTGTGACTATAAAGAGGCGAGTTGTTTTAGAAAATGCTTTTATTAAAACCGCACCAGAGCCTGTATTATTTTATGCAGAAAAGGATATAGACATTAAAAATTATAATGTTCGTGATGGTGATGTGGTTAAAAAAGGAGATTCTATTTATAATGCGATTAATCCAGATTTAGAGGAGGCTGAATCTATTTTATTGCAAAATATAAAACGAGATAATACGAAAATTAATGCGATGGAAAAGTATATAGATAATGTCTATGAGCGGATGAAGATTGAAAAAAATTATGAGGATTTTAAGTTTAATAAAAATGAAAGTGAGTTAAAAAATATAGACTCTATTTTGAAAGACCATAGAGATGACTATGATTTTTTTAGTCAAAGCTACAGAGAACAGATGAATTTTGTAGATAAATTGTTAAATCAGAATAATAATTATTTATCTAAGAAAGATATTATTAAATATAAAATGGAATTGTTCTCATCACGTCGTGGCCTGATTAATCTTGAATCTGATATATTAGACTTAGAGAAAAGAAAGTACAGTTTAGATGATGAGCAGAGTAGATACATAATTGGAGCAACCAAATATAAAGAGTTAGATATGGAGCTTAACCAGTTAAGAGGTGAACTCTCCGTTCTTGTCTCAGAATTGAATGTAAAAAACACAGGGATGGAGAATATAAAGAATGGTAAGTTGAGAATAGAAGGAATTGCAAAAGCTGATGGTAAGGTTGAGTTTAATAATATTAATGGCATCAGGCCTAAGCAGGTAAAAAAAGGCGAGTTAGTTTTTACTATATATCCTGATGGTAATCACTTTATAGCAAAAGGAGTTGTTAGTGAAAAATACATTAGAAAGATTAAAATTGGACAGAGCGTAGAATTAAAAATGGATGCTTATGATTATCTCAAGTATGGGGCAATAAAAGGGAAGGTTGAGGCTATATTTGGCGTAAAAAACGGTACGGCTGAAATTGTGATTAATATTGTTGATAAAAGGGATTTTGATTTAGAGTTTGGTAATTCAATCAAGGCGTTTATCATCTTGGATGAAGTTAATTTGTATGAATATATATATGAAATAGTATTTCCATATGTTGCTTAATAGTCTTATTACTTAATGTGGTATTGTTGAAAAAGTTATTTTTTACAGGTGTTTTAGTGTTAGTATGAATATACTCAATAGATTTCAAGATGCATCGCGACGGCAAGGGAGCGAATCCTCGGGAGCATAGAGAACTATGTGACCGGGGTGAGAGAGTGCAGCCAACAAAGAGGCAACTTGAAAGATGACGGATATAAATCTTGGATTCGACTAATAAGCTACCGTCTTGATGGGCAACAATACGATAAAGATTACGTCAGTGTCAGACCGTATTAATCACTGATACAGACAAATATTAACTCTTAACAAAAGGGTGAATGCAGAAAGGTTGCTCTGGCAGCCAGCGTGATGACAACGACAGGTAAGATCGGGACTCACTAAACCTGAATGTTATTCTGAGCTTAAAGCTCGTTGGAGAAATAAGGCGTGAGTCAGCGGATTATATAGGAGCTCGCAGCTTTAAAAGGCTGCAAAAAAGCCGGATTTAAAGCTGTAACCTATCTGTCAGAGTCAAAATGATGGAGGCTGCTTGCAAGCGGGACGTTCATATAAATAACATGTCACTGACCACCATTATTAAAGATACCCCAATATGGGTTTGGATTCTTTTTGCTTTTCTCATCAGGCGCGGGATCAGTGCCTTGTACGATCGTGAAATGCGAATTGATCGCCTTTTCTTACTACCAATAGTATTCCTGGTCTGGGGAGTATATAGCGTCATTTATGAAACCACATTCTCAGATTTAGCCTTGATAACGATGACAGCGGGTTTATTCGTCGGGATTGTAATAGGATGGGGTCTGTGGCGTTCTCAACCAAGATTACGTGAAAAAGCAGGCAGTGATTTAATCATCCGTCCTGGTACTTGGTTAACGCTGACGCTGATTGTTATCACATTTATCGTTAAGTTTATTATTACGGCCATGTTAAGTATTCACCCTGCGTTGTTGCATTCGTTACACTTCAATCTGTTTTTTGGCTTTAGCAATGGTGTGCTTGACGGTATTTTCTGGGGCGGAACGTTAAATCTTTTTATTCCTTGGTGCAGAAACAGGACCAAGAGCATCTACAAATAGCGTTTATGAAACCAAATAGTGTGATTGCAAAAACTCGGGATGGCAAAATAGCTGATGAATTATTTAAAGAAATAAAGAAGCGTTTGCTTGGAGCCTATTTACTCACAGAAGAATCTTACTATGTGAAACTGCATATTGTAATTAACGGGCCAATTGGCCCGTTTAAAGATTTACGCATCGCTACTGACTGGCGTTTCTGGTTTTGGATTACCAGAAGGTTTACGGCGTTTACCGATATTTTTACTATCTCGATGACGTATTTTGGCTTTTTTCTTCGATTCTTCCGCTTTCTTTTTCTCTTTACGTTTAGCCAATACTTTTTTCGATGGCTTATTGCGGGCTTTGTCACTTGGTGCTTTAGTGGTTGGGCGAAGTTCATCAACCACTCGCGACGTTAGTGGTTCATTCAGATAGCGACTGATTTTGCCTAATAAAGGATGATCATGCGCTTCCACTAAGGTAATTGCAGTACCTTTGCGACCTGCACGCGCTGTCCGGCCAATACGGTGTAGATAAACATCGGCGGTGCGTGGTAAATCGAAATTGAAAACATGGCTGATATCATCAATATCCAATCCACGGGCAGCGACATCTGTTGCAACCAGAACAGTGACACTGCCATCGTTCAGGAGCTTAACTGCTTCCGTCCTTTTAGCCTGTACCATTTCCCCTTCAAGAAACCGGGCTTTAATGCCAGCTTGATGCAATTTATCCGCAAGTTCGTGTACACGTTCACGTTTGCGAACAAAAATAATGGATTTAGTGACATCGGGTTGTTTTAGTAAATGGCAAAGCAGGGCTGTTTTGTGTGCCGAATTATCGGCACGGTAGTAAAATTGCTGGATTTTTTTGCGCTCACGACGTGACGGTTCTGCATCAATCTCAACTGGATCTTCCAGTAAACGTTCAGCAAAATCACGAATGGCTTCCCCTTCCAGAGTCGCAGAGAACAGCATGGTCTGTTTGCGCCAACGGGTTTCACCCGCGATGGTTTCAATATCGTTGGCAAAACCCATATCCAGCATACGATCGGCTTCATCAAGGATAAGTGTTTCAACTGCCCGACAATCAAAGTTTTCTTCCTTGATATATTGCAGCAGACGGCCTGTAGTGGCGACGACAATATCTTGATTTTCGCTGAAAATTTCAGCGTGATTCATATAGGCTACGCCGCCAGTAATGGTAGCGATATCCAAATGGGTATGTGCAGCGAATTCTTTTGCCTGATCTGCCACTTGCATGGCTAGCTCACGGGTGGGCGTCAGGATCAAAATACGTGGTGGTCCAGATTTCTTGCGTGGAAAATCCAATAAATGTTGCATAGCGGGCAGCAGGTAAGCGGCAGTTTTGCCGGTACCGGTAGGCGCTGATCCTAGTACATCACGCCCGTCCATTGCTGCCGGAATAGCCGCAGCCTGAATTGCTGTTGGGCGGGAATAACCTTTATCATTCAGGGCGTCAAGCAGGCGTTCATCAAGCTCAAGTTCAGAAAAGTTTGTTGCAGTCATCATATACCTCTTTTTAGGCCGCCGATTATAAACAGGTTGGGCGTATTGTTCATCTAATATTAAAGCGGTCAATTTAAGGTAGATATACCCTATGGATTTCAAGAGGGATCGCGACGGCAAGGGAGCGAATCCCCGGGAGCATAGGTAACGATGTGACCGGGGTGAGCGAGTGCAGCCAACAAAGAGGCAACTTGAAAGATAACGGGTATAGCTTTTATCGAAACATAATAACCCTTATCCTATGGCGAAATTTATTGTGCTAAATAGATACAGGTTATTAATTTGAAACAGAAACGACTTTTACGCCGGGATGGATTTACTTTCAAGCAATTTTTTGTTGGTCATGATCGGTGTGCGATGAAAGTCGGGACTGATGGCGTTTTATTGGGAGCATGGACTCCAGTGAGTGACAAAAAAGCGATTTTAGATATTGGCTGTGGCAGTGGGCTTATTGCGTTGATGCTAGCACAGCGTACGGATGAAAATACTAAAATTGATGCAGTGGAACTGGATACAGAGGCCGCATTGCAGGCACAAGATAATGCAGAACAATCTCCGTGGCAGAGAAAAATAGATGTTTATCAGCAGGATATTGGTGATTTCGCTGAACAGTATTCGCAATGTTATGACTTAATTGTCAGTAATCCCCCCTATTTTGAACCGGCTGTTGCTTGTCGAAATGAGGCAAGGGAACAGGCTCGTTATACGGGGTCGATGACTCACCAGCAGTTATTACAATACGCCGAGACGTTGATTACAGCGGATGGTCTGTTTTGTGTGGTATTGCCATATGCCATTGGTGAGGAATTTGAAACAATGGCATGTCATCAGGGTTGGTTTTCCCATCATCGGGTTAATATCCGCGATAGGCAAGGCAAGCCATTGCATCGGATGTTATTGGCATTTTCCCGTAAGGAAAAAACTGGCTTAATCAGTGAATTGACTATTCGTCAGCCAGACGGTGCATATACGCAAGAATTTCAGCAATTGGTGACGGATTTCTATCTCTATTATTGAATCATTTATTGAATTATTGAAAGAACCACGCCGGAGCGTGGTTATATAGAAGTTTTGCCAGCAAAAATCAGGGTGTCAAAATCGTTGGTTTTGATTCTGGTAGTAAATCGGGATAATCCAGTGTGAAGTGCAGACCTCGGCTCTCTTTTCTTTCTAGCGCACAACGTACGATTAATTCAGCGATTTGCACCAGATTTCGTAATTCCAGCAGATTGTTAGAAATCCTGAAATTAGAGTAATAATCGTGAATTTCCTGTTGCAGCATATTAATACGGCGCAGTGCTCGCTCTAAGCGTTTGGTTGTACGCACAATGCCGACGTAATCCCACATAAATAGACGTAATTCGTGCCAGTTGTGCTGAATGACAACTTGTTCATCTGAATTGTCAACCCGGCTCTCATCCCAGAAAGGGAGTTGCGGTACTTCTTCTATTGTTTCGATCTGTTGTTGGATATCCTCCGCAGCAGACCAGCCATACACCAGACACTCCAGCAGAGAATTAGATGCCATACGGTTTGCACCGTGCAGACCCGTATAGCTGACTTCACCGATAGCATATAAGTTGTTGAGGTCAGTATGTCCCTGATGATCGACAACAATACCACCGCAGGTGTAATGCGCGGCAGGAACGATTGGAATCGGCTCTTTTGTTAGATCAAAGCCCAGTGTCAGCAATTTTTCATAAATCATTGGAAAATGCTGGATAATGAAATCCGCTGGTTTATGGCTGATATCCAGAAACATGGAGTCAGCACCAAGGCGTTTCATTTCATGGTCAATTGCTCGTGCTACGATATCGCGAGGAGCTAGTTCAGCGCGTTCATCAAAATCGGGCATAAAGCGGCTGCCGTCTGGTCGTTTCAGATATGCGCCTTCACCTCGCAGGGCTTCTGTCAACAGGAAAGTACGCGCCTGTGGATGGAACAGGCAGGTCGGGTGAAACTGGTTAAATTCCAGATTGGCGATACGGCAGCCTGCGCGCCATGCCATTGCAATGCCATCACCGGATGAGATATCGGGATTTGTCGTATATTGATAGACCTTAGCTGCACCGCCTGTTGCCAGTACCACAACCTTAGCGCGATAAGTTTCCACCTGTTCTTGCTGACGGTTCCAGATATAAGCGCCGACGACTCGGTTCTCACCGTCTAACCGGGCTTTATTTGACGTAATTAAATCCACTGCGTTGCAGCGCTCTCTCACTGTGATATTCGGATGAGACATCGCTTTATCAACCAGTGTCGTTTCTACTTCTTTGCCGGTTGTATCAGCATGATGCAGAATACGACGATGGCTGTGACCACCTTCACGGGTCAGATGGTATTGTTTTTCTCCATCTTCGCTGGTTTCTGTATCAAACATAACACCGTGATCAACCAACCATTGCACGCAATGACGGGCATTACTGGTGATAAACTCAACAGCACTTTTATCGCAAAGCCCTGCTCCGGCGATAAGGGTATCTTCAACATGAGATGCGATACTGTCCGTTTTATCAAATACAGCGGCGATACCCCCTTGTGCATAATAGGATGCACCTTCGCTAAGAATACTCTTACTTAATACCGTGATTTTATATTGTGAGGCTAGCCGTAAAGCCAGAGATAGACCGGCGACACCGCTGCCAATAATAAGTACATCGCTGTAATGTTGAGAGGATAATGATTGCATAATTGATGATGTATGAATGAAGATGGGTAAAAATCATGTTAGCCTATCAGATATGATCAAAGCTATGATTGCAACAAAATGATGACAAAAATTGAACTTCGCAGAATTTTATTACTCAAAGCTATGCTTGCTCAGGAATAGAACATCATGGTTGGTTCAGTAAATATCAATGTGGAGCTTTTCTTCGGGAGATTTAACCTCGGATGAGCGAGCAGTTAACGGATCAAATGCTGGTCGAGCAAGTGCAGAAAGGTGACCAAAAGGCGTTTAACCTACTGGTAGTTAGATATCAGCATAAAGTGGCGAGTCTTTTATCCCGCTATGTTCCGCAGGGTGATGTGCCTGACGTTGCTCAGGAAACATTTATTAAGGCCTATCGGGCATTGGCTTCGTTTCGTGGTGATAGTGCTTTTTATACTTGGTTGTATCGTATTGCAGTAAATACTGCGAAGAATTATCTGACCGCTCAAGGGCGCCGTCCGCCATCCAGTGATTTGGATGCCAGTGACGCAGAAAATTATGAAATTTCGAGTGCATTAAAAGAAATTTCGAACCCTGAGAATTTAATGTTGTCAGAAGAATTGAGGCAGGTGGTTTTCCGTACCATTGAATCTCTTCCCGAAGATTTGCGAATAGCAATAATGCTGAGGGAATTAGATGGGTTAAGCTATGAAGAAATAGCTACCATTATGAATTGCCCGGTAGGTACGGTGCGTTCCCGCATCTTCCGTGCAAGGGAAGCCATTGATGATAACATTCAACCACTGATTTAAAATTAAAAATAGTGGAACAATACTGAAGGGTACTTTGGCATGCAAAGAGAAAAACTTTCCGCACTGATGGATGGCGAAACTCTTGATAGTGAAGTCGTTAGTATTTTGTCTAAAGATTCTGTTATGCAGAAACACTGGGAAAATTACCACTTGATCCGTGACACATTGCGCGGTGATGTGACGGAAGTATTGCATAGGGATATTGCTAGCCGGGTTGCATTTGCACTTGAAAAAGAGCCTGTTCATTCTAACCTTGGGGATATTCCTGAATCTCAGCCTCAACCAGAAACTTGGCAAAAAATGCCATTCTGGCAAAAGCTTCGCCCTTGGGTGAGTCAAATGACTCAAGTGGCGGTTGCTGCCTGTGTTTCGCTGGCCGTATTGGTAGGTGTACAACAGTACAACAGTCATAGTGCAGAGGATCTTGAATATCAATCTGATACGCCGGCATTTAACACCTTGCCAATGATGGGTTCGGCTTCTCCGGTGAGTTTGGGAGTGCCTTCCGGTGATGATGTATTTGGCAATGATCAACGCCTTCAAATGCAGGAGCGTAATAAACGTATTAATATTATGCTGCAACAATATGAACTCGATCGCCGTGTGCATTTTAAGCAAAATGATGAACGGGGAATTTCACCACAGGTTGTTATTCCGGTTCCCGGAACGCAATCTTTAGGAACACAATAGCAGTAATGAAACGTATTTGGTTCTCCGTCTGTTTGCTGGCGGGCAGCCTGTTTGCTCCTTTACAAGCCTCGGCGCAGCTCAGCAGTGCTGAGGTTTTGTTGCAGGAGATGGGTAATGCCACTCGCTCTCTAACTTACGAGCTTGCTTTTATTAATCTCAACCCACAGGCTATTGTCTCGGTTCGTTATCGCCACGCTATTATCAATGGTATTCCAATTGCTCAGATTATGCAGATGGATGGCTCTCGTAGGGAAGTTGTCCAGCGCGGTAATGAGATCAGTTATTTTGAACCTGGATTGGATGCTTTCAGTCTTAGCGGTAATCATATTATTGATTATTTACCGGCCGTCATTTTTGCTGACTTCAATCAGTTGAAAAAATATTACAATTTCATTGATGTTGGTCGTACCCATATCGGTGATAGGCCCTGTAGGGTTGTACGCATCACCTCCAAAGATGAAGTGCGTTATAATTATATTTTACTGATCGACGAAGAGACTCATTTACCATTACGTATTGACTTACTTGATCGTGATAGTGAGGCACTTGAACAATTTAGGGTTGTTTCTTCTACCATTGATGGGGATATCAATGATGCAATGAGTGTGATTACTCGCTTAAATATGCCGCCAATGCTGGTCATTCCACCATCAGAGAAGGTTGTATTTAATTGGAAGGTGGGTAAATTGCCGATTGGTTTCGTTGAGGTTTCGCGTAGCCGTCGTAAATTGCCAAATAGCGGCACACTTGAATCTGTTATGTTCAGTGATGGTTTATTTAGCTTTTCCGTGAATGTGACTAATGCTGATAAAACCGGTAAGTTGGAATATCCTCTCCGTCGTGGGGCCCGAACGATTTATAGTGCAATACGTGGTGCAAATGAGGTAACAATTATTGGTGAATTACCATTGGCAACTGCCAAGCGTATTGCCGCTGGTGTCGCATTTATAGGAGCTGACTGATGGTTAAAGAGTGGGCAACAGTAATTCACTGGCAACAGGGGCGGGCATTATTACGTTATGGTTCCTCTTCTGGTTGTGGCAGTTGTCAGGCGCGAGCAACGTGTGGTTCTTATTTACTCAATAAATTAGGGTCTGATGGCATACATCAGCTTGAACTTGAGATTTTACAACCGCTGCAACCGGGGCAAAAAGTGGAAGTGGGGATCCCTGAAGGGAGTTTGCTGCGTTCGGCGTTGCTGGTTTATCTGACTCCGCTTATTGGGCTATTCCTTGGTGGTGCACTTTTGCAGTTATGGATAACCAATCAATTGTGGGTGTTTTGTGGCGGTGTTTTAGGAGGCGCGTTGGGGTTCTTCTTTGCCCGCGGAGTCGCCACTTACTGGGATAATCGGCAGGAATATCAACCTGTCGTTTTGCAAATCGGCTTGCCTCCTGATGCCATTCACATTCAGCAGCGGGAATAAACCTACTTTAATCATCCAGACGTCTAACAATTCATACCTTAAAGCCACAGGCATGACTAGGTTTTCGTAGATTTGGCATGTAGAATACAGCCTTTCAGGCCGGTGGCCGACCTAATAAACCGTCGCTTTATGTCCCTCTGTGTGTCCATATAGGCGAATGATTCAGAAATATCAAGGCAGAAAAATATTTATAATGAAGCAAATACGAAATTTCTCCATTATTGCTCACATTGACCACGGTAAGTCGACGTTATCTGACCGTATTATTCAAATTTGCGGTGGCTTAACAGATCGTGAGATGGCAGAGCAAGTGCTGGATTCTATGGATCTTGAGCGTGAGCGTGGTATCACCATTAAGGCTCAAAGTGTTACCTTGGATTACAAGGCGAATGATGGGCAACTCTATCAATTAAACTTTATCGATACGCCGGGGCATGTTGATTTCTCATATGAAGTTTCCCGCTCACTAGCGGCCTGCGAAGGGGCATTGCTGGTGGTTGATGCGGGACAGGGAGTGGAAGCCCAGACGCTGGCTAACTGTTATACCGCGTTAGATATGAATCTAGAAGTTGTTCCTGTGCTGAATAAAATCGATTTGCCAGCGGCAGAGCCTGAGCGCGTAGCGGAAGAGATCGAAGATATTGTCGGTATTGATGCTACTGATGCCGTGCGCTGTTCAGCTAAAACGGGGGTTGGTGTACAAGACGTCATTGAGCGCTTGGTTAAAGAGATTCCAGCACCGGAAGGCAATTCTGATGAGCCATTACAGGCTCTTATCATTGACTCATGGTTTGATAATTACCTTGGTGTTGTCTCCTTGGTGCGGATTAAAAACGGCACCTTGCGTAAGGGTGATAAAATCAAGGTGATGAGTACTGGTCAGGTATATAACGCTGATCGTCTTGGCATTTTCACTCCTAAGCGTGTTGATCGTGATGTATTGGGTTGTGGCGAAGTGGGCTGGTTAGTTTGTGCAATTAAAGACATTCTTGGTGCGCCTGTCGGGGATACTTTGACATTGGCCCGTCAACCTGCGGAAAAACCACTTCCGGGCTTTAAAAAAGTGAAGCCACAGGTTTATGCAGGGCTGTTCCCTGTCAGTTCTGATGACTATGAAGCATTCCGTGACGCATTAGGTAAATTGAGTCTGAATGACGCTTCGCTATTTTATGAGCCGGAAAGTTCTTCTGCATTGGGTTTTGGTTTCCGTTGCGGTTTCCTTGGTCTGTTGCATATGGAGATTATTCAAGAACGTCTGGAACGTGAATATGATCTCGACCTTATTACAACGGCCCCAACGGTTGTGTATGAAGTGGAGACAACTAGCCACGATACTCTTTATGTGGATAGCCCATCTAAACTACCGCCGCTGAATAATATTGAAGAGCTGCGTGAACCCATTGCTGAGTGCCATATGCTGTTACCTCAGGAGTATTTGGGGAACGTCATTACCTTATGTGTTGAAAAGCGCGGGGTGCAAACCAACATGGTTTACCACGGTAAACAGGTTGCACTGACTTACGAAATACCGATGGCGGAAGTGGTTTTGGACTTCTTCGATCGATTGAAATCTACCTCTCGCGGTTATGCTTCGCTGGATTATAATTTCACTCGTTTCCAGTCATCTGATATGGTTCGTGTGGATGTATTGATTAATGCTGAACGAGTTGATGCATTGGCATTGATTACTCACCGTGGCAATGCACAGTACCGTGGTCGGGAACTGGTGGAGAAGATGAAAGAACTTATTCCTCGTCAGCAGTTCGATATCGCAATTCAGGCTGCGATTGGTAATCATATTATTGCGCGCTCAACAGTGAAGCAATTACGTAAAAACGTCTTGGCGAAGTGTTATGGTGGTGACGTCAGCCGTAAGAAAAAGCTATTGCAGAAACAGAAAGAGGGTAAGAAACGTATGAAACAAGTGGGTAACGTTGAGTTACCACAGGAAGCTTTCTTAGCCATTCTTCATGTTGGTAAAGACAATTAATAAGCTTGTAAGGAGTCTAAATGGCTAACACTTTTGCCCTGATCCTAACGTTGGCAACGTTAGTCACCGGCATTATTTGGTGTATTGATCGTTTCAAATGGGCACCAGAGCGCAAGAAAAAACTTGCCAGATTGCAGGAGCTGACTGAGGGTACAATGGATCAGGAGCATCTGGCTGAGACTATTAACAAGCCAACATGGGTGGATACCTGTTCATCTATTTTTCCTGTGTTAGCCGTGGTTCTGATCCTGCGCTCTTTTGTTTATGAGCCTTTTCAGATCCCATCGGGTTCTATGATGCCAACTTTATTGATTGGTGATTTCATTCTGGTAGAGAAATATTCATACGGATTGAAAGATCCCATCACTCAAACAACATTGATTAAGACTGGCGAACCAAAGCGTGGTGATGTTGCTGTATTTAAATACCCGTTGGATCCAAGTTTTGACTACATCAAACGTGTGGTTGGTTTACCGGGTGATAAAATTATTTATGATCCGGCAAAGAAAGAATTGCGTATTTTTTCTAATTGCAGTGAGACAGGGAATTGTCAGGGAGAATTACCGGTTTCTTACGGTTCACTATTTCCAAGTGAGTGGACAATGCAGCAATATGGTGTTGACTCCAAAGGTGAAAGTTTGAGAAAGGTAGGTGTTTTCCAAATCCCCGTTGAAGAAACATTGCCGCCTTACAGTATGCGGCAGGGTGAACGAATTGAGAATTTGGACGCAGTGAACCATCATATTTTGGAGATTCCCGGTGTACTATCGGTACCTAATTTCCGTCAGCCTGGCTTGCCAGAGGGAATGTGGATTGTGCCCGAAGGTCACTATTTTATGATGGGTGATAACCGTGATAATAGCGCTGATAGCCGTGCATGGGGCTTTGTTCCTGAGAAAAATCTGGTCGGTCGCGCTTCAGCTATTTGGATGAGTTTTGAAAAACAGGAAGGGGAATGGCCTACCGGAGTTCGCTTCAGCCGTATTGGTGGAATTAATTAATATTCTTATATTAGCGAAGCATTAATTTTACTCGCAGTGTAGAATGTCCTTTCAAACTTAAACTGGCTCCTATAAGGGGCCAGTGCAAACGCAACAGTTTTGTCGGGGGTTCCTGTAACAGGTCTGTTGCGTGTGCGTTTTTATTTGACGAATTCTGACCGATATTGGTAGCACATGAATCCCATCGTAATTAACAGATTGCAGCGTAAGCTGGGGTACACTTTTGATCAGTATGATTTGCTGATACAAGCGTTAACTCATCGTAGTGCCAGCAGTAAACATAATGAGCGGCTGGAATTTCTTGGTGACTCAATCCTGAGTTTTGTTATTGCCAATGCGTTGTATCATCGTTTTCCTCGTGTAGATGAGGGGGATATGAGCCGCATGCGTGCCACATTGGTGCGTGGTAATACCTTGGCTGAATTGGCAAGGGAATTTGAACTAGGTGAATGCCTTCGTTTGGGGCCGGGAGAATTGAAAAGCGGGGGTTACCGTCGTGAATCGATACTGGCTGATACCGTTGAAGCGCTGATTGGTGCTATCTTCCTTGATAGCGATATTCAGTCTATTGAAAGAATTATTCTGAGCTGGTACGAAACCCGCCTGAATGAAATCAGCCCTGGCGACAAACAGAAAGATCCGAAAACCCGTTTACAGGAATATTTGCAAGGGCATCATCTGCCTCTGCCATCATATCTGGTTGTTATGGTTCGTGGTGAAGCTCACGATCAAGAATTTACTATTCACTGTCAAGTGAGCGGTATTGAACAGCCGGTTAAAGGAACAGGCTCCAGCCGTCGCAAAGCGGAACAGGCAGCGGCTGAGCAAGCATTAAAACAACTGGAGCTTGAATGAGCGAACAAGAAACCTATTGCGGATTTGTTGCAATAGTTGGACGGCCTAATGTGGGGAAATCTACGCTGCTAAATCAGCTTTTAGGTCAAAAAGTATCTATTACTTCCCGTAAACCGCAGACGACTCGTCACCGTATTATGGGTATCCATACAGAAGGTGCGTATCAGATTATTTATGTGGATACGCCAGGGTTACATATTGAAGAAAAACGGGCGATTAACCGGCTGATGAACCGGGCCGCCAGCAGTTCTATCGGTGATGTGGAGTTGGTTATTTTTGTTGTCGAAGGGACTCATTGGACCCCGGATGACGAGATGGTACTGAACAAACTGCGTAATCTACGTTGTCCGGTTTTGCTGGCTATCAATAAAGTGGATAACGTGACCGATAAAACCAGCTTGTTGCCACATATTGGTTTTCTCAGTAAACAGATGAGTTTTCTTGATGTTGTTCCAATGAGCGCTGAAAAAGGCATGAATGTTGATACGATTGCCAAAATTGTGCGCGGATATATACCGAAAGCGGCTCACCATTTCCCGGAAGATTACATTACTGACCGTTCTCAGCGGTTTATGGCTTCTGAAATCATTCGAGAAAAGCTTATGCGTTTTCTTGGTGATGAATTGCCATATTCTGTCACGGTTGAAATTGAGCAGTTCGTGGCGAATGAGCGCGGTGGTTACAACATCCACGGTTTGATTCTGGTTGAGCGTGAAGGCCAGAAGAAAATGGTTATTGGTAATAAAGGCAGTAAAATCAAGACCATTGGTATTGAAGCTCGTCAGGATATGGAAAGGCTGTTTGATGCAAAAATCCACTTAGAACTGTGGGTTAAAGTTAAAGCGGGTTGGGCTGATGATGAGCGAGCGTTACGTAGCTTGGGTTACGTCGATGATTTGAAATAAGGCATCCTCCTGTGGACGGTTGGCAACGTGTTTTTGTTCTTCATGGGCGTCCTTACAGTGAAACTAGTCTGTTACTGGATCTGTTTACTGAAAATGAAGGGCGGATTAGCGTGTTGGCAAAAGGTGCGCGTGGCCGTCGTTCCAATTTGAAAGGCTGCTTGCAGCCCTTTACCCCATTGCTGGTTCGTTGGAGCGGGCGGGGGGCAATTAAAACGCTGCGTGATGCAGATCCTATCTCTCTGGCCCTTCCTCTTACCGGCAGTGTGTTGTATAGCGGTTTATATATCAATGAATTGTTGTCAAGAGTGCTTGAACAGGGAACGGCTTATCCCGCCTTATTCTTTGATTATCTCCAATGCTTGCAGATTCTTGCTGCCAGTGAATATACACCGGAATATGCATTACGTCGGTTTGAACTGGCGTTGCTGGCAAATCTTGGTTATGGCGTTGATTATCTGCATTGTGCGGGCAGTGGTGAACCTGTCGCTGACACGATGACCTACCGTTATAGAGAAGAAAAAGGATTTATTGCTAGCTTGGTTGTTGATCATTACAGTTTTACCGGGCGCGAATTAAAATCACTGGCAACTCGTGAATTCCCTGATTCTGCAACATTAAAGGCAGCAAAGCGTTTCACGCGTATTGCATTAAAACCTTATCTAGGTGGCAAGCCTTTAAAAAGTCGTGAATTATTTCGGCAGTTTGTACGTCAGCAGCCTGAAAAGAAAGAAAACTAATGAATTTGTTTCTCTTCAAGATGGAAAGTGTAAACTTGTCATATTCTAATATGACTATACCCTATGGATTTCAAGATGGATCGCGGCGGCAAGGGAGCGAATCCCTGGGAGCATAGAGAACTATGTGACCGGGGTGAGTGAGTGCAGCCAACAAAGAAGCAACTTGAAAGATGACGGGTATACAGGAGATAAATATGGCTGAAGTATTATTAGGCGTTAATATTGATCACATTGCGACGGTGCGCAATGCCCGTGGTACCCATTATCCTGATCCGGTTCAAGCGGCTTTTGTTGCGGAACAGGCGGGAGCGGATGGTATTACTATTCATTTACGAGAAGATCGCCGTCATATTACCGATCGGGATGTCGAACTGTTGAAAAAAACTATTCAGACTCGGATGAACCTTGAAATGGCCGTGACTGATGAAATGGTGGATATTGCCTGTCGTATTAAACCTGAATTTTGCTGTTTGGTGCCTGAAAAACGGCAGGAAGTGACAACAGAAGGGGGCTTAGATGTTATTGGTCAGAAAGATAAGGTTGCTGCGGCGGTTAAGCGTCTATCTGATGCGGGTATTCTTGTCTCGTTATTTATTGATGCGGAACATCGACAAATTGATGCGGCTAATGAAGTTGGCGCACCTTTCATTGAAATTCATACGGGTGCTTATGCCGATGCAAAAAATGAAGTAGAACAGGAAAAAGAGTTTCATCGTATTAAAGCAGCCGCGACTTATGCAGCGAGTAAAGGCTTAACGGTTAATGCGGGTCATGGGCTGACATATCATAATGTACAACGTATTGCTGCTCTGCCAGAAATTTATGAATTGAATATTGGTCATGCCATTATTGGGCGTGCGGTATTTAGTGGTTTAACTGCTGCTGTGGCAGATATGAAAACCCAAATGCGGAAAGCTCGCCGTTAATGGCTATTATTGGGTTAGGTACGGATATTGTTGAAATTGCCCGTATTGAAGGGGTTGTCGAGCGCTCAGGTGAGCGCTTGGCAAAACGCATTCTCAGTGAATTAGAATGGGAACAATATCAGCAACATGAAAAACCGGTTCGTTTTTTGGCTAAACGCTTTGCGGTAAAAGAGGCCGCAGCAAAGGCATTAGGAACGGGCATCCGCAATGGGCTGGCATTTAACCAGTTTGAAGTGGTCAATGATGCACTGGGAAAACCGATTTTGCGGCTCTATGGTGCTGCCGCAGCGTTGGCTCAGCAATTGGGGGCGACCTCTTTGCATGTGACATTAGCTGATGAGCGCCGCTATGCCTGTGCGACCGTTATTCTTGAGCGCTGATTTCAGATTTTATCTGCATGATGCAGTAATACAAATTTATCCCACAATTGTTCTTCTGTTTCTTGACGGTCTGGATCGATAATAATCGTATTGTTTATCGGGCAGACTGATTGACAGGTTGGCGAATCATAATGACCGATGCATTCGGTGCAACGGTCGGCATCAATCTCATAAATTTCATCTCCCATCGATATCGCCTGATTGGGACATTCGGGTTCACACATATCACAATTGATACAGCTTTTTTTGATTAATAACGACATTTCAATAGATTAACTTATTTTTCATTTTAAATCAGTGTGTTATTGATGGTTCTTATTTATTACTATTACACACTTCTTATATTTCTATACCCGTTATCCTTCAAGTTGCCTCTTTGTTGGCTGCACTCGCTCATCCCGGTCACATAGTTATCTATGCTCCCGGGGATTCGTTCCCTTGCCGTCGCGATGCATTTTGAAATCCATAGGGTATATACAGCATAAATTACATTGAAAAACCAAGTCTGGCAACATAAGACCATAATATATGAAATTTTTTCTGTCTTAGCTGTATTATTCGGTTAGCTATATAAGGAATTTCAATAACGTGCAAGGTCACCAATATTGTATGGGCTAACAAGTCGTAGGTGATAATAGTTCGAATTATAACAGAATATTTACGGCTATAGTATTAGCAATAAAAAAATAATTAAGACCGGGCGCTATACTAATCCCGGTCTTTTTGTTAATTACGATAATGGCGGAGTTGGCCAGTCAATTTCTGGTGCGTTTGAAGTGTCAACTCGGTTAAGCATCATTCGGTATTTTTTCCATTCTTTGAGTAATAGCATCTCTTCGTCTGTTGCTATATCAAGTTCTTCTGCATCAGAAAGTGGGGTTATTTTTTATTTGCGAGAGATATAAACTGCTTTATTTGATGAGCTAAATACATAGTTCTTGCCATTCATATTAATATCCTACAGCTCTATAATATGCTGCTACAGGGTTTTGTAAGTCTGTAATACTGCTAAAACATTGGAACTGAGTATTATCGACTATCATTACTGAGAATATCCCTGCGTATTGAGGGGCAGTACCAAGGTGAGTTAACGTGACATTGAGACATTTATTAGGGAACGGAATTGGAAATTTATTCAAATTACCAGGTGAGGAAAGAGCATTACCTTTAACTAACGCTGTTCCCCACATTTCAATTAACCCTGAGGGTAATTTTTGCCAGCCGGTTTCAGCTAAATTTTTGGTGAAAAAGGACATATCTGGAATCTGATTAACCCCAATTCCTACTTCCCGTTTTGCCGCTTCATTTAAACCTAAATTTTTTAAAAACGCATTTTTATTGGGAATGTCTGCTCCGTTTTTTGCTTTTTCTAATGCGGAGTCGGAAATTTTAGTTATAATTTTTCGCTCTAACGCTCTATTTAATTGGGTGGTGAGTTTGGTTATATTACCATCATCCAAAACATCACTGTCAGATTCTGTCGCAATAAAATCGGCTACAACAGATGATATTGTGGAAGACTGACGTAATGCCTTATTTAATATATGGAGGGTAAGACCGTCTGGTGAAAATCCAGTCTGCAATTCTGGACTATTTTCATATAAATTTTGAGCTACCACATTAGCACCATCTCTAATAGAAAACGCTTTAAAATCATTCTTTGGATTCATATCAATTTTCCTAAGGTTTAATAGTAGGTTTATATTAATATCTTAAATTGTTGTAAGTGTAATTTACTGCCTCTTATAGTTTAAGGATAAAAAACAATAATTAAATGTTTTTATAAATTATGATGTTAATAGTTTTTATATGCTTTGAGCAATAAACAATTCGATACTATCTAAGTAATTAATACTTATTTTATAGAAACTATTTTAAATGATTTTCCTATTAAAAGATTCATTGTGGGAAGTAGATTTTAATGACGTTCGTGGTCATTAATATCGTATGAAGAATAGTTCTGATGATAACAGAATATTTATGGCTGTAGTGCTGGCAATAATACAATAACAAAATGATAAAGGCCGGGGTTTACCTTAATCCCGGCCTTTTTATTAATTACGATAATGGCGAAATTGGCCAGTCAATTTCCGGTGCTGTTGAAGTATCAACCCGGTTAAGCATCACCCGGTATTTTTTCCATTCTTTAAGGGATAGTATTTCTTCATCTGTTGCGATATCAAGTTCTACTGCATCAGCCAGTGGGGTTATTTTTTCATTTGCCAGAGATATAAATTGCGCTCTTTGAACTTCTGCTATGGATATCAATCCCTCTTTTGTTGGTGGTGGAATATCTTCCCAACAAGGAAGACCCTCTTCGTCAGAGGAAAGTATTTTTCCTGTGGGCGGGATTCCAGAGAACGTATTAAATATGTCATCAGTTACAGATATAGGGTCATTTGGCCATGAGCCAGCTTCAATATACTCCTGTTGTAATAATAGCGGATAAAATGCTTTATTTAATGCACTGAATACATAGTTTTTATCGTTCATATTAATACCCTATTGCTCTATAAAATGCGGCTACAGGAACTTGTAAATTTGGAATACTGCTAAAACATTGGAATTGGGTATTATTGACCATCATTATTGAAAATGTGCCTGCATGTTGAGGGGCGTTACCAACGTGAGTTAACGTGACGTTGAGACATTTATTCGGGAATGGGATTGGAAAGTTATTTAAAGCACCAGGTTCGGCATAAGCATTGCCTTTAACTGATGCTATTCCCCACATTTCAATTAAGCCCGAAGGTAATTTTTGCCATCCGACCTGATTCAGGCTAGAGGTGAAAAACGACATATTAGGCACTTGATTTTCACCATTCCCTATCGTTATATTTGTTGAATCGGATAAACCAAGGTTCTTTATAAATGCAGCTTTATCAGGAATGTCTGCGCCGTTTTGGTCTTTTGCCAGTCGATTATTAGCATTATCATTTACATCAGAAACAAGCTTTTGAGTTGGAGCGAGTGTATTACTGTTGCCTATTTGGTCTGTGAGCTGAATAATTCCTTTTTCTGTTAATGAGGCATCGCGAGTTTCTGTTGTGTTTTTTTGTTCTAAGGATTTCTTGAATTGGGTGGTGAGTTTGTCTATATCCCCATTATCCAGAACATCTTCGCCAGATTGTGTTGCGATAAAATTAGCGACGACAGTGGATATGGTTGACGACTGACGTAATGCCTTATTCAATAGTTCAGGGGTAATATCTGCTGTTGGAAACCCAGTTTGTAATTTTTGTTCTTTTTCATATGTTTCTTGGGGCATTATATTTGCATTTTCACTAATAGAAAAAGCCTTAAAATCATTCTTTTGACTCATATATTTTTCTCCAATTAATCAGTGCATTTTATAAGCAATATAGTGAATTTTTATAAAAATAATTTTTCCCTATTCACGCCAGCTATAGTTTAGTTAGAAAAAAGAATAATGGAATATTCTTATAACTTATAGGGTTAACTATTTTTATATAATTGTTGGTAATGAATATGTTAATTTTTTGTAATTTTAAATGTATCTAAACTATTTGCATTTAATATTTGAAAATGATGTTTATTAATTCCATTTATGATCTAGGGGAGTTATGTGGTATAACTGATTTGGTTTAATATTTTAATGATTATTGATATTGAGTAGCGACAAAATACCAGAATCAATAAAATGATAAAGACCGGGTTCTACCTGAATCCCGATCTTTTTGTTAATTACGATAATGGTGGAATTGACCAGTCAATTTATGGGGCTTTCGAAGTATCAACCCGATTAAGTATCACCCGGTATTTTTTTATTTGCAATAGATAAAAATTTTGTTTTAATGTACTAAATAGTTTTTGTTGTTCATAATTTTTTTCCAAATTTAATTAAATAATTATTATGATAAATTAATTTTTTAATTAATATCCTATTGCCCTAAAATAGGTATAAACAAAAGGTTGGCCGTCACCTGAACCTCTATAACATTTGAATTGACTCTGATTTACTACGGATGCCCCGAATATTCCTGCTGCTCTCGGGTCCCAATCATTGTGAGTTAATGTGATGCTAAAACATTTATTTGGGAATGGTATTGGAAAGTTATTAAGATATCCGAGATCAGGTCTTCCTCCGGTAGAAACTCGTGCAATTCCCCACATTTCAATTAAACCTGAGGGTAATTTTTGCCAACCATTCTGAACCAAGTTTGAGGTGAAGAATGACATATCTGGGATTTGATTAACTCCAGTCCCCACTGCCCGTTTTGCCGCTTCATTTAACCCTAAGTTTTTCACAAACGCATTTTTATTGGGGATATCTGAGCCGTTTTGCGTTTTTTCTAGTCTGTTATTGGCGTTATCATTTATATCGGAGACCAGCTTCTGAGTTGCGGCCAGTGTATTGCTATTGCCAACTACATTTGTAAGCTGAACAATACCTTTCTGTGTTAATGAGGCATCGGGAATTTTCTTTGTAAGTTTTTGGTCTAGTGCTTTATTTAATTGTGTAGTAAGTTTGGTTGTATTACCGTCATCCAAAACATCACTGCTAGATTCTGTCGCAATAAAATCAGCTACAACAGAGGCTATTGTGGACGATTGACGCAATGCCTTATTTAATAAGTGAGTGGGAACATTATCTGGTGGAAACCCAGAATACAAACTCTGACTTTCTTCGTATCTTTCTTGACTGACTACATTCGCATTATTGCTAATAGAAAACGCTTTAAAATCATTCTTATGATTCATACATATATTCCTTAAGTAAATATACCCGTTATCTTTCAAGTTGCCTCTTTGTTGGCTGCACTCTCTCACCCCGGTCACATAGTTATCTATGCTCCCGGGAATTCGTTCCCTTGCCGTCGCGATGCATCTCGAAATCCATAGGGTATAATATTGTTTTGTAATTAACATATTGAGTTATAGTATAGGTAATTTATCGAGATTAATTTCAAGCATAGTCTACGCCAAAAATGGAATAATAAGATTTCATTATTAATCAATTGATTAATTAATTGTGTATGGCTGATGATAATAAATCGTTTAATGTCTTGTAATCGAAAGTATATCCAAAATGTTTTTATTTTTTATGTATGTTTCATAAATATAAGGGAATATTTTTATCAAATAATGGCATGAATTATCTGTTAAAAAAATAAAATGGGAAAAGGGCTGCTATGCAGCCCATGGTTTTAATCAGCAATATAAATTTCTGTAATATCAGGGCAATCCTCTTTGTTTACTATAGATAGCCTCACTCCTCCGTCTGATGAATGCACAACGAGCCATCCTTTTGATCCATATCCAGTGCCAACCAAAATATTATCGATCGGAGGCATTTGTAAAGGTAAAAATATACCTGGGCTACCAGTACGTAAATATATACATCTTCCTCGTATGTCCTGACTCAGTAATATGCTACTTCCACTATCTCCACTCCTTCCTATTTTTCGCCATCCCTGATTAGGGCCTTTCTTTTGATATCGTTCGTCGGATTCTGAACGTGAATATGCCCCCACATCTCTGGCTTCCAGATTGATGTCTTCAATCAGTGCTTTGCCGTTAATTTTCCTGTTATTAGGAACCGCATTTTTTGCCAATGTCACGGTTTCTGATAAGCCAAGTTCATTTACAGTAGGTTTGTTTTTGGTTGTATAAATGCTAGTCCAATCTTCTTCAAATCCATAATTATCACGAGCCGAGCGATAAGCAATACCCCCGTTTTTATAATGCACTTTCAACTGAAAAGCCGGACAATTCCCAGCGCCATTATAGAAGTGCACAACATGATCACTAAATTTCGCATGCAGTAAGTCATATGACCCTGAATCTACATTCCACGGGACTTGGTTATCAACAGAATATTTTCCTGTTAATCCGAGCCTAAATGCTCCCACATCGCCAGCCGCTAAATTGATATCTCCAGTCAGCGATTTACCATTAATTTTCCTACTATTCGGCACAGCATTTTTCGCCAGATTGACGGTTTCCAATAAGTCGAGATTTTTCACAAACTCATTTTTATTGGGAATATCTGCCCCATTTTGGTTTTTGGCTAATCTATTGTTAGCATTATCATTGACATCAGAAACAAGCTTCTGAGTTGCAGCGAGTGAATGACTATTACCAACTACATCGGTAAGCTGAACAATACCTTTCTGTGTTAATGAGGCATCGGGAACCTTTGGTGCCATTTTCTGTTCCAATGCCTGATTTAATTGAGCGGTAAGTTTATCTATATTTCCATCATCCAGAACATCATTGCCAGAGTGTGTCGCGATAAAATTAGCGACTACTGAGGATATTGTAGATGATTGACGTAATGCCTTATTTAATATATTAGTGGTAATACCATCGGGTGCAAACCCAGTTTTCAAATTCTGACTTTCTTCATATTTTTCTTGGCTCGCTGCATTAGCATTAATACTAATAGAAAAAGCCTTAAAATCATTTTTAGGACTCATACTATACTCCTTAGATTAAGTAATGAATTTTATAAATAACATATTGAATTATTGTAAAATTGATTCCTTATTTAATGCATTGAATACATGGTTTTATCGATCATGATTTTTTGCTATGTTAATTAAATGATCGTGACAATTTTATTTTTATCAAATTAGTATCCTATCGCCCTAAAATACGCGCCAACAGGCGTAGGATGATTAGTAGGGCTTCTATAACATCGGAACTGACTCCGATCTACTACATGTACTGAACATATTCCGGAGTCTTGAGGGTTATAACCACCGTTAGCTAACACAACATTTAAACATGCGTTCGGAAAGGGGATTGGGAAATTATTTAAATATCCGGCCTCCATAGAACCATAGCCTTGAACTAGCACAAACCCCCACATTTCAATTAAACCCGAAGGTAGTTTTTGCCAGCCGGTAGAACCTAGGTTTGCGTTGAAAAACGACATATCTGGAACCTGATTAACGCCAGCTCCTATTTCCCGTTTTGCAGCTTCATTTAAACCTAAGTTTTTTATAAACGTATTTTTATCAGGAATATCTGCGCCGTTTTTTGCTTTTTCCAATGCAGAGTTGGAAATTTTAGTTATAATTTTTTGTTCTAATGCTCTATTTAGCTGGGCGATTAGTTTAACAATATCCCCATCATCCAGAACATCATCGCCAGATTGTGTTGCAATAAAGTCAGCGACGGCAGAGGCTATTGTTGATGATTGACGCAATGCTTTATTTAATACATGAATAGTAATATGTTCTGGTGGGAACCCGGTTTTTAAATCCTGTCTGTTTTCGTATTCTTGTTGACTCACTATGTTGGCATTATTATTAATAGAAAACGCTTTAAAATCATTCTTGGGACTCATATACACTTTCCTTAAATAAAATAATGTTCTGTTATAATTAACATGTTAAGTTATAGTATAGGTAATTTATCGAGGTTGATTCTAATTATAGTCTACTCCAAAAAGAGGAGAGTAAGATTCTATTATAACTTAAACGATTGATTATTTATATATGACTGATAGCAATAAGTTATTTAACATATTGTTATCGAAAGTATATTCAAGACGTTTATATTTCACGTATGGAAATTATTTTATCTTATTTCTTTTGGGAAATTTTAAATGATTTCCACAAGTTTTATTAAAATACATTATGTCAAAGTGGTAACTACGAAAATACTATTGTTTTGTCTATTGATTAGATTATTATATTTGTTTTATACCCTATGGATTTCAAGATGCATCGCGGCGGCAAGGGAGCGAATCCCCGGGAGCATATACCCTATGGATTTCAAGATGCATCGCGACGGCAAGGGAGTGAATCCCTGGGAGCATAGATAACTATGTGACCGGGGTGAGCGAGTGCAGCCAACAAAGAGGCAACTTGAAGGATAACGGGTATAGATAACTATGTGACCGGGGTGAGTGAGTGCAGCCAACAAAGAAGCAACTTGAAAGATGACGGGTATATGTTATGTTCCATAAATATAGAGGAGTATACCTATCAAATAAGGAGAGAAGTTATCTCCTAAAAAAATAAAATGAAAAAAGGGCTGCCATGCAGCCCACAATGTTAATCATAAATTATACCTGACCGGATTAATACTTCAAAAGCATCGGAAATCGACCGGTCAAAAAAGTCATTATCATCACTGGAGAAAAGATCGGGGATAGAATAGTGCCCGGTCTTGATAATTTTATTATTCTGGTATTTGTGGCCACTTAATATCTGAAACCATTGAAGTATCAACACGGTTCAGTAATACCACATACTTCTTCCAGGCAAGCAATAATGCTTTCTCTGCGTCTGAGGCCATCTCAGTTTCAATGGCATATTGTAATAAAGTGATAGCTTCATTAGCCTGTTGACGAAGAATGACACGTTGTTGTTCTGCCTGTTTAATCTGGTTGGCTTTTTGAGCTTCAATATCCGTTACCCATTTTTCACCATCCCACTTATCAAAATCGGTGCTTGGTTGTTTGAATGTCAGTGTTTCTGGTAATTCACCCGGTTTAATGATTTCCTTCTGTTCCCCAGTTTGGGTGTTGTAAGCTATTCTCCCTCGATAGTCTGGTACCATTTGCCAGCCGGTTAAATCAGGTGAACGACAGGCGATATATCCCTCTTGGGCTTTAGGTGGTGCGTCTATGCAGGAATTGGCAGGAAGGCCGATACCAACGGGAAGGTACTCATCAGAACTGTTTAAATATTCCAGCGTAATCGCATCGTAATTAAACACAACGATACTTCCGGCACTGATGGCAATATTATTTTTATCCAGTACAGCCTTATTCATCATGCAATCCTCACAATGTAATTAAATGCCACATTTCGTGGACGTGTTTCTGTTCCCGTTGAAGCAGCAATCGCATTATCCATATAGCCGTAACCACCAGATCCCATGCCGATAGCGATGCCTATTCCGCGAGGATCAATGCCGTAGTTAATGTTTTGGTAGACACTATTGAGAATACGGCCCGCTGAACCTACCCCGTCGGTTCCGCCATTTGAGTTGGACCACATCCGGACAACCCTGTGACTATGTGGAGCAATATCTGCTAGTTGCCCGGATAATAGATATCGGCCAATATCCACCCCACGCCCATCATCCCAGCCCCGGATAAATTCACCCCGTAAATCGGGTAATCTGCCAGTAGGGTAAGCTTGCGCTAATTGTGGATATAAAGTTTGATCGAAGATCGCTCCATTGCATTTCACCCACCCATTTGGTGGTATGTCAGTCGGCCAAGGAAGTGGTATTCCTACCGGGATTTCTTCAAGTACCAACGTGCTCATTATGCTGCCCTCATCATATAGTTAAACGCTAGGTTATGTGGCTTTGATACCCCTATACTCGTTATCTTTCAAGTTGCCTCTTTGTTGGCTGCACTCGCTCACCCCGGTCACATAGTTATCTATGCTCCCGGGGATTCACTCCCTTGCCGTCGCGATGCATCTTGAAATCTTTAGGGTATATCGGTCATCCGCCACTGGGGTAAACTGCTGCTAATTTTGGATATAAAGTTTTATCGAAGATTGCTCCATTACATTTCACCCACTATTTGGTGTATGTCAGTCGGCTAAAGAGGTGGTGCACCTACCGGAATTAGCTTTTCCAATAAGCTTCGGTTTTTCACAAGTACATTTTTATTAGGAATATCTGCAACATTTTGTGATTTTTTCAATGCGTAATTGGAAATTTTAGTTATGATTTTTTGTTCTAACTCTCTATTTAATTGAATGTTGAGTTTAACGATATCACTATCATTGAGAACACTATCACCAGATTGTGTCATGATAAAATTATCTACAACAGAGACTGTTGTTGACGATCGACGTAATACCTTATTTAATAAATGCGTGGGGACATTATCTGGTAGAAATCCAGAATACAAACTCAGGATTTTTTCGTATTTTTCTTGATTTACTACATTAGCATTATTGCTAGTAGATAAATCCTTAAAATAATTTTTGGGACTCATATACTTTCCTCAAATTAGATTATGTATTTATAGACCATACCTTGAGTTGTTGTAAAGATAGTATCCGTTCATTTATAATTTAGTTCAGAAAAGGAATAATGGAATGATTTATAACTTAGGTTGTTAACTACTTATATGTAGTTGGTAGTAATAAATAGTCAATGTTTTATAATTGAAAATATACCAAAGCTATTAATGTCTTATTTCTGAAAATTATATACCCAAGAAACTTCAAGATGGATCGCGATGGCAAGGGAGTGAATCCCCGGGAGCATAGATAACTATGTGACCGGGGTGAGCGAGTGCAGCCAACAAAGAGGCAACTTGAAAGATGACGGCTATATATTACCACAACTATTAATCTCGACGGTTTAATTAGAGGTTATATCATGATTATGAAGATTTCTTTATGAAAGGATGGGTGTTAGCTCTGGACAGCAACTGAAAGATTCTTATATCCATAAATAAGAAATTTTATTTATGATATATTTTTGTTTTTCTTTTGTTAATATTATGCTTTAAGGATTTATCTGTATTTTTATAAAAAAATCAGACTATTATTGTTAGATGATATTTTTGTAGATGAACTATTATTTTATTTTGCTTATTCATTTGACCATATTTATAGAGATATCAGCTCATTATATCTTTGGGATTAATGCTTCTATTTTTCGGTATATTGTGTTGTCTTTGTGAATAAATTTATTCTTAAGGGAGAAATATGTTTAAAAAATTAGAACAAGTCATCTTTGATACCCGTGATAACAAAAGCATTTTCTCTCTTATTTCTTTGGTTATATACCCTATGGATTTCAAGTTGTATCGCGACGGCAAGGGAGTGAATCCCCGGGCGCATAGGTAATTATGTGACCGGGGTGAGTGAGTGCAGCCAACAAAGAGGCAGCTTGAAAGATAACGGGTATAAAAAGAACAATGGGATAAATAAGATGGTGGCTGAAAACAGCAATCAGCCTGAATTAAAACAAATTATATAAAACATGCTTAATTGATTGCTGTCATTGTGCTTTTTACCGTGGGAAGGACGGGGGATTTGTATCATCCGCGGGAAATTAGATTTTCAAAGCAACTGTTGTATCTGTCAGATGCAGTAGTTTTCCATACCCAATGGATTTCAAGATGTATCGCGACGGCAAGGGCGCGAATCCCCGGGCGCATATAGATAACGATGTGACCGGGGTGAGTGCGTGCAGCCAACAAAGAGGCAGCTTGAAAGATAACGGGTATATTTAACCTAAACTTAATTAAGGGATTATTTATGGGGAAATCATCAAACCGTAGTGCGGAATTTTTCTTTACTGGGAAATATGATGATGATGATGGTGGGAATAATATTGTTGCTATTGGATTGGGAGGGGAGATTTATGCCAAAGGAGGGAATGATCATATTACCGTTGGTTCGCTAGGAGCAACAATCTATGCCAGTTCTGGTGATAAGACCGTAGATGGTGGTGCCGGATATTTAAAAATAGTGAATATTGGCGGTGATCTGAAGGTACATGGTGCCGCGGGTTACGCAAGTATTGATAAAAACGGTAATGGCAATATTTCATTTATTGGTGCGGCGGGTGGTGTTTCTATGGATCACCGAGGGAGCAGCGGTAATCTAAATTTTTCTGGGGCTGCTGCTTATAATAACCTCAGTCGTAGAGGTCAATCCGGTAATGTGACATTTAAAGGTATTGGTGGTTATAACGGATTATGGCACGAAACTCATCAGGGGGATTTAAACTTTAATGCCGCAGGGGCGGGTAATAAAATTGACCGTACTTGGCATGACCGTTATGAAGGAAGCAAGGGAAATGTGATATTTGTTGGTGGAGGGGCAGCAAATAGCATCAGTTCACGGGTGGAAAGCGGTAATATTGAGTTCACTGGTGCTGGGGTTGATAACCACATTATTCGTAAAGGGAAAGAAGGCAATATTATCTTTCAGGGTGCTGGAGCATTAAATCGCATTGAACGTTTGCGAGATAGTAAAGATAAATATGAACAGACTCGCGGTAATATTGAATTTGAAGGTGCCGGGGGTTATAACAAAGTTTATTCTGATATAGCTCATGGTAATATCCGTTTCTCCGGTTCCGGTGGTTACAATGAAATATCAAGAATAGGTGAGGATAGCGATTCGTATAATAAAGCTTTGGGATACGCTAGCGCGGAGAAAATTGTATTAATAACGGCGAAGATGGGATCCCAGAAGCCTCAGCAAGTGACTGCTATTAAATCAACGACTGAGTCTAATACTTATCTCTTTGCATTTGCTGACGGAAAATATACTAAGATCAGCAAAGTTCAGCTAAAAAATGATCCTAAAACCAATAAATTGAGTTATTACTCCACTTCATGGCGTAAAAATGGTAATCAACTCAAAAATCTTGCTACGGAAAATATCTCTTTAGAGAATGGATATGATGATATAAGCAATGATGGTGATTATCGTCTTTCCAATTTAATCTTTGAACATCATCAACCCGTTACTATTCAGCATACTGTTGAAGAAGATTTGCGAGAAAATCAGTGGGTGACTTATGCCAGCGGAACCACGGCTAAAGCAGAAGATATCAAGCTGATTGATGCAAAAATGCATGGGCGTTCAATCCATTCTAATGGTTCGGTATTGGATGTTTCGGCGGTGAAATCGAATCGTCGATCAAATGCTTATGTCTATGCCAAATATGTCGAGTCATATACCAAAGTGGTTGTGGTGGAATTGAAGAATGATGATAAAACCGGCGAGCTGAAATATTATGCCAGTGCCTGGTATAAAGCGGGCGACCATACCCGAGATTTAGCCAATGAAGATTTTTCACGTGCAAATGGTTATAGCTCGATGGAGGTAGGGGGATATTCACTCACTAACCTTAAATATCAAGTCGATACTGTACGTCGTGTCTCTGAGCATTTAGAACATATTGAAGAAGATAGTCTTCAGGAATGGGTGAAATCATCTTCGAATATCGGTGATAGCTCCGGTGACGTTAATTTTAGCGGTATGGGTGGCGGAAACCTTATTAAATCCAGTGTAATAAATGGCAATGTTAATTTTGAAGGTGATGGGATTGCTAACGTCATTCTTCATAGTTCGAGATCTGGTAATACGCATTTTGAAGGCGCAGGTGCTGCCAATATCATCGAAAAAAGTGGCATAGATGGCAATCTGACATTCCGTGGTGCAGGTTTGGCGAATGTCCTTGTTCACCAAAGCCGGAATGGGGAAATGGATGTTTACGCTGGTGGTGCGGCAAACGTTCTGGTGCGTGTCGGTGATGGACGGTATCTGGCTCGTCTTTTGGCGATTGGCAATATTTCAATCCACCAAGGTAATGGCGATAGCCGGGTCGTCATGTTGGGGGGATATAACACCCATACCCAAATAGGTAAGGGCAGCGCGAATTGGTTAGGTGCCGGCGGTTTTAATGTCATGACCCAAAAAGGTAAAGGGAGTATTTCTTCGTTACTTTTGGGGGGTGCTAATGTGTTGACCAAGCTTGGCGGAGATAATCTGGTTTCCGGCATGCTCGGGGGAGCCAACATTATCACGCATATTTCGGGTGATAATGAAATATCAGATACCACAGCAATTGCGCTGGGCGGTGCCAATATCCTGACCAAAAAGGGAAGAGGTGATGCTGTTGCGCTGATGGGCGGTGGTGCAAATGTTCTGACTCACATTGGTTATGGAAGCACGACGGGGGTGATGTTGGGTGGTGCCAATATCCTGACCAAAGTAGGCAACGGTGATACTACCGGCATTATGCTTGGGATTGGTAATGTGCTGACTCATGTAGGAGATGATCAGACATTAGGGGTCATGGGAGCAGCAGGTAACATCTTTACTAAAGTGGGAGATGGAACTGCAATTGCGGCCATGATTGGTGCTGGCAATATCTTTACCCATGTTGGCAAGGGTGATGCATGGGCGTTGATGGGGGGTCTGGGCAATATCTTTACCAAAGTAGGGGATGGTAAGGCGCTGGCATTGATGATAGCCGCTGGCAATGTGTTTACTCACGTTGGGAATGGGATGAGCGTTGCTTTGATGTTGGCTAAAGGCAATATCGCTACCAAAGTGGGTGATGGGACGACCTTGGCAGCAATGATCGGTGAGGCCAATGTAATGACCCATGTCGGTAATGGCTCAACCTTTGCCGCGATGATCGGGCAGGGCAATATCCTGACAAAAGCGGGCAATGATTTGGCGCTTGGTTTGATGGTGGGTGAAGCTAATATCTATTCGCATGTAGGTGATGGCACCAGCATTGGCTTGCTTGCCGGTAAGTTGAACGTGATGACCAAAATGGGTGACGGGACAACGCTGGCGGCAATGTTTGGTGAAGCTAATATCATGACCCATTATGGCGACGGTTTAACTGGCGTACTGGCACTGGGTAAAGCCAATATTGTCACCAAAGTGGGTAAGGGTTTTATGGGGGTTGTGGCAGCGGCCGAGGCTAACGTTGTGACTCATATGGGAGCATCAACGACGGCTGCCGTGCTATTAGGTAAAGGCAATATTCTGACGAAAGAGGGTAGTGGGACGACGGTCGGCCTGCTTATTTCCGATGTGGGCAACATCATGACCCACATTGGTGATGGCACAACCGTGGGTTTCGCTAAAGGTAAAGCCAATATCATCACTAAAGTGGGGGAAGGTACAGGGATTAACGCCGTCTGGGGTGAGGCTAATATCCTGACGCATGTTGGTAATGGTGATCGTTACAATTTCGCGAAAGGTAAAGCGAATATCATTACCAAAGTGGGCGGAATGCGAGAAGTCACGGTAGTTCAGGGCGATGCTAACATTATCACCCATGTTGGTAACGGTGATGATTATACCGGCGCTTGGGGCAAAGCTAATGTGATTACTAAGGTAGGCGATGGGAATAATGTAGTACTTGCTAAAGCTGATGCCAACATTGTGACTCAGGTCGGGAACGGTGACAGCTTTAATGCCTTGTGGAGTAAAGGCAATATCGTCACCAAAGTCGGTGATGGTATGCAGGTTACCGCGGCAAAGGGTAAAGCTAATATCACCACTACGGTAGGGAATGGTTTAAGCGTCACTGCGACACATGGCGACTTGAATGTGAATACCAAAGTAGGTGACGGAGTTTCGGTCAACGCGGTGTGGGGTGAATATAACGTCAATACCAAAGTGGGAAATGGTCTCAATGTTGCGATCATGAAAGGCAAAGGTAATGCCAATATTCATATTGGCGATGGCCTGGGGATCAATGCCTCTTATGCCCGCAATAATGTGGCGATTAAGGTGGGTAATGGTGATTTCTACAGTCTTTCTATTGCAGAGAGCAACACACAAAGTAGTCATCTCTCTTCTCTGTTTGAGAATATTAAACAAACTGTGTTCAATGTAGAGGGAAGCCAGACGATTAATTATCTGATTCGTGGTGATGAGGCAAATACTTCTGGCGTCAATAAAGGTAGAGGGGCGATTAATTTAACCGAAGTTTCCGCCATTGATGGTTTCCAGATGGATAAAATTGATGAAGTGAGTTCGGATCTGGCGAACAACTTGAGTGGCGCAATAACCCCGGTAGAAACGCCTGATATTAACGTTATTCAGAATGACTTGCAGATTGGAGATAATGTTGGTTCAGCTCAGGATCAGGCATCACCACACGCTGATGCGGTTGTCAGACATGCGAAGCAGAATAAAGCCGCGCAAAATGCGTTAAGCGATAAAGAAAAAGCGGAGATAAATCATCAGCGTCTGCAACAAGAGAAAGATAAACAGCTTAAAACGATTTCAAAATCACAAGGCCAACTAGAATCAACCAATCAGGCTGCGCTGAATACCAATGGTCAAGTGCAACGTGATGTAATAAGTGAAGAGTCTAGGGGAGTCACGGAAGAACTATTCTCCCTGACTCAAGGTATGGGTGCGCTTAATAACTATGGAAATTATGATGGTAAATCAGGTGATGAGTGGCGTAATCGGTTTGCTGGTGGATATCTGGATAATATCCAGAATAAATTAAATGATGCCAAACTTACTGCACAGAAAAAATTAGCTGATGCACAGCAGCACTTTATTGATAAACGAGAAACAGTAATAACAGCCATTAAGAAATCAGAAGTAGGTTTCACGAAAAGCGCTGAGAATCTAGATAGTGCAGACGACGATATTGTAGACGCTGAGAAAAAAGCGGAGCAGAGAAAAGAAGAGGCATTATTACAGAAACAACGAGCCGATAAAGCGGTGAGTGACGCCAATACCGCGTATGACAAAGCGAAACAGCGTGGTGAAAGTGATAGTACAGCGGCGGAAAATAAAACGATACAGGCGCAGAAGAATGCAAAAAGCGTGAAACAGGCTGATAATGCTAAACCGGATCGCACTGGGGCAGCGGGCAGCGGTTTGTCTGGAAACGCTTATATACCGATTGAGGTGGAGAAATCGAAGAGTCATATCGATCCTGCATCAAAAGCTGAACCTGACGGTTGGCTCAGTGAAGATCTGGCACTAACAGCAGAAGATTTGGCTGCTTTGAATAATGCGCAACAAGCAGTCAATCGGTTACAGCTTAATAAAGGGATGCGTTCAGAAAATACCGGTGCTTCGATCATGTCAATGTTTACCGAAACATCATCCGATGGCGCGGTGAAATCAACTTTAAATAAATCCAGAGAATTAATCAGAAAAGCGCCGACGATTTCAGGTATTGATCTGCAAGGATTAGGGGGAAATAACCCTAGATCTCATTCTTCTGTACTTAAAAAACTAGAACTTATCTTACTGAAGAAGGATAACAAGCGGTTTATTGATTCGACTAAAAGGCGTCTTGGTTCGATAAATACCGATTTGCCTAGTAAGGCGCTGGTGGCCGTGCGTGAGGCTTTTAACCGTACCGTTGAGCAGCCCGATGAACAGCATGTATTGCAGCTTGAACAAACATTGGCGCATTGGCAGCAGCATGATCCCAAGGAATTCACTCAACGTAGCAAACTGGTGAAAAGCTTACGTTTTGAGATGGGTGAGCTGGTTGCTCACATTCAGGCCCAGAGAGCTGAGTCAGCCGGGATTTTGGGGATCGCTGTGGCACCTGAGCAGGTTACGCAGTTTGGACAGCAGGTATCGTTCGATGGGATTGGCCGTGTGGTGGGCCTGAAAGGCGATATTGCACAAAGCGAAATTAATCGTCTCACTGATTTGCAAATTAAGCCATTAACCCAGACTAACTCTGTAGCAGAGCGGGAAGCACCTAAGACCGAAAACGAAAGCCTTATCGTTTTCGTCAGCCGATTACAACAAGAAGCTATCCCAGAAGGTAAGCCGCTGATTGAACGTGCCAGAAAACTTTGGCTTACCGGGCAAGTGACAAATGAAAAAACCAAAGAATTATTTAAGGATGCTGTTGCCCAGTTGCAAACATATCCTGAATTGCACACGCTGGCTCAACAGCTATTGACTGATGCTAATAAAGAGAAGGCCACTGGACAATATATTGATAACCTGTTTGGCCGCCATTTTGATTCTGAACTGGCTTATGAACTGGTGAAAACGGCTTCACCAGAGGCGAAAAATACCGCTGAACGAACAGGTAACTTCTTGGTAGAAGATTTTGAGCGGTGGATAGGTGATCTTTATCCTGAAGGTGAGAAACGTAACGGGGCAATTGATAAAAAGATGAAATCTTTTGCCGAGGCTATTGATAAGGATTTTCGCCCTTGGTTCAGCCGGGTACCTGAGGTGACAACATTCTTGGACGATCCGACTTTTGCTAATTTCAAGACCATGATGACCAAGGTTGATGATGGTTTTTCTGTGATTAAGGTGCCGTTTCTGGCGGTAAAAATGGCGACTACATCGGGAATGGGGATGGATGTTGCTGACTGGAAGAGAAAAGGGGATTCTTTCTATCTGAACGTGATCACCAAAGCTCGTTCAACCAGTACTGAACTGACTGCCGGGACGAATGCGGAGGATGTTAAGTACAAAGTAAAAATTACGGAAAAGCAGACCAATGATTATGGCACGGCGTTGCCCTACCAACCTGCGAATAATAAACATGACGACTTTTTGTATGGTAGAAAGGTCGCGGCAGGCCGGATCTTGACTCCCGGACGGGAAACGGCATTTGAGAGTAATGCATTGGAGCGAGGCCAGTCTGTGGTAACTGGCGCGTCTGGCTCGACCAATATCATGGTTCACCTCAATGACTATATTGCCAGCAAGCAACCCGACTTCTCAACCGGGCAGAGCTATCTCAATACGCTGTCGTTTTTGGTATTTGATGGTGGTCACTCTGTCAACGAAAGTCTGGTGGTTTATCAGGCACTACAAGCAACTGATGAGATAAAACGTAAACAGATACTGAACAGCTACACGGCTAATTATCAGGATCTGGCGGATATTGCTGGGGAATCGGGTAAGGTGTGGGTAAATCAGGCGCTGGATAACGCGTTTAAAGAAACTCAAGAGTTTTATCAGAAGTATGCGGTAGTAAAACCACAAAGCCGCCCTGCGGTGGAAGACTTAGAGGGGTTATCTGGCACAAATAAAGGGGTAGAACCGACGATTATCGGCGATAGTCATCTGAAAAAGCCCGTTGATGGCTGGCAAAAGGTGGACGTAACGCCGCAGACTGATGGTCGTGAAACCCGTTTTGATGGTCAGATTATTCTTCAGATGGAAGATGACCCGATAGCTGCCAGAGCAGCCGCTAATCTGGCGGGTAAACACCCGGATTCCAGCGTGGTTATTCAACTCGACGCCAACGGTAAATATCGTGTTGTTTATGGCGATCTGGCTAAATTATCAAATAAATTACGTTGGCAGGTTGTCGGTCATGGTCGTGATACGTCAGAGCAGAATAACATTCGTCTGAGTGGTTACAGTGCTGATGAATTGGCGACGAAATTAAAGCAGTTTTACCAGGCGGCTAAGCTGGGCAAACAGGCCATCAGCAAACCCGATCACATCAGTTTGGTGGGTTGTTCACTGATTAGTGATAATAAACGGGATGGCTTTGCGCGTCGCTTTATTACTGAATTGGATAAACAAGGCATTCGCAGTGATGTGTCAGCCCGTAGTAGCGAAGTTGCGGTTGACGCAACAGGCCGTAAATTTACCCGTGACGAAAATAACCAATGGGTTAACAACTCGCCTGATAACAAAATTGTATTGAGCTTGAATGCGGAGAATAAACTGATAACGCATACCGAACAGGTTCGTCGTGGTATTGCTGAAAGCGATATCGACTTCGCTAAAGTTGGGTACACGCAGGCTGATTCGGTTACCAAAGGGGAAATTGCGGATAACACAGAAATTTTCATTAAGCCACAAAAGCGTGAAAAGGTTAATACCAGCGATAACTCGCATCGTCAGCTCAGTTACTCCGGTAATATCCAAGTGGATGTCGGTGAAGGAGAGTTTACGGCGCTTAATTGGGGAACCTCGAACGTAGGTATTAAAGTGGGAACCGGTGGTTTTAAATCGCTGGCTTTCGGTGACAACAATGTGATGGTTCACATTGGTCATGGTGATAGCAAACATAGCGTTGATATAGGCGGCTATCAGGCGCTTGAAGGGGCGCAGATGTTTATTGGTAACCGTAATGTCAGTTTCAATCAAGGACGCAGTAATGACTTGATTGTGATGATGGATAAATCCATCCCAACGCCACCGTTGGTCAATCCATTTGATGATACTGCCCGTATTGCTGAGGTATTGAAAGGTATTGCTCGTTCCGGTGAAACGCAGGATTGGTTAGCGGCACAAGATCAGCAATGGACAATTGCCGGAGCGAGGAAGTTTGTGCGTGATATGTCTGGTTTAGACCAAACCAGTAGCGTGGATTACAAAACGTTGCTTGATTTGGACTCACAACATGAACGTAGCAGCCGTGGTTTGCAGAATGACGCCGAATCAGCACTGAATAAGAAATTTAATCAGTGGTTAGGTGAAAATGGCAATAGCATTGAAATGGGCAAAATGAGCCGGGCAGATAAATTCCGTCAGGCTAATCAGAAGCTGGCCTTCAACTTTGCTGTTGGCGGGCGTGGCGCTGATATTCAGGTGACGACCGGCAACTGGAACTTTACGTTCGGTGACAATATTCAGTCAATTTTGGATACCAATCTGGGTTCACTGTTTGGTCTGATGACCCAGCAATACTCGGCAACGGGTATGGCGAAAACAACCTTCACCTATACCCCGCAGGATTTACCGCGTCAGCTTCAGAATAAGCTGCTTGGCCGATTATCGGAGGTGGGGGCGGATACCACTTTGGCGGATATTTTTGGTGTGGATTACACCGCGGATGGACGTATTGTTTCCCGCACGGGCAAGCCTGTTGATGGCGAGGCGATGCTAAAAGAGATGCTGGAAGTGATAAAGGAATTTAGCGGTGATCAACTGGCAGCCTTCACCAACCCGGGGAAATTGCTGGATAGTTTGGAGGCCGGCATCAAAGCGGGAGAAGATGGGGTCAGGACATTTGCGGAAAGTCATGGTTTGAAAGAGAAAGCGCCCGATAAAAATCAGGAACAAGGCGCGGTGGTTAGCACCAACGGAGATAGCGCTCAAGCGAATAACAAAGCAGAACGTGCATTTGGCTTTAATTCGCTGAATTTGCCTAACCTGTTTGCAACGATGTTTAGCAAAGATAAACAAGCAGAGATGCAATCATTAGTGACCAATTTGAAAGAGAATCTAACCGCAGATCTGCTCAATATGAAGCAAAAAACCTTTGATTTCCTGCGTAACAGTGGTCATCTGCAAGGAGATGGCGATATTAATGTGTCGTTGGGAAATTATAACTTCAACTGGGGTGGTGACGGTAAAGATCTCGGTGCCTATTTGGGCGATAACAACAACTTCTGGGGTGGTCGCGGTGATGATGTTTATTACTCACTAGGAACATCCAATATCTTTACGGGTGGTGAAGGCAATGATATGGGCGTTCTCATGGGGCGCGAAAACTGGATGTTTGGCGGCGATGGTGATGATACCGCCGTGGTAGCCGGACGTATTAACCATGTCTTTATGGGCGAAGGTAATGACCAGACGTTTGTCTTTGGTGAAGGCGGCCTTATTGATGCGGGTAATGGGCAGGATTACGTCGTGACTTCCGGTAACTATAACCGGGTGGATACTGGGGCAGGTCAGGACTACGCGGTGACCATCGGCAATAACAACCGGGTTGATTTAGGTGAAGGCGATGACTTTGCCAGAGTATTTGGCAATGACAACCGGATCGATGGTTATTCCGGCAATGATACGATTAAGCTGATGGGCTACCATGCGATGATTAATGGCGGAGAAGGTGATGATCACTTGATAGCCGCTGCGATTTCGAAGTTCAGCCAGTTTAATGGCGGTGATGGACAGGATTTGTTAGTGCTGGGCGGTTATCAGAACAGCTTCCAGGGTGGAGCCGGTGTCGATAGCTTTGTGGTCAGCGCAGAAGTGATTGATAACCGGGTTAACGATATCAACGCAGAAGATATGATCTTGTTTAATGGTGTTGACTGGAAAGACTTATGGTTCCAGCGCAGTGGATATGATTTGGTGCTGTCAGTGAACCGTCATACTCAGGATAACACTGCTCAGGAGATCTTTGAATCGGTGGGTTCAGTTACCTTTAATGATTACTTTAATGGTCATCGTGCCAAATTAGTGACGCAGATGGGGGATAAAGACAAATCGGGCGAGTATGAATTTACGGCACTTTCTGACAATGCGGTTGATTCATTGATTCAGGCAATGAGTAGTTTTTCCCCGACAGTGGGCGATAATGGTTTTATTGAGAGTCTGGGCAGTAAGGCGAGAGCTGCTGTTGCCACGGCATGGGCCGATGTAACTCTTGGCAAGGGAAAATTTGCCTAATTAGCTCTCTGTAAATCAGCAGAATAATTGTCGTAGAAATAAAAATAGCTCACAGAAATGTGGGCTATTTTTTGTTTTTTTGTGAAGTTTTAGTGGGTACTATTTCTGAGTTTTATTTGTTAATGTTGAATTTATTATAAGAATACAAGAAGTAATAATATTTCTGATTATTGTCATGAATTATTTATTTAGATAACGTATTGGGATTTTTTTGTGGACATATGTAATGCTATTATTGCTGAGGTAGAGTCGGTTTATTTTGTTATATTTTCTTTAATAACATAATGATTAAAATAAGTTTATTGCTTGTTTTTACATTGATGTTATCTTTGTATTTGAAAGTTTCTATTTAAATAAATTTTTAGCAAATGAAATCTATTGTTTTTTTGTGAGGAGGGTAAATGAGTAATAAAAATGATTTTAAGGCTTTTTCTACTAGGTTATGTCCCTCAATTAAATTATGGCCTTAAGAAATAAGCGGATACAACCTAATTTCACCATAGCGATATAATTTCTTGCTGTCTTTTCATAACGGGTGGCGATGCGACGATGCTCTTTGAGTCGACCAAAACATCTTTCTACAACATTTCTTCTTCGATACGTTTCATGGTCGAATTTAACCCGTCCATCTGACCGCGCTTTTTCATTTGATTTATAGGGAATTATCACTTTTATTCCCTGACTTTTTAACCGGTTACGTAATGCGTGGCTGGCATAACCTTTATCAGCAATCACCGCTTTTGAACGACGTTTCATAAAACCGTTTTTACGCTGAATACCCAGACCATCCAGCAGGCGCACTGCATATTGACTTTCATGACATTGACCTGCACTGAGTACCACATTCAGTGGATAGCCTTTTCCATCGACCGCCAGATGGATTTTGGAGCCATAACCACCCTGAGAGCGACCCAGGCCATGATTTTCGGTGACATCGGGATGTTTTTTTTGGCGCCCGCCGCACAATGTGCCGCACGAATGTTACTGCCATCCAGAGATATAGCTGACCAATCAACTAAACCTTGTTCATCCAGTATTGACAATAACTTATTGAAAATGAGGTTAATGAGCCCCGATTTTGCCCACCGATTAAAGCGATTATAGACGGTTTTCCAGGAACCATAACGTTCGGGTAAATCCCGCCAGGGGGCACCGGAACAGAGTATCCAAAACATGCCGTTGATAACCCGGCGGTGTTCAACATAAGGATGTCCCGCCCGTTGAGAATGTTCAGGGGGCAATAAGGGGAGCAGTAACTCCCATGCTTCATCAGGAAGGTCGTAACGAGCCATAACATGTTTTTTCCGAAAGTCAGAGCCACATAGATTATTCTATCTCAGCCTATTGCGGGACACACCCTAGTAGTAATGCGAATGTAGTCAGCCAAGAAAGATACGAAGAAAGTTTGAGTTTGTATTCTGGGTTTCCACCAGATAATGTTCCCACTCACTTATTAAATAAGGCACTACGCCAGTCATCGACAATAGCCTCTGTTGTGGCTAATTTTATGTCCACTCAGTGTGGAAAGGATGTCTTAGATAATGGTGATTTGGCAACCCTTAATAAGACTTTTACTGATTCATTAGAGTGTCATGCGAACAAAAATTTCCCCGGTAGTTTATCACTTAATGGTTATCAACAACTGCCGGGTGGATTAATACTTCAATGGGGAAGACATAATTTTACTCCATTAGCGATAAACAAAGTTATTTTACCAACGCCTTTTAAGCAGGGTTGTCTGAAGGTTTTTATGTCACCTGTTGGTGATTGGATATTTCCGATGTCAGCCGCACCTAACGGGACATTGAATACTTTTAACTCTTGGGTTGCAGCGCGAACGATTAATGCTTATGGGACTGAAATCAAGTTATCTGCTGGTGATACTTATGTATATGGAGATTATTTTGCAATCGGGTTTTAATTAGTATTTCAAAATGAATAATAAGCCGAACTTGTTTCGGCTTATTATTCATTTAAAGGAAATATAAAAATGTTATAAAATAGAATTGCATTATATATTTGGTTAATTTTTTGGATATTTTAGTAGCAAGAAATATATAAAATGATCTCGGGTATCTATTCCCAATGGATTAATAAGAAAATATATCTGGAAAACAGGTAAAATAAATCGTTATAATTGTCCCTGATGTAATCAAATGAGATACCGCAGTGATTGAAATCTATAGTGACGAGTATTGGATGCAGCAGGCCATCGAACGAGCAATAAAGGCGTGGGAGCAGGGGGAAATACCTGTTGGTGCTATATTGGTTGCTGATAATAAAATCATCTCGGAAGGTTGGAATCAGTCTATTATCGCGCATGATCCCACCGCTCATGCTGAAATTATTGTGTTACGCAAAGGGGGAGAGCGGTTACGAAATTATCGTTTGATAAATACCACCTTATACGTCACCCTCGAACCTTGCACTATGTGCGCTGGTGCTATGATACATAGCCGAATACAGCGGCTGGTTTATGGCGCCAGCGATATGAAAACTGGCGCCGTAGGTTCTTTGGTTGATATATTGCGCCATCCTGGCATGAATCATCAAATTGATATTACCAGTGGTGTGCTTGCTGAGGAATGTTCGACGATGTTGAGCGCTTTTTTCAAACAACGTCGGCAGCAACATAAAGCATTAAAAGCCGCCAGAAAACAGCAGGAAGAAAATCAAGATTCACTCTTTTAGTACCCATATATGGTACTCGCCGTTTATCATCTCTGCGCCTTCCAGGATTTTTTCAAAGCCGGGGAACTTGTTATTCCATTCACCGAGTTGGCGAATATATTGTAACCGGGGGGCATGTTCATCACCAAAACGTTCTCCCGGTAGGATTATTGGTATACCTGGTGGATAAGGAATGACACTTACAGCCGATATGCGCCCGGCGAGTTCATTAAGTGGTAAATGTTCAGTACGGCCTGCCATATGATCAAGGTGTGCTTGTCGGGGGAGTTTCACTATCTCAGGTAATTGGCTAAATGATTTCTTTTGCTCAATATCCATTTCATATTCTTTTATATACCCAAATATTTTATCCGAAATATCTTTGAGCCCCATGTTTTCATAATATTCAGGGTATTGCTTCGCGAGTTTTGGCAAACATTGTTTAAGTGAAGTATTAGCGTCATAGTGTTTCTTGAAATTCAACAATACATTGATTAATGTTCCCCATTTACCTTTGGTGACGCCGATAGAAAACAGGCAAAGAACAATAAAATCGGTGGTACGCGCCGGCACAATGTCATGCTGGCTGAGATAAGCGGAAAGAATTTCGGCTGGAATGCCATTTTCCAGCAATTCATCATTATCATTCATTCCTGGGCATAAAATACCAACTTTTGTTGGATCTAGCAGGCACCATTCTGCTGATAGATTGGTAAATCCATGCCATTTTTCTCCCTCTTTTAATACCCAACAGGAAGGATCCGTTGCTAATTGTTCTCTGTTTGCTTCATGGAAGGGAATTAATTTACCGCTATCTGCGCTAATAATCTCTCTGGCATTCCAGGGTAAGAAAAACCAATCATCTTTTTGTTTAAATTGATGATGGGTTTTTGCTAATGTCAGACGGAAGTCTACGGCTTCATTGATAGCGTTTTGTATCAGTCTTTGCCCCTGTGGGCCATCCATCATGGCCGCTGCAATTTCATTAGTGGCGATAAGCGAATATAGCGGTGAAGTTGTGGAGTGCATCATATAAGACTCGTTGAAACGGGAATGTTCAATGGGTTTTTTGCCATTGCGGATATGGATATAGGATGATTGTGATAGCGCTGCTAACATCTTATGCGTGGATTGAGTGGCAAATATTGTCGGGCCATTATTGTCAAAATCATTTGGGTCATCACGCATTGAGTAACGATGTTTATACATAGGATTAAAACGCGCATAAGCAAACCAGGCTTCATCAAAATGAATTTGATCAACACTTTTTGCTAGTAAATCTTGTGCTTGTTCTGCGTGATAACATATTCCATCATAAGTACAGTTGGTGATGACCGCATAAACAGGCTTATTGTCTATTGCGATCGCTTTTAATGGGTGTTGATCAATGAGTTGTTGGATATATTCTGGTTGAAATTGATCTCTGGGAATGGGGCCAATAATACCATAGCGGTTGCGTTGAGGAATAAGATATACGGGCAAAGCCCCAGTCATTATTAAACCTTGTCCAATCGATTTATGGCAATTGCGATCGCATATAATAATCTCTTTCTCACCAATAACGGCACCCATGATAATACGGTTAGAACCCGAAGTGCCGTTAAGCACGCAATAGCTTTGATGGGCACCAAAAATCGTTGCGGCATATTCTTCTGATTCTTTAATCGCACCTGTATGATCTAGCAGTGAGCCAAGTATTTTTCTTTCTATTCCAATATCACTTCGAAATAAATTTTCCCCAAAGAAATTAATTAATTCTCTTCCTGCCGCTGTCTTAGTCAGTGCAACACCGCCTTGATGTCCAGGAGCAGTCCAGGAATATTCTGGTGATTCTTGAGTGTATTGCAGTAATGCACGAGTGAAAGGCGGTAATAATTGCGCATAATATTTCTTAATTAGCGAACTGGCGCGAGAGGCGATAAATCCAGCCGTGTCTTCAAGCATCCAGACAAATTCATCTGCCAATCCCATGACTTCAAGTGTCAGTGTGTCGATGCTGGAATATTCCGCGGTCAACAATACCGGAATGGTTGTATTGTGTTTGCGTATCTCTTTCAGTAATTCTAACACTTGTTTATGAGATTCATAGTTATTATCTCCTGAAGTCCAATCAACAAAAATACAGCATAGTGAGGAATCAGAAGAAACGGTAGCTATGCCATCTTGGAATGTAGCCGCCAGGATAACAGCGAAATTGTTCTTTTTTAATGCTTCTATTAACTCGGTAAAGGCTCGACCATTCGCCGTCGTCGGTCTAAATACATGGCTGCTGACGACCATAATTTTGTTTTGTTCGTTAATGTCTAAATTAATCATGATTTATCCTTTGAGAGAGATAGTGTCCCGATGAATTTAGTATGGTTAGCTGAATTAGTTGTCAAACATAATATAACTGAGGATATATAATGGCTGTAATTGACTCCTTAGAGCCTTATATTTGTTTACTTTATTTTGGTTGGTTTTCTTGGGGAATTAATTTTTTCCGATTTTCTTTGGCCTGTAAATATCCGACTAAACTAAGCTGATAACGGCGAATATTTTCAATATAGCGATAAGCTTCATGTCCACGGGCATAGCCATAGGTGGTATTTGTATAATATTTTTTCTGGCTTAATAGTGGAATCCGTTTTTTGACATCAAGCCAGCTATCGGGATTTCCTTTCTGTGATGCCGTCAGTTTGCGGGCATCTAACATATGTCCATAACCCATATTGTAAGCTGCCAGTGCAAACCAGATGCGCTCATCTTTAGGGATATTTTCAGGTAGTCGTTTCATTAGATTTTGCAGATAGATCGCCCCTCCTTTAATACTCTCCTCCGGATCAAGGCGATCAACGACGCCTAACCCTTTAGCCGTCTGGTTGGTTAACATCATCAGGCCACGCACACCCGTGGGTGAGATTGCCTGTGGGTCCCAATGAGATTCTTGCCAGGCAATGGCAGCGAGCAGTTTCCAACTGATATCACCGGAATATTTTTCAAATAGTGGCTGATAGGTAGGCAGAATATTATCGATGGCACTGAGAAAAGAGAGTGTATCGAAATAATCAAATGAGTGGACGTGACCAAAGTATTTCTCCTCCAACCGTGGCATGACATTTTTTTCCGTTAGCTGGCTGAAAAAATCCAGCATGGCAGCATAAAGGCTGTAGTCGTCAATGCGTTTTAAATACCATGTCAGCGGGTTATCTTCACTCACATCAAAAGCGACGGCCAGATTAGGGTGAGTACGTTGTTGCAACGCGACATTAATCGAGTCACCTAACGTATAATCCAGTTTACCTTCTGATACCTGTTCCAGTAGTTCGCGAGTGTTATATTGCGGTGTCTCCTCCCATTCGAGTTCAGGAAAATTCTCTTTTTCTATCTTTTTCAATGTGCTGGCATGAGCAGAACCAGAAGCGACCAGCAGTTTACCTTTTAAGTCTTTAAAAGAGCGAGGGCGTGGAGTCCCTTTGCGATAAATCAGTTGTTGGGATACAGAATAGTAAGCTGGACCTGTGCGGGTTTGATCCAGCCTTTCTTGATGATAAGTCAGGCCAGCGGCCAGAAAATCAGCCTCACCCTTTTCCAGATCATCAAATAACTGATTGATATTTTTTCTAAATTTGATTTCTAATTTGACGCCAAGGTAATTAGCAAAGCGTTGTACCAGCTCGTAATCAAATCCATTGGCTTCTTTCTTACCGGTAAGATGGATCAGAGGTGAGCTAATGGTGCTGATCCGTAGCTCTCCTCTGGTAATGATCCTGTTAATCTGCTCCTGCTGTTTATTCGGCCAACTGATGTTCAGACTAATGATGGCGGCAGAAAAAAGAGCGATAACAATGATAACGAAATAATTTATTTTTATATTATTCAAATGGTTATCTCTGTATAACGCAGTGTGGTGCCAGGTGGAAACGCGCTATATTGTTATGGTTAAATTTCCAGTGATTGAGCATTTTGCGGAACAAAAACGGGCTGTGCAACCTAATTGATACTATTTGCATGATTTGACGACAGGATAATTGGCGGTAATAATCGTCACGCAAACGGTTTCGTCATGGGTGACAATCCTCTATAATGGCTTCATTTCCCCTTAGGCATCTATTAAGCTTTGCTTCTAAGATGAGAGAATTGATTACTATGAAAATTCTACGTGGTTCACCTGCTTTATCTGCATTTCGTATCACTAAACTCCTTTCTGTGTGCCAAGAACAGCAACTTCCGGTCAATGATATTTATGCGGAATATGTTCATTTTGCAGAGATTAATGCATCTTTGAGTGATGTTGATTCAGCAAAGTTACAACAATTACTAAAATATGGACCTTCGCTGGCTGAACATGAACCCCAAGGTACATTGCTGTTAGTGACGCCTCGTCCGGGAACGATTTCCCCTTGGTCTTCCAAAGCAACCGATATTGCTCACAATTGTGGCCTGTCCCAGGTTGTGCGTCTGGAGCGTGGCGTGGCTTATTACATCCAAAGTGGTGAAATGAGTGATACACAGTGGCAAATATTGTCATCATTGCTGCATGATCGGATGATGGAAACGGTCTTTACTCAATTGGAACAGGCGGAAAAATTGTTTTCTCGTCAGCAACCGGTTCCGTTAAAGCGCATTGATATTCTGCAAGCAGGACGCAGTGCGTTAGAAACGGCCAATATTGAACTTGGATTGGCGTTAGCCTCAGATGAAATTGATTATCTGATGGATGCTTTCCAGAAATTAGGGCGCAATCCAACAGATGTTGAACTTTATATGTTTGCTCAGGCTAACTCAGAACATTGTCGTCATAAAATCTTTAATGCTGATTGGATTATTGATAGTCAGGCGCAGCCAAAATCGCTGTTCAAAATGATTAAAAACACCTATGAGCAGACACCTGATTATGTCCTGTCAGCCTATAAAGATAATGCCGCTGTGATGGAGGGATCTGCTGTTGGTCGTTTCTTTGCTAGCGCGGAAAACGGTTCATATGATTACCATCAGGAGCAGGCTCATATTCTGATGAAAGTGGAAACGCATAATCACCCGACGGCGATTTCTCCTTGGCCGGGCGCATCGACAGGTTCGGGGGGGGAAATTCGCGATGAAGGGGCGACCGGTCGTGGTGCTAAGCCAAAAGCGGGTCTGGTGGGATTTTCGGTATCCAATTTGCGGATACCGGGTTTTGAACAGCCGTGGGAAGAGGATTTTGGTAAACCAGAGCGTATCGTTAGTGCTCTGGATATCATGATGGAAGGCCCTTTAGGGGGCGCGGCATTTAATAATGAATTTGGTCGTCCGGCGTTGTTGGGCTATTTCCGTACCTATGAAGAAAAAGTAAACAGTCATAACGGTAGCGAATTACGTGGTTATCACAAGCCGATCATGCTGGCTGGTGGGATCGGTAATATCCGTGATGAACATGTCAAAAAGGGTGAAATTTCTGTTGGCGCAAAATTGATTGTGCTTGGTGGTCCGTCCATGAACATTGGATTGGGCGGAGGGGCCGCATCTTCTATGGCATCGGGGCAATCCGATGCTGATCTGGATTTTGCTTCGGTTCAACGCGATAACCCGGAAATGGAGCGCCGTTGTCAGGAGGTGATCGATCGCTGTTGGCAGTTAGGCGAAAACAATCCGATTCTGTTTATTCATGATGTGGGTGCTGGTGGGCTTTCCAATGCGATGCCTGAGCTGGTCAGTGATGGTGGTCGCGGTGGACGATTTGAGTTACGTAAAATTCTTAACGATGAGCCGGGAATGAGCCCGCTGGAAGTCTGGTGTAACGAATCACAAGAGCGTTATGTACTGGCGGTTGCGCCGGAACAACTCCCGCTATTTGAAGAGATTTGTCGGCGTGAGCGTGCGCCTTATGCCATTATCGGCGAGGCAACGGAAGAACGTCATTTGCTGCTTAATGATGAACACTTTGATAACCAGCCAATCGATATGCCTTTGGATGTACTGTTAGGTAAAACGCCAAAAATGTTGCGTGATGTCACTACATTAAAAGCGAGCGGTGAGAGCCTTGAACGCCGGGATATCGATCTGGCGGAAGCTGTTAAGCGCATCATGCATTTGCCGGCGGTGGCGGAAAAAACCTTCCTGATCACGATAGGCGATCGCTCTGTCACTGGCATGGTTTCTCGTGATCAAATGGTGGGTCCGTGGCAGATCCCAGTTGCGGACTGCGCTGTTACCACCGCCAGCCTTGATAGCTACTATGGCGAAGCGATGTCTATGGGGGAACGTGCGCCGGTTGCTTTGCTGGATTTTGCGGCTTCCGCCCGAATGGCGGTCGGTGAAGCGCTGACCAATATCGCTTCTGCTTATATTCAGGATTTAAAACGCATTAAACTTTCAGCAAACTGGATGTCTGCTGCGGGTCACCCAGGTGAGGATGCCGGTTTGTATGCGGCGGTTAAAGCGGTGGGTGAGGAGCTGTGTCCTGCGCTAGGGCTGACAATTCCGGTGGGTAAAGACTCCATGTCGATGAAAACCCGTTGGCATGACCAAGGTGAGGAGCGTGAAATGACGGCTCCTTTGTCACTGGTGATTACTGCTTTTGCCAGAGTGGAAGATGTCCGCCGTACAGTCACGCCGGAGCTTTCTACCGATGAAGATAATGCGTTGTTATTAATCGATCTGGGGCAAGGAAAAAATACGCTGGGCGGTACCGCATTGGCACAAGTTTACCGTCTACTGGGTAATAAAACCGCGGATGTACGTAGTGCTGAACAATTAGCGGGTTTCTTCAATGCAATTCAGCAACTGATTGCGGAACAAAAATTGCTGGCTTATCACGACCGCTCTGATGGTGGTTTACTGGTAACCTTGGCTGAAATGGCTTTTGCCGGCCATTGTGGCATTGAAGCTGATATCAGTGTATTTGATGAAGATATTCTGGCTGGGCTCTTTACAGAAGAGTTGGGTGCTGTAGTTCAGATTCGAGCATCGGATAGAGGATTTGTTGAAAGCATTTTGGCAGAACATGGTCTGGCCGATTGCGTACATTATTTGGGTAAAGCCCAAGCAGGTGATGATTTTGTTATCTTTAGTGGTAATACTGAAGTCTATCGCCAGAATCGCAGTACCTTGCGCTTATGGTGGGCAGAAACCACATGGCAAATGCAGCGTCTGCGCGATAACCCGGCGTGTGCAGATCAGGAACATCAGGCTAAACAGGATAATCAGGATCCTGGACTGAATGTAAAACTGACCTTTGATATTTCAGAAGATATTGCAGCGCCTTACATCTTGCAGCAGGTAAGGCCGAAAGTGGCTGTACTGCGTGAACAGGGCGTTAACTCCCATGTTGAAATGGCCGCGGCATTCCACCGAGCAGGCTTTGAGGCGATTGATGTTCATATGAGTGATTTGTTGTCTGGACGTATTGGATTGAGCCAATTCCAGACACTGGTTGCCTGTGGTGGTTTCTCGTATGGTGACGTATTGGGGGCAGGTGAAGGTTGGGCGAAATCAATTCTGTTTAATGAACGTGTCCGTGATCAGTTTGCCGTTTTCTTTGCACGACCTGATACGTTAGCGCTGGGTGTTTGTAATGGTTGCCAGATGATGTCTAACTTGCGGGAATTGATCCCGGGTGCAGAACATTGGCCGCGTTTTGTACGTAACCGCTCAGAGCGATTTGAAGCACGATTTAGTTTGGTGGAAATTACTGACAGCCCGTCACTGTTCTTACAGGATATGGTCGGTTCTCGTATACCGATTGCGGTTTCTCATGGGGAAGGGCAAGTAGAATTCCGTAATAGACAGCATCTTGAGATGCTTGAAAGCAACCAGTTAGTGGCTTTGCGTTATGTGAATAACTATGGTCAGGTTACGGAAAACTATCCCGCTAACCCCAATGGTTCAGTGAATGGCATTACCGCAGTGACTAGCCTTGATGGTCGAGCAACCGTGATGATGCCGCATCCAGAAAGGGTATCTCGCACGGTGAATAACTCTTGGCATCCAGATGAGTGGCGCGAAGATGGCCCGTGGATGCGAATTTTCCGTAATGCTCGTAAACAGTTAGGGTAGTGCTGCAATCTAATAAACAAGAATTGTTAAATTAAACAGTTGAAGGATACTTTCAATTGATACCACAAGGGGGAGCAAAAATTGCTCTCCCTTTTGGCTAATGGAATGTCAGAAATTCAGTCTCTACGCAGGCAATATTGGATTAGTGCTTGGCGTAAACTCTGTCGTGTATTTAGGAACAGTGTAGCAATTACGGTATGGTTAGCTTCATCTATTTTGTAGATTGCTCGCAGTTGCAATTTGGTATCCACATAGTCATGGTGGCTGGTTAACCCGATATCAGCCGTTTCCTCACATAGCGGAGCACTTTTAGGATATTTAAGAACACGAGTTTCAAAATTGTATAAAAAGGTTTCCAGAATTTTCCAAGATGCTTCTGCACCGATATGTCTGGTTAAATAGCCAAAACGTTCATGAAGCTGGTTTTCAAATGTCTGGGTATATTCAATTTTATTTATGATCACCGTTTGCTAATTTCCGTAAATTATTTCGTAGTTCACTAGATGACACAATTCGTCCAGATTTTATGTCTTTTTCAGCAAAAGACAGCAGTCGCAACAATGCCATTTGTTCTTGTTGCATTTCAAACTGAGCCGGATCTTGAACCACATATAACGGCTCCCCGTTTTGGGTTACTGTGACTGGCTGCGATACATCCATAGAAGCCAATTCTTTTTTAAACGCGGAGACTGTCGTAATCCGCGAATTTGGGGTTTGATACATAAGTGTCCTCCGAGTAGAAACTCTGTTGCTTCTGTAATAATACATCATTTGCTGATAAAGGCCATATATGGGGTAAATATGGACTATTACTGATCCAGATGTGAGAGTTTTATATCAGCAAATTCCTAGGCGTTTAGATGCCGAATTGCTCTATTGTCTCAATTACCCGACAAACACGTGTTATGAGTGTCTCAAAAAGGAGACATTTAATTATTTGATTTTAATCTATTTTTATTTTCATGATTTTAGATGTCTTTAATTGGCGACAAAAAATAAATTTTCCTCATGTCGGAAAAGAAGCTGTTTGGTTGCTGAAACGTTACGTTTAATTTTTTCCAAAGTAAAAACAGCTAGTTATAATTAAAATTTTAATGTTGGCATGGAATCTGCATTAAGCTGGCACAGTTGCTCATTCAGCTTCTTATGTCGGCCCACATTAGGTGGAGAAATGCCACATAAACTATCGAATGATGCCAGAGTAAGGTGCCTACCGTCCAACTCAGTGATATCGCTTTCGAGCCTTATCAAACATCGGGCGACACGTGGAGTGAGGCACCACCTATGTCTGACTGTAGATAAACAACAGGCATAAGTCACCCTCACTGGCGGGATAGTAGCAAAAACTATTATCCCGTCGTCATTGCTCAGGTGTTTACCTGCCCCTTTGTACTGTTTGCGTCTTACACTGATTTTCAGTCACAGCAAAATTTATCAGCCGATGGGTTTTTCTATCAGCCCTTTGTCGGTTAGCATTGGTGTACTGACAGGTTACGAGATGATTTCCTTGAAAAAATGGCGTTTATTTCCGCGCTCATTGCGCCAATTAGTTGTCATGGCCTTCTGGCTGGTGTTATTGCCGCTGTTGGTTTTGGCTTATCAGGCTTATCAAAGTCTTGATCAACTCAGTGAGCAAGCGGCTGATATAAACCGTACCACGCTAGCGGATGCCCGCCGCAGTGAGGCTATGACAGGTATTGCGTTGGAGATGGAGCGTAGCTACCGCCAATATTGTGTGTTAGGGGATAAGACGCTGGAAAACCTCTACCAAAGGCAATATCAGCAATACCTTAAGATGCTGAAAGATCAGATGGCTATACTTGATGAGCAACAACATATTAAGACGCTTAATAGTTTATTGTCGCAATTGACAAAAATCGCTTGTCTCAATAGTGAACCTACCCAACCTGCCGCTCAATTACTTGAGCAGTTCTCCAATGCTAATAGCCAGATGGTACAGGCTACCCGTGATATTATTTTCAGCCGGGGAGAACAGTTACAGAAAGATATTGCTGAAAAAGGGCAATTTTTTGGCTGGCAGAGTCTTATTTTATTTCTACTGAGTGCGTTATTGGTCGCGTTATTTACTCGCATGATTATCGGGCCGGTTAAAGGGATTGAACGCATGATTAACCGATTGGGAGAAGGGCAATCATTGGGCGTTCGCATAGATTCTTTTCAGGGGCCGCGAGAACTCCGTTCTTTGGCACAACGGATTATCTGGCTCAGTGAACGCTTGGCTTGGTTGGAATCACAGCGCCATGAGTTTTTACGTCATATTTCTCATGAACTGAAAACACCGCTGGCAAGTATGCGGGAAGGGACAGAATTACTGGCTGATGAAGTGGCAGGGCCATTAACGGCTGATCAGCAAGAAGTGGTTGCTATTCTTGATAATAGTAGTAAACATTTACAGCAATTGATCGAACAATTACTGGATTATAACCGTAAACTGGCAGATGGCCCGACGGAGCAACAGCAAGTTTCTCTACGGGAAATTGTTAATGAGGTAGTTTTATCACACAGTTTACCCGCGAGATCGAAAAATATTCAGACGGAAATCCAGCTTGATGCTGATATTTTATGGGCAGAGCCTACGCTATTAATGCGGGTTATTGATAATCTCTACTCTAATGCGGTGCACTATGGTGCCGAATCCGGTAATATCTGGGTTTCAAGTCGTCAGATTGGTAAATATGTTCAAATTAATGTTGCTAATACAGGTACGCCAATTCCTGAATCAGAACGCAGTATGATTTTTGAACCGTTCTATCAGGGAACGCTCCAGCGTAAAGGTGCAGTGAAAGGCAGCGGTCTTGGGCTAAGTATTGCGCAGGATTGTATTAAGCGTATGGGGGGCGAACTGATATTAATTCAGAGCGAATTTGCTGACGTATGTTTTCGTATTAAATTGCCATTAGCTGCTGAGAATGAATAAATAATGCATAACAGGTCTACTTACCGTTTTGTACGAAAGACGGATCGGCAGAATATTGCAGTACAACTTGGGGAAAACGTATCGGTTGCCAGATTGTTATTACCACGAGTTTCAGTTGGGGGTTTTAGCATGATGCTGCTGATCTTCGTTGTTTTTTTATTGGCGGGTTGCGTTAAAAATCCGGTTAATAATAATTTAGCGACAGTTACGCAAATGGTAATACCAGAGCAACGGGTGACGGATTACCGTATTGCCGAGTGTGGGTTAATGTGGGATTTAGAGACGCCGCCATCGATTGAGAATGCGCTTTACTGGCTGCGACTGATGGATTGTTCAGATCGCCTGACATCAGCGAGAGCACGTAATATGGCGAAATACACGCTTCCGGTTACTTGGGATATGGCTTTTAAACAAAGTATCTTACTTAACAGTGCCGGGCCTACATTGTCTGAGCGTCGGAAAATGATTGAAAACTTCAACAAATACCGGTTGAAATTCCCGAACCCGTTGCGAGCGTTATTGCAGTTATGGCGTGAGCAGCAAGTTCAGCAAATTGCAGTGGCTGAGGAGCGGGCAAAATTCCAAAAATTACAGGCAGATACGGATAATAAACTTGATCGTCTGCGTGAAAGTCGCGCACGGTTGGAGTTTGAGCTACAGCAAACTTCTCGTAAACTGGAAAACCTGACAGATATTGAACGTCAGCTCTCTTCCCGTAAACAAAATCAGGGGAGTGCTGGCTCAGGCAATTCGGATAAACATGTTGAAACGCCCGAGACGACGGCATTACCTAACAAAAACAGTACGCCAAACAGTACCTCTGAATCAGATAAAGGAGCAGCACCATGACAGCGCGTAAACCAGCCCATCTTCTTCTGGTTGATGATGATCCTGGTTTGTTGAAATTGTTGGGAATGCGTCTTACCAGTGAAGGTTTTCGTGTCACAACCGCAGAAAGTGGCGGTGAAGCGTTGAGATTGCTAACTAAAGAAAAAATCGATTTGGTGATCAGTGACCTGCGTATGGATGAAATGGATGGTATGGCACTGTTCGCTGAAATCCAGAAGCAGCAACCGGGTATGCCAGTTATCATTCTAACGGCTCATGGCTCAATTCCAGAGGCAGTAGCGGCCACTCAACAGGGTGTCTTTAGTTTTCTGACTAAACCCGTTGATCGGGATGCGCTTTATAAAGCGATTGATGGTGCATTGGCGTTGACCACGCCTGCCAGTGATGAACAGTGGCGGGAACAGATAGTTACCCGCAGTCCTGCTATGTTGCGTTTGTTGGAGCAGGCGCGAATGGTTGCTCAATCTGATGTCAGTGTACTGATAAACGGTCAGAGTGGTACCGGGAAGGAAGTGCTAGCCCAGGCAATTCACCGTGCCAGTCCACGGGCGAAAAAACCATTTATCGCGATTAACTGTGGTGCTTTGCCGGAACAACTCCTTGAGTCAGAACTGTTTGGTCATGCTAAAGGTGCATTTACCGGTGCGGTCAGCAGCCGTGAAGGGTTATTCCTTGCTGCGCAGGGGGGAACGCTGTTTCTTGATGAAATCGGTGATATGCCACAGGCTTTGCAGGTTAAATTGTTGCGCGTATTGCAGGAACGTAAAATACGTCCGCTCGGAAGTAACCGTGATCTGGATATTGATGTACGGATTATCTCAGCGACTCACCGTGATTTACCGAAGGCAATGGCAAAAAATGAGTTTCGCGAAGATCTCTATTACCGCCTAAATGTGGTGAACTTGAAAATTCCAGCTTTGAATGGCCGGGTTGAAGATATTCCTTTATTGGCGAATCATCTGTTGCGTGAATCAGCGAAACGCCATAAACCTTTTGTCCGTAGTTTCTCAGTTGATGCGATGAAATGCCTGATGGCGGCAAGTTGGCCTGGCAATGTGCGTCAGCTTGTTAATGTGATCGAACAGTGTGTTGCGCTGACTACTGCGCCGGTTATTAGTGAAGCCTTGGTTACGCAGGCACTAGAAGGGGAAAATACAGCGTTACCCACTTTTGTAGAAGCCAGAAATCAGTTTGAACTGAATTATCTGCGTAAATTACTGCAAATGACCAAAGGGAATGTGACTCATGCGGCGCGTATGGCGGGGCGTAACCGGACTGAATTCTACAAATTACTGGCGCGCCATGAATTGGATGCGAATGATTTTAAAGAATAACTTTTCTGCTGCTCAGGAAGTTTTTACACTGGTATAAAGATTGGTGGCTTGGGAGAGCCAAATTTTATGAGCCGTACTCTTAATATTGCCCTTGCACAGCTTAATTGGATGATTGGCGACATTGAAGGCAACTGTGAACGTATGTTGCAGACAGTACAGGAACAACAGCAACAAAATGCTGATTTGGTGATGTTTTCTGAACTGGCAATATCCGGTTATTCTCCAGAAGATCTATTATTCCGAGCTGATTTTCATCAGCGTTGCCGTGAGCAATTGGCACGTTTACAGGCTGCCAGTTGTCAAATTGCTATTTTAGTTGGTCATCCTTGGGAGCAGGACGGGGAGATTTACAACGCACTTTCCTTATTCTGGCAAGGGGAGATCTTGGCCCGTTATTTCAAGCAACGGTTACCAAATTATGGTGTTTTCGATGAGAAACGCTATTTTAAAGCGGGCGATCAAAGCTGTGTTGTGCCATTTAAGGGCTACAATCTCGGCTTATTGATTTGTGAAGATTTATGGTTTGATGAGCCGATTGATGCCTTGAAACAGGCTGGTGCAGACTTAGTTCTTTCTATCAACGCTTCTCCATATAGCCGTGAAAAACCTTATATCCGTTATGAACTGATTAGAGAACATTGCCGACGTACAGAGTTACCCATGATTTATCTTAATCAGGTTGGGGGTCAGGATGAGCTGATTTTCGACGGCTGTTCTAAAGTTTTTAATGCAAGTGGTGAAGTGACTCATCGGTTAGCCGCATTTAATGAACAAATCCAACAATGCTGCTTTAATGAATTAAAAATTGAACCTATGGTTAATCCGGCACCTGAATTACCGCCATTGCAGCAGGTATATCAGGCATTAGTCCTTTCAGTGCATGATTACGTTCGCAAAAATGGCTTTCAAGGCGTGTTATTAGGCTTATCTGGAGGAATTGACTCTGGCTTAACGCTGGCAATTGCTGTTGATGCATTGGGTAAAGAGCATGTTCAGGCCGTTATGATGCCATTCCGCTATACATCTGAAATGAGTATAGAAGATGCTAAAAAACAGGCTGATATGTTGGGTGTTGAGTTTAATGTGGTGTCGATCGAACCGGTGTTTGATGCATTTATGGCACAATTTGAACCTCTATTTGCCGGTACGGCCAAAGATACCACCGAAGAGAATTTACAGGCGCGTTGCCGTGCCGTTATTCTGATGGCGATGTCTAACAAACGCCATCGTCTCGTGCTGACGACCAGTAATAAGAGTGAATCAGCGGTGGGGTATTCCACATTATATGGTGATATGGCGGGTGGTTTTAATGCGCTGAAAGATGTACCGAAAACATTGGTATTTGCATTAGCAAAATATCGTAATACTGTTTCGCCGGCGATACCTCAACGAGTCATTGATCGTCCGCCATCGGCAGAATTGGCACCCGGACAGCTTGATCAGGACAGTTTACCGCCTTATGACATTCTGGATGATATTCTGGAAGGTTATGTGGAACAGGATAAGTCGGTTGATGGGCTGGTGGCGGCAGGGTTTGATGAACAAATTGTACGTAAAGTTGTTCGTTTGGTTGATATCAACGAATATAAACGTCGTCAAGCTCCGGTGGGACCGCGTATTACGCTACGTAATTTTGGTAAAGACAGACGCTACCCGATTACCTCTGGTTTCGGCCGTAAAAACTGGTAACAACAGGAAAACTTCATGAAAAAGATTGATGCGATTATCAAACCTTTCAAATTAGATGATGTGCGTGAAGCTCTGGCGGAAGTGGGTATCACCGGAATGACAGTAACAGAGGTGAAAGGTTTTGGGCGCCAAAAAGGTCATACAGAGCTGTATCGCGGTGCAGAATATATGGTGGATTTTCTGCCAAAAGTGAAAATAGAAATTGTCGTGCCAGATGATATTGTCGATACCTGTGTTGAAACCATTATGCAGACGGCACAGACCGGGAAAATCGGTGATGGTAAAATATTTGTATTTGATGTAGCACGTGTTGTGCGTATCCGCACCGGTGAGCAGGATGAAGAGGCGATTTAACTTAATTTGAATTTTTTGGGGTGGTGACAGGCAGATAAAAAAGCCACCCCTATAAAGATAAGATGGTAGCTGAGGCTAATAGATTAAACGCTAAAGCGAAATTGGATATTGGCATACAGAATCAAAATATTGGCTAATATAAAAGATATTGAGAATGCAGTAAAAACTCTGTCTCTATTGATGTGGTTAATTAAATAATCATATATATCCGTCATCTTTCAAGTTGCCTCTTTGTTGGCTGTACTCTCTCACCCCAGCCACATAGTTAACCCGAATTCTGGATAAGAAATTGACGAGAAGCCTGTTCCAGGAGCAAAGTTTTGGTGTGCACCAAAAACAGCTCCGAGGGGGGAACAGGCTATGGACAACTTAGTTGAAATTTTCTGTGATGTCGATGATTTTTGCCGTTTTTTCATCCCTCAATGGGAACAATTTTGTCTCGATAGCGGGCATCGTTTACGCCGCCGACAAGGTCATATGTATCCCAGTGAAATCATGACCATTTTGATCCTTTTTCATATGTCGCATTACCGTGATTTTAAACATTTTTATCTAGAACATATTTGGAAATATCACCATAAGGATTTTCCAACCTTGCTTAGCTATCCTCGTTTTGTCAGTGTGGCTCCTTCCGTTTTGGTGCCATTATGCAGCTATCTGACTCAATTAAAAGGGAAACCCACAGGCATTGCTTTTATTGATTCCACCCGTTTGAGTGTCTGCCATAACATTCGCATCCCTCGACATAAGGTCTTTGCGGGGATAGCAAAGCGCGGAAAAAATTCAATGGGCTGGTTTTACGGTTTCAAATTACACCTGGTTGTCAATCATCAGGGTGAAATTCTCGCGCTTAAAGTGACTCCGGGTAATGTGGATGATCGGGAACCTGTTCGTGAATTATCAAAAGAATTAACGGGTTCTCTTTACGGTGACAAAGGTTACCTCAGCCAGGAATTGGCGGACGATTTAGCTAAAACCGATGTCACTTTCATCACGAAAAAACGGCGTAACATGAAAGCGAGTATGCAAGCTGAGTGGGATAAGATAATGTTAAAAAAGCGTTTTATCATTGAAACGATTAATGGGCAATTAAAAACTCTTTCTCAAATAGAGCATTCCCGCCACCGAAGTATAAAAGGCTTTCTGTTGTGCGTTTTAGGTGGATTGATTGCTTACTGCCTTAAATTGAAGAAGCCATCACTGAAAGTTTTCTACTCAGAAGACGATTTTTCAATGACGGATTAAGCAGAATTCGGGTTAGTTACCTATGCTCCCGGGGATTCGCTCCCTTGCCGTCGCGATGCATCTTGAAATCTATTGGGTATAAATCAATTGATTTCAAACCTCCAAGCCTAGCCATATACCGTTTTGACAAAGAAATTTATCTTTTGCAAATCGCGCATCATGATTAATAAATGATAATATTTTCTCAATCACTGAATGTTTTTTTAAATTAATTGATTACCTCTAACTTTAATAATTATTCTTAATCATAAATTTATTGTGAGAATTTAAGGCCATCTTTGAAAAAACAATTAAAATTGTATTGTTGTGTGGTTTCTTTCTTGTCAGATAAAGAAAGAGCCTCTCAACTATTTTATGATTCATTTAAATTTCTTATCTTTTTTAAGCTGAATAGTAATGCCTTGTAAATTTGGCTTAAAATATGGAGGTACATGTGACTGATTTTCATAACTTTGACGTTTATTTGTCTCAAATCATGAATTGGCACTTTTCGCCTGAAACCGGATCGCCGTTTTGGCTTGAAAAACGCAAAATATTGGATTTCGATCCATTGCAAGATATACGTACTTTCTCTGATTTAAGGTTATTTCCCGATATTGCTGATGAACTTCGGGATGTTCCGACTGAAAGCTTGGTGCCTCGTGGTTTGCAGAATGCGGCCATTGCGGGGGTATTTGAAAGTGGAGGGACGACAGGACGACCCAAACGTGTTGTCGTCTTTGAAGAGTGGTTAGAGCAGTTAGTGGCCTGGCGTTTGAGTGATATGAAAGTCGTTAATACGGGGGCAATAAAGAATACCTTGGCGCTGGTCCCTTCTGGTCCTCATGTTATCGGGGCAATAAGCCGTCTTCGTGCTCGTGCTAATGGTGGGCATTTCTTCACCGTGGATTTAGATCCACGTTGGGTTAAAAAGATGATCCAACAAGGTGATCTTGCCGGGATGGAGGCTTACTGCGAGCATATTCTCGATCAGGCTGAAGATATTATTAATAGACAAAATATTAGTTACCTAATTGTCACGCCGCCACTTTTAGAACGAATGGTTAGGAGAGCGGCGTTGGTCAGTCATTTGAATAAGAGTTTGGACCTTATTGCTTGGGGTGGAACTCACATGGACCCAGATACACAGGCATTTTTGCAATCCTCAATTTTCCCTGATGTCAAAATAACAGCCAGTTATGGCAGTACAATGATACTGGGCGAATCTAAATCAAGAGATAATCAGGATTTTGAAGGGTCACCTATCTTTGACAGCTTTGCCCCTAACGTCCTTTTTGAAGTTATCGATCCACTGACGCAAAAACCGGTTCCTTTTGGGGAACGAGGTCGGGTTGTAATGAACTACATCAACAAGTTTGCTTTATTTCCGAATATCTTGGAACGTGATACAGCGGTGAGGATGCCAAGAATAGATGATTACCCAGGAGTTTCCGTTACGCTGGTGCGTCCTGTTGAGGAGATTTCTGGTCATGCGGTAATAGAAGGGGTCTATTAATGCTAATCGATAGTGTGAAGCCTGACGTAAAAACCGCAATGGAGAACAAATTGCAACAAGTGGAGGCTCTCGCACTGGGAGAATCCTATGTTACACGCCGGCGTGCGGCTGTTATCAACGTGTTAGATGAAGTTGTTGGAGAAACTGCGATAGCGCCTCCCGTTTATATTTGTGAAGTTGTTCGCAAGATGAGAATTGCCCCCCGACTGAGGTTGGATGAAATTCATGCAACAATGAAGCAGGCGGCAAAAATTTATTCCAGTGAGAGTGTCGCCGGGCTTTCTCCGGCAGAATATGTGCAATTGACACACCGTGTCATTGGGCTGCCAGCGAGTATTATCGAAAGGTCACTGATTGAAACTTCAGAAGTGCTTATGATGATGTCTGAGATAATCAAAGCATCTATGCCACATGGCGCTATTTGGCATGTGGATGATAGCAGAGTTGCAGAAGGATGTGCTTTATTCAGCCGACGAGCGGATGTGCTGGCTGTTCTGACTGGTGGTAATGGGCCGGGAGCGCATGCTTTGTGGCCGCAAGCTCTTGCTTTTGGGTATCGAATTTTAATTAAGCCTTCTGTTCGTGAACCATTCACCGCTCAACGATTAGTCTCCTCATTGCAACAGGCTGGGCTCGGAAACTATGTTGCGCTCATACCGACAGATCATCAAGGTGCTGACGAAATGGTTTCTGCGGCAGATCTGTCTATTATTTATGGCGGGCAAGATATCGTTAATAAATATCATTCGAATCCTAAAGTTTTAATCCAAGGACCGGGGCGTTCGAAAATTGTGGTAGGTTCAGATGTCAATATTGATGAAGCAGTTTCACTTGTTGCCCGATCGGTCAGTGCTCTTGGTGGTACCGCATGTGTTTCTGCCAGCGCGGTATTAATAGAAGGGGACCCTGTTGATTTTGGTCAACGTTTATCGGAAGCGTTTGATCAGATGGATGCTGAGGAGACATTTCCATTAGGGTCATCGAATACCACGGCTTTATTACAGAAATCACTTTATCCTGAAAAAAATGAAGATCTTCGGTTGTTTGGTGAACAAACATCATCAGGATATATCCTTAGACCTTGCGTTACTGTTGTCGATAATCCAATAGATCCTTTAATTCAACGCGAACTTCCATTTCCATGCGTCACTGTTGCACCTTATGACCGTTTGAAGAGTTCACAAATGTTATCAGATTCGTTAGTTGTTACTGTATTCTCGAAAAAACCAGAAATTCTGGGTGCCGTTCTGAGTAATACAACTATCAGTAATGTTTATGCAGGAGATATTCCGACAACCTGGATGGCACCACTTGTACCGCATGACGGATATTTGTCAGAATTTTTGATGCATAGCCGAGGGGTTCGTATTCAGAAGAATTGGTTTACTTAAAATGATAAAGAGAAATGTAACGATATCAATCTATGCTAAAGACCCGTGACCGAATTGATTCAAACTTGAAAGATGACAGGTATATACAAAAACCGCGCCATAAGTCATTCATGGCGCGGTTTTTTATTATTTAGTGTTAAGTTGAAAATTTAAATCACTTTATGTGGACCAAAACATGCATAGTGAATAAATTGTTTATCTATTCCCATATCCAACCACTGTTTAGCGACATATTACATATCCAAAACAAAGCCTGTTTGAAAGTTATCAAATTCCACTTTGATGCTAACGTTGCATTTCATCATATTTCCTTATGACTTCATTGCCTGATTGATTAAAAAACATCATAATTGATTTTTTTTGTGATCATTTCGTTTAGGGTATATTTCAGACTGATAACTCAATTATAGGTAATAGTTGCTTATGGCTAATGATTTAAATGTGGAACGAACCGGGCTGGTTTTTACTCTTACGGCCGGTAATCTCCCTGTGAAAACTTTTGTTGTGGTTGAATTTACACTGAATGAAGTCTTGTCAATGCTATTCAGTTTGCAAGCCACAGTGACTTGTGCCAATTCAGATATTGATTTTGCGGATATTTTGGATCAATACGCCACATTGACCGTTTATCGTGATGGGCAGCCTGAGCGTTATATCACCGGGATTGTGACTCATTTTGTGCAGGAAACAACGGGCCGTTATCGTAGTTGTTATTACTTGACTCTCCACCCTTCCTTGTGGCGTGCCGGATTGCGGGTTAACTCTCGAATTTTTCAGAATAAATCCGTCACCGATATTATTGATAGGCTATTGAAAGAAAATGGCGTTCGGCAATTCTCTTGTCTATTGCGCTATGAACATCCCGTGCGGGAGTTCTGTGTTCAGTACGATGAGAGTGATTTGGCTTTTTTACAGCGTCTGTTAGCTGATGAAGGGATCTTTTATTACTATTACTTTGATCAGGATAAGGGCGAGCCGGCAATGATTTTTGTCGACTCTTATACCAAGAATGGTTCTCTTTCACTGCCCTACAACCCAGAACCTGATGTTACAGGCAACCAGTGTTGCATCAGCCAGTTTCGTTGGGGAGAACGAGTGGGCATTGCTGAAATTTCGGTGAGAGATTACACATTTAAACATCCCCGGTGGCTTTCAGATTTTCAATTCCATGAAAATCACAGGTACATCGGCAATCAGCGTTCGGATTTAAATAGCTACTATTACTATGACTTTCCCGGACGTTATAAAGATGGAAATGGGCAGCGAATAAGTCAATACCGGTTGGAGGCATTGCGTAATGATGCTTTGCTTGGCAGTGGGCAAAGTGACAGTTTTGCTCTTTTACCGGGCATGTGGTTTACGCTTACCGATCATCCGAAAGAAAAATTTAATGCGCCGTGGCAAATAATCCAAATTACTCACCGCGGTCATCAACCTCAAGCGGATGAATCCCATTTTGGTAGCAGAGGGACGACTTTGACGAACGGTTTTACCTTTGGTAGTCCCAATTTCTCCGTGAGGCTAAAGAGGTTTATTCGCATGTGAAATCTGTTGTAGGAATGTCTTTTCTGATGCCACCTTTTACACATGGCACAGGAAGTTTGATAGGATAGAGAAAATGCTTAGCCAGTATCGTTGGTCAATAAAAATGGCCGATCTCTCTCATCTGTCATCCGAACAGGCTGAAGCTGCCAGGAGATTTGTCGATCTCAAGTTTCAGGTGGATACGATGGCAAGAGATCACCGGATGACCTGCATGGCACTATGGGTGGCGGTGAGTACGGCCCATCTCACGGTATGTGTTTCTTCAATAGAATCATTCCTTTTCTGCCCTGTGATTCTGAGGTTCATGAGCCGGAGATCCTGTATGTGCCGATAGCACATACACTGGGATGCAGTTGGCGGTGGTGGCCTGACCATTATCTATCGGAAGAGAACGAAGAAGGAATAAAATTACACATTTTTTCGGATTATGGGATTCGTAGTACCAGTTATACTTACATACCTGAACTAGGCTTGTTTCTGCCCGGTGAAGGGAAAAACCGGGTTAATTTCTGCCGTCATCACAACATTAGCGCTATTCCATCCCATCATTCCGAAGGCTGACAGAATAAAGCTTTATGTCAAAGAGGAAGCCGCTGGTAGAGACGTTTTGGCTGTTCTAGATAATCGCTATGTTCAGAAGGTTAACCATTATGCGTTTGCACTACCGGTCCTTCAGGCTTATGGAGTCATCGTATCACGTAAGTGGCCTAGTGACTTACCATCAACGGATGATATCCGGGCTTATGCTAGCACCTCTGTTAACAACAAGCTTTTTTACCGGCCGGTAGTCGATCTCGATAAAGTCAGAGTAGCGTTCACTAAGAAGAAGGAGGGGGAAGAGTTCATCCGTACCACGCTTTTTCATCTCCTCCCAGTCCGTAAAAAATTTACCCATATCTTCGTGTTCATGCTGATTTTTGTGGTAGCGATGACTCTGTGGGATCACCTCGGTGAGGGGAATGTCGCGAATATGTTGCTTGCAGTAGGGGCTTTTGCTGTCGGCAGCATGTTTGTCATGATGGTACCGGTTTTTCAGGTAAGGAAAAAATACTTGACTGATGAAAGTCAGTGACATAGTGGGTGTGCTTCGGAAGATGTAGTGGAGCAAAAATTTCGGACATCTCACAAGTCTGCTAATCTGATTAATATGAAAGTGAGGTATTAACGTGAAACTGAAACAGCCAAGATACCAATATTCTTCTGAATTGCCCTCTCATTGCTTCCCACGACTCAGCATAAGAGAGATTACCAGCTGCCCCGGGATAGTTCCATCCTGATTAATTTCGTAGTTCCACTCACACTGAACCACAATAGGCATCGCAGTGTGGTAATACAAAATCACACCCTCAACATCAGAATATTTTTAAGATAATCCCTAGATGTTTTTATGCGCCGTGCAGAGGCACGGTCTTTCAGTGGGTGCGAATCTCGCCCGGTACCCATTAGAGCAGTCGTGGCGGTAACAAAGCATGGTGTATTAGGAAGATTATTTTAATGATAATGTATTCCACTAAAGAAAAATTTTTAGAGGAAGAGCTGGACGCAAACCTGGCAATCAAGATAATACTTAACCTATTATTTGCTCTAACATAGGGCATATTTGAGTCGCATAATGCTGAAAAGGCAAAATTATGAAACCAGTAACCAACAATAATTTCCTAAGAAAAATTAATATAAAAGGCTACAAATCTATCTCAGAATGTGATTTACAAATGGGATGTCTAAATGTACTCATTGGTGCCAATGGTGCTGGGAAATCCAATTTCATCAGTTTTTTTCGTCTAATCACCGTTGTACTTGATCATCATTTACAATCTCTTGTTGGCAAAATGGGTGGCCCCGACACATTATTGCATTTTGGTCGTAAAAAAACTGAGTCTATGAGCACTGAGCTTTATTTTGATCACAATGGTTATAAGTTTGAACTGGAACCCACAAATGATAACCGTATGATGTTCCAACATGAATCACTCTTTTTGGACATCAAAGGGGATTTTAATATTGGTGCTGGACACTTTGAATCTCAGATCGGTCAGCATCATAACATTGAGGATTACGCATTACTTACTATGCTCCGATGGAGGGTTTACCATTTCCATGATACGAGTGATAATGCTAGAGTTAAACAAACTCATCGTATTAATGATAATGACTATTTACGGGAAGATGGTGCTAATTTAGCGGCATTCTTATATCGTCTGCAAAAAAATCATATTCTGCATTACAAACGCATTGTCAAAACCGTTCAAATGGTTGCACCATTTTTTGGTGATTTTTACTTGCGGCCCACCCCGGATAATACTGATTACATTCAACTCGAATGGACAGAGAAAGAGCAGGATATTCCCTTTAAAGCGAGTGAATTGTCCGATGGTACTTTACGATTTATTTTATTGACTACCGTGTTACTGCAACCCGAAGATTATATGCCAAGTTCAATTATTATTGATGAACCAGAGCTTGGACTTCACCCCTATGCTATTAATGTACTGGCTGGTTTGATCAAAAACGCCAGCAGTAAGCACCAACTGATTATTTCTACCCAGTCAGTCGAACTGGTCAATCAATTTGATGCTGATGATTTGATTATCGTTGACAAACAACAAGGGGAATCTACCTTTAAGCGTCTGAATAGTGACTTTCTTTCAGAATGGCTTGAAGACTATAGCCTTGGTGAATTATGGAAGAAAAATTTACTCGGCGGGAGGCCACAGCGATGATCCGTATCAATGTTTTTGTAGAAGGGCAAACGGAAGAAACTTTTGTGCGGGATGTGTTAGCTCCCTATTTTGTAGCACAGCAAATCTATCTGACACCAATATTAGTTCAGACGAGTACCAGTCAGAAAGGCGGTATTACAAGTTATGGTAAGGTAAAATATCAAATTACTCGCTTATGTCGACAAGATCCCGGTGCATTCGTCACAACATTAATTGACTACTATGGCCTGCCTACTGATTTCCCTGATTATAATGAACAACAGGATAATGCAGCCAACGAACGGGTAGTTAAGCTAGAGCAAGCTTTCGCTAATGATATTGGGCAAACTAATTTTATTCCCAATCTGTTATTACATGAATTTGAAGCACTATTGTTTTGCCAACCTGAAAAATTTGCGGATTGGCTTGATGACAACGCCCCCATTTCAGTATTACAAACCATCAAAGCTCAATTTGATAGCCCTGAAGATATTAATAATAGCCCACAAACTGCACCATCTAAGCGTATTTTGGCGATAGTACCCAATTACCATAAGACCTTACACGGCCCACTCATCGCCGGTGATATTGGATTAGATACAATTCGTTCCCAATGCCCACATTTCAATCAGTGGTTAAATAAGCTAACTAACCTCAGTTTTGTTTAGGGATAGCTATTTCAAAATTACGTAAATTTAAGCTCGGCTTTTTGTGTTGAAAAGTGTAGGCAATTAATCCTGACACGACTTCCAGCAGAAAGCCGAGAACACTACGATGTCTTGAGTGTGCTATTTGAGAAATATTTTTCAACTGATTCACTACGGTCTCTACCACAAAACATTTTTTTAACATCAGGTTATCCCATAGTAATAAAGCTTTGGCTTTCATATTTTTGCGTATATACCCGTAATCATTGAAGATGCTTGATTTTATCCGAAATGGAGATCATTATCCTCGCTATGAAAATATTCATTACCGATGAACAAAAAGCCGAACTTGAACATCTCCATCACACCTGCCGTGATAAGAGGGAGTGTGATCGCATCAAAGCGGTCCTGCTGGCCTCTGAAGGCTGGAGTTCAGTGATGATCGCTCAGGCCCTGCGTCTTCATGAAATGACCGTTAACCGCCATATCAGTGATTACCTTAATCAAGGTAAACTTAAATCTGATAATGGAGGGTCTGATAGTTTGCTTTCCCGAGAACAAACTGATTTTTTAATCAATCACTTATCTCAACATCTTTTCCATCACACCCATGAAATCGTGGCCTATGTTGCTCAGCTCTGGAATATTACCTTTAGCATTCCCGGCATGAATAAATGGCTACACCGTCAGGGTTTTTCTTATAAAAAACCTTGTGGCGTCCCTCATAAATTCGACGCAGAAAAACAGCGACAATTTATTGAATATTATGAGAATCTTAAAGTCACAGCGAAAGACGAACCCATCCTTTTTCTTGATGCTGTTCACCCGACTCAAGGCACCAAACTCAGTTATGGCTGGATGCGAAAAGGCGAGAAAAAAACCGTCAAAACAACAGGAAGCCGGACTCGCCTGAATATATTGGGCGCCCTCAACCTGAATGCCATTGGTCGTACGGTGTTCCAGGAATATCAGACCATCAACGACTACAACATTTGCTGTTTTTTCAATGAAATAAGAAAGTCTTATCCTGACTATCATCAAAAAATTCACCTTATTGTGGATGGAGCGGGTTACAACAAAGCTCATCTTGTGAAGGAGTGGGCTTATGTTAGCAATATTGAGTTACATTACCTTCCTCCCTATAGTCCAAATTTAAACCCGATAGAACGATTATGGAAGGTCATGAATGAACAGGTTCGAAATAACCGTTATTTCGCGGATAAACATGAATTTCGAGACAACGTCTTCAAATTTTTCACCACAACGCTACCGGATATAGCGGACTCGCTGATGTCTAGAATTAACGACCATTTTCAGGTGCTAAAAACTGCATCTTGAAGTTTCTTGGGTATATTCGTCACCAACGTAACTCCTTCCACAGCCAGGTCTTCACACAGGGCTTGTGAAAGATAACCTTTATCTCCATATCCACTTAACCTTTTCACTCACTGTTTGACCGGTTGACTATCATTCGTATTACCGGGATCAATTTGACCTCCAAAAACTCCCTGCAATCATGGATAACCAAGAGAAGTTTAAAGCCATAGAACCAGCCTGTACTGCTTTTTCCTCGACTCACTACGTCATCAAAGACCCGACGCAAGTTATGGCATACCGCTATTCTGGTCGAATCAATAAAAGCCATCTTTGCTGTCTTAGCCTTGGGCAATGAAAAGGGGTGAACGCTCTTTTTTTCAGTGCGAGCATTCGAGTATAACTGACTAATCCGGGGAATTCTTTCTGGAAATAAGGTGTTACATACTCAAAGTAAAAGGATTTAAGATTCTGGTAATGACTGATGTGAAATAAGATAAGGAGCGTCATCACTTAGCTGAGAGAAAGAAAAGACGGTCGATTAAGCTGACGTAATCTATCCTTAATGAATTGCTGATGCCAGAGAGGCACAAAGTCATCGACACGCAGCAGTAAAGTTCTTTTAAAGTAACCATAGCCTGAAGATATCCACGATTTTGTTTTCTTTAGCAAAAACTTCATCATTCCTTAGGTTCTTTGTGAGGGTGATTTGGGTGTATGTGTATGATTGCCCCCAAGTATGACAGTAAAAAAACAGTTTTTCCTGTTCGGGGCAGTGTTTCGGTCTGCTATGATTGATTCAACGTTTTGCTTGAAAGGAATAATGGATATGGCTTTTCTGGTTAAAGCAGATCGTACAACCAAAGAGGTTTTTGCCGAGGACTTCCCGGCAAATAAGGGCATGGAGGGCGAGTTTGATGTTCAGGATCTCACTAATTTTGTGGGCGGGTATCTTGAAATGGTAACGCTGCGGCCACCGCTAAACATCAACGGAAAAGAATACTGCTATATGCTTTGCGATGAAGACGGTAAGCGGAAAGAGTATCCGGTCAATTACATCGCGTGCGAGTATCTTGTCGGTTCCCATTTAGTAGGAAGTGACTTTGTTGTAGGTGATGTTGTGTTCCTCGAACGACACGAAATTTCATGAACCACGCTTAACTGAAGGCGAGTAACCATTAAGATATACCCGCCACCAGCATCAATCCCAGAATTGTTCAATCGGCACACGTCCACAGCGCAGCAACTGCACTTCGGCTAGCCGGTTAAGCTCTTCGCGCATATCAGTCGTTTTCCAAAAATACCAAGCCGTAGAGGGCGCTTAACAACAACGTCATTCGATGGAGTAACGCCAGATACAAAGTTGCCGCAAACCCACCGGTTTCGTACACCCTCTGCAAAAGATGTACGAAAGTAAGTATAATTTATTTCGTACATGCATTATATTTCGTACATGCATTATAATTCGGACATCCATTACGTACAGGAATTTTCACTATGTCACGAGTTTTTGCCTACTGCCGGGTCTCCACTCTCGAACAGACCACCGAAAATCAGCGCAGGGAAATTGAGGCGGCTGGTTTTGCCATCAGACCCCAGCGACTGATTGAGGAGCAAATCAGCGGTTCGGTGGCCGCCAGCGAACGTCCCGGTTTTGCCCGGTTGCTTGATCGTATGGAAAATGGCGACGTACTGATTGTCACCAAACTTGACCGTCTGGGGCGCAATGCGATGGACGTACGAAAGACAGTAGAGCTGCTGGCAAAGTCAGATATTCGGGTTCACTGCCTGGCGCTGGGCGGAGTTGATCTTACCAGCCCGGCAGGGAAAATGACCATGCAGGTCATTTCGGCGGTGGCTGAGTTCGAACGTGATTTGCTTCTTGAACGCACTCATTCTGGTATTGCCAGAGCAAAAGTGGCAGGAAAACGCTTCGGGCGTCCACCTGCATTAAATGAGGAACAGCAGCAGGCGGTGATCATTCGTCTGAAAGCTGGAGACAGCATCAGTGCTGTTGCCCGTCAGTTCAGTACAGCTCGGCAAACCATTCACAGAATAAAAGCCGGGATGATTTTATAACTTGAAGGGGCAAATAATTCGCCCTGGTGTTTCATACAGCCTGCCCCACGAGGAGTTTCATGGTATCGTTAACAAAAAAACAAACCGCACAGCTTTCAGAGATGGGTCATGACGTGCTACTCAATATCATTCATGACCTGATACAGGATAATAAACAGGCCAGGAACGCACTGGTGAACGGGTATCTGTTATCGGCAGCGGAGGTACTCAAAGCCGTCGAGAAGGAGTATGTCCGACGCGCCAAAAGCAAACGTTTTTATGATTACTATGATGCCGATGCCTTTTTTGACGAGCTGACACGCAGTATAGCGACCCCCCTTGTGGGTATCGCCCACGCGCTCCCCGAGCAGGTGGAAAGTCTGAGCGTAAAAATGATGCTTGAGTTCGAAAAATTCACCGGTAACGTGGACACCTCCAGCGGAAGTTGGATGGACTACTACACCATTTTGTTGGATGCGTGGATGAAATCACTGGGAGCGCAAAAAAACAACGATCCTGCATTCATTGCTAAAAAAATATTCACCGTTGTTGAAAGAGAATTTTATTTTGGGATTGAAATCTTTAAAAAATACCGCGCCTTACTCGGTACAGATATTTTACGTATAATTCGTGACATGTATTATCAAAAAAAACTCCACCGGGAAGCTTTGGGTCTCAGCATGATAATGAAAGACTTGGATTTTCTGACGATGGCGTTTAAAAACGATGAGTTTTGCCATTCCACCCATTATTTTGATTATGCCAGATTACTTATGGAAGAACTGCGGTCCGATGATGCACTCGCCGTATTAAAAAGTCAGCGGAATGACGATGAGGATATCACAGATAATATCATATGGAATGAACTATTCATTCAGGCCCTGATTGAGGAAGGGAGAAAAGAAGAGGCCAAAGCCCACTGTATTACAGCATTCACCTTTCAAGGTGATACCCGTTTTTATCATCTGTACACAAAAGCTGCTGAAAAAGATGTCGATCACAGCCCGGCATTCCTGAAAATAGCAAAAGATACAGGATTAGCGCCATATGTCTGTTTTGCATCAGACATTGAACGGTATGACTTAATCGACGCCTGCATTATGGGCACGCCAAAAAACAACCTCGCCGACTCGCTGGCTTATATCACCCATTCATATTTACGGACATTATCCAGTACCCTGTATAAACACGGCTATGCGCATACGGCGACCCTTTTGCGCCGCTTTTTGGTGGAGGACAACATTCAGAAATCAAAAAGCAAGTATTACAGCTATGCCGCCTCAGACATGAAAAAAGCCATCGATTATGGCGAAGGTCTGGAGGATTGCCCTCAGCTTCCGGAAACAGAGGGCTACCTCAGAACTCTCTACGAACAACATAAACGTAAAACCGCACTCTGGCCGCTGATGACAGATAAAATCAAAGGATTATCCGTAGGAAAGGACGGCCTACGCTACAGCGGAGATGCCTCATGACATCACAGGAACTGTATGACCACGCGGTGTCACTGCTGGCAAGGCGGGATTACGCATCCGGTGAGTTGACACGGGCTCTGAGTAAGATGACGGAAAACAGAGAGAATATCGACAGGGCGTTGTCGAGACTGGGTGAGTGTGGTTATCTGGATGATAACCGCCTGATTGATAAACATGTTCGAAAAAAACATGGCCCGGCCAGAATCAAACAGGAGATCAGGCAAAAAGGTTTTTCTCAGGAGTTGGTCGAGCAGATGCTGGAGAAAGTGGATGTGGACTGGTATGCCATGGCAAGGGACCTGAAAGTCAGTAAATTTGGTGATGCGGTGGTATCAGAAGCCAAAGAAAAAAACAAACAGATTCGCTACCTCCAGTACAAGGGGTTTTCGATGGACATGATATTTGAGGCGTTAAGCTGATCATGGTTGTCAGAGCCCCATCCAAGACAAATGTCGTCATATTGTAGCTTCGCTCCCATTACCCCGTGTTGTGGGTAGGACACGATCTCCAACAAGCAAATGAACGACTTCGTTTCTGGATTTGAGAACAATTTGTTCGTGGCCCTGCGCTATCTGGAACATCAGCAACAAAAATGTGGAGCCACACCGTCGTATTCAGGCCAAACTGTAGCGTCTTTTGTCGGAGTACCGTCCAGGTTCCTCTTTACTATGAACAAGGGAAAATAAAGCAGCCCTGTTAGAATGGGCTGTTAGAACTGAATCAGTACAAATAATTAAAGTAACTTCCGTATTACATCTCATTTATTCAATTTTAATCGCTAATATATTAACTCATTTAATATATCTATCATTATAACTAAACATGAGAATAGTCAAATCCGAGAGATTTATTTTATGAAAATGAATCGTAAGGAGCTGACGTCCAATAGGACGGGCTCCACGATAAACAAACGCCATAAGGTCTCTAAGATAATGATGAATTGGTTTTTTCAGTCATATTAAGCACATTCAATAAACATGAATATCAGAACCCCATAAATTAAAAATAGTTTCTGTTCAGTTCACTTTATTGGCTATTATCACCCTATAACGTTTTTAATATTAAGTTGAAAATTTAAATCACTTTATGTGGACCAAAACATTCATAGTGAATAAATTGTTTATCTATCCCCATATCTAATAACTGCTTCGCGACATATTGCATAAAGGCGACTGGGCCACAGAAATAGAAATGCATTCCTTCTGTTTTCAACGCCTCATTCAGAACCGTCAGATCCATAAAACCTTTGTGTTGATAATGAATACCTTGTTGATCTTCATCCCTTGGTTCGCGATACCAAATTGTGCCAGCAAAATTCGGCATTGCTTGCGCGATCGCTGCGACTTCATGGCTAAACGCGTGATGACCGCCGTGTTCCGCCGCATGTAACCAATTAATCGGGCTATTGTGATTTTGCTGGTGGAGGTGATACAACATGCTCATCATGGGAGTCAGGCCAACCCCCGCAGAAATTAAAGTAACCGGCGTTTCTGGTTTAATATCAAGGAAAAAATCACCGCGTGGGGCGGTCAGCCAGACGGTATCGCCTTCTTGCATCTTATCGTGCATATGGTTGGAAACGATTCCTTGTGGCTCACGTTTAATCGCAATCCGGTAGCTGGAGCCGTTTGGTGCTGCCGTTAGTGAATACTGGCGAATTTCTCGGTTAGCAAAACTATCATCTTGCAGATAAATACTTAGATATTGGCCAGGCTTATAGTCCATTACTTTCCCACCATCTTGTGGTGCAAATTCAAAGCTGCAAATGACCTCACTTTTTACTTCTTTCCGGTTGATACGGAATGGGCGTAAACCACGCCAGCCACCATCTGTTAATTCACCACTATGATAGATTTGCTCTTCACGATTGATAAAAATATCAGCGAGCACACCGTAAGCTTTTCCCCAGGCGTCCAGAATTTCATTTCCCGGCTGGAACATTTCATTCAACGTTGCCAGCAGGTGAGTACCGACAATCTGATAATGCTCTGGTTGAATATTCAAACTCGCGTGTTTATGAGCGATCTTTTCCACTGCGGGTAGTAGTACCTTTAAGTTATCAATATTGGCTGCATAGGCGCAGATCGCATTGAACAAGGCTTCACGTTGATCGCCGTTAAGCTGATGGCTCATATTAAAGATGTTTTTCAACTCAGGATTATGTTTAAACATCCGCTCATAGAAATGTGCTGTCAGTTTTGGGCCAGTCGCGGAAAGTAGGGGAATAGTTGATTTGACAGTTGCAATAGTTTGGTTATCCAGCATGGTGAAGCTCCTGAATTTCTTTCAAGTGGGTAATGAAAGTTATAACATGTAATTTAAATGCAACTTATACCCTTTTGGGGACTTTGTAAATATAACGTGTGGTCTTTATGGTGAAAAAAATGCCCCTAAAAGATATTTACACTAAGGAAAGGACTACTTTAGGTCATAAATTCCGACAAAATGAGGAAAAATGTAGCGTAATTTTCATTACACTATTTAGAACCGATACCTTGCTTGTAATGGATATGCAATCGTTTGCGTAAAATATTTTGTCAAGACTATCTCATTCGGTGAAAAGGGTTTACACTGTGTGCCATTCGGCCCTTTGGGGGTGTTGTTTGAAGAGAAGTTAGCTGAGTCAGGAGAACCCAATGTTAAAGCGTGAAATGAATATTGCTAGTTATGATCCCGAACTATGGCAGGCGATGGAGCAAGAAGTTGTTCGTCAGGAAGAACATATCGAGTTAATTGCTTCTGAAAACTATACCAGCCCAAGAGTTATGCAGGCACAGGGCTCTCAACTTACTAACAAATATGCTGAAGGTTATCCGGGTAAACGCTACTACGGTGGTTGTGAATATGTAGATGTTGTTGAACAATTAGCTATCGATCGTGCTAAGGCACTGTTTGGTGCTGATTATGCCAACGTTCAGCCACATTCTGGTTCTCAGGCGAATGCGGCAGTTTATATGGCTTTGCTGCAACCGGGCGATACGATTCTGGGGATGAATTTGGCACATGGTGGTCATTTGACTCACGGCTCTCCGGTTAACTTCTCTGGTAAGTTATACAACGTTGTGCCTTATGGTATCGATGAAAGCGGTAAAATCGATTATGACGATATCGCGGCACAAGCTGAAAAACACCAGCCAAAAATGATTATCGGTGGTTTCTCGGCTTACTCCGGTGTGGTTGATTGGGCAAAAATGCGTGAAATTGCAGACAGCATTGGTGCTTACCTGTTCGTTGATATGGCACACGTTGCTGGCCTAATCGCCGCAGGAGTGTATCCTAACCCGGTTCCTCATGCTCACATCGTTACTACCACGACGCATAAAACACTGGCGGGTCCACGTGGTGGTTTGATCTTGGCAAAAGGTGGCGACGAAGAGTTGTATAAAAAACTGAACTCTTCTGTATTCCCTGGTTGTCAGGGGGGGCCTCTGATGCATGTGATTGCAGGCAAAGCGGTGGCATTGAAAGAAGCAATGGAACCAGAATTCAAAGCGTATCAACATCAGGTTGCTGATAACGCGAAAGCGATGGTTGAAGTGTTTTTGGCTCGTGGTTACAAAGTGGTTTCTGGTAGTACAGAAAATCACTTGTTCCTGCTGGATCTGGTTGATAAAAACATCACTGGTAAAGATGCCGATGCTGCATTGGGTCGTGCAAATATCACGGTAAACAAAAATAGCGTACCTAATGATCCGAAGAGCCCATTTGTGACTTCTGGTGTGCGTATTGGTACACCTGCGATTACCCGCCGTGGCTTTAAACAAGCCGAAGCACGTGAATTGGCTGGCTGGATGTGTGATGTATTGGACAACATCAATGATGAAGTGACCATTGAAATGATTAAGCAGAAAGTTTTGGCTATTTGCGCAAAATATCCGGTTTACGCATAAATTAAAATTTTAATATACCCTATGGATTTCAAGATGCATCGCGACGGCAAGGGATTGAATCCCTGGGAGCATAGGTAACTATGTGACTGGGGTGAGCGAGTGCAGCCAACAAAGAGGCAACTTGAAAGATGACGGGTATAGCTCATTACAAAACCTGTTCCGGCTAACATCGTTTGCTTAAGTGAGATATTGAGGAGTGATGCGTGGATTTTCCCCCCGGGGGATATCCACTTCAAGATAACTCTCAATATCTTAATTTCTTGAGCTAATCAAGTTAGTTAAGGGCGGGTTTTTTTGCATTTTTTACCAGGGAGGACTAATGGTTATTCGATCGACGCGCTGGCTGGCGTTAGATTACTTCACATATTTCTTTTCTTACGGGATATTTTTACCTTTCTGGGCAATCTGGCTACAGGGTGAAGGTATAGAGCACGATATGATAGGGGTTCTATTGGGTGCAGGCTTGATTTCCCGTTTTTTGGGCAGTTTATTAATTGCACCTACAGTTAAAGATCCCGCAAAACTTATTTTTGCGCTACGTATATCAGCATTGATAACCTTTGTTTTCATTGTTGGCTTTACATTAGGAAATCATTGGGCGTGGCTCCTGTTCGTCATGGTTGGCTTCAATCTATTTTTTTCGCCGATGATGCCACTGAGTGATGCGCTGGCGGGAACATGGCAAAAGCAATTTCCTTTTGATTACGGCAAGATACGGGTTTGGGGTTCAATTGCCTTTATTATCAGTTCAGCATTAACCGGGGAATTAATCTCTGTCTGGGGACATCGTGCCATCCTCATCACGATATTGTTTAGCGTCTTCTCTACGCTGTTGGTGACATTGCTTAGGCCCTCTATCATGCCGGTTGGTGAAACCAAATCTGCCAAAGTGGATGTCGTGTCATTTAAACAGTTGTTGTCTGAAAAATCGGTACGTCGATTCCTATTATGTGTGGCTTTATTGCAAGGTGCCCACGCGGGATATTACAGCTTTAGTGCAATTTACTGGGAAAACGCGGGCTATTCTGCCTCGGTAGTCGGTTATCTTTGGTCATTGGGCGTAGTGGCTGAAGTCATTATTTTTACTCTGAGTAATCAATTATTTCGGCGCTGGAGTGCCCGTAATCTTCTGCTGCTTTCCGGTATCTGTGGTGTTGTTCGTTGGGGATTGATGGGAACATACACTTCATTGCCGGTGTTAATTATCGTCCAAATCTTGCATTGTGGTACGTTCACTGTCTGTCATTTGGCAGCGATGCGTTTTATCGGTGCGAGAAAGGAAGGGGAAATTGTGCGTTTGCAAGCGGCCTATTCTGCACTGGCAATGGGGGGCGGTATCGCTGTCATGACGGTAATTGCAGGATTTATGTATGATTATCTGCACAGTGGAATTTTCTGGATGATGGCCTTAGTTGCTTTTCCTGCTATCTTCTTGCGACCGCAGGTTAAAGCTCATAATTATTAACAACATAAATTTAGTTTCTTACAATATTTTTGTAAGAAACTAAATACCTCAATAATATTTTTATGAGATATCATGTCGAATAAATTAACAATAAAAGATATCGCTCGCTTGGCTAATGTCAGTAAATCAACCGTCTCGCGAGTATTAAACAATGAGAATAGTGTCAGCCCACAAGTACGTGAAAGAGTTGAAACGATTATCCAACAAAATAATTTTATTCCTTCTAAATCAGCAAGAGCGATGCGAGTAAAGAGTGACAAAATCATTGCTTTAATTGTGTCGCGTCTGGGATCTTTTTCAGAAAATTTATCGATAAGTGCCATGTTACCCCTGTTTTACCAGCATGGTTACGACCCCATTATTATGGAAAGTAATTTTGATCCACAGCTTTTACAGGAACATCTACGTCAGTTGGCATTACGTCATGCAGATGGCATTATTTTGTTCGGTTTTACTGGATTGTCAGAAGAGTCTCTCTTCCCTTGGCGTGACAAAATGGTGGTATTTGCTCGTGAATATACCGGTTTTTCTTCTGTATGTTATGACGATATTGGTGCTGTCCGTTTATTGATGAATGAATTCTATCGGCGGGGGCACAGAGAGATTAGTTTTCTTGGTGTAGATGATTGTGATACCACGACAGGTTTTCTTCGCCATCAATCCTATCTGGCTTGTTGTGAACAGCAAGGTTTGCGCCCGCTTTCTGTTCAATGTGATTTAAGCTATCAGAGTGGGTTTCAACATATTAATAAGGTATTGAGAGAGAAAACGACAGCTTTAATCTGTGCAACCGATAGTTTGGCATTAGGTGCATATAAATATTTGCAGCAAAATAGTCGGGAAGATATACAAATAGGTAGTATTGGTAATACACCTTTATTGAATTTTTTATACCCTAACACGGTTTCTATTGATTTGGGTTATAGTGAGGCTGGTAAATATGCATCTGATCAATTAATTTCTCAAATAAATCGTCAATACTTCAAACAAAAAGTAATCATTCCGAGTAAGTTGGCTTAAAAATAAAAAATATTTCCGTTTCAATGTGATCTTCAACCCATTTTTGGGAACGTTCCCATGACAAGCATAACCAAATGATATTAGGATGAAATTAGTTTACTAAGCATGCTAATTAGTAATTGATACTAACTTATGATGACTGGCTATTATGAAAAACAAAATAAATTCTAAAGATATAGAAAAACTAATTACATTAATCGGTGGTTGTGAAAATATAGCCAGTGTAACTCATTGTATTACCCGATTGAGGTTTATATTAGTTGAACCAGTTAAAGCCAAGCCGGATGAGATAAAGAATTTATCGATGGTTAAAGGCTGTTTTACCAATGCTGGGCAATTCCAGGTAGTGATAGGCACGAATGTTGGTGATTATTATCAGGTTTTAAATCGTTATCTTGACCAATCTGAATTGAATAAAAAAGATAAACAGCAGGTTGAGAAGAAAAACATGAAATGGCAAGAGCGTTTCATTTCTAAGTTTGCAGAAATATTTTTTCCTCTCTTACCAGCATTAATTAGCGGTGGGCTTATTCTAGGTTTCCGTAACATTATTGGTGATATTCCTTTTAGTGAAGGCAAAACTTTAGCTCAAATATATCCTATTTGGAAAACGATATATGATTTTTTATGGCTGCTAGGAGAGGCAATATTTTTCTATCTGCCAGTGGGTATTTGTTGGTCGGCGGTTAGGATGATGGGTGGAACACCGATATTGGGTATTATATTGGGAGTAACACTGGTCTCTCCACAATTAATGAACGCTTATCACATAGGGCAACAAATCCCTGATATATGGAATTTCGGCTTGTTCACGATTGGGAAAGTGGGTTATCAGGCGCAGGTTATTCCGTCACTTTTGGCGGGTATTACTTTGGGGTGGATTGAGGTTCAGTTAAAGCGGGTGGTTCCTAGTTATCTCTATTTGGTGATTGTTCCGGTCGTTTCGTTAATATTGGCAACCTTTTTAGCACATAGTCTTATTGGACCATTTGGTCGGTTACTGGGTGATGGGGTAGCTTGGGTTGTGAAGGCGTTGATGACCGGAAGTTTTGCTCCTATTGGTGCAGCTTTATTTGGATTCTTTTACGCGCCGTTGGTGATTACCGGCATACATCAGACCACATTAGCCATAGATATGCAGATGGTTCAAAGTATAGGTGGAACACCGATCTGGCCTATTATTGCATTATCCAATATTGCTCAGGGATCGGCGGTTGTTGGTATTATTTTAGTCAGTAAGAAGCATAATGAACGTGAATTATCCGTACCTGCGGCTATCTCCGCCTATTTGGGTGTGACTGAGCCGGCAATGTACGGTATTAACATTAAATATCGATTCCCTATGCTCTGTGCCATGATTGGCTCCGGTTTAGCTGGGTTGATTTGTGGGTTGAGTGGTGTATTGGCAAACGGTATTGGTGTGGGTGGTCTGCCAGGTATTCTTTCGATCAAACCGCAATTTTGGCTAATTTACGCATTAGCTATGTTTGTCGCCATCATTGTTCCGTTGATTCTCACGACTGTTGTTTATCGCAGGAAGAATATGGCCGGTATGTTAGCGGTTGAATAATGCGGCTAAATCTTCACAAGTAACAGATATAAAAATAACCATGTGGTTATTCAATTCATGGTTATTTAATTCAGGAAATATATTGATAAGGTGTTTTTGATGGACAAAATCATTCCGTGGTGGTTACAAGGTGTCATCTATCAGATATATCCTAAGAGTTTCCAGGATACGACGGGTAGCGGAACGGGCGATCTTAACGGCATTACTTACCGGCTTGATTATTTGAAGAAACTGGGCGTAGACGCTATTTGGGTGACGCCTTTTTACCTCTCACCACAGGTAGATAATGGTTATGATGTCGCTGATTATTATGCGATTGATCCGGCTTACGGCTCAATGGATGATTTTAAGCGTTTGGTTGATGAGGCACATCAACGTGATATCCGTATCATCGTGGATATTGTTTTCAACCATACATCGACTCAACATCCGTGGTTTAAACAAGCACAGGATATTGATAGCCCTTATCGGCAATATTACATTTGGCGGGATGGGGTACCTGGAACCCCGCCTAATAATTGGTTGTCGAAATTTGGTGGCAATGCTTGGGCGTGGCATGAAGCAAGCCAACAGTATTATTTGCACCTGTTTGCTGTTGAGCAGGCTGATCTAAATTGGGAACATGAGCCAGTACGGGCTGAATTGAAAAAGATTTGTGAATTCTGGGCTGGCCTTGGTGTTGATGGCTTCCGTCTGGATGTCATTAACTTGGTTTCTAAACAGCAAGACTTCCCTGAGTCAACTCAGGGGGATGGGCGTCAGTTCTACACCGATGGCCCGCGTATTCATGAATTTCTGCAAGAAATGAACAGAGAGGTATTCCAGCCTGCCGGAGTGATGACGGTTGGGGAAATGTCTTCTACTTCACTGGAACATTGTCATCGCTATTCTTCATTGGATGGTGAAGAGTTGTCGATGGTTTTTGCTTTTCATCACTTAAAAGTCGATTACCCCAATGGTGAGAAATGGGTTGCAGCGCCACCTGATTTTATTGAATTGAAGAAAATTTTTGCCAAGTGGCAGCAAGGTATGTACGAACGGGCATGGAATGCGCTGTTCTGGTGTAATCACGATCAACCGCGTATTGTTTCACGCTTTGGCGGTGAAGGTGTTTGGCGGGTGCCGTCCGCTAAAATGTTAGCAATGGTACTGCATGGTATGCAGGGAACCCCTTATATCTATCAAGGAGAAGAGCTGGGGATGACTAATCCTCACTTTTCTCATATTGAAGAGTACCGGGATATAGAAAGTTTAAATATTTATCAAGAGAAGATTGAGCAGGGCAATGATAAACAGCAAATCTTATCGGTCTTAGCGAAGAAATCTCGTGATAATGGGCGAACGCCAATGCAGTGGGATACGACTGCTAATGCAGGGTTTACTCAAGGAGAGCCGTGGATAGCGCTGAATAGTGATTATCAGGATGTGAATGCTGAAAATGCGATGCAGGATGATGATTCAGTTTTCCATTGTTATGCACGTTTAATCAAGCTGCGTAAGGAATATCCTGTATTGACTTATGGCAGCTATGAAGACTTATTACCATCTCATCCTTCTCTTTGGTGCTATGTGCGTCGTTGGGAAAATCAGACGTTGTTGGTTATTGCTAATCTCAGTGTTGAAGTGCAGAAATGGTCGCTGGACGCTTCTTTATCCGATTGCTCATGGGTTAAATTGATGGGGAACTATCCTGAAAACCATGTACCTGCAAAAGATATGCAGCTACAGCCTTATGAAGCCGTTTACTGGTTAGCGGAGTAACAACGGTCTTTGTTGTTAGTTAAATGAATCGTAAGGTAGACCGCGTTTTTTGCGGTCTACCTAAATTACCATCCGTCAATTCTTATTTAGGATTTACTGGAATTAACGTTTCAATGCTTCTGATAATTCATCACGCATTTCAGCCAAAATATCTTTAACAACGCGTGGATTACCTGCAACAATGTTGCCGGAATGAATATAATTATGACCGCCAACGAAATCAGTTACGATACCGCCAGATTCACGAACTAACAGTTCGCCACCCATAAAATCCCACGGTTTTAGGCCAATTTCAAAGTAACCATCCACCCGACCAGCCGCAACATAAGCCAGATCCAGTGCGGCGGAGCCTGTACGACGGAAGTCAGCACAACGAACAAATAATTTACCTAAAGTATTAATAAAAACAGTGGAATGATGTTTTGCTTTAAATGGGAAACCTGTTGCCAGAATGGTGCCATCCAGATCACGGGCATTGGTACCACGTAGACGGTAGCCATTCAACTGTGCCCCTTGACCTCGGGTTGTGGTGAAAAGCTCATTACGCATTGGGTCATAAACAACTGCAACTTCAGTACGGCCTTTAATGCGTACCGCAATAGAGACGGCGAAGTGAGGGAGGCGTTTGATAAAGTTAGTCGTGCCATCCAGTGGATCGATTACCCATTGAATATCAGCCTCTTCGCCTAAAAGCTCGCCACTCTCTTCGGTAATAATCGAGTGTTTAGGATAAGATTTGCGAATAACGTCGATAATGAGTGCTTCTGCGGCTTTGTCAACATTGGTAACAAAATCGTTACTGCCTTTTTGGCTAGCTTCAACCGCATCGGGAGTTTCATAATTTTTGGCAATTAGGTTGCCGGCTTTACGCGCTGCGCGTATGGCGATAGTCAGCATCGGATGCATGGGATATCTTCCACCAGGATGTTAAAGAACGGGTAATTAATCGGCGCGTAGTATAGCAGTAATTCGGAAAAATGACTAATGCTGTGTTAAGATATTTGATTCTTATAACTATCCAGACTATTCAGAAGTTGTCATGTTAGAAAATATCCGCATTATCCTGGTTGAAACTTCCCACACCGGAAATATGGGGTCAACCGCCCGGGCAATGAAAACAATGGGATTAACCAATCTTTATCTGGTTAATCCTTTAGTTCAGCCAGACTCTCATGCGATTGCACTTTCTGCGGGTGCTAGTGATGTTATTGGTCATGCGACGATTGTCGATAGTTTGGATAAAGCGCTGGCGGGTTGCGGCTTGGTGATTGGGACCAGCGCCCGTTCAAGAACGTTATCATGGCCGATGGTTGAACCTCGTGAATGTGGTGAACGTAGTGTTCAACAAGCTGAACATGCGTCGGTTGCCATTGTTTTTGGCCGTGAGCGGGTAGGGTTGACCAATGAAGAATTGCAGAAGTGCCATTATCACCTGAATATCCCAACTAACCCGGAGTACGGTTCATTAAATCTGGCAATGGCGGTTCAGCTTGTCAGTTATGAAATCCGTATGGCCTATTTGGCGCGTCAGGATAAAACTGAGCAAAAAACTGATGAAGTGGAATATCCATTAGCTGATGATATGGAACGCTTTTATCATCATCTTGAATGTGTGTTAAATGATTCGGGTTTCATTAGAAAAGCACACCCAGGTCAAATAATGAATAGATTGAGACGCCTTTTTACCCGTGCCCGGCCTGAAATGCAGGAACTGAATATTCTGCGTGGCATCTTGTCCTCCGTTGAAAAATGGGCGAAGAAATAGTTGAGTAAATTACTAGGTTAAATAGTTGACTAAAATACTCAGGAATGACACAATTTCTTCATATTTCACCACGGGGTAATTCATTTATGAGATTGACATCTAAAGGGCGTTATGCAGTAACTGCCATGCTTGATGTGGCGTTACACTCACAAGAAGGTCCGGTACCATTGGCCGACATTTCTGAACGTCAGGGTATTTCCCTCTCCTATCTTGAACAGTTATTTTCTCGCCTGCGCAAAAATGGTCTGGTTTCAAGTGTCCGTGGTCCGGGTGGTGGTTACTTATTGGGCAAAGATGCCAGTGAAATTGTTGTTGCCGAAGTGATTTTCGCAGTTGATGAATCAGTAGATGCTACCCGTTGTCAGGGTAGAGAAGGGTGTCAGGGCGGTGATCGCTGTCTGACTCATGCTTTATGGCGCGATTTAAGTGATCGTATTACCGGTTTCCTGAGCAGTATCAGTTTAGAAGAATTGGTCAATAACCAAGAAGTATTGGATGTTGCTGGTCGCCAGGATAACGATAAACGCCGTGCACCTAACGGCAGAGCACAAGAAACAATTAATGTCAATCTGCGCCCATAAGCAGAACTTGTGATGAATTGAAGTATTAGAAGTAGGGAGCATGTGACCAATGAAATTACCCATTTATTTAGATTACTCAGCAACGACACCGGTTGATCCGCGTGTTGCTGAAAAGATGATGAACTATCTGACCAGGGACGGGATATTTGGTAATCCCGCTTCTCGTTCACATCGTTTTGGCTGGCAGGCTGAGGAAGCGGTTGATATTGCCCGTAATCAGATTGCTGATTTAGTGGGTGCGGATCCGCGAGAAATTGTTTTTACTTCTGGCGCAACGGAATCTGACAATCTTGCCATTAAAGGGGCGGCTAATTTTTACCAGAAAAAGGGCAAACACATCATCACCAGCAAAACCGAACATAAAGCGGTGCTGGATACTTGCCGTCAATTGGAACGTGAAGGGTTTGAAGTTACCTATTTGGCACCTCAAAGCAACGGGTTGATTGATTTAAACGATCTGGAAGCTGCGGTGCGTGATGACACCATTCTGATTTCTATCATGCATGTTAACAATGAAATTGGCGTGGTACAGGATATTGCTGCTATCGGTGAAATGTGCCGTAGTCGCGGTATCGTTTTCCATGTTGATGCTACTCAGAGCGTAGGCAAGCTGCCAATTGACTTAACCAAATTGAAAGTCGATCTGATGTCTTTCTCCGCCCATAAAATTTACGGGCCGATGGGGATTGGCGCACTGTACGTTCGCCGTAAACCCCGCATTCGTATTGAAGCACAACAACATGGTGGCGGTCATGAACGTGGGATGCGTTCTGGTACTTTGCCTGTTCATCAGATTGTGGGTATGGGTGAAGCTTACCGTATTGCCAAGCAGGAAATGGAGAGTGAATCTCAGCGTCTGCGTGGTCTGCGGTTGCGTCTGTGGCAGGGGATCAAAGATATTGAAGAGGTCTTCCTTAACGGGGATTTAGAGCACGGTGCGCCGCATATTCTGAATGTCAGCTTCAACTATGTTGAAGGTGAATCACTGATGATGTCATTAAAAGATCTGGCGGTTTCTTCGGGTTCTGCATGTACTTCTGCCAGCTTGGAGCCTTCCTACGTATTGCGTGCGTTGGGAATGAATGACGAACTGGCTCACAGCTCTATCCGTTTCTCTTTAGGGCGCTTTACGACAGAAGAAGAGATCGACTACGCCATTGAATTGATTCACAAATCTATTGGCCGCCTGCGTGAACTTTCTCCGCTGTGGGAAATGTTTAGACAAGGTGTGGATCTAAATAGTATCGAATGGTCTCATCATTAATCAGACGGTTTCAGGAGTAATAACATGGCTTACAGCGAAAAAGTAATTGATCACTATGAAAATCCACGTAACGTCGGTTCTTTCGATAGTGAAGATCCAATGGTTGGCAGCGGCATGGTTGGTGCCCCTGCGTGTGGTGATGTGATGAAACTGCAAATCAAAGTCAATAATGAAGGCATTATTGAAGATGCGCGTTTCAAAACTTACGGTTGCGGTTCTGCGATTGCTTCCAGCTCTTTAGTTACTGAATGGATGAAGGGCAAATCTCTGGAGCAGGCAGAAGCGATTAAAAATACTGAAATTGCCGATGAATTAGAATTGCCGCCAGTGAAAATCCACTGTTCTATTCTGGCTGAAGATGCGATTAAAGCAGCGATTGCGGATTACAAAAGTAAACGCCAGGGCAGATAATTGCCCTTGATAATAACAAAATAGAAAAAAATTTGGTGGATACGGGATACGGGTTGTTACATACCATCCGGTATCCGCCTTTGCTGGTTTTAATAAGTGAGGTTGTTGTATGTCAATTTCCCTTACAGAAAGTGCCGCACAACGCGTTTCGTCATTCCTGAGTCACCGTGGAAAAGGTGTTGGTTTGCGTCTGGGCGTCAGAACATCAGGCTGCTCAGGTATGGCCTATCTGCTTGAATTTGCCGATATGATTAACGAAGATGACACTGTATTTGAAGATAAGGGTGTCAAAGTTATCGTAGATGGCAAGAGCATGGTCTATCTCGATGGTACGGAATTGGATTTTGTTAAAGAGGGCCTTAACGAAGGCTTTAAATTCAACAACCCAAATGTTTCCAGCGAATGTGGTTGTGGAGAGAGTTTTAACGTTTAATTCCGTTTTTCGGCCAAATCCAGAGTAAGTTTAGATTATGGACTATTTCACTTTATTTGGGCTGCCGGCTCGTTATACTGTTGATCGAGAACAACTGGCAAGCTGTTATCAAGAATTGCAGCGTCAGTTTCATCCGGATCGCTTTGCGAGTCAGCCAGAGCGTGAAAAAACGCTGGCATTGCAGCAGGCAGTGACTATCAATGACGGTTATCAAACGCTTAAACATCCACTGAAACGCGCTGAATATATGCTCTCTCTGCATGGTTTTGATTTAGCCAATGAACAGCACACCATGAATGACAATGCTTTCCTGATGGAACAGCTTATGTTGCGGGAAGAATTGGAATGTATTGCGGACAAAGCTAATCCAGAAGTGGCATTGGCTGATTTCGCTGCGCGCCTGAATGGGATGATTAAAACCCGTAGTCAGCTAATGGTGCAGCAATTGGATGAACAGCAGTGGGAACAAGCAGCCGATACGGTGCGTAAATTACGTTTTTTGGATAAATTGCAACAGCAGGTTGAGCAACTAGAAGAACGTTTACTGGACGACTTTTAAGGAAGGCGTATATGGCTTTATTACAAATTAGCGAGCCGGGTTTATCCGCTGCACCACATCAACGTCGTTTAGCTGTCGGTATTGATTTAGGCACGACACATTCATTAGTTGCCACTGTTCGCAGTGGGCAAGCGGAAACATTGATGGATAGTGAAGAGCGTTACCTGCTTCCTTCGGTTGTTCGCTACCATGAAAAGGGTCCTGAAATTGGTTGGCTGGCCCGTCAACAGGCTGCGTATGATCCTGCGAATACCATCAGTTCAGTAAAACGTATGATGGGACGCTCTCTGGCTGACATTCAGCAACGTTATCCAAATCTTCCTTATCAATTTCAAGCGAGTGAAAACGGGTTACCGTTAATTAACACCGCAACGGGTTTGGTCGATCCCATTCAGGTTTCCTCGGATATTCTTAAATCGCTGGTGCAGCGTGCAGAAGAAACACTGGATGGTAAGCTTGATGGTGTTGTGATCACTGTTCCGGCCTACTTTGATGATGCACAGCGTCAGGGAACAAAAGATGCGGCGCGTTTAGCCGGGTTACATGTTTTGCGCTTACTTAATGAACCGACTGCGGCTGCGATTGCTTATGGACTGGATTCTGGTCAGGAAGGTGTGATCGCCGTTTATGATTTAGGTGGCGGAACATTTGACGTTTCTATTCTCCGGCTAAGCCGCGGTGTCTTTGAGGTGTTGGCAACGGGTGGTGATACAGCCCTTGGCGGTGATGATTTCGATTTAATACTGGCTGACTGGATCCGTGAACAAGCGGGGATTGGCAGTCGAGATGACCATAGTTTGCAACGCCAGCTACTGGATATGGCTACTCAGGTAAAAATCGCCTTGAGTGATGCTGATATTGCAGAGATAAACATTGCTGGCTGGCAAGGTAAAATCACCCGTTGCGAATTTGAAGCCCTGATAACCCCGTTGATAAAACGGACTTTACTGGCAAGTCGCCGGGCATTGAAAGATGCAGAAGTCTCTGCGGATGAGGTTCTACAGGTGGTTATGGTGGGTGGTTCGACCCGTGTGCCGTTGGTTCGTCATAGGGTTGGCGAATTTTTTGGCCGCGAACCGCTGACTTCCATTGATCCAGATAAAGTGGTGGCTGTGGGTGCTTCGATTCAGGCGGATATTCTGGTGGGTAACAAGCCAGATAGCGACATGCTGCTGTTGGATGTGATTCCGCTTTCACTTGGGCTGGAAACGATGGGGGGCTTGGTTGAAAAAATTATCCCGCGTAACACGACCATTCCGGTTGCCAAAGCGCAGGAATTCACCACCTTCAAAGACGGCCAGAGTGCAATGAGTATTCATGTGGTGCAAGGGGAAAGAGAATTGGTAAGTGATTGCCGTTCGCTGGCCCGTTTTACCCTACGTGGTATTCCGCCATTACCGGCTGGTGGGGCCCATATCCGGGTCACTTTCCAGGTAGATGCTGATGGCTTGTTGAATGTCAGTGCGCTGGAGAAATCCACTGGTGTCGAAGCTTTTATTCAGGTGAAGCCTTCCTATGGCTTATCTGATGAAGAAATTGCTCGTATGATAAAAGATTCTATGGCAAATGCTCAGGAAGATATCAATGCACGCCAACTGGCAGAACAAAAAGTTGAAGCGGCGCGGGTACTGGAAAGTGTCACCAGCGCGTTAGAAAAAGATGCCGATCTACTGAATGAACAAGAACAGGCGGCAATTGATGCTGCCGTAGAAACACTTATAACAAGCGTTCAGGGCAATGATCCTGAAATTATTGAAAACGCGATTAAACAACTGGATAAGCAAACGCAGGAATTCGCTGCACGTCGGATGGATTCATCTATTCGTCGAGCGTTGGCGGGCCATTCTGTGGACGAGATTTAATTATGCCGAAAATTGTATTTTTACCTCATAACGATCTTTGCCCTGATGGTGCAGTTCTGGAAGCCAAAGAGGGGGAATCCATTCTGAATGTTGCATTGCGTAATGGGATTGAAATTGAGCATGCTTGTGAAAAATCCTGTGCTTGCACAACTTGCCATTGCATCGTTCGTGAAGGTTTCGATTCACTGGAAGAGAGTTCTGAACTGGAAGATGACATGCTGGATAAAGCTTGGGGGCTGGAACCAGAAAGTCGTCTGAGTTGTCAGGCTAAAGTTTCTGACGAAGATTTGGTGGTAGAAATTCCAAAATACACCATTAACCATGCCCGTGAGCACTGATTGGCAGGAGAAAAATAAATGAGCCTGAAATGGTCTAACAGCCGTGAAATCGGTGAAGCGCTATATGACAAATTTCCAGAGGTAGATCCAAAAACCGTTCGCTTTACTGATATGCATCAGTGGATTTGCGAGCTGGACGATTTTGATGATGTAGCTGAGAAATCCAATGAAAAGATTTTAGAATCGATTCTGCTCGTTTGGTTGGATGAGTTTGAATAACAAATAGCATTAATTTGTTATTTATCTGTCATCGTTTTAAGTTAGGCTGCTCTTCAATGAAAAACTGGCTTTGGCCGGTTTTTTTGTAGGGTGAATATCTGGCAGGCGAAGAATTATGTAGGTAATACCCAATGGATTTCAAGATGGATCGCGACGGCAAGGGAACGAATCCCCGGGAGCATAGGTAACGATGTGGCCGGGGTGAGCGAGTGCAGCCAACAAAGAGGCAACTTGAAAGATAACGGGTATAGAAGCTTGAATAAGCTCCTCACTGCCATCAAGCGGTAATAATAAGAGGTGAGAAAAGAATGACTAAACAAATCATGCCAATAACACTGTCTTATGAACCAGCAGCAGCTTGCTGGGGTGAAAAAGCGCTGATTAGTTCCAGTGAGCAAGGGGTGATGGTTCACCTGGTTGGTAAAGGTAAATTAGGGGCAGTGCAACGTGCTGGACGTAAAATTGACGGGCAGGGAATTCGTCATGTGGCTCTGGTGGGTGAAGGTTGGGATTTAGAGAAAAGTTGGGCTTTCTGGCAAGGCTTCCGTGCGCCGAAAGGTAATCGTTCTATTGAATGGCCTCAATTACCTGCGGCTGAAAAACAGGAATTGGAAAGCAGAATTAAAATTATTGATTGGGTGCGTGACACCATCAACATGTCAGCGGAAGAGCTTGGGCCGGAACAATTGGCGAAGCGTGCGATTGACCTGATGTGTGGTATGGCTTGTGAATCAGTAAGTTATCGCATTATTAAAGGCGAAGATTTACGTGAGCAGGGTTATACGGGTATTCACACCGTTGGCCGTGGTTCTTCGCGTGATCCTATTTTGTTGGCGTTAGATTACAACCCAACTGGCAACCCGCAAGCGCCGGTGTTTGCCTGTCTGGTAGGTAAAGGCGTCACATTTGATACTGGCGGCTACAGCCTGAAACAATCTTCCTTTATGGATTCCATGAAATCGGATATGGGGGGAGCCGCAACTCTGACAGGTGCATTGGCGCTGGCAATCAGTCGTGGCTTGAAACAGCGAGTTAAACTGTTCCTCTGCATAGCGGATAACATGGTCAGTGGTAACGCCTTTAAACTGGGTGATGTTATTCATTACCGTAATGGCAAATCTGTTGAAGTGATGAATACGGATGCGGAAGGTCGTCTGGTGCTGGCTGATGGTTTAATTGATGCCAGCAAAGAGAAAGCGAAATTAATCATTGATGCGGCAACCTTGACTGGTGCAGCGAAAACGGCTGTGGGTAATGACTACCACTCTGTACTCAGCTTTGATGACAAACTGGCGGATGATCTGTTGACGGCGGCTGCATCCGAGAATGAACTGTTCTGGCGTTTACCATTAGCTGAATTCCATCGTAGCCAACTGCCCTCGAATTTTGCTGATTTGAACAACGTTGCTGCGTCACCGCATACTGCGGGTGCCAGTACCGCGGCGGCTTTCCTGTCTCACTTTGTGGAAGAATACCAAAAAGGTTGGATTCACATTGATTGCTCGGCAACTTATCGTAAATCTGCGGTAGAACATTGGTCCGCTGGGGCAACGGGTTATGGAGTTCGTTCAATTGCTAATTTATTGTTGGCGAAGGCGAAATAAATTTATTTTATCTAAAAAACTGATTGGAGATTTTTATGGGTTCATTAAGTGAATTAATTTCGGTTGAAATTGATGTTCCAAGTGGTAGTAAGCTAACGCTTAGCCAACCGGAAGAATATCCTTCACCGCTCATTGAAGCTTTAGTCAGTTTATTTAGCCAACGTAAACCTGTTCGCCGTGCTTTTATCATTCAGGTTCATGATAAAAATGTGGATGAAAACCCCAATTTATTAATTGGACTGGAAATAAATGGCACCGCAGACGAAATTGAGCAACTGATCCATGAAGCGGGCACTATTGCTTGTGAATACACATCGGAAGAAGAGCCGATTGACTTCTGTTTAGTTGATGAAAAAGAGAGTGGCATCAGCCATTATTTGATTCAGCATACTCAGCCATTTTACCAGCGTAAATTAGGCAGTTGGTTACGTGAAAGCATTCCGGTTATGAATAAGTGATTATTTAGCGGGTGATAATATATACCCGTCATCTTGAAAGATAACGGGTATAGCAGCTTTATCTGTATCTGGTAGTCAAGCTCAATAACTTTTACCAGGTTTTTAACTTGAAAAGCCGACCAGATTCTCCTTCGTCATGCAGTTGAAGAACAATTTCTGTACTGTCAAACACTGGCAGCTCTTTAGGAGATCTAGTAGGAAGATCTGAATCTATTAGTGTGATAACAGACTGAATACCTAATTCAACGTAATCGCGTAAAATAGCCAATAAATTCTCTTTCTTTCTATTATCCAAAGACTCGAATACTCCATCATGAAAGGCAAAATGAGGAAATTTCTCACCTTTATGAACTCTTAGTACAGCTAAATCAAAAGCGATACATAGCAGCTTTCTATAAGTATGTCCTAAATCTGCACTCGTTGCGTTGCCTGATTCATCAAGAATTTCCGCTTTAAATTGCAAGTGTCCCTCTCGATTTGGAGATACACTGAGCAATGCTTTACGGCTAATGACAGTATCAACAATTTCACTAAAATAGAGCCGAATTTGAGAGAAAATGCTAGCTTGATCGGAGTTCTGAGACTCAACATTATTCTCAATTTTGGATTGTAAATGACTACACTCTTCGGAAAGCGATCGAATTTCAGTTCTAAGCTCTTGCAACTTGTGTAGATGTGCCTTTTGTCTCTCTAGAGTTTCAATATCTGCACGTAAGGAAACGAGTTCTCTTGAGAGAATTTTATATTTGGAAAAAACCTCTGTGTCACTTAAGAATGACAAACTTTTCGAACGACGTGTTCCTAGTTCGTTTAGCCTAGTGTTTATGATTCTCAATTTGGCTTCAATTTCTGACTTTTCTTCGGTCAGATATCCAAATCGTTCTTCAGTTATCGCTTTATTAAATCCTAACAGTTGTTCGAAGTCCTTTTTTATCTGACCGCTAAAAAGCACGCCTGCCTCATTGAAAAGCTTTTCAGCTTCTTCAGTATTGAATAAAACTTTATCCTCCTCTAAGGATTTTAGGATTTTCTTTCTATTCTGATTTAACGAATATCTTTCCTGATTAAGACTTGCGATCTCTTCATCTATCTCTTCAACAAGTACTTTTGTTTTCTCTTTGTCTTGTTGTCGAAAATCAAACGCATCAAGAAGTTCCTGTTTCTTCTCCGCATCTTTCTTCTTTAATAGCAAAATACCTTCAACTTTACTGATGTCTTCGAGTGACCCCCCCAACTCTTTCTTTACCGCTTTTTCAGTTGTCTGTTTCTCTTCCAGAGCTTTTTCTTTTTTATAGTGTTCTTTTATAAGCTCTGCATTAAATCCGAGTATATGAGAGAGATAGGGCTTCCATGATGCATCTTTGGAACGAAACTTTCTCAATTGGAAAACATCGCTATAATCATCCTGAGATCGAATAAGGTATCCAAGACTATTGCGATAACTCCAGGGTTTTATCACGCTAAGATCAAGTAAACTATCTAGCAGCTCTTTGGCTTTATCAAAAGAGACATCTTCATGATCCCATTGATCTGTAGGCAAAAGAGAGTAATCTTGATTTTTTTCTTGATGTTTCTTGAAGCATATCTTCGAGGGTTGGGCAACATCCCTACGGATAGTCAAGAAACTTGAATCTTTTAGTTCGATCTCAAGAAAAAAGACAAACTGATTAAATATGTCAGGGTGTTTAAATAGGAAAAAGTCTGTATTTCGCCTAGATAATAGTGCGAAGTCTATCACACGACCCAATGTGCTTTTCCCTAGATTATGTGTGTCTTTTTCTTTGTTTTCTGGGAGCCGAATTTCACCATATATAACATTAAGCCCTTCGTGAAAAGCAATGGGCTCAAAAAGAGATGGCTTGTTTGAATAAATCTTAGATAGTTTCATTGTTATTAGCTACATATTCAATGGCATCAGTTTTAGGACGATATTCAATGATACCCATAATAAATAAAAAGTTTAGAGCTGGGAGAAACAATACATCACCACCGGAAACTGCTTTCTTTGTATAGCTCAGCAGGTCGCTATAATTCTCAATTCTCAATCCTTTAAGACGTGAAATAATAATCAAAGCAACATTGATTACTGTTCTGTCTGGATGGGAATGTTTAGTTGGTCGCAGCATATTCTTCTTCACTACCGATGTCGCAATTCCAATACATGTAAAAAAGCATTATTTTAGTAAGTCGTCTATGCTTTTTTAGAACAGGATCCCTTCCAAAAAGAAGATCGAAAAGGTAATTCATTACGCTATCAAAGTTTTGATATTCCTTTCTTTTTGCAATTATTTTAAGTTGAAACTCTTCAACTACATTTTCATAGAGCTGCATAATTTCTGCATTTTCCGGTGCAGCCAGAAAAGCTTTAATTTGAGCTGTCTCTTTCAGATATCTCCTTCTTAATATTTCAGCATATTCGTTGCTCATGTTGTTAATTTGGTTTTTCTGACTATAGGGTATTCTGGGGGTTGGTGGATCGTCTTTCGTAGATAAACCTTTTTTTGCTGAGCCGCTAAAGCGTATACAACATCAGAAAGAGCGTCGGGGCTTACGATTAAAGGGGAGTCCACCGGATCAAGAGCAGCTCTCCCAGCAACCTTCGGAAAAGATTTAAGCCATGTTTCCAATAATTCTATACCACAAAGGCAAATAGAGGATTCGGGTATATCGCACTTTTTTGCTAAATAGGATCTTATCTCACTTTCTGCATTACCTGCCAGCCGCCTGTTAGAAAACAACATGTAGTGATCTAATTGTTTCGCATTTCGTAGCTTTTTAATCCTGACAATTTCTTTACTTAAAACACTTGAGTTGCCATCAGGGTTGTAGAAATCAGACTCCGAAAAGAGCTTGTTGTACCCGTTAGTATGTTTTGCTTGGATAATGATGGTGCCACTCCAAGGTGCAGATATGCTGGGATAAAGAGCGCTGGTACCTATAAACTTGGCATCTCTGCCGCCATCGGGGCCTTTCGAGAAGCCTTGTACGGCAATCCCATGTAGTTCTTGGCATAAAAAAACGATCAGTTGCTCAAATTGGTCGTCACCCAAATCTTCATAAGCATACTTCATTTATCTATAAATTCCCCTGTTGGTTTAATAGGGATAATTTCAAGCCGCATTCCAATCGCATTTAATGATGAACACGGAGTTCTTATGGTCGGATTCCTGTTGCTGAGAGTGCTTTGTAGAGAGATTCTCTAGATAAACCAGTCTCTTTGGCAATAAAGGAGAATCCACCATGCGCCTTGGCAACTTGTCTTGCAGTTTCCAGTAACAAACGAACATCTTGAGTTTTCCTGCTCTCATTCAATTCTGGGTTAAGGTGTCCAATAGCACTCTTGTTTTTTACAGATTTACCCAATTTTCCTACCCCCCTTTTAACTTGTTATCAGAAGTTAGTGTACTGTAGCTTAAAAGATATAAACTATAAATAGTAATCTTAGCTAAAAAACTGGGATAGTCTATTCATCAATAGGCTATCCTTTAACTATAATGAATAAACTAAAAATCAGAAAGTGATAATTATAATCCAATTTTATTTTATATATAATAGGATAATATTAAATCGGAGATTTAAATTAATAAATTAAAAACTAAGAAAATAATAGTAAAATTCAATGCCAAAGATAATAACGAAACAAATAAATTCAAATCCTGACAACCTGTAAATAACTCGGCTCCTACATTATATATTAACCTCTTGTCTTTTAAATAAATAAAATAGTTTTCAATTGACATTTCTATTTTTTACAATAAATCTAATTTTATTTTTTCAGAAATAAACTTACAGAATAGATAAAGTGTTCGTTACCTGTTAATACGAATTTTCCTTATTTTTTAGATTGTTTTAATAGTCACTTAATAAAATTATTAATAAATGATTTTATAAAAATTTTTAAATTCACTATATGAATAGTTAAATAGATAATAATTTTATAAGAAAACATTGATAAAAATTAGCAATATTTTTTTGCCTTAAATAGCTATGTTATACAAAACAATTGTTTATTTGTTTTATGCTATTTTTATCACGTTTATATTAAATAACTTTTCAAAATAGTAGAACACTTGGAGGGAACTCAGTCCAATTTTTGCAATCTGATCAATTGTAGATAATCCCAAACCACTAAACGGACTGAGTTATGCCTATCATAGCACCTATACCCCGCAATGAACGACGCCAGATGAAAAAAATTATCCAGAACACCCGAGATAAAGATTATGCTCGCAGGCTCATGGCCATATTGATGCTGCATCGAGGCGAGTCTGTCTCTCTGGTCGCCAAAACCCTTTGCGCCAGTCGTTCTTCTGTCTATCGCTGGATAAACTGGTTGACTTTATATGGTCTGGAAGGACTCAAAAGCCTGCCTGTGGGCAGACCCGCTGTCTGGAATTTAATCCCGCTTTATCCTTTACTGTCTTTTTTATTGCAATATTCTCCCCAGCAATTGGGCTGCCTGCGTTCTCGCTGGAGTCTTGAGTTTTTTATAATTAAAATCAATGAATTATTAAACATAAAATTATCCATCAGTACCTTCTATCGTTACTTACATAAAATGGGTATCGTGTGGCGAAGGGCAGCCCCGACGCTTAAATTACCCGATCCCGAGTACCATGAAAAAATGGCGAAAATTACCGAGGCATTGTCAACGTGTTCAGAAAAACATCCCGTTTTTTATGAAGATGAAGTCGACATCGAGCTGAATCCAAAAATCGGGGCTGACTGGTATTTAAAAGGGCAACAGAAACGTATAGTGACACCAGGAAAAAACCAAAAACATTATTTTGCAGGTTGCCTGAATGTTCAAACGGGAAAAGTGACTTATGCTGACGGGTTAAATAAGAATTCTCAGTTATTTATCAATGTATTGGAAGAACTTGAACGCCAGTATTGTCATGCTGAAACCCTCACTTTGATTTTGGATAATTACAGTATCCATAAAAGCCGACGGGTCAGAGATTGGCTGGCTTGTCATCCTAAATTTAATCTGTTGTTTTTACCTGTTTATTCACCCTGGCTGAATAAAATTGAGCGTCTGTGGCAATCCTTACATGAAACGGTGACACGAAATCATGGCTGTCAGTATATGTGGCAATTGCTTGAGAAAGTGAAAACGTTTTTAAATTCATGTCCCTACAGGAATAGCAGAGAATAAAAAGAGTGAGTGTATTATAATTATGAAAAGTTATTTAAAAAAATATGTTAATTATTTTTTACGTAATTAACTTTAGTGTTACTTTTATGGACAGGGATTTTAAATTGCGTGGCCGGGATAGCCCATTGTTTCTAGGTTTTATTGACAGGTGTTTAATTAAATAGACAGGTTTTATACCCAATGGATTTCAAGATGGATCGCGACGGCAAGGGCGCGAATCCCCGGGAGCATAGAGCCGTCATTCCGCACCGTATTTCTGATTTAAAAATAATGTGATCTTACACAGGTTTTTTGTATTGATGACATCGGTGGGGTTGACGGTAATCGCCAATTTTGATCTATTACTTTTATTTGCCGGAAAGCGAATATGTCCACACCTATACCTGCCATTAAACGTCTCGATCATCTTGGCCTTATCGCCGCTTTTTGTCATGAAGCCGGTTTACCCCGCATGATTGATGCCATTATCCCAAAATATTCATCGCATACCGTCTCTCACGGCGACGCTTTTCTGGCGATGATCCTTAACGGGCTGGGGTTTCACAGCCGGACATTGCACATGTTTTCCGGCTTTTTTCAACATAAGCCGATTGCGCGTTTAATTGGCGCTGACATTGAAGCTGAACACCTTAATGATGATGTGCTCGGCCGAACACTGGATGCCTTATATGAAGCGGGGGTGTCGGAAGTTTATCAGGTGCTTGCTGAGCAAGTAGTTGATAAATTAGGGTTAAATCCCGATTCCGTTCATTTGGATATCACGAGTTTTCATGTCGATGGTGACTATGACAGCGCGTTGGGAGATGACACAAAACGCATTGCACTGGTGCCGGGTTATAGCCGGGATCACCGGCCTGAACTGAACCAGGTTGTCCTTGAACTGATTTGCGAAAATCAGGCAGGTATCCCTGTCTATATGCAGGCTATGAGCGGGAATACGAATGATGCCAAAGCCTTTGCCCAGACGATCAAAACCCATATTCAATGCCTGAAAGCAGCACAAAACAGCCGCTACTTTGTGGCCGATGCCGCCCTTTATACTGAAGCCGCGATCGCTTCGCTTCATCAGCAAAAACAACGATTTATTACGCGTGTTCCCCTGACGATCAAGGAAGCTAAACAGTCTCTCCTGAACGTGACAGCGGAGCAATTCAGCCCCATCAGTGAGGGCTATTCAGGCTGCTGGGTGACGTCATCATATGGCGGCGTTCCTCAGCGTTGGTTACTGGTGAACAGTACGGCGGCAGAAAAACGTGAAAACCAGACTTTCCGGAAAAACACACTCAGGGAAACAGAAAACGAGTCTAAACAGTTCGACAAACTGGGCAAAAAGCCCTTTGCCTGCCGGGAGGATGCCTTACAGGCACTGCATGATTTTGAGTCTCAATGCCAGTTTATCGGCATCGCCTCGCCGGAAATTCAGGCGATTACCGCGTATGCGGGGCGCGGGAAACCCGGCAAGCATCAACCCCCCAAATCGGTTCATTATCAATTAGCCGGTCAGGCTTATACCCGGTTAGACAAGGTGAAGCAGGCCAGATTGCGGGTCGGGAGGTTTATTTTAGCGACCAATGAACGGGATGAAGGACGGCTTGATATGGCGGCGTTACTGGCTAATTATAAGGCACAACAAAAGGTGGAGCGGGGTTTTCGCTTCCTGAAAAGTCCGGAATTCCTGACGTCTGCCATTTTCCTGAAAAAACCGGAGCGGATAGAAGCGCTGTTAATGGTGATGACATGTTGTCTCATGGTTTATGCGGCGCTGGAACATAAAATTCGCCATGAATTGAAACAAAATGTGCCGTTTTTCCCCGATATGAAGAACAAACCGACACAATCCCCCACCGCGCGTTGGGTATTTCTGGCCTTTGAAGGGATCAGCACCTTTGAATTTCAAGAACATAAAATGGTGACAGGAATGCAATCTTACCACCATGAGCTTTTGAGTTTATTAGGTGCACAATATAAAGCGGTTTATTCCTGAATTAGGTGCGGAATGAAGGATAGAGAACGATGTGATCGGAGTGAGTGCAGCCAACAAAGAGGCAACTTGAAAGATAACGGGTATATATCTAAGCTTTGAACTTATGGAGAAATATATGTCTTTAAAGAGGAAAATTTCATATTTGGAAGAAGTTAGTGGTTCAGCAAAGGCAAATGAGGTATTGACCTGGCTACAGGCTTATATTCCAGGTAAAGATCCTAATATTGTCGTTGGGCATGAGCCCAGTAAAGATGCGGCGAAAGAGTTAATCCGAAGTGATTACCGTTGGGGGCATCAGAGTAATGACAAATCTGAAACTTTCCAATTAACGTATAATTTCCTGGAGAATGAACCGGATAATATGCCGTGGATTATTTCTGGATTTTCAGCATTTAATGAAGAACAAGAAGCTGCTGCAAAGCTGTCAATTCAATCTTGGGCTGATGTCGCGAATATTAAATTCACCGAAACCTATGATGTCAAGGAAGCGAATATCACTTTTGGTTTCTTTGATTTTAGTTTAACAGGTGATTATGCGTTTGCCGAGATGCCGAATCCAGGTTTGAAACAAGTCGGAACTTGGTATATACCCAAGAAACTTCAAGATGCAGTTTTTAGCACCTGAAAATGGTCGTTAATTCTAGACATCAGCGAGTCCGCTATATCCGGTAGCGTTGTGGTGAAAAATTTGAAGACGTTGTCTCGAAATTCATGTTTATCCGCAAAATAACGGTTATTTCGAACCTGTTCATTCATGACCTTCCATAATCGCTCTATTGGGTTTAAATTTGGGCTATAGGGAGGAAGGTAATGTAACTCAATATTGCTAACATAAGCCCACTCCTTAACAAGATGAGCTTTGTTGTAACCCGCCCCATCCACAATAAGATGAATTTTTTGATGATAGTCAGGATAAGACTTTCTTATTTCATTGAAAAAACAGCAAATGTTGTAGTCATTGATGGTTTGATATTCCTGGAACACCGTACGACCAATGGCATTCAGGTTGAGCGCGCCCAATATATTCAGGCGAGTCCGGCTTCCTGTTGTTTTTACTGTTTTTTTCTCGCCTTTTCGCATCCAGCCATAACCGAGTTTGGTGCCTTGAGTCGGGTGAACAGCATCAAGAAAAAGGATGGGTTCGTCTTTCGCTGTGACTTTAAGATTCTCATAATATTCAATAAATTGTCGCTGTTTTTCTGCGTCGAATTTATGAGGGACGCCACAAGGTTTTTTATAAGAAAAACCCTGACGGTGTAGCCATTTATTCATGCCGGGAATGCTAAAGGTAATATTCCAGAGCTGAGCAACATAGGCCACGATTTCATGGGTGTGATGGAAAAGATGTTGAGATAAGTGATTGATTAAAAAATCAGTTTGTTCTTGAGAAAGCAAACTATCAGACCCCCCATTATCAGATTTAAGTTTACCTTGATTAAGGTAATCGCTGATATGACGGTTAACGGTCATTTCATGAAGACGCAGGGCCTGAGCGATCATCACTGAACTCCAGCCTTCAGAGGCCAGCAGGACCGCTTTGATGCGATCACACTCCCTCTTATCACGGCAGGTGTGATGGAGATGTTCAAGTTCGGCTTTTTGTTCATCGGTAATGAATATTTTCATAGCGAGGATAATGATCTCCATTTCGGATAAAATCAAGCATCTTCAATGATTACGGGTATAACGCGGAAAGCGGTACTTTCTTAAAAAATGATATTGGAGTGAATGGCTATGGTCGCCATACATTTACTCATGAGATCGGCCATACATTAGGGTTGGATCATCCGGCTGATTATGATGCGTCTGATAAGGTAGTACCGACTTACAAGAATAAGGCGACTTATTTTGAAGATAGCGGTGCTTATACCATCATGGGTTATTTCAGTGAAAAAAATACCGGGCAGGACTTTAAAGGTATTGATTCTTCTGCGCCATTACTTAACGATATTTCTGCTATTCAGGCGTTGTATGGTGCAAATAATACTACTCGTACCGATGACACGGTATATGGTTTTAATTCCAACACTGATCGCGATTTCTTTACGGCAAAAGATGCAAAGAGCAAACTTGTGTTCACTGCTTGGGATGCGGGTGGTAATGATACCTTTGATTTCTCTGGTTTTACTCAGGATCAACGCATTAACTTGAATGAAGCTTCTTTCTCGGATGTGGGTGGTTTGAAAGGAAACATCTCTATCGCCCGTGGTGTCACGATTGAAAATGCGATTGGCGGCAGTGGTAATGACATTCTGATCGGGAATGATGCCAATAATACTCTGAAGGGTGGTACAGGTGATGACATCATTTACGGTGGATTGGGAGCTGATCATCTTTGGGGTGGGGAAGGCAAAGATACCTTTGTCTACTTGAATGCCGAAGAATCATCGTTTCTTGAGCGTGATTGGATTCATGACTTTGTTTCCGGTGAAGACAAGATTGATTTGTCATTGTTCGATCTGGGTGCAGCAGGAAAAGGCACTATTAAGTTTGTCGAGGAATTCACTGGTGCTATTGGGGAAGCTGTGATCAGCTATGACAGCGTTAACAAGGTAAATGATTTCGTTATTAATATGGGAGGAGAATTATCTCAAGATGGTTTTGGGGTGAAGATCGTTGGAGAACCGCTGATAGAGGCCGATTTCATCCTTTCATAACACAACCACACAACCGCATCTGACCGGATGCGGTTATTCGTTTAGTCACTTTGAGCGCTTGGGCGTGCAATTTTGCTCTCTTCTGTATTCTGTCTTCTGTTTTCTGTCCATGTGGTTGGAGTTCCTAATCTATTATTTTTCTATTATATAATAAGTCAAATACATTTGAATAAGTAATTAATAGTGTGATTTTTCTATTTTATAACAATAAACAAATAATCTATTTTTAATTTAAAATTATTTACTGATGATATTAAATGTAATTAATGCATACATTGCTCGTATTATTTCATTATGACAAAACAATATATGTGGAAGTTAGTTTTAGTTTGAAATTGTTTCATGCCGGTGTTAAATGTAATTAACGTTTACATTAGTTGTATAATTTGATTATTATAAAATAATATGTAATCAGACTAGTTGATAATTTTTATGTGTATAAATATACATTAATCAATATAACCAAGTGATAAATAATGTCTTTTTATGGTGGAATCTGTTTCCTATTGGAATGCGGATAGGTCCATTTTTCAGAGAATTATCAAAGTAAATTCGGTGTTAATTGGGGAGCAGGAGGTTTAGTTTGTCTCGATAATTATTTAATTTTTCGTGAAATAATTCACATATGATATTAATTCAAAATGGACAGAATACAGCAGGGATTTAATACTCATGCCAGTAAATATATTCAATATACCCAATAGATTTCAAGATGGATCGCGACGGCAAGGGAGCGAATCCCCGGGAGCATAGATAACGATGTGACCGGGGTGAGTGAGTGCAGCCAACAAAGAGGCAACTTGAAAGATAACGGGTATAAATCCATTTTTATTTAGTTATGGAATTCAGCGTCAGCCAATAAAAAATTGCACAAAATCAAAGGCGCTTATTAAAAAAATAGGAAAAAAATGGAATATCTTTTGCCGGTTCACTTGGTGAATCGTTTATTCCGTTATCAGGAAAATAATTGTCGAAGAATTGCTAATTATGAGGCTATTAACCGGGCTATTACCTCCAGCGTCCAAGAGAATGTGCTGTCTGAGGATTTTAATTGATGCCTGATGTGTGCCCGTTTTTATTTCTTGGGGGGAAGGAAGAAGGGCAAAACATTTGTGATGACTGTTGAGAATGACAGTTTTCAAATAACTAACAGATTCATTGAGGTAGTAAGTAGATGAAAGATAGCATGGCTAAAAAGGAAATTATCTTTGATGCTGGATTAGTGCAAGTACTGTCAAACAAGGTCGGTGACGACATATCTGTTCAGAAACTTAATTTGTTGTCAGAGGCTGAACGTACACTGCTATTGGAAACTTGGAATGCCACTGAAACCGTCTATCCTGACCAGTTAGGTATCCATCAGTTGTTTGAACGACAAGTGGAGAAAACCCCGACTGCGACGGCGTTAATCGCAGGGGATAAGACCCTGAGTTATGCGGAATTGAATGCTTGTGCTAACCGACTGACTCATCAACTGATTAAGCAGGGGATTGGCCCGAATGATCATGTGGCAATCCTGTTAGAGCGATCTATCGAATTGGTGGTAGCTCAATTGGCTATTCTCAAGGCGGGGGCGGTTTATGTCCCTATCGATACCAGCGTGCCGGACGAGAGAAAAAAGTGGTTGATAAACGATGGCTTCGCCAAATTGTTGCTCACCGGCGCACAAGCGAATATCCCGGCTAATCTGGATATCCCGCTAATTCGTCTCTCTGATGAGACAGACGCGGACAAGGCGGAAGAGAGTTTTAATCCTGACTTACTTTATTCCGGTACTGCGCCAGCGTATATCATGTACACCTCCGGCTCGACTGGCACCCCCAAAGGGGTGATCGTGCCTCACCGCGCTGTGGTCCGACTGGTTATTAATAATGGTTATGTTGAAATTGAACCCAATGATCGGGTTGCTTTCGCGGCTAACCCGGCTTTCGATGCCAGTACTTTTGAAGTGTGGGCCCCTTTACTCAATGGTGGGGCATTGGTGGTTATCGACCACACCACTTTGTTGACGCCGCCGGAATTTGTACAGGAATTAGACCGTTATCAAATTAATATCTTATGGTTAAGCGTCGGCCTGTTTAACCGGCTGGCGGCGGAGTTGTCTCCAGTTTTGCCGCAGTTGAAAAACCTGATTGTCGGCGGCGATATTCTTGATCCCTATGTGATTTCCCAGGTTTTACGCAACAACCCACCTCAGCAGTTATTGAATGCCTATGGACCGACCGAGGGTACCACCTTTACCACCACATATCGGATTGAAACCTTGCCCACGGGAGTGACCAACATTCCTATTGGTCGACCAATTGCCAACACGCGGGTTTACTTACTGGATGAGCAGGGCCAGCCCGTGCCGTTGGGGAGGATGGGCGAGATCTATGTTGGTGGCGACGGGGTGGCCTGTGGTTATCTCAATCGCCCTGAATTGACTGCTGAACGCTTTTTGGTTGATCCATTTAGTGATGTGCCGGATGCGCGGATGTACCGGACCGGCGATTTAGCTCGCTACCTGCCGGATGGCAATCTGGAATTTTTGGGCCGCAACGATCAGCAGGTGAAAATCCGCGGGTTCCGGATTGAACCGGGAGAAATTGAAGCCCGATTGGTGGAGTATTCGACAGTACGTGAAGCGGTGGTGTTGGCGTTAGGTGAGGGGCAGGACAAGCAGTTAGTTGCTTATGTGCTGGCAGAGTCGGATAACGAATTGCCTACCCACTTGCGTGAGCACCTAAGTGCGCGATTGCCTGATTATATGGTGCCGGTGGCCTTTGTACGGTTGGATGAATTCCCGCTAACACCTAATGGCAAACTGGATCGTCGGGCGTTACCGGCACCGGGTGAAAACGCCTTTGCCCGTCAGGTTTACGCCGCACCGCAAGGGGAGCGGGAAATTGCATTGGCTACTATCTGGCGTGAGTTATTGGGTATTGAGCAGATAAGTCGGTATGACAGCTTCTTTGCCCTAGGCGGTCATTCACTGCTCGGCGTACGCATGATTGAACAGCTACGCCATTTAGGGCTGACGTTATCTGCCCGCGACCTGTTTCAATCACCAATACTGGCGGAGTTGGCCCAAACATTGGGGCAGCATCAGATTGTGACAGTGCCGCCGAATGTCATTACCCCGGCGACCACCGCGCTGACACCGGAGATGTTACCGCTGATTGATTTGACTCAGCCTGAGATTGATCACATCGTCGAGCAGGTGCCGGGTGGGGGGGCTAATATTCAGGATATCTATGCACTGTCACCGTTGCAGGACGGTATCTTGTTTCACCACCTGCTGGCGAAAGAAGGTGATCCTTACTTGCTGGCCTATCCAATGATCTTTGCTGACCGTGGTTTGCTAGACCGCTATTTATTTGCGGTACAACAGGTGGTTGACCGTCATGATATTTTGCGTACCGCTTTTATCTGGCAAGGATTATCTGTTCCGGCGCAGGTGGTTTGGCGTCAGGCCCCATTGTCAGTCACTGAACTGACGCTGAACTCGGCTGACGGGCCCGTCGGTGATCAACTGGCGCAACGTTTTGATCCGCGGCAATACCGTCTCGATCTCAGTCAGGCACCGTTGTTACGCTTTGTGATAGCACAGGAAGAGGATGGCCGCTGGTATGTATTGCAATTACAACATCACCTGATTGGCGACCATACCACGCTGGAAGTCATGAACCTCGAAGTTCGGGCCTATCTTGACGAACAGGATGATAACCTGCCGACACCGGTACCTTTCCGCAATCTGGTGGCTCAGGCTCGGCAGGGGGTTGACCAGACAGAACATCACCGATTCTTTACCGACATGTTGGCAGAAGTGGATGAACCGACATTACCGTTTGGGCTGACCGAGGTACATCGTGATGGTTCTCAGGTCACACAGGCGCACCGGATGTTGTCTCCTCTGCTGAATGATCGTCTACGTGCTCAGGCGAGACGCATGGGTGTCAGTCTGGCAACCCTGTGCCATCTGGCTTGGGCACAGGTGCTGTCGCGTACCAGCGGACAAGAGAAAGTGGTGTTTGGTACCGTGCTATTTGGGCGTATGGCCGCCGGGGAAGGGGCCGACAGTGGCATGGGGCTGTTTATCAATACCTTACCGTTGCGGCTGGATATCGATGATACCTCGGTACACAATAGCGTCAGGATGGCGCATACCCGATTAGCTGGATTGTTGGATTATGAGCATGCTTCATTGGCGCTGGCTCAACGTTGCAGTGGGGTACAGGGCGGCACGCCGCTTTTTAGTGCTCTGTTGAATTACCGGCATAATGAGCAACCGATGATCCCGCATGAGGTAATGCCGGGTATTGAATTTCTCGGTGAACAGGAGCGGACCAACTACCCGTTTGTGCTGTCGGTGGAGGATGGTGGCGATACCCTGGGGCTGACTGCTCAGGTAGTACAACCATTTGATTCAGAACGAGTATGTGGTTACATGCAACAGGCGCTGGAAAGTCTGGCGGATACCCTTGAACAGGCCCCGGAAACGCCGGTACGGGCGCTAAATGTTTTGCCTGCATCGGAACGCACGTTGTTGCTGGAAACGTGGAACGCGACAGAAACCCCCTATCCTGAACAACGCTGTATTCATCAGTTGATTGAACAACAAGCGGAGAAAACGCCAGAGGCCGAGGCGTTGGTGTATGAAAATCAAACGCTTAGCTATGGACAACTGAATATCAGCGCTAACCGGCTTGCTCATCAACTGATTGCCTTGGGTGTTGTGCCAGAGCAACGGGTGGCGATTTGTATGGCAAGTTCACCGGCGCGGGTGATAGCGGTGCTAGCGGTGCTGAAAGCAGGCGGAACTTATGTACCGCTGGATCCGGCTTATCCGGGAGAACGATTGTCACATATCCTGACCGATGCCGTCCCGGCTGAGGGGGTGAAGACAATCGGGTTGAAGGCAATGGGGGTGAAGGCAATAGTGTTGGCGGATAGTACTGGGCAGGCTGCATTGGGTGAGCAAATGCTTGCGGGGCTGACGGTACTAGACCCGAATATCTTACCTGATCAGCCGGATAACAATCCGCAGGTTTCTGCCTTAACTTCTCGCCACCTAGCCTACGTGATTTACACTTCTGGATCGACCGGGATACCCAAAGGGGTGATGATTGAGCATCGTGGGCTAGTCAATCTGATCCGGGATAAAATTATCCAATTCGACATTCGCCCTGTTAGTCGGATGTTACAGTTTGCTTCATTTGGCTTTGATGCCGGTGTCTGGGAAATCATGATGGCATTAGGCAGTGGAGCCTGTTTGGTTATTCCGGCCGAAACCGTTCGTCAAGATCCGAGTCGCCTCTGGCATTACCTGGAAGAACAATCGGTGACGCACGCTTGCTTGACCCCTGCTTTGTTGCGAGAAGGGGCCGATTTGCCAACGATAACAATAAAACCGACATTAATATTGGGCGGTGAAGCCCCTAGCCCCGTGCTACTACGGGCGCTAAGTCATCAAGCAATCCTATTTAATGCCTATGGCCCGACAGAAATTACCGTCTGTGCCACCAGTTGGCGTTGTCCATCACACTATACTGATGTGTTGGTTCCCATTGGGCGTCCGACAGCGAATACCCGTATTTACCTACTGGATAACCACGGCCAGCCAGTCCCATTGGGCGCAGTGGGGGAACTCTATATTGGTGGGGATGGTGTCGCCCGTGGCTATCTCAATCGGCCAGATCTGACCGATGAACGCTTTCTGGCTGATCCATTTAGTGATGCTGCCGATGCCAGGATGTACCGGACCGGGGATTTGGTGCGCTACTTACCGGACGGCAATCTGGTGTTTGTTGGCCGTAACGACCAGCAGATTAAAATCCGTGGTTTCCGCATTGAGCCGGGAGAAATTGAAGCTCGGTTGGCAGAGCACCCGGTGGTGCGTGAAGCGCGGGTCGTGGCCTTGGGAGATGGGCAGGATAAACGTTTAGTTGCCTATGTTGTAGCCGAAGCGGATAGTGGACTGGCGGCCAGTTTGCACACTCATTTGAGCGCGATGTTGCCTGATTATATGGTGCCAGCGGCCTTTGTGCGTTTGGCGACCTTCCCGCTGACGCCAAACGGTAAATTGGATCATCAGGCATTACCGGCACCGGGAGAGGATGCTTTTGCTCGCCAAATTTATGTCGCGCCACAGGGAGACATGGAAATCGCAGTAGCGGCTATCTGGTGTGAATTACTGGGCATTGAGCAAATCGGCCGACACGATAATTTTTTTGCCTTGGGCGGACATTCCCTGTTGGCCGTGCGGATGATGAACCGGATAGCCGCTTTCAGTGTTGACCTGCCGTTGGCCGCGTTGTTTGTGTCTCCGTCATTGGCGACATTTACCGAGAAAATCTGCGCACAGATCTGTGCACAACGTAATACGGGCAGTGATAAATTGCCTGAAATTAGGTCCATATCCCGTGATAGTGTCTTGCCGTTATCATTTGGTCAACAGCGTCTGTGGTTTCTGGCGCAATTTGAGGGAGTTAGTGATACCTACCATATTCCGACAGCCTTGCGTTTACGTGGACGGCTAAACTTTTCTGCCTGGCAGCAGGCTCTGAATCGCCTGTTTGCTCGCCACGAGGCGCTTCGTTCTGTTTTTATCACAGTTGATGGTCAGCCTCAGGTTGAACTGTTACCGGCGGAATTTGGTCTACCGGTGAAAAAATACGATTTGCGTAAAGCATCTAACGTGGACAAACAATTTAAGCGTTTGTGTGTACAGGAAGCCAAAACGCCGTTTGATCTTGCTCGTGGCCCCCTAATTCGTTGCGCATTGATCCAACTGGCCGATGAAGAGCATATATTCTTACTGACTCAGCATCATATTATCTCTGATGCTTGGTCTTTAAAGATACTTGAATCAGAACTGGTTGCACTTTACGCGGCGGGTCTAAATCAACAGCCAGATCCGTTGTTGCCATTGACCATTCAATATCCTGATTATGCGGCTTGGCAGCGGCAGGTATTTTCAGGTGAAGGAGTACAGGCACAGAGTGATTATTGGCGTCGGACGTTGGCAGATGCACCGGTGTTACTTGAATTGCCGATAGACAGACCTCGACCCTCTCAGCAATCATTTACCGGCGGCCGGGTAGCGGTGCACATTGATGCCCCGTTGGTACAGGCCCTAAAACATCTGGGGCAACAGCACGGTGCCACACTGTTTATGACGCTGTTAACCGCTTGGGCTGCATTGCTATCGCGCTTGTCTGGGCAGGATGATGTGGTCATTGGTATACCAAGCGCTAACCGCAATCTGCGGGAAATTGAACCACTGCTTGGCTTCTTTGTTAACACATTGGCGTTGCGTATCGATTTATCCGACATGCCGGATGTGGCCACACTACTGCGGCGTGTACGGCAGACGACACTGGGAGCGCAGGAGCATCAAGATCTGCCGTTCGAGCAGGTAGTGGAAATTGTTCAACCGCCGCGTAGACCGGAGCATACACCACTGTTCCAGGTAATGTTTGCCTGGCAAGAGAGTGAAACAGAGGAATGGCAATTACCGGAATTGGCGGTAACGCCATTTGAGCTAGGATACGATATAGCGAAATTTGATCTGCAACTGGAATTAACGGAGAAGGCGGGCGAAATTGTTGGAGAGCTGAACTACTCTTCTGCCCTGTTCGACCATGAAACCATTGAAAGACAGGTGGGTTATTTGCAGGCTATATTGTGGGCAATAGTGAACCAGCCTCAACAACCTGTCACGGCTATCGATATTTTGTCATCCTCTGAGCGGGAGTTATTACTGGAAAATTGGAATGCGACCGAAGAACCGTATCCTACTCAGGTATGTGTCCATCAGTTGTTTGAACAACAGATAGAGAAGACTCCGGACGCCATAGCGGTAATCTATGAAAACCAGACGCTCAGCTATGCAGAACTGAATGCCCGTGCCAATCGGCTAGCCCATCAGCTTATCGCTTTAGGCGTAGCGCCAGATCAGCGGGTGGCGATTTGTGTGACGCGCTCACTTGCGAGAATCATCGGGTTATTGGCGGTGCTGAAAGCGGGCGGGGCCTATGTGCCGTTAGATCCAGCCTACCCCGGTGAACGTCTGGCTTATATGCTCACTGATGCGACACCGGTTATTTTGATGGCGGATAATGTCGGGCGGGCAGCATTAAGTGAAGACATTCTGGCGACGCTGACGGTGCTCGATCCGAATACCTTGCTGGAGCAGCCAGACCATAATCCGCAAGTCTCTGGACTGACCCCACAGCATCTGGCCTATGTGATTTACACTTCCGGCTCAACCGGTAGACCAAAAGGTGTGATGATTGAACATCGTAGTGTGGTTAATTTGACGCTGACACAAATTACCCAGTTTGATGTTTGCGCCACCAGCCGAATGTTGCAGTTTGCCTCATTTGGGTTCGATGCCAGTGTCTGGGAAATCATGATGGCGCTGAGTTGTGGGGCTATGCTGGTTATTCCTACAGAAACCGTGCGGCAAGATCCACAGCGCCTTTGGCGTTACCTGGAAGAGCAGGCGATAACCCATGCCTGTTTGACACCGGCTATGTTTCATGACGGCACCGATTTACCGGCGATAGCGATAAAACCAACCTTAATATTTGCAGGAGAAGCGCCGAGTCCCGCGCTATTTCAGGCACTGTGCAGCCGGGCCGATTTGTTTAACGCGTATGGGCCGACGGAAATCACCGTGTGTGCAACCACTTGGGATTGCCCGGCCGATTATACCGGAGGAGTCATCCCCATCGGCAGCCCGGTCGCCAACAAACGTCTCTATCTGCTGGATGAACACCGCCAGCCAGTTCCATTGGGCACAGTGGGAGAATTGTATATTGGTGGCGTTGGGGTAGCGCGTGGCTATCTCAATCGTCCTGAATTGACGGCTGAACGTTTCCTGAATGATCCATTTAGCGATGAAACGAATGCCCGAATGTACCGGGCAGGAGATTTGGCTCGCTATTTGCCGGACGGCAATCTGGTGTTTGTCGGCCGTAATGACCAACAGGTTAAAATCCGTGGTTTCCGCATTGAGCCGGGAGAAATTGAAGCACGACTGGTTGAACACTCTGAGGTAAGTGAAGCGCTGGTATTGGCGTTGGGTGACGGTCAGGATAAACGTCTGGTGGCTTATGTGGTGGCGCTAGCGGATGACGGACTGGCGACCAAATTGCGTGAGCACCTGAGTGATATTTTGCCTGACTATATGATACCGGCGGCTTTTGTGCGTTTGGATGCCTTTCCGCTGACCCCTAACGGTAAGCTGGATCGCCGGTCGCTGCCAGCACCGGGGGAGGATGCCTTTGCTCGCCAAGCTTACCAAGCGCCACAAGGGGAAATTGAGATAGCATTAGCCACTATTTGGCGCGAATTGCTGAATGTTGAACAGGTTGGCCGACATGACAGTTTCTTTGCCTTGGGCGGTCACTCGCTGTTGGCAGTCAGGATGATCGAACGTTTACGGCGTATAGGATTGGGCCTGTCGGTGCAAACGCTATTCCAGCATCCGACATTAAGTGTATTGGCCCAATCTTTGGTGCCGCATCGTGAAATTAGCGTGCCTGATAACGGTATTACCGCGGATACCACTGTGCTGACGCCAGCAATGTTGCCGCTGATTGATCTGACTCAAGCTGAAATTGATCGTATTGTTGAGCAAGTACCGGGTGGAATTGCCAATATTCAGGATATCTATGCGTTGTCACCGTTACAGGATGGCATTTTATTCCACCATCTATTGGCAAATGAGGGTGATCCCTATCTACTGATTACTCAACAGGCTTTTGCTGATCGACCTTTACTTAACCGCTATCTGGCTGCGGTTCAACAAGTGGTTGACCGCCATGATATCTTGCGTACCGCCTTTATCTGGGAAGGGTTGTCTGTGCCGGCTCAGGTAATTTGCCGTCAAGCACCTTTGTCAGTGACGGAATTGACGCTCAATCCGGCTGATGGAGCGATCAGTAATCAATTGGCTCAACGTTTTGACCCGCGTCGGCATCGTATTGACCTGAATCAGGCACCGTTATTACGTTTCGTTGTGGCACAAGAGAGCGATGGTCGTTGGATTTTGCTGCAATTGTTGCATCACTTGATTGGCGACCATACCACGTTGGAGGTGATGAACAGCGAAGTACAGGCTTGCCTCTTGGGGCAAATGGATAGCCTGCCTGCGCCGGTCCCGTTCCGCCATTTAGTGGCACAGGCTCGGCAGGGTGTCAGTCAGGCAGAACATACTCGCTTCTTTACTGACATGTTGGCTGAGGTGGATGAACCGACGCTGCTATTTGGGTTGGCGGAAGCACATCATGACGGTTCACAGGTGACGGAATCTCACCGGATGCTGACAGCGGGACTGAACGAGCGCTTACGTGGTCAGGCGCGGCGGTTGGGCGTCAGTGTAGCGGCGCTATGTCATCTGGCTTGGGCACAGGTGTTATCGCGTACCAGTGGGCAAACGCAAGTGGTGTTCGGTACGGTGCTGTTTGGACGTATGCAGGCGGGTGAAGGATCTGATAGTGGCATGGGGCTGTTTATTAACACCTTGCCGTTGCGATTGGATATCGATAATACCCCGGTGCGGGACAGTGTACGTGCAGCCCATAGCCGACTGGCGGGATTGTTGGAACATGAGCACGCTTCACTGGCGCTGGCGCAACGTTGCAGTGGCGTAGAGAGTGGTACACCATTATTTAATGCGCTGTTGAACTACCGACATAATACCCAGCCGGTCACACCAGATGAAATCGTGAGCGGCATCGAATTCCTTGGCGCACAGGAGCGGACCAACTATCCATTTGTGTTATCGGTAGAGGATAGTGGCTCTGATCTAGGGCTGACGGCTCAAGTGGTGCAACCATTCGATCCAGAACGGATATGTGGCTATATGCAACAGGCGTTGGCAAGTTTGGTGCAGGCGCTTGAGCAGGCGTCCGATATGCCGGTACAGCAGTTAGACATTCTGCCGGCAACTGAACGCACATTGTTGTTAAAAACTTGGAACGCCACTGAAACAGCCTATCCTGAGCGGTTGTGCATTCATCAACTGTTTGAACAGCAGGTGGAAAAGACCCCGGATGCCACGGCGCTGATACATGAAAACCAATCCCTTAGTTATGTGGAATTGAATGCTGATGCTAACCGATTGGCTCACCAACTTATTGCGCTGGGTGTAGCGCCGGATCAGCGGGTGGCGATTTGTGTAGCAAGTTCACCGGCGCGGATAGTGGCGCTGTTGGCGGTGTTAAAAGCGGGAGGCGCTTACGTGCCGTTAGACCCGGCCTATCCGGGTGAGCGTCTGGCCCATATTTTGACTGATGCTGAACCGATTATTTTATTGGCCGATAGTGTTGGTCGTTCAGCCTTAGGTGAGCAAATGCTTGTGGGGCAGACAGTGATTGATCCGCATTCATTGCCTGATCAACCGGATAACAACCCACAACTATCTACATTGACCTCCCGTCATCTGGCGTATGTGATTTACACCTCTGGTTCGACCGGCACGCCAAAAGGGGTGATGGTGGAACATCGTGGGTTAGTCAACCTTATTCAGGATAAAATCGCCCGATTTGACATTTGCCCCGCTAGTCGGATGTTGCAGTTTGCTTCATTTGGTTTTGATGCGGGTGTCTGGGAAATGATGATGGCGCTATGCGGTGGTGGTGCTCTGGTCATTCCTGATGAATCTGTCCGTCAGGATCCACAGCGCCTTTGGCATTATCTGCAAGAGCAGTCAGTGACGCACGCCTGTTTGACCCCGGCTTTGCTGCGGGATGGGGCTGATTTGCCGGTGATAACGGTAAAACCTACCTTGATATTAGGCGGTGAAGCGCCCAGTGTGGCGTTGCTTAAAGCGTTGCGCACCAAGGCCACGGTATTCAATGCTTATGGTCCAACGGAAATCACCGTTTGTGCAACCAGTTGGCGTTGCCCGCCAAACTATACCGATGTGTTATATACCGATGTGTTAGTTCCCATCGGGCACCCAACAGCCAACACCTGTCTCTATCTGCTAGATGCCCTCGGTCAGCCCGTGCCGCTAGGGGCAGTGGGTGAACTCTATATTGGTGGCGTCGGTGTGGCGCGTGGCTATCTCAATCGTCCTGAACTGACTGACGAACGTTTCCTGGCAGACCCATTTAGTCATATTGCTGACGCCCGGATGTATCGAACTGGGGATTTAGTTCGCTATCTGCCGGATGGCAATCTGGTGTTTGTTGGTCGTAACGATCAGCAGATTAAAATCCGTGGTTTCCGCATTGAACCGGGAGAAATCGAAGCCCGGCTGACAGAATACTCCGGGGTGCGTGAAGCGCGGGTACTGGCCTTGGGCGACGGACAGGATAAACGGCTGGTGGCTTATGTGGCGGCGGAAGCGGATGACGGGTTGGTTAACCGTCTGCGTGAACATCTGAGTGGATTGTTACCTGATTACATGGTACCGGCGGCCTTTGTGCGGCTGGATGCTTTTCCGTTGACGCCTAACGGCAAGCTGGATCGCCGGGCATTACCCGCACCGGGGGAGGATGCTTTTGCCCGCCAGATTTATGCTGCACCGCAAGGAGAAACCGAAACCGCACTGGCTGCTATCTGGCGTGAATTACTCGGCGTTGAGCAGATCAGCCGGTACGACAGCTTCTTTGCCTTGGGGGGCCATTCGTTGCTTGCGGTACGGATGGTTGAACGTTTGCGTCATTTGGGTTTAACGCTGGCAGTACGTGATCTGTTCCAATCCCCGATATTGTCTGAACTGGCGCAAACATTAAGGCTGAATCAGACCGAAAAAGTGCCGGCCAATGTGATTACACCGGCCACCACGGTGTTAACGCCAGAAATGTTACCGCTGATTGATCTCACTCAGCTTGAGATTGATCGCATCGTCGAACAGGTACCGGGTGGGATAGCCAATATTCAGGATATCTATGCCTTATCGCCGTTGCAGGATGGGATTCTGTTCCACCATTTACTGGCAGACGAAGGTGATCCTTACCTGCTAGCGGGTCAAATGGCCTTTGCTGATCGGCCTTTGCTGGATCGTTATCTGGCGGCGGTTCAGCAGGTAATTAACCGTCATGACATCCTGCGGACCGCCTTTATCTGGCAAGGATTGTCTGTACCGGCTCAGGTCGTTTGTCGTCAGGCACCGTTGTCGGTGACGGAATTGACATTAGATGTGGCTGACGGGCCGATCAGCGACCAATTAGCACAACGTTTTAACCCACGTCAATATCGCCTCGATTTGGGTCAAGCGCCGTTGCTGCGTTTTGTGGTGGCACAGGAAAGTGATAGCCGTTGGATTGTGTTGCAACTGATGCACCATTTAATTGGTGACCATACCGCGCTAGACGTGATGAGTAATGAAGTTCAGACATACCTTGACGGACAGGGCGGCAACCTGCCAGCGCCGGCACCCTTCCGCAATCTGGTAGCGCAGTCCCGGTTAGGGATGAGTCAGGCTGAACATACCCGTTTCTTTACTGAAATGTTGGCTGAGGTTGATGAACCGACGTTACCGTTTGGGCTGGCGGAAGTTCGCCATGATGGCTCGCAGATGACTGAATCGCACCGGATGTTGACCCCTGAGTTAAATAGCAGTTTACGTGGTCAGGCGCGGCGATTGGGAGTGAGCCTGGCTGCCCTATGTCATCTGGCTTGGGCACAGGTGTTATCGCGTACCAGCGGACAGCAGCAAGTGGTATTTGGTACCGTGTTGTTTGGACGCATGGCGGCGGGTGAAGGGGCTGAAAATGGCATGGGGCTGTTTATCAATACCTTGCCGCTACGGTTGGATGTGGATGATACCCCGGTACGAGAAAGCGTACAGGTAGCGCATCACCGGTTGGCGGGATTGTTGGAACACGAATATGCCTCGTTGGCACTGGCTCAACGTTGTAGCGGGGTGCAGGGAGGAACGCCGCTGTTTAGTACCTTGCTGAACTACCGACACAATATAGCTTCGGTGGAATCGAATGAAATCATGAGTGGTGTTGAATTTCTCGGTGCACAGGAGCGGACTAACTATCCGTTTACGCTGTCAGTAGAAGATTTTGGTGATGCACTGGGGCTGACAGCGCAAATCGCCCAGCCGTTTGATGCCGAGCGGGTGTGTGGTTATATGCAACAGGCGCTGGAAAGTCTGGTGGGCGCACTGGAACACGCCCCGGAAACCCCGGTTCAGCGGTTGGAAATTTTACCGGCAGTAGAAAGGAAACTGTTACTGAAAGTCGGCAATGGCCCGCAAACGGCCTATCCCGGCTCGTTGTGTATTCATCATCTGTTTGAACAGCAAGTGGCGAAAAATTCTGAGGCTACGGCACTGGTCTATGAAGAACAGGCTCTCAGCTATGCAGAATTGAATGCATGTGCTAACCGACTGGCTCATCAGTTAATTGAACTCGGAGTGGAGCCCGATCAACGGGTGGCGATTTGTGTCACGCGTTCACCGTCAAGAGTAGTGGCGCTACTGGCGGTACTCAAAGCGGGTGGGGCTTATGTTCCCTTAGATCCAGCCTACCCGGGTGACCGGTTAGCTTATATGCTCACGGATGCGGCACCGTCAGTGGTACTGGCAGATAATGTGGGTCGTACTGCTCTAGGTGAACAGGCGCTTACCGCGTTAACGGTACTTGATCCGAATGTTCTGCCTGATCAACCGGATAACAATCCGTACATCCCGGCGCTGACCTCACGACATCTGGCGTATGTGATTTACACTTCTGGTTCCACCGGTACACCAAAAGGGGTGATGGTCGAACATCATGGCTTGGTCAATTTAATTTGGGAGAAAATCACCCAATTTGACATTCACTCGGATAGCCGGATGTTGCAATTTGCTTCATTTGGTTTCGATGCCAGTGTCTGGGAAATCATGATGGCACTGTGTGGGGGAGCTACCCTAGACATTCCGGTTGATAGCGTTCGTCAAGACCCGCTGCGTCTGTGGCGTTATCTGGAAGAACGGCGGGTAACACACGCCTGTTTGACCCCGGCTCTATTACGGGATGGGGCCGATTTACCGGCGATAACGATAAAGCCCACCTTGATACTGGGCGGAGAAGCACCCAGTGCGGCGTTGTTGCAAGCATTACGTGGTCGGGCAACGCTGTTTAATGCTTATGGCCCGACAGAAATCACCGTCTGTGCAACCTGCTGGCGTTGCCCGCCAGACTATACTGATATGCTGATCCCTATCGGGCGTCCGACAGCGAATACCTCTATTTATCTCTTGGATAATCAGGGCCAGCCAGTGCCATTTGGAGCCGTGGGGGAACTGTACATTGGTGGTACTGGTGTCGCGCGTGGCTATCTCAACCGCTCTGATTTGACGACTGAACGTTTTCTGACGGATCTGTTCAGCGATCAACCGGATGCTCGTATGTACCGAACCGGGGATTTAGCCCGCTACCTGCCAGATGGCAATCTGCTGTTCGTTGGGCGTAATGATCAACAGATTAAAATCCGGGGTTTCCGCATTGAGCCGGGTGAAATCGAAGCGCGGTTGATGGAGTATTCTGATGTGCGTGAGGCGATTGTATTGGCACTGGGAGATGGTCAGGATAAACGGCTGGTGGCTTATGTCGCGGTGCTAGAGGATAACGAGCTGGCAAGCCAATTACATCGTCATTTGAGAGCCTTGTTGCCTGACTATATGGTACCGTCAGCCTTTGTGCGTCTGGACGCCTTTCCGTTGACGCCAAACGGCAAATTGGATCACCGGGCATTGCCGGTGCCTGATCAGAACGCCTTTGCTCGTCAGATCTATGAAGCGCCACAAGGAGAAACAGAGATCGCCTTGGCGGCTGTCTGGCGTGAATTACTGGGGGTTGAGCGAATTGGCCGGCATGACAACTTCTTTACCTTGGGTGGACATTCGCTGCTCGCTATGCGGATGATCAATCTGGCCGCAGAACGAGGGTTGATTTGCTCATTGAATAATCTGTTCCAATTCCCGGTGCTAGCGGAACTGGTGGCAGAGATCACCTCAGATTCGCTGTCTCAATCGCAAAGCAGCGCCATACCGGTGCGACCGGATGGAACCGAACCGCCGCTCTTCTTCGTGCCGAGTGGCATGGATGACTATTCCTATGTTTTTGGGCTGGCTCAGCATATTCAGGCGGATTACCCGATTTATGCGCTACCTTGGCCGTCTATCAATGAGGAGCAGACGTCGACCATTGAAGCTCTGGCGACCAGAATGATCACCTTTGTGAAGGCCGTGCAATCAGAAGGCCCGTATCGGATATACGGCTACTCTTCTGGCGGTATACTGGCTTATGCCATTGCTCAGCAACTGCTGCATGCCGGAGAGACAGTTAATTTCTTGGGGCTAATTGATACACCGGCTCCGCACTGTTTCAAGACACGAGTTGATCAACCTAAACTTCAGTTCCTTGCTGAATTGGCAAGGCAATCAGTGGATGAACATCCTCAAGAGATTGCCGCATTGCATCAGAAAATGGATGAACTTAATTTAGTGCAATTTATTGCCGCAGCGCAGGAGCTGGAATTATACCCATCAAATCTGCGTCCTGACTTAATTGCCAAACGTTGGCTACAGATGGGAAATTATGTCCAGATGGTCAAGGATTATCAGCCGAAAGCACTGGCGATAACACTGCATCAATTCTATGCAATGGAATCTTATCCACAGATCCCGTTTGTTACCGATGTTGCGCTACAGTCCGTCACAATGGAACCGTCGTTAGGTTGGGAACAGATAGTTCCTGACTCTTCGCTACAGTTAACCTCGGTGCCGGGGGATCATTTTAGTCTGATGGAAGATAGTGAAAATAAAACTATTTTAGCTAAGACCTTAAGCATGGCGCTGGCAATGAATTGTGAAGCGGAGGCGCTGTAATGTCAGTGATATTGTGGGATGAAAAGCTATATTTAAACAAAGATAGTTAAAAATCAATTTGTCCGGTTAAAAGTTTTTATAATAGCCGGACAATCTTACTGAATATAGGCACCGAATGTTAATCACTTCGGTGCCTTATTTTTTTATCAAATCCTACACCTGATGCTAGTGGAGAAACCCTATTTTTCAGCATTGTCTACGCTTGTAAACAATGTTTACACTTTTAAACAACTCTTACACTTTTAAACAATTATTACACTTTTAAATTAATTTAAACACTCTTAATGCTTCAATGTCGAATATAATGGGAGTTATTTTCTGTCATTTACACACTTATAATCCTATGAGGTTTAAAATAATGATGATTATGTTTCTATCCTTTAAAGCAGAAGATGCTCTGTGAAAATGTGAGTAATAGGAGTTCTTATTAATTCATCGTGCTCGATTATTCTCATCTGTATGACTGAATTTATTCTCATTCGCATTAACTTAAGCTGATAATCATGCTTATACCCGTCATCTTTCAAGTTGCTTCTTTGTTGGCTGTACTCACTCACCCCGGTCACATAGTTATCTATGCTCCCGGGGATTCGCTCCCTTGCCGCCGCGATGCATCTTGAAATCCATAGGGTATATTTTACTTGTTCCACTAAATATTTTACCTGTTGTGCCGTGGGGGTGAAAATTATTTTGGCTGTTGATTATCTTATTAATTAATTGAAAATAAAAGATAATTTAATATTTAAAACATTTGTTTGACCTATATGGATGATATGATTCACCGGCCGATTAATATTTTTAAAACAAGTTCAATTTTTATGAAAATAAATTCAATTTCGTTTATATTTCGTTGATATATTGTTTATTCAATCTCTTGATTAAGATGTTTTATCATCTGATTGAGATGAAGCAAAAAATGCTTTTAGATAAAAAATGACTTGATTTTATATAAATCTGTTTAGAGAATCCCTTTACCCAGAAAAATAGCCTGCCTGATAAATCCATTTATCTATTGCAGTGGGTGTTGTCGGTTTTCTCTTATTTTCCGCTTGGTTAGTGCCTGCTTTGAAATATCTGAATCCGGTTTTGTTTCTGAAATGCGTTGTGGCATGAACATCATGTCACTCATTCTATTTTATTGTTGAGGAGTCACTTATGACCCATAGTTTTCAAAACGAGATCCCTAAATCGCGTATTAATATCAAGTTAGATTTACATACAGGAGGTGCGCAGAAAAAAGTTGAGCTGCCGCTGAAATTATTGGTCATGGGGGATTATAGCAACGGGCAGGAACATCTCCCTCTTGGGGAAAGAAAAAAAGTGGCTATCAATAAAAACAATTTTGATAGCGTACTGGCTGAATTCAGTCCCGCGATTAACTTGACGGTCAAAAATACCTTGGCCGGAGATGGCAGCGAGGAGAATATCGCCCTTATTTTTCGGCAAATAAAAGACTTCGAGCCTGAACAAATTGCTCGTCAAATCCCGCAACTGCGGGCCCTGCTTTCTATGCGCCATCTATTGCGCGATCTGAGATCTAACCTGCTCGATAACACCACCTTTCGCCGGGAACTGGAACATATCCTCCAGGATCAAGCGTTAAGCGATGAGTTACGGGCTGAACTGGCCGCACTGGCACCAAAAACGATTTGATTATTACGGTATATATCAGGAGATAGGATTAATGACTGAACAACAAACCGCTGCGGCGGCGATAACGACTCACGCCGAAGGCAGTGTTTATCAATCGTTATTTAAGAAAATCAATTTACAGCCGGTGGAGCAGTTAAGCGATATTGATCGCTTTCAGAGCAGTGATGCGCTGGCTGATGTGACGGTAGACGAGCGGGTCACGGCGGCTGTCAGCGTTTTTCTCTCTGTGCTGAAAACCTCGGCGCAAAGGGTTAAACGGCTGGATAAGGCATTATTGGATAACCATATCCGCGAGTTGGACGAGCAAATCAGCCGTCAATTGGATGTGGTCATGCATCACCCTGAGTTTCAGCAGGTGGAATCTGCCTGGCGCGGCCTGAAATTCTTGGTTGATCGTACTGATTTTCGTCAGAACGTCAGGATTGAAGTGTTGGACGTCACCAAAGAGGATTTGCGGCAAGATTTTGACGATGCGCCGGAAATTGTTCAGAGCGGTTTCTATCACCACACTTACATTCAAGAATACGATACACCGGGCGGTGAACCTATCGGATCGGTGATTGCCAATTATGAATTTGATGCCGGCACGCAGGATATTGCGCTGTTGCGTAATATCGCCAAAGTTTCGGCGGCGGCGCATATGCCATTCATTGCCGCTGCTGGTCCGGCTTTTTTTGGCAAACAAACGATGGATGAAGTGGCCGCGATTAAAGATATCGGTAACTACTTTGACCGCGCCGAATACATCAAGTGGCAAGCGTTCCGCGACAGCGACGATGCACGCTATATCGGCTTGACTTTACCCCGCGTGCTAGGGCGTTTGCCCTATGGCCCGGACACCGTACCGGTGCGGACTTTTAACTATGTTGAAGAGGTCACCGGTCCGGATCACGATAAATATTTATGGGCCAACGCCGCCTTTGCTTTTGGTGCAAACATGATCAAGAGCTTTGTCAGTAATGGCTGGTGTGTCCAGATCCGCGGTCCAAAAGCGGGGGGAGCGGTGACTGATTTGCCGATCCACCTCTACGATTTGGGGACCGGTAATCAGGTCAAAATTCCATCAGAAGTGATGATTCCAGAAACCCGCGAATTTGAATTTGCGAATCTGGGCTTCATTCCGCTCTCTTACTACAAAAACCGGGATTATGCCTGCTTCTTTTCCGCTAACTCGGCGCAAAAACCGGCATTGTATGACACCGATGAAGCGACGGCTAACAGCCGTATCAATGCGCGTCTGCCCTATATTTTCCTGCTGTCACGTATTTCCCATTATTTGAAACTGATTCAACGGGAGAACATCGGCACCACGAAAGATCGACGTCTGCTTGAAATCGAACTGAACAACTGGATCAACACCTTGGTAACTGAGATGACCGATCCTTCCGATGATTTGCAGGCATCTCATCCGCTGCGTGAAGCGCACGTCATTGTCGAAGATATTGACGACAACCCCGGTTTCTTCCGGGTCAAGTTGTATGCGGTGCCGCATTTTCAGGTAGAGGGGCTTGACGTCAATCTGTCGCTGGTTTCTCAAATGCCGAAATCCAAAGGTTAACAATAGGGGAGCATCATGAAAATTGAGCGCCCGCTATGGGTAACAGGAACCATCTTGTCTCCCCAACAGTTTCAGCAGCAGGCTCGTTGGGAGGCATATGCCAATGAGTCGATTGCTCGTCTGGGACTGGCGCATCCTTGGGGCGTGCTGACCGCGGTGTTTGATCAACACACCTTAGCGTTGGGGCAGTTGAAAGCGGATCACCTGTGTGTGCGTTTTGCCGATGGATCGCTGATTGACACCGATCAGGCCGATCGCCTACCGCCGGTGCTGGAATTGGCCGCCGTTTTGCCGACAGATGCGCAGCAGGTCACGGTCTTACTGGCATTGCCGTACACTTACGCCAATGGCGGTAACTGTCTTAAACCCGATGAACGCGCCGATCGTCCGGTGCGTTACCAGCAGGAGTGGGTACCGGTACAGGATGAATTCAGTGATCGCAGTGAATCGATGGCGGTTGCTCGTTATGCGATATCGCTGCGTTTTGACAGCATGGAAAACGGTCAATATCTCACCTGCCCGGTGGCGCGTCTGTTGCGCGATGCTCAAGGAAAATGGATTTTTGATGAGCAATTTGTGCCGCCATTACTGCGTCTTAGCGCACATGCCGGTTCGATAGCTCGGCTCGATCAGTTGTTGACGCAGTTACGCGCTAAACAGGCTCGATTGATGGCAATGCGCCGAGAGAGCAATGAGCGGATGGCGGATTTTGCGGTGGCGGATGTGTCGTTGTTCTGGCTGCTTAATGCGCTTAACAGTTATGAACCGATATTGAGTGATTTTAAGGCCCATCCAGATGTGCATCCAGAACTGTTCTACCGTGAAGCGGTAAGGCTGGCGGGCAGTCTGTTGACCTTTTCACTGGACCATAACGCCAGCGTGATCCCGCGTTATCAGCACGATAATTTGACGGCGGTATTCCCGCCGTTATTTGACTTGCTGAGACAATTGCTGGAGATCAGCTTGCCGTCGCGGATGGTGACGATTGAGTTGAAGAAACCATCGGAACAGCAGTGGATAGCCACTCTCCACGATGCCCGTTTATGTGAAGCGGCGGATTTTTATCTCTCTGTCCGCTCTTCCATACCGGCACACCAGTTGTACACCCGGTTCCCGCTGTTATGTAAAGCCGGTGCGCCGGATGAGGTTGATCGGATGATTAGCCGGTCATTAACCGGCATCCCCTTAGTCGCACTTAGCCATGTCCCGGCCGCGATCCCGTTGCGGCTGGAGAACCAGTACTTTGCCCTTGATCTCACCCATCCGGCGGGCAAAGCCATGCTGGCGGCAGGGAGCTGTGCTTTCTACGTGCCCGGAGTACTGGGCGATATTCAGCTTGAACTGTTTGCGGTATTGAGGACATGAATAAATCACCTTTATCAACTAAAAAATCGCCACCGGATATCGATGCCTTGTTACAGAACAGCTACCTGTTGGTGGCAGAGCTCTGTCAGGGCGCATCGGTGGAACAGGCGGAGGTGGTGTGGCAGCACTGCACCCGCGAGATAGAACAGACACGGCAAGCGCTGAGTGATGCGGATGTTAGCGAATCCGCGATAAATCATATCAGCTACGCCCAGTGCGCCCTGCTGGATGAAACCGTGCTGGAGCGAGCGCCGGAACAGGGATATGCAGCCTGGCGGGCAACATCATTACAGGAGCATTTCTTTGATACCGCCGAGGCCGGTAACCAGTTGTATGAACGGATGCGTACTGTACTGAATGAACCGGCCGCCGATCGGGCAGTACTGTAATGTTCCGGTGAACTCACCTTGCGTGGTCAGATAACCACAAAATGGGATGTTAACGGAAGGGATTCTCAGGCCAGGGCAACAGCTCATTCAACCGATTGTTCGGCCAGACAGGCAGCCGGCTGAGGACATCACGTAACCAGACCCAGGGCTCATGTCCGTTGGCTTTGGCCGTTTCCAGCAGGCTCATTATCATGGCCGCCCGTTGCCCCGCGGCCAGTGAACCCGCAAAAAGCCAGTTCTTTCGGCCGAGCGCCACACCCCGGACCGCATTCTCCGCCCGGTTGTTGTCTATCGGCACCCCCCCGTCATCCAGATAACACACCAGCGCCGACCAGCGCTTCAGCGTGTAATCTATCGCTTTGCGTAACCCCGAGTTGGGGGCCGTTTGGGTCTGCATCGTTTGCAACCAGGACCGGAACTCATTCAGCCACGGCCGGGCATAACGCTGCCGCCACTGACGCCGTTTATCCGGCGGCCGGTGTTTGATTTTTCGCTCCAGCTTGTACAGGTCACGAATGCCATCCAGCGCCTGTTTCGCCACCGGACTTTGGCTCGCTTTGTATTGGTCAAAGAATTTGCGGCGGGCGTGAGCCCAGCAACCCGCTTCGGTGATATCCGCCCGGGCATGCAGTGCGTTGTAACCGGCATAGTCATCCGTCACCAACGTGCCGCCCGACCAGTCTTTCAGCAGGCTCTGGGCATAACGGCCGCTGCGGCCGGGATGCAGCTCATAGTATACCACTGCCGGCGAGGTATCGGGGCCGGTGACAGACGTCCACAGGTAAGCTCGCTGGGTCTGGCCTTTTCCCGGGGCCAGTATCGGCAACGGGGTCTCATCGGCATGCAGCACCGGGGACGTCAGCAGCGTCTGCTTCAGGGCATCGGCTAACGGTTGCAACGCCACCGCCACCTGCCCCACCCAGTCCGACAGGGTGCTGCGGGCCAGGGTGACACCGCTGCGGGCATAGATTTGCTGCTGACGGTAGAGCGGCAGGTGGTCACGATATTTAGCGACCACCACCTGAGCCAGCAACCCCGGCTCTGGAAGGCCCTTTTCAATAAGATGGGCGGGCTGGGCTTTAGCATGCACACACTGACAGCGCGCGCAGCTGTACTGCGGGCTGATATAGCGCCGGACGATAAACGTGGCCGGACGGTATTCCAGTCGCTCACTGATTTCATCACGCAAAAAGCGCAGGGCATGACCGCAATCCGGGCAGCTCTCCGTCTCCGGCGCCAGCCGGATATCTTCACGGGGTAAAGTCGCCGGCAAAGGCTGACGTTTAGGCTGGGCCGGGGTCGCGTTTTCCTTGATATGCAGGCGTGACAGCCGGGTTTCCAGCACCGCGATATCGGTATCGGCATCTTCCTCAAACTGACTGCGTTTGGGACCGGCAGGCAGGGTTTCGCTGTGCGCGCCAAAACGCCAGCGTTGCGCCTGTTTCAGGGCCTCTTCCAGCTGGCGAATATAATCACCTTGTTGCTGAAGCAGCGCCAGTGCCCGCAGGCGGAACTGGCCGGGGTCATCCAGCGCGATTAAGTCATTGAGCGTCATGCCGACAGTGTACCGGATAATTCCCCGTCGTTATCCGGTAAAAGTGTGACCGGGGTAGCGGAATTAGTTTCGCCAGCCGGACAGGTCATCTCCCTCGACCTGTTGCCAGTGAATGCCGCGGATGAGCCAGTCAAACTGGGCGGGCGTCATCACCCAGCTGCGCTCGCCCTGCTTCGGCCAGACAAAATGGGCCCGGTGCAGACGGCGGGTACACAGCCAGACGCCGTGTCGGTCCCAGCGCAACACCTTGAGACGGGAGCGGGCCTTGTTGCAGAAAATAAAAGCGGCTTCGTCCTGCCAGCGCAAATTCAGCCCCTCCAGGTGCTGGGTCAGGGCATCAATGCCCCGGCGCATGTCGACGGGCTCTCGCACCAGAAAGAGCTGTTGCGGTTTCAGCATCGGGTCAGTACCCGCATCACGTCAGGCAACAGCGTCAATGGACAGGCGATGGCATAGCCGTCTGGGGTATGCAGGGTGACGGTGCGCGCGTCGTCAGGCTGGAGTGAAACCGGTAAGAGGGCGGGCAGTGTCTGGCTGAGAGGTTGGGGGATGTTGTTACTGTCGGCAATCCAGTCGCGGAAAGCGGAAAAACTCAGCTGATGCTGTTCGCAATACTGTTTTCGGGTCAGGTCACTGTGGCGCCATTGGGTCACATGGTGTTGTTTTTGTTCCGGGGTATATCGGCTACGGCTCATGGTGTCAGTCTCCAGGTGAAGATAAGGAAGCGGTAGCGTGCATGGGCCGGAGAGGAAGAACAAGGTGAGATGACCGGACGTTTACGCAGTACTGACCTGTTTTCACCGCGTGTTGCTGTTGGGATTTCAGGGAAAGTGTCAGGAGGATACCTCATTGATACGTGAACAACTGGTGACTCGCTTGAGTCAACAGGTCGTACCTTTCGGCACGGCTCAGCAATCACCGGTGTTAACCAATGTGCCATTGTCCCATCTCAGGCTACGCTCCATCGTCGGCCAACTAGCCGTGGCGATCTCTGGGATGGTCATCGTGTTGTTCGGTGTCTGGTGGGGGTTAGGTCACTATCTGGCAACGCTATTTCCGGGGTTGGCGAGATGAGTGTCATGTTGCGACGGGTGTTATGGGGATGGGGGGCCGGGCTGGCGCTGCTGCTCTGTCTGGTCTGGTTGCCCTTATCGCCGGTGGGCCGGTGGGTGGGGGCAGTCATTATCCTGCTCTGTACGCTGATGGGGCTGTTTTATCGCGGGCGTTCTCAACGGCGAGAGCGCCTTAACAGCCTGTCAGCGGTACTGCCGCCTGAAAGTAATCGCCTGCCGGTGGTGTTGGTATATAGCGACATTCAGGACAGCTTGTTTGGTAATGAACTGTTGCGTCAGACGCCACAAGGCTATTGGTTGTGCTTACCGACAGGGACTTCTCTGTCTGACGCGATAGTTAGCTTGCTGGCCGCCCGGCCCTCTTGGGGCGGTCAGTTAAGTGTGATGGCGGTGATAAACCCGCAGCAATACCGTGACGCCGCCGTACTGGCTGGTTGGGTGCGAGAACTACGCTGGCAGTTATCTCAAGCGCGTCAACGACATGCTATCCCGCTGCCTTTACTGCTAGCGGGTTACGTAGCCGGGCCGTCCCGACAACCTGACGATTCACCGTGGTTTGAGTGGCAATCAGGACGAACCACGGTAACGGCTTGGCGCGAAGGTGCCTCTTTTCAACCACTCGCGGATTGGTTGGAACAGGGCACGCTGGCAGAACAGATGGCACGTTTTCAGTGTGGGGTTGAGTTGACTGGCTGGGCTGATTGGATGAAGGCGCATGTATTGCCCGTCTGCCTGACCCCGGAAGATGGCTTATCTCCTTGTCCGCCGCTGGCGATGGTATTGAAGTTTGTACCGGCATTACCGCATTGGGTAACCGGCCATGTCTGGCAACAGTGGTTACAAACCAAAACGGCGCTGAACAGGGCGGGCGATCCGATAGCCACATCGGCTACCGCTACATTGCCATTCCCGGACAGTGTAGTGCGGCTGCTGCCCACCAGTGCGCTACAAACAGCGCTACAGCGGGCCGTGGGGATAGCTCTGGGGCTGTTTCTGCTGGCGGGCATAACAGCGCTAGGTTGCTCGGCCTGGCATAACCGACAGTTATTGCGTCAGGTGGAGAGTGACCTGCTGCATTACCGGTCTATTGCCGCGACGGATGAGAGCCGCAAGGCACAGGCGGTGGCGGTACTGAGGGATGATGCCGATCGGCTTGAGAAGTATCACCGGGATGGCGTGCCGTGGCGTCTGGGATTGGGGCTATATCAAGGAGCACGATTACCTCCGCCATTGCATGCGGCCATTGCCGGTTACCACGCTAAACCGAGGGAGAAAACGCCGGTAACGCCGGGGGAACCACAGACCATCAGCCTTAACAGTCTGGCGCTGTTTGATGTGGGACAGGCGAAACTGAAAGCGGGTTCGACCAAAGTATTAGTCAACGCACTAATCAACATCCGTGCCAAACCGGGCTGGATGATCCTCATCGCCGGACATACTGATTCCACCGGTGATGCCACGAAAAATCAGGTGCTGTCACTGGCACGCGCCGAAGCAGTACGCGATTGGATGTTACAAACCAGCGACATATCGCCGGCTTGCTTCACTGTACAAGGCAAGGGAGCAACGAGTCCAATTGCGACTAACACAACCGCTGCGGGGCGAGCTGCCAATCGCAGGGTTGAAATCCGTCTGATACCGCATGTGGCCGCCTGTGCGCGACCGCAGAAAGTACCGGACACCTTATCAACAACGTCGCCGCTACCGGCGACATCACTTAAGTAACAATTAGGAGTAATCATTATGGCGATTCCCGCTTATTTATGGCTGAAAGATGACGGCGGTGCTGACATCAAGGGCTCTGTCGAGGTACGGGGCCGGGAAGGTAGTATTGAAATTGTGGCGTTGGAACATATGTTGCACATCCCGACGGACAACAATACCGGCAAACTGACGGGGACCCGTGTGCATGCCCCATTGGTATTCACCAAAGAGGTGGATGCATCAAGTCCCTATTTGTATAAAGCGGTCACCACCGGCCAGACCCTGAAATCTGCTGAAATCAAATGGTACAACATTGACGACGCAGGTCAGGAGAAAGAGTACTTCATCACCCAACTGGACAACGTGAAGGTGGTGAAAGTGGCACCGCTGATGCATGACATCAAAGACCCTACCAAAGAGAAGCACAACCATCTGGAACGCATTGAGTTGCGTTACGAAAAAATCACCTGGACCTACAAAGACGGCAACATCATTCATGCTGATGCGTGGAATGAGCGCACGACGGCGTAACAAGCTTGGCAGACGGATTAATCCGTCTGCTGTTGTTTCATTTTTTGCGTAATTGCGGGGGCGGGAGGCCCCGCGATAAAAAACTGAAAACCAGATAAATCATGACCTTATGGGCCTCGGTATACGGCTATGGGCGGTAGCGTACCCGCACGACTGAGGAATAATCGGGAGAAAATATGACGAACCTAACACCGATGATCATCTTTGATCACAGCCGTTACAGACTAAAAGTGTGGCGCAATAAAGCACCGCTGGATGTGCTGGCCTTTACCGGACAGGAAGCCTTAAGCCAGCCGTTTCGCTATGCCATTGAATTCACCAGTGCGGAGAAAGGGATTGAACCGGCACAGATGCTGATGCAGCAAGCCTCATTTACCCTGACCTCGCCTGCGATCAATCCGGGGATACGGTGGATGCCGGTTGTGCCGCCGGAGCCGCTGCGCTCGGTTTACGGGGTGATCAGCGGCTTTAAACTGCTCTCCACTTCGCGGGACGAAAGCCGTTACGAAGTGACGCTGGAGCCCCGGCTGGCGCTGCTGGCGAGAAGCCATCAATACGCTATTTACCAAAAACTGTCCGTGCCGGAGATTGTGGAGAAAATCCTGCGGGAGCGACATGGTTTTCGCGGGCAGGACTTCCTGTTCAGTCTGGCGTACAGCTACCCGAGGCGGGAACAGGTGATGCAGTATGGCGAAGATGACCTGCGCTTTATCCAACGCCTGCTGGCGGAAGTGGGTATCTGGTACAAAGTGACGGCGGATGACCGGTTAAAGATCGATGTGGTGGAGTTTTACGACGACCAGCGTGACTACCAGTTCAATGTCTACCTGCCTGCCCGCAATCCGTCAGGTATGCACGGCGAGGAGGACGCGGTGGTGTGGGGCATGGAGACCGCGTATCAGGTGGTGGAGGGGAAAATTACGACTCGGAATTATGACTACCACGATGCCCGGCCGTATCCCGGCTTGAACACCGAGGAGGATGTGACACGGGGCGATCGAACGACTTATGGCGAAGCGTACCATTACCGTGACGACTACCGAATACCCGGTGATCGTTACGCCTATCAACCGGAGACGGAAAGCGGGGTGTTTTATGCCCGTTTGCATCACGAACGTTACCTGAATCAACGTATTCGCCTGCGGGGAATGACCACTTCCGCTACGCTGGTGCCGGGGCAGGAGTTGAAAGTGAAAGGTGACGCCCCGGAAACGTTTCGCAAAGGGGCGATCATCACCCACATCACCAACAGTGCCCGCCGGGACAGCAGTTTTGAGATGACATTCACGGCCATTCCCTATTCCGAGACCGTGTGCTTTCGCCCGGAGCGGGTGCCGAAACCGGTGATGGCCGGCACGATACCCGCGCGGGTGAGCAGTACCAAAGTGAATGATACCTACGGCGATATCGACAAAGACGGCTTATATCGGGTGGCGTTTAACTTTGACCGGGAGAAATGGCCGCAAGGCGGCGAAAGCTTGTGGGTGCGTCTGGCGCGCCCGTATGCGGGAGAGAACTATGGCTTTCACTGGCCGTTGCTGGAAGGCACTGAAGTGGCGATCGCCTTTGAAGGGGGCGACCCGGACCGGCCCTATATCGCCCACGCGTTGCACGACTCAGTGCACCCGGATCACGTCAATCTCTACAACTACAAACGCAACGTTCTGCGCACTCCGGCGAATAACAAACTGCGGATGGATGACGAACGCGGTCGGGAACATATCAAACTGAGTACCGAGTACGGCGGTAAAAGCCAGTTGAACCTCGGTCATCTCGTTGATAGCCAGCGCCCACACCCAGATAAACGGGGAGAAGGCTTTGAGCTGCGAACCGACGACTGGGGAGCAATCCGGGCCGGTAAGGGGTTGTTTATCAGTGCGGATAAACAGGCCCGGGCGGGCGGCGAGGTGCTGGCGATGGAGGCGGCGCTGAATCAACTTCAACAAGCGCAGACCTTAACCGAGGCATTATGCGGCGCGGCTGAAATGGCTAAAGCGGAACTGGCGGATTTGCAGCAACAGAAGGCGTTGTTAAGTGAAACATTAGCCGAGCTGAAAAAATCCGCGTTGTTACTCTCCGCGCCAGAAGGGATCGCGCAGACGACGGCAAAAAGCCTCCAGTTGGCGGCCGGGGAAAATATTATCGCCACCAGTGGGAAAAGTACCGATTTCAGCGTATTGAAAAAATTCACGGTAGCGGCAGGTGAAAGGATCAGCCTGTTTGCCCAAAAACTGGGCATCAAACTGTTTGCCAGCAAAGGCCGGGTAGAGATTGAAGCGCAGGGTGATGAGATGGGGCTGGCGGCACTGAAAGATATCACGGTGAATAGCCATGAGGGCAAAGTGATCATCAGTGCTAAACAGGAGATTTTGTTGGTTAGTGGCGGTGGTTATATCCGAATAGGGAATGGTCAGGTGGAGTGTGGTGCGCCCAATCACATCATCCAACGGGCGGCAGTGTGGCAGAAGTTTGGCGGGCAGAGTGTTAGTCAGATGGTTTCCCAACGTGAAACAGTGGATTTTTCCGTCACACCGCAGGTGCTCTGGCCTTTTGATGATATGCCGGTGAAGGATCAACATGCCTTTTTGCACAATCATGACGATAGTCAGCACTCTTCGATAACGGGTGCAGACGGTAAGACGGCTAAACAGAAGAAATTGGGTGTGGAAGCAATAAAGTTTTATTTAAAAGAAGGTAAGGAGTGATTATGACTGATTCATCAGAAAAAGTGGTTGTTTATCCTGTTTATGATGAGCATGGCAGGTTGTATTACCCGCTAGTGAGTGCGCCCAGCCATAAGGACCTGACGGCGATTTGCTATAAGGTGCCTAACCGGGTGATCCCAGTGATTTTTCTGCCCGGCGTGATGGGGAGTAATTTGCAAGATCAATATGGAACGTCAGTCTGGCGTTTAGACGGCATATCGAGCACCTTGGAATGGTTTATTAGAGGAGCAGAAACACGAAAAAAATTGCTTGATCCGGAAAATACTGTGGTCGATTCGCGTGGAAAGGTAGATGACAATCATAAAGAAGGCCCCAAATTTCCTTCTCGTCAAGAGCGAGGTTGGGGGCAGGCATCTTATATGAGTTATGGAGAATTTTTACCCTGGCTCCAGGCTGCGTTGGATGATCAGGATGAGTTATTGTTTAACCGGTTGAATAAGACAGGAGAACTGACCCTGCGCCAGAAACTGGAGTTTATGGATCTACAGGCGGAAACGGGGGAAGAAAAGCTTTTATCGAAAGAGATTAAACTGAGTTATCAATATCAGTTTCCGGTTCATGTCATGGGTTATAACTGGCTCCAGTCTAATGCGGATTCCGCAAATCAACTGGCTGAGCATCTTATTGATATTATTACACACTATAAACAGCGTGGTCAGCCCTGTGAAAAAGTGATTCTGGTGACACACTCAATGGGGGGACTAGTGGCGCGTCACTATTCAGAGAAATTGGAGGGAAGTAAGAAAATATTAGGTATTGTACACGGTGTCATGCCGACCTATGGCGCGCCGACGGCTTATAAACGGATGAAAGCGGGTGAAGGGGGGGGAGTCGGACTGGTTATCGGCAGTAATGGCGCCAAGATGACGCCAGTGATGGCGCAATCACCGGGACCACTTCAACTATTACCTAGTTTGAGATATGGCACTGGGTGGTTGCAGATTAAAGATGGTAAGACACTTTATACCTTACCCAAACGCGATCCTTATGAAGAAATCTACTTGCAACGTGATAAGTGGTGGGGGTTATGTGAAGATCGTCTAATTAATCCGACCAATGAGAAAAGAAATCCGGTAGTAATGCAGGCAGATTGGAAAAAATATACTCATATACTGTCTCGTGTAGTCCAACCTTTTATCGAAGAGTTAACTGGTTGTTACCACGGCAATACCTATGCCTTTTATGGTAACAGTACCGAACACCTCTCTTACGGCGTCGTGAGGTGGACTCGTAGAAGTTATGTTGACCGGGGAGATGATCCTAATCTGGCATTTAATAGACCGGTATATGATCCTTTTAATAATCACCTTTCCGATACACGCATGGTGGGATATTCCCTCGACCCAAACAAACCCGATGACCATAGCCATTTAAGAGCTTTTATTCTTGAAAAGCCGCAGCAACCCGGTGATGGAACAGTACCGGTGCAGGGTGGAAAGTTTACCGCTGGAGGGCTGCGTTCAATATTGGGAGCGGAGGTTGATCATGAGCATGCCTATAATACTGATAAAACCCGTTTTTTTACTCTGCGGGCAATTATCAAAATAGCGCAATTAGTTAAACAAACTTCCTTGGCTTATCCCGATGAATAGAAAAAGAGTATTAATCATTATTGCAATTGTCAGCTTGTTGGTGGTGGTGTTTTACGGGTTATGGCAACAGTTACAGCCTTATCCCCCTCATACTATGTTAAATCAGAAGGAAAAATTAGCCGTGGATAAATTATTAACAAACTTACAAACCCGTTGTATTGGCCGATATTTGGTTGATTTGCCAGCGGACTACAATAACACTGTAAATATGGCTAGGGTAAATGATAGTTGGGTAGAGACTCAACGGCTCTATTTACCTGCTTTTGAACAGCGTATTCAGTTACGGGAAGAAGCATTACGGCAAACAAAAACAGTGAATCCGGTTAATATGCCCTATTTGAAAAATATCTACCGCTTACCTGAGGGAATGCAAGGGATTATTTTTGAACGTGTGCAAGATCAGAGTGTATCGGATGCAGCCCGAGTATTGGAAGCTCATTTGTACAATAATGGTGTGGCGATTAAAGTAGAAATGAAAGTTTCAAATGCTTCTGCTGCACGTTATGACAAAGGGAGGCAAACTTTTCCTGATATTTATGATAATGATGTGCCAGAGAAATTGGTTGAGCTGAAAAATTTATTATCCCGTATACAAGGACGTAAGGAGACGGAAATACCCACTACCGCTGGGAGTTGTATTCCCAATGCGTTTATTATCGATAATCACAGGGATAAGGAAGATATTGGTTCATTATATAAAACGAACCCGGATAATTATTTGAATGTGAGGATACAGACGGATAACTTTATCCGGGAAAAAGACAGCATGCTGGAACGCCTCGGTGTAATTAAAGCGAGTCTGTATCGAGGCAGCATTTTCCGTAAAGGAGTGAGGAAAATTAATAAGTTGGATACCGAAGAGTTGCTGTTGGTGGGGCAGCAGCCGAATAGTGATGATCCTCGTTATCAGTTTACATTACTGACAAATGAAAAAACTGGCGGAAAGGAAACACCGGTGTTTGATTTAACGGTGGTTAATGATGAAGAAACACCAACAGCCTATACTCAGAATGAAATCGTGGCATTTTGGGATGCGATTAGTCAGACCGTCAGGGTTAGACCCGGTGCTTTTAAACGGCAATAACATGCTTCAAATAAAACCCCTTATAGGGATGTAAGGGTTAATAATCGGAATGGAGAAAGAAGAGCAGATACGAGAACAGCGATTTTACGTTCTGCTATTGAAACAGTACAGGCGGTGAAAATTGAATAGGAAAACGACCTTACTGACTTTAGCGGTTATTTATACCTTGTGGTGGCATATGCCTGTATTTTATTACCCGATTTTAACTGAAAAGGAAAAGAAAATGACAACTGAAATGTTATCAAATATGCAGACCCGCTGTGTGGGCCGTTATTTGATAGATCTTCCTGCTGGATTTGACAATGTTGCCGATCGAGGGATATTTATTGGTGATGCGCAAATAGAAACCGAGCGTTTATATCCACCTGCATTTGAACAGCGGATACAGTTAAGAGAACAGAAGTTAAAGGAAGCTAAAACTATTGATCCTAAAGATATGCCCTTTTTGAGAAAAGTTTATCGCCTTCAAGATAATTTGAAAGGTGTGATTTTCGAAAAAAACGAAGATATTGACATTCCGAGCTATGCGAGGGTATTAGAAGCTCACTTATATAACAATGGGGTTGCTTTTACTATAACAATGAAATTTATGGATTTGTCTGATGAAAAATATGCTCGTGATAGAGCCGGTTTTATCAAAGATGGTTTTTCTGAAGATAAATTAAAGGCTACAGATAGAACGATGATGAAAATGAGGAACTTATTATCCAGAATCAGCGGCCGAAAAGATACAGAAATACCTACAGAGGCAGGTACTTGTATTCCTGATGGTTTTATTACTGGCAGTCGTGATGAGAAAGAAAATATGACCTTTATCTATGAGCGAAATGAAAGTGATCATTTTACTTTTAGTATTGAGATATTGAATGATCTTCAAGAGAAAGACCATATGTTAGATCGTATTGTCAGTATGGAAGGTGTATTACTGGCTATGCATACTAAGCTAATAAGGAAAGGAAAACGGGAAATTCATGGCACTTATACGGAGGAAATTTTAGCAAAAGTGCCGACAAAAGTCATCGATCAACCGGAAATTGAAATCCCGGGATATGCATTTAATTTGATTGCAAATGAAACAGCCGGTGATTATAAGAATCCTTTTGTTAATATCGAATTAGTGAATGATCGGTCATCCGCAACGCCGTACAGTGAAAATGAACTGATAACGTTTTGGGATGCGGTAACGAGTACTTTTCGTAAAAGGCCCGGCGCTTTTAAACGGCAATAACATGCTTCAAATAAAACCCCTTATAGGGATGTAAGGGTTAACCGTTAGCGGAAGGAGAAACCCGATGTTTAAAGAAATAACCAGTTAGTGGGGTTCGATGTGATTAGTTTTGGTTTTTGGGGCTTGGCATTATACGCCTATGTTTTCTTATTATTCTACACCTGGCCGATAATTGTGATGCTTGATGTATCTGCCATTTGTCGAATAAAGAAATGCATTAAAGATAAGAAATACTGGCGTGCGTCATTCTTGATTTTTGCCGCTGTATTAATGAGTGGCTCCCTTATCTTCTTCATGGTATGGATAGGTTTATATGGTTAAACGGATGAGGAGATAATTATGTTTATCAGTCATATCACTGATCAAAGTAGAATCGTAAGCGTGACAGCATTAACGTTCTATAATAAAGACAAACCGGTTAAATTAATCGGTGGCCTGATTTTTTATTTAAACGCGAAACAGGGTATACATTCAATGGTGATATATGATTGTTGTTGCCCGTTTTCGATTCCATTCCCCAGAATAATATCGAGCTATTATTATGAGTTGGCCTATTCCTGAAATACCGGAACTTAAAGTCGTGGCACCTTTGCGTTATCGGTTATGGTTTATCATTTTACTTTTGATATTGATTGTCGGCACATTGGTTTACGCTGTGCTAAAAGATACCACTGATTTCTATTACGCGGCGATTTATAGCAGTTTCCCGTCCTTTCTGGTGTGGCTGCTGTTATTTGGTGCGGTATTAAATCGCTATGAGCAATATTGTGCGGCAGCATACGCTTGGGAAGAAGCCAGTGCCGAAACCCGTTTCCAATGGCAGCAATGGAGCAGAAAACAACTGGCGGTGATTGGTAATATTATTCTGACGCCTGAGCAACAAGGTATTGCGCCACTGTTAGGTGATGCGGAAGAGATCCCTGCTTTTCCTGAACAAGGACGGGCATTATCTCTGCCATCGAGCGATAGGCGGCAATTATTGGCTAAAATGGATCAGGATTTTGAACAACAGTGTCCGGGTTATCGTTCTCTTTTACGCCAGATTTATATTGCTTCCGACGATCACGCTTCTTATGAATCTGCGATATATCAACAGTGGAAAATAAGCATCTTACCGATAATAAACCGAGATGAGATCGATAAATTATACGATGAGGATGATTTCGAAGGGCTGATAATGGTTATTGCGTTCCAGTGCTGGCCTTCTGAAAATAATAAGAAAGCGTACAGTGAATTTGTCTCGGCTCAATTATTTTCGTCGACAAAATTTGCCACGCAGGAAAAACTTACTGTCCTTGCCGGTATGGGAAGAACATTACCTTCATTACCCGGAGAAATAATCAAAGATTTACAGATATTGTTTGAATATAACCGTATTGATAAAAATAACATGCGGCACCTTTGGATAACGGGTGTCACGAATGATGTTCTGACTGAACTGGCAATTAACAGTCATGATTCTGCGTTTAATCTTTTCACCGAAAATTCGGTTCATTTAATCGATCATACTTTTGGTCCTCCGGGGCCGCTATCGATATTTTTGGCATCAGCCATGTTAACTGAGGCAATTAGCCTGACCGGTAGCGATCATATCGTTATCAATCAATTACCAGAGGGGAGCGCTAGCCTCTATTTAATGACTAAGGAATTACATCAATGAAAGTTAATCGTCACCACCAATATGGCTATTTTGGATATATTTTTATTACCCTTAGCCTTGTCGGGATATTTCTCATGTTGATCTACTTGAATAAAACATTACTTGAGGAACGGGGGCTGCTTAAATCCGCATTGTATGCCTACGCCACAGTTTTTCCGCTCTTATTAATAGGCTTATTTAGCAATGCTGTCTGGTGGCATATTCGGCAGAATAAAGCGCAGAAAAAACTCAGACCTGAAACCGAGCGGACAGCGGATCGCTCCAGTCAGTCTGCTTTGGTACTGAGTGACTTGGGCGATCGCATGCGCCTCCGTTACGGGCGGTTCTGGTGGTATAAAGTCCGCATTTTACTGGTGGTGGGCGAAGTGGAGCAGGTGGAAGCCATCGCGCCGGGGCTGACCACGACGCACTGGCTGGAGGGTTATCGCACGCTATTGCTCTGGGGCGGCAGTTTGCAAGCGGAACCGAATACCGCTCAATTGATGGCCCTGCGTCGCTTGCGCCGTTACCGCCCGCTCAATGCCATTGTCTGGGCGCTGACCGAAAACCAAAGTGCGCAGCCGGTATGGATGGATAAGGCCCTGAGGATGTTGCAAAAACAGGCCCACCAGTTGCGCTGGCAGGCTCCGGTCTACCTGTGGCAGGTGTGTCACAGTACCTGGTCTCAGGAAGGTCGTATCACTCAGACCGTCGGCTGCTTTTTTCCTGAACGCTGTACCCCGGATATCGTGGCGACACAGTTACAAACGTTGGTTGACCCGTTGCGCGAGCGCGGGATGCAGCAACTGTTGGAGAAGACGGCCCACGATTTTCTCTGTCGTCTGTCCGCGAACTTGAAACAACAGGGGATTGCGCACTGGCAACAGGTCCTGACGCCGTGGTTAGCGGAGTATGGTGATGTGGTGTCGCTGCGGGGTTTGATGTTCAGTTTGCCGCTTAAAGCGCAGACGACTCGCCTCCCGCAGATCTGGCTGCCCGACACGGCATGGCAGGGGGTGTTGGAGGGCAGTCGTTGTTTCCACGGTCGGCGGGTGGGCATGCTCCACACACAGACCGTTTGTCGTGGCCTGATAGTGCTGGGCTTGTTATGGGGTGCCGGAATGGTGCTCTCCTTTTTCACCAACCGTGACCAGCTAGCCGTGGTGCAGGCGGCGGTAACTGACCTGAAAGTCCAGCCGGAGAATTCTGATGCCCAGTTGATGGCCTTGAAGGATCTGCGTAACGAGGTGGACCGGCTGCAAGACCGGGCTGAACACGGCGTGCCGTGGTATGAGCGCTTTGGTTTGAGTCAGAATCAGAAACTGTTGACGGCGGTGCTGCCCGATTATGCGCAGGTTAATAACCGCCTGATACGGGACAAAGCCGCTGCGGTGTTGCATGCGAAACTGAGTGCGCTGGTGAATTTACCGCCGGGCAGCCCTTTGCGGGCTAAGTGGGCGCAAGCCGGTCATGACCAGTTGAAAGCCTACCTGATGATGGCGCAGCCGGAAAAAGTGGATGCTGTGTTTTTAACCCGGATACTGGATGAAAATGAACCCGAGCGGGCCGGTATTGCCCCCGCTGTCTGGCTGGATATGGCGTGGGATTTGTGGAGTTTTTATGCGGAGAATCTGGCCGCGCATCCCGAATGGCGGATAACCCCGGATAAGGCGTTGATTAAACAGGTGCGTCAGTTGTTGCTGCTCCAGCTAGGTAAGCACAATGCCGAAGCGGCGCTTTACCAGCAGATGCTGCAATCAGTGGAGAAAAATTATTCGGACCTGACGTTAAGGCAGATGACCGGCGACACCGATGCGGCGCGGCTGTTTACCACCTCTCACGTGATACCGGGGATGTTTACCCGTCAGGCGTGGGAAGGCGGGATACAAAAGGCGATAGCGGAGGCGGTGGCGTCACGTAAAGAGGCAATTGACTGGGTGCTGAGTGATAACCGTCAGGCAGTCTCGGCTTCGGTATCGCCCGAAGAGCTGAAAGCCCGTTTGACCGCCCGTTACTTTACCGATTTTGCCGGGGTGTGGCAGGATTTTCTCAACAGCCTGCGCTGGAACAAAACCCGTAACCTGTCGGATGTCATCGATCAGTTAACCCTGATGGCGGATGGACGGCAGTCTCCGCTGATTGCGTTGATGAACACACTGGCCTATCAGGGCGAGACCGGGCAACAGGGGCCGAGTTTATCGGACTCGTTGGTGAAATCCGCTAAAACGTTATTGAATAAAAAAACGCCGCGAATGATTAATCAACAGACGGCTGGCTTGCACGGGCCGATGGATGAAACCTTTGGGCCGTTGCTGGCGCTGATGGGAGAAAATCAGGCAGAAGGAAGAATCAAGGCGGACAGTACCCTGAATTTACAAACCTTCCTGACGCGGGTAACCGATGTGCGTCTGAAACTGCAACAGATGAACAACAGCGACGACCCACCGGCAATGGCGAATGCGCTGGCTAAAACGGTATTTGAAGGGAAAAGCACTGATTTGACCGATACTCAGGGTTATGGGCGCTTGATAGCCGCCAGTCTGGGCGGCCAATGGCGGAGTTTTGGTCAGACGCTGTTTGTCGAGCCATTAGCGCAGGCGTGGCAGGGAGTATTGAAACCGGCGACGGCGAATCTGAATAGCCAGTGGCAGACGGCGATAGTGGACAACTGGGATCGGGCATTTGCGGGCCGTTATCCGTTTGCCGGTGGCGACAGTGAAATTTCATTGCCGATGTTGGGGCAATTTATCCGGTCAGATTCAGGGCGGATAGAGCAGTTTTTGACGCGTCAGTTAGGCGGGATACTGCATAAAGCGGGTAACCAGTGGGTAGTGGATGAGGTGAATGGTCAGGGCGTACAGATTAACCCGGATTTTCTAAAGGCGATAAATCAGCTCAGTCAGTTATCGGACCTGTTGTTTGCGGATGGCAGTCAGGGATTGCGGTTTGAACTGCGGGCCAGAGCGGTGCGGGATGTGGTGGAAACTGACCTGACGATAGATGGGCAGAAACTGCGTTATTTTAACCAGATGGAAAGTTGGCAGAGCTTTCGCTGGCCGGGAGAGACCTATAAACCGGGTGTGATGCTGACGTGGACCAGTGTCAATGCCGGGGCGAGATTGTTTGGTGATTATCAGGGGAACTGGGGGCTGATCCGCTGGCTGGCACAGGCGAAAGCGGAGAGGCTGGATGAAAGCCGTTACCGACTAATATTTACCGCGCCGGATGGATTACCGTTAACCTGGATTTTGCGCACAGAATTGGGCGAAGGGCCGCTGGCGTTATTAAAACTGCGCGGATTTAAATTGCCGAAAAATATCTTTGTAGTGACGCCGGGTAATCACACGACAATATCAGCGGTAAATGACGATGATCTGATAACGGAATAGTGCATGCGATTGGCGATAAATGAGGAAATAGCGTAACCGTTAACTGCTTTCATTAACAAAATAGCTGTCAGAATGAATATCACTACAGATATTCCGATTAAGATGTTTGGCTATATGGGTGAGAAGCCTGATTTCACTTTTCTCAGTGAAGAGGCAATATTGCTATGGGGTTTTCTTGATGTTATTGGCTATCTTATTATTCGTGTGGCATGAATGAGAATTATTCTTCTTTATCGTGATGGAGTGAATAAGATTTAAAAAGGAGTGATGAGACTGAAACAGCGATAATCTATTAGATAAAATTAAAATAGGCATTATTATCATAGGGATGTGATTAAAATTGCGTATTCAGGCCGCCTTCATTTTATGGAAAATAATGTTAGTTTACTTTTGTCAATAAATGTCATGTTATTGTCATGAAGTTTAAATTATTCTGTTCGACATGCTGTTATATCGGCGGAGATAAAAGGGTGCGCATTAAAAATCGTTTTTTTGAAAAAAGAGTTGATCTTTATAGGCACCCATTAAGAAGATGGGAGAATTTATAAATCGCTTGCCTTGTTCATCCCTTGATATATTGCGAAAACATGAATGGCCTGTGTAAATATTTACGGCTCAGTTAACTTCCGACCGGGAAATAGTGGCGTGGGTTATTTCCCGGTATGACAATAATGATATGGCCTGATATTGAGTTCTTATTGTTGACTAATGGCCGCAGAAAATTTAGGAGAAAATATGACGAACCTAACACCGATGATCATCTTTGATCACAGCCGTTACAGACTAAAAGTGTGGCGTAATAAAGCACCGCTGGATGTGCTGGCCTTTACCGGACAGGAAGCCTTAAGCCAGCCGTTTCGCTATGCCATTGAATTCACCAGTGCGGAGAAAGGGATTGAACCGGCACAGATGCTGATGCAGCAAGCCTCATTTACCCTGACCTCGCCTGCGATCAATCCGGGGATACGGTGGATGCCGATTGTGCCGCCGGAGCCGCTGCGTTCGGTTTACGGGGTGATCAGCGGCTTTAAACTGCTCTCCACTTCGCGGGACGAAAGCCGTTACGAAGTGACGCTGGAGCCCCGGCTGGCGCTGCTGGCGAGAAGCCATCAATACGCTATTTACCAAAAACTGTCCGTGCCGGAGATTGTGGAGAAAATCCTGCGGGAGCGACATGGTTTTCGCGGGCAGGACTTCCTGTTCAGTCTGGCGTACAGCTACCCGAGGCGGGAACAGGTGATGCAGTATGGCGAAGATGACCTGCGCTTTATCCAACGCCTGCTGGCGGAAGTGGGTATCTGGTACAAAGTGACGGCGGATGACCGGTTAAAGATCGATGTGGTGGAGTTTTACGACGACCAGCGTGACTACCAGTTCAATGTCTACCTGCCTGCCCGCAATCCGTCAGGTATGCACGGCGAGGAGGACGCGGTGGTGTGGGGCATGGAGACCGCGTATCAGGTGGTGGAGGGAAAAATTGCGACTCGGAATTATGACTACCACGATGCCCGGCCGTATCCCGGCTTGAACACCGAGGCGGATGTGACACGGGGCGATCGAACGACTTATGGCGAAGCGTACCATTACCGTGACGACTACCGAATACCCGGTGATCGTTACGCCTATCAACCGGAGGCGGAAAGTGGGGTGTTTTATGCCCGTTTGCATCACGAACGTTACCTGAATCAACGCATTCGCCTGCGGGGAATGACCACTTCCGCTACGCTGGTGCCGGGGCAGGAATTGAAAGTGAAAGGTGACGCCCCGGAAACGTTTCGCAAAGGGGCGATCATCACCCACATCACCAACAGTGCCCGCCGGGACAGCAGTTTTGAGATGACATTCACTGCCATTCCCTATTCCGAGACCGTGTGCTTTCGCCCGGAGCGGGTGCCGAAACCGGTGATGGCCGGCACGATACCCGCGCGGGTGAGCAGTACCAAAGTGAATGATACCTACGGCGATATCGACAAAGACGGCTTATATCGGGTGGCGTTTAATTTTGACCGGGAGAAATGGCCGCAAGGCGGCGAAAGCTTGTGGGTGCGTCTGGCGCGCCCGTATGCGGGAGAGAACTATGGCTTTCACTGGCCGTTGCTGGAAGGCACTGAAGTGGCGATCGCCTTTGAAGGGGGCGACCCGGACCGGCCCTATATTGCCCATGCTCTGCACGACTCAGTGCACCCGGATCACGTCAATCTCTACAACTACAAACGCAACGTTCTGCGCACCCCGGCGAATAACAAACTGCGGATGGATGACGAGCGCGGTCGGGAACATATCAAACTGAGTACCGAATACGGCGGTAAAAGCCAGTTGAACCTCGGTCATCTCGTTGATAGCCAGCGCCCACACCCGGATAAACGGGGTGAAGGCTTTGAGCTGCGAACCGACGACTGGGGCGCGATCCGGGCCGGTAAGGGGTTGTTTATCAGTGCGGATAAACAGGCCCGGGCGGGCGGTGAAGTGCTGGAGATGGCCCCGGCAATCAGTCTGGTAAAAGGTGCGGTGAATCAGGTGCTGGAGTGGGGAACAGTGACCAAAACTCACCTGAATCATCAGCCGGATACTGAAAGCCTGAAAACCTACTTACAGCATGTGGATCAACTGAAAATGGCGGCCATGCTGCTCAGTGCGCCGGAAGGGGTGGGGATTGTCAGCCCGCAGACTGTGATGGTGCAAAGTGGTCAGGCGCTCTATGCCCAAAGTGCGGGGGATGTGCATATTGCCAGTGCAAACCGGATTGGGATGAATTCGATACAGGCTATCTCCCTGTTAGCACAAAACGAAGGGATGCGTCTGGTGTCAGGGAAAGGGCCGCTCGCCATTGAATCACATGGCGATAGTTTAGGTCTCACCTCATTAAACGATGTCACCGTCAATTCAACACAGGGTCACGTCCAGATTACGGCGAAAAATGGCCTGACATTGGCGTGTGGAGGCGCGTACATCCGTCTTTCTCCGGCAGGAGAAATTGAAATTCACGGGCCGGGCCTGTTAAGCCTGAAAGGGCAGCACAAAATGGCGTCACCGGCGAAACAGGACTTTCCTTTGCCTGACCTGCCTGAATCGGTGTGTAAAACGTGTTTGGAAAAAGCGCAGGAATTGTCGCAGGGGTTTGTTTTGAGGAGTTAACCAATGAATGACCATCAAATAGCTGACTGGATTGCATCACTTGCATCGTCTGTAACGGAAACCGGCATAAGTTGTATCGATATGATTGTGGATCAATCAGGGGGTAAGTTCCCCCTAATTCCGGCATTAAAAAGTTTTTCATCTGAGATGGATTGGTGCTCGCTATTTCAGGGATTGCCGGAGGAGATTGTGACAGATAAAGCCCCGATCTTAATTCGGATTGATCTAACACAACCTGTTCAACGGCAATGGATGAATGAAATCATGATGCGCTTAGGCGGCAAGCCTATGTTGCTGATTTTATGTTCTTCATGGTCGTTTGATCGCTTGTCCCAATATTTGATTCAGTGCGTGGATGCAGCCTACGCCGAGAAAGGCGGGATCTTACGTTTTTATGATCCGCGTATTTTTCCTGTGTTGTTTTCCCATGTATTGGACAAGGAACAGCAACAACAATTTTTCAGGCCCGCGCTGTTCTGGAGTTGGCTTGATCGTGATGGGGCTCCACATGTTATCTGGCGTGAAGGCCATGCAGGGCCGGTTGATGAAACCTTTCAGAAAATTGATCTCACAGATGAGCAGCTAGAACATCTCTTGTGCGTTTCTGATGCTCACATACTGATGTTGAAACTGAGTAGTCAGGTTGAATATTCAGAATTTTCCCGCGAACAACTGTTCAACAATTGTTATGCCTTGATGATAGAGACATCTGGTGAAGACATTTTACTGGATGACGACAGAGAGTCGTTCGTACTTAAACACCTTAAAGCCAGATTATCGTCATAGAGGTAGAAGATGAAAAAACAACAATTGAGGCTGGCGGTTTTATTCCTGCTGCTGGTCGCCTGTAGCCAATTTCCGGCACAGGCAGGCATCATTATCGCCATTAATCGTACTAAATGGGCGATTAACCGGTTCACTGTGGATGATCAACCGGGTATCGACAGTATCGGCCCGTATCAGGGCGGTGGTGGCGGTTGCTGCTATCGGGCTCCAGATAAGTGGCGACCGGGGATGACGGTTAAGGTGGATTGGGAGACCGGTGTCGCTTTTTCCGACGACTTTCCCGGTTATGAAAATGATGAGAAGTATTTGGCGTGGAGGGACAAGATTAACGCCCAGAAACGCCAGCATAGCCAAGTAGTGCCGGTTCCTTATTATCAGAATGGTGGTGATACCTGCGGTATTACGGTGCACTTCCTACCCTGTGATCAAATTAAAGTTACGACCTCGTGTTATGCCTACGGTAGCCCGAACTACCCGATTAAAGAACCCTTGGAAATGAAGGAACCAAAAGTATGTCCGAAGTAAAGCATGCAAGCACCTCAAGTCCAGATTGTCACTAATGTGAAGGTATAGAAGATGAAAAAACAACAATTGAGGCTGGCGGTTTTATGCCTGCTACTGGTCGCCTGTAGCCAGTTTTCGGCACAGGCGGGAATCATTGAAGCGATTAATCATACCAAATGGGCAATTAATCGGTTCAGTGTGGATGGTGAACCGGGTATCGATATTATCGGGCCATATCAGGGCGGTGGTGGTGGTTGCTGCTACCGGGCCCCGGAGAAGTGGCGACCGGGGATGACGGTTAAGGTGGATTGGGAGACAGGTGAAGCATCCACAAAAGGCTTTCCGGGTTTTGCTGATGAAGAGAAGTATTTATCTTGGCGTAATAAGTTGCGGGCTAATGATCGTCAGCATAGCAAGGTAGTGCCTGTACCCGATTATACCGGGCAGCGTACCTGCGGTATTACAGTGCACTTCTTACCCTGTGATCAGGTCAAAATTACCACTTCCTGTAACACCTACGGTAGCCCGAACTACCCAATTAAAGAACCCTTGGAAATGAAGGAACCAAAAGTATGTCCGAAGTAATGCATACCGGCATTTCAAGTCCAGATTGTCACTAATGTGAAGGAATAGAAGATGAAAAAACAACAATTGAGGCTGGCAGTTTTATCTCTGCTGCTGGTCGCCTGTAGCCAATTTCCGGCACAGGCAGGCATCATTATCGCCATTAACCATACTAAGTGGGCGATTAACCGGTTCACTGTGGATGATCAACCGGGTATCGATATTATCGGCCCGTATCAGGGCGGTGGTGGCGGTTGCTGCTATCGGGCTCCAGATAAGTGGCGGCCGGGGATGACGGTTAAGGTGGATTGGGAGACTGGTGTTGGGGACATGGGGGGGTTTCCCGGTTTTGCAGATAGAAAAAAATATTTGGCGTGGAGGGACAAGATTAATGCCCAAAAGCGCCAGCATAGCCAGGTAGTACCGTTGCCCGATTATACCGGGCAGCGCACCTGCGGTATTACAGTGCATTTCTTACCTTGTGATCAGGTCAAAGTTACCACCTCGTGTAACACCTACGGTAGTCCGAACTACCCAATCAAAGAACCGTTGGAAATGAAGGAACCAAAAATATGTCCGAAATAAAGCATCATGATCTTGTCTGGTTGCCAGCCCCTTTTCCGTCTCAGGGGCGGTTACCTGCCAAAAATTATTTGGTGGTGGAAAACTGTCAGCAACAGAGCAGTCAGGAAAAAGCTTACTATCAGGAACTTTGTCTGGCCGCCAATCGTCGGGTAATCCGTCCCTGTTGTAACACGTTGCATGTCAGCCTGTTTTTTGATGGCACCGGCAATAATTTATATAACGACCTTTATCAGGCTGTTCCTAACCATCCGACCAATGTTGTCCGTCTTTTCCAGGCAACCATTGGGGCGGGTTATGCCGGAGGGGCATCAGGTAAGCCGTTACTGGATAATATTGAGAGCACCGGAAGAAAGTACTTTAAGTATTATATTCCCGGGGTGGGAACCCCTTTCCCGGAAATTAATGAGCTGGATTACAGCAAATTGGGGCTGGCGGTTGCTAGCGGGGGAGAAGACCGGATCAATTGGGCATTACTGCGGTTGATTGATGTATTAAAGCGCGTATTGGTAAACGACACAATTGATGATGTTGCTTGTCAAAAATCCCTGAAAGCGATGGCAACCACATGGAATATGCTGGAGTTGGGAGGCAGCAATAACCGCTATGAGGAGTTTTATAAGCAGTTTGCGAGCTTAAAACGTGAACTGAGGATAGCCCGCAGTCAGCCGGGACGAGGTAAGTGTAAGTTGTTGGGCATGAAATTGTATGTGTATGGTTTTTCCCGTGGGGCTGCGGAAGCGCGGACTTTTGTTAACTGGTTGACTGAACTGTTTCCGCCGTCGAGAGAAGCAGGCCAGAAACCGGCTCAGTGTCTGCAACATAAACACGAGACAGACCCGGATAGCAAGTTACCCATCAGCGTAGAATTTCTCGGATTGTTTGACACAGTGGCATCGGTCGGGGTGCCCCATATGATCCCCGTTGTTGAAGGTCATATGGCCTGGGCAGACGGCACGCAGGAATTGCCATCGGAGGCGACTTACGGTGGTCTGGTGAAACGTTGTGTGCACTTGGTCTCGACCCATGAACAGCGGTTGTGTTTTCCGATGGATTCCATTCGCCGTTCCGATGGCACTTACCCGACAGGCAGCACCGAGGTGATTTATCCCGGTGTGCACTCTGATTTGGGGGGCGGTTATCCACCGGGAGAACAGGGTAAGGCAATAGGAAAACGTGACAATCTATTACTCTCACAGATCTCATTACATGAAATGTATTCGGCAGCGTTTGAGATTGGAGCTCCATTGAAAGTTCCTAAAGATATTTTGCCACAAGAGTTATCTCAATATAGCTGGCGTTCTATGCCACCAGATGTCGGTGATGAATTTGATATTGACACACAATTAGTCAACCGCTTCAACGCCTGGCGTCAGGTCACTCTGGGGTTGGAGATGCCCCAACAACCTCTGTCGGATGAAGAAGCGGCCCGCTTTGAACCGGTGCGGGCCTCTGTGGCATTGGAACAGGCGATGAAAAACCAGATGGACTGGCTGACAGCCTGGCGTATCAATCGTTACGCCAACGGCACGCTGCTTGGTGAGCCATTTTTTCATGAGGCTCCTAATCGTGATGCGAAAAAGGCGCATTATGAACAGAGTGAACAGGCACAAAAAGCGGCACAACAGCAGGTCGAGGCTAAACGGAAAGTGCAGTGGAATGAATTTTTTCGCGATGGAGGAAAAACGCAGCCGTTGTTAATGCAGGGAGTGCCGGATTTTGACCCGGAAACCGCTCAAAACCAGTTGCGAGAAGCGGCCGCGGAATTTCGCAATGACTACTACGGTGACCGGCGGGAACAACACAGTAAGTGGCAATTTCTTTTCGATACTGTGCCACGTCAGGCAATTTACATGTTGGATGATCATGATGACCTCCTGGAGTATCTGCAAATGAAAGCAGGGGGAGAGGCATTGGTCAAACAGCTTTTTCGGCCTGTTCCGGCGGCAAAACCCGGTCAACAGGAACCACCCGAGTCATTGCTGGTCGCCTTGTATGACAATCAGGTTCACGATTCCCGTGCCTGGTTTATGTACTCGACACTCGGTTCACGTGAACCGTGGGGAGGCTATTTCCGCTACCGAGTCATTTACTTCGGTACAATTTGCAGCAGACCGCTGTCACTTCTGTCAGTGGCTGGCACTGTGGCGGGGTTCATGTCGCCGGCCGCAGAGAGTGTACTGCTTTTGTTTAAACAGAATAAAGTCGCAAACACGATGGGGGATGCCATCGACAAAGTGTCCAAGGGCACCGCTGCTGAGTGGGAAGTGACCGCGCAGTATTTAACTTCCGGCAAGCTGATCACCCTGTTAGCAGGACCGGAGTATAGAAAAGCGTTCACCCATAATGTGGGCGAGATGACCAGCCAGCAGAGAAAGTTTATCGAAGAGCAGCGGTTGCAAACGGCCAAAGATAATCTCAAAGCGCATTGGGCGGGAAAAACGCAGGAACCGACCCCGTTCAAGGAGCCTGAGAAATGAAAAACGTAATCCGTCAGGGTGATAGCCTGCGCGAATATGGCGGTACGGTATTGTCGGGCCACTATCTTTGTTTCGGACAACCCATTGCTTGCAAGGGTGATCCTGTTCAGTGTCACCGTCATGGCATGACTACCATTGCTCAAGGGAGTGCGGCCTGCCTGATAGACGGCCAGCCGGTGGCGTTGCATGGTCATCGTTGTGAATGTGGTTGTACGTTAGTCAGCTCTTTTCCCGATTATCAGGTGACGTCATGAAAGCGATCCCTCTTTTTCCGCCTTATTGTCAGGCTTCGCCTCCCCGTTTTAAACGTTGGTTGGGAGTCGGCACCGGATTGGTTTTGTTGATCAGTAACATCGTCGCGCTGATAAGACCTGAAATCGGTGACACTTTCTCCTTATATGCCCTGATCCCTGGATTGGCGGCGTTATGGCTGTTATGTCTGTTATTTCGCGTGCTGTTTTACCGCTTTGCTGTGCATAACGCCTGGACTTACCAGCAGCAGGTCGAGCGGGTTCAGCAACAGTGGTGGCGTAAACACCGTCAACAGATTGCGTTGGTGGATTATGTATTAGCTGGGCCGCTAGGGTGCACGCCCGATGTATGGAATAAAGTGGTTAATCAGCCTCATTGCCACGTGGAACCTATCGAGGAAGAGAGTGGTCAGTCGGTGCGTCTGCTGCGTTCTTTTGCCGCTGATATTGAACAGCGGGAAATACAACTGGCGGGCATGTCGGTGGAACAGTGGCATAAACAAAGGAAGGCGCAGTCGCCGTTGCGTTGTACGCCATTACGTTGTTATTGGTTAGGCTCTGTCGCTGCCTGGCAAGAGTTTACCGCCCAGATGGCGGAGCGGTTTCCTGATGTGGAGTTGCCTGAACAGCCACAGCCTTGGTGTGGTATCGATACGCTGGATGAAATAATTGATTTGCTCAACACGACAAAGGACCAACACGCGACTATTTTGTGTGCAGGTTGTCAGTGCGTAGACAGCGAGGCTGAGTCAGCCTTACCCGCCGGTGAAGCAGCATTTATCTGGTTATTGAAAAAACAGGGCAACGTCTGTTTAACCCGTGGTGAATTTTTTTGTTCTCAAAGTGATGAAGAGGTTGTTGACGTCGCGGCCAGAACATGGGTTCAAGCGGATATGTCTCAGCCACCGGCAACCTGCTTTCTGTTTTCTCAGCCGGATATATCCTCACTGGAGAAACTCGGCTGGAATATCACTCAACATCAACAGGATCTCAATTGGGGCAATATTGGCGGGATGGAGGCGATCGTAGTGCAAACACTGGCGGCGATCTCGGCGGAAAATACCGGCCAACCCTGTGGGTGGTTAGCCCGTGATCCTCAACATACTTTAGCGTTTGGAATAGTAAAATCTTATGGCACTGCAAGAGAATAAAATACCGCCTATTTCGGTGGTGAAGACACTTATCTTACTGATAGGCACCATTACCCTGCTGGTTTCGTTGGCTGGTCTGGGATGGTGGGTTTGGGGAGAACACCGAACCACTGATGCCGAAACTTTCAACCATCTGTTGTGGGTTTGTGGAATAGCTTGGGTGCTCACTGTGGTGGTGAGTATGCTAGGTTTTATCACGGTAACGTTGTTTGTCAAAAACAAAGTCACCGATGTGAAGTCCGATACCCGGCCACTTTTGCCAGCCAGCGAACCGTATGATTATGGTGATTTGGGCGATCGCATGCGCCTCCGTTACGGGCGGTTCTGGTGGTATAAAGTCCGCATTTTACTGGTGGTGGGCGAAGTGGAACAGGTGGAAGCCATCGCGCCGGGGCTGACCACGACGCACTGGCAGGAGGGTTATCGCACGCTGTTGCTCTGGGGCGGCAGTTTGCAAGCGGAACCGAATACCGCTCAATTGATGGCCCTGCGTCGCTTGCGCCGTTACCGCCCGCTCAATGCCATTGTCTGGGCGCTGACCGAAAACCAAAGTGCGCAGCCGGTGTGGATGGATAAAGCTTTGCGGATGTTACAAAAACAGGCCCACCAGTTGCGCTGGCAGGCCCCGGTCTACCTGTGGCAGGTGTGTCACAGTACCTGGTCTCAGGAAGGTCGTATCACTCAGACCGTCGGCTGCTTTTTTCCTGAACGCTGTACCCCGGATATCGTGGCGACACAGTTACAAACGTTGGTTGACCCGTTGCGCGAGCGCGGGATGCAGCAACTGTTGGAGAAGACGGCCCACGATTTTCTTTGTCGTCTGTCCGCGAACTTGAAACAACAGGGGATTGCGCACTGGCAACAGGTCCTGACGCCGTGGTTAGCGGAGTATGGTGATGTGGTGTCGCTGCGGGGTTTGATGTTCAGTTTGCCGCTTAAAGCGCAGACGACTCGCCTCCCGCAGATCTGGCTGCCCGACACGGCATGGCAGGGGGTGTTGGAGGGCAGTCGTTGTTTCCACGGTCGGCGGGTGGGCATGCTCCACACACAGACCGTTTGTCGTGGCCTGATAGTGCTGGGCTTGTTATGGGGGGCCGGAATGATGCTCTCCTTTTTCACCAACCGTGACCAGCTAGCTGTGGTGCAGGCGGCGGTCACTGACCTGAAAGCTCAGCCGGAGAATTCTGATGCCCAGTTGATGGCCTTAAAGGCGCTGCGTAACGAGGTGGACCGGCTGCAAGACCGGGCTGAACACGGTGTACCGTGGTATGAGCGCTTTGGTTTGAGTCAGAATCAGAAACTGTTGACGGCAGTGGTGCCCGATTATGCGCAGGTTAATAACCGCCTGATACGAGACAAAGCCGCTGCGGTGTTGCATGCGAAACTGAGTGCGCTGGTGAATTTACCGCCGGGCAGCCCTTTGCGGGCTAAGCGGGCGAAAGCCGGTCATGACCAGTTGAAAGCCTACCTGATGATGGCGCAGCCGGAAAAAGTGGATGCTGCGTTTTTAACCCGGATACTGGATGAAAATGAACCCGAGCGGGCCGGTATTGCCCCCGCTGTCTGGTTGGATACGGCGTGGGATTTGTGGAGTTTTTATGCGGAGAATCTGGCCGCGCATCCCGAATGGCGGATAACCCCGGATAAGGCGTTGATTAAACAGGTGCGTCAGTTGTTGCTGATCCAGCCAGGTAAGCACAATGCCGAAGCGGCGCTTTACCAGCAGATGCTGCAATCAGTGGAGAAAAATTATTCGGACCTGACGTTAAGGCAGATGACCGGCGACACCGATGCGGCGCGGCTGTTTACCACCTCTCACGTGATACCGGGGATGTTTACCCGTCAGGCGTGGGAAGGCGGGATACAAAAGGCGATAGCGGAGGCGGTGGCGTCACGTAAAGAGGCAATTGACTGGGTGCTGAGTGATAACCGTCAGGCAGTCTCGGCTTCGGTATCGCCCGAAGAGCTGAAAGCCCGTTTGACCGCCCGTTACTTTACCGATTTTGCCGGGGCGTGGCAGGATTTTCTCAACAGCCTGCGCTGGAACAAAACCCGTAACCTGTCGGATGTCATCGACCAGCTAACGTTGATGGCGGATGGGCGGCAGTCTCCGCTGATTGCGCTGATGAACACGCTGGCCTATCAGGGCGAAACCGGGCAACAGGGGCCGAGTTTATCGGACTCATTGGTGAAATCCGCTAAAACGTTATTGAATAAAAAAACGCCGCGAATGATTAATCAACAGACGGCTGGCTTGCACGGGCCGATGGATGAAACCTTTGGGCCGTTGTTGGCGCTGATGGGAGAAAATCAGGCAGAAGGAAGAATCAAGGCGGACAGTACCCTGAATTTACAAACCTTCCTGACGCGGGTAACCGACGTGCGTCTGAAACTGCAACAGATGAACAACAGCGACGACCCACCGGCAATGGCGAATGCGCTGGCTAAAACGGTATTTGAAGGGAAAAGCACTGATTTGACCGATACGCAGGGCTATGGGCGCTTGATAGCCGCCAGTCTGGGCGGCCAATGGCGTGGTTTTGGTCAGACGCTGTTTGTCGAGCCATTAGCGCAGGCGTGGCAGGGGGTATTGAAACCGGCGACGGCGAATCTGAATAGCCAGTGGCAGACGGCGATAGTGGACAACTGGGATCGGGCATTTGCGGGTCGTTATCCGTTTGCCGGTGGCGAAAGTGAAATCTCATTGCCGATGTTGGGGCAGTTTATCCGGTCAGATTCAGGGCGGATAGAGCAGTTCTTGACGCGTCAGTTAGGCGGGATACTGCATAAAGCGGGTAACCAGTGGGTAGTGGATGAGGTGAATGGTCAGGGCGTACAGATTAACCCGGATTTTCTAAAGGCGATAAATCAGCTCAGTCAGTTATCGGACCTGTTGTTTGCGGATGGCAGTCAGGGATTGCGGTTTGAACTGCGGGCCAGAGCGGTGCGGGATGTGGTGGAAACTGACCTGACGATAGATGGGCAGAAACTGCGTTATTTTAACCAGATGGAAAGTTGGCAAAGTTTTCGCTGGCCGGGAGAGACCTATAAACCGGGTGTGATGCTGACGTGGACCAGTGTCAATGCCGGGGCGAGATTGTTTGGTGATTATCAGGGGAACTGGGGACTCATCCGCTGGCTGGCGCAGGCGAAAGCGGAGAAGCTGGATGAAAGCCGTTACCGACTGATATTTACCGCGCCGGATGGATTACCGTTAACCTGGATTTTGCGCACAGAATTGGGCGAAGGGCCGCTGGCGTTATTAAAACTGCGCGGATTTAAATTGCCGAAAAATATCTTTGTAGTGACGCCGGGTAATCACACGACAATATCAGCGGTAAATGACGATGATTTGATAGAGGAATAGTGCATGTGATTGGCGATAAATGAGGAAATAGCGTAACCGTTAACTGCTTTCATTAACAAAATAGCGGTCAGAATAAATATCACTACAGATATTCCGATGAAGATGTTTGGCTATATGGGTGAGAAGCCTGATTTCACTTTTCTCAGTGAAGAGGCAATATTGCTATGGGGTTTTCTTGATGTTATTGGCTATCTTATTATTCGTGTGGCATGAATGAGAATTATTCTTATTTATCGTGATGGAGTGAATAAGATTTAAAAAGGAGTGATGAGATTAAATAAGATTTCAAAATAGCGCTACATCTTATACCACTCATAATTCTATGTATAACAATGGGTTGGATGGGGCTATGTGTAGCATAATTACGAAACGTTATTTAAAACAGCGATAATCTATTGGGTAACATGAAAATAGGCATTGTTATCATGGGGATGTGATTGAAATTGCGTATTCAGGCCGCCTTCATTTTATGGCAATCAATGCCAGTTTACTTTTGTCAATAAATGTCATGTTATTGTCATGAGGTTTAAATTATTCTGTTCGACATGCTGTTATATCGGCGGAGATAAAAGGGTGCGCATTAAAAATCGTTTTTTTGAAAAAAGAGTTGATCTTTATAGGCACCCATTAAGAAGATGGGAGAATTTATAAATCGCTTGCCTTGTTCATCCCTTGATATATTGCGAAAACATGAATGGCCTGTGTAAATATTTACGGCTCAGTTAACTTCCGACCGGGAAATAGTGGCGTGGGTTATTTCCCGGTATGACAATAATGATATGGCCTGATATTGAGTTCTTATTGTTGACTAATGGCCGCAGAAAATTTAGGAGAAAATATGACGAACCTAACACCGATGATCATCTTTGATCACAGCCGTTACAGACTAAAAGTGTGGCGCAATAAAGCACCGCTGGATGTGCTGGCCTTTACCGGGCAGGAAGCCTTAAGCCAGCCGTTTCGCTATGCCATTGAATTCACCAGTGCGGAGAAAGGGATTGAACCGGCACAGATGCTGATGCAGCAAGCCTCATTTACCCTGACCTCGCCTGCGATCAATCCGGGGATACGGTGGATGCCGATTGTGCCGCCGGAGCCGCTGCGCTCGGTTTACGGGGTGATCAGCGGCTTTAAACTGCTCTCCACTTCGCGGGACGAAAGCCGTTACGAAGTGACGCTGGAGCCCCGGCTGGCGCTGCTGGCGAGAAGCCATCAATACGCTATTTACCAAAAACTGTCCGTGCCGGAGATTGTGGAGAAAATCCTGCGGGAGCGACATGGTTTTCGCGGGCAGGACTTCCTGTTCAGTCTGGCGTACAGCTACCCGAGGCGGGAACAGGTGATGCAGTATGGCGAAGATGACCTGCGCTTTATCCAACGCATGCTGGCGGAAGTGGGTATCTGGTACAAAGTGACGGCGGATGACCGGTTAAAGATCGATGTGGTGGAGTTTTACGACGACCAGCGTGACTACCAGTTCAATGTCTACCTGCCTGCCCGCAATCCGTCAGGTATGCACGGCGAGGAGGACGCGGTGGTGTGGGGCATGGAGACCGCGTATCAGGTGGTGGAGGGAAAAATTGCGACTCGGAATTATGACTACCACGATGCCCGGCCGTATCCCGGCTTGAACACCGAGGCGGATGTGACACGGGGCGATCGAACGACTTATGGCGAAGCGTACCATTACCGTGACGACTACCGAATACCCGGTGATCGTTACGCCTATCAACCGGAGACGGAAAGCGGGGTGTTTTATGCCCGTTTGCATCACGAACGTTACCTGAATCAACGCATCCGCCTGCGGGGAATGACCACCTCCGCCACGCTGGTGCCGGGACAGGAGTTGAAAGTGAAAGGTGACGCCCCGGAAACGTTTCGCAAAGGGGCGATCATCACCCAGATCACCAACAGTGCCCGCCGGGACAGCAGTTTTGAGATGACATTCACTGCCATTCCCTATTCCGAGACCGTGTGCTTTCGCCCGGAGCGGGTGCCGAAACCGGTGATGGCCGGCACGATACCCGCGCGGGTGAGCAGTACCAAAGTGAATGATACCTACGGCGATATCGACAAAGACGGCTTATATCGGGTGGTGTTTAATTTTGACCGGGAGAAATGGCCGCAAGGCGGCGAAAGCTTGTGGGTGCGTCTGGCGCGCCCGTATGCGGGGGAGAACTATGGTTTTCACTGGCCGTTGCTGGAAGGCACCGAAGTCGCGATCGCCTTTGAAGGGGGCGACCCGGACCGGCCCTATATTGCCCATGCTCTGCACGACTCAGTGCACCCGGATCACGTCAATCTCTACAACTACAAACGCAACGTTCTGCGCACCCCGGCGAATAACAAACTGCGGATGGATGACGAACGCGGTCGGGAACATATCAAACTGAGTACCGAGTACGGCGGTAAAAGCCAGTTAAATCTCGGCCATCTCGTTGATAGCCAGCGCCCACACCCGGATAAACGGGGAGAAGGCTTTGAGCTGCGAACCGACGACTGGGGCGCGATCCGGGCCGGTAAGGGGTTGTTTATCAGTGCGGATAAACAGGCCCGCGCGGGCGGTGAAGTGCTGGAGATGGAGGCGGCGCTGAATCAACTTCAACAAGCGCAGACCTTAACCGAGGCATTATACGGCGCGGCTGAAATGGCTAAAGCGGAACTGGCGGATTTGCAGCAACAGAAGGCGCTGTTAAGTGAAACGTTAGCCGAGCTGAAAAAATCCGCGTTGTTACTCTCCGCGCCAGAAGGGATCGCGCAGACGACGGCAAAAAGCCTCCAGTTGGCGGCCGGGGAAAATATTATCGTCACCAGTGGGAAAAGTACCGATTTCAGCGTATTGAAAAAATTCACGGTGGCGGCGGGTGAAAGGATCAGCCTGTTTGCCCAAAAACTGGGCATCAAACTGTTTGCCAGCAAAGGCCGGGTAGATATTGAAGCGCAGGGTGATGAGATGGGGCTGGCGGCACTGAAAGATATCACGGTGAATAGCCATGAGGGAAAAGTGATCATCAGCGCCAAACAGGAGATCTTGCTGGTCAGTGGCGGTGGTTATATCCGAATAGGAAATGGTCAGGTGGAGTGTGGTGCGCCCAATCACATCATCCAACGGGCGGCAGTGTGGCAGAAGTTTGACGGGCAGAGTGTTAGTCAGACAGTACAGCAATGGCAAACCGCGAATTATGCGGTAACGCCGAAGGCTGTACGGGCTTATAAGATTTCTCCGTTAGACCGTCAAAATATGCAGTTCCATGCCGAAGATGGCGGCGTACAGGCATTATCAACCATACAGAATGGAAAAACCCCTTTGCAAAAGCAGGTTGGGGTGGAAATCAGTCAATTGAAAATAAAAGATGAGGAGTAAATGATGAGTGAGCCGAAAGAAAATGAGATTTTTATTCACCCTGAATATGATGAACTGGGCCTCCCTTATTACAACGTGCCGAATGCCAGAATTGAAGAAAATCTGGTGGCGACGTGTTTGAAGTACGCGACTAAAGTGATCCCGGTAATTTTCCTGCCGGGGGTGATGGGGAGTAATTTGAAATCGACAGAGGGGGAGTCAGTCTGGCGGCTAAACAGGATATTAAGTTTTGATGTTTTAGGTTGGATGTGCTCGGGTGCGTCTTACAGGAAGAAAACTTTAGACCCGAATAAAACAAAGGTTGATGATTCCGGGGATATCACGCCTGATCACACTGAGAAGAATAAATTCCAGACTTGCAAGCAGCGCGGTTGGGGGGAGATAGCCCATATGAGCTATGGCACTTTCCTGCCCTGGCTTCAGGCGGTGTTGGATGATGAGCGTCTGGCCTTTGAGTACTGTCTGGCAGAGAAGGGGGAAAAAACCCTTCGGCAACGTATGGTTGATATGAGTTTGAATGCGGAGTGGGGGGAAGAGCCGCTGACCGAGGCAGAGGTTGACCATAGTTATGATTTTCTCTACCCGGTTCATGTGATGGGCTATAACTGGTTGCAATCTAATGAGGAGTCTGCCAAGAGGCTGGAGCAATATGTGGATAAGGTTTTAGCTTTCTATGGTAAACGGTGTGCAACTAAAAAGGTGATTTTAGTCACTCACTCAATGGGAGGGCTGGTTGCTCGTTATTATTCAGAATTGCTGAATGGCAGAGATAAAATTTTAGGCATTGTGCATGGGGTGATGCCCGCTACGGGGGCGCCGACCACCTATAAAAGGATGAAAACCGGTGAAGATGGTGTGACCGGGCTGGTTGTGGGTTACGATGGTGAAGATATGACTCCGGTGCTGGCGCAGTCTCCCGGCCCATTACAGCTTCTGCCGGGAAAGGAGTATGGTCGAGGCTGGTTACATATCGCCGATGGTAAAATGACGCATAAACTGCCGAAATCAGATCCGTATGAGGAGATTTATCTGGAAAAGGATCGCTGGTGGGGGTTATGTGAAACCCGGTTTTTAAACCCGGATAAAAAGGATAAGTGGAAAGATGGAGCAAGCTGGAATAGTTATCGGAAATTGATAAGAAACACAGTCAAACCATTTATTGAAGAGTTAACCAGTAAGTACCATCCGAATACTTATGCCTTTTATGGTGCCAGCGAGAAACATTTATCCTATGGAGTTATCTCCTGGCAAGAAGCCAGTAAGGATTATTACAATAAAACGGAGGATTATTCCGGCCTGACATTTGATCGGCCGATATACGATCCTTATAACCTGGAGACGGGCGCAACCCGTATGGTGCAGTTTTCTGTTGGCCCTTCTTTTCAGGATATTGCGGCGAAAACTTTTAAGCTGGCACCGCCCAAAGAGCCGGGAGATGGGACGGTGCCGGTACAGTCTGGCCGTATTGCAGCCAGATATTTACGCAGCTTGCTGGCAACAGAAGTCGACCATGAAGGCGCATATAAACAGGATAACGAGACGGAAGAGACGTTTGCCCGGTTATTCACTTTGCGTTCAATTGTGAAGATGGTGCAAGCGGTGAAAGGTGAAAATTGAATAGGAAAACAACCTTACTGACTTTAGCGGTTATTTGTACCTTATGGTGGTATATGCCCGTATTTTATTACCCGATTTTAACTGAAAAGGAAAAGAAAGTGACAACTGAAATGTTAGTGAATATGCAGCCTCATTGTGTGGGCCGTTATTTGATAGATCTTCCTGCTGGATTTGGCAATGTTGCCGAACAAGGGATATTTATTGGTGATGCGCAAATAGAAACCGAGCGTTTATATCCACCTGCATTTGAACAGCGGATACGGCTAAGAGAGCAGGAATTAAAGACCATGCAATCTGTTGAACCGAAAGATATGCCTTTTTTAAAGAAAGCCTATCGCCTCCAGGATAATATGGAGGGTGTGATCTTCGACAGGAATGAAAGTTTTGGTATTCCCGGTTTTGCCCGAGTATTAGAAGCGCATTTGTATAGTAATGGTGTCGCTTTTACCGTAACAATGAAATTTATGGAGTTATCAGATGATAAGTATAAGGAAGATAGAGATTTTTATATAAGGCAAGGGTTTTCTGAAAGGCAATACAATGAGTTATATCAAACTCTGGAGAAGATGAAAAGACTGCTATCCAGAATCAGCGGCCGGAAAGATACAGAAATACCTACAGAGACAGGTACCTGTATTCCTGATGGTTTTATTACTGGCAGTCATGATGAGAAAGAGAATATGACTTTTGTCTATAAGCGAGATGAAAGTGATCATTTTACTTTCAATGTTGAAATATTGAATGATCTTCAAGAGAAAGACCATCTGTTAGAGCGTCTGAGGGGAATGGAAGGTATGTTTTTGTCCATGCATGCTAAGATAATAAGGAAAGGGAAACGGGAAATTAATGGCACTTATACGGAGGAAGTTTTAACAACTGCGCCGACAGAAAAAATTGAAGAACCGGAAACCAAAATTCCGGGATATAAATTTATTTTAATTGCTAATGAAACAATCGGGGATTATAAGAACCCTTTTGTTAGAATTAATCTGAGAAATGATCGGTCATCCGCAACGCCGTACAGTGAAAATGAACTGATAAAGTTTTGGGATGCGGTAACGAGTACTTTTCGTAAAAGACCCGGTGCTTTTAAACGGCAATAACATGCTTCAAATAAAACCCCTTATAGGGATGTAAGGGTTAACCATCAGCAGAAGGAGAAACCAGATGTTTAAAGAAATAACCAGTTAGTGGGGGTTGATATGATTCATTTTGAGCTTTGGCAACTTGTATTAGGCATATATCTTTTACTACTATATTACACTTGGCCGATAATTCTGATACTGGATGTATTTACTCTTTATCGGATAAAGAAATGCATTAAAGATAAGGAATACGGGCGTGCGTCACGCTTGATTTTTGCTGCTGTATTCATGAGTGGTTCCCTTATCGCCTTCATAATATGGATAAATTTATATAATTAAACAGATGAGGAGATGATTATGTTTAATATGATTGGTTTCAGCCATATCACTGATCAAAGTAGAATCGTAAGCGTGACAGCGTTAACGTTCTATGATAAGGACAAACCGGTTAAATTAATCGGTGGCCTGATTTTTTATTTAAATGCGAAACAGGGTATGCATTCAATGGTGATATATGATTGTTGTTGCCCGTTTTCGATTCCATTACCCAGGATAATATCGAGTTATTATTATGAGTTGGCCCATACCTGAAATACCGGAACTTAAAGCAGTGTCGCCTCTGCGTTATCGATTATGGTTTATCATTTTACTTTTGATATTGATTGTCGGCACATTGGTTTACGCTGTGCTAAAAGATACCACCGATTTCTATCACGCGGCGATTTATAGCAGCTTACCGTCCTTTCTGGTGTGGTTGCTATTATTTGGTGCGGTATTAAATCGCTATGAGCAATATTGCGCGGCAGCATACGCTTGGGAAGAAGCCAGTGCTGAAACTCGTTTCCAATGGCAGCAATGGAGCAGAAAACAACTGGCGGTGATTGGTAATATTATTCTGACGCCTGAGCAACAAGGTATTGCGCCACTGTTAGGTGATGCGGAAGAGATCCCTGCTTTTCCTGAACAAGGACGGGCATTATCTCTGCCATCGAGCGATAGGCGGCAATTATTGGCTAAAATGGATCAGGATTTTGAACAACAGTGTCCGGGTTATCGTTCTCTTTTACGCCAGATTTATATTGCTTCCGACGATCACGCTTCTTATGAATCTGCGATATATCAACAGTGGAAAATAAGCATCTTACCGATAATAAACCGAGATGAGATCGATAAATTATACGATGAGGATGATTTCGAAGGGCTGATAATGGTTATTGCGTTCCAGTGCTGGCCTTCTGAAAATAATAAGAAAGCGTACAGTGAATTTGTCTCGGCTCAATTATTTTCGTCGACAAAATTTGCCACGCAGGAAAAACTCACTGTCCTTGCCGGTATGGGAAGAACATTACCTTCATTACCCGGAGAAATAATCAAAGACTTACAGATATTGTTTGAATATAACCGTATTGATAAAAATAACATGCGGCACCTTTGGATAACGGGTGTCACGAATGATGTCCTGACTGAACTGACAATTAACAGCCATGACTCTGCGTTTAATCTTTTCACCGAAAATTCGGTTCATTTAATTGATCATACTTTTGGCCCACCGGGGCCGCTATCGATATTTTTGGCATCAGCCATATTAACTGAGGCAATTAGCCTGACCGGTAGCGATCATATCGTTATCAATCAATTACCAGAGGGGAGCGCTAGCCTCTATTTAATGACTAAGGAATTACATCAATGAAAGTTAATCGTCACCACCAATATGGCTATTTTGGGTATATTTTTATTACCCTTAGCCTTGCCGGGATATTTCTCATGTTGATCTACTTGAATCAAACATTACTTGAGGAACGGGGGCTGCTTAAATCCGTATGGTATGCCTACGCTACCGTTTTTCCGATCCTATTAATAGGCTTATTTGGCAATGCTGTCTGGTGGCATATTCGGCAGAATAAAGCGCAGAAAAAACTCAGACCTGAAACCGAGCGGACAGCGGATCGCTCCAGCCAGTCTGCTTTGGTACTGAGTGACTTGGGCGATCGCATGCGCCTCCGTTACGGGCGGTTCTGGTGGTATAAAGTCCGCATTTTACTGGTGGTGGGCGAAGTGGAGCAGGTGGAAGCCATCGCGCCGGGGCTGACCACGACGCACTGGCAGGAGGGTTATCGCACGCTGTTGCTCTGGGGCGGCAGTTTGCAAGCGGAACCGAATACCGCTCAATTGATGGCCCTGCGTCGCTTGCGCCGTTACCGCCCGCTCAATGCCATTGTCTGGGCGCTGACCGAAAACCAAAGTGCGCAGCCGGTATGGATGGACAAGGCCCTGAGGATGTTGCAAAAACAGGCCCAACAGTTACGCTGGCAGGCTCCGGTCTACCTGTGGCAGGTGTGTCACAGTACCTGGTCTCAGGAAGGTCGTATCACTCAGACCGTCGGCTGTTTTTTTCCTGAACGCTGTACCCCGGATATCGTGGCGACACAGTTACAAACGTTGGTTGACCCGTTGCGCGAGCGCGGGATGCAGCAACTGTTGGAGAAGACGGCCCACGATTTTCTCTGTCGTCTGTCCGCGAACTTGAAACAACAGGGGATTGCGCACTGGCAACAGGTCCTGACGCCGTGGTTAGCGGAGTATGGTGATGTGGTGTCGCTGCGGGGTTTGATGTTCAGTTTGCCGCTTAAAGCGCAGACGACTCGCCTCCCGCAGATCTGGCTGCCCGACACGGCATGGCAGGGGGTGTTGGAGGGCAGTCGTTGTTTCCACGGTCGGCGGGTGGGCATGCTCCACACACAGACCGTTTGTCGTGGCCTGATAGTGCTGGGCTTGTTATGGGGGGCCGGAATGATGCTCTCCTTTTTCACCAACCGTGACCAGCTAGCCGTGGTGCAGGCGGCGGTAACTGACCTGAAAGTCCAGCCGGAGAATTCTGATGCCCAGTTGATGGCCTTGAAGGATCTGCGTAACGAGGTGGACCGGCTGCAAGACCGGGCTGAACACGGCGTGCCGTGGTATGAGCGCTTTGGTTTGAGTCAGAATCAGAAACTGTTGACGGCGGTGCTGCCCGATTATGCGCAGGTTAATAACCGCCTGATACGGGACAAAGCCGCTGCGGTGTTGCATGCGAAACTGAGTGCGCTGGTGAATTTACCGCCGGGCAGCCCTTTGCGGGCTAAGCGGGCGCAAGCCGGTCATGACCAGTTGAAAGCCTACCTGATGATGGCGCGGCCGGAAAAAGTGGATGCTGTGTTTTTAACCCGGATACTGGATGAAAATGAACCCGAGCGGGCCGGTATTGCCCCCGGTGTCTGGCTGGATACGGCGTGGGATTTGTGGAGTTTTTATGCGGAGAATCTGGCCGCGCATCCCGAATGGCGGATAACCGCGGATAAGGCGTTGATTAAACAGGTGCGTCAGTTGTTGCTGCTCCAGCCAGGTAAGCACAATGCCGAAGCGGCGCTTTACCAGCAGATGCTGCAATCAGTGGAGAAAAATTATTCGGACCTGACGTTAAGGCAGATGACCGGCGACACCGATGCGGCGCGGCTGTTTACCACCTCTCACGTGATACCGGGGATGTTTACCCGTCAGGCGTGGGAAGGCGGGATACAAAAGGCGATAGCGAAGGCGGTGGCGTCACGTAAAGAGGCAATTGACTGGGTGCTGAGTGATAACCGTCAGGCAGTCTCGGCGTCGGTATCGCCCGAAGAGCTGAAAGCCCGTTTGACCGCCCGTTACTTTACCGATTTCGCCAGGGTGTGGCAGGATTTTCTCAACAGCCTGCGCTGGAACAAAACCCGTAACCTGTCGGATGTCATCGACCAGCTAACGTTGATGGCGGATGGACGGCAGTCTCCGCTGATTGCGCTGATGAACACGCTGGCCTATCAGGGCGAAACCGGGCAACAGGGGCCGAGTTTATCGGACTCATTGGTGAAATCCGCTAAAACGTTATTGAATAAAAAAACGCCGCGAATGATTAATCAACAGACGGCTGGCTTGCACGGGCCGATGGATGAAACCTTTGGGCCGTTGCTGGCGCTGATGGGAGAAAATCAGGCAGAAGGAAGAATCAAGGCGGACAGTACCCTGAATTTACAAACCTTCTTGACCCGGGTAACCGACGTGCGTCTGAAACTGCAACAGATGAACAACAGCGACGACCCACCGGCAATGGCGAATGCGCTGGCTAAGACGGTATTTGAAGGGAAAAGTACTGATTTGACCGATACTCAGGGTTATGGGCGCTTGATAGCCGCCAGTCTGGGCGGCCAATGGCGGAGTTTTGGTCAGACGCTGTTTGTCGAGCCATTAGCGCAGGCGTGGCAGGGAGTATTGAAACCGGCGACGGCGAATCTGAATAGCCAGTGGCAGACGGCGATAGTGGACAACTGGGATCGGGCATTTGCGGGTCGTTATCCGTTTGCCGGTGGCGACAGTGAAATTTCATTGCCGATGTTGGGGCAATTTATCCGGTCAGATTCGGGGCGGATAGAGCAGTTCTTGACGCGTCAGTTAGGCGGGATACTGCATAAAGCGGGTAACCAGTGGGTAGTGGATGAGGTGAATGGTCAGGGCGTGCAGATTAACCCGGATTTTCTAAAGGCGATAAATCAGCTCAGTCAGTTATCGGACCTGTTGTTTGCGGATGGCAGTCAGGGATTGCGGTTTGAACTGCGGGCCAGAGCGGTGCGGGATGTGGTGGAAACTGACCTGACGATAGATGGGCAGAAACTGCGTTATTTTAACCAGATGGAAAGCTGGCAGAGCTTTCGCTGGCCGGGAGAGACCTATAAACCGGGTGTGATGCTGACGTGGACCAGTGTCAATGCCGGGGCGAGATTGTTTGGTGATTATCAGGGGAACTGGGGGCTGATCCGCTGGCTGGCACAGGCGAAAGCGGAGAGGCTGGATGAAAGCCGTTACCGACTGATATTTACCGCGCCGGATGGATTACCGTTAACCTGGATTTTGCGCACAGAATTGGGCGAAGGGCCGCTGGCGTTATTAAAACTGCGCGGATTTAAATTGCCGAAAAATATCTTTGTAGTGATGCCGGGTAATCACACGACAATATCAGCGGTAAATGACGATGATTTGATAGAGGAATAGTGCATGCGATTGGCGATAAATGAGGAAATAGCGTAACCGTTAACTGCTTTCATTAACAAAATAGCGGTCAGAATGAATATCACTACAGATATTCCGATGAAGATGTTTGGCTATATGGGTGAGAAGCCTGATTTCACTTTTCTCAGTGAAGAGGGAATATTGCTATGGGGTTTTCTTGATGTTATTGGCTATCTTATTATTCGTGTGGCATGAATGAGAATTATTCTTCTTTATCGTGATGGAGTGAATAAGATTTAAAAAGGAGTGATGAGACTGAAACAGCGATAATCTATTAGATAAAATAAAAATAGGCATTATTATCATAGGGATGTGATTAAAATAGCGTATTCAGGCCGCCTTCATTTTATGGCAATCAATGCCAGTTTACTTTTGTCAATAAATGTCATGTTATTGTCATGAAGTTTAAATTATTCTGTTCGACATGCTGTTATATCGGCGGTGATAAAGGAAAGTGCATTAAAAATTGTATTTTTTTGAAAAAAAGAGTTGATTTTTATAGGCACCCGTTAAGAAGATAGTAAAATTCAGAAATCGCTCATTCTGTTCACCCATTGATGTATTGCGAAAAGGTGAGTGGCCTGTGTAAATATCTTCTATCCGGTTAACTACCGGTTGGGAAATACCTGTGAGGTTATTTCCCGGTATGACGATAATGACATGCCGAACTTTTATTAGTTTTGTGTTGTCTGCCAACGACCGTAAAAATTATTAATAACGTCGCCAGTATTTGAGACACCATAGAGTAAATAGGAGTAGGTATTTAAAGATGAAAAAACAACAACTGAGGCTGGCAGTTTTATGCCTGCTACTGGCCGCCTGTAGCCAGTTTTCGGCACAGGCGGGAATCATTGAAGCGATTAATCATACCAAATGGGCGATTAACCGGTTCAGTGTGGATGGTGAACCGGGTATCGATATTATCGGCCCATATCAGGGCGGTGGTGGTGGTTGCTGCTACCGGGCCCCGGAGAAGTGGCGACCGGGGATGACGGTTAAGGTGGATTGGGAGACTGGTGTCGCTTTTTCCGACGATTTTCCCGGCTATGAAAATAGAGAAAAATATCTGGAATGGGATAGAAAAATTAGAGCCCAGAAACGTCAGCATAGCCAGGTCGTACCAGTGCCCGATTATACCGGGCAGCGTACCTGCGGTATTACAGTACATTTCTTACCCTGTGATCAGGTCAAAGTCACCACTTCGTGTAACACCTACGGTAGTCCTAACTACCCAATTAAAGAACCCTTGGAAATGAAGGGACCAAAAGTATGTCCGAAGTAATGCATGCAAGCACCTCAAGTCCAGATTGTCACTAATGTGAAGGAGTAGAAGATGAAAAAACAACAACTGAGGCTGGCGGTTTTATGCCTGCTACTGGTCGCCTGTAGCCAATTTCCGGCACAGGCAGGCATCATTATCGCCATTAACCATACCAAATGGGCGATTAACCGGTTCACTGTGGATGATCAACCGGGTATCGACAGTATCGGCCCATATCAGGGCGGTGGTGGCGGTTGTTGCTATCGGGCTCCAGATAAGTGGCGACCGGGGATGACGGTTAAGGTGGATTGGGAGACCGGTGTCGCTTTTTCCGACGACTTTCCCGGTTATGAAAATGATGAGAAGTATTTGGCGTGGAGGGACAAGATTAACGCCCAGAAACGCCAGCATAGCCAGGTAGTACCGCTGCCCGATTATACCGGGCAGCGCACCTGCGGCATTACAGTGCACTTCTTACCCTGTGATCAGGTCAAAATTACCACTTCCTGTAACACCTACGGTAGCCCGAACTACCCAATTAAAGAACCCTTGGAAATGAAGGAACCAAAAGTATGTCCGAAATAAAACATCATGATCTTGTCTGGTTGCCAGCCCCTTTTCCGTCTCAGGGGCGGTTACCTGCCAAGAGTTATCTGGTCAGGGAAAACTGTCAGCAACAGAGCAGTCAGGAAAAAGCTTACTATCAGGAACTTTGTCTGGCCGCCAATCGCCGGGTAATCCGTCCCTGTTGTAACACGTTGCATGTCAGCCTGTTTTTTGATGGCACCGGCAATAATTTATATAACGACCTTTATCAGGCTGTTCCTAACCATCCGACCAATGTTGTCCGTCTTTTCCAGGCAACCATTGGGGCGGGTTATGCCGGAGGGGCATCAGGTAAGCCGTTACTGGATAATATTGAGAGCATCGGAAGAAAGTACTTTAAGTATTATATTCCCGGGGTGGGAACCCCTTTCCCGGAAATTAATGAGCTGGATTACAGCAAATTGGGGCTGGCGGTTGCTAGCGGGGGAGAAGACCGGATCAATTGGGCATTACTGCGGTTGATTGATGTATTAAAGCGCGTATTGGTAAACGACAAAATTGATGATGTTGCTTGTCAAAAATCCCTGAAAGCGATGGCAACCACATGGAATATGCTGGAGTTGGGCGGTAGCAATAACCGCTATGAGGAGTTTTATAAGCAGTTTGCGAGCTTAAAACGTGAACTGAGGATAGCCCGCAGTCAGCCCGGGCGGGGTAAGTGTAAGTTGTTGGGCATGAAATTGTATGTGTATGGTTTTTCCCGTGGGGCTGCGGAGGCGCGGACTTTTGTTAACTGGCTGACTGAACTGTTTCCGCCGTCGAGAGAAGCAGGCCAAAAACCGGCTCAGTGTCTGCAACATAAACACGATACAGACCCGGATAGCAATTTACCCATCAGCGTAGAATTTCTCGGATTGTTTGACACGGTGGCGTCGGTCGGGGTGCCCCATATGATTCCTGTTGTTGAAGGTCATATGGCCTGGGCAGACGGCACGCAGGAACTGCCATCGGAGGAAACTTACGGTGGTCTGGTGAAACGTTGTGTGCACTTGGTCTCGACCCATGAACAGCGGTTGTGTTTCCCGATGGATTCCATTCGCCGGGCGGACGGTACTTACCTGACAGGCAGCACCGAGGTGATTTATCCCGGTGTGCACTCTGATTTGGGGGGCGGTTATCCACCGGGAGAGCAGGGTAAGGCAATAGGTGAAACCGATGGTTTGCTGTTATCACAGATTGCTTTGCATGAAATGTATGCGGCAGCCTTTCAGACTGGGGCACCCCTTAAGGTCCCGAAGGAGGTATTACCTGACGATTTACAAGATCAATTGTGGCGGGCAATGAGTGCTGATATCCAGCGGGAATTTGATATTGACACACAATTAGTCAACCGCTTCAACGCCTGGCGTCAAGTGACTCTGGGGTTGGAGATGCCCCAACAACCCCTGTCAGATGAAGAAGCGGCCCGCTTTGAACCGGTGCGGGCCTCTGTGGCATTGGAACAGGCGATGAAAAACCAGATGAACTGGCTGACGGCCTGGCGTATCAATCGTTACGCCAACGGCACGCTGCTCGGTGCGCCGTTTTTTCATGAGGCTCCTAATCGTGATGCGAAAAAGGCGCATTATGAACAGAGTGAACAGGCACAAAAAGCGGCACAACAGCAGGTCGAGGCTAAACGGAAAGTGCAGTGGAATGAATTTTTTCGCGATGGAGGAAAAACGCCGCCGTTGTTAATGCAGGGAGTGCCGGATTTTGACCCGGAAACCGCCCAGAACCAGTTGCGAGAAGCGGCAGCGGAATTTGGTCGTGACTACCGGGGAGAAAGTCGTGAGCAAAGCAATCTAAAACAATTTGCTATTGAAACTCTCGCATACCACATGCTCTATATATGGGACAGTAATGATGACGTTAAGGAATATCAGCAAATGAAAACGGCGGGAGAAGCGTTGGTCAAACCGCTTTTCCGGCCTGCCCCAGTGGGAAAAACCGGCCAGCAGGAGTCACCCGAGTCATTGTTGGTCGCTCTGTATGACAATCAGGTTCATGATTCCCGCGCCTGGTTTATGTACTCTATTCTGGACACCCGCGAGCCGGAAGGCGGTTACTTCCGTTACCGGATAATTTATTTCGGTACGGAATGTAACAAGCCTTTATCACCCCTGACGATAGCCGGCAATGTCGTCGGATCGACGACCCCGGTTGGTGCAGCGTTGCTTTTCTTGAAAGATAAAAAAGTCGGCAACATGTTGTCGGATGCCGCCGACAAGGTACCCGTCACAACGTGGGAAGTGACCGCGCGGTATTTAACTTCCGGCGAGCTGATCACGCTGTTAGCTGGACCGGAGTATAGAAAAGCGTTCACCCATAATGTGGGCGAAGTGACCCGTCAGCAGAGGGAATTTCTTAAAGAGCGGCGGTTGCAAATGACCAAAGATGATCTCAAAGCGCGTTGGGCGGGAAAAACGCTGGAGCCGACTCCGTTCAAGGAGCCTGAGAAATGAAAAACGTAATATTACTTTGTTTTAACCTAAAAAGGAAAATTAAATGAAAACTGAAATATTAGCCAATATGCAGACTCGTTGTATCGGGCATTATCTGATTGATATTCCCTTGGCATTTGAAAACATCATCAATAATGAGATATTTATTGGTGAGGCAAAAATAGAAACCAAGCGTACGCATTTATCCGCATTTGAACAGCGGATCGAGATAAGAGAGCAAAAATTGAGGACGACTAAGACTACCGATCCGAAAGATCTGCCCTTTTTAAAGAAGATTTATCACCTCCAGGGAAACTTATATGGCGTGATTTTTGACAGAAATAATAGTGTCAGTGAACCCGGTTTTTCCCGAGTATTAGAAGCCCATTTATATGATAATGGGGTGGCTTTTATTATAGAAATGAAGTTTACAGAAATATCAGATGATAAATACAGTTATTCAAAGGACCGTTATATAAAATCCGGATTGAATGAAAGCCAATATAAAATGCTTTCTCAAACTCTGGACAAAATGCAAAGGCTAATTACCAGAGTCAGCGGCAGAAAGGATAGCGATATTCCGACAGTGGCAGGAATCTGTATCCCTGACGGTTTTATTGCCGACTATAATGATGAAAAAGAAAGTATAAAGTTTGTCTATCAAGGAAATCAGGATGACAATTTTACGCTCAGTGTTGAAATCATTAATGACCTTAAAGGGGAAGGCACTTTACTTGAACGTATTAGTGAGGTTGAAAGGGATTGGTTTATTAATTATGGCAAGATAATAAGAAAGGGGGAAAGAGAAATAAATGGGATTTATGGGGAGGAGTTATTAGCAGTAGGTCTGCAATCTTTTGACAATAGCCCGCGTTATCAATTTGATTTTATTGCAAATGATATGATGTTGGATGATAAAAAAATCTGTGTTGTTATTATGTTAATGAATTATCAGTTACCTGCAACGCCATATAGCGAAGATGAATTGATCATGTTTTGGGATGCAATAACGAAAACTTTTCGTAGAGGACCGGATGCTTTCGAATAGTAATAAAGTGAGAGAGTGAGTGTTTTAAATAATTCACTAATGAGAGGTCCAATGTGTTATGGTTTATTTTTCCAGTGTTTTTTTTGATTCATATGTTGTTTTTAAGTCCGGTAATATTGTTTGTTGATATACTTATCATTTGTCGGATAGTTAAACGTGGTGGGTGGAAAAAATATAAAATTGTGTTTTTTTTAATTCCTGGTGTGTTATTGATGAGTGTCTTGGTTATTGGTGTGACCTCCGCCGTTATCATGTTGTTCGGTTTTTTATGTGACCATTTTGGTTAATGGCAATAATTTCAACATCAATAGCAAGGTATTTCGATATGAAGTATTGCCTTTGAATATTAATTGCTTATTGTGTGATTGCTCTGGCAATAAAATAGAGAATATCGTTATGTCTGGCATTATTTTTTTTAGGTGATATCAGATTACAGCTATTTTTCTCTACTATTTTACTTCCCTTCTGATTATTTATTCTGAACGGGAAACGATATTTTTTAATAACTTTTTTGGAGGACCATCCTATGGATGATTTAACCCTGCGCTATTATGAGGCAGAAATGCGCTATCTGCGTGAAGCAGGCAGAGAGTTTGCTAAGGCCCATCCTGACCGAGCAGCCGCGCTTAATCTGGATAAAATCGTTATGCGTGATCCTTTTGTGGAGCGTCTGTTTGAAGGCTTTGCTTTTATGATCGGGAGTCTGCGTGAGAAGCTGGATGATGACTTGCCGGAGTTGACGGAAGGGCTGGTTAGTTTGTTGTGGCCGCATTACCTACGCACGATTCCGTCCCTTTCCATTGTTGAATTTGGGATGGATTGGGCACAGTTGAAAAATTCGGTACAGGTGAAAAAGGGTTTTGAGATCCTTTCGCAACCGATCGGCCCAAGCAAGACTCGGTGTCGTTATACCACAACTCAGGCGGTCCAGTTACTGCCTCTGGCACTGACCGACGCTTCCCTGCAAGAGGAACCGAATGGGCGTTCCGTGATTCGATTGCGTTTTGACTGTGGAACACTGGTGGACTGGCACCAAATTGATTTGAGCTGTTTACCGCTGTATCTCAGTGCTGACAGTCCGCTGGCCTATGCGTTACATCGAGCGTTTACGCTGCAAACCCAACAGCTTTACCTGCGTTTACCCGGTCAGCCCGATCGTCAGCCATTTGACGGCCGATTCTCACCAATGGGGTTTGGCGAAGAGGAAAGGTTATGGCCGAAAGGGGAAAGTTCGTTCAGTGGTTATCAACTACTGCTGGAGTATTTCACTTTCCGTGAAAAGTTTATGTTTGTTACGCTCTGTGGGCTGGAAAAGTTGACTCTCCCCGAGAGAACGCCGTGGTTTGAGCTGGATGTGGTTCTGCGTGAAAGTTGGCCCTTTGATTTGCCATTTTCTGCCGAGCATATCCGTTTGCACTGTACCCCGGTGATTAATCTGTTTCGGTTGGAATCCGATCCGCTTCAACTGGCACCGTTGCAAACTGAGTATTTGCTGTATCCGGTCCGCTATCAGGATGGGCATACCGAGGTTTATTCCGTGGATGAGGTGTCTTCTTCGAAACGCGAGGGCCATCAGTATGTGCCGTTCAGTAGTTTCCGTCATAAAGGCGGCATGTTGCGCCATGATGCACCGGAGTGCTACTTCCATACCCGTGTGAAACGCGGGCCATCAGGTCTGTGTGACACCTGGATTATTCTGGGTGGAGCGGATTTTGATGATAATGAACTGGACGAAGAAGATATCTTATCTCTCACGTTGACTGGCACTAATGGTCAACTGCCGCGTAGGGCGTTGCAGGATACGCTGTTGAATACCGCCGTTAATCCTCCGTTGGCGGAATTTACGGTACGTAACCTGTGTGAACCGACATTGCCCTGTTATCCACCCAATCGGGACCGTTTCCACTGGCGAGTGCTCAGCCATCTGGGTTCTAACTTTCTTAGCATGATGGATAACCCGGAAGTGCTACGCGGGACATTAGCCCTGTATGACTGGTCCGACAATGAGATGAACTATCGCCGTCTGGAGGCGATTGTCGCGGTGAAGCATTCGCTGATTGAGCGATTTGAGCAGGGAAGTTTGCGGCGGGGCGTGCACATTGAAGTGACATTGGATAGCAACGGCTTTGCAGGTGCCGGTGATATCTGCTTGTTTGGCGAAATGCTCAGCCGCTTCTTTGCCTTGTACACCGATATTCATCTGTTTAACCGACTTACGCTGATTTTACAACCTACGGGGGAACGACTGTTATGGGAAGAACAACACTGTCAGAACATTCCCGGTTGATGGCAATACTGGAATCGGAGATTTCGACACTCGATTTCTACCAATTCTGTCAGATGATTGAACGTGCAGTTCCTGATCGGCCGCCTCTGGGGAGTACGGAAAATCCGGTTGATGATGCGATACGTTTGCGGCCTCATCCTGGTCTGGGATTTCCCGCCAGTGAATTGAAAGCGATAGAAACTGACAGTGAACATCCAGAGCGTCCACCGACAGCCAGAACAAACTTTATGGGACTGTATGGAGTAGATTCTTCGTTGCCAACCGCTTACCTGAACGATATCGTTCAGCAAAGGGAAGGGAATGAAACTATCGAAGCCTTTCTGGATATTTTTAACCACCGGATGTTCACCCAGTTTTATCGTATCTGGCGTAAATACTCCTATCCGGCAACTTTTGCTACCGGAGGAACCGATAGAACCTCCCAATGTCTGCTCGGATTGATTGGCTTAGGGATACCGGGTAGTCAGCAACAGATTGCCACGCCGATGTCCCGTTTTCTGGCGCTGCTCAGTGTTATGCGTCTGCCAACTCGAACCGCTGAAGGCGTATCGGCGCTGGTGGCATTGTTGGCACCGCAAACCCGGATCGTGGTGACACCTGCTTGCCCGCGACAGATCCATCTGATGCAACCGGCGAATCTTTCAGACACTCACCGAATTTCCCTCTCGCAGCGTACCGTGCTAGGCAGAATGGGCACTGATATCAATAGCCAGTTATTGCTGGCGCTGCATACCGATTGCCCGGATGAAGCGTGGGGCTGGTTGCCGGGCGGGCAGTTGCACACTGATTTTTTGGTGTTGTTACGGGTTTATTTAGGCTGGCGATACCAAGCCAGATTGCAACTGACTCTGCCGACCCGAATATTACCGCCACCGCTGCTAGGTGGTCAGCCTGTTCGGTTAGGGCTAACAGGAGTATTAGGGTTAAAGGCTGAAAATCATCAGCTAGCAGTGCCTGACAACATTACGGTGAATTTGGGGTGTTATCAGGGGATATCACCAGACAGCAATCAAGACAAAGGGGGAGATTATGTTAACTATCCCTTTTTATAAAATGGTGCCGGTAATGGCGACGATAGCATTACTACTGACAGGCTGTGGTCTGACTCAGACCGTGACTGATGGCACGGCAGCGGCCACCCGGTCCTTTTTTCATAAGCGGGTGAAAACGTTGCATCTGGATTTTATTCCACGGGCAGCGGTTAATACCGACACGGGAGAAAGTGTTGCTCTGTCCGTTCCGGCATTAGTTCGGGTTTATCAGTTGCGGGATAACAACGCTATAAAAAAGGTGGATTATGCGGATTTGTTGGATGACGGCGACCGGATACTGGGCGCTGATTGTCTGGCGAGTGAAGAGGTAGTGGTGAAACCGGGTAGTCACGCATCGCTTGATATGCCGATGGCGGCGCAGGCGAAATATGTGGCGGTGGTGGGATTATTCAGAAACCCCGATGTAGCCAAAGGGACTTGGCGTCGGATCATAAAACGCAACGAGTTGTTACCAGATAGTCCTCGTATTATTGCGCTTAATGCCGGTGGCTTGACTTTATTACCTGAAAAGGGGTGAGTAAATGAAAAAACCTTCTCTGTATGAAAGCCTTTTCGGCAATTTTAATTGCGGTCTGGAGTTGCATCAGGTGAGTGAAGAAGAGCAAGTTATTTTGTCGGTATTAGACAATATGCAGCGTATCCTCAATAGTCGTGCCGGTTCGCTTACCCATCTGCCCGATTATGGCCTGCCTGATCTCAACACTATTCTGCGAGGGTTGCCTACGTCGTCACAGCGCTTGATCTCGACGATTGAACATACCTTGTTGACTTATGAACCGCGTTTGAAACGAGTTGATATCACGTTATTGCCGGAGCTGGCACCGGGGCATCTGCGTTATGACATCAATGCTGAACTCAAAGGTGTGGGGCTGGTGCGTTTCAGCACTGAGTTTGTACCGGAAGGGAATGTGTTGATCCGCCATTTACGCCAGCAAGGGTATGTGGATTAGCATTATTGCTGTTGAGCTATACCCGTCATCTTTCAAGTTGCCTCTTTGTTGGCCGCACTCGCTCACCCCGGTCACATAGTTTGCTATGCTCCCGGGGATTCTCTCCCTTGCTTGGAAATTTCTGGTGTTATTTTTCAATATCGGAGTAAATAAATTTTTAAATAAAAAATAGAGCGAAATTATTTTAATTCGTTTTTCCATAATGAAATTAATGATGTTGTTTCAGCGGTAGCCTTATTAATAGATCAAGGCTACCGTTATTTCTTCTGGTCAATCCAGATTGAATATTATTGTCAGGAGCAGAAGAGTTTAATAATAAAATTGCTATGACAATAAGAATTTTTCTGGTACATAATGATGAAAATTATTCGCTAAACAGTATTCTTCCAGTTGTTGGCTAGAATGAATTCCTATCTTTTTATATATCTGAGCCATATAGGTTTCAATGGTGCGATAAGCAATATTTAATATCTGTTTAATTTGTTGCCTGGTGTATTTTTGTAAAAAGAAAAAAATGATATCCCATTCACGTGGCGTAAAAATATCGCTTGGTGGTTGAAGTATAATGGATGTCGGTAGTTCTTTATAATATTGATGTAGGCTGGCTAATGAGTAGCTTTTGGCTTCCCAACAATGATACATGACGCCGATACAATTTCCATCTTCATGATAAAAAGGCAATTTTTCACAAAAGTAAGATGACAGGATTTGATCTTGTCCGAATATATGTGTTTCAACTGAACATATTCTCTGTTCTTTTGCCATGACCATTCTGTCTTGAATAATAAATTCCTTAGCAAATTCAGCGCCGTTCCAAGGGAGTTCATGATCATAAAGCCCATCATAATTAAATGAGGCTTTAAAATTATGAATATATTTCTTTGTTGCTGAGTTACCATAAATGAAATTTGAAGAACTATCTTTTATTCCCCACGGCTCATTGCTGATTTCCATCGTGTTGATAATTTGAGGTGATATTATATAGTTCTTCATAAAGACTCCTTGAAAATTTTCAGCTTGAATGAACATTCTACTTTGAGATTCCCTAGCGCTTTCTGAGATATAGCGATAAAATTGATGTTTTTCATAAGAATTTTCTAGTGTTATATGATTTCATGATTATAAAGCTTTCTGCAATCGAATGATTTTTCAAGATTATGAATAAATTATTTTGTTGCTGGATTGCCGTAAATAAAACATGAAGAACTATCTTTTACTCCTCTACAATTCATTATCCATTGTATTGACAATCTGAGGTGATATTGCATAGTTCTTCTTCATGAAAATTTCGTTGTGATTTAGCGCCTAAGAAAACATTTTGCTTTTCCGTTTCACAAATCTCTCTGGCACGTAGAGGTCATAGTCATTCGTGCGACAATAGTCTTCTAATTGACGACTGGAATGAACACCAATTCGTTTATATATTCGTGAGAAATGGCTTTCAACCGTACGATAGGAGATATTTAACATCCTACCGATTTGTTTACTGGTATACTTATGTAACATGAGGAAAATAACATCCCATTCCCGTTTCGTAAATATATCGGTTGGTGGAGAGAACAGAATAGATGATGGTAGTTTCCCATAAAATAGACGGGTAAATGAGAAATCCTGAGCTTTCCATCCGTGGAACATGGTACCGACACATTCGTTATCATCATTATAGAATGGATATTTTTCTTGGAAATAAGATGAAAGAAAATTATCTTTCCCGAACATATGTGTTTCAAGCGAACATACTCTTGAGTCTTTCTCCATTACAGTTTTATCGTGAATAACAAATTCTTTTGCAAACCCCGCTCCATCCCAGGGAATTTCATCATCATATTGCCCTTCATAATCAAATGAATCTGGAAGATTCTGGATATGCTTAAGCGCTAAATTACCATAAATAAAACATGAATTTTTATCTTTGATCCCCCAAGGTTCATTACTTTGCTGCATGGTGTTAATAACTGAAGGTGAAATATCTACCTTATTAATTTTGTTCATAATGAGATCCTATTGTAAAGTTAAGTTAGTAATTATGGTTTATAACTCTCTACTGCCAATAGTGATAAAACGTTCAGGAATATAAAGATGATAGTTATTTTTCTGACAGAAATCCGCTAATTCTATCTGTAGTGGTAAATTAAATTTCTGGTAAATTGACTGAATATGATTAACAACATCTTCTGTGCTCATCGTTAATTCTTCACCGATGCTCTCTTCATCCTGTGAACGCAGGGTTAGAAAAAGCACTTCCCACTCAGTTTGCGTCAATATATTATTTGGTGGCGTAAATTGCAGGTTTGATGGCAATGTTTTGTCATAATAGTAAGAAACAGAAAAATCTTGAGGTTGATACATATGAAAGAAGATCCCAATGCAATCATTATTCTCATCATAAAGGGGAAATTTATCACAAATATAGCTTTGTTGGACGTTATTTTCTCCAAACCGATGTGTTTCCAGTGAAGTGATGCGTTGCATAGTTTGGATGGCTTTTTGATCCTGACGGTGGAATTCTTCTGCATATTCGGCGATAGGCGAGGGCAATTCACCCGTGGTAAGCCCGATAATATCGAAATCTTCAGGAAGGTTGAGTAGTTGATAGAAAGCAGGGTTAGCATAAATAAATCTTGACTGATGATCTCTGGCACCCCAAGGTTCATTGCTTTTGTCCCACATCAGGGTTAATTGTGGTGTAATAAGGGTGGATTTGTTTCGTATGTTTGACATAGTAACTCCTAAATTCCTATTTAAATCATTATCTGAATGGTTGCTCTTTCGATTATATCTTAAGTTGACAGCCATATAATAGAATATAATGCTTTTCTCGTCAAAAAGCGTATGTTTATTAATTGAATTTTTACTATTTAATAATGAAACTTTAAATTGATAGGAATATAACTATATATACTATTTTAGATGAAGATTATTTAAATGATTTATTGAAAGAGTAGGTAAAAGTTGTTGTTATGCTCGCTGCGGTGCCTGATATCAGCTATTTTTAGCTAAAAAATAGGTACTGTTAATGGTAAATGAGTGCAAATTATACTTGAAATTATCAGCATCCTCATTGTTGTCAGTTGCTCAATAGTTATTTGTCCTAATGCTTAAGAGCTGTTCTGTTAAACTATTTGATTTACTCGTCTTTGTAATAAAGAACAAATCTGAGCAGCGGCATGAAAAAAATGAGGGTTTTTGGTCATATTTTTGATGTGACATAAAGATTAAACTCAATAAATTACGCCTGTTGTGTTAAGTATATGCTCTTGGTTTTTTACATTGTTTGTGCTCATTACCCCTTTAAAAGGGGTGTTGCCAAGAGTGACTCTCTTGGGATTAAGTCGTAAATACTTAATCAACGACGCTAACATAAATTTGGTTTTTTTATTGGAATTTAATTTTTTCTTAATGCTATACCCTATGGATTTCAAGATGCATCGCGGCGGCAAGGGAGCGAATCCCCGGGAGCATAGATAACGATGTGACCGGGGTGAGTGAGTGCAGCCAACAAAGAGGCAACTTGAAGGATAACGGGTATATTAGGTCATGGAGGATATCAACAGTAGAAACGCAACCGTTGTTATTGAACTTAGGGTTCAATATCGCCACCATCGATCGAAGGTGCAGTTATCAATTTGATAACTGTATTGTCCTTTTTAGATGATTAGCGGGGAATAGGAGGAGGTTATATGCCAGCAAGATTGGTAAATCCTGAAAAGGTTAATGAGGTTTTCGCTCATCTGAATGAAAGCTCAGATAATCATACCCTCTATACTGCGTTGATGAATGGGGTTGATATTACTGATCAGATAAAAGGGTTGTTGCTTTCACCAGGTTATCGCATGGTTCGTGTTGATGGTCGATTTGGTAATCGTATCAGTCAATCCCACTTCGAGTTGGCATTGGTTAACGATGTGTCTAAAGAAGTTGCCTATTATAATCGAGTGGTTATACAGCCAGATGTGGTATCAAATTGTCGCCCAGTAACCCAAATTCTTGTTTGGCGTATCAGGACGCCTCAACACCGCGCTGTTCTACGTGATCTGGCTGGTAAGGTGTTCTTTGATTACTTGCTTGAACATTACAACGTGATTGTGTCGGATATGAATCAAACGACGGATGGTATCGCTTTTTGGCAGGATAGAATGTACGACGCACTAGCATATAATATGCATGTTTATGCTTATGATATGATTACCTGTGAGTTGCGTAAGATTTTGACCCAGAATGATGTTAGTCGCCAAGAATCTTGGTTATGGGGAGATCCTGAACACCATCAGAATAGATTGGCAATTATTTCGAAAAGTGAATTACCCATCTATGGGGTATAAAAGTTCATAACATTATAGTTGGTAATGTTGTACTTATTGGTCGTATTTATTCAGATAAGAGTGATGGGGTTAAAGGGTTATTTTTCACTATAGATATTTTATTGCAAATAAATAAGTTAAATTTTCCTGCATTTCTGATGCAACAACATTAATAACTTAACGTTATTAATTTCAGTTATGAAAAATTTTCAATAATTAAAATAAAAACAATTATTTAAATTGAATTTTAATCTTGTTTTTTGACTATTTTATTTGCATTGTTAACATTAATGTAGGGATATAGGGCAATATATAGGGGGTAAACAGACTTTTTTATGTATTAATGTTGATTTTGAGTTTTTGCTCTATATTATTTTATTCTGCTTATACCCTATGGATTTCAAGATGCATCGCGACGGCAAGGGAGTGAATCCCCAAACTATGTGACCGGGGTGAGCGAGCGCAGCCAACAAAGAGGCAACTTGAAGGATAACGGGTATATTCATTTAATCGTATTTGCAGATATATATACCCTATGGATTTCAAGATGCATCGCGGCGGCAAGGGAGCGAATCCCCGGGAGCATAGATAACTATGTGACCGGGGTGAGAGAGTGCAGCCAACAAAGAAGCAACTTGAAAGATGACGGGTATAAACTCATTATGTCTCTGAGCTTAGGGTTTTTGCTTCACTATATATTTCACAATTTTTGTGAGTAAATTTCTTGTTGAGGAAGAAATATGTTTAAAAAATTATAACGAATCACTTCTGATATCAGTTATAACAAAGGCGTTTTTTATCATTATTTCGTTGGTTGGAAAGAAAACAATTAGTGGAATAATAGCTTAATAGAGTTAGAATAATCTGACTAATTAGACTGGATTATATAAATAATGCCTGATTGATAGCTGTCATTATATTTTTTTACCGTGGGAATAACGGTGGAGTTGCTTTGCCCACGGAAAACTAGATTCTCAAAACCGCTGCTGTATCTTTCAGATGCAGTGGTTTTCTATACCCTATGGATTTCAAGATGGATCGCGGCGGCAAGGGAGCGAATCCCCGGGAGCATAGATAACGATGTGACCGGGGTGAGAGAGTGCAGCCAACAAAGAGGCAACTTGAAAGATAACGGGTATATTTAACCTCAGCTTAAATTAAGGGATTGTTTATGGGGAAATCATCAAACCGCAGTGCAGAATATTTCTTTACTGGAAGATACTACGATGATGATGATGGCAATAATATTGTTGCCATTGGTGTCGGAGGGATTATTTATGCCAAAGGAGGAGATGATCGTATAACCCTCGGGTCAATTGGAGCAACGGTCTATGCTGATTCGGGTAATAAGGTTGTCAATGGTGGTGCCGGATATTTAAAAATAGTGGATAAGGAAGGTAATCTGGCCGTACATGGTGCCGCAGGTTATTCAGGAATTGATAAATGTGGTAATGGTAATATTTCATTTACCGGTACGGCGGGGGGCGTTTCTATGGATCACCGGGGTGACCACGGTGATCTCAATTTTTCAGGAGCAGCGGCTTATAATGGCCTGAATCGCCAAGGACAATCCGGTAATGTGACTTTTAACGGTGTTGGTGGTTATAACGAATTATGGCATGAAACGAATCAAGGTAATTTAAATTTTGCCGGCGCTGGGGCCGGTAATAAAATTGACCGTACCTGGTATGATCACTATGAGAAAAGCCACGGTGATGTGAAATTTGACGGTGGGGGAGCAGCGAATAGTATCAGTTCGCGGGTTGAAAGTGGCAATATTAATTTCACAGGTGTCGGGGCTGATAACCACCTTATACGTAAAGGTAAAGAAGGCAATATTATTTTGCATGGTGCAGGGGCATCGAACCGTATTGAACGCTTGCGTCAAAATCAAGATCAATATGAACAGACCCACGGTAATATCGAATTTGAAGGCACTGGTGGTTATAACCGAATTTATTCTGATATTGCTCATGGTGATATTACCTTCGAAGGGGCCGGTGCTTACAATGAAATATCAAGAATCGGCGAAGATAGTGATTCTCGTAATGAAGCACTGGAATATGCTAAAGCTGAAGAGATTGTATTAACAACAGCAATGATGGGAGGGAGTTGGATTCAGCAATCCCAACAAGTAACCGGTATTAAATCAACGGCCGAGCCTGACACTTATCTCTTTGCATTTGCCGACGAAATGTACACTAAGATTAGTAAAGTCCAACTCCGAAATGATCCTGAAACCGGTAAGCTCAGTTATTACGCCACTTCTTGGTACAAAGAGGGCAATCACCTTAATAATCTTGCTACGGAGAATATCTCTTCAAGTAATGGATTTTTCGATATACGTTCCAATGGGGGTTACCGTCTCTTTAATCTAATCTTTGAACATCATCACCCCGTTATTATTCAGCATACTGTTGAAGAAGATTTGCAGGAAAACCAGTGGGTGACTTATGCCGGTGGAACCAATGCCAGAGCAGAAAATGTCATGCTGACTAATGCCAAAATGCATGGGAATGCAATCCATTCTGGTGGTTTGATATTAGATGTTTCAGCGGTGAAATCTAACCGTCAAGCGAACACGTATATCTATGCCAAGTATGTTGAGTCATATACCAAAGTAGTGATGGTTGAGTTGAGAAATGATGCTAAAACCGGTGCGCTGCAATATTACGCCAGTGCGTGGTACAAAGCGGGTGATCATACAAGCAATCTGGCTGCTGAAAAGGTTTCCCCCCAAAATGGTTATCGCTCAATGGATATAGGAGGATATTCGTTAACCAATCTGCAATACCAAGTGAATACAGTGCGCCGTGTTTCTGAACATTTAGCACAGACAGAAGAATATAGTCATCAGGAGTTGGTGAAATCATCCGCGGATATGGGTGACAGCTCCGGTGACATTAATTTCAAGGGCATGGGCGGTGGCAATGTCATTACCTCCAGTGTAACTCGTGGCAATATCAATTTTGAAGGCGCGGGTGCTGCTAATGTCATCGTGAAAAAGGGGGAACAGGGCGATTTGACGTTCCGTGGTGCAGGTCTGGCAAACGTACTGGTTCATCAAGGCCAACGTGGAGAAATGGATGTTTACGCCGGCGGTGCAGCGAATGTATTGGTTCGGATCGGTGATGGGCGATATCTGGCTCGTCTTTTGGCGATAGGTAATATCTCGATCCATCAAGGCAATGGCGATAGCCGAGTTAGCATGTTTGGGGGTTACAACACTCATAGCCAAATAGGTAATGGCAACGCCAATTGGTTAGGTGCAGGCGGTTTTAATGTGATGACCCAAACAGGTAAGGGGAAGGTCTCCTCGGTACTGGCGGGGGGTGCCAATGTGCTGACTAAGCTTGGTGCCGGTGATTTGGATGCCGGTATGCTTGGTGGTGCGAATATTATCACGCATCTCAACGATGGTGAAATATCAGGTACCACGGCGGTTGCGTTAGGGGGGGCCAATATTCTGACGAAAAAGGGCAGAGGTAAAGCTATTGCGCTGATGGGTGGTGGTGCCAACGTGTTGACTCACATTGGCAATGGGAGTACGACGGGGATGATGTTAGGTGGCGCTAATATCTTGACTAAAGTCGGAAACGGTGACGCCACGGGTATCATGCTCGGCCTGGGCAATGTGTTGACTCATGTCGGTAGCGGCCAGACGCTGGGAGTTATGGGAGCCGCAGGCAATGTTTTTACCAAAGTGGGTAGTGGAACTACGATTGCGGCCATGATTGGTGCAGGCAATATCTTTACCCATGTTGGTAACGGTGATGCATGGGGATTGATGGGAGGTTTGGGGAATGTTTTTACCAAAGTGGGGAATGGTAAAGCACTGGCATTGATGATAGCCGCTGGTAATGTGTTTACTCACATTGGTGATGAAATGAGTGTTGCCTTGATGTTGGCTAAAGGCAATATCGCCACCAAAGTGGGCAACGGCATGATGCTGGCAGCCATGATCGGTGAGGCCAATGTGATGACCCATATTGGTAATGGCTCAACCTTTGCTGCGATGATCGGGCAGGGCAATATCCTGACGAAAGTGGGCAATGATTTGGCGCTCGGTTTGATGGTGGGTGAGGCCAATATCTATTCGCATGTAGGTAATGGCACCAGTATTGGCTTGTTTGCTGGTGAGCTGAATGTAATGACTAGGGTAGGTGATGGCACAACATTGGCGGCAATGTTTGGTCAAGCCAATATCATGACGCATTCCGGCAATGGTTTAACCGGCGTTTTAGCCTTAGGAGAGGCGAATATTGTCACCAAAGTGGGGGATGATTTTATGGGAGTGGTTGCGGCGGCGGAGGCTAACGTCATCACCCATAAGGGATCATCAACCACTGCTGCCGTGCTATTCGGTAAGGGTAATATCCTAACGAAAGTGGGCGACGGGACCACAGTCGGCTTACTTATTTCCGATGTGGGTAACATCATGACCCATGTTGGTGATGGCACAACAGTGGGCTTTGCTAAAGGTAAAGCCAATATCATTACCAAAGTGGGGAACGGTACCGGCGTTAATGCGGTTTGGGGGGACGCGAATATTCTGACGCAGGTTGGTGATGGTGACCGTTATAACTTCGCCAAAGGTAAAGCAAACATTATTACCAAAGTGGGTAATAATCAGGAAATCACGGTTGTTCAGGGTGATGCCAATATCATCACCCATGTGGGGCAAGGTGATGATTATACCGGTGCTTGGGGCAAAGCTAATGTGATTACCAAGGTCGGTGATGGGCGCAATGTCGTGCTTGCCAAAGCTGATGCTAATATTGTGACTCAGGTCGGTAACGGTGACAGCTTTAATGCCTTGTGGAGCAGAGGAAATATTGTCACTAAAGTGGGTGACGGTATGCAGGTTACTGCGGCAAAAGGTGAAGCCAATATCACGACCAAGGTGGGGAATGGTTTAAGTGTCACCGCGACGCATGGCGATTTTAATATCAATACCAACGTGGGTGATGGTATTTCTATTAACGCAGCGTGGGGTGAATATAACGTTAATACTAAAGTTGGGCAGGGTCTCAATGTTGCGATCATGAAAGGTAAAGGCAATGCCAATATTCATATTGGTGATGGTCTGGGGATTAATGCCTCTTATGCCCGTAATAATCTAGCGATTAAGGTGGGTAACGGCGATTTCTACACGCTTTCTATTGCTGAAAGCAATACGCAAAGTAATAACCTTCCTTTTCTGTTTAAAAGTATTAAACGAACTGTGTTAAGTGTGGAAGGTAGTCAGGCAATTAACTACCTGATTCACGGTAATGAGGCGAATAGTTCTGGTACATATAGAAGCCGAGGGGCGATTAATTTAACTGAAGTTTCTGCCATTGATGGTTTCCAGATGAATGCCATCGATGATGTTGGTTCGGATCTGCGTGATAAATTAAGCGGCACAGTAACTCAGGTGGAGATTCCTGATACTGAGGCTATCCAGAACGCCTTGCATATTGGAGACAAAGTTGATTCGACGCAGAGTGAATCATCATCACAAGCTGACGCTGTTATTAAACAGGCAAAACAGGACAGCGCTGAGCAAAATGCGTTAAATGATAAAGAGAAGGCGGAGGAAAATTATCGCATTCTGGAACAAGAAAGGGATAACCAACTTAAAGAAATTTCAAAACCACAATTCCAATTGGAATCAACAGATCAGAATGTGCTGAATACCAATGGGCAAGTACAGCGTGATGCAATAAGTGGAGAGTCTAGGGCAGTAACGAAAGAGTTGCTTTCCATGACTCAACGTCTGAATGCGCTTAATGACGATGGGAATTACGCTGGGGAATTGGGTGATGAGTGGCGTAATCGGTTTGCTGTGGGATATTTGGACCGTATTCAGGAGAAATTAGATGACACCAAATTGATCTCACAGAAAAAATTAGCTGATTTATCGCCGCGCTTTATTGATAACCAACAACAAGTCAAAAATGCAGTTGGTAAATCAGAAACAGGTTTAGAGCAAAGTTATCACAATATAAAGAACGCAGACGACAATATTGAGGATGCGCATACAAAAGCGAAATCAAGACAGAAAGAAGCAGATTTACAACGTCTGCGGGCAACAAAAGCGGAAAGTGACGCCTATGCCGTGTATGAAGAAGCGAAACAACGCGGTGAACATGATAGCTCGGTAGCGAAAAATAAAGCCGCTCAGGTACAGGCTGATGCGAAAGGTGCGAAACAGACTGGTGATGTAAAACCCGAGCGTAGCGGGGCGACCGGCAGTGGCTTGTCTGGGAAGGCTTATACACCAATCGACGTAGCGAAACCGAAAAGTCATATCAATCCTGAAGCCAAAATGGAAGCTAATGGCTGGAACAGTGAAGATCTCACATTAACAGCCGCAGATTTGGCGGGATTGAATAGTGCGCAACGGGCGATTAATCGGCTACAGATCAACAGGAGTAGTCGCCCTGAGAATGTCGGTGCTTCGATCATTTCGCTGCTTACCGGAACGCCATCTGATAGGGTTGTGGAACCTATCTCGAATCAAACCAGAAAGTTAATCACAACAGCCCCTGTAATGTCGGGTATCAATTTGCAAGGGTTAGGGCAAGTTATCGGTGGAGATAGCTTTAAATCCCATTCTTCCATCTTGAGAGAGTTTGAGCCTTTTTTGCTGAGTCAGGGTGACAAACGGTTTATTGCTTCAACGAAAAGATATCTTGGTCAGATAAATACCGATCGGCCCAGTAAGGCGCTGGTGGCAGTACGTGAGGCGTTCAACAATGCGGCCGAACAACCTGATGAACAGCATGTGTTGCAACTTGAGCAAGCGCTTGCTCATTGGCAACAGCATGATCCCAATGAATTTGCCAAGCGTGGTCGATTAGTCAAAAGCCTGCGTTTTGAGATGGGGGAACTGGTTGCCTACCTTCAGGCAAAAAGAGCTGAATCAGCCGGGATTTTAGGGGTTAGCTTAGCGCCTGACCATGTTGCACAGTTTGACCAACAGGTATCCTTTGACGGGTTCGGGCGTGTGGTGGGTCTGAAAGGCGATATCGCACAAAGCGACATTCATCGTCTTACTGATTTACAAATCAAGCCATTGACCCAGATTAACTCTGCGGCGGAGCGGGAAGCGCCTAAAACTGAAAGTGAAAGTCTCATTGTTTTCGTTAGCCGATTGCAACAAGAAGCGATTCCCGAAGGGATGCCGCTAATTGAACGAGCCAAAAACCTTTGGCTTAGCGGACAAGTCACACGACAGGAAACCATTAAGCTATTTGAGGATGCGGTTAGCCAATTGCAGACACATCCTGAATTACACACGTTAGCTCAGCAGTTATTGGCTGATGCTCGTAAAGAAAAGACCACGGGACAATATATTGACAACCTGTTTGGCCGCCATTTTGATTCTGAATTGGCCGATGAGTTGGTGAAAACAGCGCCACAGGATGCTATGACCACAGCCCGGCAGACAGGACAATTTCTGGTAGAGAGATTTGAACAGTGGATAGGGGGTTTTTATCCCGATGTCGCCGAGCGTGAAAAGATTATTGCTAAAAAGATGGCCGGCTTTGCCAGGGCCATTAACAAGGACTTTCGTCCCTGGTTTAGTCGGGTACCTGAATTGACGACGTTCCTGGACGAACCGACTTTTGCCAATTTCAAAATCATGATGACTCAGGTTGATGATGGTTTTGCTGTGATTAAGATACCATTTCTGGCCGTAAAAATGGCCATTACCTCAGGAATGGGGATGGGGCGTGCACAGTGGAAGGTTGCAGGGGATCGCTTCTATGAGGAGGTTATCACCAAAGCCCGTTCGACCAGCAGTCAACTGACTAGCGGGGCTGATGTCACATATAACGTTGAAATAACTGAAAAGCAGACTAACGATTATGGTACAGCGTTGCCCTACCAGCCTGCTAATAACAAGCATGATGACTTTTTGTATGGCAGAAAGGTTGCTGCGGGCCGAATTTTGGTCCCCGGATGGGAAACGAGATTTGAGCATAATGCGTTAGCGCAAGGCCACTCTGTGGTGACAGGAGCCTCCGGCTCGACCAATATCATGGTTCACCTCAATAACTATATTGCTAGTGAACAGATTGCCAGTGAACAGCCTACTTTCTCGGTTAGACAGAGCTATCTCAACACGCTGGTGTTTCTGGTATTTGATGGTGGTCATTCTGTCAACGAAAGTCTGGCGGTTTATCGGGCACTACAGGTAACCGATGATGAACAACGTAAGCAGTTACTCAATAGCTACACTGCCAATTATAGGGAGCTGGTGGATATTGCCGGTGAAGAAGGCAAAGTGTGGGTAAGCCAGGCGCTGGATAACGCTTTCCGGGAAACTGGGGAGTTCTATCAGAAACATGCCAAGGTGAAGCCACAAAGTCGCCCAGCGGTGGAAGCGTTAGACTGGTTATCGGGTAAGAATAAGCGGCCAGAGCCTACTATCATCGACGATACTCATCAGGATAAAAAAATAAGCAGACTACTCGGTGATTGGCAAATGGAGCAGGTGACGCCACAAGCTGATGGCCGTGAAACTCGCTTTGATGGTCAGATCATTATCCAAATGGAAGATGATCCGATCGTTGCTAAAGCCGCGGCCAATCTGGCGGGTAAACACTCAGATTCTAGCGTAGTGGTTCAACTTGATTCTAAGGGCAAATATCGTGTGGTTTATGGCGATCTTACCCGATTATCCGGTAAGTTACGTTGGCAGGTTGTCGGTCATGGCCGTGATACGTCGGAACAAAATAACATTCGCCTGAGTGGTTACACCGCTGATGAATTGGCGACCAGATTAACGCGGTTTTATCAGGACGTTAATCAGGGTAAAAGCATAACTCACAAACCTGATCACATCAGTATTGTGGGTTGTTCTTTGATAAGTGATGACAAACGGGATGGCTTTGCTCGTCGTTTTATCACTGTGTTAGATAAGCAAGGCATTCGCAGTGATGTTTCCGCTCGCAGTAGTGAAGTGGCTGTTGATGTCAGTGGACGCAAATTTACCCGTGATCAAAATAACCAATGGGTTAACAATCTGCCTGATAACAAAATCGTATTAAGTTGGTATGACCAAAATGAGCTGATCACACATACCGAACTAGTTCGCCGTGGTATTGCCGAAAGTGATATTAACTTCTCCAAGGTAGGGTATACCGAAGCTGATACTGTTATTAACGGAGCGATCTCGGGTAACGTTGAACTATTTGTTAAACCAAACAAACGTGAAAATACGATTCAGATTGATTCCAATGAGAAAACGAATAATCAACTCAGTTACTCCGGCAATATCCAGGTGAATGTGGGAGATGGGGAGTTTACCGCACTCAATTGGGGAACCTCGAACGTTGGTATCAAAGTGGGTAGCGGTGGTTTTAAATCACTGGCCTTCGGTGATAACAATGTGATGGTGCACATCGGTAATGGTGATAGTAAACAGAGCTTCGATATTGCAGGCTATCAAGCGCTTGAAGGAGCGCAAATGTTTATCGGTAATCGTAATGTCAGCTTCAACCAAGGTCGCAGTAATGACCTGATTGTGATGATGGATAAATCCATTCCAACGCCGCCATTGATTAATCCGTTTGATGGTGTGGCGCGTATTGCCGATGTATTGCAAGGTGTCGCGGGTGCCAGTGAGGATCAGGATTGGTTAGCGGCACAAGATCAGCAATGGACCATTGCCGGTGCGAAGAAGTTCGTACAGGATCTCTCTGGCTTAGACCAAACCAGCAATGTGGATTACAACACGTTGGTTGAGCTGGATTCGCAACATGAACGTAGCAGCCGTGGTTTGAAATATGATGCTGAATTAACCTTGAACAAGAAGTTTAATCAGTGGCTAGGGGAACATGGCAATGGCGCTGATATGGGCAAAATAAGTCGCATGGATAAGTTTCGTCAGGCTAATCAGAAGCTGGCCTTCAACTTTGCTGTAGGCGGGCGTGGCGCGGATATTCAGGTGACAACCGGTAACTGGAACCTGATGTTCGGTGACCATATCCAGTCGATTCTGGATACCAATCTGGGTTCGCTGTTTGGCCTGATGACACAACAATATTCAGCAACTGGCATGGCGAAGACCACCTTTACCTATAATCCACAGGATTTGCCGCGTCAGCTTAAGAATAAACTGATTGGCCGCTTAGCGAGTGTAAATGCAGATACCACCTTAGCGGATATTTTTGGCGTGAACTACACCGCAGAGGGGAAAATTATTTCCCGCACAGGCGAATCGGTTGATGGTGAGGCGATTCTACAAGAGATGTTGGAAGTGATTGGGGAGTTTAGCGGTGATCAACTGCAAGCGTTCATCAATCCAGAAACGTTACTTGATAGCCTGAAGGCGGGTATTGATATGGGCGAGGAGGGCGTCAGGTCATTTGCGGAGAGTCATGGCCTGAAACAGAAAGCGCCCGATGAGCGTCAGGAATCAGGATCTTCGGTGAATATCAATGGAGAAAATGTTCAGACCAATAATAAACCCAAGCCTGCATTTGGTTTTAATTCGCTGAACTTACCTAATCTGTTTGCAACGATGTTCAGCGAAGAGAAGCAGCGGGAGATGAAATCGTTAGTGGCTAACCTGAAAGAAAATCTGACGACTGATCTGCTTAATATGGAGGAAAAAACGTTTGATTTCCTGCGTAACAGCGGCCATCTGCAAGGGGATGGCGATATCCACGTATCGTTGGGGAACTATAACTTCAACTGGGGAGGCGACGGTAAAGATCTTGGTACCTATCTGGGCGATAACAATAACTTCTGGGGTGGCCGCGGTGATGATGTTTATTACTCGCTAGGGACTTCCAATATTTTTTCAGGTGGTGAAGGCAATGACTTGGGCGTCCTGATGGGGCGTGAAAACTGGATGTTTGGCGGTAAGGGGGATGATACCGCAGTGGTGGCTGGGCGGATTAACCACGTGTTTATGGGGGAAGGCAATGACCAGACATTTGTCTTTGGTGAAGGCGGTTTTATTGATGCTGGTAACGGACAAGATTACGTTGTCACCGCTGGCAACTATAACCGGATGGATACTGGGAAAGGTCAGGATTATGCGGTGATCATTGGTAATAATAATCAAGCCGAATTGGGTGGAGGCGACGACTTTGCCAGAGTATTTGGCAATGACAACCGGCTTGATGGTTATTGCGGCAATGATGCGATTAAGCTGATGGGCTACCATGCGGTGATCAATGGTGGAGAAGGTGATGATCATCTGATAGCCGCGGCGATTTCGAAGTTCAGCCAGCTTGATGGCGGTGAAGGTCAGGATTTGCTGGTATTAGGTGGGTATCAGAACCATTTCCGGGGCGGTGCAGGTGTGGATAGTTTTGTGGTCAGCGAAGAAGTGATTGATAACCGAGTGAGCGATATTAACGCAGAAGATATGATCTTGTTTAACGGTGTTGACTGGCAAAATTTGTGGTTGCAGCGTAGTGGGTATGATCTGGTGCTGTCAGTGAAGCGCCATACTCAGGACAACACGGCTCAAGGGAGATTTGAATCGGAGGGTTCTGTCATCTTTAATGATTACTTTAATGGCAATCGTGCCAAATTGGTGACTCGGATGAGTGATAAGAACGCGTCAGGGGAACGCGAATTTACGGCATTGTCAGATAATGCCGTGGATTCTTTGATCCAGGCAATGAGCGGTTTTGCTCCGGCAGTGGGTGATAATGGTTTTATTGCGGGTCTGGACAGTCAGGCGAAAACGGCTATCGCAACGGCGTGGACTGATGTGACGATTGGTAAGGGGAAATTTGCTTAATCAGCTCTTTATAAATCAGTAAAAAAGTTTTAATAAGGTGGCTCACAGAAAAGTGGGCCATTTTGGGGATTTTTATTCAGGAATTATTTCTGAGTTTTATTTGTTAATGCTTTTACTAATTCTCGGTAGATTCACATAATAAGTGCAACATTGTTAACCTGGAAGTAAACACATTTGTATTCCCTTAAATAATTCATTCGGTGTTTCTCCCGTTCCTATATTATACGGAACCCGTGAGATTGGTGGGGCAATTATTTCAGCCAGGATATATACCGAAGATCAACAATGATCATACAGCAACATTTTGGGTTGTGTTGGTTGCTATACATTTTTTAGCCTAAAGATAAAGAATCTTTAATTCTTTATATATCAGGCATATAGTTTCTAACTCATTGACTTTATTAGAGTTAACCTTGTCAGGGTTGCGCATTTAGAGGTACACTATATGTGTAGATTGCCAGTTTGGTATTTCGAAAAAGTCTTGGAGGTTTCTATGTTTTGCGAAGAAAAAGTAGCCCAAATGGCTGCCTACTTGCTGTATAAGCGCGGCGGGCGCATGGCATATCTGAAGCTTATGAAGTTGCTTTATCTGGCAGATAGGGTATCTATGAATGACTATGGCTATCCTATCACTGGCGATCGAATGGTATCTATGCCGAGAGGGCCAGTTTTATCGCAAACCTTAAATTTAATTACTGGAGATTACGCCAGTGATGAATTTGGGTGGGGGGCATGGATTAAAAGTGAAAAGAATTATGAAATTTCACTCAAACGGAAAGGTATAACAAGGGATGATTTTGAATCTCTTTCTGATGCTGAATTAGAAGTTCTGGATGCCATTTGGGAACAATTCGGTCATATGAGCCGCTTTGATATTGTGGAGTATACCCATAAACATTGTACTGAGTGGCAAGATCCAGGCGGCAGTTCTTATCCTATTTCACCAAGTTCTGTTTTTATTGCTGTCGGTAAATCACCAGAAGTTGCTGAGAAATTGGCGCAAGAGTTAATAGAAAGGCAACAACTGGACTGTTTTCTTCAAGGATTGCGGTGATGCCGGGTGGGATTTTAAGGAAAGGAAGTTTACTTATCCCATCTGGATATACAGATCACTTATATATTATCTGCTGTGATCCAGTTTTTTACCCTAAAAAAACGAAGACATGTTTTTTGGCTGTAAATATTAGCTCTTTAAAACTGGACATACCGTATGATCGAACGTGTATATTGAATTGTGGCGATCATCCTTTTATTAGACATCCGAGTTTTGTTTTCTATGGTCGCGCTGATATTTTTGGCTCAGTAACCGTTGAACAGCATATGGCTGCTGGTGATATTAAAATCCATGAACCATGTGGTGATTCTGTTTTTGATCGGATTCTTTCTGGGTTTGATATATCTCCGCATGTAACTTTAGAAATTAGAAATTTCTATAAAAAATATTGTATTAACTGAATTTCGTTTTAAATATTAAATTCAAGGCTGCACTTCGGTGTGGCCTTTTTTTATGGGTGGAATATGGCAAAAAAATCAAAGGTCAAAAAGGCGATGGCGGTAAGCAACGAACTCTAATTGAGGCCCTAGACTCAATTTAATCAATATCTGAGGTCAAGCTACTAATAGCTCTTGGTGAAGGTGAATTTATTGGTGGATTAGATGGTAGCAATGTCTATCTGGACGATACCTCTATACCCGCCATCTTTCAAGTTGCCTCTTTGTTGGCTGCACTCGGTCACATCGTTCTCTATGCTCCCGGGATTCGCTCCCTTGCCGTCGCGATGCATCTTGAAATCCATAAGGTATATTGTAGTTATGCCAGCAACTTCAATCTGAGAAGAGCGGGTTGATCTCTCCTGATTGATGGAAGACTTTTGTTGGGATTGGTATTTGTTGTAATAGACACAAATAAGATTGGAAGATTTGCTGGTCTCTAAGGGGCCTGTTAGCCCCGATTTTAGGATTCAGGTCAATATTCACTTCATATTGTGTTCTACCTCCTGCATAGATTGCTGCACGAACTCTGCAAATGGCTTCACATTCTTTCCTACCGAGGCTGATTCTAACGCTGATAGATACTGAGTTCTATTTTTGAGTTTAATCACCGTCCAGGGGTATCCTCCGATTACCAGCAAGAAATTCATTAAGAATCTGGCAGTGCGGCCATTACCATCGGGGAACGGATGAATATAACCCAGAAAAAGATGCCCCAAGATAGCCTTTACCACAAAGTGTTTCTCAGTAGCGATCAACTCTTTCAGTGCTTCCATACAGTCCATCAATTGCTCGCTGGAGGGCGGTACATGCATTGAAGTGCGGATATAGATTGGTCCTTTGCGAAATCCCGCCAAATCCAGTCTGTCGATAATTCCGGCATCTACACAGGGATTGAACAACGCAGTGAACCAGTCAGTCAAGCCAACGTCAATCAGGTAGTGGATGTCCAAGCCTTCCTTATCTTCATGTGCTTCACGCAGTAGCTCTTTCACCTTGTTGAAGGCATCGTAATAGCCTCTGGCAGCCATTGCATCCTTCTGCTCCTTGTCCCTTTGGATGGTATTCGGCGACCAGTCACCTTTAGACAGACGCTCGATTAATTCTGGCGTAACCTTGTAACCCTCGATGGATAGTGAGTTGTAGGCATCGCTTATGTAGAGGCTGCTCATCATGGCGTGTGTTTTTTCGATTGAGCGCTCAAAGAAGTCAAAAGGTGGTGGAAAGTCATCAAATACCTCGACGACTTCTTGTCTCATCTCCTGCCACAAGAGCCTCACACGAACTGCGCTTGGGGATTCTCCCCGACTACCGCCTACTATCATCGGAATATGGCCAAATGGGTTAACCTGCTTAATACCTTCAAAACCGGCTCCTTCCATGATGGTTTGTAGTTTCCGGCTTTCGGCCCTCATCTTTAGCTGCTGGTAGGCACCAATTAATCTGTTCCCTGAAGCAACATTCTTGGTTGTCAGTACTGCTTCTGAAAGCAGACTCAGATCAGCATTCCTGAGTGCTAGCTGAATGCTTATAGGGTTGGCTCTGAAAGTTTGTGGGCCAGTTTCAACGAGTGCGCTTTCTAACGAATGAACATTTATACCGTTTACTTTGACAGTCTTACAGGGAACCCTTCCCTTGATGATCACCATACTCATGTTGTTAGGTAGATTAAGTGTGCGAGGCGTCGTGTCTGAGGTGTAGACGATTATCTGGTTTGGTAAGGCATTGTTTGCTGTATGTAAATCAAGAGAGGATTCAGGACTTAGCCAGTAATCATCTTCGAAGATACTTTCGACGTACTGCCCAACGAAAGACCAGATGGATTCATACCAAAGTACTGAATCACCCGCTTTTTCAGTGGTGAGATCTGCATCCAGGAGATACCATCCTCTGATGATTTGCTTGAAATAGCCTTTATTGATCAGAAGTGTGCGTTGTTTATCAGTGATTGACTTAGAACTCAGCACGTTGCCCACGGCCGCATCGCTTGCAGCTCTCAGCGCTTCTGCCAACCTTTCGTTTCCAGTTTTTGCCATGTCTTTCTTCCAGCAGATGTTCAAGTATTAGCTAATACGGGAATACAATATTAGCTATTACGATATTGAATTACTAGCTTTTACGAACTTACATTATTAGCTTTTACACTCAAATACAGTAAATCTAAGTCCTCTATCAACTGATTGCTGATGGTCAACATGCTGCAAAGGCCAAACAGATCGTTTGGGATTTTTTATAACTCCTCATATTGCTCAAACCGAATTGAGTTCCTTCAAAGTGCTCGACTATTTGCAAAGTTATTTAGAGCAAATTAACCATAATATTAATAACAGTATTCTTTACTACAAAGTTATTAATTTTTTTATTTAATGTTACAGATCGCATTTTTGTGAACCAAAGAGACGCTATTATGCATAGTGAAATCGCTTAACGACGGACAAAGATGAGGTTGTAGTCTATTTGTCCATATAACGATAAAACCTGCTATTCAATCTTAATAATTACTATTCATTCAGAGGTCTTTATGGGCAGTACCGGAAGTGTCAGTGCGTGGGATGAAGCGTTATTAATTGCGGCTATTCAATATCCTGTTCCTATTATTAGGGGACCTGAAGATATTCAGGTTCAAGTGCAGCAGATTTGTAAAACAATGGATTCAACTAAAGCCGGTTATCCTGACTTGGATTTTATTGTATTTCCTGAATATTCTGCTCAGGGATTAAATACCAAGATCTGGACCTATGATGAAATGTTATTATCGTTGGACAGTCCAGAAATTGACTGTTTTCGTCGAGCTTGTATTCGTAATGATGTTTGGGGTGTGTTTTCAATAATGGAACGTAATGAAGATCCGTCACAGATACCTTATAACACCGCGATTATTATTAACAGCAATGGTGAAATTGTATTGCATTACCGTAAATTGCAGCCTTGGGTGCCGATTGAACCCTGGATGCCGGGCAATCTGGGTATGCCGGTCTGTGAGGGGCCAAAAGGTGCAAAATTGGCGGTGTGTATTTGTCATGATGGTATGTTTCCTGAATTGGCACGCGAAGCCGCCTATAAAGGTTGTAACGTTTTTATTCGCATTTCTGGTTATTCTACCCAAGTTAACGATCAATGGATTTGGACGAATCGTACTAATGCCTGGCAGAACTTAATGTATACCGTATCGGTTAATCTGGCAGGCTATGATGAGGTTTTTTATTATTTCGGTGAAGGTACAATTTGTAATTACGACGGTAATATTATCCAGCAAGGGCAGCGTAATCCGTGGGAAATTGTTACCGCCGAACTGTTCCCGCGTCTGGCGGATAAGGCTCGTGAGAATTGGGCGCTAGAGAACAGTATTTTTAATCTCGGTTGCCGAGGTTATGTCGGTAAGCCGGGCGGAGAGAGAGCTAATTATCTGACTTGGGTGCGCGATTTGGCAAACGGTGAATATAAACTGCCTTGGGATGAAAATATCCGTATTCGTGATGGCTGGAAATATTACCCAGAAGGTGTGAAACTGGGGCCATTACCGAAAATCGATGAATAACTGACAGGTTGATAATACGGCACCGCAAGGTCATTGTGGTGTTGTTATTTTTCCATCTTGAAATCCATAAGGTATAGACTAATTTAATTTTAAATTATTTATTTACGAAATAAAATTAATTTTTATATTAATTATTGGCTGCCCTAAATGATTTATTAAAAATAAGTGATCATCTGGAAGGGATTCAGTTAAATTTTTGCGATCTTAACATCCAAGATTAACGGAAATATAAGTAATCGATATTTTGATAAAGGGATTATCATTATGCGAATGCAAGTTAAAAACTGATTGAAATGAATGGTTTTCATAAAGTAATTGTTGTAAATATAATGTTTTCTCTTTTTTTCTTTTCTGGTATTTGATTCTTTAGGCTCTTCTATTAATGCATTCGGTAAAGATTTGCCTGAGAAAATATGGGAAGATGTTTTTTGTAGCTTGGTAGAAATACTATAAATGGTAATGACTAACTAATAAGACAGAGAAACAGATTGTGGCAAAGAAAGAAAAACGGCCTCACCATGACGGATTATTTAAATATTTTTTAACGCAGCCTGAAACGGCCAGAGAGTTTCTATCCCTTTATTTGCCCGAAGAAATCCAGTCGTTGTGTGATTTAGCCACATTGAAACTGGAGCCCGGCAGTTTTGTGGATGAGCATTTACGTCAACTGCACAGTGATGTGTTGTACTCGGTCGAAACGGCCCGGGGACAGGGCTATATCTATTGCCTGATTGAACATCAGTCCACCCCTGACCCGTTAATGGCCTGGCGGCTGATGTATTATGCCATGTTAGCCATGGCGGCTCACCTGAAAAAAGGCCATACTGAACTCCCGTTGGTGGCACCTCTGCTGTTTTATCATGGTGAGATTCGGCCGTATCCTTACTCAAACCGGTGGCTGGATTGTTTCACGCTCCCCGAACAGGCGGCTCGCTTATACCGTCAGGCGTTTCCGTTGGTGGACGTCAGTGTGCTCAGCGATGAAGAGATCCTGACGCATAAAGGGGTAGCCCTGATGGAGCTGGTGCAAAAACATATTCGCTGTCGGGATATGCAGGAATGGCTCCTCCAATTGGTGGAACTCTTGAATGCAGGGTATAATACAACCGAGCAGCGCAATGTGGTGTTACGCTATATTTTACTGAATGGACATACGCTGGATCTCTCACATTTTGTCCATCAACTGATTGAACAATCTCCGGAGCATGAAACGATGTTGATGACTATTGCAGAACAGCTTGAACAAAAAGGGCTTGAGCGAGGTATCAAGCAAGGTATTGAGCTAGGTCGAGAGGAAGGTATTGAACTAGGCCGAGAGAAAGGTAAAGTGGAAACGGCTCGTGCCTTATTACGGCATGGCGTGAGTTTGGATATTATTGTCACCAGTACCGGACTGAGCCGGGATAAAATTGAAATGTTAAAGCATTAAATTCATCTTCTCTTTTACAGCAAAATGCCGATATTCAAGATCGGCATTTTTGTTCTTATTCCAGGTAATGGCTATACAAGGCACTTTTACGTTTGCCCGGCGAAGCTGAAACCGGTCAAACTGTAGTAGTGCAAACCTCGTTAGCAGTCAGAGCAGGGAGTTTTTCCTGCTCTGTACTATCAGTCTAAATCCAATTCCTTGAGCTTCCCTTTTCTGGTTCTTAACTGAGAGGTAGATTCCAGAAGACGATTCGCGTTGGTTGGTGATCTCATCAAATAAGCTGTTTCTTGCAAAGATTCGACATCAGTTAATGACATAAGTATGCAACTTTCGCCATTTTTACGAGTGATAATCACTGGGCTACAATCGTTCACGACATTTGTCATCGTTTCAGAAAGATTTTGTTTTGCTTCTGAGTAAGTTAACACTTTCATTTATCCTACCTATGCCAAGAAATAACCTGAAAAATACAACGAAATATCCATTCATCGTATAGCATATTGTACGATTTTTTTTGTATCTTGCAGACTTCTAAGTTTGTAATTTGTGGTAGCTAAGCGATAGCGGTCATTATTATCAGATTAACCGGGATGTAATATGTACATTGTGACAAGTACAAATATGAACATAAACATCTTTTTATAGTAATGACATTTGGCTATAGTTGAACATGACAAATGACGGTTAAGGGGGTTTTATGCGAGCTTATACTCCCTTTGCTCAACCTATTGATAAGACGCTTTGGCGTTTCGCAGGTCTACCAGGTAATCGAGGACTTGATCTGACTAATGTCCTACAGTCTGGTTTGCCTATAGAAGTCTTTGACAGCATTCACAAATGGTCAGATATGTCTAAAGCCGACATTATGCGTATCGCCGGGATTAAGGAGCGAAACGTTGCCCGATTAATTCGTGTGTTTGATGCCGCAGTACAACTTTTTGGCGGAAATAAGAATGAAGCATGGACATGGTTAAAAAATCCTGTGAGGGGGCTTGGTGCAGTTACTCCAATGTCTCTTAATTGCGACTGAAAGTGGTGCACTTGAAGTGTTAGATCTCATTGGGCGTCTGGAACATGGGGTGTTCTCGTGATTTTCTATAGAATTACGAAAAATCATTCTCCTTCTTTAACCTCTCTTGTCTAGATTAATACCCAGTTAAATGTGAACTGGGCATTTTTTAACGTCAGGATAGATAGAATCGATATTAATTATTTCAAATGATTATTATTGTAAATATATATTATGTTTGTGAAATTAATATTATTCGTGAGAATATATTTTTGGTGTTTTAATAAAGAAAAAATAAATAATTGATCATAATTAGTGAAACGTTATATCTTATGTGAAAGAAAAAAGTTTTCTGCGTTAAATATTGTTTTTGAATGTTGGTTTTGTTTTATTTGATAGATTTATTTGACTGTTAATTCCTGCACTCAGTATTTCAGATAAAGCTTAATCATTGAGCAGGAATGTTTGTTTCTGCCAGAATGGTCATGCTCTTTGGTTACAGTTATAACATTACTAATAATTTGCTCTGTTATCTTTTTTTGCTGAGGAAAGACAGAGGATTTGTATTGTTTGTGAAATGGGATGTTCAATGTAATCATGATATTCGTCGAGGGCGGTTTTAACTTCTATTAAACTAAAGGATTGTTTATGGGGAAATCATCAAACAGGAGCGCGGAATATTTCTTTACCGGGAATTATTTCGCTGATGACAATGATAATGACATTGAGGCCATTGGATTTGGGGGTTACATTTATGCCTGCGGAGGAAATGACCATATTACGCTGGGGTCGATTGCCGCCAAAGTCTATACCGGCACAGGTAATGATACCGTAGTTGGTGGTGCAGCATATTTATCGGTCGAGGATTCTACCGGTAATCTGACCGTAAAAGGTGGTGCGGGTTACGTTGATATTGATAAAGATGGTGATGGTGATATTTCGTTTTTTGGCGCTGCGGGTGGCGTTGTTATGGATCATACCGGCCATCACGGTGATTTGGACTTTACCGGCACGGCTATTTATAACGAAATGAACCGTGACGGTTTGACGGGTAATATGATCTTCGAAGGTTCGGGCGGTTACAACAAATTATGGCACGAAACCAATCAGGGCAATTTATACTTTAATGGTGCTGGCGCGGGTAACAAAATCGACCGCACTTGGTATGACAATTACAATGGAAGCCGTGGCGATGTCACATTTAATGGCGCAGGGGCTGCAAACAGTATTAGCTCGCGGATAGAGAGCGGTGATATTGTTTTCAATGGGGCCGGTGCTGATAATCACATTATACGTAGAGGTAAAGAAGGTAATATTATCTTGCATGGTGCAGGGGCATTGAACCGAATTAAGCGTATTCGCCAAAAAGAAGATATTTATGCGCAGACTCGTGGTGATATTTCCTTTGAAGGTCTAGGGGGTTATAACAAAATTTATTCTGATGTTGCACACGGTAATATTCATTTCTCCGGTGCCGGTGCTTACAACGAAATATCTAGAATAGGTATGAATGACGATTTTCGTGATGAGGCGCTGGAATATACTCAAGTTCAAGATATCATATTAACTACAGCAACGATGGGTGGAAGTTGGATTCAAAAAAACCAGCAAGTGACAGGCATTAAATCAACGACTGAGCCTGATACTTATCTCTTTGCGTTTGTTGACGAAATGTATACAAAAATCAGCAAAATTCAGCTCCAAAATGATCCCGAAACCGGTAAGCTCAATTATTACGCCACCTCTTGGTATAAGGAAGGTAATTACCTTAATGGTCTCGCTTCAACGGAAATTTCTTCTGGTAATGGCTTTGTCAATACCAATACCAACGATGCTTATCGTCTTTTTAATTTAATGATTGAACATCACCAACCGATCACTATTCATGCGGTTGGAGAGGGTTTGTCTGAAAACGAGTGGGTTATTTGTGCTGGCGGGGTAATAGTCAGGGCGGAAGATATTACCCTCTTTGAGGCAAAGATGGGAGGGTATGCGATCTTTTCTGATCGTCAGAAAGTTGATGTTGCCGCGATGAGATCGAATCGTCAACCAAATACGTATGTGTATGCCAAGTATCTGGAATCATGCACTAAAGTAGTGGTAGTTAAATTGGAAAATGATCCTGTTACGCAGGAACTTAAATATTTTGCCAGCGCGTGGTACAAAGCGGGTGATCATACCGGTAATTTGGCAAATGAAGATATTTCGCTGGCGAACGGTTATCGCGCTATAAATGCGGGTGGCTGCACACTAAGTCAACTGCAATATAGTCTTAATACAACAATACGTCGTGCTTCTGATCGATTAGCGCATACCGAAGAGTATCGTCAGCAAGAACTTGTGAACTCATTTGCCCGTAATGGTGAGAGCTCCGGTGATATTCAATTTAGTGGCGCTGGCGGTGGAAATATTATTATATCCAGCGTCACGCAAGGCAATGTTAATTTTAACGGTGCTGGTGCTGCTAACGTCCTTGTTCATCAGAGTCAGCGTGGAGAAATGGATGTTAATGCCGGAGGGGTGGCAAATGTTGTGGTGCGGGTTGGGGATGGACGATTTCTGGCTCATCTTTTGGCAGTGGGTAATATCTCGATCCATAAAGGTAATGGTAATAGCCGGGTGGTGATGCTAGGTGGCTACAATACGCACACGCAGATAGGCAAGGGTAGAGCGAGCTGGTTAGGTGCCGGTGGTTTTAATGTCATGACCCAAAAAGGCAGTGGCCGTGTTTCCTCGGTATTGGTGGGTGGTGCCAATGTCCTGACTAAGCTTGGTGCCGGTGATTTGGTTTCCGGTATGCTCGGTGGCGCTAACGTTATCACGCATATCACTGATGATGCCGAAATGTCGAATACCCGGGCAATTGCATTGGGTGGGGCTAATGTTCTTACCAGGAAAGGGCATGGTGATGTACTAGCAGTCATGGGCGGCGGCGCAAACGTTCTGACTCATATTGGTAACGGGAATACGACAGGTGTGATGCTCGGTGGTGCCAATATCCTGACCAAAATAGGAGACGGCGATACTACTGGCACTCTGTTTGGGGTAGGTAATGTACTGACCCATGTCGGTAGCGGCCAGACTTTGGCGGTGATGGGGGCCGCAGGCAATCTCTTGACCAGAGTCGGGGATGGAGTTGTGATTGCCGCCATGATTGGTGCAGGCAACCTATTTACTCATGTTGGTAAAGGCGATATATGGGCATTGATGGGGGGTGCAGTAAACATCTTTACTAAAGTGGGTGACGGTAATGCGTTGGCACTGATGATAGCCGCAGGTAACGTGTTTACGCATATTGGGGATGGTACCAGTGTTGCCCTGATGCTGGCAAAAGGCAATGTTGCGACTAAAGTGGGTAATGGTATGACGCTGGCCGCAATGATTGGTGGGGCCAATATCTTTACCCATGTCGGGAATGGTAATACTTTTGTGGCTATGATCGGTGGGGCCAATGTGCTGACCAAAGTCGGTAATGACCTGACCGCCGCCTTAATGGTAGGGAAAGCCAATATCTATTCGCATGTGGGCAATGGCACCAGTATCGGTTTGTTTGCCGGTGAACTGAACGTGATGACGAAAGTCGGTGATGGTACAACGTTGGCGGCCATGTTTGGTCAGGCTAATATCATGACCCATGTTGGCAATGGCTTAACCGGTGTTTTGGCATTAGGAGAAGCGAATGTTGTTACCAAAACTGGTAATGATTTTATGGGGGTTGTTGCGGGGGCGAAAGCGAACGTTATTACGCATGTAGGCAACTCGATGACTGCTGGCGTACTGCTTGGCGAAGGTAATATTCTGACCAAAGTGGGAGAGGGGACAACCGTCGGCTTGCTGGTGTCGAATGTGGGGAATGTCATGACCCATGTTGGTCATGGCACAACGGTGGGGTTTGCCAAAGGTAAAGCCAATATCATCACGAAGGTTGGTAATGGTACCGGCGTAAATGCGGTTTGGGGTGAAGCGAATATCCTGACCCAAGTGGGAAGTGGTGACCGTTATAACTTCGCGAAAGGTCAAGCGAACATCATAACCAAAGTGGGTGATGGACAAGAAGTGACGATCGTTCAGGGTGACGCCAATATTATCACTCATGTTGGTCACGGTAATGATTACACTGGCGCTTGGGGCAAAGCGAATGTCATTACCAAGGTCGGTGATGGGCGTAATGTGGTGTTGGCTAAAGGTAAGGCTAACATTGTCACTCAGGTAGGTAACGGTGACAGTTTTAATGCCTTATGGAGTGAAGGCAATGTTGTCACCAAAGTGGGTGATGGCATGCAAGTCACCGTGGCAAAAGGCAAAGCGAATATCACCACCACTGTGGGAAATGGCTTAAATGTAACAGCGACGCATGGCGACCTGAATGTGAATACCAAAGTGGGTGAGGGTGTTTCCGTTAACGTGGCGTGGGGTAATTTCAATGTTAATACTGAGGTTGGTAATGGCCTGAATGTTGCGGTGATGAAAGGTAAAAATAACACCAATATTCATATTGGTGATGGTCTGGGGATGAATGCCTCTTATGCACACAATAATGTGGCGATTAAGATTGGCAACGGTGATTTCTATAGTTTCTCTGTTGCAGAAAGCAATACGCAAAGCAACAGACTCTCTTCCTTCTTTGAACAGATCAAGCAGACAGCGTTAGGTGTAGGGGGCAGTCAGGCGATCAACTATCTGGTTCAGGGCGGTGAGGCTAATACGTCTGGGATGCACAAAGGCAGAGGGGCGATTCATTTAGCCGAAGTTTCTGCTATTGATGGTTTTAAGATAGATGAAATTGCGCCGGTAAGTTCAGATTTAAGCGGTCGTTTGAGAGGTTCTGTAACAGCGGTCGAAACGCCTGAGCTCGGAAGTATCCATGATTCATTGAATATTAACGAAAGCAATGCTCCGGGGCAGGAAGCCAATCTGATCATCAATGGTAATTTTGAACAAGTTAATTATGGCTGGCTGACAACTAATGGTATTGAAGCATCTCACTCAGCCGGTACTTATGGTCTTGATAACAAGGGGCATGGAGAACGCGTCAGTGAACTTGATGCGGATGTGAACACCACGATTTATCAGGATTTACAAAACTTGTTCGAAGGAGAAGTTATTTCACTGAGCTTTGATTTTGCCAATCGTCATAATGCTTATCTTACTAACAATGGCATGGATGTTTTCTGGAATGGTGAACGGGTATTCTCAACTTCTGGAGATGTCGCTGGATGGCAAAACAAAACGTTGGCGCTAACAGCAAAAACGGGTAGTAACCGAATCGAATTTAAGGGTACAGGTTTAAATGATGGCGTAGGTTATATTCTCGATAATATTGTTGCGAAATCTGAGAGCTCACTACCCGCCAAGTCTGTTATCGAACAGGCGAAACAGGATAATGCGGCGCAAAATGCGTTAAGTGATAAAGATAGAGCTGAAGAAGATCGCCGTCTCTTAGAACAAGAAAAAGAGCAGCAACTGGCAGCAATTGCAGGAATGCAGACTCAACTGGAATCAACAGATCAGGCAGCGCTAAACACCAATGGGCAAGCGCAGCGTGATGCGGTAAAAGAAGAATCACACGCAGTAACAGATGAACTGCTCTCCATGACTCAAGGTCTGGATGCACTGAATGACGTTGATAATTACCACGGTAAATCAGGTAACCAATGGCGTAATCAATTTGCCGCTGGATTATTGAACAATGTTCAGAGTCAATGGGAACGCACCAAATCTACTACACAGGAAGAGTTATTTAATGCTCAGCAAAATGTTACCGATAATCAACAACAAGTAAAAAAAGCGATTGCGCAATCGGAGGCTGGTGTAGCGAAAAGTGAGCAGCATCGTATTGGTGTGCAACAAGATGTCATAGATGCTTATAAAAGAATAAATTTGAAAGCGGTACAGTTACAACAACAGCGAGCAGAAAAAGCCAAAAATGAGGCTAACGTTGCCTACCAAGAGGCGGAGAATCGAGGCAAACAGGATATTGCCGTGGCTGAGGATAAAGTGGTTCAGGCACAGACTAATGCAAAGGAAGCGAAACAGAGAGACAATGCTAAACCGCAGCGAGTGGGTGCCCTTGGCAGTGGTTTGTCTGGAGAGGCTTACCAGTCCACGGCTATAGTTGAAACTAGCAGTTATGTTAACCCCGAGTTTGTTGTACAGGCAGATGGACGATTCAGTGCAGGATTGATGGAAGAAGATCTGGCCGTACTGAAAGAGGCAAAAAACAGGATTAATCAGTTGCCGGTCAATAAGCTAGCACTGTTGGATAAAAATCTGCTGACAACATCTTCTCAACATCGTGGGGCAATCAAAGGGGATGTGCTACAAAAAATTGATAATAAGATCTTCGACCTTATCGCGAATGGGAAAGCGCTGGAGGCTTATTCATTCCATTTTAGCCAGGATGGTAATGTGTTGGAAAAAATCAGCAAAATCATCCCGGAAATTGGCAGTGTGCTCCTGACTAAAGGGGATACCGCTGAGTCTAAAAAGTTCATGCAAGGATTGTGTTTTGCTTTATCTGCCCGTTACTTAATGGAAGAACGTGTACAGGGTTCAGGGGGAGGTAAAGCTTATATGTTGTGGTTAAAAGACACGGTAAAAGCCTATAACGACAAATCAGTCAATAAGAAAGCCGATATTAACGCCATTGAATCGGCTTTGTTGATTCAATATCGCCGTCAAAATATTGGGCTGGTTATTGAAGATTTATTATCGATGCAGTACAGCCAGTCTATGGATAGCTCTACCCCTGAAGCTTATAGAAAAGCGAATGCTGCTTATGGCGGCAAATTGAAAGCTAATGGATTGGCCGGGCCGAATATTAATAATGCACTGAATTACTCTGTTGAAGGCTATGAATCCGTCATGGATAAGTTGCGTCATGTGAGAAAGTCGACTTACATATCATTCATGTCTGAAGAACATGCCATGTCCGTTGTGGTGCATAAAAAACTTAATCAAACAGTTTGGTCATTTTATGATCCTAATTATGGTGGTAAATCGTTTGCTAACTATAACGATTTCCGCCGTTTTATGGATACGTTTCATAAAGGGTTTATAACGAGTTATAAATTCCAGGCAAGTAAAGAGTCTGGCCAAAGCTTTTATATTCACTTTAATAAGTTTGAAGAGGGAACCATTGCGAGATATGACGGCGTTTGGAAAACGTCACGTGATGGTGAACAAAACTACGTATTGCGTGCATTGAAAGAGCAAGGCACGGTATTTAACTTAGGTTCAAACGTCACTGGGCGTGTCATTGATTACCGGAAAGGTGATATCACCTTGGAAGTAACGGCTAAGCAAGGTAAACAAACGAAGAAGGTTCTGGTTGACGTTGAGAGCAATAACTTTAAGCAAGCTGCCAGCTTTGTGCAGTCGAATATCAATAAAGTCCTCTCTTATCCGGCAGCAAACCGGCTGATACTGAAAGTGCCGGTTGAGGGGGATGCGGCAAGCCCCTTACTGGAAAAATGGTCATCAAGTGACGCGATCAAAAATAAAAATGCAGAGGCGTGGGAGCAGGTAACCGTCACCCCACAAACCGATGATCGTACAACTCGTTTTAGTCATCAGGTCATTATTCAAATGGAGGATGACCCGGTCGTTGCCAAAGCCGCCGCCAATCTGGCCGGTAAACACCCAGATTCCAGTGTGGTTGTACAACTCGATGCTGACGGTAAATATCGTGTCGTTTATGGCGACTCTGCCAGATTATCCGGTAAGTTAACCCGAATTCTGGATAAGAAATTGACGAGAAGCCTGTTCCAGGAGCAAAGTTTTGGTGTGCACCAAAAACAGCTCCGAGGGGGGAACAGGCTATGGACAACTTAGTTGAAATTTTCTGTGATGTCGATGATTTTTGCCGTTTTTTCATCCCTCAATGGGAACAATTTTGTCTCGATAGCGGGCATCGTTTACGCCGCCGACAAGGTCATATGTATCCCAGTGAAATCATGACCATTTTGATCCTTTTTCATATGTCGCATTACCGTGATTTTAAACATTTTTATCTAGAACATATTTGGAAATATCACCATAAGGATTTTCCAACCTTGCTTAGCTATCCTCGTTTTGTCAGTGTGGCTCCTTCCGTTTTGGTGCCATTATGCAGCTATCTGACTCAATTAAAAGGGAAACCCACAGGCATTGCTTTTATTGATTCCACCCGTTTGAGTGTCTGCCATAACATTCGCATCCCTCGACATAAGGTCTTTGCGGGGATAGCAAAGCGCGGAAAAAATTCAATGGGCTGGTTTTACGGTTTCAAATTACACCTGGTTGTCAATCATCAGGGTGAAATTCTCGCGCTTAAAGTGACTCCGGGTAATGTGGATGATCGGGAACCTGTTCGTGAATTATCAAAAGAATTAACGGGTTCTCTTTACGGTGACAAAGGTTACCTCAGCCAGGAATTGGCGGACGATTTAGCTAAAACCGATGTCACTTTCATCACGAAAAAACGGCGTAACATGAAAGCGAGTATGCAAGCTGAGTGGGATAAGATAATGTTAAAAAAGCGTTTTATCATTGAAACGATTAATGGGCAATTAAAAACTCTTTCTCAAATAGAGCATTCCCGCCACCGAAGTATAAAAGGCTTTCTGTTGTGCGTTTTAGGTGGATTGATTGCTTACTGCCTTAAATTGAAGAAGCCATCACTGAAAGTTTTCTACTCAGAAGACGATTTTTCAATGACGGATTAAGCAGAATTCGGGTTAAGTTACGTTGGCAAATTGTTGGTCATGGCCGTGATACGTCGGCGCAAAATAACATTCGCCTGAGTGGTTACACTGCCGACGAACTTGCTGTGAGACTAAAGCAGTTCAGTCACGATCTTAAACCGGTGGGCAAACTTGACCATATCAGCCTCGTGGGGTGTTCTTTGATCAGTGATGATAAGCGGGACGGTTTTGCTCGTCGCTTTATCACAGCGTTAGATAAGCAAGGTATTCGCAGTCATGTTTCTGCCCGCCGTAGCGAAGTCGCGATTGATGCAACAGGCCGTAAATTGACCCGTGATGCAAACAACCAATGGGTTAATAACTTGCCTGATAACAAAATTGTATTCGAATGGAATAAACAGGGTGAATTGACGCCCCGTACAGAAAGGGTGATTCGCGGAATTACTGAAAGTGACATCACCCTTGCCAAAGTGGGATATACCGGTGCTGATGTGGTGACGAGAGGGGCAGTTGCAGATTATCGTTATCCTTTTACTGCGCCAAAGAAACGTGAAAATACCATTCAGATTGACGCCAATAATAAATCGAATAATCAGCTTAGCTACTCCGGCAACATTCAGGTTAATGTGGGTGAAGGGGAGTTTACTGCGCTCAATTGGGGAACATCAAATGTCGGTATTAAAGTGGGTAACGGAGGCTTTAAATCGCTGGCCTTCGGTGACAATAATGTGATGGTTCATCTCGGTGACGGAGATAGCAAACACAGCTTCGATATCAGGGGTTATCAGGCGCTTGAAGGGGCGCAGATGTTTATTGGTAATCGTAATGTCAGCTTCAATCAGGGCAGCAGTAATGACCTGATTGTGATGATGGATAAATCCATGCCAACGCCGCCGTTGGTTAATCCATTTGATGGCGTGATGCATGTCACCGGAGTACTACAAAGTATTGCTCACTTTGGCGAAGAACGGGATGGGTTAATCGCGCAAGATCAGCAATGGACACTCACCGGTGCGAGCAAATTTGTACGGGATATGTCCGGTTTGGATCAAACCAGCAGTGTGAACTACAAAACGCTGGTTGAGCTGGATTTACAGCATGAACGTAGTAGCCGCGGTGTGAAGCGAGATATTGAAACCACATTGAATAAAAAATATCACCAATGGCTAACCTGCAATGTGACTGATATGGGCACAATGAGCCGCGCAAATAGATTCCGTCAGGCTAATGAGAAGTTGGCTTTTAACTTTGCCGTCGGGGGGCAGGGGGCAGATATTCAGGTAACAGCCGGTAACTGGAATTTTATGTTCGGTGACCATATCCAGTCGATTCTGGATACCAACCTGGGTTCGTTGTTTGGCCTGATGACGCAGCAATATTCGGCAACGGGTATGGTGAAGACTACGTTTACCTATCATCCGCAAGATTTGCCGCGTCAGCTTAAGAACAAATTGCTTGGCCGGTTAGCCAGTGTAAACGAGGAGACGACTTTAGCGGACATTTTTGGCGTCAATTATACCGCAGAGGGACAAATGGTTTCCTGTACAGGAGAACCGGTTGATGGCGAAGCGATTCTGCGAGAAATGCTGGCCGTGATTGCAGAGTTTAGTGGGGATCAACTGAAAGCGTTTACAAATCCGAAGAAGTTGCTTGATGGTTTGAAAGCGGGTATGGATATGGGGGCGGATGGCATCAGATCATTTGCAGAAAGTCATGGCCTGCAAGGGAAAGCGCCTGACGAAAACCATACACCGGAATCTCCAGTGAGTGTCGATGGAAAGCGTGCTCAGGCCGATGATAAAGCAAAACCTGCATTTGGCTTTAACTCACTGAATTTGCCTAATCTGTTTGCAACGATGTTCAGTAAAGATAAGCAGACAGAAATGCACTCCTTAGTCACGCATCTGAAAGAGAACTTGACGGCTGATTTGCTTAATATGGAGGAAAAAACGTTTGATTTCCTGCGTAACAGCGGCCATTTGCATGATGATGGCGATATCCATATCTCGTTGGGGAACTATAACTTCAACTGGGGGGGTGACGGTAAAGATCTTGGTGCTTATCTGGGCGATAACAACAACTTCTGGGGTGGTCGCGGTGATGATGTTTATTATTCAATTGGTACTTCCAACCTCTTTACAGGCGGTGAAGGAGATGATCTGGGCGTCCTGATGGGACGTGAAAACTGGATGTTTGGCGGTCATGGCGATGATACCGCAGTGGTGGCTGGGCGAATTAACCATGTATTTATGGGTGAAGGCAATGACCAGGCATTTGTTTTTGGCGAAGGTGGTTTTATTGAGGCGGGTAACGGACAGGATTACGTCGTCGCTTCCGGCAACTATAACCGGGTGGATAGCGGTGAAGGTCAGGATTATGTTGTCACCATCGGCAATAATAACCAGATTGAGTTAGGTGAAGGCAATGATTTTGCCAGAGTATTTGGTAATGACAACCGGATCGACGGCTATTTCGGCAATGATGCGATAAAACTGATGGGCTACCATGCGGTAATTAACGGTGGAGAAGGTGATGATCATCTGATAGCCGCAGCGATTTCGAAGTTCAGTGAGTTTAATGGCGGTGATGGTCAGGATCTGCTGGTGCTGGGTGGGTATCAGAACCGCTTCCACGGTGGTTCGGGGGCAGACAGTTTTATGGTTAGCGGAGAGGTGATTGATACATCGGTCAATGATATCAGCGCAGAAGACATGATATTGCTTAATAACGTTGACTGGCGAAACCTATGGTTGCAGCGCAGCGGATATGATCTGGTGTTGTCGGTGAAGCGCCAAACTCGGGACAACGATGCTCAGGGGGTGTTTGAGTCAGTAGGTTCGGTGACATTTGATAATTACTTTAATGGCAATCGTGCCAAATTGGTGACTCAGATAGGTGATAAGAACGCATTAGGGAAGCGTGAATTTACTGCACTGTCAGATAATGTGGTGGATTCTTTGATCCAGGCAATGAGTAGTTTTGCTCCGACAGTCGGTGATAATGGTTTTATTGAGGGGCTGGAGAGTCAAGCGAAAGTGGCTATTACAACGGCATGGACCGATGTCACGATTGGCAAAGGGAAATTTGCCTAATTAACTTCATGATAATTAAGTGGCTCAAGATAAGTGAGCCACTTTTATCGCTAATTAACCGGTTTTCTACATTAATTCCGTATTAGTATTAAGGAAATGATGAATTGCCTTTAACACTGCGTCGGGTTTTTCTGCGTGAACCCAGTGATCGCAACCGGCGATAACCCAAGCTTTGGCTTGTGGAAATTGTCTGGTGATATTATTCCGGTACTCTTCCTGGATATAAGAGGAAAGGCCGCCACGAATAAACAGGGCAGGGCGAGGCCATGTAGGGATTTCTTGCCAGCCGATGATCTTTTCATACTGGTTAATTAATACCGGTAAATTGAATTTCCATTCCCCCTGATGGAATGATTTCAGTAAAAACTGAATGACACCTTCTTCCTGAATATTTTCTCGCATAATCTTAGCGGCGTCTTGACGGGATTTAACTCCGGCTGCTGTCACTTTGTTCAGTGCGGTAAAAATTTGGTCATGACGGTGAACCTGATAGGCAACGGGGGCTATATCAATAAGAACAATTTTTTCTATCCGCTCTGGTGCTAGTGCAGTCATTGCCATCGCGATCTTACCGCCCATTGAATGACCAATAATAATGGCGGACTGAATTTGCAGATGATCCAGCAGGGAAATAACATCTTGTGCCATATCGTGGTAATCCATGTTATTTGCCCGTGGAGATAAACCGTGATTGCGTACATCGACTTGAATGACGGGATAGTATTGCTGCAAATCACGAGCCAAAACCCCAAGATTATTGAGATCACCGAATAACCCGTGGATTAATACCACAGGGATAGGAGAGAGCGGATTTTCCGGTATCTGCATATGGTAGTTTAATGGGTTGACTAATTTCATGATGAGAATTGTTTTCTTTCAGGTATTGATATCATGCCGTGTATATTGTTGCTTAAATTATAAAAAAGCAACCAGGCTGTACAATTATAGTTAATAATTTCTTATAATTACATCGTTCTCAAAATGTTCATGTATCAAAAACTTGTTAATTTTTCTATAGTAATACTTAATGAATTGAAAAATAAAGGTTCTTCGAATAAATAATATTTTTAAATGGAAAGTTTTAAATAACTTGTGAGATGATTATTGGTTCAATCATCTTAGTGGGGTTATTGATTGTGTGTTTATGTGATCTATATCTTAAAAAATTGTGTGTTAATTTTAATTTTTTGTGAAAAAATAATGAAAATTTACTTTATATTTTATTAAATAAAGGTATAAAGTGCATTTAACAAAAACTATATCGTTCTAATAAGAATAAATAGAATCTGATTTATACTATGGATTAGGGAATTAAGAAGTGAAGAAAAATTTACTAAAGAGTCTTTATTTTCAAGTTTTGCTCGCAATAACTATCGGTATACTTCTGGGTCATTTCTATCCGGAGCTTGGTACAGAAATGAAGCCATTGGGTGATGGATTTGTTAAATTAATCAAAATGGTTATTGCTCCTGTTATTTTCTGTACTGTTGTAACTGGCATTGCAGGTATGGAAAGTATGAAAGCTGTTGGTAAAACGGGCGCTATTGCACTGGTGTATTTTGAAATAGTTAGCACAATTGCTTTGATTATTGGGCTAATTGTTGTCAATGTTATGCAGCCTGGTGCAGGGATGAATATTGATCCCTCTACGTTAGATGTTAAAGCGGTATCCCTATATGCGGAGAAGGCTGCTGAACAAGGGATAATAGCATTTTTACTTGATGTTATTCCGGCCAGTGTCATCGGGGCATTTGCCAGTGGTAATATTTTGCAGGTCTTATTATTTGCTGTGTTATTTGGTTTTGCACTTCATCGTTTAGGAGAGAAAGGGAAACCAATCTTCAATATTATTGATGGTTTTTCGCATGTCATTTTCGGTATTATCAATATGATAATGCGATTGGCTCCTTTAGGTGCTTTTGGTGCAATGGCATTTACCATCGGTAAATATGGTATTGGTACGTTGGTACAATTAGGACAATTAATAGTTTGCTTTTATATCACCTGTATTCTTTTTGTTATATTTGTTTTAGGGACAATTGCAAAAGCGACAGGATTTAGTATATTCCGGTTTATTAATTACATTAAAGAAGAGTTATTAATTGTATTGGGAACATCATCTTCTGAATCTGCATTACCGCGTATGTTAGATAAAATGGAGAAAGCGGGATGCCAGAAATCTGTTGTTGGATTGGTAATACCGACGGGATACTCTTTTAATCTGGATGGCACCTCTATTTACCTGACAATGGCTGCGGTATTTATTGCTCAAGCAACAAATACTCATATGGATATTGTGCATCAAATAACGCTATTGGTTGTATTACTTTTATCTTCTAAAGGTGCTGCTGGCGTAACAGGTAGTGGGTTTATTGTATTAGCTGCGACAATTTCTGCTGTTGGGCATTTACCACTAGCTGGGCTGGCATTAATCTTGGGAATAGATCGTTTCATGTCAGAAGCAAGAGCTTTAACAAATCTGATTGGCAATGGTGTTGCAACGATTGTGGTCGCGAAACGTTGTCGTCAGCTTGATGAAGGCAAATTAAACGAAGTGTTAAATGCCAAATAAGCAAAATCTTTAGGTTTTTATCTATTCGATGACCAATTAATAAAATGATGCCGACCTTTGGTCGGCATTAATTCTAATCAATAATAGAGTACCGTGTAATTTGAAAAAGCTGACTATTTGAATGGATAGCATTTCTGTATTGTACTGATTATTGATATATGTGATTTATTTCAGTTGAGATGTAGCGAAAGGTTTCAAAGAAATGGATAGGGCAACATAAGCAGGTTGGTGACAATGTGGTCAATATTATCTCTAGAGTTGGGTGTTTTGGTAGTCAGTGCTGGAGAGTGGTCTTGTTTACCTGAATCAGATAAAGAAATCAGGTTTTATAGGGTGGCATAATTAGGTATATAACGCGTAATTAAGGAAGATGAATAACAAAACGCCATGTAGGGCTTACATTGAATAGCACAAAATGGTAAATTAACTAAACGTCAACAACTTAATAATATGAAATGTTTAAAAAATTAACTTTACCATTAACTGCCATATTTCTTTCTGGATGTGTTCACACTACTCCTATGCCTGTTCAAATATCACAACCTGGTGACAATTTGATGTCATGCGAGTCTGTCATTTTTGAAATGGAGAAAATGCAGAATCTTGTTAAACAGAAGGATAGTGAATTGAATGGACAAATAGCGAAAAATTCAGCCTTGGGTGTCACTGGAGTGTTTTTGCTGATTCCGCTTTTCTTCATAGATACTAGCGATGCAAAAACGGTAGAAGGAAAGGCAGCAAAAGATAGGTACGAAAAACTACAGCAAATCTATCGTGATAAAAGCTGTGCAGAGAAAGAAAAAAAGTAAAAATTCTATTTTGAATAAAAGCGCCAAGTAAGGCGCTTATTTTTTGTATGGATAAGAGAATCAATAATGATTGTATTTATACCCTTCATCTTTCAAGCTGCTGCTTTGTTGGCTGCTCCCAGTCACATAGTTATCTATGCTCCTGGGGATTCGTTCACTTGCCGCCTCGCTGCAACTCGAAATCTATTAGGTATAGATTCCACTAAACAAAAACGGACTTGCTTAGACAAGCATTGAATTTATTTACATGATTTAATTGGAAAAATCTAAGTTCATTAACCTTGGTGGGATGTGCTTCTGGCGTCCCCTGCTGGAATCGAACCAGCAATTAGCCCTTAGGAGGGGCTTGTTATATCCATTTAACTAAGGGGACATAGCTTTATTATAACGGCTTTTCATTCATAATATAAGGCGTTATAAACTGTTTGCCTATTTAATGATCGCTTGAATTGAGTACCATTCAAGTTGGATTGTCAGTAATATTTACATTATTGATGGTCATCGGCGAGTCGTGCAACAAACTGATCTGCCGGATCTAGAAGGTTATTACTTGGAGAGATGTATGAAGTATCGTTTGGGCGGAATCGCTCTTGCCGCCGCATTACTAGTGGGATGCGCTAATTCATCTGATACTGTTGAACAGGAGCGTTCAGACCTATTGGAAGGTTTTAACCGTACAATGTTCAACTTTAATTATGATGTTCTTGACCCTTATGTTTTACGTCCAGTCGCGGTAGCGTGGCGCGATTATGTGCCGATGCCTGCTCGAAATGGTTTGGGTAATTTTCTGAGTAATCTCGAAGAGCCGGCTAGTATGGTGAACAGTTTTTTGCGCGGTAACCCATATCAGGGAATGAAACATTTTAACCGTTTTTTCCTAAATACCATCTTGGGTATGGGGGGGCTGATTGATGTTGCAACGATGGCAAACCCCAAATTGGCAAAAGAAGAGCCAAAACGCTTTGGGAGTACTTTGGGCTATCATAAGGTGGGGTATGGCCCTTATGTTGTATTACCGGGCTATGGCAATTTTACCCTACGTGATGAAGGGGGTAACTGGGCGGATATGACTTATCCAATGCTGAGTTATCTGACTATTTGGATGTCAGCCGGAAAGTGGGCATTTGAAGGGATTGAAACCCGTGCTCGTTTACTGGATTCTGATGGCTTGTTGAAGAACTCGTCAGATCCTTATTTGATGATGCGTGAGGCTTACTTCCAGAGTCATGATTTTATGGCAAGCGGCGGTAAACTGAAAGCCACGGAAAATCCAAATGCTGAAGCATTACAGGGTGATTTGGATAGCATTGATTGATATATCCGTTATCTTTCAAGTTGCCTCTTTGTTGGCTGCATTCGCTCACCCCGGTCACATAGTTATCTATGCTTCCGGGGATTCTCTCCCTTGCCGCCGCAATGCATCTTGAAATCTGTAGGGTATAAATCTTTATTTGGTGTTGAACTGCGTAGATAAAAAAGGATAGCAATGGAGCTATCCTTTTTTAGAGTGGCATATTGTTAGAATGCGTAGTTGAAGTTCACACCATACAACCAGGCAGAACCCTTAGCTTCGAATTCGTATGCGTTAGGTAACGCTTCAGACAATTTCTCTTTAACAGTGACTTTCTGACCATGCATATATGAAACGCCTACATCAACGGAAGCATCTTTGTTAAATGCGTAGGTTGCACCTGCACTCAACCAGAAACGATCTTGATCTGGAATGGAGATAGAACGGTTTTCAGCAGGAATCGGGCTATCGTCAAAGGCGATACCTGTACGGAATGTCCAATTGTCATCGTGATAATACGTTGTACCTAAAGCAATACGGTAGGCATCTTTGAAGCCTTCATGTTTACTAAACAAAACTGCACCGTCTTTTTTTCTGGTCCCTTTCAGTTCATTAAATTCACTCCAGCCTGCATATGCCAAGCTATAGTGAATAGCCCATTTAGGTGCTACGCGGTTGTAACCGGAAACCTCCCAGATATCTGGCAAATTGAGATCCAATCTACCGCCAATGGTTTGGCCTCCAGTAGCAGGTAAATTCACTCCCGCTTTTTGCAGCATTTGACCTAGCTGAACAGGTACGTCATTTTTATAGTCACCGTCTTTAAACTTAATTTTAACTTTAGAGCGGTAAGTCAGGCTGTAACGGTTATTTTCATCCACTTCATACATAATGCCTGCGTTCCAGCCATAGCCCCAATCTTTACCTTCCAGATTAGCAACCTCATCTGTTGGTTTTACGAGACCTTTTGGCATCTTGGGGTGCTGATCCAGCATGTATGACAGAGCGCCCGCATGACGGACAATTTTTGCATCCGCATAAACAGCGTTCAGTCCTAAACCAAAGCTAAAGTGATCGTTCAGGCGATAAGCTCCGCTCAGATTGAAGTTCAACGTTGTCAGGTCAGTTTTACCGCCGATAGGGCCTGCTTCATAGTTATTGCTAAAATCGGTTGCCAGGCCGAAATTGGTGGTGACCGAGGTACCAACAAACCATTGATCATCGATTGGCATAATGAAATGTATGTTAGGTATCCAAGCGGTAGGAGCAATATTTTTAGCGTTAGTACTTTTGCCTGTTACTGGGGATTTACCGGTAATATCAACATCTGGGTTGATATAGACGGCGCCAATAGAGAATGATGGGCGATCAAACAGTGTCATTGCTGCTGGGTTACGGCTTCCTACCGCTGCGTTATCAGCAACAACGCCTTCCCCGGAAAAAGCGCGGCCCAAAGCCGAAGTAGAAAATTCATTTAACTGGAAACCAGCAGCGCCAGCATTCGATGAAATTATTGCCACTGCAACCGCTAATGCTGAACGGGTGAACAGGTTTTTCTGGTTCATAACCAAAACCCTCTTGTTTATTATTTAACTATGCCACTTATCTTAGCAAGGAGCGCAGGATTGTAGGATCGGTTTGTCTTGATGACAAATCAGACCAGTTGTGAAGTATAGGTCTGATAACAGTTGGTGTTGCAAGAATGTTTTTAAAATATTACCAAGTTGATATCAAAAACGCGACTCAGTTAACAAAAAAATGATTTTTGATATTAATAAAAACGTTTAAAAACGATTTTTTAAGATCAAATTTCGGCAGATAAATATTCTGTAAGAGGTAGTGTGAGTTTCCCGGTAGTTAAGAGGGATAAGATATTAAAATTCATTATGAATATTTTAGTAATGAAATTATGGCTGGTGTAATAGACCCGTGTCGCAAAAAGAAGCTTGAGAACATGTTCGAATAAGTATTGAAACCATTTAGTTATTAAATAAATTAAAGTTGCGCTTCCTCTCATTTTTGATTTATTCCGGTTTGCTATTTATAAACATTACGCTAACAATGATCTATCAGGTCAGACCTGTCTAGGTTGGTTGAAGCGTTTTTTCAGTAATTTGATTCAGTTAACGATAATCTTTCAGGAGCCGTTATGAGTCGTCCGTTAACAAAAGTGACACAGCAAGGTGATCGTATCGCCATTGTCAGTGGGCTACGCATTCCATTTGCTAAACAGGCAACATCGTATCACGACATACCGGCTGTGGATTTGGGTAAATCAGTCGTCAGTGAACTTGTGACTAGGAGTGGTTTACTCCCTGAAAAGATTGACCAACTGGTGTTTGGGCAAGTAGTACAAATGCCTGAAGCGCCGAATATTGCCCGTGAAATTGTTCTCGGTGCTGGGTTAAGTGTGAGTACTGATGCTTACAGTGTATCCCGTGCATGTGCTACTAGTTTCCAGGCGATTGCCAATGTGGCTGAAAGCATTATGGCTGGCACGGTGAATATTGGGATTGCTGGTGGAGCAGATTCCTCATCTGTATTGCCGATTGGTGTGACTAAATCCTTGGCTCGTACTCTGGTGGAGATGAATAAGGCTAAAACGCTATCGCAACGCCTTAAGTTACTTAGCCGCCTTAAATTTCGCGATTTATTGCCTGTATCCCCGGCGGTAGCGGAATATTCGACAGGTCTGCGTATGGGAGATACCGCAGAACAGATGGCGAAGACTTACCGTATCAGTCGAGAAGACCAGGATGCATTAGCACATCGCTCCCATATTCTGGCAGCAAAAGCTTGGGAACAGGGGTTGTTGGTTGATGAAGTCATGACAGCTCATTTCCCTCCATACCGTGAAGCATTGCTTGAAGATAATAATATTCGTAAAAATTCTGTACTGACCTCTTATGCGAAGCTGCGTCCGGCATTTGACCGTAAGTATGGCACGGTCACTGCTGCAAACAGTACACCACTGACAGATGGTGCTGCGGCGGTCATATTGATGCGTGAATCAGTGGCTAAGGCGTTGGGAACAAAACCGCTTGGTTATCTGCGTAGCTATGCGTTCTCGGCCATTGATGTCTGGCAAGATATGTTATTAGGGCCGTCATACGCCACGCCAATAGCGCTCGATCGTGCAGGTATTACACTGAAAGATCTAACTTTGATTGATATGCATGAAGCTTTTGCGGCTCAGACACTGGCAAACCTGAAAATGTTTGCCAGTGATGAATTTGCTCGTAATAAATTAGGGCGTGCTCAGGCAATTGGTGAAGTCGATATGGACAAATTTAATGTCTTAGGGGGTTCAATCGCTTATGGGCACCCATTTGCAGCAACAGGAGCTCGTATGGTGACGCAGGTATTGAATGAGTTGCGTCGCCGTGGCGGTGGCCTTGGGCTGACAACCGCTTGTGCTGCTGGCGGGTTGGGCACAGCTATGGTATTGGAGGTGGAATAATGACTCAAGCTCAGCATGATGCTGCACCCATCACTACGGGTACAAACCAAACTGCTTCTGTTTTCAGTTTTGACGTCAGGCCAGATAAGATAGGCATCATCACCATTAATGTACCGGGAGAAAAGGTCAATACGCTGAAAGCAGAATTTGTTGATCAATTTCTGAATGTTTTCAAGCAAGCTCAGCAATCTTCTGGTCTTAAAGGATTAATATTGATTTCCGGTAAACCGGATACGTTTATTGCCGGTGCTGATATTTCTATGATTGCCGGATGTAAGACCAAAGAAGATGCGCGAGATTTGGCTGAAAAAGGTCAGAAACTATTTTCTCAGATAGCCAATTACCCTTTGCCTGTCGTAGCAGCAATTCATGGCGCTTGTTTGGGGGGCGGTTTGGAATTGGCGCTTGCATGTCATTGGCGTGTATGTTCACAGGATGATAAAACTCGTCTTGGATTACCGGAAGTTCAACTTGGGTTATTACCTGGCTCTGGTGGTACTCAGCGGTTGCCAAGGCTTATTGGTGTTAGTTCAGCGTTGGATATCATGCTGACAGGTAAACAGCTACGGGCGAAACAGGCATTACGGCTCGGATTGGTGGATGATGCTGTGCCGTTGGATATTTTGCTGGATATTGCTATCGAAAAAGTCAAAAAGGGTATTCCTGTGCGTAAGCCTTTGCCGTGGCAACAGCGGCTATTAGTTGGCCCCGTCGGAAGATACTTTTTGTTTAATATCGTTCGTAAAAAGACACTGGCGAAAACTCGTGGACATTATCCTGCACCTGAACGAATTATTGAAGTTGTCAAAGAAGGTCTTGAAAAAGGTATGAGCCAGGGTTTACGGGCTGAGGCGGTGGCATTTGGTGAATTGGCAATGACACGGGAATCTGCTGCTTTACGTAATCTGTTTTTTGCTGCAACTTCGTTGAAGAATGAAACGGGGTCATCAGAGAAGCCGGCGAAGATCAAGCACGTTGGTATATTAGGTGGTGGTTTGATGGGTGGAGGCATTGCCAATGTAACAGCCACCCGAGGCAAACTACCGGTGCGGATTAAAGATATTAATGAAAAGGGCATTAGTCAGGTATTGAAATATACTTGGGATTTGTTGTCCAAGCGGGTGAAGCAAAAACGACTACGCCCGGCAGAGCGTGCTCAACAAATGATGCTGATTTCAGGAACGACGGATTATCGTGGTTTCGCACAAACTGATATTGTTGTTGAAGCAGTGTTTGAGGATTTGTCACTAAAGCAGAAAATGGTGGCAGAAATTGAAACGAATGCTAAACCAGAAACCATATTTGCATCTAATACCTCTTCACTACCTATCCATCAGATTGCTGAAAAAGCTCAACGACCAGAGCAGGTTATTGGTCTGCATTATTTTAGTCCAGTGGATAAGATGCCGCTGGTGGAAGTTATTCCACATCAAGGGACCAGTGAGAAAACGATTGCTACAGCCGTTTCTTTGGCGAAGAAGCAGGGTAAAACCGCGATCGTGGTGGGTGATAAAGCCGGGTTTTATGTAAACCGGATTCTTGTTCCTTATATCAGTGAAGCCGCGCATTGCTTGGTAGCAGGAGAACCTATTGACCATATCGATGGAGCTCTGGTTAATTTTGGTTTTCCGGTAGGGCCGATTAATTTATTGGATGAAGTAGGTATTGACGTTGGCACCAAAATCATGCCAGTTCTGGTAGAACAATTAGGCCCGCGTTTTGCTGCACCTGAATCTCTCGATGCTGTACTGAAAGATGGTCGTAAGGGTAGGAAAAATGGCCGTGGTTTCTATTTATATGCCCCAGGGCCCAGAAAATTCTGGCAGTTTGGTAAGAGAGACAAAAAAGTTGATAGCTCAGTGTATACCTTGCTGAATATAACGCCTGAGTCGCATATGCTCTCGTCAGAAATTGCTCAACGTTGTGTGATGCTAATGCTTAATGAAGCTGTTCGTTGCTTGGATGAAGGCATTATCAGAAGTCCACGTGATGGTGATATTGGGGCGGTATTTGGCATTGGTTTTCCGCCATTCTTTGGTGGTCCATTCCGTTATATTGATAGCCTTGGTTGTGCCAGAGTGGTGGAGATTCTGCGCAGGCTGGAAAGCCAGTATGGAGACAGATTTGTACCTTGTGAGTGTTTAGTGAATATGGCTGAACAGAATAAAAGTTTTTATCCATAGTGGCTTGTACTGTATTGATGAAAAGAGGGATTCCGGTGCCGTTGGGGCTCCGGAATCATATTGAGTGTTTTTGAATAAAAAAGATCTCTTTATATACCCTATGGATTTCAAGATGCATCGCGGCGGCAAGGGAGTGAATCCCCGGGAGCATAGCAAACTATGTGACCGAGGTGAGCGAGTGCAGCCAACAAAGAGGCAATTTGAAAGATGACGGGTATAGATTCAAGCAACATCTATTATTGGGTTGTCGTTCAACCATTTTATTTATTTTTGTTTTGAGTAGAATGCTTGTTCACCCTGTCTGAAATGTTTTTGTAGTAACAATTTTTATTGTATAACTCAGATTGAGATTACTGATATTTATTATCAGAAGTATAACTGCACTTACTCATTCATACGGTGGACTATGCAAATTTTTATTATGCGTCATGGTGACGCGGCTTTAGAGGCAATTAGCGATGCTGCCCGGCAACTCACTCCTCGCGGTTGTGATGAATCGCAAAAAATGGCTTGTTGGTTAGCACAGCAAAAGCATCAGATTGATCTCGTATTGGTGAGTCCTTATATTCGCGCTGAACAAACGTTACAGATTGTTCGTAAATCCTTATCTTTGCCGGATGGTGAAGAGGTGTTGTTGGGGTTAACGCCGTCAGGTGATGCGACTACAGTGAGTAGTTATCTCCAGTTTCTTGCTGAGCAAGGTCATAACGCTATTTTAGTGGTCTCTCACTTACCATTAGTCAGCTACTTAGTTGCTGAGCTATGTCCGGCAGAAACACCACCGATGTTTGCAACTTCTGCAATGATATGCGTGGATTTAAACAGCCAGACTGGCAAAGGGACTCTTGTCTGGCAGGTCAGCCCGTCTCAATTGGCAGCAAAAGCCTAATGATTCAGCGGCGTATTGGCTCAAGGCTCATCAAGTTCGATAAGTATCAATAGTGCGGCGTTACCTCCCCATTCCTTTGGCGCTTGATGGAAGGCTATGATATCTGGGTGTTGGGCTAACCACAGAGGTGTTTGCTGTTTGAGAATGTGTTTTCCGTGGCCGTGCATGATGCAGGCACAATAGACATGTTCACGACGGCAAGCAGCGATCAAGGCTCCAATTTCCTGTTTGGCTTGCATTTGAGTTAATCCGTGTAAATCAAGAAACAGTTCTGGCGAATAGTCACCTCGACGTAATTTCTTCAATTCATAATGGTTTGTATCTCCCCTTACGTAACGGGTAGGGCCCTCACTATCAAGGTTGGGTTGAAATTCATCAGAAAAATAGTAGCTGGCATCAATTTGCTCTTGCTGAATTCGTTCAGGGGCAATATAGCTGGTTTTTTTTCTTCTGGGAGAATGTAAGACGGTATCTTGGTTGATGCGTTTAGTGCCTGCTACCGATTGTTGAAATAAGTGAATCTCTTCCTCATTCAGGGAGTATTTATTTTTCATCATTGCTCAGTTAATTAAACCATTTTGTGACAAGTGTACTGCATCTTTTTAACTATTAAACCTGATTATATTTAATAAAACCTGATTTTACCGAGTTTGTGGTTTAAAAATGCTGATAAGAAGGTATATCCAGGTAGTTAATAAAATAATTTGACAATGACAGTTGGTTGGAAAATAAATGTATATACAATTAAAAACCTGATTTATACCCTATGGATTAAGAGGTAACTTGAAAGATGACGGGTATATCAGATACAGACCAATACAGGATGCTGATCATGGTAATAGAACTGCGTGATACTGATATCATCTGGCGTAATGCAAGACTGGCAACAATGGATCCTGCTGTCAATGCAGCTTACGGATTATTAAAAGAATATGATCTTGTCGTGCGTGATGACAAAATTTTAGCTATTTTGCCCACCGCAGCATTACAGACGAGTCGTTGTCAGGTCATTGATGTTCAACAACGCTTAATTACCCCTGGTTTAATCGATTGTCACACCCATTTAGTGTTTGGTGGTAACCGGGCTTATGAGTGGGAACAGCGTTTAAATGGTATGTCCTATGCTGAACTTAGTGCCCAAGGAGGGGGGATTAATGCGACAGTGTCTGCGACTCGGGCCAGTTCTCATGAACAACTTGAGCGTTCTGCGCAACAGCGTCTTACTGCATTTATGGCCGAAGGTGTGACCACCATTGAGATTAAATCGGGTTATGGATTAAATCTGGAAAATGAAGAAAAGTTGCTACAGGTTGTGCAGCACTTAGCGCAACATAACCCGATCGAGATCAGCCCTACATTGCTTGCTGCTCATACTTGTCCACCTGAATATAAGCATAATCCCGATGCTTATATGGATCTGATTTGCGAAGATATCCTTCCACAACTTTGGCAAAAAGGGCTGTTTGAGGCAGTAGATGTTTTTTGTGAGAGTGTAGGATTTAATCTGGCGCAAACTGAGCGGCTCTTTCAGGCGGCACAGCGTTGGAACATTCCAGTAAAAGGTCATGTGGAGCAGTTATCTCATTTAGGCGGGAGTGAACTGGTCGCTCGCTATCATGGTCTTTCTGTGGATCATATTGAATATTTAGATCAGGCGGGAGTTGAGTCGCTCAGTCACAGTGGTACGGTAGCTGTTTTGCTTCCTGGTGCATTCTACTTTTTGCAGGAAACACGGTGCCCTCCTATTGATTTATTGCGGCAATTTAATGTGCCGATAGCCGTATCTACCGATTTTAATCCTGGAACCAGCCCATTTGCTTCTTTGCGAATGGCCATGAATATGGCATGTGTTCAATTTGGATTGACTCCTGAAGAGGTATGGTTAGGTGTAACCCGACATGCGGCTCGTGCATTGGGCAGAGAACCGCGTCACGGACAGTTGCGCGCAGGAGCTTACGCCGATTTTGTGGTCTGGGATGCAGAGAATCCCGTTGATATTTTCTATGAGTTGGGTCATAACCCTTTGAATACCAGAGTGTTTCGTGGTGTTATGACTCATTCCAGCATATATAACAGATAAGGAGCGGTAAATGAATTTATGGCATGCTACTTCGCCGACTATTTGGCAAGGACGAAATGATTTGGCAGAAGCGGATAATGCACTACGGCTTTTTCAAACAGTTAAACTATCTCCGTATTTTACGCCGGAAGAATTTTCTCACTATGTTGCTCTATTAGGGTTTGAATGTGATGAAGGTGTGAAGCGCAATCAGGGAAGGCCCGGTGCCAATCAAGGTCCTGATTATTTGCGGCAATCGTTGGCAAATATGGCTAGTCATAAAGGGCATGATAAATTGGTAGATTTGGGAAGCATTCGTGCTAATCCCAATCAATTGAGTGAAGCACAACAAGCTTTGTCTGATGCCGTTACCCAATGTCAATGTCAGAATGTACGTACCTTGGTATTGGGTGGTGGACATGAAACGGCTTTTGCTCATGGTGTTGGAATTTATGATGCTTTTCCACATCAACGTGTTGGTATTATTAACTTTGATGCTCATCTCGATTTACGTCGGTCGCCGCAGCCCACTTCCGGTACACCATTTCGTCAGCTTGCTGAATATTGTCAGCAACATCAACGTCTGTTTCACTATACTTGCATTGGCGCAAGTTTGGCGTCTAATACGCAGGCATTGGTGGATGAAGCAAATCGCTTGAACGCCACGATTATATGGGATAATCAATGTCGTGAAACTATGCTGGACAAGGTACAACAGCAGATACAAGATATACTCCAGCAAGTTGATTTGATTTACATGACGATCGATTTGGATGTATTACCTGCTTATCAGATGCCGGCAGTCTCTGCGCCAGCCGCATTGGGGCTGCCATTGGAGCGCCTTCTGCAATTAATTCAGCCAATTTGTCAGAGCGGTAAACTACAGGCGGCTGATTTGGTTGAGCTCAATCCACTATTTGATATACAAGGTATAGGTGGAAGAGCAGCAGCACGTCTTGCCTGGCAATTAGCACATTGGTGGTATTGATTATCTAAAATAACAGTACTATTGTGTTTTCTATTTTGGCAAAGATAGCTTGATACAGTGAGTGTAATTAATCACTTAATATTTTTACAGCATAAGGAATTTATTGTGACGACTCACTCATCAGGATCATTTGCCAAACCTGTGCCTCTGTATGCCAAAGTGAAACAATCCATCATTGAAAAAATCTACACTGGTGAATGGAAATCAAATGATCGTGTTCCTTCTGAAGCTGAATTGGTTAAACAGTTTAACTGTAGCCGTATGACTGCTAACCGTGCACTGCGTGAGTTGACCGCTGAAGGGCTATTAGTACGGCTGCAAGGCGTGGGATCGTTTGTCGCTGAACCGAAGGGGCAATCCGCTCTGTTTGAAATTCACAGCATTGCTGATGAGATTTCAGCTCGTTCTCATCAGCATCGCTGTAAAATATTAAAATTATCCGAGCTGGATGCGGATGTGAAACAGGCCGCTGAATTGGACATTATTGTTGGTACGCCGATTTATCATTCGGTTATTGTCCATTATGAAAACGATGTTCCTGTTCAAATAGAAGATCGTTATGTCAATGCTCAAGCGGTGCCTGATTATTTGCAACAGGATTTTACGAAACTTACGCCACACGATTATTTGTCAATGATTGCACCTCTAACGGAAGGTGAACACATTGTGGAAGCGATTGCTGGTGATCCTCGATCCTGCAAGTTGTTGCAAATTGAGTCAGGGGCTCCTTGTTTATTAATTAGTCGCCGAACTTGGTCGATTCATTACATTGTTTCCAGTGCCAGTCTGTTATTTCCCGGTAATCGGTATAAATTGAAAGGGCGTTTCAACTCATAGCTATATTCTCATCACTGATTTTTTTCCGTATGAGCTAATAGGGTTGCCATAGATTATTACCTTCATAATGGATTAATGCGATTTCCCGTATTTTATCCGTCCCATTTATGGCAACCGTATTGGTAAGCGCATTAAATAAGGGGATGTCAGAGCCAGAATCACCATAGGCAACACATTTTTCCAAATTTAGCCCATGTTCCTGTACATATTTTTTCACTATCTGTAATTTACTTTCGGAAATTATTATTATCTGTATTTATCGTACTATAATCATAGTTTTTTGCGGCGTAATAATGATTGTCATTTAAATTGATGCCTATATTGTATAACAAGCTTTTTAATTAGGGCAAGATCGCTAATGTTTTTTTAATCACGAATATATCCGTCATCTTTCAAGTTGCCTCTTTGTTGGCTGCACTCGCTCATCCCGGTCACATCGTTATCTATGCTCCCGGGGATTCACTCCCTTGCCGTCGCGATGCATCTTGAAATCTTTAGGGTATAAAGAATAGATCAATTAATTTGGAGGAATAGCGCTAAAAACTTTTCTCAGTGGTCAAATTGAGTGAAATACAGACAATGTAACTCCTGACAAGGTAATGCCGTCATGATGACTCGTTCTGTTTTGAAAAAAGACAGGTCAGCGATCGACCACCATCGTCGAAAAATAGATGAACTAGATGCGTGCGCAATACGGGTTATGACTGTAGTACTAGGAAAACCTTTCCTTCCTTAAATCATATTTTTGTAAAATTAATGTAAATAATTTGTGATTATAAACACAAAAATAAGAAAAATATGATTCCTTGATAATTGGAGAGAAATAATATTAACAAATTGATTCATAAGAAAATAAAAATAATAAACTGATCAATTTGTCATTTTGGCTAATGGTTTGATCTATTGAATATACATGTATATACAACTATACATTTAGCAAATATCTAAAGATCAAAAGGAGCCAGACCGTGACCGCCCAAAATAGTAAATTCCGTAGTGTCGGTATCCGGGCACCCAGAGGAACACAATTAACAGCCAAAAGTTGGCTAACCGAAGCTCCTCTGCGCATGTTAATGAATAATCTTGATCCAGAAGTTGCTGAAAACTCTTATGAACTGGTGGTGTATGGTGGTATTGGTCGGGCTGCTAGAAATTGGGAGTGTTATGACAAGATTATTGAAACACTGAAAGAGTTGGAAGATGATGAAACGTTGTTAATCCAATCGGGTAAGCCTGTTGGGGTATTTAAAACCCATAGCAATGCCCCACGGGTACTCATTGCAAATTCGAATTTGGTGCCGCACTGGGCGACTTGGGAACACTTCAACGAGCTGGATGCTAAAGGGCTGGCGATGTACGGCCAAATGACGGCGGGTAGCTGGATTTACATTGGCAGCCAAGGAATTGTTCAAGGCACCTATGAAACGTTTGTGGAAGCTGGTCGCCAGCATTATAACGGTAATTTACAGGGCCGTTGGGTGTTAACTGCGGGTTTAGGCGGTATGGGGGGAGCACAACCACTGGCTGCAACACTGGCTGGAGCGTGTTCGCTAAATATTGAGTGTCAGCAAAGCAGGATTGATTTCCGCCTGCGTACTGGTTATGTCGATGAACAAGCGAAAGATCTGGATGACGCCCTGACTCGGATCGAAAAATACACTCAGGAAGGTAAAGCCATCTCTATTGCACTGTGCGGCAATGCCGCTGAAATTTTGCCAGAATTAGTTCGTCGTGGCGTACGCCCGGATTTGGTCACTGATCAGACAAGTGCACACGATCCTCTCAATGGCTATCTACCGAAAAACTGGAGTTGGGAAGAATACCGCCAACGTGCTATTTCAGCACCGGAAGAGGTCATCAAAGCAGCAAAATCCTCAATGGTGGAACATGTTAAGGCGATGCTGATTTTCCAGCAGCAGGGCATTCCTGTTTTTGATTACGGCAACAACATTCGCCAAATGGCATATGAAGTTGGCGTAGAAAATGCTTTCGATTTTCCTGGTTTTGTTCCTACGTATATTCGCCCGTTATTTTGCCGGGGTATCGGGCCCTTCCGCTGGGTAGCGCTTTCCGGTGATCCACAGGATATCTATAAAACTGACGCCAAAGTTAAAGAATTACTCCCCGATGATCAACATTTGCATCATTGGCTAGATATGGCGAGGGAGCGCATCAGCTTTCAGGGGCTACCTGCCCGTATCTGTTGGGTTGGTTTAGGGCAACGAGCCAAGCTAGGGTTAGCTTTTAACGAAATGGTACGCAGCGGTGAACTTTCGGCACCGATTGTTATTGGTCGTGACCATCTGGATTCCGGCTCTGTAGCCAGTCCGAACCGCGAAACCGAATCCATGTGTGATGGCTCTGATGCCGTTTCGGACTGGCCGTTGTTAAACGCCTTACTTAACACCGCCAGCGGTGCTACTTGGGTTTCTCTGCATCATGGCGGTGGTGTCGGCATGGGTTTCTCACAACATGCCGGTATGGTGATTGTTTGTGATGGAACTGATGAAGCCGCAGAACGTATAGCACGGGTGCTGCATAACGATCCGGCTACTGGGGTTATGCGTCATGCTGATGCAGGTTATGAAATTGCTATCCATTGTGCTAAAGAGCAAGGATTAGACTTGCCGATGCTTAATACAAAATAAGGAACATTATGAAGCAACTAACTATTTATCCAGGAAAATTGACCCTTGATGAACTACGTCAGGTTTATCTACAACCAGTAAAAATCACTCTGGATAGCCAGATTTTTCCTGCTATTGAACGCAGCGTAGAGTGTGTTAATGCGATTCTTGCTGAAAATCGCACTGCCTATGGGATTAATACCGGGTTCGGGCTATTAGCCAGTACACGGATTGAAGAAGATAATTTAGAAAAATTACAGCGCTCGCTTGTCGTCTCTCATGCTGCCGGGGTCGGCAAAGCGTTGGACGATAATATGACCCGGTTGATCATGGTATTGAAAATTAACAGTCTCTCCCGTGGTTACTCAGGTATTCGTCTCGCTGTTATTCAGGCATTAATCGCGTTAGTTAATGCGGAAATTTATCCTCATATTCCCTGTAAAGGATCGGTGGGGGCTTCTGGTGATTTAGCACCGTTGGCACATATGAGCTTGTTATTACTTGGGGAAGGACAAGCGCGTTATCAGGGCGAATGGCTGCCAGCCAAAGAAGCGCTGGCAAAGGCCAATTTACAACCTATTACATTAGCGGCTAAAGAAGGTTTGGCGTTGCTCAATGGAACTCAAGTATCCACTGCTTTTGCGTTACGTGGGTTATTTGAGGCAGAAGATCTGTTGGCGGCAGCGATAGTTTGTGGTTCTTTATCCGTAGAGGCGGCATTGGGTTCCCGCAAACCATTTGATGCCCGTGTACATGTGGTACGGGGGCAACAGGGGCAGATCGATGTTGCCGCATTGTATCGTCATGTATTAGAGGAGAGCAGCGAGCTATCAGATTCTCACATCAATTGCCCCAAGGTACAGGACCCTTATTCATTACGTTGTCAGCCACAAGTCATGGGCGCTTGCCTGACTCAGTTGCGCCATGCTGCGGATGTTATTCTGACTGAAGCTAATGCCGTATCTGATAACCCATTGGTGTTTGCTGAGCAGGGAGAAGTGATTTCCGGTGGTAACTTCCATGCTGAACCTGTTGCAATGGCGTCTGATAATTTGGCTCTGGTATTGGCAGAGATAGGGGCATTGTCAGAACGACGTATTGCGTTGTTGATGGATTCACATATGTCACAGCTTCCGCCTTTTCTGGTTGAGAATGGTGGTGTGAATTCAGGTTTTATGATTGCACAAGTGACGGCAGCGGCGCTTGCCAGCGAAAATAAAGCATTGGCACACCCGGCGAGTGTTGACAGTTTACCAACTTCGGCCAATCAGGAAGATCATGTATCAATGGCACCGGCTGCGGGACGTCGTTTATGGGAGATGGCAGAAAATACCCGAGGTATTCTGGCAATTGAATGGTTATCTGCCTGCCAGGGGATCGATTTCCGCAATGGTCTGAAAAGCAGCCCGATTTTGGAAGAAGCGCGTGTTATCTTGCGAGCAAAAGTAGATTATTACGATCAGGATCGTTTTTTTGCACCTGATATTGATGCTGCTGTGAAATTATTAGCCGAGCAACATCTCTCCTCATTACTTCCTTCTGGACAGATATTACAGCGTAAGAATAACCGTTAAATAAACCAATGGCCGGCACCTGACCGGCCTGATTGTCACATTTATCTTTCTCATAAAACCCAATAATAAAAGATAAGAGGGTAAATCATGCAAGCTTCATTACAACTAGAGCGAGGACTCAACGCACGCCATATCCGGTTTATGGCGTTGGGCTCTGCGATTGGTACGGGTCTTTTTTATGGTTCTGCTGAAGCAATAAACATGGCCGGTCCGGCGGTATTATTAGCTTATTTAGTGGGCGGTGCTGCTGTCTTTATGGTGATGCGTGCTTTAGGGGAAATGGCAGTCCACAGACCGGATGCCGGCTCTTTCGCCAGTTATGCTCATCAATATTTAGGCCCGTTACCCGGATTTATTACTGGCTGGACCTATACTTTCGAAATGATCATCGTTTGTCTGGCGGATGTGACTGCTTTTGGCATTTATATGGGGCTATGGTACCCGGAAGTGCCGCGTTGGATATGGGTACTGAGCATTATTTTCATTATTGGCGCGCTCAATCTTTGTAAAGTCAAAGTATTTGGCGAAATGGAATTCTGGTTATCGATTCTGAAAGTTGCTGCAATCAGCGCCATGATTATTGCCGGAACCGGTATTATTCTGTTTGGTTTTAGCGGTCATTTTCAGGCAACGGGAGTTCAGAATCTGTGGCAACACGGCGGGTTTATGCCGAATGGGCTGGGGGGCATTATTGAGTCTCTGGCTGTTGTGATGTTTGCTTTTGGTGGCATTGAAATCATTGGTATTACATCCAGCGAAGCTAAAAATCCGGCGAAAGTGATCCCGCAAGCGATTAACTCTATTCCGTTTCGCATTCTTCTGTTTTATGTACTCACTATTTTTGTATTAATGGCGATTTACCCTTGGAATAGTATCGGCCAAGAAGGTAGCCCATTTGTCGCAATATTTCAGGGGCTAGGCATTGGTTCGGCGGCGAATATTCTGAATATTGTCGTCATTACGGCGGCAATTTCGGCCATTAACAGCGATATCTTTGGTGCGGGTCGTATGATGTACGGTATGGCCGAGAAAGGATTAGCCCATAAAAAATTTATGCATTTAAGCCGTAATGGCGTGCCTTGGGTGACGATTATGGTTATGACCTTGGCGTTATTGTGTGCTGTGGTTCTCAATTATTTGCTCCCTAAACAGGTATTTGTCATTGTTGCTTCAATTGCGACTTTTGCCACCGTGTGGGTCTGGTTAATGATTTTGCTATCTCAATTTGCTATGCGCAGAAAAATGTCACCGGGAGAAGCACAAAAATTACAATTCCCAGTACCGATGTGGCCTGTTGCGCCGATTTTAACCATCGTGTTTATGATATTTATTATTGCTGTTCTCAGTTACTTCCCTGCGACACGAATTGCATTCTATGTGGGAGGCGCATGGATCGCGCTGTTAACATCCGCCTATTATTTATGGATACGAAAAAATGTCATTATTGTGAGCGCTCAATCAGCCAAAGAAACACGGTGTTAAATAGGTAGAAACCAAACCGTCTTGTTGTTGAATAAGACGGTTTGCACCGAAAATTAATTAAAAATCTGCGATAAAATATCTGGATTGCCTTTTTAGTTATCGTTCCTTAATTCATTGCTAGCTCAACATTAGTACTTAAAATTCTATATCATTAACCTGATATAAAGCTGATTTGTTTCAATGATCGTGGCAAACTAGCAGGCTAATGAATTTGCAGGGCTGGAGGCGCTTTTGGACAAGATTTTTATCGATGAGGCAGTAGCTGAGTTATATACCATTCAGGATATGTTGCGCTGGTCTGTTAGCCGGTTTAATGCGGCGAATATTTATTACGGGCACGGTACAGACAATCCTTGGGATGAGGCACTGCAACTGGTTCTTCCATCGCTGTTTCTGCCGCTGGATATCCCACAAGAGATGCTGACTACGCGACTGACATCCACTGAACGTCATCGTATTGTTGAACGGGTATTGCGCCGTATTAATGAGCGTATTCCAGTTGCTTATTTGACTAATAGAGCTTGGTTTTGTGGTCATGAATTTTATGTTGATGAGCGGGTTTTGGTTCCGCGTTCACCGATTGGTGAATTAATTAATAATGAATTTGCAGGATTGATCCCTGAGCAGCCTGCCAATATTCTCGATCTCTGCACAGGTAGTGGTTGTATTGCCATTGCTTGTGCATATGCTTTCCCGGAAGCAGAAATAGATGCAGTGGATATTTCCGCAGATGTGCTGGCTGTGACTGAACAGAATATTCAGAATCACAGCCTTGACCACCGGGTCATTCCGATTCGCTCTGATCTGTTCCGCGATATGCCACCGGTTAAATACGATCTTATTGTCACCAATCCGCCTTATGTCGATGCCGAGGATATGAGCGACTTGCCGGAAGAGTTTCGCCGTGAGCCTGAGTTAGGTTTGGCGGCGGGTTCAGATGGTTTGAAATTGGCACGTCGTATTCTGGCAACTGCGCCAAATTTTCTCACCGAACGGGGTGTATTGATTTGTGAGGTTGGTAACAGTATGGTGCATTTGATTGAACAATATCCTGATGTGCCATTTACTTGGTTGGAATTTGAATATGGTGGTGATGGCGTATTTATGTTGACGCGCCAACAGCTTATTGAACATCACGAGCATTTTCGCTTATTCAAAGATTGAATAGGTTATAGCTGCGGTAATAACGCAAAACGGGCAGCGTTAAATAAAAGAACGGTTAACAGGAAGGAATTGGGATGGCGGGAAATAGTATCGGGCAATTTTTCCGGGTCACCACTTTTGGCGAATCTCACGGTTTGGCGTTGGGATGTATTGTCGATGGTGTGCCACCGGGCATTGCAATCACAGAAGCTGATTTGCAAGTTGATTTAGATAGGCGTCGTCCGGGAACTTCCCGTTATACAACGCAGCGCCGTGAGCCGGATCAGGTTCGCATTCTTTCTGGTGTATTTGAAGGGGTAACCACTGGCACCAGTATCGGTTTACTCATTGAAAATACTGACCAGCGTTCTCAGGATTACAGCGCTATTAAAGATGTATTTCGTCCAGGCCATGCCGATTACACTTATGAGCAGAAATACGGTATCCGCGACTATCGTGGTGGTGGTCGCTCTTCTGCTCGTGAAACGGCAATGCGTGTTGCGGCAGGTGCAATAGCGAAAAAATATTTGCTGGATAAATATGGTATTCGTGTCCGTGCTTGCTTGACCCAAATGGGTAATATCCATTGCCAATTGAAAGATTGGGAACTGGTGGAACAAAACCCATTTTTCAGTCCTGATGAAACTAAGCTTGAACAACTTGATGCCCTGATGCGTGAACTGAAAAAGGCGGGCGATTCTATTGGTGCGAAAGTGACCGTGGTCGCGGAAAATGTTCCTGCTGGTTTGGGAGAACCGGTTTTCGACCGCCTTGATGCTGATATTGCTCATGCGCTGATGAGTATTAACGCAGTAAAAGGTGTTGAAATTGGTGATGGTTTCGGTGTTATCAATTTACGCGGCAGCGAAAACAGAGATGAAATAACTGCTCGGGGATTCACCAGTAATCATGCGGGAGGAATTCTGGGGGGTATTAGCAGTAGCCAGCCAATTGTTGCTCATATTGCGTTGAAGCCAACTTCTAGCATTATGGTGCCCGGCAAAACGATTAACCGTCAGGGTGAAGAAGTGGAAATGGTCACTCGTGGTCGCCATGATCCCTGTGTTGGTATCCGTGCTGTACCGATTGCAGAAGCTATGATGGCGATTGTGCTGATGGATCACCTATTACGCCAGCGGGCGCAGTGTGCTGATGTCGAATCCAGCCTTCCTCGCTGGTGAATTTGAGAATGAAGCTAGCCTTGAAAATCCCAGAGACTGAAATGGGTAGCTTAATGTTGATAAGCGGTTTCTTTTGATGGGATGAAATATGGACTGGTTATTGTCATTAGGTGCGGAAGTTTACGTTCTGCTCTTTCTGGTTGCAGTAATGGCTGGGTTTATTGACTCGATTTCTGGTGGTGGTGGTCTATTGACCATCCCTGCGCTGTTATCCGTTGGTGTCTCTCCGGTGCAAGCGTTGGCGACCAACAAGTTGCAGGCAGTGGGAGGCTCTTTCTCTGCCAGTCTCTATTTTGTTCGTTACGGTGAGGTTGATATCAAATCTCAACGTTTTGCCATACTGATGACATTACTTGGCTCAATGGCTGGTGCGATTATTGTCCAGTTTATAAAGCCAGATTTTCTCTGTCAGCTATTACCGGTTCTGGTCATTATCATTGGTCTTTATTTCCTTTTGACGCCAGCCATTGGTATGGAAGATCGCCATCGTCGCTTGACGCCGGTGGTCTTCGCCTTGCTTGTTGGGAGTGGGCTTGGTTTATATGACGGCATATTTGGCCCTGGGGTTGGCTCATTTTATGCGTTAGCTTATGTTGTGTTGTGCGGCTATAACCTGGCGAAATCCACTGCTCATGCTAAAGTACTGAACTTTGCTTCTAATATAGGTTCACTGGCGCTTTTTATCCTTGGCGGTCAAGTTTTGTGGGTATTGGGCCTTGTGATGTTGGCAGGGCAGGTGATTGGTGCGCGGTTGGGCGCAAGTTTGGTTTTGACTCATGGGCAGAAATTGATTCGCCCTATGATTGTCATCATCTCCTTTTTGATGAGTATTAAGTTACTGAATGATAATCACGGCGATACGATCCGTAGCTGGCTGGCATTTTATTTCTGATTCAGGGTTTTGTTTTTAATTCATGATAACGCATAACTATCAACAAATTATTGATATTTTTAATCGCCGTTTTGGTGACGAATACAACACGCATTTGGTTAAAGGTGATAACGAACCTATTTACCTGCCGGCAGATGAAGAGGTCCCCTATAACCGGATTGTGTTTGCTCATGGTTTCTACGCCAGTGCATTACATGAAATTGCTCATTGGTGCATTGCGGGTAAAGAACGCCGTAAACTAGTGGATTTTGGTTACTGGTATTGCCCGGATGGGCGTGATGCACAGAGGCAAAGTGAATTTGAAAAAGTAGAAACTAAACCACAAGCACTTGATTGGTTGTTTTGTACTGCGGCAGGTTTTCCGTTTAATGTTAGTTGTGACAACCTTGAAGGGGATTTTGAACCTGACAGATTAGCTTTTCAGCGTAAAGTTCATGCTCAGATCATGGATTATTTAGCGCAGGGGATACCTGCAAGAGCGGAGTGCTTTATTCAGGGGTTGCACTCGTTCTACAATACGCCCCCATTGAAAGCGGAATATTTTCCTTATCCGGAAGATATATTCGCAGAATGAAACTGAATTTGAGGAAAAATGATGCTCGCTGAGTTTGAAACGCGTATTTTAGCGCAAATTGATGACATGGTAGATCATGCCAGTGATGATGAATTGTTTGCTGGTGGTTATCTCCGCGGGCATCTCACCTTAGCAGTAGCAGAATTGGAGCAGGAAGGCGCACATACGGCTGAACAGCTTCATGACCGTGTTGAAGAAAGTATCCAAACTGCAATTAAAGCGGGAGAATTGGCACCACCGGATCAGGTTCTTGTGCTTAATACCTGGCAGCGCCTATTGGATAATGCTAAAACTCAATAATTTTATTAAGAGGCAGAAAACGAACTGTACTACCCAAATTCATATGAATATCTGATAGTTGGTGGTGCAGTTCCTTATGGCTTTTCAATTTTCAATTTACGACCTTTCAGTAGTTTTTTGATCCAAAAACGGTTTGGGTGAAGGGTCGCCAGTATTTCATTATCCAGTGGTAATGGCTCATCAAAGATCTGCCCGGCAAGAATTTCTGCACTGAGTGGCGCAGAGCATAATCCACGAGAACCTAATGCCCCGATAACAAATAGATTGGAATAACAGGGTGCATCTGTAATGGGGCTCCCTGTGCGGATTTTTTCTGGTAAATCTTGATAATCTGTCATTATTTTATTGAGATCCGGCACATTTCCCACCATTGGCATATGATCACGGATAACGCAGCGAATACCTTGACGGGATTGTTTAGCAGAAACATCAACCTGATTTACCCATTCGGCATCAGATAAACATTTCAGCAACCGGTCACGGTTTTCCTGTTGTTCTGTTTCAGAATATTCATTATCAAGCCGATGACGCTGATAACTGGCGCCGATACAGTGGTGTTGATTGGCTGGATTAGCCGGTGTCATATAACCATCGTAGCAAAGCACATTTTGCAATTGGCTCAAGTCAGTTGTGGTTGGAATGTGACTGACTTGACCACGCACAGCAGTTACTGGCAGTTTCTCGGTTTGTTCAAACTGGGGTAGATGATGACCGTTGGCAATCACCACCGTTTTGTGTTGTGCATTTAACGATTGTCCTTGATGCATGAGATGCAATTGCCAGCCATGTTGGTTGTGGCTAAGCGCAGTAACTTGATGATTGAAGCAACAGAGCATGCCTTGCTGTTGTGCCAACTCTGTTGCTGCTTTAGTGAGTTCTGCCGGGCATAGCCATCCGCCCTGTGGATAGTGAATGCCGTGGTGATGAATATCCAGCCCACATTTTTCACTCAACTGGTGACAATTCATGCCGATGGCGAGTTCATTCGGCCATTCTGTTGCCAGCATTTTCTCAATTTTCTTGCTACTTTTTTCATCATAAGCAAGCTGGCTGACACCACACCATTGATGGTCGAAATCAATTCCCTGCGCTGAGAACTGCTCATATTGGCGGCGGGCAAAGGTAAATGCAGAGGTAAAGAATTTTTCGAGTCCGTTATTACTACCGTTCAGTAGCGGGTAAAGTGCTCCTTGGCGATTACCAGACGCACCTTGTGCCGGAGCTACATCCTGACAATAAAGCGTCACCTGTGCTCCACGACGCAATAGCGCGAGTGCGGTAAGAATACCGGCAATCCCGCCGCCGATGATAGCGATATCATCGTTGTGGCTTGCTGACGGACGGGCAAACCAAGGTGCTGGTAATGGTTGATACTTCTGAGTTGCCAGAACTCCGGCCAGCATTTCTCTTTTACGGCCAAATCCTTTGATTTTACTGACATTAAAACCAGCCTGTTGTAAACCACGACGGACGATACCCGCAGAAGTAAAGGTTGCAAAAGTGCCTTCTGGATGAGCAAATTGCGCCATTGCAGTAAACAACTGTTCACTCCACATTTGTGGGTTTTTGGCAGGTGCAAAGCCGTCTAAAAACCAGGCATCTATTTTGCCGTGAAGACTTGAATCCATTGTTGGCAATAGATCATTGACGTCACCAAACCATAAATCCAATGTGACAGCGCCATTTGCCATAATCAACCGGTGGCAGCCTGCCAGTGGTTGAGGCCATTGCTGGTAAAGTTGCTGTGAAAAAATCTCAAGCTCAGGCCAGCGTTGATGCGCGGCTTTTAAGTCGTTGGTTTTCAGTGGATACTTTTCAAAACTGATGAAATGTAGACGTTTCAATGGCGCATCAGGATTTTGCTGTCGAAATGCATCAAATGCTTGCCAGAGCGTCAGAAAATTTAATCCTGTTCCGAAACCGGTTTCTGCGATTACACAACTAGAACGGGAATGGGTGCAGAATCGTTGGGGGAAGCAGTTACCGTTGAGAAATACATAACGGGTTTCTTCCAGTCCATCCTGATTTGAGAAGTAAACGTCATCAAACTGTGTTGAAATCGGAGTACCTTGATCATTCCAACTTAAGGTTGCGGTACAAATAGCAGAATTTTTCACGGTAATGCCTGTAATATTGCTGATAATAATGCGATTTTAGCGAGGTTGGGGTTGATGTACCACCTGACAGAAGAAAAGGGTGGAAAAGTGTTGAGCCTTGCTTGCGGTGTGTACGGTTATTGGAAGAAGCAGGGGTCATTATTACCATCATTTTTGTGTGAATAATGGCTTTATCAGTTGATAAAGTTGGAAAATTTTTTGTTCTAAAACATTTGTTGCTATAATCTTGAGTATTTTCCGTAATTCAGTCAGTAATATAACATAGGGATTGATTCATTTCATAAAAATTTTATTCATCCTTATTATTCTTAGTTATTAAATTTGTTTCTAATTAGCAAGAAATTTAATAAAAATGGCAAGTATAGCAACCTCTATATAAATATAAGTCTACTAATCATTATTCGGATGCTTGACAAGTTCATGTGTATTGCATTGATATTATTATCCTTAACATAAATTTTTGATGGAAATTAAGAGTGTTTTTTTGATCTTATTGTTTACCAACATAATTCCTATCTGAAATTTATTTTTATCTATTAAAATCTGAATTTTTTTTACTGTATTCTATGAGAGTTAACAGTCATTTTGACGTGAAAACATATTGGGATTTTTAGAGAGATGAATTTTTATTCGTAATTTTATCCTGATCGGACTTGTTCAGCGTACAAGTGTACGCTAAAGTGCTACATAGCTATAGATAGAAATCCCGCAGATAAACACATTTAATGAGGTATTTAATGAAGCGCGTAGTGATCACTGGCTTGGGTATTGTCTCCAGCATTGGTAATAATCAGAAAGAAGTACTGGCATCTCTGAAAGAAGGCCGCTCCGGGATAACTTTTTCTGAAAAATTCAAAGAGATAGGAATGAGAAGCCATGTCTGGGGTAATGTAAAGCTGGATACCTCCGGATTAATAGACCGAAAAATTCAGCGCTTCATGAGCGATGCCTCTGTTTATGCTTATCTGGCGATGGAAGAGGCAATTAAAGATTCTGGCCTGGCTGATGATCAGGTTTCTAATATTCGTAGCGGATTGGTAGTGGGTTCTGGGGGTGGTTCCCCGCATAACCAGGTTGCGGGTGCTGATGGGATGCGTACTCGTGGTTTGCGTGGTGTGGGGCCTTATATGGTAACCCGCTCAATGGCTTCCGGTGTGTCAGCTTGCCTTGCAACTCCCTTTAAAATCAAAGGGGTAAACTACTCTATCAGTTCTGCATGTTCTACTTCTGCCCATTGCATAGGTCATGCGGCTGAACTTATTCAGTTAGGAAAACAGGATATTGTTTTTGCTGGTGGTGGTGAAGAACTCTGCTGGGAAATGAGTTGTGAATTTGATGCAATGGGTGCACTTTCAACGAAATACAACGAAATGCCAGAAAAGGCGTCCCGTACTTACGATAAGAGCCGTGATGGTTTTGTTATTGCTGGTGGCGGCGGTATTGTTGTTGTGGAAGAATTAGAGCATGCATTGGCACGCGGCGCACACATATACGCTGAAATTGTTGGTTATGGAGCAACCTCTGATGGCGCAGATATGGTTGTTCCATCTGGCGAAGGTGCGGTTCGTTGTATGAATATGGCACTGCAAGATGTGAAAGGTTCCATTGATTATGTGAACACGCATGGTACATCTACTCCTGCGGGTGATGTGAAAGAGTTGGAGGCGATCAGGGAAGTCTTTGGTGATACAACACCGGCAATTTCTGCAACAAAAGCGATGACCGGCCATTCACTGGGTGCTGCTGGTGTACACGAAGCAATTTATAGCCTACTGATGTTAGAGCATGGTTTTATTGCACCAAGTATTAACATTGAAGCTCTTGATGATAAAGCGGTAGGCATGAATATCATCACTAAACCTACTGAGCAAAAATTGAATACCGTGATGTCCAATAGTTTTGGTTTCGGTGGTACTAATGCTTCTTTGGTGATGAGCAAGTATTCAGCTTAATTTCCCTCATCACAGACTGTTTCGATCGTGTCCAAACAACAATGGTCGTTATTTGATTTATCTTAGGTGACTGCGTACAGCGAGTCACCTTTGTATGTATACCCGTTATCTTTCAAGTTGCCTCTTTGTTGGCTGCACTCGGTCACCCCGGTCACATCGTTACCTATGCTCCCGGGGATTCTCTCCCTTGCCGTCGCGATCCATCTTGAAATCCATAGGGTATAAATTCAAACCTGTTTTGCTGAATTTTGATTTTGTGTGAAATATAATGTGAATACGGAAGTATATTCCTGTTACGGTAGAAAAGCCCATAATATTTTTATACCCGTCATCTTTCAAGTTACCTCTTTGTTGGCTGCACTCACTCACCCCGGTCACATAGTTATCTATGCTCCCGGGGATTCGCTCCCTTGCCGCCGCGATGCATCTTGAAATCCATAGGGTATATAATAATGATGATCTTGTAATATTATAGGCTTTTATTTGTTACGTTTTATTTTCAGTAGCCATTTGCTGAATACGGCGCTTACGGATAATTCGTAATATTGGTGGAATAATCAGAACCAGAGCTGCTAGTATCAATAAACTCTGAGTAATTGTGCTGCTCCACAGAATGCCAAATTCTCCATTACTAATAGAAAGTGCGCGACGTAAATTTTGTTCCAGCATTTCTCCCAATACGAAACCGAGGATTAATGGCGACATCGGGAAATTCATCTTTCTCAGAATGTAGCCAAAAATACCCAATCCTACCATCAACAGAAGATCAAATGTCGTACTGTGTATGGCATATACACCAACCGCTGAAACAGTAGCAATCGCTGGAACAAGGAACCAGAGTGGGATAGTGAGCATCCGTGTAAATAGACCTATCATTGGGATATTCATAATCAGTAGGATAATATTGGCAATCAATAAAGCCGCAATTAACCCCCAGACGATATCCGGTTGTTCAGTGAACATTCCCGGCCCAGGCGTAATATTATAGAGCGTTAATGCCCCCATCATAACGGCAGTGGTACCTGAACCTGGCACGCCTAATGTTAGCATTGGAATAAAGGAGCCACAGGCCGAAGCATTATTAGCCGCTTCTGGTGCTGCTACGCCGCGAATATCACCTTTACCAAATGAATCGCTATTCCCACTGAGCTTCTTCTCAGTCATGTAGGTAATTGCGCTGGCAATAGTCGCTCCTGCACCAGGCAAAATACCGACAAAGAAACCGATAAAGGATGATCTAAGCGTTGGCATAGCGCATTCAGCCGCTTCCTTGCGATTGAACAGCAGACGGCCTGTTTTGCGGATAATGGTTTTGCCGGCCGAGGTACTCTCTAACATCAGCAAAATTTCGCTGACAGAAAACAGACCTATTACCACAACAATAAATTGAATGCCATCTGACAGATGAACGTTGTCGAAAGTAAAACGATAAACCCCGGTGTTGGCGTCTACTCCGACAGTTGCCAGACCCAATCCTATTAATGCTGCTAATAGTGATTTCAGCGGATTCTGGCTCATCATGCTACCCAGACAAGCAATAGCAAAAACCATAAGTGCAAAATATTCAGCAGGGCCGAAAGCCAGTGACCACTGCGCCAGTAATGGTGCAAACAAAATAATGCCGAAAATTGCCAGCAAAGAACCACAGAAAGAACTTACCGCGGAAATAGATAGCGCCACACCTGCACGGCCCTGTTTGGCCATCGGATAACCATCTAATGCGGTCATAATGGCAGCGGCATCACCGGGAACATTCAGCAGAATCGATGATATACGCCCACCATACTCACAACCGATATAAACAGTTGCCAATAAGATCAGGGCAGATTCAGCAGGCAGTTTTAAAGCGAAAGCCAGTGGCAGCAGAATCGCGACACCATTAATTGGCCCAAGCCCCGGTAACAGCCCAACAATCGTACCGACAAAACAGCCAATTAAAGCAATAATCAGGTTTTGCGGCACCATTGCAACCTCAAACCCTTGACTGAGATACATCCAGGTTTCCATAAATTCTCCGTCAGTTGAGCCAGCTACCGAGAGGCAGGGTTACGTCAAGTAAGCGGTCAAAGGCGAAATATAATGTGACGCCAAGGAACACCCCGGAAATGATTGCGGCAGGCAGTGTTGCGTTAAACAACAGCGCGACACTGAATGTCAGCAGCGCTGTAGCCAGAGGAAAACCAAGCCACTCGAATGACCAACCATAAATAACCAAAGAGAGAATCAACAGCATTAGGCGACGGATAACGGGGGCACTAGGCCAATTGCTCTGCTCTGGTTTTTTGAAAAGTAGTAGTAAAGCACAGAGTGCCATCAGAGACAGAATGATCATTGGGAAAGGTCTGGGCCCCAGAGGTTCATAAGTGTATTCGCTCTGAATTCCCCAACCAATAACTATCCCAATGGCACAGAGTACTAACCAGATAGTAGCAAAGATACGATCGTTCATGATGATGACTCTGTTATTTGGCTAAACCAAAAGCTCTGGCTTGTTCACGATATTGTTCAACCTGTTTTTTCACATAGCTGTCCAACTCTTTGCCGGTCATGTTGAATTCAAATAACCCACGGATATCACGTTGTTTTTTAAAAGCATCTGTTTGTTGTAGTTTATTAAAAGCATCAACCCACCATTGATACTCTTCGTCAGAAACTTTTGGTCCCATGTAAAATCCACGGATAATTGGCCATATCAGGTCATAACCTTGCTCTTTGGCAGTAGGAATATTGGCTAAATCACCATCCAGTCGTTTATCTGCATAAACAGCCAGAACCCGGATTTTGTCTCCATTCAGATAAGGTACCATCTCGCTCAGATCACCGGAAACCGCCTGAATATGATTACCCAGCAGGGCGGTGATAGGTTCACCTCCTCCCTCAAAAGCGACATAACGCATTTTGTGAGGATCAATTCCAACCTCTTTTGCCAGCAGTGCGGTTTTCATCCAGTCCTGACTACCGATAGAAGCGCCGGCACCAAATACAATGCTGCTGGGATTATCCTTAAAAGCATTCATCAAATCGTTCAGGGTACGGTAAGGTGAATCGGCACGGACAGCGATCATTCCATAATCAGTACCAACACTTGCCAGCCAGCGAACATCGTTAACGTTATAGCGACCAAATTTTCCCTGAGACAAATTGAGTAGAGAGCCGCCAGAAAAGGCGACAATGGTTCCTGCTTCAGTAGGTCGCTGTGCGACGATAGCATTGTAAGCGACAGCACCAACACCACCGGGCATAAAAGTGACACGCATAGGCTTGCTGATCTCTTTCGTATCCAGTAGTGAAACTTGGACCAGCTTGCAGGTCAGGTCGAACCCGCCACCCGGTTTTGCAGGGGCAATACATTCGGTCCGGTTAGGTGCACTGGCAGCAAAAACACTACTTGTGCCAAATAGTAAAGCGGTTGCCGCTAACATCTTGATCGTTATAGTTTTCATTTGTTTGCTCTCATCAATACCCTTGTAAGATATAATCACTACAAACAGACCTGGTTGGCTTAATTAGTAATAACAAAACCTTTCATTTACCTTTCAGTAACAAGAAAAGTTGTTGATATGTGATTTCAATCGCTTAAATTTGCGTAGCGTTTCGCATTAATGAGTTTACAAATGGCTACAGGCTTCCTTTTTTGTTTTGGTTTGTTGTAAGTTTCTCGTAGTTTTGATGTTGTTCTGTTTTACTCGCGGTAACTTTACATTCGACTAAGGAGGTATTATGCAAATGGTAATTATTTATTTATGCAATGTGTCAAATTAAATGGAAAATTTATTGAATATAATCAGACTTTATCTTGAGGAAGTCTGAATTGAGGAAATGATGAGAAAATTGATTCTTTGCAGTGCTATGGGTAGTGCTATGGCTTTTACTTTGGCGGGATGTAAAACAGAACTCAGTACTTCGGTATCTGTTAACCAACTGTTATCTGAACAAGTTAAAACGGTGACATCTGATTTGTTAGTTGAAGTCAGTGCCTGTGGTGATTATAAAGATTCCAGACAATCATCAAAATCATTGTTAGACACTCAAGAAAAAGTACCGGCTATTTTTGCCAATGCGGAATACGTGGAATGTTTTAGAAAAAGTATGGATTCGTTTGCTCACTTTAAAGTTCCTGTGAGTGTAGGGAATTCAAGTATAACTGGTTCTACTAAGGGCATTCATCTTTATGGTAATGGCGCAGATATCTTGGTGATAAGCGTACCAAAAGCGATAAAGGAGAAAATTAACCAGATAGATAGTTCAATGGCATCAAAGACCAAAATTTCAATTAATATTAAGAATGATACTGGTGAAGTTTTAAAAATGACGGGTTTATCCGCATTCCTTAATGATAAAGAGCCGATGGTGATATCGAATTTTAGTTTAAAAGTAGGTAGTGAAATAAAACTCACTTTGTCTAATGTCTCTGTGGCGTCTGCATTGGATGAACGTTTTGATTTTACTCCTGTGCTCATGGCAATATCTGAGTAAATGGAAGCGGTAATAGAGATCTATTACTTAATTTGGTATGGCAAAATACCCTGTTATTTATAGCGAAGTATTTTGGCATGAAAATGGAATTAAGTTGAATTGAGTTAGTGTCTGACTATTTTTCAGAAAAATAGGTGTGGCGATATACCCTATGGATTTCAAGATGCATCGCGACGGCAAGGGAGCGAATCCCCGAGAGCATGGATAACTATGTGACCGGGGTGAGCGAGTGCAGCCAACAAAGAGGCAATTTGAAAGATAACGGGTATAAACTGGAAATATAGTTATATCTGTAATTATATTTATACCCAATGGATTTCAAGATGGATCGCGACGGCAAGGGAGCGAATCCCCGGGAGCATAGATAACGATGTGACCGGGGGTGAGTGCAGCCAACAAAGAGGCAACTTGAAAGATAACGGGTATATATTAATCGATTAGATATTGAAAATATGCGTTTACTTTTAGTGGAAGACCACCCTGAATTATTGCATTGGCTGCAAAAAGCACTGAGTAGTTCAGGATTTGCCGTAGATGTTGCTAGTGATGGTATAGTTGCTGATCAATTATTACAGACAGAAAACTATGCATTATTGATTCTGGATGTTTCTTTGCCTAGGTTGGATGGGCTTTCTCTATTAGTTCGTTTGCGTAAGCGTGGGCAAAATTTGCCGGTATTATTATTAACGGCGAAAACTGATGTTTCTGAGCGAGTGAAAGGGCTTAATTCTGGTGCCGATGATTATCTGACGAAACCTTTTGATTTACAGGAATTGGAAGCACGTATCCGGGCATTACTTCGTCGTAGTGCAGGTGTTCTACAGGAGACGCTGACATTCGGCTCCCTTGTTTATCAGGATGATGGTTACTTTGTTCTGAACGATGAGCCATTGGCTTTGACACCAAGGGAACTTTCGGTTTTGACAACATTGTTCCATCGTCGGGGGAGGCCTGTTTCTAAACAACAGCTCTTTGAACAGGTATTTGCACTGTCAGATGAAGCGAATCCACAAAGTATTGAACTTTATGTGCACCGGATTCGGAAAAAATTATCAGGCAGTAATGTGGGGATCAGTACATTACGGGGATTAGGCTATCGTCTGGAGCGTCAGAAAGATGACATGGTTTAAAGTACCGAACTCATTGTTTCATCAGTTACTCTTGTTTTTTGGTGTCCCATTGTTTGTGTTGGGTTGTTTATCGGTTGGCACCCATTATTTTAGTGCAGAGAATGCGGCGACATTGGCTTATGACCGTACTTTATTGGCATCTGCTCGAACTGTGGCAGAACGGCTGACTGTTAAAAATAACCAATTAATTGTCGATGTACCTTATGTGGTTCTGGATAGTTTTGAGCGAAATATGAATGATAGGCTGTTTTATCAGGTGTTATCACCCGAAGGGGAAATAATTTCCGGTTATGATGATTTGCCTTTGATCCCTAAAGATACGCTTCGCTCCAATTTATACACGGCTCTAGTTTATTTTTATGATGCTGAATATCACGGCCGGCCCATTCGGGTTGCTGCCCTTTATCAGCCGATCAATGAAGGGGGAATGATGGGAATGGCGTTGATACTAGTTGCTGAAACAGTGGCTTCCCGTCATTATCTTGCGCAACAATTATTAATATCTTCTTTGATGAGCCAAGGAACCGTGGTTGGGTTGACTCTGATTCTGGCTTATTTTCTGTTGAAGCAGTTACTTAAACCGCTACATAAACTTTCTGGCGTCATGGTCCGTCGTCCCGCAAATGATCTTACTCCGTTACCGGATATGTTGCCTTGGTCGGAACTTTCCCCATTGTTATATGCATTTAATCGTTATATAGAGCGACTGAAATTGATGGTGAGTCGGCAGGAGAGGTTCAGTGCGGATGCTTCTCACCAACTTAGAACGCCATTAACAGTATTAAAAACGCAAGTAGCGGTAGCGCTTGCCAGCAAAGATCCAGCGCAATGGAAAGAAAGCTTACAGGCCATTGATAGTACATTGGATAACACTATCTCTCTGACGGATCGTTTATTACAACTTTCTCGTTTGAAAGCGCATGAAAAGGAGGCCGTTCGGGATTATAGGCCGGTTAATCTAGTCGAATTGTTGCAACAGGCATGTTTTTCTCGTTTGCAACAGGCTGAAAGTAAGAATATTGATTTGGGTTATGAAGGCGAAAATGCTCAATGGATCAAGGGGGAACCTGTATTACTGACGGAAATGTGTGCTAATTTATTGGACAATGCAATTAAATATACACCGGAAGGTGGCATTGTTACGGCTAGAGTGATTCTCAACTCTTGTAAGACATATTGTTATTTGGAAGTGGATGACAGTGGGCCGGGGATTGCTAAAGAAGACGTCAATTTGTCTCTGATGGCTTTTAATCGTCTTGATAATGCTGCGGGGCATGAAGGGGCAGGATTAGGATTAGCTCTGGTAAAAGATATCGGTATTTATCATGGTACTCATCCCCAATTATTGCCCAGTGAAACACTGGGCGGTTTATTAGTAAGAATCCCTTTTAGGCTTTCTGATGATTAATTTCCTGAGGTTTTTCTAATAAGAGGGGTACGTAGTTGCTGTGCCAGTATAACGCCTAATAACGTTATACTGCCACCAATCAGGTGGTAACTGTGCATCTCTTCATGCAGAACCAGAATAGCGATAATAGCTGTAAATATCGGCGTCAAATTCATAAATATGGTGGTGGTATTCGCACCAAGTTTTATGACGCCTTGTATCCATAAATAGGGGGCAATGATCGAAGCTGGAATACCGGCGAATAAGACTAACGAGATATTGCTGGCATTCAATTGAACATCTTTGGTCAATAGGAAATTTGGCAGTAATAACAGGACACCAAAAGTGATTTGTACATATAGGGATTGCCAGTTGGGTAATGGAATAGACCAATGTTTGGTTAATACGCCATAGAGTGCGTAGGAGATGGAAGCAAGCAACATCATCAATTCGCCGCGGCCTAAACCGTGTTGCAATAATGATATGGGATCACCGGCGCTGACCAACCAGATTAAACCAGACAGAGATAGAACGGTACCAAGAGCAAGGCCGACAGTGGGGACAACACGTAAAACAAATATACTGATGATCACAGTCAAAAGAGGAATCAATGAGCTAAGAATTCCCATAAATGTTGCACTGATACTGTGCGCAGCGTAATAGGCCAAGCTTTGATAAAGTACCATGCCAAGTGCGCCAAGAATTAATAATTTCCACCAATATTGACAGATTGTTTTCCATCGCCGAATGACCGAGAGTACAACAAAGGGGGTTAATGTGAGAAAGGCTAGGAACCAGCGATAAAAAGAAATTGCCGCCGGATCAATAGCTGTAGCGGAGGCTTTACTTACTACGGCATTAATTGACCAAATCAGGACTGCTAGAAACGGGAAAATTATATTCATATAGATAGTCGCATTGAGATAAAAATGAGTGTGTTTAGTCTAATAGTGTCTGATTTATTATATACATATCCTATGGATTTATGTTTGGTTAATACGCCAAAGAGTGCGTAGGAGATGGAAGCAAGTAACATCATCAATTCGCCGTGGCCTAATACGACAGCCGTACTTATTTCTCTTAACAGAAAAGACACTCATAGAAAAGCTTAATTCATGCGGTTTCTCAGAATTGTGAGCATCAAAGAAAATGCAACTTTCTGGTATCTACGGCTGTAGTACTAAACCGTGTTGCAATAATGATATGGGATCACCGGCGCTGATCAATCAGATTAAACCAGACAGAGATAGAACGGTTCCAAGAGCAAGGCCAACAGTGGGGACAACACGTAAGACAAATATACTGATGATCACAGTCAAAAGAGGAATCAACGAGCTAAGAGTTCTCATGTGAAAAATTTCATTTGAAAACAGTATGTTAAATATAAACACATATAAAACATAAAAATAAATTATAATAAATGAAATTCTTATTATAATAAAAGAGTCCTTTGAAATATCGTTTTTTTGCCAACATAACTAACTTTTTATATTTAAGGAGTTAAATATGCCAGCAGCTCAAGCTTATGCTCCACCCGGTTTTTGGGGCCTTGGATTGATTTACAAGGATGGTTTGGTAGTAACAGCCACGGTGTTATACCCTATGGATTTCAAGATGCTTCGCGGCGGCAAGGGAGTGAATCCCCGGGAGCATAGGTAACGATGTGACCGGGGTGAGCGAGTGCAGCCAACAAAGAGGCAACTTGAAGGATAACGGGTATAGATATACTTTCGATACAGAATCACAGGCTCCATCCACTTTTTTCGTTGAAATACAATATGTAGATGAACCAACACTAAAAACGATACAAACTATAGGCCCTGGTGATTATCTGGTCCGTAGTAACGGCGGAATAGGAACAGATAGAATCAGGTGTAGAAGTCATTCTATAGGACAAAACATTAGAATTACTTGGTAATTTATTTTAATATACTGTTAATTGCAGCCCTACCCGAACTTTAAGTAGGGCTATATTCTGTAAAATCGTTCAGTATAGTAGGATCAAAATTATGAGAAATTTATTGGTTATTATGTTACTTATATCTGCCATAACAGGGTGTTCTAGTAATCCAGATAAACAAGTACAAAGAGAAGATGGATTGAAATTTACATTCTCATCCGGTGATAAATTTATCTTAACCCGAGCCTGTACAGATCAAATCGATTATATAGGGGTAGATGAAGGCGGTAATAACCAATTAGCAATAGTGGTAAAAAAAATAAACCCTGTTTTCCCTACCTTGATACATTAATCAATAAAAATATCGGCTCCCAAGTGACAATATCATTCAAAGGTATACCTATTATATTGAATACCATCCAAACTGCTTTAGGCCCTTCATTCAGAATGGCGGTAAAAGATACACAACAAGCCATGAATATCGTTGATATATTGAAAAACTAAATAGTAATCAGTTCCTTGCTAAAAAATCAATTATACCCTATGGATTTCAAGATGCATCGCGACGGTAAGGAAACGAATCCCTGGGAGCATAGATAACTATGTGATCGGGGGGGCGTGAATACAGCCAACTTTTTTGATGTGGGTTATAGCTCATCTTCTGCTTTTATCGCTATGTTTCAGCAATTGGCAGGCACGACACCGGAACGTTTCAGGAAAAGTTAACAACAAAAAAACCGTTATTATGGGTTTTGTTATAATTAAATGGCAGAATAGCTCGCTACGTCAGTTTTAATGCCACAGGATGGAATTAAGTGAAGATTCTGGTTGATGAAAATATGCCTTATGCTGATCAACTATTTCAGCAATTGGGGGATGTACAAGCTATTCCGGGGCGTCCGGTACCGGAAGGTGTACTGGATCATGCTGATGCATTTATGGTCCGCTCAGTGACTAAAGTTAATGAAGAATTACTGAAAGGCCGCGCGGTAAAATTTATCGGTACGGCAACGGCAGGGACTGACCATGTGGATCAGTCATGGTTATCACAGGCAGGAATTGGGTTTTCAGCAGCGCCGGGATGTAATGCCATTGCTGTGGTTGAATATGTTTTCTCAGCGTTAATGTTGCTGGCGGAACGTGATAATTTTGAGCTTAAGGATAAAGTTGTCGGAATCGTTGGTGTCGGTAATGTCGGAAGTAGACTGGCTGAACGGTTAGCCGTCCTTGGTATCCGGACACTTTTATGTGATCCTCCAAGAGCTGACAGAGGGGACGCTGGTGAATTTTGGTCACTGGAAAAATTGGTTAAAGAGGCGGATATTCTGACATTCCATACGCCACTCAATAAATCAGGTCCGTATAAAACACATCATCTGGTGGATGTGGAATTATTGTCGGTTTTGCCGGATAACCGCATATTGATTAACGCCAGTCGCGGTGAAGTTATTGATAATCAAGCGCTGCTTACTGCATTGAAATGTGGCAAGAAACTCCGTGTTGTTCTGGATGTATGGGAGCCGGAACCTGATTTATCCCTACCATTACTGGAATTAGTTGATATTGGTACACCGCATATCGCGGGTTATACCCTCGAAGGTAAAGCGCGTGGTACCACACAGGTATTTGAAGCTTACTGTGAATTCCTTGGTCAACCCCGTAAAGTGGCTTTATCTGATTTATTGCCAGAACCAGATTTCAGCCGGGTTACCCTACATGGGAATGTCACTCAAAGCACACTGAAGCGGTTGATGCATTTAGTGTATGATGTACGCCGCGATGATACCCCGTTACGGCAAGTTGCCGGTCAAAAAGGGCAATTTGATTATCTGCGTAAAAACTATTTAGAACGCCGGGAATGGTCATCCCTAACTGTATGTTGTGATAATAGAGAGAGTGCTGAGTTGCTAGCTGCTCTTGGTTTCAGTACAGAACTGATTTAATCCGTGCAGAAATATATCTACATGTCAGAAAGATAGATGGAGAAAACCAACATGTCAGAAGGTTGGAATATTGCCCTATTGGGTGCGACAGGGGCAGTAGGTGAAGCGATATTGGCGTTATTACAAGAGCGTCAGTTTCCCGTTGGTGAATTGTATCCTCTCGCCAGTGAGCGTAGTGCCGGTGAAAGCTTGCGTTTTAATGGCAAAAATTTTGTTGTTGGTGATGCTGCTGATTTTGACTGGTCACAGGTACAGCTCGCTTTTTTTGTGGCTGGATTAGAGGCTACGGCACAATATGTTGAAAAAGCGACAGAAGAAGGTTGTTTGGTTATCGATAGCAGTGGGTTGTTTGCTATGGAGCCTGATGTACCTTTAGTTGTTCCAGGGGTGAATCCTCATGTTTTGGCGGATTATCGTAACCGAAATATTATTGCCTTAGCAGATAGTATGACCAGTCAGGTACTGACAGCCATTAAACCGCTGGTGGATGCGGCTGGAATTGCACGTTTGCATTTGACTAATCTGTTTTCTGTTTCTGTTCACGGCAAAGCGGCCGTTGATGAATTAGCTGGACAGAGCGCCCGTTTGCTTAATGGCATTCCACCGGAGCCAGGTCATTTCAGTAAACAACTGGCATTTAATCTTTTGCCGTTGCCAACAGAAGCTGAAGGTTCTGTGCGTGAAGAGCGTCTCCTTGTGGATCAGATACGCAAAATTTTACAGGATGAGGGATTACCCATTTCAGTGAGTTGCGTTCAGTCTTCCGTTTTTTATGGCAATGCTCAAGTAGTCCATTTGGAAACATTGCGTCCGGTTGGGGTGGAAGAAGTTCGAGAAGAATTAGAGCGGATGGTTGATATTAACGTTGCAGATGAAGGCGATTATCCAACTCCAGTGACGGAAGCATCGGGTAATGATGTGCTGAGTATTGGTTGTTTGCGCCATGATTATGGTATGCCGGAAATATTACAATTCTGGTCTGTGGCCGATAACATCCGGTTTGGTGGTGCATTAATGGCTGTTGAGACAGCGGAAAAACTGATTCAGGAGCAATTTTACTGATGTTCGGTACAGAACAAACAGAATCTGTGCCAGGTTCAAAGATGAAAATTGCATTGGGAATTGAGTACGATGGCAGCCGATATTATGGCTGGCAGCGTCAGCAGGAAGTAAAAAGTGTTCAGGGATGCCTTGAGGAAGCACTATCAAAAGTCGCCGATGAACCCATATCGGTATTTTGTGCTGGTCGGACCGATGCTGGAGTACATGCAACAGGGCAGGTTGTGCATTTTGAAACGTCTGTTCAGCGCAAGGATGCGGCGTGGACAATGGGCGTGAACGTACATTTACCGCCAGATATTGCTGTTCGTTGGGTGAAAACCGTGGATGAGGGTTTCCATGCCCGTTTTAGTGCAACTGCTCGGCGATATCGTTACATTATTTTTAATCATCGTTATCGTCCAGCAGTGCTGGCCAATGGTGTGACCCATTTTCACTATCCACTGGATGAAAAGCGGATGCATCAGGCTGCGCAATGTATATTAGGAGAAAATGATTTTACCTCTTTCCGTGCAGTTCAATGCCAATCTAAAACGCCTTGGCGTAATGTGATGCATATTAATGTCAATCGTTACGGACATTACGTTGTCATAGATATTAAAGCCAATGCTTTTGTGCATCATATGGTGCGTAATATTGCGGGTAGTCTGATGGAAATTGGCTGTGGGAATCAGGATATTAACTGGATGGCCCAGTTGCTTGCTTTAAAAGATCGGGCGAAAGCCGCTGCGACGGCAAAAGCCGCAGGGTTGTATCTGGTTGCTGTTGATTATCCGGTGCAATTTGATTTGCCTTGCGCTGTTATGGGACCTCTGTTTTTGGCAGATGATCTGATTTAACATTTCTAGTTGCCGACACGGATGTTTTGGCATAGTGGGGAATATTATGGAATTTCTGACTCATTTTGTTGATTTTGCTAAATTTATTATTGATTTCATTCTCCATATTGACATTCATTTAGCCGAACTGGTCGCACAATATGGTGATTGGGTATATGGCATTTTGTTTCTGATTTTATTTTGTGAAACAGGGTTAGTGATTACTCCGTTTCTACCGGGAGATTCGCTGTTATTTGTTGCCGGCGCTTTAGCGGCTCTGGGCTCAAATGATCTGAATGTGCATATCATGGTGGCATTGATGATTATTGCGGCTATTATTGGTGATGCAGTGAACTATGCTATTGGTCGCATCTTTGGCGAAAGGTTATTTACTAATCCAAATTCAAAAATTTTCCGCCGCAGTTATTTAGATAAAACACATGAGTTTTATGAAAAACATGGTGGGAAGGCAATTATTTTGGCGCGATTTGTACCAATTATCAGAACATTTGCACCATTCGTTGCAGGTATGGGGAAAATGTCTTATCGTCGTTTTGCTGCTTATAACGTGATTGGCGCACTAGTATGGGTACTGTTATTCACCTATTCTGGTTATATATTCGGTGATATGCCAATGGTACAACAGAATTTGAAACTGTTGATTGTCGCTATCATCTTTATTTCAATCCTGCCCGGAGTGATTGAAATCTGGCGTCATCGTCGTACGGTGATGAAGCAGAAGAGTGATAACCGGTAACAGGTTTGAGCAGTTTTTTATCCACACTGTAATAGCATTGTGGTTTAATGGCACACAATAACAAAACTGGCATAAGCCAGATTCAGACGGAAAGATCATTCAATGAGCTGGATTGAAAAAATTCTTAATAAAAGCAACATTACCCAAACGCGTAAAGCGAATATCCCAGAAGGGGTTTGGACTAAATGTGATAGTTGCAGTCAGGTGCTCTACCGTGCTGAGCTAGAGCGCAATCTTGAGGTTTGCCCTAAATGTGATCATCACATGCGTATTTCGGCGCGTACCCGATTGGCTACATTCCTTGATGAAGGAGCAACGACGGAATTAGGGGGGGAATTAGAGCCAAAAGATATTCTTAAATTCCGCGATTCCAAAAAGTATAAAGATCGTATATCAGCGGCGCAGAAGCAAACCCAAGAAAAAGATGCGTTAGTCGTGATGAAAGGTACCCTGAGTGGTATGTCAGTTGTTGCTGCTGCTTTTGAATTTGCATTTATGGGCGGTTCTATGGCTTCGGTTGTTGGTGCCCGTTTTGTCCGTGCCGTAGAACAGGCGTTGGCAGACAATTGTCCTCTGATTTGTTTTTCTTCCAGTGGTGGCGCTCGTATGCAAGAAGCATTGATGTCACTGATGCAGATGGCGAAAACCAGTGCTGCTTTAGCAAAAATGCAGGAACGTGGTTTGCCTTATATCTCTATCATGACCGATCCGACAATGGGCGGTGTTTCAGCAAGTCTGGCGATGTTGGGTGATATCAATATTGCTGAACCAAAAGCATTGATTGGTTTTGCCGGGCCACGAGTGATTGAGCAGACTGTTCGTGAAAAATTACCGTCCGGTTTCCAGCGTAGTGAGTTTTTGCTGGCAAAGGGAGCGATTGACATGATTGTTCGTCGTCCTGAAATGCGTGACACACTTGCAAGTTTACTTTCTAAACTAACTCATCAGTCGCAGCCAGGTACTAAGCCAATTGTTGCTGAATTTGTGGCAGAACCCGCTGATGTTGAGGCGGATATTCAAATAAGTACCAATAAAGAAGATGCCTGACACTTTACAAATTCCTCAAGCCACGTCGCCATTGATGACGTGGCTTTCCTACCTTGGGAACCTGCATACTACGGCCATTGATATGGGGCTTGAGCGTGTGGGGAAACTTGCCCGAACTTTGGCGTTGGTTAATCCTGCACCTAAGGTGATAACCGTATCCGGTACTAATGGTAAAGGTACTACCTGTTGCACGATAGAATCTATTCTGTTGGCGGCTGGGCTGAGAGTGGGTGTTTACAGCTCTCCGCATCTTGTACGTTATACCGAAAGAGTTCGTATTCAGGGTAAAGAGTTACCTGAACAGGAATTCTGTCGTGTATTTGCGGATATTGAATCTCGTCGCGGTGATATTTCGCTGACTTATTTTGAATATGGCACATTAGCGGCTTTGCAACTGTTTAAACAAGCTTGTTTGGATGTGGTCATCTTAGAAGTAGGCTTAGGTGGGCGACTGGATGCGACAAATATTGTGGATGCCGATATTGCCGCGATTACCAGTATTGCAATTGATCATATTGATTGGTTGGGTGCCGATCGCGAACATATTGGTCGTGAGAAAGCAGGGATTTTCCGTAAAGATCGCTTTGCCGTGGTCGGTGAGCCGGATATGCCATCTTCTATTGCGGAAGTTGCGGGTGAATTAGGAGCCAAGTTGTTCCGTTGTGGCATTGACTGGCGTTTCTCTCAACAGAATAAAAACTGGCACTGGCAATCTGATGATAGGCTATTTAGCAACTTACCTTTGCCAAATGTTCCTCTGATGAATGCCGCAACGGCGATGGGTGTTATTTGTTGCCTGTTACGACAAGATGATAAAGTCAGTCGAGCTATTAATGAGAGTGCAATCCATCAAGGGCTACAGAATGCGCAGTTGCCTGGGCGTTTCCAGATAGTTCGTGAAAAGCCATTGTTGATCTTGGATGTGGCTCATAATCCCCATGCGGCGGCTTATCTGGTACAGAAATTGGCCCAGTTGCCCCGTCAGCCGGGCAGTAGAATCCTTGGTGTAGTGGGTATGCTAGGTGATAAAGATATTGCCGGTACACTGACTTGCCTGTCACAGCAAATAAATGAGTGGTATTGCGCTCCGTTGACTGAACAGCGTGGTGCAGATGCACAGACACTGGCTCAGCATCTTGGACAGCCACGGATATTTACTGATGTGGAAAGTGCTTGGCATCAGGCGATGGTTGATGCTGATGAGCAAGATATTGTTGTCGTTTGTGGCTCATTCCACACGGTAGTGCATGTCATGGAGGCTCTGGACAGGGAGAAAGGAAGTGGCAAGTAAATTTCAGAATCGTTTGGTTGGTACAATTGTATTGGTAGCATTGGGTGTCATTGTGCTGCCTGCGTTGCTAGACGGCAATAAGAAATATAACGAAGATAAATTTGCATCAATTCCCTTGGTTCCAAAGCCAGGGGATGAGCAAGAAATTGACTCTATATCTCCTCTAAATCCACCAATATTATCAGTGCCTCTGGAAGATGAAACAGAGGCATTGCAGCCAGAAACACTGGAGCAGCCGGAAATACCATTGGTTACCACTCCTCAGCTTGCGCCGATAGTCCCTCCTGCTGTTCAGCCAGAAGTGAAGCCTCAACCACAGATTAAGCTTGAACCAAAACCAGATACTAAGCCGTCGGCACCGGCGCTTAAGTCTAAACCAGACATTAAGTCAGAGTCGAAACCTGAAGTTAAACCGATTGAAACAGCCCCGCAAGGGCAGGCTTATATCGTACAACTGGGTGCTTTGAAAAATGCCGGAAAGGTAGATGAAATCGTTGCCAGACTGCGTTTGTCTGGTTATCAGGTTTATACGGTTCCTTCATCTCCGGTTCAGGGGCAATTAACGAGGATATATGTCGGTCCAAATGCGTCTAAGCAACAACTTGACTCGGCATTATCAGAATTGAAAAGTTTGACTGGATTACAAGGGCAGGTAAGGAGTTACAGGCCGTAATAAAAGTGGGTAATGCCTATGTGACAAATCTATGTGACAAATAGGACAACTATCATGAAGAAGTAAATATTAAGTGACTGCGGCGATGATAATTATTCAAATTCGTCGTCTTAATTATTTTCAGTGGGATAGGAAATCTGCTACGCAAACGTTTTCGTTTTCTGTTAGAATGCACCTGAAACGGATGCCGAGGTGTCTATTTTGGAATTAAAACATGGTTTGGATTGATTACGCTATTATCGCCATTATTGGCTTCTCGGCATTAGTTAGCCTGATTCGTGGGTTTATTCGTGAGGCATTATCACTGGTCACCTGGGGGTGTGCTTTCTTTGTAGCAAGCCATTTCTATACTTACTTAGCGGTCTATTTCACCCGTTTTGAAGATGAATTGGTGCGTAACGGGATCGCTATTGCGTTGCTGTTTATTGCTACGTTGATTGTCGGTTCTATGGTGAACTATGTGATAGGTTCTCTTGTGCAACGGACTGGATTGTCAGGTACTGATCGAGTACTGGGGGTCTGCTTTGGGGCATTGCGTGGTGTGCTGATTGTCGCTGCTATTCTGTTTTTTCTGGATACATTTACACCATTGGCTCGAAGTGAGGATTGGAAACAGTCACAATTGATCCCGCAATTCAGTCATATCATAAGGTGGTTCTTTGACTACCTGCAAAATGCGTCAAGTTTCTTGCCGGAGAAATATACCTCTCCGTTTGGCTGATGAGGAAGAACTACATGTGCGGTATTGTTGGTATCGTCGGTTTTACACCGGTTAACCAGTCGATTTATGATGCGTTGACGGTGCTTCAGCACCGTGGGCAAGATGCTGCGGGCATTGCTACTATTGATGGTAACAATGGATTTCGTTTACGCAAAGCCAATGGCTTAGTGAGAGACGTGTTTGAAGCCCGGCATATGCTGCGTTTACAGGGAACGATTGGGATTGGTCATGTTCGCTATCCGACAGCGGGCAGTTCCAGTGCATCGGAAGCTCAACCGTTTTATGTGAACTCTCCATTTGGTATTACATTGACACACAATGGTAATTTGACGAATGCTCATGAGTTGAAGAAAAAGTTGTTTGAGAATGCCCGTCGCCATGTGAATACTACGTCAGATTCTGAGATTTTGCTCAACGTTTTTGCCAGTGAACTGGATTGCTCCCAGCATTATCCATTGGTGCCTGACAATATTTTTGCGGCAGTAGCGGCAATGCATAAACAGGTGAGTGGTGCTTATGCCTGCATTGCGATGATTATTGGTCATGGGTTAGTTGCTTTCCGTGATCCGCATGGTATTCGTCCGTTGGTTTTAGGTAAGCGCACTTTGGATGATGGCCGTAATGAGTATATGGTCGCTTCTGAAAGCGTTGCATTAGATACGCTAGGCTTTGAATTCCTGCGGGATGTTGCATCAGGTGAAGCGATTTATATTACTGAACAAGGTCAGTTATTTACTCGTCAATGTGCTGAAAATCCTTCTCTGACTCCCTGTTTATTTGAATTTGTCTATTTGGCTCGCCCAGATTCCTTTATTGATAAAATTTCGGTTTATAACGCCCGCATACGGATGGGGCATAAGCTAGGGGCGAAAATTGCCCGCGAATGGGAAGACTTACATATTGATGTGGTTATTCCAATCCCCGAAACATCTTGCGATGTTGCGTTAGAAATTGCGCGCATACTCGGTAAACCCTATCGTCAGGGATTTGTGAAAAACCGTTATGTTGGCCGGACATTTATCATGCCTGGGCAACAGGAACGCCGGAAATCAGTCCGCCGTAAATTGAATGCTAATCGCGCAGAATTCCGTGATAAAAATGTGCTATTGGTGGATGATTCTATTGTGCGTGGTACAACGTCAGAACAGATTGTCGATATGGCTCGTGAAGCCGGCGCGAAGAGAGTTTATCTTGCTTCGGCAGCACCGGAAGTACGTTTCCCGAATGTTTATGGCATTGATATGCCCAATGCAAATGAACTGATTGCTCATGGGCGTGAAGTGGATGAAATTCGCCAACTTATTGGTGCAGATGCATTGATATTTCAGGATTTAACTGATCTGATCGACGCTGTTCGTGAAGAAAACCCGGATGTTGACGGGTTTGAGAGTTCAGTATTCAATGGTGTTTATGTTACCAAAGACGTTGACCAGACTTATCTCTATTATCTGGAGAATCTGCGTAAAGACGATGAAGTAAAACTGAATAATCAGAATGAAGTTGAAAATCTGGATATCTATAATGAAGGTTGATGACTTTCGGGTTTAGCGAGTTGTTCAGTGTTTGTATGAGGAAAAAATGAAAAGATTGATCGTAGGGCTTACAGGAGCAAGTGGGGCCATTTATGGTATAAGGCTACTGCAAGTTTTACAGCCAGTTGAAGGGATAGAAACACATCTGGTTATCAGTCATTCCGCTCGCCAGACACTGGCACTTGAAACAGATTATAGTTTACGGGATGTGCAGGCGCTGGCTGATGTTGTGTATGACAACAGAGATATCGCTGCTGCCATCTCTTCAGGTTCATTCAAAACTTCGGGCATGGTAATTCTACCATGCTCAATGAAAACCCTATCAGGTATTGTCCATAGTTATACTGATGGATTAGTGACCAGAGCGGCAGATGTTGTATTGAAAGAAAGTCGTAAGTTAGTGCTTGGGGTAAGGGAAACGCCGTTGCATTTGGGGCATCTCAGGCTGATGACTCAAGCGGCAGAAATTGGCGCGGTGATTATGCCGCCTGTGCCTGCATTTTATCATCAGCCTCAACAGATTCAGGATATTATTGACCAGACAGTTAACCGCGTGCTTGATCAGTTTGATATTGAGCTACCTCATGATCTATTTACCCGCTGGCAAGGGGCTAAAAGCGTTGAGATTTAGCATCCAGTAAGTCTTGAAATGCCTCTTTTAGCTGAAAATAACGGAAGCCAAAACCCGCTTGTTCCAAGTTATGCGGTATGGCCTGTTGTCCGCCCAGTACCAGAGCCGCAGCTTCTCCCATCAGTAATTTCAGCACAAAAGCAGGCGTTCGGATAATGGCAGGACGGTGCAATACTTCTCCCAGTGTTGCGGCAAATTGATCATTATGTACTGGATAAGGGGCGGTCATATTAAAAGGACCACTCAAACCGGGCGTCATTAACAGGTAATAGATACCATTCACCATATCGTCAATATGAATCCAGGGCAGATACTGTTTTCCGCTCCCCATCGGGCCACCAAGTCCGAGACGGAACAAGGGAAGCATTTTTTTCAGTGCTCCGCCGTTTTTTGCCAGTACAACACCAGTACGTAAAAGACAAACACGGGTTTTATCACTGGCTGCCTGTAATGCAAGTTGTTCCCACTGCTTACAGAGCTGATGAGTAAATTCATCATGAGGTGGCTCATGCTCTGTGACAATTGTTTGATTCTGATCCCCGTAATAGCCTACCGCAGAGCCGGAAATAAAGACTTCTGGTGGTGTCTGGCTGGCATTAATCAGCTTGCTGAGTTGCTCTGTTAATGTCCAGCGACTCTGGCACAGCTTCTCTTTTTGCGTTGAAGTCCATAGTTTGTTTACTATGGGCTCGCCAGCAAGATTGATTACGGCATCAAAATCGTTGAGATCGGTTTTATCTTTCAGACTGGTCCAGCATTCAGCTTGATTGCTGAATAGAGAATAAACTTTTTGAGGTGAGCGGCTTAGAATAGTAATGGAATGGGATAGGGAAAGAAGTTGGCAAACCAGACGGCTACCAATCAAACCTGTTCCTCCAGTGATTAAAATACGCATAACCACTCCTATAACCTAAATTGTTGATATAAGAACTGTTGTTGATATAAAAACTATAGCATATAGCAGAGATATAAGGGTTGGTAGTTAAAGATATAGCTATCTGTCAGCCTGATCAAGTTTTGCGGGGAAATAGTTACCCCGCAGACATATTAGATTTTACTGTAGGCAATTTGAGTAGCGGGGCGCTGACTGATAGCGTCAAACCATTTTTTCACTGCCGGATAATCATTCAGATCAATACTCTGACGTTCATAAGCACGAACCCACGGATAAGTTGAGATATCAGCAATACTGTATTCCTGACCGCTCAGATAGGGTGTTTTTTCCAATTGGGTATTCAGGACTTGATACAAGCGCTTTGTCTCTTCCTGATAACGATTAATCGCGTAAGGGACTTTTTCCGGTGCGAAATGACTAAAATGGTGATTTTGCCCTAGCATCGGGCCAAAGCCACCGACCTGCCAAAACAGCCATTGCAGGCTTTGGACACGCTCACGCATATCTTTGCTAAGTAACTTGCCCGTTTTTTCTGCCAGATAAGTAAGAATGGCACCAGATTCAAAAATAGCGATAGGTTTGCCACCATCGATTGGTTGCTGATCAACAATCGCGGGAATCTTATTATTGGGCGAAATGGCAAGAAATTCAGGCTTGAATTGATCTCCTGCGCTAATATCAATTCGGTGAATAGTATAGGAAAGGCCAGCTTCTTCCAGGAAGAGTGTGATTTTATGGCCGTTTGGCGTTGGAGCATAATACAGATCGATCATGGAACCTCCAGTGGAACACGTAATGGCATCACACATTATCATTAATTGGTGTAGCGTGTAAGCTATGTTGATACCCTTCTTGGCATGAATAATGATCTTCCTGAACAGCACGACAGGAAGATCTATTAATAAAAGAGGTGATCAGCTTTTCTTCTGGAGAAAAGCATATTTATCTGGAGCTTGTTTTTATGCTGCCATCCGCGTTAACTGTTGCCCGACTTCCGCCGTACAGATCTTTCCTGAAAGTAGAGTAATCTGTGTGGACATCATCACGGCCTTCTAATTGTGCCAATATTTCCTGGCTGGATATGCTAAATCCTTTGGCATGTATAGGAGAAGAGAAGGGTTCGGTATAGAGATTCAATCCCCACTGAGGCGCTAAACCGTGGTTAGCCGCACCTAAATTAACTTCAATCATAGAATGATGATTATCATCAACCAGATAACCTGTTGCCAGCCATCGAGTGAGCTCTTTCATTTCCCGCTCCCCGCGTTGAATTGATTGCTCTGTTGATTCACTGCTAGTAGGCGTACCTAAAGCAAGATCATTTTTCAGGCCCGCACCCAACAACCTGGCCGCAGTAATAAAACGATCTGTGGTGCCGGAAGGTGCAGCGACAGTTGGCAAATTGTGCAAAGCTGCATCCTTGGAAAATCCGGTATTTTCTTTCACATTCCAGACAGAAAAACCGTTACCACGTTGTACGATAATGTTTTCCTTAGCTAATTCTTGATGTGCTTTGATAGGTTCTGATTGACCAAATTGATAGTCAGTTCTATCCAGCCGGTTGCGAGGATTTAAACTGGCAAACGCCAACTCCCGGTTGGTCAAACGATTATCAGCCTCAAGTGAAGCGGCGGCTGACCAGACACTATCCTTATCAGGAGCCGGTGCTCTGAAATCATTCTGAACTTTTGTAAGACTATTGCCAGCCAGAGCCGGGTTACTGATAACTTCTTGCCCATTTACCTGTTTAGTCACCTGATATAATTCGGGATTTTCAGAGGCATTAAATTGATTTTCATTTTTAAAAGTATAGAGCGCTAATTGATCAGGTAAGGGCTTTTCCTTCGTGGAACCGCGGGCAGGTGCAAAGTTTTTACTTTCCAAGTAACCAATATCAATTATATCTTTGAATTCTGATTTCAATTCGGGTGATGAATAGATCTTCTCCAGAGTGTCCCGGAAATAAGCTGAGTTGGTGAGATCATAATAAGCAGTGGCCTTCTCCCTCAATGTTAGCGGTTCTGTATTAGCTCTATCAGAGCTGGCACCATTCTGCCGTGCTTCGCTAATGATGCGAGTAAATCCACCTGCGCCAAGCTGACCGACAATACTAAAACCGGGTTTATCACCGGTATAGGCATTAAGCATCTTAGTGATTGCGGTTAATTCATTACCCTCTGCCCGAACAAAAAGTTTCACTAGGTTGGATAAGAGAGAATTAACCGTTTTGTGGGCAGCAGTGCTTTCGCCGGCTAAGCGAGAAATATTAGCTTCAATTTGTTTATTGGTTGCGACGGATTTTTCATTCCATCGTGTGATAACAGAAGTTGGTGCTGTAAGTGGATTATCAATAGTATTATTCAGCAACGGTTCACAGCAGTGGCAAGTTTTATCTGTTGTAGTTGTTTGATGCAACTCATTTTGAGGAATATCAATCCTAGTATTAGCTCTCTGTATTGAAAAGTCTGGCATATTTTTTCTCCATGATGTTATTGTATTTTTTGCTGTGAACTTTTTAAATTTACGGCTTGAGAAAACAGGTCAAACCAAAATATTGTGGGATGAAGCTGAAGTGGTGGGCTTAGTTTCTGGAAAAGGAAGTTCAGCTCTTATTTTTTGCAGGTTCCCCAGAATATTATCCAAGTCAGTAGCATCGATTCGTTCTATATCTTGTAATAAACAGAGACGAATAGTTTGTGTTGGCTGATGTAATGCGAGCCATGCTCCGCCAAGTATATTTATATTACTGTTTAATGAGAGCCAAAATTCCGCATCACTATTAATAAATGAAGCTACTGTATGATGAAAAGTCAGCATTGATCCCGTTGAATCTACTTCTAACCACCAGGGACCATAATCACCAATGTTCAATTGCACTGCGCCGGTAGAAAGATTCAACATAATGTTGGTTTGATCGGCAAAATCTGCGCATAATTTTTCTAATTTGGACATAAATAAATCTCATCAAAAAAATCAACAGTAAAATATTGCCTAATTATGAAGTTGAAACACAAGGTAGTCTATCAAAAATAGACAAAAATATTGTAAGAATTAATCAGATAGATGGATTATGGGTGGTAACCAAATAATATCGTCAACGTATAGTGACGGTTAGCTTTTATGAAGAATTTGGCGATAAACTTAGCGGGATAAGGTGATATTGCCAATTTCAATACGGTCCTCGGTGATAATTTTTGGGTCATTTTAGACTGAAGGGGTAGAACGAATATATTGCGTGGTAATATAGTAAAAAAATAGAGACGTTTAAGGTGCTGCTATTACTTTGATATACTTGGATTTTATCTGATTATTTAAAACTACAATGCTTTATATGACCGCGACAGTAATCTGCATATTATTTAATAATATTAAAATGAAAATATAAATAAGATTTCATAATTGTGCTACACCCATTTTTTGTCTTCCTGGCTTTTGCTGTGATGAAAACGATGCCAAAAAGGCATCAACATAATTCAGTAACTGCCACATAAATTGACAACAATGATTTCGCGTTATTGTCTCATGGAGCGATTGCCATAACCGTTCTATTTTATTTAGCCACGGTGAATAGACCGGTAAAAACAACAGGGTAAATTTTGGATGTCGTGCCAGCCAGTCCTTTACCTTCTGACTTTTATGAATACAGTAGTTATCTAAGATTAATGTGAGGGTTTCCGCATGGGGATATTGATGATTCAGTTCATCTAACATTTTGATAAATAAATCAGAATTCTTTTTTATTCCTTTAACATAGGTGATTTGCTCTGTTTGGGCATTAAGGCAGCCCGCAAGGTAATGTTTTTCGTTTTTTCCCGGGGTGATAACCCGTTTTTGTTGTCCTTTGAAGCACCAGTCCGCGCCGATTTTCGGGTTTAGATCAATATCCACCTCATCTTCATAAAAAACGGGATGTTTTTCTGAAATGTTCGCTTTGGCTTCCGCGATCTTTGCCATTTTCTCATCGTATTCGGGATCAGGTTGTTTCACTGTGGGTGCCGCTCTACGCCAGACAATCCCCACCTGAGCAAAGTAACGATAAAGGACATTTTGCGTCAGAGAGAGGTTGAGTAATTCATTGAGGGTATGAGTCATGAGTTCAAGGCTCCAGCGAGAGCGGAGATAGCCTAACTTTTGGGGGGATTGCTGTAATAAGAAAAGTAAGAGGTTATAGAGTGGGGAGAGATCCCAGACAACAGGTCGGCCAACGGGTAAACTTTCGAGTCCTTCCAGCCCATATAATGTAAACCACTGAACCCAACGATTGACGGAAGAGCGTGCGGCATGAAGGGTCTTGGCGACATAAGTCACTGTCAATCCTTCATTGAGCATCAATAACGCGGTTAATCGACGGGAATAGTTCTTATCACGGGTTTTATGGATAAGTTTTCTCATTTTCTGGCATTCATCTTGAGGTATAGGTGCTATGATAGGCATCACTCAGTCCGTGTTGGGGTTTGGGATTTTTCGCAATTGATCAGATCGCAAAAATCGGACTGAGTTCCCTCCAAGTGATCTATTATTTTGAAAAGTTATTTATACCCTATGGATTTCAAGATGCATCGCGACGGCAAAGGAGTGAATCCCTGGGAGCATAGATAACGATGTGACCGGGGTGAGCGAGTGCAGCCAACAAAGAGGCAACTTGAAAGATGACGGGTATATTATCAATAATAAAACATCAGTATATTATTAATGAATTTATTATTGCTGTTCTAGTTGAGCATAGATGGAATTTTTTCATTATTTAATTCATCAAAAATAAAATTTAATGATTAATCATGATAGTTAGTAAGGATAATATTTTTATCATGTAAATCAAAATATTATTTTTTTGTTTTTGTGGTGATTATAACTCTATGTCAGGTGAATACGTTTGGGTTTTTTATTTTTTGTGGATTTAGCATTTGTGAAATTAAATAAATCAATGATCTTCATTGTTATTTTGTTGCCATTTTTCACTTTATATTTTTCATAATTATATTCGTTTTGCATTTATTGAATTTTATTACAATTACAGACTTGAGTGAATGAATTTTCTCTCCCACTATTATTAGTGTATCGATCTGATAATAAGTGTCGAACTAATATTCCAGAATAAAAAAAGGAAGATAATAATTATGAGCGAATTATGCCCAAGCGGCACTATTGATAGCCAAAAAATGACAGAAAATTGGGTGGAGTTTCAATTAGTTGATGAACAAGGTAATCCATTAGTGAATATGCCTTATCGTCTGATAAGCAGCGGGAGGTTGCGAGATGAGCGCAAAGGTGTGACTAATAATCAAGGATTGCTTCGGGAAGAAAACTTGTCATCTGATGCGGTAACGTTATATATCAGTGCTCAACCATTAGCTGATGAAATGGAACAGCGTCCATTACGGGAAAAACGCAGTATTAGGGCGTCAGTTGTCAAACCAAAAGCAGAAACGGAAGGTCATCAACACCGTTATGTGACAATTGGACAGATAAGTGATGGCTTGCCTGTCATTGATAAATGGATAGAGGAGAAACCGCCACGTTATCATTTCCCAGACCCAGTACCGAAAGGTTTTCGTGTTCTCTCAACAAACTGCCGATATATTTTGGAAGTGTGCCCGTTTCGTGCATGGGTACTATTGTTACATCATCAGAAAGATTATTCCCTGGTGAATGCTTATAATTTGGCATTAATGGGATTGCTGTCATATTTTGATGATAATGTTGATATAGCCGGTTCTATTACTCATTTTTTTAACCGACAAATGCTGGATATATCCCAATTACCGAGTAAGGTGGAAAAAATATCACGTACGCCCATTGTTTATGATGTGCCATTTAGTGAACGTTATACTGATGTTGTATTTATTGATTCAAAAGCGGGTGAAAGTGGGATAGGAGATACGGAGTTATTTTATGTCGCTAATCAACAGGAAATTATTGTTAGCTGGCGGGGAACGGCGAGTGTCAATGACGCCCTCACTGACATTATGTATCAACCATTGAAATTGGGTTGTGAGCCAGACGGTGTATGCAGTGGTTTTATTAATAATGGTAAGGTTCATCGGGGTTTTTGGGAGGCATTTAATCTTATTGGTCAGTTAAAAGCTCCCGGTTCTGATGAAAATGTGTTTGATAAAGTTATTGATTTAGCTAGAAGTCGAAACTTATTTATTTGTGGACACAGTTTGGGGGGCGCTTTAGGGTTATTACATAGTGCCCAACTGAAAAAATATCATCCTTGCTTATATAGTTATGGGATGCCGCGGACATTAACCCGTAGTGCAGTACAAGAATTAGAAGAAATTACACATTACCGTCATGTGAATGAAAATGATCTAGTCCCCTCTATGCCCCCGGAAAAAGACTTAGATAATTGGCTTTATAATTATTGGGGGCCTTTGGGTTATCTATTTAGTACTATTGAATTGTTAGGTTTAACAAACGGTCAGGAAGTTTTCTTGCATCATGGGGAAATCGTTCACTTTTATAAAGCTGATCTCATTATTGAAACTTTAAAAAAGAGTGATTCAAACGATCTTATACGGCTCACAGAAATATTACCTGTCATGGCAAAATTGTATTTGATTCCGTCATTGAATAATGAAACGAAAGATAATATGAAGGTGGCATTGGAGATTCAGAAAGAATTTTTTAAACAGATAAGCGACGCTGATAAGAACAAATGGTTTCCACGTAATGCAAACCCGACTTTGAAATATGCCTTGGGGGTGCCTGATCATCGTATGCTTAAATATATTCATTACATTGGCGATCGAATTGCAGAGTTGTTTGCGCCAGACAAATATTATTTTTATCAAGATCAGAAGCAATTATTTGAAAATACAATGAATGAAAGGAGTGATATTATTCCTGATATTCGGCAACGTAATACACTATTTTTGAATATGGATAACCAGTTAGAACAAGCACTTATTGATACTTTACAAGATAAACAGAGTATTTTGGCCTTAACGCGTTATACCAATATTGCCACACGGATTGAGAAAGAGTTATGATGAAATAAAGGTGAATAAATTAAATATTAAGATTAGTGAATTGATATTTATACCCTATGGATTTCAAGATGCATCGCGACGGCAAGGGAGCGAATCCCCGGGAGCATAGAAAACTATGTGACCGGGGTGAGTGAGTGCAGCCAACAAAGAGGCAACTTGAAAGATGACGGGTATATAACCGAATAATAGAACGCTAGGAAATAATGCCGCCATAATGAGGAATATGGGCGGATGATGGTTGAGATTCTCTTTTCTAATTTGCAGGGTTGATAAAATGAAGCTATCAACCCTGTTATCATTACCAGTAAAAATCTTATCGGGCTACAGTTTCGTTGCTGTTCTATTTCAAGTTTAGCGAAAAGGTTGCATGAGCCGTCCGAAACGAATAACTTCGTAGAGCCTCTATCGATTTGGTTGTTTTGAGTAAAATAAACGTCTTGTAGATTTGCAATTTTTTGCTAATAAAAAAGGTTTTTTGAAGATGGAACAAGAGAATGTAGTGAATATTGAGTGGATTGATATCGTTAATGAAAATAATGAAGTCATCGCTCAGGCTACGCGTCGGCAAATGCGTGCCCAACGTTTACGACACCGTGCGACTTATATTGTCGTTCACAACGGCATGGGAAAGATTTTGGTTCAACATCGTACAGTGACTAAAGATTTTTATCCGGGAAATCTGGACGCGACCGCAGGTGGTGTGGTGCTGACGGGTGAAAATATGCTGGATTCTGCCCGGCGCGAAGCGGAAGAGGAGTTAGGTATTGCCGGTGTGCCTTTTGCAGAACATGGTAGTTTTTATTATGAAGCAGAGGACTGCCGTATTTGTGGCGCACTATTCAGTTGTATCAGTCACGGTCCGTTTGCTTTACAGGAAGCGGAAATTGATGATGTATGCTGGTTGACACCGGAGGAGATAACCGCTCGCTGTGATGAATTCACCCCTGATTCGCTGAAAGCACTTTCTCTGTGGCTGACACGTAATAACGATTTTGATGAAATTATTGTTTATAAAAAAAATGAGAATAGTCCAAAAAGAGTTATCTAAAGTAATCTGAGTAGAAATTAATGAGGTTTTACATTCTTATTGATTATTGATGAAGAGCTGGAGGGGGGCTGTTAGCCATCCTCCAATACGACAGTACCGTTCTTTCGAGGTTTTGAGCAAACTGTTAATAACGTGCCGTAAAATATGTGCCTGCGACACAAGCGCCACTCTATTTAAGCGGTAAGTAAATATCCGTCAGTAATTCGTGTGTAGCGACTTCATGCACAAAATTAAGGTAATGAAGGTAGGAAGCACGCTTTAATCGCATTAATTGGATATAGCGCCCTACCGGTATACCGCAGTAATTGGCAAACTGCCTGTGAAAGTGATAACGCGAAAAATTCGCTACCTCACTCAGTTGTTCCAATGTGAGCGGTTCATCCAAATGACGCTCAATATAATTAAATACCTGATTGAATCGTTTGACGTAGGCGTCAGTTTTATCATTGTGCATTGTATCCTCCAATTGAGAACACTATGCCTGAGCATAAGAGACATTGCCTGACTGATATTGCTGATTTTGGCATTAAGCCGATGTGGAAAATGTTATTTCAAATGAAACTCTAATCGTGTAAGGAAGAAAATAATAGCATATAGCAGGGAATGGTTAGGTTTGAATAATAGATAGCGTTTAGAGAAAAATTAGGTTTGAATAATGGTTAGTGTTTAGGAAATAGAATATCCGGGGAAAAAAGACTGTTTGTTGTTCTATTGTTGTGATTTAATGGGTTTGGTTTGATAGAAGTCGTAAAGATATTGTATGGCCCAGATAATCTGGGTATTCGCTATGGAAAAGTATTTCTCGATATTGGAGTGCCTTAATAGGTATTGTCAGGAATTAGGATCATGTGGGACCAAATCATAGCTATCTGATTCAGCCGTGGATGAGGACCTTTTTATATAACGGTTATCCATTGGAATTTACAATCAGCATTCTAAGGTTAAGGGCTTACAATGTTCTTTTGGACAGGATCATGGAATGGTTATCACATTGTTTGGGGATCGCATGAGTCAAAATTAACGAGTTATAGAGGTTTAACATGGTATTTTCATCAAGACAGAGTTGGCATTATTTAGAGCCCAAAATCCAAGAATTACATGAGATATCATCCAAGCTTAATTTTAGATATCTTTCTGATGTTAGAAGCGGAAGTCGTTTCCTTTTTGAAATAAATGAACTCATCAGAACGGTTAATCATGAGATAGGTACAAATTGCTTATCTGCTGATGGTGGTATTGCAATCCTGCAAGATGAAATAGATAACCTAAAGAGACAGGAATTTGACCTGTTAATGAATGATAGCCAGATATATATGATTGTTCAAAAAGAAGAAGAGGATGAAAAAACCAATTTAACTTTGAAACGAATTGGTTTTGTTAGCGGTGGTTCTCAGATTTTTGCCGGTCTTGGCGTATGTGTGGCCTCTCTTGGCGCCGCTTGTGCCGGTTTTGGTGTACCTCTACTGATACAGGGAGGAAATAATGTTTATGAGAATGGGTATTACCTGTTATTAAGGAAAGAGGTTTCAGGTCCGGTAAGAGATGTTTATCGTGATGCAGCTAAAACGCTTGGTTATAGTGAAACTGATGGTGATAGAGTTTACGGTTATGTAGATCTGGCGTTGTCTGGGTACGGAATGGCAAGATCTGTTGTGAGGCCCGGAACTTTTCGTTTATTTCGGTATATAAAAACTGATTACATTAGGGGATGGCAGGTGATGGGGAGGATACCTTTGATTGCTGAACTTATTGGTGATATGGTGACAGGTCTCAGTATTTATTCGATTTCTGAAGGTGAGAAACATGAATGATGATGTGACATTATCCTATTACAATGTCTTTTTTGTAATTATTTATTACGTAATGTCTATTTTGGTGCTTATTGTACTGTTTAAGCTGAGTGAATATGTCAGGGGCTATATTAGAGAGGTGATTTTTACTGTTATTATTGTGGTTATTGGTGCTATTCAATATGGTATTTTTGTAAATGGTGGTGTGCTGGTATATATATTCCCACATTATTTTAGCATTGACGATTATGATTCAATTAGATATGGTGCGAATTTTCTTTTATTTTTATATCCTTGTCTTCTTATTATGGATAGACCCTATAGTAAAGAAAAGGAAAGCAGAGATAATGGTGAAAAAGATGAGTGATGATGTGACATTATCCTATTACAATGTCTTTTTTGTAATTATTTATTACGCAATGTCTATTTTGGTGCTTATTGTACTGTTTAAGTTGAGGGAATATGTAAGGGGTCATATTCGAACGGTGCTTTTTACTGTTATCTTTGTGATTGTTAATACTGTACAGCATAACATTGCTGTAAATGGCGGTGTACTGGTATATATATTTCCACATTATTTTAGTATTTATGATTATAGATCAATCCGGTTTGGTGCTTTGTTTTTTGCAATTGCATATTCTTGTCTTCTTACTATGAATAAATCTGATAGTGAAGAAAAAGAAAAAGAAAAAGAAAAAGAAAAAGAAAAAGAAAATAATTGATATTTATTTAATGGATTATAGAGTGAAATTTATTTTGAAGTTTGTTTTGAAGTTTGTTTTGAGGTTTATCTAAATACCTCCCGTTTGGGAGGTGGTATTTTATTGAGAGTTAATATACCGTATCTTCCCATATACTATAACCGCCGGTCCCTGCGATAATATGGTTCCACGTTATACTTTTATATATTAACGATAGCGTTTCTTGAGGTTGCTGGTCATTATTTTCTAAAGAGTTAGGATGGAGTACACTGTATTCCAATATTTGAGCTCCGATTAGCTTTAAATTAAAATATAATTCTAATCCTCCATTTAAACTTGTCCGATAATGGTTAATAAAACAATCCATTACTTCATTATTGGAAATTGCAACACCTAACAGAGGTGTTGATTTATCAATGGGTTTTCTAATTATCACCGGTTGATGTTTAACGTTTTTCTTACGTAACATTGAGTGGCTCAAACCGTAAACCAGAATTTCATCTTGATGGTTAACTTGGTATTTATTACCAATCGAGTCAATTGATGAACAACCCGCAGAGATGAGTCCCTGATTTTTTCCTTTTATCGTCAGATAGATTAAGTCAGCCAAAATATATTTACTCCTATGTTATTGGTATGAATGATGTAGATAAGAAAGTAGTTTTGTTTTCAGACTCATCTCTCTTTCTTCTAACTTTCGTCATGCTGCCAAGAAGGTAAAACATAAGTATGCTTGCCTGTTTGGAGAGCATTTTGAAATATCCTAAGTTAGTATCAAAGAGGAGAATGCTAATCAAGGCTCTTTCCATTCCTCAAAAATAGCGAAATTTGATTAAAAGTCAATCTTTTTGGTTGGTTTTAAAGCAATTGTTTATTGACGATATCGGTGTTATTAACACGACATTCAGTAATGCAGATTTTGACTTTGAGAGATTCTGTTGGGAATTATTGTTGGTTGATTTTATTAATAGACAGGAAGAATGCAGCGTTATTCTTGGAAGATAAAGTTTGTTGTAAGCATTCTGTAAGTCAATAAATTCATTTTGCAAACGGCAATATATAGCTGCTTTATAATGATTCATCAGGACTAATAACTGCACTATAGGCGAGTGTTTAATTAATATGTATGTATATTCAGAGTAAACGGTAACTAAAAAGTGTAGGAGCGGATTGCTCGCTAGACGCTGATAGGTTGTTGTCTACAACCAACAAAATGTTGGTTGTCTCCAAATATAGATCTATACTTAGAGCTGAATTTGGAACTATATATGGCAGTGTAAAGTGGAGGTATTCTATATGTTACAGAAGGTTATGTGTGGTTACACCATACCGATAAGCAAGTTTAAATCCAATCCTAGCGCGGCCTTGGCGGAAGCCCAAGGAGATGCTATTGCTGTCTCATCAAACAATCAGATCCAGTTTTATGCTGTGCCTGCACATATGTATGAAGAGATTATTAATTTTGTTGAGTTTGCTCAACGGGGGACAACTGAGTTAAAAAACATTCCTGCTAATTTTACTGGTGAAGGTTTGGATATGAATCAGATTGCTACTGAGATGGCAACGAAGCTTAAACACGGCTCCACTGGAGATTACGAAGAATGGTCATAAAAAACATACAAATTTCTTCAAAGAAGGGGCAAGGCAAGCCATTAGTGATTTGCGAGTTTGATGAACAAGGAGTGCTTTCAGCTACCGGCAATTTTCACCTTAATGAAAGTGAGATGAAAAAAGTTGCAGATAAAATGGCGGAATTGCTGATCAAGAAAAAGGGAAATTAACGGTGGTAAGAATATTCACATACAGCAATTTGAAAGATGCTTTGGGTGAACAAAAAACCAAAGCCTTGGTTGATGACTTCAAAGCCTACAAAGAAGGAAAAGGTTTGCCCATTACCTTTGGTCGGGATGTTCCCTATAAGTTCACGAATAACCGTTCTTACCTTGAGTTGCAACACTTGCATTACAGAGAAAGTGGTTTTTCACTCAAGCTGGTGCAATTTAGACGAACGAGCGGTTATGTTCTAGTTTACTGTTCTGGGTTCTTTGACCGAAGTACCTATTTGTTAATTGCGATTATTAAGCACTGGAATCACAATGAATCTAATGACATAGTGGGAACTGACAGAGACATTGGATTAATGGACGAGCTTGAAAAGATTGCCGAACGCTTCAGGGAAAAATTTTAATTTTGTTGATCTTCAATCTTTATATGAATTTATTGTTGATTGATTTTACTGATATACCTAATGGACGCAATGTTGTTCTTGGTTGTGAAATATTAAGAGTGATACGAGAACAAAACCCCCGGGCAGAATATTCTGTCCCGGGTAATTTAGTGATTTAAGCGAAGTTGTATTTTCTCGTTATATTGAAGCGTTTTATACCCTATGGATTTCAAGATGCATCGCGACGGCAAGGGAGCGAATCCCCGGCAGCATAGGTAACTATGTTACCGGGGTGAGTGCAGCCAACAAAGAGGCAGCTTGAAAGGTGACGGGTATATTTATTCTTCCAAATGAAAGGTTAAAACCACCGGCTTTAGCCGGTCAGCTTTAGCTGCGATACTGTGTTGTACCGGAGGTGCAACATGGATTACAGATATGGCAGCCACACGGTATTTCAGATTGAATACCATTTTGTGTGGGTAACGAAATACAGATACAAAGTGCTGACAGGAGAAGTGGCAAGTCGAGTGCGAGAATTAATCCGTCAGACATGCGGCTCCTTTGAAATCAGAATATTAAAGGGAGTTGTGAGTCAAGATCACGTGCATATACTCGTCAGCAGTCCCCCAACATTAGCGCCAAGTGAAATCATGAGAAGGCTGAAGGGGAGAACGGCCAGTAAGCTGTTTGAAGAATTTTCGCATTTGAAAAAGCGGTACTGGGGCCAACATTTTTGGGGGCGAGGCTATTTTTGTGCAACGGTGGGGCAGTTAACGGAGGAAATGATCAAAAGCTATTTAGAACATCATTTTGAACCCAATCCGAATGATAATTTCAGGATGGATAATTGACGCGTCGTTTAGCCGACGCGTATCCGGACTTTCAGTCCGTTAATCACTAACCCACCTACTTTAGTAGGTGGTTGTTTATTTTATTTCTGGCATCACACCAATAAACGATCTCTTTTTCCTGGGCTCAGATATCAGAGATTCAAGTTGTTCAACACATTTCAGATAATGAGAGGTTTGCTTGTGTGTGTTAGCCGCGTTTTCATCAACATAGGCTTCATAAATATAAAAGCGGGTAGGGATATTTTCATCCCGTAATACATCAAAACGTAAATTGCCTGCTTCTTTAATTGATCCCAGATGATTGAGGCGAAAAACTTCAATAAATTCGTCTAATTTGTCTTGCTTAACATTAATTTCAACCAAAGTTACGTGCATCTCGATTCTCCTTATTGTTTTTCACTTAAAAATAACTCGTAAGCTTTGCTGGCATTCTCATTCTGGTGTACGACTGCTTGAACCGCTTTTAACATGGCAACCGGTGCTTCGGATTGGAAAATATTACGTCCCATATCAACACCGGCAGCCCCTTGATCAATAGCCTGGTAACACATCTCCAGAGCTTCTTTTTCTGGTAACTTTTTACCACCGGCAATCACAATAGGAACCGGACATCCGCTGGCAATACGCTCAAAGCCAGTATCGACATAATAAGTTTTAATGATTTGTGCGCCCATCTCGGCCGCAATGCGCGTCGCCAGAGAAAAATAGCGCTGATCCCGAACCATATCTTTCCCAACGCCGGTGACTGCCATTGTTGGCATACCGTAACGCATTCCCTGATCGACTAATTTGATAATATTCTTAATTGATTGATGCTCATATTCAGAGCCGATATAGACCTGAGCGGCTACTGCACAGACATTCAGGCGCAAAGCATCTTCCATCGCAACCGCGACCGCCTCATTGGACAGCTCCGTCAGAATTGAGTTGGCACCGGAAGCCCGCAAGACCACCGGTTTGTTGGTCGCGGGTGGAACCTGACTACGCAGAATACCGCGGGTACACATCAAGACATCGGTATGGGGAAACAGCGGAGCAATATTGATATCGATGCGTTCAAGCCCGGTTGTTGGCCCCTGAAAATAACCGTGGTCGAAAGCCAACATCACCGTTCGATTGGTTTTGGGATTAAAAATGCGTGAAAGTCGTGATTGCATTCCCCAATCCAGCGCGCCGCAGCCTTTCAGTTCAAACAGGCTGTTCTTCTGCGGGATATCAATACCAAAATCTTTACCATCTTTAATATCATCTAAATCTGCCATTTTTTTTCTCCTAACTCACTTACATTGGTCCAGCAACCCTGCATGGTAGAGATTGCTGGACAGTCGTATTAGAAATCGTATTGATTGATATTGTCTTTGGTGAAAATGACCCGTTCAGGCAGAACAACAATACCGTTTCCCTTAGCTTCATAGCGGTAACCCTGAACGCGGTTTGGTACAACTTCAACCATGCCAATATCGGGAATATCTAGTTTATCACCGACATTTAAATCACCTTTCTTGAGTAATTCATTGGCGACATGGATTGAAATTTTGCCTTGATTAACCACATCCCATAGCCCGAATTGCTTGACGGTTCCGCGTTCAACATAAGGGCGCATGACATTGGGGGTGCTGAAACCCACGATTGCAACATTTTGTCGTTTCAGATTTTCTGCTGCTTGTGCCGCGGCTGGCAGGGCATTGGCATCCGGGGCAATAATGGCGTCCAGATCACTCCAGGCTTTTAAGATCCCTTCTGCGGTTTGTAAGGATTTGGTTGCATCGTTGTAACCAAACTGGGTGGTAACAATCTCCCAACCTGGATGTTCCGCGGCAATTTTATCTTTAGCTTCTTTTACCCATTGGTTCTGGTCAGTGACCGTTGGGCTGGAGTAGAAAAACGCGACCTTGGCTTGCTTTTTTTGCACCTGATTGGCAGCCATATCCACCAGCATTCCGCCCAGTTGGTTTGGCGTTCCTTGGTTAATATAAATTGAACGGCATTCCGGTGAAGTGTCTGAATCCCAAGTCAGGATTTTCACTCCCCGTTGCATGGCGCGTTTCAACGCGGGGCACAGGCCATCCGGTGAAACCGCAGAGACCACAATAGCGTTATAGCCTTGGTTCACAAAGTTGTTGATAAGCTGAACTTGCCCGGCAACACTGGGTTCAGTTGGCCCATCATAGGTCACATTGACACCCAAGGCTTTCCCGGCGGCTACCGCACCTTGGCCGCCACTGGTAAAAAAGCCGACACCGACCAGTTTAGGGATGAAAGCGATTCTTTCGGCGGCGTGTACCCAAGAGGCGCAAGCCAGACTTAACAGGCTAATTAGAGCCAGTTTTTTCAGGATTAGGGTTTTCATTACTCTCTCCATATTGTTGGGTTTCAGAGGGACTGTAATGTCATAAAATTCAATCTGTAGGTTTATGAAGACAATCTCTGATTTCGCCATCGTTGTATCCAGTCACGGATTTGGTGGTGGTGCAAGCTGATGGAACGTCCTACCACGGCAATAATTAACAGGGCACCGGCAAGGGCACTGGATACCTGACTGGGGACGCCGGCCATTTGTAACCCCTGTTGTAAATAACCAATTAATAATATAGCCAGCGCGGTACCGATAATTGAACCTGAACCACCATAAATATTGGCTCCGCCCAATACTACCGCGGTGATGGCTGGCATCAGAAATGACGCGCCAAGGTCGGAGCGCGCTGATCCAAAATAAGAAACTAATACAATGGCGGCAATAGCAGAAGCTATGCCGGTCAGGGAATAGAGAAGATATAGGGTTCGGGCAACAGGAATTGCCGCGTAACGGGCAACTTTACTGCTTTGCCCAATCAGAAAAATATTGCGTCCACTGTGGGTACGATGCATGAACAGCCAGCAAATAAGGACACAGAGTAGAAATAGCATCAATGGCATAGGTAGGCCAAACAAAGTCAAATTGGCAAAATCAGTCAATGCGGGTGGAAAGCCACCAATACCTTCGTAACCGGTTGCACCGGAGATGCCGGAAAGCAGCAGGGCACTGCCACCGAACAGATATAAGGTACCGAGTGTGATAACCAACGGGTTAATGCCGGTATATAAAATGAGTGCTGCATTGATTATTCCACATATTGCACCGACCAGTAGTGTCAAAGGAATAGCGGCGGCCATTGGAATACCAGTCTGATTCATCACTCCGAGTGATATCGCGCACAGACCAATAGTTGAACCGAATGAAATATCGATACCGCCACTGACAATAACCATAGTCAGTGGCAAGGCCACAATCCCGATACAGATAAAATCACTGGTACTCAGCAACAATATATTGATATCCAGCATGCGCGGGTTTGCTATGCCAAACAGCAGAATTTCAATAATCAGTAATGCGGCTAAGGCGAATTCCCAGCCATAACGTTGACCGATATTCATTATGTCACCTGATTACTTTTGTCATTTTTGAGGAAACGGGCATATTTCTGTTGGCGGATATTTTTTTCGATGGCACAACGAAGGCGTCCATCAAAAATCAATACCGCCAGCAGAACAAATCCGGCAATAAAATCATTCCACCAGGCAGGGAGTTTTAGCAGTACTAATCCGCTGTTTATCTGCGTCAGGAAAAATGCGCCTAAAATAGCACCGATCACTGTACCGGTGCCGCCAAGCAGACTGATACCGCCTAGCACGCAAGCTGCGATAGCTCTCATTTCCAGCCCACTGCCGGTCTGATTCGGGATAAAACCGATCTGGGAGGCAAAAACAATTCCGGCCAGCGCGGCCATGACACCATTCACGGAAAAGGCGATAATTTGAATGCTATCTGTACGAACGCCCAGTTGACGAGCGCCTTGCAGGTTGTCTCCGGTGGCGTAAAAGCTCCGGCCAAATGGGGTTTTTGCTAGTATCCACGCCATTGCTAATATCAGGATCATTAACAACCAACCGATCGGTGAGATATTGAGCCATAAAGGTGCGGAAAGGCGTTTTAATTCGTCTGGTAAGCCTTCAATCCATTTACCGTCAGTAAGCAATAACATCAGCCCGCGGTAAAGCCCCAACGTGCCGAGGGTGGTAACGATCGCAGGAATTTTCAACCAGGTGACCAGTGCGCCATTGAAAAATCCGGCACACATGCCGAGCAGAAGAGTCAACAGGCAGGAAACGGACAGGCTAAAGCCGGCATTCAGTGACATTCCCATAATGACCGCGCATAAGCCAGCAATCGAGCCGACAGAGACATCAATATTGCGAGTCAGCATGACCAGTGTTGCCCCCATTGCAAGCAAGATAAGGATCTGCGCACTGCTAAAAACGAGGGTGACAGTTTGTAAGCTAAAGTACTGGTGGTCGATAACACTGAGTAAGCCAAACAGGCAGAGAATGGCAATCAATGCGGTAATTTCGCGGTTATTCTGGATAAGTTTCAACATGATGCCGCCTGTTGTGGTTTATGTTCGCCGAAAGCGATATGCATAATGGTGTCAACATCCATCTGTTGCTTAGTTAACTCGCCATTGATTTCTCCCTGATGCATGACTAATACCCGATCAGCGATTCGAACCACTTCATCCAGATCCGATGAAATAAAAATAATGGCCACTTGCTGTTGGGCGATATGACGAATCAGTTGGTAAATATCATTGCGTGCCGCGACATCCACACCACGTGTAGGTTCATCAATAATCAGGACGGCGGGGTGAGCTTCCAGACATTTAGCAATCAGAATTTTTTGTTGATTACCACCGGACAGCGTTTTGATTGGTTGGTTGATATGGCTGAATTTGATATTTAGGATTTGGCAATAGCGTTCAAGTACCGCTGTATCATAGGCAGGGCGTATCCAGAATGTATTGCGGTTGTGGGTTAGTGAGCAGATATTCCAGCCGAGTGATGAATCCAGAAATAATCCTGATGACTGTCGATCTTCCGGCAAATAAACCAAACCTTGGGCCAGACGTTGAGCAGTTTTTAGCCCATTAACAGTATGTTGTTTTAACTTAATTTCGCCGGATACCGCAGGGCGCAGGCCATAAAGTGTTTCAGCCAGTTCTGTACGGCCAGCACCAACAACCCCGGCCAAACCAAGAATTTCACCCGGTTTCACTGAGAATGAGATATTGCTGAAACCCTCACCGCTCAGCTTGGTGACTGTCAGTATTGGTCGATCAGGTACTGTCTGGTGCTGGTTATTGCTAAGATCCAGACCCAATTTTGGGGTGCCATTTAATGGCTGATCTTTTGCGGCCGGTGTAATAGCCTGAATAATGTCATCCGTTGTGTAATCGCGGATTTTGCCACTTAAGGCAATAGTGCCGTCACGCATGACACTGACCTGATCTGCTAGTTGGTAAATTTCAGGGATTTTGTGGGAAATAAAAATGATGCCGACACCTTGCTGTTGTAGCTCACGGAGCTGGGCAAATAAGCGTTCGGTTTCTACTGGTGTCAGGGAGGCGGTAGGTTCATCAAGGATTAAGATTTTCGAATTACGCATCAGGCCACGCATAATTTCGACCAGTTGTTGATCGGCAACATTAAGGCTGCCAGCACTGACATGTAGATCTAATTGACAGCCAAGTAATGCCAGTAGCTGTTTCATTTTAGACTTATCTACCTGATGCTTTGGCAAACGAAACAGGATGTTTTCCTGTACAGACAAATTCGGAAATAACAGTGGTTCTTGTGGTATCAGATAAATACCGAATTGGTGGGCTTTAGTGGGATTAAGATGGCTAACATGATGACCGCTAATCTTGAGCGTGCCTTTATCCGGCTGTTCGAGACCAGCAATAATCTTCATCAGTGTTGATTTGCCCGCACCATTACCCCCTAACAGAGCCTGTATCTGCCCTGGAAACAGAGTAAAATCAATATGTTTCAGTACCATTACGCCGGAAAATTGCTTACTGATGCCACTGACTTCTAATAGCGGTGGTACTGCGGTGTTGTTATGTAACATCGCGGCATCCTCTTACATGCAGGTGCGGAGGCAAACAAAATGAACATTTATCTATTTAAAAAACAATTGTTCAGCATGGTAGCTGTTAAATTGTGATCTTGGCAATATTTAAATCATACTTTGTGAAAAATTTATATATTCATTGAATTGTGTTCAAATTTTTGCGGTAAAATTCTGGCGTGTTATACGTTTTAATGGTTATCTGTTGAGTGCGGATAAAAGAAAGTGGTTATGTCGATAAAATCAGTGAAAGAAAAATCAGCTAAAGAGAAAAATATACCGTCTGAGGACGCCAGTCCGGGTAATAGCATGAGTGAAGAAGAGCTACTTGCGCGTATTGCATGGTTTTACTATCACGATGGCCTGACACAAGGTGACATCGGCGATTTGCTTGGTTTGAGCCGGTTAAAAGTCTCCAGATTACTGGAGAAAGGGCGGCAATCAGGCGTCATTCGGGTACAAATTAACTCTCGTTACGAGGGGTGTTTGGCGCTGGAAGATACCCTGCAAAAACATTTCTCTTTGAAACAGGTGCGCGTTTTGCCTGCACTGGCGAATATGAATCTTAGTGCCAGATTAGGGGTTGGTGCGGCACATTTGCTGATGGCATTGATTGAACCGCAGCAATTATTGGCCGTGGGATTTGGTGAAACCACCATGTGCGCATTGCAACATTTAAGTGGTTTTATCTCATCACAACAAATTAGGTTAGTCACACTATCTGGAGGTGTCGGTCCTTATATGACCGGTATTGGTCAACTGGATGCCGCCTGTTCAATCAATATTATCCCTGCCCCATTACGTGCTTCCACTGCTCAGGTTGCTGAAACATTTCGTCAGGAGAGCAGCGTCCGAGATGTTTTGCTAGCGGCTTGTGCGGCTGATATTGCTATCGTTGGTATTGGTGCAGTTAATCAGCAACAGCAGGCGACAATTATGCGTTCTGGTTATATCAGTGGTGGTGAACAGCTAATGTTTGGTCGGAAAGGCGCTGTGGGCGATATCCTTGGTTATTTTATGCGCGCTGATGGTGAACTGGTGGAGGATATGCAGATTCATCAGGAGCTGATTGGTATCTCCATGCCAGAACTGAAAACCATCCCGACAGTGATTGGTGTTGCGGGAGGGGAAGAGAAAGCGGAAGCCATTATTGCTGCGCTGAATGGTCAATATATCAATGGGCTGGTGACGGAAGAACAGACTGCCAGAGTCATGCTGAATTTGCTGCGTTAAACCCTATATTTATTCTATCCGTGAAAGTAAGCAGAAAAAATTTGAGGTAAAGCTATACCCAATGGATTTCAAGATGGATCGCGGCGGCAAGGGAGCGAATCCCCGGGAGCATAGGTAACGATGTGACCGGGGTGAGTGAGTGCAGCCAACAAAGAGGCAACTTGAAAGATGACGGGTATATAAATTCAAAAAGTAATTGAACTGAGGATAGCATCATGAATCAACGCCGTAGTGCTAATCCATCGGGAAAATATCTGATGGCGCTTGATGCAGGAACAGGGAGTGTTCGTGCAGTGATATTTGATCTTGAAGGAAATCAGATTGCCGCAGGGCAGGCTGAATGGATACATCAGCCTGTACCTGATGTACCGGGTTCAATGGAGTTTGATTTAGCGACGAACTGGCAGCTTGTTTGCCAATGTATCCGTCAGGCGCTGAAAACCGCACAATTGCCTGCCAGTGCTATTCAGGGAGTGGCTTCTTGCTCTATGCGGGAAGGTATCGTGCTTTATAACCGCAATGGTGAGCCGATCTGGGCTTGTGCTAATGTGGATGCGCGTTCCAGCCAAGAAGTGAGTGAATTGAAGGCGTTGTATGACAGCACTTTTGAATATGATGTGTATCGGTGTTCAGGGCAAACATTAGCGTTGGGTGCAATGCCTCGTCTGTTATGGTTAGCTCATCATCGCCCGGATATCTATCATCAGGCGACGGCCTTAACCATGATCAGCGACTGGCTGGCAAATATGCTCAGTGGTGAGTTGGCAGTCGATCCCTCCAATGCCGGTACGACAGGCATGCTGGATCTGGTAAGCCGTGATTGGCGTCCCGATCTACTGGAAATGGCAGGATTGCGTTCTGATATTCTTTCGCCGGTAAAAGAGACGGGAACCTTGTTAGGTTACGTCACGGAGAAAGCCGCTGTTCAATGTGGACTGAATATTGGCACACCGGTCATTATGGGCGGTGGTGATGTACAGCTCGGCTGTCTTGGTTTAGGTGTGGTCAAACCTGCCCAGACCGCCGTTATTGGTGGCACATTTTGGCAGCAGGTTGTTAATCTGCCTGAACCGGTCACTGACCCAAATATGAATACACGGATAAATCCTCATGTTATTCCCGGCATGGTTCAGGCGGAGTCGATTAGTTTCTTTACTGGCTTAACCATGCGTTGGTTTAGGGATGCATTTTGCGCGGAAGAAAAGCTGTTGGCGGAGCGTCTTGGCGTTGATACTTATAGCTTACTGGAAGATATGGCGGCCAGAGTTCCGGCGGGCGCTTACGGTGTCATACCCATTTTCTCTGATGTGATGCGGTTTAAAGCTTGGTATCACGCAGCACCTTCCTTTATTAACCTTTCCATTGATCCTGAGAAATGCAATAAAGCGACTCTATTTCGTGCATTGGAAGAGAATGCCGCGATTGTCTCGGCCTGTAACTTGGATCTGATTTCTGCTTTTTCCGCAGTGAAACCGGATTCACTGGTATTCGCGGGTGGTGGTTCAAAAGGAAAATTATGGAGTCAGATTTTATCTGATGTGACAGGGTTGCCGGTTCGGGTGCCGATGGTTAAAGAATCGACCGCTTTGGGGTGTGCCATTGCTGCCGGAGTGGGGGTTGGGCTTTATGATGCAATGGGGGCGACGGGGGAAAAATTGGTGCGTTGGCAACATGAATATCAGCCAAATCCTGAACATTGTGAAGTGTATCAGAAGGCTAAACAGGACTGGCAGGCGATATACGCCGATCAATTAACGTTGGTCGATCATGGTTTGACAACTTCATTATGGAAGGCGCCGGGATTATAGCTTGCAATGAGTTAATCTGCCGTATTGCTGGGTGCGCTCGTGCTGATAGGCGACTTGTGCACCAAGTATTCCCTTAATGCCTGAAATTGTGTGATGTCGTGGTAGTGGTTTGTGATAACAGTGAATTTACCAGTATTCATGGTCTGGCTGCTTCAATAATACTGTGATGTGGATCTAGAATTGAAAGGTACCGATTGTATTTCTTAATATGGGAACAAATTCAAAAAGAAGAACTTCCGAAAGTCTTGGAACAGGCATATCTTCTTAATGAACCGTTTTTAATTGAGATCCCTGTTGCTTACGACTATAACCTATTAAAGCATGTAGCTTGATTCGATGCATGATTTATGGATTTGATATACTTATAGAGTAAATTTATATGGACGCAAGAACTGACTATTTTATTCAGTCCGCATTAGAAGTTTTTGGAGAGAATCTCCTTGGTATTGTGGAAACTGATTCATATCTCCGTCAACCCGATTATTCTTCTCGGTGTGTGAGGCATTTCTACGTGATTTTACCTGATAATTTCGTCACAGGTTGCATTACATCGCTAAGATACCTTCAGGCGGAGTTTTTTGAGTTTACCCTAAATTATCTTACGATTAATGAGTTGTCATATTATCCGCCTCATTGTATGTGGCAATTTACTAAGAATCCTTGGCTCTTACGGTCGGAAAAAATAAGTGATGTGGTACTCCCTAATATCAAAGGAAATCTTGATATACCCGTAATCATTGAAGATGCTTGATTTTATCCGAAATGGAGATCATTATCCTCGCTATGAAAATATTCATTACCGATGAACAAAAAGCCGAACTTGAACATCTCCATCACACCTGCCGTGATAAGAGGGAGTGTGATCGCATCAAAGCGGTCCTGCTGGCCTCTGAAGGCTGGAGTTCAGTGATGATCGCTCAGGCCCTGCGTCTTCATGAAATGACCGTTAACCGTCATATCAGCGATTACCTTAATCAAGGTAAACTTAAATCTGATAATGGGGGGTCTGATAGTTTGCTTTCTCAAGAACAAACTGATTTTTTAATCAATCACTTATCTCAACATCTTTTCCATCACACCCATGAAATCGTGGCCTATGTTGCTCAGCTCTGGAATATTACCTTTAGCATTCCCGGCATGAATAAATGGCTACACCGTCAGGGTTTTTCTTATAAAAAACCTTGTGGCGTCCCTCATAAATTCGACGCAGAAAAACAGCGACAATTTATTGAATATTATGAGAATCTTAAAGTCACAGCGAAAGACGAACCCATCCTTTTTCTTGATGCTGTTCACCCGACTCAAGGCACCAAACTCGGTTATGGCTGGATGCGAAAAGGCGAGAAAAAAACAGTAAAAACAACAGGAAGCCGGACTCGCCTGAATATATTGGGCGCGCTCAACCTGAATGCCATTGGTCGTACGGTGTTCCAGGAATATCAAACCATCAATGACTACAACATTTGCTGTTTTTTCAATGAAATAAGAAAGTCTTATCCTGACTATCATCAAAAAATTCATCTTATTGTGGATGGGGCGGGTTACAACAAAGCTCATCTTGTTAAGGAGTGGGCTTATGTTAGCAATATTGAGTTACATTACCTTCCTCCCTATAGCCCAAATTTAAACCCAATAGAGCGATTATGGAAGGTCATGAATGAACAGGTTCGAAATAACCGTTATTTTGCGGATAAACATGAATTTCGAGACAACGTCTTCAAATTTTTCACCACAACGCTACCGGATATAGCGGACTCGCTGATGTCTAGAATTAACGACCATTTTCAGGTGCTAAAAACTGCATCTTGAAGTTTCTTGGGTATATATATAGACAAGCAGTTTTTAGCGTTGCTCATATTGCACGTCTTTACTACCTCAGAAACTTGACGCCAAAGACTCACGTTTGGGGAGTACGCCAGCTTGGTTGGGCAATGCGTTACGCCGAATTGGGGCTATATCGTTTGCTCGAATCGAAGGAACTATCTTGTATTCACAAAAATAGTGCATATGTTTTGAAAATACCAACAGAAGATCTTAATTGGCTGGTCACTTGCAATACATCTTGGCAAAAGTTTGAAAAAGAACTTTTATCCAATATTAATATTTTTCGTGATGCAGCGGCACGGTTAAGTGGAATCGCGGAGTACTATTCGACGTTGTTGCAGCACTTTTACCCGGAGACACGTATTGTTTCAGCACAGGGTAAAGTAGACGATCTTCTTTCATTACAACCGATTATTGATCAAGTGATTATTCTTTTAAGGCAGTTTATTGGAGATAGATTATTAGCCTTTTATCTCCACGGTAGTGCTGCCCGAGGTGATATGAGAAGTGGTTCAGATATAGACTCTATTGTTATCGTGGATAAGGTCGATACAGTTATCCTTGAAGCAATTCGCTCAACACAATCTAGGTTCAAGGATTTATCCATCTCTGTATATAGTGAATCGAATGTTCACCAGTATCCTAGTTTCAGAGCATATGCGCTCATTAATGGAACTAAGCGTGTCTATGGGGATCTTGCTTTAGAAATGAAACCGTCATTGAAAAGCGATATATATGGCATTATTAATAATTTATTTACTATAAGGCAAATAGCTCGTTCTTATCTGATTTCTGGTACATATGGACATCGAGCACATTATATGCTTGGGCTGATGATGAAACTTACCGATCACGGTTGCTTACGCCCTTTGCAAATCCTAAAAAGTGGTTTCTATCCAACAAAGAAAACTCAGGTTTTGGAATATTACAGAGACAACGAAATTTTCACCGACATTATTAAATATACGCAAAACCTAAAAGAAAGTGAGAATACGCTGAAGCAAAAATTGCTTATTGGAAGTCGAGCGGAATTAGAAAATTTATTCTATTCATTACTTGACGCATGTGAAATAGTGGCAGAGAAATTACATATGGTACAGGTCGAGAAGTCAATTTTATAGACGGAATGATGTTAGTTCTTTTAGCTAAACATATTACGATGAGTAAGATATTGATTCGTATCCAAACATCGTCATTAGCTAGTGTAATAATTTGATTATTGTAATCCTATTTAAATCAATGTGTCAGTTTAATGAACATATATTATGAAGAGGAATAGAGCATGACATCGAAAATTTTGGCAAGATCAATTAACGAATTTTTTGAAGTACAACAATTGTCAGACCAAACTATTCTCAAGCCAAATCGAAAAATAAAGATGAAGATACTCGATGAAGGTTTAATGCAAACAGCCATCTGTAGAAGTAATATAGGTCGAATCGATGAAAAAGAGTTGAAGCTTGAGTACCGAGGCCATAATGTCCGAGACCTAGCAAATAACTATTCTTTTAGTGATGTTGTGTATCTTCTGATTACAGGAAAACTAAATTCAGAAGGAAGTGAAGAGTTTTTAGATATGCTCCATAACAATTACCTATCAGCACTCAAGCATATTGAAAAGTTAACACCAGTAATATTCGATACTACTCCCACTGATTTCCTCACAATTGCAGTTTTATCTTCGCAGGGTAAATGGCTTTCTGACTGTTCTGTAAAAACAAAGGACGAACGTTTGATAATTACTGCATCTATTTTGGCAGCAATAGCTGCCGCAATTGCTATATATGCTCAGAAATATGCTATATCCGAACCTGTATTTAAAACTTTTTTCGGTACTAAGCATCGATTCTTTGCAAGCTTTTTAGCAACATGTTTTGGCCAACAGTGTGACGATGTAGCAGAAGAAATGTTAAACAAGTTTTTAATTCTTCATGCAGAACATGGGCTGAACTGCTCAACTGCAACCGTTAGAGCTGTAGCGAGTTCCGGTGCAGATCCATTTAATGCTGTAGCTGCGGGTATTTGCGCATTCAGCGGTCCTCTTCATGGCGGAGCGAGTGGGGCAGTTGGTTTAATGATCGATGATATACACGACAATTCTAAAAATATTAGTACTTTTATTGATGAACTAGTAGAAAGAAAGCAACGTCTTATGGGATTTGGTCATCGAATTTACAAACAACCAGACCCACGAGCTTCTTACATGAGCGATATTCTTATCAAACAGAAGGCAAAATTCGATGTTATTTCTTCCTATGTAAATATTTCACAGGAACTTGCATCGGAAGTATCGAAAAGGCCGTATTTTTCGCAACGGGGATTATACCCAAATCCGGATCTATTTAATGGGTTGCTACTTCGTAGAGCTGGTTTCAAGTCGCACATGAATACTGCTCTCCTTTGCTTTAGTCGTGCTGCTGGTTGGTTGGCTCATTACTATGACAGTATTGACAGTAAAGCGCCAATTCTGCGACCACAGGAGCTATATTTATGAAAAAAAAGCATAAACCAGTACGGAAACTAATCGTATTTGGATGTGGTCCTCACTTTTTAAATAGATATTTAGATGTTCTATTGGAGTACCGCGATACCATTGAGGTTATGCTTATAGTTGACTTGAAATGCCGAGAAATGAAAATTCGCTGTGCATTAAATGAGAAGGGATTAAAGCCCAGAGCATACTTATTTCTTGATGAAAAATACAGAAATTATCCAGATTCAGACGAAATTTACAGGTTACTTTCTGCAATTCCAGAAGTCTATCAGGCTGATGCTGTTATAGTGAGCACTGAACCAAAAGCTCATAAAGTATATGCTCTATGGGCAGCCGAAAATGGACTGAACGTGTTCATGGATAAACCAATAACCGCCCCTTATTCGTCAAACGCGGAAAATTTAATGGTAGATTTTGCAGAACTATTGACTGCTTCGAGAAAAACCAACAGTAGATTTGTAATCAGTTGTGAACGTCGAATGCAATTTGGATATAGATATGTGGAAAAGTTTCTAACTGAATTCATGAGCTCATTCCAAATACCTATCACATCAATGCATGTTCATTTTGGTGGCGGGTGGTGGGTAATTCCATCGGAAATGCTCAATTTGGAAAACCATCCACTTAAATACGGTTATGGAGTATTATTTTATTCTGGGTATCATTATTTAGATCTGGTCGCTCGCTTTGCACTCTACAATAAAAAAATACAGGATATAGACCTCCTGAAACCACATGTCAAAACAATGGTAGTCCGCCCAAATGCGCTAGCGGAAGCTCTACCATTTACGACTTATTCACATGCCCTTAAGGAAGAGGATAAAAATCAAGATCAAATTGCACATCAATTGTCGGACTATGGTGAGTTAGACTTCTCAGTAATAGGAAATTATTCCAAAGGTATTCAACATCGAATGTTTTTCAGCATGGATCTGATAGAAACAACCTTAACTGGCAGGATAATGCCGAATAGTATTCCAAGCGATGGACGAATACGACAGGAAATCGTAAATATTCATCTAGGGCATTTCTGCTCAATTAGCATCGTATCGAATTCTTTTCGGAAACTGACAGAAGGTGACACGATACCGGAAGATTTTAATATAACTATTGCTACCCATCCAATGTTTACCCGGAGGGGAGAACAAACTGTGTTACGAATCAACCGCAAAGATCTATCACAGTTAAACCCAAGCCTCCCTCTATGCGCGGGCTTGAATGTCCACGCAAGAAAAGAGCAGCTTCGCGATTTTTTAAGTGGTGGAGATGCGAACTCAGAGTTATCAACTCACGAAAATTCAGTTGCATTGCTTGCTGCGGTTTATGAACAGGTCTCTAAGACAAACACAGTTCCTCAATAGTTCAAGTAGAGTAGAGGCCGAGTTATGAACGGAAAATTAGATCTGCTACCTTTTACTACATTTGTTCGAGGTTTCCTTTTTTGGGCCGCAGCTACTGCGGCCGTGGGTTATATACCTTTGTTTGTAGAAACAACGGATTTTTCCACAACACAAGCAGCCGTCTTCCTATCGGGAACTGCTATTGGAAGAATGGTATTCCAGCCTATTATGGGGCAATTTATCTCACCTAAAAATTGTTTACAGATATATACCGGTGCATTAATTGGACTTATGTCTTGTAGCATCTGTTTATTCCTTTTTAGCAACCCTGTTAGTTTACTATTGTGTTCCAGACTGCTGGAAGGGGCTTTTTTTTCAGGATTCATTATCTCTTGGCGAACGCAGCTTAATAGATTTTCCCAATCTCCGAATTTTGAGTCGGTGAATGATAGCTATGTTATTTCCCAAAATGCTGGGCGTTTAGCGGGTCCAATGGCAGGTGGGATTATCGTTGCGAAGTTTGACCTTTATAGTGTTTTCTTATTCTCAGCAATTCTGTATTCCTTGTGTCTGATAATATTGCCCCAAAAAACTGCTATTACATCTACTGACAATCATAGTCGTGAACATATTCGGATAACGTTAGCTCAACTCCTTAGTCGTAATTGGAGGTTACTTCTGGTTCACCATCTGGAATTTATGTGTCTTGGTTTATGGTTAGCCTCATGGCCTATCTTTGCTGTATACGCTAGTGGATTCAATCCAATAGAGGTTGGCTATTCGTTTGCTGTTGCGGCTGCGGGAGGTTTTTTTGTTTTACCACTGCGTAAGCTGTTACGAAAAATAGCTTTAAAGGCACGATTCGTCATCTCTCTTATACTTTTGTTTTTGCAACCGAGCGGTGCTCTTTTGATATCAGCTCACTTAGGCTTTTGGGTAATGTTACTATTGGGTGGTCTTGGCAGTACCATTTATTTCACTGCCTTTCATCAGTTTATATCGAAGACTTATCCTGTTGAACAAATACCTGCAATTTATGGATTCTTAGGAACAAGTACTTTCTTAGCTCAAGCAGTCGGCCAAGCTGTAACACCATATGCTCAGCAATTTGGTGGAGTTGATGCACCAATTATTATCGACGCTATATTGCTTCTTATCATGATATCAATCGCTTTTAGCATATATAAAAAAGGGAGTGAGAAATATGACTGATTCTAATTTTTTCTTAAGTGAATATGATGGTGTCGCGCTTTCGCCTATTTCATTTCTAAGACGAGCAATACTGAGTAATGGAGATGATATTGCTGTCATAGATGGAGAATGTCATTGGACTTGGAGCCAATATGCATCTCGGTGTGAAAGGCTTGCAATAGCTTTGAAAAAAATGGGCGTTTGTAAAGAAACAGTTGTGTCCGCGCTTCTACCCAATATACACGAGCTTCTTGAATTACATTTTGCGGTTCCAATGGCAGGCGGTATCTTGAATGCGCTCAGTACCCGAACGGACTCAAATACTTTAAATTTTATATTTAAAAAACTTAATCCTAAGGTATTGTTTATTGATAGAACCTTTATTTCACTGTTGGATGATGTTTCTCTAGACAAACAAGTAAAGATCATCGTTATTGATGTGGATGGCGCAGTCATTTCAGAATCAATTTCTGACCGGGAATTTATTCAATATGAATCGCTGATAACTACGCATAAATCGGGAGAGTTGTCTTTTTCTCTACGAGATGAACAAGAGGCGATCAGCATAAATGTAACTTCAGGAACAAGTGGACAACCTAAACTTATTGTCTATTCTCACCGTGGCGTGTTTCTTAATTCTATTTCTAATGTTCTGGATTGGGATATACCAAAACGACCGACGTTCTTATGGACGTTACCAATGTTTCACTGTAATGGGTGGTGTTTTCCGTGGGCTATCACTGCTCGGGGAGGTACACACATCTGTATGCGCAAGTTTGACGCAGAAGAAGCGATATTGCTAATGCAGAAGCATAAGGTAACACACTATTGTGGAGCGCCTATTGTCCATTGCGCATTAGGTACTATTGCGCGGAAACAAGGGCTGCATTTTAAGGAGAAAATTCATGGATTAGTCGCAGGTGCGCCGCCTACAGAGATGATGTTTTCTCTATTAGATTCCATTGGAATAGCAGTAACGCAAGTCTATGGTATGACTGAGACATATGGCCCGGTCGTTGTGTGTGAAGAGAAGAGCGATTGGGAGAAGCTCTCTAAATCCGTAAGAATATCCAAGAGGATGCGTCAAGGCATTGTCTCAAATTTACAAGGTCAAGTTTGTGTTATTGAGGAAAATACGGGATTACAGGTGCCTTTTGATGGAAAGACTGTTGGTGAGCTTGTAATTCGTGGAAATATGGTTGCATCTTATGATCCAGATCGGCATGTGACTCTTGATGCAGCAAGTCAATGGCTTTTCACAGGGGATCTGGCTGTCGTTGAAAATGATGGCTATGTCAGAATTGTAGATAGAAAGAGAGATATTATTATTTCTGGTGGTGAGAATATTTCTAGTCTGGAATTGGAAAATATACTGTCAAACTATCCCGGTGTTTTAGCTGCCGCCGTTGTAGCAAAGCCAGATTCACATTGGGGTGAAGTACCGTATGCATTTATAGAGCTCGAAGAAACTTCATCAGTTACAGAGTATGAATTGGACAATTATATTTGTACGGTAATGGCGCGCTATAAGCGCCCTAAAGGTTATACTTTTTTAACTTTACCCAGAAACGCAAGTGGAAAAATCATAAAAGGGCAATTGAGACAATTGATTAGGAATTCCTGAGATCTCAAGAGTGGGATAGGTTTTTAGAATCACATGTCTTTCATTGTTATTAATGCAGATTTTTATCTGTGAATTCAGAGAACAGAGATTTTAAATTAAAGAGATGATTATTAGTCAATGGAAATATTTCAGGGAAATGTTCTAAAGTGAAAATAATAACGTCAATTATGTTTTTCATGATGATAATATGGATATTAATAAAATTAACGCAGGAAACATTGAAAATAAATTTTCTTTACATCTATTATTAAACTGATAATTTATCTTTATAGTTAAGAGGAGTGAATTTTATGACATTGGTGATTCAAGATGAATAGCACTAAAACAGTCAGTATCCAACATGTTATTAATAATCAAAAATTCTCGAAAGTTCAATGGCAAGTATTAATTTTATGTTTCTTAATTGTTGTGATTGATGGTTTTGACACGGTATTAATGGGGTATATTGCACCAGCCGTGGTTAATGATTTTAAAGTAGAAGGTGCTATTCTTGGGCCGGCTATGAGCGCCGCTCTTGTTGGGTTATCATTGGGTTCGATTTTTGCCGGTCCACTTGCGGATCGGTTCGGTCGAAAGTCAGTGTTGACAATATCTGTCACTGTTTTTGGCCTGCTTAGTCTTGCTACCGCTATTGCCGATTCAATACAGACATTAACTATTTTGCGTTTTTTGACTGGGTTAGGTCTTGGTGCGGCAATGTCAAATGCAATAACTTTAATATCTGAATATGCTCCAGAGAATCGGCGATCTTTGTTAATAAATATCGTTTTTTGTGGTTTTCCTCTTGGTGCAGCGGTGGGTGGGATAATTTCTGCATGGATTATTCCACATTTTGGTTGGCAAGGGGTTTTGATTTTAGGGGGTATTCTGCCGTTATTTCTATCGCTATTTCTCTTTTCTCTATTACCTGAATCACTTAGGTATTTGGTTTCGAAAGGGGGGGCAGAAGGTAATATAAGACGAATTTTGTCTAAAATGACCGGTAATACTTTAAATGATATAAATAAGTTTACCTTTGATGGAGAAGAAATTATACATAAGTCGTCAATTAAAACGGTTTTATCTAATCGATTCTTAATTGGGACGGCAATGTTATGGATAACCTATTGCATGGGAGCATTGGTTTTTTATGTTCTGACAAGTTGGATGCCGTTTTTAATGAACGATGTTGGTTTCAGTGTTAGCATGGCGGCAACATTGACAGCATTATTTCCTTTAGGAGGCGTAATAAGCACGGTTTTTTCCGGTTGGTTAATGGATCGAATTAATCCTCATAAAGTAGTTGCAACTAATTATGCCCTGGCTGGTATTTTGGTCTTTTTTATTGGTCAGGAAGAAAATGTATTATTATTGAGTATTCTTATATTTCTTGCCGGGATAACGATGAATGGCGCTCAGGCGTCGATGGGATCAATCTCTGCACAATTTTATCCGACTCATTGTAGGGCTACGGGAGTTGCCTGGATGTTAGGATTTGGAAGATTTGGTGGGATTTTCGGTACTTTATTTGGCGCAGAATTGATCAGGCTTGAATTAAGTTATAGCACTATTTTTGCCATTTTATCCATTCCAGCTATTATAGCCGCTTTATCTTTAACATTTAAGGATGTGAGTTATAGAAGGCATAAATAGATGATTTTATAAGAATAATAGGTGGTTAATATATTCTAAATGATTAATCTTGAATAATTGAAATATGAGGGGATACTTTGCTGTTAATTAATTGGTAAAGAATGTTTGATACTATGTTGGATTGTAAATTTTAATATCTATGTTGTTTTTAAAATAATATCAATCATAAATTTTAAATTAATTTCGCTATTGGTTTTTATGATTTTAATAAATAATTGAATATAGGTATTTAGTTATAAATATATATAGTGAAAAAGTTATATTTTATATTTTAAATTTGAATTAAATATAGTATGTCTTAAAATTAAATTATTTAAATTGGAGGGTGTTTATACCCTATGGATTTTAAGATGCATCGTGACGGCAAGGGAGTGAATCCCTGGGAGCATAGGTAACTATGTGACCGGGGTGAGCGAGTACAGCCAACAAAGAGGCAACTTGAAGGATAACGGGTATAAATAGGATTTCATAATACCGATACAGTTAGTCTATTTGATTGATATCTGAATAGTGCAAATTTGATGCTTGATAGACCGTACTAACTCATAACTCTGCTATGTATGCCCTTGCTACACAAGGAGTTGTACGAAGTGGAGTACTATTTTGGAATAGTTATTTATTTACAACAACTATTCAATGAATGCCATTCATTTAAATGAGTTTTTAACTTGTATTCGCATAATAATAACCACTTTATCAAAATATCGATTACCGCCAGATAATATTTTCAGAATGAAGTCAAATGACTTACCCATCACCAAATTGAAATTATCAATAGCTCATCATCCAATATATAGCTTTTCTGGTCAACCCTCAGCCCATTCCATTTCTGAATGGGATCTGGGTCAACAGCAGGGTATTCGGCAAGCTCTCATCAATAAAATAACCGCCGATCTCATCAATAAAGGGTGTCATGAATTCTGTTCAGATGCCAAAATCAGTAATAAACGGTCACATCAGGCGCATGAACATTGAAGTTTCGAATCATTTGTTTCTGCAAACAACTCACCTAACCGCGTTCCCCATATTCTTAGGGTGTCATTTCGCCCCCTATAAAGTTGCTTCAGTCTGACCGGTTTCAGCTTCGCCGGGCAAACGTAAAAGTAACCATCATCCTGAATAAGAACAAAAATGCCGATCTTAAATATCGGCATTTTGCTGTACAAAGAGAAGATTAATTTAATGCTTTAACGTTTCAATTTTATCCCGGCTCAGTCCGGTACTGGTGACAATAATATCCAAACTCACGCCATGCCGTAATAAGGCACGAGCCGTTTCCAGTTTACCTTCCGCTCGGCCTTCCTCTCGGCCTTGCACAATACCCTGCTCAATACCTTGTTCAATACCTTGTTCAATACCTTGCTTGATACCTCGCTCAAGCCCTTTTTGTTCAAGCTGTTCTGCAATAGTCATCAACATCGTTTCATGCTCCGGAGATTGCTGTTTCAGTCTGACCGGTTTCAGCTTCGCCGGGCAAACGTAAAAGTAACCATCATCCTGAATAAGAACAAAAATGCCGATCTTAAATATCGGCATTTTACTGTAAAAGAGAAGATGAATTTAATGCTTTAACATTTCAATTTTATCCCGGCTCAGCCCGGTACTGGTGACAATAATATCCAAACTCACGCCATGCCGTAATAAGGCACGAGCCGTTTCCAGTTTACCTTCCGCTCGGCCTTCCTCTCGGCCTTGCACAATACCCTGCTCAATACCTTGTTCAATACCTTGTTCAATACCTTGCTCAATACCTTGCTTGATACCTCGCTCAAGCCCTTTTTGTTCAAGCTGTTCTGCAATAGTCATCAACATCGTTTCATGCTCCGGAGATTGTTCAATCAGTTGATGGACAAATTGTGAGAGATCCGGCGTATGTCCATTCAGTAAAATATAGCGTAACACCACATTGCGCTGCTCAGTTGTATTATACCCCGCATTCAAGAGTTCCACCAATTGGAGGAGCCATTCCTGCATATCCCGACAGCGAATATGTTTTTGCACCAGCTCCATCAGGGCAACCCCTTTATGCGTCAGGATCTCTTCATCGCTGAGCACACTGACGTCCACCAACGGAAACGCCTGACGGTATAAGCGAGCCGCCTGTTCGGGGAGCGTGAAACAATCCAGCCACCGGTTTGAGTAAGGATACGGCCGAATCTCACCATGATAAAACAGCAGAGGTGCCACCAACGGGAGTTCAGTATGGCCTTTTTTCAGGTGAGCCGCCATGGCTAACATGGCATAATACATCAGCCGCCAGGCCATTAACGGGTCAGGGGTGGACTGATGTTCAATCAGGCAATAGATATAGCCCTGTCCCCGGGCCGTTTCGACCGAGTACAACACATCACTGTGCAGTTGACGTAAATGCTCATCCACAAAACTGCCGGGCTCCAGTTTCAATGTGGCTAAGTCACACAACGACTGGATTTCTTCGGGCAAATAAAGGGATAGAAACTCTCTGGCCGTTTCAGGCTGCGTTAAAAAATATTTGAATAATCCGTCATGGTGAGGCCGTTTTTCTTTCTTTGCCACAATCTGTTTCTCTGTCTTATTAGTTAGTCATTACCATTTATAGTATTTCTACCAAGTTACAAAAAACATTGTCTCAGATTTCCTCAGGCAAATCTTTACCGAATGCATTAATAGAAGAGCCTAAAGAATCAAATATCAGAAAAGGAAAAACAAGAAAATATTATATTTACAACAATTACTTTATGAAAACCATTCATTTCAATCATTTTTTAACTTGCATTTGCATAATGATAATCCCTTTATCAAAATATCGATTACTTATATTTCCGTTAATCTTGGATTTACATAATAATTGTCATTCTCATTAAGAGAAAAATTTACAATGGATTTTGCTAAAACCCTACGTCTTAAAACACGCTAAAAAAGTATCCTTACAAGTGAAAACAAACCTTGACTTATAATTTTAATTGTATATTTTTAGTTCATAACACTATTTTAAGCTAAATTCCAAACAACAGGTTACTCATTATGGATGCTTTAGATGAATTTTACGAAAGAAACCCTTCCGCCAGAGGATACTTGGATAACAGTACCAAACATACCGTCCAATACTTCATTTTCTGACATCGCTGCCCCCAAAAGCGGTGACGATTTATCAACAAGTTTTTTAAATGTTATGGGATGGTGCTTGGCATTCTGATCCTAAGTTAAAGAGTGATTAAGATTATAAATGGCTTTCCCATAATACCGATACACCTATACCCGTCATCTTTCAAGTTGCTTCTTTGTTGGCTGCACTCACTCACCCCGGTCACATAGTTATCTATGCTCCCGGGGATTCGTTCCCTTGCCGCCGCGATGCATCTTGAAATCAATAGGGTATATACCCGTTATCTTTCAAGTTGCCTCTTTGTTGGCTGCACTCTTTCACCCCGGTCACATAGTTTTCTATGCTCCCGGGGATTTGCTCCCTTGCCGTCGCGATCTATCTTGAAATCCATTGGGTATATGCCTTTTGTTTTCTTTTTGAACAATATTGGTTCTGTAGCCTATCTCATTGATTCTACGGACCGCTTGGATGGAAAGGTTGTATGTCTTGGTACACAAGGGCTGGTTGGAAGTGGAACATAATTATGGAAACTTATTTAATTTGGGCGATAGTCAATATTATTGAGTAATATATAGATTACGTTGTGTATTATTATAAGGCAATGAAAAATTAAGTTATTTTAATTTTAAATTGTTTCTTTGTGGTTATTGATATAATAACGTTTGTATTTTTTTATGTTCTAATTATTACAGGATATATGTAATTAAGTTAAATATAATTTGTATTTGTTCATTTGTGGCATATTCATTAGCGGTATTGTCTTATTGTTGAAAAATAATTTTTTATGAATTATTTTTAGCTTGACGTTATATTTTGATATGATTGAATGTGCAGGATTATTTTATGCCTATTGAATAACTGTCTTTGAAATTAGTATGTCCTTTTATTATTGTAATGAAGACTATTTTATAGGTGATTGTCAAAGTAGTATTTTGATAATTAAATGTAAATTGGTCTATTTTATTTTTAAAATACTTAATTTGTTTTTGAAATCATTTTAATTAGGTATTAATTGAAAACAGATAAAGTTAAAGGTTATTTGGTCATTATGAATAATAAATGCAGTAAATGGTTAAGTTTTTAATTATGAAATTTAGGATCAGTCAACAAAAGTTGCAGTAAATTAATTGAGCTTATCTGAAAAATAGGAATAAAAATGGAATATTTCATTCTGTTATCAGGATAATTGGCATTGAAGATAGGCAGTAAGTAGCCGCTATTAATCGGGCAGTGGCATCCGGTATCTAAGTCTCTTGGATGGATAGCAGATGTGTCTATTTTTATTTTTGGGCAAGAAGTAGGAGAGAAACATTAGTGATGACTGTCGGGAGTGACGGTTCTCAAATTTCTAACAGATTCGTTGAGGTAGTAGTAGATGAAAAATAATATTGCTAAAGTGGGAAGTGCATTTAAAACTCAGACGTCAGAAAATATAACCGATGCAAATGATGTTTCACAACAAACTCGAAATACAAAGAATACCCTTCAAAGACTCACATCCAGTGAATTATTCTGGTATGAGCGTCTTGCTGCTTTTCAACCCCTCCAGTTACCTTTCGAAACCGCCGGAGACCAAACAGAACCTATATGGGCAATGAGCGCTTGGCAGCCCCCTCTGCCAAAAAATGGTGAAGAGGAGCCATTGCGAACGTTGTTGCAGACTTTTGTCATTTACCTTGCGCGTTTGACTCAGCAGACCGTATTCCAAATCGGTTGGAGCGTGGATAAGGTAAAAGATGAATCGGCAAATCTGGCACCGGTGGTGCCTATGGCCGTTGAGGTAGCGTTTGATAAGCCTTGGCGTGAGGTAGCTGGCTGGGTTGATGACGAGTTGTCCCGTTTGGTGCAGTACGGCACATTTAGTTGTGATCTCTTCTCTTGCTCTCCTTCATTGCATGCTATCCCGGCGTTGGCGACAAGTCGGCCGTGGCGAATCGCTGTCTCGTTGATCAAGGGTGATAGGCCACGCGATCAAAAGGTATCCGGCGAATTGTTGACCTTCCAGATAAATGCACAGGGAGGGTTTCGTTGGATCTACGATGAAAACCGCCTGTGCACGGAAGTCGTTTTACGGATGAGCGAGCACTTACAGGTGCTGGCAGCCTCGAAAAGGATGGGGGATGAAATTCCCATTGGGCAGCTTAATTTGTTGCCAGAGGCCGAGCGAACATTGTTACTGGAAACTTGGAACGCGACTGAAACCCCCTATCCTGATCCGTTATGTATTCATCAGCTATTTGAGCAACAGGTAGAGCAAACTCCGGAGGCCACGGCGTTAGAGTATCAAGGGCAGCGCCTCAGTTATGCCGAGTTAAATGCTGACGCTAACCGGCTGGCGCACCAGTTGATTGCACTGGGTGTCGTACCGGACCAGCGGGTAGCGATTTGTGTGGCACGCTCCCCGGCGATGGTGGTGGCGCTGCTGGCGGTGCTGAAAGCGGGTGGGGCTTATGTGCCGCTGGATTCAACCTACCCGGCGGAACGTCTGGCGTATATCCTAAATGATACTGTCCCGTCAGTGGTATTGGCTGATGCGACCGGGCGGGCCGCGTTGGGTGATGTCGCGCTAGCCGGGTTGACCGTGCTTGACCCGAATATCCTACCTGATCAACCGGACAGCAATCCCTTAGTGACGGCATTGACACCACAGCATCTGGCCTATGTGATTTACACCTCCGGTTCAACCGGGCAGCCGAAAGGGGTGATGATAGAACATCAGGCGATTTATCAACGTCATCTGGGCTTTAACGACACTTATGCCGTCACTGAGCAAGATCGGGTGTTGCAATTTGCCGCTTTTGCGTTTGATGTTTCAGTCGAGGAATTTTTCTCGGTATTGTGTAACGGGGCCACACTGGTTATCCGGGATGATAGCTGGCTAGCTTCGGTACGGGAATTTATTGCTTTAACCCGGCAACATCGTATCACGATCGTTTCTCTGCCGACCTTATTCTGGTCTGAACTGGCGGCCAGAGATCCCGAGCTACCGCTGCCGGATTGCCTCCGACTCGTCATGATTGGTGGTGAGGCGGTAAAAAAGAACGCCGTTCAGGACTGGTTTATGCAGGAAGGCTACCGGCCCCGGTTGTTGAATGGTTATGGCCCGACGGAAAATACCGTGACAGTGACTTATAAGGAGATATTATCCCCGGAAGATGCCCGTTCTATCGGCCGGCCGGTTAAAAATTCCCGCATCTATCTGTTGGACAGAGAGGGGCAACCGGTTCCATTGGGTGGCATTGGCGAAATGTACATTGGTGGCGTGGGTGTGGCGCGGGGTTATCTGAACCGACCTGCATTGAGCGCGGAACGTTTTTTACCGGACCCCTTTAGTCTGGAACCCGATGCGCGGATGTATCGCTCCGGGGATTTGGCCCGTTTTCTGCCGGACGGTGAGCTGGAATTCCTGGGCCGTAACGATGAGCAAGTTAAGATCCGTGGCTTCCGGGTTGAGTTGGGGGAAATTGAAACCCGTTTGGTGGAACACCCGGCGGTACACGAGGCGGCGGTGCTGGTACTGGATGACGGGCAGCACAAACGGCTGGTCGCCTATGTGGCGGCACAAGCGCACGAGAGATTGGCCGCTGATTTGCGTGAATATTTGAGTGCGATTTTACCTGACTATATGATCCCGGTCGCTTTTGTGTGTCTGGATACCTTCCCGCAGATGCCGAGCGGTAAGCTAGATCGCCGGGCATTACCGGCACTGCGGGAAGAAGATTTTGCCCATCAGATTTATGAAGCACCGCAAGGGGAGGCTGAGATCGCTCTGGCGGCTATCTGGCGTGAATTATTGGGCATTGAGCAGATAAGCCGGCATGACAGTTTCTTTGCATTGGGCGGCCATTCGTTGCTTGCGGTACGTATGATTGAACGCCTGCGTCACTTGGGGTTGACATTAACAGCGCGTGATCTATTCCAGTCGCCGGTGCTGTCAGCGCTGGCTCAAGCATTGGGACAGCACCAAGCTGTGATAATACCGCCTAACATGATCACTCCCACCACCACGGCGTTAACGCCGGAGATGTTGCCGCTGATTGATCTGACTCAGACTGATATTGATCGCATCGTGGAGCGGGTGCCGGGTGGGATGAGCAATATTCAGGATATCTATGCGTTGTCGCCGTTGCAGGACGGTATTCTGTTCCACCACCTGTTGGAACAGGAAGGCGACCCGTATCTGTTACACTATCCGGTGGTCTTTGCTAACCGATCTTTGCTGGACCGTTATCTGGCGGCGGTGCAACAGGCGATTGATCGCCATGACACCTTACGGACGGCTTTTATTTGGCAAGGATTATCAGCTCCGGCACAAGTGGTCTTGCGCCGGGCACAGTTGCCCGTGACGGAACTGACGCTAGACCCGGCTGACGGCCCAGTCATTGACCAGTTAACCCGGCGTTTTGATCCGAGTCAGTATCGTCTTGATCTGGGGCAGGTTCCGTTATTGCATTTTGTTGTCGCTCAGGAAACGGACGGTCGTTGGTTTTTACTGGAAGTGCAGCATCACCTGATTGGCGACCATGAAACAATGGAAGTGATGCATCGTGAAGTGCGGGCCTATTTTGCCGGGCAGGAAGAGCACCTGCCTACGCCAGCCCCTTTCCGCAATCTAGTGGCTCAGTCCCGGCTGGGGGTGAGTCAGGAAGCACATACCCGCTTCTTTACCGACATGTTGGCGGAGGTGGATGAGCCAACGTTGCCATTCGGGCTGGCGGAGGTGCATCGTGACGGATCTCGCATGACGGAATCCCACCGGATGTTGACCACCACGTTAAATGATCGCCTGCGCAGTCAGGCCCGGCGTTTGGGTGTCAGTTTGGCAGCGTTGTGTCATCTGGCTTGGGCGCAGGTGCTGTCGCATACCAGCGGGCAAGAGAAAGTGGTGTTTGGCACCGTCCTGTTTGGGCGTATGGCGGCGGGGGAAGGGGCAGACAATGGCATGGGGTTGTTTATGAATACCTTGCCGTTGCGACTGGATATTGACGAGACCCCGGTAGAGGATAGCGTACGGGCGGTACATCTGCGATTGGCTGAATTGCTGGAGCATGAGCATGCTTCACTGGCGTTGGCCCAGCGGTGCAGTGGGATACAGGGTGAAACCCCACTCTTTAGCGCCCTGTTCAACTATCGCCACAATGAGCAACCGGCGGCGTTGGATGAGACGATGGCCGGGATTGAATTCTTGGGTGAACAGGAACGGACTAACTATCCATTTGGGTTGTCAGTGGAGGATGGGGGGGCTTCGTTGGGGCTGACCGCTCAGGTGGTACAACCGTTTGAACCCGATCGGCTATGCGGTTATATGCAACAGGCGCTGGAAAGTCTGGTGGAAGCGCTTGAACAGACCCCGGAGACGCCAGTACGTGTGCTGAACGTCCTGCCTGAAACGGAGCGCACACTGTTACTGGAAACCTTAAATGCCACGGAAACCCCCTATCCTGACCCATTATGTATTCACCAACTGTTTGAACAACAGGTAGAGAAAACCCCGGAAGCGACTGCGTTAGTCTATGAAGGGCAAACGCTCAGTTATGCCGAATTAAATGCGCGTGCCAACCGCTTTGCCCACCAACTGATGGCATTGGGCGTCACACCGGATCAGCAGGTGGCGATTTGCATGGCACGTTCACCGGCGGTAGTGGTGGCTTTGTTGGCGGTGCTGAAAGCTGGCGGGGCTTATGTGCCGCTGGATCCGACTTATCCGGGAGAACGTCTGGCGTATATCCTGAATGATACCGCTCCGTCAGTGGTATTGGTTGATGAAGCTGGTCGGGCGGCGCTGGGTGAACAGGCACTGGCTGGGCTGACGGTACTTGACTCGAATATCCTACCAGACCAGCCGGACAGTAACCCGCAGGTAGCCGAACTGACACCACAACATCTGGCTTATGTTATCTATACCTCCGGTTCAACCGGGCAGCCGAAAGGGGTGATGATAGAACATCAGGCGCTGTATCAACGTCATCTGGGTTTTAATGAGACCTATGCAGTCACCGCGCAAGACCGGCTGTTACAATTTGCCTCTTTTGCGTTTGATGTTTCAGTCGAGGAATGTTGTTTGTCATTGTGTAATGGTGCCACGTTAGTGATGCGTGATGAGCGTTGGTTAACCTCTATGCAGGAATTTATTGCCTTAGCCGGGCAAAACCGTATCACAGTGATGTCTCTGCCGGCGTTATTTTGGTCCGAACTGGTTGCCAGAGACAATGGATTACCGTTACCAGATTGCCTCAGACTCATCATCATTGGGGGTGAGGCAGTGAAAAAGAGCGCTGTTCAGGATTGGTTTACGCGGGAGCTCCACCGACCTCGACTGCTGAACGCTTATGGCCCGACGGAAAATACCGTGACGGCGACTTGTAAGGAGATATTATTCCTGACAGATGATCGTTCTATCGGGCGGCCGGTTAAAAATACCTGTATTTACCTGCTGGACAAATACGGTCAACCCGTTCCATTAGGCTGCGTTGGTGAAATGTATATTGGCGGCGTGGGTGTGGCACGGAATTATCTTAACCAGCCGGAATTGAGTGCTGAACGTTTTATAGCCGATCCCTTTAGTCCGATAGCCGGTGCGCGCATGTATCGCACGGGAGATTTGGCCCGCTACTTGCCGGATGGTGAGCTGGAATTCTTGGGCCGTAACGACGAACAGGTAAAAATTCGAGGCTTCCGGATCGAACTGGGGGAGATTGAAACTCGGTTGATGGAACACCCTGCGGTACAAGAGGCGGCGGTGCTGGCATTGGATGACGGGCAGCACAAACGGCTGGTCGCCTATGTGGCAGCGCAAGCGCATGAGAGATTGGCTGCTGATTTACGTGAATACTTGAGTACGATTTTACCTGACTATATGGTACCGGTTGCCTTTGTACGTCTGGATACCTTCCCGCAGACCCCGAACGGCAAGCTAGATCGCCGGGCATTACCAGCACCGCGGGAGGAAGATTTTGCCCGTCAAGTCTATGAAGCGCCGCAAGGGGAAGCTGAGATAGCTTTAGCGGCCATCTGGAGTGAGTTATTGGGTATTGAGCAGATTAGCCGGCATGACAGCTTCTTTGTGTTGGGCGGCCATTCACTGCTCGCGGTACGCATGATTGAACGCTTGCGTCGCTTGGGGTTAACACTGGCGGCGCGAGATCTGTTCCAATTTCCGGTGCTGTCAGACTTGGCTCAAACAGTGGGACAGCATCAGGTTGTAGTGGTGCCGCCTAACGTCATCACGTCAGCCACTACGGCGCTGACGCCGGAAATGTTGCCGCTGATTGATCTGACTCAGACTGATATTGATCGCATTGTCGGGCAGGTGCCGGGTGGAGTCGCTAATATTCAGGATATCTATGCCTTGTCTCCGTTGCAGGACGGTATCCTGTTCCATCACCTGTTGGAACAAGAAGGCGATCCGTATCTGTTGCTCTATCCGGTGATCTTTGAGAATCGCTCTTTATTGGACCGTTATCTGGCGGCGGTGCAACAGGCGATTGATCGCCATGACATCTTACGTACGGCTTTTATCTGGGAAGGATTATCCGTTCCGGCGCAGGTGGTCTGGCGTCAGGCGCGGTTGCCTGTGACGGAATTGACGCTAGACCCGACGGACGGTCCAGTCATTGACCAGTTAACTCGGCGTTTTGATCCGGGGCATTATCGTCTTAATTTAAGTCAGGCACCGCTACTGCATTTTGTCATCACTCAGGAAACCGATGGACGCTGGTTCTTACTGGAATTGCAGCATCACTTGATTGGTGACCATGAAACGCTGGAAGTGATGCACCGTGAAGTGCAGGCCTATTTTACCGGGCAGGGGGATAGCCTGCCGGCACCGGTGCCTTTCCGCAATCTGGTGGCTCAGACCCGGTTGAAGGGGGATCAGGCGGCACATACCCGTTTCTTTACCGACATGTTGGCGGCGGTGGATGAGCCAACATTCCCATTCGGACTGACGGAGGTGCATCGTGACGGCTCTCAAATGAGGGAGTTTCACCGGATGTTGGCACCTGAGCTGAATGATCGGCTGCGTAGTCAGGCTCGGCATTTGGGTGTCAGTTTGGCGGCGTTGTGTCATCTGGCTTGGGCACAAGTGTTGTCGCATACCAGTGGTCAGGAGAAAGTGGTGTTTGGCACCGTCCTATTTGGGCGCATGGAAGCGGGAGAAGGGGCGGACAATGGTATGGGGTTGTTTATGAATACCTTGCCGTTGCGACTGGATATCGATGAGACCCCGGTAGAGGATAGCGTGCGTGCGGTACATCTGCGACTGGCCGGGTTGCTGGAGCATGAGCATGCCTCACTGGCGCTGGCCCAGCGGTGCAGTGGTATTGCCAGCGGTACGCCACTCTTTAGCGCTCTGTTCAACTATCGACACAATGCTTTATCGGCCACATCGGATGACGTCATCAGTGGTATTGAATTTCTGGATGGACAGGAACGAACGAACTACCCATTTGGGCTGTCGATAGAGGATGGGGGTTCCACGTTGGGGCTGACCGCTCTGGTGGTGCAGCCGTTTGAGCCAGAGAGACTATGCGATTATATGCAGCAGGCGCTGGAAAGTCTGGTGGAAGCGCTTGAACAGGCCCCGGAGACGCCGGTACGTATGCTGAACGTCCTGCCTGAAACGGAACGGACATTGCTACTGGAAACCTTTAATGCTACTGAGACCCCGTATCCTGATCCATTATGTATTCACCAACTGTTTGAGCAGCAGGTAAAGAAAACCCCGGAAGCGACCGCATTAGTCTATGAAGAGCAGACTCTCAGTTATGCCGAATTAAATGCTCGCGCCAACCGCCTTGCCCATCAATTGATCGCATTGGGCGTCATACCGGATCAGCGGGTGGCGATTTGCATGGCACGCTCACCGGCGATAGTGGTGGCTTTGTTGGCGGTGCTAAAAGCCGGTGGCGCTTATGTGCCGCTGGATCCGACTTATCCGGGAGAACGTTTGGCGTATATTCTGGATGATACGGCTCCGTCAGTGGTATTGGTTGATGAAGCTGGCCGGGCGGCGCTTGGCGAAGAAGCGCTCACCGGATTGACCGTACTTACGCTGAATACCCTGCCAGATCAACCGGACAGCAATCCTTTGGTGGCTGCATTGACACCACAGCATCTGGCCTATGTGATTTACACTTCCGGTTCAACCGGGCAGCCGAAAGGGGTGATGATAGAACATCAGGCGCTGTATCAACGTCATCTGGGTTTTAATGAGACCTATGCGGTGACTGCGCAAGACCGGCTGTTACAATTTGCCTCTTTTGCGTTTGATGTTTCAGTAGAAGAGTGCTGCTTGTCATTGTGTAATGGTGCCACATTGGTCATGCGTGATGATCGCTGGCTGACTTCTATGCAGGAATTTATTGCCTTAGCTTGGCAGAACCGTATCACAGTGATGTCTCTGCCGGCGTTATTTTGGTCTGAACTGATTGCCAGAGACAATACATTACCGCTGCCGGATTGCCTCAGGTTCATCATTATTGGGGGTGAAGCGGTTAAAAAGAGCGCTATTCAGGATTGGTTTGCGCGGGAAACCCACCGACCTAGACTGTTGAACGCCTATGGTCCGACGGAAAATACCGTGACGGCGACCTGTCAGGAGATATTATCCCCGGCTGATGATAGTTCTATCGGCCAGCCGCTTAAAAATACCTGCGTCTACCTACTGAACAGAGACGGTCAACCTGTCCCATTAGGCTGTGTTGGCGAAATGTATATTGGTGGCGTCGGGGTTGCTCGGGGCTATCTTAACCAGCCGGAATTGAGCGCGGAACGTTTTATAGCCGATCCCTTTAGTCCGGTATCCGGTGCGCGGATGTATCGCACCGGGGATTTGGCCCGTTACTTGCCAGATGGCAATCTGGAATTCCTGGGGCGTAACGACGAACAGGTTAAAATTCGGGGCTTCCGGATTGAACTGGGGGAGATTGAAATCCGATTGTTGGAACACCCGGTGGTACAAGAGGCGGCGGTGTTGGTGTGGGAGGATGGACGGGACAAGCATTTGGTCGCCTATGTGGTAGCGGAAGCGAACGAAGGTCTGACGGCCAGTTTGCGTGCACATCTGAGTGCTATTTTGCCGGATTATATGGTGCCGTCAGCTTTTGTGCGTCTGGATACCTTCCCGCAAACCCCGAACGGCAAGCTAGATCGCCGGGCATTAGCCGCGCCGAGGGAGGAAGATTTTTCTCGTCAGGTCTATGAAGCGCCGCAAGGCGAGACAGAAACCACATTGGCGGCGATTTGGTGTGAGCTATTGGGTGTTGAGCAGGTCAGTCGCCATGACAACTTCTTCGTATTAGGCGGCCATTCACTGCTCGCTATGCGAATGACGAATATTGCCGCGGGTCGAGGGATGGTTTGTACATTGAATACCTTGTTCCAATTCCCGGTGCTGGCTGAACTGGCCGCAAAAATTACCTCGGATTTACTGTCTCAACCGCAAAACAGCGCCATATCGGTACGATCTGATGGAACAGAGCTGCCGCTGTTCTTTGTTCCCAGTGGCATGGGTGATTACTCCTATGCTTTCGGGCTGGCTCAGCATATTGCGTCGGGCTACCCGATTTATGCGCTGCCTTGGCCGTCCATCAATGAAGAACCGATGTCAACGATGGAAGAGCAGGCTGCCAGAATGATCACTTTGATGAAAGCCGTTCAACCGGCAGGCCCATATCGGATAAGTGGTTACTCTTCTGGTGGAATATTGGCTTACGCTATTGCTCAACAGCTTTTGGGGGCTGGCGAACAGGTTAATTTCCTGGGGTTGATTGACACGCTCGCTCCTCATTGTTTTGATGGACAGAGCTTTGGTCAGCAGATAGCGCAACCCAAACATCAATTTTTTGCTGAACTGGTCAGGCAATTAGGGGAAGAACATTCTGAAGAGATTGCGGCATTGTATCAACGAATCGATGAATTGAATTTAGTGCAATTTATTGCCGCGGCGCAGGAGCTGGCGTTATATCCCGTCAATCTGAGTGCTGACTTAATGGCAAAGCGTTGGGAACAGATAGAGCATTATGATCAAATCGTCAGAGATTATGAGCCACCAGCCTTAGCGGTAACGTTGCATCAGTTTTATGCGATAGAACCTTACCCGCCTATTTCTTTTGTGGCGGATGAAGGGTCGGAGCCTTTAAATATCGATCCATCCTTAGGTTGGGAGCAAATAATAGCTGATACTTCGCTTAAACTCATTGCTATTCCGGGAGACCACTTTAGTTTATTGGAAGATAATGAGAATAAAATTGCTTTATCTCAGGCTTTAAATATGGCGCTGGCAATCAGTGATGAAGGGGAGGTGGTGTAATATTGATATATACCCTATGGATTTCAAGATGCATCGCGGCGGCAAAGGAGCGAATCCCCGGGAGCATAGATAACTATGTGACCGGGGTGAGTGAGTGCAGCCAACAAAGAAGCAACTTGAAAGATGACGGGTATATTAATGATTTAACCTTGATATGATAATCCGGTATATATTGTTTATATCGGATTATTTTTATTCACATCTGACGTGGTTCCGTATAATAATTGCAACGTAATGTACTCAATATATTGAGTACATTAAATATTATATGAATTCAGTAAATAGCGTTCTGAAAGGCAGTTGAAATAGGTTAATAAGGAAAATTAGGAAATATCATTATTCATGATAAAAGCAAAAACCCCTTTATTTTCAATGGGGTTTGTCAGAGTTATGAAAAAACCTCTAATGAGGATTTTCAGTAGAGTTTATCTTGCTCTACGTTCCTTCGTAGTAAGCGGAGTAAGCTTTACGTCCATTATATAAACAAGGTTTAACAACCCCTTTAAGATGCCATGTAATATTTATACCGTTATGCATTTGTGTAAATACGCTAGCAAAATTGTTATCAGGATTAACAACATATCTAGTATACGCCAAGCCATTATAGCCTATATTCTGATTTGGGCAGGGAGAAAGATGTGCGTTTGCAGTCCCAATGCCTCCGATTAATGCTGTTGCTAATGCTCCAACTACCAATGATTTCTTGAACATAAAAGTTTTCCTTTAATATTTTAATAACTGTAGTCATTTTATTAATTTCACATTAAGTGTATCGCTTTTATAAAGTTTGTCAAAATTTTAAAGTTAGAAAACATTTATTTTAATCTTGTTAATATTGAGATTTTATTTTATGAAATAGGAAAAATATTTGCTGGGGAATATAAAATCACATGTAATAATGCATGTTAAATCATCACATGGATTATATTTCAGTTTTAAAATCTGCTTATATTTTTCATTTTAGATTAGAAATCTAACTTATTATTTACAAAAACTTCTCCCATAATATTAAGGCTCCCTGCCGATTAGACTGTCTCCAAAAGGCACAATTAAATGGACAGAAGGAGCATTTCGCCCCTTCTGTTATTTCTCTTGTTACATTAGGAGGGCAGTGATGGTGCCAACATAGTCTGCGAAGCCTGACGGATTCGCGACAGGTGTTCGCGGGCAGCGCCGGTATCAGGAAACGAAGCCATAGCCCCGCTCAGTTTGGCTAGGTTCGGTCTTTCCGCCCCCGGTACTGCGTCAACGGCATGGGTTGTGATGACAGATTGCTTGCTGGCCCAAGACAGTTCCACCAGACCTTTCTTGGTGTAACCTCGCTGGGTAAAGCCTTCGACCAGGTGATCCACGTTGATCACCGACGAGGAACCTTCCAGCTCGATTTGTAAATGCCGATGGGCCATAGCCTGACTGCCAAATACCTGACGTACCATCAGGGCTGTTCCGTTGCTGGAATCGGTTAACATCAAGTCGTCATCGCGGCGATTCACCAAGATGCTTTCCGGATCAGCTAATGGTAGGATCAGGCGGTCCAAGGCTTGGCTCCGGTCGTCGTTGTCGATGACTATCGTATGGTAATGGGACCACATCGCCTTGCTGAGGCGGTAGATATCGTTATCGGCTCCGCCATGCAGTACCACGCTGTCGACACCATCAATGAGCGGTGGCGTCAGATCGTCTTTGCTGCCGTCAACGCCTCCACCTTGAAGCAGAAGGGACGAACCGATACGCTCCACACCCGTAAACTTGTTGAGCATCTGCGCGTTGCCATCCTTGATCTGATACAGGGCCTGAGTCATCGGGCTGTACACATACGCCGCCTTTTCGCCAGCGGCGATCCCCACGAAGCGCAGATTATGTGAAACAGGGATGCCATTACTCCAAAATACCTGACCGCTGCCGATATCGAACCAGCCTAGCTCCTTATTGTCCTGCAAGGTCAATACCCCTTTGGCCTGCCACTGGTCGGCGAGTTTGGCGAGTGCCTGTGGCAGGTGGGTCAGGTTGTTCTGCCGCCAGCCTTTGTCAACGCCAACTAGCTGCAATTCGCCGTTGTTGGTTCGCAGCAAGATCTCGCCCTTGACCGTAATCAGGCGCATGCCGGTATCGACTTGTTGCGCTGCCTTAAGATGTAACTCGGGTGTCAACTCACTGGCAGAGGGAAGTTGTGCCGAGGCGCTAAGTATCTGGCCGGTGCCACCAAAAGCCGCGGCTAACGCATTCGCGGTCATGGCTGGTTGGCGATATAGCTTGCCGCTTTCGGGTTCGAAGAGCCGCGCGGAGGCACCATCTGTTTCGAATCCCAGAAATTGCAACGATTTGCCCTGTAGTGCCGCTGAAGCCACCACTACTTGGCCGTTGTGGTACCACACCGGCAGCAGGCTATTGCCGTCGGTACCCTTGACTCCAAACACCGCCAGAGTGGTGGTGCTGTCGGTGATGTTAGCCAGATCCTGCCACCAGTGGGTACGCCCCTTGAGCCAATGCTCGTTAACCGCTTCATAGTTAAGCTGCCCCTGCGCGTCGAGCCGGGCCACACGCCCATCTTCGGTGATGGCGAGCAGGCTTCCGTTCAGATTGACCAGATTAGCCAACGCTGGCGTGTTGATGCGTAATGCGCTGGGATGGTTGGCGTCGAGAACCATCTGTCCGGGGCCTTCCTGACGGAACAGAACTTTTTGTTCCTTGCTGTAAAAGAAGAACACTTCCACTTCCTTGCCGCCGGGCTGAGGCATACTTCCCGCTAGCACTAAGTCGGCCGGGATCGGCCAGGCACTGTGGGCCTGTTCGTGTGCTTCGAAGTGCAAGGTCCGATCCGCCGGTGGTGCCAGATTCGGTTTGATCAGCGTACCATCGCCGGTGCGTATCCAGTAGCGATGTGCCACGCCAGCCGCATCCACGCCGAACACCGTGACCAGCGCCGCACTGGTCGGCTGGATCAACCGTGCGCCCAGCGTATACATCGGAGTTTCACGTTGAATGCTATTGTTCTCGTAGCCTTGGAGTATAGTTTTGAGCTCATCACTATGCAGGCCGGTACGGGCCGAAAGCTGGAGTAGCGCATCATCACCCACCGCACTGACCAACTCCATTCGGTCACCGAGGAGCCGATAGCTCAGTTCAGCTTCCTTCCCTTTTAGCTGATAACGGCGCGCCAGATAGACCGCATTCCCCTCTTGCCATAGCCGACAGATCTGGCCTGCACTCTGGTTGAACCAAGGCTCAAACTGAGCGTCGACCTGTCCCGTGGCGATGTCTACCCGCCATGCCGCCGCATTATCGGCGTCGTAGAAATAGGCATGGTCGCCCATCACTGCACCCAGTTGTGCATGCCTGGCTTGTTTGTGGGGGGTGTCGGTGAACAGCATGCGGTCTTTGGCTACGTCGTAGAACGCCCGGCCGACATTTCGCTCGTTGTATCTGTAGTTCTCCACCACCGCGTACTGCCCGTGCAACTGATGCGCCTTGGCTAGATCGCTCAGATGCTGCTCGATGCTATAGCCCGGCACCTGCCACTTGCTCGCATCTTCGCTTACCACCTGAGTTGTCAAGTTGGAGAAGTCAACTTCGCGCACCTCGCCCTTGCAGTTGACTACCAGCACTTGCTCTTTCCGATCTGAATCGAGTTCGACCACCACTCCACCAACGACCAGCCGGTTCTTCGACACACTGATACTGTCACTGGCGAGCTGGCTGCTGTCGATGATCCAGCGTGACGGCGCACTGCCGACCAGATTATGTGGGACATCGCTCGTGAGCTTCACGCTGGCGCTTTCGTTCAGCCCGATCAGGTACTCGCCACCGGCACCCTTGATCTCGTAATGCAGGTAGCCATGCAATTCCTTGGGTAGCTCGGGCACTATCAGTTGCCGGTTGCGCTGGTCGAGCACCACTTCGATTGGTGTCGCCATATATTCCTGATGAATCCTACGAATCGTCACCTCCCCCGGAAAGATGTAGAAGTCGTAGTCGAATCGTTTATCCTCTTCAAGCCTGCGGATCACATCAAAACCGGCATCGTGACGCGTAGTTGCGCTAGGGAGCTGTATGTATTCGTAACTGATGAAGGACTTTGGGGTACCGGGCAGGATCAGCACATTGCTGTCACTGTGGTCGAGTTTGTGGGAAACGTCCTTGTAACCGATCCCGCTGCGTACCTCGATTGCTTGGCTGCGGTCACGGACCATCTTTGGAAAATCGCCGATCCAGAAGAAATAATTGATTCTTCCTGAACCGGTAGAGCCTGAATGGGTGCGGTAAATGTACTGACTGTCGAAGTCGATCTGATGCTTTCGCAAATCCAGCGTTTTGATCACAGCCCCGGCCAGAGGCACCAGCACTTTCTTCTCATTATCATATCGATAGCCATTACCTTTGTACGCCTTGTCGATTGTATCAAAGTAACGGCCTACCGCCTTGGCATCCTCGGCGACCACACCAAAGGCTTGCGCCAGTGCCGTAAAGCCTACAGCGAGCCCGCCAAGGATCACTCCTCCAGAACCGAGCACAGCACCCGCTGTTGAGGCACCGACTAAACCAGCCCCCACTCCGGCTGTACCTGTGACGAAGCTAGCCGAGTCAAACGCAAGCTGGGTACCGAACACCGCCTTCTGTACATCGTTCTCAGCGTGAGCCAGCTCATAAGCATCCAGACCGACCATTGCGCCGCCAAATAGCACGCCTGCGCCTTCGTTGACGGTGTGCCCCAGAATGGAGGTAAAGTCCTTGAGTGAGGTTTCGGCGGCCACCACTTCGCCGCGCAACGCCGTACGCACCAGTTCGGTGACCTTAGTCACGTCCTGCACGCCACCGTGAGCCATCTGGACAAGATTGAGATAGCTGTGGACCTTGAGCGCGGTGGCCAGATCAGGCGAAGCGATCCCACGTGCCGCATCATTGCGGTTCTTGTCGGTAAACCATTGGATCAATGACTGTATCGCAAACCCGGCGTTTAGCCCATCAACTGGAGCTGCTTCGCCGATACCGCCTTTGGGCTGTATCTGGCCGTGTTCGAAGGTGAAATGTTGGCCTAGGGTGAGCACATGTTCATCGACAAAGCGGCGGAATTCGATAAAAGTGGCATCGCCGCTGCTCACCCAACGGGTCTCCTCGGGTTGGTCGCGATTGATGAACTGGATTCGATAGTGGCCTTTGCCTTGGTCCTCGGTATTGCCAATCACTGGCATCCAGCGCTGATCAAGGTTGTTTTCTTGGGCGATCCGTGTACTGGCCTCGGCGAACCTTGATCCCCACTGTTCGGCATCGAGGGTCGCTAATGCAGTGTGCAACCGGGTGTCCTTGGCAATCCGTACTTGGGTGTTAACCGCTTGCTCAACCTGCCGCCGTTGCTCTATGACCGTAGTGAGTTCATCGGGGCGAGTCAGGTCGGCCACGTTCAGATCGTTACCCACCGGCACTTTTGCCATCTTACTGGCATCGATCTCCACCAAGTTGAAGATAGGGGTCAACTTGTCGCCAAGCGAACCGTAGTGAGCTGCTAGCTTGCGTCCCACCAAGTGGTGCTTCATGGCTTCGAGGAAGCGGCTTGTATTGTTGAAGGCAAAAATTCCGACATTCGGATCATAGAAATAGTAACGACGTCCTTCGAGTCCGACCATACTTCCTACCATCATCGAGTGATTTGGGGTATTGAGCGCGAACGTCGAGGTCTTGGTCGCCTTTTTCAGCAGGGAAACCACTTCGGACAATGTAACCTGTCCTCTTGTTGTTGACGCCTGTACGGCCTCAAGGTTATCGGAGTGCAATTTGATCAGACTGTTTTTCAGCAGCGTGGAACTACCTGCGTGGGGATCGGCGGCTGCCAGAAACAGTTTTTCCACCAGATTGTTGATACCCGCTTCGCCGCTGTTAGCCAGCGCCACCGCCATCGCCCGGACCAAGGGATAGCAACGGCCGCCGGACTTGTCGCCGACCAGCGACAGGTAAAAGTCCTGTGGCACCAGACGGTCGAAGCTACTACCAGCGCGGTGAAAATCCTCGCTGTACACCGCCGTCCACTTCAATACCTTATCGATGTATTCTGCTTGACTGGTTTCAGTGATGTGAGCACTCAAGGCACTTTGTTGCTTGGGAGTGAGCTGGCCTTTGAGAAACAGGATCTTCATTTCCAAGGCTGACATCCTGTCGTACATTCCAGGGATGCTAATATCGCGGAAGTTACGCTGACCATCGGTAAACGCGGTGCCATGCACACGATGTTGGTAAGCATCGGCGATCACATAACGCTCGCCGATGCTACTGGTGTGCTCCAGTCCACTGTTCTGGATGGGCGTATTGTCGATCCGCACCACGGCAGCCATGCCGTCCTTGGACTTGATCTGCTGCCATAACCAGCTTTGTTCGACGAAGCCTGCTTCACGCAGAACCGTATTGTATTGCGCCTTGTAATACTCCAGAGTGATATTGATCTGTTTTATCTGTTGGTCGATCAGATTGTGCTGAGAGGTATTGCGTTGCTCCTCATAGAGTTTGCTTCGTTTGTCTACTAGCTGCTTGATATCTGCGTTGATCTTGTCGTCAACTTCGGCATGTAACTTAGTCCACGCGGCAATTGCTGGATGATCAGGAGAAAATTCACCCTCTGTGTATACACCGTCGGCGATCCCTTCGACTGATACCCCGAATTGGGTAGCGACTTTCTTTAGTTGTTGGTGAACTTGCTCACGGTAAGTGGCGAATTGAGCTTGGTTGCGTTCAGTCACTTGACTGTCTGCGATCTGGATAGAGAGTGGCTCCTCGTCGCCACGTAACTTTAGCCGAAGCCTCTGGCCGTCTTGCTGATACTCTTGGCGCTGGAACACCAATTGCCATTCGTCATTGACGTACTGCATGTACGCCACGGCGAGGCTGTCGGTGGTGGCAGCTACCCGGTAATCTTTGTCGTCCACTGCCATCACCACGTTATCGTATAGCAGTGAACTGTTGACTCGGCCATCGTGGTAGACCCGGTAGGTATTGGCATCGAGGCTGGTCACTACCACCGAGCCACCCGATAGCGTCCCGGTAAATAGAAAACTCTCCGCGATCGCATGCTTAGGAATATCTACGTAGGCTGGTGACGCATTGGCCTGATCGGCGCTGTCGTAGTCGAGAAAATACGCGGGTATGCTGTTAGCGCCTGCTGCTACATCATCATTAGCGCTTCGATCAGTGTATTCGAGCTCGTACAAGCCTGATTCGATTTTCACTAGCTGGGCGTTCCCTTCTGCTGGGAAACTCCCCGACCTGATTAATGTCTCGGTATTGATAGTGTTGGATTTGGCGAACAACACAGGATCGGCGGCGAACTGATGGATATTGGCACTGACCTGACGAGGCTCAGAATCGCCACTCATTGGTGCCAGCGTCCCCTTGAGCTCGCTATCCCGTAGTGCTTGTGAGAGCAACGCCGGGTTGTGTACATCGTACCCGCGTGTCTGCAAGGTATGCGTCAGGGTCTTCTCGATTGGAATATCGGTCAGCAAGGACTGTGTACCTGCTGCCGCAATCAGTTGTGCCCGGGACTGACCGTGACTGCTCGATCCGCCCGCGGCCGTTTCAGAGTAGGAAATGCCCTTGCCCACGCGATACATACCTGTCGGGGTGTGTTCGACAAAGGCTGTCGCCGGTAACAGTTCGCTAAGCTTTTCGCTGATGGTTTGAGCATGCTCGATCCCGGCTTTGGAAAGGTAGATCACAGCTTGGTCGGTACGGCTGCCCAGATTTTTCGGCCCCATGATCTTGGCCTGTTCCAGCCAGCCGCGATTGTTATCATTGAACAATTGGGGCAATGCCCGGGCAAGCAAGTTGAAATGCGCCTTGTTAACGTTGATGGTCAGTCGTGCACCAAGCTTGCCGCGGGTGCCATAACGTTGCGCAAAATCCTTTGGCAGCATCCGGAAAGCTTCGGCATTGTTTAGGGCGTCATCCGTTTGCAAAGATAGCGCTGTTTTCTCATTGCCTTGCACCAAAATGTCGATTGTTGTGATGCGTGTTGCCAGTGTCTTGATATAACTGACAAATGCCTGTTGCTCGCTTTTGTCGAGGCGACTGATGCCGACCGGTCTGTCATTACTGTAGCGCCAATAAGCGTTGCTCTCCAGCGCACGTTCCAGCATTTTCTGTTGCTGGAACAATTCGGGACTCCACTCGCGACCATTTTCACGGAACCCCTTCTTGATCTCTTGGACCAGCGTTTGGATTTTCGGTTTGCTCCTCATCTCTCTAAAGGTCGCTTGTGCAGACGCGAGCAGTGATTGATAGTTGTTACTGGGAATAATGGTTCTCCTTAGGAAAATCCTACTTTGATATTTACGGATTACAACGCTTCAAGAATGGCTGGCTATGGCGGACACGGCTAGCCGTCTGTGATCTAAGAATCTTTCATCTGCAAGGTCCACAGTCGGGCATAAAGCCCGTTCAAGGCGAGTAGTTGCTCGTGGCTGCCCTGTTCGACCACCTGACCTTGGTCGATTACCAGAATTCGATGGGCATGGCGCAGGGTATTAAGGCGATGGGCGACGCTGATCACTGTGCGGCCCTGTGCAATGCGTTGTAGGTTGGTCATGACTGCCGCTTCCGACTCGTAGTCCAAGGCACTAGTGGCTTCATCCAGTAGCAATATTCCCGGATTGGTCAGTAGTGCTCGGGCTAGGGCGATGCGTTGGCGTTGCCCCCCGGAGAGTTGGCCGCCACGCTCGCCGACTTGGGTCTCATAGCCTCGGTCCAGCGCCTTGATGAAACCATCGGCACCGGCCAAAGTCGCCGCTTCATACACTTCCGCATCGCTGGCCTGAGGCCGACACAAACGAATGTTCTCGGCGATGCTGCCGGCAAACAGCACGCTTTCTTGCAGCACGACGCTCATGTTGCGGCGCAGCGCCACCGGATCTGCGATTGCCAAATCTATCCCATCCACCAACACCTGGCCGTGCTGAGGTACATAGAGGCGCTGCAACAACCGAGCCAGGGTGGATTTGCCCGAACCGGATGGCCCTGTGATACCGATGAATTCGCCGGGATGAATCTCGATGTTGAGGTTGCGTAACACCTCCTGACCATCCTCGTTGTAACGAAAACGCACGCCTCTGAAACTTACTCCTCCCTGTAGCTTGGGTACGGAGGCCAGACCGCCATTGCCGCTTTCCCCCTCCTCATCAAGAATGTCGCCGATCCTGCGCATTGAGATCAGGGTATGCTGGAAATCCTGACAGACTTGGGCCAGACGCAGAATTGGCTGGGTCACGTGTTCCGAGAGCATGTTGAAAGCGACCAGCTCCCCTGGGCTGAGTTTGCCCTCCATTACTAGAGTAACACCCCACAGCAGTAGCAGGGCGGAGGTTAGCTTCTGGATTAGGTCGATTCCCTGACCAGCCAAGATCCCCACCACTTTGGCGCGGAATGAGGCGCGGACGAAGGCAGATAGCTGCCGCTCCCAGCGGTGTAGGAAGCCGGCTTCGGTGGCGTTGGTTTTGATGGTTTCAATGCCGGTGACTGACTCGGTAAGGAAGGCGGTGTTGTCGGCCCCTAGCTCGTACTCTCGCAATACTCGGGCACGCAGTATAGGCCCGACACCTAGCCAGAACAGGAAATAGAGCACGAGAGAACCGAGCACCAACCAGGTTAGCTCGGTGGCGTAGGAGAACATCACAGCGACAAACAGGCCGATGAAGGCCAAATCCAGCACCATAGTCAGCGCTGAACCGGTGAGAAATTGGCGGATCTGGTTCATCTCGCGCACTCGGGCGATGATCTCACCGGTCTGACGCTGTTGGAAATAGCCCATGGGCAAGGTCATTAGGTGCTGGTAAAGGCGGCCGGAGAGCTCCGAGTTGACCTTACTGGCGAGGTTGGTGAATAGCCAGGAACGAAGGAAACCATAGATGGGCTCGAACAAAGCCAGAGTCAACATGGCGATTCCTAGCACTTGCAGGCTCGATAGGCTGCGGCTAACCAGTACCCGATCGATCACGTTCTCGAACAGTATGGGGGTTACTAGGGCGATCACCTGTAGCATCAGAGACACTAGGATTACGTTCCTAAACTGGCTGACATGTTTGCGGATGGAAGGCACGAACCAGCCGAAGCCAAACCGCTGCCGTTTCGGCTGCTCGGTCGCCTCCGCTAGCAGTACGGCGCTGCCTTGCCAATGGCTCGCGAAGAGGGTTCGGGGATAGCGACATATCTTACCCGTACTTGGCTGATACAAGATAATGAGCTCGCCTTCGACTCTCTCTAGCACCTGCCAGCCCTGTTCCGTATCCAGCAGGATAGGAAGGGGCACGGTATCGAGACGGCTCATATCTGTGGAGATGTGGCGTGCCCTCAGGCCGATCCACTGGGCGCAGCGGCATAGATCTTGGCTGTTCGAGACTCCTTGGGTGCGTCCGAGACGGTGGATTAGTTGTTCTGGTTCCACCGCCAAGTTGAAATGGCGGGCGGCATGGGTCAGGGCCAGCAGGCCGCCATCCGCTACCGCCTTGGACGTGTCGACGGTGATCGGTTCCGACAGAATAGATTCGATGGTTGACATTATCGTTCCCTCAATGCTTCGGACTGGTACTGTTGTAGTGGGCTGAGTAGGTAGTCGATCACCCGCCGATCACCGGTGCGGATTTCCGCGGTGATACTCATGCCCGCCTGTAGCGGTACCTCATGCTGGTCCACTGCAATAGAGGAGCGCTCCATCTGTATCTGTGCCGGAAATACCAAACCGAGCTGTTCATCCTTGACCGCATCCTTGGAGATGTGGGCGACCTTACCCCGTATAGTGCCATAGCGGGTATAGGGAAAGGCGTCGACCTTAATTTCCACCGGCTGACCGGCGTGCACGAACCCCACATCTTTGTTCAACACCATCACTTCGGCTTCCAGAGGGGTATCATCGGGCACGATCACCATGAGTTGCTGGGCCGATTGCACTACGCCTCCCAAGGTATGGATCGCTAGCTGCTGCACTACGCCGTCGACCGGTGTCCGCAGGCTTTGCAGCCGCCGCCTCTCACCGGCCTTTATCAACTGTTGTGTCATGACCGCGATAGCGGTCTGAGTTTCGTTTAGCTGGTCGTAATATTCCCGGCGGGTCTTGGCTAGGTAGCGCTCCCGACTCTCTTTCAGTACCTGATATTGCTCCTTGAGGACGGCCAGCTCGGCATGCTGTTGAGAAAGGGTGCGTTCGATCTCCAGCTTCTCCTTCTCTTGCTCCAGTAGCTCGACTTTGGGTAATAGCTTGCTGGCGGCCAAGGTACGACGGGCTTCAAGGCGCACTTTGATATTGGTCATCAGCTTTTCCAGCGCGGTGATATCGGCGTTACGTGCACTCTGGCTCGCTTGGTTGACGCTCATCTCGCTGTCCAGGCTTTCTAAATTGGCGACTACCTCTTTCCAGATGCTGACCAGATGCTCTCTGGCCAGCTCGACCTGTGCCTGTGGCATACCTTCCTGTACGGAGAAATGTTCAATGGGGGTATCGGTTAGCAGAGCCTGTAGTCTAGCCATCTCCAGCCGCTTGAAGTTAAGTTGCTCCTGTAGCTCCTTCAACTCGGCTTCGACGCCTATGGGGTTGAGTTTGATCAGCACATCCCCGGTCTTCACCCTTTGTCCGTCACGCACGTGAATCGCCACAATCTCGCCGGCTTCAAGGGACTGAATCACTTTAGAGTGACTGGATACCAGCAGCCTGCCTGTCGCGTTGGCATGGATGTCTAGGTGACCGATGATGGACCAGAGTAGAACCACCAACAGAAACAGGGTCAGTGCCATTGCCGTGCACCTTGCCCAAGGCGCGGGAGGTCGTTCAACGATCTCCAGATAGCCGGGCTGAAACTCGTACTCGTCGCGGGTGCGCTTCGTCGCTTTGGGCGCGTTACGCTCCTGCCGCCAAGCCCGGAGGACGGTTTTTAGGTGTTTCTTGAATGACATTATTCCGCTTCCTTTCGTAATTCCTGTTGCATCTGCCACAGCTTGGCGTAGCAGCCGCCCTTGACCAGTAGTTGGTGGTGGTTGCCTGATTCGGTGATAAGGCCCTGCTCCAAAGTGATGATGCGATCGCAGTGACGCACCGTGGACAGGCGGTGGGCAATAATGATGACGGTGCGCCCTAGTGCGATCTCGGCCATGTTGGTTTGGATCAGCGCTTGGGATTCGTCATCGAGGGCACTGGTCGCTTCGTCGAAGATCAAGATCTTGGGGTTAGCCATCAGCGCACGGGCGATGGCAATGCGCTGGCGCTGCCCTCCCGATAGGGAACTGCCGGCTTCGGCCAGTACCGTGTCATAGCCCAGAGGTAATTGCAGGATAAAGTCATGCGCGCCTGCCAGCTTGGCGACGGCCATCACTTTCTCCAGCGAGGCGGAGGGGTCCTTAAATGCTATGTTGTGGCGCACGCTACGGTTGAACAGGTAGTTCTCCTGTAGTACCACCCCAATCTGGCTACGCAGGTAGCCGGGGTCCAGTCGGTGTAGGGGAGTGCCGTCGATCAAGATCTCCCCCTCATCCGGAGCGTAGAGCTTCTGTAATAAGCGGGTCAGCGTACTCTTACCTGAACCGGAGGGACCGACTATGCCCAGCTTCTCGCCGGACCTGATATGCAAGGTAACCCCCTGTAATACTGGGGCTTGATGGGGCTGGTAGCGGAACACCAAGTTGCGTATTTGCAGATCACCGGAGAGTGGTTGCTGAGGCCGGATGTTCCCCTGTTCCTGCTCGACAGGCAGGTTGAGTATGTCACCGAGCTTATCGACGGCGACTCGGGTTTGAATAAACTGTTGCCACAGGTCGATTAGCTTGGCGATGGGTTGGTTGACGTGGGACACCATCATATTGAAAGCGATCAGTTGGCCTATGGTGAGCTCCAGAGCGATCACCATGTTGGCACCCAGCCAGATGATCCCGACGCCGGTCGTCTTCTGTAGCAGCATAACCCCGTGGCTGATGAAGCTGTTGAGGGTTTGAGTGCGGAAACCAGCTTCGACCATGTTTGCGGTTTGGGATTCCCAGCGCCGTTGCATCTTGGGTTCTACCGCCAGGCTCTTAATGGTTTCAGCGCCGCTGACGGACTCGTTCAGGAATGAGGTATTGAGGGCCGCCGTTTGGAACTGTTGTTCGATGCGCTGTTGCAGTGGTTTGGAGCTCAGCCAAGCTAACAGAAAATAGAGGGGCAATACCGCCAGTACTACACAGGTTAGGGACGGCGACAGCCAGGCCATGACGCCGAAGAAGACAAAGGTGGAGGCGAGGTCCACGCTCAGGGTTAGCATGGAGCCGGTCAGGAAGTCACGAATGCTATCGAGCTCCTGCACTCGGGTGATGATAGCGCCCACCTGACGGTGCTTGAAGTAAAGCAGGGGCAGGCCGAGTAGGTGCCGGAACAGCTTGATCCCTAGGGTGATATCGATGCGGTTGGCGGTGTGGGCAAAAAGGTATTCGCGTAGCCCCCGGAGCACCACCTCGAACAGCCCAACCACCACCAGTACTATCACCAATACCTCTAGGGTCGACAACGCCTTGTGCACCAACACTTTGTCCATTACCACTTGGAAAAACAGAGGGGTGACTAGGGCAAGTAGTTGAAGCATCAGGGAAAAAAGCAGCACCTCGCCGAGGAGGTGGCGATGGCGGATAAACGCGGGTATAAACCAAGAAACATCGAACCTGAGGGAAGCTTCCCCTAACCGGATCACCTCCCCGCTCCATCTGGCTTCTAGCTCGTTGATGGAAAGTACTTCGGGTGAAACGGCATAAGGAGACTGGATCAGGGCCTGATCAGTGGAAAGGCGCGCTAATACAATAAATCCTCCCTGTTTGTCGCGAAAGGCCAGAGGCAGTAGCTTGGGAGTCAGTTTGGGGAATTTTAAACGGCATAATGCCAGATCAACATCATGTGCCTTGCCGTACTCTTTTATCGCAGGTTTCAGTTTGTTATGGGAGAGCAGAGGCTGTGGTTCCTGAGCTTCACCTTTAGCTAATTGCAACAATAATCGACAACAGTTAAGCGCAGATGACAATGTATCTGCATCGGCGGATATATTTTCCCTATTCATTGTAATTTTCCCTTACGTGATTCCGTTCTCACGTTGTTAACATAAAAAAGCCTTTCCGCAACAAAATGATGTATTGCAGAGTCAATTAATAATAATCTGTATTAAGAGCATAGGCTTTAATTCGAATATATGTCATTTTCATAGGTGGGTGCAAGCTAAAGATAATAAAATGGCAGTCAATTAATCAATATTATCCTAAAAATGTTAATTGGTCATTGCTAATTGGTTATTGCTAATTGGTTGTTGCTAATTTTTCGTTATTAATCGGGGCGTGGTATTCAGTATCTGAATATATTGGATTGAAGTCAGGTATATCCATTTTTATTTTTTTTGTGGCGGATGAAAAGCCAGAGTTCATAAGCATAGCACCGTCGTTGGGCTGGGAACGGGTCATGCCCAATACTTATCTTGAGCTGATTGCGATACCGGGTAACCATTTTAGTTTATTGGAGGATAATGAGAATAAAACCGCTTTGGCTCAGGCGTTGAATAGAGTGCTGGCAATTAGTTTTGAAAGGGCGGTGGCGTGATACTAATAAGTAAGGAATATTGGATAGTTTAAATAACAGAATTGATGATTTCCATATATACCCGTTATTCTTCAAGTTGCCTCTTTGTTGGCTGCGCTCGCTCACCCCGGTCACATCGTTATCTATGCTCCCGGGGATTCACTCCCTTGCCGTCGCGATGCATCTTGAAATCCATTGGGTATAGGTTATTTAGTCAAGTTTTTGCTATTGTTATTGGAATTTAATCTAATCTGGCTTTATTTTTTTATGAATTTTCGTTGCTATATATAAAAATATGTTTCATTGTTATTCTCATGAATGGTTAAGAATAATTAATGTAAATTTTGAAGATAGCCATATACTTTCCATTGTTAATATTGACCAATATAATGTCTATATATTTCTCTGCTGTCTGGAAATCAAACAAAATAAAACTATAAATTAATAAATGTCTCAGGGCATTACGTAAATTACTTTGTAGAACGATTTACTTGGGTGATATTGACTTGTAATTAATGATTTATTTCATATGTTATTGTTTTATAACAATAATGTTTATTATGAGATAGTGTGTAATAAAGCCATTTCTAGTTTTAAATTGTTTCTTTATGGTATTAAACATAATCACATTTATATCGGCTTGATAATCTTATTATTATAAAAAAATATAATGGATTTAATTTGAATTTGTATTGATTCGTTTACGGTATTTACATTAACGATATTATTTATTTGTTGAAAAATAGTGTGTTATGAATTACTTTTAACCCAGGCTTATATTTTCAAATAATTGAATATATAGAGTGGCTTGTAAATGTTGAATAAGTTATACCCTATGGATTTCAAGATGGATCGCGACGGCAAGGGAGTGAATCCCCGGGAGCATAGATAACTATGTGACCGGGGTGAGTGAGTGCAGCCAACAAAGAGGCAACTTGAAAGATGACGGGTATACATTTGTAATTGAACTATTAGTTGATTATTAAGATAAAGAATTTATTTTATAAATAATTATCAAAGTAAACTTTTTTATAATTGAGGGGTGATTTATTCGTTTTATCTTTGTAAATGTCTAATTTTTTTGAAATAATTTCAATTAGATATTAATAGGAAATAGATAAAATACAGTGGTGATTTGGTATTTATGCATAATTAAATGCAGTTAACGGTTCCATTTTAAATGATGGAATTCAATATTAGCCAATTAAAATTGCAGTCAATTAATCGAACTTATCTAAAAAATGGAATGTCTTATTCCGCAGCATAAAATAAATTATTTATTCCGTTGTCAGGAGAATTAATGTCAGGAAATTGTTAATTGACTGTTATTGACGGGGCTATAGCATCCCGTGCCTGAATATCTTGCATTGATATCAGATCTGTCCGTTTTTATTTCTTGGGGGCAAGAAGTGAGAAAGAAATATTGGTGATGGTTGTCAGAAATGACAGTTTTCAAATTTCTAACAGATTCGTTGAGGTAGTAAATGAAAGATAGCATCGCTCAAGCAGGAAGTGATTTTAAAGCTGAACTCCTCTCTCAGACGTCAGAAAATATAACCAACGTAAATGACATTTTACCATCGACTCAGAATGTAAAGAATATTCCCCAGACGTTGACATCCAGTGAATCATTTTGGTACGAACGTCTTGCTGCTTTGCAACCCCTCCAATTACCTTTTGAAACCGCTGGAGAGCAAGCGGAACCTAGTTGGGTAATAAGCGACTGGCAGCTCCCATTGCCAAAAAACGGTGAAGAGGAACCATTACAAACATTGTTGCAGGCGTTCGTTATCTACCTTGCGCGTTTGACTCAGCAGACTACATTTCAAATTGGTTGGTGTGTGGATGGAGTAAACGATAAGTCGGCAGATTTGGCACCGGTGGTGCCAATGGTCGTTGAGCTGGAGTTTGATAAGCCCTGGCATGTGGTAGCGAACTGGCTGGATGGCGAGCTGTCTCGGTTGACCCGGCACTGCACATTTAGTCGAAATCTCCTCGCGCACGCTCCTGCATTGTGGGCTATTCCGGCGTTGACAACCCACCAGCCGTGGCGAATTGCCGTTGCTGTCATAGCGGAGGATAGACCGTGTGATCAGACGGCACCGGGCGAATTGCTGACGCTCCAACTCAATGCGCAGGGCGGTTTTCGCTGGATTTACGATGAAAATCGCTTGAGCACGGAAGTGATTCTGCGCATGAGTGAACATTTACAGATGCTGGCAGCGTCAAAAAAGCAGGGAGAGGAAATTCCTATCTGGCAGCTTAATGTGTTATCTGAGGCTGAACGAACCTTACTACTGGAAACGTGGAACGCCACGGAAACCCCTTATCCTGACCCGTTATGTATTCATCAATTGTTTGAACAACAGGCAGAACAAGCCCCGCACGCCACGGCGTTGGAATATCAAGAACAGACCCTCAGTTATGCGGAATTGAATACTCGTGCTAACCGGTTGGCTCATCAATTGATTGCGCTGGGCGTCATACCAGACCGGCGGGTAGCGATTTGTGTAGAACGCTCCCCGATGATGGTGGTGTCATTGCTGGCGGTGCTGAAAGCCGGTGGGGCTTATGTGCCGTTGGATTCAACTTATCCGCGGGAACGTCTGACATATATCCTGAGCGATAGTGCGCCGTCAGTGGTGCTGGTTGATGAGGCTGGCCGGGCGGCGCTGGGTGAACAGGCGCTGGTAGGCGTGACGGTACTTGATCCGAATATCCAACTTGACCAGCCCGACAGCAATCCGCAAATTCCGGCGTTAACGCCACAGCATCTGGCCTATGTAATTTACACCTCCGGCTCAACCGGGCAGCCGAAAGGGGTGATGGTGGAACATCAGGCGATTTATCAACGTTATCTGGGTTTTAATGACACCTATGCTGTCACCTCACAAGACCGGCTATTGCAATTTGCCGCGTTTGCGTTTGATGTTTCAGTGGAGGATTTCTTTTCGTCATTATGCAATGGTGCCACACTGGTTATCCGGGATGATAGCTGGCTGGCTTCGATACCAGAATTTGTTGCCTTAACCCGGCAATATCGTATTACGGTGATGTCACTGCCGACCTTATTCTGGTCTGAACTGGCGGCTAGAGATAATGGATTACCGCTGCCGGATTGTCTCCGGCTCATCATCATTGGGGGTGAGGCGGTGAAAAAGAGCGCCATTCAGGACTGGTTTAGACAGGCAGGTCACCGGCCCCGGCTGTTGAATGGTTATGGCCCGACGGAAAACACCGTGACGGTGACCTATAAGGATGTGTTATCCCCGGAGGATGCCCGTTCTATCGGCAGACCGGCTAAAAATGCCCGTATCTACCTGTTGGACAAATATGGCGAATTGGTCCCCGCAGGCTGCGTGGGAGAGATGTATATTGGTGGCGTGGGGGTGGCACGAGGTTATCTGAACCGGCCGGCGTTGAGCGTGGAACGTTTTATGCTGGATACTTTTAGTCCGGTATCCGGCGAACGGATGTATCGCTCTGGGGATTTGGCCCGTTATTTGCCGGACGGTGATCTCGAATTCTTGGGCCGTAACGATGAGCAAGTGAAAATCCGTGGTTTTCGGATTGAACTGGGGGAAATTGAAACCCGACTGACGGAACACCCGGCGGTACAAGAGGCGGCGGTGTTGGCACTGGATGGCGATCAGGGCAAACGGCTGGTGGCTTATGTGGAGGCGAAGGCGAATGAGGGATTGGCTGTTGATTTGCGTGAATACCTGAGTGCCATTTTGCCTGACTATATGGTACCGGCGGCCTTTGTGCGTCTGGATACCTTCCCGCAGACCCCAAGTGGTAAGTTAGATCGTCGGGCGTTGCCTGCGCCCGGGGAAAACGATTTTGCCCGTCAGATTTATGAAGCCCCACAAGGGAAGGCTGAGATCACTCTGGCGGACATCTGGCGTGAGTTATTGGGCATTGAACAAATCAGCCGACATGACAGTTTCTTTGCGTTGGGTGGTCATTCCCTACTCGGCGTGCAGATGATTGAGCGTTTGCGCCACCTAGGTTTAACACTGACGGCGCGTGATCTGTTCCAGTCGCCGGTGCTGTCAGCATTGGCGCAAACGTTGGGACAGCATCAGGCTGTGATAGTCCCGCCTAACGCCATCACGCCGACAACCACGGCACTGACGCCGGAGATGTTGCCGCTGATTGATGTGAGTCAAACTGATATTGACCGCATCGTCGAGCAAGTACCGGGTGGGATAACCAATATTCAGGATATTTATGCGTTGTCGCCGTTGCAGGACGGTATCCTGTTCCACCACCTGTTGGAACAGGAAGGCGACCCCTATCTGGTGCTCTATCCGGTGGCTTTTGCTAACCGCTCTTTACTGGATCGTTATCTGGCGGCGGTACAACAGGCGGTTGATCGCCATGACATTTTGCGGACGGCGTTTATTTGGCAAGGATTATCCGTTCCGGCGCAGGTGGTCTGGCGTCAGGCACGGTTGCCTGTGACAGAACTGACGCTAGACCCGGCGGACGGTCCAGTCATTGACCAGTTAACCCGGCGTTTTGATCCCGCTCAGTATCGTCTTGACTTGAGTCAGGCGCCGCTATTGCATTTTGTTATTGCTCAGGAAACCGATGGCCGCTGGTTTTTACTGGAATTGCAGCATCACTTGATTGGCGACCATGAAACGATGGAAGTGATGCACCGTGAAGTGCAGGCCTATTTTTCCGGGCAAGGGGATCGCCTGCCTGCGCCAGTGCCGTTCCGTCATCTGGTGGCTGAAGCTCGGCTTGGGGTGAGCCAGGAAGCGCATACCCGTTTCTTCACTGATATGTTGGCGGCAGTGGATGAGCCAACGTTGCCGTTCGGGCTGACGGGCGTGCATCGTGATGGATCTCAGAAGACCGAATCTCACCGGATGTTGGTTCCTGAGCTAAATAACCGTCTGCGTAGTCAGGCCCGGCGTTTGGGCGTCAGTCTGGCGGCGTTGTGTCATCTGGCTTGGGCGCAGGTATTATCGCGCACCAGCGGGCAGGAGAAAGTGGTGTTTGGTACCGTCCTGTTTGGGCGCATGGCCGTAGGGGAAGGGATGGGGTTGTTTATCAATACCCTGCCGCTGCGGCTGGATATCGATGAGACCCCAGTACGAGACAGTGTGCGGGAGGTGCATCTGCGACTGGCTGAGTTGCTGGAGCATGAGCATGCTCCGTTGGCGCTGGCTCAACGATGCAGTGGGGTTGACAGCGGTACGCCACTCTTTAGTGCCCTGTTGAACTATCGCCATAATGAGCAGCCAGATTCTTTGGATGAAACGATGGCCGGGATTGAATTCTTGGGCGAACAGGAGCGAACTAACTATCCGTTTGTGCTGTCGGTGGAGGACGGTGGTTCTACGCTGGGTCTGACTGCTCAAGTCGTGCAGCCGTTTGATCCGGACAGCCTCTGCGGTTATATGCAACAGGCATTGGAGAGTCTGGTGGAAGCGCTGGAGCAAGCCCCAGAAATGCCCGTTCGGGTATTGGACATCCTGCCGGAAGCGGAGCGTACCTTGTTGCTGGAAACTTGGAACGCGACGGAAACCGTCTATCCTGATCAGTTATGTCTCCATCAGTTGTTTGAACAACAGGTGGAGAAAACTCCAGCGGCGACGGCGCTGATAGCAGGCGATAAAATGTTAAGCTATACGGAACTGAATACCCGTGCTAACTGGCTGGCTCATCAGTTAATCGAACAAGGAGTTTGTTCCGGTGATCATATTGCGCTCCTGTTAGAGCGCTCGATAGCACTGGTGGTGGCTCAGTTGGCCATTCTTAAAGTCGGTGCCGTTTACGTGCCGGTTGATCCCAGTATGCCGGATGAGCGGAAAAACTGGCTGATAAGTGATTGTTCCGCCCGGTTGCTGCTCACCGATACACAGGCTGATATTCCGGCTAACCTGACGGTTCCGCTGTTGCGTCTCTCGGATCAATCAGACACGGACGGAAGAGAGGAAGAGTGCTTCAACCCTGATTTGCCGCGTTCCAGCGCCGAGTTAGCATATATCATGTACACCTCCGGTTCTACCGGTACACCTAAAGGGGTCTTGGTACCGCATCGTGCGGTGGTCCGGCTGGTCATCAATAATGATTATGCTGAAGTCGGACCGGATGACCGGGTGGCCTTTACGGCTAATCCGGCTTTTGATGCCAGTACATTTGAAGTGTGGGCACCGTTGCTCAGCGGTGGGGCGTTAGTGGTTATTGACCGCGCCACGTTATTAACACCACAGGAGTTAGTACTGGTTTTACAGGCTCACCACATCACAGTGCTGTGGCTAACTATCGGGTTATTTAACCGACTGGCACCAGAGTTATCTCCGGTTCTGCCGCAGATAAAGATCCTGATTTTCGGGGGAGATATACCCGACTTACAGGTGATTGCTCAGGTTCTAAATAATCGCCCGCCCCAACAACTCTTGCAGGCTTATGGCCCCAGTGAGGGAACCACGTTTACCACCATGTATCCTATCGTGGCATTAACGCAGGGAGTGACGCGGATCCCCATTGGCCGACCGATAGCCAATACACGTATTTATCTGTTGAATGCTTACGGCCAGCCAGTACCGTTGGGGGTGACCGGAGAGATTTATGTGGGCGGAGACGGGGTGGCTTGTGGTTATCTTAATCGCCCTGACCAGACTGCTGAACGTTTCCTGACAGATCCATTTAGTGATCAACCGGATGCGCGTATGTACCGGACCGGGGATTTGGCCCGTTATCTGCCGGATGGCAATCTGGAATTTCTGGGCCGTAATGACCAACAGGTTAAAATTCGCGGTTTCCGCATTGAACCGGGGGAAATTGAGGCGCGTCTGGTGGAACATCCGGCGGTGCGTGAGGCGGCTGTGTTGGCGCTGGGTGATGGGTCGGACAAACGGCTGGTGGCCTATGTGGCGGCGGAAGCCCATGAGGGGTTGGCGATGACTCTGCGTGATCACCTGAGTGCCATTTTACCTGATTATATGGTGCCGTCAGCTTTTGTGCGTCTGGAGGCTTTCCCGTTAACCCCGAACGGTAAGCTGGATCGCCGGGCGTTACCGGCACCGGACGAAGAGGCGTTTGCCCGTCAGGTTTATGTTGCGCCACAAGGCGAGATGGAAATTGCGCTGGCGACGATTTGGCGTGAATTACTGGGGATTGAACAGGTCAGTCGGTATGACAGCTTTTTTGCGTTGGGCGGCCACTCGTTGCTGGCTGTGCGGATGGTTGAACATCTGCGTCACTTGGGGTTGACGCTGGCTGTGCGTGATTTGTTCCAGTCGCCAGTGTTACTTGAATTGGCGCAAACATTGGGGCAGCACCCGGTTATGGTGGTGCCACCCAATGTGATTACGTCAGCGACGACGAAAATCACCCCAGAAATGTTGCCGCTGATTGATCTGACTCAAGCTGAGATTGACCGTATCGTCGGGCAGGTGCCGGGTGGGATAACTAATATTCAAGATATCTATGCCCTGTCACCGTTGCAGGACGGCATTTTGTTCCACCATTTATTGGCAAACGAAGGTGATCCGTATCTGGTGGTCAGTCAAATGGCTTTTGCTGACCGGTCTCTGCTAGATCGTTATTTGGCGGCAGTGCAACAGGTGATTGATCGCCACGATATTCTGCGCACTGCCTTTATCTGGCAAGGGTTGTCAGTACCGGCACAGGTAGTCTGGCGTCAGGCATCCTTGTCGGTGACTGAGCTGGCGCTGAACCCGGTTGATGGCCCGGTTAGCGATCAACTGGCTCGACGTTTTAATCCCCGCCATTATCGTCTCGATTTGGGTCAAGCACCGCTGTTACGTTTTGTGGTGGCGCAGGAGACCGATGGCCGCTGGTTCTTACTGGAATTGCAACATCACCTGATTGGTGACCATACCACAATGAAAGTGATGAACCGTGAAGTGCAGGCATACCTTGCCGGACAAGGGAATAGCCTGCCTGACCCAGCTCCTTTCCGCAATCTGGTGGCGCAGGCCCGGTTAGGAGGGGATCAGGAAGCGCATACCCGTTTCTTTACCGAGATGTTGGCGGAAGTGGATGAGCCAACGCTGCCGTTTGGGCTGACGGATGTGCATCGTGATGGTTCTCAGGAGATAGCATCCCATCGGCTGCTGACGGCCAGCTTGAATCACCGTCTGCGTAGTCAGGCCCGGCGTTTGGGAGTCAGTCTGGCGGCGTTGTGTCATCTGGCTTGGGCACAGGTATTGTCGTGTACCAGTGGTCAGGAGAAAGTGGTGTTTGGCACAGTACTATTTGGGCGTATGGCGGCGGGAGAAGGGGCTGACAATGGTATGGGGCTGTTTATCAATACCTTGCCGTTACGGTTGGATATGGATGATACGCCAGTACGCGATAGTGTACAGGCCGTACATACCCGGCTGGCGGGATTGTTGGAACATGAGCATGCTTCACTGGCGTTGGCTCAGCGATGCAGTGGAGTTGCCAGCGGTACGCCACTTTTTAGTGCTTTAATGAACTATCGACATAATGATCAGCGTGATCCTTTGGATGAAACGATAGACGGGATTGAATTCCTGGGCGAACAGGAGAGCACTAACTATCCCTTTGGCATGTCGGTGGAGGACGATGGTGCCACGTTGGGGCTGATCGCTCATGTGGTGCAACCGTTTGATCCGGAAAGCTTGTGCAGTTATATGCAGCAGGCGCTGGAGAGTTTGGTAGAGGCCCTTGAGCAGGCTCCAGAGACACCGGTACGAACACTGAATATCTTGCCTGAAACGGAACGCACCTTGTTACTGGAAACATGGAATGCCACGGAGAGCCCGTATCCTGAGGCGTTATGTATTCATCAATTGTTTGAGCAACAGGTGGAGAAAACCCCTGATGCGACGGCGCTGGTGTATCAAGAGCAGACGCTGAGTTATGCCGAATTAAATGCCTGCGCCAATCGCCTTGCTCATCAACTGATTGCGTTTGGCGTAACACCGGATCAGCCGGTAGCCATTTGCGTGGCTCGCTCCCCGACTATGGTGGTGGCATTGTTGGCGGTGCTGAAAGCCGGTGGGGCCTATGTGCCGCTGGACCCAACTTACCCGGGGGAGCGTCTGACGTATATCCTGAATGATACCGCCCCATCAGTGGTATTGGCTGATGCGACCGGACAGGCTGCACTGGGCGACGAGGCGCTGGTCGGGTTGACGGTACTCGACCCGAATATCCAGCCTGACCTGCCGGATAGTAACCCGCAGGTCCCGGCGTTGACGCCACAGCACTTGGCTTACGTCATTTATACCTCCGGTTCAACCGGGCAGCCGAAAGGGGTGATGGTAGAACATCAGGCGGTCTATCAACGTTATCTGGGTGTTAATGAACGCTATGCCGTCACCGAGCAAGACCGGGTGTTGCAATTTGCCGCTTTTGCGTTTGATGTTTCAGTGGAAGAGTGCTTCTCGTCATTATGTAACGGAGCCGCGCTAGTTATTCGCGACGATAGCTGGCTGGCTTCAATGGCGGAATTTATTGCCTTAGCCCGGCAAAACCGTATCACGGTGATGTTTTTGCCGACTCTGTTCTGGTCTGAACTGGCGGCCAGAGATAACGGGTTGCCGCTGCCGGATGGTCTCAGGCTGATCATCATTGGCAGTGAGGCGGTCAAAAAGAACGCCATTCAGGATTGGTTTAGGCAGGAAACCTACCAACTCCGGCTATTGAACGCGTATGGCCCGACGGAAAATACCGTGACGGCGACCTGTAAAGAAATATTATCCCCGGCAGATGATCGTTCTATCGGTCGGCCGATTAGGAATACTCGCGTCTACTTACTGGATAGAAACAGGCAACCCGTGCCATTGGGCTGCGTTGGTGAAATGTATATTGGTGGCGTGGGGGTGGCACGGGGTTATCTGAACCGGCTGGCATTGAGTGAGGAACGTTTTATACCGGACGTCTTTAATCCGGTGCCCGACGCTCGGATGTATCGCACCGGAGATTTAGCTCGCTATCTGCTGGACGGTGAATTGGAATTCCTGGGTCGTAACGACCAACAGGTTAAAATTCGCGGCTTCCGGGTTGAGCTAGGGGAAATTGAAACCCGGCTGGTGGAATATCCAGCAGTACAAGAGGCGGCGGTACTGGCGCTGGATGACGGGCAGGACAAACGGCTGGTCGCCTATGTGGTGGCGGAAGCGAATGAGGGTTTGGCTGCCCGTTTGCGTGAATACCTGAGTGCAGTTTTACCTGACTATATGATACCGGTGGCCTTTGTACGTCTGGATAGCTTTCCGCAGACGCCGAATGGCAAGCTAGATCGCCGAGCGTTGCCGGCACCGGGGGAAGCGGCGTTTGCCCGTCAGGTTTATGAAGCCCCGCAAGGGAAGATAGAAACGATGTTAGCGGCTGTCTGGTGTGAATTACTGGGCGTTGAGCAGATTAGTCGATATGACAGCTTCTTTGCGTTGGGCGGCCATTCACTGCTTGCCGTGCGCATGATTGAACGATTGCGGCGTATCGGTCTGGGGATAGCGGTACAAACACTGTTCCAACATCCAACACTCTGTGTTCTGGCGCAGTCTCTGGTTCAGCATGATGAAATCCGGGTGCCTGACAACCGTATTACACCGGATACGACGGTACTGACACCGGCGATGTTGCCGCTGATCGATTTAACTCAGCCTGACATTGATCGTATCGTCGGACAAGTCCCGGGCGGGATGGCGAATATTCAGGATATCTACGCGCTGTCACCGTTGCAGGATGGCATTTTGTTCCACCATCTGCTGGAGAATGAAGGTGATACCTATCTGTTAATTAGCCAGATGGTTTTTGCTGACCGGGTGCTGTTGGATCGTTATTTGGCGGCGATTCAACGGATAATTGATCGACACGATATTCTGCGTACCGCCTTTATTTGGCAAGGATTGTCAGTGCCGACGCAGGTGGTCTGGCGTCAGGCCCCATTGTCAGTGACGGAACTGACACTGAACCCGGCTGATGGCTCAGTCAGTGACCAGTTAACCCGGCGTTTTGATCCGCGTTATTATCGTCTTGACCTGAGTCAAGCCCCGTTACTGCGTTTTGTTATCGCGCAGGAAACGGATGGTCGTTGGTTGTTACTGGAACTGCATCATCACTTGATCGGTGACCATGAAACGATGGAAGTGATGCACCGCGAAGTTCAGGCGTATCTGATGGGTGAGGAAGAGAGCTTGCCGGTGCCGGTTCCTTTCCGCAATTTGGTGGCGCAGGCCCGGCTGGGTATCAGTCAGGAAGAGCATACCCGCTTCTTTACCGAGATGCTGGCGGAGGTGGATGAACCCACGTTGCCGTTTGGATTGACGGAGGTACATCGTGACGGTTCGCAGGTGACGGAGTTCCACCGGATGCTGACGAGCACGTTGAATGACCGTTTGCGTAGTCAGGCTCGACGTTTGGGTGTCAGTCTGGCGGCGCTGTGTCATCTGGCTTGGGCACAGGTATTGTCTTGTACCAGTGGTCAGCAGAGTGTCGTGTTTGGGACGGTGCTGTTTGGGCGTATGCAGGCGGGGGAGGGTGTTGACAATGGCATGGGGTTGTTTATCAATACCTTGCCGTTGCGGCTGGATATCGATGAGACTCCGGTACGGGACAGCGTACAGGCCGCCCATACCCGACTCGCCGGATTATTGGCGCATGAGCATGCGTCATTGGCACTGGCTCAGCGTTGCAGTAGGGTTGCCAGCGGTACGCCACTCTTTAGTGCGCTGTTGAATTATCGGCATAATACTTTGTCGGCAACGTCAGATGAACTGATCAGCGGTATTGAATTTCTTGGTGGACAGGAGCGAACCAACTACCCATTCGTGCTGTCGGTGGAGGATTTTGGCGAATCTCTGGGGCTGACGGCTCAGGTCGTGCAACCGTTTGATCCGGAAAGCCTATGCGCTTATATGCAACAGGCGCTGGAGAGTCTGGTAGAAGCTTTGGAGCAAACGCCGGAGACACCGATACGGGCCTTGAATATCCTACCCGAAACGGAACGCACGCTGTTACTGGAAACCTGGAACGCCACGGAAACCGTCTATCCTGATGCGCTATGTATTCATCAATTGTTTGAGCAGCAAGTGGAGAGAACCCCAGAGGCGACGGCGTTGATAGCGGGCGATAAAACCCTAAGTTATATGGAACTGAATACGTGTGCTAACCGGTTGGCTTATCAGCTAATCGAACAGGGGATTCGTCCGGATGACCATGTTGCGCTCCTGTTAGAACGATCGATAGAACTGGTGGTGGCCCAATTGGCTATTCTCAAAGCTGGCGCTGTTTACGTGCCGGTTGATCCCAGTATGCCGGATGAGCGGAAACATTGGCTGATAAGTGATTGTTCCGCTCGGTTGCTGCTCACTGATACACGGGCTGATATTCCGGCTAACTTGACTATTCCGCTGTTGCGTCTCTCGGATAAGAAAAGTGCGAACAGAGAGCAAGATCATGTCAACCCTAATTTGCCGCGTTCCAGCGCCGAATTAGCGTATATCATGTACACCTCCGGCTCTACCGGCACACCCAAAGGGGTTTTGGTACAACATCGTGCGATGGTCCGGCTGGTCATCAATAATGGCTATGCCAACATCGGACCGGAGGATCGGGTTGCCTTTACCGCTAATCCGGCTTTCGATGCCAGCACGTTTGAAGTTTGGGCACCATTGCTTAATGGTGGTGCTTTAGTCGTTATCGACCGCGCCACCTTATTGACACCGCAGGAGTTAGTGCTGACTTTACAGGAGCACCGCATCACAGTGCTGTGGCTGACGATCGGGTTGTTTAACCGGCTGGCAGCAGAGTTATCTCCCATTCTTCCGCAAATTAAGATTCTGATTTTCGGGGGAGATATACCCGATTTAAAGGTGATTGCTCAGGTTCTGGATAATCGTCCGCCACAACAACTCTTGCAAGCCTATGGTCCGAGTGAAGGAACCACCTTTACCACCATGTATCCTATCGAGGCGTTACCGCAAGGAGTGAGCCGGATACCTATTGGCCGCCCAATAGCGAATACGCGTGTTTATCTGCTGGATGTTTATGGTCAGCCGGTACCGCCAGGGGTGATCGGGGAGATTTATGTCGGTGGTGATGGGGTCGCCCAAGGTTATCTTAATCGCCCTGAGTTAACCGCCGAACGTTTCCTCGTCGATCCATTCAGTGATGACCCGGATGCCCGCATGTACCGAACCGGGGATTTGGCTCGCTATTTACCGGACGGTAATCTGGAGTTCATGGGGCGTAATGACCAGCAGGTTAAAATCCGGGGCTTCCGGATTGAACCGGGGGAAATTGAGGCGCGTCTGGTAGAGCACCCGGCGGTGCGTGAAGCGGCGGTGTTGGCGTTAGGTGATGGGCCAGACAAACGGCTGGTGGCTTATGTGGTGGCACTCGCGGATGACGGGCTGGTGAATAGTTTGCGTGCTTACCTGAGTAAAATTCTGCCTGATTATATGGTGCCGTCAGCTTTTGTGCGTCTGGATGCGTTTCCGTTGACGCCGAACGGTAAGCTAGATCGTCGGGCGCTACCGGCTCCGGACAGTGAAGCGTTTGCCCGTCAGGTTTACGTGGCGCCACAAGGCGAAACGGAAATGACGCTAGCGGCGATTTGGTGTGAATTACTGGGGATTGAACAGGTTAGTCGATATGACAGCTTCTTTGCGTTAGGCGGCCATTCACTGCTCGCTGTACGCATGATTGAACGCTTGCGTCATTTGGGATTGACATTGGCGGCGCGTGATCTGTTCCAGTCGCCGGTGCTGTCAGATTTGGCCCAAACGTTGGGGCAGCATCAGGCCGTCATCGTGCCGACTAACGTCATCACCCCGGCAACCACGGCATTGACACCGGAAATGTTGCCGCTGATTGATCTAACTCAGCCAGAGATTGACCGCATCGTTGGGCAAATGCTGGGCGGTGTTGCCAATATTCAGGATATCTATGCCTTGTCGCCATTGCAGGACGGTATTTTGTTCCATCACCTATTGGCAAACAAAGGGGACCCCTATCTATTAACCGGTCAGATGGTCTTCACTGAGCGGACTTTGCTGGGCCGTTATCTGGCGGCGGTGCAACAGGTGGTAAATAGACACGATATCCTGCGTACTGCCTTTATCTGGCAAGGGCTGTCAGTGCCCGCCCAAGTAGTTTGGCGTCAGGCATCCTTGTCGGTGACTGAATTGACACTGAACCCAGCCGATGGACCGGTTAGCGGACAATTGGCTGAGCGTTTTGATCCCCGTCACCATCGTCTAGACTTGGGCGAAGCACCGTTATTGCGCTTTATAGTGGCACAGGAGACTGATGGCCGTTGGATTGTATTGCAATTGTTGCATCATCTGATTGGCGACCATACCACGTTGGACGTGATGAACCGTGAAGTACAGGCTTATCTAGACGGACAGGAGGAGAGCCTGCCAACACCGACACCTTTCCGCAATTTGGTCGCGCAGGCCCGGCTGGGGGTGAGTCAGGATGCACATATCCGCTTCTTTACCGAAATGCTGGCGGAGGTGGATGAACCTACATTGCCGTTCGGATTGACGGAGGTGCATCGTGATGGCTCCCAAGTGACGGAATCGCAGCGAATGTTGGCACCTGAGTTGAATGACCGTCTACGCAGTCAAGCCCGGCGTTTGGGGGTCAGTTTGGCGGCTTTATGTCATTTGGCTTGGGCGCAGGTGTTGTCGCGTACCAGCGGACAGGAACAGGTGGTGTTCGGTACCGTAATATTTGGGCGCATGGCGGTAGGGAAAGGGGTTGACAGCGGCATGGGGCTGTTTATCAATACCTTGCCGTTGCGGCTGGATATGGATGATACGCCGGTGCGAGATAGTGTACAGGCAGTACATCGTCAGTTAGCGGGATTGTTGGAACATGAGCATGCCTCACTGGCGCTGGCCCAACGTTGTAGTGGTGTGCAGGATGGCATTCCACTGTTTAGTGCCCTGTTGAACTACCGACATAATGATCAGCCAGATCCTTTGGATGAAACGATGGACGGCATTGAATTCCTTGGTGCGCAGGAGTTTACCAACTATCCGTTTGCCTTGTCGGTGGAGGATTTTAGTGACGCACTGGGGCTAACTGCTCAAGTTATCCAACCGTTTGAGCCGGAACGGGTATGCGGCTATATGCAACAGGCATTGGAGAGCTTGGTGGAGGCATTGGAACAGACCCCGGAAACGCCGGTACGGACATTGAACATCCTACCTGAAATTGAAAGTACGTTGATGCTGAAAACGTGGAATGCGACGGAAACCTCGTATCTTGAACCGTCGTTATGTATTCATCAATTGTTTGAACAACAGGTGGAGCAAACCCCGGACGCAACAGCGTTAGTGTATGAGGAGCAAACTTTTAGTTATGCCGAATTAAATGCCCGCGCTAACCGGCTGGCCCATCAGCTCATTGCGCTAGGTGTAGAACCGGACCAGCGGGTGGCGATTTGCGTGGCACGTTCACCGGCGATGGTGGTGGGATTGTTGGCGGTGCTGAAAGCTGGCGCGGCTTATGTGCCGTTAGATCCGGATTATCCGGGCGAACGTCTAACGCATATTTTGGCTGATGTTTCACCGGTTATTTTATTGGCTGATGCTGTCGGGCGTACAGTGTTGGGCGAGAATGTACTTACCGGGCTGACAGTGTTTGATCCGAATACATTGTTTGACCAGCCAGACAGCAATCTTCAGATACCTGAACTGACCTCACGGCATCTGGCGTATGTGATTTACACCTCCGGTTCGACTGGCACACCAAAGGGCGTAATGGTTGAACATAGACAATTGGTCAGTCAAATTACTTCGCTGAACACGAAGTGGTCGCTTAACGCATCTGACCGTCTATTGCAATTTTGCAACCCTTCTTTTGACGTTTGTGCATCAGAAATATTTTGCGCAATAACACAGGGGGCACAATTAGTCTTAAGGACAAATCAGTGGCTCTTGAGTGCGCAGGCGTTTTGGCGTCTGTGCGAGTCTTATAAAATTACCTACATTGCGATACCGGCCCAATTCTGGCGGATAATATCAAATGTTGATAAAGGCGATATCTATCAGGGCCTAAGGATTATTTGCATTGGTGGGGAAGCGATACCTGATCATGAGTTACAACGTTGGCTAGCGACTCACGGTGAATACCCTGTTCTGGCGAATTGCTACGGTCCTACAGAAGCCACGATTACCACGACGACATCCTGCCTAAACGAGGGGATGGGGCAGGCCAATATCATAGGCCGTCCGCTACCGAATACACGCGTTTACCTGCTCGACGTTCAGGGGCAGCCAGTACCGTTAGGAGTCGAGGGGGAATTGTATATTGGGGGCGTTGGTGTCGCACGGGGTTATTTCAATCGTGCTGAACTGACAGCGGAATACTTCCTGACTGATCCATTTAGCGATAATCCAAATGCACGGATGTATCGAACCGGGGATTTGGTTCGCTACTTGCCGGATGGCAATCTGGAATTCTTGGGGCGTAATGATCATCAGGTGAAAATTCGGGGTTTCCGGGTTGAACCGGGTGAAATTGAGGCCCGGTTGGTGGAACATCCTGCGGTAAGTCAATCTGTGGTGCTGGCGTTGGGTGAAGGGCAGGACAAACGCTTGGTGGCTTATGTGGTGGCGCAAGCGGATGAGAGGTTGGCGAATAGCCTGCGTACCCACCTGAGTGCCATTTTACCTGACTATATGGTGCCGTCAGCCTTTGTGCGTCTGGATGCCTTTCCATTGACACCGAACGGTAAGTTGGATCGTCGTGCGTTACCGGAGCCGGACAATGAAGCGTTTGCTCGTCAGGCTTATGAAGCGCCACAAGGCGAAACGGAAATCGTATTAGCCGCGATTTGGTGTGAATTGCTAGGGATTGAGCAGGTTAGCCGGCATGACAATTTCTTCGCGTTGGGCGGCCACTCACTGCTTGCCATGCGAATGATGAATCTTGCCGCCGGTCGGGGTTTGATTTTTACATTGAATGCTTTGTTCCAATTCCCGGTGTTGTCCGAATTGGCCTCTAAAATCACCTCGGATTTATTGTCTCAGCCGCGAAGCAGCGCTATATCGGTGCGACCTGGCGGAACAGGGCTGCCATTGTTCTTTGTTCCCAGTGGCATGGGTGACTATTCTTATGTCTTCGGGCTGGCTCAACATATCCCGTCGGGCTATCCGATTTATGCGCTGCCTTGGCCATCCATCAGTGAAGAACTGATGTTAACGATGGAAGAGCAGGCAGCCAGAATGATCACCTTGATGAAAGCGGTACAACCGGTTGGTCCGTATCGGATAAGTGGCTACTCTTCCGGCGGGATATTGGCTTATGCCATTGTCCAGCGGCTTTTGAGTGCCGGTGAAATGGTTAATTTCTTGGGGTTAATTGATACGCCTGCACCGCATTATTTTGGCAAAGAGGCCATGCAGTCTAAACATCATTTCTTTACTGAGTTGGCTCGGCAGTCGGGGAAGGCGTGCAAAGAAGAGATTGCGGCGTTGTACCGGCGAATTGATGAGTTGAATTTGGTGCAGTTTATTGAAGCAGCACAAGAATTGGCGTTATATCCCGCAAATCTGCGTGCTGATGTGATCGCAAAGCATTGGCGGCAGATCGAACGTTACACGCAAATAGTTGCGGATTATGAACCGTCAGCATTAGCAATAACGTTGCATCAGTTCTATGCGGTAGAACCTTCTCCTGCTGATTCTTTTGTGACGGATGAAAAGCCGGAATCCGTAAATATAGAGCCGTCGTTAGGTTGGGAACGGGTCATGCCTAATACTTCACTTAAGTTGATTGCTACTCCGGGTAACCATTTTAGTTTATTGGAGGATAATGAGAATAAAATCGCTTTAGCACAGGCTTTGAATAGAGCGCTGGCGATCAGTGGTAATGAGGAGATGTAATACTAATATAGTTAAGGAATATTGAATAATTTAACCTTGATATGATAATCCGGTGTGTTTCTTATACCGGATTATCTTTCTTGTTTATCCTTTTTCCCCAAGGTGAAAGCCGATTTTCATTTTTCACTGATAGATTTATGCTGGGCAGGTTTTAACCTGTTTTTAAAAACATTGCTTTAACCTCTGATTTTAATCGTTATCAGGTTTTAACCGTTGTTTTTATCACTTTTAATACCTGATTTTTATTCAGTTTAATCATCATGGCATATCGTATTTTACATTTAACAAACATTAATCATACCCGCTTTTTATCTTTGCTGAGGCTATTTAGCCTGATAATATTAAAGATACCCCCTTATATTTTTTTCGGATAATCAACGCACTGTTTAAAACTTAAATCCTGCCACATTAACCGCTTTATCCCTTATTGCGTTATGTTTATAGCTTGCTGAGTAAAATAACAGTGAGAAAACACATTAACAGGCTGGGTAATATTATTTTACCTGCTGATTTATTTTCAATTCTCTGCTAATAGTTAATGGATTTTTAATACAAACAATTAACCGCCTTTATAAAAAAGGTCTCTATTGAGTTAAATCCATATTTTCCTTTTATATAAGTCTTTAATCTCTCTGTATACTCACTTTTAAATCATCATAGCAGGGAATAAACCTTTTTTATTCCCGCTGAGCTTTTTAAAAATCGGGCATTAATGGGGTACCTACTTTTTAAATCCTCAGATGGATTAATTACCGATAAAAAAGCGCTTGCAATCGCTAAAAACGGGAAATACAAGTAAAAAGAGAAAGTTAGCCATGTTAAAAGAGTGGGATCGGTAAAACAATTATCACTCCTGGAATTTTCCTGTTTTTTTAAAGCAAAAGCGGGTTTTCATTAAGCAGTTTTTATCAACCTAATGTTTTTTCGTTTCCTGATACGTAGTTAACTTCCCCGTTTCCATTAAACTAATGTTTAGGTTTTCTGTTTTCCATAAACGTCTTTCAATCCATGCAACATCGTTTATTGAAGCACATTAACTTAATTGAGTTAATCCGGTTAAATATTTTCACTCTTATTATTGGATTAACGCGGTCACTTGGTTAATCAACTCAGGACCGGTTTTGCCTGATGCTTTCTCTTACAATATCAATATAGCAGTGAATTTTTTACCCGTTTTTAAAAAACCTTAATCATTTATTTTCAACTTTAATGATTAAAGTTTTTACCTGTTTTTTCATCATACGCTGACTATTTTGTCCAGATGTTAAAACGACACTGACAGACCATAAACGGTTTTTTAACGACGGTTTTATCATATGCAGATAAAGCGTCTCTCACTTTTACCTGAATGAGTGAAAATCTCTGTCACGCCTTGTTTTCAAACAAGATGAAAAATGACAGCCCACAATGATTTAATCTGAACGAATCTTAACGTTACTAAGTCAATAAAAAGCATTAAAACGCAATGTTAAAGACAGTAAAAACAGCGTTAAAACCCTGCCGGTGGTAGTAAAATGCGATAAAAAAGAGTTTAATGTCCATGAAAACGGTCAGTCCACATTTTTTCGTTTTATGATTAATGAAAACGCAACAGTGATAATCGAAGCGCTAAAAGCAGATACAGCATAATGCGGTGTTTGTTGCTGCCATTTAATAAAATTCGGATGTTGGGTGAACGTAGCGGAGTAAAAAAATTTGGGATTTATGTCACATTTATTAAGTTAATCAAATACTCATCACCCAAACAGGCGGGACAACATAAGTTTTTTGTTATATGTTCTTGATTAGATATTAAACACATAAAACGACTGATTAGCTATCTTCACGATACTCTTAAGCCGCAATGGAATATTCCCGACGTTGCCTGTTCATACAGGTTATCAATAAGACTATCAGCGACAAACTGCTGGTGCCTTTATAGCTTTATAGATAGTTCTGACGAGACTTGCAAATGATAAGGGAAGCAAGATGCCATTCCAAAAAAAACCATGCAGGCGATTTAGCACCGGACAAATCGCTGACCGCCTGAATGCTCAGCGTGTCGGCAGGCTAACGTGCAACATGCCCCCATCCCAGCTAAAACAGATACTCACCATGATGACCTCATTTCATCCTCGTCTGAGTAATGAGCCATAATGTCCGGGAGGGGTCATGAGCGTATTAATGATGGCCTGGCTGGGGGCCGGCGCTGCGCTGCGCACAACCAGAACAGAGACGACCTCAGCAGGGAATGCTCCGCCGCCGACCGAAATCAGCTCTTCTGCCGATACGGTGCTAAATTATCTGGAAAGTGAGCGTTTTCAGTATCATTCGCTGGCGGCAGCAATGACGTATACCGTTGCGATGGGCGGTGCCCCCGCCGTCCTCCCGCTGGTCGCAGGAGTAGCCGCCGGGAAGTTGGGAGTTCAGATAGGCAATGATATCGGCGAAAGCCTTACGCATGGCGTGATGGTTTTTTTTGGCCGGCGTACGGTCGCCACCGAAGGCCAGGCCCCGGCCCGGCTCGGGGATGCGATTGCCCACCAGAACAAAAGCGCCGGCTTATGGGGAGCGCTGGGCGGCGTGTTGCTCGGCGCGCTGGCGGCGGTGGCCGTCGGCGGGTTAATTGTGGCAACCGGCGGTCTGGCGATGGCCGTAGTCGCCGGGGCGGCGGCCGGCCTGGCGGGCGGTTTTGTCGGCGGACTGGTCTCATCCGTGGGCGCGGCACTCGGGCAGTACGGGGCGAATAAGGGCCAGATTGTCGAAGGGTCGCCAGATGTCTTCTTTGAAGGCCAGCCGGTGGCCCGTCAGGGGGACAAAATTGTGTGCAGCGACCACCCCGGCCCGGTGGTGATTGCCGAAGGCGCGAAAACGGTGTTTGCCAACGGCAAACCGATTGCCCGGCTGGGCCACCGCACCACCTGTGACGCCAATATCAACAGTGCCGCCGCCTCGATTGCCCTCACCCCGCAAACCGGTGACGCCCTGACTATCCTGACCGCCAGCAACCAGGACCTGCGCTGGCTGGTCGCCATTGCCGGCCTGCTCCCGCTACCGCTTGGCCGGAAAAGCAACGGCGGCAAAGCCAAATCCGGGGCGGAACCCACCCCGTCGGTGAAAAAAACCGGCGGTGACAGCCAGCTCTGTAGCAAAGCCGGCGAGCCGGTGGATGTGGCGACCGGCGACTTCTTACAGGTCTGGCCGGTGCTGGCCCTGCCGGGAGTCTTGCCGCTGACCCTGAACCGGACTTACCGCTCCACCGCCGCCCTGTCCGGGCTGTTCGGCCCCAAATGGGCCGATGACTGGTCGCAGCACCTGCGCCGCGACGGCGAGGAAACCCATTTCACCGATGGCGAAGGGGTGATTTACACCTTCCATACCCCGAAGGAAAACGTCTTCTCGGTCAACCTCCATGCCGGTCATTACCTGCTGTACGGCCGGCGCGACGGCGAACTGCGCCTGTTCAACCGCCGCACCCGGCAGATACTGAGTTTTGCCGCGGTCCAGGGCGATAAACGCCGCCTGTCCACGATAGAGGACCGCAACGGCAATCAGACCGTCTTTCGTTACGATGAACACCACCGCCTGACCCGCCTCGTCCATGCCGACATGACGACCCTGGCGCTGCATTACGAGCACCAGCAGCTCACGGCCATTGACTGGCTGCACGCCGGACAGCGCCAGCGGCTGGTGACCTGCCGCTATGATAATCCGGGGTATCTGGCGGAATGTGACACCTTTCAGTTTCACCACCTGTGGCATGAATACACGCCGCAGGGGAACATGACCCGCTGGCATGACACCGATAAAACCGATGTCACTGTGCACTACGATAACGCGGGCCGGGTGACGGCCACCACCACCCCGCAGGGATACTGGCAGGACCGTTTTGAATACGATGACGAACGCCGCGTCACCACCTATTTCGATGCCGAAGGCGGCTGTACCCGCTATCACTATAACGCCGACGGCCTGGTGACCCGCCAGGTTGACCCGCTCGGCCATGACACCCGGACTGAATGGGATTTCAGTCACAAAGTCGCCGAAACCGACCCGCTGGGCCGGACCACGGCGTATGAGTACAGCCCTTACGGCGAGCTGACCGGCGTCATGTCATCCACCGGGGACCTCACTGCTTACGATTACGACGAATACGGCCAGCTTACCCGGGTCACTCAACCGGATGGTGCCCGCTGGCAACTGCATTACAGCGAACAGGGCAACCTGGCCTCGGTTATCGACCCCCAGGGGCGGGTTGAAGAGACCCGTTACGGCCCGCGCGGGGAAATCCTGCGCCGGGTCTTGCCCGATGGCCGCACCTGGCGCTACGGCTATGAACGGCAACAGCTCAGTGAAATTCAGGCCCCGGACGGTGCCCTGACCCGGTTTGACACCGACGGCCTGGGCCGGCTGCTGCGGGTCACCGACGCGTTACATCAGCAGACCCACTACCACCCCAGCCCGTTTCATGCCAACCCGGCGGGCAGTATCAGCGAGATTGGCTTACCGGACGGCATCCGGCAGACGATTGACTACGACAGCGAACGCCGGGTCTCGGCGGTGACTGACGGGGAAGGCCGGACCACCCGCTATACCTATGACGCCTTTGACCGGCTCAGCCGCCTCACCCGCCCGGACGGCACCGCCCTGACCTTTGGCTACGACCGGCTGACCCGCCTGAAAACCGTGACCAGCGAAACCGGCGACACCTACCACTACACCCGTGACCCGGCCGGCCGGGTGATTAGCGAAACCGATTTTACCGGCCGGACCATTCATTATCAGTATGACGCCGCCGGGCGTCGCCTCACCGCCCGTTATCCCAATCACCAGCTGCTGCGCTGGTGTTACACCGACGACGACCGCCTGACCCGCCAGGAAGCGTGGCAGGAAGAGGCCGAACAGTGCACGTTATGCTCGGTCACCACCTACGACCATGACGCGCAGGGACGGCTGATACGGGCCACCAACCCGGACGCGGTGGTGACGTTTGCATATGATGAATCCGGCCGCCTGACCAAAGAGACAATTAACGGACGCGCCGTCAGCCATCAGTGGGACCCGCGAAGCGGCCTGCCCGCCGGCCGCCAGATGGACACCCTGCCCGCGGTCAGCTGGTACTACGGCCTCAACGGCCGGCTGATGCAGTGGCAGCTGGACGGCCATGCCCCGTTGCAGATGCAGCATGACGGGCTGGGCCGGGAAATCGCGCGGGAAAGCGCTGCCGGCTTTATCCAGTCACAGGCCTACACCCCGGTCGGGCTGCTGGCCCATCAGACCGCCGGGCGCAGCTCCGACTGGTTCAAACAGACCCTGTACGAGGCCGACCCGCATTTCCCGCCGCGCGGCAGCGCGGTGACCCGCCACTGGCATTACACCCCGGCCTACAACGTGGCCTGCATTGAAGACACCCGCTGGGACGAGACGCGCTACGGCTACAATGTCAACGACCAGGTGGTGACCACCCAGTTTGGCGGGCCGCGGGCCTGTGACGAACAGTTTGTATACGATGCCGGCCAGCACCTGCATTACCAAAAACGGGTACCGGAACGGCTCAGTGAAGACCTGCGCCAGAGCTACCACACCCAGCAGGCGGGGAGGGTGATTCAGCACGGTGCCTGCACGTATCGCTACGATGAAAACGGGCGACGGACAGAGAAAACCGAACGGCGGTGGGGCTACCGGCCGCGGACCTGGCGCTACCGCTGGGATGCGCACGACCGGCTGACCGGCTTTATCAGCCCGGAAGGGGTGCGCTGGCGTTATTGCTATGATGCCTTCGGGCGACGGATTGGCAAACGACAGGAGGTGGACGCCGCCGGACCGCCGGTGAAACCAACCGCGATAATCGGCTATGATTACCTGTGGAGCGGCGAGCAACTGATCGAAGAAACGCCGGTGTATGCGGATGGCACCGTTGACTATGAACAGAGCATTCACTGGCTGTATGAGCCGGGTGCCCTGACGCCTTTGGCCCGGTTTGAAAAAGGCCAGCTGTACTATGTGGTGAGTGATCATCAAGGGACCGTACGGGAAATCCTGACCGAAGCCGGGGAGCTGATATGGGCAGGACGACTGCTCACCTGGGGCGAGCCGGAATGCTGGCCGGTGCTGACGGTCAATGACCCGCGCAACCTGACGTGTAATTTCCGGTTTGCTGGTCAGTATGAAGACAGGGAAAGCGGTTTATTTTATAATCGGCACCGTTATTACGAGAGTGATACGGGCCAGTACTTATCGCCTGATCCTCTGAATCTTAGTGGTGGCGTTAACCCGTACGGGTATGTCCATGATCCGGTCAATTGGATAGACCCGTTCGGGTTGGCAGCTTGTCCAACACAAAAATATGAAGTTAGTACATTCGATGATTTACAGAGACGTTCTAAGGTGGGTGATAAATTAGATATCCACCATACGGCTCAAAAACATCCTGCGGGGCAAGTAATTACTGGTTATGATCCTAAAGTAGCTCCATCAATAGCTCTCCCTAGAGGAGAACATAAACTGATTCCTACAATGAAAGGACCTTATACGGGATCGGCTAGAGATTTATTGGCAAAAGATATTAGAGACTTGCGCAATTATACTAATGCTCCTCCTTCAGCAATAAAAGATTTGCACAATTTAAATAAAGAAATGTATCCAGAAGCCTTCACTAAAATAAGGTAATAAGATGAATTCTCAACTATTTGTAGATATATTAAAGCTTGTAGTAAGAGATGCTGCTATCGAAGACACTATCTCAATACTTGAATCTCCCCCAGGTAGAAAACCACAAAGAGAACTAATTGAACTATCTGATTTTTATAATGAAAAATCGAAGGAAGAGAAAGAGATAATCAATAAAATAATAAGAATAGTAGCTGATAATACATTGTTCGGTATTCTTTGTGTTATTGATGGTGTACGTGCAATAGAAAATGATGAAAATAAAGGTGAGCTAATATTGACCTATAAAAAGGAAAGTATAGTTAACTTAAATAAAAATAGTAATCTGCACGATATATATAATGCTAGTTAATTAATAAAGCCGGAAGATCCCCGAGATCTTCCGGCTTTATTATGATCTACCTTGGTGCATATCCACAGTAAACCAACGCAGATTGGAGCTTAGAGATCGCATCTTTGATCTGATACGCTTCCTCGTCATTCACGGCACAGGCACGTATCTCCGCCCCGTCCGCCCCCGCGGGCGGGGGCTCCCCGCTGAAAAGTTTCACCTGCGGGCCTGGCCCGCCCGCACCCGGCCAACCCGCGTCAGCGGCGCAGGCAAGCTGCACCGCCGCCACGGGTTCCTGATAAAACCCGGTTCTGGCAGAAAAAGCGGGGCGAAACCCGGCACTGACATCGGGGAAAAAGTGAGCTAAAATCGGCAAAGTGCACATCGGGGTTTTGGGTTCGCGGCGGTGAGGGCAGAGGGACGAAGTGGCTCTTTAACAGGTTGTTATTAAAGAAAAAATCCCGGTCAAAAAGTAGGGTCGTGTCGGGGCAGTCCCTAAGACCCGCTCGGGTTAGCCGGATGTCCAGGGACTAAGAACAAGAAAACGACCTATGAAGGGAAAAGTCGTCGTGGTGCGCTACGGCAGGCCAAGAGAGATGCGGGAATCCTTAATAGCCAGCATCCATTTGAGATATCCAAAGCTAAATTGAAAGATGGTTATGGTGATTTTATTCGTGATTCCAAAGGCGTTGCGATTGAAGCACGGCAATATCATTTTAAAGATAAAAATGGTTCTACGGTAATTATTCAAGAACACAGCTTAGGGCACGCAAAAGCAACACCTTTACATGGAGCAGAGCCTCATTTTAACGTCAGGCCACCCGATAACTTGAATACAGGTGATGTTCCGGGAACTCATGGTCACTATAACTTTTAGGGAAATAACATGAACATTATTGAAGTCATAAATAACAAATTCTTAATTTCACTTTTTCCTGAAGGATTAAAAGATGACATTCTTCTTGGACAAGTTGGACTCGATATAGCAGATCAGGTATCACTAAATATCCATGTAACACAAAGACCAGAAAAAGAAGTCGCTAAATGGGGAGTATGGGGGAAAGATTATAATGTCATTGTTATTAAAATCATTGGTCAGTTTTTGAGAAAAGTTGAAATAGTTAACTGGCAAAAGATCACTTCATCCGAATTAATTTTTTTAGAAAAAGGTGATTTTTACTCTTTCAATCTCAAAGGAGACGAGTGGAGTGTTTCTTTGGAGTTGGAAGCCTTAACGTTCCAACGATGTGATATATATAGTAAATAATGTTTAAGCCGGAAAGATCTCCGTGATCTTCCGGCTCTTTTATCTAGTTCCCATTCAGCACATTAAACATTCCGTCTTTATAGTTACGTTCATAATCCGACGGGTTGGATCGATCCTTTCGGGCTATCAACTGTAATGTTCCGGTGAACTCACCTTGCGTGGTCAGATAACCACAAAATGGGATGTTAACGGAAGGGATTCTCAGGCCAGGGCAACAGCTCATTCAACCGATTGTTCGGCCAGACAGGCAGCCGGCTGAGGACATCACGTAACCAGACCCAGGGCTCATGTCCGTTGGCTTTGGCCGTTTCCAGCAGGCTCATTATCATGGCCGCCCGTTGCCCCGCGGCCAGTGAACCCGCAAAAAGCCAGTTCTTTCGGCCGAGCGCCACACCCCGGACCGCATTCTCCGCCCGGTTGTTGTCTATCGGCACCCCCCCGTCATCCAGATAACACACCAGCGCCGACCAGCGCTTCAGCGTGTAATCTATCGCTTTGCGTAACCCCGAGTTGGGGGCCGTTTGGGTCTGCATCGTTTGCAACCAGGACCGGAACTCATTCAGCCACGGCCGGGCATAACGCTGCCGCCACTGACGCCGTTTATCCGGCGGCCGGTGTTTGATTTTTCGCTCCAGCTTGTACAGGTCACGAATGCCATCCAGCGCCTGTTTCGCCACCGGACTTTGGCTCGCTTTGTATTGGTCAAAGAATTTGCGGCGGGCGTGAGCCCAGCAACCCGCTTCGGTGATATCCGCCCGGGCATGCAGTGCGTTGTAACCGGCATAGTCATCCGTCACCAACGTGCCGCCCGACCAGTCTTTCAGCAGGCTCTGGGCATAACGGCCGCTGCGGCCGGGATGCAGCTCATAGTATACCACTGCCGGCGAGGTATCGGGGCCGGTGACAGACGTCCACAGGTAAGCTCGCTGGGTCTGGCCTTTTCCCGGGGCCAGTATCGGCAACGGGGTCTCATCGGCATGCAGCACCGGGGACGTCAGCAGCGTCTGCTTCAGGGCATCGGCTAACGGTTGCAACGCCACCGCCACCTGCCCCACCCAGTCCGACAGGGTGCTGCGGGCCAGGGTGACACCGCTGCGGGCATAGATTTGCTGCTGACGGTAGAGCGGCAGGTGGTCACGATATTTAGCGACCACCACCTGAGCCAGCAACCCCGGCTCTGGAAGGCCCTTTTCAATAAGATGGGCGGGCTGGGCTTTAGCATGCACACACTGACAGCGCGCGCAGCTGTACTGCGGGCTGATATAGCGCCGGACGATAAACGTGGCCGGACGGTATTCCAGTCGCTCACTGATTTCATCACGCAAAAAGCGCAGGGCATGACCGCAATCCGGGCAGCTCTCCGTCTCCGGCGCCAGCCGGATATCTTCACGGGGTAAAGTCGCCGGCAAAGGCTGACGTTTAGGCTGGGCCGGGGTCGCGTTTTCCTTGATATGCAGGCGTGACAGCCGGGTTTCCAGCACCGCGATATCGGTATCGGCATCTTCCTCAAACTGACTGCGTTTGGGACCGGCAGGCAGGGTTTCGCTGTGCGCGCCAAAACGCCAGCGTTGCGCCTGTTTCAGGGCCTCTTCCAGCTGGCGAATATAATCACCTTGTTGCTGAAGCAGCGCCAGTGCCCGCAGGCGGAACTGGCCGGGGTCATCCAGCGCGATTAAGTCATTGAGCGTCATGCCGACAGTGTACCGGATAATTCCCCGTCGTTATCCGGTAAAAGTGTGACCGGGGTAGCGGAATTAGTTTCGCCAGCCGGACAGGTCATCTCCCTCGACCTGTTGCCAGTGAATGCCGCGGATGAGCCAGTCAAACTGGGCGGGCGTCATCACCCAGCTGCGCTCGCCCTGCTTCGGCCAGACAAAATGGGCCCGGTGCAGACGGCGGGTACACAGCCAGACGCCGTGTCGGTCCCAGCGCAACACCTTGAGACGGGAGCGGGCCTTGTTGCAGAAAATAAAAGCGGCTTCGTCCTGCCAGCGCAAATTCAGCCCCTCCAGGTGCTGGGTCAGGGCATCAATGCCCCGGCGCATGTCGACGGGCTCTCGCACCAGAAAGAGCTGTTGCGGTTTCAGCATCGGGTCAGTACCCGCATCACGTCAGGCAACAGCGTCAATGGACAGGCGATGGCATAGCCGTCTGGGGTATGCAGGGTGACGGTGCGCGCGTCGTCAGGCTGGAGTGAAACCGGTAAGAGGGCGGGCAGTGTCTGGCTGAGAGGTTGGGGGATGTTGTTACTGTCGGCAATCCAGTCGCGGAAAGCGGAAAAACTCAGCTGATGCTGTTCGCAATACTGTTTTCGGGTCAGGTCACTGTGGCGCCATTGGGTCACATGGTGTTGTTTTTGTTCCGGGGTATATCGGCTACGGCTCATGGTGTCAGTCTCCAGGTGAAGATAAGGAAGCGGTAGCGTGCATGGGCCGGAGAGGAAGAACAAGGTGAGATGACCGGACGTTTACTATCAACTGTCACGGTTGGTCGTTGGATGAGTCCCGAAGAACTTCAAAAAATGCGTGATACTGGCAAAGTAGTTCAAAGTACTACGGGAACAACACATGTTGGTTATCCAGCAAATATAGATGCCTTTGGTAAACAAGCTAAACCGGGAACAGTGTATATTGAATTTGATGTCCCTGAAAAATCATTGATAAAAACAAATGATGAATGGGCAAAAATAGTAGGTCCAGATTCTTTAGAAGGGCGTTTAGCAAAACGTAAAGGATTGCCCGTACCAGAAATGCCAGAAGTAGCCAATATAGAAATTAAGGCACAGAAAACAACAGAGGGGATAATGACAGTATGCAAAAAATAAGACTATGGATTATATCTAATTACAATTATCCCGTGATTGTAAATAATGAAAGTTTAGTAGTTGATATTGATACTGATAAAAGTATTGCTCGGTTTACTGTATGGGATGATTTGTCATGCATGTTAGAAATTCTTGATGTAGATACTGAAAAATATATCATCAATGAAAGAAGAGAACTGGCCTCTGACAATGAAGTAATTGAAGCATTCAAAGAATTTCATAGCCTGCTAAATTAAACTTAAGCCGGAAAGATCCGTGTGATCTTCCGGCTTTCTTGTGATTTATCTTGGCGAATATCCACAGTAAGCAAGGGCAGATTGAAGCTTAGAGATCGCATCTTTGATATGATACGCTTCCTCATCATTCACGGCACAGGCCCGTATCTCAGTAAACGTCCGGTCATCTCACCTTGTTCTTCCTCCCTGGCCCATGCACGCTACCGCTTCCTTATCTTCACCTGGAAACTGACACCATGAGCCGTAGCCGATATACCCCGGAGCAAAAACACAACATGTGACCCAATGGTGCCACAGTGACCTGACTCGAAAACAGTATTGCGAACAGCATCAGCTGAGTTTTTCCTTTTTACGTGATGAAATCAGTGAGTGACTGGAATACCGTCCGGCCACGTTTATCGTCCGGCGCTATATCAGCCCGCAGTACAGCTGCGCGCGCTGTCAGTGTGTGCATGCTAAAGCCCAGCCCGCCCGGCTGATTGAATAGGTTGCATTTTGGATTAAATAACGTTTCGTAATTATGCTACACATAGCCTTCTTCAACCCATTGTTATACATAGAATTATGAGTGGTATAAGATGTAGCACTATTTTGAAATCTTATTTAATATCATGTCTATTATTTAAGGGAATACGAACATGTTTACTTCCAGATTAACGATGTTGCACTTATTATGTGAATCCAAGGTTTTTAATAATTTCAATTTTACATTAATATAAAGAAAATAAAATATGGCGTGATTTAACATTTATACATAATAAATACAAATAACGATTTCACTTTTAACAATGAAGCTCAGCGTTTGCCAATGAAAATTGCAGAAAATTAAATGAGATCATTAAATAAATAGGAGAAAATGAAATTTATTATTTAGAGTGATAAATTGATGATAAAGATTATATCTGTTTTTTCAATCGCAATCGTAAAGCAGTACTGTATATCAATTCTTTATCAAGTCAGTAAAGTAATTAGTTTAAGCTTTTGAATAAGGCGTTGGTAATCGGTTATGATAATAATGTTTTGCAATGCTAATATATTAATAAATAATTAATTGTTTAGCGATGGTGTGATCATTCGGTATGAATTGGTTATCGGGTTTTTCCTATCTAAAAGCAAGATTGAGGAAAGTGATAATCGCTATTGAATCGTTTTCACTTGAAAAGGCTTTACCTGTTTATCTAATCTAAGTAAATCATTGAGATAGGGGACAATATGGTCAATTTGTTACAAATAATCTTATATCCGTCATCTTTCAAGTTGCCTCTTTGTTGGCTGCATTCACTCACCCCGGTCACATTGTTATCTATGCTCCCGGGGATTCGCTCCCTTGCCGTCGCGCTCCATCTTGAAATCTATAAGGTATAATAAGTAGGGATATCGTTGTCTGAAATTTAAGAGCATTTAGATGATAGTTAATTTTATATTAAGTTATCATCAGATTGTTCACTCTTTTTGTTGTTTTGGTTATCGGTTTACTCGGGTTTTTGAAAGTTAAATTTGGTCAAATTTTATTTTACATTTGAATAGATAAATTTCAGGCGTTATTAATGAATAATTATTTATCTATTCGTTTCATCTATATGTAGTAGATTTAATTTATTCACTGTTTATGCCCTATTTATTCACTAAAATCGCATAAATTGTGCATAAAAATACTTTTTGGAATTTTGAACGGGATCAAAAAGTATTTTTTTTGTGTACAACTTGTGTTGACTTTGTTAAGCGTGGGCAACAGTATCTGTCTAATGGCTGAGCAACTATACCTTATGGATTTCAAGATGGAGCGCGACGGCAAGGGAGCGAATCCCCGGGAGCATAGATAACAATGTGACCGGGGTGAGTGAGTGCAGCCAACAAAGAGGCAACTTGAAAGATGACGGGTATATGTTTTAGGAAATAGTCATGGGATTAATAAGAATAATATTAAATAGATCCTGTAATCTTATTATTTTTAAGGTTTTTTAGGTTTCAGTTTGGTAAACCTTTTACTCGGCATACATTAAATAAGTTGTGTCAGTGTGAGACGAAAGATGATGCGGAGCATATTACTTTCTCTCATCCGTGTACTCTCTATTTTAAGGGGAAATGATCTATGTTAGAAAATATTCAGAGAAGTTGGTTTGAACACTATATGGTGCCCTGTTTCTCTCCTGCTAAGTTCATACCTGTTCGGGCCAAAGGTTCGAAAGTATGGGATCAAGATGGCAAGGAATATATCGATTTTGCTGGTGGAATTGCCGTTAATTCATTAGGGCATGCACATCCTGAATTAAAGGATGAGTTAATTTATCAGATTGATAAAATATGGCATATAGGTAATGGTTACACTAATGAACCTGTCCTGAAATTAGCAAAAAGACTGGTGGAAAATACGTTTGCTGATAAAGCATTTTTCTGTAATTCAGGGGCGGAGGCTAACGAGGCAGCATTAAAGTTAGCCAGAAAATATGCCGCTGATAAATATGGGAAAAATAAGAATGAGATTATTTCATTTAAAGATTCTTTTCATGGTAGAACATTATTTACCGTTACAGTAGGAGGGCAGCCAAAATATTCACAAGATTATGCCCCTCTTCCGCAAGAAATTACGCATCTTCCTTATAATAATTTATCTGCAATCAGAGAACACATTTCTGAAAATACCTGTGCGGTTATTGTCGAACCTATTATCGGTGAGGGCGGTGTTATTCCCGCAGATCCTGCATTCTTGCAGGAATTACGTACCTTATGTGATCGTTTTCAAGCGCTGCTTATTTTTGATGAAATTCAAACTGGGGTGGGCCGTACAGGATACCTTTATGCTTATCAGGAATATGGTGTTGAGCCTGATATTCTTACCAGTGCTAAAGGTCTCGGTGGCGGTTTTCCTATCGGCGCTATGTTAACAAAACAGCATATCGCAGCGGTTTTTCAACCTGGAACGCATGGTACCACGTTTGGCGGTAATCCTCTGGCGACGGCAGTTGCCAATAAGGTGCTTTCTATTGTTAATCAGGCGGAACTGCTCACCGGCGTTTTGCAACGTCATGATTACTTCATGGATAAACTATCGAAACTGAATCAGCGTTACCAAATATTCAGTTGCTTGCGAGGTAAAGGGCTGCTTTTAGGTGCTGAATTGGATAAAGCTTGGCAGGGTAAGGCGAAGCAATTAACTAACTTGGCAGCAGAGGAGGGGTTAATTGCCTTGATCGCGGGTCCAGATGTGTTGCGCTTTGCGCCAGCATTAAATATTGAATTTGCTGATATTGATGAAGGTTTGGTTCGTCTTGAAAGCGCCATCATGCGGTTTGTCGGTTAATAGTAAATTGAAGGTGACGTTATGATGCTTTTCCGAGCTGTCCGGCATAGTGACTTAAATGGGGTTCAGTCTTTATCTCAACGCGCTGGTATAGGTTTGACATCTTTTCCCAATAATCTGGATCAATTACGTTCACGCATTGCACGTAGTGTTGATACTTTTGATGGAAAACTGGCCAGGGCTCAGCAGGGATTCCTTTTTGTGCTGGAAGATACCAGCGCGAATCGTGTGGCGGGTGTCAGTGCCATCGAAGTGGCGGTTGGACTGGAGGAGCCGTTTTATAATTTTCGGGTACAAAAAACCATTCGTTCATCACGTGAATTGGGGATTTATAAATCTATTGAAGCGTTGACTTTGGAGCAAGATCAGACCGGTAACAGTGAATTGTGTACCTTGTTCCTTGATCCGGAATATCAGAAGGGAAGAAATGGGACATTTCTCTCCAAAGCACGTTTTCTTTTTATCGCCGCATTTAGGGATATTTTTTCTAAAACTATATTCGCTGAAATGCGAGGGGTGGCAGATGAGCAAGGAAATTCCCCTTTCTGGAATTCATTGGGACAACATTTTTTTGGCATTCCTTTTTCCCAGGCAGATTACTTAACCGGTATTGGATCGAAAACCTTTATTGCCGAACTCATGCCCCTTCATCCTATTTATATCTCCTTATTATCTGCTGAGGCGCAGAAGGTGATTGGGCAGGTTCATGAGAAAACAGTACCCGCGCGGGCAATTCTTGAAAAAGAAGGGCTTATCTATCAAGGCCATATCGATATTTTTGATGGCGGCGCTTTATTACAGGCTGAGATTGATCGGATACGTGCGGTAAAAGAGAGTCGTCTCGTTTCTGTTAGTAAAGCCGAATCAGTGACCAGAGACGATGGTGTTCCTTGCATCGTTGCCAATCAGCAGTTTAGTGAATTTCGGGCGCTTTTATTGAATGTGGTGTGTGACAGTAATGAACTTTTTTTAACAGCCGCAGAGATGGGTGCACTTCAAGTCAGCGATGGGGATCAGGTGCGACTAGTTAGTCTCTTTCCAAAGGAAAATTAAGCATGAATTATAAAGCACATTACATTGGGGGAAGATGGATTGAAGGGCAGGGTGAGTCGATAACTAAATTTTCCCCGATAGATCAACAGGTTCTGTGGCAAGCTAACAGCGCCGATGCTTCGCAAGTCAGGGCCGCTTGTCATGCTGCGCGCGAGGCGTTTTATGCTTGGTCACATTTGCCCGCCAGTGAGCGGATTAAGGTCATTCAGACATTTGCGGCTTTGCTGAATGAGGAGAAAGAAACGCTTGCTCGTGTTATCAGTCAGGAAACCAGTAAACCGTTATGGGAAACTCGGACTGAAATACAATCCATGATAGGTAAGGCGGCTATTTCTATCGAAGCGTGGGAACAGCGTACTGGTGAGTCAGAAACGATTATGCCTGATGGCCGTGCCTTACTGCGTCACCGTCCTCACGGTGTGATGGCGGTTTTTGGTCCGTATAACTTTCCCGGACATTTGCCTAATGGTCATATTATTCCCGCGCTTATTGCGGGTAATACGCTGGTGTTTAAACCGAGTGAATTGACACCGATGACCGCAGAAGAGACGGTGAAATTATGGGAAAAAGCCGGTTTGCCCGCTGGTGTGCTCAATCTGGTTCAGGGAGCACGCAGTACCGGGACAGCATTGCTGGAGGATAAGCAGATTGATGGTGTGCTGTTTACCGGGAGTGCCAATACGGGCTTTCACTTTCACCGCATGCTCGGCGGTCAGCCAGAGAAGATGTTGGCGCTTGAAATGGGGGGAAACAATGCATTGATCGTCGATGCTTACGACGATATTGATGCCGCTGTTTACACCATTGTGCAATCCGCGTTTATCTCCGCTGGTCAACGTTGCACTTGTGCCCGCAGATTGTTGGTCAAAAATGGCGCCCATGGAGATGCGGTGATTAAGCGTTTGGTGGAGGTGACAGAGCGGATCGTACCATCCCATTGGGATGCCCAACCCCAACCGTTCATTGGTGGAGTCATTTCTCTACAGGCTGTGCAGAATCTATTGGAAGCTCAAGATCGACTACAAAAACTGGGTGGTATCTCTTTGGTTTCGCTGGAGCAATGCCAGCCGCAATCAACGTTGTTGACCCCTGGGATTATTGATGTTAGCCAAGTCGCTGATGTTCCTGATGAAGAGTATTTCGGGCCGCTGCTCATGCTTATGCGTTATGACACATTTGATGAGGCGCTGGCAATCGCCAATAACACCCGATTCGGATTGGCTACCGGTTTAATTTCGCCGGATGCTGCTCTGTTCCAACGTCTGTCGGAAGATGCCAGAGCGGGCATTGTGAACTGGAATAAACCGTTGACCGGGGCTTCCAGTAAAGCGCCTTTTGGTGGCATTGGTGCGTCAGGAAACTACCGACCTAGTGCTTATTATGCTGCTGATTACTGTGCCTGGCCGATGGCATCTCTGGTTGCTGACGAACTCACTTTACCTGAAACGCTTGCGCCAGGGCTTCATTTCCCTGATTAACCGTTTAACGGGAGAGGTTTTCAACTTATATAATTTTTCCAAGGGGATTTATGGCTGGTTTTGAAGCAAATTTTGATGGGTTGGTCGGCATGACCCATCATTATGCGGGGCTTTCTGTGGGTAATAAGGCTTCGATTAATAATAAAGACAGCGTATCTAACCCGCGTAAGGCCGCGCTGCAAGGGTTGATGAAAATGAAAGCGTTGGCTGATGAAGGGTTTATTCAAGGAGTGCTTCCGCCGCAACAACGCCCTCATATTCCGGCCTTGCGTAATTTAGGTTTTGTCGGCAGTGATGAGCAGATATTGCATAAAGCAGCCAAATATTCTCCGGTGTTATTATCAAAACTGAGTTCTGCTTCATCAATGTGGACCGCAAATGCGGCAACCGTGTCACCTTCGGCGGATAGCGCTGATCAGCGAGTTCATTTCACGGTAGCTAATTTAAACAATAAATTGCACCGTTCGCTGGAAATAGCAACGACGACTGCCGCGTTAAAAGCCACTTTTGCTGATCAAAACTATTTTGTTCATCATCAGGCTCTTCCACAACATGAAGATTTTGGTGATGAAGGGGCGGCAAACCATAATCGCCTCGGTGGTGATTATGATTCGCCGGGCGTACAGGTGTTTGTCTATGGCCGTAGCGTATTTCGCGGCGGCCCGGTGCCTAAACGTTATCCGGCACGGCAAACATTGGAAGCCAGTGAAGCGATCGCACGGTTGCATCGGCTTAATCCGGCACAAACCGTTTTTGTACAGCAAAACCCGGTCGCCATTGACAGTGGGGTTTTCCATAACGATGTGATTGCGGTCAGCAACCGAAATGTCCTTTTTCACCATCAATATGCTTATCTTAATCAGTCTCAGGTTCTGACCGAAATTAGACAGAAAATGGCGGTGTTGGGACAGAATTTTGTCTCGATTGAGGTGCCTGCTGAGCAGATCAGCATCAAAGATGCGGTTGATTCTTATCTCTTTAATAGTCAGTTACTGAGTAAAATTGATGGGAAAATGGTGCTCGTTGTTCCTGAAGAGTGCCGCCAACATTCCGCTGTCTGGGATTATTTGCAGTCGCTGAGTGCACAAACCTCTGCACCTATCAATGAAGTTCGTGTTTTTGATTTGCGGGAAAGTATGCGTAATGGCGGCGGCCCGGCCTGTTTGCGTCTGAGGGTGGTACTTAACGACGCTGAATTTCGTGCGGTTAATCCCGCAACATTGATGAATACGCAACTTTACCAGCGCCTGACCAAATGGATAGAGCACCATTATCGTGATGAATTATGCGCCAGTGATCTGGCCGATCCCCAATTACTTTGTGAAGTTTATACCGCGCTGGATGAGCTTACGCAGATCTTGAATTTAGGATCGATCTATGAATTTCAGCGCTAAATTGGAGCAGATATGGATCTGTTAACGTTATTGCTTGAAAAAAAACTTGCCGACCACCTGACATTTCCAGAAACAATAAATGCGCATTGGTTGGCTGAAGGTGTACTGCAATTGATTCCCCATGAAGAGGGAAATCGGTCTCTGGTGATTTCTGCCGGTATTCATGGTAATGAAACCGCGCCTATTGAAATATTGATTCAGTTACTTGCACAGTTGGCGGAGGGCACGTTAGCACTAAAAAATAACGTGTTGATCATCTTCGGTAATTTGCCTGCGATGCGTACGAATCGACGTTATTTACATGATGATTTGAATCGGATGTTTGGTGGCCGTTATCTGAATTTTCCGTTAGGAAATGAGCGATCACGTGCGGCTGAACTTGAAAACGTTGTGAATCGCTTTTTTGCTGAACCTTCGGTGTCGTCGACCAATATTCGCTGGCATATTGATCTGCATACCGCTATACGCGCTTCTCACCATGAGCAATTTGCGTTGTTACCTGCTCAGAATCGCCCCTTTTCTGCTGAATTTATGCAATGGTTGCATGACAGCGATATTGATGCGCTCGTTTATCATCGTGAGAAAGCCGGGACTTTCAGCCATTTTCTGAGTGAAAAGTTTGGCGCGGATAGCTGTACGATGGAGATGGGTAAAGCAATGCCTTTTGGGGAAAATGATTTAACAAGATTTCAAAAAATTACCGATGCGCTTTATGGTTTAATTTCTTTATCGCAAATAACCGCACGTATTAAATTTGAGCTGAAACATTACCAGGTAATTAATTCCATTATTAAGAGTCACGACAGTTTTCAACTTCATATTCCCGCAGATACCTTGAACTTTACTGAATTGCCAGAAGGATTTGAAATCGCCAGCCAACATGATCACCATTGGAAAATTAAATTTCCAGCGAAATTTATTTTATTTCCTAATGCTGAGGTTGCTAATGGATTACGAGCAGGATTGTTACTTGCTTTAAATAAAAAATAATTAAATAAATAAGGCATTATTCCATTTTCTTCCTGAAGCCGTGAGAATTTTTTTCAGAAAGATTTAGCAGTCAACTGCTTCTTTAATGACGGACGGGTACTATCATGATAAAAAATAATAAAACTCAACAAAACCTTTCGGCAGAGAAATTTGCTGATACACAAACGCTTCATCGAGGGCTGAGTGCACGTCATATTCAATTGATTTCCATTGGTGGTGCTATTGGCACAGGTTTATTTATGGGGTCAGGAAAAACTATTGCCGTATCGGGTACATCGATCATTATTACCTATGCGATTGTTGGTTTTTTTGTCTATATGGTGATGCGGGCAATGGGAGAATTGCTGCTGACTAAACTGAATTATCGCTCTTTTGCTGATTTCGTATCGGATTATTTAGGTACCAAAGCCAGTTTTTTTCTCGGCTGGACTTATTGGATGAGTTGGATTGTCTCTTGTATTGCTGATGTTGTTGTATGTGGCGGCTACATTCAATATTGGTTTCCCGGCGTCTCTCTTTGGGTGCCCGCATTTATAACGCTAGGTTTACTGGGGACTTGTAATCTTCTTTCTGTCCGCTTATTTGGCGAAGCTGAATTCTGGTTCGCCATGATTAAGGTCATTGCGATTTTAGCGTTGATTATTATTGGCGTTGGTATGGTGATGGTAGGTTGGCAATCACCGGATGGTACGATCGCCTCTGTGAATAATTTGACTGATCCATCGGTATTTCTGCCAAATGGTATTTTTGGTTTTTTTGCTGGTTTTCAAATCGCGATTTTTTCTTTTACTGGTGTTGAATTAGTTGGCACGATGACGGCAGAAACAAAAGATCCGGAAAAGATATTGCCGAAAGCAATTAATTATATCCCGATGAGAATTATGATTTTCTATATTTTCTCCATGTTGAGCATCATTGCTGTCACTTCTTGGGGACGGATCTCAGCTGAAACCAGCCCTTTTGTGACACTATTTGCCCTGGCGGGTCTGCCTGCTGCTGCCGCAGTGGTTAATTTTGTTGCATTAACGTCGGCAATGTCCTCTGCTAATAGTGGATTATATGCTTGTACACGTATGCTTTATGGCTTATCAACGGAAAAGAATGCACATCGGAAATTTAAAATTCTTTCCCGCAATACGGCGATTCCTGTACATAGTCTGATATTTTCTTGTTTCTGTATGGTGGTGGGTACGTCACTTTTATTTATCGTACCGAATGTCATGCAGTTATTTACTATTGTATCAACCGTTGCTTCGGTTATGGTGATTTATAGCTGGTGTGTGATTTTGATTGCCTATTTGGTTTATCGTAAGAATTATCCTGATGTGCATAAACGTTCAATATTTAAGATGCCTTTAGGGGTGTTAATGACTTGGCTGACCCTGATTTTTTTCATCTTTACCATAGTGGTAATGGTTTTTGATCCGGATACCCTGATCGCACTCTGTGGCACGCCTTTATGGTTTATTATGTTAAGTATTTTATGGCGCGTAAAAAAGAAAAATGAGGCACAGAAAGAACAGCGTTATCAGATAGCGAAAGAGAGTTTTCGTTCATAGGCAGCTAATTGAGAAATAATAAATTGAAGCAGATAGAAAAATGGCTTCAATGACGATCTCATATTAGCCAAAGTTGCGTTTATTTCTTCTGATTTTACTCCCGATTGAGTCATTTGTTAGGGAATGGCTCGCACCTGCAAAATGTTTATACCCTATGGATTTCAAGATGGATCGCGACGGCAAGGGAGAGAATCCCCGGGAGATGATTAGTCGAATCCAGCATTGAATATTCGTAACTTCGGTGCTTTCATTAAAATTTAATCACAATTGTTAATGATTTATTTTATTTATCATCACATTTTTTAATTAATTATGAGCTGTTCACTGACAATGTTCAATAGACAGGCTGAACGTCTGTTATAAAAAACGTCACGCCAAATTGGCTAAATAATGTCAATAACTAGCGTGAGGTAACGACATTACGTGACTTGAATATGGGCACAATAATATGTTTGTGAAATGTGATTATGGGAATGAAAAAGCCCGTTAAGCTTGGTATTTATCGGATGTGTAGCCTTGTTGTCTGGAATCCACTTGGTGGGAATCATGATATCGGTAACGTTGATATGCGGACGTTCAATAACCATTTTAGTCAACGCCTTTGGTCTCTCTACAGTAAGAGCATACAGCATCAATCTTTGCTATTAATGTATCTCAAATAGTACGGGATATAGATTAAATATTAATATTACTAATTGTTTGATAATTAATTGTATGTAAATATATATGTATTATCAATTGTCTACTGATGATTGATAACTGTTGTGAAGGTGGATGTTCATAGTGAGTGAAATTTAGCGATCCACGAGGAAAGTCGAAATGGGTCATAAAGTTTCCATAGCTATGACACTGCCTTTAAATTGCTAATAAAATCAATAATATTAATATAGGCGTATATGCAACAAGTTAACATCTCAAACAGCCACCGTCTGGTTCAATCTGAGGCTGAATTACTCGACCTTATTCTCACCGAAGTGACTAATGCACCACATCCGGATCTCGTTATTATGGCAGGGCATTTCATGCTCTTCCTTGACGAAGACCGAGGATGCCTTGTCCCGGGAGTCATCGAAGAAAATACGGCTCCTATGCGAGAAAAAATTGAGCGACGCGTAGGAATCTTTCCTGGATACACTTGGGAACTTGGTGTGCGAATCGCAGAACAGCTTGAACATCAATTCGAAGCGATAAAATTCCTGCTGCTCATCAACGATTGGCAATATGTTTCGCGCGACAGCGGGCCAGCATCTGAGCTAAGACGTGCCTTCTATGAGCAATTCTCCGCGCTTCCGGCTTCGTACAAATCTATCTTAGAGCGCAGTGGGCAATTTTCTGAGCAAAACATGCTCGCAAGCCGGAAACATCCTGTTGCCTATCCAGAGACTTGGCTGAAATATCGCTTCCAGAAAAGTGCCGATAAGTTGGTCAAAGCAGGGCTGTTAAATCGCCGCGTTCTCGACAATGGCCCCGATGCCGGAACCGAAATTTCGCTTGTGGACGAAAACGGCGATTATAAACCTCTCATTACCTGCGGCGTTACCGGATGTGCGGGAGAGATTACTGAGATGATCTCCGAGGTCTACAAGGCGCAACATCGCCTTCTGGTGATCTTTGCCCCCGGCGAATGCTTCCAACCAGTCAAAACAGGGGTAAGCACGGCGCTCTCTCTGTATGGGCTTTCGGGCATGAAGGTGATTGTTGCGGATCCCGGTGGAAGCGGAGAGATGCAGACACAAGAGATCTACTCGAAGCTCGTTAACGTTGCCGTCTTCACTTCCTGATGGGAGTCGCTATGAATGTCAATGAAAACCCGACTGGCGTAATCTATCTGGATCATTGTGCTACGACACCATGCTTTCCTGAGGTCGTCGACATCATGCGATTCTACATGGAGCATGAATTCGGTAATTCTTCCTCCGCCCATGTGATGGGACGTCGTGCCCGGCATGCGATAGAGAACGCCGCCCAACAAGTTGCGTCTCTCATCGGTGCTCGCCCAGAGGAGATTGCCTTTACATCGGGGGCCACAGAAGCCAACAATATTGCGCTTTTCTCAAGTTTTGCTCATAACGAATGCGCTCCTGCGGGAGCGCTGCTTTGCCCTATCGACCACAAATCTGTGTTGCTTGTCGGCAAAGAGTTGAGTCGTCGGGGGCTTGCTGTTGAATACCTGCCGGTTGCCGCCAATGGCCGGGTACAACCGGAAGATGTCATCACCAAATTGACCGCCGACACCCGTATCGTCAGCGTTGCTCATGTGAATTCCGAATTAGGTACAGTTCAGCCGGTGGATGAAATTGCCGCGATCACACGTCGGTCAGGCGCTTGGCTACATGTGGATGCTGTCCAGTCTATCGGCAAAATTCCCGTGAACGTCAAAGAGACTGGAATTGATATGCTTTCATTTTCCGCCCACAAAATGCGGGGACCGAAAGGAGTTGGGGCGCTCTTCGTCGATGCGCGTGTTGCGGGGCATTTGAGGCCCTTCATCTATGGTGGCGGCCAGAATCATTTGCGCAGCGGCACCTTGCCAACGCCGCTGATTGTTGGGTTTGGCCTTGCGTGTCAGATGATTCAGTCAACCCTTATTCAACGTCAAGCAAAAGTCACTGCATTGAGAGACTATTTTATTACTCGCCTTCATCAAAGGGTGCCGAACGCCGTGTTGAATACCGATATCTCTTGCAGTTCCCCATACATCGTGAACGTTCAGTTCGAAGGTATCGCTTCGGAGGCGCTAATATCCGGGTTGCATCAGGTGGCTATATCGTCAGGTTCAGCCTGCAATTCCGCGGAACTACAGCCTTCGCACGTGCTTACAGGCATCGGCTTGAGCTCGGCTCAGGCTAATGCGTCGGTTCGGTTCTGTTTTGATCCGGATCTCGATAATGCGATATTGGACACCGCAATTGAACACCTTGTCTTCCGATTAAATTCTATTCGCTAGGAGCATTATCTATGACTATGCAAACTTCCTCCTCAAGCGCAGGCACTGGTTTTTACGAACGGGCTTTCGGTAGTTTCTCTGCGGAAGCGGTATCCGAGGTACGCAAAGAGACCTATGGCGAAGACTTGGGGCAGAACAACTGGTCCTCTGCTGATGAGTTTAGAAAGTTCTCCCAATGGCTTCAATTATCTGACAGCTCTCATGTGCTGGATGTATGCAGTGGGTCCGGAGGGCCGGCTCTGTTTTTGGCAAGGACCAGTGGCTGTAGCGTGACGGGGGTTGACATTCATCCTCACGGCCTCCTTACTGCCCGGCAACTTGCGGCAGATTTCGGACTGGAAGATCGAAGCAACTTCGTCGACAGTGATGTTCGTCAGCCTCTGCCATTTCCTGATGGCACTTTTGATGCATTATGGTGTATCGACTCGGTAATTCATATTCCGGATCGATTGGCCTTGCTGCGCGAATGGTGTCGACTACTGAAACCGGGCGGCCGGTTCTTGTATACCGATCCTACTTTAGTAACCGGCATGCTGAGTAAAGACGAAATCATGATACGTGGCATGCCGGGTTATTTCCTCTATAGCCCGCTTGGGTTAAACGAGCGTTTAATCAGCGAGGCGGGCCTTTGCCTCGAAAGGCAGGTGGATCTTACCCAAAGTGTTGTTGAACTTAGTGAGCGCTGGCGTGCCGGGCGTGAGAAGCGCAGGGAGCAATTTATTGCAATAGAGGGTGAAGAAGCGTTCGAGCGGATGCAGAATTTCTTGTCCACCACACAGCTAGTCTCAATTGAACGGAGGCTGTCGCGCGTGGCCTTTATTGGTTATCGTCCGTAATATCTCTTACCTCTTTGCCCTATTGGGCAAGGAGGTATCTTACCTATTAGATGTGAATAATGATGTTAACCTACCGCAGTGCATTCAACTTCACTATCTTGGGTTGGATGTCTGGTTTGACCGCTTGCTAAAAATTCAATGAATGATTGAATCTGTTTACTCGTGAAGTAATTATGTTGTATTGACTATGCTAAACCGAATTTAAATTAATTTAAAGTAAATGTAGCGATTGTTCAGAAATATATTTTTAATGTTATGGAGGTGTGTATTTTATTTAATTATATTTTAGATTTTTGGAATTAATCTAAATAATTATTTTTGTTTTATTATCAGCATGATGTTCTTATTGCGATTATAATATATTTTTAACCATTGTAGTATAAATGGTTATATAGTCATTTTATTATTTTTATGTTGCCTTGATATATAAAGTAAATATTTTTTATTTTAATCATATTGGAATTTGTTTTTGTTTTTTATGATCTAATAACATATCGTTATCTACGTCATTTGGTAGCAATAGAGAATGATTTAATTGGTTAATTTATTATCTGTCATCTGTAATGATATGTTTTAAAATAAGTATATTAATAACAACAATGAAATTTATTTTTATTCCACTAAACGTTAAACTTCTTAATTAAATAAAGCAAGGAGATAAGTATGATTTTAAATAAAAAAGTTTTCCTGATTTCCCCTTTTTTACTCGCAATGAGTAGTTTTAGTATGGCATGTAAGACAGATCCAAAGATAGAAAAAATAATCAATAAAAATGGACTGGAAAATACCAAAGTGATGTCTATGTATAAAAATTGCACACTTTCAGTTTCAGCAGATACACCGAATAAAGTGACATTAGTAAATAATAAAGCGGCAAATCGTGATACTAAAGCAGAAAAGGCGATGTACTGGTATAGAGGGATGGGAATAAAGGAATATAAAGCATTTCACCAGAATAAGTATAAAAGCCTTCCTTGTGTTAAAGGAGAAAATTTTTGTGGAATTGCTCCCGAATATACTTATTCTCAAGGTTATCTGACAAATAAAAACCCTGGCGTTGTTGTTGAGTTTAGTACAATAGAACCGGGATGGTTATATAATGAATTTACAACTAAACATAAGTGTCAAATTAAAGCAGAGGGAGGAGGAACATACGGGCTTGGTGTGATAGGGACATCAGCGAGTTGTGATAATAAATATAAGAAACTTGTAATAGGGAATGTATTTAATAAATGGTTGGAAAAGCCAGCCAAAATAGATCCCATCATTTCTTATGTATTATTAGCAAAATAGATTTCAGCTATAAATAATTTTTGTTGAAATATATTGCACCGAATGTTTATAACTTCGGTGCTTTTTATTGGTAATGGATTTTAAGTGAACTTATACTTATCCGTGTTACTTGTAAATAAAATAGACATTTATAATATTTTTTATGTAAAAATATACTTTACAGGCAAGATATTATCATGTGGTAAAAGAAAATTATAATTAGTAGATATTCTACAATAAGTATGAATAAAGATTTTATCTTTTTGAACTGTTTTGATGACTATACCCTATGGATTTCAAGATGCATCGCGACGGCAAGGGAGTAAATCCCCGGGAGCATAGATAACGATGTGACCGGGGTGAGTGAGTGCAGCCAACAAAGAAGCAACTTGAAAGATGACGGGTATATAATTGCAATTAGATAATGTCATTTATATTGATTTTGAATGGTAAATAGGTATTTATTTTATTTACATGATATTGTAATAAATAAAAAAGTATCTATTTCAAATGTTATTGAAATGATCTTTTTTTGTGTTTATCCGGTTTTTTATTTAATTATTATAGGGCTTGTTTTTTTTGATTTCATAATCTACCTTTATTTAATAAGGCTAATAACAAGAGAAACTGATTAAATGATATGATTTATATTGCAAAGTTATTTTGTTGTTGGTTTCTTATTTGTAGTGGAGTTTTATTTATAGTGGCATTGTACGTTAGGTCATTATGTGTCGGTAAAGATGATGACTGGATTTATTAATAACGGCTATGAAATATATCTTCGTTCTTTTGGGTATCAATACCATCGATAAAGTAAGGAGAGAAGTATGAGTTTTAATAAAAAAGCCTTTCTGATTGCCACTTTATTAGTTGTGAGCCACTTTAGTATGGCATGTAATACTGATCCAATGGTGGAACATATAATAAAAAGTTATGGCCTACAAGAGACTAAAGTGATGTCTATGTATAAAAATTGTGAATTGGATGTGGTGAATACCGGAAATAGAATTATATTAACTAATAACAAATCTAAAAATAGGAATGAACGTGCAGAGATAGCGATGTACTGGTATCGAGGAATGGGAATAGAAGAATTTAAGTTATTTGATAGTAATAAGTTTAAGAGTATTCCTTGTGTTAACGTGCCAAATCGCTTTTGCGGAATTTCTCCTGAATATACTTACGCCAAGAGCTACCCGATGAGAGAAGATAAAAAATTCGTTATAGAGTTTAGTACCGTAGAACCTGGCTGGCTATATAATGAATTTACCACTAAACATAACTGCGAAATTGATGTTGAATCAAGAGGAGAATCATATGGGTTGGGTGGAATAGGTGCATTGAAAAAAGATAAGTCAAATTGTCAGCCTAAAGGTTATAAGGTAGGAGATGAGTTTAATAAGTGGCTATCGGAAAAGCCAGTTAAAATAGAGGCGATAATTGCTTATATACAATTACCCATATCAGATTAATCCTTAATATCTGTTATAAATAACTTTTCAAAATAGTAGAACACTTGGAGGGAACTCAGTCCAATTTTTGCAATCTGATCAATTGTAGATAATCCCAAACCACTAAACGGACTGAGTTATGCCTATCATAGCACCTATACCCCGCAATGAACGACGCCAGATGAAAAAAATTATCCAGAACACCCGAGATAAAGATTATGCTCGCAGGCTCATGGCCATATTGATGCTGCATCGAGGCGAGTCTGTCTCTCTGGTCGCCAAAACCCTTTGCGCCAGTCGTTCTTCTGTCTATCGCTGGATAAACTGGTTGACTTTATATGGTCTGGAAGGACTCAAAAGCCTGCCTGTGGGCAGACCCGCTGTCTGGAATTTAATCCCGCTTTATCCTTTACTGTCTTTTTTATTGCAATATTCTCCCCAGCAATTGGGCTGCCTGCGTTCTCGCTGGAGTCTTGAGTTTTTTATAATTAAAATCAATGAATTATTAAACATAAAATTATCCATCAGTACCTTCTATCGTTACTTACATAAAATGGGTATCGTGTGGCGAAGGGCAGCCCCGACGCTTAAATTACCCGATCCCGAGTACCATGAAAAAATGGCGAAAATTACCGAGGCATTGTCAACGTGTTCAGAAAAACATCCCGTTTTTTATGAAGATGAAGTCGACATCGAGCTGAATCCAAAAATCGGGGCTGACTGGTATTTAAAAGGGCAACAGAAACGTATAGTGACACCAGGAAAAAACCAAAAACATTATTTTGCAGGTTGCCTGAATGTTCAAACGGGAAAAGTGACTTATGCTGACGGGTTAAATAAGAATTCTCAGTTATTTATCAATGTATTGGAAGAACTTGAACGCCAGTATTGTCATGCTGAAACCCTCACTTTGATTTTGGATAATTACAGTATCCATAAAAGCCGACGGGTCAGAGATTGGCTGGCTTGTCATCCTAAATTTAATCTGTTGTTTTTACCTGTTTATTCACCCTGGCTGAATAAAATTGAGCGTCTGTGGCAATCCTTACATGAAACGGTGACACGAAATCATGGCTGTCAGTATATGTGGCAATTGCTTGAGAAAGTGAAAACGTTTTTAAATTCATGTCCCTACAGGAATAGCAGAGAATAAAAAGAGTGAGTGTATTATAATTATGAAAAGTTATTTATAATCGTGTCATTATCAGCTTTAAACTTTCTTTTTTAGCGCCGAATGTCTTATCGCTTTGGTGCTTTTTCTTGGTTAAAGCTAATTGTCTTTGCTGGAGGATATAATGGGTAGAACTCGATAGAATGTTAAAGGAATAAATGTAAATTACAGTCTCGAAAGAATTCTATTAGATAACAAAGAAAATTTTCATTGAGAAATATTTTTCAAAAGAAATATTTTCATATCACTATTGGTTTTTTTCTTATATACCGTTACTATATTGTTTTGTAGATATTCTAATGACATATTTTTTAATTTAATTATATTGGAATTTGTTTTTGTTTTTTATAGTTAAATAATCTACCTTATTTCAGTCAGATAATAATAATGAAGATTAATGGCATGGGTTAATTTATTGTGTGTTGTCTGTAATAGTGTTTTTTAAATCAACATATAACGATGAAATCTATTTTCATTTAATCAGGTATCAAAACCATAAATAAAGCAAGGAGAGACACATGAGTTTGAATAAAAAAGTTTTCCTGATTTCCCCGTTTTTATTAGCAATGAGTAGTTTCAGTATGGCATGTATGCAAGATCCAGAAAATATTAGAAATCAGGTAAAAGACGCAATAGATTATAATGGATTGAGTAAGACTAAAGTGATGTCCATGTATGGAAATTGCAAACTTAGAGCGAATGTGAAAAATTTTGAAAAGAGAAATGACATTGAGTTAAATAATACTTCTACTTCTACTCATAATCAGGATGATGAGGCTGCGACAGCAAAATATTGGTATAGAGGGATGGGAAAAGATGAATATATATTATTAGACCGCAATGGATATAATGCAATCCCTTGTGTTACAGAGGCGAGTTATTGTGGAATTACACCTCAATATACTTATGCAAAAACATATCCGACAAGTGAAAAGCCTAAAATTACTATAGAGTTCAGTACAGAAGGATTTGGTTGGTTATATAACGAATTTACAACTCAACATCAGTGTCAAATTAAAGCGGAAGGTGGAGGTTCATATGGGCTTGGTAGAACAGGAACATCGGGTGATAGAGTGAGTAGCTGTAAGCCTGCTGAATATAGGGTAGGGGTTGAATTTAACCGATGGTTATCAGGACATAAAATACAAGCTCAAGTTTCTTATGTATTGCTACCGAAAAAACCAAAAAAATAGGATTTAACATCTATTCTGTTACCATGCAATTATTAATCTTGAATTAACTCTAAAGGTGAGGTGCCGCAGATATGCGGCACGATTAAATTGTTTTTTGTATTTAATTGTGTTCAGTTAGATAGCAGAAAAATTTTCATTGAAAAATATTTTACAATAGTGATAAATAATTATTTGATTTTTATGTATTTTATAATCAAGCATAATTGCAATCTTGTGAAGGTTATTTAGATTGTTATGATATAAAAAATCATTAGTTATTATGTTATATATAGAACAGTGAATGTTGATAAGTTGCTTATTTTATATATTGTTGAAATTTTTCTATATTTGTTCTTATGTGTTTAAATAAGATATTATTTAGTTTAATGATTCTGTAATTTGTGTTTTTTGATTTAGTAATCTACTCTTAGTTAAGAAAGTAAATAATAACCAATTTAATTCAATGAGTTATATTGTAATGTTCTATTGTTATTAATTTATTATTTACGACTGAATTGTGATTTGAATTATTATTTATGCCGTAAATTAAATATTAACTTAATAATAACGAAATTCATTTTTGTTCCATTTCGTGCTAAAACCATAAATCAAGTAAGGAAAGAAATATGAATTTGAATAAAAAGGTTTTCTTTATTTCTCCGTTTTTATTAGCTATGAGTAGTTTCAGTATGGCATGTATGCAAGATACGGAGGAAATTAGGAATCAGGTAAAAAATGCAATAACTGCAAATGGATTGGCAAAGACTAAAGTCATGTCTATGTATGAAAATTGCAAACTTAGAGCGAATGTGAAAGATTTTGACAAGAGAAATGACGTTGAGTTAAATAATACTTCTACTCATAATCAGGATGATAAGATAGACAAAGCAAAATATTGGTATAGAGGGATGGGAAAAAGTCAATATATATCATTAGACCAAAATAGATATACTGCAATCCCTTGTGTTACAGAAGGAGAAAATGACTATTGTGGAATTGCACCTGCATATACTTATGCAAAAACATATCCGAAAACTGAAAAGCCAAAAATTACTATAGAATTCAGTACAGAAGGATTAGGTTGGCTATATAATGAATTTACAACTAAACATGATTGTGAATATAAAGTGGAAGCTGGAACATTATCATATGGGTTAGGTAAAAAAGGATCGAAGTGCAAGGTTCCTCCTCAATATAATACAGGAGTTGAATTTAATAAATGGTTATCAACGAATGAAATACAAGCTCAGGTTGCTTATGTATTATTACCGAAAAATCCCTAAAAATAGGATTTAACATCTATTCTATTACCCTGTAATTATCAATCTTAAATTTGTGCAAATAACTATAAAGGTAAGGTGCCGCATATATGCGGCACGATTAAATTTCTGATTTATTTTGCGAAATGTACCTCAATAGCACTTTTAGCATCTTGCCAGGCTTCTTCAAGTGTATCACCAGCAAAATAACAGCCGAGTACATCAGAAAACCAGCATCTTTCCGGGAATAAAAAGAAAATAAAAAGGCTGAATCCAGTGAAGTACAGGATTCAGCCTTTATCAGTCATTAATCTGCTACGGATAAGAAACGGTTACGCTTCCCCTTGTGCTGATTGAATTGCGGTCAGTGCAACGGTGTAAACAATATCGTCTACCAAAGCGCCACGGGACAGGTCGTTCACCGGTTTACGCATACCTTGCAGCATTGGCCCGATGGAAACCAGATCCGCAGAACGTTGTACTGCTTTATAGGTAGTGTTACCGGTATTCAGATCAGGGAAGATGAACACGGTAGCTTGACCGGCAACCGGTGAGTTTGGTGCTTTGGATTTCGCTACATCTGCCATGATCGCGGCGTCATATTGCAGTGGGCCATCAATGATCAGATCTGGACGTTTTTCCTGTGCTAAACGGGTTGCTTCACGCACTTTCTCAACATCACTACCTGCACCGGAGTTGCCGGTAGAGTAGGAGATCATGGCAACGCGCGGTTCGATACCAAATGCTTTGGCTGAATCCGCCGATTGAATAGCGATTTCAGACAGTTGTTCAGCAGTCGGATCTGGGTTGATTGCGCAGTCACCATAAACCAGAACCTGTTCTGGCAGCAGCATAAAGAATACGGATGATACCAGCGAGCTACCCGGTGCAGTTTTGATTAATTGCAATGGTGGACGGATGGTGTTTGCCGTGGTGTGTACCGCACCGGAAACCAAACCATCGACTTCGCCCTGTTCCAGCATCAACGTACCCAGAACAACGTTGTCTTCCAATTGTTCACGCGCAACGACTTCGGTCATGCCTTTGTTTTTGCGTAGCTCAACCAGACGTGGGACATAACGTTCACGTACAGCAATGGGATCGACAATTTCAATACCTGCACCCAGTTCTACGCCCTGAGCCGCGGCAACCCGACGGATCTCTTCTGGATCACCCAGCAGAACACATCGCGCGATACCGCGATCAGCACAGATAGATGCCGCTTTCACGGTACGAGGTTCGTCACCTTCCGGCAGAACAACGCGTTTGCCTGCTTTGCGTGCCAGTTCGGTTAATTGATAACGGAATGCAGGTGGAGAGAGGCGGTGTGGGCGCTCAGAGTTCGCTGTCAGGGAGTCGATCCACTCTTTGTTGATGTGGTGTGCGACGTAGTTTTGCAGTTTTTCGATGCGTTCATGGTCATCTGCCGGAACTTCCAGGCTGAAACTTTGCAGGTTCAGAGAAGTTTGCCAGGTGTTGGTATCAACCATAAAGACAGGTAGGCCAGTGTTGAAGGCACGTTCGCACAATTGCTTAATCGGCTCATCGATGGCATAACCGCCAGTCAGCAGGATTGCACCGATTTCAACCCCATTCATCGCCGCCAGACAAGCTGAAACCAGAACGTCTGGACGATCAGCCGAAGTGACCAGTAGAGAACCGGGACGGAAGTGCTCTAACATGTGTGGAATGCTGCGGGCACAGAAAGTCACAGATTTCACACGGCGGGTTTTGATTGCACCTTCGTTGATAATACGGGCGTTCAGGTGTTTTGCCATATCAATTGCGCGGGTTGCAATCAGGTCAAAACTCCACGGAATGCAACCCAGAATTGGCAATGGGCTATTTTTGAACAGCGTGTTCGGATCGATGTTGGATACGATGGCTTTTGAGGATTCGTCAAAGATTTCTGACAGATCCGGACGGGTACGGCCTTGATCATCAACTGGCGCATTCAGTTTATTGATAATAACGCCGGTAATGTTCTGGTTTTTGTTACCGCCAAATTCAGCACGAGCCAGTTCAACTCGTTCTTTCAACTGTTCCGGGGAATCGTTACCTAGCGCCAATACGAATACGATTTCAGCGTTCAGGGTCTTGGCAATTTCATAGTTGAGAGATTGGGCGAATGAATGTTTACGGGTTGGAACCAGACCTTCAATCAGAATGACTTCTGCGTCTTTGGTATTTTCGTGGTAAAGGGCCACGATCTTTTCCATCAGCACATCTTTCTGATTGGTTGTCAGCAAAGATTCCACATGTGCCATGTCCAGCGGTTCAGCGGTCTTTATGCTGGAATTAGCGCGGATGATGGTGGTGGTTTGATCTTGGGCGGCACGGCAACGAGGCTGGGCGATAGGTTTGAAAACACTCAGGCTGACGCCTTTTTGTTCCATTGAGCGGATGACACCTAAACTAACACTGGTCAAGCCGACGCTGGTGCTAGTAGGGATTAACATAATTGTACGGGACACGGAAACCTCTTTACGGTTGCTCGTTGGTCAAAAATAGTACCGCCAGCAGTGGCTGGCGGTTGATAAAATTATTACGCGGTCAGGCGCGCTGCATCTTGAGCGATCACCAATTCTTCATTGGTTGGGATCACTAAAGCAGGACGGCTGTTATCAGTAGTGATAGCACCGGATTTACCGAAGCGGGCCGCTAGGTTACGGTCGTGATCGTATTCGAAACCTAACAGGGCCAGTTTTTTCATCACCTGTTCACGAACCAGTGCGGAGTTTTCACCAATACCCCCGGTAAAGATAATGGCATCCAAGCGGCCTTCCATTAGTGCGGAATAAGCACCAACGTATTTAGCCAGACGGTGGCAGTAGACATCCATCGCGCGTTTAGCATCGGCTTTGGTTGCATAGTTATCTTCTATATAACGGCAATCACTGGTGACTTCGGTCAGACCGAGTAAGCCAGATTCTTTGGTCAACAGTTTGTTGATTTGTTCAACGCTCATGCCGAGTGAATCATGCAGATGGAAAATGATTGCTGGGTCGATGTCACCACTGCGGGTACCCATTACCAGACCTTCCAGTGGTGTCAATCCCATAGAGGTGTCAACACATTGACCATTAACGATAGCCGAGATAGAGCCACCATTACCCAAGTGGCAGACGATAACATTCAGCTCTTCAACCGGTTTGTTGAGCGTTTTTGCCGCTTCACGGGAAACGAAGAAGTGGCTGGTTCCATGAGCGCCATAGCGACGAATGCCGTGCTCTTTATACAGGTTGTATGGCAGGGCATAGAGGTAAGCCTCTTCTGGCATGGTCTGATGGAAAGCGGTATCGAATACAGCAACGTTTTTGTCAGCCAGGTGTGGGAACCCTTTTTTCGCTTCTTCAATGCCAATCAGGTGAGCAGGGTTGTGCAATGGTGCGAATGGAACCGCATCTTTGATCCCTTGAATCACTTCATCATTGATGGTAACGGATGCCGTGAATTTTTCACCGCCGTGAACAATGCGGTGGCCGATTGCGGCAATTTGATCAGAAAGTTCTGGTTTTTCGGCCAGAATCGTATTAACAATAAAGTTCAATGCTTCACTGTGGGCTGCACCAGCACCTAAAGCGGCTTCATGTTTTGCGCCATCCATTTTCCACTTAATGCGGGCTTCAGGCAGGTTAAAACATTCAGCTAGACCAGAAAGATATTCTTCACCGTTAGCAGGATCGATGATAGCAAATTTCAGAGAAGAGCTACCGCAATTGAGGACCAGTACCAGCTTACTTGACATGGAAGTACCTATATCGTGTTTGTCATTGAGTCTTACAGATAAGACATGTGATTAATAAAACGTCAATTACTCATCAGCGTAGAGCATATAGTGATGACATTAAATGATTAACATCATGCTAAGTGCAAAGAGCATGATGATAAGGTTTAAATTTTCAAAAAACCTTTTTTGCCTGCTCTGATGTTAAAAGATAGCGTGATTTGTTAACAAAATGAGCCTAAGTGCAGTAAAAAGTAAAATATGCTGCTTTACTGCTGTGTATAACATACAAGTGAATGTAGGATACCGATAGCGAGCAGCAAAGACAAAATATACCTAATCCTACAAAAAATATTTTATCAGTTACAATGTTTTTTTAAAAAATGTGTTTTTAATTGATTGAGGTCATGATGAGCGCAATACCTCCCACCAGTAATGGATGGCTGAGAAAGATGCAACTGGGACAACAATACATGAAAACTTGGCCGATTGAGAAACAGTTGGCACCCATGTTTCCTGAAAACCGGATTATTAAGGCTACCCGCTTTGGTATCCGGTTTATGCCGCCGTTGGCTATTTTTACTCTGACGTGGCAAATCGCACTGGGTGGTCAGCTTGGCCCAGCGGTGGCGACGGCACTGTTCGCCTGTAGTTTACCGATGCAAGGGTTATGGTGGTTGGGGAAACGGGCATCAACTCCGTTACCCGCGGCATTGCTGAAATGGTTTCATGAAATCCGTGATAAATTTGCCGCAGCAGGTATCACAATGGCGCCGGTGCAGCAAACGCCAACTTATCAATCTCTCGCAGAACTGCTGAAACGCGCATTTAAACAACTCGATCGTTCGTTTCTTGATGATATTTGAACCAGGAGAGAGCCGTTGCTAGATTATTGCAGTCAATGTACTGGAAAATCAGAGATGATGGTTCATGACGAAAAGTGGACACATTGTTGATCGCAACTGGAGATTTTCTCTTAATAAAATGGTCTACTAGCCAAGTTTTTGACACTAATATCTTCTTTTTTGTTGATAGAGGCCATTTTGAATAGCGAACTCTTGTGGGTATTGACCCTGCTGCTGATAGCTATTGTTCTTTTTACTTCCAATAAACTGCGCATGGATATTGTTGCATTATTGGTGATTATCGCGTTTGTCATAAGTGGAACGTTGACGCTTGGTGAAGCGACCAGCGGTTTTAGTGATCCCAATGTGTTGTTGATAGCTGCCCTGTTTGTGATTGGTGAAGGATTGGTAAGAACTGGCGTTGCTTATCAAATGGGGGATTGGCTGGTAAGAGTTGCCGGGAACAGCGAAACTAAAATGTTGGCATTACTGATGATGACTGTTGCAGGGCTTGGTGCTTTTATGAGCTCTACGGGAGTGGTCGCGATTTTCATTCCAGTGGTGCTCAGTGTCGCGGTAAGGATGAAAATTTCGCCGGGGCGGTTGATGATGCCCTTGAGTTTTGCCGGGCTTATCAGTGGCATGATGACATTGGTAGCGACGCCTCCCAATATGGTGGTTAACAGTGAGTTGATACGGGAAGGGCTTCCCGGTTTCAAATTCTTCTCTATTACACCTATTGGTATCTTGATTCTGTTTGCCGGTATGGGTTATATGCTGATTGCTCGCCATTGGTTGGCAAATCATCAATCGGATAAAGGCCATGATAAATGGCATCGTCGTACTTTCCGTGACCTTATCCGCGACTATAAATTATCCGGTCGCGCGCGTCGCCTGGCGATCCGCTCAGGTTCCCCGCTGATAGGTCTTTCGCTTGATGAGTCAAATTTGCGTGCTCGCTACGGGGCTAATGTCGTTGGTATCGAGCGTTGGCGGCGTTTTCGGCGCGTTATGGTCAGTGCGATGGGCAATACAGAATTGAGAGAACGGGATGTGTTGCTGGTTGATATGTCAGACAGTGAGGTGGATCTGCGTCAATTTTGCAGTGAGCAATTATTAGAACCGATGGTGCTGCGCGGGGAGTATTTCTCTGAACAATCTCGTAACGTAGGTATGGCTGAAGTCTCTCTGATCCCGGAGTCGGATTTATTGGGTAAGTCACTGCGGGAAATAGGTTTTCGTACCTGCTATGGTTTGAATGTTGTTGGTATTCGACGTGATGGTGAATCGTTGTCGGGTAAACTGGTTGATGCGCCACTGCAACTTGGCGATATTTTGCTGGTTATTGGTGACTGGAAACTGATACGTGTCCTGCAAACCAAAATGCGCGATTTTATTGTCCTTAATCTGCCGGTTGAGATCGAAGAGGTGGCCCCGGCAACGTCTCAAGCGCCACATGCGCTTTTTAGTTTGGCGCTGATGGTAGCCATGATGCTTACCGATGAAATACCCAATGTGATTGCCGCATTGATAGCTTGCTTGTTGATGGGAAAATTCCGTTGTATCGATATGGAAAGTGCGTACCGCTCTATTCATTGGCCCAGTATTATCCTGATTGTCGGGATGATGCCATTTGCACTGGCATTACAAAAAACGGGTGGGATTGAGCTGATTGTCCGTGGCTTGATGGATATTGCGGGTGATATGGGGCCGAGGGTGATGCTGGTCTGTCTGTTTATACTTTGTGCCGTAATTGGTTTGTTTATTTCTAATACGGCAACGGCAGTATTAATGGCACCGATAGCTATTGCTGCTGCACGTGAAATGGCAGTATCTCCCATGCCATTTGCCATGATTATTGGTGTGGCAGCGTCCGCCGCATTTATGACCCCGGTTTCGTCCCCAGTGAATACGCTGGTGCTTGGCCCCGGTGGTTATAAGTTCTCCGATTTTGTCCGTTTGGGCGTGCCGTTCACTCTGTTGGTGATGGTGATAAGCGTGCTGGTTATCCCTTGGTTGTTTCCATTCTAATGGGGAATATCAAGACTAATTTCGTCCAATGACAGGCTGAATCCCGGTACAAAAACTTTCATAAAGTAATCCATCTCCTGGCTGTGACGATCAGCCAGGGTTTTTTCAAGTCGGGCTATCGCCAGATTGAATTCATGGTTACCTGCTGATAACTCTTCCAGACATTTGAGGTAAGCACACAGGGAATCGGCCTGTTTAATGATAAAAGTTTCTTCTGTTGTATGCTGACTGTCATCCAAGATTGGACGGAAATCCTCTTGCAGCTCAGTTGGCAGCATTTCCAGTAATTTTTTCTGCGCGATTTTTTCTATTTTTTTGTATTCCCGTGCGATATGTGGATTGTGATATTTGACCGGAGTGGGTAAATCTCCGGTAATAACTTCGCTGGCATCGTGATACATAGCCAGCAATGCAATGCGTTCAGCATTCACATTACCGCCAAATTTGCGGTTTTTGATAATGGCTAAGGCGTGTGCGACAAAGGCCACTTGTAAGCTATGTTCAGATACATTTTCTGTACGTACATTGCGCATCAGAGGCCAGCGGTTAATCAGTTTCAAACGGGAAAGGTGGGCAAAAAAGTGGCTCATAATCATCTCTTACAGTAAATATTGTTTTTATTGTGAGCGGTGGATGGGGGTAAAGTAAACCTTAAAATCGTTTCTTATTTTTATCTCTTATTTTTTTAAGGATTTTCATAGGGAAATCTGCCATTTATCTATACCCAATGGATTTCAAGAGGGATCGCGACGGCAAGGGAGTGAATCCCCGGGAGCATAGATAACTATGTGACCGGGGTGAGCGAGCGCAGCCAACAAAGAGGTAACTTGAAAGATGACGGGTATCCAGACTATATAGCAAGATTGATATTATTAATTTTAATTTATTGTTAAATATAAATGTTATAACCGTAATAGATATCCTTTTTGCAGGAAGTTTATGTTTTTACTCCATTTTGCATACAATTTATATACGAAAATTTTATATAATTTACAATGACTTATTATTCATTCAGGTGCTCTCTTTTATTAAGTTTAATAAATACAATGTTTAATTCTTTTATATCTTGCTAATGCTTTATATAATCACTGCAAAAATCGCCTATAAAAATAAAAAAATTAGTCTGTGTTACCGGTAAAAAATGAAAATTTATTGACCTTGATTTTGCAGAGAGTGATTATTGGGTATCAATAAAGAGAGTTATGGAAGTGGTTATCAAGGATTTCTATCTGACAGGTGAGATTTTCACCCGTGAAGAAAAAGTGGGTAGGTGAGACTTATCAGAATAGAAGAAATAAACTTTTTTCTATTCTGATAGAACGCATGGTATGAATAATGTCCGTTATCAGTGATATTTTTCTATACCCGTTATCCTTCAAGTTGCCTCTTTGTTGGCTGCACTCACTTATCCCGGTCACATCGTTATCTATGCTCCCGGGGATTTACTCCCTTGCCGTCGCGATGCATCTTGAAATCCATAGGGTATATAAACGGCTCTTATTTTTACTGATGATATTTACCAATAAATCGGGCGAATTTCTGAATTGCCATCTCCAGTTCATCAAGCCTTGGTAGGGTCACAATGCGGAGATGGTCAGGTTCCGGCCAGTTAAATGCGGTTCCCTGCACTAACAAGACCTTCTCTTGTAATAAAAGGTCAAGCACCATTTTCTGGTCATCGTGAACATTAAAACGTTTTGCATCAATTTTTGGAAACATATATAAAGCGCCTTTAGGTTTCACGCAGGAAACGCCGGGGATTTGATTGATTAATTCCCATGCTCGGTTACGCTGCTCATACAAACGGCCACCAGGTAAAATGAATTCACTGATACTTTGGTAACCGCCTAAAGCAGTTTGAATAGCGTGTTGCATTGGCACATTGGCACATAAACGCATTGATGCCAGCATCTCCAAACCTTCAATATAGCTCTTAGCGTGTTTCTTCGGGCCGTTTAATACCATCCAGCCTTGACGAAAACCTGCAACCCGATATGTTTTAGATAATCCATTAAATGTTACCGTTAACAGATCAGGCGCGAGGGCGGCAATTGAATGATGCTCGGCATCGTCATATAAGATTTTGTCGTAAATCTCATCAGCAAAAATAATCAAATTGTGTTGCCGGGCTATTTCAACAACTTCCAATAACAGCTCTTTACTATATACAGCACCCGTTGGATTATTAGGGTTAATAATCACAATCCCACGTGTGCGGGGCGTAATTTTGTTGCGGATATCATTTAAGTCAGGAAACCAATCTGACCCTTCATCACACATATAATGCACGGCTTTGCCACTGGAAAGTGAAACTGCCGCAGTCCAGAGAGGATAATCAGGTGCAGGAACCAGCATTTCATCACCAGTATTCAGTAATGCTTGCATTGCCTGAACGATTAATTCAGAAACACCATTGCCGATATAAATATCTTCAACGGTTACGTCCATCATATTCCGGGCTTGATAATGTTGCATGATAGCTTTGCGTGCAGAATACAGACCTTTCGAATCTGAATAACCCTGTGCTGTTGGTAAGTTACGGATAACATCTACCAAGATTTCATCTGGTGCTTCAAAACCAAAGGGGGCTGGATTACCAATATTTAATTTGAGGACTTTATTGCCTTCTTCTTCAAGGCGTTTAGCTTCCTTGAGTACGGGGCCGCGGATATCATAACAAACATTATCCAATTTGCTGGATTTTTTAACTGCTAGCATAGAGAGTCTTACCTTATCTTGGTAAAAAAAGTCGCCTGGCATATAGCGTGTAACATTTAATGTACTCCTCCCTCTGAATGTTTTGAAGATGCATTGATATATTTGGTTAAAATGGTTGTTTTAGTAGGGGAGTGGTTATTTGAGTATCTTTTTATGTAAATTATGTTAGCGTTAAGTTCTTAATTTACTGTAAATATCAGATTTATAATCTGAATTGTTGTTGTTTTTTAGTGTGGAAATGGGGTGTTTTTAGTGTGATAACGGTATGATCGTGCCATTGTGGAGAGAAAGTGAGCATAGCTCAATTTGCCAATAAAAATTGTTGTGTTTGTATAATTTATTCTTATGTATAAGATTTGGCTTGAGTTGGCAATTCAGAACTATATATTTTAGAAAGATCAAACAATATTTTTGATCATTTCTGGAAACTAGTTGTAAATTTATCTGAATAGGATTATTAAACATTAGTGATATTGTAGATTTTTACTTTATATTTAGTTTTTCTGATATAACTTATGTTATTCTTTGACGTGAGTCAGAAAACAAAATAACCAAACTAGAAATTACATATAGGGTGTTGTAAATAGGGATTGTCCTCAATTTATTTAGGAATCCGAGTAACTTTTGCTAAGAAGAGGAGAAAATAAAACCCACAATGGGTTCAATAGGTAAAAAAACAGCAGTAAATCTTTGCCCTATTTAATAGAGTAGAGTACTGTCTAAGTGATGTTAATTTAATTTGATAGTGCTTACGTAAAAACACCAGGTTAGTTAGTAATTAAAATCAAAAAAAAGTGATGAATAAACAATGATAAATGCAAATCGTCCGATAATGAATCTCGATCTCGATCTGCTAAGAACTTTTGTTGCTGTTGCTGATTTAAATACTTTTGCAGCAGCAGCAGCAGCAGTATGCAGAACGCAATCGGCTGTAAGTCAGCAAATGCAACGTTTGGAGCAGTTGGTGGGCAGAGAGTTGTTTGCCCGTCATGGCCGCAATAAGCTTCTTACAGAGCATGGTCTTCAACTTCTTGGTTATGCAAGACAAATTCTGCGCGCTAACGATGATGCCAGCGCATCATTAACCTATAGCGATGCAGAAGGTGAACTAAGAATCGGTGCATCCGATGATACGGTGGATACACTGCTCCCTTTTTTGCTAAATCGCATCGCTTCCGTTTATCCACGGATGGCAATAGACGTCCGTATAAAGCGTACTCAGTTTATTGAAAGTATGCTGGATAACCATGAGATCGATTTGGCACTCACAACCGCAAAAATTAGTCATCATCCAAGGACTGTTCTGCGTTCAACACCGGTATTATGGCATTGTGCTCCTGATTTCCAGCTACAGGTAAATGAACCTGTGCCACTGGTTGTGATGGATGAAACCAATCCATTCCGTCAGTTGGCGTTGGATACGCTGGATGAGGTGGGAGTATCGTGGCGGATTGCTTATGAAGCGGCTTCTCTGTCGGCAGTTCGCACGGCAGTGAATGCAGAAGTTGGTATTACTGCCCGTCCTTTGGAAATGCAAAATGCTGATCTGCGTATTTTAGGGGAGAGTGAAGGGCTTCCTCGTTTACCTGAAACCCAGTTCTCTCTGTATAGACATAGTAATGAGCAAAATGAATCTGTTCTGACGGTTTTTAGTGCGATAGAGAATAAGAAAACGCCATACACGATAACGAGTGTTTCTGAAGAACTTCCTGATGATGACGATATTATTGATGAGTAATATCTGAAACACTTCTCCTTGCTAATACCTCCATTATGGATGGAAGGAGGTATTAGCTCCTCGAATATATTTATAAGTAATCATCAACTAAATTCACCTTATTCTGTTGTTATCGTCATCATTAAATATACGGTAGCATTTTTCTTAACACCCCCTGATTTGGTTAACAAATTGTTATATTGTTAACAAGGTAATAATTTGCTGAATTGATGAAATAAGAATTTCTGTAGTGAACGGGAACTTTTCTCGTTGCTAATGGATAAAAAATATAATTTCTTCAGATTTGAATGAATTATCATCAGCAGTAAAATTTTTTTCTGTCAAATTGTGTACTTGATCAAAGAAATACTCCCTATGTAGCAGTGGAAAGGCAGGTTTTTCCTGAGATAATGATGTAGTAAAAGCGAGTTATCGGTTAAACTAGCTTCCGCCACTGTTTGCGCCAGTTAACTGACACGTTTTAGCAGTGCGGTAGCACGATCCGTTAAGACTAAGTTTGTTATTTGTAAATAAATGTTAGATTAATTTTGTCAAAACAGACAAAATATTGTTGAGAGGAGTAAAAACCAAGAAGATTCACTCCATCAATCATTGATTAACAGTGTTTCAGATTTGGTTGTTACCCCTTCCCTTGAATCGATGTGGTGCAACACTGCCAGACAAAAGAGCAGACACTTTTGACACCACTTTTGATGAGTAAGCAATGAGTATGTCAACATCCACTGAACTCTTTGCCCATCACTGGGCATTCGCGGTATTTCTTTTAGGTGCTTTCGGTCTGTGTGCTTTGATGCTGTTAGGGGCATTTTTCTTGGGCGGGAGAGCGAAAGCCCGGGCAAAACATGTCCCTTATGAATCTGGTATTGATTCTGTCGGTAGTGCTCGTCTCCGTATGTCGGCCAAGTTCTATCTGGTCGCTATGTTCTTTGTCATCTTCGATGTTGAAGCGCTGTTTTTATATGCATGGTCAGTCTCTATCAAAGAGAGTGGCTGGTTAGGCTTTATCGAAGCAAGCATTTTCATTTTGGTGTTACTCGCAGGCTTGTTTTATCTGGTGCGTATTGGGGCGCTGAATTGGACGCCATCTCGTTCAAGCCGCCAGGTAAGTAAACCAAGTGTTGTGATTAACATTAATAATAGTCATCCGCAGTAATAGCGAGGCATTTAAAGATGGATTATACGCTCACCCGCATAGATCCGAACGGTGAGAATGACCGTTATCCCCTGCAAAAACAGGAAATTGTCGCAGACCCACTGGAGCAGCATGTTCACCGTAGTGTTTACATGGGCAAACTGGAGCATGCTCTGCATGATATGGTGAATTGGGGACGTAAAAACTCCCTGTGGCCCTACAACTTTGGTCTTTCCTGCTGTTATGTGGAAATGGCCACATCATTTACCGCTGTTCATGATGTCGCTCGTTTTGGCGCTGAAGTTTTACGTGCATCACCCCGCCAGGCGGATTTTATGGTGGTCGCTGGAACCTGTTTTACCAAAATGGCACCGGTTATTCAGCGCCTGTATGACCAGATGCTTGAGCCGAAATGGGTTATCTCTATGGGAGCCTGCGCCAACTCTGGTGGTATGTACGATATTTACTCGGTAGTTCAAGGTGTCGATAAGTTTATCCCTGTTGATGTTTATATTCCTGGCTGTCCTCCCCGTCCTGAAGCTTATATGCAAGCTTTGTTGTTGTTACAAGAGTCAATTGGCAAAGAGCGTCGTCCGTTGTCTTGGGTAGTGGGAGATCAAGGGGTTTACCGTGCCAATATGCAGTCAGAAAGAGAACGTAAGCACGGGGAACGTATCGCAGTGAAAAATCTGCGTACGCCAGACGAAGTTTAAGAATCTGTCTTTAGACAGTAGGCGTGACTCAAAGTAGCCTAATGAATGTAACCAGAGCAATGTGTTGCGATACTAATCCTGATCAAAACGAACACTGATCAAAGCGTTGTGGTGAAGAATGATGATAGATCAGATAGCGCAAGAAAGCGCCCGGCCTGCGTGGCAAACTCATGACCATCTTGATGATCCGGTCATGGGTGAGCTGCGTAACCACTTTGGCCCGGATGCCTTTACTGTTCAGCCAACCCGTACTGGTATACCCGTTGTTTGGGTGAAGCGTGAACAATTACTGGAAGTAATGACTTTCCTGAAGAAGCTGCCTAAACCTTATGTCATGCTATTCGATTTGCATGGCATGGATGAGCGTCAGCGTACTCATCGCCAGGGTCTGCCAGCAGCAGATTTTTCTGTGTTTTATCACCTGCTTTCTATTGAGCGTAACCGCGATATCATGTTGAAGGTTGCCCTCAGTGAAAAAGAGCTGAATCTCCCGACGGCAACTCCTCTGTTCCCAAATGCCAATTGGTATGAACGTGAAACATGGGAAATGTTTGGCGTTGTCTTTAACGGCCATCCAAACCTGCGCCGCATTATGTTGCCACCGACTTGGGAAGGGCATCCGTTGCGGAAGGATTATCCTGCTCGTGCGACAGAATTTGATCCTTTCGAACTGACCAGACAGAAAGAAGATCTGGAAATGGAAGCGCTGACTTTCAAACCAGAAGAGTGGGGAATGAAGCGGGGTACCGAGAATGAGGACTTTATGTTCCTTAACCTTGGTCCTAACCATCCCTCTTCTCATGGGGCATTCCGTATCATTCTGCAACTGGATGGTGAAGAGATTGTCGATTGTGTCCCGGATATTGGTTATCACCATCGTGGCGCGGAGAAGATGGGAGAGCGCCAATCTTGGCACAGTTATATTCCCTATACAGACCGTATTGAATACTTAGGCGGTTGTGTTAACGAAATGCCTTATGTGCTGGCGGTGGAGAAACTGGCGGGAATTGAAGTGCCTGACCGGGTAAAAACCATTCGCGTTATGTTGTCGGAATTGTTCCGCATCAACAGCCACCTACTTTACATCTCGACCTTCATTCAGGATGTTGGCGGGATGACCCCGGTGTTCTTCGCCTTTACTGACCGTCAGAAAGTGTATGATCTGGTGGAGGCGATTACCGGTTTCCGTATGCACCCAGCGTGGTTCCGCATTGGTGGCGTTGCTCATGATTTGCCGCGTGGTTGGGATAGATTATTGCGCGATTTTCTCAACTGGATGCCCAAACGTCTTGATTCCTACGTGAAAGCGGCGCTGAAAAATAGCATCCTGAAAGGCCGAGCTATTGGGGTTGCTGCTTATAACTCCAAACAAGCTCTTGAATGGGGCACCACTGGAGCGGGTTTGCGGGCAACGGGTATTGCGTTTGATGTGCGTAAATGGCGTCCATACTCCGGCTATGAAAATTTCGATTTCGACGTGCCGATTGGTAATAACGGCGACTGTTATGACCGCGTGATGTTGAAAGTGGAAGAAGTGCGTCAGAGCTTGCGAATCTTGAAACAGTGTCTGGACAATATGCCTGAAGGCCCATTTAAAGCAGATCATCCACTGACGACGCCACCACCGAAAGAACGGACTTTGCAGCATATTGAGACCATGATTAACCACTTTTTGCAAGTGTCATGGGGGCCGGTAATGCCAGCAAATGAATCTTTCCAAATGATTGAGGCCACTAAGGGCATCAACAGCTATTACCTCACCAGCGACGGCAGTACTGTGAGTTACCGTACCCGTGTCCGTACACCGAGTTATCCGCATTTGCAGCAGATCCCATCGGTAATTCGCGGTAGCTTAGTTTCTGACCTGATCGTGTATCTGGGCAGTATCGATTTTGTTATGTCTGATGTGGATCGCTAACTATGCAAAGTGAAATTAACGCGAGTGCTCAACAAGCGCGCCTTGATGTGGTTAACGTAACAGAGTCTCAGGCAAAAGCAGATTTTGTGCTGAGTACCGAAGAGCACGATGCTATTGAGCATGAAAAACACCACTACGAAGATCCGCGCGCCGCTTCGATAGAAGCATTGAAAATTGTACAGAAGCATCGTGGCTGGGTACCGGATGGTGCCATTTACGCGATTGCTGATGTGCTTGGTATTCCCGCTAGTGATGTGGAAGGTGTGGCAACATTCTACAGCCAGATTTATCGTCAACCTGTGGGCCGCCATATTATTCGTTATTGTGACAGCGTGGTTTGTCATATTACCGGTTATCAAGATGTCCAGGCTGCAATTGAAAAACATCTAAATATCTGTCCGGGACAGACGACGAAAGATGGGCGTTTTACGCTGTTGCCAACCTGTTGTCTGGGTAACTGTGACAAAGGCCCGACCATGATGATCGATGACGATACGCACAGTTCTGTCAGACCTGAAGAGATTGAGAAGTTACTGGAGCAGTATCCATGACAGCATATTCAGGAATAAAAGAAATTATTCTTACTGAGGAAAACCATCCTCTTACTTGGCGATTGCGTGATGACAAACAACCGGTATGGTTGGATGAGTACCGTAGCAAAAGTGGTTATCGTGGTGCTGAAAAAGCACTGAAAAGCATGTCCCCAGATGAAGTGGTTTCTCTGGTAAAAGACGCCGGGCTGAAAGGCCGTGGCGGTGCAGGTTTCTCTACTGGTCTGAAGTGGAGCCTGATGCCAAAAGATGAAAGCATGAATATCCGTTATCTGCTATGTAACGCAGATGAAATGGAGCCGGGTACCTACAAAGATCGCTTGCTGATGGAACAACTTCCTCATTTGCTGGTGGAAGGAATGTTGATCAGTGCATTTGCCCTGAAAGCTTATCGTGGCTATATCTTCCTGCGTGGTGAATATGTGGAAGCGGCTGTGCATCTGCGTAAAGCCATCGAAGAAGCTAAAGCAGCGGGTTTGTTGGGTAAAAACATCATGGGCAGCGGCTTTGATTTTGAGTTGTTTGTTCATACCGGCGCGGGGCGTTATATCTGTGGTGAAGAGACCGCACTGATTAACTCACTGGAAGGTCGCCGAGCTAATCCTCGTTCAAAACCGCCATTTCCTGCCACTTCCGGCGCATGGGGTAAACCTACTTGTGTCAACAATGTTGAAACCTTGTGCAACGTTCCTTCAATTCTCGAATACGGCAAAGAGTGGTATATCGGCCTGAGTGCAGGCAAGAGTAAAGATGCCGGCACTAAACTGATGGGTTTCTCTGGTCGGGTGAAAAATCCGGGCTTGTGGGAGTTGCCATTTGGTACGACTGCCCGTGAAATTCTTGAAGATTATGCTGGTGGTATGCGTGACGGCTTGAAATTCAAAGCATGGCAGCCCGGTGGGGCAGGGACTGACTTCCTGACTGCTGAACATCTGGATCTGCCAATGGATTTCGAAAATATTGCTAAAGCGGGCAGCCGTTTGGGCACGGCCTTGGCAATGGCAGTTGACCATGAAATTAATATGGTTTCGTTGACGCGTAATCTTGAAGAATTCTTTGCCCGTGAATCTTGCGGTTGGTGTACTCCATGTCGTGACGGGTTGCCGTGGAGCGTAAAAATCCTGCGCGCAATAGAGCGTGGGGAAGGGCAACCCGGGGATATTGAAACATTGGAACAGCTCTGTCGTTTCCTTGGGCCAGGCAATACATTCTGTGCTCATGCACCAGGGGCCGTGGAACCACTACAGAGTGCCATCAAATATTTCCGTGATGAATTCGAAGCTGGAATTGTGACCAAAGACTATGGGAACACCCATTTCATTGCGGGTATCCAGTCAAACCTGTTAAAGCAGCGTTGGTAATGGGTTCTTCACGAAATTAGCAGAATTTTTGATTAACACTTGCTGAAAAGCAGGTCATTTGGAAGCATGCTGACTATGGCTACGATACATGTAGACGGCAAAAAATATGATGTAGACGGGGCTGATAACCTGTTACAAGCTTGCCTCTCTTTGGGGTTAGATATTCCTTATTTTTGCTGGCATCCAGCGCTTGGAAGCGTTGGCGCTTGCCGCCAGTGTGCGGTGAAGCAATATCAAAATGCGGATGATACGCGCGGTCGTCTGATCATGTCCTGTATGACTCCGGCAACGGATGGCACTTTTATCTCTATTGATGATGAAGAGGCTAAACAGTTCCGTGAGAGTGTGGTTGAGTGGTTGATGACTAACCATCCGCACGATTGCCCGGTATGTGAAGAAGGGGGCAACTGTCACTTACAGGATATGACCGTGATGACTGGTCATACATTCCGTAAATACCGTTTCACTAAGCGTACTCATAACAATCAGGAATTGGGGCCGTTTATTTCTCATGAAATGAACCGCTGTATTGCCTGTTATCGTTGTGTACGTTACTACAAAGATTATGCCGACGGCGCTGATTTTGGTGTTTATGGCGCTCACGATAACATTTATTTTGGTCGCCCTGAAAGCGGTACGTTGGAAAGCGAGTTCTCCGGTAACCTGGTAGAAATCTGTCCAACCGGGGTATTTACTGATAAAACCCATTCTGAACGTTATAACCGTAAATGGGATATGCAGTTTGCGCCAAGTATCTGTCAACAGTGTAGCATTGGCTGTAATACCAGCCCGGGGGAGCGTTATGGTGAATTACGCCGTATCGAGAACCGTTATAACGGTACGGTAAACCACTATTTTATGTGTGACCGTGGTCGTTTCGGTTACGGTTATGTCAACCGTAAAGATCGCCCTCGTCAGCCACGGCAATTGCGTGGTGATCATTGGATCTCGCTTAACGCTGAACAGGCCATGCAGGGTGGGGCGGATATTTTGCGTCAGGCCAAAAATGTCATCGGTATCGGTTCTCCACGCGCCAGTCTGGAAAGCAATTTTGCACTACGTGAACTGGTGGGCGCAGAAAACTTCTATAGTGGGATTGCTGCGGCTGAACAACAACGCCTTGATATAATGCTGGAAATTCTGCAACAGGGTGGTGTTTATACACCGTCGCTACGTGAAATTGAAAGCTATGATGCGGTATTGATTTTAGGCGAAGATTTAACGCAAACCGGTGCTCGGATGGCACTGGCGGTTCGTCAGGCTGTGAAAGGTAAAGCCCGCGAAATGGCTGCTGCTCAGAAAGTTGCTGATTGGCAGATTGCCGCTGTGATGAATATTGGTCAGCGTGCCAAATATCCTCTGTTTGTAACCAACGTGGATGATACGCATCTGGATGATATCGCAGCGTGGAATTATCGTGCGCCGGTTGATGATCAGGCTCGTTTTGGTTTTGCAGTCGCTCATGCATTGGATAACACGGCGCCAGCCGTCGAGAATTTGCCTGACGAATTGAGAGCCAAAGTGGATATGGTGGCGCAAGCATTGATTGGCGCTAAGAAACCGTTAATTATCAGCGGCAGTAACGTCGGCAGTGATGCGATTATTCAAGCAGCTGCTAATATTGCCTGGGCACTGAAAGACCGAGGTTCAGATGTCGGTTTGTCGTTTGTTGCAATCTATGCGAATAGTATTGGATTGGCAATGATGGAGGCCCAGCCACTGGATGTTGCTCTGCAACGTATAAGTAGTGGTAAATCTGATACGGCTATTGTGATGGAAAATGATCTCTATCGGCATGCCGCAGCAGATAAGGTAGACGATGCACTGAACAATCTGAAAAACCTGGTTGTGGTTGACCATCAACGCACTGCTATCATGGATAAAGCCCATTTGATTCTGCCAGCTTCCAGCTTTGCAGAAAGTGACGGCACGTTGGTGAATCAGGAGGGTCGGGCCCAGCGTTATTTCCAAGTTTTCGAACCCTCTTTCTATGACAAATCGGTGGTGATGCTGGAGAGTTGGCGTTGGTTGCACTCCTTGCATACAACGTATGCTGAACGTCATTTGGATTGGACGCAGCTTGACCATGTGATTGATGCCTGCGCTGAAGCAATGCCACAGCTTAAAGGCATTGTTGATGCCGCGCCTGATTCGACGTTCCGCATCCGCGGTCAGAGACTGGCTCGTTCACCGCACCGTTACAGTGGTCGTACTGCTATGTTGGCGAATATCAGCGTACATGAGCAACGTCAGCCGCAGGATGTCGATTCGCCATTTGCTTTCTCAATGGAAGGTAACAATAGTCCTAATGCCCATCGTCAGCAGGTGCCATTTGCATGGGCACCGGGCTGGAACTCACCACAGGCTTGGAACAAATTCCAGGCGGAGGTAGGTGGTCATCTGCGCTTTGGCGATCCTGGTGTGCGTCTGATTGAAACCACTGACGGCGGTTTGAACTATTTTGATCAGATTCCGACAGCATTTACTGCACAAAATAACCAATGGACAGTGGCTCCTTACCATCATTTGTTTGGTAGTGAAGAGTTAACTCAACGTTCCGATGTGATTCAGGAACGCATGCCGGAGCCTTATGTGATGCTCAATAGCAAAGATGCGGATCAATTAGGTGTGAAAACGGGTTCTGTTCTGGAGTTTGATTGTTTTGGTCAGCAACTGCGTCTGGCAGTTCGTCTGAGTGAAAATCTTGCTCAAGGGCAGATCGGCTTGCCAATGGGAATGCCGGGTATTCCTCCGGTATTGGCCGGTGTTTCCGTGAATAATCTGCGGGAGGTTGCACAATGAGTTGGTTAACCCCCGAAATTATTGATGTGCTGATCGCTGTTCTGAAGGCAGTGGTGATACTGGTAGTGGTGGTTGTCTGTGGGGCATTGATGAGCTTTGGTGAACGTCGTTTGCTAGGGCTGTTTCAAAACCGTTATGGGCCTAATCGCGTAGGTTGGGGCGGATCGTTACAGATCGTCGCTGACATGATCAAAATGTTCTTCAAAGAGGACTGGGTACCCCGTTTTGCGGACAGAATGATCTTTACCTTGGCACCGGTGATTGGTTTCGTTTCTCTGTTGCTGGCATTTGCCATTGTGCCGATCACGCCGACTTGGATGGCCGCTGATCTGAACATCGGCATTTTGTTCTTCATGATGATGGCGGGTCTGGCTGTCTATGCGGTGCTGTTTGCTGGATGGTCAAGTAACAACAAATACTCGTTACTGGGGGCAATGCGTGCTTCTGCGCAGACACTGAGTTACGAAGTGTTTATTGGTCTCTCTTTTATGGGCGTTGTTGCGCAGGCGGACTCCTTCAATATGGTGGATATCGTCAATGCACAAGAGCATATGTGGAATGTCATTCCTCAGTTCTTTGGTTTCTTGACTTTTGCCATCGCGGGTGTGGCGGTGTGTCACCGTCATCCATTTGACCAGCCGGAAGCAGAACAGGAGCTGGCTGATGGCTATCATATTGAATATTCCGGTATGAAATTCGGTCTGTTCTTCGTTGGTGAATATATCGGTATTGTCACGGTTTCTGCCCTGATTGTGACAATGTTCTTTGGTGGTTGGCATGGTCCGTTCCTGCCGCCGTTTGTCTGGTTTGCGTTGAAAACGGCATTCTTCATGGTGATGTTCATCCTGATACGTGCCTCTTTACCGCGTCCGCGTTATGACCAGGTGATGGCGTTTGGCTGGAAAATCTGTCTACCGCTGACCTTACTTAACCTGCTGGCGACTGCGGCAGTGATTTTGTACAACGCTCAATAAGGGGGGAATGAACCATGACATTGAAAGAGTTAGTGGTTGGTTTTGCCACCCAGGTACGCAGTATTTGGATGATTGGCTTGCATGCCTTTCATAAGCGCGAAACCCAAATGTATCCAGAGGAACCGGTTTATCTGCCACCCCGTTACCGTGGCCGTATTGTGTTGACGCGCGATCCGGACGGTGAAGAGCGTTGTGTTGCCTGTAACCTGTGTGCGGCTGTTTGCCCGGTGGGATGTATCTCACTGCAAAAGGCGGAACATGAAGATGGTCGTTGGTATCCAGAATTTTTCCGCATTAACTTCTCACGTTGTATTTTCTGTGGCTTATGTGAAGAAGCTTGCCCGACTACAGCGATCCAATTAACGCCTGATTTCGAAATGGGGGAATTTAAGCGTCAGGATTTGGTATATGAAAAAGAGGAGCTGACGATTTCAGGTCCGGGTAAATATCCTGATTATAACTTTTACCGTAAGACAGGTGTGGCAATTGACGGCAAATCAAAAGGTGAAGCCGACAATGAAGCGAAACCTATCGACGTTAAAAGCCTGTTGCCGTAAGGAGCGATATTCATGGAATTTACGTTTTATACCGCTGGGCTGATTGCCATATTGGCAACTATCAGGGTAATTACCCATACCAATCCGATACATGCGCTTTTGTATCTGATCGTTTCTCTGCTGGCGCTTTCAGCGGTGTTTTTTTCGCTGGGCGCTTATTTTGCCGGTGCGCTAGAGATCATCGTTTACGCCGGGGCTATTATGGTGCTGTTCGTTTTCGTGGTGATGATGCTTAACCTTGGCAAATCTGTTGTTGAACAGGAGCGTGTTTGGTTGAAACCGCGGACGTGGATTGGTCCGGGAATACTGTCAACAATGCTGCTTGTTGTGCTGGTGTATACCATTATCAATGTTTCTCATGGGGATATTGCCGACAATATCACGGGTGAAGTTGTCAGTGCCAAAGAAGTGGGTATCAGTTTGTTTGGTCCGTATGTATTGGCCGTTGAACTGGCTTCTTTGCTGTTGCTTGCCGGTATGGTGGTGGCGTATCACATTGGCCGTGAACACAAACAGGGTGAAGTGCTCAGCAACCGAAATGCGGAGGAACAACCATGATACCTCTTCAACATGGACTGATTTTGGCGGCAATTCTATTTGTGTTGGGCCTGACCGGGCTCATCATCCGCCGTAATCTGTTGTTTATGTTAATTGGGCTCGAAGTGATGATTAATGCTGCGGCTCTGGCTTTTGTTGTGGTAGGCAGCTATTGGGGCCAGCCAGATGGTCAAGTGATGTTTATTTTGGCTATCAGCTTGGCGGCGGCAGAGGCGAGTATTGGCTTGGCGCTGTTATTGCAGCTCTATCGTCGTCGCCAGAATCTGAATATTGATACAGTCAGTGAGATGCGCGGATGAACTTACTCTATTTAACAATTCTGCTGCCACTGCTGGGATTTTTGCTGTTGGCATTTTCCCGTGGCCGCTGGTCTGAAAATACATCGGCTACCATCGGGATTAGTTCTGTTGGTTTGGCTGCGTTGGTTACCTTATGGGTAGCTATCGATTTCAATAGTCAGAATGGTGCGGGTGATCTGGTTTACAGTCAGAACCTGTGGAACTGGATGGAAGTTGGGAATTTCAGTATTCCGTTCACTCTGGTTCTTGATGGTTTATCGCTTACCATGTTGAGTGTGGTAACGGGTGTTGGTTTCCTGATCCATATGTATGCCTCGTGGTATATGCGTGGTGAAGAGGGCTATTCCCGTTTCTTCGCTTATACCAACCTGTTTATTGCCAGCATGGTGATACTGGTTCTGGCAGATAACATGATGCTGATGTATCTCGGTTGGGAAGGGGTAGGGCTGTGCAGTTATTTGCTGATTGGCTTTTACTATACCAATCCGGCGAATGGTGCCGCAGCAATGAAAGCCTTTGTCGTTACCCGTGTGGGTGATGTCTTCCTGGCTATCGGCATGTTCATTCTGTATGACAATCTGGGAACGTTGAACTTCCGCGAGTTGGCGATTTTAGCGCCACAGCATCTGGAAGCTGGTTCTTCGGTGATTACCTGGGCGACTCTGATGTTATTGGGGGGAGCAGTAGGTAAATCAGCCCAGTTGCCGTTACAAACTTGGTTGGCCGATGCGATGGCCGGTCCAACGCCAGTTTCTGCGCTGATTCATGCTGCAACGATGGTAACCGCCGGGGTCTACTTAGTTGCACGTAGTCACGGCCTATTCTTGATGGCACCAGAAATCCTGCAACTGGTTGGCACGATCGGTGCGATCACGCTGGTGTTGGCAGGTTTTGCCGCGTTAGTACAAACCGATATTAAGCGTGTATTAGCTTACTCAACCATGAGCCAGATTGGTTACATGTTCCTGGCGTTGGGGGTTCAGGCGTGGGATGCAGCAATCTTCCACCTGATGACCCATGCTTTCTTTAAGGCGCTGTTGTTCCTGGCATCGGGTTCCGTCATCTTGGCCTGTCATCACGAGCAGAATATTTTCAAAATGGGAGGATTGCGTAAATCCATTCCGTTGGTTTATGCCTGCTTCTTGGTGGGTGGCGCGGCATTATCCGCGTTGCCAATTGTCACTGCGGGTTTCTACAGTAAAGATGAAATTCTGTGGGGAGCAATGTCACATGGTCATATCAACCTTATGTTGGCGGGGCTGGCGGGTGCATTTATGACCTCTTTGTATACCTTCCGCATGATTTTCATTGTATTCCACGGTGAGGCGAAAACAAAAGCCCATCCTGTTAAAGGTATTACCCATCACCTGCCGTTACTGGTATTGCTGGTGCTTTCCACCTTTGTGGGCGCACTGATTGTGCCACCCTTGGCGGGTGTGTTGCCGGGAAGCCATATAACGGATCACACAGGCAAAATGACCTTGGAAGTGGTTTCTGGTGTGATCGCTGTAGCGGGTATTTTGCTGGCAATGGCGCTGTATCTGGGTAAACGTCAGTTGGTGAATGGTGTGGCACAAAGTGCTCCGGGGCGTTTCTTCTCCGTATGGTGGTTTAATGCTTGGGGCTTTGATGTTCTCTATGACTGGGTATTTGTTAAGCCATTCAAGAACATTACACATGTATTGCGAAACGATCCGCTAAATTCACTGATGAATATTCCTGCGGTGTTATCACGCTGGAGTAACAAAGGTCTTAGCCTGAGTGAAAATGGACAGGTCCGTTGGTACGTTGCCTCTATGGGGTTGGGTGCAGTGCTGGTTTTAGCTCTGCTGCTACTGGTTTAATTTAAGGGATACATTGCGCCATGCTATTACCTTGGCTAATTCTTATGCCCTTCATCGGTGGCCTGTTGAGTTGGCAGGCTGAACGCTTCGGTACCCGTGTACCGCGTTGGATCGCGTTAATTTCGATGGGGTTGACTCTGGTGCTCTCTCTGCAACTGTGGTTGCAGGGGGGCTACACCTTGGCGAATCCGCAAGGGATCCCTCAATGGCAAGAAGAATTTGTTATGCCGTGGATCCCACGTTTTGGCATCAGTATTCACCTTGCTCTGGATGGCTTATCGCTGCTGATGGTGGTGTTGACTGCACTACTGGGGCTGATGGCTATTCTCTGTTCATGGACGGAAAATCAGCCATATCAGGGCTTTTTCCACTTGAACCTGCTGTGGATCTTGGGTGGTGTGATGGGGGTGTTCCTCGCTATCGACATGTTCCTGTTCTTCTTCTTCTGGGAAATGATGTTGGTGCCGATGTACTTCCTGATTGCACTGTGGGGGCACCGAGGCTCAGGCGGTAAGACTCGTATCACCGCGGCGACCAAGTTTTTCATTTACACCCAGGCGAGTGGCTTGGTGATGTTAATTGCGATTATGGCATTGGTATTGGTTCACTATAACGGGACAGGCGAGTGGACATTCAGCTATCAAAAACTGCTGAATACGCCAATGTCACATACCGTTCAATACTTGCTGATGCTCGGTTTCTTCATTGCTTTTGCTGTAAAAATGCCAGTTGTGCCTTTACATGGGTGGTTGCCTGATGCACACAGTCAGGCACCAACAGCGGGTTCTGTTGACTTGGCGGGGATCTTGCTGAAAACGGCGGGTTATGGTCTGTTGCGTTTCGGTTTGCCACTGTTCCCGGAAGCTTCTCATGAGTTCACACCGATTGCGATGTGGTTCGGTGTGCTCGGGATCTTCTATGGCGCATGGATGGCATTCAGCCAGACAGATATCAAACGCTTGATTGCTTATACCAGTATCTCTCATATGGGGTTTGTGTTAATCGCGATCTATTCTGGCAGCCAGCTTGCTTACCAAGGGGCAATTATTCAGATGATTGCTCATGGTCTGTCAGCCGCAGGTATGTTTATTCTCTGTGGGCAACTTTACGAGCGCTTACATACCCGTGATATGAATCTTATGGGCGGCTTGTGGAAGCGTGTGCAGTTCCTGCCTGCGTTATCACTCTCTTTTGCTGTGGCGACACTGGGGATGCCGGGGACCGGTAACTTCGTCGGTGAATTTATGATCCTGTTTGGTAGTTTCAGTGAATTTCCGTTAATTATAACGATTTCTGTGTTTGGTCTGGTCTTCGCCTCTGTCTATGCCCTGTATATGATGCAGCGTGCTTACTACGGTGAATCAAAATCAGATGAACCACTAAGACGAATGGATATGCGAGAAGTATCCATTGTAATGGTGCTGTTGATATTACTGGTGGTGATGGGTTTCTACCCACAACCTATTCTTGATACTTCAGCGGCAGCGATGGATAACATCCAGACCTGGTATTCAGCTTCAATTTCAACTACAAGGCCGTAATTCGCCATGACAATAACTCCTCAACAACTGATCGCGCTGTTACCGCTGTTGATCGTCGGATTGACGGTAGTGGTTGTGATGCTGTCCATTGCGTGGCGACGCGATCACTTTATTAACACCACTCTGACCGTGATAGGTTTGAATCTGGCTCTGCTGTCTCTCTATTTTGTCGGACAGCAAGAAGCGATGGATGTCACTCCACTGGTTCATGTGGATCGCTATGCTATGCTCTATATCGGTCTCGTACTGGTTGCAAGCCTGGCAACGGCGACTTTCGCCTATTCCTGGCTAGAAAATTATCCAGATAACAAAGAAGAGTTCTATTTACTGGTGCTGATTGCGACAGTGGGCGGGATTCTTCTGGCTTGTGCAAACCACCTGGCATCATTGTTTATCGGTATTGAGTTATTAACTTTGCCGCTGTTTGGTTTGATTGGTTATGCATATCGTCAGAAACGCTCTCTGGAAGCGGCTATCAAGTACATGCTGCTGTCTGCGGCAGCCTCTTCTTTCATGCTGTTTGGTATCGCGTTGTTATATGCAGAATCAGGCGATCTCTCTTTTGCCGCACTGGGGCATCGTTTGTCTGACAGCTATATCTATCAACCTTTGATACTGTCAGGCTTGGGTATGCTGGTTGTTGGCCTTGGCTTCAAATTATCACTGGTACCTTTCCATCTCTGGACACCGGATGTTTATCAGGGAGCACCTGCTCCGGTCTCTACCTTTCTGGCAACAGCCAGTAAGATAGCGATTTTTGCAGTAGTGATACGTCTATTCGTTGAAGCACCAATGGCGGATAGTGAAGCACTGCGTACGGTATTAACCGTTATTGCAATTGCTTCTATGCTGTTCGGTAACTTGATGGCACTGACCCAGACAAATATCAAACGTCTGCTTGGTTACTCTTCTATTGCTCACTTGGGTTATCTGCTGGTGGCGCTGGTGGCGGTACAGAACCACCAGCTTTCAGAAGAAACGGTCGGTATCTATCTGGCAGGTTATCTGTTTAGCAGTATCGGTGCATTTGGTGTTGTTAGCCTCATGTCCAGCCCATATAAAGGGCCGGATGCAGATTCCCTCTACTCATACCGTGGCCTGTTTTGGCATAAACCTATTCTGTCTGCGGTGATGACGGTGATGATGTTGTCACTGGCGGGGATCCCAATGACGTTCGGTTTTATTGGTAAGTTCTACGTCATTGTGTTGGGTGTGAAAGCGGAACTGTGGTGGCTGACGGGTGCCGTAGTTGTGGGTAGTGCTATCGGCTTGTATTACTATCTACGGGTCATGGTCAGTTTGTATCTGCCTGCGCCGAAAGCGCTTAATCGTGACACACCAAGGAACTGGGCATCGACTGCCGGCGGGATGGTTGTTCTGATTTCCGCATTATTGGTATTGGCGCTAGGTATCTGGCCTCAACCGCTGATTGATGTAATACAGCAAGCGAAAATTATTCTCTAAATAGCCAGTCGGTTGTTACCCATTATTTGGAATATAAAAACCCGGTAAGATTATCCTTACCGGGTTATTGCAAGTTATTGATAACGATCTCTTTTCCCTGAACTGTACTTCATACCTGTTTTATTCGCTAATGGTACTAAATATCTTGTATTGCCTGATGAAGAGTTGGGAGCCAGCCGTATTTATTTCAGCAGAATCCCGCTGTATTGCGATTCCAGATTGTCAAGGTAGTTTAGCTGATCGTGTATGAGTTTAGTCAGGTTTTGCTGACGGGCTTGATCATCTATGGTCTCCTGTAATTGGTTGGCGAAGATGCTCCATACTTGCTCCAGTTTAGTTGCCTGGAGTAATAGAGTGGTACGTTCTTTGTCGATTTTATGCACATCTTCTATACTGGCAATCCGTTGTTCTGCGCCTTTTAATTGGGTTTTTAAGTCGTCGCTATCTTTAGTTAATTGAGCGATTTGTTGATCTAATTTGATCCTGGCATCAGCTAGCTCAACATATTTTAGTCCTGTGGAGATATTGCTCAGAATCTTTTTGGTGATTTCAATTCCTTGTTTGATCGCCTGTTTAATAAGTTCTTTTTTAGGGCTAGCCAGATTCAATTTGTCCAGTTCACTGGCATTGGGAATATAGTCCTTAAACATATCGGCCAGATTATATTGACGGATAATGTTTTGACTTTCGATGAGCTTGTCGCGATCTGGGATTAATTTGGCCTTATCCTGCCCTTTCTTCGTGATATCAGCTTGCAGTTCTTCTTTTCTTTCCTGCTCTTCTTTCAGACGCTCTTCCAGACGTTCTAAAATAACGACATTACGAACATCGGCAATTTTGCTGGTCATTATGTTGCTTTCTTCATGTAAGCTGGAAATGACATTTTTAACATCTTTGTTCAGATTGCGTACTTGCTCTAAACGTGCTTCCAACAGGGTATTTCGTGTCTCGTCATCCAATTCTGAATTTTCCAGAGCAGTATCAATTTCGATGATGGTCTGGAAATAGTCTTGAGGCGGGAGTTGTCTCAGGATAGTTTGTAGTTGAGGTACAGAGGCACGAGCGGCTTCGTCGATATCTCGACTGTATAAGCTTATCCGCAGAGTTTTTTCCTGGATGATTTCAATGCCTGATTTTTGCTGGTGCGTTAAACTCCAGATGTTTTTTACTGCTTGATTCAAAGTTTTTACACTAATTTCTGGATAAGTGATAGTTTTCTGAGGGAAAGTAATGACTTCAGTCATTTTAAGACTCCTTTTTTTCTATAATCCTATGTAATACGGGGAACGATTAGTTATAGCGATGTTTGTATTCTTTCAATGCTTCATCGAAAACCCTGACTAATTGTTTAGCGGAACCTTCCACCTCTTTCCAAGGGTTTATGACTTGCTGGAATTTAGTTATAAAAGAGGTCAAGTTGAGTGCATCGTTAATTTGGGTGAATTTATCTTTAGAAGCATTAATCTGGGTCAGCATGGATTGCCACATGTAATCCAAATGGTTCAGAGCCACTTCTGCATCCAATAAGCGGGTATCAATGTCGCTAAAATCAAGGGATAAACTAGTAATAGATTTTTGTAATGCGCGTTTACCTTTGATGCTCTCTTCCAGGCTGCGTACTTCTTCGATCAGCATGTTTTTACGTTTTCGTACTTCTTCTGCCTTGGAACCAAAAATGCCGCCAGTAATAGCGAGGCCGATCAGTCCCCCTACGATACCGGAGAAAGCCAAGCCTACGAATTTATCGTAGTCTTTCTTGAGTTGGACAATTTCCTCTTTTTTCTCCATGATCTTATCGTCCAGATCTCCGATGCTGACCGACATCTTATTGTCTTTCATCAGCTTTCGCTTATTTTCGACTTGTGGTTGTAAACCTAGCGCAATGCTGCCGTTTGACAATCTGCCGCCAATCAGCTTTAGCTTGAAATCGGATACTTCGGTTTTGACCTTTTCAGTTTTCTCACGCTGTTTTTCAATATCATTTTTCATGGTGTCAAGGATTTCCCCTAGAGCAGATGATACTTCTCTGTCTTCATGGGTGTAGGTGATCCGGGCGAGTTGTTTCTCCGATATTTCTCCTAATCTCCTTTTTATGCGTGTGATAATTGGCATTTCATTAATGATGCTAATGATATTCTCACCTGTTTCGGTGATTTGTTTACCAATAATTTCCAGGTCTATGCTCTGTTGCAGAATATCGTTTTCCACATCGCTCCAGCTAAACGAGTGAGTGCGGATTTCTTCAAACAAAGTGTGAATATCTTCTGGTTCTAATCCGGCGATATCGATCTTTTGATAATCCAAGTAACTCTTCACTTCCTCAAGATTAAAAGGGAGTGATAGACCTTTTTTAACATACAGTTTGATATTAATTAGGTCTTCTTTGGTAAATATTCCTCCGGGGCGTGCAACACCTTCTTGTTTACCAGTCAGTAATTGCAAGGTAGCCGAGGGAATATCTGTTTCGTTCAGTGTTTTTTCCGCTGAAAGTTGAGCTAATAACATATATTTCTCCATTAATGGTTCTTGCTTTATTGAAAAATTATTAAATACATCAAGGCACAACCGAACGTCATAATACTCATGTTGTTAAATTAACGTTGTGTTTTTTATTGAATAATCTGAATTAAAAATACATATATTTGCATGGTTAATTGTTGTAAAAATAGTTTAATTCATGAGTTTTATTAAATAATTGTCTGAATTTTTGTCAATCTTAAATTAAATTATTTATGATTTTGGTATATCTAATATATGAAATTAAATAGTATGAATTTTTATTATTTTAGTAATTAAATGTAAAAACAATCGTTTGCCTTTCTTTTTTATATAGTCTTAAATTTCATTCTTTAATTGATGCTAAGATTATAAATATAAAATATTTTAATGTTATTTTTGTTAAAATCGTTTTAAAACAATTGGTTGTGTTGTTTTTGTGATGTGACGATTATATAATTTCTATATTATTAATTTAAAAGATAGGTAATATGGTTTTTTTATCAAGAATAAGTTAGATGTTTTTTGTTTTGTCATTTATGGTATGTTTAAAAAATAGATGGAATAGCATCCTATTTTCCTTATGTCATTGAATAAAGTTTTTGTTATTTTTAGATCTATATTTTAATTAAAGTCTTAATTGTTTATCTGATGGTTTAAATTAACAAATAAGAAGGATTTTTTTATAATTATATTTGGTTATTATAGAAGTGACATCTGTTTTTTATAGGGTGATTTTTTTAGAATAATAAATGTTTATTCCGTTGTTTATAATAACGGTATTTATTTAGTAAATTTTCCGTAGTAAGTAAAAGAGTCGTTTTTTTATAAATTGCATCGTGAAAATTGATTATGCTAATGAACTTAATATTTGTTATCGGAATGGCTGGGTCTCTGATTTAGCCTGTTTCAGTATTGAGATAAGAGCATATCGCTAACGGAATCGAACAAGCAGCCAACAAAGAGGCAACTTGAAGGATAACGGGTATAACTACATAAATAATCAGGGCTTTAATTATTATTAATGCCCCGTATAATCCTACTTTCTATCATGTCTTTTGAGGCAGAAGTGGTGAATCAAATTGCTAATGTTGTCGCTGATGTATGCAAGACTCTGAATAATAAACAAGTTAGCGAAGTTGGTATCCAACAGATTTCATTTCCTCTGCCAGCAGGTTGCAGCACTTACTGGCTGGAATGGCTGGCAGCGCAGTCTCATTATCCGCAGTTCTATTGGCATCACAGAGAGGGCCATGAAGAAGTCGCCGCTTGTGGGCAAATTCATCTTTTCAGTGATATTGCTTTAGCCGAAAATTTTTTGCAGAGAAACCGTCAGTTTCCACGGATACGGATCTGGGGGCTGAATGCCTGGGATCGGATTCAACCAGCCCGTATTACGCAATCCGATGCAGGGGAAGCAGGTTATCTGTTTTTGCCCCGCATCGAATTACGCCGCTACCGTGACGAAAGCTGGCTGTATTTAAATATAGCTGGCCGGCAGGATATGAAGAATGCACAGGAATTTCTGCAACAATTAGTTCCGCATCAGGAATTCTCTGCATTACAGGCGGTGGTAGTGAACGCGGAGAATGTGCCGGAACGCGCCCGCTGGTGTGATTTGATTGAGCAGGCTTTGGACACTATCACCCATCGTAAGATGGAGAAGGTGGTGATGGCGCGTAAGACACAACTCGAACTGAGTGAATCTTTAGCTGCTGCACAGTTTATGGCAGCGAGTCGCCAGATAAATCACTGTTGTTATCATTTTATGCTAGCTTTTAATCAGCATGAGGCATTTTTGGCGTCTTCACCAGAACGGCTTTACCTCCGTAAGCAGACTCAGCTTTATACAGAGGCGCTGGCGGGGACGGTTGACAATTCTGATGATGCTCAGCAAGCCCAAAAATTGGGGCAATGGTTGCTAGGTGATAAAAAAAATCAGCATGAAAACCTGCTAGTTGTTGATGATATTTGCCAGCGTCTTCAAGGCGCTGTGGTTTCTGTCGATGTTGCTCCGCCAGAGGTGATTCGTTTGCGAAAGGTTCAGCATTTGCGCCGCCGAATTCAGGGAAAACTAAAGAGTGCCAGTGATAGTGATTGTTTGCATCGTTTACAACCAACGGCTGCGGTTGCTGGATTACCTCGTGAAGCGGCGCGTGATTTTATTCGTGATAGCGAGTTATTCAGTCGTGATTGGTATGCAGGGTCCGCAGGATATCTTTCCTGTGAACAGAGTGAGTTTGCAGTTTCACTACGTTGCGCACAAATTAACAACAATTTACTTTCACTGTATGCCGGTGCGGGGATTGTGATGGGGTCTGATCCACAACAGGAGTGGATAGAGATAGAGAATAAAGCTGCCGGGCTGCGCACTTTACTGAAAGGTGAATAGTTAAATCTCCGATTTAATGGCAATTCATTGAACTAGGATAAAGAAATAATTATTTGCGCCGTTAGGCTAATAGTCAGCTTTTATAGAAATTCTTTGAGTAAACTATGTCAAACAGCGCATTTAACCGCCGCTGGGCGGAACTTTTATTGGAAGCTCTTACTCGCCACGGATTACGTCATGTTTGCATTGCGCCCGGTTCACGCTCCACGCCTTTGACAATCGCTGCCGCGGCAAATAACAAACTGATTTGTCATACTCATTTTGACGAACGTGGATTAGGGCATCTGGCACTGGGATTATCCAAAGCAAGCAGAGAGCCGGTTGCTGTTATCGTTACTTCTGGAACCGCGGTGGCAAATCTCTATCCTTCATTAATTGAAGCCAGTTTAACCGGTGAACGAATGGTTTTCCTTACGGCTGATCGGCCACCAGAATTGATGGATTGTGGTGCAAATCAGGCTATTCGTCAAAATGGTATTTTTGCTTCTCATCCATGCCAAACAATTTCTTTGCCAAGACCGACCGTAGATATACCGGCAAGCTGGCTGGCTTCTGTCATAGATCATAGTATGGCGAATTTGCAACATGGAGCCGTGCATATTAATTGCCCATTTGCCGAACCATTATATGGTAATGAAGAGCCTGCTTATGATGAGTGGCAGCAGCAGTTAGGTGATTGGTGGAAAAGTAAAACACCTTGGTTGAGCCAGCCAGTCGCTAAGGTTGTGGCAGAAGTTCCGGATTGGGACTGCTGGCAACAGAAAAAAGGCGTTGTATTGGCTGGTCGAATGAGTGCCGAAGAGGGAGTTAATGTTGCTAAATGGGCAAAGGCATTGAGCTGGCCGCTGATTGGCAATGCGCTTTCACAAACTGGGCAGCCACTGCCTTGTGCCGATTTATGGTTGGATAATCCTCATGTGCAGGAGATTTTAGCGCAAGCGCAACTGGTAGTGCAGTTTGGCTCCAGCCTGATAGGGAAATGCTTGTTACAGTGGCAAGCGAAATGCCAGCCGCAGGAGTTTTGGATTATTGATCCGATACCCGGTCGGCTTGATCCTGCCAATCATCGTGGCAAAAAATTGACCTGTCATATTGCTGACTGGTTACTGGCTCATCCGGCACAGCCGTGCATACCGTGGGCACAATCGTGTACATTGTGGGCAGAAGAGCTCATCGTTTGGTCAGAAAAAGCCGTTAACTGCGTCAGAACTGAATTGGCTGGGAAATTCGGTGAAGCAACGGTGGCCTATCGATTGCGTGAATTACTGCCTGAACGTGGGCAGTTGTTTGTCGGTAACAGCCTGATTATTCGTTTGATTGATACACTGGGACAATTACCGGCGGGGTATCCAGTTTACAGTAACCGGGGCGCTAGCGGCATTGATGGGTTAATTTCTACTGCGGCAGGTGTACAACGGGCAACGGCAAAGCCCACTTTGGCTGTGATCGGGGATTTATCGGCGCTTTATGATCTCAATAGCTTGGCTCTGTTGCGTCATCCTTCCGCTCCAATGGTATTAATTGTGGTAAATAATAACGGCGGGCAGATTTTCTCTTTACTACCCACACAGGAAGAAGCAAGGCAGCGTTTTTACTGTATGCCTCAATACGTTAATTTTGATCATGCTGCGGCGATGTTCGGCTTGAAATATGCCAGCCCACAAAATTGGATGGAATTGCAACAAAGTATTAAACAGGCATGGCAACAAAATGAAACCACACTGATTGAGTTAAAAGTGCCGGATAGAGAAGGGGCTGAGTGTTTGCAACAACTGTTAAAACAGGTGGCTATGTTGTGAGTCTGGTTTGTCGCAAGTTCAACGGTTACAACGACCGCCCTTGGCTGGTTTGGTTGCATGGATTATTGGGCTGTGGTGATGAATGGTTGCCGTTAGTGAATCTGTGTGCTCAACATCCCTCATTGGTCATCGATCTGCCCGGTCACGGTGATTCCACTGACGTGCGGGTAAAAGATCTTCTGGAAATGAGTTGTCTTTTATCTGAAACATTAGCAGAACAGAGAATTAGTCAATACTGGCTGATTGGCTACTCCTTGGGTGGACGCATTGCTATGCATCATGCTTGTTATGGTGATATTCGGGGATTATGTGGGTTACTGATTGAAGGAGGAAATCCTGGGTTATTTTCCCAACAGGAGCGGAATAATCGTCTTGAACACGATAGAAATTGGGCCGGACGTTTTCGTTCTCAGCCGATTGAACAAGTTTTATCTGATTGGTATCAACAGCCGGTTTTTTCTGATCTATTACCTGAACAACGTCAGCAACTGATCAAAGTACGCCGTCATAATAATGGCGATGGTGTGGCTAATATGCTGGAAAATACCTCACTTGGACATCAACCCTGGTTAGTGCCGGTATTGCAACAATTGACGTTACCTTTTGTTTATCTGTGTGGCGAAAATGATAAGAAATTCCAACATTTGGCAAAACGTTGCGCTTTGCCGCTGCAAACCATTCCACGTGTTGGGCATAATGCTCACCGGGCGAACGCAGTGGCGTTTGCCGCGGTAGTAAACCATTTTTTATCACTCTTTAATAAGGAATACGAATATGATTTACCCGAGCGAAGAAGAACTTTATTCCCCAATTGTATGGCAGGACTGCTCTGAAGGGTTTGAAGATATTTTTTATCACAAATCCACCGATGGTATGGCTAAAATCACCATCAATCGCCCGCAAGTACGTAACGCATTCCGTCCATTGACGGTTAAAGAGATGATGCAGGCGTTGGATAATGCCCGTTATGATGACAATATCGGTGTGATTATCCTGACGGGTATGGGTGAAAAAGCTTTTTGTGCTGGTGGTGATCAAAAAGTCCGTGGTGATCATGGTGGTTATAAGGATGACAACGGCATGCATCATCTGAATGTCTTGGATTTCCAGCGCCAAATTCGCACTTGTCCAAAACCCGTTGTTGCTATGGTTGCTGGATATGCGATTGGTGGTGGTCATGTACTGCATTTGGTATGTGATCTGACCATTGCGGCTGATAATGCTATTTTCGGTCAGACTGGGCCTAAAGTGGGCTCTTTTGACGGTGGTTGGGGGGCATCTTACATGGCGCGGATTGTTGGTCAGAAAAAGGCCCGTGAAATCTGGTTTTTGTGTCGTCAATATGATGCTAAACAAGCGTTGGAAATGGGGCTGGTTAATACAGTTGTGCCATATGTGGATCTGGAAAAAGAGACCGTTCGCTGGTGTCGTGAGATGCTGAAAAATAGCCCAATGGCCTTGCGTTGCTTAAAAGCCGCTCTAAATGCGGATTGTGATGGTCAATCTGGCTTGCAAGAGCTGGCAGGTAACGCCACCATGCTTTTCTATATGACAGAAGAAGGTCAGGAGGGACGTAATGCATTTGTTGAGAAACGCCATCCTGATTTCAGTAAATTTAAACGTAACCCATAATGCGTACTGCAACTTTATACCGGTTCAGATTGCCAATGGAGGCCGGTGTTATCCTGCGATATCAGCGGCTTAAAACTCGTGATGGTTTTTTGGTTCACTTACAGGAAAATGGTCAACAGGGATGGGGTGAAATTGCACCATTGCCGGAATTCAGCAAAGAAACAGTTGAACAGGCAGGTGAAGCCGCGGTGGCATGGCTTAGACTGTGGCATCTTGGCGCTGAACCTGATGAAAGTGAATTACCTTCTGTTGCATTTGGGATTAGCTGTGCATTAGCTGAATTACAGGGTAACTTACCGGAAGAGGCTGATTACCGGAAAGCGCCCCTGTGCAATGGTGATCCTGATGAACTGATTGTTCGTCTCAATAACATGAGTGGACAAAAAGTTGCCAAAGTGAAAATCGGGCTGTACGAAGCGGTACGTGACGGCATGGTCGTTAATGTTCTGCTGGAAGCGGTACCGGATCTATCTTTGCGGCTGGATGCTAACCGTAGTTGGAGCCGCGCTAAAGCGGACAGTTTCGCTAAGTATGTCAATCCTGATTACCGCAACCGAATTGCCTTTTTGGAAGAACCTTGTCAAACCTCACAACAATCGCTCGCTTTTGCCCGTGATACCGGGATTGCCATTGCATGGGATGAAAGCGTTCGTGATGAAGGTTTTAACGTAGAGGCACAAGCAGGGGTGACGGCTATTGTGATCAAACCCACTCTGACAGGAAGCCTTGCCCGTTGTTGTCAGTTGATTTCAGCCGCGCACAATGTGGGATTGGAGGCGGTGATCAGCTCCAGTATTGAAACCAGCTTCGGTTTGACTCAGCTTGCCCGTATTGCTCATTGGCTGACGCCAGCGACTATTCCTGGACTGGATACGCTGGAATTGATTCAGTCTCAGTTGGTGCGCCGTTGGCCGGGTAGCACGATGCCAGTAACAAGATTGGACGAGTTAGCAATCGCATGGCGCAGTTAAATCCATTTTCCCAGTGGCCGTGGCGCTACTGGGCAGCGTTTAGCCCTGAAAATATTGCTGTCAAGTTGCGTGATCGGTCCCTAACTTGGCATCAATTAGTTATCTCTTTGGATACCATAGCGGCCAATTTTCGCCAACAGGGGGTAGTTGAAGGTAGTGGCGTAATGTTGCGAGGAAAGAACAGCGAAGAGATGTTGTTTTGTTATCTTGCGGCTTTACAGTGTGGTGCGCGAGTATTGCCACTAAATCCTCAATTGCCTGAAATGCTCTTGGCTGAATTACTGCCACATTTGAATATCGATTTTGTGGCTGATTTCTGTAGTGATAATGTGTCTGTCATAGATGCCAAATCGCTTAATTGGCAAAGTGAACCACTAAATTCTGCTGATAATTCGGTGGAATGGGATGCTATGCGCCCAGCCAGTATGATACTGACCTCCGGCTCTTCTGGATTGCCTAAAGCGGCTGTTCACTCAATTCATGCTCATCTTGCCAGCGCGCAAGATCTACTTTCAGTAATTGAATTTCAGCAACGAGATAGCTGGTTGCTCTCATTGCCGTTGTTTCATGTATCGGGTCAAGGGATCATTTGGCGCTGGCTAATCAAAGGAGCTTCTTTAGTGCTCAGAAATACTCATCTGTTAGATCACGCTTTAGCCGATTGCACCCATGCGTCATTGGTTCCGACTCAGCTTTGGCGGTTACTGGAACAGTCACAAAATCAGTCCCTGAATTTGAAACAAGTGCTGTTGGGTGGAGCAATGATCCCCATTGAATTGACTCAAAGGGCGGAGCAGCAAGGTATTTGCTGTTGGTGTAGCTATGGTTTGACCGAATTGGCTTCAACAGTATGCATTAAACGGGCAGACGATCTTCCCGGTGTCGGTAATCCTTTACCGGGCAAAGAAATTCGGCTGATAAATGAGGAAATTCAGATTCGTTCTGGCAGCCTTGCCAATGGATATTGGCTGGATGGTAAATTACAACCGTTAGCTGATCGTGATGGCTGGTTTCATACCCGTGATCGAGGTGTGATACAAAATGATGAGTTGCGGATACTTGGCCGGATGGATAATCAATTTTTCAGCGGTGGAGAAGGGATTCAGCCGGAAGAGATTGAACGGGTGATTAACACCTACCCGCAGGTTGCACAAAACTTTATTGTTCCCGTACCTGACCCTGAATTTGGTTATCGTCCTGTCGCGGTCATAGATAGTCACTCCACTGAAGTTATCGACTTATTACCGGAATGGTTGATTGATAAACTGGCTGCTTTTCAGCGCCCGGTCGCTTACTATTTGTTACCTCAAAAGTTTAAAAATAGCGGCATTAAAATTTCCCGTCAGCAAATCAAAAAATGGGTGTTGGATTTGCCAAGTTTATATTGAGTTATTTTGATTTGTTTTCGTACTGCCCATTATCACTAATGGAGTCATGGGCAGAGATGGTTAAAAGACAGTGTTGTTAGTCATTACCCTTTGATTTTTTTCAGCGCATTTTCAACACCAGCGCCATATTCTGGATGAACTTTTCTAAATAGCTCAACCTGACGGCGTTGAGTATCTTCATGTGCTTGTGACAGTTCACTGGCAATACGGTCAAACATACGTTGATGCTCTTTACTGTTTATTAGCATAAACAGTTTACGAGGTTGACTGAAATAATCTTCATCTTGACGATGGTTCCAGTGATCGGCATCTCCTTCTAAAGACAATGATGGGTGTTTGAATTCAGGTTGTTCCTGGAACAATCCTGCATTGTTTGGTTCATAAGTCACGGTGTTTCCGCTGTTACCATCGACACGCATTGCCCCATCACGGTGGTAATTATGGAACGGACAACGAGGTGTATTGACCGGAATTTGATGGTGGTTAACGCCAAGACGGTAACGTTGAGCATCACCATAAGAGAACAGACGGCCTTGTAACATCTTATCAGGGGAGAAACTGATACCTGGCACGACATTAGCAGGGTTGAAAGCAGCCTGTTCAACATCTGAGAAATAGTTATCAGGATTACGGTTTAGCTCGAAATAACCGACATCAATCATTGGGTAGTCGCCGTGAGGCCAGACTTTGGTCAAATCAAACGGGTTGTACGGTAACAAGTTAGCTTCTTTCTCTGGCATGATTTGGACTTTTAATTTCCAGCGTGGATAATCTCCTTGCTCAATTGCTGCAAACAAGTCACGTTGAGAACTTTCACGATCTTTACCCACCAGCGCTTCTGCTTCTTCGTCCATCAGGTTTTTAATGCCTTGCTGACAACGGAAATGGAATTTCACCCAGAAACGTTCATTATCTGCGTTGATAAAGCTGAAAGTATGGCTACCAAAACCGTGCATATGGCGGAAAGACTTAGGTACACCACGGTCACTGAAATCAATCGTTAATTGGTGCAGTGATTCAGGTTGATGAGAGAAAAAATCCCACTTATAGGCAGGATTACGTAAGTTAGTGTGGGGATCGCGTTTAACAACATGGTTAAGATCCGGGAACTTCAGTGGATCACGGAGATAGAATATCGGGGTATTGTTGCCGACTAAATCCCAGTTTCCTTCTTCCGTATAGAACTTGAGCGCAAAACCACGAATATCACGTTCAGCATCTGCTGCGCCGCGTTCACCGGCGACAGTTGAGAAACGGGCAAACATCTCGGTTTTTTTGCCTATTTCAGAAAAAATCTTAGCGCGAGTGTACTTAGTAATATCGTGAGTAACCACAAAGACACCATGAGCTCCAGAACCTTTGGCATGCATACGGCGCTCTGGGATCACTTCACGATCAAAATGGGCAAGCTTTTCTAAGAACCAAACATCTTGTAACAACATAGGACCACGTTGACCCGCAGTCATGACATTATTGTTGTCAACGACAGGGGTACCAGCATTCGTTGTAAGCCCTCTCTTTTTCATCACACTTCTCCTGTTTTACATGAAAAAAAACAGCGGAATCGCTGATTAAGAAAAACATTCTGGTCAAATGGCGAAATGCAAATATTGTGTTTTTTTATAATTTATTTATTATTTTCTTGTTTATTGTTTAGAATAAAACTATTTACATAATCAATTATTAAGCAAATGAAATGAAAAATTCACACATATTTAGTAAGTATAGATGATTCATTTCTTTTTGTTGTCTATCGGTTTAGTTGTATTTACGTAAGATGTTTAACATTAAGTAAATAAAGAGGAAATATAATGAAGGTTTATCTTGCCGTGGTAGCGACCAGTTTGTTGTTCATTGCTGAGTCAGCGAATGCAATTTCCGTGAATGTTCAGGCGGGTCGCCATTTCACCCATACTTCTGCGGCAATTGGTGATAACAGTGCCGGATTATCCTTGAATGGCAACTGGGCACGCAGTGATCATAACGGGCAGTTGGGAAGTTTGGGAACAGCATTTAGCCTGCCTGTTGGTCCATTGACGGCCAGCATAGGGGGTAAGGCTCTCTATTTATCCCCTAAAGATGGGAAAAATGGTGAGGCATTAGCCGCAGGTGTAGGTTTGAGTTGGACTATTATGCCCGCTTTAGCGCTGTACGGTGAAGCTTACGGTGCGCCATCCAGATTAACTTCGGGTATTGATTCTTATGTTGAGGCTGCGGGTGGCTTACGTTTTACCGTATTTAAACCGTTGACGGTGGATGCTGGTTATCGGGTTATGAACATGAGAGGGAAAGAGGGAAATAGGGATAACAAACTGGCTGATGGATTTTATATCGGTGCTGGTTTGAATTTCTAATTTACTTTTGCGTTTTGTCCGCACCATTGCTGATGCGGACAGTTAATTAACCTACTTCTGGCAGTAAACCACTGACAATACCTATCTGGATGGTAATGACCGTAATTCCGCAAAGAAATACCAGAATCAGAACGGGTTTTCCGCCTTTTACCCGATAGGCTTTTTGTTCAATTTGACGACTGCGCCAAGCCAGCATGGAAGGCAGTAACAGGGCGAGAATGGACAGTGCAACTGCGGCGAAAGTTAACGCCATAACAAAGTTTGGATAGTACAAGGAGCAAAGTAGTGGTGGAACAAAAGTCATGATGCCGGTTTGCAGGCGGCCTGTCGCATTATTACGGCGTTTGAACAGATCTGCCATATAGTCAAACAAACCTAAGGAGACCCCAAGAAATGAGGTTGCCAGTGCCAAATCAGCAAACAGACGGACAGCAAGCTCTACACGAGGCGTCGCGACAACTTCTCTCACCGCTTTTAACAGTCCATTCAGCCCTGATTGCTCCGCTAAGATGCCGACAAAAGTATGGGAAGAGATGGCACCCAGAGTGGCTAATTGCCATAAGATATAGGCAGTCAGTGGGATAGCACTGCCGATAACAAATATTTTGCGTAACTTACGGGTATCACCTCCCATATAATTGACGATACTTGGCACACTGCCGTGAAAACCAAAAGAGGTGAATACCACGGGAATAGCTGATAATACCAAACCTTGTTCCAAAGGCATTGACATCAAGTTAGTGCTTTTGATGTGGGGCATCATGACGGTCAGCATAATAACCAGAAAGATGATTTTTGCCGTAAATAGCAGGCGGTTAATCATATCGACAGATTGAGTACTGATAGTGACAACACAACCCGCGACAAGAGTGAAAATCAGCACACCGTATGAAACAGGAATAGGTTTATCCAGCCATGAAGAGAGGCTGCCTGACAGCAACTCACCTGCACCACTGATATAAGCGGTTGTCAGAGCATACATGAGGAAAAGCATACTGAAACCGGTGAGCCATTGGCCTCCTCGCCCAAGATAACGTTTTGCCAGCGTTCCCAGGCCCGTATCGGCCGGGCTGTATTGATAAACTTCCACCAACAATAAAGCGGTATAGCTCATCAAAACCCAAAGAGTGATTAACATCACGAAGGTTGTTCCAAAACCGACACCGGCTGCTGCCAGCGGCATCGCCAGCATTCCTGCGCCAATTGTCGTGCCCGCTACGATAAAAATACTGCCAAGAGTACGATTCTTCACGCTTTCCCCTAGTTTTTGAACTGATTGAAATCGTTATGAAAAGGCAGGCTAAAGGATTAACTTATTCATGTCAAACTACAGTTACACTTAGTGTAAATAAATAATTACAATTGTGTTTTTGCATGATCGTAAATGATGTATTTCATTAAATATAAAAAGTTACTTATTCTATTAAGTATTTAAAAAACCAGACTTTATTCACACTTAAATAAGAAAGTTTTTTATTTTCATCTAGATTGCTAATTAAAATAAGACGTTATTCATTATCTTAACAATTAACGTATGGTGAAATAAAAATTATCAATGGAAAGAATATCTGTTTGTTTTAGGACATTAGTTGTATCTGTTCTATTCGCTATATCGGGGCAAGCTTATGCTTCAGCGTTTATTGGCCCGGCGGATCAAGAGGTTATCACTCAACAACAGAAAGCGTTATTGCAGCAGGCTCAACAGCAGCGGGAGGCGTTACGTAACAACATCACTTTGTCTCCAGCTTTAGAGCACGAAACTGATGGTGCTAAATCTGTTTGTCATACCATCCGCTATATTCAATTTGAAGGTGTTGAGAGCCTTTCCCAATCAGTAAGGGAAAAGTTAATACAGTCTTATTTATCCCGTTGCTTAACCTTGCCAGATATTAATGAACTGGTGCGTAAAGTATCGAATGCCTATATCGAGCGAGGTTATGTCACTTCTCGGGCTGGACTCAGAGCACAGGATTTATCCACCGGTACGCTCATTATTACCGTGAGTGAGGGCAAAGTTGAATCAATCACTCTTGATGGTGAGACATCCCTTTCATTGAAAATGGCCTTTCCGGGAATGGTTGGTAAGACATTGAATCTACGGGATATTGAACAGGGGATGGAACAACTGAACCGGCTTCCTTCCCAACAGATAACCATTGATATTCAGCCGGGAAAACAGCCCGGTTATTCTGCGGTTATCTTAAAACGAATATCGACTCGTTTGCCGGTTGGTGCCAGTTTGGGGATAGATAATAGTGGTCAAAAAAGTACTGGCACCGGGCAAATCAACGCCAGTGTGAATGTAGATAACCTATTACATCTTGCAGACCAATGGTCATTATCTGTCAGTCGCAACAACGATTTTCGTAATAACCACCGTAGTCGAAGTCTCTCTTCCAATGTGACGATTCCTTATGGTGACTGGTTGTTCAATTATCAATATGCGTGGAACGATTCTTTTCAGGATATTCCGATTGGCTTACAAAGTTACCGTTATGAAGGTGACAACCAGACTCACCGGCTAGCAATAAACCGGACGTTGTATCGTGACGGTGAACAGAAACTGGCTCTGAATGCAGGAATAACACATCGTCAGACGGCTAATTTGTTTGCAGGAAAGAAATTATCTATCAGCAGTCCGATATTAAGTGTTGCTAATCTTGGTCTTAATTACAGTTCGGTACTGGCGGGTGGCTATATCACTTTCAACCCTGCATTGAGTTATGGGTTACCCGTGTTAGGTGCAACAAAAGATGACCCGTATTTCCCAGATGCTCCACGTAGCCAATTCCGTAAATTCAGCCTGAGTGTTAGCTATTTTATCCCGATTTCCGACTCTATTTATTACCTTTCATCTGTTTACGGTCAAACCACACCGTACAACCTTTATGCCAGTGAACGTCTCTCATTAGGCGGGCAATACTCTGTTCGGGGATTTAAAGAACAATACCTGACCGGAAATCGCGGTGGGTATTGGCGTAATGAACTGAATTGGCAAATTTCAGAGTTGCCTGTGCTGGGTGAACTGGCCTTAACGGGGGCGCTGGATACGGGTTGGTTACAGGGAAAAACCAGACAAATCGATGGCGGTAATGTTACCGGTACTGCGCTTGGCATATCACTGACGCACAGTAAGTTCAATCAAACAATGACATTGGGAACACCTCTGATTTATCCAGACCACCTGAAACCGGATAACTGGGTAGTTTACTGGTCTGTATCACTGATTTTTTAGCGATGTAATACAGGTATTTATATCAATAACTTTGTACTTAAATTAAGAAAGGACAGAATAATGGAAAGACGTAACGGCCCTATGGCAAGGGGAGCTTGTTATCTTTTAATTTATCTTACTGCCGTATATCCCCTTCATCCTGCTATTGCAGCCGGGATCACGCCAGATAATAACCGAACACAGGTACAAAACCAGGGTAATGTGCCGATTGTAAATATTGCTACGCCTAATGGTGCAGGAATATCTCACAACACTTATAAAGAGTTTAATGTTGCGACTCAGGGTGCCGTATTAAATAACGCCACTCAGGTGGTTAAATCACAATTAGCCGGGCAACTTAACGCTAACCCTAACTTGAATGGTAAATCGGCTGAATTGATTATTAATGAAGTCACCGGTAGTGGTCGATCTGATCTCCAAGGGAAACTAGAGATAGTTGGTCATAAAGCCAATATGATGATTGCCAACCCTAATGGCATTACTTGTGATGGTTGTGGTTTTATCAATACCGGCAGTGCGACATTGACCACCGGTAAACCTCAATTTGATAAACAGGGTGCGTTGGAAGCATTGGAGGTTAAAAAAGGCCAGATTACTATTGGTGGCAAAGGGCTGGATGGTAAGACAACGGATTATATCGATATTATCAGCCGGGCGACTGAATTAAATGGAAAAATTCAAGCTAATAATTTATCCCTGACGCAGGGAGCTAATCGGATTGATTTTAACGATGGCACAGTGAAAAAAATCACTGGAGAAGGTGTTAAACCTCAATTAGCCGTTGATACCAAAGCATTAGGCGGCATGTATGCCAATAAAATCCGTTTGGTTGCTACGGAAGATGGTGTCGGTGTTAATCTTAAGGATTTAATCAGCAATCAGCGTGATATTACCTTAAACGTTAATGGCAAAATTGAGCTGGGAAATGCCAAAGCCAAAACGGATTTTAATCTTAGCGCTAAAGAGACTCATATTGCGCAAAATATCAAGGTACAAGCGGAACGGGATATTACTCTGGCAAGTACTAAATTGGATAATAAAGGGAGTGTAACTGCGGGCCGGGATATGCGGATATTTGGTGATACCTTGCGTAATACCGGTGATAAAGCACTTTTGCAAGCCAATAATAATATGTGGTTACAGAAGGATGCTCAGGGGAATAAGAGCGATCTGATTGAAAACAAGTCTGCAACGATAAAGACTGTGAAAGGGGATTTGGTTGTTCGCACTGATAAACTGGATAATATAAGAGATCAAACCATAACTGAATGGAAAACCATTCCGGCTGACTCCGTAGGAATTAATAAATGGGCTGGTAGTTTTTATGGTATCAGGCAAGGTGTTGATTCCGTCATTACATTGGCTGTAAAATTGAAAGATTTTAATCGGGATAAATGGTTTGGTATTATCGATTTATTAAAGAATAACTTTGTCAATATTAAACAGGATAGATTTTCAATAAAGGCGATAAGCCCAGCAGGGAGCATTGTTTCTGGTGGTAATGCTTATATTAATGCAACTAATTTGCGAAATGATGTTTCATCTATATATGCGAAAAAAGATCTTATTCTCACCGGGGAAAATATTGATATTATCAGCCGTCAATTAGGTAAGAAAAATACATTTTGGCATTATACTACATCAAACCCTATGGCTGGCAGTGAATTCAAAGATGATGATGCACCACCGGGTGATTGGGATTTATTTTATGTTTATGAAGATGCAGAATATACTAAGCAAGGAGAGTTATATACTTGGGGGGAAGAAAGTTATATATCGTCTTCAATTAGTGCGGAAAAAAATCTAGTAGCGGATTTTAAAAACAATTTAAATATCAGTACGTTGATTCCTGATAATGCAAAAAATCTGTCAGAAGTAACTGTAACTGCCCGACCTGACACATTATCAGCAAAAAACATTTTGCTTCACGCAGGTAAAATCAATATCACTGATAAACTAAAGGCTATTGATGGGTTAAATATTATTTCCGAGAATGATATTAATCTTAATAATGCAGCATTGATTTCGTCAAATAGCTTATCTATGACAGCAACTAATAATATTAATGCTTTGCAAGGTGAACTAAAAGCCAAAGATGTAACTATTATCAGCCGCAACGGGAATGTTCAGTTTCAGAGTAGTAGCAAACCAGGGTATTTTAATCCTGATAATACGCGTAAAATAAGTAGCTTAGAAGCTACGGGTGATTTACTCTTACATGCAGGTAAGAACATTCTTCTTCGCAATATCCTCTTAACGAAAAGTCATAATATTTCTTTAACTGCAAATCATGATATTACCATTGATAATAACAGTGAGTTATTGACACATAAACGAATGGGGGATGTGAGCGCTGAGAGTAAGGAACAAACGCTGTTTAATCAGATGTTATCTACAATAGGTAAGCTTGATGCAAAAAGCTCGGTTGTCATTAATGCTGGAGGAAATTTATTTATTAAGGGAGTTAATGTTTCAGCGGTAAAAGATATCAACTTGACCGCTGCAAAAAACATTGATCTCACTCCTCGTGAATTATCTCCTTCACTGAATAAACTATTTTCCACATCCCGTTCTGGTGAATTAAGTAGCCGATTAACCGCAGGAAATAATATCAATATTATCAGTGGTGCCGATATCAATGGCAAGGCGGCTCAAATTAACGCGAAAGGTAATACATTATTATCAGCAGGTCGGAATATTAACTTGTTAGCTCTGGGCTATTCCGCTATTGATAATAAGAACGATAATAATAAAGATGATCGCCATATCGTTGCTGTAGTTAATGGTGGAAAACAGCTTACCTTAGCTGCTAATGGAACGCTGATTACCCAAGGCGCTACATTAAGCTCAGGAGGAAATACAACGATTTCTTCCGGCGGCAATATGCGTTTTGAATCAGTGCAGAATCACTCTTACCGGGAAAAAGGCAGGGAATTCACTGAATCAGTCACACAGCAAGGTACTGCATTGACTAGTGGCGGTATATTAACTGTTATTTCAAACGGCAGTATTCTTTTCCAAGCCACTAAACTGACTGCCAAAGGTGCGATGGACGTCGCGGCGAAAGGCGGTTATCTGTACGCTCAGGCAATGGAAGAATCTAGCCACTATGAGAAAACAGAAACCAAACGTAAGTGGTATGGCAAAAAGAAAACCATTAAACGTACCCGTCATGATGTCACTAATAAAGTCACTGAATTTACTGCGGGTGGTGATATTAACCTGTTAAGCCGGGATGATAGCACTTACGAAGCCAGTAAAATTGCGACTAATAAAAACGCCAAACTGACCAGCACTCACGGTAAAGTTAATTTTAAAGCAGTAAAAAATACCGCTTTTGAACAGACTATTACCTATTCCAAAGGCTTTTATATTAAGCAAAGGGATAAAGGTTATACCGAAACCCAATGGGTATTACCGCAGATTTTCACTGGTGGAAAACTGACAGTGGAAGCAGCCAACGGTGTTAGTGCTGATATTAAAGCTAAAAATGGTCAGTCATTGCAAAATGTATTAGCCGTATTGGGAAATACGCCAGAAACAGCTTGGTTGAAAGGGCTTCGAGAAAATAAAGATATCCAGTGGAATGTGGTCAAAGACGCTTATGACAGTTGGGATCACAAGAGCCAGCATTTGAATCCAGTGGTTTCTGCGGTAATTGCGATTGCAGCGGCGGCGGCAACCGCAGGCAGTTCTTTAGCGGCATCTGTCGCATCTTATGCGGGTAATAGCGTTGCGGGTGGGGCGTTAACTGCGGGAATGTCATCACTGGCGGCACAGGCGGCGGTTGCTATTGTGGATAATCAGGGGGACATATCCAAAGCGCTAAAAGTATTAGGTAGCAGTGATGCGGTTAAATCAACAATTACCTCAATGGCGATTGGTGGCGCATTGGCCGGATTTGATTCCTACATGGGATGGGATAAAGCGGCTGATGGTACCAAATTAGATCCCACAAAAGCGAAATTACCCCAAATCAGCAATGGTGATTGGAATAAAGTCGTCCAACGGGTAGCGGGTCAATCCATTATTAGTTCTAGCTTGAATACCGCCATTAACGGCGGCAGCTTTAAAGATAATTTGACTACGGCTCTGTTGGCTAATATTGGCAGCCAGATTAATGCGGAAGGTGCCAGATTAATTGGTGACAACGGCGAAGTGCTTGGAGTGCCGGGTAAAACGTTAAGCCATGCAGTTGTCGCAGGGATAAGCGCTGAAATTGGCAGAGGAAATGTTAAAGGCGCAATGGCAGGGGCTTTGGCTGCGGAATTGGCTGGTTCTATTATGGATAATAGCTTGTTTGAGCCTAAATTTCGTGATGAATCAGAACGTCAGTTAAATAAGCTAATAAAGGCTATGTCTGATAATGAATCTAATGCCCAGCTAGCAAAAGTTTTTGGTTCAGTAGCGGGAGCAATAGTAACAGGAACGCCGGATGGTGCTTACAGTGGTGCAAATGCATCTGAGATAGTTTTTCGTTATAACTATATTGATCATCAGCTTACTCAGTTAGCGTTAGAAAACCAAAAAGATATGTTGGCTGCAATGGAAGGTGATAAAGAGGCTTTAATTCGTGTGGAAGCTCGTCAACAAGCTGCGTTAGCAGTTATGGATTACATCCCTGTCATTGGCGCAACGAAAGGATTTTATGATGCAGAGAAATTGGAAGATTATCTTCTTGCTACGCTCAGTGTTATTCCTAGTGGGAAGTTATCAGTAAAAATCATTGAAAAACTTAAAGTTGCGGTTAAAGCTAAAAATGCCCCTGAAACAAGGATATTGTTGAATGAAATTAAGCGTGATATTAGTAAGTCAGGAACAGTATGGGATTCTATAAAAGCAACACAGCCTGCAATTCCTGGAACATCAATACCAAAATCGTTTGAGATGACGGTAAATGGAAAAGTTGTATGGGTTAACCCAAATGCAACCAAGCATATGGAGGAATATCTAACGCGTAATGGATTGTCACACAGCACAACAGAAGGGAGCCAAGCTATGTTGTCAAGTCTTCAACATGCGATCAAGAATGCATCATCTCAAGGTTTGAAGTTTAATGAAAAAATGCAAGTAGGTCGTTGGGAGTTAATATTTAGTCAGCGATCTACAGATCCTTATCCAGTATTAAAACATGCGTTGTATAAATAATGATGCTGAAAATAATCAAGCCAGTAAATGATCAGGAAGTAATCATTAATATTGATGGTTACACACCTATTGATATCCAATTAGTTGATAATATAAACGAAACTCCTTTATATTGGAGAGTTGGTGATGATAAGAAGAGTTTATTAGAGTTTGCTATTTTGCCTAGTAATGGCAGAATTGCAGCGATTACTTTGGTTATAATTAATCCAGAGTTTATTCAATATGCAGATGATTATCTTATTGAATCATATGAAAGTAAATGTGGTTTTCCTATAGTTGATGTGAATATATGGAGATTTACTGAAAATAATGATTTTAATCATCGTTTTATCGATGAATTCAATTGTGTGATTAAAGCATTGATTTATCAAGAATCTATAATGTTGGTCATAAAAGAGAAATGTATGTTATCCAGTTGGATTAAATGTAGCAACTCTTTGTGGTTGGGATTGGACGATGATGAAAATATTGTAAGTGTTCTAATAAGAGGATTATCAAAAGAAGATATCAATAATTTCTTTAATTCTATTAGTTAGTGTATATCAAGCTAATTTTATCTTGGATTGATATGCGATATTGCTATGTAGTAAAAATGGGTAACATCGGTTTCCATACCGATGTTACCAAATATATATTTTTTTATTACCTTAGATAGTCTTTGTGTTGTATTAGGAAATTTTTTACTGCTTACTGGATCTATCCAATGGAGTCTTGCGATTGAAATAGTATGGGTATCCTTTTGAGGATTTTGTTGCTACGCAAATGCCAGCAGGTTCTCGGTTGCCTGAAAGGTTTAAGACTTTTGATTTTTATGATGAAAAAACAGGTTTGGCTACCAGTGTAAAAACATTGGATACACGTACTGCTTCAAAAATTAAAAATCCAAAACAACTGTATATTTCCATAAAAGGAAATATTGATGATACCATTCGTTTCATTGATGAAACAAAAGCAGGTGTAAATGTCACTGCTAACATGATATCTAAGCGTGAAGTGAGAATTGCAATACCTAAAACTACCACTCCTGACCAATGGGAGCAAATCAACCGAGCCATTACTTATGGTGCAGAGAAAAATGTAAGTGTCAAAATTACGGTGGTGAAATAATGAGTGAGATTTTTAAACGATGGCGGAATGCCAGATGTGTATTTAATGGTGATTTTTATTCAATAATAAGTTATTCGGGTTATCGTTCACTGAATTTAGACCTTTTAGGGGGTAACCATATGTTATCTCCTGATATTTCTGATGAGGAGCTAGGCATTGTAATTCTGGATGCTCTTTCTAAAAGTCGGCTGATTGATCCCGATGATAATTTTTTTGACAATGAAAAAAAGGCTGAGAGATATAAAGAATGGGTTAAACTCTTAATGGAAACTTACAATTATTGTTCAAAACGTCAGCTTTTTAAAAAAATGCATAATTGTGGAATCCAATTGCTTGATGGCCAAATAACGATAAGACCATCTAGCCATGAAAAATTGGAAGGTTGGTCTGGAGATGGTATTTCTGTAGCTGATTATGTCGTGATTCCGGCAGACAGTTCTCCTGAGGAAGTTGGAGCAGCATTACGGCTAGCTTTTTCACGTTGCAGAAGTTATGTTTGACGATAAATGAACAGTTGTTTTTGCACTAAATTGATCATGATCTTTGATTTATAGAGTTAATTAAGGTGGACACGTAGTAGTTATTATGTGTCCACTAATTATCTCGAAAAGATTCAAATAGTTATTAAATAAGCCTTACTGCTAAAATTACGGTGGTGAAATAATGAATGCAGATTTTAAACAAGGGTTAAATGCAAGCGCTATGTTCAACGGGGATTTTTATTCTGTTAAAACTTATTCAGGCAATGGTTTATTGAGAGCGGATCCCTTAGGTAGCAAACATTTACTACAGCCAATTGTATCTGATCAAGAATTAGGAAAGGCTGCACTTGATGCTTTATCAAAAAGCAGAGTAATCCCACTTGATGAATGTGAGGATTATTTTGATCATGATGCAAGTGATGAGCAGTATAAAAATTGGATAACGGAGATGATGAAATCTTATGGCTATCGTTCAAAACGCCGATTATTTAAGAAAATGTTGAGTTGTAGTATTTGCATGCTTGATGGTGAGATAACGATACAACCATCTAGCCATGAAAAATTGGAAGGTTGGTCTGGAGATGGTATTTCTGAAGCTGATTATGTCGTGATTCCGGCAGACAGTTCCCCTGAGGAAGTTGGTGCGGCACTACGGCTGGCTTTTTCACGTTGCAGAAGTTATGTTTGACGATAAGGTAACAGTTTGTTTTTGCATTGATTATTCATGATTTTTGATTTAGAGAGTTAATTAAGGTGGACACGTAGTAGTTATTATGTGTCCACTAATTATCTCGAAAAGATTCAAATAGTTATTAAATAAGCCTTACTGCTAAAATTACGGTGGTGAAATAATGAATGCAGATTTTAAACAAGGGTTAAATGCAAGAGTTAAATTTAATGGTGATTTCTATTCAGTACAAACCTATTCAGGCAATGGCTTATTGGGAGCAGATCCCTCAGGAAGTAATTATTTATTACAGCCAATTGTATCTGATCAAGAGTTGGGAAAGGCTGTGCTTGATGCTTTATCAAAAAGCAGAGTAATCCCGCTGGATAAGTACGGGGATTATTTTGATCATGATGTAAATGCTGAACAGTATAAAAATTGGATCACCGAGATGATGGGATCTTATAATTACCGTTCAAAACGGCAGTTATTTAAGAAAATGTTAAGCTGTGGTATCTGTATGCTTGATGGTCAAATAACGATCCGACCATCCTGCCATGAGAAATTGGAGGGTTGGTCTGAAGATGGTATTTCTGAAGCTGATTATGTCATTATTCCGGCAGACAGTTCTCCTGCGGAAGTTGGTGCGGCATTACGGCTGGCTTTTTCGCGTTGTAGAAGTTATGTTTGATTAAAGAACCTAAGTTTTATTTCGTAACTGATCATAGCAATATCTATTATATAAAATCATCAATAGACAGAATATATAGTATTATTTGGTCAAGAATAAATATTATGAATAGTAAAACTGTTTTAGTTGATAAAAATGGTAATAAAAAGAAGTTAATAAAGTCTTTTAGACCATTTATTAACTTCCGATATTTTTAATGAACTCATATATATTTGGTTTTTATTTTCCTCTAAAAACTAATTTATTCATTTTTATATTGTAAATAATTATTAATTCTATAGTCTTTTAATACTTGGTCTATTACCCAACTGGTTCGTGAGCCTGATTCTCCTGTTGATGGGCAAAATCCTTTTCCTTGTAATTCATTAATTATTGTATTAATCAATGGCATTTCTATATGCTTTGGATTATCAATATTAAATTGGTGTAATTTATTATTTTCGTCATAATATGAAATGGCTGAATTTCCAAATGTAGAGAAAGATATTTTTCCTTTAGTACCAATTATTTCAACATTATCTCCTCTAGAGTTCGACACAAAATTCCATATACCCACACCTTGAATATTATTTTCAAACATAAATGACATTGATACACAATCTTCAGCGGGATAAGCATTCCCTTGTGAATTTGCATGTCCTTTGACAGAAATAATCTTTCCCAAAAGAAAGTCTAATATATCAAGAGTATGACATGCTAAATCAACAAATAACCCACCACCGGAAATTTTTGGATTAACAACCCAAGGTAAATGATGAGGATCTTGGTAACATTTCTCTATCTCTCTGTAAAGTATACAACTTACAATTCTTGGTGTTCCTATCGCACCTGACTCAATTAATTCTTTGATCTTTAAAAATCTTGGTAATGCTCTCCTATAATAAGCCACAAATAAGGGAACATTTTGGGATTTACAAATCGCGATCATCTCATTACATTCTTCGAATGTTAATGCCATAGGTTTTTCTACATATATTGCTTTACCAGCTTTAGCCGCTAAAATGGTATATTCTTTATGTGTAGAGGGAGGTGTTGCAATATATACTGCATCAATGTCTTTGTCATTAATAAGTGAATTAGCGTCAGAATACCATTTAGGGACATTATGTCTCTTAGCAAAATCCTCTGCTAAATTAGCGTTGCGCCGCATTACTGCAACTAATTCAGAATTATCTAATTTATAAAAGGCAGGGCCACTTTTTACTTCAGTAACATCACCGCAACCAATAATGCCCCATTTTATTGTTTTTTTCATTTTATTTTCCCAATATGTTTATATCGAATTCTTTCTTAATAAAATCTTGGTGGAGATTATAATAGAATTCTGATTTATCCCATTTTTTTCGTTCCAATATATGATTATATAACATGTTTTTTACTTCTGAATCAAATGTTAATGCCATAGGTTTTTCTACATATATTGCTTTGCCAGCTTTACCTGATTTAGCCGCTGATTTCTTTCCAACTCTTTGCTAATGGGTTTTGATTGAATGCAATTAGCTCTCTTTCTATCCCACATGCTTGCAGCCATGATTGCAATAATATATATTGATTGCAATGCATGCTAAATGAGGAAATGAATCTATGCCATCCATTACTGTCAGAAATGTACCGGACGAAGTGCATCGTGCCTTGCGGGTACGCGCAGCCACACATGGCCGTAGTGCTGAGGCCGAAATCCGGTTTATTCTGGAAAACGCCGTACAACCGGAGGGGCGCATCAAGCTGGGTTCCTTGCTGGCAAAAATCGGCCGCGAGGCGGAGGGCGTCGATCTTGAGATCGAGCGTGATAAGACACCTGCTGAGCCGATGAGTTTTGAATGATACTGCTAGATACGAACGTGGTTTCCGAGCCACTGCGGCTCAGCGGCCACCCCGCTGTGGTTGCCTGGATAGATGAACAGAATGTCGAGACGCTTTACTTGGCAGCGATCAGCTTGGCTGAGCTTCGCTTTGGGGTTGCAGCGCTGTCCAATGGTAAGCGCAAAGATACCCTGCATAGAAACCTAGAGCGGAGTGTTGTTCCTTTATTTACCGGTCGTATCTTGCCATTCGATGCGGCCGCTTCGGAAGCTTATGCCGAGATCATGGCGCGAGCGAAGAGCGAGGGGAAAGCCATTGGGAAGGCTGACGGGTATATTGCGGCTATTGCAGCGGCGAATGGGCTGATTGTTGCAACCCGCGACATATCACCTTTTGAAGCTGCCGGGCTTACTGTTATCAACCCTTGGAAGGGCTAATAACAACTATACCCGTCATCTTTCAAGTTGCTTCTTTGTTGGCTGCACTTGCTCACCCCGGTCACATAGTTATCTATGCTCCCGGGGATTCACTCCCTTGCCGCCGCGATGCATCTTGAAATCAATAGGGTATATATCAACATTGAAGGTGGTAAGGATATGAAGAGGCAAGTGAAAACAATGGCTCTCCCAGCGATGACAGCGGCGTTATTGGCGTCTCTGGCTCCTGTTCCGGCTAAAAGTACCGTTCTACCGATGACGGTTGTTGAAATACAAAAATCAGCAGGTTTGATATCTACATTGACATTTAACCTGAAAGATGAACAAGTTTTTCTGCCTTTGTCAGAAGCAACTGCTTACTTGCAAAGTCTGAATGAGTACACACGAAAGTCGTTATCTGAAGCTATCGCTCATCGTATTGCTAAGGGGAGTGGTGGATTGTTTTCAAATTCAGTACGTATAAGAAAATTGGCCAATGACAACATTGAATATTGCATGAGGATAAAAGAAGCAGTACGTATCGTTCTGTCACCTGATAATCTGAGTAAGAATTTTCCAGATCCGTCTGAGCGAGAAATATTTCGGGTGAATATTGTAAAGTTTGGTCGAGCAATAGCGAACTCTGAATATACTGCGTGTGATATTCTTTCGGCTATTGAACAAAGCCTGCCTCCGACAAAGACGTATCATCCTGATAATTTACCTACTTCTAGAGAAGTTAAATTGATGATATTAGCAGAACATAAAAACCTTGGTCTGTCAGAGCCGGAATTTTTATAATGGGAGTCAGTGTTACTGTTCATAAAGATGTTGAGTTTCATGATGTTGCAATAGTTTATGCAAAGTTGTTAGAGCATTGGAAAAGGACGGCGTTATTACCTTCTGTATTTGGCCGGGATGGTCAATGGGAACATAATAGCAGAACCTTAGATTCAAATATCTATAAATTGCATATTAGAATGCCAGATGAAATACCGTGGGAAAAATATAAGCCACAGATTGATCGATGTTCGGATAATTATTTAGTGTATGTGCAGCATTGGATGGATAGTAAGAGTTTTCAGGTGATAAGTATTATGAGCCCGAAGGCTCACGAATTAGCAAAAACGTCATTTCTTACAGAGCTTGAGCGTAGGGTTGAGGAGTTCCATTCCATCTAAATTACTATATAACCTGTTGTTAATAAATTAAAAGCCCTTATAAATTTGGGGATTCTTTGTCCATGCGATCAAGGTGTGGATATTCGTATTCATTATTGAGTGTTAGTTTTTAAAATAAATACTAAAGCTCAATCTCAATATCACTAAGCGGATGACAGCAGCAGGGTAAAATTTCGCCTTCATTAACAAAAGCCAGAGGTTTGCGTCGATAGCCGACTTTGCCTTTTATCAATTTGACACGACAGGAACCGCAATAACCTTCGCGGCATTGGTATTCAGCTTGAACTCTACCTTGTTCCAATGCCTCTAGCAGACTGTTATGCAGTTCGGGAGAGCTGTAGATATGATAACCCTGCATACCATGCAGGGTTACTTTATAGCTTGTCATCAGAGTTCAAAATCACTCAGGTCGTCAGGGTTAACTTCAGCATCAATCTGACCAACCAGATAGGAACTGACTTCAACTTCTTGCGGCGCGACTTGAACGTTATCAGACACCAGCCAGGCGTTAATCCACGGAATCGGGTTAGAACGCGTTTCAAATGGCAGTTTCAACCCGACAGCTTGCATACGGATGTTAGTAATGTACTCAACATATTGGCACAGAATATCTTTGTTCAAGCCAATCATCGAGCCTTCGCTGAACAGGTAATCTGCCCACTCTTTTTCTTGTTCCGCCGCCTGAACAAACAGGTCGTAGCACTGTTGTTCACACTCTTTGGCGATTTCTGCCATTTCTGGATCGTCTTGACCAGAGCGCAGCAGATTCAGCATATGTTGTGTGCCGGTCAGATGTAGTGCTTCGTCACGGGCGATCAATTTGATGATTTTTGCATTACCTTCCATCAATTCGCGTTCAGCAAAGGCAAATGAACAGGCAAAACTGACGTAAAAGCGGATCGCTTCCAGCGCGTTAACGCTCATCAGGCACAGGTACAGTTGCTTTTTCAGTCCACGCAGGCTAGCCGTGATGGTTTTACCGGCAATCTGATGTGTGCCTTCACCAAATAGCTGATAATGATTGGTCATCTCAATCAGATCATCGTAATAAGCGGAAATGTCTTTTGCCCGTTTCAGAATCTCTTCATTGGTGACAATATCATCAAACACAACCGCCGGATCATTAACGATATTCCGAATGATGTGAGTGTAAGAACGTGAATGAATCGTTTCAGAAAAAGACCAAGTTTCAACCCAGGTTTCCAGCTCAGGGATGGAGATCAAGGGCAGAAAAGCCACGTTCGGGCTGCGGCCCTGAATAGAGTCCAGCAGCGTTTGATATTTTAAGTTACTGATAAAAATATGCTTTTCATGGTCAGGCAGCGCATTGTAGTCAATGCGGTCGCGAGACACGTCAACTTCTTCCGGGCGCCAGAAGAAAGAGAGCTGTTTTTCGATCAATTTCTCGAAAATCGGATACTTTTGTTGGTCATAACGGGCTACATTTACTGGCTGACCAAAAAACATGGGTTCCTGTAACTGATCGTTTTTGACTTGTGAAAAAGTGGTATAGGCCATAACTTCCTCAAATTAAATCTTACACGCGCCGCCTTCACAATCGGAATCAGCAGATTCCACGACTTCTTCCAGGTCATCCTGAATGTCTTCCGCACCATCACGGGTATTGTGGTAATACAACGTCTTCACACCATATTTGTAAGCGAGCAATAAATCTTTCAGTAGCTGATTCATCGGCACTTTTCCACTTGGGAAATGTGTCGGATCGTAGTTGGTATTGGCAGAGATCGATTGATCGATAAATTTCTGCATGATACCAACCAACTGCAAATAGCCATCATTACCAGGCATTTGCCATAAGAGTTCATAAGCACCTTTCAGACGCTCATATTCCGGTACAACCTGGCGTAAAATGCCATCTTTTGATGCTTTGATGCTGACATAACCACGAGGCGGTTCAATGCCGTTGGTGGCGTTAGAGATCTGGGAAGAGGTCTCTGACGGCATCAAAGAAGATAATGTTGAATTGCGCAGACCATATTGTTTGATCTCGTTGCGCAATGCTTCCCAGTCATAGTGCAGCGGTTCATTGGTCAATGTGTCCAGCGCTTTTTTATAGGTATCGATAGGGAGGATACCTTTAGAATAGGTGGTTTCTTTAAACCACGGGCAAGCGCCTTGTTCTTTCGCCAGTTCATTAGAGGCTTTCAACAGGTAATACTGGATAGCTTCAAATGTTTTGTGGGTCAGGTTGTTAGCGCTGCCATCGGAGTAACGTACACCGTGTTTCGCCAGATAGTAAGCATAGTTGATGACACCAATGCCTAATGTACGGCGACCCATTGCCCCTTGTTTGGCGGCAAGGATAGGGTAGTCCTGATAATCGAGCAGGGCATCAAGGGCACGGACTGCCAGAGTAGCCAGTTCTTCCAGCTCATCAAGATTTTCAATTGCCCCCAGATTGAATGCGGATAAGGTACACAGCGCGATTTCACCATTTTTATCATTGATATCATTCAATGGCTTGGTTGGCAGTGCAATTTCCAGACACAGATTTGATTGGCGCACCGGGGCGACTAAAGGATCAAATGGGCTGTGGGTGTTGCAGTGATCTACGTTCTGAATATAGATACGGCCGGTAGAAGCACGCTCTTGCATCATCAGGGAGAAGAGATCAACCGCTTTCAGACGTTGCTGACGGATATTGCTGTCCTGCTCATATTTGGTGTACAAGCGCTCAAATTCATCCTGATCGGCAAAGAATGCCTCATATAGCCCTGGAACGTCGGATGGGCTGAACAGGGTAATCTCTTCACCTTTGATCAGGCGTTCGTACATCAGTTTGTTAAGTTGTACGCCATAGTCCATGTGACGAACACGGTTTCCTTCAACGCCACGGTTGTTTTTTAGTACCAGCAGGCTTTCAACTTCCAGATGCCATAATGGATAGAACAGGGTAGCGGCACCACCACGAACGCCCCCCTGAGAGCAGGATTTGACCGCGGTCTGGAAATGCTTATAAAAAGGAATACAGCCGGTATGGAAGGCTTCACCATTACGGATTGGGCTTCCCAGCGCACGAATGCGGCCTGCATTGATACCAATACCCGCACGTTGAGAAACATATTTTACAATCGCGCTGGAAGTCGCATTAATGGAATCCAGGCTATCATCACATTCAATCAATACGCATGAGCTAAATTGACGCGTCGGGGTGCGTACACCTGCCATGATCGGGGTCGGCAGAGAGATCTTAAATGTGGAAGCCGCATCGTAAAAACGGCGAATATAGTCCAGACGTGTCTCTTTCGGATAACCGGAGAACAGGCAAGCTGCGACCAGAATATAGAGGAATTGGGCACTTTCATAAATTTCACCGGTAACGCGATTCTGAACCAGGTATTTACCTTCAAGCTGTTTGACCGCCGCGTAAGAAAAGTTCATATCACGCCAATGGTCAATAAACTCGTTCATTTGCTCGAATTCTTCTTTCGAGTAGTCTGCAAGCAAGTGCTTGTCATATTTGCCCATTTTCACCATACGGGATACATGGTCATAGAGCGAGGGTGGCTCGAATTGACCGTAAGCTTTTTTACGCAGGTTGAAAATTGCCAAGCGGGCGGCCAGATACTGATAGTCAGGTGCATCACCGGAGATAAGATCAGCGGAAGCTTTGATCATCGTCTCATGAATATCTGAGGTTTTGATGCCATCGTAAAATTGGATTTGGGAACGCAGTTCTACTTGTGATACCGAGACATTTTTCAGTCCATCGGCTGCCCAGTTAACAACCCGGTGGATTTTATCAAGGTCAATTCGTTCTTTGTGGCCATCACGCTTTGTTACTAGCAGACTATGGTTCATGGACAGGCATACCTTACATTTACTTTCAGATTCACTCCCACCTGCTTTGTGTCTTTGACTTAGACCAAAACATAACCCCCTCAGTGGCGGAAAAACCAACGAGAGAGTAGTGGTAATGGAATGTTAAGGAACACAATATGTAGGGGGTACACTAAATAATGACAACAAGATAATGTTAAAAGCAGCTTTTATCAAGTGTACAAAAATACGGATTCTTGTGGATAACTTGAGGACTAAAATTTATTAAAAAGCCGGAAGCCTGCATCATTACTAGCGGTTGCTCTGACAAAAACACCGGCAAAAATGAGTAAAAAAATTCCTGAAAATGTGATTTATTTGCCGCTTTATTAGTCTGTCAGATGAATATGTCAGACATACTGACTGTGTAACATATAATTGACGTCTACATTGTGACCAAGGCTAAATTTATCCGTTAGCGGGTTATAATGTAGGCCGATAATATGCTTTTCCCGCAAGGATGTTCTGTCAATCCAGCCTATCAACTCTGATGGCCGGATAAATTTCTTCGCATCATGGGTTCCCTTCGGTACCATTTTTAGGATGTATTCCGCGCCGATTACCGCCATAAGCCAGGCTTTTTTGTTGCGGTTAATGGTAGAGAAAAAGACGTGTCCGCCGGGTTTCACCAACTGAGCACAAGCGTGAACGACCGATTGTGGATCTGGGACATGTTCCAGCATTTCCATACAGGTGACGATATCATAAGCTTGTGGATATTTTTCGGCGTGGCTTTCTACTGTTTCCTGTACATAGGTCACGGGGATACCTGTTTCAAGGGCGTGCAGTCTGGCAACCTGAAGTGGTTCCGTACCCATATCCAGCCCGGTCACATCAGCCCCTTCACGGGCCATACTTTCTGACAAAATACCGCCACCACAGCCTACATCCAACACTTTTTTACCGAAAATACCGCCAGAACGCTGCAAAATATAATTCAGGCGTAGTGGGTTAATCCGGTGCAGTGGCTGAAATTCACCTTCCAAATCCCACCAGCGAGAAGCGATCGCTTCAAATTTTTCTATTTCCTGTTGATCAACATTGTTTGGGGTGGAAGGGGTTTTGATGTTCATCAGTGGTTATTGCTCCTTAAACTTTCTTTAAACAGGCGGATTCACTCAGTTCTGCCAAGGTTCATTCAGTTCTGAGTCAGTTTTGAATCAGTTTTGAATCAGTTTTGAAATAGTATACACGGCTTAATTTTTAAATACCCGTATCTGATTTTTATAAAACTGTTGGGTTGTGGTATAGTTCTAAACCTTTGAATTCGGAATGTATGAGGAATAGTGGGCTCCATGAGCGACATTGCCAGAGAAATCACCCCGGTCAATATCGAAGAAGAGCTGAAAAGCTCGTATTTGGATTATGCGATGTCTGTTATTGTTGGGCGCGCACTACCAGATGTTCGAGACGGACTAAAGCCGGTACACCGTCGCGTGCTTTATGCCATGAGTGTACTGGGAAATGATTGGAATAAACCCTACAAAAAGTCTGCCCGTGTTGTCGGGGACGTCATCGGTAAATACCACCCACATGGGGATAGTGCAGTCTACGACACGATTGTTCGTATGGCTCAGCCATTTTCCCTGCGCTATATGTTGGTTGATGGTCAGGGTAACTTTGGGTCAGTTGATGGTGACTCAGCCGCCGCTATGCGTTACACCGAAGTGCGTATGGCGAAAGTTGCCCATGAGCTGCTAGCGGATCTGGAAAAAGAGACTGTCGATTTTGTGCCAAACTATGATGGTACAGAACAGATCCCGGAAGTGATGCCAACGAAAGTACCAAACCTGCTGATCAACGGTTCTTCCGGTATCGCAGTGGGTATGGCAACTAACATTCCTCCTCATAACTTATCCGAAGTTATTGATGGTTGTCTGGCTTATATTGAAGATGAAAACATCAGCATTGAAGGGTTGATGCAGTATATTCCTGGCCCGGATTTCCCTACTGCTGCGATTATTAATGGTCGTCGCGGTATTCAGGAGGCTTATCGGACTGGTCGCGGTAAAATTTATATCCGTGCCCGTGCGGAAATTGAAGTGGATGAGAAGAATGGTCGTGAAACTATTTTAGTGCACGAGATTCCTTATCAGGTCAATAAAGCCCGTCTGATTGAAAAAATTGCCGAATTGGTGAAAGAAAAACGCATCGAAGGGGTTAGTGCACTTCGTGACGAATCTGATAAAGACGGCATGCGGATTGTGATTGAAGTGAAACGGGATGCGGTGGGAGAAGTGGTTCTGAATAACCTCTATTCTTTGACTCAACTCCAGGTTTCTTTTGGTATCAACATGGTGGCCCTGCATCAAGGGCAGCCGAAGCTGCTGAATCTGAAAGATATTATTTCGGCCTTCGTATGCCACCGCCGTGAGGTAGTCACCCGTCGTACTATCTTTGAATTACGTAAAGCCCGTGAACGAGCTCATATTCTTGAAGCATTGGCTGTGGCATTGGCGAATATCGATCCGATTATCGAACTTATCCGTTTTGCATCGACGCCAGCCGAGGCAAAAGCTGCATTAGTTGCTCAGCCGTGGGAATTAGGTAGTGTTGCCACCATGTTAGAACGTGCCGGCGATGATGCTGCCCGCCCTGAATGGCTGGAATCACAATATGGCGTGCATGAGGGTAAATATTATCTGACTGAACAACAGGCTCAGGCGATTCTGGATCTGCGTTTGCAGAAACTGACTGGTTTGGAGCATGAAAAACTGCTGGATGAATATCGTGAATTGCTGACATTAATCGGCGAATTGCTGTTCATTTTGGAAAATCCTGAGCGCTTGATGGAAGTGATCCGTGAAGAGTTGTTGGCAATTAAGGCGCAATACAGCGATGCCCGCCGTACTGAAATCACGGAAAATACGGCTGATATCAATATTGAAGATTTGATTAATCAGGAAGATGTTGTTGTTACGCTGTCACATCAAGGGTATGTCAAATATCAGCCGTTATCTGACTATGAAGCGCAGCGCCGTGGTGGTAAAGGTAAATCCGCAGCGCGTATTAAAGAAGAAGATTTTATTGACAAGTTGTTGGTTGCCAATACCCACGATACGATCCTCTGCTTCTCCAGCCGTGGCCGCTTGTACTGGATGAAGGTTTATCAATTACCGGAGGCTAGCCGTGGTGCCCGTGGTCGTCCGATTGTTAACCTGTTGCCGTTAGAGCAAAATGAGCGAATTACGGCGATTCTGCCGGTGCGTGAATATGAAGAAGGGTTATATGTCTTTATGGCTACCGCCAGTGGGACCGTGAAGAAAACCGCGTTGCAAGATTTCAGCCGTCCGCGCAGTGCGGGCATTCTCGCCGTTAATCTTAATGATGGTGATGAGCTGATCGGCGTTGACCTGACTGACGGTAGTAACGAAGTTATGTTGTTCTCCGCGGAAGGGAAGGTTGTTCGTTTTGCAGAAGAAGCGGTTCGTTCAATGGGGCGTACCGCTACCGGTGTACGTGGTATTAAACTAAATGGTGAAGATAAAGTTGTTTCTCTGATTATCCCGCGTGGAGAAGGAGAAATTCTGACGGTCACTGAAAACGGTTATGGCAAACGCACCGCTGAAAACGAATATCCGATCAAATCCCGTGCAACGCAGGGGGTTATCTCAATTAAAGTCAGTGAGCGTAATGGTAACGTGATCGGGGCAATTCAGGTTGAACCAACCGATCAAATAATGATGATTACGGATGCTGGCACATTAGTACGTACAAGGGTGTCGGAAGTCAGCGTTGTTGGCCGGAATACTCAAGGCGTAACACTTATTCGTACCGCTGAAGATGAGAAAGTTGTCGGCTTACAGCGGGTTGCTGAGCCCGAAGATGATGAAGACGATGAAGATGGGTTGGCAGCAGAAGGGGAAGAGGTGAAAAGTGATAGCACCGATTTACCTGATGCTAACAGCAGCGAGTCAGTTGATCCGGTTTAAGTGAAGATATTTTTTCACTTAATTTAAGAAACAGGTACTTCGGTGCCTGTTTTTTTACAGGGATTTTTATTAATATCGAAATATGCAACAGATGGGCCTTTTTAATCGTTAAACTCTGGATACCCTATGGATTTCAAGATGCATCGCGACGGCAAGGGAGTGAATCCCCGGGAGCATAGGTAACTATGTGACCGGGGTGAGCGAGTGCAGCCAACAAAGAGGCAACTTGAAGGATAACGGGTATATATCTTGTCATTAATGACATTGAATAATGCTGGTTTTTATCAGGTAACCTTTTGAGATATCTTTCTTCTTTTCGTACATCGCTGAAAATATCCCGTTATCTTTTCCGGGTGCTTGGCTTAATGTTGTGGGCATTGGGCGCTTTATTAACAGCTTTTTACCTGGTTAATATCTTTAATGAAGTTAAATCAGATATTCGGCAAGAATACAATGCTAATTATGATTCCACGCTCTCTTATGTGCGTCATACAGCAAGTGTTCTGCGGGATATCCAATATATGACAGAAAAGCATTTACTGAATTCTAATGGAAAAAATGCTATTTTTGATTTTCCACATAATAACCCGGCGTTTTCTTATCATCCGTTGAACCAAAACGCTGATTGTCATACTTTTCGCAACAACACTCATAGTTATTTAAATTCATTAAATAATCTTATCTTCTATTGGAAGGATAATCTTGCTGCGCCTCAGGGGTTGAATCAGGTTTTTCTGGTGGGTACGCAAAGTATGTGTATGGTAAGTTTTTCTATCCGTAATACCACGACTGAACCCGATACGTTGAAAAAAATAGTTTATGAAAATTCACGTAGGCTTATCAGCCTGAAAGAACAAGGTAAAGAACGAAATGTTTATTGGGTTATACCGGGTGCAAGATCTGATAGCGGCCATCTCTACGTGTTGGCTCCGGTATATGTCAATGGTCAGATGGTTGCCATGATAGGCATTGAACAATTCATCAGATTGGACTCTTTTATTCAGAGACAAGACCGCCCAATTTCAATAACGTTATTGAATAGCAGTAATCACCCGGTGTTGCATTATCCAGCAAATGATGACTATAAACTTCATTATGCTGATTATCAGTTGGAAGCGCCTTATTTTGGCTATGATGATAATTTTACTGATTTACTGCTAAAACGTCGGTTAATGCCATCTTCATTCAGTATCATTTATGCCCTGTCACTGAAAACTATTTTTGAAGGTTTTAAGCTACAGATTATTAGCAGTATTGTGCTTAATGCATTATCTGCCTTTGTCATCATTATCTTGGTGTATCTGTTTGAGCGGAAAATGTTTGTTCCGGCAGAAGAGAATGCCATCCGCCTGGAAGAGCATGAGCAATTTAATCATAAAATTGTGGCTTCAGCGCCGGTTGGGATCAGTATATTGCGGGTCAGTGATGGGAGTAATATTCTGAGTAATGAGTTGGCACATAATTATTTGAGAATGCTAACGCACGAAGATCGGGAACGGATTATTCATATTATTTGTGACAGAACCAGTAGTTATGTTGATGTTGTCACCAGTAATCATCATCATTTGCAAATCAGTTTTGTTCATTCCCGCTACAGGAATGAAGAGGTGGCAATTTGTGTCTTGGTTGATATTAGTGTCCGTGTGCGGATGGAAAAATCATTACAGGAAATGGCGTTAGCATCAGAGCAGGCTAACTATTCTAAATCTATGTTTTTAGCTACCGTCAGCCACGAGTTGAGAACGCCGCTTTACGGTATTATTGGCAACCTGGAGTTATTACAAGCACATTCATTGCCTGCTGAATCTGTCCGTTTGTTATCAACGATGAATAACTCCTCAGCGCTGTTGCTAAAAATTATCAGTGATATTCTCGACTTTTCAAAGATCGAATCTAAACAGCTTAAAATTGAATCTAGAGAATTTTCCTGTCAGGAAGTTATCTCTCATGTTATTTCTAACTATCTACCGTTAGTAGTGAAAAAGCCATTGACCTTGTATTGCTATATTGAACCGGGTGTTCCAGATTATATCTGCAATGATCCGGTTCGATTACAACAAGTTATATCTAATCTGTTAAATAATGCGATTAAATTCACTGATACCGGATGTGTGATTATCCATGTGACAGTTGATAAAGATTACTTATACGTCAGAATAAAGGACACGGGTGTCGGTATCTCTGATAAAGCGCTTATTCAGTTGTTTGATCCCTTTTTCCAGATCATGCCAAATACGGAAAGCTCATCTCAGGGAACCGGGCTTGGTCTGGCGATTTGTGAAAAACTTATCAATCTGATGGATGGTGATATTGAAGTCATTTCCCAACCACAGATAGGGAGTATGTTTTCTATTCGGTTACCTTTATATGGTGCGAAATATAGGCCAAAAACTCAGCTAATAAATGAGTCTCAGCGGAAAATCATCTTGGCTATACGCAATCTTTATCTGGAAGAATTTTTACAGCGTTTTCTGGTTCATCATGGCTTACACACGGTTTTATACAGTGAGCAGAACACAGAGGGTAGTGAAATTATTATCAGCGATTTTCCTGATGCGGTTATTTCCCCTGTATATGCTTATATTGAATTATCGACGGACTATATTGGCTCACCGGAACAAATCAGAGAAAACTATTGGTTACATAACACTTACCATTTACATGATTTGTCGGTAATGATTGAGCGGCTGATTTCACCGAATCATCATGTGGTATTGAATACAGCCCCACCTGTTTTTCAGGCAAACACTCGGTTTAATACTATTGTGGTTCTGGTGGTAGATGATCATCCTATCAACCGCCGTTTATTGGCCGATCAGTTGAAATCCATTGGTTTTCAAACAGCGATGGCAAATGATGGATTAGATGCGTTGGAATATTTGAAGAGCGGGGGGATTGATATCATTCTGACGGATGTCAATATGCCCAATATGGATGGTTATGCGTTAACAATGTATTTACGGAATGATGGGTGTAAGCTGCCGATTATTGGTATTACGGCAAATGCACTGGCAGAAGAAAAACAACGCTGTATTGATGCAGGAATGGATGATTGTTTGTCGAAACCGGTTTCTCTGGTGACGCTCAGGCAGACACTGACGCAAATGATTTGAAACCCCGGTACAAAAAAATGCCCGGTACAAACAAATGGTTACCGGGCATCAGGACGACTTTCATATTAAAATAACGAACGGTATTTACTGAACGTGATTGCTCGTATTGATTGTGACAGAAGCAAGATAATTGAGTAATGCAATATCGTTATTTACCCCCAGTTTTACCATAGCCGATTTTTTCTGGCTGCTGATAGTCTTGACACTGCGTTTAAGTTTTTTGGCAATGTCTGTTACCAAAAAGCCTTGGGCAAATAGACGTATAACTTCACTCTCTTTTTGTGATAACGGTTTATCGCCATAGGGGGTTTTCGTCACTTTTTTCAACAGTTCAGAAACGCTGTCTGGCATAAATTTTTCCCCTTGATTCAGGGCCGTCAATACATCAGGTAAATCTGTTGGTGCTCCTTGTTTTAAGACAATGCCTTCAATATCAAGTTCGAGTACAGCACTTAAAATTGCTGGATTATTGTTCATGGTTAGAACAATGATGGATAGCTTGGGATAATGGCGTTTGATGTATTTAATCAAATTGATCCCATCGCCGTATATGTCCCCAGGCATGGACAGATCTGTGATCAGTACGTTTGCTTTAATACAGGACAGATTGTTGATCAATGTGGTCGAGTCTTCAGACTCAGCGACGACGTTGATCCATTCAAGCCGCTCAAGTGATTTGCGGATGCCAAACAGGACAATCGGATGGTCATCAGCAATAATGACGTTAAGGTTATTCATCTTATTAGTTACCCTGCTGCAATAGCCTTTTGGTGAAGGATTCAAGACGGCTAATGCTATTCTTAATCTCTATTTCGTTACTGTCTGTTATGTGTTGTTCCAGTGTTTCGCAAGAAAGTTTGAGGAGTTCTAGGTCTAACATAGCAAAGACGCCTTTCAGGCGATGTGCTGTTTGCGAAAGCGATATCAGATCATATTGTTCTATATCAGTATACAGCTTATTAATATCTATCGGTACTGTCTCGACAAATAATTGTCGGTAATCGCTATCAGTTAGCTGTTTTTGATAACTATTTATAACATTGTCAAAATCGTAATCGCTGCTTTCATCGTTAAATGCTGACATTTCTAAATTTGCCGTGAATTCGTTAAAACTGAAACTTCTCTCAATTAATAACGAAATGGCATTGATAACCGCTTCACCCAGATTGTAGTTACATCGAATATAGTCAGGTTTTATCTGCTCAAAGCCGGCCAGATTATCAACCAGTAATATAGCCGATTTTGCCGAATCGTAGGGTTTATCCGTCAACATGATATCGTATTCTCGATTCATATTTTCTGGCTTTTTATCGAAGTAAACCGCGCCATAATGATGCAGATGATTTTGTACAATCTTACGGATCTTCGTATTGCTGATATCCAACAAGGCAGTAATGTCTTCCAGTAGCGGCGGGCATTGGTCTTGGCCGATTATTAAGGGCAGACTGATAGCATAGTGCGTACCCAGGTTGGGTTTGCTGTTTATAGTAAAATGACCATTTAATTTTCTACATAATTGGTTACACAGATAAAAGGTCAGCCCTGAATTGGATTGATATTTATCGCCTGTGGCTTTGCTTAAAAATGGATAATTCAAGTTTGTTAAATCTGTTGAATTAAGTCCGGCGCCTGTATCTATAATGTCGATTTGAATGTGTTCTTTGTATTCCTGAGAATAGTTAACGATGAGAGATATTTTGCCATAAGATGTAAGCGTGATTGCATAATTGACTAACATCAGGACGATCTTACTGATGGCAGTACTATCGCCAATAAATAGTGATTCAGGATTAATATTACAATGATAATAATAATTCAATCCTTTGTTATTCATTTTAGGAAACACTTTTTTAATAATATCCTCTAAAATGACTGATAATGAAAACGATTCATTTTTTGCTTGCCATTCACCTGATTCTAATTCATTGAGTAATGAAATATTCTCAATCCAGTCGGAGATATATTCAGATTTAGTCAATAAATTATCGACGATACGAACACTATTTTCTTCTATAAGAATTTGTTTCAGTTGGTAAGCGAGATGATCTAATTCTTTTATTGGTTGTTTTAATTCAGAACGAATGTTGGTCAACATAAAACGCCGAGCTTGTACACTCTTATCGTGTTCCAAATGGGCAAGTTGTAGACGCCGGCTAATTAATGCTTCCTGATCTTTATCTTGCAGTAAAAACAGATAAGTTTCTGGCAACAGGCGAAGGTTGTACATGTTAATTTCATAGACTGAATCCTCAATTGAGGTTTGGATGACACCATGATGTTGCTTGGCCATCATCTTAATTTTATTTAAATCGACATTCGGCAACAGATGGTCGGCGATGTTATTGCACATAATTATCTGATTGACTGAGAAATCATAAATCAATAAGCCAATGGGGATATTGGAGATAATATCGTGACTTAACGCATCCTTGACTTGTAGTTCGTGGCTCATCAGGGCATTTGGCGCGATATATTTTCTACGAATGTAAATAAGCCCACCTAAGGACAGGATAATAAAGACTGAATCAGCCAGTAACAACCAGATGTTTCTGTATAACAAATCGATTAGCAAATCTTTGAGTGATATCCGATACAACAGTTTGTATTGCGTACCTTTAAGTGATTGAGAAAATTCGAGCCAGAAACCATTTTGTGAAATATTGACTTTATTGATTTCATTAGGGGGTTGCTCGTCATCCGACAATAGACTGAAGTTGGCCGCTGCCATATCCATAGGAAGAAGGTGACAAATAGGCAAATCAAAAGCGATAACTGTTGCCAATTGACCCGGTGAATTGAACGTCGCCCGATAAGTATAAAAATAGATATTTTCGCCATTTAACTTATGGATTGAAGAAATATTTTCCCGTTCATCTAACGCGGTGGATTGCATCAGCATTTCTGAACGTTTTGATTCGGCAGTCAGTGTTAGATAACTTTCTTTAAATCTCAATTCTGGTTTAAGAATAGAGTGAGTGGTTATCAGAAACAGATTGTTATCTTTACCATTCAGATAGTACATGGAGTTGTATTCATTGCGGGTGCCCCACAAAATCTCCATATAATTGGAAAGGCGTTGTGCCAACTCTACACTTGCAGTGCTGTGGTGACCAAAAATAATCGTGTCGATAGTTTGATAACGATTCTCAAGCCAGTAAACATCAGGCCGTAGCTTCATTGGTGTGATGAGTTCTGGTGGTTTAAAAGATGCGCTATTGGCTTGTTTAAAGATAGAATTAGCGTGGTAACGATAATCTTCTATCTGTAATACTACTTTGGTTGCAACGCTATTTAGCGCATATTTTTTCCCCATTAGCCAGGCATTGAAGTAGTTATAGCTGTATAAAAACAGGGAAACAAAAAGCAGAATAATGAACAGACCGTAGTAACGGTTTATGGTTGATGAATTAATAGAAAATTGTTTGTTATACATTCGTTGAGTAAAAGCCTTAATAATTGCTTGGCTGTTTAGCGAGCTCGTTAAATTGGTGAATCTTATGATTCAATGTATTTAGGCTAATTTTAGCAGGATCAGGGCTGAAAAGGATATTGTAGATTGAGGATTGAGCGAATAGTAAAAAAATCACAGAATTTTTACGATAGAGACTAGACATATTATCATGTTAAGAGCATAATCCCGCGTCATGGAAGGATGGCCGAGCGGTCGAAGGCAGCGGTCTTGAAAACCGCCGATGGGAAACCATCCTAGAGTTCGAATCTCTATCCTTCCGCCAAATAGTGACCCTACGCATTTTCTGTGCGTAGGGTTTTTTTATTTCCATATGCCATTCAGATAATAATTAATCCATTTTCATAACGATAAGATGGTTATCGTCTATTGAGCGGTAAATGATGGGAATGAAAGCTCGCAGCCCGGTTGACCTGAAATCTATCAATTTCCAATGAGTAAAAGTGTGTGTAGTCGTTTCCGGGCGCGAGTTGTGTCTGTAATTTATGGTGTGTCCACGATTTATTGACAAGAATGGTTTTTCAGGACAGATTCTTGTTCAATAAAACCGTGGAAGGTGAGAAATTAAACTTTTTTAATTGGATTTGAACAGCATAGTTACAGCGGTTACGAACATAATAATAGCCGCGCCTTTAAATAAAATCCGTTGTGCCCGTTGGCTTGATAACAGATGTCGAATACTGAGAGCGCCGAGAATAAATACCGCTCCTACGCTGAATAAGACAAAAACCGTCAGTGGTACTAACATGAGCCCCCAGTTTTGCAACGAGATAGATTCCATGTTAATCACCAAAGGTAATAGTGCGAGATAGAAGGCGATCGTTTTAGGGTTACTTAATGTTAGAGTGAGACCAGATAACCAAGCCGCAGCCAACTCTTTTTTCTTAATGGGTTGGTCTTCACCAATGGATTGATGATCGGCAAACCAGAACTGCCACGCCAGATAACCCAAATATAATGCGGCACCCCATCTCACCACAACAAATAAGGTGTCAAAACTGCTCGCGATAATGGACAAGCCAAAAACCGCAAAGGATAAATAAGTGAGATCACCAATAATCAGGCCAAACAACACACTAAATCCCGCTAACGCGCCATTACTCACACTTCTGGCAACCAATGCTGCCATTCCCGGGCCTGGTATCGCCGCAGCAACAGTCAATGCCGCTGTATAGGTTACTATTTGGGACACTTCTAGCATATCTTTCCTCTCAAAATAACACCTTGAAGTAACAGAACATAGAAATGTCACTTGCGAATGCAAGTGACAAATAACGGCTCTTTATAGACAATAACGACATTTTTCTAATGTTGAACGTCTTAAGTTTGGCCTATTTTCATCCAAAACAGTTAAGACATTTTTATTAGTTGTCGAATGACTTCCCGAGAAAATACCATATCTTGAACGGCCAAACCAACGGATTGAAAGATAGTCACACCCTGATCGCACAAATTGGAATGAGATTGAGAAACAGTACCAATTTCTACCCCAATGTCTGACCCGTTAATAATACCTTTCTCCCTTGCCTTAATAACAGATTGAGAGGCGGCAAGTACCGATTCATTGGAATCAGTAAATAGGGTTGTATTGCTATACATATCTTCGCTGAGTTCCTGAAATCCCAGTGCCGAAGCGCCAATGGCATTGACATGACATTTAACCGGTAGCGCTTTTCTATTGAGTATCGGGTCACGCGATGCCGTGGTTGTGCAAATGATGTCACTATTGAGTACCGCCTCAGCAGGTGAGGCTTTGATCGAAATGGGAAGATTGAGCGTTTTATCACACCTTGCAGCAAATTCTCGGCATCTTTCTGCATTACGGCCCCATAAAGTGATTTCTTTAATCGGGCGTACAGATAACATGGCTTGCAAATGTGCTTTTGCTTGTAAGCCCGTACCAAGTATCGCTAACCGGCTAGCATCCTTTGCGGCGAGAAGATGGGTTGCATAAGCAGAGGCGGCGGCGGTGCGGATTTCTGTAATAGCGCCGGCATCCACCGCGGCAATCCCGGAAACACCTGGCTCGTCGTAAACTAACACACTACCGATGTGTGAAGGTTTATCGCTATTGCTTTGAAATCTCACTACCACCGACTTTAACCCAAACCCTTTGTATGGCCCTTCCTTAATATAAATCGGCATGGTGCCCATTAAGCCGTCTTCACCTTTAACGATATTGCGCAAAGGTTGCTCTACTTTTCTTTCCGATTGCAATTTAAATGCTATTTCACTTAGCTTAAGACTAAGTTCCATCGTCAAATAACGCGCAACGGTTTCTTTATCGACATAAAGCATATTGATGCCTTTCAAGATCAGTTAAAGGTCGTCCAGTTTGAATTTATCATCAATCTCGGTTCCGGCAATACTATTGAGAATTGTCGACATATTCTTTTGAGAAACCCCTAACACAACATCCAGCATATTCTGTTTGCTGAAACCACGACTTAGGAATAGATCAATAGCACTTCTTTTCAATTGTCCCCGGCAATAAATAACCTCGATGGTAAATTCACGTAGTGCCAATAATCGTGGGGAGAGATCGTCGGTTTTTTCAATCAATGCCTTAACTGTTTTTTTGTCCACACCATTATGAATTGCAATATAGCCGTGTGCCTGAATCGTGTAGTTACAACCATTTTCTACTCCGGTTGTAATCCACACCACCGCTTTTTCCTCTTCATTCAGTGAACTATCAATAAATAGGTCGTGTGCTCGTTGATAAGCGGCTAATAGTGAAGGAGATTCTGACATATAACCACTTTGGTTAGGTATCCAGCCGAAATCATTAATAGAACTTTGAAGTAATTTTTTACTTTTTTCAGGTGTGGTAGTAATGGTGTGTAGCGTAAGTAAAGACATAATAACCTCTGTATATTGAAATTTTAAAAAGATCTATATATTTGCCTATTTTAAAGCAACATTAGCTTTTATGCGGCTGTAAATACTGACCAAAGCATTTGAATTGGTCGAATATGAGAAATAAATTTTAAATTGTGTAATTTTGCTGCCACTTCGGTCGTGAGTGCGGCATCTACCTCTGAATTGGCGACTGCTTTTGCCGCTGAACTGGTTGAGTCTTTAAAAATGATATCTGCAATTCTTAGATTATCGGGCAACAACTCTGGGATTAAAGCCTTTGGTGCCGGATGAGTTGCAATGACGATATTATCTGTAGTTAATTCATCACGAATAGCGATACCGTAATTAGGCGTGTAGTTTAAAAATGCGGATGACAAGTTAAACCTGTTATCCATATAAAACTCACTGATATTGTAATAAGCATTGGCTACCACCAATGCCTGACAGTTATTTAAAATAATTTGATTACTTGCTTCTTCGTAAGTATTACATAAAACAACTTGGTAACTTTTGGCGACATTATTTTTAATGGCAAATTCACCAAAACGAATAGCGGATTGCTCGCTACTTGTGCCTGACGGGCCTAAGGTAGCAATATTTAGAACATCAAATGTATCTTTGTAGAAACTAAAAAAAACACATTCCATGATGTCTCTCCTGGAATTACACTAATAAACCGGATTTAACCAATGTGAGAACTTATCTACTCTGCCTCTGATTATTTCTTGGTAATCTTGGGCAATAACATTGGCTATAGAATCTTCTTTTTGTCTATATGACACATCGTCTATTTGTGAAACGATTGATATTTCAAGGCCAGTGCCTGTTAAAAAACAGCCATCTGCTTCATAGAGATCCTTTTGTTGAATTTCTGACTCAATACAAGGAATATTGCGGAATTGACAAATATCGAAAACAGATTGTCTGGTTATTCCATTAAGAATGCCAGCGCTAAGCGATGGTGTAATAACGCAATTATCTTTTACAATAAAAACATTTGATGTACTTGCTTCTGCGCACATGCCTTGTTCATTCAACATGATAGCATCATCAAATCCGTTTTCTTTGGCATCTTCATGAGCAAGTGCGGAATTAACATAAGTGCCGGTAATTTTGGCAGATGATGGAATTGCCGCATTTGATACACGTCGCCATTTTGAAATAAGACATGTAAACTCTGCTTTTTTGGCATAAGCGCCCATAGGTAAAGCGTTAATACAGAGGGTTGAATTTACACCACTTAGCTTAACGCCAAATTTCTCACCCGGCATTAACGACTTTTTAAGCACTAATGGCCTGATATAAATATCTTGCTTGAAACCATTTTTAATAATGATGTTTTTAGTAATATCGGTTAACTCCTGACTGGTATAGGGTAATTCAATTTTTAATGTTTTAGCTGATTGAATTAACCGTTCATAGTGCTCATGCACTCTAAATAGATTAAGTTGGTTATTGTCTTGATCCCAATAAGCCCGGATCCCCTCAAATGTACCGGTGCCATAATTTAAAGCTTGTGTATTGGCAAGAAAGGTCGCATTGCTAAAATTGAGATATTCCCCGTCTAGAAATACGATCCAATCTTTATTAACTGGGCTAACGATATTGTTTGTCATTTATTGGCCCTCTTGTTCATGATTTCTAAAGCCGAATTTCGCTCAATATTGTTGGTATCATCTCTCAGATCATGGATGCGTGCTGCTTTCCAACTTACCATTGCCGCGGTTCCAATCAGTCCACCGACATCTCCGACATGGATGTCGACATTCATATTGAATTTAGATTCCATTTTTTGCTTTATTTTACTCATGAGTGACGCATCATTTAATTCGTCACTCGGTTCTAAAGTGATCTTGAGCTTATCTGTACCGGCTGTGTTGTTGATTTCAATAAAGTATTCAAAACAATATTCGAGTTCTTCAAAGATGGCATTTTCAATATCAAAAGCATACACATTGGCATTGTTTAATACTAATACATCTTTTACCCGGCCGATGGGTTCTATTTCCCATTGATTTAAGCCTATTGCTTTGCATCGAACCATATCCCCTGTTTTGTATCGAATCAGAGGTTTGTTCCCTTTATATAAATGGGTAATCACTAATTCGCCCGCAACGTGATTATCGCCAACATTGAGTTTTTGCTGGGTAAAAGGGCAAATGAGTTCGTAATAATTGTTATATGGAATAGTAATAAGCTTATTGGTATTGTTACAAGCCGCCAGAATTGATGTTTCTTGTGAGGCATACATACAGTTGTAAATTTTAGCGCCCCAATTCCGAGATAAGTTTCTTAATCTATTTGGCGTAATAAGTTCGCCAAGCACTAAAATGATCTCGATACCTAATTCTTTTGCATCACATGCATTGTTCCGGCAATATTTTAACAACTCAGCGGCGACCGCAGGTGTGCAAACTAAAGCGGTTATTTTGAGGTCTTGTATCAGCCTGAGTACTCTGTGCATGCCAACAACGGGCGAACGAGGCCACATTTTGATAACGGTATGCCCTAAACTGCGAAATACATCTTCAAATGTATCGCCAGTGGAGTGCAATTCCGTTGGACCCATCACGCCAATAATGTGTTGTTTGCCTTCTTGATTGAAAATAGACTCATATTGCAGAGTCAGAAAACTATTATTGACTAAAGAGTCTATTTCATTGCGAGGACAAGGCGTTGATGGCCCAGTCGTCCCTGTGGTTTCATAATATATCCAAGCGTTACTTAGGCTATCTGAAGATATCGTGTTTCCCGCCTTACTTAGATCTGATTTTGTAGTAAAGGGAAGTTTTTCAATCAATGAGGATAAACTTTCATCATCATTTGGGTTTATTGCATCTAGACGATCTTGATAGAAAGCTGACCCATTTTTCGTATAATTTATAACTTCTTTTAATTTTTCGTATTGTATTTTTTCCAATGTGGAGATATTTATCTCGCCAGACAGATATTTTTTTAGCTCGGTAAGGTATTTCATACCTAATTCATGAAGTTCATTTCTAAAAATGGAATACATATATATTACCTGGTTATTTATAAAGTGGTAAGTTGCCAGTGAGTTTATTGATATCTTTCTTTGGTCCAACTATGCCAATTCCAGATAACTTCAATTCATCCGAATGCTCAGCAGATAATTTTCCTTCGTATTCCTCATATGTTCTGCATGATTGCGCCAAACAGGAGAAAGGGCTCAATTTAAAATTATCGTTAGATTTTAATTCACTATGAATAGCATCCAGTACATCATGACTTGCTTTCAAAACAGGCAAAGGCGTTTTAATGACACCGGGATAACAAATGCTATCTTTACTAAAGACATCGTGTCCTACAATCCCGTCGATATTTCTACCTATTGAAACACTAATGACGCTCAGTGCATTCATGGCTAACCCAAGCGGCAGACTATCAGCGATAACGACGACACTTTTATGTAGGTTTTCGTCAAACTCCATACGACTTTCCTATTAACTGAGTGAAATTTATCAACTTATTTAGATCAATAATAATATCCGAGACTGTCCATGTACTTATTTCTTTCCATAGCACCACGCCTTTTATATGATCGGGATGATGCATGTATATGTCCAGGTCTTCGTAACTTTCAAAGTAACCAATTAAACTAAAGTCAACTGATTGCTTTCTGTCTACCGTACTGCGGCCACAAAACCATCCTTTTATTTCACTTATCTCATTTATATGATTTAAAGTCACCTTCTCGGCTAATATAGCCTTTTCACTATCCCAGCTTATTCCATCCTTGAAGGTAAATAAGACTTGATGTGCAATTAAGTTATTTTTGCCCAGCATAATTTGCCTCATAATTAATAATTTTGAGTTATAATAACCTATAGAAACGATCTGATTTATACCTAATATTAGCGCATGCCTGATTTAGTTTTTTTGATTTGCATCTAATTTAAATAGCACATTGCATTTATAGCAGTCAACTATTTCCCTGTGGTAATAATTTAAGGAAGAGTGGCAATATTGTGATTCTGGCAATGATAAGAAAGCTGTTATGGCTTGCCTTTGGCTTATAAAAAACAAGCTCAATTTGATTGCGCTTACGCCTTGAAAATATGTTTTGTCGCCTTGTGTTCTACCATATTTTGAGTATTTGCTTTTTAACATGTTAACCGATCCTCATATTGTTTGGAGACAGGTTATTTTGGATATTTTATCTTCCACTGTCGCCAGACAAACAGGCTAGTTTACGACCAGTGGCTATTTTTTATATAGGTAGCAAAGATAATAAAGCATTTCGTTGTTATTTCTGATTTGTCAGTAAATAGCCCGCTCATCGGCTGTATTTTGATAAGAAACTCCAGCAATTTAGAAGATTAGAGGCAGTAGTCTTGCGTTGGTGGGATTTCAAGGTGGATCGCGGCGGCAAGGGAGCGAATCCCCGGGAGCATAGATAACGATGTGACCGGGGTGAGTGAGTGCAGCCAACAAAGAGGCAACTTGAAAGATGACGGGTAATTATTTCTGCTTGATTGTTTGCAATGGGTTGTAATATACTGCGCACGCTTTCGGGGGCTAGCCCTGAAACACGCCGGCTTAGCTCAGTTGGTAGAGCAACTGACTTGTAATCAGTAGGTCACCAGTTCGACTCCGGTAGCCGGCACCAAATCAAATAAGAAGCCGTTATCTTTTCAGAAGGTAACGGCTTTTTCTTGCTTGATAGTAGATAATACTATTTATATATCCAGTTAATTCTGCTATTTTCCAGTACAATTTCCCGCTAAAACGAGTTTCTGAATTCATTCATAACATGGTTAAATTTACGGTTAAGCTGATCGAAATAAAACCACGTAACTAGAAATATAGGGTAGCAAATTTTTAGATAACACGAATTTATTTTCGCTGGGAAAAACTAACAGAGAAAAATATTAGCGTTTGGGATATCTGTTTTCCAGACATGAAAAAGTATTTGCTATAGGTGTGTATCCATCCATTCGTCTGGCGAGAGCTGAAAATAAGATGGGATAGGGTGAGTAGGAAATAGCATAGGTTTAAAAATCTCATTGTTCAGCAGAGGGTATATCTGACAGTGTTAAAACTTTTCACGTAGATATTTACCTGATAATTGGTAATTTATCGTTAGCAACATTAATTCTGTGGATATCTTAAATGTTCTGCCTGATCTGCTGGCGATATTGCGAATAGGGCTGTTGCGATCTCACATTTGCACCCGTTTCGTTGTCCATCATCCAGTAAACAGACCGATTTCTGTGTCTTCGGCACAGGTGTGGACACCATTCTTAATCGGCATTTTATGACAGATTTCAAAGTTGATTAAAAATATTTTTTACACTCAAATATCCATGAGATAAAAAATCTGTGCTATTTTTTATTTAATGCATTTTTCATCTCATAATAAAAAGGGGGTGTTATGTTGCTTGAAAAAATTTGATAAATAATAAAGAGCATGCATGTTGCTTTAGGTGCTAAGCGTTTTAAAGGAAGGTACATTAGAGGATTAAATGAAGATTATAAATTTGTATAATAAATACGTAGATGAGGAAGAGAAACACGTTGTGGTCATCCGTATTAATAACGATATTTATGTGTTTTCCTCTGAAACTAAGCTTGGTCAAGAATAGGGGTTATTTACTACTTGTATTTAATAGACTAAGTAAATAGGTGTATTTAAATGATATAGTTACGTAACAGAGAAACACAAAAATAGAGAATGAAAAATTTGTTATAATGCCGAATGCATGGATGCATGAGACCATCATGAAAATAATTTTTACTACTATTTGTTACTAAAAGTTAAGGTCAAAATATATGCGCAATATTCAACAAGTTTTAGAGTGTTGGGGCGGTTGGGTTGATGATGCCACTGGTGTTAATTGGCCACCGATCGCTGCTGGATTTAAAGGTCTGATTGCGTCAACTCGTTCATTACGTCCTTCCTGCTGTGATAACGATGGCTTGATCATTGATGCTTGTATCGCAAAGTTGCAGACGGTGGATAAGTCTGAAGAAATTGAAGTTTTATTTATGTACTACGCTTTAAGGCTTTCCAAACGGTCCATCGCGCGTTTAATTAAAGTACCTGATATTGAAGTACGTTCCCGGTTGCAAAAGGGAGAAAGTTTTGTTCAGGGATGTCTGGCTATGCTCGATATTAAATTAGAAATGGATGATGAAATACAAAAACACAAAAAGCTTGCGCGTACGCAAAAAGCTATGGTAGTGTACTAATTAGTTAAAGTTGCGAATAAGCCCCGATAGAAATGAAATATATACCTTATAGATTTCAAGATGCATCGCGACGGCAAGGGAGCGAATCCCCGGGAGCATAGATAACTATGTGACCGGGGTGAGTGAGTGCAGCCAACAAAGAGGCAACTTGAAAGATGACGGGTATGGAAATATCGGGGCTTTTTTCATTTGAATATTTGCAGGTAATGGGGAGAATAGGGCTTAACCCACATCAAATTCAGTTTAAAAAATTCATGCTATCCAATGAACTCTGTTTGGTACGAATGAATCTCAAGTTTCTTCTATTGTACTCTGATAAATAAGTGAAAATTTAAATCATAATTGTCGAAGGTCGCACTGTGTTGCGGCCTTTTTCGTATTTGCCGTCGCGAATCGCTTACGCATATTTTTTACCTTTTTCGCGATTGGTATCCCGATTAAATCAATCATAACTCGGTGTTGGGAGCTAAGCCTTCAGCAAAGCTTGGTTTACCCAAGCACAGGGTGAGTTATTGCTGTTTGATGGAGGTATTTTTGATGAGCAACGGTAGTGATAAAGCGGGTTGGTTAACACCTGTCACGCTTGGGCCTGAATACGATGATGAGCTGGAGCACATACTGAGTCGTTGGCTAGGCGGTGTTTCTGGTTTGCCTGACGATAAAGTGCATTCTCAATGGACATCAGCACAACTGCCCCAGTTACCGGCAGATGATGACGGGTGTGATTTTGTTATCACGGATTTTATTTCAGATGCCTCGCCGGCTTTTGAGAACCAGACTGACGAAGGAACCAAGTTATGGCGTCATGAGGAAATTGTGTGCTTGATCTCCTTTTATGGCCCGAACAGCCAGCGGTACGGTGCCTGTTTTCGTGATGGCGTGGCGGTCAGTCAGAACAATGATGAATTGGAACGTTTCGGTCTTTCAGTCGACAAACTCAGCCGGCTGACTTCTTTACCGGAACTTATCAATAACCAGAGGGGGCGTCGTTATGACATGACGATCACCTTGCGGCGAAAAGTGGTGCGTGAATACGGTGTTAAATCACTGGTGGAAGCGCCTGTCAAATTCTTAGGAGATTAAATTATGCAGGGTTTACCTGTTTCAAACATTATCAATGTCACGTTGAATATGGCTCCTCATGCGGCTCAATCCCGGAACTTTGGGGCGTTACTGATCATCGGTGCAAGTAACGTGATCAACCCTCATGAACGTTTACGCCGGTATTCGGATATCGATGGTGTCGGTGCTGATTTTGGATTGAGTTCACCAGAGTATCAGGCCGCGGCGCTTTATTATTCCCAGTCACCCCGTCCGGTTGATTTATATATTGGTCGGTGGGCTAAGGACAATGTGGTCTCCTCTTTACAAGGGGCGGTATTGACTAAACAGCAGCAAATGATGAGCAAATTTATTGCTGTCACTGATGGCTCTTTTAAATTGACGATTAACGGTAAAGAAACGGTATACAGCGGCGTCGATTTGAGTAAAGAAGCCAATCTTAATGGTGTGGCCCAACGGATAGCAGATAAGTTAAAAGATTGTTCAGTCGCATATGATAGTTCTTCCTCGCGTTTCGCTATTATGCCGAATTCTGTCGATGCGGTTGGCTATGTTTCACCGGCAACGACGGGAACTTATATTGGTGATTTATTAAAGCTGGACGAAATATCGGGTGCTACCGCTATCGAATCTACCAAAGCAGAAACCATTGCTGAGGCGGTGGCGGCACTGGGATCGGTATCCAGTGGCTGGTATGGGTTGGTTATCGCTGATGACTCTCTGACGGATAAAGATATTCTCTCTGTTGCTGATTACATTGAATCCGCATCTGTTCCCCGCATCTATGGACATACAGCGCAAAAAGCAGATGTCTTGGATGCTGATGTTAAAACTGATATCGGCTCAAAATTAAAAGAGAGAAACTATCAACGCACACTTTGGCAATATTCAACCGGTAAATCCTACACGGTTGCTTCTCTGCTGGGCCGTATGTTTACCGTCAATTTCAACGGCAATAACACCACCATCACCTTGAAATTTAAACAGGAACCCGCGGTAACCGCAGAAAACCTCACCGCAACGCAAGCCAATGTGTTGAAAAGGATGAATGGCAACGTTTTTGTTAAATACAGCAATGATACGGCCATTATTCAGGAGGGTGTCATGGTGAATGGGGACTTTATTGATGAGCGCCACGGTCTGGATTGGTTGCAGAACTACGTTCAGAACAATCTTTATAACCTGCTTTACACCAGTACCAGCAAGATCCCACAGACTGATGAAGGTGTCACACGATTAATCACCAATGTTGAACAGTCACTGGCGCAAGCGGCGACAAATGGATTAATCGCTCATGGTGTATGGGGTGGCGATCCGATTGGTGCGTTGGATACGGGGGCAACATTAACTAAAGGTTACTACGTTTACGCACCGCCAATTGCGACACAGGCACAGGCTGATAGAGAAGCACGAAAAGCACCGGTTATTCAGTGTGCAATCAAATTAGCCGGTGCTGTCCACTACGCTGATGTCATTATTAATGTAAACAGATAAGGGTTGAAAATGGCTACATATTCTTTTCTTGATGTTTCCGCTTCTATTACCGGAGTTGGCGGCTCTTTTGATCTTGGTAACGGTGCCGCGCTCTCTGATGAGGGAATTACCGTCACCATGTCGGAGAGTAAAAACACCATGACCACCGGTGCAGACGGAGAAGTCATGCATTCATTGCATGCAACCAAGTCTGGAACTATCACCGTTAATTTACTTAAGACGAGCCCGGTAAACGCTAAATTGAACGCGATGCTCAGCACACAATCGCTTTCATCGGCGGCATGGGGTAATAACGTGATTGTTATTCGCAATAAACAAAGTAATGACATTGCTGTTGCTCGCTCTGTCGCCTTTCAGAAACAACCGGATTTGCAGAATAACAAAGCAGGCGGTACCGTTTCTTGGGTATTTGATTGCGGAAAAATCGACATCATGTTAGGCACATTCTAACCAGCTTACTTCACAACCATTTAAATCACCTTTAAATTTGCCGCAGCATTTGCCTCTATTTTTACGTCGGACTTATGCTGCGGTAGTTTGAGCGAGCTTGAGGATAAGTGATCATGGAATTTGAAATTGATGGCAAAAAATATCGCAGTGGTAAATTGAACGCTTTTCAGCAACAAGATTTAGCGGTGGCTTTGGCTCCGGCTATTCCGGCACTTGGACCGCTGATGAAAAAGATTGTGACAACTAAAAGTGATGATGGAGTGACGGGCTTTGAAGAAGTGCTCCCTTATTTGGTGGAATCCATCAATGCATTAGGAAAATCCAACCGACATGAAATTAATGATATTTGCTTATCAGTGGTTTCTCGTGAACAGAATGGTATCTGGAACCGGATTTATGAACCTGATGGACAGGTATTGATGTTCGATGACATCAACGGCTTCGAACTGTTGAAAATTGTCGGATTTATTATTCGAGACGCATTGGGAAATTTTTTTCCCGCCCCATTAGAGAGTGCAGTGTAATCTCAGGACAAGCCAATTTAAATTTTGAAACCCTCCCGAAAGGGCGTGATTATCTGTTACGCCCGGTCATTGCGGGCATGTGCCGTTATGAATCATTGAAAAACAGCGTTCTTGATCTGGCTGATATTGCATTGATGAATGATGCCCTTGATGTTAAATCGGAAAATGAGGCCATGATAGAGAGGTGGCGAAATGAGCAATGACGTTGAAACAACTAAAGATTTCCTGATATCGCTGAGGTTTGATGTTGATGAAGTGGAACAGCGTAAATTTATGGCTGTTATCACCGAAGTCACGTCTGGCATTCTCAAAATGAGGGCGGAAATTGAAAACGCAACATCAGTTGTGGCCAGTTTTATCACCCAAATAGCTGACGGATTGGATAAGTTATACGGGAAGTTGCAAGAAACAGACGCAGTGGTTGAAAAAGTTAAATCTATCAATGAGGAAAGCGTCCGTCGAGCGGTGGGAGGTGTAGAGAGATTTCTGCCGAGCATTAATGCTCAATCCCATGATACAAATGGTCGCCATTTTAATACTGCCTCCTTGGTCGCATCAATGAATGAGCAGTTATTAAAAGCAACAACGGATTGTGCTAATCAAAATACCAGCATACTTGATAGTGATGACATATTTAATGCCATTGAGGAATTAGTTAAATGGTTAGATAAAGGAGAAATTTCTGCGAAAGGTTTATTGGCGACATTGAATGAATTATGGAAATTTACAGGAAGAAAAATTGTTCTGGGTGTATTATTTGATTTTAATAGTCGGTTAAATGCATTACAGGAAGAAGCAAAGAAAAATCACGAAACAGTGGCTGAAACGTTGTCACGGCGGAAAAGAGAGTATGATAAAAATAAAAAACCACTTATAACATATGATCAACTCGATAATTGGATGTCAACACATGGGATTTATCTTGCTTCTGACTTGACTCCATTTTTCAGTAAAGATAAATATGAAAAATACCAAGAACAAATTGATGGTAAGAAAACGATAATCCACAAACAATATAGCCAAAAAGTTGCTGATATTTCCAGTAAAGTATCAGAACGATCAAGTAAAACGAAAAAGAAGCGCAAGACTAAGCGATTAAATAAAGATCATCTTAAGACTGGTATTGTTGAACATCACGATGCGCCTAAGGAATTAAATACTCCAGTTAATCAACCAACGAATATTTTTAATAGTGAGCTTACAGCAGCAAAGCTAAAAAAATTAAAATCTTCGCGAGGAGTGCGGAATAACAATCCATTAAATATGAACTTTGTACATCAGACCGGGGCGGTGCTTGAAGATAACCCAAAGCCCAGATTTGCTCAGTATCCAGATGCTTATAGTGGATTAAGAGCTACTGCTCATCAGTTGACGCGTTATTTTCGTGGTAAAACTACAGGAAAAAAGCTACAGACTATTGCAAGTATTGTCCCGACATGGGCACCAAAGAAAGATCATAATAAAACCAAACAGTATATTGCCAACGTGTCTAAAATGATGGGAGTTTCTAAGGATACGTTCCTTGATCTCACTGATCCTGATGTGATGCAACGGCTGATTGATAGCATGATGATAGAGGAAAGTGGTGGTAATCCCTATTCACCAGAATTTATCAGGAAGGCGATTATGGCAGAGCTACAGCCAGCGAATAAAGCGCCAAAGCAGGCTGGACATTTAAATCATGTAGCTCACTCTTTGCAGAATATTTCCATTGATCACCGAATGATCAACGGCGCGGTAACCAATATCAACGGTATGATGAATCATCAGGGATTGACTCCCTTTTTATTACATCGTGCGCCAATATCTGCCGGCAATAATATACCGGGAATAGGAGAGGTCAATTATCATATTGAAGTCAACGGTGTTGAATCCCCCAGAGAAGCAGCAAGACTGACTGGAGAAACGGTAGAACGTACTCACAGTATGCTGCTTCGAAATATGCAAACACAGGTGAAATAACAATGGATATATTATCAGTCATGTTTTCTCAGCAAAAGAGAAAAATAGGTGTTATTGTACCGAGTGTCGTTATTTCAGAAACCCATACCGATGTATCGAATATCACCGATCATCCGGTCCAGCAGGGGGTGACATTCAGTGATCATGCTTATGACAGCCCATCGGAAGTAAGAATGGATTTAGGTTTTGCCGGTGGAGGTTCGCTGCTTGATGTTATTGATACGACAAAAGTATTTGATATTTCTACCGGGCTGAGCCTTGGAACCAGTCCGCGTGATATATATCAACAGTTACTTGACCTGAGGGCATCACATAAACCGTTTGATGTCGTAACGGGAAAGCGCTTATATAAAAATATGTTGATTAAAGATATCAGTGTCACAACAGATAGAACCAGTGAAAATGTTTTATCGGTGGCTTTAAACCTGCGTGAAATTGTTATTGTTGAAACATCACCGAATAAGGCCGCGCCGGCGGAAAATATGAAAAATCCTGAAGATACAGCACCTGTAGTTAATATGGGAGCTAAAGTCACGGTGAAGCCATCAATGCCAAAAATTATTCTTGATTTTATTATAGAGCGAGGTAAGAAATGGCTAGGGTTGTAGAAATTCCTTTATCACCTCAAAATCAGCAATTCGATATTCAGCTCAATGGCATTAACTATAAAATGAGATTAATGTGGCGTGATATCGCGGGTTGGATTTTGGATATTATGACGCCGGACAGTGAATTTATCGTTACAGGTTTGCCGTTGGTTTTTGGGATTGACTTACTGGAACAATATCGTCATCTTGGTTTTAACGGCTCATTAATTTTTTATGGTGATATAAATCAGGAGAAACCTTTCAGGAATAATCTTGGTAAAGAGGACAGGTTATACTTTGTAATAAGTTAACTTGATGGGGGTAAGGGAAAGATATTTTTAATAATTTATTACATACGCCGCTTAATTGCGGTTCTTTTATTTCTATTAATTAGGTGAATTATGTCAAAACAATGGATAAGAGAATGCCACCTTATCGTTGTAGACAAAGATGGCGAAAAAGTAAATTTATCAGACCTGAAAATCACATTTAACATTAGCAGAACGGAATCTTCCAATCCTGCTAGCGGTATTTTTACTCTATATAACCTGAATAACGAAACCAGTAATAAATTACGTAAAAATGAATTTAAAAAGATTAAATTTGTGGCGGGTTACAAGGAGAACTCAGGACAAATATTCTCAGGCCAAATTCAGTACACGTATGTAAAAAGAGACAACGCAACGGATACTTGTGTTGTGATTCATGCAGCGGACGGGGATGAAGCACACAATTACGCGACCGTTAATACCACCATTGCGGCTGGATATTCGCAAGCAGATTTAGATCATTTGCTAATGCGTGATATTGCCAAATATGGCATTACCGCCGGTCTACGCCCTGAATTCAGTAAATCAGCATCACCCAGGGGAAAAGTACTTTTTGGCATGCACCGCAATGAAGTTTCTAATTTGGCAAAACAATGTGATGCTAATTGGCGCTATGAAGATAACAAACTACACATTGTACCCAAAAATAAATACTTAACTGAAGCCATTGTCCTTACATCAAAAACAGGCCTTATTGGTATGCCTGAACAAACTATTGGCTCCGGTATTAACGTTACATGCTTAATTAATCCGAATATCCGCCCCGGGACATTAATCCGACTGGATAACCGCTCAATCAAACCAGTTGATCCGGCGACTAAACAAGCTGCTCAGTCTGGCGATCATAAGGATGCAAAAGCACAACCGGCAACGTTGGACGCTGATGGTGATTACATTGTCTTCAATGTGGAGTACTCCGGCGATACCCGCGAAACGGAGTGGTACATGGCAATAATGTGTATCGCCAAGAGCGATCATACTTTGCTGAATCAATCAACTCACAATAAGGATAAGGCAGAGAGCGAATGATAAATACTGACGAACGACTCAATAGACCCGAAGCGGTCTTTTTTGCTATGCAAGAAGTCATTAGCGCCGGATTGTATGTCTCCTTGCCTTGCATTATTCAATCATTTAATGCTGATGCGGTAACCATCACCGCGCAACCGGCCATCAGATGGAAAATCAGGCAAAGAGACGGGGAACTGGAATCGGTATCCTTGCCACTATTAGTGGATGTGCCGGTTATATTCCCAAGGGGAGGTGGCGTGACATTAACCTTCCCGGTAAGAGCCGGTGATGAATGCTTAGTCGTATTTGCTGATCGTTGCATCGATTATTGGTGGCAATCTGGCGGTGTACAAGAGCCGGTGGACCCCAGGCAGCATAACCTGTCTGATGGATTTGCGCTTATTGGCCCGCAATCTCAGCAACAAAAAATAGCGAATATCAGCACTCACACCGCGCAACTGAGAAGTGATGATGGCGCGGCGTATATTGAACTTGATCCCAGCAGCCATAACGTCACGATTATCACACCGGCAAAACTTATCGCGACAGCCAATGGCGGTACTGAAATCACGTCACCTGACATCATCCTGAATGGCAACGTCACCATTAACGGCAACTTATCACAGGGCATGGGCGCTGGTGGTGGCACCGCAACCCTGCAAGGCCCGGTCACGGTGAGTCATGATGTGACAGCGGCAGGGATTAGCCTTAAAAACCATGTACATAGTGGTGTGCAATCAGGTGGCGGTAAGACGGGGAAACCTCAATGAGATACAGAAGAGAAATTGACAACGACTATGTATTTGGTCGTGGAGAGGCGGGTTTTCTTATCAACTCACCGGAAGCCGTCGCACAAGCGGTGAAAACGCGCCTGATGTTGCGCAGTGGCGAATGGTTTCTTGATAACCGAGAGGGAACAGATTACGACGACGTGTTGGGTAAAGGCACATCGAGTTTTTATGACCTGATTATTAGACAGCGAATACTGCAAACGCCGGGTGTAGAGAACATTACCCAATACCGTAGTGAAAGAAACCCAGAAACAAGAAAAATCACCATTACAGCCACGATAGACACGATTTATGGACAGACAGGAGTAACTGCTGATGTATGAAAGTATTATCAACACCATGTTACCTGCTATTGATAAAAACGGGATCAATGCTCCTGATTATCAAACCATCTTGAATAGCTGGAAGACGATATTCAGGGATATTTATGGGGACGATATTTACATTGAATCTGACAGTAAAGACGGTGTTTTTTTATCGCTGATAGCATACGTTATTCACGGTTGTAACAACGCAACCATTGCTTCCTATAACTCATTTAGCCCGACAACGGCGGTGGGCGAAGGGCTTTCCCGTAATGTCAAAATCAACGGCATCACCAGAAAAAGCTCCAGTAACTCAACGGTGGATGTTTTGGTCACTGGTCGAGCGGGCACAGTTATCCGCAACGCTTCCGTCCGGGATGATGCGGGAAACGCTTGGTCACTACCGGATGAAGTGATTATAGATACACACGGGCAGGCTATTGTGACCGCGATTTGTCAAAAAGCGGGCGCGATCGGCGCATTGCCCCACACGGTTAATCAAATTGCTACGCCAACATTGGGCTGGCAAACCGTGACGAACCCGGTTGCGGCTACACTTGGTCGGGGAATTGAAACCGATGTAGAACTGCGAATACGGCAAGAGGTTTCCGTTGCGCTGCCTTCGAGAACCATTATAGATGGACTGATGGGGGCCATTGCCAACCTGCATGGAGTTTCACGTTACCGGGGATATGACAACGACTCGGACAAAACGGATGAGAATGGCATACCTGCCCACAGCATATCGCTTGTCATTGATGGTGGAGACTCGAAAGAGATTGCCCGGACTATCCTGGTGAAGAAAACGCCGGGCATACCGACATTTGGCACCACCTCTGAAACGATTACCGATGATTATGGCAATAAAAAAACGATAAACTTCTATCGCCCTACACTGGTGCCAATTTACGTTGAAATACACATAAAACCCTTTATCGGATATACATCAGATATTGGCAATAATATTCGTAATGAAATATCTAACTATATAAAATCCCTTTATATTGGAGATGGAGTATATGTGACTCGTTTATTTGTACCGGCAAACTTATGCAATAAAAACGGTGGACAGACATATGAAGTATTATCTGTGATAGTGGGAAAATCAGCATCGACAACCGGAACGGCGAACATTGACATAGCATTTAATGAAGCGCCGACGTGCTCACCTGAAAATATTAAAATAGTAACGGTGCTTGAATGAACAGATATATGAAACTAATTCCTGCATATCACATGGAAGGTAAAAAATATGTCAGGATGCTTGAAGCTGTGACTGATATTTTCAACCAGAATGCGCTGACAACAGATTTACTGATTAGCCGTTTTGACCTTGATAAAGCGGTGGGCAAACAGCTTGACATTATTGGAGAATGGGTAGGAAGAAATCGAATGATCCAAACTCCAATTGAATCCTATTACTTCTCCTTTGATATTACTGACTTAGGATTTGATAGTGGTCAATGGAAAGGGCGGTTTGACAGTGATAAAAGTTATATCAAACTGGATGATGATAATTATCGGGTTGTCATTAAAGCTAAAATAGGCGCAAATAACTGGGATGGAACGGCTGAGTCATTTAATAACATCCTGAGTTTTATTCATTCAAATAATGGCCTATCGGTATCTTTTGAAGATAACTTGGATATGTCATTCACAGTAACGATTAAAGGAAAATCAATCAGTACAATTACTAAAGAAATCATCCATCAGGGTTATCTCTCGCTTAAACCTATGGGGATAACGGTTAATTACCATATAGTGGAGGGTTAGAAATGGCTAAAAATGATTTTAAAGCATTTGCCATTGGTGAAAACGCGAATACTTTGTCACAAGAAGAATATGAAAGTTCAGATTTTATTGGGGAGGGTTTTAAATCGGGAATAGCGAGGAGTGAGCGATTAAATAAAGTTTGGCGCCAATCTTCGGTTATTGCTGCGGTGATAGGGAAATATATTGCAGAAAAAACCGGTGAAGACGTTATGGATGATGGTGATCTGGAGAAACTCGTAGCGCAATTGGATTTAGCATTAAAACATAAAATTACTACAGAAATCCCTGCTGCTTCACTGACACAAAAGGGGATATCGCAACTCAACAGTGCGACAAATTCTGACAGAGAAGACCAAGCTGCGACGCCGAAAGCGGTTCACGATGTTAGAAAAATCGCTGAGAGCAAATTGAGTGGTGTTTCTGATGCCTCATTGACTCAGAAAGGGATTGTACAACTGAGTAGTGCGACAAATAGCACAAATGAAACCTTAGCTGCGACGCCAAAGGCGGTTAAGGGGGCATACGATTTTGCAAATACAGCAAATGTAGCGGCTAAAAATGCTCATGATGAAGCGAACAGGGCTACAGATAATGCTAACAGCAGATTGGCGAAAAACCAAAATGGCGCAGATATCCCTAATAAAAGTGAGTTTATAAAAAACCTTGGTTTAACAGAAACCGTGGAATTGGCGAAAAGTGCTGTGCCGAACAGCCGGAAAATTAATGGCAAGGCGTTGAGTGGGGATGTCAGTTTGAATGCCGGAGATGTGGGGGCTTTACCGATTTCGAGTACATTAAGCGCTCAAACAGGCACCTTAAGAATAAACAATGGATCGAATTGGCCGAATATCGAATTCAGAGCAGCAAACAAGCATTTTATCGGTATTGAAGGAACAGCTGGCAATCGTTTGACGATATACGCTAATGATGAAAACAGCAATCGCAAATATACTTTAGCAACACCAGAAAAATCCGGCACGTTAGCAACACTTGATGATATCAACATATCTGTCGGCTCACCCATCCCATGGCCGTTACCAAATGTGCCTGCTGGTTATCTCGCATGCAACGGTCAATCATTTAATAAATCACTATATCCACAATTAGCTATAGCTTATCCATCAGGTGTGCTGCCTGATTTGCGCGGTGAATTTATTCGTGGCTGGGATGATGGGCGCGGTGTGGATCGTGGTCGTGGGGTTTTAACTCATCAGGGGGATGCAATTCGTAATATTACTGGTTATACCCCAGGTACAATTTTACGTGGAAATAATAGTTATGGAGGATGTTTTTCTCTTTCAGGTGAAAAGGCTCCAGGAAATGAATATACAGATGTCTGGCAAAAACAAGTTCTCTTTGATGCTTCACGAGTTGTCCCTGTTGCTTCAGAGAACAGACCTCGCAACATTGCATTTAACTACATAGTGAGAGCAGCATAATGAATACACAAAAATACTCTTTAGAATATGAGATTGCCACATTAGGTAAAGATGGATTAGCAGAAAAAGCGGGCTGGCTGACAATCTACCATGCAGCGCCTAATTCAAGGGAATTTATCGGCACGACACCAGAATATCTAATGAAGGGAGTAGGCATACCGGCGAGCTCCTATACAGATACCCCGACACTTCCTGAATCCGATTTTATGGCTGTCAGGCGCACGGCAGACGGAAATCACTGGGAAATTGTACCCGATTACCGTGGAAAAACAGCTTACAACACACAAACTCGCTTACCGCAAGAAATTACTGATCTGGGTGAACTACCCAAAACCCTGACATTCGAACAACCTGCTACTCATTTTGATAAATGGGATGGCTCAAAGTGGGTGGCTGACAAAGCGGCAATAAAGAACAGTGAGATTGAGCAGGCAGAACAACTACGCGGCACACTGTGTACACAAGCTAATGAAACCATTACGTTACTCCAATATGCCGTTGATACGGAATTGGCTTCGGAAGAGGAACAGGCATTGTTACTTGAATGGAAAAAGTATCTGGTATTGCTGAACCGTGTTGACACTTCATTGGTCCCTGATATTAAATGGCCTGAGATGCCAGAATGACAACAATAAGGGCTGCTTATGCAGCCCGATAACAAAAATACATATCAGTATGGTTTTTTAGGCCAGTTAATGTCCGGTGCTAATGTGACATCAATACGACTTAGTGATATTTGGTATTTTTTCCAAGCTACTAATTGTGCTTTTTCCTCATCATTTGCCATATTTAGATCAATAGCATCTTGTAATGGTGCGATTTGGTTTGTTGCTTCAGCTATTAATTGCTGTTTTTGAAATTTAGCCTGTTGCTGTAATTCTTCTTTTGTGGGGGGAGGAATATCTGCCCATTCTGGTAAACCATTTTTACCCGCTATTCGGTATTTACCCTCTGGTGGAATACTGCCAGCAAACTCAATGAAAATAGCCTCATTAACTTCCACTGCATCATTTGGAAATGAACCTGCATTGATATAGTCTTGTTTCCATTCGGCTGGATAAAATGCGTTAGTTGTTGCACTGTAATAATACATAATTAATACCCCACTGCTAACCAATAATAACCTACACTAATACCAGTATTAGCATAGTCATTAGTCAATTTGAATGAAGATGGACTTAGAACAGCGGCGTAACCATTAGCTATACCACCACTGGCTCCTAGTCGATTCACTGTTAACATTACATTCACACATGCATTAGAGAACCTAACTGGTAGCTGAACTGTGATAATCTCTAGAGGCTCTAGAACTCGAGTTACTCCCCACTGATAAATCACTCCAGTATCGCCACATTTCCACCAACCATTTGTAGACTTTAAGGCCATATTTTTGCTGCCATATCGCCCATCACATTCACCTGTGGTATATGCGCCTAGCTCGCCCGGTGACGGTTTGTTTACAGCACTATAAACACGAATACTTGGGTATTCATACACACCTCTGCCGGAAATAGACCCTGTTGCATCCAAGTACCCACCCAAAACACCACCGGATTTTGGGTAAGCACTTTTCGCCAACTCCACGGTTTCTGTTAAACCAAGGCTTTCTGTAGTTCATTAACTGACGGCAATCTTTGTCAACGCAGCTTTTAAAGGCATTCAATGGGACTCAATATGGTAAAAATTGGGCAGATCTGAGTACCAATAAATAACCAAAATAATGATTGAGAAAGAAATGTATTAACTATGATGGAATTACGAACAATAATTGGGTGGAAAATATACAGAAAATTAGCCTCACTTTGCGTTTTAACGCAAGTTCATTTGAGATAAATAAATTTACTTTGTGTGTATGCGTGCATATGCTTATGTCAGATTGGGAGGATATGAAATCAACCAACCTGATAAAAGAGCTGATTGCTGTTGGACGCGAACTTAGAAGGAGTTACCAATAACCGGAAAGACATACTCGGTTCCGCATCCCAAAAAATATCAGCCTATCAGTATTGCCAAATCTATAAAGAAAATGGTGAGAGTTTAATCCCCGTCGACTTTGGAGGTCATCATGTTTTTTTCAGTAGGTGTTGAGTTATCGAAAAATGAAAATACAGCGTATGGTTTGGTCATTCCTGCGCTGTGTGCCGAAGATTATGGCTGTTTTTCTGCCGCGGATAATAAAGAAGACATTGCGATAATGGCACGTGAGGCTATCTTGTTAACAGTAAAAGATATGGTCGCGAATAATAGCGCAGTTGAACATATTCAGGATGCTGGCTATCTGGTTTATGCAAAAAACGCAGAATATCAATACATTGATAACTGGTTTGTTATCAACGTTGATTTATCTGAGTTTTCCGGAAAACAACAGCGTATTAATATCTCATTACCCGATACACTCATTCAGCGTATTGATAATCGCGTCAAAGAAAGTCCGACACAATATCGAGATAGAAGTCACTTTTTAGCTGAAGCAGCAAAACATGAACTTAGGTAACACTATGGTGCATGGATGCGCCATAGTTTAAAAAGCATTCAATTGATGCTATGTTTGTGAGTCCTTTACACTGCCGTATGAACGCAAAACCCGAATGATAGGTGCCGCACCTTCTTTGCTGGTCATAAAGCAACCAAAATAACGATTTATTTAGAGAAAAATACATTCATTTTGAAAAAACTATGAACAAGCTTTAGATGATAAATTAACGAGTTTACATAGTTTTCTTTAACTCGTATTATGCGATGTATTACACTTTTAGTTTTAGAATTATCTATCATGATCATGCAACTAAGGAAGCCGATAGTTTACTGAAATTTACTAAAGTAAAGTATCAGGAGGAAAACTCGTAAATATTGCGGGAACCAAATATAAAACCCTTTAATTTGCATGAAGCCCCCGCAAACCATTAGATCACTCATTAATACACATAAATCAAATAGATATTAATTAAAATCCTTTAATAAAATACATTAAAAAGCATCCTGTAATTACACCAAAAGTAAAATACTTTATTTTCCTTCTATTTTCGCGTTTCCTCTGTCTTATCTCTTCATCTGTTTTTATATGATCATCCCAACCGATATGCCTAACTGCGCTTTTATCTAAAATAACTGCATATTTATCTATTTCTGCATACTTCTTTGATAGTGTCATCTCTGTATCACCTGCTAGATTATAGGGCATGAATAATTCATAATCTGATTTTCTTCTAAGCCCTGGATTAAAACTGAATCCCCTCCATCTGAAATCATTGCTTTCCAGAGTAGAAAAACAAACACCTTCTAATTCTCTAAAATTACTAGGGTAATGGAATGGATAATGAAGCATCACATCCTCTTTTAAATCTCTGAGCCAGACTTGGAGTATGTTTTTATCAGACTTCAAAGCAACAAAAGAATCCTCAATAAATCTATCTCTATAGAAAAGCCAATCGTCTTCACAATGGAAGATATAGTCAGTTTTTACTTTACTATATGCCAGATCAATTGACTTAATTTGCCCTAGTTTAGGATTGTTTAAAATAATTTCACAGTATGGTAGCCAGTGCTCAGGTATGACAGAATGAATAGACTTATCTCCAGAATCCTCCGTTACAACAACCTCTTTTATAGGATAAGAATTATACTTATCAAACGACTCAATAGTTTGCTTTAATAAATCAAACCGGCCACAACTTGTAATGACCAGGGTAACATCACTTGAATCAGAAAATAACATAATATTTACTCATTGACTTTTATAAAATTCACTATTACTTGGTATGATAACAAACAAAATACTACTTTCATAGTGTCAGAACGATAACTTAATTTTAAGTATTTTTTAGTAAAAGATCATATATTAAACCTGAACTTATCAATATCCTCAATATAATATTTATGGCTTTATCCGTTTCACCAATAAGCGGATAAATATCCGCCAAAACATTGTATATAATTTTACGTATAATGACCTTCTTTTTCTTTGAATTCTGAAGAATTCTTGCCTACTTTGCTTTTGTTTTTTTCTTTCTAGCGCCAAGTTTGATTGAAGATATAGCGGCGTTGTAGAGATGACCGGAGGTACCACTGCTTTCACTTTTATGATCCGTCTTTCATTGAGAAAACGCCACTTATCAGCTTCAAGCCAAACGGGCTGTAGAAAATCAAGTAAACATTGTGCAGCGTAATTATTAATTACATAACCATAAGTACAAGCTGCTTCAATCACATTAACTAAATAATACTGACCCGTTATATTTTTCTTGAAAGTGTCAATATATTCGTTAGTTTTATTAAGTAAAATGATATTGGGTTTGTTAGGATTTTTGGTGTTGAATTTATCTAATGCACTCAGTACATCAGAGATATTTTTATTGATTTCTGCATCGTCTTCCATGATAAGAGCTAAAGGAATGTTTTCGTCGACAATTCTCTGGTAGACTAATAGATGGCTTAACGAGCATCCTAGCTCTCCAAGAGTCATCCCGTTATTATAAAAGTCGCGACTAAGTTTCATTACTTCATCTTTGGAAAGCTGTTTGCCATTTACCGCTTTGATTATTTCAACATCCAATCTCAAAGATGATGCTTGCTGTAACATCGAATACTTTCTTTCGACATCTGATTCTAAGTTAATTATAAAAATTTTCATTTTTTTCCTGGTAAAAAGTAGGGAGGCTCTAAATAAAAAACAAGCTATGAAATTTCTAACATTTCCAAATATTTCAACGACACCATTAACCCTCAAAGTTGAAACCAATCATCAGTGTTTTCTATGTTTTTCATTTTCTTAATAATTCTCTTATCACTTAACTATGCTGTGGTCATAGCACCAAGATCTCCTCAAATGAAAAGGTAAAACATTATCCATTCGTTGAAATCATATTTTTTCTTATTTTCATAAATTTTCTTTTAAAACTAAATCGAATATTACTATCTAGCATGAATCCTAATATCGAAAGGTTTTTCACTATCTGATAGATGGAGTCAGAATATTTTTTTGATAATTTATCCTCATATTTATAGATGAGTTCTATAGCATGGCAGGCTGTGAGATTCCTAAAATTTTTACCGAAAGTTTTATCCATTATTAAGATCACTTCTGCCATTATATTTACTTTTACGTCATTAATAGAATTAGAAAGACTACCTTCTCTCTTTATATAATTATAGTATTTCATATTAGTATAATAAATACTATTACACTTAACTAAAAAAGAAGGAAATGATAACGCATCTTCATAACAAGGAACTTCAGGAAAATTACTTCCACAAAATAACTCCTTCCTAAAAAACTTCCCTATTGAATGCGCCTGAAATTTCTTATGAATTAAAAATTCTTTTATTGCCGTGTTTCTGTGAAGTTTTATGGGAGATGATAACCTCGACCTTTCTATTATATCCGCATCTTTTCTTACTTCATTTAACTTACTGATAAATATATCCGGCTGTCTATATTCTAAGAAGTCTAAAATTTCTCTCATAGAAAAATCAGATAAAAAATCATCACCATCAACGAAAGTTATATACTCTCCACTACTTATCTCTACTGCATATTTTTTTACTTTACCTAAGTTCCTAAACTCCTTTCTTATATAAATAAAAGACTCATTTTCTTCAGAGAATTTTTTTAAAATTGATGGGGTTGAATCAAAAGAACTGTCATCTATCAGCAAAACCTCATAATCATCAGAAGAGACTTTATATAGGCATTTTTTTACGCTCTCTAAGCATTTTCCTATTAAATCCTCTAAGTTATGTGCTGCAACTATAATTGATAACTTTTTGTTAGAATGTAAATATGAACCTTGCATTATCATACCTCTTGTATTATTTAGTAGATGCCATTAAACGTCAAGTGCTGATTTTACTCTTTTCAAATAATTTGAAATCGCCATTTTTATTTTATCACTGTCAGATAGTTTTTTACGTTAACTATATTCTGTATTCTGTAATTTACTTATTAATTCAGAGGGTTTATCAACAGGATATAGCTCGCAATTTACTTCATTGGTTATGATATCAGCGGGCCCAGTTTTACAATTAGAACTTATATAATATATACCTTGAACAACAATGTAGGTGATATATTTTGGCTTTGCCGATACCGTTCCCCACGTATCCTTCTCACTTAGTATTTGTTGCATTTTTTTATATTCACTTTTTACCCTTATAAAGTTGATAGTGACATCTTTGACTGCTCTAATTTCAGGAAGTCCAGAGTCAAGGATATTGAATTCCTTACCCTGTATAAAAGCCTTTAAAGGGTGGTGTATTACCGTAATTAATGCAAAAGAGAATAGAACAATGTTAATATTTCTATGTAAATTAATTTTTACTTTCAGAGAGAACAAACAAGAGATCAGGATAAACGTACTAAAGAGATAATATTCAACTGGAATAGAAGAGATAAATTCACTGGCTTCTTGTTCGTTTGTATAGAATAACGAAAGAATTGAGTTGAAGTTTGGTGAGCCATATGTAAGCCCGATAGGGGCATAAACGAGAGTTACTACACCAAGAACGATAAGCAGGGGTCTGTAAACCACAGTGACTTTGTTTAGCAATAGAAAAATAAAGAATATAGCGAATACATACGCTATTTTTAAGCGATAGCCTAAAGCCATATGAGCTAAAAGGCAAAAGATGAAGAATGCAACAACGGGTAATAGCTTGATTAGGTGGTTTTTTGTAAGTTTCATATTTATCTATCAATAGGACATCGTGTAATAGTAAAACGTGGTTTAGCTTTCGAAAACAAGAAAAACGGAGGTTCAATTTCTTCATCCATCCAGATTTTCTATTAGTACTATACTATGTATTTTTCGCTATGTGAATAAAATAAATTTTAGTTACGATTTAAACCCGAATACTTTACTTGCAATATAAAAGAAACCACATAACACAGAAGTATCATCATAACCCCCAGTATAGGAAAATACACATAACATGCCAAGCGTTAATAGATCATAGTAACAGGATAAAGTAAACAAAATAGTTATTAAATATATGGGCGGATTCGACTAATAAGTGCAATTTTTCAGAAGGGCGGTCAGTTGCTATAGTAGGCATCTTTCTCGCCAAAGGAAAATGCACTATGGCCTATACACAACTGACCGAAACAGAAAGATACCAGATTTCCAGTTTAAAAGAAGCGGGTTTTTCACAGCTTTTTATTGCGGAGTCACTTAAACGAAGCCCATCGACCATCAGCAGAGAATTGAAGAGAAATCAAGAAGTCCAGACATACTGCCCTGAACAGGCTCATTTGAAGGTATTGGCGCGTCGTCATTTTGCTAAGAAAGCCGTGAAAATAACGCCGGAAGTAAAAAGATGGATAAAACGGTTAATTTGGAAAGATTTAAGCCCTGAACAGGTGGCTGATTATTTGAAGCAACATAAAGGGATATCTTTGCATCATGAGACGATTTATAGACTGATTTATCAAGATAAAAGAGAGGGGGGTGATTTATGGCAACATCTGCGAATAGCCAGAAAACCCTATCGCAAACGCTATGGTCGCTATGAAAGAAGAGGTAAAATTAAAAATCGGGTCAGTATTGATGAACGCCCGGAAATTGTTGATAAAAAAGAACGTATTGGGGACTGGGAAGGAGATACGATAATAGGGAAAGATAAAAAAAGTGTCTTATTAACATTGGTTGACCGCAAGACGCTGTATACAATAATCGTTAAACTTGATAGCAAGCAGGCATCAGAAGTCGCGAAAGCGGCAGTGAAAGTATTATACCCGTTAAAACAAAGGGTTAAGACCATCACGTTCGATAACGGTTTGGAGTTCGCAGATCATGAAATCATCGGTGAAGAATTAGAAACCCAAATTTACTTTGCTCACCCTTACTCGCCTTGGGAAAGAGGGATCAATGAGAATATCAATGGACTCATCAGACAATACTTTCCAAAGGGAACGGATTTTAATGAAGTCTCTGATCAGGAAATAAATTTTGTGGTAAACCGATTAAATAATCGCCCTCGAAAAACACGGGGTGGGAAAACCCCGAATGAATTATTTAAAGGAATACGAACATGTTTACTTCCAGATTAACGATGTTGCACTTATTATGTGAATCTACCATGTGTGGTTAAATTTTACCGTATTTATTCCTATTGAATATCTTGGAAAACTGACTTATCAAGAATCGCTGTGAATTAATGAGCTATAACCGATCCTGTGCCCCTGTAATTCAAATTGTGCACTTTTCAATAGAAGACGTAATTGTTATATTTCAGTATTTTTCTCACCAAAGGAAAGTGCATTATAAAATGCACACAATTGACCAGTGAAAGAAGATAAAATTCTTAAATGAATTTTATACGATGATAATTTTTTAATGCAAAAGTATAAAGCTTATTAACAGTCTAAAATGGCCTGTTTTTATAGGCCATTTAGATTGTTGTCATGACTATCTAAAAATTAAATTCTGTCTTTTCTTTTAGTCAGTAATAAATTAGCCAACAACCAAATTATTTTATTTTTAGACTTAATTATTTTCAGCCTAAATAAAAACTTATTTCTCTTCCGAATAAATTCAGCATCTTGTCTTTGATAAGAAAAATCGGATAAAAAAGAAGAAAGCTCATCAAATCTTTTGGATGCTAGCATTTTCCACATTAGCTGGCCTTTTAGGCTTAAAGCTTTTGATTTAACTTTTCTCATAAAGGTTTCACGATCTTCGTTATGGTATTGCGTGTCCATATCTTGATAAATCTTGTCCCAAGCTTGGATTTCATCTATATAATTCTTTACATCCCACCTCTTATTCATGATGGAATCACTTCGGTAAATATAATTATAAAGATATTCTGGGATGTAAGAAAACTTCGCTTTACAGATACATAACAAAATAAATGAAATATCTTCTCCTACAATTAGGTTTTCATCAAACCAAATTTTATTTTCTAACAAAAAATTACGTTTTATTAACATACAACAAATGCCAAAATAATCAAAATTCAAAAAATTGAATGCCAGATTATTTAAATCTCGATAATCTTTAGAACAAATCTCTTTGTCTGTATAAACATTCTTGAACAAACAAAAAGTAATATCACTCTTTGTCTCACCATTTTTTCGCAACACTGATTCAATAAACGAAGGCTCAAAAGAGTCATCACTATCTAGGAAAGTGACATAATCCCCTTTAGCTTTACTTAAGCCAACGTTTCTTGCTGCGGAAATCCCTCTGTTTTCTTGAGAAAACACCTCAATATTGAAGTATTGTTCAGACAGCCGGTTAAGAACATCCATTGTGCCATCAGTTGATCCATCGTTGACAATGATGATCTCAGTGTTTTTATATGTCTGATTAAGAACACTATTAATAGCATTTTCTATAATATCTTCGACATTAAAGGCCGGGATGATAATTGAAACTAATACATCATTATTCATAATAGTACAATCCGCTAGTTACCTACAGGAATCCTTTAGAATTATTCAATAAAGAGCTTTCAATACTAAATATATATTCTGATATAAGTACATGTGTGAATTGAACCAACATCAGTATTCCTGCTCCTAATTGTCAAATTTAAAGACATTTAATTGATTATCAATATGATTGATATGGGGTATTATACTGCTTTCCTCCCATTAATTGTATCAATTAATGACTAAGGTGAAGATTTACTGTGAAAAATGTTCTCTACCTAGTAACATTATTACTCGCTCACTAATAGAATCAGTCCTGTACTATCACACTTCCAGAATCTTTTTATAGCTTTTAAGCTGAGTTTTTGCCGTTATATCTAATTAGCCTTAGTTTTACACAGTTAAGAATGTGATTTTTTGTAGGTTGGTAATTGTCGCAAAATTAAAAAAACTATCAGAATCTAGATTTACAGTAGAACGAAAAAATTTCCCGTATAAAAAATCAGTATATTTTTCACTATGTAAAGTTAATTACACAATGTAATTATAATGTTTATATTGATTACCGTAAAAATTACACAGAATAAAAATATAATGAAAATATTTATCATTATAAATCTCACTGAGCATTCCCGCAACTCATCGATAAGAAATGAAGTTCATTCAACAGTAAACGAGCTAGATATACAAAAAGAAAACATAAAATTTTAACAACTTTGCGTTTGATGTTTTTGCGTGTATTTGTTCGTTCATGGGTGAAGAAAGTCAGGCATAATTTTTTATGATTATAGACACAATTAAGAGTTGTATAACTATGATTTGCAAAATAGTGTTTTTATTTAGCTCATCTTTTAAAGTTCTTTTGTTATTCAACATCGTATTGTGCCAAACTTTCTTTGTCACGATTATTAATATGCCTCTGCTTTCCGGAAAACTCAGATAAATCAACGTTGATAACAAACCAGTTATCAATGTATTGATATTCTGCGTTTTTTGCATAAACCAGATAGCCAGCATCCTGAATATGTTCAACTGCGCTATTATTCGCGACCATATCTTCTACTGTTAACAAGATAGCCTCACGTGCCATTATCGCAATGTCTTCTTTATTATCCGCGGCAGAAAAACAGCCATAATCTTCGGCACACAGCGCAGGAATGACCAAACCATACGCTGTATTTTCATTTTTCGATAACTCAACACCTACTGAAAAAAACATGATGACCTCCAAAGTCGACGGGGATTAAACTCTCACCATTTTCTTTATAGATTTGACAATACTGATAGGCTGATATTTTTTGGGATGCGGAACCGAGTATGTCTTTCCGGTTATTGGTAACTCCTTCTAAGTTCGCGTCCAACAGCAATCAGCTCTTTTATTAGGTTGGTTGATTTCATATCCTCCCAACCTGACATAAGCATATGCACGCATACACACAAAGTAAATTTATTTATCTCAAATGAACTTGCGTTAAAACGCAAAGTGAGGCTAATTTTTCTGTATGTTTTTCACCCGATTATTGTTCGTAATTCCATCGCGGTTAATATGTTTCTTTCTCAATCATTATTTTGGTTATTTATTGACACTCAGATCTGCCCAATTTTTACCATATTGAGTCCCATTGAATGCCTTTAAAAGCTGCTTTGACAAAGATTGCTGTCAGTTAATGAACTACAGAAAGCCTTGGTTTAACAGAAACCGTCAATCTGGCGAAAAGTGCCGTGCCGAATAGCCGGAAAGTTAATGGCAAGGTGCTGAGTGGGGATGTCAATATTACCTCTCAAGATATCTTTAATGGGCAAGCAATATCGATCCCTGACAAAGCCGATTTAAATGATTATCAAACGCCAGGGCTTTATTATCAGGGTTTAAATGTACAAGCGACAGCCGGTAAAAACTACCCCGAAGCATCCGCTGGTTCTCTTGTTGTTTTACAGGCTGCTGGCACTATTCAACGTTATTTTGTCTATAATAGCAGTCGGATATATACACGGGCTTTATACCCGTGGAGCGGTCCGGGATGGACACCTTGGGCACAAGAATATAACACACAGAATAAACCTATTGCCGGGGATGTGGGGGCGTATCCAAAATCTGGTGGTATTGTAAACGGGAATGTGGATGCAACCGGATATATTTCCGGTAAAGGAGTGTATGAGGCTCCAGGTGTTCGGGTATATAGTTCAATGAATAAACCTTCTCCGGGAGAACTCGGTGCATATACCACAGGTGAATGCGATAATCGCTACGCTTTGAAGAACGATGTTGGGGTGATTAATTTACGACTTGGAAGTTGGGTAACAGAGGGTGGGTGGACAGACGAGACAAAAGATTGGTCTGCTCCTTCTGGGCATGTCCTTGTTGGCTTGGGTACAGTAATGTGGAGTTCAGGAAGACAGCACCTTGCCAGTGTACATTATCGTCCTGTACAAGCATACATAAATGGTATTTGGGTAACAATCTCCTCGATCTAGGGTGACATTATGAAAACTGGTATTTTTACGCCTTATATTCCGAAAGATGCCATATCTTGTGTTCAATACTTAAGAGATGATGAAGGTAATGACTGGTATCAGATTCAAGAAAAATTTTTAGAAGAAACTATCAAATTCACATTTAATAAAGATGGCGTTATCACTTCAATATCAAAGGATATATCTAGTCTATTCCCTATCCATTTATCCGTTGCTGAACTTGCACCAGAAGATGTACCAACTGAGATAATTATCACAGATGGGTGGTTTTTTGACGGTGAGAAAATCATCAAGCGCATTTATACATTGGAAGAACAACGACAACAGGAAAAGAACCAGAAGTCAGAAAAAATGATTGCTGCAAATGAGGTAATTCAGCCTTTGCAGGATGCTATTGATTTAGGAATAGCAACTAATAAGGAAAAAGCCTTATTACTCGAATGGAAAAGGTATCGAGTGTCACTGAATCGCATTGATACTTCATTAGCATCAGAAATTATCTGGCCTGAACAACCAAAATAAAATGAACGACGGCCTGCTCTCCAGGCCGTAAATTTTTAGATTTAAGAATTACGAACAGAACTATAGGTACTTATCGTTTCTGAAACCATTTTTCTCACATCAAACTCATTAACCGCTTTTTCTCTAGCTTTTTCAGACAATTCTTTTAATTCCTGAGATGATAAACTAGCAATCAAATTTAAAACGTTATGTATTGATGTTTCATCCCTTGCTTTTGTGATCCAGCCATTGACACCATGATCAACATTTTCTGGTAATCCCCCGAAATCACTGACAATAACAGGTAAACTGCAAGCCATCATTTCTCTGCAAGCAAAACTGATAGTTTCACAATCAGTGGATAAAACAAACCCTATAGAAGCATTTTCCATATAATTAATAATTTCTTTATCATCATTAATATAACCAGTAAATTCAATATCGACGTGAGAGAAAGGAGCACCCACTAATTTATTTATATCTTCTTGGCGAGGAATGCGTCCAATAATTTTTATACGAAATTTATCAGATAGCTCTTTATTTTTTGCCAAGCATCTTATCAAAAAATGCCACCCTTTGTGTTCAGCGGTTCCAGCAGAAGAAATAAGTGTTATTTTTCCTTTTTCTATAACTGGATGTTCAGTTTTCCATTTATCAGTATCAATACCATTTTTTATAGTAACAACTTGTTTATCAGAGATAAAAGAGGAGCATTGATTTCTAGTGGAATCACTTACGAAAATAATTCTTTCATTGAATTTTTTCAGCCTGATTTTGGATAACCAAGATACAGGATAATGATTATGTTTTGTATAGATTATTTTGCATTTCATCCCGAAAAGTATTTTTGCGAGGATAGCGATTTTGTTGTCAGAAGTTCCATTAGTATGAATTATGTCTATTTTTTGTCTTCTGGCAATTTGTGATAAAATCTTACAGGTTATTACGAGTTGTTTTAGCTTATTAAGCTTGCAGAAAAAGTAAAGAGGAATAACATTATTAAATCCGGAATTGGTAAGTTCTTTGTATAATCTGCTTTCAGGTGGACAAGCAATCAGCAGCTTTCCTTTATTATAATCAAAATATTTAACTATATTCATGATATATGTGGTATGACCGCCGCCATTCCCTGTATGGAAATTTGTTATCATAATATTCATTGCTCACCTACTCTTATCTTTGTCATGAGTTAATTTTATCTAGAAATCAAAACCAACATAGATCTTATTTATATTTCTCATAATATAAAAATTCATTCAGGAATTTTATCTTCCGGTAATGAGCTATATTTCATGACCTTATTACTAAAGTTCAGAACATCATCTTGATTTTCACATATTTCATTAGACAACATTTTACAATTCTCAGGTATTGTAGACTCTTTAATACCTGTCCAATCTGAAAATAGTGTTAAGAAATTCATTGAATTGCGTTGAACATTAATAATATTACGTGACGTATCATCGTAAGATGTAATAAACATAGGAACCTGATAATCTTGCTTATATTTATCATTATGAGCAAGCCTCATCTTCTTACTATCTTTCTCAAAGAAAGAAACTCCGTGATCAGCAAAATACATCAAAGACCAATTCTTCTCATTTTTCTGTGCTTCATCAGTAATTATTGATAACAAGTCATCGGTATTTTCAATACTCTGTATATAGCAAGAAACCTGTTCTGACTTAAAGAATACCTTGTATTCATAATTTGTTCTGGTACAAGAGGGGGAGTGAGAACCCATTAAATGGATAACAATTAGCTTCTTTTCTCTCTTATCCTCTAAGGCTTTTTTCACAATTGGTATTATATCTGTGTCAGGAATATTTCTGTTAAGACCAGAACTAGATTCACCTTTTTTGATAAATAATGGAGAATCAGCCCTTGCTCCCATGCTGGCAACCGGAGTATCAAATATCCCCATAGAACCTTGATTTGATATCCAGTAGGTATAAAAGCCCGCTTTTTTTGCTAATGTAACAATATTGTTGCTTAAAATATTTTTACCATCTTTGACCATTGCTAGTGAGTTTGCCAATGATATCTGGGTTGATGGACCTACTGAGATATAATTTGTAAAAAGTGTCCCATTGGCAGTGCTCATAAAAGGTGTATTATGTATCGGAAATCCATACACATTCATAAAATCTCTACGTACACTTTCTCCAATCACAACAATATAAGTGCTATATTTTGATTTTGCCGACACCGTTCCCCACGTATCATGTTCACTGAGTATTTGTTGCATTTTTTCATATTCGCTTTTTACCCTTATAAAGTTGATAGTGACATCTTTGACAGCCCTAATTTCAGGAAGTCCAGAGTCGAGAATATTGAACTCTTCACCCTGTATAAAAGATTTTAAAGGATGGTGTATTACTGTAATTAATGCAAAAGAAAATAGAAAAACACTAATATTTCTATGTAAATTAACATTTACTTTTAGAGATAATAAACAAAAGATCAGGATAAGCGCACTAAAGAGATAATATTCAACTGGAATAGAAGAGATAAACTCACTAGCTTCTTGTTTATTTGTATAGAATAACGAAAGAATTGAATTTAAGTTTGGTGATCCGTATGTAAGCCCGATAGGGGCATAAACGAGAGTTGCTATACCAAGAATGATAAGCAGGGGCCTATAAACCACTGTGGCCTTGTTTAGCAATAGAAAAATAAAGAATATAGCGAATACATACGCTATTTTTAAGCGATAACCTAAAGCCATATGAGCTAAAAGGCAAAAGATGAAGAGTGCAACAACGGGTAGTAGCTTGATTAGGTGGTTTTTTGTAAGTTTCATATTTATCTATCAATAGAACATCGTGTAGTAGTAAAACGTAATGTAGCTTTCGGAAAACAAGAAAAATGGAGATTCAATTTTTTCATCCATCCAGATTTTCTATTAGTACTATACTATGTATTTTTCATCATGTGAACAAAATAAATCTTAGCTACAATGCAAAGCAGAATACTTTATTCATAATATAAATGGCCCCTATAACATAGAAGCATCACTAAAACTCCCCAATATAGAAAAATACAAGTAATACCATATGATGAAAACTATGCTATTAGAACTTGACCATCAAGACGGTAACTTATTAGTCTAATCTGCCTTTATAAAAAATGCGTCACCGAAATTTTAGCAATTCAAATGACATGTGAGATTTCTGACTTCGATTGTCATTGGGCTGCATAAGCAGCCCTTATTGTTGTCATTCTGGCATCTCAGGCCACTTAATATCAGGGGCCAATGAAGTATCAACACGGTTCAGCAATACCAGATACTTTTTCCATTCAAGTAACAGTGTCTGTTCCTCTTCCGAAGCCAATTCAGTATCAACGGCATATTGTAGCAACGTAATGGTTTCATTAGATTGTGTACACAGCGTGTCGCGCAGTTGTTCTGCCTGCTCAATCTCACTATCCTTTATTGCCACTTTGTCAGTCACCCACTTTGAGCCATCCCATCGATCAAAATGAGTAGCCGGTTGTTCGAATGTCAGGGTTTTGGGTAGTTCACCCAGATCAGTAATTTCTTGCGGTAAGCGAGTTTGTGTGTTGTAAGCTGTTTTTCCACGGTAATCGGGGACAATTTCCCAGTGCTCTCCGTCTGCCGTGCGCCTGACAGCCAGAGAATCGGAGTCAGGAAGTGTCGGAGCATTTGTATAGGAACTGGCCGGTATGCCAACTCCCTTCATCAGATATTCTGGTGTCACGCCGATAAATTCCCTTGAATGAGGTGCTGCATGGTAGATTGTCAGCCAGCCCGCTTTTTCTGCCAATCCATCTTTACCTAAGATTGCCGTTTCCGGTTCTAAAGAATATTTTTGTTCTGTCATTATGCTGCTCTCACTATGTAGTTAAATGCAATATTGCGGGGGCGGGTTTCATTTACAGTTGTTCCGATTACTCCGCCAGTCGATATGTTTTGATCTAGTGAACGTGTATATGTACTGTTTTTCTCGGTTCCCCACGATTGATTTCCCGCAAGTACAAGGTCTTCAACGACTTGTTTTGAAATCACCTTATAGTGCATATGATCTTGAATCCCTGCTGGCTGCCAAGACAACATTCCGCGTCCCATATCTACCCCTCGGCTGTCATCCCAACCACGGATAAATTCACCGCGTAAATCTGGCAGTATTCCTGACGGATAAGCTATGGCTAGTTGGGGGTATCTAGATTTATCAAATGCTTGACCATTACACGTAAGATAGCCTGCGGGTGTATAACGGGATGGATACGGAAGTGGGACGCCGACTGGCGCAGTTATATCATCAATTGTCGCTAATATACCGCTTTTATTAGGAAAATTAATGAGATAAATATTATTACCCGCGACATTCCTCTTATATAAATAAATAGATTGCGTATTATCATTTGTCAGATCTGCTTCAATCGCAAAGAATCCACGAGATTCTTTACCCAATGGTGGGAAGAAATTGATTCGCGGATATATGCTCTTAGTATTAACAATTTCAACATTTCCACGTGCAAAATTAGCATCAACAAAGCTTTGTTGCGCTGAATTTTTCGCCAGATTGACGGTTTCTGTTAAACCAAGGTTTTATAGAATTTATAAATTAACAATAAATCGTGTTGAAGCAGTGTGCTGGGGCATTAAATGGGGATTGAAAGGGTAAAAACTGGGTATATCTGTGTGTTAATAAATGACCAAAATGACGATTATGGGGAACAGAATTGCAAATGGTTTAATTGTGAACAGCTATTGTTCATAAAATAACCTAAAAATGGTCAAAGTAGAGCACATATATTGGCAAAATGCGTGCCTTTCCCAATCATGGTGGAAACAGATTGGCTATGATCTGTATTAGTCACTATTTTTTTCTGATTTGCGTATTCTGATTCTGGAGATTTGTTATAACGAAATAAACTGAGAGTTACCTGTAATCTTGTATGGGATTTGGTAACCATATCAAAACAGGTAACTCTCAATTTTAGATAAAGTTTCAACTAACACATCCAAATTTATTTAACGGAAAGCTCTATATTTACACTTCGATTTCTTACCCAATAAGCTTGGCTGTTATAACAAATCTGTCCTCCGCAAATAGCATTTTCAACTATATCAGGACACCCTTTAATCAATGTATACCATTCAGGGCCAGATCCATCTGAATTTGCATGACCACGACCATGCCGAAATGTTAGTGTATAATTTTCTGTGTCGGTATTGGCAACATTAATATAACTAACACTCCAATCGACAGTTTTAGTTTCATTTGTACATCCATCTATCCAGTTATTATTATCCTGTAAATTTCCCAGATAGGTTTTACCTGCCTCTAAGCGTATTTTTTCATCTCCACTATCGTACATGCAATTAGATGATTGCGTAACAAGAGTAATACTCTTTGTCGCTGATGAGTTTTTAATTTGTAGTGCATATGTGGCTGATAAATTAGAAATTCTACTTTCTGAAACTTCTAATGTTGCCTCCTTATCGGTAATGTTTTCTTTTGTCTCAGCAGCTAAAGCTAATTGTGTTGACGAAGCTAGAATCACAATAGTTGTACCAATTAACGTTTTCAAAGTGATCATATTAATAAACTCCTTTGATGAAATTATTCGGAACCTCATTAGGTGATTTTTGTGGGTCAATTTTCACCCATCAGATAGCTTCCATAGGATATTAAGAGCTGATCCCAGTAGAGTTATTTTATTTGTACTTAAGCAAGTGTTGTTGGACGTTATTGATATCGTAATTATAAGTATACCCGTTATCCTTCAAGTTGCCTCTTTGTTGGCTGCGCTCGCTCACCCCGGTCACATAGTTTGCTATGCTCCCGGGGATTCACTCCCTTGCCGTCGCGATGCATCTTGAAATCCATAGGGTATATAATTCATATTTTTATCTGTTGAATTGTTTTTTTAAATGCACATCCTGATGAAATGTTTGTGAATGCATCTTTTACGGATGTGGTTTATTATGTAAATAATAACAAATTGGTTTTATCTAATTTCAAAATAATTCCATCAATTATAAAAACATCATCTGTATGTTTGTTGTATTAATATGATTATATACCCGTCATCTTTCAAGTTGCTTCTTTGTTGGCTGCACTCGCTCACCCCGGTCACATCGTTATCTATGCTCCCGGGGATTCGCTCCCTTGCCGTCGCCATGCATCTTGAAATCCATAGGGTATAGGTGATGTTTATCATATTAAACTTGAAAAAACTGAGACGTTTTAATTGAATTGATATTTGTCAGTAAAAATGAAAAAATCAGCAAACGCTCTGAAAAATCCGTCCTGAGTTTATTAGCCACGCTGAGTACGATAATCTTTTGGCTAGTGGTATACAATGCTGAAAATAAAGGGCTTCACCTGAGATATCAGGCAAATAGCCTTAAGTCGAGACGAGTTATTTCTTATTTGATATTACGGAGAATGTCTTACGACATTCTCCGCTAATTTTACTAGTGATAGTTCTCGATAATGTATTAAACCATCTCGACAAAATCTATCGAAATAAGGTTTTGATTTATTAATGCTGAGTTTATGGGGATTCCCCTCAGCGTATTTGCGAGGTCGGTTTTTAACTTCGTTTATTATTTAAAATTCAACTAATCCCATCGAACCCAATAAAGCGGCAATTACAGGAATTAAAAATGCTAACGCTATTAACGTACATATAATTTTAATTATTGGGTTCTTGTATTTATACACAGCATAGGAAGATATTAGCCCGATGGGGACAGTGATCCAACCGCATACGAAAAGAGACATAAACACATACCATCCAAAGCCTTCAAAATACATCACATTCCCTCATGAACCTATTGTAGATTCTCGAAATATATCACTAATCCTATCAACTCACCACAGCCCACTCGTAAATGCGTTGAAGTATGTGTCCATTCTTTTCTCGGTTGCCTGTTCACTGTGTGTCTTTGAAAAACCACCCTACCGGGTGAGTAATAGGTGATATGTCTTTAGAAGATAAGCTTTGCAATACCAATTGCCAGACCAGTTATTCCTAACATTGTGGCGGCAATCCATTTGGTTTGAGTTGCAATAGATTGGTGAACCTCAATTCTCACAGATGCGATATCTTCCTTTGTTGCATAGTTAGCTTTCATAACTGCGAGATCGGTTTTGATGAGGTTTAGATCATCTTTAAGTTTTTTTACTCTGATTTCAAACATATCGTTGCTGCCTCCATCACCACTATTGCCGCCTGTTTTAAATGGCAAATCACTTCTTATTTGGAACCACGTGATCTCGTTTATTGATTGCTATCTTTCCCCATGATAGCAGGGTATTTCTGTTTTACCCACTCAAGAACTTGTGATGTATCTATCATCATTACAGTCACCGAATGCAGATAGAGCAGAACTCTCATGGTGAAAAAGTGGCGCTTTTGGTTTTGGATTTTATAGTCACTTAGAAGGGCGCTTACTCATCCTGAGTTTATTAGCCACGCTGAGTACGATAATCCTTTGGTTAATAGTATACAATGCTGAAAATAAAGGGCCTTAACTTGAGATATCAGGCAAATAGCCTTAAATCGAGACGAGTTATTTCTTATTTGATATTACGGAGAATATCTTACGACATTCTCCGTCAGATTATTGACAAAGTGCTGGTTTTTTTATCCGGCGCTCTGTTTTAATTCAGCTCCGTTCACCAGACGGAGCTTGCCGCCATGTTAAGGTATTGGCGTAAACAGGGGAGTGAGACGAGTTAAATCTATTTCCTGTTTAACTTGTGCCAAGCTATACGCTTCCTGGAGTCTCAGCCACATTTCCGGCGTACTGCCGATCACGTTGGCTAAACGAACGGCCATTCCTGGCGTTACTGCCGCGCTACCTTCAACAACACGCCCAATAGTTGACGGTGAGACATCCAGTGCACGAGCAAGCGCTCTAAGACTAATATTTAAGTGCTCTATCTCGTCAGAGATATAGCGCCCCGGATGGGGTGGCATACGTTTAGTCATTAATGATAGTCCTCGTAGTTCAGTATATAAACATCACCATCGTTAAATTCGAAAGTTAACCTCCAGTTACCCGATACGCTTACCGCCCAAATACTCTTTCGATCTCCTGTAAGTGGGTGAAGTTGAAAACTCGGTAAACTTAAATCATTCAGGCCGCTTGCTAAATCTAATGCGTTTAACAGTAGGTCTAGCCTGTTAGCGTGGTGTGCAACAATTCCCGCCGTGGTTCCCTTCTCATAATACTTTCGTAGCCCTTTATGCTTCCAACTTTTAATCATTGTTTGAGTCCTGTTGCGTTACGAGAGACAGCATAACACGTGTCGATCATTGCGCAACAACATTTTTCTGATGAAATAATATCAGATTATTGACAAAGTGCTGTTTTTTTATCCGGCACTCTGTTTTAATTAAGTTCCGTTCACTAAACGGGGCTTGCCACCTTGTTAAGAACACCCACTCTCCAGACTTTCCCGCCAGAAACACTCTCGCTTGACGAGCTGGTTCCTAAAAATCATTTATACCCTATGGATTTCGAGATGCATCGCGGCGGCAAGGGAGCGAATCCCCGGGAGCATAGATAACTATGTGACCGGGGTGAGGGAGTGCAGCCAACAAAGAGGCAACTTGAAAGATAACGGGTATAGTCCGTCAAGTCGATGCCGCTATTGATTTCGAATTTATCCGCGAATTAGTTGCCCCATTGTATTGCCACAATAATGGCTGTCCTGTTATCTATAGCCCAAAATATTAAGAAGATAGCCTTGCTGGTCGCAATGCTGTGTTGTTTTTATCTCAGGAGAGCGAGTATTTTATTGCAGGATAGGCGAAAATAACGCCTTGGTGGAGGATTACATCGGGTTAATGAGGAAAATGGATGGCATTATGATTCATAATAAAAGAAACAAACCCCGTTATTTTCAACGAGGTTTGTCAGCGGTATGGTGGAGAATATCTTACGACATTCTCCGCTAATTTTACTAGTGATAGCTCTCGACAATGTATTAAACCATTTTGCCAAAATCTATCGAAATAAGGTTTTGATTTATTAGCGCTGAGTTTGTGGGGATTTCTCAGCGCAAATGCAGGCCCATTTTAAAAATTTATTTTTGTTCTCCAAAGTCCTCAAAAAATATTGCACCTATGTTGCCTGCTTGATCTAAGCCATACATACAAAAGCGTATTGGAGAGTCTTTCTTTTTAATCGTAATCGGTACTCTTCTATAAGTAGAGTAATTTTTATAATCATCGCATTTTGTCGATTTTCTTGGGCCTGCTTTATAACGTATATCAACAACTTCCCAAGGTCTAAATCTGAGGTCGATAACCCAGCTATCATCTGTTTGAAAAAGTAATGTTGAATCCGGTCTTATTCCCGGAAGGGTGTTATCAATTTCACGTAGTTTTATTGATGCGTTAGATGTACTCTGCCAGCGTTTATTTGCAGAATGTTGCCCAATGACACACATGGTATATATCCCTTCTTTGGAAGGAACGGTAAGTTTTTCCAGCGGTTGTGTCGTGACTGGAACAGGTTTGCTGTATCCTTTAGGATCGGTACAATCAACATTACTCGCAAGTCCTCTTTTATAGCGAATATTATCAAAACCTTTCTCTTCAAGGCGTAAATTCCAGGTGACAGGTTTGTTGTTAACGGTACCCTTTGTAATTAATGGGCCGCTGGTGTTAATAGTGATCCCTTTGCCATCATCAAATTTACTTAAATCCAGTTTTCCATCAGAAGTAAATGCACGTGCAATTTTATCAATAGGCATATAATAGCTGGCACCTGTACGTGAGAAACTGTGATCGATAATAAATTCACAAGGCCGGTTAAGACCGCAACCCCAGTAACTTCGATCGACGGTGGTATTTAATACACCAATTATCTTGGATTGATCTTTTAACATAACCGGTGAACCCGAAGTTCCTCCTGCAACACCGGCGCAATTAACCGCAGCGGCCGGAGACCAAGCCCATATGCCTTCATATACAAGCGAAGCTTTTCCAGTAATGTTGCAAGCCGAATAGCGCAGGTAACGTTTATCACTCTCTATGCCATTGACCGGAATATGAGCAAGTTCAATCTGCTGGCTGGTTAATTCTAATGCCGATGGTTCATGATCTTTTTGTAAGGTTACCGGCAGTATTCCGCGCTTTGCCAACTCACCATACGTTGCTTTAAGTCTGAAAACCGCAAGGTCGCCGCCTTTCATTGTTGCGTATAAAACTCTATCAACATCAACAGGTTGGTGTTCATTAATTAAGTCAATGAAGTAGTTTGGCGTGTATGTCCAACCTGGGCCTACAGGTTGATCAATGATGACTTCATTGGTATCTAATGAAGAATCAAAACAATGGCCCGCGGAAAGAATAAGTGCTTGTTGATTGGCATCAGGGGTTTCTGAACCGGCAATAAGTGTCGCGGTACATTGGCCGCGACCGCTCAGTTTTCCGACATGCTTAAATCGCTCAGCGCCCGGATCGGTAGATTTTAATAGTGGAGCTTCGTTGCTGGTATTGTCTTGCAGATCAGCAATATGCTCGCTGTTATTTTCGGGAAGTGCTTGTGCAAAAAAACTTGCTGATACAATCCCTGTAATAAGTGTAGCTAAAAAAATTTTCTTCATATTTTTACCTCGTGTTGTTTACATTGTTAATCTTTCCATGTAATGGAAACAGACATTCAATGAAATAAAGTTTATGGCTAAGTTTTTTTTAGAAATTTAATAAATCCTCTATATGAGTATTTAATGTTTACTAATTTATGAATTAATAGACGGTTTTTTTAGCGCATAAGATCATTCTATTGGCTGCCTGTTATCCATAGCCAATAATAAATAACATAAAAATCAGCTAAATAGTTTTATATACGGCAATAGAGCTATAACGTTCAATGGAACGAGGACGGATTATAAAGATTTTTCTGGTATAAATTCGTTGTTATAAAGGATGAGTTGATTAAATGGGAGTTGAATTCCGGGAGAATGTATATTTATTAGTTGTTACTAAATTTATCACCCGGAGCATTTGTTGTGGAATAATAAAAGTGTTAGCAAAATAATTTTAGTCTTGCCGGAATGAGTTTTAATTCAGTTTGCAGTGTTTTTAAATAGTCAATAGCAATAGTGGCTAAAATGGGATAAAAATCATTTTCTAGTTTGGTTGTCTGCATCAATTCCAGATAATGGTAAGCCCAAGGCAGTAAGTGCTGTTCTAACAATGTACGTGCAGCGGGTTTATGTCCTTGTTCCAAAATGTAAACCAAAGCCAGCAGTATCAGACTGAATTGATCTTCGGGTTCCCGTTGTTCACTGGACATGACAATATTCTGTTTTGCCAGAAATTCCCGGTAAGCCAGTGTGCTTGCACCTGATAACACGTTTTCTCTGTCCAGATAAACCGATCCCCAAGGTGGGTTGGCATAACGCCTTGTCCTTGGAACAAGATAGAGTCGTCATATTGTAGAGATTCGGCTGAGAAGGTCGCGAGCTTTTTTGTCAGATTTTCTATTTTGCGGTTATTTGACTAGGGAAATAATTTATCAATATCGATAAGCAATGGAATTAGTGGGCGGACTTGTTCTGATTTCGGTGAGTAATAAAAACAGGTGCCAAGAATACGAGGTATGGAGGTATATAATAACATAGGTAGTTCTCATTGTGATTTGTGGTTATACAGATGATGTAAGGAGCGATTTTATGATAAGAAACATCATAAGCTTATGTGATATGAATAGATAGTTGATTATGATCAATGATTAATCTGTTGCTATGTTGTTACCATCTTTATCACCAGATTGATGGTGATTTTTGTTATAAAGCGCATAAGTTTATCGCCGAAAATAATAAAATTAGCCGCTTTATTGGTGTGAGAAATATATATTTAATCTGCATTTAAATTCAATGAATTTAATAAGGTTATTATGGTAAAAATGAATATATATCATTAGTTATCTAATAATTAATAACTTGAAAAGTAGACCACGTTAAAAATAAATAGACCCTATGGATTTCAAGATGCGTCGCGGCGGCAAGGGAGCGAATCCCCGGGAGCATAGCAAACTATGTGACCGGGGTGAGAGAGTGCAGCCAACAAAGAGGCAACTTGAAAGATGACGGGTATAAACCGCCGTTAGGTTAATACCACACCTTAATGGTGTGGTTGGGAAGGAGGTGAAAGTCCTCCGCAGCCCCCGCTGCTGTGATGCTGACAACTCCGCTGATGCCACTGGTCGGAAAGACTGGGAAGGTTGCGGGGAAGGGTGACGCTAAGCCAGAAGACCGACCTGACAGGCACGAGACATTAACTCCTTCGGTGGGAAGCGAGTTGTCATCCAAGTGGTGTGCGCGGTGTTGGCACGTCTTATTGGCGCTCCTTTTCCGATCGACATATCGGGAATTTTCTATGCAATGGTCAGGTAGGAAGGCATTTGTTATCGCGGGTACGGGTAGTGGTTGTGGTAAGACTACGGTTACCCTTGGCATTTTGCGAGCATTGATGTTGAGAGGGTTGACTGTCCAGCCGTTTAAAGTGGGGCCGGATTATCTGGATAGCGGCTGGCACAGCTCGGTGTGTGGCGTAGCATCTCGTAATCTTGATGCATTTATGCTGCCAACCGCGACGCTTAATGGTCTTTATAATCAGCACATGCGTCATGCTGATGTCGCGGTCATTGAAGGTGTGATGGGGTTGTATGATGGTTATGGTACCAACCCAAACTATTGCAGTAGCGCTGCAATGGCTAAGCAGTTGGGATGCCCGGTGATTTTGTTGGTGGACGGCAAGGCAGTATCGACCTCTGTTGCCGCCACTGTTCTGGGTTTTTGTCGTTTTGATCCCTCTCTAACGATTGCGGGCGTCATTGTTAACCGCGTCAATTCTGAAAATCATTTCGAACTTATTCGTCATGCGATTGAACATTATTGTGGTGTGCCGGTGCTGGGGCGTTTGCCCGTGATGAAGGATGTGTCATTACCGTCTCGTCATCTTGGCCTTATTCCTGCTCAAGAGCAGGCTGACAATGATGCTCGTTGGCAACGGTTGGCTCAGCAGGTGGAGGCGCATATCAATCTTGATCGTCTGTTGGCGCTTTGTGATTGTCCTACTTTACCCAAGGGTGAGGCACCATCATTGCCTGATCCCGCATTGGCTGATGGCTTGACGCTAGCATTGGCAGATGATGAAGCCTTTAATTTTTATTACCCAGATAATCTGGAGATGTTGGAACGGGTGGGGGTCCGTATTCACCGTTTTAGTCCACTGCATGATCGCCGTTTACCCGATTGTCAGATGATTTATCTCGGTGGGGGCTACCCGGAAATATATGCCGCTAAGTTGGCCGCCAATAGTGCCATGCGGGAAGCTTTACAGGATGCGCATTGTCGTCAAGTTCCCATTTATGCTGAATGCGGTGGCCTGATGTACCTTGGGAAATCGTTGACCGATGGAGAAGGGGCGAGTCACCAGATGGCCGGTATTCTGCCGGGGGAAAGCCATATGGGTACGCGGTTGATGCGCTTTGGTTACTGTCAGGCACAGGCCCGTTTTGACACTTTGCTGGCCGCAGAAGGTGAGATTTTACGGGGCCACGAGTTTCATTATTCTGATTTTATCAGCTCAGTGCCTTCAGTCTTTGACTGTACTAAATGGCGTGACGGGATGGCAATACAGCAATGGGCCGGAGGCTATCAGGTACAGCAGACACTGGCTAGTTATCTTCATATCCATTTTGCTCAGCGTCCTAGTCTGCTTGATCGCTGGTTGAGGTCTGCGAGGAGGTTATTGTGACACTTGCTGCCTGGTTTGCTGCTTTCTTGCTCGATAGCTGGTTAGGTGATCCGCCGCATTGGCCTCATCCGGTGCGTTGGATTGGTAAGCTGATCTCTTTGGTACAGCGGGCAGTTCGGCGCTGTTGTCACAGTGAACGAGCATTGAAAGTCGGTGGAGCAGGGCTATGGATAGTGGTTGTTGGGCTGACTTGGTTGGTGAGTTGGGGATGCTTGTGGCTGATGAACGCCATTCATCCTTGGGTCGGCTGGCTGGTCGAAGTGTGGATGATTTATACCCTGTTGGCTGGCCGTTGTCTGAGTGATACCGCGCTAGAGGTACATGGCGTATTACAACAGGGCTTATTGGATGAGAGTCGCCAGCAATTGTCATGGATTGTCGGGCGCGATACTTCTCAACTGGATGCACCGCAAATCACGCGCGCAGTCGTGGAGACGGTGGCGGAAAACAGCGTTGATGGGGTTATCGCGCCACTGTTTTTCCTGATGATTGGTGGTGCGCCGTTGGCAATGGCTTATAAAGCGATTAACACCCTTGATTCAATGGTGGGGTACAAAACTCAGGAATATCACGCCATTGGGTATGTTTCTGCTCGCATGGATGATCTGGCGAATTGGTTACCGGCGCGGCTGAGTTGGCTGTTGTTAAGTGCGGCGGCTTGGTTCATTCGGCTTGATTTTCGTCAGGCACTGCGTATTGGCTGGCGTGATCGTTATCAGCATACCAGTCCTAACTGTGGCTGGTCGGAAGCGACGGTTGCGGGAGCGTTGGGTATCCGCCTTGGTGGTCCGAGTTGTTATTTTGGTGAACGAGTAGAAAAACCCTGGATGGGTGATGAACGCCGTAAAATTGCGCTGACGGATATCCCGCTCAGCATCTATTTGATGATGATAGCTTCGCAACTGGCCTTACTGTTGTTTGCGCTGTTGCGCTTACTGTTGGTCGGCATGGCTTAAAAAAGGGCAACAATATGAATTACCTCCAGAAACCTCAGCAAATTGAACAGAATAGCTTCGCAATCATTGGCGATATTATTGCCAGTGAGCGCCCCGATTATCGTTTTGTTGATGAGATGCAAGAAGCGGTGATTAAACGGGTGATCCACACCACCGCAGATTTTGACTGGTTGGATATTTTATGGTTCTCGCCGGGTGTGCTGTCCCGCATGACAGAGGCATTACGTCGGGGATGCACCTTGTATACCGATACGACGATGGCTCAGTCCGGTATCAACAAAGCACTGTTACATCAGATGGGGTGTGAATGCCGCTGCTATATCAGTGATCCGCGAGTGGTTGCGATGGCGAAAGCGCAGGGTATCACGCGCTCTATGGCCGCGGTAGACGTCGCACTGGCGGAAGAGGGGGACAAAATCTTCGTGTTCGGTAACGCGCCAACCGCCCTGTTCCGTCTGCTGGAAAGGAAGGCTTCACCGTTGGCGGTGGTTGGGGTGCCTGTCGGTTTTGTCGGTGCGGCGGAATCGAAAGCCGCTTTGATGCAAAGTGAACTGCCTTGTATCGCCGCCGCAGGTCGTAAAGGGGGAAGTAATATCGCGGCGGCGATTATCAATGCCATTCTGTACCGATTGCAGGAGGCACAATGAGTGACACCATGCAACTAGACAGCATCTGGCATAACGGTAAGCAGTATCGCAAGGGTTATACCACGGGTTCCTGTGCTACCGCTGCCGCTAAGGTTGCCGCATTAATGGTGCTGCGTCAGCAAGTTATCGATCACGTTTCTATTGTTACCCCTTCGGGTGTGACATTACGCCTTAACGTTGAACAGCCGTTGATCGAAGGGCAGCAGGCGACCGCCGCTATCCGTAAAGACGGTGGCGATGATGTAGATGCCACTCATGGCATGTTGATTTTTGCTCGTGTCACCTTGTGCGATCACGGTGAGATCCATCTGCGGGGCGGGGAAGGTGTCGGCACGGTTACCCGTAAAGGTGTGGGATTACCGGTAGGCAGCTCTGCGATTAATCGTACACCGCGTCAGACCATTGAGGCCGCAGTACGGGAAGCTATCGGTCCTTTACGGGGCGCGGAGGTGGAAATTTTCGCGCCGGAAGGTGAAGAGCGGGCAAAGAAAACTTACAACGGGCGATTGGGGATACTGGGCGGCATTTCCATCATTGGTACTACTGGCATCGTCACGCCAATGTCGGAGGAGAGTTGGAAACGTTCGTTGGCGATAGAGCTGGAAATGAAACGTTCGGCGGGTGCAGAAAAGGTCATTCTGGTGCCGGGCAATCACGGTGAGCGTTTTGTGCGTGAACAATTAGGGCTTGATGGTCAGCTAGTGGTCACCATGAGTAACTTCGTGGGTTACATGTTGCAGGAAGCGGTGCGGCTTGGGTTCCGCCATATCATGTTGGTGGGACATCCCGGCAAACTGGTGAAAGTGGCCGCCGGCATTTTCCATACCCACAGTCATATTGCTGATGGCCGCATGGAAACGTTGATTGCTTATCTGGCACTGATGGGGGCGTCGCAGGAATTACTGTTGGAAGTGAGTCACTGCGATACCACGGAAGCTGCAATGGAACTGATTGCGGAACACGGCTTGCAAGCGGTTTATGACCGTATTGCTGAACGCATTTGTGAACGAATGAGTGAAATGTTGCGTTTTGCGGTTAACCCGCCGCGCTGTGATGCCATTATGTTCTCCTTTGATAATCAAATACTTGGCACCAGTCGCCCATTAAATGACATTTTGGAGGCAATGCGATGATCACCGTAGTGGGAATTGGTCCCGGCGATACTGCGTATCTGATACCGCAGGCACAGCACTCTATCACTGAGGCGGAGGTATTGGTTGGTGGTAGACGCCATCTGGAGATATTTAGCGGCATCACCCACGAAACCCGCGTACTGGATGCGGATCTTGCTGGTTTGCTTGCTTGGCTACAGAACAACAGTACACGTCGGATTGTGGTATTAGCGTCTGGTGACCCGCTGTTATATGGCATTGGCAAATTATTGTCTGAATATTTTACCGCAGATGATCTGCGCATCATTCCGGGTATCAGTTCAATTCAGTATCTGTGTGCCAAAGCTGCGCTGGATATGAACGATATCTATCTGACTAGCAGTCACGGGCGTACCCCAGATTTTGACTGGCTTTTGCAACACGACAAAGTAGGCATGGTAACGGATGGGCGCGTCGGTCCGCGGGCAATTGCGCAGGCCATTATTGAACGCGGCCTGAACCGTACATTGATTATTGGTGAAAACCTCTCTTTACCTAATGAGCGTATTCACCGTCTGCGGCCGGAAGCGGTGGCGATTGACTATGACATGAATGTGGTGGTGATCCTAAATGAGAGATGATGAATTTTTACGCGGACAGAAAGTGCCAATGACCAAAGAACCTGTACGTGCATTGGCGCTGGAGCGGCTGGAACTCAATGGTGCTAGCCAATTGATTGATGTGGGAGCGGGTACGGGCAGTGTGGCATTGGAGGCGGCGTTATGTTTCCCGGCGCTGACCGTTACTGCCATTGAACGCAACCCGGCGGCACTGGCCTTGATTGAGGAGAATCGTCAACGACTCGGTTGTCATAATGTGGAGATTATTGCAGGAGAAGCGCCGTTAGCGTTGGATGTGATGGCGGATGCCGTATTTATTGGTGGCAGTGGTGGGCAATTGACTGCCTTGATCGATTGGGCACTGGATCACATGTACCCCGGTGGCCGTTTGGTACTGACTTTCATTTTGCTGAATAACCTGAATGATGCACTGGAACATTTGCGGACCTGCCAGATCAGTCAATTGGAGTGCATACAGCTACAAGCATCTACTCTGGCGACCTTGGGTACGGGTCACTATTTTAAACCGAATAATCCGACTTATCTGATTTCCTGTTACAAGGAGAAGATCGATGTCTGAATATTTTGATCCTCGAAAAGTGTGGTTTGTCGGGGCCGGACCGGGTGACAAAGAGCTAATCACCCTGAAAGGTTACCGTTTGCTGCAACAGGCGCAGGTGGTGATTTATGCCGGTTCACTGATTAATACCGAACTGCTGGATTATTGCCCGCCGGAGGCTGAGTGTCATGACAGCGCCGGCCTGACGTTGGAACAGATTGTTGCACTGATGGTTGATGGTGTACGTGCGGGTAAGCTGGTGGTGCGGCTGCAAACCGGCGATCTCTCATTGTACGGTTCCATACGCGAACAAGGCGAAGTTTTGACCGAAGCGGGTATCAGTTTTGTCTCGATACCGGGTGTCAGTGCTTTCCTTGGGGCGGCAGCGCAATTAGGGGTGGAGTACACCGTACCGGAAGTGGCGCAAAGCTTGATCATTACCCGGATTGAAGGGCGCACGCCAGTGCCGCCGCTCGAACAACTGGAATCCTTCGCTGCTCATCAAACGTCAATGGCGATTTATCTTTCTGTACAGAAAATGAGACATGTGGCTGCGCGTCTTCAAGCTGGTGGTTATCCGGCAACGACGCCGGTCGCGGTGATCTACAAAGCGACTTGGGATGAAAGCTTAACCGTGCGGGGTACTTTGGCGGATATCGCTGAAAAAGTACAGACAGCGGGTATTCGTAAAACCGCTTTGATTCTGGTTGGTGCTTTTTTGGGAGAGGAGTACCACTATTCCAAGCTTTATGATGCGGGGTTTAGCCATGAATATCGCCGGGCATGAATCGATTGCGGTGTTCTGTCTGACGCCGGGAGGGGTCAGACTGGTACATCGATTGAAAACTCATCTTCCTCTGACCTGTTTTACCAGCGAAAAGTTACTGGAGCCGGGGTTTACGCCTTTTAATGGCAGCTTTGGCGACACGTTGCGTGAGGCATTTAAACACTATTCGGCGTTGGTGGTGGTGGCGGCGCTGGGCATCACGGTACGCCTGCTTGCGCCACTTATAAATGACAAGATGCATGATCCCGCTGTGGTGGTGATTGATGAAGGGGGTCAGCATGTTATTAGCCTGTTATCCGGTCATGTGGGTGGCGCTAATGCATTGACTCACCATTTGGCGGCGTTATTGGGGGCTGATCCGGTGATCACAACCGCCACCGATGTTAATGGCATGGCGGCGCTGGACACCCTTGCCACGCAATTAGATGCCGATATGCAGGATTTTCGCCACGTGGTGAAGGTGATAAATCAAATGCTGGTCAGTGGTCAAAAAGTGGGGTTGTGGTGGGATGAACCACTGCTTAGTGAACGTGAGCAGTGTGATATCCGGGGTTTTGTCTCGGTAGCGTGTCTGGAAGAATTGCCAGAACTGGATGCGCTGGTGTGTATCACATTGCGAGATGCATTGCCGGAATTGCCTCTACCGGTTTACAAACTGGTGCCGAAGCGTGTGGTGGCCGGGATCGGTTGTCGCCGGGATACGCCATTGCAAACAGTGATTGAGCTATTGCAGCAGCAGATGGCGGAAAACCATTTCGATCTGATGGCGTTACGTGCCATCGGCAGTGTTGTGATTAAAAAGGATGAACCGGCGCTAAATCAGCTAGCACAACGTTGGCGTGTACCGTTTCAGTTGTTCAGTGTTAATGAATTAAGTCTTCATGAGCAACGTTTTCCTGCATCCGATTTTGTCCGCCAGACGGTGGGGGTTGGCAGTGTTTCGCAGCCTGTCGCTTGGTTGATGAGTGAAGGAAAATTGGTTGGTCGGACCTTGCGTCAGCAGGGCGTCACTATCACTTTGGGGGTATCACAATCATGTTAACAGTAATCGGTATTGGACCAGGCAATGAATCCATGATGACGCAGGACGCGATTGCAGCGATCCAAGAAGCGGAAATTATTGTCGGCTATAAAACCTACACCCATTTAGTTAAACATCTAACGATGGATAAAGAAGTGATTAAGACCGGTATGTGCAAAGAGATTGAACGCTGCCAGAAAGCGATCGATCTGGCATTGTCCGGCCGTAAAGTCGCGTTGATCAGCAGTGGTGATGCGGGAATTTATGGCATGGCCGGCTTAGTACTGGAATTGGTTTGCCAGCAACAGTGTGATCTTGAAGTTAAATTGGTCGCCGGGATCACCGCCAGTATTGCTGCGGCGTCGTTATTAGGCGCGCCGTTGATGCACGATTTTTGTCATATCAGTTTAAGTGATCTGCTAACGCCGTGGCCGATGATTGAGAAACGTATTATTGCCGCCGCACAAGCCGATTTTGTTATCTGTTTTTATAACCCACGTAGCCGTGGCCGGGAAGGGCATCTTGCCAAAGCATTTGACCTTATGCGACCGTGGAAAGCAGCGCAGACACCGGTTGGCGTAGTAAAAGCCGCGGGACGTAAAAAACAGGATAAATGGATTACTACGTTTGGCGAGATGGATTTCTCCCCGGTGGATATGACCAGTCTGGTGATTGTTGGCAATCAAACAACTTATTGCCGTGATGGATTGATGATCACGCCACGGGGGTATGAATTATGAGTCATCCGGCTATCCATGTTTTCGGTGGTACCAGCGATGCCCGGTTGCTCTGTCAGGCACTAGATGCAGCAGGAGCAGGTTATCGTCTCTCTGTTGCGACTGATGCAGGGAGACAACTGGCCGGTGATATTCAGGGAGAAGTGGTGGTGGGGCGAATGGATGCTGAGGCGATGGTGGATTACTTTGATCAGCATAAAGTACGTTGGGTGATTGATGCTTCTCATCCTTATGCAGATGCACTAAGCCAAAATGTGCTCACAGCATGTCGTCGTTTGTCACTGAGGCTTACTCGCTATCAGCGTCCCAGTGAGATTGACTTACTGAGCCATCCACTGTTGCACAAAGTAAATAGTATCGAGGCGGCTTGCGACGTTGCCCGGACACTAGGACAACGGATCTTGCTCACCACCGGCAGTAAACAACTGGAGCTATATCAGCGTTTACTACCGGGAAAAACATTGTTGGTACGGGTATTGCCGACCGCCGAGGTATTGATTCAGTGTGAAGCGTTAGGATTGGGGGTCGATCATATTATCGCGTTGCGTGGGCCATTTACGGCTGAATTCAATCATGCAGTGTATGAGTTTTGTCACCCTGACGTGGTGATTACAAAAGAGTCCGGGGCCGAGGGGGGATATCAACAGAAAGTGGCGCCCTGTCTGGCGCTTAATATTCCCTGTATTGTGGTGTGCCGTCCTACACAGACTTTACAGGGAGATGAAGGAGAGCAGATTAGTTCGCTGGATGAGTTTGTCCAACACCTAGCCAGTTGGCAGGAATAATGAGGGCAATAAAATGAAAAAAGCACTATTAATCATCAGCTTTGGTACCAGCTATCATCAAACCCGACAAAAGAATATTGATGTCTGTGAACAACAATTGGCCGCAGCTTACCGTGATCGCGATCTGTATCGTGCATTCACCTCAGAGATGATCATCCGTAAATTAAAAAAACGTGATGGTTTACAGGTGGATAACCCACGTCAGGCGTTGGAGCGTTTGGTCAATGAGGGGTATCAGGATGTGGCTATTCAATCCCTCCATGTCATCAACGGTGACGAATATGAAAAGATTGTCAGTGAAGTGCGTACCTTTAGTGATCATTTCCAACGTTTAGTGGTGGGTACGCCGCTGCTTAACAGTTTTGCCGATTATCAACAACTGCTTATTGCCCTGAAAAGTCAGATGCCGCCGTTAGCCGAGGATGAGCGGGTGGTGTTTATGGGACACGGTGCCAGTCACCATGCCTTTTCTGCCTACGCGTGTCTTGATCACCTGATGAATTCACATAATTTCCCGGCATTGGTTGGCGCGGTGGAGAGCTACCCGGAAATCGACCATATCATCATCCGCTTGCGGCGGCAGGCGATACGTAAAGTGCATTTAATGCCGCTAATGCTGGTGGCCGGTGATCATGCGATTAACGATATGGCATCGGACGAGCCGGATTCGTGGCGTTCTCAACTGGAAGCTGTTGGGATAAAAACCCAATCTTGGTTACAGGGGCTAGGTGAAAATCCGCTGATCCGCGAAATGTTCGTTCAACATCTGGCGGACGCATTACAGGCAGAACAACAGGAGGTGGTGTGATGAATGGAAAACTTTATGCGATAGGTGTCGGTCCGGGAGCCAGTGATTTAGTTACCGTACGTGCAGCGCGAATACTTGCTCGCCTTGATGTGCTTTATGCACCTGCTGGGCGTAAAGGGGGGGATAGTCTGGCGCTTTCCATTGTGCGTGAATACCTGTTACCCCACACGGAAATTCGTACCTGCCATTTTCCGATGAACAGTAATGGCGACGAGAAACAGGTGGTATGGGATGAAGTGGCGCAACAACTGCAAGATGAAGTAGCCAAAGGGCGGCAAGTGGGTTTTATCACCCTTGGTGATGCCATGTTATTCAGTACTTGGGTCTTTTTGCTGGCGCGAATTGGTCGGCAAGAGTGGCTGGAAATTGTCCCGGGTATCACCTCTTTTGCCGCGATTGCCGCGCGTAGCGTATTACCTCTGGCGATGGAACAGCAATCAATGGCGATAATGTCTTGTACTGCACCAGAAGCTGAGCTGGAGCAGGCATTGCAAACGCATGATTGCGTGGTGCTGATGAAAGTCTATAGCCGTTTTGCCGCCGTGAGTACATTGTTGGCACGCCTGAATCTGTTTGAACATGCTTTATTGATGGCGGATGCGACATTGCCAAGTGAGCAGTGCTGGTGCCGTTTGGATCAGGTGGACGCTGATCAAAAATTACCTTATTTCTCCACTATTTTAGTGAATAAACAATGGCATACTGAGAAATAAGTGCTGGTATGGTAGCAAAAATATTCATTGGGTTGGCAATGGTGGCGAATATTGACAAATTGGATACATTGATCGCCGGGTCAACCCTTTCCATCAGGTAAGGCGTGATTGCGAACTAAGATCGCTGCTCTATAAAACTGAGGAGCAGCTTTTTGCTCTGCTACACCAATAATTGAAGGAGATAGCATGATGGGCTTGTCTTTAATGTTGCAGGGTACGGCATCTGATGTTGGAAAAAGTGTACTGGTTGCGGGATTGTGCCGTATCTTTGTTCAAGATGGTTATCGCTGCGCACCGTTTAAATCACAGAATATGGCGCTGAATTCTGGTATCACTATTAACGGTGAAGAGATGGGAAGGGCGCAGATTTTTCAAGCAGAGGCAGCGGGTATTGAACCGGATGTACGGATGAATCCAGTATTGCTTAAACCCACCAGCGAGCGTAAAGCGCAAGTGGTGTTAATGGGAAAAGTGGCTTGTAGCATGAATGCGGTGGAGTATCACCAGTATAAGCCCAGTTTACAGCAGCAAATTTGCGAAGTTTTTCACAGTCTGGCGAGTGAATATGACGTCATTGTGCTGGAAGGGGCTGGCAGTCCGGCGGAGATCAATCTGCGAGATCGAGATATTGTCAATATGGGGATGGCGGAGATGGTTGATGCCCCTGTGCTGTTGGTCGCGGATATTGATCGCGGCGGCGTATTTGCGGCCATTTATGGCACATTGGCACTGCTACGCCCGGCGGAGAAAGCGCGGGTAAAAGGGGTGATCATCAATAAATTCCGAGGTGATATCAGCCTGCTCCAGCCGGGTATTGAACAGATTGAAGCTTTAACTGGCGTGCCTGTATTGGGCGTCATGCCTTGGTTGGATATTGATCTGGAAGATGAAGACGGCGTAGCGCTACAAACGGGCAAATATGATGGCGCGACAGAAAAGGCGCTGGATATTACCGTGATTCGTTTGCCTCATATTGCTAATTTTACTGACTTTAATGCGCTGGCGGTGCAACCGGATGTTCGCTTGCGTTATGTGACTCAACCATCCGCGTTGCAGCCGTCGGATTTGATCATCTTGCCCGGTAGCAAAAACACATTGGGAGATTTGCAATGGCTGAGACAGAACGGGTTAGCGGATGCCTTGTTAACGGCACATCAGGCTGGTGTTCCTGTTATCGGTATCTGCGGTGGTTATCAAATGCTGGGGAAACGGATCATTGATGGGGTGGAGTCGGGTATTGAACAGATGGATGGTCTCGGATTGTTGGATATGGAAACCCGCTTTGCTCATGAAAAAGTAACGACTAGGGTAAACGGTAACTGCTTGTTAGCATTACCCGGTTTGCTGTCAGAGTGCGTTGAGCAGCCTATTCGTGGTTATGAAATTCATATGGGCAGCTCATTACTGGGAGCGGATGCAACTCCGTTTATCGATATTACCGAGCGTAACGGCCAATCTGGTGGTTGGTGTGATGGTGCGGTTAATCGAGAAGGCAGTGTGATGGGCAGTTATATTCATGGCTTATTTGATAGCGCTAATTTTACCCGAGCTCTGCTTAACGCTTTGCGTCAGCGCAAAGGATTGGCGGCTTATCAAGGGGAAATACTGGATTATACCCACTACAAACAGACTCAGTTTGATCTCCTGGCGAAAGCCATGCGCGAACATCTGGATATAGAACGGATTTATCAATGTATGAAAACTCATCGACAAGGTTCGGTTCCGTGATCTTAATCACTGGCGGGGTTCGAAGTGGTAAAAGTGTGCTGGCAGAGAGACTGGTGGCACAAGCGAGTGAACAGGTGTTATATATTGCGACTGCCGTCGTGACAGACAGTGAAATGGCCGAACGTATACAACTGCACCGCGAAAATCGGCCGGCTCATTGGCGTACATGGGAAGGTTATCGCGATCTCGGTGCAGTTATCACGACGCAAACCCGACCGGGAGAAGCGATTATCTTGGAATGTATCACCACCTTAATTACCAACCTATTATTTGAGCAAGCGGGAGAGACGCCACCTGAACAAATGGACTTTGCTGTATTAGAGGTGGGGATTCAGCAACAAATTAGCGATCTGTTAGCGGCTTGTGCCCGCATGACTTCCCCGATATATCTGGTTACTAACGAATTGGGAATGGGTATTGTGCCGGAGAACCGTCTGGCCCGCCATTTCCGCGACATTGCCGGCAGGGTCAACCAGCGGCTGGCGGCGGCTGCCAGTGAAGTATTTTTGATGGTATCGGGAATTGAGGTAAAAATTAAATGAGCCTGCGTTTGTTTCTTGCCACCTTACAATTTATGACCCGCATTCCGGTACCATCGCGCTGGACACAGGGAGTGGAAATCGATCAGTACGTGCGAGGTATAGCGAGTTTCCCACTGGTTGGATTAATCGTCGGTGTGCTGGCGTCGGCGGTTTTTACCTTGCTGGCTCCCTGGAGTGGCGCGCCCTTGGCGGCACTGGGTTACGTATTAGCGCTGGCGCTGTTAACCGGGGCTCTTCATCTTGATGGTTTAGCGGATACCTGTGATGGTGTATTTTCTGCCCGTAAGCGGGAAAGAATGCTAGAGATTATGCGTGATAGCCGTTTGGGAACAAATGGTGGGTTGGCGTTGATCTTGCTTATTTTGGCGAAAGTGCTGGTGGTGAGCGAATTATCTCTGCGTGGCGCTTCTATGCTAATGGCTTTGACTGCGGCATCTGTTGCCGGCAGGAGTGCGATTATCTTATTAATGTACCGCCAGCGTTGTGCTCGTGAAGGGAGTGGCTTGGGGAATCTCTATATCGGTCGGGTTAACGGTTATCAGGCACTGTTGACATTGTTAGGTGGGGCAATATTGATTGCTCTATTGATACGCTGGTCTGGTGTGTTGGCATTGGCGATTACGCTGTTGGTTATCGGGTTGCTGGCAATGTATCTGCACCGCCGTTTAGGCGGTCAGACCGGTGATACCCTTGGTGCATCAGTGGAAGTCGGGGAGTTGGTATTTTTACTGGCGCTATTGTGAGTCATTTCCTGGCAAAATACCCAACCCCTATTCTCGCTAAGTGCTGGCTGAAAGAATAACTGTAATAGGTGCATATTGCTTACGGGCGGAAATCTGGCGACTTTCCCAGCGATCATGCGCTGCTTGAAGGTTAATCCAAAAATCCTCATCCGTTTCAAATAAACCGGCTAATTGCGTGGCTTCTGCAACGGATAGGCGCCGGGAATTATTCACAATTTGGCCGATAACCTTGCGAGAAACACCCATCGCATTCGCCAACTGTTGTTGAGTTATTTTCAAGGGTTTCAAAAACTCTTCAGCCAACATTTCACCTACAGTGGTAGGTTCTGCTGTTCTGGTATCCATAAAGTTTCCTGTGAAATCCAAGAGGAATAATAAAACCATATTTACTTCACGTTCTCTGCCTTTCTTCTTTTTTCTTCTTTTTTGTCAGTATCAATCTTTGCTCATTGGCTTGTTGTTGGAGGTTCTGACCGTTTGATCTGTAAACTCCGCATATGCTGAAAGCGTTAGCGTTGGGTGGTATGGCAGGCAGAAAACAACAGGGCAATCGGGCATTTTTATAACAATAGGTTTAGGTCTTTTAGCTGGCATAGTTTATTCTTCCCAAGTCCTTATCTGGATTTCGTCGTACTTTAAGGTCTCCAGGCGGAGGTTTCAACATGAGGATGATCTCCTGTGGGAGTCTTGTCAAACGGTTATGCGGAAAAACTTATACCCTATGGATTTCAAGATGTATTGCGGCGGCAAGGGAGTGAGTTCCCCTTTGTTTATAAGTTAAGAAACTCATTAAACGAAAACATTTATAATAGTGATTAAATGAAAGACAAAAACAAACTTATTAAGAAGTTGGAAACAATAAATGCTGATACTTTCTTCAAGTTCTTGGACGCGAAGAAAGTAACTCGAATATGCCCGATGTGCCACAGTGTTGGTGAGCAAGTTATTGCTGAGACAAGCAAAGCTGCGGTTGCTGACTTGCTTCATGGGCAATCGGTTAGCAAAACATTTGTTACTTTTTTCAGACACGCACCAGAACAACCTACCGACAGTGATGCTAATTATTATTATAAACTCAGCTGTGATAATTGTGGCTATATTACCACTCATGAAGTCAGATCTGTGCTTCATTGGTTGAGTCAGCAAGAGAAGGAATCTCATGATGAGTAATATATCTTATATGAATTGTTCGCCCGTAAGGGCAAGCATATTCGTAAGTGCTTCGGCACAAAGTCCGAAGCGCAACAGTATGAACGTTGGGTAATCGCTACCCAAAACGGTATTAAATCAATGATTCCCAAGCTAGCAAAAAGGCTGGCGAGATATGTACTACGACACACATTCGCAAGTCATTTTATGATGAATGGGGGTAACATGCTAAAAGACGAGTCTGAATCTACGTGTTTTTGAATTAACAGCTCTTAAACACATCTGAGATAGAGTAACAACAATGCGACTATTTTTGGTTCGGCACGGTCAGACGGAAGCGAATCTGAGTGGTGTTTTCTGTGGTATGACGGATGTGGAGCTGACTGAAACGGGGATAAATCAGGCTCGGCAAGTTGCCCGTTATCTATCGGCAGTAACATTTTCGCAAGCGATAAGCAGCGCGTTACGGCGGGCGCGTCATACTGCGGAGATTATTCTGGCCGGTCATTCGTTATCAGCTAATATTGATACACAACTCAATGAGATGCATTTCGGCGCATGGGAAATGCGCCATCACCGTGATTTGCAACATGAAGACGCAGAAGCTTGGGCTGCTTGGTTAGCCGATTGGCAACAGGCATCCCCGACTGGCGGTGAAACTTTCTCAGCATTTGCGGCCAGGATAGAGAACGTGGTTCAGCAACTGTTGACACCAGAAAGTCAGGATAATCTGTTGCTGGTTGCTCATCAGGGAGTATTGGGCTTGTTACTGGCGCGTCTGTTGGCTATACCGCCTGCTGCTATGTGGCACTTTCATTTTGAACAAGGAACATACAGTGTCGTGGAAATCCAACATGGATTTACTACCTTGCGAACATTTAATAACCGGACTGACTGGCAGCTTGAGACACGGAAATAACATCATGCAAACACTTTCATCGATCATTAATGCGATTGTGCCGTTGGATAACGTTGCGATGGCGCGTACCGCTACTCGATTGAATGGGCTGGTTAAACCAACAGGTAGCTTCGGGCGTCTGGAACATCTGGCGATTCAGCTAGCTGGCATGCGGGGATTATCGGGTCATCATATTGATCGTAAGCAGATTATTGTGATGGTCGCTGATCATGGGGTTTATGACGAAGGCGTGACTATATCGCCCAAATCAGCAACGGCTATTCATGCACAGAATATGATGAAAGGGATTACCGGTGTTTGCGTGTTGGCGGAAAATGCGGGTGCTGATGTAAAAGTTGTGGATGTGGGCATTGACAGTGATCCTGTGCCGGGATTAGTGAACATGAAGGTGGAGCGTGGCAGTGGCAACATTGCTCAAGGGCCGGCAATGAGCCGCCAGCAAGCCGAAGATTTGTTATTGGCAAGCGCATGTTTAACGCTGGAACAGATTACAAATGGCGTGCAACTGTTTGGTGTGGGCGAATTGGGTATGGCGAATACCACACCGGCGGCGGCTGTGGTCAGCGTCTTTACGGACAACGATCCACAACAGATTGTCGGCATTGGGGCTAATTTCCCAAGTGAACGCCTGCATCATAAAGTGGCGGTTGTGCGACAAGCGATTGAAATTAATCGGCCTGATGCCAGAGATAGCATTGATGTATTGGCAAAGGTTGGTGGTTATGATTTGGTGGGTATGGCGGGCGTAATGCTTGGTGCTGCCTCTGTCGGGCTGCCAGTGATTCTGGATGGTTTTCCTTCTTATGCGGCGGCGCTGGCCGCTTGTCGAATTGCACCCGATGTGCGTCATTACCTGATCCCTTCGCATTTATCGGCAGAGAAAGGCTCAATTATTGCGTTGCAACACCTGCAATTAGCGCCTTATTTGCATTTGGACATGCGTTTAGGGGAGGGGAGTGGCGCTGCGTTGGCTATGCATCTGGTGGATGCGGCTTGTGCGATGTATAACAATATGGGGCTACTTGCTGAAAGTAATATTGTGTTGCCATTTTAGTTGTCAGGATAATTTGATAACCCATATTGATTGCTGGCAAATATGAAACTCTCCCGTTCTGTTGAGTGAAATCTCGTATACGGTGAATTCGTATATACCCTATGGATTTCAAGATGCATCGCGGCGGCAAGGGAGCGAATGCAGCCAACAAAGAGGCAACTTGAAGGATAACAGGTATATCGTATTTCCTTTCCTTTCCTTTACTTCACTGATAAATTTCAATATTTAACTGTTCATGGAAAGTGTTAAGTTAAATTTGATAGGTAAAATCACCTGATTATATATGCCAACAAATAACAGCTATAATAAGGAAAAAATAAAATGTCATCGAAAATTATATATATAAACCCTAATCAATCTTTTGAAATCTTTAAGCACGGAAATATAATATTTCCCAATGGCTATCCTGAGGCAATTATAAAAAACAATGGCCCGGCACCCATTAGGGTGATAAATTACTGGGCTCCTCCGATTGGAGATTATAATCAATATAACTATATTGATGTTTACCCCGGTGAGACGAAAACGCTTCTCGCACCTGTTAACGCTGTTTATTTCTATAAAATTATAGTCACCAATCTTAGTCCTATTTACAACACGGAAATTGAAGTGACATCGCAGTTTTGGAATTGGTAGTTGAACTTTCATGGAGCATATTTTAAGAGTTTCACTATTTACCAAACTAAGCAGGAGGCAGGTTTTAACCTGCCATCCTCTATTTTAGTTGATACTGAATTTCGCTCTTTTTGATTTTTTTATTCTTGAATAATAACTTTAAGTATTTCAGGTAAATATATCTCGTAATATTTTCTTGCCAATGACTTCCATCATACGTAGTTGTTTTGGGTTTCAAGGTTAATTTAAGTAGAATATTTACAGTAGTTGAATTCTATTCCTAACACAAAATGGTTAACGAAATTTTTATTGCCATGAGATTTATCACATTCTTCTAAAATAGAATCAATACTTATATTATATTTCTTATCAATATAATATATATTCATGCTTTGAATATTACTGAAAAATGGCTTTCTATGGCGAATATAATCTATTTGGAAATTAAGGGTGATAAGCAAGGTTTGATATCACAAGGATGTTCAACGGTTGATTCTATTGGTAACACATGTCAGCTTGGTCATGAAGACCATATATTTGTTTATGAATTGACTTCCAATATAACCAGAGGTCAACATGTTAACCATCAGCCGGTTGAGATAAGAAAGCCAATAGATAAATCTTCTCCTCTGCTGGGATTGGCTATAACGAATAAAGAATCGCTACAATGTATTTTTTATTTTTATAGAACATCCACTAAAGGTGGTTTAGAGCTCTATTATAAAATAAAACTCACTGGTGCATATATCTGTGCATTGAATGGCTTTTATCCAAACTCATCTACGCATAATGAATGTCAGCCACAGGAGAGTTTATCTTTGATGTATAAATCAATAACGTGGGAACATATTATGTCCGGCACCAGTGCATATAGCATATGGGAAGACAACGTTTACTGAGGATTTTATGAAAGGGATATCTCATCTTTCTTATGATTTAAATAATTACGCTTCGTCATTGAAGCGTAAAGCACACTTGGCTGCTAGCTTTTTTATAGAAGATAGCCAATTGAGAATGTCATATTTAAAAGAAGTTGATGACTTTGTTAATATAAAAACACGTGAATTTAAAAATACATTTGATGTAAATGAAAAAAAGAGATTGATTTATGCAGTAAAAGATGAATATGAAATAACGGAAAAAGAATATCAGGCTTTAAGGCGTAAGGATTATACCAAATATATTGTAACCGATATATTTGAAGATCAGGGCGTAGTTAAATACGCAAAAATAGGCGGTGGGGTTGTTGCTGGTATTGCTCAAACAGCTGCTGGTATTGCTGTAATTAATTCAGGGAGAATTGTAAGATCTAAAAGGGTTCAATTAATGGGTGCTGTGCTAGTTGCTCATGGAGGTAGTAATTTTTATGAGGCTATTAGTCCGATCCTTTATGAGAATCAAAAAATAGGTTTGGTTAGGAAAGGTTATCGATATGCCTCTCATGCTTTAGGTTATGGTGATGATGTAGCTGATGTTGCTTATAGTTCAGTTGATCTCGTAGCAAGTTTATATGGGACTTATGGAGTGCTCAAGCTTAAACCGGTTAAATCCAAGAATAATATATCAGGAGGCTATTCTGTCAAGCCGGGGACAGGGAAATTGTTCAGATATATTAATTCGGATCTTGCCAGAAAATGGCAGCTAACACCAAAGCCTATGTTAACCATTCAAGTATTAAGTAGTGGATATAAAGTCAAACTTTTGATAGATGACATAAATAAACTTCATGACGATTGAAATTTATTTTTTATTTTAAAACGAATATAGAAAATTAACAATTTTGAACCTGTAATTAAATTACAGCTAACGGAGAAGCTGTAATAAATAAAAGCAGAGATCGCAAAGAATAAGTAAATTGAAAACATTAATGGCACTCCATATGCCATATCACTGAAAAACATACCTAATATCATAAATAAATAAATTGTGGTTAAATATATTAAAGGTATGGCTATTTCGTCAGCTATAAGTAATAGATACTGACAAAAACAATCTGTTTTGCTCTGGTATTTATCATAAATATCAGGTTCGTCTTTATATAAGATAATAAAGTTTCGCTTTATCTTAAGTAATTCTTTTAAGCTGAATCCACTATTTAATATTAATTTTCTTAAGTCAATTAGGTTCATTTATTCATGCTCGATTTTATTTGGTTTTATAATTAGTTGTTTTTATCATGTTTTATTGGTTAACTCAAGGATTTAATTTGTTTTTTTATTTTAAAACGAATATAGAAAATTAACAATTTTGAACCTGTGATTAAATTACAGCTAACGGAGAAGCTATAGTAAATAAAAGCAGAAATGGCAAAGAATAAGTAAATAAATGACATCAATGAAATGCTATATGTTTTTTCGCTGAAAAACATGCCTGTTATTATAAATAAATAAACTGGGGTTAAATATAGTAATGGTATGGCGATTTCTTCAGCTATAAATAGTAGATAATGACAAAAACAATCTGTTTTGCTTTGATATTTATTATAAATGTGTGGGGCATCTTTATGCAGGACAAGAAAGCTTCTCTTTATCTTAAGTAATTCTTTTAAGGTGAATCCATTATTTAATATTAGCTTTCTTAAGTCAATTAGGTTCATTTATTCATACTCGGTTTTATTTGGTTTTATAATTAGTTATTTTTATCATGTTTTATTGGTTAATTCAACGATTTAATTTGTTTTTTATTTTAAAACGAATATAGAATATTGCTAATTTTAATCCTGTGACAGGATTACAGCTAACGGAAAGACTATAATAAATCGAGAACGAGCTAAAAAAGAGTAAGTAAATGAATGACATTAATGAAATACTATATTCCTTTTCACTGAAAAGCATACCTGATATTATAAATAAACAAACTGAGGTTAACATTATTAATGGTGCAGCAACTTCTTCAGCTATAAATAGTAGATAATGACAAAAACAATCTGTTTTGCTTTGATATTTATCATAAATATCAGGGTCATCCTTGTGTAGAATAATAAAGTTTCTCTTTATCCTAAGCAATTCTTTTAGGGTGAATCCACTATTTAATATTAATTTTCTTAAATCAATTAAATTCATTTCTTTAAACTCATTTTTCTAACTCTATAAATTGCTTACCGTAAAATACTTATTCTTTATAACTGTTTGAAGTTTTCTTTTATTTTGAGACGAATATAGAAAATAACTAATTTTATGCATGTGAAAAAATTATAACGATAGCGGTGATAAAAAGATTTATAGCATATGCATATTATTGTTAAAATGATATAAATGATCGATATTAATGATAAATAGGATATTGAATTTTCGTCATAGAGGAAAATCTCCATTATTATGCAACCTACATACATGAGAGAGAAAAACAACACGGGATCGCCGGCATCTTCAGCAAGCACTATTATAACGTTGTAAATGTTATCGCTTTTTGTATAATACTTTATTACATATCTTCTTTCATCATCGTCAAGATTTTTAAAGGTTCTTTGCAGCATAAGAAGTTCTTTAAATGTGAATCCACTACTGAGGGTTAATTTTCTTAATTTTTCCAAATCCATCTATTCAATCTCATAATATTTTGTTGATATAATGAATTAGTATAACATAATTATTATCTTATTATACCCGTCATCTTTCAAGTTGCCTCTTTGTTGGCTGCACTCACTCACCCCGGTCACATAGTTCTCTATGCTCCCGGGGATTCGTTCCCTTGCCGTCGCGATGCATCTTGAAATCCATAGGGTATATACCTAATAAATGCTTTCTTTAGATCTGTTTTTAGAAAATTTGTTGTACTCAGTAGTATGGTACTGCCATTGTAATAGAAATGAGAGAAAAAAATGTTATCAGAATAGATAATGAGGAAAAAACAGTATCTGATTTTGGCTATTACATGATTGAATGAAAAATTATATACGATAAATTTGTTTATCGTATTCCTTTTACTTCACTGACAAATTTCAATATTTAACTGTTCGTGGGAAGTGTTAAGTTAAATTTTACAGGTAAAACTACCTATTATATATATTACTAAACAACAGAAATAATAAGGAAAAAAATAATGTCATTGAAAAAAACTATCTCTATAGCTCCTCTTGGAACCGTTGAGATTTATAGTAATAGCGATATTGTAATACCAAGTGTTGCCCCAACGGCAATTATAAAAAACAAGAGTATGGTACCAATTAGGGCTATCAATTACTGGGCTGGTTTGATTGGAGATTATCAGCAGTATAGTCATGTTGATGTTTATCCTAGCGAACTTAAAATATTCGTAGGACCAAGTGACCTTTTTTACCGCTATAAAGTTGTAGTCTCCAATCTTAGCAATACCGAAAATGCAGAAATTGAATTTGTAATGGACTCTTTGTGGAAAAAATATGGAATGCCAACAAAAATGGTATATATGAATTCTAACGAGCCATTTGAATTTTATAGTAAGGGTAATGCAATATTCCCCACTGATTTCTCTGACGCAATTATAAAAAACAATAGCGTGGCATATATTAGGGCTGTAAATTTTTGGGCTGGTCCACTAGGGAATTATAATATGTATAGCTATGTTGATATTTCCCCCGGTAAGACTGAAATACTTGCATCACCTCCTAATATTGTTAATTACTATAAAATTGTATTCACCAACATGAGTAACTATGTTCAAAATGTAGAACTTGAAGTTATATCGCATTTATTGTCGGGCTATGATTAATAAATCAGGGGGCAGGTTCTGGCCTGCCATCCTATTTTTTATCTTTATATTGATGATTTTCTTAACGAGGTAAAAGGGGTATATACCCTTCCATCAACGACTAAGAGCAATGCCGGAAGCTTGCTGTTCCAGCATGTTTTTAGCTAAATCGACAATAATTGCCGCGGCTTCGATTGGGGGCGTGCCGCCACGATGAATATTAGAAATACAAGTGCGGTCAGCTTCAACCGTTTTTTCTACAGTTGGTTGGTAAACAGCATAGCAGGAAAGACTTTCCGATTGCCCTAATCCGGGGCGTTCTCCAATCAATAAGACAACTACCTTAGCTTTGAGTAACTCGCCAATTTGATCTTCGATTTTAACGCGACCATAGCGTACAAAAAACGGCGTACCGATGCACATTCCTGCTTGTTCCAACCCTTTTAACAGAGGTGGCACAAGATCTTCGTAGTTGGTGGTAATGGCATCAGTAGACAGGCCATCGGAGATAACAACTTGTACATCGGGCGCTGTTTTACACTGTGTCAGTAAAGTTTCTACCGCATTCGCACTGAGTTTTCGCCCTAAATCCGGGCGAGTCAGATAGAGATTTTTGTCGCTGACTTGAGATTGCACTTCTAGCAATCCTTGTTTCTCTATCCATTCAGTCGGGACCTCTTTTAACACCGTATCTTTAGAACGGGAGTGATCAGCCTGAAAACGCAGTAATGCCTGAGTACGTGGGCGTGGACCACTGCGGCCGGTACCGACTCTCGCCACCGTGCTGCGGCGTAATTCCTGTAAGACTTCTATCCGGTTCGGGTTTTGGACACCGATCCACTGTTTGGCTTCTAAGGAGCCTAAATCCGGCATACAGCTTTCAATTTCGTTAGTGATTTCAGGGGATGCATGGGGTTTCAGATTAGATACCCGCTCGCTTACATTCTTTTCAATTGTTTTTTGGTTCATGATGATTTATCTCAGCAAAGAATCAGAAAAAGAACGATGCATCGCCCGCCCGTGATGTTAAGCGGCCATTTGCCATCAGCCCCATCTGTTCCAGCCAGCGTTCAAACTCGGGTGATGGGCGCAGATTGAGCAGATGGCGGATAGTGGCGGTATCATGGAAAGCCGATGTCTGGTAGTTGAGCATAATGTCATCACCGAGCGGCATGCCCATGATGAAATTACATCCTGCGGTTGCCAGCAGGATCATCAGGTTTTCATTCTGGTTTTGATCGGAATCTGCGTGGTTGGTATAGCAGCAGTCACATCCCATTGAGACACCGCTGAGTTTTCCCATAAAGTGATCTTCTAATCCGGCACGGATAATCTGGCGATCATTGTAGAGGTATTCCGGCCCGATGAAACCGACAACGGTATTGACCAGAAATGGGTCATAGTGGCGTGCTAAACCGTAGTTTCGTGCCTCCATTGTCACTTGATCAGCGCCAAAGTGAGCACCGGCGGAGAGAGCAGAGCCTTGTCCGGTTTCAAGATAGAGGCAGTTATCGCCAGCAAGACGGCAATATTCCGCGCCAACGGCACGTGCTTCATCTAACATAGCCAATTCTACGCCAAACTCTTTTAGCCCTTTTTCACTACCGCAAATACTTTGGAAAATCAAACCGCCCGGTGCACCACGCTTAATGGCTTCTATCTGGGTCGTGACATGAGCTAAGACACAGCCCTGTGTTGGGATGGAAAATTTGTCGATTACCTCATAGAGGGTATCTAGTACACGGGTGAGGTTTTCTACATCGTCGGTTACCGGGTTGACGCCGATAACTGCATCACCCACGCCAAACGATAGTCCTTCGTAAATTTGGGCCAAAATGCTTTGTACATCGTCGCGGGTATCGTTAGGTTGCAGCCGGGCGCTGAATGTTCCCGGCGTCCCAATGGTGGTGTTGGCTTTTTTGATCACCGGCATTTTTTTCGCGCCATAGATCAGATCCGCATTGGAGCTGATTTTTGCCACGGCGGCAACGACTTCGGAACTGATTCCTTTACGCAGAAAGGCGATATCATCCACGCGGGTATCATCGCTGAGTATGTATTCGCGTAGTTCACCAATGCTCCAGTTTTTTATACCGGCGTAGGCAATTTCGTTAATGTCATCCTGAATAATGCGAGTCACGCAATCCTCTTCATAAGGAATGATCGGATTCATGCGAATATCCGCAATCGTCATTTCCGAGAGGACATGTTTAGCCGCTACGCGTTGTTGGGAACTTTCGGCCGCTACCCCGGCTAGCACATCCCCGGAACGCAATTCGTTCGCCATTGCCAGCACCTGTTTGACATCTTTAAACTGATAGGTCTTACCAAAAAGCTGCGTTTTCAATTTCATGTTTACGCTCTCTCAGGAAGGAAAAGCCAGTGATTTGATAGTGACGGGAACCACAGTGCCATTAAATAGTGGCGTGCCAATGTCGATATAATCCCCGGTGCGGGTGATCACTTCATCAATAACCGCCAGCGGCCGTTCTCCCATCAGAGGATGTAACAGCATACCCAATGCCTTACCAAAGTCTTGGCCTGCAACGATGAGCAGCGGGTGAGAAGAGGGATAGCGTGCGGCAAAGTTCTGTAAAGCGGTAATGCATGTCTGCACGGCGGCATAATTCACTGGCAGGGCATCGGGCAGGGCCAATGCATATAGATCCTGCTCAGCATGCAGGTCCATTTGTGTCAGTGCTTGTTGCCAGGCTTCTGCCAGTGATTCAGTGGCTTCTGTGTCGGGATGGACGACGGGAATATTGCGCAGGGGTAGCGATAGTGCATCAAGCCAGATAGTGCTGCCGGATAACGATAATGTATGAGCGCCGGCGCCAATGACGGTAGCGCGCACGGTTTGTTTTGGCATTTGCAGCGGCAGTTTGGCGAAATCATTATCACGATGGATAGCTTGTGCCAGCAATGGCCCTAAATCGTGAAAACGGAATAGGTCATGCTCCGATGCTTCACGATAACATTCTCCTACCCCGCCGGAGAGGGTGACTGCGTAGAGTTCATCACAATTTAGTTCATCACAGTTTGGCAGCGGCTCGGTCATCAATAATTGTTGAGCCAGTGGCGTAAGTTGTCCGGTAACGACTTCCCACAGCAATTGCGACATCCGCATAGCAATTTGCTGTAATTGCGTGGCTGTCAGATGTTGAATATCGGTATTTTCGCCAAACAGTGAATCAACGATGCGTACTCCGGGCGGATGTGCGCGTAAAACGTTCCCTTGAGGATCGGTTTCCAATAAACGGCCGCCGACATTTAAGCAAGCGGAGGCGATAAGTCGCCCGGCATCGAATAGCGCGTAGTTGGCTGTGCCGCCGCCGATGTCAATGTTGAGCACTCTGGCCATTTTCTGCTGTGAAAGAGCTTGAGCGCCGGAGCCCAAACCGGCAATCATTGATTCCAGATGTGGCCCTGCTGTTGCGACAACAAAATCCCCTAATTTTTGTGCCAGCGTCATAATCGCAGGGCGTGCATTGCATGTTTTCGCGGTTTCGCCGGTAATGATAACCGCGCCGGAATCGACACTTTCCGGCGCGATGTTTGCGGCCTGATATTGTGCCTGGATCAGACTGAACAGTTCGTCTTCACGCAATTGTCCGGCGAAGTCTACGGGGGTAAATAACACTGGGCTTTGCCAGATGATCTCGCGGCGAACAAACTCGTAGCGTGGCACTTGTGATACCGCTGCACGGTTCACCAGTGACAGACGCGAAAAGATCACTTGTGTGGTGGTGGTGCCGATGTCAATACCGACACTGAATAACTCCTTGGCTTCCATCGCTACGCCTCTTGTCTGCAATAAGGCGTATGTTGGCATTTTTTTTTATCAATCAGTATTAAATATCGGCAATTTGGTTGGAAAATCAACTGTGGTCACAAAAATATTAGGGGTCATAATAAAAATGGCGTAGATACAAGATGCAGGGCGAAGTTGCTAAGAGAAACAAGCAGATAAAGTAACAATGCGTCAGAACCGAGGGTTATCGTCAATACATTAATAAAAATGAAGAATTATTGATCTTACACCAGATCGTGTTGCTGGCTATCGGTTATATATCTTCCAACAGACTTTCGTTACAGGGTGAAAAATATGATGAATAGCGGAAAAGTTTGGTTGGTCGGTGCCGGTCCCGGCGATGCGGCGCTAATTACTGTCAGAGGATTACACTGTATCCGTCAGGCTGAGGCGCTGGTGTATGATCGATTAGTCAGCCCGGACCTGTTATCCGAAGCACCTGATGATTGCAAAATGATTAATGTCGGCAAAACGCCGAACTATCACCCAGTGCCGCAACAGCAAATTAATCAGATCTTGGTAGAGTGTGCGCAACAAGGGTTAAATGTCGTCCGGCTAAAAGGAGGCGATCCTTATGTGTTTGGGCGTGGTGGTGAAGAAGCGGAAGCTTTAGCACTGGCGAAGATCCCTTTTGAAGTGGTACCGGGCATCAGTTCATCCATTGGTGGTCTGGCTTGTGCCGGGATCCCGGTCACCCATCGTGATTATGCCTCAGGTTTTCATGTTGTTACCGGCCATCTGCGTCAGGAAAATGAATCACAGGATTGGGCGACACTGGCAAAGTTGGAAGGTACGTTGGTGATCTTAATGGGAATGACTCAACTGGCGAGCATCTGTGAGCAACTGATCGCAGGCGGTAAAGCGCCGACAACGCCGGCGGCGGTTGTGATGTATGCTAGCCATCAGCAACAGCAGGTTGCCAGCGCAACCCTGCTAACGTTGGCTCAGCAGGTAGCCGCTCAGGGATTGAGTGCACCAGCATTGATTGTGATTGGTGATGTGGTGCGTTTGCGGGAAACACTGGCTTTTAGTCGGGATCATCTATTGTTGTCTTCTGTTCCATCACTGATGGCACTCTGATTCTCTGTTTAACATTTGGGGATAATATTTGATGAGCGAACATGGCGGTAATGTGCTGGAAATGGCGCTGAAAATCGGTGTTACAGTCGAAGAGATGATTGATTTCAGCGCAAATATCAATCCGTTAGGAATGCCGGAATCCTTGAAAACGGCCATTATCGACCAATTGCAATGTGCCGAGTACTATCCTGATACAGAATATCGCCGGTTACATGCAGCGTTAGCGCAGGCTCATCATTGCCCTGTCGAAAACCTGATGGCGGGTAATGGTGCGACTGAATTGATTTATGCGGTGGTGAATTATCTTAAGCCGCGCCGAGCCATGTTGTTGATACCGGGATTTGCTGAATATCGGCGCGCCTTGCAGCGCGTGGATTGCCAGATTGATGAGTATGTGATGAGTGAAGCGGATAGCTATCAACCTGATGAACGCTTGTTGATGGCATTAGAACGCCATCGGCCTGACTGTTTGTTTCTTGCGACACCGAACAATCCGACGGGGTTGATGCCAGATGCTGTGCTATTGCAGGCAATATTTGAACGTTGCCGTCAGCATAATATTGCGTTGATTGTTGATGAGGCGTTTATCGATTTTCTCCCGGATATTGCTGGATTTATTCCTCAGATAGCGCATTTTCCTCGTCTTTATATTCTACGTTCACTGACGAAATTTTTTGCTATTCCGGGGTTGCGCCTTGGTTATCTGGTCAGTAGTGATGTAATGGGGATTCGGGCGATGAAGCGCTGGCGGGAGCCGTGGACCATTAATGCTTTCGCGGCGTTGGCGGGTGAAATGGTGCTTAATGATAACGCTTACATTCAAGCAACACACCGCTGGTTAGCTGAGCAACAACGTTGGCTTTATCAGGCATTAGCTGCATTACCGGCATTACGTGTTTGGCCTCCCTCGGCAAATTATATCTTCCTGCGTTGCCTGCGCCCAGAAATCGATCTTCAACACGCATTGCTGAAACAGAGAATATTGATTCGCCATTGTGCTAATTATCCGGGCTTGGATGCGGCTCATTATCGGGTCGCCATTAAAGGCGAGCATGATAATCGCCGTCTGGTATCGGCGTTACGTCAGGTATTCGGTTATGGCTGAAGCGCGTTGTCCTGCATCGTGTGGTGAACTTATCCAAGGGTGGATTCTTGGTGGTGAGAAATTGATCTCTTGTCCGGTGAATTGGTTCAGTGAAGTGTCTGTTACAGATGGCGTGCCGGGAAAAGATGAACGTCCCCGTATGCGCCAAGTGATGAAAACTGTTCTGGCGTATTTTGGTTTGTCGGTGGAGATGGCGCGAGGTTTACGGATCGCCTTGACTTCTACGATCCCGATGGCAAAAGGGCTGGCAAGTAGTACCGCTGATATTGCCGCTACAGCGCTGGCGACGGCGCGTTATTTGGGGAAAACACTTGATGAAACGACACTGGCTAGCTTTTGCGTACAGCTTGAGCCTACGGATAGCACGTTGTTCAGTCGGCTTACCTTGTTCGATCATCAAACAGGTACCACGCAAATTGCTTGTGACTGGCAGCCATCTATAGACATTTTGTTATTGGAAAGCCCGGAAATCGTGATCACAGCTGATTATCACCGTTTAGATCGCCATCCGGCATTACTGGAAAATGCCTCCGTGCTAGAGCGTGCTTGGAAACTATTTTGTCAGGCTGTGACTACTCGGAATTACTGGCGGTTGGGCGAAGCCACGACGCTCAGTGCGCAGGCCAGTCAAAAGTTGTTGGTCAAACCGGCGTTTGACAGTTTGTTGGAATTGGTAGAACGGAGTGGGATCTACGGGTTGAATGTTGCTCATAGTGGCAGTGTCGTCGGATTATTGTGCGATCGTCACCATCATGATGTTGAATATCTATGCTGGTGGCTGAAACAGAGGGGCATAATTCGTTTTTATCCCCGTCAGCACTTGCTGACCATGATTCCGGGTGGTGTGCGTTAACGATAGGAGGAGATTTATGTTGGATTATTTGCCGATGTTTTGTCAGATCCGGGATAAAACCTGTCTGCTAGTTGGAGGAGGTCAGGTAGCCGAGCGTAAAGCGCGTCTGTTATTAGATGCTGGCGCACATCTATTAGTTAACGCACGGGAATTTACCCCGCAATTTAAACTATGGGGGGATAACGGCCAAGTAACACTCATTCGCGGTGAGTTTGAGCCTCACTGGCTTGAGCATTGTTGGCTGGTGATTGCTGCTACTAATGATGCGGCGGTGAATAGCTATGTGTGTGATTGTGCGACGGAGCGCCGCATTTTTTGTAATGTGGTAGATGAGCCACAGCAAGCCAGTTTTATCACACCGTCAGTGATTGATCGCTCACCCTTGGTGATTGCTATCTCCTCCGGGGGAAACGCGCCGGTATTGGTCAGATTATGGCGTGAAAAACTCGAACGGCTGCTGCCGATGCATCTTGGTCGTCTGGCCGCTTACGGTGGGACACTTCGCCAGCGGGTAAAACGACATTTTCATCATTTGGCGGCACGTCGTCACTTTTGGGAGCGGTTTTTCACTAATGAGCGATTAATGCAATCGTTGGTCAGTCAAGATCATCAACAAGTTGATCGGGTGGTAGAAACATTATTCTCTGAGTCATCTCAAGCGAATACAAACAAAACAAACAGTTGACTAATATATTGGAGCTGGACAAATGAGTGAGGAGCGATATAAACAGAGAAAACAGCGGCAAAAAGAGAGATTTATGGCACAAGTTGCAGCCGCTCAAGAAAACCGGGGGATTGTCATTATCTATACCGGTAATGGCAGAGGGAGAACCCCCGCAGCAATGGGAACGGTTACACGAGCGTTGGGTCATGGATTAAAGGCTGGCGTTATCCAATTTATTCGCGATGAATGGTCAGCCGGTGAGCGTGTTTTGTTGCAGCAGCATGGAGTAGAATTTCAGCTAATATCAATGAACTTGACTGGAGAAATGCAAAATCGTGCTAAGGATATTGCTGCTTGCTCTGAGGTTTGGCACCACGCGCTGCGCATGATGCGTGATCCTGAATTATCATTGGTCGTGCTGAGTGAATTGGTTTGCGTGATAAATAACGGTTATCTATTGCTAGACGAAATTATCAAGGCATTAAGCGAACGGCCAATTAATCAGACGGTAATCATTACCGGACAAGATTACCCTACTGAATTAATTGAATTGGCTGATACGGTTAGTGAAATGCGTCCGGGAAAATATGTTTTCACTTAATTATGCGTTTTCCGGTCACCACATCAGATGAAGAGTGATTCATGTTTTTATCTTGTTTAACCAATGCATTAATTTCTCTCATGGTGATATTTGATATTGTGCCAGATTGATGAAAACGCTCAGCCATTTTCTGCATTTTGATGAGTCGATTATTATTCATTATATGTTACCTCGATTAATAAATCAGATGATATACCCGTCATCTTTCAAGTTGCCTCTTTGTTGGCTGCACTCTCTCACCCCGGTCACATAGTTATCTATGCTCCCGGGGATTCGCTCCCTTGCCGCCGCGATGCATCTTGAAATCCATAGGGTATAAGTTGTCTTCAAGATTACTATTATTGATATTAACAAATTTTTTGGCTAATAGATTATAAACTTTCAACAGTTTATTGGGAATATCTTGAGTTAGTGAATTGTTGTCCATGAAATCTGCGAAATCATCAGTGGTAAAAATTTTCATTGAGAGTATTTATTATTAAAATTATAATTAGCCAAATGTGATTATATTTTTGGGTGTTAAAAGTATACTGGATAATTATTTTTCAAATAATTTAAGGTTAATAATAAAGTTTTCTCCTATGTTTACTTGGATTAAGTATATAAAAACCAATTAATATTGAGGTGATTAATTAATTGGTTATGATGAACTTTATTGGATATATATTCCATAAAGCTTGATAATACATGAAATAAATTCCATACAATATATTCCACTATCCAATAATTTTAATTTATTTACAAGTTGGGATTTATATCTAATATTGTCGACGGAATAGATATAACGTTAATTTAAGTTTTGATATGTGAAACGAGTTCACGTAATCCATATCATATTTTGTCGCACACTGTATTAAGTTTCAAACAACGCATGGTTATTTAATTTATAAATTAAGAGGTTTAATATGTCTATTGAAAATACCGATATAGCTGAACAAACAACTGGTAAAGATTCAGTTGTACTTGGACATGCAGAAGCGCCGGCAATACATTCTATCGCAATTGGTGCTTCACCCCGAAATTCTAAAACCATCAGTGAAGCGGCTATTGCCATTGGGCAAAATCAAATTGCGGGTAAACAAGGTGATACGAAAGTCATTTGGCCTATTGCGATTGGGGCTGATTCTGTATCCAATGGCTTGGCTTCTATCGCTTTGGGACAAAAGGTGACGGCGAGTGCGGCTCAGGCCGTGGCGATTGGTCAACACGCTTCTGCAACAGAAAAAGGGAGCATTGCATTAGGTGCAGATTCTATTGCTAATAAACCGAATGTTGTTTCTGTAGGAAAAACCGGCCATGAACGTAAGATTATACATGTTGCGGCTGGGGAGATTTCAAATCACAGTACTGAGGCGGTTAATGGTCAGCAGTTACATGCTGAATCGGCAAGGATTGATATATTATTAGATGCAAAGAATAAGGAATTGGAAGAGAAGGTTCAATCTCTGGAAAGTGATATAGCTAATCTTACTCTGCTGGTTCAAAATAGTGTGGATGATGTTGCATCATTGAAGAAACGACTTCTCGATGCGTTGAATTATTAATATCTGTTGGTTGTTATTTCATATATTCTTGGCTATTAGGCTGAGAATATATGATAAATGATTTAGTAGCAGAGTTTTTATTTATCGATTGCTTATTTACCTCCAATATTGAATCTCTTAGGCTAATAAAAGCCAGCTTGGAAACTGGCCTTTCACGCATCGGTTAAAAAGCAGACTTACAGAAAGCAAGGTGTTGACAAGTAGACAACGACACTATGAACACTTGATATGAAAGATGTAACAGATTTCATGATGAATTCTCTTTATTGGTAAAGTGTGATTTGTTTCACGAAAATCTAAATTGTGGCTGAGATTTTAATCAGAAAAACTTCAGAGTCAAGCAGTTTTTAAAAATTATTTTAAAGATTAAAATAATTTTGTGTCGGGTGTTTTAGGTGATGAAGTGAGCGTATCTTGCGGGGAGAGGATACCAAGCGATATGACTGACAATTGCTTTTAAGATTACAAATGCAGTTGGCAGTTGTTACATGAGAGGACAATGGAACATGATAGCTAAGCAGTCGTTATCGGTTTGGCATCAATCTAGTGAGACAAAGCCGTATTGAAAGGGTTTAAAGATACTCCTCTCATTTTTGATGTTAATTAGTTTAAGCCACCAAAGTAGAAATAAAGTTATATGATTTTGACATATTATTGAGAAGGCGCAGTCTATTTAGACTGCACTTTGATCCAATAAAAAATCGTGTAAAAAATAGAAAATGTGTTTACAACAATGTTAAAAGTACCTCTGTACTATAATAAATTTATTTTCATCCATTTTAATTGATGAGTTGTAATAAAAATACTTGTGATTATTGTTTTTATATTATTTATTTAATAAATCTGAAAAAGAGGCAACTTGAAAGATAGCGGGTATATACCGTGGTTTTATTTGTGCTGGAGTTATAATGCTAAAAAATTTAATTTGGAATATGAAATATAAAATAAGTAATGACAAAGTGAAATAATTTTAGATGTTGAATATGAATGCTATGAATATATTCTCAGTTGAAGTTTGTTGGTTTTTTTCTTGCCGTCAATGATATAAAAATAATTATTCTTCTAAGTTAGAAGAACATTTTATTATTATTTTTATGAATTAAACTATGGCTGCTGTAAATTATGAGTGATTACTTTAATAATAATTCAATATATTAATTATAATATTTAATCTAAGGGGTGTATATGAGTACTAAAAATGATTTTAAGGCTTTTTCTATTAGTAACAATGCTAATGTAGTGAGTCAAGAGAAGTATGAAAAAGATCAGAGTTTGCAGGCGGGGTTTCCACCAGATAATATTACGAGTAATCTGCTAAACAAAGTATTACGTCAATCGTCAACAATCGCATCTGTCGTGGCTAATTTTATTGCGACACAATCTGGCGGTGATGTTCTGGATGATGGAGATGTAGCTAAACTTACCGAGCAATTAAGTAAGGCTTTAAAACAAAAAATTACAACAGAAGTTCCTAATGCTTCATTAACACAAAAAGGCATTGTTCAGCTTACTAATGTACTGGGCGATAGTGACACATTAGCGGTTACGCAAAAGCTTGCTCAGGAAATAGTAAACTCATTGCGTGAAAGTATTAATGCTAAGGTATCCAATACCCGAAAAATTAATGGAAAATTACTGTCTGAAGATATCACCATTACTTCTCAGGATATTTTGGGTGGGCAGGCGATTAGTTTAGGTGATAAGGCAGATTTAAATAGCTACAAAATACCGGGAATTTATCATCAAGAATATGATGCTCATGCCAAAAATGGCCTTAATTATCCTGAATTTCTTGCCGGCGCTCTTGTTGTATTGAAATCGGCTGGGACGGTTCAACGCTATTTTGTCTATAATAGTAGTCGAGTATATACACGTAGTCAGTTTCATGATAATCCGTGGACACCTTGGACGAGAGAGTATAATACGCTGAATAAACCGACGGCTGATGAGATTGGCGCATATACAAAAATAGAATCTGATTCTCGATATATTGCGGGAATTCGCAGGGTGAATGGAAAATCTTTAGCTACGGATGTCACTATTACTTCTCAGGATATTTTGAATGGGCAGGCAATTAGTTTAGGTGATAATGTAAATTTGGATCACTGTAAAACACCAGGGATTTATTATCAGGATTATAATGCTCATGCTAAAAATGGCGTCAATTACCCTGAACCGCTTTCGGGTTCGCTTATTGTGTTGAAAGCGGCTGGAATTATTCAACGTTATTTTGTCTATAATAGTAGTCGTGTATATACACGTAGCCAATTCCATGATAATGCTTGGACACCTTGGGCTCAAGAATATAACACATTGAATAAACCTGCTGACAGGGTTATTAGCGGGTATACAAAAGCAGAAGTCGATAACCTCGTTAATGCTAAAGGAAATAAAAATACAGCGTTGAAATCAGTGAATGGTTGGTGGAAGTGTGGGGATACAGGGGTAATTTATCAGTGGGGGATTGTAAATTGGGCTGCACATGATACACCAGTTAATTTTCCTATTCAGTTTCCTAATGCTTGTGTAAATGTTTCGTTAACATTAAGTGATAAATCTAACCTGGAATCATCATATAATGTTGTTGCAAGACAATTGTCTGTAACAGGATTTAGTTATTGGGCATACGAGACTGAAAGCTCTGCATTCTGGTTTGCAATAGGATATTGATATGTAATTTGCAATGCAAAAATAGATGTTTTTATTTTTGAATTTCCTCTCAAAATAATATGATTCAATTTGAGGATTGTATATGAGTGCCAAAAATGATTTTAAGGCTTTTTCTATTAGTGATAACGCTAATGTAGTAAGCCAAGTAAAGTATGAAGAAAACCAGAGCTTACAGATTGGATTTCCACCAGATAATATTCCGGTTAATCTGTTAAATAAGGTATTACGTCAATCGTCAACAATATCATCTGTGGTAGCTAATTTTATCGCGACACAATCTGGTAATGATATTTTGGATGATGGTAATATAGCTAAACTTACCGATCAACTAAATAGGGCCTTAGAGCAAAAAATTGCAGCAGAAGTTCCAAATGCCTCATTAACACGAAAAGGTATTGTTCAGCTTACCGATGTAGTGGGTAATAGTGATACATTAGCGGTTACGCAAAAGTTGGTTCAGGAAATAATAAATTCATTACGTGAAAGTATTAATACCAGAATACCAAATACCCGAAAAGTTAATGGGAAAGTATTAACTGAGGATATTAATATTACTTCTCAGGATATCCTTGCCGGGCAGGCGCATAGTTTAGGTGACAATGCCAATTTGGATAATTATAAAATACCGGGGATTTATCACCAAGAGTATAATGCTCATGCCAAAAATGGTAATAATTATCCTGAGTCGTTCGCTGGTTCGTTGGTTGTATTGAAAGCGGCCGGGGTTATTCAACGTTATTTTGTCTATAACAGCAGTCGGGTATATACACGTAGTCAATTTCATGAAAGCCCGTGGACGCCTTGGACGCAAGAATATAACACACTGAATAGACCTACTGCTGGAGAAGTGGGAGCATATGCAAAAGCAGAATCTGATGCTCGATATATCACAGGACTCCGAAAAATTAATGGAAAAGCGTTAGCTGCGGATATCAATATTACTTCTCAAGATATCTTCGCCGGGCAGTCGATTAATTTAGGTGATAACGCGGATTTAAATAGTTATAAAATACCTGGGATTTATTATCAAGAGTATAATGCTCATGCCAAAAATGGCGCGAATTACCCTGAGCCGTTTGCGGGTTCGCTTATTGTGTTGAAAGCAGCAGGCGTTATTCAACGTTATTTTGTTTATAACAGCAGTCGGGTATATACGCGTAGCCAATTCCACGATAGTCCGTGGACGCCTTGGGCGCAAGAATATAACTCATTGAATAAACCTTCTGACAAGGCTGTTGGGGAGAATATGGAAGCAGAATCTGATAATATTTATGCTGCAACCAAAGAGGAATTAATACAGCAAGCAGAACATGAGAAGTCTCAGTTATTGACTAAAGTTAATAATCTTGTTGCTCCACTACAAGATGCTGTTGATTTAGGCGTTGCTTCCGAAGCAGAAAAAGCCGCTCTACTGGAATGGAAGAAATATAGGATAATATTGAGCAAAGTTGATATTTCATTGGCTCCTGATGTTGAGTGGCCGGAGCAGCCGAAATAATGAAAAAATGATTTGAATAAACAGAGCATTCATCCAATAGTTTTGTTGATGTTGGGGAGAAGATACTGAAATATTCAGTCTGGAACTTGAAATAGAAAATTTGCAATAGGAAATTAAAGAGAGGAGATAAGAGTAATTTTTTGATATTAAATTGCCTGTTTCAGCCAGTTATAAAAATAATTAACATTCTAAATTGCGAGAATATTTAATTATTGCTTTTTTGAGCTGGATTTTAATCTACATGAATTAATATATACCCTATGGATTTCGAGATGCTTCGCGACGGCAAGGGAACGAATCCCCGGGAGCATAGATAACTATGTGACCGGGGTGAGAGAGTGCAGCCAACAAAAAGGCAACTTGAAAGATAACGGGTATAAATCATTTATATAATGATCCAATATGTTAATTATAAAATAATATCTTTGATCTAAGGGGGATATATGAGCGTAAAAAATGATTTTAAAGCTTTTTCTACTAGTAATAATTCTAATGTGGTAAGCCAGCAACTATATGAAGAGACTCCGGAATTATCGACTGGATTTCCACCATATAGTGTTCCCACTCATGTGTTAAATAAAGTATTGCGTCAAACGTCAATAATGGCATCTGTCTTGGCTAATTTTATTGCGGAACAATCTGGCGAGGATATTTTGGATGATGGTGATATAGCTAAACTCACTGCACAATTAAGTAAAGTCTTTTATGTTGGAGCTAAGCGGCCGGGTGATATCTATTTATCTGCACATCCGGCGTCAGATTTAGCTAAAGGAGAGTATATTGCGAATGGTGATGTTCACCTAATTGATTCTGTTGTTGGTAGAGCATTAAATAATTTATCTGATGCATATAAGGCAGCATGGGGGATTAAACAGACTGGTGATAAAATCAATCTCCCTAATTTGTTTGTTGATGGACGAGGGATATTTGTACGCGCTGGTTTGCAACCTGGTGTGATGCAGGAAGATGCGATTAGAAATATTACAGGTAATCTGGGATGGCAGGGGCATGGGCTTTTTACTCGTACCAGTGGAGTATTTTATGGTGTTAGGAGTACGGCAACAGTTATTGCTGCGGGAACGAAGGTTCATAGTAATCATGGATATTCAGCATATGCTACTTTTGATGCATCGAAGGTAGTACCAACGGCAGACGAAAATCGCCCGCTAAATATTAGTATGATACCGGTAATTTATTTAGGTGTATAAGATAAGGATAAATTATTATTTTGACAGTATTAGGTTAGTATCTATTTATTGGATTATTTGATGCTAATTAAGGTAGTAATCCCTCGGTGAATGCTTTAAGAATATAGCCAGAATTTAAATATGGATTTTGGCTATATATTAATAATATGGGAAGTGATAAGGAAAAATCGCTGTTAACGGGCCTGAATAGATAGCCTATTTATTCAGGCCATTTTGTTGGTGTTATAATTAGTATATTGAAAGGTTATGTTCGTGACTTAAAGATAAAATAATTGAAGGGAAAAGTAAAGATATGATAAATAATAATTTCTAATGTTGAATATAATGGTTTTGGGGATGTTTTTGATTACGGTATATCGAATTATTTGTTGATGTCAATTATATAAAAATAGTTACTCATTTTAGTTATAAAAATATTTCATTATTATTTTTATAAACTAGACTATTATCGATGTGAGTTGAGAGAAATCATCTTTAGTGATAATTCAATCTGTTTATTATGAAATCATGTTATTTAATTTAAGGAGATGTATATGAGTGCCAAAAATGATTTTAAAGCTTTTGCTATTAGTGATAAAGCTAATGTGCCCAGTCAACAAGAGTATGAAGCATATGCAAGGTTGCCTGTTGGGTTTGAAGACGGACAGTATATTCCTAATCACATGTTAAATAAGGCATTACGTCAAGCATCAACTATATCATCTGCTATAGCTGATTTTATTGTGACAGAATCTGGCACTGATGTTTTGGATGATGGCAATGTAACTAAAATCTCCGCACAATTCAAAAGCGTATTAGACAAAAAAATTGCCAAGTGTTGTAATCTTAATGTGAATACGGCTAATAAGGTTGTGAACGGTTGGTGGAAATGCGGTGATACTGGAATAATTATTCAATGGGGCCAGGCAAATGGCTGTGGGGCGATAAATGATTACAGATACTTCCCGATTCCATTCCCTAATGCTTGTTTCCAGATCGTTGCAACATATTCTGAGTTTGAAAATTCTGGCACTGGAGTTGCTGCTTTACCTATTTCTGCAAGCCAATTTATTGTAACATGTAGAAATGGTGCATCTCAGTTAGCAGGTAATTTTGTAAGATATTTGGCGATAGGATATTAATTATGTATTTTTATAGTGCAAAGACAAATTCATTCTATCCTATAGAATTGGAACAGAATTATATTGCTTCTGGTTCATTGCCCGATGATATTATTGAAGTTGGTCTTGATATTTATCAAGAATACGCTGCGAATAATGTACCGGAAGGAAAATATCGTATAGCAGGTCAAAATGGTTTACCGGAATGGGCTGATATTCCTCCACCAACAAGAGAAGAGTTGCAGCAGTATATTGAAAGTAAAAAACAACAATTTATTGTAGAGGCTAGCCAGCAAATAGCACCATTACAAGATGCTGTTGATTTAAGGATTGCGACCAAAGAAGAGGAGGCGGCTCTATTGGTATGGAAGAAGTATAGAGTAATGCTGAACAGGATTGATATTTCACTGGCTCCCGATATTGAATGGCCGGAACAACCAAAATAATAAAAGTGGCCTGAATAAACAGGCCATTCTTATAATGGTTTTGTTAACATGGGTTAACAAATTTGACTTGAAATCAGCATATAATATTGTTGTAAGATAATTGCTTATAACGTGATTTAATTATTAAATATGTCCTAAGTAAATCTCTACGTTTTGGTTTTTAACAGAATATTGATATATGTTTACAGTGGAAAAATAAATGATTTTTATTTTCAGTTGTTATCCTAAGCCGACATTCCGCACCGCATTCGTAATTTGTTGTTTTAATTAAGAATTAATAAATGAATAAATTTTATACAAACGATTTTAAATCAGTACATTACAGATATAGCTGCGGAATGACAGCTAAGACCACCTCTTGGCGAGGTGGTCTTTTACTCAGTCCATTTTGTTGGTGTTATAATTAAAATACTTTAATGTTATGTTCGTAACTTAAAAAAAGAATTGAAGGTGAAATTTAAAGAAATGAAAAATATTAATTTATGAAATTGAATATAATGAGTTTTGGAATGTTTTGATTATAATTCGGCGGCTATTGATTGTTGCCAATTATATAAAAATAGTTAATCTTTTTAGTTATAAAAACATTTCATTGTTGTTTTTATGAATAGTCTATTATTGATGTGAATTATGAGAAATCATCTTTAGTGATAGTTCAATATGTTTATGATGAAATCATGTTATTTAATTTAAGGAAATGTATATGAGTGCCAAAAATGATTTTAAAGCTTTTGCTATTGTTAGCAATGCTAATGTTCCCAGTCAACCATTCTATGAAGCATCTACGGATTTGCTGAAAGGGTTTCCAGACAAGCAGGTTATTGATAATTACATATTAAATAAGGCATTACGTCAAGCATCAACTATATCATCTGTTGTAGCCGATTTTATTGCGACAGAATCTAACAGTGATGTTTTGGATGATGGTAATGTAGCGAAACTTACTACGCAATTAAATAAAGCATTAGAACAAAAAATCAAAGTAGAATCTGATAATCGATTTATTCGGTTAAATACGAATACAAAAACATCTGGTTGTATTTTATCTAAGACAGCAAATGTATTTGACGATCAATCTCTGCGGGATTTGTCATTGTCAGGTTTCTTGCGTCCAAATGGTTGGGCGGACTTAGGTGGTTTGGCAATTCATGTAGCTCACCCTAGTGCGGGGATTCAGCACTCAAGAGGAATTTCGTTTGAATACGGTAGTACATCTGGAGGTCAGGAGGGGTTTGGAATACATACGTATGCATTTGACAAAGATGGTAAGTTTAAAGGTAAAAAAAGAATTTTAACGGAAGATGATCGTAATAAAGCGATATTATCAGTAAATGGATGGTGGAGATGTGGTGATACTGGAATGATTTATCAATGGGGTAATGTACCTATTGGTGATAATCAGGGAAAAATTGTGAACTTGCCTATTTTATTTCCAAATGAGCTCTTATCGCTTCATGTAACGGCTATTTCATCAGCACCAAATAACAATACTGATGTAACTTCTGCTTATGGAAAGCCATTAAATAAGTCTCAGATACATATTTCTGTTTCATCAAATTACAATAATAATGGTATAAGTGGTGTTTATTTTTTTGTTATTGGTTATTAAGGAGAAGAAAGAATGTATTATTATAGTGCCAAAACAAACGGATTTTATCCAATAGAATTGGAACAGAATTATATTGCTTCTGGTTCATTGCCAGATGATGTTATTGAGGTTAGTCTTGATATTTATCAAGAATACGCCGCGAATAATGCACCGGAAGGAAAATATCGTATAGCAGGTCAAAATGGTTTACCGGAATGGGCCGATATTTCACCACCAACAAAAGAAGAATTGCAGCAGTATGTTGAAAGTAAAAAACAACAATTTATTGTAGAGTCTAGCCAGCAAATAGCACCATTACAAGATGCTGTTGATTTAGGGATTGCGACTCAAGAAGAGGAGGCGGCTCTGTTGGTATGGAAGAAGTATAGAGTAATGCTGAACAGAATTGATATTTCACAGGCTCCTGATATTGAATGGCCGGAGCAACCAAAATAATGACAGTGGCCTGAATAAACAGGCCATTCTTATAATGATAATGGTTTTTGTTAATAATCGGCTATTAACGTCCGAGTTTTATCCTCAACAGGAGTCGGATTTTTTAATGTAGTTTTATGGTGGTTGTCATGGTTAATGAATACCATTAGTTTTCTGAGGCGAGGATTGTAAGTTAGAAAAAAATATAGGTTGTAATTTTAACTTTAATGTATTTAAAATGATGTTGAAAAATCACCAATAGGAGTAGTGTATGAAAACACTAATAGGTTTTTTGGCATTAATACTGTGTAGTATGTCATTCCTATCATTCGGCGCGAGCTTTGATTGCGCAAAAGCCACCAGTAAGGCTGAAAAGTTAATCTGTTCGACCCCTGCATTATCCCAAGCTGACGACAACCTATATATAAATTACCTTCAGGCCAAATTGGCTACAGGCAACAATGTAGACTTTAAGGCGCTGGTAAAACAGAATTGGGAACTTCGCGAGAAATGCGTGGTAGTTGAATGCCTTCAAGATTGGTATATACCCGTAATCATTGAAGATGCTTGATTTTATCCGAAATGGAGATCATTATCCTCGCTATGAAAATATTTATTACATCAGAACAAAAAATCAAACTTGAACGTCTTCACGACACCACTCGTGATGGTCAGGTACGAGACAGAATAAAAGCGATCCTTCTGGCTTCTGAAGGGTGGAGTTCTGTGATGATAGCCCAGGCATTGCGACTCCATCAGACCACCGTTGACCGCCATATCAGTGATTACCTTAATCAAGGTAAACTTAAATCTGATAATGGAGGGTCTGATAGTTTGCTTTCCCGAGAACAAACTGATTTTTTAATCAATCACTTATCTCAACATCTTTTCCATCACACCCATGAAATCGTGGCCTATGTTGCTCAGCTCTGGAATATTACCTTTAGCATTCCCGGCATGAATAAATGGCTACACCGTCAGGGTTTTTCTTATAAAAAACCTTGTGGCGTCCCTCATAAATTCGACGCAGAAAAACAGCGACAATTTATTGAATATTATGAGAATCTTAAAGTCACAGCGAAAGACGAACCCATCCTTTTTCTTGATGCTGTTCACCCGACTCAAGGCACCAAACTCAGTTATGGCTGGATGCGAAAAGGCGAGAAAAAAACCGTCAAAACAACAGGAAGCCGGACTCGCCTGAATATATTGGGTGCCCTCAACCTGAATGCCATTGGTCGTACGGTGTTCCAGGAATATCAGACCATCAACGACTACAACATTTGCTGTTTTTTCAATGAAATAAGAAAGTCTTATCCTGACTATCATCAAAAAATTCACCTTATTGTGGATGGAGCGGGTTACAACAAAGCTCATCTTGTGAAGGAGTGGGCTTATGTTAGCAATATTGAGTTACATTACCTTCCTCCCTATAGTCCAAATTTAAACCCGATAGAACGATTATGGAAGGTCATGAATGAACAGGTTCGAAATAACCGTTATTTCGCGGATAAACATGAATTTCGAGACAACGTCTTCAAATTTTTCACCACAACGCTACCGGATATAGCGGACTCGCTGATGTCTAGAATTAACGACCATTTTCAGGTGCTAAAAACTGCATCTTGAAGTTTCTTGGGTATAAACGGTCATCTGAAATGTACAAAAAAATTGCTGCGATTAAAACAACAGAGAACTGCTATAAAGAAAGACAAAAAATTACGCTTGATGGCACCTTATTAAGGATCACCTATCCCGGCCCGCCAAATTATGAAAGCGTGGAAAACGGGGATAGCCCTGAAACTTATTGGGTGCTGCAACCGGATAAGACGATAAAATGTGCCAAGGGTGCACCAGAATGGGGGGATCGTAGTCTGATGCAACTGGTGGTTCAGGAGGAATTTTATACAGTGTATCGAAGCCTTATCGGACACCGCGTGAAAGTAACCGGAACCATTATGTACGCGGTTACTGGACATCACCACACACCGATAATGCTTGAAACTCAACGAATTGAAGCGGCTAAATAGTTTGGAAGTAACAACGAGGTGTTTTGCTGAACAATATTATTTAATAAAGCCCGCATGTGACTTTTATTCAGTCTCTTTTTTTGCCTTACCATGTGGGCCATTATTAATAATAGTAAGCAGACACACTGTTATCTAAAACGTGGAGCTATCATCGATTGGGTAAAAAGAATTGAGTTGGTTATCAAGATAAACTTTAACAAGGTTTACTCGAACATAAAATCATAGCTGTTGCTAAAGATGATGATTCAGAGCGTGTTGTGAGCAAGTTTTTTTGACTGAAAATATCAAAATTCTTGAGTAGCGAGGTGGCCATATGAATGCATTAGCTAAAATTAAAGCTGAAAGTAATTTCACTATATTCAAATTCGGATCTCATGAAATCCGCGTTATCAATAAAGATGGTGAGCCGTGGTTTGTTGCTCACGATGTTTGCTCTGCTCTAGAAATTCAAAATATCACGCAAGCTATTGAAAGATTGGATGATGATGAGCGGTCTATGTTTAATATAGGGCATCAGGATGATATTAATGTTGTCAGCGAATCCGGAATGTATACCTTAGTACTTCGTTGTCGTGATGCAATTAAGCAAGGCTCTATTCCTCACCGTTTCCGTAAGTGGGTCACAAATGAAGTTTTGCCATCAATTAGGAAAGTAGGGAATTATCACTCTCCTAAAATCATAACTGATGAACACACTCTATTACGTGATGCTGTAAATATGCTTGTTGGTAAACGTGGGATGATGTGTTCAGAAGCATACAGTTTCATCCATCAACGTTTTAATATATCTCATATTGATCAACTGCCAATGGATAAAATCACTGAAGCTATCGAGTATGTTCATAAGCTTGTGCCCGAAGATGAATCTATTGGTAAAGCCGAGTTACCAGCACTCGAAATTAAACAATATAAACAACAATTCACTGATGATGAGCTGTGTAGTCTTTGCTGGTTATGGCGAGATGCTGTCGAGATGATTAGTTCAATATCTGATGTTTATCCCATTCTGAGAGCTGCGGAACATAGGCTTGAAGGTAAATATTATTCAATGTCACATGAATATCCACGAAACATGAACATAGTCCGGCGAGTATTAAACAGCTTAAGATTTGGAAATCTACCGTTCTAACCCTAAGCCAGGGATGGATTACATTCTGAACTTGCTTAGTCAATATTAAACGTATTACACTCATTTCTATACGGTCTGTATAGATCTAGTTGCCCGATACAGAGGAGAAGAGAAATGAGATTACGTTGCATGGCTTATCGTCAAGATGGGATGTATGTAGCTGCCTGTTTGGATCTTTCTTTGGCTGCACAGGGTGACAATATAGATGAAGCAGTAAATAAACTCGAAGCCCAGATTGAAGATTACCTCAGTGAGGTGAAATCAGAACCTCAGTACGAAAAACAGATGTTAAGCCGAAAAGCACCGCTATCTATGTGGTTTAAATATTGGCGAATTGCCTTTCGAATTTTCATGAACAGAAAAGACAGTGGCCTAGCTAAAGTTTTTAATGAACAGTGTGAACCCGCTTGATGTAGGGTGGTGTTATGTTTTTTAAGAAATTAACGCCGTTGAAATACGCCGAAGTCATTAAAGGGCTTACTGCTCTTGGTTTTGAGATGAAACCTAAAAGGGGGACTTCTCATGAGCAATGGGTCAAGAAAACTGAGGGCGGTTAATGGCTAGTCACTGTCGATAAACACCATGCGCCGTTTTCCAGAGACTTGATAAAATCAATGGCGAAACAAGCTGGTATCAGTACCAAAGAGTTTCATTCATTATGCAAGGGCATGGTTAGCGCTGAACAAGTGCACGCTGAAAACTCATCAGAATAAGTAAATCTAAGTTTTATCCTACCAATCCTAGCTGCTTAATTGCGGCTTTTTTGTATCTTAAAGACGAGGTCACAAATGAAACGCTCTCATTGCTGCAAGACTTGGTTGACCTTAAAATGGCTACCGAAGCAGAAAAAGCCGCTTTGTTGGATTGGAAAAAATACAGAGTATTACTCACTTGTGTAGATATTTTACAAGCGTCTGATATTAAGTGGCCGCAGATGCCCAAATGAATGAAGTTGGGCAAGCGGAGTTTTACACCAGCTAAATCCCAGCCATAAAAAAACCAACCCTAACAGGTTGGTTTTTCTGGGGAAATTTGGTCGGCATGAGAGGATTTGAACCTCCGACCCCCGACACCCCATGACGACAGCATTATCTAGCTAAAAGCCTTGTGTGATGCGGGTTTGGAGGGTTTTGACTGTAAATACAAACAGTGCAGAATCTGCAAAATCTGCATTATATGCATCAATAAGTTAAGTCGAATTTTTCCACTTATCAGATAGCTATTTCTGCGTGTGGAACCTCGACCCAATCGACATGGTTTTGAGTATAAATTTTTGTTGATTTAGCGTCACTGTGTGCCATCCGAGCTTGTGGATCTATACCCTGTTCTTTAAATATATGAGCAGCCAACGCCCGAATTTCGTGAAATGTTGGCCTTTCATCAAGTGGGAGACATGACGCCACGCCAACTTTATCCCTCAAGGAAGAAAATGCCCTACTTAAATAATCGGGAGCAATTTGAGTGGGATGATTAACTTCTTTGCTTATTTTAGTTGGTAAACGTTCTGGTACTCGATGAACAACGTATGGGCTTGCGATATTATCCCGGCTGGCATCGATGATAGCTTTTATCGTTGAACCAATTGGGATCGCAATGTGTGATGCTTCTTTATGCTGGACTTTTTGCCTGTGAATATAAAGCATACCATGAATGCCGTTTTTTGGCTCCGTATACCATACACAGCCGCAAACACCTTCCTTCGGTGATTTGATGTTGTATCTGATACGGGAAACTTCTAACCGTGCTTGAGTGGTTTGCAATGCAAGATCCATTGCTGTTCGTAACCACGGTTCAGCGGCATTACGTATAAGCATGAAATCATCAAATGAAAGCCTGCGACGTTTCTTTTTATCAGTACGCTTCATTTTCTTGCGCTCGGCTGGATTGTCGAGCATTAATGATTCATCCATTGCGTAGCTGAATACTTTTTTTAAGAAAGAGACCTTCCTATTTTGGACGTTTGCTGACGCATCGTTATGATAATGTTTGATATAATTATTAACGTGTTCAAGTGATATATCACATGCTAGTGTATCAGTAAAAAACGTCTTCATTCGTTCTATATCATTTCGCCAATCCGCAAGAGTGTTGTCAGACGGATTTTCATCTTTAATAATACGGGAAAAAAGGTTATCAATATGATGATGAAACGGAAGGGATTCTCCGTATTTTCCACCTGATTCTTTAACTAGCGAACTGACAGATACAGATGACTCCGGCCTCATTATATTGTTATATTCTCTCGCTATGGCAATAGCGACAGCCTTGTCGCTACCAACGCACTTCCTTTTTCCATTAACGAGGGTCAATCTGTACTCATTAACAGATTTATCGTAATAAAGAAAATCAGGTAAGTGCCTAAATTCCTTTTTTCTTGGTCTTGATGCCATTTTATGAATCCCTGATTAATTGACTAACACAAGAAGAAATAGAAGACTCAACCCCCCACCTTTCTGATGAATTAACCCACACTGAGCCATCAATAATTTTTCCCTTTAATTTACCTATCTCTATCCAATGTTTGATGGTTCTGTTGTCTGGAACCGAGTTTTCTTCAAACTCACGTTTTCCCCATGCGCTAGCTTTCATTAATTTAGCATTGTTAATCATAATTCGACCTTAATCAGCGGGCTTGTTAATTTCGTAGTGTCTAATTTCCCTTAATTTTCTTGCTATATCTCTTGATATATTCTCAATTTTGTTACTTAACTGCTGTAATGTTTCTATGTCATCATGATTTAAATCAAGTATTATTATTTTATTAACTAACTCATAGAGTGTATAAAAGTATGCAATTGATATTAATTGCTCTTGCTCCTCATTTTCACCTGTTTTTAATGTCCGCTTTATATTTAAATCGAATTGGCCTGCACTATGTGTAATAACATATTTACCTAAATCTATTCTCATTTTCATATTTCTTTCCTTATATTTCTCACATAATAAGACAGCACTGATTTAGCGCTGAACTTCATCTGATGCTCAGACATAATTAATTTAAACTTGGGTGTATATTTATCGAGTATTGCTGTGACTGATTTATCGTCGTATTTGTTAAGAGCTGTTAGCTCGCGTAAGCATTCCCTTGCTATTTTGCGACGTCCGTTTTCGTATATTTGGTCATTCATCTGGATTAAATTTCAAATCAATTATTTTCATTTTTAATCACATATTAAATCAGTTAACTCATTATTTAATAGCCTACATTTTTCGGCGACATCAATGATTTTCTGTACTCTTTCAATGTTAGCTTCTGTAATGTCAAATTCAATTTCATTGAATCCATCCTGATCAGTTATGCATATTGAAAACCAATTATTTATCAGTGAATTATTACTTTTAATTGCTGATATTTTAATAAAGAATAACCCACAATTTAAACAAGCTATTGTCATTCTGGGTGAATTATCAAAATACCAATCATCAAGCGTGTATTTAAAATCTTTCATTGAGTAAGTTAACATAATCAAGCCTCCTCTAATTACACTCATATTTCAACGAGAGTTTCTTTCCAGTCAGTTCCATCTAAAGTAACAAGAGCTACAATTTCATATTGAGATGATGGTAATTCAGAGAACCAGTTGTCGTTAATTTGAGATGGCCTTTTGTTCCATGCCAATACAATTCCTTTGCTTTCTGTTGCTATAAATTTAGTCCAGAATGGAACTGATAATTCGATGCCGAAGTAGTTAACTTTGATCGGCTTTATTAAGCTAATTAATTTCATGTGATTTTATTTCCTGTATAAATTCAATATTATTAATTGGGGACTCATTTCCCCATGCATGCCATCCGTGAATTTTTCTTCTTGCAAATAATTCGATGCGTGGGACATTTCCATATAGTTGTTCAAGTCTGTTTCTGACCTCCCACGGCTTTTCTGAATGCTCTCCGACACAAGAGAAAACCACTTGCTTCACTGCCGCACTAATCCGTTCAATTCCATTTCCGCGAACTGCGAGCAATGCATCCTCTGTATTTGCTCGCGTGTAGTTACCCATCCCGATCACCGTTTCTTTGTTTAATATCTCCATGAAATCAAAGAAATCTTGAACTCCGTTTTTATCTATCCGATCACCAGTCAATTTATTTAATTTCACCCACGTGAAGAGCTTCATTGTTTTAACTTTAAAGCCCCACGCCTCGGCCAGTTTAATTGCTTCCATTGCAAAATTACCCGTATACCACATTGCAAGAACTGAGTTGTCGGCGGCTATAGAATGGATGGGGAGTTTAGTTAAATCGAAGAAAGATGTTGTCTTATAGTGATTATTCGCTGCACCGCGTGAAGATGCATTATTATACTGCCACGGAGGGTCGGCATAAATAAGTTCATATTTCATCAAACTAAATCTCACATAGTGATTTAAGATTGAACTACTTTATTTTCAATGAAATTTCTGTTGCAACTTGATTTATTCTATCACTTATATCTTGCAGTGATTTAATATCATCGCGACGAATTTCTAATAAAATTAATTTCTTAATTAATTGCTCCAGTCGTGGATAATAGCCGATTGTTTGCAACCTCTCTTTACCGATGTTTTTACCTCCCTTGTTTATTTTAATCTCATTAAGAATGAACTGATGCTCATCTGATGTGATGACATATTTATCTAATCTTATTTCCATAATTAATCACTCCAATAAGATAATGATTCTTTAGCGGCATCGTGAGGATGAATGTATTTCCAATATTCATCTTTTCTAGAATATGATTCAATCTCACATGCTGCGGCTTCTTTTGCTTCTGGTAAACTAGCTCCGCGGTACACGAGAGTATTTATCATGTATCGCTTGAACATTCGTTTCCAGATGAAATAGAAGTGATGGCATAGATAGTCATTCATCGCTTTCATATTCAATATCTAATTCATTAATAGGAATAAATAACCCCTCGTCATCTTCAAGACCGAGACAACCATAGAAGTCCACTATTTCATAATTTTTTCCTGCACTGAATTTATATTCTGTAGTATTGATATCATTATAACATTTAACAACATCTCCGGGACTAATTATCATTGACTTATCTCCGGCGCGGATGGATGAATAAATTCTGCCCAAGCAATAACCTCTTCGTTTTTCTCCAATGAATCAATCCAATTGCAATAATCAGGATGCGAATATTGTATAGCCCAACCTACAAAATTTATCCAGTCATATTCATCGTCTGATATCGCCCAGTCAGGCAAATCGTCATTCCACTGATATTCATGTTTTCCTGTTGGAGTTGGTTTATTAACATAAATTAAAGTAGTAACATAAAAATGATGTTTAACAGGGTCACAAACAAGTTCGCATTTATTTGTTTCTTCGTTAAAAAGATAATAATCTTTTTTAACACTTTTTTTAACATAAGCCCAATATTTTTTCTCTTCTCCAATATTAATTTTTGGTTGATTTGAAAAATTCCAGTCAATATTAAGCATTGACTCAATTTTCTCTATTACTTGGCCGGGCGAACCTGAATCATCTTCCGCTTTAATACCCGCAGCATTAGCTATCGCAGCAAGACCCTTACAAGAGTCATAAAACATTTCTTTATAGCTATCACGTTCTTTACGAAGAAATTTCAATTTGTCAGCAATCTCATTCAGAATTAAATAATCGTCACAGCTTGCTACTCTTGCTAATTCGTGACATGCAGATATTAAAGTTTCTGTATTTTTAGTCATGATAATTACCTCTTTTTAATAATCATATTTTCGCAAATTTCTTTAGCTCTATAACAAGTGTCAATATCGAACCAGCCGAAGTGACATTTCCTAAAGTTAATTCCTAGCTTCCGTGCTAGCAATTGATATGCATCCGTGCGTTCTAAATTCCATTTCTCTCGCATTTCTTCAAACTCTCGTTTGCCACTCATCCGAGCTATCCGTGTCGGGTAATCTGCCAGTGTGCCGAGTGGAATATCAGTGTATGGGTGTAGACCGACATATGCTTTACACTCAGTGCAAATATATAGCCACGGCCATTTACTGTGGATTTTGCCGAATACTTTTTCATGATGGGCTATTGTTACGTGGCCGAAGCAATAATGACATCTCACGGGAATTGGTAGCGGGTCTTTAACCCGCTGAATGGCTCGCGTATCTGGATTCCAGGGCGTTCTTTTCATATAAAACCCCTCTGTTTAATTAATATAATTTCCTACATATTGATTATCCATCTCAGACAATAATTTAGTTCTCAACTCCGCAAGAATCTGTCGCTCTTCATGCGTACTACATGAAGTAAATGCAGTGGAATATTCAACATGATGCTTATTTAAGTCTTCATTAAACGAGATAAAAATTTCTAACTTCACAGCCATAAATCACCTCACTTAAACTGATTGATTTTTACATCTTTCGGGATTCCCGATAATAAATACGCTATGAGTAAAATCGTCGAGATAGACTTTATTTTTACTCTCTCTTTTTTCCTTTTTTCTCTTTTTATCTTTATGTTTTTGGCATTCAGTACAGCTACCATTGGATACATATCTTAGCGTGTGCCCCTGTGGGCACGGATCGCCGTTAAATTTCTCACCGTACATATAATCATCCTTATTTTTATTTAACTCATCTTCAAGAGACTTAAGATAATTATTTTTCTCCTCAGCGGCATTATATGCTGTAAATGGATTCTTGGTTATTTTCCCTCCTGGAGTTAACCAGCCGCTGTGAAATGTGGAATATGGACAATAAACCCTCCCAACTTGGATATCATCATGATTGTGTTTCATTTCCATTGATCGCCAAATTTGAAGCCGATTTCATTTAATGATTCGTCCATTTTTTCTATGAAATCGGGAACCATATCATTAAACTGACTCATATATTCGTTGTCACGCTCAACAACAACGTAATGAATCCCTTCACGAGTCATACGCGGGTCATAATTAGCAAAGTACCATTCATTTTTACCTGTGACCCACATCGAATATTGAACTTGAGCCATATATTCAGATTTAATAGCATCAAAACCACCCAAGCGGAATTTCATAAATACAGCAGTAGTAAAAGGACATTTAAGTTCAAGCCCAAGTCCGTCACTACAAATACCATCTGGTGAGCATGCGGTTCTGAGCGATTCATCTTTAAATAGAATTGAAGTTTCCGTTACATTTACATCAGCTACAAATTCAAAAGTTGCTCTTGCTGATTCTTCGTAATTTTTTCCCCACGCTAATGTTTTTGCATTTACTTCCGGCGTACTACCTGTGCACACTTCGCCCAGAAGTGTATAGAAATATGTCAGCTTCATGTCTGTCCATTTTGTACCACTACGCGGTTTTGATATCACTTTTCCGGCTTCCGATGCCGTTATTACTCCCAATCTTAACCGCTGCCAATCATGACTTCCCTGTTCGACTGTGAGCAAATCAACCCCTGTTTTGCTGAGAATGAGTTCATTGCTGATCATTTATGATGCCTTTTTCCTTAAAAAATCAGATGCTTTAATTGCCTCCGACTCTGTTAATTCGGCGGGTGATAATATTTGTCGTCTGAATATCTTTGAACAAAGTGGAAGTAAATCATCGTCCCAAGTTTTATTCATTGTTGTAAGTAAGTTTGTTATACTTTCGATTGTGCTATCTGCTGCGGGAGTTACGTCAATGTAAGAGTTTTGACCTTTGCTAAAATCAATTCCTTCACCCGCCTCTGTGTTTACATAGTCAATGGCTTTATCTAATCGCTCCCTGCGAGGCCAATACTTAGCCGCCTGCTTGACTACGGTTTTTAAAATCATTTGTTCCTCGTCCGTGACCCACGGACACGATTTCCCTTTTGTTTTATATGCTATCCATGCCGATGATCTATCTCTGATATCAAATATAGCTGATGCTCTCATTGTGTGAGTAATGTAATCACAGTCATCCGTTTTGATTACTGTATACGCGCCGACAATGTCCCCCCTCGATTGCGCTGTGTCGAATTCGTTGTATTCGTGAATTGGCGCAGTATCAATAGATGTGCGCTTGAATATGTCATTTTTTCGAACAACAGCGGATTGACACCACTTAATAGCACCCGATTGTTGAGCGATGTGCATCAAACCCATGTAACTGATATCAAGACACACGCTTTTGTTTCGTGGCACTAGATAAGCCAGCTTTTGCGCAGGGTTTAGACTAATGCCAATTGCTGCAATGTTCATTACTGCGCTACGCGCTGAAACCGGATTATTTAATGCAGTTGTGGCTAAAAAATCATTATTTGCGAATATCTGCATAGCAAATTCAGACTCACGTTTAAATACTATGCCCGGCTCACTACAAATTTGCTCAAATTCAGTCTTGAGCGGGTTGATGATTTCATAAACTTTTTGTACTGCTGTGCTCATATATCCTCCATTTTTACTTTCATTAAGCTTAGTTCATACAAAAGAGAATTAACGAGCTCTGCGGCTTCATCGTTCTCCGTGAGTAATTCGCCAAAGAGTTTGTTAGTTTCGATTGAAAAAATTCCAGCAAGCTCAGGAAGCTTGTTATAAATAATTTCGGCATCCATGCCTTGTTGCTCTAATATAATTTCCCTGTAGTGCTCATCTTCCAACCTCTTTTCTTCAATCTCATCATAAACTGCATATGGGTTCATTTCACAAAGCCTCGATTTTATAACCCTTTTGCTCAAAATATTCCTTTATTTCATTAAAGCAAGAGTTTGTTGAATTGAGTACTTCTTCTGAGCTCCCTTGTATAATAACACTTCCATTTATCTCGATTTCATTTCTGTTATTAATAAGATTCACTTTAAAAGAATCACAATAAATCTTAAACATAATTACCTCAGGAAAATTAAAATTAACGTTGTGAACAGAACTAAACAGGCGGGAAATAACATAGCGAAGAGCCACTCTTTAACTATCTTCATATGCTAACCTTAGATATTGCATTGCAATATTCCATATTATTTGGCTATCTATATTACGTGCAATTCTAGCTTTAGACTGAGCTAAGCTAAAAATATGTTTGTTTATTTTCATAATTAATAGATGATTTTTAAGTGAGATGTTTTGCCGGACGCTATAGCTTTAATGCAATTCATTGCACATTCTTCCGATATTCCAGTTTTGATTAACTCTTGCAGAGACTCATTATTAATACGTTTACGATGATCAATGTCAGCCCGACGCCGCTTTTCCTCATCTTTCTGATGCTGAATTTCAGCCAAACGAGCGTGCTCATCTGTTGCTGCTTTACGACGTTCTGCTTCAATTGCAGCTTGTTTTTCAAGCTCAGCGCGTTTTAGCGCCTCCAGTTTTTCACGTTCTGCACGCTCTGCCGCTGCTTTTGCTTCGGCTTCACGTTGCTCTGCGGCTTCGATTTCAGCCGAAGCTTTGCGCTCGGCATCGATACGAGCCTGCTCCGCTGCCTGTTGCTTAATTTCTTCCTCGTAAGCAACACGCTGGCGTTCCAGTTCGGCTTTTTTCTCTGCAAAATCTCTATCAAATTTTTCATTCATTAACAGAGCAATTTCATGATCGACTTCAACTTGTTTTGCCAGTTCCGCCGCTGCCTTACGTGCCTTCTCTTCGCGCTTAATGTGCTCCTGCTCAGCTTCCCAGTCAGTTAATGGCTTGCGAACTTCATCGCGTAGCTCATTGCATGCATCAACAAAGCGCTTAATTTCTTGCTCTGCCGGTCTCACGGCTTCTTTGAGTCGCTTAAGATATTCGCGACCCGGTTTTTCTATTGCTGTTTTGCTACGTGAAACCTGTGCAGCTAATGATGCGATTCTGTCACGGCCTTTTTTTGTTGTTGTGTCTGGAACTTCATTTACTGATTCTCGAATTTTATTTAAAAATCCGTCAAGCCCATTTGAGATATAAAGAGCCGGCGCTTGCTCTGGTTTTATATCAATAACAACCAGTTCATTTTTATCTGACATATTTCATTACCTCTGTTATCTCCATGATATATCTCCGTGCCCTCCGCTGGCTTCACTGCTCCATATATATTAGAACTCACCCTTGCTTATTTTAATTAGTGCATCACAATGCTGCTGAGCAGCTTCTTTTGTAAGATGAATAAAACCTATTTTTAACAGTGAACAATCTATCTCATTGCCACTCCAGAAATGTTCACAATGTCTATCTCCACCTCTTGAGTGTAGGTTAGGATAAAAATAACCAACTCCATAATCTAATTCATAATCAACAGGCTTCGGAAAACTAACGTTACCGACTGTAATAACTTCTGGCTTGCGGCGATATTTTACGTTTTCATACCATCCCGGATTGTTAGTAAAACCTATCCACTTTCCACCAGTACTATAAGGCCAATACGCTTCCCACAACTCCCAAGGCTTATCTGTTCTCAAAGCATCTTGTGCATACTGCAACATTAACTCAGCGTGCACGTGTTTTTTATTTTCTGACATTGTTTAATCCTCATTAAGTGTTATTTTAATTACCCAGCGACACCCTCTACTTTTGCCGGAAAAGTCAAATAATAGTTAAATTCAGCCCCGGATTCTTCAATACAGGCCGGGTAGTCACGATTAGTTTTATGATGAAGTTCATTTATCTCTTTAGTCTTTGTTAAATCATAAACAGATAAGTCATTATCTCCAATTGTATAAAATCCAAGTCTTTCCGACGGACATTCATCTAAAATTTTTTGCAATTTATTAAGCCAGATTTTTTCTTCACTGTTTAATTTACTCATTAATTTTTCCGTTAATAATTAGCATCCCTGCCCATTAGTTAAAAATTAATCCATTGCCGCGCGTTATTTCTATTTCTCCACGCGAGAGAAACATACATCTTTCGCATTTCAGAGCCGCGACGATAAATTTTAGCTTCTGATAAATAGCGAGATTGTTCAGCTTTACACTCAGTTGCAAATTTCATCTTTGATTTCATTTTTAATCCTCTAATTCGTCTTTATTGACGTTCGCTTTCAATCCAAAATTCAACCCACTGCTTAGCGCTATCTATTCCCCAAAGATTGGCGGCGGCGTTTTTATTTGCATGTGCGGCAGTGGATTCAGATTCTGAAAAAGAGATATATAAGCCATTATCAGTGAATATATCTTGAACTTCTTGTGATGTGATTGTGTTCATTGTTTAATCCTCATAGGTTTAATTGATAATTGGCTTCCCTGCCGACATTTCCCTATTTTCCCGGTGTGGCGAAATATTAATTACTATACGGTAAAATTACTATAGGTGATATTTTATATATTCTTTTATATAATTTCGGGTCTTTTTTGTAAAATCTAACTTTATCTGAAATAGATTTATTTGAAATATTATTATGTTTTAAATTAGACATGAATATTTTGTCACACAATATATATATTTCTTTATTTTTAATATGTTCCATGTGTAATTCAAATGCTATTATAAGTCTTCCTTTTTGTCGCTCATTCCTTTTTTGTCTATAATCACTGTAATGAGATTTAAATTCATGTTTTTTTATTGATCGATTATATGTATTAGTAATTGATTCAAATTTAAATTTTTTAAAAATATATTCTCTGAGATTTTTAGATATCGAGCACGTTACATGCTCATAAAATAAAGTGGGATAAGGCAAACAAATAACATCTATTTCTTTTTCCATTGATTCAATATAGTTTATAGCATATTTTTCAAAACGCAGGATTTCATCATTAGATAAACCAAAACTACCTAAATTATATTTGTGGAAAAATATTTGAGTTCTCATGACAATCACCTTTATTTATTAACTCACCACAGCCCACTATAAATGAGCTGGAATTAGCCAATTGGCAATAAAAAACCCCGAATTTTCGAGGTCATTTAGAGAATGCTTACCATTTCTTTTTGGGATTTCGCTGGTGCGCGTGGTTAACTACTTTATGCATTGCATCAGCTTTTTGATGAATTTCGGTTTCATCACGATAATTAGGATTGGGTAACTCTATTGCTTTTAGAATTTTGTTATCACAACCAGAAATTATTTCTTTTATCTTTTTCTCAAGTTCTTTTTCTTTCTGTTTTTCTATGGCAATAGCCATTCGACGCTGTTTCCTTCTGGCTTTGCATCTAGCTCTGGAGTTTTTCCCAGGTTTCTCTCCAGACTTTATGTATTTAATTTCAACCATATCTTTACCTTGCTCTCACTGTAATGTTTTTACTACTTTTAACATTAACAGAATAAAGATGCACATTTGGTAATACGCAATTGTCTAAAGAGTCATAAACTTTAGTTTCTCTTACTGAAAGAGCTTTATCAACTCGATTCATTGCAGTGCGCTTAATTGTAAGAAGCGGACGAACTGGCTTAACTTCTTCATCAGGATTAATGCCGTGAGCATTGTTATATGCTTCGGTTAATGCCTGTCTACTGTCACGACGACGCTTAGCAGCATTGTTATATGCGTAGCATTTCATAGATTTTCTCCTGTTGATTTCTGGTTACACTGTTTGTACAGCGCAGTCAGAAACCGACTGGTTGAAAATGTGCGCTTTTCAGCGCTGTCTGTTAAAGAGCGAAACTTCCTTGTTAGTTACTTTTCCTAAATATCAGCCCTCTATAAGAGAGAAGACTGGTATTTAAGGCCCCTCGCGGGGCTATATGCATTACTTCTTAAATCCCATCATGCGTAACCAGTTGTTCAGATCTTTGCGGCTTTTGAAAACTGTAGTGCCTAATTTCCCGCCTGCCGCGCAAGACCAGTCAAACCACACTTTTACGTTTGCTGCATATTGAGTAACTCTGCCGCTGTAGCCGTTCTGTACCAGATATTGCTTGCCTGTAAATTTATCTACGTACATTGTTGCGTTGTTGTATGTGTTCATCGTGACTATCCTCTGTTGTTCGTTGCGTCTGTTTCTAGCACTTGCGAATCATCCCGATATTCGTGTGCCTCGGGCGGCTACTTCGTGGGCTTTCCTTGCCTGTTCGCTGTGTGCCTTTGATGGAATGAATAATACAAGAAACATTGTATGCCTGTAAACAAGAAAGTTTGTTAGTTTTGTAGTTATGTTTGTATTTTGTTGTTTTTTATGAGAATTAAAATTAAAAAAATTTTCTAAGTGGGTGAATTTTGATTGGATTTTGAGAGGAGGGCACAAAAAACCACCCGAAGGTGGCTAGTTGTGAGATGGTGTAATAGGTTGGAGAGATTATTTTTTAAGGTATAGATTAAGTAAAAACATGATGATGGGCATGGCAATTGAGAACACCAGTATACTTAGAAACCAAACTTTAGTGCCGTCTATTCGTTTGTCTACAGTGCTGATTTTTTCAGATAACGATAATTCAACAGATTTAACTTTATTACTTAATGATAATTCAGTAGCTTGAATCTTCCCCAGCAACGAAGGCTCGATTTCTGCTAGCTTTTTAGTGGTTGCAGATATATCTTTTTTAGCGTCCCTGAAATCTAATTTAATCTCGTCTATAGATTTTTTGATATGCTCAACATCGGACTCAAGCCTTGCTACACGGGCCTCCAACATATCTCCACCTCCACCGCCGCCAGTCTTAAATGGCAAATCGCCTTTTATTGGAATCACATTATCTTGTTTAGTCATTACTATCTTTCTCCATGATAGCAGGATATTTTTGTTTTACCCAATCAAGAACTTGTGATGTATCTATCATCATTACATTCCCACATTTTTTACAAATAATTGAAATGTAATAACTATCCGTATTTTTGTGATATATGCTTTCTGCTTTAAATACATTAGCATACGGCCCGATACCCATACTACAAGATACAGCACCTGTCATCCCAACTTGAGGAACAGTAAAATGTACGCTATCACAAAGACTACAATGAGGGATAACTCCTTTTGAATCAAAATACTCACTCAATATTTCAGCGGTAATGAATTCAAAATTCTCATACATTGAAGACATTAATTCTCCTGCAACTAAATATAAGATATTGATAATAAATAAATTTAGCCAGATTGTTCACCTTAGCTAATTTCGTCGTCATCAATGTAACGCGTATTTTTTATAATAGCCGATACATAATGAATCATTATTACATTATTCTTAGGGATTGTTATTGGTCGATGATCGCTGTTTATACTTGAAAACTGATAATCACCATTTCGTGTTATGTTCATAATTTTTATCATGTTATGACCATTATTTGTTCTAACAAAAACTTCATCACCGGGATGCACCGGAGTGTTTGGTTCAATAACAACAAATTCACCAGACTGTATGCGGGGCCACATGCTATCTCCCTTAACTTTTAATCCATATGCATCATGATCAGTACTACAAATGCGTAACCATCCAGCATGGAATTCAACCATGTCTACGGCACCGTCAATACCGAGAACAGCTTCTCCAATTACTCTAACTAATCCGTTTTTAGGCTTTCCGGCGTATTCTATTTCTTCTTTTTTATCTTCCGTACCGTAAAGTAGATAACTTACAGAACATTGTAAGGCGACAGCAAGCTCAGGGAGAAAACGCGGTCTTTTTGTTTTCCCCTTTTCTAGTTGTTCTATTGACTGTTGTTTTGTTCCGATCAAATCAGCCAGCTCAGTTTGAGTTAAGCCCATCTCAATTCGTCTAGTTTTTACTCGCTCTGCGATCGTCATGTATTCATTACCTCATTTACACCCCCACCTTAATTCTCACAAGAAAACCTGTATTTGACAAACAATCTAATTTGTATTTTAATACAAGAAATTTTGTCAAGGAGGTAGTATGGAAACATTATCAGAGCGACTCAAACGGAAACGTTCAGAGATGAACATGACACAATCTGATTTGGCAGGAAGGGTAGGGATGACGCAGCAATCTATACAATTGATAGAAGCTGGTATCACTAAACGTCCTCGTTTCATATTTGAGATCGCTAATGTATTGAAGTGTGATCCATCTTGGCTGTTATATGGAAATCCAAACTAATTCGTATAACAACAAGACCGCTCTTTAACATCTCAGCACCGAAAGGTGCATTCCTCACTAAGCGGGGAGCGTAGCCCAATTTTAGGGCTATTAACTTTATTTTATTTAAGGAAATTTAACAGATGAATATCGCAATGGAACGCAAAACTAAAGAAATCGAATCACGAATAAGAAAGGGAATTGTCATTACCGGGCCTAAGCATGTTGCAAATGCGGTTGGCGTGCATCAGTCGCAAATAAGCAGGTGGCAAACAGAACAGACCGGCTTTGTCGCTAAGGCCGCCAAGTTGCTGGCTGCAATCGGTTTTGATGCAAATGTACAGGAAGTAGTTATTCATGGAGAAGAAACAGCACAGATAGCTAAAGCGTTGCAAGAGATGCTATCTCACTTAAGAGAAAGCGCCCCGTCTGTTACAGCAGATGAGGCTAATCAAATATAAGTCAATAGGGGAGCTCTCATTTCCCCTAACATAGCGAGGTGATTATGGACAGTTTCGACTATCACGTCAATGTCTTGATGCCGGCGAATTTCTTTCGTGATGATGAAAAATGGATTCGAGAAATGCTGTTGCAGCTCGATCCGTCCACTCGCGGAAAAATCACGGTGCGTTATTCAGAAGTGTATGAAGCGGCTTGGGATGAAGAGCCGGTATCGTACCGGAAAGATAACATCGCACGGCGTCATGCAAATATCCGGTTAAGAGAATTTGTCAGGAAATATGCTGCTTTCAGCCAGGGGTATGTAACAACCCCTACTGAGCTGCTGAAAACAGGCACTAGCCAGCAAAACCAGCCCATACCGGAGCCGCTTAAACACCGTGGAGGGTTCTTTTCTGGTAAGTGCTGAAAGTCGAGGTTTGCACAAGGCCAAAACCCGGAAAACAAGGTCAAGGTCAACGGCGGATCGAGTCACAGAATCTGACATATAGAATCATAGAAGGGACGACTTAAAAATATGTTTAAAATCAATAGGTTAAAAATGCGTTTTTCCCACAGTATGGGACAATTTGTCCCACAGTATGGGAAAGTCTTTAAAAACAGTGGGTTATAAGTAATTTGGCGGGTGAAGTGATGACTAAGCAGTCAAAAATACACGATGTTGAAATTATACCCAATCATGACACTAAAGGCCATATATTCATTCAGGCATACGACAAAGGTATTGATTTTATTACTAAATGTGCACAAGAGAGAGATAACGCAACAATAATTTTGTATTTAAAAATGATCAAGGACATGGACAAAGAGACAGGGGCGCTGATGGTCGATGTATCAACGCTCATATCACAAACCGGCTTGTCAAAAAGTGCGGTGTACAGATCGATAAAAACCCTGAAAGAGTCAGGGATGATACGCAGCAGGTACAGCAAAGTTTACGAGATAAACCCGGATGGGTTCTGGAAAGGCAAGCGGGAGTTACGAGATACCGCGTTGTTTTTTGCTGAATCAAACCGGGCAAGAAATGTGAAATACAGATTGAACCCTGCCAGCGCTGCTACAGATTCATTCACTGTTCCCGCTACGTTTGAAGAGGAAACATAGCGAAATCATCAATAAAAATCGATTCGGAAACTTTGGCGAGCGACCCCGAACCGACTTTCAAAGGATTCAATATGTTAAATATAACACCGAAGGTTAAGCAGGTCACCGCGCTTAACATGCTTCGTCATGACTGGAAAAAACATCGAACGTTTTTATTATCGGCCAGTGTAGGCTTTGGAAAAACAGCAATAGCGGCGTTTATTGCTGACGGATTTGTCAGTCATGGTATGAGAGTGATGTTCGTAGCCCCGTACACAGTACTTCTCGATCAGACTGCGACCCGGTTCGTTGAATACGGACTGCCAGCAGATCAAATCAGCTACGTTTGGCGAAATCATCCACTACATGACCCAGATCGACTAATTCAAATTGCTTCGGCTGACACGCTTATTCGTCGTGAGTTTCCAGACAACATCGACTTACTGATCATTGATGAAGCCCACATGAAGCGCCGTAAGTTACTGGAAATTATCAGAGATAGCGACATTCGAGTTGTTGGCTTATCAGGAACGCCATTTGCGACGTGGATGGGTAAATATTACGAGAAGTTGATTAAGCCAACGACGATGAAAGAACTCATTAGCATTGGGGATCTGAGCAAATATGAGTTCTATGCGCCCGACAGGCCCGATTTGACCGGCGTGAAAACAACAAGTTTAGCGGCTTTTGGTAATGACTATAACGAGGAGCAACTAGCCCAGATCATGGGCGATTCAACGCTGGTGGGCAATATCGTCAGGAACTGGCTGGAGAACGGCGAGGACCGGCCAACAATCTGCTTTTGTGTGAATGTTAAGCACGCTAACTATGTCACGATGGAGTTTAACAAGTCTGGTATTAACACCGAAGTGATGACAGCAGAAACCCCACATGATGAGCGGCAGTTGATCATTAACAGGTTTGAACAGGGTGCGACGAAAATCATCGTCAATGTCGGTGTACTTGTTGCCGGGTTTGATAGTGACGTGCGCTGTATCATTTATGCCCGGCCTACAAAATCAGAAATCAGATGGGTGCAATGCCTTGGGCGAGGGTTGAGAACAGCGAAGGGCAAAGATAAATGCTTGATATTCGATCACAGTGGCAGCGTCCATCTTCTCGGCTTCCCTGATGAAATTGAGTATGACAAGTTGCCATCCAAAAATGATGGCATGAAATCTTCATCAAGTTTTAGCGAGAAAGTCAAACAAGAGAAAATCCCGAAAGAATGCCATGGCTGTCATTACATGAAACCGGCTGGCGTCTATGTTTGCCCGAAATGCGGTTTCAAGCCGCTTGCTGGTGAGAACGTTGATGTTGATGAGTCTCGCGGGCTGAAAAAATTAGGGAAGAACGAGCGAATTTACAGCAAGGAAGAGAAACAAAGCTGGTGGTCACAAATTAAATATTATCAGCGTGAACGGGAAAATCAGGGGAAACCCATTTCCGATGGCTGGTGCGCTCATACATACAAGAAAAAGTTCGGTGTCTGGCCGCACGGCTTAAGCGATCACTTAATTGAAATCTCACCGGAAGTTTACAACTTCATTCGTTCTAAACAAATCGCGTGGGCAAAGATGCAGGAGAAACAGAAAAATGCGAACAGTGGAAGCAGTGAGAGGGCGGTGGCCTGAAATTTTTGAATACTACGATTTACCCAATGTTACAGGAAAGAAACATTATGCAGGAGAGTGTCCGGCATGTAAGCGAAAAGGAAAATACCGATGCGATGACAAGGACGGTACCGGATCGTGGATATGTAGTTGCGGTGCCGGTGATGGGTGGAAGCTGCTAGAACTAACCCAAGGAAAAGATTTCAAGACATTAGCAAGAGAAATTGATTCACTAATAGGAAACAGTTACAACTACAAACGAGGTCATGATAAGCAGCAACAGCCAGAAACTCAAACAATCCGTGTAAAAGTCATCAGTAAATTTTCAACACTACCCCCGCTAAACGATACCGCCGCTCAACACTACTTGTTCAATCGCGGCATATTTGAATTACCGTCCGGCCATATTCGTTTCAATACGGAAGAAAAAACGCCATTTGGGAATAAGCAGGCTATCTGGTCAATTGCTACGGATGATAAAGGGGCAGGCTGTTATCTCCATAGAACGGTACTAGACGGAGAGAAAAAAGCGGATTTTGACGGTAATAAGCGGATGCTGAAATTGCAGGAAGATAACTATCTGAACTTTGCTAATTCCATTGCTATCCGCATGTTTCCAGTCTCTTCAACTTTGGGGATAGCAGAAGGGATAGAAACAGCATTGTCATGCAAACAGATATACGGCTGCAACACCTGGTCAACTCTGAATGCCGGATTTTTACGGAAGTTCCGCGCTCCCAAGGGAGTGAAACACTTAATTATTTTCGCAGACAGGGACAGTAACGGGACAGGGCTTGCTGCGGCGTTTGAGTGTGGTAATAAAAATATTCTGAGTAACAATGATGTGGAACTTGTCAGCATTCGTTGGCCCGAAGCCGGGGATTTCAACGATATGCTGATCAATGGTGCCAAAGTATTTCAAGAGCAGTTACAGAGATGAAGGATTTTTGATATGAAGGAAATTAAGCCATGCCCGTTTTGCGGTAGCAAAGATGTTGGAGTATTTCGGCAATATGAAGATGACTGTCCGTATCGTTCATCAATTGTCAGATGCTTCAATTGTGATGCACAAACAGCCCAGTTTATTAATGATGATATCCGTCGACAGCATGAAATGGCAATCAAAGCCTGGAATAAGAGAGTAAATAACGATGAGTGAAGAAAGAACATTTCTACCATGTAAATGTGGCGGTAAAGCTATCAATTGCTGGGTGCTGCGTGATTATAACGATGAAAGTAAAGGCAGGTGGCATTATCACAAATGCCGTCGCTGTCAAAATGAAAGCCAATCATATCCAACGCTAGAAGAATCAGAGATCGCATGGAATAAGAAAGTAAATAATGGGGGATAAATGGAAGCTGATTTTTGTTTTCACGAATCAAATAAATCACAAGCTTGGGAAATATTAAAAGAAACACTTGAAACTAAACAGCCGCACCGAATTATTATTAAGCCGTGGAAAGATACTCGCTCAATTCCACAAAATAACACTTTTCATATGTGGTGCGGTGAAATAAGTCGTTATTTAAATAAAAATAACGCTAAATTGACGCCGGAGGATGTTAAGGAAGCACTTAAACATACATTTTTGGGTTATGAGGTCATAGAAGCTATTGATCTCACTACGCAGCTTACAGAGCGCATCAGGACTCTGAGAAAGACGTCAAAATTAGATACGGGTGAAATGTTCTATTTCATGACGCAAGTTGAGAAATGGGCTTTTGATATTGGCTGTTTAGTGACCATCCCAAATAACTCACAATATATGAAATTAAAACAGGAGCAAGATAGATAATGAATGACTGGATACTCTATTTCTATGCGTTTGCTGGCGTTGTAGCGACATTTGTTTGCGGGCTTATATGGCTGTCAGCGTCGGCAAGGCTATTTTATCTTTATGCGCTGTGGCAGCTTAAGCAGGGTAAAAGAGCATTGCGATTAGGCAGAGAAATGAAGAGAGAAGCAAAACAGCTTATAGAGTCTAATTTTCTCGCGGCTGCGGCTGCTTTTGAGAAGAAAAGAAAGGAATAAATAATGGGTGGTTAAATGTCCCAGCAAACATCACAGAGTCAGAAGTTAAAACGTTTGATTACGTTCATGAGCTATTGAAATCAAGACGGGACAGACGGAGAAATAGAAATGAAAAATAAATATAGTGAATTGTCAGATTTTGAAATTAATAAATTAGTATTGATTCAGGAATCTAAAGAAAGCCTTGCAGAAATTATCAATATTCGACAGCGTAATCATGTGTTTCGTATATTTCATCGTCAAGTAATAGCTGATGTTAAATTTAAAGATGAATCTGATTTTTCGGAAATTGGACCTTTTGATTTTTGTAATAATCCGTCTGATGCATGGAATATTATTGTTAAGAATAAAATAAGCTTAGTCTATGTAAATGATTTTTGGTCAGCACGTCAGTATCATAATGCATGCATTGAAGTTAACGATAAGAATCCATTAAAGGCCGCAATGATTGTATTTCTGATGATGAGTAAGGGAGCGACATCAGTATGAATGTATATAATTTAAAATTGCCGTGGCCGCCATCAAATAACACTTACTGGCGACATAGCAGGGGCCGACATTTCATCTCATCAAAAGGAATTGATGACATGCGTATCATCCGCAGTGAAAGAGTGGCTGGTGGTTCTCTTAATATTCAGATATGGGAGATAGGAGATGACAATCTTCACTGATATATCCACAGCAATAGAAGAAGCCAGATATCTTCATTCAAGAACAAGAAAAAATCATGTTGTTCTGCAATGTGAACATGCTCGATTGAGAGTTACTCAGGATCGGATAGTCAGGGGCAAAAAATACACAGTCATGTTCTCAACCAAATATGACAAATATCATTCAGTTTTATTAGAGGTGGGAAAATGAACCTTGAATCACTACCGAAGTATTTTTCACCCAAAGGGATCATGTTTAGTGACTCTCCATCTGCAACTGCTACTGACTCATTCTCAATTACCGATGTTATGGCCTCGCTAGGGTTGGCGTCCGCAAAAGCGAGGCTTGGCATTGAGCTGTTTTTGGCGAAACAGGGGATCAACAGTATTGATGAAGCCGTGGAGAGCCTTTATCAATATGCAATGACTCAGGTTCATAAGCATAGTGCTATTAATAAGCTTGATGAGGATGTTAAGCAAAATGTTCTGCAATTACTCGCAAATTATGCATTTCAGGATTATGCGAGAAGTGCAGCCAGTAAGAAAGTGTGTCCAGATTGCGATGGTGGATTTATTACAGTTCGTAAATTCACAACAAAGTATGGAAGTAGTGAAGGAATGCTGGCTAAGGCATTAAACATGAAACCCAAGCGTTTTATTACCTCAATCCGAGAAGTAGAGGAAAGATGCAGGGTGCTTTGCAAGACCTGCAAAGGGAAAGGCTCTGTGAGTCATTCTTGTCGCTGTAATGGACGTGGGCAAGTTTTGGATGAAAAGCAGACCAAGTTACAAGGTGTGCCGATTTACAAAGCATGCCTAAAATGCTCCGGGCGTGGATATTCAAGACTGAAATTTACAGAAGTCTTTGAAGCAATAAAGCCATTAACTGGGATATCTAAAACAACTTGCTATGACAAATATCAACCGTTGTTTGAGCAGTTAGTAAGTGAATGCTTTAAAGAAGAGGAACAAGCTGATTGCGTTTTATCAAAATTAACAAAAAGAGAATTTATTTCTTTTTAATTGTTATTTTGTGGGAAATTAATATTGACGATTTCGGAAAAATAGCCTATCGTTATTCCAACGATGGGTAATTGCACTTCGTTGAAACCAAAAGAATCCCAAGCCTCGCTATTCCGCGAGGTTTTTTTCATATATAGGGCTGCGCATGGCGCGGCTTTTTTTGTATTAACTGAGTGAGAATGTATGAGCAGAGAAGACCTGCTATATCAGATTTACTATTCATATTGCTTAGAGAAGATGCTAGGCGTTATTACTGATAAAATTAATTGGACATCTTCTTTCCTGCTGATACTACTTGGTTCAACAATCGCTATTATCGGGGATTACTATACGGTATTTGCAGGGTTGTTAATCACTGCCATTGCGACAATGAAAATCATGTTTTCATTCGAAGTGACATCAGAACGCGCCAATAAGCAATCAGCACGCTATTTGATGCTCTACAACACTTCACATCTGATCATCTCCGATGAAGAGTTGTTAAACAGGCTTGTGAATATTCAGGAGGATGACAATAGACCGTGGGCCTCACTAGCGTATCCGGCAATGTTACAGGCCAGTCAGGTTTTAGGCAGGCCAACGGACATTCAATTAACATGGTATGAAAAGCTGATGGCTTTTCTGGCTGATTCAGTGCCTGTACGCTAACGTTTAAACAGCAGGAGAAATAGGATGGAAAACAAAGAAAATTCAACAGTAATCTTTGCAGGAAAAGAGGTAGAACAAGAGCATCTATATCATTTGCTCGAAGTTATCGCGCCCGCAGTCTGTGAAGTCGCCATTCACCATGCTAAAAACGGTGAAGACACCGAGATAGTGACTAAACATGCGAAAGCAACAGCCGAAGCTATTGTTTCCGCATTGACTTTTACTAAGAGCTAAGGGCTTTCCACGTCCTTATGGAGTCGTCTTTCAATTTTTGCTCAAGATCATCAATCTGTAATAGCTCGTTAAACTCCGCTTCAAGTTTTCTGAGTTCAAGCAAATATTGAGCGGGTGAAAGTTTTTTGTCAGAACGGCGTAAATATTCAAATGCCAGTGTCTGCGCATCTGTCATAACAGATTCCTCTTTGGTTGTAGGGACTAAAGATGATACCACGCGCCGGGCGTGAAATACCCGGCAACACTTCAAGGGCTGCGATCTGACGCGGCCTTTTTCTTTTCACACCCGTAATCGCGGGGACTTAATCCCCAGCGGGGGTGGAAATATGAAGATGAAAAATAATCCTGATTTATGGGCTGAATTAATAGACGGCTTAAAACATTCGTGGCCGCAAGTATCTGGCACGGCAGCCGCAATATTAATTTGTTGGGGACGTCTGATTTATGACGGAGTGGAATGTAAAAACAAATGGGCTGAATGCCTGTTATGTGGAGTTCTGTCATGGGCGATATCCAGCGGTATTGAGGCGTTCGGTATTTCCTCCGCCGTATCTCCGATGATCGGCGGTGCTGTGGGATTTATCGGTGTTGATAAAATCAGAGAAATGGCTATCCGTGCCATTAACAAACGCATTGGTGATGACAAATGACTAGAGGTATTCGAAATAATAACCCTGGCAACATTGACTATAACGGATTCAATAACTGGCTCGGTCAACTACCTCTTGATCCAAAGATTGAACCCCGGTTCTGCCGGTTTGAGTCACCTGAGTATGGTATCCGGGCGCTGTTCAAGCTACTGCAAAACTATCAACGTAAGCATAATCTGAATACAGTCAGAGAGATTATCAATCGTTACGCACCGCCACATGAGAACAATACGGAAAGCTACATTCAGTTTGCGGCTAAGAAGGTGGGTGTCTCTGCGGATGATCGGATATCTACCCAAGACAAGATAATCCTGTTCGCTTTAGCTGAAGGTATTATCAAGATGGAGAACGCCAATCAGCAACCCTATTCACCGGAGACGTTCGAACGGGCGTTTGAGATGCTATGAGGAGTTGAGTGATGAGCATTATTCAGATTCTGGTTCCGGTAATTTATTTTGTCGGTGTTATTGCTGCATTTATTATTTTTATATTGATAGAAAAACGAGTCAATGATCCGGAGGAGTTTGGGGTCATTTTGTTTATGTCATTCATATGGCCGCTACTGATTATTCTTATGCCAATTGTTTTTGGATTCTTTTTTTTAAACGAGATATACAATCAATTCGTTGGCAGACGGTCATGAAATTTAACGCTAGTTACTACACGATACTCGCATTAATCGTTATCTCACTGACAGCGTATTACTATCACTCTGAGTTACAGAGAGAGCAGCGAGTGACAAAGCAGCAGCAAGAAGACATTCAGCAGCTCACTGACACTATCAACTATCAGAACGCTCACATCACGATGTTGAACGAGCTTGATGTGAAGCATACAAAGGAACTTGCTAATGCCAAATCTGAAATTGATGTTCTGCGCAATGATGTTGCCGCTGGTCATCGCCGGTTGCGCATCGCGGCCACCTGTAATCAAGGCGAAGCCGGTTCCTCCTCCCGCTTGGATGATGCAGCCAGCCCACGACTTAACCCAGCAGCTGAACAAGATTATTTCGATCTCCGAAAAATGATTGTTGAAAACGAGCAGCAAACAAAAGCTTTACAAGATTACATTAGAGCCGAGTGTCAGTAACAGCCTCTGTAGACATATCTCTACGGTTGCTAAAGCGTGGGCGAGTAAATACAGCTCAGTTAAGTCGTTCCCAAAGTGACGGTCTTGGAGAAATCAACGGTTTAAGTCAACAATAGGGATTTCCTCTATGGTTGCCAATTAATGAAGACAAGTAACTAATTCAGAGCATTCTACTGACAGAGTGCTCTGTTGTTCATCACCTTGTTTTTAATTCATAATCTGGGTGGGAATCAGCAAGAAGAAGCAATAATTCATACTCTCCAGACGAAAGAGAGCGATTAGTTTTACCTTCCGCCTCTTTCTGCTGCCAGCTAACAAGCGCATAAGAAAATCTTTTGGCTGCTTGTGATTGGGTCATGCCAGAAGCTATGCGAGCGCTTCTGACATCTTGCGGGGATGGTTTACCGATGAACTTATCAGTCATCGTTCCAGTCACCATAGCTTTTTTCACCAGAGTAATATTTTTTAATTTCATCGTAGCGTGATTTCTCAAGTTCACCCGATTTTACAAGCGACCACAGCGAATTAAGTGCCGAAGTGCTACCGCGCATAGCATCATTTACTGCTTCACGAAAGCGCGCCTCGTCGGCTTCTTTAACGCGTCGGGCAAATTCAGCTCTTTCTTCTTTGCTTGCAGTATGAAAATCAAATTTAACATCATCGGCATGGACGCCACGCTTTGCTATCCAGTCAAAAAAGTCTTTTCTGGCAAAGAATTCAGGCACTATGCCGTAGTTATCTGTTTTTACATCAGTCATTTTCAATCTCCTGTTTAGTGATGTATACAATATACATTCAATTGAATGTAATAGCAAGTAAAAAGTACAATAATCGCCAAAAAATTAGTCATTTTATAAAATTCTACAAAAGGTGCTCATAAAGTGCCTTTGACAGAGTTTTGTATAAGTATTTGGTGCGGGTGGTCTCACGATAGTACGGGATTATATTTCAGCATGTAGCATAAAGTTCTGATTACAGCTGTTTCCTAGATGGAAGTGATTCAAACTGCTTCTGTTTGATGATGTAATATACAAAATACTCGGCTAGGGTAGCTCCCGAAAAGCGGATTTCGTCACCGCCTGCTGAGCACTATTTCATGACGATTAACGAGACGAGGTTAATATGAAGCCAATTGAATATCTTGAAAGCATTTCTCTTTATGATTCTGTTGCGCGTGATGCATTAAATGCAATTAAGACCGGCGCATTCACAGAAGAACAAGTAATAGCTGAGTTCATGAAAGTAAAAGCCTTACAAAATAATGCTCTATTGGAACTGCTTGAGTGGAAAAGCCTTAAAGAGGCCAAACCTTTTCAAGCAACAAAGGGTAAGGGAATACCAGGCACTGTTAGAATTTCATATACAGCAACAGATGAGCACGGCAATGAAACTTTGCAGAAAGAACACCACATGCTTCTTACTGACGTATATAGGTGCCGTTTTATCGTGTTTTTAGAAGAATTAAAGAAAAGTGCAAAAGAGTTTTATGAAACAGTCATGGAGGGGGATGAGTGGGATCGAAAAGATACAAGCGAAAAGAGTGCAGAGTGTTTAATTGTGAACGGAAAGCACCACGGTAAGCGACGCACTTTAACTTCAAGAGCTGAAAGATATCTGGTTGTAAGCGATGATGTGTTTCCGTGTGTTGATGTTGATGAAATCCCTGTGCATTTTTGGGTAAATGAAGCGGACGGTAAAATTTACATGATTGCAACAGCAGAAGAATTAAACTCGTCTGAGATTAGTTTAGCGATTTCGGAAACAGATCCGCCGCTTAAGCCGATATATTAAATTACAGGTCGCCCAGTGCGGCCTTTTTTATTTAAGGGAAAGAGATGGGACAACAAACAAATCAGGTTGGTTGCCCTAGCAAGCTGAATGATGAGCTAATCGCTAAGGCAAGGGATTATCTGTACGGCGGTTATGAATCAGTTGGTGATGTCGTTCCTAGTGTAGCCGGATTAGCTTGTTACTTGGCTATTGCACGTTCAACAGCATATGAATATGGGAAGCAGTCCAGCGAGTTTTCGGACATCTTAGAAGGCATAGGGGCCATGCAGGAAAACAAGCTTATAAACAAGGGGCTGACTGGAGATTTTAATTCTACGATTGCCAAGATGATGTTAACAAAACACGGCTATTCAGATAAACAAGAAATCGATCACCGGTCCCCTGATGGTTCTATGTCTCCAAAACCAACTATTATCAGGCTCGTTGGAGTCGAGCCAGGGCAATGACGGTAGCAGTTGACCTGCCGATTCCCGCAAAACTCGTACCTGTATTTACAAAAGAAAATGTTCGTTACCGAGGTGCACACGGAGGCAGGGGCAGCGCTAAAACTCGGACATTTGCAATGATGAGTGCGGTTAGGGCTTATCAAGCTGCTGAATCTGGTACAAGTGGGGTTATTTTATGCGCTCGCGAGTTTATGAACTCTCTCGAAGAATCATCAATGGAGGAAGTGAAGCAGGCGATCCGTTCCATTCCTTGGCTTGATGACTATTTCGAAATTGGCGAAAAATATATCCGCACAAAGAATAGGCTAGTCAACTATGTGTTCTGTGGCTTAAGACATAACTTAGACAGCATCAAATCAAAAGCGCGTATTCTTCTGGCGTGGATTGATGAAGCTGAATCTGTATCAGAGACAGCTTGGAAAAAGTTACGACCGACAGTACGTGAGTCTGGTTCTGAAATATGGGTGACATGGAACCCGGAAAAGGACGGAAGCGCAACGGATAAGCGACTTAGAAAGAAACCACCGAAAAGCTCAATCATTGTTGAGATGAACTACAGTGATAATCCGTGGTTCCCTGATGTGCTGGAGGAGGAACGGCAGGAAGACTTGGAAAGTCTCGATCACTCAGATTATGCGTGGATTTGGGAGGGCGCTTATCTTGAGAACTCAGAGAAGCAAGTATTAGCGAACAAATACAAGATTGAATCGTTCCCTGATGATCTGTGGATGCAAGCCGACCGTCTATTGTTCGGCGCTGACTTCGGTTTCGCCCGAGACCCCAGCACGCTACTTCGCATGTTCATTTTAGATAACTGCCTGTATATCGACCGTGAGGCTTACAGTGTTGGGGTGGAACTCGATCACATGCCCGCGTTTTATGACCAAGTGCCCGAGTCTCGTAAGTGGCCCATCAAAGCCGATTCTGCCAGACCGGAAACCATCAGTTATCTTAAGCGTCAAGGCTTCAATATATCAGCTGCAAAGAAATGGCAAGGCAGTGTAGAAGACGGGATCACTTTCTTACGTGGTTTCAAGAAAATTATCATTCATCCACGCTGTAAAGAGACCGCAAAAGAAGCCCGGCTCTACTCATACAAAGTGGATCGTATCACCGGCGAGGTGCTTCCCATTATTGAGGACGCACATAACCATTGCTGGGATGCGGCCAGGTATGGGTTAGATGGATACATAAAAGGCAGAACAACTGTTTGGGACATCATGTAATGACGAAAAAAACGATGATTGGCCGTCTTACTGATGGCCTTCACAGTATGCTGACATCTCTCGGTGAGCGGGTGTCGGCAATAAAATATGCGAGCAATAATAAGGCAGATGTGCCTGATAAAGAGTTGCTCGCAATGTATAAAAGATCATGGGTGGTCAAGAAATACATAGATAAGACGGCTGATGATATGTTGAAGCTACCCCGCGAATTATCCGGTGATATTGATAGCTCTCTGGTTCAGCGCATCAAAGACACAGAAACAGCACTAGCCGTCTATAAGATATTTCATGACGCGCTAACTTGGGCTTCATTGTTGGGAGATTCATTGATTGTTGCAATAACTGATTGCGCTGATGAGATGATTAGTGAACCGCTAAATCTACAGTCAGAAGACATCATTAAGTTTTTGGTACTAAGAAAAGAGGAATACACGCCCTCTGATAATGTTATCTCGGATATCGCATCACCACATTTTGGACATCCGCAGACTTACCAGATCAGCATTGGCAACCAACAACTCAAGTTTCATTATTCGCGTTGCCATCGTACAAAGCTGGGTAAGCACAGCATTAAAGATATAACGAAGTACGGAACATCTGACATTCAAGCGCCATATGACGCTATCAAAATATTCGATGCGGCAATTGTCAGTACTGGGGACACGATCCAGGAGGCAAATGTTGATGTCATATTTTTGCCGGGTTTAAATAATCAAATTGATGCGGGACAAGAGACGCAAGTTGTCGAATATGCTCGTGTGATGAAGCAAACAAAATCGTCAACGGGCTTAATGCTAATGGACGCCGGTGATAGCACGATGCAGAGCCGCTATGAGCAAAAAACAGCTCAATTCTCAGGACTGTCTGACGTTATTACAAAGATGGCTAATGTCTTAGCTGGCGCACTTGACCGGCCAATAAATATTTTGTTCGGCCAGTCAGCCAGCGGCTTTAACTCTGGTGAAGAAGATAACAAGTCGTATTACGAAACAATCAACGGGTTACAAGAAACTCGGTTGCGGCCCATGCAAGACTTTGTTGATCAATTCATTCTCGACAAACTAGCCGCGAGCATCGACACAATCAGCTATGAATATCCGTCAATAGACAGCATTAACGAAGCTGACGAAGCAACACGGTTTACTCAGTATGCAACGGGGTTCACTTCTTTAGTCCAATCTGGCGTTGTTACGGAAGATATTGCACTGCGCGAAATGCAAGCACGGGGCGTGCTGACGACTGTGACTAATGAGGAAATCGAAGCTATGGCGGGGGCAAATAATGGACAGTGGTATCAGCCTGAAACAGATGCTGGAACGCAAGCAGGGACGTTTGAAGGCTCGCAACCGGCTAATGCGTCCGCCAACGCCTAGCAAACGAACCGAAGTTTGGTATCGCGACAGGCTCATTGAGTTTATCAGGATGATGCAAGATGTTGTGATAGATGACTTGCAAAAACCAATATTAAACGACGCACCCAACACCCCGCCACTTTCAATCACTTCAAGACTTTCACGAGCAATACAAAAACTGGCGAATATGTCTATTGCTGATATGGCAAAGCGTTTGTCATTCGGCATGGTCAAGCGTGCAAATGATCAAAACAAAGATCAAACACAGAAAACCTATAAATCAGCGTTCGGTATTGATTTGACGGGGATGCTCGGTGATGAGGTTGTGAAAAAACAGATTGATGATGCTGTGAAAGAGAATATCGATTTAATCAAGTCAATACAGACTGATTTTATCAATGATATCGGCTCTAAAGTGTTCACGAATCTGTTTGATGGCGGGCGTCATGAAAACCTTGTTTCTCTCATTCGTGAGCGCGGCCAGGTGACGGAAAGCCGAGCGAAGCTTATTGCTCGTGACCAGACGGCAAAACTGAATTCGGCACTGACAGAAACCCGCCAGAAAGCGCTCGGCATTGATTTATACGATTGGGGTGGTGCGGGTGATGAGCGAGAGCGTGACAGTCATTTCGTATTGAACAATATGACATGCAAATACTCAGACCCTACCGTTTATTCAGACGATGGAGGGAAGACCTGGAAGAAACGCAAAAGCATTGGGGCATTTGAGGGGAAGCCCGGTGACGATTATCAATGCCGGTGCGTCGCTCTTCCGAAAATATCTTGGGATTAATTCATGGCATGGAAAAAAACACCGCAGGGGTATGTTGTCACATCTGCAACGATTACCCGCGCCGGTCCCGTCGAATATTACGGGCATGAAGTTAAGTTAACTGGCGCTGATGCAAACAGAAAAATCACTATTCACCGAACCATCGAAGAACTTTCAAAACCCGAAACTCTTAAATCATTTGAAGGATTACCCGTCACGCTAACGCATCCGCTCAGCGGTGAGGTCAATGCTGACGAGTGGAAAGATAAAGCAATTGGACACATACAGAACGTACGCATAGAAGGCGATTACGTTGTTTGTGATGTGTATCTGAAAGATGCCAAGGCGATTCAATTACTTGAAGAAAAAGGCATTAGAGAGCTTTCAGTCGGTTATGAACCCACTGAGATAGTCGAGAAAAACGGTGAATTACATCAAATCAATATCCTCGGCAATCACGTTGCCGTTGTAGCGGAAGGGCGCGTCGGCGCTGATTGTAGACTAAACGATAAAAAAGGTAGACCAATGAAGAAACTCTCATTGAAAGATGTCATTGCGTTGCTTAAGGGTAAGCGCGCTAACGATGCCGAGGGGCAACCACTGACCGAGGAAGAGCTGATCGGCATGATTGCCGCATTAGAGAAAACCTTGCAAGAACTGGAAGGTAATGCAACACCAGAGGCCACTGCAAAAGCCCAAGAAGTTGTGGCGCAACTGGAAGAGCTTAAAGCTCAGCTTGAGCAGTCAAAAGGGGCTGGAACACCGCCACCCAATGATGCTGATCCTGATCCGGCTGGTGGCAGTGATGACAAAGACGCCCGTATCGCTGCATTGGAAGCTGAAAACGAACAACTCAAAGCAGAGAACCAGGCACTTAAGGAAGAACTGGAAAAATTGAAAGGCGAAAGCGACACAAGCACAACATTGAATGACGCCAAAGCACGTTTCCCTAAGGTTCAATTTAACGATGCGAAATGTGCGCGTGATGTGCGCATGCTCGCACTGTTAAGTACTGGGGCATTCAATGATTCACAAGTGAAAGCCATGTCGGATGATGAAATTCGGGCAGCTTATGCTGCGGCTAGTGCGCTAAATAAACCACGTAGCAACATCGGGGCGGCATTGCTGAACGATTCAGCGAAAGCGAAGAAAACAGCTTCTCAGCGTTTAGGGGGTAAATAATTATGGCCTTTGGATTTACAGATTGGGACGCCGAAACCGGCACGATCAAACCCGGCTCTATCAAACGGGCTTCAAGCTCAAACGATAAAGTGTGGGGGGAAGAAAACCGCACTGAAATAGCGCTGCCCTACGGTACTTTCGTCGCGGTAAACCCAGAGGGTGGGGTGAAACCTATCACTTCTGCAAGCGACGTTATCCACGGCATTGTCGTTCGTGACATTTACGGTGACGCAGCTCCGCATAATAAACAAGTCAATGTAGGACATTTCTCTCATGGTGACTGTGTAGGAGCGCTGGCGGTTGAAAAAGATACATTCACTCGTGGGGATAAAGTTTATATCGTTGCAACGGGTAAGGATGTGGGAAAAGTGACTAGCACAGCAAAAGGCAATATTGATCTAGGCTATTGGGCTGAAGAAGTTAGCGCGGGTAATCACTGTGTAGCTATCACTCTTGGTTATATCCACACCCAAAAAGTAGGAGAGTAATAAAATGGCTATGGAACCCGCATACTTCGAAGAAGTATTACAGGAAGCGCTGACAGAGCGTGACCAGCAGTTGCAGGAAAAGGAACTGCCCGAAATTAATATCGGTGAAGCGTTGCCGGTAACAGAGGGGTTAGATTTTTCCCTTGAGTACGTCGATTTCGGTGTAACTGATGTGCTTGGCTCTCTGAAAGACGGCATTATTGGCAACAAAACGAACTCACTGAAAACCATTGATAGTGATATTGAATGGCACAAAGCGCCGGTCGGGCAGTGGGGCAAATCAGCAACTTGGACACAGCAGGAGCTGGAGAAAATTGCGCGCTTGAATATTAACTTACAAACAAAAAAGCAAGATGATTTGTATGCAAACGCAACGGCAACAATTCAGTACGCTGGTTATGTTGGTCACGAGGGCGTAAAAGGGCAAGAAGGGCTGCTAACTGGATCTAAAGTTCAGTTAATTGCAGAAGTAACCGGCAAATCAATCAAAGACATGTCAGCAGAAGAATTCATTAACATGGTTCTTAATGCTTATAACGTCGCTTGGGCCAAATCGGGTTATCGCATTCAGCCAACCCACGTTGCAATCGATGCATCTGATTTTATGTTGGCAATGCAGAAGTTCGACACTAACAGCGTGATTGTGGGTGTCGATTTGCTGCCTGTTTCTGCAATGGATCGTATTATGGCGGCACTGCGTAAAGCATCGAACAATGATTCATTCAGCATTACTTTTGTGAAAGTCCCCTCTAACTTTGCTAAAAACATTGTTAAAGGGAAAACTCGTCTGGCTATTTATACTTACAGTGAGGATTACATCGAAATGAAGGTGCACATGCCCGAGTTGCTGGCAGTGCGTCAGCGCGACTTGCTCACTTTTGAGTGTGGCTATCGTTCCGCATTCGGTGGTGCAATGTGGAAACAGCCAAAATCTGCTGTATATGTAGATTATAAAAGCTCATAACCACAGGGGGTAGCATGGATTTTCTCATCCGTTACCCTGAATTTGCCAAAATTGACGAAAATCGCATAGAGATAGCCTTGCAAGATGCTGCAAATCAGATGAGCAGCAAAGTGTGGGGTAAACTCTACGAGCAGGGGCGACAGGCTCTTGCTGCTCACCTCCTCTATGTCTCTGGCGCATTAACCCGCAGCGGTAACAGCAACGGGAAACCTGTTCAGACGGCGACAAGCAAGTCGGCTGGTGGATTATCCATTGGCTACTCTGCGCCTGATGCGGGTTTCGGGGCTAACCATGATGGTTATGCGGCCAGCAGTTACGGGCAGGAGTATTTGCGCCTGCGTAAACTTGTCTCTCGACATATGCTGGTGGTGCGATGATTAAGAATTCTGGCAATTTTAAGGGGGCAGGGCTTAAGGCGCTTGAGGCCCGTATAAGGGCTTTAAGTAAAAAGAAAGTGGTTGTCGGTGTGCCTGCGTCGAAAAATTCAGATCAGGACGGTACAAGCATTGTGACGATTGCCGTCGCTCATGAGTTTGGTGCAGAAATAAAGGTTCCGGCGAGGGCGGTAACAGTTTATCGCAAGATGAATAAAGATGGTTCCTTTGCTGGAAAAGGTAAGTTTGTTAAAGCAACGAAGTCTAACTTTGCCAGTACCCATACTGTACCTGCTCACACCATCAATATTCCAGAACGCTCATTTCTGCGTTCTACGTTTAATGAAAACAAAGACAAGTATGCCAATAAATTAGTGAAAGGTATCAAGTCTGAGTTGAAAAATGACGGTGACCCGCAGCAAGCGCTAGAAAAACTGGGGGAGATGGTCGCCAGAGATGTCAAAAGGAAAATTCAGGCAGGCATTGATCCCCCATTAAGCCAGGCAACTATCAAGAGGAAGAAATCAAGTAAGCCGCTCATTGATACCGGGCAGCTTGTCCAATCCATTACTTATGAGGTTCGCGATGATTGATGATTTTGTTAATGAAATCTTTGACGATGATTTCTTTCGGCAAGAGCTGGAGTTCAAAACATCGGACGGTCAAAGCCGGGTGCTTGTTTGTATCGTTCAGCCAGCCGGAGCGGAAGATCTGCAAATTCTGCCAGAAGGGGATCGTTATAACCCGACTGTCAGAGTGATGACGCAAGAGTCGGTAGAGAATAAAGAGCTTTTCGTCTGGAATGGCTATCGCTGGCGCATCATCAGCAACGCAAGATGGAATGACTATGGATACTACGACTCTCTCGCAACTCGATACGAAGGCAGTCAGACGGACGATAGCGGCGGTTTTGAAATTACCTGAATCTCAGGTGCTTGATGCTGACGGTGAGACTGATGTGTCTGATATGCAGTCGTTTATCACGGTCAATCGGGTTACATCGGAATTAATGGGTGAAGAATATAAATTCAATGCTAAGAAAGAAATTGAAATTATCACTGTCACCCGCGAAACCATCGTTTCTATTAATGCCTTCGGCAAAAATGCTTATCTTATTATCGAAAAACTCGCCAGTGTTCTAAGCACAAGTTACGCGCAAACTCTTTTTAAGCGTCTTGGTGCTGGCATAGTCCGAAAATCCCAGGTCCGTAATCTTCCCACTGCTATTGCTGGTGGCAAAGAGCAGCGGGCACAAATTGATTTAACTCTCTCTCATATCCACCGAATTGAAACGTCAGTAAACCAGGCGAAGACGGTCGATATTACTGTTTATGAGGATTAGCAATGAGCTTATCTATTAAAGAGGTGGTCAATGCTCAGATCATGCCGCAGGCTATGGCGGCACAACGCCGTGATTTGAGTATGATAGCTATTTTTACGCCAGAGATTGGCACGTCGTTCGCTGATGCGGATACGCGCTATATTATTGTGTCAAGCGCACAAGACGTGGCAAATCTATTCGGTACCAAATCGGAAGCCTACAAAACAGCACAAGCGCTTTTCTCTGTGCGTCCAACGCCTAAACGCGCTCTTATCGCTCGGTGGGCGAAAGAGAAACAAGAAATTCCGGCCACGGCCAATGCTCTGAAAGGGTCTACGATCTCAGCAGGCATTAACGCATTCAAAGCCATTACTGATGGCTCAATGATGCTGAATGTCGGTGGTAAAAACGTTTTGCTGTCTGGCCTGAATTTCAGTAAAGCAATTGATTTTTCTGATGTGGCGAGTGTTCTGCAAGCGGCATTACCCAAAGACAGCAATCTTCAAGCTATTTGGGATACTGTCGGCCACCGGGTAATTGTCCAGGCGCAAACTGCCGGTGCTTATCCTGCTACAAAATTAGGTTATGTCACGGAACCGGGCGCAGGTACTTACGTTGGCAAAATGCTGAAACTGGAAGACGGGCAAGCAACGATTGTTGTCGGCAAAGCCGCTATCACAGTCGAAAAAGAATTGCCCTCTGAAGCTCTGCATAAATTGCAGAACGTTTATCAAAACTGGTACGGCGTCTATTTCGCTGATGCTATTGCTGATGAACAGTTAGATGATATTCACACCTGGGTTGCATCCGCTGACATGAAAGTCTCTGCTTACACCGCTCTGCGTGATGAACAAATCGAGTGGAACAACGACAATATCATCAAAAAGCTGTATGACAAAAACAGTGGCCGCTTAATGTCTCAGTACAACAAGACTGGCGATGATCATGCCGCAGTAGCGTTACTGGCTATTGCATTGTCTACAAACTGGAACGCGCAAAATTCAGCTAAGACCGTCAAGTTTAAGCAGCAAACAACCGTTCGTTCTGATAACCGGATTACGCAATCAGAGGCAGAAAAATGCAAGCGGCTGGGTATCAACTTCTATACCGACTATGACGGTGTATCGATGCTGGCAGAGGGCACGATGATCGGCGGCCAATTCATTGATGAGATTGTTGGCCTGGATGCATTCATTGATGCGTGTCAGAAACAGGCATTCACCACATTACAAGCCAATCCAACAAAAATCCCCCAAACAGACAAAGGTCAGTCAATGCTGATCGGTGCCTTGACTGTTATTGGTAATGAGTTTGTGAGGAATGGTTTCCTGGCTGGTGGTGTCTGGTGGGGTAATGATGTGGGTGAATTGACATATGGCAATCGCTTAGATGCGGGTTTTTATTTCTACTCTGACAGCTACGATTTGCAATCCATTGCTGACAGAGAAGCGCGTAAAGCCATGCCGATTATGTGCGCAATCAAATTGGCGGGTGCTATTCATTCCGTTGATATATCAATCCAATTCAATCGTTAAGGTATAAGTATGTACAATCATGCAAACTCGATTCTGACGATATCAGGCTATGAGATATCGGGATACGAAAATGCGGCCGATGCGCTTAATTTTGCCCCTGTTGGTGATGACGGGGATATGACTTACGGAGTGGATGGGGATGGTGTTTATGTGGCTTCGTGTAATAAAGGGTTAATTATTACAATAAAGCTTTTGCAACATTGCGAATCTAATGAGTATTTGAATGACTTACGCAATACTCAGATCAATATCCCGAAAGCGTATACCCCGGCCTATATTTATTATAAAGACGTCATTAACGGTGATGAAATTATTGCCGATCGTTGTTTCTTCACCACGCCCCCCACGGTTACCCGCGGTACCGCCCATAACACAATGACGTGGACACTGAAATCAACCCGGTCAACAATGAAACTCAAAAAGGGAGTTTATAACTGATGATTATTGACAATATAAATTACGAACACCGTTTATCTAATTTCATCGAAGCCAAAAATCACGCCTTAAAACTGGTTGGCCTGTTAAAGGGTTGCATTAAATTGGCGGGTGATAAGGTTGATATCGATGTCGGCGCCATCGTTTCAAATGTTGGTTCACAGGAAATGCAGGGCATTGAACAATTTATTTTGAAATATGTCACGGTGATTGGTGCGGACGGCAATACTGTTTTACTACAGAAGCCAGACACGTTTAATCAGCATTTCAATACTTACCGATCTCATTATTTCCAACTAATCATTGACGGATTGAAATTTCACTTTGCGGATTTTTTGCCCGGTGGGGTCGCCTCTGCGGTAAATATGCCGAACTTGGCGGCTCTGAATCTACAGTAAGTAGTGATGTTGACTGGATGGTGTGGACGCCGATCATGAGAAACATGTGTACTTTGCATGAACTCCGCACCATTTATTCACTCTCTGATGTCATGGATATGCATGAAGCCATAGCCGAAACGCTATTGTCTGAGAAGAGGGCAAACGATGGAAATCGACGAACTACTCGTTAGCGTCGGCGTAGACACGTCACAAGCGGCGAAAATCAAAGATGTCATTGTCGCTCTCGGTGCTGCGGCAGTGCAGATCGCGAATGAGGCCAATGGGGTTAATAAAATCCTGGGGGGTGTTGGCGAAGAGTCAGTTAAAAGCACTGAGCAGGCCGCTCAAAAAGCCGAAGAGGCCGGGGCGTCAATCAGTAAATTAAAATTGCTGGCTGTCGGGGTTGTCGCGGCTGTCAGTGTTGCGACCACAAAAGTGCTTGGCTTTATTAATAGTTCTATCTCCGGTGCCAAGGATTTAGCGAAAGAAAAAGGGCTGCTTTATAAGATATCCGACAGAGAGCTAAAGCAGGCTGATGAGTACGAAGCGTCAATGAAAAAGATGGGGCTCTCTATCGACTCGGTTAAGACAAAGATAGCGCTCAATCTCGTTCCATCTATGACCAAGGCCGTTAATGGTTTCAATGCCTGGATCGCTTCAAACAAAGAGCTCATCACTGACGGGCTGACAAAGATTATCAAAGTGGGTGGCAAAGTTGTTCAGGTTATTGTCAACTCAGTCCGTGCGATAAACAAAATTGTCACATCGACTATTGGCTGGAAAGCCGCGATTATGCTTATCGTTGGTGCTCTGGCAATTCTTAAGCGTTCCATGCTAATGGCGTTCATTGCCAATCCGGTGACTTGGGTGATTGCTGCGATAGCTGGCCTGCTTCTCTTGCTTGATGATCTGATGGTCTATTTAGATGGCGGCGAGTCATTATTTGGCGCGTTCTGGGGACCTGCTGTTAAATGGGTTAAAGATGTCATCAAGTGGGGGAAAGACTTTTACGCTAAGTACAAGGATATCATTGATAATTTAGTCTCAATCTGGAGCAAGTCATTTAAAGCAATTTTGTCTATCTTCAGCGGAGTTTTCCAATATATCTGGAACGTCCTCAAACTATTTGTAGGTCTATTTACCGGCGATATGGATCTTGTTAGTGAGGCATGGGCCGGGATGACCGCCGCACTGATGAAAATATGGAATGGGCTGATTGCCTATCTCAAAGCCTTTTTTGCTTTCTTCGGTGTGATGTGGGGGATTGCGGGAAAACTGGCCGCCAACGCATGGGATTTGATGAAGAAACTGGCAGGCAAAGCTTTTGATTGGATAAAAGGCAAGGCTAAAGGTTTTGTAAGTAGTCTAGGTTCTATATTCAGGAAAGTCTGGGGCTACATCACCGCGCCGTTTAAGAGGGCATTTAAATGGGTGCAGGGACTGTTTGGCGTGAGTGAAAAAGATGCTGATAGATATATCGATAATATCGGTAAAGCGTTTGATGCTGTGTTTGCTTTCATCAAAAGTCCATTTGAGAACGCGTTTAAGCTTGTCAAGTCACTGATCGATATCGCCACTAATGACAACCTGACTTTCACCGAAAAAATCGAAGAAATTTTCTCTGCTGTCTGGGGCTACATTACAGAACCATTTAAGACGGCATTTAAGTTCGTGCTCGGCTTATTCGGGGTGAATGAAAGTGAGGCCGATAAGTATGTATCAAATATCGGTAAAACTTTTGATGGAGTTATAGAGGCCATCAAAGCCCCGTTTAAAAAGGCTTTTGACTGGGTTGTGGAATATTACGATAAGACCGTTGGGAAGGTTATAGGGGCTATAAAAGATTTCTTCACTGGAAACACAAAAGCAGAAGAGGCGACATTTGGTTTTAGTGATGATGACCTTAAGAATATTCAATCTTCTGTTATAGCTGGTTCAGGTGATTTTATTGGTGGAGCTATCGCTAATACTACCAATACCACCAACAGTTCATCACAAACAACGACAAATCATGGTGATGTAAATATGAATGTATCTATAACATCTCCGTCACCTGAAAAGGCTGCTCAATATTCTGTAAATGAGCTTAATAAAGCATTGAAAATTGCTGGTTACAATACAAAAGGACAGTTTTATAACGGCGCTGGTGGTTAGTTTGCTTTCTCTTGCAGCTCTTAAGTGATTTAATTAGCAACGATCTTAACTGTTGTAAGAGAAGGTTTATGAAAAGTTTAATGTTACCGGTTGTGTTGGCTATCTTTTTAGTTGGATGTGGAGAAAAAGATCTGACAATTGATGCTTCAAGCTCTAAGGCTTTAAAGTCTTCTACGCAAGAAATTTATCGCTCTCTCGATAAGGATGATGCAGCAAAATTCAAACAGGCTGTCCTCAATGTCGGTTTGGCTGCTAGCATAGTAACAAATAACGAGGAAGATAAGATAAAGGCAATCAACAAGATGATAGGCGGCAAGACTGCCAAGCAGATCATCGAAATGGACGAGAAGAAGTAAACAGCCCCGCGAGGGGCTTATTTTTTATTATCTAACTGATTTTTCTTATCTTTCATCTCTTCGATAGATTCAGCCAGGGCAATGATTTTATCCATCAATTCATGACTGAGGGAAACCGTTGGTTGAGTCTCTGGAGCCTTTCTATCTAAACAGTCCTGTATCATTTGGACTATCTCAGAATTCATTGAACGACCATTTTCTTTGGCTCTTTCGGCAACGGCATCCCGCATGCCATCAGGTAGTCGAAGCATGAATTTATCTTGCGCTGATACGGGTTTATTAGTCATCTGCATTAATCGTTTAGTTGAAACAGAAAAAGGATACTAGCATATTGACATCATGTAAATGCGTGTCATAATGCTATCATGTCATTGTGACATTATTAATAAGGGGACAAGATAATATGATAAGCCTAGATAACAGAAAAAAGAGCGCACAAATGCAACTGAGAACAACGGAGTTCATGAAGGAGCAAATTTGCAAATTGGCAGATAAAGAGGGAATTTCTAAGAATGCAGTTCTGAATCAGGCTTTGGCTTGGTATATGGATGAAAGGGCAAAAAATGCAGCACAATAAAAGCGAAGCCCCAGTTGCGCGAACAACTAGGGCCTCTGAGTGTCATTTACCTAGCGTGATAAACGACTCAGCCATTGTAACGAATGGCGAATCAATTTTCCAGAGTACTAAAACGGAAAACCAGCAGTTTGCCGCTGCTGGTATCCAAGTTGATATACCACCGGAGAGATATATGAAGTCAATTATCAAACATTTTGAGTTTAAGTCAAGCAATGACCAATTAGTAACCGTTTCAGGGTTGAAATATAAGGGTAAGCCTGTGTTTTTCGCTGTGGAGTTAGCCGAGGGCTTGGGATACACGAACCCATCTAAGGCACTGAAAGACCACTGTAAGTCTTTGATTAAACTTAATTATAACGATTCGTTAGAATTGGGTTTAGGTGACAACCCCCGTGGTGTCATTCTTGCTGGGCAGTCAGACATGTTCAGATTGGTAATGCGTAGTAATTTACCTTCTGCTGAGCGTTTTCAGGATTGGGTGTGTGAAGCCGTTCTTCCATCTATCATGGAGACAGGCAGTTACTCAATCAAGCAAAGCCAGTCTGGTTTGCCTGAGTATAGAAAAGCCAGAACGTTGAAGATGTCGGTTGATGCGATCACTAACCTGTTTGAGCTTATGCCCAATTTGAGTAATGAGGCAAAACAGTGTGCAGCAGCTAACATTGTTAACCCGATAGTTGGTTTTGAAGCTGTTCCCCTTCCCGCGCTGGAAGAGAAATATTACACAGCCGGTGAGGTAGGGAAGATGCTGGATTTGTCAGCTAACAAAATCGGGCGGATTGCTAATGATCACAATCTGAAAACTGAGCAGCATGGGAAGTTCTTCCTTGATAAGTCCGCTTACTCTGATAAGCAGGTTGAAGCCTTCCGCTACAATGAGAACGGCATAAAAGCTCTTCGGCATTTGATCCACGGTGTTGAAGTAGCTTAAGGATTTAAGGCCACGGACGGCTCACTGTAAATAAATTCAGTAGCGTGATGTAATATTATGGATATATATATTTTGCTTTGGTATATTTTTGGCGGGCGCTTGAGACTATCTGTCTCTGGCGTGCTGGAGCGGATAGAAGAAAGCCCCACACGACTATAAATCGAAGTGAGGCCAGTTCTTATGCTTTGCAACATAAGATTAGCCTCTTACACGCCGAAAGGCAAGGAGACGCTAACCATGAAACAGCAAAAAGCGATATTTATCGCCATCGTTATTTGTATTGCCGCTTTAGCGGCTGTGCTGGTCACGAGGAAAGACCTCTGTGAGGTTCGCATCCGAAGCGGCCAAACGGAGGTTGCTGTTTTCATGGATTACGAACCCAGGTAAGAGCAACGGCGGGGAGCAATCCCCGCCATCTCTTGTTGTTGAGCATGGCTCTCAAGCGCCCTATCACCAACTCTTAATTGCTATCTCATCATTTTATTCATTTTTAAGCCGCTTAATTGCGGTTTTTTTTCGTTGTAGAGAAAAGTATGGACATAATCAGCGACTTCTTAACAACTCAAAGCGCTTCTATTGTCACTCGTTCAATTGGCGAGTTTCAGTTAGATGCTGTTACTGTTGAAAGCCACTCATCTACACTCAGATTGACGGAAAACCCTATCGAGTCCGGGGCGTCCATAGCAGATCACGCGGTTCTTGAACCGAAAGAGATTACAGTAACGGGCGTCATGGTTGGCTATGAACCGCCGCGGCTAGTCAGTGACCTCATGGGCTTTGACTCATCAGCAATAGATAGCTTTCCATTGCCGATGGAAATTAGAGCTATGACAAAACAGAGTGAAGCCCTGGTAAGTCGCTATATCTCTACTGTAGATGCTGTTGTTGAATCAACAAGCCGCTCTATGGCTCCGTTCCTACCAGATTATCAGGGATTAGCTGATGATTCATCACAGACGCTTGATCGTGTTGGTAAAGCATATAACGACTTGCTCAACTTACAGAAAAAAGGTGAAACAATCACAGTTCAGACGGGTATCAAGCTCTATGAGAACATGATGATTGTCAGCATTGGGGTTACACAAACGAGTGATGGTTCAGCAGAATTTTCTCTTACGTTGCGTGAGATATTCATTGTTGAAACTCAGAAAGCAAAAGGGCTGAATGTGAAAAAGTCGCCTAAAAAAAAGCAGATGGGCAAGACTCAGCCGAAAGAAACATCAAAATCTGCTCTTAAGGGGATATTTTCATGATGTACGAAATCCCAGTATCAACCGAAGAAATACAAGAGCAATCATTCAGTCTATTTAATATGAATCTTAGATTTACTTTGCATTTCAATCGTATATCTAACGACTGGCAGTTTGATTTGCTCAATACAAACACAGATCAGTACATTGCTCAGATGTATGGACTTACAGTCAATAGCCCGGCATTGATAACGAAGAACTTACCGTTTGTGATCGTGATGAGTGATAGTTCCGGTTTTGGCCTGAATTCTATTAGACGTTCTGAGTTGGGTAACAGACTGAAAATTTATTTTGTCGATAAAGAGGTATGGCATGAGGCAATTCGGACGACAAATTAAATTAACTATCGGCAACACAAAAGAATCAATAGAAATCACTAATCTCAGAGTTACTTTCGAAGTATCCAAGACAATCACAAGCGAACCCAACCCGGCCACAATTCGGGTCTATAACCTCAATCAATCACATCGAAATCTGATTACCAGTAAAACCTATAATAAGGCATCACTAGCTGTTGGTTATGATGAGCTTAGAGTGATTTATACCGGTGATATTATCGAAGCAATTACGGTTCATGATGATCTGGATTTCATTATTGAGCTGACATGCGGGGATGGCTACGAGGCTTACACAGGCGCACTTGTGAACAAAACGCTAAAAGCTGGGGCAACTGATGCTGATATTCTGTCAGTTGCCACAAAGTCAATGAAAGTTGATAAAGGTGTGGTTGATTTACCAAAAGATCGGCAGTTACCGCGCGGCAAGGTACTAACTGGCAATGCACGCGACATCATGCACAAGATAGCCCGTAACAACGGTGCCAATTGGTCCGTGCAAGACGGCAACATGATTGTGTTACCAAAGAACAAAGTATTGACTGACAACGAGGGCTTCGTTTTATCTCAGGAAACTGGGATGATCGGCAGTCCTGAGAAAACGGATGATGGCCTACAAATCACTTGCCTTTGCAATCCTGCATTGCGTATCGGCAGCCTGGTTCGGATTAAGTCAATTATTCCTGAGTATAACGGTGACTATAAAATCACTGAATTAGAGCATGCGGGCGATTTTATGTCTGACGATTGGCATACGCTGATAACGTGCACCGGTGGAAAATATCAGAAGGTGAATAATGAACAAAAATCCAACTCTACTTGATGTACTCGATAAAAAAGCAGAAAACGAGCGTTTGGATATTCACACAGCATTACCCGCCCGCGTTGTTTCATTCAACGGCCACACAGCAACAATCGAACTCATGATCACTCAGACACTAAGTAACGGTGAAGTTATTGAACTACCGCCTTTAGCAGATGTTCCCGTTCAATTTATGCGCGCTGGTGGATTTTGTTTTACAGTTCCGGTGAAAGCGGGTGATGAAGGGCTAGCTATCTTCTCAGAGCGGTGTATTGATGGCTGGTATGCAACGGGCAATAAATCCGCTCCCCTTGATGCACGGCTTCATGACTATTCCGATGCATTTTTTATCCCCGGAGTTTGCAGCCAGCCGAAGAAAATACCTGATTTCTTTCCTGGTGGCGCGTCTATGCAGACTGACGACGGTTCAACATTTATTCGCATGACTAATGGAAAGATCACTATCAAGGGAGATATTGAACACCTGGGTAATAGCAAACAAACAGGAAATCACGAGCAGTCCGGCAATTGGAACCAGATCAGTGGTAACAGCGAATCTAATGGGACTGTCAGCGCTGCAAAAGTTGTCGGCGGGGGCATTGACCTGCAAACCCACGTACACGGCGGTGTGCAATCAGGTGGAAGCAATACGGGGAAACCACAATGAGGGTGAGACGCTTAGACAATAATCATGACTGGACGTTCGGAGATAACCGCAGTGATTACGCTACAAAATCAGATGCCATTGCTCAGTGTGTGCAAACCCGGCTCATGTCTCTTCGTAACGACTGGTTTCTTAATCCCGATCATGGAGTGAGATGGTTTGACTATTTGCGGAAAAATCCAAATTTGATGCAAATGGAATCAGAATTGAAAACTACAGTTCTGAAGACCGATGGGGTGATAGAAATTACCGATTTTGACATTCAAATTGATAGAGATAGCCGAAAATCACTGGTAACTGTCACTTATATTGATATTTACGGCAATAGAAATGAGGTCAATGCAGATGCTCAAAATTACTAAGACAGGAATAGTTATTGACCAACTTGCAGATATTCACCAGCGCCTTGCAGATGGATTTAAGCGTATCTACGGCGAAGATATTAACTTAGAGGCTGATACACCGGACGGTCAGATGATAGGGTTGTTTTCGCAAGAACTAGCCAACATTAACCAAGTGATTGCTTTTGTCGGGCAGATGCTAGATCCCTATCAATCCACTGGCGCGTGGTTAGAACAACGGGCAATGTATGCGGGAATAATACGCCGTGGTGCAGAATACAGCTATCTTGATGATGTAGTGATAACTGGTAATGCTGGGGTAAACGTACCGAAAGACACAGTTTTGACTGATGATAACCGTGTTAAGTGGGTAATGCTTGACGATGTCACACTTAACGAGCAGGGTTCTGTAAGAGTGAATCTACGTAGTAAAGAACTTGGATCCTTTACACTTCAACCCGACAAACAATTGCAAATGGAAACTGTCATAGTCGGTATAGAAAAAGTTGTTACGACAAAACCAGCAAAGCAGGGCACTAATGAAGAAACGGACGGTAATTTGTTACTTCGTTTTATGCAATCACATTCAGTAAATAACTATGATGATAGAGCAGGTATTAAAGCGGCCTTATTATCTTTACCTGATGTTCGACAAGCAGAAGTTTACGAAAACTACACAGGACAAACAGATCCTGTTACTGGCGTTCCTGCGCACTCAATGAATGCTGTTATTATCGGCGGCAATAATAAAGATATTGCGCTGATGTTAATTAAGAAAAAAATTGGCGGGTGTGCATTCTTTGGTAAACAAACATGTGAAATTAACTTCGCTGGAGCGAACAGAAAAATTAATTTTGATAGAGCTGAAATGATTGATATCAATATTGATGTTGCGTTAGTCAGAACTAGCGAATTTCATGATATTGATATAGATGGCATTAAGTCAGCATTGGCAGCCACTAAATTTAACATCGGCGAATCAGTTTATGCCATGCGTCTGACATGCCAAGTTAATTCAATAGCGGGTTTCTATATCAAATCAATTACAGTCAATGGCTCTGACAAAGCAAATATTGGCCCTCGGCAATGCGCAGTCATAAAACACGAAAATGTGAATGTGGAGGTGTTGATTGAATAAAAAACCAGAGGATTTTTTGATATGGCAGTACAGAGGAAAACCCAAGGCCCGGCAAACAGTCGGGCTTTTGCTTTCTGAGAGCGCGATAGTTTTCAAATCAGCAGTTAAGCTGACTGAAATACTCGATATTAATAAATCAGAAAACTATGGATTAGATTTGATAGGGCGACACGTTGGCATTAGTCGAACAATGAAATCATTTGTCCCAAAAGATTACTTCGGCTTTCTGGGAATAGATAGCGCACTTGGTTTTAATACCGGTGTTTTCTATAGATACGGGGACTCTCTGAATGATTCAACAAATCTTGATGACAAAGATTATCAATTTTTTATTAAAGCCAAAGTTATCAAAAACTACCAACGCCCGACAATTGGAAATATAACATTATCGATTTCTTACTTGTTGGGAGATCAAGCGTTCATTATCGATAATTACGATATGACAATGAATATTGTTATTCCTTCAAGTTATTTAACCCCTTTCAGGCTGCATGCGATAAAAAAATTGGACATATTATCTCGTCCAATTGGCGTGCAATATAAATACATAGTAATCACTGATAGCCACCCGTTTGGATGGGCTAATGATCCCCACGCGTCCGGTTTCGGTGATGGAAAATTCACGAGGATTGTAGATGTCAATAGTTAACAAACCAGACTATAAAGTCTTTGCTCAAGATGCCAAATCCGGCGAGATTGAAACGTTCCCCGATGTGCTTCGCGGCTGGGGTGTAACACTAGATAGAACTGCGGGCAAGCCACCTCTTGAGTGGTTTAATGCAATCGGTAAGCGCGTTGATGAGTGGTTAATGTACTTATCACAACGCGGGTTAGCAGAGTGGGATTCAACTGTAGACTATCCGCAATATGCCGCAGTCCAGCATTCAGGGAAGTTTTATGTAGCACTCAAACAAAACATAAGCCAACAACCTGACAGATCACAAAATAATTGGCAGTCAATGGCTGATTTTCTAGGCGCTCCAAAATTGGTCCTAGATGCTTTAAACACAAAGCAAGACAAAGGTGACTACGCTACAAACGCTCAGTTGAATACCGTGTCTTCAGAACTGAATAAATCAATCAATGCAGCCAACACTAGCGCCACAAATGCCAACAACAACGCCAACACTCGCCTGTCAAAATCCCAAAACGGGGCCGACATCCCTAATAAAAGTGAGTTTATAAAAAACCTCGGTTTAGTGGAAACGGTGAATAAGGCGAATAATGCGGTGTCGTCAATCAGCGGCGGTACAATCAAAGCGGGACTAAATGTGCAAAGCGTGCTGAGCGTCGGAATAAGTCAAAATAAAAATTTGCGTATTTCATCTAATGAAACCGCTGATAGTCAGATTAATCTAATTGTGTGGGGAAATTCAAACAGAAAAACTATTTTCGAATGCGGAGATAAAAATGGGTGTTTATTTTATTCACATCGATTGTCATCTAATAATGTTGAGCTTTTTTCGACTGGAAAAATTATTCCATCTGATTACAGCAACTTTGATGCACGTTATGACAACGTTCCCGCCGGTGTTCCAATGCCATATCCCCACCGCTACACGCCGCCCGGCTATCTTACATGCAACGGTCAGACATTCGACAAATCTCTATATCCAAAGCTAGCGGAAGCTTATCCTGCCGGTAGAGTGCCCGATTTAAGGGGAGAGTTTATCCGTGGTTGGGATGATAGCCGTGGTGTCGATCCGGGTCGGGTGTGTGGAACGTGGCAAGCTGACTGCATTCCAGATCACAATCACTACAAAGTAGCTTCAAAACAATTAGTTGAAGACCTTGTATTGACCGGGGATGCCGGATGGTATACATCATCCGGCAGTAGCACGCGCACACGTTCACTTGATCAAAATACATATACGGGCGGCGTTACTGAAGCTCAAGTAATAGCAAACGAAACCCGTCCCCGCAACATAGCATTCAATTACATAGTGAGAGCAGTATAATGGCAGAACAAAAGTATTCTTTAGAACATGAAACCGCTGTATTGGGTAAAGATGGTTTGGCAATTCAGGCAGGCTGGATAAAGGTTTTTCACTCGAATCAGATAACGAGAGAATTCATTGCTTCAGATATCGAGTATGTGATGCTTGGAGTTAGTTTATCAGCCGGTGCTTATCCTGATGCCCCGGAACTGCCGAAAACTAATGATGTGGCCGTTTGCAGAAGTGTTGATAAAAGCCGCTGGGAAATCCTCCCAGACTACCGTGGCAAAATAGCTTACGACACGTTAACGCGAGAACCGACTGAAGTAACAGAAATCGGTGAGCTGCCTGACACGCTCACATTCAAGAAGCCCCCAACTGATTTCGACACATGGAACGGTAAAGACTGGGTAGTCGATAAAGACTTACTCAAGTCCCATCAAATCAACGAAGCAAAGCAACAGCAAGCAGCACTGTTACAACAAGCAAATGAAACAATCTCTTTGCTACAAGACTCTGTTGACTTAGAAGTCGCTACAGACTCAGAGAAAGAAGCTCTACTCGAATGGAGAAAATACAGAGTATTGCTGACTCGTGTAGATGTGAACCAAGCGCCGAGTGTGGAGTGGCCGGAAGTGCCGAAGTGATTAGATAATTTTATATTTTGGAGTAAGGGGAGATGGTTTGTAAGTGGCTATAAATGCCAGGTTTTAAATTGGGGTTTTACCAGAGTTTTACCAAAATTTTACCAGAGCCAAATCCCAGCCATAAAAAAACCAACCCTAACAGGTTGGTTTTTCTGGGGAAATTTGGTCGGCATGAGAGGATTTGAACCTCCGACCCCCGACACCCCATGACGGTGCGCTACCAAGCTGCGCTACATGCCGATAATTCGTATTATACTACTGATTTTTTATCTAAAAGCAAGTACTGAATTTTGTGACCGATTGATTTTTAAGCATTTAGTTGGCTATAAAATGTTTAACCTCGGTTAGTATCTGTAACAGTTGTGCTAGATTGGGTTTAGCATCTTTGATTTCGTTGCCTTCCAGGTCATATAGGTGGTAGTTGCCATTTTTATCCAAGAACAGGGTATTTTCGCTGGTTGTAATGATCAGGGAACCATCATCACCGGTAATCACCCACGGATTATCACGTTGTGCCGCGAATAGATCTTGGCCTTGAGAATAATCAGCAGGAGTATTGCTGACGTGCAACAAACGTTGCATTAATGTTGTCATGACGTCCTGATGACTTGTTAGTTTACTAATTGTCTGTGATGGTGTTCCTGGCCAATGAATTAGCAGCGGAACATGCATCTGAGCACGATTAAATTTGCCATTGTTTATCCATCTAGGGGGATGTGTCGTGGCGGTTTCACTATGTTCAGCGGTAATGACAATGACAGTATTGTTCAATGCATTTTTGTTTTTTAGTGTCTCTAGTACGGTATTAATCGGACCATCCAGAGCCGCAGCATTACCTACTGAATCTGCTTTATCTAAGCCACTTAGCCTCAAGAAGGAGAACCACGGAGCGTTAGTATTGGGTAAATTTAGCCATTGCTGCCATTGTTCTACCGTGAGTTGGTTGCTTTGGTTGACTTCAGTGGGCAGTGAGTAGTCGGAAAGTAATGCATGACGATAAAGCGGAGTACCAAACCCTACAGAAGAGAATAGGCCAAATTGATATCCCTGATGGGTCAGAGCATTAATCAAGGCTGATGATTTACGTCCAGCCAATATTCCATCCAGATAACCAGAAGAAATACCATAAAATAGCCCGAATAGGGCGGTATCATTTTGAATGCCAGTGCTGAAATGCTGATTGAACTGAATATTGGTTTCTCTGAAATGAGAGAGCGCAGGCATATTCTCGGTAATATCTCTATTATCCAGTTTATCAACGACTAGTATTAACAGGTTGTATCCGTTTCCTTTGTCCTGATAGGTCAGATCATTAAGTGGATATTCCACTGTTAGTGCCGCAGGATCACCTTGTTGCATAAGTCGGCGCTGATATTCTTGTTGATCGAGCAGACCATGTTTTTCAAGAAATTTACGTGCTGTCATTGGATAGGAGAGCGGCAGGTTAGAACGTTGCATGGTAATCGGGCGATAAAAATTAGCATCAGCCCAGATATACATCAAATGGGAAGCTAAAAAAGCCGAAATAAGGACAGCAGCCAGCGGCTTACCAAACCGTTGCCGATTCAGGCTGCGTAGTTTCTGCCAACTCCAGGTACCAAATAACATCTGTATCAGAAAAATGACTGGAATACAGATGAACATGAGTTGCCATTCTCGCGCCAGTTCCCCTTGATCAGGATTGATGACTAAATCCCAAACTAAAGGTGTAAGGTGAAGGTGGAAACGGTTGTATATGGCAATATCGAATATTAACAGCGTCAGCCCGGCTGTGGCGAAAATGGCTGAAAGAAACCTGAGTAGGCGCTGCGACATGGCAATAAATGTCAGTGGAAACAGAACCAGCAAATAAGCGGCAAAAACAATAAAACTAAAGTGCCCAAGCCAACTGGACAAAGCATAGACTCGGCCGAACAGTGAGCTCGGCCAGTCAGAAACAAACAGGTAACGGCTACCTAATCCAAGACTAAGCAGAATATTAAATAGGGCAAACCAATGCCCCCAGCTAATCATTTGGGAAACTTTTTCACGATAACGCTGACGGCTAGTCACCATATTTTGTTTACGTTGTAGTCTTAGTTAAAGAATTAATGGGCTTTATCTTCGTTTACCGAAGATTTAAGCGCGTGTGCAAACGAGTCAGCAATATGTCTGCGCTGTGCAGGCGATATACTCGTATTGATTAAATTTGTCACCATATTGCCCAGTACCATTAGAGAAAGGTCTGTCGGGGTACGGTTTCTTTCCAGAACACTGACGAGTTCTGTTAATAAACGTTCAACGTGTTCGTCACTGTAACGAGATGACTGTGGCATAGATTTAAACTTCCTGAACTAACAAAGCACATTATCTTACCGTATAGATGCGTGATTTTCTGCTCTTTTGTGGCAAATTAATTCACGGTTAAGATTATGTTGCAGTAATAGCCTATTTTTGGCAATTTTTTGATATCTGTCAGCAAATTATAGTTGATGGCAGATGATGAAACGTTATTTTCTTTTGGGGTTTTTTTATTGCAGTCGTTTGTTATCGGTGTTTGAATGCGTGTTTAAAAATGCGTGAAGTCAGCCGAAAGGAGTAGAAAGAATGAGTCTGCAAATAGACCAGATTGCCTTGCATCAATTAATCAAGCGTGATGAACAGACATTAGATGTCGTGTTGCGTGATTCTTTGCTCGCCACCGATCAAGTGGTGGAAGATATGATGGCTGAATTACACCGAGTATACAGCGCAAAAAGTAAAGCTTACGGCTTATTTAATGAAGAGAGTGAATTGGCAGAAGCACTCAGACATCAGCGTAAAGGTGATGAAGATTTTCTTGGGTTCAGTCGGGCAGCAACGGCACGTCTGAGGGATGAACTGGCGAAATATCCGTTTGCTGAGGGAGGGACGGTCCTGTTTTGTCAGTATCGCTATCTGGCGGTAGAGTATTTATTGATTGCTGTGCTTAATAGCTGTAACAGTATGTCTGTTAACGATAATCTGGATTTAAATACTACGCATTATCTGGATATTCCTCATGCAGATATTGTTGCTCGTATAGATTTGACGGAGTGGGAAACTAATCCTGAATCAAGCCGTTATTTAACATTCCTGAAAGGGCGAGTAGGGCGTAAAGTTTCAGATTTCTTTATGGATTTTCTCGCTGCTAGTGAAGGTATGAATGCTAAAGTTCAGAATAAAGGCTTGCTACAAGCCGTTGATGATTATTGTGAATCTGGTGAGCTTAATAAGGATGAGCGTCAAGCGTATCGCCAGCAAGTATATAACTATTGTAATGAACAATTGCAGGCAGGAGAGGAAATTGAAATTAAGGCGTTGTCTCAGGCATTACCTACATTTGGAGAGCAGAATTTTCAGCAGTTTTCTCAAGAGCAGGAATATGAACTGGAAGAGAGTTTCCCGGCGGATCGCAGTACGTTGCGTCAACTGACTAAATTTGCCGGCAGTGGCGGCGGATTAACAATCAATTTTGATGCGATGTTATTTGGTGAAAGAATTTTCTGGGATCCGGCAACGGATACTTTAACCATTAAAGGCACGCCCCCAAATTTACGTGACCAGTTACAGCGCCGTAGCAGTGGTCATTGAGGCTAAAAAATAAATAACGCCGCAAATGCGGCGTTATTTACTCGGCGTCCCGAAAAGCTCGGCTGTGGCTAATTAAGCACGCAGGAAGTCAATGTGTGCCAGTTTTGGTTTAAACGGATGGCGCTGTACAGCCTGCACTTTAACTTTAGTCTCTTTACCGTCGATAACCAGGGTCAGAACATCGCTATAAAATTCAGCTTTTTGTTCCATGTTGATAACCTGATCGTGATCCAGTTCAATAGAAACTAGCTCTTGGTTGCCACCGTATACGATAGCTGGAAACTTGTTAGCTCTACGCAGGCGGCGGCTCGCACCTTTGCCCTGCTCTTTACGTACTTCTGCATTAATAGTAAACATTATTTTTTCTCTTTAAGAAGAAAATAAATCCTGCTACAGGCGACCCAGCAGCAGGTTCGAGATTTGGCTTAACATTTAACATAGAGCTAGTGTCAAGCGGGCGGCATTCTAGCGAAAAATGGCGGTTACAGCAAATGGAATAGGCCAATCTGAATCTATTAGTACAATTCGTCTGCTCGTCGGAAACGTCCTTGGTAATCAAAGATTTTTTCACGAATCTGCCAGAATCGACCTTTTTTACGGGCGACAACAAAATCTGGATGGCGTAATAAAGGTTGCTGGTGAACGATATCTGAGGCGGTTTTCCAGTTAAAAGGTATCGCTGAGGCACGTTGATGCTGACGAAGAAATTGGTGCTCAAAGGCTAGCCGCTGGGCCGGTGTTGTAAGCCGAAAGCGTTCCGAAACATCAGCGCCATCTTCATCGTAATAGATAATTTTCAGCCATTCGCCTTTACTGTCAGTTTCAGGGATGAGTTGCATGCCACCACAACGCAGTACCAGTGCATCTTTGAGCTTCAATGCGGCTTTCAACATATCGTCGGGATCGACCAGCACCTCTTGGCAACTGTGGCAACGCCGCGCTGCAATATCATTTTCTGCATTGCAATGAGGGCAGAGTTTAAAACGAAAGCGGAACTCACATTGACGGCGTTTGCCATATTGATCGTTTTCCCAACCCTGACAGCGGCGGCCAAAGTGCTCAATAATTTCACCGTCGGAGGTGCATTTTCCCCAAAATATATTAGCGAAGTTACAGATAGGGCAGAATACTTGAACCGGTTGGCTCTGTTTATCCGGTTTATTGCTGCCAACTTCTGGTGTGTAGAGATCGTGAGGATTTCCTGCATAATCGAGAATCAGGCAATCTTTTTTGCCGGGAAATAATCGTAAACCACGACCGATAATTTGCTGATATAAACTAACGGATTCAGTAGGACGCAGAATGGCTATCAGATCAACATGGGGGGCATCAAATCCAGTTGTCAATACGGCGACGTTAACCATATAGCGCAATCGCTGAGTTTTAAAGGCTTCGATAAACCGATCACGATCCGCAGTTGATGTATCAGCACTGACTAATGCGGCTTGGCCGGGAGGGAGTAATTGAAAAATCTCTTTGGCATGTTCGACAGTTGCAGCAAAAAGCATAACCCCTTTGCGGTCAGCGGAATATTCAATGATTTGTCTGATAATGTGAGGTGTGATGCGTTTTTGTCGTTTGATTTCGTGGTTTAAATCAGTGTCATTGAAGATGCTTTGCTGACTGGAGCGAACTTGGCTGAAATCATATTGCATAACGGGCATATCTAGCCGTTTTGGCGGGATCAGGAAACCGTGTTTAATCATATAACGCAGGGGCAATTCATAGATGCAATCACGGAAAAAACAGCTTTCATCACCACGGGTCATGCCGTGATAGTGATAGTGATATATCCAGCCGATAGCCAGTCTGTAAGGTGTTGCTGTTAAGCCAAGAATACGTAGTTGTGGGTTATTTTGCCGAAGGTGATGAATAATTTGCTGGTACTGGCTGTTTTCATCATCACTGATACGGTGGCATTCATCAATTATCAGCAAAGAGAATTGATTATCAAAATGTTCAAGATTACGGGCGACAGATTGCACGCTACCAAACACGACTTTTCCTGCACTTTGTTTTTGCTGCAATCCTGCGGAAAAAATATCTGCTGGTAAACCGTATGCGCAGTATTTGCTGTAATTCTGTGCAACTAATTCTTTTACATGAGCCAATACTAATACTTTCCCACGAGCTAATTTTGCCAGTTCAGCAATAACTAGGCTTTTACCTGCTCCAGTTGGTAATACAATGACTGCGGGTTCATGATGGTGCCGGAAATGATTAACGGTGGCATCCACGGCTTCTTGCTGATAGGGACGTAAAGTAAAAGTCATAATCGTTTCGTAACCGAAAAATATTCGCAAAAGAGTAACATTTTTCTTATCAATTTTCTGTGGACGGAGGTCAAAGTCAGATAATTATCTGATTGAGTGAAACTATGACTGGTTATAATAAATAGATAATTGTTGTTTATAGTAAACATAGTTATGATTAGCTTTGAAATCTTTTGGACTCATTTCATATCTTCTTTTTTGGTGGCTCTGTGTTGTAGTGCCGAGGTAGTGCCAAAATAGTAGTGGATCACGTTCACTTTTAAATTAATTAATACAGGTGTCTTCATCCATGCGATTGGATAAATTTTTGTCACAACAGCTTGGTATCAGCCGGAATGACGTAGGGCGCGAGTTGCGTGCGGGACGCATCACTGTTGATGATGAGATTGTAAAAACCGGAGCTTATAAATTAACTCCAGAGCAACAGGTCATGTTTGATGGTTCATTATTGGAACAGCAACAAGGGCCTCGTTATTTTATGCTAAATAAACCACAGGGGTATGTTTGTTCCACCGATGATCCGATAAATCCAACGGTGCTCTATTTTATTGATGAGCCGGCAGCGCATAAATTGCATACGGCGGGTAGGTTGGATATGGATACCACTGGTCTGGTTTTGCTAACCGATGATGGTCAATGGTCTCATCGTATTACTTCCCCAAAACATCATTGTAAAAAAACCTATCTAGTCACACTTGAATGTCCAGTTGCAGCAGAGACGGCAGATAAATTTCTTGCAGGTGTGCAACTTAATGGTGAAAAAACAGTGACAAAACCCGCCCAGCTAGAAATTCTGGAGCCGCAAATAGCCCGTCTGACGATTAGTGAAGGGCGTTACCATCAGGTAAAACGCATGTTTGCAGCGGTAGGTAATCGGGTAACCGCGCTTCATCGTGAGCGAATCGGTGAAATCATCTTAGCTCCTGAATTGGAGCCAGGCGAGTACCGATCATTAACCGAGCAAGAAATTGCCAGTGTCACTTTTCTTTAATTTTGGTTTTAGTTAATTATTTTAAATTATTGGAGCAATATACGTGCAACAACAACGATCATCCTATTTGGGACTGATTCTAATCCTTGGGCTACTTTCTATGTTAATGCCCCTTGCCATTGATATGTATTTGCCGAGTTTGCCGACTGTTGCCGAGGATTTCGGTGTAGATAGCGGACAGGTTCAGATGACGCTGAGCAGTTATATTCTCGGTTTTGCTATCGGTCAGATGGTATATGGCCCAATGGCTGACAGTTTGGGGCGTAAGCCGGTTATTCTAGGTGGGGTTACTGTATTTGCCTTGGCTTCAGCTGCGTGTGCAATGGTTCAGAATATCGATGATTTTATTTATATGCGCTTTTTGCATGGATTCTCCGCCGCCGCAGCGGGTGTTGTCATTAATGCGCTAATGCGAGATCTGTTCACCAAAGATGAATTCTCGCGTAGCATGTCTTTTGTGATATTGGTAATGACCATTGCCCCATTAATTGCTCCAATTCTTGGTGGCATGATAATGATTTGGTTCACATGGCATGCGATTTTCTGGAGTATTGCGGTGACGTCTGTTATTACTGTATTCCTTGTCGCTTTCTTTATAAGAGAAACTTTACCAAAAGAAAAAAGACAAAAATTTCATCTTCGTACAACCGTAAGCCAGTTTATTATGTTATTTCGCCAGCGTCGTGTATTTTGCTACATGCTTGCCAGCGGTTTTTCATTTGCGGGAATGTTCTCTTTTCTCAGTGCAGGGCCATTTGTTTATATTGAGTTAAATGGTGTTTCGCCTCAGCACTTTGGTTATTACTTTGCGCTTAACATCGTATTTCTGTTTGTGATGACGACAATCAATAGTCGCTATGTCCGGCGCTTTGGTGCGTTGAAGATGATGTATTTTGGTTTGAGTGTGCAGTTTATGATGGGGATCTGGTTGTTACTGTCTACCGCCCTCGATTTTGGCTTTACTGCTCTGGTCATCGGTGTTGCAGCTTATGTATGTGGTATCGCAATGATTACATCCAATGTTATGGCCGTGGTTTTAGATGATTATCCACATATGGCCGGAACGGTGTCTTCATTGGCAGGTACCGTTCGTTTTGGTATTAGTGCTTTGGTTGGTATATTACTTGCCATGTTACCTGCACGTAATGCCTGGCCAATGGTTGGTTCTATGGTTTTATCTGTTATTTTGGCTGTATTGCTTATTATATACGCAAAAAAGAGGCGATAAGTAAAAACAGAAGGCTGTTTTCATGTGCAGCCTTTTCCTTAAAGAGAAAATTAGGGTAAGCGAAAAATATTTTTGATGATGTTGTCTGGTTATAATTTTATATGAGATTGTTGAAGAGTTTTTTTATTCTAAAATATATATCTACTTTCGTTGATATATTCTTGATTGACAGAGGTAAGATTTAATATTATTTATTAAAGATAACCCATTAGAACAGAAAATTGTGCTATTTTTTGTTATTCTAAGATTTGCCATTAAGTAACGAGGTTGTAATAGTTTGGTGGTATTAGCTGCATTTTTTGTATTACTAACATTATCATTAAAAACGATAATGTTAGTAAAGAGAATATTTTCCCTGAATGTTCAGGGAAATTGAATAATGGGTTATGCATAATAGCTATACCCTATGGATTTCAAGATGCATCGCGGCGGCAAGGGTGCGAGTGCAGCCAACAAAGAAGCAACTTGAAAGATGACGGGTATATATGATGATGATATTGATCTATTTATGGCAAGGTGAAACTGTTGTTGCTTCATTATTTTTTTATTATTACTGTTGCGTATTTGTTGATTTTTATTTTCTTGTTGAGCTGAGCAGCTAACTTTCTACTATAAGGAAATTCCGAAATGTTTTGCAATGTGAATGAATTGTTATTGATGCATTGATAGTGATTATAAGTAATTGTTGTATTTTTGTTAAATTAAAAAATATTAAATGGCGTTATCATTAGGTTGTTATTAATTATACCTTATAAAACACATTGTTATCTATTTGTTTTTACAGTTCTTATTTGATTTTTATGTTAAAGTGTTGAGTTGAAAAAATAAAATATGTAAACAATCATTAAACATAAAGTTGGATTTTTGCATAAAAATTAGTTGAGTTTTCTTTAAAAAAAGTATAAATATATGAGAAATGAGAGATTGATCTCACTTTTTCTAAGGTGAAATTTGGAATTAATGTAATACTATAAACACAAATTTAACTTTTCGTTTACTTTTTTTGGGGGTTAGTTATTCGGTTTTGGCGAGTAGAACACCTGAAGATAGCCGCTAACTTTAACTTTTGTATCTATGTTCTTTCAGGTAGGAATGATTCGTGAATAATATTCAGCTTTCGGTAGTACATCGGCTGCCGCAAAGTTACAAGTGGTCACCCGGTTTTGTGGGTATCAAAGTTGAGCCGCTTCCGGTTGATGAAGTGAATGCAGAAAGCAGCCTGATGGGGTTGAAGTTACTCAGCCACGAAGACGGGGCTGCGTGGAATGTTATGCAAAAATTACAGCAATCGCTTGCTGATATGCAAATTGGAAGCACTGTGATTGAGTTGGAAGGTCAACCGTGCTTATTTATTAATAGTGAAGATGAAAGTGCGGTTATGTGTCGTTTGAAGACACTTGGCGCTGCCATTGCTGAAAAGATAACTGCGCTTTATCCATTTTGATATATCCCCTATGGATTTCAAGTTGCTTCGCGACGGCAAGGGAACGAATCCCCGGGAGCATAGATAACTATGTGACCGGGGTGAGTGAGTGCCGCCAACAAAGAGGCAGCTTGAAAGATGACGGGTATAAACGCGAAAAGCGCTTCCTTTGATGGAGGCGCTTTTTTGTGGGCAAGGGAAAAATTTTCAGCTTTTAGCCGTTAGGCATTTTTTAGCCATTAGGCACAATGCTATTACTGATGACTCGGCGACCGCTATAATAACGTTTGCTCCAGTATGTGCTGCTTAATCTGGAAACGATTACACCATTGCTAGTAGAGGCGTGAACAAATTGGTCATTGCCAACATAGATGCCAATATGCCTGGTACGGGCACCTGTCTTAAATAAAACTAAATCGCCAGGGCGTAATCTTGAACGGTCAATTTTTTTGCCAATATTCTGTTGTTCAAATGTTGAACGCGGCAGTTCCATACCAAACTGGTCACGGAAAGTACGTTGAACAAAGCCAGAACAATCTATACCGCGTTTAGTAACGCCACCGAGTCGATAGGCAACCCCTTTCCAGCCATTGTATTGGCTAAGAATTTTAGATTTTATGTCCAGATTGCGAACGAGTGCTTCGAATTCATCCTGAGACGCTTGAAGTAAGAAGCCGTTCTTACCGTTTACTGCATGCGTATCAGTTTGTGTGTTACGAAACCTTGATGAATCTGGTGAGCTGCACGCGGATAAGGTGATCGCTACGAACAGCGCGGGTATCAGCCGCGTAATGTATCTCAGTGCCGGTTGAGACTTGACCATTATTTTTGTTTTCCCTTGCTATCCTTACCTTAGTTGGTCGCTATTATTGAAAAATATCAAACACTTCAAAGCCTGGTGTTAGAAAAAACAATGAGTAAACAACGCGCTTAGTAAAAAAACGCGTCTGATGCCACGTTTTATAACGATATTTACAATAAATGTTATTCAGCTTGAGAGTACAGAAACAATCAGGAAAAGGCGAGTATTTAATGACATAATTTACAAAAAATTAGATTTCTAAGTAGGAGAGATCAGGTGTGTTGCTAATTTATGTGGGTTTTATGAACTATTGGGAAGGTTAAATACCTTCCCGATATGATTCAGTAAAAAGAGTTTATGGAAAAGATCTTAAATTGGGCGACCAATTTGCGGCAGATTCTTATCCAGCCAGTTAATCATTATGTCACTTAATGGTGTTAATAGTAGCCAACTTGTTCCGATGAGTATCAGAGATAAAGAACCGACTGCAATATCAGTAAACCAGTGAGCGCCTGCCATTATGCGAGGTAACGCAAATATTACCATAATGAGTAATGCAATACAGAATGCTCTGCCTGAAATATATCGAAGAATAAAGCAGCTGAAAATCAGGAGCATTAATCCGTGATCACCTGGAAAGCTATCGCTTGATGCATCTTTTGTTACCAGATTGGTCATTTCGCTAATACGATTGATATGATCGAAGGTTAATGTTGGGCTTGGACGGACAACAGGGAGTAGGTGACCGATTTGGTTAAGTATAACTGCGCTTATTATCATGACCAAACCAATCATGAATAATCTGCGTTTGCCATCGTAATTCTGTTTACGAAAAGCGTTGTAATACAGCAATCCCATACATAAAAGTGAAATGACATCGAAGGCCCTGATATTCACAAATGCTACAAATTCTGTGAATGTTGAGCCTGATGTTAATTTCTCATTAAAGAAGTAGAAGATTGCAGAGTCGATCTTGAGCCAGAAACCATGATGCTCTGGTAAATACCAGGAGAGAAATAAAGTGATCCCTAACAGGTTCAGTATAAATATGGCAAATGGGTGACTGCGTGTCATGGGAGACCTATTTGTTAAAAATAAGATAAGTGGTAACTAAACTTACAATTATGTAGGTTAATATAACAAATATTGAGTAATAATGTCACCGCTCTTAATCATAAGTTAATTTGTTGTTTTTTTATCTACTTTTTTGTGCTTTTCCTGCATTTTTTTATTTACTTTGGTAACTATTCCTGCCCAATTCTATGGATTTTATTGAGTGATATTGGGGTGTTTAAGGTTGTAAATTCTTAATTTATTGAGAATTACTTCTGATAATTCTAATATTATAAGATATAAATATCTTAATCAGTTTTAATCGCTAAAAATCATAAATAAACAATGAAAATAGCCGTTACCAATATATAGACTCATAAATTTTTCCGATTTCTAGATTGATTTCATTTTTGGAAATTGCAGCGAATGATGCTGTTTTATGGTGGAGGCTGTATGTCTATGTTTCGGGTTATAATGGGTTGTTTTTTTCTGATGATTTCTGGTCTTGTCAATAGTGAGCCAGAAACAGCATCAAATACAGGGGTTATTCGCTTTTCTGGTGCGATCGTTGAATCACCGTGTCGTTTTGATTGGCGTGATAACTGGGCTGACACCACGTGTTGGCGAAAAGGACATAAGATTATCCAACGACGAAAGCTCGATTTGCAAAATGATATTTATTTTTATTTACCACACCAAATCGGTGTAACCGAGATTAAATGGATAAAAGGAAAAGAGAAAATTGGCGTTGTTACAATTTTCTATAATTGATGTTAAGAAAAATTTTATAGGTTATTTATTCAATGTTTAATTGAAGAAGCATCGGGGTTTTATCTGTCATTGCTAAAATGAATGAGTGACAGAGTTATATTTTATTTGGGAGTTTAAATTATGCCCAAATGCTAATAGAAAGTAGCTGATTGATTTAATGAATGGAATAGGTGAAAAGTGAGTTACCCTGTTTTATACCCGTCATCTTTCAAGTTGCCTCTTTGTTGGCTGCACTCACTCACCCCGGTCACATCGTTATCTATGCTCCCGGGGATTCGCTCCCTTGCCGTCGCGATGCATCTTGAAATCCATAAGGTATATACCGGGCAACTCAGAATTAGCTAATATTGTTAATCGCAACGTCCCATATAGCGGCGTTCTGCAATATGAATACGGATTCTTTCCCCGCTACTGATATATTCAGGTACTTGCACGGTGAGTCCGGTGCTCATTTTGGCCGGTTTTGTTCGTGCACTGGCTGAAGCGCCTTTAATTCCAGGGGCTGTTTCTTCAATAACCATATCGACTGTTTGTGGTAGTTCAAGGGCAATGACTTGTCCCTCTATTGTCAGAACTTGCATACCAGGCAGGCCACCTTCAGGAATAAATAATAACTCTTCTTCGATTTGTTCCTTTTTAAAGTGATAAGGTGTGAAATCTTCATCATCCATGAAAACATATTCATCACCATCAATGTAGGAAAAGTTAACGCTACGACGAGTTAGGCTGATCGTATCAAGGATATCATCGCCTTTGAAGCGTTCTTCCACTTTCTGACCGGTGCGGATATCAGTAAAGCGCATTTTATATAATGTGCTAGCTCCCCGGGCGCTTGGTGCTTGAATATCAATATCTTTAACCAGCAGTAACTTACCATTATAACTGACGGCGCTACCGCGTTTAATTTCGTTGGCTTTAGCCATATGTAACCTTCCATAAAACCATAAGAGAATAATCGGCGACAAAATTACTCGCAGTCAAGACATTAGGCAAGTAGGGATTAAAAAACCCCACTGTTTTTTTACATTGGGGTTGTAGTAAGAATGTTTTATATGTCAATGATACACAGGTAATAAATCAAGAGAGGACAAAATATGGGCTATAGCATTTATCAAACCAAACAGAATGACGAACCCAATGAGGAATTTCCCTCCTGGTGCTCGGTAACTGGCTTCAGGGAAGCGCTGGCGACTTGCCCTAGCCATCAGTGCTGGAATAATGACAGCCCAGATGGTTGCAGCGAATCCAGCAAAGCCAATGGCATATAGAAAACCATTGGGGAACAGTAAAGCTAGCGCTGTTGGCGGAATAAATGTCACTAATGCAGATGTTAACCGGCCGGTGTTGTTATCTTTAAAACCGAAGAAATCGGCTATGTAATCAAATAGCCCTAAAGAGACACCAAGAAATGAACTTGCTAATGCCATATAAGAGAAGGCATTTAGAAGCTGGTGAACGGTTTTGCTGTTTGTTGTATTATCCATGTGTTTTAATAAATCACCGATATTCCCGCCATCAGCAATAATCTGTTTGAATGCTTCGCGGGGAATATTTCCCTGAATGACATATTGCCATAGGATATAAATAGTTAATGCGATTAATGTACCTAATAACAGGCTGCGAATAACGGCTTTTCTATCTTTATGATAATATTTTACTAAACTTGGGATGTTACCGTGATATCCGAATGAAACGAGTAAATAGGGTAGAGCGGTTAAAGCGTAAGATATATAACTTGTTGCCGTGTCGTTTGATGTAGTATCCGTCTGATTAAACAAAATGACATATTTAACTTCGGTAAACATGCCGCCAACGGACATAAAAAAAGTAATAACCATACCGCCGATCAAAATTGTGCTCAAACGATCGACAGCTTGAGTCGATAACCAGACAATAAATGCAACGATAAAAGCGAAAATAAAGCCAGCATTTGCCTGTGATATCGAAATAATATTTTTAAAATTGTGGGCAATAATTGAGCCACCCGCTGAAATATAGGCGTAGGTTAATATATAAAGCACGAATGCAATAGAGATACCATTGATTGCATTCCATCCTTTACCGAGTAAATCTTTAGTCATGGTATGGAAGCTTGCACCTGATGGGTAGTTCAGGTTGGTTTCTAGTATCATCAAGCCGGAGAAATACATACACACCCATGTGTAAACCAGCAGAATAATTGAGCCAGTAAACCAGACACCGGAAGTTGCCACAGGAGTAGAGAACATTCCTGCACCGACAGCAGTTCCGGCAATGATCATTGCACCACCCAGTATGGGAGGGCGCTTTAAACTCTGGGGTGTCTCAGTGGACATATTAACTCCTACTGGTATATTGTTTCTTTGTACTAGCTTAAAGATACATTCTTGTCTATAGAGTGTAAATAGATGCCATAAAGGATTATTTGAAATTGAACTAACATAAGTTAGTTCATTCAGTAAGATAAAATTTATTTTCTTGCCACATTTTTATTGCATTCCGGCTAGCTTCAAAATGAGGTTCAGGAAGATTATTGGGATCGCACCACATAAATTGTTCACATTTTTCTGGTTCCATCAATTTTGGTTCACCACCTGGATGTTTTGCCAGTAAACATACTGAAATAGTATGTTTTCCTTCCTGTTGGTAAGTTTGAAGATTATTACAAATACCGTAGACCTTTGGTGATTGAATCGTCAGACCCGTTTCTTCTGCAATTTCACGGATTGCACATTGCTCAAAAGTTTCTCCGGCATCAACATGACCACCAAAGATTGACCAGTATGGAGCATGTTTACTGCTACGTTTTCCGAGTAATACTTGACCACATTCGTTCACAATAACCACACCAACACCCACAATGACAGACATTTTGTTTATTCCTTTCATTTAAATTTCAATAAATTAGCAATCTTTTTGAGAAAAATTCAATGCTATTCTTATCCGGAAACCAATTTAAGACAACGATCAATAAAGTACGGAATTTAACTGAAACGATTCAATTTTAGTGATATAAATAGAACTGAAAATTCATAGTAATGATGATTATTATCTATTTAGGAGACATCGGGCGAAATGAGCCGTAGAGTTGCCACTATCACCCTAAACCCTGCTTATGATTTGGTAGGATTGTGCCCGGAAATCGTCAAGGGAGCGATCAACCGAGTGCAAGCCGCTGGACTGCATGCTGCTGGTAAAGGCAATAATGTTGCTAAAGTTTTGCGTGACTTAGGTATTGATGTCACGGTGAGTGGTTTTTTGGGTAAGGAAAATCAGGAAGGATTTCAACAGTTCTTCAATGAAAATGGTATGGTAAATCGTTTTCATTTAGTACCAGGCAGAACACGGATTAATGTCAAATTGACAGAAGAAAGCGGAGAAGTGACAGACTTTAACTTCACTGGTTTTTATGTCGGTGAAGCTGAATGGTCGGGATTTGTTAATGATTCGCTTTCATGGCTTGGACAGTTTGATATGGTTGTTGTTAGTGGTAGCTTACCGGCTGGTGTCTCTGCTGAATCGTTTACTGACTGGATGACCTGTCTACGTCAGCTTTGTCCTTGCATTATTTTTGATAGCAGCCGTGAAGCATTGGTTGCAGGGTTAAAAGCATCCCCTTGGTTAGTGAAGCCGAATCGCCATGAGCTTGAAGTATGGGCGGGACGTCTGTTACCTGAGTTGTCCGATATCATCATAGCAGCACATCAACTTAGGGATCAGGGAATTGCTCATGTTGTCATATCCTTGGGTGAGCAGGGGGCATTATGGGTTAATGCGTCTGGAGCATGGTTGGCGAAACCACCACATTGTAAAGTCGTCAGCACTGTTGGGGCTGGTGATTCAATGGTTGGGGGCTTGGTTTATGGTTTGCTGATGCGGGAATCCAGTGAACATACGTTGCGATTGGCGACCGCTGTATCTGCACTTGCCGTTAGCCAGCCTAATGTGGGTATCAGCAATCGTCCTGAATTAGCTGCCATGATGGCCAAAGTTGAACTGATACCCGTTAGATAATGCGTTAATTAAAGAATCATTAATTTTGTTGTAATTTCAGCCAGGCAATTTCTTGCGGCCAAATATCTGGGTTTATTGTTTCAAGGATGAGTGGAATACCATCAAAACGAGCATCTTTCATAATATAACTGAAAGGTGTTTTACCAATATTTCCTTCTCCAAGGCTATGATGTCGGTCAACACGGCTGGCGAATTCACTTTTGGCATCATTTAAATGCATTCCGCATAAATATTGAAAGCCAACAATTTTTTCAAACTGTTGAAAAGTTTGTTCACAAACATCGTTTGTACGTAAATCGTAGCCAGCAGCAAAGGCGTGGCAGGTATCAATACAGACACCCACTCGGTTTTTATCTTCAACTCCATCAATAATTGCTGCCAGATGTTCAAATTTAAAACCCAGATTAGTGCCTTGGCCTGCCGTATTTTCGATAACAGCAGTGACTCTCTGGGTTTTATTGAGAGCAATATTGATAGATTCCGCAATACGCGCCAGGCATTTATCCACATCTACTTTATTGAGATGGCTGCCAGGATGGAAGTTCAATAAATCGATCCCTAATTGTTCGCAACGTTGCATCTCATCAATAAAAGCCAGTCGGGATTTTTCCAGAGCTTCACTTTCTGGATGGCCGAGATTAATCAGATAACTATCGTGAGGGAGAATTTGTCGGCTACCATATCCATAACGTTCACAGTTTTCTTTAAATTTATCGATAACGTCAGCGGCTAAATGTGGAGCATGCCACTGGCGCTGATTTTTTGTAAATAGGGCAAAGGCGGTAGCTTTTAGTTCGTGCGCCCGGATAACCGCTTGATCAACTCCGCCAGCCGCGCTGACATGTGCTCCAACAAATTTCATATTTTTCTCCTTCTTGCTTTCTTTACGTCATTATGGATTATGGCATTGTTCAATCGCTCAATGAATCTTAAGAACGGAAAAGTATATGTTGCTGAAATAAAATTTCTCCGAGTGGATTCTGATCAGCCAAACAGATGTTGAATGCCAAGATTTATTAAAAGACCGCCCGCCATCAGCCATACAAACAAAATGAGAGCTAATAAAATGGGTTTAAATCCGGCCTGACGGATGGCGCTCACATGAGTAGTTAAACCCAGTGCCCCCATTGCCATAGTAAGCATAATAGTATCAATATTAATCAGAGAATTAACTATTGCAGCAGGAAGTAAATTGAAAGAATTAAAACCCGCTATTGCAATAAAAATCACTGCAAACCAGGGGATAGTTATTGGTGTTTTCTCCTGATGGTTTCTGCCATTTTTAGTGTCGGCATGGTTAATATAACGGGATAATAACAACAGGAATGGTGCTAACATCATAACCCTGATCATTTTACTGATAACGGCTACGTTTTCCGTTTGATCGCTAATAGCATGCCCAACAGCAACAACTTGAGCAACTTCGTGAAGGGTGGAGCCAGTAAAGATGCCGAAAGTTTCCTGAGTAAGTGGTAACCACTGATAATGCTCATTGAGTTGATAAAACCACGGATAAATGAAAATAGCGATAGTGCCAAAGATGACAATTGTCGAGACCGCAACAGCAACTTTACTGGCAGGGGCATTCACTACTGGCTCTGTTGCCATAATAGCTGCTGCACCGCAGATACTGCTGCCGGCACCAATCAGTATTACTGTTTGCTGGTCTAATCCAAAGAGTGATTTGCCTAGCCAAATTGCAATAAAGAAAGTGGAAGACAACATAGCAGCATCAATCAGAAGGCCGGTAATGCCAACATCGGCAATTTGTTGAAATGTCAAACGGAAGCCATAAAGAATAATACCTGCCCGCAGAAGATAATGTTTTGAGAAATGAATACCCTCATCACAATAAGGTTTGAGTAAAGGATAGACAGTATTACCGACAATGATCCCTGCAAGGATCGCCAGTGTTAATGTACCCAGTCCCATATTAATAAACCACGGAATATTTCCGGCATAGATTGAAATTGCAGTAAGTATTGCCGCTAATATTAACCCAGGTATTAATTTCATACCGGGAATGGATGATTGTTTGCTGAATTTTTTGGCATGAATGTCAGACATAGATGTTTCTCACGTTGCTTATATGTTTTAAACATAAGCATATAGCAGACTTGTTTATCATTAAAATTGATAATATTTTTATATATAATCGAAAAAATTGGTAAGAAAGTAGATTTTTGTTAAGTTGTCTATTGCCGTATAAAATTAAAACAAGCTAACTTTGACTGACACCATATTTTGCGGGGCAATATGCACATCACATTGAGGCAGTTGGAAGTTTTTACTGAGGTATTGAAAAGCGGTTCAACGACGCAAGCCTCTCAGCAATTGGCGCTATCTCAGTCCGCGGTGAGTGCCTCATTAACGGATCTGGAAAGCCAACTTGGCGTACAGCTTTTTGATCGAGTAGGAAAGCGGTTGGTGACGAATGAACATGGCCGCCTACTCTATCCCAAGGCGTTGGCATTGCTAGAGCAAGCCGGGGAAATTCAGCAGTTATTCAAACAGGAGTTAGGAGCGTTACGTATCGCTGCCAGTAGCACCATTGGTAATTATATGTTGCCGGAAATGCTGGCAAATTATCGTCAGGATTTTCCTGATACGCCGCTAGAGTTAAATATCAGCAATACGCAGGATGTCATCAATTCTGTGCTGGAATTCCGTGTTGATCTTGGTTTGATAGAAGGTTCCTGCCATAGCCCTGAGTTGATAACTCAGCTATGGATGGAGGATGAGTTGGTTATTTTTTCTTCTCCTGAAAATCCGCTAGCTGAACAGGATCTAAAATTGGATGATTTAGTTAAGGCATCATGGATATTAAGGGAGAGGGGATCGGGTACAAGAGAAGTGCTGGATCATCTGTTGTTTGTCCATTTACCCGGGTTCAAGATTTTGATGGAATTGGGAAATTCTGAAGCGATAAAACATGCGGTCAAATTTGGTATGGGTATCAGTTGCTTGTCCAGACGAGTCGTTGCAGAGCAATTGCAAAATCGTACTTTACTGGAGTTAAAAGTGCCAGAATTAAGACTTTTCAGAACATTGTACCTGATTCATCATCGGCAAAAGCATATGTCTATCGCACTGCAAAAATTGCTTAGTTACTGCCGGTAAATTTTGCGTTCTGTTTAAAATCCAAAATTAGCTGTGTTACTTATAATTTTCTCTAAATTATGAAGGTATCTTATAACAGCGCTTCCTCGCTATTTTGATAGTGAGGATTTGTTACAATCCGCCATCAGATTTATTCGCAGCTAACAGGAACAGAATGTCTCAACAACAAAAAAGTGTTTCCCGGAAACCCGCAACGCAACATTTGCGACGTGAATTGAAAGCTCGGCATCTAGCGATGATTGCCATTGGCGGATCAATAGGCACCGGGTTATTCGTGGCTTCAGGTGCGACAGTTTCACAAGCAGGGCCTGGCGGAGCATTACTTTCCTATGCATTAATTGGCTTGATGGTTTATTTCCTGATGACCAGTTTGGGTGAACTGGCCGCTTATATGCCGGTTTCCGGTTCTTTCTCAACTTATGGTTCCAAATATGTTGAAGAAGGGTTTGGTTTTGCCTTGGGTTGGAACTATTGGTACAACTGGGCGGTGACTATCGCGGTGGATTTGGTTGCAGCCCAATTGGTTATGGGTTATTGGCTGCCGGATATGCCGGGTTGGATCTGGAGTGCGTTATTCCTCGCGTTGATTTTCCTACTGAATTTTATTTCAGTGAAAGGATTTGGTGAAGCTGAATACTGGTTCTCCTTGATTAAAGTCAGCACGGTTATTGTTTTTATTGTGGTCGGATTACTGATGATAGCCGGCATCATGAAAGGGGCAGAAGGTGCTGGATGGCATAACTGGACTGTTGGTGATGCACCTTTTGCCGGTGGTTTCTCTGCCATGATTGGCGTGGCAATGATAGTTGGGTTTTCTTTTCAGGGAACTGAGCTAATTGGCATTGCGGCGGGTGAGTCAAAAGATCCGGCAAAAAATGTTCCCAGTGCTGTACGTAAGGTATTCTGGCGTATTCTGCTATTCTATATTTTTGCGATCCTGATTATCAGCCTGATTATTCCTTATACTGATCCAAGCCTACTGCGTAATGAGGTCGGTGATATCAGTGTTAGTCCGTTTACGTTGGTATTTGAAAACGCTGGTTTGTTATCCGCCGCAGCTATGATGAATGCGGTTATTTTGACGGCTGTGTTGTCTGCGGGTAATTCAGGTATGTATGCATCGACTCGTATGTTGTTCACATTGGCAAAAGAGGGTAAAGCACCGAGGATTTTTGGCAAATTATCCAAAGGTGGTGTACCGCGTAATGCCTTGTATGCAACAACGGTGGTTGCTGCGTTGTGTTTCCTCAGTTCAATGTACGGTAACCAGACCGTCTATCTGTGGTTGTTGAATACTTCTGGGATGACCGGTTTTATTGCCTGGTTGGGGATTGCTATTAGTCATTATCGTTTCCGCCGTGGTTATGTCGCTCAGGGGTTGGATTTAAGTAAATTACCTTATCGTTCAGGATTTTTCCCCGTTGGCCCAATTTTTGCGTTTGTTTTGTGTCTAACCATCACATTAGGACAGAATTATCAGGCATTTCTACAAGATAAAATTGACTGGTATGGTGTCACTGCAACTTATGTTGGTATTCCACTCTTCCTGTTGATTTGGTTTGGTTACAAATTAGCTAGGAAAACTCACTTTATCAAATATAGCGAGATGAAATTTCCTGATATCGAGAATCAGTGAATGTAAATACGTTAAATGGTGATTAACAGGCCGGTAGGAATCTTTGAAAAAATTCCTACCGGCCTGGTTTTATACCCTATGGATTTCAAGATGGATCGCGACGGCAAGGGAGCGAATCCCCGGGAGTATAGATAACGATGTGACCGGGGTGAGTGAGCGCAGCCAACAAAGAAGCAACTTGAAAGATAACGGGTATATGGTTTTTTTAATTCGATTCACGATTAATTTATTATTATCTTAATGTTTTATTTATTTGAGTAGATAAGCCGTTTTTGATAAGAAATTAAAAAGATACCCCTGTTTTGTGATCAAATAGGTATTTTTTATTTTTCATAGTGTTAATTCATACAATTAATCACGTAATTTACCAAAATTTGTGTAGATCATATTGATAAGTATTCTCATTTGTCCTATTGTTAGTGCCATAATTATTAATATGAAAGGGCTAACAAAATGAAATTTATGTCTCGATCCATAGCAAAGAGTATCAGTGTCGGCCTGTTAGCGGGTTCGGCAGTTATGGCAAGCTTCGCATCATGGGCTGAAACGGTCACCGATATCGTTGGTCGTACTGTTGAAGTTCCTGAGAATGTAAATCGTATTTTGTTGGGCGAAGGCCGTTTGTTCCACGCTATCGCTTTGCTTGAAGGCGATAAACCACTGGCCCGTATTGCGGGTTGGCAAGGTGATTTCCGCAAACTGGACCCACAGTCTTACGCCGTCTATAAAGCTAAATTCCCTGAGATTGACAAAGTTCCTTTGATTGGTAATACCAGCGCTGAGAGTGTCAGTTCTGAAAAAGTATTAACTCTCAACCCGGATATCGCCATTTTTGGCTTGTCTGGTCATGGCCCTGGTAAAGACAGCGAACTGGTCGCCCAACTTGAAAAGGCTGGTGTTCCGGTTGTATTTGTTGATTTTCGTACTGAGCCGTTAAAGAATACGCTGCCGAGCATTCGTATGCTAGGTAAAGTACTAAATCGTGAAAAACAAGCGGCAGAATATGCCGATTTTTACGAGAAAAATGTAAAACTAGTGACTGAGATCACCAATAAAATCCCGGAAGAGAAAAAACCCACCGTATTTATCGATTTGAGAGCGGGTGCTTTTGAAGACTGCTGTGCGACTGCCGGTGATGGCAATATGGGTAACTTTATCGATTTGGCTGGCGGTAAAAACATTGCTAAAGGTGTTCTGCCAGGCGCACTTGGTAATATGAACCTCGAAAAAATTATTGCAGTTGACCCTTATATTTACATTGCTAGTGGGGCAAAAGCGCCAGACAGTAATGAACCAGGTGTAAAACTGGGTGCGCAATCTACGTCTGAATTAGCAAAAGCCAGCCTGAAACAAATGACTGAACGTAAAGGTATTAGCACGTTGACTGCGGTCAAAGAGGGCAGAGACTATGCGATTTGGCATAACTACTACAACTCTCCCTATAATGTGGTAGCGACTCAGGTATTTGCTAAATGGTTCTATCCTGAGAAATTTACAGATTTAGATCCACAGAAGACACTGAATGAATTACACAGTAAATTCCTGGCAGTTGATCCATCAGGGGTTTATTGGGTCAGTGAAAAGTAATCAGTAAGTCAGGTAACGGGAATAATGAGTGCTACTACCGAGCCGATGCCAATGGTGAAACAACAATTAGATGACAGCAGTGTAAAAGCCCATTACCAATATATTTTACGCCGCCGTATTGTGATGATGGTTTTCATCGTGCTGATTATTGGTGTTTCACTGGTATTAGATTTTACGATAGGTCCATCAGGTTTATCTTTGTCATCTCTCTGGCAGACTTTAGTGTCGCCAGAGAGTGTGGATGCGGGGACTCGGGTAATTGTTTGGGATATCCGTTTACCCTATGCCCTGATGGCGGTAGTGATTGGCCTGTCCCTTGGGCTGGCTGGCGCGGAAATGCAGACGATCTTAAATAACCCATTAGCCAGTCCCTCTACTTTAGGGGTTGCTCAAGCGGCTGCATTTGGTGCTGCGTTGGCGATTGTATCTGGTATTGGTATCCCAGGCGTGCCTGATCAGTGGTTCATCTCTGCGAATGCTTTCATTTTCGCTTTGTTGGCTGCATTGGTACTGGATACGATCACTCGTTGGACACGCGTTGCTACGTCTGGGGTCGTATTATTTGGTATTGCATTGGTCTTTACCTTTGAAGCATTGGTTTCCATGATGCAGTTTATCGCAACGGAAGATACCCTTCAGGGGCTGGTACTTTGGACAATGGGGAGCCTTGCCAGAGCAACCTGGATAAAACTGGGTGTGATGTTATTGGTGTTTGCAGCCATTTTTCCTATTTCAATGATGAATTCCTGGAGACTGACAGCGCTGCGTTTGGGTGAAGATCGTGCAATCAGTTTTGGTATTGATGTTCGTCGTCTGCGCTTGGGGACATTATTGCGTATCAGTATTCTTGCCGCTTTAGCAGTTGCATTTGTTGGGCCAATTGCTTTTATCGGTTTAATTGCGCCACATATTGCCCGGATGATGTTTGGTGAAGATCATCGTTTCTATTTACCAGCCAGTGCTCTAATTGGTGCATTGGTGTTGTCTATGGCGTCCATCGCCTCGAAGAACCTGATCCCAGGTGTTGTTATTCCTGTTGGGATCGTTACTGCGTTAGTTGGGGTTCCATTCTTCCTTAGCATAATTTTACGTCATAGGGCGAATATATGAATCCGGGATTAGCCATTAACAATTTTTTTGCAGGTTATCCGAAACATTCGGTTATTGAAAATCTGAATATTGCTCCGTTGCCTCGTGGGAAAATTACGGTACTGTTGGGGCCAAATGGGAGTGGTAAATCAACACTTTTGCGTTCTTTGGCGGGCTTAAATTGTGCAAGAGGTCAGCTTTGGCTTGATGGTCAAGATTTGATGAAGATGAGTTTTGTCCAGCGATCGGAAAATGTGGTTTATTTACCACAGAGCTTACCTGCTGGTGTTCATTTGCATGTACTGGAGTCAATTATCGTTGCTCAACGGGCATCTGGAGGGCGTCATTCTGAAACCAGTGAAGAAGAAGTGATGTTGCTGTTACGTCAGTTGGGGATTGAGCACTTGGCGTTATGTTATTTAGATCAATTATCTGGCGGTCAAAAACAATTAGTCGGATTAGCACAATCATTAATTCGTAAACCAACATTATTATTATTAGATGAACCACTTAGTGCGCTGGATTTAAATTATCAATATCACGTAATGGCGTTGGTGGCACAAGAAACTTATCGGCGGAATATGATTACTGTGGTCGTTGTGCATGATATTAATATCGCTTTGCGTCATGGTGACCATGTATTAATGTTGCAAAAAGGGCATTTAATTGCCGAGGGAATTCCTGAGCAGGTTATTACGCCAGATAGTCTGGCACAGGTTTATGGTGTCAAAGGCAGAATTGAACGTTGTTCTCAGGGCATTCCTCAGGTATTAGTTGATGGGTTGGTTTCAAAGCTAGCGAGTGAGAATTCATTTTAACTTATAAAATAATAAAACTACACAGAGGTAAATATTTTATCCTCGTTATTTGAGCACATGTTGATTATCCATTTTTATAGATAAATTTATAGATAAATAAAGTGTAATTATATCTCTTGGAGAATCGGGAATGGGTGTTTTTAATAAAAGAAAAATCGCGTTAGGTATTATTGCTACAATCTCATCTGGCTCAGTTTTTGCGGCTAGTAGCAGTAATGACACTATTCTTGTTACTACGGCAGCAGGTTTTCAACAGAAGATTGAAGATGCGCCAGCGTCTATTTCTGTGGTGAGCCGTGAGCAATTGGAAACTAAGGCTTATCGTGATGTGACTGATGCACTGAAAGATGTACCGGGTGTCGTTGTTACAGGTGGTGCTAGCAGCAGTGATATCAGTATTCGCGGTATGGCGGCTCAATATACAATGATTTTGGTTGATGGTAAGCGTGTTGATACCCGAGGTACTCGCCCAAACCGTGATAATTCGGGGATTGAACAGGGGTGGTTGCCGCCATTGGCCGCGATAGAACGTATCGAGGTTGTTCGTGGTCCTATGTCTTCTCTTTATGGTTCTGATGCGATGGGCGGGGTGATTAACATCATTACCCGTAAGGCACAGAAAGAGTGGAAAACCAGCTTCCGCGCTGATGGCACTTTGCAGGAGCGTTCTAAATCAGGTAATAGTCATCAGAGTAGTGTGTATACTTCAGGTCCAATTATTGATGGATTATTAGGGCTGAAAGTGAGCGGCCTGTATTCTCACCGTAATGAAGATAAATTTATCGGTGGTTTTAACAAACAGGAAATGCGTAATGGTTCAGCCACTTTCTCTTTCACTCCGGATGAGCAGAATACTTTTGATTTTGAAGCGGGACGTTATGAGCAAGATCGTGATTCTACTGTAGGGAAAACAAAGACAAGTAGTTGGCGATCTCCAGGTAATAGTGAAAGTCGATATAAAAGGAATAATTACTCTATCACCCATAATGGCGTTTACGATTTTGGAACGTCGACAACGTACTTCCAGCGTGATGAATCACGTAACCCTGGTCGTGATATGAAATATTACGATAATCTGTTCAATACTCATACCGTATTTATGTTGGATGATCATTCATTGAGTATAGGTGGTCAGTATCGTTATGAAGATTTACGCGATGAAGGGAATCAATTAGCTTCTGCTAAAAATATCAATAAGCTGAACCGTTGGAGTTGGGCGTTATTTGCTGAAGATGAATGGCAAATGACCAATGACTTTGCTCTGACCGGTGGTATCCGCATGGATAAAGACGAAAACTTCGGTGACCACTGGACTCCACGTTTGTACGGTGTATGGCATGTTGATGAACAATGGACGATTAAAGGTGGCGTTTCTACAGGATATCGTTCACCAGAATTACGTCAGGCGGCATCTAATTGGGGGCAGATTACGGGTGGCGGTGGTGATCCAGCGATTATCGTCGGTAATCCAGATTTGAAACCGGAGAAGAGCTTCAATCAGGAAATTGGTGTTATCTGGAACAATCGGGATAACTTTAATGTCGGTTTAACAATATTCAACACTGAATTTAAAGATAAAATTACTGAATTACGTCGTTGTACCGATCCAAGTGGTAAATCTCAGGGCAAATGTGTTATTGATGGCACTGCTTATAAATTTATCAGTGACCGTGTGAACATTGATAAAGCCAATATGCGTGGTGTAGAAGCGACGATGAACTGGGATATTGTTGATAACTGGGTATTGGCTGCAAACTATACGTATACTGATTCTGAGCAAAAGAGCGGTAACTTCAAAGGGAAGCCGTTGAATAAGATGCCTAAACATATGGCGAATGCCACCTTAAACTGGCAGGCTTCACCAGAAATGCAAGCTTGGACCCGTGTTAACTACCGTGGTAAAACGTCGAATTATTTATCACGTACCTCTATGGGGACGGGAACACCGTCTTATACCTTTGTGGATATCGGTGTCAGCTATTATCTGGCTGAAGGTTTACGCTTGGTAGGGGGGGTATATAACGTCTTTGAAAAACAAGTGACTGAAGACACCCATGATATAGTCTTGGATGGCCGTCGTTATAACATTGGTATCAATTACGACTTTTGATAATGCGTTCTAACTAACTATACCCTATGGATTTCAAGAGGCATCGCGGCGGCAAGGGAGTGAATCCTCGGGAGCATAGGTAACTATGTGACCGGGGTGAGTGAGTGCAGCTAACAAAGAGGCAACTTGAAAGATGACGGGTATATTTTATAATCCTCCTTGTTTGTCGCTGATAAGGGGGATTTTTGCTTTTTTGCTTATACCTGTAAAACTGAATAGAAATCCGTTTTGTGTTGTGTTAAAACTTAGCCATGTCAAAGAAATGTATATGACACCGTTAAATTCCATAGCGTCATCAATAAGTGTGGTAAAAAATAATGAACTTTTAGTGCGGCGAGTATTGCTATTTCAGGTCTTCAAGTGCAGAATTCGCCCACTGGAAAATAACTGATGCGTTTATATGTGTCGGTTATTTTTTTTGCTTTGACTTATTTTTTACTATACCAGAGGCCGGACTCTGAGCCGGATAGATAATTGGCCCACGATCAACCGCGACGAGAATCGGTTGCCGTAATGAGGAACGCTAATATGGAGCAATTATTTCCTTTCGCACTTGTGCCAATCGGCACATGCTGCTGCATCGATGACTATGGAGCATTGAGCTCTGCATATAATCCAGCCTCTAATTCTACTGCCTATAGGCAGAAGCGAAGTCTTCCCAGTAACTATCGATTAAGTAGTGTTATAACACGCATCGGAGTTATGGGAGGTTTCGCTCATGTCTCATAATACTGTAATCACTCTAGGCACCAACCAGACGGGTGCTAACAATCGTGTTCAGCTCAGAAAAACACTGACCTTGGTTCAGGTAGTGATGATGGGTCTCGCTTATCTGCAACCTATGACTATCTTTGATACTTTCGGCATTGTTTCTGGTTTGACTGACGGCCACGTAGCGACATCCTACGCGATTGCTTTGATCGCAATTCTGTTTACCGCCGTGAGCTACGGAAAGTTGGTAAAACGTTTCCCATCTGCTGGATCTGCATATACTTATGCGCAAAAATCCATTAGTCCGCATGTTGGCTTTATGGTGGGTTGGTCATCGCTATTGGACTATATGTTTATGCCGATGATTAATATCTTGTTAGCGAAAATTTATCTTCAGGCCATTTTTCCTAGCGTAGATCCGTGGATCTTCGTTGTGGGTTTTGCATTACTGATGACAGCTTTTAACCTGCGTGGCATTAACGTTGTTGCTAATCTCAACACGGCTATTGTCATTGTTCAGGTAACCGTTATGGTTGTATTTGTGGGTTTACTGATCCACGGTGTGTACAACGGAGAAGGAGTAGGAACTTTATGGAATGCGAAACCATTCGTTTCTGAAGATGCCCATTTAATCCCAATGATTACTGGGGCGACGATTTTGTGTTTTTCATTTCTAGGGTTTGACGGCATTAGTTCGTTGTCCGAAGAGACTCCGAATGCTGGTAAGGTGATTCCGAAAGCGATTTTCCTGACAGTATTAATTGGTGGTGTTATCTTCATTGCGGTTTCTTATTTCTTGCAGCTCTATTTTCCGGATATTTCTCGGTTCGAGAACCCGGATGAATCTCAGCCAGAAATTATGTTGTATGTAGCAGGTACTCTGTTCCAATCCATTATTTTGGTGTTCTCTTGTGTCACTGTTTTGGCTTCTGGTATGGCGGCTCACGCGGGGGTTTCCCGTTTGCTCTATGTTATGGGGCGCGATGGTGTATTTCCTGAGAAAATATTTGGCTATGTTCATCCAAAATGGCGGACTCCGGTAATCAACGTATCGCTGGTAGGCATCATCGGGTTATCTGCGATTACCTTTGATCTGGTTACTGCAACAGCTCTGATTAACTTTGGTGCGTTGATAGCGTTCACCTTTGTAAACTTATCAGTCATTTCTCAATTCTATATCCGTGAACGTCGTAACCGTACATTAAAAGATACCATTAATTTCTTGGTATTACCTGTGATAGGGGCTTGTACTGTTAGCGTACTATGGATGAATCTGGAGCAAAGTTCTATGGAATTGGGGCTAACTTGGGGAGCAATTGGTCTGGTTTATATGGTATTCCTGACTCGTCGCTTCCGTCAGCCGATGCCTCAATGCTCTGAAATGGTTTAATATTTAGCAAAAGAATAATGGCGCCGAATTTGGTGCCATTATTTTTGCTATGCAGCTAATTTTACCGTAATAGTTAAGGAAAAGGAGCCCAAGAAAAAAAACAGCGAGGTCGCTTACAGATAAGAAAAATTTCAAGGTAAACGGAGAAAAACAATCTATGCTCTGAGAGGTGATTGTATATTAAGGAAGAGACTATGAATGATGCAAAGACCTCTCAAAATCAACAACTCATTACTACCCTGACCAATATTGTCGGTAAATCTCATATCCTGACTGCTCCCCATAAAACTGAACGTTATCGTAAAGGCTTTCGCTCCGGCCAGGGAGACGCTTTAGCCGTTGTATTTCCCGGCTCGTTGGTGGAACAGTGGCATGTGTTTAAGGTCTGCGTTGAAGCAGATAAAATTATCTTAATGCAGGCGGCCAACACGGGTATAACCGAAGGTTCTACCCCGAATGGTAAGGGTTACGATCGTGACATAGTTATTATTAGTACGCTGCGCATGAATAAAATTCAGATTTTAAAACAGTGTAATCAGGTAGTTGCGTTACCTGGCAGTACATTATGGCAACTTGAACGTGCGCTCAAGCCGCTGGGACGTGAACCTCATTCAGTTATCGGTTCTTCCTGCATTGGCGCTTCCGTGATTGGGGGCATCTGTAATAACTCAGGCGGTTCTTTAGTTCATCGTGGGCCGGCTTATACCGAAATGGCATTGTATGGGCGTGTTAATGAGTGTGGTAAGCCAGAATTGATTAATCATCTGGGTATCTATTTGGGAGAAACACCAGAAGAGATTCTCTCTTGTCTGGAAGAACAGCGTTACAGTGATCAGGATGTAGAACAGGGTCAGCGTAAAGCATCTGATCATGAATATACCCAACGAGTACGTGACGTCGATGCTGATACTCCATCTCGTTTCAATTCTGACGAGCGCCGTTTATTCGAAGCTTCAGGTTGTGCAGGTAAGTTGGTTGTGTTTGCTGTCCGGCTCGATACTTTTCCGGCAGAGCCTTTGTCTCAAGTATTTTATATTGGTACCAACCAAACGGGCGTATTGACGGAATTGCGTCGCCATATATTAGCAAATTTTCATAATTTACCAATGGCGGGTGAATATATGCACCGGGATATTTTCGATATTGCGGAAATTTATGGTAAAGATGCTTTCATCATGATTGATAAGCTTGGCACTGATAAGATGCCGACTTATTTTACTTTGAAAGGGAGAATGGACGCTATTTTCAACCGAGTTCCATTTTTACCTGTCAATCTTATTGATCGCATTATGCAGGGGTTAAGTCGTTTACTTCCTTCCCACCTGCCTAAGCGTTTGAAAGAATATCGTAATCGTTTTGAGCACCATTTGATATTAAAAATGTCAGGTGATGGGGTGGAAGAGGCTAGAAGCTGGTTGGAAGACTATTTTAGCCGGGTGGAAGGGGATTTCTTTGCTTGTACGCCGGAGGAAGGTGCTAAAGCGTTCTTGCATCGTTTTTCCGCTGGTGGTTCAGCGATCCGTTATCAAGCGGTGCATAGCAACGAAGTAGGGAATATCCTGTCACTTGATATCGCTCTGCGCCGCAATGATCGTGAATGGTTTGAACAATTACCCCCAGAGTTTGATGATGTATTGGTACATAAACTTTATTGCGGACATTTTATGTGCTACGTGTTTCATCAGGATTACATTGTGAAAAAAGGGGTGGACGTACAGGCATTGAAAGCAAGAATGATAGAGCTGCTTGATAAACGAGGAGCGGAATATCCCGCAGAGCATAATGTGGGTCATCTATATCAGGCTAAACCTCAACTTAAGGCTTTTTATCGGATGTCTGATCCTACTAATACTCTCAACCCAGGAATTGGAAAAACATCCAAGCTGAAAAATTGGGGCGAAGGATCTTAATGTCAATATTCTCAGTAGTGACAATGCTATGCTAGTACTCAGTGTAAAGATTGATGAGAAAGTTACTCTTATCAAAAAGGCGAGTATATATGACTCGCCGTTTTATATTTATTCACGCCCCGCTTAATTATCCAGCCAGTTGCACTGCATATTCCATGAGTGCTTTAAGTTGACGACATTTTTCTTCGTTGCCTTGATATTCAGTAAAGAGCTGTTCAATTATAAAGAAATATTCACTGAGTTTATCCTGAGTGAATATTTCTTGACGATGACGTAACCAGTGTTGTTGTTCATCATAAGTCAGAGTCGTAGGGTAGTTTCTGGCTCTATAGCGGAATAACAGCGTTTTAATCCGTGAGTCTTGAAAAGTCAGATCGAGTGCCGGTAAATTCTGAGGCAGAGTCTCACGGATAATATTCATTGCTGCTTTATCGGCACTGCTAAAAAAGCCATCATACAGCTTAGTGTCAACATTATTGGATTCAGGGAAAGGTTCTGCCTCTGCAAATAGCTCTACAACTTTTTCTCTGATTTGTGGATTATTTTGCAGAATAGCTAGATTTCTTCCACAATAATCACGATCCAAACCGATACGTTCAGCGTCTTCTGTGCGCAAAGTATTATCGGGGGCGACTATCGGGCACTTATTAATATGAACCAGTTTTATCGGGACTGGTGGTTGATCTGGTTGCAATTCATCATGGCGGGTATATAGACGTTCACGCAATGCATCTGCATCCAGTTCCAATAATGGTGAAATATCCCCAGCTAAATCGCACACAATAACGGCATTCTGATTGGCTGGATGCCAGGCAAGAGGTGCAACCAAACTGAGGTTGCTGCGAGCAGCACCAAACATCCCGGAAACATGAACCAGCGGTTTCATTTGGGGGATATCGATGAGAGCGTTAATTTTCTGCTTATTTCTTAACTGAAAGAAATAATTGAACATCCTTGGCTGTACTTCTTTGAGTAATTTTGCCATTGCAATTGTGGCGTAGACATCGGACATAGCATCGTGAGCATGTGAATGTTCAACGCCATTTGCCTTGGTCAGATGTTCTAGTTTAAAGCTGGGCAGACCCTCTTCATTCTCGGGCCAGATAATACCTTCGGGACGCAAGGCATAACAGGCACGTAATACATCAAGTAAATCCCAACGGGAATTACCTTTTTGCCAACTATAAGCGTATGGATCATAAAAATTACGGTAAAAAATATTCCGGCTGACTTCATCATCAAACCGAATGTTGTTATAACCGAGGATACAACTGTTCGGTACACTGAATGCATTATGAATCTGGCGGGCAAATTCCGCTTCATTGACCCCTTTTTCTAATGCAATTTGAGGTGTAATACCTGTAATCATGACAGCTTCTGGTTGTGGCAGATAATCATCAGCAGGTGAACAGTAAATAACTAATGGCTCTTCAATAATATTGAAATCCATATCAGTACGAACACCAGCAAATTGAGCCGGTCTGTCTAAGGCCGGATGTTGACCAAAAGTTTCGTAGTCGTGGATGTAGAAAGTGGGTTGTTCGCTGCTATTTTTCACTGTTGTTCAATGTCCAAGGTTGTTAATTATTTTTTATCGCTTTAGTTTGGTTTTGATCTGCTTTAATACCCAAAAAAGTGGTAACTTATTATTTAGCGTTAATTCAGGTCTGATAGTGGCTGGTTATTTACACAGGCGTCTATCAGATTACAAAGTCATACTAGGCGTATCTGTAATTTTTTACCGACAGCTGCTGCATATTTCTTCAATGTATTATACGAAGGCCCTTGTGTGCCAGAAGCTAGCCGGCTTTCAAGCCGTGTGATGGCTGTTGCTTTGGTTCCCATGCGTTCAGCTACTTGCGCTTGTGTTAGCCCGGCCTTTTTGCGTGCAGCTAGCAGTTCATCAAGCAATGCAAATTCTTGTTCCAGTTTCTCGTATTCAGCTTTTACAGCCGGATTTGACAACATTTTTGCAACCATTTCATCGTGTGTCATGGTTGGAGGGGTATATTTACCAGTCATTTTTTACCTCTTTCATTCTGACTTCGGCTTTCCTGCGTTCTTTAAGTGGGGTCTTTTGTGTTTTCTTCACGAAGCTGTGCAGCATCACTATACGGTGCCCAATCATTGTGCAATAGAATACGCGAGCAATTCCTTCAGCCCCTTTGAGTCTGAGTTCAAACAACCCATTACCAAACGCTTCTGTGTGTGGTTCTCCGAGGTTGGCACCATGTTCTCGCATTCTTTCGGAATACCTGATGTAACGGGCTTGAAGTGTGTCAGGGAGAGCAAGGATCTCGTTCTCCACCTCGGTGCTATAGTAATAGATAGTATATTTCATGAACCAAATATAACAAAATTGTTATATTTTTGCAATACTTTGCTAATGTGAAGCAGGTATATGTGACTATTCCTTGTTCTATTGAATTGCACCCCAAAAGTTGGGTGCCCGATTACTGACTTAAGGCGGTGGTTCTATGAAGAAAAATATCCTGTTGCCTCTAGAATTCAGGTTGCTGAGTATTTCCTGTCAGGTACTCTTGGCGCTAAACTGACTGTAAAACATTTTGGCATTGATCATAGTACTATTGTGTACATATTTTCTTACTTTCATGTTCCATGAGCGGAAGTTAGTTATTAGTTAGCATTTTTGATGCCTGGAATAAAAGATTGTATGTTTTAAGACCATTTTCCCTTGACCATATTGATATGTTTGCATAGATATGCAGCGAAAGGTTGAAAATATTAATATAGTGAATATATAAAATTTAATTTACTTAAAGATTAATAGCCAAAATTAAGGGTTAATTTCTGTTGGTTGTGGTGTCGGAGATGCAATTGGCATCAAGTCACTAAATGGGCAAGAAGATCAGGTTTTCATTTATAGTATACAACATCGAGGTTTATTTGATGAGTTCACTGAAGGATTAGATAAATGATGATGAAAATCGTGATGCACATAATTCAAGGGATAATTGGTGCGGTGAGTGTATTTTCAGTTATGGGTTTAGTTTATTTTACACTGATGTCAACATTGGAAAATCGATATCAGTATGCAATAGTTGCAGGTATATGTTTGGTACTTTCTGCGTTTTTTTACTATATAACGTAAAAAATAAAAGAAAAATGCATATTATTCCAATAGGTTATGATTAGTAAGCGTAGGGATTATTCTTTACCTAGATTTACCCAGGAGGATTCGACTAATAAGAGTATTTTAGGATGGGCTTTCCTATTATTAATGGTATTGTCAAAGGTAATCTATAAATATATTTTACTAGTTTGCTGATGAATTGTTTAGAGAGTTTTATCAGCAAACAGGATATATAATAATTAGAATATATTTTTATGCATATATTTGTCTTTATTAAGGGTAATTAACCTCTTGAAAATGATCATTAATAGATTCAATATATTGATCATTTAAACCAGTTTCATATTGAATTCTTTCAAGTAAATTTATTCTATTGACACTATAAAATGGTTTAATAAAAACCCCATTTTTGGGGTGGGTTATTCTTATAATTGGAATTCTTGTTCTACGTGCATGACCAAAAAAAATTTCGTAACCATCCAAATCAAAAGGAATTTTTTTCATCACCTAACCTAATTATCGTTATATTTTTCGTCAATTTTAATTATGTTTCAGCAATAAGGAAATTTTTATCTTATTATTAAGATGGGTATCACAAATATAGTCATTTTGAACATATATTTAAATAATAAACTAATAAACTAATAAACTAATAAACTAATAAACTAATAAACTAATAAACTAATAAACTAATAAACTAATAAACTAATAAACTAATAAACTAATAAACTAATAAACTAATAAACTAATAAACTAATAAACTAATAAACTAATAAACTAATAAACTAATAAACTAATAAACTAATAAACTAATAAACTAATAAACTAATAAACTAATAAACTAATAAACTAATAAACTAATAAACTAATAAACTAATAAACTAATAAACTAATAAACTAATAAACTAATAAACTAATAAACTAATAAACTAAATGTTTTCTCTATTTGATGTGAATTTTCTTTAAAAAAATCTTCTGAAAATCCTATTTTACAAAGAGTTGAAAAGTAAAATAATGAAGACAGTTTAAGATATATAGAATGTTGGTGGAATATTAATATTTTATTCAAGATTTTATCATGTTCTATATAATTAATTGTCTTTATTTGGTTTGTCTATTAGTGTCTGATTTAATTTCCAAATAGAATTAGCTTTATAATTTTTATTTATTTTGCATGAAATAATAGTTGAATTATTATCATATGCAAATATATAAATTTTTTCTCTGACAGATATATAATTACGTTTGTTAGATAATCATGGAGATCATAGTGATTAATGATAGTACATTTGAAATCTGAAAAAATTGTAGAGTAAGAGATGGAAGATGAACGATAGGGAAGGGAAAATGGTGCTTCTGCCAGTGGAAGGTTGGTGATTTATTATTCATTCGCATTGGCCGATTGTTTTCGATTGAGTCAATATTATGAACCTTTAGTAAAAAGTTAATAGATTCATACCCAATGGATTTCAAAATGCATCGCGACGGCAAGGGAGTGAATCCCCGGGAGCATAGATAACGATGTGACCGGGGTGAGCGAGTGCAGCCAACAAAGAGGCAACTTGAAAGATAACGGATATATGTAATTAATGAGAATCAATAAATAACGGAAACTGACTTGTCTATTAATGGTTTTAGTCTTATTGTGTAGTCAGATTGGATAATTTGTATGTTTAAATTGAAGATAAGGTATGAAAATGGATAACGTAAATAAGCCGTCATTCCACAATGTGCTGGAGTTTGTACGTATGTTTCGTCGTAAGAATAAGTTGCAGCGTGAAATCGCAGATAATGAGAAGAAAATACGCGATAACCAGAAGCGTGTTTTATTGCTTGATAACTTGAGCGAATACATCAAACCTGGTATGTCAATTGAGGATATTCAGAGCATCATTATGAATATGAGAAGTGATTATGAAGACCGTATAGATGATCATATAATTAAAAATGCGGATCTTTCTAAAGAGCGTCGTGAATTGTCTAAAAAGCTTAAAACAATGGGTGAACTCAAATAGCATTATTAGATAACCACGCACGAATGCGTGGTTATTCTTACCGACTACGCAACAGCCCAATCAGGTTTAAGCTCTGGATCAACTAAGGTATAAATCTGCTGATATGAAGATTCTTCTTCTGCCATAGTTGCCAGTTGATGTGCTACATCTTGGCGACTAGCTGCACCATGAATTTCATGCTGATATCTTTGACAATGGCCTGTTCCGGGTTTATCTGTTAATCCTCCTGGACGAATAATTGTGTAATTCAAGGAGCTTGTCTGAAGGTAGTTTTCTGCCATTGATTTACGCCTGACAGATTGACCAAACAATGATTTAACTCTGGGTGACAGGGTTTTCCAGCTTTCGCCACAACCTATTGAGGTAACGAGTAACATACGTGTTATTTCAGTTTTCTCAATAGTATCAATGATAGTCATATTGCCAAAGAGATCTGAATCAATTCCACCAATAGTAGAAAAGACGATTGCTTCTGAACTTACATGTTGTACTGTTTTTTCAACATCTTCAGCATTACAGGCATCACCTTGTATCACTTTGACACCCAAAGCACTCAGTTCAGTAGCCTGCTGAAAATTGCGGATAAGCGCAATGACGGGACGTTTTTGTTGCAGTGCGACAGTCACGAGATGACGTCCAATGCCACTACCCGCACCAAAAATAAGCCACGGTTTCATAGGTTATTCTCCTGGTTAAATAAGAAATCGAATGATAATTAATTGAACAGGGTCACGGTAATGACTGCTCAAACTAACCCTTATGTGGGGAGAATAAAATTAACGGTGAGTATTTTTGTGGGGTTAGTAGCAAAAAAAATGGCTCCCTAAAAAGAGCCATTCTGCTAATATTAAATAATGTTGTTTATTCAAAGAATTGCGGTTTAGCCATTGGTGAAGTAGCCGCATTAGTGGCTGAATGGCCCCCCGCTCCGCCTTTCCCTTCAAAATGAGAAAAAGGTCGTTGCCATTCGTTGATAACAATAGGTTTTTCAATCATCTCAGGGGCTGGTGCTTTGGTCATTGGCGCATAAGAATGATGAACTTTGGCTATAATAGCAACAGGTTGTTTAACCATTTCATCTTTACTCTCTTCAATAATCATCACTGCTGCAATTTCTTTAGAAATAACAATGTCTTCAGAAACAACAACGTCTTCAGAAACAACAATGTCTTCGTCTGCTTCAGATTGCTGCTCAAATTCAGGAATAATCGGTGTTGTTGCAACCAGTTCAATAACTGACCGCTCTTCCTGCACTGGTTTAGTTTGCTGTAGAACAATGTCATTTTGTTCTGTAATTCCTGTTGCAGATTTGATTCCGTTCTGGTGAGCTGCTGGCGTCTCTGCTACCTTCGGAGATTCAATAACGGTTTGTTCAGATTCTGCAACAACGATGATTGCAGGTACTGTTTCTGCTGCTATTACCGGCAATACCTCATTTTGTTGTTCTTGCTGTTCGATCATGGAAATTTCCTCAGGCATTTCTATGGAAATCGGAACCACCGGATAGCGAACCCAAACTTTACCGGAAGCCATTTCTGGTGATGCAACAGCCATAGATAATGGTGCCGGTGATTGAAGTAGATTTCTCTCATCGCGGTAACGGCGGCGGCGCTGACCACTAACGCGCAAATGGCGAGGTGAGCGACGAGAGCGGCGTGGCATAACATTATCTTGTTGCTCTTTATTTTCAGTCAATTGTTGCGGCTGAGCTGTTTCTAGCGGTATTTCAACAGGTACTGGTAATTGCTCTTCGGTAACAACAGGTATGGGCAGCGAGGCGACAGTTGTAACTTCTTTCACTTCATCTATGATGCGAATTTTTTGTTCAAGCTGACGACGTTGGCGACGTGGTATAACCGGTAGACGTTCTTCTACCTCATTTTCAACAATTTCTGGTTTCTGGGTTTCAGGTTGCAGTTGGCGTTTTTCTTCCTGACGACGGCGTTGACGTTCTGCACGTTGCTCGCGACGTTGCTGCTGTTGGGTTTCACGAGCAGCAGTGTCTATCGTCACGTTGTTATCTTGAGTGCCATTTTTCTGTTGAGTATTTCGATTTTTCCGCTGTTCGTCACGATCACGGTTATTACGTTGTTCATCACGCAGATTATTATCATCACGATCTTTACGTGAATTTTGGCGGCGTTGATTGCGTCGTTCAGAAGAGCGACGGTTATCATGACCGGATAATTTGTTCTCTTTTTTCTGTGCCGGTTTTTCTTCTTCTGCTTCTGTACTGAACATTTTTTTCAAAGCAGTCAAGAAGCGGCTTAAGAGACCCGGTTGTTCCGTTATAGTCTGAGCAGTGTGGTTTGGCTTTTTCTCTTTTGCTTTATGTGATGGTTGCTGTGCTGGCGTATCGGCTGGCAAAGCAAAAGCAGAAATAGCGGGCTGCTCAGGACGCTTACGTTCAGGTTGAACATCTTCTTGAGGATTTATCGCGCCAGCTTCATGAAATTGAGGAAGCAGATAGCTCAGTGCAGAAATTTCCTCACCTTTACGCACACGTAGAACAGAGAAGTGAGGAGTCTGCATTTGATCGTTAGGCACGATCACTACGCCAACATCTCCCTGACGGCGCTCAATTGCACTGACTGCCTGGCGCTTTTCGTTCAGTAGATATGAGGCGATTTGTACTGGAACAATAGCATGGACTTGATGCGTGTTCTCTTTCAGTGCCTCTTCTTCAATCAGACGCAAAATGGATAGCGACAGGGATTCATTGTCACGAATAGTCCCTGTGCCGCTACAGCGTGGGCAAACGTGGTGGCTGGATTCACCGAGTGATGGACTCAGGCGCTGACGGGACATTTCCAGTAGACCAAAGCGGGAAATACGGCCAATTTGAATACGAGCACGATCCTGACGAACAGCATCACGTAGTCGGTTTTCCACTTCACGTTGATGACGTACTGGTGTCATATCGATAAAATCGATAACAATCAAACCACCAAGGTCACGCAGGCGTAATTGACGGGCAATTTCATCTGCGGCTTCAAGGTTGGTATTAAAAGCCGTCTCTTCGATATCTCCTCCGCGTGTTGCTCGGGAAGAGTTAATATCGATCGCAGTTAATGCTTCTGTGGTATCGATAACCACAGCACCGCCTGATGGCAGGCGAACTTCACGCTGAAATGCAGATTCAATCTGTGATTCAATCTGATAGTGGCTGAACAGAGGAACCTCACCACTATACAGCTTAATTTTACTGGTGAAATCTGGGCGGCCAAGTGCGGTGATATGTTGCCGTGCCAGATCGAGAACCTTGGGATTGTCGATTAAGATTTCACCGATGTCTGGGCGCAAATAGTCGCGGAAAGCCCGGACGATAACATTGCTTTCTTGATGGATTAAGAAGGGAGCCGAGCGGTTTTCGGCGGCTTTTTTGATCGCTTCCCAGTGTTTAAGGCGGAATGATAAATCCCACTGTAGTGCTTCTGCGGACTTACCAACGCCCGCAGTGCGGACGATCAGTCCCATTCCTTCTGGCACTTCTAACGATGCCAACGCTTCTTTCAGTTCTGTGCGGTCATCTCCTTCGATACGGCGGGAAATACCGCCTGCGCGAGGGTTATTGGGCATGAGTACCAGATAACTGCCCGCCAGACTGATAAAAGTGGTTAAGGCGGCCCCTTTATTACCACGTTCTTCTTTATCGACTTGAACGATAACTTCCTGGCCCTCCCTTAAAACATCTTTGATATTAGGGCGACCGTGAGGATGGTAGTTATTGGGAAAATATTCGCGGGCTATTTCTTTAATAGGAAGGAAACCATGCCGTTCAGCGCCGTAGTCAACAAAAGCAGCTTCCAGACTAGGTTCAATTCGGGTGATTTTACCTTTGTAGATATTTGCTTTTTTCTGCTCGTGTCCTGGGCTTTCGATATCCAAATCATAAAGGCGTTGCCCGTCAACCAGAGCAACACGCAACTCTTCTTGCTGAGTTGCGTTGATTAGCATTCTTTTCATTGTAACTTACTCATTATTTTTTACATTAGTTATAGAGCTACGGGCAAATATAGATGAGCGACTGGTAACCGATGGTCTCGTGTCTTTTACAAATCCGCCAACCTCCCGGTTGTCGTTTGTATAGAGACGCATATTTTCGGCAGGTCTGAATTTTCACTTAGAAAACAGTACCCTTTTCTAGGAATAATCTGCAAATATAAATGAAGCTGATTTGATCCGATTCCAGTAATCTGCTACCCGTAGCCCGCTAATTATTTGATTTCCCAGTACGTCTTACGCCATTGCTGCGTTTTTGTGCAATCAAATGAAGAACAAACGTTTAACTTCGCCATTCAGGATTAAAAAACTGATGGTGGCTACGTATTATTCCATTGCTGTTGGGGTGATAGCAAGGTGACTTTATGTCTTTAAGCGGTTTTTCTGATGAAATAGGAAGAAATAGTTAATATTTAATCTTTATCTTAAAGTAGCGAAGGTAACAACCGGAAAGTATGCGTGATTTTTACACATATTTAAAAATGAGTAGCACTCTGCTTGAGTGATAATTAAAATTGCTATCATGAAAACGAATAATCAAGTTGTACAATTTGTCACTATTGATGACGATGAAGCTGGACAGCGAGTTGATAATTTTTTATTAGCGCGTTTGAAGGGTGTTCCTAAGAGCATGATTTACCGGATTGTGCGTAAGGGGGAAGTGCGGATAAATAAAGGCAGGATAAAACCTGAGTATAAATTGTCTGCGGGGGATGTTGTCAGAATTCCACCGGTTCGGGTTGCAGAACGGCAAGCAGTGCCAGTTTCAGCTAAACTGGATAAAGTCGCTGCATTAGACGATTGTATCTTATACGAAGATGACCATATTCTAGTGCTCAATAAACCTGCTGGTACGGCCGTTCATGGCGGTAGCGGTTTAAGTTTTGGTGTTATTGAGGGATTGCGGGTTTTGCGTCCGGAAGCAAAATTCCTCGAATTAGTGCATCGTTTAGATCGTGATACCTCTGGAATTTTGTTAATTGCTAAAAAGCGCTCAGCTTTACGGGCCTTGCACGAGCAATTACGCCTTAAACAGATGCAGAAAGATTATCTGGCTTTAGTACGAGGACAATGGCCATCACATTGTAAGGTTGTTCAGGCTCCATTGCTGAAAAATATCCTGCAAAGTGGTGAGCGGATTGTTAAAGTAAACAGTGAAGGTAAGCCTTCTGAAACGCGTTTTAAAGTAGAAGAGCGTTTTGCCAATGCAACGTTAGTGAAAGCCAGTCCGGTAACGGGTCGGACTCATCAAATCCGTGTTCATACTCAATATGCTGGGCATCCGATCGCTTTTGATAATCGCTATGGGGATAAAGTTTTTGATTCGCAACTGTCAGCTACGGGTCTTAACCGCCTATTCTTGCATGCCAGTGTGATAAAATTTACTCATCCCTCGACGGGGGAGACATTACGTCTTGAAGCACCGATGGATGAGCAATTGCGCTATTGTATAAACACGTTACGTCAGAATCACAGTAATTAACCTATCGCCGTCAGTGGGTTTACCCCCTGGCGGATTAATAATTCAGTCAATGTAATTAATGGTAAACCGATGAGCGTATTCGGATCTTTCCCTTCAAGTCGTTCAAATAAAGTGATTCCTAACCCTTCGCTTTTAAAGCTTCCGGCACAATTAAGCGGGTTTTCCGCGGTTAAATAAGCCCGGATTTCATCATCAGCCAGCTCTCTAAAATAGACATTGAATAATTCACAACGGGTATCGGTTATTCCTGTTTTGCTGTTAAAGAGAGAAATGCCGGTATAAAAGGTGACGCAATGACCACTGGCTTGCCGCAATTGTTTAAATGCATGTTCGAAACTGTGGGGCTTGCCAGTGATTTCGCCATTAATAACACAAACTTGATCGGAACCAATAATCAAATGCTGAGAATATTTTGTTTGTAATGCCTGTGCCTTGGCTTGCGCCAAACGCATAACGAGCTGTTCTGCATTTTCATTCATTCGAGGTGTTTCATCAGTATTAGGAGCTGCACATATAAAGGGTAAACGAAGTTTTTCCAGTAACATGCGGCGGTAAGCTGATGTGGAAGCTAAAATGATTTGTGTCATAATTTTTCCAAAAGACATGGCGAAATAATTGCAGGCATTTTAAACTAGGCACAGCTTAATAAGCGAATATTTGGCGGAAAGGTGCAGATGTGTGGCCTTTTTCTTTGACTATATCTCATTACAAAGATAATATGCGCGCCTTATGCAAAAAGTAAAATTACCCCTGACCATTGATGCGCTTCGCGCAGCTCAGAAACGATTAGACTACGCAGGTAGTTATTCACCTGAGCAAGTTTTGCGTATCGCGGAATCTGTGGTTAGCGTGGACAATGATGTAGACAGCGTTTTATCGTTTCAGATAGATAACCAACGTCTGGCGGTTGTGCGTGGGCATTCCGATGTGGATGTTACGCTTGAATGTCAGCGTTGTGGCGGTAATTTCAGCCATCACGTTCACATAACATATTGTTTTAGCCCGGTCGTCAATGATGAACAGGTTGAAGCATTACCGGAAGAGTATGAGCCAATTGACGTTAACGAATTTGGCGAAATAGATTTGCTGGCAATGATTGAAGATGAAATAATTCTTTCTCTGCCGGTGGTTCCGGTACATGATTCTGAACACTGTGAAGTGTCCGAAGCGGACATGGTGTTTGGTGAATTACCTCTAGAGGCTGAAAAACCAAACCCATTTGCCGTATTAGCCAGCTTAAAGAAAAGTACTTAAGGAGTAAGGTCAATGGCCGTACAACAGAATAAACCAACTCGTTCTAAACGTGGTATGCGTCGTTCTCATGATGCACTGACTGCACCATTACTATCTGTAGATAAAACTTCTGGTGAAACTCACCTGCGTCACCATGTGACTGCTGATGGCTACTACCGTGGCCGCAAAGTCATCAACAAATAATCTCGCCAGTCATTAGCAAGTTGATACCTTGACTAATCTGACTTTAGCGTTAGATGCTATGAGCGGGGACTTTGGTCCTCGCGTTACGGTGCCTGCTGCATTGCAGGCACTGGCGTCTAACCCTAGACTTAAATTATTGCTGGTCGGAATCCCCGATATCATTTCTCCGATGCTTGTAAATAGTGATACTGAGTTGCTCAGTCGTTTACAATTGGTTCCTGCTGAACGGGTTGTGGCTAATGATGCGAAACCGTCGCAAGCGATTCGTAACAGCCGAGGAACATCAATGCGCATTGCTCTGGATTTAGTGAAATCAGGTGAAGCGCAGGCGTGTATCAGTGCAGGAAATACCGGAGTATTGATGGGGTTATCTAAATTGATGCTAAAATCGATAGAAGGCATTGAAAGACCTGCTTTGATGACCGTGTTGCCAAACCTGAAACAGCGGCAAACTGTCGTATTGGATTTAGGTGCCAATGTTAATTGCGATAGCCGCATGTTGGTACAATTCGCCATTATGGGTTCAGTGATGGCCGAGGAAGTCGTGGGGGTGGTTAATCCCGCGGTGGCGTTGCTTAACATTGGTACGGAAGAGAGTAAAGGGCTGGATAATATCCGCGAAGCCGCCACTATTTTAAAGCGTATTCCGACGATAAATTACATTGGTTATCTGGAAGGTGATGAATTACTGACAGGTAAGAGTGATGTATTGGTATGTGACGGCTTCGCAGGTAACGTGACGTTAAAAACGATGGAAGGGGCGATCAGAGTTATCTTATCCCTGCTTAAATCATCGGATGGACAAAAGAAAAAATTTTCCTGGTTGTTGAGAATAGTCAAGAAGTGGTTGCAAAAACGGATGACAAAACGCTTCGGTCACCTGAACCCTGACCAGTATAATGGCGCATGTCTGTTAGGATTATATGGAATTGTAATCAAAAGCCATGGGGCGGCTAATGAGCATGCGTTTAAAGCCGCAATCGAACAGGCTGTTCAGGCCGTTGAAAGGCAGGTTCCTGATAGAATTGCTGCACGCCTGGAAACAGCATTACCCAAGAGTGACTGAACATACATGTATACAAAAATTTTAGGTACAGGTAGTTATCTGCCTGCGCAAGTGCGTACTAATGCTGATTTAGAAAAAATGGTGGATACTTCTGATGAGTGGATTGTTACCCGTACAGGTGTCCGCGAACGTCGTCTTGCTACTGATGATGAAACTGTTGCGGTTATGGGGTTCCGGGCTGCAAAGAAAGCAATTGAAATGTCGGGCATTGATAAAGAGCAGATTGATTTAATCATTGTTGCAACAGCTTCATCCACCCATGCTTTCCCCAGTTCTGCGTGCCAAATTCAGCACATGTTGGGTACCCAAAATTCAGCGGCTTTTGATATTTCTGCTGCTTGTTCTGGTTTTGTTTATGCACTGAGTATTGCTGATAAGTTTATTAAAACCGGTGTGGCAAAACATGCATTGGTTATTGGTTCTGATTCTATTACCAGAACACTTGATCCAGAAGATCGCGGAACACTTGTCCTGTTTGGCGATGGTGCAGGTGCTATGGTGGTAGGGGCTTCTGATGAGCCAGGAATTCTTTCAACTCACCTTCATGCAAACGGTAGCTATGGTGAATTGCTGGTATTGCCTTATCAGGAGCGTCAGAATCTAAAAGAGCCCGCATATGCTAGTATGATCGGTAATGAAGTATTTAAGATTGCAGTCCGTGAATTGGCTAACATAGTTGATGAGACTTTAGAAGCAAATAACTTACCATATAGTGAGTTGGATTGGCTGGTACCTCATCAGGCTAATTTGCGTATTATCGCAGCGACAGCTAAAAAATTAAACATGACAATGGATAAAGTAGTGGTAACGCTAGATCGTTACGGTAATACTTCTGCGGCATCGGTACCCACAGCATTTGATGAAGCAGTACGTGATGGCCGGATTAAGCGTGGTCAGTTAATCTTAATTGAGGCTTTTGGTGGTGGCCTTACTTGGGGTTCGGCACTGATACGTTTTTAATTTGACAGGAAGATGAACATGTCTATGTCTGAATTTGCAATGGTATTTCCTGGTCAGGGTTCTCAAGACCTTGGTATGTTGGCCGATTTGGCTACAGCGTTCCCAGTTGTCGAGCAAACTTTTGCTGAAGCGTCTGATGTACTGGGATATGATCTCTGGGCTCTGGTTCAACAGGGGCCAGAAGAAGAACTGAATAAAACATGGCAAACTCAACCCGCGTTGTTGGCCGCATCGGTTGCTATTTGGCGGGTTTGGCAGGAAAAAGGTGGAAAAGCACCATCACTGATGGCTGGACATAGCCTTGGTGAATATTCTGCACTGGTTTGTGCGGGTGTCATTGATTTCAAACAAGCTATTAGACTTGTTGAACTGCGTGGCAAATTGATGCAAGAAGCTGTACCTGAAGGCACTGGTGCAATGTATGTTATTATTGGTTTAGATAATGAATCCATTGATCGTGCTTGTAAAGAAGTAGCTCAGGGGCAAATTGTTTCTCCTGTTAACTTTAACTCACCTGGTCAGGTTGTTATTGCCGGTGAGAAAGAGGCGGTAGAGCGTGCTGGAGATGCATGTAAAGCCGCAGGGGCGAAACGTGCGCTGCCTTTGGCAGTCAGTGTACCGTCGCATTGTGCACTGATGAAACCCGCCGCAGATAAGCTGGCAGTTGTTTTGGAAGGAATTGAATTTGGCTATCCTCAGTTCCCGGTGGTAAATAATGTTGATGTGAAAATAGAACAATCTGCTGAAGCTATCCGTCATGCACTGGTACGACAACTCTATAACCCTGTTCGTTGGACAGAAACAGTTGAATTTATTACTGAACAGGGTGTTGGTCAGCTATTAGAAATAGGGCCAGGTAGAGTTTTGACAGGTTTAACTAAACGAATTGTCAATACCTTAAGCGCAGCAGCAGTTAATGACACAGCTTCACTAATAACTGCATTGGAAAATAATTGAGGGCAATATGAGATTAGATGGAAAGATTGCATTAGTAACAGGCGCTAGCCGTGGGATCGGCCGTGCAACTGCTGAGCTATTAGCAGAGCGTGGAGCCTATATCATTGGTACAGCAACAAGCGATAAAGGCGCTGAAGTCATTAGTGCTTACCTCGGTGAAAAAGGTAAAGGTTTTGTACTGAATGTCACTGATCCGGAATCGATTGAACAGCTTATGTCTACCATCCGAACAGAGCATGGCGGGCTTGACATTTTAGTGAACAATGCGGGTATCACCGGTGATAATCTGGTGATGCGCATAAAGGATGATGAGTGGCAGCATGTTATTGACACTAATCTTTCATCTGTTTTCCGTATGACAAAAGCGGCAATGCGCTTCATGATAAAAAAACGTTATGGTCGTATCATCTCTATTGGTTCTGTTGTTGGATCGATGGGGAACGCTGGGCAGGCAAGCTATGCAGCGGCGAAAGCAGGGCTTGTTGGTTTCAGTAAGACATTGGCTCGCGAAGTGATTTCCCGTGGTATTACTGTTAACGTTGTCGCGCCAGGGCTTATTGAAACTGATATGCTAAGAGCGTTGCCAGAGGAGCAGTTGGCGAACTTTTCGAATGATATCCCCGCTAAACGGCTTGGGGATGTAAAAGAAATTGCTAGTGCTGTGGCTTTCTTCGCTTCTGATGAAGCGGCTTACATCACAGGCGAAACATTACATGTCAATGGCGGCATGTATATGAACTAAAAAATGAGCGAACCAGTTGCATTTTTTGTGTCAAATAACGCAAAATAGAGCAAGTTTGTGGTTCGACCAGCCGGGATTGGGTTGCATCTTTTCCTGTATTTTATAAACTACGAAAACCATCGCGAAAGCGAATTTTGATAGGAAATTTAATAGCATGAGCACTATTGAAGAACGCGTTAAAAAAATCATCGTTGAACAACTTGGTGTTAAAGAGGAAGAAGTTGTTAATTCAGCTTCTTTTGTAGATGACTTGGGCGCTGATTCTCTTGACACAGTTGAGCTGGTAATGGCTCTGGAAGAAGAGTTCGATATCGAAATTCCAGATGAAGAAGCAGAAAAGATCACTACAGTTCAGGCAGCTATTGATTACGTCCAGAACCAAAGCGAATAAGTGAACACACCTAGGCGGTCATTCGACCGCCTATGTTTCTGCCCTAAATAATTTCCCTCCTTGGAGGATAAGCGTGTCTAAGCGTCGAGTAGTTGTGACCGGACTAGGCATGTTATCTCCTGTCGGTAATACAGCTGAATCTTCTTGGAAAGCTGTTTGTGCCGGACAGAGTGGTATCAGCCTTATTGACCATTTTGACACCAGTCACCATGCAACTAAGTTTGCTGGTCTGGTTAAAGGTTTTAATCATGAAGATTTCAATATTTCGCGCAAGGATGCACGAAAAATGGATGATTTCATTCAATATGGTATTGCAGCAGGTGTGCAAGCCATTGAAGATTCTGGAATTGAAGTAACAGAAGCCAATGCTAGTCGTTTTGGTGCTGCTATTGGTTCTGGTATTGGTGGTTTGGGTCTGATTGAAGAAAATCACGGGGCGTTGGTGGCGAGTGGTCCTCGTAAGATCAGCCCGTTCTTCGTACCTTCTACGATCGTAAACATGGTAGCAGGTCATCTGAGTATTATTTACGGTTTGCGTGGCCCAAGTATTTCTATCGCCACAGCATGTACGTCAGGTGTACATAATATTGGTCATGCTGCCCGTATTATTGCTTATAATGATGCTGACATTATGCTGGCCGGTGGTGCAGAAAAAGCCAGTACTCCTCTGGGGGTTGGTGGTTTTGGTGCTGCCCGAGCTTTATCTACCCGTAACGGTAATCCACAAGGTGCAAGTCGTCCGTGGGATAAAGACCGCGATGGCTTTGTTCTGGGGGATGGCGCAGGTATCCTGGTACTGGAAGAGTATGAGCATGCGAAGAGACGTGGTGCGAAAATTTACGCAGAAATCGTTGGCTTTGGCATGAGCAGCGATGCTTATCATATGACGTCACCACCAGAAAATGGTGCAGGTGCTGCGTTGGCGATGGAAAATGCGCTGAGAGATGCCGGTATCACTACCAAGCAAGTGGGATATATTAATGCTCACGGTACTTCAACATCTGCTGGCGACTTAGCAGAAGCGCATGCAGTTGAGTCCGTGTTTGGTGAAGGCACTGATGTTTTAGTGAGCTCCACTAAATCAATGACGGGTCATTTGTTGGGCGCTGCGGGGGCCGTTGAATCTATTTTCACTATCCTGGCATTGCGTGATCAAGTTGTTCCGCCGACTATCAACCTGGAAAATCAGGATGAGAACTGCCGTCTGGATTTCGTGCCAAATGAGTCCCGTAAGGTAGAGGGGATGGAATATGCATTGTGTAACTCTTTCGGCTTCGGTGGTACTAACGGCTCACTGATTTTCCGTAAGATTAAACCTGATTAACAGGTAGAGCCTGATATTACAGAAAAATACGGTTGAGTTCCGCTTAGTATACCCAATGGATTTCAAGATGGATCGCGACGGCAAGGGAGCGAATCCCCGGGAGCATAGATAACGATGTGACCGGGGTGAGAGAGTGCAGCCAACAAAGAGGCAACTTGAAAGATAACGGGTATATGATTTTGTAAATACTTTAAGGCGATAGTATAGAGAGCTCCAATAGTTAATAATTATTGGAGCTTTTTTTGTGGCAAGAATCATGGACATTTTTGCACTCGTATCAGCGATATACTATGATACCGCTTGTTGATAAATTGCATTGAAATGCCTTTTTTGAGTAATTAAGAACAAAATTATATGTATTGGATTAATGGGGAGCGGTGCGACTATTTACCTGCCAATGATCGTTCAGTTCAATTTGGTGATGGTTGCTTCACAACAGCAAAAATAGAACAGGGGCAGGTTGCTTTGTTGTCGCTGCATATCCAAAGATTACAAAAAGGCGTTGAAAGGTTATATCTTCCACAACCCGATTGGCAACGGCTTGAAAGCCATATAAGACAGATTGCTTCCACGACTGAACAAGGTGTACTTAAAGTTATTATTTCCCGTGGAACCGGAGGACGTGGCTATAGTGCTCAGGGGTTTACGCAACCTAATCAGATCTTGTCTCTGAGTCCTTATCCCGACAAATATTTGAAACAGCGTCAGAAAGGTTTATCTATGGTGCTCAGTCCGGTAGCGATGGGAATAAACCCCTATCTTGCTGGAATTAAACACCTTAACCGATTAGAACAGATATTGATTAAAACATTTATCGAAAAATCGAATGCTGATGAAGCTCTGGTACTTGATACTGATGGCTTGCTGGTTGAATGCTGTACTGCAAACATTTTCTGGCGTAAAGGAAAAGGTGTGTATACTCCTGATTTACGAGGTTGTGGTGTCGAAGGTGTGATGCGGGAAAGAATAATCGCGTTATTATCGGAAAGCGATTATCACTTTTCTTGTGTAAGCTGTTATCCCGAAACATTGGCTGATGCAGATGAAGTGATAGTTTGTAATTCTTTAATGCCGGTGATAGCTGTCAAAGAAATTCAAGCTCATGAAAATCAGCCCAGATGGCAATATCAGTCAAGGGAACTGTATGAATATTTGCTTCCTGAATGTTTGAAGTTGTAATTCACGATGCATTTAAGTGAACCGTGTGTTTCAGTGAACTGTGTTTAAGTGATTAGATTAATTGATGAAATGGAAAAAACGCCTTTTTGCCCTATTGGCTTTGATTGTCATTACGGCAGCAATATTACTCTATGCTGGCTATGAAAAAGTTGAAAAATTTGCGGATCAAACATTAACAATTAAACAGAATCGAATATTTACCCTGCCAACAGGTATTGGTCGTCATGGTTTGGAAGCGTTACTGGTTCGGGATAACCTGATTGAAGATAGTCATATTTTCCCTTGGTTATTAAGATTGGAGCCAAAACTTGCCGAGTTCAAAGCGGGAACTTACCAATTAACACGAGAAATGACTTTACGGGAAATGTTGCAATTATTCTCTAGTGGTAAAGAAGCGCAATTTACGGTCCGTTTTGTTGAAGGTAGCCGTTTATCTGATTGGTGGAGAATACTACAGCAATCTGAATATCTTAAACATGAATTGGATAATAAAGATGCTCAGGAATTGGCTGAAATACTCGATATTAAAGATACAGATACTCTGGAAGGGTGGCTTTATCCTGATACCTATCACTATACGGCAGGCACAAGCGATGTAGCATTGCTGAAACGAGCATATCGACAGATGAAAATGACGCTGGAAGAGGAATGGGAAGGTCGCGACAAAAATCTGCCCTATAAGAATGCTTATGAAATGTTGATTATGGCGTCGATTATTGAAAAAGAAACTGGTGTTGAGGCTGAGCGGACAAAAGTTGCTTCTGTATTTATTAATCGTTTACGGTTGAATATGCGACTTCAAACTGATCCGACAGTGATTTATGGTTTAGGTGAAAAATATACAGGCACTATTTTTCGTAAAGATTTAACAACATTGACGCCCTACAATACTTATATGATTAATGGTCTGCCACCTACACCGATTGCAATGCCTGGCCTTGCTTCTATAAAAGCGGCTGCACACCCGGCAAAAACCGAATTTCTCTATTTTGTGGCGAATGGCAAAGGTGGTCATACTTTTACGACCAATCTGGCTGCGCATAACAAGGCGGTAAATATTTACCGTCAGAGGTTAAAATAGGACAAATGAACAGCAAATTTATTGTTATTGAAGGGCTGGAAGGTGCAGGAAAAACGTCAGCAATGAAAACAATTGTTGAAATGTTGCAGCAGCACGGTATTCAGAATTTAATTTTTACCCGTGAACCGGGTGGAACACCTCTGGCAGAAAAATTACGTGGGTTAATTAAACAAGGTGTTGAAGGTGAACCTCTGACGGATAAAGCAGAGGTGTTAATGTTATATGCAGCCAGAGTTCAATTAGTCGAAAATGTGATTAAACCTGCTTTGGCCCGCGGTACATGGGTTGTGGGTGATCGTCATGACCTCTCTTCCCAGGCATATCAAGGAGGGGGACGTGGTATTGATAAAAACTTGATGACTTCACTACGTGATACTGTGCTGGGTGATTTTCGTCCTGACCTGACTATTTATCTCGATCTTCCTCCTCAAATTGGTTTACTGCGTGCCCGTGAACGTGGAGAGTTAGACCGAATTGAAAAAGAATCGATGGATTTTTTTGATCGTACGCGCAGCCGTTACCTGGAGTTTGCAGCACAAGATAAGAGTATTGTGACCGTTGATGCAGCTCAACCAATAGAGCAAGTACAAGCAGATATTTATCAGGTACTTGAGCAATGGCTAAAGCAGCAGGAAAATGGCTAATGAATTGGTATCCTTGGCTTAATCAGGCATATCGTCAGTTGGTGGAATCTCATCAGCAAGGGCGAGGCCATCATGCTTTATTGGTTCATGCTAATGCAGGTACTGGGGCCGATGTGTTGATCTATGGATTAAGCCGATGGTTAATGTGTCGGAATAGACAGGGGATGAAAAGTTGTGGGAAGTGTCATAGTTGTCACCTGATGATGGCAGGAACTCATCCTGATTGGCATATTATGTCGCCGGAGAAGGGCAAAACCAGTGTTGGTGTGGAAGCGGTACGGCAAATTACGGAAAAGCTCTATAGCCGTTCTCAGCAAGGTGGGGTAAAAATTGTTTGGTTACCTTTGACCGAATGTCTGACCGATGCTGCTGCCAATGCATTATTAAAAACGTTGGAAGAGCCACCGAAACATACCTATTTTCTTTTGGAATGTCGGCAGCCGTCCAGTCTTTTGGCTACTTTACGCAGCCGCTGTTTTTACTATTTTCTGCCGGTACCTAAGACGGAAAGTAGCCTTTACTGGTTGCAAAAACAGTTGCCTTTAATTTCTTCGGTCGATGCAATGACCGCGTTGAAACTGTCTCAGGGAGCGCCTGTAGCAGCAGAACAATTGTTGCAACCGGAGCAATGGCAGATACGGGAGCAGTTTTGCCAGGCTGTTAAACAGGCTTTGGATAAACATGATGCTTTGTCACTTTTACCCCAACTGAATCATGAAAATGCGCCACAACGCCTTCATTGGCTTATCAGTTTGTTATTTGATGCGGTGAAGTGGCAACAGCAGTTACAGCGTTATTGTATCAATCAGGATCAACAAACGCTGATTTATCAATTGAGTTCCATGCATACCCTGGCTGTTTTACTTCAAGGCGTTGATGACTGGATGTCTTGTCGTCATCAGTTGCTTTCAGTCGTGGGCGTAAATTGGGAATTGTTACTGGTAGAACAGTTGCTCAATTGGGAAAAACAGTTTACTTCATCACCCTGAAATCTTTTTGTATACGAGTTTAAATATGTTGTTAGTTGATTCGCATTGTCATCTCGATTGTCTCGATTATGAAAACCTACATAAAAATGTAGATGATGTTGTTGCAAAAGCGGCAGATCGGGAGGTTAAATTTATGCTGGCAGTAGCAACGACGCTACCTGGTTTCCAGCAAATGAAAACCTTAATTGGTGAACGGGAAAATATCGTATTTTCCTGTGGTATTCATCCACTTAACTTGGATGAAGGTTATAATTTTGATGAGTTGGCGCGTTTAGCTTCCGGGAATGAAGTTGTTGCACTAGGTGAAACTGGGCTGGATTACTATTATCAACAGGATAATGCTGAATTACAGCGAACCTCATTTCGTGAACATATCCGTATCGGGTGCAAACTCAACAAGCCTGTTATCGTTCATACCCGTAGTGCTCGTGATGATACTTTGAGGGTATTACGAGAAGAACAGGCACGAGAATGTGGTGGTGTTTTGCACTGTTTTACCGAAGATAAAGATACCGCTAGAGAATTACTGGATTTAGGCTTCTATATTTCATTCTCTGGTATTGTTACTTTCCGTAATGCGGAGCAGATTCGTGAAGCGGCAAGATATGTACCGTTGGATCGTATTCTGATTGAAACCGATTCTCCTTATCTTGCACCTGTGCCTCATCGTGGTAAAGAAAACCAGCCTGCCTATGTGCGTGATGTTGCGGAATATATGGCTGTACTTAAGGGAGTGAGTATTGAGGCATTGGCAGAAGTGACCACACAGAATTTTTGCGATTTATTTCATGTTGATGTAGACAAAATTTGATTTATCAACTTGAATCTTTGGTTTGTAAGCGCTCATATATCTGTTGTTTTTTGAATAAAAGGAAAATGTGATGATAGAAGAAACTATTTTCAGTAAAATTATTCGCCGTGAAATACCTTCTGATATTGTTTACCAGGACGATCTAGTCACTGCATTCCGCGATATTTCTCCACAGGCCCCGACTCATATTTTGATTATTCCTAATGTTCTGATCCCAACCATGAACGATGTTAAACCGGAGCATGAAGCAGCATTAGGTCGGATGATGACGGTTGCAGCAAAAATTGCTGAACAAGAAGGCATTGCTGAAGATGGATATCGTTTGATTATGAACTGTAATCGCCATGCGGGGCAGGAGGTTTATCATATTCATATGCATTTGGTTGGTGGTCGCTATTTAGGGCCATTGTTGATGAAGTCAATATGAAGTACTGAAATTCATGGACATCGGCAGATATTCGGGGGGATGTTTATTCTAAACTGGCTCCGAATATCTCGATTTTGTAATATACCCTATGGATTTCAAGATACATCGCGACGGCAAGGGAGCGAATCCCTGGGAGCATAGATAACGATGTGACCGGGGTGAGGGAGTGCAGCCAACAAAGAGGCAACTTGAAAGATAACGGGTATAAATGCTGCAAATTTATCATTGGAGTTGAACCGATAATATGTTGCTGGTGTCACAGCAAAAACTTATCTGTTTTTTAAAACTCTGTAATTGGAATAGGTTGATGAGAAGAATTCTTTTTGTAGCACTATCGGTTATGTTTTTGGCGGGATGTCCATCCTTGCCACCGGAGCAGCCTGAACCTCCGACTCCGGTTGTACCAGTGACCCCATCGGAAAAACCGACACCACCATCTGAAAAGGTACCAGAGCCTCCTAAAATGAGTGCGATTGACTGGGAAAGTACCGTGCAACCATTAGTAGAGCAACTCGTTAAGGCTCATGGGTTGGAAAACGCGAAGTTACTATTAGTTGATACAGTGAAAAACAATACTAACGGCGCATTACAAACCATGCAAGCAACCGATGCTTTGCGTCAAGCTATCAGTAGCGAGCATGTTTTTGAATTAATACCCCAAAATCAGGTGCAAAATGCCCGTCAATCTCTGGGCTTATCTGAAGAAGATAGTTTGGGATTGCGCAGTAAAGCGATTGGTCTGGCTCGTTATTTGAATGCGGAATATGTTCTCTATTCCATAGTTTCAGGTAATAGCGATAAGCGTGATATCGTCATGCAATTGATGCTGGTAAAGACGGGCGAGATTCTTTGGTCGGGGCACGGTGACGTTAAATAATCATAATTGTTTATTGCGGGCATTGTGCAAACAATGGCCGCATACCGCAGTAAATGATTGGAAGATAAGACCGTTAAGTGGGCTGACGAATGAGAGTTATTATGCCACCAATGGTGAATATCATATTGTTGGCCGCAGGCAGGGGCAGCAGGGGAAACAGCTTGGCGTTAATCGTCAGCGTGAAAATGCCATTCTGCGCCATCTCAGCCAGGTAAAAATTGCTCCGCAAGTCATAGCAATGGTTCCTCACTGGCTGTTGTTGGAATGGCTGCCCGGCCATATTATTGGGCAAAATGAGTTTTCTCAGCCTGATTTGTTGCAAAAACTGGCGGCATTATTGGCTATTTTGCATCACCAGCCTCTGTTTGGTTACCGGCTTCAATTGAGGCATCAGCTAGAAAGCCATTGGTTGCAAATTGATAAAGCGCGTCTTACTCCCTGTTGGTTGCGGCTGCATAAACGTTTTATGTCGTCTCCGATGCCTTCAATACTAAAATTATCACCCGCTCATATGGATGTGCATTACGGTAATTTGCTTAATACCTCTCAAGGGCTGAAACTTATTGATTGGGAATATGCAACTGATACTGATATTGGATTTGCGTTAGCGGCACTGTTTCGCACTAATCATTGGGATGAGCCGCAGCAGCAGGATTTTTTGAATTACTATTGTAGCCAGTCATCAGGATATTCAAACCGGACACTATTAGAACGCCAAATTAAACGTTGGCTACCTTGGGTTGATTACATGATTTTAATGTGGTTTGAAGTGCGTTGGAAACAGAGTGGTGATCCACAATTTTTAGAATTAGCGCAACCGTTACGTCTCTCTTTTGGTCTAACGTTTTAAGCTGCATTGATTGCAGTAATATGAATATATACCCAATGGATTTCAAAATGGATCGCGACGGCAAGGGAGCGCAGCCAACAAAGAGGCAACTTGAAAGATAACGGGTATAAGCGAGGAATGTTATGGGTCCGGTTATGTTAGATGTTGTTGGTTATGAATTGGATAATGAAGAAAAGGAAATTTTGCAACATCCATTAGTGGGCGGATTAATTCTGTTTACCCGCAATTTCTATGATGTTGAGCAATTAAGAGAATTAGTCCGTCAGATTCGTAAGGCTTCTCGTCATCGTCTTGTGATTGCTGTTGATCAAGAAGGGGGCAGAGTTCAGCGTTTCCGCGAAGGTTTCACTTGCTTACCGGCGGCCCAATCTTTTGCTGGATTGAGTGACAATCTCAATGGTACTCAATTGGCGGAAGAGGCGGGCTGGTTGATGGCGTCTGAAATGATTGCTATGGATATCGATATCAGCTTTGCGCCGGTTTTGGATTTAGGTCACCAGTGTGCGGCTATTGGTGAGCGTTCATTCCATGAAGACCCTGAACAAGCCAAGATGATGGCAGAGCATTTTATCAAAGGCATGCATTCTGCCGGAATGAAATCGACAGGTAAACATTTTCCGGGGCATGGTGCTGTTAATGCTGATTCTCATAAAGAAACTCCCTGTGACGATCGCCCGTTGGAAGTTATTTGTCATCATGATATGTCTATTTTCCGTGATTTTATCCAGCGTAATTTATTGGATGCGATTATGCCGGCTCATGTGATCTATCCTCAGGTAGATAAGCATCCCGCCAGCGGATCGTCATACTGGTTAAAATCAGTGTTGCGTCAGCAATTGGGCTTTAATGGCGTGATATTTTCCGATGATCTCTCTATGGAGGGAGCCGCGATGATGGGAAGTTACGTTGAACGCGGGCAGACTGCACTCAATGCAGGTTGTGACATGATTTTGATATGTAATAACCGTGATGGCGCGGTTAGCGCGCTTGATAATCTGCCGTTGACCAAAGTGGAAAAATTATCAGAATTGTACCATCGAGGTGGTCAATACAGTCTGAATGAGTTAAAGAATTCAGAACGTTGGCAGCAGGCTAATAAAGCACTAACGGCTTTGTATGAACAATGGCAGGATTGCGCACGGTAATTTGTAAAGTGTTTGTGTTACTGCCAAATAGATGACCTTTAGCGTTAATTGTGCGGGAAAATATCCCGCTTTTTTGTATACATAGCATGGTCACATTCCTGAAATTTCTTTGATATCAGGCTCTTTAATGCCTCTTTTTTGAGGCATATTTTATTTTCTATGTAAATAAGAAAATGAAATAAATCAGAGCTGAATCCAACCAACTGAAAATAAATTGACAAATTTTGTGATTGATGTTTATTTATTCAAAAGAATTTGATGTTGTTCAATTTTGGTATGACCCACTAACCAGTCATGATATTCTGTAATTATCACATCGGTTATTTGTATAAAACTAAATGTTATTTAAAGGTATTATTTTACTGCCCTTAAATAACATTTGGTTTACATTTTAGTGGGGTAGTCATGACAACACCAAAGAAGAGAATTGTTATCATTGGTGGAGGTGCCGGTGGTTTGGAACTGGCAACCAGTCTGGGGCATAAGTTAGGTCGTAAAAAGAAAGCAGAAATTGTGCTGGTGGATCGTAACCAAAGTCATTTATGGAAGCCGTTATTACATGAAGTGGCAACAGGCTCCCTTGACGATGGAGTTGATGCGTTGAGTTATCTGGCTCATGCCCGTAACCACTATTTCAGTTTCCAATTAGGGGCATTGACTGATATTCACCGTGATAGCAAAAAAATTACTTTGAATGAGATCAGGGATGAATATAACGAAGTATTGGTTCCTGAACGTGAATTGAGCTATGACATTCTCGTTATGGCCTTGGGAAGTACATCTAATGATTTTAATACACAAGGTGTGAAAGAGCACTGTATCTTCCTGGATAACCCACAACAGGCTCACCGTTTCCATAATGAAATGTTGAATCTATTTCTTAAATATTCTGCAAACTGTGGTCAGCAAGATAAGGTTAATATTGCTATCGTTGGCGGTGGAGCGACAGGTGTTGAGTTATCAGCGGAATTGCACAATGCGGTAAAACAGCTTAACAGTTATGGTTTTGAAGGGCTGAATTCAGAAGCGTTGAACGTGACGTTAGTCGAAGCAGGGGAGCGAATTTTGCCTGCATTGCCGGCACGTATTTCTGCTGCGGCACATCAGGAACTCACAAAACTTGGCGTTCATGTATTAACCAAAACTATGGTGACCAGCGCTGATGAACATGGGTTGAATACTAAAGAAGGTGAGCTGATTAAAGCTGATCTCATGGTATGGGCTGCCGGTATTAAAGCACCTGATTTTATGAAAGATATTGCCGGTCTTGAAACTAACCGGATTAATCAGCTAGTGGTAAAGCCAACTCTGCAAACGACACTTGATGATCATATTTTTGCCATTGGTGATTGTGCATCATGCTCGAAGAAGGAGGGGGGTTTTGTTCCACCAAGGGCACAGGCGGCTCATCAAATGGCTAGCCGCTGTTACAGTAATATTATTGCCTTGTTGCATGATAAACCGTTAAAAGAGTATACCTACAAAGATCATGGCTCATTGGTATCATTGTCTAAATTTAGTACGGTGGGTAGTTTGATGGGCAATTTGATGCGTGGTTCAATGATGATCGAAGGGCGTATAGCCCGTGCGGTTTATATCTCTTTATATCGTATGCATCAGGTGGCTTTACATGGTTATATTAAAACTGGCTTGATGATGCTTGTTGGCGGAATTAACCGTGTTATCCGTCCGCGATTGAAACTACATTAATGATTTAATTGATATAAGGCCACCCGTAGAATAACAGGTGGCCCTGATAAAGCATCACTACTTTAATCTGAAATCATTTACCTTAATTAAGAAAACAGGCGATCAACTAATTTGAAAGCATTTGCGACATTTGGTCGCGTGCCGACTCCTTGTAGTTCACCTATTGTAAAACCACTACTTCTAACCAGTGTTGCTATTTGAGTGCAATTAAGATATTTATGATATTTTAATTTTATATAGGACTGAATAAGCGCTAATGCACCTGAGACTAAAGGTGTCGCACTGGATGTTCCATTATAACTGCGCGTATAATTTCTCTTATTTCCTGGTAGGTACTGTAAGTTTGTATATCCAGTCGTTGTGACATTCTCACCCCAGGAATTTAAACTGGTGTGAAGATTATGATTGGAAAAACCTAACCTGTGTCCATTAATTGATGTACAGGCACCAATCATAATACCGCCAGGATCGCCATAATTAGGGAAAGTGAAGTCATAGGCTAAATTAATACCACTATTACCAGAAGCGAAAATAATTATTGCCCCTGCATCAGCACAACTTTTTATTCTTTGCCAATTAGATTTGAGATAGGTAAAAGGATAATATCTATTATTGGCTACAGTTTGAATATTTAAACTAATAATATCTCCCGGTAAAAAGCTATATATTATTCTATCAAAGTCATCGACGTCATAAAAACGGAATTGACATTCGTGAGCAATACCTGTCACACCGAATGTATTATCTTTTGCAGCAATACAGCCGGTGGCGGCTGTGCCGTGATTACAATCTTGTGTTTCTGGGCGGCTGTTGATAACCGTAATATTACCAACTAAATCTTCATGGTTTCTATAAACACCAAAATCAAGATGGTGTACAGTGACACCTTTGCCTTTATAACCTTCATCCCAGGCTTTTCTAATATTCATACCGCTGTGTTCGTCTAAATATCCTTGTAGATGTGAAAAATCAGGTGTAACGATATGAGTAGTATCAAATTCAGGAATTATCGTTTCCTCTTCGGATAGAAGCAAAGGTGGCGGCGGCAGCTCTTTCAAAATCGGCATAAGAGAGCAAAATTCGACATAATCCAGTTTCTCCAGTTCATTGGCTAACTTGACTAAATCAGCATGATTAATATCAGCATCTATCTTGTAAAGATGAATTAATTTACTGAATTCTGGTGTTTTCCAGGTTTTCTTATCTAAATCTTCTTGATTAAAAACAGGTTTTATCTCTATTGAATGTTGAGATGAATTAAAAGCAGGTAATAAATTATCTTTTTCTATTTCAAATTTTTTTAATCCATCAGGGGAAAACATAATCTCAAGGTTATATTTCAAATTCTTATTTGGGATATCATTGTTTCCTTTTAAAGAAACAGTATTTCCTTTGGAAGGTATCTGTTTCGATGGTATATGGTTAATGTTGATATTATCAGTTTTGTCTTTATCTATCTCATCGATTTTTTTATCGATATCAAACAGAAAGTCTGATTCTTTTATTTCTATATCTTCTGGTGTAAGCGTAGCAATTATTTTACCGTCTTTTTTAATGGTTGCTTCTATTTTATAATTTGCGGGTTTAAGTGAAGTCAAACAGACGAGTTGATTATCTTCACTATAACATTCATATATCTCTTTTGTTTTTGAATTGGTTACGGTGTATTTTATTTCTGTATCGTTACTAATTTCACCGTGACATTTAAGATATAAATTACCGTCAAATTTTGCAGATTGAAAATACTCAAGGGATATGGACATTGTCATTCTCCTCTTTGGTTAATTACCTCTTGAGTATAACTATAATTTGGTATCTCATATTATTATTATTTCTCAGTCCATTGTTCTGTTAGAGAGTTACTGGATTATTTATACTGATTATTACTGAATGTGATTTATAAATTAATTTATAATCGCTTTGGTGAGGAAGTTATTTTTCTTAAAATAAAAAGTGGGTTTTTATTAAGGTGGGTAAGTTTGAATGACCTTAGTAATAGAGTGGGATATATTCGCATAATCAAGCGCAACATCGTTACTCTGTAAGTAAACATATTCGTATTCCTTTAAATAATTCATTGAATATTTTACCACCCCAAGTTTTTCAAGGGCGATTACTTAATCGGTTTACCCAAAAATCTATTTCCTGCGCAGGGACTTCATTAAAATTGGTTTCCTTTGGAAAGCACTGCTTGATTAACCCATTGATATTTTCATTGATCCCTTTTTCTCAAGGTGAGTAAAGTCTTTAAAGAAACTTTCCAATTACAGAGAATGACGCCAACAAATCATGCTATTTATCCCATATAATTATGAAGAATTTAGATTAAGTGATCTTTTGGTAGATCGAGTGGCAGGTAAAAAGCAAGGCTGGCATAGATAAATCCGCACTAGAGATCTTTGTCTCCTTAGGATTCATGAGCTAAACAGTTCGATAATCGTTTAGATAACTTCTTTGACATTCATCCAGAGTTTGTATCTAAGATCGTTATTGTGAACGATAGTCGTTCATGTATTGATAAAATTAAAAAACACCTAATGTAACGTGAATAAACTAGTTTTATAACTCTATCTCAGTAAGGTGATCCCTGAGTAGTTGAAAAGCATCAGTATTGTTATTCTGTTGGTTGAAAAGGTGCTTATCTCCTTCAATTAATTGACTGTAGAACTGCCCACCATCTGTTACTTTTAATATTTGCCAAAGATCAGACCAGCTTGTCTCATTACTGCGCTCTAAAGGAGAGAGAGAAATAGATAACCCTCTTGTAGTGCCTGAAAAAAAGACTACCTTATTATTTTCTGTTCTGAGCGCCAAGTGATTGATGAAATAACACTCACGGTTACCTTTTTCTGCTAATAGGTTAATAATTCCCTGAACGCCTAATGAAGATAAAATGTATTTAGTATACAGCGAGGGGAAACCATTAAGAGCATTTATATGGAAGGTGCTGTCCTCAATAAAAACATAGGAAGAAGGGACGTGTGGAACCTGATTTAATTTAAATAGTAGGTTTTCTTGAGGATCATTAGTTTGTAACTCTTTAAAGTCGAAGCTTTTATGAACCAAGTTTATGTCAGCATGACTGGAAAAAATAGATTCGGCATAAGTGTATTTCTTTGAGTTAGACGTGTAAAAATAAAGGTTCATAATCAAGTCACAATTTCATCTATTTTATGTTTGGCATGAAAACCATTTAATCCAACAGAGAGCGACAATAAGCGCTCACTCGCAGGCAGTTAAGTTTCTCAGTTTATTCCTTTTCAGCATATTATAGTGCACTTAAAAGGTCAAGCCAGTACGCGAATTGTTGCCAATTCGAATTTATAAAATAACGTATTAGAATAGGCTTAATTATCTGGGAGGTTTCAGGTTTGAGACTCACCCTGATGGAATGGAAGGAAATGGATAAAATCGGTAATCATATTAGATAATATCAGTTTGTATAAAAAACAAGCTTAATGTGGGGTATTTTCCGTTTTCCAAGCGAACCCAGAATAGAACCAAAAGACTCATTGAAATTTTTTGAAAACTCAATTCCAAGCTCCAAAAATTATGATAATAAAGAAGTTAGGTTCTCTAAGGGTGAAAAAGGTAATATTCATCGGTTCGAAGAAACTAATGGGAAGTATCACTGGAATAGAAGTACCAGTGATGTAAAGAATCCGTTGAATAAAAATGACATTCCTAATGTTTTATTTTCTTTTCAGGAAAATAAGACATTGTTTGAAAAGGAACTAATTAATTAGTGTGGGAGCCAACACCGGTATTCAATATTTTGCTAATAGCAGTGTTGATCTCAATGATATCGTTTTTGTGCACTGGGCTGGCGTATTAACGGCCAATTCTGGTCAGTAGGCACAATACTTTGGAATGTGACCTGTAGGGCTGGCTCAAGCTATGTAAAATGTGATGGTTCAAAGAATGGTTGAGTAAAATTTTTCTTTATTAAAAACATTATATGGATATTGGTTATATTTTTATGAATATAACTATTTCTTTATTATCAGATGGTTGTGTCGGATTTTTATAGATGAAATGTTTCTTTTTTTACTTGGAGATGTAAATAAGGCTATTAAAAATAGGGGTATTTATCGGGATAATAAATTATTGGGAAGGATTCGACTAATAAATACAATTTTTCATAGGGATGGATCGTTTGACTCCCAATATATGATAATGGGAGTCAAAATAATCATCTTTCTAGTCCTTCGGTTATATAATAATACTATGATCTTAACGCCTGATTATTAAATGCTGGATTAGATTGAATATGGATTCTCTGTAAATGCCGTTCTGATTTGGAAGTAAATCCTTCACGGCCATGTAGCAGAGAGAAATTATCCACAATCACCAGATCACTTTTTTTCCATGCATGAGCATATAAATGGCGCTTATCATATAATATATTGATAAAATCTTGTTGAAATTCTGCTACTTGATCGGGGTTGATATTATGATATTCAATAGCATGTTTATTTAGGAATTTTTCTCCATCTACTGCCGGTTCGTTATATCTGATAACGAATCCATTTCTGTCCGGATGTTCTTCCACTAAAGGAGAGTGAACTTCCCCGCCATAATGAGTGACTTTATTAATGCGATAAGTAATCGATATATTCTTCCACTGTTCTAATTGCTGTTGAGTAGCATTAGCAACAACACGGCGAGTATTGACAAAGGTTGTCCTGCCCCCTTGATCGCTTTCAGGTGCGTGGGCGCAATGGAACATAATAAATTCGGGAATTGTTGGTTTGTACATGCCATCCCAGTGCAACGGCATATAGCTATTATCAAAAACGTGATCGGTAGCATCTTGGTGTTCACGAACATCTAAAATAGCACCAAACGGCCACATCATTATTTCTCCCCAATTACGGGCATATTTTTCATATTTTTCGTGATCAGATAAATCAGATTTAAAACCACGTAATATAAGCAGATGGTGTTTTCTTGCCAGTTCTTTCAGTTGTTCCACTGGTAATGTATCAATATGTTGATCGGAATATTGAGGCGTAATTTTTAAACCAAAAGGGGTTATTTCTTCTGTCTGAAAGCTATTTAATTCTGTCATGCTATTTTCCTTCAAATTACATAGTGACTGGGTTTTCCATGAATATTTACTAATTTTCCGCCCATCATCTGAACTTCTTTGTGTTTCATAAGTATAAATTGCCCATTTACATTGGCTGCGACACCATGCCAAGGGGTTAACCAATCATCCCGGGTTGGCATCATATGAATACCAAATTTAATACTGTCTGCTGGTTGAGGATGAATAGACAGACGTATGGCTTTTGGGAAATGAGTATCTAATAAACTTCCCCATGCCCAACTTCGTTGAATAACACCGATAGCTCTTTGTTTGGCATCTTTCTGTAGGGCATTGTTTGATCCGGTGTAACCAGGTAATAAGCTGTCTTCATATAAAAAGCGGGTGACTGCACGGTATAATTGTAATCCGTTATTATTTTGCAACAGTTCGTCTTTGATAGATGCCTCTGAGCGGGCATAATGTTTTACTAACATCTGTCTCTGTAAATTAAAATCATCACTATGTTCGCAGAGTTCCTTATCGTCATTGAGGTTAAATGTACTTAAATTGATAGCACCCACTTCATGAAGTAATTGTTTAATATCTTCATGGTATTGGCTGATAACTTCATCACTGACATGAATGAGATCACCGAAAACATGTCCATCAGAACAAATAATAATGCGAGCACCAGGAGGATAATAAAGCTGGATACGTTGGCAAAAAGAATTAAGAAAAATCAAAGATAAGCGTTCTGCCATATCAGGGGCAGTACCAAGTACTTTATTTATGTTTGGTGACTTGGTTGGGAATGCCGGTAGAATGAATTCGATAGGCTTTTTATTCTTGATAAAGTATTCAATTCTGGGTAATTGTACAGTTTTAATAATCTCTTCTTCTTTAGCTGAATTTTTCACTGGATCAGTAAGGTGCCTGCGATATTGCAACAATTCGCGCAGAATTTGCATAGAAATATTATTCAAGGAAACATTCTCGGATGTAATATTGTTAGCGGTGACACTTTGCATAATTATGGTTTCTCGTGCTTGTTGTAAATATATTTATTATTTAATTTCTTAAAAATAGATAAATAGAGATTTAGTTAACTGGTATAGACGAAGTGTAAGATAACGCAATTAAAAGATAATATAATATTTAAGAATATCTAATAATCTATTTTGTAATAAGCAATATGTTTGAATGTAATTTATATAGTTAATCAATATATTTGATTGATTGTTACATTAAGGCAAAGTTTGACGGGGTTATTAAGATACCAAAAAACTGGTACGATCACTTTCATTGAGTGCTGATTAAGGATAAATGGGCGTATGTAGATGGATAATTCATCTTCTTCTTTTCTAGAATATATTGTTGTTAATTATATGAAATGATTATTGTATAATGAAAAATTATTATTACAACAGGAGAGATATCATTCAGATAAAAAATAAATTTTTGTATCAGATTAATAATACAGGCTGTTATTACTATTGTACCCGTTATCTTTCAAGTTGCTTCTTTGTTGGCTGCACTCACTCACACCGGTCACATAGTTTGCTATGCTTGTTATCTTAGAATAAATATTGATGAATAAATCACAGCATAATTATTCAATAGTGCAGATGAAGATGAGTCTTGATTTTGACAGATTTACGTGGAAGAGACAGATAGCTGTACAGTGTGAATTAAATCACAGTACTTCCCCACAGACTGATGATCAATCATAGGGGAAGTGAAAATGACTTAAGAGCAGATCTGATGATGTTCAAAAGTATCAAGTAATTGCTGAATGAATTCCAGGCGTGCCGTTCTTTCGTTCAGATCAATGATGAATTTAAGTTTAGCGGGGCCATCCAACCGATAAATTTCAGGTTGTTTTTGTAACAGGCCGATCAGATAAGTTGGATCAACTTTATTTTTTTCACTAAACTCAATGAACCCTCCCTTTTCATGGGCTTCTATTCGTTTAATACCTAATTTCTGAGCTAACAGGCGAATGGCTGCTGAGTGTAATAAGTGACGCCCCGGATCAGGTAATGTGCCGAACCGGTCTATCAATTCAACCTTCAATTCTGCTAATTCTGATGCGTCTTTGGCGCTGGCAATACGTTTATAAAAAGACAAACGCATATTGACATCAGGAATATAATCATCAGGTAACAAAATAGGCATCCGCAATTCAACGTCAGTTTGACTATTGGTCAAGTCTTCAAGTGAGGGTTTGCGGCCTGCTTTTAGTGCATCGACAGCACTTTCTAACAGCTCCATGTAGAGAGTGAAGCCGATTGTTGTCATCTGACCGCTTTGTTCTTCACCTAGGAGTTCGCCGGCTCCACGGATTTCAAGATCGTGAGTTGCCAGTGCAAAACCCGCCCCTAAATCTTCAAGGGAGGCGATGGCTTCCAGACGTTTGTGTGCGTCGGTTGTCATTGCTTTCGGATGTGGTGTCAGCAGGTAAGCATAAGCCTGATGGTGAGAACGTCCGACACGCCCCCGCAATTGGTGCAGTTGGGCCAGGCCAAAATGGTCAGCACGTTCAATAATGATGGTATTGGCGCTTGGAATATCGATGCCTGTCTCAATAATTGTGGTACAAATCAGAACATTAAATCGTTGATGATGGAAATCGGTCATCACCCGTTCCAAATCCCGTTCACGCATCTGCCCATGACCAATGGCGATCCGTGCTTCTGGTACTAATTCTTCAAGACGCAGCTTCGCTTTCTCAATATTTTCAACATCATTATAGAGGTAGTAGACTTGACCACCGCGCAAAACTTCACGCAGTATGGCTTCTCGCACCAGCAAACTGTCATATTCGCGCACGAAGGTTTTGACTGCCAGACGGCGAGCGGGCGGGGTCGAAATAATTGAGAGATCCCGCATACTACTCATTGCCATATTGAGCGTTCGTGGAATAGGGGTTGCGGTGAGGGTCAGAATATCGACATCGGCACGCATGGCTTTGATCTGCTCTTTGTGGCGAACACCAAACCGATGCTCTTCATCCACAATTAACAAACCCAGGTCTTTCCAGCGCAAGTCGCTTTGTAGCAACTTATGCGTACCAATAATAATATCGACTTTACCTTCGGCTGCCATTTCAACGATTTGTTGCTGTTCCTTGGCGCTGCGGAAACGGGATATCATCTCAATACGTACAGGCCAATTAGCAAAACGGTCGCGGAAATTATCAAAATGTTGCTGAGCCAACAGGGTTGTCGGAACCAGGACCGCCACCTGCTTGTCATTATGGACTGCCAGAAATGCGGAGCGCATTGCAACTTCGGTTTTGCCAAAGCCTACATCACCGCAAATTAAGCGATCCATCGCGATTGGCTGACACATATCATTCAGAACTGCGTTAATTGCCTGTTCCTGATCTGGCGTTGTTTCAAATGGAAAGCTTTGACAGAACAATTGGTATTGTTCCCAATCATGTTTAAACGCAAATCCTGGTTTTACGGCGCGGTGAGCATAAATGTCAAGCAACTCCGCAGCGACATCGCGTACTTTTTCGGCAGCTTTCTGGCGGGCTTTGTTCCATGCCTCTCCGCCCAATTTATGTAATGGGGCATTTTCATCAGCACCCCCTGCGTAGCGGCTGATCAAATGCAGGGAAGAGACCGGAACATAAAGTTTGTCGTTACCGGCATAACTTAAGATCAGATATTCAGCTTTGATACCACCTGCTTCCAGCGTAGTTAGCCCCTGGTAACGACCAACGCCATGTTCCAAATGGACCACTGGCTGACTGGGGCGTAATTCTGCAAGGTTACGGATCAGGGTATCGGTATTAATCGTGCGACGGGTATCTTGACGGCGGCGGACAACACGTTCACCAAGCATGTCGCTTTCACAGATTAGAGCCAGTTCATTCTTTGTATCGATAAAACCATGTTCAGCGGCACCAATCATCAAAAAGTGACCTGGCTGTTGTGCTTGATGCAATTTGCTGATTTTAATGGGTTTAATCTTTATTCGTGACAATAATTCCTGTAACGTTTCTTTCCGTCCTTCGCTCTCAACAGAGAAAATAACGCGGCCACTGAATTGTTCAAGGAATCGGCGAAGCTTATCCAGAGGTGCCTTATTTTGCGCAACAACGGAGAGATCAGGCAGCAGTTGATAATCAAGATTTACGTGACTCGCTTTTTTGCTCAATTCCTCTGTTTTAAGTTGAATGCGGGGCCAGTTTTTTAGCGCTGAGAATAAATTGTCAGCCGGAAGCCAAAGCTCTTCTGGGGGTAAGAGAGGGCGCATTGGGTCAATTTTACGGCTCTCAAAGCGTTGTTGGATGTCTTGCCAAAAACGTTCGGCGGAATGGTTTATTTCTTGACTGATAAGCAAAGTGTTGTCGGGTAGATAATCAAACAATGAAGGCAAGGGTTGGTTAAAAAACAACGGTTGCCAGTATTCTATCCCGGCCGGTAACGTGCCTTTACTGACTTGCTGATAAATATGCTCATTGTCACGACGGACTTCAAAACGTTCCCGCCACTGGCTGCGAAACAGTTCAATTGTCTCTTTATCGGTTGGGAATTCATGAGCAGGCAGTAGGTTGATTTGTTTAACTTCAGTCAGCGTGCGTTGGCTGTCAACATCGAAAATGCGTAAGCTGTCGATTTCATCATCGAAAAAATCAATACGATAGGGATGCTCACTTCCCATAGGGAAAAGATCAAGTAGTGCGCCACGAGTAGCGAATTCGCCGTGTTCAAGAACTTGTTCGACACTACGATAGCCAGCCTGTTCTAATTCAGTACGGAGTTTATCCCGTGAGAGTCTCTGATCTTTGTGCATAACGAGTGCATGCCCGTTAAGGTACTCATGAGGGCAAACCCGTTGCATTAAGGTATTTATCGGCAGGATTAAAACACCTTTGGTCATCGTCGGCAGACGGTAAAGTGTAGACAGACGGTTGGAAATGATCTCCTGATGAGGAGAAAAACTGTCATACGGCAGTGTTTCCCAATCGGAAAGGAGATCAACGGAGCAGTCGGTAAACTGATGGATTTCATCATGCAGACGTAAGGCGTTTTGCATATCCTTGGTTATCAGTACGACAGGGCCTTGATGGCGTTCGATAATTTCAGCACACTCTACCGCGCAAGCGGCACCAGTAAGTTGGCCTAATTGACGGTTATCACCGCGACGTTCGGGAAGTTCATAACGATATTTTGAGGACATAGGCGTCAATGTGTTCTCTATGATTCAGTCCATTCCCAACAGGCTTTCGACACATAATGGTCTTCAAGTAAACACGCTGGCGGGTTGAGAGAAAATAAAAAAACCACAGAATCTGGATGTTGGTGGTTCCATAAAATATAACTACCCTTTATTATCCCCGAACACTTTGCTTTGGCAACAGGGGCGTAACAGATTTCATGTTTCAATCTGTCTCATTATTTATAGGTTTGCGGTATATGCGTGGTCGGGCGGCTGATAAATTTGGTCGGTTTGTTTCCTGGCTGTCAACCATTGGCATTACTCTCGGTGTTGCCGCATTAATTACAGTATTGTCTGTGATGAATGGTTTTGAGCGTTCACTGGAAACCAGTATTCTTGGCTTGATGCCACAGGCGGTTGTGACGTCGGTAAACGGCTCGCTAGACCCAAAAGCGCATCCTGCCAGTGAACTTGCGGCTCTCAAGCAGGTTGACAGGATGACGCCATTGGTGATGGGGGATGTTGTATTGCAAAGCGCCCGGAATGTCGGTGTTGGTGTGATGCTGGGTATCGCTTTTGATGAATATGAGCCGCTGACTGAATATTTAACCGGCGCTTATCGTCATCAACTTGAACCCGGTAGCTACAATGCTATTTTGGGCGAAAAACTGGCTGGGGAGCTTGGGGTAAAACGCGGTGATCGCATTCGCCTGATGGTGCCTGGTGCAAGTCAGTTGACACCAATGGGGCGTATTCCTAGTCAGCGTCTATTTACTGTTATTGGCACTTTTGCGTCTAATAGCGAAGTCGATGGCACACAGATTCTGGTTAATCAGCAAGATGCAGCTCGTCTGATGCGCTATCCACCAGGTCACATCACTGGCTGGCGTCTCTATCTCTCAGAACCATTGGCTGTAGATAGTTTGAGCTTACAAACCATGCCGGAAGGGTTGTTATGGAAAGATTGGCGCGAACGTAAAGGTGAGTTTTTCCAAGCGGTCAGGATGGAAAAAAATATGATGGGCTTATTGTTAAGCCTGATTATTGCCGTGGCTGCGTTCAATATCATCACTTCGCTTGGTTTACTGGTCATGGAAAAACAGGGAGAAGTGGCGATTTTGCAGACACAGGGACTGGTACGTCGTCAGGTTATGGCGATTTTTATGATCCAGGGAGCCGGAGCCGGGATCATCGGCACTTTACTGGGAACTGGGCTTGGTGTTCTGCTTTCCAGTCAGCTTAATAACTTAATGCCACTGATTGGCTTATTGACCTCAGGTGTTGAGCTGCCTGTTGCCATTGAGCCGCTACAGGTTGCTACAATCGCAATTTCAGCGATGGCGATTGCTCTATTGTCTACGTTATATCCTTCCTGGCGTGCTGCTGCCATTCAACCTGCTGAGGCTTTGCGTTATGAATAATCAACCACTATTGTTGTGTAATAATCTGTGTAAAAAATACCAGGAAGGGCAAGTACTGACCGAAGTGCTGAAAAATGTCACTTTTGCTATCAATCAGAGTGAAATGATGGCGATTGTGGGAAGTTCCGGTTCAGGTAAGAGTACGCTTCTGCATTTGCTTGGTGGGTTGGATACACCGACTTCTGGTGAAGTCCTTTTTAAAGGGCACTCTTTGAATAAAATGTCCTCCGGAGCCAGAGCAGAACTGCGAAATCATGAATTGGGCTTTATTTATCAGTTTCACCATCTGTTGCCAGATTTTAATGCGGTAGAGAATGTCGCTATGCCACTGTTAATTGGTGGTAAAAATCGCGGTCAGGCACAGAAGAAAGCATTCGAAATGCTGGCGGCTGTTGGTTTGGAGAAGCGTGCTCATCACCGTCCATCAGAATTGTCAGGGGGAGAACGCCAGCGTGTGGCAATTGCCAGAGCGTTGGTTAATGAACCTTCTTTAGTTTTAGCGGATGAACCTACCGGTAACCTCGATTTACGTAATGCAGATAGCATCTTTGCATTATTGGGTGAGCTTAACCGGCAGCAAGGCACGGCATTTCTGGTTGTCACCCATGATTTGAATCTCGCCGGCAGGTTAAATCGTCAGGTGGAGATGCGTGATGGCTATTTACAGGATGAATTGACCGTGACGGGAGCGTTGTAATGGCGAATTTGCCTCTCTCTTTGGTCACTGCCTTGAGATTTAGTCGCGGGCGTCGCCGTGGCGGTATGGTATCTCTGATTTCGGTGATTTCTACGTTAGGGATTATGCTTGGTGTCGCTGTTCTCATCATTGGTCTAAGTGCCATGAATGGTTTTGAACGAGAATTGAGAAACCGCATCCTTTCTGTTGTTCCTCATGGTGAAATTTATACGGTTCATCAGCCTTTTGAACAGTGGCAGCCTGCATTGGAACGGGTAAAAAACACCACCGGTGTGGTTGCGGCTTCACCTTATATTACTTTCACTGGATTGATGGAAAAAGGTGCCAGCTTGCATGCTGTTCAGGTGAGAGGGGTTGATTTAGCCACGGAATCTCAGGTCAGCTCATTACCACAATTTGTCCAAGATAATGTCTGGCAAAATTTTCAGGCGGGTCATCAACAGGTCATTCTGGGGCAGGGAGTTGCTAATGCTTTAAAGGTTAAGCAGGGTGATTGGTTGACTGTCATGATCCCGAACAATGATCCCGAAATGAAACTGTTGCAACCAAAACGGATTCGTTTACAAGTTAGCGGGATTTTTCAATTGAGTGGTTTGCTTGATCATAGTTTGGCTTTGGTCCCTTTGGCCGATGCTCAACAATATTTAGATTATGGGCAAGGGATCACTGGCATTGCAATCAAGGTTGATGATGTATTTGCCGCTGATCAACGAGTAAGGTCTGCCGGGGAAGCATCACAGGAATATGTCTATATCAGTAGTTGGATAAGAAATTATGGCTATATGTATCATGATATTCAGATGGTACGTAGCATTATGTATCTGGCGATGATTCTGGTGATTGGCGTGGCATGTTTTAATATCGTTTCTACCCTGATTATGGCGGTAAAAGATAAAAGCAGTGATATTGCTATCCTGCGAACCCTCGGCGCTAAGGATAGGCAAATTAGAGCAGTTTTTCTCTGGTATGGGTTATTGACGGGGATGACGGGCAGTATTGCTGGTGCTGTAGCTGGCGTGTTGGCATCACTGAATCTGACAGCGCTTATTCATGGGCTGGAAAAGCTGATCGGGCATCAATTTCTTTCCGGTGATGTTTACTTCATTGATTTCCTGCCATCTGAGTTGCATGGCATGGATGTTCTGTATGTTCTGGCGACGGCTCTGATTCTGAGTTTATTAGCCAGTTGGTATCCGGCAAGGCGGGCAAGTAGACTTGATCCGGCACGAATTTTAAGTGGAAAATAATTAATCTATTATTGGCATGAGCTAATCAAAACGTTATGGTATAAAAAATAGAAACCTAAGCAACATTTAAGAAATCTTGAAGGAAATCAGTATGCGAGTTCGTCGTCGGCTTAGTCGGCTTGGCCGGCTTCGTAAGGTTAAGCGTTTGAGGCATCAGAGATTTCGTAGCCGGATTTTTTATAGGGACAATCGATTGGCGCTTAATATGAAAAAACCTTACATCGTGGTATTGACAGGAGCCGGTATTTCGGCCGAATCGGGTATTCGGACTTTCCGTTCCTCTGATGGGTTGTGGGAAGAACATCGGGTGGAAGATGTTGCTACACCTGAAGGTTTTCAGAAGGATCCAGAATTGGTGCAGGCATTTTATAATGCTCGGCGTCATCAACTTCAGCAATCAGAGATAAAACCGAACGTAGCGCATTATGCTTTAGCCGCGCTGGAGCATGAACTTGGCGATAATTTTTTGTTGATTACTCAGAATATCGATGATCTTCATGAGCGGGCGGGTAGCTATCGCACGGTGCATATGCATGGTGAGTTGTTCAAAATTCGTTGTTGCCAATCTGGGCAAGTGTTTGAGTGGACAGACGATTTAACGACAGATGAACGTTGCCATTGTTGTCAGTTCCCTTCACCATTGCGCCCACATGTTGTTTGGTTTGGTGAAATGCCTTTGGAGATGGAACAGATCTATTCTGCACTGGCTCAGGCAGATATTTTTATCGCTATTGGCACTTCTGGCCATGTTTATCCTGCGGCTGGATTTGTACATGAAGCTAAACTGGCAGGGGCGCACACGGTAGAGCTGAACTTAGAACCGAGTCAGGTAGAAAGTTTATTTGATGAAAAGCATTATGGACCAGCCAGTAAGATAGTCGATGAGTATGCTCGAAGGTTAATTGATAGTATTAAAGAATTTAAAGCTGATTTGACGCAATAATTATTGTGTTTCTCTTCCTCATAATGGGTAACAAAATCCCTGGGGGAAGAGAATAATGGACAGATTACTAGAACGTTTTTTTAAATACATATCTTTTGATACTCAGTCAAAGCCGTCAGCGAAGACGATTCCCAGTAGTCATGGGCAGCTCGAACTCGCCAAAGCGCTGAAACAGGAGTTGATCGAATTAGGTTTTTCCAATGTGGTACAGGATGCTCATGGCTGTGTTATGGCAACATTACCTGCCAATACATCTTGGCCTGTACCTGCTATCGGTTTTATTGCTCACCTTGATACTTCACCTGATTTTTCTGGAAAAAATATAAGTCCACAAATGTTGGAAAATTATCGAGGTGGTGAAATTGCGCTGGGGGCGGGTAATGAAGTGTTATCACCGGTTATGTTTCCTATTTTGCATAATATGTTGGGGAAAACACTGATTACCACCGATGGTAAAACGTTGCTTGGTGCCGATGATAAAGCGGGTATTGCAGAAATCATTACTGCAATGGTTCGTCTGAAAAATAGCAATATCTTACATGGTGATATTCGGATTGCGTTTACACCTGATGAGGAGATAGGTAAGGGAGCACGCTATTTTGATATTAATTCATTTGATGCTGAGTGGGCATATACCGTAGATGGTGGTGGTGTAGGTGAACTGGCATTTGAAAATTTCAATGCGGCGGTAGTAACCGTTAAGATTGTTGGTAATAATGTTCACTCTGGTAGTGCTAAGAATGTGATGATCAATGCTTTATCACTGGCGATCCATATCCATCAAGCATTGCCATCGGAAGAGACACCGGAACATACCGATGGGTATGAAGGCTTCTATCATTTGCAACGTATTAAAGGCACAGTTGAGTGTGCTGAAATGCACTATATCATTCGTGATTTTGATCGGAATAACTTCGAAGAACGTAAAAAGAAGATGATTAAAATTGCTGAAAAAGCCGGTGAGGGATTGCATCCTGGTTGTTATATCGAACTGACTATCGATGACAATTATTACAACATGCATGATGAAGTTATCAAATATCCGCATGTTATTGAGATTGCCAAACAGGCAATGCTGGATTGTAATATTGAACCCATTATTAAACCGATTCGTGGCGGTACTCATGGCGCACAATTGTCGTTTCGTGGTTTACCTTGCCCGAATATATTCATGGGGGGGTATAATTATCATGGCAAACATGAATTTGTTTCGTTGGAAGGAATGGAACAGGCTGTCAGTGTTGTTATGCGCATTGCTGAATTAACCGCACTGTTGTCTAAAAAGTCGGAAATGAGTCAGGCGTTTTGCAGTAGGAGTTAATTTGATCGGATATTAACGGCAAACCCTGGCACTACCAGTTCTTAACAAACTCTGCGGAATTTTCCTTCCTGAATGCTAATTGAGAGCGAAGCGAACTTAAGAAGTCCCCACTATAATCACTTGTGATTTAGTGGGGAGAAAATCAATATTATTGAAATCAACCTCTTGGGATGAGGTATCAATCATTAAAGTACCAGTAACCACTATTGACCAATGCAGTGAGCAGTCTGATAAAACGAACATCATCTATCGCTTCACCAAGCATTTCTGCATTAATTTCATAATGGCAGCAAAGAACATCAGCCGCTTTAATATGAGGTGTATCTATTAATTCACCGTTAACAAAGCACTGATCACCAACCCTGATAACCCGTAATCCGTTAAGACGGTGGAGATTTTCACCTTGTTTCATTAATTCATAAATTTCATCACTTTCATAAGGTGGCTCTGGTGGCGCAATATCAAGTTCATGCCGTGACTGAGAAATGAATTCACCAAACCATTGTTGGAAAGTGTCAGGCTGTGCCAATAACTCGTTCATCATGGTGTGTAGCGCTGATAATTCATGCGGCTGGACCAGCGCCGGATTTTCGCGGAAAGTCAGATCGGCATCGCTATAACGATAGCTGCCTAAATCATTAGCCAGCACATAATCGGCGAAGCTACTGAACAGTTCACGGGAATTGGGGGCGCGGAAACCAACTGAATAATTTAGTGAATCTTCGATGGAATAACCTTCATGAGGAAATCCTGGTGGGATATAGAGGATATCGCCTGGTTCCATCTCTTCGTCAATAACGGCACTAAAGGGATCGACCTGTAATAGATCGGGGTGAGGGCAGCGTTGTTCCATTGGTAGCTTTTCCCCAACGCGCCAGCGACGGCGGCCCATTCCTTGAATGATAAACACATCGTATTGGTCTAGATGCGGACCAACACCACCACCGGGAACGGAGAAGGAGACCATCAGATCATCTATCCGCCAGTCAGATAATACGCGGAATGGTTGCATTAATGCGGCGGAAGGACGGTGCCAGTGATTAACCGCTTGTACCAGCAGTGACCACTCTTTTTCACCTAAATGATCGTAACTTTCGAATGGACCATGAGAGACATCCCAACGGCCATTTTTCTGGCTGACCAGACGGCAGTCAACTTCATTTTCCATAGCCAGCCCCGCGAGTTCATCGGGAGTAAGGGGATCAATGAATTGACGGAAGCCTTGTTTAATCAGTAAAGGCCGTTTTTGCCAATGATTATGCAAAAATGCCTGCCAGTCCAGATTCAACTGATAGTCCATAGTGACATCCTGAGTGTGAAGTGAATTTCAGGGTATTATAACGAATAGTTAAACTCAGTATCAGACTACACTGGCATATTTAACTAATCATCATCATTAATTTGCTGGCATCGGAATATAACGCAAATTCTGGCACCACCAAGTGGACTGTCACTGATACTGATATCACCTTTATATTGTTCGATAATTTCAGAAGCAATTGACAATCCAAGCCCTTGACCAGGCTTCAAAGTATCAACACGTTGACCTCGTTGGAAAATGATGTCCCATTTTTCAATTGGCACCCCTGGACCATCGTCGTCGACAATAATCATTACCGAATCGTGATCAATCGTCACAGAGATCTCAACAAATTTAAGGCAGTACTTACAGGCGTTTTCCAACACATTACCCATGACTTCCATAAAGTCATTTTTCTCACCAAGCCAGGTGATCTCCGGTGAGACATCTAACGTGAGACTGACACTTTTACGCTGATAGACTTTTGTTAAAGCGCTGCATAGGCTATCTAGTAAAGCAGGAACAGAAGAGACTTTCCGCATAATAGTACTGTGTTCACTGCGCATACTGGCACGATGCAGATAATAGCCTATCTGCTGAGAAATACGGCCAATTTGCTCAAGCATGATAGGTTCTGCCTGTTGAATAGTCATTTGTTTGCTGTCACGCAAAGAACGGAGAGTTGATTGTAAAACAGCCAGTGGCGTTTTCAAGCTGTGTGTCAGATCAGCCAGTGTTGTTCGGTATTTTGTATAGCGATTGCGTTCATTATTGAGCAACACATTAAGGTTACGAACTAGCCCCCGCAGCTCTGTTGGTGGATTTTCATCCAATTTTTCCCGCTCACCTTTTTCTAATGAACTGATCTGATGAATAAGCGATTTAATTGGCCGTAAACTCCAGTGTGCGGCCAGCCAGATTAATGGGATAACCAGAATAAGATTGGCAATCAATACATAACCGAACCATTCCCACACTAGAACTGTTTTTTGTAAATCCTGTGGAATGGTATCGATGACGACAATGGTTAACGCTGGCAAATGAGCTGTTGCACTATATCTGTTGACAGAGACGGAGTGAGTTAGCTCATTATCTTCATTTTCGTCAAGTGAATTAAGTTTACCTAATTGTCCTTGTGTGTTAGCCGAGTTTTTTAGCAAATCCCGGCTGCTTTTTAGGTCAGTATCTAGTTCATATAAACCGTCTTCTTTTAACCATTCACTAGGAATAGAGTTTTCGACTTTTGGGATATGGTGTTGACGCCAGAGGATGGCACCTTTGTTGTTATAAATCAGAACCAATGATGGGTTATTCAGTGTGAAATTGGGGGGGACTGAAATATCTAGCTGATTGTTATTCCACTGAGCAAGGCTGAAAAATAGATTACTCTGACTACGTAGCAGTGTATAAGCAGTTTTATCAAAACTGACCAGGTAACCGACAATGGCAACAATACCGTAAGACATGGTAAGAGCAAGAATAACCGCAGCAGTTGCCATTAAAAACCGGGTACGGAGTGAGAAAGGCTGCTTTTTGTGCTTAAGCACTTTTTTACCTATGAAAGTTTTACACATCGAAGCGATAGCCTTGGCCCCGGACAGTCACGATAGCTTCATAAGGCCAAATATCTAATATTTTTTTTCTTAGTCGGCCGATTAAGACATCGATGGAGTGACCTTCGCGCAGTTCAGCATCGGGATATAATTGGCGCATTAATGACTCTTTAGTGACAACTTTATCGCTATTACACATCAGTATTTCAATGATTCGGTATTCAAACGCCGTTAGTTTGACGCTCTCCCCGTAAACTGTAAATTCCTTGCGTGACAGATCGATTTTGAAAGGTGGGAATTCAATAATCTGAGAAACCAGCCCATTATTACGGCGTAGGAGTGCCTGCATACGGGCAATAATTTCCTCAAGATGAAAGGGCTTGGTAACATAATCATCTGCTCCTGCATCAAGAACCGTGACTTTTTCTTGCCAGCTTTCGCGGGCGGTCAAAACAAGAATGGGGAGTTTTTCATCTTTTTGGCGCCAGCGACGGATCAAACTCAAACCATCTTCTCCGGGCAAACCAAGATCAACAATGGCAATATCGGGTTCGCTCTCGACCAGATAGTAATCGGCTTCTTTGGCGTTTGCAGCGGCATCAACTAGATGACCGGTGTCACGAAGCTGTACCGTTAGATGGTGACGCAGTAACATGTTGTCTTCAACGATCAATATCCGCATGGAATAATTCCTCTCCAGCAGGCAGTTATTGTAATAATCAATTCATTCGGACTATTATATAGACAAAACTGCCAGTAAAAAATTCAATGTCATGGTTCTGCTGAGTATGTTAGATACATGGATCTGTAACAGCAAGACGTTAAGTGGAAATAGAGAATATAACTTTAGAGTATGTTTGGGATTGGTTTATATAAGGATAGCAACAGACGGATGTTTTATCCGTCTGTTGAATATCAACTACTTCAATTCATCAACCAGTGTGATTGCACGGCCAATATAATTTGCTGGCGTCATGGCTTTCAATCGTATTTTCTCTTCTTCCGGTAAATCCAGTCCATCGATAAAGGTTTTCATTCCTTCACCGTTGACGCGTTTACCGCGGGTAAGTTCTTTGAGTTTTTCATAAGGCTTTTCGATACCATAGCGACGCATCACTGTCTGGATAGGTTCAGCCAGCACTTCCCAGTTTTTATCTAGCTCATCCAGCAGGTGCTGCTCATTGACTTCTAACTTATTTAAGCCTTTCATCGTAGATTGATAAGCGATCAGAGCATATCCCAGGCCAACTCCAAGGTTACGCAATACAGTTGAATCAGTCAGATCTCGTTGCCAACGGGAAATCGGTAACTTGCTTGCCAGATGACCAAATACCGCATTTGCCAGCCCCAAATTGCCTTCCGAGTTTTCAAAATCAATTGGATTGACTTTGTGTGGCATAGTGGAAGAACCGATTTCACCGGCAACCGTTTTCTGTTTGAAATGGTTAAGTGCGATGTAACCCCAAATGTCACGGTCAAAATCGATCAGAATCGTGTTGAAACGGGCGATAGTATCGAACAATTCAGCAATATAATCATGGGGTTCGATTTGGGTCGTGTATGGATTCCATTTGATGCCGAGTGAAGTCACAAAAGTTTCACTAAACTGATGCCAATCAACCTGTGGGTAAGCGGCTATATGGGCATTATAGTTACCTACGGCACCATTAATTTTACCGAGTATTTCGACTTGTTCCAGTTGGCGATACTGGCGTTCCATCCGGTGAGCAACATTGGCAAACTCTTTACCAACCGTGGAAGGTGTGGCTGGTTGGCCGTGAGTGCGAGATAACAGTGGTAAGTCTCGATATTCACTCGCCATTTTTTTGATGGTATCAATCATCTGACGCCATTGGGGTAAAAGTACTTCTTCTCGGGCGGTTTGTAGCATCAGCGCATAAGCTAGATTGTTAATATCTTCAGAAGTACAGGCAAAGTGAATAAACTCAGAAACTTGATGTAGTGCAGGAATATGTGCAACTTTCTCTTTCAGAAAATATTCCACTGCTTTGACATCGTGGTTAGTGGTGCGTTCGATAGTTTTAATACGCATTGCATCCTGTTCATTGAAATTTGCGATAATTTCATTCAGGTAAGCGTTTGCGTCTGTATCAAACGCGGGAACTTCTTTAATTTCAGCACATTCTGCCAGTTTTTGCAGCCAACGTACTTCAACCTGTACGCGGAATTTCAGTAAGCCAAACTCACTAAAAATGGTACGTAATACGCTGACTTTATCGCCGTAACGGCCATCGATCGGAGAAACAGCAGTCAGTGAGGATAATTCCATTGGTAGCAACTCCCGGATTTTATTTAACAATGAGAAAGAATATCTTTCGCCTGTTGGATCAGACGTTGACGAGAAAACATTAATTGCAAGCGACCACCGCCAACTTGTTGCCATAAGACCGCGCAACGGACGCCAGCCAGTAAAATAGCCCGGACTTTCGCTTGTACCAGTGGATTGCGCAGGATATCAGGGGAACCAGTCACTTGGATGCGTGGACCTAATGGGCTGATAACATCGACATAAATACCGGCCAACGCATTGAACATCCCTTCTGACATGGGTTCGAAATATGCCTGTTGACGTTCAAGTAAACTGATACGGTTACCCAATGCATCGGAAGCTGCCTGATTTTTCATTAGCCGGCGCTCCAATGCTATCAGACTCAAGATATAGCGGGTAAGATCGGCAGAAATACCATTGTTAGAGCTATTAAACATCCCTAGCATTGCGTTCAGCCCAATTTTCAGATTGCGTTCATGATTGCCGAACACATCTAAAACAGATGCCGGGTTGGTGTTTAAAATGCTATTAACCATGGTGGTAACAGCATCAGTATCACACTGGTTTTCATGAGACAGTTGTTGTACCAAGCGACCTGACTGGCAAATTCCCGCCAGCGCTAGTGTAATGTTGTAATGATTCTTTGCCACAATTACTCCTGCAAACGTTGTTCGATCACTCCACCGCCAAGACAAACTTCACCCTGATAAAAGACGGCTGATTGGCCGGGGGTGACTGCGGCGACAGGATTAGCAAAATGGACTTCTATTTTATCTTCGCTTATAGGGGTGACAGAGCAAGGAATATCTTGCTGACGATAACGTGTTTTGACGACGCAATGGATTTTTTCAGTTAATGTCTGTCTGTCAACCCAGTAAAGTTGCTGAGCAATAAGGCCGGTAGACATTAAACGGGGGTGTTCATGCCCCTGTGCCACGATCAGGATGTTGTTCTGAACGTCTTTATCTATGACATACCACGGCTCTTCGCTGCCTTCTTTCGTTCCACCGATTCCCAGACCTTTACGTTGACCCAATGTGTGGTACATCAGCCCCTGATGTTCACCAAGGGATTCTCCATCTACTGTCATAATCGGGCCAGGTTTGGCGGGTAAATAACGGCCAAGGAAGTCACGGAATTTGCGCTCGCCAATAAAACAGATACCGGTGGAATCTTTTTTCTTTGCCGTCACCAGACCGATTTTTTCAGCGATACGACGAACCTCTGGTTTTTCCAGTTCACCGACCGGAAATAGGCTTTGAGCAATTTGCTGGTGGCTTAACGTGTATAAGAAGTAGCTTTGGTCTTTATTATTATCCAGCCCACGCAATAATTGGCTTTTACCGTTAATATCTCTGCGGCGAACATAGTGACCTGTTGCGATGTAATCCGCGTTTAAATCCTCAGCAGCGAATTCCAGAAATGCTTTAAACTTAATTTCTTTGTTACATAGAATATCTGGGTTAGGTGTTCTGCCTGCTCGATATTCAGCAAGAAAATGTTCGAAAACATTATCCCAATATTCGGCAGCAAAATTGACGGTATGAAGTTCGATGCCCAACTTATCGCAAACGGATTGGGCATCAGCCAGATCAGTCGCGGCTGAACAGTACTCTTCATCATCATCTTCTTCCCAATTCTTCATGAACAAGCCAGCCACTTGATAACCTTGCTGTTGTAGCAAATAGGCGGAAACGGAGGAGTCTACACCGCCGGACATGCCGACAATGACTTTTTTCTGGCTGTTATCTGACATGGGAATCTCACTGGAGAAAAAAACAAGCGCCGTACTTTAACACGTTGCAAATCGGGGTGCATCAAACGTATCACTGTTTTGCCATTAAATAAACGGAGAAACATAACTATCCAGTAGAGTGAGAGGATGCTTTTCGTTTTGCAGGTAACAGCGAATACTTTCTGCGACGAGTGGAGAACGAAGATAATGGCTACTGAATATTTGTTCTGCTGTAACCCAATGGCAACAATCAATATCACGGTCTTGCGGATGGGGTACGGTTTGTTGTTCCATTTCAACCAGAAACAGAAAACGGATAAAGGGGGTGCCGTCTGGTGCAACCCACTGATGAACTTTCAGCAGTGCTTGCGGCTTAGCCTGAATCCCGGCTTCTTCCCATAATTCGCGTTCCGCCGCTTGTAACAATGTTTCACCAGCCTCAAGATGACCAGCGGGTTGATTCCATAATGCTTTGCCATTAATTGTCTCTTCAACGACCAGGAATTTATTTTGGGCATGGACAATACAGGCAACTGTGATGTGGGGGCTAAACAAAATTAATCTCCTTCCATTCACCGGGTTTCATCTTGCCTAATGGTAAGTTTCCCATACTAAAACGAATCAGCCGAAGTGTAGGAAAACCGATATGTGCTGTCATTCTGCGCACTTGACGATTTCGGCCTTCATAAAGTGTTATTTTTAACCAGCTTACCGGAATATTTTTACGTTCACGAATCGGTGGATGGCGACTCCAGAGCCATGTCGGTTCATGAACTAACTCGACACCTGCGGGTAGGGTAGGCCCATCTTTTAATATGATGCCATTGCGTAACTTATCGAGAGAGATTTCATCGGGAACGCCTTCAACTTGCACATAATAAACTTTGGCTGTTTTTTTATGCGGTTGGGTTAGCTGTGCTTGAAGTTTACCGTCATTCGTCAGAATTAGTAATCCTTCACTGTCACGATCTAAACGCCCGGCAGCATACACATTAGGGAACGGGATAAAATCTTTTAACGTTGTTCTGCCCATTTCATCAGTGAATTGGGGTAAAACATCATAAGGTTTGTTAAATATCAACACTCGACGAGGTTCTATTGGTTTTTTGACAGAATGCGATATTTTTCTTTGGCTGAATCGGTTAAGTTTGTGTTTTTTAATAGCGATATTTGTCATCATAGATCACTGAATAAAATGGAAGGGGCATTATACATTAATCTGCTATCAATTGGCGTTTGCAGAATATTCAAGTAGTATTGACACGTCCCTTACAAAAAATTAACAAGGTATTACGCTTACTTGAAAGGAGAGGTTAATGGAAAGCAAAGTAGTTATTCCGGCGGAAGGTAAAAAAATAACAGTCGACGCTAAAGGTAAACTGGTTGTTCCGAATAACCCGGTCATCCCTTATATCGAAGGGGATGGGATTGGTGTCGATGTTACCCCTGCAATGTTGAAAGTTGTCGATGCAGCGGTTCAGAAAGCCTATCAGGGTGAGCGTAAAATTTCCTGGATGGAAATCTACACCGGTGAAAAATCGACTCATGTATACGGTAAAGATGTTTGGTTGCCGGATGAAACGTTGGATCTGATCCGTGAATATCGCGTCGCCATTAAAGGCCCTCTGACGACGCCAGTTGGTGGCGGCATTCGTTCTCTGAACGTAGCATTGCGCCAGCAATTAGATCTGTATGTTTGCCTGCGTCCTGTTCGTTATTATCAGGGAACGCCAAGCCCGGTCAAACAACCTGAATTGACCGATATGGTTATTTTCCGTGAAAACGCGGAAGATATTTACGCCGGTATTGAATGGAAAGCGGGGTCTGTTGAAGCGGATAAAGTGATCAAATTCCTGCAAGAAGAGATGGGCGTGAATAAAATCCGTTTCCCACAGCAATGTGGTATCGGTGTGAAACCCTGTTCTGAAGAGGGCACTAAACGCTTAGTTCGTGCTGCCATCGAATACGCAATTGATAATGACCGTGAATCTGTCACTCTGGTTCACAAAGGCAACATTATGAAGTTCACCGAAGGTGCTTTCAAAGATTGGGGTTATCAGCTTGCTCGTGAAGAGTTCGGCGGTGAACTGTTGGATGGTGGTCCTTGGGTAAAAATTAAGAATCCGAAAAACGGTAAAGAGATCATTGTCAAAGATGTCATCGCAGATGCGTTTTTACAACAGATTCTGCTGCGTCCTGCTGAATATGATGTTATTGCCTGTATGAACCTGAATGGTGACTATATTTCTGATGCACTAGCTGCTCAGGTTGGTGGTATCGGTATCGCTCCGGGAGCAAATATCGGTGATGAATGTGCTCTGTTTGAAGCGACTCATGGTACAGCACCTAAATATGCCGGTCAGGATAAGGTGAATCCAGGTTCTGTGATTCTTTCCGCTGAGATGATGTTACGCCATATGGGGTGGACAGAAGCCGCAGATCTGATTGTTAAAGGTATGGAAGGCGCGATTGCCGCGAAGACTGTGACTTATGATTTCGAACGTCTGATGGAAGGGGCTAAGCTGCTGAAATGCAGTGAATTTGGTGACGCGATTATTCAGCATATGTAATCTGTCATCTTGCGAAGACTTCACGGTAGCTAATGCTTCCGTGGGGTTTTCTAAATTTTGCCAGTGAGTGTATACTGAAAGTAATATTCGTTCTGTCTAATAGAGAGAGGGAGTAAAAAATGAGTGGCTCAGATGATAAAAAAATAGAGTTTAATACGAGCGATGTACTGAATGCTCTCTTACACCGAGGGCAGAATATGCAACATCTTGCAACTCAGGAAAGTGTTGATAATCTGCGCCGTGAGACCGAGGTTAACTTTGCATCACTTGATAAGTGTTTCGAATCTATTGATAAACGCTTTGAATCTGTTGAGAAGCGATTCGAATTAATAGATAGACGCTTCGAATCTATAGATAAACGTTTCGATGTTATGGATAAACGTTTTGAATCTATAGATAAACGTTTTGATAAACTTGAAGGTAAATTTGATCGACTTCAATGGTTTATTGTTGCGGCGGCACTGGCGTTGCTATTCAAAGAATATATTTTTAAGGCGGCTGCTGTTATCCAGTAACTTGCAATCTCCTGCAAGTTACTGCTAACTCATTCTTCTATCCATTATTTCATCCCTTTTGCTACGGTGTTTTCCAGCTCACACTGAAACGGTCTGAGCTGTGTTGAATTCCTTTGCTCTAATAACCCATTATTATGAAGCCATATTCATATTTATGAATCATTCATGTTAATACACAGAAATTTGATTGATAACAATGTGTCGTTTTTGGCCCTTTTCTAATGAATGTTAGTAGAAACAGATCGAAATGTTTGGTCGAAATGAGATATATATTTCTCTTTTTCATACAGTGTTTGCAATCTTTGCTCAAGTTCATTAATCGATGCTTTAAGGAGTGGATGTTGTGTTTCAGGTAATAAGTCATTGAGTGGTGTCAAAACAAAGAAGCGCTTATGAAACCTCGGATGAGGAACAATCAGGTTCTCCGTAGATATAACCTTGTCTCCGTATAAGAGTAAATCAAGATCCAGCGTTCGAGGAGCATTGACAAACGAGCGTTTCCTGCCGTTGAGAGTTTCAATACTTAGCAATTCGGTGAGCAAAACGACCGGTGTTAGCGATGTTTCAAAGACAACAACGGCATTCAAGTAGTCTGGTGCTCCTGTACTGTCAATCGGTGCTGTTTTATATATCGGACTAAATCGGAAGTTTGTACTTTCCTTCAATGCCAGCAAATGATTTTCTGCTGTTAACAAGTTGTAATAAGGCTGACTAAGATTACTTCCAATTGCTACTGCTGCTATGACTTTTTCGTGCTTCATATCATATTTACTCGCAAAAAATTAAATCACCTGACACTTATTATTCCATCATGAAACCGTATGTTGCTAGCGTGGAACTTTTATCTGGAAAGTATTGCACCGCCATCGATCCTGATGATGTGACCTGTAATATACTCTGAAATTGCAAGAAATCGTACCGCCTCAGCGATGTCTTTGCCATCACCAATTCGGCCAAGGGGGATTTTTTTCAAAGTGGTGAATTTTTCGTTATCGTCCAATTTATTACTTTTTTCAGGCCACATGATCGTTCCCGGAGCAACGCCATTCACCCGGATATTGGGTGCTAACTCTAAAGCGAGGGCTTCTGTGAGTAGTGCGAGGCCCGCTTTTGCAGCACAATAGACAGGATATCCTTTTAGAGGACGCTTAGCATTGATATCTACAATATTGACTATGTTCCCACGAACCTGATGCAGCCAAGGCATGGCAGTTTGGATCAGAAAAAACGGTATTTTTAGATTAATATCGACCAAATCATGCCATTGGCTATGGGAAACAGATCCAATTTCTGTTGGGTAATAGGTTGAGGCATTATTGACTAATATATCCAATTGTCCCCATTCGCTTATTGCTGCATTTATGATGGGTTCACAATTGCATAAATTACTCAGATCGGCTTGCACGGATATTGTAGATTGGGCTCGTATCGAATTTAATTCCTGAACGAGTTGGTTGGCCTCTAATTGGGATGTATTACAGTGTACCACTATATTGAATCCCTCAGCATGCAATGTTTTTGCGATAACCGCGCCTAATCTTCTGGCAGCACCCGTGATCAGTGCAACTCGTCGCTTTCGCATTGATGTAGAATGTTCATTTTTCATATTGATTTTCCGTCATTAAAGTAGATCTCACGAATACAGATAAATTAAGTTTCCATATATTTGTGAACAATCATTTCATTGATTTTTACCCGATTTAAAAATGAAAGGCGTCTGGTATCATCAAGAATACGACGAGCTATACTCATTACCACATTATAAGCTTCCGATAACCAGTATTTTTCCTGCTCCATATCTCCACAGCTGATTGCTACGGTATAGTGGTTCATGTAGATCTCCTGTGCGCGGAGAGCGGGTAGCCATCCCATGTGAATGAGCATATCAATAGCAGATTGGCTATATTTTTTGGCGGCGTCAAAGTCATTTCGGCTGAGGGAAATTTGTCCCATAAGCGATAAAGAAAGGATTTCGCTACGATATATTCCCGCTTGGTGTGCTTCAGAGATATTTTCCTGCAAGATTTCTTCGGCCAAGGAGATATTTTGTTTGGACGGACTACTTTCTCGTTGTAAAAGAAATTCTGCATAGTAATTTCTGACAAGCGTTATCAACGGTAAGCTGCGAGCTAATCTGCTCTCTTTCCACCCTGTTATGAGGTGTTCACGTGCCTTGTCATATTTTCCCCATTCCATATAGACCTTGCCAAGGAGTGCACGATTATTTGCATTCCATGCGTGTGGCGTTTTCTCAGGGATGAAATATTCAAGGCAGCTGAGTAGAAGCGACTCAGCGGTTTCATAATCTCCTAGACTGATATGGACTTGTGCCAGGTAGTTGCAGAAGATGGAAATGTCGAATTTGATGCCGAGGTGCAGGCTTGACTCGTAAACTTTGGACAGATGTTTCATTGCTGCTTCGTAGTTTCCAAAATCGAATTCGCAAACTCCATGTATCGAAGAAATAAAATGGATATGCCTTTGGTTTTCCAATGACAGTTCATGACTTACTGGACTCTGATGCAGGATATCGTGGGCTTGCCGGATCAATTCTCTCCCATGCTTAAGGCTGATTTTCATAGTCTTGTGGCCTAATTCAGCTAATGCAAGGGCTTTGATATAGGGAGTACAACTGTTTTCAGCTAAAATGACTGCATCTTGTATTGCCAAGATGGCTGCTTCCGATGATTGTGTATTGGCGAGGTACTTTCCTTTGAGAACTTTCAGTTTAATATGCGTATCAAGTGATATTTTCTTAGTATAATAAGTTTCTGCCAAGGAGAATAGATCATGTCTTGTCCATTTCTCAGTGAAAGGGAGATGGCATTGTTGATTATAAATGTCATGTATAAACAGTAGCATATAAATACAATCTAGAGTGATTTCATCTTGCAGACAATACGGTTCATTTGCAGCCCTGAGCTGTGTGTAACAATATTTGGCGCAGTGTTCGAAATCTTGACGATTTAATGCTTCGTGTGCTAATCGGTGTAATTCTTGAGCTGGTATCATGCTTGATTACTCAATGGTTTCACAAGTATCTTTAAGTTTAAGCAGCGTAATACTGCTCTCCGAACATGCTTTCCGAAGGACTGCTGTGAATGATCGAACTATGGATTTCACGGTTTTCTGTTGAAAGAGATCAACGTTATATACTAGCTTTGCATATATATTTTCATGCTCTACAGATATCCATAGCGTCATATCTAAAACTGTACCGTCAAAAGGTTCTCTGCCACGCCCTATATCTAAGTTCATGGGTATGGTCTCGATGTTTCGTAAGGTCAATTTTGCGTTGGGAAGCATGATTAACATGACCTGAAAGATGCGTGATCGTACTTTGTGTTTTTCATAAGGAGCGAGTGCATCGGCAATTGTGCCGAAAGACCAATCAATATTATCCTTTGCGTCCAGAGTGATTCGGCGTATCGATTTAGTCAGTAATGTGAATGCTTGTGTATCTTCAACGAATATGCGTGCAGCCCAATTGTTTGCAAAGAAACCGAGATTATTTCCATATTCCGGTTGTCTGTTGTCCGCCGCAGTGCCAATAACGACTTCTTGTTGGGATGAATAATGGGAAAGAACAATTGCCCAAGCTGACATAAGAACCGTATAGGGTGTGGCTCCTATATGGCGGCTGAATTCAAGGACACCAATCTCTTGTGGGATCTGAAACACTTCTGATGCGGAACATCTTGTTTGATAGATTTCTGATTGATTGCATATAGGGAGAGCGAGTAGGGAAGGTGCACCTTCCATTTTATGTTTCCAGTAACTTATTTGACGTTTTACAGATACATCACGGATATATTGTTGTTGCCAGTTAGCATAGTGGCGATATTGTCGTTGTAGATCTTTTGGCAAAGCGACTGATTTGTCACCGCATGCATGGGCATAGAAAGTTGATAATTCGGCAGCGAGAATTCGAATAGACTCACCATCTGCAATCAAGTGATGTAGACAAAGTGTTAAAACCTGCTCGTCTGTTTTGAGAAGAATCAGGCTTACGTGAAACAGCCAGTCGCCTGCATGCCAGATACATTGTGAATTACGTTGTAAGGCGGACATTAATTGTTCGTCTTGACCTTCTTTGGTTATTGCAGAAAGGTCAATTATCTCAATTGGCAGATCGGCATCTTCTTCAAAGTACCCAATCAATGAAGCGGTGGTCCAATCGAATCGGCTACGAAGGATTTCGTGTCGTTTTGTTAGGTGATGCAGTGCTTGCCTTAATGCCTCTCTATCGAGATGACCAATGAGCCGATAAGCGCGGAAAAGGTTATAGTCAGAGGGATCTCCATCAGCGCATAATTTGAGTAATCTCTCTTGTTGAAGAGAGAGTGTGGCGTAGTTATCCGGCGACGCAGGTAAAAGATCGTCAATGTTTCGTGGTGTTTCATTAATCAGCTGTGTAATTTTCTGGGTGAATTTTTGAAGGGTGGGGTTTTCGAAAAGCAATCGCAGAGGTACAGCAACGGCAATATGAGCCGCGACTTGCGATATCGTGTGGGCAGCCTTCATCGAGTCACCGCCGAGTTTGAAGAAATTGTCTGATGGATTCACTCCTTGGCATTCAAGCTGCGATTGCCAAATATTGCTGATATCGTCAGCTAATTTTAAATTTGTCGGGGAAAAGCGATTGTGAACCGGGGTCGGTTGCTGAGCTTCTGTATCGGATAAGTGTAATTTAGTGGCATTGCTGGTGAGTAGTCTTCGTTTAAAGTCATTTAAAAATTGTGCTGCGATGGCACCAGTGATGACTCTATGATCGAATACTAAGGTGAGTGACATGGGGTATCCCTCAAGATCTTTATCACCTCCGATTCCTAGGATGGCGCATTGCTGCTTATTTAACATGGGCTGAAAATGAAGAACATTCTGACCAGACAGGTCGGAAACGGTAAAGGTCGCTCCCGTAACATCTTCAAGGCTTAATTTGTTTTCATGGTATCGGCAGACATAATCGGCGACAGCGGCTTCCACATTTGGCAATGCTAATTGATTTATTTGCCGAATCACGGGGACTCGCAGGCCATGATTCATGTCAATTGCAACGCCAATATTCACTGTGCTGTAGCGATGAATCCGTTGTTTCTCATAATAAGAGCGTAATTGTGGCCAGTCTTGCAGTGTAATACCGAGTATCCACAAAAGATAAGGGAAAATTTGTCCACTGGAATTTGTATCATTTCGCAATTTTTCCCGTAGATTGATGGAATTGAACTGCACGGTGATAGAACTGGGTAATGAGCCATTCTGAGCGTCAGAGAGAATGCGTATTTCAGCTTGTTTCGAAACTTCGATCGGTTCCGTAGTCGTGATATTTTCGACTAATGATAAAATCTTATCCGATTCGTGGGGGTCAGCTAATAGTGTAGTTGTGAATGGCTTTTGAATGTGTTTTTCCACAGCGAAATGTTGTCTGAGGTAATCCAAAGTTATGAGGCCGCTGAATCCCAGTTTTGAAGGATTAATTCTGTGGTGTTCGAGATATGCGGTAGCGGCCTTAGAGAATCTGGCCGTTGCGTTGCTTCTATCCACTTGGAACATGGATGCGTCGGGATCTTCCTTGGTTGGGGTGGAAGTAGGTTCTTGGACGATTTCAGCGATAACATTTCCTACAGCAACCTCATCTCCTGCTTGATACCTCTTAAGCAGATATCCTGACATAGGGCTATGGATTTCCACTATGGCTTTGGAAGCTTCTACCCTCGCGATCATTTGCCCGACAGTGACATAATCTCCCTCTTCGACCAACCATTCTGAGATTAACATTGTCTCGTCGTTGGCGCTTAGCTTCTCAAGAATAATGGTATTTTTCATAATATACCTATTGTGGTCGTATTAATTTCAATTAAAGACATTTATTGTTGAGGCTCAGCCTCTGATATGTATGCCTTAAGAATACGTTCAATCAGCATGTCTTTTCCTGGAATCATAAGGTTTTCAAGGGCTTTACTTGAGGGTATCGCCATACTGGAAGGATATATGCGTATTGTACGAGGTAATAACTTACCCAAAATTTCAGTCAATTGAGCAACGACTTCTGAACCGAAACCCGCAAATCCCTGACCTTCTTCAACGATAATGGCGATTTTGCATTTCGATACGAGTTTGATATATGGGATTACACTAAACGGATATATCTGGAGTGGGCAGATAACTTGAGCAATCACATCGTGTTCTACGAAAAGTTCTTCTGCTACATCTACCAGTAGATCGCTCAGCCCACCATAACCGAAGATTACAACGTCGACGTTTGTTGACAGAGGGCTTACAACGACCGCTGGGAATGGATCGTCAGAGGCATAGCTTGTGAACCCCAATGGAGCATTTCGAATGCTCTTGGTATAGAGGATTTTATTTTCAATAAGAAGAACAGGACCTTCCTCCTGTTTTGCAAGTGTTTTATAGACTATTGCCGGATCGATAAGATTGTTAATTGCCAGTATCGTCAGACCTGGTATTCCCATGAAATGCTTTTCCAGAGTTTGACTATGGGTAGGCCCGTAACCGCGGCCAGCGCCCATTGGTGTCCGGATCACTAATGGAACTTTCACCTGATCGTTGTACATGTCCCTGAACTTGGCTGCGTGATTCAATATTTGGTCAAACGCTAAAGTCAAGAAGTCGCCGAACATGATTTCCACAAAAGGACAATATCCATGCATGGCGAGCCCACATCCGATGCCGACAATAGCGCTTTCGGAGATGGGAGTATTTATGACTTGTTCGGGAAAGCTATCGGACAGGCCATCGGATATCTTAAATGCGCCGCCATAAGGCGCTTTCACGTCTTCTCCTATGAACAGGATATTTTTATCCAGCTCCATGATTTCCAAAAATGCCTTATTGATTGCACGGGATAGCCGAATCTTAGACCCCTGGCTGGGTAGCGGATGAAATGTGGAAGATCGCGATTGCAATTGTGTTTCAGCGCCGTAAAACGGTGATGAGCGAGCCTGTTTTGCCTTTCTTATTGCGTCATTTACTCTTTCTTGAACTCCGGCGACTTCTGTCTCCAATTCAGCAGCACGTTCACGCAGAATGACATTGATGGGATCGATAGTATTAAAGTGTTCGATTTCATCGATGTTTCTTAGATCGTCTCCTTTGGAGTGAGCTTTGAGACGGTAAGTATCGATTTGTAGAAAAGCGGGGTGTCTTTGGTTTCTAGTATAATTTATCAGCTCTTCTGTCTCAGCTATCAGATGTTCCCAATTCCAAACATCAGATTTCGTATATCTCATGCCAAAAGCCTGTGCGCGTTTGCTTATGCTGCCTGATAATGTCTCTGAGATATGAGTAGATTGTGCGTATTGATTGTTTTCTAACACGATCAATAGCGGTAGATCCCACTTTGCTGCGATATTTAATACTTCATATACGACACCCTCTCCGAGAGTGCCATCTCCGATAAATGCTATTGAGATGGAATTATCATGGCGTAACTTCTTGGCGAAAGCTGCCCCGGTTGCTACCGGTAAGATCCCGCCTTGAATCCCGTTAGAAAAAAATCCCTCTTTGCATAGATGTTGACTTCCTCCACGGCCTCCACACACGCCGGTCTCTTTTCCCATCACCTCTGCGATCAGTCCTGTAACATCGCCTGTCCGCGAAAGAAAGTGGCCGTGACATCTATGATTGGAGAATACCCAGTCATTTTTTTTCAGAAACTTGCATACTATTGCGCCTGTTAACTCTTGCCCAATGCATGTATGCACTGTTCCATGGAGCTCTCCAGTGGAATAAAGACGTAACAATGCTTCTTCCGTTTCTCGTATTAGTAGAGATGTCCGTAAGATATCGCTGTCCATATTCGTCAACCCTCATTCATCGTGATTCGTTACTTTATAAGCGCTCATGAGTAGAATCGGATGTCACAACATTTCTTGAGTCATATTCAAACCGGCCCATTGCCTGTGAATAAGCTTTGAGTTCCTCAAACCGTTGACTGAGAAATGCGCTGCGTTCTTCTTCATGAATTGACTCGGCATTGCAATCTGTAAAACAATTGGGTGTTTCATAGAGTCTGATGTGATGAATTTTTAGGTTATCCCATTCATTAAAAAGAACCTCCATAGTGAGGAATATTTCTTTGGCAATATTCTCAACTGTTGGATTACAGTACTCCCCATGACGATTTAAGCTCATCAGTCGGAATTTACTGCGTGTAGCATGAACAGCGGATATAAAGTCTGCATCCTTGGGATTAAGAATTGAGGCGTGATCCAGAAACTCATCAATCCATGCGGCACCTATGCGCTTTATCTCTTTGAAATCTATCGCGTATCCAATTGGTTGCATCTGTTCAAATGAGAAAGTAAGTTCATACAGATAAGTGTGTCCGTGGATATTGAAGCATTTGACCCTTTCATTCATTACGCGATGAGCGGAATCAAAAGAGCCTTTGCGAGTAATATATTGAATTGTCATGCAATACCTCTAATCAATTCATAGAACTCTTGTTTTGCCGGTGAATCAGCTTCAGCGAATGCACCTGAAAACATTTGTGTCTTCATACGGCTTCTCTGGTGGCGTACACCTCTGCAACGTACACAATTGTGCGATGCATCGACTAATACTGCGACGCCTTGGTTTCTTTCACATACTTGGTTTACTGCATTGTGGATTGCTGCTGTTAACCGTTCTTGTATGAGCCCACGTCTGCCGAAATGTTCGACTATTCGGTTTAACTTTGACAAGCCAAGAACACGCCCGTATTGACTTGGCATATAGGCAACGTGAACATAGCCACTGATTGCTTGATGATGGTGAGAGCACATGGAATCGAGCGCTATCCAGCCGTCGAATACAATGCCATCGTAGTTATCTGCCGGAAATGTAGTGATGGGTCCCATTGGTTTGTATCGGCCTTTCCATAGGTCAAGAACATAAGCCTTTGCAACACGTCTCGGCGTGTCTTTTGAGTTAGGATCATTTTTCCAGTCAACGCCAAGAGCAGTCAGGAATTCTCCGAATGATATAGCAGCTTCATCTATAATAAGGTTAAGTTCTGTTTTGGTTAGAACCTCATTGGGTCCGTGTAATGCGCGCTTTTTTGCTAATTGCATGGATATTCCATCGGCAAATCCATGTGTGGCAACTTCCAAGTCTCCTGGCTCCACCGTCGGCATAGGCACCTCGTTATTGTAACTAGATGGTTCATTATGATCCGTTTGGAGAAACGCATATTTCCATTTAACGGATCGGTATTTAACTTCTTACTATCTGAATCCTAAATAAAATAATGGTGGGTATCATGTCCTTTGCAGTCATATTTAAGACCTTTTAGGTCTTAATCAGGTAAGCTGATATTGGTATCCTTGTTTTCTGGTCCCACCACTTAGTTATTGGTGAAATCATGCATTCAGTCGGATCTGTTTGGCCGTTTTTTCGGTTTTTTATATAAATATTTAATAATTAGCTTTCTAGGGAATAGTTATAGTTAAGGAAAGAGTGAGCTTTATTTATTGTTATTGTAAATGTATTGACGTACAGTTTGATAAATATTGATTAAATAAATTAATGAATTTGGGGTATCTAGATAGCTAACTATTTTAAGATCATCAAATGCTATTTTCTTCTAAAACTAGGCAGATCTTGCCTGGTGATCGGTTATTTCATGTTTACTCAAAGGAGGTTTTTATGTAATTCGGCATTTATAATATGGGAGATGTCACCCCTGATCTAACCTACGGGACAATACCAACTAAAGCTGAACGTATTTAGATGATCTGAAAGAACAAATTCAAATTAAAGAAGCGTTTAGAAAGAATAGGCATAAGTCTGTTTAGTGAAAGATTGAGGTTACATATATATGAAGTTACGACATTTACGGTGTTTTGTAGTAGTAGCAGAAGAATTACATTTTGCTAGAGCTGCGGAACGCCTGCATATAGAACAATCACCGTTATCAAGAATAATCAAAAAATTGGAAGACGATCTTGGTACGATGTTATTCGTACGTACTACAAGGAATACCCGGCTCACACGTGCAGGGGAAATTTTACTGGAGCAAACTCCTCGCATCTTTTCAGTACTCGGCCAGGCTCGTGATAGTGTGAAAGCGGTTGCGGCCGGATTCCATAGTCAACTTCGTATTGCGTTATCTGATGGCGTTACACCATCCAAATTAGCTGAGCTGTTAGCAAAATGTCGTGAGGACGAGCCGGAGACGGATATTCGTTTACACGAGGTACCTTTAGCTCAACATATGAATGGATTACGTGATAACCTTTTTGATGTGGGATTCGCTCAATCTACGATAGTGCGAGATGGCATCATTGCAATACCGGCTTGGTATGATTCATTGGTGGCGGTTATTCCCGCCAGGCATCCGCTTTTGGCATATAAAGAATTACCGCTGAATGAATTTTTGCGCTATTCACTGATTGTCTGTGGTCAGGAAACTCACGAGGGATTTCTGAGACAAGTTCTGTCTATATTCCAAAATGCAAAGTTAGTTCCATGTATCTCCGAAAAGGTTGCCAGTTTTGATCTCTTGTTAACTTTAGTGGCTGCCGGGTATGGGATTGGTGTGGCGGGAGAGTCACAGATCAATTTGGCTCGGCATGGCGACGTTGCTATAAGACCATTTGCTGGTGGTATTCCTAAACTGGTGACGTATATGCTTAGGCTTGACTCCCCGTTAACAGAAGAACTTGTACGGTTCAAAGAACGGGTTGGAAATTTGTACCACAATGTTTATTGATCCTGGTAGGGGAAAAGGGCTTTAAAACTCTGCTAGGACTTAAAAGTGCAATTCGCAATCTTCTAAATTTGTAGAGAATTGCGAATTTTTGACAAATATTTGGCTATTCTTTTCCAATAATCCGATGAGCGTTTTCATGCCAACCAAAGTAGGGGACTTAAGATTCCTATCTTGAGAAGGAATTTGATGATCAGCTTGGTTTGATAAACGATAAGTAGGTATACCCTTTATCTTTCAAGTTGCCTCTTTGTTGGCTGCACTCACTCACCCCGGTCACATCGTTATCTATGCTCCCGGGGATTCGTTCCCTTGCCGTCGCGATCCATCTTGAAATCTATAGGGTATATGAGAAGTTAAAACTGGATAGTTAATTTAATGTCGTGTAAAAATCTTTATTGTTGGTGTATTTAGATAAAAACGCTAACGGGAGTTTGTTCTCCCGCTGGTTTTATAACTGTAAATAAAGTACTTACTGTATAATATTTGAAATGTTATTATTTAGTTATTGTTTTTCCTTATTAAGAATTTTTTCATATTCCTCCCAAACGACAGATAATGGTGAACTTAAACAACAAATGGATATTGAACCTCCTGATGGAGGGTGATATTCATATTTAGATCTCCCACGATAGACTCTTATAGGTAAATTGTTATCAGTGGGATTCTTCCTTTTTCTTCTTAACATCATTCATAACCTCAACGTATATTGTTTAAATTATGCATTTAGAATAAAAGTGAGATATTTATACAATATTAACTTCATAAACATATTTTTTTTGTAAAAGATAACAAATGAAAATATTAGCAGTAGATAATAAAAGATCCAGTTTTATGTTGCATATGAGAGAAGTTTTTTCATATTTTTTACAATATTGTTTTTACATGAAATAATATTTTAATGAAATTAAAACATAGTGTTAATGTAATGTAAAGTAAAAGTTGGTTTTAATTATGTGTAGTTGGGTTAAGCCTGTTGTTTTTATCGTCTAATGCGATGGCGATTAATCATGTAACTGATATATACCCGTTATCTTTCAAGTTGCCTCTTTGTTGGCTGCACTCACTCACCCCGGTCACATAGTTTGCTATGTGACCGGGGATTCCTCCCTTGCCGTCGCGATCCATTTTGAAATCCAGAGGGTATAGGTGTGATTTGAGTTAAACTGTCTTTAGCTGACCATCACGGTAAATTGTCAAAGTTAAGTCTTGCGTTTTTTGATTTATCTAAGACATCTGTGCTCGTCGTATCCGGTCTTAGGGAAATTTAAAGTGGTAATATTATTGTAATGATTTTGGTTTGCAGTGTACCCGATTTTGCTTAGAACTCAGTTGCTCATTCAGCAAATTTTCTACAAATGTTGTTAAAAGTTTGGTCTATCTGGCAGGTAATCAAAGTACTGCTCGAACTTTTATAAAAAAGGATCTTATTATCTCGGCTTTATTGTTATTTCATTTTAATCCGCTTGTGGAAATATTAGACAATCATCTTATAGAGAATAGAATAATGGGAACGGTTAGATATATATTTGAATATATTCAGAGAATAGATAAATAGGCAAAAATGTATTCGTTATAATTAATTAAAGAAGTAGGTAACAGTCGTTAAAAACTTTTTAATGTTAATGATAACTTAACACAAATAGTTGAGGGGAAATATCATTTGCTCTTGTGATTGAGGAAGTCTACAGATAAATGTCAGATATAGGTTGAGATGTTTATTAGTTTTTTGCATATTATGTTATTTATTGGGATGATATTTCCTACATTGAGCATATGTGTTGGTATTTCATTGTGATCCGATAAGTGAGTTTTTTATCTTTTTGATTTCTAAAGTCTTATGTGATAAATGTCACTATGCGAAATTTTCTAAATTAATGAGGATTTTTTTGTTAAAGCTGATAATCTGCTCACAAAATTAATCACAATATCTTATTTTTGAATTTTTTTCTTGATATTAATGGGTTGTTGATTTAATTAACAATCGGCTCATTGGTAGAACTTCTTTTACTTGTGTGGGGGCTAAAGTAACGGGTTTCATATATGTAGCTTGTTGTGAATCACTGCTTGTTGTGAATCACTGATAGGAGGCATAGCTAAAAGTGTATGAAGTGACTGGCGGGCAATAGTCGATTGAATGACATATCTATTAACTATCAGTCAAAAACAGTACACCAAACATTCATTTAATCTGATGGATAATGTAAAAAGGTCAGTAAACATTACACATTAATTTCAAACTTGTGTTACATTTATAGCGTTTTTCTGACCAGTATCTCTGTGTTTCTTAATACAGCATTGCGTTACTTGTTAATTATAAAGGCATATTAAACGCAATGAATTCTGCCGGATACGATTTTATGGTCAGATTGGGTTTACTAATTTAAGGGGAAAAATATCTTGACTAACTTGACGGAACTAATTAGCTTTTTTAACAGTATCCTTTGGGGCTCCGTGTTGATTTATCTTCTTCTTGGGGCGGGTATTTACTTCACTATACGCACGGGTTTTATACAGATTCGCCATTTTGGGCACATGTTTTCAGTATTGAAAAACAGTAAAAAATCTGACAGTGCAGGTATTTCATCATTCCAGGCTCTGTGTACCAGTTTAGCTGCACGGGTTGGTACCGGCAACCTTACTGGTGTGGCAATCGCCTTAACGGCGGGTGGGCCTGGTGCCATTTTTTGGATGTGGGTGGTTGCTCTGATTGGAATGGCAACCTCTTTTATTGAGAGTACACTTGCCCAGCTGTACAAGACAAAAGACGATAAGGGGAATTACCGCGGTGGTCCGGCCTACTATATGGAAAAGGGGCTTGGAGTACGCTGGATGGGCGTGATGTTCTCCATATTTCTTATTATTGCTTTTGGTCTGGTATTTAATGCTGTTCAGGCAAATTCTATTGTTCAGGCTGCTGCTTTCGCATTTGATTTCGATCCTTTGTATGTCGGCATTGGTTTGGTGATTCTTAGCGGATTCATTATTTTTGGTGGCTTGCGCTCTATTGCTCGGGTTGCAGAATTAGTTGTCCCTTTTATGGCGATAGCTTATCTGATCTTGGCGTTCTGGGTCGTCGGGCATAACTTTGAACGAATGCCGGAAGTGTTTGCATTGATTTTCAAAAGCGCATTCGGTTTGCAGGAAGCCGTTTCAGGGACCGTTGGTTATGGTGTTGCACAGGCGATGACACAAGGTGTTCAACGCGGGTTGTTTTCAAATGAAGCCGGGATGGGGTCAGCGCCCAATGCTGCTGCTTCTGCTTCTCCATATCCTCCTCATCCAGCATCTCAGGGTTATGTGCAAATGCTAGGTGTTTTTATGGATACGCTGGTTATCTGTAGCGCGACTGCTGTTATCATCCTGTCATCGGGTGTACTTGATGGCAATATTTCAGGAATAAGTGGAATAGAATTGACTCAGCGGGCATTGTCTTCCGCTGTTGGTGATTGGGGATCTGAATTTATTGCACTGGCTATCTTCTTTTTCGCATTCACATCAATCATTGCGAATTATGCTTATGCTGAAAGCAATATTGTATTCCTTGAACGTAATCATACCGCGGGCTTGATGATCTTACGTCTGGCGGCGTTGGGTATGGTGATGTTTGGTGCGTTGGCTGAATTGCCTTTAGTTTGGAAAATGGCTGATTTGTCTATGGCATTGATGGCAATTACCAATCTGACCGCTATCTTGTTGCTTTCTGGCGTCGCATTTAAACTCGCAAAAGATTACAACCAACAGAGACGTGTCGGTAAGTTACCGACATTTGATATTAATCAGTATCCTGAAATTCAGAAAAAGGTCGAAGTTGGTATTTGGGAAGAAACGGCAAGTCTTGCCAAATCGAACCAAGTGGCTGGCCACAAGTGAAATGCTAGAACAAAGTACATACCCTATAGATTTCAAGCTGCATCGCGACGGCAAGGGAGTGAATCACCGGGAGCATAGAGAACTATGTGACCGGGGGTGAGCGAGTGCAGCCAACAAAGAGGCAACTTGAAGGATAACGGGTATAAATTATGGGAATAAGGCATCTTCATTTGTGCTTTATGTCAAGAACAAAACCGATAATTTTATAAAAAAATCATGTAAAACATAAATTTTATTTTGTATTCATTTGATTTCTTTGTGTTATTATATTGCTATTCAATTAATAGGTGGGACAGGGAAATGATGAAGAAGATCATATTGGTTGGCTTATTTATGCTATTGGCGGGGTGTTCCAGTCTGGAAGATCGGGGTGCTTATAAAGTTGATAGCTCTTTTCCTTCACAAGGTCAAAATGACAGAGTAAGGTTTTTGGTGTTCCACTATACCGCTGTCGATGATAAAGATTCTTTACGTATACTCACTCAGGGCGGTGTTAGTGCTCATTATTTAATCCCATCGTTACCGAATTATGTGAGAGGAAAGCCTGTTATTCTACAACTGGTTCCTGAAGAGAAGAGGGCATGGCATGCTGGTGTTAGTGGATGGAATGGTCGGAAAGACTTGAATGACACTTCGATTGGCATTGAAATTGTTAATAAAGGATTTACGGAAATGCTACTTGAGAAAGAGTGGTATCCGTTTAATGAGCAGCAGATCGATCTATTAACGCGTTTGGCGAAAGATATTATTCAACGTTATGGCATTGAACCTATTAATGTCGTTGGTCACAGTGATATTGCACCTTTGAGAAAGTATGATCCAGGCAAACTTTTCCCTTGGAAGAATTTGGCTGAGCAAGGTATCGGTGCATGGCCTGAAGATGCAACCGTTGAAAAATATATGGCTGGCAGAAAATGGCATGATAAGGCTTCTGTTGAGTTAATTCAGAAGACATTGGCTAAATATGGCTACACCATTCCACAAACGGGTGTACTTGATGAAGATACCCGTAAGACCATCAGTGCATTCCAGATGCATTTCAGACCAGATGACATCAGCGGTAACCCTGATGCACAAACTGAATCAATAGCTCTGGCTTTGGTTGAGAAATATAAAAAATAGTTTTTAGTATCTTATGAGATCGTGCCATAGAAAGAACTTTATTGGAGTGACTTTATATGGCATGGTTTTTCTCATTAGCCTATACCCGTCATCTTTCAAGTTGCCTCTTTGTTGGCTGCATTCTCTCACCCGGTCACAACGTTATCCATGCTCCCGGGGATTCGCTCCCTTGTCGTCGCGATTCATCTTGAAATCCATAAGGTATATTACTAGTTTAAGTAATAGTCAGATTGAATGAAATTTTTGCAATATGGCGAGAATATTACTCTTTATTATGATTTTTTCCTCCAGGCAGAATAAATGCAAGAATAATCCCAATTAGGCTAATAAGAGGTGAATACATTATTATTTTTTCGGAAAAATAGTTTGGTAAGACGCTGCACAGATAGATAAAAATAGAGATTAACCAGCCATATAACCCCACGTCATTAAATCTGTAAGCTGTTTTCATGATTAAATAGTAAATCGTAGCGAAGGAGCACATTGCCCATAAACCAATAGAGATCATGTACAGCCACACTGATAACTCATATTGCATATGGGCGGCATAATTATTTTCTGCTAGGTAACCAGAGAGAAAGATTAATATTCCGAAAATAACCGCTATTTTAATAAAACTAATAATATAATCTTTTCTACTCAATTTTTGACTGAAATAGCTTTTCATTGCACTAACTGGAGAATCGTCCATAAATAATGGTCAGGTAAATAAAAATGGAGCAGATAATAACTGATCTAGTGATGGTATGAACAGAAAAATATCAGTCAGATATTATATGAGAATATTTAAAACGTAATTTTAAGATAAATATGTATAAATAAGGTGATGATTGTTAAATTATATGATATACCCGTTATCTTTCAAGTTGCCTCTTTGTTGGCTGCACTCGTTCACCCCGGTCACATCGTTATCCATGCTCCCGGGGATTCGCTCCCTTGCCGCCGCGATCCATCTTGAAATCCATAGGGTATAGTTTGTGTTGTTTATGATCTTTTTGGTGTTTAACCCATTCTTTGAGGACTTGACAAATGATTATTCGCTTATCTAAGACTTTGATGATTTTTGCAATAGCTTTGTTTGCGACATTAGCGGCTTTTGGCAATATTACAGACTATGCGACTAATTTCGCATTTGTACAGCATGTATTAATGATGGATACTATTTTCCCAGATACAACTATTACCTATCGTGCAATTCATTCACCGTTGCTACACCACATTGGTTATATTGTCATTATTTCTTTAGAAACTTTAACGGCAGTGTTATGTTGGATTGGCGGTATTCATTTACTGGTAAATTTAAAATCTAATGCTGCTGTCTTTAATAAAAAGAAATCTATTGCGATAGTTGGTTTGACCTTGGGATTCTTGACTTGGCAAGTGGCATTTATGTCAATTGGTGGAGAATGGTTTGGGATGTGGATGTCCAAACAATGGGATGGTGTGTCTAGTGCTTTCCGTTTTTTTATCACTATCATTCTGGTATTGATTTACTTAATTCAGTATGACAAAGAACAAGAATAAGAATATACCCTATGGATATCAGGGATGAAATATCAAAGGTACTGACATCAGGGTTGTCCGTTTTTCAAATTCATGTTAACGGAAACCAAGTGCCGTTAAAAAATTCGACAGAGCTCTCTGTCCATCTAATCATGAAACCCAGAGAGCCTTGTTAAGGGAAGTATGATGTCTGGCATCAAATAAAAGGTCAGAACACAAAGGTTGAAGCTCTTTGTCTTTCGCCGGAAAGCACAGTTGCATTGGTTGGGTAATTGCCCGTTTCAATGTTGTTCTCTAGGTTATCGTGTCATGAACAGTGAGTAGTGAAATGCAGCGGTAATTTAACTTCGAGCTCAATCTCTGGATTCTGCCGGAAATCATAGGGAGTTATGCCATACTCTTTGCGGAACATATAAGTGAAATGAGATTGAGAGCCAAAGCCGAAATCTAAGGCGATATCAAAAATAGGCAACGCGCTGTTTCTTAAAAGATGAACAGCGCCAGCCAGGCGTCGTTGGCGGATATATTTACCAAGAGAAATTCCGGTGACTTCCTTGAATATTTTCTGCATGTGCCAAAGCGAGTAACCGGAGTAAGTTGCCAGTTCTTCCAGGTGGATTACCCGGCCAAGGTGATTCTCAATCCATTTGCTGAGAGCACATACAAGTGCTAAGTGATTATCCTGTGGCATTAACAATTTTGTTCTGGTTGAAAGTGGAAGGAAGTATACACAACTTTTTCTAAAGATGACAAAGCCTTGACATAACGATTTAAATTGTAACTGAATGTGACAATTGATTTTTTTGTTATAGTGAATAGAATCCACATGGTTAGTGTTTGTTTAAATGCGTTCTGATTACATTGTTAGCATGCATACTGTTGCTGGTTCGATTTTTTCACAATGAAAGCACAGGATGAATATTTTTCTTGTTTCATTGCTGTAAAATATCATTTCCCAACTTTATTCTTAACGTATTGCGTTCTGACCGAACTTGAAGGAAATAGAATTGGACATAAAAAAAACCATTGCAATCTTAGCATTACTTGGAATATGTCTGTTCTTGTACCTGCTAGCTTTGGATAGCTATTGTGATCAGGGGGAACAGTTTGATTCAGGTATTTGTTCTGTGACTCGATATCTGCCTTTCTGATTAGTTGCTGATACTCATCAGCCATTTTCCCGTCATATAATATATCTGTGCTAACATATATACCCAATGGATTTCAAGATGCATCGCGACGGCAAGGGAGTGAATCCCCGGGAGCATAGATAACTATGTGACCGGGGTGAACGAGTGCAGCCAACAAAGAGGCAACTTGAAAGATGACGGGTATATCTTCAATATCCACCCTTTAAAGCTAGTGTTTTGTTTGCTTTGAATAAAGCAGATAAGGGGAAGCGGTTGTTTTCCCACTAATAACAAGATAGAAGTTGTATCAAGAGGACAAGATGGCAGGACAATCGCAGCGCTCAACACTTAAACGCGGTTTAAAAAACCGGCATATTCAACTTATTGCTTTGGGGGGGTCGGTCGGGACTGGGTTGTTTCTCGGTATTGCACAAACTATAAAAATGGCAGGTCCCTCCGTAATTTTAGGCTACGCTATCGCAGGCTTTATTGCATTTCTGATTATGCGTCAGCTAGGTGAGATGGTAGTCGAGGAGCCTGTAGCGGGGTCGTTTAGCCATTTTGCATATAAATATTGGGGCGATTTTCCCGGGTTTTTATCAGGCTGGAATTATTGGGCGATGTTTACTCTGGTCGGAATGGCTGAACTAACGGCTGTGGGCATGTATATCCACTATTGGTGGCCTGATATTCCAACCTGGGTTTCTGCAACCATCTTCTTTGTTTTAATCAATACGGTAAATTTAATTAATGTCCGGTTATATGGTGAAACAGAATTTTGGTTTTCCATCATTAAAGTGACCGCAATTATCTGTATGATTGTTTTTGGCTCTTACCTGTTAGTCAGCGGAAATGGCGGGCCTCAGGCCAGCATTACTAACCTTTGGCAGCATGGTGGCTTTATGCCTAATGGGATCTCCAGCCTTATTATGGCAATGGCTGTCATCATGTTCTCTTTTGGTGGATTGGAACTGGTGGGTATTACCGCAGCAGAAGCGGAAAATCCACGTATCAGCATTCCTAAGGCCACCAATCAGGTGGTATACAGAATATTGATTTTCTATATTGGTTCTCTGACGGTGTTATTGTCGCTTTATCCGTGGGGCAATGTCGTTGAAGGTGAAAGCCCATTTGTGATGATTTTTCATAACCTGGATAGTTTCTGGGTGGCTAACATTCTGAATATTGTTGTCCTAACAGCGGCATTGTCCGTTTATAACAGCGGTGTGTATTGCAACAGTCGGATGCTGTACGGTTTAGCAAAACAAGGTAATGCTCCTGAAATGCTGACAAAAGTTAATGAAAGTGGTGTGCCTATCAGAGCCATTGTCATGTCTGCTTTAGCAACGTCCATTGGCGTATTGATTAATTATGTGATGCCGGGCAAAGCATTTGAGTTATTAATGGCGTTGGTGGTAACAACGTTGGTGATTAATTGGGTCATGATCTGTATGGCGCATTTAAAATTCCGGGCAGAAAAAGTTAAACAGGGGATAGCGCCGTCATTTAAGGCATTTTGGTATCCGTTCGGTAATTATCTGTGTCTGGTTTTCCTTGCTTTTATACTTGTCATTATTTTAATGATGGATAGCATCCGTATTTCAGTCATCCTGATGCCATTCTGGGTGGGGGTGTTATGGCTCGGGTTTTTAATGTCCCATTCTCGCCGTGATAAAATGAAAACAGAGGAGCTGGGATAATATCTATACCCTATGGATTTCAAGATGCATTGCGACGGCAAGGGAGCGAATCCCCGGGAGCATAGATAACGATGTGACCGGGGTGAGTGAGCGCAGCCAACAAAGAGGCAACTTGAAGGATAACGGGTATAACTGGATTATCTCTATTAAAGATACCAGGCTGATATGATATATACCCTATGGATTTCAAGATGGATCGCGGCGGCAAGGGAGCGAATCCCCGGGAGCATAGATAACGATGTGACCGGGGTGAGTGAGTGCAGCCAACAAAGAAGCAACTTGAAAGATAACGGGTATAGCCTGGTATTTTTTATCCGATTACCATTGCCAGCGTAACCAAGCGAAGAGTACATTACCGTTGTTATATGTGCCGGGAATGTACGTTCCTTGAAACGATAACCGATCATATTCTATGGAGAATAACGGTAATGGGAGTGGAATAGGGACATAATAATAATCATGACGAGCTGTAACGCTCAGAGTGAAACCAATTCCCATTCGGAAACCCTCTAAATCACCGGGTATCCACATCTTCTGAAAGCCATAGCCAACGATGGGTTCCAAACGGTTATGAGAATCCATAAAAGCCATTGCATAAAGGGAATGCCAATCGTTGTCTTCGTCGTAACGATATTTACCATAGCCGAAACCCCAAGGCCGCTCATTATATCTATCGGTTTTCTCTTTATCGTAGGTATGTCTGTTATGCCAAGTAATTACCGGCAGATAAAGTTCATTGTTGGGTGCATCCCAAGTAAGAGCGACATTATTATTGAATTTTTCCCATAAACTGCTCGAATTGTTGCCATAACTGATCGGTGTGTGAGATTCAATGGTTGTTAATGATTTGTTAGCAGTATTTGCTGTTGTTGCAAATACTGTCCCAGATGAGACTAAAAGCGTGGCTGATAGGGTACAGGCTGCGGTTAAATCAAACTTCATTATTTATTGCTCCAATTTCCCGACGGCATAAATTGGGGAGATCCTTTGTATCACGTAAAATATGACAAACATCTAAATTCAGGAATTCTACTCTTGCTATTTTCAATAAAAGTTAAACGAAAAATTAATATTAAGATGTGATAGGTATTAACTGGGTATATAAAATACTGATATTTTAGTTGACTAATATGGGGAATGTGTTGATTTTTTCTTTCACTCAAACAGTAGAGATGGGTCTCTATGACCATACTATAGATATAGAAAATCTAATAATAAGACAGGCAAAATAAATTAGAGTTATTTATGTTATCTGGGGTTTTGTTGAGTGGATAAACTGTAAGCTAATTAGGATAACCTTGGGTTTTCAAATTTTTGCAGCTATGTTAAACAATAATTGTTGTTAAGAATTTTAAATATGTGCGTTAGCTCCATAGCTGATAAAAAATGGCTTGCCATCATATTAAGAATATGTGATAAATCGTTCGGGTAAACGAGGTATGGTTCTGTTATACAACTCTGTTAATAGCAGCAACTTGCTCTAGTTTTTATGTTGCGCCGAACGGCGAATTAGAATTAAGTGATCCAAAGGAAATTCTTAAAATGGCAAAAATCACTGGTACTGTAAAGTGGTTCAACGAATCTAAAGGTTTTGGTTTTATTACTCCAGCTGATGGTAGCAAAGATGTGTTTGTACATTTTAGCGCTATTCAGAGCGAGGGTTTTAAAACTTTGGCCGAAGGTCAAAAAGTTGAGTTTGAAATTCAGGACGGTCAGAAAGGTCCTTCAGCAGCAAACGTTACAGCAGCATAACTTCTTTTTGTCAATCATTTTGGATTGACGAAGTAAATTTGTTGTCTGTTTGATTTTTTATTGGCAACAATGACATACCGATATCACCCTGTTAGTTATCTGATAGGGTGTTTTTGTTTTGACTTGGGGTGCTTTTCACAGAGTATGGATTTCAAGATGGATCGCGACGGCAAGGGAGTGAGTCCCCGGGAGCATAGGTAACGATGTGGCCGGGGTGAGCGAGTGCAGCCAACAAAGAGGCAACTTGAAAGATAACGGATATACTTGCTTTTCTTTTGCTGGTTGGAAGGGTAGCTATAATGAGAATCAATTCACTGACAATTGCCGGTACTGATCCTAGTGGCGGTGCTGGCATTCAAGCCGACCTAAAAGCTTTCTCCGCACTTGGTGCTTATGGCACAACAGTAATGACCGCGCTTGTGGCGCAAAACACCTGTGGTGTGCAATCTGTTTATGATATCGATCCTACTTTTGTTGCGGCACAGCTTGAATCTGTGCTGTCAGATATCAGAATTGATAGCGCTAAGATAGGCATGTTATCCAATGCGGCCAATGTTGTTGTCGTTGCCGATGCAATAAGCCGTTATGCCGTTCCTTATGTTGTATTGGATACGGTAATGATTGCGAAAAGTGGCGATCCGTTGTTGGCACCGGAAGCGGTTTCCGAGGTTGTTGAACGATTATTACCGAAGGTTTCGTTGATTACCCCAAATTTGCCGGAAGCCGCCGTGATATTGCAATGCTCTGTAGCAGAAACTGAAACGGACATGCAAAAACAAGGGCGTGAACTATTATCGCTAGGATGCGAAGCCGTTTTACTGAAAGGCGGGCACCTTACAGAACATGAAAGCCCTGATTGGTTATTTACTGCTGAGGGAGAATGGCGTTTTACTGCGCCGAGAATTAATACTCGTCATACTCATGGTACAGGATGTACGCTCTCCGCCGCACTGGCTGCTCTGCGTCCGCGTTATTCGAATTGGCAAACAACCCTGCCTGTTGCCAAATCATACCTCCAGGCGGCGTTAGAACAGGCGGACTCGTTAGAGGTAGGAAAAGGAATCGGGCCTGTGCACCATTTTCATCAGTGGTGGTGAGAGTAGCTGATTGGCGTTTTTGGGATTTGATGAGAAAGTGATAATGAATTAAGAAGAATAAGGTGTTTATGCTGTGAGAGTAGTATATACCCTATGGATTTCAAGATGGATCGCGGCGGCAAGGGAGCGAATCCCCGGGAGCATAGATAACGATGTGACCGGGGTGAGTGAGTGCAGCCAACAAAGAAGCAACTTGAAAGATAACGGGTATAACTCAACATTGGTAGCGACTTACTATCTATTCATTATCACCGGCGACAAGTTTGATTTACGCTGACAAGCTTGGTGCTTGGTTTACGCGATAGTCACTTGCTTATCCAGATAGACATCTTGAACCGCATTAATCAGCTCAATACCCTCTTTCATGGATTTTTTGAAAGCCTTACGGCCGAGGATTAACCCCATACCGCCTGCGCGTTTATTAATGACGGCGGTACGAACGGAGTCACTTAAATCATTATTACCGGATGCACCACCTGAGTTAATCATACCGGCGCGACCCATGTAGCAGTTAGCTATCTGATAACGGACCAGATCGATAGGATGATCGGTAGTTAAATCAGTGTAAACACGTTTATCGGTATGACCAAAGCCAATCGCCGTATAGCCGCCGTTATTTTCGGCCATTTTTTGTTTAACGATATCGGCACCGATAGTGGCTGCTAAATGGTTAGCCTGGCCTGTGAGGTCTGCACTGGCGTGATAATCTACCCCCTCTTTCTTGAAGGCAGAATTACGCAGGTAGGCCCACAATACTGTTACCATGCCCAATTCATGCGCCCGTTTAAAGGCGGCTGAAATTTCCTCAATTTGACGCCGTGATTCAATAGAGCCAAAGTAAATTGTTGCTCCAACGGCGACAGCACCCATCTCGAATGCTTGTTCAACACTAGCATATAAAGTTTGATCATATTGAGCGGGATAGCTCAGTGCTTCATTGTGGTTCAGTTTAACCAGAAATGGGATCTTATGAGCATAACGACGAGAAACCGCGGATAACACGCCATAAGTAGAGGCAACACAGTTACAGCCGGCTTCAATAGCCAGTTCAACGATATTTTTTGGATCGAAATAGAGTGGGTTTGCTGCAAAAGAAGCGGCAGCAGAATGTTCTACACCTTGATCCACCGGCAAAATAGACAAATAACCCGTACCTGCAAGGCGACCATGATTTAACAATGTTTGCATGGAGCGCAGAACTGTATTAGGTCGGTTATTGTCGATCATTACGCGGTCAACAAAATCGGCACCGGGCAGATAAAGATTTTCACTTAGAATGGTATTACAACGATGTTGCAATAAACTGTCCGCATCTTTGCCTAACAACTTAGCGATATCAGTCATGTTTTACTCCAGTTATGAAAAGATACTATCGATTGTCATTTATCCTTTTTAGGATAACAAGTTATATTGGGGGGGAAGTGGTAGTGGATCGCTTCAGGTCGGACTTTAAAGAGTATTTTATTATCTGGAAAGTGGCTATTTAGCGAAAAAGTGACATTACCATTCCTTTAAGGAGTATGGAGGCGAAAGCGTAAGATCTTTATGTGCTGGATTATATGTTCTCATCATTCTTATCGTTTGCTAACAAACAATTTTCTAGGATAAGATAAATAGGTGTATGAGATTTAATACTGATAAAGAATAAATTATTCACTGTATTTATAATATAGATATTAATTTGGCATTGATAAATTGAAATATCAATATAGTTAAATATAGTTAAATATAGTTAAATATGGTTAAACTGCTCGTCTTTATTGAACTTGTTAATATTTTATTGGCTTTTATTATTCAACAATTAAATGTTTTTATCATATATTTGAGATATGTTATTGTTTCTATGGAATTTTTTCATTGTTATTTTTTTGTTAATTTATACCTTATGGATTTCAAGATGGATCGCGACGGCAAGGGAGCGAATCCCCGGGAGCATAGATAACGATGTGACCGGGGTGAGCGAGTACAGCCAACAAAGAAACAACTTGAAAGATGACGGGTATATAGCATTACAATGTTGTTAGGTGGAATTGATAATAATACTGAGTGTTTTTAGAGTAAAAACTAATATGGATTTATCATTTTAATAAATAACTCATTGATTAATATTGAATTATTTTCCTGGTTCAATTAACCGGATAATAAAGTCAGTCTTTATATTTTCTCTTTTTATAGCTAAACTGATTATTTATTATATGGATTTTTCACAAAGACATAATGTGTTTTTCTATTATTTTTATGAATTTTAAAAAATTATTTTTCATATTTCTTTCTCTCTATTGATATGAATTTAATTGATTTTAATTATTCATATGAATGATTTTTTATTTTGTCAATTTATTGATAACCAAGTTGCGGTATTATATATGATAAATAACCATTTTTGACGTCAATGTTTTTTAATCTACATAATCCTGTAAGCAACAGTCAATATGGTTATTTATTCTTTCGTAAAAATGATAATAGTATAAAATAATAATTATACTAAATTTTTAGTTTTGCCTTGTATTCATCAATTAATTAATTGATTAGAAAATATATCAATATAATTTGATGTTATCACAGATGGAAAATTTCTCATGTTTTTATTGTTAATAGTGACATTTCGGTTTCTTCCATTTACCAAGAGTAATTTCTTATTACATTTCTTCTGTAGTAACTTGTTTGCAAACGATATTTTATAAAGTTATTGGATCTATTGATACAGGGTGAGAGCTTGATAGATGAAGGTTGAATGCTTATCGCGGTTACTTGCTAGTCTGATTTTTCCTGATGTTATTGTTAGATGGTATTTTTCATGCTTGCTCCGGTGTAAAAATGCGTTTTTATTGTTTTTAGGTTTAGCTTTTAGGTTTAGTTTTTTGGTTTACTGAGTGGCTCCTATTGTGGGATTAAATTTCATCTTTATGGAAGGGTAACATGTACTGCATTGTTGTTTATCAGCTCTGGGGTGGTTTGGCTATTTTTCCCTTGCTCATATTGTGGGTATATAAAACAGAATCCATTTTGGGTTGTTAAGTGGGTATAGTCAGGTAAATGTTGAACTAATAGTTTTAACAATAAGTAAATTGTAATTATCTGTTTTCATAATCTTCACCTGATTAATTCTATCAAATTGTATAATATTTGGTCTAAATATGATGGATTTCCTGAATGATTAAACAGTGGAAAATTTTAATTACATTTCTTTAGATAGTGTGATATTTCAATAAGTAGAAATATTTTCTTATTAATATGTAGGGTATCAGAAACACATGAATATAAATATTCATTGATTTAATAGTTAAATTTCTCTATGTAATTAATCATGTAAATGAATTCTGTAACTTGTTGATTTTATTTCCCAGAGCAAAAAAGAAAAGGCCAGCTCAAGGGAGATTGAGCCGGCCAAGGAGGTGGTTCCTAGTCTTACTGTAAAACTTTTTTAATTTTTTATTTTTCACCAACAATACTACGGTAAATAAAATAGTATTGATGTGATCTGTTTCTAAAAAAAGAAATATATCATCGTCAGGAGGGGATATTGATGATTATTTGTCTGAGTTTCGGTTCGTTTGAGGATATTGAGAATTAATACCATTTAGATTACGTATTAATAAGGCGTAATTAATATCAATTTGTTTAGGAATTGGTAAATAGACAATATACCCATCCCCAGGCGCAACTTCCATTGGTTGGCCTTTTTTATCCTGCATTGTTTCCAGTGTAAACTGGATATTGCCTGATGGTGTCATTAATTCGAGACGGTCTCCGATCATGAATTTATTCTTGACAGCCACTTCAGCCAATCCGTTGACTCGCTCACCCGTAAATTCACCAACAAATTGTTGGGTATCGGATATCGAGTAACCGTATTCATAAGTCTGATAGGCATCATGGGTATGACGGCGCAAAAATCCTTCGGTATAGCCGCGATGAGCAAGTCCTTCTAATGTTGTTAGCAGCGTTGGATCAAAAGGTTTCCCTGCAACGGCATCATCAATGGCTCGGCGGTAAACTTGTGCTGTGCGAGCGCAGTAATAGAAGGATTTTGTTCGTCCTTCGATTTTCAGAGAGTGAACGCCCATTTTAGTTAATCGCTCAACATGCTCAACTGCACGTAAGTCTTTGGAATTCATGATGTAAGTACCATGTTCATCTTCGAAAGCTGACATATATTCACCAGGGCGTTTTGCTTCTTCGAAGGTAAATACTTTATCTGTTGGTGTGCCTTTTCCCAATGTTGGCTCGATATTTTTTGTCGGTATCGGTTCATGCATATGCACAATATTACCGATATCATCTTCTTTGCCTTCTTGGACATGATATTCCCAACGGCAGGCATTAGTGCAGGTTCCCTGATTGGGATCGCGTTTATTAATATAGCCGGATAATAGGCAACGACCGGAATAGGCCATACACAATGCCCCATGTACGAAAATTTCCAGTTCCATATCGGGAACCTGCTGGCGAATCTCGTTAATTTCATCCAGAGAAAGTTCACGGGAAAGAATAACCCGCGTTAGTCCCATTTGTTGCCAGAATTTTACTGTCGCCCAGTTAACCGCGTTAGCTTGAACGGAAAGATGAATTTCCATTTCAGGAAAAGCTTCACGAACCATCATAATCAGCCCGGGATCAGACATAATGAGGGCATCAGGTCCCATATCAATGACAGGCTTTAGATCACGGATAAAAGTTTTCAATTTGGCATTGTGAGGAGCAATATTGACCACGACGTAAAAGCGTTTACCAAGCTCATGAGCCTCTTTAATGCCGAGTGCCAGATTTTCGTGATTAAATTCATTATTGCGAACACGCAGGCTGTAACGTGGTTGACCAGCATATACGGCATCTGCGCCATAGGCAAAAGCATAGCGCATATTTTTTAGCGAACCGGCAGGGGAAAGTAATTCTGGAGTAAACATGGTTAAAAAATTCTCGGTTTGAGTTGAGATGAGTTTTCACTATAAAAAGTAAGGATAAGGCCGGGGATTCTAACGCGTATTTTGTTGCGGATACAAATTTATTAGTATGAAACGTTCGGTTCTCTTGATCGATGGAGAGCGCCTTATCAATTGACGATGACTTTCAACTGATAAGGTGCGGTTTATCATGAAAAAATATTATTCTGACTTTGTTAGATCTCGAACATTGACGCTAGAGCCATGTTTAATCGCAGATTGAATGCCTTTTTTGACCGCGACTTCATTATCGTAAGACTCGCTGATGCCGATAACTTGATAGTTTCTCGCTTTCAGCACGAAATAGGACTTGCCAGATTTGTTTTCTCTGATTTCGAAGTTTTTTTCTGCCGGTGAATTTGCTTGGACAGAACGAATTCCTTTATTCGCTGCTGCCTTGGTCGTATACATTTCACTGGTAAGGATAACTTCACCGTTCGATGCTTTTAAATTGAAGTAATACTGCTTGTTTTTTGTTCTCTTAAGATCATAATGACCCACAGCCATAAGAAATTCCTCCAATTACAGGTAAGTATTTTTAATATAGCTGAATTTCTGACCGGTGAAAGGTTGAGAGAAATTTAATTCAGTTAAAGTGTGACAGTTATAACAAACGGCATATATCTGCTTCCCATCGGTAACCAAGTCCATAAATAGAACGAATGAATGTTTTACTGTTATCCAATTGTTCCAGTTTACGGCGTAAATTTTTAATGTGGCTATCAATGGTACGGTCTGTCACGATTCGGTGATCATCATATAGGTTATTCAATAACTTATCGCGGGAAAATACTTGCCCAGGGCGACTTGCCATCGTTTTTAATAACCGGAATTCAACCGGGGTCAAATCCAGTATTTTATCGCGGTAACGCGCCTGGAAACAGGCTTCATCAATGTGTAAATCGCTTTGTTTGACAATATCTTGTGGTCGGTAACAGCGACGAAGAATCGTTTTAACTCGCGCGACAATTTCACGTGGGCTGTAAGGTTTACAAATATAATCATCTGCCCCGATTTCCAATCCAAGTAAACGGTCAATTTCTTCCGTTTTGGCGGTGACCATAATAATCGGTACATCAGAGAAGCGGCGAATTTCCCGACAAATAGTGATGCCATCACAGCCTGGAAGCATCAAATCCAGCAAAATAATATCTGGATTATGTTGCTGTACATGGGAGACAGCTTCATCACCTCGCAGTAGCCACTGGGTTTCGTAATCAGCCGCCTGCAAGTAATCAACCAGCAATTGCCCAAGTTTTGGCTCATCTTCAACAATCAAAACAGTATAATGCTCAAATTCTGTACTCATAACGTTTCGCCGTCGAGGGATTCAGTGAGCGACAATTCTACGATAATTCTCAGGCCACCTAAAGGTGAGGGTTCGGCATGGATCGTACCGTTATGGGCTTCAACGATGTTATAGCAAATGGCTAAACCAAGTCCTGAGCCACCACTGGCGCGGTTTCGTGAGGATTCACTGCGGTAGAATCGTTCAAAAACCCGTTGGCATTGCTCTGGTGACAAACCGGGCTTGCTGTCCTCCCAATTCAGAATGAAGTGGTTATCGTCAGAACAACCTTTAATGATCAATTTTCCATTATCAGCGGTATAGCGAAGACTATTTTCCAGTAAATTATGAAATAGCTGAGTCAATCTGCTTGGGTCAGCAAACAACGTAATCATTTCAGGAAGTTTAACATCCACTTGGATTTGTTTATCAAGGAAACGGCCATGATAAGATGCGATAGCAACCTGAATTAACTCACTGATGTTGATAAATTCTTTCCGGTATGCCAGCGCCCCGCGATCGGATAGAGATAGTTGATGTAAATCATCAACCAGTTTGGTCAATGTGGTAATTTCAGCCAATAACGAATTGAGAGTTTCTGGCGTTGGTTTGTGAACACCATCCTGTAACGCTTCCAATTCACCACGCAATATGGAAAGGGGAGTGCGCAGTTCATGAGAAATATCGGCCATATAATCGCGACGCATCTGCTCGTTTTTTTCCAGGGTACTGGCGAGTTGGTTAAAATTGTGGGCAAGCTGACCAATTTCATCTTTACTTGATGGTGTGACTCGGACACTAAAATCACCGGCTGCCAGTTTATGTGTTCCTTCAACCAAACGTTTAACGGGTTTTAACATACCGCGGGATAATAATAGCGTGGCTATCATTGCCAGCAAGGTAGATAAACCGGCAATTATCCAGCTTGTCAGTTGTTGCTGGCGATCAAAACTGATATCAGCTTGACGGGTAATTTTATCTGATGTGCTAACAATGACCCAACCAACGACTTGATGATGATAGATAATCGGTTTGCGATAAGTCTCTGACGGGATTTTACCTTCATGACCGACCAGCAGTTTCATGTCACTGTCCACCACCCAAAATTGAGTTCGCCAACCGCGAGGTGGTGGACCTTGACGGCTTTCACTGGTTTGTTCAATGGAGCGGATGATTTGAAAAATTGCCCGGTCATTCCTCTTTAAGAATTTCCAGTTGCCATGTTGTTGATATTGTTCAGCCAGTGCTTCGGCTAACATGGCAGTACGTAGCTGGATATTTTGTTTTATATAACCAATAAAACCATGCTGGAAGCTGCTTCTTACGCCCCAGTGCATGGTGATGAGTACTAGCATGCAAGTGGCGAAAATGGCCATAAACAGTTTACCACTGATGCCGAGTTTCATGATGGCTCCATAATTTGCTTGGTAGTACGCCGTTGTTGCCACTTTTCCCTTACTGCCTATTCCAATAGGGCTATTTTATTTGCCATTTTGAACCTGGGCAGTGCTCAAAATCCTCACGTACTACGTGTACGTTCCGGTTTTTCCGCGCTGTCCGTGTTCAAACTGCCTGCAACAATTACGCCTATTGGGATAGGCTCTTAGTCGATCAAAACAGAGATAGACAACCGGTGTGGTATATAGTGTTAAAAGCTGGCTCATAACCAAACCACCCACAATGGTGATTCCTAAAGGTTGGCGTAATTCCGTACCGTCGCCACTACTCAAAACCAGTGGCAGGGAACCAAACAAGGCGGCCAGTGTGGTCATCAGAATCGGACGGAAACGTAATAGGCTGGCTTGGAATATCGCATCACGGGCGCAGATATTACCGTTACGTTGAGCTTCAATCGCAAAGTCCACCATAATAATGGCATTCTTTTTCACGATACCAATCAATAACATGATGCCGATTAATGCTATCAGGCTGAATGGTGTGTCAAACAGTTCTAATGCCAGCAGGGCACCAATACCGGCGGAAGGCAGGGTAGAGAGAATAGTCAATGGATGGATATAACTTTCATACAGTATCCCTAGCACCAGATAGACGGTAATAATGGCCGCCAGAATCAAGAATAATTGTGATTTCAGGGTTTCCTGAAAAATCTGGGCGGTGCCTGCAAAAGTGCCACGAACCGTTGAAGGTACCCTAAGTTCGGTTGTGGTTCTTTCAATCGCATTGATAGCATCAGAGAGGGTATAGCCTTCGGGTACATTGAAAGCAATGGTTGAAGCAGCAGAAAGCCCTTGATGATTGACACTTAGCGGCGCGTTAGCCGGTTGCCAGTGAGCAAAATAGGAGAGCGGAATGGCTTTTCCTTGATTATTAATCACAAACATTTTTTCCAGTGCGCTGACATCCTGTGTATATTCTGGTGCAACTTCCATCACCACCTTGTACTGATTAAGTGGTTGATAAATGGTGGATATTTGTCGCTGACCAAAAGCATTATTCAGCAAATTATTGGCTTCACTGACATTAATGCCCAGACGAGACATGGTATCGCGGTCATAGATTATTGCCATTTCAGCGCCTTTATCCTCCTTATCTGAATTCACGTCAGTCAGTTGCGGCAATTGCCCTAATGCTTTACGGATAACAGGCTCCCATTTGCGAAGATCATTCAGATCATCTGCCAGCAATGTGAATTGATAGCTGGCATTAGCCTGGCGACCGCCAGCCCTGATATCTTGTACCGGAATGAGAAATAGATTTGCTCCCGGTTCATTGGCAAGTTTAATTCTCAGGCGCGAGATAATCTGTTCAGCGTTTTCTGAACGCTCTTTCAATGGCTTTAGAGAGATAAACATAAAGCCATTATTTACCCGCCCACCACCGGTAAAACCGATAACGCTGTCTACCGTAGGATCTGCATTGATTGTCTGCATGAAGTTTTTCATTTTTTCACGCATAGACTGGAAAGAGATACTTTGATCTGCCCGAACAAACCCTAGTAACCGACCGGTATCCTGCTCTGGGAAGAAAGTTTTGGGGATATTGATATAGAGCCAAACATTTAGGGCAATGATGCCGGCCAAAATTAACAATACCCAACGGCTATGATTAAGAACCCACATCAGGGAGCGCCCGTAAACTTGCTGAATTTTCAGTAGAACTTTACCGAATCCTCGTATTTTCTTCTGTGCTTTGGGACGCTGAGATTTTAGTAAATGAGCGCACATCATTGGCGTTAGTGTTAGAGAAACCAATAATGAGATGCTGATTGATGTGGTTAGGGTAATGGCAAATTCACGGAACAGCCGACCAACCAATCCATCCATGAGCAGAAGCGGGATAAAGACGGCTACCAGTGAAATACTCATTGAGAGGACCGTAAAACCCACTTCCCGGACACCCTGTAGGGCCGCTTGCATGGGTTTTATGCCGGCTTCAAGGTGGCGGGAAATATTCTCCAGTACCACAATCGCATCATCTACCACAAATCCTGTGGCAACCGTCAGCGCCATTAAGGAAAGATTGTTCAAACTGAAACCGCACAGATACATAGCGGTAAAGGTGCCAATGAGTGAAACCGGTACAGCAATGGCAGGGATCAATGTTGCGCGACCAGAACGCAAGAACAGGAATACCACCAGAATGACCAGCCCGATAGCAATCACCAATGCTCGTTCTACTTCCACTATTGAAGCACGAATAGTGGGTGTGCGGTCTTGAGCAACTTTAAGTTGAATACTGGCAGGAATAGATTCATGTAATGCAGGTAATTGTTCACGGATACGGTTTACTGTGGCGATAATATTCGCGCCAGCCTCACGGCGAATGATCAACAAAATAGCCGGCTCACCGCCAGACATTCCGGCTGCTCTGACATTCTGAACAGAATCTTTTACATTTGCTACATCCTGCAATCGCACCGGTGAATTGTTGTTGTAGTGAACGATGATCGGGCGATAGTTTTCGGCTGTTTTTAACTCATCATTCATTTGAATTTGCCAGTGTTGCTGCTCGGAATCCACATATCCTTGTGGGCGGCGAACATTGGCATTGCTGATAGCTTTGCGTACCGCATCTAGCGAAACCCCCTGATGAAACAGGACGCCAGGATTCAATTCAACTCTGACTGCCGGTAATGAACTGCCGCCAACAGAGACTTCACTGACGCCTTCAACTTGGGCGATTTTCTGAGCCAGTTGAGTAGAGGCAAAATCATAAAGCTGCCCCTGATTATAGGTATCGGAAGTCAATGTGAGGATCATGATTGGGGCATCAGTCGGGTTGACTTTGTAATAATGCGGCCGGCTAGGCATACCTGAAGGCAACAGACTTTGAGCGGCATTCAGCGCTGCCTGTACATCCCGTGCTGCACTGTTAATATCACGATTGAGATCAAATTCGAGCGTGATATTGGTACTACCAAGGGAGCTACTGGAGGTCATTTCATTGACTCCGGCAATTCGGCCTAGGGCGTGCTCCAATGGCGTCGCGACAGATGAGGCCATTGTTTCCGGTGAAGCGCCCGGTAATGAGGCGTAAACCGAGATCACCGGAAAATCCACTTGTGGTAAAGGAGAAACCGGCAACAGGGTAAATCCCAATACCCCACATAGGGTTATGGCTAAACTCAATAGCGTGGTGGCAACAGGGCGTTGGATAAATAAGGCAAAAAATTTCACCGCGGCTCCTGATGATCAATAGATGGCGTGTTTGAAACTGAGAGCTGGCGATTGCGGCGATAGTGGGCCAGACGATCAAACAGCAAATAGATCACTGGCGTAGTAAACAGTGTCAGGATCTGGCTCATAATCAATCCACCTACCATACAGATACCCAAAGGACGACGTAATTCAGCACCGACACCGGTGCTGAGCATCAAGGGGAGTGCCCCAAGCAACGCCGCCATTGTGGTCATCAGAATCGGACGGAAGCGCAATAAGCACGCTTGATAAATGGCTTCGTAAGGCGATAGTCCCTGTTCACGCTCCGCTGCCAACGCAAAATCGATCATCATGATGGCGTTTTTCTTCACAATACCTATCAACAAGATAATGCCGATGATCGCAATGACATCCAGTTCATGACCTGCCATCATCAGCGCTAATAGTGCACCTACTCCTGCTGTTGGCAATGTGGAGAGAATGGTCACCGGATGGATGAAGCTTTCATACAGTATGCCTAGCACGATATACATGGCGATAATGGCAGCCGCGATTAGCCACAATGTATTACCCAGTGCGCTTTCAAATGCCAGTGTTGTTCCTTGGAATTGGGTGGAAATGTCTTTGGGCATGTTGATCAATTGCGCGGCATCACGAACAGCATTGACCGCCTGTTCGAGAGAAGCATCCTCGGCAACGTTGAAAGAAAATGTTGCTGAGGGAAATTGAGCTAGGTGATTGATTGCCAGTGGGCCAAATTTTTGTTCAATAGTTGCAATAGTTCTGAGAGGTACGACATGGCCATCAGTTCCGTTAAGGCGGATGTTATCAAATGCTGCCAGCCCCGGAGTCGATGTTACATCATGTTCCAAGATGATCCGATACTGATTAGCTTGCGTATAAATGGTTGAAATTAGCCGCTGGCCGAATGCGTTATAGAGTGCGTTATCTATAGCAGCCATTGAGATGCCCAATCGGCTGGCAATGTCTCGGTCTACTTTAACGTAGGCGATCAGCCCCTGATCTTGCCAGTCACTGCTGATATCAACTAGCTCTGCTCTCTGCTTTAGTTCAGCCAGCAATTTTGGCACCCAGATACTCAGTTCATCCAGAGAGGTTGCCTGCAAAGTGAATTGGTATTGGGTACGGGTAACCTGAGTGTCAATCGTCAAATCCTGCATCGGTTGCAGATAGAGCTTTATGCCGGGTATAGCGGCAACTTTTTCCTGCAAACGCGGAATAATGTCAACGATTCTGTCATCACGCTGATTGAGTGGTTTTAGTGTGATTTGCAGTCGCCCGTTATTCAATGTTGGGTTACTGCCATCAACGCCCACAAAAGTGGTGATATTTTCTACTGCCGGGTCTTGCAGCAATAAGGATGAAACCTGTTGTTGTTTATTCACCATTGCGGTGAAGGAAATGGATTGTGGCGCTTCCAGTGTTCCCTGAATCAGCCCATTATCCTGTGATGGAAAAAATCCTTTTGGAATCATCAGATAGAGCAGGGCAGTTAGCGCCAATGTACTTAGGGCGATGCCAAAGGTGATCCACGGGTGATTCAGTGCTCTTTTTAGCCATACAGCATAACCGGCAATCATTTGTTCAAAAAATCGTCCACTGGCTTGTTCAAAACGATTGTGTTTTATCTGTGATTCCGGTTTCAGGATTCGAGCGCACATCATGGGGGTTAATGTCAGTGAGACAACGGCTGAAATCAGAATTGCCACGGCCAGGGTAATTGCAAACTCACGAAACAGGCGGCCAACGATATCGCCCATAAAAAGCAGCGGGATCAGCACCGCAATCAAAGAGAAAGTCAGGGAGATAATGGTAAAACCGATTTCACCCGCGCCTTTCAATGCGGCTGTCATCGGTTTCTCGCCTTGTTCTATATAACGAGAGATATTTTCAATGACCACAATGGCATCGTCTACGACAAAACCGGTAGCAATGGTGAGCGCCATTAGCGTCAGATTATTGACGGAGAAACCGCAGAAATACATCACTGCGAATGTGCCGATCAGTGAAAGGGGAACGGCGATACTGGGGATAAGTGTTGCGATACCGTTACGTAAAAACAGATAAATCACCATAACAACCAGTGCAATTGCCAGTAATAGCTCAAACTGAACATCTTTCACTGAGGCGCGAATGGTTGTTGTGCGGTCAGTCAGGATTTTCATATCGACGGATTTTGGCAAGCTGCTGATGAGTTCCGGCAACATCTGGCGAATGTTATCTGTAGTTTCAATCACATTGGCACCTGGCTGGCGCTGAACATTAATCACAATCGCTTGTGTGTTATTGGACCATGCACCTAGTTTGGTATTTTCAGCGCCTTGTTCAATGGTTGCGACATCTTGTAACCGTACCGGTGAGCCATTTTTATAGGCGATGATCAAGTTGCGGTAATCATTTACTGACTTCATTTGATCGTTGGCCGAAAGCGTGACAGAGCGAGTCGGACCATCAAGGCTACCTTTGGCGGAATTAACGTTAGCATTGTTGATAGCGGTGCGGATGGTTTCGCTATCCAATCCCTGTGCAGCGACCGCTTGGGCATTTAGCTTCACTCTGACGGCTGGTCGCTGGCCGCCGGCGAGTGTCACCAATCCTACACCGTTGACCTGTGAAATTTTCTGCGCAATACGGGTTTCCACCATATCTTGAATCTGTGTCATTGGCATTGCATCGGAGGTGACTGCTAGCATTAGAATCGGTGGATCAGCGGGATTAACTTTGCTGTAGATAGGGGGATAAGGCAGGTCATTCGGCAATAAATTACTGGCTGCATTGATAGCCGCCTGCACTTCCTGCTCGGCGACATCTAACGGCAAAGTTAGCTGGAATTGTAATGTGATAACAGAAGCCCCGCCGGAACTTTGAGAGGCCATCTGTTTAAGGCCAGACATCTGTCCGAGTTGGCGCTCAAGTGGTGCGGTGACTGCCGAAGTCATCACATCGGGGCTTGCACCGGGGTAGAGTGTGACAACCTGAATGGTGGGATAGTCCACTTCCGGTAATGCAGACACGGGCAACATGCGATAGCCGATAATACCTGCTAGCAGGATTGCTGCCATAAACAGAGTGGTGGCAACAGGTCGTAAGATGAACAGGCGTGATGGTCCGCCACCTGGGATTGGGGAGCCTGCCTGCATCAGGAATTCTCCGTTTGATCGTGTTTTTGTGGTTGAGGCTTATTTACCATCGGTGTGACAATATCCACTTTAGCGCCATCTGTCAGGCGATCGATACCATCAGTGACCACTTTATCACCTGCTGCTAAGCCGGCACTGATAACAACACGTTTTGTATCCTGCAATTTGACCGTGACCAGATGTTTGCTGACTTTATTCTCTTTACCTAACATCCAGACAAAATTCCCTTCATTACCCATTTGCAGGGCAGCATTTGGGATCACCACTGCATTTTCCAGTGTATCGACTTTAATACGGACATTAACAAACTGATTTGGGAATAAGATGCTTTCTTGATTGGAAAAACGGGCTTTTAGCTTAATTGTGCCGGTAGTGGCATCAATTTGATTATCAATGCTCAACAGCTTGCCTGCGGCAAGTTGTTGCTGATTATTGCGATCCCAGGCACTAACAACGACGTCATGATTCGTTTTCTGAGCTTGTAAAACAGCATTGATATCGTTTTCAGGGAGTGAAAACAGCACATCTACCGGATCGGTTTGGGTAATAACCACGATAGAGGAGCTGTTACCACTGGAAATAAAATTTCCTACATCGATCTGTTTCAAGCCCACTTTACCGGAAATGGGAGCTGTAATACGGCTGTAAGTGAGTTGAAGTTTTGCACTATCAATTGCGGCTTGATCAACTTTCAGACTGGCTTCGTGTTGGCGGACAAGTGCACGTTGATTATCCATTTCTTGTTGGGAAATCAGGTGAGTGTTTGCCAATTTCTGGTAGCGATTGAGATCCTGACGAGCATTCGCCAATATTGCTTCATCTTTAGCAAGCTGGCCTTTGGCTTGCGCTAGTTGAACCTGAAAAGGGCGTGGATCAATTTCTGCCAGTAAATCCCCTTGTTTAATTTGTTGGCCTTCTTGAAAGTGCAAAGCGATAAGCTGACCTTCAACCCGGCTGGTTACCGTGGCGGTATTGGCGGCTTGAATGGTGCCAAGCCCGGCCAGAAAGCGAGGGACTGCCTGCTCTTTTGCTGTGGCAACCTGTACAGGGGGTAAAGGGGAATGTCTTAAACCAGAGGATTGATCCGATGGGCTCGATTGTTGAGGGGTTTTAAGTTGGTACCAGAAAAATATAGCGGCAGCAATGGCAATAGCGGCCAGTGCTGCACGGAAAAGGAGGGTACGGTGTTTATTATTTTGATTCATTTCTTCGACATTCTCTCAAACGCAAGGCTAAGATGTTGCTTGATTATGTCCGACTGAAATATCGGTTTAATCTCATGCTATTAGTTTAGACAGTGAGGATAGGCTAAAAAATGGAGAAAATGTGGAAAATATGTCAAGGAAGCGCTTTTTAAGGCAAATTAAGGCGTTTTTTGTCAGTTTTTTCGAGTCGGCTCCAGAAATTATGCAAATGAGGCTGCTTCTGTTACCTTCGTTTTCTTTACGGTTGTGAGATTATATCGCTTAATTTTCAAGAGAATTTAAACGGGTGATAAAATGCAAAAAAATATAGTCCATAGTGTATAGAACATATTCCTGCGAATTGTTTATTGATGGTAAATTGTGAAATAGATCACATATTGGTTATCTATCTCTGCGCACATTGTTTCTTAATTCTGGAAAAAGGTCATGTGACTTTTTTTTGGCGGAATTTATAGATTAATGTAAGGAATATGATAAAGGGAAATAGGCTATGAGACATTTCATTATTGATACAGATACGGCTTCCGATGATGCAGTTGCATTATTTATGGCGCTCCGTGAACCCTCAGTTTTTATTGAAGGTATTACTATTGTTGCTGGTAATTGTGCTGTTGCGCAGTGCAGGAAAAATGCATTAGTTAGTATTGAAAAAGCAGGGACATATATTCCTCCGGTATATGAAGGGATGAGTAAACCATTATTTAGAGAGCATTATGCTTCATATCATATTCATGGAAAAGATGGTATGGGTAATATGAATTTACCAGAGTCTTCGTTAATAGTAGAAGATAAACATGCAGTAGATGCCATTATTGATATCGTGAAAAAATTTCCTGGTGAGATAGAGATAATCACTTTGGGACCATTGACAAATATAGCAATGGCTGTCTTAAAAGAGCCAAATTTATATAAATCTGTCAAAGTGATATATATTATGGGTGGCTCTGGGTTGAAGTCAGGTAATATTACGCCATTGGCTGAATTCAATCTCTATTCTGATGCTGAAGCAGCACATATAGTATTGAATTCTGGATTACCTCTTATATTTTGTGGATGGGAGTTAGGTATGGAGGAGGCTTTTATTAATGAATTCGATATGGATAAATTAAATTCTTTAGGTGATCTTGGTCAGTTTGCAGTGAGCTGTAATAGAACATTGATTGAATTCAATGCGGGAAGAACGAATAGAAAAGGATTTGATCTGCCTGATCCTATAACAATGGCTATTGCTTTATATCCGAATGAAATGATAGAGGATAAATTAGCGGTGTATGGTTATGTTGAATATCAAAGCGCACGTTCATATGGGCATTTAGTGATTGATTCAACCGATCTTCTCAATCATCCCCATAATATGAGTGTGGTGACTAAAATCAAGGGTGAGGTATTTAAGAATAAACTATTTACATTATTATCGTAATTTTAGTCATATAGGAGAATAAAAGATGAATTTTAATCCTGATTTACTGAGAAAGGTAGAATTACATACACATCTTGATTGTGGGTTGAGTTATCATTTCGTTAAAAAATTCATTCCTGATATTACCCGTAAGTCATTTTGTGAAAAATATATTGCCGCTGAAAAATGTCATGATTTAGGTGATTTTTTAAATAAGATCATTCCTTCACTGGATTTACTACAAAAAAGGGACGTAATCGCTGATGCTGTAGAAGATCTTTTCATACAATTAAAAAGCGATAATGTAGTTTATGCTGAAATTAGATTTGCACCTTTACTTCATCTTCGCTTAGGATTAAATGAACGCGATATTGTAGAAATTGTTTTGGAAGCAATGAAAAATTATTCAATCAAATATGGTATAGCAGCAGGTTTAATATTATGTACATTGCGGAATTTTTCAGAAGATCAAAGTTTGAGAACCGCATATCTTGTCAATGAATATTCTAATTACGGCGTTGTTGCTCTCGATCTTGCTGCCGATGAGGCAAGATATCCACTTAGTGCACATTTGAATGCGTTTAGAATGGTGTTGGAAAATGGTGGAAATATTATTGCGCATGCAGGAGAAGCGAAAGGGGCTGAAAGTGTGCGCGAGACTATTAATAAATTAAATATTTCTCGTATAGGTCATGGTGTTAGAAGTATTGAAGATCGAGATGTTATTGAACTCCTTATAGAGAGAAATATACATTTAGAAGTATGCCCGACGTGTAATATTATTTGTGATATTTATGATATTTATGATATTTATGATATCTATGAAAATCATCCAGTTAATTTTTTAAAAGAGGTTGGTGTAAATATTGGGATTAATACGGATGCCCGGACAGTTGCAAATATCACCTTATGTGAAGAATATCTGAGGATTAATCGATATTTTGGTTGGCAATATAGTGATTTTATTGAAACAAATTTGAATGCATTACATGCTTCATTTTCCAGTAATGAACTGAAAAGTCGATTGGAAAAGGAAATAATGAGATTATCGTAGTGAAAAATTGCATTTTATTCATCTTTATGTATAATCGTAAAAAATTTATATTAAATCTGTAATCTGTAATCTGTAATCTGTAATCTGTAATCTGTAATCTGTAATCTGTAATCTGTAATCTGTAATCTGTAATCTGTAATCTGTAATCTGTAATCTGTAATCTGTAATCTGTAATCTGTAATCTGTAATCTGTAATCTGTAATCTGTAATCTGTAATCTGTAATCTGTAATCTGTAATCTGTAATCTGTAATCTGTAATCTGTAATCTGTAATCTGTAATCTGTAATCTGTAATCTGTAATCTGTAAAAAGAGAATAAATTGAAAGATTATATTGATAAATATCATCTTGATAGTATTTTTCCAGCAGAATTTATGCCAAAGTTAGATGTGGTTGAAATTAAGAAAAATACCTATCTTACACATCAGTCATCAATTTTTACTCATCTCTATATTTTAGTTGAGGGTAAACTAAAGGTTGAGTTTTATAATGTTAATGGAAAATTTTCTGTTTTTGCCTTTGCTACGCCTCTTTTTCTTATTGGAGATTTAGAACTTTTTCATGCCCAAGGCGATAACATAATTAATACTGTCTTTGCTCAGGAGCGATCAGTTCTGCTATCAATTCCGTTAGAAACGGTAAGAATATTTGGATTAACAGATGTTGGATTTCTTCAATTTGTTTGTAAGCAACTCAGTAATAAGCTTTTTGAGTCTTCTTTGTTTCGAACGGGGATATTTTTAACTGTTGAGGATAAGCTAAAGCGATTTCTTTACTATCATTCGAAAAGAAATGGAACTGTGTTGGTATTAGAGAAAAGGGAAGATTTAGCATCTGTTTTAGGTGTTTCAGTCAGGCAATTAAATAGAGCTATTAAGAGTTTGAATGAAAAAGGAATAATTGTATCGAAGAATAAGAGAGTTGACATTATTGATTATGATTTCTTAAAAAAGGATATTGAGTTTCAATTTGACGCTAAGTGATGAAAATAAAAAATCCTATTTTTATCGCTAAATAGCTGCATTGTTAACAGAATATACCCTATGGATTTCGAGATGCTTCGCGGCGGCAAAGGAGCGAATCCCCGGGCGCATAGAGAACTATGTGACCGGGGTGAGAGAGTGCAGCCAACAAAGAGGCAACTTGAAAGATGACGGGTATAATGGTTAAATTACGATATGAAATTAAAGTAACCCGATTCTGAAAAATCTTTGCCAGATTCTTTAAAACGTTCTTTCGGTAGTGGATAACCCAAAGAGAGATACTTTTCAGCGAAATATAATGAACTTTGATGGGTTAATCCGATAGAATTAAGGCTGTCAACCATGTTTCTCGGTAGATTGCATTTAATATCTTTAACGTAATCAATGATAGTATTTTTTACACCACTGCCATCTGGCATTCTTATTTTTGGTCTGTCAATGATATATTCGGGTATTTTTCCTCTGAATGCTTCGCGTAAAATATATTTTTCTATCCCATTATTGAGTTTGTAAGAAAAATCCAAGCTTAAAACATAAGGCACTAGTGCTGAATCCATAAAGGGAACTCTTGCTTCAACAGTATTTCTCATGCTTGCCCGATCAACTCTTTGTAAATCAGTCCTATGAAGATTATTTAATCGATATAGGGAGAGGTGATGGGGATCGGGGTATGTTTTAAATAGATCGTAACCAGCAAAAATTTCATCACTACCTTCTCCACATAAAGCAATTTTAAAGCCAAGACGGTTAGCAATATAATAGCCAAAGTGAGCAATAGTTGAATCAATCGCATCGATTTGTTCGAAAAATTCACCATAATAGATAGCATCTTGGATATTATTGATTAATTCTTCCTGAGTAAATGTATATATAATATGCTTTATATTATTCTCAGTACAATATCGTTGGGCAATTTCAATGTCTTTTGAACCCGGTAATCCAAATGAAATCGCCGTAATATCGTGGTGATATTTTTTTGCAAGATAAAGCACGATAGTACTGTCTATGCCGCCGCTAAACATAATTGACACTGGCAGGTCTGTGTCAACCCGCTTTCTGACGGCATTATCTAACAGTGAATAGATTTTTTCTTTTGCCTGTTCGACGTTATCGCTGCTTGCTGGGATAGTTGTGTCGTAGCTAATATATTTCTCACTAGTCAATCCGTCGAAAATTGAACCGGGTTCAACAGGTTTAATTTCTGAGTTAAATTCGATTAATGATTTTATTTCTGAGGCTACATACCAGTTACCCTCTTTTTGGGTGTAATAGAGCGGTTTTATACCGACGTGATCTCTGCCTAATAAGAATTTATTATTCTTATTATCAAATAGAATAAAACTAAACATGCCATCTAATTTTTTAATAAATGACTTGCCATAGCAAATGTAGGCAATTAGGGCAACTTCTGCATCGCCCCCATTTTTAAATTGATAACCTTGTTTAATTAATTCATTTCGAAGAGACTTGTAATTATAAATTTGACCATTCAGAACAAGATGAAGATCATGTTCCTGATTTGATATGGGTTGATAGGCTGAATCGCGTTCGACAATAGCAAGTCTGTTGGTTGCAATTGAAAAGTTATTTCTGACAACCTTCTCATTAAATCGAGATGGATCGCCACGATGTGCTATTTTTGACATTATAGTCTGTAGCTTATTTTCAATATCATCAATAAGCCTATTTTCTGTATTAAAAACACCACCAATTCCACACATAGGTAATTCCTTTGGTTAAGAGCTATCAATGATATTTAAACGTCTTCTAGTATAGGGGCAGAATATTTTAATTCGTTCACATTGGCACCTAATGTAGATATTTCGGCAAAATATTCTGGATAGGTTTGACCAACATGATATGGCTCACTGATAATCAGGGGCTCATCACAATGTAAACCTATTGTTGTAAGTGCCATGATTAATCCATGATCGTAATGACCATCAACAATAACACCGCCTTTATATCCATATGGATTGCCATAAATAATTAATTGGTCTAGTCTCTCTTCTGATCTAATTCCTATTTTGTCTAATTCCCGCCGAAAATCAGAAATTCTGTCTGATTCTTTATAGCGGATATGTTCAATGTTATAGAAAACGCTTTTACCGTTGGCAAACGCAGCTAATGCAGCCAGTGCAGGCACCGCATCTGGTGCCAGTGAACCATCGAAATCTTGCGCTTTTAGGGTGCCGCCAGATCGAATATTGAGACAATCATCCCTGATGAAGCTGATTTTCGTTCCACTGTTAATTAAATAGTTCACCACCGCGCCATTACCTAATTCTTCCTCAAAGAAACCGTTTAGGGTGACATCAGAATTCAGTGAGGCGCAAAGTGCAAGGATTGCCGCCGTGCTGGCTGGATCAGCGCCGACGCTAAATTCTGATGGAATAAATCGACTCTTTCCTGTCGTAAAGAAATTGCGGAATTTATCATCATATTCGATATTAATGCCCGCTTTGCGTAAATTATTAATTGTCGTGTGAACCATTGATGGTGCGGTAATTGTATCGATGACTTTTATTTGCAGATCTCGTTCGCTAATGGCACCTAAGTAAAGTAGCCCACTTAGGAATTGAGAGCTCTTTCTGCATGAAATTTCAGTGTAATTACCGATGTTTTTATCTGATTTCATGCTTATCGGTAAAAGTGAATCAGGCCCAACTGCGGTGCACTGAATATTGAGTGATTTTAGTGCATTGACCATTTCCAATTGTGATCGTGTACCCAGGGAGTAACTGTATTCTGTAATAAATTCAGTATCCGGTAAATAACCGGCTACTCCCATTAATAGCCGTAATACAACGCCAGAATTACCTGGGTTAAAGATGATTTTTTTATCAATTTGTCTGATATCTATGCCTTCTACGATTGTCCCTGTAATATCACTATTAAATGATGCCCCTAAACGGGAACAGTTTAATTTCATTGCTGTTGTATTGTTCCCTGATGCCATGTTATTTATTTTACTTGTACCTTCCGTTAATGATGCAGTCAGAATGGCGCGAGTTGAAGAACTTTTGGAGGCAGGTAAAGTTATTGAGCCATTTAATGATTTGGTTTTGTTTATTTCGATAAATGGCGGATGATTATTACCATAATAATTCATATTTTTTTCTCGCTTTTATACTGTTAGCTAACTTATTCTAGCGCCGAGAGAGTTTAAGGATTGGATAAATCCAGGAAAACCATCATCTAATTTATGTATATGATTAACTGTTGTTCGTTCTTTTGCCCCTAGTGATGCAATAATATTGGATGCGCAAATCCGATGATCATAGTAACTGAATATTTCGATGCCTCCATTTAATGGTCCGTTACTGTTGATCCTTATTTTGTTGAAAGCCCCAGTATCATTAAAAATTAAATAACTTTTTCCGCCCATCATGCGTATATTTTCGTTGATAATAAATGCGCGTTGACATTTATGATTATTTATAGCATTAAGACCGGAAAATGTGATATCGCCATTGCCATTAATCGCTGCCGCGATAATGTTAGTGGCAACGGAAGGAAGTTCATGTAAATAGATTTCATCGGTAATGGTGTTATGCTCCTTTTCCAGGCTGATATTAAGTTCATTCTTAATTGGGTTATAGTTTAAATTCATACCAAATTTTTTATATATGTCAAATAATACTCTTTCGTTAATGGTATTACCAAAATAATAACTTCTGATAGTGATTTTGCTTGGTCGATTAATACTTAATATTGACGAAGCAATATAGCTTAGTGATGTGAAATCAGAAGGGATGTTAATAGTAATATCCCTTGGTTGATATTCAGTTGAAATAAATGTGCTACCTGTTCGAGAGATTTTACTCCCCAATAATGCCATCATGGTAATTGTTATATCGACATATCCATTCTTAGTTTCACCGTTGTTGTTAATGATAATACTTTTCCCTTTCATAAATGGTGAAACAAGAAGAGAGAATGATAGGAATTGAGTACTCTTATTGAAGTTTAATGGTGATTGTGATGGATATATTCTTCTGGAAATAATGACAATATTTTCTTTTCGCTTTTCTGCAAATACATTCAGGTATGAAAAAAATGATTCATCATACAGACTTTCTCTGTTAAACAGTGAATCATTGCATTTTATATAAACTTCCTTTTCTGTTAGTGATGCTAAAGCGACACTGATTCTAAATAACATGCCAGAACCGTTAGCATTAATGATCCCATTACAATGATATATTGGATGTGCCCCTTTCAATATGATGTGGTTTTCACTTCTATCCAGAATTTGCAGACCAAATTGTTGTAAAGCAATAAGGAGATCTTCGGTTTCAGTACACCACGATATATTATTTACGGTTGTTGTTTCTTGATTCAATAGTGCTAATAGTAGCGCTCTTTGGATATGAGGCTTAGATGATGGTATGACTATTTCCCCGTTAAGAGTGGAACCGGGGAGCACGCTAATTTTATTCATGCCAAGCCTCCAGGTAGATCAATTACCATTGGTATTATTCTTTAATTTAACTATTTACTATCGATAGCAATAGTTGTAATTTCAACGTAATGTTCTGGCTTTACCATTGATTTAACGGCAATAGTCGTATTGACCGGGCGTATATCGCCAAATTTCTCATTAAAGGCTCGACAATAATCATCAAAATGTTGGAAATCTGTTAAATGTGTTACTGTGCTGACAACATCAGTCAGTTCTGCATCAAGCTCTTTTAAATATTTCTCAATTTTTTCTATGATAAATAGAGTTTGCTCGTAAGCATTTTCCCCCATAACATTTCCATCACCATCCGAAGCGACACATCCTGCAATAAAGATCTGATTACCAACTCTTTTCCCTCTTGAGTATCCCATTTTATTTTCCCACGGAGAGGGGCTAAATACTGTTTTTTTAATTTCATGAGATGGCATAAATACTCCTATAAATGAAAATATATATACCTGTTATCTTTCAAGTTGCCTCTTTGTTGGCTGCACTCACTCACCCCGGTCACATAGTTCTCTATGCTCCCGGGGATTGGTTCCCTTGCCGTCGCGATGCATCTCGAAATCCATAGGGTATAAGAAGATTTTGGAACAATAAATTAATTTAAACAGTTTATTCCGTTAACTAAAAAATATCCGTAAATCAATGTAGTATTAATAAAAGTATATAAAGCCTGATATGTCAAATAAAATTGATTATTAAAATAGAATAATTGGTTGTTTTTTTATTTTAAAAATGAATAAATATTTTTTCTTGGCGGAAAAATTATTTTTATGAAAAAATTCCTGTGATTATTTAATTGGTTATGTATTAAAGCGCTGAGTCTGGTTGTATTCTGACGGTTTTTTTATTTGAAAGTCATCTTAGTTGGAACTATACATGATGATTAGGTTGTCTTAATTTTAATGAAATTTTTTATTATTAAGTAAAGTTAGATAATTTCAGGAATGAAGAAAGCATCATAAATTAATAAATATCAACTAACGATGGGGTAGATATGAGTGTTTTTATTTTTATTGAAGCAAGACCGGTTGAATGCTCGGCAATTGATTATATTAGAGATTTGGGGTTTTCTCCCGTGTTATTGACTTCAATGGAATCAATGAATAAAGGATTATATGATGATTTAAGAAAGGAATTATTTGATAATATTTATTATGTTGATACGAGAAATAGTACCGATATTATTAATTTAATTAAAGATACCCGTATTCCTGTTGCTGCAATCCTAGGTTGCTATGATGATTTTATGATTGTGGCGTCTGAAGTAGCATTAGAATTCGGTTTACCTCACCCGGATATAAATGGTTTGAGGAATGCATTTAGTAAGAAGAATGTCAGGGATATTCTGGCACAACATGGTTATGAGCAACCTGCTTACGCGGTTTTTTCTTATAATAATATTCCAGAAAATCCTAAGGTTCCTTTTCCGTTTGTGATTAAGCCACTTCGTGATGCGGGGGCTTATGGGGTATCACTTTGTAAATCTCAAGATGATTACCACCATGTGCTTTCAGAAATTTCATCTCATGGCACAATGTCAATGCTCGGTAAAGTCAATGAAGAGTTCTTGATAGAAGAGTTCTTGCAGGGAAATTTTTATGGGGCAGAATTAATTTATAGTCATGATGAATGGCATTTAATTGGTATCAATAGAATTTTCGTTTCTCCTGACGATGACCTGTGTATGATCGGTTTATCTCATCCTGCTGAACTGCCTGAGTTTGAGTTTGCAATGGCTTGTAAGCTTGTTAAGGAGTGGCTAGCTGCTTTGGGATTACGGGGTGGTGCAATAAATGTAGAATTTATTTATACCTCTCGTGGGCCAATATTAGTTGAAATCAATTTGCGCATAGCAGGTGCCAGAGCGGCTCAACAGATATTCATGACCTCTGGGATTAATATGGTCAAATACTTGGTCGATTTTGTTTGTGGTATCGAAAGTTCTATATCACCAGCGTCGGAAATAGTTTATCCATTTGTCGCTGATGCATTTGTTTTTTATCGTGGTGAGGGGGTTGTCAATGATATCAGAATAGATGCTGATATCCCTTATTTCATCTCCGCAGGGTTTAAGAAAACGCCTTTTGCTATTTCATTAAAAAGTAAAAGTTCATCGAAAAATAAAAACTTTGGTTCTATTGTCGGTTATGTTCTGGCTTATGGTGATAGCTGTGAGGAAGCGATGGAAAATGCGACACGTATTGCTAATAGCGTTCAGTTAATAACGAATTAATGAGAGATTATCACTATGGCGATTCTGATGGGGTTGATTTCAGCATTATGTTGGGGAAGTACGGATTTTTTGGCAGGGCAAGTCGCAAGAAAAGTCGGCGTTGCTAAATCTTTATTCTATAGTCAGCTATTTGGTTTTTTTGTTTTATCGTTGTTGCTGTTTTTTTATTTTGAGATGTCGTTTGTTAATGCAAGCTTTTTTCAATTGACCCTCTGTGTTGTTGCTTCGGTTTGTAATTTAATGGCAATGGTGTTTCTGCTTAAAGCATTATCAATCGGTAAAGCTTCGATTGTCGCGCCGATTGTTTCGCTTTATGGTGCGGTTACCACGATTTTGTCACTGATAAATGGGAAACCAATGACCGTTTTGGTTTTGTTTAGTCTATTTATTTGTGTTATTGGTGCCTGTCTAACCAGTATGCCGAAATCAAAAGATGGACAACGAGAATCATCTGGTTCAATTTTCTTTGCACTTTTGTCTTCACTGATGTTTGGGTTAGGTTTCTGGCTGCAAGGGGAATTTGCTGTTAGAGATCTGGGGGTTATCAATGCATTATGGGTTTACTATTTAACCGCTGTGGTGGTTTTATTTCTCACGCTATTAAAAAAAGGAAATTTATCATTACCGCCGATTTCAATTATTGCTCTGGTTTTTTCAATTAGTTTCTTTAGTCTGATTGGGTTTGCTTCATTAGCTTACGGTTCTGCTACGGGACATGTTGCCGTTGTTACCGTTCTGAGTTCATTGGCAAGTGGCGTCACCGCGTTATTAGGTTTTTTTATTCGTGGAGAGCGGTTGAGCCGCATTCAGTGGATGGGTATTGTGATAATTATAGCCGGTGTCATTCTTTTGAAATTATGACATTTATACCCGTCATCTTTCAAGTTGCTTCTTTGTTGGCTGCACTCACTCACCCCGGTCACATAGTTATCTATGCTCCCGGGGATTCGCTCCCTTGCCGCCGCGATGCATCTTGAAATCCATAGGGTATATAATAGCTTGTTTCCCCGAAGAATTCGGGGGAACAGTGAGGTAATGACATTGATTAATGATAATCTGCATTAAGTTGATTATTTCATTTGATGATTTTCACCTTTCTCTATTATGACCTTTTTATTTTGCTGATGATGCTCTAATGCCGCTATGGATGAGTAAATGAAACGGCTAAATAAAATCAGAAAATGGTTTGGTATCTTTATATTGATTCCTCGGCTATTTCTAATTGCCAACCCGTAACGTTATGCCAGTAACCTTGCTCTTTTTCCAGATCAAGCTGCATCAGGGTGTTTGCTGATAAATAGTTGTAAGGCAGGTAGAGCGCCCAATGACTATCATCAGTAACTAGTCTGAGTGATTCAGGGATGGTTGTGGATTGGCGTTGATTATTGAGTAAAGTTGCCAGACGTAGGATTTGAATTAATGGCAGATACTGTTTTTTCTTGAATAAATTGAATCTTGGCAAATCATCCAGTTTTATGGTTTTACGATGACAGCGAACTAAGGTTGCCAGCAGTAATTGCTGTTCCTGATTAAAGCCGGGTAAGTTGGTGTTTTGCAGAATATAGGCAGAGTGTCGCTGTAATCCGCTTAAGTTAATACTTAATCCAACTTCGTGTAACATTGCCGCCCAGTGTAAAATCGCTTCGAGTTGTGGTTGCACTAGTTTAGGGTTCTGGATTGCCCACTGTTGGTAAAGTGTTTCAGTCGTATTAAGTACACGCTTTGCCTGTTCTCGGTCGATATTATAGTGCTCAGCCAGGCTTCTTGCGGTTCTCTGGCGGATATCTTGATGACGGAAACGGCCTTCCATTTCATATAAAACGCCTTCACGTAGCGCACCATCTGAGAGTTGTAATGCTTTTATATGCAGGGTATCGAATATACCGCATAAGATAGCCAAACCAGGAATAAAAAAGTGTTTACGATCATCCGCTAGTCCGGGTAAGTCGAGGGTTTTTAATTTCTTGAATTTGAGTATTTCTTTGACCAACATCTCCAGCCGTTCAGGGGTGATTAATCCGTCCTTTTCCCCCATGGCGACCAGCACTTCATACACCGCTTTAATGGTCCCGGATGCCCCAAGCGCTGAATTCCAGCCAGTGATGCGGTACTGCCATGAGAGATTTTCCAGTTTTTGTGCAGCTTCAAGCCGCGCTCGGCGGAATTTTTCTGCGCTAATTTCGTCATCAGGAAAGAATTGGTGGGCGAAACTAATGCATCCCATTCGGCGGCTTTCTACCAATAATGGTTCAAAATTTTCACCAATGACCAGTTCAGTGGAGCCGCCGCCAATATCAATCACCAGTTTACGGTTTTTTTCTGGTTGTGTATGTTCTACCCCCATATAGATCAGACGAGCTTCTTCATGGCCGGAAATAATTTCAATCGGGTAGGGGATAACCTCTTTAGCGCGTTTAATAAATTCTTTGGCATTGCTGGCTTCACGTAAGCTGTGAGTGCCCACCAGACAAACGTTATCAGCAGGAAAGCCTTGTAACCGTTCAGCAAATAAAGCCAGACAGGCAAGACCGCGTGTTATTGCTTCTTCGCTTAATTGATTGTTGTTATCAAGACCGTCGGCCAGATGGACCCGTTGTTTTAAGCGACCTAAAATCTGAAATGCATCGTTGACAATTCGTGCGATAATCATATGAAAACTATTTGAACCTAGATCAATAGCCGCAATTTCTATTGGTCTGGGCGTCGGCTTGTCATGTGTTAGCGGCATAAATTAAGCTCTTGGTTCAGGTTGTTCGAGGGCTTTTAGATAGTCATAAATAGCCAGTTGTGCCCGGATTTTCCGCTTATTGCCCCGTAGCACATAACTATTGCTCAGCTCTTTATCGACGTAACGGGCTTTTACTGTATCGTTGAATTGTAATTCGAGAATATCCAGTACCCGTTGTTTCAATTGTGGATCAAGCAGGCAAACCGCAACTTCAATTCGGTAGTCGATATTACGGGTCATCCAATCAGCAGACGAGAGAAAGACTTTTTCGTCTCCGTCATTAGTGAATACGTAAACCCGATCATGTTCGAGGAAACGGTCAACGATACTGGTGATCTGAATATTTTCGCTAAATCCTGGCTGGCTGGGCACCAGTGAACACATACCACGTATCAGTAGGCGTATTTTTACCCCTGCTTCCGAAGCGTCGTATAGGCGGTCCACCAGCTCTTTATCAACCAGATTATTAATCTTTAACATAATACCTGCGGGCTTATTCGCGCTGGCGTTGGCGATTTCCTGTGAAATAAGCTGGTTGAGCATTGCGCGGGAATTTTGCGGCGAAACCATCAGGTTTTCAAATTTGACCGGGCGGTAGGGATTTTCAATAAAGTTGAATACCCGGCGCACTTCGTTAGTAATTTTGGGATTTGCGGTCAGCAAGGAGTAGTCGGTGTAGAGGCGAGCGGTTTTTTCATTAAAATTACCGGTACCAATATGGGCATAGCGAACAATTTCTTCACCTTCCAGACGGGAAATAACAAACAGTTTTGCGTGAATTTTTAGTCCCGGTGCTGAGAAAATAACATGTACACCCGCTTCGGTGAGCCGTTTGGCCCAATGAATATTGGCTTCTTCATCAAATCGAGCCTGTAATTCAACCACGACGGTCACTTTTTTACCGTTATGGGCAGCATGGATCATGGAATCAATAATGCGGGAGTCTTTTGCTACTCGATAAATATTAATTTTGATGGAGAGTACACTCGGGTCGAAAGATGCCTGACGTAATAATTCCAATACGTGTTCAAAGGTGTGATAGGGATAATAGAGCAGCACATCTTGTTCACGAATCGCATCAAAACCATTGCGGAAATTATCAAACCAAGTGTGTCGTAATCTTGGCAAAGGTTTATTGAGTAGGTTTCTCTTCCCCTCATTGGGGAATTTAATGAAATCTTTAAAATTGTGATAGCGTCCGCCAGCAATCACCGAGTCATTGTTTGACAAGCCAAGTTTGCTACGCAGTAATTCTACCATTTCATCTGGCATTTCTCGTTGATAAACGAATCTTACGGGTTCCGCTGTCAGCCGCTGTTTCAGCGTGGATGACATGAGTTCGAGCAAGCTTGATTCCATCTCTGTTGCTAAATCATATTCAGAATCACGGGTCATTTTCATTGAATAGGCGTTCAGTGAATCATAATCGAAAAAGCCTTTGAAAATTTCATCAAGACAATAACGCATAATATTGTCTAGCAGGATCATTGACTTGCGGCGGTGTGGCATTTCGGGCGGCAAGTTAACAAAACGTGGCACCTTATCTGACGGAATTTCTAATAGTGCATATTGAATATTCTGGCTGTGGACAATTTCAACTGCCAGATAAGTGTAGTCATCTTTTAGAAATTCAACCAGGTTGGTTTCTGGATTGATCAGAATTGGTGTAATGTGTGGCCGCAGATGTTGACGAAAATATTGGCGTAACCAGATTTGTTGATTGGGTGAAATTTGTCGTTCATTGATGAGAAAAATTTGATTGCGAGCAATTTCTAATAACAGTTCATTATAGAGCACATCAAATTCTTGATCGGTTTTAGCCACTTTAGCTTGAATTTTTTTCAATACATTTCGGGCGCTGGTGGCTGATCCTCGTTCTTCATTAATTAATATTCGTCGTTTTACATCAGCAAAACGGACTTTGTAAAATTCATCCAGATTATTGGAGTAAATACCAAGGAACCGCATCCGTTCTATTAGTGGATTGCTCTTATCCGCCGCTTCTTGAAGCACACGTTCGTTGAATGATAACCAACTAAGTTCTTTATCGGTATAGAGCCTGTCTTGGGACATTGTTACTCCAGGTGTTGAGGTAAAAGTATTGAAACTTTGAATACGACGGGGCGTCGTTTATCGCTATCTTCTCGTCAGTAGTTGCTGACTCATTTTTTCATCTTCCTTGGAGGCAAAATATTGATGTTGGAAAACGCACATGCGAATGGCGGTGCGGTAACTGCCATTAATAAAGAATTCGTCTATTAATTCGCCCTCAGTATAGAAACCTAGCTTATTATAGATGTGAATGGCCTTGACATTCTCTTTATCAACAATCAGGTAGAGTTTATACAGATTAAGTACGGAAAATGCATATTCCATTGCCAGTTTTGCCGCTTTGGTTGCATGGCCTTGGCCCTGATAGGTGGGATCGATAATAATCTGAAATTCTGACCGGCGATGGATATAGTCGATTTCGACTAATTCAACCAAACCCACTTTGGCGTCAGAACTGGCGATAATAAACCGGCGCTCGCTTTGGTCGTGAATATGTTTGTCATAGAGATCGCACAGTTCAACGAAAGCTTCATAAGGTTCTTCGAACCAGTAACGCATGACGCTAGCATTGTTATCTAATTGATGGACAAAAGGGAGATCTTCCCGCTCAAGGGGACGTAACCTAACAGGTGAGGTATGAGAACCACCAGACATTTGACACCTCAGTGTTTTTAATAAAAAAGGAACATAATTAATCATAGTTCGCAGTGCCGGGTATGTTACCACAGCACTGTAATTAGCCGTTAATATACCCATTAGGGTATAAATAGATTATTCTGCGGCATAGCCTTCTGGAGGGAGGATCTTTCCATCCAGATACGCTTTGCCATTAACCATACTTAGGCGCCCTTCGATAAACCAGTTGATAACTAATGGATAGATGTTGTGTTCCTGAGTCTGAACCCGTTTGACAACCTCATTCTCCTGATCCCCGGCAAAAATAGGAACTTTAGCTTGTAAGATTACCGGGCCGCCATCCAACTCTTCTGTTACAAAATGGACGGAAGTGCCGTGTTCTGTATCTCCATTTGTTATTGCTTTGCGGTGAGTATGCAGACCAGGATATTTGGGTAACAGAGAAGGATGAATGTTTAACAGGCGGCCAAGATAATGTTGCACAAAATCTGGCGTCAGAATACGCATATAACCCGCGAGGACCAGCAAATCTGGTTGATACTGATCAATCGTGTGTTTTAGCGCTTCATCATAAGTCTGACGATCTGCATAGTTTTTCGGGCTAATAACATGGGTGGGAATATCCGCCTGTTTAGCGCGTAACAGACCGTAAGCATTTGCTGTATTACTCAATACCGCGCAAACCTGCCCATTGATTCTGTTCTGCTGGCAGGCATCAATCACCGCTTGGAGATTGCTGCCGCTGCCAGAGATGAGTACAACGATATTTTTCATTGAATGACAACCTGTTGTTCACCCTCTTTCAGTGTCGCGATAGTGCCGATTTGCCAGGCTTTCTCACCGGCAGCAGTGAGTAATTCAATCGCCTGTTCAACGGCTGTTGGTGGTAAGGCAATCACCATTCCAACACCACAGTTGAATGTACGGTACATTTCATGACGGCTGACATTGCCTGTCTGTTGCAGCCAGTTAAATATGGCCGGCCATTGCCAACTGGATTCGTTAATCTGTGCTTGGGTATTTTCAGGCAGGACACGCGGAATATTTTCCCAGAAACCGCCACCGGTTAGATGAGCAATAGCGTGAATATCAACCTGTTCAATCAAGGATAAAAGGGATTTCACATAAATTTTTGTCGGGGCGAGTAGGTGATCTGCCAATGATTTACTTTCAAGCTCGGTTGCTTCTGGATCGGTGTTGCTGACGGCCAGAATTTTGCGTATCAGAGAATAGCCGTTTGAGTGAGGGCCACTGGCGGCGAGGGCAATCAAGGCATCACCCGCCTGAACTTTACTGCCATCAATGATTTCTGATTTTTCAACCACGCCAACGCAGAAACCGGCAACATCATAATCTTCACCGTGGTACATTCCCGGCATTTCTGCGGTTTCGCCACCAACCAGAGCACAGCCGGATAATTGACAGCCTTCTGCGATACCGCTGATAACGCTGGCAGCCGTATCAACATCCAGTTTCCCGGTTGCATAGTAATCAAGGAAAAACAGGGGTTCCGCACCTTGAACAACCAGGTCATTGACGCACATTGCAACTAAGTCAATGCCGATAGTGTCATGGCGTTTGAGATCCATTGCCAGACGCAACTTGGTGCCGACACCATCAGTACCAGAAACCAGAATTGGCTCGCGGTATTTTTGTGGTAATGCACATAAAGCGCCAAACCCACCTAAACCGCCCATTACTTCTGGGCGACGGGTCTGTTTTACAACACCTTTAATACGGTTGACTAAGGCATTACCGGCGTCGATATCGACACCGGCATCTTTATAACTGAGAGAGGTTTTGTTGGTCACTCGAAGCCCCCAAGGCGGTTGCGTTTGATAAATTAAGACAGAATAGTAGCAATTCTAACAGTCTAAGCAAACGTTTGCGAGACTCTTGTTTAGGATCTCGGTTCTCGGCAATTAGGGCTATGTTTGATGAAAATCAACGGATTGGTAGTGGTGTTATGGGTAAAAGACGGTATAATCTCGCCGTTTTTTTGTCTGCTGGCGACATGACATACAGTAGGAGAGGTCCATGAAGATCGTTGAGGTGAATCACCCACTTGTTAAACATAAACTCGGTCTGATGCGAGCGCATGATATCAGCACCAAACGCTTTCGTGAACTGGCCGCAGAAATTGGAAGCCTTTTGACTTATGAAGCAACTGCTGATTTAGAAACAGAAAAAGTCACTATTGATGGCTGGTGTGGTCCGGTGGTAGTTGAGCAGATTAAAGGTAAAAAAATAACTGTCGTACCTATTTTGCGTGCGGGATTGGGGATGATGGATGGCGTATTAGAGAATGTTCCCAGTGCCCGGATTAGCGTCGTAGGGGTTTATCGTAATGAAGAAACCTTAGAACCTGTCCCTTATTTTCAGAAGTTGGCTTCCAATATTGATGAACGTATGGCGCTGTTGGTTGACCCGATGTTGGCAACCGGTGGTTCCATGATTGCAACTATCGATTTATTGAAAAAAGCAGGCTGTCAGTCGATTAAAGTGCTAGTTTTGGTGGCTGCTCCTGAAGGTATTGCCGCGTTGGAAAAAGCCCATCCTGATGTGGAACTGTATACAGCTTCTATTGATGAGAGACTCAATGAACAGGGATACATTGTGCCCGGCCTGGGGGATGCAGGCGATAAGATATTTGGTACGAAATAATAAGTTAGCCGACTGTTGAGTCGGCTTCAGATTATTGACAAAGTGCTGGTTTTTTATCCGACACTTTGTTCAGATTGCTGACGAACCCCATTCAAAAAGTGGGGTTCTGTTGATGTCAATCATATTGTTGTAGTGTGGGGTCTTTTAGTATATCAAGGTACCCATTTTCCAGTGTCTTTATTAGATCAAAGACTTGGCCCCGATAGCTAGACTTTTGTCATTAATCCGATGGGGCTATTAAGGCCCTACATAATGTTTACTGACTTCATTTTCTAGCGCTTGATTCACGAAAGCGTTAATCGTCACATCTTCTTCAAGTGCTAGTTCTGCAATTTTTCTATGCAATTCTGGATTAACTCTAACATTAAAAATCCCTTTATATGGTATATCAGGATTCTTATTTAATTCCTTGCAGTCTTGCAAATACAAATCAACCGAGATTTTAAATTCATTTTCCAATTCTGCAATTGTTTTTGCTTCATAAGTCACTAAATCGCGGATATATTCCAATTTACCAAAAAGAGTATTGTTTTCCAAGTCAAATTCAATTGTACCTAAATAACCTTTATATTTTAAATATTTCATATCAACCCCACTTCTTTTAAAGTCTGTTTCACGGCTTTTAGTGTACCACCTTTAATGTAATTTTCAGGATGAGGGCGGTGCATTAAAATTGTGTGATTCAATGATTCATTGAAGAATCGTACCCTCGAACCTTGCTTTTCTTATTTCTCATAGTTTAATAGGCTTAATAACACAACAAGTTCAGACCATTCAAAAGTTTTTTGGCTATTAAGAAACTTTTCTATCAGTTTCTCCGCTTTGCTCATGTACTCTTCCTTTCCCTCAATAATGTAACTAACAGTAGTTACAAATATCAAATAAGTCAAGTTTCTTGTGCATTAATGTGAAAGATAAATGCGTACGGTGCCGCAAAAAAAAAGAGGTTACAAAGTCAGTTAGCGATATCTATTAGTCAGAAGTAACAGATATCGCTTTAATTTTATGTTTGTTCTGATTTCAAATTAACTGATCAGGTACCGCTTATTCATTGAAATTGTGGCAGATAATCACGGTTTATCGTTAATACGTCATCCAATAGTGGTGAAGCAATGTCTATATCGGCAACCAGCGGGTTGGTGATCAGTGCCAACAGTGCAGCATTGCGATCGCCATGAATCGCTGCTTTGATCGTTAAGCGTTCATAGGTTTTTATCTGTTGTGTCAGAGCATACATACTGTCAGGCAGGCGGCCGAACGTCAGCGGGTGGGCACCTTCTGCATTAATAATACAATTAGTTTCAATGACAGCATCGTCCGGTAAACCTCGAATAGCGCCGTGGTTTGTGGTATTGACCACCAATTGACTATTGAGATTGTTATGGATGGCGCAAATCAGATCCAGTGCAACCTCAGAATAGAATGCACCACCGCGGAAACTGAGTTGTTCTGGCTTGTGATCGAGTTCTGGATCCGCATACAGTTCAAATAGTTCCTGTTCTACTTTCATGACCTGTTCTGCTCGTGTGCCTTGTTCGAACGCAGCCTCGCGCTCCTCCTGTAACATATTGCGGGTTTGGTAGAAGTAGCGATGATAAGGGCAGGGGATGGCACCTAGTGCCTTGAGTAGCGGCGGGGGCCAGGGTGCTTCTTGAATATTATTCATGGTTAAGATTGCACCATTGCATAGCATATCAAGTACCTGTTGAGTTTTATCCTGACCTGAAACCAGTACTTGATGTACCCAGACCATATGATTCAGCCCGGCAAAGTGTAACTGCACGTCCTGATAAGGGCGTTGTAGCATATTCGCTATCATGTGATGCATGGTAACCGGGACATTACATAGGCCGATAATTTTTGCTTTGCTATAGCGGGAAATCGCTTCGGTAACGATCCCGGCTGGATTGGTGAAGTTAATAATCCATGCGTCGGGTGCAAGTTGCTCAACTTTATGGGCAATATCTAGCAATACGGGGATGGTGCGTAATGCTTTGGCAAAGCCACCTACGCCAGTAGTTTCCTGACCGATCAAGCCATATTTTAGCCCCAGACGCTCGTCCGCAACGCGAGCTGGAAGCTGACCGACCCGTAGTTGAGTTAAAATAAAACTGGCACCGCGAATGGCGTTATCTGGTGTGAAATGGACGCTGACAATAACGTGTTCCATGCCGTAACGAGCTAACATACGGCGAGTAAGCGCGGCGATAATTTCTACTTTCTGTTTTCCACTGTCAATGTCAACTAGTGCCAGTTCAGATAGTGGAATCTCTTTTTTATGTTGAATAAGCCCTTCGACTAATTCAGGTGTGTAGCTGCTACCGCCACCAATAATGGCTATTTTGATTTGTTTCATGTTTTTTCCTCTTGTGATGACATTCGGCGATAGAGTTCAATCATATCGCTGGCAAGATCTTGAATAACCATTGCGTTCATTAAATGATCTTGCGCATGGACGGTGATGAGATTGACAGGTAATTTACCGCAGCCTTCATCTAATCCAATGAGGGTAGTCTGAATCGTGTGTGCTTCTTTGATCGCCTGTTGAGATTCAGCCATCAGTGTTTGTGCTGTTTGAAAATCACCGTTTCTGGCATGTTGTAATGCCATTAGTGCATGACTGCGTGCGCTTCCGGCATAAACCAGCAGTTCTACAATAGTTTTTTCTAAATCAATAGTTTTTTCTAAATCAATAGCTTGTTCTAAATCCATGTGTAAATCCTCCGAAAATTAGGGTTGGGATTGAGTTTCTACACCTGTGGATGCTGTGTTTTCTTGCTGTTTATTTTCTTCGTCGATCAATTGTTTTTCATAAATTTTGAAGAAGGGATACCAGATAAAGAGATCGATTATCGTGAGTATGATAACTAGCACTGCCGCCCGATAATCCCAAGCGGCGGAAATCATTGCGCCGATGGGTGCCGGCGTAGTCCAGGGCGAAATGGCGACCATTTTATGTACCAGATCAAGATGCAGGACGCTGTAGGACAATACTGCATTGACCAGTGGCACAACCAATAGTGGAATAAATAAGGTCGGATTCATCACAATCGGTGAACCAAACAGCAGTGGTTCGTTAATATTGAATATGGATGGAACCACGCTCAATTTTCCGATAGTACGCAAATGTATAGAGCGGCTGCGCAGATACAGAATCGCCAGAACCAACGTAGAACCAGAGCCGCCAATACAGATATAAAACGCCCAGTAAGGATCGGTGAGAATTTGTGTTGCAGCAGTACCGTGGGCCATTAATGTTGCATTGGTAGCAATATTTGCCATAAAAATAGGGGCCATCAAGCCAGTGACAATGTTGGCGCCATGAATACCGGCAAACCACAGTAAGTTAGCAATGAGTAGCGCCAGTATAATGGCAGGCAGAGTATCACCGACGGAAATGAGGGGTTGGAACATCTGCATTATGGCTGCGGGAATAAGTAGATTGAATTCACTCTGTAATAGCAAGCTGGCAGGATAAACGGTTAACAAGATACCTATGACTGGATATAGAAGTTCAAAAGAACGGGCAATGGCTGGTGGCACTTGTGTTGGCATTCGGATGGTGATGTTATATTTTTTTAGTAAACGTGTTAGTTCAACTGACCAGATAGCGCAAATTAATGCGGTAAATACACCTGCGCCACCGAGGAAATCGAGTGCTATTTTGTTTTCTATTTGTGGTGCTGCTGCTAGCAAAAACGCCATGAGTGATAGTAAAGCCGAAGTTAACCCGTCCAGACCGTAGGATTTAGCTAAACTGTAGGCGGTACCGACCGAAACAAAGACACTCATTAATCCCATCGTCATAAAGTAAGGCATTGTGATGGTGTCCCAGTGAGTTTTGGCAAAGGATAACCAAGCCTGGCCGAATGAGGATGTAGTCTGTAAATCGAAGGGGGGATTTGCCACAATTAACATCATGCTGCCGATGATCAAAAATGGCATGGCTGAGATAAAGCCGTCACGCATTGCTGTAATATGCCGCTGGTTACCGATTCGCCCGGCAAACGGGATAATGTGGTTTTCTAAGACACGCATAAAAGAGGTATAGAGACTCATGAGGGTACTCCGCGTGATGATGAAATTGTTTATTCCAACAGGCTCAATGCCTTATCGAGAACCTTATCACCACGAAGAGTGCCATAATCCATCATGTCAATAACGTCTATTGGTTTACCGAGTGGTTTGGCAATAGCGGAAAAATGGGCCAATTGATATCTCACCTGTGGGCCGAGTAAAATAACGTCAGCGTCGGCTATCAGGTGTTCTAATTCAACCGTGGGAACAGCCTTGATCTCAATGTCCAATGCCCGTTTTATCACTTCTGCCTGCATGCGTTGTACTAGCATGCTGGTGGACATACCGGCCGCACAACACAATAGGATTTTTTTCATTGTTCAGTCTCCAGTTTGTTATATCGTTTCTTATGGGATAAGTGGTTGATGAGAACTTTCACTGTTTATTAAGACTAGCAACTTATGTTAAATATGTTGCGATTTTGTTCGCATATTAATCAAGAATAGTTTAAGGAATAGCGATAGAGTGTGATCTTCGTTTGTATTGTACAGAGTGTGAAAATTTTAGGTTGTATAGGATGTTGCAGCGAGATTTTTCACTGATGGAATAAGGGTGAATGTTTGGATACAGTAAGTATTGGCAACTAGTGATGAAGCAATGCGAAAGTTAATCTCTGAATCAGATTTCGATATCAAACTTAACATGACAGAGAAAAATGTAGAACACACCCAAGCTTTCATTGAACGCGGGGTGCAAGACTTTTCTCTGCCTGGATTTGTTACGCCATATGGTTACCGTTTGCTGGCATCTGTTTCTGGCAATCAATATAGATTGGTGACTGATGCAGATATGCCGGAGACGGTTTACGTGGTAAAGCTCGAATTCATGGAACATATTGTTCCATCGAAGAAAACATGCACACAGATACTGGTGTGGCGTACAGTTCTTCCTCAACATGACGGGGCAGTGAGAGGTTTGTCACAAGAGTTTTTTAGGTTTTTCCTTGAAAGATACTCCATCATTGTGTCTGACAGTGAGCAAACGCTAGATGGACGTAGGTTTTGGGAACGTATGATTGCTTGGGCTATCAGTATTAATGGCTATCATGTGTATGTTTCTGATAGCACCAAAGAGGAGCGTCCACTGAGCCTGATTACCTCATGGGATGACTTCTATGTAACCTGGGCTAACTATTGCTGGGGCCATGACAAGGATTATCACTATCATCGCCTTTTTGTTATCAGTAAAGAGCGATTACATTGATCTCTGCTAAGAATGAATAAAACTCACTATCTGATAGCTTTTTCTTAAATAACATAGGACTGAAAACTTAAATTTTTCATGTTGTTACATGCAGAATATTTTATAGGCGTTTGCGGTCTGTTCTGTGCTATGACGAGATATTATGCGCTTCTGAGCCTGAAAAGGATTTAACTTATTGAATCCTAAAAATAGTTTTTTTATTATTTACCTATACAGTTCATTTACAACTATTTTCTGTGATAAACTTGTTGGCGTTTATTACCAGCTCTGTTTGAGGTGCTTCTGAACACACCATCGCAGCTTTCGTTACCTTTGTATCTTCCCGATGATGAAACTTTTGCCAGTTTCTTTCCGGGGGAAAATGCCACCCTGTTAGCTGCAATCAAATTGGCCATTAATCAGCCGCATGGCAGCTATATTTATTTCTGGTCCCGTGATAGTGGGGGCCGAAGTCATTTGTTGCATGCCGCCTGTGCTGAATTGTCCCTGAAAGATGAAGCTGTGGGTTATGTTCCGCTGGATAAACGTGCCTATTTTATCCCTGAGGTGCTTGATGGCATGGAACACTTATCACTGGTTTGTATCGATAATATTGAGAGTATTGCTGGTGATGAAGAGTGGGAAATGGCGATTTTTAATCTTTATAATCGCATTCTGGAGATTGGCCGCACTTGTTTGCTTATTAGCGGCGATCGGCCACCTCGCCAGATTAATCTTAAGTTACCTGATTTGGCTTCTCGTCTGGATTGGGGGCAAATTTATAAATTACAACCGCTTTCCGATGATGAGAAATTACAAGCCTTGCAATTGCGAGCGAAGTTACGCGGTTTTGAATTGCCGGAAGATGTAGGGCGCTTTTTACTGAAAAGATTAGACAGAGAAATGCGGACCCTGTTTATGGCATTGAATCAGTTAGATCACGCTTCGATAGTTGCCCAGCGCAAGCTGACGATTCCATTTGTGAAGGATATTTTGCACCTTTAAAGGTGATGGTGATATCACATCTATACTCGTCATCTTTCAAGTTGCCTCTTTGTTGACTGCATTCGCTCACCCCGGTCACATAGTTATCTATGCTCCCGGGGATTCGCTCCCTTGCCGCCGCGATCCATCTTGAAATCCATTGGGTATATTCTTATCAATCAAGAATTTCTTTTACTTTTTCCGGTGGGCGCCCAAGTCTGGCTTTATCACCGCAAACCACGATTGGGCGCTCAATCAGTTTAGGATTGACAATCATTGCTTTCAGTAAATCATGCTGAGTGAGTTTTTCATCAGCCAGATTCAACTCTTTGTATAGATCTTCTTTCGTTCTCATCAATTGGCGTGCATCGTGAAAACCAAGCTGTTCTAGCAGAACGGATAATTGCTCTACCGCGAGAGGAGCCTCCAGATAGAGAATAATCTGTGGCTTAATTCCCCGTTCTTCAATAAGTGCCAAAGTTTCACGGCTTTTTGAGCAGCGGGGATTATGATAAATCGTCACCTGTTGCATGAGAGTTCCTTAACGTTTGTATTGACTGTAACGCTGTTGTAGCTGGCGTAATTGATCGATACGAGCATCATAACGTGCTTGATCGTAACTACCTAATTTTACGAGTGCACTGGCACTACTGAGGTATTTGATAGCATTGTCAAACTGACCGCGAAGTGCCATTTCTTCAGCGTGTGCTGATAATTCTTCATGGCGTTTACCTTGTTTGGCGGCGGCTTCGGCTATCAGGTGCCAACCGTTGGGATCATCTGGATTATTGAATGTATAGCGATGAAGTAGTTTTAAAGCCTGTTGATATTGTTTTGCGTGAATAAGTGCATTAGCGAGATTGATTTGCAATACCAAATTGTCCTTTTGTTTCTGCAAAGCGTTCTGTAACCGGGTGATAGCCTGAGCAATTCGGTTCTGTTCAATGTCGATATCAGTCATTGTGTCAATGAACCAGACATTATCCGGTTGTTTTGCTAACAGTGGTTCTAAAATAGCCCGTGCCTCAGGGTATTTTTTATCTTGAGAAAGCAAGATTGCCCGGCCATAAGCAGCGGCAAGTTGCTCTTTAGCTGTGCCTCTACGGTAGTTTTCTAAAATTTGCTCAAGATAGCCGCGTTGCTCGGTGGTGTACATGCCCATAACACGAACTCTGGCGAACAGAAAATCTTGAGATTGTGGAATGTTTTGGGCCGGGTATTGATTAGCACGGTTACGTGCATCAGCAAGGCGGCTGTCAGGTAACGGGTGAGTGAGTAACATTTCTGGTGGCTTAGAACTGTAACGGGTTTGATCTACCATGATCTGCATAAAATCTGGCATACCTTGAGGATCAAAGCCAGCTCTACGTAATGTCTGCATGCCAATACGATCAGCTTCTTGTTCATTGGATTGAGTAAAACTGATCATGCCTTGTTGTATACCGGCAATAGTGCCGCTGAGGGCTGCCATCCCTGCTTGTGGGCTCGCCATTAGCAAAAGAATAGAACCCAACGTACCCGCCCAAGCTAGCGGTGCTGTACGTTGCTGATCTTCCATCATTCGTGCCAGGTGGCGTTGAGTAACGTGGGAAATTTCGTGAGCCATTACCGAGGCAAGCTCGCTTTCATTACGACTATAACGAAAAAGTGCAGCATGGAGTACGACATTACCGCCAAAGAAAGCATAAGCGTTGATATTCGGGTTATCAATCAGATAGAAATGGAAAGGCGTTTTAACTGAGTCTGCATGAGCTACTAGCCTTTGTCCAAGGGCATTAATGTATTGTGTCAATAATGGGTCATAAATCAGCGGAGCGTTGTTACGTATCTGGCGAACGTAGAAATCGCCCATTGCCAGTTCCTGATTGATGCTCAGGATTGAACCTGCCGTGGTACCGATATCCGGCAGTGAATCTTCAATAGAGGCGCTGAGAACAGGGGAGCTTGTTAGCAATAATGTGCTGATTAATATTGCTGTCAGAGATTGATTAGACATTATTTTCATGAAACAAAAATGCTCTCATTTGACCATCGTTTTAGATAATGCGTGTATGATAAACAAGGGTACCTTAAAATTAATCAATTAGTACAATTTTTAAGAAAAATAGAAATATGAATATTGCTATCAAGGAGCCTGGTCAATGCTGGATATGATTATACAGTGGTATCGCCGTCGGTTTACTGATCCGCAAGTTATTGCGTTATTTGTCATCCTGTTGGCAGGGTTTTGCATTATTTATTTCTTACATGGCATTTTGACACCTTTGCTGGTGGCGATTGTTCTTGCCTATTTGTTGGAATGGCCAACGGCTAAACTTGAAAAACTGGGGTGTTCGCGCACAGTGGCTGTTTGTATTGTGCTGATTATTTTTTCCAGTATTAGTTTGTTGGTCATCTTGATTGTGGCGCCAACTGTATGGCAGCAGGGAATTAATCTGTTGTCAGATATACCCAATATGCTTAATCGGTTTAATGAATATGCTCAGACATTACCAGCCCGTTATCCGGCGTTGGTTGATGCTGGCATTATTGATATGATGGCCGAAAATTTGCGCAGTAAGATTTCAATTGCCGGAGAGTCTGTAGTGAAATTTTCGGTGGCTTCGCTGATTGGTCTGTTAACGCTGGCTATCTATCTGATTCTTGTGCCACTGATGGCCTTCTTCTTGCTAAAAGATAAAAACCAGATGTTGCAAGCATTGCAACGGGTCCTGCCACGTAACCGCATTTTGGCCGGGCAGGTATGGCGCGAGATGAACCAGCAAATCACTAACTATATTCGGGGTAAAGTCACCGAGATGGTGATCGTCGGTATTTGTACCTACGCGGTGTTTGCATTTCTTGGATTGGATTATTCATTGCTGCTTTCTGTTTTGGTTGGGCTATCAGTGTTAATTCCTTATGTGGGTGCGTTGATTGTCACGATTCCTGTTGTACTGGTTGCGCTATTTCAATGGGGAGTCGGAACAGATTTCTGGACTTTGATTATTGCCTATTTGGTTGTTCAGGGGCTGGATGGTAACTTGCTGGTGCCGATTTTATTCTCTGAAGCCGTAAACTTACACCCGTTGGTCATCATTCTCTCTGTGATTACTTTTGGTGGTTTGTGGGGGTTTTGGGGCGTATTTTTTGCTATTCCGCTGGCGACGCTGATTAAAGCGGTGATCCAAGCCTGGCCGGAAGAGATCGTTATAATAGGAGACGATGAAATAAAAGAGTAAATTTATTTTTAATGATGCTGGTACCCGTTATTAGAGGAAGCACGGGTGGTGATATCCCTCCCGTACTTGCCCCTGGCATCTTGAGCTGTTAAATGAGCGTGATTAAGTTTTGAGTCATTTTCTATTTAAGGGTGCAGTTTCAGATAATCCACCACGATTTGGTGATGATCACTGGTCTTAAATTTATCAAAAACGTGCTCAATATTACCGTTGGTATCAATCAGGAAACTGATACGGTGGATACCATCGTAGGTTTTTCCCATAAATTGTTTCTTGCCCCAGACACCAAACTGTTCAGCAACTTGGTGATCCTCGTCGGACAATAATGTGAAGTTCAGCATTTCTTTCTCCACAAAGCGTGACAATTTACTTGGGCTATCTGTGCTAATGCCTAGCACTTCTACACCTGAATCCTTTAATGTATCCATTTCATCGCGCAGACCACAGGCCTGTACAGTACAACCAGGAGTCATTGCTTTAGGGTAAAAATAGACTAAAACACGCTGGCCTTCGAAATCAGATAAATTGATTGTTTCTCCATCTTGGTCAGGAAGGCTGAACTGAGGGGCCTTATCACCGGCTTTCAATGGGTTCATCCCGTATTCTCCGTTTAATCTTTCAACTAAAGTGGTTCAAGAATACTAATACTGCCTTGTGCATTTAGATCTGTACATAACTTATTAAACGCCTGCTTAATAATTATGCCATCATCCTCTAATAGGCTGTGGGCGGTAATTTGGATTTGCAATCGAGCAGGGATATTGCCTTCTGGTGGATGTGTTTTTGATACCAGTTCAGCAATATTAAAATCCTGTGTAGTAAACAGATTAGTAAACTGCTCAACAATACCGGATGAATCATCAACATCAACCTTAACGGAAACCGTAGCAGGAAATGTTGTGTGGGTATCGCACTTTGTGCGTTTCATGACGATAAGAAGATCGAGCTCGGCCCCTTTCTGTGGCAGTGAGGATTCAATCATTGTGATAGCGTTCCAGCTACCGGAAAGTAGCATAATGAAGGTGAATTCCTCGCCAAACATGGCTAAGCGGCTGTCTTCAATGTTACAACCACACTCACTCACAAGACGAGTAATGGTGTTGACGATACCAGAACGGTCAGCACCTAAAGCGGTTATAACGAGAAAATGTTGTTCTGATTGTGGCAAAGTCACTTTTCCTTCTCTACTGTGGTTTCGTTAAGGTAAACATAAAAAGGCTATGCTGCCAAGGTCAATTGCATCAAAGTTGCTCTATACCCGTTATCCTTCAAGTTGCCTCTTTGTTGGCTGCATTCGCTCATCCCGGTCACATCGTTTGCTATGCTCCCGGGGATTCACTCCCTTGCCGTCGCGATGCATCTTGAAATCCATAGGGTATATGGTATTTCCATTCTCTATCATTGAATTTCAATAAATTACTTTGGTTATCACATCTTTTTAACAGAGGTTATCTGGTATTAACAAAATTCATTGAAATCCTGTGTTAAATAGTTTCCTTCTGAATGACTAAAAAGTACCATGGAGCTCTTGTTTGTATAGGGGGTTATGTAATGTCTAGCGGGAGATTTGAATTTACAGGTAGCATTGTTGCGCTGGTAACACCAATGGATGCGAGTGGTCAGGTTGATAAGGCCAGTTTGAAAAAGTTAATCGATTACCATGTTGCTAGTGGGACATCAGCGATAGTCTCGGTAGGGACAACCGGAGAATCTGCCACATTGAGTCATGATGAGCACGGTGATGTTGTTTTGACAACCATAGAATTGGCTGATGGGCGTATTCCGGTTATTGCCGGAACAGGTGCAAATGCGACTGCTGAGGCAATATCCCTAACGAAACGTTTTGAAAACAGTGGCGTTGTTGGTTGCCTAACGGTAACGCCTTATTATAATAAGCCGTCGCAGGAAGGTTTATATCAGCATTTTAAAACGATTGCTGAAAATACGGATTTACCACAAATTTTGTATAATGTGCCTTCTCGTACCGGGTGTGATCTGCTGCCATTAACTGTAGCGCGTTTGGCGAAGATTAAAAATATTGTCGCAATTAAAGAAGCTACAGGGAACTTAAATCGTGTTAGTCAAATCCAAGAATTGGTTAATGATGATAGTTTCATCTTATTAAGTGGTGATGATGCAAGTGGGTTGGATTTTATTCAGCTCGGTGGTAAAGGGGTTATTTCTGTTACTGCAAACATTGCAGCGCCTGACGTTGCTAAGTTTTGTGAATTGGCATTAAACGGCCAGTTTGCAGAGGCGCGTAAGTTAAATAATCGCCTGATGGATTTACACCGTCAGCTATTTGTTGAACCTAATCCGATTCCAGTTAAATGGGGATGTCAAAAATTGGGTTTGATTGCTGATGACACCGTGCGTCTGCCGATGACGCCATTGACGGATGCAGGAAAAGTCTCAGTTGAAAAAGCCTTGAAAATGGCCGGATTATTGTAAAATTTAGGGAATTTTAATGGCAATATTGTTGCAAAAATCGAAGGTGATGACGGTTGCTGGTATGTCACTTGTCATGTTATTGGCAGCCTGTTCCAGCGACCAGAGCTATAAGCGCCAAATCAATGATGATGAGACATATCTTGAAGCACCTCCCCGAAAGGCGTTGAAAGTTCCTGCGGGTATGGTATTGCCATTGCAGAATGGTGAATATGATATTCCAGCAATAGCCTCTCAAGGGCAGGTTGGGAAAGCGCTTGATATTCGCCCGCCATCTCAGGCACTAGCCCTATTGAGTGGTTCCCGTACTGAAAACAGTGCAAAGAGCAGTAAGTTGCTACTTGAAAGCACTCCTGAGAATAGTCATCTGTGGTCACAGATTAACAATGTGCTATTGAAAAAAGGTTTCCAAGTTAGCCAACGTGATGATGCTAGCCAGACATTGACAACTGATTGGATCGATTGGCTGCGTGCAGATGAAAATGTTCCATATCAGGCTCGTCATCGTATTAGTGTTGCACGCCAGAGCTATCAGATTGAATTATCCGTTACTAATGAAGGGCTGAGACAAGGTGATCATCAGATAACTGATCCTCTTGAAATCCAACGTTATAACACACTGATGCTCAATGAATTAATTGAAGGTGTGAACCAGCAGCGTGAACGTATTAGCGATGACTCTGTAGCGCGTAATCTAGGTTCATTGGATGTACAGAGTGGTGGTGATAGATCTGGATTACCTCAGATGATTGTTCGGGCACCCTATAATATTGTTTGGGATAGATTACCGGCAGTACTGGAAAAAGTCGGTATGAAAGTGGGTAGCCGCAGTCGTTCAACGGGTTCTATTACTGTAACTTATAAAAGTCTCAGTTCATCTAGTTGGAAATCAATGGGTGTTAATGAACCATCCATTAGTGAAGGTGATTACAAATTACAGGTTGGTGATTTGAATAACCGGAGCAGCTTACAGTTTATTAGTGATAAAGGTAAGCCGTTGACCCAATCACAAAATGATGAATTGGTTGCAGCGTTGAAGGCGGCTTTCAGCCAGACCACAGGATCATAGATCTAGGAAAGCCCCTCATATTATTGACAAAGCGCTGGCTGTTTAGTGAGCGCTTTGATTGATAAAGCGCTGTTTTTTAAATCAGTGTTTGATCGCTAAAATCTCGGATAAAAAAACAAACTAGCGTAGTGTGAAGAATATCCTCTCCACATCATTTCTTTTCGATATAGAAAAAATCGGCCCTTTGGGCAGGATTTTGTCAGCAATCTGTTTTATTATTTATCTTTGGTATTTGTATAGTAGTAATATCATAGTAGTAATATCTCTGGAGTATATAAAATGCAAAAAAAAGCTGAGTTGTATCGTGGAAAGGCAAAAACGGTGTACACCACGGATGATCCTGATTTGCTAGTGCTGGAGTTCCGTAATGATACATCAGCATTGGATGGCGAACGTATTGAGCAGTTTGATCGTAAAGGGATGGTGAATAATAAATTTAACCATTTCATTATGAGCAAATTGGCAGAAGCAGGGATTCCGACGCAAATGGAACGACTATTATCGGACACTGAGGTATTAGTTAAAAAGTTGGATATGGTGCCGGTTGAATGTGTTGTGCGTAATCGGGCTGCGGGTTCATTGGTCAGACGTCTTGGTATTGAGGAAGGTTTGGTATTGAATCCACCGCTGTTCGATCTGTTTCTGAAAAATGATGCTAAGCACGATCCAATGGTGAATGAATCTTATTGTGAAACTTTTGGTTGGGTTAGCAAAGAACATTTGGCTGAGATGAAAGAATTGAGCCTCAAGGCCAATGAAGTATTGAGCAAATTGTTTGATGATGCGGGTTTGATTTTGGTTGACTTTAAACTGGAATTTGGTTTGTTCAAAGGGCAGATAGTCCTAGGGGATGAATTCTCTCCTGATGGTAGCCGTTTGTGGGATAAAGAGACATTGGACAAAATGGATAAAGATCGCTTCCGCCAAAGTCTTGGTGGCCTGATTGAAGCGTATGAAGAGGTAGCACGCCGTATCGGTGTTATTTTGGACTAATTACGCAAACGATTACCTGGGCCGAAAGGCCCTTTTATTTGCACGAGCTATTTGAGATGCGTTAATATTGAATAGGAATTCATTTATATAGTCGCGATATATTTGTGAAAATCATTATAATTCGGTGGAATTATTGCTATTTTTTACTCCATTTATGATTCATTGATTGGAATAAGTTATTTATTGTTCATTATACCCTATGGATTTCAAGATGCATCGCGGCGGCAAGGGAACGAATCCCCGGGAGCATAGACAACTATGTGACCGGGGTGAGTGAGTGCAGCCAACAAAGAAGCAACTTGAAAGATAACGGGTATATACCCGTAATCATTGAAGATGCTTGATTTTATCCGAAATGGAGATCATTATCCTCGCTATGAAAATATTCATTACCGATGAACAAAAAGCCGAACTTGAACATCTCCATCACACCTGCCGTGATAAGAGGGAGTGTGATCGCATCAAAGCGGTCCTGCTGGCCTCTGAAGGCTGGAGTTCAGTGATGATCGCTCAGGCCCTGCGTCTTCATGAAATGACCGTTAACCGTCATATCAGCGATTACCTTAATCAAGGTAAACTTAAATCTGATAATGGGGGGTCTGATAGTTTGCTTTCTCAAGAACAAACTGATTTTTTAATCAATCACTTATCTCAACATCTTTTCCATCACACCCATGAAATCGTGGCCTATGTTGCTCAGCTCTGGAATATTACCTTTAGCATTCCCGGCATGAATAAATGGCTACACCGTCAGGGTTTTTCTTATAAAAAACCTTGTGGCGTCCCTCATAAATTCGACGCAGAAAAACAGCGACAATTTATTGAATATTATGAGAATCTTAAAGTCACAGCGAAAGACGAACCCATCCTTTTTCTTGATGCTGTTCACCCGACTCAAGGCACCAAACTCGGTTATGGCTGGATGCGAAAAGGCGAGAAAAAAACAGTAAAAACAACAGGAAGCCGGACTCGCCTGAATATATTGGGCGCGCTCAACCTGAATGCCATTGGTCGTACGGTGTTCCAGGAATATCAAACCATCAATGACTACAACATTTGCTGTTTTTTCAATGAAATAAGAAAGTCTTATCCTGACTATCATCAAAAAATTCATCTTATTGTGGATGGGGCGGGTTACAACAAAGCTCATCTTGTTAAGGAGTGGGCTTATGTTAGCAATATTGAGTTACATTACCTTCCTCCCTATAGCCCAAATTTAAACCCAATAGAGCGATTATGGAAGGTCATGAATGAACAGGTTCGAAATAACCGTTATTTTGCGGATAAACATGAATTTCGAGACAACGTCTTCAAATTTTTCACCACAACGCTACCGGATATAGCGGACTCGCTGATGTCTAGAATTAACGACCATTTTCAGGTGCTAAAAACTGCATCTTGAAGTTTCTTGGGTATATTCATATTGAGAATGTTTTTGATGATAGGTTGTTAAATGACCTAATAAAGGGATTGACATGGTAGAATAAGCTATTAATTTTATTTTTTGGCTATTTTCTTGTGATAGCGTTTATAAACATTTCAATCAGATCGTGATAAATGCGGGTATTCTGCGATAATTGCACTTCGCTAAATGTGAACCAGATCTTGCTGTTGTGAACGATCGGTTATTAATAACTTTGATGTTGGCTGCATATACTGATGTTGCAAATAACATTTTTAATTTGAATGAGGTGCCATAACCTAAAAATGAAAAGCGTCATGTCAAAGAATTTAACTGTATGGCGGATACTGCTACAGAGTGCCGTACCATTTAAGGGGACAGTTGTATGTGCGTTTTTGGCCTTAACCGTTACATTATCGTGCGATCTAAGCGGCCCTTATATTATCAGGAATTATGTTGATAAGGCGACATCAGGAACGACTGTTGATCAGCTTATCATGTTGGCAATCATTTATGTTTTTATTGCGTCGATTGGTGTTATCGGTAGTCTGGTAACCAGTTACATGAGCACCAAGGCTGGTTGGGGTATTGCTGATACCATTAGATATAAGCTCTTTCACCATGTGATGACAGTTTTACCTGTATTGGAAATAGAACGGCGATCACAGGGAGAATTGCTGGAAAATATCGAAGGTAATGCTGATATTATAGGAAAAACGATTTCTAAAGCAGGCTTTAAGGCTATTGCTAATGTAGCGCTGACATTAGGGACATTGGTCATTATATTCAGCGTCATGCCTCAGGCAGGTATTGCCATAGCAATCGTCGTCATACTCGTGGCGTATGTGTTGATTCAATTAACCAGACTTTCTGTTCGCCGCTGGCTAATTGCGCGAAATGAAAAAGCCCGAATCTTTGGTTTTGTCGGTGATTCATTACATGCAATGGATGATTTACAGCCATTGTCGCAAGCGCATTGGCCTGCCATTGCATTTCGTAAAATGCTGTCAATGTTGCTCAAATTTGAACGCAGTGCTTATATTGGTGGCCGGGCTTTTTGGCCAATTACCCAGATCTTCTTTGCACTCTGTTTCGGTATAGGTTTTGGTTTTGGGCTTCAATTACTTGGTGAGAACAGCTTAAGCATCGGCACATTAACGATGGTTTATCTTTACGTTGATAAACTGCGGGAGCCGGTGGAGGATATGTCATCGGAAATAGAGCTAATACAGAAATTATTTGCTGCTTTATCACTTTCAGCAAAAATGTTAAATGAAGGCACCCCAGATAAATCATCGGATAATTTATTGCCTGATGGTCCTCTCTCTATCCATTTCGATAATGTTGATTTCAGTTATAACGGAGAAGAAACTCAGGTTTTGCACGGTGTTAATTTTTACGTCGCTCCGGGGAGTAAAATTGGCATTATTGGTAGAACGGGGGCGGGGAAAAGTACCATTCTTAATTTGATGTGTGGATTTGCGCGACCCGATTCAGGAAGAGTGACCATTGGCAATGTCGATGTTTCAACGATTAAGCCGGAAGAGTTTGCGAAAAAGATTGCTGTTCTTAGTCAACGGTCTCATCTGTTTTCCGCAACATTGCGGGAGAATTTAACGCTTTTCAGTAATGAAATATCTGACGATCAAATTTGGGAGGTTCTTCAAGAATTAGATGCGCTTGAATGGGTTAGAGCACTGCCAGATGGCCTTGATACACAGGTTGGTACTAATGGTCTGATGCTATCAGCAGGAGAAATTCAAATGATAGCGGGAGCCAGAGTGATGTTACAGCATTGCTCGTTGGTGATTATTGATGAGGGAACTTCTCAACTTGATCCCCGAACAGAAGAGAGTTGGCTGAAATTGCTTGAAAAGTTAAGTCACAATTGCACGGTTGTGATGGTCGCACATCGCCTTCACACACTTTCGGTCGTTGATGAAATTATCATTATCGATGATGGGCGGATTCAACAGCGAATCCCTGAAACAGAAATCGCAATGTTAACGAGTAATCATGGGCTCATGGTATGACTATATCCAATGTATCAACTAAAGTTAAAATGTTACCGGCCTTGACTGAGCTGATAAAAAAGTTTGCTCCTCTCTATTTCATTACCATGTTTGTGTGGACATTGATGCATGGTTTTCCTCTGTTGATTGGTTACCAAATCAGCAAATTACTCGATAGAGCGATGAATGAGCCAACTAACCCTGTGGTCTGGTGGTTGCTTGCCTCTGCGATTGCCACAATGGTCTTGCGATCACTATTTCTGTTCTTGGGGTTAACCTTTGATTTTACGTTAATCTTCAAAGTCAGCGCTTACCTGAAAGAGCGGGTTTTATGGGGAGTAAGCCACTGTTCCCGCAATCAGAGACAGACTTTTTCTCAAGGCGATATTCTGAACCGTATTCGTGATGATAGTGATGAAATTGCGGAGTTTCTAAGTTGGACCTCTGATTTTATTTACCGCGCATTACTTTTAATTATCGCATTGGTTGTGCTTATCAACACTGACATAATAACCACACTTGCTCTTATGCCTATGATTGTGGGCCTTTGGGTTGGAGCGATACTTAAACGCAAGGTAGGGAATTTACAGAAGAGTAAACGTCAATCGCAAGGGGATATTGCCGGCAAGATTACTGACGTCTTAACGGGTATACGCGACTTGCGCCTTGGCAACAAAATGGAAGGGCAGATTGAGCGATTATCGCAGAAATTTGTCAGTCGACGGGCGATTCAAGCCAAACATCAGGTATTTACTGACCTTCTTTCTGGGCTGTTCAAAAATATTGTCATACTTGGGACGTCGGCTGTTTTATTGATAGTGAGTAAACGGATCGTTGATGGCAGTTTTACTGTAGGGAATCTGGCACTATTTTTGACCTATATCGGTTGGATCAGTGAACAGATACTCTTCTTTGGTCGGTCAGTTGCCTATTATAAAAATGCTGATGTGTGTTATGGGCGAATCAGACAGTTTCTGGCAAATAATAAAGTAGATAAAAAAGAGACCAAAGAATATGAGCCAGATGAAATTCTGCATAAGTTAAGTGTTAATCATCTCGCTTACTCAAAAACTCAGCCCCCAGTTTCGTTTGAGGCAACGGCTAATCAGGTTATTGGCATTGTCGGTGATATTGGTTCGGGTAAAACCACTTTTTTGCGTTACTTGATTGGTCTGGAAAAATCCAGTTCCGGCAGTGTACTGTGGAATAACCGAGAGGTTCTGGGCAATGAAAACTGGTGGCGGAATCCACGTATTGGATATGCCAGACAGAAAGCCGGTTTTTTTGGTGGAACTGTAAGGCAAAACCTCGCGTTGGGTGATAAGGATATCGATGATGATGTCATGGTACGGGCGCTGGAGGCGGTAGGTTTGACGCCCGGCTCATATGAATTGCCAGACGGGCTCGATACTGTCATTAATTCTGGCTGTGCCGGTCAATTATCTGGCGGTCAGCGTCAACGTTTGGCATTGGCCCGGATGTTATGCCGTCCCGCTGACGTTTATATTGTTGATAACTGCGATTCATCATTAGATACGGATACGGCCCGTCGTTTATGGACTGTTTTACCTGAGCATTGGCCTGGTTTGTGGATTGTTGTCTCGCATAATGCCGATCTTCTCGCTAAAGCGGATCATATTGTTACCGTTCAACAGCGGAGAGAATTAGCATAATCCATTGGATATCCACTCCTGGCTAAGTCGGTAGGAGTGGATGTCAATAATGAAATGGTATATATTTTTTCCATATCTGGTGAAAGGGGATTATGAGTAAGTAAACTATTTATAGTATGAAACTTGAATCAGATCTGCATGATTACTTCGTGGCTGCTATTGCGGTGAATATGTGTATATTTGCAATAGGGTTGAGTTGGTCGTTCACTCTGTTATATTGTAAATATGAAAAGAGAGGTTGTTATGGTAAAAATCGCTGATTATCCACAAATGAAAAATTATGCTTGGTATTTGGCTGAGGATATTGAGTTAACTGATCGTGATGCGCTTGCATTTTACGAACGCAATTGGAAATATATCGAAGAAGATAAGCTTGGACTTCAAGAGCGTCAGCTGATTGAACGACTCATCCATGAGCAGGGGAATGGTTTTTTGAATGTCTAATTCTCGTCTTGAGGCAGCAGAATATCGCCCAGCCTGTGAACTGATGTGTGAATATGTCCAGCGTCATAAATATCGTGCTTTCCTTCAGGAAAAGGTTGATATCGCACGCCAATCTGTAAAAGAGGGTAATGGTGTTGAACATAGCGACGTAAAAGCGATTTTTGCGGCTCGAAGAGAACAGTTTAAGGCTCGTAAGTGAACGTAATTTGGACACCTCAGGTGCCATCGACTGGTTTATGAGAACTGTCTGGATTTTAGCTTTAGTGCATACATCACGATTGTGGCCGTAGGAAGTTGAGTAATTACATGCTTATTAAGAAATTAATTGCCACATTGGAAGGTGAAATACAGATATTAATAACCACATTGCTTAATGAGCAATGGGAAGCCGCTAGGGAATTAATGAATGAATCATTGCGTATGGCGGCTGATGATTTAGCTTTAACTGTATTGGCAGACAGTTTGTGTAACTCAGATATCGATATTATTTATCAGCAGCAAGGTGCTTGTCATCTGCGGCTAAATACTCTCAATGGAAAGTTCAATCTTTATATTGGGATTAAAGATCGGCAAATTAATTCTCTCTCGTTATCTCGATGCCCAATACCTGATGCGTATGCAAAACAGGGTATTTTTATCGAAAAAACGTTAAAGACGTTTGGTCTTAGAGATGTCCCGGATGGTTTGGTCTGTTTGCCATCACCACATAATGATGCCAAAGCACTTGTACTATTGCTTGCAGGTTCTGGTCCTCATTCGATGGATTATGATGTTGGGCCTAATTCACTGTTTCGTATGCTGGCACATGAATTAAGTCAATATGGAATTGCGAGTGTACGTTTTGACAAACGCTATTACCGTATCCGGCAGAGAAATATGGACCCTGAGGTTGTCGATCTCAATACGGAAATTGTTGACGATGCTTGTAATATACTGACCGGTTTAATGGGACATATTGAATTTCACGATGTGCCAGTATTTCTGGTTGGGCACAGTTTCGGCGGATATGTCAGCCCATTAATTGCAGAGAACTTACAGCAAAAATCGGGTTTAAATGTTACGGGTATTGCGATGTTGGCGGCGCCTTTCCGTAATTTACTCCGGGTGATTTTATCCCAATTACCCAGTGGGAAAGAGCAAGATACGATATCTCTTGCGAGCTTTTTATCAGTGCCGGATAGTTATCTCAAACAGATTGAGAATTATCATGCATTTGACTGCTTAAACAGCTTGCCTGCCATGCCGTTATTTTTTGCTCAGGGAGATCAGGATTGCCAGATTTTGCATAATGTTGATTTCACGATGTGGAAAACTGCACTGCAAAATAATAGGCAGGCAGAGTTCAAACTCTACACTGGATTGAATCATATTTTATTGCCCACAATGGGGTGCGATGGTGGAGAGGATTATCTGCACCCAGGTCAGATCCCGGCGCAGGTAATTGCAGATTTGACTGCATGGATCATCCACCATTCGTCATGAAATAGGCAGCGCTATTCATTTTTTGCGAGCAGCTTGACCCAATCATTGATTGTCGGCCAGCGGGCTAAATCTGCAAAGTTAATTGGATACCCCACATCATTTAGCCGATCAACCAGCATCAGCATTTTTACCGAATCGAAACCGATATCAAAAAGGTTTTCATCCTCCGGTATTGTCTCTGCTTCTGGATGAAGCGCTTTGATTTCTCGATGTAAAATTTCATAGATAAGCTGATTTTTCATTGTGCCTCCAAAAAGTTTTATGAAACAAAACAAACTACAATTCTCTGATACCTTCGATTGGCGCTGATGCAGCTGCACGATGTGATGGATATACACCAAACACGACGGTAATAAAGCAGGCTGCAAGGGAAGCGAGTAAAAAGGAATAGAAAGAGAAGCCAACCGTAATATCAAATAGTAATAAAATTCTGAAACCGATAAATGAAAATAACAATCCTAATAATGTTCCCAATAATGAAATCAAAAATGCTTCGGTAAGAAACTGGTAAAAAATGTCGGAATAACTGGCTCCTACGGCAAGCCGTATACCAATCTCTCTTCTACGTTCTCTAACACTAATGAGAATGGTATTCATGACACTGACACCCGCAACAAAGAGAGTCACTGATGATATTGATAAGAGGAAAAGGTTAATTTTTGATTGGGTTTCATGCAAGGTTTTCAACAATTCGGTGGTATTACGTATCTCGTAACTTTGTTGATGTTTAAACCGTGACAACCGTTGTTCAATAGCGTATTTAACCGGTTCAATATGAGAGGCATCTTTGGCTTTCAACACCATGCCACTAGGCGGCGTATGACCGAACAGCCGTACCAGATAGCTGTTGCTTGGCAAAAATGCGGCATCATCTACCCCTGCGTCCATACCTTCGCCTTTCTGTGTCAGGATACCGATAACTTGCATCGAGATGTCGTTAATCTTGATGCTCTGCCCAAATGCGGTTTCTTTTTGCGGAAAAAGTCTCTCGGCCAGAGATGCTCCCAAGACAACGACATTTGCTAGGGCAGTATTGTCTTGTGGTGTGTAAAAACGTCCACGATCAATCACCAGATTACGGATAATCGCGATATCTGCATTGGCACCAATTAATTGAACATCAGCAGAGCCTTGTGGAGAAACGATTGTTCCTGGCGCAGTATAAAATAGAGTGCTGTGGCTAATATGGGGATTACCTGAAAGTGACGTTATATCCTCTTGTGTCAGATAATCATGATGGGAATCGAAAGCGCCGTTTTCTTGTCCCTTATATTTTACTGAAATGATATTACTTCCCATTGAGGAGACCATCTTAACAATATGATGCTTGGTTTCTTCGCCGATTGCTTGCATGATCACAATCGAAGCTACGCCGATGGCAATGCATAATAGCGTCAGGAAGACTCGTGTTTTATGGGCGGCAAGAGAGCGTACCGTCATCTTGAGATTAAATAGGATGACGGTTGAATAAATATTAAATTTTAAAGTTATTTTACTCATGCTCATTGAGCCACCAAAGAACCACTGTCCAGATATAGTCGGCGTTTGGCATATTCGGCAACAACTTGGTCATGTGTTACTAGAATGATGCCGCATCCATTATGATGTAACTCAGTAAAAAGTTGCATGAGGTTGGTCGCATTAGTGGTATCTAATGCGCCGGTAGGTTCATCGGCAATAATAAACTTTGGATTGTTGATCAAAGCGCGAGCGACAGCAACGCGCTGCTGTTCTCCTCCTGATAGATGGCGCGGGTATTTATCTAATAAATTGTCAAGTTGGAGACGATCGATTAAGTAACGGAAATGTTCTCTGTCATAATCGAAGTTTCTTTTTAAGTAGTACATGGGCATCAAGATATTTTCATCAATGCGGTAGTTTTCCAGCAGGTTATAATTTTGAAAGACAAAGCCAAAATATTTTCGCCGTAAAAGCGCCAATGAGTGAATCTTTTGCTGAGTTACCGTGAGATCATTAATAAGATATTCTCCCGCACTGGCGATATCCAAAAGTCCTATTATATTCAATAAGGTACTTTTCCCTGAACCGGAGCGACCAAGAATAGCAACATAATCATTTTGGTCTATGGTTAAGCAAATATCTTTCAGGACAAGATGTTGTTTACCCTCATTACCATAGGTTTTGCAGATATTATTTAGCGTTATCATTTTGGATCTTCCCAAGATTATCTTGTTTGGAAAGTACAACGATCTGCTCGTTACTCTGCAATCCGCTGACAACGACTGAACGCCTTCCATTGTTATGACCGATCAATAATTGTCTTACTACGATGTTTCCATCTTTCATCTCACGTAAAAAATAGGTAGTTAGATCATCGTTCAAAGGTTGATGCCGTTTATTATTCAGTATATCACTGGGTATAGTCACTACTCCGGTGCTTTCGTGGGTCACAATAGTGACATCCGCACTCATACTGGGTTTAAGCAGGAAATTATCATTAGGGACATCAAATAGCACAGTATAATAAACAGCATTATTAATGAGATCGGGTTTATACATAATCTTCTTAACATTACCGTGCCATATATGCTGATTTGTACTATAGATCTTGAAGGAAGCTTTTTGCCCCGTCACGATTTGGTTAATATCTGCTTCGGAAACCTTTGCATAAACCGTCATATTTTTGAGGTCGGCAATTTGCATGAGAACCGGTGTCTGTTGATTGACATTTAGTGTTTGCCCGGGGTCAACATGAATTGCGGTCACGACGCCAGCAATAGGCGAATAGATTTGGCTATAACTGAGGCTGACTTCTTCACTGTGCAAAATATGTTCATTTTGCCTGATGTCTGCTTTGAGACTTTCAATTCTTGCCTGACTTTTTTTGACGCCAAAAGCAGCCTCATCCAGCAGTTGCTGGCTGGTTGCGGAACGCAGGTTAAGCTCTCTTTGGCGTTTTTCCGTGATGACCAGAAGTTGATAAGCGTATTGTTCTTCTTGCAACATGGCTCGCAATTTTTCTAGTCGCGCTCGGCTTGCCTCAACTTTAGTACGATAAAAAGTATCATCAATGCTAGCGACCAGCTTACCTGTTTCAACAATATCCCCGACTTCAACATATAACTTGGTTAACTGGCCTGAAATTTGGCTACCAACATTGACTTGACTGGTTGGTTGTACAATACCGGCAGCATTGACCGTAGTAATAACATCACCTAACGTTCCGGTGACGATTTGTTCTGTCATCACCGTAGATGTCTCTTTTTGGCTAAAGTGGTTATAAGCCACGGCAAGAAAAGCGATCATGATGATGGTGATAACAACCCATTTCTTTTTTTTGACCAGCACAATCAGCATCCATTTTACGATTTGTTATCGTTCCGTATCACCAGGCATCAAGTTATGCTGAGTGCCTATGCAATCCAATAAATCAATCAAAAACAGCCCCATGTCGCTGATGATATCTTCAGAGAAAATATCATCATCGTAGAGCCATTCCAGACCTATTCCAGTTGGCAAATTGATCAGTTCGAGCGCAATATCTCCTTTAGGCTTAAGCCCCTTGATTTTTTCTTTGGTGCAACGGGTTTCACCAAGATATAAACCGGTTTCAAACCCTATTTGAGAAGAAAAATAATAAGTGACTTCTGGCAATTGCATACCGTGATGGTGATGAAGATGTTGTTTTAAATAGGCCAGTGAGATATTGGAATGAGTATTCGCGTCGGCCAGAAATTCGCGGACATATATGGATAGGTTAATCAGCGAAGTTTCCGCAGTAACGTAGGGCAGCAGTAGTGTGGTTGCGAAGCTACCAACACTGTCAAACGATATGGGAGGAGCTCGGTTGGCACAAGGAATACCGACGATAATCTCATCTTTATTGAGTAATGAATTAATGGTCATCAGAAATGCGCCAATCATAATATGTTCCAGAGTCACCGCATATTTTTTCTGCGTGCTGGATAGTTCGGCCATTAATTGTGGAGACAACGGCATTGAATAACGTCGGCCTCGGGCCCTAAGATGAGTTTCCGATGACTCATTATTCTGTCCGACAACCGAAAGGACGTTGAATAATTTTTCTGTCCAAAAATTTAATGTTTCGTCTGACATGCGCTGATTAATGACATTAATGCCTGTTTCCGTCGCAGCTTCAATCTTCGGTACATTATCTGCGTAAGCGGAAGATAATTTTTGCAACACATGAGCAATCGACATCCCGTCACAAAACGCATGATGGAAATTTAATAAAAGGTAGTGCTCATGTTCTGCTATTTTTAATAACTTAAAATATACCGGTGGATTATCCTGTAACGCCATCGGCTTAAATGCCATATCATTTAAGATTTTGCGGAATGAAATTTCAATATTAATGCCGGTAGCATGAGTTAAATCAATATATTCGAAAGGCAGGTTCTCTTCAATAGCAGGCGAGAAGGTTAAAGAGAGCTGCCCATCTATTATGGTGACTCTTTGGCAGAGAGCAGGGAAATATTGCATGATATACAGCAAAGCGTAACGTAATTTCTTTAAATCAATCTCGCCGATCAGATGATAATATAGCGGGATATTATGAGCGCCGGAACGATTAGAGATAGTATCGATAATCCAATAATATTGGTCGTGTTGTTCTGTCAGGCAAGAACTATTTTTATCGATTAAAACCGGTATTTGCCCTTGTTGAATGACAGATTGTAATAGATAACCTAATCTAGGGGTGTGATAGAAATCTTCCAGGTGAATAGAACAATTAAAACGTTGCTGGATCTTGTTTATTAATAATAATGCCTTAAGCGAAGTACCGCCGGCATCAAAGAAATTAGTCTCTTCATCAACAATGCCGTCGCTATCGCCAAAAACTTCCCGCCATAAAGTAAAAAATATTTCTCGTTTTTCTCCTTTAATCTGCGAAATATTATCTTCTTTATTCAATTCTGATATTGGAGCAGAATTGTTGGATGATGATAATTCGACAATAAAAGGTACCTGCAATTTTGGATAACATCCACGCAAGAATGAGACGATTTCGTGACGTGTAATTGAGCATGATCTATCAGGTATAAATATATTAATATATTGGTAGCCAGTTTCATTTTCTTTTATCGCTAAATGAATGTCATCAATATTAATCGCCGCCGTAAGTAATTTTTGCATTTCATCCAGATCGACACGTTTCCCGTCAATTTTATGTTCTTTATCCAGACGGCCAATGAAATTTAAATTCCCTTGGGCATCATAAAATCCACGGTCTCCGGTTAAATAATAGATTTCTCCATCGTTCAACTGTAAGAACCTACGTGAAGTTGACTGATTATCGTTAATATATCCGCTACAGATAGAATCGCCACGGATGCATATTTCTCCATTACTGCCATTAATGATCTTATTAGTTCCATATTCCCGAATAACGATATTGGTATTGGCTAGCGCTTTACCAATGATATTACCGGGTTGAAATTTATCAGCTATTTTGTGACTGCTAGCCACAACGCAACATTCTGTTGGGCCATAAGAGTTAATCAGAGAAATACCACATCCGACTTTTTCCAACCAATGATGAATGGCTTTATCCATTGCCAGATCGCCACCGATAATTGTCATTCTAATCGAAGGTGCGAGTTCTTTAATGGCTGCATGTAGGAAAAAGACAATTTGATGCCAATAATTGGTAGGAAAATTAACTATAGTGACCGATTGTGCATGGCAAAATGAAAACAGTGTCTCAAGTTCAACGATCATATTATCGTTGGCAATGGCTAATGTGGCACCTTGATAAAAACATCCGAACACTTCTTCAATATAAGCATCGAAAACGGGTGTGCTGAAATTGAGAATAACGTCATCTTGTTTAATATCATACTGCTCTGTCATTGCAGCCAAATAGGCATAAAGCCCCTTAAACGTTATTGGTACTGCTTTCGGTACACCTGTGGTGCCTGATGTGAAAAAGATATAGGCTTCGTCTTCTTGAGTCGCCGGACGTTTTATATCATGCCCCAGAAATATCTCGGAAGGGCGAGTTTCTATATCTTCAATAAAGAGAATATGCGTATTATTAACACCGTTTATTTTTTCATGGTAATGACGAGCAGTGATTAATAAAGAAATATTCAGACTATTTAATATGTTATTTATCTCTTCTTGACCAAATGTCATATTGATTGGGACAAAACATAATCCCGCAGTATGGATAGATAATATAGATAATAAGGAATCCATCCCTCTGGGTAATAATACGGCTACCCTTCGATTTTGTAGTGGGCAGGATAATAGCAATTGACTGAAAGTGAATAATTTGTGGTAAAGTTCACCGTAATTAAGGCGATGCACGGTGTTTATTTCTGTTTGATCTCCATGAATGACTGATTTTTTATCCGGCGATACTGCAACGATTTGTGCTATTCGGGCAATAATATTCTCTTTGATAGGATGATTAATAACAATATTTTTGGGGTTATCCAGGCTAGATATAATATTATCCGTTGGTTCAATTTCTTTATATTTCACCCAATATGCCTCAACGGTTTCATTAATATTTTCTGCAATCGTACTATAAATATGTAAATAATCGTCGATCAGAGTATGGGCGGCAAAATGACTATACAGGCGGCTCCCCACATCCAATTCGACTAATGCTGATATCCCATCAGGAGAAAACCGGATGTTAATACCATAATTATTGACCGCGCCAGAAGTCATACAACCGCGTATAGCGCGATTATCTTTCATAAGATCATGTTCAAGCTCATGCAGCAAATTAACATAGGGGGCGGCAATGAATTGATCTGCCCGATTGATTGCTTCATCATTCAAATCATTTATATCAATACGGCTATGCTTGCTATGCAGACTAATTTGCGACTGCATTGCTACGAGGATCTGTTTTATGGTTGCCTGTGGGGCCAAAGAAACCATCAGAGGTAACGTGTTCATTGCCGGACGATAATAGCGGTATTCTCCTTTATCACGTCGGTTAGAGAAAGGTAAATTGATGATATTTGTTGATACGCGGCCTCGTTTGCTCATTTGCAGACATAAAGCCAACATCATCATTAATTTATCATTGAAAGTAAAACTATGGTTGTTTGCGGTGAGCGGCCGGCTTACTTTAATTGCTTTTGAGGGAAATAGACGTTTACGGGTATAATCCTCTAATTTGGGCAGTTGGTTGAGGTAATTATTCCAATACTCTTTGTTGTTAGCATAATGCACGTTTGCTTTATATTTAACCTCGTCAAGATAAGCCTGATAGGTAAAGATCGGTGCTGATGTTGGGTGGAATGTTTGTTGTTCATAGCAAGACAAAACATCATGAATCAACTGACCTATGCCCCAATAATCTGTGGCAATATGGTGAGCGATGATTCCCCAGAAACAGCACCCAACATCATTAAAGTAAAGATAATGCCTTATCGTCACACCCTTTTCAGGCGCTAGCGGTTGAGTTGTTCTCTTTGCAAAATCCGCTTTTGCCGCTGGTTCTACTGCTGGATCTGACAGTTTTATTGGTATAACGTCGACCGGCGTAGAGCTCTTTTCCTGAAAAATATTGTGTTCGGCAATACGGTAACGTAAGGAAAAACCATCATTGAATTGATGAATGGTAATAATGGCCTGCTTCAATCTTGCCAGACTAATATTATCACTGAAGCTGATGAATTCACCGACATTGAAGACAGACTTATCGTCAGCAACAGTATTAGCAATAGCTAAGCGGAGCTGTGTATAATTCAACGGCCAATAGTTGTTATTATATTCCATTATTGTGCGGCTCCACGCTATATTTTATCTTGCAACTCGCCCTTTATTTTTTCAAAAATAGATTCATCTATGCATAATCCAATATTACCTTCTGAATTAAAGCAGATCAGAGGGCGTTTGCTTACACGCAGAATGAAATATTTATTTTTTCCCTTGTGATAGTATCCAGACGAATAATGGATAATATGTATACCATTGCTTCGGCTAAAATCTTCCAAGGAAACGCCTGCTTCCCGGCGTAATGAGGAAATAACCCATTCGTGTGAATATACCCCGGACTTCATCAATAATTTTCCTTCCTTGGCCACGGCTTTATTTGATAACAGTTGATAGCCTACAAATAAGGCAATGATGATAAAGAGAGTCGTCGCAATACTTGCCGCCAGCTTGTTGGGATTGCTGTTACTGAGCCAGTATGGCACAGGCAGAAAAACTAAAGCGATCAGGACGAGCATAGCGACATTCATTAATATGACTTTGAAGTCTGGATTTAATCCCACGATATTATTCATGCTGCTGCCATTCCTAAAGATAATTCGGTAAAGAGATGAATCACTTCTTTACGTTCTTCACGTGTTGCGGGCAGATTGATATAACCACACTTTTGCGCCGCAAACAGGCAAGCGGTGATTTCCCTTCTGACAGCTTCTTTAACCAGTGTATCGACCATTTCTTGGTTGTTATAGAGTCTGGCAAGATGAAGAGAAGCCGTGCCGGCTGAAAGGTCGCTATGATCAAGTTTGGGTAAATAATTTGCCATACATACAGTCACCGCTGTTTGTACCGCGAGGCTTAAGTAGGCTACTACGTTAACTGCCGCCGCCGCATTCACTGCTGCGACAACTCGGGTGCCGACAGCCACGTTGACCGCAGCAACGACATTGGCCCCTACGGCAAGGCGAGCAATTTCAATACTGGTATCATCTTCACTGTTTAAGGGTTCCAGAATTTCTTTCAGCCGGAGAAGAGGAGGACTGTTTGTATCTTGGAGCTGATAGGATTCGATGTTTTCTTTAAAATGTGCGAACAGGCTGGCATCTTGATTGAGATGGTGATTGATTCGGCTTCTCAGACTTGAGCCCCTTTCGTTTAAACCATAGGTTTTTAGGCGGGAAAAGAGCGCTTCATAGTCGTTGATTTTTACCGCATTCATTAAGTCTTTATCATAAGTGATGAATAACAGTAATTCCTCTGCGGAACCGGGGCTAACGATATCTTTGTCTATGCCAAATTCAGCTAACACTTTTTCCGGTGACTCCCGGTATTCTAATGCTAAATTGGGCTGTTGTTGTAGGGTTTCCCAGAATCGGTTATAGGTGATGATCTCTTCCCAAACTTCAACCGGGAGTTTGGCGTTTGACATTGACAACCTTAGCTTATTTTCTTCAACCTCTCCCGGAGAGAGTAATGAACGTGGCACGCCAAACAGGCGGTTGCTATCAGTGCTAGCATTGACGGTGGGTATGACACTGCCAATAGCTGCACCGGCAGCCACGCCAATAAATGTACGTCTTTTCATCATTCGTTCCTTTATAAGTTAACGGAATTCTTTTTTTATTGAGCTTTATACCCGTCATCTTTCAAGTTGCTTCTTTGTTGGCTGCTCTCACTCACCCCGGTCACATCGTTATCTATGCTCCCGGGGATTCGTTCCCTTGCCGTCGCGATGCATCCATAGGGTATATATAAGATAATATGTAACCTTTCCTTATTAAGCTTCTTCATTACTGAGATAATTTCATGAAATAATTATCTAACTGATATTTCTTACCTGCTATATTAATTGTAAGTGTATATTGTGATGACCATAACAGTATTTGGGTATATACCCGTCATCTTTCAAGTTGCTTCTTTGTTGGCTGCACTCACTCACCCCGGTCACATAGTTATCTATGCTCCCGGGGATTCGCTCTCTTGCCGCCGCGATGCATCTTGAAATCCATTGGGTATAGAATAATTTACCCTCCGTTCGATTAAAGGTTAGATGGTACTAACTATTAGCTGGATGGTGACATTTTGCAATAGGTTAGTTGATTAAATTTATATTTTGAGCGTTTAGACTAAATATATTTTTCGACAAAATATCCTTATTTAGAGTCCGATCACAAAATAACAAGTAAAAATATTCATAAAGAAGAATAAAATATTTCTTTTCCTTGATTACCTCCCCATTTAATAAAAATTTGTTAACCGAAAAAGAGTTATTTTGGCGATATTTGTTAGTAATAACGTTAAAATATGGATTCGATTCTGTTATATTTTCATTCTTCAATTAAGTTAACGGCATTTTTTTCTGCTGAGTAGTAGATGAGATCCAGCCGTTCTTTAGCGTTAAATTTCTTTATTACCGGAATAATTTCTTTGTGATAATTATCTAACAGATTCCGGCGTGTCCTCTCGTCTTTATGCAAATGAGCACAGGCTTGGCAGGGATGAACGATTTTTTCCAGATTAATATTGCTATCCTGCGGGCGATATTTTTTTAGGATGTTGTATGGTCCCTCAGTTCTTAACCAGACTTTCATAAAGTCTTCTTCCTGACCTTTAAAAAGCTGAGATACATCGCCTCCTTGTAAACGGCCAAGTTTCATTTCGGGGATATGTTCTAATGTCAGCCCACAGCAAGCGGAAATTTCACCGTGTGGTGTCAGTACAATATTTTCAAAGACCTGATCGCACCCTTTTGCCAGTTGCTGATCCCGGTTTGGAATATCTTTTCGTTCTTCGCTGGTGTCATAAAACGGCATCCAGGTATTTCGCTGTAAATTAATCTTGTTTTGCTCTTTCAGTCGCTTAATAACGGGATTCTGGGTGATTTGCGTTGCAATGGCGGAATCAAAGGTATCCTGTTCTACTGTAATCAGTGTTGTAATATTTTGTTCGGCCAATGCTTCTGCCGCTGTCACTACGCTATCAAGGGGAATCCATTCACTGTGATCTTTCCCTGTACTGATATTCATCTCTGTGATGCCCGCATTTATTAAATCTTGAGCGATTTTTTGCGCCTTTTCTCTATTTTTCCCCCAATAACCGTTAGTCACGCAACGAGTTAATAAGCCGTGATCTGAGGCAAAGCGAATGGCTTCAATCAGATCTTTACCTAGCAGGAAACACTCCCCACCACTGAAAACAACTAACTTTAGCCCTGGAAAATTAGCTTTTGAGTGTGCAATAAATTGTTTAATTTCATCCAGGCTTAAACGCGCTTTTACCGAGGGGTTACATTCAAAACAACATTCTTTGCAAGCAGCATTGCAAGTATAGGTTGTGATCACGGTGGCGGTGTTTGGATATTGTTCCCAATATCCAGGAGGGAAGCATGGCATAATTTACCCCTGTTGGATTAAAGGTGATACCCGTCATCTTTCAAGTTGCCTCTTTGTTGGCTGCACTCACTCACCCCGGTCACATAGTTTTCTATGCTCCCGGGGATTCGCTCCCTTGCCGTCGCGATGCATCTTGAAATCCATAGGGCATATACGTTACTAACTATTAGCAATATGATTTTATTTTGCAATGTATTAGGTAATTAAATTTGTATTTTGAGCGTTTGCTCGAAGTATGATTTGTTACGAAATGAATTTATTTAGAAGCAGCTCACAAAATAAGAGTCGAAATATTTCTGATGGGAGATAAAGTAAATATGTATAAACAGTAATCGACGATTGTTCAAGGTATTGAATATTATTGTAAGGAATAAAATCATGTCTATTGAATTTACACCCTGGCCGGTTGAGTTAGCAGAGCGTTATCGTGAAAAGGGTTATTGGCTGGGTAAACCCTTAACTGACATACTTTATAAACAATGTCAGCGACAACCTGAAGCAATAGCTATTATCTGTGGTAACCGTAAATTTAGTTATCATCAACTTGATCAACAATCATCTGCATTAGCCTCAAATTTAACTTTAGCGGGAATAAAGAGAGGTGATACTGCTATCGTACAATTGCCAAATATAGCTGAATTTTATATTACATTTTTTGCGCTACTGAAAATGGGGGTAGTACCTATTAATGCATTGTTTAGCCATAATAAATTAGAGTTACTTGCTTATGCACAACAAATTGATCCAAGTCTGATTGTACTTTCGTCAGAGCATTCACTTTTACAGAATAATGATTTCCTGGAGCAATTAAAAATACATTGCCCACGGTTAAGGAATATCGTCGTTGATGGTCGAAAAATACAATATACCAATGAATTAAAATCGTGGTTAGAGTCAACAAATTTACCTTTGAATTTTGAGGCGACACGTTCAGATGAAGTCGCTTTTTTTCAACTTTCAGGCGGGAGTACAGGGACACCTAAATTAATTCCAAGGACGCATGACGATTACTATTATAGTGTGAGGCGCAGTGTCGAAATTTGTGAGTTGACACAACAGACCCGTTATCTTTGTGCTTTGCCGGCGCAACATAATTATCCTTTGAGTTCTCCGGGGGCGCTTGGCGTATTTTATGCTGGTGGTTGTCTTATATTAGCAACAGATCCTGGGCCTACGACCTGCTTTCCACTTATACGTGAACATAAAGTAACAATGACCTCATTGGTGCCATCGGCTGTTGCGTTATGGATTCAGACGATGAGGAAATACCAATATTCACTAGAAAGTCTTCGGCTATTACAAGTCGGTGGAGCAAAGTTAAGTGAAAGTGTGGCGCGAGTGATACCGAAACTTTTTTCATGTAAGTTGCAACAGGTTTTTGGTATGGCCGAAGGGTTGGTATGTTATACCCGGCTTAATGACGATGATGAGCGTATATTTACCACTCAGGGATGCCCAATGAGTGGAGATGATGAGGTACGTATCGTTGATGATAACGGCAATATACAAGCGCCAGGTTCAGCGGGGATGTTAATCATTCGTGGGCCATATACATTCCGGGGATATTATAAAAGCCCAGCGCACAATGCGAAGGTATTCGACAAAGAAGGTTTTTATTATACCGGTGATTTAGCCTATATGACGAAAGAGGGTTATATATGTATTGTCGGGCGTGAGAAAGATCAAATTAATCGCGGTGGTGAAAAAATTGCTTCGGAAGAAATTGAATCTTTGCTACTCAAACATGAAGATGTTATCCATAGCGCTTTGGTTTCGATGCCTGATCCTTTGATGGGAGAAAAAAGCTGTGCTTTTATTGTGGTGGCTGATCCGAATATAAACACGTTGCAACTGCGGAAATATTTAAGGGGAATGGGGATTGCTGAATATAAATTGCCTGATCGTTTCGAGATTATTGATGTTATGCCGGTTACACCCGTCGGAAAGATTGATAAATTATTATTAAGAAAACTCATTCGAGACAAATTAGAAAATTAATTAATGACATGAAGGTATTAAAATGACCATTCCATCATTGAAAAATTATATGCTACCTCAGCCAAAAGATTTTCCAGGCAATAAAGCATCTTGGTTATTCGAACCCCATAGGGCAATTTTACTTATTCATGATATGCAGGACTATTTCTTACAGTTTTTCGGTGATAATAGCCCTCTAATCAATAAATTAATTGAAAATATCCATTTGTTGAGAGTCTTTTGTAAAGAAAAAGAGATCCCCATTATATATACAGCACAACCTAAAATGCAAAGTGATGAAGAACGCGCATTACTTAATGATATATGGGGGGCCGGCTTGAATAGATCACCCCATTTACAAAATATTAACCCTGCTTTGGCCCCTAATAACGATGATATTGTGATAGTTAAGTGGCGTTATAGTGCATTTCAACGCTCTTCGTTAGAAAAAAATATAAAAGACTTAGGCCGGGATCAATTAATTATTTGCGGGGTGTATGGACATATTGGTTGTATGATTACTGCGGTTGACGCATTCATGAGAGATATAAAGCCTTTTTTAGTGGGTGATGCGATAGCGGATTTTACGCTGGAAGATCACCTCATGGCTTTAAAATATGTTGCTGAAAAATCAGGAATGGTCATGAGTACTAAAGAAATAATTTCATCGGTAAATTTCGATAAACTGAATTTATAAAAAATGCATAATAAATCGCTATTAAAATTAAAGAAGAAATAAGATGAAAAATAAACAAAATTTACAAATGGATTTTAGCCATAAAACCGTCTGGGTAACTGGGGCGGCACGTGGTATTGGTGAACAAATTGCCCGTGATTTTACCGCGCTGGGCGCTAACGTAATAGGTTTCGATCGCGTATTTGAGCAAGATAATTTGCCTTATAAATGTATACAACTCGATATCAGTGATCCAGAAAAGGTCGAAATGATCTGTTCCCAACAACTGTCTGTCTCAGCCGAGTTAGATATTCTGGTTAATGCTGCCGGTATATTACAATTGGGAAATATTGATGAGCTAAATATTAGTGACTGGCATCGTTGTATTAATGTGAATGCTTCTGGGGCTTTTTATCTATTTCGTAGCGTGATTCCCCATTTTAAACGTCAGCGTGGTGGCACTATTATCAGCGTCAGCTCTAATGCGGCACGTGTTCCACGTATGCAAATGGCGGCTTATTGTGCATCAAAATCAGCACTGACAAGTTTAACGCATTGTGTTGGGTTAGAACTTGCGCCGTTTGGTGTACGTTGTAATGTTGTATCGCCGGGTTCGACGGATACATTTATGCAGCGTTCTATGTGGAAAACCGATGATGATGAAAAAAATACGATTAACGGGTATCCTGAGCGATATAAATTAGGTATTCCCCTCGGTAAAATTGCAAGTGTTAATGAAATTTCACATACCGTACTGTTCTTGTCTTCTGATTTGGCAAGCCATATAACGCTACAAGATATTGTGGTTGATGGTGGTGCGACGTTAGCTTGTTAATTGTTTGAATTAATACGAAAATACCTGTCATTTCTGTAACGTAAGGAAAAATTGCCCTAGCCTAATAGGATTAATACCCTATGGATTTCAAGATGGATCGCGGCGGCAAGGGAGCGAATCCCTGGGAGCATCGATAACGATGTGACCTGGGTGAGCGCGTGCAGCCAACAAAGAAGCAACTTGAAGGATAACGGGTATATACCCTATAGATTTCAAGATGGATCGCGGCGGCAAGGGAGTGAATCCCCGGGAGCATAGCAAACTATGTGACCGGGGTGAGCGAGTGCAGCCAACAAAGAAGCAACTTGAAAGATAACGGGTATAGGGTATTGAAATCTATGAGTCATCTCGATCCTACTTTACTGGTGCTGCTCGTGTTGGCAGCACTGGGTATCATCAGCCACAACATGACCGTCACTCTTGCAATGCTGCTGTTGTTGGTTATCCGCATAACGCCACTGAATCATTTTTTCCCGTGGGTGGAAAAATATGGGTTGACTATCGGTGTACTTATTTTGACCGTGGGAGTCATGGCGCCTATCGCCAGTGGAAAAATTACGGTACAAGCTGTCCTCAACTCGTTTATGAATTGGAAATCGTTGCTCGCGATAGTAATAGGTGTATTAGTGTCATGGCTGGGTAGCCGGGGTGTTTCACTCATGTCTAATCAGCCATCAACAGTTGCTGGTTTGCTGGTGGGGACGGTATTAGGTGTTGCTTTATTTAAAGGTGTTCCTGTGGGACCGCTGATTGCGGCAGGGATTTTGTCATTGTTGATTGGTAAATCATAGCCTTATGTTGCCAGAATTGAGTGTGATACAGACTGAAATGCAGCAGCAAGGGTTACGTCGTTTGCTGGTGTTGAGTGGAGATGATCATTGGTGCTATTTACAGGCTAATGAATTACAGCGGAGATTTATCGGTGATTGGTTATGGATCTCTCATCGTAAACAGCACGCTGTGTTGCCAGAAAAGGCGGTCAGTTTATTAGGTCAGGAATATCTGCACGGAATATTTGATGCTACCGAAGGTTTTAATGCGGAAGCACTGGCGATATTGGCAGGTACATTGAAAGCTGGAAGTTGGTTGGTGATGATGGTTCCATCTTGGTACCAATGGCGTGATCAACCCGATAAGGATAGCGCGCGTTGGAACGAACAGTTAGAGGCGATTCCAACACCGCATTTTGTTCAGCATATTCAGCAGCAAATTGTTAGCGATCCCCAAGTTTTACTATGGCGGCAAAATGATCCCTTATGCATCCCTGTATTTCCACAATACAGCGCGTGGCAACTGCCTAATGGCAGCCCAACAGCCAGCCAGCATGCCATTTTGGCGCGACTTTTGCGGGCAAGTCAGGGGGTATGGGTTATTACTGCGCCAAGAGGGCGAGGTAAATCGACACTTGCAGGTATGTTAATGCAGCAATGGCAAGGAAATTGTTGGTTAACTGCACCGGCGAAGGCAACAACAGCAGTCATTAGGTGCTATGCGGGGGAAAAGGGAAAATTCTGGGCCGTAGATAATTTGCTCAAATATTGTAGACAAAATAGCGTGTCAGATATTGATTGGTTGCTTATCGATGAAGCCGCTGCTATTCCAATGCCTCAATTATCTGAATTAATCGGCTATTTTCCCCGCATATTGTTGACCACAACGGTACAGGGATATGAAGGCACAGGGCGCGGATTTTTACTTAAATTTTGCGTTGGGCTTCCTGATCGTCATGTCCTGAACCTGACAGCTCCTGTGCGTTGGGCGGAAAATGATCCGCTGGAAAATTGGTTGGAAAGCGCTTTACTGTTTGAGGATGCAATTCCTGTCAACAATTCTGATCAGGCGATCAGTTATCAGGTCTATCATCAGCAGCAATGGATTAAACAGCCTGAATTACTGAGGCAGTTTTACGGCATATTAACCAGTGCTCACTACAAAACTTCACCTTTGGATTTACGGCGTTTACTTGATGCTAAAGGCATGCAATTTGTTGCGGCTCTTGGAAATAATGCCTTGATGGGGGCTTTGTGGATGGTTGAAGAGGGTGGGTTGACGCTTGAGTTAGCCCATGAAATATGGGCAGGCAGGCGTCGTCCAAGAGGAAATTTGGTTGTTCAATCGTTAGCTGCCCATAGCGGTTTACCGCAGGCGGCGGTTTTGAAATCTCAACGGATCAGCAGAGTTGCTGTACAGGCTAATCATCGCAGGCACGGTATTGCTCAGGGAATGATCGCGTATCAACGGGAAAGGGCAGAAAAACAGGGGGTGGATTTTATTTCTGTTAGCTTTGGTTATACCGCGGAGCTCTGGGCATTGTGGCAGAAATGTGGCTTCCAATTAGTGCGAATGGGAACTCATTTAGAAGCCAGCAGTGGTTGTTATACGGCAATGGCTATTTTTCCCCTGAGTGAACAAGGGATTTTGCTGGGGATTCAAGCTCAGCAACAGCTTGCCCGTGATGCATATTGGCTGGAATTGCAGATTGGATTTAGCTTGCCTGTTGATTACCAAACTGACCATCATCTCAATCAACATGATTGGCAGGAACTGTCAGGTTTTGCATTTGCTCACCGACCATTTTCTGCTTCATTACCGTCCTTGCAACGGTTGTTGCTGAACAGTGATTTGCCGTTGATTGCGCTGAGAAATCATCTCCAGCAGGAAATGCGTGTTGAGCAATGCATCACCGTATTGCAGTTGAGTGGATATAAGGCATTAATGCGACTCTGGCGGCAAGAAACCGCACAGGCGTTATCAAGTCTGGATAAGAAACTTGCCAAAGATTGGCAAGAGTGGACTACGGCTTTTTTTGAGGCCAATCATCTTCATCATCCCACTTGCTATTAAGATCCCGATGAGGAGGCAGTTCCGGTTTATTGTCCAGAAATTTTTTAACATCCAGTCGGCGTAACTCTTTAATGGCATTGAGAAGAACGCCAACCAATAAAATTAAAATAATCCACCAGTAATCAGCTAACCATTGCATTAGGTTGTCTCCTGCGCAACATGGAGGTAATTTTCAAATATATAGGGTAAGTTAGCAGATAACCAGTCAATACCGGCGATGTCATGCTGCTGCCATACATCCAGTAACATTTGCTGAGTCAGCAATTTTTCCAATTGCTTGGCGAATGGTTGGTAGCTGATATGCCACGGTTCATCAGCGACACTGCCACAGTTACCGACAAAAGGACGGTAAAAACCGAAATGAGCCATATTCTCGGTCAACCAATGAGTTAATGGTGCGAAATAACCACCATTTTCATATTCCCAAGGTTCGAGTAATAACATCTGGTTAGCCGGTAGCATTGTTGGATCATAGACATCCAGATCGGTTCCCCAGTGATGACGACTACCACCGGGCAGGGCAGACCAACGAAGAATTGCCTTACAGCGTTCTCCTTCTGATAACTGGGTGATATCCATTGGCTGGCTGTTTTCATCCAACACCGGGCGTTCACCACGGAATTTTCCATTCCAGATAGCTTGCTGACGTTGAAAATCACGGAACGTGCTGGCCGGTTGCAGATTAATTCCGGCCTTTTCAGCGGCTTGCTGCATGGAAAAAAAAGCATTGGCGGCTTCTGGTTGTAATCGGTGATTGCCAAAGAGGGCAATCAAGTGGCCAGTCGCCAGACCGGTTAACATATTTGCTGTGATCACTGGATTAACTGCTCCATAACACGTTGATAAATCCGGCTAAGTTGTTGCAGATCGGCGGCGCTGACGGACTCATTAACTTTATGAATTGTTGAGTTGAGTGGCCCCAGTTCGACAACTTGAGCGCCCATCTGAGCGATAAATCGTCCATCGGATGTACCACCACTGGTAGATAATTCAGGTTGATAGCCACAATATTGGTCTATTGACTGGATGACGGCATTGACTAACTCACCTTTGGCTGTTAGGAAAGGCTGACCTGCCAGTATCCACTCAATCGTGTAATTGAGATTGTGATTTTTGAGGATAGTTTCAACCTGTTCACGGATTTGGCTGTCAGTCAGTTCTGTACTGAAACGGAAATTGAATTGAACTTGCACATTCCCAGGGATCACATTGTGGCTGCCTGTTCCCGCGTGGATATTGGCAATTTGCATACTGGTCGCCGGGAAAAATTCGTTCCCTTCATCCCAATGTGTATTGACCAATGTCTGTAAAGCAGGAAGGACACGGTGGATAGGGTTATCAGCTAAATGCGGATAGGCAACGTGGCCTTGGATACCGTGAACAGTGAGATTCGCCGTCAGGGAACCTCGACGGCCATTTTTCACCATATCGCCAAGACGGTGCTGGCTAGAAGGTTCACCTATCAGGCAATAATCCAATCGTTCATTGCGGGACATCAAGGCTTCAACCACTTTAACGGTGCCGTGGGTGGCTTTCGCTTCCTCGTCTGAAGTAATAAGAAAGGCCAGACGTCCATTATGGTTGGGATGGGCGGCAACGAAACGTTCAGCCGCAACAATCATGGCAGCTAATGATCCTTTCATATCTGCCGCACCCCGACCATATAACATGCCATTACGGATAGTGGGCTCAAATGGGGGATATTCCCACTGAGATTCATCGCCCGCAGGGACGACATCAGTGTGTCCGGCAAAGGCTAACGTCGGGCCTATGCCGCGATAGGCCCAAAAATTGTTTGTATCGCCAAAGGGCATCCGTTCAATGGTAAAGCCAATTGTTTGCAAATGAGCGATCATAATATCTTGGCAACCTTTATCGTCCGGGCTGATAGAGGGTTGTCTGATGAGTTGTTGTGCAAGTTCAATGACAGGGCAAGTCATTTCAGCGTGCCTCAGCAAAAAATTGCTGATATTCATCCACTTTATAACCTAATAGGTAATCACCTTTTGCAGAAATTAATAGTGGACGTTTGATAATAGCGGGTTGTTCCAACATCAACGCTTTTGCTGCGTCAGCATTATTAATTGTTGCTCGTTGTTGATCGGTCAGTTTACGCCAAGTTGTACCACGGGTGTTAATTAATGATTCCCAACCCAGTTTGTCAATAAATGACTGCAAAAGTGTGGCATTGAGTCCATCAACACGATAATCATGAAACAGATAAGTAATTTCTTGTTCCTCCAGCCAACGACGGGCTTTTTTTATCGTGTCACAATTCTTGATCCCATAGAGAGTAAAAGCGGGTTGAGAAGATTTATCCAATATCATTTAACAGATCCTTAAAAAAATTTAAATACCTAAACATAATGCTGGAAAATGCCTGTTTTATCCAGATGATATCCTGATTTTTATTATCGGAGATACCAAAACAGGAGACTCAATTTTATTGGCCTGTTCTCATAGGGGGTATTTGCGACATAACATTGACTACATAACAACGATAAGTAAGAGCCGACCCTCGGTAATAAGCTCAAGGAGCGGCTCGGAAGAAATATTAGGCTACTCCATTTTTCCTATGTTGCAAATACATGATGGTTGCAGCCAGGCGGGAACGTACATTCAGTTTTTTTAACAAGTTTCTGATGTGTACCTTCACTGTCTCTTCAGAAATAAATAGGACATCAGCAACTTCCTTATTGGTCATGCCACTGGAAACTTCTTTTAATACATCTAACTCACGTTTGGTCAATTCAGATAAAGGATCAACATGTTTATGACGGTTAGCGAGATGTTGGTATATTTTTTCACTAAATACAGTTTGTCCACGAGCAGCATGGCGAATACTGCTTAATAACGAGTCTAAGTCGCTATCTTTAAGTAAGTAGCCATTAGCTCCTGCGTCAATGGCTGCGTAAACATCATTTCGATCATCTGAAACGGATAATACCAGTACATAGGAATTGATCCCTTTTCTACGGATAGATTTAATCGTGTCCACGCCTGAAAGACCATTCATATTGAGATCTATCATAATGACATCAGGTTTCAGCTTGCATGCAATATTTATTGCTTCTTCACCATTGTCAGCTTCCGCTGTCACGGTAAGCGCCCGATCGAGCTCTACAATCTGTTTCAAGCCATGGCGAATGAGAGGGTGGTCATCAACTATCATCACTGAATGGTTATACATTTTCCTTCTCCCTTAAATAAGTAAAGCCACGAAATGCAGACTTTGAATTTGATTAAAAGGCAGTAATGAATGGGTCTGCCCTAAATTAAATTGCTATGAAAAAATTTTATCAAAACCGATTGATTTACAGAATTGATAGCTCTGTAAGTCCAGAAAGCACATCCTGATATAAAAATATAAATAGCGCAAATTAGTTTGATAAGTAAAAAAAGAAGATGAGTAATTTTCACAAAAAACACATAACTTCACTTATTTTAATGATGTTAAAAATCAATATGTTAAGTTGGTTATTATTAGATTTGTTTTCTTTTATAAAATTTATTTTAATTGAATTTATATTGAGAGTTTTTCCGAGTTATAGTTATTTTGGTTACTATAACTTTAATGATATTGTATAAAGGATAATGTTTCTGTCTTTATTTTCCTAGATTAAGTGCCTATTTCAATAGGCGTAAATAGGCGTAATTGTTGCAGGTCGTTCTTATAAATAAAAGTGAGCACTGCCTAGGTTCGCTTTTTTGTTCTTTATGGCAAAGAGTGGTATGAGTGGAGAAATTGGCTAGTGCTTTTTATGAGCAAAAAAGTGCTACTTTATTGATAAGATGCGGTCAATGTTATGATTTGACACACAGTACCTATTATACTGCTCCTGCTCTTACTCCAGATTGTATATAAAGGATCCGACGATGGATGAAAAATTAAAACAGAGTGCATTGGATTTTCACCAGTTTCCACAACCAGGGAAAATCACGATTACTCCCACTAAGCCTCTGATAACTCAGCGAGATTTGGCCTTAGCTTATTCACCAGGTGTTGCTGCGCCTTGCTTGGAAATTGCAGAAGATCCATTAGCAGCTTACAAATATACTGCGCGTGGCAATCTTGTGGCAGTGATATCTAATGGTAGTGCGGTTTTAGGATTGGGGAATATTGGTGCACTGGCAGGTAAGCCCGTGATGGAAGGAAAAGGTGTCCTGTTTAAAAAGTTCTCAGGTATTGATGTATTTGATATTGAAGTTGATGAGTCTGATCCTGACAAATTGATTGATATCATTGCGGCACTGGAGCCGACGTTTGGGGGGATTAACCTCGAAGATATCAAAGCACCGGAATGTTTCTATATTGAGAAAAAACTGCGGGAAAAAATGAACATTCCGGTATTCCATGATGACCAGCATGGCACAGCGATAATTTGTACCGCTGCTGTTTTGAATGGTTTGCGGATTATGAAAAAAGAGATTTCAGCGGTTCGCTTAGTTGTTTCTGGTGCCGGAGCTGCCTCAATTGCCTGTATGAACTTGCTGGTTGCGCTTGGGTTGCAACGCAAGAATATTGTGGTATGTGACTCTAAAGGGGTGATTTATCGTGGTCGCGATAAAAATATGGAAGAAACTAAAGCGGCCTATGCGATTGAAGACAATGGCAGCCGCACATTAGGTGATGTTATCCCTGGTGCCGATATTTTCCTCGGATGTTCCGGCCCTGGCGTGTTGACTCAAGACATGGTGAAAATGATGGCTAAAGATCCACTCATCATGGCATTGGCAAACCCTGAACCAGAAATTTTGCCACCCTTGGCAAAACAAGTTCGCCCTGATGCAATCATTTGTACTGGTCGTTCTGATTATCCGAATCAGGTTAATAATGTGCTCTGTTTCCCGTTTATTTTCCGTGGTGCGCTGGATGTTGGTGCAACAACCATTAACGAGGAGATGAAGCTCGCCTGTGTTCATGCGATTGCGGATTTAGCGCTAGCGGAACAGAGTGAAGAAGTGGCTTCCGCTTATGATGATCAGGATCTGTTTTTTGGCCCGGAGTATATTATTCCTAAACCATTTGATCCGCGCCTGATTGTGAAAATTGCCCCGGCAGTTGCCAAAGCAGCAATGGATTCCGGCGTGGCAACCCGCCCGATTAAAGACTTTGGCGCATATATTGAGAAGCTGAATGAGTTTGTCTATAAAACAAACTTGTTTATGAAACCTATTTTTTCTCAGGCTAAGAAAGCGAAAAAGCGTATCGTTTTGGCCGAAGGGGAAGAAGTACGTGTATTGCATGCGACTCAGGAGCTGATCTCTCTTGGGTTGGCTTACCCGATTCTAATTGGTCGCCCTAGTGTTATCGAAATGCGTATCCAGAAACTGGGATTGCATATTGAAGCGGGTAAAGATTTTGAAGTCGTCAATAATGAGAATGATCCGCGCTTCAAAAAATACTGGCAGGAATATCATCACATTATGAAACGTCGGGGTGTTTCTGCTGAACAAGCTCGCCGGGCAGTTATCGGTAATCCCACCCTGATTGGGGCGATTATGGTACTGCGTGGTGAGGCTGATGGCCTGATTTGTGGTACTGTTGGCAGTTACAGTGAACATTACGATGTCGTGAGAAATGTATTTGGTTTCCGTGATGGGGTTCATACTGCTGGTGCCATGAATGCATTGATGTTGCCAAGTGGTAATACTTTTATTGCGGATACTTATGTCAATAATGATCCAACGCCTGAACAATTGGCAGAGATTACCCTTATGGCTTCAGAGACTATCCGCCGTTTCGGTATTGAACCAAAAGTTGCGCTGCTTTCTCATTCAAGTTTTGGTTCCACAGATTGCCTCTCAGCGCAGAAGATGCGCCAGACGCTGGAATTGGTGAATAAAATGTCACCTTCACTTGAAATTGATGGTGAAATGCATGGTGATGCCGCATTGGTTGAAAGTATTCGCCGTGACATCATGCCAGATAGCCCATTGAAAGGGGCTGCCAATCTGTTAATTATGCCGAATATGGAATCTGCCCGTATCAGTTATAACTTGCTACGTGTCACCAGTTCTGAAGGCGTTACCGTTGGCCCAGTTCTGATGGGGGTTGCCAAACCGATACACATTCTGACACCAATTTCTTCTGTACGTCGTATCGTTAATATGGTCGCTCTGGCGGCAGTTGAAGCACAAACTCATCCGCTGTAATACCCATCGCCCCTGTTTCCTGTAGGCAGGGGCGGTTTGTTGTAAACGATTCTTATTATCTACATGATGGGCAAAACATTAATAATATGGATATGGACATGATGAAATTTCTCACGACTGTAAAATCTTTTCTGATTATCTGTGGCTTACTGATCTTATCTGGATGTGTATCTGTACACCAAAAAACCGCTCTCCAGGCACTTTCACCGGAACTGACTCAACAAGGGGCTATTATCGATCTTAAAACCGGTCACGCCCTGACCCCTGATGAATTGATCAATCGGCTGGCATCACATCAACGGGTAATTGTGGGTGAAAAACATGATAATCCATATCATCATCAGATAGAGATTTGGTTGGTTCAGCAACTTCCGCTTAAAAGAGAACAGGGTTCGGTCCTGCTAGAGATGATTAATCCTGATCAGCAGCAAAAAGTGAATAAGGTTAAGAGTTGGTTGCAAACTCAGCCTATCGTACGTGAAAGCCGCATAAAAGAGCTTCTGGCATGGCAAGATGGGTGGCGGTGGGAGTTGTATGGTGGATTGGTCATGGAGCTTATGCATCAACCTTATCCGTTGCTGTCTGCAAACTTAGATCGCAGTGAAATTAAAGCGGCTTATCGTAACCCTCCGGTCCTCCAGGGGAATATTTCTGTTGCTGAAAATGTCAAGGCTCAGATTAAAGAGGTGATCAAAGATGTTCACGGTGGTGAAATAACGGAGCAACAGTTATCTGCCATGACAACTATTCAGCAAATGCGGGATCGCAGAATGGCGGAACAGTTACTTAAAGCGCCGGCTCCTGCCACACTGATTGCGGGTGGATATCATGCAACAAAAGTAATAGGTGTTCCTCTGCATGTTAAAGAATTATCGCCCCAAGAGGACTTTGTTGTGTTGATCATGGCTGAGAAAAGCAATGTACTGGATAGCCAATATGCTGATTATGTCTGGTATACACCCGTAAAAAAACCATAGATATTTTAAACAAATGGTGGTCTTTTCTCTGTATATAAGAGGTCTTGGCACAGGGATGTGCTCAAGTTAACGATAAAGATAAAAATAATTTTCATTAGCATATGAAATTAATTATCATTACTAAATGATAATTAAAATTATGCGCTATCATCCATGTTGACGCTGACACACTCGGCCTTTCAAACGGGTCATTTTAAAAAAGGGCTCGTTTCTGCTATTGCTGTTCACCTCATTTTGGTCGGCTGGATTATCTCCCAGCCAGAAGAAATTGCTGTTGGTGAATTGATGCCACCACCGGCGGTGATGATGGAGCTTTCATTGTTGACAGAAGCGACACATCAGGTACAAAAACAACCTATTGGTCTTGAACAACAACTTTCTGTTGCCAGTCGACAGCAGGAAAGTGAGGTTAATGAGATTAAGACGCCTGAGCTTATGAAAGATGAACAGGCACAGATCTTGGTACATAAACCTAAAAAACAGAAAAAGCACCACGAAGAGATTAAAAAAACACCCCCGGTGAAACGCCAGCAGGTAGAAGAACAAGAGAGTGAAAAATCTCAAAGTAGCGCGGCTATGGCAAGCAGTACTGCCACTTCTACGAATCTGACTTCGCGGGTTGCCGCTGCTTATGACAGTGATTCAAAGGCCGTTGCTGATGCGGATGCGTTATGGCGAGCGGAAGTTGTCGGGCATTTGAACCGCTATAAACGTTATCCAGAGGATGCACAGAGAAGAAACCGCACGGGTCGTCCTACAGTCAGATTCACTATTGATAAACAGGGCTATGTTACTAACAGTGACTTAGTTCGTCGTTCTGGAACCCATTCTTTAGACCGGGAAGCGAAGCAAATTCTGGCAAGGGCGCAGCCGTTGCCAGTTCCTCCCATTGCCGTTTTAAACGGTAATGAAATTACGATAGAAATTCCGATTGATTTTAGTTTAACTAATTAATACTTTTGAACGACTTAAGGACAGCAAATATGTTAAGGCAGCAAGCGTGGTTTGCCCTGAAAACTAAAGGGCTGTTATTGATGTTTTTATTAAGCGGCTGGTTGAATCCTGTCGCCGCAGAGGAAGAAATTATGCCACCAAAGGCAATGAAACAACCACACCATATAACTACCCACGGTGATACTCGTATAGATGATTATTACTGGATGCGGGACGATAATCGTAAAGATCAAAAAGTCATTGATTATCTGACAGCCGAAAATAAATATACCGAGCAGATGCTAAAACCCGGTGAACAGCTACGTGATACGTTATACGAAGAAATGGTTGGCAGGATGAAGCAGGATGATCAATCGGTACCCTATACTTATAATGGGTATATATATCGGACAACCTATGAAACGGGCAAAGATTTTCCGATTTATCAGCGTAAACCGGTTGATGGCTCATCAGATTGGCAGATACTGGTCGATGGTAATGAAAGGGCTAAAGGGCACGAATATTACCAACTGAGTAATTTTGCCATCTCTCTGGATAATAAACGTATGGCGATTGCTGAAGATACGCAGGGACGCCGTAATTATCAGATCTCTTTTAAAGATATTGCTGATAAACAGTGGAATAATGATGTAATAAAAAATACTTCTGGCAACATGGTTTGGGCTAACGACAACAATACGTTGTTTTATGTGCGCAGGCATTCACAAACGTTACTGCCATATCAGGTATTTCGTCACCAATATGGTAGCAATACCAGTGAAGATCATAAAATATATCAGGAAGAAGATGAGCGTTTTTATTTAAGTATATCTAAGAGCACTTCCCGCGATTATATTATGTTGGCGATAACCAGTAATTCGACTTCCGAATATTTGCTGATTGATGCGAATAAACCACAAGCTGAGCTTCAACTATTCTCTCCTCGTCAGGAAGGCAGAGAGTATTATATTGACCATTTCCGCGATCATTTCTACATCCGTTCGAATCATGAGAATGAAACTTATGGGCTTTATCAGACGGATGCCATCAATATACCGTGGAAAATAGTCATTGCTCCGCGGCAAGATAGTGATCTTGAAGATTTCGATCTGTTTAATGACTGGTTAGTCGTACAGGAGCGAACAAAAGGATTACCGACAATTCGTCAGATTAATTGGCAGACACAGCAAGAAAAACAGATTAAGTTTGATGATCCAAGTTATATGGCATGGATTGATTACAACCCTGAACCCAATACTGATTTTGTCCGTTATGGTTATTCATCCATGACGACACCAAGCTCAACATTCCAATGGAATATGAAAACAGGTGAGCGGGAATTACTTAAGCAGCAGGAAGTAAAAGGTTTTGATAAACATCATTATGAGAGCCAGCGTATTTGGGTGAAGGCCCGTGATGGTGTTGAAGTTCCGGTATCTCTGGTATATCGTAAATCACTGTTTAAAAAAGGCCATAACCCAATACTGATTTATGGATATGGGGCTTATGGTATCAGTATGGACCCTTCATTTAGCTCACCGCGATTGAGTTTATTAGATCGAGGCTTTGTTTACGCATTAGTACATGTGCGTGGTGGCGGTGAATTGGGTAAGAAATGGTATTTACAAGGTAAAGTCGAAAATAAGGAAAATAGTTTTAATGACTTTATTGATGTGACTAAGGCACTGATTGCGCAAAAATATGGTGACAGCAAACGAATTTATGCGATGGGGGGCAGCGCGGGTGGTTTGTTGATGGGCGCTGTGATTAATCAGGCACCGGAATTATATCGCGGTGTGGTTGCTCAGGTTCCATTTGTTGATGCCGTGACAACCATGCTTGACCCTTCTATTCCGCTGACCGTAGGAGAATATGAAGAGTGGGGTAATCCTGAAAATAAAGAGGATTATTTCCGGATTAAATCATATAGTCCGTATGACAATATAAAACATCAACGTTATCCGAACTTATTGGTTACGAGTGGATTTTATGATTCACAAGTGCAATATTGGGAACCCACTAAATGGGTGGCAAAATTACGGGATATGAAGGAAGATAACTCTATTTTGTTATTAGAAACCAATATGAGTGCCGGGCATGGTGGTAAATCTGGCCGATTTAGTCGATTAAAAGATACTGCACTGGATTACAGTTTTATTTTGATGCTGGATGATGCTAAAAAGTATTTTCCGCAATTAAAAGATAACTGAAATAAATTATAAATAATATAAATTTGTTATTTAAAGCACTGATAATAATTTATCAGTGCTAAACATTTTTATTTTCTAAAGACGGGTATGTGAGCAAATATTGATTTGTATGCATTTGGGATGATTGAAATGAAAATAATGACAAAGATAGCAGGGGCCGGTGTGGTTTTAATTGGGCTTCAAGGGCTTGCTTATGGTGAGGAAAAGCAAGAGAGAAAATCAGATAAGGTGATGAAATTCGGTAGCCTTAAAGTTTCTGGTTCACAGGATGATGCGGAAGTGAGGGCAATGGAAAGGCCCGGTTCATACAGTTCTAAAGGAGAAGATACAAAACTTCAATCAACGGATAGTATATTACGCAGTATGCCTGGGACTTATACGCAAATAGATCCGGGGCAGGGAACGGTGAGTGTAAATATTCGTGGATTAAGTGGATTTGGTCGAGTAAATATGATGGTTGATGGTGTTAGCCAAAGTTTTTATGGCACATCTCCGACGAGTCCTGCTCACGGGACTACTTATAACCAATTCGGTACAATCATTGATCCTAATTTTATTGTAGGAGTTGATGTCAACCGTGGTCAATCTGATGGCTCAAGTAGTGTTAATGCATTAGTAGGTAGCGCTAATTTTCGCACAATTGGTGTAGATGATGTGATATTTGCAGGGAATTCATTGGGAGTACGCACAAAGACAGCTTATGGAAATAATGGTATTGGCTATAATGGCATGATAGCGGTTGCGGGTAAAACCCCCGCTTTCAGTTCTGAAGGTTCAATAGGCGCTATGTTGGCTGTCAGCGGGCATTCAATTGATGCACATTATAAGAATGGCGACGGAGTATTAAGCGATGAGTTTGTTACAGATAAATCGTTTAAGCAAAAACCTAATTCTCAATTAATGAAAATAAAAATTGAACCCAATGAATTTCATGATATGGAACTAAGTGGCCGTAACTATCATAATAAATTTACCCGCCGTCATATTGATAGTCGGGATATTTATTTAAAATACAATTACACTCCATTTAGTGAATGGGTTGATATAAAATTATTGGTCAGTACCAGTGAGAGTCGTCAACGCTATGAAGGTGATTCACTTTTTAAATTGCTCAATAGTAATGCAAAAAATAAATCAGATGCAATAGATATCAGTAATATTAGTCGTTTCGACTACGGTGATACAAATTTTGAGTTAACATTTGGCAGTAAGTTAATGGAAACCGAATATAGCAGAACAACGAATAGTGTGTATTCTGGTCGAGGTAAAGATGAAAAAGAAAAGCAAGAATATAACAAGAAAGACAGTGAAGTAAAAGAAAATAATGTTTTCGCGCCAAGTGGTAAACAAGATATTGCCAGTATTTATGGTGGATTGAAAATAAATCGTGGAATTTATCAGGCAGATATTACGTTTAATTATATGGATTACCGTGTCAAAGGCTATAAACCGGCTTGTGATCTGCGAATTCCTTGTTTTCCCCAGGGAGCAACCGAATTGGATTTGAAAGAACATGGGTTTAATCCAGGTATTTTACTATCAGCAGAAATTATTCCTGAGTTCCAACCATTCGTCAGTTATGCCCGTTCAATGAGAGCACCCAATATTCAGGAGACTTTTTATAGTAATGAAGGTGGTGGGTCCATGAACCCATTTCTGAAAGGAGAATCATCAGACACTTATCAAATTGGCTTTAACAGTTTCCGCCCAGATTTAATTGTAAAGGGAGATACTTTCCGTCTGAAAGCGGCCTGGTATCATACTAAAGTAAAAAATTATATTCTCAGTGATATCTGGCTTATATGTGGCAATAGGAAAAAATGTAAAGCCGATAGTTCGACAGATTACAATGAAGTCGATCCTAACATCAAAATGTATATCTACCACAATAGCTTGACTCCGGTAAAAATACACGGATATGAAATTGCTGCTGATTATGATGCGGGTATGTTTTATAGCAAATTGGCTTATAGTTGGCAAAAAACGCGTCAACCAACTTCGGCCGCTACCGCGCATTTTGGTGCGGAGCCGTTGTCACAACTACCTGATAGCTTTATGACGTTGGATACCGGTGTTTGTTTATTTAATGAGAAATTCCGTGTTGGTGCGATTGTTAAATATACCGGTGATTCTCATAGGCTGGACCCAGATCAATATAATTTTGATGAAGATGGGAGGGTTGTGCAGCAAAAAGAACCTAAAATCCCAACGATAGTCGATCTTTATAGCGATTATCAGATAAATCACAATGTGCTGCTGAAATTCTCAGTACAGAATTTGGCAAATAAAAATTATTCTGAAGCACTTAATCGTGCAAATTCTTCTCCATTAATGACTGAGCAAACTTCGGCTATGCAAACTGCCCGGGGCCGGACTTATATTGTCGGCGCAGAAATTCGTTTCTGATTATACCCGTTATCTTTCAAGTTGCCGTCGCGATGCATCTTGAAATCCATAGGGTGTATAGGAAAAATAAGTGGCAAAGGAATGCCACTATTTCAGATTTGCAGATCGTTTTTTCCGTTCTTTTTTGATTTTCAACACCTCACTTTCAATCCAACCATCTTGTAAACGGGTATTCAAGACATCACCAACATCTACCTGTTTGGTTTGTTTCAGTAATTTTCCATCCGATGTTTGACTGATGCTGTAACCACGGGCCAGTGTTGCCAGAGGGCTAACGGCTTCCATCCGTGAACAGGAAACGGCAAATTTTTCTCTGGAACGGCTGATTTGCCGTTCAATTGCCTGTCTTAACCGAAAATCTTGTTGCTGAATTTGTTGACTATAGTGGTGGATTTGCTGGCTAGGTTCAGCGTACCAGAGCCGTTGTTGTAATTTTTCATAAGCCAGGCTGTTTTGCTTTAAGTACCGTTGCAAGCTGTCAGTGAGTCGCTGGCGTAAATTGACCAGTAAGTTTTGCTGACGCGCTAGTCGTAGATGAGGATGTTGTTGCTGTAAACGATGAGATAACAGACTGAAAATATGTTGTTTCTGGGCAAAGAAATAATCCATTGCCATTTCCAACCGCTGTTGTTGCGACTGAATTTGACGTAATAATTCGAGCTGATTACGGCTAACTAACTCAGCAGCCGCTGATGGCGTTGGGGCGCGTAAATCTGCCACAAAATCAGCAATGGTGACATCTGTTTCATGACCGACCGCACTGACTATCGGAATATCACTGTGAAAAATGGCTCTGGCGACACGTTCATCGTTGAAACTCCATAAGTCTTCCAGCGAGCCACCACCGCGCCCAACAATCAATACATCACACTCACGACGCTCATTAGCTAATTCAATAGCCCGGATAATCTGTAATGGTGCTTCTGCGCCCTGAACCGATGTTGGATAAATGATGATGGGTAATGATGGATCACGACGCTTTAAAATATTCAAAATATCATGCAGGGCTGCGCCACTGGTTGAAGTAATGACACCAAGCTGTTGAGCAGGGGATGGCAGGGGCTTCTTGTGGCTTTGGTCAAATAATCCTTCGGCATCAAGTTTTTGTTTCAATAATTCAAACTGTTGCTGTAACAGGCCATCACCAGCGGGTTGCATATTTTCAACAATAAGCTGGTAATCTCCTCTTGGTTCATAAAGCGTGATTATCGCGCGAACCAAAACTTGCTGACCATTTTGTGGCCTGAATGTTACCCGTTGATTGCTACTGCGAAACATTGCCGCCCGCACTTGGGCACGCTCATCTTTCAGCGTGAAATACCAGTGCCCGGAGGAGGGGTGAGAAAAATTGGATATCTCAGCGCTTAGCCAAATTCTGCCCATTTCCATTTCGAGTAGTTGTCGAACCGTCTGATTAAGACGACTGACAGAAAAAATTCCAGTATTAAAAGGTAGTGACATGTGAGAAAGATCAAATTTCAAAACAATAACTTAATATGCTGATACTAACGTTCATCATAAAGTAAGCAAGAAATTTTTTAATAAAATGCTGGAGGCAACCGATTACGTTCTGTATAATGCCACGGCAATATTTTATACCTTAAATTTTCAGCAGCTTGGTGAGATATTGCTTATGTTACGAATTAAAAAAGAAGCTTTAACCTTTGATGATGTTCTGTTAGTTCCTGCCCACTCTACTGTTTTACCTAACACTGCTGACCTGTCTACTCAACTGACTTCCTCCATTTGTCTGAAAGTTCCTATGTTATCTGCCGCTATGGATACCGTCACCGAATCCGGTTTGGCTATCGCGTTGGCTCAGGAAGGTGGAATGGGTTTTATCCATAAAAATATGTCCATTGAGCGTCAGGCAGAAGAAGTTAGCCGAGTCAAAAAACATGAGAGTGGTGTTGTGACAGATCCCGTCACAGTGGCACCTGAAACAACGCTGCGTGAAGTTAAAGAATTGACAGAACGTAATGGTTTTGCGGGTTATCCGGTTGTCACTGAAGGAAATGAGTTGGTTGGTATTATTACTGGCCGTGATGTACGTTTCGTTACCGATTTGGATCAGCCTGTTACTGCGGTAATGACGCCTAAAGCGCGTCTGGTGACAGTAAAAGAAGGTGAAGCCCGTGAAGTTGTGTTGCAGAAAATGCACGAAAAACGTGTTGAAAAAGCGCTGGTAGTTGATGAAAACTTTCATCTGCTTGGCATGATCACGGTTAAAGATTTTCAGAAAGCAGAACGTAAACCAAACGCCTGTAAGGATGCACGTGGTCGTTTACGTGTTGGTGCCGCGGTTGGTGCCGGTGCTGGCAATGAAGCGCGTATTGATGCATTGGTTGCTGCTGGTATTGATGTTCTGCTGATTGATTCCTCGCATGGTCATTCTGAAGGGGTGTTGCAACGTATCCGTGAAACCCGTGCTAAGTACCCGAATCTACAAATTATTGGTGGTAACGTGGCGACTGGAGAAGGCGCAAAAGCGCTGGTAGCGGCTGGCGTCAATGCGGTTAAAGTCGGTATTGGTCCCGGTTCTATCTGTACTACCCGTATTGTTACTGGTGTAGGGGTACCACAAATTACCGCTATCTCTGATGCCGTTGAAGCGCTGGAAGGCACCGGCATTCCAGTTATTGCTGATGGTGGTATTCGTTTCTCTGGCGATATTGCCAAAGCCATCGCCGCGGGAGCGTCGTGTGTTATGGTGGGCTCTATGTTGGCAGGGACAGAAGAATCACCAGGAGAAATTGAGCTCTACCAAGGACGTTCATTTAAATCTTATCGTGGTATGGGATCATTGGGGGCGATGTCCAAAGGCTCTTCTGATCGATATTTCCAAACTGATAATGCCGCAGACAAACTGGTGCCGGAAGGTATTGAAGGCCGTGTTGCCTATAAAGGCTTGCTGAAAAACATTGTCCATCAGCAAATGGGAGGCTTGCGTTCCTGTATGGGGCTGACTGGCTGTGCAACTATTGATGAGTTGAGAACCAAAGCAGAATTTGTTCGCATCAGTAATGCCGGTATTCAGGAAAGCCACGTTCACGATGTCACTATCATCAAAGAGTCTCCAAACTACCGGTTAGGTTTGTAATCCATATTTATTGTGGCCCATATAAGGGCCACTTATCTTTATTTGTTACTTGTTTTTTTGGAATTCACCGCACATGACAACTAATATCCATCAGCACCGCATTCTTATCCTTGATTTTGGTTCGCAATATACTCAATTGATTGCTCGCCGTATCCGTGAAATCGGGGTTTATTGTGAACTTTGGGCATGGGATGTCACTGAAGAGCAAATCCGCGAATTTAACCCAAGCGGCATTATTCTTTCCGGTGGCCCGGAAAGTACCACAGCACAAGGAAGTCCACGTGCTCCTGAATATGTTTTCAACGCTGGCGTTCCGGTTCTGGGGGTCTGCTATGGCATGCAAACGATGTCAGTACAGTTTGGTGGTAAGGTAGAAGATTCTACTGAGCGTGAATTTGGGTATGCTCAGGTTGAGATTAAAGCGGAAAGTGCATTATTCCGTGGGATCCAAGATTCATTAAATGAGCAAGGTAAACCATCATTGGATGTATGGATGAGTCACGGTGATAAAGTTACTGCAATTCCCGAGGACTTTATCACTATCGCCAGCACTGATACCTGTCCATTTGCCATCATAGCAAATGAAGAAAAACGTTTTTATGGCGTGCAATTCCACCCGGAAGTCACTCATACCCATCAGGGACAGCGTATATTGGAACGTTTTGTACTGGATGTATGCCAATGTGAAGCGTTGTGGACGCCTGCTTCTATTATCGAAGATACCGTTGTACGCCTGCGTGAACAGGTTGGTGAGGATCACGTTATTTTGGGGCTGTCCGGTGGTGTTGATTCCTCTGTCACTGCATTGTTACTGCATCGTGCAATTGGTAACCGCCTGACCTGTGTATTTGTTGATAATGGTTTACTGCGTTTGAATGAAGCCACTCAAGTGATGGAAATGTTTGCCGGCAAATTTGGACTGAATATTGTTCATGTTCCCGCAGAAGATCGCTTCCTGACTGCACTGGCTGGCATTAATGATCCGGAAGAGAAGCGTAAAACAATTGGCCGTGTGTTTGTTGAAGTCTTTGATGAAGAGGCGAGCAAACAGGCTCAGGTTAAATGGCTGGCACAAGGCACTATTTACCCAGATGTTATCGAATCAGCGGCATCTGCGACCGGCAAAGCACACGTTATCAAATCTCATCATAACGTAGGTGGTTTGCCGGAAGAGATGAAATTGGGTCTGGTGGAACCGCTGAAAGAGTTGTTCAAAGATGAAGTACGTAAAATTGGTTTGGAATTGGGATTGCCTTATGACATGTTGAACCGTCATCCATTCCCAGGCCCAGGTTTGGGCGTTCGTGTACTGGGTGAAGTGAAGAAAGAGTACTGCGATCTGTTACGGCAGGCTGATGCTATTTTCATCGAAGAGCTGCACAAAGCTGATTTGTACAATAAAGTCAGTCAGGCGTTTACCGTATTCTTGCCAGTTCGCTCCGTGGGTGTGATGGGGGATGGTCGTAAATATGACTGGGTTGTTTCGTTGCGAGCAGTAGAAACGATTGATTTTATGACCGCACATTGGGCGCATTTACCATACGATTTCCTAGGCCGGGTTTCTAACCGGATCATCAATGAAGTCAATGGGATATCAAGAGTTGTCTATGATGTCAGCGGCAAACCACCTGCGACTATTGAGTGGGAATGATCCCGAATCCGGCATAGACTGGCACTAAAGTGTTGTGGCGGCTGGATCGACTCGGGCGTAGCCTCGCCGATCTGATGCAGATCGTGGCTGACCTTGAGCAGCGCAGCGGGCAGATTGGTTTTCCATGTGTTCGCGGCACTGGCCGAGTTCGAGCGCGGCTTAATCCGGGAGCGGACGCAGGCCGGGCCTGTGGCTGCAAACCGAAGCTGGACGACCAGCAGGTGCGCGAGATCAAAGCCCTGTTGCGCGATCCCGATATTCAGGTGGCCGAGGTGGCCCGCCGTTATGGCGTGTCCCGAACCACACTTTACAAGCATGTCGGCGTCATCACGCCGCGCCAATGAGGATTTGGGATGACCCAACAACTAGACGCCGCAAACAGCGTGCGCAGCAAGGTTACTCCTAGAGCTGTTGCAGTGCCTGTATGTCCCGTCACGGCAGCGACTGAGGCTTTGGCGACAGAGGGCGGGCTCGAAGCCCGAGGGGCCATTTTCACGCGCTTTGAGGTGGTGGATTTCATTCTCGACTTGGTTGGTTACACAGAGGATCAACCGCTTCACGAAAAGCGGCTTTTGGAGCCGTCATTTGGTGGTGGCGACTTTCTGTTGCCGATCATTGAGCGGCTACTGAGTGCATGGCGGGCAGCAAGGCCGAGCGGTTCCGCGCTCGACGAACTAACCGATGCAATCCGGGCGGTGGAATTGCACCACGAGACCTTTAAGAGCACCAAAGCTGCCGTTGTCACACTGCTCAGGCGGCAAGGGATCGCTGCGAATGCTGCGGTCACGTTGGCTAGTTACTGGCTGTCGCAAGGCGATTTCCTGCTGGCACCGCTGGAGGGGCAATTTGATTTTGTGGTTGGCAACCCACCCTATGTTCGTCAGGAGTTGATTCCGGCACCGCTGCTTGCAGAATATCGTAGTCGTTACCTGACGATGTATGACCGGGCAGATATCTACATTCCCTTCATTGAGCGGTCTCTGTCGGTTTTGTCGGATGGTGGCAGCCTAGGCTTCATCTGCGCTGATCGCTGGATGAAAAACCGCTATGGCGGGCCACTGCGCAGCCTCGTAGCCGAGCGGTTCCACCTGAAAGTCTATGTCGACATGGTGGATACACCTGCCTTCCACTCCGATGTGATTGCTTACCCAGCAATCACTATCATCAGCCGTGAAGTGCCGAGGCCAACGCGCATCGCTTACCGCCCGGCTATTGACCCTGCGACGCTGACCGCATTGGCAGGTTTGCTCAAAGCACCCTCGCTGCCGAAGGAAGTCGGCCCGGCGCGTGAACTTGCCCAAGTGACCAACGGTTCGGAGCCGTGGTTGCTGGAGTCATTCGACCAGATGGCGGTTATTCGCCGTCTGGAGGGGGACTTTCCCCTGCTGGAAGAGGCAGGGTGTAAGGTCGGGATCGGTGTTGCGACTGGCGCGGACAAAGCATTTATCGGGGATTTCGACGCGCTTAATGTTGAGCCAGACCGGAAGGTGCCGCTGGTAACAACCAAAGACATCATGACCGGCGAAGTGGAGTGGCGCGGTCTGGGTGTTATCAACCCCTTTGCTGAGCAGGGCGGACTGGTCGATCTTGACGAGTATCCCCGTCTGCGGCGCTACCTTGAGGCTCGACGAGAGGTGATCGCTGGGCGTCACTGTGCGCAGAAAGCTCCGGCCAACTGGTATCGCACAATTGACCGCATCACGCCGTCGTTGGCTGCGAGGCCAAAGCTCCTGATTCCAGATATCAAGGGACAGGCGCATATCGTCTATGAAAATGGTGAACTGTATCCTCACCACAACCTCTACTACGTCACGTCAGACGACTGGGATTTACGGGCCTTGCAGGCTGTCCTGCTATCCGCGGTCACTCGTCTGTTTGTGGCGACCTATTCAACGAAAATGCGGGGTGGATTCCTACGCTTCCAAGCTCAGTACCTGCGCCGCATTCGCATTCCGCACTGGGCTGAAGTGTCAGAACCGCTGCGCCGTGAGTTAGCCGAGGCTGCTATCAAACGGGACTTGCAAGCTTGCAACCGGGCTGTGTTCAGGCTCTACGACTTAAGCCAAGAAGAACGATCTGCCCTCGGGGGAAATGGAGAATAAATGGCGCTCGATCTCGTCGACTACGAACAGAAAGCCCGCGAAGCCGTGAAGGCGTTTTGGGGCAACCGCGAAGCAGCAAGACAAAAACAAATAGAGTCGGGCAAGGCCGACCAAGGTGAACGTGCCGGAGTCACCGCTGGCAAGAACATGGACGGGTTCTTGGCTTTGGTGCTCGACATCATCAAGGCCAATGGGCTAGCCCATGCTGAGATTCACCAGAACCGGGCGATGCTGACCCTGCCCGGATATTTTCGTCCGACTAAACTGTGGGATCTTTTGGTGCTCTACAAGGGACAATTAATCGCAGCCATCGAACTGAAAAGCCAAGTAGGCCCCTCGTTCGGAAACAACTTTAATAATCGAACTGAGGAAGCAATCGGGACGGCTCATGATTTATGGACAGCCTTCCGTGAAGAAGCTTTCGGCAAGCAACCGCGTCCATTTGTAGGGTGGATGATGATGGTTGAGGATGCGTCGGAGTCTCGTAAATCCGTCCGCGACTCGTCGCCACACTTTCCTGTGTTCGAGGAATTCAAGGGCGCGTCATATCTCAAGCGGTATGACCTGCTGTGTCAGCGACTGGTGCAGGAGCAGCTTTACACTACCGCTGCCGTCATCGCGGCGGAGCGCAGTGCAGTGAATACCGGCGATTTCGCGGAGCTGTCTTCAATGACCAGCCTCAAGACGTTCGTGGCAGCTTTAGCAGGCCACGTTGCGGCAGAAGCGGCACGATTGGGCTGAGATAGGAGCACCTATGTCCGATCTTAGCGGAAGTGAACGTCGGAAACTGGAAAGGCTGCTCGGAATGAGCGGCGGGTACGTCCTCAATTTTTCCGACCGAACCTTCGGCGACTTTTTCGTCGAATACCGGGTGGAAATTGATGCTGAATGCTACCGAGCGCGCGGCACGTCGAAGGCTAACCGTATGCGCACCTTCTGGGAGTTGGAGGCGAACTATGTGGTGGGTCGAGTTATCGGCGGTTTGGTCGACTACGCCAGCGAAAAGCAGTGCTTTGGTGACAGCAACCCAGTGCTGATTGACGATTGCCGGAAGATCGCTCAGCGGCTTCTCAGTGACCAGCCGGTTGCTGAGCTAGATGCGCTGATAGCCATCGCGGATGAACGAGATTTCGAGGTGGTGGCGGAGCACGTTCGCGAAGCTATCGAGAAAAATCAACCTGAGGGCGGGTTAGATCGGCTTCATACGTTCGTCAACAAGTTTATCCGTGTAACATGTGCGCCTCACGGCATCACGATCACCCGTGGCAAACCGTTGCATAGCGTCTTTGGCGAGTATGTGAAGGCGTTACGTGATGGAGGTCATCTTGAGTCAGCGATGACCGAGCGTATCTTAAAGTCCAGCATCTCGGTGCTTGAAGCCTTTAACGATGTGCGGAACAACAAGAGCTTAGCTCACGACAACCCAATCCTGAATTATGAGGAAAGCCTGTTGATCTTCAATCACGTTGCGGCCTCGGTTCGGTTTATCAAGTCGCTAGAGGCGAGGATAAAAGCTAAAGTGACACAGGCGAAACACGGTGGTTGGGACGAAAGTATCCTTTTCTAGCCGCGATGGCATCGCACGGAACTTGGCTACCAAACCGTGCACTTTGAAAGGAGGGTGGCACCAAATGAAAGATAGATCGCATGATGAGGTCATGGCCGAGCACTTCCGCGCTGATCGACTTATGCAGCGGAGCTGCTTGCCGAAGTCCGTCGCGACGGTGACCCGGCCGAACTGGCCATTCTGTTGCGGCAGATGGCCTCGGAGCAGGATGCGAGGCAAGATGCAACCGATGTAGGGCGCAAACTAACCCCCTGATTAGAACGTGGTATTTTCATGGTCTTGTGAGTTCCTGTTATTGCAATGTGCTGATTTATATGTATTTTTATTCGTAATTTATAAGAGTGGAAAGTTCCCAGAGTCTATAGACATCGATTGAAGCCTAAACTAAAAACACCAATAAAACTAAAGCGTTTTTTGGTGTTTTTATTTATGGTATGCACTATGGATATTCACTTTAGGTTGCTGTTAAGACTTGGTTTTTTCAGCTTTATTTTGTCTAGAATCTGGGCTGGATTTAATGACAACAAACCGGCCATGTGCACAAATTCCACGACATCTAGTCTTCTTTCACCATTCTCAACTTTGGCTATAAATGATTGAGGACGGCCAAATGCTTGTGCCAATTTTTCCTGTGTAATGCCTTTTTCTAGGCGTGTTTCGCGTAATAATCGGATAACACGCTGGTATTCTTCTGAGTAAATTGAGCTCATCCGTTTTGCCTTAATAAAAAATCCTAAGATAGAATATCTCTCATTTGCAAAAATATCCAAAATAAGAAAAAGAGAAACTTTACTGGCTAACTTATCAGAAAACTCAGGTTTGAAGCTTTTATGGCGGTAATAAAAACATAAAATAAAGACATTAAACTGGTTTTATAATTAGCTCACAGTTGGAAAGAACAACATGATAAATGAACAGTTTACTCGTTGGGATTCAGCAGAATACCTGAAAACCAAAGTAGATATGGCTGCGTATTTGAATGCCTGTATTGAAGAAGCGGGTGATGATCCTGCCTTTATTGTGCGTGCGTTAGGTACAATTGCGCGTGCGCATGGTATGACTCAGGTGGCAAAAGATGCCGGTCTGTCTCGTGAGAGTTTATATCGGGCGTTATCTGGTGACGGAGACCCTGAGTTTGGCACTATTCTGAAAGTCGTTAAAGCATTAGGTTTGAAACTCCATGTGACAGAGGAATAATATTGATCATAGTAATGAATAACCTGCTATTTGCCCGCTTGTTGTGGAAAGGGGAAAACTAAAAGGAGTGAACTATACTGGTTACAGAACAGGTTCACTCACTACTTTAGGGATGTTGCAGTTAACGCTATATGCAAAGCCACAGACTCATAGAGAGAGGGACTGTTATTTGTATTAGTGTCTAGCGATACTCCCACTTATATTTAAGCTCAATGAATTTGCTATCAGAACCTAAGCTGGCATCAGCTTTTTCCATTTTTTCAAGCCATTTCTCAAAATCATAAGGCCATTTCTTTACATCCTCAGGTAAAGTATTGGATAAAACCGCTATTGTTTCTTTAGGGAATTTTTTAACTATTGCTTCGTTTTTAATATAATACATCAAGGATGCACCATTGTTCGTGCATGTTAAGAAAGGCATAACAATATCTACTAACTTTGGAAACATAGTTTCTTGAGAAAATAAAAGACGGGAAATATTTTCTGTTGTTTCTGGTGATTTTATTGCCTTTTGACGAGGCCAAACATGGGTAAAAAATTGAATTATTAAATCTCGCCATTGTAAAAAAAATTTATTATCAGGTTCATCTTTTGAAGAAAGCCTCCATAGCAACCATAGGATTTTATGGCGTAACTTCTCATCACCATAAAAAAGAGCATCTCTAAATTCAGAATCGGAAATAAATTGCTTTGATTTTTCATACAATTTACTAGCCCAACCAAATAATAAAAAATTTGCTACTGAATTTGTTTGATGCTCAGAGTGAAATGACACGCTATTACGTAAAAAGCCTAGTAAAAATGGTTTCAAAGTATCATACAACTGAGAGCTTCTGGGGTAGGTTTCTCCCCAGAAATAGCCATTCCAGAATGCTTCCTTCTCGTCTGGCTCACCATTTTTGATAACATGTAACAAATTATTATTAGTCCACACTGGAATATGGTGATGTAACCAAATTAGTTGTTTGACTAAATATACTAAAGCGTATTTCCTGGAATCACCTGATAAAGTATTCAAACGTTCAATATTAGAAAGCCATTGTTGAGATAATTTGTCTTCTAAATGGAAATTTTTTAGACGAGGGTCTTTAAACAATATATGTGCGATTGATGACATGGGAGAGTTTTCAGCTTCTGGAATCCAATCGCGCCGTTCTCTTTTAATTTCGATGGTAGTAATAGGAGTTGGCATTATCCCTATAGTGTCAATAAGATGCTTTAATAATGTGTCATAGATGTCAATATCTATAGAAGCTAACTTTTCATTTATAGACGAAATCCAACATAAAACAGGATCAATAATTGAGACTAAATCTTTGTTAGAATAAGACATCATTTGTCTTGCAATAAAATAAATGAACTTTTTTTTATCATTTTTTCGCGATTCAGACGACAGGAACTTTTCCCATATTTCTTTAGGATACTCTTTTTTCTCTTTAGCCCAATGTCTTAGTGCAGAAAAAGCCCTTAATGGATATTGCTTTGATAATCCTTTAAAAGGGTCGTTCCTCTCTGAAACGATCCGTTCAACAGAATTAAATTCTAAGGCTTGCGGAATAATATCCCTTATAGGAATACCCAATAATTCATTACAGTTAGATTCAATACTTATATACCCACCTTTGGGTTCCATAGAAGTAATGGCATTATCTGCTAGCCCAATTTCCCATTCAGGATATATATTTTGAAGTTCTCTAACCCGCTCTTTTATATCAATATAAAAATGACAGCCTTTATTCTTAAGCCAGAATATTCGATTTAGGATACTATCAGCTTGCCATTTATCGCCTAGATTACTATCTATACATGCAGGAATGAGCCTACCTTTTAATAAACGCTCAACAATTTCAATGCACTCATTCTCTCTTAATTCATCCCATCTATCTGCAAGTGTTAGCATCAGGTCTCTTTGATTATGTTCATTCCAAAATTCATCATCGCTTAATGCATTGATAAGTGGGTAAAAATCGGAAGAGGGGACGATTTCAGGCTTACATGCAATCCATATACGAAGTTGTGAAAATATAGGATTATTTCTGGGCCAACTCAAGAATTCGTTTCTTGCTTCATACAGGTCTAGTTGAATTAACCTTTCATACAAATGTACGTATCGCAATACATATCCTTCCAGCCCGACATCTCTTATACTTAAACCTAGTTCTATACTGCTGTCCTCTCTAATTGGTGATAACAAACGCACTGAGTGAGGTGTCCTTTTCTCTGATTCTAACGAATAAGCGTATTCAATATTTTTCCTCAGTTCTGGAATCACTTTAATTAGTAAAGAATTTGGAATATTAATTGCATCAAAATGGTGTTTTTCTATATATCGTACATCTAATTCCAGAAATTTACGAAGCTCAGTTATCGTATTAATTGGAGGGAGAAGGCTATTTATTTTGCTAGATACAGCTAAATATGGGCGCGTCAGTTTTATATATTGACGGAACGTCACTTCATTCCAACCGTATGTTTTAATTTCGTGTGATAGACTATACCAGTGGCGTTCAAAATCTTCATCTTTATATTCATATTGCCACGACTCAATTAGGTATTGCCAGATTTTGCGAATTTCACTATCTACTTTATTCTCTTTGAGTTTCTGTAAAATATAATGTTGGATAGCTGGTTTAAGATAATTTTGTTTCGTTGCCCACCATATGGCTGTCGGCTGATGAGCTACTTTTGCAAGCCAGACACCAAGAAACCATTGTCTATTAGATAACTTTGAGTTTCCATATTCAGATGTTGTTCTGAATGAAGCAAAATGTTTCTTGTTTAACTCTTTAATATCATCATGATGTGGTTGAAACGCATCCCATGCCTTTTTAGCTATTTCTTTATCTATATCTTCATTATTCTTTTGATAAATATCAGGTGTTTTATCAAAGTCTAAACCGTATAAAGTGAAAGGTTCAGGGGAAGTGTTACATCTCAAAGGCCAGTGGTTATTAGAGTGTGTAGCAAGTCGTATATTACGATCAAAAACACATAACCATTCTGCAGGAGGTGGATTATCAATAAGTGCAAACTTCTTCATACCTTTTGAAGTAGATACAATATGAGCAACTTGTCCACGTTCGTGGGGTAAGAGATTGGTTGGGCCACGTCGAGCTATCTCTATAGTTTCGCTATACCATTGCTCTACGTTCTTCGCTTTTTTCGCCCAAGCATCTAATGTCTCCCAAAGAGCAGTATGTTTATCTTCAGGACTGTAAGCAATTGCTTGAACACCTTTATGTTCCCATAGTTTTCTTGCTTCTTCTATGGTTCCAGATTGAAATGCATATACATTTTTTGCTTTTATCAGATTTTTATTAAGTCCTTCGAGCAAATATTGCATTGGGGGATCATTTGCAGAATAGCCAATAAATACAACTGTATATTTAGAAAAAATCTCTCGAATAAAGTTCGTTGCCCAACCATCAGAAAGATAGGCTCTTCCAAACTCTGAACCTGATAAAACAAAACCATTGCCTTCTGCACCAATGTAATCGGAATTAGATCTTCCATGAAGATATACCAGTCCATCAATTAATTCATTTTTGGATAAATCTGGTAAATTTGGAGGTAGAAAACACGGAATCTCTGTCAAGGAACAATCATTGAATAAACGATCAAAGTTAGTTGTAATTAATTGCACTCGACCTTCGGATGTAGTAGCAAGGTCTAACAATAATTTATGTGCAGATGTGTCAACTGTGTCCGATGGTTTCAGTACTTGAGCTACAGTTTTTTCAATTAAATTCGTTTCGAACTCTTGTTCTAATAAGCTAAATATCCGATCTGTTGAAATAAGAGTTGATGCATAAGAAGGTAATGCAACTTCATTTCCTTCCTTATCTTTTAATCCTTTATTCAAAAAATCATAAAGTTGACGAGCTTGGCTATCATTAGTCGTTCCGAGTAAATCAATAACTTTTTGCGCCAATTGAAAAAAATTAGGAAGCTTAGCTTTGGCAAGCGATATCCCTGCGCCACAAAAGAAAACCACGTGCCCTTGATCACGGGCAAGTAATAATTCATCAGGAATAAGTGGTCCATCTTGAATAAACCGCAATTTTCTCTCCTTATATTGAAAATAATTTCATTATACTTTTTTATCATTTACCTTAGAATAAGGCAACTTTTTTCTATCCCATGTTTGTGTTTCTGATGTTGTTCATAAAGCGTTAATATTTCTGAATCAGGCAATTGATAATGTAATGGATTGATACCACCTTGATTAGATTGTTTTGCTATTTTAGGGTGTTTTCCGATGACTATTTTGCTCATATATCGTCTCTTTCCCTGTAGATAATATGATTTCATCATTGAATTGTTTTAATACCGTAGCAAAGTCTGCACGGACTTTATCCAGATCATCTGCTAGAGTTTCAACGTCACTTTTCTGTGAGATAAGTTCACAATAGTTTGTGTTGGGCATAATATCGAATTTCGGTGAAATTGATCTTAATTTATTAAAATATTGTATGAAAATGGTCATTATATTATCTGCATTATTAGCTGTTTCTATTAGTTAAATGACTTATTAACAATGATATTTTATTTTGATTGAAGAATCATACCCGATAAATATATTTATGCTATAGAAATATTGCGGGCCGTTTCAAAAAAAGGACTGAAAATAATGGAGTATAATTTCATTCAAGATAATGATTAGTTGTTTATATAGAATTATTAATTAACATGATTTACGACGATAAGTATCAGAATATGCTATAGTGCTGGCTGGTTTTCGCTGATATTTTTGGAATCTTATGTCTTACCAATGTCCCTTATGTCATCAATCTTTATTGCTCATTCGACAGCAATGGCGCTGTGAGAATAATCATCAGTTTGATTGTGCTAAAGAAGGGTATGTTAATCTGATGCCCGTTCAGCATAAAAGGTCCAAGGAACCGGGGGATAGCCCGGAGATGATGCAATCAAGAAGAGTGTTTTTGGATTCAGGGCATTATCAACCATTACAACGACGGGTTTCGGAATTACTGGAAAAGTATCTGCCAGAAAATGCGGAGAGTTTGTTGGATATAGGATGCGGTGAAGGTTATTACACTGCTGCGGTTGAAGCACAGTTAAGCAAGAGACGTAATTTTAAAATCTATGGGTTAGATGTTGCTAAGATTGCGGTTCGTTATGGCGCTAAGCGCTATCCGGTTGTTAGCTTTTGTGTTGCGTCGAGCCATCGCTTGCCATTTGCCGATCAATCGCTTGCCGGGGTGTTAAGAATTTATGCGCCTTGTAAAGCGGAAGAGTTGGCAAGGGTAGTTAAGCCACAGGGAATTGTTTTGACAGTCACTCCCGGTCCTCGCCATCTTTATCAGCTCAAGGAGTTGATTTATCAAAATATTCATCTTCATCCATTGAAGGCGGAACTGTTGGAAGGATTTGAATTGATAACCGATGAATCGTTATCTTATCCAATGAAATTAGATGGCCTGCAAGCGTATCATTTATTACAGATGACCCCATTTGCCTGGCAAGCAACAGAAGATGTGAAAAATAAGTTGGCAGATAGAGCGCTGTTTGAATGTGAAACTGATTTTATATTGCGGGTCTATCAACGCCTTAATTGATCAAGATTTCAGCCCAAAATATATACCCTATGGCTTTACAGGTGTAAATATTTTGGGCTGGCGGCGTTATTTTGCGTACATAAATAATTCTAGATGTTCAAACAAGATATTGAAGCCAATTGCAATTAGAATCAGCCCACCAATAAGTTCAGCGCGTTTGCCTAACCGTGGGCCAATATAACGGCCAATTAACATACCCAATGTTGCCATAATCATTGTCATCATTCCGATAGCCATCGCAGTATGTACGATATTGACTTCAAGGAACGCTAACCCAATACCAATTGCCATTGCATCCAGGCTGGTGGCAATGGCTGTTGTTATCAACACAATTGAATTATGGCGGCAGGGTGACTCACACTTTTTTTCCTGCTTTGTTTTGAAACTCTCTGTAATCATTCTACAACCCAGAATGAATAACAGAGTGAAAGCAACCCAGTGATCCCACTCTATAATATATTGGCTGGCATAAAGCCCTAGAGACCAGCCAATCAATGGGGTACAGGCTTCTGCCAAACCAAATATTAAACCGGTACGGATTGCTTCACGAAAATGCGGTCTATGTAGTGCGGCCCCTTTACAAATTGAAGCAGCAAAGGCATCCATTGAAAGTGCTAAAGCTAGGATGAGGGTTGCGTACATATTCATTAATATAGCCTCGGTTGGGTGTTTCCATATACATATAACCCACCCCCAACCAATGATGGTGCTATATGCAATGGTCTTGCCAACCGAATTAATAGCTATCTCATTAGACTATTTCATTTGCTATTTTTAGCAACAATAATGCCTGTTAAGATAGCAATAAGGTTACCCGCACCACGTTTATTTTGTAACGAGCGTGTTGATACGGGCTTTTCAGAAAAATTAACTAAATCGTTTCTCTGAAACAGGCTACTCCCCATGACAATTTAAAAGATAGCACAATAATTCAAAAAGGGAAAATAATATTATTTTTAGGGTTAAGGTATGATATTGATAATAATTATCATTATCTGTTTTATGGGGAAAATAAAAGTCAGCGTAAGGCTGACTGTTTATTGTCTATTTTTTTATTTATTATTTTTTCTTATCTATCTGTTTTCGATGAGAAATTTATAAATTCTTTCTAAATCATCAATTTGGCTTACTGATATATATAATTTCTTGTTTTCTAAACCAATAACCAGAATGCCATCTTCAGATAAATTCATGGTTTTTATCCGGCTATAGGAAATAAAGGTATTTGCATAGAAGAAACCGTTATTTTTAAAAAATAATTTAGGCGAACGTATATAGGCAATATAAATAGTCACCAAGATAGTAAACAGCAATAAATATGTGGTTAAACGGCTACCATAAACAGTAATATTATTATAAACAACAATAAGTATCAGGATAATAAAGATGAGTGCATCAATTTTATGTTTTCTTTTTAGCTTTATTTGTAAGTGAGTTTTCCCTTTTAGAAAATTCACCACGAATTCATCATAAACAGCAAAAGCTAGCATGAGTACGATTAAACCAGTTAATGCTATATCATTAAGGTTCATTCCTTATCCCTATCCCTGCATTGTTATAAAAAAGAAAATATGGGGAGGAGTGCCTCCCCGAATGATATTGTACTAAAAGACCATTGTACTAAAAGATCATTGTACTAAAAGATCATTGTACTAGAGACCAAGGAAACCAAATCTGGCACCAATAATCCCCAGAATAAAGAAGCCAATAATGATCCACAGCGCATTGACTTTATGTCGTAATAACCACATACAAGCAAATGTCAGTAAAAGTGGTACCAAGCCTGGCATCAATTGATCGAGGATATTTTGAACCGTGGTTATTGTCTTTTCACCTGTCTGTTGGTTAGGAATTTCTGATACAACCAGCGGGATATTGACTTTCGTCCATTTATTAACTAACGCCCCCATAACAAATAGACCAAGGATTGATGCTCCTTCGGTCATTTTTTGCAGGAAGCCACCACCCATATCCTGAACGATATTGATCCCTTTCTTATAACCATAAGAGATACCTGAATAAAGAACCAACAGGCGTACTAGGTTGAATAAGAAGAAGAATAAGACAGGCCCAAGCCAGCTACCGCTCATTGCCAAGCCCGCACCCAAAGCAGCAAATACTGGGCGGACTGTCCCCCAGAAAATAGGGTCACCAACACCGGCCAATGGCCCCATCAGACCGACTTTGATACCGTTAATCGCACCATCATCGATCGTTGCGCCATTAGCACGCTGTTCCTCCATTGCCAGGGTGACACCCAGTACAGGTGCGACGACGTAAGGGTGAGTGTTAAAGAATTCAAGGTGGCGTTTGAGTGCCTGTTTACGCTCATCGGTATTTTCTGGATACAAACGACGAAGAGCTGGCACCATAGAGAAACAGAAACCCAAAGCCTGCATACGTTCAAAGTTCCATGAACCTTGAAACACATTAGAACGGAGAAATACACCACGGATATCACTGGGTGTCAGTTTTTTCTGGCCTGCTGTCTGAGCAGTCGTTTTTGTTGTATCTAACATGTTGCTCATCCTTTTAATCTAATTCGTTATCAAGGTCGTTATTGGTGTGTCCAGGGGCAGCCGCTACCTGAGATTTGTTATATTTAGGGCTTAGCTGGATGTACAGCACGGCCATAACAATACCAATAATGCCTAATGCAACCAGGTTAAAATCAGTGAATGCTGCTGTGACGAAACCGAGATAGAAGAAGGGCATTAGGTAACCGGCACGCATCATGTTGATAACCATGGCGTAACCCACAACGACGATCATTCCCCCAGCGATATTCAAGCCATCGGTTACCACTTTTGGAATAGAAGCAAGTAACTGCTGGACTTCGTTGGTGCCAACCGATAGTGCAACGATCAGGGCAGGGATGGCGATACGCATAGCCTGGAGCAGTAATGCGGATAGATGGATAAAGCTAATCGCACGCAGGCTGCCACGTTCTGCCGCGTTGTCAGCAGCATGCTGAAAGGCGACTGTGATGGTACGTACAATGATAGTCAGCACTTGCCCCGCTGCTGCCAGTGGAATGGCCAAAGCGATACCTTCACCAATATCACGACCACCCGCGATGACCAAAATCGTTGAGATGATTGATGCTAAGGCCGCATCCGGGGCAATTGCAGCACCGATATTCATCCAGCCAAGAGCGATCATCTCTAGTGTACCGCCGATAATGATACCGGTTGTCATGTCACCAAGAATGATCCCGATTAAGGTACAAGCCACGAGTGGGCGGTGGAATTGAAATTCATCAAGAATGGAATCCATTCCGGCTATACAAGCTACGATGAATATCAATGCAATTTGAACAACGGTAATTTCCATTGTTTGTCTCCTGTAACCAAATTAAATTTGGTAAGAAATTTTTGTCGTTGAGTAATAGTTAAATTGCTCTGATCTGATTTTCGTTTTTAACCTTCTGGAGTAGATCCATCATTTGTAAGCGGCTGTCACTGGCAACCTTGCGGGCTTCAAGTTCAATGCCTCGTTCATTTAGTTTTTTGAAGGCTGCAATATCGGTTTCATCAACGGATATTGCGTTGTTAACTTGCGTTTTTCCTTGACGGAAAGCCATTCCACCAATGTTGACAGAAGTGATATCGACACCGTCTTCGACTAAACGCAAAACATCTGTTGGGTTTGTAAACAGCAACATGACACGCTCATTGGCATATTTCGGGTTGTTATAAACGCGAACACATTTTGCAACATCAACAACGTGAGCACTGAGCCCCGGTGGAGCAACTTGTTTTAGCAAGGTGGTACGGACAGTATCAGCAGCAACTTCATCGCTGACGACAATGATCCGTTTGACATTGGTTTCTTTTGTCCAACGAGTAGCAACCTGACCATGAATGAGGCGGTCGTCAATTCGAGCCAGTGCAATTTTCATATGACCACCGGCTGATGGTGCAAATGAAGGTGCCGCAACGGATGCCACGGGCTTGGCGGGTTCAGCTATTTGAGGTTCTTCTGTTTTCAGGGCCCGGATGCCTTCTTTCCCGGTTTCCAGAGCAACGGAAACCAGTTCTGCCAGAGATGGGTCATCATCTCGACACATAAAGGTTTCAACTAACATTGGAACGTTAACTCCGGTGATGATCTCATAATTCTCTTTATCTACGGCGATACGGCTAGCCGCATTGAATGGACTTCCTCCCCATGTATCGACAAGAAACAGTACACCTTGCTCTGTATTAAGCGTTTCCAGTTTACTGTTGTATTTTTCAAATAAGGTATCGGCATTTTCACCAGGAACGAAGTCAATGTAAGAGACATTTTCTTGCTCTCCAATTAACATCTCTGCGGTATGAAGCAGTTGCTCAGCCGCAGCTCCGTGTGTGCCAATCATAATGGCTATACTCACCTGTTTTCCCCTCTATTAACAATATATACCCGTTATCTTTCAAGTTGCCTCTTTGTTGGCTGCACTCACTCACCCCGGTCACATAATTATCTATACTCCCGGGGATTCGCTCCCTTGCCGTCGCGATCCATCTTGAAACCCATAGGGTATAAACGCAGGATTATTACACAGTTACTGCAATAAATTTGATGAATCATCCCTCCAATAAAAATCTTATTTGTACGAATAATGACCTTTTATCAATATGATACCTAAATATTTGACTTGATTTAGACTTTATCTCTTATTGACTGAAAAAATCGGCTGTTAGATTAACATTAGAAATACCAGAGGAAAATTGCTGTCAGTCAGAAAAAATGAAATAGATAAAAATGTTAACCACAAAACAATTTAATAAGCTAAAAATTGCAAAATTAATTTATAATTATCTGTAATTTGCTTATTGTTAGATATTTATTCTGCCATCGGTAGCATCTTATTAATTTAAAATTGAAAAAATATTCATCTTTTTAGATCAAAAGATGATCATTTTAAGTTTTGGTCAAAAAATATCCCAACCATAGGGTTGGGATATTTTCATTGCAGAAGCATTTACTGATTAAAAAACAGGTTATTTATTTGATTAATCACACTGAACCTTAATTGCTAACCCACCGCGGGATGTTTCACGATATTTGGCGTTCATGTCTTTGCCTGTTTCGTACATGGTTTCAATAACTTTATCGAGAGAAACGCGCGGTTCGCTGGTACGGCGCAAAGCCATGCGTGCAGCATTGATTGCTTTTACTGAAGCAATGGCATTTCGTTCAATACAAGGTACTTGTACTTGGCCTGCCACCGGGTCACAGGTAAGGCCGAGGTTATGTTCCATACCGATTTCAGCCGCAATACAGACCTGTTCAGCGCTGCCACCGAGCAGTTCAGCAAGGCCGGCAGCGGCCATTGAGCAGGCAACACCTACTTCCCCTTGGCAACCCACTTCAGCGCCAGATATCGATGCATTCATTTTATATAGGATGCCAATAGCGCCAGAAGCCAGGAAATAGCGGATATAGAGCTCTGGTGTTACAGGTTCAATACAATGGTTGTAATAAGCGAGTACGGCAGGAACAATGCCACAAGCGCCGTTGGTTGGTGCGGTAACAACACGCCCACCCGCAGCATTTTCTTCATTGACTGCCAAGGCAAACATATTCACCAAATCCACGACATTCATTGGATCATTAGACAAATTGTTTGATGAGGTCAGCATACGATGTAATGCCGCTGCCCGGCGTGGTACACGCAGTGGGCCAGGTAAAATCCCTTCGGTGTTCAAACCACGTTCAATACAAGCCTGCATGGTATCCCAGACATCGGCAAAATAGGCATTAATTTCTTCTTTGCTGTGGAGATCCAGTTCGTTTTTCATCATTAAACCGGAAATAGATAACCCGGTTTTATTACAATTCATCAGTAATTCTTTTGCTGAATTGAATGGATATGAAACCGGTTTGGTATCCTGAGAGGGTTTACCAAAGTGCTCTTCATCAACAATAAAACCACCACCAATCGAGTAGTAGGTTTTGCTATAAACTTTTTTGTCCCCCGCGAATGCGTGAATTTGCATGCCGTTTTCATGTAATGACAGATTATCACTTCGGAAAACCATGCCGCTATCACGTGGGAAATCGACTTCATGTAAACCGTTGGCTAGTTTAATACGCTGTGTTTGCTCTACATCACGAATAAAACCGGGGATCGAATCAATATCAACGGTGGCGGGTAAATTACCTGCCAGACCCATGATAATGGCGATATCCGTATGATGACCCTTGCCGGTTAATGAGAGTGAGCCGTAAACATCGACGGCTACACGCGTGATAGAAGGCATTAATCCCTGGTTTACCAGATCGTCGACAAACTGTTTGCCGGCTTTCATCGGGCCAACCGTATGAGAGCTAGATGGGCCAATACCGACCTTAAACATGTCGAAAACGCTAATCACGCTAGACTCCTTAAAAAAGATAGAAATGATATAGTTATATATATTGAGGTACGCTACTTTACTGTGATTTAGTAGTGTTGATAAGGGAGTTTACAGGTTTTTTTGAATTATGATAGCAACAGCGATAAAGATGGGTAAAAAAAATACAAATTTGTTATCCTTAAATGATTTGGATCAAACCTGAACTTGTTGAGCTAATTGATGAATTATTGTCGCTGTTAATCCCCAAATGAGATGCTGCTGATACCAGTAAAAATAGACACGATGCTGCTGACCACGGCGACTAACATCAAGATAATGATAACTCGAAAGTGAAAGTGCTTCAGATAGAGGAACTTCGAATATTTTGGCAACTTCTGCCGGGTTGCTGTGGAGGGATAATCCGGGGGGCAATAATCCGACAATAGGCGTTACCAGATAGCCGCCGCTGCTATTTAAAGGGGCGAGTTGTCCCAGAACCTGAACTTTCTGATGAGGTATGTTAACTTCTTCTTCCGCTTCCCGTAGTGCTGTCGCGATTATTGATTTATCTTTAGGATCAGCAACGCCCCCTGGAAAGGCGACTTGACCGGCATGTGATCGTAAAGTGGCTGAGCGTCGGGTCAATAATAACGTTGGCTTCGGTTTGCAGATGATTGGTAATAACACCGCAGCATGGCGGTTGTTATCTGAAAGCCGTTTAGGTGGTGGTGGAAGTTGTAACTGAAATCTGTTAACGAAATCAGACAGTGATATCATATTACTTTTATTTTCCCTAGTTGCGGTAAGATACGATTCAACTTATCAAATGTTTCCTGATACTCTTTTTCAGCAGTGCTGTCGGCAACGATTCCGCCACCGGCCCAGCAATATATTTTTTCTTTCTCAGTTAAGAGGGTACGTATGGTGATATTGCTGTCCATTGTGCCACAGAAACTAATATAGCCAATTGAACCACAATATCCATGTCGGCGGTGAGGTTCAAGCTCTTCTATTATTTCCATTGCTCTGATTTTAGGCGCTCCGGTAATAGAACCACCGGGAAAGCAGGCGCGTAATAAATCCGTAGCATGTTGTTCATTTGGCAGTGTTGCGGTGATTGTGCTAACCAGATGATGAACGGCAGGGAATTGTTCAACTAAAAACAATTCAGGAACTTTAACTGACCCCGGTGTGGCTACCCGGCCAATATCATTACGCAATAAATCGACGATCATCAAATTTTCAGCCTGGTCTTTTTTCGAGGCGGCCAGTTTTACAGCTTGCAGTACGTCCTTTTCTGTATCACTTAAGCGCGGTAATGTTCCCTTAATCGGGCGAGTTTGAATTTGTTTATTCTCCAGGAGTAAAAAACGTTCAGGAGAGACGCTGATAACGCTGTTTTCCGGTAAACGAATAAAGGCGGAAAAAGGTGCACGGTTGTTCTCATTAAGTTTTATGAATGCTTGCCATTCATCTCCTTGGTAATCAGCGCAAAATCGTTGTGCCAGGTTAACTTGATAACAATCACCACTTAACAGATAGTGATGAATGCAGTTAATTTTCTCATGATATTGTTTGGCACTCATATTTGATTGCCATTCACTGGTCAACGTAAAAGCCATTTTTGGCGAAACTTGGTGAGAAGTAAGCCAGTTCAGGCGCGTGTCAACATCACTGTAGCTGAATAAAATCACCTCTTTTTTGTGATGATCAACAATCAGCGCCCAGTCATAAATACCGATTGCCATATCTGGAAATGACAACTCATTTTTGGCTTGTAATGGTAACTCTTCAAGGTAACGCCCAAGATCATATCCCCATAGACCTAGCGCACCGCCCTGAAATGGCAAATCAGGATCACGCTTTGCTGTAATATTTAATTTTTCTAGTTGTCTTTTTAGCAGGTAAAAGGGATCTTCCTCAGTAATATAGCTATCGCCATCTTCATTTATTTCAGTTGATTTATTATGACTAAGCAGTGTTATCCGTGGTTCTGCAACCAGAATATCGAACCGATTATGAGGATGGTTGGCAGCACCAGAATGGAGCAGCATTGCCCAAGACTGATTTGAAATCGGCGCAAAATAGTTGATGGCAGCGTCTGGTTGATAGGGTAATTGCCGTTTTTGTAGTGAAATGCTCATTATTGTGTTGGTTTAGCAGTTGTAATGCAAAAGTGAGTCTTGATTTTAATCCTTACAGATTAACATAGAAATCCATTCCTTACTTGAGTTAAAAATCGCTATACTCTTCGGCATAGATCACTTTATAGAGGTTATTATCATGTTTTCAGCGATGCCAGCTTTATCCCATGAGGAACAGCAACGAGCAGTAGAAAAAATTCAGCAATTGATGGTTGAAGGAATGAGCAGTGGCGAAGCGATTGCGTTGGTTGCACAAGAACTTCGTGAGCGGCATCGAGGAAAAGAGCAGGTTAATGTGGTGTTTGATGATGAAAAATGAACATAATTAAATTATTTATTTAACAATAATCACACATTTGTTTTACCTGACATGTTAGGTTAGCTCCATATTTAATCTCTTATTTTGAGATATTAACGGGAGGTAGTATGAAAACATGTCATATCATTAACAGAGTTGGCCTATCAGGTGTTGCACTTTTGCTCACTGTTTCATTCACAGTATCTGCTGTGTCGGAGAACAAACGTGTTGATAAATTTATTTCTTGTGACAATTTAACTAAATCGCAAATTGCCGCTCAAGTAAAGCGTGATTTTCTGCAAAACCGCATTAACCATTGGTCAGAAGATAGAAAGCAATTGGGAACTTCTAAACCAGTGGTGTGGGTAAAGGCGGAAAATATCACTGGCGATAAAGAGATATTAAAAATTCCGCTGACTGTTCGTGGTTCTAAGCGTGACAAAGATTACCGTGTTGTCGTTGATTGTCAGCAAAATACGATTAGCTATAGTGAATTGAAATAACATTTTCTGATAGTTATCTCTACCCGTCATTTGACGGATACCAGATTTGGTGTTAGCCAGTAAAGGAAATGTTATGTCAGAATTGAAAAAATTATATCCGGCTTGTGAAGCTTATCGTTCGGGGTATTTGGATACAGGCGACGGTCATCAAATTTATTGGGAATTGTGTGGTAATCCTGTAGGTAAGCCGGCTGTATTTATTCATGGTGGGCCGGGCGGTGGTATTGCCTCTTATCACCGTCGGTTATTCGACCCAAAGAAATATCATGTCATGTTATTTGATCAGCGTGGTTGTGGGCGTTCAAAACCTCATGCCAGCTTGGAAAATAATACCACTTGGCATTTAGTTGAAGATATTGAGCGTTTACGTCAATTGATGGGAGTCGAAAAATGGCTGGTATTTGGTGGTTCGTGGGGTTCAACTTTATCTTTAGTTTACGCCCAAACTCATCCTCAACACGTTTCTGAATTAATTCTTCGGGGAATTTTCTTACTGAGGCCACAAGAGTTGCACTGGTATTATCAGGATGGTGCTTCTAATTTCTTCCCTGACAAGTGGCAACGAACGGTATCTATTTTATCGGAGGAAGAACGAAAGGATGTGATCAAAGCGTATAATAAGCGGCTGACTAATCATGATCTTCGGGTGCAATTAGAAGCCGCGCGTCTCTGGAGTTTGTGGGAAGGAGAGACGGTAACATTGCTTCCTTCAAATAGTGTAGAGTGCTTTACGGAAGATGAGTTTGCTTTGGCATTTGCTCGGATTGAGAACCACTATTTTATCAATGAGGGTTTTATGAATGAGGAGCAGCAACTGTTGAATAATATTGACGTTATACGGGATATTCCGGCAGTTATCATTCATGGCCGGTATGATATGGCTTGCCGGGTGCAAAATGCCTGGGATCTGGCGCAGGCATGGCCGGAAGCGGAATTACATATTATTGAAGGAGCAGGGCATTCATTTGATGAGCCGGGTATTTTACATCAGCTTATTAGTGCAACAGATAGGTTTGCCGCTCAGTAATTGGATATATACCCAATGGATTTCAAGATGGATTGCGACGGCAAGGGAGTGAATCCCCAGGCTCATAGAGAACTATGTGACTGGGGTGAGCGAGTGCAGCCAACAAAGAGGCAACTTGAAAGATAACGGGTATAACCACCGGTTATCCGGTGGTTATACCTAATTCTTACTGGATGATCAGCGGCCTTTGGGTTCGTAGGGTAAATTGGAAAGTTGTTTGGATAATTGGCGATAATGGACTAAACGTTGTTGAAAATATTGCCGCAGATGTTCGGGTTGTTCTTGTTCAACTGTATCAGGAAGTACTGGCATATTGTAACGTTCCTTAAAGGCTACGCCAGAAGCTGCCAAATCAACATTCACTTTGTCCATATTCTCTGTAGAAAGTTCGGCCAGATTGTGTTTCATCAGTGTCTCTCTCATTTACAAAGTGATAAAGCTAATCCAGACTGGTTTTTCTGGCAAGGTATGAATTGATTATTTTATAAAGATAAATAATATTCATTATCATTAAATATAAAAATTCCTTGATGAAGATTATTTTGTAAATGTAATTCATTTTCATTTGAATATATTAAATGAGATTCATTTTCATTTTTTTATTGAAAAATATATTTATATTTCAATGTGATATCTGTTTTTGATTTATTTTTATTATTTGGTTTTATTATTTTCATTTAATTGGCATAATATAGTTCAATTAATAACTGGAGTATCTATTATGTTAAATCAAGAAGTGGTTAATAAATTAAATGAGCAGATGAATCTGGAGTTCTATTCTGCGAATTTATATCTGCAAATGAGTGCATGGTGTAGTGAACAAGGGTTACCAGGTGCCGCTGCGTTTTTTAAATCGCATTCTCAGGAAGAGATGCAGCATATGCATCGCTTGTTTGAGTATCTGAGTGATACAGGCACAATGCCACGTTTGGGGCAAATTGATGCACCTTCGGCCGATTATGAATCTATATCTCATGTACTCAATAGAACTTATGATCACGAGAGATTTATTACTGCCGAAATTAATAAACTTGCTCATTTGGCGATAACCACGCAGGATTATTCTACTTTTAATTTTCTGCAATGGTATGTAGCAGAACAGCATGAAGAAGAGAAATTGTTTAAATCTATCCTTGATAAACTGGATATGGTTGGTGAGGATGGTAAAGCGCTTTTCTTATTAGATAAGGATCTGAAAGGTCTGGCTGCTGCAAATCCTGTCTAATGAAATGGAATTAATTCACCGCAGTAGTCGCAATAACTTTAGGTATTTAAAGTCAATACTGCGGTTTTCCTTTATTTTTGCGCGATAGTTCACAAGACGAAATTCTTATTGTAAGTTATCGCAGATAAAATAACTCTTTTGATATAAAATGATGACAATTCATAGAGATTCATTTGAAAATTAAGAGGTTATTGATGACCATTAGCACAATCCGCTCTTTTGGCCGAAAACTATCTGCTTTAATTGTCCTTTTTGTTGCCATATCTTGCCAGCAAGCTTTGGCCCATGCGCATTTAACAGAACAAATTCCGGCAGAAGATACTACAGTAGAAAATACACCTCAGGTGATCACGCTAAGCTTTTCGGAAGGTATTGAGCTGAGTTTTAGTAAAGTAAAAGTGATTGGTCCTGAAAATAAACCCATTAAAACGGGAAAGTTAAAGCTTGATCCGGCAACTAATACAAAACTTATTCTTCCTATCGAAGATAAACTGACGACAGGGAGATATGATGTTAACTGGAGCGTGGTCTCTGTTGATGGGCATAAGACTAAAGGTGTCTATAGCTTTACAGTGAAATAATTATGTCTCTAGCGGCGCTGTATGTTCTTTGTCGCTTCACGCATTTCGTGGCAGTTATGTTAGTGTTTGGCTTTAGCATATTTACTGCCATATTGGTTCCTGAGCGTTTATCTGTTCTGATTGATGCGCGCCTTCGTTTAGGGGTAATTATCAGTACAGTTGTGACATTAGTAACAACAATTGGATGGTTGGCAATTCAATCGGGAATAATGGGTGATGGTTGGCAGGATATTTGTAATCTAGAAATCTGGTTGGCAGTATTGGGAACAACTTTTGGTAAAGTTTGGCAATGGCAAATACTGGTTTCAATAGTTGCTACAGGGTTTTTGTTTATCAGTAAACAAAAAGTCAGAAATATTTTGATGTTAATCAGTTCTGCTGTTTTACTCTCCTGCCATGCCTTTATCGGCCATTCGGTGATGCATGATGGGATAACAGGTGTTTTTTCTCAGATTAATCAGGTAATTCACTTAGTGAGTGTTGGATACTGGTTTGGTGGATTATGGCCGTTTTTGTTATGCTTGCAATTTTTACGGATACAAAATGAATTGGCTATAGGGTTGGATAAACAGATTATGATCTCTATGATGCGTTTTTCCACATATGGTCACGTTGCTGTAACCCTGATTATCATTACTGGCATTATAAGCAGCTTAATTTTGCTGCCGAACTGGCCGAAATATAGCGGTAGTGAATATCAATCCATGCTATGGCTGAAGATAGCATTGGTGGTGGGTATGGTGATGCTTGCATTAATTAACCGCTATATCTTGGTTCCTAAACTGAAGCAACCTGGCCGCTATCAATTGTTGATTATCAATAGTTGGGTTGAAATTATTCTTGGGGCATTGGTTCTATTATGTGTTGCTGTTTTTGCTACTTATCAGCCGATTTGATGTTCTTAATTAAGCGCCTATCTCAATATACCCTATGGATTTCAAGATCCATTTCGCTTGCTTTTATACCCGTCATCTTTCAAGTTGCCTCTTTGTTGGCTGCACTCACTCACCCCGGTTACATAGTTATCTATGCTCCCGGGGATTTGCTCCCTTGCCGTCGCGATGCAGCTTGAAATCTATAAGGTATATATCTACATTGGTAACTATTATGAAACGTTTACTTTTATTACTTTCCTTATTTTGTCTCTCTTTTCAAAATGTTGCTGCACCGATTGAAACGGTGAGTAAGCTACAATTTGGTGATAAATGGGCATTTACGCGGGAAGAGGTGATGTTGGATTGCCGAGCAAATAAGGCTCTGTTTGTGATTAATCCAAGTACGTTAGTGCAATACCCATTGAATGATATAGCCACGGATATGATGAAGGTAGGGAAAGTGAATGCTAAGTCTTTGGATATTATTCTATTGGCTGATAGCAAAAATCCGACTCAAAAAATGAGCATAGAGCCATTCCAACAAGCCGCTTTAGCATTGTGCGATAAGAGATAATGTCATTGAGTAAGCAATATACCCGTTATCTTTCAAGTTGCCTCTTTGTTGGCTGCGCTCGCTCACCCCGGTCACATAGTTTGCTATGCTCCCGGGGATTCACTCTCTTGCCGTCGCGATGCATCTTGAAATCCGTAGGGTATAGCGTCTATTTTGGCTTAATGGAAGATGTTGTTTTTGATTATTTATTATCCAAAAAGTTGGTAAAAGGCAAGTATGTCAGCTATTCTTTAAATTGTAAGTTGTTTTTCGTCTCAATGACACTTTTAGCGCACGGCTCTTAAGAGCCATTTTCCCTAGGCCGAGTAGAGGAGTCAACTCGGCCTTTTTTTATCACAAGTTTTGTGGACATCAGACCACCCTCATAACCCATGCATGTTTTTGTCTATCATAATGCTTTCGGTAGAGAAGAATGTGTTTATCGTTGAGTAAGGCGGGAATACTGGTATGTTCATCCCATCCATCCAACTGCATACAAAGTTCCTGGTCGGAATTACAAGGAATACTAATGGTGATATCGTCTTCTTGGGAAGGTGAAGAGAGAATAGCATCATCAATTTCGTAGCTGGAAATTCTTAATTTTGTCTGGTTCATTATCGCTCCTTAACTTTTAGATAACAGGTAAGACCAGTGGGGCCATCATTGAGAATAGATCAAATAGCTGAGATTGCCAGTAATAATATTTTCTGTGTTGGATAATCGGTAGATGATATTGCTGTTATAATGATCTGTTCTAAAACTTACTCTTGTCATATTGCTTTTTTTATCTCTGCTATTCTTTGACCTTTTATACATTCAGTAGGAAATATTTATTTGGTGTGGTAGTAAGGACTCAAAGTGTTGGTGATGGTGTGGTAACTGCAATAATTCTATGGATAAATTGTTTGAATGTTTTGTTTTTTTACTACACCACTAGTCAACTCTCAAATGAAAGAGGCTAATGAACGACACTACTATCAGATAATTGATCTTTATAATTGTGTAAGAACTCAATTTGATTTTATTGTATGAGGGCATAGAGGCACTAACAGTGAATCATATTCATACTGGTTGTACCTCTGATAATGTTTTGGTGAAGTAGTGTTATCTCACTAGCCTTTGCAAGCACTTAATAAATATAATTAAAGAATATCTTATTAAAGGCAGTAAAAAATTTACGTCAGTGTGACAGACTGTTAACCTTATTGTTATGGGCATTTGATGTTTTTTTGATATAAAAATAGAGATGCGTTTTGTGAATTTCATCGGATAGGTCAATTATGAATAAAAATGAGTTCTATCGGGAGCTTACGGGGGACCTAAAAGCTCTGTTGTCTGGTGAGTATGACTTAATAGCGACGCTGGCTAATGCCAGTGCATTGTTGTATGAACGTTTGCATGACGTTAACTGGGTTGGCTTTTACTTGATTGATGGTAATACGTTGGTGTTAGGCCCATTTCAAGGAAAAGTTGCTTGTGTCAGAATACCTGTTGGCAAGGGGGTATGCGGAACGGCTGTATTGGAAAAGCGTATCCAGCGTGTTGATGATGTTCATGCGTTCCCTGGTCATATCGCCTGTGATGTTGCTAGTAACGCTGAAATTGTGTTGCCGTTGATCGTAAGCGATAGAATTATCGGTGTATTGGATATTGATAGTACGGTCTTTAATAGGTTCGACGAGAAAGACGAATTTGGCTTACAAGCTCTTATTGATGGGCTTTGTGCTCATTTAGAACAGTGCGTTGTGCCGAAATATGTTGAATTGAATGTAACTTAACATATGGATAACGTGGCATTTATCAGCAACGCTATTATAATGACGCCAGTTCATGCCTATGCTGGTTGGCAAAACCGTTGTAATCAGGAAATTTCATGGAAAATCAACCTAAGTTGAATAGTAGTAAAGAGATTATTGCTTTTTTAGCTGAGCGTTTCCCGCTCTGTTTCGTAGCCGAAGGTGAAGCTCGTCCCTTAAAGATCGGTATTTTTCAAGATATCGTTGAACGTATTCAGGACGAAGAGTGTTTAAGTAAAACACAACTGCGCTCCGCCTTACGTCTGTACACATCAAGTTGGCGTTACCTGTATGGTGTGAAAGAAGGTGCCCAGCGTGTTGACCTTGATGGTAATTCATGCGGTGAATTGGAAGCGGAACACATTGAGCACGCTCTCCAGCAACTGACTGAAGCCAAAGCACGGGTTCAGGCACAGCGTGCAGAGCAAAGAGCTAAAAAACGTGAAGCTGAAAATGTGGCTGCTGGTGAAAAAAATGAACGGCCCACAGCCAAGAAACCCGCTCCTCGTCGCCGTGCTAATAATACTGAGGGGGAAAAGCGGCAGCCACCACGCCCGCAAAAGCGCCCTCAGCAAGCACGTAAACCAGTTGCTAAACCTGTTCAAGCTAAACCTATTCAAGCTGCACCGATTCAGATTGTCGATGTTTCATCGCTGAAAATTGGTCAGGAAATTAAAGTAAGAGTGGGTAAAAGTTCAGTGGATGCTTCTGTGCTTGAAGTCGCCAAAGATGGTGTACGGGTACAATTGCCTTCCGGTTTGGCAATGATTGTACGCGCAGAACATTTACAGTTCTGATACGGAGGCCGACCTGGGCATGAACAAATTCGTCAGACTGGCTTTTGTCTTAGGTGTTTCAATTTTTGGTACTTGTTATGCAAATACAAACAGTCCAGTGGCTGTTCCTGTTGGTATTGAACAATTACCTATATTGAAGCAAGAACCTCAGCATTCAACAGTTAGCGAGCGGGTAACATCCCGCTTCACTCGTTCTCATTATCGCCAATTTGATTTAAATGGTGATTTTTCGGCAAAAATATTTGACCGCTATCTCAATATACTGGATTACAGCCATAACATATTATTGGCGTCAGATGTTGCTCAGTATGCCGATAAGAAAAAGTTGTTAGGCAAGGAATTGGAAAATGGGAATCTGGAAATTCCGTATGACTTGTTTAATTTGTTACAGAAACGTCGCTTTGAGCGTTATCAGTACGCTTTATCGCGTCTTGAACAGCCAATGAGTTTTGATGGTAACGATACAATTGATGTTGATCGTTCCAAAGCCCCTTGGCCACAGAGTGTGGAAGAGCTAAATAAACTTTGGGATGCTAAAGTTAAATATGATTGGCTCAACCTCAAGCTCAGCGGCAAAGAGGACAATAAAATCAAAGAGATGCTTACCAAACGCTATCAATCCGCGTTAAAACGTCTGACACAAAGCCAGAGTGAAGATGTTTTCCAATTGATTATGACAGCGTTTGCCCGTGAAATTGATCCTCATACCAATTATCTTTCACCACGCAATACTGAACAGTTTAACTCAGAAATGAGTCTTTCCCTGGAAGGGATTGGTGCTGTTTTGCAAATAGATGATGACTACACGGTTATAAATTCTTTGGTTGCTGGTGGACCTGCTGCTAAAAGCAAAGCACTAAACGTAGGTGATAAGATTATCGGCGTTGCCCAGTCAGGAAAGTCTATGGTGGATATTATTGGCTGGCGTTTGGATGATGTGGTTGCGCTGATTAAAGGACCTAAAGGGAGCAAAGTACGGCTTGAGGTTGTTTCTGATACCAAAGGGGCAAAACCACGTACTGTTATTTTAACTCGCGAACAGATCCGTTTGGAAGATCGGGCTGTGAAGATGTCAGTTAAGACAATCGGTCAGGAAAAAGTGGGCGTGCTTGATATCCCCGGTTTTTATGTTGGTTTGACTGATAATGTTAAAACTCAATTACAAAAACTGACCAAACAGCATGTCAGTGCTATTGTCATTGATTTGCGTAGCAATGGTGGTGGTGCACTGACAGAGGCGGTTTCTTTATCAGGCTTGTTTCTGCCAAGTGGCCCGGTTGTCCAGGTTAGAGATAATAATGGGAAAGTTCGTCAGGATTCTGATACTGATGAAGTGGTGTACTATAAAGGACCTTTGGTTGTTCTGGTGGACCATTTTAGTGCTTCTGCTTCTGAAATTTTTGCCGCAGCAATGCAGGATTATGGGCGAGCGTTGATTGTTGGTGAACCGACTTTTGGTAAAGGTACAGTTCAGCAATACCGTTCTTTGAGTCGTATTTATGATCAAATGATGCGCCCTGATTGGCCATCACTGGGGTCTGTCCAATATACGATTCAGAAGTTTTATCGTGTGGATGGCGGTAGTACTCAGCGTAAAGGGGTGACTCCTGATATCGTAATGCCTACGGGGGTTGATCCGGCAGAAACCGGCGAAAGTTTCGAAGATAATGCTTTGCCTTGGGATAGCATTCCTCCTGCCCGTTATACAGGGTCTAAAGTTATTGCTGCATTGGTTCCTCAGTTGAATGTTGTTCACAATATCCGCATTACAACTGATCCAGAATTCAAGTATATCAATGAGGATATTGCTCACTATAAGGCGCTGAAAGAGCATAAAAATATTGTTTCTCTGAACTATGCACAAAGAGAAAAAGAAAATAAAGAAGCGGATGCTCTGAAGTTGAATCGCATAAATGATCGCTTTAAACGCGAAGGTAAAAAACCGTTAACTTCACTGGATGATTTGCCTAAAGATTATCAGGGGCCAGATCCCTATCTTGATGAATCAGTGAAGATTGCACTTGATTTAGCGCACCAACCTGCTGAGAAAATGTTGGCTAAATCTAAGTAAAATAATGGGTTAAAGCTTGTTAATGATTAATGTCCAATATCGTTCGCTTGGGATGTTTTGAGTGAACGATATTGTGCTGTCAGTAATATGAACAGTCTTTTTCTTTTCAGGAAAGATGAATTATTTCACATTTTCTCAGCATTACCAGGTATTAGCGTGTTTTGTTTAACCAATTGGTGTTAGGCTAATGTGGGTTTTTTTATGATTTTGTAAAGTTGTGTTGGTTTTATCGCTTAACAGGCTAAAAGCCTTGAATATAGTAAGAACAGCCTTATTTATAGAGTAGTTCTGAAAGTGCATTGATTTATTAATAAAGGAAGCCGGTTTTTATGATGCGAATTGTTTTGTTCCTCCTCACTAACCTCGCTGTTATGTTGGTGTTCGGGATAATACTTTCTTTGACAGGAATTCAGGGGAGTAGTGTACAAGGTTTGATGATTATGGCTGGCCTGTTCGGTTTCGGTGGGGCGTTTGTTTCTCTGCTGATGTCCAAATGGATGGCCCTGCGTTCTGTGGGTGGTCAGGTCATCGAACAGCCAGCAAACGAAGTTGAACATTGGTTAGTTGAAACTGTTCGCAGTCAAGCGGAACAAGTCAATATTGCCATGCCCCAGGTTGCGATTTATGCCGCGCCTGATATTAACGCATTCGCTACCGGAGCGCGTCGTAATGCTTCTCTGGTTGCTGTCAGCAGCGGTCTATTGGATAACATGAGTAGGGCAGAAGCAGAAGCTGTTATTGCTCATGAGATTAGTCATATTGCTAATGGTGATATGGTGACGATGACCTTGTTGCAAGGGATAGTAAATACTTTCGTTATCTTTATTTCCCGTCTACTGGCTCAAGCTGTATCAAGTTTCCTGTCTGGCAATAGTGACGAGGAAGAGAGTAACTCCTCTGGCAATCCGATTGTTTACATGGTTGCTTCAATGGTGTTGGAAATAGTATTTGGTATTCTGGCGAGCATTATCACGATGTGGTTCTCGCGTTATCGCGAATTCCATGCAGATGCAGGTTCTGCTAAGTTGGTCGGTCGTGAGAAAATGATCGCTGCTTTACAGCGTCTGAAAACCAGTTATGAACCGCAGGAAGAAGGCGGTATGATGGCGTTCTGTATTAATGGTAAATCAAAGACATTCAGTGAGCTGTTCATGTCTCACCCGCCATTGGACAAACGTATTGAAGCACTGCGTAGTGGGCAATACCTGAATAAATAATATTGTGAATCAAATAAAAGCCGGGGAAATCAAATCCCGGCTTTTTTACAGTTTTTGAAGTTTTAAATTATAGCTGACTTAATTCAACATGTTCTTCCTGATCGAAGATAGTTTTATCAGTTTGTCCCATCAGTTGGCTGGTAATAGTGCCAGCAGTCATTGAACCACTTACATTCAGTGCCGTACGGCCCATATCAATGAGAGGCTCAACAGAAATCAATAAAGCAATCAACGTTACAGGTAATCCCATTGCGGGTAAGACAATCAGTGCTGCAAACGTAGCACCGCCACCCACACCGGCAACGCCAGCAGAGCTGATAGTGACAATGCCAACGAGTGTTGCAATCCACATCGGGTCGAGTGGGTTTATGCCCACTGTTGGCGCAACCATTGCGGCCAACATGGCGGGATAAATCCCGGCACAGCCATTCTGACCGATTGTTGCTCCAAAAGATGCTGAAAAGCTGGCGATTGATTCTGGTACGCCAATACGGAGTGTCTGGGTTTCGACATTCAGTGGAATACTGGCAGCACTGGAACGGCTGCTGAATGCAAAGGTCAACACTGGCCAAGTTTTTTTGAAAAATCTAAGTGGATTGATGCCGAAGAGAGAAAGTAGAAACCCATGAGCAACAAATACTAGTGCTAGTGCAATGTAGGATGCGATAACAAAGGTTCCCAGTTTTGCAATTTCATAGATATTAGAGTTGGCGACAACTTTGGTCATCAGGGCCATAACACCATACGGTGTTAAGCGCATAACCAGACGAACCAGTTTCATTACCCATGCCTGTATAGTGTCAATAGCGACTAATATGCGTTCACCCCTCTCATGATCATCTTTCAACATTTGCAGGGCAGCGATACCTAAGAAGGTTGCAAAAATAACAATGCTGATAACAGAAGTTGGGTTAGCGCCGGTTAAATCTGCGAACGGATTTTTAGGAATAAAAGATAAAATCAATTGTGGTACAGATAAGTCAGAGACTTTGCTGACATAGTTGTTTTCGATAGCAGACAGACGTGTTGTTTCTTGGGGACCTTGAATCAGACCTTCAGCAGTCAGGCCGAACAGGTTGATAATCATGATACCGATAAGCGCTGCAATCATTGTCGTGAATAACAACGTCCCGATAGTCAGAAAGCTGATTTTTCCTAGAGAAGATGCTTTGTGTAATTTGGCAACTGCACTCAAAATAGAGGCAAATACCAGAGGCATAATGACCATTTGTAGAAGTTGTACGTAGCCATTACCTACAATGTTGAACCATGATATGGATTCCTTCACTATGGTATTATCAGAACCATAAACTAGTTGCAGTGCTAAGCCAAAAATAATGCCAATGGCAAGGCCCGCAAAAACCTTTTTCGACAGGTTCCATTGCCGTGAACTGGCTTTTGACAATAGCAAAAGCAGTGCTACGAAGACGAGCACATTCGAAATGAGTGGTAAATTCATCCCCAAACTCCAGAATTCAATTTAGTTAAGTTATAAGTTGTATCGAATCGTGTAGGTTTGCAAACGAACACATTACAACAAGCAGTTGGGGAATATAGTATCAGCTTAAACTATTCTCATTTATAACTATAAAGAATTTAATATAACAAATGTGACTTTTAAGATTTATTTTTAGTCAATTAAAGCATTAGAAATAGAGATCTTTGATGCGATTTATATAAAAAAGTATAGAAGATTCAATATCTTCTGGTAGAAAAACGGCAATGACAATTAATAAGGCAGAAATAAACCTTTCTGCTTTCTTATTTCCTTGCTTGCCAAGCACAGGTAGACAGAAACGTATTTTGATTGGCCATAATAACGGCACACCAGCAGGTGTTAGCATATCTGCAATCAGATGGCTCAAATAGCCAACAATCATGGCATGGAAAAAATCAGTTGGGATTAGCCACTCTTCGGGGATTTTTAGCCAAAATAAAGTAATCCCTAATATGAGAGCAAGTAAACTGTGAGTAAAGCCTCTATGACCACAGAGTTTGGCAATAGGAATGGAGATAAATCTGAATAATCTACCCAAGGTTGAATTAGGGTGATCGATATCGGGTAACAAGGCAGTAAGCAGTACCCCTGGTAGCATATGCAGCCAATCTCCATTAGCTATCTCTGGTGTTATTTCTAGCTTGTGTGCCAAGATAATGCTGGCAACTGAAAATAAAAGATGCCCTTCTGCGGTCATAAATTCCTCTGACTAATAACTGTCTATCCATACAGTCGGCGAAGTATAGAGGGTTTTATGTGGGTAAGATAGAGGGTGAAAAGCAAAAATATCTTATTTATTAATATATACCCGTCATCTTTCAAGTTGCCTCTTTGTTGGCTGCACTCACTCACCCCAGTCACATAGTTAGCTATGCTCCCGGGGATTCGCTCCCTTGCCGTCGCGATGCAGCTTGAAATCCATAGGGTATATAGCGTTAATTTTTTGTTTGACAGAATAAGACATAAGCGCTACGGCTGCTATGTGAACAATAAGAAGCTGCCATCGGCATAAGTGATGGCAGCTAAAGTGATAATCAGGTGATGTTCATGACAGTGAGTTGTTCGAGAGAATGCAGTTTAATATCTGCGAGAACCCAACGTGGATCATCAAAGTGATGAGCAGATGGCACAACGATTGAACGCATTCTTGCAGCTTTTGTTGCTATCATTCCATTGAATGAATCTTCCAGGGCCACACAATTTATCGGAGCGACATCCAATTGTTCAGCAGCGCGTAAATAAACTTCGGGATTAGGTTTACTGTGAGGTAATTTGGCAGCAGAAACGACAGTATCAAAATAGTGATTAAGACTGAACATTTCGAGTACTTGTTCCAGCATATATTGTGGAGAAGCTGAGGCCAGGCCGATTTTCAGTCCTTGTTTGCGGCAAAGGTTTAAAGCATATTCAACACCTGGGAGTAAGGGACGGTTTTCTTTTACCAAATCGATAACATGGTCGGTAATTCGCTGTTCCACGTCTGATTTTGATACCCCTTGCCAGGGAGAAGCCTGGTACCAAAGTTCCACAACTTGATCAATTCGCAACCCAAGAGTATCTGGTAGTTTTTCTGCTAAAGAAAAATCCAGACCTAATTCACTAAATACTTCTTTTTCTCCTTGGGTCCAATAGGGTTCAGAGTCAATCAGTAAGCCGTCCATATCGAAAATGGCCGCTTTTATTGGTAAATGAAAAGACATTTAAGTATCTCTCTCTGGTCAGACAGTTAGCGAAAGCTGATTGTAACAATCTCAGTAGGTGAAATCTTTTCCTGATCGGGAACATGGTAAGAAATGCTTAGTTAATTAAATATAAAGTTAAATTTGGTGATTGATGGGCTATGATTAGCCAAAAATAAAATCTGCTTATTGTTATGAGGGGTATCGATGACTTACCAAAAAGCCGGATACATCGCTATTATTAAGCGAGTTTTAGGTTGGATGATTTTTGTTCCGGCACTTTTATCGACTATTGTTTCTGTGATTAACCTTGCCTGGTTGCACGGTATTAAAGGTGATGGTATCAATGCTGTTTTGGATGATTTCCTGAAAATGATGGCTGAAGTGGTGCGTTTTAATACCCCATTTCTGGATTTCTTCTGGAAAAATTCACCAACACCTGATCGTCTGGCTGGTTTTACCGGATCAACGCTTGGTTTCCTGATTATCTATTTTCTTATTTTTTTCGGCCTTGCTATGAATGCGTCAGGTCAACGGATATACAGACAAGTGAAGTTTATACGAGAAAACATTGAAGATCAGCTTATTATTGAAAAAGCTAAAGGCAATGATAGCCTGACAAGAGAACAGATTGAATTAAAAATTAAACTTCCTCGTCATACATTGTTCAGTCAGATTTATATCTTATATATTTCACCGGTAATTATCGGTGCAATTTTTTATTTTCTATTGAAAATCTTAGGCTGGTAGATTCTCCGGTTGGCTATAGCTGCGGAATAAGTATTTTCGCAGCCTGATTGCCCATCTATTGGCTATTTTCAGTCAAAATATTATCGATAATATTTTGAGCCGTAATAAGATTATCACCACCAAATAGATTACACCGGTTAAGCAAATAATAGAGCTGATATACAGGTTGCCGTTCAATAAAGTTGGTAGGGAGTGGCCATATACTCTGATAGCCATCAAAAATTTGCATTGGTAAATCAGGGTATAACGGTAACATAGCGAAATCACATTCACGATCCCCCCAATAACAGGCTGGGTCGAAGGCAACGGCTTGGTCATCCAGCGAAGCACAATTAGCAGGCCAGAGATCGCCATGTAACAGAGAGGGTTGTGGCTGATGGTGTTGAAGTTTGTTACTTATAGCTTGAACGATATTGTCAATATCACCAAATATCATGTTTTTTTCTGCCGCGATTTGTAATTGCCAACCAACCCGCTTTTCCGCATAAAATTGATGCCAACGTCGTTGCCAGCTATTAGGTTGTGGAGTTGTTGCCAGCATATTGTCAAAATCAAAGCCGAATTGAGGTTGTTCACTCCATTGATGAAGTTTTGCCAGTTGTTGACCGAAGCAATAGGCACTGTGAAGGTCAAAAGATTTTAAAGGCAGAAATTCAAGCAATAGAAAGCTATGGTCACGAGTGTTGCCAATACCATAAACAGTTGGAACACGGATAGTTTGGCTGCGTGCCAGGAGTTCAAGCTGTTCTGATTCTGCTTTGAAGACAGGGAGCATTTCGCGCAGATTTGATTTGACAAAAACTTGTTGTTTTCCATGTGTGACTCGCCAAGCTTGGTGGATGTCTCCTCCGGCTAACTCAGTTTTATCGTGAATTTCAGCAACACCGAAATGTTCGTTTAACAAACGATTTACTGTCTGCCACATGGTTCACCTCTCTATGTCGTCAATTACTTTATGAACAATTATAGTCAGAGAAAACATATGATCAGGTAAAAAAGATGATTAACAGGGTTATATCTCAAAACAGATATAACCCTTTTTGTTATTGATTGGGCTCGTTAGAGATTTGTAGGGCTGCTTGATACGTTTTACGTTTGGATTTTGCTCTTACAAGTTTTATCTGACTGTAAGCCAGTGCCAGTGTAAAGAAGATAGCCTGAACAATAACAATGCATGGCCCCGTTGCACCATCAATGTGGAAACTGATCAGAGTACCCAGGACACTGGAACTGACTGATGCAATGATAGCGACAATTAACATTCGGTCAAAACTGCGGCATAACATGAAAGCGATAATGCCTGGTGATATCAACATTGCGATAACCAAAATCATTCCCACGGCTTGCAGGGAAGCGACGATGGTCATGGACAGCAGGCAAAGCAAACCGTAATGCAAAAGTTTAACAGGCAATCCTACTACGCGTGCTTGGTTCGGATCGAAGCAATAAAGCATGAAGTCTTTGCGCTTTAGCAGTATCACCGCCATAGTGATGCAGGTAATCCATAATGTTTGATGCAACTCATCTTTAGTGATCCCTAGTATATTTCCGAACAGAATATGAGTCAGATGTTGGTCGGTATCTATGCGGGCAAAAAGAACTAAACCAAAGGCAAACATGCCTGAAAAAACAATTCCCATGACAGTATCTTCTTTTATCCGGCTATGTTCTTTCAGATATCCTGTTGCAACAGCACAAAAGATACCGGAAAGGAATGCGCCAATAGCCAGCGGTATACCGGCAGCAAAAGCCAGCACAATACCTGGTAATACCGCGTGAGAAATGGCGTCCCCCATTAACGACCAGCCTTTAAGAACCAGATAACAAGAGAGTATTGCACATACCGCGCCTGTTACAATCGCTGCGAATATTGCCCGTTGCATAAATGGAAACATAAACGGCTCAGTGAGTAACTGTGTCAACTCATTCATAATTGTGTTGTCTCCTGAGCCAAGGCTGAGGATTCTTTTCTGGCACGTATACGTGAAGCGAATAGCCCATGCTTTGGTGCAAAGAAGAATGCTAGTAGGAAAATAATGGTTTGCAGCGTGACAATGACACCACCAGTAGCGCCGTTAAGGAAGAAGCTTAGGTAAGCGCCAAATGCACTGGTCAGGGAACCAATAGTAACGGCAATGATCAGCAGGTGCTTAAAACGATCTGTTAATAAGTAAGCTGTTGCGCCTGGAGTGACAACCATTGCAATCACCAGAATAGCGCCGACAGTTTGTAAGGCTGCGACAGTACAAGCACTCAACAAAGTAAAAAAAATGATTTTCATCCGCAAGGGAGATAAGCCGATAGAGCGAGCATGCGTTTCATCAAAAAATACAATTAGCAAATCTTTCCAGATAAACATGAGCACGATAAATGAAATCGCAATAATGATTTCAACTTGGAGAACATCTTCATCCGCGATGCCAAGGATATTGCCGAAAATAATAGTTTGTACGTTAACTGATGTAGGATTGAGGGAAACGATTAATAAGCCGGCCGCAAAGAAAGTGGAAAAAATGAACCCGATTACTGCATCTTCACGTAACCGAGTGATATGACGAACTAAAGTCATAGATAGAGCTGCCAGCATTCCGGTAAAAAAAGCACCACCTGCATAAGGAAGACCCAGCGCATAAGCACCAGCGACGCCAGGCACAACTGAGTGAGAGAGCGCGTCTCCCATCAATGACCAGCCTTTTAACATCAGGTAGGAAGAAAGGAAGGCACAGACAGCACCGACGATGGCACTAACCCAGATGGCTTTTACCATGTAATTATAGTGAAAAGGTTGCAGCAAAAGTTCTGTCATGATTGACGCTTCTCCTTATGCTGACCCTGCCTTGGCGGAACATGATGATCACGACCATAAAATACGGCTGCGCGTTCATCATCAGTAATAACAGTCAAGGAGCGTGGATCATCATCATCATGTAATTCCGGACCGGATAGATTAATATGACGAAGCACGCCACCAAAAGTCATCTCTAAATTTTTTTGGGTGAACGTTGTTTCTGTTGGGCCACTTGCTAGAACCGTTCGGTTGATGAGGATAACATGATCGCAGAATTCAGGCACGCTACCGAGGTTATGTGTAGAAACCAGAACTAGATGGCCCTCATCACGTAAATCACACAACAGGTCGATGATGGCATTCTCTGTTTTTACATCAACACCAGTAAAAGGTTCATCTAGTAATAGAACTTTACCTTCCTGAGCCAGAGCCCTTGCAAGAAAAACCCGTTTTTTCTGTCCGCCTGAGAGTTCGCCAATCTGTCGGTTGCGTAAGGCCGTTAAGCCGACACGTTCAAGTGCTTTATCAACAGCTTGGTGATCTCTTTTACTTGGGATTCTCAGGAATCCCATTTTCCCATAGCGGCCCATCATAACGACATCAGAAACCAATACTGGAAAGTTCCAGTCGACTTCTTCTGTTTGAGGGACATATGCAATAATATTTTTCTTCAAAGCATTTTTGACTGGCATATCACTCAGCGTTACTTTTCCCTGAGATGGACTTACCAGTCCCATGATAGTCTTAAACAATGTGGATTTACCACTACCGTTAATGCCCACCAACGCACAAATAGTTCCACCGGTGATAGAAAAACTTGCATCATAAATAGCTGTGTGACCGTTGTTATAAGTCACAGTGGCGTCATCAACGACTAAATGAGGACGTTCGAACAGTATATTGCTATTCATTGATTAAATCCTTTTGCGATTGTATCTACAGTTTTGTTCAGTAAATCAATATAAGTTGGTACTGGGCCACTACTGCCGGAGAGTGAATCTACATAAAGAACGCCACCATAACGGGCATCTGTTTCTTTACTGACTTGTTTAGCCGGTTTATCTGAAATTGTACTTTCGCTAAATACAACGGGGATTTTGTTTGCTCTTACAGTATCAATGACATGACGAACTTGTTGTGGTGAACCTTGTTCTTCCGCATTAATTGGCCATAGATAAACTTCCTTGAATTGGTAATCTTTAGCTAAATAGCTAAAAGCCCCTTCACTAGTGACTAGCCAACGCTGATCCTGTGGAATACGGGAAAGACGTTCTCTCAGTGGAGAATCCAGTTGTGCGATTTTTTCAGCATAGGCTTTGGCATTCTTATTATAAGTTTCTGTATTTTTAGGATCGTATTTCACAAATGCTTGGCGAATATTCTCAATATAGATTAAAGCATTTGTGGGTGACATCCAGGCGTGGGGATTAGGGTTCCCGTTGTAAGGCCCTTCACGGATAGGGAGTGGTTCAATGCCGTCAGTAATAACAACGGCAGGTACATCTTTAAGGTTTTCAAAGAAGCGTTCAAACCAGCGTTCTAGATTTAGCCCATTCCAAAGGATCAAATCAGCATGTTGAGATTTTATAATATCTTTGGGAGTGGGTTGGTAATCATGGATTTCGGCACCAGGTTTAGTAATTGATTCAACAATTGCTGCATCACCCGCTACATTTTGTGCGATATCTTGAATGATAGTAAAGGTCGTGACAACTTTAAATTGTTTGGCGGCGGATACCGGATGACTAAATAGAATGACAGATAAGAGAATCAACATAATTCCCAGAACAGGAGGCGAAAGTAACAGCAGAGAAAGTTTTTTCTTCATAAATTCAAACCTTACTTGTTATAAGTATATGATAACGATTATCAATATCATTTAAGTAAAGTCAAGATGATAAAATTTGGAAACAACGATTGTTGCGATAGTCATCCCATATGATATGAACATGAATACAGTGAAAAGTTAAGTAAAAATATTTTTAGATTGTAAACGAAATTGTATATGCTGCGCTTTAGTAACATTTGATCCAGAGGATTATAGGGTGAAATTAAAACTGAGCTTTGTGGCACTGGTCGTGCTGTTAGTCGGTTGTGCTGAGAGAAATGTTCAGCAAACAAATGTTGGCAAACAGTCCGGTCAGCAACGTATGCTTAGCAATACTGCCAACGCAGCTAGAATTTCTTCTTCTTTCTCGCCGACGCCTTTTGATACCTTTATTCAACAAGCATCCAATCGGTACGGTGTTGATGAAACGCTGATCAGAGCGATTATTCAAGTTGAATCCGGTTTTCGTCCTAATGCAGTCAGTAAATCGAATGCAATTGGCCTTATGCAAATTAAAGCATCGACAGCAGGGCGGGATGTGTATCGACAGAAAGGGCGTTCTGGTCAGCCAACAACACGTGAGTTGAAAGATCCTAAAACTAATATTGATCTTGGCACGGCTTATATCAGTATCCTGAAAGAGCAGCATCTGGCAGGTATTGATAACCCTGAAACTCTCTACTACGCCACTATTGTTGCCTACGTAAATGGTGCGGGTGCTCTTTTACGTACTTTTAATGCAGATCGTCAATTAGCCGTTAATAAAATAAACCGCATGACGCCGGATGAGTTTTATCAGTATGTTCAGGATAATCATCCAGCCCCTCAGGCTCCACGCTATTTGTGGAAGGTGAAAAAGGCTTATCGTTCGTTAGTAATGGTAGATTGAGTCGCTGGTAAAAATGACGATTCTATTTGCGACAACCTCACATTGGACAAGGGCTTACGGCAGTTTTGGCTAAATTTAACTGCGAAAGGCTTGCACTCAATCTGTAGTGGATTCTGGAAGATAAAATGATCCCTTCTTTGATGCTAATTGTGGAGGAGGGGGCTTTAATATATGTGTTCACTGGTGTTTACAAGCTAAAAGGTATGAGACCTCATTTCAATTTACATCATGCGATGGTAAATATCGTTTGATATCCGATAATTCATATCTAAAGAAGGGCTCTCTTCGAATATGTTTCTTAATGATCAATACGGTATTTAACCAATGTTGAACTCAGCTATATTATAACAAAACAATATAGCTAGATTGATTCTAATTAGAAATTGTTTTCTTATGGGGTTAAAGATAACTAACTTCTACATTAACTATAGCGATTTATTACCATTAAATAACATGTACTAAAATTGATTTTAGCCTGAACTTATATTTTAAAGTAATTAAATATACGGGGTACCTTTGTAAATGTTTAATAAATTGTACTTTATGTGGCATTTTATCTGCACCTTGTTTGAAGGGGAACTGTTATTTTTCAATAAATTACCTAATTTTCCCGTGTTAATGTTAATAGTCGTTGATGATTTTAGTCTAAGCTATGGAATTAAGTGTCAATCAAAAGTGCTTATCCAAAAAATAAGGATGAAATAGAACATATAGTTACGTTTCATGAATAACCATTTCCCGTTCTTAGGAAAGTTATCATTACAGAATTGCTAATAATTAAGTTATTTACATCCAATTCCAGAGAGAAAGCATTTCCTGAGTATTTTAATTAATGCTTAACGTACCCGTTTTTATTTCACCGAGGGTGGGTGGGACAACAGTTAAGAAAAAACACTTGTGACGACTGTCAAGAATGACAGTTGCCAAATATCTAACAGATTTGTTGAGGTAGTAGATGAAAGACAGCATTACTAAAAAAGCGGAAAGTATCCTTAAAGCCGAACTTCTCTCTCAGACACCAGAAAATATAACCAATAACGTAAAGAATATACCTGCTCTGCCACGTAGCTGCATCATAGTCGGGGGAACGACTCTTGCGGTGTTCTGTGCCGAACAAATTCAGGCGGCTGGGCATACGATACAAGCAATGCTGACTACCGATACCGTTCTGCAAACATGGGCTGCCGGGCAAGGGATCGTTTGTGTGAATTCCGTCGAAGCATTACAAGCACAAATTGCGCAACACCCTGTGGACTGGCTTTTCTCAATCGTTAATCCGATTATCCTGCCTGTATCACTGATTGGGCAGATTCGCGGCGGCGCTTTTAATTATCACAATAGCCCACTACCACGTTATGCGGGCAGTCATGCAACTTCTTGGGCGCTGTTAGCACAGGAGACACACTATGCCGTTTCGTGGCATTGCATTGAGGAGGGGGTAGATACCGGTGATATCGCCGTGCAATGGCCAGTATCTATTGAGGAGCACGATAATGCGTTTTCATTGAATCTGAAATGCTATCAGGCGGCTCAGGAAGGGTTTATTAAGTTGCTTCGGGATCTTGATCAGGGTGAGTTGGTGACTCATCCGCAAGATCTGACACGACGGAGTTTTTATACTCAGTCTCGTCGTCCCGATGGTGGGGGATATTTGTGTTGGCAGCAGCCGGGTGAGGCACTTTCAGCTTTAGTACGCGCGTTAGATTTTGGCGAAAATTATTTAAATCCACTGGGTTGCCCGAAACTGTTACTGAAATGGGGCACAGTACGGATTTCCTGGCTTCAACGGCTGAATCACTATTCTGGGGGGGCACCCGGTACGTTGATTGCTGTAGAAGAGGATGCTTGGCAGGTAACAACCGGAAGTGAGGATGTCAGGATCGGAGGGTTTGCCGCACTTGAGGGTAAATTACTCTCCGCCGGGGAGCTTGCCGATATATCAGAACTCAAGCCGGGCAAACAGTTGCCTCTGCTTTCTTCGCAACAGGCTCAGAATGTAAAAGATATCCTCCAGGCACTTGCACCCAGTGAATCATTCTGGCGTGAGCGTCTTGCCTCTTTGATACCGCTGCAATTACCTTTCGAAACTGCCGGAAAATCAGCAGCCCCTAAATGGGCATTAAGTGCCTGGCAATCTCCGCTATTAGAAAATAGTGAAAAGTTAAAAAATGGTGAAAAAGCCCCATTGCCGATACTGTTACAGACATTCGCTATTTATCTTGCGCGTTTGACTCATCAGACCGAATTCCAAATCGGCTGGTGTGTGGATAGGGTGAAAAATGAACCAGACCTGTTGTCTGGTTTGGCGCCGGTGGTGCCAATGACTGTTAAGGTGGAGTTTGATCAGCCATGGTGTACGGTAGCGAACTGGATGAATGATGAGTTTGCACGGCTGGTGCAGCATCGTACATTTTGCCGCGATCTCCTTTCTCGTTCTCCTTCACTGTGTGCTATCTCGGCATTAACAACAAGCCGCCCGTGGCGAGTTGCGGTCTCTTTCATACCGGATGACAAGCCGTGGGAGCAGAATGCGTTAGGTGAATTGTTGACACTCCAGATGAATACTCAGGGTGGTTTTCGCTGGATCTACGATACAAACCGTTTGAGTGCGGAAGTGGTTCAGCGGATGAGTGAACATTTACAGGTGTTGTCATCATCGGCGGAAGAAAAGGATGATATTCCCGTCTGGCAACTTAATTTGTTGCCTGAAGCTGAACGCACGCTGCTACTGGAAACCTGGAATGCAACCCAAACACGATACCCTGACCAAACATGTATTCACCGGTTGTTTGAGCAACAGGCAGAGAAAACCCCGGATGCCACGGCGCTGGTGTATGAAGAACACATTCTCAGTTATGCCGAATTAAATGCCCGTGCTAATCGGCTGGCGCATCAACTGATAACGTTGGGAGTCGCACCAGAGCAGCAGGTGGCAATTTGTGTCGCGAGTTCACCGGCGCGGATCGTGGGACTGCTGGCAGTACTGAAAGCCGGGGGGGCCTATGTACCGCTAGATCCGGCTTATCCGGGGGAACGTCTGGTTCATATTTTAACCGATGCTGTGCCAGCTATTGTGCTGGCAGATAATACGGGACGTGCCGCGTTAGGCGAAAAAGTGCTGGCAGCGTTAACTGTACTGGATCCGAATAGTTTGCCTGATCAGCCGGATAGCAACCCGCAAGTATCGGCATTAACCCCACGCCATCTGGCGTATGTGATTTATACCTCCGGTTCGACCGGCATACCAAAGGGCGTGATGGTTGAACACCGTGGGCTGGTTAACCTGATTCAGGAAAAAATCGTTCAGTTTGAGATTCATCCGGGTAGCCGGATGTTGCAGTTTGCCTCATTTGGTTTTGATGCGGGTGTCTGGGAAACCATGATGGCATTGTGCAGTGGGGCCACTTTGGCGATCCCGGCTGATACGGTTCGTCAGGAGCCCCGTTATCTCTGGCATTATCTGGAAGAGCAGGCGATAACTCACGCCTGTCTGACCCCGGCCCTGCTCCGGGAGGGGACTGATTTACCGGAAATGACGATAAGACCGACGCTGATACTCGGTGGTGAGGCACCCAGCGCAACGTTGCTTCAAGCCCTGAGCCGTCGGGCAACGGTGTTTAATGCCTATGGCCCGACGGAAATCACGGTGTGTGCGACCACCTGGCGTTGTCCGTCAGACTACACTGAGGGTGTCATTGCGATTGGACGTCCGACAGTTAACACACAGGTTTATTTGCTGAATACTGACGGCCAGCCGGTGCCGTTAGGGGCAGTCGGAGAGCTCTATATTGGTGGTATCGGGGTAGCGCGAGGCTATCTCAACCGGCCTGATTTGACGGCGGAACGTTTTCTGGCCGATCCATTTAGCGATAAGCCGGATGCCCGTCTGTACCGGACCGGGGATTTAGCCCGCTACCTGCCGGATGGCAATCTGGAATTCCTGGGCCGTAATGACCAGCAGGTGAAAATCCGCGGTTTTCGCATTGAACCGGGGGAAATCGAAGCCCGATTAATGGAACACCCGGCGGTGAGCGAAGCGCTGGTGCTGGCTTTGAACGATGGTCAGGATAAACGGTTGGTGGCTTATGTGATGGCAGAAGCGGATGACCAGTTGGTTAACAGCTTGCGTGCCTATCTGAGTGCCATTTTACCGGATTACATGGTGCCGACAGCCTTTGTACGCCTGGATACCTTCCCGTTGACGCCGAACGGCAAACTGGATCGCCGGGCACTGCCCGCGCCGGGGGAGGAAGCTTTTGCCCGTCAGGCTTATGCAGCGCCGCAAGGGGAGACAGAATCTCTGTTGTCTGCTGTCTGGGGTGAGTTGTTGGGCATTGAACAGGTGAGTCGGCATGACAGCTTCTTTGCTCTGGGGGGGCATTCATTGCTGGCGGTGCGGATGGTTGAACGTTTGCGTAATGCGGGGTTAACGTTGGCGGTACGTGATTTATTCCAATCTCCAGTGTTATCTGAATTTGCCCAAACAGTAGGGCAGTCACAGGCGGTGATAGTGCCGGCAAATATCATGACTCCTGCGATCACAGCACTGACACCCGAGATGTTGCCGTTGATTGATCTCACTCAGTCTGAGATTGACCATATTGTGGCGCAGGTACCGGGTGGGGTTGCCAATATTCAGGATATTTATGGTTTGTCACCGTTGCAGGACGGCATCCTGTTCCACCATCTGCTGGCGAATAAAGGTGACCCGTATCTATTTGTTAGCAAGATGGTTTTTGCTGACCGCGCCCTGTTGGATAGCTATTTAGTGGCAGTGCAACAAGTGGTTAATCGCCACGATATCCTGCGTACCGCCTTTGTTTGGCAAGGATTATCAGCGCCGGTACAAGTCGTTTGGCGTCAGGCGCAATTATCAGTCACTGAATTGACATTAGACCCGGTTGATGGGCCGGTCCGTGATCAGTTAGCTCAGTATTTTGACCTACATCACCATCGCCTCGACTTGAACCAAGCACCTTTGTTGCACTTTGGGGTAGCGCAGGAGGAGGATGGTCGCTGGAGCGTACTGCAATTGCTGCATCATCTGATTGGCGACCATACGACGCTGGAAGTGATGAACGGTGAAATTCAGGCTTATCTTGCCGGACAGGAAGGGAACTTACCTGTGCCGATCCCTTTCCGCAATCTGGTGGCTCAGGCCCGGTTGGGGGTGAGTCAAGCCGAACATACCCGCTTCTTTACTGAGATGTTGGCTGAGGTGGATCAACCGACGCTGCCATTCGGGTTGATGGAGGTACATCGGGATGGTTCTCAGGTGACGGAATCGTACCGGATGTTACCCGCTACATTGAATGACCGTCTGCGCAGTCAGGCCCAGCGTCTGGGTGTCAGTTTGGCGACTTTGTGCCATTTGGCCTGGGCACAGGTGTTGTCACATACCAGCGGACAGGAGAAAGTGGTGTTCGGCACCGTGTTGTTTGGGCGGATGCAGGTAGGGCAAGGCGCTGACAGCGGTATGGGGCTGTTTATCAATACCTTGCCGTTACGACTGGATATAAATGATGCTTCGGTACAGGACAGTGTACAGGCTGTGCATACCCGGCTGGCGGAATTGCTGGATCATGAACATATGTCACTGGCATTGGCCCAGCGTTGCAGTAGGGTGCCAGGGGAAATTCCGCTCTTCAGTGCTTTGCTGAACTATCGACATAATGATCAACCGACATTCCCAAATAAAGAGGTGCCAGGTATTGAATTCCTAGGCGCACAGGAACGAACCAACTATCCGTTTGTGCTGTCAGTAGAGGACGGTGGGTCTACTTTGGGATTGACTGCTCAGGTAGTGCAGCCGTTTGAGTCGGAACGAGTATGCGGTTATATGCAACAGGCGCTGGAAAGTCTGGCTGAGGCCCTTGAACAGCGTCCGGAGACACCGGTACGAACACTGAATATCTTGCCGGCAGCAGAGAAAAAGCTGTTGCTGGAAACTTGGAATGCAACCGCAACCGAAACGTCGTATCCAGATCACAGTTGTATTCACCGACTGTTTGAACAATGGGCAAAGAAAAGTCCGGATGCCACAGCACTGGTGTATGAAGAACAGATCCTCAGCTATGCCAATCTCAATGCCTGCGCCAACCGTCTGGCGCATCAACTGATCGCGTTGGGAGTCACACCGGACCAACGGGTGGCGGTTTGCGTGTCACGTTCACCGGCAATGGTGGCGGGGGTATTAGCCGTGCTGAAAGCGGGTGGAGCTTATGTGCCGCTAGATCCAGCTTATCCTAGTGCGCGTTTGGCACATATTCTGACCGATGCTGCCCCGGCTGTTGTGCTGGCGGATAAGGCCGGCAAGGTTGCACTGGGTGAGGAAGCACTTACTGGACTAACGGTACTGGACCCCAATATTTTGCCTAACCAAGTAGACAGCAACCCGCAGATATCTGGACTGACTTCGCGACATCTGGCTTATGTGATTTATACCTCCGGTTCCACTGGGGTGCCCAAAGGGGTGATGATTGAGCACCGCAATACGGTTAACTTTCTGTATTGGGCCCAGCAGGCTTTTGAAACGGAAGAGATCCGGGAGGTGCTTTTCTCGACGTCAATGAATTTCGACCTGTCCATTTTTGAATGTTTTGTGCCGTTGTCCCAAGGGGCGACAATTCATCTGGTGGAGGATGCCCTGTCATTGATGCAGCATGCCCTGCCGGTGACCTTGATCAACTCAGTCCCGTCTGCGATGAAACCGTTATTGCAGGCTCAGGCGCTGATGGCGTCGGTTCATACCGTTAATCTGGCGGGGGAACCGCTTAAAGGTGCCTTAATTGAACAGATTTTCGAAAAAACGCAAATACAACGGTTGTGTAATCTCTATGGACCTTCTGAAACGACAACCTATTCTGCCTGGTTGCCAATACAGCGGGGTGACAGGATTATTGAAAGTATCGGCCGTCCGATAGCCAATACCCGCCTTTACTTACTGGACGAGAATGGTCAGCCGGTACCGTTGGGCGTGGTGGGGGAAATTTATATTGGGGGGGCGGGAGTGGCACGTGGCTACTTCAATCGCCCTGATTTAACGGCGGAACGGTTCTTGATTGATCCGTTTAGTGATGTGCCGGATGCCCGTATGTACCGTACCGGGGATTTGGCTCGTTATTTTCCAGACGGTAATTTGGAGTTCCTGGGCCGCAATGACCAGCAGGTGAAAATCCGTGGTTTCCGCATTGAGCCGGGGGAAATCGAAGCCCGATTAATGGAACACCCAGCGGTGAGTGAGGCGGTTATACTGGCACTGGATGATGATCAGGATAAACGGTTGGTGGCTTATGTGGTGGCAGAAGCGGATGAGGTATTGATTAACCGTCTGCATGCGCACTTAAGTGCGGTTTTACCAGATTATATGGTGCCAGCCGCTTTTGTCTGTCTGGATGCCTTCCCGCTGACGCCAAATGGCAAACTGGATCGGCGGGCATTACCAGCCCCAGGGGAAGAAGATTTTGCCCGGCAGATTTACGCTGCACCGTCAGGGGAGATGGAAACCACATTGGCGGCTATCTGGCGTGAATTACTCGGTGTTGAGCGGATCAGTCGGTATGACAACTTTTTCGCACTGGGTGGTCATTCGCTGTTGGCGGTGAGGATGATGAATCGGATAGCCGCGTTGGGGATTGAATTACCGCTGTCCACACTGTTTACATTCCCGTCTTTGATAGCTTTTGCTGAAGTGATGCGTACCCAGTTTGATGAGTCAGGCGCGGCATTGCCCGCTATCGTTCCGCTATCCCGTGAGGATCACCAATTGCCGTTGTCATTTGCGCAACAACGGCTTTGGTTCCTGGCCCAGCTTAATGGAGTGAGTGAGACCTATCATATTCCATTGGCCCTGCGTTTGCGTGGTCGATTGGATATCACCGCTTGGCAACAGGCGCTTGATACGCTGTTTGCCCGCCATGAAGCATTGCGTTCTGTTTTTGTTGCTGTTGACGGCCAGCCACAGGTGGAATTGTTGCCGGCGGCATCAAGCTTGCTGATGAAAAAATATGATCTGCGTGACACGCCTGATGTGGATGACCAGCTTGCGTTTCTCTCTGCTCAGGAAGCCAGTGCGCCGTTTGATCTTGCCCGTGGCCCATTAATTCGTTCCAGTCTGGTACAACTGGCTGACGATGAACACGTTTTCTTGCTGACCCAGCATCATATTGTTTCCGATGGCTGGTCTTTAGGGATACTAAAATCAGAATTGGAGGCGCTTTATTCGGCTCACTTGAATCAACAGCCGGATCCGTTGCCACCGTTGACAATTCAGTACCCTGATTACGCCGCCTGGCAGCGTCAATGGTTGTCGGCTGAACGCATACAGTCCCAATCTGATTATTGGCGCGCGAGGCTGGTTGATGCACCGGTTCTCCTGGATTTGCCGACTGACCGGCCACGTCCGCCTCAGCAGTCGTTTGCCGGGGCCTTATTGCCCGTCAATCTGGATGCGGAGTTAACCCAATCCCTTAAGCGCCTGAGTGAGCAACAGGGTGTCACGTTGTTTATGACCCTGTTGGCGGCCTGGACAGCAGTTCTATCGCGCCTGTCAGGTCAGGAAGATTTGGTTGTCGGTACGCCAAGCGCGGGCCGTAGTCGGCAGGAAGTAGAATCTTTAATCGGTTTCTTTGTGAATACGCTGGCGTTGCGGATGGATTTATCCGGTGCACCGAATGTGACGGAATTGCTGGCGCGCGTACGACAAACTGCACTGGCGGCACAGGAACATCAGGATCTCCCGTTTGAACAGGTGGTGGAAATTGTGCAACCGCCGCGCCGACTAGCGCATACTCCGCTATTTCAGGTGATATTTGCCTGGCAGAACAATGAAAACATAGAATGGCGGTTGCCAGGGTTGGCGGTTTCACTTGCGGATCAACCTATTGATATCGCTAAGTTTGATCTTGAATTGAGCCTGTCTGAAGTGGACGGCAGAGTTGTCGGTTATCTGAATTATGCTACGGCGCTATTTGATCAAGCGACCATTGAGCGGCAGGTGGGCTATCTCCATACCGTATTGCGGGGGATGGCAACTAACCCTCAACAGCCGGTCGGGAAAATCGATATCCTGACCGTGACGGAGCGCAAGTTGTTATTGGAAACTTGGAACGCGACCAAAACGTCGTATCCAGATCACGGTTGTATTCACCGACTATTTGAGCAACAGGCAGAGAAAACCCCTGATGCGATAGCGCTGGTGTATGAAAAATACATTCTCAGTTATGCCGAATTAAATGCCCGTGCTAATCGGCTGGCGCATCAACTGATAACGTTGGGAGTCGCACCAGAGCAGCGGGTGGCAATTTGCGTCGCGAGTTCGCCGGCGCGGATAGTGGGACTGCTGGCAGTACTGAAAGCTGGGGGTGCCTATGTACCGCTAGACCCGGCTTATCCGGGGGAACGTCTGATTCATATTTTAACCGATGCTGCCCCCGCTATTGTACTGGCAGATAATACGGGACGTGCCGCGTTAGGCGAAAAAGTGCTGGCAGCGTTAACTGTACTGGATCCGAATAGCTTGCCTGATCAACCGGATAGCAACCCGCAAGTACCGGTATTAACCCCACATCATCTGGCGTATGTGATTTATACCTCCGGTTCAACCGGCATACCAAAGGGAGTGATGGTTGAACATTGTGGGCTGGTTAACCTGGTTCAGGAAAAAATCGTTCAGTTTGATATTCATCCGGGTAGCCGGATGTTGCAGTTTGCCTCATTTGGCTTTGATGCGGGTGTCTGGGAAACCATGATGGCATTGTGCAGTGGGGCCACTTTGGCGATCCCGGCTGATACGGTTCGTCAGGAGCCCCGTTATCTCTGGCATTATCTGGAAGAGCGGGCGATAACCCATGCCTGCTTGACACCGGCCCTGCTCCGGGAGGGGACCGATTTACCGGAAATGACGATAAGACCGACGCTGATACTCGGTGGTGAAGCACCCAGTACAACGTTGCTTCAAGCACTGTGTCGTCGGGCAACGGTGTTTAATGCGTATGGCCCAACAGAAATTACGGTGTGTGCGGCCACCTGGCGTTGTCCGTCAGACTACACTGAGGGTGTCATTGCGATTGGGCGTCCGACAGCTAACACACAGATTTATTTGCTGAATACTGACGGCCAGCCGGTGCCGTTAGGGGCAGTTGGTGAGCTCTATATTGGTGGTATCGGGGTAGCGCGAGGCTATCTCAACCGACCTGATTTGACGGCGGAACGTTTTCTGGCCGATCCGTTTAGCGATAAGCCGGATGCCCGCCTGTATCGGACTGGGGATTTAGCCCGCTATCTACCGGATGGCAATCTGGAATTCCTAGGCCGCAATGACCAACAGGTGAAAATCCGTGGTTTCCGCATTGAACCGGGAGAAATCGAGGCCCGATTGTTGGAGTACCCAGCGGTGAGTGAAGCGCTGGTGCTAGCTTTAGGTGACGGTCAGGATAAACGGTTGGTGGCTTATGTAGCAGCAGAAGCGAATGAAGAGTTGGTTAACCATCTGCGTACTCACCTGAGCGCCATTTTGCCGGATTACATGGTACCGGCAGCCTTTGTACGTTTGGATGCCTTCCCGTTGACGCCAAATGGCAAACTGGATCGCCGGGCTCTACCAGCGCCGGGGGCGGAAGCCTTTGCCCGTCAGGTTTATGCAGCGCCGCAAGGGGAGACCGAAACCCTGATGGCTGCTATCTGGAGCGAGTTGTTGGGCATTGAACAGGTTAGTCGGCATGACAGCTTCTTTGCCCTAGGTGGTCATTCATTGCTGGCGGTGCGGATGGTTGAACGTCTGCGTAATGCGGGGTTAACGCTGGCAGTACGTGATTTATTCCAATCCCCAGTGTTATCTGAATTTGCCCAAACAGTAGGGCAATCACCGGTGGTGGTGGTGCCGGCAAATGTCATTACCCCGGCGCTCACAACACTTACACCCGAAATGTTGCCATTGATTGATCTCACTCAGTCTGAAATTGACCATATCATTGAACAAGTACCGGGTGGGGTGGCCAATATTCAAGATATCTATGCCCTGTCACCATTGCAGGACGGCATCTTGTTCCACCATTTGCTGGCGAATAAAGGTGACCCATATCTATTGGTCAGCCAAATGATTTTTGCTGATCGTTCGTTGTTGGATCGTTATCTGGCGGCAGTGCAACAGGTGGTTAATCGCCACGATATTTTGCGTACCGCCTTTGTTTGGCAAGGATTATCAGCGCCAGTACAAGTCGTTTGGCGTCAGGCTCAATTGTCAGTCACGGAACTGACATTAGACCCGGTTGATGGGCCGGTCCGTGACCAATTAGCTCAACATTTTGACCCACGCCATCATCGCCTCGACTTGAACCAAGCACCTTTGTTGCATTTTGCGATAGCGCAGGAGGACGATGGTCGCTGGAGTGTACTGCAATTGCTGCATCACCTGATTGGCGACCATACGACGCTGGAAGTGATGAACGGTGAGGTTCAGGCTTATCTTGCAGGACAGGAAGAGAGCTTGCCTGCGCCAGCCCCTTTCCGCAATCTGGTGGCTCAGGCCCGGTTGGGCGTGAGTCAGGCTGAGCATACCCGCTTCTTTACTGACATGCTGGCAGAAGTGGACGAACCGACGCTGCCGTTCGGGTTGACGGAGGTATATCGGGATGGTTCGCAGGTGACAGAATTTCACCGAATGTTACCTGCTACGTTGAATGACCGCCTGCGCAGTCAGGCTCGGCGTCTGGACGTCAGTTTGGCGACTTTGTGCCATTTGGCCTGGGCACAGGTGTTGTCGCGTACCAGTGGACGGGAACAAGTGGTGTTCGGCACCGTGCTGTTTGGGCGGATGCAGGCTGGGCAAGGCGCTGATAGTGGCATGGGGCTGTTTATCAATACCTTACCGTTACGATTGGATATGGATGAGACCTCGGTGCAGGACAGTGTGCGGTTAGCCCATACCCGGTTAGCCGGATTGCTGGAGCATGAACATGCTTCACTGGCACTGGCTCAACGTTGCAGTGGGGTATTGGGGGAAGTGCCTCTCTTTAGCGCGTTACTGAACTACCGGCATAGTACGCAGCCGGTTACCACGGATGCAATCATCAGCGGTATTGAATTCCTTAGCGAGCAAGAGCGCACTAACTATCCGTTTGTCTTGTCGGTAGAGGATTTTGGTCATGCACTGGGGCTGACGACGCAAATTGTTCAACCGATTGATCCAGAGCGAATATGTGGTTATATGCAACAGGCGCTGGAAAGTTTGGTGGAAGCACTTGAACAGGCACCGGAAACACCGATACGGGCATTGAATATCTTGCCAGCAGCGGAAAAAAGGTTGTTGCTGGAGACTTGGAATGCAACTCAGGCGCCATATCCTGACCAATGTTGTGTTCACCAGCTATTTGAACAACAGGCAGGAAACACGCCTGATGCGATAGCGCTGGTGTATGGAGAACACATTCTCAGCTACGCCGAATTAAATGCTCGTGCCAACTGGTTGGCACACTGGTTAATTGGGCAGGGGATCCAGCCGGATGACCGGGTCGCTGTGCAGTTAGAACGTTCTATTGAACTGGTGGTGGCTCAATTGGCTATCCTCAAGGCCGGGGCTGTTTATGTACCGATCGATCCCCGCGTACCGGATGAACGGAAGCACTGGCTGATAAGCGACTGTGCAGCCAAATTATTGCTTACGGATATCCCGGTTGACTTGGCCGATAAGATCGGCGCTATCAGTGGGGAAGATTACCCCAATCCTGACTTGCCCCGCATCAGTACTGAGCTGGCTTATATTATGTATACCTCCGGCTCGACTGGTACCCCAAAAGGGGTGTTGGTACCGCATCGTGCGGTGGCCCGGCTGGTCATCAATAATGGTTATGCCGAAATCGGACCAGATGATCGGGTCGCGTTTGGAGCTAACCCGTCTTTCGATGCCAGCACCTTTGAAGTTTGGGCTCCTTTGCTGAATGGTGGTACGTTGGTGGTTATTGATCATGCCACTGTGCTAACGCCCAAAGAGTTTGCCCTGGCATTACAGACTTATCGCATTACTGTGTTGTGGTTAAGTGTCGGGCTATTTAACCGGCTGGTAGCAGAGTTGTCCCCGGTTCTCCCGCAGCTCAAAATCCTGATTGTCGGCGGTGATGTGCTAGATCCTCATGTGATGGCGCAAGTTCTACGTGATAACCCGCCGCAACAGTTATTAAGTGCTTATGGACCCAGTGAGGGCACCACCTTTACCACCACCTACTGTATTACAGCGTTACCGTCGGTAGTGGCGAGAATCCCCATTGGCCGGCCGATAGCCAATGCACGCATTTATCTGCTGGATACTTACGGTCAGCCGGTACCGTTGGGTGCGATCGGTGAGATTTATGTGGGGGGAGATGGGGTCGCTTGTGGCTATCTTAATCGTCCTGACCAGACTGCTGAGCGTTTCCTGACAGATCCATTTAGTGATCAACCGGATGCCCGTATGTACAGGACTGGGGATCTGGCCCGTTATCTACCAGACGGTAATTTGGAATTTCTGGGCCGTAATGACCAACAGGTGAAAATTCGCGGTTTCCGCATTGAACCGGGGGAAGTTGAAGCCCGATTGCTGGAACACCCGGCAGTGCATGAAGCGGTTGTGCTAGTGGTGGATGACGGTCAGGACAAACGGCTGGTGGCTTATGTGGTGGCAGAAGCGGATGAGATGCTGGTTAACCATCTGCGTGATCACTTAAGTGCGGTGTTGCCGGATTATATGGTACCGGCTGCTTTTGTCTGTTTGGATGCCTTCCCGCTGACGCCGAACGGCAAGCTGGACCGTCGGGCGCTACCGGTACCGGGGGAAGAAGATTTTGCCCGGCAAATTTACGCTGTACCGTCAGGGGAAATGGAAACCACATTGGCGGCTATCTGGCGTGAATTATTGGGTGTTGAGCGGATTAGCCGGTATGACAACTTTTTCGCACTGGGTGGTCATTCGCTGTTGGCGGTGCGAATGATAAACCGGATAGCGGCTTTGGGGATCGAATTACCGCTGTCTACGCTGTTTACATTCCCGACTTTGATGGCTTTTGCTGAAGTGATGAGTGCCCGGTTTGATGAGTCAGGCGAGGCATTGCCAGCTATCATTCCGCTATCCCGTGAAGGCCAATTGCCGTTGTCATTTGCGCAACAGCGTCTGTGGCTCCTGGCGCAGTTTGAGGGGGTGAGTGAAACCTATCATATTCCGCTGGCTCTGCGTTTGCGTGGTCTGCTGGATATCGCCACCTGGCAACAGGCGCTTGATACGCTGTTTGCCCGTCACGAAGCGTTGCGCTCTGTTTTTGTTGCTGTTGACGGCCAGCCGCAGGTGGAATTGTTGCCGGCGGCATTAGGTTGGCCGATGAAAAAATATGATCTGCGTAACACACCTGACGTGGATGCGCAGCTTGCCTCTCTCTCTACTCAGGAAGCTGGTACGCCGTTTGATCTTGCCCGTGGTCCATTAATTCGTTCTGCTCTGGTACAACTGGCTAATGATGAACATGTCTTCCTGCTGACCCTGCATCATATTATTTTCGATGGCTGGTCTGTCAGCGTATTGATGTGTGAATTGAACGCCCTTTATACCGCTTTTCTTACCGGGCAACCGGATCCGTTGTCTCCGTTGACGATTCAGTATCCTGATTACGCCGCTTGGCAGCGTCAATGGCTATCGGCTGAACGCATACAGTTTCAATCTGATTATTGGCGCGCGAGACTGGTTGATGCACCGGTTCTACTGGATTTGCCTACTGATCGGCCACGTCCACCTCGGCAGTCATTTACCGGAAATATCTTGCCCGTCAGTCTGGATGCGGAGTTAACGCAATCCCTTAAACGCTTGAGTGAGCAACAAGGTGTCACGTTATTTATGACCCTGTTAGCGGCTTGGGCGACGGTTTTATCGCGCTTATCAGGTCAGGAAGATCTGGTTATCGGTACGCCGAGTGCCGGTCGCAGTCGGCAAGAAGTGGAATCCCTGATTGGTTTCTTTGTGAATACACTGGCGTTGCGGATGGATTTATCCGGTGCACCGAATGTAACAGAATTGTTGGCGCATGTGCGACAAACTGCATTGGCGGCCCAGGAGCATCAGGACCTACCCTTTGAACAGGTGGTAGAAATCGTGCAACCGCTGCGCCGATTAGCGCATACTCCGCTATTTCAGGTGATATTTGCTTGGCAGAGTAATGAGAATGCGGAATGGCAATTGCCGGGACTGACGGTTTTACCTGCCGATCAACTCATCGATATCGCTAAATTTGATCTTGAATTGAGCCTATCTGAGGTGGACGGAAGAATTGTCGGTTATCTGAATTATGCCACTGCTCTATTTGATCAGGCGACCATTGAGCGGCAGGTGGGTTATCTCCATACCGTATTGCGGGCGATGGTGGCTAACCCTCAACAGCCAGTCGGGAAAATCGATATCCTGACTGTAGCGGAACGTAAGCTGTTATTGGAAACCTGGAGCATGACCGAAACGTCGTATCCAGATCACGGTTGTATTCACCGACTATTTGAGCAATGGGCAGAGAAGAATCCGGATGCTACGGCACTGATGTATGAAGGGCAAGCCATCAGTTATGCCGAATTAAATACGAGTGCTAATCGGCTGGCGCATCAACTGATTACGTTGGGTGTGGTGCCGGATCAGCGAGTGGCGATTTGTGTGGCGCGTTCACCAGCAATGATAGTCGGATTGTTAGCGGTGCTGAAAGCGGGTGGTGCTTATGTGCCACTGGATCCGGCTTATTCGGGCGAGCGTCTGGGGCATATTCTGGTTGATGCCAAACCGGCTATTTTGTTGGCGGATAATACTGGACGTGCTGCGTTGGGTGAGAAAGCACTTGCAGACTTGATTATGCTCGATCCGAATATCCTGTTTGACCAAGCGGACAGTAATCCGCTGATACCTGAATTGACTGAACGACATTTGGCCTATGTGGTTTACACCTCGGGTTCGACTGGCACGCCGAAAGGGGTGATGGTGGAACATCGTGGGGTAGTTAACTTGGCTCTGGCTCAAATTACCCGGTTTAGCGTTGATGAAACCAGTCGAATATTGCAATTTGCCTCATCGGGTTTTGATGCCAGTGTCTCGGAGATCATGACAGCGTTAAGTGGCGGGGCCTGTTTGGTTATTCCTACCGATATTATCCGCCAGGACCCGCGTCGTCTTTGGTCTTATCTGGAAAAACAAGCAGTAACGCACGCTTTCCTGCCACCGGCTCTGTTCCGGGAAGAGAGCGATTTACCGGTAATAACGATAAAGCCTACGTTAATATTTGCAGGAGAAGCACCGGGTTCAACCCTGTTCCGGGCGTTGTGTGATCGGGTAAATTTGTTCAATGATTATGGCCCGACGGAAATTACGGTTTGCGCCACCTCTTGGTCTTGCCCATCAGACTATACGGATGCATGGGTTCCTATTGGGCGCCCAACAACCAACACACGGGTTTATCTGCTGGATACTTATGGTCAGCCGGTACCATTGGGGACGGTGGGGGAACTGTATATCGGTGGCGTAGGTGTCGCACGTGGTTATCTCAATTATCCTGAGTTGACTGCTGAACGTTTCCTAACTGATCCGTTCAGTAATGAACCTGATGCCCGCTTGTATCGCACCGGGGATTTGGCTCGTTACCTGCCGGACGGCAATCTGATATTCGTTGGTCGTAACGATCAACAGGTTAAAATCAGGGGGTTCCGTATTGAGCCGCAAGAAATTGAAGCGCGGCTGATGGAGCATCCTGCGGTAAGTGGAGCATTGGTACTGGCGTTAAGTGACGGGCAGGACAAACGGCTGGTGGCTTATGTAGTGGCAGAGCCAGATGACGGATTGACGGCGAGCTTGCGTGGATATCTGAGTGCTATTTTGCCTGATTATATGGTGCCGGCCGCTTTTGTACGCCTGAATACCTTCCCGCTGACCCCAAACGGCAAGCTGGATCGCCGAGCATTACCTGCGCCGGGGGCGGATGCTTTTGCGCGTCAGGTTTATGCCGCGCCGCAAGGGGAAACAGAAATCCTATTGGCCACTATCTGGAGCGAGTTGTTGGGTATTGAACAGATTAGTCGGCACGACAGCTTCTTTGCCTTGGGCGGCCATTCTCTGCTTGCAGTGCGGATGATTGAACGTCTGCGTAATGCGGGATTAACGCTGGCGGTGCATGATCTATTCCAATCCCCGGTGTTATCGGCATTTGCCGAAACAGTAGGGCAGTCACAAGCGGTGGTGGTGCCGGAGAATGTTATTACCCCGGCGACCACGGCACTCACACCTGAGATGTTGCCGTTGATTGAGCTGACCCAAACTGAGATTGACTATATTGTGCAACAAATGCCGGGTGGAATAGTTAATATTCAGGATATCTATGCCCTGTCGCCGTTACAGGACGGTATTCTGTTCCACCACTTATTAACCAATGAAGGCGACCCGTATCTGTTAGTCAGCCAGATGGCCTTTGCTGATCGTTCGTTGCTGGATAGTTATCTGGTGGCGGTGCAACAGGTGGTTAATCGCCACGATACTCTGCGTACCGCCTTTATTTGGCAAGGATTATCTGCACCGGTTCAGGTTGTTTGGCGTCAGGCACCGTTATCAGTTGTGGAACTGATATTAGATCCTGCTGACGGACCGGTTTATGAGCAATTGGCTCAACGTTTTAATCCGCGTCAGCATCGTCTCGATCTGGGCCAAGCGCCACTGTTACGTTTTGTTATTGCACAGGAAATGGATGGTCGTTGGATTGCACTGCAATTACAGCATCATTTGATTGGCGACCATACGACACTGGAAGTGATGAACCGCGAAGTTCAGGCGTACCTTACCGGGCAGGAAGAGAGCCTGCCTGTGCCGGCCCCTTTCCGCAATCTGGTGGCTCAGGTTCGTCTGGGGGTGAATCAGGCCGAGCATACCCGCTTCTTTACTGACATGTTAGCTGAGGTGGATCAACCGACGTTGCCATTCGGATTGACGGAAGTACATCGGGATGGTTCTCAGATGACCCAATCGTACCGAATGTTGCCCGCCATACTGAACAACCGCTTGCGTAGTCAGGCCCGGCGTCTGGGTGTCAGTCTAGCAGCGCTGTGCCATCTAGCCTGGGCACAGGTATTGTCGCGTACCAGTGGACAGGAGAAAGTGGTATTCGGCACCGTATTGTTTGGACGGATGCAGACAGGGCAAGGGACTGACAGCAGTATGGGGCTGTTTATCAATACCTTGCCGTTACGGCTAGATATGGATGATACCCCAGTACGAGGGCGTGTACAGGCAGCACACGCCCGGCTAGCCGAGTTACTGGAGCATGAACATGCTTCACTGGCGATGGCTCAACGTTGCAGTGGGATACAAGGTGAAGTTCCACTCTTTAGTGCTTTGTTGAATTACCGGCATAGTGCGTTATCCGCGACTTCGAATGAAATCATGAATGGTGTTGAGTTTCTTGGCGCGCAGGAACGTACCAACTATCCGTTTACTCTATCGGTGGAGGATTTTGGTAATGCGTTGGGGCTAACAACGCAAATTGTCCAGCCATTTGATCCGGAACGGGTGTGCGGTTATATGCAACAAGCGCTGGAAAGTTTGGCAGAAACACTTGAGCTGGCCCCGGAAACGCCGGTACGGACGTTGGAAATTTTGCCCGAGGCTGAACGCACTTTGTTATTAAAAACCTGGAATGAGACAGAAATTGCCTATTCTGACCCGCTGTGTATCCATCAATTATTTGAACAACAAGTGGAGAAAAACCCGGACGCCACAGCACTGGTGTATGAAGAACAGACGTACAGCTATGCGGAACTGAATACCCGCGCTAACCGACTAGCCCATCAACTGATTGCGCTGGGTATTGTGCCAGACCAGCGAGTAGCGATTTGCGTGACACGTTCACCGACGATGATTGTGGGCTTGCTGGCGGTGTTGAAAGCGGGTGGTGCCTATGTTCCATTGGCCCCGGCTTATCCAGGGGAACGTTTGGCACATATTTTGACCGATGCAGCACCGGCTATTTTGCTGGCGGACAATGTCGGATGTGCCGCATTGGGTGAGGAAGCACTGTCAGGACTCACGGTACTGGATCCGAATACGCTGCCTGATAAGCCGGACAGTAACCCGCAAGTGACCGCACTGACTGCACAGCATCTGGCGTATGTGATTTACACATCAGGTTCAACCGGTACACCAAAAGGTGTGATGGTTGAGCATCGTGGGCTAATCAATCTTGTCCGGGATAAAATTGCCCAGTTTGACATTCACTCAGATAGCCGGATATTGCAGTTTGCCTCATTGAGCTTTGATGCCAGTGTTTGGGAAATCATGATGGCGTTGGGAAGTGGGGCCTGTCTGGTTATCGCAGTCGATATCGTCCGGCAGGACCCGCTTCGTCTCTGGCATTATCTGGAGCAACAGGTAGTGACCCATGCCTGTCTGACCCCGGCTCTGCTTCGGGATGGAGGAGATTTACCGGCGCTAACGATAACACCGACAGTGATATTAGGCGGTGAAGCACCTAGCGCAGCACTATTTCAGACACTTTGTCGCCGGGCGGCGCTGTTTAATGCCTATGGCCCGACAGAAATCACGGTGTGTGCGGCGACTTGGCGTTGTCCACCAGACTACACGGATACGTTAGTGCCTATCGGCCATCCGACGGCGAACACCCAGATTTATTTGTTGAATAGCGACGGCCAGCCAGTGCCGTTGGGGGCAGTAGGTGAGTTGTATGTCGGTGGTGCGGGGGTGGCGCGTGGCTACCTTAATCGTCCTGAACTGACGGCTGAACGCTTTTTAGCTGACCCATTTAGTGAGATGCCGGGTGCGCGGATGTATCGGACCGGCGATTTGGCCCGTTATCTGCCAGATGGCAATTTAGTATTTGTTGGTCGTAATGACCAGCAGATTAAAATTCGGGGCTTCCGGATTGAACCGGGTGAAATCGAGACCCGGTTGACAGAGTACCCTGCGGTACGTGAAGCGGTAGTGTTAGCGCGGGGTGAGGAGCATGATAAGCGTCTAGTGGCTTGGGTGGTGGCAGAAGAAAACGATGAATTGGCGAATAGCCTGCGTACTCATCTGAGCACAATTTTGCCAGATTATATGATGCCGGCGGCTTTTGTCCGTTTGGATGCACTACCGTTGACGCCGAATGGAAAGCTGGACCGTCTAGCGTTACCGGCACCGGACGAAGAAGCCTTTTCCCGCCAGATTTACGAAGCGCCACAAGGCGAAACAGAGATAGCACTGGCCGCTATCTGGCGTGAGTTACTGGGGATTGAGCTGGTGGGACGGTATGACAGTTTCTTTGCTCTGGGCGGCCATTCGTTATTGGCGGTGAGGATGATAAACCGAATGGCGGCTTTAGGCATTGAATTGCCGCTGACCACGTTGTTTAAATCACCGACGTTGGCAGATTTTGCTGAGGTAATGAGGGCTCAGCTTGGTGAACAGAACAATAGTGTGTCTGCTATGCTGCCGATATCCCGAGAGGGTGCATTACCGCTGTCATTTGCTCAACAGCGTCTATGGCTCCTGACCCAATTTGAAGGGGTTAGCCAGACTTATCATGTCCCAATGGCTCTGCGTTTACATGGTCAGTTGGATATCGCTGCTTGGCAGCAGGCGCTGAATCGCTTGTTTGCCCGCCACGAGGCTTTGCGTTCCATCTTTATCTCGGAGGATGGTCAGCCTCAGGTCGAATTGTTGCCGGCTGAATTGGGTTTGCCGATGAGCAAACACGATTTGCGTAAAGTGTTTGATGCAGATAAACGACTTGAGCGTTTATGTGTACAGGAAGCGGAGGTGCCGTTTGATCTTGCTGGTGGTCCGTTAATTCGAGCGGGTTTGATACAACGTGCTGACGATGATTATGTCTTTTTGCTGACTCAGCATCATATTGTGTCAGACGGCTGGTCGGCTGGCGTGTTGATGCATGAGTTGAGTGCCCTCTATACCGCTTTTTCAATGGGGCTGCCAGATCCGTTACCTCCACTGGCAATTCAGTATCCTGATTATGCTGCCTGGCAGCGTCAGTGGCTGTCGGCGGAGCGGTTACAAATCCAATCTGACTATTGGAGAATGAGTCTGGCAGATGCGCCAGTTCTACTGGATTTGCCTACTGATCGGTCACGTCCATCTCAGCAGTCGTTTGCCGGGGCTTTATTACCCGTCAATTTGGATGCGGAGTTAACCCAATCTCTTAAACGTTTGAGTGAGCAACAGGGAGTCACGTTATTTATGACGTTGCTGGCTGCTTGGGCAACAGTCTTATCACGCCTATCAGGCCAGGAAGATCTGGTTATCGGTACGCCGAGTGCCGGTCGCAGTCGGCAGGAAGTGGAATCCCTGATCGGCTTTTTTGTGAATACACTGGCGTTACGCATGGATTTATCCGATTCCCCCAATGTGGCGGAATTGCTGGCGCGAGTGCGACAAACTGCGCTGGCGGCACAGGAGCATCAGGATCTCCCGTTTGAACAGGTAGTGGAAATTGTACAACCACCACGCCACTTGGCACATACTCCGCTGTTCCAGGTGATGTTTGCTTGGCAGAACAATGAAGGCATGGAATGGAAGATGCCGGGACTGACGGTTTCACCTGCCGAGCAACGCATTGATATCGCTAAGTTTGACCTTGAATTGAGTCTGTCTGAAGTAGACGGCCGAATTGTCGGTTATCTGAATTATGCCACCGCCCTGTTTGATCAACTTACCATTGAGCGGCAGGTGGGCTATCTCCATACCGTACTACGAGAGATGGCGGCTAACCCTCAACAGCCGGTTGGGAAAATCGATATCCTGACCGTGGCGGAACGCAAACTGTTGCTGGAAACCTGGAATGCAACCCAGACGCGATATCCTGACCAGACATGCATTCATCGGTTGTTTGAACAACAGGAGGAGAAAACCCCTGACGCAGTAGCGCTGGTGTATGAAGAACACATTCTCAGCTACACCGAATTAAATGCTCGCGCTAACCGATTGGCGCGCCAGTTAATTAAGTGGGGGATACGGTCAGATGAGCGGGTTGCTGTGCTGTTAGAACGTTCCATTGAGCTGATCGTGGCCCAATTGGCAATTCTCAAAGCCGGGGCCGTTTATGTGCCAATCGATCCCCGTGTGCCGGACGAACGGAAAAACTGGCTGATAAACGACTGTTCAGCCAAGTTATTGCTTAGCGGTATCCCGGTTGATGTGGCGATCCCCCGGTTTTCTCTAACTGATGAGATGATCACTATCGAAGAAGAAGATCACCGCAATCTTGACTTGCCTCGCTCCAGTACCGACTTGGCCTATATCATGTATACCTCTGGCTCGACCGGTACACCCAAAGGGGTAATGGTGCCGCATCGTGCGGTGGTTCGACTGGTCATCAATAACGGGTACGCTGAAATCGGGCCGGATGATCGGGTGGTGTTTGAGGCCAACCCGGCTTTCGATGCCAGTACCTTTGAAGTCTGGGCACCATTGCTCAATGGCGGTACGCTGGTGGTGATTGATCACACTACGTTACTGACGCCTAAAGAATTTGTTCAGGCATTACAGACTTATCGCATTACCGTACTATGGCTGAGTGTCGGGCTGTTTAACCGACTGGCGACAGCGTTGTTCCCAGTGCTGCCACAAATCAAGACCCTGATTGTCGGCGGCGATGTGCTGGATCCGCATGTGATGGCGCAGGTTCTGCGTGATAGCCCGCCTCAACAGTTATTAAATGGTTATGGACCGAGTGAGGGCACCACCTTCACTACCACCTACCGCATCACGGCATTATCACCGGAAGTGAGCCGGATCCCCATTGGTCGACCGATAGCCAATACGCGGGTTTATCTGTTAGATACCTATGGTCAGCCAGTGCCACAGGGGGTAACTGGTGAGATTTATATCGGTGGAGATGGGGTTGCCTGTGGTTATCTCAATCGCCCCGAACTGACCGCGGAGCGTTTTCTGCCGGATCCGTTTAGTGATAAACCGGATGCCCGCCTGTATCGGACCGGGGATTTGGCCCGTTACCTGCCAGACGGCAATCTGGAGTTTCTGGGCCGCAATGACCAGCAGGTGAAAATCCGTGGTTTCCGTATTGAACTAGGGGAAATCGAAGCCCGATTGCTGGAATACCCGTTCGTGAGTGAAGCGGTTGTGCAGGTGATGGGCGACGGTCAGGACAAACGGTTGATAGCTTATGTGGTAACAGAAGCGGATGAGGAGTTAGTTAACCGTCTGCATACCCACCTAAGTACCATTTTACCGGATTATATGGTGCCGACGGCCTTTGTACGTCTGGATACTTTCCCGTTGACGCCGAACGGCAAATTGGATCGTCGGGCATTACCGGCACCGGGGGAGGAAGCTTTTGCCCGGCAAGTTTATGAAGCACCGCAGGGAGAAACAGAAATCCTATTGGCTGCTATCTGGAGCGAGTTGTTGGGGATTGAACAGATCAGTCGGCACGATAGTTTCTTTGCCTTGGGCGGCCATTCTCTGCTTGCGGTGCGGATGATTGAGCGCCTGCGTAACGTGGGGTTAACGCTGGCGGTACGTGACCTATTTCAATCTCCGATGTTATCGGCATTTGCCCAAACAGTAGGCCAATCACCTCCGGTGGTGGTGCCGGCGAATGTCATCACCCCGGCGACCACGGCACTTACACCCGAAATGTTGCCGCTGATTGAGCTGACCCAGCTTGAAATTGACCATATCGTGGGACAAGTGCCGGGTGGGATGGCTAATATTCAGGATATCTATGCCCTGTCTCCGTTGCAGGACGGTATTCTGTTTCACCATTTGTTGGCCAATGAAGGTGACCCGTATCTATTGGTCAGCCAAATGACTTTTGATGATCGCGCCTTGTTGGATCGTTATCTGGCAGCAGTGCAACAGGTAGTGAATCGCCACGATATTCTGCGTACCGCCTTTGTTTGGCAAGGATTATCAACGCCGGCTCAAGTGGTTTGGCGTCAGGCACCATTATCAGTCACTAAGCTGACATTGGACCCAGTTGATGGGCCGGTCCGTGACCAGTTAGCTCAACTTTTTGATCCACGTCGCTATCGTATTGATCTGCAACGAGCCCCATTGTTGCACTTTGTGGTAGCACAGGAGGAGGATGGCCGTTGGAGCGTACTGCAATTGCTACATCATCTGATTGGCGACCATACCACAATGGAAGTGATGCATGGCGAAGTTCAGGCTTACCTAGTCGGACAGGAAGAGAACTTGCCTGTGCCAGTTCCTTTCCGCAATCTGGTAGCTCAAGTTCGTTTGGGGGTGAGTCAAGCCGAACATACCCGCTTCTTTACTGACATGTTGGCTGAGGTGGATGAACCAACACTGCCATTTGGGTTGACGGAGGTACATCGGGATGGTTCGCAGGTGACGGAATCGCACCGGATGTTACCTGTTAGGTTGAACGATCGTCTGCGCAATCAGGCCCGGCGTCTGGGTGTCAGTTTGGCTACGTTATGCCATCTGGCTTGGGCACAGGTTTTATCACGTACCAGCGGGCAGGATAAAGTGGTGTTCGGTACCGTGCTGTTTGGGCGAATGCAGGCAGGGCAAGGAGGTGACAGCAGCATGGGGCTGTTTATCAATACCTTGCCGTTGCGACTGGATATGGATGATACCCCGGTGCAGGAAAGTGTACGGGCAGCTCATTCTCGGTTAGCTGGATTGCTGGAGCATGAACATGCGTCACTGGCGCTGGCTCAACGTTGCAGTGGAATACCGGGGGAAGCGCCTCTCTTTAGTGCTTTGCTGAACTACCGGCATAGTGCACAACCGGTTACCACGGATGCAACCATCAGCGGTATTGAATTTCTCGGCGGGCAAGAGCGCACTAACTATCCGTTTGTCTTGTCGGTGGAGGATGTTGGTCATGCTTTAGGATTGACGGCGCAAATTGCTCAACCGATTGATCCGGAACGGATATGTGATTATATGCAGCAGGCGCTGGAGAGTCTGGCAGTGGCGCTTGAACAGCATCCAGAGATACCGGTACGAACATTGAATATTTTGCCAACAGCAGAGAAAAAGCTGTTGCTGGAAACCTGGAATGCAACTGAAACGTCGTATCCAGATCACGGTTGTATTCACCAACTGTTTGAGCAATGGGCAGAGAAAAGTCCAGATGCCACGGCACTGGTGTATGAAGAACAGAGTTTCAGCTATGCCGAGCTCAATAACCGCGCCAACCGTCTGGCGCATCAACTGATCGCGTTGGGCGTCATACCGGACCAACGGGTGGCGGTTTGCGTGTCACGTTCATTGGCAATGGTGGTAGGGGTATTAGCCGTGTTGAAAGCCGGGGGTGCCTATGTACCGCTGGATCCGGTCTATACCGGTGAGCGCCTGACACATATCCTGACCGATGCTGCCCCCGCTATTTTGCTGGCGGATAATGTCGGGCGTGATGTGCTGGGAGAGGACGCACTGGCAGGGTTAACGGTACTTGACCCAAATAGCCCGCCTGATCAACCGGACAGTAACCCACAAGTGCCGGCATTGACGGCACAGCATCTGGCGTATGTGATTTACACCTCGGGCTCGACCGGCACGCCGAAAGGGGTAATGGTGGAACATCGCCATATCCTGCGTTTGTTTGAGGCGACTGAATTTTGGTATCACTTTAATCGGCAAGATATTTGGTGCCTGTTCCACTCCATTGCGTTTGACTTCTCGGTGTGGGAATTATGGGGGGCGTTACGTTACGGTGCTAAATTAGTGCTGGTTCCGCACGCGATTGCCCGTTCCCCCCAGGAGCTGCATCAATTCGTGTGTCAGCATGGCATCACAGTGTTGAATCAGACCCCCAGTGCCTTTAAAGCCTTTATTGCCAGCTATATCGCCAATCCGTTACCGGACTGCTTGCGCTATATCATCTTTGGTGGGGAAGCACTCGATCCGAGTATTTTGAAGCCGTGGTATGCCCTGCGTGAGGAGACGTTGCCGCAGTTGGTGAATATGTACGGTATCACAGAGACCACGGTTCACGTCACTTACCGGGCACTGGCTCGCCATGATGTAGAACAGATAACGAGTCCTATTGGCACACGGATCCCGGACTTAACTCTCTATCTGCTGGATAAGTATAGTCAGCCTGTACCGTTAGGTGCCGTGGGTGAGTTATATATTGGCGGGGCCGGTGTGGCACGGGGTTATCTCAATCGTCCTGAACTGACGGCGGAGCGTTTTCTACCAGATCCGTTCAGTAGTGAGCCGGATGCCCGGATGTACCGCACCGGGGATTTGGCCCGCTATTTGCCAGATGGCAATTTGGCGTTCCTGGGCCGAAATGACCAACAGGTGAAAATCCGCGGTTTCCGCATTGAGCCGGGGGAAATCGAAGCCCGATTGACGGAACACCCGGCAGTGCATGAAGCGGTTGTACAGGTGATGGGCGGCGGTCAGGATAAACGGCTGGTGGCTTATGTAGTGGCAGAAGTGGATAAGGAGTTGATTAATCGTCTGCGTACTCACTTAGGTGCGATTTTACCGGATTATATGGTGCCGGCAGCATTTGTCTGTATGGATGCCTTCCCATTGACCCCGAACGGTAAACTGGATCGTCGGGCGCTACCGGTGCCGGGGGAAAATGCCTTTGCCCGTCAGGTTTATGCAGCGCCGCAAGGGGAGACAGAAACTCTGCTAGCCACTATTTGGAGCGAGTTATTGGGTATTGAACAGGTGAGTCGGCATGACAACTTCTTTGCATTGGGTGGTCATTCGCTGTTGGCGGTACGGATGATTGAACGTCTGCGTAATGCGGGATTAACGCTGGCGGTGCGTGATTTATTCCAATCCCCGGTGTTATCGGCATTTGCCCAAACAGCAGGACAATCACTGGAAGTGGTGGTGCCGACGAATGTCATTACCCCGGTGACCACGGCACTCACACCTGAAATGTTGCCGTTGGCTGATCTGACCCAATCTGAGATTGATCATATCATTGCACAAGTATCAGGTGGGGTTGCCAATATTCAGGATATCTATGGCTTATCACCGTTGCAGGACGGTATTCTGTTCCACCATTTACTAGCGAATAAAGGAGATCCGTATCTGCTGGCTGGTCAGATGGTCTTTGCTAACCGCGACTTGTTGGACAACTATTTGGCGGCAGTACAACAGGTAGTTAATCGCCACGATATTTTGCGTACCGCCTTTGTTTGGCAAGGATTATCAGCGCCAGTTCAGGTGGTTTGGCGTCAAGCTCAATTATCAGTCACTGAACTGACACTAGACCCGGTTGATGGGCTGGTCTGTGACCAGCTAGCTCAACATTTTGATCCGCGTCGCTATCGTATTGATCTGCAACGAGCACCACTGTTGCATTTTGCGGTGGCGCAGGAGGACGATGGCCGTTGGAGCGCACTGCAATTGCAGCATCATCTGATTGGTGACCATACCACAATGGAAGTGATGCAGGGCGAGATTCAGGCTTATCTTGCCGGACAGGAAGAGAACTTGCCTGTGCCGGTCCCTTTCCGCAATCTGGTGGCTCAGGCCCGGTTGGGGGTGAGTCAGGCCGCACATACCCGCTTCTTTACTGACATGTTGTCTGAAGTGGATGAACCGACGCTGCCGTTCGGGTTGATGGAGGTACATCGAGATGGTTCACAGGTGATGGAATCGCACCAGATGTTAACGCCTGAACTGAATGATCGTCTGCGCAGTCAGGCACGGCGTATGGGTGTCAGCTTAGCAACTTTATGCCATCTGGCCTGGGCACAGGTCTTGTCGCGTACCAGCGGACAGGTAAAAGTGGTATTCGGCACCGTGCTGTTTGGACGGATGCAAGCAGGACAAGGGGCTGACAATGGCATGGGGCTATTTACCAATACTTTGCCGTTGCGACTGGATATGGATGATACCCCGGTGCGGGACGGTGTACGATTAGCCCATACTCGATTAGCCGAATTGCTGGAGCATGAACATGCCTCACTGGCGCTGGCCCAACGTTGTAGTGAGGTGCCGAGGGAAACACCTCTCTTTAGCGCGTTACTGAACTACCGGCATAGTGCACAGCCGGTTACCACGGATGTAACCATCAGCGGTATTGAATTCCTTAGCGGGCAAGAGCGCACTAACTATCCACTTGTCTTGTCGGTGGAAGATTTTGGTCACGCACTGGGGCTGACGGTGCAAATTGTTCAACCGATTGATCCGAAACGCGTGTGTGGTTATATGCAACAGGCGCTGGAAAGTCTGGCAGCGGCGCTTGAACAGCAGCCGGAGACACCGGTACGGTTGCTGAATATCTTGCCGGAAGCTGAGAAGAGGTTGTTACTGGCAACTTGGAACGCGACTCAAGCACCATATCCTGACCAGAGTTGTATTCACCGGCTGTTTGAGCAACAGGCAGAAAATACCCCTAATGCGATAGCGTTGGTGTATGGAAAACATATTCTCAACTATGCCGAATTAAATGCTCGCGCTAACCAACTAGCCCACTGGTTAATTGGGCAAGGGGTCAAGCCGGATAACCGGGTCGCTGTGCTATTAGAACGTTCTGTTGAGCTGGTGGTGGCTCAGTTGGCTATCCTTAAGGCTGGGGCTGTTTATGTGCCGATTGATCCCCGAGTGCCGGATGAGCGGAAGTATTGGTTGATAAGTGACTGTTCAGCCAAGTTATTGCTTACCGATACTCCGATTGACTTGGCGATCCCCCGGTTTTGCCTGGCCGATGAGATGGGTGCTATTAGGCAGGAAGATAACCGCAATCCTGACTTACCCCGTTCCAGTACTGAACTGGCCTATATCATGTATACCTCAGGCTCAACGGGCACGCCCAAAGGAGTGATGGTACCGCATCGGGCAGTGGTTCGGCTGGTGATTAATAATGGGTACGCCGAAATTGGGCCGGATGATCGGGTGGCGTTTGAAGCTAACCCGGCTTTTGATGCCAGCACCTTTGAAGTCTGGTCGCCGTTGCTTAATGGCGGCGTGCTGGTGGTGATTGATCACGCCACGTTGCTGATGCCTAAAGAACTTGTTCAAGCATTGCAGACTCATCGCATTACCGTGCTGTGGCTAAGTGTCGGGTTATTTAACCGACTGGCGGCAGAGTTGTCTCCGGCTTTCCCCCAGCTCAAAATCCTCATTGTCGGCGGTGATGTGCTGGATCCACATGTAATTAGACAAGTTCTGCGTGATAACCCACCGCAACAGTTATTGAATGGCTATGGACCGAGTGAAGGCACCACCTTTACTACCACTTACCGTATTACAGCGTTATCGCCAGAAGTGGTGAGAATTCCCATTGGTCGACCAATAGCCAATACGCGGGTTTATCTGTTGGATACTTATGGTCATCCAGTGCCGCAGGGGGCAATCGGTGAGATTTATATCGGCGGAGATGGAGTTGTTTGTGGCTATCTTAATCGTCCTGAACTGACGAAGGAACGTTTTTTGCCAGATCCGTTCAGTGATGAACCCAATGCTCGCCTGTATCGCACCGGGGATTTAGCTCGTTACCTACCAGACGGTAATCTGGAATTCCTGGGCCGCAATGATCAACAGGTGAAAATCCGCGGTTTCCGCATTGAACCGGGGGAAATCGAAGCCCAATTGCTGAAACACCCGGCAGTAAGCGAAGCGTTGGTGCTGACTTTGGGTAACGGTCAGGATAAACGGTTGGTGGCTTATGTGGTGGCAGAAGCGGATGAGATGCTGGTTAACCATCTACGTACTCACTTAAGTATGATTTTACCGGATTATATGGTGCCGGCAGCCTTTGTGCGTTTGGATACCTTTCCGTTGACGCCAAACGGCAAACTAGATCGCCGAGCATTACCGGTGCCGGGGGAAGAAGATTTTGCCCGGCAGATTTACGCCGCACCGCTAGGGGAGATGGAAACCCTATTGGCGACTATCTGGTGTGAATTACTCGGTGTTGAGCGAATTAGCCGATATGACAACTTTTTCGTTTTAGGCGGCCATTCGTTGTTAGCAGTGCGAATGATGAACCGGATAGCGGCGTTGGGGATTGAATGGCCATTGTCCACGCTGTTTACATTCCCTGTTTTGACTACTTTTGCTGAAGCGATAAGTGCCCAGTTTGGGGAATCGGACAGGATATTACCTGCTATCGTTCCGCTATCGCGTGAAGGCCAATTGCCGCTGTCATTTGCGCAACAACGTCTGTGGTTCCTGACTCAGTTTGACGGGGTGAGTGAGACCTATCATATTCCGCTGGCCTTACGTCTACATGGTCGGTTGGATATCGCCGCTTGGCAACAGACACTTGATACACTGTTTGCCCGCCATGAAGCGTTGCGCTCTGTCTTCGTTGCTGTCGATGGTCAACCGCAGATAGAGTTGTTGCCGGCGGCATCAGGCTTGCTGATGAGAAAATATGATCTGCGTGACATGCCTGATGTAGATGCGCAGCTTGCGTCTCTCTCTGCTCAGGAAATTGAAACACTGTTTGATCTTGCTCGCGGCCCATTAATTCGTTCCAGTCTGATACAACTGGCTGATGATGATCACGTTTTCTTGCTGACTCTACATCATATTGTTTTTGATGGTTGGTCTGTCAGCGTGTTGATGCGTGAATTGAGCTCCCTTTACACCGCGTTTCTGGCGGGACAGCCAGATCCGTTGCCACCGTTGACGATTCAGTACCCTGATTACGCCGCTTGGCAGCGTCAATGGTTGTCGGCTGAACGCATACAGTCCCAATCTGATTATTGGCGCGCGAGGCTGGTTGATGCACCGGTTCTTTTGGATTTACCTACTGACCGGCCACGTCCGCTTCAGCAGTCGTTTGCCGGGGCCTTATTGCCTGTCAGTCTGGATGCGGAGTTAACCCAATCCCTTAAGCGCCTGAGTGAGCAACAGGGCGTCACGTTATTTATGACCCTGTTGGCGGCTTGGGCGACAGTGCTGTCACGCCTGTCAGGTCAGGAAGATCTGGTTATCGGTACGCCAAGTGCTGGTCGTGGTCGGCAGGAAGTGGAATCTCTGATTGGCTTCTTTGTGAATACGTTGGCGTTGCGGATGGATTTATCTGATGCACCGAATGTGACGGAATTGCTGGCACGTGTACGACAAACCGCACTGGCGGCACAGGAACATCAGGATCTCCCGTTTGAACAGGTGGTAGAAATCATGCAACTGCCGCGCCAACTGGCGCACACCCCGCTGTTTCAGGTGATGTTTGCCTGGCAGAACAATGAGAATACGGAATGGCGGCTGCCGGGGCTAGAGGTTTCACCAGTCGAGCAAGTTTTTGATGTGGCTAAGTTTGATCTTGAGCTGAATTTGTTTGAAGTTGAAGGCCAGATTGTCGGTTACCTGAATTATGCTACGGCGTTATTTGATCAAGCGACCATTGAGCGGCAGGTGTGCTATCTCCATACCGTATTGCGGGGGATGGTAGCTAACCCTCAACAGCCGGTCGGGAAAATCGATATCCTGACCGTGGCGGAGCGTAAGCTGTTACTGGAAACTTGGAACGCAACTGAAATGCCGTATCCTGCTCACTGTTGTATTCACCGGCTGTTTGAGCAACAGGCAGAAAAAAGCCCGGATGCCACGGCGCTGATGTATGCAGGGCAAGTTCTCAGTTATGCCGAATTAAATGCCCGTGCTAATCGGCTGGCGCATCAACTGATAATGTTGGGAGTCGCACCAGAGCAGCGGGTGGCAATTTGCGTCGCGAGCTCACCGGCGCGGATCGTGGGACTGCTGGCAGTACTGAAAGCCGGGGGGGCCTATGTACCGCTAGACCCGGCTTATCCGGGGGAACGTCTGGTTCATATTTTAACCGATGCTGTGCCAGCTATTGTGCTGGCAGATAATACGGGACGTACCGCATTAGGTGAAAAAGTGCTGGCAGCGTTAACTGTACTGGATCCGAATAGCCTGCCTGATCAGCCGGATAGCAACCCGCAAGTATCGGCATTAACCCCACGCCATCTGGCGTATGTGATTTATACCTCCGGTTCGACCGGCATACCAAAGGGCGTGATGGTTGAACACCGTGGGCTGGTTAATCTGATTCAGGAAAAAATCGTTCAGTTTGAGATTCATCCGGGTAGCCGGATGTTGCAGTTTGCCTCATTTGGCTTTGATGCGGGTGTCTGGGAAACCATGATGGCATTGTGCAGTGGGGCCACTTTGGCGATCCCGGCTGATACGGTTCGTCAGGAGCCTCGTTATCTCTGGCATTATCTGGAAGAGCAGGCGATAACTCACGCCTGTCTGACCCCGGCCCTGCTCCGGGAGGGGACTGATTTACCGGAAATGACGATAAGACCGACGCTGATACTCGGTGGTGAGGCACCCAGCGCAACGTTGCTTCAAGCCCTGAGCCGTCGGGCAACGGTGTTTAATGCCTATGGCCCGACGGAAATCACGGTGTGTGCGACCACCTGGCGTTGTCCGTCAGACTACACTGAGGGTGTCATTGCGATTGGACGTCCGACAGTTAACACACAGGTTTATTTGCTGAATACTGACGGCCAGCCGGTGCCGTTAGGGGCAGTCGGAGAGCTCTATATTGGCGGTATCGGGGTAGCGCGAGGCTATCTCAACCGGCCTGATTTGACGGCGGAACGTTTTCTGGCCGATCCATTTAGCGATGAGCCGGATGCCCGTCTGTACCGGACCGGGGATTTAGCCCGCTACCTGCCGGATGGCAATCTGGAATTCCTGGGTCGTAATGACCAGCAGGTGAAAATCCGCGGTTTCCGTATTGAACCTGGGGAAATCGAAGCTCGCTTAATAGAACACCTGGCGGTAAGCGACGCACTGGTGCTGACTTTGGGTGACGGTCAGGATAAACGGTTGGTGGCTTATGTGGTGGCAGAAGCGGATGACCAGTTGGTTAACAACTTGTACGCTCATCTAAGAGCCATTTTGCCGGATTACATGGTGCCGGCGGCCTTTATACGCCTGGATACCTTCCCGTTGACACCGAACGGCAAACTGGATCGCCGGGCACTGCCCGCGCCGGGGGTGGAAGCCTTTGCCCGTCAGGTTTATGCAGCGCCGCAAGGAGAAATAGAAACCCGGCTGGCTGCTGTCTGGCGCGAGTTGTTGGGCATTGAACAGGTTAGTCGGCATGACAGCTTCTTTGCTCTGGGGGGGCATTCATTGCTGGCGGTGCGGATGGTTGAACGTTTGCGTAATGCGGGGTTAACGTTGGCGGTACGTGATTTATTCCAATCCCCAGTGTTATCTGAATTTGCCCAAACAGTAGGGCAATCACCGGTGGTGGCGGTGCCGACGAATGTCATTACCTCGGCGACTACGAAACTGACACCCGAGATGTTGCCGTTGATTGATCTCACTCAGACTGAGATTGACCATATCATTGAACAAGTGCCGGGTGGGATTGCCAATATTCAGGATATCTATGCCCTGTCACCGTTGCAGGATGGCATCCTGTTCCACCATTTGCTGGCCAGTGAAGGCGACCCGTATTTGCTGGTTGGTCAGATGGTCTTTGCTGACCGCGCTCTGTTGGATAGCTATTTAGTGGCAGTGCAACAGGTGATTAACCGTCATGACATCCTGCGCACGGCTTTTATCTGGCAGGGATTATCCACGCCGGTTCAGGTGGTCTGGTGTCAGGCTTTATTGTCAATTACTGAACTGACATTGAACCCGATTGATGGGCCGGTCCGAGACCAGTTAGCTCAACGTTTTGATCCGCGTCGATATCGTATTGATCTGAAACGAGCACCTTTGCTGCATTTTGTAGTGGCTCAGGAGGAGGATGGTCGCTGGAGTGTATTGCAATTGTTGCATCATTTGATTGGCGACCATACGACGCTAGAAGTGATGAACGGTGAAGTTCAGGCTTATCTTGCCGGACAGGAAGAGAACTTGTCTGCGCCAGTCCCTTTCCGCAATCTGGTGGCACAGGCTCGGTTGGGGGGGAGTCAGGCTGAGCATACCCGTTTCTTTACTGACATGTTGGCTGAAGTGGATGAACCAACGCTCCCGTTCGGGTTGACGGAAGTACATCGGAACGGCTCACAAATGGCCGAGTTGCACCGGATGTTGACGCCTGAGCTGAATAACCGTTTGCGTAGTCAGGCCCGGCGTCTGGGCGTCAGTTTGGCTGCGTTGTGTCATTTGGCCTGGGCACAGGTCTTGTCGCGTACCAGCGGACAGGCGAAAGTGGTGTTTGGCACAGTACTGTTTGGGCGGATGCAGGTAGGGGAAGGAGTTGACAGCGGCATGGGATTATTTATCAACACCTTGCCGTTGCGGTTGGATATAGATGAGACCTCGGTGCAGGACAGTGTACGGTTAGCGCATACTCGGTTAGCTGGGTTGCTTGAGCATGAACATGCTTCGCTGGCGTTGGCTCAACGTTGCAGTGGAGTGCAAAATGAAGCACCGCTCTTTAGCGCTTTGTTGAACTACCGGCATAATGTACCGGCGATAGCCACGGATGCAATCATTAGCGGCATTGAATTCCTTAGCGGGCAAGAGCGCACTAACTATCCGTTGGTGCTCTCAGTGGAGGATTTTGGTGACGCACTGGGATTGACGGTGCAAATTGTTCAACCGATTGATCCGGAGCGGATATGTGGTTATATGCAACAGGCGCTAGAAAGTCTGGCTGCGGCGCTTGAGCAGCAGCCGGAGGCACCAGTACGATTGCTGAATATCTTGCCGGCATCGGAGAAAAAACTGTTGCTGGAGAGCTGGAACGCGACCCAAGCACCATATCCTGACCAATGTTGTATTCACCGGTTGTTTGAACAACAGGCAGAAAACACGCCTGATGCGATAGCACTGATATATGGAGAACACATTTTCAACTATGCCGAATTAAATGCTCGCGCTAACCGGTTAGCGCGTCGGTTAATCAGGCAGGGGATTCAACCGGATGAGCGGATTGCTGTTTTGTTAGAGCGTTCTATTGAGCTGGTGGTGGCTCAATTGGCTATCCTCAAAGCCGGGGCTGTTTATGTGCCGATCGATCCCAGTGTGCCGGACGAGAGGAAGCATTGGCTGATAAGAGACTGTTCAGCCAAGTTATTGCTTACCGATATCCCGATTGACCTGGCGATTCCTCGGTTTTGTTTGGCCGATGAGATGGGGGCTATTAGGGGAGAGGATTACCTTAATCTTGACTTATCTCGGTCCAGTACCGAGCTGGCTTATATTATGTATACTTCCGGCTCGACCGGTATGCCCAAAGGGGTGATGGTGCCGCATCGTGCTGTAGTTCGGCTGGTGATTAATAACGGATATGCCGAAATTGGGCCGGATGATCGGGTGGCGTTTGAAGCTAACCCGGTTTTCGATGCTAGCACCTTTGAAGTGTGGGCACCGCTGCTTAATGGCGGTGCGCTGGTGGTGATTGATCACGCCACTGTGCTAACACCCAAAGAGTTTGCTCAAGTATTACGGAATTATCGCATTACCGTGCTGTGGCTGAGTGTCGGGTTGTTTAACCGACTGGCAGCAGAGTTGTCCCCGGTTTTCCCGCAGCTCAACATCTTGATTGTTGGTGGCGATGTGCTGGATCCGCATGTGATGGCGCAAGTTCTGCGTGATAGCCCGCCGCAACAGTTATTGAATGGCTATGGACCCAGTGAGGGCACCACCTTTACCACTACCTACCGTATTGCAACGTTACCGTCAGGAGTGATCCGGATCCCCATTGGCCGACCGATAGCTAATACGCGGGTTTATCTGTTGGATGCCAATGGTCAGCCAGTGCCGTTGGGTGTGGAAGGAGAGATTTATATCGGCGGGGATGGAGTTGCCTGTGGCTATCTTAATCGTCCTGAACTGACCGCAGAGCGTTTTTTGCCGGATCCGTTCAGTGATAAACCCGATGCCCGCCTGTACCGAACTGGGGATTTGGCCCGTTACCTGCCGGATGGCAATCTGGAGTTCCTGGGCCGTAATGACCAACAGGTGAAAATCCGTGGTTTCCGCATTGAGCCGGGGGAAATCGAAGCTCGGCTGATGGAACACCCGGCGGTGCATGAAGCAGTCGTGTTGGTGATGAGTGATGGTCAGGATAAACGGTTGGTGGCTTATGTGGTGGCAGAAGCGGATGAGATGCTGGTTAACCATCTGCGTGATCACTTAAGTGCGGTGTTGCCGGATTATATGGTACCGGCCGCTTTTGTCTGTTTGGATGCCTTCCCGCTGACGCCGAACGGCAAGCTGGACCGTCGGGCGCTACCGGCACCGGGGGAAGAGGATTTTGCCCGGCAAATTTACGCAGCACCGTCAGGGGAGATGGAAACCACATTGGCGGCTATCTGGCGTGAATTACTGAGCGTTGAGCGGATTAGCCGGTATGACAACTTTTTCGCACTGGGCGGCCATTCTTTGCTGGCGGTGCGGATGATGAACCGAATAGCGGCGCTGGGGATTGAATTACCGCTGTCTACGCTGTTTACATTCCCGACTTTGATGGCTTTTGCTGAAGTGATGAGTGCCCGGTTTGATGAGTCAGGCGAGGCATTGCCAGCTATCATTCCGCTATCCCGTGAAGGCCAATTGCCGTTGTCATTTGCGCAACAGCGTCTGTGGTTCCTGGCGCAGTTTGAGGGGGTGAGTGAAACCTATCATATTCCGCTGGCTCTGCGTTTGCGTGGTCGGCTGGATATCGCCGCCTGGCAACGGGCACTTGATACGCTGTTTGCCCGCCATGAAGCGTTGCGTTCTGTTTTTGTTGCTGTTGACGGTCAGCCGCAGGTGGAATTGTTGCCGACGGAATGGGGCTTGCCGATGAGAAAATATGATCTGCGTGACACGCCTGATGTGGATGCGCAGCTTGCTTCTTTCTCAGTTCAGGAAGCTAGTGTGTCGTTTGATCTTGCCCGTGGCCCATTAATTCGTTCCACTCTGGTACAACTGGCTGACAATGATCACGTTTTTCTGCTGACCCAACATCATATTGTTTCCGATGGCTGGTCTTTAGGGGTACTGAAGTCAGAGCTGGAGACGCTGTATTCGGCTTACTTGAACCAACAGCCAGATCCGTTGCTACCGTTGACGATTCAGTACCCTGATTACGCCGCTTGGCAGTGTCAATGGCTGTCGGCAGCACAGATACAGTCTCAATCTGACTACTGGTGCACAAAGCTGGCTGACGTACCAGTTCTACTGGATTTACCGACTGACCGGCCACGTCCGCCTCAGCAGTCATTTGCCGGAAATACTTTACTCATCAGTCTGGATGCGGAGTTAACCCAATCTCTTAAACTCCTGAGTGAGCAACAGGGCGTCACGTTATTTATGACCCTGTTGGCGGCTTGGGCGACGGTTCTGTCGCGTCTATCGGGTCAGGAAGATCTGGTTATCGGTACGCCAAGTGCTGGTCGCAGTCGACAGGAAGTGGAATCTTTAATCGGCTTCTTTGTGAATACACTAGCGTTGCGTATGGATTTATCCGGTGAACCCAGTGTGGCGGAATTACTGGCACGTGTGCGACAAACGGCGCTGGCAGCGCAAGAACACCAAGATCTGCCGTTTGAGCAGGTGGTGGAAATCGTGCAACCGTCCCGCCGACTGGCGCATACCCCATTGTTCCAAGTGATGTTTGCCTGGCAGAACAATGAGAACACGGAATGGCGGTTGCCGGGATTGGTGGTTTCACCTGTTGAGCAAGCTTTTGATGTGGTTAAGTTCGATCTTGAGCTGAATTTGTTTGAGGTGGAGGGCAGGATTACTGGCTATCTGAATTATGCCACCGCTCTATTTGATCAAGTGACCATTGAGCGGCAGGTAGGCTATCTCCATACCATGCTGCGGGAGATGGTAGCTAATCCTCAACAGACGGTTGGGAAAATCGATATTCTGACCGTAGCGGAGCGCAAGCTGTTATTGGAAACCCGGAATGTCATTGAAACCCGGTATCCTAAGCAGTTATGTATTCATCAGTTATTTGAACAACAGGTGGAGAACGAGCCTAATGAGACGGCAGTGGTATATGAAGAACACACCCTCAGTTACGGCGAGCTCAATGCCCGTGCCAACCGGTTGGCGCATCAACTGATCGCGTTGGGCGTCATACCGGACCAACGGGTGGCGGTTTGCGTGTCACGTTCACCGGCAATGGTGGTGGGGGTATTAGCCGTGCTGAAAGCCGGAGGTGCCTATGTGCCGCTGGATCCGGTCTATACTGGGGAGCGCCTGACACATATCCTGACCGATGCTGCCCCCGCTATTTTGCTGGCGGATAATGTCGGGCGTGATGTGCTGGGAGAGGACGCACTGGCAGGGTTAACGGTACTTGACCCAAATAGCCTGCCTGATCAACCGGACAGTAACCCGCAAGTGCCGGGATTGACGGCACAGCATCTGGCGTATGTGATTTACACCTCGGGCTCGACCGGTACGCCGAAAGGGGTGATGGTGGAACATCGTCATATCCTGCGTTTGTTTGACGCCACTGAATCCTGGTATCGATTTAACCGGCAAGATATTTGGTGTCTGTTCCATTCCATTGCGTTTGACTTCTCGGTATGGGAATTATGGGGGGCGTTACGCTACGGCGCTAAACTGGTGCTGGTTCCGCATGCGATTGCCCGTTCACCCCAGGAGCTGCATCAATTCGTGTGTCAGCACGGTGTTACGGTGTTGAATCAGACCCCCAGTGCCTTTAAAGCCTTTATTGCCAGTTATGTTGCCAATCCGTTACCGGACTGCTTGCGCTATATCATCTTTGGTGGGGAAGCACTTGAACCGAGTATGCTGAAGCCGTGGTATGCCCTGCGTGAAGAGACATCGCCTCAGTTGGTGAATATGTACGGTATCACAGAGACCACGGTACACGTCACTTACTGGGCACTGGCTCGCCATGATGTAGAGCAGACAACGAGTCCTATTGGCACACGGCTCCCGGATTTAACCCTCTATTTGTTGGATAAGTATGGTCAGCCAGTACCGTCAGGCGCTGTAGGTGAGTTATATATTGGCGGGGCCGGTGTGGCACGGGGTTATCTCAATCGTCCTGAACTGACGGCGGAACGTTTCCTGACAGACCCGTTTAGTCATATTCCAGATGCCCGGATGTACCGCACCGGGGATTTGGCCCGCTACCTGCCTGACGGCAATCTGGAGTTCCTGGGCCGTAATGACCAACAGGTGAAAATCCGCGGCTTCCGCATTGAGCCGGGGGAAATCGAAGCCCGATTGATGGAATACCCGGCGGTGAGAGAAGCGGTTGTGCTGGCGCTGGATGATGGTCAGGATAAACGGCTGGTGGCTTATGTAGTGGCAGAAGTGGATGAGGAGTTGATTAATCGTCTGCGTACTCACTTAGGTGCGATTTTACCGGATTATATGGTGCCGGCCGCTTTTGTGCGTCTGGAGACCTTTCCGTTGACCCCGAACGGCAAACTGGATCGCCGGGCGCTACCGGCACCGGGGGAAGATGCCTTTGCCCGTCAGGTTTATGCAGCGCCGCAAGGGGAGACAGAAACTCTGTTAGCCACTGTTTGGAGCGAGTTGTTGGGTATTGAACAGATCAGCCGACACGACAGCTTCTTTGCATTAGGCGGTCATTCATTGCTGGCGGTGCGAATGATTGAACGTCTGCGTAACGTGGGGTTAACGTTAGCGGTGCGTGATTTATTCCAATCCCCGGTGTTATCGGCATTTGCCCAAACAGTAGGGCAATCACCGGCGGTGGTAGTGCCGGCAAATGTTATCACCCCAGTAACCACAATACTCACCCCCGATATGTTGCCATTAATTGATCTCACTCAACCGGAAATTGACCATATCGTTGAACAAGTGCCGGGTGGAATGGCTAATATTCAAGATATTTATGCCCTGTCGCCGTTACAGGACGGTATCTTGTTCCATCATCTACTGGCGAATAAAGGTGATCCGTACCTATTAGTCAGTCAGACGGCTTTCGTTGATCGATCTCTGTTGGACAGTTATTTGGCAGTAGTACAACAGGTGATTAACCGCCATGACATCCTACGCACTGCTTTTATCTGGCAAGGATTATCAACACCGGTTCAGGTGGTCTGGCGTCAGGCACCGTTATCAGTGACTGAATTGACATTGGATCCCATTGATGGACCGGTTTATGAACAACTCATTCAACGTTTTGACCCGCGTTATCATCGTCTCGACTTGAGCCAAGCCCCCTTGCTGCGTTTTATGGTGGCGCAAGAAACGGATGGTCGCTGGATTGCACTGCAATTACAGCATCATCTGATTGGCGATCATACGACACTGGAAGTGATGAACCGAGAAGTTCAGGCGTACCTTACCGGGCGGGAAGAGAACTTGTCTGCGCCGGTCCCTTTCCGCAATCTGGTGGCTCAGGTCCGGTTGGGCGTGAGCCAGGCCGAACATACCCGTTTCTTTACTGACATGTTGGCTGAAGTGGATGAACCGACGCTGCCGTTCGGGTTGACGGAAGTACATCGAGACGGCTCGCAGGTGACAGAATTGCACCGGATGTTGCCCACCATATTGAATAATCGCTTGCGTAGTCAGGCCCGGCGTCTGGGCGTTAGTTTGGCGGCGTTGTGTCATCTGGCCTGGGCACAGGTATTGTCGCGTATCAGTGGACAAGAGAAAGTGGTGTTCGGCACTGTGCTGTTTGGGCGGATGCAGGGTGGAGAAGGCGCTGATAGCGGCATGGGACTGTTTGTCAACACCTTGCCGTTACGACTGGATATAAATAATACCCCGGTACAGGATAGTGCACGCTTAACCCATACTCGGTTAGCTGAATTGCTTGCGCATGAACATGCTTCACTGGCACTGGCTCAACGTTGCAGTGAAGTGTCGGGGGAAACGCCCCTCTTTAGTACTTTGCTGAACTACCGGCATAGTGCGCAGCCGATCACCGTAGATGAAACTATCAGCGGTATAGAATCCTTTAACGGGCAGGAACGTACCAACTATCCGTTTACTCTATCGGTGGAGGATTTTGGTCACGCTTTGGGATTGACCGCGCAAGTGGTACAACCGTTTGATCCGAAACGGATATGTGGTTATATGCAACAGGCGCTGGAGAGTTTGGTGGAAGCACTTGAACAGGCACCGGAAACACCGGTACGGGCATTGAATATTCTGCCAGAAGTGGAACGCCGATTGTTGCTAAAAACTTGGAATGCGACTGAAACTGTCTACCCTAAGCAGTTATGTGTCCATCAGTTATTTGAACAACAAGTGGAGAAAAACCCGGATGCTACGGCGCTGGTGTATGAAGAACAGACGTTCAGCTATGCGGAACTGAATACCCGCGCTAACCGACTGGCCCATCAACTGATTGCGTTGGGTATTGCGCCAGACCAGCGAGTAGCGATTTGCGTGACACGTTCACCGACGATGGTCGTAGGCTTGCTGGCGGTATTGAAAGCGGGTGGTGCCTATGTTCCATTGGACCCGGCTTATCCGGGGGAACGTTTGGCACATATTTTGACCGATGCAGCACCGGCTATTTTGCTGGCGGACAATGTCGGATGTGCCGCATTGGGTGAGGAAGCACTGTCAGGACTCACGGTACTGGATCCGAATACGCTGCCTGATAAGCCGGACAGTAACCCGCAAGTGACCGCACTGACTGCACAGCATCTGGCGTATGTGATTTACACATCAGGTTCAACCGGTACACCAAAAGGTGTGATGGTTGAGCATCGTGGGCTAATCAATCTTGTCTGGGATAAAATTGCCCAGTTTGACGTTCACTCGGATAGCCGGATATTGCAGTTTGCCTCATTGAGTTTTGATGCCAGTGTTTGGGAAATCATGGTGGCGTTGGGAAGTGGGGCCAGTCTGATTATCGCAGTCGATATCGTCCGGCAGGACCCGCTTCGTCTCTGGCATTATCTGGAGCAACAGGCAGTGACCCATGCCTGTCTGACCCCAGCCTTTCTCCGGGAAAGGACCGATTTACCGGAAATGACGATAAGACCTACGGTGATACTCGGTGGTGAAGCACCTAGCGTAATGCTGCTTCAGGCACTGAGTCGTCGGGCAACGGTGTTTAATGCCTATGGCCCGACAGAAATCACGGTGTGTGCGACGACCTGGCGTTGTCCACCAGACTACACGGATATGTTAGTGCCTATCGGCCATCCAACGGCCAACACCCAGATTTATCTGTTGGATAGCTACGGCCAGCCAGTGCCGCTGGGAGTAGTGGGTGAGTTGTATGTTGGTGGTGTGGGGGTGGCGCGTGGCTACCTTAATCGTCCTGAGCTGACCGCAGAACGTTTTCTGTCGGATCCGTTCAGTGATGAACCCAATGCCCGCCTGTACCGGACCGGGGATTTGGCTCGTTACCTGCCAGACGGCAATCTGGAGTTCCTGGGCCGTAATGACCAACAGGTGAAAATCCGCGGTTTCCGTATTGAGCCGGGGGAAATCGAAGCCCGATTGATGGAACACCCAGCGGTGCAAGAGGCTGTTGTGTTGGTGCTGGGTGATGAGCAGAACAAACGGTTGGTAGCTTATATAGTGGCAGAAGCGGATGAGGCGCTGGTTAACCGTCTGCGTACACACTTGAGCGCAATCTTACCGGATTATATGGTGCCGGCGGCTTTTGTACGCCTGAATGCCTTCCCGCTGACCCCGAACGGCAAACTAGATCGTCGGGCATTACCGGTACCGGGGGAAGAGGCTTTTGTCCGGCAGATTTACGCCGCACCGTCAGGAGAGATGGAAACCACATTAGCCGCTATCTGGCGTGAATTACTGGGCGTTGAGCGGATTAGCCGGTACGACAACTTTTTCGCACTGGGCGGCCATTCGTTATTGGCGGTGAGGATGATGAACCGGATAGCGGCGTTGGAGATTGAATTACCACTGTCTACGCTGTTTACATTCCCTGCTTTGGCCGATTTTGCTGAAGCGATAAATACTCGATTGAATGAGCAGAGCAGCAAACTACCGGTCATTATACCACTATCTGGTGAGGGTAAATTGCCGTTGTCATTTGCGCAACAGCGTCTGTGGTTCCTGTCCCAGTTTGATGGAGTGAGTGAAACCTATCATATTCCGGTGGCCCTGCATTTGCGTGGTCGGTTGGATATCGCTGCTTGGCAGCAGGCGCTTGATGCACTGTTTTCCCGCCACAAAGCGTTGCGTTCTGTCTTCGTTGCCGTTGACGGTCAGCCGCAGGTGGAGTTATTGCCGGCAGCATCAGGTTTGCCGATGAAAAAATATGATCTGCGTAACGCACCTGATGCGGATGCGCAGCTTGCCTCTCTCTCTGCTCAGGAAACCGAAGTACCATTTAACCTTACCCGTGGCCCATTAATCCGCTCCAGTCTGGTACAACTGGCTAATGATGAACATGTATTCCTACTGACTCTGCATCATATTATTTTCGATGGTTGGTCTGTCAGCGTGTTGATGCGTGAATTAAACACCCTTTACACCGCATTTCTGGCGGGGCAGCCAGATCCGTTGCCACCGTTGACGATTCAGTATCCTGATTACGCCGCTTGGCAGCGACAATGGCTGTCGGCTGAACGGATACAGTCCCAATCTGATTATTGGCGCACGAAGCTGGCTGACGCACCGATTCTCTTGGATTTGCCTACTGATCGGCCACGCCCTCCTCAGCAGTCATTTGCCGGGAATATCTTACTCGTCAGTTTGGATGCGGAGTTAACCCAATCTCTCAAGCGCCTGAGTGAACAGCAGGGTGTCACGTTATTTATGACCCTGTTGGCCGCTTGGGCGACGGTTTTGTCGCGCCTGTCAGGTCAGGATGATGTGGTTATCGGTACCCCAAGTGCGGGCCGCAGTCGGCAAGAAGTGGAATCCCTGATCGGCTTCTTTGTGAATACGCTGGCATTGCGGATGGATTTATCCGGTGCACCGAATGTGACGGAATTGCTGGCGCGTGTACGACAAACCGCACTGGCGGCACAGGAACATCAGGATCTCCCGTTTGAACAGGTGGTGGAAATCGTGCAGCCGTCGCGCCAACTGGTGCATACCCCATTGTTCCAGGTGATGTTTGCTTGGCAGAGCAATGAAAATAGGGACTGGATGTTACCCGGACTGACCATTTCACCTGTTGGGCGATCTTTTGATATCGCTAAGTTTGATCTTGAGCTGAATTTGTCTGAGATGGATGGACGGATTGTCGGTTATCTGAATTATGCCACCACCCTGTTTGATCAATCGACCGTTGAGCGGCAGGTGGGCTATCTCCATACCGTATTGCGAGAGATGACGGCTAACCCTCAACAGCCAGTTGGGAAAATCGATATCCTGACCGTGGAGGAGCGTAAGCTATTACTGGAAAGCTGGAATGCAACCCAAACGCGATATCCTGACCAGACATGTATTCACCGGCTGTTTGAGCAGCAGACGGAGAAAACCCCTGACGCAGTAGCGCTGGTGTATGAAGAGCGCATTCTCAGCTATGCTGAATTAAATGCCCGCGCCAATCGGCTGGCCTATCGGTTAATTGAGCGCGGGGTACAGTCGGATGATCGGATCGCGGTGTTGTTAGAACGATCTATTGAGCTGGTTGTAGCTCAGTTGGCTATTCTCAAGGCAGGAGCCGTTTATGTGCCGATCGATCCCCGGATGCCGGACGAGCGGAAAAACTGGCTGATAAGCGACTGTTCAGCCAAATTATTGCTCTCCGATATCTTGGTTAACCTAGCGGTCCTTCAGTTCTGCCTTGATGATGAGATGGACGCTATCAGGCAGGAAGATCACTGTAATCTTGACTTACCCCGCTCCAGTACCGAATTGGCCTATATTATGTATACCTCTGGCTCGACCGGCACACCCAAAGGGGTAATGGTGCCACATCGTGCGGTGGTTCGGCTGGCGATTAATAATGGGTACGCTGAAATCGGGGCAGATGATCGGGTCGCGTTTGAAGCTAACCCGGTTTTTGATGCCAGTACCTTTGAAGTTTGGGCACCGTTGCTTAATGGCGGTGCGCTAGTGGTGATTGATCACGCCACATTGCTGACGCCGAAAGAGTTTGTTCAGGCATTACAGACTTATCGCATTACCGTACTGTGGCTGAGTGTTGGGCTGTTTAACCGACTGGCGACAGCGTTGTCCCCGGTGTTGCCACAAATCAAAACCCTGATTGTTGGCGGTGATATTCTTGATCCACATGTCATTGCCCAGGTTCTGCGTGATGGCCCGCCTCAACAATTATTGAATGGTTATGGACCGAGTGAGGGTACCACCTTCACTACCACCTACCGCATTACGGCATTATCACCGGAAGTGAGCCGGATCCCCATTGGTCGACCGATAGCCAATACGCGGGTTTATCTGTTAGATACCTATGGTCAGCCAGTGCCACAGGGGGTAACTGGTGAGATTTATATCGGTGGAGATGGGGTTGCCTGTGGCTATCTCAATCGCCCTGAACTGACCGCGGAACGTTTTCTGCTAGATCCGTTTAGTGATAAGCCGGATGCCCGCTTGTACCGCACCGGGGATTTGGCCCGTTACCTGCCAGACGGTAATCTGGAATTCCTAGGCCGTAATGACCAGCAAGTGAAAATCCGTGGTTTCCGTATTGAGCCGGGGGAAATCGAAGTCCGGCTGATGGAACATCCGGCGGTGAGTGAAGCTGTTGTGTTGGCACAGGGTGACAGCCAGGACAAACGGTTGGTAGCTTATGTAGCAGCAGAAGCGAATGAAGAGTTGGTTAACCATCTGCGTACTCATCTAAGCGCTATTTTGCCGGATTATATGGTACCGGCAGCGTTTGTACGCCTGGATACCTTCCCCTTGACACCAAACGGCAAGCTGGACCGTCGGGCGTTACCGGCACCGGGGGAAGAAGCTTTTGCTCGGCAGGTTTATGCAGCGCCGCAAGGGGTGACAGAAACCACACTGGCTGCTATCTGGAGCGAGTTGTTAGGCGTTGAGCAGGTCAGTCGGCATGATAGCTTCTTTGCGTTGGGGGGGCATTCATTGTTGGCGGTGCGGATGATTGAGCGCCTGCGTAACGCGGGGCTAATACTGGCGGTACGTGATCTGTTCCAATCCCCGGTGTTATCCGCATTTGCGCAAACAGTAGGGCTGTCTCGGGCAGTGGTAGTACCGGCGAATGTCATCACCCCGGCGACCACGGTACTTACACCTGAGATGTTGCCGCTGATTGAGTTGGCCCAGCCTGAGATTGACCATATTGTGGAACAAGTGCCGGGAGGGATGGCCAATATTCAGGATATCTATGCCTTGTCTCCGTTGCAGGACGGTATTCTGTTCCACCATTTACTGGCGAACAAAGGCGATCCGTATCTGTTGGCTTATCCTATAGCCTTTGCTGATCGTTCATTGCTGGATCGTTATCTGGCGGCAGTGCAACAGGTGATTAATCGCCATGACATCCTGCGTACTGCCTTTGTTTGGCAAGGATTATCAGTTCCGGCTCAGGTAGTCTGGCGTCAAGCGTCGTTATCAGTGACTGAATTGACGTTGGATCCCGCAGATGGGCCAGTTTATGAACAATTGTCTCAACGTTTTGACCCGCGTCAGCATCGTCTTGATTTAGGACAGGCACCACTATTACGTTTTGTTATTGCACAAGAGACGGATGGTCGTTGGATCGTATTGCAATTGCAGCATCATTTGATTGGCGACCATACCGCAATGGATGTGATGAACCGTGAAGTTCAGGCGTACCTTGCCGGGCAGGGGGACAGCTTGCCTGTTCCGATTCCTTTCCGCAATCTGGTGGCTCAGGCTCGGCTGGGGATGAGTCAGGCCGAGCATACCCGCTTCTTCACCGATATGTTGGCAGAGGTGGATCAACCGACGTTACCATTCGGGTTGACGGAGGTACATCGGGATGGTTCACAGGTGGCCCAATCACACCGGATGTTGCCTGCCATGTTGAATGACCGTTTACGTCATCAGGCTCGGCGTCTGGGCGTTAGTTTGGCTGCGTTGTGTCATTTGGCTTGGGCACAGGTGCTGTCACGTACCAGCGGACAGGAGAAAGTGGTGTTTGGTACCGTGCTGTTTGGGCGGATGCAGGCAGGGGAAGGTGGTGACAGCGGCATGGGATTGTTTATTAATACATTGCCATTAAGGCTGGATATGGATGATACCCCGGTGCAGGAGAGTGTACAGGCTGCACATACTCGGCTGGCTGGATTATTGGAACATGAGCACGCTTCACTGGCATTGGCTCAACGTTGCAGCGGGGTACAAAATGGAATTCCACTCTTTAGTGCTTTGTTGAACTACCGGCATAATGCGCCCGTGATTGTCACGGATGAAGTTACCAATGGCATTGAATTTCAGGGTGAGCAAGAGCGCACTAATTACCCGTTTGTTTTGTCGGTGGAGGATTTTAGTAATGCACTTGGGCTGACGACGCAAATCGTTCAACCGATTGATCCGGAGCGGATATGTGATTATATGCAACAGGCACTGGAAAGCTTGGCAGAGGCGCTTGAACAGAAGTCGGAGACACCGATACGGTTGCTGAATATCTTGCCGGAAGCTGAGAAGAAGCTGTTGCTGGAGAGCTGGAATGCAACCCAAGCGTTGTATCCTGACCAATGTTGCATGCACCGGCTGTTTGAACAACAGGCAGAAAAAACCCCTGATGCGATAGCGCTGATGTATGGAGAATACATTCTCAACTATGCGGAATTAAATGCTCGTGCTAACCGGCTGGCTCGCCGGCTAATCGGGCTTGGGATTAGGTCGGATGATCGCGTGGCTGTACTGTTAGAACGTTCTGTTGAACTGGTGATAGCTCAGTTGGCTATCCTCAAGGCCGGGGCTGTTTATGTGCCACTCGATCTCCGTATACCGGACGAACGGCTGCATTGGCTGATAAGCGATTGTTCAGCCAAATTGTTGCTTACGGATATTCCAGTTGACCTGGATATTCCCCTGTATTGCTTTGCCGATGAGGTAGACGATATTGAGGAAGAAGGTTACCTCAATCTTGATTTACCTCGTTCCAGTACCGATCTGGCTTATATCATGTATACCTCTGGCTCGACTGGCACACCAAAAGGGGTAATGGTGCCGCATCGGGCCGTGGTCCGACTGGTGATTAATAATGGGTATGCTGAAATCGGGCCGGATGATCGGGTGGCTTTTGAGGCTAATCCGGCTTTCGATGCTAGTACCTTTGAAGTTTGGGCTCCATTGCTTAATGGTGGAACACTAGTGGTAATTGATCACACTACTGTATTGACGCCGCAGGAGTTTGTCCAAACATTACAGGCTTATCGAGTCACTGTTATGTGGTTGAGTGTCGGGTTGTTTAACCGATTAGCGGCAGAGTTGTCCACGGTTCTTCCGCAGCTCAAAATCCTGATTGTCGGCGGCGATGTGCTGGATCCGCATGCGATAGCGCAGGTTCTGCGTGATGGCCCGCCTCAACAGTTATTGAATGGTTACGGGCCAAGTGAGGGCACTACCTTTACCACCACCTACCGCATCACGGCATTATCACCGGGAATGACCCAGATCCCTATTGGTCGACCAATAGCTAATACGCGGGTTTATCTGCTGGATATCTATGGCCAGCCAGTGCCGCAGGGGGTAACCGGTGAGATTTATATCGGTGGGGATGGGGTTGCCTGTGGCTATCTCAATCGTCCTGAGTTAACGGCTGAACGCTTCCTTGTTGATCCATTTAGTGATTTACCTGATGCCCGCATGTACCGAACAGGAGATTTAGCCCGTTACCTGCCAGACGGTAATTTGGAGTTCTTGGGCCGTAACGATCAGCAAATTAAAATCCGAGGTTTCCGTATTGAGCCGGGTGAAATTGAGGCACGGTTGGTGGAATATCCAACTGTACAAGAGGCCATTGTGTTGGTGCTAGGTGATGGACAGGACAAACGTTTGGTCGCTTATGTGGTGGCACAGGAGGATGAAGGACTGGCTAATAGCTTGCATACTTACCTGAGTGCCATTTTACCGGATTACATGGTGCCGTCGGTTTTTGTGCGTGTGGATGATTTTCCGTTGACTCCCAACGGTAAATTGGATCGTCATGCGTTACCAGCTCCAGGCAATGAAGCGTTTGCCCGGCAGGTCTATGAAGCGCCACAAGGAGAAATGGAAACCGTATTGGTGGCTATTTGGTGTGAATTACTGGCGATTGAGCAGGTAAGCCGGTATGACAATTTCTTCGCCTTGGGTGGTCACTCACTGTTGGCTATGCGGATGATAAATCTTGCAGCTAATCATGGACTTATTTGTACATTGAATGATCTGTTTCAATTCCCTGTTCTGTCTGAACTGGCCGCGAAAATGACATCAGATAAGCTGTCTCAACCGAGAAATAGCGCAATATCGGTGCGATCTGATGGAACAGGTTTACCGTTATTCTTTGTGCCCAGTGGGATGGGTGATTATTCCTATGTGTTCGGGTTGTCTCAACAGCTTCATCTAGGCTACCCGATTTATGCACTGCCTTGGCCGTCCATCAGTGAAGAACCAATGTCGACAATGGAAGAGCAAGCGACAAGAATGATCAACTTTATGAAAGCGGTTCAACCGGAAGGTCCATATCGGATATGTGGTTATTCTTCCGGTGGCATATTGGCTTACGCGATTGCCCAACAACTTCTGTATTCCAGTGAGGTGGTTAATTTCCTCGGTCTGATAGATACGCCTGCTCCTCATTATTACAGGCAACGGATAACGCCACCAAAACTTCAATTTTTTATTGAATTGGCGAGGCAGGCAGAGGACGGATATATTGAAGAAATGGCGGCACTGTACCGGCGAATTGATGAGTTAAATTTGGTGCAGTTTATCGAAACGGCGCAGAAATTGGCATTATACCCGGCGAATCTGCGTGCCGATTTAATCGCAAAACGTTGGGAGCAGATAGCAAATTATGCACAAATAGTTAGAGACTATGAGCCGCAAGTATCAGCGATAACGCTGCATCAATTCTATGCAATGGAATCTTCTCCATCTGTTCCTGTTGTTATAGATACTAAAATTATGGATATTGAACCACAGCCTTTAAACATGGGTTCGTCGTTAGGTTGGGCGCAGGTATTACCCGATTCTTCGCTTCGGTTAATTCCGATTTCGGGTAACCATTTTAGTCTGTTGGAGAATAATGAGGATAAAGTTGCTTTAGTTCAGGCTTTAAATATGGCGTTGGCAGTGGGTTGGAACGAAGAGGTTCAGTAATGGCTTAAAGAGACTAAAACGATCCTGTATCCGTATAATAATCCGGCATATATAAATTATGCCGGGTTTTCTATATGTGTTTTGAAGAGAATTGTTATCTGTTTTTCCTCAACCCTATTATTTCATTAGATGGATTCGACTAATAAATGCAAATGATTTTACCCATACTAAACATCGCCGTGACCTGACTGGTTGTTGGTGGTATATTTTCGCGGTGTTTCGGTATTGAAGGTAGTCACTTTTTACATTGTGTACCAATTTTAGTACCAAACTTTAATGGATTGACGAGATAATAATTTAAATCGTTATTTTAGTTGAATATCAAACTCCTTCAAGTGACCTTTCGTGTGGGTCACCACTGTAGATAAGGATTTTAAATGCCTGTTGTTACTCTTCCTGACGGTAGCCAACGCCAGTTTGACCATGCCGTTTCTGTAATGGATGTTGCCTGTGATATTGGTCCTGGTTTAGCGAAAGCATGCATTGCTGGCCGCGTAAATGGTGAGCTAGTGGATGCTTGTGAATTAATCGATTCAGATGCAAATCTTGCCATCATCACAAGTAAAGATGATGCAGGGCTGGAAATTATCCGCCATTCATGCGCTCATCTGCTGGGCCATGCGATTAAACAATTATGGCCAGATACGAAAATGGCTATTGGTCCGATTATTGATAATGGTTTTTACTATGATGTTGATCTTGGCCGTGCCCTGACGCAGGAAGATATTGAACTGCTTGAAAAGCGCATGTTGGAACTTGCCAAAAAAGACTATGACGTCATCAAGAAAAAAGTGAACTGGCAAGAAGCTCGTGATACCTTCGTTGCTCGTGGTGAGGATTATAAAGTACAAATTTTGGATGAAAACATCAGTCGAGATGATCGTCCTGGTCTCTATAATCATGAAGAATATATTGACATGTGCCGTGGCCCACATGTGCCAAATATGCGTTTCTGCCATCATTTTAAATTGCAGAAAGTTGCAGGGGCATATTGGCGTGGGGATAGCAACAATAAAATGTTGCAACGAATATACGGTACCGCGTGGGCTGATAAGAAACAGCTCAATACTTATCTGCAACGTTTGGAAGAAGCGGCTAAACGTGACCATCGTAAGATTGGTAAACAATTAGATCTATACCACATGCAGGAAGAAGCTCCAGGTATGGCATTCTGGCATAATGATGGTTGGACTATTTTCCGTGAGCTGGAAACTTTTGTCCGGACCAAACTGAAAGAATACCAATATCAGGAAGTTAAAGGTCCGTTTATGATGGACCGTGTTATGTGGGAAAGAACGGGTCACTGGGAAAACTACGGTGAGCATATGTTTACCACTTCTTCAGAGAACCGTGAATATTGCGTTAAACCGATGAACTGCCCGGGGCATATTCAGATTTTTAACCAAGGGTTAAAATCCTATCGTGATTTGCCGTTACGTATGGCTGAATTTGGTAGTTGTCACCGTAATGAACCATCAGGGGCATTACATGGCTTGATGCGGGTTCGGGGTTTTACTCAGGATGATGCTCATATCTTCTGTACAGAAGAGCAAATTCACCGGGAAGTCAGTAGTTGCATTAAGATGGTGTATGACGTTTACAGCACTTTTGGTTTTGAAAAAATCGTGGTTAAGCTGTCAACCCGCCCGGAAAAGCGCATTGGTACTGAGGAACAATGGAATCAAGCGGAAGAATCTCTGGCGGCAGCACTACAAGAAAATGGTGTTCAATTTGAATATCAGCCAGGTGAAGGTGCCTTCTACGGACCGAAAATTGAATTTACTTTGCATGATTGTTTGGATCGTGCGTGGCAATGTGGTACTGTGCAGCTCGACTTTTCACTACCAGGTCGTTTGAGTGCGTCCTACGTAGGTGAAAATAATGAACGTAAAGTTCCTGTAATGATTCACCGAGCGGTTCTGGGTTCACTGGAACGGTTTATCGGCATCCTAACTGAGGAGTATGCGGGTTTCTTCCCAACATGGATTGCCCCACAGCAGGTAGTGGTGATGAATATCACCGATAGCCAAGCTGATTATGTACAGGAATTAGTAAAAAAACTTCAAGATGCTGGCATTCGTGCAAAAGCAGACTTGAGAAACGAGAAGATTGGCTTTAAAATCCGTGAACACACTCTACGTCGTGTGCCCTACATGCTTGTCTGTGGTGAAAAAGAGGTCGAATCAGGGAAAGTTTCTGTTCGTACCCGCCGTGGTAAAGATTTGGGCAGCATTGATGTTAACGGGTTCATCGAAAAACTGCTGATAGAAATACGCAGTCGCAATCTTCATCAATTGGAGGAATAAGGTATTAAAGGCGGAAAAAGAATTCAACCAGCGCGTCCTAATCGTATTAATGAAGAGATTCGCGCTACTGAAGTTCGTTTAACAGGTTCAGATGGCGAACAGATTGGCATTGTCAGTCTGGGAAAAGCGCTTGAAAAAGCTAAGGAAGAGGGTGTTGATTTAGTTGAAATCAGCCCGAATGCTGAGCCGCCGGTTTGCCGTCTTATGGATTACGGCAAGTTCCTGTATGAGAAGAGTAAGTCAACCAAAGAACAGAAGAAAAAACAAAAGGTTACTAAGGTTAAGGAAGTTAAATTCCGTCCTGGTACAGAGGAAGGCGACTATCAGGTAAAAATAGGCAACCTGAAGCGTTTTCTGGAGAATAGCGATAAAGCCAAAGTTACCCTGCGTTTCCGTGGGCGTGAAATGGCGCACCAACAGATTGGTATCGAAATGCTTGACAAAGTTCGCAACGATCTGGATGGACTGGCGGTAGTCGAATCCTTCCCTTCGAAGATTGAAGGCCGTCAGATGGTAATGGTGCTCGCTCCTAAGAAGAAATAGTTAGGCAATCAAGTAATAAGCTCCTGTCGGTTCATCTGATTGGGGCTTGTTCGCCTGACTAATTCGTTATAATTTACAATGCAAAGTGGAAATTAAAATGCCAAAGATTAAGACAGTACGCGGCGCCGCTAAACGCTTTAAAAAAACCGCAAGTGGTGGTTTTAAGCGTAAGCGTGCTAACCTTCGTCACATTCTGACTAAGAAATCAACCAAGCGTAAACGTCATTTACGTCCAAAGGGCATGGTCTCCAAAGGTGATCTGGGCCTGGTTGTTGCTTGCTTGCCGTACGCATAAGCAATTTTTAGATTAGAATTCAGAGACGATAGGAGAAGTATATGGCTCGCGTAAAACGTGGTGTTGTCGCCCGTGCACGTCACAAGAAAATTTTAAAGCAAGCGAAAGGTTACTACGGTGCCCGTTCGCGCGTTTACCGTGTTGCCTTCCAGGCAGTAATTAAAGCAGGGCAGTACGCTTACCGTGACCGTCGTCAGCGTAAACGTCAGTTCCGTCAACTGTGGATTGCACGTATCAACGCTGCTGCACGTCAGAATGGTTTGTCTTACAGCCGTTTCATCGATGGTCTGAAAAAAGCCTCTATTGAAATCGACCGTAAGATCCTGGCTGACATCGCTGTGTTTGACAAAGTGGCATTTGCTGCTTTAGTTGAAAAAGCGAAGAGCGCTCTGGCATAAGTTAGGGTAGTAAGAGGGGGGCATGCTCCCTCTTTTACTTTGTTGTCAGATGTAGCTTACGAGAGAGAGTCGTTGTCAAAAAAGAGTTTTACTCTGAGAGAACTAACATTATGTCTTTAGCTTTTTTTCGCATCTTTTTTTACTTTAGCACCTGAATTCAGGGGGCTTTGCGCGTAAGAAAAGAAACGAAAAGTAGCGCCTGAGCCTCCGTTGTGGAGGCTTTTTTGTTTTTATGACAGTAAGGCCGTTAGGCCGAAGGAAGAGGAAAACGATGCCACATCTCGCTGAACTGGTTGCAAACGCAAGAGCAGCCATAGAAGATGCCCAGGATGTTGCTGCGTTGGATTTGGTGCGTGTTGAATATTTAGGCAAAAAAGGCCATTTAACTCTCCAAATGTCATCGCTGCGTGATCTGCCGGTCGAAGAACGTCCAGCAGCAGGGGCGGTTATTAATCAGGTTAAGCAAGAAGTCCAGGAAGCTCTGAATATCCGTAAAGAAAAACTGGAGACTGACCTTTTGAACTTCCGTTTAGCAGCGGAAAAAATTGATGTATCATTGCCGGGTCGCCGTATGGAAAATGGTGGACTACATCCGGTTAACCGCACAATAGAGCGTATTGAGACTTTCTTTGGTGAATTAGGGTTTTCTATAGAATCAGGCCCTGAGATTGAAGATGATTATCATAATTTCGATGCGTTGAATATTCCTGCTCACCATCCTGCACGTGCTGATCATGATACTTTCTGGTTTGATGCCAAACGTCTGTTGCGTACTCAGACTTCAGGTGTTCAGGTTAGAACTATGCACAGTCAACAGCCGCCAATTCGCGTCATTGCACCGGGTCGCGTGTATCGTAATGACTACGATCAGACACACACGCCCATGTTCCATCAGGTAGAAGGTTTGATTATTGATCGTGATATCAGTTTTACCAGCCTGAAAGGAACGTTGCACGATTTCCTGACTAACTTTTTTGAAGAAGATTTGCAGGTTCGTTTCCGACCTTCTTACTTTCCATTTACAGAACCTTCGGCGGAAGTTGATGTAATGGGTAAAAACGGTAAATGGCTGGAAGTGTTGGGTTGCGGTATGGTTCATCCTAATGTATTGCATAATGTTGGTCTTGATCCTGAAATTTATTCTGGTTTTGCTTTCGGCATGGGAGTGGAACGCCTGACAATGTTACGTTACGGTGTAACTGATTTGCGTGCGTTCTTCGAAAATGATCTGCGTTTTCTCAAACAGTTTAAATAAGGGCGGGAATATCTCATGAAATTCAGTGAACTCTGGTTACGCGAATGGGTAAATCCAGCCATTAGCAGTGAAACATTATCTGATCAAATTACCATGATAGGTCTGGAAGTTGATGGCGTTGAAGCCGTTGCCGGTCAATTTCATGGTGTGGTTGTCGGTGAAGTTGTTCAATGTGCTCAGCATCCAAATGCAGATAAGCTACGGGTAACAAAAGTGAATGTAGGCGGTGAACGACTGCTGGACATCGTTTGTGGTGCACCAAATTGCCGCTTGGGGTTGAAAGTTGCTGTAGCAACCGTGGGTGCTGTATTACCGGGTGATTTCAAAATCAAGGCGGCAAAACTGCGAGGTGAGCCTTCTGAAGGGATGCTATGTTCTTTTTCTGAACTGGGTATTTCTGAGGATCACGACGGTATTATTGAATTGCCAATTGATGCTCCTTTAGGTGTTGATCTGCGTGAATATCTGAAGCTGGATGATAAGGTCATTGAAATTAGTATTACGCCTAATCGCGCTGACTGCCTAAGTATTATAGGGGTTGCGCGTGATGTGGCGGTCGCTAATAAAATGCCACTATCTGAGCCACAAATTGAGGCAGTAAAACCGACAACAGATGCTATTTTCCCTATTCGTGTTGAAGCAACAGAAGCTTGTCCACGTTACCTTGGACGGGTAATTAAAAACATTAATGTGAAAGCGGCAACACCCCAATGGATGCGTGAAAAATTACGTCGTGGTGGTATCCGTTCCATCGACCCGATTGTCGATGTGACTAACTATGTATTGCTTGAATTAGGCCAACCATTGCATGCGTTTGATTTGGAGCGTTTGAATGGCTCAATCACTGTGCGCATGGCGAAGCAGGATGAAAAATTGGTGCTGCTGGATGGTACAGAAGCCAATCTTTCTACTGATACCCTAGTTATTTCTGATGAAAAACAAGCTGTTGCAATGGCTGGTATTTTTGGCGGTGAACATTCAGGTGTGAATGAAGAAACGCAAAATATTTTACTTGAGTGCGCATTTTTTGCTCCTTTAGCGATTGCTGGCCGTGCTCGTCGTTATGGTTTACACACTGATGCTTCTCATCGTTATGAACGTGGAGTTGATCCTCAGTTACAACACAAAGCAATAGAGAGAACAACTCAATTATTGATTGATATTTGTGGTGGTGAAGCTGGCCCGATTATTGATGTTACTGATGAATCTCAATTGCCTCAATCTGCGACAATCACATTGCGTCGTGAAAAACTGGATCGTTTGATTGGTCACTATATACCTGATGAACAGGTTGGTGACATCCTGACCCACTTAGGTTGCAAAGTCACTATTCAGGAAAATTGTTGGCAAGCGGTTGCACCAAGCTGGCGTTTTGATGTGGAGATTGAAGAAGATTTGGTGGAAGAGGTTGCCCGTATCTACGGTTACAACAATATTCCAGATGTACCGATTCGCGCAGATCTTATCATGAAAAAACATCGTGAAACGGATCTTTCCCTGCAACGTGTTAAAACGGTGCTCGTTGATAGAGGTTATCAAGAAGCGATTACTTATAGCTTTGTTGATCCCAAAATTCAGGCGCTGTTACATCCACAGCAACAAGCGTTGATGCTGCCTAACCCAATTTCAGCGGATATGTCAGCAATGCGTTTATCTCTGCTGACTGGTTTGTTAACAACGGTGGTATATAACCAGAACCGCCAGCAAAACCGTGTGCGCTTGTTTGAAACTGGCTTGCGTTTTGTTCCTGATGAAAATGCCGATCAGGGGATTCGTCAGGAGCTGATGCTAGGGGGGGTTATTACGGGAAATCGCTTTGAAGAGCATTGGTCACTGGAAAAACAGTCCGTTGATTTCTTCGATATGAAAGGCGATTTGGAAGCCGTTCTAGAGTTAACTGGAAAATTATCTAAGATTTCTTTTAGAGCAGATGTAAATCCGGCGTTGCACCCAGGTCAAAGCGCCGGGATTTATTTGGAAAATGAATACATCGGATATATTGGTGTGGTTCACCCAGAATTGGAACGCAAACTTGATTTAAATGGCCGCACCGTGGTATTCGAAGTACTCTGGAACAAGCTGGCAAGCCGCGTGGTTCCTGATGCGAAAGAGATTTCACGTTTCCCGTCAAACCGTCGTGATATTGCGATCGTGGTGCCTGAAAATGTTGCTGTAGAAGATGTTTTGGCTGAATGCAAGAAAGTTGGCGTAAATCATATAGTTGGCATAAACTTGTTTGACGTGTATTGTGGTAAAGGTGTAGCAGAGGGTCATAAGAGCCTTGCTATAAGTTTTATCTTGCAGGATACCGCGCGTACACTGGAAGAAGAAGAGATTGCTGCGACGATTAATAAATGTGTTGCAGTGCTGAAACAGCGATTCCAAGCATCCTTGAGGGACTGAACTTATGGCGCTTACTAAAGCTGAAATGTCAGAAAATCTGTTTGAGAAACTGGGAATTAGCAAGCGTGATGCTAAAGATCTGGTTGAATTATTCTTTGAAGAAGTGCGTCGTTCTTTGGAGAATGGTGAGCAGGTAAAATTGTCTGGATTTGGCAACTTTGATTTACGGGATAAAAACCAACGTCCGGGACGTAACCCTAAGACTGGTGAGGACATTCCGATTACAGCTCGCCGAGTAGTGACATTCCGTCCTGGTCAGAAGTTAAAAAGCAGGGTTGAGAAAGCCACACCTAAAGAATAATCAAAAAGGCCGCATCAATAGCGGCCTTTTTCTTAAATGATCCTCCCTCATGAGCTTGATTTACCATGCAATCCACTCATTCCATCGCTGAATTAGTGACTCGTCAGAAAAGACATGATTATCGTTTTCTGGCAATTCTCACGTGTTTATTTTTACTCGTTTTTTTTCTCTCGCTTTGTGCTGGGGAAAATTGGATCTGGCCTAATAAATGGTTTTCTGAAACAGGTCAATTGTTTGTGTGGCAGTTACGTTTTCCTCGTGTATTAGCTGTCGTTGCTGTAGGTGCGAGCCTGACTGTGGCGGGTGCAGTAATGCAGGCACTGTTTGAAAATCCGTTGGCGGAACCTGGGCTATTGGGGGTCAGTAATGGTGCTGGCGTGGTGGTGGTGTTTTTGGTGTTGATGTTTCATGGCATTGCGCCGTTCTGGTTATTAAGTATTGGCGCTGTGCTCGGTGCGCTGACCGTCACAATGATATTGCTGACCTTTTCAAGAAATCGTTATCTGAATAACGCCCGTTTGTTATTGGTGGGGGTTGCTTTTGGTGTTGCCTCTGGTGCTTTAATGACCTGGATGGTTTATTTTAGTACTAGCTTGGACTTGCGTCAGCTAATGTATTGGATGATGGGGAGTTTTAGTGGAATAGACTGGCGGCATCAATGGTTGGTAGTCGCTTTGTTTCCTTTGATTATTTGGTTGAGCAGACAAGGAAAAGTACTTAATTTTCTTTCACTGGGAGAAACACAGGCCCAACAGCTAGGTATCTCACTTTATTATTGGCGTAATTTATTTGTCTTTGCTGTTGGGTTGTTGGTAGGGTTAAGTGTTGCACTTGCTGGAACAATTAGCTTTATTGGTTTGGTTATTCCACATATTTTGCGTTTATGCGGCCTAACAGATTATAAAACTCTACTGCCTGCCTGTGTTCTATCCGGCGGTTATGGATTATTGCTGGCTGATCTGCTATCTCGTCTTAGCTTGAATAATGCAGAAGTACCGATTGGTGTTGTAACTGCAACATTGGGTGCGCCAGTCTTCATTTGGTTATTATTGAGGGTTAGAGACTGGAGTTAAAAAGTGAATAATGTGCAAGTGACTAATCAGTTGATGGCTCTCAATCAGGTATCAGTACGAAACCGATTAATGCCGCTGACAGCGTTGGTACAACAAGGTGAACAGATACATATCATTGGGCCGAATGGTTCAGGAAAAAGTACACTATTAGCCTGTATGGCCGGTATTTTACCCTATAGTGGTGCAATCGATTTGCAACAAAAGTGCCTTAGTCAATATAGTCACTGCCAATTAGCACGCTACAGAGCATGGCTTAGCCAGCAAATTTCTTCTGTGCCAATAATGCCGGTTTTTCAATATTTGCAACTGCATTTAGCAGCTCATCTTGTTAATTGTGACGGTGTGTTGTCAGAACTCTGTTCCTTTTTTAAGTTGGGAAAGTTTCTAGAGACACCTGTAGGCAATCTATCTGGTGGTGAATGGCAAAGGGTGCGATTAACCGGAGTTTTTTTACAAGTCTGGCCATCAATCAATTTGGAAGGCAAATTATTGCTCTTGGATGAGCCTACGAATAATCTTGATATCACTCAGGTCGCGGCACTTGATCTGTTGATAAAGAAATTCTGTGAACTTGGTGGAACCGTAGTCATGAGTGGTCATGATCTCAATCATAGCTATGATAAAGCTGATCGGATCTGGTTGCTTGCTGATGGATCACTGGTTGCGAATGGAAAGCCGGATGAGGTAATGAAAGAAAATACGCTCTCCAGAGTTTTTGCCGCTGATATCAAATGCGTGCCAGAAAAGACAGATAAATATTGGCGGGTTTTCTTACCATAATTACAGTCCAGGCTTATGTATGTGCCTGCCGTGAATCTGTACGTATCGTGGATCGATAGTAATTTCCACTTAATTTGCTAAATCATACCTGTGTTTACGATTCGTTCAAATATAGTCATCTAATATATCGTTATATTATGAATGAATTGGACTGTGTTTTATGGATAGCTTTCTTCCATTTTCTCGTCCTGCAATCGGTGATGAAGAAATTCAGGCAGTAGAGAAGGTTCTTCGTTCGGGGTGGATTACAACAGGCCCGCAAAATCATCAATTGGAACAGGACTTTTGCCGCATGTTTGGTTGCAAACATGCGGTTGCTTTAGCCTCGGCAACGGCGGGTATGCATCTGACACTAATGGCACTGGGAATTGGCCCTGGTGACGAAGTGATTACACCGTCTCAAACTTGGGTTTCCACAATAAATATGATCTGTTTGCTTGGTGCTGAACCAATCATGATTGATGTTGATCGTCATACTTTAATGGTCGACGCGCAGACAGTGAAAAAAGCGATTACTTCCAGAACCAAAGCGATTATTCCGGTTCACTATGCCGGTGCGCCTTGTGATTTAGATATATTGCGTGGAATTGCTCAGGAGGCGGGTATTCCCTTGATTGAAGACGCCGCTCATGCATTAGGAACCCGTTATAAGAATGAATGGATTGGTGAGCATGGCACAGCGATTTTCTCTTTTCATGCCATAAAAAATGCCACTTGTGCAGAAGGGGGGTTAATTGCTACTGATAACAATGAACTTGTTGAACGAATTCGATGTCTAAAGTTTCATGGATTGGGTATTGATGCTTTTGATCGTCAGATTCAAGGCAGGAGACCACAGGCGGAAGTTGTAGAACCGGGTTACAAATATAATTTATCTGATATTCACGCTGCGATTGCTGTTGTGCAATTAAGTAAATTGGAATCAATGAATATTCGCCGTCGGCAAATTGTCGCCCGTTATTCAACGGCATTAAAAGATTCTCCTTTGCAGATGTTAAGTGTGCCCGATTATGAGCATATTCATGCACATCATCTATTTATGGTGCGGGTTAATAAGGATGTTTGTGGCATTGATCGCGACACATTAATGGAACGTTTGAAAAACAAGAATATTGGCACAGGTTTGCATTTCAGAGCTGCACATACACAAAAATATTATCGAGATCGGTATCCGCAGTTGTCATTACCTGAATCAGAATGGAATTCAGTAACACTCTGTTCATTGCCACTCTTTCCTGATATGAGTGATGATGATGTAGATCGTGTCACTGATGCTTTACAAGAAATTATTTCGGAGCACAGATAAGTGTCATTTGAACAAATTAAAAAAGTTTCTGTTGTTATTCCAATTTATAACGAAGAAGAAAGTTTGCCTCTTTTATTGGAAAGAACCTTAGCAGCCTGTAAACAATTGACTCAGGAATATGAGCTTATTCTTGTCGATGATGGTAGTAGTGATAAATCTGCGGAAATTCTGATTCAGGCCGCGGAACAACCTGAAAATCATATTATCGCAATTTTACTTAATCGTAATTATGGTCAGCATTCAGCGATTATGGCGGGGTTTAATCAGGTCAATGGTGATTTAATTATTACGCTTGATGCTGATTTACAGAATCCGCCAGAAGAGATCCCCCGTCTTGTGAAAACAGCTGAACAAGGTTATGACGTTGTGGGTACTCGCCGAGCTAATCGGCAGGATTCTCTGTTCCGTAAAACAGCTTCAAAAATCATCAATGCGATGATTACTAAGGCAACAGGCCGTTCTATGGGCGATTATGGCTGTATGCTCCGTGCCTATCGTCGCCATATTGTTGAAGCCATGTTGCAGTGCCATGAGCGCAGCACCTTTATTCCTATTCTGGCAAACACTTTTGCCCGTAAAACCATTGAGATTGATGTCGCTCATGCAGAGCGTGAATTTGGTGATTCCAAATATAGCTTCATGAAGCTGATTAATCTGATGTATGACTTGCTAACCTGCCTGACAACAGCACCTTTGCGTTTACTGAGTGTGGTAGGAAGCGTGATTGCAGTTTCTGGTTTTTTGCTGGCTGTATTATTGATGGTTTTACGTCTGATTTTCGGTGCCATATGGGCAGCAGAAGGGGTATTTACCCTGTTTGCTCTCCTTTTCATATTTATTGGCGCGCAGTTCGTCGCGATGGGCTTATTAGGTGAATACATAGGCCGTATCTATAACGATGTTCGTGCACGCCCACGTTATTTTATTCAAAAAGTGGTCGGAGATAACAAGACCAACGACAACCAGGAAGAGTACTAAATGAAAGCAATTGTATTTGCCTATCATGATATCGGCTGTGTCGGGATCAATGCTTTAACCAAAGCTGGTTTTGATATTCAGGCGGTATTTACCCATACAGATGATCCTAATGAAAACCATTTTTTCTCTTCTGTTGCCCGTTTAAGTGCAGATTTGGCGCTGCCGGTTTTTGCGCCAGAAAATGTTAATCATCCTCTTTGGATTGAACGTATCCGGGAACTGAAACCTGATGTGATTTTCTCTTTTTATTACCGAGATATGTTGAGTGAAGATATTTTATCGCTGGCGAGTACAGGTGCATTCAATCTGCACGGTTCACTGTTGCCAAAATACCGTGGTCGTGCCCCGATTAACTGGGCGATTTTGAATGGTGAAGTGGAAACAGGTGTAACCCTGCATAAAATGGTGTTGAAACCTGATGCAGGGGATATTATTGCTCAGTATAAGGTTGCTATTGCAGAGACAGATACCGCGTTGACTTTGCACGGTAAAATTCGTGAAGCAGCGGAAAAACTGTTTGATCAAGTATTACCCCAGATCAAAGCGGGAATTTATCCTGCCATACCTCAAGATGAAAGTCAGGCAACTTACTTTGGGCGTCGTACTGCCGTGGATGGTGAGATTGACTGGCACAAATCAGCTACTGAAATTAACAATCTTGTCAGGGCAGTAACTGAGCCATATCCTGGGGCATTTACTTTCTTAGGTGAGCGTAAGATTACTATCTGGCGTGCCTGCCCGTTGAATGAGACGCATGACAAACAGCCGGGAACAGTATTATCGGTAGATCCGTTAATTATTGCCTGTGGAAAAGGCACGTTAGAAATTATCAATGGGCAAAGTGAATCGGGTTTGTATGTTCAGGGCCACCGCCTGGCAGTAGATATGAGCATGGTGACTGATGTACGTGTTGGCCCAAAGGCAACTACTCAAATTAACCACCGGAAACGTGTATTAATTCTCGGTGTGAATGGCTTCATCGGTAATCATCTAACAGAACGTCTATTACGTGATGGCAACTATGATATTTATGGTATGGATATCGGTTCTTCCGCCATTGAGCGTTTTATTAGTAATCCGCGTTTTCACTTCATTGAAGGTGATATCAATATTCATACTGAATGGATCGAATATCACATTAAAAAGTGTGATGTCGTTTTGCCATTGGTAGCCATTGCGACTCCAATTGAATATACCCGTAATCCGCTGCGTGTATTTGAATTGGATTTTGAAGAGAATCTAAAGATTGTCCGTTATTGCGTTAAATACAATAAACGAATTATATTCCCGTCCACATCAGAAGTTTATGGAATGTGTGATGATAAAGAATTTGATGAAGATGACTCTCGTCTGATTGTTGGTCCAATCAATAAACAGCGTTGGATCTATTCTGTATCTAAGCAATTGTTAGATCGTGTTATCTGGGCATATGGCGAGAAAGAAGGACTCAAATTCACACTATTTCGTCCATTTAACTGGATGGGGCCACGTTTGGATAATTTGAACTCCGCACGTATTGGCAGTTCCAGAGCGATCACACAATTAATATTGAACTTAGTTGAAGGTTCACCGATCAAACTAGTAGACGGTGGCGAACAGAAACGCTGTTTTACTGATATTAATGATGGTATTGAGGCGCTGTTTCGTATTATTGAAAACCGAGAGGGGCTATGTGACGGTCAAATTATCAATATTGGTAATCCAACTAATGAAGCCAGTATTCGCCAATTGGCAGAAATATTACTTGATAGCTTTGAAGACCATGAATTGAGAGATCATTTTCCTCCATTTGCTGGATTTAAAAAGGTTGAAAGTGGCAGTTACTACGGTAAAGGTTATCAGGATGTTGAACACCGTAAGCCAAGTATTAAAAATGCGGAGCGGTTACTCGATTGGAAACCAACCATTGACATGAAACAGACGATAAATGAAACACTGGATTTCTTCTTGCGTGGCGCCGTGGAAGAATTAGGGAAAAATTAATGAAACAAATTGGCTTGAGAGTTGATGTGGATACTTATCGAGGAACCGTTGAAGGAGTACCGAAGCTGCTCAAAATTTTGGCAAAACATCAGATTCAGGCCAGTTTTTTCTTTAGTGTTGGGCCGGATAATATGGGGCGCCATTTGTGGCGTCTTTTACGGCCAAAATTCTTATGGAAAATGTTGAGGTCAAATGCAGCATCTCTGTATGGTCTTGATATTTTACTGGCGGGGACTGCATGGCCGGGTAAGAAGATTGCTAAAGATTTAGGCTACTTGATGAAACAAACGCTGAATGCAGGCCATGAAGTGGGTCTGCATGCCTGGGATCATCAGCGTTGGCAGGCGAAAGTTGGCCGTTGGTCTGAAGCTCAGTTAACAGAGCAGGTTAAATTGGGCGTGGATGCATTGGTACAGGCAATTGGTCAACGGGTAACGTGTTCTGCTGTTGCGGGTTGGCGGGCTGATGAACGCGTACTCGCGGTAAAGCAACAGTTTGGTTTTGATTACAACAGCGATTGTCGGGGAACTCATCCATTCAGGCCCATCTTGCCTGATGGTACTCTTGGTACCGTGCAAATTCCGGTGACGTTGCCAACTTATGACGAAGTGATAGGCATTCAGGTTAAAGATGAAGATTTTAACCAGTTTATCTTGGATAAGATGAAAAACAGCCAGGGAGTTCCGGTATATACCATCCATACGGAAGTTGAAGGGATGTCCAAGTCCACAGAGTTTGCAACACTGTTGGAAATGGTTCATCAGGAAAACATACAATTTTGTGCATTGAGTCATCTACTACCTGAAAATATACAAAGACTACCTGTCGGGAGAATTGTTCGTTCTGAATTTCCCGGTAGAGAAGGGTGGTTAGGATGCCAACAAGAGGCTTAACTTATCTATGTTGAATAACCGGGCGTGTAAGGTTGGGGCCTTTTTGATGGCTCTTTTTTTTGTCATTACCTATTTATTACCCCTGAATGGCCGCCTATTATGGCAGCCTGATGAAACTCGTTATGCAGAAATCAGTCGTGAAATGCTGCAACGAGGAGACTGGATTGTTCCGTATTTGCTGGATATTCGTTATTTTGAAAAGCCTGTAGCGGGTTATTGGATCAATAATATTAGCCAATGGATTTTTGGTGATAATAATTTTGCTGTCCGTTTTGGATCGGTTTTCTGTATTTTTATCAGCGCAATTTTATTATATCGACTTGCTATGATGATGTGGCATAACCGGCATATTGCTTTTGCCACTAGCCTTATCTACATCTCAATGTTTCTGGTATTTGCCATTGGCACTTATAGCGTACTCGATCCGATGTTTTCTTTGTGGGTAACGGCTGCCATGATGTGTAGCTTCTGGGGGCTAAAAACAGACTGTACCAGACGGCGGATAATGGCATATTTGGTGCTCGGTTTGTGCTGTGGTATGGGTTTTATGACTAAAGGGTTTCTGGCATTGGCTGTTCCGGTCATTGTGATGTTGCCCATTGTCATTTATCAGAAGCGGGTCCTGCAAATAGTCTGCTTTGGCCCACTTGCCATTATTTCGGCGATAGCAATCAGTTTACCGTGGGTGATTGCAATTGCCCTACGTGAGCCTGATTATTGGCACTATTTCTTCTGGGTTGAACATATTAAGCGTTTTTCTTCCGATGATGCACAGCATATTGCACCGTTCTGGTATTACATACCCATTCTTATTCTTGGTGTGATCCCGTGGTTGGGATTATTACCTGGGGCAGTGATGAAAAGTTGGAAAGAAAGAAAATCCAATCCTGAAATGTTTTTTCTACTTTGCTGGTTTGTCGTGCCATTGTTATTTTTCAGTATTGCGAAGGGAAAATTGCCAACTTATATCCTGCCCTGTATGGCGCCATTGGCAATGATGATGGCTAAATTTGGTGTCGATTGCGTTAAAAATGGCAAGATGGAGTTACTTAAGATCAATGGAATGGTTAACGTATTTCTTGGTCTGCTGGCGGTAATAGTTCTGTTTGCTATGGAAGTAGTGACAAAACACGCTTTATATCAGCCATCAGAATGGCTTAAATGGGTTTTAGCGATTGTTGCTTTTGGTATTTGGGGAATTATCGGTTATCTGTGTTTTGCGTTGAATGGGAAATACTGGTTATTGGCGGCATTTTGCTCCATTGTTGTCAGTTTAGTGATAGGTCATGCTTTGCCTGAAAATACCGTTAATTCCAAATTACCGCAGAACTTTATTAAGTTACACCATCAGGAACTTGCAGGCAGTCGCTATATCCTGTCGGAAAGTGTTGGTCTTGCGACCAGTGTCGCTTGGGAGATGAAGCGTAGTGATATTTATATGTTTGAACGTTGGGGAGAACTGGAATATGGGTTGAATTATCCAGATAGCCGATATCGATATATCAGCTATAAAGATTTTCCGCAATGGTTAGCGAAAGCACGTAAAGAAGGGCGGGTATCAGTACTCTTTCATTTATATAAAGATGAAAAATTACCTGATTTGCCAAAGGCAGATCAAATTAGTCGCAATTATCGCTTTGCTATTTTGGTTTATGAGAAGCAACCATGATAAGTTTCTCTTTATTGTTGCTGATTAGCTTGCTGACATGTGCTGGTCAGTTATGTCAGAAGCAGGCTGTGATGTGTTGGCGCAGTGATGTTTATCAGCGGGCATCTGCGCTGAAATGGTTAATAGGGGCTGTGATTCTATTGGCTGTTGGCATGTTATTTTGGCTTCGTTTATTACAGATATTGCCGTTAGGAATTGCTTATCCAATGTTGAGTATAAATTTTATTATGGTCACTTTGGCGGGGAAATTTTTCTATCAGGAAAAAGCGGGCATAAAACATTGGAGTGGGGTTGTGTTTATCATGTTGGGAATTTTGCTGATGAGCTTGAATGAATGAAAGGTTATATTTGGGGATTAATTAGTGTATTACTGGTGACAATAGCCCAGTTATTACTGAAATGGGGTGTTGTCAATTTGCCAGCGTTGAATCTTGGTTTGCATTGGTTTGATATTGAGTGGCTATGGAGTCATCGCCATTCTCTGGTGGCGGTAATGGCTGGTCTGGCTGGATATCTATTATCTATGTTGTGTTGGTTATTTACGCTAAAATATTTACCATTAAATAAAGCTTATCCATTAATAAGCTTAAGTTATGTCTTTGTCTATTTAATGGTGGCTTTATTGCCTTGGTTTAATGAAACCATCACATTATTGAAAACTGCGGGCGTGATTTTTATTTTGTATGGTGTCTGGTTGATTAGCCGTCCAGAATGAAGAAGGAAATAACTATTTAACTGTTTTACTTAAAGTACAGACTTGTTTTTTTATTGAGTTCTGGATAGAGTCACCTTGCTTTGCTGATTTTATGAGGAGGGGTTAATGATAATAAGAATAAAAGAGTTACTCTTATTGTTCAGTCTGTTACTTATTGGCTGTTCCAGTCATGCCCCCAGGACTCCGGCTCCTGTGTTAAAGACGGCGCTTTCTGATCCAATCATGGTGATTGCTCAGCTTAAGGAGCAGCTTAATCAATGGCGTGGTACACCATATCATTATGGTGGAATGGATCGCCGGGGGGTAGATTGTTCTGGTTTTGTTTACCGTACTTTCAGTGATCGGTTTGATATTCAATTACCTCGTACTACCGGTGGGCAAATAAAATTAGGGACCCGTATTGATAAAAGCGATTTAATGCCGGGTGATTTGGTCTTTTTCAGAACAGCTAGTGGCGAACATGGGTTACATGTTGGCATTTATGACGCCAATAACCAGTTTATTCATGCATCAACCCATAAAGGTGTTACTCGTTCATCTATGAATAATGTTTACTGGAAGAAAGCTTTTTGGCAAGCCCGGAGAATTTAAGTCCGTTTTTATCCGCGAATTGTAAAAATTATTCTTATTAAGATAGCAGTTTTATTTAAATCTCAGTAATTATTATCAGTAATTCTAATTTTATTAATTGCATTTTAACCATCTAAAACAATAATTATTTTATAACAGTAAATAAATTATCCATATTGCATTTAACTTGGTCAGGTAATATCTGATTTTGTTTTAAGGTATATTAGTTAAAAAAGTTTAAAAATAAATAACCAGTTCCTTAATATACAATGAGCTGGTTATAATGTTTATTATTTTGTTATTTATAGTGTGCCGCTATTATAATTTTTAGGGATGCGTAATTTATTTATTTATTTATTTATTTATTTATTTATTTATTTATTTATTTATTTATTGTATGAATTACTGGATTAATGTTTTTATAGTTTATAACTATATTTTTAAATGTAGCAATATATTATTTGCATATTTTCAATAAATTTTTTTTCAGAAATAAAATCTTATTTTATGACGGAAAACTTAAACATTATTTATTAAATCGACTTGTTTTTATGAGTTGTGTTTTTATTTGCCAGATTAGACTAATAGGTGTATTTTCATGAGGATTATACCCGTTATCTTTCAAGTTGCCTCTTTGTTGGCTGCACTCACTCACCCCGGTCACATAGTTATCTATGCTCCCGGGGATTCGCTCCCTTGCCGCCGCGATGCATCTCGAAATCCATAGGGTATAGATCAGTTGCTATATTTCAGCATCTTTTTTGCCAAAGGGGAATACATCGTGAAATATTAACAATTAACCTATGAAGAACAATATTAGATTTATATTTTAAAGAAAAAAGTAAGAACATAATAATCTGATATTAATAATGGCTAATCAGGGATTTATTTATTTTATTTTAAAACAGTTTTACATTCTCGCACCATAAATATGATTGATTAGCCAAATAATTTTTATCTTCCATAAATTAATTATACTTTGGCGAAGAGAATAGACCTAATAACTTAAATCATATCAAGAGGAAAACTGATGACAGATAAACAACCTTATTTTCCAGAAATAAAATATTCTCCGTGGGGACCTAATGATGCCCCATTATTTATCATACTTGGACAATCAAATAGTTATGGACATGGAACACAATTACCACAAGATGAAGAAATTACACAAGGTTTAAAAAATATATTCACATTATCTCTATCAGAAGTTTACAGCGTTGACTTTCCCGCAATCAACTGGACGGGGCTGACTAGCTTTGGTGATGCCAATATTGGCGCTCCTGTCGGTTTATCTCGTGGCAATCAGGATCACTCAGTCAATGCCGCCAACCGTTTTGCCAAACTCTGGCAAGACCATATTAACCGGGGTAATGCACTTAATTTACCTGATCTTTATGTCATTTTAATGGGGTGGGGCGGTCAGGGCATGTATCTGGATAATCCGCCGGATAACCGTTGGGCTCCTGAACGAGATCCTTGCGATGTGGAATCGCTCTATCCGCGTGCGATCAGAACCTTGCGCATGGCAGTTGAATCACTGCGTAAACTAGGAAAAAATCCTTGCATTTTGGCTGTTCATTGGAACCAGTGGGAAGCAGAGACCGAGAGTTTATTGGCGGCACAGGCATCAGAGCGGAATTTTACCCGTATCATTACTGGTATCAGTGATGCTTTGGGTTCTCGCAGTATACCGTGGAGATTGTATTATCCACTTTCAGTTGCGTTTGATCCCATCAACACCCGCTATGTGCTCAAGGCAATCAATAATGTTATCGCTGATGATCCCCAATATCGAACGCTAATTGATGCACGGAATTCGCCCGACTATACCGGAAAGGCGACTGAGTTTGGTGTTTTTCTACCTGATAGTCTTCATTATGATGGCAAAGCCCAGACATGGTTTGCCCAACGGGAATGGGAGTTGATTTTATCTGGTTATAAGGGGGTTGAACTGCCATAGGATTAAATAGGATTAACCATCCAAGAGATACCAAGATGGCGGCTAGAGCCGTCATCTTATCGGTAGGAATAATATATCCTTGAGTATCTATGTATGCCTTTTCGGCATACATATGGATAAACGTCTATTTTGTATGCCATAATGGCACCATGTTTATATGGACTAAAAATGCAGATGAAATCATGGCTACTAATACAGAACGTAAAGAGACCCGTTTAGTTGCAAGAACTTCCATAGAGATTCAAGAGATCATACAAAGGGCGGCTGATTACTCCGGCGCAACACTTTCACAGTTTCTTATTGAATCGGCAATGGAGAGAGCGCGTAACGTGATTGAACGAACTGAAACCTTACATCTTTCGATAGAGGGGGCTGATGCTTTGCTGGCAGCTTTGGAAAACCCGCCAAAAGCAAATGCTAAACTACTTAAAGCCGCAAAGCACTATAAGGATACAGTGAATGTCGGTAATCATTAAAGAAATCACCCAGCAACATGGTCGTAAAGCGTTTGATTGTGGTGTCAGTGAATTAAATAAGTTCTTACAACAGCAAGCTCGGCAGAAAACCGTAAAGCATATTTCAAAAACTTATGTGGCCTGCCGAGATTCCGTGCCCACGATTATAATCGGATATCACACACTTACCGGATATTCGGTGACAACTCCGCTTGCCTATAGGGATTACAAAAAATATCCTCATCCACTTAGTGCGGTAAAATTGGCCCGACTTGCTGTGGATTGTTCACATCAGGGGCAAAGGATAGGTGAACAGCTATTGATTGATGCCATTTATCGGACAGTGTTGGTCGCACAGCAAGTTTCAGCGATTGGGCTGTTTGTTGATCCTATGACCTCAGAAGTTATTCCGTTTTATCAGCAATATGGATTTTTGCCAGCCGATCCTAACGATAATTCACGTCTCGAAATGTGGCTACCCATCAAAACTTGTATAGAAGTCACGAGTACCTTCAAAATAAGTCAGAATTGCCGCCTATCATGCTGACGGCAATCTTTGGCGAGTTATACCCGTCATCTTTCAAGCTGCCTCTTTGTTGGCTGCACTCACTCACCTCGGCCACATCGTTATCTATGCTCCCGGGGATTCGTTCCCTTGCCGTCGCGATGCAACTTGAAATCCATAGGGTATATTGAAGTGTTATTGCCAACTGACAGTAATTTCTCCGGTTTGACCTGCTATCGGCATAACGTTACCGTTTCCAACCTTTAAGGCGAAAAGGAACTGTTGTGCCGGGCTTCTCTTATTAAATGCGTCTGTCGACATTCTTCGTGTGCGTGATATATCTATGCAACTGCTGGTATCTCCCTGACAAAGATAAACCGATAAATTCTGAGGCCATCCAACAACATTCCAAGTCCAAGATACATTGTTAATCTTTCCTGTTGCAGGAGGAGAACCGACAATAGGAACGTTAACAGTTTCTAAGAAATTTTTAGAATATAGTGTGGGCAAAACAACTGAAGAGTGATAGCTGCCACTTGCCGCAGGTACTGTCTGTGAGAATATAGTTAACAATAAAGCGCCACCAATACCAAATATTTTTTTTAATTTCATAGCCATTACCCCAATACCTGATAATTTTCTATTGCGAGAACTTAGATATACATTTTGATCTCGCGCCGTGTATCTCCTGAATTTTTATAAAAGCATGTACGCAATACCAAAGTAGGCAGGAGTAATTTGGGTGGATTAACACCAAAAAGCAATGGGGAATTTGAATTTATGTTAAGTTAATCTAATATATTTTGCTATTCGATGCTTTTGCCAGTCACTTAGACCGTAATCTTTTACAACAGGATTTCCCCATGATATAAAACCTGCTAAACAATCAAGTGGAGTCAGCGATACGTTTAATGGATGTTAAAAACGATGAATAAATTAGACATGACAATCACCACTTCCCCATGTCAGGAAGCCCTGATTTACATGGAAAATATTTGTCGATCTTATCGTATGGGGGAAAAATATTACCCAGTACTTGATGAAATATCATTCACCATCATGCGCGGACAAAGTTGTGCTATTGTCGGTGCTTCCGGTTCGGGTAAAAGTACTTTACTCAATATTCTTGGTTTACTGGATCAACCCTCTTCTGGATATTTTCAGTTTAGTGGCGTTAATATAACAAATGTTACTCCTAATGAACGGGCGAGAATAAGAAATCAGGAAATTGGTTTCGTGTTTCAGAGTTTTAATTTACTTCCCAGAATGCAGGCGTTGGATAATGTAGCGCTACCATTGTTATATCGTGGATATTCTCGTTCTCTAGCTCGGCAGGAAGCGAAATACCAGCTTGAGTTGGTTGGTCTGGCGGGTCGTATTTACCATCGTCCGGCTGATCTCTCCGGGGGACAGCGGCAACGTGTTGCCATTGCCAGAGCCTTGGTTGGTAAGCCTTCTTTGATTCTGGCAGATGAGCCGACAGGCAATCTCGATAGTGCTACAGCACGTGATATTATGGCACTTCTTCTGTCATTGAACCGTGAGCAAGGCGTTACGCTCGTCATGGTTACACATGATGAAGCCATAGCCAAAAATATGCAGCGCTGCCTCTATGTTAATGGTGGGCGGCTTTCCGAAACTGATCTGTGGCTGGATAGCCTCGATGCTTAATGTGAATTCTGGTCGCTACGGTTTTTCCTTCGCGCAGGCCCTGTGTGAATCACTGGGTAGTCTGCGTCTGCTAGGAAGGCGCTCCTTGCTTGCTTTGCTTGGTATTGCAGTTGGGTGTGCTTCTGTCATTGCACTTTTAAACATCGGTCATAATGCTGTTAATGAAGCTATCAGCACTTTTAAAAGTATGGGAAGCAATATTTTAGTTGCTCATTTCAGTTTTACTCCAGGTACCGATGTCAAACCCGCGCCATCTACGCTGGATACTCAGGCGCTGACTCGTACAATACCGACTATCACACATGCTGCGCCCCTCACATTGCACTCAACCCGTATACGCTTTCAAGGACAAGGGATCGATACGAATATTACTGGTACATCCTCTGATCTGGCTGCGGTGTTGGATTTACAAATCGAGCAGGGGCGTTTTCTATCGGACTATGATCGCCAAACGACCTATGCCGTGCTCGGAGCGAATATTGCCAAACAATTAAAAGTCGCTAATCAACCTATTCGGATAGGTAATCAATTGCAGATTGGGGAATATCTATTTGAAGTGATAGGAATTCTCGCTGTTCAGGGACCGAACCCTTTACTCCCCGGTTCTATTGATGATTCCGTCATACTGCCTATCGAAGCAATGCGGCGGTTGCGGCCTGCGCCAGAAATTGGAAGCGTTATTGCCAGAGCACGTGACACAACAACGCTAAACAGTGACGCGGTGTCGTTACGTGACTATCTTGTCTCATTATCAAAAGGTCGTCAGGTTGAAGTTGATATCCCGAAACAATTGCTTGATGGATTGACGCGTCAGGCAAGAACATTTTCCTATTTGCTCGCGGGCTTAGGGGGAATTTCGTTGCTGGTGGGAGGTGTGGGCGTGATGAATGTCATGCTGATGAATGTTTCGGAACGTAGGCGTGAAATTGGTGTTCGTATGGCTTTGGGAGCTCGGCCTATGGATATTGGTATACTGTTTATGTTGGAGGCTGCCATTCTGGCAATTGCTGGTGCAATGGTTGGTTCATTATTGGGGGTAGTGGCGGGATACCTATTTGTAAAATTTTCGGGTTGGGTATTTACGTTATCCCTATTCTCTTTGCCTCTGGGTATTGCTAGTTCATTAGTGATTGGTCTATTTTTCGGTATCAATCCGGCATTAGCGGCTGCCAGATTACAACCTGTAGAGGCACTTCGTGATGATTAGCCAAGTTTTTCAACGTGCTATTGGCATCATCATTGCCTTGATAATAGTTGCATCTGTCAAACCAGCGTTAGCGGAGCCGTTGAATCCATCACAGGCAACCATGCCTGCAACGGATACAATTTCGCTTAATCAGAAAACTATTGGTCTGACACTCAGCGATGCAATCTATTTAGGGTTACGAAATAATCGTTCGATTCGCAGTGCTTATCTGGATCGAATTGCACAGAAATTCGATTTACGCGTTGCTGAAGATCGTTTTACGCCAAAATTACTGATTAATAGCCGTTATATTGCTGCTCGTAATCAAAGCGATCGCTATCGCCAGAGCGAGATTACACCCACATCTACGCTGCTTGGAGAATATGGTACTCGATTCAGTCTATCTTGGACGAATCGGACGACATGGGCAGACAATGCAGGTCGTAGCCGTAATGATGGTGTTTCATTCTCAGTTATTCAGCCTTTGTTGCGTGGTGCCGGCAAAGATGTGGCCACAGCACCTGTACGTCTTGCTCAATTGATGGAGCAAACAAATCGTTTGAACCTAAAAGCGACGGTATCCCAGACTATCACGCAAGTTATTATGGCTTATCGTGGATTGTTGCGTGCTCAAGAACAATTACAAATCGCACGTGATGCTCTTGAACGTTCGCGTCAACTGCTGGAGGTTAACAAGGCTATGATTTCCGCAGGCAGAATGGCAGCTTTTGAGATTGTCCAGACGGAGGCTGATGTTGCAATGCAGGAGCTGGCTGCGGAGGAAGCGGCTAATCAATTGGATACCAGTCGTTTAGAATTGCTGCGATTGCTCGCCTTAGACTTACAAACTCAGGTAAAGGCTACTGACAGATTGGAAGCTAAGCGCGTAGATATTAACCTGCTCCAAGCGCAACATTTGGCACAAGAGCAACAGCCATCGTATCTCACTCAATTGATTACGGCGGAGCAGGCTGCAATTAACCTGACCGTTGCCCGTAACGAACGTTTATGGGATGTCTCTTTAGTGGGTGGTGCTAGTCAGGTACGTGATCGAACAGGATCAAACCGTTCTCGTAATTGGGAAAATTACGCCGGTGTTCAGGTAGAGATACCCATTGGCGATTTGAGTCAGCGCCAGGCGGAAGTGCGGGCGCGGGTTGATGTTCAGAACCAGGACATTCGTCTTGCTGAGGCGAAACAGTCACTAGAACGTAATGTGGGTAATGCGGTACGCGATATTGGTACGCGTTGGCGTCAATATGAGATCGCCCAGCGTGCCAGGGATCTATCTCTGCGCAAGCTGGAGATTGAACGTGAAAAATTGACGGTGGGCCGCTCCAGTAACTTTCAAGTCTTGAGTTTTGAAACCGATTTGCGTAATGCAGAGAATGTTCGTCTCAATGCGTTGATCACTTACTTAAATGCACAAGCGGAGTTGGACGAAACGTTGGGTACTACGTTAGGGAGTTGGGATATTGCACTTAATGACTAAGATCAGGGGACTTGCCCGTTTCAGATATAAGACTCGTTGGCTCGTGACACTTGCTGTTGCATTAGTCATTGGGGCTACCATTGCTTATGTTTTGTTTTCTTCTTCAATTGATACATCATCACCGCAACGGTGGGTGCATGTTGAACCTCAACGACTCGAAAATCGTCTTGGGTTAGTTGGCCGTATTCAGGCGGCAACCAGTTTGACGATTGCCGCGCCATTTGATGGTGTTATTGCTGAAGTGATGGTAACTGAAGGCCAGCGCGTTAAGCGTGGGCAACCCCTGTTGAGCCTTGATACGACACAATTGGACATTCAGTTGCGGCAGGCGCTCACGGAACTGTTGAAAGCCCAAAAAACCGTACAAGATTTGGTGGGGTGGGAGAACAGTCAGGATGTCGCTAGGGTACGTAGAGCTTTAACGAATGCTCAGTTAAGTTTGAGCGATACCGAACGTAAGCTAACCGATACCCGGGCTTTGTTCGAGCGTGGCATTGTTCCCCGTATGGAGGTTGATATACTGGAGCAGCAGGTCAGAGTTCAACAGCTCGATCTTGCCGCCGCTAAGGCGGAACTGAGTGTTGCTCTCGATAAAGGCACAGGGGAGAATCGCCAGATTGCTGATATGGAATTAGCTAATGCTCAATCGCGTTATCAGGCGCTTCAGATCCAGCAAGCCCAACGTGAATTGGTTTCTCCTTTTGATGGCATTGTTATTCGCCCTCAGGTACCGGAATCAGATAAGGGGGTATTTATTCAAAAGGGGACACGTGTCACTCAGGGAACACCTCTGTTAGGGGTAATCAATTTGGAGCAAATCCAGGCGGTAGCGCGTATTGAAGAGGCTGACCTTTATCAGGTGTATGAAGGAATGCCGGTTGAGATAACCGGGGATGGTTTTGCCGGGCTATCTCTACGGGGGCAAATTAAGACAATTGGTGTACAAGGGAGTTCAAAGGAGATGCAGGGAGCGGGTGTAACCTATGATCTATTAGTGGCAATTGATCCTCTTACTCCCGAACAGCGGCAGCGTATCCGGCTGAGTATGAGTGCGAAACTGGCTATTGTCACCTATCGCAATGAACGTGGATTGGCCTTGCCAGCCGAGGCATTACATACCGGCCCTGATGGACGAACTTTCGTCACTTATCGCCGTGAATTAAACGCACAAACCCAGCAGATTGTCGTGACACCGGGGCATGCCGTTCTTCAAGGTGTGGAGGTGATCGGGTTGGAGGCAGGCTATGTTGAAGTTCCTGCGCGGAAATAACTGACGCAACCTCATTGATTTTTTGCGACACCCTCGCATTGAGCGAGGGTTTACGGCAGTTTTTGCTAATTTTGGTGCAATATCTCACCGTGAAAATGCGTATATTGGAAGTTCATTTGCAGTCATATTTAAATTTTTCGTGTCTGCAATGACATTCGACAATAGCGCCAGATCAGATGCCACATGTTCAATATTATTTACTGCAACTAATTTGCTGTTATATATGAAGCGGAAATTTCCTTTATTTTGATCAATCTGTAATGTCATTATTTCTCCGACAATTGCATGTTCCTGTATGGCATTTTTGTTCGTTAGATCTTTACTGTAACCAGAGATGACAGAAATACCAATCGGCCACGGACGGTTGTTATGTAATAGATTGATTGTGCGTAATACTGGCTGTCTGGAGACCATATCGCGGGGATAAACTCTATGTTGTTCAAGCAATTGCTGTTCAGACGATATTGAATTTAAAATCTCTGTAAGACGTTGTTGTAAATTGATATGGACCTCCATTGGGACGATCATGGCGAAAAAGGAGGACCATTTTGAAGAATGAACAGCATCTCCTGCTTGCGCCCATCCGACTTGAAATTGAGTATCATTTGATGTGTGAGCCAAATAGATAAACCAAGCGCATATAATATGTTGAACGAGCTCAGTTGAAATAAAAGAACTATGATTGAGTACTGTTTTCCATTCAGACACATGCCAATCCGGTATTTTATCTATCGTTGCCCGCAATTTAAAAGGCAGCATTAGTGTTGAAAAACGCTCTAGTCTTTTTTGCCAAAATAGCTCTTGTTCGGTAAGTTGTTCATGTATATCTGTTAACGTCTTAATATCTGATCTTTCAATTGTGGGGAGTTGATCACCAATGTCAAGTTTGCATTGATTGGCTAAGGTGAGTGCATTTATTGGGTTGCCACGGCTATTAACAAACGAAATACGTATATCTTCACTACTTGTAGTCATTAGCCAATGGTCCTCGCTAATACCCAACAATGTACCTGGTTTATGATCGGAACGTGTATACATCACTTGTAGTGTGCTTATCGATACCAGGCGATCTCTCAGCAGAACTTTAGGTAATGTGAGTGGATTAGGATAGTAAACTCCGAAAGTTAAAGATCTGACCAAAGATGACAATTCCTGAGCTTTTTTATTCCACAATAGACAGCCAGCAGCGTCTGGCCGGCGACGTCTTGAGAAAAAATTGCGGTTATCAGGATCTTGTTGTCGGCGGGGTATATCACCGTTCTCTAGGTTGTTTAATAGTTCGGTAAATCCTTCGGCAGCAGCCTGATAACATTTAAGATTCAGTGAAAGTGCGGTGTCGGTATTTTTAAGATCAATATGACGTTGCACAACAATATCGCCGCTATCGACCATAGATCCGATTAAATGCCAGGTAATAGCATACTGAGACTCACCGGCAAGGATAGCCCAAGAAGTGGCATGGCTGCCGGCATAGCGTGGTAGAGGGGCGTCGTGGTAGTTGAAAGCACCTTGAGAGAACTGATTGATTAATAGAGTAGGGAGAATAACTGGATTGACTATGGAAAAAAGCCAGCATATTGACTCAGTTTTGGAGAGCGTCAAGAGATCTTCTAGTGCTTCAACACAGTGTATATTTTGAGAAGTTGCCCATTCGAAAAACAGAGATTCCGTGGGAAAAATAGCCACAATTATGTATCCGGCCGCTTGAAGTTGTTGGGTACAACGTATCGCAAGTGTTGTACCACCGATGACGACACAAGATCGAGCTTTTCTAGTGGAGTGGTTTACAATTTTGCACTTTTCAACTTTTAGTGTGTTATCGGTTAGTGTGTTATCAGTGCTATTTTTTTTCTCTTGCGTTGAAGATGTGAATTCGCCGGGCATGTTATCCCCTTTATCGTTATTGAGTGAAGGGATTTGTTTGAGAGTAAGTAAAGTTCATAGGCTTAGTTGCCTTGAACTGCATTTAAACACAGACAAACCCCGATATTGCTCACTTACCTTTGATTCCTTTATGAGGGAAGCCATAGTTGCCTGAATTCCAGACGATCAACAAAGCTAGCACTAACAGAACAAGTAAGGTCCACGGGAACGAGCTGGCACCAAGTGTTTCAAGTAATATCCCGCCAATAATGCCCCCGGCTGCAATGGCTAAATTCCATAAGGTAACAAGAATCGACTGAGCAACGTCTGCACCTTCCCCGGCAGATTCGGCCAATGCAGTTTGAAGTAGGGCAGCGGCACCGCCGAAGGTTAGCCCCCATAAGATCACGGCAAGAAAAACAAAGACAGGAAGAGTACCGATAACACCAAGTATGAGAGAGGCGAATGTAAATAGGGCAAGACTTATCAGTACCAACGAACGTAACATCTTGTCAATTAACAGCCCTGTCATCCATATTCCAAGCAACGACGCCACACCAAAGGCTAACAACACAAGATCAATCCTGGTAGCAAGCCCCGCCTGTGTCACAAAAGGCAATACATAGGTATAAAGAATACTGTGAGCCAGTACCCAACAAACAAGAACGCTTAATACCGGTCGTACTCCAGGGATCATGATAACTTTTTTGATCGGTATACGTTTTTCGGCAGTCCGTCCTGGGTAGTCAGGGACTTTCAACATGACCCATGCGATAACGACCAATGTTAGAATAGACATCAAACCAAAAGTTGTACGCCAGCCAACAATTCCACCAATGAATGTTCCTAATGGCACGCCAAGAGAGAGTGCCAGTGGTGCCCCGACACCGGCTACAGCCAATGCACGTCCTTTTAAATGATCGGGTACCATCCGTCGGGCATAGCCAACCAACATTCCCCAGATTAAGCCGCCTGCCATGCCTGAAAGAAGTCTGGCCGCAAGTGCCACTATATAGTTAGACGTTAACGCGGTGAGCGTATTAAAGACTAACAAACCCGTAAGTGCCATCAAGAGTAATCGGCGACGGCGCCAACCTTGTGTTGCTGTCGTCAGTGGAATCGCAGCGACAAGTGAGCCAATTGCGTAGAGTGTAACGAATTGACCAGCTAATGCTTCAGAAACGGCCAAGCTGTCACTTATTTGGGATAGAATGCCCGCCGGGAATGTCTCTGTGAGCAGTGCAAGGAATCCCGTCATTGCTAACGCGAGTAGAGCAACGAAAGGAAAATTGGTACTGCCCGCATGAGTGGCAGTTTTTTCTTTAATCATGGAACCCCCCTTAAATAATTTTCATTGTGTTGTTTGCAGAAGCAATCAACTCAAGAATCGAGCTAATTCGTTAACACCTGATTCCTTAAGTACCTCGAAATGATCAACGTTAAGATTGATATTTTCTGGGGGATGTTTTAGGTAGGGTGTTGCTTCTTCGATAAAAGAAACGGCATCGTCACGTGCATTAAACACCGTAATTGGCGCCTTGATTATTCGTTCTTGCAGTTCTGTTGCTGAATATTTCTGTCCGTAGGTTTGAATAACTATCCTGGCAATTCGAACAATTAACGTAGGGGCCAGAGTTGGGTAGTGCTTATGAACAAAAGAGACAAAGCTTTGCTCATCGATAACGTTAGCCAGGCATTCATTCAACGCTGAACTGTGAGAAGTGCCCGCAAATACAGAGAATAATAGTGATATCAACTCATTGTTTTGGTAAGTAGACCCGTTTTCTGTTCCCGTGGAATTAACGTGATATTTTATCTTCGAGAGCCCTGGAGCGATTAGAACCACCTTTTCGACATGTTCTCCGGCTCGTTCTAATTGGTAAGCCGCTTCGAAAGCCAATACAGAGCCAAAAGAATATCCCCATAGCGTGTATGGGCCAGTAGGTTGTAATTTTTTGATTTCTGTTATGTCTTGAATCACCATTTCGGCTATGGTGGAGTATGGAACCTCTCCTTCATTAATTCCGTAAGCTTGGATGCCATAAAATGATCGATCAGTGCAGATCTGTGTAGCCAGCAGGTGTAAATTCATTGGGTATCCACCCAATCCTGGCCAGCAAAAGACAGGTAATCCAGCATCTTTTTCCTGTAAACAGGCCAATCGTGAAGATAATCTGGTTACTTCACCTTCAACGATTTTTGCCAATTGTTTAACCGTTGCGGCCTCAAATAGAGTATGGAGAGGTAGCGATAACGCAAATTCTTCATTTAAACGTTGTATCAGATGGACGGCTATCAGAGAATTGCCACCTAAAGCAAAGAAGTCATCTTCGGTAGATATGCTTTCTCGCGTTAGCACTTCTTCCCATATCTTTACGATCTGTGTTTCTGTCGAGGTGCTTGGGAGTACCTGTGGACTGTGTGATACTGTGCTGACCAGTACTTGTAATGTGTCGAAATCGATTTTTCCACTGGAAGTTAGCGGCATGGTATCCAGGAACAAAAATCTGTCAGGTAACATATAGTCCGGTAATGTTTTGCTAAGTTCACTCCGCAGAATTGAAGTAATGTCATACTTTGCTTGCTGGCGTATTGTTTCATCGGCTAATTCAATACAGGCGGTTAATCGTGTCGAACGGTGTTGAGGGTCTTTTTCTGCCAAAATTGCAGCGTGTTTCACTTGATCGATAACCTCTATTGCATTTTTTATTTCTTCTAATTCGACCCGCATCCCTCTCACTTTAATTTGATTATCTTTCCGACCAGCAAAGTGGGCATTACCCTCTTTATCCCAATAAGCCAGGTCTCCGGTTCTATAAAGCCGGATTTTTTGCGTATTTGGTGGTATTGCAATTTCAAGAAAGTGCTTTTCTGTGAGATCCTGACGATTCAGATATCCTCTTGCGACTTGAGTGCCCGCAATATAAATCTCTCCAATTTCATATTCTGAGGCGAGCTGATAGTGGTGATCGAGAATAAAAAATTCCGTATTGGATACCGGCTTACCAATAGGGACTGAATTAACTTCGTCAGATATTGGGTAGTGATTAACAAGGAAAACTGAAGCATTAATTGTACATTCCGCCGGGCCATACATATTAATCAGTAGACAGTTTGGTAGTGTATGGATACATTGAGTGGCGAGTTTTCTTGATAGGCTCTCTGCTCCGATGAATATTTGCCGAAGGGTGTGGCATTCCCGGAATTGATGATTATCGATCAGTGCTTGTAATAGCGTGGGAACACACTGTAACGTGGTCACATTGTGGCGAATAATCAGGTCAATGAGTTGGGGAATATTCCTGTGTGTTCCAGATGAGCTAATAACAACCCGACTACCACAACTGACTGATAATATTTCCCATTGAGCAGCATCAAAGCTGATGGGCGTTTTCTGAATAATTGTTTTTTCAATATTTAAATCGCATTTTTCATTTAACCAACACATTTGGTTAACGATACTGCGGTGCTCAATCATTACACCTTTCGGTTTCCCTGTACTTCCAGAGGTATAAATGACATAAGCCAAGTTATCTGGGCTAAGGTAGTCATGGAGGGTGTTGTTGGTAATGGCACTGGATTCAAATGATTTCTCTACGTCTTCAAGAGTCACGATATGGATATTTTCTGCAACCAACCTGACCAATTTTTCCTTTAATTTTTCTTGGGTAAATATCATTTTCAGATTGCTATCGTGGATCATGTAACGAAGTCGTTCCTCTGGATAATCATGAGACAATGGCAGATATGCACCACCGGCAAAAAGAGTTCCCCAAACTCCGATCATCTGCTCAATCGACGGTTCAACAAATATACCGACGCAATCACCCGCTAAACATCCCAGGTTTTGCAGATAGCAGGCCAGATGTACACTGCCAATTGCCATTTCCAAATAACTGAGTTGCTCTTCACCGTGAATGACTGCTGTAGCCCAGGGAGTTGATCTGACGTGTGAAAAGAGTAATCCCGGTAGGCACTCTTTTCGTTGAAAACTCGCTGGTAACTTAATGTTGTTTAACGTTATCCAATTTTCATTTGCCGGTTGAGCGCTGGAGATATCGTATTTTCGATACTGTCCTGTTTTTAATATATTGCGCCATTTTATTATTGGGAGAGTTGATTGCATCTTATTTTATACCTTTATTTAAGGAGAGAAGCCAAAAGGAGAGCGTATCGGCTTCTTCTTTAACTAGCTGATATTTCTGTGGAATAAAATTAAAATATTCCAACTTAGAAAAATCATTTCCTGGTCTTATAAATCCTTCCTTTAGGAAGGGGCTATTCAATAAATTGCGGTAATTCAATATTATTAACTATCATGTTTGCTCTTTTTCCACTCTGACGTTTATTTATTAAATACCTGGGATAAATTATCTCTATCGACTTGATGATTCTTGTATTTAGCAAACCTGAGTTATCTGTTTTTTTTATTAATAAATATGTAGATATAAGATAATTTCTCCTAACGCCTATACTACTTGCTACCATAGACTAGTGAACAGTAGGATGATGTTCAAAACACTTATGACCAATCTGTCAGCAATGGGGGAAATATGGATAGTTTGGGATCATTGAACGTGTTCGTTCGGGCTGCGGATGCCCGTAGCTTCACAGTTGCAGGTCAACAACTTGGCATCTCTTCGTCGGCGGTTAGTAAGGCTATTGTTCGGTTAGAAGAGCGTCTGGGAATACGCCTTTTCCATCGATCTACGCGAACCGTCACATTAACGCTTGAAGGGACATTATTCTTTGAGCGGTGCAAGCGAATCCTTGATGAGGTTGAGGCTGCTGAAACTGAACTATCCCAGATGCAGAAAATGCCAAGTGGAAAGCTAAAAATTAGCCTACCGTCAGTTGGTATGCTGTTTATGCCGAAATTTGCTGCTTTTACTCGCCTTTATCCAGAGATTAAACTTGATATAAGTTGTTCCGATCGAATAGTGGATGTTATTGAAGAGGGATTTGATGCTGTACTCCGAACCGGTGATCCACGTGATTCTAGATTAATGTCTAGGATGCTTGGTTCTTACCGCCAGGTTATTGTCGGCTCTCCTGCCTATTTTGCGGCCGCAGGTTTTCCAGAAGAGCCCGAAGATCTTGTTAGCCATCCGTGCTTATTATATCGCTTTCCAACAAATGGGAAATTAAACGTATGGCCTTTGAATCGTGATGGTAAGAAAATTGAGCTTAACTTACCGTGTAATATGGTAACGGATAGTTTAGAACCGCAAGTCTGTTTTGCCGAGCATGGTCTTGGGATAGCTTGTGTGCCGAATATCGCTGTTTACCGACAGTTGAAAGAAGGTTCTTTGGTCACTATTTTGGATAAATATAACGAAAGTTCCACAATTTTTCGTATACTTTGGCCATCAAGCCGTCATTTATCCCCTAAGGTCAGGGTATTTGTAGATTTTATGGCGGAGAACCTCTTACCTTCTTAAATAAATTCTGCAAAGTGGTCTATATTATAGAGACATAAAGTGGAAATTTACTTTATGAGGTTGAGCATATATTGTACGTAAAAATAAATTATAGAAAAAAAAGTTGTATTAAAACGCAGTAAGCCATCCTAAATAACATAAAGGAGAGTATCTAACATGTTAGTACGTAAATCGTTGTTGGCCCTGTTTGCAACTACTTCCCTAACTGCCGCGGGTATCGCTTATGCAGGTCCGCCTGTAACGGTTACATTTAAGCATCTTGGTGCGTCTGGTAGCGCAGATGCTGTTTATACCATCATTACTAATAATGAATCCGGTACCTATGCCAATGCAACACCTAAACCTAGTGCAAGTGTAGCGCCAGGAGGAGTCAATAGTTATCAGGTTCAAAGCCCGCTTTCACCTGACGTAAATTATGCAATGGTGCGATATAAAATAGGGGGTAAAACCTGCGAATTTATGACCACTTTTGTGAACGGATATGTTAATGGCGTTAAAATTCCGAAATGGAATAAAGGAGCAACGCCGAGTGGTGGTGCTGTTTGTAATGCAACCATCACCTATACTAATTATTTTACCTACGCATGGTCAGTTGAATTTACGATGAAGTAGTGAACACTGAGTCAGATTATTCTATACCCGTTATCTTTCAAGTTGCCTCTTTGTTGGCTGCACTCACTCACCCCGGTCACATAGTTACCTATGCTCCCGGGGATTCGCTCCCTTGCCGTCGCGGTGTATCTTGAAATCCATAGGGTATATAAGAGATAGATCTGGCTCATCTTGTTTTTTATCATTTTTTTCTGATGTAGTGATTGTAATTCAACTGGCTATTGTGATTTTTAATGGCCGATCGGATTTCAATGCGAAATAGAATTCCCTCGTTATCTATTGTATCGGCTATATAATCGCAGATATCACGTTGCTTTTAAGTAAACATCTCATGACTAATTCTGTCTAGTGAATTGATATTCAATTAAATTCAATTAAATACTATATGCATTGCATATGAATTTTAGATTATCTGTCCGTTATATTTTTTGTCTTGAATTTTCTGTTGGTTATATAATTACTAACCACTACTATTAGGCTGGTTTTTTATTTATTGTATGTTTGGTGTAAATAACGAAATATATGCAACATGTTAGCACTAGGTTAAAAATAAAAAAACATACGGTAATTTAATTTATTATTATAAATTAATGCTGAATGTTTATTTTTTTTAGTTTTGATTTTCTTTGGTCTTTTATTGACGCACTATTGGTTCTACACTATTTTTAAAGTTGGAAAGTGTTTTAATTTTTTATAAGTTTATGGATTATGATAGTTGAATATGGATGTTCAGTAAATTAGTTGAGTTTTTCGGTATAATGTGAATTTCTATGTTTATAATTTGGTGTGAATTTAACCTTGTAAGGAATAATATATTATGATTGATCAAAACAATTCTAATAATATAGTTACCCCTAATGTAACGATTTCTGATGTAACTGTGTCCTCCATTCAAATTGCTCCGGAAATAGCCAGAGACAATGTTCATGTAATCATTGTTGATGACAAAGGTGCTCCACGGGATTTTCTTTTAGATAACTCTGATGGTGGTTATCAAGGGAGTGGTAGTTTAATAGCTTTGATTCTTGCACATCTTAATTCAAAAAAAGTCACTATTAGAACTACCGGATATGAATATAATAAACATGGATATATCAACGGCGTATTAATTAAGGAGGATAAGGGAGGTGGTGGAACAGGCGGTGGAACAGGCGGTGGAACAGGTGGCGGAACAGGTGGTGGAACAGGTGGTGGAACAGGTGGTGGAACAGGCGGTGGAACAGGAGGCGGTGCAGGAGGTGGAACAGGTGGCGGTGCAAAAGGTAGTGCAGGAGGTGGAAGCGGGGGATGATAAGGACGGTAGAAATTAGGAATGAGAATTCTTATAGAAAATATTATTCGCTATTATTTACGTTAAAGGTATTAAAAGTTTATCCCATTATGTTATTTTATTTGCTATTTTAAATTTTGGTAGTGTTCAAGATTTTTGTAAAATAACGTCTATTAGGTAAGTAGTGAATTGTAATTAATTATAAATGAAAACCCTGATATTTAATTTTCAGGGTTTTTACTTTTTAATGACTGAATATAAACTAAATTTTAGGAGCAGTGTTTTAATATTTCTGATCGGATTTTTTAGTGTTTTTTAGTGTTTTTTATTTACTTGTTGACAGTGAAAATGATCCTGATGATTGAATAAAGAATACTATATATTATAGTTATGATTTATATGAAAATATTTTTATTTTTTAATTATATTAATCAGTTTGTTTATCGTGCGTTAATGTAATTTAATGGGTTTTATTGTCATTTAATAAAGTTATTATCCGAAATCACTTATTCTGGTATATGTGGTAATTGTTCTAGAAGACTTATGGGGATTTGTTCTTTATTTTTAGTAAATAAAACGAGGCTAGCCAATAGTTATCTGGAAAATTCTTATTTGGTTTTTTGATCTATACCCTATGGATTTCAAGATGTATCGCGACGGCAAGGGAGTGAATCCGCGGGAGCATAGCAAACGATGTGACCGGGGTGAGCGAGTGCAGCCAACAAAGAGGCAACTTGAAAGATAACAGGTATATTAGGATGTTAGCGAATTAAAATAGTATAAGAGTTAAATGGTCAATAAAATATTGACCATTAGGGAATACCATCAATAAGGTTATTAGGAACTCGGTTATTGCTTATGCCCTAAGAAGTACTTTAATTCAGGTAGATTACCATTTTCTCTAAATCTAGCAGGCGTGGTATCAAAGTGTTTTTTGAAGATCCGGGTAAATGTTGCCTGAGAACTGAAACCATACTGTAAGGCGATATCAAGGATTGGTAGGTTTTCTTCACACAGAGATCTTGCTGCTTCGTGTAAACGCCGCTTACGAACATATTCACCCAAGGTATAGCCTTTCACTTCTTTAAACACTCTTTGTAGATGCCACTTTGAATAACCGCTTCTGTCAGCAATGGTCGCTATTTTTATACCTTCGTTACGTTGAAGCTGAGTTTCGAGCCATCTGACAATATCATTTACTACACTTTCTGACATTTTCACCTCCCACTGATGGTGGGCTAGTTGCTAAAATATTAGATTTCGTTAGTTATTTTCATAAAGATAATAACGGTAGTTATTAATGAGTGTATTTTAAAATAAATCCGGGATATCTATAGGCAAAAAATGCTATTTATAATTGATAATTATTATCATTTATGCAAATTTCCTTTGTTTTAATAATAAGTAGCATCAAATGATCTTCACTAATTTACTTAAAACAGTATCATCGTTCGTCGTTTAATTTAATGGAGGTTGTAATGCAATCGGACTTGGCTTTTTTAACTAAAAAGTTGGCATTTTTTGTACTTTATGCTCTGATTTTAGCCACGGTTATAGGTTTACTCTTTATTGATGTTATCTATTTGCAGAATGCAGTGAAGGAGAACTCATTAACTGAAATTGCTCAGGAGAGTATACTGTTTGTTATTTCTGCTGTATTTCTGCTGGAAGCAAAAAAGAATAGTCAATTACGTCCTGCATTAGTCTTGATATCAGGTTTTTTTGCTTGTTTATTGATAAGAGAGCTGGATGCTATATTTGATGAAATATTTCATGGTGCTTGGGCGTGGATTGCTATTCCGTTAGCACTAATTTGTATTTTTTATTCTGCTTATAAAGGCAGGGATACGTTGGCTGGGCTTGTTCATTTTACGCGCCATCAAAGTTACAGCATGATGGTTGCAGGTATTTTATGTGTACTCGTTTTTTCCCGTTTGTTTGGTATGGGAGAATTATGGAAAGGTTTGATGCTCGAACATTTTGATCGAACAGCAAAAAATATGGTTGAGGAAGGGTGTGAACTTCTGGGTTATTGCTTGTGCCTGATTTCAACTTTTTGGTATTTGCCTGATGCAATAAAACTTCGTAAGTAAAGAGTAAGACAGGCAAGCGATTGAAATAATTTGCCTGTCAAATTTACTGTTACTGCCTCAAATAAATCTGAGGCTGTTGAGTCTCAGGATGGCGGGTAATGCCAAGATCTGCTTGATACCATTTTCTCAGAGTATGATCATTCAGTACTTCTTCTGGTGTACCCGCAGCGACTAACTTCCCTTTATGTAATAGAAAGATTTTATCTGCATAGAGAGCAGCAAGATTTAAATCATGTAGAACGCAACACATAGCCATAGGTTGCTCCCGTGTCAGTCGGTAAAGCAGACGCAAAGTGTGTTGCTGATGATAGAGATCCAAGGCTGATGTGGGTTCGTCAAGAAACAAACAGCATTCTATTGGTGTTGGATGCCAAAGTTGGGCAAGGACACGAGCGAGTTGTACTCTTTGCTGCTCACCACCGGAGAGTTGCCGGTAGTCGCGGTGACGTAACGCTTGGCAATCCGTTTGTTCAATAACGGTATCAATTGCTGTTTGTTTATGATGAATACCATGAGGAGAGCGCCCCATAGCGACCACTTCTTCCACACTGAAAGGGAAGGAGAGTGAGCTATGTTGACGCATGACGGCACGAGTGCGGGCTAATTGTTCAGCAGGCCATTGCTCAATAGGTGTGCCGTGTAAATCACATTGCCCATGCTCAGGTTTTATATATCCCGTTAATAGCCGCAATAATGTGGATTTCCCCGCGCCATTTGGCCCAATAATGGCGACAATCTCACCTTTATTTACCGAGAGCGAAACATTATCAATAATTTTCTGGTTGCCAATTGAATAGCTTAAATTCTGCGCTTGCAGAGAAATATTATTTTTTATGGCATTCATTATGTGCGGCTCCCTGGTTGTTTGAGTATCAACCATAGAAAATATGGACCGCCGATTAAACCAGTAATTAGGCCAACGGGTATTTCTGCTGGTGAGACTAATGTTCTTGCCAGTGTATCTGCGGTAAGCAGGAGAGAAGCTCCGCCTAAAGCCGCGCCGGGAAGTAGCCAATTATGATCACCACCAAATCGCATTCTGATCAAATGTGGGACAACTAGCCCAATAAATCCAATAACACCGCTTAATGCAACAGCGCTGCCAATCAGCAGGGCGCTGAGTAGTAATAACTGGAATTTAGTACGTTGGACATTTATACCAAGATAGTGGGCTTCTTCATCTCCTAATTGCAGCAGATTCAGTTTACGGGCTTGGCTGAACGTTAGGATAATAGTGGGAATAATTAAAGAAGCTGTAATTGCCAACGTCGGCCACTCTATCTGGCTGAGTGAACCCATCATCCATAAGGAGAATTGTCGTAACTGTTGATCGTCACTGATATAGCTCAGGAGACCAATAGCAGACATACAAAGGGCATTGATAGCAATCCCGGCGAGTAATAAGCGGGCCAGATTTCCGTAGTTATATTTATTGAGTGAAAAAATCAGTAATGAAATTAACAGGCTGCCAATAAAAGCGGCGATAATATGTCCGTACACAGTAATGACAGATGGCAGGCTAACGGGCAGAACAATTGCCATTGCCACCATCAATGCAGCTCCACTGCTAATACCGAGTAGGCCAGGATCAGCGAGTGGATTGCGAAATAACCCTTGCATTACAGCCCCGGAAGTTGCTAAAGCACAGCCAACCAGTATGGCTAATAGCACCCTTGGTAATCTGATATTCAGCCAGATTTGCCACTGGGGTTCACTAATGGAAGATTCCCATAATGTCTTGAAAGATAATGATAATGCGCCAAGATTAGCAGAACCAATAGCCAACCCGGACAGTAACAAACAAAGAAACGCCAAGCCCAAACCCGGAGACTTCATACGGCTCATTGAGTCTTCTCCGCCGCCTGTCTGAGTTGTTTCATCACTGAGGGGGTTTCGAGGCCAAAACCGAGTAGCCCCATATCATCTACAATTAAAACCCGTTGTTTTTGGCCGGCAGGGGTGTGTTTCAATCCGGGTAATTGCCAGATTTTATCCAAACCGCCCATTGATTTAATACCATCCTCCGTCACCAATAACAGATCGGGTGCGCTGGCAATAACACCTTCCTGGGAAAGTGGGCGGTAATTGTTGAAACCTTGCATGGCATTAGTGGCACCAACAGCGCGAATCATTTTGTCCGCTGCGGTTTTTTGGCCGGCAGCCATTGGCATGATACCGCCGTGACTCATCACAAACAGAATACGGGTCGGCAAGGTGGTTGTTGGTATTTCTGCCAGTGCTTTTTGATATTGTTGAATCAGTTGTGCACCACGTTCAGCCTGATTGACCGCCTTAGCGACGGTCTTAATTTTTTCAGGAACGGCTTCTAACGCTGCTTTTCCGGTTATCTGAATCACTTCTACACCAGAATCCTGGAGCTGCTTAAGTGCCAGTGAAGGCTTTGCCAATTCACTGGTTAGCACCAGTGTCGGATTCATAGAGAGAATACCTTCAGGGTTAAGCATTCTCATATAGCCGACATCGGGTAAGGTAAGCAATTCGGTTGGTTTCTGGCTGGTGCTGTCTCTGGCGACAACTTTATCACCTTCACCAAGTGCAAAAACAATTTCAGATACATCGCCACCGATAGTGACGATCCGTTCGGTGGAGAAAGCACTGAACGATACCGCAAGGGCAAATGTTAGAAGCCATTGTTTCATGCTACACGCTCTTCCTGTATTGATTGCAGTTTTGGCAGAGCAGCCACTTGCTCACGCCACTGAGTTTGTTCAGGAGTGCCTTCTGTACGCTGACCAAACAGTTGCGCAATTTGATCGCCATTAGCATCAAATAGCTCAAGGCTGGTGACAAAACCATCCTCTGTTGGTTTACGGGTTACCCAGCTTTCAGCAATAGCACTCTCTATTAAATGTAGTGTGAAATTGCGGTTAAAGATATTAATCCATTTCTGATCTGAGTTTTCTTCCTGATGGGGCATCAGGCGTTCCAGCTTTCCGGTGAAAATTTGTACGCAACCATGATTGCTGACGAAGATCATGATTTCATTCTGATCGTTATAAGCGGTGTTGATAAGTTCATTCAGTGCGGAATTTTCCACCTTGTAAGCCAGATCATCATGTACCGCGTTGAAAACCTGTTGACGGCTCAGATTATGGTTTTTAAGTAACGTGAAGAATTGATGAACGTTAGTCATTGCTCGCCATTCTTCATCAAGCTGTGCTTTCAGTTCATTTGTTAGAGTTGAATAGGTGATTTCTTCTATAGGTTTGATGACCAGTGCGGGGTTGTCTTCTGTCTGATATTTTTCGATCAGTGCTTCCCAGGCTGTCATATCAGTATTACCTGTTGCATAAACTTTATGCAATGCGTCACCCTGATGATCAAAAAATTGAATGCTGTGGCGCATACCATTTTTTGCGGGTTCAACCAGATAAAATACACTACTCCAGTGTCCAAAGAATATCCGCAAGTCGAGTTCACGAGGGTTCAAGACCAGCCCTGCGTGGCTGCTGAAATGGGTATTTACATACCGGCCAATATGTTCATGAACAGCAAAATCATTGCGGGTGATCGCTTTAATTTCACCAACAACAGCTAACTCTTCCAGTAAAGTTGGGGCGTCAACATTGAGGCGTTTGGCATCGATACCAACGCGGCTATGTAATAATTCGCCTTCACTGACATTCAGATAGGCTGCCAGATCACGGGCATATTTGGCTTTGTTATCAGATTTGGCTTGTAGATAACGTTCATAAAGTGAAGAATTCACAATTTAACTCCTTGAAATACATTTATTTAATTACCACTGGTAACTGACGAACAGTTTGGCATTGCGGCCATCCTGCGGTGTTCCCTGTGGTGAGTAGTATTCTTTATCAAAAGCATTACCTAAAACTGCCGTAGTAGTCACACCTTTGAGCATTCCTTCACCTTGATAGCTGACATAGAAATCATTAACGCCATAACCTGCCTGTTGTTTAGGATCTCTACCTCTAGCATCTTTACCTTTGAAGTCAGTATGATTGGTGAATTGACCTACCCAGCCGACAGAGAAACCGGTTTGTGCAATAGGGATTTCCAGTATGCTAGTGATAGTATCTGGGCTGAGGTTATCAAGAGATCCACCGCTTTTTTCATCTTTACCTTCTGTGCGGTTGTAAGCCAGTTCCCAAGAGAACAGATTGGATTCATAGTTTATAGAAGCATCCCATCCCCAGATCTTGGCGCTGGATATATTAACAGATGTTGTGTTCCTTCCTCGGTTGACTATATCTGACTTAATATAATCTTTGGCTTTAGTATCAAAGTAACTCGCTTTAAATTTCAGCTCGTCGTTATCTGCTAGTAGATCATTGAAACGTAATCCAAAACCAGACTCCCACGTTTCGTTGCTTTCTGGGCGGAGATTTGGATTAGGGGTCCAGAAGTTTCCAGGATAGTGCATAGAATCGTTATACATTTCTCCCATTGTCGGTGCACGGAAAGCTTGAGCGTAAGAGGTAAACAGCATCGACCAGTCAGTTGGTGTGATACTGATAGCCCCTTTGGAAGACCATTTATCGGCGCTGACAGCCTCATCTTTAGAATTGTTTCCTTTATAGTTGTCATAGCGCGTACCCGCGACAATAGAGACTGGCAGGTCGCGCAGCGTTATCTCATCTTGTAACCAGCCGGAATAAAAGCGGATATCCGCGTCAGGAAAGCTATCTGTATTACCATCTGGGGTCTGTTTCTGTTTGTAAGTTTCACCACCGTAAGTAAATTGATGTGCCAGCGGGCTGTCTGTCCACAGGCGGGAGCGGTTTTCCAATTTTACGCCATAGGTTTTCTGTTTACGGCCTTCGAAACCCTTCGCCTTAGTACGAGCATTAATAGTGATATCGGAATAATAGAGGTCAGTTTTGGCATTTAACCAATCATATTCTGCTGGATTTAATTGGTAGCTGAGTTGGGCATCACGTTGAGTTGTCGTGCGGTCAGTCCAAGTGCTAGGATTTTTATTTTTTCCGGTGAGTGTTTGTGGATTTTTAGGTTGATTAGCCTCATTACGGTAATAGCGTAATTGACTGCTCAGGGACTGGTTGTCATCAATTTTCCAACTGCCTTTTGCCATTAAGTTACTGATAAATTCATCATTATCGCCAACCACACCACCACCGTGACGGATGTTACCTGAATCACGGGTACTGAAGGCAAATACACCATCCAGGGATTCCGATTTTGCAAAAGTTGCACCACCAAAACCCATACTATGGTCACCTGTTGCACCGCGAGCAAAAACGCGGAATCCGTGATCTTGACCCGCTTGCAAAAGGTCTGCGGCATCGACAGTTTGATAAGCGATCACACCGCCTAAGGCACCACTGCCGTAGAGTAGGGCAGAAGGGCCGCGTACAACTTCGACTTGTTTAATGAGTGCTGGGTCCAGGAACGTACCATTGATATGGCCGGTATCGGTACCTTGGCGAATACCGTCAATCAACGTCAAAACACCTTTTGGACCGTAACCACGCAGACTAACATCTTGCCCATTAGCACGGTTTATACCGGCTATATTAATGCCGGGTATTTTTTTGATGAGATCGTTAGCATTACCGGCTGTCTGACTTTGTGGTGACTGACTATTTATCACCGTTACCATCATGGGAGCTTCGAAACTGTCCCTTTCATTGCCTGTGGCATAAACCGTTATCACCTCGCGGGATGATTTATCACTGTTAGCATCGGGCGATTTTGTTGCTGCATAAACAGCCGGAATGTTACTGATAATTGCCAAGCTTAATGCTGATAATTTGAGTGTTGATCTTGCAGATTGAGACATCAGGCGAATCTCCATAATAATATTTTATGAGTTATGGATATAGCTGGCTGCCCCGATACGTGATCTGGGTGGCTGGCTGAGTTATTATTTTATTTAGTTAGTATCAGCTTACCGGCTTTAGTTTGGCGCAATTGGTAGAATTCTCCTTGGTGAAGAATTCTGGTAATTCCTAGCTCACCTAATAGTTGTTTACTGTCAATGTAGTCAATTTCTACAATTTCAGCAGGATAAGTGTTGCATTGTTTTTTAAGTGCAATGCAAGAATGTTGGTGACATATTTTAGTCATAAAACCACTTTGCGAATACTAACTATTATCATAGTGAGAATTATTATCGTTATATAAAGAGGTGACTTCAAGCAATATTTTTGGTGGTCAGGAGCAACACATTAATGAAATTTAATTAATGTGTTGTCAGTTAGCCTCTTATGAATGAAAAAGGCTAACTCGGAATAAGGATTCAGAAACGGTAACTTACTGCTTCGGCGAGAATGTCAATAAGCTGTTCTGTATCTTGCCAGTTTAGACAAGGATCGGTGATCGATTGACCGTAATTTAGCGGTTGTCCCTGAATGACTTGCTGGGTGCCTTCAACCAGAAAACTTTCAACCATTACACCGACAATAGCGGTAGAACCCTCTTGAATCTGGTGACCCACCTCTTTTGCTATAGTCAGTTGGCGTTTATGAATTTTTTGACAATTACCATGACTGAAATCGATAACTAAATGTTCTGGTAAATTAAATTCACGTAGTTGAGTACAAGCTGTAGCAATATCTTTGGCACTGTAATTAGGCTGTTTGCCTCCACGCATAATAATGTGGCCGTATGGGTTGCCTTCGGTTTGATAGATGGTCATCTGACCGCGCTTATCCGGCGAGAGGAATGTGTGACAGACCCCGGCTGCGCGGATTGCATCTATGGCGATACGGATGTTGCCATCCGTTCCATTTTTAAAGCCAACTGGACAGGAGAGGGCAGATGCCATTTCTCGGTGAATCTGGCTTTCTGTTGTTCTGGCTCCGATCGCGCCCCAACTGATCAGATCGGCAATATATTGGCCGGTCACCATATCCAGAAATTCGGTTGCTGTGGGTAAACCCAACTCATTGACATCAACCAATAATTTCCGGGCCAAAGTAATACCCCGATTTACCTGGCAAGAACCGTCGAGATAGGGGTCTGAAATTAAACCTTTCCAGCCCACCACTGTGCGTGGTTTCTCAAAATAGGTGCGCATAATAATTTCCAGTCTGTGCTGGTATTTTTCACGTAACCTGTTCAGTCGCTGAGCATAATCTAAAGCAGCATCAATATCATGAATAGAACAAGGACCGATGATTACCATAAGCCGTGGATCATTCCCGCTGAGAATATCGGCAATACGTTTCCGTGACGCTGTCACATTATTGACGATTTTTTCGGATACAGGAAATTGAATTGCAAGAGTTTGAGGTGTGACTAAACTATCGACACGGTGAGTCCTTAAACCATCTGTTTTGTACATATATTTTCTCAAAGTTCGTTTCACATTAGCAGGCATATCTATAGATAATGGAAATTACAATAAACGAAAACGGCTAAGTTAAACAAATGATATAATTAGTCATATGATAAATTTTTTTCCATTATTCCTATTGATATATTTTTAAAACATTCGGCGGTTTAGCTTCATCATGTCGATTATTTTGGTTGAGATTTCTTCAACAGAATAATTGGTGGTGTTAAGATAATTAATCTTATTCTTACGGAATAAAGCTTCAACTTCGGAAATTTCTATTCTACATTGCCTCAATGATGCATAACGGCTATTTTCTCGACGTTCTTCCCTAATAGCTGCCAGCCGTTCAGGGCTTATAGTTAAACCGAATAACTTATGTTGAAATTGTTTTAATGTCGCAGGTAATTGTAAATTGTCCATATCATCCGCAGTAAAAGGATAATTTGCAGCCTGAATACCAAATTGCATGGCTAAATAGAGGCTGGTGGGTGTTTTCCCACAGCGGGATACGCCCAATAAGATAACCTGTGCCTGGTCAAGGTTACGTAAAGAGATACCATCATCATGTGCCAGGGCATAATCAATAGCTGCTATACGTGCATCGTACTGGCTGAGATTCTTTTCAGTCAGACCGTGAGTGCGATTAAGTTCGGGTTTTGGCTCTAACCCGGTTTCTTGCTGTAATGGGGCGACCAGTGTTTGTACAATGTCCTGACAAAATCCTTCGCTACTGGTAATAATATTTTTCACTCCAGAAGAGATAATAGAATAGAAAACTAAAGGTCTTATCCGCGTATCCTGATATATCTGATTTATTTGTTGCTTTATTTCTTCTGCGCGGGTTTCACTGGCAACGAAAGGAAGAGTATAAGAAGTTATTTTGATGGGAAATTGTGATAAGACAGCATGGCCCAATACTTCTGCGGTAATTGCCGTACCATCTGAAATAAAAAAGACAGTGCGTTCAACGCCTTCAACACTATTACGACCATTACGTTCTGCTGATGTTTCTAATCTGAATTTTGCCATGATATTTACAGTGACCTTTTATCTTTCCAATCGTTTAGTTAAATGAAACCGAGAGTCGATTTTCTGCAAAGTATACCTAAGAAAAAAATAATGTGTTGGGTTGATCGATTCACCTTTCTATGTGTGCGAAAACATTGTGTTAGTCTATTTGTGACTGCTCTATGCAGTGCTAATTTCCCGATTTGTACCCAAATGCTAAAAGGATTGTTTTAATGCCCAATAATGACCTCACCCCGCGTAATGTGCTTTGGTATAACCAATTAGGTATGCATGATATTGACCGGGTTGGTGGTAAAAACGCCTCCCTGGGAGAAATGATCACTCACCTGTCAGAGTTGGGGGTTTCTGTCCCGAATGGTTTCGCCACGACAGCACAGGCATTTAATGATTTCTTGGAACAAAGTGGTGTCAATCAGCGTATTTATGACTTGCTGGATGAAACGGATGTTGATGATGTCAATCAACTGGCTAAAGCAGGTGCACAAATTCGCCAATGGGTGATTGATACGCCATTTACGTCACAACTGGAAAAAGATATTCAGGATGCTTATCAACAGTTGTCTGAAGGAGAGCCTGAAGCCTCTTTTGCTGTACGTTCTTCGGCAACGGCTGAAGATATGCCTGATGCCTCTTTTGCCGGGCAGCAGGAAACTTTTCTAAACGTGCAAGGCATTGATGCTGTGATGGTTGCCATCAAGCATGTGTTTGCTTCATTGTTTAATGATCGCGCTATTTCCTATCGTGTCCATCAGGGATATGACCATCGAGGAGTTGCACTATCAGCGGGTGTACAACGTATGGTGCGTTCTGATCTCGCTTCTTCCGGTGTGATGTTCACTATTGATACTGAATCAGGGTTTGATCAGGTTGTTTTTATTACCTCTGCTTACGGATTGGGCGAGATGGTTGTTCAAGGCGCTGTGAATCCGGATGAGTTCTATGTTCATAAATCAACTCTGAATAAGGGTAAACCAGCAATCGTGCGACGCAATCTGGGTTCTAAAAAACTGCATATGACCTATGCTGACAATAAAGAACATGGCAAGCAGGTACGTATCGAAGATGTACCAGCATCACAACGCAATCGTTTCTCTTTAGCTGATGAAGAAGTTGAGGCATTGGCGCGTCAGGCGTTATTAATTGAAAAACATTATGGCCGACCAATGGATATTGAATGGGCTAAAGATGGTCATAATGGCAAGTTATACATTGTTCAGGCGCGTCCTGAGACTGTCCGCTCAAACCAGCAAGTTATGGAGCGTTACCAACTGAATGAACAAGGTCAGGTATTGGTGGAAGGACGTGCCATAGGCCATCGTATTGGTGCAGGTCGAGTAAAAGTTATTCACAACTTGAATGAAATGGATCGCATCCAACCGGGTGATGTTTTGGTCACTGATATGACTGATCCGGATTGGGAGCCTATTATGAAAAAAGCGGCTGCGATTGTAACTAATCGCGGTGGCCGGACCTGTCACGCAGCGATTATTGCCCGTGAATTGGGCATTCCCGCGGTTGTTGGATGCGGTGATGCAACGGAACGTTTGCAAGAGAATCAGTCGGTGACAGTTTCCTGTGCGGAAGGTGATACGGGTTTTGTTTATCAGAATCAACTGAATTTTACTGTACAAAGTTCCCAAGTCGATCAGTTACCTGAACTTGATGTAAAAATTATGCTCAACGTCGGTAATCCAGATCGTGCATTTGATTTTGCCCGTTTGCCGAATGATGGCGTAGGTCTTGCTCGTTTGGAGTTTATTATTAATCGGATGATTGGTGTACATCCCCGTGCATTACTGGAGTTTGATCAGCAAACTCCTGAGTTGCAGCAAGAGATAAAATCGCTGATGGCTGGTTATGACAACCCGGTTGAGTTCTATGTTGGGCGTTTGACGGAGGGGATTGCCACTCTGGCGGCTGCATTCTGGCCGAAACGGGTGATTGTCCGTTTGTCTGATTTTAAATCCAATGAATATGCCAATCTGGTGGGGGGTGACATTTATGAACCTGATGAAGAGAACCCTATGCTAGGTTTCCGTGGTGCAGGGCGTTATGTTTCTGACAGTTTCCGTCGCTGTTTTGCATTAGAGTGCGAAGCCGTTAAACGTGTACGTAATGATATGGGGTTGACCAACGTTGAAATTATGATCCCGTTCGTTCGTACGGTAGCGCAGGCTGAAGCAGTGATTGCTGAACTGGCATCCCAAGGGTTGAAGCGCGGTGAAAACGGATTGAAAGTCATTATGATGTGCGAGATTCCGTCCAACGCAATTCTGGCAGAACAGTTCCTTGAACATTTTGATGGTTTCTCTATTGGTTCTAATGATATGACTCAACTGACGCTTGGTTTGGATCGGGATTCTGGGGTGGTATCTGAACTATTTGATGAACGTAATGATGCGGTCAAAGCTCTGCTCTCATTGGCTATCCAAGCGGCTAAGCGTCAAAACAAGTATGTAGGAATTTGTGGTCAGGGGCCTTCAGACCATCAGGATTTTGCTCATTGGTTGATGGAAGAAGGGATTGATAGCCTGTCATTAAATCCAGATACCGTTGTAAAAACTTGGTTAGGATTAGCGAAAGTGAGTTAATTGAGAATAATACTCGATTGAAACTAAAGGCTCGTCAAAATAATGGCGGGCTTTTTAACAACTTGAGTCGTTAATTATAGTTCTACGGGAAAGTATAAAAATAGCGAAAAAAAAAGCCTATCATGGGCGTGATAGGCAAGGACTACACACAGCAATATAGGCGTTTCTAACAAGTAGAACCATCAAAAGGAGAAATAAACGTCTCGTTCATAGCCCACTTATATTAATTTAGTTAAATAGTTTATTCATTAAGAATTGTCCTAATTTCAGTATTATTTACGGCTAAAATGAGCCAAATTTAACTATTTTTTAACAATTTATTCACAATAATGATATTTAATAAATCAGCACCTCAGAAAAGTGAGAAGTTTTATTAAAATTATGCTTTAGCGAAAGAGCTAACACTCTTTCGCTATATAAGTCAGAATTCATTATCATAAAAATTTATTCTGAAAATTTCTGTTCCAGATATTTTTCAGTTTCGGCTAAATCATTTTCAGGTTCTGGGACTTCATTCATCCATGCGATTAATAAACGGTAAGCAACGGCTAATACAACGGGGCCGATAAATAAGCCAATCATGCCAAATGAGAGTATTCCACCAATAACGCCTATTAATATCAGCGCCATAGGTAAATCTGCGCCCAGACGGATTAAAAATGGGCGAAGAAATCCATCCATTGTCGTTACGATACAGCTCCAGACCAGTAGCACGGTTCCCCAGGTTGTATCACCTGTCCAATAAAGCCAGGCAACAGCGGGAACTAAAATCAGTAATGGGCCGAGTTGAGCGACGCAACAGACAAACATGAGTACTGTCAACAACGTAGCATAAGGAATGCCCGAAACAGCCAAGCCAAGACCACCGATAATGGCTTGGACCAATGCGGTAACCACCACGCCGAGCGCGACGGCACGGATGGATTGTGCTGCCAACAGGATGGCGGCATCTCCGCGTTTATTTGCCAGGCGAATGGCAAAATGGCGAATACTCATCGTCACCTGTTCGCCTTTTAGATATAAGAGCACGCTGAATAGCACCATCAAACAGAGATGGAATACAAAACGCCCGGCATTTGCCGCTTGAGTAAAGAACCAGGTTGCTGCTTCTCCAACATAAGGCTGGACTTTAGCTATCAGAACATTGCCACCGTCAGTAATAAGTGAGTTCCAAGCGCTGTAAAGTTTATCGCCAACCAGAGGGATACTATTCAGCCAGGTCATTGTCGGTATTTGAAAATGAGAGGGGGATTTAGTCCACTGGATTAATGGCGCGCTGTTTTCCAATAAGCTACTAACCAGTAATGCGATAGGGATCACGAATAATAGAATTAGCAGTAGCGTCATGATGGAGACCGCAATCCAGCGTTTACCCCACAAGCTGTCCTGTAGTTTTTCTAATAATGGCCAGGTGGCGATAACAACCATGCCGGCCCAGACAAAACCGAAGATAAAGGGTTTTATCACCCAAAAGCTGGTAACAATTAACAGTGACAGGAAAATTAAAGTAAATAATAGTTTTGGCAGGTCATAATACGGTTGAGATTTGTCCATAAGTTAATTTCTCTCAGGGAGTTAGTGGCGCTAAGGTGCTAAAGATAATGAATAAATAGGATGTTATCTATACCTGTTATCTTTCAAGTTGCCTCTTTGTTGGCTGCACTCGCTCACCCCGGTCACATCGTTTGCTATGCTCCCGGGGATTCACTCCCTTGCCGTCGCGATGCATCTTGAAATCCATTGGGTATATAGGTTACTCAAAATAGGTGAATATTATGATAAGGTAAACGCTTGCCTTATCAGACAAATCAGTTAACGGTAGTAAATGGTTACGGCTGATTAAGGCATTGATTCAAAGATAGTATAAATGGAGCAATGTGGACACTCATTTTAAAAGGGTCAAAACGATAATGATCCCACGCATATCACAAGCACCGCACGTCAGTGAGGTGGCGCAGAAGTTCTTGGATACATTGAAGGAACAAGGATTTACCGGAGATGTTGCCAGTAGTTATGCCGATCGTCTGACAATGGCGACAGATAACAGTATCTATCAACTCTTACCACAGGCTATCGTTTTCCCTCGATCCAGTGCAGATGTGGTTTTACTGGCTCGTGTCGCAGGTGAAAAAGAGTATCAGAATTTGACATTTACGCCACGCGGTGGCGGTACAGGCACAAACGGCCAGGCGCTTAATGACGGCATTGTGGTGGATATGTCCCGTTATATGAATCGCATTCTTGAGATTAACCCGGCGCAAGGTTGGGTCAGAGTTGAGGCGGGGGTGATTAAAGACCAACTGAATCAATATTTGCGTCCATATGGTTATTTCTTTTCACCGGAGCTTTCAACCAGTAACCGTGCAACATTGGGCGGCATGATTAATACTGACGCATCCGGTCAGGGTTCATTAGTCTATGGTAAAACTTCTGATCATGTTCTTAGCCTACGGGCAGTTCTATTAGGGGGGGAATTACTTGACACCCGCGCTATGGATATAGTCCAGGCGGAATCGATTGCGCAAGAGGATTCGGTTACCGGTCGCATTTATAACACGGTGCTTAGCCGCTGCCGTGAACAACGTGAACTTATCGTTGAAAAATTCCCCAAACTTAATCGCTTTTTGACCGGTTATGATTTGCGCCATGTGTTCAGTGATGACATGCGGAAATTTGATTTAGGTCGTATCTTAACTGGTTCAGAAGGAACGCTAGCTTTTATTACCGAAGCGGTTTTGGATATTACCCCGTTGCCAAAAGTCAGGCGATTGGTGAATGTGAAATATGATTCATTTGATTCTGCACTGCGTAATGCTCCTTTTATGGTGGAGGCAAAGGCATTATCGGTTGAGACCGTGGATTCCAAAGTGCTGAATTTGGCGCGTGAGGATATCGTCTGGCACTCAGTTAAGGAATTGATAACGGATATTCCTAACAAAGATATGCAGGGGTTGAATATTGTTGAATTCAGTGGCGATGATCAGCCTTTGATAGACCGGCAAGTAGAAACACTTTGCCAGCGCCTTGATGAACTGATGGATGGCAATCAAGCTGGGATTATTGGTTATCAAATTTGCCGAGAGTTAGCTGATATTGAGCGTATTTATGCAATGCGCAAGAAAGCAGTTGGCTTGTTGGGTAACAGTAAAGGTGCGGCGAAACCCATTCCTTTTGTAGAAGATACGTGTGTACCGCCACAGTATCTCGCTGATTATATTGTGGAATTCCGGCAGCTATTGGATAGCCATCATCTTAATTACGGTATGTTTGGTCATGTGGATGCGGGGGTGCTGCATGTTCGGCCGGCGCTGGATATGTGTGATCCTCAGCAAGAGATACTGATGAAACAGATTTCTGATGAAATTGTCAGTCTCACCGCACGTTATGGTGGTTTGTTGTGGGGAGAGCATGGTAAAGGATTTCGAGCTGAATACAGCCCGGCATTTTTCGGTAGCATCTTGTATGAAGAATTACGCCGAATTAAGGCTGCCTTTGACCCGGATAACCGTTTGAATCCGGGCAAAATTTGTCCGCCGATGGGGGTTGATGCCCCTATGATGAAAGTCGATGCTGTTAAGCGAGGAACGTATGATCGGACAATTCCGATAAATGTCAGGAATACATTCCGTGGTGCTATGGAGTGTAATGGGAATGGGCTCTGTTTTAATTTCGATGTAAAAAGCCCGATGTGTCCATCAATGAAAGTGAGTCAGCAACGTATCCATTCACCGAAAGGACGCGCGACACTGGTGCGTGAATGGCTGCGTCTTTTAACTGAACAGGGGGTAGATCCGACGTTACTGAAACAGGGATTAGAACAAAAACGACCAAGTTTGCGTGGGTTGATTGAGAAGACTCACAATAGTTGGCAGGCATGGCGTGGGGAGTATGACTTTTCTCACGAAGTGAAAGAGGCAATGTCGGGTTGTCTGGCATGCAAAGCTTGCTCAACGCAGTGCCCGATTAAAATTGATGTTCCGTCATTTCGTGCACGTTTTCTTGAGTTATATCATGGCCGCTATTTTCGCCCTTTACGTGATCATATTGTGGCGAGTGCGGAAAGCAGTACACCATTAATGGCTAAGGTCCCTCGGGTCTTCAATTTCTTCCTGAAACAACCGTGGATACAAGAATTGAGTCGCCGGACTATCGGCATGGTGGATTTACCCTTGTTATCCAGCCCGACGCTGCCCCAACAACTGGCGGGTCATTATGCACTTTCGACCACACTGGAACAGCTTGAAAAAATGGAACAGGCTCATCGTGACGAACATGTGTTGATTGTTCAGGACCCGTTCACGAGCTATTACGATGCTAAAGTTGTGGCTGATTTTGCCTATTTGGTAGAAAAATTGGGATATAAACCCGTATTGCTGCCATTTTCTCCAAACGGTAAAGCACAACATATCAAAGGCTTCTTATCCCGTTTTACTAAAACGGCCAAAAAGACGTCAGACTTTCTGAACCGGGTTGCGGAGTTGGGTATTCCAATGGTGGGTGTTGATCCAGCGCTGGTGCTGTGCTACCGGGACGAATATAAAGAAATTTTGGGAGAACAGCGTGGAAAGTTTGAGGTTCAGCTTGTTCATGAATGGTTGATTAATACCTTACCGGAGAAAAGTGACCATGAAGAAAAATCCGGTGATAAATGGTATCTATTTGGACATTGTACCGAAGTGACTATGCTACCGGGCAGTAGTCAACAATGGGGAAAAATTTTCCATCGGTTGGGTAGCAAGCTGGATAATATCAGTGTAGGCTGCTGTGGCATGGCCGGAACCTATGGTCATGAAAACAAAAACATAGAACACTCTATTGGTATCTATAAGTTATCCTGGCAACCTGCCTTGCAGAAATTACCATTGGAGCGTTGTTTAAGCTCCGGTTATTCCTGCCGAAGTCAGGTTAAGCGGATAGAAGGGCAAGTACTTAAGCATCCGTTGCAAGCTTTATTGGAGATAATCCCATGATTTGGAAACGTGATATTGGACTGGATAGCCTGAATCAAGTAAATAGCCAATGTATGATGGGCCATCTGGGCATAAAAATCACGCATATCGGTGATGACTATATCGAAGGCACAATGCCGGTTGATTATCGCACGCGTCAACCATTTGGTTTATTGCATGGCGGGGCATCTGTTGTGCTGGCAGAATCACTCGGTTCTTTAGCTGGGTATCTCTGTTCCGAAGGTGAGAAAAAAGTTGTTGGGCTGGAAATCAATGCTAACCATATTCGGTCGGTTCGTAGTGGTGAAGTGAAAGGCGTATGTAAACCTCTTCATATTGGCCGCAATCACCAGGTGTGGCGAATTGATATTTTTGATGAGCGGCAACATTTGTGCTGTACCTCTCGGTTAACCACATCAGTTTTGCCTGGATAAAATGAAGGTAGGTTATTTAATAGAAAAATAACCTACTTATTAAGTGAAATGGTTATTTATTTACGTATTAAATTTAATTGTGATAATCCTCCAAGAAATAGATTTTTTATAGATATTATTGATGTTTTTATAATATTATTATTTGTACAAATTGTGTTTTCATATATCTTATAAAATTAAATGTTAACTGGAACAGAAATGGCAGATTATATGAGGGGGATTGATGTTGGTATAGATAATAATATTCCACATCATGAAATAGTGAGGAAAATATATTTATGCTATCCAACACATGTTTTTCATAATAATGAAGAGCTACAATATGAAATATTTAATCAGATTAGCTCTAAATTTTGCATACCATTTTCGTCAATACATGTTGTTGGATCTGCAAAAATTGGTCAAAGCATATATAAATCTTCTACGTTCTCTCCAGGAGATTCTGATTTAGATATTGCGATTATTAGTAATGAGTTATTTATTAGGTACTCGGAAATTGTTTTTTATAAAACAAAAGGATTTCAAGATATAAGAGACTTTCCTCAAGATAGAGAGAATAATAGAAGTAAATTTGCACAATATAAAAATTGTATTTCTAAAGGAATATTTAGGCCGGATTTAATGCCGTATTGCCCTGAAAAAGAAGATTGGTTCTCATTTTTTAACAAGTTGTCTCAAAGTTATAGATGCTTATTTAAATCTATAAATGCTGGTATATATCAATCACAATGCTTTTTTGAAATTAAACAATCTGATATAATTGAAAAATATAGAGAGGGGGTAATATGATAGATTATAGAGTTCGCTCAGTTTCTTTACTAAATTTAGTGAATGATATTCGTAGTAAAAAATTAATACCTGACGCATATTTTCAAAGAAATTTGGTTTGGCGAGAAAAACATAAAGTAGATTTTATTGATACAATATTGTCTGGTTATCCTTTCCCTCAGATATTTATATCGAAAGGGAAAATTGATGTGGATAGAATGATAACAGTTTCTTGTATTGTTGATGGACAGCAAAGAACAAATGCGATAATGGAATTTATTGATGATAAGTTTCCTGTTAGGAATAAATATTTTAATGAATTAGATGGTGATGAGAAGGCTAATTTTCTAAAGTATGAGATAGCAGTCATTGAGCTTGATCTTGAAAATGACGATCCTAAGGTTAATGATATATTTCAGAGAATTAATAGAACATCAAATTCTTTGACAAATATAGAAAAATTAGCATCTCAATATTCTACATCAGATTATATGCTTGTTGCGAAATTATTGACTGATCAGATCGATATATCTTGGATAGAAGATGGGGAAGCTATGTTCAAAGAAGATCCAAATATTCCTGTAGAATTCTATTCTTGGGCAAAAACTAAGGAAGTTAATAATTTTAGAAAATTAATTTTAGAGAAAGGTATTTATACATCAAGCGATTTTATTAGAAAAGTACATTTAATTCATATATTGAATATTATGTCAACGTATTTATATTCATTTTTTCATAGGAATGAAAAAACATATGATTATTTGAATAGTTATTCTTATGTGTTTGAAGAAAAAGACGAGCTTATTGATAATTTTGAAAAAACAGCTTATATTATATTAAAAATGAAATTTACTAGTAAATCCTATTGGTTGAATAAAGCTAATTTTTTTACTTTATTCTTGTCTATTGTAAGTAATGTTAGAAATAAAAATATTATAAATATATCCTTACTTAAGGAAAAACTGAATTATTTTTCAGATCATCTTCCTGATGATTATAAATTGGCGGCTAGTGAGGCTGTTAATGATAAAAAAGAAAGACAGTTAAGGGCTGTATATATAGATAAAATAGTTTCTGAATGTGTTAGCTGTCAGCTTTGAACTATTTTTTTTAAAGCGGCAAGGCTTCCTAATTATTATTTGGCTGATTGTTATTTTAATCCGGAGGATAAATTATTCTCCGGTATATTTTAAACCCTATCTTAAATCATGCCTCTTTATGAACTTTTTGTGCTTTTATTTTACGCTAATAAGTAAAATATAGCACAATTGATCAAACTAATAATTTATAGATAAAAGTTACCTTTTGCGGTAATTGAATTGAGTTATGATAACCTTTAAGAAGTATATTTATGGAGCTTGTGGGTGTTTTTATAATATTATGGGTTGTTTGATTGTATATGTCTGATGAATAGAAATGGTGAATTATCTTAAAAGAATTAATACTGTAATAGGGAAAGATCTAATTGAAAATTCTTACTAAAATCTATAAATGCTGATATACCCGTTATCCTTCAAGTTGCCTCTTTGTTGGCTGCGCTCACTCACCCCGGTCACATCGTTATCGATGCTCCAGGGGATTCGCTCCTTTGCCGTCGCGATGCATCTTGAAATCCATTGGGTATATATCAATTAATGCTAAAGTTTCAGTGACTGTAATTATGTTTAATTCCGATTAAATATGAAGGGTGCCTGAGAACCAAGTCATAACAACATCTAAAAGGGCGGGAGTAAAAACCTCCCGCCTAAGGTTGCCTTACCTGTCGCTGGATTCGTAAGCCATGATTGCCGCAACCTCTGTATTACCTCGTTTGATATGGAGTTTACAGATTGAACCCCTTGTTATCCACGTGAATATGAGTAATGTCACACAAATAATGATCAAACTAAATATTGCGATTTTTTGCGGCTTCATAGCCTTCTCTCCTTGCTTTTTGTCAGGTAAGAGGCTAGCCTTATGTTGCTGATACATAGGAGTAGCCTCATTTCGATTTATAGTCGGATGGGGCTTTTCTCTTTCTGCTTGAAACATAATTCTTGCTTAGAACATAATGCTCAAGACAGAAAGTCTCAAGCACCCGGAGGCAGTATACTTTTATTCATCTAAGATGCAAGATATTGAAAATATTTATTATAGTCACGTAATACCTTCTAATTAAATTAACCAGCCAGTATAGCTATTAATAAAGAAAGGAAAGAATGTTGATGATGGAATATATAGATAAAATGGTTTCTTAATGCGTTTGATTAATTGAGTTGATTAAATAGAAAATATATAATAACAACCTCTATTTTACATCTCCGGTTAACGATGTTGCACTTATTATGTGAATCCAAGAATGCCAGAGTTTCAGTAGCTTTAATTTATGCTTAATTCCGCTTAAATATGAAGGGTGCCTGAGAACCAAGTCATAACAACATCTAAAAGGGCGGGAGTAAAAACCTCCCGCCTAAGGTTGCCTTACCTGTCGCTGGATTCGTAAGCCATGATTGCCGCAACCTCTGTATTACCTCGTTTGATATGGAGTTTACAGATTGAACCCCTTGTTATCCACGTGAATATGAGTAATGTCACACAAATAATGATCAAACTAAATATTGCGATTTTTTGCGGCTTCATAGCCTTCTCTCCTTGCTTTTTATCAGGTAAGAGGCTAGCCTTACGTTGCTAGGCATAGGGGTAGCCTCATTTCGATTTATAGTCGGATGGGGCTTTTCTCTTTCTGCCTGAAACATAATGCTTAAGACAGAAAGTCTCAAGCACCCGGAGGCAGTATACTTTTATTCATATAAGATGCAAGATCTTGAAAATATTTATTATTGTCATGTAATACCTTCGAATTAAATTAACCAGCTAATAAAGCTATTAATAAAGAAAGGAAGGCGTGTTGAAAATGGAATATACCCGTCATCTTTCAAGCTGCCTCTTTGTTGGCTGCACTCACTCACCCCGGTCACATCGTTATCTATGCTCCCGGGGATTCGTTCCCTTGTCGTCGCGATGCAACTTGAAATCCATAGGGTATATATAGATAAAATTGTTTCTTAATGCGTTTAATTAATTGTCTCGATTAAATAGAAATTCTATTTCTATATATTATGATCATAATGACAATCTCTATTTTGCATCTTCGGCTAACTATGTCAATTTTATCTGGTTGGCTGCTATTTTCATACTGGGAAAGGAACTATTTTCCCGTATATCTGAAAGTTCACATCAAATAGTGTTTCTGATGAACTTTTTGTGCTTTTATTTTACGCTAATAAGTAAAATATAGCACAATTGATCAAACTAATAATTTATAGATAAAACAATAAATTAAAGATATACCTTCATGTGAAATGAACATAAATCATCGTATTTGTATAAAATTTGGGCTGATCAAGGTATATCCTCTTAAAACAAATGGTTGAAGTGATAAAGGTTATCATTACCATTATACAGGAGGAGAGCACTCCGATAACGGCGGCAAGAATAGCTATAGAATAAATGTGAGGTCAACTATGACAAACAGTGTTGAAACCTTTTCTCTGAATGAAACCGCATGGCAAGGAATCACCATCACCGCGAGAGCCGCAGCGCAGATCTTAAAGTTGATGCAGCAAAACCCACAAAGCAAAGGGTTATATCTGGGGGTTAAGCAATCGGGATGTGCCGGCTTTGGCTATGTGTTTGAGATGGTTAACGATCCCGCACCTGATGATCTGAGGTATGAAAATGAAGGTGCATGTTTATATGTCCCTCTGAAAGCAATGCCATTTATTGATGGTACGGAAGTGGATTTCGTTCGTGAAGGTTTAAATCAGATATTTAAATTCAATAATCCAAAAGCACAACATGCCTGTGGGTGTGGTGAAAGCTTTGGTATATAAGTGTACCAATATATGTCTCAGAGCAATGTAGAAATCAGTGATGATGTGCAGACTTGGCTCAGCGATCATCGCTATAAAGAAGGCTTCTTTACTCAGGTAGCGACGGATGAGCTAGCTAAAGGTTTGAGTGAAGATGTTGTGCGGGCTATTTCCGCAAAACGCAATGAGCCCGAATGGATGCTTGAATTTCGGTTGGAGGCTTATCGCCATTGGTTAGGAATGGAAGAACCCCATTGGTTGAAAGCGAATTATCCTAATCTTGATTACCAGGACTACAGTTACTATTCAGCACCTTCATGCGGTGCTTGTAGTGATAGTTGCAATTCACAATCTGGTGCTGTTCAAGGGACAGGGTCGGAGCAAGCTAATAGCTATTTAACCGCGGAAATTGAAGAAACATTTGATAAGTTGGGTGTTCCTGTACGGGAAGGTGAAGCTGTTGCGGTAGATGCTATTTTTGACTCCGTCTCTGTTTCAACGACCTATCGGGATAAGTTAGCGAAAGAAGGGATTATTTTCTGTTCATTTAGTGAAGCGATACAGGAATATCCCGGATTGGTCCGTAAATACCTCGGCAGTGTGGTTGCAAGCCACGATAATTTTTTTGCCGCGTTGAATGCCGCAGTGGCTTCTGATGGTACTTTTGTTTATGTGCCAAAAGGCGTCCGATGTCCAATGGAACTGTCCACCTATTTTCGTATCAACGCGGCGAAAACGGGCCAATTTGAGCGTACTATCCTGATTGCTGATGAAGGCAGTTATGTCAGCTATATAGAAGGGTGTTCTGCACCGGTGCGTGATAGCTATCAGCTTCATGCTGCTGTTGTCGAAGTGATTATCCATAAAGATGCCGAAGTGAAATATTCCACTGTCCAGAACTGGTTTTCCGGTGGTGACAGTGCTGGGGGAATTCTCAACTTTGTCACTAAAAGGGCATTATGTGAAGGCGAAAATGCCAAAATGTCTTGGACTCAATCGGAAACAGGTTCCGCAATTACTTGGAAATATCCCAGTGTGATCTTGAAAGGGGATAATTCGATTGGCGAATTTTTCTCCGTGGCTTTGACTAACGGTACTCAGCAGGCAGATACCGGTACCAAAATGATCCACATTGGCCGTAATACCAAATCGACCATCATTTCAAAAGGCATTTCTGCTGGCCGTAGTCAGAACAGTTATCGTGGGTTGGTCAAAATATTACCGGGAGCAGAAAACGCCCGTAACTATACCCAATGTGACTCCATGTTGATTGGTACAGAATGTGGTGCACATACATTCCCTTATGTGGAAGTACAGAACAATACGGCGCAACTGGAGCATGAAGCGACAACCTCCCGCATTGGTGAGGATCAATTGTTCTATTGTTTGCAACGTGGCATCAGTGAAGATGATGCTATTTCTATGATTGTTAATGGGTTCTGTAAGGATGTGTTCTCTGAACTTCCCCTTGAATTTGCCGTTGAGGCACAAAAATTGCTGGCGATCAGCCTTGAACACAGTGTCGGATGAGTTTTCCCTGTTTCCCTTTTTTATGACAGAACGTTAAGTCGTTCGAAGGCATGTAATATGTTAAGTATTAAAAACTTACGAGTCAGTGTTGAAGGTAATGAAATCCTAAAAGGATTAAATCTTGACGTTAAACCGGGTGAAATTCATGCCATTATGGGGCCGAACGGTTCCGGTAAAAGTACATTATCAGCAACGTTAGCTGGCCGTGAAGAGTATGAAATCGATGATGGTGAAATCACTTTTAAAGGAAAAAATTTACTTGGATTTGAGCCAGAGGAGCGAGCTGGTGAGGGGATTTTCCTGGCGTTTCAATATCCGGTGGAAATTCCGGGTGTCAGTAATCAATTTTTCCTGCAAACCGCAGTGAACGCTGTCCGCCAATATCGCCATCAGGAGCCGCTGGATCGCTTTGATTTTGCCGATTTTATCGAAGAAAAAATTGAATTGTTAGATATGCCACCGGATTTGCTGACACGTTCAGTTAATGTTGGTTTTTCCGGTGGTGAGAAAAAACGTAATGATATTCTACAAATGGCCGCGCTGGAGCCGACACTTTGTATTCTGGATGAAACAGATTCAGGGCTGGATATTGATGCATTGAAAATTGTGGCTAATGGTGTGAATTCTCTACGTGATCCAAATCGTTCATTCATTATTGTGACCCATTACCAACGTATTTTGGATTATGTGAAACCTGATTTTGTGCATGTGCTTTATCAGGGAAGAATAATTAAATCCGGTGATTTCAGTCTGGCGAAAAAGTTGGAGGAGCAAGGTTATGGCTGGCTTATTGACCAACAGTGAACGAACTGAAAAGGTGCGGCAAGTTGCAGAACGTAACCAGCAAGCATTAGCACGTTTTGCTGATTTGTACCACTGCCGTCATGGTGAGGATTCATTTCATGCCAGTTTGCATTGGCAGACAGCCATTAAAACCGGTTTTCCTCAATTCAGACATGAAGATTGGCGTTATACGCCGCTGGATAAATTGTTAAATCAGCAATACAGCAGCAAAACTTGGGAATTGACAGTAGCACAATGTGAACAGCTAGCGATTTCAATGGATTGTTGGCGTGTCGTGATGGTGAATGGTTGTTTTTCACCGTTACTGAGTTCCTGTGAATTTGGGCCATATCAGCTCAGTTTACTGGATAACAAAAGTGGGCTTCCTGCACCGATACAACAGGGTGAGATTTTTCTGCATTTGACAGAGAGTTTGGCCCAACAGCCTTTGGTTATTACGTTAAAGGCTGGGCAAGTGGCAGAAAAGCCCCTTTACCTGCTGAATATAACCAGTAGTCACTGTAGTGAAGCGTTGAATAGCAGTCATTACCGCTACCACATTGCTGTAGGCACGAATGCGAGCGCCAGCGTGATTGAACATTTCGTCAGTATTGATGGGCAACAACCTCATATGACAGGAGGCCGATTAACCGCGGAAGTGGGGGATAATGCTCATTTCACCCATATAAAACTGGGGGTTGAGAACAGCGCAAGCTATCACTTTGCCCATAACGATATTGTGATTGGTCGTGATGCTCAAGTAAAAAGTACCAGCTTTTTATTAGGCTCAGGGCTTGGCCGACACAATACCAGCGTTAAGTTGAATGGCGAAGGGGCCAATTTGTCGTTGAACAGCTTACTGTTGCCGCAAGGAAAAGAGGTTGCCGATACGCGTACTTATTTGGAACATCATAAGGGACATTGTGAAAGCCGTCAGTTGCATAAAACCATTGTGATGGATCAGAGCAAAGCGGTATTTAACGGCATGATTAAAGTGGCTCCTCACGCATTGAAAACCGACGGACAAATGACCAATAACAATTTGTTGTTAGGCAAACAAGCAGAAGTGGATACCAAACCCCAACTGGAAATTTACGCTGATGATGTGAAATGCAGTCATGGTGCGACTGTTGGTCGGATAGATGAAGAGCAACTGTTTTATCTGCAATCACGCGGTATCAGCCGACGCGATGCAGAGCATATGATGGTATTTGCTTTTGCTGCGGAGCTGACTGAATCTATTGAAGATGAATCCCTGAAGGCTATTGTTATGAACCACATTAAGCACCGTTTAGCGAGAGTGGAAAGATGACTTTTTCTGTAAAAAAGGTGCGGCAAGATTTCCCGGTATTAACTCAACAGGTTAATGGGCATCCACTGGTTTATCTTGATAGTGCTGCTAGTGCTCAGAAGCCGGTTTCGGTTATTGAACGAGAAAGTGAATTTTGTTTGCACCAGTATGCGGCAGTGCACCGGGGAATTCATACCCTGAGCTCTGCGGCTACTCGAATGGTTGAAAATGTGCGCTACCAGATAGCGCAATTTATTCATGCTCAAAGTCATGAAGAAATTGTCTTCGTCAAAGGTACGACGGAAGGGATTAACCTGATTGCTAACAGTTATGGCCGCAAGTTTATCAATAATGGCGATAATATTGTTATTACTGAAATGGAACATCACGCCAATATCGTTCCGTGGTATATGCTGGCAGAACAGATTGGGTTTGAAATTAGAGTATGGCCATTGAATGAGAATGGCGAATTGGATCAAGCAATTTTAGCTTCTTTGATTGATTCACGGACTAAATTGCTTTCTTTTACTCATCTCTCTAATGTGCTTGGCACCGTGAATCCTGTACGTCAAATCATAAAACAGGCAAGAAAACTGGCTGATGAGCAGGAAGGGCGGTTACATATTCTGGTCGATGGCGCTCAGGCCATTATGCATAAGCAAATTGATGTGCAGGATCTGGATTGCGATTTCTATGTTTTTTCCAGTCACAAATTATATGGCCCAACAGGCATTGGTGTGCTTTATGGGCGCAAATCCCTGCTGGATGCTATGCCACCTTGGGAAGGGGGTGGCGCGATGATAAAACAGGTCAGCCTGCAAAAGGGGATAACCTATGCAGAACCACCGTGGCGATTTGAGGCGGGAACCCCAAATATTACGGGAATTATTGGGCTTGGTGCTGCTGTCGATTATGTCACTTCACTTGGGCTGGATGAAATTCAGCAGCATGAACAGGCACTGATGGATTATGCAATGGCACGGCTGAAAGAGGTCAAAACCCTGAAATTGTATGGTCCTGAGCAACGTCAGGGGGTTATTGCTTTCAACCTTGGCCGACATCATGCTTATGATGTGGGAAGTTTCCTCGACCAATATGGGATAGCGATCCGTACCGGGCATCATTGTGCCCTTCCTGTGATGGAACATTATCACGTTTCCAGTATGTGTAGGGCCTCATTGGCGATTTATACTACGCAAGAAGATATTGATGCACTTGTTGTTGCATTGCAACGAATAGAACAGTTACTGGGTTGAGTAAGGTATAGCTCGAAAGAGTGATAAGGAAAAAGTCATGGCAAGTTTGCCCGACACAAATAAGTTGTTACGTAATTTTTCCCGTTGCCGGAATTGGGAAGAAAGATATCTCTATATGATTGAACTGGGGGCGAAGTTGCCTCCTCTTACTGACGAACAACGCCAACCTGAGAACTTAATCGCAGGTTGCCAGAGCCAGGTGTGGATATTACTGAGAATGAATCACCAAAACAAAGTGGAATTTATTGGTGATAGTGATGCTGCGATTGTTAAAGGATTGGTTGCGATTGTCTTTATTCTGTTTCAAGGTAAAACAACCCAGGAGATTCTGGATTTGGATGTGACTGAATATTTTGGAAAATTGTCTTTGGAGCAACATCTGACACCCTCACGCACGCAGGGGCTGCACGCGATGATACATGCCATCCGAAATAGGACAAGTAAAATGGTTTAGTTGCCAGTCTTACGCGTTTCTTCAGCTACTGATAATATGTACGGCCAACAAAGAGGCAACTTGAAAGATGACGGGTATAAATTTATTCAATAACATTCAGAAGTCATTCCAGGAAGCAAGCATGAAACGAGTTTTAACGTTTATTGGCGTGTTATTGTTCAGTGGGCTAACTAACACAGTCAGTGCCACAGAATATACTTTGCCAGCGGCCAATAGTCGTTTAATTGGCGAAAATACGACATTGGTTGTACCCGATGATGGACGTTCTTTAGAGGCCATTGCTGCTGAATATAAAATTGGTTTACTGGCAATGCTGGAAGCTAATCCAGGTACCGACCCTTATTTGCCTGCTCAGGGTTCTGAACTGATTATTCCATCACAAATGTTGTTGCCTGATACACCGAGGCAGGGAATTGTGATTAACCTTGCAGAACTTAGACTCTACTATTTTCCTAAAGGAAAAAACAACGTCATCGTGTATCCCATTGGTATTGGGCAACTCGGTCGTAATACGCCAGTGATGACAACATCTGTGAGTCAGCTAATTAAAGATCCAACTTGGACGCCGACTAAGAATATCCGTAAACATTATGCTGAACAGGGGGTTATTTTACCTGCGGTTGTTCCTGCTGGTCCGGAAAACCCAATGGGCGCATTTGCGTTGCGCTTAGCAGCCGGGCGTGGAGAATACTTGATCCACGGCACGAATGCTGATTTTGGTATCGGTATGCGGGTGAGTTCCGGTTGTATCCGTTTACGTCCTGATGATATTGAAACGTTATTCAACGCCGTTCCTCGTGGAACACGAGTACAGATTATCAATGAAGCGGTTAAGTATTCTGTAGAACCAAGTGGTAAGCGTTATATTGAAGTACATCAGCCATTGTCTAAAAAAGAGGATGATAATCCACAGACATTACCTATTGTCCGCTCAGCCGATTTGAACAAGTTCATTGATAATAACAAGACAGATAAGAATATTGTTGAACAAGCGATGGTACGTCGTTCTGGTATGCCAGTGCTGGTAAGTAAAGGTATAGAGCCTGAAACACAACAGGATTTACCAGAAGAGAATCCAGAAGAGAATATCGTGCCGATGGAAGATGATGTTAAAGGTGCAGAACAGGCAGTGAATAACGATGTATCTGAATCGTTTAAATTACCGCCGTTATATCAGCCTGGGCCAATCTATCGGGAAAATTAATATTTTATTGCGGACAAGGAAGTCAGCGAATATTTACCTGACAGAATCTGATGATAAAAAAATGGCACACAGATGGACTGTGTGCCATTTTTGTACATAATTACAAAAAATTATTTTTTGTAGGAACGAACTTGATTATCCAGACGCTGATTCGCACGAGCTGCATCGTCTTTAGCGGCTTGAACGTCAGTATGTACTGCGTTCACGTCATTGCTCAGTTGATCAACTTTTGCATTCAGAGTCTGAATATCAGAAGTCAGTTGGTCAACCTTAGCAGTGCTTGAACAACCAGCCAACAGAGTAGAAGCCAGAACTACTGCACCCAGTACAATTTTAGTACGATTCATTATAATACCCTCTAGATTTAAGTTAATCTCCAAGTAGCCATGTAAGTATTACACAAAGTTTTTTAGAAAGAGAATAAATTTTTATCATGAAAACCAATTATTTCAATTTTTCTCTTTAGTGAGCGGATAATTTTCATCTAAATGTAAAAAAACAAAACCGTTGAGTAACATTTTAATCAAAAAAAGCCTATTCCATGAGGGAATGATATTCTTCGAAATAATTTTAGTTAAAAATTCTTATAAATAAGAAATACAACATCCAGGTCATCTTACCTCTATTGAACTATCGGAGTATCTCATTTATGAAGCTATTTTTTTATACATAAATTTAGGGTTTCTCTTAAAACAAATTTGTTAAGTAAATCTTATTGTAGATGAATAACTTGACAATGTTCAGGTTGAATCCTAGGCTCAAATTCAAACTGGTAAGAGGAGTTTGTTATGTTAAGTGATCAATCTAACGAATATTTTAACATCAGCATTGACAACGGAGTCGCTCATTTACAACTCAGTCGTCCCGAAAAGGCAAATAGTTTGGCGCTTGGGTTTTGGAAACGGTTTCCTGAAACAGTAGAACAACTCAGTCGTTCAGGTGAAGTGCGGGCAATGGTGATATCTGCACAGGGAAACACATTTTGTGGTGGGCTTGACTTGCAAATCTTTGCCTCTAGCAAAGAGGCTAATACGGCTAATCCTAATGAGCGGGAAGCGATGCAGTTCAGCTTATTGCAAATGCAAGAGGCGATAAGCGTATTGGAACATGCCCGATTCCCCATTATTGCCGCAGTACAAGGCGCTTGTCTTGGTGCAGGTTTTGATTTAATTGCTGCGTGCGATTTTTGTTTTGCTGCTGAAAATGCGAAGTTTCGTATAGAAGAAACCAATATTGGTATGATGGCTGACTTAGGTATTCTTCAACGTTTGCAACATTTGATCCCAAGTGGTATAGCTCGCTATCTCGCGCTAACTGGGGATACGTTGAGTGCGGTTCAGGCTCATGATTTGGGGCTGGTGGTAAAAGTGTTCCCTTCTACGGAAACACTAATCGAAGGTGCTCTCGCGACTGCCCGGCGTATTGCTGATCGGCCACCAATTGCTATTAACGGGGTTAAACGAGCCATGCTTTACAGCCGTGATCATGGTGTTTACGAATCATTGCAACAAATAGCACTTTTGCAAGCTTCGATTTTTAGCCGTCAAGATATCCTGTGCTCGATTCAAGCGAAAGCGACCGGAACAAAAAGTGAGTTCCAAAATTTAAGTGAAGTCGGTAAAGCTTTCGATGAGCCATGATTAAGACAAAGATATTGATGATATGTAAAGTGGATTCTCCACAAATAATGTAGTGCTGGAAAATGCCATCATTGTTGAGAGTTAAGCCATTTTCTGACCGCGAGAAAACAGAGAATGGCATTATTATTAATCTTAACGGGTATAATATGACGATTGGGAAAGTAATTTGGTATTGGCGGAGAAAACCAGATATTCAATATCCTGAAACACCGCCATATTTACGGTGTTTCAGAAATAAAGCGACTTATTAAATTAAAGGACGTGAACAGACGACGTGTTGGTTGTGCCGCTTGGAACCAGGGCACCAGATACCATAACCACGATTTCACCTTTCTTCGCTAGGCCACTTGCTAGCGCCGCTTCTTTACCAATGCGGTAGAAATCGTCGGTAGAGGCGATTTCTTTAACAATTTGGGTAAAAACACCCTTAACAAGCAGTAATTGGCGGGCAGTCACTTCATTAGTCGTTAATGCCAGAATGGGCGCGTCAGGGAAATACTTACGAATGGATTTGGCAGATTTACCGCCATAGGTTGCGACCACAATCAGAGGGGCTTCCAGTTTTTCTGCTGTTTCAACGGCACCACGACACACCGCTTCGGTCACGCGCAGGTTACGGCAATGGACGGCTTCGATACGGCTTGGCATAACGCGGTCTGTACGTTCACAAATCGTTGCCATGATAGTCACTGCTTCTATTGGATATTTGCCTTTTGCACTTTCGCCAGAAAGCATAACTGCATCAGTACCATCCAAAATAGCGTTAGCGACGTCACCGGCTTCCGCACGGGTAGGGCGCGGGTTTTTAATCATAGAATCGAGCATTTGAGTTGCAGTGATAACAACTTTGCGAGCGATATTACATTTTTGAATCATCATCTTCTGGGCGAAGATCACTTCTTCAACCGGAATTTCAACGCCAAGATCACCACGAGCAACCATGATCCCGTCAGAAGCTTCCAGAATTTCATCAAAATTGTTCAGACCTTCCTGATTTTCAATCTTAGAGATGATTTGAATGTTTTCACCGCCGTGCGCTTTCAGATGTTCACGGATTTCCAGAACATCGGAGCGCTTGCGGATAAAAGAAGCGGCGACGAAATCAACACCTTGTTGGCAACCAAAGATCAAATCTTGCTTATCTTTTTCAGCCAGGGCAGGCAGGCTGATGGAAATACCCGGCAGATTAACACCTTTATTTTCCCCCAAATCACCGTTATTCAAAACTTGGCAAATAACCTCTGACTTAGTGACTTCTTTAACTGTCATGCCGATCAAGCCGTCATCAACTAGCACGGTATTACCGGGAGCCAGATCCGCGGGGAAACCGCGGTAAGTGACAGCAACACGGTCTTTATTACCGATAACGGAAGTGTCAGTGGTAAAAGTGAAGGTCTGACCTGCGGTTAGAGAGACATCGTTACCGCCTTCCAGCTTCATAGTTCGAATTTCAGGGCCTTTAGTATCCAGCAAAATAGCGGCTTGTTTACCTGTCTTAGTCATAACTGAATGGATATTTTGAATACGCTGGCCGTGCTCTTCATAGTCTCCGTGTGAAAAGTTGAGGCGCATAACATTCATGCCGGCATTCAACAGTTCGGCCAGTTTTTCTTCGGATTCTGTTTTTGGTCCGATAGTACAAACAATTTTGGTTTTTTTCATGACAATCTATCTACAGGTTTTAATTGGATAAAATAGTGAGTCGCCAACTTTATGGTTTGCGCAGATACCATGTGGTGTTGAACGTTGCGCAACATCATTAAGGACAAGTGGCGTGGAAGACATGCGGTGCTTTTCGTGTGAGGTTAGGCACATGTAATTATGCGAGCTTATATACCCGTTATCTTTCAAGTTGCCTCTTTGTTGGCTGTACTCACTCACCTCGGTCACATAGTTACCTATGTGACCGGGGATTCGCGATGCATCTTGAAATCCATAGGGTATACATACGATTAATCTGTAACTTTTCAGTGTTCGGCAAATCAATAAGCTGAAACCATTCAACCCTAAATTTCGCCGTATTATAGAGACTTATTTCTGTGAAATGAATCGAAAAATGATTATATGAATTAATTATAACGGTAAACTGGAAAAATGACGCAGATCTTAACAGAGGAGAGTTATTGCTCATTGCGCAAACTGTTTGTAAACAAACAACAGTCTATTTTGACGTGGGAAATAAATTAAGCACAACCAAGAGAAAAGATAATAAAAACAGGAAGATTTATTTGTAGACTTGGTGCGTCCGAGTGGACTCGAACCACCGACCCCCACCATGTCAAGGTGGTGCTCTAACCAACTGAGCTACGGACGCACTATAACCCGGTGTAATCAATACAAACCGGTGTAATCACTATGCAATTGGTGCGTCCGAGTGGACTCGAACCACCGACCCCCACCATGTCAAGGTGGTGCTCTAACCAACTGAGCTACGGACGCAATCTAAATTGCATTGGTGACAACGGGGACGAATATTAACGGCGAGTTAGCCTTCTGGCAAGGGGAATAACACAAATTATTGTTCAACTGTTCGTATTTGCATCTGTTACAGTGAGTTTGTCGTTTATTCCACCAGTTAAGTATTCATCCCCGGCTTTAGAGTAAAGTAAATTAGTGGGTTGAATGTTGTAAAATTACCTCATCTGGTTGTTTTTGTGTCCATGAAATACGAGCAAATATCATCACTGCTGATGCAGTCAGGCCAATAATAAAGCCGATCCAGAACCCTTGTGGCCCCATCGCGGGTACAATATAGTCGGTTAATCCCAGGATATAACCGCTTGGTAGCCCCAGAATCCAGAAAGCGATAAAAGTGATATAAAAGATAGAACGCGTATCTTTATATCCACGTAAAACGCCAGCCCCTACCACTTGTATGGCATCAGATAATTGGTAAAGCGCGGCAAATAGCATCAGATGTGATGCCATGGTGATAACTTCAGGATTGTCGTTATACATCAAGGCGATCGGCTCTCGCAGAATAATAGAAAAGGTTGCGGTTAAACAAGCAAATACCAAACCAACCATAATTCCGGTATAGGCTGATATCCGGGCATTCTCGATAGATTTTTTCCCTAAATTATAGCCAACACGAATAGTGGTTGCTGCGGCCAAAGATATTGGGAACATAAACATTAATGAACTAAAATTTTGGGCAATTTGGTGCCCTGCAACAGCAGTAACGCCTAAAGGAGAGATCAATAATGCCACTATGGCAAATAACGTAATTTCGAAAAATACCGCCATCGCAATAGGCAAGCCGAGGGCTGAAATGCGTTTCAAAATATGCCATTCTGGTGCGGCAAAGCGATGTTTAGGGCGGATATCCCTCTGTGATGATGCACGTTTCACATACCAACGCATTAGCAGGAACATGACCCAGTAAACGCTGGCGGTAGCAACACCACAGCCGACACCACCTAAAGCGGGCGCGCCAAATTTACCATAAATGAATATGTAGTTAATCGGAATATTAATCAATAATCCTAAAAAACTAATCACCATGCCTGGTTTGGTTTTCGATAAACCTTCACATTGATTACGCAGTACCTGATAAAACAGATAGCCCGGCGCACCCCACATTATTGCGTGGATAAATCCAACGGCTTTTTCTGCCAAAATTGGATCTATATTGTGTTGCCTGTCAATCAGGAACTTGCTGTTGTATAGAATAGCAATAATGATAATGGAGAGAAAAATCGCTAGCCAGAACCCTTGCTGAGTTTGGCTAGCAATGAGATTCCTGCGACCAGAACCGTTCATTTGCGCAATAATGGGGGTTAAAGCTAATAGTAAGCCGTAACCAAATAAGATAACTGGCAGCCAGATCGAGGTGCCAACAGCAACCGCGGACATATCTGTTGCACTGACGCTACCCGCCATAACGGTGTCCACAACCCCCATTGCAGTTTGTGAAAATTGAGCAATAATGACGGGAATCCCCAGAGCGAGCAAACTACGCGCTTCTTTTAAATACTTCTGCACGCATTACACCTTTTTTATTGAAAGTAGAAAATATTAAGAAAGATATCTGTATATAAGAAACGATTTTTGAAAAATCAACCGCTTACTAACCGGAGTATTGTATCTATTTAATACCATATTACAACAATAATGCTGAGTTTATATTCAAATGATCAGGTGGTATTTATCAATGACAACTTGATATAAACTAATTAATAATTATACACAATCATTAAGAGGTTCTTCTATGTTCACGGGCATTGTTCAGGGAAAAGCACCCTTGGTTGCTATTGATGAAAAAAGTAATTTTCGGACTCATGTTGTTAAATTCCCGGCTGAATTATTGCCAGGTATTGAAACAGGGGCGTCAGTTGCCAATAACGGTTGTTGTCTGACGGTAACCAAAATAGAAGGCGATGAGATTAGTTTCGACTTGATGAAAGAGACTCTACGTCTGACTAATCTTGGTGATTTACAGCTAGGGGATTATGTGAACCTGGAGCGGGCGGCTAAATTTGGGGATGAAATTGGTGGACATTTGATGTCCGGTCATATCATCACGGTTGCTGAGATAGCTAAAATTTTCACTTCAGAAAATAATCATCAAATATGGTTCCGTATCCATGATAAGCAATTAATGAAATATATCTTACATAAAGGATTTATCGGCATCGACGGAATCAGCCTGACAATTGGCGATGTTGTTAATAATCGTTTTTGCGTTCACCTTATTCCTGAAACACTGGAACGTACGACATTAGGTAAAAAACGTCTTGGTCAGAGGGTTAATATCGAGATTGATTCACAAACTCAAGCGATTGTTGATACTGTGGAGCGTGTTCTTGCTCAGAAAGAGCGGGAACGGGTTGCCTCTCAGCAACCGGAGACATTGATGGAAGAATGCGCAATAAATGAGGAGCGATAGGGGGACCCCGATTTTCGCTTTCGAACAGAATTAACCGTGTGCTAAAAGGGAGCATTGAACCCATCGATGCTCCTTTTTGTGATTTATATTGCAGTGTTTTGCATGTAATGTTAACTAATATAGTTAATATTGTTATTATTGTGTTAATGCGTTTTCTCGTAAAGCGCAGGTTAATCCCCGTGATGATATTTTTAGAGGTTACTTTTTTATGGAAAACCCGATTGAGTTAGATGAATGGCTTGAAGAACCTACACATGATGATGCTGTTGAAATGATGAATGCACAAGCTGTCGTACCTTTTGGTACCGCACTTTGGCCTTAACGGTTTTTTATAATTAAGGTTCTTTATAATACTATATAAGTAAGGGGAGTCACCCCTTACTTAAAAATAAACAGGATTGTCCTCATGGATAAAAGTCTTGAAAATATGTATTGTTGTTTATCACATCATCCCGCAATTTCGGATAAAGTAAGAAATGGTGAATGTATAAAAATATTTATCGGATCTGATACTGAGCATAGCGATATTGCGCAGAAGATGTATATGTATAAGAAGAATTTCGATGTAAAGTCTGATTTTGCTTTTTTAGAAAAAACATCACCGGACGATATAAAACAAAAAATATCTGATTGTGATTTGTTTATTTTTCTTTACGCATCATCAACATTAAAGAATGCATCTCCACAAGGGCCAGAATATCTAACCAAAATAAGAAGCTTTATTACTGAATCATGGAAGAAATCTGTATTGTTTAAAGATTATGGCCCACATTTCATTGAAGCATTTAGCGAGCCACCAGCATCAATAACAGAAAGGAACAAAAAACTTATTGAATTATCAAATCGATCACAGAAGATTCAATATACAGATAATAAAGGGAACTCAATTGTAGGTTATTTAGAAAAAGACCATAAGTGGACTTCCATTGATGGCAGTGGAAATCTTGATGTTATTCCTGGGGAAATAGCAAGCCATATAAAGCGCCTTAACGGTAGTGTCAGCTTTAGTGGCACTTTTTTGAGTACGGCACCCTTTGCCATAAAGTATGGGGTTGTCAATGATATGATGACTATAAATATAAAAGAGGGTGAAATTATTGGATTTGATTGTGAACATGATGAATTTAGTCGGGATTTTAATTTATACCTAAACCATAATCACGGAAACCGAATTGTTGAAGAGTTTGGTATTGGGACTAACAGGGGTGTGAAAGCGCTTTATGGCAGAAATGCTGGTTTTGAAGAACGACATCCTGGTTTACATCTTGGTTTGGGTGGTGGTGTAAAAGGGAGTCATCATTTAGATTTGATATTTTCTGGTGGAAAAATAGCATTTGATCAAACGGTCTTCTTTGATAATGGTTATGTGAATGATTTCCGTTAGTGGAAAACAGAGCGATCTTTTTAAAATTAGAGTTAAACATGGATATGTTTGTTGTATTGACTAAAAGCTACAGTGGAAACCTGTAGCTTTTATACCCTATGGATTTCAAGATGGATCGCGACGGCAAGGGAGTGTAGCCAACAAAAGAGGTAACTTGAAAGATGACGGATATATACCCTATGGATTTCAAGATGCATCGCGACGGCAAGGGAGCGAATCCCCGGGAGCATAGAGAACTATGTGACCGGGGTGAGTGAGTGCAGCCAACAAAGAGGTAACTTGAAAGATGACGGGTATAGTTAATTATCGGGCTACTCGTAACCCACCTTCAATACCTTTTAGACTGAATATAATTTGCCACAATTGGATATCGCGAGCACGAAATGCACCTGCACAGGCGTTCAGATAATAGCTAAACATGCGTTTAAATGTTGGACTATAGTTATTTTCTATTTCAGGCCAGCAGGTAATAAATCTTTCATGCCAGGCCATCAATGTGCGGTCATAATCTGCGCTAAAGTTATGCCAATCTTCCATAACAAAACGGCTTTTACTGGTGTGGGCTATTTGCTCAATAGAAGGCAGGCAGCCATTAGGAAAAATATATTTGCTGATCCACGGGTCAGCACTGGTTTTAGTTTTGTTGGAACCAGCGGTATGTAGCAGGAATAAGCCATCAGGTTTCAGGTTTCGTTGAACAACGTCGAAGTAAGTCGCATAATTTTTAGGTCCAACGTGTTCAAACATACCGACAGAAACAATTTTGTCGAACTGTTCATGTAAATCCCGATAATCTTTCAGAATGATTTTTACATCCAGATTTGTACATTGTTTCTGTGCATATTTCTGTTGTTCGGCTGAAATAGTGATACCTGTGACGGAAACACCATAATTTTTAGCCGCATAAGCTGATAGCCCACCCCAACCACAGCCAATATCCAACAGAGTCATACCTGGAGAAAGCGCCAATTTCTCACAGATGAGTTTCAACTTATCAAGCTGAGCCTGTTCCAGTGTTTTAGCTTGTTTCCAGTATCCGCAGGAATATTGCATATAAGGGTCAAGCATATGGGTAAAAAGATCATTGCCTAAATCATAATGTTGATGACCGACAATCCATGATCGTTTTGGCGTTTGCAGATTACGTAAGCGGGTTATTGCGATTCTCACTATATCTTTGAGATTATTGGGCATTTTATTTTCTAATCCGGCGCGTAAAACGCGATAAAAGAAAATATCCAACCGTTCACAATCCCACCAGCCATCCATATAACTTTCACCTAATCCCATCGAACCTTGTTGTAAAACTCTTTTATAGAAATTAGCGTTTTTTATCTGGATATCATAAGGGTTGTGACCATTAATTTGAACACCTGCTTCTTCTAGCATCTCATTGGTCATTCTCTGCCAGGAGTTAATGGCTGTTTTCGGGTTTTTAATACAAGATGAACTCATATACTCTCCAACGTTAGGGTGATGGAATACTGAGGAGCTCGTTTTAGCTAGCAAAGCAGGATGCTAAGACGCAAAATGCAAAAAATAACAAAGAATCAAAGTAAAAAACCTTAAAGATGACTAATCCATGAGTTTAATGGGGCAGTCATTGCTCCTGAAAACCTCAAATTCCAGGTTATACCTTATAGATTTCAAGATGCATCGCGACGGCAAGGGAGCGAATCCCCGGGAGCATAGGTAACTATGTGACCGGGGTGAGTGAGTGCAGCCAACAAAGAGGCAACTTGAAAGATGACGGGTATATTTATAATAGGGAATGTATTGAGTATAAAAGCGTAAAATTGTTTTATCAATTAATAAATAAAGGCTGCGATTAATTGATAATTAGCAGCCTTTATTGAGATAATAATCTGATTAATATCAGGAATTTTGTTCAACTGTTTGAATGCAGCGATCAGCGTTTTTTTTCCACTGTATAAAATATCCTAATGCCATTGGAACAACGGTAGAAACCATAACAGTGGTTGTGGATATAAGTGGATTGTTGATAAATGCTGATACAATCAGACTGGCAATAAAACAGAGTCCTAATTGAAGCGTGTTTTGTAATGCAGTGGCTTTTCCACTGTCTTGTGGATAAGCGGATAAAGCGTTTGCTACTGCAATTGGGTATAACGCGCCATTCATTGCAGCCATAAAGCAAAAAGGTACCAGAATAGTGAATAGCGTTGGCTCGTCAAATTTTGCAATTAAATAGAGCACAATCATACTGATAGCATAGCCAATTAACAGATAAGGGAAAATAATATCACTTTTTATTTTGGCTAAAATACTGCGGCATCCATAACCTCCAACGATAAAGGCTAGCGTTTGAGGAATATAACTCAGACCAATGTCGTCCGGGGTATATCCCATCTCACCGAGAATTGAAGGTGAGCCTGTTAACCAGGCAAAAAAGCCGGCGCTGCATGATGCAAATATCAGAACATTGCCACTAAATAGCGGTGATTTTAATAGCGTAAGGAAAGAGACATTATTTGTTTGCACTTGAGTTTCACGGTTGTTGCGATTTTCTTGCAAGAACAGAGTAAAAAACAACAGTAATAATGTAATTGCCAGTAAGACTAGGAAAATTATGCGCCAGCCGCCATGTTGTAACAGCCAGGCTCCCATCAAAGGTGCCAAGGCAGGGGAGAGCGCAACCAGAGGCATAATCGTTGCAAAAACACGTTTGGTACGATTGGCTTCATAACGATCAATAACTAATGCTTGCCATGAGACGGCGGCTGAACAAACACCTACGGCTTGGATAAAACGCAAAACTAAAAGTTGGGTGGCGTCTGTTACCCACATCATACCCAGACAGCCAATAGAAAACAGGGATAGCCCGGTGATGATAATCGGCTTTCGGCCAAAGCGATCTGAAAGAGGTCCCCACAAAAGTTGAGCGAAGGCGAAACCTGCAAGAAAGATGCTTAGGCTGGCACTGATTGCTTCTGCCGATGTCGCTAATTCTTGTTGCATAGTGCCGAATGCTGGCAGATACATATCAATGGCCAGATAACCTAGCATACTCAAGCCTGCAAGGTAGAACATGAACTGACTTGAGTTTTTCATTTGATTACTCTCTTTGAATATCATGATTGAAATAATTTGCAGTGATATACCCGTTTCTTTCAAGTTGTCTCTTTGTTGGCTGCACTCGCTCACCCCGGTCACATAGTTTGCTATGCTCCCGGGGATTTGCTCCCTTGCCGTCGCGATGCACCTTGAAATCCATAGGGTATAGGTAGATAACAATATTGACACATATTCTATATGTCGTGATTTTTACTTGTGAAATGGTAATATTTGCATAGTGCTGTGAAAAAAATTGAAAGGTAAAATTATGTGGTCAGAATATTCACTTGAAGTTGTGGATGCGGTTGCCAGAACAGGCAGTTTTAGTGCGGCTGCATTGGAGCTTCATCGTGTCCCTTCTGCGATCAGTTATACCGTAAGACAACTGGAAGAGTGGCTTGCTGTTTCGTTGTTTGAGCGTCGTCATCGGGATGTAGAATTAACTGAGGCAGGCGCTATGTTTATCAAGGAGGCTCGCTCTGTTATCAAAAAAATGATTGATACTCGTCATCAGTGTCAACAAATTGCAAACGGCTGGAGAGGGCAATTTAGTATTGCTATTGATCTCGTTGTCAAACCAGAGCGTAGTCGCCAGCTTATTCTTGATTTCTACCACCATTTTCCTGATATAGAACTTTTTATTCATCAGGAAGTGTTTAATGGTGTGTGGGACGCGCTGGTGAATAGTCGAGTTGATGTTGCAATTGGTGCAACCCGGGTAGCTCCAGTCGGGGAAAGGTATAGTTTCCGAGATATGGGGTTTATGCCTTGGCTATGTGTGGTTAGCGCTGACCATGCGCTGACTCAGTTGCCGGGTCTGTTATCTGATGACCAAATGCGGCCTTATCCCAGTTTGTGCCTTGAAGATACATCCCGTAATTTACCGAAGCGTGACACCTGGAATCTGGATAATCAGCGCCGGTTGGTGGTTCCTGATTGGGAATCCGGTTTGTCTTGTCTAAACGAGGGATTATGTGTGGGAATGGTGCCTAAACATAGGGCAATGCCGCTTATTCGGCAGAATAAACTCGCCGTGCTGGAATTGGAACAGCCTTTACCAGACAGTCCATGTTGTTTGGCATGGGTTCAAAACAGCCATTCTCCAGCATTAAGTTGGCTGCTTGACTATCTTGGCGATAGTGAAACTCTTAATGCTGAATGGCTTCAAGATGAATAAAACGGATTAACGACGATAGTCGACAAATGGACCATCCACGACAGAACGTCGCTCAACCAAGCGTGGATGTACTTCAATAGTTTGTGCATCTTCACGTTTATTGATTATTCTGTCCAGTAACATGGAAAACGCCATCTGCCCCAGTCGTTCTTTTGGCTGATGAATGGTGGTCAATGCCGGAGAGAAATAACGAGCGTTGCGTATATTGTCATAACCGATGACAGAAATATCCTGTGGGACGCGCAGTCCTAATTCATCAGCAGCACAAATCGCCCCCATAGCCATAACATCTCCGCCGCAGAAAACCGCAGTCGGGCGCTGTTTTTGATTCAAGATTTGATGCATGGCTTTATAGCCCGATTCTGGTTCAAAATCCCCCTGAATAACCCACTCTTCTTTGATCGGAATGTTGGCTTCTTTTAACGCCTTTAAGAATCCTTGATGACGGCCACCGCCGGTATTTCGTGCCAGAGGGCCGGGGATCGCACCAATATCACGATGACCACGTTCGATAAGATAACGACCAGCCAGATAACCGCCGTGGAATGCATTATCAATAATCGTATCGGTGAAATCACTTCTGGCCTGTCCCCAATCCATGACGACCATTGGAATATTGCGATAATCTTCCAACATTCCCAATAGCTGTTCCGGGTATTCTGAACACATAATTAGCAGTCCATCCACACGTTTTTGGGCCAGCATGGCGAGATAGGCTTTCTGTTTATCAATGTTATTGTGTGAGTTACATAAAATCAGCGTATAGCCTTTGCTATAACAACTGTTTTCAACAGACTCAATGATTTCAGCAAAATAGGGGGCTTCACTGGACGTTGCCAGTAATCCGATCGATTTTGTGTGGTTAACTTTCAGACTGCGAGCAACGGCACTGGGTGAATAATTCAGTGCCTTAATAGCAGCCCAAACAGCAGCTTTAGTATCTTCAGCGACGAAGCGGGTTTTATTAATAACATGGGATACAGTAGTGGTTGAGACGCCAGCGTGCTTAGCCACATCTTTGATCGTTGCCATGAGGTGAAAGACTCCTGACCTTTTGGTCTAAATTTAAAACGCTTTGTTAATCGCTTGCTAACCCTTTACATCAAGGGGCTAGCAATAAGTTAGCGATAAATTCTGGATTTTGTCTGATCTGGCTCAAAAGTGAAAGCAATAATCAGTGTTATAAAATGGGTGGTAATCGCTATTTATGCTTTTCCTTATGTAAGGGCAATTAACCATCTCAATAGATTGGTTTTTGTCACTATAAACTTTTTATTCTGAGGAGGCTCTATGAATACCGATTTGAAGCTTGGTTTATTTACTGCTGTCAGCACGTTGGTGATGATTGCCATTTTTGCCGCTCTTTGCTTGATCTTTGCCTGATGTTTTGAACGGGCTAGATGATTTAAAAATTGGGCAGATAGTTTCTTTATCTGCTCTTTGTCTTTCTGCCACCGCTTTTAACAACCTCTACGATAAATAACCGTGAAAATGATGTCATCTGTGTCAGGATACGAAGAGATCAGGATACATATTAGTGAGAGAAAATGGTATTCTCCGCAATATCGTGACGATGTTGGTTATCAACGGGCTGTTGGTTTAAAGGAAATAAAAATGACGACTACTATTGAGAAGATTGAGCGCCAAATTAAAGAAAACCCGATTTTATTGTATATGAAAGGTTCTCCTAAATTGCCAAATTGTGGCTTTTCTGCGCAGGCGGTTCAGGCTTTATCTGCGTGTGGTGAACGTTTTGCTTACGTAGATATTTTGCAAAATCCAGATATTCGTGCAGAGTTGCCAAAATATGCTAATTGGCCAACTTTTCCTCAGCTTTGGGTGGAAGGTGAGTTGATAGGTGGATGCGATATTATCATTGAAATGTATCAGCGTGGTGAGCTACAAACATTAATCAAAGAAACTGCTGATAAATGTCGTTCTCAGGGCGAAAACGCGACAGAGTAATTTTTTAATTACTTACAGATTATACCCAATGGATTTCAAGATGCATCGCGACGGCAAGAGAGTGAATCCCCGGGAGCATAGCAAACTATGTGACCGGGGTGAGCGAGCGCAGCCAACAAAGAGGCAACTTGAAGGATAACGGGTATATTATGCTATCCCCCCATATGTTGATATATGGGGGGATTATTGTTTAGATTTGATTATATTAATCTAGCCGTTCAGCTATTTATCCAGTTTTTTCTGCTGTTGTTGTTAATGGCCAGCCACCAAGTTGTTTCCAACGGTTGACCATTTCACAGAATAATTCAGCGGTACGATCAGTATCATATAACGCGCTGTGAGCCTGATTATTATCGAATGGGATACCGGCTGTGATGCAGGCTTTTGCTAAGATTGTTTGTCCTAATACCAGACCACCTAAAGCAGCGGTGTCAAAAGTTGCAAACGGATGAAACGGATTTCGTTTTAGTCCGGTGCGTTCTGTGGCAGCCATAACAAAGCTGTGATCGAAGTTAGCATTGTGAGCAACGATAATTGCCCGATTACAATGATTATTTTTTATCCCTTTACGAACCATTTTAAAAATAGCGTGCAGAGCTTCATATTCGCTCACCGCTCCACGTAGCGGATTTAATGGATCAATGCCGGTGAATTCCAGGGCTGCTGGTTCAAGGTTGGCTCCTTCAAATGGCTCAATATGGAAGTGAAGTGATTCGCCAGGCGTAAGCCAACCTTCACCATCCATTTCCAGTGTAACGGCGGCAATTTCAAGTAATGCATCTGTTTTGGCATTAAAACCGCCAGTTTCAACATCAATAACAACAGGGTAATAACCTCTAAAACGTCCACTAAGGACGTTTGGCGCTTTTTTGTCAGACATCAGATTGAGTTACCCAGAGCGTTGCTGGCATTTTTGTTTTCAATAAGTTCAATTTTGTAGCCATCTGGATCTTCAACGAAAGCAATAATGGTTGTTCCGCCTTTTACAGGACCCGCTTCACGGGTAATGCTACCACCTGCTTTGTGAATAGATTCGCAAGTGGCTGCGACATCATCAACACCTAATGCGATGTGACCAAAGGCATTCCCCATTTCATAATGGTCAACTCCCCAATTATAGGTCAACTCGATTACTGCTCCTTCGCTTTCATCAGCGTAGCCAACGAAGGCGAGTGAGTATTTATATTCGGTGTTTTCACTGGTGCGCAACAGGCGCATGCCTAACACTTCAGTGTAAAAATTAATGGAGCGTTGTAGATCACCAACACGGATCATGGTATGGAGTAAACGCATAATTACCTCTAATTTAATGGTTTTACCAATATTTTTGTGCGGCAGATCGCACAAAAACCACTAACTATAACGTGTCTTACGGTTACAGTTCAATTTGTCCATAATTATAATTTATTCTTATCTAGGTTTATAATTAAATATAGTATGTGGATTGTATAGGAAACGGGATGTGATGGCTGAGCAACTCGAATTTTTTGCTATTCCTAGCCCTTGTCGAGGAATTTGTCAGGCGAATGAGCGGGGCTTTTGTCTGGGGTGTTATCGCAGCCGGGAAGAAAGATTTAATTGGATGAAAATGTCAGATGGGCAAAAGCGTGAAGTATTGCGACTGTGCCGGCAAAGATATTTACGTGTATTGAGAGCAGAAAATCAGACAGATGAAGAACCACCTGAACAGCCATCACTGTTTTAATTATCGATTTTTGAGGTTATTGGAATTAACAATCCAATGATTTACTTATATAGGGTTATATTTTTGGCAAAATTATAAATGTTCTACTATAATTTTAAGTATTTTGTTTGTTATTTTTTTATTTTTTGATTAACGGAAAGGCTAAGTGAGCTTATTTGAATTTCTTTATAACCTTATGTTTTAAATGGAATTTTAAGCTTGATTGCGTGATAAATGTAAAATAAAAACAACATTAATGTAAAAATAGATAGCTTAGCATTTAGATGACAGCTATTCTTATAGTACTTTGAATAAAGTATTGAATGATATTTATTGGTTTCTGCTTGCTTGTATTCATAGTTCTGATAGTTTTTATGGTAAAAATATTGTATGTTAATTGTTTTGTTCTGAGTTTAAATTAAGTTTAGTTGTTCTTGGTTATAGTTACCTGAATTAGTTAGTTACTAAGAATTTACTGTGATTATACAGAAGTTATATATACTTTTTTAAGGCTAGTTTTAGCCTGATTTAGAAAAATTTGGCTGTTATGTTTAGTAGGCTAGTTATTTAAGGAGGGACAATTGGAATCTACATTGGGATCAGATCTGGCACGGTTAGTTCGTATTTGGCGTGCTTTAATTGACTACCGTTTAAAGCCGTTAGAATTAACTCAGACTCATTGGGTAACGTTATACAATATTAGCCGGTTACCTCAGGAGCAATCTCAGATACAGTTGGCGAAAGCTATCGGTATCGAGCAACCATCTTTAGTCAGGACATTAGATCAGCTTGAGGAAAAAAAACTTATCACCCGGCATACTTGTGCCAATGATCGTCGTGCAAAGAGAATCAAGCTAACTGAAGATTCTGCATCGGTTATTAGGGAGTTAGATGGTGTTATTGAATCCACAAGAAATGAGATTCTGGGAGGTATTTCACGCGAGGAACTTGCTTTTCTTTCCACTTTAGTTCAGAAGTTAGAGCAAAATATTATCCAATTACAAAGTAGATAGTAATTACGATATCCATGAAATGCTAACCGGATGAAAGAAGACCGCGACTTACTAGAATGAAGTCACGGTTTTCTTATCTATATCTTATTGTCGAGGTGAAACAGTAATATTACTACCTTGGCCTGCGATTCTTACACGTTGGCCTTTATGAAAGGCTGTTTTGCCTTGTTTTTGAACAACAATGATGCTTTCACCACTGTCACGACGAATTTCGAGTTCTACACCTTTAGTTGTGTTAAGAGCTCCCTGAACATTTTGGCCCGCGACACCACCGGCAATTGCACCAGCGGCAGTGGCTAATGTGTTGCCACTGCCACCACCAATAGTATTACCAACAAGTCCTCCTAGAACTGCACCACCAATCGCGCCTAATACATTCTCATTGCTGCCCGCCTGAATATTGATAGGACGAACAGAAACAACTGTGCCGTAAGAGACGGTTTGGACCTGCTTAGCTTGTCCAGCAGTGTAGGTATCACCAGAAAGAGAATCGGTGTTGACACAGCCTGATAATGAAGCAACGGCAACCGCGCTAACTAAAAAGTGCTTAAACATAGTAACTCCTAATTTCGATGCCTGACTGCGGAAATCTGATAGCTCACTGGGCAATCAGGCTAACAACCGGCATTGGCAATAAGTAATAAAAAGTTTATTCAAATAGAATATCAGTACATTAGCAATCTAGTGCTAAACGTATATTAAACGTCAATAGAGATTTTTAAAAGAAATAGCTATTAATGAAAAATTCAGCATTTTTTGTGAAGTTGTTTCCAAAAATCAGGTTTTATTCCTTCGTTTGTCTATTAGTCATATACAGCCAAAACTACTGCGCTTTATAGTTATTGGCATGGTTTCTGATTTTATCGAGACAGATTCTAAGCAGGAAGGCAAATTAAATGGTTATGAAGTCAGGTCGTTATATTGGTGTAATGTCGGGTACAAGTCTGGATGGCGTTGATGTGGTGCTTGCCGCAATCAATGATAAAGTTGTTGCTCAGCAAGCCAGTTATTCGCATCCATTCCCATACGAATTAAAACAGAAAATTCTCGCAGTCTGTCAAGGGCAGCAAACGACATTATCGGCAATCGGTCGGTTGGATTATGAACTTGGTTCTTTATTCGCTGAAGCTGTACAAGGCTTACTGATTAAAACAGGGTTAACCGCGAGTGACATTACTGCTGTGGGATGTCATGGGCAAACCGTTTGGCATGAGCCAAATAGTCATACGCCTTTCACGATGCAACTTGGCGACAATAACCGTATTGCCGCTTTGACTGGGATAACTGTGGTTGGTGATTTTCGTCGGAGGGATATGGCATATGGTGGGCAGGGCGCGCCATTAGTTCCAGCTTTTCATTTCGCCGTATTAGGCCATCTGACAGAACGAAGGATAATTCTCAATATCGGTGGTATTGCCAATATAACGACGCTATTACCTGGATCACCTGTCAAAGGGTATGACACAGGTCCGGGTAATATGCTGATGGATAGTTGGGTATGGCGTCATCAGAAAAAACCTTATGATAAAGATGCGCAATGGGCGCGAGAAGGTGTTGTTAATAACAAATTGCTTGGGCAAATGCTTTCTGATCACTATTTTTCACGACCAGCTCCTAAAAGCACAGGCCGCGAGTATTTCAATATGAGTTGGTTGGAGGCGCAATTAGTTAATTTTCCTGACATACCACCTGTCGATGTTCAGGCAACGCTGGCCGAGCTGACAGCAGCGTCTGTATCACAGCAAATTATGTTGAGTGGTGGATGTGAACGTCTGCTGGTTTGTGGTGGTGGCGCACATAACCCGCAGATAATGAGCCGACTTTCTGCCTTATTACCGGGGACGGAGGTTTGCCCGACAGATAAATATGGCCTAAGCGGTGATGATATGGAAGCACTGGCATTTGCTTGGTTAGCATTCCGTACAATGTCAGGTGCGCCAGGGAATTTACCCTCTGTTACTGGTGCGAGTACTGAAACTATTTTAGGGGCGATTTATCCTGTTATTAATCAATAACAATGATAAGCTATCGGGTATTTAGTGAGTCATAAACAGAGCTACGTTAATGTCAGAACATAACGAATTTGATGTTGCAGAATTACGCCGTGAATATATTCGTGGTGGGTTAAGACGTAAGGATTTGACTGAAGAACCCATCGAGCTTTTTGAGCGTTGGCTCAATCAAGCATGTAACGCTAAGTTGAGTGATCCAACGGCAATGTCTATAGCGACGGTCGATGAGAATGGTCAACCGTATCAACGTATTGTGTTATTGAAGCATTTTGATTCAAATAGTCTGATTTTTTATACAAATTTAGGCAGCCGGAAAGCAAAACATTTGGCGCACAATAACAAAATCAGCCTCCATTTCCCTTGGTATCCTCTGGAAAGGCAAGTCTCTTTTCTTGGTAAAGCGGAACGTCTTTCTCCTGTTGAAGTGGTGAAATATTTCCATAGTCGTCCTAGGGATAGCCAGATTGCTGCATGGGCATCACAACAATCTTCCCGTATTTCCGCACGTGGTGTTTTAGAAGGGAAGTTCCTTGAATTGAAACAGAAATTCTTGAATGGTGAAGTGCCTTTACCTAGCTTCTGGGGAGGATTCAAAGTGACCTTTGATTCTGTTGAGTTTTGGCAAGGTGGTGCAAACCGGCTCCATGATCGTTTTATTTATCAACGGCAAGGCGATAGCTGGCATGTTGACAGGCTTGCACCATAAATCGTGGATTATCATTTTTAATACTAGCACTTATAGTATTGGCGTTTTATCCTATGCCGCACTCTTTTATAAGTAGCGACTTATACAACAGACAAAATACACAAATTGATGGAGTCATTAATGTCTAGCAATAACCTGATAAAACAACTGCAAGAGCGGGGCCTCATTGCCCAGGTGACGGATGAGAATGCGTTAGCGGAGAGACTGGCGCAGGGCCCTGTCTCCCTCTATTGTGGTTTCGATCCGACCGCTGACAGCTTGCATTTGGGGCATCTGGTTCCCTTGCTGTGTTTAAAACGATTCCAGCTAGCCGGGCATAAACCCGTGGCGTTAGTTGGTGGAGCTACGGGGCTGATTGGTGATCCAAGTTTTAAAGCCACTGAACGTAAATTGAATACTGAAGCTACCGTTAAAGAGTGGGTGGAGAAAATTCGTAGACAGGTTTCACCTTTCCTCGATTTTGATTGTGGCGAAAATAGCGCTAAAACAGCCAATAATTATGATTGGTTTGGCAACATGGATGTTCTGGCTTTCCTGCGTGATATCGGCAAACATTTCTCAGTTAATCAAATGATTAATAAAGAGGCGGTTAAACAGCGTTTGAACCGTGATGATGTGGGTATCTCTTTCACTGAATTTTCTTACAATCTCCTGCAATCCTATGACTTTGCTCGCCTGAATGAAGTCCATGGTGTTGAGTTACAGATTGGTGGTTCTGACCAGTGGGGGAATATTACTTCTGGTATTGATTTAACTCGTCGTATCACCCAGAAACAAGTATTTGGTATGACCGTTCCACTGATCACGAAATCTGATGGCACTAAATTTGGTAAGACAGAAGGTGGCGCTGTTTGGTTAGATCCGAAGAAAACCAGTCCATACAAATTCTATCAATTCTGGATTAACACTGCGGATGCGGATGTTTATCGCTTCCTGAAATTCTTTACTTTTATGAATCTTGAAGATATTGATGCTTTGGAAGAAGAGGATAAAAATAGCGGTAAAGCTCCTCGTGCTCAGTACGTGTTGGCAGAACAAGTCACTGGTATGGTGCATGGTGAAGAGGGGTTAGCAGCCGCTAAACGGATTACAGAAAGTTTATTCTCTGGCGCTGCTGCTGATTTGACCGAAGCGGATTTTGCTCAATTGGCACAGGATGGTATGCCGGTAATTGAGTTGGAAAAAGGTGCAGATTTGCAACAAGCTTTGGTTAATGCCGGGTTGGTACCTTCTCGTGGTCAGGCGCGTACGATGATCAGTTCCAACGCTGTTGCAATTAATGGTGAAAAACAATCTGAACCTGAATATCTGTTTACTGACAGTAACCGTCTGTTTGATCGTTACACCCTGCTGCGTCGTGGTAAAAAACACGATTGTTTGATCTGCTGGAAATAACCAAGGTTGCATATATACCCTATAGATTTCAAGATGCATCGCGACAGCAAGGGCGTGGATCTAATAAAGAGGCAACTTGAAGGATAACGGGTATGATGGGGCAACAATAATGTTGCCCATTTTCTTACATACCCTATTGATTTCAAGATGCATCGCGGCGGCAAGGGAGCGAATCCCCGGGAGCATAGAAAACTATGTGACCGGGGTGGGTGAGTGCAGTCAACAAAGAGGCAACTTGAAAGATGACGGGTATATTCTTACTGTGACTTTAATCTTATAAATAGAAACCAAAATAAAAATATAGGCCGTCATTGTGAAAAATATTCTTTCAATTCAATCTCATGTTGTTTTTGGTCACGCTGGTAACAGCGCTGCGGAATTCCCTATGCGTCGGATGGGGGTAAACGTATGGCCGTTGAACACAGTACAGTTTTCAAATCACACCCAATATGCTCAATGGAAAGGGTGTGTTATGCCGGCTAACCATCTTACTGAAATCGTTCAGGGCATTGAAGAAATTGAACAGCTCAAATCTTGTCATGCAGTACTGAGTGGATATATCGGTTCAGCGGAGCAAGGGGGCCATATTATCGACATAGTAAAACGGGTAAAAGCGGTGAATCCCGATGCTTGGTATTTCTGTGATCCCGTTATGGGGCACCCAGAAAAAGGTTGTATTGTTGTGCCTGGGGTGGCTGAATTTTTGTGTAAAGATGCACTTCCTGTAAGTGATATCATTGCGCCAAATTTGCTGGAGCTTGAAACACTCAGTATGCAGAAAGTGACTAATGTAGAACAGGCTGTTATGGCTGCTCGGACACTATGTGATAAAGGGCCGGATATTGTACTGGTTAAACACCTTAGTCGCGCGGGTTATCGGACTGATCGTTTTGAAATGCTATTAGTGACTAAAGAACATAGCTGGCATGTGAGTCGGCCTTTGGTGGACTTTGGCGAACGGCAGCCAGTGGGTGTTGGTGATTTAACCAGCGGCTTGTTATTGGTTAATCTATTAAAAGGTGAGTCTTTACAAACCGCCCTCGAACATGTCGCTGCTGCGGTTTATGAAGTGATGGTAACAACCAAAGAGATGGGCGAATACGAACTACAGATTGTGGCTGCTCAGGACAGAATGGTGGCACCTAATCATAAATTTTGGGCAATACAGTTAGATTAATACCCAATGGATTTCAAGATGCATCTTGAAAGATGACGGGTAAAGATATTTAACCGTTCCACTGATATTGTGTGGAACGGTTCTTTTATCTGTAAATCAAATTAACCCTTCCGCTTTCAGTGCATCACGAACATTTGGACGTTCTGCAATCCTCTCTTGATAAGCTTTAAGATGAACCCGATCAGATAGATCCAATTGCACTAAAGGTGCCCAATTACTGAGAGTGAATAAGTAAGCGTCAGCAACAGTAAAATGCTCCCCGGCAATGTATGGCTGTTTTGCTAATACTTCATCTATGTACTTGAATTTTCTCAGTAGATTATTAACCGCAACAGGACGATAATTTTCTGGTGTTCCTGGAAAAAACAGAGGTGAAAATCCTTTATGAATTTCACTGGAAATATGGCTAAGCCATTCAAGTTGACGATATCGTTCCATCGTTCCGGCTGGTGCAATTAATTTTTTGTCCGGTTTCTGGTCGGCAATATATTGGACAATAACAGAGCCTTCGGTGAGGATCTCATTGTTATCTAACAGAAGAGTGGGTATCTGGCCTTTTGGATTGATTGCGAAGAAATCGTCGCCGTTCTCCGTTTTTTTGGTTTTCAGATCAACTTTAATCACGCTGAAATCAAGCCCTGCTTCACGGAGTATGATGTGAGGTGAGAGAGAACAAGCTCCAGGTTGGTAATAAAGTTTCATGTATGGCTCCTTAAAAATTTTCGATATAATAGAACAAAGGAACTCAGTAAGGCATTGCTATAGCCTTGATATATACTACCACGATAGATGGAAATAAATGAATGATTAAATAGATATAAGGTGGTGTGATGGTATCGTGAATAACTCTTTTCTATACTCTATTATAGAAGTGATTTATTAGTTTTTTTATCGTTATTTTCAAGTAGATTGGTTGCATTAATCTAGAAATTTAAGGAGAGTTTTGGATGGAATTACTTATCCAAAACTTCCCCGTATTTTGTGTTATATACCCTATGGATTTCAAGATGCATTGCGGCGGCAAGGGAACGAATCCCCGGGAGCATAGATAACTATGTGACCGGGGTGAGAGAGAGCAGCCAACAAAGAAGCAACTTGAAAGATGACGGGTATATAGCATATTTTACAACTGATTATATTATATGGAATAAATAATGGCGATTATTGATAGTTGCAAAAATTCATCTTATATTGATTATAAGATAATTAATATATTATTTTTGTTAAATGATTTGTAATCATAGGAAAATAAATTGAATTTATTTGTAAAATCACTAAAATAGACCATGCATTGCCTATAGTTTCTCGTGAAAATATCTTTTTTATTTTCTTCATTAAAGTTTTCGACTAACTCATTGTAAATATTATTAATTGCTTTTATTTGTCCATTAAGTTTATTGACTGAATTGTTTATATTTCTAAGACTAAATGAAATATCTGGTATGTTTAAAGTGATTTCTTCCATCAATAAAGAGAGTTTATATATTTGTTTTTTATCTTCGCCATCTGGAATATTTTTTAATAATTGTTGTATTTTTATATGTGTTTTTTCTGCGAAGTTTTTCTTACTTTCAAAATCAATTTGAGATATTTCAAAGGGTTGTGGCAATTTTGAGATGAAACCGTCTAGCTTACTAAAATCTGATTGAATTTCTTTCAATGCATGATTGACTCTGGCAATATAACCATGACCTAAATATCCACTGCTAAGTGAACCTAAATAAGTTGTTGCTTTGTGTATATTTTTAATAATTCTATCAATATCTTGTTCATCGGAATTATATGCATATTCATAATCTTCCAATGTGGATGGCCAGCGATATAATGATCCACTAAATTCATTCCAAGAAGCTGCAATTTCTTGGGATAGATCATAATTTTTCAGGCATTCTGGTAATTTTATATTGGTAATTGATTTAAACATATTGGATATAATTAAAAAATCATTTTTCATTTTATGCACCTTGCTAAAATAATAAATATGATTAAATTGTATGAAATCATGAAATATAATATTAAAACTAAAAGGTTAAAATGATAATAAAAATAAAATATTGTACTAAAAATATTGAACTGATAATCGACTTTATGAAATTAAGTTGTTGATTATATTAAAGGACATATTACTGATTAGTGCAAGGAAACAAGATGATATTTTTTATTTCGGTAAAACAATTATAAGGTAATATCATTTAACTCTTTAATTACAAAGGTTTTAATAATTCTCTCCAATTGTTTTTTATATTTTGATTTAAAATTAATTTTTACCTATTAGTGATGATTTAATGAAGTGATTAATCTATTTATTTTATTGATAATAAAAGGCCCGAAAAACAGGCTTTTCGGGCCTTGGCCTCATGAATTAAAAGTTACTGATTATTAATCAGATTATTTCAATTCCAGTTCATTCATTGCGGCAATGCTGAAACCACCATCAACATGCAGGATTTCACCGGTAATACCGCCGGACAGATCCGAGCACAAGAATGCCGCGGCGTTACCAACATCTTCAGTTGTTACAGTGCGGCGAATTGGGTTAACGGATTCACAGTGAGCCAGCATCTTACGGAAATCTTTGATACCAGACGCAGCCAAAGTACGGATAGGCCCGGCAGAGATACCGTTAACACGAATACCTTCAGCGCCCATGGCGTTAGCCATATAACGAACGTTAGCTTCCAGAGATGCTTTTGCCAGACCCATTACATTATAGTTAGGGATTGAGCGCTCTGCTCCCAGGTAGGTGAGAGTCAGTAAAGCAGAATTTGGGTTCAGCATTTCACGGCAAGTTTTTGCCATAGCAACAAAGCTGTAAGAGCTGATGTCGTGCGCGATTCTAAAGCCTTCGCGGGTAACGGAACTGACATAGTTACCATCCAGTTGATCAGCAGGTGCAAAGCCAATGGAGTGAACAAAACCATCGAATTTCGGCCAAATTTTGCTCAGTTCGGTGAACAGGACTTCAATGCTTTCGTCTTCAGCTACATCGCAAGGCAGAACGATAGTAGAATTTAGGGAAGCAGCAAATTCTTCAACACGAGGTTTCAACTTGTCATTTTGATAAGTGAAAGCCAGCTCAGCTCCCTGGTCATGCATTGCTTTTGCAACGCCATAAGCGATGGAGAGTTTACTGGCGACGCCAGTGATCAGAATGCGCTTGCCGGTCATAAAACCCATAACAGTATCCTTGTGTGATAACGCCGGTAATGATATTCATGGATTAAAATTGCTCACAGAGACAATATCAATATGACGTTTTATTGTTAATAAACCCAGTAATTCTATCACGCTAGAGAGAAATATGCTGTATTTTGCGTTCTGCTCCGAGCAGTGATTATCGTTTTCTATATGTTAAGGAATATCCTGCCGCCAGGCATCAGCGGTGAGTGCTTCACCAAAATGGCTAGCGATTAAACGGCGGGTCATATCGTGCAGAGGAGAAGCCAACACTTCTGCTGTATTTCCCCGCTCAACAACTTCCCCTTGATGCATGACCAGCACCTGATCGCTGATATGTTTCATCATGCCAAGATGCTGGGTGACATAGAGGTAAGAAATACCTTGTTTTTCCTGTAATTCCAACATCAGATTAATGATTTGAGATCGCATAGACATATCGAGTGATGCTAATGCCTCATCAGCAATAATAATCTGAGGTTGTAATATCAATGCGCGCGCCAGTGCTACCCGCTGTTTCTGGCCTGAGGCTAACATATGTGGATAATAATTGGCATGGTCCGGTAGCAGGCCAACTTGTCGCAATGTCTGGTTGATCCGTTTTTCCCGCTCCATTGTATTAAGCGCTGTATTAAGCAGAAGGGGAATATCAAGAATTTGACCAATACGCTGACGAGGATTTAGCGACGTACTTGGGTCCTGAAATATCATACGAATGCGTTGGCTACGATAACTGTAATCACCGTAAGTGAGTTTATGGCCTTCGATCATGATTTCGCCGGAAGTTGGCTCGATGACGCCTGAAAGCATTTTTGCCAGTGTTGATTTTCCAGAACCGTTTTCACCAATAATCGCCAGCGTCTGTTTAGCTTTTAAGGTAAAACTAACGGGTTTTACCGCATTGAGATGTTGACGATGAAAAAAACCTGTTCGATAGCGAAAAGTTTTAGCCAAATTCCTAACTTCTAGCAGAGTATTAACCAATTACTGTTCCTCCAGATTTAGTGGAAAGTGGCAGGCAAAAGCGTGGTTTTTAATCACCCGCAACCGTGGTGTTTCAATACACGTTTTTTGCGCATAAGGGCAACGCGGACCTAAACGGCAGCCAATGGGTAAATGCTCAAGGGATGGAATAGCGCCTGATAAGGTGTTTAACCTGCTTTTATGGGGCAAAGAACTACCAAAATCAGGGATAGCGCGGCTTAACGCTTGTGTGTAAGGGTGGTGTGGTGTTACCAGTAATTCATCGGGAACGGCGCTTTCGACCGTTTGACCACAGTACAGAACATTAATGCGATCCACCAATTTGCTCATGATTTGCAAGTCATGACTTATCAGTAAAATGGTGGTGTTATTGTTCTGATTCAATCGTGCTAACAGACGGAAAATCTGAGCTTGTGTGGTCGGTTCCATCGCATTGGTTGGTTCATCTGCAATCAGCAGGCGTGGTTGGTTCGCCAATGCGATAGCAATCATGACCTTTTGGCACTCTCCCTCCGTTAACTCGCAAGGGAAGCTACTCATGATGTCATTATGATCTTTAATTCCCACACGGTGGAGTAATTCAATAGCCCGGCGTTTTCGCCATTTGAAACGTTGCCACCAACGGCCTTTGTAAGTCCAGCAGGGGATAGCTTGAATGAGTTGCCGACCAATATTTTCAGAAGGATCAAGACAGGATTGTGGCTCCTGAAAAATCATTGAGATATTGTGGCCGATCACTTTTCGGCGCTGACGTGGAGTCAGACGGAGCAGGTCAATATCATCGAAGCGAAAACGGTCAGCCGTCACTTTGAGATTATCTTTAGTGACTCCGCTTATTGCTTTGGCAATCAAGCTTTTACCTGAGCCGGATTCACCAACCAGACCGCGTATTTCGCCTTCTATCAGTGACATACTGACGCGATCAACCGCTTTAACCGGCCCTTTGGCAGTCATAAATTCAATAGTGAGATTGCGAATGTCGAGTAATGGCATTATTCCACCCCGGAATTAATTGCTCGGTGTAATCCATCACCTAATAAATTGACTAACAAGACACAGAACATAATTGCCGCGCCGGGCAACATAACGGTCCAGGGCGCAACATAGATTAGCTCCAGTGAATCGCCCAACATGGCCCCCCATTCGGGTGAGGGAAGTTGGGCACCAAGATCGAGAAAACCCAGTGAAGCGATATCAAGTATGGCGATAGAAATGGCGCGTGTTAGCTCGTTGACCAAGGCGGCGGTAATGTTGGGTAATACGGCGTACCATAGAATGTGGTAATTAGAAGCGCCATCCAGGCGAGCGGCAATAACATATTCTTTATCTAGCTCATCGTGAACAGCGCTGTAAACTGTGCGAACGATACGTGGTAATAGCGCCAACCAAATAGCGATTATTGCATGCTGCAAACTGGCACCCACAAAGGCGACGACAATAATTGCCAACAAGAGTGATGGGATAGAGAGTAATGTATCGAGAATATGATTGAGCACCGCGGATTTCAGTCCTCGTGTCATGCCTGCCAGACAGCCGATAATCAGACCACATAAAGCGGCGGCCAAAGTGACTAACAGCGCTGAACCGAATGTAGAGGCGGTACCTATTAGTAATCGGCTGAGAATGTCGCGTCCAAGATCGTCGGTACCTAGAAAAAATGCGATATTACCGTGATATGACCATGAAGGTGGCAGCAACTGATGACCAAGAAATTGTTGATCGAGCTTATAGGGGGCCAGATAGCCACCAAACAGACTTAGGGCGATCAGAATCAGCACCCCATAAAATCCCATCATTGCCAACATGTCAGAATAGAAAAAGCGCCAGATGACCTTTATCGGTGACGGCATTTTCTTTTCACGATAAAAATTATCTAAGGGCATACCATTCCTTATGCTTCAGAGGGTTAGTCATTGCGCCAATAATATCAGACAGAACATTGACAGAAATCACCAGTGTGCCAATCACCATAACACTGGCAGAAATGGCGGAATAATCTTGCTGGCGAATGGCACTGACTAACCAATGACCAAGCCCCGGCCAGTTAAATACCAGTTCTGTCATCATTGCCAGTGTCAGCATGGTGGAAAATTGTAATCCTAGTTTCGGAATGATAGGGGGCAATGCATTGTGTAACACATGACGACGGATAATTGTCAGCCTTGATAAACCGCGGGTTGCGGCGGCTTTGATATAGTTTTCACCAAAAACTTCTTCTGTACTGTTTCTCATCAACCGAATAACTTCGGTTGTCGGTGCAACGGCGAGTGTAATAACGGGCAGCAGCAAGTGTTGTATGGCACTAATGATCATCTCATTACGATAGGGTGATTTTGATAACCAGGCATCAATTAATGAGAAACCTGTTACAGGTTCAATCTGATATAGCAGATTAAAGCGCCCGGAGACAGGTAGCCAGCCGAGATAAAGAGAGAAAAATAGCGTGAGTAATAATGCTAGCCAAAAAATCGGGATGGAAAATCCGACCAAAGCAATGGAGATGATAACAGTATCCGCGGGTTTGTTACGCCATACTCCCGCAATAATCCCGAGGGGGATGCCGACGAGTAAGGCGGTAGAGAAAGCCAGAATACAGAGCTCCATGGTGGCAGGGAACACTTCCCGTAGTTGTTCGCTGATAAGTTCACCATTAATGCTGGATACGCCAAAATCCCATAGTAATAAGCTGTTGAAATAGAAGATATAAGCATCAAATAGGGATGCCCCGCTGAGTGGCGCATTGGGGGTAAAGTAACTTAGGCTAAAGCTTATCAGTGACAAGAAAAACAGGGTAATAATCAGCAATAGCAGACGGCGGAGAGTGTAAATAATCATTTGCTACCCTTCTGATTGATTTGGTTAGTCTCTTTTTCCCGATAAACGCCAGCGAAAGAGGTATTACCAAATGGACTGAGTACTAGTCCTTTAATATCATGACGGTAGGCCTGTAAATGCAGAGAATAGGCTAATGGTAATATAGGTAATTGCTGCTCAAGGACTTGTTGAGCCGCATGATAATATTTAATTCGGGATAATAATTGCTGGTTAATCAAAGCTTCCCGCAAAATTTTATCAAATGTTGGCTCACACCAATGGCTGAAATTTGTTTGTGAAGCGATAGCCGCACAACTTAATAGTGGACGGAAAAAACTGTCTGGGTCATTACTGTCAGTTGACCAGCCTGATAATGTCATATCGTGAGATTTATCCATCAGTTTGGTTTCCTGAAAGCGGCCCTCAACAGGTTTGATGCTCATGGTAATACCAACTTGGGCTAAATCGGCCTGAATCAGTTCTGCCATTTTGAGTGGACTTGGATTATATGATTGAGAGGCGGAAGGTACCCATAAACTCAATTGCAAGCCATTCAATCCGAGATCATTAAGTATTTTACGGGATTTTTCTGGGTTATATTCCGTAATTTCAGTTTGATTATCATAAGCCCATGACGCTCTAGGTAAAATTGATGAGGCGGTTTCCGCCGTACCATAATAGATGGATTGCATCAGCCGTTGGTTATTAATAGCGTAAGCAATAGCTTGCCGAACCTGTAGCTTATCAAGCGGTGGCTTGCTGGTATTGAAAGCCAGATAAGCGATATTCATTCCTGGGCGTAAAGTTAGACGCAGGCGAGGATCATCTCGTAAAACAGTAAGCTGACTGGCAGCGGGATACGCTAATACATCACATTCACCGGTTAAAAGTTTAGACATCCTGCCGGTGCCGCCGGCACCGACGTCAATAACTATCTGGCGCATTTGTGGTTTGCCTTTCCAGTATTTATCATGACGAACCAGACGGATAAATTGTCTGGTCCGATGATCTTCCAACATAAATGGGCCTGTGCCGACAGGTTTCCAGTCAATTTGTTCATGGCGATTCATTTGATGCAATTGTTGCCCATATTCTTGTGAAAGTATTGGGGCATAGTGGGTTGCCAAATGCCAAAGAAAAGAAGCATCTGGTTCGTTCAAACGAAATTCCACCGTATATTCATTAAGTTTACGGATACTTTGAATAGAATCGGCCAGTTGGAGGCTGTCAAAATAGGGGTAATGCCCGCCATTGACGTTGTGATAATAGTGTTGCTTATCAAACAGACGCTTAAAGCTGAAAATGACGTCATCAGCATTCATGTTACGGGTCGGAGTAAACCAGTCTGTTGATTGAAATGAGACATTATGGCGCAAATAAAAACGGTAGGTAGCACCGTTATCCAGTATTTCCCAATGGGAGGCTAATTCAGGGAGTAAGCGATAAGTATAAGGGTCAACATCTAGCAGACGCTCATAGAGTTGTGCTGCCAGTGTATCGACAGTTAAACCGCTGCTAGCCAGTTGGGGATTAAAGGTGTTCAGGTTGCCATTAACACAATAAATGAACCCTTGTTGCTGAATGTCAGTCGGAACGTGGGGATTTTTTTCAGGCGTAGTTATTGTTTCTGCAATAGCCGGTGCTGAAAGGGATAATATGATCCAATAAATCAAACTGCGCATATAGGGCATCTGTTATTAATTAGAATTGACACATTGTATCTCAATTCGCGCTTGAGCCCAAAAAAACGCTGCGGGAATGGTAATGAGAAAAATTCTCAATAAAGTGCTTTACAAAACGTATTGATAACCATTATCATCTGTATCGCTCTTCCGGGAAACAGCTTTTGTTATCTCAGGAAAAGCACGACATTGCTCACATTGCTTCCAGTGTTTTTTAGCCAGCTCGGGTGCTGGCTTTTTTTTATCTGTAATTCGGATTACTTCTCGCCGACGTTGATATCATGTTTCTTCATTAAGCCTCGTAATTGATAATAGGTCAGTCGTAGTTTCTCTGCTGCTTTTCTTTGGTTAAATCTGCTCTCTTTTAATGATAACGCTATTAATTGTCGTTCGCTGTCATGTTGCCACTGTTTCAAATTAACAGGCAATGAAGGCAGAAGTTGTGGAGATAAATCATGACTATCATCAACATTGGCAATAAAATGTGGTGTGGAGGCGAATGGATTAATAATAATATTATCAAGTTGAGCAGAATTTTCGCCGTGACGATAAACCGATCGTTCCACAACATTTTTCAGTTCACGAATATTACCGGGCCACGTGTAATTCTGTAACTGTTGCCTTGCCTGGTCAGTGAAACCGGGAAATAGGGGTAAATCAAGTTCGCGGCACATCTGAATAGCAAAATGTTGCGCTAACAACATGATATCCTGCTGCCGTTGCCGCAATGGTGGGATATTAACCACATCGAAAGCCAGCCTATCGAGCAAATCAGCGCGGAATTGCCCCTTAGCTGCCATTGCGGGCAGATTATCATTGGTTGCGCATATCAGCCGAGCATCGACTTGTAATGATTGGCTGCCGCCAACGCGTTCAAGATGCCCATATTCAATGACACGCAATAGCTTTTCCTGAACTTGCATTGGTGCGGTTGCCAATTCATCAAGAAATAGCGTTCCTCCATCAGCACGTTCAAATCTTCCTTGGTGCCTCTTTTGTGCCCCGGTAAATGCGCCAGCTTCATGACCAAATAACTCTGAATCCAATAAATTTTCATTCAGCGCCGCGCAGTTTAGGGAGATAAATGGGCCTTGCCAGCGGGGAGATAAATAATGTAAACGGCGGGCAATCAGCTCCTTGCCGGTTCCGCGTTCCCCAATCACGATAACGGGTTTGCTTAATTTTGCCAGCGCGGATACCTGCTCCAGAATTTCAAGAAAGCTGTTTGCTTCACCCAATAGGTTTTCTGTGGCGTCATTCATGGTTATTTTCACCGACAATTGGTTATTTTAGCCACTTTATTATGTTGTGATAAAAAGTTAAATAAAAAAATTTATTTATATTTCATGAAAATAGAGTAAATAAAAAGTTGGCACGACTCTTGATAGGATAGAAGTGACATGAATAGTATTAACCAACCTTAACCAAAGAGGATAATTTGCTATGAGTATTTTTTCTCGTTTTGCTGATATCGTGAATGCCAATATCTCTTCATTACTGGATAAAGCGGAAGATCCGCAGAAAATGATTCGTCTAATGATTCAGGAGATGGAAGACACTTTAGTTGAAATTCGCTCAACTTCCGCCCGTGCTCTGGCAGAGAAAAAGCAGTTATCTCGCCGCATTACCGCAGGTGAACAACAAATGCACGATTGGCAGGAAAAAGCGGAACTGGCGTTGAATAAAGAGAGAGAGGATTTGGCGCGGGCCGCCCTGCTTGAAAAGCAGAAAGTGGCTACTTTAGTGGATACATTGAAACACGAATTGACCATACTGGAAGAGACACTTGAGCGAATGAAAGGGGAGATTGTTGAGCTTGAAAACAAACTTAGCGAAACCCGAGCAAGACAGCAGGCGTTGGCTTTGCGTCATCAGGCGGCCGCCTCTTCCCGACAGGTTCGTCATCAGCTAGACAGCGGTAAAATTGATCAGGCAATGGCTCGCTTCGAACAATTTGAGCGCCGTATCGATCATATGGAAGCGGAAGCAGAAGCCGTGGGCATGGGAAAACAAAAATCGTTGGATCAACAGTTTGCTGAATTAAAAGCAGACGATGAAATCAGTGCGCAGTTAGCGGCAATGAAGGCTAAAATAAATGCTAATAAAGAACAACATTAAATGTTGGTGCACTCAACTCACCATTAAGGAAAAGTGATGGGCTCTATATTTCTTGGCATTCCGCTGACTATTTTTGTACTTTTTGTGTTACCCATCTGGTTGTGGTTGCATTATAACAGCCGGAATTCCAATCAAAGCCAGTTAGATCAGAATGAAATTCAGCGTCTGGCAGAGCGTGTTCAACATATGCAGGCACGAATCAAAACATTGGAAGATATTCTGGATGCGGAACATCCTGATTGGAGGCAATCATAATGTCGAATGGTAACCGCCGGAAACTGTATCGAATACCCGAAAAGGGTAAAATTAAAGGTGTTTGTGCTGGGTTGGCCTATTATTTTGATGTACCAGTACGTTTAATTCGAGCCATCGCGGTATTGTCGCTCTTCTTTGGCCTGTTTGGTTTTGTGGTTGTTGCTTATATTGTACTGGTTTTCGTCCTTGATCCGGCACCCTCGGAATATACCGAAGAGGCCCATTTTTCAGCACAAAACTTGCTGAATGAAATCGACTATCAATTGAAATCGGGAGAGATTCGTCTGCGCCAAATGGAGCGTTATATCACCTCAGAAACGTTCAGCGTTCGCAGCCGTTTCAGGCAGCTTTGATAGCAAAAATTACCTATGGCTCGGCTGATACAAAAAAATTGTTGTAATACTTCTCACAGGAGAGACATGAAACGGCTACAAAATGAATTAACTGCGCTGGTTAATCGTGGGATGGATCGCCATTTACGGCTAGCTGTAACAGGATTAAGTCGTAGTGGTAAAACAGCGTTTATCACATCTTTGGTTAATCAGTTACTTAACCTCCATAGCGGTGCTCGATTGCCGCTATTTTCTGCTGTACGCGACGGTCGCTTGTTGGGTGTAAAACGGGTTCCTCAACGTGATTTAGGCGTTCCTCGTTTTACTTATGATGAAGGGTTGACCGCACTTTACGGCACACCACCTGCCTGGCCGACCCCGACGCGAGGTGTCAGTGAAATCCGTCTGGCACTTCGTTACCGTTCTGGCGATTCTCTGCTGCGCCATTTTAAAGACACTGCCACGTTATATCTGGAAATTGTGGATTATCCCGGCGAATGGCTGTTGGATCTACCGATGTTGGCGCAAAGCTATTTGGCATGGTCACATCAGATGAATAGCTTATTGCAGGGACAAAGAGCTGAATGGGCAAAACCTTGGTTGGAACTTTGTCAACAGTGCGATCCACTGGCACCCGCAGATGAGAATCTGTTGGCTACTATTGCTCGGTCCTATACGGAATATTTGATTAAATGCAAAGAGCAAGGCTTACATTTTATTCAGCCGGGGAGATTTGTTCTGCCCGGCGATATGATGGGCGCTCCGGCTTTACAATTTTTCCCGTGGCCGGATATCAACCCTATCACTGAGTCACGATTTGCTCAGGCAGATAGACACACGAATATCGGTATGCTGCGTCAGCGCTTTGAATATTACTGCCAGTCGGTGGTGAAAGGGTTTTATAAAGCGCATTTTCTACGTTTTGATCGGCAGATTGTGTTGATAGATTGTTTACAGCCATTAAACAGTGGGCCACAAGCATTTAATGATATGCGTTTGGCGCTGGCACAATTAATGCAAAGTTTTCATTATGGTAAACGAACGCTCTTCCGCCGCCTGTTTTCCCCTTGTATTGATAAATTAATGTTCGCTGCCAGTAAGGCCGATCACGTTACCGCAGATCAGCATGCTAATTTGGTTTCTTTACTCCAGCAATTGGTTCAGGAAGCCAGACAAAATGCGGTTTTTGAAGGTATCAGCATGGATTGTGTTGGCCTGGCATCGGTACGGGCGACAGAAAGTGGCATGATTGAACACAATGGTGAAAGTATTCCGGCGTTGAAAGGATATCGGCTTACAGATGGTAAGCCGCTGACATTTTTTCCCGGAGAGGTGCCACGGCGTTTACCTGAGGATAACTTCTGGCAAAAACAGGGTTTCTCCTTCGAGGAGTTTAGCCCTTGTCCGGTAAATGTTGATACACCATTGCCTCATATCCGGTTGGATACCGTGCTGGAGTTTTTAGTGGGAGATAAAGTGAAATGACGGAGCCTTTGAAGCCAAGAATTGACTTTGCAGAATCCTTATCGGGGCCACAAGAGCCGGTCTTAAAGCCTGCCCAGATCTTTAATGAAAAAGAGACAGCGAATTTTTGTCCTGCTTCACCAGAACTTGAGGCTGAAGAACGCGAAGGTCAGGTAGAAGGGATAGTTAATGCAGCACTGAAACCTAAGCGTAGTGGCTGGCGTAAAATGGTATATGGTTCTCTGATGTTATTGGGGCTGAGTGCGGTTGCTCAGTTTGTGCAGTGGATTTATCAATCATGGCAGCAACAGGATTGGAGCGCATTAGGTGTAGCGGCCGCCGGGAGCATGATTGTCTTTGCGGGAATAGGTTCTCTTGTCAGTGAGTGGCATCGTCTTTATCGGCTAAGAGTGAGGTCTGAGGAACGTGATACTGCGAGAGCGTTATTGCAACATCATGGCGTGGGTAAAGGGCGGGAATTTTGCGAGAAGTTGGCAAGTCAAGCGGGTATCGAACAGCATAACCCGGCGTTACAGCGCTGGCGGGCTGCTTTACATGATACACATAACGATCGTGAAGTGGTGGTGTTGTACAGTAAATGGGTTCAACCTGTTTTGGATTCTCAAGTCAGGGCTGAAATCAGCCGCTGTGCTGCGGAATCAGCATTAATGATAGCAGTTAGCCCGTTGGCCATTGTCGATATGGCATTTATTGCCTGGCGTAATATCCGGCTAATTAATCGTATTGCAGCTCTATATGGTATTGAACTGGGATATTTCAGTCGTATTCGGCTCTTCCGCCTTGTTTTGCTGAATATTGTTTTTTCTGGTGCTTCAGAAGTGGTGCGGGAAGTGGGTATGGATTGGTTATCGCAGGATATCGCTGCGCGCCTTTCTGTCAGAGCTGCTCAAGGGATCGGTGTCGGTTTACTGACTGCCCGGTTGGGTATCAAAGCGATGGAATTATGTAGGCCATTACCTTGGATAGAAGGTGATAAACCTAAATTAGGAGATTTCCGTCGTCAGCTAATCACTCAACTTAAGAATATCCTGCCAAATAAGTCTAAGAATATAGTTAATTAAATGATATATGCTTTAATTCTATATGAACGCACAAAATATCCAGATAACGACAATCTTTTACGTTATTTTATTAATTTGTTTTATAATCAATCTTACAATTTGTTTATTTTAGTGAAAGTTTCAAATGCTATGTTATTTGCGACATTAAAAAACCGGAGTCCGGTCAATTTTTACTGACAGAATGCTTCATATGAATAATTGTAGAGAGTAGTATTTTAAAAAATTATATGTATTAATGTAAATAAGGTCAAAACAGATGCGCTTAGAAGTTGTTTGCCATGATCGAATTGGGCTGACCCGTGAACTGCTCGATCTACTGGTATTAGAGAATATTGATTTAAAAGGGATAGAAATATCTCAAATCGGCCGGATTTACCTTAATTTTTCACCAGTTGATTTCAATGTATTTCGTAAATTGATGGCAGAAATTCGCCGGATTAATGGTGTTATTGATGTTCGTACCGTCTCTTTTATGCCTTCAGAAAGAGAACACAAAGCGATGTGTGCACTGTTGGAATCCTTGCCTGAGCCTGTTTTTTCAGTTGATCTGAAAGGAAATATTGAGCTTGCTAACTCTGCGGTGTTTAAGCTATTTGGTGTTAGTGAAGAACAAACTTATCAAAAACCTATCGGGCAGTTTATCAGCGGTTATAATTTTTCGCGCTGGTTTGAAAATAAAAATATCCAGCAACGTGTGGAAAGGATAACGCTCAAAGGTCTGGACTACCTGATGGATATTACGCCTATTCAACTGATGGATGAAAAGCAGAAAATGCAATGTGTTGGCACAGTGATTATGCTCAAATCTGCTGCTCGAATAGGGAATCAACTGAAAAAACTGACTGTCAATGATGGTAGTGAGTTTAAGGCGATTATCGCTGTTAGCCCAAAAATGGCTCAGATTATTGAGCAGGCGCGTAAAATGGCGATGCTGGATGCGCCACTGTTGCTGATTGGCGAGACAGGAACGGGCAAAGATATTCTGGCAAAAGCCTGTCATTTGCACAGCTTACGCGGAAAGCAGCCCTTTTTGGGGTTGAACTGCGCATCGATGCCGGATGATGTAGTAGAAAGTGAACTGTTTGGCTATGCTGCTGGCGCTTATCCTAATGCGATTGAAGGAAAGAAAGGTTTCTTCGAGCAGGCTAATGGTGGCACGGTTTTACTGGATGAAATTGGTGAAATGTCGCCACAGATGCAAATTAAGCTGCTACGTTTTCTTAATGACGGTACTTTCCGCCGAGTAGGGGAAGAAAATGAAGTCAAAGTGAATGTCAGAGTTATCTGTGCGACACAAAAAAATCTGGTTGAATTGGTGCAACGAGGGGAATTTCGCGAAGATCTCTATTATCGCCTTAATGTGTTGGCGATTACGCTCCCGTCGTTGCGTGATCGTAAAACAGATATTATGCCGCTGGTGGAGTATTTTATTGAGCGTTTTTCTGAAGAACAGGGAGTACCGAAACCGAAATTGTCCCCTGAACTTTCCCACTTTCTGACGAGTTACAGTTGGCCCGGTAACGTAAGGCAGTTACAAAATGCCATCTATCGGGCGCTGACTCAGCTTGAAAATATGGAGTTGACGCCGCGGGATATACAACTGCCAGAGTTTGAAACAGAGGTTTCTTTTAGTGAAGATGTGTTCAATGGTTCTCTGGATGAAATCAGTAAACGTTTTGAACGTTCGGTGTTAACGCGTCTTTATCGGCACTATCCCAGCACGCGTAAACTGGCTAAACGTCTTGGGGTATCGCATACTGCGATTGCCAATAAATTGAGAGAATACGGTCTGAGTAGCAGGAAGCATGCTACCGAATATGAGCCGGATGGTGACGAATAAAACAATGCCCACCGGAAGTGGGCATAAATCATGGGATTTATTTCAGTGCGGCCAGTGCGCTATCGTAATCTGGCTCATTAGTGATTTCATCAACCAGTTGGCTATAAATCACGTTATCGCTTTCATCAAGCACAATGACTGCACGGGCTGTGAGACCACTCAGAGGACTACCGCTGATGGCAACGCCATAATCTTCACTGAAAGTACCGCCACGCAGGGTAGACAGCGTGACGACATTTGATAACCCTTCCGCACCACAGAAACGGGACTGAGCAAAAGGCAGGTCGGCAGAAATGCACAGTACGACGGTATTTTCCAAATCACTCGCTACCTGATTAAATTTGCGTACTGATGCCGCACAAACACCGGTATCGATACTTGGGAAAATATTCAGCACTTTACGCTTTCCGGCATAGTGGCTAAGAGAGACATCGGAGAGATCTTTGGCTGTCAGAGTAAAATCTTGCGCTTTTTCCCCTGATTTTGGGAACTGGCCGCTTACGGAGATATCATTGCCTTGAAATTTTACTGTTTGTGTCATAGTTTTCTTCCTCTGATAAATGAACCACGATTGCCCAGTGTAGAAGAATATTCGGCTCTTGCCCATCAAAAATAGTGCTTGTGAGAGTAAAATTGTCTGATTGTGTCATTCTGACAATGGCTTATAATTTAGTAATGGGATATCTATTTTATAACAGGGCAGATTATTACCTTATGCGCTATTTCAATTTGATTTCTTGTGCACTACTTATCAATAGTTCTCTTATCACCGTTTCTGCTTTTGCTGCGGAAGTTCCTTCTGGCACTCAGCTTAATGACAAACAGGAACTGGTTCGTCACCTAAAAGACGAACCGGCATCCTTAGACCCGATTAATGCCGTGGGTTTGACCGAGGCGCAAGTTCAGCGTGATCTGTTTGAAGGGCTGGTGAATCAGGACGCGTATGGCAATGCGATTCCCGGTGTAGCAATAGCGTGGAAAACAGCAGACAACAAAACTTGGTTTTTTACCCTGCGTTCTGATGCCCGTTGGTCAAACGGCGAACCCGTTACCGCGACAGATTTTGTATATAGTTGGCAGCGGTTGGTCACTCCGGCTAATACGTCATCTTTTGCTTGGTTTGCCGCACTAGCAGGTATTGAAAATGCTCAGGAAATTATTGACGGTAAACTGCTACCAGCAAAACTGGGTGTTGAAGCCATTGACAAGCACACATTAAAGGTGACGTTAAACCGGCCTGTGCCTTATTTTCCCAACCTGACTGCGAATTTCAGTCTCTATCCGGTCAATAAGAAAGTAGTTGAAAAATATGGGAAAGAGTGGATAAAGGTTGGTCATTTGGTGGGGAATGGGGCTTTCGAATTACATGATAGAATTGTTAATGAGAAAATCGTTCTGACATCAAACCCTTATTACTGGGATCATAAAAAAACCGTCCTGACCAAAGTCACATTCGTACCCATTAATCAAGAATCGCACGCGACTAAACGCTATCTGGCGGATGATTTGGATATCACCGAATCCTTCCCGAAAAATATGTATAAAAAATTGCAGCATGAATTATCTGGGCAAGTCTATACGCCGGATCAGTTGGGGACCTATTATTACGCTTTTAACACCCAACGTGCACCAACGAATGATGCCAGAGTGCGTAAAGCGCTTTCTATGACCATTGACCGTAAAATTATTGCGGAAAAAGTCTTGGCGACAGGGGAGAAACCTGCCTGGCATTTTACGCCGGATGTGACCGCGGGTTTCCATCCTGTGATCAGTGACATGGAACAACATACGCAAGCAGAATTGGACCAACAGGCTAAAGTTTTGTTACACGCGGCGGGTTACGGTCCGAACAATCCACTGAAACTTTCTCTACTCTATAATAATTCCGAAAATCACCAAAAAATTGCGATTGCGATTGCTTCTATGTGGAAGAAAAAGTTGGGTGTACAAGTGAATTTGGTGAATCAGGAATGGAAAACGTATATTGATAGCCGTAACACAGGCAATTTTGATGTTATTCGTGCATCTTGGGTGGGTGATTATAACGAGCCCTCGACATTTCTAAGCCTGCTAACTTCAACGCATAGTGGCAATATTGCTAAATTCCATCAGGCAAATTACGACAAACTACTACAATCTGCTAGTTTGCGAACAGATGATGGCTTAAGAAACGATGACTATAACAAAGCGGAGCAAATGATTGCTGAACAGGCACCTATTGCACCGATTTATCAGTACACTAACGGCAGGTTGATAAAACCTTGGTTAAAAGGATACCCGATCACCAATCCGGAAGACGTGGCATATAGTCATACTATGTACATAATTAAACACTAAGGGTAAGGAGCTGGATGTGGAAACCATTTATGGCTCATCATTGAAAGAGGCTGATGCAGTCTATGCTTGTCAGTTTGATGGTCAAGGCGGCATGACACCAATTGACATGAATGGAGTAGCCACACCAGTTCAACCTTTTTGGCAACATTTGGATTACCGTAACCCCAAGAGCTACCGCTGGCTAATGGACACTGATTTGTTACCAGAAACGGTTAAAGCGGGGTTGGCTGGAGAGAGTCTTAGGCCGAAAATAATGCGTACCGGCGATGGTACGATGATTACATTTCGAACAATTAATAACAGTGAGAGTGAACGCCCTGATCAATTAGTGGTATTTCGTATTTATATTAATTCTCAGATCGTCATTTCCAGTCGCCATCGTAAAGTTCATTCGCTTGAACAGGTACTGAGTGATTTACAAAATGGTATAGGTGCGAAAACGACCGGGCATTGGTTGGTTGAAATGGTTGATGCAATAACCGATGAAGTGGGTAATTTTATTGAAGATCTTCATGACAATCTGATTGAGCTTGAGAATATGATTCTTGAGCAACGGATACCTGGGCGGGGTGGGTTAGCTTTGTTGCGTAAACAATTGATTATTCTGCGTCGTTATATGGCACCTCAGAGAGATGTATTTGCCCGGCTTGCGAGTGAAAAATTACTTTGGATGAGTGATGAAGATCGTTACCGAATGCAGGAAATATCTGATCGCTTGGGAAGAGAATTGGATGATTTGGATGGTTGTATTGCTCGCACGGCAATTATTTCAGATGAAATTACATCGATGATGGCGGATGCGATGAATCGGCGTACTTATACTATGTCATTACTTGCTATGATTTTTTTACCGACAACATTCCTGACCGGATTATTTGGTGTCAACCTTGGTGGTATTCCTGGCAATGAATATTATTTAGGTTTTGCTATCTTTTGCTTATTGTTATTCGGGTTGGTTTTATTTGTTGCGTGGTGGTTAAAGAAAAGTAAATGGTTGTGAGGATTAAAGAGTTATTTGGAGAGATAAAACATAACTGCGATAAAGTGTTACCAAAATTGATTCTTAATTTGAGATATATCAATATTCACTAGACATCATTGAGGCATGATAGCTCTCGCAGGTGAAAACAACGTTAAGCGATGAACGTTGTTCTCCGTAATTGTAGTTTTTCTCACATAAGTCTTTATACAGAATAATTGCCCATTCTTGTGCCGATATTATTTTATAATATCGGCTTTTTTTATTTTTCATTTGTTGTTTTAGGAAAATAAAAAAATCGAGGCGAAAGTGAAAGAGAAGCAGAAATTAACGCTCTGAAGTATATCCAGAGCGGTGTGATTAAGAGCCTACTCCAATAGTCCTATTGGGATATACCCGTTATCCTTCAAGTTGCCTCTTTGTTGGCTGCGCTCGCTCACCCCGGTCACATCGTTTGCCATGCTCCCGGGGATTCTCTCCCTTGCCGTCGCGATCCATCTTGAAATCCATAGGGTATAGGTAGTAAGAATAACTATTTGACTTCAATAATATCCAACCGTTCTGATTGATAATTGGGTTGATCTTCTATATCAACAACGGGTTGCATGGGTAATTCCTCGCGGTCAAAGGCGAGATCACCACCATCAATCACCTCGCTGCCGTGAGTGATACTCTTAAAATCAAACAGATTAAAATCGCTGAGATGTGACGGAACAACATTTTGCACTGCACGAAACATGGTTTCAATTCTGCCCGGATAACGCTTATCCCATTCCCGTAACATATCCTTGATAACCTGGCGTTGCAGATTGGGTTGCGAACCACAGAGATTACAAGGAATGATCGGGAATGCTTTGGCGGTTGCATAGCGCTCAATATCTTTCTCGCGACAATAAGCGAGAGGGCGAATGACAATATGTTTACCATCATCACTCATCAACTTTGGTGGCATACCTTTTAGTTTGCCGCCATAAAACATGTTGAGAAATAGGGTTTGCAAAATATCATCACGGTGATGGCCTAATGCAATTTTCGTTGCGCCCAACTCAGTGGCTGTACGATATAAAATGCCACGGCGCAGGCGGGAACAGAGTGAACAAGTTGTTTTACCTTCGGGTATTTTTTCTTTCACTATGCCATAAGTGTTTTCTTCGACAATTTTATATTCGACACCCAGTTCACCCAGATAAGCGGGAAGGATATGCTCAGGAAAGCCGGGTTGTTTCTGATCCAGATTAACTGCAACAAGTGAAAAATTAACCGGAGCACTTTTTTGCAGATTTTGCAGGATAGATAGCAGGGTATAGCTGTCTTTACCACCAGAAAGGCAGACCATAATACGATCGCCTTCCTCAATCATATTGAAATCAGCGATTGCTTGACCGACATCACGGCGTAAACGCTTCTGTAATTTGTTCAGATTATATTGTTGTTTTTGATCCACCACGGACACTCGTAGATAATGTTTAAATGGGATTTAGGGGAAGGAGTATACCATTTTTATGGCCTGACACCTTAAAAGAGTTTGTGATAGATTCCGCTTATTTTTACCTGTTAATGCTGATCAATTAATAGTTTTTTCTGTATGGAAAATGAGGATCGCTCATACTCTAAATTCTGTTGATAACCGATATCAGAATGGAGATGAAAATCAAATTACGGTGTTGCAATTCAATCATGGTCTGGCTGTTATTCAGAATGTCAATTATCAGCCGGTAAACTTTATTAAACTATTAGATAAATCTTCCCTATTGCTAATGATAGCGGGTTGTTAGCCGTGAAAAACTGGAACTGATATTTGATGTTTATTAAAACTCTTAAATATACCCGTTATCTTTCAAGTTGCCTCTTTGTTGGCTGCACTCACTCACCCCGGTCACATAGTTATCTATGCTCCCGGGGATTCGCTCCCTTGCCGCCGCGATGCATCTTGAAATCCATAGGGTATAGGTTTAGCACAATGAATAATGTTTTTGAATTAAGATTATTATTGTTGATATGAGAGAAAATGCTACACCTATATAAGTGGTAATGATATATATTTTTATCCAATGAGTTAAGCTGGAGGGTAGATTTTGAATAAAATTATAAGATTCTTGGTGCATATATTTGCTATCAGGATGATTTGTTTTCATTTTTTTCCAGTTAACAGCCTGTAGAAAAACATAACGACTTGAAACTGATCACGCATCCTTCCGAAGCGTTGTATTGTTATGCCTGTTGGTAAATAAAATCCTTCTTCTATATATAATTCAATAATTTTATCCATCTTTTTTTGATTTATTTTATAAATGGCTATTGATATAACCAAAAATAAAAGAGATAAGAAAAGACATATTGTCATTATCAAATCTAATATTCTCATAGTTAATTTCCTATAAAAAAATCCACAGTAAATTCCGCAGTTTTCTCAAATCCATAGTTACCTATAGCCTTCCTGGCTACGTGTTCTTCTAAAAAATTCTTAATTAAAAAACGGCAAGATATATTTATCATATGTAAGAAATACTATTCCAATAGCGAAAGATAATAAACTGATTAAGAGATAATAACAATAAGAGGAATTACTCTGTGCATATTCATCTCCAAAAAAATACTCAATAGCAGATTTACCCATTACATTTTCCATTTTTATTCTTAATTTGATCTCCAAATTTTAGTGCGTATTTTGAGTTGAATTCAGTTAAAAATATAAGAGTATTTATGACATAAAGCCGTTACTGTTGATATAAAAAAAGATATAAAACTTATATTAATGGTGATGAAATATATTTTTATCCAGTGGGTCAAATTGGAGGGTAAGTTTTGAATGAAATCATAAGATTCTTGTGGCATATATTTACTACCAGGCTCATTTATCCTTATTCTTTTCCCTGTTAATAACTTATAGAAAAATACGGCAGGATGAATCTGACCATGAATACCCATAGAATGACCAATGTATGCTGCTGATGATAAGCAAAAACCTTTTTCCATATATAAATCAATAATTTTATCCATCTTTTTTTGATTTATTTTGTAAATGGCTATTGATATAATGAGAAAAAGATTGAAAGAGGTATAAGAAATAACCAAGATGATGAAAGTAACTCTATTCATATTAAAACCTCATTGAATGTCCAGTATAGTTAAGCGTATTCTCTGAATAGAAATGTTATCATTGTTATGAAGAAGAATACACCACTTATATTAATGGTGATGAAATATATCTTTATCCAATGAGTTAAACTGGAAGGTAGGTTTTGAATAAAGTTATAAGATTCTTGATACATATATTTTCTATCCTTTTCATTGATTCTCATTCTTCTTCCAGTGAGTAGCATATAAAAAAATATCGCAACCTGATACTGACCATAAACACCCAAAAAACGGCCCAGCTTTACGCCTGCTGATAAATAAAGTCCTTTTCCTATATATGATTCAATAATTTTATCCATTTTACTTTGGTTTATTTTGTAAATAGTTATTGATATAATGAAAAAAAAGAAGAGAAAAATAACGGAAATGATGGTTATTAGGTCTAATATTTTCATAATAAATGCTCTATAAATAGATCTGCGAAAAATCCCATAGTCTTCTCTAATCCATAGCATAGCTAGCTAAGTGTTTTTCTAAAAAAATCTTAATTAAAAAATAGCTCATTTTTGCTCGTTCTGACATATAAAGTCCAGCTTCTGTATATAATTCAATGATTTTATTGATGTTGCGCTGATTTATCTTGTAAATAGCTATTGATATTAGGTTTAGCACGAAAAATAATACTTTTGAATTAAGATTATTATTGTTGATATGAGAGAAAATGCTGCACCTATATAAGTGGTAATGATACATATTTTCATCCAATGCGTTAAACTGAAGGGTAGATTTTGAATAAAGTTATAGGATTCTTGGTGCATATATTTACTATCAGGCTGATTTATCTTCATTTTTTTTCCAGTTAACAGCCTGTAGAAGAACATAACGACTTGAAACTGATCACGCATCCTTCCGAAGCGTTGTATTGTTATGCCTGTTGGTAAATAAAATCCTTCTTCTATATATAATTCAATAATTTTATCCATCTTTTTTTGATTTATTTTATAAATGGCTATTGATATAACCAAAAATAAAAGAGATAAGAAAAGACATTTTGTCATTATCAAATCTAATATGCTCATAGTTAATTTCCTATAAAAAAATCTACAGTAAATTCCGCAGTTTTCTCAAATCCATAGTTACCTATAGCCTTCCTGGTTACGTGTTCTTCTAAAAAATTCTTAATTAAAAAACGGCAAGATATATTTATCATATGTAAGAAATACTATTCCAATAGCGAAAGATAATAACAATAAGAGGAATTACTCTGTGCATATTCATATCCAAAAAAATACTCAATAGCAGATTTACCCATTACATTTTTCATTTTTATTCTTAATTTGATCTCCGAATTTTAGTGCGTATTTTAAGTTGAGTTCAGTTAAAAATATAAGAGTATTTATGACATAAAGCCGTTACTGTTGATATAAAGAAGGATATAAAACTTATATTAATGGTGATGAAATATATTTTTATCCAGTGGGTCAAATTGGAGGGTAAGTTTTGAATGAAATCATAAGATTCTTGTGGCATATATTTACTACTAGGCTCATTTATCCTTATTCTTTTCCCTGTTAATAACTTATAGAAAAATACGGCAGGATGAATCTGACCATGAATACCCATAGAATGACCAATGTATGCTGCTGATGATAAGCAAAAACCTTTTTCCATATATAAATCAATAATTTTATCCATCTTTCTTTGATTTATTTTGTAAATAATTATTGATATAATTAAAAATAAGAAGAAAAAAATAACGGAGATAATGGTTATTAGATCTAATATGCTCATAAAAAATGCTCTATAAATATATCCGCGAAAAATCCCATAGTCTTCTCAAATCCATAGCTACCTATAGCCCCACCAGTTAAACCGCCGCCCGCCATGCAAATTCCAACAGCTAATCCTTCAGTTGCAAACCCAAGGGCAACACATGCTGCTCCTGCTGCTATACTGCCACCATATCCTACGGCTATCCCACCTCCTGTTCTACCAGCAAATTTACTATATTCCTTGATGGTTACTTTTTCACATTTTCCTGCTTGCCCATAATTACAGGCATCAATAACCTGCCCGGTGGTATCAACAAAATCCAGACCAATGGCAACCCGGCCACCATATTTCATCCATTTAATCATTTTTTCACTTTGTAAAATTGTTTGACTATATCCCTTTATTGCGCCAATCCCTGCTTTATCCCATTGGTGAGCAATGGCTTTGGTTGATAACTTTAGCGCATGTTTTAAATTAGGATGTTGATCGATTTTCAAAGAGAGTCGGCCAACTTTATTTAATAATCCCTTTAGGTTACCCATAATCAGTTGTCTTTCTACATAAAACTCGGGACTGGCAAATTTTCGGTTTAGCCCATTTAACCGATATTCTCTTTGATAAAGCTTCTGTAACTTTGACAGATTTTTTTTGATTTGGGAGAAATAAGTATCACCCAGTGACGATGCGGTGCCAACTAAGGTTCCTCCCTGATCCAGTACATAGTGAAACAGACCAAAATGACGATGCAAAAATGCTGCGGATTCATTAGGCAGAGCTGAAACGGATTGGTTGACCTGATACTGAGATTGTCTTAATAGCTGTATCATGTGGGGCGGATTATAAGAGTCTGGATCTGCCACCAGCAGAATTTGCCCCGGTTTCAGGAATCGGTAATTTGAATTTAATGCCATAAAATAGCGAGCCGCTTCGCTATTTGAATGGCTGAATAACAGACTGGCTTGAAAACTTAATCCTCCAGGTTGCTGTACGACACAGAAACCGGGTTGAATGTTTCTTTTCATAAATACTCTATTTGTTCCTGTGGTAGCTTTTAACATGTTGGCCTGACGTTAGATGACATAACTTAATCAGATAATCGGATTATTTTCAACATATAATAAATGGGTTTCTAATCTTTACAGAGTGAGAATTTATAGGGAGTAGGTGATGTATAAATTCAATCTGATGTTGTCGGTTGATATTGATTAATTTGCAGTTTTTTCTTTGCTAAAGGATAGTAATAGTGAACGTAATTTGTTTATATATTTGGTCTGACTACGAGCCTTCAATATTTACATTTATATAAGATAGTTAACAATTTGTTACAATTATCTTATGGAAATTACAATTATTTTATTGAAATCAAAGGAAAATAACTCAGAATGAGAACTTGAACATAAGGTAAATTAAGTAGGTATAGTTATGGCAAATATGATTTATGTGACGATAAAAGGTGAATCTCAGGGGCTTATTTCTCAAGGATGTTCGACTTTGGATTCCATTGGTAATCGGTATCAGCATGGACATGAAAATCAAATTATGGTGTTGCAATTCAATCATGGTCTGACAGTTGCTCAGAATGTTAATTATCAGCCGGTAAACTTCATTAAACTATTAGATAAATCTTCCCCATTGTTAATGATAGCGGCAGCTAATCATGAAAGACTGGAGTTGACATTTGATATTTATCGGACTTCTCAAATAGGTTCACAGGAACTTTTTTATTCCATCTTGCTCACCGGGGCAAAAATTTGTGATTTAAATGTTAATTGTCCGCATGTTATTAATGATAATAACGGCCAGCCGGAGGAAGTTATTTCAGTTCAGTATGTTAATATTACTTGTCGGCATCATATGGCGGGAACATCAGGATATTGCATTTGGGATGAGATGGTTTATTGATAAATACAGTTTATACCCGTTATCTTTCAAGTTGCCTCTTTGTTGGCCGCACTCACTCACCCCGGTCACATAGTTATCTATGCTCCCGGGGATTCGCTCCCTTGCCGCCGCGATGCATCTTGAAATCAATAGGGTATATACGCTTAGTTTTCATTTAATAGCTAAGCGTGTTTTTAAAAGTAAGTATATTGCTATTGATATAATGATGCTATTAATATTAATATCCCATTGAATAAATAACGTTTCGTAATTATGCTACACATAGCCTTCTTCAACCCATTGTTATACATAGAATTATGAGTGGTATAAGATGTAGCACTATTTTGAAATCTTATTTATTCAACAATAAGTTTAATAAGCCATTTTCCTCCTTTACTATCCATATAACCACCCGCCATGCAAATTTCAGCAGCTAATCTTTCAGTTGTTGCGCCAAGAGTAACATATGTTGGCTCAACGTTGGACAACATAACTTCCTTATCGTTTCGTCACCATCATTGCTTAATCAAATGATAAGATTATTTTTAGCTTATAAATGTACACGTTTTTAATTCTACAGTGCTATGTTTTCTTAGAAATCCTAAAGGGTATCGGCGAATGATTCTGATCTAAATCTCAAAGCTGGAACCTATCGTTAGTACTTTTCCATATTCTCTGTAAAATCGCTCCAACGATTTTCCTGCCTGAGTGGTACTTCTTAAGCAGGGGGTAAATAAGGTTTGAATTGGATTTAAGGAACGAAATATATCAATTTTGTTACGTTACACCTTAAAGCGTTTGTGATAAATTCAATCCGTTTTTGTCTATTAATGTTGGTCGATTTATTTTTTCTACTATAGAGAGTTAGGATATGAATGGATTTGTATATTTAGCAATGGCAATTGTTGCTGAGGTTATCGCAACGGCTTCATTAAAAGCCTCTGATGGGTTTAGTAAATTATTCCCTTCTATACTGGTCATTGTTGGATACGGTATCGCTTTCTGGGGGTTATCTCAGGTGGTCAAAGTTGTGCCATTAGGAATTGCTTACGCCATATGGTCTGGCTTGGGTATTGTGTTGGTTTCTATTGCCGCGATATTTTTATATCAACAGAAGCTGGATTGGGCGGCTATTTTAGGTATGGCTCTTATTGTTGCCGGTGTAATGGTAATAAACCTGCTTTCTAACAGCAGTGCACATTAATTAACAATTAACGGTGCTCCTGTTTTCCCTGAATCGTTTTCTGGAGAAGAGATATGTTAAATGCCAGTAATAAGAAAGGATTCCAGACAGTGTTATTAGGAGTCCTCTTTAGTATTGCTGTATTAGCGGGTTGTAGTCGCCAGACAGGGAAAACAGCGACTCAATATCAGGGGATACAATACTCTCAACCGGAAAATTCTCAACCGGCAGTTGCTCTTAGGGATAATGCCAGAGCAATCTGTTCTTATGTAGGTGGCATGCCTGCATTAGCAATACAATTAAATGGTGCGCAAATACCTGTTTGCCAGTTGGCAAATGGTAAGCGTTGTGATGAAAGGGCATTGTTGCAAGGTTCTTGTGCGTCAAGTTGAAAGGTGAGGTAGAAATCAAGCAACTGATATGAGCAGAAACATGCCGTTGGAAAGGCAGCCTTGGGCATGATTCTGTGAGTATACCTGTCATCTTTCAAGTTGCTTCTTTGTTGGCTGCACTCACTCACCCCGGTCACATAGTTATCTATGCTCCCGGGGATTCGCTCCCTTGCCGTCGCGATGCATCTTGAAATCCATTGGGTATATATTTGATTCATCAGACAATCATTTTCAACTATCTAAGTTGGAAATTATTTACGGCTAAAAAATTGGCTGATTAATACTAATGCAGCAACCACTAGGTAAGCAGCAAAAATACCGACTAGCCATTGTGGCATCTCTAATGTCAGGAATTGCCACTGTCTTACTGAACAATCACCTGTAGCTTCGAATACAGAAGGAAGCCATTGGTTTAACGCCAACCATGAAGGGAAGTTTACGAAGAAATCACAGGTATTAAATGGAGAAGGGTGCAACTGCATCATAGTATGTTGCCATGCGAGTTGCAGGCCACCCCAGGCACTGTAGATCCACAAAATAATAGCCAGCCAGCGTAACGGCGTTTTTGGTGCGATTACACCTAATATCCCAGCGCTCAACACACCAAACAGAGCAACCCGCTCATAAATACACATCACACAGGGTTGTAATTTCATCACATGTTGAAAATATAATGCCGAGCTTTCTAGTATCAGGGCAGTCAAAATCATTAACAGCCATGCGCTTCGTCCTTGAGAACAGTGGTTCAAAAATCGCATCATTTCCGTTTTTCCATGCAGATTAAGATAAACAATTGAGCGCCTATTTTGCCGATTTACAGGTAACAAAAAAAGTCAATTAAGGTAAATTTGGCTTTTTCGGGGAAAAATAATGCCGTATTGAGCGTTATCATTGCTCAATACGGCATTGGCTGGTTAATGCTATAAAATGAATTATTGCTGGTTATGGCAAAGCAATTAGGCCCCAATGAACCATCATGTCAGTGACTGGAATTAGCAGAAATTCTACACACAGCAAACCGACCAGCGTCATGACAATGGTATAAGGTAGTGCCATTATCACCATGCGGCCATAAGATAAACGAATCAATGGCGATAATGTCGACGTCAACAGGAATAGAAATGCAGCTTGTCCGTTAGGTGTGGCAACGGAAGGCAGGTTTGTGCCGGTATTAATCGCAACAGCCAGATATTCAAATTGTTTATGTGAAATCAGGCCCTCTTGCATCGCAGTTCTTGCTTCATTGATATAAACCGTACCGACAAATACGTTATCTGATACTGATGAGAGTAAGCCATTGAACAGATAGAACAGGGAAAGTTGAGAAGTTTCAGAAACCTGTAATACGAACTGAATAAATGGCGTAAACAGTTGCTGGTCAACAATGACGGCAACGATAGAAAAGAATACAGTCAGTAATGCCGTGAACGGTAGTGCCTCTTCAAATGCCTTACCCAGTGCATGTTCTTCGGTAATACCACAGAACGACGTGGTTAGAATAATGACGGAAAGGCCAATCAGACCAACTTCTGCCAGATGAAACGCCAGCGCGACAATGAGCCATATACCGATTAGCGCTTGAGCAATAAGCTGTGCTTTTTCTTTATGTGTTCGTTTTGCGCTGGTTTTTTTATCGTAATCTTCCAATACCTGTCGGACGCGTTCTGGCAATTCTGTACCATAACCGAACAGTTTAAAGTGTTCGACCAGAAAACAGACTAGTAGCCCGCAGATAAAGACAGGTAGGGTAATTGGAGCCATGCGAATAAAGAAGGTGACAAAATCCCAATTAACGTTTTTGGCGATAATCAGATTTTGGGGTTCTCCTACCATCGTCATCACACCACCAAGTGCAGTGCCTACCCCTGCATGCATCATTAGACTGCGCAAAAAAGCGCGAAACTGTTCAAGAGTTTGTTTCTTTTTTGCTGTATCAATGTGATTGTCATGTTTAGCGTTAATGACATCATTCTGATCAGTAATGAAGTTGTTGTAGATAGAATAGAAGCCAAGGGAAACACTAATAACTACCGCGATAACTGTCAGAGCATCAAGAAATGCTGACAGGAATGCGCTGGCTAGGCAGAATGCTAAGGCAAGCATACGTTTAGATTTTATGGAGAGCAGGAGTTTAGTGAAAGCAAATAATAGTAATTGCTTCATAAAGTAAATTCCTGCGACCATAAATATCAGTAACAGTACAACTTCCAAGTTATTAGCAATTTCATGACCGACTTGTTGCGGGGAGGTCATGCCGATGATGACCGCTTCAATTGCCAACAGGCCACCCGGTTGTAACGGGTAACATTTAAGTGCCATTGCTAACGTAAAGATAAATTCGATAACAAGCAGCCAGCCTGTGACAAATGGATTAATAAAAAAGAATATCAATGGGTTGATGATGAGAAAGATGATGATAGCGAGCTTATACCAATCTGGCGAGTTGCCGAGAAAGTTTTTTACCGCTGTTTTTAGGATACTGGTTTCCATTGCAATTAAAGTTCCTCTAAATTCGTAAAATCGTGTTCTTTAAACAATAGTACGCTTTTATACAGAATGTTTTAAGGGAAATGAGGCATAACTAAGCATGAGTACGCTTTTTTTCATGACCGCCTTTACGCTTTCTAGACTACATAGCTATATTGAAGTTGCGTATTCTGATATAATTTCATCTATTATTAGTTGGAAAAATCACGTTGGAATAATAAAAATATGGTCATTAAGGCTCAAAGTCCCGCAGGTTTTGCGGAAGAGTATATTATTGAGAGTATATGGAACGGCCGTTTTCCTCCAGGCTCTATTCTTCCGGCAGAACGTGAATTATCTGAGTTAATTGGTGTGACAAGGACCACCCTGCGTGAAGTATTGCAGCGTTTGGCACGTGATGGATGGTTAACAATTCAGCATGGCAAACCAACAAAAGTGAATAACTTTTGGGAAACATCGGGTCTTAATATTTTAGAGACTCTGGCCCGTCTTGATCACGATCGCGTTCCTGAGTTGATTGATAATCTACTGGCGGTGAGAACGAATATTGCAGCGATATTTATTCGCACGGCTTTTAAGCATAATCCGGGTAACTCATTGGAAGTACTGGCAGAAAAGGAGCATGTGGAAGATAATTCAGAGTCATTTAGTATGCTAGATTATGATATTTTCCGTGGTTTAGCTTTTGCTTCAGGTAATCCAATTTACGGCCTTATTATCAATGGGTTGAAAGGGCTATATACCCGTATAGGGCGTTATTACTTCTCTAATCCTGAGGCGCGTAAATTGGCGCTGAATTTTTATCAGCAATTGGTGATATTATGTCGTGATCAATCTTACGATAACGTCATGGAATGTGTACGTAACTATGGTAAAGAGAGTGGTGTCATTTGGCACAGTATGCAAAGTACGATGCCAAGTGATTTGTCTGAAGTGTATCGCTGATATCTCGTTAGTATTTTTACTTAATTCCAGGCGTTATCCGATCTATTAGTTTCAAATCAACATTATTTTAAATTGACCCGGTGCAGAATGTTCTGTACCGGGCATTTTGTTTCTTTTTTTTCATTCCATCTCCAGCCAATCGTTAATGTCTCTATTTCAGAGTATTATTCTGATTTTTTGGTTTTTGTTTGGGTTTTTATTTCGATTAATTGATGGTTATTGGTATCTTGTGGTTGTTTAATTGATTCATTTTTTTCACCGAAAAACGCTGAATAATGACTTGATATGAAATAATTAGCCTGCGGCTCATATCGTAATTATTATCTTAATTTTATGATTTTAATATTAATTTTCATAACTTGGTTATGTATAAATCATAAATAAGTCTGTTGCATAAATGTAATCTAATTGTGATCTAAATCATAAATATAGATTATTGACGTGACCGATGATTGTTCTATATTGGTTTTTTATAAACAGCATATTATGCTTGCCTAAAATTTTAAATTGTCCGGGGGCCATGATGAAAATCCTTATTTTAGGTAGTGGTGTTATTGGTGTAACCAGTGCCTGGTATTTGGTACAGCAAGGTCATGAAGTCACTGTCATTGATCGCCAGGGAAGTGCTGCTGAGGAAACCAGTGCGGCGAATGCCGGGCAGATCTCACCGGGATACGCAACCCCGTGGGGAGCGCCGGGTATTCCATTGAAAGCGATTAAGTGGATGTTTCAACGTCATGCTCCATTGGCTATTCGTCCGGATGGATCGCTGTTTCAGTTACGCTGGATGTGGCAGATGTTGCGTAATTGTGATGCAAGTCACTATGCGATAAATAAGAGCCGGATGGTACGATTGGCAGAGTACAGTCGTGACTGTATCAAACAGTTGAGGGCTGATACGGGTATTCAATACGAAGGGCGTCAGAGAGGCACGCTTCAGTTATTCCGCACCAATAAGCAGTTTGATAATGCGGTGAATGACATCGCCGTTCTTGAACAGGAAGGTGTTCCTTACAATTTATTAACGGCAGATAAACTCGCGACAGTAGAGCCGGCATTGGCGCATGCCGCTCACAAACTGACGGGGGGCTTACAATTACCGAACGACGAAACGGGTGATTGCCAGCTTTTTACCAAAGAGTTGGTAAAAATGGCAGAAGCGGCAGGTGTAACGTTTTTGTTTAATAAACAGGTCAAACAGTTATTGGTGGAAGGGCATCGGATTATCGGCGTCCAGTGCGAAGATGGTGTTATGACAGCAGACAACTATGTTGTTGCAATGGGAGCTTATTCCACTGAATTACTGAAAGGTCTTGTCAAAATTCCGGTATATCCACTGAAAGGTTATTCATTAACTATGCCTATTGTCGATGCGGAACGGGCTCCGGTATCTACTGCATTGGATGAAACATACAAAATTGCGATTACCCGGTTTGATAACCGTATTCGTGTGGGTGGAATGGCAGAAGTTGTCGGTTTCAATTTGAATCTGCTTAAAGCACGTCATGAAACATTGAAAATGGTGGTGCAAGACCTTTATCCAGGTGGTGGCGATATTACTCAGACTCATTTTTGGACAGGATTACGTCCAATGACGCCAGATGGTACGCCAATTGTTGGTCCGACTGAATATCACAATCTCTACCTAAATACAGGGCATGGTACATTGGGATGGACAATGGCATGCGGTTCCAGTCAATTACTGGCGGATATTATTTCGGGTAAAAAGCCTGCTATTGCATCTGATGATTTATCCGTATTTCGTTATGTTAATGGTTTTAATACAAAATTGGTGCCATTTAGCCATCAATTACACACTGAACTGAGAGGCTAATAGAATATGCCACGTCCGATTTCGGCAACGATCCATCTTGATGCATTGGAAAATAATTTGGCGATTATTCGTAATAAGGTCGGTAATAGTAAAATCTGGGCTGTTGTTAAAGCAAATGCTTATGGGCATGGTCTGCATTGTATATGGCGGTCTCTTGATCAGGCTGATGGGTTTGCTTTACTTGATTTTCATGAAGCGATTTTATTGCGGGAGCAGGGGTGGCAGGGTGCAATCTTACTATTGGAAGGGTTTTTCAAACCCGAAGATTTGCCAATAATTGATGAATATCAGTTGACAACGGTGGTGCATAGCCATTGGCAACTTGAAGCAATAGAAGCGGCCAATTTGAGTAAACCCATCAATATTTATCTCAAACTCAACAGCGGTATGAATCGATTGGGATTTCCTGCGGATCAATATAGCGCGGTTTTATCATTAGCAAGAGGGATCCGGCAAATTGGGCAAATAACGTTAATGTCACATTTTGCGAATGCGGATAAGGATAATAAGGAGATCAGCGTTACTGAACAACTTAACGTTATTCATTCGGTGAGTCAGGGATTGGATATTTCTCAATGTTTGGCGAATTCAGCCGCTTCCTTGTGGTATCCACAAACTCATAGAGATTGGGTACGTCCCGGTATCGTGCTTTATGGTGCCTCACCCAGTGGAAAGTGGAAAGATATTGCCGATATTGGGTTGAAAGCGGTGATGAGTCTGCAAAGTGAGATTATTGCTATTCAGAATCTCAAGGCAGGAGATAAAATAGGTTATGGCAGTGAATATACAGCGCCAGGCCCTATGCGAGTCGGTACCGTCGCCTGTGGCTATGCTGATGGTTATCCCCGTTGTGCCATGACGGGAACACCGATTATTGTTGATGGCGTTAGGACCCAAGTATTAGGTACGGTATCAATGGATATGTTATCGGTGGATTTAACGCCTTGTCCGCAGGCCCAAATTGGCAGCCCTGTTGAATTGTGGGGGCAAAATTTACCGGTGGATGATGTGGCGGAGAGCTCTGGAACAATTGGCTATGAATTATTGTGCGCATTGGCAAATCGGGTCCCGGTATCTATACCCTATGGATTTTGAGGTGCATCGCGACGGCAAGGGAGCGAATCCTCGGGAGCATAGGTAACTATGTGACCGGGGTGAGTGAGTGCAGTCAACAAAGAGGCAACTTGAAAGATAACGGGGATAGTGTCAAATAGTCGTTAGCGTTTGGTATTATTGCAGGAAATAAGTTACCGTTTTCGCTAAATTAATATCTCTTTGTTTCCTATAATCAGTCTATTTTTGTCAGAAGAATTAGGTGGGAGCTAAACATATCGTGCTTTTTAAGGCAAAATAGAACGTTATTACTTGGAAATGAGGGAAATGATCTTTTACACTTGATATAGCTAATCGCATAATTGTTTTAAAGGAAATAGTTAATCATGATCAACAAAGCTAAAATTTTAGCCACAGTCGCCGCTTTTTGTCTTTCTTCATCTTTAGCTTATGCGGGACAGTGGTCAATTGGTGCCTCTGTTTTGGCTGAGGCATCACCTTATAAGGGGGTAAAGAATAAAGATAAAGTGTTGTTTGTTCCAATGGTTAATTATGAAAGTGACAATTTCTATTTTCATACTTTAGCCGCCGGGTATTATTTGTGGAATCAACCAAAAGATCAGCTATCTTTAGATGTCTATTACTATCCTCAAAATTTCCGCCCAAAAGATAATGAAGATAAGCAGATGAAAAAGCTGGATCGTCGCCATGATACTATGATGGGCGGCTTTAGCTATCGTCATATTGAAGATTGGGGAACGTTGCGTAGCTCTTTTGCTGCGGATACGTTGGGTAAAAGTAAAGGCATAACGATTGACCTGGCTTATTTATATGAATTTAAAAGTGATGATTGGTCATTACAACCAGGATTAGGTGTGGTTTGGAATAGTAAAAAACAAAATCGTTATGAATATGGCATTAAAGATAGTGAATCACGCCATAGCGGACTAGAAAAATATACCCCAGATGATAGCTGGGCTCCTTATTTGGAATTATCTGCTAATTATAAATTTAACCAAGAATGGTCTGTATTTATGATGGGGCGTGTTGAGCGTTTACCGAGTGAAATTAAAGATAGTCCAATGGTTAATAAGTCATATTCAAGTATTGTTTGGACAGGTGTTACATATAGTTTTTAATTACCCACGGCGATAATATACCCTATGCATCTTGAAATCCGTAGGGTATAAAAGAGCTGCCGGGGGAAGGCAGCTCTTTTCAGACAAAGTAATGACTCAGTTATTTGGAAATATGAGCAATCAGATCCAGAACTTTGTTAGAGTAACCGGTTTCGTTGTCGTACCAGGAAACCAGTTTTACAAAGTTATCGTTCAGAGCGATACCTGCTTTTGCGTCAAATACAGAAGTCAGCTTTTCACCATTGAAATCGTTAGATACGACATCATCTTCGGTGTAACCCAAAACGCCTTTCAGTTCACCTTCAGCAGCATCTTTGATTGCATCGCAGATTTGTTGATAAGTGGCGGGTTTTTCCAGACGTACAGTCAGGTCAACAACCGATACGTTAGGCGTAGGAACGCGGAAAGCCATGCCAGTCAGCTTACCATTGAGTTCAGGGATAACTTTACCCACAGCTTTAGCTGCGCCGGTAGATGATGGGATAATATTCTGAGCAGCGCCACGACCACCACGCCAATCTTTCGCAGAAGGGCCGTCAACTGTTTTCTGAGTTGCCGTTGTTGCGTGAACAGTGGTCATCAGACCTTCAACAATGCCGAATTTATCATTGATAACTTTAGCCAGCGGTGCCAGACAGTTAGTAGTACAGGAAGCATTGGAAACGATCTCCTGGCCTGCATAAGCTTTGTGGTTGACTCCCATAACAAACATCGGCGTGTCATCTTTGGACGGACCGGTCAGAACAACTTTTTTCGCACCAGCGGCAATGTGCTTACGTGCAGTTTCGTCAGTCAGGAAGATACCTGTTGCTTCTGCAACAACATCAACACCTACTTCGTTCCATTTCAGGTTAGCTGGATCTCTTTCTGCTGTAACGCGGATAGCTTTGCCGTTAACAATCAGGTGGCCGTCTTTTACTTCAACAGTGCCGTTGAAGCGACCGTGAGTTGAATCGTATTTCAGCATGTAAGCCATGTATTTGGCGTCGAGCAAATCGTTGATTGCAACGATTTCGATGTCTGAACGTTCTTGTGCAGCACGGAAAACAATACGGCCAATACGACCAAAACCGTTGATACCTACTTTGATAGTCATAGTGTTCCACCAGCTATTTTTTAGTGAATTAAAAATTATTACTAAAGTTACCAAAACCTTGCCAGCCGTCAAGCGGAATCGTGTCAATAGCCGAAAAACATTAGCTTTGAGTTCATCATTTAGACGCTTGCTATAGGGTACTGGCAATCGAGCCGCCCATCATTATCAAGGCGCAGACAGATATTGAAAGTTAATTGGTTAGATATGCGAGTCACATCACAATATAGTAGGATATACCCGTTATCTTTCAAGTTGCCTCTTTGTTGGCTGCACTCACTCACCCCGGTCACATTGTTATCTATGCGCCCGGGGATTTGCTCCCTTACCGTCGCGATCCCTCTTGAAATCCATTGGGTATAGACAGATTCAGTTAACCGCTTAAAATAAATTTCACTGATGCAATGTTAATTTTTTGTTATTATTAATCAATTTTATTGAGCACATGAGTCTTACTATTAAGGTGGTCGTTATGGCTAAGCATCCTGAGGTTTCCCTTTATAAAGAACTTACTGATATTCAGCGTCATGTAACCCAAAATGCCGGGACAGAGCCGCCATTCTCAGGGAAATTGCTACATAATAAGAAAAGTGGCGTGTATCATTGTTTGTGCTGCGAGCAACCGTTATTTATGTCCGGCACTAAATTTGATTCTGGTTGCGGCTGGCCGAGTTTTTACCAGCCTGCCACTCATGATGCAGTGCAGTATCTTGATGATGATAGTCACAATATGCATCGTATTGAGGTGCGTTGCGGTCATTGTAACGCTCATTTGGGGCATGTGTTCCCTGATGGGCCGCAGCCGACAGGAGAGCGTTTTTGTATCAACTCGGCTGCATTAAGCTTTACTGATGAAAATACAGGCGAAAAAACAGTAGGTTAACCGTTTTTAGTATTGCGGCCATAATCTTAGTTTATGCGAAAAATCGTTTCAGCTAATTCTGAAAAATAATGAGGAAATATCAATGGAACTGGATGATCTGTTATCTGTAATGACACCAGAAATATATCAACGCTTGGTTCAGGCAGTAGAACTGGGTAAATGGCAGGATGGTGTGCCTCTAACGGTCGAGCAGAAAGAGAATAGTTTACAAATGATTATGCTATGGCAATCAAGGCATAACCATGATCCGCAACATATGACGATTGGTACTGATGGTCAGTTGGTGATGAAGAGTAAACAAGAACTGAAAGCGATCTTTCGGTCTAAAATGGTGGCAACATTCAAGCCATAATCTTTGGCAAATTAGGTATGAAAAGGCTGAGTGTGTAAAACTCAGCCTCGCCTTGGATTGATATCAGAGAAGAGCATCTTCTAGTTGAGCAAGTTCTATCAATATAGCGCCTTGCTCTTTTAGCTCTTTTAAGGCTGATTGGCTATCATTTGGACTCAGGTTAACCCCTCGACAGCCATCCGTAATGACCCAGGTTTCATAACCTAATGCCAGCGCATCCAGCGCGGTAAATTTCACACAATAGTCAGTGGCGATACCAATAATAAACAGACGTTCAATTTGCTGGGTTTGCAACCAGCCATCAAGCCGGGTTTTATTCTGATGGCCGTTGTCAAAGAAAGCACTGTAACTATCGATCTGTGGATTTTCGCCTTTGTGGAAAATTTCAACAATTGCCTGCTTGTTTAGCTGTGGATGGAAATCTGCGCCATGCTGACGTTGAACGCAGTGTACCGGCCACCAGACTTGTGGAATACCGTTTAATAGACCGATATCACCGATCTTCTGGCCGGAATTTACGGCAAAGCTCATATGTTCAGCAGGATGCCAGTCTTGGCTGGCAATAGTGCTGATATTGTGTTTCAGACAAATAGCCATTGCCTGATTTGCCGCAACAATGACTTGTTCACTCTCTTCTACGGCTAAAGCGCCGCCGGTACAGAAGTCGTTCTGTAGATCAATAAGTAATAGGGCTGTTTTCATCTCTTTCCTTGATTATTTATCAATATAACTTAATTCACCACGTAAATTTTGTTGCATTAAATAACGAATTTTTTCATTGCTATAAGGTTGGCTAAGTAAATAGTGCAACTTGGTTAAAGTTGCTTCAAAAGTCATATCGTAGCCGCTTATCACCCCCGCTTCAGCCAGAGCATGGCCTGTTGCATACCCTTCCATATTTACTCGGCCAGAAATGCATTGAGTCAAATTAACCACCACGATCCCTCTCTCTGTGGCCTGTTTTAGCTCTTTTAATAATTCAGGGTGTTGAGGTGCGTTTCCGACGCCATATGAGCGTAGGATAAGCGCCTTAACCGGTTGCATCAAAATATTATTCACAATCTGACTGGAAAGGCCGGGGTAAATGGTGATTACGCCAATGGGCTGAGGGGTGATTTGATGAGTAATAAATTCACTGTGATTGGCAGGGGCAGAACATGCATTGAAGGTTTTGATGTTAATACCAGCTTCCATTAATGGAGAACAGTTTGGTGAGGCAAAAGCATCGAAGCCGTCGGCATGTGCTTTGACGGTCCGGTTCCCCCGAAACAATTTATTATTGAAAAACAGACTGACCTCGTTAACAGGGTAATTAGCGGCAAGATAAAGCGCATTCAACAAGTTTGTCTGCCCATCAGAGCGCAGTGCTTCCAGCGGGATTTGTGACCCGGTGACAATGACTGGCTTACCCAGATTCTCGAACATAAAGGAGAGGGCAGAAGCCGTAAATGCCATGGTATCCGTACCATGCAGGATCACGAACCCATCATAATCATGATAATTTTCTCGGATATCATCAGCGATAAATTGCCAGTCTTCTGGGGTCATATCAGAAGAATCGATCAATGGTTGATGTTCACGGATAGTGAATGTGGGCATTTCCGGTCGATGGAATTCGGGCATCTTTGTTAATTGGTGCTGTAAGTGCCCGGAAACGGGGATGTATCCCTGAGATGAGTGTTGCATCCCAATGGTTCCGCCAGTATAGACGACATAAATAGATTTCTTCTGCATGACTGTACCTCATAAAAAGATCAGCTGGATTATATACCCGTTATCTTTCAAGTTGTCTCTTTGTTGGCTGCACTCACTCACCCCAGTCACATCGTTCGCTATGCTCCCGGGGATTCGCTCCCTTGCCGTCGCGATCCCTCTTGAAATCCATAGGGTATAGGAGTATTACAAAATAAAAAAAGCCTGACAGGGTTTGTCAGGCTAAATTAATCGAGCTATTAACTAGAATCATGCACTGTGATAGGTTGCTTAGCGAATATCTCCGCAATTTAAACAGAATGCATAACGATTTTGTGGATCATTCAGATGGCGATAGAACTCACTCTGTTGTTTCACTTCCTGAGCTACCTGCACCAATGGCGCGGGTAGCCAGGCTTGAACCGCTTCCGGCACGATAGCTTGTGCGGTTGTTGTCAACTGGCTCATCAGCAACTCACTGAATGACATTTCTGGTTGCATCCAGTCAAGCTCAGGGTTATCCAATTTTGCTAATTCAGCCGCTTTGGTGACCGCATCATCGAAATCCCCTAATTGGTCGACCAATCCATTGGTTTTCGCATCATGACCAATCCACACATGCCCCTGAGCAATATTATCGACTTCTTCGCGTGTTTTATGGCGCGAAGTAGCAACAAGGCCAATAAAGTTGTTATAGCCGTTCTCAATATTAAGCTGCATCAGTGCTGAGAACTCTTTGCTGAGCCCTTTAGTAACAGAAATACCCGCGAGTGGTGTGGTAGAAACGCCATCAGTGTGGATACCAATATGTTCCAGACTGTTTTCATAAGTGGTGATGACACCGAAGATACCGATCGAACCCGTCAACGTACTTTGGTTTGCGATGATGTAATTAGCCGGGGTCGCGATCCAATAGCCACCGGATGCCGCCATTCCCCCCATAGAAACCACCACAGGTTTATTCGTTGCACGTAGCGCAGCCAGTTCGGTGCGAATAACATCTGAAGCGCTCACGCTGCCGCCAGGGCTGTTTACTCGCAGAATAACAGCTTTGATATTATCATCCAAACGAGCTTGACGGATTTGAGCGGCGGTTGTGTCACCGCCAACCATGCCTTGGGTCTGCTGCCCATCGACGATTGCCCCTTGCGCGACAATAACGGCGATATTGCCTTTAGATGATAACCTGCCTTCTACCAATTGCGGTGCATAATCATAAATGCTGATAGCATTGAAGTGGCGGTTTTTTTCGTCCCAACCAAAGGCTTTTGTCATGTCACTTTCAATGACATTGCGTGGCGCAACGTAATCGACCAGCTTGTGTTTAAGCGCATATTGCGCATTATCTCCGCCAACAGCACGTAAGCTGGCAATCATCTCATTAGCGCCTGGGAATACCTGATCAACAGTGAGTTTGCGGTTGGTAGCGACAGTATTGAGGTAGTTGTGCCACAGGCCGTTGATCCAACGGCTATCAGCTTCGCGGGCAGCGGGAGACATATCATCACGCATAACCGGTTCAACGGCCGATTTATACGTGCCGACGCGGAAAATATGCGCGGTGACTTTCAGCGAATCCAGCAGGGATTTGTAATACAGGCTATTGGTTGAATAGCCATAAAGACCAACCGTTCCTTGTGGTGATAGATAGATTTTATCGGCAAAAGTCGCCAGATAATATTGTGACTGATTATAACTATCACTGATAGCATAAACCGGTTTACCGGAAGTTTTATACTCATTAATCGCCTTACCGATATACTGCATAGATGGCTGGTCGGCACCGATGAAATCATCAAGTTTCAGCACCAGTCCCGTGATTTTGTTATCGGTTTTTGCTTGGCGAATGCTATCAACAATATCAAACAGGGAGTTTTCCTGGAATTTATTGCTGGATGTACCAAACAACTCACGGCCTAATTGAGTCAATGGGGTACGGTTGGAGACCTGATCCACAATAACACCGGTGAGATTGACATATAATGCTCCTTGATAACTATCTGCCGTTTTGTTTGTCTGTTGGTAAAGTAGAAAACTGCCAACCACCACCAGAATCAGCATGATAAAAATCAGGTTTGAAATGACTTCCCGAATAAAATTTAATAGTCGCCAACTCCATTTAAATAATCTTGCGATCAACTTCCATAAAATACGCATATCATCTCCAAAAATAGGATCAAGTGAAGCTATCCTAATGATCAGACATGTAAATGTCAGCTTCAAATAGTGGCATATTGCCTGAAAAGACAGCTTTAGGGCTTTTATTTGTTAACAAATAAACAGAAAATGTTAGCTTATAACAAAATACATTACTTAGGAGAGAAAAGATGAATGCATTAGAACTTTTGTTGAACAGACGTTCAGTATCACGTTTAACCACCCCGGCACCTCAAGGTGAAGCATTACAGCATATTCTGGCGGCGGGAATGAGAGCACCTGATCATGGTGCATTACGTCCGTGGCACTTTATTGTCATGCAGGATGACGGTATTGAGCGATTCAGTCGATTACTCCATCAAGCCGCCATTGATAGTCAGCTTGGCGCTGAGGCGGAAGAAAAAGCGAAAAGTGCGCCTTATCGTGCACCATTAATCATCGCTGTTATTGCAAAAGTGGTGGAGAATTCCAAAATACCTGAATGGGAGCAGGTGGTTTCAGCCAGTTGTGCGGTGCATGCGATGCAAATGGCGGCTGTGGCTCAAGGGTTTGGTGGTATCTGGCGTACGGGTTCATGGACTGATGATAATACCGTGCGTACCGGTTTGGGTTGTCATGAACATGACAAAATAGTGGGTTTTCTCTACCTTGGAACGCCTGCACTAAAAGCACCCAATAAGGTGACTGCGCCTGATATGACCAATTTTGTCAGCTACTTGTAACCGGGGTCTGTTATGTCAACAGAAGTTCGTCTTACCCAATACAGCCACGGTGCTGGATGCGGTTGTAAAATTTCACCAAAAGTTTTGGAAACCATTCTGCATAGTGAGCAGGAAAAATTTCTTGATCCTCACTTACTGGTTGGTAATGAAACCCGTGATGATGCTGCGGTTTATGATATTGGCAATGGTACCGGCATTATCAGTACGACAGATTTCTTCATGCCGATTGTCGATGATCCATTTGATTTTGGGCGCATTGCTGCCACAAATGCTATCAGCGATATTTATGCGATGGGCGGTAAGCCTATTATGGCGATAGCTATCTTGGGATGGCCTATTGATAAATTAGCGCCGGAAATTGCCCGTAAGGTGATTGAAGGTGGCCGGGCTGCGTGTAAAGAGGCTGGGATTGTACTGGCAGGAGGGCACTCTATTGATGCGCCTGAACCTATTTTTGGTTTGGCTGTAACCGGTATCGTTAATATTGACCGAGTGAAACAGAACAGTGCCGCGAAAGTAGGAAGCCAGCTATTTCTGACCAAGCCGCTTGGAATTGGTGTATTGACCACCGCGGAGAAAAAAGGCTTGCTGTTACCTGAACATCAGGGAATTGCGATAGAAACCATGTGTCGCTTAAATAAATTGGGAATGGATTTTGCGGAAGTGGCTGGCATTACAGCAATGACCGATGTAACCGGGTTTGGTCTTTTAGGCCATTTAAGTGAAATTTGTGCAGGATCGGGGGTTCAGGCAACACTCCATTTTGCAAAAGTGCCTAAATTGCCGGAAGTGGAATCCTATATTGCAAAGGGTTGTGTTCCGGGGGGAACCGGGCGTAACTTTGATAGTTACGGTCATCTTATTGGTGAAATGACAGAACTTCAGCGCAAACTGTTATGTGATCCGCAAACCTCCGGTGGCCTGCTGTTGGCTGTTCTACCAGAAGCTATGGACGAAGTGAAAGCGATTGCACGATGTCATGGCATCGAACTGACCGCGATTGGTGAATTGTCTGAGCAACAGTCAGGCAGAGTACTCATTGAGGTTAATGAATAATACCCATGCGGCTTTTTATTGCAGAAAAACCAAGTCTAGCCAGGGCGATTGCCGATGTTTTACCAAAACCGCATCGCCGTGGTGATGGCTTTATCGCTTGTGGCGATAACCAGTTTGTTACTTGGTGTATTGGGCACTTGCTGGAACAGGCGGAACCTGATGCCTATGACAATCGCTTTGCTCGTTGGTCATTAGTTGATCTTCCCATCATTCCTGAAAAATGGCAGTTAAAACCGCGACCTTCTGTTGAGAAACAGCTCAATATTATCCAGACGTTGTTGGAAAAAGCCGATGAAATAGTGCATGCCGGTGACCCAGATCGGGAAGGGCAACTGTTGGTGGATGAGGTGCTGGATTTTTTGAAACTGGATGCAGTGAGGCGAAAAAATGTTCGCCGCTGTTTGATAAGTGATCTAAATCCACAAGCGGTAACCAGAGCGGTTGATCGGTTAAGAGATAATCGGGATTTTATTCCGCTATGTGTTTCAGCTCTCGCCAGAGCTAGGGCTGATTGGCTTTATGGCATTAATATGACCCGTGCTTATACCTTGCTTGGCCGTAATGCGGGGTATCAGGGGGTACTATCTGTCGGGCGGGTTCAGACCCCTATTTTGGGTTTAGTTGTTCGCCGGGATGAAGAGATTGAGCATTTCGTACCCAAAGATTTTTTTGAGGTGAAAGCGCATATTGTTACGCCGAAAGATGAACGTTTTATCGCTATCTGGCAACCAAGTGAATCTTGTATCGATTTTTTGGATGAAGAAGGGCGATTGATACACCGGCCTCTGGCTGACCATATTGTTACCAGAATAACCGGTCAACCAGCCTATGTGATCTCTTATCAGGATAAACGGGAATCTGAAGTCGCTCCTTTGCCATTTTCATTATCTTCTTTGCAAATTGAAGCCGCTAAACGTTTTGGCTTAAATGCGCAGCAAGTGTTGGATATTTGTCAGCGATTGTATGAAACCCATAAGTTAATTACTTATCCCCGTTCTGATTGCCGTTATTTGCCCGATGAACACTTTGCCGGTCGTCATGCCGTGCTTAATGCGATATCTATTCATGCAACAAAGCTGTTGCCACAAGAGTTACTGGAAATAGATAGAAAGAATCGTTGTTGGGACGATAAAAAGGTTGATGCTCACCATGCAATTATCCCTACAGCTCGAAGTAGCCATATAAATCTGACGGATAGCGAGGCTAATATTTATGGTTTGATTGCCCGACAATATTTGATGCAATTTTTCCCGGATGCCATATTCCGTAAATGTGTTATTGAATTGGAAATTGCGGGTGGAAAATTTATTGCTAAAGCCCGTTTTCTTGCTGAGGCAGGTTGGAGAACGTTACTTGGTAATAAAGAGCGTGATGAAGAGAATGACGGAACGCCATTACCCGTTGTTGCTAAAGGTGATGAATTATTGTGTGAAAGAGGAGAGGTAGTCGAGCGCCAAACCCAACCGCCAAAGCCATTTACTGATGCGACTATCCTTTCTGCTATGACCGGAATTGCCCGTTTTGTACAGGATAAAGAGCTGAAAAAAGTCCTTCGTGCAACAGATGGGTTGGGAACGGAAGCCACGCGGGCTGGCATTATCGAACTATTGTTTAAACGGGAGTTTCTTTATAAAAAAGGGCGTCATATTCATGCCACACCTGCGGGTAGGGCGTTGATCCATGTATTGCCTGATATGGCCGCTTTACCGGATATGACCGCCCATTGGGAGTCGCGGTTAACGCAAATCAGTGAAAAACAGTTCCGCTATCAAGATTTCATGGGGCCACTTGAGGAGACATTGCAGCAATTAATTTGGCAGGCCAAACAGAACCGTAATTTAACCGCTTTTCGTGATTTACCCCCCCTCCCAGTGAAAGATAAAAAAGGGAAGAAAATAAAAGCACCGAAAAATACCAAAAGAGCTGCGCCATAGCGCGCAGCAATTATTACATTATTTTAAAAACGATTGATATTCGGTGTTAACGGAATATCAAATTTCAAATTCTGCCCAAACTGGGGCATGATCTGACGGTTTTTCCATCTCACGGATTTTATAGTCAATACCTGTTGCGATACAGCGATCCATCAAAGGCTTACTTGCAAGCAGTAAATCAATACGTAGCCCTCGATTATCATCAAACCCTTTGGAACGATAATCAAACCAGGAAAATTGGTCGTTACATTCAGGATTGAGATGGCGGAATGTATCAACCAGACCCCAGTTTTTCAGGCGATCCATCCAATCTCTCTCTTCTGGCAGAAAAGAACATTTACCTGTTTTTAACCAGCGTTTTTGGTTGTTCTCACCAATGCCGATATCCAGATCGGTCGGACTAATATTCATATCACCCATGATAATCACGTGTGATTGAGGGGTTAAGTTTTGCTCCAGGTAGTTTTGCAGATCCTGATAAAATTTCTCTTTTGCCGGAAATTTCACTGGATGTTCACGGTTTTCTCCCTGTGGGAAATAGCCATTAATAACGGTCAATAATCCGTGTGGGGTTTCCACTTCTGCCATGATAACCCGGCGTTGAGCCTCTTCATCATCCCCTGGAAAACCACGATACACCGCAAGAGGCACCTGGCGCGTTAACAGTGCAACGCCGTAATGGGCTTTCTGGCCGTAATAAAATACATGATAGCCAAGCTTCCCAACCTCTTCTAGAGGAAACGCTTCATCATGAACTTTTGTTTCCTGTAGACCGATAACATCGGGTTGATGTTGCTCGATGATCGCAGCTAACTGATGGGGGCGGGCACGTAATCCATTAATATTAAAAGAGATAAATTTCATCTTTTACAGCCATCCAGTAAAAAGACACAGGAACAATAGTAACAGATGGATCTTAAAAAGTAACTATTGACAATGGTCAGCACGAAATAGTAACGGATCCCCTAATATTATAATTTGCTGTGAAAAATATAATAAATTGTGGTGAGAAAGAGCCTCAGTTAGACCGTTTTTATCTCAAGTGTTACAAAAATTGATTACTGAAAAATGTAGAACCCTATCCTAATCTTTGATAGAAAATTGAGCTCGTTAGTAATGTTTATATTTTCTAATGGTTGATTGGTTGAGATTAATTTTTGAACCATGATAAACATGAATAATAGAGTTTATTGAGCCACCTATGTATTGAACATACGCTTTTTTTATGTGGTATATGTTTGAGAAGTATTTGTTTTTTTGTACAAAATTTATGCCTTCACAGTATCAAACTTGATTTAGCTGTCATTTGGTGAAGGCTATTTCAAAGAAATTATTTTAGCCACAAGTTATATAGGAACGGTGAATTATGTTTTTTTCTCGTAAATTAGAAGCATTCATGGCAGTGGTGGAAAATGGTTCTTTAAGTAAAGCGGCAAGAGTGATGAACCGTACAACTCCCCCAGTAGCTAAATCAATCAAAGACTTCGAAGCAACATTAGGGAAGCGCCTTTTCAAAAGGGAGAAATTTGGGATGAGTCTGACTAAAGATGGTTTAGAATTATATAATGATCTTAAAGATCTTTATTTACAAGAAAAAGAAATAACTAAAAAACATATCAGTGGTAGTATATGTAACATAGTTAATATTTATTACGATTGGGGGAAAAACAAACATCTTATTTATTTATATAAGGCAGCTGATAGAAATAGCTCACAGGTAAATATATTCCGGTTTAGTTATGATAACATTGAAGAAATAGTGGATTATGACGGCAACACGCTCATTCTGAGCTCAGAAAAGATACTAAGTGACCGTTTTAGTCTCATTCGCAAAATAAAAGGGCCTGAATTGGGAATTTGCTGCCGAAAAGAGTTATTAGATATTGCTAATGGCGATGTGATGCAATTGCTAAAGAGTAATACTTGGCTATGCGATCCTGTACTTTATAAAAGTAGCTTCGTTAAAAACTTGGAAGAAGAAGTTATTCAAAGTGGTGGAAAAGTAAATATGCGTCAGATGGATAATATGGGATGCTGCATGAATTTCATTTATTCCAGAGATTATATATTTATTACAGATTCTCATCCTGATGAATTGGAAGGAGGAGACGCTTTGAGTTTTGTTCCCATTGAAAAACCTGGCGCAGCAAATCAATGTTATATTTATAAGTCTAAATCACACTCAAGTGTTCTTAATCGTTTTATCGATTCAGTTAATGACATGAGTTAAAATTCATCTACGCGGAGAGGATTATTGTAAGCTCCGCGTTGTTAATATGCGGAGATAATTATAAAGATTTTTCACTGTACCTAAATGATAAATTTATATTTATAATTCTTATTTGAATATTCCAAGTGAATGTTTGATCGTGGTGAGGAAAAATGGACTGTTCCTCGCCTTTTGGAGCAACTTGTACGACAAACCTGACATTATATTCACTCTCGTCTGGTGTTTGGCACAGCCCATTGTGCATGCACAAATCTGCATGGCCTTGGTTTTACTGCTTTAGCCGGGGTGTTGTGGTACTCCAAAAAATAATGTTAGCCCCCAAGTCGTTTTCGGCAAAATTAGTAAACTCCTCCTGAGTGAAGGCTTTTTTAGTTTTTGGATTGGTGTAGGTCAGTGTGGGTTCTTGGACTGCCATTGCCACCAAATCCAGTTTGCCTTTGTAACGATTGAAAAAGGGATAAGTGTTTTTCATTTGAGCAGATTGATATGGCACGATATCGGGACCGTCGAGACCGATCTTATTTTTCGACGCGAAATTAAAAAAGCGAGACATATACTGATGATCGTTATCCCATTCACATGGCCAGAAATTAACGTATTGTACTACGTAGGATTGTAGAATTTTTTAAATACCTGGCGGGCGAATTTGATATTATCAAGTTCGGCGGAAAAATAGCGGTCACGGCTAAAACCGGTCTTATCCTGTTTCATGTCAATATCAACGGCGGTTTCTGGTAGATTAATCCCGGTAATACGGCCGTCAAACTCTTTTACCAGTTCGAAAAGCAGATCCTGATAGCGTTTGCGCAACGCTGTATTCCATTGAATAGCAATCCAACCATAACCTTGTGCTTTGCCTTCACCGGGATTATCAACTTGAGCAACTAAACCGCCTTGATATTTTGTGCCTTGTTAGAGATAAAATGGCATAAACAACTTGTACACCGTCAATATTTTGACGTTCTAACAGAGGACATAATTGATCGAGCTCATCGGATGAAGTGTAGAGATAGTTTTGTGGTTTTCCTGCGAGTGCATCAGTTGACAATAAACTAAAAATCAGAGTGGCTAAGATGAGTTGTTTTAGCACCATGATTATTTCCCTCCTTAATTGTAAGGGAACGAGTAACCGGCTTATGGCAGTTTAACAAAACAGATAGTTCCATGACTTTACGAATTTATTTAACACCACAAAGTTACTTTATTGATTAATTGGTAATTATTTTCCGCATCTTAGTACTCATTTATCCCTATCTTTGTAAATAAGTTCTCATTAAAAACAAATAAGAATATTATTAATTAATATAATTTTATTAGGATTGTTGACTGTTTTTTGGAATTATTTAGTTGTTTATTGTTGAAGTTCAATAAAAATTAAACGAACGGCATTTTGTGATAATAAAGTCTTGACTTTGTTATCAGATAATTAAGGGGATTGTCCCATCTATAAATAATTTATCTTGCTGTAGAAGATAAGGAATAAATGGTGGGCATATCAGCGTAAAATATAATTTATACCCTATGGATTTCAAGATGCATCGCGACGGCAAAGGAATGAATCCCTGAGAGCTTGTTATTCGCATAACATGAATGAGAATTATTCCTTTTTACAGCGATTTTATGAATGATATTTAAAAAGGAATAATGAGATTTAAATTAATGCAACGTGTTGAATAATAATGAAAATAGTATATTTCTCTCATGGGGTGATTATCTAATTATAACCAGATATTCAACTCCATTTCATTTTATGGCAACCAATGCAAGCTTATTTTTGTCAGTAAATGTCATGTTATTGTTATGGGGATTAAATATCCTGCCCGATACGTTGTTATATCGATGGCGATAGAGTCTGGGCATTAAAAATCGTATTTTTTTGAAAAAAAGAGTTGATCTTTATATACACCCATTAAGAGGATAGGGGAATTAGGCAATCGCTTATTTTGTTCATGTGTTGGTGTGTTGCGAAAAGATGAGGAGTCAATGATGAATGAAGCGAAGGAAAATGAGATTTACCTTCATCCTGAATATGATGAATGTGGTCGTCCGTACTACAACGTATCATTTTCCTGCCGGGGTAATGGAGAGCAATCTAAAATCGAAACGCGATGATGAGCCAGTCTGGTTGGTAAATTCTGAGATTGGCGTTGCAAGTTGGATAATGAAGAATGCTTCTTATAGGAAAGAGACGTTAGATCCTAGTAAATTTGATTGTGCTTTGATAAGCAATTATGCAGAATAATGTAAGGTAGTGCGGAAGGCGATATGTATACTGTATTCCTATATACTTATCCCACAGACAGATCAAAGGGGGTCACATGACAGTAGGAATGACAACGTTAGTAACGTTGCTAACTCCACTTCCAGACGTTAATCAGTTAGCAAAATTGCCAGAGTATCTTTCTGCTCCGATTACGCAATTGGTGCAAGACAGAGCAGGGCAAAAAATGCTGACTGCTCAAGAGGTGATGTCATATTTCTCTGAATCTAAAATGGCGCTTGCCTACCTGAAAGAAAATACCCAAATTGGTATTGAATTACTTGAAACCATTGACCGTGACGGGATCGAACCAGGTATAGATATTCGTGATGTAGTCGAGCGTTACGAATCCGCTGCAAAAATCGCCACGAGTCAACTCCATCTCTTGAAATTAAGTTATATTCTTGCGGAGTCTTCGCCTGCATGGGGACCGCATGTCAAGCTATTCCAAACGCATTCTCAGAGAGCGTTGAGGATTTTTGCAAATAATAGAAACGTTTTATTGCGTATTGCAACAATGTTAAAGCAGTACTTGCCAGTTAATGCAGGTGAATATACACCGAAAGCCGACGCGGAAAGTTACAAAGAGTTGGTGAATCTCTCGCATAAAAAGCTCGGTATTCCATTGCCTGTGTGGGGTTAGGTATATGGTTTACGTCAGCGTGGCGGAAGAGCTACTTTTCAATGCGGCTGCTCATGATTACGCAACCATGTTGGTTAAATATTTGAGTGGTGCAGAAGAGGTGTCTGGTTGGCTGGGTGCCAAGGGCGTTTTGAGCGCAACATGCAGGCTATGGAATCAGGAATATGGAAGTTACATATTCTTCCCCTGAATGAAAAACCGTGGCCGACAAATGTGATGCTACACAACAGGAAAAGTGACAATTATCTGGTTTATGCTCAACATTGGTATTATGAAAATCATTATCAGGTCATGGCCGTGGTGATGCCAGATGCACATTCGCGTATTGATAGGCTCTTGGATAAGCTAGGGTGTGTCCCGCAATAGGCTGAGATAGAATAATCTATGTGGCTCTGACTTTCGGAAAAAACATGTTATGGCTCGTTACGACCTTCCTGATGAAGCATGGGAGTTACTGCTCCCCTTATTGCCCCCTGAACATTCTCAACGGGCGGGACATCCTTATGTTGAACACCGCCGGGTTATCAACGGCATGTTTTGGATACTCTGTTCCGGTGCCCCCTGGCGGGATTTACCCGAACGTTATGGTTCCTGGAAAACCGTCTATAATCGCTTTAATCGGTGGGCAAAATCGGGGCTCATTAACCTCATTTTCAATAAGTTATTGTCAATACTGGATGAACAAGGTTTAGTTGATTGGTCAGCTATATCTCTGGATGGCAGTAACATTCGTGCGGCACATTGTGCGGCGGGCGCCAAAAAAAACATCCCGATGTCACCGAAAATCATGGCCTGGGTCGCTCTCAGGGTGGTTATGGCTCCAAAATCCATCTGGCGGTCGATGGAAAAGGCTATCCACTGAATGTGGTACTCAGTGCAGGTCAATGTCATGAAAGTCAATATGCAGTGCGCCTGCTGGATGGTCTGGGTATTCAGCGTAAAAACGGTTTTATGAAACGTCGTTCAAAAGCGGTGATTGCTGATAAAGGTTATGCCAGCCACGCATTACGTAACCGGTTAAAAAGTCAGGGAATAAAAGTGATAATTCCCTATAAATCAAATGAAAAAGCGCGGTCAGATGGACGGGTTAAATTCGACCATGAAACGTATCGAAGAAGAAATGTTGTAGAAAGATGTTTTGGTCGACTCAAAGAGCATCGTCGCATCGCCACCCGTTATGAAAAGACAGCAAGAAATTATATCGCTATGGTGAAATTAGGTTGTATCCGCTTATTTCTTAAGGCCATAATTTAATTGAGGGACATAACCTAGTTCATATCGTAGAAGATTCTTTCCAGTGTCTAAATGAGCGGGAATTAAGGCTGCTTAATCATGTAAGCGCATGAACCCATTTACTAAGAAAAGCATATAGACCTGCTCCGGCAGGTTTTTTTATGGAGTTTTCACAATGCCAATCTATTGGAGATAAGTCAGGAAATATCGTAATCACTAACTACTCTTATTAATAGTTTAGGCTTAGCACTCGCGGTGCTTTACCGTCTATGCAGTAGTAAACTTAAAAATATTCTATTGAAGTAAGAATCTAATTTGAATAATATCTTATGGCTATTTGGCAGTAAGATGAAATTACCTTTATTAATAAATAATTAAGTGAGGTGTTTATGTCTGAAATTAATAAGCCAGAAGTTACTGAAATAGAAAATAAACTCCCTGAGCATAAATCATTAAACCCTGATCAATACAAATGTAATCATGTTGTTGCCCCAGAAAATTCTTGTCCGTGGGCGATTATTCAAGTGTATCTAGGAAATCAAGCACGTCGTGGTGATTGGGATTCTCCTAATGAATGCATACGCCTTATTCCTGAATCGAACGCTAACAGTGAAGGCAATAATCTGATTTATATTGAGAAGTGCGATAAGCATGGGCATTGGTTACCTTGGCAACCAACGCCGGAAGATATAATGGGTAGTGATTGGTCATTGTTAGAGCCAGATAACAATATGATGGTTTTTGATGTTACCTTAGGGACTAGTAAGTATGATACAGGGCAGGACTGGGGATATATGAGTGACAAGGGAGTCTTTGGTAAGGGAGAATCTACTTTCGGTACTTTAAATATAACCCAAAATAAAATAGATATTAAAAGCATTTTAAGGTTCTACTATAATAGCAGCGGATTGTATTTGAGAGTATATTTTGATAAAGCTAATTATCAGAAAGTTAAAGAAGTACTCAAGAAGAATTTTTATGTCTCAGTTGATAATGTAACTTATGATTTTGGAACTTTCTTGCATGATCATGATGCAGATAACGATAATTATGAATACGATGTCTACTATTATGAATCGGAAAACCCAACCGTAGAAAAACTAGGTGCCATATTAAAGCAGACAGGTGAAACCAAGCGTTTTTACTGTAACTGGCGTTAACTATATTACATTGAATTCCAGGCTGCGCATTGCGTGGCCTTTTTTCGTTTTAAAGGCCACCTATGTAAATATTTTCAGCGAGGCAAGAGAGCGGAAATATTCTGCTTAACTGAGATCAGTTTATGCATAAGAATAGAGGATAATCTTAATGAAGTACTTAATAAGCATTTAAGGTTATTAGGCACTCGCAACGATGATGATTCTAAAGTTGTCCGACCTGATGGTTCGTCAGGACGAGTTGATTTGATGTTAAGTAAATCAAAAGGCTGGCTATCTCATCATTCACAGAGAAAACTTTTTGAGCATGGAAAATAGCTGGAAGTACTAACTCCAGGTCAAGGATGGCAAATTTAAAATAGACCCACATGATATATAATGCTGTATGTGCGCCATTGACTTATCCCGCCAAAGCGTATACTATCACCTAAATGTACACCAGTGACGCACTAAGACATGATATTTATTGAGACCCATATCTTCACTGAAGATTGTAAAGAGTTGTTAAGTGACGATGAATATCGTGAATTTCAGCAATATCTCGCAGACAATCCTATTGCTGGTGATGTTATCCAACACACTGGTGGCTTACGTAAAGTCAGATGGGCATCTGGGAGTAAAGGTAAGCGGGGTGGTGTGCGCATTATTTATTACTATAAAGTAGATGTCTCACACATCAGATTGTTACTGATTTACAAAAAAGGCATCAAGGATGACCTTAGTGAATCAGAAAAGAAAGTCTTGAGAGCACTAAATGAGGGGTGGTAACAATGGATAGTAAATTATTTTCTAGACTAACTGAAAGCATGACACAGATGAACGAAATTATTAATGGCGAACGTGCTGCCTCTCGTGAAACTCACGTTGAAGCAGTAAAAGTAAAGAATATTCGCCAGGCAACCGGTTTAACTCAGACCGGTTTTGCTAAGTTGATTTCCGTTAATGTTGGAACTCTGCGCAACTGGGAACAGGGAAGGCGTGAGCCAACCGGACCAGCAAAAGCCCTGTTGAAGGCAATAGAGAAAGATCCGGTTCATGTTTTAAAGGCGTTATCTATGTAAATAGAGCGCATAGGAATTCCTCAGCCTCGTTTCAGCGAGGTTTTTTATGGGGGAAATAGGGCAGAAGAATTTAAATGGAGAACTCAGATACAGAATACCTACCGCTTTGACAATTAATGCAACATTTGAGCAGGCATTTCAGCATGAATATCACATCAGACGTACAAAAATTAGAACCGGGTGAAAAACTGGGTTACACCGATAAAAAAGAATGTCATGAATCATGATCTTTTCTTATTAAAGCGGCCCATAACTTGCTGAAATGAGCCGTAAAGAAGTGGATGAAACCCGCTTGTATGCTGTTTAATTTAATGGACCATCCATTGATGGGGATTTAATCATTTTTTAAATAAAAATCATCATTATCTCTTAGCCAGAAAAGGAGCTGTATATAGGATAGTTGATATCCAAATGATTGCGGTGATAAACATAACAATCATCCTGGTGAAACGCCAGTAAAATGGCTTTGGCGGTGTAGCGATGGGAATAGGTAATTGAGTATTTTGGAGCTGACGATTATCTTGTTCGTCATCTTGAAGTGGCAGGATAAAACGATAACCTTGTCGGTACACCGTGTGTATGGCTTCACCTAGATCACAATAACGTAATGTTCGGCGTAACTTGCAGATTAATTGCAGTAAATTGGTTTCTGCTACCCCATCTTTGCGTTCAGGCCAAACTAGAGGGATCAGTTGCTCCCGGTTTAACGTATTCCCTTGGGATGCATGTTCCCACAGTGCAAGTAGCAGGCGTTTCTCTTTCTCTGTAATGATAAATATATTTTTACCATGAATTATTTTGTTTGAGTCACAGTCTAAATAAACATCTCTAGTTATTTTCAACATAACGCATTCTCTGCCTCTGTTTAGTGTTTGTCTATTTTTTATATAGCCAGGAGGGCTCAATAGGCACTTATACCTGTTAGAGTTTATATATTTTATGAATGAGTAATGCAAGAAAATAAATTATTTAAAATTTTTTATTTTATTTTGTCATATGGGTTATTTTTCTGTTTTTTATTAAGAAGTAAAACTAATGATAATTAATTATTAGTTTTATACCCTATGGATTTCAAGATGCATCGCGACGGCAAGGGAGCGAATCCCCGGGAGCATAGAAAACTATGTGACCGGGGTGAGTGAGTGCAGCCAACAAAGAGGCAACTTGAAAGATGACGGGTATATATTATGTTGAATTCCAAGCCTCTTACTTGCGGAGTTTTTCATATATAAAGTCCACTTCCACGTTCTCAGATAATGTCTGATGTGGCATTCAATTTCAACTACCGAGTAATCCTCGGTAGTTGATAAGTATTTAGCAGAGAATGAAGATGTTACTTTCTGCGTAGTGAAGTTTGAGCTATATTGAACTAAATCTTCTTATATACGAGAGATATATAGCTAACTCTTAAGAATCTTTATATCCAATTAAACTCAGCTTCTGTGGTTAGAGTTGCGTCTAAATTGACGGCTGTAATTCTATAGTAATAAACAGCGTTAGGAGGCGCGTTGAGTATTTTAGTTTCTCCAGGCCAGACATCAATAGAATTATAGAATTCATACTCCCCAAATGGGGATGCCCAGAAATTTAAAACCCTCATTGCTGCTTGGCCGTTGTTTTTTATTGCTATACTTCTCCATCGAATAGGAATGGCTATATTCCCATTTTTATAAGCTTCGATAGCTTGGTTAGGGTTTAGGAATATTTTGAAATTTGTTGATATCATATTGGTTTCCTTATTATTGCTGTTATTTGTTGGCATATATAATCAGGTGATTTCACCTGTGACATTTAACTTAACACTTTCTATGAGCAGTTAAATATTGAAATTTATCAGTGACGTAAAAGGAATAAGGTAAACGTAAAAGCGGTTAATACACATTCCATGCTACGCATTGCGTGGCCTTTTCTTTTTTCACACACGTTTAACGGGATCTTAATTTCTAGTTGGGGTGGAAATATGAAATTCATGGACAAGCCGATTGACATCTGGATGTAGCTATGATTATGGCTGTTATCAGTCAAAGAGATACGAAAATCCCGACAGTGGCGGGGACATGTATTCCTGACGGATTTATTGCCGATAGCGGTAGTCGTAATTAATGACGAAGGAGTTACACCGATAAAAAATAGATAACTTAATATCATGAATCATGATCTTTTCTTATTAAAGCGGCTCATGACTTGCTGAAATGAGCCGCAAAGAAATGGATAACCCGCTTGCATGCTGTTTAATTTAATAGACCATCCATTGATGGGGATTTAATCATTTTTTAAATAAAAGTCACCATTATTTCTTAGCCAGAAAAGGAGCTGTATATAGGATAGTTGATATCCAGATGATTGCGGTGATAAACATAACAATCATCCTGGTGAAACGCCAGTAAAATGGCTTTGGCGGTGTAGCGATGGGAATAGGTAATTGAGTATTTTGGAGCTGACGATTATCTTGTTCGTCATCTTGAAGTGGCAGGATAAAACGATAACCTTGTCGGTACACCGTGTGTATGGCTTCACCTAGATCACAATAACGTAATGTTCGGCGTAACTTGCAGATTAATTGCAGTAAATTGGTTTCTGCTACCCCATCTTTGCGTTCAGGCCAAACTAGAGGGATCAGTTGCTCCCGGTTTAACGTATTCCCTTGGGATGCATGTTCCCACAGTGCAAGTAGCAGGCGTTTCTCTTTCTCTGTAATGATAAATATATTTTTACCATGAATTATTTTGTTTGAGTCACAGTCTAAATAAACATCTCTAGTTATTTTCAACATAACGCATTCTCTGCCTCTGTTTAGTGTTTGTCTATTTTTTATATAGCCAGGAGGGCTCAATAGGCACTTATACCTGTTAGAGTTTATATATTTTATGAATGAGTAATGCAAGAAAATAAATTATTTAAAATTTTTTATTTTATTTTGTCATATGGGTTATTTTTCTGTTTTTTATTAAGAAGTAAAACTAATGATAATTAATTATTAGTTTTATTTATATTGTGATGATTACCCATGAAGTGATGTAAGATTTAGAAATATAGATAAAATATTTTTAGGTGTTATTTATTGTTTATAAATTCCTTTTGTAAAAATTAATGAATAGATATCCACGAGCAATAATGCTGTGAATTGAACGTGATTTATTTATGTAATTGAATTAAAAGGTAAAAAATAGATAAAAATCATTATTTTTTATTTTTAACTTTTATTTGGCGGTATTTGAGTGATTACTGTTCGATGAATAGTTTAAAGCTCCAACAGTGTGATGTTTATCACGTATTAACTTACGTTAATCAGTAGTTAGTCAGTAGTCAGGTCGCCTCATTCCTTGAACCTTGAATGAGGGTTTGGATATTAAAGCACAGTGAATATATACCCTATGGATTTCAAGATGCATTGCGACGGCAAGGGAACGAATCCCCGGGAGCATAGAGAACTATGTGACCGGGGTGAGTGAGTGCAGCCAACAAAGAGGCAACTTGAAAGATGACGGGTATACAAGTAAGGCATTAGGCATGATACCTAAGGGCGGTAGCGTACCTAAAATGATATGTGTTCTAACCCGGTTATGAATTTAACTCTTAAGGAAATAACAATGTCTACAACTGTCGATCAAATTGCTGTTCAATACCCTATTCCAACTTACCGTTTTGTCGTGACCGTTGGTGATGAGCAAATGTCTTTTCAAAGTGTATCGGGATTAGATATTAGCTATGACACGATTGAATATCGTGATGGAATTGGTAATTGGTTACAAATGCCCGGTCAGCGTCAGAGACCAAGCATTACCTTGAAGCGCGGTATTTTTAAAGGGCAATCTAAATTGTACGATTGGATTAATTCTATTTCGCTTAATCAGATAGAAAAGAAAGATATTTCTATTAGTCTCACCGATGAAACAGGCTCAAATTTGCTGATTACCTGGAATATTGCTAATGCTTTCCCGGAAAAACTCACAGCCCCCAGTTTTGATGCGACCAGTAATGAAGTTGCGGTACAGGAAATAAGTTTAAAAGCCGATCGAGTGACTGTTGAGTTCCATTAATACACTGTTTGGTGTCAGGACTGTTTGTTGTCAGGAATAGTCTGGCACGTCAATGCAGTGCTTTTTAAAGGCGAATATTATGACAACTTATCATTATCCGGGTGTCTATATTGAAGAAGATGCTTCATTGGCACTCTCTGTCCGTACCAGTGCAACGGCGGTCCCTGTTTTTGCTGTCGGAGATGAAAATCTTTTTAGGTCAGGAGATGACTATCATCGTGTTAATAGTTGGCTAGAATATCTGGCTCTAAGAGGTAGACAATTTAATCCTAGTGATAAGCTTGATATTTCACTACGTGCCTATTTTATTAACGGCGGTGGATATTGTTATCTCGTTAAAACTAAAGATTTAGTAAACCAAGTTCCAAAGTTGGATGATGTCACATTGCTGGTTGCTGCCGGAGAGGATATTACTACTGCTGTAGGTACACTTTGCCAACCGGGCAAAGGCTTATTTGCCATTTTTGATGGCCCAGTCACTCAAATAGATTTGAACCAAAAACCCGATGAAGTACTTAAGATTTATACCGCTACCGCCTATGGCGCAGTTTATTATCCTTGGCTGACCGCTGAGTGGGGAGAAAAAAATGAAGAAGGGAAAAGAGCTAGCGTTGATATTCCACCCAGTGCAGTGATGGCCGGTATTTATGCCAGTGTCGATAACAATCGAGGTGTCTGGCAAGCGCCAGCTAACGTTGCTATTCAAGGAGGATTACAACCTAAATATCCGGTGACTGATGATCTGCAAGGACAATATAACAAAGATAAAGCGTTGAATATGATCCGTACTTTTCCTAAAAGTAGCCCATTGGTTTGGGGAGCCAGAACACTTGAGGACAGTGATAATTGGCGTTATATCCCTGTTCGCCGTCTGTTTAACAGCGCAGAACGAGATATTAAAAATGCCATGAGCTTTGCGGTCTTTGAACCTAATAGCCAACCAACTTGGGAAATTGTACGTCGAGCGATTGATAATTATCTCTATTCTCTCTGGCAACAAGGCGGATTGATGGGCAATAAAGCTGAACAAGCTTATTTTGTTCAAATTGGTAAAGGTATCACCATGACTGATGACGATATTAAACAGGGCAGAATGATTGTCAAAATAGGTTTGGCGGCAGTTCGTCCGGCCGAATTTATTATCTTGCAGTTTACGCAGAACATCGGACAATAATTGGAGGCAGTATGCCAACAGTACCAACTTATCCTGGCGTCTATATTGAAGAAGATGCCCCACCGGCGCTTTCTGTCAGCCAAGGGAATACGGCAATCCCTGTTTTTATTGGACGTTTTTCACTGAAAAAACCTAGTACGACTACGACACCACAAGTGACACGTGTTAGTAGCTGGTTGGATTTCACTAACCTGTTTCATGTGGGTTGTGTTACGTCAATAGCGATTAAATCAACACCTCCATCTGCCGCTAAAAAACCTAAGAAAGTTGAAAAAATTGAAGGTGATATATCAACCGAAAACAAAGCCACCAAAGAAAATGAAGAGGTTAATAGCAATACAGAAACAGAAGAAGAAAAAAAAGCTGATTACACTTATGAGGTGACTGTCGGTACCTATACAACAAGCAGCGATGCCTTAAAACTTTATTTCCAAAATGGCGGTGGGCCTTGTTATATCCTACCGATTGCTGATTCGGAAGATACTAAAACTCTGGCTTTAATCCCTGAGTTAATTAAGCAGGCTTTAGAAATTACCTTGATCGTCTGCCCTGAACAAGATTCTGATTACCAAAGCAAGATATATAACAACCTGACATCTTCATTATTGAATGAGGGCTATTTCCTTATCGCTGATAATCAGGATAAAGCATTCGCTATCAGCACTAACGTATCCTCACAAACCGCAACGTATTATCCCGCGGTGAAAGTCTCACAACTTATGCAAACGGAAGAGAGTCTTATAGATGTTTTAGGTTATAAGGATGCAAAAGCAAACAATATTACCAATTTGACGGAACTCAAAGAGAAAAACCCGAATGTCTATAAGGAGGCTATTACTGCAATAAAGAATGTAAACAAAACTATTCCCGCCAGTGCAATCATGGCCGGCGTCTATTGTGCTACTGATGCCAGCCGTGGTGTCTGGAAAGCACCGGCTAATATTGTTCTGAGTGGCATTAGTGATGTAGAAGAACGGCTCACCGAAGATGAGCAAGGTACCATGAATCAAAAAGGTATCAATGTTATCCGCTATTTCAATAATCGAGGGTTTGTCGTGTGGGGTACACGTACTCTGAAAGATGATGACAACTGGCGCTATATTCCGGTACGGCGTTTATTTAATGCGGCGGAACGGGATATCAAACAGGCAATGCGATTTGCCGTCTTTGAACCCAATAGTCAACCGACTTGGGAACGAGTAAGGTCAGCCATTGACAACTATCTCCATCAACTCTGGCAACAAGGGGCGCTGGTTGGCAGTCATCCCCAAGAAGCCTATTTTGTCCAGATTGGTCAAGGTGTCACCATGTCCGAGGTGGATATTAAGCAAGGAAGAATGATCGTCAAGGTTGGTATGGCGGCGGTTCGCCCGGCTGAATTTATTATCCTGCAATTTTCGCAAAAAGTCGCACAGTAACTGTACTGGGGCGCGGTTTGCCGCGCCTGTCCTGTTGAGGAAATGATAATGGAAATAACACAGCCGGGTGTGACAAGCGCGGAAAACCTGATATCCCAGAAGCCGGGGGATGCATTTATTGGTGTACCGGTTTTTATTGGTGATATTCCAAAAAGTTCGGGCAGTAAAACCATAGTCAAATTAAACAGCCTGACCGATTTTACCCTAAAATTTTGTGAGTCAGGATTAATGTACGACTCATTAATGTACACCTCCGTGCGCCACTTTTTTGAAAATGGCGGTCAACAAGCCTATGTGCTGCCGCTGACCCTTGATGAACCACTGAGCGATTTTCAATCATTGATCATCGCACTGCAACAGGATTGGCTTAAGCAGGCTATTGCCGCGGAGAGTGCTATTACACTGGTTGTCGTCCCTGATATTGTCCGTTTTAATCAGACGGGAGAGTCCGGTGCCGAGATAGATCTTTGGTTGCAGTTTTGGCAGTCGATACTCGAACTGTGCAAGAGCCGACGTGGCATCATGGGATTGCTGGATGCCCCGGATGATCCGGTACTGGCCGCGACATGTTTGGCGCAGTTTTCCTCAAGTGATCGGCAATGGGGCGCGGTATATTGGCCGGGGCTGAAAACCACATATCAAGAAAATGGTCAACATATCATCCTTTCGCCTACTGCGGCGGTGGCGGCGGTTATCCAGCGTAATGATCATCAACAAGGTATCTGGACCGCACCGGCCAACGTAGCTTTAGCTAAGGTTGTCAGCCCAGTACGATCCTTTATTGAAGCTGATGCGCTCTTTAATCAGAATGGCACTTCGTTGAATCTGATTCGCAGCTTCCCCGGCAAAGGGATTAAAGTCTGGGGATGCCGAACGCTGGATAACATCCCCGGTTCTCCCTGGCGTTATATCCAAACTCGCCGATTGGTCTCCTATATCGAAGCTCATCTCACCCGATTAGGCCGGGCTTTTGTTTTCGAACCTAACAACGCTATCACTTGGATGAAACTTAAAGGCCAAACTTACAACTGGCTGCATCAATTATGGTTGAAAGGTGGACTGTTAGGGACCCAAGAGGACCAAGCATTTGACATATTACTCGGTGTTAACGAATCAATGAATGAAGCGGATCTGCGGGCTGGGAAAATGATTATGAAAATCAAACTGGCTCTGCTCATTCCGGCGGAATTTATTGAGCTGAGTCTGACGTTTGATACGCGCACCGGGACCATGGGATTAAATTAAACAGGGGCAAAATATGCACAATCTATACACCCCGTCAGTGTCACACCGTTTTATCGCCAGTTTTCTGTTTAACAATATTCCCAGTCCACTTGATATTGCCTTTCAGCGCATATCGGGGCTCAGTCGTGAACTGCAAACTACTCAACACAGTCAAGGCGGGGAAAACGCCAGAAATGTTTGGCTGGCCGAGAAGATCCAGCACGGTAGTTTGGTATTGGAGCGTGGTGTGATGACGATTACACCGCTGACTCTGATATTTGATCGTGTCTTGCGTGGGGAAAAAGCGGTTTATGCTGATGTGGTCATCATGTTGCTGAATGAAAATTTTTTACCGGTGGCAAGCTGGACCGTGAGTAACGCGTTACCGGTTCGTTGGTCTACCGGTGACTTTGATGCCAATAGTAATGCCGTTTTGGTCAATTCCCTGGAGTTACGTTATCAGGATATGCGCTGGTTAGGAGTGAAAGCATGACTGTAGAAATTAAAGAACTGATTATTCAGGCCAAAGTTACCGATTCTGCGAGTGATTTATCTTCCCTGCGAACCTTAGCTCAAGAAGCACTGGATGACGCTCGCCTGATTGAGAGGGTGAAACGGGAGGTGTTAGAGGCATTACGTGAAACCGGGGGCGATTATGAGCTTAATTGAACGTAGTCTGTCCAAATTGACGCTGACGGCTTTTAAAGATCGGGAAGGTAAAATCTTGGTGGGCAGTTTACCGGTGATGTATAACCCCGATGCGATCCAGTTCAACTATCAAGCCAATTATAGAAACGATGAAAGCATTACCCATGCCCACCAAGGCAACCATTATGTGTCGTCTCAGCCCGCGGGCTTGTCATTAGATCTACTGTTTGATGCCTCTATGCCCGGCAACAATACGCCGATAGAAACCCAACTGGCGACACTGAAAACCCTCTGTGCCGTTGATGCCGGTACCAACGTCCCTCATTTTCTTAAAATCAAGTGGGGCAAAATGCGTTGGGAAAACAAAGGTTATTTTGCTTGCCGGGCCAGCGGTCTCAACATTCATTACACCTTGTTTGATCGGGATGCCATGCCGTTACGGGCAATTGCCACCTTATCGCTGGTGGCGGATGAGAGCTTTATTATTCAGGCCACTGAGCAGCAGTTAAAATCACCACCGGCTACTGCGGTTAGCGTAACCGATATGCTCTCTCTGCCATTGATTGCATTGGGCGCTGGCGCGGCTCTGGCGGGCGGTATCGATTATCTTTCGCTGGCTTGGCAAAACGATCTGGATAATCTTGATGATTTCACGCCGGGACAAACGCTACAAGCACGGAGAAAGGCATGAAGATACCTCCGATCGCGATTAAGATAGGCGGCAAAACGCTCAATCAGTTTACAGTTATCAGCCTGTCAGCCAATTACCCTATCAATGGCATTCCTTCGGCTAACGTCACTTTGGGTATTATTGGTGATTCCAGCCATATTTTTGATGCCAAGGTGCAGGCTGAGTTAGCAAATTGCCGCCCGAACCATGAACTTATCGTGCAAATGCAAGAAACCGTGTTGTTTAAGGGAGTCATCGTTCGGCAGACACTGGGGCTTAAAGGTCAGGACAGTTTAATGATTCTGACGGCAAAACATCCACTGCAAAAATTAACCCATAATTTTCACTCACAACTGTTCAGTAAGCAGAGTGATGAGGCGATTATCAAGAAGCTATGCAGTCAGGCTGGGGTACCTGTCACGATAAAACAGGCACCTCAACTTAAAACGGTACATGAGCAAATGGTGCAGTTTCGTTGCAATGATTGGACATTCTTAAAGAGCCGATTGAGTGCTACCAATACCTGGCTGATCCCCAGCCATGATGTTGTTACGTTGGTCACGCCGGAATCACTTAATCGGTCAACTGTCCACACCATTCGTCAGCGCGGCGACCTCCGGGACATTGTGCTGTTTGAAGCGAATTTGCAATGGGATAATCAGCGCAGCCCCAAAACGGTGAGTGTACAGTCTTGGGACATTAACCAACAAAAGTTGTCTCAGGCGATTCAGGTAAAAAATAGTGGGTTTGGGCATGGTCAACTTGCTACCGACACGCTGAAACCGCTGACCGATCAAGAGTGGCAATGGATTTTCAGCTCCCCATTGGATAATGAACAAACCAAACAGTTTACTCAGGGCATCATGGGCAACCGGCGAAACCATAATATATCCGGCAGCTTTGAGGTTGCAGGCCATGATTGCTATCAGCCGGGTGATGTTTTGGCGTTAACTGGCTTTGGGGCGGGAATGGATGGTCAGGCGATTATCACTGGTGTCAGCCAGATCATTAACCCGCGGCAAGGTTGGCGTACCCGGTTAACGTTAGGCATGCAATCAGATATAGAACAGGTTATACCTCAGGTTAAAGAGTTGCATATCGGGATCGTAGAAAAATACCAACAGGATGGCCAATCGCTAGGCCGTATTCCGGTCAACATACCGGCCTTAAACTTAACCAACGGCACCCTTTTTGCCCGTTTAGGCAAACCTTATGCTAGTCATGAGAGTGGATTCTGCTTCTATCCAGAGCCGGGGGATGAAGTAATAATCGGTTTCTTTGAATGTGATCCTCGTTTTCCGGTGATATTAGGTGCCATGCATAATCCTAAAAATAGATCACCGTTAGAACCCAGTGAAAAGAATCAAATGAAAACGTTAGTGATTAAACAGGGAGAGAATCAGCAGGCATTAATCTTCGATAATAAAGACAATACGCTCGCATTTAATAGTGGAAAAAATACCTTATCTTTGCAACAGGATAAAGATATCACTATTAATTCCGCTAAAAATCTCATCACTCAGGCGCAGGAAATTAATATTCAAGCCGAAAAATCCCTATCAGCCGCTGGAAAATCTGGGGTTGATATTAAAGGGGCGAAAATTAATTTAACACAATAATAGGTTAAATAAGATGGCAGACAAAATATTAGCCGATATTTATGGTCGGGGCTGGGCATTTCCGCCACAATTTTCTTCTCAGACGGGAGTCATCATGGCAGAAGGGGCAGAACATGTCCGCCAGAGTATGAAAGTACTTTTTCTCACCGAACCCGGTGAGCGGATTATGCGTGAAGATTATGGCTGTGGTTTGCATGATTATCTGTTTGAAAATATCACTGATGAATTAATGGCGCGTATTCAAACGCGTATTGAAGAGCGAATATTACGTTATGAACCCCGAGTGGAAATGACTGAAATTCAGGTGAATCAAAAAATAAATTTGCCTAATAGCCTGCATATTCAGGTGAGCTATGCCCTGAGAGGTAGCGAAATTAGCCAGCAAGTTGAAGGTATTATTAAGCTTGGTGAAGGAGAAGTGATCTTATGAGTAAACAACTGGTGGTTGATGGCGACACTTTGCTATTCGAACCCTTGTTCGGTAACCGGCAGGTCACTATTCTGGGGCCGGCAATCGTCCGGGGCAGTGGTCACGTTAAGATCCAAGGCAAAAAAATCGTAATGGTGGGGGATGAAAAAAAGATACAGCTTCAAGCACAATATATTACTCCTAGCCATCCAATACCCGGCATGGGTATGGTCACCATTGCTCAATTGGATGTCGGTCAGCAGGTAAATTTTTGTCGTAGCCCTGCCACGGTGATTGTGGTTGGACAGCAATTCATTGCCCGTTTTACCCCATCACAGCCGGCAAATAATCCATCGAGTGGCCCCGATATAACCGCACCCAGTATGGGAAAAGGCCGATTTATTGCCAGTCAATATGCTGTCAGTGCTGGATAAATAATGTTTTAATTTATTTTTAAATAGTAATGATCTCCTGAAAAAATATTAAAGTTATATTCAAATAACAGGTGGTATAAATATGGAACAGACCGAATTAGAAAATAAACTTACCGCTATGGTATCGGATACGACTTTTAAACTTGATGAAAGAAGTACGCGGGATATATTAAACTGGATTCAGGAATATACGGAAAAAATCCCTTTTGAACAGGGGAAAGAAAAATTCTGGCATAGCTTCTACTTTATTCAGGAAAATCATCCTCAGCAATTAGCGGATATTTACCAAAATGTGAATAAAGCCAATGGTCTTTTACCCGCTCATCAAGCTTTTTTATTGGCTTTTTTAAAACTTTTAGAAACGACAAAAATATTATTCAATACCTTTCCGGCGCGTCATCGCGATCTTTATTATCGGGAATTATTGGGTTTAACGCCGAGAAGTGCCCGAGCGGATCGGGTGGCGATAGGTATTACCTTGAATGGAGGTAACGCAGAATATCTTGTCCCTCAAGGAACTTACTTTGATGCCGGACATGATAGCGCTGGCAATCCATTACAGTATGTGTCCGAGTCGAATGTATTGGTGAATCAAGGAGAATTGACTGACCTATATTGGTATCGAAAAGAGGGCGATGGTTGGAAATCGGCAATGTCACTGAATCTTGCAGATAGCATTAAATTACCTGAGAACGGTATTCGGCTTTTTAGCCCAACACCTAATGATGTTTCAGTTCTGTCCGGTTACTTAATTACTTCGCCTTTATTTGCGATGTTAGCAGGAGAGCGCACGATTAAAGTCACATTAGCCAGCAAGTGGGATGGTGAATCTGAGCATATCACGGCTAATATCAGCACAGAAAATCGCTGGCTTTCCTTGGCGGTAAAACTTGTCAACAAAACAACGCTTGAACTTGGATTGTCTGCCAGTGATGCGTCGATAACTCCTCCTGATGCCTTGGATAATATGACGTTTGATGTACCGGTATTAAAACTGGGTACCAAACAGGGACCGATTTTGCCCAAAATTATAGACATAGAAGTCAGCATTAATGGTAACCAAAGTGTGTACTATGCCTCTGATAGTGGTATTGAACGAACGGATGCATCCAGTTTTCCCTTTGGTCAATCACCGTTGCTAGGCTCCGGTTTTAATCTGATTGCCCCTGAATGGTATGGCACTGAAAACGCAACGCTCACGATTACTCCCCAATGGGTTGGCTTGCCCAAAGAAGGTTTTAAAGAGTGGTATAAGGAGGTTAAGAAGGGTAAAGAACTTAACCCTGTTTATAGGATTACTGCAAATGACGCATTCAAAGTACAGGGCTATTTAATCACTCCTCAAGAAAGAAAGACACTCAGTGCTACCCAATCGTTATTTGGTGGAGATAAGGAACCACAGGTCCAAAGCTTAAAATTCACCTTACCGGCAATGAATCACCTTGTTGCAGATAGCTCATCGCCCAATGAATGGCCTGCGTCTGTGCGTATAGAACTGGCCGGACAGGATTTTATGCATACCCAATATTGGCAAGATCCTACCGGTAAGAATTTACCTTATACCCCACAAATCAGTGCATTGCAGATTCAATTCAGCGCTAAAGCTAAACCTGAGCAATTTGCTGTTTACCCTCTGACGCCTTTTGGCTGGGGCGAGGCAACAGCAGAAATGCCTGCATTAACTCATGAAGCATTCTATTTAGGCTTCACGGGTGTACAGCCGGGGCAAACTTTATCTCTTTATTGGCAATTAGAAGGTATTAAGAAGCTCACTTTATCTTGGTTTTATCTCAACAAGCACAATACCTGGCGTAAATTGGATAAATTAGTTGATGATCAAACCGGTAACCTGTTTGAGCGAGGTATCTGGCGCACCTTATTGCCAAAGGAGGCTTCAAATAAAGCCGCTTTGATGCCGACGGGGCGGTACTGGTTGAAAGCTGAGATAGTTGGAAAAACAGATCCCCAAGATTACCCACTTGTTAAAGGTCTGCTATATAACGCCACCACCGCCACCTTAGCTAACGCAGAAACTGTTGAGCAAGAGCATTTTATTAATGGATTGACCGCCGACAGCATAAAACAGCCGGTAACCACTATTCCGGCAATCAGCAGTGTTACGCAACCTTGGGCTTCTTGGAATGGTCGCCCGCAAGAGAGTGAGCAAGCCTTCTTAACACGAATCCCTGTCCGGTTGTCCCATCGTAACCGAGTGTTGAGTTGGGGAAATATGGTCACCTTACTAAAGGATCATTTTGTCAGCCTACTTGATGTCAGACACCATTCAGGCAGTAAATTGACTACCATTCCGGCACCGGAAGAGCAACAACTGATAGTTATCCCGGACAGCCGTTACAAGGATAATGATGATGCGTTACGCCCAAAATTGAACCCGGCACGATTGGCTGAGATGGTCGAATGGTTAAGTCAATTAAGTAGCCCTTGGGCAACCATTGAAATCAACAATCCTACTTATGTTGATGTTAATGTGGACTATCAAGTGACCTTCATCTCTGGCGTTAATTCTGACTATGGCCACCATCAGCTACAACAGCAATTAAACCGGATATATATGCCGTGGGCGGAGAATCCTGCTATCGGCGTGACGACCGGTAACTGCATTGACTATTACCAGTTATTAGCCACCATCCAACAATCCCCTCTGGTAGAACGTGTCACCGATTTAAGCATAACCATAGCTAACCGAACTACGGGTGACGTGGGTGCAAGTATCGAAGCCAACGATGACGAAGTGTTGATTTTAGTTTGGACAGATAAGCGTTCTTTAAACCAAGGAGTTAACAATGAATAATCAGGATGCTCTGTTTCCCATCGTTAAAGACGATATTGCCTTTGATACCTTACTTGCTCAGGCTAAGGCTGTGATTGAGCAATATTCCGGTCAATATTGGAGTGATATGAGTGAAAATGATCCCGGTATCACTTTATTGGAAGCCTGTTGTTATGGGGCGTCTGATTTAGCTTATCGTCATTCGTTGCCACTTTTGGATCTTCTTACGCCCGGAAAAGAGGAACAGGCACCCGGTGATGGTATTTTCCCTCAAGAGTTTGGTCCGCAGCAGATGCTGACCTGTGGTCCAATTACACTAGCGGATTATCGTCGGGCGTTGCTGGATTTACACAGTGGCGATACGGTTGAGGGTTACTTTTTATTTAATGATGTACTACTGATATGTGAACCTGACGATCAGCGCTATACATACTGGTATAGCAAAAAGAAACGTGAATACAGTTTCATGCAACTCCCTGATTCAGAAAGTAAACAATTAACATTAAGAGGAAATTATTGGCTTTATTTGCTGCCTAGCCGGGAAACTCAGGCCGATAATAAGCTGGCTCAGGAGAAACTTAACGCTTTCCTGAAAGATAACCGTAATCTGGGGGAATGGGTGAGTCGGGTTATCTGGTTAAAACCTGTTGATTTGCCATTGAAGATTGATATTCAGCTTGATAATGATGTTAAAGATATCGCTGACGTATTTGCTCAAATTTATATGACAGCGGAACAAACGGTGCAGGAAAAGCCGCTACGTTATACCACTCAAGCAATGAAAGAGATGGGTTACAGTAATGAAGAAATTTTTGATGGGCCTTATTTGCATCACGGTTGGATACCTGAATTACCGCCGACCAAAGATTACAACGGTGCCATAGTGTTAAGTTTAAGCCATTTGGTTAACCAATTATTGGCTATCAAGGGAGTTCAAGGTATTACTCGGCTGGAATTAGATAAAGATAATAAGGAAATTATTTCTCTGCTACCGCAAGATAATTGGTCTTGGGAAATTGCAAAAGGATATTATCCCAGATTATGGGGCAGTGATCCCTTAAAATTGATTACCTCACCAAACAGTCCATTGAATATTATTGCCAAAGGTGGCGTGAAAGTTACGGTTTCTAGCGAAGAAATCAAGAAAAAGCTTATTACAGAACCGTTGATTAATACACAACCGGAATTATTGAACTGGGGTAAGCATCGTAAAGTGCGGGATTATTACCCGGTAAGCAATAAATTACCCGCTTGCTATGGATTGCAGACTAATAAACATAGCTTACAACAACTACAGTTACACCAATTTATGTTGCCTTTTGAACAACTGCTAGCTAATGGCTGTGCAGAACTTGCCTTATTGCCAAAACTATTGGCGTTTACACAACGGGGAAATACGGTATACGGTGCACAATGGCCTTTTAAAGTTAATTCCGTTAGTCAGAACGTTCATCAGGCGATAATGCCTGACTTAATTAAGAAACTGAATGATGATGGGCAAATTGAGAACGATGGTGGCATCCATGAGCGAAACTATGCAAAAGAGCTAGCTATCCTTGAATATCTGTTAAGTTATTTTGGTGCTCATCGAGCGGCCAGACCACTTATTCTCAATCCACAGGATTTTTTATCCACTCAGCGCGGTTATTTGGCTCAACAACCAGAGCTGGCCTATCATCGTAATAATATTTGTATTGATAAAGTATCGGCGTTGCAAAAACGAATTGCCGCCCGGTTAGGCTTGGGAAGAAAATGTTTTAATGAACCGCCTGATTTGGCTGATCTGCCTTTCTATTTAATTGAGCATCGTCAATTGTTACCCGTGAAACCTGATCCGGTATTCAATAGTGAACAAACACCTGATAATCTGGAAATTAAAGATCATCCTGATTCTAAAAGCCATCACTTAATTATTACTCAGCAAAGTACGGCAGGGCAGTTATTGCATGGTCAGATAATTGACTTAATTGTTAAAGGTGAGGGCGGATTCACATTACGGGGCCAAGTGATCACGGAAATTACAGAAAAATCATTTTATCTTGATACCCGTAACAGTGTTGCTCTGGAATACAATTTGGACAGAGTACAACAAGCGTTTATCGATAAAAAACTATGCTGGCAAAATAGCCCGGTGTGGTTGGAAGATATGGATTATCAATTGGTTTATGCCGATGAGACAGATCAAATCGATGTCAAAGATGAATACTGGATCACTTCCAGTCCCCAAAGCCCTTTTCCAGCCATGATTAAAGAAGGTGATGAAATCACGCTAAAATATAAAATTACCCCTTATGAACCAACCAAAAAAATAGTAGCTAGCATGAATTCTCCATCTGACTATATGCTTAAAGCTGTGGTAAAGAAATTCGATCGTATTGAGGGTAAAATATTAATTAAACGAGATAAAGACAATGAGGCTGCTTTTCCACAAAAGGAAAATGCATGGCGTTATCGCTGGTATTTCTCTGGTGCAGAATACGCGCATACTGATCGTTTCTCATTTGTCGTCAGCGTAGTCATTAATCGTCAGTTAATTGAAAATAGCAAAGTTGATCCTCATAAATTGGAATCATGGGTAAAAACTGAGATTTTAACTGAATTTCCGGCACATGTTTCCATGATTATCCATTGGTTACCCTTAGAGCATTTCAGGAATTTTGCCAGCACCTATAAACATTGGCAAAATAACGGTTCTGCTTTAGGGGATGAAGCATACCATATTTTGGAAATGTTAACGTTAGGTCGTATACCTTCCCCATTAACGGGAACAGGGAATATGAGAATTGCTACTGAAGAACAAAGAACTGAGGTTATTGGTGAATCTGAAACAGAATGGCATTCTGGATTTATTGAGAGTAACCAGTTGCTGTATATACCGAAAATTCAGGAAGATATTAATCGTAATAAAGGGGATTAATATTGTATTGCAATAGGAGATACTTATTGCACTATTAAATTCATTGTCTTTAATGATTATGTCATTATACAGTCGTAATTTTAGGATATTAGCAATAGCATAGACTAATATATATAAGGTGATAAAAATGGAAAAGAAAAATAATCTATCTAATTCAGAGATTAATCCAGAAAATACCAATAATAAAACAGAATCTCCTTCGGCGGATGATTTAAAAAAACGCTTTAAAGCAGGTAGTATTCCATTGCAAACTGATTATGAACGCTTGATTAATATGGCTGATATTGGCCGTAAAGCAGTAGGGAAAGCACCGCAACAAAATGGACCAGGAATAGGATTGAAGTTGGATGATAATGGTACGCTTAATTTAAAGATAGGTACTATCCCCGATCTTGCCGATAAAGGCTTTTCTCCATTAATGTTAAAAAATGATATTTTATCTGTAGACCTTGGTAGTGGTTTGATTAATAAAGACAATGGAATATCTGTTGGTCAAGGTAATGGTATTGTTGTAAATACAGATAATATAGCTGTCAAGGCCGCTAATGGTATTACTGTTGATGGTAGTGGTGTTTCAATTAAAGCGGGTAATGGTATTTCGGTTAGTGGAAATGGAGTAGAAGTTAAGGCCAAGAATAATGGCAGTATTTCTGTCGAGCCAGATGGTATAGCTGTTAAATGTTGGGACGGGGGCGGTATTGTGGTAACTGATAATACCGGTCTTTATTTGAAATTAGAGGGAGGAAATACAAACAATGCTTGGAGTGGTGTAAGTGGTTTGAGCCTGAGTAAAAATGGTGTAAAAGTTAAAGCGGGTAATGGTATTAAGGTCGATGATAAAGGTGTCAGCATTGATCCTAACAAAGTCCTTCCTAGAGGAATGATTGTGATGTTTTCTGGTAGCAGTGTTCCTGAGGGATGGGCATTGTGTGATGGTAAAGATAATAGGCCCAATCTTATTGATAGATTTATCATGGGAGGTACAACACAGAATATTGGTGGTAAGTCTTCAGATTCATTTTCGGGCGCTAAAGACAATAAAAAATTCACGTTCATATCAGAAAGCCAGACCGTTCGTATATCAGGAAGTACTGACGGACATGGATTAACTGCTGATGAAAATGGTCCTCACCAACATGAGCAAGGTGAAACTCTAAACAGGCAAGGTAAGTGCCATAATGGCTATACAGAAGATAATACTGATCGTGACTGGGTTGACGGTGGTAGACGAGGTCCTGAGCCACCTAATTATAGGGCATACACATTTCCAAGCGGTAAGGGAAATCCACACTCTCACCCTATAAATCTGACCAGCGGTGGGCATAATCATAGCAATAATGTTACTGTGCCGTATTATATATTGGCTTTCATTATTAAACTTTAATATCTATGAAGAAATTGAGAGTTTAAATTATCAATTAATCTCAAAGAGAGTACTATTTATGATTTCGGAGAAAAATTTGTTAAATCGAATTACTATTACTATTGAAGCTAATAATCAACAAGGAGCTAAAAAATTATTACATGGTTCTCTGCTCAATCAAATCGGTGTACGTAAATTATTTAATTTATATTTTAATAAACATGTTGTTAGTCAGGATATCTATTTGGATAAATTAACGCTGAATCTTGGTGAAATTAACTCACCTGATTTTAATTCATTATTTCCTATTCGTCTTAATTCTGAATTAAATAAATCATTAGATCAATATTGTAAAAATAATAAGGAAAAAACCATTACAGAAAATTCAATAATATCCAAAAGTGCCGGTAAGTTCTCTTTATTACAGAGTGATTATTTATCTAATATCGAGGAATTTATCCAGTATTTATATCAAAAAGATATTAAATTAAATCATGAAAAAGCAATGGAGAGTAATAGGAATATTAATGTTAATGCTGAGTCTTTAATTAATCAATTAATGAGAATAGAGAAAAATTTAACATTATTATTAGCAAAAAGCTGCTTATCTGAGCACGGTTTACAACGGCTTTTAGCTATCAGCCAGCCAACTTTATTAAGCGAAATTAATCACAAATTATCGGAGAATATAGATAGATCTCAGCATCAAGGAAAGGTAGTTACCTCTTGGCAATTGGTCTTGAATGCATTGGGATATATACAGCGGCATAATATGCAGGAAATACCTAAACCAGATATAAAAGTGATATCATATATCATGGCTGAATTTGATAGCAGTATGCTTGATATTGTGCCTATTATTACCTTATTTCGCCAAAATATAATCGCTGAAAGTACCTTATTAAATGAATGGTTGAAGCCAATTTGGCAAATAGAATGGATTCCAAAACTGTGTAAAAAACACCTCTCTGTTCAGGAATATAAAAGTTTAGCCAATCGTTTTGGCTGTGAAACTCAGACTTTTAGAGAACAATCTTTACAGCAAACAGATCCAGTTAATTCAATGATTACTGAGCTATTACTGAAATTATCTACAAAACATCGGGAAAATTTACCACCATTAAGTCAGCATCAACTTTCATCAATAACTCTTTCATTGATCACTACAGCGATTCAAAAAGGAGAAATAAAAGTAAAAAATATCATCCAGTTATTGCAACATCCAGCGTTATATAACCAAACAGGGACAACTTGGTTATCCCCACTATGGCAATTAGACTCTGTTTCACAACTCTGTAAAAAACATCTCTCTGCTGAAGAGTATAACGAACTGTCGCAACGTTTTATGTCAAATAATGCCAATCAAGCATTAATCCCTCAAGATCAGACAATATTATCAATATCAAATAATTTTCACGTCAAAGACAATAATTGTAATCAATATCAGATAAGTAATGCTGGAATATTAATTCTATGGCCGATGTTACCCGCTTTATTTAATCAACTAGATCTACTTGAGGAGAAGAAGTTTATTCATCAGCAAGCTCAATTTAGGGCGGTTGATTTCCTTGATTATCTTATTTGGGGAGATGAAGAGGGTCTGGTAGAGAGAAAAACCCTAAATAAAGTTTTATGTGGGCTAATGATTGATGAAGAGACGCAATCAATTCTTGTTGAACCAGAAAAACAGTTAATAATAGCACAATGGTTGGATGTGATTATCGCTCAACTTCCGGGCTGGAAAAAACTGAGCCGTAATGATGTTCGCCAACTGTTTTTACAACGACCGGGTGAATTACTGATAGATAAACAGGAAATCAAAATTACGCTACAACATCAGCCATTTGATCTGTTATTAGCTGACTGGCCGTGGCCGTTAAATATCGTCAAACTCCCTTGGTTAAATCGTCCTTTACAGGTTGACTGGCAAAATATTTAAAAGGTCTATATGAACTCTTTACTTAAAAATAGTCACTACGTGGTGACGGAATTACATTGGATTTATCCCCATCTGGAGCGTATCGATCTGCTATTACAGCGCTATTATTATCAAAAGAGGGAAAGGTACGATTCATTACCGGAGAGTTTTTTACTTACTGAGAATAAGGTAGAGGAATATTTGATACAACCGCAAGGCTTTCCTCATTGGCTATTTGAGGAGGGTAATATTGTTGATCATCCGAAAACCGAAGAACATTTTGCTTCTGATGCGCTGTCTTTATTGGTTGAACGTTTTGAACTCACGGAATTTGAGCGTGATGTCTTATTACTCGGTTTATTGCCACATTTTGACAGCCGTTATCATGCATTATTTGCTGCTCTGCACGGTAATAGTAAAAAACAGTGGCCTGGCTTTGCTTTAGCAATTGAATTATTTAGTCAACGCCACAGTGATTGGCAATTATTGCAAAACTGCTTTTTACCATCCTCACCATTAATAAGGAACCAACTATTACGGCTCAATAACCACGAAGAAGCTATCTGGTTACAAACGCAATTTTTAACCCACAGCGCCGTCTGGCATTTTTTATCAGGACAACAGGTAATTTTTCCGCCCCTAATAAATTGTGCTTATTGGCATTCTCCTACTTCGAACGTTTGGTATCCATCAACTCTTTATCATTCATTTGAAAAGATATTATTGAATGAAACTGATGAAATTCGCCCGTTGGTGATACTGAGAGGAAAACAGGGCAGTGCCAGAGAGTTAGCGGTTAGCAATATTATGGCGTTTCATAGCATCAGTACTCTAATTTTGGATTTAGCTCGATTGCCAGAGGAAGAGAATTTAACTGTAATAGCTAGTTTGCTGGCAGATGCAGTGAGAGAAGCACGGTTACATAATGCTTGTTTATTAATTCGTCATTTTTCTTTACTTGCAGATGAAAAGAAAACATTGAATAACCTATTATCCATTTTGCTGCATCAACCCAAATTACCGGTGGTTTGTTTAGTAGAGCCGGGAGACGCATTAGTCTGGATTAAACATTTATCAATGGTGCAAATTGAGATGCCGGTAGCTACACGGGTGGATAAAGAATCTATGTTGAAAGAATGTTTACCGGATAATGCCGCTCAGAAAGTTAATCTTGCACAATTGTGTCAGCGTTTCTCATTTACCGCGGAAACTTTACCGTTAATTCTTAAAGAAGCTTATCAATATCAAATATTACGACAACCAGATGATCAATTAGAAGAGATAGATTTACGTAAAGCATTAAGTTTCCGCGCTCAACAGAATTTAGGTAAACTGGCTCGACGAATAACGCCAAAACGTAATTTTAATGATTTAGTGGTTTCTGATGAATTAGCTCAACAATTGAAAGAGATTATTGCAACGATTAATTACCGTGACCAGATTTTGGGTGCTGGCTTTCAGGAAAAAGTAGGTTATGGCACGGGTATTAGTGCACTGTTTCACGGTGAATCGGGAACGGGTAAAACGATGGCCGCAGAAGTGATTGCCGGGCATCTTGGTGTTGATTTGATTAAAGTTGATCTTTCTACCGTGGTGAATAAATATATTGGTGAAACGGAAAAAAATATCGCCCGTATTTTCGATTTAGCTGAATCGGATTCCGGGGTACTGTTTTTTGATGAAGCCGATGCACTGTTTGGTAAGCGCAGTGAAACCAAAGATGCTCAAGATAGACATGCCAATATTGAAGTTTCTTATCTGTTACAACGGCTGGAGGATTATCCGGGATTGGTGATTTTAGCGACTAATAACCGTAGCCATTTGGATAGCGCTTTTAATCGTCGTTTTACTTTTATTACCCATTTTACTTATCCTGACGAAGTATTACGTAAAAAAATGTGGCAAACTATTTGGCCTGAACAACTGAAATTATCCGGTGAAATTGATTTTGCACATTTGGCTAAACGAGCTGATTTGACTGGGGCTAATATCAGAAATATTGCCTTATTGGCATCAATATTAGCCACAGACAATAATAGTGAAAAAATTGAGCATCAACATATAGAGCGGGCAGTTATTCTCGAATTAAATAAGAGTGGCAGACTGATTTTTTAAATATTTATTAAATTTGGAGTCGATATGAAAGATACCATTGAACCTAACAATGCTATTGTCGAAGTTAATAATGCATTAAAAGATATTCTATCTCGATATTTAAATAATATTGATATTCGTTTTGATTTGCCAGATATAGATTCAATTCCATCTAAACCGACAATAAGTGTATTTCTTTATGATGTACATGAAGATTTGCAATTACGCTCTGCTGAACCGAAGCGTTATAATCCTGTGACTAATTTATTGTTACCGGGATGGGTCAATATTAATTATAATTATTTAATTACTTACTGGCATTCGAATAAACCCTCAGTTGATGGTAGTAGCCCGGATAGTCAGCCTGATAATCAGGCGGCAAAAATAATGACCTCTATTTTGAACGCGTTGATTAATCATCGTCAATTACCCAAAATTCCTGGTGCCTACACCAAAGTTATTCCACCACAGGAAAATTTAAATAGTTTAGGTAATTTTTGGCAGGCTCTTGGCAATCGACCTCGACTTTCTTTATTATATTCCATTACCGCACCGGTGAAACTTCAAGATATTACAAATATAGTAGAGCCAGTTATGGATATTTCCCATTCTGTGGATCAAAAACTGTATCTGACTAGCTCACAAATATGTCAGGAATTATTAGAAAAATTATGTGTTGATTTAGGTGGTACGGAAGATATACGTTTGGCACTGACTAAAGTGAATCTAACAATTGAACCGCTTGTACCAGCCACAGGCAATAATGAAAATGAAAAAATTATTCTTGAGGCTTCAGGTATTACTTTTTCAACCTATTACTCTAAAATAAAAGAGATTCTTTCAACATGGGTAAACAGTCGTAAAGCAGTTGTTAAGATAAATGGCATAGGTATTATTGTTGATAAAGTAGATTTTAATAAATTAATTAGCATTGAAAAGTAATTACTTAATTAATTACCCATAATAAGATGGCAAGTAATAGAAGATAACAATATTTTTATTGATTGCTTTATATAAAAACATCTTGTTATTAGTAGTGTTTTAATCTATATATTACTTACTTATAACTCTTGGGTGATGATATTATGCCAATCAGCAATCTTGCAAAAGAATCTGAAGTTCGTGCCGTAAAAGATATACCCTGTAAAAATATAGAAACCGATAATCATCTGGAAATAGGTCTTTCTTCTGGCTTATCGAGATCAAAGGATACCTCAAAATTTAAAAAAAATAGTATAAATACCATAAAATTGATAGATGATATTATCGCACTACATAATGATCCGAAAGGGAATAAATTACTGTGGAATGATAATTGGCAGGATAAAATCATTAATCGGGATTTGGCGAATATATTTGAAAAGATTGATGAAAGTGTTTCTGAATTAGGTGGTCTTGAAATGTACCAAGAAATGGTTGGGGTAAATCCTTATGATCCTACTGAGCCAGTTTGCGGTTTATCTGCCCAAAATATATTTAAATTAATGACTGAGGGAGAACATGCAGTTGATCCAGTAGAAATGGCCCAGACAGGGAAAATAGATGGTAATGAATTTGCTGAAAGTGTTGATCAGCTTAGTAGTGCAAAAAATTATGTTGCATTGGTTAATGATCGTCGACTTGGGCATATGTTTTTAATTGATATCCCATCCAATGATCAGGAAACAGTGGGATATATCTATCAATCAGATTTAGGACAAGGGGCATTACCTCCGCTGAAAATAGCAGATTGGTTAAATTCCAGAGGAAAAGATGCCGTTAGTCTTAATAAATTAAAAAAGTTGTTAAGCCGTGAGTTTAATCTATTATCTGATGATGAAAAGAGAGCGTTGATTTCAGAGACGCTTGATATACATAAAGATGTATCTAATGTTGAGTTGGATAGAATAAAGAGAGATAGAGGGGTGGATATTTATTTAACCGAATACGATGTTAATAACTTTTATGAAAATATTGAAACATTAAAATCTAAACTTTCTAATTATGATAAAAAATTGAGTAAACCAAAATGAATTGTGTTATCTAAATATTATATTAGGATTGTCAGAATAATATTAGGTAAATCAAAGTCTTGGATATACCCAATGGATTTCAAGATAGATCGTGACGGCAATGGAACGAATCCCCGGGAGCATAGATAACGATGTGAGCGGGGTGAGTGCAGCCAACAAAGAGGCAACTTGAAAGATGACGGGTATATTTATGCCTAAGGATTCTGTGAGTCACTTTATCGTAGAAGATTTAATACTCCTTAGGCAAGGAGTGTCTTTGTGTCATGAGACTATTTATAGATAGATTTGTAAAGATAAAATAAAATGAGGTGATTTATGGAAGCATCTGAGGATTGCCAGTAAATATTATTGTAAACGATATGGTTGCTATGAGTTCATTTATTAGTTGAATCCTCGTGGTTATAAGAATTTTATCTTTGAAAAGGTAGAGGTGATTATATGTATGACTCGAAAAAAAAGAATAGTGAACCAACAACAAAGAAGAAATTTGAAAGAAGTAATTATAGTCAATGGGATGACAGCATTAACCACTATGAAGACATGAATCGTGCCAGAATAAAAAACAGAAATGATATATTGACCACTGTTGATTATTTTGGTGAAAAAAAGAAGACAATGCATACATTTGAATACCAGTCGGATATTAAACATGATACTAATTTTAATAATAAAAATAAGTCATTGTTTGAGTCTTTCGCTGCATCATTTGTTTTACAAAATCCATCTTTTTTTTCAGGTGTAATAGATAAATTATCAAAAAAATTATTCAATATAATATCTAAGATCGATGAAAGAAATAATTTCCAAAAAAAACTGTACGATTTTATTGAAAAAGATACGAGTCCAGAGGGCCAATTTGGCCGATTTACTCTAGGTAAAAATGAAATCTTAAATGTATTGCAAGTAAAATCGGATACTCCTCAATTATTTGTTAAAAAAATGCTATTAATAAAGTCTTTGGGAGCTTTTATTATTGATTTTTCCTCAAAAGATATTGGAAATTATGATTTTATCTTTGATGGAAAAGGGAGAGAAGTAAATGATATAATAGAAAAAAACAGACCAACTAATCTTTTTAAAGTTAGAGGAAGGACCAATATTAAGAGCAGCCAACATCGTTCAGATATAGGTATTTTAGATACTCCAACCTTTGATAGTCTTACGGAAGAGCAAAAATCATTTTTAACCATTCCAGAACTTACAAAACGTAGACCACTATTTAGAACATTTACACATGAATTGGATGCTGAGGATAAAAGGGTCGTAGAGTCAGTGTTTGTTAACAGAACCTTTGATTGTGATTCTCCATTAATAGGATCCGTATCTGGTAGTACATCTTGTGTTTTAGTTGCTGCTGATATTTTATTCCCTGATATGACTATGGTGGAAAGGAAGAAATTAGCAATAGCAACCTTTGCATTTTTAGTTGGTGGAGGATACCATTCAGCAACTGAGGTGTTTGATGTTGCCTATCCTGGATTAGATTTGAATAAAGAAATAGAAGAGTTGATTGAGAATAACCCGATCCAAGAAAATGCTGGTGTGGCTACCTTACGGCAGCTTATCGGAAACAGTGGTTTTTAAGGACAATGATAGTGTTGCGTGCCCTATATTGCAGTTGTGGCTTTCTAAGATTAAGAAATAAAACTCTGTAAGCGTCGTAGGATTATCAATAATCTGATTCAGCCTCCCATACAAGAGAGGCCGAATTAATATCGCTTTATTGGTGAGTAGGCGTCTATAACACCAGATCCAAGATGATGACACCACACAAGCCAATCGCCCATGCAATAGTGGTGGGTATTGACCAAACGAACATCTGTTGTTTGGCATCTTTGATTCCCATCATGCGGTTAACGACCCAGAATAGGCTGTCATTAAAATAACCAAAGAATAATGAGCCCATCGTTGCTGCTTGTGCGGCAACCAGCATGTTGATCCCCGGAATTTGACTAATAATTGGCGCAGAAATAGAAGCAGCAGTAATCATTGCCACCGTGCCGGAACCTTGAATTAAGCGAACCAGTGTTGCGATGATAAATGGAATCAGCACCGGTGTTAGTGGGAGAGTGGCTATATATTGCGCCAGAATGGTGCCGGTACCACTTTCGCGCAATACCGCTCCTAACGCACCGCCTGCGCCTGTCACCAATAAAATAATACCGGCAGCCTGTAAACCTTCTTCCAGACGGTCAATGACTTCATGTTTATTGGCTTTTGGCATCAAGGTATAAACCGCCAATAATACGCTGATGGCTAAAGCAATAACGGGTGCACCAAGGAAATCAAATGTCTGAAAATAGAAGTTGTTTTCTTGTCCAGTCAAAGTTTTAGTGTTTAATAATAGGCTATTAATGGCTTTAATGAAGATCAAAACGATAGGGACAATAATCGGCAGCAGGGAAAGAAATAGGCTCGGTAGCGGTTTGTTCGCTTTCTCTTCCATGTAGCGTTGGTGGATTGTTTGTAGATCTTGCGCTTCTTCTGCTTCATCAATGGGTTGAAATTCAGGATATTTTACTGCTAACCATTTGGCATAAAATACAATGCCAATAACGCAAGGCACCGCCAGAACCATACCGGTTAACATCATGGCACCAATGTCGACACCGAAAATACCAGCAACCCCCAGTGGCCCCGGTGTTGGCGGAACAGTGTGGTGGGTAACAACCAATCCGCCAGCCAGTGCCACGCCAAGCGTTAGAAGATGACGTTTTCCCTTTTTTGCGAGTGCTTTTGCCAGTGGGTAGAGGATAACAAAGGCAGAGTCGACGAAAATTGGGATACTGACGATATAACCGGTGATCGCTAATGCCCACTCTTCGCGTTTTTTACCTAACCATTTGATAAAGCTGTAGGCTATCTGTTCCGCGGCGCCGGAAACTTCCAGCACCCGTCCCATCATGACCCCCAGACCGATAACAATTCCGATACTGCCCAGTGTGGAGCCAAAACCTTTAGTCATAACATCAATGGTATTTGCTGCGGTTAAGCCACCAGAGAGCCCAGCGATCGCTGCTGCGATGAGCATGGCTAATAAAGCATGAACACGGGTACGTAGCACCAGAAAGATCAACGTAAATACGGCTACACCCAGACCAACGACCGGAATGTAGTGTTCCATAATTAGCCTCCAGTTTGGGACAGGTTATTGGTAATAAAGGCACGGATTGTATCACTGAAAGTATTATCAGCATGAAAACCCAGTGATAAGCCACGGCTGATATCGAAATGACCCGGCCAACTGGCAACAATACGGTTAATGTTTTCGTCTGGTTCGAAGCGGATGAGTTCCACCGCTTTCTGCCCGGCAACCTCTGCCAGTGCATCAATCATCTCCTGAACCGTGACACTAATACCCGGTAAATTGACTGTGCGGGAAAGACCAAATTTTTCCGCCGGAATTTGAACCGCATGTATAAAGTTGTGGATCACGGTTTCAGGGCTGGAGAGCCATAAAGTCAGATCGCGAGAAACTGGGCAGATGCTGCTTTCTCCGTGTAGAGGTTCACGGATGATAGCACTGGCAAAAGAGGATGCTGCTTTGTTTGGCTTCCCAGGGCGGATACTGATTGTCGGTAGACGAAGAACTCGGCCATCGACGTATCCTTTGCGGGAGTAATCGTTAATCATCAATTCACACATGGCTTTCTGTGCACCATAGGATGATTGAGGATTAACCGCACATTGATCTGTAATGGTTGCGGGTAATTCTCCACCAAATACGGCCAAGGAGCTGGTGAAAATAAATTTCAATTTTGGATTTTTAGCCCGGGCAACGTTTAATAAGTTGCGAGTAACATCAAAGTTAACTTGCAAGCCAAGATCAAAATCGCTTTCAGCGTGACTACTGACAATGGCGGCGAGATGGAATAATACCGTGCTGTTTTCATCGATCAGCTTTTCCGCAGCCCTTGATTGAGTTAAATCCAATGCCAGACACTGGACGCGGGGATCATTAACCGGTGAGACAGGGCATTGAATATCGGTCAATATAAGTTGATCGAAATTTAATGTTTGATGGTTGTTTAGCAAAGTGCTGGCGAGTTGCTGGCCTAGAAAACCTGCTCCACCAGTGATTATGACTTTCATTGCGACTCTCCTTGTTTAATAGCTTTGGTTATATATACCCGTCATCTTTCAAGTTGCCTCTTTGTTGGCTGCACTCGCTCACCCCGGTCACATCGTTTGCTATGCTCCCGGGGATTCACTCCCTTGCCGTCGCGGTGCATCTTGAAATCCATAGGGTATAGGGTTTTTATCCTTATACGCTGACAGTATGTAATACCAGGTTGTGTTCTCGTAATTGTTGCTGCACTTTCGGCGGAAGCTGGCTGTCACAGACAATATCATCCAAACTTGCAAGCGGGCAGACCCGAAACATGCCGTATTTGCCATATTTACTGCTATCAGATACCAAAACACGACGGCGGGCGATTTCCAATACTGCCTGTTTGACTAATACTTTTTCTTCATGTGGCGTGGAGACACCATGCTCTAGATCCCATGAACTGGTGCTAATAAAGGCAATATCCACATTTAGATTGCGAAGCAGCATGGCGGCGATAGGGCCAACACAGGAATGATTTCTCTTATCTACCTGCCCCCCGGTATGGAACAGATTTAATTGGGGTTTGTTCATCAGATATTGGGTAATGGAAAAATCGTTCGTGATGATAGTGAGGTTAAAACGCTCAGCCAAGACTCTGGCAATTTCAAACGTGGTGGTGCCAGCATCAAGATAGACCACTTGTCCATCTTCAACCATAGAGACTGCATATTGACCAATTTCCCGCTTATGGCGATGATTAAGCTGGGCTTTTTCATTCCAAGGCAATTCCTGACGTAAAACATCACTAAGTTGCACACCGCCACTGACACTAACGACTTTTCCTTCTTCCTCCAGAGTGTGGATATCCCGCCGTACTGTCATATGTGAGACATTCATCAGTTTAACCAGTGTACTGATAGAAATTGTCCGATATTCGTGTACATAGCGATAAATAAAGTCCCTACGCTCTGATGGAAGCATATCTTCTCCTGATTATTTCTGTGCTTTGGTCAACCAATCCAGACCCTCTTCGGTGTAACCCGCAGGGTGATATTCACAGCCCAACCACCCTTGATAGCCCATTTCATCCAGTTTGTTAAATAGCCACGGATAGTTCACTTCGCCGCTATCGGGTTCGTGGCGTTCGGGCACCGAGGCAATCTGGATGTGACTGAATTTGTCCCATAGACGTTCAATGGTGCGTAGCAAATCCCCTTCCATAATCTGGCAATGATAAAGATCTAGCTGGATAAAAACATTTTGACGGTCAATTTCTTTGAGTAATGTTTCAGCTTGATGCTGAGTTGTCAGAAAGTAACCCGGCATATCACGCGTATTAATTGGTTCAATTAATACGTTGATGTTATGTTCTGCCATCACATCAGCGGCATATCGAATGTTTCTGATATAACACTCACGTTGTTGTTCTGGTGTGAAGTGTTCATGCAGCTTTCCTGCCATCGCATGAACTTGCTTGCAGTTCAGCGCCAGTGCATATTTCAGCGCGGTTTGCACACCGGCGGCAAATTCTTTTTCACGGCCAGGCATAGAGGCTATTCCTCTTTCTCCCGCCGCCCAGTCTCCGGCGGGCATGTTGAATAGAGCTTGGGTTAATTGATGCTGTTTTAATAGGGCAGCAAGCTCTTCCGCTGCGACTTCATAAGGAAACAGATATTCAACGCCTTTAAATCCAGCTTTGGCTGCACGGGCAAAACGTTCTGTGAAAGGTACATCATTGAACATCATGCTCAAGTTTGCCGCGAATTTAGCCATGACGAATTCCTTGTTTGTTCACTCAGTTTTTGGGTAACGAGTTTCAAGTTCTTGGACTTGCTCTTCATTTAATGTCGTGAAGCCGTGTGGCAATAAGGTTAAATAGAGCCGTGCGGTATCTTCCAATTCTTCTGCGTTGAAAAAAGCTTGCCGTAAAGTTTTGCCGCCGACAACAGGTCCGTGGTTCGAGAGGAGGATTGCGTTGTGTTTTGCGGCCAGCTTCGCAATTTCTTCACCGATTCTTTCATCTCCTGGTGGCAGATATTTGACCAGAGGCAGTTTTCCGACCCGCATGACATAGTAGGGCGTAATCGGAGGTAGACAGTTACTTCTATCCAGATTGGATAGGCAGGAAAGGGCAGTTAACCAAGGGGAATGTAGATGGACCACCGCATGGCATTCGGGACGGTTGCGGTACATGGCCAAATGCATGGAAACTTCTTTTGTGGGTTTGTCACCGGATAGCCAATTACCCTCTGCATCTAGCTTACTCAGGCGATTCGCTTGCAAGTCACCAAAACTGGAGTTGGTCGGCGTGATGATAATCGTGCCATCTTCCAGTTTGGCGCTGATGTTACCTGCACCGCCACTGCTATAACCCCGGTAGAACATTGAACGAGCCCATTCGACTAACTCTGACCTTAGTGCTTGTTCACTCATGAAACATCTCCTGTACATGCAGGAAGAAATCGATATTGCCGAAGTTACCTGATTTCAATGCCAGCCAATAATTGTGTTGTCGATCGTGTACCCAAGGTACTCCGGGAGCAATGGGTGCACCGATACTGAATTGTTGGATGTCCAAGCTTTGTACTATCTTACCGGCAGTCTCGCCGCCTGCGACAATAAAGGTATTGAATCCTAGCTGGCTCAGACCTTTTACAACGCTGGCGAAGGTGTTTTCTATTGCTTCACTGGCAGTAGTTGCACCATATTGTTGCTGGATTTTCTGTAATGTTTCTGGGAGGTGAGTGGTGTATAGCATCGGTGCCAGATAGTTTTCGGATTGCTGAATAACCCACGCAACCAGCTTTTCGGCATATTGTGGATCATTGATGCATGAATCAATATTCAGGGCTTTAGTTGGAGCGAATTTCTGGTATAGAGCAACTTGTTTGTTGGTCATGACGGAACAACTGCCAGAAAGGATCACGGTGCGTCTATTCTCGGCGGGTGGGGTTGCTCCTTCCGGTTGGTATGGCATCAATGGCTTACCGGTGTCTGTGCTGGCAAGGGCAGCACCAAGACCAGAGCCACCAGTGATTAATTTCAGCGCTGATGCCGCTCTGGCAATAGGCAGTAGGTCATTCATGGAGAGGGTATCTGTTATTGCGTAGCGTATGTTTTGTTGTTGTAAATGATTTAGCCTTACGCGGATTGCCTGCTCGCCTTGGTGTACACATGCCAGATCCACCAGATCTGCTTTCCCTTGAGCTTGTTGTTCTATTAGGCGCAGTAGATTGGCATCTGTCATTGGTGTCACCGGATGGTGCTGCATACCACTTTCATTAAGTAGTTGACCGTTGACAAATAGATGCCCATGTATAACGGTTCGCCCGTTAACGGGAAGGGCAGGGGAGATCAGCGTGATGTCTGTTTGTAGTTCATCCATCAGGGCATCCGTGACCGGCCCAATATTGCCTTTGCTGGTAGAGTCAAAAGTTGAGCAGTATTTGAAGAATATTTGTTGACAACCTGTTTTCTGACGTAACCAGCGGCAGGATTTCACTGCGTTATTCACGGCTTCGTCTATCGGGCAGGAACGGCTTTTCAGGCTGATAACGATAGCATCAATATCCTGTGGAATGGCGATATTTTCATCAGGTGTATCCAGTAACTGGACAACTCGCCAACCGCTTTGTGCCATAAAACCGGCGATATCGGTTGCGCCGGTAAAGTCATCAGCGATAACGCCCAATTTAATGGTCATTATTTTTTCTCCGGCAAAGTGATACCTTTAAATGTTTTGATAACCGCGCTGTCATCCCATTGGCCGAAACCTTCATTACTGGCAGTAAGGAACATTTGATGTGCAGTGGCTGATAATGGTAATGGGAGTTTCAGATCTCTACCTGTTTCTAAGACTAATCTCAGATCTTTGACAAAAATGTCTACGGAGGATTTAGCAGTGTAATCCCCTGCCAGAATATGGGGGACGCGGTTTTCAAACATCCAAGAGTTACCCGCCGCGTGGGTGACAATGTCGTACATCAGCTCCAGAGAAATGCCGGCTTTGGCCGCCAATGCCATACTTTCCGCTGCGGCAGCAATATGTATACCGGCAAGTAATTGATGGATTGTTTTGACGGTAGAGCCTTGACCAATTTCATTTCCAACATGGTAGAGACGTTCGGTGGTGGCATCAAATACGGGTTTTAGTTGTTCAAATAATGCGGGTTCACCGGAAGCCATAACGGTGAGCTGGCCTTGTTCAGCTTTTAGTGCGCCCCCTGAAATAGGCGCGTCCAGCATGTTTAGATTGTGTTGGCTAAGACGATGGGCAAAATCTTTAGCCTGTTCTGCGGCAACGGTACTGTGAAGCACAATGATCGTACCGGCTTTTAACTGGTTGACTAACGGTGTTTCGCCCTCAAACAGGATGCTTTCTATTTGAGCACCATTGACAACAACAAGTAAGATAGCATCCAGCTCTGATGCCCAATTTGCTGCGTTGTTTGTCGCCGCTTTAGCGCCTGCTTGTAGTAGTTGGTCACAGGCTTTTTGGTTTAAATCAAATCCATACGTGGGAATGCCCGCGCGTATTAACGCGCGGGCAATTCCCATGCCCATAGCCCCCAATCCTATAATTCCTATTTTTTGTATTGATTGGCTCATGGTGGTTCCCTGGTGTTGTTGTTATAATTTGTTATTCTTTTATCATTATTTCACACGTCATTTCACAAATACACGATGGTTATCACATTCTAATGCCCGCTGTTTGAAGGTGGTTATTTTTGTAATTATTTGATTTATATTATTTATTGTTGATTTTTGCGAAATGTTAAATTTCACATAAAGGTGTGATAAGAAATATCATTGTGGGTACATTAAGGTTGGGTAAGCGCTTTTCACTGAATTCTTTTAAAGATGTTAGTTAGTCTCTGGAACTGTTAAGGGTAGGTAATTTAGGAGCGTTGCTGTAGGTTGTCTGTTTTTGGAGGAATCAAGGGGTATAAACGAGAAGTATGTTTTTATTGGGTTTGTTTGTAAGGCTTGAAGGATATTTATGGTGGTGGGGGAAGGATTCGAACCTTCGAAGTCTGTGACGGCAGATTTACAGTCTGCTCCCTTTGGCCGCTCGGGAACCCCACCAGATTTTGAAATATATCACTGTTGCTAACAGTGGCCGGAATCATACCAAATGAGCCGCCGCTGTAAAGTAGATATTTAAAAATAAGTGACGATATGCTGATTTTCCATCCTTATTGATCTTGTTGTGAGCAAAGAAGTGGTCTGTTTGCTGGTGGCGGGGGAAGGATGACTCGTCACTGCGTTCCTCGCCCTGCGGGCCAACGCGTCGCAAGCGCCGCATTGTTGTTTCGCTGCGCTCAACTCGAACCTTCGAAGTCTGTGACGGCAGATTTACCGTCTGCTCCCTTTGGCCGCTCGGGAACTTCACCCGATTTTGAAATGTATCATTGTTGCTAACAGTGGCCGGAGTCACATCAAATGAGCCGCCGCTGTAAAGTAGATATTTAAAAATAAGTGACGATATGCTGATTTTCCATCCTTATTGATCTTGTTGTGAGCAAAGAAGTGGTCTGTTTGCTGGTGACGGGGGAAGGATGACTCGTCACTGCGCTCCTCGCCCTTAAATAAGGTTATCGAGGTTATTTTTTATTGATATTTGGAGTTATTGGGGTTATGATTTTTACCAAGTTAAACAGATAGGAGTTCTTAAAATTATTGGAGGAGTATAACGTGTTATATCCTATTGCGATTGAAATTGGTGATGAGAACCACGCTTACGGCGTGGTTGTGCCCGATATATCAGGTTGTTTCTCGGCGGGTGATTCAATGGAGGATGCAATAAAAAACTCCAAGGAAGCGATTACTGGGCATTTAGAGTTATTGGCCGAAATGAACCAATTACCCCCTGAAGCAAAGTCATTGGATTACTGGATCAAAGATGAAGAATACGCAGGGTGGGCATGGGCCGTAATTGACATTGATGTTGAACCATATTTAGGTAAATCGACAAAATTCAACGTCACTCTGCCTGATTTGTTATCAAAGAAAATCGATGATCAAGTTAAAGCAAGCCCAAACTTGTACAAGAATCGTAGCCACTTTTTGCAAGTGGCTGCTTTGCATGAATTGCAAAACAGTATTTAGCAATAATGATGATCAATCAGCCTCATATTTTTTATGAGGCTTAATTTAATGAGGGCGTTTAAATCTGTACTTGTATATGTACATGCTACACGTAAGGATTACATTTCAAATTCAACTGGATAATCCGGCTCTCCTTCAAAACCACGTCCTTTGTAATACAGAAGCTCTCGGTTTTCTTTACTAAGAGGAAACGGCCGGACCGACCAGACGGTTTAGATGAGCCGCTTACGATTTTCCATCCTTATTGATCTGGTTGTGAGCAAATAAGTGGTCTGTTTGCTGGTGGCGGGGGAAGGATGATTCATCATTTTTGAAAAGTCACCACTACTGCTTACAGCGGCCAGAATCACATCAAATGAACTGCCGCTGTAAAGCATATGCTTGAAAATAAGTTACCGTGTCCTGTTTTTGGGCCTCAATTAATTCAGCTTTAAAGAATTACAGTACGGTTGCCGTAAACAAAAACCCGCTGAGCAAGAACCCAAAATAAAGCATGGCTCAGAACATTTTTTTCAACATCCCGGCCCGCTCTCATCATATCTTCAGCCGTGTATGTGTGGTCTATGTTAATGACCTTCTGAGTAATAATTGGACCTTCATCCAGATTATCATTCACATAATGTGCTGTTGCGCCGATGATTTTTACCCCTCTCTCATAAGCCTGATGATAAGGACGCGCCCCGATAAATGCAGGTAAAAAGGAGTGGTGAATGTTAATAATCTGATTTGGATAATGTTGGACAAATTCTGGTGTCAGTACTCGCATGTATTTAGCTAATACCACGTAGTCAGGTTTGTATTGGTCAATCTGGGCAATCAGTTTTTCATCATGTTGTTCACGGGTTAAACCCTCGTGACTGATTAAATGGAAAGGAATGCCAAATTGTTCAACCAATGATTGTAATGTTGCGTGATTGCCGATAACCGCCGCAATTTCAACATCAAGCCCGTCATAAGCGCTTTTCATGAGCAAATCCCCAAGACAATGCGCTTCTTTTGTCACCATAATGACAATACGCCGACGCCCCGCACTATTTAATTCCCGTTGAGAACCCACCGGTAGTGCATCATCTAAATCAGCAAGCAATGTCTCATCATTGAAGATTCCTTCAAGCTCAGTACGCATAAAAAAGCGGCCAGTACGATGATCGACGAATTCATTATTCTGAACTATATTCAGTTGGTGTTTGTAGCAAATATTAGTAATTTTGGCGATCAGTCCTTTAGCATCAGGGCAAATAGTGCGTAAAATTTTCTTTTGTATATGTTGGTGTTGCATGGATGGGATTATCCTTAAATATTTTGTGTTTGCTGTTTATGGGCCTTAACCACAACATTTTTTGTATTTTTTACCCGAACCACATGGGCAGGGGCTATTACGGCCAATTTGAGGTTTTATGCCATCAATAGGTTTTACGCCATCAATATAGTACCAATGCTGGTCTATACGAAGAAAACGTGAACGCTCATGAATAAGTTGCTTATCTTGGGATTTCTGATCAAGAAAGCAAGCTGAAAATTCAACATAGGCTTCGTTATCATTTTCGCCTTTTTCAGTTGTAATGACATTGAGTCCGAGCCACTGGGTAACAATAAAACTCTGTTCTATATCTAAACGCCACTTTTCAGCCTGGCAGTCAGGATGCCAACTGGTAATTAGATAATCGGCGTTGTGCTTTACATAGGCACTGTATCGGGAACGCATCAGTGATTCGGCAGTTTGGGCAAATTTTATGTTTTGGAGATAAGGGGAACAGCAATCCGCAAAATCTATTCCACTACCACAAGGACATAGCTCTGTCAAAATTAACTCCAATTGTAAAGGGTGAAATACCATTTTTATGGGTTTTCTATTGCAAAGAAACGTAAGAGAACAAATGATAGTCACTTAATTGAACTAATATGAGTGATAGTACCTAAGAAAAGGTGAAGGTCGCAATATTAAGGTAAGGGAGCGTATTTATGGAAAAGGCATTGGCAGGCAAAAAAATTCTGATTGTGGAGGATGAACCTGTTTTTTGTTCTTTGCTGGCAGGGTATTTGCGAACGTTGGGCGCTAAGGTATTAGTCGCATCTAATGGCGCTGTTGCACTACAGGTGCTAGGACGCGAAGCTCATGTTGAACTTATTTTATGTGATTTAGATATGCCGGTTATGAATGGCATTGAATTTATTGCGAAATTGACGAATGAGGGTATTAGCATTCCAGTTATTATTATTTCAGCGACTAACAAGATGGCCGAAATTGATGAAGTGCTTCGTTTGGGAGCAAAAGATGTTTTATTAAAACCGGTTTCAGATCTTAATGAGATAAAAAAATCGGTGTTGGCCTATTTACATCCTACGGTCTTTATGTCTGGTGCGATTGAACAGAATAACTTGAATAAAGATTGGTTAACCCTAAAGCATAATTCGGATGAAGCATTAAATATGCTTAAGCAGTTACAACCCCCAGTTTCTCAAGTGATTGCCCATTGTAAAGTCAATTACCGAAAATTAAATATGATTGATAATCCAGGGTTAATTCTCGATATGGCGGCGTTATCTGACAATGAATTAGCTTTTTATTGTCTAGATATTAGCCGTTCAAAAGAGTATGGTGTGATTTCAGCATTATTACTTAGAGTCATATTTAACAGTTTGTTACAAGAGCATATCATCCACCATTCCCGGCGTTTACCCAATATGGCAGCTATTCTAAATAGAATTAATAACTTACTGGAAGGTGCAGGGTTACAAGGGCAATTTCCATTGCTGCTTGGGTATTATCATACGATCAATAAAACGGTTCTGCTCACTTCCGCGGGGTTACATGCCAGTATTAAGTCGGGTAATCGCCAAATCCAATTAGACAGTGGTGTTCCTCTTGGGACATTGAGAACGATTTGTTCGAACCAAGTTTGTTCTCATAGTGCTGAATGGCAATGTCGGATTTGGAATACAAATAGTCAAATAAATCTGATGCTTTCTTCAATGTATTCTGGGTGAATATTCCCAAGGTGGAATTTTGTTTAAAATGGATTTTAAACATCAAGTCACGGTAATGTAATTATACAGAATGGTGATGTTTATCGAAGAGAATTAGCTGGTATACTCCGCCTATTATGCTTGGAAATCTATCTAATCAGGCTATTTTATTTGCCGCTCTTTAGTACAAAGAACGGATTTAGCACTGCTCAGATGAAAGTGATAACTTTTTGAGTGGTCAGAAGGGTGAACGAAGCCGTGAACTTTTGTATGCATTGGTTCCTGCGTGCTGTTCGTGTGCGCGGTTTATTGACACAAAATAATCAGTAATAGTGATGCCTTATTAAAGAATTGGCACTGATTTTGAGTTGAAGACAGATTTGTTTCAGCCAAAAAACATCGGGAGAAAGGTAATGCCATTAGTAAACGAACCATTAGTAGAAAAATCATTAGTAGAAAAAGTATCAGTAGAAAAAACATCAGTAGAAAAAACATCAGTAGAAAAAATAGTAAAAAAAGCCGTTATTCCCGTTGCGGGCTTGGGAACGAGGATGTTGCCTGCTACGAAAGCAATTCCTAAAGAGATGTTGCCTTTAGTAGATAAACCTCTTATTCAGTATGTTGTTAATGAATGTATTGCCGCTGGGATTAATGAAATTATCTTGGTGACTCATTCATCAAAAAATTCAATTGAAAACCATTTTGATACCAGTTTTGAGTTAGAAGCTATCCTTGAGAAAAGGGTGAAGCGTCAATTATTGGACGAAGTTCAATCTATTTGTCCAAGTCATGTCACCATCATGCAAACTCGTCAGGGAATTGCTAAAGGATTAGGGCATGCGGTGTTATGTGCCAAGCCTTTAATCGGTGATGAACCTTTTGCTGTGATACTGCCTGATGTTATTCTTGATGAATACAGTACAGATCTGACCAGATATAATCTAAGCGAAATGTTGGTTCGGTATAATGAAACGGGCGCGAGTCAAATATTAGTAGAACCTGTACCTCATGAAGAAGTTTCTAGTTATGGTATTGTCGATTGTCAGGGGGAAAATCTTCAACCCGGTGACAGCAAACTCATTAAGCGCGTGGTTGAAAAACCTAAACCGAAAGAAGCACCATCAAATCTTTCTATTGTTGGCCGTTACGTATTGTCCGAGAAAATTTGGCCGTTATTAGCAAAAACAGCGCCCGGTGCCGGTGATGAAATTCAACTTACTGATGCAATCGCTATGTTAATAGAAAGGGAACCTGTGGAAGCCTATCATTTGCAGGGTGTAAGCCATGATTGCGGTAATAAGCTTGGTTATATGCAGGCATTTGTCCGGTATGGTATGAAACATCATGCTTTGGGCAAAGAATTTACGGATTGGTTAGTGGCGTTGCAGGATCAGGTTAAAGAATAATTTTACGGAAATTTAGGGATTATATGAAAGTTACGGTGTTTGGTATTGGCTATGTTGGCTTGGTTCAGGCGGCGGTTTTAGCTGAAGTCGGTCATAATGTTCTTTGTATTGATATAGATGCAAATAAAGTTGAAAATTTGAAAAATGGCCAAATTCCCATTTTTGAACCTGGATTAGCTCCACTGGTGAAAAAAAATTATGAAGAAGGCCGTCTGAATTTTAGTACGGATGCAAAGGCCGGTGTGGCACACGGTAAATTGCAATTTATTGCTGTTGGTACTCCTCCTGATGAAGATGGTTCAGCAGATTTGAAGTATGTGACAGCGGTTGCTCGTACTATTGCGGAATATATGGATAGCTATAAGGTGATTATCGATAAATCTACGGTTCCTGTTGGTACCGCAGATAAAGTTAATGCCGTTGTTAATGAGACTCTGCGTCAACGTAATATTGATATTCCATTTGATGTGGTTTCTAACCCTGAGTTCCTTAAAGAAGGCGCGGCTGTTGCAGATTGTATGCGCCCTGAACGGATTATTATTGGGTGTGACAATGAAAGAGTCGTTGACCTAATGTATGAATTGTATGAACCATTTAATCGTAATCATGATCGTATGATTGTGATGGATATCCGTAGCGCAGAACTGACAAAGTATGCTGCTAACTGTATGTTGGCAACGAAAATCAGTTTTATGAATGAGATATCTAATTTAGCTGAAATGCTTGGCGCTGATATTGAACATGTTCGTCAAGGAATTGGTTCTGATTCCCGTATTGGCTATCATTTTATCTATCCGGGCTGTGGTTATGGTGGCTCATGCTTCCCGAAAGATGTGCAGGCGTTAATTCGTACCGCAGAGCAAATTGGTTATCAGCCTAAAATTCTTCGTGCTGTGGAGCAAGTGAATGAACTGCAAAAGCATAAATTGCCTTCTTTTGTAACGCGCCATTTCGGTGAAGATTTATCCGGTAAGACATTTTCTGTCTGGGGATTATCGTTCAAACCGAATACCGATGATATGCGTGAAGCATCAAGCCGTGTTTTGATGGAAGCATTATGGCAGGCCGGAGCCAAAATACAGGCTTACGATCCTGAGGCGATGCAGGAAGCTCAGCGTATTTATGGTCAGCGTGATGATTTATTATTGATGGGAACTAAAGAAGCAGCGCTTAAGGGAGCCGATGCCTTGATCATTTGTACTGAATGGCAAAGTTTTCGTGCGCCAGATTTTGATGTCATCAAAGAGTCTCTCAAAACGCCGGTTATCTTTGATGGCCGGAATCTCTATGATCCTGAACGCCTGCAATCCCGAGGTTTTACTTATTATGGGATTGGTCGTGGTGCTTCCATTAATCCGGTTATCTGAGTAATACAATGAAATTCTTAGTCACAGGTGCTGCTGGTTTTATTGGCTTTCATGTGAGCCAGAGATTATTGCAAATGGGGCATGAGGTTGTGGGTATCGACAACCTTAATGACTATTATGATGTGAATCTCAAACAAGCACGGTTAGATCTATTATTTGATAGGTCAGGTTTTAAATTTGAAAAGCTAGATTTAGCTGACAGAATAGCCATTCCCGATCTTTTTTCGCGACACCAATTTCAGCGGGTTATCCATCTGGGAGCTCAGGCGGGTGTTCGCTATTCGTTGCAAAACCCAATGGCTTACATTGATTCGAATATAATAGGGCATATCAATATTCTGGAAGGTTGCCGTCACAATAATGTTGAGCATTTATTATATTCTTCTTCTAGTTCTGTTTATGGATTAAATAGAAAGCAACCGTTTTCTACAAACGATTCGGTTGATCATCCCGTTTCACTATATGCGGCAACGAAAAAATCAGATGAATTAATGTCTCACAGTTACTCTCATCTTTATCAGTTGCCAACGACAGGTTTGCGCTTCTTTACAGTATATGGTCCGTGGGGACGTCCTGATATGGCTTTATTTAAGTTCACCAAGGCCATGTTATCAGGGCAGCCTATTGATGTTTATAACCACGGTAATATGGTTAGAGATTTTACGTATATAGATGATATCGTTGAATCAATAATCAGATTGCAAGAGATCATTCCCACATCAAATGAGGGCTGGATGGTTGAAGATGGGCAAATATCTGCCAGCTCTGCCCCTTACTGTATTTATAATATTGGTAATGGTCAACCAACTAGACTAGGTGATTTTATTGAAGCAATAGAAGAATCATTAGGCATTCAGGCTAAGAAAAATTTCATGCCCATGCAAGATGGTGATGTTCTGTCGACCTGTGCTGATTCAAGTGGCATTGTCCAAAAAATAGGGTTTGCCCCAAATACATCTGTGAAGCAGGGTGTGAAGCAGTTTGTAGAGTGGTATTTGAGTTTCTATCATCAGTCTAAATAAGATAAGGAGCCGTTGGCTCCTTATCTATTGAATCAACGACCGTGACCAGAGAGAAGGAAATAGTTGTGCCTGTTTGATTATTAATTTATCTAGGCATTGGCTAAGTGAGTAACTAGCCTTGCTTTGTCATAAAGAAAGGATACAAAAAACGGGCAACTCGACTAAATTCTTCTCAAGGATACTTATCTCGTTTGTACGATAGACGTTAATTCTTTTGTCAGCTAAGTTGTTTTACAATAAAAACACCCTTCTATTTTAAAAGGGTGTTTTTAATTAAATTAACTTGAAAAACAATGAATTAGAGTAAGAAACTTTCCAGCGTTCTTCCTTCGTCTTCAATTGCTTTTTTGATAACAGCAGGTGTACGTCCTTGGCCAGTCCAAGTTTTAGTTTCACCGTTTGTATCAACATATTGGTATTTAGCTGGACGTGCAGGACGTTTTGCTTTACCAGCAGATTTGCCGGCGCTCATTGTCTGAAGCAATTCGCTTGGATCAATTCCTTGGTCAAGAATCATTTTACGAACTTCTTCCAATTTACGTGTACGTTCCTCTAATTCAGCTTGTACCTGACTTTCTTCTTCACGACGTTCTTCAACAACGACGGTCAGTTTCTCAAGTATTTCATCTAAGAACTCAAGTTGGCATTCTCTTGCTTGGGCTCGTAAAGTACGGATGTTATTTAGGGTTTTTAAATCGCTCATTGTCCTGGTCTCAAATTATTAATGATGATGGCGGATGTGGATATAATAATAGAATGCTATTTTATTTTCTGCAATAGTCAATTTCTCATATTCCGATAAAATAGCTCTTTTTTTTTAAACGTAATTTCTTTACAAAAGTTATATAGCGCTTTTTATACAGCTATTTCGATTGTCATTCCCCAATAACATGTTCAGGGTACCTTTAACAAAGAGGCGACATGATAATCTCTCTAATTTATAAACCAGGTATATACTAAATCGGTAAGTAATTTTAACTGTTTCTTATCATACCCGCTAAAGCAGAATAATACTAAGTTAAAAAAAACTTATGACTAATCCATGAGTTATCGCTGATTTACTGTTACCGGTTCCTGGAAGTAAATCACGCACATTATTAATTTGCATACGATATGCAACAAATCAGCCTGGCTTTCATTTTTTAATTTAAGCATGAACATTTGTCACTCAAATGCGTTTTATTACTCGGCTGGTGTGATGGTGGTCATGAATCATTAAGACATCACTAAGCTAAATATTTCGGTATATCAACCCGTGCAGCTTACTAAGATGGATAATCACGACTCAAGTTTATGGTAAACTCATCTGACTATATGGCTTTATAAATTTTGTTAAGGGGCAGGGTTGATGGCTCAACTTTATTTTTATTACTCCGCAATGAATGCTGGAAAATCGACATCCTTGTTGCAATCCTCTTATAACTATAATGAAAGAGGGATGAGAACGCTGGTGTTTACCGCAGAAATTGACACCCGGTTTGAAAATGGAAAAGTCAATTCTCGGATTGGATTATCTTCTGATGCACTTCTGTTTAGTCAACAGACAGATATTGGTGAGTTGATCAGAAATGAAAATAAGCAGGCAAAAGTGCATTGTGTGCTTATTGATGAGTGCCATTTTCTCACGAAAGCACAGATTGAACAGATATGTAAGGTGACTGATTATGATGATATTCCGGTTCTTTGTTATGGGCTGAGAACTGATTTCAGAGGCGAGCTTTTCAGTGGTAGCCAGTATCTTCTAGCATGGGCTGATAAGTTAGTTGAATTGAAAACTATTTGCTATTGTGGACGCAAAGCGAACCGTGTATTACGTTTTGATAGCGAAGGTGCGGCCATTTATGATGGCGAGCAAGTTGATATCGGTGGTAATGAAAAATATGTGTCTGTTTGCCGTAAGCACTATATGGAGGCTATTAATGAGGCGAGGAAAAACAGAAAAGACAGCGTGTAATGGATAGATTTCTGTGAAGCGATTGGATGTTCTGTTTGAGAGTTTGTATTAAGAATATACCCAATGGATTTCAAGATGGATCGCGACGGCAAGGGAGTGAATCTCCGGGAGCATAGATAACGATGTGACCGGGCAGCCAACAAAGAGGCAACTTGAAAGATAACGGATATAGAGCAGCGTAAGTTAAAGGATGCTGATATCAGCACCCTTAAGTAGTATTTAATCAGTTAATAAATTTGTTCTTATTGGCTTTTTTCTGTTGCAACGGTTTCTGTGAATTCTCGTCCATAGTATGAATCCAACAGCAATTGTTTTAGCTCAGAAATCAGCGGGTAGCGTGGGTTAGCACCGGTACATTGGTCGTCGAAGGCATCTTCAGATAACTTATCAATTTTTGCCAGAAAGTCAGCTTCTTGAACGCCCGCTTCACGGATAGATGTCGGGATACCTAGCTCAGACTTGAGCTCTTTCAGCCAGGCTAACAGTTTTTCAATTTTTGTGACAGTATGGTCACCCGTAGCCGATAAACCAAGATGATCGGCAATTTCAGCGTAACGACGGCGGGCCTGTGGGCGATCATATTGACTGAATGCAGTCTGTTTGGTTGGGTTATCGTTAGCGTTATAGCGGATAACGTTACAAATCAGCAATGCGTTAGCCAAGCCATGCGGGATATGGAACTCAGAACCCAGTTTATGCGCCATAGAGTGGCATACCCCCAAGAAGGCATTAGCAAATGCAATCCCTGCAATAGTTGCTGCATTATGAACCCGTTCACGGGCAACTGGGTTCGTGGCCCCTTCATGATAGCTGGTTGGGAGGAACTCTTTCAGTAGTTTTAGCGCTTGCAGTGCTTGTCCGTCAGAGTATTCGTTTGCTAAGACTGATACATAAGCTTCTAAAGCGTGAGTGATTGCATCCAGCCCACCAAAAGCACAGAGTGATTTCGGCATATCCATGACTAGATTGGCATCAACAATAGCTATATTAGGCGTCAATTCATAATCAGCCAGTGGATATTTCTGGCCGGTTGCATCATCAGTGACAACCGCAAATGGTGTCACTTCAGAACCTGTGCCGGAAGTTGTGGTAATGGCGACCATTTTCGCTTTAACCCCCATTTTGGGGAATCTATAGATGCGTTTACGGATATCCATAAACCGTAGAGCTAGCTCTTCGAAATGCGTTTCAGGGTGTTCATACATCACCCACATAATTTTGGCCGCATCCATTGGGGACCCTCCCCCCAGAGCAATAATGATGTCCGGTTTGAATGAGTGCATTTGTTCCGCACCCTTACGAACAGTGCTTAGGGTAGGGTCTGCTTCAACTTCAAAGAAAACTTCTGTTTCTATCCCGTGGGATTTCAGCACATCAGTGACTTGATCAGCATAACCATGATTAAATAAGAAACGGTCTGTTACGATAAAAGCGCGTTTTGCACCGTCGGTTGCAACTTCTTCTAATGCCACAGGCAGGGAGCCGCGACGGAAGTAAATGGATTTCGGAAGTTTATGCCACAGCATATTTTCTGCTCTTTTCGCCACGGTTTTGGTATTGATGAGATGTTTGGGCCCTACATTTTCAGAGATGGAATTTCCTCCCCAAGAGCCGCAGCCTAGTGTCAGAGAGGGGGCAAGCTTGAAGTTATAGAGATCACCGATACCGCCCTGAGAAGCAGGAGTATTCACGAGAATACGAGCTGTTTTCATTTTATCGCCAAAATACTTGATTCGTGCGGCTTGATTGTCCTGATCGGTATACAAGCAAGAAGTGTGACCAATTCCGCCCATTTCAACCAATTTTTCTGCCTTTTCTACGGCATCTTCAAAGCTATTACCACGATACATAGCGAGCAGTGGAGACAATTTTTCGTGAGCAAAGGGTTCTGCTTCATCAGTTAAGCTCACTTCTCCAATCAAGATCTTGGTCTTTTCAGGAACATTAATGCCTGCCATTTCGGCAATTTTTGTTGCAGATTGACCAACGATTTCCGCATTTAGACTACCGTTTTTCAGAATGATATCTTGAACAGCTTTCAGTTCCTTGCCTTGTAACAGATAACCGCCATGAGTAAAGAAACGTTTACGCACCTGATCATAAATTTCATCCACCACGATAACGGATTGTTCTGAAGCGCAGATGACGCCGTTGTCAAAGGTTTTAGACATCAGAATAGATGCAACAGCGCGTTTAATATCAGCTGATTCATCAATGACAACCGGGGTGTTACCGGCACCGACGCCGATTGCGGGCTTACCAGAGCTGTATGCCGCTTTTACCATACCTGGGCCTCCGGTTGCCAGGATGAGATTGATGTCTTGGTGGTGCATCAATGCATTGGAAAGTTCAACGGAGGGTTCATCAATCCAGCCAATAATATCTTTTGGCGCACCCGCGGCAACCGCAGCGGATAGAACCAATTCTGCTGCTTTGGTTGTTGCTTTTTTGGCGCGTGGGTGGGGTGAGAGAATAATGCCGTTACGGGTTTTTAGGCTGATGAGGGCCTTAAAAATAGCGGTAGATGTTGGGTTAGTGGTTGGCACGATACCGCAGATTAAGCCAATAGGTTCGGCGATAGTGATGGTGCCGAATGTTTTATCCTCAGACAAAATGCCGCAGGTTTTCTCATCTTTATAAGCGTTATAGATATATTCGGAAGCAAAGTGGTTTTTGATTACTTTGTCTTCGACAATGCCCATACCGGATTCTGCTACGGCTAATTTTGCTAAAGGGATACGTGCATCTGCCGCTGCAAGGGCTGCTGCGCGGAAGATTTTGTCAACTTGCTCCTGAGAAAAGTTAGCAAATTCACGTTGTGCTTTTTTTACCCGAGCAACGAGTTCGTTCAGTTCAGTAACATGAGTTACAGTCATAAAGAAGTACTCCTGGAAAATATTAAAAACCCTTTAATATCAATGAATAAGTATTTTTTAGACCATTTAATTGGGTGATTTTTTGGTAACTACAGGTTACCATTTGGTATTAAATATATATTGATCTTAATCACATAAATTCCCAAGCTGATTCCTTTCAGCTTGGGTCAGTGATAATTATTATTGATTGGGTTGTAAATAGCGTTAAAAGGTTGAATTTTTAATCTAATAAAAATATCGGGTTAACAACTTGTTATATAAGATATTTTAAATTAAAAAAAGCGTTGTGGTTGATGGAAAAGGGAACTTCTCCAGTATAAAGTGAAGAAAAAATTAAGTTTTATATGATCTTTGGGAGAGCAATCATGAGAATGTTTTTAACAACACAGCGTAACTCAATAGAGGTTCTTCGTGGGTGACTTACTGCTGGATCTGCCAGGTTACATTAAGTTTTTTGTTGGGCTATTTGCACTGGTCAATCCTGTTGGTATTTTGCCGGTTTTTATCAGTATGACTCACTACCAAGCCCAATCGGCGCGTAATAGAACTAACTTTATTGCCAATATTTCTGTTGCCATCATTTTATGGACAGCTTTGCTGTTAGGTGACTTGATACTGCGTATGTTTGGCATTTCCATTGACTCTTTTCGCATTGCCGGTGGGATTTTGGTTGTGACCATCGCGATGTCGATGATTAACGGTAAACTTGGAGAGGACAAACAGAATAAGCAGGAAAAATCAGAAACAGCCGTTAGAGAAAGTGTGGGTGTGGTGCCGTTGGCATTGCCGTTAATGGCAGGTCCCGGTGCAATCAGTTCTTGTATTGTCTGGAGTTCTCGTTATCAGGGATGGCAGAATTTTATTGGGTTGATGCTTACCAGCGCGTTGTTTGCTTTTTGCTGTTGGTTATTGTTTCGATCTGCACCTTTAGTCGTCAAATATCTTGGGCAAACAGGCATTAACGTTATCACCCGAATTATGGGACTGCTATTGATGTCTTTGGGGATTGAACTGATTGTGACAGGGATCAGAGCGCTATTCCCAGGGTTGCTTTGATATGATTTACGATAAAAGGTGCTAGCTTCCTTTCTAGTGAAATTACAAATTATAATATTCTTATCATTTTTATTATAAAGCCTATTTCATAGGCTTTTCTCCCTTCTTTTATCGGTACTTCCTGAATTTTATACAAATAACCCAATATTTTTCTAAATTATTCTTTCCTGTTAGTTCAATGTGTAACTGGTTGCTTCCACCACTGTTTTGTGATGAATGTAGGTTTTTAATTTGCATTGATTGCAATTTGTTAAAATTATGTTTATTTTCATCTTTAGTCTAGCTTTGTTTACTATTTTATTTAAGTGTTAAGTTGATAATGCTATATACATCAATTAGTTATAATGAATTTTGGGGTATTTTATCAATTAATGTAATAAGTCGTACTAAGTTGTTTGTAAGGATGATTTTTGCAATATGAGAGCGATATTTTAACAATTGATATGATAAGTTGCCTTTAATATTTAATCCGTTACTTTGGGTTAAATAATGTGAAGATACCGGCCTTGATGGGATATGTGGAATGAACCGGTCCATCAAACTGGAGGTAAAAAATGAAGATCAAACGATTAAAATTACATAAGTTTATTTCCTGTATATTTTTATTATCGGCGTTTTCTGTTACAGCCGTGTCTGCCGCTGAACTTCCAGATGGTGTGAAACTTGCGGATAAACAGCAGATTATTATTAATAATGGCGCAGAAGTTGCCTCGCTTGATCCACATAAAGTCGAAGGTGTACCAGAAAGCAACATTATTCTTAATCTCCTGGAAGGGTTAGTGAGGACGGGTTCTGAGGGAGAAGTTGTGCCAGGCGTTGCGACCCATTGGGAAAATCAGGATTACAAGGTATGGACTTTTTATTTGCGTGATAATGCTAAATGGAGTGATGGAACGCCTGTCACTGCCCACGATTTTGTCTATAGCTGGCAACGGTTAGCTGACCCAAAAGTGGGTTCACCTTATGCCAGCTATCTTCAATATGCTTACGTTGAAAATATTAGTGATGTTCTGAAGGGTAAAAAATTGCCTGATCAGTTGGGGGTAAAAGCGCTGGATGATCATCGTTTGCAGGTGACTCTGACGCACCCCGTGCCTTATTTCGTCAGTATGCTCAGCCATACGGCAATGAAACCCGTCAAAAAGGATGTGGTCGAAAAGTTAGGTAATAAATGGACGCTACCAGAAAACTATGTGGGTAATGGGGCGTATCTGTTAAAAGAGTGGGTGGTCAATGAGCGGATAGTGATCGAACGCAACCCGCGATATTGGAACAATGCAAAAACAGTTATTGATCAAGCGACTCTTTTACCCCTTCAATCCGAAACCAGTGATATTAACCGCTATCGTAGTGGAGAGGTAAATATCACCAATAGCGCCATTCCGCCGACTCTGTATCAGAAAATGAAAAAGGAGCTCCCTGAACAGGTTCGTGTCAGTCCATATCTTTGTACGTTTTATTACGAAATTAACAACAAAAAACCGCCATTTACTGATGTTAGAGTCCGCGAAGCTGTCAAATTAAGTCTCGACCGGGATATTATCGCTGGAAAAATTATGGGGCAGGGGCAAATCCCGGCTTATGGTTTCACGCCAACATTTATCGGTGGTGGCGATTTTGTTAAGCCAGAATGGGCTAATTGGACACAGGAGCAGCGCAATAAACGCGCCAAAGAATTGTTAGCCCAAGCCGGTTTCAATCAGGCGAATCCATTGAAGTTCACCTTGTTGTACAACACCTCTGAGCAAAATAAACAACAAGCTATTGCTGCCGCTTCCATGTGGAAAAAGAATCTGGGAGCGGATGTGATTTTGCAGAATCAGGAATGGAAAACCTCTCTTGAAAGCCGCCATCAAGGGAATTATGAGGTGACCAGAGCAACCTGGTGTGCCGATTACAATGAACCTACAGCATTTTTAAACATGTTGTTGTCAGACAGCAGCAATAACACCACTTTCTATCAGAATAAAAATTTTGATAGCTATCTGGAACAGGCGTTAATCGCTAAGGATGCTATTGAGCGTAAGAAATTATATCAACAAGCCGAGTTTCAACTGGATAAAGACTCGGTGCTGATTCCCGTTTATTACCGGGTGAGTGTACGGCTTGTTAGCCCATCAGTGGGAGGGTTTTCAGGGAAAGACCCATTGGATTATATGGATATTAAGCGACTGTATAGGATAAAAAATTAGACAGTAGCTTTATTCAAAAGAGTTACTGAGACCCTGCAAACAAAATCGTTCCTTTTGTATGCAGGTGGTAATCCACCCCTTATTTCTGGGCCGTCGGCTGATAAAAAGTCTGACGATGTAAAATTGGAGTAGAAAAAGATGATAAACACAACGAAAAAGAGACTACTTACTGTCAGCATCAGCGCTGCACTGAGTATGATAATGGCAAGTCAGGTCTTTGCGGCAAAAGTGCCTGATGGCGTTCAATTAGCGGATAAACAGGTTTTAGTCCGTAATAACGGTTCTGAACCGCAATCGTTAGACCCGCATAAGATTGAAGGAGTACCAGAATCACATTTGGCCCGCGATCTGTTTGAAGGGGTCGTCATCGTTGGTCCGAATGGCGAAATTTTACCAGGTTCTGCGACCAATTGGGAAAATAAAGACTTCACCGTCTGGACATTCCATATGCGTAAAGATGCTAAGTGGTCTAATGGTGATCCTGTCACTGCGCATGATTTTGTTTACAGTTGGCAGCGTCTGGCTGATCCTAATACCGCTTCTCCCTATGAAAGTTACCTCCAGTATGCCCATATCACCAATATTGATGACATCATCAGTGGTAAAAAGAAACCAGATGCTCTGGGAGTAAAGGCGCTGGATGACTATACATTGCAGCTTACATTGAGCGAAGCGGTTCCTTATCTACCAAGGCTTTTGGCTCACTCTTCAATGTCACCGGTGCATAAAGCGACGGTAGAAAAATATGGCGAAAAATGGACTCAGTCGCAGAATTTTGTCGGTAATGGGGCTTATAAACTGAAAAATTGGGTAGTTAACGAACGTATTGTGATGGAGCGCAGCCCAACATATTGGGATAACAAAAATACCGTTATTGATCAGGTTACTTTCTTGCCAATTTCGTCAGAGGTCACGGATGTCAATCGTTATCGCAGTGGTGAAATTGATATGACTTATACCAATTTGCCGATTGAGCTATTCCAGAAGCTGAAAAAAGAGATCCCGAACGAGTTGCACATTAACCCACAATTATGTACTTATTATTACGAAATTAATAACGAAAAACCTCCATTTAATGATCCCCGCGTTCGTACTGCACTGAAATTGGCTATGGACCGCGACATTGTGACCAATAAAGTAAAAGCACAGGGTGATATCCCGGCTTCCGGTTATACACCGCCAGTGACTGATGGTATGAAAGAGATGAAACCGGTGTGGTTTACTGGTTGGAGTCAGGAACAGCGCAACCAGGAAGCCAAAAAATTACTGGCTGAAGCCGGTTATAATAAAGATAATCCATTGAAATTTAATTTGCTTTATAACACATCTGATCTACATAAAAAAATTGCAATCGCGGTAGCTTCTATTTGGAAGAAAAATTTAGGTGCTGATGTTCGTTTAGAAAACCAAGAGTGGAAAACTTTCCTTGATACACGACATCAGGGGAATTATGACGTGGCCCGTGCTGGCTGGTGTGCCGATTACAACGAACCTTCTTCATTCCTGAATTCAATGCTTTCTTACAGTAGTAATAACACGGCTCATTATAAGAGTGATGAGTTTGATAAACTGATGAAACAATCTCTGAAAGTGGCAACAGATGATGAACGTGCTGCTGTTTACCAGCAAGCAGAAGCGCAGTTAGATAAAGATTCGGCTATTGTCCCTCTCTATTACTATGTGAATACCCGGTTAGTGAAGCCCTATGTTGGTGGCTATACAGGGAAAGATCCTTTGGATAATTTACACACCAAAGATTTTTATATTATCAAACACTAACGTTGTAAAGCAGCCCGGAGAGGGCTGCTTTAGGGTCAAATTATTTTAAGGCCAGGGTTGAGGGCCAACACATAGGAACGGGCGATGCTTAAATTTATTTTACGCCGTTGTTTAGAGGCGATCCCGACACTTTTTATCCTTATCACTATTTCGTTTTTCATGATGCGGTTAGCGCCGGGCAGCCCATTTACCGGTGAACGGAAATTGCCACCAGAAGTGCTGGCAAATATTGAAGCGAAATATCATCTGAATGATCCAATTTATAAACAATATTTTGATTACTTAATTCAACTCACTAAAGGAGATTTTGGGCCCTCTTTTAAATATAAGGACTACTCTGTTAACGATCTTGTGGCAACAGCGTTTCCAGTATCGGCTAAATTAGGCGTCTCGGCATTTATCATGGCGGTTGTCTTGGGGGTCAGCGCCGGGGTTATTGCGGCACTTAATCAAAATACCAAATGGGATTATACGGTTATGGGGTTCGCCATGACGGGGGTTGTTATCCCGGGGTTTGTCGTGGCACCGTTACTGGTGCTGGGGTTCGCTATTCATCTTAAATGGCTACCGGGAGGAGGCTGGAATGGCGGTGCGCCTAAATATATGATTTTGCCGATGGTGGCATTGTCTTTGGCTTATATCGCCAGTATCTCCCGTATTACCCGGAGTTCGATGATAGAAGTGCTGCACTCTAACTTTATTCGTACTGCGCGAGCTAAAGGGTTGCCATTGCGCATCATTATTTTCCGCCATGCTTTAAAGCCCGCATTATTACCGGTTATCTCTTATATGGGGCCTGCTTTTGTCGGCATTCTTACCGGCTCAATGGTGATTGAAACGATCTTCGGGTTACCGGGAATAGGGCAGTTGTTTGTTAATGGCGCATTGAACCGTGACTATTCGTTGGTGTTAAGTCTGACTATTTTAGTTGGTAGCTTAACGATTCTGTTCAATGCGATTGTTGATGTATTGTACGCTGTTATCGATCCGAAGATTCGTTATTAAGACTGGAGCACGCAATGATAGTTAATAAACAAAATAGCGAAGCTCTGGAAAATTTCTCTGAGCAATTAGAAATTGAAGGCCGTAGTTTGTGGCAGGATGCACGACGTCGTTTTATTCACAACCGGGCAGCGATTGCCAGTTTGTGTCTGCTATCTTTGATTACTTTGTTTGTGATCTTGGCACCGATGTTAGCTCAATTCACTTATGACGATACTGACTGGGCCATGATGTCGATGCGACCTGATTTTGAATCTGGTCACTATTTTGGTACCGATTCTTCCGGCCGTGATTTACTGGTGCGTGTTGCCATTGGGGGGCGCATTTCATTAATGGTTGGGGTGGCAGCCGCTTTGGTTGCGGTCGTCGTCGGGACCTTATATGGATCATTATCCGGCTATATGGGCGGAAAAATAGATTCAGTCATGATGCGTATGTTGGAAATTTTGAACTCATTTCCATTTATGTTCTTTGTGATCCTGCTGGTGACCTTCTTCGGACAGAATATTTTTCTGATATTTATCGCCATCGGTATGGTGTCATGGTTGGATATGGCGCGTATTGTCCGCGGTCAGACACTGAGCTTGAAACGTAAGGAGTTTATTGAGGCGGCGTTGGTGTGTGGTGTGCCAACCCGTCATATTGTGCTGCGCCATATTGTCCCTAATGTGTTGGGAGTGGTGGTGGTTTATGCCTCTTTATTGGTGCCAAGCATGATTCTGTTTGAATCATTTCTTAGTTTTCTGGGATTGGGAACTCAAGAGCCGTTAAGCAGTTGGGGCGCATTGTTAAGTGATGGTGCGAATTCGATGGAAGTTTCCCCGTGGTTGCTGATGTTTCCTGCCGGTTTTCTGGTGGTGACACTGTTTTGTTTTAACTTTATCGGCGATGGCTTGCGTGATGCCCTCGATCCGAAAGATCGTTAAGGAGGTAACATGGACAGCGTTAAAAACCAGAAAAGTTCTGAGCCGTTGTTAATTGTTAAAGAGTTGGACGTGACTTTTAGCACCCCTGACGGGGATGTTACCGCGGTGAACAAGCTGAATTTTGATTTACGAGCGGGGGAAACGCTGGGAATTGTGGGTGAATCTGGTTCTGGCAAATCACAAACCGCTTTTGCTTTGATGGGGCTACTGGCCAGAAACGGCAAAATTGGCGGTTCCGCTATTTTTAATGGCAGGGAAATTCTTAACCTTGAAGAGAAAGCGCTTAACCGCATGAGAGCAGAAGAGATATCAATGATATTTCAGGACCCAATGACATCTCTCAATCCCTATATGCGTATCGGCGATCAGCTTACAGAAGTATTGATGTTGCATAAGCATATGAGTAAAAGTGAAGCATACCTTGAATCGATACGGATGCTGGATGCCGTCAAAATGCCAGAAGCACTTAAGCGAATGCGGATGTATCCTCATGAATTTTCTGGTGGGATGCGTCAGCGTGTGATGATCGCGATGGCGTTGTTATGTCGACCAAAATTGTTGATTGCTGACGAACCGACAACCGCACTTGATGTCACGGTTCAGGCTCAGATTATGACTTTACTGAATGAGCTGAAACGGGAATTTAATACCGCGATTATTATGATTACTCACGATTTGGGGGTGGTTGCTGGTATTTGTGACAAAGTGTTGGTGATGTATGCGGGGAGAACGATGGAATATGGTTCGGCCCGTGAAGTGTTTTATCAACCAACCCATCCTTATTCTATTGGCCTGCTTAATGCTGTTCCACGTCTTGATGGTGATGAAGCATCGTTGACGACCATTCCCGGAAATCCACCTAACTTATTACGGTTGCCGAAAGGGTGTCCGTTCCAGCCACGCTGCCAGTTTTCAGTAGATCGTTGTGTAAATTGTGATCCAGGGTTAGAGACATTTGGCAACGGGCGTTTGCGAGCTTGTTTTAAAGCACCGGGGGAATTGGTATGAGTCCGATTGAAGAAAGACGTGTGCTGCTGGAAGTAGCAGATCTGAAAGTTCACTTTGATATCAAAGATGGCAAACAATGGTTTTGGCAACCAACAAAAACCTTGAAAGCGGTTGATGGTGTCACATTAAGATTATACGAAGGGGAAACCCTTGGTGTGGTTGGTGAATCCGGTTGTGGTAAATCGACTTTTGCGCGTGCAATTATCGGATTGGTTAAGTCTTCCGGTGGTTCGGTAACGTGGTTGGGAAAAAGCCTGCTGGATATGGATGATAAACAGTGGCGGGATATTCGTAGTGATATCCAGATGATATTCCAGGATCCATTAGCATCCTTAAACCCGCGAATGACGATTGGCGATATTATCGCTGAGCCACTGCGCACTTATCATCCGAAGATGAAAGGGCTGGAAATTAAAGAGCGGGTAAAAGCCATGATGATGAAGGTTGGGTTATTACCGAATTTGATTAACCGTTATCCGCACGAATTCTCTGGTGGTCAATGTCAACGTATTGGAATTGCCCGTGCACTTATCCTTGAACCTAAATTGGTGATTTGTGATGAGCCGGTATCTGCACTTGATGTATCCATTCAGGCTCAGGTCGTTAACTTGTTGCAAAAATTACAACGAGAAATGGGGCTGTCGCTAATTTTTATCGCTCATGATCTGGCGGTGGTTAAGCACATATCTGACCGTGTACTGGTGATGTACCTTGGGCATGCAGTGGAGTTGGGTACTTATGATGAGGTTTACCATAATCCACAGCACCCTTATACCAAGGCGTTGATGTCGGCGGTACCGGTGCCTGATCCAGATAAAGAACGAAATAAACACATTGAATTGTTGGAAGGGGAATTACCGTCACCTATCAACCCGCCATCAGGATGTGTTTTCCGTACACGTTGCCCGATGGCAGATCCTGAATGTGCTAAAACCCGACCATTGATGGAGGGGAGTTTCCGCCATGCCGTGTCTTGTTTGAAGGTTGATCCATTGTAGTTATTGAGGGACACTCAATGTGAGAGTTACTTTTGGGGTTTTATATCAGGATTCAGACCTGCCTTAAAACGGGTAGCTCTCACTTTTTGCATAAAAAAGAGCAGATCAAAATAACTGACTTTAATTTTTCACTCTTTCCACAAAATATGGTAAATCGGGTGAGATTTTTCTCGACAAATAAGGATGCGGGCAAAAACATCGTTGATCTCAGCATCCTCAGATTCTGCTAGCCCGATAATGACTTCGGCAAAGAAATCAGGGTTTGGATTGAAATCCACGTGTTTAAGCCACCCATCAGAAGGGGGCAGTAATTCTGCGCCGCCACGTATTTCGAATTGTAAGCTAAATAGCAGAATATCAGCGGGGTCAAGGTTGAACGAAGCCAGTTCGAGAAAGATGTCATAGGCTTTCTCAAGGGTTTCATCTTCTGTCATGCGGTTATTGAGGTCTAAATCCATAGCTTGTGGAGATCTGTTGTCCATATTGATTTATTCGTAGGTCATGATGAAGAATTAAAGCATGTTGAAGCGTTGATTGGTACCCCCGTCTTTACAAGACGAGGGTATTGGTCACAGTAGCGGGCTAAAGAAGTAACAAATACGCTCAATAATCCGATGCCACAAAGGGCGTTGTTCCCACTCATGAGTTTCCAGCAATGTAGAATGGGCGATATAATCGTATTGCACCAGCGTCAGATCATTACCAAAGTTTTCATCATCAATCACCACGGTAATTTCGAAATTTAGCCACAGGCTACGCATATCGAGATTAACGGAACCCACCATGCTGAGTTGGCCATCAACTAAAACGCTTTTAGTATGTAGCAATCCATCTTCAAATTGATAAATCTTAACACCGGCGTTTAATAGTTCAGCAAAAAATGCCCGGCTTGCCCAACGAACTAAAAAGAAATTATTTCTGCGTGGAACGATAATAATAACCTCAACCCCTCGTAAAGCGGCGGTGCAAATAGCATTTGTCAGGTCATCACTGGGAACAAAATAAGGGGTAGTTAAAATCAGTTGCTTACGGGCAGAGAAAATAGCCGTCATTAAAGATTGTTGAATCAACTCCTCAGGGAATCCGGGGCCGGATGCAATAACCTGAGTTGTGTGTCCACTGGCCTGTTCAAATGGCATGATATTGTTATCTGGTGATGGCGGAAAGATACGTTGACCTGTTTCCATTTCCCAGTCACAAGCGTAAATAACCCCCATGGTTGTAGTAACCGGTCCTTCCATTCGTACCATGATATCGATCCATTGCCCAACACCGGCATCTTGTTTAAAAAAGCGTGGATCGACCATATTCATACTGCCGGCATAAGAGATATAATCGTCTATCAAGATAATTTTACGATGCTGGCGCAGATCCATACGGCGTAGAAATAGACGGAATATATTGACTTGCAAAGCTTCAACAAATTCAATTCCCGCCTGGCGCATGATATCCGGGTATTGGCTACGGCAATATAACCAGCTACCGGCTGAATCCACCATAATACGGCATCTGACTCCTCGGTGTGCTGCGGCCATAAGAGCATCCGTCACTTGCTCAACCAAGCCGCCGGTTTGCCAGATGTAAAACACCATATCAATACTGTGTTTGGCATTCTCAATATCTTTGATAATGGTTTTTAGTGAATGGTCATAGGTTTTCAGTAGTTGGATCTTGTTACCTTTAACACCCGCCAGCCCTTGCCGTCGTTCGCAAAGCTGGAATAGTGGTGTCGCGACTTCGCTATTTTCTGTCGCGAAGATATGGCGAGATTTGCGCAATTCTTCAAGCCATACGGTTGTTGAAGGCCACATGGCTTTTGCTTGTTCAACTCTGCGTTTTCCCAAATGCAGCTCACCAAATGACAGGTAAGCGATGATTCCAACTAAGGGTAGGATATAGATAATCAGCAGCCAGGTCATAGCAGAAGTGACCGGCCGGCGTTTTATCAGAATGCGTAAAGTGATACTGGCAACAATCAGCCAATAAAAGAAAATAGCAAGCCAACTTAGGACGGAATAAAAGGTTGTCATATTCGGCAATCAATCCTGTTTTGTTCAGACATCTTTGGTGGCGTTTAACGCGGTTTCCTCAAGACTCGGGATATACCTGTTATCTTTCAAGTTGCCTCTTTGTTGGCTACACTCTCTCACCCCGGTCACATCGTTATCTATGCTCCCGGGGATTCGCTCCCTTGCCGTCGCGATGCATCTTGAAATCCATAGGGTATATAAACGATCTAATTAACTTGGTGAATTTACCAAAAAATCGGCAAATATACTGCAAGCATCATACTTGATATTGGTCATTTCGCATTATTGATACAAAAAGTACTATCCAGATACGCCTTGGATATCTTTTTTAAAGGCTTATAATGAGCGTGATGTTTTTATAGGTAGGTTTTATGAAACGTAGTCGGAATGAAGTAGGGCGGTGGCGGATGTTACGCCAGAATCTCAACCGCCGTCGCCGTTGGTTGGAAGGGCAATCAAGACGTAATTTGCGTATTTATTCACTACGTAAATTAGATGGTTATAAACAGCGTCGAGCTTTATTGTTTGTTCAGCATGGCGAATGGATACATTGAAAAAATAATATTTTTGGCCTTATATTCACGCTCACCTACAATCTTTATTGAATATGATTGCTATTTGCATTTAAACTAGCAGTCATTCGAGGATTGACTTTATGCTGCTAATCAAGAATTCCCTTATGCGCTGGATACATTGGCCAATATTGTTGTCAGTTTGTTTACACGTTTCTGTTGCTGCCGCACTTTTTTGTTCTGCAATACCGGAAAAGCAGCCTGATGCTGCACTTATGTCTGTTGCTATGATTCAGTTAGCTGCCGAAGAAGCGCCTGTTTCAGAACCGGCAGCACCAGAACCTGAATCAGAGCCAGAGGAGCCGGAACCTGTTCCAGAGCCGGTAATTCCAAAACCAGAGGTGAAGAAGCTAAAACCGGAAGTGAAGAAAAAGATTGTTAAAAAGCAATCTGAACCCGTTGAAAAGAGGGCTGAGCAACCGGAAAAGCCGTTGTTTAATCAGAATGCATTAGCTAACCGTACTGATAATAATCAGAATAAACCGGTGGTTAAACCGCAGAATGGGCCAAGAGCATTAAGTAAAGCGTTACCTGTCTATCCATCCAGAGCGTCAGCCTTGGGCACCGAAGGTTATGTGAAAGTCAAATATGATATTGATGAAGACGGACGGGTAAAAAATATAGAAGTGATTGGGGCTAATCCACCTAATGTTTTTGAACGGGAGGTGAAAAAAGCGATGAGAAAATGGCGCTTTGAAAAAATACCCGCGCTTGGTTATATCACAACCGTCGAATTTAAAATTACGGGTATATCTCAATCCTGATTGTCGGGGAAATGCAAAATAAAAAAGGAGCATTATTAACACGCTCCTTTTTCGATTAATGTTTATTCGCTAGTACTGCTAGCGAGTTGAAAGTGGGTTTTACCTTCTGGTAACCGACGTGAAGTATTATCTTCATTTACCGCAACATAAGTGAATACCGCTTCGGTTGCACGATAGCGTTGGCCGACAGGTTCAGAGGCGACTTTCTTCACCCAGACTTCAATGTTGATGGTAATCGAACTGTTACCGGTTTTGAGGCAATGTGCATAGCAGCAGACGACATCACCAACGGCAACAGGTTTCAAGAAAGTAATACCATCTACTCTGACAGTGACAACACGGCCTTCCGCAATTTCTTTTGCCAGAATTGCACCACCAATATCCATTTGTGACATTAACCATCCACCAAAAATATCTCCATTGGCGTTGGTATCAGCGGGCATAGCCAGTGTGCGGAGGACTAACTCTCCGTTAGGTAATTGTTGTTGTGTCATTGAAAACTTTACTTTATTTGATGAAAAAACAATACCTGCCTACAGACGATAGCAGGCAGGTATCCATTTGAATAGGGTTACTTCTGTTCGCGTGGCAGGTGACGGTAAATATATACTACACTGAGCACGGTGAAAACCAGAGTCAGGGCAGTCAGACCAAATACTTTAAAATTAACCCAGACATCTTGTGGTAACCAGAATGCGACATAAATATTAGCCAGCGCGCAGGCTGTAAAAAACAGCGCCCATGCCATATTGAGTTTATTCCAGACAAGATCGGGTAAAATTAACTCTTTTCCTAGCATTTTCTGAATAAGTGGTTTTTTCATAAACCACTGGCTGCCTAGCAAAGCTAATGCGAATAATGCATAAATTACAGTGACTTTCCATTTGATAAATAGATCACTGTGGAAAGCTAAAGTTAACGTACCGAAAACAGCAACCATGATAAACGTGATCAGGGAGGCTTTCTCTACTTTCCGGTAGATGAAATAAGTCATCGCGACAGCTAAACCGGTAGCGGCGATCAACGCCCCGGAAGCGTAGAAAATGTCATACATCTTGTATACGACAAAAAAGACGACTAGAGGTAGAAAGTCTAAAAGTTGTTTCATATTTGAACCTATTGTAATTCCGGCATCTGATTATCATCCGATAATGGACTAGCAGCAACAGTATGGTTTTATCTTTCAATAAAAAAGGTTTTTATCGATCGGTTTCGCACAATTTTACCATAAAGAGCGGCGTAATTAACTTCCGGTTGTCAGTGAACATATAAGGCAGCATTATAACGAAAACCCGTTGAAAAATAAGAGGGCATAAACCAGATGCAGTGGAAAAAACTACAGCGTTGGATGCCAGGGTTGGGCAATTTTTCTCATTATCGCAAGGAATGGTTTAGTCATGATTTAAGAGCTGGGCTTTCTGTTGCCGCAGTTGCTCTGCCAGTTGCTATTGCTTACGCCGAATTGATGGGAATAAGTGCAATTATCGGTCTTTATGCATGCATTTTACCCATGTTCGCTTATGCACTATTTGGTACTTCAAGACAGTTGATTGTCGGGCCAGATGCCGCAACGTGTGCCGTTATTGCAGCGGCTGTCGCGCCATTGGTTTTTGGTAATGAAGATGTACGCTGGCAGCTCACGATCGTAATGACCTTAATGACCGGGATATGGTGTGTTCTCGCCAGTCACTTCCGATTAGGCGCGTTTGCTGATTTTCTTTCCAAACCGATCCTGAAAGGATTAATGAATGGTGTTGCATTGACAATCATTGTGGATCAGCTAGCTAAAGTCTTTGGTTTTGCTGGCGTTCCGATGGGATTGATTGAACGGGTGATCGCATTACCTGCCAAGCTCATGAGTACACATTTACCGACGTTAGCAATGTCTGTTGCTATGGTATTGATTTTGCTCACTGTTCGTTTCTTGCGCCCGACTTGGCCGGGGCCTTTGTTAGCAATGGTATTAGCGACTTATATAAGCTGGCAATTTGATCTGGAAAAATATGGCGTTCAGATTGTTGGCAGTGTCAGCGGTGGGGGATTACCTGTTGTGCCAATGCCCGATTTTCAGCCTGGCATTATGCGTGAGCTAGTTATCCCATCTTTGAACCTTGCTGTTATCAGTTTTGTCAGTTTTATGATGACGGCCCGTAGCTTCGCCAGTAAAAACGGTTATCAGATTGATGCAGATTGTGAACTTAGGGCCTTAGGCATTGCGAACATTGCTTCTGCTTTATCACAAGGATTTGCTGTCAGTGCTGCCAGCAGTCGTACTGCGGTTAATGATACGATTGGTGGGAAAACGCAATTGGTCTCTGTTATTGCAGCGACCATTATTTTGCTGGTTTTGTTATTTATGACTCGTTTTCTGGCTTATATCCCATTGTCATCTCTTGGTGTGGTGCTGATTTATTCGGCATCGTCATTGTTAGGCTTACGGCAGATTTGGTCACTGAGGAAACGAAATCATCAGGCATTTACTTTATCACTATTTACATTCATTGCCGTGCTGGTGGTTGGTTTGATTAACGGTGTTGGTTTCGCCGTTCTGCTGGGTTTATTACAGTTTTTGCGAATTATATTCCGCCCGACAGATCAACTCTTGGGAGTGAATGACCAAGGAATGATTCATTCAATTAATCATGGCAATGATATTAAACCAATAGATGGTGTGATGATGTACCGATTTAACTCGCCATTGACTTATTTCAATGTTAGCTATTTTAAAAAACGGGTACTACAGCATGTCGACAGAATTCAAAAAATTAACAAAACGCAAAAACGTCCGGGTTGGCTGGTTGTCGATGCGGCTGTTAGTTTTACCCATGATGATGTCAGTGTCTTTGCTGCTATTGATGAGTTGATTAGTGAATTGAAAGTAAGAGATATCACCTTGGTGCTCGCCGGTCGTCGGACAGAACTTACCCGTTGGATAAAACAGAATAAACTGCGAAGTAGTGATGACGATCTGATTGTGGTGCCCGATCTCTATTTTGCGGTCCGAATGATTCAAAGTAAGCCTGAATGGTACTCTAATTACGCTAAAAGATATAATAGCGTTATTGAAATCAACCAATGAATACGATAAATAAAATAATAACATTGATGATTATAATCGAGAAAAATAGTTCTTAATTCCCGAACGTATGATTATTGACTGCTGCTCTTCTATTATCTGAGATATCAGATCCTGAATACCTGCTTTATTTAAAAATTTCTTGTTAAAAAACAATATGATTGGAATATTAAGTATTTACTACCACGTTACATTTTGTTTTTCGATAAGTATATTTTAACAAAGCAAAATCATGATTACTTGTACAATAACTATTTAGGACGTTCCAATGAAAAAGGCATTGATAGCCTCAGCAGTGGCAGTGGGTTTATCTGTATTCGCATTTGCAGCAAATGCTGGTGAACATACGATTTCTGGTGGATATGCTCAGAGTCATGTGAAAGTTGATGGTGAAAAGCTTGATGAAAACCCAAAAGGCTTTAACCTGAAATATCGCTACGAGCTGGATAATAATTTTGGTGTTATTGGTTCATTTACGCTGACACATCAGGGTTATGATTACTATTATGGTAGTAGCAAGATTGGTACTGGTGATTTAGATTATTATTCTCTGATGGCTGGTCCTACATATCGCTTTAATGAGTACGTGAGTGTATACGGTCTGGTGGGTGCTGCACATAGAAAGGTAAAGGGTGAATTTTCTGCCTATGGCTATGACTTTGAATATAAAGAGAGTAAGACCTCTGCTGCTTATGGTCTAGGATTGCAATTTAACCCTATGCCAAATTGGGTTATTGATGCATCTTATGAATATTCAAAACTGGGTGATTTCAAAGTTGGCACTTGGGTAATTGGTGCTGGTTATCGATTTTAAATAGTGTTTCCAATGTAGTCGTTCCTTTAAAGGGAATTCAGTCCAACTTTTGTGATCTGTGCAATCACATTAAGTGACTGAAGATAATAAATGAATGTTAGAACCAACTCTCTGTTAGCTTGTTAGATAGTTTATCTATTAAGTCTATCGAAATAATGAAAATAGAGAGAACATATTTTCATCAGGGATTATTGAAAGCGGGTATCCAGGTTTAGCCATGTAATCTGAAGATTATTCCTTTATTAGTTATCACTATCTATTCTATACAAAATTCCCTGTGGTAAAACAGGGAATTTTTTTGCGTTTATTCCAATAGTAATAAAGAACTAATAAGTACGAACAATAGTCGATTGCAGTGGGAAGATTTCCATGATACAGCGGAGCAGTCACTAGTTTCTTAGTTAAACGGGAAATTAACAATAAACGAGATTGAGTTGTTTTCTATTGATTGTTGATAAATAATCGCGCCTCGTAATTAATCTTTTCTATAATTTTATATAATATTAGGGATTTTCAATGAAAAGAACATTAGTGGCTTCAGTGGTAGCGGTAGGTTTATCTGTATTTGCATTTGCGGCAAATGCCGGTGAAAGTACGATTTCGGGTGGTTATGCTCAAAGTCATGTGAAGTTTAATGGTGAAAAGATTGATGGTAATCCAAAGGGAAAGGGTTTCAACCTGAAATACCGCTACGAGTTGGATAATAATTTTGGTGTTATTAGTTCATTAACATATACCCACAAGGGTTTCGATAAATTTGATGTGAATTATTATTCCTTGATGGCGGGCCCTGCATATCGTTTTAATGACTATGTTAGTGCATATGGTATGATTGGTGCTGCACGTGGAGAGTTTGAAGTTCCTGTTTTGAATGGGTCATATACCGAGGGTAAATCATCTGTTAGTTACGGACTGGGATTACAGTTTAACCCTGTTCCAAACTGGACTATTGATACATCCTATGAATACGCAAAATTTAATGACGCCAGATTGGGTGACCTTAAAGTAGGCACTTGGGTAGTTGGTGTTGGTTATCGGTTTTAATAGAAATTTGCTAATTTGTACTTAATTTAGCTAACTTTTCTACAGAAATTCCCTGTTATATGACAGGGAGTTTTTTGTGTTTATATCAATAGCAACGATGTGCTCACCCAGTTATCACTAGCTTATTCTGTTTACCCCATAGTTTTATCACTATGGGGCTTTGTTTGTTATATTGATTTTTGTTGTGGAGAGGCAATCAGCATATACAACCGGTATAGATAAATCAGCAAAATAGCTGAAATGAGGTTATTAAACACACCGAGAATAATCCCTGCCATCTCGCTGTGAATGAATGTTAGGCGGTCAATAATAAACACCAGCAAGAGCCTCGCGGTCAGCCATAAAAGAATTGCCGGAACCAGCAAGCGAATATTGGCAAATGCCAGTTTCCAGCTTATTTTCATAGAAGCAAAAACGCCGCGACGCTCGGCAGTCATAATCACGGGTGATAACGCCAGCGCGATCGACAAAATAATGCCTGGTACCAGCATCAGCATTAAGCCAAATTGAATCAACAGAGTGCAGATAAGCAGTAACAGGAACAGTTTCGGTAACTGGCTTGCTGATAAACCAATTGCCTGTAATGAAGAGATACGATTTCCCGCTGAAACTGCCGCAACCAGTGTCAATACACCACCAACTAGTAACACGCTACCAATCATGCTTGAGAAAATGGTTCCGATTCCCGCACGCATGATCATTGATTGTTGCTCTGGAGTCATTTGAGACACCAGCTCTTGAATACCGGCCTTGCCTGAGGTGGCAAACGTGAATTCTGCTTCTGTCAGCAACTTCATCTGTTCGCTGTCAGGAATAAACAGGTGCCCCAATAAGGTGGTAACCAGAGCCGCCAGAACGGCCAGGGTCAGGGTACTTAACAGTTGATTCTTGAAAAAGTTAAAACTGTCACGGTACAGGGTATTCGCCGTGATTGGCATGAAGACAGCTCCTATCAGGTTAAACAACAATACATAGGGGATGATTGTACCTTGTTATGGGGAAACGTGGATAGTAGAAACAAGATGATACGGATAAATTAATGGTTAGCTGTGATTGTTGATGACAGAAAAAAATTCTTCACATTATATTCTTAAGATAAAAATAAACATAAAATTAACCTTATTAAAACATAATGGAAATATAATGAGAGGAAAGATAAAACATCGGAATGGTAAAAAGATGACTAACTGATTAATAATAAATAAACTTTGATTTGGATCAAGTTAAAATAATTCCTAATTGAAATAATAATATTATAGATATGCGGTTTTACTGAAATTCTTTGAAAGATGTGATCTGTCTTGGATCATAATTTCTAATATATGAGTATATTTTGATTGACTTTAAATCACAGGAATGGGATGAATAATGAAAAAAATTTCTGCATTTGTATTAGCAGCGGCAACTTTAGTACCCTCATTCGCTTTTGCTCATGAAGCGGGTGATTTTATTTTCCGCACAGGCACTGCAACAGTAAGACCTAATACAGGTTCTGATAATGTATTGGGGGTGGGTTCTTTTAGTGCGGATAATAATACCCAGATGGGTTTAACTTTCAGTTATATGATGACCGATAATATTGGTTTTGAATTACTGGCAGGGACACCCTTCCAGCATCGGGTAAGTTTACCGGGTGTTGGTGATATTGCTAAAGTAAAACATCTACCGCCGACATTAATGGCGCAATACTATTTCGGCTCTAAAGAAAGTAGTTTCCGCCCTTATGTTGGTGTTGGTCTTAACTATACTACTTTCTTTAACGAAAAATTCAATGGTAATTCGGCTGTTAAAGATAATAACTTACATAGTCTGGACTTGAAAGATTCCTGGGGTGTTGCGGGGCAGGTTGGTCTGGATTATGAGTTAGATCAGAATTGGATGTTGAACGCCTCTGTGTGGTGGGTAAACATTGAAACAGATGTGAAATTTAAAGCAGGTGACCAGCAATATAAAATTGATACCCGGCTTGATCCGTGGGTATTTATGTTTGGGGTTGGTTATCACTTTTAATAAAAAAATGGGGCAGATTTTGCCCCATTTTTTGTAACCGGAACTAGACACGTCCCCGGATACAACCGATAAAATCCTATCCCAGTGATTTAACATGATTAAACTAGGCACTCTGGAAACCAGAATTAGTGACAAGGATAACTTTCGCTTTCGGATTAACCGTTTCGGCCAGAGTGTTCAAAAACGCCTTCTGTATCTGTGGATCTTGTTGTTTATGCGACGGAGGCATCATTCAGGGCGTTTTGTCGGTATTGATGAAAGGCGCTAAGTCATCCCGAAAGAAATTATGACATACTTAATGAACAGGCATAGCAGTGATCTCACTGAAATTGTTGGCGCAATGAGTAGATCACATAACGTTATGCCCGTCTCATTTTTTCTGGGAATTCCTCAGTACTAAAGCAGCCTCTCCATGATCTATTGCAGAGCTTTACGGGCAGACTAAAGTGGTTTTTGACGAACTACGACAGGCAGCATAGGTAGCGTTGCACTTGAAAGTGGAATCGTCCATTACCCTTAAATATTTGTTACTGCTGAATACCTATCAAACTAGATTTTCCGCAAGCCTGAATCCCATGATATACAAAGGAGAATGATATCTTCCATGCCGTCTTCTTGTTCTACATAGATCACGAAACCGGGTAAAACTACCTCCTCTAGCAACTTTATAGTGGCTACCTTCAGTAAGCATTAAATCATCATATACAGCAGTACCTGACTGATAGGGTAGATAACTATCAGAAGTATACTCTTCAACATTTCCAGCTAAATCTAAATGACCAAAAGGCCCCATGCCTAAAGGAAATATGCCTACTGGAGTGGCATCAACAATACCACTTTCAATACTATTACAATGGTCTGGCAGAAACTCATTTCCCCACGGAAACTCACGCCCATTACCCCCAGTAGCTGCATATTCCCATTGGGCTTCACTAGGAATATGGAAATTCCTACCTGTCTTTTCACTTAGCCAAAGTGCATAAGACATTGCAGCTTCATAAGATACAGAATAAACTGGATAATTAGAACGTTGATGAGGATACATACCCCATGCCCAACTATCAGGAATCTCCTGATAGCCAGTATCACCTAAAAATAGGTAATATTCATAGTTGGTTACGCAATATCTAGCCAAACCAAAAGAACTAAGAGTAATTTCATAAGACGGTATTTCCTTTAAAATCCATTCTTTTAATACTCCATATTGAGAATACATTGAAACAATTTCATCTACATTATCAGGAGATAAACCTAGACGTACTTTTCCACCAGGAATAATGATGACATCAGGTTCAAATATAGAAATTCTAGAATCCCCTCGAATAGCAAGTAAATTACCAGCCACATATCTATGAGAAAAACATTCATTAAAATCTCTAATGATGGATTGTAAAGTACAACTATCTAGTTTTGAGTGCTCATCATATATTTTAAATAATTCCCCCATTAAAGTTTGGTTTGTTTTATCAGGCAAACCCATCGCTTCTTTTATGGTTAAAGAATTAATGTCTTTATTCTCAATATTTATATGTTGAGTTTTAATGCCAGTTAGGCTTAATTCCTTTTCAATCATATTTTACCCCATAATTAAAAACAAATTCATTTATTCCATCATATGTTGAGTAAATAAAGTCATGTTGTATGTATCTTATACTTGATATACCATAAAATGAACGTTTTTCCCATAATATCCATTTGTTTTCATTTAAATCATATACACCAATCCAGCCAGTATAATTTCCTATAGATATATGATTATTTTTAGCATCAAATGCTACACATTTTATTGAATGAGAACTTGGTGTTTTTATTATTTCATAATTTTCATTTCTCCAAATTCGGAGGGTTAAATCTCGACTAACACTTACAAACAACCCTTCTTTACTGCCATCACATCCATTAGCAATCTTTTCATGAGCTTTAGGAATATATGCATAACATGAAAAGTCCTCAATGCTATGTAATGCAACTGCTGCATTGGCACATACAGAAAAAACAAATTCTTTAGATATAAAAACTCCTTTTATTGCATTTTTATGTAATGAAACTATATTATCAACAACAATATCACCAGCTATTTTTCTTAAAACAATACCTTCTCCAGTGTATGTACCAACAAGACAAAATTGATTATCTTCCCATGAAACAGCAGCGCAATTTAGAGGGGAATGATGTTCATATATAATATCACCAGTACGAGCATTAAATATTTTTCCCATTTGTCCACCGGTAATAAGCACATTTTCAAATTCGATAATAAAGTTACACAGACTTCCCATTTCGGCAAATGGCCTATTATTACAGAAAACTATACCAGCATCACCAACACTCCAAATGTCTTTGCCTGAAACGTATACAGCATTGGAACCGTATGTTGGTCTAACATGATCTTGATGCCATGCTTGAGTGGAAATGGTATATTGAACATAACTATCACCAAATGACGCAAAAACTAAATTATCACTATCAAGAAATGCACAAGATCTTGGCCAAACAATTGGAGGAAGCTCGGCTATATGATAACTTTCAAGATTATTATCTTTTTCTTTCCAAAGTTTCATTTTTCTATCATAACTCAAGCTTACCATAATTTTTTGAGGGAAGTCATAAACCAGACGCTTAATACCCGCTTCATGTGCAGATGTTATTTTTAATTTACCATTAATTATAGTTATGATTTCGCCATTGTCATTTCCAGCATAAATAACCCCATCAGGCGTAATAGAAATAGTATCAGTTTCTATATTATCAAGATCTATACATTCTATTTCTTTCTGATAATCTACATCCCAAATCCGGATTGTACCGTCATCGCTGGAACTTATTAAGTTTCCAGATGAACTCCATTCCACAGAGATTACGTCCTCTACATGCCCTTTTAACTGAGCTATGACGTTTCCTTTATAATCAGAAACAATAATGGTTTTATCTCTAGAACATGTTGCCACAATATTTTTATTTGGGTGGAATGATACTGATTCCACATCATCAGTATGCGAATTGATAATTCCATATAATGTCATATCTGGCAATAGCCAAATACGACAAGTATAATCACTACTTACTGTTGCTATATAATTACCACATGGGCTGAAAGCGCACTGATTTACCAAATGGTCATGATATACTCGTCTAATTGGTTTCTTATTATAAGCATCCCATAAAATGACTTTATTATCATATCCAGCACTTAAAACAAATTTATTACCATAAGTGGCAACACCACTGATAGGAGAGGTATGTTTATGCATAGAATATATCCTTTATAGTTCAAGAGCATGAAAGGTTTTTATTTTTTTAGCAGTCAAATAATTTTTATTTTTTTCATTTAAGAATGTCTTGGTATTAATAACTTCATATATTTCAATTCCATTCTGAGTAATTTGATGTATTTTATCTGGATTATTAGTTATCAAACGAATTTTTGAAATATTCATGGCCAGTAACATTTTAGCCGCGAGAGAAAAATCACGATAATCATCTAAGAAACCAAGAGCTTGATTAGCTTGGTATGTATCTAACCCATTGCGCTGTAGCTTATATGCATCTATTTTATTATATAATCCAATTCCACGGCCTTCCTGGCGTAAATAAATTAAGACTCCTCCATGAATATCAATTTCTTTTAAAGATTCATTTAACTGCTCACCACAGTCACATAAAAGAGAGTGAAATATTTCTCCTGTCACACATTCAGAATGGATCCTAACCAAAGGTATGTGTTTCTCTGACCATTTTCCTATACGTATAGCTAAATGCTCTTTATCCTGGGTAAATCCATTAAATGATATAAATTCAGATTCATTGTTAATAGATTTCAACGGTATAAAAGTACTATTTCTAATTGATATATTATTCATATTAAGATATTCACATTGACATTATAGAAAATAAATATAGATATCATAGGTATAAATCTATTAGGACATACCATATTTAAAATCACGTAAATTTATAGGATATTTAGCTCTAAACTCCTTTAGATAATAAGCATATCCATGCAATACCTTTATACAATATTCTATTCTATTTAATAATTGTGACGGTATAAATAACTTTTCAAAATAATAGATCACTTGGAGGGAACTCAGTCCGATTTTTGCGATCTGATCAATTGCGAAAAATCCCAAACCCCAACACGGACTGAGTGATGCCTATCATAGCACCTATACCTCAAGATGAATGCCAGAAAATGAGAAAACTTATCCATAAAACCCGTGATAAGAACTATTCCCGTCGATTAACCGCGTTATTGATGCTCAATGAAGGATTGACAGTGACTTATGTCGCCAAGACCCTTCATGCCGCACGCTCTTCCGTCAATCGTTGGGTTCAGTGGTTTACATTATATGGGCTGGAAGGACTCGAAAGTTTACCCGTTGGCCGACCTGTTGTCTGGGATCTCTCCCCACTCTATAACCTCTTACTTTTCTTATTACAGCAATCCCCCCAAAAGTTAGGCTATCTCCGCTCTCGCTGGAGCCTTGAACTCATGACTCATACCCTCAATGAATTACTCAACCTCTCTCTGACGCAAAATGTCCTTTATCGTTACTTTGCTCAGGTGGGGATTGTCTGGCGTAGAGCGGCACCCACAGTGAAACAACCTGATCCCGAATACGATGAGAAAATGGCAAAGATCGCGGAAGCCAAAGCGAACATTTCAGAAAAACATCCCGTTTTTTATGAAGATGAGGTGGATATTGATCTAAACCCGAAAATCGGCGCGGACTGGTGCTTCAAAGGACAACAAAAACGGGTTATCACCCCGGGAAAAAACGAAAAACATTACCTTGCGGGCTGCCTTAATGCCCAAACAGAGCAAATCACCTATGTTAAAGGAATAAAAAAGAATTCTGATTTATTTATCAAAATGTTAGATGAACTGAATCATCAATATCCCCATGCGGAAACCCTCACATTAATCTTAGATAACTACTGTATTCATAAAAGTCAGAAGGTAAAGGACTGGCTGGCACGACATCCAAAATTTACCCTGTTGTTTTTACCGGTCTATTCACCGTGGCTAAATAAAATAGAACGGTTATGGCAATCGCTCCATGAGACAATAACGCGAAATCATTGTTGTCAATTTATGTGGCAGTTACTGAATTATGTTGATGCCTTTTTGGCATCGTTTTCATCACAGCAAAAGCCAGGAAGACAAAAAATGGGTGTAGCACAATTATGAAATCTTATTTATCTATATCGCCCTCTTTTTCTATATTACGCAACACCAAATGTTCGGGTATAAAACAGATTTTATTATTTTTATATCCAGATGACCTTAATTCAGAAATACAAAAAGCGCCACCATTTCCAGAGGATATTGACACTAACAATGCTGGCTTATGCACTAATTCGTTATCACTACATAATAAAAGTAAATTTTTTAGTTTTGGTGGAACCATTCCCCCCCATTCAGGAACTACAATAACAAAAGCATCAGAATTCATCAAAGATTGTGATATTAAACCCCATTCATGCCATTTAGGATCTTTTACTTCATTCCAAATTGACTCATCCCATATTGGTATGTTTAAATTTCCCAGATGGAAATGCTCAGTATGTTTAAATGTTTTTTTGGTTATTTCAAGTGAATCTAAGAAATCACCAACTTTACCTGAATTAGAATGCGATCTATGACTTCCTGAAATAATTCCCAATTTCATTTCATTTCCTCACGTTATATATTTTGAATACCTTTTAACACCAATATCAAAAACCAATTTCGCTATAAAAATTAAAATTAATGTGACCAGAGTCTGAATAAAAAACCATTTCATACTCATTATTCCACTTACTACTGAAGCTGGAACACCCGTTATAAATAGACACGGAAGTATGAACATTAAAATAAAACGAACTACACCATGAAAAGATTGTTCAGGTCTCACCAATACTTTAAAACAAGGATTTGAGTTCTTAATACTAACTAATGACGTTGTCCAAAATATTGTTGTTCTTATGATCCATGTAATTGAAGTAAGTATTAAGACTCCTTCTAATACCATGATAAAATGTAAAAAAACCAACAAAATATTAGTGCCAAAGTAAATATGTACAGTAAAAAATAATACTAAAGATAGGAATGATAATAAAAAATGCTCAAATGCAATATTTGTAGTGACATATAAAAATTGAGTGTTTATAGGTAGCGTTAAATGAGGTTCTAACTTTAATGACTTGACTTTTTTAACCAGCAAGAGGCTTCCTCTACCAAATAAAAAAAGATAAAGATTATCGACTAAACATACCGTAGTAAAAAATATAATAATAAAACCATCAGATAAAATATAACCTGAAGATTGTGAGTTTAAAATAGCATACCAAAAAAAAGCTTGTGCTATATAGTAACTAAAATTAACAAAAGCGGATAACCATAAATTTAATGGACTTTTTTTTGCTTCTGACAATCCACTTTTAAAGCCAATCAATATAACTCTAAGCATTACCATTATATCCTTGATTGTATTTTAACATATAATTCCAAATAAAATTAAAAATCATCATTAAACACATCATGACTAAAAACCCATTAAATATAAAATAAATAGATATTGAGTTCGTTGCAATTTTAACTGGAATATAGGTAATGTATTGAAATGGAATATAATTAAATATTGATTTTAAAGAATCACCAAACACATCTAATGGAATTAACGCACCTGAAAGGACCCATGACAAAGTATCCTTAATAATTATAAAAGAGTACGAGCCTCTAAATTTGAATGCCATACATGACAATATCATTGTTAAGTACAAATTGATAAACAATCCTATACATAACGAAATAAATAGATATATAAAATTAGGAATGTCCTTTTGGTATATAATTATAAATAAAATTAATGGAGACATTATAAACAATCTGGCTAATACTTGTCCCAAAGCATATTCTGAATAATATAATAGTATTGATTTTGGCATTATAATTAGTCTATCTGTACTACCATCTTCAATATGGAACGATAAATTTTCTGGAAATCCGGTGATACTTGTTAATTGAAATATAATAACAGACCATAATATATAAACTATCATCTCATCATGCGTATAGTTAACAAAACCATTTGATTTTGTCATGGTATCCCAAAAAGATAGTTCAACCGCATATAATGTTACAATTATAAATAAGTAACCAAATATTATATTCTTCGCCCTAATGGTCTCAATAAAAGAAAATTTAGTTATCACAGAAAAGTCCCTCTAGATATAGAGCATTCTTTTCTTTCGAATTATTTTTATTTAGATTTATTTTTGATATTTCACCATCCTTCAAGAAGATAATGTCTTTGCAAATGTCCGCAATATCTATCATATTATGTGAGGTAATTAGTATTTTACTTTCATTATTTTGAGCATAATCTTTTAATATATTTCGTAATAGAATTTGTGACTCTATATCTAATCCAATTGTTGGTTCATCCAATATCAGTAATTTTGGTCTATTAAGAAAGTGTATTAATAAGTTAGATTTCACTGATTGACCTAAAGAACACGTTTTTGCAGGTTTTTTTGCTATACTTCTAAGGTTCAACATTTCTATCATATTCTCAACACTATTTTTATCATAATTACGTTTATATATCTTAGAAAAAAGCTCAATATTTTCATAGAGAGATAATTCCTCCCAAAGCATTGATTTATTTCCAAAAACGATACCAAGATTAGATAAAAGATTAAAAGGTCTTCCATTTGAATCAATACCAAAAACAGTAATATTTCCAGAGTTTGGAGTTAAAATACCGGAAATCAGCTTTATTAAAGTTGTTTTTCCGGCACCATTCTTCCCCAGTAATCCTATAATATTGTTATCGTCAAATATTTCAATATTTATATTTTCAAATAAAACCACTTCGATTTCATTTAATGAAAATATATTTTTAAAAATATTTTTTTTAATTTCTCTACTTTTATAACTAAAGCATAAATCAGTAATTTTTATCATTTCAATTCACTATTTTTGTAAGTAATATGTCATTGTCATGCATGATATATTCTTTTACTTTACTGTTTCTACCATAAACAATAAATTTTTCTTTATCTATATTCATTATTCCTTTCGCATAATCTTGATCCCAAAATAACTTACCTAATACTTCACCAGTTTCTAAATGCCAACTTAAAATATAGCGACTGTAACTTATCCCTATAATAATGCTGTCGTTGTAAGTAATAAAATCCTCAATGGTATTTAAACCACCTTTATAAAATTCAGATATATGCTCCCATGACTTATTTTTTGCATCATATGTAATTAAGTCTATATTACTGGAATTAACTACTGCTAATTTATTTTTATCAATCCATTTCATTCTTTTAGGGATTTTACTGTCTGTATATGCTACTGCATGATATTCATTTAAACTATCAAGTATTTTTACACTTCCAACTCTCTCTCCAATGGCTAACATACATAAATCAAAATTAAATGATATAGACCATACTGGCTCAGACTTACTTTTATATATAACCCTAACATTATCTCCTTCTATTTTGCATACACATCCTGATTCCGAAGCAATATATATACTATTAAAACCAAAACATAAATCACGGACAGGAGATTTAATATTAATTATTTTAAAATCATCATCATGATTTTTAATCATGATCTTACCATTAGTTCCACCTAGCACTAATAAGTTTTCATTTGAAATGGCTCGTTTTATATAATATCCCTCGTATTCTTTTTTTATCCTATAATCAAAAGGCTCTTTTTGGTTATTCGATGAAAATAAATAACCACCATCCTCTCCAAAAAATAGATCCTTATCTAAATAATTTACATATGTCCAAAAAGCCGGTGGAGTCTCTTTTCTTAATTTCTCAACCTTTTTTGTTGATAAATTGAATTTAACTATACTTCCATCTCTGATCTGTAATATCAAATATGGAATATTATCTTTATATATTATATCTGACCACCTTATTTTGAATCTAGCCTCGTAAATTACTTCAATTTTCTCTAGACTTTTAACATCAATTTTATATACTTTTCTATCAAAAGATGTTCCATAAGCAACTTTATTTATATAATCATATGTTATATGTTCAAAATCATCATTAGCAAACTTTGGCCCAATTTTATAATTTAAATTATGCTCATCTAATCGTACAACACATCTAGCATCTGTTGCTACAATGTATTCGGAATCATTAACTTTTTCAAACCAGTGTACAGATTCGTTGATATTATCTAATTTAATAGTTCTTGTGGAATTATCTTTAATATCTATTTTCCCAACCATCCCATTACCAAAACCAACCAGAATATTATCATCCTCTGTCCAACATAACGTAACAATATCATATAATACGTCAAATCTGAAATTTGATATTATATTTTTCATGTCTGATAAATCAGCTATCATGCATGTTGAATTAGGAGATCTGAAGGCAACCTTTGTACTATCAGAATTAAGGGATATCCCTTGGCTTTCACCTCTAGAAACCTCATGTCCATCTTCGACTATGTTATTCAGACCACTAAATACACCATTTATTTTTATCTTTTCAGATAAAATTTCACCTATAATTACATCATAATTTTGTGATAAAGCCGCAAAAACTCCATTCTTTATGTCTATTGCCATAATGGTTCCATTAGATATTTTTTTTCATCCAAATAATCTAAATCGCTAAAATCAAAAAGTACTATTTCTCCAGTTTTTGTTCCTGCGAGTATTTTATCACAAAATACCTTTGTTGCATTATAATGTTTCATTTTTTCATATCCATATTATTTTTATTCTTTTAATGTGAAGGCTATAACAGCCTTCACATCTCTAGATATTACTTATCGCTGTGCGATTTTAAAGGACGAGGAACATTATTACGTACTTGCTTTTGCATTTTCATATTTTATCTCCAATTTAGATAAGTTTATTTGTAAGGCACAGGATAACATAATGTTAATTACCCGTTGAATAATTTATAGTAAAACTAACATTTGTTGTCAAATTATAAAACACGTTTGTTAACAAGAATTTTGAATCACGTCACAGAGAGGAATCATTATTAGATGCTATACTTACTCTTTTATGTAAAAGGCTAAAACCACCGGCTTCGAGATAAAGATAGTTTGTCTTTCAAAATCGAATTACTATGTAGATATTTATAATCAAAAAGTCATAACGTTAAGTTTTGAGCCATTATCAGTATATCAATTTCGACATATATTACCGATAGGCCAGATAGAATCGTTTTCTCTGTTTGATGTAGATACTTATGTGTCGTTTGGAGAAAAAACAATAAATACTCTTCTTACAGAAACCAGTAATTGATTATTTTTACGCAAGATACGACAACGGGCGCGTTTGTTTTTTCGTCCTCTGGATGCTTTTTTATTTGTCCACCGAAGCTGGCAAAGCCGTCAGGCTGAAGGGTGAGGCGGCAACGCCTCACCCTACTCGATACACTATATTTTTATACTACAGTTGCGTGGCAGACTTCATTTTTGATACAAATTCAGTCAGTTCTTTCAGCATTATTTCTGGCTGAGAAAGATTTTCTTCGATAATTTTAACGATGGCAGAACCTGAAATGGCTCCTGCTGCGCCACTCGCTAATGTTTCTTTTACCTGCTTAGGTTCTGAAATACCAAATCCCTGTAACGGTGGTGCAGCATGATATTCTCGTAGTTTATTGACTAGATGATTTAATGGTTTTTCACCTCGTCTTTCTATACCGGTTACTCCTGCTCTTGATAATAAGTAGGTATATCCGCGGCCATAAGAAGCAATTTCACGTAATAGTTCATCTTCCGCGTCGGGGGGACAAATAAAAATGGGGGCAATCCCATGTTTCATGGCTGCGGTACGGAATGGCCGTGATTCTGACATAGGAACATCTGCAACTAATACCGAATCGATATCTGTATCTTTGCAACGGCGGTAGAACTCATCTATTCCATGATGAAAAACCAGGTTGGCATACATTAATAAACCAATAGGAATATCAGGATATTTTGCCCGAATTTTTGTTAATAGTTCAAAACAGAGCGTGGGAGTTACATTTGAGGAGAAAGCGCGTAGATTAGCATTCTGAATTGTCGGGCCGTCAGCCAGCGGATCGGAAAAAGGAATACTTAACTCAAGAGCATCAGCACCACCGGTAATCAGTGCATCAATAATTTTCAATGATAATTCTGGGGTTGGATCACCGAGTGTGACAAAGGGGACAAAAGCACCTTGTTTACGACTTTCCAGTTGCTTAAATAGCTGCTCGTAACGTTCCATTAGATTTCCCCCCTAGATTTTAAAATATCGTGGACAGTAAATATGTCTTTATCACCGCGACCAGATAGGTTAACGATCAGTAATTGCTCTTTATCAGGAGCTTGATGGATCATTTTCAAAGCATAAGCCAGCGCATGAGAGGATTCGAGGGCTGGAATAATACCTTCCTCACGGGAAAGGGTTTTGAATGCTTCTAATGCTTCATCATCGGTGATGGAAACATAGTCAGCCCGTCCAATGCTGTTCAGATAGGCATGTTGAGGGCCAACGGAAGGGAAATCCAGACCGGCGGAAATAGAATAAGATTCTTCAATCTGGCCTTCATCTGTCTGCATCATCGGCGATTTCATACCAAAATAGATACCCAATTTACCATGTTTCAATGGAGCGCCATGTTTACCGGTTTCGATACCGAGCCCGGCAGGTTCAATACCAATCAGGCGGACCGATGTTTCAGGAATAAATTCGGCAAACATGCCAATGGCATTGGAGCCCCCGCCAACACAGGCCAACACGGCATCGGGCAGGCGTCCCTCTCTTGCCAGAATCTGGGATTTGGCTTCTTCGCCGATCATACGCTGGAACTCTCGGACCATCGTTGGATAAGGGTGTGGTCCGGCGGCAGTCCCTAATAAATAGTGGGCTTTATCATAGCTACCAGACCAATCACGTAACGCTTCATTGCAGGCATCTTTTAAGGTGGCAGAACCGCTGTGAACCGGAATAACTTCGGCTCCCATCAGGCGCATGCGGAAAACATTAGGGGATTGGCGCTCCACATCTTTAGCACCCATATAAATGCGGCATTTCATATTTAAAAGTGCGCAGGTAAGGGCGGTGGCTACACCATGTTGACCGGCACCGGTTTCTGCAATAATTTCGTTTTTGCCCATGCGTTTCGCTAATAGAGCCTGACCAAGTACCTGATTGGTTTTATGAGCACCGCCGTGTAATAGATCTTCTCGTTTCAGATAAAGGCGCGTTTTGGTGCCTTTTGTCAGATTACGGCATAACGTTAATGCCGTTGGCCTGCCTGCATAATTTTTCAGTAAATCTTGAAATTCTTGCTGGAATTCGGGATCTTGCTGAGCGGCAATAAATGCGGCTTCTAATTGTTCAAGGGCGGGAATAAGGATCTGCGGTACAAATTGCCCACCGAAATCACCAAAATAGGGGTTAAGCTTACTCATTATTCTATTTTTCCATTGTAATTAATTGAAATATAGTAATTAATCAGAAAACAGTAATTAATCGAAAAATTGCTGTTTATTGGTAACAGCGTAACAGTTGAAACACCTTATTTAGTTTATGACTGCTTTTAATGCCAGGTGCGTTTTCGACGCCAGAGTTAAAATCAAGTCCGCAACAGCCATATTTTGCGGCTTGTTGGCAATTTTCTTCATTTAATCCACCGGCGAGCATGATGTTGGCGAGTGATTGTTTTTCAAGTAATTGCCAATCGAAACTTTGGCCGGTTCCACCTTTGCCGTTATCAAGTAAATAACGGTCAACATTTCCGGCTTTGGTGTGAAATTCATCTTTCGACATATCAATTGCTTTCCAGATTTGACAATTTTCAGGCAATATTTTTCGCAATTCCTCAATATAAACTTCGCCTTCGGCACCATGTAATTGCACCGCAGCCAGAGAAAGGATACGGGCGGTATGACTGATGAATGCAGATGATTGATTTTGAAATACCCCGACATATTTGAGATTTGCTGCATTGATAATTTGTTGGGCCTGTTGGATATTAATTTTACGCGGTGAATGTTCAGCAAATATCAAACCACCATAAACAGCACCTGCCTGTAATGCCACTTTCGCATCTTGTGGCCGAGTTAATCCACAGACTTTATTTTCACCCAGAATCAGTTGACGTAATGCTAAATCCAGATTGGGTTGAGCCATCAAAGCACTGCCAATGAGAAAGCCATTAGCATAATGGCTAAGCTCACGAATTTGTTGATGCTGGTGGATACCCGATTCGCTAATAACAATAGTTTCTTCCGGTAACTGTGGCGCAAGTTGTTTGGTACGGTTTAAATCGATAGAAAGATCTCTCAGATCACGGTTATTGATACCTATTACTTTAGCTTTTAGTGCAACCGCTCTGGCTCGCTCTTCTTCTGAGCTGATTTCAGTCAGGACGCCCATATTCAGGCTATGCGCAAGTTCAGACAGCGTAATATATTGCTGATCATCAAGAACAGAAAGCATCAGCAAAATCGCATCGGCTTGATAATAGCGGGCAAGATAAACCTGATAAGGATCGATAATAAAATCTTTGCACAATACCGGCTGGTGAACGGCATCACTGACTAAACGAAGAAATTCATAGTTGCCTTGAAAATATTTTTCATCGGTTAATACAGAGATGGCGGTTGCATAGGGCTGATAAATTTTCGCTATTTGAATTGGATCAAAATCTTGGCGAATAACGCCTTTAGAAGGAGATGCCTTTTTACATTCCAGAATAAAAACGGTCTGTTCACTGTTTAGTGCCTGATAAAAATGACGGTTGCTGGCAACAACAGCATTAATAAAACTTTCCAATGGTTGTTGCTGTTTACGATGAATAAGATATTCGGCTTTATCATTAACAATTTTCTGTAAAATGGTAGCTTGCATGATTAACTCCTTGTTGCAAGTGCTATAACTCGTTCATAAGCTCGGCCACTGTGAATGGTTTCGAGAGCTTGTTGGGTGTTATGACGTAAATCTTCCTGTCCATGAATTTTCATTAACAGAGCAACGTTAGCCGCAACGGCATCAGCATGGGCTTTCTTACCCCGTCCTTGTAACAATAAACTGAGCATTTCATGATTATCCACGGGTGAACCTCCTTTTAATGCTGACATTGGATGACGTTGTAAACCAAAATCTTCAGCATTTAATTGATAATGGATAATTTCTCCATCGTTAATTTCTGCCACTTTCGTTGGTGCATGCAGGGCGACTTCATCCATGCCTCCGCTGTGTACAACCGCTGCCCGTTGATAGCCAAGAACCAGTAAGGTGCGGGCAATCGGTTCAACGAGCTCCGGGCTGTAGACGCCAATTAATGCTAATGGCGGACGTGCCGGGTTAATCAAAGGACCTAATATATTAAATATAGTCCGGGTTTTCAGTTGTTGACGTACCGGCATCGCATGACAGAATCCCAGATGATAATGTGGCGCAAACAGGAAACAGATGCCGATTTCATCCAGTGCACTACGGGCACATTCCGCGCTGATGTCAAGGGCGATACCAAACGCTGCCAGCAAATCAGAAGAACCTGATTGGCTGGAAACGCTGCGGTTACCATGTTTGGCAATTTTAATCTGGCAAGCCGAGGCGACAAAGGCACTGGCGGTTGAAATATTGATACTGTTCGCACCATCACCGCCCGTTCCAACGATATCGCAGAAAGTGTAATCTGGCCGTGGGAATGGCAGTGCATTTGCCAATAATGCTTGGGCTGCACCGGCAATCTCCTGTGGTTGTTCACCTCGTAATTTCATGCTGATAAGTACAGCAGCGAGTTGTGGTTCACTTAATTCTCCTTGAATAATGGCGGCAAATAGTTGCTGGCTTTCTTGTTGTGTCAGTGTTTGCGCATTAAACAATTTGTTGAAAATAGCTTGCATTTTCATCTCCCTTTTAATTTAGTGCCCAAACCAGAGTTTGTTCAAGCAATTTAGCGCCATGAGTTGTGAGAATCGATTCTGGGTGAAATTGAAATCCACAAACTTTATGTTTATCGTGGCGAACTGCCATCACGGTGTCGCCACAACGGGCAGAAATAGTCAGTTCAGATGGAATTCGGCTACCTGTGAGAGAGTGATAACGGGCAACGGGTAGCGGGTTTTCCAGATTAGCGAACATAGCTTGATTATCGTGTTTTGCCAGAGAAGCTTTGCCGTGTAGGATTTCATCAGCAGCAGAAATTTTTCCACCATAAGCTTCAATAATGGCTTGATGCCCAAGACAGATGCCGATCACTGGGATTTTGCCGATAATTTGTTGGAGTAATTGAGGCATACAACCTGAGTCAGATGGTTTACCCGGTCCCGGTGAAAGCATCAATAGCGGAGAGGAGAGCATTCTTAATTGCTGCATAATCATTTCAGTTGCCACAGTATTGCGATAGATAACAACCTGATGACCATGATTACGTAATTGATCGACGAGGTTATAGGTGAATGAATCCACATTGTCGAGCAGAAGAATATTTGCCATTAGAAAGTCTCCTCTGCCTGATGAGCCTCAATAATTGCCCGAATGACGGCTCTTGCTTTGTTACGAGTCTCTTCGGATTCGGCTAAAGGTTCGGAATCCAGTACGATACCTGCGCCAACCTGAATCGTCGCCATGCCATCTTCCACGTAAGCAGAGCGAATAACGATACAATTATCCATATCCCCTTTGCCGGTGAAATAACCGACAGCCCCACCGTAACTACCACGGCGTTCACTTTCATAGTGAGCGATAAGTTGCATTGCGCGTACTTTCGGTGCGCCGGTAAGGGTACCCATATTCATACAAGCTTGATAGGCATGAAAGGTGTCTAAATCATGGCGTAATGTCCCCACGACGCGGGAGACCAGATGCATAACAAAAGAGTAGCGATCAACTTTTGTCAGATCCGCGACATAGCGACTGCCCGGTTCACAAATGCGGGCCAGGTCATTACGCGCCAAATCAACTAACATTAAGTGCTCAGCTAGCTCCTTATGATCTGTTCGCATTTCCAGTTCGGTCCGGCTATCAAGATCCGCATCCAGCTCGCCGGCCGCATTGCGCCCACGGGGGCGGGTGCCGGCGATTGGGTAGATTTCAATTTGGCGATTGGATGCATCATATTTAAGCGCGCTTTCAGGAGACGCGCCAAACAGACAGAAATCTTTGTCCTGCATGAAAAACATGTAGGGACTTGGATTGTGGTACTTAAGTTTTTGATAAGCATGAAGTGGTGCCGGGCAGGGTAAAAAGAAGCGTCTTGATGGCACTACTTGAAAAATATCCCCTTGGCGGATGTATTGTTGCAACTGTGCCACCATTTCTGCATAGCTCTTGTCATCCCGATTGTATGAAACTTTCATGGTTGGCAGAGAGATTTGTTGTACTGGCTCAATGGGCTCGGTAATGAGTGCCACTAATGTTTTCAATCGTTGTTTAAGGCGTTGCTCTTCTGCTTGAGAATCACTGAAAAGAGAGATTTGCAAGCGTGCATTTTTATTCTGGTGGTTGATCACCAATAACGTTTCTGCGAGATAAAAACAGAAATCTGGGCAGCGTTGAACGGTTTTTACTGCCGGTAACGGCTCAAATCCGGCCACCAGATCGTAGGAAAAAAGGCCGCCAACGAATATCGCTTCTGCGCTTGACGAATTATATGGTGACGGCTCTTCCGCCAGAGAGAGCAGGGCACGCAGTGCATCAAATACGGATACCGCTTTCAGACGATTATCTTCATCTATATTGTGATTGATGGGTGGGAAAATCACTTGAAGAGCATTGTGTGTTATTTCAGATTGAACGTCGCTGGAAAATTTGTTGGCCAAAATGGGTAATAAATTTCGCCCATTTTCTGTTAACGCGTCAAAAGTAACCTGATTGCCGTTGGCACTGATGCGCAAGGCACTATCGATAATTAGCAGACTTTTTAAGTTTTTTTTGCTGTTAATTTCCGCAGATTCTAGCAATAAAGTTGCTGGTCGCTCACCGCAGAGCTGGTTGAATAGCTGCGTAGGATCGGGTTGGTAAGCAGCTTCCTGCTCGATTACTGTGATTTTTGGTTGTTTATCCGTCATTTTGTCGTCCTGTTAATAAGCTATGCATATAAAAAAACCCGCTGATTAGGCGGGTTTTGGTAATTTGGCACTGTTGATTTATGTGCGTGACCATACCGCCCTTACTGGGAAGTTATGCCACCAACGGATAGACGTCATCAATACAGCCATTTTCAGTGCCTCTTCATTATCACTCTTGTACTAGTAAACTGGAACGAAATTGGTGTGTCAAGTATTTTTTGGTACGTTTATTAAAACGTTACAAGTAGTGCATTTCCCACCGAATCTATTCAAGAGATAACCCTATTTTAATAACTAGATAAAATTGAGGGTTAATTTGGCGACATTTTATTACGGTGTAACATAAAATAGTCAGTAGTTAGAGATAAGATAATATAGGGTACTTAATTTTAATAAAATTATTATTTTATTGTCACAAATAACTCATATTATTATTTTATGGTATAGCTATGATATATATTTAATAATATTAAGTATGTAAATCATGTTTCATGAAAAAAAAGAATTTAGCGATAGTAAAAATTGGTTAAAGAGCAGGATTGGCTGGATTTTGTTTGAGTCAATAGGCAAACGGGGAAAATAGATAATCAAATTTTATATCTTAATATGAAAAAAAGAGGTTTAACCGATATTACTGTGAGAAGTAGTATTCATAACTCTAACATATCGTGTTATTTAAAATTTAGATCTTTATAAGTTAAAACTATGTAATTATTTGTATTTAATACGTTATAGGTATGTCAGATGAACGATTTTTTAATCTGAATACTTATAGATCTCTACTTAATTCTGGCATCGGTCGCCATGATTTAACTCTCTGATGTTTAAAATAATTGTACTATTAGTGGAGTAAGATATGAGTGAAAATGAACCCAAAGCAGATAGCCAATTGGTGTATGAAACTGATCCATATAAGGTTAAGAATTCGGAAGAAGGCGCGGCGCAAAAAACTTATCGGTTAAATGGTTTTGATCCTAAGACAACCGATGGGGCATTATCCTATACCCCAACAAGACTCGCTAAAACGGTTTTTAATATTTATGAGCAGAAGGATGATTTTGGCGTTTTCTGTTATTTAACTGATTGGTCAATCTATGATGCGCGTTTTATTGACACAGCAAGCGAAGATGATTTTAAAAAGAATGGTGGCAGAAGCTCTGACTTAATGCGCTTTAAGGGTGATAAAGACAAGGGAAAACCGTTTCAGCGAATTATCTTTAGCTTTGCAGGTATTATTGGTGATCCCGGAGAGAAGAAAGCAACTATCATTGCTGCTGCGGGTAAAAATGGATGGAAAATGGGGGAGGACGAACAAGATATTCTTGAGAATCACGAAGGCAAACCTATTCCAATTGATCCCTGGGCTGATGTTGGCGCTTATCTTAATTGTGGCTTTACTGGGTGGAAGGGGGATGTTTGGGATTTATATGAACAAGCTAAAGCACAGGGAGTATTAGGCGGTTTACGTTTACTCAAGGAGGAAAATCCAGATCTGGAAATTTCTGTCAGTGTTGGCGGTTGGTCAATGAGCGGTGCTTTTTATAAAGTTTGTCGTGATGAGAAACTGCGCCAACGGTTTGTTGAGGGGGTTAAAGATTTATACACCAAATTCCCGATGTTTACTCACATTGATCTTGATTGGGAATATCCTGGTTCTGCGGGGGAAAGTAATCAATTTGATGAAGATGATTATAAGTATTTTGCTGAGCTTATTAAGGATTTAAAAAACTCAAATATCAGTAATTTGAAAGGAATTAGTATTGCAGCTTCTGCTGATGTAGAAAAAATTAAAGCCGCACATATTCCAGAATTGATCGCTGCCGGTGTCAATGAAATCAACTTAATGACTTATGATTTCTTTACATTGGGCGATGGGAAACTTTCTCATCATACTAATCTTTATCGTAATAAGGATGACCAGTATTCTAAATATTCAGTCGATGATGCAGTTAACTATCTTATCTCTTTAGGTATTAATAAGAAATTTATCTATATTGGTTATTCGGGTTATACGCGTAATGCCAGAACTGCGGAGTTAGAGAGTAAGGATAATGAACAGCTAGTTGGTAAATATACTGATGGAACATCCACGGTAGGGAGTTTTGAATACAGCGTAATTGAATGGACAGATATTATCTATAACTATGTTGATTATGAAAATCAAATAGGTCGTAATGGCTTTGCGGTTATTCATGATCCGGTTGCTAAAGCTGATTATCTTTACAATAAAGATCTCAAAGTATTTATGTCGTTAGATACGCCCCGCTCAGTAAGAGATAAAGGCCGCTATGTTAAAGAAAAAGGGCTTGGTGGTTTATTTATTTGGACCGGCGATCAGGATAATGGCTTATTAACGAATGCGGCTCATGAAGGGTTAGGCCGTAAAGCAGTTAAAAAAGTCGTAGAAATGGAGCCATTTTATTTCGAAGGTGAACTTCCTTCTTACGATAAACCGAAAGAGAAACAGTGTGAAGCATGTAAATTGAATTGAATTTATGCTTTAAAAAATCTCACTACTTAAAGTGGTTATAGTCTCTATAACTATTCTGTTCAGGTGTTTCCGATTAATTAGGTTGGGAATAATATAATGGATAAATATAAAAGCATTTCTCGTGAAAAACAGGATATAACACAAGTATCACCATTATTAGCTGCGGTGGCAGAAGTCAAATCATCAAAATTGCCATCAGGTTATAGGTTATTAAACGCAGTAGAGAAAGAAGATAATTCCACTATCACGCTGGTTAATACACTCCAGCGTCTGGGTTATCGCTCAATTTTTGATATTGCAGAAGTATCAAAGCAGAGATTTATTAAACGCCATAATGAATCTTTATCAGGTCATGCAGAGGTAATTTTTGATAAAGCAGTGAGTGCGGCTAATCAATTGGTACAAAGTTATCGGCAAAGACAATTGAGGGATTACGATGGCGCATTATTAACAAAAGCAAGCCATCAGGCAAGATATTCTTCTTATAGTAATAATGATGTAAATGATAAAGAAAAATTACCTGATTATAGTAGTTTATTTCCTGAGCCTTGGGATAGCTTTTGTCAGCCAAACGCTATTGAGTCCCTCGACAGTCCGGTAAATTACCTGCTTGATCTTTATAAGTTTGTACAACAAATAGAGTTAGATGGCTCTAATAATGCCGTGGGATTGGAACAAAGGCGTGCTGATATTCCTGACTTATTACTGAATAGTGATAATCTTTACAAAGAGATTACGGCAATATCTATTGTGAATGATGTTTTGTCGAAGAGTGCCAGGGAATATATTGATCAAACAGGTCAGGCGGAAAAACCGGTTAATCAGGTTTTGGGAGAGACGCGTTTTCCCTTTACATTACCCTATAGTTTACCCTCTCAACAGATCAATAAAGGTTTGGCCGAACAAGAGACTGAATTAGGTACAATTATTCAGCAAGTGAATCAACAATTTCCTTGGCATATCTTAACGGAAAAACGAGATCAGGCTCTGCTTGCTTATACTCAATTAAGTAAGGAGCAAATGACTTTACTGACAGAGAAAAGCCCATTTGCACAAAACTTTTTATCACGCGAACAACTTATTAATAGCTATTTCAGCACAAGTACAACAGAAGTATTGCCTGAACATGATGTTGTAAAACATGCTTATATTATTCATGCTGATGAAAATGTCACTGGCCCGACATTATTGAGTGATAATGTTGATAAAGCCTATGATGAAATTGTTGTTACCTGTGAAAATAAAGCTAAAGAGACGATCAAAGTTAAACTTCGTGGTGAAAATGTTCTGACCTACAATCGCATAAAAGCGAGGATGGAGCCTTTTGATAACTCATCACCATTTAGTCGACAGTTAAAATTGACTTATGTAGAAAGTGATAATAGTGATATCGGTAATTTAGATAATGGTCCTTTCTTTGGTGAAATGACAGTTTATGCTGCGATACCAGGAGAGAACACAAATAATTCTTCGGTAAATATTGAAGGCATTAATTTCCTGACCATGACTTACCGTTTTGCTATTGCGAAACAAGGGACGGCACAATCAGAATTATTGCCAGAAGCTGAACAATTTTTCCAAGATAACTATGGTGTTTCTGCGGATGAAAGTGTGAAATTAAAAGAGATTTTATCTTTTGGTCAACAAACAGGCTCGAAAGTAACAGATCTCGAACACTTGTTTAATAGTGGTGATTTCCGGCCTTTAGTTTCGCCAAATGTGGTATTTTCTAATCCTATCTTCGATAGTGGGCAAACATCAGAACACTTTCCTGCACCTTATCACTATGGTGGAATTTATATCAATGCGGGGCAATTAGACGCATTAAGCATTGTGAGAACCGACTCTGGACGGGAAATAGATGCAGTTTCCGATTTTCGTTATGATCGAATGAACCGCTTTATTCGTTTACAGCGTTGGTTAGCGTTACCTTATCATCAGCTTGATTTATTGGTAATTTCAGCAATAAAAGCGGAGTCCAATAATACCGATTTGGCTATCTCTAATAATACATTAAGATCATTAGGCTTATTCCGCCATTTATCGACACAATATAAAGTATTACCGGAGGCGTTTGCCGGATGGATATATCGAATTACGCCATTTGCTATCAGCAATAATATTCCGTTTTTTGATCAACTGTTTAATCAGTCTAAACTTTTTGATCAGCCTTTAATTCTGGATGGGAAAGAATTTAATTATACAGAAAATCAAGGTGATGGAGCAAAAACAGTTAAACAATTGTGTGCTGGGTTAGCCATTTCTTTATCCACATTTCAAGTGATTGCGCCTATTGTTGAGAACGCATTGAAGCTCTCTTCTGGCAAATTGGTGCGTAATCTTGATGTCGTATCCAGACTTTATCGCTTGGTGACTATTCCACGATTATTTGGTTTTTCTGCGGAAGATGGATTAATTCTGGCGGATATTTTAACCGATAAAAGCGAATATCTGGCAAATATACCGGCTTTAGGAGAGAAAGATGACATCCTCAGTATTATTGCTCAAATGGAAGTTTTGACTTCTTGGTTGACTAAAACAAAACTGACACCGATCAAACTTTCCTTATTATTAGGTAAAACTCAGCTTCCGGTCGTGCCAACAAGTGGTATGTTAACCTTTTATAAGGGAATTTCTGAGGGTTTGACTGATAATGTATGCTTACAAGAATCTGATTTTAATCGGCAAGAAATAAATAATATAGATTGGTGGACTGTTCTGTCAGGTGAAAATGGCATTTTTGATAAGGAAAATGGATTAATCAAAGATATTCCATTGATATGGGGAAAAACAGATGAGGAATCTCTGAGGAAAGAAATAGAAGATATTGTAACGAATATAAGCCCAGATGATAATCAAATTAATATTGTCGTACAGATTATATTGCAAGCTAAAACCGCACAAGAGAGTCTATTATCTAGCGCTATTGCGGGTGAATATGGGGTATCAAGAGATATTGTGCCACTACAATTGCGTTGGTTAGGAAGTAGTGTTTATTCAGTATTGAAAATGGTGTTAGATAATACACCAGAAAAAGTTGAAGATATTAAAACAGAGTTTCTGGACTTGACCTATAGTCTGTTAGTTTATACCCAATTAATTAATGCGTTGAGCATAGGTAATAATCTATTGTTATTACGCCTGACAAATCCGAAATGGCTTGGGCTAAATATAGATGAAACAACAGAAATAGCATTGTCATTAGATGAAATTTTCCTGTTGAATCGCTATCAAGATTTACTGGAAAATGCGAAACAAAATGAAGATAAGGTTCAGGAATACTTTACTTTTGCTAACAGTGAAATTTTACCAAAGACAGAAGAGGATGATAATAATTATAAATGTGCGCAATTACTGGCTGAAATTTTAGATTGGAGTCCTGATGAAATTTATCTTGCTTGCGATAAAGGAGGATTAGAAAGAAAACGTGCGATAACCTTATCCCAAATAGATTGGATACGACGGCTACAACAATTTTCTGTGAAAACCCATTTATCTGTTGAGCCTTTATTAGGTGCTGCTGCACTTGATGTTAATTCAGATTTTGAAGCTTTCCAAAGCATCGGTGAAGCGGTAATGGCTGCATTAAAAGCGCAAGGAGATGATGAGAATGTCTAATTTAATTGAAGCAAAATTACAGGAAAATTTGCGTGATGCATTAGTTGACTATTATCTTGGTCAGATTGTCCCGCATGATATCGATTTTCAATCTCAGCGTGAAGGAATTAAAAACGTTGATGACTTGTATGATTTTCTATTGTTAGACACTCAGGTTTCTTCCAAAGTAAAAACAGCCCGTGTCGCACATGTTACCCAATCGGTACAACAATATATTAACCGTATTGTTTTGAATTTAGAGTCAGGTTTATCGATGACTCAGGAAGAGGCAGATAATTGGCAGGAGTTTGCTAATCGTTATGGTTATTGGTCGGCAAATCAACAACTGGCTATTTACCCGGAAGTCTATGTTGATCCCACATTACGTTTAACCAAAACGGAATTCTTTTTCCAACTTGAAAGCGCACTTAATCAAGGTAAGCTCACGGATGATGTTGCTCAGAAAGCAATATTGGGATACCTGAATAATTTTGAAGAGGTCAGTAATTTAGAGATTATTGCTGGCTACGAAGATGGTATTGATATTGCCGATGATAAGATCTATTTCATTGCTAAAACACGAACTCAACCTTACCGTTATTTTTGGCGAACACTAGATGCCAAACAGCGTAATAATCAGACTGACGAACTCAATCCTACCGCTTGGGGTGAGTGGAAGCTGATTAATGTTCCTTTAGAAAATGCCTATAATGGTATTATTCGCCCAATTATTCTAAATAGTCGATTGTATATTAGTTGGTTTGAAGTTTCTGAAGAAAAACAAGATAAAGATAATAGTATTAAATATCGCACCAAACTTAATTTGGCTCATTTAGCGTTTGATGGGACCTGGAGTACCGGGACAACGGTTCGTGAGGATTTACTCGACCACTCAATGAAAGAGTTGATTGCGGTTCTCGATCGTACCGGAGACGCTGAACGTTTAGCGTTGGTGGCATTTGTACGCTTGAAAGGTTCGGATCAGGGAACACCGTACGATTATGATGAAGTCTTCACTTATGTTTGTGACAACCTATTAATGGAAGCAACGGATTTGCCCAAATCCACGTCAACATTATCTGACCTTGATGCATATGGTGCTGCTTTAGTCTGGTTCTATTTCCGGGAACCCTTAAATGGTGGACCGGAAGAATATAAGCAATTGGTGCTCTATCCCGTTAATAATAATATGAAATGGCCGATTGCCGAACCACCAATATTTGAAGGACAATTGGGTACAGTAAATGATTTCAAGCTAGATGCAACTTATGTTGACGGGACATTGAATATGTATCTTACGTCCACTTCAACGTATGTATATGATTTTAGCAGAAGCAAAAATATCCTCTATTGTATTTGGCTAGAAGATAGCAAGGGTGAACGCTGTTGGCTTGATTATAAGATACTGACTCCAGAAGATTATGATCCAAAGCTGAGTGTCACATTGAACCGTTGTGATAGAAATGATGTAACGGTTGTTACGGGTTTTAGTTTGCCATCAGAAACTGGAGATGTTGCGGGTAAAATTAAAACTAAGCTCAGTGTAGGTAAATTGCTTCGTGGCAAGATACAAATTAAACAGACTAAACAAACTCAGTATTTGCAATTTCCAAAAGAAGAGCAGCCAGAGGAGCAACGAGAAAGTTGGTATTCTGACAAAGCGATTCGTTTAAATACCCTGTTTGCAAAAGAGTTAATTAGTAAGGCGAGTCAAAAACTGGACAAAGTTCTCAGTTGGGAAACTCAAAATATTCATGAAGAGCCGATTACTGGCAATGTTTCAAAACCTATTGACCTTAAAGGGGCAAATGGTATTTATTTCTGGGAATTATTCTTCCATATGCCATTTATGGTGGCCTGGCGGTTTAATGTCGAACAGCGTTATGAGGAAGCTAGCCGCTGGATTAAGTTTATTTTTAATCCTTTTGAAAGTAATGACGAACCGGCGCTGGAACAAGATAAACCACGTTATTGGAATAGTCGCCCGATCATTGACGAGCCCAAAAGATTACGCAGTCTGATAGAACCGACTGATCCTGATGCAATTTCTGCCAGTGAACCTATTCATTATCGTAAGGCTATTTTTAACTTCTACGTTAAGAATGTTATTGATCAAGGTGATATGGAATATCGCAAGTTACAGCCTACTGCCAGAACGCTGGCACGTCTGAGCTATGCAACGGCAAGTTCATTATTAGGTGCGCGTCCTGATCTCCAATTAGCCAGTTCCTGGCAGCCAATAACCCTTGAGGATGCATCATATAAGAAAAATAGCGCAGTACGTGCATTGGAGATGATCAGTTATCCTTTGCCTTATGCCCCGGTGGTTCATGATAAAACAATTCGTGCGCTGGATAATGATCTCTTTATGAAACCGATTAATGAAGAGTTAACGGCCCTGTGGGATAAAATAGAAAACCGGATTTACAATTTACGGCATAATTTAACGCTGGATGGTAAAGAAATTTCCATGGATCTTTATGATTCAAAGATTTCTCCTCGTGGATTAATGAATCAGCGTTATCAGAAGGTTGTTGCTGCCAGAAATGCTAGCAGAATGAATTTCAGAGTACCAAATTATCGTTTTGAACCGATGTTGGCGCGGGCTAAATCGGGTGTTGATACGTTGATACAATTTGGTAGTACGTTGTTAAGCCTGTTAGAACGGAAAGATAATTTGAGTTTTGAATCATTCCAGATGGTTCAGAATAATGATCTCTACCGTTTTGCGGTTGACCTCCAGCAACAAGACATCAATATTAATCAGGCCAGTCTTGATGCATTGCAAGTGAGCAAACAATCTGCTCAGGAGCGGTACGAACATTATAAAAGTCTTTATGATGAAAATATTTCGTCAACGGAGCAGCAGGTTATTGAATTACAGGCTCAGGCATCTTCTGCTCTATTAGCTTCACAAGTATCAAGAACAGCGGCAGCAGCACTGGATTTAGTTCCCAATATTTATGGATTGGCCGTTGGGGGGTCACGTTGGGGTGCCGCTTTAAATGCTGTTGCTGAAATAGCAACTTTGAAATATCAGTCTGATAATACTAAAGCTGAAAGCCTCAGTGTTTCTGAATCTTATCGCCGTCGCCGGCAGGAGTGGGAACTGCAATATAAACAAGCTGAATGGGAAACAAAGTCTATTGATCAACAAATTAATATTCAGCAGTTGCAGGTCAGTGCCGCGCGTAAACGTTTGGTGCAAGTTGAAGCGCAACAACAACAATCTCAGGCACTGTTGGCTTATTTCTCCAGCCGTTTTACCAATGAAAGTTTATATACTTGGATGATTAGTCAGATCTCAGGCCTCTATTTACAGGTTTATGATGCTGTTTCATCATTGTGTTTATCTGCACAGGCCTCTTTACAGTATGAGCTTGGGCTAGGCGAGCAGAATTTTATTGATGGTGCGAGTTGGAATGATCTCTATCAAGGGCTGTTGGTTGGTGAAAATCTGAAATTGGCGTTGCAACGTATGGAACGCACTTATGTTGAGCAAAATTCACGTAAATTGGAAATTATCAAAACGATTTCGCTTAAATCTTTATTGGGTGAGGAGTGGGAGACAAAACTTCAAACCTTGAAATCGCATAACCAAATTACGTTTAATTTGGATGAAACCAAACATTTTGTTCCAGATTATACGGGCTTATTTAATCGGCGGATTAAATCAGTTTCAGTGACGCTACCGATGTTAATTGGGCCTTATGAAGATATTTGTGCCAAATTAAGTTTGTCGGGTGTGAGTAGCTATACGACAAAAGCGGATCTCAAAACCGTTGAAAAGATGTTAAAAGAGGGAACTCGTGCGGAAACACCTTATACGGTGCGCAGCATCCAGCCTAATCAACAAATCGCTTTATCTACGGGGATTAATGACAGTGGAATGTTCACACTTAATTTCGATGATGAACGTTTCTTACCCTTTGAGGGGGTAGGGGTAGGATCGAGTTGGAATTTCCAATTTACCAATACCTCACAGGATTTAGAAAGCTTAACCGATGTTATTCTTCAAATTCGATATACCGCACAAGAAGGATCTGCATCATTTGGCTCGGCTGTTAAGGCATTATTGAGTAAGGAAAACCCAGATTTGTGATAACGAGAATTAAGCATTAAATGAATCAGTCACCTGAATTTAAAATGCTTACTCATTATCTTTAACATTCAAATTAGCCTCTTCTAATGATGTGGAGGCTAAATATAAATCGCATTGGAGTTTATAAATGGTAAATAAATATACTTATACCTCATCGAAATCCATGTCCGACATCAGTGATATTGTTGGTGAACCATTAACTGCATGGAATAATCAGGCAGGCGGCCAAGTTTATAATGTTATTTTTAATAGTGGTGTTTATACCAATACCTATTGGGTTGAGCGCTGGCATATTCCCGATCCTACGGCTAAAGAGGGAACACCGCATAATGCTTGGAAATATATTCGTCCAGCGACGGAAGATGAGATAAAACAGCACGGAAATCCTACCGATGGGCGTATTGATCCAACCGAAGATATTCCTTCACCAGTTTTACAACCGGATGCTATTACAGAACAAACCTATCAACGGCCGGATGTTAATTTTAAACCTGATGGTTCAGCGGGTAATCTTTCTTATACTGCGTCGCGTGTTTGTCGCCCGATGTATAATGAATATGAAAGCGATAAATCCAGACCAAAACTTTCTGCTTATATTACTGATTGGTGCCAATATGATGCGCGCTTAGATGGTAAAAATGAAGACGCTGATCAGCGGGGAAGAGGATTTGATTTAAGCACTATCAATGTGGCTGCCTATGATAAATTAATATTCAGCTTTTTGGGTATTTACGGTGATACTGGTGTAAAAGGGGATAAGATCAAAGAAGTTGCCGATGGTTGGAATAGCCAGAGTGAAATAAAAATTACTGAAGGCCATATTGTTCCTCTTGATCCTTATGGCGATTTAGGGACTGCCCGTAATGTGGGATTACCTAAGGAAAGTGCTAACACTAATATTAATGCAGGAACATTTCTGCCTTTTTATCAACAAAAGAAAGCGTCCGGTTTATTAGGTGGATTACGCGAATTACAAAAAACGGCGCGTTTAGCGGGTCATAAACTTGAACTGGCTTTTAGTATTGGTGGCTGGAGTATGTCCGGTTATTTTTCCGTGATGGCGGCTGATGAAACAAAACGTGGCGTTTTTGTTGACAGTATTGTTGATTTTTTTGCGCGCTTTCCTATGTTCAGTTGTGTCGATATTGACTGGGAATATCCCGGAAGCCCAGGTGAGGATGGCAATGTTTACGATCCGAAAGATGGAGAACACTACGCTCTGTTAATTAAAGAATTACGTGAGTCTTTGGATAGTCGATTTGGTCGAGAGGATAGAAAAGAGATCTCCATTGCTTGTAGTGGTGTAAAAACGAAATTAGCAACATCCAATATTGCCGAATTAGTCAAAAATGGTCTGGATAATATTTACTTAATGAGTTACGACTATTTTGGTACTGGTTGGGCACCTTATATCGGCCATCATACTAATCTCTATTCACCAAAAGATCCTGATCCATCAGGCGCATCTGATTTATCTGCGGAAGTTGCTATCAATTATTTGCATCAGGAACTTGGCATACCTTTGGAGAAAATTCATTTAGGCTATGCTAACTATGGTCGTGCAGGCAAAGGGGCAAATCTTGAAACGCGTGAATATAATAAAACGGGTGAGGCGTTAGGAACAATGGAAAAAGGTTCACCTGAATTCTTTGATATTGTTAATAATTATCTGGATAGCGAACATACTCTCGCTACCGGGAAAAATGGCTTTGTGTTAATGACAGATACCAATGCTGATGCCGATTTCTTGTTTAGTGAAACAGAAGGACATTTTATCTCATTAGATACGCCACGCACGGTGAAACAGAAAGCGGAATATGTTGCTACGAATAAACTGGGCGGTATATTTTCTTGGTCAGGCGATCAGGATTGTGGCTTGTTGGCAAATGCGGCCAGAGAAGGGATGGGCTATATTGCCAAATCTAATGATGAAACTATCGACATGGGGCCACTCTATAATCCGGGTAAGCCCTATTATTTGAAATCTATCGGTTAGGTGAAGAAAAACGCCGGTTAATTCTTCTTTGCCAATAAAAAGGGATATCGCTTTTCTTATCTGTCCGTTTTTCCATTCTTAAAATAATCATGTTTAGCCCGATATTCCAGGGCTGAACATGATTATTTCTGTAAAACGCGACCATTTACCGTTAAGCTATCCCATCAAGCGTTTTAAGCTATTCGGGCAGAGAAAGAGATAATGACAAATTCAGCCACTGAGTTAGTAACAATTTACGATCTGCATAGCCATACGACTGCATCGGATGGTTTACTTTCACCAGCAGAATTGGTCGAACGAGCGGTGGCAATGGGCGTTAATGTATTGGCCGTGACTGATCATGATACAACGGATGCTATTTTGCCAGCCCATGAATATATCAACCAACATGATTTGCCATTAAAGCTCATATCAGGGGTTGAGATATCCACCTTGTGGCAAAATATGGAGATTCATATTGTTGGTCTGAACATTGATATTCAGTCAAATGCAATAATTGAATTACTTAATAAACAATCTGAACTCAGGAAAGAACGAGGAATTGAAATAGGTCGCAAGCTGGCAAAGGTGGGTATTCCCGATGCTTGGGCAGGCGCGAGCCGATTAGCGAATGGTGGACAAGTAACACGAGGCCATTTTGCCCGTTATTTAATTGAAATAGGCAGAGAGCCAACAGTGGCGAAAATATTTAAAAAGTATCTGGCAAAGGGAAAAATCGGATACGTTCCACCGCAATGGTGTACAATTGAACAAGCTATTGATGCCATTCATCAATCAGGTGGTCAAGCAGTCATTGCGCATCCGGGACGATATGATTTATCGACCAAATGGTTGAAGCGTCTGATTGTCTGGTTTAAACAACATGGTGGTGATGCAATGGAAGTTGCACAGTGCCAGCAGGCACCTAACGAGCGGAAATATCTCGGTCAATTGTCACGGGAATATGATTTGATGGCTTCGTTAGGTTCTGATTTTCACCAGCCTTGTTCATGGATAGAATTAGGGCGTAAATTGTGGTTACCCGGTGATGTGGTACCAATATGGCGTAACTGGTCACTGTAGGGGCTGCATAAAATTAAGAGGTAATTTATGAGCCAGTTTTTTTATATTCATCCAGATAATCCGCAGCCCCGCTTAATAGGGCAAAGTGTGGATATGTTGAAAAAAGGTGGGGTGGTTATTTACCCCACTGATTCCGGTTATGCGATTGGTTGCCATCTGGAAGATAAAGATTCGATGACTCGGATATGCCGTATCCGCCAGTTAGATAGTCATCATAATTTCACCTTAATGTGTCGGGATTTGTCAGAAATATCGACCTATGCTTATGTTGATAATTCAGCTTTTCGGCTGATTAAAAATAATACGCCGGGCAATTACACGTTTATTTTGCGTGCGACGAAAGAAGTCCCTCGCCGTTTGATGAATGATAAGCGGAAAACTATCGGGTTACGTGTTCCATCCAATCCAATTGCCTTGGCGCTTCTTGAACAAGTGGGTGAGCCATTGATGTCCACGAGCCTGATTTTGCCAGGCAATGATTTTGCTGAATCTGATCCTGAAGAAATTAAAGATAATTTGGGAAAACAGGTTGATCTGATTATTCATGGGGGTTATTTAGGGCAACAGCCTACCACCGTAATTGATTTAACTGAGGATACGCCGGTTGTAATACGGGAAGGGGCTGGCAATATCACGCCATTCTTATAAGTTACGCAGTAATTATTTTCAGAATCTATATAAAGCCTGTGTATTATACGCAGGCTTTATATTTTTGATTTTTTAATTGAATCGAAATGGTTATTGTTATTTCGAATTATTAATACTAACTCAATAAAATAAGACCATCATCTATTTAATAATTAAGTTGATTTTAATAGTGTGATAAGGAAATATTTACCTCACCTAAGGTAAGTTTATTCGCTGATTATTTAATCATATTATTAGGTATAAAACCTTTGGGCTGGCTATTTAATATAAATTACAGCGTAAGGTTATCCATTCATTATAAAATCAAGGGATATTGAAAATGTCAGTTGTTAATTTCTCCGATAAACCAGTTGATGGCGCTAATGTTCATACATGGCCGAAATCACCAGATAGGGATTTAATCGCATGTGGACGTGACGCATATGCTGAAAAAACAGTGCAAGAAGCATTGAACGGAGATCCTGATAAAGCGGTAAAATTAAGTGAATTAAATGATATTCTGGCTGCCTGTGAACCTTTTAACTTTAAAGGCGTCACTTTATATGCAAAAGATCCTGTCTTGGCCTTAATTAAAGCGTTATCAGAGAAGAGTGCCTATTTAGTCGATGATTCATATCCTCCTAAGCAATGGCAGAGTGGGGGAGTTGATAAGCATAACCGTATTAAAGATTTTATTGAATCTCCGGGTATGTTTATTAAAGGGATAGAGATGATCGATATGGGTCAGCTTTATCTTGGTAATTGCGGCTTTGTTAGCACCATTGGGGCAATTGCATCCCATCCTGAAGGGCATAATTTGTTATTTTCTGCTATCTATCCACCGGTTTATAACCCAACGGGCATTTATTCGATCAGAATCATCAATCAATCGACGGTTGGTTATTTATTGATTGACGATGATCTGCCACGAGTGAGTTTTTCTGCTATGGAAGATAAAAATGAGTTTTGGTATTACCTGATTGAAAAAGCATTTGCGAAATTGCATGGAAGCTATGAGAATTTAGGCGGCGGTAATGAAATCTATTTTGGTATAGAATCGACAGCAAATACCAGTATTAATCAGGGTAATCAGGATCGTATTTGGGATGAGAAATTTATCGATATCTTCAAAATAAAACATCATGTGACTTATCAAGGAACCGGTTCATCAACGGATTTAGTATCAGGTCATGCTTATTTAATATTAGATGCTCAGCAATGGAATGATATTAAGTTAGTACGACTGCATAATCCGTGGAATGTTGTTAAATATAAAGGTCCATATTCGCCTGATGCTGCTGAATGGGAAAATATTCCAGCAGACGTGCAGAATGATATATTCCAGAATAATCGATTTGAGGGGAAGTCATTCTGGATGCCATATGATCTCTATGTTAAAAATTTGCCAAAAATTAGTGATATGTATCTCAGTAAAATTATTCCTGATTCACTGAAAAGTATTGCAAATCCCTCTCCAATTCAAGAGTAATAGGATATAGGATTTGCCAGGATTGATTTGTAGGTCATTAATTTAATATTAGTGCCTGATATGAATGGCAAGCTAAATAAAAGCTTGATGAAACGTGGCCTGAAATTTTATAATTCATGGCCACTTTTATATTATTAAAAATTATATTTATTAATTAATTTTACTATTGAAAGAATGTGTGGATAAGTCAATTGTAGAAAATTAACTATTTATGGGTATTGGTAGTTTATTATATCGGGAGGTGGTCTTTTAAATAATTATAATTGCTCATATATTTGGCCAATCGTGTTTTAGCTCGGTTTATGTACTAATATTTCAGTGTTTTTCCAATGAATTTTAGTGTTGAGTAATAAACAAATATGCTGAATTGTAATATAAAGAATTTCCATTAGCCTGGGTTTTGATTAAAGTTCCTTTCGAGGGTTTTTATGAGAACTGTCCAAATACAGTTGATCGCCTTTCTTGATTATATCACCCAGTTTACTGGCTGATATGATGGGCTATAAATTCCCTGTGTTAGCGTATTGCTAACACAGGGAGAGTGGTCATTTTATTAACAAGAGATCACCCAAATCCATTTGCATACTCTTAAATTTTACAAATATTCTTTAGGTATATTTGATAGTTGCTCCTCTAGCGACCAATTTTTTGGCTTGGATTTTTCAGAGTTCCATTTTGCGCCTTTATCCAACCATTTGGATCTATAATTCTTTAATGCTGCTAAAATAGCGTCTTCATAGCCAAACTCTACCCCACAACAATCACAGATATCAAATGTTGGTGAGTTACCATCTTCACCCCACGGAGGATCTAACTGTTCTGCACCACACACACGGCATACATATAATCTATTATTTTTGTGCATTGAAGTAATCCAAATTTGTTTCATATCCATGATCTACTGGATTTGGTTTAAACATTGTTTTCGGGACATTATCCACATTTTTTACTGCAAAAATATTTGTTTTTGGATTGTAATACAAGGTATCACCATTAGCTCGGGTTTTGACTAAAGTTCCTTTTGGAGGATTTTTAATAAAATTATGGGTGGCTTCGACATATTGTTTTGAATTCTGATATTCAGGGAATTCACTTTTATGTTTATCCCAGTGGCCGTAAGCATTTGCTACAGGCTCTTTTTTCTTCGTTTCTGTCCATATCTGAGTTTCTTTCGTTTTGCTTGAGCCTATTGTGTTGCCAACATGACGACTCTTCCCAACAATCGAAGCAACCGAAGCTTTACCGCCGATAGCACCACCAATACCGGCAGATTCTACCGCCTCTTTGGCTATCAGTGCACCTTTTTCCCAAGCTGGCAACGAGTTATACAACAGCCCTAAATCGTTCTGGTTTTCTGTCGTCACAAACTGGCTGAGACGATGAGTATCTTCAGCCGATAAGCCAAACATCCATCTCAGACCACTGATGGCATCCGCTGTTTTTATCCCACCTTCCATTTCAGCCTGATAGGTCAGTGTGCATAACCCACCGTTCCCGGCACAGTGAGACAACATTTCTGCCCGTTGTGTAGCGCCCAGTTTGTTGTATTTGTTCCAGATTGCTTCGGTAGGGGTTCCTTGCTTATTGGCTTCCTGGAGCTCTCTAGCCAGATTGTAGGCATTCATGGAGTTCAGGTGGTTAAAGAGAATAACAATTTCCCCGGCATTAGCCCCACTGTTAGCCCCTTTGGCGCTGTTGGTCGCAATGGCCCCTGCGACGCTGCCGATGATTTTGCCACCCGCCTGAATTTTCATTGGATCATTGAATGTTTTATCCAATGTTATCGCGGCCAATTCTGCGGCTAATGCTCCAGCCGCCGCCCCTTTGGCATCACCGCCGCCAATTTCCGCAGCAAGGGCAGAAACCGCCGCATGGCTAATGGCTTTTCCGGGTAAATCTAACACCTGACCGTTAGCCCCAATCAACCCGGCACCTTCGGCGTTAATCTGGCTGCCAATATTGGCAAGTAATGCGGTGGTAAAATTGTCCTTAAAACTACCGCCATTGATGGCTGTACCAAGGCTGGAACTGATAATGGATTGACCGGCGATCCGTTGAGCCACTTTGCTCCAGTCGCCATTGCTCAGTTTAGGTAATGTCGCTTTTGCCGGGTCAATTTGAGCGCCATTGGCGGCTTTATCCCATCCCATGACGTTATCAAAACCCGCCAGTGCGCCACCCATCGCCATTGATGTGATAGTTGATTTAACGGTATCGCTGCTTCCCATATCCTTAAGGGTTTTCGATAGGTTTCCTTTATTATTAATAAGCTTAACTGCTGCCGTAGAAGCTAGAGATGAGATACCCGCAGAAACTGCGCCGTATGTGGCGGTATTCACTGTTGCTGCTGTTGCAGCACTGGCTCCGGCTGCGGTAGCAGCACCACTGGCTGCACCCGCGGCACCATTGGCAGCCGCTACAGTTACCCCGGCCCCAGCCGTGACTACAGCAACGGTGATAGCGATAACAGCAGAAACGACAGGATTTAAATGCTGGCTCTTATGATCCCAATTCTCATAAGCATCCTGAACTTCATTCCAGTTTACATCTTGACGTTGGCTTAACTGTTTTAACCAGGCTGTTTCAGAAGTGTTACCAAGAGCAGCCAATACCGCCTGTAAGGATTGTCCTTTCTGTGTTTTGATATCAGCACTGATTCCATTTGCGGCCTCAATCGTTAATTTTCCACCAATGTGAACTGAAGGCAGCACCCATGTTTCTGCACGATGACCACTATCTCTGTTCTTAATGAAAAATCCTTTAGACTGGCTAATGGTTTGTTCAAAAGAACTATCTTTAACTGCTTTAAAGTTTATTTTTCCATGTGTACTGGTCAGTCTGGCATTTTTATTTGTTTCAATTTTGCTGGCTTCATAAGTACTGTCATCTCGGCTGAGTAAATTAATATCTCCATCAGCAATAAATTCAGTCACTTTATTGGTGACTGAATGGTGCGTGGTAGTTGAAGTCTTCTTTTTACCATACCACTTACGTTTAGTACTGGAGGTGGTATATTCAGTCACATCTTCTTGTGCTTGTGCATAAAGATAACCCCCTTTAGCAGCAATATCTATTACACCTTTAGCTAAAAGTTTAGTTGCTTGAAATAAAAGACCTTCTCCGGTAAGAATGGTTAAATTCTTATCGCTATCTAGTCTGACTTCTTTATGGGTAATAGATGATCTGGAGTTCGTGTTTTCAGTATCTACTGCGGATTTAAGGTATGTGTACCCACCAGAAGTGAGGGTCATATCACCTTTAGAAATTAAACTTGAACCTTCTAACTTTATATTATCATTAGCTATTAAAGTTAATTCATTCCCTGCATTAACAGAAGTAATTTGGCTTATTCTTCCTTCTTTTATCATAGCGCCTACATTATAATAAGCAACAGATAAATTTAGATCTCCACCAGAATTCATCAATATATTTTCTGTTGCATTCAATGCAGAGTTGGTGACATTCAAATCTTTCCCCGCCGATATAGAGATACTATTAGCGGTAATAGGAACTCCCCATAATTTAGAGTCTTGAGCAGAGTTCAATATAACCTCTTTTCCTGCGGTGAGTTTTACATCACCAATATCTAGATTTATACCACCATTAATGGATATGGACTCGGATGAGTCTATACTGGTTTTACTTATGTTTATTTTAATATCTCTGATTGCAGTTAAATTAGTATTTTTGTTTTTTGTGAAATAATTGATGAAATTTAAATTTAAGTTTGTTCCTGAATAAAAGGTTAAATCTCCTGAGGCGTTTATTATATTACTTCGATCATCAATCTCCGGTCCAAAACTAATTTTTGTAGATTTATAGGCGGATATTCCTGAATTTTTGCTTATTAATGAAACATTATGTCCTTTTAATACCGTTGATAAAACATTAATGGCAGAGGGAAATAATAGTTTATCAAAAAATTCATATGGTGCTTTATAATAGGTTGAAAGTATAGATAAATCACCTGATTTAGATATGATTTTAGAATCGGTAAGTTCGACAAAGTTAGCATCTGATGAGATAATGTTGATATCTTTTTCAGCATTTAATCGTGCTGATTTTAATGTAAATCCATTTGCATTTAATATAAGATTATTTTTAACTTTGATATCATCAGTTTCTGAATTTAATAAATTTAATGTTTTTTCTTTCCAGTCAGGCGTATTCAACTCATTTTCATTAATAAGTTCCTTATTTGACGTAATTTTAACTTCGCCAAGAAAATCAATAACTAAATTCCTTCCAGAAGATAGCATTGTCTTATTTGTGAATGAGTCAATTTTTGTTTCATTAGAAGGATTATTTCGAAGAAGATTCCAATCTTGCTGTTTTATATCTGCGTTATTTCTATCTAATACATGTATTTCTCTGTCGTTTTCCTGCCTATTTCTGTATTTATAGTATGGATTATTAAATACAGGATGTGAACTATTTATTATAAAATGTGGATAAGTATTTCCATTATATAGATTTTCAGTATTTATAAATTTAGTGCTTGTAAAATGATTTCCGGTCAAAAATACATCGCCTTTTCCATGTATTTCACTGTTTATATTTAATAAACTATCACTATTTATATATAAATTTCCTCCGGAGGAAATCAAACTGCTATCATAATTTTCTATAAAGAACCAATTGCTCATGTCACTGAGATCATCAACATTACTAAAGTCAAGAAAATCGTTTTTTTCAGGTTTAATATTAGAAAGGAGATAAAGATCTCTTATATTGAGCATCTTATGAGATCTGGCAACTAAATCGCCTTTATTAGTCTTTATGGTAGCAGATCTATTTTCAATAAGATGACTTTTATCTCCTTGTGCATTTTTCTGTATCCACATATTATCGTTGGCTTGTAGTAAGGCTTTATTACCGCTATTACGCACAGTATTGACAAATATCCGCATATCCCGGCCAGCAGTCACGCTTCCTTTATTATCCAGCGTGGTATTTTCCAGAATAATATCCCGTCCCGCCTGCACGTTAATATTGGGCGCAATATGGGTTTCTTTGCCAATAACATTCAGGTCCGTTTTAGCCTTAATATTGCCCAGTTCAATTTTGCCATTGGCGTTTAAAGTAATATCACGCTGGTCACTGATTAAATTTTTCAGATTAACACCAACGCCCTCTTCAGTGGCAACCAGTCGGATTTTATTGGCATACATGCCACCTAATGCTTTGGTATCAACGGCTAATTGGGGTTTAGCGCCTTCACCAGCGACAGGTTTAACTGTGCCGTCTTTTAAACTGATTCGGTTAGCGCCTTGTGTCAGAGACAGGTTATTGGCCTGAATTTTTCCATTTAATTCCGTTGCCCGGCTGATAATATCGACATAATCCGTCGCCTTGCCATCTAACCCTTTACCGCCAATGGTGATTTGGCCTGTTTTAACTTCCAATGCTTCCAACGCACCCTGTTTATCAAATTGCGGTTTACCCGTGGTCAGTGTTGCACTCGAAGTATTAATAAAGCCACAGCCATCACAAGTAATGCCGTTGGGGTTGGCAATCATTACATTGGCTTTATTGCCGAAAATCTCCAATTGGCCTTGCAGGTTAGATTGTCCGCTGCCGGTCACTTCATTAATAATCAGTTCCGCCGCTTTTCCATGCAGATTAGGGTTAGCGTTAAGTTGCCCCGCCAGTTGTGATTGAGCCGCTTGCGTGGCGTTATTGAGTACAGCGCCTTGAGTATCGACATTGAACGCTTTATAGGTGTTGTGGGATATCCCCGCGTCATTCGGCGTGGCAATATTGACAACCGGAACGTTGCTTTGGTTTTGTACCTGCGTATGGTTATTGTCCGGTGTGATCCCCGCAGCAATCGCCGGGTGTAGCGGCTGAATTGCCGTCAGGTAAATTAAAAGATAACTCGTGCCTCTCGCCACCGAGTTGTTGCGTTTACTCATCGTACTATCCCTTTTGTTTAATTTAAGTGTTAAAAAGTCAGTGATGCTAACCAATAAGTGACCTGAGCATCTGCGGTCAGGCTTCGGGTATAAAATGACCATTTACCACAGAGAATATTGATTATTTAATAGTTACATTATTGAACCATTTTAATGTGTAATTAATTGACCGTCAGAATGGGTAGTATGAAATGTGATCGGTACTGGGTTTTTTAATTCTGATAATGGGGAATCCGTCATATTAAATGTCGGTAAATCGCGATAAGGATGGAGATGTTGTTCCCTTACGCCAGCCATGATGTTTTCAGTTTTAGCGTGATGGGAATTGCTGGATTAGAATCATTGTGTCTGAAATTAGTGTAGAATGCTCGGCCACGGAGTTAGAATGTATGAGCTATTTTCTAGCATTCTATGCTATAAAATGCATTAAAATCAGTTTGTTATGATTGAATTTCACTATTAACGTATTGATTGATATATAACACGACGCCTGTGAAGGCGACAACAGAGGTTGCTCAATGAGCGGTAAGATACAGAAATCTGAAAAGTTACAGAAAATTCTCGCGCGTTCCGGCCACGGTTCCCGCCGCGAAATAGAAGGTTATATTCAACAAGGGCGCGTCAGTGTTGACGGTAAGATTGCGACTTTAGGTGATCGCCTTGAAGTTCAGCCCGCCACGAAAATCCGTCTCGATGGTCGGATATTAAATATCAAAGAATCACAAAAAACGGTTTGCCGTGTTTTGGCTTATTACAAACCAGAGGGTGAGCTTTGTACTCGTCATGATCCAGAAGGGCGGCCAACGGTTTTTGATCGCCTGCCTAAATTGCTAGGTTCCCGCTGGATAGCTGTTGGGCGTCTGGATGTGAATACTTGTGGTTTGTTGCTATTTACCACGGATGGTGAGCTGGCTAATCGTTTGATGCATCCAAGCCGTGAAGTTGAACGCGAATATGCTGTTCGTGTCTTTGGTGAAGTTGATGATGCTAAATTGAAACAACTGGCTAAGGGCATTCAACTGGAAGAGGGTCCCGCCTCATTCCGCACTATCGCGTTTAAAGGCGGTGAGGGGATGAATCAATGGTATAACGTCACGCTGACAGAAGGACGTAACCGTGAAGTTCGTCGTCTTTGGGAAGCGGTTGGTGTACAGGTGAGCCGTCTTATTCGTGTGCGTTATGGGGATATTGGTTTGCCAAAAGGCTTACCACGCGGGGGATGGACGGAACTGGGTCTGGAGCAGACTAACTATTTACGCCAATTAGTGGATTTGAATGAGGAGACGGTTTCCAAAGTGGCCGTTGGGCGTGATCAGCGCCGTCTTAAAGCTAACCAAATCCGCCGAGCGGTTAAACGCCATGCTCAAGTCGCATCGCGTCCATCGGCAGGAAAACGTCCGGGCAGTTCACGCCAGAAGGCGGGGCGAACAACCGCACCAAAAGGCCGTTAAGTTTTCTGGGTCTCGTGTGTTATAACGGGGCCTTTTTTACCAATCGATCCCTTTTTGTGCTTTGATGCCGGCGTCAAAGGCATGTTTTACCGGACGCATCTCTGTCACGGTATCTGCCATTTCCAATAATTCACGATGACAACCGCGGCCGGTGATAATAACGGATTGGTGCTCCGGTCGGTGGTTGAGCGCAGTAATAACTTCTTCCAGAGGAAGATAGCCATAACTCACCATATAAGTCAGTTCATCTAAAACAATTAAATCCAAATCGGGATCAGATAACATCTCTAACGCATGGTGCCATACCTGCTGGCAGGCTACAGTATCGGTTTCCCGGCTTTGAGTTTCCCAGGTAAAACCTGTTGCCATCACATGGAAATTCACTCCATGCTGTTCCAGCAGATTTTTCTCGCCATTCTCCCATTTACCTTTGATAAACTGGATCACACCGGCACGAAATCCATGACCTATCGCTCGGGTCACGGTGCCAAATGCCGCAGTGGTTTTGCCTTTACCATTGCCGGTAAAAACGATCAGAATACCCCGTTCTAACTGGGCGGCTTCAATACGGAAATCCACTTTTTCTTTTAGGCGTTGTTGCCTTTTTTGATGTTGGCTGTCATTGATTGTCATTATTCGGCTGGTCCTGCTTTGCGTCCGGGTTGGGCATCAAAACTGATGCCTGTTTTATGCAGACTATCGCTGCCCATAAGATAAAGATACAGTGGCATAATATCTGCCGGTGTTTTCAGTTTAGCAGAATTTTCGTTAGGGAATGCGCGGGTGCGCATATTTGTGCGTGTACCGCCGGGATTAATACAATTAACGCGTAGAGAAGTGTGTTTATATTCTGCTGCTAAAACTTGCATCATGCCTTCAGTGGCAAATTTAGAGGCAGAATAGGCTCCCCAACCACAACGACCTTCGCGGCCAACGCTCGAACTGGTAAAGATTAATGATCCGTCAGGTGACTTCAATAATAGCGGCAATAAGGCTTGCGTTAACATAAAGGTCGCATTGACGTTGACTTGCATAACATCATGCCATAATTGCACGGGTTGCTCTGCCATTGGTGCGACAGCTCCCAGTAATCCGGCATTATGCAATACGCCATCCAGATGCGGATAATATTGCGCTAAATCGCCAGCGAATGCCTGACACTCTTCGGCTGTGGCGGTAAGCAGATCCATAGTGTAAACAGTTGCAGGGGCACCACCTGCTTGTTTAATCTCTTTTTGCACAGCTTCCAGTTTGTGTGTTGTTCTGCCAAGTAAGATCACTTGTGCACCGTAACGGGCATAGGTCAAAGCCGCTTCACGGCCAATACCCTCTCCAGCGCCTGTCACTAAAATAATACGTTGTTGTAGGAGGTCATGTTTTGGTTGGTAATGTAACATTTGAAAATTTCCTGTTATTGACGGCGCGATTTGTTACCGTCGGAGGCCGTTCAGGCTATCAAAACAGAAAGTGATATATTGAGTCAAATTTGCCAAGGCTGATTGCTCAGGAGATAAACGGAGAAACATTGCGGGCTGTGTGAGTGAATGTTAGTGGCGCAGTGCTGTGTTGGTAGTTATTTGTCTTTAGCTAATGTATAATTCTTTTCGTCAGAGACTGGGTATTTAATCCAATTTCACACCGGAGTGATGATGATTTCAATACAAACAGAAAGAGCAGCCCTTCTAATTTAATCAATTTGTTAAATTTTACATTAGAAGGGGAAAACATGAATTACTCAAAGGTTGATATAGATCTCTGGGATAGGAAAGAGCATTTCTTGCATTACCGTAATGTTGTGCAATGCGGATTTAGTCTAACAGCAAAAATTGATATTACCCATTTGTTATCTTCGTTGGTGGAAAAGCAATATAAATTCTATCCAACCATGATTTATTTAATATCTACAGTTGTAAACTCTTACTCTGAATTCAGAATGGCTATAAAAGATGAAGAATTAATTGTATGGGATGGTGTAAATCCTGCATATACAATCTTTCATAAGGAAACCGAAACATTCTCAGCAATTTGGACTGAGTTCAATTCTGATCTGGCAGAGTTTATGAAAAATTATTCTGCTGATTATGAAACCTACAAAGATGATCTTTGCTTTTTTTCTAAACCAGAACTACCTGAAAACCACTTTCACATATCGTCAGTGCCGTGGGTAAGTTTTGATGGGTTTAACTTGAACATGGCGAGTGTTATGGATTATTTTCCCCCCATATTTACCATGGGAAAATTTTACCAGAATGGAAATCAAACTCAGTTGCCTTTGGCAATTCAGGTGCATCATGCTACTTGTGACGGCTTCCATGTGGGACGTGTTATTAATAACTTACAAGAGCTATGTAACGATTTTATTTAGTTCAAGCCTTATAAAGCTAACCTGAATTATTTATGGCTTCAATATAAGGTTGTATCGGAAATATGTTAATAGCCATCAGTTAACACTGGTGGTTTTCACGATTGAAGTTGGTCGGGATCATGATTGCGATTGGACTAGAGAGCATAAAAATGTGTGGGGCACTTGAGTTGTTTGGCTGTAAAATAGATAATTCAACCGGATTATGACCCATGAATACTTATACCGTTAAGTGGCTCTCCTCCAGTCAACCCTCTGGTTTGGCGACGCTTTAGGTTGCCAGGTGAAACTTCTTTAACTGTTTGGCCGCATAAGTGCCCCACAGATTTTGATGGTCTCTGATTGTGCTGCGATGTGTGTGATGAGGACATCTCGCATTATGATAATAAGAAATCCTTGTCAAAACATGTCGATGAGATGTACACCTATTATCGAAAATAACAGCATGATGATCCCGAATTACGGTGAAATGTACTGCTATGGTGAATCCATTTCCACTTCATTTGTTGAATCGACGATCAATGAAGTGATTGCTAAACGGATGGTGAAAAAGCAGCAGATGCAATGGAGTCAGCAAGGTGCGCATTATTTAATCCAGACCCGTACAGCCGTACTGAATGATGATTTGAAAACCCAATTTGAGCATTGGTACCCGGGCATAAAATTAGGTGACGAAACGGAGCATTCTTGGACAGAAAAGATTGCTGCATAAATGCCCCAAGGTAATGAGATGGTTCCCCTCACTCTAACGGCAGTATATTAGCAGAGTGATTATCTTTGATAAGAGGCTACCATCATGAACACTATCGCACTGATTGGCATCGATCTCGGCAAACATTCTTTTCATGTCCATTGTCAGGAGCCATCGGGAAAAGCTCTGCTACGTAAAAAATTCACCCGAACTAAATTGATGGAATTCTTAGCCGATTGCTCTCCGGCAACGGTTGTGATGGAAGCCTGTGCTGGCGCGCATTTCATGGCAAGGCGGATCGCTGATTTGGGGCATGAGGCTAAGCTGATTTCACCGCAGTTTGTCCGTCCTTTTGTCAAAAGTAACAAGAATGATTTTATTGACGCGGAAGCCATCTGTGAAGCCGCCTCACGACCTTCAATGCGTTTTGTTCAGCCCAGAACGGAAGCCCAACAAGCCATGCGAGCGTTGCATCGTGTCCGGGAATCACTGGTCCGGGATAAAGTCAAAACCACCAATCAGATGCAAGCTTTCCTGCTTGAGTTTGGCATCAGTATGCCCAAGGGGATTGCCGTGATAAAACGACTCTCCACTGTTTTGGCCGAACATCCTCTTCCACCTTATTTGGCGCAAATATTACTACGGTTACAGGCGCATTATCACTATCTGGTTGGGCAAATCACCGAGATTGAGACCGCACTGTCACAGGAAATCATTCAGGATGATACCGGACAACGGCTGATGACGATCCCCGGTATTGGTCCCATCACGGCGAGTGTGCTTTCCTCACAACTGGGTGATGGAAAACAATATTCTCGCAGCCGGGATTTTGCGGCCTCGACGGGTTTGGTTCCCCGCCAGTACAGCACCGGGGGAAGGACGACCTTATTGGGTATCAGTAAACGGGGTAATAAGACGCTCCGGCAACTGTTGGTACTCTGCGCCCGGTCATTCATGCAACAGATTGAACACCGGCAGGGAAAACTGGCTGACTGGGTTAAGCAGCAGCTTGAACGAAAGCACTCTAATATCGTGGCCTGTGCATTGGCTAATAAACTCGCCCGGATAGCGTGGGCCATTACGACACAACACACGGTATTTGTCGCCTAAAGCTGGCGTCATTGTGAACCTATTTAAATGTTACCCCACTGGTTTTGCGAAGACTGATTATTGATGACATGAACGGCCTACCGGCCTGATGAGAAACCTAACATAAAAAATGGCTCTTTCAAGCCGACAAGGTTTTAAGGTTCATCAGGCGCGGAACTCATCGAGGCGCAGGCTCCTTGCCTACAGTGACGCCGGATAGATTTAAGCAAGCCAAAAATTCATCAAAATGAGTGTTGCAAAAACGAGGGGAACCATAGATTTTTTATGCTCTATATGAACGCATCCCGTTTGCAAGACAAAAATTACTCTGGCATCGACGGTAGGTTGCAGCTCTATATCCGGCCTTATTGCAGCCAGAGCTGCGGGCCTCGATGTAATCCGCTGACTGGCTCCTCACTCTCCTAACGAGCTTTAAGCTCAGAGCATAAATCAGGTTTAGCAAGTCACGGTCTTACCTGTCTTTGTCATCATTATCATTGCCTTAGCAATCTTTCTGCATTCATCCTTGTCATTAAAAGTGAAAGTTGATCGGTGAAACACCTCAGTAAGGTCTGACACTGACGTAATCTTTTTGGTATTCCTGCTGATGGGCGACCAATGCCCAAACGGTGCGAGCCAGCTTATTGGCCATCCCCACAATCGCCACACAGACCGGACGGCGTTTTTTTAGCGCCGTCACCCACGGCAGCGGGGTTTTCGTCAGTAAGGTGGTCACTCTTGCACCGTGAATAAACAGGGTTCTCAGGTAGGTATCTCCCCGTTTACTGATGCCCAGTAATTTGACCCGGCCTCCCGTTCCCGTTTGTTTCGGTACCAGGCCCAGATAGGCCGAAAATTCCCTGCCCGACCGAAATGCGCTGGGATCGCCCATCGTCGCGATGGCGGCGGTCGCAATCAGGACACCGACACCGGGAATTTTCATAATCCGCTGACAATCGGCATTCTGCTTTGCCCACGCCGTTAGTTGGTTTTCCATTTGTTCAATTTGTTCGTCGATTTCGGTCAAACGATGATATTGCTCTTCAAGCAGAGCAAGCAGGAACGGAGCCAGTTTTTTTCTGAGTCGCTCAGCATGGCCTTATCCAGAGAAGCCCTGCCTTTATGCACGGTTTCACCAAATTCCAGTAGCAAACCATGCAGCGCATTGATTTGTGCGGTTCTGAATTTGACTAATTGGTGGCGCATTCGGTGTAATGACAGAATGGCCTGTTGCTCTTCATTTTTAATCGCGAGCGATTTGCCGGGTTGCTGAACCGCCAGCCAAATGGCCCGGGCATCCTGAACATCGTTTTTATTTCCCATCCGGAACGCTTTAACAAATTTAGCCTGAAGCAAACGCACGTCATGCCCCAGCTTCCTCAGCTCCCGAGCCCAATAATGCGCACCGCCACAGGCTTCCATGCCAATCAGACAAGGTTCGCGGTTACTGAAGAACGTTAAAAAATCCGGCCTCCTCAGTTGCTTATCAGTAAGTTCACCGGTGTATTCATCGACAAAATGAATTTGCATCAAATGTTTTGCAATATCGACGCCAAAAGGAGTAAATTTCATGGGTGGATCCTCCAGTCATCAGGGAGCAATAGTCTCCCGTTTTTAGGCACTATAAGGCCGGAAATCTGTGAGGATCCACATCTCATCTCTCAATTCCAGCACAATGCCAAAGGCTAAGTGGTTGGGATGCGTTCATTACATTCTCCTAATACAGATACCAGCAATAGATTAATACAAATAATTTAATATCATGCGAACTAGTTTTAGTGGGATAAATACCCATTCAATAGATACAAATCCCAGCAAATTTATTTTATGTTTATTCCTTGCCAACCGGAAATCTAGGATCTATGGTTAGGATAATGATTAATTTAATACGCAATTTTACCGGTACCACGGATGAACGAAAATAACGCCATGACGTATTTGAATGAAACGCGGGATAAACGGTTCAACGGGGTCACTCTGGCGTTTGAAAGCGTGACAAAACAGTGGCGCGATCAAGTTTTCGCATAAGTAACCACTGGGATACTGCGGCTGGATTAAGATTACACGTACCCATCAGTTCTATTTTTCGGGGGTAACCCGGCAGTTCAGGAACGAGGCCGATAGCTTCCAACTAATGTAATGCCATCTATAACAGGAGCACAGCATGGACAAGCAGTTTAAAGAGGTCATCGATAAATTAATTCAGGCGGAAACCGACGGATTAAGAAACCTGGCCTTGATTGACGTGGAGTACCCGCGGCAGCTAGCACATTATGTCGCGACGGCCTTTTTTGACGTTTATCACGATAAGCAGAAACTCTCGGCAGAACGGGCCAAGGTGATTGAGCACGTCACCGTGGCCGTCAGAGCGGGGCAGCACGATCATGCCTGGCATGCCCAGAAAGCGCTCACCGCCTGGGCAGAAACATTTTATCACCGCCACCACGACCATCTTCACCGTGACGACACGCTGGATACGTGGGACCGCGAGGCTGAGACGCTCACCCTTCAACTCCGGGAGCATGCAGCAGATCAATTGGCTGGTCTGGCCCTCACCCTGAAAGAGTTGGGGGAGCGATATCCCGGAGACAGTGCATGGATACTCGCACGCTATAAAGCCCTGGCGGGAACGTTCGTGCTCATGCACTACAAAATTAAAGAATTGTTACCCTTGCTGGGGGCCAGCCTCCCTAACCACAAATTCGATCCCAATTTTGATGCCATCGGATGGAGCCTATTTGATGATATCCGCCGTCAGCTGCTTCCCTGAGCCGTGACGACTGGACGCCCGGCAATATATCGTAATCAACCCGAATTCGTCCTGGTGAGGAAGGCCACGGCCGGACATCACCCGGATGAGAAATGCCATCCCACAATGAGGACACCACCATGACTGTAAATATTTTCTTTTTCCTGGATCTTAAGGGCATTATAGACAGCGAAACAACTTGCCGAGAACCTGTCGTGCCGTATTAATGACAACTTCCAGGTTATGAATCCTGCATCTTCAAGTTAAGCGGGTATAGGATAAACAGATGAGTAACGATAACCACCTGACACATTTTAATAAGATGCGACATGTGGGTGCAGAATATCGTCATGGCATGACACCGATAATTAATATTATTCAACAATGAGGAAATAACCATGAGCACTATTGATATATTCTTATTATTAGATGTTGATAAAATAAAAAAAGAGAGAAAATACAGTAAAAAGAAAAATGAACCAGCTTCCTTAGATAAAGATCATATACACATATTGTTAAGGAATGATGATACTTTTATTGAAGGAAATAAAGAAACCCTGACTTTTAGTAAAAGTAAGGGAGAAATTTTAAACTGGGTTACAATATCATTGGCCGGCCCTGAATCACACTATTCGGTGGTCATGTGTGGGTTTCAAAAACACGGGCCTAAAGAGCCTATGAAAAATGTTTATGCTCATAGATACGACAATAAAAGACCGACGCTCAACAAAAGCACTTCTGACTCTAGTTCTGACAAAGAAATCTGCCCTGCGGAATTTACCCCAACTTTAATACCGGAATACCAATGGGTCTCGACACTACATGAGACGGAAAATACGGATTATATAATTATGTTTGCCTTATATGATAAAGAGCAACTTATGTCGTACTATAAGTTTTCTCTGTTCATCACAACCACCGACTAGGTTTACGGTGTCGGGTCATCGCGTGTGGTGACCCGGAATAACCTAACGCTCAAGCCGCGCGACTTTCTCTCATCATGATTTTCATATTATTACCACGGCGGAGGTCCTCAATGGAATTATTACATCACTCTCAGGCCACGAATTTTACCGGAGCCATGATGGGCGGAGTCGATCCGCGCACTGGCCTGTTTACTCCCCAGATCCCGATTACCCAGCTAGGTGGCAACGATCTTTGGGGTCCCGACCTGGCCATCACCCTGACGTACAATCCCTTAACTTATCTCAACACAGGGTACGGGCTGGGCTTTTCCGACAATTTCACCCGTTATGATACTCAAACTCAAGTGTTAACCCTGGCGACCGGCGAGATCTATCATCGAGTGGAAAAGGCAAACGAAGTCGTCGACGGGCAGGCATGGACCTTTCACCATGCCAAACCCGCACACTTCAAGGTTAAAAAAGAGAAAGACGCTTTCTGGGTACTGTATAAAACGGGTAGCCGGGAAAAGTTAACCCAGCTAGATAGGGCAAACCCAGTGGCCGTGGTCAGTGAAATCTATGCGCCTTCAGGCCACAAACTGTGCGTAAAATGGAATAGTTTTGTCAACCACAACTACAACTACTGGCAATTGATGGAAGTCTGTGACGCCATGGAGACCTTGCTAAAAGCAGACTTAGCGACAACGGAAAAGATTGAGTTTACTGTATGGCCAGGGTCACCTGAAAGCTACACCGTGACGCTGAACATGACTAATGATCTGCTTCAAACCGTCATCAGCGCATCAGAGTTAACTTGGCACCTGGAATATGAAACAGAGGGGGCACATAAGAACATTCTGACCAAAGTTACCACACCGTCCGGATTAATCGAAAAGGTGGTGTATCATGAAACGGGCCACACACTGCCCACCCCTAAGTGCATTCAGTACTACCCTAATGCTTGGGGGCCCGGCATTATTCGGCAAGATCCTAAGTCCTCTACGACTGCTACAGTTGAACATTTCCCTTATGTTACCCAACATCATATCATCGCGGGCAGCGGCTCCCCCGATCAGGTCATTCGCTATGTATTTTCACCGGAGAATTTCCTAGGACAGAAGAATAAGAACATGAAAGACCCGATCCCCCTTCCCCAGCAAGACAATGCCTATCTGGCTAACAGTGAGTATAAATATACATCAACAGAGGTGCGAGAGTACAACGAAAAGCGCTATTGCATCCACAGAGAATACAATAAATTTCATCTGCTGGTATCCGAAACGGAAACGGTCGAAGTAACACCCTCAAGACCTCAAAAGTTAAAAGAAACAATTATAAAATATTATGCAGATGTGGGTAAGTCATTTGATGATAATAAGCAACCCCCTCAATTCCTGATGCCAAACACAGTTGAGACGATATGGCACAATCCTGAGTCATCGGCATCTACAACACAACGCAGAAAAGAAACAACCCAATGGGAATATAACGCACAGTGTAATTTAATCTCAATGACTTTACCAGATAATACCACGACAAAAACTACCTATTATGCGCCCGATGGAGAGGAGACAACAGATACTCATTGCCCTGCCGAGCCAAACGGTTTTGAGAGGTTTATAAAAGAAATAGCAGTGGAAGCCCCGTCGCCACTAACGAAAACTAAAATAACCATACTAAGAAAGGTAACATATAACTATAAATCGTATGATACATATTCCCCCCCAAAAAACAACCAAGCCTCGGTTGTCAAATCAATGGTCTTGCCGCTATCAGAAACTCATTATAGTCGCAGGGATTGTTGCGCCGACCATCTCGAAAAAGTAAAAATTAATACCGTTTCCTTTTATGAAAATACTCAAAACGCATTTTTAAACGGCAGGGTGGAACAAAGAAACAGCTACCTGTTTGAAAACGGTAACCAGACCCGTAGTTATACAGAAGATTATAGCTGGAGCAATGAGAATAAGAATGGAGCATCTTGTATTAAGTGTAAAACAACAGGCTCAGGGAAATGCGGTACCCCCCCGGTATCCCACGAACAATACTGGAGCAGGTCCACCGGTCGCCTGATTTTCCAAAAAGATGCTCAGGACAACAATACGGTATTTCAATACGATACCATCGGCCATCTCATCTCAAGCACCATTAATGCGGACACTGCCTACGAAAAGACCGTGAAATACGCTTGGTCCTATTCAAATAAAAGGGTTACGGTGACGCAGACGGATATCCATGAGAACCGGTATATCACCGAGATGGACGGCCTGGGTCGTCCCCTGAAGAAAAGTTATTCCCCCGCAGGATACCAGGGTAAACAGTTTGATATGGAAAGATACCAATACAATCCGCTGGGACAATTATGCCAGGCCATTTCCTGCGATCACATGCTTTTTGAAAATAAGTCCGAGAAAAAATGTAGCAGCATGACGGTATCACTAGAATACGATGATTGGGGGCATAACAGTCGCCTGCGGTACAGTGATGGCACGTCAGTAAAAAATACGTTTGATCCGATAAAGATGACCAGTGAGCATCAGCGGGTGTCGAACGATGAAAGCCAATCTTCCGGTATCATCCGCACGACATACAACCAGTTTGGCCAGATAACAGCGACGGAGCGATTGACAACAAGCAGGATTCAACAAGGGTGTTGGCACTATTTAAGAGACGAACTGGGGCGACTGGTTTCCATCAACGCAAACGGGAATACCACATTATTAGCGTACGACGCATTTGATCGTGTGATTAAACAGACGTTCGCCGATGGCACGACAATCAGTATGGCATACGAAAATGGGGTGTCAGTCAGAATGTCCGCCACCCCGCTGGGAATCAATCAAACACCAGTAATCCTCGGAACACAGATCCTTGATGGTTTGGGACGGGTCATTGATATGGAGAGTGGCGGTCGTAAAATAAAGCTAGATTATGAGGGCGCTTCTCCGGTTCCTGATACAGTCACTTATGTTAAGGGACCAACCTCTGGTGATAAAGATATCGTCCTTCATTATGAATACGAGCCAAAATTGAATAATGCCGTCACCAAAATCACCGCAGGACAGGACGATGTGGACCAAACCTTTAAGTATGATCCCAAAACGGGTTTGTTGACAGAAGCCATTGAAGAATACAAAAATAAAAACGATGAAATGATTAGCTCCAAGCTCATTTTTGACTATACACTGTCGGGACAATTAGCCAGCGAGAAGCTGGTTAGTTATAACAAAAATAATAGAGCGTATATGCATTTTAAAACATGCTATTCCTTTTCTTTTGCCAATAGACCAACCGCGATAAAATCAACAATTAATGGTCCACGATATATCATAAATAAATACTCCTATGATAATCAGGGCAGGCTGGAAACGGTACGCAATAATGACATAGAGATCAATCTTAAGTACGATAAACTGAGTCGCCATGTTTGTCAGTCAACAGAGTACCTATTTGATACTATCAATAACAAAATCACGACATCTCTGACATTAGATGATTTTGGTCGGGAAACAAAACGGACTATAAGAAGACATAATGGTTTAAAAAATAATAAAGGAATAACGGATATTCACATAAGTCAGACATTCAATGAACAGGACAAAATTACAAACAAAGAACTATTGCACGGTACAAAACAAATCAGTAAGGAAGTCTATACATACCACAAACGGGGCGGACTGGAAACGTATACCTTGATGGAGCTGGTGGGAGAAAGAGAGATAACGCAATGCTCTGATTATAAATATGATCACCTTGGAAATATAACACAACACTCCATAACCACGGAGGGCAAGACCATCACTTCGACCTATACATACGGAAATGGCAATATCCAAGATCCCTGTCAGTTAATAGACGTCAGCACCTGTACCGGTAACAATTCAAGTTCTTCCTTGCGGTTTACATATAACCAAAGGGGGGCGTTAGTGTGCGAAAATGACGAAAATAACACGAAGATCCGCACATGGACTTATGACAGCCTTGGGCGTATCGACACTACGGTTGATGCCCTTCATAAGGTTGAAACCCGCTATTTATTTGATGCTACGAATAGACTCATTATCAAAAGATCTGAAAAAAATGGTACACCTTATCATCATGATTTGAGTTATTGTTCAAATAGCTTGGTACACGATAATTATTTCTATGGTGAAAAAAGAGACAATGCAGCAGACCGCAAATACAATAAAGTAGGTGGGATTTGTTTAGGGTTTTCACAAACCCCCTGCCATCAAACCCCAACCTCCGTTGCTAGTCGCTATACAGAAACTGCCACGGACGGCAAGGGCAGCGTCATCGCGACGTTTCAGGGCGAAGACGTACAGCATATTGCCTATTCGCCTTGGGGGGTGACAACCGAGCAGGCAATGGTTACGGCTGGTCAACAGCCGCCGCACAACACGGCGATCGAAGAGCCTCGATTTAACGGTGAACAGTGGGATACCGCCAGCGCCAGTTACTTGCTGGGCAACGGCTACCGGGCCTACCGCCCCGACCTCATGCGGTTTACCGCCCCAGATAGCTGGAGTCCCTTTGGGGCCGGGGGAATCAATGCCTACGCCTATTGCGGGGGCGATCCGGTTAATCTGAATGACCCAAGTGGACATATTAGCGGGTGGGGATGGGCAAATATTATTACTGGTGGGATTGGTCTCTTGTTGGCTCCGTTCACATATGGAGGATCATTAGAATTAGGGCTGGGAGTTAATGCAGCACGGGGGTTAACTGCATTAGACGCAGCTAGTGGTGTAACTGCAATTGCTTCAGGAGCGTTGGAAAATAAAAATCCAGAAACATCGAGAAGACTAGGATGGATGTCGCTAGGATTGGGACTACCTAGTATGGTGATAGGGGGTTATTCTTTAGCACAATGGGTTAATGTTAGGTTAACAAACAGTTTTAGGACACCTTATCATTATCCCACAAGTTTAGGAGAAGTAAATCTGTCTAGAAAGAGTTCTGATTGGGTAAACGCACGTAGAAGTTTAAACTCTGGCGAAAATTGGCACTCAGAGGTCGGTCTCAATGGCAGAACTATTTGGGGGTCTGATACGAAGATACGAGGATTGGATATAAAATATCCTTTAGAACAAATATCAAGAAGACCGAGTAATGGTGATATAGTTCTTTTGTCGGGTAGCCATGGTGTGCAAAATGGAGATAATTGGCTCATCAATGGATCACGTAGAGGTAGTTTACTTCATTTTCCATTCTTTAAATCGGATATGACGGTGTATGGAGGATCGTGGAAGGGACGAACGGTTCATGTAAGAAATCTTGCGACAATGAGTGAAATTGATTTTGGTACTTTATTAAATAATGGAAATAGTCATATTATTTTGGGGTACTGTTATGGACGAAATGACCAAGCATTAAGATATCATAGAAATTTACTGTCGGTTACGAGTTATATACACAATTAACTTGTAACGCGATTTTAGCAGAGTTGCAGCAAGGCATGCGATTCAGAAGCCGGGGACTTCCACCTAAGTTGAGTGATGCGGAAGGAGACCATAAAAATCTATGGTCGCCCTCGTTTTTGCAACACTCATTTTGATGTATGGTTGGCTTGCTTAAATCTATCCGGCGTCACTATAGGCAAGGATGCCTGCGCCCCAATGAGTTCCATTGAACGTAAAGTGTATCGCAATAACCATCAGGCATATCACAAATACTAATCCATGCAGGATGCTTTTTACACCAATTTTCAGCATGTAGAGATGCTTGTGAAACTGAATATCTTTCGGTAGTCATAATCATTCCTCTTTATTATTCATAGTTTTTTCAATGCAGGAACATTGCTACGCTTTATTAATTCACCGAACTCTAAATTCTTTTTATTTATTACTCTAAACATATCCATAGCTTTCATTATATTCTTCTCTTCAGTTTTTTTGCTATAGAATGACATAAATCTATCAATAAAAATTTTGCTGAGAGCATAAAAAACCGTGGGACATTTATGCAGCAATCTTTTCTGTCCAAGAATGCTCCGTTTCGTCACCTAATTTTATGCCCGGGTACCAATGCTCAAATTGGGTTTTCAAATCATCATTCAGTACGGCTGTACGGGTCTGGATTAAATAATGCGCACTTTGCTGACTCCATTGCATCTGCTGCTTTTTCACCATCCGTTTAGCAATCACTTCATTGATCGTCGATTCAACAAATGAAGTGGAAATGGGTTCACCATAGCAGTACATTTCACCGTAATTCGGGATCATCATGCTGTTATTTTCGATATAGGTGTACATCTCATCGACATGTTTTGACAAGGATTTCTTATTATCATAATGCGAGATGTCCTCAGAGAGCATAAAAATGTGTGGGGCACTTGAGTTGTTTGGCTGTAAAATAGATAATTCAACCGGATTATGACCTATGAATACTTATACCGTTAAGTGGCTCTCCTCCAGTCAACCCTCTGGTTTGGCGACGCTTTAGGCTGCCAGGTGAAACTTCTTTAACTGTTTGGCCGCATAAGTGCCCCACAGATTTTTATGGTCTCCATACTAGGTCTATACAGACCATTAGCCACTCAACAGAAGTTATTGACTCCTTCAAAGATAAGAGCACAGATAAATTTTTTTGCGTTCTTCGTCTTGTCTTAGTGAAAGGCGGGATGCTAACAGGCAATTGTTTATTGTAACTCTTAAAGATGATAACAAGAGTGATGATTTCTATACCCGTTATCCTTCAAGTTGCCTCTTTGTTGGCTGCACTCGCTCACCTCGGTCACATAGTTACCTATGCTCCCGGGGATTCACTCCCTTGCCGTCGCGATGCATCTTGAAATCCATAGGGTATATATTGTGCCATTTGCTGAATGGGTTGTCAGAAGGGAAAGAGTGAAATACCTTGTTTCTCCTGAAAATCAATATCCAGAATTTGGCGATAATATTAGCTTCATTATGAAACACATTGAGTCTGTTGTTAAAATTTTCATTGATAATTACAAAATAACGACTACCCATTAAATTATTATATAATAGGGATAGCGATCTAACTGTATTGTAAGGGCAGCATAATGATGGGGACTGTTTGGCCCTTATTCTTTACTCACAGCGATAGCAGTTTACTTTTCCATTGTTCAATAATTTCTCTCTTTTCTTTCAGATAGTGGTAGCGATCAGGCAGTTATAACAGTCAGAATGCTTGGTTGAAACGCCGGGTTTTTGTGATTCTGCAATCTAATTGCTCATTTTTGAACTAGTCCCCCATTTCTCCATCTTAATGGTGTAGAATTAGCTACTGAGACCGATATACTGGACGTTTTTATTTGTACATATTCGTATTTATTGAATACGAATTAATTATAATATATTGTTTTTAAGTGAAAAAAATCAAATACATTTATTTGGTAAATGTTTAAGAAACAAAAGGTGGATTTTGTGGAATACTTATCTCTTTACGGGTTGTTTTTAGCCAAAGTAGTTACGCTGGTGTTGGCGATTATTGCTCTGGCAATATTGGGTATCGGCATAGGAATGCGGAAATCTTCGCTAAAAGGAGAATTGAAACTCGTCGATCTCGGTGAGTCATATCGGGATAAACAGCGTCAAATGCAGCGGGCGCGCATGACAGAAGCGGAAGGGAAAATCTGGCAGAAAGAGTTTAATAAGCAACAAAAGCTCGAATCCAAGCAGAAGAAGAGTGACGCTAAGACAGGTCATAAAGGGTTACAGAAACCTTGTCTTTATGTACTGGATTTTAAAGGGAGTATGGATGCACACGAAGTCGATTCATTACGTGAAGAGATTAGCGCGATTCTGGCCGTGGCAGATGCAAAAGATGAAGTGTTGTTACGTCTGGAAAGTCCAGGTGGCATGGTGCATGGCTATGGATTGGCGGCCTCTCAGCTTGCCCGTTTGCGTCAGAAAGGTATTCGCTTGACTATCGTCGTAGATAAAGTTGCTGCCAGTGGGGGCTATATGATGGCTTGTGTTGCTGATCGTGTAGTTGCTGCACCTTTTGCCATTATTGGTTCTATTGGCGTGGTCGCTCAGATTCCGAACATTCATAAGCTATTGAAGAAAAATGATATTGATGTGGAACTCCATACGGCTGGTGAATATAAACGTACACTGACTGTGTTGGGAGAAAATACAGAGCAGGGCCGGAAAAAGTTTCAGGAAGATCTGAATCAGACTCACGAACTATTCAAATCGTTTATTCATACACATCGCCCATCACTTGACGTGGAAAGTGTGGCGACGGGCGAATATTGGTACGGCTCACAGGCGAAAGAGAAGGGATTGATTGACGAAATTGGTGTCAGCGATGATCTGTTGATTGCTCAAATAGATAACTGTGAAGTTATTGGTGTCAGTTATACACGCCGTAAACGCATGGTAGAGCGTTTCACCGGCAATGCAATGGAAAGTATTGATAAACTGTTATTGCGCTGGTGGCAAAGAGGGGAGAAGCCTCTGCTTTAATTAAATCCGCTATTTTGGATCAATTATCTTGGCGTATACCCTATTGATTTCAAGATGCTTCGCGGCGGCAAGGGAGCGAATCCCCGGGAGCATAGATAACTATGTGACCGGGGTGAGGGAGTGCAGCCAACAAAGAGGCAACTTGAAAGATGACGGGTATATCCTAAGGCGTTCTATTTCGACGCTCAGGGACGCCTCGATATATTGCTTAATTGTGATGTGCTAATTGAACAGAGCAACGCTTATTCTCATGATGTTATTCCACTGAAAAACCTGCTATTTTGGCCCTGTTAAAATATTACAGGTGTTACATAATTTGCTTTACATCCCTCTTCCTGCTTGTGATGAGCCGCAGGCTTTTCTACACCAATAGTTGATACTCTGGCTTTGCGTTTATCTGTTCTGCTTAGCTGATCTTCAAACAAATCCAAGTCACTTTTGCACAGCGCTATTGGCGTTTTTAAACGCATTATGCAAATCCTCGAAGAACGGCAACTTACAATAATATTCATAAGGAAATAAAGTATTATGGCTATTTCACAATACGATATTCATACCAGTCATGCTGTTATCTCTGTTGCTGATACGGGAGGTGATGGGTTACCGGTCCTCCTTATACACGGTAATTCAAGTTGTAAAGAAGTTTTTCGCCATCAAATTAACTGTTTTGGTGACGAATATCGGATTTTAGCTATTGATTTACCCGGACACGGTGCTTCATCAAATGCAGTGGATCCTCGCCGGACCTATTCGATATCTGGCTATGCCCTTTGCATCATCGAAGTACTGGAAAAATTAGCCATCGATAAAGTTGCTGTTTTCGGATGGTCACTGGGGGGACATATCGGTTTAGAGCTGATCCCAAGATTCCCAGGGATTGTTGGGCTAATGATTTGTGGCACGCCGCCGGTTAGCCCAGGTGCAGAAAATGTCAGCCTTGGATTTAAACCAAGCCGGTTTATGGCAATATCGGGTAAGGCTTCGCTGACAGAAGAGGAGATTACGGATTATACCTTGGCGTTGTATGGTGAAAACGCGCTTTGTGAGCCATTTTTGAGAGCCGCAGTGGCGCGGACCGATGGTTTGGCCCGGCAATATATGTCTGAAGCATCGGTTTCACCAGACGTTATGGACCAACGGTTATTGGTTGAAACAAACCCAACACCACTGGCTATCGTCAATGGTGTAGAAGATTTATTCGTTAATATTGATTATATTAACGGGATAACCTACAAAAATCTCTGGACTGGTCAGGTGTATAACTTGCTCAACTTGGGACATGGGCCATTCTGGGAAGCGCCAGAGCTGTTTAACCGTTTGATGGCGGGTTTTTTCTCTGATCTCACCTTAGAAGTGTAATTAATACTTGTAGTTATACCGGCAGATATATTTTTATACCCGTCATCTTTCAAGTTGCCTCTTTGTTGGCTGCGCTCGCTCACCCCGGTCACATAGTTATCTATGCTCCCGGGGATTCACTCCCTTGCCGTCGCGATGCATCTTGAAATCTATGAAGGTATATATTGTTTTCATATATCTGCCTATTCGTTGCTCAATAAATTTTTGTTATTAATTTTCGAGATAATATTGTTTCGGTAGGATAGGCGTCAGGTGTTTGAACATATTGAAAATAGCCGTACTTTTTACTGTGGGTAAATCATTTTCCCTTAGAGAAAATTCACCATTAATACTAATACATCTCCTTTTTGTTCTACGCTACTTATATACATGCCATGAATAAAACTTTCACGTTGGCGGATAATATCACTAGCTCTTTTTAGTCATTGTTCACCTTTAATCAGTGTTGTTCTGTTTCTACTATTTCTATCCTTAATCAAAAATAATTTGTTGCGCATCATTTTTTATCAGGTAGAGTGTGAACTTTTCATCATGCAGATGGAAGATTTTGTTTACGGTGATCACTTCATTCATTTGCGTAGATCATGGGCGGTATCTAAAATACCTTAGATAATTCAATATGTTTCGAGTTTGGCGGAATCAACTGAATAAAAATAAGTTGATATATTGAGAATCTATCGCAATATAAAAAGAGGTTTTAAATACCGTGATATGGCGCAGTGAATTCCACCATCTGAAAAGATAATTAGGTAAAGATAACTATGGGTAAAGCTCTTGTAATAGTGGAGTCCCCGGCAAAGGCCAAAACAATCAACAAGTATTTGGGAAGTGACTACGTGGTGAAATCCAGCGTTGGTCATATCCGTGATTTGCCGACCAGTGGCTCAGCCAGCCAAAAGAGTTCGAGCTCATCTACCGATAAGTCTAAGAAGAAGGTTAAAAAAGATGAGAAAGCTGTATTAGTCAACCGCATGGGGGTTGATCCATACCGTGGTTGGGAAGCGAATTATCAGATTTTGCCGGGCAAAGAGAAGGTCGTGGCAGAGCTGAAATCACTGGCTGAAAAAGTTGATCATGTTTATCTCGCAACGGATCTTGACCGCGAGGGAGAAGCCATTGCATGGCACTTGCGGGAAGTGATTGGTGGTGATGGCGATCGTTTTAGCCGGGTTGTTTTTAATGAAATCACTAAAAATGCCATCAAACAGGCATTTGATAATCCGGGTGAATTAAATATTCACCGGATAAATGCTCAACAAGCTCGCCGTTTTATGGATCGAGTTGTGGGGTATATGGTTTCTCCGCTACTGTGGAAAAAGGTTGCCAGAGGGCTCTCTGCCGGCCGTGTGCAATCAGTGGCGGTACGCCTTGTGGTAGAAAGAGAGCGTGAAATTAAAGCGTTTGTACCGGTAGAATATTGGCAATTACATGCTGATTTGCTGGCGAAAGGCGAAATCTCGCTGCATATGGAAGTGACCCATCAGCAGGGTAAACCATTTAAGCCGGTTAATAGTGAACAAACTCAAGCCGCCGTCTCTTTACTGGAAAAAGCCCGTTACAAAGTGCTTGATCGTGAAGATCGCCCAACATCCAGTAAACCGAGTGCGCCGTTTATCACATCTACATTGCAACAGGCAGCCAGCACGCGTTTAGGGTTTGGTGTTAAAAAGACCATGATGATGGCTCAGCGTTTGTATGAGGCTGGATATATTACTTATATGCGTACTGATTCAACTAACTTGAGTCAGGATGCGCTGGATATGGTTCGTGATTATATCAGTGATAATTTTGGCGATAAATACCTGCCAGAAGCAGCCAATACTTACAGCAGCAAAGAGAATTCACAGGAAGCGCATGAAGCGATTCGTCCTTCCAGTGTTGATATCGTGGCAGAGCAACTGAAAGATATGGATGTGGATGCACAGAAGCTGTATCAGCTAATCTGGCGTCAGTTTGTGGCTTGTCAGATGACACCGGCGAAATACGATTCCACAACATTGACGGTACAGGCGGGTGATTTTGAGTTGCGGGCCAAAGGTCGTACATTGCGTTTTGATGGCTGGACAAAAGTGATGCCTGTGTTGCGCAAAGGTGATGAAGACCACACGTTGCCGGTTGTTGAAATTGGTACAGAACTTGATTTGCAACAACTGATCCCAAGCCAGCACTTCACCAAACCACCGGCACGTTACAGTGAGGCATCCTTGGTTAAGGAGCTGGAGAAACGCAGTATTGGTCGCCCATCCACTTATGCTTCCATTATCTCCACGATTCAGGAGCGTGGTTATGTTCGCGTAGAGAGCCGCCGTTTCTACTCGGAGAAAATGGGAGAGATTGTTACTGATCGTCTGGAAGAAAATTTCAACGAGCTGATGAGTTATGATTTTACTGCGCGAATGGAAGATCAGCTTGATCAGGTTGCAAGTAACAAAGTCGAATGGAAAGGGGTTCTGGATGAGTTTTTCACGGATTTTAGTGAACAGCTAGACGTCGCCAATAAAGAGCCGGAAGAGGGCGGCATGCGGCCTAATCCGATGGTTATTACCTCTATTGAGTGCCCGACATGTCAGCGCTCTATGGGCATTCGAACGGCAACCACCGGCGTTTTCTTGGGTTGTTCTGGTTATGCGTTATCACCTAAAGAGCGTTGTAAGCAGACGATAAACCTTATTCCTGAAAATGAAATTCTTAATGTCTTGGAAGGGGATGAGGCGGAAACAAATGCATTGCGCGCCCGTCGTCGCTGTAAAAAATGTGGTACAGCGATGGACAGTTACCTTATTGATAGCCAACGTAAGTTACATGTTTGTGGTAATAACCCGGCTTGTGATAGCTACGAAGTGGAAGAGGGCGAATTTCGCATTAAGGGATATGACGGCCCAGTTATCGAATGTGATAAATGTGGCGCTGAAATGCACCTGAAAATGGGGCGTTTCGGTAAATACATGGGCTGCACCAATGAAACTTGTAAAAATACCCGCAAAATCTTGCGTAGTGGGGAAGTCGCGCCGCCAAAAGAGGATCCGGTTCCGCTACCAGAGCTTCCTTGTGAAAAATCTGATGCCTATTTTGTATTGCGTGATGGTGCAGCCGGTGTATTTTTAGCAGCAAACACTTTCCCTAAATCAAGAGAAACCAGAGCGCCGTTGGTAGAAGAGTTAGCTCGTTTTAAAGAGCGTTTGCCGGAGAAATTACGCTATCTGGCTGATGCGCCTGTGGTGGATGCTGAAGGTAATAAAACAGTTATTCGTTTTAGCCGTAAGACTAAACAGCAATATGCTTCTTCAGAGAAAAATGGCAAAGCAACGGGGTGGAGTGTGTTTTATGTTGATGGAAAATGGGTTGAGAAAGACAAAAAGTAACAATTTCTGACAGAATCAACACTCTCTTTTTCTCAGAAAAGGGATTATTTTCTTCTATTAAGCCAACCTTATAGGTTGGCTTTTTTCGCCTATTGGCATTATCTTAAAATATATGAATTAGAATCCGGTTAAACATTCATTATGAATTTTTAATTATTCGTTATATAAATATGTAATCGTGTTATAGTGGTTATATGCGACAACAATATTATTTCTATTCGTTATAATAAATAGCAAACAGCAATATCAGTCCAGGTTTCTAAGCCATAATTGTTCACAGCGTTTATTTTGGGATGGTGTTTATATGAAATTGCAACAGCTTCGTTACATCGTGGAGGTGGTAAACCACAACCTTAATGTTTCATCTACGGCAGAAGGACTGTATACATCTCAACCCGGGATCAGTAAGCAGGTTAGAATGCTTGAAGATGAATTAGGCATTCAGATTTTTTCCCGTAGTGGTAAACACCTGACGCATGTTACTCCCGCAGGTGAAGAGGTTGTCCGAATTTCTCGTGAAGTATTATCTAAGGTTGATGCAATACGGTCAGTTGCTAGTGAACATACTTATCCGAATCGTGGTTCGCTATATATTGCTACTACCCACACACAGGCCCGTTATGCATTACCTCCTGTGATTAAAGGTTTTATTGAACGTTATCCGCAGGTCTCTTTACACATGCATCAGGGGTCGCCAACGCAAATTGCTGAAGCTGTGAGTAAAGGTAGTGCTGATTTTGCTATTGCAACTGAGGCACTGCATTTATATGAAGATTTGATAATGTTGCCTTGTTACCATTGGAACAGGACGCTGGTGGTGACGTCGGATCACCCGCTGGCAGGTAAAGAGAGTGTTTCAATTGAAGAATTGGCTGAATATCAACTGGTCACTTATACGTTTGGCTTTACCGGTCGTTCTGAGTTAGATGTCGCATTCGATAAAGTGGGCTTAAAGCCTAAAATTGTTTTCACTGCGACGGATGCTGATGTTATTAAAACTTATGTCCGGTTAGGATTAGGTGTAGGGGTTATTGCCAACATGGCGGTTGATCCGGTGCAGGATAACGACCTGGTTTGCATTGATATGCGTGATAAATTTAGCTACAGCACAACTAAGATTGGTTTTCGTCGCAGTAGTTTCTTGCGCAGCTACATGTATGATTTTATGTGGCGTTTTGCGCCTCACCTGACGCGTGATGTTATTGATCAGGCAGTTGCTTTACGCTCAAATGAAGATATCGAAGTCATGTTCAAAGATATCAAATTACCAATCGTATAATGAAATATACCCAATGGATTTCAAGATGGATCGCGACGGCAAGGGAGTGAATCCCCGGGAGCATAGGTAACTCTGTGACCGGGGTGAGCGAGTGCCGCCAACAAAGAGGCAACTTGAAAGATAACGGATATAATTAGGGAGCTAATGATTGCCATTGGCTCCCTAATTTTGCTTATCAGATGGGGTCAAATTCACCACTGAAGAAATCATCAGACTCTTCTATTGATGTTTTTCTTTGTTTGTTGATGAAATTATCAAAACTGGCTTTAATCTCAGGATTTTCGAGCGCCTCATAGTCTAAAACCGATATTAAGGATGAATACTCAAAATCAATATTGATATTTTCATTAGAAGCACAGCTTGATAAAAAGTTTGAATTAGTGCTATCAAAGTTAACTCGATAGAGTTTTAGTTTTGGAATATATACGGTCTTCTCTCCTACAATCAAGGTATCGATAGCAATCGTTAGTGTCACAGTAGAATAGAAGCCTTTATTTTTCCGAATACCTAAACGAATCGTTTCCCCTTGCTTGGTCAGAAACTTAGCGAAATCTGGCAGCATATCTGTATTTTCGAATACAACCACATTCATAATGAAATTAAGGAAACTTTTTGAAATGCTTAAACCATTTAATGAATCGGTGTAATTTTTAGATTCAACTTTGCTAGTACCCATTAGAGGTAGTTTGTTAACGACTTTAGTCCAAAAGTCCATATCTGTTTTATATTGCTCTCCATACTTTTCCGCGTATTTATTGACATAATTGGTTGCGATGGAGGAGAGTGCAATTAATGTTTGACTTAAGCTATTAGTTTTGTCTATAACTTCTGGTTTATCAGATAATTGTTTGGCTATAATGAACTGAACTAAACCATCTTTTTCATTGTATTTATTGGTATTTTCTATACTAAAATAAGCATCGTCGATGTGAAAGAACGTATTAGCTTCATTGATTTTTGCGATATGTTTCTGATTATTCGTAATTGTGTTTTTTATATCCATTATTTTGTCCTTGTTTTTTTATTGATAATTTGAATCCAATTGAATTGTTAGCGAGTTAATTCTAGCTGATTATCATTCGATTGTTTACCCGGCTAAATTATCAAAATTTATTACTGAAATTCTGATAGATACACTGAATTGACGCATTGTGCGGTGATGAGAAAAAAATATTTGCTTATATGTTATGTTTAATTTGTGCCATTATCATTAAGGTGGTTTTGAGTTATGCCAGTATAAGAAGAAGGAGGAGTTATGTCGTTTGATTTAAAAAAAGTTTGTGTTTCAACACTTTCCGCTGCAAGTAAACAATATGATTATTACAGCTTACCACTGGTTGCTAAACATTTGGGTGATATTTCCCGTTTGCCCAAATCACTGAAAGTTCTTCTGGAAAATCTTCTTCGCAATATCGATGGCAATTCTGTTGTTGTTGATGATTTGAAAGCAATTGTTGATTGGCAAAATACTGGTCATGCAGACAGAGAAATTGCTTACCGGCCAGCACGTGTATTAATGCAGGATTTCACCGGGGTGCCTGCCGTTGTTGATTTAGCGGCCATGAGAGAAGCGGTTCAGCGCCTTGGTGGTAATGTTGAACAAGTTAATCCACTATCACCCGTTGATTTGGTTATTGACCATTCAGTTATGGTGGATAAATTTGGCACGGAAAAAGCCTTTGAACAAAATGTTCAATTAGAAATGGAACGTAATTACGAGCGTTATCTCTTTCTGCGTTGGGGGCAAAAAGCTTTTAACCGTTTTCGTGTTGTCCCGCCCGGAACCGGGATTTGCCATCAGGTAAACCTGGAATACCTGGGTAAAACGGTTTGGCATGAAATGCATAACGGACGAGAGTTGGCTTATCCTGATACCTTGGTTGGTACCGATTCTCATACCACCATGATCAATGGTCTCGGTGTTCTAGGATGGGGTGTGGGCGGTATTGAAGCTGAAGCGGCCATGTTAGGACAACCTGTTTCCATGCTTATTCCTGATGTGGTGGGTTTTAAACTTACCGGTAAATTACGCGAAGGAATTACTGCAACAGACCTTGTATTGACAGTGACTCAGATGCTGCGTGCCCATGGTGTGGTCGGGAAATTTGTTGAATTTTATGGAGATGGGTTAGCTGATTTGCCGCTGGCAGACAGGGCAACCATTGCCAATATGTCACCGGAATATGGTGCAACTTGCGGTTTCTTCCCGGCAGATGGTATTACCCTGAGCTATATGCGATTGACAGGGCGTACAGAACAGCAGATTGAGCTGGTAGAAGCTTATTGTAAGATCCAAGGATTATGGCGAAATCCCGGTGATGAACCGGTATTTACCAGTAGTCTTGAACTGGACATGTCGACGGTGGAAGCGAGCCTCGCTGGACCGAAACGTCCACAAGACAGGGTGGCTTTAGCGCGAGTACCTCAAGTATTTCAATCATCCGTTGATCTAGAAATGAATAAATCCCAGGGGAAAGCCATCTCAGCGCCAGTTAATCTGGATAACCAGAAGTATGAGTTAGAAGAGGGGGCTGTTGTCATTGCTGCAATTACTTCTTGTACCAACACATCTAATCCCAGCGTACTAATGGCTGCGGGGTTGTTGGCGAAAAAAGCGGTTGAGAAGGGGCTTAAACGCCAACCGTGGGTGAAAACCTCACTGGCGCCCGGCTCGAAAGTGGTGACAGATTACCTTGAATTGGCGGGCTTGATGCCTTATCTGGAGGAACTGGGCTTCAATCTGGTGGGTTACGGTTGCACAACTTGCATTGGTAACTCTGGGCCATTACCTGAATCTATTGAAACGGCGATTAAGCAAGCTGATCTTACCGTCGGTGCCGTCCTTTCTGGCAACCGAAACTTTGAAGGCCGTATCCATCCTCTGATAAAAACTAACTGGCTAGCGTCGCCGCCGTTAGTTGTGGCATATGCTTTATCCGGCAACATGAAAAAGGATTTGACTAAAGATCCTCTTGGTCAGGATCAACAAGGCAATGATGTCTATTTGAAGGATATATGGCCTGATAGCAAAGAAATTGCTAAAGCTGTTGAGCAAATTAAGGCGGATATGTTTCACAAAGAGTATGCGGAAGTCTTTGATGGTGATGAAACATGGCAATCGCTGGATGTTGCGAGTTCTGCAACTTATCACTTCCAGCTTGATTCTACTTATATTCGCCACCCGCCATTCTTTAGTGAGATGACCGCAGAACCAGAAGCGATAACGGATATTCACGGCGCGAATATATTGGCTATTCTTGGGGATTCTGTCACCACAGACCATATTTCTCCGGCGGGGAATATCAAAGCTGACAGTCCGGCAGGGCGTTATCTTCAAGAACATGGCGTTGAACCTAAAGATTTTAACTCCTACGGTTCAAGGCGCGGTAATCATGAAGTCATGATGCGTGGAACGTTTGCCAATATCCGTATCCGTAATGAGATGATTGCTGGTGTGGAAGGAGGATATACCCGCCATATTCCGTCACAGACACAATTAGCGATTTATGATGCGGCTATGCGTTATCAGGAAGAAAAAACCCCATTGGCTATCATTGCGGGCAAAGAATATGGTTCCGGTTCGAGCCGCGACTGGGCAGCGAAGGGGACTCGGTTATTGGGCGTTAGAGTGGTGATTGCGGAATCATTTGAGCGTATTCACCGTTCGAACCTGATTGGTATGGGCGTATTACCATTGGAATTTCCTCAAGGCGTAAATCGTAAGACATTAAATCTGCAAGGTGATGAGACAATTGATATTGAAGGGATGAATAACCTCAAGCCGGGACAAATTGTACCGGTGAAAATGACTTATTCGGATGGGCATCAGGAGATCATTAATGCTCAGTGTCGTATTGATACCAAAACTGAATTAGATTATTTCCACCACGGTGGTATCTTGCACTATGTTATTCGTCACATGTTGAAATAATTTTTATCCCCGTTATCTTTCAAGTTGTCTCTTTGTTGGCTGCACTCCCTTGCCGTCGCGATGCAGCTTGAAATCCATAGGGTATACATCATACTAAAGACGGCGCTGATTTATTTGAGCGCCGTCTTTTCAGCTAGCTTACTGAAAAACTAATTTTGCTCAGATAACAAATGACCCATTTTTCTGGCTTTAGTATCCAAATAATAAGCATTCTTAGGATTTCGGCCGGTAATTAATGGAACACGTTCTACGATATTAATCCCTGCTTCGGTCATAATTTCCACTTTTTTGGGATTATTTGTCAGCAGACGAATAGCTTGAATACCGAGTAATTTATACATATCTGCACATAAGGTGAAATCACGCTCATCGGCGGCAAAACCTAACTGATGGTTAGCTTCTACAGTATCGATACCGTTATCCTGTAACGCGTAAGCACGAATTTTGTTGATTAAGCCAATATTACGACCTTCTTGCCGATGGTAAAGTAATACACCTCGCCCTTCTTTAGCAATTTGAGCAAGGGCGGCTTCAAGTTGAAAACCGCAATCACAACGCAGACTAAACAGGGCGTCACCGGTCAGACATTCTGAATGGATCCTGGAAAGCACAGGTTCATTGCCAGAAATAGTACCGTATACTAATGCGACATGATCTTGACCTGTGGCGATTTCTTCAAAGCCGACCATTAAAAAATCACCCCAAGGAGTGGGTAACTTGGCCTCAGCGACTCGTTTTAATTGCATTTTATTGTTCATATGTTGATTCAGACTCGTTACAAGACATTCGTTACAAAGCATAGATGTGAAAAACAATACCGGTCTGGGAAATCAGCGGACACTGCGTAAAAGATTTTCTCTGATTATAATGTGGCTATATTTTGCCATATTTACCGCAAATTATCTGTCAAAAACTTTCAAATAATTATATCTACAATTGTGATGGTATGATGGTATGGTCTGATTAGCAGAATGGCATTAGGTATGCACTGGTCGCAGGACATTATCACATCAACGTTAATTAGTGCAGTATTAGTGATGGCTATCTGTTATCTCACAGAAAAATGGCGGTTGATTAACGACAAAAAGGATTTGGTGGTGTAATTGCTTCTTATTTACACTTAATCGATGGGAAGATATCGTAAAAGAGCTGAAAGACGCATTTATCATGATAAATTGCTTCCTTTATCCAGACTGGAAATGCTAATTTAATGAGCCGTTATCCAGCATAATGTCCAAGCAACAATAGATAACAGGAAAAAATGTGAAATATTTTCTGATTTTATTACTGATATTGGTGATCTTTGTCATCTCGATGACTCTTGGATCAAATAACGATCAGGTCGTTACATTTAACTATCTGATTGCTAAAGGGAATTACTCTATATCTACACTTTTAGCTGTATTATTTGCTAGCGGTTTCGTGTTAGGTTGGGTTATCTGTGGATTATTTTATCTTCGTGTTCGTTTGTCATTAGGAAGAGCTGAACGCAAGATTAAGCGACTTGAAGTGCAACTGGAGCAACCTGCTGAACCTTCGGTTACTGATTCATCGCTTGCACTTAGCAAGGAATAAACTCCTATGTTAGAGCTGTTGTTTCTGTTGCTTCCTGTGGCCGCTGCTTATGGCTGGTATATGGGGCGCAGAAGTGCTCAACAGGATAAGCAACAAAATGCTGATCGCTTATCACGAGAATATGTTGCCGGGGTTAACTTTCTCCTTTCAAACCAGCAAGATAAAGCCGTGGATCTGTTTCTTGAAATGCTCAAAGAGGACAGTTCTGCTTTTGAAGCACATTTGACTTTGGGGAATCTATTCCGTTCCAGAGGAGAAGTAGAGCGGGCTATCCGCATTCATCAATCTCTCATGGAAAGCGCTTCTCTGACATTTGATCAGCGTTTGCTTGCGACGCAACAATTGGGCCGCGATTATATGTCTGCGGGTCTGTATGATCGTGCTGAAAATATGTTTGCTCAATTGGTGAATGAAAAAGATTTTCAGGAAAATGCGTTTCAGTCGCTGCTGACTATTTATCAATCAACCAGTGATTGGAAAAAAGCCATTGATATTGCTGAGAAATTAGTTAAATCCGGCAAGCATGATTTACGGGAAAAAATTGCGCATTTTTATTGTGAACTCGCTTTACAGGAGATGAGCGGTGATGATCTTGATGAAGCTATCGGTTATCTCAATAAAGCGGTTCAGGCAGATAAAAACTGCGCCAGAGTTTCTATCATGTTGGGGCGCTTGTTTATGGCCCGGCAAGAGTACAATAAAGCGGCGGATGCTTTAAAATCTGTTCTTGAGCAGGATAAACAGTTGGTGAGTGAGGTGCTACCTATTCTCCAAGAGTGTTACCAGCATCAAAATCAGATTGATGAATGGGAAAATTTCCTGAAACGTTGTGTCGAGGAAGATTGTGGAGCCACGGCCGAGCTTTTGCTGGCTGATATTATCGAGCAGCAAAAAGGGCATGAAGTCGCGCAAACTTACATCAATCATCGATTAGAGCGTCATCCGACCATGCGCCTATTTTATCGCTTGATGGATTACCACCTGGCCGAAGCAGAAGAGGGTCGGGCGAAAGAAAGTATTATCTTGCTACGGGACATGGTTGGTGAGCAAATTCGCACCAAGCCTAATTATCGCTGCCATAAGTGCGGCTTTACTTCTCATTCGCTTTACTGGCACTGTCCATCATGCCGTTCGTGGGATTCTATTAAACCGATCCGTGGATTAGATGGTCAGTGACAGTGTCACCATAATATTGCTTTGTTAGTCAAAAAGGTTAAAAAATGACATCTCATACCTTAACATCGTTCGGTAGACAGATTAGCTCGCCTGTCATTGTTGCTTTAGATTACGACAATCAGGATACGGCGCTGGCTTTTGCCGATAAAATTGATCCACAGGATTGCCGTCTGAAAGTAGGTAAAGAGATGTTTACCTTACATGGTCCGCAGTTTGTTAAGTTGCTGCACCAACGTGGTTTTGAAGTATTTCTAGATTTGAAATTCCATGATATTCCTAATACCACCGCCAGAGCGGTAGCTGCCGCTGCTGAGATGGGGGTTTGGATGGTAAACGTACATGCTAGTGGCGGCACCAGAATGATGACAGCGGCGAAAGAGGCGCTGCTGCCTTATGGTCATGATGCTCCATTGTTAATTGCTGTCACGGTATTAACCAGCATGGAACAATCGGATCTGCAAGGTATTGGGATTGATATGACACCAGCGCAACAGGCTGAAAGGTTGGCAAAACTGACTCAGGCATGTGGGCTGGATGGTGTGGTTTGTTCTGCACATGAAGCTCAGCAACTGAAAAAGGTTTGTGGTCAGCATTTTCAATTAGTTACTCCCGGAATTCGCCCGACGGGCAGTGATGTGGGTGATCAGCGCCGTATCATGACGCCAGAACAGGCGGTATTGGCTGGCGTTGATTATATGGTCATTGGCCGTCCGATTACCCGTGCCGCCGATCCTGCGGCCGCATTGCGTCAAATTAATCAATCTATTGCGGGAGTGATTAATGCAAGATAATAATTCGCGGTTGGTCTATTCCACAGACAGAGGGCGTATTCAGGAAGAAACGGTTGAATCTCAGCGTCCAAAAGGGGATGGCATTGTTCGTATTCAGCGTCAAACCAGTGGCCGTAAAGGAAAAGGGGTTTGCGTGATTACCGGGATTGATGCTGATGATCAGACGTTAGCTAAGCTGGCGGCTGAGTTGAAGAAAAAATGTGGCTGTGGTGGTTCAGTGAAAGAGGGTGAGATCGAAATTCAGGGCGATAAAAGAGAATTATTGAAACAGTTACTCGAAGCCAAGGGTATGACAGTTAAATTAGCTGGTGGTTGATATACCCGTTATCTTTCAAGTCCATAGGGTATAGAAGGGCGGATATTCGCCCTTCATTCATTTTACTCCAGAGTCTAATTATTGGTAGTATTTTAAGGTATTTGTTAATAATATTCTTAATCATTTTAATTAGAAATAACTCACAATAAAGAGATAAAATATATTATTGTTAATATTCTATGAAAATAATATTTTGATATTATTTTTTCCTCTTAAGGATAGTAATATAATTAATATTATTTCTTCATTTCTCTGATAAGATCATTATTAAAAGGCATTTTCGTATGGGAATGAGCAACTTTGATGATAAAGGCGATGAACATTAATAATTACTTTTTAAATCATAGAGATAACAATTTAAATCTATTTTTTCAGTAAAGAGGTTGACTATGGAGAATGATCGTTCTACCATGAAAAACATGGAAGGTGAGCAGGCGCCCAACATCAGGGAAAACATGTTGGATGTTGTAGAGGAATTAATTTACACAAGGGGGATTGCGGCGACGGGTATCGATCTGATAACGCGCACGACAGGTTCTTCACGTAAGACAATTTATCGTTATTTTGGTACGAAAGAGGGGTTGATTGAAGAAGTTCTTCGTCGGCGAGATGAACGATGGATGCGGGGGTTTACCTCATCAATAGCTGAATATAAAACACCTAAAGAGAAATTGCTGAATATTTTTTTGGTATTACAAAGATGGTTCGCGAGTGATGATTTTAGAGGATGTGCATTTATCAATACATCCGGTGAGCGCCCTAATCCTGATGATCCGGTAAGAATAATTGCTAAGGAACATAAAGAGAAAGTTTTTACTTACGTGCTGTCTATTTGTAAAGAAATATCGCCGGATTCATCAGTGGATTTAGCGAGGAAGCTCCTGCTCTTAATAGAAGGCGCTATTACAACTGCGCATGTGATGAATGATACACATTATGCTTTAGAGGCGATGAATATTGCCGAGGCATTGCTGAGTAAATACGATGTGAATTAATGGAAAATTTAATTAGGAGACAATATGTCTAATACAAAAGAAATTCGCCAGCCGGTGCCACCATTTACCCGCGAAACTGCTATTCAGAAAGTCCGTTTAGCGGAAGATGGATGGAATAGCCGTGATCCTGAGAAGGTTTCATTGGCCTATTCGTTGGATACCCATTGGCGTAATCGTGCTGAATTTGTGCATAGCCGTAAAGCAGCACAGGATTTATTAACCAGAAAATGGGCAAAAGAGCATGAATATCGCTTAATTAAAGAACTTTGGGCGTTTACTGATAATAGAATAGCGGTTCGTTATGCTTATGAATGGCATGATGATTCCGGTAACTGGTTTCGCTCATATGGTAATGAGAATTGGGAATTTAACGAAGATGGCTTGATGTACAACCGTTATGCCTGCATTAATGATCTTCCGATAAAAGAATCTGAGCGCAAATTTCATTGGCCTTTAGGTCGCCGCCCTGATGATCATCCAGGATTATCTGAGTTAGGGTTGTAATCCTTTTCAGGCGCTGGTCGAGACGCGGCCAATGCGCTTGTACTCCCTGCCGAGGGCCTTCTGATTAACAGAAGAGTTCAGAAGGCTCATACTTTGAATTTATCGTTTGAGGTAGGACAGATTTCGGTTAATGCAGTCCGTGACCTGATGAAGTTCGTTAGTGGGAATATCATCAGTGACATCCCGTGCAGTATGAGCGAAGTTGGCGGCGACATCCGCTACTTCATCAATGATATTGTTCATTCTGGCCGGCGCGATGCCTGCATCTTTGGCAACTTTCAACAACATGGTGCGGGTGATATCGGTTCCGTAGCCGGTCACCGAAGTCTGATGCTGTCCGCCGGGGCCATCCGCAAAGGTTAGATCATAGGCGGGGGACACTACCCACTCATTGCTCTTATTCAAAATGAAGGAGAAATTCTTCACATGATCATCACGATTATGCATCAACACGTTGAACACCATACGCCGGACCTGGGTTTCTCGCGCAACAACAGAGCGCGTGATGGAGCCCGTCGCCCGTAAGATATCTATGTAATCCATACAGGGTAATCGAAAGTCGGCATGTAGGGCGCCGGCCATACTCAGTACCGGCACCCGCATTCCATTCTCACGATCGAAACGCTGGACACCGAAAGCAGCAAGCTCCCCTCCAAGGCGGAAATAGCGACTTGTGGGGAAATCAATGCCCGCTATTCTGGCAGTACAGGCATATGCTTCTTCAAGGGCACAGACCCAAGGATTCTCCTCTGCTGCGGGGAATTTGACCAACCAAGGTTCACTTTCTGGGAATGCAGTTGTTTTCATCTGGCCGGTGGATGGATTGTATTCTACCTGTGCTTTGGGTCTGGCTCCGTGAGGCGAGCCGCCAAGCAGGAAAAGTTCACGCAGTGCCTCCGAATCCTGACCGGTGACTTCCTGACGGATCTGCTGAGCCAGTCCAGTCAAGTTCAGAATACTGTATTTGTCTTCCTGATCCTCCGGTAAAGGCAGAACAGGTTGGTAGGTCAGAGCCCCCATCGTGTTATCGCTCAGCAATGCCAGGCGTTCCAGGACGGAAATCCGGCCGGGATCGACATGATTACGGCGCAGGAACCGGTCCATAAGCAGCCGTCCCCAGCCATCCGGCAGGGAATCTGCGATGAAACCAGGAAGCCAGTCCTGAAAGTGCTCAAAATTCGCGTAAGTCTCTGTAGAAAGTGGCAGTTGTAGGGGCGAGAATTCGATACCATTATCAAGAGCTTCATGGGTGTACTCAAATAAATAGCGGCCACTCACAGTACTTTCGGCCAGATGACCTAACACCCACTGTTCTCCTCGCCCGCGGTAGATCACTTGTAGTCGGCCCAGTGACCGGTATTGAAAGTTTTGGGTCGTCATTTTTTTGCGTCTCCTGATTGATGAGCGCGGCCATTGCCTGAGGGTTTCCGAGACGAACGTTGGGTTCGTCGGGCGCGCTGGCGAACTGGTGCTTTCATGGCTTCAAGCTGTGCAATGCTAGTCGGTTGTAGCATAAACAGGGACTTAATTGCGTTCTCCAGCCGCAGAGCAAAGACGACCTTCATGAAATTCTCAAGCGTGCCCCGCCCGCTGCCTTCAAGTTTTTTGAGCGCAGAGACGGAAATACCGCTCCTGAGCGCTAGCTCTGTTTGGAGCATGTTACGCCGTAACCGGTGCTCACGGAGGCGGTGCCCAAGTTCTGCTAGCAATTCCGATTCGGTATAAAGTATTAGAGCCATGAATACACCTATTAAGTTTAAATTTTATAGTTAAGAGTCTTTATTATACCTCTTATTTTACCAAAATCTGATATGAAAGTAGAAGAGTTTAAGAGCTCTATTTGAAGCTTATAATGGTATTTAAGATACTTTAAAGTTTTATATAAGTCTTTTATAAAATAAATCTTCCGTTTCAAACAGTTCATGAATCTGGTTTATTCGTGTTGGTTTCTTTAAGGATTTACTGTCATACTTACCTATACATCAAATTTTAAAATGTGAGGTAACATGGAAAAACATCCGGTAGAACAATCACCTAAACTTGATTTCTCAAATTTAGATTTTGTTAAATTCGGGGAATACCTCAGTGAATATAATATTGTTGATAAACAAGGAAGATACCTTCATTGGAGCCAGCTTAAGTGGCGAGTTCCTGGTAAAGAAGCTGAACACATCTGGTATGCGGTAAAGTTCTGTAGAGATCAGTTGAAAAAAAGTACGGGCTTATTTGATAAAAGTGGGAATGAATTTAGTTTTTGTATACATGATTCACTAGAACCAAAGTTGCACAAAATTGTACAACTTGGTGCCGGTAAAGTCGCCGCACTTGCAGGATCTCAAGCATCAGATAATATTCAACAGAATTACTTAGTATCATCTTTACTGATGGAAGAAGCCATCACCAGCGCTCAATTGGAAGGTGCAGCAACTACCCGAGCTGATGCAAAAAAAATGCTAGAGGAAGAATTAGCGCCCAGCACTCCTGATGAGAGAATGATTCTGAATAATTATATGCTATTAAAGCTAGCGGATAAAAGAAAACAAGAACCCCTTACAAGGGATCTAATGCTTGAATTTCACAGAATAGCGACTAATGGTGTATCTGAAAATGAAAATATACCGGAGGAATTTAGATGCAGTAATGATATCTACATTGGAAATGATGACAATCCATTATTTTACCCGCCAAACTATGAGGAGTTAGAAAATAGGTTAGAAGAATTATGTACTTTTGCTAACGAAAATCATAATGGAGAGGATGGCAGGAGGTTTATACCACCAGTAATAAAAGCGATTATTCTTCACTTTATGATGGGATATGAACACGCATTTAAAGACGGGAATGGCAGAACTGCAAGGGCAATATTTTATTGGTATATGCTAAAGAATGGATATGATATTTTTGAATATATTTCAATAAGCAAGGTTATCAAAGAGCAGGCTAAAGAGTATGGTATGTCATATCTTTATGTTCAGAAGGATTATGGAGATTTAACTTATTTTATCGATTTTAACGTTAATATTATTCTAAACGCATTTGATGAATTACAAGAGTATTTAAAAGTAAAGACAAAAGAATTTTATGAAATTGTCGATGTGTTGGAAAATTCAAAGTATAAAAGTAAGCTAACCTTCATTCAGAAAGATTTAATTAAAAAAGGTGTAAAAGAACCTGGAAGATTGTTTAAAGTTAAATCGGTTCAAAATGTATATGATGTTAGTGAAAATACAGCTAGAAAATTACTTAGAGAGCTTGAGGCAATGAATATATTTTTTCCTATAAAAATAAGACGAACAACTTATTATATTGCCCCCGCAGATCTACGTAGTAGGCTAAATAAGATATCAAAATCGTAGGCAGAATTAGTGCAGTTTAAAATAAATAAGGCGAGAAAATATTTCTCGCCTTATTTATTAGTGTTTCAAGTAATACAAAGAGAACTTTTAATTATCCATAAGTAGGAAAGGGGCGATACCAACAATTTTTTCTGTTATGAGATTATAATGCAGATTTACTGCAATAACAGAATAAATTATTGCTCCGTCGGGCGTGAGAGTCGCCGAACGTTTTGAACGAGAAAGAACCACCGTTGGTTGTAGTTTGGGTTCATAACCACCGCCAAGGCCGGTATCATGTACTGATTTCATATTTATTCTGTTCAATTCTTCACGACAGGCAACAAAGGTTATTTCATCATATTTTGCCATCCTTTCGTTGGTTTTCAGCAGCGTAAAAATATCGGACAATTTTTTACGATTCCCCGCTTCCGGGCTGACTAATAGTGCGTCATATTTATTGATATTCGTACTGTCTGTCCTATTTTTCCATACTGCCGCTTTCACTTCCTCATCAGGCATTTTCTCATAATATTTGATACCGTAATTTCTTACCCTACCATGATTAACTGTATTGGCTTCTACTCCAGTGGCTAGCAGATAATTTTCAATATCATTGGTAGCCATATTCTGAATATCGTTCACGGTAAACGTCTTATCACCTATTCTTACATTAGCCAGACTTGCTGTGTTGCCTGCTTTAATTGTTGCATAAGGTTGTACAGTCAAGCCGCTATTACCTAATGTAACATCAAAGGGAGAATTTAATGGATTTTCCGGTGATTCCAATAATGTCTGACCGTGGGGACCAAGAAATTGAATCGTTTTTCCCGCAGGGACTTGCGTCATTGCACTATCAGAGAAAAAATATCCATGTGAACTCAGCATTAATCTATTCGCCGGTTCATTAGGTACTGTCCATAATTCGAATGCACCACCAAGCTCAATTTTTTGTGGTTCAAGTTGAGGATATTCTTTTTGTAAAATCTCAATTCTGAATTGTGCTTTTCTTTTTCTCATATCACCTGATCCAATATCTATATCCGCCCCTGGTTTTTTATTCGCTTTTCGCCATTCCTTCACTCTGTTACGGTAATCAGTAGCTGATTCATCGGGCATTTTTTCAGGTTTTCCACTACCCACACCCATGACATTGCGGGATGATTCATTTGTGCTTATTCTAGTACTTGTTAATGGGATTTGACTATCTCCTTTACCATAATAAGGTTGAATAACATACTCGCTTTCACCTTTGAATATGGCATATTCTGCTCTGAATCTATTTTCAGTCAATAAAGCCGAATTGTTTTCTAATAAATAGCCAGAATTACTGAAATCAAATAACGTATTTTTATCATTGGCGTAATATTTTGTTCCCACAATGCGTGATTCTTCCAGCAAAGAAAAACCGCCACTGACTTTTTGATCAATTATTTTATTATCGATAGAAGTAAACCATGTTGGGTAACGATTATAATAGATATGTAGCATCTCATGATATAAAGCGATAGCAGGCTCACGGGAACGCCAAGGCTCCTCGACAAGTTTTTCTTCTGTGCCAATCAAGTGATTCTCTGGGTCAAAGGCAATACTGCTACCGGCGCTATTATGGGCATAAAATTGACCATTTTTCTCGCGTACAATGGCATCCATCGTTGGTGGTTGTATATTTAAACCCTGTTTTTCAAGCTCTTGAATAACGATATTTCCGGAAGGGATTTCACTTATTTCATCTAGTACGTGAGTGACTTGATTAATAAAGAGATCATTACCTGTTATTGTGATCCCGATAGGGGGAATATTTACGCGGTTACTCTCTATGGATGTGTATTGTATCGTTTTTTGGATATTACCCGAAGAGTATTTTGGCATCGGTGTGTTAGGTATTTCTTCAATAGCTAGGGCCATTTTATTGATTGCCGATGCATTAGGTAATTGATTTCCAACAGGATAGATTTCCCTCAATAGATAAGGTAGTTCGGTTTTGATGGCATTAATTTTTTCAGCCGAAATACTTAGGTTTTTTGGTAATAGATTGTTTTGTAATGGTAAGTTGACTTCACGTATCCAAGCTTGTTGGATATTCACTATCTCTGTGTTGAGTAGGGCTTGTTTATCTCCAAGTTTTAAAGATTTTTCCAAGAAATGGGTTAATGTATCAGTAATATCTGATAGTTTATCGATATCATACTTTTCATGATTTTTGAATGCGGTATTGATATGAATAAATGCATCCAATATTTTATCGTTATTAATATTACTGCGTGCTGCTTCAAGTTCCTGATCTATTTTTTTACTTTGCTCCAGGATAAGAAATTTATTAGATACATCGGTATGAGTAATCCAATGTCCATTTTTATCTAATTTCACCGCAGGCCAGTAACTAAATTGTTGCGGATAAGCTGGATTGGCTACGCGCCAGGTGTGGTTTGTTTCATCCCATTTGACTTGGTAATTAGCACCAGATTCCTTTATATAGTAGTTCTGTTTAATTGCGGTTTCCACATTAGCAGGGCGTATTGAATAGATCCCTTTATATATTCCCTCATTTGCATGAGCTACCATTCGGTTGAGTGAAATATTGCTGACTTGCCATTCATTTTTCAGTTTACCAAGCCCTCTGGTGCTTTTGCTAAAAATATCGGCGAAACTTTTCTCAAGTTTAATGCTATTTTTTATCACACCTACTGCGCTTACGACTCCTCGGTAAGTTAAGGTCAATGTTGATCTAATGGGCAAAGGTTCGATTAAATCGATTAATCCACCGAGCAGAATGCGGGAAGATTGGCGTAAAGTGATTACGCCATGCTCTGGTAATGTTCGGATAACCGCTGTAATTAGAGCTCTTCCGGTCAGACCGGCTTGTCTGAGGCGTAATGTAGTTTGTGTGACTTTAGCGGCCATTGATTCAGTCAATGACATACCTAGGGTAGCAACAACTAACAGCACATTCGCGGTATCAAAGATAATTGAACCGACATCCTCTCCCGTTAATGTATATTCACTATCGGTTGTTGCTTTATAGATAACATTATAGAAAGGAATCAGAATGGTTGCCGCGATATGCCAACCAGAGGTAATATCCAGAGCTTGTTTACTTTTTATTGCAATATCGTTTAAGCCTTTCTGCACTATCGTTGTGGTAACAGAAAGTAAGTTATCTTCTTTATAAAAATTAAATTTAGGTGAGCCTGTGAAACTAATTCCGACATTCATTCCTGAGGTTATACCATAATAATCATTCCAAAATGCGTCATAAGAATATTTATATCGGCTTGTTTCTGAGAAGCCGCTTAAGGTTTTGGCCCGTTCATAGCCAATCGGGAAAAGTCTTTTTCCTGTACGAACCATTCTATTTGCCATTAATATCCCCATGCCTATCTCTATTTTTTGCTCAATTAAAAATAGTGCATTGGGTCTAGACATAGCACGTAAGGTGGGCTGGCTATCAACTTGTTGTTGGGAATATTTTCTTGCCTTCACTCCTCCTTGTATTGTTGAGACAACCAACCAATTACCCTGATACATTTTTATCATGGCGACATTTCCCATACCCTGTTCGACTGAATAGAGAAAAGCTTCTTCTGGTGGATTAACAATCTCTTCGGTAGTTAATTGCGCAGCCGGAGATGAAAGTATTAATTTACTAAGTAAAATGGATTCATAATCACTGTATTTGTTTTTATAAACATTAAATTGCTCATTAAAATTATATTGTGAATCAAATTTATCTCTCTTTTTAAAATCGATAAAAGAAAAGTATCCTGCTGGCTTTACGTTGTTTTTATTGAAAGGATTAAGTTTTTGCTTGTCATTTTCAAATAATTTTATTGTTTCTAATGTAGAATACTTAAGTGCTTGTTCCACATTGGCATTCTCTTTTCTCATTCGATAAATGATTGCGGCTGTTAAAATAATACAGCCTTCCATTTCAATATGTTTTGATTCTTGATAAAGAACATGATCCGTATCATAGTGAATATTATTTTTTTTAAATAATAATTCAGCTTGATCTTGGGCAAAAATTATATCGCGATAATCACCATGACCTTGAGTCATTTTTCCGATTTTAGGAGCAATCTGATATAATAGGGCACCTAATGAAGATAAGACTAATAAATGATACTTAGCAGCTTGTAGAGTTTGCAGGTCAAGAATATCTTTCTGGCTATACTCGGTACGATGTTGTTTTTTTAATGCTACCTCTTCTTTGGCTAGTAGAGCTAATAGTATGTCATCTCCAATGCTGATACTTTGGTTTATTTCTGGATGAATAATGGGAATGCCTGGATTAATATTATTAGCAGAAATTAAACTATTCACCTTTTCAATACCTTCTTTATAGGATTTGAAAAGATCTTCTTTATCTTTGATTCGTTGGTTATAATCTGATTTTTCTTTATCATTTAATGCTACATTGCCATCTGACATAAAAGTTAGCAATGCATCTGAATAGACCTCATCATCGATATCTCCGGTAGAGAATGCCTGACGATATATTTTCAGCAAAGGTTCTTCTGCGTTAATCTCCAGATCCTGCCATATATCGACTTTAGTTTGATCTGAATCGACTTTATCCTTATTTATGCTTGCTAATTTTTCATGAATTTCTATCTTTGATATTAAGATATTGATTGCTGTATCGATATCAGAGCTGTTATAATTTTTTATAAAGAAAAGGTTAAATATATTATTAATGTTATTCAGTAGCTCAGAATATTTTATTTCGGAATATTCATTGAAAACGGCGTCCACAGCTTGTTTCAAAGTCTGTTGTAATGTAGTTGAGTATTTATTATAAGAAAGTAAATTTTCTATAATATATAGAGCCATTTCTTTAATATCAGAGGTTATCCAAGTTGGATAGTCTTGATTGCCTTTCAGTAGGTGAATAAATGGCTTATTTTCATTTTCATCTCGCTTATACTCCCAATATTTTCCATTGACCGCAGTATATTCATTTTCTTTTAATTGATAGGTGTCGTTTTTATTTTCGATATCATATTCAAAATGTGACATATAATCCTCCAAGTTGATTAAATTTATTATTTATTTAGCTATATAGCTACTATATCCATTTGATTTATAGAAATGATTGTTCATATAAAAATATTATTTTTTGATTTTAAAGTCACAATCATAAGGTAGGGTGATTATAGTTAATCTCAATTAATATAAAATATCAATTAATAACATTGTAAAATTATTAATTAGTATAACTATATATAACTATATATACCCGTAATCATTGAAGATGCTTGATTTTATCCGAAATGGAGATCATTATCCTCGCTATGAAAATATTCATTACCGATGAACAAAAAGCCGAACTTGAACATCTCCATCACACCTGCCGTGATAAGAGGGAGTGTGATCGCATCAAAGCGGTCCTGCTGGCCTCTGAAGGCTGGAGTTCAGTGATGATCGCTCAGGCCCTGCGTCTTCATGAAATGACCGTTAACCGTCATATCAGCGATTACCTTAATCAAGGTAAACTTAAATCTGATAATGGGGGGTCTGATAGTTTGCTTTCTCAAGAACAAACTGATTTTTTAATCAATCACTTATCTCAACATCTTTTCCATCACACCCATGAAATCGTGGCCTATGTTGCTCAGCTCTGGAATATTACCTTTAGCATTCCCGGCATGAATAAATGGCTACACCGTCAGGGTTTTTCTTATAAAAAACCTTGTGGCGTCCCTCATAAATTCGACGCAGAAAAACAGCGACAATTTATTGAATATTATGAGAATCTTAAAGTCACAGCGAAAGACGAACCCATCCTTTTTCTTGATGCTGTTCACCCGACTCAAGGCACCAAACTCGGTTATGGCTGGATGCGAAAAGGCGAGAAAAAAACAGTAAAAACAACAGGAAGCCGGACTCGCCTGAATATATTGGGCGCGCTCAACCTGAATGCCATTGGTCGTACGGTGTTCCAGGAATATCAAACCATCAATGACTACAACATTTGCTGTTTTTTCAATGAAATAAGAAAGTCTTATCCTGACTATCATCAAAAAATTCATCTTATTGTGGATGGGGCGGGTTACAACAAAGCTCATCTTGTTAAGGAGTGGGCTTATGTTAGCAATATTGAGTTACATTACCTTCCTCCCTATAGCCCAAATTTAAACCCAATAGAGCGATTATGGAAGGTCATGAATGAACAGGTTCGAAATAACCGTTATTTTGCGGATAAACATGAATTTCGAGACAACGTCTTCAAATTTTTCACCACAACGCTACCGGATATAGCGGACTCGCTGATGTCTAGAATTAACGACCATTTTCAGGTGCTAAAAACTGCATCTTGAAGTTTCTTGGGTATATACCCAATGGATTTCAAGATGGATCGCGGCGGCAAGGGAACGAATCCCCGGGAGCATAGATAACTATGTGACCGGGGTGAGAGAGTGCAGCCAACAAAGAAGCAACTTGAAAGATGACGGGTATAAATATTTATTTATAGCTTTTTATAATTATGGTTAGGACAATGTATCTGCTGAGGAGTGGGCTGATAAGGTCTCTGTGGCTAATACGGGGGTTATCGGGTCGGGCAAGGAGACTTTCCCCCTGCGCGATGCGATCCGCTACCGTGGGTATCCCCAGTGGCCTCGCTCCACCCGTCGTTTTTGGTATCTCGACACGCCGAACCACCGGCGGCATATAGCTGCCCGAGGCCATTCGATTCCAGAGTTTGTACAAGTTTCCTACGAGGCTCTTCTCAAATTCCTCAATCGATTGACCATCGATTCCTGCGCTACCTTTGTTGGCTTTTACCTTCTTGTACGCTCTCCATACTGCCAGTTTGGATAACGCAAACGGTTTGGGCTGGTTCACCGGTTCCTCCCACTTGTGCAGTTGACCTGTAATACAGCCCCAACGACTGGCCCCTTCGCTCCACGTTCATTTCAGACGTTTCATCACTACTACGGAGCCATCTGCCCTTGTGCCCCGCATCGGTACTCAGGCGCTTGCAGGTTTTCTGCTTGACGCCGCTCCCTTCACATCGGGACGACAGGTTCCCACGTTCCATGGCAGAGCCTGTGTTGTGCTCATGCTGTCTATATGGTTACACAACAAGGTATAAGCTACTACGCCTTTTCCGCGACCAAGATATTTTTTTGAACCGTGGGCCTTTATCATCGGGTATTCAACGCTGAACTTTTGTCCATCAACGGCGGCATACAATATGCCCAGCTCCAGAGAGTAATAAGGAAACACAGATAACTCTTTGATGGCGTTACTGATACAATCGGTGGGGGCTTTTAGTGAAGACAGACGCAGATATTGCGCATAGACCTCATTCAAGACCTGGTAGGGAATACATTTGTAAACAGCCAAAACTCTCTAATAAGCAACAGAAAGAACTAGGACTCATTGAAAAAGATCCAGATGTGGTTGGTTATGTATTATTTAATACGCGTAGCCGCCGATTTGCGACGATGGATGAAAATGAGTTTGGCATGGTGATGTACGCCGATGATCTTGAAGAAGCCTATTTAGCACCGTTACGACTTGATGCGTTAATGAATATTGATTTTTTACCGGGATCAGACCAGAACGATAATGATACCAGGCCATCATGCTGTTTAAATCCCCTGCCAAAACGTCAACAGCCCCTAGCCAATTTAACATCATCAATCCATGACAAATTTTTCAACCTAACATGCAAAAAGACAACTTTGAGTAATTCTTCAACAGTTAGCATAGCCAAAATTGAAATATAAGTACAGTTTAGATGTATTATAAGAACAGTTGAAATTGGTATGGATACTAACCATTGGCAAATAAAATTCAATTTTAGGTTATTTTTCGTATCACCGCAATTTTGAAGTATAGTTAGATAATATACAGATATGCATTTTAGCAAAAAAATCAATGGGAAAAACAATAGATATGTAAAATCATATCTTACATTATAATATATTGAAAAATAATAAAGCACTATAAAGAAAGTCACGCTAGTTACCAATGAATATAAGTAAACTGATAACTTCTGCTTTTTTAAATATCTATCTAGCTCAGCTATGCTATATCCATATCCTAGTCTTCTGGCAACTAATATCCCAGATGAAGTGGCTACTCCCCAAGATATTGCTAAGAATGCGGATTCTATGGAGGAAATAACAGAGTGTAGAGCTATATAATCAACTCCTAGTTTTCCAATGAGAAACTGATACGTAGCGATTCCAAGCGACCATATTATATTGGTTAATAAAATAGGTAGAAACTTTGAAAAATAATCAACAACTAGTGGCTTAAAAGAATTTAAATATATTGTGCTTATAAAATACTTATAGGTGTAAATTTTTACTAATATATAAGAACCAACAATTGTTCTGATTATTCTAGCTATTGTTGTTGATAAAGCTGCACCTATGATACCCATCTCAGGGAATGATAAATTTCCATATATCATAACCCAGTTTAAGAAAACCGCAATTATGACCTCTAGAATGGTTATTTTTGTTGATATGGATGGTTTTTTATGACACCTATTGATTGTGTCAATAATTAGTGATAGTGAACTAAATAAATATAAAGGTGAAGTGTATTTTAAATAAGTTGAACAAAGAAGCGAGACTTCTAAATTATCGGTAAAAATAGAAGATACATGATAAGAAAACAATGCCTGAATAATAGACTGTATTGTAGATACTGTTAAATAACTTTTCAAAATAGTAGAACACTTGGAGGGAACTCAGTCCAATTTTTGCAATCTGATCAATTGTAGATAATCCCAAACCACTAAACGGACTGAGTTATGCCTATCATAGCACCTATACCCCGCAATGAACGACGCCAGATGAAAAAAATTATCCAGAACACCCGAGATAAAGATTATGCTCGCAGGCTCATGGCCATATTGATGCTGCATCGAGGCGAGTCTGTCTCTCTGGTCGCCAAAACCCTTTGCGCCAGTCGTTCTTCTGTCTATCGCTGGATAAACTGGTTGACTTTATATGGTCTGGAAGGACTCAAAAGCCTGCCTGTGGGCAGACCCGCTGTCTGGAATTTAATCCCGCTTTATCCTTTACTGTCTTTTTTATTGCAATATTCTCCCCAGCAATTGGGCTGCCTGCGTTCTCGCTGGAGTCTTGAGTTTTTTATAATTAAAATCAATGAATTATTAAACATAAAATTATCCATCAGTACCTTCTATCGTTACTTACATAAAATGGGTATCGTGTGGCGAAGGGCAGCCCCGACGCTTAAATTACCCGATCCCGAGTACCATGAAAAAATGGCGAAAATTACCGAGGCATTGTCAACGTGTTCAGAAAAACATCCCGTTTTTTATGAAGATGAAGTCGACATCGAGCTGAATCCAAAAATCGGGGCTGACTGGTATTTAAAAGGGCAACAGAAACGTATAGTGACACCAGGAAAAAACCAAAAACATTATTTTGCAGGTTGCCTGAATGTTCAAACGGGAAAAGTGACTTATGCTGACGGGTTAAATAAGAATTCTCATTTATTTATCAATGTATTGGAAGAACTTGAACGCCAGTATTGTCATGCTGAAACCCTCACTTTGATTTTGGATAATTACAGTATCCATAAAAGCCGACGGGTCAGAGATTGGCTGGCTTGTCATCCTAAATTTAATCTGTTGTTTTTACCTGTTTATTCACCCTGGCTGAATAAAATTGAGCGTCTGTGGCAATCCTTACATGAAACGGTGACACGAAATCATGGCTGTCAGTATATGTGGCAATTGCTTGAGAAAGTGAAAACGTTTTTAAATTCATGTCCCTACAGGAATAGCAGAGAATAAAAAGAGTGAGTGTATTATAATTATGAAAAGTTATTTAATAAAAACAATAGAGATATTTGTATTATTGAAGTTTGGCTTTTTACATTTCCCGAACCAACATAATTCGATAAAAATATAGATAAAGTGGCAGTTAACGATATGAGCAATGTAATGTTTAGCCATGTTACTTTAGCCGCAATTCCAATTGCGGCGACATTGGCCTCCCCTAGCTTAGATACCATAAAAATATCGATATAACCTAAGCAAGAGAAAACCAAACTCTGAATTGAAATGGGGATGGCTAGTCTTAATATTTCACTAATCTTCATAGTTTTATACTATAAACTTAGAGTATGTCTATCACTATTTTACAAGTAGAATAGATTCACTGACTGAGTTTAACTTTATCTTATTTATCTCATTGTTTTGAGTGTATACTTCTTGGAAGTTATATTTTGAATAATTTATTCTTTCCAGAAGTTTAATTAAATTATTGTCATTGTATAAAATGGACGAATAGAGTATTGAGAAAGAGAATGCTTTTTCAACACCAAGCTCATTCACTCTAGATATAATGTCATCATTATCTATTTTTTGGGACAAGAAATAGTAATATTCTCTAACATCACAAAATTTTATTAAATTGATATCTTGAGCAAAATTTTCCCATGCTTCGTTTGAAGCCTCTTTATATAAATGAGTGCATAAATGGATAAAGAAATCAATATTGGATAATGTTTTTTTGTTATTTAGAATAGAATAAGTTGATAGGATTTTTTCATTAATGTCTTTATTGTCAGAAAATGACAGTCCAAAAGTAAAATCTATAGATATAATATCAACAGTGGGCTCTGGGTGGATTTTACAAAATGGTGGAAGGTTAAACATCTTTACTTTCCACATTAATTTGTCTTCACGACTAAGTTCAGTTAACGTTTTGTCATTAACATTATACTCTCCTTGAATATAACCTAAATTATTCATAATTTTTGGCAATCTTTTTAAGTCATTTTTGCTAACAAAAAAATCTAAGTCGTTTAGTGTTCGTGTACCATAGTCGGTATATATCAAATCCAACAAAACAGAGCCTTTTAGAGGCCTTATATCAATTTCTTCCTCCTTAAATGCCGTTAAAATAGTAATCAATTCATCCATAAGCACCTGATTTCTCTTGGTTGTTGCTAAATAAATATATTTTATAGCACTTGCTACTCTATAAGGTACTAGATGGAGTAATTTCATTTCAGACAGAGACTTATAGACGATGCCTACAATTTTTTGCCTATTGACTACTGAAAGGAACCGATCCCAAGGAAATTCCGTATGATTCATAATATCAATCAATTGACTTTTATTCACATTTTCATAATCAGTTCTACATAAGGAAGTTAATGTGTATAAAATTTTTGAATTTGTAACTATAGTATTCATATCATATACCTCTTTATTTAATAATTACTGTATACCCGTCATCTTTCAAGTTGCCTCTTTGTTGGCTGCGCTCGTTCACCCCGGCTACATCGTTATCTATGCTATCGGGGATTTACTCCCTTGCCGTCGCGATGCATCTTGAAATCTATTGGGTATATATATCTGACATCTCTTAGGGTAGGGCCCGCTTAGATCGACGATGCTAGAATTTTTAACTTCTTCTATAGATAACTGAATAAATCACAAAAAATTTATTACATTTAGAGCTCTGCCTAATTTTATCGATTATCGAGAATTGTTCAGTGAGTCGAACATCAAGAGAGTGGCGTTCTGCCCTCCGAGGTGTACTGGCTTATTTTTATGTTTCCGAGTTCCTCTGGAGCTACTTTTTTTATTTCACGTTTAAATACGCCGAGTATACTCTTGTCATAACGTCACCTATTTATCTATGAAGTAGATTCGAATACCTCCATCATATAGGCATATAGGTCGCCAAATTCATATGCGCTACACAACCAATTCTCTTGGGAATAGATTGTTTCTTAGATTACTTAGACGGGCAAGATATTGAAAAGAGAATAAATCATATATGTGACTGGTTTCACATTATTGTTATTTCTTATGATTTGACTTTAATAAGTCGTGCTAAACTAAAAATAGTGTTAATCATGTTAAATTGGAGTGGTTCATATTGATGGGAATATTAAATTTATAAGGTTAACTATATCTCTAATTGTTAATATTGTTAGATAACTATAATCTATAACTTTCCATACTTTGTGAATCGTGTCTCTGCATTGATAGTGAAATGTAAAAAATATAATGGTAGTTAGTGTCATATATGTGTCACCAATTTAATTATATGAGGGAGAAATTATGAAAATTTCAGTAATAATTCCAACAATTAATAGGCCATCAATGCTACTGAATGCAGTTAACAGCGTTAATTCACAGAAATTCTTGAATAAAGAAATAATAATAGTTAATGATGCAGAAAAATCTATTGGTAACATTTTTTTACATCTACCTAATGTGACAGTTATTGAAAGTAACTTAGGTAAAGGCCCAGGTTTTTGTCGAAGTATTGGATGTAAACATGCAAGTGGAGATTATATAACTTTCCTAGATGATGATGATATAATGTTACCTAGTTATTTGGAAAGATTACATGATGAAATTTTAAATAACGTTGATAAATCTTGTTTTTATTGGTCAAGCGTGAAAGTTTTAGATCGAGTATCCGAATCATGTGTAAGTCAATTCGATATAAAATTTCCTATTGAATATGATAGTTTTTCAGATTTGGCAGTGACAGCTTTAAGGATTGGCACTGGATATGGACTTACTTGCGCAAGAGAAGTACTTAAGGATATCGGATACTTTAATCCAAAATACAGATATATAGAAGATACAGAACTAGTTGTTCGATTGCTAAAGAACAATATTCATCCGGTACCTATAAATCAGATTTACATTGAGGTCAACAAGCATTCTAGTAATCAATTAACATCAAGTAAATTCAATGAAAAAAGAATTAAAGAATGTTACAAATTACTTTGTGAACAGTCTGATTTCTTCGATAAATTTCCGACAGCAAAGGCACAGCTAAATAGACAAATATTAAAGTTGGAAAATGAGTTGTATTCTATCTACTGACGGTAGTTAATTAAGTATTAATTACCAACTCGCACTCTAGTGCAATAATTTATTAATGATAAACCCGTTTGGAGTGAGTGATGGATTACTACTTAAATAGACTATCAAATCGAGTTACTTTTATAGACCGCCGTAATTCTGAGTTTTACAAATGGCTATCAACAACACCAGAATTTCATATATATGGTGATGATGCAAAAGAAAAACTCAACTCTAACTTATTTAGGCTGTCAAAAATATGCCCTGAGTTATTTATTCACTACACGATAACAACTGACTTGCGTGTTAAACCTGTAGGTGAAGTAAAAATAAAGATAATGGCTTATGAAGATTATGAGCATGAAATATTATCTGATTATAACTTGATAAAACCACTTACTTTATTTTTAAAAGAAACTACTAATGGCTTAAGTTTTTTCTTTGTCGTAAATCATTTCTTATCTGATGCACTTTCCAATGGAATGATTTCAAATCTGTTATCTGGAGAGGATACTAACTGGGATTTATATGAGAAGAACCATATTAAAAATTTTGTATCTTCTAAACTGGGTAAGAAATCAAGAAATAATAAATATAATTTAGATTTTATAAAAGAATACTGTGAGTTAAAAATTAATAACTCCGAGAAATCAAGATTTCCAATTAGAGATATGAAATTAGAGTCCAGTACTTCAGTTCTTCGTCATAAAGTTTTAAGATCTACATCAGACAATATGATTACAGCCCATTTAATTAAAGCCATAGCATCGTCATTTGATGAGTACTTTGGAGGAGAACACCTATATATAGGGTTAAATCAACATGGAAGAGAACCTACTTATTCGATAGATCCTAGATATACATTAGGATGGTTGAACGAGATACGGCCGTTGATAATAAAAAAGAGCGAAAATGGTTACTGTGTCAATGATATCAAATCCAGAGTGCTAATGAGCACTCTATATGGTGGAGATACTAATACTCTGCTTGCTAGTAACACTGAATATGGAGAGGTTGGTATACAATTTCCATCAATTTGCCTAAATGTAATAAATAAAAAATGGTTTACAGGAAAAATTAACACACAGTACAAACATAAAATTTTAGTCAATGATCGTGGAGCATGTCGAATTATGCATATAGGTATTGGACTTATTATTGACTCTGAATGTTGTGATTTAACTCTAGACTTCTCTTCTCTTGATTACGAAGAGCATTATATTAGAGGGTTATTTTATTTGTTGATTGAAAATTTTAATAATTCACACAATATAAATTTTAAATAATATGATGAACACTAAATACGATCTATTAAAGAATATTCTTTACAAAGAATCTGGGATAAATCCTGATTATTTGGATATATATAAAAAAGGCTTTAATTCTAGAGATGCTGTCAAGTATTTCTTGGTTAAGAAGCCCGGAGAACTAATAAGAAATCCAATTAATGGAGCTCCTGTTTTAACATTCATGTCATATGAGCAGTACTTTAATAGTTTAGGAGTTAATATTACTTATGATGATTTGAGTCATTATTCTCTAGAAAAGAATTGTTTTAGAGTGATTAATCCTTGGGGGTTTGTAGGCATACAGATTGGTGAGTCTGCTTTGTTCTCTTTAGGAGTATACAACCCTAAAGATATGGAAATAAATGGCAGAAATTATAAGGTTTACTATGATTTTGTTCACCCTGAATATACATGGAAAGGAAATAATAAATTCGAACTATTTGACTGTCCTAAAGGTGAATCATTCATATGTACATCATATAATACATGGCAAGGTGATTTTACAGGAAAACTTGGTGTTAATAATTTTCAAGATCTATATGAACCAAATAAACAGACCACTATTATTTATGCCATATGGGCTAGCGGGATTAATAAATTATGTAACCTTATAGGTATGAAGTTTGATTTGGTTAACTTAGTGAAATATATAAACAATGAAAAGAAGTTTCCTTTTGAAGTGTCCGAAAGTGGTATTCTCTCAGCTATTCATTTAGTTGGCCCATATAAGTTATTTGAAGTAATAGGTAATGGTGGCTTTATAACTGATGAAATAGGAACAAGTGCTTTCTCCTATATTGAAAGCTTCTCATTCTTGGAGATTGATCCCATGTTCAATCATGTAATGGAGGAACTATGTCATTCAATGTAATTGAATATTTGTATTATTCATCAAATAATTTTTCTCAGTCTATTTTTTATAGAGATCATCCCATTGAAATTACATATGGTGAGTTCCTTTCCAAAGTTGTTTATTTTTCAGATTACTTCTCTGAAGTGATAGAGAAAGTAGTTGCTATTGATATTGAAAGAAAGGATATAAATATGTATTCTGTTTTTTCGGCAATGTGGAAAAACAAGAATACGATAGTTCCTTTGATTTCAGATTGGGATGATGAATATAAAGAACGAATAATTAATGCAGTTAAAGCTGATATCAGGCTCAATCAAGATCTTAGTGTATATCATATAAAACATAAAGTAGATAGAAACGATTCAGTTATTATACCAGCAAAAACTGCATACATATTGTTCACATCAGGATCTACCGGTTTACCTAAAGGAGTTCCGATTACACATTTAGCCTTAAAACATTATATTGATAATATCTATGAAGAATTGGAAATTGAAAAAGGCATCGAACGATTAACTAATACATTTTCTCCAGCTTTTGATCTTTTTTATCATGATCTATTTCTAAGTTGGAAGAGTGCAAGCTCCATAACTCCGGTAGAAACCAAAAAAATTGGACAATTACTAAATAAGGTGGAAAATAATAAACTCACTTATTGGTTTTCTGTTCCTACACTCGCTCAGATGCTGATTTCTCTCAAACCAAAATCACATCAACTGTCTAGTTTAAAAGTTTCTTTGTTTTGCGGAGAATTATTAAGAAAACACGTCGTAACCTCTTGGGCACAAATATCTAATTGCCAGAAGATATTTAATTTATATGGACCAACTGAAACAACAATCGCATGTATGATAAGTGATGTGGGTATTGAAGGCCCACCTAGTCTTGGCCGAGCTTTAGGGGATATGTCATACAAAACTGAGCATTTATCTGGAAATCTATACAAATTATTATTGTCAGGACCTCAAATTTTTAATGGATATATAGGTACTTCAAAGAATAGCTTTGTGAAAATCGATGGTAAAGTGTATTACGATACAGGAGATTTAGTAACTATATTAGATGGTGAGGTATATTTTGAGGGAAGAATAGATCGGCAGACTAAGATTATGGGGCATAGAGTTGATCTTCAAGGTCTTGAAGAACAATTAAGGGTAAAGAACAATAATCCTTTGGTTTTTGTTGTTCTTTATTATGACAAAAATATAGATTGCAATACTGGAATTACAATTTTTTATCAACCTAAAAACGAAGGCGAAATATTTGATTGCGGATTCATTAAGAATGTTAAAGTGAAAGGAATTTTTTGTATCGAATCTGTACCTACATTAATAAGTGGAAAAGTAAATTATAAAAAGTTGGAATTATGGGCAAAAAATCAAATTTAGATATTGAAATAATAGTAATTGAGTTTATGAAGAAATATGAAATAAAATCACTTGATGACTTGGATTCATTTCAAATTGTTTCTTTGATTATTAATTTGGAAAATGAGCTTGATATCAACCTACTAGATGAAGATCTTACGTTTGATGATTTTTCTGATATGAATTCAATTATTGTCTTAGTAAATAAATGTCTTATTTAATGTGTTTTATCAACTTATCATAAATTGGTTAGGAATTGATAAGGTTAATGATAAAGGAAAGCTCTATATAATGGGCATGAGGTTAATGTTTTTGTATGTGATTTTATAATTCATAAACAGGTGTAAATAAGCTTAGATTGTGCAATGAAATTATTGTAATAATTACATCCGTTAATAATATTGTTTATTTCAATGGTTCTATGAAATAGAATATATGTAACAAGAGAAGGTGAACAAAGTATCAATTTGCATTAGTTTTTATTCCATTCTATTTGGCTTTTTCTTCGAGGAGAAGAAACAATGAAAAAATCTAAAGTAATTGATTCATACTATAATTATTGTCTAAATGGTTGGTTGCCTGAAGCAAGTAAGAAGTACATATCGGTCTTAAACAAAGAGTCTGCCTTCCAAGAGAAGATTCTATCAATGTTTGTATATGCAACCGGCCAGAGTAGCGAAGAGTATTGTCATATTGAAAATGAAAAGAGAGAAAAATCGATCGTACTTAACGATATCGCTAAATCCTCAGAACTAAAAAATTCTGTTCTAGTTTTGAAGGGGTTATCTGTAGAGCGCTTTTACCATGAAAGTGCCTCGCGATTCGCTTTTGACGCAGATTTGGTAGTATTAGAAGATCACTTACCATTGCTTGATGCTTTGTTGATTAAGCATGGATACGATATATATTTCAGTACTATTTGGATAAAGGATGTTGTTACAGAAAAAGTTTATAAATCATTCCGATATACGAAAGGGAAAGATGATGATCGTGGATTTGAAATCCATGTTGATCACTACCCAATCGATGATAATGGTTCGAGAATATTACTACAGTCGTTATATTCTGGCTGCTACAACACTATTTTGAGAGGGACATATGTCAATGTAGTTAGTGATCTTAATTCTATATTGATAATACTTATTCAAATTTACAACAAAGATTATCTAACAATTAGGGACTTTGTGGATCTTCTCATTCTGCTTGAAAATAGCGATTTTAAAGCATGTGAGCACATAGTGAGAACACTAATTAGTTCGCATGGATTAGGTCCTGCTATTGCAAAGCTTCGTCAATATATTGAAGCTAATGAAATTGACGTTAGCAAGTATCCAAGTGGTGCGGACATAGTCAAAATGGTTTCATGGGAACTTAGTACTCCGGACGTTCCTCAATTTGATAAAAAGTGCGTTGCATTAATATCAGACGATCCAACCGCCAAATCACGGGAACTGTTTGATAGGGGCACTCCTACAAGATTCTACCGTTTGTTTAAAAATGAGAAGGTAGACGAAAGTAATAGCTTCAAAATGGAAACAAATATTGGTTGTTTTTACGGGCAAGTAACAGGAGATTTTGTTGTCTATGAATAACACCAAAATACTCTCAGAATTAAGTGCTAAAGGTTGGGTGTGTGTTGATACACCTTCATACCTTGGCCACAGTGATGATATGTTCACTAATTATATTCGAGACACTATAGGCATGCATACCTTCGGCTTTCGGTCTGAGATTCTAGGGGATGTCGCGTCTATCCTATCCCCTAAAGAAGGTATTGTTCAATCTAGAAAAAAGTTAAGAGGTCACACTGATGCAAGCTTTCTTCCATTCGATACCGAGTGGAAGAAAGTTAGAGGTCTGTCGATAATCCCAAACTATGTAGCACTTCTTTCTATTTGTGGCAGTGATGTGGGAACCACAGTCTGTCATATCGAAGAAATCTTATATCACATGAATGATGATGAAATTTGCGAGCTTAGTTCACCAAATTATGTATTTGAGTGGCAAAAATCATTTGTTATGGAGTCCAACGAGTTAGATAGTTCTTGGAAGCCTATCCTTCATTTTTCTGATGGTTTTTTTCAAGTTCGATTCTCTAACTCAATAAAGACTTATAAAACAGAGAAAGCAAAAAAATGTGCGATAAAGCTTTCTTCATTATATCAACGCTTGTGCCTGAAGATTGCGCTGAAAACCGACCAGTTACTCATCGTAAACAACAGAAGGTGCATTCATGGTCGAGAGTTTATTTCTGAGGAAAGCTTTAGTAGAAAGTTGCATCGATATTACCTCTATGAAAAAGAGGACCTAGTGGTTAAAACGGATATTAAGGGGATTGTATTACCATGAAAATTAATGACAGTTATAAAAAGAAACCTCATAGCAACGATCTGATTGAGCTGGAAAAAGTATTGGATCTCGGTAAGCTTTCAGGGAAAAGTGATACTGTTGAGCAATTTGAGAAAAAAATAGCAGAGTTGTTCGAAGTTGATGATGTAGTGTGTTGTTCTAGTGGAACGAGCGCACTTATTGCTAGCCTAATGGCTGAAGACATTTGTGCTGATGATGAAGTTTTAGTTCCGTGTTATACGACGATACCTACAACGTTCCCGATCCTATCAGTTGGAGCTAAGCCTGTATTTATTGATACCAAAACGTCACATACAACTGAACTATCGATTGACGATTTACTAAGTAAAATAAATGATAAAACTAAGGCTATAATAGCTGTCCCTCTATGGGGATATCCAGTCAATTATGATGAGATTGCTGAAGTTTGTAACAGTCGAGGTATCATTGTTATTGATGACGCTGCGCAAGCTCACTTCAGTACATTTAAGACTGGTCGTCTGGTTGGAACTTTCTCTGATTATGGTTGCTTCTCGCTTCATGATAAGAAAATCCTTTCTACCGGAGAAGGTGGCTTTATCATTCCTTCGTCTCCTCAAAGAACTAAGCGTTTGCGAGAAATAGTCAACCTTGGGAACCTTAATGGCTTGTCATTTGGCTTGAATTTCAAGCTAGGTTCACTCCAAGCGGCTTTAGGTATCTCAAGATGTACACGAGTGTATGATGAACTTACTATTCGTAGAGAAAATGCCGAGAAAATCAAGGAGGGCATAGTGAGCACGAGATTTGAAGAAATTGATTGCCTAGGACAACCTAACTACTACAACCTAGTACTTAAAGATAAAGATCATAGAGACCTTGGCAATGTTCATGAGGTACTAAAAGATATGGGATTTGAAACGGACTTTCTAAAATATGGGGAGGCTAAGTATAAGTTTGGTATCCTCAATAAATTTTATGATGGCAGTATTGAGAAAGGAGATACTGTCCTCAAAAATCTGATAACCATTCCTACCCATCCAGATCTTTCTCAGGAAGGAATCGACTATATAATTGAAATTCTGGAGAAGGTTTCATGCTAGAAAAAAGCCTTATTTTAATCAAGCCGGATGCTGTTCATCGAGGGCTTGTAGGGAAAATTATCACTGAGTTCGAAGAAAAAGGATTCAAAATACATAATATCCGTTCTTTGGTGCTAAATGACGAAGACTTCTACTTCTTATATCCCAAAATTTTGGGTAAACCCTTTCATAAGCAGTTCAAAACGGTAATGCAGTCAGCTCCATCAACTTTGCTGGTTCTGAGTGGACATAATGCTTTAGGAAGTATATTTAACTTCGCCGGAGCTTACTCAAACCCAGAAGAAGACACTACACGTTCAATAAGACAAAAATATAGTGTCTGGACAGGTGCAGATGTAATCCATAGAGCAGCTGATTCCAACGAAGCGATGAAGCAAATTGCCTATTTCTTTGATGAAGTTTGCGAGTATAGACATAATAATGAAGCTTTTATGGCTAAAGAGTATTGGGAGCCTAACGTCTAAAATAGCTGGTTCTGCCCCTTAGTTCAGTGAAGTGAGAGCTCAAATGAAGTTATCCTACCAACATTATCAGTTCTGTTAGAATAAAGTTGGTAGGTACATCTTGGCCTGACCTCGATAACTAATGCTAAATTTCTTTAGTAATAACCGTCATGTTACTGTTGTTTAATCCTGTTATTATGGTCGCTACAAACTCAGACGGAGCTGGGTAAGATCCTTTTTTTATTCTGCCGCCACACATAGTCGCCGGTTAGATTGATATGTTCCCAACCCAATGGTGACAGATATTGCAATAATTGTTCATCAATCACATTGCCAGCCGCATGCAGCGACTGTATTGCACGTTCTAAATACAGCGTATTCCATCGTACGATTGCCGCTGTCACTAAATTGAGTCCGCTTGCCCGACCCGATAACCCGGTTTTGCCTTACTCTTTACCTGAGTGCCTGGCAGTTTTATAACGGATTTCAGTTTGGTGATTGCCCTAAAGAGATGAAAGTGGGATTTGGAGAACAGGGTTTCTATTAGTTAAGTGCACGTTGTAGGTTAGGATTTTTTAAGCTCGTAGTTGAAGACTTCAAATTGTTGTCCCAGACCGATTTCCAGGTTGTACCAAGATTTTGGCCAGAAATCGTCAGTGAACCAGCGAGAAAACGAAGTTATGCTTGGGAAGCTGAATTCGCCGAAGTTGGGATCAAAGAAGATGACACCTTTCTGATCATCCACATAGGCCGCTACAGTATGTCCAGCCATTTTTCCGAGAAAACTAATTTTCTTGTAGCCTGAGCCTTTATCACCCGTATCCAGAATAGCGCGTAATAGGTCTGTTGTACCTTTGTTACCGGTTTGACCGACTACCTTGGATGAGTGTTCGTCCACGTCGTTTTTTTGCATGATTGGCTGAATGCCTTGCGTACCAAGCCAGTACTCTGTCATGGTACTTTGTTCATCATCTAGATAACTGTCCATCTGTAACTGCTTAATGGAAACTAGTGAGTCGATATGAAATTTTCCCTTTTGTCCCCCGACATAGAGTTGGTCAAAGATGCTTTCACCCTTGGCATGGGCGCTTATCCAATGAGCAGATATAGACTCGCAGACACCGCCTGAGGTGTCTTTGTGTTTCATGATTTGGTCTAGGAAGGTCCCTTTGGTTTGGGCAAATTTGAAGGTGACTTGCCCCCCGTGTTTACTCGCCGAATTTCGGACTTTACCTAATCTGGTTCTGACCCCGAAATGCATCATTCTGTCCATTATCATGGCAGGGGAGAATCGACTTTCTTGGTTTTTCATGCCATCGGTGGTTAGCTCCCGATCGAGCATAGAATGGCCTGGCAGGTTGCGTTGCAAAGTGGTCGAGAAACGTTCCCGTAACCCTGCTCTTTTTCTGTTAGTGTATTGAGAATTAAGTTCCAATGGAGTCGTGGTATTTATATCCTCCTTATCATGTTCGATAGAATCCCTTAATTGTATTGGGCATTTTTGGGGTTTTTCTTTTTCACTGTATTCATGTTCCATATATATTACCTCTAAATTAATCTTCTAATTGTTGAATATTAGTTCTGATATTTCAAAAAAATAGTTTTTAAGGCTTGGTTTAGCTTGTTTTTTATCAACTTTCAGTGAGAGATCTTATATTTCTCGGTTTTTTGCGTTTTGGAAAAATAAATGATTCTGGCGATATATTGGCGTCACTGTCATGTTTATCGTATTCGTACACCATAATTATCACCTATGAGTTTTTAGTGAGAAGTGTTTATCTTGTGGTCTGTTATATTGATAATTGTACTGTAGCTAAGATGTTAATTGAATACGGGGTAATTCAACCACATCATCATAACGTTTGCGTTGGTTGATATTATCGACCTGAGCGGTAAAACGATTATTTTCATCTACCTTGAGAGCCGGTAAACCAAGACGATGGGTAATGCCGGGTAAAAAGTGATCAATACCTTCATGGGATTGCAAATGAGCATTACCATAAATGGCAACGAACTTCTCTCCCGCAGGCAATTGCCGTAAACGTTCAACCGCCACGTTATTAGCTGCCCCTGCACGATACATCAGGCCATGTTGTGTTCCTTCCACGGTAGGGCGAGTTGTGCTGTTGTTATCTAGTGCAATGATTTTCATCTGCTTGCTTCTGGCTTGTTCAAACAAATTCGCAGATAAATGTTTAGTCTTAAGCAGTGCGGCCAGTTCAGCAGGCATGGGTTCATTTCCACTTGCCAGGAATTTATCTATCAACGGTTGAGCTAAATCTGAGCGTAAGTGTTCCAGCCCAATGACTGTCACGCCATGCGCTTTTAATACTTCCATCTGCTCTTCGACAAAACGCAATCCGTTCAGATCTGAGCCATGACTTTCACCGATCAGTAGCCCTTGACGATCTTTAAGTAAAAGAGATAACTGGCTGTTCAGATCCACGGTGTTATTCAGTTGATGATTAAATTGCGTCAGCGCATCTGAGGCAAATTGCTGATCCCAGGCAGTCACATCAGTGTCATGAGAGCTGTGATATATTGCTTCTATTTGTGCCAATCTACTGTGTTCCAGTTGGGCCAGATAGGTAGGATTAGCAAACCGGTGGAGCAAAATGTCCTCTTGCGATTTAGTAGAACCCGGTTCGGCTTGTTTGGCAGCTTCTTTAAGGAAATAGACCGCCATTTGCACGCTTTCAACGCCAGTCATATCTAACAGCTCATTATAGCTGTAGCCAAGATGGACCTGTTTATTCTGTTCATCAAGCCGGGTATGAGTCAGCAATTCCTTACTCTGGGCGGTGTCCAACCACTTTTTAAAGTCATCAAATTGAGCACCTAGCTCCACGTGAAACTTAGGTTCAAAAGGTAGATCGTTGGGAATTTTTCCTTGATAGCCGGTTTTAGCAGCAAGATAGGGATCTTCTTTTACCCAGCGTACCATCAGATCGGTTAGCCCGGGGGTATTGCCTTTGACCTCTTCACGAGCAATCTGGTAGATATGCGATGCCATTTCAGGGCGAGTTTCCGCCATTTCCAACAACGAGTGGCGTATTTTCTGCAAAGTACCGGTAAACATCAGATCCCCAAACTGCGTTTGTGTCCTTCTCAGGGCAGTATTACGTTTAGAATCAGGATGTTCCTCTAGGTAATGGGTAATGCGTCGATGCAATTCGAAACCTGCCGCCAATTGCTCATTCCCACTTAGGTGATGGAGATGCTCAAGTTCATCCAGAATTTCCTGATAGGAGGGACCAATCCGTTTGGCAAAAACCGCAGCCTCTTTACGTAAATTATTGCTGGTGATGAGATCGTGGAGTAATGGATTATTTTGAGACAATTCTAATGCCTGTTCAGATGATTTTTCATTATTATTCAATTGTATCGACGGATTTCTTCTTCTTTCGATGGTTTTATCGTATTCATATACCATATTATCACCTGTTAATTTCCGGGAAGAGATATACCCGTCATCTTTCAAGTTGCTTCTTTGTTGGCTGCACTCACTCACCCCGGTCACATAGTTATCTATGCTCCCGGGGATTCGCTCCCTTGCCGCCGCGATGCATCTTGAAATCCATTGGGTATATGTTTGAGATAAATACTATATGGATTAACTATTGTCATTTTATTTTTTAAAAATAAAGTTAAGTATATTTTAATATATAAGTAAAGTTATTTTATAAAAAATTTTCAATTGGTGTTGTAATGTGTTTTTTTATAAATTAAAGGTTTTAAATTCCTATTAATTGATCATATTTATCTTCTGAAACAATAATACCAATGTCATTTATTCTGACAACGGCGCGATGACTATTTTTCCATGTTGTAAGAATACCTTTTACTCTAGGTAAATAATCCAAATGGATAATACCAGAAACTTCAAGTATGACGTTTTGATTATTTTGTTTTTCATTATTTTCCTTAGTCGGCTTGGTTGCCAGATTCATTTTCGCAAGGGCAAGGCGGACATCTTCTGTGCCACCTAAATTGGAGCACAATTTGTTAAATAAGGCTTGGTCTATTTGCGAATTATCCAGATTTGATTTTTGATCCACAGAAGTGGAGATTTGGCTAACGGGTTTTATGATATCTTTAATATTTTGTAGTTTTACTGGTGCGGTAATTGAATATAATAAAGAAAGGCGAGGGCGATTGCCGAGTGCTTGCCAAAAGTTACCTAAGCTATTTAGATTTTCTTGTGGTGGAATGACTCTGGTATATGCGCCAGGAATTTTAGGTAATTGTCGGTTGTTAACCAGTGCATTTAAAATAGCTGTCATGACGCGTGCAGCTTGATTATTGGGCTGACTGTCAGGATTGGAACCGTCTCCTGATGGTTGGTTTGAATGCCAGTAAGTAATTAAATAGTTATAATTAATATTTACCCACCCAGACAATAATGAGCTAGTAATAGGGTTATAACTCTTTGGCTCCGCAGAACGTAATTGTAGATCTTCATGTATATCATAAAGAAATACACTGACGGTAGGTTTAGCCGGAGTTGAGTTAATTTCTGGCAGATCAAAACGGATATCAATCATTTGGTTAGAGGTGTTTAGATGTTGAGATAAAATTTCATGCAATGCGGTATTAACTGCAATAATTGCATTATTAGGATCAATTATATTTGTCATATCGACTCCAATCTTATTAAACGTTTAAAAAAACAATCGGCCAGTTTTATTCAATTCGAGAATAATTGCCCGTTCTATGTGTTTATTGTCAATTTTTTCACTATTATCATTTGCGGCTAATATTGATGATAATAAAGCAATATTACGGATATTTGCACCTGTCAGATCTGTCTGTTTAGACAAATGGTCAAAATTAAGCTCATCTGATAAATTCAATTGCTTAGGCCAAATTGCTTGCCACATCTGTTTACGTAATATTTCATCGGGATAAGTAAAATGGGTAATAAAGGTAAAACGGCGATTAAAAGCACTGTCTAAATGGCTACGATTATTGGTGGCTAAAATCACTAATCCGGGATAATCTTCCAATCGTTGTAACAAATAAGAAACTTCAATATTGGCATGTCTGTCTTGAGCATCTTTGGTTTCACTGCGTTTACCAAATAAGGCGTCGGCTTCATCGAAAAACAGCACGCCGGAATCGGCTTCGGCCAGATCGAAAATTCGGGAGATATTTTTTTCTGTTTCACCAATGTATTTATTCACCACGGTAGAGAGATCGACTTTAATCAGATCAACGCCAAGATATCCGGCAATCACTTCTGCGGCCATGGTTTTTCCGGTACCTGACTCGCCGTAAAATAGGGCGCTAATACCGGTACCATAACCTATTTTCTCTTGAAAACCCGTGTTTAATACTTGGTTTCGGTAATTAATAGTGGCAATAATTTCTCTCAGTTGTTGAGTTAATCCCTCTGAAACGACCAAATCATTAAAACTGCGCTTGGGTGTTATCCGTTGAGCTAATTTACCGAAATTTTGTTGAGCGCGGAAATTTAATGCCTTACGCAAATCGATCTCCTTCAATTGGTCTTCCGGTTGCCGGAGTATTTGATATTGGCAGGCTTCTTTAAGAATTAATGGTAATGTTTCCGGTGTAAATGAAAAACGTTGGCATAACTGAGTAAGATTAATTTCCCGATCAGCATTATTTGGCAGATTTTCTGTCAGTATCGCTTTTTTCTCTGCCAGTGTGGCTACTGGCATCTCAATTTGTACCATTGGTAAGTGTTGAATCCATACGAATGAATCTCCCGGTTCTACCAGACAAACTACACGTAATTTGGATTGATTCAGCAGGGTGGATAATTTGCTTAGCCATATTTGCTTTTCCTCTGCAAGTAAAGAAAAATTGCGGATTAATAAGCAGGCATCATGTAGCCGGGCTTCCCGTATTGCGTCTGTTAACAAACAAGGTTTAGTGTTGGTATTCTCTTCGTCTGGTAGATGAGCTAAATCGACAATTAAGGTACTGATATTATGCAATGCCATAATATTACTGACCGCTAATTCTCTGGCGCTGTCCTGTTTTCCTTTGAGGATCACCAGTGGGCATATTTCATCTATTTCATTTAATAATATCTTGTTAAGTGAATGATAAAGGGTTTGCGGATACCAAGTCTGTGAGGTAGAAGAGTGCCAATAAGCACAGGTTATCAGGGGAGGTAAAATAACCCGTTGGTCGGATAAAAAATGCCAGACAGCACTGTGCGTTAAAAATTGCGTTTGTAACCAAATGGGTTCCTCATGGTTATTAAGCCGTAATAGATGGTGATTGATTAATGGTGTTTGCGGTAGAAAGCTATTTTGCAGTAATTGCCAATCATTTTGGCGTTGGCTAAATAATTCAATTGCCAAAGCAAAACTCGGCCACTGTTTTTTACTGTTACCGTGCAGAAAAGCAAATAGTGCATGATAACGACTGTCAAAATGGGGTAATAAACCTAATAATAAGGTATCACGCTCAAATTCAGTCAGTTCAAAACGTTCTATTAATAATGATAATCTACCGGTGATGGGTTTATTCTCTATGTCCTTATAATCAATAATATCACTCTGTTTTAACCAATGAGGCATGCCTAATGGTTTTACTAAACGTTGTTCTATTTCATCTTCGGTCAGTAAAAAACTCTCCGGTAAGGAGTCGTACCAATCTCTCTTTTGATAATAGTAGCGCTGTAATAGCAGATCAATACGCTCCAAATGGGGATAAATCCAATCTGATTCTACTGCCATACAGTGGTTATTTTTCAGAGGAAAGTTCATATAAACCTTTTAAATGTTTTGCCAGTTGATTAATAAAGGACGATCCAGCCAAGGTAGTTTGGCGATATTTAATGGCCATGGCCAGTCAGTTAATAGTGCATCAAACGGTTGTTGTTGAATTGTGATGCTGATTTCCTGTTTATCTATTCGTAATTTTCCTGGCCGTTGTAAAAATAACTGGCGGGCATCATTGCGGCTTAATTTTTTCCAGGCAGGAAGTTGAGTGATAACCGTATCTAGCCATTGTTCTGTTGCCAACTGTTTTTCTGGTTCAATGGGTGCTGACTCAATATTCTCATCAGCCATGAGTCCACATAAAATAGGATTTAATCCCTTGTGTTCTATTGGTGCCTTTTCAGTTCCCCAAATGAGATAATCAAGGAAGACAACGGCACTGAATTGAGCTTGACGATGGATAAATTCTTGCTTTTCAAGTAGACCGAGTTGATTAAACAGAGCCGGTAATATCGGCCATAAAACTAATATTCCAGCATTATTTACCTGACGTGAAGGAGAGTATTCAGGCGATAAAACGGGTTCAGAAGACACGGATGGTTTTTTACTCGATTTATTTTTATCCCCGTGTTTAGGAATAAAGTATTCTGACAGATATTGGTATTCTTCAACCGATAGATATTTTTTACAGTATTGTGAAACGGGTGCTGTTTGCCAGAGTGGTTTTAACCAATTATTTAATGGAGAATTACGGGTTGCAGTCTGGTGAAATAGCGTAATAATAGATGCTATATTAATCGCTCCGTTATTAAGTTCAGTCGTGATACGTGAGATAATTTTTGCGTCGGGGTCAGGTATTTCTTGTGCATTATGTTGTTGTATATATCTCAAAGCATTCAGTATTAATTGCCAGGAGGAAACGGGTTCCTCCTGATGCTGCGGTGTGATTATGTTTTCCGATAACTTGTGATTAATGACAATTAACAAAGAGGGATCTCTGATAGCTAGAAGTTTTTTTAAACTATGCTCAGATAAACAGCTTTTTGCTAATAAGAGTGTCCAGTTTTTTTGTATATGGGGTAATTGATTAATTAATTGTTTAATGTTGATATCAGTAATTTCACTATTCTTAATATCCTCTATTTTATTTGGTATGGAATTTTTTTGCTGTAAGTAATGAATAAATTTCTCAATATCAGTCTGATTATTTACCTGATATTGGTTTAATGCTTGACTTAATCTAGCATTAAGTCGAATAGGAAACAGTGAATTAAAATCTTGTAAATTTATTTCACCAAGGTTCAGAGTGAGTGTTTCTAAATAGATATTTTTGTTAATGATATATTGGTTGAAATGGGAGTTGATTAATTTATTTATATTGGATTGATTAAGCAGGGAGCCATGTAATACTTTTTTAGCTACCTGCGTGTTATTAGCTGTGATAGTAATAATAATTCGATTTAATAGATTTGGTTCTGAAACCATATTAATATTCTCTTTGTAATATTAGGCATCATATCATAATCCTTATGAAGCTATTATTTCTTCACTGTATGCTTCTATTGAAGCAGAAGGTTTCTTTCCTAGTGTTAATGTTTCTAGAATTTTATATGCGTGATCGCCTAAAGGAGCACCATTATTTTGCCAAAGTTTATAAGTACTGGCAAATTTTTTGAATTCTTCCGATGATAGCCAATGAATAACGAGTGAGATATGAGTAGGTAATTCAGCTAAAATTTCAGTTTTCACCCAAGATTCTAATTTGTAAAAATCAGTAGTACCGCTCCTAATGCGTTCTCGATTCAGTACTATGCTGACTACAAATGAAAAATGGTCAGATTGGATATATCTTTTTCCTGAGAAGTACCAGTAAGAGTGCGACTCATTGTTTTCCAATGGAAAATCATTTATTTGATCTATGTTTTTTTCAACTAATATTCGTTTCTCTATGCGATCAAATTCTTTTACCTGCGTTTTAAGTTCATAATCAGGGTCAAATTTTAGTGTTATTTCATCATCCGCTTCGAATATATCAAAAGGAAAACTATTGTAAGGAGTATCATCGGGTTGTTTTCTGATAGTAATCCAGAGTTCATTTTCATTTGAGGTTGTATCGGTAGAAATTAATTTACATGTGCGTTCCTCTCCGTATATGTAGTCATATCTTGTGTAGGACAAGCAATAGTGTGATATATATTCTCTTGGTGGAAATTTATTTTTTGAATTTATATCTTTTCTAAGTAATATCCGGTTATTAGCACTATCAAGTTGTACAATTTGGGTTGTAAGTTCATAATCGGACTTGGTTCTTATTGTGATTTCATCATTGTTTTCGATCATGGCAGGGAAGGAGTTTTGATCATTAAGGGTAATCCATCGTCTATTTTCGGTTTCTTCTTGACTCTTTTCACTGTCATAAACGAGTTGATAATCCATATCTTCTATCCACACGGCGCTATTGCACCAGTGCAGGCTATTGCGCTGCTTAAATGCGTTTTGCAATTTGTCCAGATTGTTTCTTAGATCATTATTGTTATTGGTATTAATAGTGAATGTATCTCCTGTCACTTCAGTGATCATTAGGTTCAGAAATTTGGATATATTGTAGCCTTCTCTAAATTCCAGATTAATAACTTGACCTTGCATTAAATGGCCTGCTGTATCAGTTTGTGTAATCATGACTTGATCATTTTTAATTTCTAGATTATCAGGTGTTTGGTCATTATTGAATTTTTCATTAGGTTTTATTGGTAAGAGTTGACGATGTTCAATTAAATAAAAAGGGAGTTTATCCAGTTCTGGTGTTTCTTTGAAACACTCTCCTCCCAGACCCAATCGGGCAGCAATGCGTTTTTGCAGTGCTGACACTTTATCAATACGAATATTATTACGTTGATAGGCTAAACTAGGTTGTTGAGAAAGATATTCGCGCTGAGTAGATAGAAAATCTTCCTGAGAATTTGAGTCTTGTGATAGAAGAGGGGTTGCACATTGCGCACCAAAATATCGCAATAGATAATCTAGTATTACCAACTCTTTAGTATAGTTTTTATCATTATTATTGATTTTAGCTTCATTATTCATTTGATTAATTAAATGAGGTTTTATGTTTTGATGAACATTTTGAGCGACAGTATTTTCTTTAAAAGGCCATTGAGCACCATGTACAGTATCTCCTCGTTGTTTAAAAGCCAATAGTTTTGGTAATAAGGCGAGATCGGCACAGTTATTAGCGAGAGTTTGTTCAAAAGGTAACATAAACTGATGTAATTGTATTTGCTGTTGGGTATTAGTTTGTAATCCATAGCAAGCGGGTAATTTATTTCTTATTGGATAGTAATCCAGGATCTTACGATATTTACCCCAATCCAGTAATTCAGGTTGTGTCTCAATCAGTGGCTCTACAATGAGCTTTTCCTCTACATCTTGTTTGGAAACAATAATTTTAACGCCACCTTTGGCTGTAATGGTGAGTGGGCTATTTGGTGAGGTGATCGATTGTAAGGGATCGTTGCCCCATAGTCTGGGATAGTACCCATGAACGATTGTCCAGGACCAATTATCATTTGGTAGTTTAGCAATTCTTTCATTATGCCCATCTAACGTGAATCGGGTAACTTTCTTGACTCCTTTGATTCTCAGTAATTGGTTAACTAAGGGACTTAAATTTAGTTCTTTAGATTTGGTGTAATCTTTAATTGAAGGCAATTGGGGGATCCAACCATGACGTAAATAGGGGCCATTAAAAATTTCTTCATTACTGTAACCCATTTCTTTCATCGCTTGGGTGGTATAACGTAACGGTTTTTCAAGAACCATTTGTTCTGCCGTTGTATAAACTTTAGCGAATATATCAGTGATATCTTTAACGTCATCATCAAGTTGAATATCAATCTTCAATGGTAGATCGATGGGTTCCAGCCAAATAATTTTACTGACTGACTCTCCCAAATTGCGATTGTCCCTCAGAAAATTTTCCAACTTTTTTTGAGCTTGAATTTTATTATCTTGAATTTTTTCAGTTTCCCGGCTAGGGAGCAAATAAAGCCAATAGTTTCCCCTCAGTGTTAATTTTAACTGTGTTGAATTGTTATATCGGTTTTTAATAATGAAACTGTATTGCCGTTCTTGTTGGTTATACCAGTATGTATAGCGTTGATTCTCAGGCTCACGAATAAGCTGGGCATCATTAAAGAAAAAATAGCCATCATTTTTGTCGTTGCTATGCAAATCCAATAAAGCTCGGCGATAATCTTCTTCAGTGATGGGGCCACAAGTTAATATTTGTTGTGGGCCAAACTCTTTAGGGAAAATACCGTCTCTGGATGTTTGTTCCTCTTGTGTAGGAGTAAGAAGATCTTTCAGTGGTAATGAATGGCGGTAAGCTAAATCAGATGCGCCATAACAACAAGCTTCTAATAAGGTGATACCCGGATCATTTTCCCCCATATCGTTCCAACATTGGCCGGATTGTTGCTCAATAACGGTTTTTGCCTGGGCAAGTAAAGTCTCAAAGGCAATATCATCTTTAACAATGGGAAATAGCATATTTCGATTATTCATTTGTGAACTCCTTCGTTTAGGGTTTTTATTTCCAGACTAAAATCAATACTTCGTCATCGTCGGCTTCTACACTTTTACCTATGACATCAGTGGATGGACTGCCTTTTTTTAAAGTCAAACTAGTGACCCGTTCAACCCAAGGTGATTGTTGAATCGTGGCTAATAACTGGTAATAGTCAATGCGATTACCTGGTGTTACGCCAATAGCCGTATTTTCTCCCCACGGCATGTAGATTCGACTCAGCTCCTGTTGTAATTGATGGCGGCCGTAATCGGGATTAACTCCTGAAGCAAATATCAATTCATAGCTAATCGGGACATCAACGTATGTGGGATTATTAATTTCAATGGTTGTCCAGGGGCTGCTTAATCGATCTAACCATTCGACCATTTCAGTTAATCGGGCTTGGTTCAATTCTGGGCGGAGTGAATCACCATTATCTTTGTAGCGATTATCAGGGATGACGATTAATTTGCGCTTTTCTGGCGCGGGTATTTTGGTTAATTCATTGGTAGAAGGATATTTGACATCAAATATGCTGATAAACCGCTCTTTTAGTAAGGTGACAATATCGCCCCAATTTAATGCTCGGTTACGATGGGACAGCCGGGCGGGAACCCGTTTCAGGAAGGTTTGCTCGTCTTCTTTTGGACGACTATTCCAAGATGCCCAAGGTTGCGCCACTTCACTGATTGCAACGGATGAGTTCACCGGCTGTTTAATGCTGTTGGCGGCTAATCCGCGGATAAAGTAATCTTGTTCGACGGTCACTGTGTTGATTAACGTGGCTGTTGTGGCGTTATACAACAATCCTTTAATTCTTGGATAATCTGGAGGGACTATTTTTACCTGTTTTTTCTCCTGTTCTATTTGTGCTTTCAGCCAATATCGCCCTGATGGCATTTGAGAGGTTTGGTTTGAAGCATCCTGGGGTAATAGGATACTTTGATCTTCTGATTCAAATAGATTATCTGTTTGGTTGTAAGTTGATCTATTTAATAATTTCCAGGTATTTTTTTGACTCAGATAAAACCAAGACAAAGAGAGATCTTTCAGGCCCTTTAGTTGCCAATAGAGAGAGAAAGTTTGTCCCGGTGCTATATCGGTAAAACCTAAATAGAATGTATCGTGAGTTAATGCTGTTATATTTTCTCCGGCTTGGTCTTTGCCAAAAGGCGTGAGAGGATAAATGGAGAATTGTTGATGGAAAGCTGTCGCACTGAATTCCACCTGTAATTCACTGAGTTGTGGGGTGTAGGGTTGTTTTTTACCTGTAGGACGTTGCTGGTATTGAGCGTGCATAAAGTCTTGCTCAGCGAGTTTTATTTTTATACTCATTGTCTCATGGTTGTTTGAATAGAAGTAATACTTATCAGGTAAGGTAAAAGTCAGGCTTTTTCCTTGTGGTGCATTTTCGCCATCAAATAATGACAGAATTTCATCAAGTTTTTTCTCTTCTCTATAGGGAGTGACAAGATAGCCTTCCACTTTAAATACATTATTATTGGTAGGTTTATTAGCATATCCTTTATACCACGATGAAAAGTTCTCTGTGGGTAAGTTGACCCATTGAGGGGTAATAGTGAATGTTGTGTTTGATACATATTCGGAATTAACCCATTCAGGGAGCACTACCTTCGGACTAAAACTGGAGTCCAGTGATGGCGATTGACCAAAAGGGAAACGAGTGATTTTTGCTTCTGAATTGTCGGAAGCAGAGAGCACGATGTTGCTGTTAATACATATCTTATAAATCCAGGGTAAAGTGAAATCTTGAGTGGTTGTCAGTTTTAACAATGGCGTATCGAACGTCATATTATCCAAAGCATCAGGGGGGCTGATGGGATCATTGTTATCATCGTCTGGTAATTGCAACTTAATACTATCAGTGTCACTGAGATATTCGACTGACAGTGTTAACCAGTGATTCCCTGAACTTATTTTAGCGGCTATGTTCTCAGAATTACCTTCCCATTTACTTCCCAAAATTAATGTAATGTTGAGCCCTTTTTTTAGGAATGTGAATAAAGGCCAAGTAATTAGATAGCCGGATAGCACCGGGATATCATTAGATGTTGGACTAAAAATCTGAATACCGTTTGTTGGTAATTTCATGTTATTTGAAAGGCGAAGAGGTGTTGCAGATTTCCAGCCATCGTTATCTTTCCGATTCCAATACAGGTCGGTCAGTATTGCTTGACTTGTCTGTAAAATTTGTGCTTTCAACCAGTGCCGTCCCTTTGGCATTTGAGATGCTTGGTTTGAAGCATCATGGGGTAATAAAGTACTCAATCCTCCGCGGTTAAATAGGTTGCGGGTTTGGTCGTGCACTAAATTATCTAATGGACTCCAGGTATTTTCTTGATTGAGATAGAACCAGGATAACAAGCGTTCTTTAATACCGTCTAACTGCCAGTACAGAGATAAAGTTTGCCCCGGTAATACATCAGTAAAACCTAAGTAAAATGTGTTACTGATTAATGGGAGTGTTTCTGCGTTTGCTTTGTCCCAACCAAAAGGAGTTAGGGGATAAACGGAATATTGTCCAGTTTTGATTTCTGCACTGAATTCAATTTTCAATGAACTGATCTGAGGAGTATAGGGTTGATTTTTATCCGTAGGATTTTGCCAATACTGAGAATGCATAAAATCCTGTTCAGCTAATTCTATACGAATAAACGCTGGCCAGTCATTTGGCGATTGACTGTCTGCAATAGGATAATTCATTGCTGGCAAAGGAAAACTCAGGCTTTTTCCTTGTGGTTTATTCGTTCCATCAAATAATGGTTGAGCCTCAATTTCTTTTTGAGTACTAGCCTCTTTTAGTTTGTTTTTTTCCTGAGGTGTGACTAAATACCCCGTTACTTTGAATGCATTATTTTCGGGTTCAGGATTATATCCTTTATACCAATTTTTAAAGCCTGTTATTGGCAATCCCACCCATTGAGGGGTAATTGTCACTGTTGCATTTTCAGTGCCATACCATTCAGGAGCAATCAGATTGAAACCGGAGCCTGGCAACGGTGATTGACCAAAGGGAAAACTAGTGGCACCTGTTTTTTCAATACTACCATCAGAGGAATAACGTACATTACTGTTGCCGCTAATGCTAATTTCAATATCCGTAATCTTGGGTAGTATAGGCCCCTGAACGGTGCCCAGCTTTAATACCGGTACATTAAACTCCATATTATCTAAGGCGTCAGGGGGACTGATGGACTCATCGTTGGCTGATAAGCTTAATATGAGTTTAAGATTGCTCCCTGCTTTTTCTACTAATAGTGAAAGCCAATGTTTTCCAGAACTGATCTGAGCAGTAATGTTGTTAGGATTACCCATCCACTCATTTGCTAGAGTTACTCTAATACTACGTACTCCTTTCGACATAGCAAATAAAGACGAAGTAATTAAATAACCGGACAAAACTGGAACATCATTAGGAGTTGGGCTAAAAAGTCGAATACCGTTTTCAGGTAATTCAATATTATCTGAGTCGCTTAATAGTATTGCTGATTTCCAGCTATCGTTATCTTTCCGATACCAACGTAGATCGGTGAGTTTTCCCTGATTCGCCAGTAAATCAGCATCTGATGCATATTGTAATGGGTTTCCAGCGCTATCTTGCCCGGCATCAAACAGGGTTCCTTTAGGGATAAGATATTCTGCATTATCTGGATTTAAGGTAATGCCTAAAGCAACGTTATCCGCTTGGGCATTTCTGGGTTTTAAACCTAATAATTCCCGATAATAAAGATCACGATGTCGTGCCGGAAAAGTATTAAATAAAACTTTGGTTGTTTCTAACAGTTTTAAAAAAGCTAATATAAAAGCTTGATGAGCCGGTAAATGTCCATCCGCTTTATTAATGTTTTGGTAAATATCCGCTAATTTTTCAGGAGTATTTTCCTGAATAAAGTAGAAACTGTCCCAGAATTTATTTCTATCTTGATCAAAAGGGATTTTTGCCGCATATTCTTTAAGCCAGTTTAAAATATCCAGTGTACTTCTTTCATCAAGTTTAAAGTCTGTCTCTGGTACGATAGCGGCGAGTTTATTTTTTAATTCGGTAAGTCCCATATTATACCACCTGTTATTTGAATATATTGCTGATAGCTTTGTACAATAGGATGGTTATTTAATAATGAATTTTAAGGCGTTATTTATCCGGCACTGACAGCATATTGGCTGGCAATAAAACGGCCTTTTCCCATACTGGGTGTTGTTATATCCGGTACGCCTGACGGATTAATCGCTGGTTGTGTCGGGGTAAAACGAGCAGTAAATTGTTGCCCGACAATAATCACTGAGTCAGGGCTACAGCAAAAGTTTACTTGCTGGCTGGTATCCAATTGGGCAATGGTGACTATACCCATACCGGGTGTTGGATGGCTGGAAGTAATGTATTGCGCTTGAAGTTGTACCTTTTTTTCATCGCCCACAATGGCGATCTTTTTGCCCTGGATTTGCGCGTGTCCGCTGCCTTTAATAATTGCCGGTCCCAAAATGGTGACCTGCCGGTTACCAAATAATGGCTCAAATAGCAGACTATCACCATCGACGATGAGTTGTTTGCTCATAGACTCACCTTTGCCTGACCTTCGTTGATTTCGAGAATGCTTTCAAGTTGTTGAGTGATTGCGCTGCCTCTTAAAGCATAAGTCACTTGAATATGTAAGGTATTCGGTGAATTTGTTTTTTGGGTTACCTGAATATCGATGATTTCTGCGCGGGGTTCATAGCGTAATACGCGTTCTTCAATGCGGGTTTGAATCTCCGATAACAATTCATCACTGATATTTTCAAACATATAATCATTCAGACCACAGCCATAATCTTCACGCATAATCCGCTCACCGGGTTCAGTTAAAAAAAGGATTTTCATACTTTGGCGAACATTTTCGGCTCCTTTGGCCATTTCTACGCCAGTCTCAAGAGAAAACTGTGGCGGAAATTTCCAGCCGCGACCATAAATATCGGCTAATATTTTGTTTGTCATTTCAATACCTCATTACTGTGTTAAGTTAATTTTCGCGCCTTTAATATCGACGCCAGATTTTCCCGTGGCCGACAGAGATTTTTCCGCTTGTATATTAATTTCTTGGGCTTGGGTGATGAGATTTTTCGTTGCATTGAGCGTAATATCTTTATCCTGTTGCAGAGAAACTTTATTTTCTCCGCTATTAAGTGCCACGGTGTTTTCTTTGTTATCGAATATTAATGCCTGTTGTTTATCTCCTTGCTTAATCACTAAGGTTTTCACCGGATTTTTTTCACTGGGTTCTAACGGTGGTTTATTTTTCGGATTGTGCATGGAACCTAATATCACCGGAAAACGGGGATCACATTCAAAGAATCCGATAATTACTTCATCTCCCGGTTCTGGATAAAAGCAAAATCCACTTTCATGACTGGCATAAGGTTTACCTAGCCGGGCAAAAAGGACACCTTGAGTGAGGTTTAATGCCGGTATTTTGACCGGAATACGGCCTAGCGATTGGCTATCTTGCTGGTATTTTTCCACGATACCGATATGTAACTCTTTCACTTGTGGCACCGGAGGTTCGATATCTGGCCGCATGCCTAAAGTTAATCGAGTGCGCCAGCCTTGCTTCTGATTAATTATCTGATTTATGCCGGTGATAATCCCTTGACCATCCATTCCTTGACCAAAGCCATTTAATGCCAGAATATCCCCCGGTTGATAACGGTGATTACCTTCGATTTCAAAACTACCGGATATATTATGACTGCGTAAGTTATCCATAATGCCTTGAGCAAGATGTTTGGCTTGTTCATTATCCAATGGATAGCTGTAAGCCCATTGCCACTCTTTATCGGCCGGTGCGGCGATGCTGTCCACGGCCAATTTATGACTGCCAAGCTTACTGTTTTGGCTATTGATTGCTTGAGAAAGCTTTTGTTGAGTAATATCCCAGGCACGGATACTCACCGTTTTAGGGCTGTATTGGTTATTCCACTGGAGATCCGCTTCAAATAGCACGATATCTTGAGCATTATTGGTATGTCGATGAAGGGTATGTACCGTTGATTTATTCAGGGCCTTGGGTGTTATCAAGGTAACCGATTCATTGCCGGGCAACAGCCAGGTGTTAGTGGCGGTCAATCGGCTTTTTAGAAATGCCCAGTCATTACAACGAAATTGCACCATTTGTTCATGAACGGTTTTGAGTTGTGGTGCCTGCTTTATCGTCGTTTGGATGCCATTCTGATTGAAGAGTTTTTTGATAATTGCTTCATCACTCTGTTTATTGAATAGCTGTGAGTGAAAGCTATGGGTTAATTTTTGCAGGTGATGTTTTGCTGTCAGGGTAATGATGCTGTCCTGACCTTTAAGCCCCAGTGTCTGCCGAACGATGATCCCCTTAAATAACACGGTTTTTTGCATTTGTACGATAACTTCATGGTTCGGGCGGCAGCTTGCCAATTCAGCCTGTGTCTTGGTGTCAAAAATAGGGTTGGCATCACCGGCGATACCCAGAGTGATGTTGGCCGAAGGGATACCATTGATGTGATGGTTGGTTGTCAAGCTGATTACGGTGAATTGGTTGAGTGTCTTACCACCTATTTTGAGGGTTACTGTGGGTATTTTCATGTATCCCCCCGAGCTTGTAGGGTCTGTCCGGGGGTAAAGTCATCAAGATTATCCAGACCGTTTTGCCATGCCAACGAGAGATAGTCGATACCCCCGGCCAGCGAAGCGCCAGCACCTAAGGCGATTAAGGGTAAGGAAAGCATGTCAGTCACGCTAACCGCAGTGGCCGGAGGCGATTTTAACTGTCGCTCGGTAGCCTGAATAACAAAGCTTTCGTCTGCCACCAGAGATAAGGTCGCACTGGCCCGTAATGGGGTGGCGTCTCGGTCAAATAAGGTGTAGCTGATGGCAAGGCTACTGGCCCGGCAGGCAAAATAACCCTTGTTTTCCCAACGCATTTTGCCCCATTTGATTTTAAGAAAGTGAGGTACTTTGGTGCTGGCATCAACCGCACACAGGGATTTCAGCGTTGCAAGCTGTGTTTCTATTGGTGTGTTATTGCCGGGCATTGATGCATCAAACAGCAGGACTAAGGATAATCCGGCGGGCTGAGATAGCACATAACGGCTGCTTTGGCTGGCACGATTAACACTTTCATCCTGTTGGTAACGGGTTTGGTAATCAAGCTGAATGGTATCGGGGTTATACATCGCCTGTAAGCTCCCCACGGAAACTTTTCCTTCCCGGTCTTTGAAGGCGGAAAGGGTGAGTCTGGATAAACCACGTTCAATTAAACTCATAAGCACCTCCTGTTTCACGTAATGCTTCTAATACCTCCCGTTTCACCATCTCAATTAAACGGGCGTTATCCAGTTTTTCCTGAGCTAATGTTCGAGGGGAGAGTTGATCACTCGTCGGATCGATGACTTTTGTCTGAATAATCAGTTCTTTAATTTCTACCGTCATGCTTTTACTCCTAACCAGCGCATATCCTGATAACGTAATTCCAGAGAGTTCACCAGTACGGTGTTGCTATTAGCATCGAAGTCGCTGGTGGACCAGCGAACGGGTAGCGCGTTACTGACTGTCCAGCTTGCTACGGGCAATGAATGTTCATTCAGTAGCATGATAACGACATCGGCATACATCGCTTTCTCACCACGCAGAACACGATCAAATATCAAGGTGAGCGGGGTGATGATCATGACACCACGCTCTAGCATCAGGCTGCCATGTTGGATCTTCTCGGCTAGCCAAATATTTCTGGCGTTTTCTCCACCTTGGCTGTGTTGGGTGGTTTGTAGTTCTCGGCTCAGGCCCGATATGCGCTGAAAGGCGATATCAAGTGGGCTGGGAATGCTGTTAAACAGAAAACTGGCGATAAAACGGTGCGATACTGATGGGGTGTATAAGTTGTGCATGTTTTTCCCCTGTTTGGATTAGTTACGGATATCAAACGTCAGACTCAGCTCAATAAATTCCGCCGGAATTAACAGGGCCAGCCTGATTTTCATGATCATCTTTCCGGCCAAGATATCGGTTTCACTCATTGATTCATTAACACCCAGTAACACCTCAAATGCTTGATCTTCCTGAGTGCCTCGTAATCCACCTTTTAGCCATAATTGACGTAACCAGTTGTGGGCCTGACCTTTAAATTTCATCCAGGTGATGGCGTTGTTGGATTCAAAGACAAAGGCTCGACCGAGTTGGGTTATATGAGTTTCGATATAGGAAACCAGACGGCGAATTTGGATATAGCGCCAGGGGGAACCCGGCGTGTTGTCCAGCGTGCGGCAGCCCCAGATTTTAATACCTTTGCCGGGGAAGCTGCGAACCAGATTCAACGAAGTGCCTTTTTGATTAAGATTAAGGAGGACACCTGCTTCAATGTAAGAGCGTACCGGGCTGATCACTTTGGCTAAAGCAACATTGGCGGGAGCAGTCCACACCCCTTTTTGATGGTCATTGCGTTGAATGACGGCGGCGATCGCAGCAGTAGGTGAAAGTACGATATGTTTATCTTCTTCCTGATAGGTACTTTTCAGTTTTGGCCAGTATACGGCCCCCCATTGGCGATCACTTGAGGAAAAATCAGCCAGACAATCAGCAGCTAGTGTTGGATCGTCCGGGGCATCCAGTAACCCCATGATTCCGCGCCGACTTTTACAAAGTTCAAGTATTGATTGCCATGCTTGTTGCCAAAGGCTTTTTTGAGTGTCGGGATCATTAAAACGGGTAGTGTCAGGCACAACAATCAATGTGATTTCACTTTCTGCGGCAATGGCTTGTTTTACCCATGCTTGTTGTAGGGTGGTGATCAATAGTTGGAAATGGGTTGATGATTGATAATCACCCAATGACAGTGCATAGGCTTGTTGTCCGCCGTTTTCAAAGAAGTGACGCACGGAGTAGTACATTAATCCTGATTCACCAAATGCTTGGGTAAATTCGGTCAGGCTGTTTAGTTTGACAGCGGTTTTATTGCTTGGGTTTTCTTGGGTATAACCAATGAAAACGGGGACACCGATAAATTCATTGTTTGGTGGCAGGGATATACGGCTTTCCGTTATCGTGACGCCCGGCTGTTTTGTCTCTGTTGTCATTATCATCTCCTCAATGATTGAATAGACGCGGTGTTAAACCGCGCCTTAATAAGGTTACTGTGCTACGTATTGTGAAAATTGAAGGATAATAAATTCAGCCGGACGCACTGCGGCCATACCCACTTTGACGATCATTTTGCCTTGCTGAATGTCAGTGTCGGACATGGTGATACCTTTACCGATCTGGACAAAGTAGGCTTCCTGCGGTTTATTTCCCGCTAGGGCACCTTGTTGCCAAAGTTGATAGAGGTAGTTGTCAATGGCTGCTTGTACTCGTTTCCAGGTGGGTTGGCTGTTAGGCTCAAAGACGGCAAATCGCATTGCCCGCTTGATGTCTCGTTCCGCTGCATTAAATAAACGTCGTACTGGAATGTAGCGCCAGTTGTCTGTTTTATCTAACGTACGGGCCCCCCAAATTAGCGTACCTTTGCCGCTAAAAGCACGGATGGCATTAATACCGGCTTCATTCATGGTACCTTGCTTATCATCTGTGATCGGCTCGGATGGTTTGGCATTATTCAATGCCACATTAGCGGGGGCTTTCCAGACGCCACGACTGGCATCGGTCGCCGCATAAATACCCGCAACAGCGGCGCTTGGGGGTAAGGTAATTTTAGTGGACTTTAATTTGTCATCGACGGCTTTTTTAGCTTTAGTGTATTCCCCTAGAGAAGCCGTTTTCAGCTTGGCTAGAGTTTCAACACCGCCATAGCCATCTAGCATAATATCAGCATCTGCTGGTTGGCTATAAGTAAAAGAGGTCTCTAGATTAGGGTAATAGACAGCGGTTTTATCCGGTTGAGTAGTGGGTTTATTTTCCCCATCTGTACTATCAGCGAGTAGGAAGTAACCTACTTTTTGCTGTAATAAGGAGTTTACTGCACCGTAGACCTTTTGTTTTAGTGTTACATCTGTTTCAGGGCAGACCAATAAGGTGATCTCTTGTTGTTTTTCAATCAGGTCTGGCAGCTTTGCTAATTCTGATTCATCTGTCGTTATCAATGGCAACAGATAACAGACTCCACCACCATGACTAAAATAGTGCTGTACAGCAAAGGCACTGAGAGAAGTGGCTGTGACGGTAGCGGCGTAGGTATAGGTTTTTGCGGCATTTCCACCCACATTTGTAGCCTTTACTGATACGGCCGGTGAAAGTGAAAATTGTGAGATAAAATCCAACCAACTGGTGATTCTAATACAGCTTCCCTTTGCAGGTTGATTCCCGTCTTTGTCAAAAAATTTACCAATAAAGACGGGAATGGCGGTTGGACTATTGCTAATTGATAGCGATAGTGAAGCGTCCTCTTCAATATAAACGCCCGGTGTGGCATAGGTTGCGGAAGTCATGGGGTTTTCCTTAAATAGGATAAGTATGTGGTGATCTTGAATCGATTATTCGCCCCATTAAGATTGGGCAACATTTTGGGTAAATTGCAGAATAATAAATTCAGCAGGACGAACCGCGGCCATACCGACTTTGACAATCATTCTGCCCTGTTTGATATCGTCATCGGTCATGGTTATCCCTTTACCGATTTGAACAAAGTAAGCCTGTTCCGCTTTGTTACCGGCTAATCCCCCTTGTTGCCAGAGGGCATAAAGATAGTTATCGATCGCACGATGTACCGCTTTCCAAGTGGGTTGACTGTTAGGTTCGAATACCGCGAAACTCATGGCATTTTTAATATCTCGCTCTGCACTATTAAATAGGCGGCGAACCGGGATATAACGCCAGTTATCACTATCATCAAGTGTGCGAGCGCCCCAGACGGTGACACCGGTATTTGGAAATTCACGGATCATATTGATGGCTTTACCGGTGTTATAGGTACCTTGCAAATCATCAGTGACTTTAAATTTCGGTTTCACCCCGCTTTGTAATACAACATTTGCCGGTGCTTTCCAGACACCTCGGCTGTTATCGACACTGGAATAAATACCGGCCATCACGGCGCTAGGTGGAATATCAACGCTGGCTTTATTTTCTCCCCATTCAGCGGTCAGCCAAGGGTAATAAACGGCGGCAAAAGGGCTTAGCTCATAATCATTTTGGGATGAGCCATTAGAATTTAACTCTGTGGTTGGACCATCCAGAATGGCGAATAATCCTTTGCCCGATTGGCAAAGTGTACTTACCGCATTTTTGATATCTTCTCCGGCAGCAACCAGTAAGGTGACATCATCCAGTTTTGGAATTTGGTTTGCTAAGTCGTTGGTTTTGACAAGATAGCCATATCCACCGCCGTTAATAAAATAGGCACGCAGTGAAATATCAAGTTTGTCGTTAGAATTAAATTGCCCGCTTTTTAGTGTCAAATATTCCAACCAACTATTAATTCGGATAAAAGGATGTTTTGATAATAATGAATTGCTATTTGCAACCGCAAAAACAGGCACTGCCGTTACACTGGAACGAACGGAGAGTGATAGTGAGGCGTCCTCTTCAATATAAACGCCGGGATGGGTTGGTGTTATTGGCATATATTGCCTCCAATTATTGAGCGATATTTTGCATGAATGGTAGAATGATGAATTCAGCCGTTATTCTGGCGTTTTAGGCGGCCTGAATCATTACTCTATCCGCAGTGAGTTTTATCTCTTGAACTGCGATATCATTGCTGGTGGCATCAAAAGAAGGGGAGGTTAATGACGTTGGGAACGCATTTGCCACGCTCCAGCTCATTAAAATTTCGGTGCCGGCTTCATTGGTCAGGCTAATTGAAACATCTTTTTTCTCAACCTGATTAAGCTGAATGGAATTAAGCCAGTCAAAAAGTTTAGTATCCCCAGGGAATACCCCTTTACGCAGCGTAATATTGATCAACTGACGTTGGCCCGGCATTTTATAGTGATTACCGGTACCATCTTTATATTCTATTACATCATAAGTGATATCTAGCCCTGAAACGTTGTTGAAAGGGATTTGTTCATCACCAACGGAGACAACGAATCGATAAGTTGGTATTGGATAATCAACAGCAATTTGTTCTGTAGTTACGGACATAGTTTATTTCCTTAGGTTGGTAGGTCAGTGCGGTTATCGCTTTATTTCTCTTGGCATTTAGCGATAGACAATAGCTACCGCACTAACCTGTTTATATAGGAATGTTACTCGGTGAATTTAAGATCACATGATGATCACTTTGGATTATAGTTAACTCACGTTATTTTCAAACATCAATTATTAATATTTAAAATTATCAATCAATGAAATTATTTAAATATAAATCATTTCATAATCACATTGTTATATTTTTCTATGAAAGGATGAATAAATAGTGTGTTATAAATTTTGATATATAAATGATGATGCGTTTCAGAAAAGAGTTTTATTAACAGAAGGTTATGTATGCTTTTTTTATCGGATTTAATTTGTCAGATTATTGTATTTTAATAATGAGGTATGGGCAATTAGGTTATCAATCTGAATCAAATTCTTGGCGTTCAATCTATTGACAGGTTTCGTCCTTTTTAAAACAAACTACAGCGATTAAGCTGTAGTTTGACGCAGAAAAGGTTCGATTAAGGGAAATCAGGCCGTAGGGCGGGCGACAATATTACGCGTTTCCATTCTGACTTCATCAATACGAACATCAATAATATCGTTCAATTGGTAAGCGACTTCACCTTTGATAATCACAGTACCGGTCTCTTGGCTACATTGCAGTTCATCACGCACGGCATGCAGGAAGGGTGCTGGTATAAAGGCCACTGCACCGTTATCGGCCAGTCGGACACGTAAACCACCACGGGTGATATCAATGATTTCTGCGGTAAATCGTTGTTCGGTTCCTGCGTGTGGTTGCAGGAACCGGGCATATAGCCAATCCCCCACATCACGTTCGGCCATACGATTCAGTCTGCGACGTTCAGCCAGTTGTAAACAGGTTTCTTCTGAGGGCTGTTCTACATCGGTTTTTTGAATAATCGCTTTCAGTAAACGATGGTTAATCATGTCGCTGTATTTACGGATCGGTGATGTCCAGGTGGCGTAAGCATCAAAACCGAGACCAAAATGAGGACCGGGTTCAGGTTTAATTTCTGCGAAAGTCTGGAAACGACGAATGCGACTATCAAGGAATTGTGTTGGTTTTTTATCCAATTCACGGCGTAATTTACAAAAGCCATCCAGAGTCAATAATTCTTCTGTTTTGGCATCAATATCATTTTCTTGCAGTAATTCAACCACTTGTTCGATTTGCAGTGGCTCAAAACCCATATGGACATTGTAAATACCAAAGCCTAACTTATCGCGCAGGATTTTTGCGGCGCACAGGTTAGAAGTGATCATGGCTTCTTCAACAATACGGTTGGCTGTACGGCGTTGTTCTACCACGATATCCAGTACGTAACCATTCTCATCGAGGATGAAGCGATAATCAGGACGATCTTTGAAAATAAGCGCATTTTGGTGGCGCCATTGGTTACGGCGATCACTCATTTCCTTCAAAAGCGTGATTTGAGTCTTAATCGCTTCGGAAGCGGGTTCCCAAGTCCCGGTTTTTTCCAGCCAGTCAGAAACTTCGTCGTAAACCAATTTAGCTTTTGATTCAACCCAGGTAGAGAAAAACGCAATATCATCACCTAGTTGACCATCTTCCAGAATAGAAACCTGACAAACTAATGCCGGCCGGCGGGCGTTAGGACGCAGAGAGCATAAATTCTCTGACAGGTCGCGTGGCAACATGGGGATATTAAAACCCGGCAGGTAGTTAGTGAAAGCACGTTGATGGGCGATTTGATCCAGCTCGCTGCCAGCCGCAATATAAGCGGTTGGATCAGCAATGGCGATACTGAGTTTCAGGCTACCGTCATCTTGCTTAGCAATATGCAAAGCATCGTCCATATCTTCTGTGGTTGCACTGTCAATAGTGACAAAATCCAGCGACGTTAAGTCAATACGCTCAAGATCGCCATCGTTCATCTGGCAATCGGCAGTCATCGCGGGAGCATCACGTTCCAGATTATGGCGCGTGAGTGTTACCCACCAAGGGGCGTAGTGATTGTCGCTTTCAGTGATATAGCCGGTAATTTCTGCATGAAAACCCCGGCTGCCTTTCAATGGATGATGACGCATTTCAGCGACGGCCCAATCACCATGCTGAAATGGATGAGTGACCTGATTGGTCGGCCGGCAAGGGATAGCATCTTTTAGCAGTGGGTGATCAGGAGTGATCCATAAACGGTTGTCATTTTCTTTTTTCTGGATACGACCGACGAAGCGATTTAGAAATGGTTCAATCAATGTTTCTGGCTCGGCGATCTCTCTTTCTTTATCAGTATGAATAGCGGCAGTCACTCGATCGCCATGCATAACTTTTTTCATGTGTGGGGGAGGAATGAAATAACTTTTTTGCCCATCGACTTCTAAGAATCCGAATCCTTTTTCGGTACCTTTGACCAAACCTTCTACTCGAAGTGTTTGGGAATGAAGTTGCTGTTTTAGCTGTGCAAGCAGCGGGTTGTTTTGAAACATAATATCCGCGGAGAAAGTTGAGGGTTATTATCAGATAGTTTTTTGGAATAACAGTTTTACGCGAATTGATGGTGTCGAGCAAGCAACATCTGCAAAATAGCGTAAAACAGTACGGGAATTGCAATGAAAATTACAATAGTTACTCAGGGTAAATTTTTTCTTTAAATTCACATAGATCTTCAATAATACAGGAACCACAACGAGGTTTACGGGCTATGCAGGTATAACGACCGTGCAAAATAAGCCAATGATGACAATCAACTTTAAATTCGGCCGGGACAACTTGCAGTAATTTATTTTCGACTTCATTGACATTTTTACCGGGCGCGAATTGAGTACGATTACAAACACGAAAAATATGGGTATCGACTGCAATAGTCGGCCAGCCGAAAGCGGTATTTAACACCACATTGGCGGTCTTGCGGCCAACACCTGGCAATGCCTCCAATGCAGCACGATCTTCGGGAACTTCGCCAGCATGTTTTTCCAGTAATATCTGGCAGGTTTTAATGGTATTTTCCGCTTTGGTGTTATACAGACCGATAGTTTTTATATACTCTTTCAGCCCATCTACCCCCAGATTTAGAATTGCCTGAGGCGTATTTGCTACTGGATAGAGTTTCGCAGTGGCTTTATTAACACTGACATCTGTTGCTTGCGCTGAAAGCAGTACTGAAATAAGTAACTCAAATGGTGTTGTGAAAACTAATTCAGTGGTTGGCTTTGGGTTGTTATCCCGTAAACGCGTTAAAATTTCGATACGTTTCTGCTTGTTCATATCAAATAGAACTCTCCGATTCTGGTGACATTGTTATTGCACGGCTTTTTTCTTTTATTGCTCTCGTTTTCATTTTTTCATCAATAAGATATTTCACTGCCAGCATTAATCCCAAACCGATAAAAGCGCCGGGTGGTAAGATGGCTAATAGGAAAGGGGAATCCATATGAACGATTTCTATTCGTAATACCTTAGCCCAATTGCCCAGCAGTAAATCAGCGCCATCAAATAGGGTTCCATTGCCGAGAATTTCTCTAATAGCACCAAGAACAAACAGAGCAAAAGTGGCTCCTAATCCCATTGCTAAGCCATCAATCGCAGAGGGCATGATCGGATTTTTCGCGGCATAGGCTTCAGCACGGCCGATAACAATACAGTTAGTCACAATCAGTGGAATGAAAATCCCCAATGATTCATACAGACCAAAAGCGTAGGCGTTAATCAACATCTGGACAGTACTGACAACCGAAGCGATTATCATAACATAAATGGGAATACGGATCTCATTGGGTACCCAACGACGCAAGCTGGAAACCGCAATGTTGGTACAGACTAGAACCAGTGTCGTTGCCAGCCCTAAGCCGAGCGCATTGGTTGCAGTGGAAGAGACGGCTAACAGGGGGCACAATCCTAGCAGTTGTACTAAAGCGGAATTGTTTTTCCATAGCCCTTGGATAAATAAATTTTTGGTTTCACTCATGATTTTTCTCCACAGGATTCTAGAGAAGAGAGATGTTCAGGTATGGTCTGTAAATAAAGTGCAGTCCGTTTGACTGAGTTTACCACGGCGCGTGGGGTAATAGTGGCACCGGTAAATTGATCAAACTCACCGCCATCTTTTTTCACTGCCCAGTGCTGGTCATGATTTGATGTGATGGTTTTCCCTGAAAATACATTAATCCAGTTTGAAATCCGGGTTTCAATTTTATCCCCTAGCCCTGGGGTTTCATGATGTTCTGTAACCCGTACACCAAGCACTTTTCCTGAGAAATCTGCGCCAACCAGTAATTGGATAGCACCGGAATAACCATCCGGTGCAGTACTTTCTAGCGCTGCCGCCACGGGGTGACCATTTTTACGGGCCAGATAGAGACGATGAGGCAAGTTATTGCCCAGAGCATTCGCATTAACTAGATAACATTCGTTTTGTATATCATTGTCGTACAGGGCAGGCGGAATAACCTGATCAAGCAGCGACTTGTGCTGTAGGGCGGCTTGTTCTGCAATAGTACTTTTGGTGAGTGAATTCACGACAGCCGTTAGCCCGGTGGTAAGTGCCGCAAAAATGGCGAGTGTGATGCCGTGACGTCGCATGGTTTCTAACATAACGGCTCCTTATTTATGCCCGTAAACGCGGGGTTGGGTGTAATGGTCAATGAGTGGCACGGTGATATTCGCCAATAAGACCGCAAATGCTATGGCATCAGGGTAACCACCATAAACACGGATAACCCAGACTAACAGGCCAATCATGGCACCAAAAACCAAACGACCTTTGGGTGTTGTGGAAGCACTGACGGGATCGGTTGCAATAAAGAATGCGCCTAGCATGGTTGCACCGGAAAACAGTTGTAATAATGGCGGCGAATAACGGGATGGATCAATCAACCAGCTAGTGAGTGCACATAAACCTAATACCAGGATAAATGCCACAGGAATTTGCCAGGTTATCACTTTTCTGTTCAGTAGAATCAGCCCACCAACAAGATAAGCAATGTTGACCCATTGCCAGCCGATGCCAGCCAGAGATCCTTGTAATATAGGTTGGTGAAGAACGTCATCAATATGGTGAGTCAATAAACCGGTTTTGAAACTATCCAGCGGTGTAGCTTGGCTGATCCCATCGAAACCTTGTTGCAATTGCTGCAATGTTGTTCCATCGGGAGTCTGACCGGTGAAGATCACCATCAGACTGTCTAGCGGAGTGATTTGTGTTGCCAGTAAATCCATCGGCGGCAACCAGCCGGTCATTTGCACTGGGAATGATATTAGCAGTACGACATAACCGACCATTGCCGGATTGAATGGGTTTTGACCAAGGCCACCATATAAATGTTTGGCAATAATCACCGCAAAAGCAGTTCCCAATACAATCAGCCACCAAGGAGCCAGCGGTGGAAGGCTGATCCCTAAAAGTAAACCTGTCAGTAATGCAGAATTATCCTGCAAACGAGGCATAATTGCCTGTTTACGCAGAGATAGGGCAAATGATTCTGCAAGCAAGGCGGTAATCACTGCAAGCAGGAGCTGGAACAAGGTACCGTAACTAAAGAAGTAAGTTTGTACCGCAATACCGGGGATTGCTGCCAGCACAACCCACAGCATAATGCGGCTGGTACTTTGCTGATTGTGTGTAAAAGGCGAACTTGCGACTTTTAGTTTTTTATTGTCAGTCTGAACGGGTCTGAATTTCATTTATAACAATCACTATTCTATTGAAATTTTCTGTTGTTCCTGAGCGTCTTTTTTGGCCTTAACCCTAGCAATAGCGGCAGCGACAGCAGCTTTACGCGGATCGGTTTCTTCCGCTGGCGGTGTTTCTACCTGGGTTTCAGCTAATTGCTCTGTTTGGGCTTTTTTGGCTTTGACACGGGCAATAGCAGCTGCGACGGCAGCTTTACGTGGATCAGTTTCTTCCGCTGGCGGTGTTTCTGCCTGAGTTTCAGTTAATTGTTGAGTCTGAGCTTTCTTGGCTTTGACACGGGCAATGGCAGCCGCGACAGCAGCTTTACGCGGATCGGTTTCTTCCGCTGGCGGTGTTTCTGCCTGAGTTTCAGTTAATTGTTGAGTCTGAGCTTTCTTGGCTTTGACACGGGCAATGGCAGCCGCGACAGCAGCTTTACGCGGATCGGTTTCTTCCGCTGGCGGTGTTTCTGCCTGAGTTTCAGTTAATGGCTGTGTTTGGGCTTTTTTGGCTTTAACACGGGCAATGGCAGCCGCGACAGCAGCTTTACGTGGATCAGTTTCTTCCGCTGGCGGTGTTTCTGCCTGAGTTTCAGTTAATGGCTGTGTTTGGGCTTTTTTGGCTTTAACACGGGCAATAGCAGCCGCGACGGCAGCTTTACGTGGATCAGTTTCTTCCGCTGGCGGTGTTTCTGCCTGAGTTTCAGTTAATGGTTGAGTCTGCGCTTTTTTGGCTTTGACACGGGCAATAGCGGCAGCGACGGCATCTTTATGAAGATCTTGTTTTTCACTAGTAGTAGTTTCTGGTTCTCTCGCTTCCGGTGATGGTGTTTCTGACTGATTTTGAGCTGCTTTCTTCGCTTTAGCTCTGGCAATTGCTGCTGCTAATGCGGCTTTGCGTGGATCTTCTGCACTTGTTGGTTCAGATGGAGTAATACTCATATTTTCCACCGCCTGTTTTTCCGCCTGACGAGCGCGAAGCTGCTCTTTTCTTGCCTGACGAGCCGCTATTACTGCGGCATTATCAGGTAGTTGCCCCGGTTCTATAGCAACAACTTTACCCGCGTTAGCCTGTTTTTCCTTCACGCGGGAAAGCGCATCTTGCACAGCGCTCTTATCTTTATTATCAACTTGAACGGCCGATTTTTTGTGTCGTTCATCTCGGGCCAGTTTTTCTCGTTCCATACGGGCCTGCTTAGCTTCGAAACGAATTTTGGCTTCGGTTGAACGGCGGTTTTCCTGATCCAAGGCCCGAATTTCGGCTTTCTCTTGGCGATAATATTGCACCAGAGGAATATTGCTTGGGCAGACATAGGCACAGGCACCGCATTCAATACAGTCGAACAGATTGTGATCTCTGGCTTTTTCGTGCTCTTGCCCACGACTGAACCAATAGAGCTGCTGCGGCAATAAACGGGCAGGGCAGGCTTCCACACATAATCCACAACGGATACAAGCCTCTTCCGTTGTATTTGAATCCATTTCCTGATGGGATGGTGCCAGAATACAGTTACTGATCTTAACGATGGGCACGTTGAGGTCAGGCAGCGTGAATCCCATTAAGGGACCACCCATAATGACCATCTGTTCTGATTGTGGTGCAAAACCGGCTAACTGGAGAAGAAATTGTACCGGAGTACCAAGCCGCGCCCAAAAGTTACCCGGCGAGGTGACTGCTTCGCCGGTAATTGTGACGACGCGCTCAATTAAAGGTTCTCCATCAATAATGGCCCGTTTGATTGCAACCACTGTCCCCACGTTCTGCATCAGTACACCGATAGTAGAGGAACGGCCACCGGAGGGGACTTCTTTACCGGTCAGTATCTTAGTCAGTTGTTTGGCACCGCCGGAAGGATATTTGGTTGGGATAACTCGGACGATAATCGATTTATCGCCCTTTAGAACGGTTTTGAGTTTTTTTATGGCTGCTGGTTTATTATCTTCAATACCAATCAGGATCTGCTCCGGTTTAAGCAGATGTTCCAGAATACGAATGCCCTCAATAAGTTCGTTGGCATGCTCCTGCATCAGGCGGTCATCAGCGGTGATATAAGGTTCACATTCTGCGGCATTAATGATCAGTGTCTTAAGACCATGACGGCCGCTTTGTAGTTTGGCTGCGGTAGGAAAGCCAGCTCCACCTAAACCTGCGATACCGGCCTGATGGATTCGGTTAAGAATCGTATCTGCATCCAGTGATTGATAATCAGGTGTTTGAATGCGTTCACCCCATTGATCTTTCCCATCAGGGCGCAAACGAACGCATAACTCTTTCAACCCGGATGGGTGCGCGGTAATACATGGTTCAATGGCAATGATGGTTCCGGAAGTTGATGCATGAACCGGTACGGTACGACCCGTGCCAAATGTTAAGGGCTGGCCTTTAAGCACTTCATCACCCACTTTGACCAGCAACTCGCCTTCCGTCCCCAAATGTTGTTGCAATGGGATGATTAACTCTTCCGGTAGTGGCGTAATGCGTAAAGGGCTTTGGCTGGATTGCAGCTTCATTTCAGGTGGATGAATACCGCCGGCGAAATCCCAGATTTTATTTTTATTGAGCAAATTGAATAAATTAAACATGGTGTTCAGCCTCAATATTTTTGATCGGGATACTTTTAATGGAAATGGCGTGAGATGGCTGAACAGGAATATTTCTAACTGGAATGGTTTTTAAATCCCATTTCCAGTTGGAAGTGGTTGTTGCTACAGGGATCATCGTAATACAGTCGGTTGGACAAGGAGCAACGCACAGGTCACAACCAGTACATAAATCTTCAACAATGGTATGCATGGCGCGGGTAGCACCGACGATAGCGTCTACAGGACATGCTTGGATACATTTAGTGCAACCAATGCAATTCTCTTCATCAATAAAGGCGACTTTGCGTGCAGGGTTTTGTAGGTTTGCATCACCATCCAATGGTTGCGGATCGATACCGAGCAGCTCTGAAATTTTCAGCATGACTTGCTCACCACCCGGTGCACATTTGTTAATCATCTCGCCATTGTTCGCTACGGCTTCAGCATAAGGGCGACAGCCTGGGTAACCGCATTGTCCACACTGGCTTTGCGGCAGAATATCATCAATGTTTTCAACAATGGGGTCCTCTTCCACCTGAAACCGGCGGGCAGCAAACCCTAGGATTAACCCAAAAATTAACCCTAGTGCACTGAGTGCACCAATAGCAATCCATAACGATGTCATCAGAATTTCACCAAACCACTAAAGCCCATAAAAGCCAAGGACATTAAACCCGCAGTAATAAGACCAATAGATGACCCCTTGAAAGGGGCGGGTACATCAGCAACAGCCAGACGTTCGCGAATAGCGGCAAACAGTACCATAACGAGAGAGAAACCGGCGGCAGCACCGAAACCATAGATAGCGGATTGTAAAAAATCGTGTGATTGATTGATATTCAGCAGCGCCACACCCAGTACAGCACAGTTCGTCGTAATCAACGGCAAGAAAATACCTAATAACCGGTATAACGTCGGGCTGGTTTTGCGTACAACAAGCTCTGTGAATTGCACTACGACCGCAATGACAAGAATAAAGCTCAGAGTACGCAAATAGATTAAGTCCAGTGGTAATAGAATAAAAGTATTCACCAGCCATGAACATACAGAGGCTAGTGTCATAACAAATGTTGTCGCAAATCCCATCCCGATGGCAGTTTCCAGCTTTTTAGATACGCCCATGAAAGGGCATAAGCCGAGGAATTTCACCAAGACGAAATTGTTAACCAATACGGTTCCGACAAATAAAAGAAAATAGTCAGTCATTAGCTGTGCCTGAAAATGAGTTTGTTTACTTTTTATTAAATTGTTTACTTTTTATTAAATTATCAGTATGCCCTCGTTTTACCAGGGCAATCTATTGTTAATGATAACAACCAAAGAAAGTTGAGGTTATCGATCTTGTGTGAAAGTCATTTTGACTCGATGAGAGCGTTTAATGTAGGGGACAAAAATAGCGGCTGCCAATAGTGGCCATGCTAATGCACGCAAAGCCATTTGATCGGGAATAGGGGAGAAAGCGAAAGTTTTCAATGCAATTAATACGGTAACAATAAGCCAAATAATAAAAATGTGGGGAAATTTTTTTGATCGAATGAAAAGCAGTTTCAATACCCATAGGGTGAAACACCACATTACCGCAGTAATGGCGACAGAAAGAAACCACATTAAAGTAAAGTGATTATTCCCTGCGCTCAACATATTGTTTTGACTGAAAAATGTCATAATATATAGAGCGAGCATTACACTGGCACTGAGAAAGGTCATAATCAGATAAGCTGCCGGAGCCAGAACCCAACCATTAATTCGGTGATAATCATTGGTTTGATACATAAATCATTCCATTTGAAGCTATATGAAAAAAGAATAATAGGCGATTCGGATGGGTTAGGAAATAGATTGATTGAAAAATCTTCAAGGGTAGATTCAGAGATAATTTGCGAAATGGTCATCACCGATGATATTTTTTACGGATGCTGAATTGCTGCATATTATTAATGAGTTTGAGAGGCTGTTATGCGTGAGCTGTTAAAGGTTGGGTTGGTGGGGTATGGTTATGCGAGTAAAACGTTCCATGCACCATTAATTGCTGGCACTGCTGGTGTTAAATTGGCCGCTATTTCCAGTAGTGATGCTGAGAAAGTGAAATCAGATTGGCCAAATATCCCGGTGGTATCCCGCCCTGAGGATCTTTTTAATGATCCTGACATTGATTTAATCGTTATTCCGACACCTAATGATACGCATTATCCTCTGGCACAGAAGGCATTGGCAGCGGGTAAGCATGTGGTGGTGGATAAACCATTTACTATCACAGTTGAACAAGCTGAATCTTTAAAACAGCAGGCAGAGAAGGCGGATTTATTACTTTCTGTATTTCATAACCGGCGTTGGGATTCTGGTTTTCTAACGATAAAATCGTTAATTAAAGAGAATCGTCTAGGTAAATTAAAATATTTTGCATCTCATTTTGATCGTTATCGCCCGATTATCCGTCAAAGATGGCGTGAAGCGGCGGGGCAAGGAAGTGGTATTTGGTATGATTTAGGCCCTCACTTACTTGATCAGGCGATTCAACTGTTTGGTAAACCGCAATCTATTACCGCTGATTTGGGAATGATCCGTCCACAAGCGGAAGCGGTAGATTATTTCCATGTACTGCTAAATTATCCAGATATCAAAGTAGTTCTTCATGCAACAACACTGGCAGCGGCTGAATCTGCTGTTTATACCTTGCATGGTATGGCAGGTAGTTACGTAAAATATGGTCTTGATCCTCAGGAAGAGCGATTGAAAGCGGGGGAAAGGCCGCCACATGCTGATTGGGGATATGATATTCGTGATGGTATTGTGACGCTGTCACATGGAGAGGAATTAGTGACTAAACACGTGCCGACTCTGCCTGGTAATTATTCTGCTTATTATGCGGCTATCCGTGATGCAATTATGCTCGGTAAACCTAATCCAGTTACGGCAAATGAAGCCATTCAAATTATGAAATTAATTGAGGCTGGTATTCAGTCGGCAGAACAACAACGTACAGTGGCAATTTAAGCCTATACCCGTCATCTTTCAAGTTGCTTCTTTGTTGGCTGCACTCGCTCACCCCGGTCACATCGTTATCTATGCTCCCGGGGATTCACTTCCTTGCCGTCGCGATGCATCTTGAAATCCATAGGGTATATATTTTGTTGAGACTTTTTATTTACTACTTAGCCTGGCTTGCCGGGCCTATTATTTGAAATAGCAAGGAAAATGATCAATGACTTGGTGGCAAAAATTAAAAATAGATTCTTTTTTGATGATATTAGTGACGGTAGTTGTTATTGCGACATTCTTTCCTTGTGAGGGGGAAATTAAAGTCTGGTTTCAACGATTAACCACAGCGGCTATTGCGCTGTTATTCTTTATGCATGGTGCTAAATTATCTCGTCAAGCCATTATTGCCGGCATGGCACATTGGCGGCTTCATCTGGTGGTCTTTCTCAGTACCTTTGTTTTATTCCCGATTATTGGATTAGGGTTGAATTTGCTCGTACCGGAAATCATGACATCAACAGTTTATTGGGGATTTCTCTATCTTTGTGCATTACCGGCAACGGTTCAGTCAGCTATTGCTTTTACCTCAGTTGCTGGTGGCAATGTTGCCGCTGCTATTTGCAGTGCTTCGGCGTCCAGTATTCTGGGCGTATTTTTATCGCCAATATTAGTCGGGTTGATGATCCATACACAAGGTGAAGGCAGCGCTGATACTCTGGAAGCCATAAAAGCCATAATTCTGCAATTGATGGTTCCCTTTATTATCGGACATCTATCGCGGCCATTGATTGCCCGTTGGGTAGAGAAACATAAAAAACTGCTTAATATGACTGACCGGTCATCGATTCTTTTGGTGGTTTATGTGGCTTTTAGTGAGGCGGTGGTAGAAGGTATTTGGCATAAGATTGATGGTTATTCACTCCTGACGATTGGGGTGGTTTGCTGTGTTTTATTGGCGGTTGTGTTGGTTATTAATACTTATATTGCTCGTTGGTTGGGTTTTAATAAAGAAGACGAAATTACGATTGTTTTTTGTGGTTCGAAGAAGAGTCTGGCTAATGGTGTGCCAATGGCAAATGTTTTATTCCCTGCGGCGACGGTTGGCGTAATGTTGTTGCCGTTGATGATTTTTCATCAAATTCAGTTGATGGTGTGTGCAGTATTGGCGCAACGTTATGCCAAAAGGTTAAAATAGAAATAGGTATAAATCTATGATAGGGAATTGTTGTAAATATATGTTTATACCCGTCATCTTTCAAGTTGCTTCTTTGTTGGCTGCACTCACTCACCCCGATCACATAGTTATCTATGCTCCCGGGGATTCGCTCCCTTGCCGCCGCGATGCATCTTGAAATCCATAGGGTATATATATTAATGATATTTACAACAATGTAATATTTGACTACGAAATTTAAATCGTAAACTTCTATTTGAATTTTATATTTCCCCAATGAATACAATTTTATATTTTAAATAGTTTTCTTTAGAAGTCTAAATCTTTGATTAAGATCACTAAAATAGTCGTTATGATGGATTTTTTAAATCTATACTTAATTTGTTGTGGTATATATTGGAACATTGTTAAATTAGACCTAGATAAATCTACGTTAATATTACTCAAGGTGATGATATGATTATTGTTAAAAATTCTTCAAATAAGGTGACTAAAGTTTCAATTAATAAGTGGGGGAAAGATGGTAATACAGGTTATTGGGATATTAATCCGGGAGATACAGCGAGTTGGAATCGCACTGATGGTCGTGGTTTTGTAATGTCAATAATACGTGAGAATGAGGACCAAAAGTCATATTTTGTCTTAGCAAATAGCAACATTGTTATTTATGATAAAGATGCTACTGGTTACGGTAAAAATGTTCAGGATAATGGTCGTTGGATATATCCTTTAAATTGAATCATGAGAAAAAACTTATCATTTTTATTGTCATCCTAAAATCATCTCCTAGGGAGGTGGTCTTTTACATTCAGCTTAGTATTCAATTTAACTGGATATTATATTCCAAATATATAACCACAATCAGGAATAGAATCTTCACGCGAAACATTGGGTATGAGTTGTGCTAGTAAGTTGTAAGCAAATCATTAGCCTAACTAAAATTGATTGTGACTAATGGGATTGTACTTTTAAAGTTCCGTACTGGATTTGCGCTATACGTATAGTCAAACGATTTTTATTATCAAAGTTAGCAAGAACACGACCTAAAGAGACATTTTATAACACTCTAGAGCTATTACGTTTTGCTAAACAGTTCGATAATCGTTTAGATAACTTCTTTGACATTCATCCAGAGTTTGTATCTAAGATCGTTATTGTGAGCGATAGTCGTTCATGTATTGATAAAATTAAAAAACATCTAATGTAACGTGAATAAAACTAGTTTTATAACTCTCTCTCACCATGTCACGGCGTTTACTGCGCCGCGTGTTTCACTCGCAAAATTTCGACGGTGCGCGCCTCGTCCAGCACGCGATAAAAAATAATGTAGTTCCGATGCGCGACCAGCTCGCGCACATAATCCGGCAGGCCGGGCCGCCCGGTGCGGCCAAGCTCCGGGTGCTGCGCAAGCGGCAAGGTCTTGTCGCGTAGCTCCTGACCGAAGCTGCCCGCCCTGGTCGGGTTGTCTTTGCCTATGTATCGAACAATGGCGCGCAAATCCTCGCGGGCCTTCGGTCGCCACTCGATGCGGTAAGGGGTCTTTGCCTTCGCCATAAATCAGCCAGCCGCGCTCAAGCGCGCTTCCTTTTGGCGGGCTTGTGTTCGGCGGCCAAGGCGGCAATATCGGCGTCCATCTCGGCCATAACCTCATCGTGTGAAAGATTCGGGCGCGGGTCGTCGATAGCATCCTGAATCTCGGCGGCCAGCCACTCCGAGTAGGCGGCGGCTTGGTGGGCCTTGCGCATTGCCTCGGCCCGGCCACGATTGCCGGCGGTTTCTTCTTTCTCGTCCGGGTTCCACTCACTGGCGTCGAACTGGCCGATGGTGATGCCTACGCCGCGCAACACGTTCAGGGCGGCAATGGGGTTGCCGAAACGGCGCGGCTCTTGGCTGCGGGCCTTCGCCAGCACAGCGGCGGCACCGCTGCGGGTTGCGATCTGCACAAGGAAGGTTCCGCCTTGCCCTTTCAGGGTCACACCTTCCACGCCGCCGGCATCGCTTGCGGCGCGTAGCTGCTCAATGGTCATGCTTTGCATGATTAACTCCTTATAGGGTGATGAAAGTAACAGGGTTGATTGTGCATATTTTCTAGGAAACGCGCAAGCACCTAGACAAATCGGTGGTACTGACCTTCGTCTTTCTCGGCCGTTCTTTAAGAGCTGGCTTCAGGCTTTTTTTCCGACTGCTGCCCGGTCTTCATTGACGGCTTTATGCAGTGCGTCAAAATAGGTGCCGGGGGGCACAGCACGTTGTTCACTCTTTGATTTGTGCGGATTGCAAGGTTGTCCCATGCCATTATTCTTTTCTTACAAACTGTTTTGATTCTATTTTTGATGTATATTATCATCAATATGTGAATCAAGGAGGTTATATTATGCGAACTACTGTCACGATTGATGATGCGTTGTATGCACAGGCACTAGAAATGGCCGATCCTGGCATGGATAAGGCTGATATTTTCCGTGAAGCGGTGAAAACGTTTGTTCGGGTGCAGGCAGCAAAAAGACTGGCTTCGCTCGGCAGCACATCACCTGATATGCAGATAGTTCCCCGTCGCCGGGAGGAGCCATCCGCATAATGACTATTTTAGTAGATACGTCCGTCTGGATTGACCATTTCAAAAACAGGAATGACGGATTGATCCAGTTGTTAAGCCGGGATCTGGTTCTGATTCATCCGATGATACTGGCTGAAATAGCCTGTGGTACTCCTCTGGCACCAAGACTGCGAACGCTTGGAGATCTGGGGCTGTTACCACAGAGTCATCAGGCCACTATCATCGAGGTAATGGCATTCATTGAAAACGAAAAGTTGTACGGCCTCGGATGTGGTCTGGTTGATATTACATTGCTGGCATCAACCTTGATAACACCAGGGGCAAGGCTTTGGACGCTGGATAAACGACTTGAGAAGTTGGCTAAACGTCTTAATGCGAGTTATCAGCCGATTCATTGACAGAATTTAAACCGCTCTGGAAACCACCAGAAAACCGGCCGGTTTTCTGGTGGTTTTCTCATTCTCAGGAAGGGTGGGCGGGCAAATCAGTAATGTGGTTTGATTCTCAGATAAAGTGATTTGGAACGGCTTTTCATTCTCACGCAATGTGGTTCAGAAAAGGGCATTTATTGCGCATCGGGGCAATCATCATTGCGCGTCACTACAGCTAGGAGCTGGGAAATACCGCGCATTGCGCACTGTAGATGTCAGTTTGTACAAAAAATAGTCTTCGTGGGATATTTTGTGTGCCGTGCAAAGGCTCGGCCTTTGAGACCATAGATTTTTATGCTCTACAAAGGAAATCGCTGATAAGATTTCTTCAAAGGCTTAGACCATCTGATTATGCTTCAAATGATGGGAAATGATGAAATCACACAGCTATGTTCGTCAGTCATGGCGCTGTTCTGGTGTTCCTGCTGTGTATTTTCCTAGTCTACTGGCGCGGGGTAGCACTGCTGCCAGCAGTGGGCCTGCTACGCTTCTGGGATAAAAAGTTATATATTTATTTAACTTTTTAGTGTTGCCGCCTGGTTTATTTCCCTGTTGGATGTTATATTTATATATAACTTTTATGGAGGTGAAATATGCATACCACTCGTCTGAAGAGAGTCGGCGGTTCCGTTATGCTGACCGTTCCGCCGGCGCTGCTGAACGCACTGTCTCTGGGATCAGATAATGAAGTCGGCATGGTCATTGATAATGGTCGGCTGATAGTGGAGCCGCACAAGCGCCCACAATATTCGCTTGCTGAACTGCTGGCACAGTGCGATCCGGATGCCGAAATCAGTGCAGAAGATCGTGAATGGCTGGACGCGCCAGCTGCAGGCCGGGAGGCAATCTGATATGGAGAGAGGGGAAATCTGGCTTGTCTCACTCGACCCTACCGCAGGCCATGAGCAGCAGGGAACGCTGCCGGTGCTGATTGTCACGCCAGCGGCCTTTAACCGCGTGACCCGCCTGCCTGTAGTGGTACCCGTTACCAGCGGTGGTAATTTTGTCCGTACCGCTGGTTTTGCAGTATCGCTGGACGGTGCCGGTACACGTACAACCGGCGTTGTGCGCTGCGATCAGCCGCGCACAATTGACATGGGCGCACGGGGCGGAAAGCGGCTTGAGCGTGTGCCTGCAAAAATCATGGATGACGTTCTGGCCCGACTGACCGTAATTCTTAGTTGAATCAATAACGTGAATATGTTGCCGGCATTGCCTGTTCCTGAATAGCTGCAATATACTGTATGTATAAACAATGTTAGGAGGCTAATTTTATGGCGCTGGCGTTAGTTTATCCCCTGCCTTCTGATGAAGGCGACTCATTACCTTTCTTTGCCGAGTCCGTTGCGGCCGGTTTCCCAAGCCCGGCAGCCGGCTATGAAGCTAATGAACTCAACCAGCCTGCGGAAATCAGTAAATTGCCTCAAATAGACGCGTTAAGAGCAAAAGGTATACCTTTATGGATACCGATCATCCTATCGGCCACAGCCCGATCACAATAGGTTCCAGTTCCGGTGAATCAAGGTTGAGCCGACTTAATTGGCTATTAACCTTGGGCCGGTTGAATCTGACGGCATCAAGCGCCTCAACCAATGGACGGATCTCTCCGACCGTGGTCGTATCATCAGCATGAATAATCGCGTCAAGCAATGCCAGTGTCTTATCAGTTTCATCGGCTAACGTCGCGCCGGGCATTCTGTTTCCGGCCAGACAAAAAGGAGACTTCAGGTGAGAATTTTCGAGAATCGTTTCAATACGGATATCGTGAAGCCAGTGCTCGAAAAAGTTGTACTCGTAGGTAAAACGGTCACCGGCATCAAATTCAAAGTCACCCAGCGTAATTTTGTAGGGGTTATCAGGAAATCCGATCCCGCCGGAGTAGGAAATGCCGTAATTTTTGCCCTAAATACGGAATTGATGCAGATGATCATCCTGCCATCCCTGCACGATCTGAATGATATAGTGCAAAGCCGCTAAAGAAGTCTCGCCTGACAATCTGAATCGGTACCAGACCATTGGGCTGATACCTCGGAGGGCTACTTTCACAATATAAGATTTCATGGGGAGGTGTCTGATAGAATGATGTTCCTTTGCTCATTCTATCGTTGATTTAACACCGTGCACCACAGATTTTTATGGTCTCGATAATCAGGAATGGGAGATTCCATTCCTGAGCTATTTATGTTTAACGATTTGCTGCTTTCATGCGTAATGCCTGTTTTTCTGTATCACTGATAAAAGCAGTTTCCAGCCCATTTATCTGAGCCTGACGAATTTGAGCAATAGATAAACCCGCGGCAGGGGCGGCAATTTCATATTCATGGCGGATGTCGATGCCTTCAACGGCTGGATCATCGGTATTAATGGAAGCAAGAATATCTTTTTCCAGGAATTGTTTGAGTGGATGGTCCAATAAAGAATTGACGGTGCTGGTTTGAAGGTTTGAGGTTAAACAGGTTTCAATACCAATACGGTTTTCAACCAAATAATCCATCAATACGGGATCAGTAATGGCTTTTACCCCATGACCAATACGCGTGGCTCCTAATTCCCTAATGGCTTGCCAAATACTTTCAGCGCCAGCGGCTTCGCCGGCATGGATAGTTATATGCCATCCAGCATCACGGGCTTTGGTAAAATGAGATTGGAAAAGATGGCCGGGAAAACCTAACTCGTCACCCGCGAGATCCAATGCAGTAATATGTTGCTGGTGAGCTAGCAGGCTAGTTAATTCCTGAGTACAGGCTTGTTCACCAAAAGTTCTGCTTAAAATTCCAATAAGACGGATGTCGATATCGTTATTTTGACGGGCAGAACGGATACCATCAATAATTGCCTCAACGACCCCTTCAACCGGCAATTTGTGGTTCATCGCCATGTAATAAGGGGAAAAACGTAATTCAGCATAGTCGAGCCCAGTATTGATGGCATCTTCAACATTTTCAATAGCAATACGACGACAAGCGTCCAAATCAGCTAGTACTGCCACTCCCCAATCAAGTTTTTGTAAAAAACTGACTAAGCTCGGTTCATTTTCAATAATTTGTACGTGGGGGAGTAGTGATTCCAGATCATTTGCTGGAAGCTGAATATTATGCTGGTTGGCAAGATCTAAGATAGTCTCCGGCCGGATATTTCCATCGAGATGGCGGTGTAAATCTGTCAGTGGGAGTTTTATGTCAATCACGTTCAGGTCCTTTTTTATATAAAAATGCCAGTCACATGCGTTGACTGGCAATTTAACAAAACGTTTATCGGCGCGTTTTATTGCGCAGGTTGCACAGTACCTTCTGCTTTCACTTTTCCACTGTCGTGGGTGTCGCCTTCTGGCACTATTTGTTCTGGTGCTTCATCATCAGAAGGGTCGGATAAATTGTATTCAGACATGAATTGATGTAAGGGCATTTTCTTACCATTCATTTCTACATTACCGTCTGCATAGTTAAACTTAATGCTGATAGCATCTTTATCAACCGTGGCAATTTTAAACAGTTGTCCTAGTTGTTCAAACTGTTTTATCTGTTGCTCAGCATTATGTTCAGCCTTTGCTTTATCCATGCCATTCATTATCATTGACTGAGTGGAAAACTCAATCATCATAGGTCTTGGTAATGTGACATTCAGAGACATGTTCTGAATTAAGGTGCGAATAGCTTCCTCTGTTTTCATTGAAGACAAGCTACTTTTATCTTTTGGTAAGTCCTTCAAACTCACTTGGTAATTAATGGTACTTTCACCTTTGGTATTCTTCCAGGTCAATGGATCAATACCAAATTGTGGATTGTTTTTCAGCAAAATAGGCAGGTTAGACAATACCGCATCAATAATAGCTGTATCTGCTGCATCGGAAGAGATATCATCAGAAGAGAGTGATTTGGCTGTGGCATCATTGTAAGCTTGAGTAAACTTACGCATGGCTTCACCATCCAGACGATCGGCAGTAATTGCAAACTGACCAGAACCAAAATCAATATTTTTCAGTTTAAGGCCATCCAAACTATAAGTGATTTTTCCTTTCAGATTAGTTTCATCTTCACCGATATTTGAATCTATTTTAACGCCGGAAAGCATCATATCTTCATTGCCGATGCCTTTTAGGCTGATTTGCTGAATTTTGATGCTTTGATCGCCAATATAGATATCAAATTTGCCTTTTTTATTGTCTAGGTTTAAATCAATACCTTTGACAAGGAAATTTTCGTCATTTTTATTGATGGTTAACTGGTCGCTCTTGATTGCCAGTGATATCTTTTTCAGATCACGGCTGAGATCGGAAGTCAGTTTGGCACCGGAAAAATTGAATTTAGCACCATTTTTTTCAAAATCGACAGGAATGATATCAACATCAGAAATAACAGAACCACTATAACTGACACGGGAATCAGAAGTGAACAGCGATTTTCCTTTAGTGATTTCAAACAGGGGTTTTAAAGATTCATTATTTTCCAGTTCGGAATGAACGGAAGCCATACTCGGAATTAAGGTTAATTTTTTCACTTGTGCAAGTGGGAAAGGGCCGTGATCAATCACAGATTTAATTGAAATTTCTTCACCGGGTTTGATTTCTGCGTTTTTAACGCCGTCTTTAACTGTCAGAACAAGACGGACATCAGAACTGAACACGCCACGGCGGAAATCTTTACTCTGTAGCATCAGACCTGTTTCAGGGAAGGCTTTTTTCATCTCAGCATTGGCGTGGGAAATAGATTGATCTATACGTTGTTCAATCTGTTTACCTGTATACCATGAAGCTCCAGTCCAGGCTGCTCCCAAGGCAACAATAATGCCTACTGCCACTAACGATTTTTTCATAATGCAAATCCGTCCTTTTAATGCATATTTTGCAGGTAATATGCATTCTCTCGATATAAAAATGGCCGTTAACACAGCTTGGAGTGTAAGTAGTGCTTAACAGCGCCTGTGAATAAGTTTTAGGCCCAGGTTGGTATTATTAATTAAAAACCCGGGCGGTAAAACCATCACCGTGAATTATCACAGCCTTTTCGGCAGCAGATATGAATACTGACTCACCTGGGAAAATTCTCAATTGGTGTTCGCCAGATTGTATAACTGTTTGACCTTCAACACAAAAAACAATCGATGCTGAATTGTTATCAAGCGTAATTGACTGTTCCGATAGAGAATAAATAGAAAATGCAAAATCATCCACTGGAATAGGGAAATTTTTAGCGATTTTTTCCTGCCTTGGTAGCATAAATAAGGTGTTTGTTGGTTTTGAAACAAAGTCAAGGTTTGCCATTAGCTCAGGAATATCAATATATTTGTTGGTTAAGCCCGCTCGTAGGACATTATCTGAATTTGCCATCACTTCAAGAGCAACGCCTTCCAGATAAGCATGAGGCGTACGGGCGCATAGAAACATGGCTTGACCGGGTTCAAGTTCGATGACATTAAGTAAAAGTGGAATAAATAGACCATTGTCGTCAGGGTAAAATGCCGTCATTTTTTTGATGGAATCCCAAGGTTCTCCGAGCCGACTATTCAATGCTGATTTCAATACGCCAAGAGCTAGCTGCTTTTGTTTACCACTCATATTCAGTAATTGGGAAAATAAGCAGGCAAGATTCTGTTCATTTGGTGTCTGAATAAAGAACGGAATTTTGGGATGGGCCGCAGTAATAAATTTCAGTAATTGTGCGATTTCGTTTAATGGACGGAACCCATTCATTGCCCGGAAAGGGGTAAGGGCATAAACCAATTCGGGCTTATGGTTATCATCTTTGTAATTTCTTTCCGGGGAATCCAACGGAATACCGGCGATATTCTCTTTGGCAAACCCCTCTTCTGCGGATTTTTTATCAGGATGAACCTGAATTGAGAGAGGTTGAGCCGCACACAATACCTTAAATAGGAAAGGCAAACGGTGAAAGCTATCTGAAACTTTTTTCCCCAGATATTTTTCCGGATCACTGGCTATTAATTCATTTAAGGCAATGGGTTTTCCCGTTTCTGGGTTGGCTACAAGTGAACTGCTTTTAGGATGGGTGCCCATCCATAATTCAGCCATTGGCAGATTATCTGGATTTTCAACACCATAAATATCCATCAGGGCGGTTTTGCTTCCCCATGAATAGTGCTGGATCTGATTTATCATCTTCAACATGGCCGTTACTCTCTTTTTAAAAAAATCAATCTATTTCCTTTCTACCACAATACGATAAATACGACTTGGTTGGCATAATCAGGAACTAATATGTGGCATGATAACAGAATGCTAATCAGTTTATCTGCAAAGACTGATTATACCCTATGGATTTTAAGATGCTTCGCGACGGCAAGGGAGCGAATCCCCGGGAGCATAGGTAACTATGTGACGGGGGTGAGCGAGTGCAGCCAACAAAGAGGCAACTTGAAAGATGACGGGTATATGCATATTCGATTATTCTGTGTGTTAAGGAGAGATAGTAATGGCAGCCACTCGCATTGAAAAAGACTCAATGGGGCCCATCGAAGTACCTGCTGACCAATTGTGGGGAGCGCAAACTCAACGTTCACTTGAGCATTTTCGCATTTCGCAGGAGAAAATGCCGGTTGCATTAATTCATGCTCTGGCATTGACTAAACAGGCTGCGGCCAGTGTCAATATGGATTTGGGTCTTCTGCCGCAAGAACGTGGTGAAGCAATTATTGCTGCTGCGAAAGAGGTGCTGGAAGGTAAACATCCGACAGAATTTCCTCTTGCTATCTGGCAGACCGGTTCAGGAACACAAAGTAACATGAACATGAACGAAGTGTTGGCGAACCGTGGTAGCGAGATCCTTGGCGGGGTGAGGGGGAGTGAACGCCTTATCCATCCTAACGATGATGTCAATAAAAGTCAGAGTTCTAACGATGTTTTCCCAACAGCAATGCATGTTGCTGCGGTTATTGCGCTGAGTGAGCATCTTATTCCTGAGCTGAAAATATTACAAAAAACATTGGCTGATAAAGCTGAAGCTTATAAGGATATCGTTAAAATTGGCCGTACACACTTGCAAGATGCGACGCCATTGACCCTTGGTCAGGAAATTTCTGGCTGGGCGGCAATGTTAACGCATAACCTGAAACACATTGAAGACAGTATTCCCCATGTTTGTGAATTGGCACTAGGGGGAACTGCGGTTGGCACCGGTTTAAATACTCATCCTGAATATGCTGTTCGTGTTGCTAAGAAATTGGCTGAACTGACCAACCATTCGTTTGTTACTGCCCCAAATAAATTTGAAGCCCTGGCGACTTGTGATGCTCTGGTTCATTCTCATGGGGCATTAAAAGGTCTGGCTGCATCCATAATGAAAATTGCAAACGATGTTCGTTGGTTGGCTTCCGGCCCTCGCTGTGGTATCGGTGAAATTTCAATTCCTGAAAATGAACCGGGTAGCTCAATCATGCCAGGTAAAGTTAACCCAACTCAGTGTGAAGCAGTGACGATGCTTTGTGCACAGGTGATGGGCAATGATGTTGCTATTAATATTGGTGGGGCATCAGGCAACTTTGAGCTAAATGTGTTTCGCCCAATGGTGATTAATAACTTCCTGCAATCTGTTCGCTTGTTGGCTGATGGTATGCGTAGCTTCAATGAACATTGTGCAGTCGGTATCGAACCCAACCGTGATCGCATTACTCAGTTGCTGAATGAATCTCTGATGTTAGTAACGGCGCTGAATACACATATTGGTTATGACAAAGCTGCAGAAATTGCTAAGAAAGCCCATAAAGAAGGGCTGACATTAAAACAATCGGCGATGAAACTGGGTTATCTGACAGAAGCTGAGTTTGATGAGTGGGTTCGTCCAGAAGATATGGTTGGCAGCTTGAAGTAGTTGTTGCTTAGCCATGAAAAATTGACCGGAGACGAGTGCTCCGGTTTTTTGTTTCACGATCTTTAAATTATTTTTTTGCCTTTACTAAACGGGAATCAATGCCAAAATCCAAGCGTTTAACCGTGTTTATATATTTATGAAAATCTTTCGCCATAGGATTCAAAATGACGTTATTTTCGTAGGGGACAATGGCAGAGGGAACTACCAGGCCAATAGAATGACTAACCTCGAACCATTCACTGCCTATTTCCATTGTGCAAGTAGAAGGTACGGGAGCATTCCAATCAGAAGGTAATGTATCAATGTCTAAAATATCAATTTGGTTTTCAGGGATGTCGATACTTAACAAAGCAAAATCAGTGAGAAGTTCATCATCTCCGACATGAACAAGTACTTCTAGCACAGCAAGAGAAACTGAAGTGGCTACATAAACTGCGGGTCTTCCTATATTGTGCCAACGGCCACCATATAACTTTGCTCCTGTACCACTCCATGCTGATTCGACATATTTTGAACGGGTAAGTCGGTATAAGATCACGATACAATTCCGTGTTCAATCCTGCCGATGAGATTCATGACATCTAGCGCTCCACTTTCTGTATCGAGCATTGATTCAGGCGTTACGTATCCTAAACCCCGGATAGGTCGCTTCATCCATTGAGCTGCTTTATCTTTGTCACCATTAAATAAATCTACAGCATGGTCCATGACACGTACAAACCGAGCAATGCGCTGACTTTCATCAGCAGTAAATTTACCTTTACCTGAACAGCGTCTTGAATAACTGCGTATTTGGATACCTGCAATCCGCAAAATATCCCCTTTACCGAACGTTGACCAGTTTTGTATTTTATCAACTATAGTGACTGGTAACCCTTCATTTAATATTGCATTCAAATGTGGCCCACTGCTTGATGGGAAACCAACTGTTCGCCAAAGTGGGTTACTCTGGACTTTGTGGCTTGGTGTAAAAACTCGCATAAGCACCTCTTTTATCATTTGTCACTATTATAATAGACAGTTGACCAAACTTGGTCAAATAAGCAACATGCACTAAATCTCACGATATAAATGTAGCCTTGGAATAATCAATTCTAGTGGTTTAGCTTTGGGTTTATAGCGATGCACTATGGCATTGGCATCATAGTTAGCAAGTCTACCTATCTTTGGTTGGTTATCGCCATAGTTAACATAAAATGCAATTATTGGCAGGGGACAAGCATATTGCACCTGTTTTTGTTGTTCCGCATACCAGACTCGTGCAATGGGCTGCACTTTCACTGGGCGTTTGATTTTTAACACCACATCGTCCGGTAATTTTTTTATATCGATAATTTCTTTTGCGACCAATGCTGCCCATTGTTCACGAGAATAGGGGGAAACTGCACGTCCAGAGTTATAGCTTTTCTCCAAACGTTGCAGAATTTGATCTTTTGTGACTTTATTGATGATATTTTTATTTGCCCAACCAAAACGAACTGAATCGGGATTGAGAAGGGGAGTGATGGTTCTGTAAGCGTTTAAAGTTATCAAACCATGTAACTGACTGTGAACAAACTCAAACCGCTGCTCTTTATCCACCCCTGATTGCACCGTTACGATATGTTCAAGCTCTGCTTTCAACTTATTAATTTCCTCAATCAAAAGTAAAGCAGAACGATATTGTTGTTGGTTCACAGAAAAACATAATACACCGGGAAGACGAACGGCAGCTTTACTGCTGATATTTTGGTTATTGTGATATATAAATAGCTTCTGGTAATGACTTAATCCTATATTTCGTGCGTCATTACCCGTCATTTCATTCACAATGATTTCTGTTACTGGCTCATGTTCACAGCCTTTTTCTACATCAGGCAAAATAAACACATGAGCGGCCAACAAAGAATAGCTATTTAATTGTTCATACAGTTGCTTCAACTTACTCTCTTGTTGTTGAAAACAACTATTCAAATCGTCAATTGATAAATATTTACTCATTTGAATAACACAATTAGTTACAACATACTTTTTATTATAAAACAAAAAGTGAAAACATCAAACTCAAACGTTGTATTCAAAAGCAAAACAGGTACACATGGTAAGCTTGAACACGCCAAAGGGAAAATTAAAAGGTTTTTTGACTTCCCTAATAGGCTCCGTTCGTTATCCTTGTGAAAAACTGTTAAAATTTTACTGGAAACATCGGGAAATAGAGATAGGTTTTAGTGAATTAAAAAGGCAACAGCTCAGAAGCTATGGGAGATTTTGATTCACCTATAATTTGATAAGAAAAGAAATGTTAGCCATAGCGGGAATAGCTGAAGTATTACCAACAAGGATAAATCTCATTGCTGTATTAAACCGAATTGAATAATCTCAAATCCGTTATTGTGAATTAAATACCAGAAGACGGTTACCTCTCAAATTGAAAAAGATGAAGAAATAAATAACGTTTCATAATTCTGCTACACATGACCTTCTTCAACCCATTGTTATACATAGAATTATGAGTAGTATAAGATGTAGCGCTATTTGGGAATATTATTTATATAAATATGCTTATCCTACCCAAAAAGAAAAATCGTTGAAATTACCTTTTATGAAGACAGATTTTTACTGTCGCCTTTGTGCCATACGCCACACAAACTCCTTGAATATTAAAATAAACAATAAAAGTTATAATATCCTTGAGTCGAAATTCATGGTTGGATTGTAGATGTCATTTATTATTGTGCTTCATTAAAGGCACAATAATTAAAACGTCTACCTAAATGAATGTGAATACAATGAATACCACATAAACTAACGAAGAATGATTATGGGAATACTCACAGGCAGCGATACTCCGATCCCAGGAAAATCTTATATTATTCATCCGTATCCAGCAGGTGATTACGCGACTGCTGTAACGGTAGCTAGTATATTTCATGCAGCGCCGGGGAGCGTGTCATTGGCAATATGGGAAAGCACTGTACCATACCAAAAATTTGAGTGCGTCGGGGATGGAAAGGGGAGAGGCTACCTTGGCTTTATTTGCCGGGCATCCCCTGTAAGTGATCGCGGGGCTTACCTTGGCTACAACGCTCACGAAATACTTATCTGTAAAGCTCAGTACCAACAAAAATGGGAAGATATGGTTGTTGTTGAGCGTCCGGCTGGAGGATTCGAGTGGTGCATGAGAAAGGATGACCATCTTGCATTCGTTGGAATTCAGGGCCACATACAGCTAAAGATATTTAGAGACTTTACCACGACGTGGGGCTTCACCGAGTGGTTCTGATCTCTAAATCCAACACTTAACTACTGGCGTTGTTTTAATATTTATTTCCGGCACTGTGGCAACCCGGGGAACCGGGTTACCAAGATCCGGATTAGTGAAAATAACCAGTTTTTTGTTTCTTTGTACGTAATTACGAATGTGGCTGCGTTTTCTTTCCACCAATCCAAGTTTCACAGACTCCGATTTTGCTCTGGGCCAATGGCTGAACCGGTCGTATCGCATTTTCTGTTAACTGCCTAAAGTTGATTAACTTGTCGTTACTGTCACAAAACAGAAGATATGAAAGTTGTGGGCATCCGTGATGTTATTTTCCGAAGACGATTGCACCGGATTGTTAGAGTTGAGAGGGATCATCTAGGAGCCGGAAATTTCTAGTTGTAACGGTTCGTAATTAAAAACAGTCTGGCTCGTGCTCGTATTTACCCGGTTTTTTGGTATTCTGATTATGTTAATAATGTGTAAATAAATTTAATATTATATAAGGAAGGGGTGATGAAACGAAAAACGGGGTTTTTCTTTGATGAACATTGTTTTTGGCATAGTACTGGCATGCATGTAATGACTCTACCTGTCGGTGGTTGGGTTCAGCCTTCTTCTGGAACTGCACATGCTGAATCGCCGGAAACAAAACGGCGGTTAAAAAATTTGATGGATGTATCAGGCTTGAGCCACTCTTTACACCTTTCTTCGGCATCGCCTATTGATGAGCAAACACTACGTAAAATTCATCCTGAAGAGTACTTGAAGCAGTTTAAGCGAGTCAGTGATAACGGTGGAGGAATGCTTGGTATAGAAGCCTCTCTAGGACCGGGAAGCTATGAAATTGCTAAGCTTTCAGCCAGCCTTGCTTGTGCGGCGGTGGAAGCAGTGCTTAGTGGTGAGCTTGATAATGCTTACAGCCTTTCTCGACCACCGGGTCATCACTGTTTGCCTGATAAACCTATGGGATTTTGTTTTCTAGCAAATATCCCATTGGCAATTGAACAGGCAAAAGCACGTTTTGATTTAAAACGAGTTGCGGTCATTGATTGGGATGTTCATCACGGTAATGGTACTCAACATATTTATTGGGATCGTTCTGATGTTTTGACTATCTCGATACATCAGGATGGTTGTTTCCCTCCAGGATACAGCGGTGAAGATGATATCGGGGAAGGTGAAGGAACCGGTTATAACCTGAATATCCCATTACTTGCTGGAGCCGGACATAATAGCTATATCTATGCAATGACACAGATAGTACTTCCTGCGCTTGAACGCTTTAAACCAGAACTGATTATTGTCGCCTGTGGCTATGATGCGAATGCGATGGACCCTTTGGCAAGGATGCAGCTCCATAGTGAAAGTTTTCGGGAGATGACCCAGCTAGTGCAACAAGCAGCAGATAGTTTATGCGACGGAAAACTAGTCGTTGTTCATGAAGGCGGGTATGCGGAATCTTATGTCCCATTCTGTGGATTAGCTGTACTTGAACAGATGAGCGGCATTCGTACAGAAGTCAAAGATCCAATGTTAGATTCTATACGCTTGCAGCAGCCAAGAGCTGAGTTTGAGCTATTTCAACAACAGCAGCTTGATAAACTTAAAGAAAAATTCGGTCTTTAAGCTTTGTTGCATAGGTTTGCTCCATGCTCCACATAGTTTGGAAGCAAACCTATTAAAGTCTCACCTTCATAACATATCAACGACACGTCAATAAAATTTATAGAAAATAACTGAGTTCAATAAATGGAAAAAAAGTCCGATAAACAGGAACAGCATGAGGCTGTTCCCGATAATAGTTATGTTATACCCGTCCCATTGGGTATATAAGATGTACCAAATATCAAGCAGGGCTAATTGTTGTGTCAATTACTTGGTAAAATGCATTTAGGGTATCTGAGATTGTCCAAACACCCAGTATAACGTGATAGCCTTGATAACCCTCTGGTAAGGTACATTTATTAATAACTCTGCTGCTCGGCATTTTTTCCTGATAATCCTCAAAGCAGAAAGGTGTACTATTAAATTGCTCTCTGGTTAAAGGTTTATTGGGATCCCAACCAAGTTTGGTAATAAAATATTCCCAACTTGAGGTTTTGTGTTGAATCATAATTTCCCACTGGAACTCAATCTCACCGGCAGTAATAGGGATTTTTTTCCAACGATCTTCGGTTTGAGCATCCAATGCGCCAAAATGACCAATGCCAGCGCTGGCAATATGACCATCTTCCGGGCCAGCTTGTGGAAAGCCTTTCTTAGCTTCAAGAGATTGAGGCTCATACTTAACCAACCCACAATCCATATTTTGTTCATTTCCTTGTGCGGAACAAAGGAATGCACGACTTCCTGGGCTATCAATATAACCATGAGCCCATGTACCATTAGATAAAGCTGTAATTATCGTAGCGGCTAAAGCCATCACTTTCACTTTATGTTTATACATAATAGCGTCCTCCACTTTGCAGGATAATTTATCTACGACAAATAAAGCCCCAGGACTTAACTATCAATTCTAGATAAATATAATATGATTATCCATTTCATAAATTGATTAACAATTTAATTATATTAAGTTATTGAAATTTTGTTTAAAATATGCCTGTTACTATTTTTTGTAATATAAAAGGAGATTATCATGCAGAGTAATATTTTGGTCACAGGTGGTAAGGGAAAAACCGGAAGGTTGATTAGTGAGTTACTGACCCAAAATGGGATCACGCATCGGATCGGTACCCGCACCCCTGAATCAAGTAATGAAATTGCCTTTGACTGGATGCGCCCTGATCTGGCTGAAGCCGCATTTTCTGGCATCAGGTCACTATATATTGTGGCACCAACGAACACCAGTGATCATGGCTCAGTAGTACCACCATTGCTTGAAATAGCGCTAGAAAAAGGGGTTCAACGTTTTGTGTTGCTCAGTGCATCGTCACTGGCCTCTGGTGCACCAATGATGGGAAAAATTCACGCCTGGCTGGAAGCTAATGCGCCAGAATGGACAGTGTTACGTCCTACCTGGTTTATGCAGAACTTCTATGAACAACGGCATTTGGTAACAATAAATGAAGAAAATGCTATCTACTCTGCAACGGGCGATGGCAAAGTGGGGTTCATTGACGCTCTTGATATTGCTCAGGCAGCTGTTTCTGCGTTAACATCAAATCTAACCATAAATAAAGATTTCATCCTTACAGGGCCCGAAACACTGAGTTATGGCGATATTGCTTCTGCACTGAGTAAAGCCTTAGGCCGCGAAATTAGTCACCGAAATCTAACGACCAACGAATTGGCCAGTCGGCTACAACAAAATGGACTGGATGAAACCTACTCAAAAATCCTTTCAGCAATGGATAGTGACATTGCATCAGGTACTGAAGACCGCATTACAGATGGCGTCAAAGCATTAACAGGTGTAAATCCTTGTTCACTGGATATCTTTATTCAGCGGGAATGTCCTCGCTGGAGATAATAATTAACCAATATATTACGGTTTAAAACAACCAATCTGCTCAAAACCGTAATATCTACTTAAATGCTACAATAATATGTTATTAATGTTTAATAACATAAAGATCTTTTGTCGATACGAAACCCAATGGACTCATATAATACCCACCAATATAAGGTTTGACTAATCTAACACCGATATAGTAATAAACGGGAATTGCTGGTACATCTTTTGCCAAAATGTCTTCTGCTTGCTGAAAATATTTTCGATCATTTGTTGCTTTAGCTTTATTTATCAAATTATCATAAGCATGATTGCTATATAAGAATGTATTATTAGAACTATCAGTAACAAAATTATTTAAAAACGAGGCAGGATTATCGTAATCAGCGATCCGTGCATATCTCACCATCTCAAAATTACCTTGATGAATAACATCTAACATAGCTTTTCGTTCTTGGTTCTGCAAAGTAATATCTACATCCAGACTTTTTTTCCACATTGAAGTCGCCGCAATAGCAATTCGTTTATGCTCTTCTGATGTATTATAAAGAAGTTTAAATTTCAATGGATTATCTCTATTATAACCCGCTTCATTTAATAATTTCCTAGCTTTCTCAATTCTTGCTTGTTGTGTCCATGATGCATAATCAGGTTGCCCTAAATTCACTCCTCCAGTATTTGGTGGGGTATGATTATAAGCAGGTTCTTGGCCTTGCCCCAAAACTTTATTCGCTATAATCTCTTTATCTAAAGCCAAATTTAATGCCTGTCTGACTCTGAAATCATTAAAAGGTGCTTTTTGATTATTAAGATCATAATAATAAACACCTAATGCTGGTGTGATATGAACTTGATTACCTAATTTTGCCTTTAAGGATTTAAATAAAATCGACGGGATATTCTTGGTGATATCAATTTCTCCGGCTAGATAACGATTAATATCTGCCGTTTCTGATGCTATTGGAAGGTAAGTGACTTTATTGATAACAGTATGAGCACTATCCCAATATTGTGAATTCCTGACACCCACAACTTTCTCATTGACAACCCATTCGGACAACTTAAATGGCCCACTACTGACAAATACATCGGGATGAGTCCATTTTTCGCCATACTTTTCAACCGCTTTTTGGCTAATAGGCACCATAACAGGGTAGGCCAACATCGGTAAAAAATAGGATACGGGTTGTTCTAACGTCACTTCCAAAGTCAAATTATCCAGTGCTTTTACACCTAATTCATCAGTTTTTTTCTTACCAGCAACAATATCTTTGGCATTGACTACGTGCATGTTTCCAAGATAACTGCCATACGGAGACGCAATTTTGGGATCAACTAAACGTCGCCAGCTAAAAACCACATCATGAGCAGTAATAGGGGAGCCATCAGACCACCTTATTCCTTTTCTTAGATGAAATAACCACACTTTATTATTTTTGGTTTCCCAACTGACCGCTAAATCAGGGATGATTTTTCCATCACTGCCAGCTCTGATTAATCCACTAAAAAAATCATGAACAATATTAAACTCAACATCATTTTCAACTTTATGAACATCAAGAGACACAGGTTCCGAACCATTATTGCGAACGATATCTTGATTAACTGACAATAATGTACCTGCTGGAATAATTGCGGCATGAGATAATGCCAGATTGAAAAATATAATACCTGTGAATAAGGATATATTCCTTAATGTTTTATTCATCATTTGTTCTCCAAGAGGATCTCATTTTGGGGTAGCTATTTCAGGGAAATCAATTATTTGATAATTAAGGTTTTTATTTAATCTTGCAAACCAAACCTCAGAATGTTTATGATTATTTAAGATATTAAGTGATTCTATTGAATACCCTATTTTGAATGTAAGAGGTATAACTATAATTAAGTATTAGCATAAAATACTTAGTGCTACTTCATCAATCATGAGCTTACAGTACCAAGTGGAATAATTGCTGCATGAGATAATGTCAAGCCTCTAAATATAATTCCTGCGAATAAAGATATATTTTTTATTGTCTTTTCCATCGTAATTTCTCCAATAAGACTTCGCTTTTTAATATTGATGTTGCAAATTGGGCAATCTTTGATATTAGCTCGATTGTAAATAATCCTGCCGAGGAATAACCCCCGAATCTTTTCTTCCAGTAAAAAAAATCCTCGATCCTGCTCACAGATCGGCCGGTATATTTTCCTGAACAGGAGTGTCGAAAGTTACATCTATGTCTTTAATTACTCTTTTATTTTTGTTTTTTAGTTGAAAAATTAACATCTACATAACAATTGAACATACTAAGTTATAGGTTATATTTTATGTTATCCAATCCATCAGGAGGTAACCATGCCGGTACCAACGCTCAGGCATTTCATTAATAGTCAGTATGTTGAATCTAAAAGTTCCGAATATTTTGACCTAATAAGCCCGGTCACGGGTGAAACCTATGCGCGTTCTCCTAACGCGACTATAGCGGATGTTAATGAAGCTTATGCATCGGCTAAAGAGGCATTCAAGATCTGGGGGCGCAGCACACCGTCAGCACGTCAGCAAGCGTTGCTGGCATTAGCCGATGCGGTAGAAAAAAACTCTGAACGTCTGATCGAAGCGCAAAGCCGCAATACCGGGCAGCTCAAGCATCTGATTGCCTCTGAGGAAGTTGCGGCGTCAGTGGATCATATTCGTTTCTTCGCGGGTGCCGCCCGTTTTCTGGAAGGCAAAGCGACGGCTGAATATCTTCCTGATATGACGACCAGTATTCGGCGCGAACCACTCGGCGTGGTGGGGCAAGTTACGCCGTGGAACTACCCGCTGATGATGGCAGTATGGAAGATAGCGCCTGCGTTAGCCGCGGGTAATACCGTGGTACTCAAACCGAGCGATACCACGCCGGAAAGTACTCTGTTGCTGGCTGAACTGGCCGCTCCGTTCTTCCCGACAGGTGCATTCAACGTGGTGTTGGGTAATGCCAGCGCGGGGGCGCTGGTCGTTTCACACAAAACGCCAGCTATGGTTTCCATCACGGGTTCCGTGCGCGCAGGTTTGCAGGTTGCCTCTTCGGCGGCAGCTAATCTCACCAGAGCACATTTGGAGCTAGGTGGCAAAGCGCCAGTGGTTGTTTTCGCCGATGCAGATATGGACAAAGCGGTGGAGACCATTGCTACCGCAGGGTATTTCAATGCGGGTCAGGATTGTACGGCAGCCTCGCGTGTGTTGGTGCATGAATCTGTTTACGATACCTTCGTCGCTAAACTGGTGGCGGCAGCTAAAGCTACCCGCTTTGGCTACCCGGAAGATGAAGAGGCGCTATATGGGCCGCTCAATAATGCTCGTCAGCTGGAGCAGGTCAAAGGGTTCATTGCACGTTTGCCCGCGCATGCCTGTATTGAAACCGGGGGCCGTCAGGCTGAGCGCTCGGGTTATTACTTTGAACCTACGGTAATTACCGGTCTGGAACAGCACGACGAAGCAATCCAGACCGAGATTTTCGGCCCGGTTATCACGGTGCAGAAGTTCCGCGATGAACAGGATGCCATAGAGAAAGCTAACGACGTGAAATACGGACTAGCCTCCAGTGTCTGGACCCGCGATCATGGCCGCGCGTTGCGCCTGTCACGTGAACTCGATTTTGGTACCGTCTGGATTAACACCCATATTCCGCTTACGGCAGAAGCGCCGCACGGCGGCTTCAAGAGCTCAGGATATGGTAAAGATCTGTCGGCTTATGGCTTCGATGAATATACGCGTATCAAACACGTGATGAGTTCCAACGACTGACACAGGACATCCGTAATGATTCAGAATAGATCTCCACGCGACTTGGTGTCGCGTGCGCACCACGAACTGTTTACTGACCGTGATGTAGGGGCACTTGATCGTTATTTTGCGCCGCATTTCATCGAACATTCCCCGTTGGTTAAAGAGGGTCTTGCCGGATTGCGTGAGCTGGTCTGGACACATCCTAAACTGCACCACGAAACGTATCGTGTATTGCAGGATGGTGATCTGGTCGCCATCCACGGTCGTTTTACGGGATTAGACGACTGGCCGTTGGTCGGTTTCGATCTGTACCGGGTTGCCGACGGCTTAATCGTAGAGCACTGGGACGGCCTGGTGCCGCAGGCTGCACCCAACGTCAGTGGCCGGACTCAGTTAGACGGCCCGACTGAAGCAGGCGATGACCATGACCGAGAGAAGAATCGCGAACTGGTGGTCAACTTTTTTACACGTACCCTGATCGAGGGTCACTACGAAGAGTTTGGAAACTACACTAATGGTGAATTGTTTCGCCAGCACAGCCCCGATATTCCCGATGGTACGGCGGCAGTTATCTCGTTTCTTGAGCAACTCAGAGATGAAGGGCAGGGGCTGCATTACACTAAAATTCACCGTACGGTAGCCGATGGGCAGTTTGTTCTGACTCATTCGGAAGGGAGTATTGCCGGAGCGCGTCATAGTTACTTCGAGCTATGGCGCATTGAGGACGGCAAAGTGGCTGAACTTTGGGATGCTATCACCCCGGTACCGGAGGATGCGAAAGCGCTGCATCGCCACGGTATTTTTTAGCGTTGATCGATACCCGGCGCGAAGCTTGTGGTCGCGCCGCTACCGGATGCCCATACACAGGCAGATATGCGCTCATCGACGGTCCCTCTGTGGATTATGTCTGCAACGGAGCCTACATAATTACAATGCCCACTCGGTACTCATCGTTGGGGATTTTGTCGGTGCGGCGGCGGATATGCTAGTTTCGACGCTGGATCGGTTACTTCTACCCGCTTTGGATAGCTATTTACATCGGGCGTCTGTCTGTTGAAGCTCGCTTATTTCAGATTGCTGAGGAGTTAGGAGTTTTCATTTATGACTGAATCTATGCTAGCCAAAAGACGCAGCGCGGCTATTGCAAGAGGCGTGGGCGTGACCACACAAGTCTATGCGGAGCGTGCGGAAAACGCTGAAATTTGGGACGTTCATGGGCAACGTTATATCGATTTTGCCGCCGGTATCGCCGTGGTGAATACCGGCCACTGCCATCCGCGCGTCATCGCGGCAGCCAGAGAACAGATGGAACAGTTCACCCACACCTGCCATCAGGTGGTGCCCTACGAAAATTATGTGGCGTTGGCCGAACGTCTAAACCGCTTGGTGCCCGGTAATTTCGCGAAGAAAACCGTCTTTGTCACTACCGGGGCCGAGGCGGTGGAAAATGCTGTAAAGATCGCGCGTGCCGCTACCGGGCGCAGTGGCGTGGTAGCTTTCAGCGGTGCTTTCCATGGCCGTACCTTCCTCGGTATGTCATTAACCGGCAAAGTTGCACCGTACAAAATGGGGTTCGGCCCGCTGGTTAGCGACGTTTACCGTGTTCCGTTTCCGGTCGGGCTGCATGGCATTAGTGTGGAACAAACGCTGAATGCGCTGGAAAATCTCTTTAAAGCCGACATTGAGCCCACGCGCGTTGCTGCCATCATCATCGAACCGATACAGGGCGAAGGCGGTTTCTATCCTGCTCCTCCCGAGCTGCTCAAAGCGCTGCGTGAGATCGCCGATTGCCACGGCATTGTACTTATCGCCGATGAGATCCAGACCGGTTTCGCACGTACGGGCAAACTGTTTGCTATGGAGCATCATGAGGTTGTTGCCGATCTGACCACTATGGCGAAAAGTCTGGCGGGCGGTTTGCCGCTGGCAGCGGTAACGGGACGTGCAGAGTTGATGGACGCTGTAGTGCCCGGCGGTCTGGGGGGAACTTATGGTGGTAACCCGGTGGCGATTGCAGCCGCCCATGCGGTGCTGGATGTGATCGAAGAAGAAAAGCTGAATGTGCGAGCGACACAGCTGGGAGAGCAACTAAAACAGCGTCTGCATGAACTGCGACCGCATGTCCCGCAGATTGCCGACGTGCGAGGGCTCGGGCTGATGATTGCGGTGGAGTTTAACCATGCGGACAGTCAGGAACCCGATGCCAACTTTACCAACGCGGTACGCCAGAAAGCGCTGGAGTGTGGTCTGATCCTGTTGATGTGCGGTGTACACGGTAACGTGATCCGTTTCCTTCCGCCGCTGACCATACAAAATGACGTTTTTAATGAAGCGCTCAACATTCTGGAATCTGTGCTGCTCGATCTGACTAAACAGTAGAGTAGATATAATCGGTTACCTCACAAGAGGGGATAACAATGCACTGGTATTTAAATGTATTAAAGAACTATGCATATTTCAGGGGGCGGGCCCGGCGTAAGGAGTTCTGGTATTTTTTTCTGTTCCAAATCTTGGCTGTATTTATTATCTCTTTCCTTGAAAACTACTTTGCTGTTGCCAATCCTGAAATTTATATGGGCTGGTTCAGCGCTATCTATCTGCTGCTCACGTTTTTGCCCGCGCTAGCAGTGAATGCTCGCCGCCTGCACGACATCAACTGTAGCGCTTGGTGGTTACTGCTACATCTCATACCGTTTATCGGCACTATTATCCTGCTGATTCTCGCCGGTCTGAAAGGGAGCTCTGGCAACAATAAATACAGCTCAGATAGCCGGACTCACCCATAGCAAAACTCTCCGGACTCGGCCAGCAGGTGATTTCAAGATCATGACAGGAGTGTTGAAATGACAATGAATAGAAGAGCCTTTATCTCTACCGTCGCGACGCTCGCGGGGGCAGGAGTGCTTTCATCCGCACTTCCCAATTTATCCCTGCTCGCCCGGACCTTAACCGCGGCCGATGCTCCGGCTAACACTATTGATAAGCTCCGGCCAACACTATTGGAGGATGCACAGCATAGAGCCAGCCGGTTGGGACTGGATCCGCGCATCTGGAGCTGGCATAAAGACGCTGCTGCTGGCGTCATGCCAGCCAACTATTATGAAGCTTCTTTAGCTGACTGGCCCGCTTTGGGAAACCTACCCGGAGACCAGAACTGCGAAGTTGTGGTTATCGGCGGAGGGTTGCTGGGTGCTTCCACGGCATTGCATCTTGCTGAAGCGGGAGTGGACGTGATTCTGGTTGAAAAGGATAACATTGGTTCAGGAGCTTCTGGCCGCAACGGGGGACAGATAACCCCTGGGCTCGCACGCTGGGAAGCTAAGACCATACTGGAAAAACTTTCATTCGATGAGGCTAAACGCTTATGGCGTTTTGCCTCTGTTGAAGCGATGAATCTCTTGGATGAACTCCGTGAGCGTTATCGTTTCGAATGTGACCGCAAATATGGTCATATCACTGTTGCAGTGCACGCAGGCCACATGGGGCCGCTGGTGGCTAATGCCGATGCCCGGCGTCAACTGGGAGATACGGCGATGAAGGTTATCGGGCCGCACGAATTGCAGGAAGAGTATGTGCGTTCGGGCATCTACCACGGAGCAAATATCGACAGTATCGGTGGGCAGGTCCAGCCTCTGGCACTGTTGCGTGGTCTGGCTTATGGTTTCGCCAGACTGGGTGGGCGAATCTATGACAGCACAAAAGTGAAGGGCATCAAGCAGGATACTGGTGGCACAGTCGTAGAAACTGAGCGGGGGACTATCAGGGCAAGTAAAGCCGTGGTGTTGGGTGTGCATGGCTCCACGGGTGAGTTTATCTCCGGCCCTTCCACCACGGTGCCTTTTTTCTCCTACGTGGCGGTAACGCCGCCGTTGCCAGTGGATGTCAAAGAATTGATCCCGTCAAATCTGCCGGTCTACGATACACAGTTACAGGTTGACTACTATCGTGCGGTGCGCAACAACCGCCTACTGTTCGGTGGACAGGGGACTGGCAATTCCTGGTCACCACGTGATGTGAACAACTATCTGCTTGGGCGTATCAGAACCGTGTTCCCGCAGTTGGAAAAAGCTGAACTGGAATATTCCTGGGGCGGGATCAGCGATCTGACCCTGAACGGTGCCACCGATGCTCGCAAGAGCAACGACAGAGTACCCGTGTATATGGTACATGGCTGGAGTGGTCATGGCGTGGTGCAAACGGTACGCATTGGCAAAGCTATCAGCGACGATCTGACCAGACGCAACGACGACTTTACCATGCTTACCTCCATTGACCACGCGAGTATCCCGCTGGGTTCCTATCTCTCTCCGGTAGCCATTCCGTTGGCTAAGGGTATTCTGGGAGTGATCAGCACGCTTAATCCGGCAGACATAGTTTCGTTCTGAGCATTACCTCACTAATATGTCTTATGTGAGCACTTCTGGAGTAACTCTCTATAAGTATTCTGTGTTTCACTAAGCAATTATTGATACCGCCACCGCATGATCTAGAGTCAATAGAACTCTCAAATTGCGCCTGTAATAGCACTACACATAGCACTACACATAGCACTATACATAGCACTACACAATGAGGAATATCAAATGGATCGTATGCTAGAAGGTAAGGTTGTGATTGTCACTGGCGGCGCGAGTGGCATCGGAGCAGGTATTGCTTTAGCCGCTGCGCGTCATGGCGCAGCAACCGTAATTATCGGCGATATCACGGATCAACCCCGAGAGGGAGGAACGCCAGTGTTCCAGCGTCTCCGTGCGCTTGGTACACAAGCCATATTCCACCGGTGTGATGTCACCTCGCGAAGCGAGATGGATGCATTAGTCGATATCGCTACACCATTCGGCGGTGTTGATTTGATGGCTTGCAATGCAGGAATTGCATTAGCTACCGATGGCCCACAGATTAATGCGGACGATTTTCACAAACTGCTTACGGTCAACCTTGATGGTGTTTTATTTGGCGCCCAGGCTGCTGCTGAACAGATGATAAAACTGGGCAAACGCGGAAGTATTGTAGCAACGTCAAGTATGGGGTCCATTAGGACAGGACAACTTACAACCGCCTATTCCACAAGCAAAGCTGGCGTGAATATGATGGTGGCCGCATTGGCCGATGCTTTTGGGCCGTCAGGTATTCGTGTTAATGCAGTATGCCCAGGGCTGATCAATACAGCACTTCCTCTTTCCTCGCCGGAAGTCGCGAAAATGTTTGATGGGTTACGGGAGAGGATGCCCCTTCGTCGATTGGGAGAACCGGAAGAGGTAGGAAATGCAGTTGTGTGGTTAGGATCAGATCTCGCGTCGTTTATAACTGGCGTATCACTGCTAGTCGACGGCGGACAAACGGTAGTACTGTGAGAACACGCATTTTTGCGCAGTTGGTATATTCCAAAGGAGAGTAGGGTAAAATGGCTGTTTCTCAATTATATGCTGGACTTCTTTATATATACCCGTCATCTTTCAAGTTGCCTCTTTGTTGGCTGCACTCACTCATCCCGGTCACATAGTTACCTATGCTCCCGGGGATTCGCTCCCTTGCCGTCGCGATCCCTCTTGAAATCCATAGGGTATAGAATCAGCAGAACTGAACATTTGCGCCAGTTTTATCAATTGAGCAATTTCATCATTGGAGGCACCATTTCTGAGGATATCCAGTACCGTCGTGGATTCAGCCAACTCGATACCAAGATTAAATGTCTTGATTTTACGGAGGAAAAAACCGCACTTTTTTACGCCACTGACTGGACCTAGATTAGCCAGCATTTCTGGAACACCTGTTAAATATCCCTTATTGCTAGTTTTTTTATTTACCGAAAACTGAAATACAGGATATAAATTCTCTATTCCCCAATTTAATACAATGAGTTTATGATTTTCACCATACTTATTTACTGTCGGGCGGGTCACTCCTAATATATCAGCAACCTTACTGGACTTATAAACACCACCGTATTCCCCAAGATGGGCAAGAAAAGCGTTTCTAGTTTCGATAAATTCCTCGTGTTCTTTCTTTTCCTGTGTGATATTTGCCACTATTTCAATATAGTTAGCTCGTCCTTTGACTTCTGACCAAAATTCATCATCAGGTAAAGTCAACAACTGAGAAATACTCTCTGAATCTTTGTTTTTAAGCACATTAATAAAATGATCAGCAAGATTGATGATACGTGCTCTGACCAGTTCAGGCTGATCAAATCCACTTTTCAGTTTTACTGCCAGAGCATTGAGCTCTTTCGTCGTTGTCCCCATAGAGTTACCTCAATTATTTTTGTCATTTTTAAAAATGAGCATACATGAAATGGTAAGATTTTGGCACCTATGGTCTTAATCGTTTGTGGAAAAACCTCAGCCGAGCTCCTTAGTGCAAGCATTATTTCTCAGCACTCTTTCCACAAATCAGAATAAATAATATTATCATCTAAACTTAAACTAAATTCATAAAAAGGATCATCGAAAAAATAAGAGGTATATATGCACAGCCAAATTAATTCATTGCCCCAATATATGTTAGCTATCAGTATCATTAAGCCCGGAGGCCCGGAGAAATTGCATTTGGTTCAGGTTCCGTTGCCGCGGCCAGGAAAAGGTTACTTGTTAGTAAAAGTGGCGGCGGCGGGTGTGAATCGGCCTGATATATTTCAGAGAATGGGTTCTTACCCACCACCACCTGATGCATCTCCATTGCCGGGGTTAGAAATTGCAGGAGAAGTGGTTGCCAAAGGTGAAGGTTGTGAACGCTGGAACCTTGGCGATAAAGTTTGTGCCCTTGTTGCCGGAGGCGGTTATGCCGAGTATTGTCTGGTACATGACTCCGTTGCCTTACCCATCTATGGCTTGGATTTTGTTCAGGCAGCCGCATTGCCAGAAAACTTTTTTACCGTCTGGGCAAATGTTTTTCAGACTGGTCAGTTGAAACCAGGAGAAAATTTGCTGATTCACGGTGGTACTTCTGGAATAGGCAGTGTCACTATTATGTTAGCAAAAGCCTTTGGTGCCAAAGTTATTACTACCGTCGGCTCTGATGAGAAAGCCAAAGTTGCACACAGTTTAGGTGCTGACTTTGTTATTAATTACCATAAAGAAGATTTCGTTGATCGGGTATTGAAAATCACGGGTAATCATGGGGTTGATATGGTTGTTGATTTAATCGGTGGTGATTATGTTAATAAAAACTATAAGGTTGCTGCTAAATTCGGGAGAATTATTCAGATTGGTATGATGAAAGGAAACCCTGAAAATCTTAATCTGATGCCCTTAATGCTAAAACGTCTGACTCACACAGGTTCTACATTACGTTCTCGCAGTGTAGAAGAAAAAGCAGAGATAGCCAAAGAGTTAGAAAAACAGGTCTGGCCACTACTGAAATCAGGAAAAGTCACTCCATTAATTTGTAAGGTATTTGATCTGAAAGATGCGGCTGATGCACATCGAATGATGGAAGCCGGTGATGTTATCGGCAAGGTTATGCTGGTAAATGTATCACCTTAATAGTACTTCTGCTTAAATCAGGGCTATTTTAACTTGTAGCCCTGCATTCTATCTACTAACCTCTTCGCGTTAGAATAAACCATTATAGTTAATAAGGTTAATGACAAATAACGCTCTATTTTTTGATTGGTTTTTATTCGTTCTTTGTCCTCGCGCACAAAATCAGAATTTATATTTAACGTCATTGTTAATATTTTAACAAATATAGTCTATATCTATTAACAAATGATCGTTTATAGATATGTTAATGATTAATCTATTACACCTGATAGATTTTTCTTAATGTTTAGAATAATGAGGTATGACCAGCTATGAGTAAGTTAGGTGGCATACAATTTTCTGTCTGCCTATCAGAGGATAATAGTGATTTCATTAATAAATAAAGAATTTAAAAATCTCTCTGTTGCTGACAGCCGTTTTTGTTAGTTGGAAAAGGGTATGTGATTATGACCAAGCAGTTTACTTCGCACTTAAACATTGATGCGTTGTTTTTAGGCCCTAAATCAGAAAATACGGTTTTTTTTAGAGAAATGATGGAATATGCCGTAAGTGAGCACATGCACTGGCGTTCTGATTTTCATCCTGAAGACCCCGCCTTGGTAACTTCAGTTGATCGTTACGCACCTGATTATAGAGAAACCCTTTATCGGACAGAGGGTATTCTGAACCAGCTATCTGCCAAACTGAAAAACACCTCTGTTCCCTGGTTTTCTCCTCGTTATATGGGACATATGAATGCCGATACCTTGATGGTCTCCAATCTCGCTTATGTCATGGCTATGATGTACAACCCGAACAATTGTGCCCACGAGTCATCACCGACAACAACAGAGCTAGAAATTGAAGCAGGGCTAGATTTATGCCGGATGTTTGGTTATGACCCTCGCCGAGCCTGGGGACATATCACATCGGGAGGAACTGTCGCTAATTATGAAGGGCTATGGGTTGCGCGTAATTTAAAAACCATGCCTCTTGCCATTGCACAACACCCGCAATCTCGTGATTTGGTTGCAAATAAATCAGAACAACAACTGTTGAATATGTCGTCATCAGACATTCTGGATTTAACGGATGAATTAAAGAAGCGTGGCATTTTCGAAGAAGTTCGTGAACTTTCTTGCCGGGGTGTTGGGATAAAACAGGGAATGTTCGGCAAGGTCTTGGTACCACAATCGAAACATTATTCATGGATGAAAGCAATGGATGTTCTAGGGATTGGTCAACAGCATATTGTGCCATTGCCGGTCGATGCAAATTATCGTACCGATGTTGAAAAAATGCGCGAAATTACATTCAGTCTGATAGAGCAGGGAGAACCTATTCTAGCGATGGTAACCGTAGTTGGAACTACGGAAGTGGGTGCCATTGATCGAGTTGATGAAGTTATTGCATTGCGTAAAGAGTGTGAAGAGCGTTATGGCGTCTCATTTTATGTGCATATTGATGCTGCTTATGCCGGTTATGCCAGCGCAATGTTCCTTAACGAGCAGGGAGAGTTTATGGAATATGATGAACTTATCCGTCGTTATCGTGAATTGGCAATCATTCCGGAAGATATTATTTGGCCTAAACCTGAAATTTACCAAAGTTTCCGGGCCATGTGTCAGGCTGATTCAATCACTGTAGATCCTCACAAAGTTGGATTTATTCAATATGCCGCCGGTGCGGTATGTATGAAAGATAAACGTACTGTTGACCTAATTTCCTACCGTGCAGCTTATGTTTTTGAAGATGTTGATACGCAACAGGATCAAGCTGTTAATCGGCGTGTCGTGCTCGGTGCTTCTATTATGGAGGGATCTAAAGCCGGAGCTATCGCCGCCGCAATTTGGGCTGCGCATCGATTGGTTCCACTGAATATCAGTGGCTACGGAAAAGTCATTGCTGCCGGTATTGTGACGGCCAATTGGATGGTTAAAAAACTTTTAACCACAGAACCATTGGTTGTTGATAAACGCCGGTTTGAAATTCATGCCATGCCGAATCCTGATTTCCATATGGTCAATTTTACTTTTAAAGAGCAAGGAAATGATGACTTAATACATCATAATCGTCTTAATAAACGGATGTACGAACTTTGTTCATATGCCTCTGGACGTACTTATACCAATGATTTTTTGACTTCTTCCACCTCCCTTGGTTATGAAGAGTATGGTGATACTCCCTGGCATTATGTTGCAAGTTGCGGTTTTGACCAAAAAGAATGGCAGAAAGTCCACCGTTTATATGTCTTACGGGCTGCTGTGATGACTCATTGTTTACGTAATGCTGACGATTTTGACGAGTATTGGGAAAGGCTCCAGAAAATTTTTATTCACAAACTGACTCAATTTATTGATGAAGAAGAAAAAAAGAAAGTGGCCTGATTTTCTATTATTAAATATTTGCTGTTGATTCGAAGGGAAAAAACGTGAAGAACCGTACTTTTGGCAGTACTTTTATTATCGCCGGAACAACCATCGGTGCTGGTATGCTAGCCATGCCATTAGCCACCGCCGGTGTAGGATTTGGTGTAAGTTTGATCATGTTGGTTAGCTTGTGGGTTTTGATGAGTTACACCGCATTATTGCTGGTTGAAACTTACCAATATGAATCCCCTGATACGGGGTTAGGGACACTTGCTCAACGTTATCTTGGCAGCAGCGGCAAAATATTAGCCGGTTTCAGCATGATGTTTCTAATGTATGCATTAACATCAGCCTACATTAGTGGCGCAGGGGAATTACTGACAGTCAGCCTCAACAAATGGCTGAATCTATCTCTTCCTGCCTCAGTCGGTGTTATCCTGTTTACCGTGATTGGTGGGGGAGTTGTTTGCATTGGTACCCGTTCAGTAGATATGGTTAACCGAGTTATTTTTGGTGCAAAAATTATTTTCTTGGTATTAATGTTGGGGATGATGATGCCGCATGTTCAGCATATTAACTTACTGACCATGCCATTAGAACAAGGATTAATACTATCTTCAATTCCGGTGATATTCACCTCGTTTGGTTTTCACGGTAGTGTTCCCAGTATTGTGAAATATATGGATGGCGATATCCGTCGACTCCGCTGGGTGTTTATCATCGGCAGCGCAATTCCGCTAATTGCTTATATTCTCTGGCAATTGGCGACACTCGGAAGTATTAATTCCAGCACATTCGTCAATATTTTAGCTGAAAACGCAGGGTTGAATGGCTTATTACACAGCATTCGCGAAGTTGTTGCTTCACCGAAAACTGAGCTTGCAGTACAAATGTTTGCCAACCTGGCGCTCGCAACCTCATTCCTCGGTGTCACACTTGGCCTGTTTGATTTTCTGGGTGATCTATTTAAACGCAAAAATAGCGTAGCCGGGCGTATGCAAACTGGTTTGTTAACTTTCGTTCCGCCATTGATTTTCGCGCTATTTTACCCAAAAGGATTTGTAATGGCGTTAGGATATGCCGCGGTCGCGCTATCAATTTTGGCGTTAGTATTGCCTAGCCTCCTGGCATATAAATCCCGCCAGCAAAATGAACGTCGATATCGGGTACCTGGTGGTAAGCCTGTACTATTACTGGTGTTTGCCTGCGGTATTGCAGTAATAGCAATCCAAATTGGCATAGTCAGTGGAATGTTGCCGGAAGTAGGGTGAATACAGGGTTATCGAAGACAGGTTATTTTTTTGATCCAAATAAGTTCTTTTTTGACCTAAAGCGTATTCTCTGACAGACTGCTAGCATAATAGACCTATTAGCGGAGGCAATTATGAATCATACCCGTTACGAAACTGATGTGGTCGCTTGGGCAAATGAACAGGCAGCGTTATTACGTGCCGGTAAATTCTCTGAGATTGATATAGCCAATATTGCTGAAGAGATCGAAGACGTGGGCAAGAGTGAACAGCGTGAGTTGGCTAGCCGCATGGCAGTATTAATTGCTCACTTATTAAAATGGAAATACCAGCCAAGCCATAGAGGAACAAGTTGGGAAAGAACCATTAAAGCGCAAAGAAAAGAGATTCTTTATGGTTTAAAAGAATCTCCTAGCTTAAAGACAAAGTTAAATGATTCAGACTGGGTTGATGTTGTTTGGTCTAAAGCCGTTGCCTCAGCAATGAACGAAACCGGGTTAGACGTGTTTCCCGACGTATGCATTTGGGGTATGTCCCAGATACTGTCCCCTGAATTTTATCCTGATTAGCAAAAATCTATATGAATAATCAAACTAAAGTTTTAACAGCTCACATTCCACATCCGGCATGGGTTTCTCAAGAGGAAGAGCAAGAAAGAACAATTAAAAGATAAGCACTTTAAAAACAAAATGGAGAAAAATTAAAAGTTATAATAACTATACCCAATGGATTTCAAGATGCATCGCGACGGCAAGGGAGCGAATCCCCGGGAGCATAGATAACGATGTGACCGGGGTGAGTGAGTGCAGCCAACAAATAGGCAATTTGAAAGATGACGGGTATATCTCTATTTTCCCCTGTGAAAAACTAACATTAATTATAAGGAGTTGGATCATGGCGAAAGAGTTATTTACTGCCACAGTAAAATCTGTAGCTGGATTGAAAGTTGAATGTACATCAAGAGATTTCTCCTTTTATTTGGATGAACCGCGTAATTTAGGTGGTACTAATCAGGGGATGAATCCCGTTGAAGCTTTACTCTGTTCTCTCGGGGCCTGCAAATGTATCGTAGCAAAGGCTTTTGCTAAACTGCACAAAATTAACTTAATTGATATTCACGTTGATCTGGAAGGCGAGCTTGATACTGATGGTTTCACTGGTAGAAATAAACAAGCGAAATTAGGTTTCTCCAAAATTGTGACAAAATTTCATATTAAAGCTGATAATAGTGAAGAAGAAATTCATGCCTTTGTCGACTTTATTAATAAAACCTGCCCAGTTCACGACACTATTGAGAATGCACCAAGTTTTGTCACTGAAATATATTGTGAATAAGATAAATACTGAGTTGAAATAATTCCGAAAAGGAAAAATTTTTTAAGTTAATTTAAAAAGCCCTCTACTTTTTAGTAGAGGGCTTCGTTATAAAGTTAGGTAAATCAATGTTTATCTATCGCTTTCTTTATCCCATTGATAACAGAATAAGAAACAATGACTATTGTTTAATAATGTAAACGGTAGTTATATTACAACTCGCATTTTCTATGCCAACTTTAATATTTAAACCCTGTGCATAAGCTTGGCTTAATAGCTTGTTAATGTTATCAGCGCTTGAACCTGACCAAATATAACCTGGTTTTCCACAGTTACCGGCTAATCCTCCACTGAATGTATAAAGATAATGTGCAGGATTGTCCCAATCCGCTTTAATTTCTGCGACTTTGACAATGCCACTATTGGTTTCCGCAGAAAATGCAGGGATGCTAATCATACCAATGAAAATAAATAGCATAGATATCAATTTTTTCATATTCTACTCCTAGTTAATAATAAAGAAAATTTGACGCATTTGAAGTGTAAATTATGCAAATAATCTTTGCATCAACTTCATATTAATATAATAGGTTCCTAGCATGATAAATAATGCCGGAAGTTTTTTCATTAAAATTAATTAATTGATATAAATAACATCAACATTGTTTAAAATAATAAAAACCTCTACCTATAATGGTTCATAATCAATTCACCAATTAATTATATTAAAACAACAAAAATCCATTCTCATAACAAACTATTTATATCAAGATAATTTTGACGATGAAGATGAAATGATTAATCATCTATTCAAATAAAATAACGGCGATAAATTATTTACTTGATAAATATCTTTTAATATCGTTTTATCTACTCGACACTAAGAAAAAAAATTTTTAACAAATCACTTCTATTAATAAATTTTTTAACGTAGAAGTATATATATTTCTGGCGTATCCCATTACACTATATTAAATAGTTAATATACATATTATTAATCTAGTAAAAGGCTCCATCGATATGGATAAATCATTGTACAATTCAGAATCAACATTAAAGTCTTATTTAGGTATAGGAAATGAGGGAGTATCTGATAACCTTTTAGCGGTACTTAAAAGCAATTGTGTCAATTATCAGTCGTCAGTAAAAAAATTCATAGAACTTCTTGAATATATTCAAAATAATAATATTCGCACGAAACCATTTAATGAATTAGTTGCGCTTCATGAACTTGTAGCTCCACATGATTGCGCTGTAGTTTCTATGCTATCAATTCATTATAATTTAGCCATCGGCACTGTCGCTAACTTAGGCGTGCAAACTCCATATGTGGAAGATCTTTACCAAAAACTTTGTTCAGGTCGTGCCATTGGAGTATATCTGGCGACTGAGCTAGCTCACGGGAATGATCTAATCGCAATCGAAACACAGGCTAATTATCTGCCGGAAAAAGGCGTATTCATGCTAAATTCACCTAGCCCAAATGCATATAAATTTATGCCTAATACCATGCCTTGTGAATTACCCAAAGTGGCTGTAATTTTAGCTCAGTTAAATGTATCAGGAAAAAAATATGGTATTTTCCCATTTCTTCTTCCTCTGTCTGTAAATGGAAAATTAACGCCCGGCGTTAAAATTACCCCACTTGGCGATAAGCCCGGGTTTTATTTAGATAATGCAATAACTTCATTTGATAATGTCGAAATTCCCTTTGAAGGACTCCTTGCGGGTAATATGATAACCCTGACCAGGGAGGGTAAAGTATCATTGCATATTAAAGAATTAAGAGAAAGATTCTCGTTAATTACAAATAGAATACATTCAGGGAAGTTATGCATGGCAATGATCTCAGTGACAGCGGCCAAATCAGTTCTTCATATAACTAGCACATATGGAAATAAACGACAAACATTCGGCTATTCAGGTGCTATGCCAATAATTAATTATTCTCATTTCAAAGAAGGTATCGCCTGGGATACCCTGAGCACCATCACTCATACGTTATACTTAAGAGAGCTAACAAGAAAAGTTTCAACTATATTATCAGAATCAATTAAAAACTTTAAGTTTTCAGATGAACTACTTATTGAAATCATTACTACCAAGTCCCTGTGCACATGGCGTACACAAGAAATATTAATTAATTGTCGTGAGCGTTGCGGCGCACAGGGGTTATTTACGGTTAACAAGATATCCCCTTATTTGATATCTAATTTTGGTACGATTACTTCGGAAGGTGATAACCTTGTATTATCACTAAAAGCCGGAGGGATGATCATTCTCAATAAGATGAAAGAAATAAACAAAGCATCTTTCCAACATAACCTATTTCCCATTTTGCATGACTATATGAACTTTTTATATAAAAAGTTAAATGGATTAATAGCGAGTAACAATAAAAAGATAAACTTAGATATTCTTAATAAGCATAGTGGGGATTTTCTAGAACTAAGCCAAACATATGCCGTTTTATCCGTGGTGACGACAACTATTGATGCATACCATGATAATAATGATGATGATCTTTGTATGATCATCGAAGGTTATCTTCTCGACTGGATTCATCGTAACATGAGCAATCTCCTGAGAAGTGAAGTGATCAATTTACAAGAATCTAAAAAAATAGATGAGAGACGCATTGAGTATATACGCCAGCATGCAGACAGAATAAATGATTATATTCCCAGTTTTGGCGTAGATAAGGCTGGAATCGAAACGCCGATATCCAGTGATGATTATATTTCCTGGTATGCAAATAATCACCATCAGTTAAAAAACAATTAACCCCAGGTATGGGAAAGCAGGTCAAAATGCGGGGTACTACCTAAAGTTAAAATTAATTAAAAAAGCCTCTATCTTACTATATACCCAATGGCTATATGCCCAATGGATTTCAAGATGGATCGCGACGGCAAGGGAGCGAATCCCCGGGAGCATAGGTAACTATGTGACCGGGGTGAGTGAGTGCAGCAACAAAGAGGCAACTTGAAAGATAACGGGTATAGAGGCTTTTATTGCTAAATTCAGGTAGTCAGTAACTCAATATTATGTTTCAGATCCATTTTTCTCCTCAGCTAATTTATCAGCCACTTGTTTAGAAAACTGATTACCGCCATCTCGTGCGGTATAATGCAAATGAATAAGAATATCTTTTAATTTCCAACCGCCATTAATGTTTTTTAGCACCTGATCGATAACTTGCTTATCAGGGAATTTCAGGTTCCAGGTTGAAATAGCACCAGTTCCTTCAAATGGCAGATAACGATCATCATCAAACATCAAGGTACATAACCAATTCTCTGTTGCTACTCCACCATCATCTTCATGTATTGAAGAGAGGGCAATTTGTTGCTGTGCGCGTAAATTGGTTTTGATATTTCTATTGTTGCCTGCTTTTCTCGTCGGATCATAGAGCCAATTAACTCCGTTAATATCAGTATCAACTAACGTTGAACTGCTTGTTTGTGTCAAAATCGCGCAAATTTCCGGGGTAGCTATTGGCTCGGAACCCGCGTTTTCCAGCGATAATGACACAGAAACCCGTTTTATCTGACGCAAATAATGTCCGGGATAGTTTTTATCAAAGGCCCGTGCGTCCAGAGTGAAATTTATCTCCTGTTTTTTGTCAATTTGATCAGTTATCTCTTTGATAGAAGACACAGTACTAAGAAGAGAGAAGGTTTTTTTGATATTTAAACAGCGTTCGTGACGCTGTAACCAAGCCGCTTCCATTTGCTGTAGATCCAATTGTAATGATTCGCCCGCCAGAAAGCCCCGATAGGAATTATTCCAAGCATCGGCCTTGATAAAAAACCTTGTTGTTGATAATCACCAACTTCATAACGCCAGCCAGCTTCAACCATTAAGCACAGTGATAAAACAGCATCATAGGCAGGAGCATATAATATAGAAAGTCGATTCATCAGCCATTGATATGTCGGTACAACCAGAAAACCTGTCGTTATAAATTCATACAACTCAACAGCCGCATTTCGCTGTGCCTGAGCTTCTCGTAATGAGATTTGAGCGCTTTGAATCAGTAACTCCTGCTCTTTTAACTGCTTGTCAATGATATTGATTTCACTTTGTGCTTGTTTCCACTCAATTTCCCAATCCTGACGCCGCTGCTGATAGTTTGCTCCATCTTGAAGCCGATCCGCTGTCATGCCTAATGTCAGTCCGGTGATTTCAGCAACTAGTGCTGTTCTTACCAAAGGAGCTGCGTAGTTACCTCCTCCTACCGCCAGACCAAAAATATTGGGTAAAGTTTCCACCGCGGCACTCATGATATGGAAGGGAACGGCTGCCATTCTTGTGATTTCCGATGTAGTCTTGAGAGCTATAGCTGATATTTCCAAGCCAGAAAGATTCTCTTCATATAAACCGTAGTAATGCTCATACCGTTGTTGCGCCATATTTTTACTTGCTTCTAAAGCAGCTTTACTAGCCTGAGCAATTTCAATAGCTTGTTGTTGCAACTCTATAGCAAAAGCAGATAACTTAATGACTTGCGATTGTTGTAACACCTGTTGTTCAGCGTTAATCTCATTTTCTGTCGCCCTGAACAGTCTATCTCCTAGTTGAATTAACTGTTTCACGGCTTTACTGGCACGTTTTAACATGATCGGGAAACGATAGGGCGGAACTTGCTGTAGCGAACTATTAGATGTACCGGCGATATTACCCGAATGTCGCTGGATTAGTAATAACGCCGTTCTTCGCAAAGCCGGTAAGATACCAGGAAAGGCAGATGAAAGAATAATTCCCAGAAATACTGTCCATTAGCACCTTGGAAATCGACAGGGGTAGATTGAGAGCCTGTACCTAATGGAGCACTATTTGACAGAGGCAGCTGCTGCATAAGTGCCCCACAGATTTTTATGGTCTCCTATTTCTCTTTTCACAACTTTAGTCGGTCAGCAAGGCGTGCCAATAAGTCCATCCTCTCATGAAAAATTGCCACTATTAACGCAGGAGCATCTTTGCGTGGCAAACAAAATACATAGTGATGTTCACAACGCGCCATGCGCAATGCTGGAAAGAATTCGCTCATATCCTTGAAAGATTGCCGCAAGCGAGACGTCCAATACCTTGTTTCAGGGTAGTGATGTAATGGTGTACCTGAGCATCCCCCCATTGCTTACGTGTATAACTAATAATTGTGCGCAAATCGGCTTCAGAGGCTTCTGTTTAGTATATAGTCCATTAATCGCGTCCGTTCTTGGCAAGTTCTTCATTAAGAATTTCGTCGATGCTTTTTTTGGATACCTTGCCTTCCATCCCTTCACTGATCCGCGTATTTAACAAGACCTTCAATTCTTGCCATGCCTGATCACTATCGGTCATGTCAGGGAACAAACGTTCGAGTGTATATTGCTTGATTGTCTTGCCATGCAAGGCTGCCAGCGCTTTCAAACTTTTGTGTTGTTGATCGGTTATATCAATAGTTAAACGGCTCATAGTTTATTCTCCTTATGAATTCACCCACAAACCCACATTAGCACATATGATGTCTTATAGCTATTTATAAGGCCATCTCAGCGGAGTTTCATCAGATGCTTATTTGAAGCACGTTCACACTGTTTTCTTGGTGGTTTATATCGTATTCAAAATGATCAAAATATTGCTCACTTTGTTTTCTAGAGTATAAAAATCTATGGCCGCCCTCGTTTTTACAACACTCATTTTTGATGAATTTTTGGCTTGCTTAAATCTATCCGGCGTCACTGTAGGCAAGGAGCCGAGAGCATAAAACCTTGGGGCATTTATGTGGTAAAGCAGCTAAAGAAGCCACTTTAACGTATAAGAGCCTATCTCAATAGGCGTAATTGTTGCAGACCATTCTTATCAATGAACAGTGAACACGGACAGCGCGGAAAAACCGGAGCGTACACGTAGTACGTGAGGATTTTGAGCACTGCCCAGGTTCGCTCTTTATGGCAAAGAAGGGCAAATAAAATAGCTCTATTGGGATAGGCAGTAAGTATTCATGGGCCGATAATGGGTAATAGTCAGTAACTCAATATTATGTTTCAGATCCATTTTTCTCTTCAGCTAATTTATCAGCCACTTCTTTAGCAAACTAATTATTGCTATCAGCATTTTTTAGTACTTGATAGATAACTTGCTTATGATAACCAATCCATATTTCTGTCATAAATGTTGTGCGATTAAAGGGTCGTAAAAGGGGTTGATATCGTACTATTTATATGAGACAACTTTATCCGAGATCCAACCGCAGTGACGAAATTCATTTTCACTGTCCGGTCAGCGATCTTCATACGGACATAATTTGCATGGGATCAGGATGATGACTCATCATACAGACCAAAAGTTGGAATTTCTGTCGCTGTCAGCAAGCGAATTGGAGCCTAATACAACCCGGCCGAGTTTATATTCCCAAATTTACTGTGTCCTGCAAATCGGTTATTTCAAAGTTAAACACGCTTTCTTCCGTTTCGCTTGTCTGATAGACAGCCAGTCGGTCTACATTTTATTTTTAGAAGGATAAAAGTAAATGTCTTATATTCAATCGCATTTGAAGGGAAGGTGTTGGTTTACCCTCGGTGACAGTATAACTGAAAGAGGGTGGTATCAACCAATAGTGACCGAAAATTTAGGTCTAAAAGAATGGAAAAACTACGGAATAGGGGGAACATGCCTAGCCCAAAAAGATGAAAATGACAATTCAGCCATTTGTTTAAGATATGAAAAAATGGAAAACAATCCAGATATTATTACAATATGGGGAGGGGTAAATGATTTTGGATTTAACTTTGGCTCCTATGGAGGGGTGGAAATAGGTGATTATAAAGACAACACCTCCTTGACATTTATTGGCGGTATGAAGTTATTGATGGCTGGAATTACAAAAAAATACCCATTAGCGAGAATAGGGTTTATTATAACAACACCAATATCAGTACAAAGAGGCATGAACAGTAAAAACGCCAAAGGGTACTACTTGTCTGACTATTGCAGCGTTTGTCGGGAAATTTGCGAAAAATATTCCATCCCATATCTGGATTTATTAAAACAATCTGGATTCAATGAAGGAAATATCGATATTATGACCAGCAATAGCTTGGGCACAGTGTCCGATGGTTTGCATCCATCAAAAATAGGTATGACCAGGATTGCCCCAAAAATTTCAAACTTCATTTTATCTATTTAAGAGACAAAAAATGAGAATATTAACCATAGATTTATTAAAGATCGTTTCTATATTTTTCGTTGTAATTTCTCACGTTACTTTATTTTTCTTGTTGCGCAATGATAATGACGTGGTTTTGTATTTTCTTAGGCAGGCCGGTCAGTTGGGGGTCTCGTTGTTTTTTATGTGCAGTGGCTATTTCTTACTAAACAACAAGCATGAAAATCAGGTGGATTACATCATTAATAAATCCAAAGGGATATTAACTGTATTGTTGTTTTGGCTTATCTTTTATTATCTGTATGACACATATTTTATCAGTAAATTTACAACAGTGCCTACTGTTAACTTTTTAAATTATGTTAATGTTAGCGGAACTACATCAGATGCTACCCATTTATGGTTTATATTTGCAATTGTCTCTCTATATATATTAACACCACTAATGCGTAACACATTTAACGAAGCAAATGCAAAGGGGATTAAGAAAATACTCATCATAATGCTTATAATTTCTAATCTTACATTGCTGAATGCACTAACAGATTACAAATTCTCTTTTTCCCTAATCCCATTCAATATTTTGCTTCCTTTCCAATCTGAGGGTTTGATTAGTTTCTTGATAGGCGGATATATAGGGTTAACGAAACCTAAAATAAAGGCTTTTTCCTGTAAACATATAATACTTATGGTATTTTTTCTTATATCATTGATATCTTTATCAATCATTTCATCCAAGATGGGGATAGCCTTCTTTTATGGGAAGTTTTATAATGTATTCCTCCAAGCTTCTTCGGTGTGCCTGTTTTTATTCTTGGTTAACTTGAATATCAGAGAAATACCATTCTTAATAGATGACATTAGCAAGAATATACTAGGAATATATCTTGTTCACAATATTTTTGTTATTGAAATACATAACGAATTCGTCCATAATTTCTTATTAACAAAATTTAATTACATAAATGTATATATTTACATAATAGCCTATTCTTTGCTGGCTTTTATCCTGTCATATATATTATGTGTTTTGCTGCGGAAATCAAAAATAACATCAAAAATTATAACCATCTAACGTTATTAACAGGGAGAGCCGGCTTCTTCCAGCTATACCCGTCATCTTTCAAGTTACTTCTTTGTTGGCTGCACTCACTCACCCCGGTCACATAGTTATCTATGCTCCCGGGGATTCTCTCCCTTGCCGCCGCGATCCATCTTGAAATCCATAGGGTATATATTTTCTTGGTAGTAAAGTGTATTGGCTAAAGGAAGGCGTTTTACAATTATCACAGACCACAACAGTGGTTTGAAAGGTAAAACGCCTTATGAGACTCCCGTTGAGAAAATGAGAGCTTAAAAATGCTCTGTCAATCGAAGTCAGAGATCACTCATCATATATTTTTATAATGAGTTCCAACACTATGAACCGTCATTGTATTGTCAGTATCATTTTGAGTGAAGGTTACCCTGTCTTTTTGGCTTAGCCTCACACTATATAAATTATTCGGCAATTTTTCCAGGTTACTGCCGCTTGCTGTACCAATACTTTTTGCTGCTGTCTGTGGAGCGTTACCCTTTTGTACCTCTTTTATAAATGAACTATACTTTTGTTTTGCAGCCCCTTCCATATTAGAAAATCCATTCCTAGATTTGTTATTTTTAAGTTCTTTAAAACTCACTCTCCATTTAGGCGCTTCTGTTGGTCCAGCCAAATAACCTATTCTGCCATCAGGTAATCTCTGCGGTGGTCGAAAGAAAGGTTTAGGAAACTTTTTTCTCTCAATATAATTCTCTAATGATTTAGACTCTAATCCATTGTAAAAGTTTTTTGAAAAAATCCTCCTTCCCAATGAAGTTACAGCAGATAAGGTAAGTAAGAAATCAATTAATTTAAAAAATCTTGCGGCATTTGATTGTTGATTTTCCTCCAGTGGAATTTCCTGTACAGAGAAAAAATATAGTGCTAATAATTTATCGTCATCTGAATAAGCACTCAATGGTTTATTTTCAAGCTCAGGAACATTCCAAATGTTTTGAGGATATTGACCTTCAAAATCCAGTTCATTCTTATAAAAACCATTTGCCATATCTTTAGAAATTTGATCACCATTTTCACCTAATAGTGCAGATGAAAGATTAGACATATATTCTTGATAAATTCTCTCAGCAGTCTCTTTATTCTTATAATAGTCATCAGGAAGTTTAGATACATTATGAATACCACTTACAGCCAAAGCGTAAGCTAATATTATTTTCTTAGCTCGATATTCAATTCCATATGATGCTGTATGACCCTCATCTGTTTGCTTAAAGTTTAGTATACGTACTATATCTCCTGCTATTTGCTTTTCAACGGGTGGATATCCACTTCTATCATCAGGTGTTAATTGTATAACCATTATATTTCTCCATTATGTTAATGTTTATTTGAGCTATGAAATTTCTGGCAGAAAACTCCGCAATTTGTCGCTACTAATATAAATTTCAACTTTAAATATAGAGTTTTCCCTGGCTTTTTAAGCGTTAATTTCAATGTAAAATTAACTTACGCAAGAATTATTAGCAAGCTTTTCTTTTTCCATTTCTCGTTGATTTTTTTTCATTTAAATCATTAGGTTAATATTAGTTAAATAAATAATGAAATGAGTTAAATAAAAACAGAGGACACTAAAAATAAATTGAACCAATACGGACTTTAAGAATAGGATAATTTTATGTTAACAAAATATTTTTAATATAGTCATGGCGGGTTATGTAAATGTAAGATAATCATTGCGTATGGCAGGAAATAGGCAATTTTCGATCCTTGTTAATAAAAAACTCACCTAATAAATAATTTTCATTGAACGTTTTTTTACTAATAAAGCCCCGTGTAAACGAGGCTATTTTTGATATACAAGGTCATATAGATTCAATACACCACGGTGTAATATCTCAACTCCTACGGCGCGATATAACTAATTTATCCTTAGGACGGTCCACCCAATCGGAGGGATTATTGTTGAAGTTATCCGCAAGCAGATAAGACGGCGTTTTAGCTAACCAATCAGAAAGTGAAATATCTTGGTAGATACCGTTATCTAGCACAATCAGTACTTGAAGATCATCATTACCAATATTTTCGATATAGTGACCAAATCCCAGTGGCACATAACCAACGTCGGTCGGCCCATATTTTGCGGTTTGGGCGTGTCCGTGGGAACTAAACACGGTCATACGTCCTTTGCCTGAAATGTAGTATTGCCACTCGTTGGCATTAGGGTGCCAATGTAGTTCACGTATAGCGCCAGGTTTGATGGTCTCGATGAGGCCAGTGATCGTTGTAGAAATGGGGAATTCCTTCGATGATGCTCGATAAACACTCCCTGCGTCGTTCTCGAAGAAGGGTTTGTTCTTCAAGAGTTCATAACGGTGGGTGAGTGGGGCATCGTTTAATCCGCCGTCATCGGCGGGTAGGGGAAGTTTTGGCGGGATAGCGCCACCGACAATGTAAGCTTCACCCTGTTTGATTTTAGAAAAAACAGATGCTGGCATGTTGACACTTTTCTCAAGCACCTCTTTCGGCATATGCGTTATCCAATCAGTGATGCTAAAAGTGCCAAATTCTGAGAAGTGTCCGTTATCAAAAGTCAGAATAAAATGCGCACCATCTTCAAGCGCCTGAATGGAATGACCATGACCTTTGGGAAAATACCATACATCACCGGGACCAAAATCAGCTACTTCACTTCTGCCCTCCGGATCAATAATGGTAATACGTGCATGCCCTTCAAGCATATATGCCCATTCAGCGGCAACAGCATGCCAATGGAGTTCACGCACGCCACCCGGTTCAAGCATCATGTCAACACCCGCAATCCCTTCAGATATCGGGAATTGTTCCACCGTAGCTTCCCGTGCCCATCCATTTTCTAATACCCGTTTTTTACTATCGGTGAATTTATATTTATACAAACTTTTAGCATCTGTGGACGGTTTACTATTACCCGCGGCAGCCGTATTGTGCTGTTCATCAGCAACAGCCGTTTTAATCATACCGCCCATGCTAGCGGCCGCCGCGCCAATTGCGGATGCCTTCAAGATATCACGACGAGAGAACATATTTATTGCCTCCAATTAAAATGGGTACCAGCAAGAATAGTTGCAAGCTGATATCTATTTGTTTGATTTTTTTAAGTTACTGGTTGTCACGGAAGGAAAAATTAGAGGTGACTGATTAAGCATAGTAGAAAATTAGTCGTCTAGGGAAAACCAGAGACAACTCTGGTTTTCCCGGAAAAGTTATTACTTCATTTACTCTTTTTTACCAGAGCAAGGGCGAACGTATTTCATAATGCAGTCAAGTTTTTCACAAGTTTCCTGCCACTCTCTTTCTGGTTTTGAATCTCTGACCAATCCTGCGCCAGCCTGGAGCCAACAGCGACCTTGATGCTGATAGAGAGAACGTAATACCAGCGCAGCATCCAGTTTACCTGAGCTATCTAATAACATGACACAACCACTATAAAGCCGGCGTGGTTCACCTTCATAACGTGAAATTGCCTGTAAAGAGGTTTTTTTCGGTATCCCCGAAGCGGTTACAGCCGGGAATAGGGCGATGAACGCATCCCAACGATTTTTGTCTGTTTGTAGTAATCCTTTTACCCGTGATGCCAAATGTTGTACTGAACCTCGTTCACGAATCGCCATAAACTCTGATACACAAAGTGTGTCAGCCTGACAAATCGGTGCCAGTTCCTCTAATGCCAATTTAGCCGAAACAGCATGTTCAGAGATCTCCTTCGGGTCAGAAAGCAAATCTGCTCTCAATCGTTGATCCTGATCTTTGTCATGTGTCAATGCTCTGGTTCCAGCCAATGGTTGCGTGCTAACCCAACCTGAACCATCCGCTTCAACTACGGTTTCCGGGCTAAAACCATAAACAGAGAAATCTTCATCACGTAAGAAGAAAGAGCGGGCAGGTGTGTTAGCTTGGCGGCCTAACCAGTAGCTGTGTGGCATGTCAATATCCGAGCCAAGTTCAACTCGACGTGACAGGATCACTTTTTGATAGTGGCCCGAGGCAATGTCCTTAACCGCATTGGCGACGTTATCCTGATAACGTTTCGCCGCGTCTGATGTACTGATAATTTCCCTATCTTTTGTCCACGGGAAAACAGGTGTTCCTAATTGATCAACCTGGCTAATTTTTTCCCTCAATATGGTGAGTTGACTCTCTTCGAGCGTTCGTATCAGAACCTGTCCTGGAGTTATGCGTAATTCATGCTGTGGAATAGTGATTTTTATCAACGCTTCGTTCTGTTGTGCTAATGGCAACCCATATGTCATATGGGAGAATTCAAATAACGTTCTTCCATAGGCCCGCCAATCCTGAATGGGAAGGGCATTAAGCGCTTGTTCAAGTTTTTGGCTCAACGTGCTGATATCGTATGGATGGCGATTACCTTGTGAATCAATCAATTGTCCCGATGCATCCGCACTGATGGTCGCTGCACAGCCTATCCCCAGTGACCATTCACCTTTCACTTCATAGAGCATATAAGGTTGTGCTTCGCCTTCTGAAAGCAAATGTGTGATCAAATCTAACGGAGTGCTGGTAATAACAACTGTTTGTTCATGATATTGCTGCATTGGGCGGCCATGTTCTGCTTGTGCCATCTGTACCAAGCGGCGTTTATCAATTTTTCCCACGGTAGTAAGTGGCCAATATGGGACAAACAACCATTGGTCAGGAATTTTATGACGCTGAACCCCTTTCTGTTGTAGAAATGCCGCTATCTGCACCGGTTCTGGTTGATTGCCGTTGTTAGGTAAACAGGCGCAGGTTCGTTCACCCAGCAATTCATCAGGCACTGAAATGACAACGGCATCATCAATATCAGGGTGTTGCAGCAGCAAGGTCTCAACTTCTTGGGTTGAAATTTTCTCACCACTGCGGTTAATCTGCTCTTTAATTCTGCCCTCAACGATCAGGTTGCCATCTGAGGTCATACGAACCAGATCGCCAGTACGATAGAACCCATCGGTGGTGAAAGCTACGGTATTATGCTGCTCTGCACGGTAATATCCCGTAATAGTGTAAGGGCCACGTGTAATAAGCTCTCCTACCTCACCGGGTACTACAGGTTGTAAATTGGCATCAACAATTTTGATCTCATCTTCTTCTGATAACGGACGTCCTTGGGTATTAATGATGACCTCGTGGGGATCATCCAATCGGGTATAACAGAGTAATCCTTCCGCTGTACCAAACACCTGCTGCAAAGGCCCAAGGCGTGCTATTACTTGTCCCGCCAGTTCTGGTGTCAACCTGCCACCACCTACTTGCAAACAGCGCAGGGATGAAAGATCGCTTTGTTCCCAGTCGCGAGCCTGTTCCCAGAGCCGAGCCAGAGCCGGTACTAATGCTAAATGGGTCACTTTGTGTTGCTCGATTAGCGGCATGGCCTCATCAAAACTGGCGGTATCACTCAGAAGGACACTTCCACCCTGGGAAAGGATACCCAAAATACCGGGGCTGCCTAACGTGAAGTTATGTGCCACAGGCAGTACGGCCAAATAAACACTTTCCGTATTTACTGCGCACAAACGGGCGGAGAGCACAAAATCATAGGTATAAGCATCGTGAGTACGGGGAATGAGTTTCGGCGTACCGGTTGTTCCGCCCGAAAGCAGCAATACGGCAATATCACCATAACTTGGAGCGGGAATATTTACTGGTTTATCATCAATGGATGCCAATGCGGTAAATTCTTCCGCTTCTCCATCAACAATAATGTGTTTTAGATCGGGGCAAAATGCCGCAATTTCTCGTGCCATTTCGCGGTAGTCAAAATCATGGAAGCAATCAGGGATAATGTAAGCAACCGGACGTGCAATCTGGCAAAGAGCATGAACATCATGTGCCCGCTGTGTCGGCATTAATAACACCGGATGAGCACCGAGCCTAAACAGGGCAAAACAGGTAACGACAAAGGAGATACGGTTAGGCAGTTGTACCATAACGTTATCCCCACGACGGATCCCTCGACGAAATAATCCGCTGGCCAATCTCTCTGCGGATTGGTGCAATTCACGGTAAGTTAGTTGTTGTTCTTGATAGATCAGCGCTGTTTTATCGCCCCAAATACCAGACCATCCGGCAAGTTGTTGGTCCAGCGTTTTGCCATTCCAAAGGTAGTCTGGCGTCATAGTAAGTGTTTTCCCAGGAATAGAAAAAGGTGCCATTATGCGAACTCCTGTAAATAGACATATTGTATAAATTGTGTAATGTGACGAATAAAATTCTCAGGTTCTTGAGTAATATAAAAATGGTCGCCTACAATCTCCTTGTGGCGATATGAACGGTGTTGTTCTCCGTCTGCAAGCCATTGCTGCCACTGCTGAACTTCTATCGCAGAAGCCTCTTTATCTTCACTGCCATAAAGCAGCAATGTTGGTGTTTGCAGTTTTACCGCGTCAGTCTGAATAAACCGGTGATAATGTTCCGTAGCAAGAAAATCAGCCCGTAGCATCGGTAAGAACAGCGCAAGCAAGCCAGGATCTTCTCGCAAAATCGGGCTACAACCGCCGATATCAATCAATTGTTCAATAAATTCATGATCAGGTAATCCGCTAAGTTGGCGGCGGGATTGAAGATGAGGTGCATGGCACCCCGAAAGCACCAGTGCCTTGGGTGAACAATTTTGTTGCTCAAGGCGTTGGCAAGTTTCAAAAGCAACTTGGGCCCCCATACTGTGACCGACAAGTATCAGGTTCTCTCTCTGTGCGGGGGTGAATGACACCATCAGGTCAGAAAGTGATTGCGCCAATGGCACAATACTGGTGGCCGCCTTTTCTGTCATACGGCTGTCTCGTCCGGGGTAAATCACGAGTGAAACCGCTATATCTGAATTTTCTAGTGTGGACCAGTGGCGGAATGCACTGGTACTGCCCCCAGCAAAGGGGCAGATTAACAGCGTGTATTTGGGTTTGCCGTGAGTCGTCAAGCAAGGACGAATCATCGGGTGTGTAGGGAGTGCCCACGTCATCAACATTCTTCCTTAGTTAACATCAATTTTGCTGGCTCAATCCAAACAGGGGGCGATAAATCCTGAGTAACAGGCTCTCCCATAATGCGCAAAATTTGTTGCCATAAACCTGCTAGCCGCAGTTGGTAATCGTAAGCAAAAGCCGGTGGGCAAAGGGCACCGTTCAATACAGAACCTAAGGTATTGAGCAAAAATGCCACACCTTTAGCCCCATCACATTCAAATGCTGTCATCCAGTTTTTGGTTGCCGGACAAAGAATTTGTGATGTCGCTTGGTACAGATAGTTATCATCCGGCTGACTGGCATTCAGGTAGAGGCTTTGTTCGTTATTCAGATGATCAGGTGCATGAAGGACGGGTGTCCAGATAACCGGCCCGTAACTGGCTTCCTGCGTAAGATAACCGACAGGCCAGATCAGCGTCATTTTATGCATCACCAGATTGTGCATATCGGGATCTCTTGGGTCCAGATAGGATTGCACGTTTAATGTTACGGTTGTCCCTTCGAAGCTAAGTTCAAAGCAATGAAATGCACCGCTTCGCTGACCGACATAAACTATCTCCATCTGTTCCGGACAATGACATGCCTGTAACAACAGATCGAGCGCAGAAAATAGCAATTGGCGACTGGTTGTCAAATAACCACTTACCGGACGTTGCTGTGATAAGTGAGTGATTTGCCGCGCCGCATGTAACCAACTTCTTCCAGCATGACATTGGCTATAAAAGCTATTTACCCAAAACATTGCATCATGTTTGTTGGCGGTTAATTGATGTTTTTTGATAGCTTCGGCATCAAGGGGATGTTCCTGAATGACAGAAATTCCACGCGCCAAAAGTGCCTGAGTGAGCTGATCGCCTTTGCCGCCAATAACCTCCGCCCGTATTACCACGCAGGCAATATCAATATCATCTGGTAGTTCATCCAGTGAGCGGAATAGGGGCACATTAAAATCACAGGCAAGTTGCTGCGAACGAGCGCTACCCTGTGCCAAAATACCGGCTAATTCCAGACCAGACTGAGGTTGTAAGAACGCATTAAGATATAATTCGCCAAATTTCGAACCGACAATCAGAACCCGCCGTGGCTTTATCATATGTTCTCCTTAACAAGATTAGTGGTTGATACTGAATTCAAGATATCTTTCATACAGGTAACCAGTGAGCCAACATGTTGATGTTGGAACAAGGTGTAATGATCACCCGCAAGTTGTGTCACATGGACTGGCCCAAAAGCCTGCCAGCCAAGATCGATTGAGGCGATGGTGGTTGGATCGAGATAATCCATAAAATCAGGTAGTGCCTGTGCTGCCCGAATAAGCCAGAAAGGCTGTGAAGTCTGCGGTGGACAGTAATCAAGCAACGCATTTAAGTTATGGTGCCACACGTCATAAAGTGCGGTCAGCGAGCTATCAATCTGTGCAGATTGTGGCAAAGCAGCGTGCAACGTATTAAGGAAGGTCTCCGTATCGGCAGCGATAACATGATCATCCAGAGTGAGACCGGGGAATTGCCCCTGCAAATCGAGCAGGAAATGACGATGACAAAATGTTTCATTCAGCGTCAAATCGGCCCGCACATTTGGCGCAAAGCTATCAATTAGGATGCATTGAGAAATGCGTTCACCCATCGCTCGTAATTGATGAGCCATTTCATAAGCCACCAATCCACCGAAAGACCATCCTGCCAAAGCATAAGGCCCTTGTGGCTGGAAGGCGCGGATTTGACTGATATAGTCAGCCGCCAACGCCGCCACGGAAGGGGTATCTGGAGTTAAATTATCTGGCGAAAATGCCAACCCAATCATACGTTGGTCACCGAAACTGGCCGCTAAATGACGATACCCTAACAAATGCCCGCCAATAGGATGGACGATAAACAGGGCAGGTTGCTCAACGCTTCCCTTGTTCAATATCACCCCTTGGCAAAGGCTTTCTGGCTGATGTTCAATAAATTCAGCCAAAGAGTGTACGGTATCGTAAGTTTGTAGCAGACTGAGCGGATATTGACGGTTAAACGTCTGATTGATTTTCACCATTAACCGTACCGCCGCCAGAGAATCTCCACCTAGCGTAAAGAAACTTTCATGCACACCGATAGCTTGTTGTTCCAATACTGATTGCCAAAGGTTCAACACAGCTTGTGCTGTCACACTGAGAGCAACCGACGATGCAAGATTGACTTCCTGTGCTGCCACCTCAACCAAGGTAGCTAATGCGCGTCTGTCAATTTTGCCGTTGTCGGATACAGGGATCGCATCAAGAATGATAAATCGCTGTGGGCACATCCAAACAGGCAAGGTCTGTTGCAACCAATGAGGCAGAACCGGTAAAAGTTCTGTAGATAGCGGGGTTTCATCAGACAAACGCAAACCCGCGACAAGTTGCAATGCACCGGTTGACGTAGTATGTGCAAACGCTAATGCTTGTTGTATATCCGGGTGCTCGCATAAGCGGTGTTCGATCTCACCTAGCTCAATCCGGTAGCCCCGAATTTTAATCTGGTGATCATTGCGCCCCAGAAACTCAATATTACCGTCTGGCCGCCAGCGACCTAAGTCACCGGTGCGGTATAACCGTTCACCGGTTTGAGGATGGGTAATAAAGGCTTGGGCAGTTTTTTCCAAATCAGCCCAGTAGCCTAAAGCTAACCCTTGTCCACCAATATAGAGTTCCCCCGTTACCCAAACCGGGCAGGGCGAAAGCGTTGCATTGAGCACATAGAAAGTCTGATTAGCCAGTGGTTTTCCGTATGGAATGCTGCGCCAGTTTGGATCAACCTGAGCAATAGGATAGGCAATAGACCAAATTGATGCTTCGGTTGCACCGCCCAAACTGAGAAGATTCAACGCAGGGTGAAGAGCAGATAATCTTTCCGGTAAACTGGTCGGTATCCAATCACCACTCATCAATACCCAACGCAGGCTATTCAGGGAATGTGGGTAATCTCTGGCGTATTCCTCAAGCAGTTGTACAAATGCTGGAACAGAGTTCCAAACTGTGACGGATTCTTGTTGTAACCACGTCAATAACTTGTCGGGGTGTCGGCTGTCACCGGGAGAAGGAATCACCAGTTTTGCTCCACAACTTAAAGTACCAAACAGATCATAAACTGAAAGATCGAATGTCAATTCTGATATCGCCAGTACGCTATCGTGTTCATTGAGAGCAATGCGTTGGTTAATATCAAGAATGGTATTAACCGCACCTTGATGATCTATCATCACGCCTTTCGGTTTGCCGGTAGAACCTGATGTGAAAATCACATAAGCCAAATCCTCAGGATGGGCAGACAAGCGTTGTCCACCGGTATTTTTCGGCAAGCGGTTAAGTAATAGTTCATCCAGCGAGATAACCTGTACACTATCAGGCCAACTCATTTGTTGAGCAAACTTAGGTTGAGTTAATACAGTATCAACTTCCCCTGATGCCAATAGCTGATGGATGCGCTGTTGCGGGTAGCTGGCATCAATAGGCAAATAAGCCCGTCCCGCCAATAAAATCGCCATAACCGCAACAATCTGTTCCCAACCTTTTTCCATCACCACGCCAATTAGTGACGAATGCTGATGTTCTTGTGTTTGTAGATGAGCAGCCAGCGCCAGACTTTGTGACCACAAAGTGCGGTAATCGATTTGACGATAAGCATCAACAACCGCGATACGTTGTGGGTAGCGATTTACTGCCTGTTCAATTAACGAACAAAGCGTATGGGAAGGAAAGACACGCGTTGTTGCATTACTGTTTTGGCACAAAATTCGATCATTTACCGGGAGCCACTCTGGCAGTGGTGCGCTCCATTGATAATCGGGTTCAAGCAGGGCGGCGACGCTAGCCTGATAATGAGCAAACATATTTTCTGCAACTTGTGGCTGGAACAGTTGCGGCAAAATTGCCCATTGAATGATAACGCCACCCTCTGAGCCAGAAATCAGCATACAGTCGAGATAAACATGCGGTGTTTGCGCACCAAAGAGATTCAGCGTTCCCAGCCCTGATGGCCCCCGACCCGCAGTGCCGGTTGTATCGTTGAACACGATTGGCATACCGGCGTTTAGATTGTGACGGTGCTGATTTTTCTCTCTGAGTACCAGTTGTCCATCAAATAGAGCATGTTGCAGATCTGCTAACCACTGTTTCTGTATCTGACTTACCGCATCACTGAATCCAGTGATATGGCGTAAATCCACTTCCAACAATGATGTAGTGGACAGATTTCCGACCAACGTATCGCAATGTTGCGGCATTAACAGTCGGTTGCCATGCAGAACATTGATGGTGAAATGCTCGCTGTTGCTCCATACCGCCAGAATATGGGTGAATAATGTCAGCATAACCTGTGATGGTGAAGCTCGGTATTCTGCTGCGCGTTGTTGCAAACGCTGCCATTGTTGCGGACTAATATATCCCGTCAGACATTGTTGATTAAGTTCTTGTGACTGATGATCTTTTAGTGGCAACTCTGGAGCATCAGGCAGATAGGGTAAACGATTAAGCCAGTATTGTCGGCTTTGCTGCCAAGCTTCCCCTGTTTTCTCATCTTCCAGTGCTTGAATATAGTCACTAATAGTTGCTGCCGGTGGTTCTGGCTGCCAGTTAGGTTCCTGATATCCGCGTTGCAAATCGCGTAGGATTAATGTCAAACTTTTACCATCAGCAACCAGTAGATCGATAGTCAAATGTAATAAGTGCGTCCGGTCATCAGTACGATATAGCGTCAAATCAAACAGCGGCCAGTTATCGCTAGGAACACCTTTAGTGCGCAGGATATCGCGGGCATCCGCGAGTTTTGTCTCGCGTTGAGCAGGCATCATGTTACGACAGTCAATTACCGTCGGGGTATAGCAAGGCACTTCCGGCAGAATATGATATTGCCCATCCTTCACATAACCACGTAATTGCGCATGATGACTCACCACACGGTTCCAGGCAGTAATGAAGCGAGGCAGATCAAGATCGTTGATAGCCAGTTCAGCGTAGAAATGCGCGATACCGTTACCAAACTGAAACAGTTGGCTTTCGCCTAACCAATAAGCATATTGCAACGCAGTCAGTGGCAGCGTTTGCTCCGATGCTGGCTTGGTCTCAATTGGAACAGCCTGTGTAGCGAGTGTTGTTTCAACTGTTTCAATTGTCCGCAAAGTACGGCAAAACTCACTCAACTTCGGATGTTCAAAAAGCTGTTGCAGATTTGCCTGTTCGTAACCTTGACGACGCAATTGCACCACCATCCGGGTAGCAATTAAGCTGTCACCGCCACTTTGGAAAAAGTCACTGTGGCGCTGTATTGGCTGAGGAAGCAGTGAACACCAGAGCGTGATTACCTGCTGTTCTATATCATGGAGCTGGTCATCTTCTGTTTCCGGTTGTACTGCTTCTGGAGTTGATCGTTGTGCCACGCTCTCTTTAGCAGCCACGATCAGCGGTAATTGTTCTTGCTGTTGAACATGCAATGAGTAAGGCAAAGTAGAAAATTGTGCCGCTATTTCACTGACATTGAGCCGTGCTTGCCGTTCAGCCCGCGCCAGAATCAGTTGTTGATGCAGTTCTGGCCCATCTTGCCCCGGCCATTCCAATGAAACCCGATAACCGGATTTCTCCAGGCACTGACGCCAGTCCGCAAGATCCATCAATGCACTATCGCCGCGATCATCACTCCAGGCATTAATACCTTCAATAAATCCGACACTAGCAAGTTGCATAGCGCTTTCGCGTTTCGTTGATTCAATAATCAGTAACCATCCACCGGTTTTCAGTAACCGTGACAGGCGCTGTAGGGTGTTTTGCAGATGAGTTGCATCATGCAACACATTAACCGCCATAATCAGGTCATAACCGGATGCAGGATGTTGGCTAAAATCAATACGCTGATTAATATCGAACAGCGCAAATTTTACGGTTTCGCCATAGTGATTAAGCAACTGGCGGGCATCATCCAGAAATAGCGGCGAAACATCGGTAAAGTGATAGCGTTCAATCGATTGTGCATTGTGTTCAAGCACCTTCGCTGAGGTTGCACCGGTTCCTGCACCGACTTCCAGAACAGTGAAATGCTCAGATACCTGACTCAATTGCCGGACAATTTCAGCGGCCGTTTGGTTCAGGCATCGTAACGCGGGATTCTCACTATAGAGGCTGGCAGTGATCTGTTTATCGGCAAACAGTAGTTCCAACGCATTACTTCGTCCGGCAAGCAGGGCATCATGTTGCTCGATACATGTCGCGATATAACGGCTAATCGTTTGACACCACACAGCATTGTCCAGTTTTGCCGTAGGAGCAGGAACACGATTAAGCGGTTGCAAACAACGGTATCCATCAGCAGTTTTTTCAATCAATCCTTGGTTGTTTAATAACGTCAGCCATTGGGTAAGAAGACGCTGATACTGTGGCGCAAGTTGTAAATGTTGTTCAATCTCTGTGCGAGAGTGGCATTGCTGAGGATAAGTGAACAGATTATGGCGCAGTAATGTCTGACTCAGGCCAAATAACGCTTGCTGCTCAATGTGCTGCCAAGAGCGCTCAAATGCCTGTTGTTCAGTTAACTCAGGCAGCGGTAACTTATCGGTGTTTATCGCTAATGGTTCTGGCAGCGATAATGACAAATTGTCCTCTGCCACCAGCCAGAAGTTATAACCTTGCGTGTCATCCTGACGTGGCTGAATTTCTGCCAACCGTATTTCAGGTTTGGCACGCAAATATTGTTCAGCTTGATGCAATTCAGGTTGTTGCGGCCAGAAGTCATAACGGGTATGACCGGAAGGGGGGATATGAAGATCATACTGTTCTATGCAGTCAGGCTGGCAGCAAATTTGCACTAACAGCGCATTATAAGCGGCAAACAGTGCCTCAATAACCCCCGGTGCTAATACATCATCCATGCAGTACCAGTTAAACAGTAGATCGCCATCTACTTCCATGACTTGATGATCCAGCCAGACTTGCGGGGTTTGACTCAGAACAAAAACCGGGTCTCCCAGTAACTGAGTGATCGATTGTTTGATGGCGACGCCTTCTTGCGCCATTCCTAACATGCTGGTGAAAACCACCGGCGTCAGCGGTTGTCTGCTTTGAGTTTCACCATTTTGTTGGCGGCCAAGTTCTCGCAATACCTCAACACCATTGACATAGTTATGGCTCAGCCGTTGCCATAGCAAAGCTTGTGTTTTCTCCATGCTGGCACGCAGGGAAGTTGCCTTACGTAAATCAAAATCCATCAACATGACTGAGGTAAAATCACCAATCAGATCTTGAACCTCTGGATGGAAAGGTTGCCGGTTAAAGAATGTCAGGTTGAGAGTAAACAGCGGATGACGGCTATACCATTCCAGAGTATGAGCAAACAGCGTCAGCAGACCGGCGGAAGGCGTCACACCCCATTGTTGCCAGCGTTGTTTAAGCATTTGCCAATCAGATTGTGCTAATCGACCTTCATAAGTGGTGAATTGTGGCTGACGACGCTGAGGCAATTGTGGATTCAGCGGCAATCTTGGTGCCGGAGGCAACGAAGGTAATTGGTGCTGCCAATATGCCCATGATGCCTGCCACTCTTTACTTGCCCGTTGAGCTTGTTCCGCCATCACATAGTCACGGAAAGTAAACACCTGCGGGATCAGTGGCTTCTGGTGGTAAGCGCGTTGCAAGTCGTCCATCATGATTCGGAAACTCTGTACGTCAAACTGCAACAGATCCAGATTCATATGTAAGCGACAACGTGCATTCGGTAACAGAGAAACAGAAACTTCAAACAGTGGCCACTGTTCTGCCGGCGGGACCTGGTAAGAAAGCGTATGACGACGCTGAACCAGTGCCTGTTGGCAAGCTGTTTCATCCAGCATACGCAAATCATCTTGTGATAAAGCATACCAAGGGGTTTCAGGCAGAATTCTTTGTTGCCCGTCTTCATCCACGACCATGCGCAACATGCCATGACGCTGAATTAAAGCATTCCATGCCTTCTCAAAACGCGGAATATCAAAACGATCTAGTGTCAGATCCCATTCAAATAGGACGTGACACGCAACACCGCCAAAATCAATGGCCTGAGTACGACCAATCCAGTAAGCGTGCTGAATGGGCGTCAACGGGAATGGAGCATGACGTTGGGCACTGTCAATAATGATCTCAGGCTGAGAGCCGGTTATTTGTTGTTCAGGTAACGCGTCGCCAATAAGCCGATTAAGCCCCTCTAAATTCATATTCTGATAAGCCAATTCGGCAGTGAGTCTGAAACCAAATTGCTGGTGGATCACTGCATTTAGCTCCAGAAACAACAAGGAATCCAAACCAAATTGCAGTAAGTCCTGTTGCGATTCCAAACGTTCAGGCTGTTCTAACCGCAGCAATGCAGCGACACGTTGACGCAACCAATTAAGCCGTTCTTCACTGTCCTGATACAACGTGTTATCGACAGAGTGTGAAGGTGCCGGGGGTGCCACTGGGTGGTTATGGTCAGTATCAGCCTGTAAACGCCGCGAAATATCAGGGTGATGCTCATCCAACCGTATCGCCAGATAACAAGGAGATGCACTGCGCAGAGATTGATTAAAATGCCAGATACCTTCATTGACGCTGAACGGTAACATGCCATCTTGTGCCAATTTTTCCACTAATCGCCGCTCGCGGGCCATACCAACGCCACCCCAAACACCCCAAACCAATGCTTTTACTATCAACGGATTCGGGGCTGTCAGCGCCAAAGATTCCAGGTAAGCATTGGCAACGGCATAAGCACCTTGTCCTTGAGCGCCTAACATTGATGCGGCAGAAGAATGAAGCAACAGATAGTGTGCATTATGTTGCTTAAGAGCAGTTTGCAACGCCGATGCACTCAGGGCTTTTACCGATAACATCTGTGACAGACATTGAGGTTCAAGTTCTGCCAACCGGGTATGATCAGCGATACCCGCCGCATGAATTGCCCCGGCGATACCATCCTCTTGTGCCAGCATCTGTACTGCATTTAACAAAGCTGGCGTATCAGTAACATCAACTTTAATCCAGCGTATCTCACATTCAGTATTCAGTGATGACTCTTGAACAAAAGTGCCCCAATCCGCATGTTGACGACGGGCAAATACTGCAATTCTACGTGCACCTTGAGCCAACAGCCAACGGACGGAAATCTGACCAATCCCTCCCATTCCCCCGGTCACGATATGCCAACCCTGATGGGGAATCGACATCGGCTGTTGAGAAAGCCGTAAGGATTGACGTTGTAAAACCGGCACCGAGGCTTGATTGCCACGAACTCTCAGCCAACGGTTATGTTCACTCAAATAGCCAAGCGCTAATGACAAAGCGTCAGCATCGTTGATATCAGCAATATCAATCGCTTGAATACGACGATGGGGATATTCTTCAACTGCGACACGTAACAATGCCCAGACAGCATATTGAGCTGGATTGATATTCTCTGGTGATAAGGTGGTTTCCGGTTGAGCGCCACAGGTGACAACGGTTAATGGTATTTCTTCATCACGTTTTAGTTCGGTAATAACCTGATCGCATAATTCAAGTACATCACTGCCGGTAAGCAGTAATAAGATATTTCCGCTTTCTGGCTGTAAATCAATACCCGCCTGACGCCAATGATTAACTATCTCGTCATTCACCGTTGAAGAACGGAGAGTATATGCCGTTGAAGATCTTGGGTTATCTGTGTTTATTGTACGCCAGTGTAGGGCATAGTGGGTGTTGGGACACGGTTGTGGTGCGGGAAGCCATGAGTTGGTCGCAGCTTGGGTTGATACAAACTGACGCGGCAGATCACAACGATCGCTTAACAGGGCAAATAGACGCTCACCCGCATAAATCAAAGCCGGAAAAGCGGTGAATAAACGTGACTCTAATAATCTGCGTTTGGCATATGGCAGGGGACGATCAGGGCAATACATTTTACTTGCTGTTGGCCCAGAAACTTCCCGGTAATAACCTTGCTGGACGCAATAGGTTAGCAATTGTTCCAACAAAGGGCACCAACGAGGTTGCAGACGACCAGCCCGAATAGTGTCGATAGCACTGAAACCTTGTTCAGTATCACGCCCATGACATTGATATACCAATGCATCGGTATACAACTCACGTAGTGTTGCAGCATCAGGGTTTTGCTCAATGGCAGGATCGAGCAGAGCATTTACATCAAGTCCAGCATTGATATTGGTTGTGGGCTGCACAGATTTGGTTGCAGGGAAGCGATAATGCTGCTCATCAAATGGATAGAGAGGAGCATGACATTTTTCCCCAGTAAGCGAGAAAAGATGCGGCCAGTCAAGATGCACACCAGCACAGTAAAGTTGCATGAGAGCCGTTTGCTGAGCTGTCTCTGGAGAGTTTTGACGCTGTATGCCAGCAATCCAAGATTCCTGTGGCAGACTGACCCGTCGCCCGATGCCAGTTAATTGTGCATCAGCCCCCATCTCCATAAATAATGCCACCCCTTGCTGGCGGGCAAACTCAACAGCCGGGTAATAGCGTACGGTCTGACGCATATGATTACGCCAGTAGTCCGGTGAACCTAATTGTGCCGCCGTTGCAATATTGGCGGTCAGGGTAGAAATCAGCGGAATTTCCCCCAATGCAGGTTGCAACTGGCTACAACGCAGAGAAAATGCCTCCAGTACACCATCAAGCATGGCTGAATGTGCTGCACAGGCAACGTTTAGACGTTGGCAACGAATCTGCTGTTGTTCCAAGCGTTGTGCCAAGGTCGCAATTTCCGTCTCTGTACCGGCCCAAACCCAGTGTTGTGGGCCATTGCAAACCGCCAAATCTAATACCAGCGAATGAACGAACGGAAGTACTTCTTCCTCATTGGCAAAAACCGCCAGCATTGCGCCCCCTTGGGAGCAGTTTTGCATCAGTTTGCCTCGTACCGCCACGAGCGGCATCACCTGTTCAGGTGTGAAAATCCCGGCAACAACGGCAGCGGCAAATTCTCCAACCGAGTGCCCCAATACATAATCAGGCTTTAATCCAAGTGCCTGCCAATGTGCCGCCAGTGCAATTTGATGCGCCACAATTGCCGGTTGTGCGTATTCGGTGGTGGCTAATGCAGCATCATGCTCTCCGAACATGACTGCTTTTAATGGCAATGCCAACTCTGATGCACAGGCTGTACAGCAACGATCCAACATAGCGGAAAAAACAGGAGAGCTGGCATACATTGCTTTCCCCATGCCAGACCATTGACAACCCTGACCGCTAAATTGCCAAAGTTGTTTACTTTCGCTATTGATTTGCCCACTGAAAACATTTTGTGTTGGTTTCTTGTTGGCAAAAGCGGATAAATTTTCAGCACTCTGTGGCGTTAGCGCCAATGCTAAACGCCAGGGTAATGAAAAATCACGTCCCTGTAATGCGGTCCAAGCCAGATCTGCATGATGCTCTGGTGCACCATTGAGTGCAGCCGCATAACGTTGGGCCAATTGACGTAATGAAAATTCAGAAGCAGCAGAGAGCAATAAAGGCGAAGTCTGCGCATGATGGACACGGTGACGACGTAATTCTTCCGGCAATGATTGCACGACGACATGACAGTTAGTACCACCAATCCCAAACGAAGAGACGCCTGCGGTACGTAATGCTTGTGTCCAGCGTTGCCCTTGTGTTGCCAGCCTGAATGGACTTTGTTCCAACCGTAAAGCCGGGTTGGGTTGCTGAACATTGATCGTCGGTGGAATATAGCCATGCCAAACAGACAAAACCGCTTTAATCAAGCTAGCAATGCCGGCAGCCGTATCAAGATGGCCCATATTGCTTTTCACTGAGCCAAGATAGCAAGGCGGTAACGCCACACTACGATCAGAAAATATGCTGCGTAGCGCGTCAACTTCTATCGGATCGCCAAGAGGCGTTCCCGTACCATGTGCTTCAATCATGCCAACATCATCAATGCTGACATCAGCCAGTTGGAGTGCTTCGATAATAACGTTGCGTTGACCGTTGACCGAAGGGGCGGTAAAGCCAACTTTCTCATTGCCATCATTATTAATTGCACTGCCACGTAGCACAGCCATGATGGGATCGCCATCGCGCAGAGCATCACTTAGGCGTTTTAGCGTGACAACACCAACGCCATTGCCACCATAGGTGCCATTTGCCTGGCTATCAAAAGGGCGGCAATGCCCATCAGGGGAGAAAATCATTCCCGGCTGATACAAGTAACCACTTTCTTGCGGGAAAGAAACTGCCACACCACCAGCCAACGCCATGTCGCACTCACCGGCACGCAGGTTTTCACAAGCCATATGCACAGCAACCAGTGAACTTGAACACGCTGTTTGTACCGTCAGTGCCGGGCCTTTTAGGTTTAATTTATAAGCGGTACGTGTCGCAAGATAATCTTTATCGTTACTGATTAACGCTTGAAGCCCTTTAACTTTGCCAACATCGGTCATGGAAAATTGTGACCATGAAGGCCAAGTACTGACCCGGCTGCTACCAAAAACACCGGTTTTCAACGGGACATGACGTGGCGCATAACCGGCATGTTCAAGAGCATGCCAAGCGGTCTGGAGAAAAAGACGCTGTTGAGGATCGAGCATCTCCGCTTCCTGCCGTGAATAACCAAACAGCGAGGCGTCAAATTGTTCCGCTTTCTCTAATATCGCTGCCCGATTGACAAAATTTTCACTCTCAATGACTTCAAGAGGAATACCTGCATCTAATAATGTTTGACGGGAGAGTGGAACAGTACACTCAGCTCCGTGTTGCAGGTTATGCCAGAAAGTATCGCTATCTGGTGCCTGCGGAAAGCGGCAGGCAAGGCCAATCACTGCGACAGGATCGCAATTATCGTAATGAGACGTTAAATCAGTCATTATGCAGCTCCTTTATGACGTTTTTCCCGTTGTTGCAGACGCTTCTGTTGTTGACGCTGACGAGGGGTAATCGACTGGCGATTTCCGTCGTGGGAATCCTTCCGGCAGCGCAAACTGAGCGTCTCTGGTGTTGGATAAGCAAATAAATCGGTCACGGCAAGATGATAAAAACCCGCATGTTGTAGTTTGCTGTGCAATTGAATTAGCTGTAGCGAGCTGGCTCCTGCCTCAAAAAAGTTTTGTTGTGCGTTAATAGGATGATTTGTTATGGACAAGAACAGACGTTGAATTTTACTGCATATTTGAGGGTCATATCCCTCTGAACGCAATGATGGCGCAATGGCAACAGCAGTATTTTCAACCATCACGGATTGCTGGCGTGGCATCAATTGTTCCAGTGCTGCATGCCAACTTTCTGGCTGAGCCGCAAGGGCACGCAATAGCGTCATGTAGCTATTGAACATGTTTTGCAACTGATGTGGTTCAAACAATTCTTCGACAGCATCCCAATTTAGACAAAGTTCATTATCAGATTCATAAACCTGGTGATCCAACCAGATTTGTGGCGTTTGGGAAATACCCCAAACGGGTTTCATCCACGATGAATGCGAAAGGAATTGCCCTTGGTGTGTTCCCAATGCACTGGTGAAAACGACCGGCATAATGGCCGCATCGGCGCTACGGCTCTGTACCAATTCACGCATCACTCTAATTGCTGAAATGTGACGGTGATCTAGATCCTGCCATAACTGTTGTTGCAATCTACGGGCACTTGATAACCAATTTTTCTCCGGGTGCCAGGCCAGTAATGACAGAGAAGTGAAATCACCCAAAATGTGATTGATATCTTCATGCCAGTGTGGGCGATCGAACAGAGTAAGGTTGAGCGTTAACTCCGGTTTAGTACTGAACGCAGAAAGAACCGCTGCATAAGCCGCAATTAATAGCGCGGAAGGCGTTATTTGATAAGGAGCTGCATGTTGTTTCAACTGGCTCCATTCATATGCAGATAGCCGATCGCTATAGCGCACAAAACGTGGCGATTGAACCTTTTCCGGGGCAATACGCAGTGGCAATTGTGGTGCCAGTGGTAATGTTTTCACTTGCTCCTGCCAATATTGCAGCGAACGCTGATGTGCTGGTGCCTGTTGCTGGCGTAGTACACAATCCCGGAATGTGACTTTCAATGGTGGCAATTCATGCTGCTCGTCGAGATAAAGCTGTTCTAACTCGGCCAGCAATATCTGCATGCTCAACCCGTCTAATAGCAGATTATCCAAGCTGACAAATAGCCGGGAGACAATCCCATCATCTTGCGCAAGCTGAAAATCGAACACTGGCCAGCTACTGGCATCTAATACTTGATGCGAAAGCTGTTCGCGTAATGTATCTGCCTGCGTAATATTGGTGAATTGATGTTGTTTGACGGAGAACAGCGGGACATTTTCTAATGCCTGTTGCTGCCCATTGACAACCACGGTTCTGAGCATGGGATGACGCTGAATCAGACGATTTAACACCCGATTTAAACGTTGAACATCTAACTGCTCTATCTGGTATTCAATAAAGAAATGCGCGCCAACACCACTTAAAGCGAAACCCGGATGGCGTCCGACCAAATAAGCCTGCTGAACTTCCGTGAGTGGGAAAGGCTGGTACTCATTTTGCTCTTTCGGCAGAGCGCACTCTGTTGATGAAGTTTCAGCCAGAGGAACCAGTGTAGCCGCAAATGCTGCCAATTGTGGGTTACGGAAAAGATGGCCCAGCTCACCTTTAAAGCCTTGTTGTGTCAGTTCACCAACCAAACGCGTAGCCAGAAGACTATCACCGCCAAGTTGGAAAAAGTCACTGTCACAGCCCAGTTGTTCTGTATTGAGCAAGCGTTGCCAAATGCCGGCAACGGTTTGTTCCACCGCATTCAACAAGGCCATTTCATTCTGGCGCGGTGCTGTCTCTGTTTTTATCGCAGACTGTAGTTCTTGCGATAGCGCCTTACGATCAATTTTGCCGTTAGGTGTCAATGGCAGACGAGGAATAATATGCAAGCGCTGTGGGATCATATATCCCGGCAGATGTTGTGCCAGCACAGACTTAATTTTTTCCCGATCAGGAATAGTTACGCTGTCACTTGTTTGCATCAATAACACACTAAGGTTACCGATGGTAATTGGCGTTTCAGCCTGTAGTGGTAGTAGTGGTAATAGTTGTGGCAATAACAATAACCACTGTGACGCAGAACGTAATTGAATACCTTGAGGTGAAAGCAATTCAGTCGTAATCAGGGAAAGAGACGATGCCTGTTGCAACTCCATTGCCAATATCAACGCGCCGGGTTGAGCAAATGGTACCAATTCCTTGAGACAACGTGCAGGATCTTCTTCCCGGTGTAATACATTATTCAGCAGAATAATATCAGCCTGATGTTGCAGCGATTCAGGAACTTGTTTAGACCAACCTTGCACTTTAGACCAATATTGTACTGATGCATGAGCATAACCGCTTAACCGTGTTTGCGCCTGATTGACCAGTGCCTGAGAACGTTCAAAGCCGAGATAACAGAGATGCTGATCAGTAATATGCTCTGCTAACCACTGCGCACAGCGACCGCTGCGAGCATCAAACTCCATCAAAGTCACGGGGCGTTGTAATCTCTGAGAGAGGATGGTGATGACTTGTTGCAACCCGGTCAGCCACTGCTGGGTTTCTGGCAACACAAACAATTGTTGTTCCGGTGCGAATTGCGGATCGTCAAGTAATGCAACCGCCGTCTGTTGCCCGGTAAGAACATCGCGTAACACAGTGTGCCAACGTTCCGGGATACCTATCGCCTGATCATTGGATGTAGCGGGTAACCATCCGGCCTGATATATATACGGTGTAGATTCAACCAGTACCTTACATTGGCAAAGATATGCCAACATACGGGCAAACCAGTCATGATACTCCGCTTGGGGCTGATAGTGTTTCAAGCAATCTGTCAGTGACTGCGGTGAAGTAAAGGTAATACCGTGACGAGATAGATGTTCCAGCAGGAACATGGCAACTTGAGGTTCACTGCTATCTGCGGTTATTGCATGCATTGCGGGGAACAGCTCACGATAGCCAGCGGATAACTGCGGTGCACGATTGATCCGTTGGCATAAAGAATCACCTTCTAATTCAAGGAACGCCACTAGCGACTTCTCTTTTTCGCCACTGGCGAGTGCCACTCCTTTACTAATCCCAGTGACTTGATTAAGGGCCGCATCAATTTCCCCCAACTCAATTCGGTAACCACCAATTTTTACCTGACTATCACGACGTCCCAGAAATTCAAGCCAACCTTCAGGATGGTAACAACCCAGATCACCGGTGCGGTACCAGCGTTCCCCTTGATCGACAACAAATTGAGCGGAAGTACGTTCTTCATCATTAAAGTAGCCTAATGCGACACCGGAGCCACCAATCCAAAGCTCACCGACAACCCAATCAGGGCAATCACGACCATCTTCACCCACGACACGGTAGCGCTGGTTAGCTAAAGGATAGCCATACGGAATGGAGCGCCACTGTGCTTCAACTGCTTTGACGATATATTCGTTTGACCAAATAGCCGCTTCTGTAGCACCGCCCATTGCACTCAAAACACCATCAGGATTGAAGGCGCGGTAACGTTCAGGCAGTGACAAACCGATCCAGTCCCCGGACAACATCACAGTACGAAGTGCTTTCGGCGCATCGACCTCCATGCCTTCGCAATAGGTCAGTAACATATCGAACAGTGCGGGCACACTATTCCACAACGTCACATGATGACGCGCGATCAGCATTTCCCAAGTTGATGGGTCACGACGCTGTGCTTCATTAATTAATACCAGCGCACCTCCCGCGGTGAGAATACCGAAAATGTCATAAACGGAGAGGTCGAAATGTAGAGCAGAGAGTGCCAATAACCGGTCGCTACTTTGGACCTGATGACGGCGATTGATATCCAAACAGGTATTGAGTGCGCTCTGGTGGCTGATAACGACGCCTTTTGGTATACCGGTTGAACCAGAGGTATAGATGATATAAGCCGGATCAGTAACCGCACGCTTAACCATGTTTGCCAAAGGCGGCCATTGCTCATCCTGATGCCAAGAAACACAATGCACATCTTGTGACCAGTCATCACCTTGTTTTTCAAGATCAATGTGTTGTTCAGGATCAATGATAACGACGCGAATCCCAGCACTTTCGCAGATAGCACGACGTCGGTTTACTGGCTGATCAACAGGAACCGGTACATAAACGCCGCCGATATAAAGTATCGCCAATACCGCAACAATTTGTCCGACACTTTTTTCCATGCTAATGGCAACCCGATCTCCCGGTATAACCGACATTTTTTGCAACACGGTTGCTAACCGGCGAGCGGCCAAACTTAATTCACCATAACTGATTTCCTTATTATTAGTCACCAAAGCAACAATATTTGGTGTGCGTTCTGCCTGCAAAAACACCCCTTCATGCAGAAGAGCATCCGGCAAAGGTTCAGTTGTGTTATTGATCTGATACCGCAGTTGGTATTGCGATTTAGGCATCAGATCCGGTAATTCTTTACTCCACTGTGTAGCGTTTTCCGTTAAATTTCCAATGAACCCCTGATAGGCAGTAAATAAGGTATCCATTAACCCGTCAGGAAAGAGTTCATCGTTACTATCCCACTGAATATTCAGCGTGTTTTCATGTTCAAATGCAACGAAATCCAGCCATACCTGAGGGGTTTGTGATATTCCCCAACTTGGTTTTCCCAGAACATCACGGGTATTTTCACCATATAAAGGTCGACCTAAATTGCTGGTAAACACAATTGGCGCACCATGTGGATGACTACCGCGTTTTTTAAGTTCACGTAAAACTTCTACACCAGACCAATGGCGGTGTTCGTAAGCTTCAGCAAATGTTGCTTGCGCGTCTTGAGCCAGTTGGCAGAACGGCAAGTTATCAGCGGGAATATCTAACAGCAAAATATTAGTAAAGTCGGCCAACAGGTTGTCAACTTCCGTGTGCAATGGCGCTCTGTCAAACAACGTCAGGTTAAACAACAGACGGGGAGCATGATTCCAGCGACATAATAAACCGGCAAATGCGGTTGCCAATGCCATCGTTGGCGTAACACCATTTTGTTGAGCAAGTTGTTTAAAACGTTGCCAATATTCAGGAGCCAAACGGAAGCATCTGCGCTGAATGCGGACGTTTTTTATTAGGGAAGGTTCCTTAGCCAGAGGGAGTTGAGGGGCAGGGGGAAGGGTATCTAACCGGTTACGCCAGAATATCTCTGCTTCTTGTCGAGCCTGCGCAAATTGCGCCTGATATTGCACCAAATAGCGGCAAAAATCGTAGTCAGAAGGAATAACCGGCAGGTTGCGTTTAACAATTAATGCCGCCAGTTCAGTAAAGAACAGGCTAAAACTGGCGGCATCCATGATCAGCAAATCAATATTAGCGTGCAACCGGTGCTGATTCTCTCCAAACAGACTTAGCTGAATATCGAACGTTTCCCCTTGTTCAACCTGTAATACCCGATGGCTTAGTTGTTCACGTATATTATTCAGCGCTTGTCGCTGTTCTTCTGCTGTAAAGCTGCGCAGGTCATGAACCGTTAATTTTTTCCAATAAGCATCGGCCATCCCTTGCTGGCGACCATCGGGCAAAAACCGCACTCGTAACATCGGATGTCGCTGAATCAACTTATGAATTGCCGCTTCCAGTGGTTCAGGCTCCAACCCGATACCGTCAAATTCTTGATATAAATGGCAACCGACTCCTCCCAATGTCTGTTCTGGCGAACGCCCAACAAAATACGCATGTTGTACCGCAGTCAACGGGAACGGACGAGCATCCGCAATCAATGGCTGCGCCACATCAGGCTTAAGTGCTGTATGAGTAACAGGCGCATGACGTTGCAGAAGCTGGCTCCAGGCATACAGTGTGGGTTTTTGATACAGTTCACGAAGGGTGACGCGATATCCCTGACGCCTCAACTGGTTTAACAATGCCATCATTTGCATTGAGTCCAGCCCTTTGCGAATTAAATCATCGTTATCATCCACCAGTGTATTTTTTTGAGTAAACAGGCCAGATATGATCTGACGCAGTGAATCTGGAGAGACAAAATCCTTGTGCATGAAGATATCCTATAAATAATAACGGTTACGAAGCGGTGGGGGTTACACCTTATTTGGCTTATTTGGATATAGATGCCAGTGCTCTTCTGAGCCGAGATGGTTTTCCCAAAGAGATTGATAAAGTGAACAACGCGCTAACAATTCGTCATGAGTGCCGCTATCACAAAGGGTTCCATGATCCATCACCAATATCTGGTCAGCGCGGGTTATCGTGCTCAGCCGATGAGCGATAACAAAAACTGTTTTATTCCGGGTAAGAGAATCAAACGCCTGTTGTATCAACTGTTCGTTTTCGGGATCGAGAGAAGCCGTCGCTTCGTCAAGGAATAAAACCGGAGATTGCTTTAAAATGGCACGGGCAATGGCAAGGCGCTGACGCTCGCCACCAGACAGCGTACCGCCATCCACGCCTAGCGGAGTATCGTATCCTTGTGGTAATGCCAAAATCGTATCGTGAATATTGGCAAGACGAGCTGCTTGTTCCAGTTCTAATTGGGTTGCATTGGGATCACCCAACCGGAGATTGTTAGCGACGGTATCCTGAAATAGTGCGGTTTCCTGAAATACCATAGTCACGGTGTCATACAATGCTTGGGTTTGGTAATGATGGATATCATTTCCACCCAGACGGATTTCTCCCTTATCCAGTTGATAGAAAGAGAGTAATAGATAAGCCAGTGTGGATTTCCCACTGCCACTGGGTCCGACAATAGCGGTCATACTGCCTTGCGGCGCATAAAACGACACATTTTGGATAGCGGGTTGATTGGTACCTGGATAGCTAAACGAAATGTCATTAACTTCAACATCATATTTGTCTGGCGCAGCTAGTGGCCCGGAAGCTTGCGTTGCAACGGCTTCTATCTCTGCAATATGGGTTTCACCTACTTGCGTTAAGGCCGTAATATTGAGTAAGGGGATGATCCCACGTAGAGGGGTAATCGTGGCAAACAACAACAGAATAGTGATAAGTATTTCTGAAAGTGTTAATGCTTCTGGTGAATTAAAACGCAGAGCACCAGCCAGAATGCCAACGACCACGCTGGTATCAATGATGATGTAAAACAGGCTCAGTAGCGGAATACTTCTGAATACCCCGCGGCGGAATGCGACACGTAATTGGTCGATTTCGCGGTCAAAACGCTGTTCTACCGTCGTGGTTGCTGCCGCAGCACGAATAAAGGACATACCTTGGGCGTACTCAACGATAGCTTCGGATACCTCAGCCATCATAGTGGCACGCAAGCGCAATATTTCATTCAGTTTTTTACGGATAGCTCCCAAGATGAACATTCCAACCATCAGCACTAATAATGCACTACCGGCAACCACCCAATCGAACCAGAATAAAGCTAAGTAGATGAGAGTCAGCATCATCACCTGACAAGCGATTTGCGGTGTGGTATAGGCTGACTGATTTTCCTGCCATTGCACATCTTCAGATAACGTCAACGCTATTTTTCCAGCGCTCAATCCCCGAATAGTGGCGACAGACATACTGACAAGGCGTTGTAGCAGAGAGCGACGAATTTCTATGCCTAAACCATAGGCGGCAATGGTGAGTTTACGTAATGCGCGAGCCATAAAAGTAAATCGCAGCAACAATAAAATAACCAGTAATCCCAAAGTGATAAGCGGCAACATAGGATTGTCACTTTCCCCTAGATGGGTAATAGCCCAGGCAGCAATAGCCAGTTGAGCCATAATCGCAACGGTATCAAACTGTTTATATAACAATCCCTTAAACCAAACTCTTTGTAGTTTTGGTGATAGATGTTGCTGGAGACGATTAAATAGCCCCATGATAATTTGCTCCTGTCCCGGTTTTTTCTCCCCGCCAAGCAGCCCACTGTCTGGCGTATGCACCTTGCTGTGCGGCCAGTTCATCATGGGTTCCTTGTTCGATAATCTGTCCTTTATCTAAAACCATTATTCGATCAAGATGACGGATAGTCGGTAGACGATGGGCAATGACAATCACAGTCTTATTGCGGCATAAGGCATTGAGTGCCTGTTGCATCTCTTTTTCACATTCTGGATCGGCATAGGCTGTAGCTTCGTCCAATACAAGAATTGGGGCGTTTTTCAGAATAGCGGCGGCAACGGCAATACGCTGTTTTTCACCTACCGATAAACTCACGCCACCGTTCAGTACGGTGTCGTAGCCTTGTGGTAATTGCTGAATAAATTGATGAGCTTGCGCTGCGGTAGCCGCCGTTTCAACTTCGGCCAGTGAGGCATTAGGACGGGCTAATCGTATGTTATTAGCCACCGTATCGTTGAACAGAAACACCCGCTGGAAAACAAAAGAGACGTTATTGCGTAGCGTCGGTTCATCCATATTACGGATATCAACACCGCCAATAGTCACCTGACCATGCTGAGGGTCCCAAAGACGTGCGATAAGACTCGCTACAGTAGATTTACCCGAACCACTGGCACCGACTAAAGCTAATGAACTGCCCGCCGGTATAGAAAATGAAATGTTATTTAATGCATTCCCCTGCTTATCTTGGTAGGAGAAACTGACATTGTGCAGGGCGACGCTGTGATCGGCGGGTGTTTGGCTTTGGGTGCAAGGCGCTAGTTCAGGTTGATTCATTAACCAACGATAACGTGTGATCAACGCCTCTTGCTGTTGCAAACGTGTCATCACAGCGAACATGGATGAGGCAATATTACCGAATGCCATTGCCGCCAAAATAAAGAAAGTCAATTCGAATAAAGTGATCTCTTGTCGGTTCAATAACCAGACCGCCAAAGGGAGGACAAACAACAGGTTAGCACTGGATAACACGAAAAACCGGCTGGATTTGACCTGCACTTTCTCAACCCAAACGTCAATAATCCGAGTCAGGGCAGTAAACGCTTTCTCAGCGCGTTGCAACGCAACCTTGCCGCCTGAATAGGTTTTGACCACAGGAATCGCATTAATAACTTCACCCATTGTTGAAGCAATACGGTTTTGGGCTGCATAAAAACGCTGAGTTGTCGTTTGAACTTTTATCTGAATATAGACAAATAACAAGCAGGCACCCAAAGTCGGCGCGAAGGCCGCCAAGGCTAACCGCCAATCAATGGCTAACATGACACTCAATGCGATCAATGGACCAAATAAGGTAGCAGACATCTCTGGAATGATATGAGCAATACCATCTTCAAGCTGTTCGACGTCATCTAGCATCATCTTTTTTATTTCAGTGCTGTCGGTCAGCATGAAAAAGCCCAAAGGTACAGACTTCAACTTACTGCTGATATTGCGGCGAACATCAGCTTGCACATCGGCAGCAACCAAATGAGCAAAAAACGTTGAACCACTAAAGGTCAACATAGCGGCAAACGTGAATCCCAATAACATAACGCCATAATTCAATAGCGTGTCATATTGCCCGTCATAGATAGATTGGGTGATGAGCCCGGCAACCGCCGCCGGCAATATTTGCAGGCCGGCGGAAAGAATGGCAAGTGCAATAGCAACGTAACTCAACGTGCGGTATGGGCGCATCATGTACCATAACTCTTTAATAACGCCGGCATCAGCCGCACGCTGCTCCGGCGAACTCTGAGCAGAAGTATCATGATTACGCATTCACGCTCTCCTTGTGGAAATTATGGAACTTACGCAATATCCAGAACAAGGCAATGAAAGTGAAGAGAAGTGCAAGAACGAAAAGGGCAGAATAGCCTGCTTTAGTAACAATCAATCCACCCAACACTGAACAGATAATTGCAATACCCATATCTGCGGATTGCATCAATGCAAAATCCACACCGGACTGAGCACCCGCGGCGAGCGACATCATCTGGGTATACAGCGCAACAAATTTGGCGGCAGTGATTAAGGTGATGAAAACATATGCGGCTGAAAGCAGGGATAACGGCGCTTCTGGTTGCCGGGCAAGCCAGAAAATACCGGCTAATACGATAGATTCAAGCAGTATGACAGACAGTAAAGTCTGGACAGCACCGAATTTACGTACAATGATGCCACCAAGCAGAACACCAGATAATCCAGCTAATGCACCACCACTGGCGGCAATGATACCAAGTTGAGTTAAATCCACACCGCGATCGATCAAAAACGGCGAAAGCATACCAAGTGAAAGGCGCGTACCGATCATACACAGCAATATCAAAACCAATGCTTGTCTAACCGGTGCCCGACGGAGTGCATTTTTGAGAGAAGGGGCAACCGGGGCTTTTAAAACCGTTGGTGCTTTTTCTACCTGTGTTTCGCGTAAAAATAGGGCAGGCAGTGACATCAATAGAATCACGATGGCTAATACCCCGGCACCAATGTGCCAACCATACAGTGAAACCAGGTATAGAAACAGACCGCTGCCAATGATAGAACCCAAATAACCGCCGCCAACTTGCATAACATTGCACCAAGGGCGATGTTTTGGTGATAACCGGTCAATAGCGTGACCATCGGTGGTGGTATCCACCACCGTCAGGCAAATGGTGATTAGAAATAGACCGACGATAATCAGCGGCATATGTTCGGCAGGTTTTGCCAGTGACATTGCACAAAAAAGCAAGGTAATTAACAGATTACCGCAAATCATGATACGACGGGGATTTGTATCCCCCGAACCCGATTTACGATAGCGCTCTATAATAGGTGCCCAAAGGAATTTGAATGCCCAAGGCAGCATCAACAAGTAGAGCAAGCCGATTTTATCCGGGGTTACGCCGTGGCTACGCAAAAACGCTGGCATACTTTGTAACGTTAACATGCCGATCGTACTTTGGAGGGTATAAACCCCTGCCAAAGTCAATAATAGCAACGATATATGGCGGGGATGGGAGATATTATGCGTCATAGTGAGATACTCACATCCAGCCCAACATTCAAGCCTTTATTGATCATACTGAGCGTATTTGGCCCCACGGTGAAACTTGAGACACGATACTTTTTATCGCCCAGATTTTCGCCATAGAGTTTTACATTCACCCCATGTGCCATTTCTAAACTTAATGATGCGTCATAGAGGGTGTATCCCCCCTGTTCAAGAGTATTCGCTTCATTAAAGTAGCTTTTTGAATAGTAGCGGGCACCGGCATTTAAATAGAGGTTACCGGGTAACAATGTTTGATCAATCAAGTAGTCAAAACTTGCATTAAGCATGACATCTGGCGCATAAGGCAGACGTTTATTGTCATAATTTATGCCATTCTCTGCATCGGTTGCATCAGTGAAGTTTGATTTGCCTACGCTTCCTCCAAGAGAAAATTTCAGCCCTTTCATTGGCTTAATCTGGCTACTCAACTCAATGCCTTTGCTCTCTGCTTTACCCACATTGCGTATAAACTGTGCACCGATCGGACCAACATAAATTTGTTTATCTTTCGAACGAATGTAGTAAACAGCGCTGTCTAATGTCACTGCATTATCAAAGAACGAGGTATGCCAGCCGAGCTCATAATTATCTGAGGTTTCAGTATTGTAGGGTTTGCTATCATTGGCGGAGGAGACAATGTTATTGAATCCACCGGGTTTGTACCCTTTAGTGGCAGAGAGATAGAAACGGGTATCTGGCGTCAATTGCCAACCCAATGCAGTCTTAGGTGTAAACTCCTTGCTGGAAACTTGGTTATCAAAAGCTTCGATTGCTGCCATGCCAGAACGGCCCGCATAGTCTATCTGCGATTTTTCATGGGACAAACGACCACCCAGAGTCAAATCCCACTGAGAAGCAAAGGGTAATTTCACCTCACCAAACAGTGCCAGCGATTTTCCTTTTATTGTGTTAGCCGCATCGCCATAGTAACCGGGATAACCACTGGTATGATGTTTATTCTTTTCATCTGAGAACCAGCCACCGAGAACAGTGGTAATCCCATTTGAGAAATTGGAGTTCAAACGCAGCTCTTGCGTAGTGGCATGATGTTTCTCTTTCCATTTACCACCAATGAAATCACGGTAAATATCGCGATCCTGATAAGAAGTCACACTGGTTAACACACTGTCGCCGAAATCATATTCAGCCTTGAATGCATAACTGTTAACCCGCCGGGTTAAATCAGGGATAGGGCCATCATATTCTTTCCGACGAAATTGTTCGTCGTTTAAATAGAGTTCTTCATGGGAATCGAGATCTTCATGAGCAAAGCTAAGTTCAGCACTGAACGAAGAATCTTCTGGCGCAAATGTCAGTTGCCCTCGACCGAGCCAGGTTTTGCTGGAATCAATATTTTTATCGCCACGATTTGGTGCATCAATTTGCCCAGGCTCTTTTACCCAACGCAGGCTGGTACTACCATAAAGGAGATCTTCAATAAGCGGTATTGATCCGCTGAAAGAACCACCTTGTTTCAACTTGGAGTAATTACCGGAAAGATTAAGCCAAGGGCCTTCTTGCGGCGAACGGGTGACGATATTAATAACACCCGCTTGTGCATTTCCGCCATATAAAGTCCCTTGCGGGCCACGTAATAGTTCGACACGTTCCACGTTGATTAATTCTTGTGTTAGGAATTGGTGATCCTGAGGAACACCATCGACATAAATTCGAACAGAAGGCGAGTAGAAATCCGGTGAACTAATACCGCGAATGGTGGTTGCTGAATAGGTTCTATTACCTCGTGAGCGGATTTGTAAACCAGGGAAAGCGCGCTCAAGATCTTGTACTTGAGTGATACCGGCCTGTACAAGTTCCTCGCCTGTTTTAACCAGAACGCTACCATCCACTTTATTTAACGCTTCTTCTCGTTTATTGGCCGTTACAATCAAAGCATCTTCTGTCGCGCCAGACGAATGTTCTGCCCATACCACAGGCGAAATTAAACAACATAAGACAGACGCCCTAGCGTATTTTTTTCTCATATAAATAACTCGTTATGCACTGTTTAAATCATGTTTTACGAAAATTAGGTGTGGTAAAACAAAAAACATAACGGGAGATTATCGATAGTCTTCCATCAGGGCTAACGGAATAGGGACAAAAGTAGCGCATTACGTACTATTGATAATGATTCTCATTAATGATAAATTGCGTTATATTTACAATCAGAATATATATACACAGTAAAAATATAATGTCTTTAATATGTAAAAAATACTGTTTTAAGTACGGAAACAATTTTTAACTAGCATCTAATGCTAATTCTACAGGGGGTCTCATGAAGACAATCTATAGTGAAAAATTAGAAGTTTTCACTGCTGATTATTGTAATTATTCACATGAGGATAAAAATAGTAAAAGTACACCTGTACTGATTGAGGAATTATCTGACGGCATTCACATAAACCGGCTACGCTTTGAACTCAACAAAGATGTCACAGAATATTGTGAAGGGCCGCCAACGGTGTCAATTGCGTTTATTTTAAACGGGAGAGGAAAAATGGCGATTGAAAACGGTGATGAATTAGATATTCATTCGGGAATGATGATATTTTTCTATTCACCTAAAATGACGCGAGGCATGAACTTCTTTGGCTGCGGATCATGGCATATACTCGACATTCGTTTTTCATTGAACGAAATTGCAGCTCAGGAATTGCCACCTTTTACTCAATTAGCGGCAGGTTTTGAAAAGAACGCCAGTTACAGTGATGTATTGATGATGGCATCTCCCATCTACCCACCATTTATGCAAATAGTGAACCAAATAGAAGAGTGCCAATTAAGTGGCAATGTAAGAAAGGTTTATTTAAAGGCAAAAGCGTTAGAAATACTCGCTTGTGTGGCGTCTCAAGTTTATGATTGCCAATATAATATGGTCAACGGGTTACAACGCCGCGCCGTTTATAATGCAATAAAAATAATTAACAGTGATTATCATTACCCTTGGACAATAAAATCATTATCAAGAGCGGTTGGTTTAAATGAACGGAAATTAAAAGAGGGATTTCGTGCGGTTGTTTTTCGCACTTTCCATCAATATCTGGAAAACGTCCGCATGACGACCGCAGAAGATTTATTGAAAAAAGGCATGAGTGTTATTGATGTTTCTACCGCAGTAGGTTACGCCAGTCCAAGCCATTTTTCTAAACGCTTCCGGCAACATTATTTGATCAATCCTAAAGCATGGCAGGCGAAATATGCCGTTAGTCACACTTTATTAACAGAAAATATCATGGTCGGAAAATAAATGAAAATCTCTGTTTTACCATGTTGACTATTTAGCTGACTCTAAAAAAAGATGGCCATTTTGACATGGCCACCCCATATAATTGGGGTATCGCATGATTTATACCCGTCATCTTTCAAGTTGCCTCTTTGTTGGCTGCGCTCACTCACCCCGGTCACATAGTTTGCTATGCTCCCGGGGATTCACTCCCTTGCCGTCGCGATCCATCTTGAAATCCATTGGGTATATATACCCGTAATCATTGAAGATGCTTGATTTTATCCGAAATGGAGATCATTATCCTCGCTATGAAAATATTTATTACATCAGAACAAAAAATCAAACTTGAACGTCTTCACGACACCACTCGTGATGGTCAGGTACGAGACAGAATAAAAGCGATCCTTCTGGCTTCTGAAGGGTGGAGTTCTGTGATGATAGCCCAGGCATTGCGACTCCATCAGACCACCGTTGACCGCCATATCAGTGATTACCTTAATCAAGGTAAACTTAAATCTGATAATGGAGGGTCTGATAGTTTGCTTTCCCGAGAACAAACTGATTTTTTAATCAATCACTTATCTCAACATCTTTTCCATCACACCCATGAAATCGTGGCCTATGTTGCTCAGCTCTGGAATATTACCTTTAGCATTCCCGGCATGAATAAATGGCTACACCGTCAGGGTTTTTCTTATAAAAAACCTTGTGGCGTCCCTCATAAATTCGACGCAGAAAAACAGCGACAATTTATTGAATATTATGAGAATCTTAAAGTCACAGCGAAAGACGAACCCATCCTTTTTCTTGATGCTGTTCACCCGACTCAAGGCACCAAACTCAGTTATGGCTGGATGCGAAAAGGCGAGAAAAAAACCGTCAAAACAACAGGAAGCCGGACTCGCCTGAATATATTGGGTGCCCTCAACCTGAATGCCATTGGTCGTACGGTGTTCCAGGAATATCAGACCATCAACGACTACAACATTTGCTGTTTTTTCAATGAAATAAGAAAGTCTTATCCTGACTATCATCAAAAAATTCACCTTATTGTGGATGGAGCGGGTTACAACAAAGCTCATCTTGTGAAGGAGTGGGCTTATGTTAGCAATATTGAGTTACATTACCTTCCTCCCTATAGTCCAAATTTAAACCCGATAGAACGATTATGGAAGGTCATGAATGAACAGGTTCGAAATAACCGTTATTTCGCGGATAAACATGAATTTCGAGACAACGTCTTCAAATTTTTCACCACAACGCTACCGGATATAGCGGACTCGCTGATGTCTAGAATTAACGACCATTTTCAGGTGCTAAAAACTGCATCTTGAAGTTTCTTGGGTATATGTTATGCCAATATTATGTTATCCACCGATAAGCTATCCATGCTGACGCCAACCAGAGTGACTGAGTTTTGCCCGAAGGTAAACACCAGATCATTATCCACCATAGAAGCATGATCCAGATAATTACTTTTATCACTGCTGCCTTCGGTACCCAAGAACACCAGTTTATCCGTCTTGTTGTAACCATAGATGATGTCTTGTCCAAAATCACCACTGAACAGGAAGGTATTGTTATTACCCTGACTTTTCAGAACATCATTACCTTCACCACCGACGAAGACATTATTGTTGCCGAAGCCGATCAACGTATCATCGCCATCCAGACCGAACAGCCAGCTACCGGAGGTTTTAGAAGTCAGAGTATCATTCCCATCGTTGCCTGTGACTGAATTGGCATATTTCGTCTTCAATCCGCTGTTGGAATACAAACCATCGGCCCTGACTTGAGAATCCACCTGTTTAGTCAAAAACAGCCAGGTACTTTCTTTACTTCTTATAGTGGAAATATCCGTAGCAATGGTGATACCGCCTTGTGCATCACGCATATACAATGTACCTGCCTGGTCATAGGCTATTTCTGCATTTTTTAGTGACTTCTGTAAGTCAAAGGTATTATGGCCTTTCCCGCCGGCAACAATGTTAAATCCGCCATCATCACGGAAGATATCATTGCCGTCGCGCCCTTCCAGATAATCATTTCCTTTACCACCTTTAATTAGGTCGTTGCCGTCGGTACCGATAATAAAAGTACTCCCCGTGTGTTTCTCAGCATTCCGGTTCAAATCCTGCACCCAGGTATTTTCACGGGTGACGTTGGAAAGATTACTGACAACAATAGTAGAGTCTTTATGAGTCAGATCGTAGAACGTTGAATCCATAATACGTTGCATGCCGCTCTGATAAAATGGCGTCACATGCGAAACCCAAGTTGACGGATTAGCAATAGAGAAGGGCAAGACATTCCACCAATCTGACGCATAATGATCGTTAAAATTAACAATATTATTTGTCGCCGAATCCCTTGGTACATCGTGAACACCCGGAGAGAATGAATCAACGCTAGTGCCGTTTAATACGCGGAATACGGGATCATTCTCGTATCCCACGTTCAGCACTTTGTTACCTTTCTCATACTGTGATGGCGAAGCGAAAGAGATATAATTCGACTGGGAGTAGAATCCCCCCCATTTTGTATCGCTAGACTCCGCCATACTATTCACAGCTAACCCACCCAAACTATGGCCGCTGACCAAAACGTCACTGCCCGTCAAACCATGAGCTTTGGCATAATTAGCGACATGGTCCAGCAGCCGACCGAAAGCGTTTGGCGCGTAGTCATTCGAATAGTCTTTCTTACCTAAAGCGACCAACACATTATTCATAATGTCGCCGAATGTATCGGTAATAATTGACTCTCGGGGACCACTCGTACCGCGAAACGCAATGCCAATAGAAATCAAATTACCATCAGCATCATATTTTCCCATTACCTCTGCCTGAGCAGTGGAATGACTTGATTTTTCGCCGAAAAAAGTACCGCGGGCATCCGTTTTGCCCTGATAACCTAACTCATCAGCACTGATAGTAAACCATCCTGCGTCATTGAGTTTATCTTGTGCTTGCTTTTCTGCGTCCGGATTCCAAGGCAATTTAGGTGTGATGCCCTGCGATGTCGTGCTGCCGAGAATTGCGGTCAACAACGTTAATGGCATCCCCAAACCAAAACCATAATTGTAATACCCCTCGGCAAATCCGCTACCCAGATTATGGTAAGCATACCCGGAGATAGTTTTTGCGTCGGAAAATAACTCTTTGGAAGTAGTGTCATCAAAGTCTTTGTACTGAAAAACACCCATGATGCATATCCTTATTAAGTTAAAATAAAGTTAAAAAAGTGTTCTAAAAGTATTAACTGACTAGGTAAGTATAGATTGACGGAGATCATTTAAAGAGTAATTATCTAAAAATTTATAAATTAGTGAGCCATAATGAAAATTTAATATTTTTACAAAACTTTAATTGAATAAATCAAGTTTATATGCTAAGCGGTCTCGCGAGTGAGAATAAACACGCTGACATATCTATTATCATCGTTGATAGTTTTCTAAAGTGACTAAATTAATGAAGAGCTATAGTCCATAACATTATAAAGAGAGATTGGTTAATTCCATTTAGTGCACATAAAATAAATATAAACATGTAAATTAAGAGAAAAAACTCTTATCGCTGATTCACTTAATTGGTTAGAAAAAGAAAATTAAAACCCGTTATTCTCTATAAATACCTTATTGATTAGAATAGATGTTTAATATAATTTCTTTAATAAGAAATTCACAAATACAATATATTGACTTTCTATTTAACAACGAACTTTATAATTACCATCGCATTAAATTAAAGATTATTTAACATTATATCGCAGATTAAACACAATACTTATAATGATAAAAATCGCCATAATAAAATTTTATTAAAAATAGTGCGACATTAATTTTTTCTCTCTATAATGCGTTTTTTTATTATCTATATTACGAGTTACGAGAACCAAATATGAAACATTCCCCGTTGCGGCGTTCGTTGTTATTAGCCGGTATCACCATTCCATTGGTCAACTTTGCTTTTCCGGCATGGGCTGGCAGCGGCCAGAGCAAGAGGACGTGAAGGCGGACGTTCTTTTAAACTCACAAAATCTCAGGTTCGCTTGCCACAAGCTTCCATGAAGAGTAGAGATTGTAGCGTATCTGAATTATGTGAAGAGCTTGGGATTAGCAGACAGACTCTTTATAAGTATGTAGGGCCAGATGGGGAACTCAGGGAACAATATTTTGATCTAGGACGACCAAATCGATATTCTCACTCTGAAAGCGACTGGCGATTTGCGATAAGTAATCCACTGAACGCGCGAGTCTGTCTAACTTTGTCACGATTAACGTATCTGATGTGGCACACAATAAAGGGGCATTTTCTGCCCCTTTATTGTGTCAGATATATTTGACGATAAGGAAATATGGCGTATACTTTAATTATCGAAGTATAAGGGGCAAAGGAATGATAACTGTATTAAGTACAGAAACATTTGATAACTGGATTGATGCCCTGAAAGACATCAGGGTAAAAACAAAGATTCAGGCACGAATTCGCAGACTGAAAAACGGTAATTCTGGCGATATAGAGCCAGTAGGGGAAGGGTTTTCAGAAATGCGGATTCATGAAGGTAAAGGCTACAGGGTTTATCTAAAAAATCACGGAAAAGTAATCGTTGTTTTGTTGTGTGGGGGAGATAAAAGTACACAGCAAAAAGATATAGCCAGAGCAAAAGCCATTTACAAAGAGATTGAGGGGGAGCTATGAAACTGAAAGAATATGATATTGCAGAACACTTAAACAGTGAAGAAGAAATGCAAATGTATCTTAATGAAATTATGGAAGATGGTGATCCGGCATTGGTACTGTCTGCGCTGGGTGATATTGCCAGAGCCAGAAACATGAGCCAGCTTTCAAGAGAGGTCGGTATGTCCAGAGAAGGGCTATATCATGCTCTTTCAGGAAAAGGTAATCCAACATTCAGCGCTATGATGAAAATAACAAAAGCGTTAGGGCTGAAACTTCATTTCACAGGGGCTTAATTGATCTGCACCCCAAAAGTTGGACGCTATACTTCAACTTTTGGGGCTCTTTAGCCAACGGGTAAGTTCCCCGGTCTTAAACCTAAACCCTTTCACAACGCTGAAACGCATGAACATAGGGTGGCCCTTTTCATTCATTGAAACTGCCGCAACGAAAGGGCATTTCCCTTTTGCCCCTCGCCCTCGGGGACCGTGCTGAGCCCCGCCCCAGTATGGCTGTGGCTCAGCGGTGTGCCCGGTTGCATATTCCAAATCCATGCTCAGAGCGTGATGCACTTATCGTCTCCACCGCGTTGGTTCATGGTATGACTGTCGTCACACGAAAAATACTAAATCCTTGGGTTTAAGGATGATGAAATATTTAAATATGCATGTTGGGTAGTAGGTATAAAACCGGTAGTGGTGATTATTTCTCATTAGCCGTCATCTGTCTGATTTTAATATCCGGCCTCTTTTTGATGCCGTACAGCAAAAATTGTTGCTGTTTCACCCTCAATCCGATACAAGGCGATATAGCCACTACTTCCAAAATCAATAAGCCATTCTCGGAATGCCGGATCCATATCGTCAGCAGGGCGTCCTGCTTCAGGCTGACGTGCCAGCATTTTCACGCCAGCACGTATTGTTTTAATAGCTCGACGAGCAGTGTCTTTGTCTTTTTTAGCAAGAAAACCATAGAGCCGCTGTATATCAGCGAGAGCAGGCGGAGACCAAATCAAACGTGGCATTCAGGTAACTCCGCATCTTCTCCTGCTTCGAGCTTAGCTAACCAGTCGTCCGCTTCTTCAAGCGTCAGGTGTAGTCCATTCTCTTGATACGCTTCCCAAGCACGCAATGCATCCTGTTTGAAAGATTCACGCTTTTCCTCGCGCTCTACATAGTCACGTATAGCTTCACGCATTATCCAATGAGCTGAACGATGTCGCACTTCTGCCAAATACTGGATCCGGCTTTTCAAGTTATCGTCAAGTTTTACTGAGGTTGCCATTTTCTTCCACCTAAATATTAGAAGGTAATACCTTTTAATACTATATCATGAAATCTCCGCTTTACTACTAGGTAAAAAAACCTCCGTTTTTCACTTGCGCTTGGCACGTTGGCTGAATTTGAACGTAATCTACGCCGCCACCGCGTTGGTTCATGGTATGACTGTCGTCACACGAAATGTGATTGATTTTGAATTGACCGGCGTGCCAATACTAAATCCTTGGGTTTAAGGATGATGAAATATTTAAATATGCATGCTTATATTAAATAAGAAATAAACATGCATATTGAGATATTTATTGAAAATAAAATCAAAGCAGAACATTGAAATATTATTTTACAAATTTGAAAAAACATTTACCAAATCATTGCCATCTATTTTTTATTTCCGTTATTATTCAAATAAAATCATTTTCATATTTTAACTTTATTGTCATATAGGTTTATTTTTCAGTGAAATAATAATTCACATGCATTATTTTTTATTTCATTCTTATACAAAAATAATCAATCCTGTAAGTTATAAAAATAATCCATTATTATTTTTTTGAACTAAACTATGATTATCTCCAATGGATAGAGTTATCTATACAATAATTCAATGTATTAATTACATAAGAAAATAATTTAATTTAAGAGGGATGTATGAGCCCAAAAAATGATTTTAAACCTTTTTCCATTAGAAATGATTCTAATATAGTGAGTCAAGAAAGATATGAAGCAGATAAGAGTTTGCAGGAAGGGTTTCCACCAGACAATATCTCTACGCATGTATTAAATAAGACATTACGCCAATCATCAACAATAGCCTCTGTGGTAGCTAATTTTATTGCGACACAATCTGGCGATGATGTTCTGGATGATGGTGATATAGATAAACTCACCACCCAACTAAATCGAGCATTAAAACAAATAGCCACTGATGGCAAAGTGCCTAATAGCCGGAAAATAAATGGTAAGGCGTTGACTGAGGATATTAATCTGAATGCGAGTGATGTGGGAGCATATACTAGAACAGAGGTATACACTCGGTCAGAAGTATACACCCGAGCAGAGGTGGATAGATTGATTAAGACAACCAGTGAGATTCCTGTTGGTGCTCCTATTCCTTGGCCATTGCCCCATCCACCTATCGGCTATTTCACTTGTAATGGTTCCGCTTTTAATAAATTACAGTACCCAAAGTTAGCAGAAGCTTATCCTGATGGCAGATTACCCGATTTAAGAGGCGAATTTATTCGTGGTTGGGATGATGGGCGCGGTGTGGATGCTAAGCGTGTAATTTTAACATCTCAAGAGGATGCCATTCAAAAAATTACGGGAACATTTACAACTATCAGAGCTGTTGTTATTAACGCCGCTGGAGCATTTTCACTTGGGGATAGTACACATAGAGGCAATACACTTGATGGGGGAGACTACGGAAGAGTGGTCAATTTCGATTCATCACTTGTCGCACGCGCAGCCACAGAAACCCGCCCTCGAAATATCGCCTTTAATTACATCGTAAAAGCGGAATAATAACACAAGAATATATCTTAGATACTGGAATCGCCATAGCCATATTAGTTATGAATAATATCATCGTTTATCATGACACCTGGCGCTAGCAAAATCATTTTCACGGATAATAAAAGCTCATCAGGTAAGATGAGCTTTTATTGCTTTCTAGACACGCTCGAAGTTTGGATTGAGCATCGTCATCATATTTGGAAAACCAGATGACAAGAATACAGTTCCTATGCTCTGAAAAAGTTTCAGTATGTTATCGATGAACAAATTCATCATCAGAACGAGGCGCTTCTCCACCTATCCGGAATAGGGTATCCCGGAATGCTTTTATATCAGCAGCTTTGGCACGGTCTGAAAAAAATTGCTCAGTTTCCAGAGCAGAAATTTTTTCCGCAACTGCGATAGCAATAAACTGGTTAACGCTGGTACGATCACGCTTTGCCACTCTGGTGACTTCCTCTCTTAGAGATTTCGGTAATCGCAATGGATAGGTTGATGTTTCACTCATTTCTCACTCTCCTAATGGCAATGGCCGGTGTCATAACCTCAATATTAAACGTTCCAAACACAGTACCATAATAACCACCTCATGCAATCCCTGAAAATCAAAGAGTTCGCTTAAAGTTAATGGTTAATATAAATCAGGTTGATATTTCATTAGCGACAAACTTAATTAGCTTAAAAAAACAAAATCAAATATCAATAAAGCGCTGTTTTTAATCAGCGCTTTTATCTAATAAAAACTTGCAAAGTATTTTATTTTCTTTCTACGACTCATCCAAGATTAAATCAAACTCTAATTCCATCTATATTTCTACTTTTCTGACTCGTCAGATTCTGACTATTAAAAACGGCGATATAAAAAATAAGACAAGTATGAAAATGCATTTTTACCACAATGTACCTTATCGATTTTTTACCATAAATACAATTAGTTACAGAATAATATAAAATCCAAAACATTATGTTTCACTCTACGGCTATTGCATTAAGTCAATATCCGTGAGAATTTATTCCCCGCCGAAATACGGTGGGTTTTGAATATCATTAAATGTGTCACAGCATATTAACTTACTATCAATAACGTTAATTGATCTCTTCATCTATTTCTCATCTTAATTCGGCTACTTACTGTCTATCTCATAATACTTACTGAAATAGACCATTAATCAGGTTTGGTGCGGTTTAACGTAAGTTTGCACTTCCTGTCATATATAAAGGTAAAAGGTGCCATGAATACTCAACGTAAGCTTGATAAAGTCAGACCGCCCCGAGTTCAGATTACTTATGATGTTGAATTAGGTGGCGCGGTCGAGAAAAAAGAATTGCCTTTGGTTATTGGCGTTATTGGGCAATTTGCTGAGCAATCTATTCCCATGCGTGAACGTCGTTTTATGCAGGTTGATAAAGATAATTTTAATGCAGTGATGGAAGGTTTATCACCTTCATTGGAATTACAGGTTGAAAGTGCGCTGCCGGGTCAGAGCGGATTTATGAATGTCGATTTGCAATTTAAATCAATGGCTGACTTTACCCCAGAGAATTTGGCGAAACAGATAGAACCGCTTCGTCATTTATTAGAGGTACGCGGCAAACTCAGTGATTTGAAAGGCCGTGCATTGAGCAATGAAAAATTGCGTGACCGTCTGGCGGAAATTCTAGCTGAACATGCGGATAAATTACCGCAAGCAAATGAAGAAGCAGAAACCGCTGCCATAGAAAATAGAGCAGATGACGTCACCCCGGAAAATAGCAATATCCCGGAAAATAACAATGCACAGTGAGGGCAGTATGGAACAGAGCGTTGTTGAACAACAAGAATTGAAAACGACGGAAACAAGTGGTGATTTTCTTGATCAAATTATTGATAACACCCAAGCCATTCGTCGAGAAGCCGATCGTGATCGGGTAAAAAGCCAGCTCGACCAGTTTCTGGCCGAAGTCACCTCCGGTTCACTGGTGGTTTCCGGCGATTTGGTAAACAGCATTGACGAACGTATCGCCGCGATTGATGCGCTGATGTCCGCTCAACTGAGTCTGGTATTACATCACCCGGAATTTCAGCGTCTGGAATCTTCTTGGGTAGGGCTTAAAGGATTACTTGACCAAAGCGAAACGGATAATACCCAAATCCGCATGTTGAACGCGACGAAAACCGATTTGATTAAAGATTTTAAATCGGCATCGGATTTCGATCAGTCAATGCTGTTTAAAAATGTGTATGAATATGAATACGGTACCTTTGGTGGTGAACCTTATTCCGCATTTGTCGGTGATTTTGACTTTGATAACAGCCCGGAAGATCTCTACTTACTGGAGCAGATTTCTCATGTGGCCGCAGCCGCCCATGCGCCGTTTATCAGTTCAGTCAACGCGGGCATGTTGGGGCTGAATGATTTTGGTGAACTACCACGTCCACGTGATTTATCCAAACTGCTTGCAACATCCGATTATCTGCGTTGGAAACGCTTCCGGGAATCTGATGACTCTCGTTATGTCGGCTTGACGTTACCACGAGTAATTGGCCGTTTGCCTTATGGGGCAAAAACCATCCCGGTTGAACAATTCTGCTTCGAAGAGCAGGTAAAAGAAGGGGATAGCGGTAGTTATCTGTGGATTAACGCCGCCTATGCACTGGCAGGCCGTATGGTGGCTGCATTTGAACAGTATGGTTGGTGTGCTGCGATCCGTGGTGTAGAAGGCGGAGGATTGGTCGAAGCATTGCCAGCGTATCACTATACCTCTGTGTCCGGTGAAAATGTGCTGCAATGCCCGACTGAGGTGGCTATCTCTGATCGCCGCGAAAAAGAGTTAGCAGAATTAGGGTTCATTCCTCTGGTTTATTATAAAGGAACTGACTATGCCGCATTTTTTTCGGTACAGTCACCAAATAAGCCGAGAAAATATAATTCTGACCTGGCAAATGCCAACGCAAAATTATCAACCCAATTGCAATATATTATGACAACATCTCGTTTCGCCCATTATTTGAAAATGATTGTGCGTGACAAAGTGGGCAGTTTTATGTCCCGCGGAGAATGTCAATCTTATCTGCAAAACTGGATCAACCAATATATTGTTGGCTCTGATACCGTTGGTGCGGAAATAAAAGCGAGTCACCCATTACGGGAGGCAAGAGTTGATGTTGTTGAAGTTCCTGGATCACCGGGAACATATCGGGCTGTAGCCTATTTAAGGCCGCATTTCCAATTAGAAGGATTAAGTATGTCTTTACGGTTGGTTGCTGATTTACCGCCATCATCGGCTGCCTGATTTTTCTATTTATTAATATTTATCCTATTTATTACAACTAACTGGAGTAGTTAATTATGAGTTCTTCAATCTTTTTACAAATTGATGGTATTAAAGGTGAAAGTACCGACAGCAAACATAAAGAGTGGATTGAGCTGGAACATGTCAATTTTGGTCTATTTAACCATGCACGTATTGCAGACAGCGGTAAACGTAAAATTACCGTTGGTGCAGCAGATTTCCGTACCATTGACTGTGTGAAGGTGATGGATTCCAGTTCTATTGGCTTACTGTCTGCTGTGGCGCAAGGTACCGCGATTAAGAAAGTGAAACTGGAAATCTGCACGATTTTCAAAGGCGAAATGCATCCTTATGCGGAAGTGGAAATGGACGAATGTATTATCTCTGACGTTCATGAAACCTGTTCACGTGGCGGTGAATTCCCACAAGAACAGATTTCTATCGCCTATTCCAAAATTAAATGGACATTTACACCACTCAAAGAAGACGGAACTAAAGGAACTAAGGTGGGACCGGAAGGTTGGGATCTTATCGAGAACAAAAAACAATAACAATTACCGTTTACTGTCGGCCTTTGGCCGACAGTTTCTAGCCGGAAAAATATGATGACTCAGCCTTCATTTCTTCATCGCCTGAAAGATGATTATCCACAAGATGAAAAACAGGGTGTCGCACTTATCTGGTCACGTCAGGAAGTTGTCCAAAGCCTGATTTCTGATTTAAGTATGTTATTTTCATCAAGACCGATTTCTGAAATTTCCCCTTTATTTGGTGAGTTGCCGAAATCAGTTTTAAATTATGGCGTTCCCGATGTCATTAATGTGGATATTTCCGATGATGAACGTATTGATGCACTTAGCAATAATATTTACCAAGCTATTTCCTGGTTCGAACCCCGTTTGAAAAATGTCGTTATTACATTACAAAAAAATACGCCAGAAAATATCATTTTCTGGGTGAGTGGAATTTTCCTCGACGAACAAGTGGTGTTTTCTATCTCATGGAACAGTACCGCATATACCTATTCAATTTCATGGGATAAATAACAAAATGATGTTATTACCACAAAAAATACTGACTTATTACAACCGGGAATTGAGTTATTTAAGACAATATGGCGCTGCTTTCTCGCAGCGTTTTCCTAAAATTGCTAAACGTCTTGGGTTCGCAGAAGGTGTTTCAGAAGATCCGCATGTAGAACGTCTGGTGGAATCTTTTGCATTTCTGACAGCAAAAATCCACCAGCGGATTGATGAAGATATGCCGGAACTGAGCAACGCCATGTTAGAGGTATTAGCGCCACAGTTTCTACGTCAGGTACCGTCGGTATCGTTGGTGCAGTTTCAACAGGACCTGTTAACATCCGGTGTGACCGGAATGATGACGGTAGCGCGGCATACTCCGTTGATTTCTCAACCGGTAGGTGATGTGACATGTCGTTTCCGCACGGTATATCCGCTGGAGATGTTGCCATTGGATTTAACGCATGCAGAACTAATACCAGACCCTTACGATCGGGATTTCATCTTAACGCTGAATTTTACCTTGTGGCCGGGTGCCAGCTTTCAGGCACAACATATCCGGTTGTACTTACATGGCGCGCCAATGCTGACCCATAGCTTGTATGAATTGTTGTCGGCCCAAGTTAAGCAACTGGAATGTCGGTTAGGCGAGCGTACATTCAACCTGAATCGCCGAGGTGTTCAGGTGGTGGGCTTTGATCCGCAAGATAACTTATGTGCCGATGATCCATTGATAAATCCGGTTCACCACTTGTTTCGTGATTATTTCAGTTTCCCAGAAAAATTCTTATTCTTGGATATTCCACTACCGGATGCTGGTTTGATTACCCGTTCATTAGGTGAGCTGCAATACCGTTTTCGGCTTAAGGATTGTGTCGCATTGCGCCGCATTGAACGTATGAGTGATAAAGTCAGCAACGAAACCTTCCGGCTAAATTGCGTGCCGATAATTAATCTGTTTCCTCATCATGCGGAACCCATTATTCCACTGGAAACAGAGCATGAATATCTGGTTCAACCGGATGCGCGTCGCCCACAAAGTATGGAAGTCTATACCATTGATCAGGTCGAAATTGTCAGCCGTCAGCAGGAACAATTAAGTTCCAAACCGGTGCCGTCATTATTTGGTATTGGGCATACGCAATCTGACGAACAGTTCTCATTGTTTTGGCAGGCAACGCCACGTCCCTCACTCAGACATAACGATCTTGGGATGAATATGTTCATCGGTTTTTCTGATAGCAGTGGCGAACATCTGAAACCCGAAACCGATGTGGTGATCTTGAGTCTGACCTGTACTAATCGCGATATACCGCGGCAATTAAGCAACGGTCATCCTGATGGGGATTTCGAATCAGAAAGCGCGTTGCCAGGGGTAAAAATTCTGGGATTGATCCGTCCCCGATTGCCGGTACGTCCACAACCCAATAGTGCATTGAACTGGCGGTTGGTATCGCAACTCAATTTGAACCAAATGCTACTGAGTGGTCCGCAAGGAGTTCAATGTTTAAAAGAGACGCTAGAACTCTACAACCTGCTTGGCGATCCAGCCATATCGCGGTTGATTGCACAATTACAGCAGATTGCGATTGCGCCAGTAAGTGCACGCTTGAATCCCGCCGATCCCTATTCTCTGGCGCGTGGGCTGGAGGTGACATTAACATTTCAGGCACAAGCCGGGGAATTTGTTGATTTTTACCTGTTTTGCAGCTTGTTAGAACGTTTTATCGCAATGTATACACCGATTAACAGCTTCACGCAGACCGTAACACAGTTAGAGACGATTAATAATAGTACCCGCCGTTGGCCACGTCGCAGTGGGAGGCTGACATGGCTATAGAAAATAAAATGCGTTTAGTTGGCGGCCGTTTTTATCAAAATGTACGTCGTCTGCTTAAACGTTGTCGCCAGCGTGAAGAAACGGCAATCATCCCTGATGATGTGGTGCAATTCAGTTCGGTACTGACATTAGATGCGCCGGAAAGGGAAGTCGAGTCGCTATTACCACCGCAAGAGGGGGATGAACAGTATCGCATGGCGGTACATCACTTTGGTCTATTAGGCACCCTTGGCGCATTACCATTGCGTTATACCGAATGGTTGATTGACAGGCGTTACCGCTATGGTGACGAATCAGCTCAGGCGTTTATTGATATTTTTACTCATCGTCTGCTTAGCCTGCGTTTTCAGGCATGGCAGAAATACCGGTTATATATTAATACCGAGTTACAAAACCATGCCGAGTTACAAAACCATGCCGAGCTACAAAACCATGCGGAATGGCAAAATTATCGGGCTTTACCGGCAGTCATTCCAGCAGTTGCCGGCCAATTGATGGCGGACACCACACAGCGTTCTCATCCCGCCTGTGTCGGGTTGCTGGCAACACCGGTCCGCTCAATGGTGAATTTGCAGCAGCTATTGCAGCGGGAATTGGGTATGGCAGTCAGCATCCAGCCCTTTAAAGGGCGCTGGCAATATGCTGAACAGGCACACTGTTGCTGTTTAGGTCGCAGTTTGTTAGGCGATAACCCGATGTTGGGTCGCGCTTATTGGGATATTCAATCAGGATTTCATATTCAGTTGGGGCCGTTTGCCGCTCGGCAACGAGCCGCCTTTATGCCGGGAAATGAACAATATCGCAAACTGACACAATGGGTGTGGCAATTTGCCGGACCGCTGCTCTCCTTTTCACTGGAATTGTTGGTACAGCATAGCGGGCAAGGCAATATATTAAATGGCAGCCGCCAATTGGGGTGGGATGGTTGTTTGGGCGATACCGGCGAAAGCAATATTCAGCGTCTCTATTTGGCTGAATGTACAGGTCCCTACGCAAATTAAACCAAAAACGCAGGTAATAAAAAGATGCTATTAGGGCAAAAGAATCGTTTTTTACAGGTTATCGGTAACCTGTCAGATATTGTGGCACTGAACAAAATAGAAGGTGAAGAGCACCTGTCACGACCTTATTCATTTTCTGCTCAGCTCTATTCCAACGCAGACTGGGATAAGCTGGAGTCTCATATCGGTAAACCTTTGGCATTTCGTCTTGGCGAAGCGCCGAATCATCGCATTGTGCATGGCATATTGACTGAATTGCAGCAACAAGGTTTTAGCGACGGCCAGTTTTGTTATCAAGCACGTATTGAACCCTGGCTGAAAATGCTGACATTAACCCATAATTTGCGCGTCTATCAGCGCATCAGCGTGCCGGATATGGTATGTGATATCTTCCGTAAACGTGGGTTTAACGACGTTGAACTGGCGCTAAAAAGCCGTTATCCGAAGCTTGAATATTGTATGCAATACAAAGAATCAGATTTTGACTTTGTGACACGTCAACTGGAACACGCGGGGATTTTCTATTTCTTTCGCCATGAAGAAAGGCGTCATGTACTGGTATTGGCAGATCACCCTTCGGCGTTTATTAACGCACCGTTAGCGGTATTGCCATATCAATCGAAGATGGGTGATCAGCAAGGCTATGGGCTACGCGCCTGGCATATTCATCGCACAATGATTCCAGGTACGGCGGAAATGAATGGTTATAACGTTAAAAGTGCTGCGGCAATCAGTGCCAGCGCCAAAGCGAACAGCGGCTATTCTACCAATCCCAAGCTTTCTATCTATGACGACCGACGTCAGGAGGAACGTAACCAACTGGAAACACAGGCAACGCTGTGCATGGAACAATGGGAATCACAGTCCTATTACGCACGCGCCGTTAACAGTTATCCCAGTTTACAAGTGGGGCATCAGTTTACCCTGAAAGGGCACACCAGCGCCGATGGCCGTTATGCCGTCGGCCACCAGCGATTAAAAGCGGAGAACAACCTGGAGGAAGGTGAATTACTGTTTTCGTCTCAGGTGACCTTATTCCCGGCGAATAACGTATTCCGTCCGCGTCCTTCGGTTACGCGGCCCTACATTTCCGGCGTATTGTCCGCGTTGGTGGTAGGGCCGACGTCAGAAGAGATCCATACGGATGAACAGGGTCGCATCAAAATCCAGTTTCACTGGGATAAAGAGCATAAAAAAGATGATGACAGCTCCTGCTGGATACGGGTCAGTCAGTTCTGGAATGGCGCAAAGTTTGGTGCACAATTTGTGCCACGTGTGGGCAATGAAGTCTTGGTGAGTTTTATTGATGGCGACCCGGATAGCCCGCTGGTGACCGGAACGGTTTATAACGGGGTGAAGATGCCACCATTCGCGCTACCGGGGCAGAAGACCCAAAGCGGGATTACGACACGCAGTAGTGCAAAAGGCACGGTGGAGCAAGGACATCAGTTCTGTTTCGAAGATAAAAAAGGTGAAGAGTTTATTTTGCTTCACTCACAAAAAGATATGCGCCTGAAAGTGAAAAATGATTTTTCGGCGCAGATCGATCGCAACGTGTTATGGGAAATCCAAGAAAAGCGCGATACCCAAATTAAAAAGGGCAATGACACATTAATTTTGAGCGAGGGCAACGCCTTAACTGAGGTGAAAAAAGGTGACAAAAAACAAACGCTGGATCGTGGCAATTTTACCACCACCGTCAGTGCAGGCAGTTATGAGCTGGAAGTATCCAGCGGTAACGCCAAAATCAATGTCGGTCAACAATGCACAATGACGGCAAATCAGGGCATTGAACTGAAAGTCGGTGCCAGCACATTATCGATTACCCCGGCCGGGATCACCATCAAAGCGCCATCGGTTACCGTAGAAGGATCAGGAAAACTGGCGTTGAAGAGCAGTGGCATGGCGGAGCTAACTGGCACCACGGTAAAAGTAGAAGGCAGTGCAATGGCACAGCTAAAAGGCGGCATTGTTCAGGTGGATGCGACCGGCATTGCTATGGTGAAAGGCACTTTGACCAAGATTGGTTAATAGCAGGATCAACGAATAATAAGAGTTTGCCATCATGGTTAAATTACGACACTGCCAGCTTTCGCCACAGGCGGAATTGGTACTACAACAACACGCGGCACATGAACAGAATCTATCGGCGCTCAATAAAGAAATATTGTGGCAAGACGCAGTGTACTACACCATTTTTATGTTGCCTTACACTCAGGCTCTGGAACTGGCACTGACATTTATCTCCTGTGTTTACGAACGCGATCTGATGCAAGGACAACGGTCGTTATTGCAACAAGTGCGGCACTGGCGGGTTGATGGCGGTGATCCGTTGCGTCATGAACTGTTCGAACAGGCGCAAACAGTCGGGTTTGATAACCCGATCTCATGTCTGGCGCTTTCCGTTTTTTGGAGTGAAGGCAGCATGACCTCCCCGGATTTGGAAGCGGTCTATCCACAACCGTGGCAGTCACTGGCGGCATTAGCCGATACGTTGTGCCTGATATTTCACCTTTATGGCGAACAACCAGAACGACAAATGCAGTACGTTGAGCAATTTTTTCAACTGGCACATGGTCAACTAAGGCAATTGCCGCCATCGCAGGATCAGGGACGCAAAAACTATCTACACCATGAAGCCACATTATCAGGAGAACAATGATGCCAATGCCAGCCGCCCGTGTGGGTGATATGCATATTTGTCCAATGGTCTCGCCTGCGGTACCTCCGGTGCCACATGTAGGTGGACCGATTATGCCACCAGGTGTACCAACGGTGCTGATTGGTGGATTGCCCGCGGCAACAATGGGCTCAATGCTAGTGTGCGTCGGGCCGCCGGATACCGTAGTCATGGGTAGCCCAACAGTATTGATCGGTGGACGGCCAGCGGCCAGACTCGGCGATCTGTGCGCACATGGCGGCACAATTACCACAGGCTATCCATTGGTGATTATTGCTTGAAATGGAAGTTACTGTGAACTTAGCCCAAACAGATATCGCGCGTTTTTTACAACCGATTGCTGCTGACAAACCAGCAGGGTGCGATATCGAATACGAACCTATTTTTGAACAGATAAACGCCGCGCGTGAAACCGACGACGATTTTCTCCAAGACGACACATGGGGTTATGAAACCCGTCAGGCTGATTGGATGAAGGTTTCAGCGTTGTGTCAGGAAGTACTGGAAAAACAGAGTAAAGATTTGCAGATAGCCTGCTGGTTAACCCAAGCGCAAGGGGAACTGTATGGTCTGGCAGGGATTAGTGGCGGTATCACATTACTTGCCCATCTACTGGAAACTTTTTGGCCGGTGCTCTACCCGCCGCTGGATGATACAGAGGCAAACAGTGCGGATGCCCGTCTTGGTCGGTTAAGCTGGTTGGATAATCAATTGGTGAAACAATTGGACAATCTGACACTGACCGATGATGGCAAATTGAGCTTAAGCGTCTGGCAACGCGTGCAATATTTTGAACAACGCGCTGCCGTTAATAGCGAATTACGCAGTGCCTTGATCAGTGATGGTTATTTCGGTATGGCTGAGTGCGACGGCAGTATTCGCACTACACCCGCCGAACAATTTAACCAATTACTGACGCGGGCTGAACAAGTTAATAAGGCATTAGCAGAACTGCAAAAAATCATGGTGGAACTATTGCCTGATGCCGGTAACAGCATGAGTGCCAGTACGCAGCGATTGCAAGAGCTGGTGGCCTTAATCGAACGATTTCGTGACATGGTGGCACCGGGATCAAGCCAGGAATACGGCAATAGCAATGAAGCAATAGCGGCAGGGGGAGATGCGCCAAACGGCATGAATACGACTTTTTTAACAGAAGATCGGGCGCACCATGAAATGCGCGCTATCGCCATAGGACAAATGATCAATATCGCCAATTACTTTCGTCAAAATGAACCTACCAGTCCGGTGCCCTATTTAATTGAACGTGCAGCACGTTGGGCAAATATGGGCATGGCCGAATGGCTGGAAGAAATGATGTCAGAAAATACCTCCGCGCTACAAGAAATTATGCGCGTGATGAAAGGACCAGAAATAAATAGAGAGCAAAATGAATAACATAAATTTTTATAGCATCATTAAACGCCGTTTTTTAATATTGACAGTAATTCTTTTAATAAGTGGTTGCAGTCATTCTATCTCCAACGATGAAAAACGTTTGCAGGCAATCGAACAAGCCAAACCGGTTTATGCCAGCAATGCCATTCGTTTAAAAATAACCGCGGTTCCGCAACTGAATGTTTTTAATAATATACCAAACAGTTGCACAATATTAATTGTTCAAGCGGAGAAACGTGAACAATTAGATAAATTACTGGCTAATCCGGCGTTATTACGCAATTTATTTTCCGGCACCGGTGCAACAGAACACATATTACAGTTGGATAATTACGTGATGATGCCGGGGCAATCAGTATCTTTACACATCGATAGAGCGGAACAGGCGCGTTATATCGCATTAATTGCCGGTTACTACCCGGCACCAGAGAGTACTCATACGCGAGTATTATCACTGCCGCTGCGCCTTGAGCAACACGGTTGGTGGAATAGCGCCTGGAGTGCTGAATTTGTTCCCATGCGTATTAATCTGACGCTAGGACGTTACGCCATTACCCGCAGTGATTTCTCAGCAGGTAACACTGGCGATGAGGTAGTTTTCCCCGAACAAATCGTTTTCCCCGGACAAACGGCGGAATCCGGCAGTGACGAAAGTGTGTTGAGGAAGTAACCCATGTTTGAACATAAACCGATGTATTGGTATTCAGGATTATATTTACAGCCGCAACACTTTCAGGCCCATGAATTGCAACATGAATACTGGCAAGGACGTTATCAGTTACTGACACAACCTTATGCTTTTGGTGTGGTGAAACTCGCATTCAATCTGGCCGCGCTAAGTGATGAAGTACTGAGTGTCCATCACGCCGCGTTTATTTTTCCCGATGGTGGTTACGTGGATTGTGATGTCAACGGCGTACTCAGTGCCCGATCATTGCGGGATTGCTGGCCGGTACGTGACAAACCGCAGCGCATCTATGTTGGCCTGCGCATGTTCAGCCACAATCAGAATAACGTCACCGGTATCACGGATGCCAATGGTGTCGGTAATATCACCAGCCGGTGGGTAACATGGCCGCAAGAACAGCGTATGCGGGATGCTTTTGGCGAGGGGCCGGAAGCGGAAGTGCAACAATTGACCTATAACTTACGTTTTTTCTTGCACGATGAGATTGCTCAGGCAACGGGTTATACACTATTACCGGTTGGCCAACTGCACTGCACCAGTGACGGTATTGCGCTGGATAACCGCTATCTACCGCCATGTTTGACGCTCTATGCTGTGCCACAACTGGGCCAGCGCATTGATCAACTGTGTCAGGAGTTAACCGGGCGTATCCATCAATTGGAAGAGTTGAAACGCCCGCAAACACTGGAAGGGGAAATTTATACTCAGGAAAAAAGCACATTATTGCTGACACTACGGACTCTGGCGCGTTATGTCGTACAGTTGCACCATTTTCAGGAAGCGAGAGATGTTCACCCCTTACAGATTTTTGGATTATTGCGCCAACTGATCAGCGAGCTTTCCTGTTTTACCGACCGTTGCTCCTTTTTAGGCCAGTGGAACGGGCAGGAAGAGGTACTGGAGAAATATCAGCATCTGGATCTGGCGCTAACTCTTGATAGTTGTGAACGGACAATTGCCGATTTGCTTAATGCGCTGGTGCTGGAACCCAATACCGTGATCTCTCTGCAACAGGAAAGCCGTGGTTATTATCATGCAACCTTCAATACAACGGGGAGCAATGAACAGCAACGGCTCTATTTGGTGCTGCGTTCTGACAGCTTTACTCATCGCGAGCGTGAAATTCCTGATGATCGCTTGATTAAACTGGCGGCGGCAGAACAGATCGACAACATTATTAACCGTGCTTTGCCCGGTGTACGTCTGTACTACCAGGAAATTGCGCCACATGGTTTACCTAACCGAGCAAACACCTGCTATTTCCGGCTAGAAAATCGCGGTGCATTATGGCAGCAGGTAGAAGAGAGCAAACGTGTGGCAGTGCACTGGGCAGATGCGCCAGACGATTTACAAACAGAAATCGTTATAGTGAGAGCGTCATGATGCAGTTGTTGGATTGTTATATTCCCGTATTCACTTGCGTATTGCGCATGATCCAGCAGCAGGTGAATCAAGCGGAAACACTGCGGCAAACCGTATTAGCTGAGTTGACACAAGCGCAGAATAGGGCGCGTTTGCAGGGTTATGGGGCACAAGATATCGAAGAGGCAAATTTCGCCGTAGTAGTTTGGGCAGACGAAGCCATTTTGTGTGCAGGTCAGAAAGCGTTGAGTATTTGGCGCCAATCATCATTGCAGGCTGAGCTTTATGATGCCGAACTGGGCGGAAATACGTTTTTTGATCGCCTTGCGGCATTAGTACCGGATAATTATCCGGTTCGATTGGTCTATGTTTTCTGTCTGCTTGCTGGATTTTATGGCCGTTATGGCAAACATGATAATTTGGAATTACACAATATTATCCAGCAAGAGTTAAATAATCTTCCTGATACTTTGCGTGGTTATCTCTCTTTAGAAAATCACCGATTAATGAACAGCTACGATAATAAGCCGAAAAATAAATACCCCAATCATAAATGGCGTAGAAAATTAATATTATTCATGTCATCTATTACATTAATTTATATTTTTATTACCGTCTATTTATTAAGTATTGGTCGGTAAACTCGGAAATCAAACATGAAAAAATTATTTTATGCCATTGGCTGGCTTAGCGTGATGGTTATCCTTTTATTACTCAGTTTAACTATTGCGGTGGCATTTTCATGGCCGACAATAGGTGGTTTATTACTATTTATTTGCCTATTACTGTTGTTATTATTGCTGCGTGTGGCAATGGCATTCATGCCAGAAATAATGAATAAACTGCGCTGGTTAAATAAATTCTGGCGGAAAGGAAATAACCGTCTGGAATATTTACTCTATCAGCACTGGAGACAAGGAGGATATTTACAAAGTTGGCGTCGATTCCGTTCACTGTTACACCGTAACGAACCCGTTCCACCGTGGTTTCTGGTGGTAGGGGAACGGGGCAATGGTAAACAGAAGTTGTTAACACGCTGCAATGTGGTGCCCATGACGGGGAAAAATCTGCCAGCGCTGACAGAAAACACCTTTACCTGTCGCTGGTGGTTCTTCCGCCGGGCAATGTACATGGTTGTTTCCGGCCGTTATACCGAAGGTCAATCCCTGTACCGGCAAGCCTGGTTGCGTCTAATCAGTTGGATCGCACAAGTACGTAAACCCGCTGGCGTACTCGTTTGCTTATCGGTGGAACAGTTGCTAAACAGCGACAATAGAGCGCTCTATATCGCCGCACGTCAGGTACGTGCTCAGTTGGAACCATTACAGATACGTCTGGAACGCCGCTTACCCATCTGGCTGATCCTTACCCACAGCGAAACATTGCCGGGGTTTGACCATTGGTGCACCCAACTGTCAGTAGAACAACATGCTGAATTGCTAGGCGATTTTATCGAGCATCATACGGTGGGTAATGTCACCGACGTGCTGGATAAGAGCATGAACACCATTGTTAACACGTTGAAAATGATGCGCCTTAAGTTGCTCAATCAGCAACGGCAGCAACCCAATGCAGAAATCTTAGCGTTACCAGAAACGGTAGCTCAACTGCAACCTGCACTGGGTTGTTACTTGAATGCACTGTTCGACCAAGACCATTATCTGGAGCATGGTCTGTTGCGTGGCCTGTTTTTTACCGCCGAGCATCAAACTGCTGGCGTTTTCAGCCAACGTTTGTTGGGAGAATACCTGCCAGATCAAGTTCAACATAGCCAAGATCAACGTAGCCATAACGTATTGCTGACTGGCTGGCGGACATTGACCAAACGCGTATGCGTTAGCCTACTCAGTTTGATGCTGGTGTACGGTGTCGGCAATGCATTGATGACGACCTGGCGTGGCGTTACGCAACTTGAAAATATCCATGAGGCAGACCCGCTTGAGCGGAGTTACTTGCGCTACCAAAAAGTTGAATACTGGTTGCAGGAAACCTTGCCATCTCTGTTTTTCTATCCGGTCACCCATACGATGGAACAACGGATGGCACAGCAATACCAGCAACAAGCACCTGTTGGTGCATTCAACCCGGAGTCGGTAGCGGCACACTTACTAGCACGTTTCCATAACGCGGAAACACCGCAAAAACGACTGTTGGTTTTACATTGGGCACGCTTTATTAACATAGAACAGGCAATGACACATGGCGCTACGCTAGAAACTTTACAGCGTATGCCTGCTTATTCAGCTTCACTATTAAGTGGTGAAAACGATCCTTTATCCGCGGAACAACGCGTCGCACTTCGTCTGGCGCAATATCGCCAAGGCAATGCACAGCAAGCATTTGATCAGTGGCGAAATGTATTGCAAACACTACTAGAAGATAGCAATAACTGGCAGTGGCTATTAGCCGACGAACAACCGACTGGCACGCATTCGCTGACACTGGCTGATTTCTGGCCGCTCGCCAGCGATGATGTTGCCACAATTAACACACGTATTCGTGGTATCTATACCCAAGCAGGTGAGCAAGATATTCAGGCAACCTTAGGAGAACTGGCACAAGCCCTTAACAGACCGGCATTCTTTACTCCTTTACAGCGCTCGTTTTATCAACAGTATCAAAATCAGCGCCAATCAGAGTGGTTAGCATTCGCTCAGGCTATGCCTCAAGGAGAGATGTTAGTTCGAGGCAAGAAAAACTGGCAAGCGCTGATATTAGCAGCGGGCCAATATGACAGCCCCTATATCACCTTTCTGACCCAGCTAGAACGTGATTTATCCTCGATAGAGCAGGCGGATCGGCAGCCTTGGTTACAGACACAGCAGCGTTTATGGCAACTGCATGGTTATGTGCAAAAAAGTGGCATGATGCAACGAGTCTCGCTAGGGAATTTCTCTGTGCGCCAGCGCATCATGTCATGGCTTGGAATTTCACCGCAGATCTCGGTACGGCTGGATGATACCGCGCTGACACGCTATCGCGCCTACCGACAGGCGGTGCAGTTAAATAGCCAACGCGAGTTGCTCAGTGATATGGAAACCGAGGTGTTGGTTAAAAATGCGCTAAATAACGAGAAAGGAGAGTTGGATGATAGCGGTTTACGCGCATTGTTTAACCGTTTCACCCTGTGGCACCATGAGACTGAAAGCAAACAGAGTGCAGGAGTAAATGAAACCTTATGGCGGCTCTATCAGGGTGATGCGCATCTGGTACTGCGTTACGCCTTCTTAAGTGCTGCCAGCCGCTTGCAAACTCAGTGGGAAAGCAAAGTGATTTGGCCGATGGAAAAATTGAGCAGACAGGAACTGTTTGATGGCCGGGAATTGAACGCGCGTTTGTATGAATACAGCAATGCATTTGTACGGGATACCGCAGGGTATGCGCTGGATATCCGTCCTGAAGGGATTAAACGTCAGGAAATAGAGGATGTAGTCTTTCCGTTTAGCGACGATTTCATTTTCTATATCAATAACCTCATTCAACCGAATGACCTACTTTCAGCGACATCGGATATTCGCCGTCGTCTGCAAGAGAAACTCGCCTTATTGGAAAGCGAACAGCAACTGACGACAGCACAGCAGGAACCGGAGCAAGAACAGAAGCCATCGGCGGAAGTAACCATTGTCAGTCAGCCGGCGACCGCTAACCGGGGGGCAAAAGTATTGCCAGTAGGCAGTTCAGTGACGTTGAGTTGTGATGATGGCGTACAGCAGCTTAAGAGTATGAATTTCAATGACAGCATGACGCTGCACTGGAGCCCAGGAACATGCGGTAAAGTACAAATTGATATCTATTTTCCTCGCTTTACCCTAAGCAAAAGTTACATTGGCTCCGATGGTTTGCTGCAATTTATGCACGCTTTCTCCCGCGGTGAACTGACATTAGCAGCTCAAGCGTTCCCGCAACGGCGGGATGAATTAAGTGCGCTGGGTATCAATAACATCACTGTGCGCTATCAAGTCAGCGAAAGCACAGCGGTTTCAACACTCTACCAACAATGGCAGCAACATCAGCAACAACAAACGGCGTTATTGGAACAACGCAACCGACTGGATAGCCAGTTGTTAAATTTAAGTGAACCTACAGTGGCAAAGGGAACTCTCTCTACTTTGCCATCACAGATCACCACCCATTGGAACGAATTAAGGAAACCTAAAAGTGAGTAATTATCTTAAACAGATCGTCAGTAAATTAACGGTAGAAGCGCGTCAGTGCCTTGACGAGGCGGTTAATCTGGCAGTACGGCGCACCCATCATGAAGTGGAAATTGAACATTTGCTGTTGGCTTTGTTTGAAAAACAGCTTCCGACGATGGAGCAAGTGTGTCACCACGGCGGTATTGATAGCATGACATTGTTGAATGCTTGCCAACGGTCACTGGCATTATTACGCAGCGGTAATCATCGTCCGCCGGTGCTGGCTACCAACTTAACTGAATGGATGGAACAGACCTGGATGTACGCCAGTACTCACTGGGGAGCATCACAGATTACCGCTCAAGTACTGATTGTGGCCCTGATCATGAATCCGTCACTGCACCATTCTCTTACCTCAGAGCTACAACAAGCGTTACAGGGTAACACCGATGGGATAGAACCGTGGTTGCGTACACAGACAAATACGACACCACAACACATTACAGCACCTGTTGGGGATAATACCCAATCCGCACTGGCACAATACACGCATCACCTGACACAAGCAGCGCGTGATAACAAACTCGATCCGGTTTTAGGACGTGAACGAGAGATTCGTCAGTTGATTGACGTGCTATTACGTCGTCGCCAAAACAACCCGCTGTTAACCGGTGAAGCCGGTGTCGGCAAAACCGCGCTGATTGAAGGGCTTGCTCAGCGGATCGTGGATGGCCGTGTACCGAAAGTTTTGGCACAAGCCGAACTATTTACGCTGGATATGGGGCTGTTACAAGCGGGTGCCAGCGTAAAAGGTGAGTTTGAAAGCCGCTTGCAAAAATTATTGGATGAGGTGAAGAAGTATCCCACCCCGGTGATTCTGTTTATCGATGAAGCGCATACGCTGATTGGCGCAGGTGGTCAAGCCGGACAAAATGATGCGGCTAATCTGTTGAAACCCGCGCTGGCACGTGGCGAATTACGGGCAATTGCGGCAACCACCTGGTCTGAATATAAGAAGTATTTTGAAAAAGACGCCGCGTTAGCACGTCGTTTCCAGTTGATCAAAGTCGAAGAACCTTCGCTAGAACTGGCAATCGCCATGTTGCGGGCCATAACACCCGCAATGGAAAAGCATCATAACGTCAAAGTACTTGCAGAGGCAGTCACGGAAGCGGTTACGTTAGCCAACCGTTATATCACTGGACGTCAGTTACCGGATAAATCAGTTAGCCTGTTAGATAGCGCCTGTGCCCGCGTTGCCGTTTCACAGACCGATGAACCGGCACCGATTGAAGATCTGCGAGCCATGTTGGCAAACATTGCTGCCGAACAGGAAGCCCTGTTACGTGAAGGCGGCCATGAAACTCAGTTACAGAAATTGGCGCAGCGTCAGGCTAAATTGCAGGCATCACTGGCAGAAATTTTGCCGGAATATCACGCTCAACGTCAGTTGGTCAATGACATCCTCGCCTGTGACGAACACGACGAACGGCTACCAGTGTTACGTGCAGAACTGCATCAGCGCCACCATCAGCACGCTTATGTCTTTGACTGTGTTGATGCCGCCTGTGTAGCAGACATTGTTGCTGGTTGGACAGGGATACCCCTTGGTCGAATGGTCGAAAATGAGCGTGATGTGTTGCGTCAGTTGGAAACCCGTCTCGGCCAACGGGTTATGGGGCAAGATCATGCGCTCAGCCAGATAGCACGTCAAATTCGGATTGCTAAAGTACAACTTGCCGATCCAATCAAACCTACCGGAGTATTTATGCTCGCAGGGCCTTCCGGTGTAGGAAAAACCGAGACCGCCTTAGCGCTGGCTCATGAGTTGTATGGTGGTGAACATCATCTGATCACAATTAACATGTCGGAATATCAGGAAGCTCATTCGGTTTCCGGCCTGAAAGGTTCTCCTCCAGGCTACGTCGGTTATGGACAAGGTGGTGTATTGACCGAAGCAGTTCGACGTCAACCTTACAGCGTCGTGCTACTTGATGAAGTGGAGAAAGCTCACCCCGATGTGCTGGAACTGTTCTTTCAGGTGTTCGATAAAGGCATGATGGAAGATGCCGAAGGGCAACAGATTAACTTTCGCAATACGCTAATTATCCTGACCACAAATGCGGCATCAGATTTGGTAATGCGGGCCGCCATGCACGGCGTAAAAGAGCAGGGGGAAAATCGCCCGGCCACCCTGGAAGATATTCAGGAGATTATCCGACCAGAGCTACAACGTATTTTTACGCCCGCATTTTTAGGTCGTTTGCAGGTTATTCCTTATCTTCCGGTACAGGGCGAAGTTCTGCATGCCATTGTGCACCATAAACTGAATAAAATTGTCACACGTTATCGTCAATCAACCCAATGTGAATTGCACTATAGCGACACGCTGGTGGATTTTATCGCTAAAGGATGCCAGATCGCGGAAAGCGGTGCTCGTGAAATTGATAATCTGTTAACCCAGTTTGTCCTGCCGTTGTTATCAGATCAATTGCTATTAGGTGGCGTGCCAGTCAATCAGGATGTCTGGATGGATGTTATAGACGGTCAAATACAGCTACGATCAGACCAAAAGAAACTATCACTATCTAATATTATCAACTAAGGGTAGCAAACACTTATCTCTGCTATTATTATCTTACAATGTAACATCAGTGTTACGAAATGAGATCCCGATGAAAATGAAAAAGATAGTGATCTTCTGGTTTATCTTTACATTGGTCAATTTCGCGCTGGCACTGTTAAACCTACAGGTACGGGATGTGTGGAGTCTGTCATCACTAGTGTGGTTTCCGGCAGGCTTGTTACAAGGCATTTTTTGCGCCAGAGCACCGCGGTACTGGCCTGTCTGGTTAATCACAGGTGCCTTGATTTCGCTGACTGCCAGTCAGTGGTATGGAAGGCCAGTCAACGTATCGCTGACCTTTTCCAGCATCAATATGATGATGCTGGTAGCAACAGCGCTGATCTGGCAGTTTTTTTACGGTGTCATGTGGGCACCGAAGCGGACGAGGGACATCATTAACCTGACCGTACTCTGTTCGTTAAGTGGCATCATTGAGCGATTTATCGCAAAATGGATACTTTATCTATTTGGTTATCCTACCGACATATCGGTTTCATTGCCGATTGTTGTAGGCTCAGTGTTGAGTTATCTACCACTTACGTTGTTTGTTATCTACTACATCACCCACGAGAAAAATGAGGTTGGGAACTGGAAAACCTACGGTTTATGTCTGGTGGCCCTATTTGCCATGACAGCATTGTTCATCAGTCCACCACCGGAAGCCGGGAAAATACACTGGCAAGGTATCGCACTGCTGTTTTCTTTCAGTTTGCCGATGCTGCTAGCATTCAGCGGTAATCTGCTGGCATTAAGCAGCTTTTTATCCCTGTGTACGGTGGGGATCGTCAGTGCCACCATTTTTGGTCTTGGCCCATTCTCATCGCCGTTAACCCATCTCCAACAAAATGTGCAGATAGCGGCTTGGTACAGTACAGCGTTAACGTTACCTGCGTTGTTATGCTGTAGCTGTTTATCCAACATAATCAATGCATTACATCGGCGTAAAGCGCGTTTTCTGTTAATGAGAGCGATGCTGGATCAAGAACAGGTTAATTGCTTTCGGTTAAGCGCCAAAGGACATTTGTACTGGCATCATAATAGTGCTGCCTGGATGCGGTTCGGGAAAGCACCTGCCTCCTGGTCGCAATTGATGGCTTGGGTACATCAGGAAGATCGGCACAAAATCGAACAGCTTAAAAATTCTGTCTCGCAAATCCCGCAGACACTAAAAGTTCGGATTGCCGATGGCAAAGGCGAATTTAACCTGATCATTATCGCTTTAATTGTCCATGTGGGAGAAAATGCCGGTTTTATTGAAGGAACGATACGTGAAATAAAGAGTAAATAAAAAATAGTCAATAATCTGGAGAAATAACCCATGCCCAGACAAGTCATTATTGCCGACGATCATCCGGTATTTTTATTAGGACTACGTACGATACTGGCAACATTGCCGGAGAATTACCAGATTGTGGGGGAAGCCCATGATGTCACTTCACTTTTCTCTCTGCTGGAGGAAAAAGAAGCGGATATGCTGATTACGGATTTCATTATGCCGGGTAATAACCAGATCGACGGTCTGAGGATGATTAGCCGAATACGGGAACAGTATCCGAATTTGCCGATTGTGGTGATTACGATGATTAACGACCGAAAAATAATAGCTTCATTGATTGACTACAAAGTAAAAGCGATTTTGAACAAAAACAGCTTATCCCATGAGCTGGTAAAAGGGTTGTACAGTACAACCGGACGTTATGAACCCTATTTAAGTGAACAATTTCTCGAATCACCGGACGAAGAAGTTGTAAAAACGCTAACCAGTAAAGAGTTGGAAGTGATTAAACTGTTGGGACAAGGGTTGAGTGTGAATGATATTGCTGCGCGTTTATACCGGACTAAGCAGACGATCAGCGCCCAAAAAATCAGCGCAATGAAAAAACTCGGGTTAGATAGCGAAGCCGCGCTTTATAATTATTTGCATCAGATTGGGCTGGGGCTGTAAGCCATGAAGTGCCGGTGCAAAGCATGGCGATGGTTTACCCCGTTGGTATTACTGTTACCGCTATCTGGCTGGAGTCTCAACCTCTTCGAATACCGCAATGCGCAAGAATTGCCGGCAAATGGATTACCGGTGGAGTTTTATTCAAATATCACGCAAGAATCGCAGGAATTTTTGCCGTTGCCCATTAAAGAGCAAGCGGTTCTTCCCTCACGCTTCCCGACATTAAAAGTCGGCATTCTCTGCTGTATCGGTGCGCCACTGGTGATCCATCGTTGGGACGGCAAGTTGGAAGGAATTTATGCTGATTATCTGCGCTTGATTGAAACTGTGCTGAAAAGGCCGGTGGAAGTACGGCTATTTGGCAACTGGGAATCAGCTTATAAAGCGTTGCAACGTGGCGATATCCAGTTGTTATCGAATTCCGCCTCCTCACAATCAGGAAATGAAGCCAATGACACTTACCCGATTCTGGTACAACCACTTGCCCTGATGATGCGCAAAGAACAAGTCAATATGCCATTTGCCAACATGAATATTATGGCGGCACCCAGCAGTGATCCGAATGTCATTAAGCAATTACGTAAACATTACCGCACTATTTTAATAGCCAAAAATCAGCAAGAGGGGATACAGGCCGTCGTGGATGGCGAAATGGATGCCTATCTGGACGGACAAAGCCAGATTGCCTATTTACTGGCTTTTCGTCCGTTTACCGGATTGACTTACCGCCGGGATATTTCATTCGGGGAACGATATGATTTTCTTGGTCACAGCGGTGATGGCATAGTTGAAGCGGTAAATCTGATCCTGACATCCATTCCTCATGCCATTAGAAATAAAGTTTATGAACGTTGGATTTCTGGACTGGCGTTGGGTAACAACAACGACGCCGCTATTTTTTCAGCTCAGGAAAAAGCTTGGATTAAAAAAAATCCTGTCATCAATGTGGCACTGAATCGCAATACACCGCCTTATTCCTTTCTGGATAAAAACGGTCAAATCACCGGGCTGGATGTGGACATTTTACGCTTGCTGGGAGAAAAAAGTGGCATCATCTTTAATTTTATCCCAACAGATGGTGCAGTAGGCATTAAAAAGCGGTTAGAAGATGGCGAAGCGCAAATGACCTCGATGCTCAACACGCCCGAACGTAACCGTTGGCTCTCTTTCAGTCATCCCTACGGTACCGTGGAATGGGTGATGATCACGCGCAATGAGCGTAATGCGCCTTATGAGTTTGAACAACTTAAACACCATCGGGTGGCAATTCAGCGCGGCAACGCACTTTTATCACTCTTAAAACAGTATCCAGAGATTTTTATCATCGAAGTTGACAGCGTGACACAAGGTATTGATATGGTACTGGCCGGAGCGGCAGATGCCACTTTTGACAGCCTGATCAGTGCTGATTACCTACAAGCAAGCCGCTACGGTGCCAATATTTCTATTCAATTCTTTAAAGGCTCATTGCAACCGGAACAATACGCCGTCATACCGGCCTATCCTCAACTGGTAGACATATTAAATAAAAGCATTGATGCACTGCCACCAAATGAACTGCGGGTATTACGGTTGAAGTGGTTATCCATGGCGAATGTCACGCCTTATGATGACAATAAAATCTCTCCTTGGGTGAAGCTGTGGGGAGGGGCATTATTTGTAATTGCATTAAGCTCGGCTTTTTGGGGCAGTTATCTTGCACACCAGATCAAACGACGTAAAATCGCGGAAAGCAACTTACAGAATTTACTGGCGTACTGGGAAACACTCTTTAATAACATGCCTACGCCAATGTTTGTCTGCGATCCCACCATGTGCATCACGGCGGCTAACCTCTATTTCCGGCATGAAATGGGCTCTGTTGGATCTGAGGTGATTGGCCGCAGTCTTTTTTCCCTATGCTTTTTAAAACCGGTCGATGAGCAAGAGATCAGTCTAATTTTTCTACGCTGTTTGGAAGGTGCTCCTGTACATTTTTCTGATCGCAACATTGTTATTCAAGGACAGGATAAAGATGTCTATTTGTGGCTCGAAAGTTATAGCAATACCGAAGGCGTTGTTCAGGGGATCATTGGCGGCTGGTTTGATGTGACCGAACGTAAATTGTTGGCTCAGGAACTACGCCAGGAACGTGATAAGGCGGAACTCGCCAGCCTGGAGAAATCAGATTTTCTGGCCCACATGAGCCATGAGATCCGTACACCGCTCCAAGCCATTATCGGTATTCTTGATCTGGAGGTAAAAAAGCAAACTCAGCCATCCACGCCATTACATATCGCCTGGCAGGCTGCCATATCCTTGCAAGGAATCATCGGTGATGTACTGGATTTCTCCAAGATAGAATCAGGGCGAATGGTGCTAAATCTCAAGCCGGAATCATTGCAGGTGATTCTGGAAAATTGCGTGGCAACTTTTAGCCATCGGGCAAAGGAAAAAGAGTTATTTTTCACCTATCAGTTTGATTTGCCGTCTGAATATTATCATCTACTGGACGCAACACGCGTAACCCAGATCATCAATAACCTGTTGGGCAATGCGATTAAATTTACCGAACAGGGTGGTGTACAGATCAGCGCCAGCTATCAGCTTATTCCAGAGAGTCAGCAAGATGAAATCACGCTGGTGGTTGCTGATACTGGTTGCGGCATTCCAGAAACCATGTATGAAGCGGTTTTACTGCCCTATGTACAGGTGACACAACATAATGGCGGTAAAACCGGTACGGGGTTGGGATTACCTATTTCTGTACAGCTAGTTGAATTAATGGGCGGCAATCTGAAAATCACGGGTGCGCCCAGTGGTGGTGCGCAGGTTACCGTGATGTTACCGCTGACGCGCACGATTATTGAAAAAGAGGCGATAAGCGAAAAAACCGAAAACATTGAGACGGAGCTTCATGAATCTTTGAATATCTTAGTGGTTGATGATTTACCTGCCAATTTACAGGTGTTGTCATTACAGTTAGCCCCATCGGGCCATCGTATCGCGCTAACTGAAAGCGGTGAACAAGCCATGAAGCTGGTGGAGGAGGGCTATTTCGATATCGTGCTGACAGATTGCCAGATGCCGATGATGAATGGTTACCAACTGGCTCAGTTACTGAGAACACATGAACGATTACGGCAATTACCGCCATTTATTATCCTGGGCTGTACCGCGAACGCGTTCTCTACCGAACAGGCTCGTTGTTTGGAAGCGGGAATGAATGGTGTATTAATCAAACCACTGGTGCAAAGCAAATTGCTGGCAGAAATTACCCGTTATTACCGACAAATCAATGAGGAAGCAACATTAACATTCGATGAGATTCAAGCATTGGCTCAGCAAAATGTGGCTGTAGAGTGCCAGTTACTTAGCGCAATACAGCAAGGGATGTCGGAAGATATTGCCGAATTACAACAACAAGAAAATCAACAATGCCATGAAAAAGTCGTGCATCACGCCCATCGTATGAAAGGCGCTTTTGCGCTGATGCAATATCAGCAAGGAATACGTGTCTGCTTGCGGATTGAAAAAAGTGAGCAGTGTGATGTGAAAATAATAGCCGTTTTATTAACTCGTGCGGAATATTTCCAACAGCAAATTAAGCAGAAATTGGGGGAATTGCATAGTTAGAAATCAAATGAAACGACACAGAAAAACCTTAGCTTGAAAATATAAATGCAATTTTTGTCATCGTAAAAATTGGAAAAAACACCATTTTGACGTACATTGCTCTCACATTATCTAACGGGTATACATCTAAGGAAGGTATTCTCTATGAATACAGCCACAGTTAGCAACTTTATCCTGACTAGTGCATTAACACATGCTGAAAAAACCATTCATGAATACGAAGTTATGAGTTTGAATAACCGAGACTCAGAAGTTTTCTTCAATGCATTGGTTAAATCGGTTCGCTTCAATAAAAAGCTGGCAGATGCCTTCGAAGAACATAATCAACGTGTGATCAATAAATAACCGATAATTATTTAAATCTATTATTAGGACAATAATCATTGAGGATTTTTTATGCGTGGCGGATTCGACTAATAAGTGCAATTTTTCAGAAGGGCGGTCAGTTGCTATAGTAGGCATCTTTCTCGCCAAAGGAAAATGCACTATGGCCTATACACAACTGACCGAAACAGAAAGATACCAGATTTCCAGTTTAAGAGAAGCGGGTTTTTCACAGCTTTTTATTGCGAAGTCACTTAAGCGAAGCCCATCGACCATCAGCAGAGAATTGAAGAGAAATCAAGAAGTCCAGACATACTGCCCTGAACAGGCTCATTTGAAGGTATTGGCGCGTCGTCATTTTGCTAAAAAGGCCGTGAAAATAACGCCGGAAGTAAAAAGATGGATAAAACGGTTAATTTGGAAAGATTTAAGCCCTGAACAGGTGGCTGATTATTTGAAGCAACATAAAGGGATATCTTTGCATCATGAGACGATTTATAGACTGATTTATCAAGATAAAAGAGAGGGGGGTGATTTATGGCAACATCTGCGAATAGCCAGAAAACCCTATCGCAAACGCTATGGTCGCTATGAAAGAAGAGGTAAAATTAAAAATCGGGTCAGTATTGATGAACGCCCGGAAATTGTTGATAAAAAAGAACGTATTGGGGACTGGGAAGGAGATACGATAATAGGGAAAGATAAAAAAAGTGTCTTATTAACATTGGTTGACCGCAAGACGCTGTATACAATTATCGTTAAACTTGATAGCAAGCAGGCATCAGAAGTCGCGAAAGCAGCAGTGAAAGTATTATACCCGTTAAAACAAAAGGTTAAGACCATCACGTTCGATAACGGTTTGGAGTTCGCAGATCATGAAATCATCGGTGAAGAATTAGAAACCCAAATTTACTTTGCTCACCCTTATTCGCCTTGGGAAAGAGGGATCAATGAGAATATCAATGGGTTAATCAGACAATACTTTCCAAAGGGAACCAATTTTAATGAAATCTCTGATCAGGAAATAAATTTTGTGGTAAACCGATTAAATAATCGTCCTCGAAAAACACGGGGTGGGAAAACACCGAATGAATTATTTAAAGGAATACGAACATGTTTACTTCCAGATTAACGATGTTGCACTTATTATGTGAATCCAAGCGTGCTTTATATTTTTTCCCTATTTTCTTATTTTTATCTTCTTGTTCAATAAATCTCCCACCTTATGAACGGGAAGCCCGACATTATGTTTATCGCTCTAATGATGATTTTGACCCTAATTTTGAAACACATGTAAATAATTCTATTAAGCTTATGACGCCATTCTTTGAACAATTTTATCGAGAAGGAGTTAAGGATAGAATGAATAACATCAGTTCACATGAATTTGAGAAAAAAATTAATTATTTTAAGAGTGATAATTTAATTCAAGAAATCGGCATGTCCGAAATATTCATTTCACCCAAAATACACACAAAAGAAATCAACAATAGTCAGATTTCAAATAAGAAGAAAAAAGCATTAATTAACGGAATCATCAATTCTTACGAGGCCGGTTACTATGGCAAGTAAGAAAATTAACTATGAACTTATAAGCATAATGGAAGCGGGGGAGAGGGAATTAACGATGGACACAATAAACTATTCAGCATTTAGAACTCACTTCGCCAGCCCCTTAGATAAAGTGAACGACAATCACAAGCCAATTCTGATTACTCATCAGAATGGCAAGCCAGCGATCGCCCTACGTTTGGAAGATTTTCAAGCCTACGAAGAAACAGCCTATTTAATGGCTAGCCCGAAAAACGCGGCACATTTAAATCAGGCAATTGCTGAAGTGGAAGCAGGGAGAATGATTGAAAAAGGGCTATTGAAAGAATGATTTTATCTTGGACTGAAATGGTAAAGGCAACCCTTTGATGGAGAACCTTTAAAACATAATTGTCGGGTTATTGGTCTAGACGTATTAATCGAGAGCATCGTCTGGTTTACAAGGTAACAGATGATGCAATCATTATCGTGCAGCACTATTAAGGACTACCTATCAGAGGACTTCATAAACGAAGTCCCCTAGTCGTTATTTTAAGAAATCGTGATGGCGACTATGCAACAAGCCAAATACCATCCATTGTTGCGTTACTTTTTCGACTAGTCAAAATCCATCAATGAGAAAATCCAAAGCATCTTTAATTTGTTTCCGGTGGGATGTGACATCAATAACTTCATTACCGATCATAGATACTCTGATACTTGCCATTTCATGAGTCATGACGATGTAGTCACTCTCCTCAATTGTCAATATTGGACATAATCTTATAGGAACTTTGCCTTTAAAATTTTCTTTCAGAAACAGGGGTATCATTAATCTTGTATTCAACATATCAATAATGTCACTCTGTACGTCAAGAAGATATGGGTAAGCAGAATTGCCAATATTGCGATAAACAACATACTGCATCTCAGAACACCCTGTACTTGTCAGACAGTAAACCGTGTTCGTTAGTGATACGATTAAGTTCTTCCATTCCTGCCTTATTCTCACGTTTCCAGCGTTCAGACTCAACGGCTTTCAGTTCCGAAATTAGTGCTTTAGTCAGCACTGCTGATAAGTTAAGCCCTACCTGTCTCGCTTGTTGATACAGTTCAGGTGCAACGGTCACGCTCACTGTTTTCTTTAATCTGATTTGTGTTGCTGGCATGTTAACCCCTGTATGAAACACGTTATTTTACACTTGTAATTATAGCAAGCTTTTTTATATAAGGACGGCAGAAAAGAGTCAATACATCTAATCCAAAGGACATACCCGAATAATATGACCATCGGGATCTTCAACGAGGAAAGTACGACCAAAAATTTCAGTGTGGGGTTCCTTCACAATCTTGATATCGGGTTTCTTCTGCCATTCTTCAAATAAGCGATCTACATCTTCTCCAGATGGCAACATAATACCGATCTCAGAGAACCGAGGAGTAGAGGCATCTGGCGTTGTTCCGCCTGACCAAATAGCGAATAGTGCTTCACCGCCAGCGGCAAATGCCACATAACGAGGGCTCGAAAATACCGGCTTAGCATTGAAAATCGTCTCGTAGAAGACCGTCGAACATTCAATATCAGATACGTAAACAAGTTGAAGGTTAGGCTTGGGGGATACTGTCATCATGTAATTCTCATCTAAGTTAGATTCAATAAGAGAGTAAAAGCAAATCAATATGTAACATTTGTTACCGGATTGCGCTTGTATCATAGTAATATAATGTTAGCAGGCTGTATATACATACATATGTAAATTGATGTGGGAATTCTGGGATATGGAGATGTCTAAGATCGAATCTTGTGGGGAAAACATGAGAGTTACCTCTTGCGCTTTGTATAAGGATTCAACATCCATATCCAAACCGGTAACTCTCAACCTTCCAAAGTGCTTTGTCAGATCTGATAAGACTAGCGACAGTTAATCGTCAAGGGAATTTTTCATCCTATTTTGAGTATATTCAATCAATTCTTCAATTTCTAAGCTAGGGGTTGTACCACAATGAATATCACAGAACAATATCGGGTTAGATCCTTTCGACGAATAAAAACCTTGGATATCTTTTAAATTTGATTCCCTAGCTGCACATAAAGCTCGTAAAATTCTTTTTAACCTTTCTTTATCACTTTCGTTATTAATAAAGTTTTCAAGATTCGCTCTACCACCGTGGGAAATCTGAAAGAAATGATTACCACTATTATTACTGGTATCAATGCGTTTCATCTTAATAATAGTAGCGTCATCATTACGATCTATACCATTGCTACCTTGAAATGAAAATTTAGCATTAAAAACGTCTAAGTATACGCTTGGCAAGCCATAACTACGATCACAGTTTTTAAAAACACTTTTAATAGAATTGTTTAGATTCATTGGCTTATACGCTATATTATCAAGCATATATACATATCCGCCTTTCGCTTCGCGAGAATTTCTTGTTTCTGCTTCGGTAAGATTAATAATTTCACCATTTCCTAATTGTATGTGAGCCATCTCATAATCCCCTTTTACTTGTCAAAAAAATGTGTATTTTCACATAAAAGATAAGAAAAATTCGTATTCATATCACGATTAAATATTCATTTTATGACAAATCAGAAAATATACTGACTTACAGGATTTTATTCACTGATAGTGTAGTATTTTGAGAATATTGTTTCAAGAACGACTTTCGAGAATACTAACCCCTTGATGTTGTGTTGTGCTAATTTGACTGTTCCCAACGTAGGACCTGTTAGCCAATAACTAATTTACTGCCTATCTCAATAGGGCTATTTTATTTGCCCTTCTTTGCCATAAAGAGCGAACCTGGGCAGTGCTCAAAATCCTCACGTACTACGTGTACGCTCCGGTTTTTCCGCGCTGTCCGTGTTCAAACTGCCTGCAACAATTACGCCTATTGAGATAGGCTCTTAATCATAAATATAGCGATTAATAAGATTTTCGAGTAATTCCTGTTGCCCACTTCGATGTTTAGGTTCCTGAACTAATGTTTCTGCATAGTGAGCCACTTCATCAAGTGTCATTTTTCCTTCAAGAATATCTCTACCTAATTCACTATTCCAACCAGAATAACGCTGAGCGACATATTCATCTAATTTACCGTCTACTAATATTTTCACCGCGCTCTTTAATGATAAAGCCATAGTATCGATGGCACCGATATGCCCATAAAACAGATCATCAATATCAATACTTTGACGGCGAACTTTTGCATCGAAATTTAAACCACCCGTGGTAAAGCCACCAGCTTTTAAGATTTCATACATTACAAGAGAATTCTCTTCGACACTATTTGGAAATTGATCGGTATCCCAACCCAATTGAGCATCCCCGCGATTCGCATCAATAGAGCCCAATATTCCCAATGCAATCGCGGTGGCAACTTCATGTTGAAATGAGTGTCCAGCTAATGTGGCATGGTTAGCTTCAATATTCACCTTAATTTCATTTTCTAAACCAAACTGCTTTAGGAAACCATAAACAGTCGCTACATCATAATCATATTGGTGTTTAGTCGGTTCCTGAGGTTTAGGTTCAATTAGCAATGTTCCCTGAAAACCAATTTTGTATTTATAATCCACAACCATTTGCATAAAACGGCCGATTTGTTCTCTTTCTTGACGTAAATCTGTATTGAGCAAACTTTCATAGCCTTCACGTCCGCCCCACAGTACATAATTTTCACCACCTAGCTTTTTAGTCATTTGCATAACTTGACATACTTGTGCTGATGCATAAGCGAAAATATTGAGATCTGGATTCGTTGACGCACCGGCAGCATAACGAGGATGTGTAAAACAGTTTGCCGTTCCCCATAATAATTTAACGCCAGTTTCTGCTTGTTTATCTGCAAGAATATCGGACATGACACCCAAATTATAAATATATTCTTTTAAGGAACAACCTTCGGGGGCAACATCAATATCGTGGAAACAATAAAAAGGAATATTGAGTTTGTAGAAAAATTCAAAAGCAACATCAGCTTTAAGCTTCGCCAGTTCTAAAGCATCACCCCCTTTTTGCCAAAAACGCTCAAATGCCCCAGAACCAAACATATCAGTACCATCCCAACAAAAATTGTGCCAATAGCAGACGGCAAAACGCAGATGATCTTTCATCTTTTTGCCTAGAATAATCTCTTCGGGGTTGTAGTGACGGAAAGCTAATGGATTATTACTTTGCCTACCTTCGTAACTAATTCTATTTACTCTCTCAAAATACCGGTGCATATCAGCCTCTCTCTAATATATACCCGTCATCTTTCAAGTTGCTTCTTTGTTGGCTGCACTCTCTCACCCTGGTCACATAGTTTGCTATGCTCCCGGGGATTCGCTCCCTTGCCGCCGCGATCCATCTTGAAATCCATAGGGTATAGACATATGTGTATATAAAATTTTGTTCATCAATGTCGCTATTTTCAATTGCGTTATTTTATTTCTTCATTAAGATTCTTGTTAATTGTGTGATTTATCTCATAAATTGGCATTAATTTAACCCTGAAAATAGAAAAATAATTATGATTAAATAAGGGCATCAATAATGAACAGACGATACCATATAACACTATTACTTAACGCTAATAAAGCTTATGATCGTCAGGTGATAGAAGGAATAGGTGAATATTTACAGGAATTTCAATGTAATTGGGATATCTTCATTGAAGAAGATTTCACTACTAAATTAAATAGCCTGAAAACCTTACAGAGTGATGGAATTATTGCTGATTTTGATGATATAGAAATTCAACGTTTTTTCAGCCCGTTAGAGATTCCTGTTATCGGTGTCGGTGGCTCTTATCACCAAGAAAGTCATTATCCCGCCGCGCATTATATTGCAACAAATAACTTTGCTTTAATAGAAAGTGCGTTTAATCACTTAAAAGATAAAGGTATTAAACGCTTTGCATTTTATGGTTTACCTCAGACAAGTGGTAAACGATGGGCAATAGAACGTGAATACGCTTTCCGACAATTAGTCGAAAAAGAAAAATATCAAGGTGTGATATATCAAGGAATGGAGACGACACCGGAAGATTGGTTTTATGCGCAAAATAGATTAAAAGATTGGCTCCAAACTTTACCCCCAAATACCGGCATTATCGCGGTAACAGACGCCCGAGCTCGACATATTTTAGCCGCATGTGAATATCTAAATATTCCTATTCCTGAAAAAATCTGTGTTATAGGTATAGATAATGAAGAAATAGCCCGTTTTCTTTCACGTACGGCACTCTCTTCCGTTGTGCAGGGGACACAGAAAATGGGCTACCAGGCAGCAAAATTGCTTCATAAACTTCTTAAAGGCTACGTTCCTAAAAAATACCACCGCCAATTAATTCCCCCGTTAAAGGTTATAGCAAGACAATCGACAGATTTTCGGGCATTAAATGATCCCGCGGTTATTCAAGCAATGCATTATATTCGTCATCACGCGTGTAAAGGGATAAGAGTTGAACAAGTTATTGATGCTATTGGTATGTCACGTTCTAATCTTGAAAACCGTTTTAAAAGTGAATTTGGACAAACAATTCATACTATTATTCATAATGAGAAATTAGATAAGGTAAAAAATCTTTTAATCCATACCTCTATTTCAATCAGTGAAATTGTTACCGTTTGCGGCTATTCTTCTTTACATTATTTTTACTCCATGTTCAAACGAAATTATAATATGACCCCTAAAGAGTATCGAGATAAATATAAAATTACCAAAAAGAGTTAAATAAGCCACCCTCAAACAAATAGGGTAGCTTTTAATTTAATTAAATATCTTCGCCGTTCGTTGCTATAACTTTCTTATACCAAGAAAAACTCTTTTTCTTATAACGTACAAAATCCCCATTTCCATTATCATCAACATTGACATAAATAAACCCGTATCGTTTACGATATTCACCGGTCGAAAAAGAGACACAATCGATACATCCCCATGAAGTATAACCGAGGATATCAACACCATCGAATAAAATAGATTTTTTAATTTCAGATAAGTGTGATGCTAAATATTCAATACGATAATCATCATTGATAACACCATTTTGAGGTAATTTATCAACGGAACCTAGCCCATTTTCAACGATAAAAATGGGTTTTTGATAACGTTCATATAACTCAGATAAACTGTATCGAATACCTATAGGATCAATTTGCCATTCCCATTCAGAGGATTTTAAATAAGGATTGTCTCTTCCTTTTTCGAAGAAGGAGAGGGATTGGCTATTTTTTTCTAACATTTCTGTGGATGAAGAGACGATATTACTCATATAATAGCTTATCGCTAAATAATCAGCGCAACCTTCCTTTAACCAATTTAAATCATCATCTTCAATATGAAGTTCTATCTTTTTTCTTTCCCATTCTTTAATAAGATAAGATGGATAATATCCACGAAGTTGAACATCGCTAAAAAGATATTTCTGACGCATGGCTTGTTGTGCATATAAAACATCTTCCGGCTTACAGCTCGCTGGATATAATGGCGACATATGGATCATGCCGCCAATTTTAAAATTAGGATTTATTTCATGGCCTAATTTGACAACCTTTGCGCTAGCAACAAATTGATGATGAATAGTCTGATACATAACCTGTTCTGGATTGTCATAATCCTGATAAATCACACCTGAATTACAATAACCAAATAGTGGATATTGCCAATTTATTTGGTTATTAATTTCATTAAATGTAATCCAGTATTTGACTTTATTTTTATATCTTTCCATAACCGTCAAACTAAAATTCATGAAAAAATTTATTAATTTTCGGTTATGCCAACCGCCATATTCCTTAACCAAATGATAAGGCATTTCAAAGTGAGATAAGGTAATAATGGGTTCAATATTATATTTCAATAATTCATCAATAAGATCATCGTAAAATTTTAAGCCAGCTTCGTTAGGTTGTAATTCATCACCATGAGGAAAAATTCTTGACCAAGCAATTGATGTCCTAAAACATTTGAATCCCATTTCTGCAAATAGTGCAATGTCATCTTTATAATGGGAATAAAATTTCACACCTTGATGATTAGGATAGATTTTATTTTCCTCAATACCATGAGTTATGACACGATTAACGCCGTGCTCTCCTTTTGTCATAACATCAGCAATGCTCATTCCTTTACCATCTTGATTCCAATAACCTTCAACTTGATTAGCGGCAACCGCGCCGCCCCATAAGAAACCGGTGGGGAATTTATTCTTCATAAGTAACTCCTGATTATTATCTTCATCAAAAATCTTTCTTAGTTAAAGATAATAGAATTAATCGAGTTAGGTTCCAAATAAATAGACCAAATATCATTATTATAACTAATATTTATTTTTTGCTTTTCTTTATAAGAGTTATTTATATTCACCACAAGGGAACCTGTTTTATTCTCGAAAGCAACGGCATTTCCTGACATACTACCTTCTAATTCAATATGTTGTGCATCAGGCAAAATTAAACCAGAAAAATGACGCATGACATAATACTCTGGATTATATATCACTTCATTTATTCCTTTTGGAATACTTATCATGCTATTCTGTTTCCAGCCCCAACTACTTTCTCCACCTGAATGCAGCACCATATTCCAGTACAAATAACCATTAGCACCATTGGTTAAATAATGCCTGAAAAGGGTAAAGACATAATGAGCATATTCCCAACTATTATGACCATCACCACACTCATTTTCAGTTTGATAATATCTTAATTCTGGATAGCTTTGTACCGTTCTTTGAATAGCATTTTTTCCTTGCCATTGATAACCAACGCCTTTTATATATTTATAGGCGTCTATGTCACGCAATACACAATTTGCATAATCATCATAATCCTGTCCAATTTCTTTAGAGAACTCAGGGGCATTAATAGTACCTAGCCAAATCTCAGTTTTTACATTATTTTGTTCAAATTTCGGACCGAGATATTTTTTTATAAACTCTCTTAACTGTTCACCGCTCCACACACAAGAAGGAAATTTTTGATCCGCAGCAACTTCATTCTGGATATGAATTTGATCAATTGAAATACCTTCTTTCTGATACTCTTCGATAAATTTTGCAAAATATAAAGCATATGCATTCTGGCTTTGAACATCGCTTTTTAATCTGCCAAAATTATAGACTTGGTGAGTCTTAAGCCATACCGGCGGACTCCACGGTGAAGCAGATATTTTTAAATTTGGTTGTCTTTTTAACGCTTCCTTTATATAGGGAATCAGTAAATTTCTATCTCTTTGAATCGAAAAGTGTGCCATATTATAATCATCTTCAATATCATTTAAACTATACCAAGAAATGGCATAATCGCTGGCACCAATAGGTATTCTGGCTAATGTTAATTTGCATTCACCATCTGGCGAAAATAACTTATCTAACACAGTTTTTTTATTTTCTTTATCCAGATCTAATAAAGCTTTCATCCCAAGTTCATTAAAACAACCGCCAAAGCCATCTAATTTTCGACCTCGATTATTAGTGACAATTAAATTGGCTTTCTCATCTGTTTTTATGATCGACAATCCTTCTTTCCATTGTTCTTTATTATTTGTATAGATAACTTTAATCATGATTTATTATTTCCCATAAAAGTATTAATTTATTGAAATTAATTAAACATAATTATCTTAATATTAGTATTATGTTATTTCACAAATGGTTTAACTTAATTTTTTTTTTGAGTTTCATCACATATCTTTTTTCTAAGTTATTCTTTTATTATATACTAACCACTTTTGCCACCATAAAAAGGAAATTTTATGTCTCTCGTACCATTTAAACAGGTTGATGTATTCACTCACCGACCCTTTAAGGGAAATCCCGTTGCCGTTGTTATGGATGCTCAAGAACTTTCATCAATACAGATGCAGGGCATTGCCAACTGGACCAACCTTTCTGAAACCACTTTTATCCTTCCGGCAGAAAATCCATTAGCAGATTATCGTGTCCGAATTTTCACACCCGGTAGCGAACTTCCTTTTGCCGGTCATCCTACGATCGGTACCGCACATGCTCTTCTTGAAGCCGGCTTAATTCAGGCAAGAGAAGGGCGTATTGTGCAGGAATGTGGGGCGGGACTGATTACATTAAACGTTACCGAAAGGGATGAAGGTCAGAAATTAATCACTTTCGAACTACCAGAACCAACCATCACACCGCTTAGTTCCGAGCAGATAGATCGCCTCGAAAGCATTCTAGATTGCCCGTTAGATCGCGCGCTAACACCGGCACTTATCGATGTGGGAGCTCGTTGGATTGTCGCTCATACCACTGGAGCAGAAGCTGTGCTGGCAACAAAACCCGACTATGCCAGATTACTTGAACACGACACGCAAATGAACATAACCGGAGTTTGTCTGTACGGTGCCTATCATGAAGGAGCAGAGGCTGATATTGAAGTACGCTCTTTCGCCCCATCATGCGGTGTCAACGAAGACCCAGTTTGCGGTAGTGGCAACGGCAGTGTTGCTGCATTTATGCGCCACCACAAAGTAGCAATGATTGACGATAAAATCGTTCATTCATCACAAGGCAAAAAACTTGGCCGTCAGGGAAGTGTATGGCTTAGCCATTCTGATGGTAAGATTTTTGTCGGCGGTAGTGCTGTGACTTGTATCAATGGCACCATCACAATCTGAAAAAAGTTATCAGCCCTAATATGTAGTTCAGAAAGGGCGCTTGTTTTGTCGGAAAACAGATGTTTTCCGACAAGCGATATTGATTTCAATTCTCTCTAAATATGCTAGAAAATCGCATAGAGTAATAAGATTATACCCTATGGATTTCAAGATGCATCGCGGCGGCAAGGGAGCGAATCCCCGGGAGCATAGATAACTATGTGACCGGGGTGAGAGAGTGCAGCCAACAAAGAAGCAACTTGAAAGACGACGGGTATATATATACTTTATTAGTACAGAATAATAATGTTAGGAAGTCAGACCATGACGAAACAAGCTGTTTTTACGATGAAATTAGAACCTGAACTACGTGCCGAATTTATGGCTGAAGCCGAAGCTGCTCACCGCCCAGCCTCACAGGTGCTACGCGAACTCATGCGCGAGTTTATTCAACGCCAACGTGAGGAACGAGAATACGATAAATTCCTATGTCACAAGGTAGAAGCAGGGCGAGCCTCAATGCGTGCTGGTTTGGGCCAATCTAATGATGAGGTCGAAGCCGAGTTTGCCGCACGGCGTGCCAATGTGGTGAACCAAGCGTGAAAGTTATCTGGACACCAGAAGCGAAGCAAGACCGCGCTGACGTGTGGGACTACATCGCAGCCGATAATCCATACGCGGCAGCCAGAATGGATGAACAGTTTAGTGATGCAGCATCCAATCTTGCACGACATCCCATGCTTGGCCGGCCGGGGAAAATGCCAGGCACTCGTGAGCTGTTTCCAAACGAGAGTTATCGCCTGGTATATGAGATCAACGGAGAAATAGTATGGATATTGACGCTTATCCATACAGCCAGACAGTGGCCACCTATGCACAAAATGAAGTAGTAGCGAAAACCATTGACGATAAACGCGAAACTTTACTTATCAATGCCTGTCACTGATAAAAGGTAGAGTAAAAGAGCTAGACCGTAGCGAATATTAAAAAACTAAACAACCACCTACTAATACACCCTATGGATTATTAGATAATTCAGAAAGGCCGCTTATTTTGTCGGAAAACAGATGTTTTCCGATAGTAATTGAATGGTACGGGGAATGGGTCATTAGTAGATCCCTAATTCCTGAGCCTGATTAGCTAATGCCTTCATAGCCTCCATACTCTCAGTATTACGCTGCTTTTTATATTCCATCAGATCAGCAAAACGAATACGCCGATGTCGGCCTGTTTTATGGAAAGGAAGACAACCATCTTCCAGAAGTTTAACCATATGAGGCCGCGATACATTCAATATGTTTGCGGCTTCTTGAGTGGTTAGCTCGGCATGAACAGGAACAATTTGCACTGCATTACCTGAAGCGAGTTCACTCAAGATTTGCACTAGCATAGTAAGCGCAGATGTAGGCACTTCAATTTGATGAGATTTATGATCATCACTAATAATTGAAATCTGCTGAGTTTCAAGTTTTGTTGAAAGGAACGCTGAAAGTTCACGCAGCCCCTTTCCAGCTATTTCACTTTCGCGTTTAGCCGGAAGATTTATATCAGAGAAAGTGGAAGTAATCATGTTGCACCTGTTAGTCATTCATTTTGACTTAGCACATTAAACGAAATAAACGAAAATCGCAATAAACGTAACACAATTGTTTTAAGCAGAATCTGATACGTTTTTCGCAATAACCATTTCCAAGGCAACTCTTCTCGAAGAAAGAACCAGATTTAGCATATCGTTCGAAAAACACCAAACCTGCAATCAATAATGATTTTAAACCCACATTAAATAATTCCATCCTGACTTCAAGCCAAGATTAAATGATAATGAATCCACGTTATTTGATAATGAAAATGCCCTTTTTTGACGGATATACTGAATACCGTAAAACATATTTTTGAATTAATGGTGATATCGAAACCAACACTCTATAAATATATCGATGCAGCAAGACTATGAAAACTCTACTTATATGTTATGGAAGATTAAAAATTATAAGTAACGGATTGAATTAATCACTATTGAATTAATTTCCATTGAAATATTTAAATGTGATTGAGTACAGCCAACAAAGAGGCAACTTGAAAGATAACGGGTATATCTAGTTATTAACTAAACTTAAGGGAATATATATGCATAATAAATTTTTTTCTTTATTGCCAGCCACATTATTTTTCTTCTCCTCGTTTTCCATAGGTGCAATTCAGGAAACGAGAATGATTAACTTTGAAAATAAAATTTCATTACCAAGAAGTACAGAAGAACAACTATATAAACTTGGGAACGAGCTGCATAGCGCATCTGTTGACAAGTTGTACTCTGCAAGATATTGGGGCAAATATGGTACTTTTTCAAAGGTTGGTATGGAGGTTCAAGGAAGTCTAGCTTATGGAATGGCTCTGGCTAGTTCATCGGATCTTGACATTGCATTTGTTTATAAATACAACAATGGCGAATCGATGAACAGACTCAGCCCGATAGAACTAAAGGTTAATGCTGTCAATGTATTCAAGGAAGTTTTTGGTAGTAGGTATAATTATACTATTAAAGCTCCCGTAATAAATTTAAGTAACAGTACAGAAGATGTCGATATTGCATTTTTCAACGTTCTGAACAACTCAACACCTTTATGCTCTATCGATAAAAGGTGTTCTGAATTGAACTATGGAAAAGATCCTGCCACATCAGAATGGTATCGTTCAGAACGTCTTAGCCTATACTCCGAACTTGATAATGTTTTCAGTAAAAAAACACCTAAAAGAGAGATAATTAATCGATCAGGAAAAATATTAAAAGTATGGCGGGAGAAAATTTTTTCCGATCAAGATGTGAAAATACCCTCGATTGCCTTAGTGACCATGATTTACGATTTCAGTAAGGACAAGGGCACTACATATAATTACAATAAATCCACAGATACTCTTCGTGATGTAACCAGCTATGGTATTACTAAGTATTTTAAGAATGATAAATGTGAAGGTGCTCCAAATGCAAAGATTGACTTGCCTGTATATCAGCAAGATAGAAACCTCTTAAGTAGATTAAATTCATCACAACGTATGAATACCTGTCTGAAATTAGTTGAATTTAATAAAGCACTTATAAAGGCAACATCGGCTCATGTAAGCGAAGCTGATTCGGTTAAAATTCTTGAGCCTTTTATTGGTCAGTTTTAAATAAGGTGCCCAAAAATAGTTATGCAGGTATGAGATCAGTATGGCAAATAAAACCTCATCTCCGGCTTTGTTGAATAAATCAGTCCAGGAAAACAATTCTTCCTGGACTATACCTTATAGATTTCAAGATGCATCGCGACGGCAAAGGAGCGAATCCCCGGGAGCATAGCAAACTATGTGACCGGGGTGAGTGAGTGCAGCCAACAAAGAGGCAACTTGAAAGATGACGGGTATATATATTTTGTCGGGACGACTACCCATGCCCGTATCCTGATGATTCCAGAGTGTTATCGGGCCAATTCTTATCAAATTGGCCTGAAACAGAGATGATGCTTTTCAACAAAAACAGAATTTTTTGTAAAATGCTTCAACGGATGGTGTCACCGCAGTCATATGCATCGCACCATGTATCATTCCCTCAATAGTTTCAATCTGCACGGACACACCGGCATCTCTTAACTGCTGAGCATAAGCTTCGCCTTCACTTCTTAGCGGATCGTATTCGCAAAGCAAAATAGTTGCATCTGGCAGTCCTTCAAAATGCGTTAAATGAGAAGGCGAGATAAGTGGATTTGTTCTACTGTTGTGCTCATTAATGTATGCCTGCCAAAAGAATGCCATCATCTGTTTTGTCAATACATAACCTTCACCATATTTATCGTATGAATCCGTTTCCATTGATGCATCTAAAGCTGGATAGAATAGCAATTGATAGCAAATAGCAGGCCCTTCTTGGTTTCGCGACATCAAACAAGCGGCAACGGCAAGATTACCACCTGCGCTATCACCACCGACCGCAATTTGTTGCCTATTGATACCAAACTTTTCCGCATTATCAGTGACATAGCATAGAGCCGCATAGAAATCCGTTAGTGGTACCGGAAAAGGGTTTTCTGGGGCAAGCCGATAGTCTACCGAGAAAATAACGCAACCCATTGATTCCGCCAGCTTACGGCAAGGGCGATCCCAAGCATCAAGACTTCCTAAACACCACCCGCCGCCATGAGCATAAACCAGCGCGGGTTTATCACTCATCTTTTCTTTTCCATAGGGTACATACATGCGAACCGGAATAGGGAAACCATCCTCTGCGAGGACAGTAAAGCTGCTATTATATGTCGCATCGTTCCATTCGCCCTGTTGCTGGATAAGAGCATGCTCAAGAACGATTCGAAGTTGTTCCAGGGGGGAATCTTCTCCTATTGCAATTTCAGGCGTAGAAGCAAGCCATTTTTCAACATTTTTATCAAGTGGCATAATAATAACTCCTCTGTAAAAAGTGATTGCCAGATAGCAAAATTGTTCGGGGCATTATTCAGTAACAAAATGTCCACAGTTAGTGATAATTGCGCTGTCTAGATTCGATGACACTTTTTTCATTGTGAGATAAGGTGCATCTCGTGTCGCGTACTCAGCTCCAATAGTTAAAACCAGCATAGATAATTGTATACGAGCAAGACGCTGATAGTAATGAGAATAAAAAAAGACCATCGGAGAAAAAGACCTTTTAAACGGTCTTTTTTGTTTCTTTTCTCAACAAAGAAAGCTACTATAAGACTCATTAACAAGTCTTTTGGAGTGTTTTTATGGCCAACATAATTCTGTCAGATATTAGCGCAAGCATTAGTGAACTTAAAAAGAACCCTATGGCGACCCTTAGTGCCGGGGCTGGATACCCTATTGCAATCCTAAATCGTAACCAACCCGTGTTTTATTGTATTCCTGCGGAGCTCTATGAACAGATACTTGATGCTTTGGACGATCAAGAGCTTATTCGACTGGTAAATGAGCGTAGAGGGCAGGCATTGGTTGATGTAGATTTGGATAATTATCTATGATCTATAGAGTGAAATTCACGGAAGATGCACTCAAGGAGTGGAAGAGACTTGATAAATCAGTCCAACAACAATTTGCTAAGAAGCTGAAAAAGTGCTGTGTTGAACCTCATATTCCATCAGTTAAACTTCGAGGCATGCCGAATTGTTACAAAATAAAATTACGCGCTTCTGGTTTTCGCTTAGTTTATGAGGTCATAGATAATGTGTTGATTATCGTCGTAGTAGCAGTTGGTAAGCGCGAACGGAGTGAAGCGTATGAGCTAGCAAGTAAGAGACTAAGATAGATAAGGGAATGTCAGATGCTCTGTCGTTAGTGATGATGCAAAATTCAAATCTGGATTTTCAATGAAACTGAATTTGAATTCAAAACAATGCATAGAATAAATCCATACAACAATATAGAAATGACATAATTAAAACCAAGATAAGAGGTTTATTTATGATCTTAAAAAATATCAATTTGTTGAAAGTTGTACTTATTATTACCTTTGCAACAAATCAATCTCTTGCAGCAAATAATATTACATTTCTGAGTAATCCTTCACCGCAACATGTCAAGGATATCGGTAATTTTGTTGTGAAACAAACTGAAAAACCATTTTTTTCCGATGTTATATTATTCGCAGCAAATATTAACAATAGTATATCTAATAGCCCTGTACTGTTTTACAACGATAAAATAAGCTCGATACTCAAAGAAAATATTTCCCTAGTGCGGAATTTGCAAAAAAAGGGCATCAGAGTTCAACTATCCTATCTGGGCAATCATCAAAATGCAGGTTGGTCATGTAATATGAGTCAAGCAACGGCAACGAAACTTGCCAATGAAATGGTAAATGATGTCGTTAAATACGGATTGGATGGAATCAATATCGATGATGAATATTCAACATGCTATGGTAATCGTCAATCCTTCTATTGGGTAGCGGATGCGATTAAAAGCCATCCAAAATTTGCCAACAAAATACTCACAAAAGCCCTGTGGTCAGATTATCTCTACTTCAAGGAACCGACAAATATAGCAAATTTACTGGATGCAGGTTACGAGATGACTTACATCAACACCAGTGCCAGTAAGCTGGTTCCATACGTTAACTTCGGGATGAAGAAAGAAAATTTGTTGTTGGGTATCTCCCCCGAAAAAAATTCGATATCCTCAGTGCAGAATATTACCCGCTCAGTCATTAATAACGGATATAGTGGGATGATGGTATGGTCACCTAATACAATATTTACAATTGACCAAGCATCTCAATATTACACCAAAATCATCAAAGCAGAAGAGGGGATAAATAAAGAAGTTATCTATGTCCCGGATACCAGCAAAGACAATGCAAGTAATTATGAATAATTACATTGTTAATACTTTAGTTGGTTATAAAAATAAATACCGTTGAATTTTTGATTTTATTTTGTGTAGCTTGAAAAACAGTTACACATTACCCAGTTTGATGAAAAATAATAAAAGGGAAGAGAACCAGTAATACGTACTGGTATTAACCATCCGCAAGAATCGTGAAGTAAATATTTTGTGAAGCCGTATGAGGTTATCTTATGAAGAGCGAGTTTAAAGAGGGATATTGTACTCTCTGTAGATCAAGATGTGGCACTGTCAACGAAGTTCGTAACGATACACTGATAAAAATCCAACAGAACCCAAAACACCCGACCGGCAACGCCATGTGCATGAAGGGTAAAGCTGCACCAGAACTGGCTCATAGTCCTAACCGGATTCTTCATCCTCTCCGTAGGACAAATCCCAAAGGTGATGCCGATCCAGGCTGGGAAAAAATCACCTGGGATGAAGCGTTGACGTATGTTGCTGAGAAACTGGCTTTCTATAAGGCTGAGTCTGGTGCAGAATCGGTTGCTTTCTCAGTCACCTCACCAAGTGGCACACCTCTTAGTGACAGCCTTGAATGGATAGAGCGCTTCATTCGAAATTTCGGCAGCCCTAACGTCTGCTATAGTACAGAAGTGTGTAACTGGCATAAAGACGAGGCACATAAGTTTACCTTTGGATGCAGTATTCCTGTAGCTGATTACAGAAATGCCGAGCTGATCATTTTATGGGGGCACAATCCAACAAATACATGGCTTGCGCAAGCGGAAGCTCTTGGCGCGGGAAGAAATGCAGGTGCCAAACTTATCGTTGTCGATCCTAGACATACGGCTCTTGCTAAAGAATCTGATAATTGGCTCAACATCAATCCTGGGACGGATGCCGCGTTAGCCCTCGGGCTAATAAATATCATCATAAACCGAAGAGGATATGATCAGGCGTTTGTAGCACGCTGGACGAACGCCTCATTGTTAGTACGAAATGATAATGGTCTTTTCTTGAGAGAAAAAGATATAAACATTTCAGCTAAGAAAAACAGATATGTTGTCTGGAATAACATAACTCAGTCTCCGCTACCCTATGATATTCACGAAAATGTGCCATGTGATGAAAATGATCATTATGCTTTATTGGGCGAATTTTCGATTAACTCTGCGGAAGATGTAAATAAAAAAATACCATGCAAATCTGCATTCCAGCGACTTCTAAATGAGTGTCAACCATACACACCTGAATATGTAGAAAAAATCACCGGCATAACCAAAGAAAAACTCCTATATGCCGCAGATTTAATCATCTCTTCCAAACGAATTGCTTATCATTCTTGGACAGGTGTAGCTCAACATACCAATGCAACCCAGTCTGAACGAGCAATTGCCGTGCTGTACGCACTAACCGGGTGTTTTGACACTCAGGGAAGTAACAGGGTGTACAATAAGCATCCCGTTAATCCTGTAAATGCTCGCAGACTTATGCCAAAGGAGCAGCAAGAAAAAGCACTTGGCTTTAAGGAAAGACCGTTGGGGCCACCTCTAGATGGTTGGATAACATCACATGATCTGTATCAAGCAATCTTGCACAAACGGCCTTACCCGATTAGAGCTATGATGGCATTTGGTACGAATATGTTGTCATCTCATGCTGACACCAAAATTGGGATAGATGCGCTAAAACAGCTTGAATTTCATGTTCATTGTGATCTCTTTGAAACGCCTACTGCACATTATGCTGACATCTTACTACCCGTGAATACGCCTTGGGAGAGAGAAGGGCTACGTGTAGGATTTGAGATTTCAGCTAAGGCAGAAGAACTCGTTCAGTTAAGGCAAAAAATGATTTCGCCTCGGGGAGAAAGCCGGTCAGATAACGAAATTGTCTTCGACTTGGCCTGTCGCTTAGGCATGAATGATCTATTTTTTAATGGAAGCGTTGAAGCGGGATGGAATTATATTCTTGAGCCTATTGGCTTAACCGTAGAGGCGTTAAGAGAAAAGCCAGCAGGGATTTCAATGCCATTAATTCAGCATGATAGGAAATACGCAGGAATCGATCCTGTTAAGAACACAGTTAAAGGTTTTGATACCGAAACAGGAGTGGTTGAAATCTATTCTGAAAAATTGTGGCGGCATGGTTATCCGCCACTACCAATATATGATGAACCAAAAGAGAATTTAAACTCTGAGTCACATTTCCCTTATCGACTAACCTCGGTAAAAAATGGTTTCTATTGTCATAGCCAACAGAGAAGTTTAACCCGTCTGCGCAAAAAATCACCTTATCCGAAGCTTGAGATAAACAGCAGATTGGCTGAAAAGAAAGGTATTAACAATGGAGATTGGGTAGAGGTCATCACCCGCAACGGCGAGGCACGTTTTAAAGCATCGTTAGATGATAATATTGCTTACGACACGATAATTGCTGAGTTTGGTTGGTGGCAAGCGTGTCCCGACTATGGGAAGGAAGGTTTTCCCGCCATAGGAAAAAACAGCAGTAACTATAATGCGCTTATTTCTGACGACTCTTGTGATCCTATCAGCGGCGCTTCTCCGCTCCGTTCATTCCGTTGTGATATTAAACTCGCAGAAGATATCAACCCGGAGAGAAGGCCGTGGCAGGGCCGTAAAGCATTTCGGGTTGTAGATACAAAACCCGAGGCTAAGGGTGTCAAAACCGTTATTTTTGAGTCACAAGATGGAACAATGCTGCCTGATTATGAACCTGGCCAACATATCACAGTACAAGTTTCCATACCTGGACAGGATGCCCCTGTCATCAGGGCCTATTCTTTGACAGGAACGGCAACACTGGAAGGTAGAAAGAGTTACAGTATTTCCGTACGACATCAGAAAAGCATAACTTCTGACGGAGAAACTTTTGAAGGTGTCATGTCTTCATATATTAACAAGACACTGGTAGCCGGAGCCGAAGTGAATCTGACGCCTCCGGGAGGAAACTTTATTATTCCGCTTAATGCTAAGCAACCTGTTGTTATGTTGGCAGGAGGAATTGGTATTACGCCATTCATAAGTTATCTTGAATCTCTTCCCGCTAACGGTGAAAAGCCTGAACTCTTATTGTTGTACGCTAATCAAAACAGCAATACACATACTTTTTCCAAAAGACTAAAAGAGATTGAGTCAAAAATTAAGCAATTGAAGGTAATCAACTATTACAGCAATCCGTTGCCAGTGGATATTGAGGGTATTAATTACCAGTATCATGGATATATTACTGCGGATGCCGTTCCTGAAACACTGATTAAACAGCAAGCTCGTTTTTATATGTGTGGTCCGGCTCCTATGATGAAAACTTTTGAAGAAGGTTTACTCACTCTAGGCGTTCCGCCTTTTGATATCTATAAAGAAATGTTCCGATCGCTAACGCCGGTAAAAATTAAAGATGGGAAGAGTTTTGCTGTTAAATTTGAAAAATCTGGCGTTCCTCTTGAATGGTCCCCTGACAAAGGAACACTCCTTAATTTTGGCGAAAAAAGTGGTATTAAGATGGCAAGTGGATGCCGGGTTGGACAGTGTGAAAGTTGTGCTGTGAAATTAAAAAGTGGCGAAGTACAACACTTAAATGGCGTAGAACCTTCAGAGCAAGGAATGTGCCTTACTTGTCAATGTATACCTATCTCAGATATTTCCATTGATGCCTAAAAAAATACTAAGGTAACTTACAGCGGCGTTCAGGGAGAAATGTACGATGACGACATTTCTCCCTCGCTCATTGTCGAGGTCACTGATGCCGTCAAAAGGATAGGGGACTGAATGGCAAAATCAGCAGCCAATAAATTTAATTTATGTTTAGCGAAAATTAAGTCCATAAAATAACTTGTATATATTTAATTGAATTTATTGAAAATAAATTTAAGCTTGGTTTTAGTGAGTTTTTATCATATCTAAGATAGTAAATTCAGCATTCAGCACTATTTAAATCACAGGCTCAAGTATCAGGCATAATCTTAAACGTAATCATATAGTTGATAACCCAATCTCCCATATAAACACCAATCTCATATCTTTTAATAACAAAATATGTCAGTTTGTAATAAAATAAATAATGACATGATTAATTTATATTAATTAAGTTAAATTGGATTTTTAAATTCCCTGTACTACTCTTTTCTATAGCAGCTTTTGATTTATATAAACCGTCTCTGTCTTTGCAATATAATTAATTGCTGCTACAGATCTATATTATTATCACGGCAAACATAAATAACCTGATTATGTTATTTATATGATTACTATACCTATTATGTAAGCCAATGAGCTAATCACATAATTTTAATATTTTATTCATAGGATTTATAGGTGAAATTATGTCAACAGAATACAAGATTTATATTGTCAACCAGCAAGATAAAAAGAAAAAGTTTTGGTGTTTTCTCAGTGAACCACAATCAGAAGTAAGTGATAAAGTGTTTGCTAACTCATCAACTTATATGACATTATCTAAGTATGAAAGAGGAGATGAAAACGCTTTTATTATTCCTCTTGAATTTAAATTGAAGGCTAGTTCACACAATAAGGTGGTAGGTATTAGTTCACAAATATCTACTCATTCCCTTAGAAATATAGAATTAGGGAGCGTATGGAAGGTAGAATTTGACTCTAGCGAAGAACATATAAACCCATCCTTAAGTAAGTTGAGTGAGGAAACTGAACCTAACCAAGTCGGAATTAAAATCAATGGTTTCGATTTGACAGAACAAGAAATCAATCAGTGGTATAGCTGTCTTACATTTGGTATTAAATCAGGAGCGGGTTTTATTGGCTACTCCTGGCTCCCATCACCCAGCGACACATATCACATTCAGCCTAAGATAGAGTTTTATGTTAAAACCGGAGAGTATATTGAGAATCAGCTCATCAAAATGAGTGACGTGTCTAGCGATTCTGCATTGATTACAGAAGAAAATTTTGACAAAAGAAAGGAGTGTACAGTTATTTATACGACTACAGGAAAGTGGAAAATTAAACCTGGTAAGCCTTCACAGTTACTCTATGATAATTCATTAGTGAAAAATTTGGTTTCTGCCCATATTAATTTAACTGCATCTCATTCTGCTTTAGTTGAATTGATCGAAAAAAACTATAGTGAGTATAACTCCAGGCAGGAAAAAAGAGTATCCGATATTGAAGAGCCTACCCTTTGGTATATAAGTGCGGTGATTACCCTTGCTGCTGGATTTACTAACGAGATATTAATACCAATCTTAAAGGAAAAAATAGTGAGTTATTTGTATGGAAATAATTTTGAATTGAAAGAGATAAGGATTGTTAAATCTGGTATTGAATTCATATATTCCTTAAAAAGAGGGGGAATTTTAAGAGATAGTAAAAACAATAAATATCTGTTGGATATAACCAAGGAAGCCTTGGAATTTGAGAAGCAAGAACATCACATTCAGAGTTATAAGATTACAAATTAACATTTATAGCTATAAGATTACAACTTCAACATCATGCAATAAATTTGTTCACCTTATTATAACTTCTTATAGGGCGGTATCTCCGCCCTATATTTTTCTCTATTCTGATTTACAACTGTAAAATAGATTAAAGATAAAGTATTTAAATATTTAATTACGTCCAACATTATTTGTTATCTAATAATACTCGTCATTGTTGGAAAATAATAGGAGGTTGAACTAAACTCAAATTTCATTCTTTTGGAAGGAGTTATCGATGTCTAAAACCCATTATTCTGAATCATTAAACCTAAAATCTCACTGGATGCCATTTAGTGCCAACCGAAGTTTCCAACGCGATCCACGCCTTATCGTTGCTGCCGAGGGGCAATGGCTAAAAGACGATAAAGGACGCCAGATTTATGACAGTCTGTCCGGTCTTTGGACCTGTGGGGCAGGCCATACCCGGACAGAAATTCAACAAGCTGTCGCTGCTCAATTGAGCACCCTCGATTATTCACCAGGCTTTCAGTTCGGTCATCCCTTGTCGTTTCAACTGGCAGAAAAAATTGCCAATTTAACGCCAGGTGATCTCAATCACGTCTTTTTCACCAGTTCAGGTTCTGAATCTGTAGATACCGCGGTCAAAATGGTACGAGCTTACTGGCGAGTGAAAGGCCAACCCGAGAAAACTAAACTGATTGGCCGTGCACTTGGTTATCATGGTGTCAATATTGCTGGTACCAGTTTGGGAGGTATTGGTGGCAACCGCAAAATGTTCGGACAGTTAATGGATGTAGATCACTTACCCCATACATTACAGACCGATATGGCGTTTACGCCAGGTATGGCGGAAACCGGCGGCGCAGAATTAGCCAACGAGATGCTCAAATTGATCGAACTGCATGATGCCTCCAATATTGCGGCAGTTATTGTCGAGCCTGTGTCCGGTTCCGCCGGTGCGATTATTCCGCCCAAAGGGTATCTACAGCGTCTGCGTGAAATTTGTGATCAACATAATATTTTGTTGATTTTTGATGAGGTTATTACTGGCTTTGGTCGCATGGGGCGCTGGACTGGCGCTGAATATTTTGGTGTGACACCCGATCTTCTTAACTTTGCCAAACAAATTACCAATGGTGCCATTCCTTTGGGAGGCGTAGTGGCAAGCAGTGAAATTTATGAAGCCTTTATGTCCCAGTCTTTACCGGAACACTCCGTGGAGTTTAGTCACGGTTATACCTATTCGGCGCATCCCGTAGCCTGTGCTGCCGGGTTAGCAACTTTAGATCTGTTGGATAAAAACCATCTTATCCAACGCTCTGCTGAACTTGCCCCTCATTTCGAAACGGCCCTTCATGCTCTCAGAAACTGTCCAAATGTGACTGACATCCGTAATTGTGGCTTGGTGGGAGCAATTGAGTTGGCTGCCCGTGACGGTGATACCGCTGTACGTCCTTTTGACGCCAGCATGGCGCTTTGGAAAGCCGGTTTTTACGTACGCTTTGGCGGTGATACGCTGCAATTCGGGCCTATGTTCAACGCTGAACGAGCCGATTTGGATCGGCTTTTTGACGCCGTTGGGGAAGTATTGCATCACATTGACTGAGGGAAGGATGTATATGAATCGTGATGTACCCATAAGGTCTTCAATATTGTTAAACTCAAAAGCTTAGAATAAAGCCCAAGAGCACAGCTACTCTTGGGCTTTTTAAGTTTCAATCCTTCCTTATATTATATTGGCACGCTGCCATGTCGCTTCAGAGAACAGGACCATCCCGTCCCCATCGGAGTTATGTGAGAGCATGACATCGATAAAATAAATGGTTTGAGGAGTGGTTAACATGGTTTCACAATAGGTTGCGTCAAATGTTGTCCAACGCTCACGAATTACCTGTGTTGTCGCATATGCGTCAGGGACAACCTGGACATTAGCAGCAGTAAACAAAGACAAATTACGCGACGATGCAGCAAGCAAGGTCTGTTTTGTATTATTCGTCGCACTTCTCATATCGATATATGATCGAATCATCGACAACATACCATTACAAAGATAAAACACAGAAATATTGATCTTCTGCCGATGAGGATTTTGCATCAATGCTCGTTCAATATGGGACTCAATGTTTGGGATTAAATCTCTGGCACCATCACCAATAAATGCCAGAATATTCTGGGATGATGTACGAGCCAAATAAGGCAGTGACATCAACGCATCGCCCATCAGTGCCCGGCCATACCAACCGGAAAATCCTTTCCCTGTTTTCGGTAAATTCCGCATCGCCCCGATTCCGCACCTCCCTACATCATAAACACCGGTATAGACAAATCCCTGCTCACTAATCAGATGATGCAACTGCTTCCCTAAATGGGCATAAAAGTAATTGGGGGACATCGGCACCTGTGGCAACCAATCTATCGGGGTGATGTTAGGATAATTCTGAACTCGTTCCAGTTCGCGACGACGATAAGCAAGTACCTTTTCATCCACATTAAGTCGAGTGAGAACGGTTTTTAAGAATGAGCGTAAATAGCTATGTACAGCTAGATCAGTGTAAGGTGACATGTGCTCTAAACGGCAATTCACCTGAATAATATGACATTTATTTTTAAGTTTACTGGCGGAAAATGGCGAGGATGCTTCATCGACTTTACTTTTAAGGAAAAAAATACTCTGGCTTTCAGGATCAGCAAGCTGCTGCCCCTCATGTAGGTAATGAAATACTTTGCTGCTAAAGCCGTAAACCGACAGAATTCCAATATAGTTACTAACAGGCTTTTGCTGATGGTAATCACTGACCGCCCCCGGAGATACTAGCGTATCTACTAACGCTATCCCTGCTTTTTCAGCAATCTGATAAATCAGTTCACGTTCATGATCCGTTAAATGACAACATTGCCACAGTATACGACGCTTATCATGGTTGATCAGAGACATTACTGCATCCATGACGGACGCTTCATTATCCCCAATCTGTGGAACCAAAAGGCTCCACTGACTCGGATGAGGTAGCTGCTCAGGTTTCAGTGTACATTCCAAAACTGATTGTGTCGCAAGAATAAACACTGGGCCGGGTTGAGACTGCAATAGATCTATTGCCTCATTTAACCGCTCAGGCAAGTTCAATTGATCATTGATATAAACGCACGGAATTCCTTTTGCTTCAATCGACTTCTTACCATCATAATCTCTATGCATCGTACCTTGAAATGGGAACCAGCTATTTCCAGGACTATCTGCACAAATGATGATACCTGGCGCATGAGCACGTTTCAGGTTGCATAATGTGCCACGAAACTCATCGATCATGCCGGAAGTTACCGCAATTACATAACCACGTTGATAGAACTGCCAGCCACAAAGTGCAGAAACTGCCAGACTGTGCTCATTCGGCCCACTTTCACACAGGGTAGATGTACCATCACACAAACGAAGCATGGAATCGATAAATCCGGAGATCATCGACCCAGTATAGTAGTGGAAGTCCCAACGCTCCTTGAAGTGGCACTCCATATAATCATGAATAAACTGTGCCATTGATGATATTGTTACTTTAGACGTCGTCGCTCTAACAAGTAATGGATTAATATAAGTGCTATCCAAATGATCCATTAGGTTTTTTAGCACCTGTATCTCCCAAACAAGCGGATCTGGCTGCCAAATATTGAGTGTCACTGAATCCATCTCTTGTATTCGTGCACTACCAGGAATCATCTCTGATAAAGAGAGCAGGAAAGAATAGGGTGACAATTTCCCAGGATTCGACTCAAACAATCGGAAAAACTGATGACTGACCTGCTCATAATGTCCATGTTGTAAAAACAGATCATCAGCAATTACCAGATCGAGTGTTCTGTCCGGATGCCGTGCGATATCGGCCAGAGCTTCATCCAGCGTTTCATAGGTCATGACATGAAAAGAAAATTGATGCTTTTTCTGATAGACAAGTAAATATCCTCTAGCTTGCTGAAGCAAGTACGTCATAATAGAATCAACTGAAACTGTTGAATTAAGTTTCCAAACCTCACAAGGATCAGATTCGGCCGCAATTGACAATTCCAACTTGTTAATCGCTTCTTTCACTCCTTGGCTCACGATTTGGGACTGAGCAACCACACAAATTCCGATGTAATGATGCATTTACTCGCTTCTCTACAATTAATTATCAAAATATTCATCTTGATTCTTATTCAATATTGAGTATACAAATTTCTATTCTTTTTTAAGTTTTATGTGATCTTTGTAGGTGTATCGCAAACACGGAGACAAGTGGGCGCAATAATAGCCCTATTAAAGATCAGTTTTTTCTTGGTCGAAAGTTCTAATCTTGGAACAAGCACTTAATTCTATCTTTTATCTAGAACTCAGTTGTAAACCTGAATAATATAATTACGTAATAGTACAAAGGGGGATACCGACTGGTCGAAAGTGAATCCTCTTCGTATTGGATCTTCATATTCTAAACATTAAACCTTAGAGTTAATTTGGTATAACAAGGAGTAGTTATGAAAATATTAAATATTATAATTTTATCGCTATCGACAGTGATAGCTTCTAATTCTTTAGCCGATGAGATTAGAGCAAGGGATTTAGGCATTCCTTTCTCTGGAGTAACCGGGAAATATAATGCGATTACCGATGTTAGTGGTGTAGAAGTTGGCTATTCAACCATAATAGAAGGCGATGGAAAGCTAGAGGTTGGAAAAGGCCCAATAAGGACAGGCGTAACAGCTATATTGCCAAAAGGCAAGAAATTTAGCCCGGTATTTTCTAGTACATTCTCTTTAAATGGAAATGGAGATATGACAGGCAATCAATGGGTCAAAGAGAGTGGTTTCCTGGAAACGCCAATATTAATCACCAACACTCATAGTGTTGGTATTGTTAGAGACTCAACAATTAGCTGGATGATTGATAACAACCTAACATCACCACTGAAAGATGATTTATTTTGGTTATTACCTGTGGTTGCAGAAACGTGGGATGGAATATTAAATGATATAAACGGTATGCATGTAAAGAAAGAACATGTATATCATGCGTTGAATAGTGCTAAATCAGGAGCGATAGAGGAGGGTAATGTCGGCGGTGGAACAGGAATGAACCTTTTTAAGTTTAAAGGGGGCACAGGTACTTCATCAAGAATTCTAGATAAAAAAGATGGCGGATATACTGTTGGCGTTCTTGTTCAAGGCAACTTTGGTGATAGGGACGATTTGATTATTGCTGGGATTCCAGTTGGTAAAGAAATACAGGATCTCAAGCCGATATATCATGGCGGCAAGAAAAAAATAAAGGATGCCGGTTCTATAATCGCCGTGGTGGCTACAGACGCACCATTAGCGCCTCACCAATTAGAAAAAATAGCTAAACGAGTCTCTCTTGGACTAGCAAAGGTCGGTGGGGTAGCCAGGAATACGAGCGGTGAGATATTTATTGCATTTTCGACCGCAAATAATGATGCTTTCTCCAGAAAAGATGTAAGAACAATAAAAATACTGTCAAATGACAAACTAGATCCCTTGTATGAGGCCACAATAAGTGCAACAGAAGAAGCAATAATTAATGCTATGATCGCCGCCAAAAAAATGGTTGGGAGAAATGGCAATACTTCGTTTTCTATTCCTAAAGATAGAGTTCAAGAGATATTAAAAAAACATCATGTCTTAGCTCAGACTCAATCTGACACTTCAATTTAAAACAAACAAGTTACCGACTGTGATTAAAGGTTGTAAATCTTAAGTTGAAGTCGGTAGCTTTCATGTTCCAACAATACGATGTATGCAGTATCCTTTGTTCGTTATGAAAAACAGGGTTATAAAGACAGAATTATTTTTGTGTTGTCGTTATTTTTAGGAGCTGTAACCCATATTGTCTGTGATGCATTCACACACGATAACGGTTTTTTTTGTCGAGATAATTCCTCTACCTGTTTAATCTTGATCGAAAGAGAAATATTATGTTTAAGGTCAATCAACACTTTGAATATATGGTAACCAAAAGAAAAATAGGAAATATGATCATTCATAACAAAAGCAAAAACCCCATTATTTTAAACAGGGTTTGTCAGTGTTCTTAGTTAATACAAATAAGAGACTTTCGATAGAATTTTATTTTGCCCTACCTTCATAGTAAGCAGCATAAGCGGTACGTCCGTTATAATTACAAGATTTAACAACTCCTTTTAAATACCACTTAATCGTTTTACCACTATATTTCTGTTCAAATGCATTAGCAAATTTTTTTTGAGTATTAACAACATGCCTAGTATACATCGAGCCCTTTTTGTTTATATTCTGACTCGGACATTTTTCAAGTGCCAATGCACTCCCAACTCCTCCAGTTAATGTAATACCCACGGCTAATGCCCCAACTGTTAATAATTTCTTGAACATAAAACTCTCCTTAAATAGTTTCAGAATTTATATATTTAAACATATTAATTATAAAATCATATGTGATAATGTATGCAAAATATAAATCATCACATCGATGATGTTACAATTTTAAAATTCAAAAACTGCTTATATTTTTCATCCTAGGTTGGAAATATAACTTCCATTATCTTCTCAGTGTCTTAAAAAGCCTCTAATAAGAGGCTTTTCGGTATAATTTTAAACTTCTCTACCTTCATAGTAAGCGGCGTAAGCAGTACTTCCGTTATAATCACAAGCTCCATAACGCCCTTTAAAATACCATTTAATCGTTTTACCAACATCAGACTCATACCGAGTAAATACATTAGCAAAATTGTCATAAGGATTAACAACAATTCTAGAATACTTCAAGCCCGAGCTATCTGCGCCTGCTACGCTTACGTCCTGTCCCGGACAACTCGCTGCCGATGCAGTCCCAATCCCTCCAATTAATACTGTTGCTAATGCCCCAACTGTTAATAATTTCTTGAACATAAAACTCTCCTTAAATAGTTTCAGAATTTACATATTTAAACGTATTATTTACCAAAATCATATGTGACAATGCATACAAAATCTAAATCACCACATTGATGATGTTACAATTTTAAAATTCAAAAACTGCTTATATTTTGCATCCTAGGTGGGATTAGGTTGGAAACCTAAATTCCATTTACCATAATAGTAGCAGAAATCAAAAATGGCAAATCTAATATATAATGACAATTTATTTTCCTATAGTTTTTCATGAAACTATCTTTAATGTCAGTATATTTAAACCTCTCTGGAATTTATGATTTATCTCACATATTTAATCTAGAAAGGTAACAATCTGGTGGTGTTTTAAATAAGGGCAAGTCGGCGCTGATAATTGAGATCGTTTATATTTCACTCACTCACGCAGAATGAATTTTCTAGTAATAATGTCAACCACCCTGACTCTGGATGATATTAATGTGATTAACATCAAACATTTTTACTCATTATTTTTTCAGAATAATCATGGTAAAAAATTCTTTTTATAATTATTGCCTTCAAATGCTATATCTATTAATTATAATATTCCTGAATAAGTACTTTTATCGTAATTATATGACTACCAAATAAAAACATTCATGATTCTCCAAAAATATCATTTTTATTTTTCATAATAAATTCATTTTTTATATTTTCATGTAAAAAGTGAATTTAATTTAAAGGTTAATCGTCAAACATAACCAAACATGAGCCTCAAAAAAATACCAGTGTGTTCATCCAGAAAAGTAGGAGAGGAGGGTAACAACATATTAGGTAGGAGGAAGGCTATCCCGGCAACGCCGGGAAAACGTCGCAGTATGCGATCGTGGAAAGCAATAACTTCTTGAGCACTCACCCAAATCATCGGTCAGTCAACGCTGCTACTGTGTGGCCATGACGTTGCATCATAGCATCAAATTCGGCATCCAGTTTTGCATTCTGATACACCTCGAATTCCGCTTTACTGATCACTACGGCAACGCTGCCGTCCCGACGGGTGATTTCAACGGGCTCACCATTGACTGCAATATCCAGCACCACAGAAATATTGGCTCTGGCCTGATTGAGGTATAGGTTTGCATAGTTAACCCGAATTCTGGATAAGAAATTGACATGAAGCCTGTTCCAGGAGCAATGTTTTGGTGCACGCCGAAACAGCTCCGGGGAGGAACAGGCTATGAACAAGTTAGTTGAAATTTTCTGCGATGTCGATGATTTTTGCCGCTTCTTCATTCCTCAATGGGAATTATTTTGTTTCGAAAAAGGGTACCGCCAGCGTCATCGGCAAGGCCATATGCACCCCAGTGAAATCATGACTATTTTGATCCTTTTTCATATGGCGCATTACCGTGATTTTAAACATTTTTATCTGGAACATATTTGGAAATATCACCACAAAGATTTCCCCACCCTGCTCAGTTATACCCGTTTTGTCAGTGTTGCCCCTTCCGTTTTGGTCCCACTATGTAGTTATCTGACTCAATTAAAAGGAAAACCGACCAAGATTGCTTTTATTGATTCCACGAGTTTGTGCGTCTGTCATAACATCCGTATCCCGCGTCATAAGGTTTTTAAGGGAATAGCCCAGCGCGGAAAAACATCAATGGGCTGGTTTTACGGCTTCAAATTACACTTGGTTGTTAACCATCAGGGCGAAATTCTCGCGCTAAAAGTGACTCCCGGTAATGTGAATGATCGAGAGCCTGTACGCGAATTATCAAAATCGTTAACGGGTTATCTTTACGGTGATAAAGGTTATCTCAGTCAGGAACTGGCCGATGATTTAGCCAAAATCGGTGTGACTTTCATCACGAAGAAACGCCGTAATATGAAAGCACAAGCGCTGTCTGAGTGGAATAACTTAATGTTAAAAAAGAGATTTATCATCGAAACGATTAACGGGCAATTAAAGACCATTTCTCAAATTGAGCACTCGCGCCACCGAAGTATAAAAGGCTTTCTGTTGTGTGTTTTAGGTGGATTGATTGCTTACAGCCTTAAATTGAAAAAGCCATCACTGAAAATTTTCTACTCAGAGAAAGATATTTTAATGACGGCTTAAGCAGAATTCGGGTTAGTTATCTCCTTAGAAAGAGAGGGGTATCAAAAATCACCTAGTTCTATGCGAAGTTGTTCATCGTCTAAGGTTATTTAACATAATATACATTATGCGTACTATGATTGTAGCACCAATATAGTCATGTCACTTTGGTATACTTAAAAGAAAAAACCCGCTTTTAGTTAAATCCATATCAACATAAGCCCAACTGCCGCCGGTACAATCTTCATTGCTTAGATGGTCAGCAACAGTTCCCGCTTGCGCTGGAGCCTCACCCTTTTCGCTCATGTATTCAAAATAAGTATCCAATGCGTTTTGAGCACCGCTAATAGCGTCGTCAATAGTATCGCCAGCAAAGTAACATCCGATCACGTCTGGCACAAAACCGGAAAACGATCCGTCGTCAGCCTGATGTAAATAAATAGGATATCTCATGCTTACACCTTCTCTTTGATTAAAGAGCGGCCTTTCGACCGCTTAATTAAGTTATTTCAGTCCTGCTTGTTTAAGTATTTTAATAACAATCACCGTAACTTATTCTGGAAAGTCGAGTATATCAACGTCCATCGACTGGTGAATGACGCGTGAAATGAAGATGTCGTCATCCTGCAACATGTAATAGATGGAATGCTTCTTGAACTCGAAGCGGCGCATTCCTGCGCATATCCAATCACATTCCCTACCAATCCAGGGAGATATGGCTAGTAACTCGAAAGTTCTTTTCAGTTCATCGTGATAACGCTTCGCCTGGTTTTGACCAAATTGCTGTATCGTATAACGGGCAATATGAAATATGTCGTCATCAGCCAATTCGGAAAACTTATACATTTAAATCCTTCGCTGCCATTACAAAAATATCATCCATGCTGTTTTTGCTGACAGGAGAATTCAGGCCAGCTAGCACCATTTCACGAACATTCTGAATACGCTGCTCGCGAGCCTCCATCAGGCGCAAAGCATCGCGGACAACTTCGGATGTGTTGCCATAACGACCAGATTGGATCATATCACCAACGAATCCGTTGAAGTGCTCACCAAGGGTTACACTAGTTACTCGTGCCATAAATTCGTCTCTTCATGTATTACTGAGTAATACAATTATAACAAGGCATAATAATGATCGCCAGCGGACTATGTTAATCCCAACGCTGACACGTTTTTTCGTCTTCGTACTTGAATGATTTTTACTCAACGGGTTTAGAAAGAGGGATATCTTTTTGCCCCGCGTAGAAGACCACGAGAGTAGCGCCCTCTTTGCCTGTGTAACCGCGATGAGTGCTGTCAACCATCTCGGATAACACCTCTCCCGCCTTCATAAGACGTTTTTCACCACTGGATTTTTTCTCTGCCGTTAACACCCCGCTCAACACGTAAGCTGCATTAGGTATCGGGTGCTCATGCCAGGCAAGACTGGTATTTGGAGCAATAGTAATTTTGAGAACTGAAAGCTGAGGAGTGCCTTTAGGGTATTCCTGATAAGACACGCCATCCCAAGACTTTTCAGTCTCAAGCAATTTTTCAACGTTAATACCAGCAGTATTGCCGCTATGGGCTTGAGTGAAAAACGGCGCAATGAGGAAAGCAAAAGATGTAAAGGCTGATAAAGTTCGAATAGATAGCCGCATATGGAATCCTTGTGCATAGTGCATAAATTGGGTAGATGCCCTGTGGAGAACCATACCATGCGCACCATGATTACTTTAGAACTTTTTAAGATACAACTTTCTCCCCTGAAAACTCCGAAAACATCATTACATCACAATGTCTGTTGAAATACTTAGGATTTACTTGACCGGCACAAAGGATACGAGTATATATTTTTCATAAATTTTTTTTATATATCTGTATTTTCAGCCTCATATACCCAATGGATTTCAAGATGCATCGCGGCGGCAAGTGAGCGAATCCCCGGGAGCATAGATAACGATGTGACCGGGGTGAGAGAGTGCAGCCAACAAAGAAGCAACTTGAAAGATAACGGGTATATTCATTTATCTAGATGGATATCCTAGCTTTATTAAAAAGTTAGCTTCTTGTTCCATGCTTTTATTTTATATAACAATTTATTAAACCAGAAAATATGAAGGGAGGAAGGATGAGCAATGTTATCAGAGAAATAAGTGACGCTAATATTGCATATGCAGCAACTTTTGGTGATAAAAAAAACCTTGGTTTACCTGCTGTCAGGCGATTTGCCATATTGACTTGTATGGATGCTAGGTTAGATCCAGCAAAATTTGCAGGTTTATCTGAAGGTGACGCTCATATTATTCGGAATGCAGGCGGAAGAGCCAGTGATGATGCCATTCGCTCACTTATTATTTCCTATAAACTTTTTGGCACAAAAGAGTGGTTTGTCATTCACCATACTAATTGTGGGATGGAACTTTTTACAGACAATATCATGGGCGATCTACTGGAAAGCAGCCTGGAAAGCGCGATAATGACGGATGAAGGATTTAAAGATGTCGGCAACGGTACAGGATCATCTGAAGGAAAATATATCAAATGGCTTACTATTAACAATCAAGTTGATAGCGTAGTTGAAGATATTCATCGTATTCGTACCCACCCTCTTGTCCCCGCAAATATCTCCATATATGGGTACATATTTGATGTGAAGTCAGGAAAATTAATTGAAGTTCCCGAAGCAGCAAGCATTGCAGAAGATGCTTGATTTATGATGGGCTTTATTTAAATTTATCCGGCGTCAATGTGGACAAGGATGTTCAGTTAATCTCCCGCCCTGTATAGTTAATCAGACAACACGACTAATCCTCATCCTCCGTTGGTAAAATAGCATTGGGTAAAGCGCTAAAAGTTCCCCAATAGAAGGCAATTAAAGAGATCACTGCCACTGCCACAATATCCCAAGGCGCGGGAATAATTCCCTTACCGCCAAATGTGCCTAAATAGGACAAAATGATCATGGCACTGTAAAAACTAATCAACCATAAAGCAGAGGTTATCTGTTGACGCAAACTCACTTTGCCTATCGGAACTTTATTTTTAAATAACAAGTAGATAAAAAACAAGATAATCTGTAATCCAAGTAGCCAAGAAACGGTTTTCCAACCAGACCAGTAAACAATGAAGGCGGAAATAATAAAGGAAAGCGGACCAATGATCGCAAACCATTTAACATAAAAAGGACGTTTTATCTCCTTGGCATTACGACGTAAGGCAGAAGCAGTTACTGGCGCTAATGCGTAGCTCAGAATTAACGCCGCAGAAACAACACTGATGAGTTTTTCCCATGAAGGAAAAGGTAATGTCCAAAAAACAGAAAGAATAAATGTCAACCAAAGTGCAGGACGTGGTATCCCCGATTTTTCATCAACATGGGTAAACACATTAAATAACGTCCCACTTTTTGCCCAACCATAAACTACACGGGGAGTGGCATTCATATAAATATTCCCGGTACCACTTGGAGAGATCACCGCATCACATACCACCAAAAAAGCGAGCCACCCCACACCGAGGATTAAGGCTATATCACGAAACGGCAATGAAAAATATTGCCCAATGTTATTCCAGCCACTAAAAAGTAGATCAGAGGGTATCCCACCAAGGAACGCTAACTGTAATAAAACATAAATAACCGTAGACAGTGAAATAGAGAGAATGAGGGCAATAGGAATTGTTTTTTGGGGTTTTTCCACTTCACCAGCGACGGAAATAATGGGCGTTAGGCCAAGATAGGCAAAAATAATGCCTCCGGTTGAAACCGCAGCTTCAATACCCGATATCCCAAAAGGAGAAAATCCGTGAACTTGCAGATTACTCGGATTGAAATAATTAAATAGGATAATAATGACGAGCAGCGGAACGATAAACTTGAAAATACTAATAATATTGTTGGATTTTGCAAAGGTTTTCACGCTGTTGTAATTAAGGTAAAAGAAAAATGCTAATAAGATAAATTGAACCAGCCAGCCTGTCAGAGTCGGATCACCCGAACCCGGCTGACTGAGAAAGGGGAACCACGCCGCCGCATATTGTCGAGCAGCGACGACTTCGATGGCTATTAGGCTGGAAAATGCGATTAAGGTGATGGAACCCATTAAATATCCCATGAGTTCGCCATGAGAAAACACCGGATAACGGATAATGCCACCTGATTTCGGCAGTGCCGCACCCAGTTCGCAATAAACAATGCCGAGTAACAGCACGGCGATACCACCAATCAGCCAGGAAAAAATCCCGGCAGGCCCTGCAATAACAGACACATGACTGGCTGCAAATAACCAGCCAGAACCAAAAATAGCCCCTAATCCGATGAAGGTTAAATCCGTGAGTGTTAACTGTTTCTTAAATTTACCCTGCCCTGAATCGGATTTTGGCCGTGAAGAGGCTTTGTATAGCGCCATAATTATTCGCCCTTTTCTGTTTCTTATTTGATATACGTCAAAGTCGGGTAACTGCGCGTTTTACAACACTTCCCGGCTCATCACCCCATTGATTAATCGAGAAATATTTAACGGATTATGGTCTTGCAGTGCGAGTGGAAGTAAGGATTTAGGATAGTTTTGGAAGCAGACTGGGCGCAGAAAACGCCAGATGGCCAGTGTACCAACTGAAGTCCCTCTCACATCGGAAGTTGCCGGGTAAGGCCCGCCATGAACCACGGCATCACAGACTTCAACGCCTGTCGGGTAGCCATTAACAACCACCCTGCCCGCAATGTTTTGTAATCGTCGACTGAGCTCATGTGCATTCGCTAATTCATCGTGCTCACCAATTAAGGTAGCGGTAAGCTGCCCCTGCAAACAGTCAATTGCGCGTAAAAGCTGATATTGGCTTTCGGCTTCAACCACAATAGCAACAGGGCCAAAAACCTCCTCTTGTAACAGAGCATTTTTATTCAACAATAAAGCAATATCTGCACGATACAACATTGCACTTGCCTGATTTTCATGATGTTCGCCAATGGCTAACCGTGTCATTAAGGGTTCATCATCCAGTTGATGAATACCTTTTTGGTAGTTAAGTAATGTGCCTTGGTTCAGCATTGACTGCGCCGGGCGAAGCGTGATTTCCCGCGTTAATTGAGTAATAAATTGATCAAACTCTGGTGAACGAATACCCAAGATTATTCCTGGCTTGGTACAAAACTGACCGCTACCTAATGTGAATGAATTTGCCAGTTCTTGGGCGATCGGTTTCCCCCGCTGTGCTAAGGCGTTTGGCAGCACAATGACCGGGTTGATACTCGACATTTCAGCAAAAACCGGAATAGGTTGTGGTCGCTGCATCGCCATATCGAACAGTGCACGTCCACCAGCAAGTGAACCGGTAAAACCAACGGCCTGAATAATGGGGTGTTTGACTAGATCGGCCCCCACGCTATTGCCATAAATCATATTGAATACACCCGCGGGCATTTGTGCGGCGATAATAGCGCGTCCAATGGCTTCTGCGATGATTTCGGCAGTAGCCATATGGCCACTATGTGCTTTGAAAACAACAGAGCAGCCCGCCGCTAACGCTGACGCCGTGTCACCACCAGCAGTAGAAAAAGCCAACGGGAAATTACTGGCACCGAAAACCGCAATAGGGCCTAGAGGAATATGGCATTGGCGAATATCAACTCTAGGGAGGGGTTTTCTTGCAGGTTGCGCAGTATCAATGCGGGCAGCATGCATATCACCACGGCGTAACAGCGTGGCAAACAGCCTCATTTGCCCGCTGGTTCTCGACCGTTCACCTTGAATTCTGGCTGGTGGTAGCGCCGTTTCTTCTGATACAAGGGCAATGAAGTCATCACCAAGAGCATCAATTTCATCGGCAATTTTATCTAAAAAAACGGCACGTTCTTCTAACGATGTCTGGCTATAACGGGTAAATGCATCGGCGGCGGCTTGGGCGGCGAGATCGACCTCATGTCGTGTAGCTTGATAAAACGCATAACCCGTTGGTGCGTTATCCACCGCCCGCCGACTGTGCAAACAGCGTTCCCCCTCTGCTTGCCTGCGACCACCAATAAACTGCCTACCTGAATGTGTTACCAACATAGCGCTTCCTCCAAGGATATCAAAAACAGTTACCGCTCCATTCAGAGACCGACATCAGGCAGTGAAGGACGATTAGCAAGGGCTTGTTCTACAATGGCGCGAACTTCAGCCAATGTTTCCCTTTCGAGAGGTAGACGCGGTGGACGGGTAATGGCACTCCCACGGCCAACCATCTCTTCACACAACTTGATGCATTGCACCAAATCAGGACGGAAATCCAAATGCAACAGAGGCATAAACCAGCGATATAATTCCCGAGCTTCTTCATAACGTTTCTGTTTAGCCAGACGGAATAAAGTCTCCCCTTCCCGTGGAAAAGCATTCGACATACCTGAAATCCAACCTTCCGCGCCCACTGCGACTGACTCTAAAACGACGTCATCCAAACCAGCAAAAAGAATGAAGCGATCACCCGCTTCATTGGGAATATCACTAAAAGGACGGGTATTGCCTGATGAATCTTTAAATGCCACGATATTTTCGCAATCGGCCAGAGAGGTCAGAATTTTCGGCGTAATATCATTTTTATACAGCAGAGGGTTGTTATATAGCATGACGGGTAAATCGGTAGAGGCCGCTATTGTACGGAAATACGCTCGGTTTTCTTTCGGTGTTGGCGTATAAACCAGTGGCGGCATGATCATCACTCCATTAGCCCCTGCCTGACGGCATTCAGAGACCATTTTGCACGCATTATCGGTTGTCAATTCTGCGATACCCGAAAGAACGGGAACTTTTCCACCAGCAACATCTAATGCGAGTTCAACGATAGTACGCTTCTCTTTCATAGACAGAGATGTATTTTCCCCCACAGAACCATTGACGACTAAACCGGAAACCCCATCTTTAATCAGGTTGGTCATTACCTTCTGTGTGGCATCCAAATTAATGGAAAAATCGGAGTTAAATTGTGTTGTCACTGCTGGAAAAACACCATGCCAATTAACTTTTCTCTTGTTCATCGCTCTATCCTTTGATCGCCATTGATTTACTTGATATTTAGAATACGAATTGTTTTTATCTTGTTAAAAAAATGTGATTCATTGGTTTTAATGGAATAATGGCTATTTCACTACAGAGAAGCTTGTCACTTTTCACAGTAAACAATGACGAAATTAGCATAATAGGAATGGCAAACTTATTGGATCACAAAAGAACGGAAAGACTGGAAGCATGAGTAAAACGGTAAATTACTCCACCCCTATTGACTGACGAAAATCACTGGGCGTGAGTCCAGTTGAGGTCTTAAATTGCCGAGTAAATGCGCTGTGATCGGTATAACCACATCGCAAAGCGACATCTGTGATAGGTAATTCCGTCGCCAGCAATTCAGACGCTTTTTCAATTCTAATTTTGTGGATCATCTGCCGAGGTGTCAGGTGAAAGATACGTTTACAGTAACGTTCCAATTGAGCAACCGAGAGGCATGTTAAATGAGTTAGCTCGTCGAGGCGAATTGTTCGATCAAAATGTTCACGAATATAATCATCGACGATAGCCAACTTTTGGTACACAGGGTGATTTTCCTTAACTTCCATCAAATCATGAGAAATTCCTGCCATACCAATAATGTGATTATGTTGGTTATACAATGGCAATTTATATGTCATGCACCAACCTGCTTTGCGTCCATGATAAAAGTGGAGTTCCAGTTGGTTTTGGATAATTACCCCTTGATGCAACACACGTAAATCCTGTTCCGTGTAACAACTGCCCATCTGAGCAGGAAAGATTTCGGAAGAGGTTTTACCGAGTAGCGAAGAGATCGACTTAAACCCGCAGCGTGTGGCTAGCGTAAGGTTCGCAATTAGATAACGTGCTTTAATATCTTTGATAAAGAAAACCACGCTGGGAATCGCATTTAGCAATGGTGTAATTAAGGCAACCGCATTGAGAATATCTTGCAGGTTACTGGGTTTGTGATTAACTAATCCACTACAAAGCGCCGCTAAAAACTCAACATTACAAGCATCATGACCATTTGTGCCAATGCCGTTTCGGTATATATTCATCATCGATATCTCCAGTCTATTACCCGTAAAATAGGATTTTTGACTCGTGTCTGGTTAATTTGATTTTATAGATTAATTTATACATTGTTCTTCTGGTAAAAACAGAAATCATCATCAGTTTTATTTATAATTTTTCATTGTGCTGATTTCAGCATATTGCAGTATGAAATTCATCAAGCGGCAAACGAAATACTACGCCACTATTTATACCCTATGGATTTCAAGATGGATCGCGACGGCATTAAAAATACGTTAATTGGGTGGCTTTATGGCAGATAAACATGATTATCAGATTGTTCGCGTCATTGATTCACACACCGGTGGAGAACCCACCCGGACAGTAATCGAGGGATTTCCGTCTCTTGGCAAAGGAACCGTTGCCAAACAGTGTCAACGCTTTGAAACCGAATTTGATCACTGGCGCAAGGCTCTCATTCTTGAACCCAAAGGGAATGATGTGTTGGTCGGTGCACTTTTATGTCCGCCTGCTGTACCTGACGCCGATATGGGAGTGATTTTCTTTAATAACGCGGGGTATTTAGGCATGTGCGGCCACGGCACTATGGGCCTTATTGCTTCGCTCCATCATCTGGGCTGGTTGACCCCCAGCAAATATAAAATTGAGACGCCGGTTGGGATGGTAGAGGCGGTACTCCATCAGGATGGCGCAGTGTCTGTTTATAATGTCCCCTCTTATCGTTATCAGCAAAATGTCACTGTCAACGTGCCCGGTGTGGGTGATGTTAATGGAGATATTGCCTGGGGCGGAAATTGGTTTTTTCTGATCGGTCAGCATAACCTGTTTCTAACCCCCAACCATATCGATGAACTTACGCAATACAGTTGGGCCGTTAGGCAAGCACTGGCCCAAGCGGGGATCACCGGTGAAAAGGGTGAGTGTATCGACCATATTGAATTGTTTGCTCCTGATAACCATGCGGATAGTCGCAATTTTGTGTTATGTCCGGGAAAAGCCTATGACCGTTCACCGTGTGGCACTGGAACAAGTGCTAAGTTAGCCTGCTTAGCGGCGGATGGAAAATTGCAGCCGGGTGAGATTTGGTGCCAGTCCAGCATTATTGGTAGCGTTTTTGAAGCCCAATATCAGTGGATTGGTCAGAAAATTGCCCCAGTGATCCGGGGAACAGCGCATGTTTACGGTGATAACAAATTAATCATTGCCAAGAGCGATCCTTTTGTCTGGGGAATCAATGTATGACGCCCTGCCAAATATCGGATGTCATTATCGTTGGTGCTGGCATCGTTGGAGCCGCATGTGCTTATCAGTTAGTACAGGATGGTTTGAGAGTTGTTGTGATTGATAATGGTGGTAAAGGGGCGACACAGGCAGGAATGGGGCATCTCGTGTGTATGGACGATAATCCTGCTGAATTGGCACTGAGCAGTTACTCATTAGATATATGGCGAACATTCACCCCACATATGCCAGAAAATTGTGCATGGCGTGGATGTGGCACACTTTGGCTGGCGGATGCTGAGGATGAAATGGCACTTGCTGAGGAAAAGAGCGCACGTCTCGCCGCCTATGGCATTGAGAATATGCCGATGACAGCAACACAGATTCACCAGATGGAACCGATGGTGAGGCGTGGGATTGCTGGTGGTTTGTCTGTTCCTGGGGATGGGATGGTCTATGCGCCGAATGTCGTACACTGGTTTCTTGCTAGCGGTAATGAAAAAATTCAGTTTATTAAAGGCCAAGTGCATGCCTTAAAGCCTCAGACCGTTGTGCTACGTGATGGAAAGAAATATTGCGCGCCGAGAATATTGTTAGCAAATGGGCTGTGGAGCACACATCTGTTACCTGAATTACCGCTTGTTCCTAAAAAAGGGCAATTGGCGATTACCGATCGTTACCCTACCTGCATCACACATCAACTGGTGGAATTAGGGTACAGCGCCAGTACACATGCATCGAATGGCACGTCAATCGCTTTCAACGTTCAGGCTCGCCCTACTGGTCAGCTTTTAATTGGATCTTCACGCCAGTTCCATAACGAAAAACACACTATTGATCTCGGACTACTCCGTTCTATGCTCCAGCGAGCACTTCATTTTTTACCTCAGCTTGGTCAGATGAATATTCTACGTTGCTGGTCCGGCTTTCGTGCTGCAACTCCAGATGGCTTGCCTCTATTGGGACAGCATCCTGCTTATGAATGGCTATGGCTGGCCGTAGGCCATGAAGGATTAGGTGTGACGACCGCACCGGGCAGTGCCAAAATCATCTCCGCATTGATGCTGAATAGCAAAACGGAGATTGATCCCTTGCCTTACCAGCCTGCACGTTTTACTGCTATGGCCCATCAGAGGTTGCTATGACACTCAACAAACCCCCATTTATTGCTCTGTTTATCGATGGCGAATTGATCACCGTGCCTACGGGGATTACTGTTGCGGCGGCGCTAGCTTATACCGGTGATGAACATTGCCGTATATCTGTATCACATCAATTAAGAGTACCTTTTTGTGGTATGGGGATCTGTCAGGAGTGCCGTTTGATGATCAATGGTCACCACTGTGTCGCGTGCCAGACAGTTTGTGAAATGGGTATGAAAGTCGAGAGGATCTGAACATGGCAACATCATCTTCTTCTACAGTATTGCGTTGTGATGTGCTGGTTATTGGTGCAGGACCCGCGGGATTAGCTACTGCACAGGCGGCCATACAAGGGCAACAATCCGTTATCCTGATTGATGACAATCCCAGAGCAGGCGGACAAATTTGGCGTCAAGGGCCATTTCATACATTGCCACCGATGGCGAAACGTTATTTATCAGTAACATCAGAAGATGCCCTGATCTATTTACCCGGTTGTAAAGTGATTGCAGTAGACAACCAATGTGTGATTGTTGAAACGGCAAGCCGGCACCGAATAGTTCACTACCAACGCATCATTCTTTGTACTGGAGCCAAAGAAAAATTACTTCCCTTTCCCGGATGGACATTACCGGGTGTCACAGGTGCAGGCGGATTACAGGCGTTGATAAAAAGTGGTCTCCCTATGACGGGTGAGCGTGTTGTTATTGCCGGTAGCGGTCCCCTTTTGCTCGCGGTTGCGCAGACGGTAAAAAAAGCGGGAGGAAACGTAGCTGGTATCGTTGAACAAGCGCCTTTGTACCGCTTATTTTCGTTTGGCTTGCAGTTGTTCCGCTGGCCTAACAAGTTGCATCAAGCCATCACGCTCATACCGCTTAAAAATTATTACAAAAACAGTATGGTGTTGGGAGTGGAAACCTCGGTAGAAGGCAGGTTGACTGGCGTGTATATCAGCAATAAAGGGCAGAAGCAGAAACTATCCTGTACGCGTTTAGCTTGTGGTTTTGGTTTAAGACCCAATACGGAATTGGCACAATTGCTTGGTTGCTTGCTGGATGAACAAGGAAATATTCAGGTAGATGCGTGGCAACAGACGACCCTATCTGGTGTATATGCCGCAGGAGAATGCACAGGTATTGGTGGCAGTGAGCTTGTACTTTGTGAAGGATTTATTGCCGGGTTTGCAGCAAGTGGTCAATGCGCTCTGGCTGAAAAATGGCGGCAAAAACGAGTAAAATGGCAACATTTTGCAACCGCGGTGGCACAGACGTTTAAATTGAATGAAGAGATCGCACGGGCGCTTCCACCCGATACCTTGATCTGTCGTTGTGAAGACGTACATTTAAACGAGCTTGAACCCTTTCAGGATTGGAATAGTGCAAAAATGGCGACGCGGTGCGGTATGGGGGCTTGTCAGGGAAAAATCTGTTCTGCCATTCTCCACGATATCAAACATTGGGCAATACCCTCCCCTCGCATTCCACTATCCCCTACCAGTCTTGAAACGCTGGCAGCAGGAGACACGGAAAAAATTAACTTTTCTGATTGATAGATAAATATCCCCCTTCGTTTATCAAACCGAATTCCCACTAAAAATCACAGTTTGTTTGGTCACCTTTGCTATGATTCACCTCAAAAATCATTAAAACCTGTAATGAGTTACTTTAGAGATTGAGGTGTGAACATTTATGCATAAGACAAATGGAACCATTTTAGATGTACCGGGTGTTAAGGTTGGACATGCTGAAGATGAGTTGCAACAAACCGGTTGTAGCATCATTATTTTCGACGACGGCGCTGTTTGTGGCGTTGATGTCAGAGGCTCCGCACCGGGGACAAGGGAAACCGAGCTTTTAGATCCCATTAACACTGTCCAGAAAGTTAATGCCGTGGTGCTAAGTGGAGGGAGTGCTTTTGGATTAGATTCCGCCTCTGGCGTAATGCGCTATCTTGAAGAAAGAAAAAAAGGTTTTGATGTCGGTGTTACTGTCGTACCTATCGTTCCTGCCGCAATAATTTTTGATCTAAATTTTGGCGATCCTGCGGTGCGTCCTGACGCTAAAATGGGCTACCTTGCCGCACAAAACGCTTCTGTAACCCCTTTTCCATCGGGAAATATTGGCGCTGGCACCGGGGCCACTATTGGTAAGATAGCTGGTTTTGACAAAGCCATGAAAGGTGGGCTTGGGACCGCATCGGTTAAATTACCTGATGGGCTAACAATTGGCGCAATGGTTGTTGTAAATGCTGTTGGTGAAATCAGAGACCCTAAAAATGGTAAAACTATTGCGGGCGCATGTGATGAAAACGGTCATCTTATCGATCTCATTCCCTACATTATAAAAAATAATAAAGATAATAATTTCACTCAGGGAACAAATACGACCATTGGCATAATTTGTTGTAACGCCAATATGAATAAAAGCCAGATGAAAAAAGTTGCCCAGATGGCTCATGATGGTCTGGCGAGGACAATATACCCCGTTCATACCATGAGTGACGGGGATACTATTTTTGCAGCGGCAACAGGTGGTGTGGACTCATCGGTGAATATTGTTGGTATTCTCGCGGCTGAAGTCATGGCTGCTGCGGTTTTAGATGCGGTGAAATCAGCTAAATCAAAATTTGGTGTTAGAGGTTATGCCGATTTAGCACTTTCGATTTAGCACTTTCGATTTAGTACTTTCAATTTAGCACACTTTCGATTTAACACTTTTGAGGTAAGGTAATGCTGGTAGCCGCCATGCACCAGTAGCCTTCCAAACTTGAACTACCCTAACAAACTCGATAAAAAGGTTAACATTATGTCAGACATTCGCCTGTATATGCTGCAAACCGGAACCATCAAATGTAAGGTTCACAACATTAAGATGAATCAGGGTAATGGTGCCGATTATGAAATTCCGATTCCCTTTTTTTTACTCACTCATCCTAACGGCCATACGCTAATTGACGGTGGCAATGCAGTTGAAACTGCAACTGACCCCGAAGGCTACTGGGGAACTATCACCAAAACCTACTGGCCGGTGATGCGTGAAGATGAAGGTTGTATCGCTCAAGTTAAAAAGTTGGATATCGATCCCGCAGATATCCGCTATGTGGTGCAATCCCATCTTCATCTCGATCACACTGGTGCAATAGGACGCTTCCCTAACGCGACACATATCGTACAGCGACGTGAATATGAATACGCCTACACACCTGACTGGTTTGCTGCTGGTGGCTATATCCGCAAGGACTTTGACCGGTCAGGTCTGAAATGGGAGTTTCTCGATGGGGAACGCAATGACATGTTTGATGTTTACGGCGATGGCACGTTAAAAACGGTATTTACTCCGGGGCATTCGCCAGGACACCAATCACTACTGGTCACCCTGCCGAACAGTGGTAGCCTGCTGTTAACGATTGATGCCGCTTATACCCTCGACCACTGGGAAGAACGGGCGCTGCCGGGGTTTCTCACCTCTACCATTGAAACCGTACGTTCGGTGCAAAAACTACGGCATCTAGCCAAACGCACGAATGCAATCGTGGTAACGGGACACGATCCAGATGCCTGGCCAACATTCCGTCAGGCACCGGAATATTACGATTAACTCGAATTTGTCAATCCAAAATAGCCAGAAACTAGAAAGTGGATGTTTCTGGCTTGGCACTCATTTTACGAAAGTTTAACCAACTATCCGAGAATAACCGTTATTCCTCGTCTTATCCTCTTAGCCAATCATTGACAAAAGACTGGGCATTTTCAGATTTAAATCCTATCGAAGATATGCCGGTTGGCTTCCATAAGAGCTCGATAGCACGAATCTTTTGGTTATAATCAAGAGCATTAAAGATTTCATTTAATTGTTCATCTAAAAGCAAATCTCGATATTGAAGAAAATATTCATCATTGAATTGATCGCAACATCCAGCAAAAAGCTTATTGCCGTTTTCACGATTGAACCCACAACATCTCACACGTTTAAAGCCAGCTTGATAATAAAAATCGCATATTTCATCATATCTGTATGCGTTGACGATAGGATTCAAAAATGCATCTACATTAACAGCAACCTGATCAACACTATCATCTAAATGATTAGCTGTACTATCGCCATATTGATTTCGACTTAAGTTATCGCATAGCTTATTCATTAAATCAGTATTTAAAAAATACTCTTCTGCATGATTTTGTTTTACAAAAATCTGCAAAAGTTCTCGCTGCCTCAATCGTTCATATTCTCCTATCGCGTTGTATAGCCAAATAAGCGCTATCCCCTCTTCATTTAATGAACGTGAAGCGGCTAAAAAACCCTCTTGTGGAAATTCCATATGATGGATAACACCGGTAGAAACAACAACATCAAATTGATTATCTCGTGTTAGCTTCTCAATCGTATTATTTTCTAGCGTGACGTTATCCAACTGATGATAAGATATCAACTTATCTGCCACCTCTAACGCTTTATCCGTCATATCAATACCCACAAATTGGGTATCGGGATACATACTTGCCAGCCCTAACAAACGATGCCCCGTTCCACAGCCTAAATCAAGCACATATTTTCCCGTTAAATAATCCGGCTTAAATATAAGCCTTATCACCGTAGCCATATCATAAATAAGATTGTCTCCAATAGCAGAACTAGGATATGGATATCGGTTATACATCGCTTTGACGTCCTGATTACTCATATTTATTTCTCCGAACAAAATGACAAATCAGTAGTACTAGCCTATGATCACGAATAATAGATTACAAATGATAGTATAGATATCACCCGCATAAATTTCATGACAACGAGTAATAAAATATTTCATAATTGGGAGAAAAATATCTTAAATTCAATTGGAATAGAAATTAGAGAGCAGTGGAGTTATTAATAATCACATTAATAAACATCTTAAATAGTTGAAGATCGAAACAAGATGAATATTAATTTATTCACACAAACATCATTTACTGTCATGTGGTCTTGAATACGTAAAATAGACATAAAGCTATATTAACACTCATATCACTATAAAGTGTTAATTTTATGGAAAATTATAAAACTTAAACATTAAAAATTCACTTTGACAATTTAAGCGATCAATTTTTTAATTAAATATTGCTTAATAAACAGAGACATAATTTTTTTGCCAACTATTTTTAGCGATAAAACTCCAAGCTTTCTTGCTCTATTTCTATGTACAGTATATTTTTATTTTAAATACTACAAAAAAGTCATGGCTGTAATTAGATAATATCAAATAGATATAATCACCACGATTTAGCCAGAATCGCTCGTATCTACAACAGGAGAAATACTATGCATGTCGGCATTATTGGGGCGGGGATTGGTGGTACATGTTTAGCCCATGGATTACGTAAACATGGAATAAAAGTGACGATATATGAACGAAACTCTGCCGCATCATCCATACTTCCGGGTTATGGAATTCATATAAATTCATTCGGTAAGCAAGCACTGCAAGAATGCCTCCCGGCTGAAAACTGGCTAGCCTTTGAGGAGGCATCAAGATATATTGGCGGACAATCCCGGTTTTATAATGAACGTATGCGTCTTCTCGCCGTTCATGGCGGTATTTCTCCAATGGCAGGGAAAATTATTTCCGAACAACGTTTGTCAATTAGCAGAACTGAACTGAAAGAAATACTCAACAAGGGGCTTGCAAATACCATTCAATGGAACAAAACATTCGTCCGTTATGAACATATTGAAAACGGTGGTATTAAAATTTTCTTTGCCGATGGCAGTCACGAAAATGTCGATGTCCTTGTCGGTGCAGACGGTAGCAATTCAAAAGTACGTAAGCAGTACCTTCCTTTTATCGAAAGATTCGATGTTGGTGTTAGTATGATCATTGGTCGTGCACGTCTTACCCCGGCTCTCACCGCGTTGCTACCCCAAAATTTCCGCGATGGTACACCCAATAGTATCGTCCCTAAAAGCCCCGACTGGTTGTTCATCTCTATGTGGCGTGCCCCAGTGAATATTCATGTAGAGGCATCCTTAGCGGAAATCGATAATTTTATCGTATGGGTTTACGTAGCAGCAACAGATAGTCTTCCTGACAATATCACCGATTTTTCCGCTGAAGCCCTCTGCGATCTGGTTCAATCGCGTATGATTTCGTGGGACCCAAGCCTACATACTCTGGTTCAACAAAGTGATATGGAAAACATCTCTCCGCTACATTTACGCAGTATGCCCCATCTTCTACCCTGGAAATCCAGCACCGTCACATTACTTGGGGATGCTATTCACAACATGACGCCAATGACAGGCTCAGGAGCGAACACAGCGCTGCGAGACGCACTTTTACTCACGCAGAAGCTTGCCAGTGTAGCGTCCGGCCACGAAGAGTTAGTCAAGGCAATTTCAGATTATGAACAACAAATGCGCGCATATGCTAATGAGATCGTTGGAATTTCACTGCGCAGCGCTCAGAACGCTGTAATACATTTTTCAATACCACCATTGAAACAACGGCATTTGAGCATAAGAAGAAATAAATCTCAAAGTCATCAACACCGACGTTAATATTCCGAGTAAATTGTCATACCGGAACGAATTCCATATCATTACTCTAGATACACTTATACCCAATAGATTTCAAGATGGATCGCGACGGCAAGGGAGCGAATCCCCGGGAGCATAGATAACGATGTGACCGGGGTGAGGGAGTGCAGCCAACAAAGAGGCAACTTGAAAGATGACGGATATATTATAAACGCCACCAGTAGATATATCATACTGGTGGCTTGGCTTAATTAATTATGCAATTTTTACCCAAGGATAAGCATCAGATGTTCCTGCACCATCTGGCTCGGTGCCTCTATTCCACCATTTAGCTTCCCAATTTTGATTGTTCCAACTCACTCTATCGCCGGCCTTATATGCCCTATTTGCATCCCAGACAGGGTAATCACTCCCTGTATCGGGATGAATGGGATCAACCGGTTCAACATTAACACCCTTGAAGTAGAATGGTGTCATATCTATTTTTTCCGTGATTAACTCACAACCAAGCCCTTCCCTCGCCGCATTGACCAATAAACCACGATCTTGATCGGCGGTCCATGTAAATATTCCTCCCAGATTCTTTTCTAGTGCATATTGTGCTTTAGATTTAACGGAACGAGGGGTATCAAGAGAAATAAACAACTGACTATCCTTATTATAGAGATAATCAGCGTCTGCTATTTCATCGGTATATAAGTCAAAATTATTTCTTCCCCTCTTTTCTTCCAAATCCAGATAATTATATATCGTGTCGTACCATTCTGTGGTCCCTGATTCAAACGAGCCGGTTGTGGTAATCTTCGGTTCTTTTTTCGGGACATAACCAGGATCATAACTGCCGGATAATGGAGAATAACTATCAATAACCGTATTTCTGCCATTGCGTGAATAGCCGGTGTAACCAATATTAATGGCAGATGCAGGCACACCAAGACTCAATAAATATTCAACCGCCTTTTCTACACTATTCTCACCACTAGGATAATTGCGGAGATTGGTGTGATGTAACAACCTTTCAGCCCACGGCGTACCAAAGAAATCATAGGTCATAACGTTAACACCATATAGCCCAACTTGCAGTAATTCAGGTATTTTTGATTTTTCCATTTTCTCTGGTACCGCCGAACAAGCGATACTTATTTTTATATCTGAACGCCCTGCTTCTTTAAAAGCAGCAGTTAAATCTTTAATTAAACTAACATAATAATCGCCATCGTCTGACGCATACATGTTACCTTCATTTCCAGCAACGCCCGGATATTCCCAATCAATATCAATTTCGGTAAACATAGGGAAACGTTGGAATATATCCACTAGACTCGAACAGAAATAGGATTTTAGTGTTTCGTCTCTGACCATAGCATAAAAGCCATTACTCATGGTCCAACCACCGACACTAAATGACATAATAAGATCATGGCCTTGAGCTTTTGCAGCTTGTTGAACTTTAGCCAATCCACCTAATACGCCCATACTTTTAGATTGATCGAAATCCCTTGGCATTTGGATATCTTGCCAACCAGAATAAGTACAATTCTGATAAGATTGGCAATCTCCCCAAGCATCTGTGAATGTCACTTCTCCATTATTGGTGCGGGCAAATAATGGCGCTTGCTCTTTAATTTGCTGCTTCTTTTCGCCCTCATCACCTAATATTCCACAGAAACCAATAACTAATTTATCATAAGCAAAAGGATTATCTAAAAGGTGCTGTAAATCTATTCCTCTACCTCGACGAATGGGATCTTGATTTCCTTGTAATCGACCGTCATATTGCGACCAATCTGTATAATAACCAAAAACTTTAGGTTTATTTCGTGTGTCATATTTATTATAGACTGGTAATGCGATTCTTCCCGATGTGTAACTGAAATTTATTGTTTCAGTTGATGGATTGAAATTATCTATCTGATAAGACTGTTCACTAAAAGAATCTGTCTGGATTATTTTTGACATAAATCACCTCGACTAGATATCAGTTTATTTTTCGATGAACACTCCAATTGCTTTATTTACGTGGTAACATAATTACATTCTAGTTTGTATTCTTAGGAAAACAAATAATTGTTATTTGTTTGATTGTTAATGATCAACTAAAATTTATGTCAACGGGATTTATATTACCGACCATTTACTATCAGATTTCAAAAACAAATAATTGCAAATTGTAAATATATTAATTGTCATTGTTACAATTACCTCCTCAATTAAATTTGTAAATTAATTTTTACGAACCATTTATTTTAATTTTATTTAAAATTGACTGCTTTTTATATTTTATATCTATACTAATTTGTATCCTTAGGGAGTTCGTTTCTTCAAAATATTATTACCATTCTTATATATGGAGATTAAAATGAAAGCTAAAGATGTTCAGCCAACCATTATTATTAATAAAAATGGCCTTATCTCTTTGGAAGATATCTATGACATTGCGATAAAACAAAAAAAAGTAGAAATATCAACGGAGATCACTGAACTTTTGACGCATGGTCGTGAAAAATTAGAGGAAAAATTAAATTCAGGAGAGGTTATATATGGAATCAATACAGGATTTGGAGGGAATGCCAATTTAGTTGTGCCATTTGAGAAAATCGCAGAGCATCAGCAAAATCTGTTAACTTTTCTTTCTGCTGGTACTGGGGACTATATGTCCAAACCTTGTATTAAAGCGTCACAATTTACTATGTTACTTTCTGTTTGCAAAGGTTGGTCTGCAACCAGACCAATTGTCGCTCAAGCAATTGTTGATCATATTAATCATGACATTGTTCCTCTGGTTCCTCGCTATGGCTCAGTGGGTGCAAGCGGTGATTTAATTCCTTTATCTTATATTGCACGAGCATTATGTGGTATCGGCAAAGTTTATTATATGGGCGCAGAAATTGACGCTGCTGAAGCAATTAAACGTGCAGGGTTGACACCATTATCGTTAAAAGCCAAAGAAGGTCTTGCTCTGATTAACGGCACCCGGGTAATGTCAGGAATCAGTGCAATCACCGTCATTAAACTGGAAAAACTATTTAAAGCCTCAATTTCTGCGATTGCCCTTGCTGTTGAAGCATTACTTGCATCTCATGAACATTATGATGCCCGGATTCAACAAGTAAAAAATCATCCTGGTCAAAACGCGGTGGCAAGTGCATTGCGTAATTTATTGGCAGGTTCAACGCAGGTTAATCTATTATCTGGGGTTAAAGAACAAGCCAATAAAGCTTGTCGTCATCAAGAAATTACCCAACTAAATGATACCTTACAGGAAGTTTATTCAATTCGCTGTGCACCACAAGTATTAGGTATAGTGCCAGAATCTTTAGCTACCGCTCGGAAAATATTGGAACGGGAAGTTATCTCAGCTAATGATAATCCATTGATAGATCCAGAAAATGGCGATGTTCTACACGGTGGAAATTTTATGGGGCAATATGTCGCCCGAACAATGGATGCATTAAAACTGGATATTGCTTTAATTGCCAATCATCTTCACGCCATTGTGGCTCTTATGATGGATAACCGTTTCTCTCGTGGATTACCTAATTCACTGAGTCCGACACCCGGCATGTATCAAGGTTTTAAAGGCGTCCAACTTTCTCAAACCGCTTTAGTTGCTGCAATTCGCCATGATTGTGCTGCATCAGGTATTCATACCCTCGCCACAGAACAATACAATCAAGATATTGTCAGTTTAGGTCTGCATGCCGCTCAAGATGTTTTAGAGATGGAGCAGAAATTACGCAATATTGTTTCAATGACAATTCTGGTAGTTTGTCAGGCCATTCATCTTCGCGGCAATATTAGTGAAATTGCGCCTGAAACTGCTAAATTTTACCATGCAGTACGCGAAATCAGTTCTCCTTTGATCACTGATCGTGCGTTGGATGAAGATATAATCCGCATTGCGGATGCAATTATTAATGATCAACTTCCTCTGCCAGAAATCATGCTGGAAGAATAAAAAGAAAATCACTGAAAGTTTTTCAATCATCTCTTGACTAAAAATACAGAATCCCATTTATACCCAATAGATTTCAAGATAGATCGCGGCGGCAAAGGAGCGAATCCCCGGGAGCATAGCAAACTATGTGACCGGGGTGAGTGAGTGCAGCCAACAAAGAGGCAACTTGAAAGATAACGGGTATACTGATGGTAGAAACAGTACGAGTACACAAGAGGTTTTGTATGATCATTTTTGTGACAGGAGCAACTTCAGGTTTTGGTGAATCAATTGCCAGAAAATTCATTCAAAACGGAGCTAAAGTTATTGCGACTGGACGCCGTAAAGAACGGTTAGAAAAATTAAAAGCTGAGCTGGGTGATAACTTTTACTTTGTTCAACTTGATGTCACTGATCGGGCCGCTATCAACCAGGTTGTAGAGCAATTACCCGAATCACTCCGCCATATCGATATTTTAGTCAATAATGCCGGTTTAGCGCTTGGATTAGAACCCGCTCATCTGGCTAATTTGGATGACTGGGAAATAATGATTGATACCAATGTCAAAGGGCTCGTCAATATGACCCGTGCTCTACTGCCTGAAATGGTAAAAAGAAATCATGGGCATATTATTAATATCGGTTCTACCGCTGCAAGCTGGCCATATTCCGGTGGGAATGTTTATGGCGCAACTAAAGCCTTCGTCAAACAGTTTAGTTTGGGCTTACGAGCCGATTTGCAGGGAAAAAATATCCGAGTCACTGATATAGAACCCGGCTTAGTGAGTGGCACTGAGTTTTCTTTAGTACGTTTTAAAGGCGACAATGATAAAGTGAATAAAACCTACGATGGCACGCAAGCATTAACCGCCGAAGATGTCACTGAAGCTGTTTTTTGGGTCGCTAATTTACCTGCTCATGTCAACATTAATACATTAGAAATGATGCCAGTTTGCCAGTCATTTGCCGGGCTTAATGTGCACAGAAATGAATAATTACACTCTTCTTGATAATTTGTTGAACATCTTAATGCTATCTTATAATTTATCTATCTGATAGTTTCTTATTGTGCCATCTAAATTGGCTCCACTCACGCTACTCTCAAGAGAATTCAAGAGGATAAAAGATGAATATTTGTAATTCTTTGATATTAAAAGCCATGCCAGCTATCGCTCTGGCAATACCATTGTTATGGCAAACGCCAGCATTGGCGGCAACTTGTACTTCTGGAAGTACCTGCGTCACAGTGAATGGCAACGGAGATTCTGTGCTCGATAAAGAAGCCGCTCGTCAAAGCAAAGAACAATGGAATGAAACAAAGAATCTTCGCACTAAAGTTAATAAACGTGCCGAGAAAGAGTTCGACAAGTTCGATAAAGCCATTGATGCTCGTGATACATGTATGAAAAGTACCAATATCAATGCTTATTGGGAACCCAATACCGAACGTTGTTTAGACAGCAATACAGGTATGCCCATCAGACCGTAATATAAGGTGATGATAATGAAGATGAAGAAAGCGCTTTTATTTAGCGCACTGCTCTTTACCCTACCTCCATTTGCACTTGCTGCACAAGCTTCATGCGAAAGCGTGAAAGAACAAATTGCGCAGAAAATTATCAATAATGGTGTGCCGGAATCTGGCTTTACATTGGAAATTGTTGCTAATGACCACATTGAACAAGCCGGTGGTAAAATCGTTGGGTATTGTGAAAATAATACCAAAAAGATTATGTATATCCGGCAAGGAAGCCAATCTTCCAAGTAAACCCACATTCTCTTTCTGAAGGAAAATACACAAAATTCAGAGAAAATATTACGCCAATATTTTACCGTTGATGAATGATGGGATGAATAGAGGTCGAGGCTATACGCCTTCGGCCCCTTTTCACATTATCTCTATGTGAACAGCGGCCATCCTTGACAAGCTGACCTGAATGCTAGCCTTAATATCGCTTCCTATGTAAACCATTAGCTTTTTTAAAACTGACAATTTAAATAATTAAATTTAACATTATAACGTTTTGGAATATAAATATTTTCTGAATATCATCATATTGAAAATTTAAAATAGGAAACGTTATGGGTGATCTTATCACTAAGAAAATTCGCTTTGCCGTGGTATTTTTTATAGCATTAGTTGTATCAGGATGTAGCGCTTTCGCAGAAAATCAAACAGAAGACCAGAATTTTAATGGCAACAACAATGCGCAATATGTAAAAATTTATTTGCATAATAATACATCACATTCATTAGTGGCTGAAAAAACAGACTTACTTTGGGGAAGTTGGATTGAAAAACCATCGTCATCAATATCCGCATATAGTCACGATTCATTTGCCTCAAAAGGTAAGATTTTTAGTGGCACCGAGGGCAAAATTATTTATCGTTTACCCAATGGTGAAGATAAGTTAAATGTTCACTGGAACCTTTCATATTGGGGTGTACAGAACCACAATATCCATCTCTCCGAGGCATCAACTCATTATAAACTTGAGAAAACAGTTAAAAGCTCATCTTCTTTAGGCATACAGATTGATATTTATCTCACTGAAAAAAATATAGGCAGCAATTATAAAATTGCCGTGATGTCAGATCCTCAGCCGTGGCGTTTAGATCCTGAACAGGGCGATCCTAATGCCGACAAAAAACCGTGGGAAGAATTAAATAAAAAGGTAGCAAATAGTATCAATAATATTTATGACCGCAATCATCTTGCTTTTGGCATTGTTAATGGTGATCTTACCGAGTTTGGACGCGCTAGTACCAGAAAAAGCCTTGAGGAGATATATACATCAAAAATCAAATTCCCGCTATTTATGGGATTAGGAAATCATGATTATGCAAATAATGTTAATGATTGTACTTATCCAGAAGGTTTTGATTTCAGTCGTAATGCCTGCGCCAGATCTGCTGTCTTTGATATGGCAGAGAGAATAAGTGATTATAGTAAAGAATTGAATAATTTCTCCTATGACTATGATAATGAAGCATGGAAAGGCAGTTTATCTTATTCCTGGGATTTCGGGGATATTCATTATGTTCAATTGCAAAACTATCCTACCTATAATGTCAATTTGGACCACTATGTCAGCCCAACCGTTTATATTACAAAATCCCTTGATTGGTTGGAAAGCGATCTTGAATCTGCTCAGACAAGAGGAAAAGCTGTAGTTTTAAATTTTCACGATGGGTATGACCATTTTATTAATAACAGCAGTTATGCTGAAAAAGAAAAATTTAAGTCGCTGATTAAAAAATACAACGTTATGGCTGTTTTCGTTGGGCATTCACATTTCCTTAAAGAATACACCGCCTCGATATTTGGAAATGCAAGAGTCTATGACAGTGGAGCACTATTTAAAGGTGATTTCTTTATCATTGATGTTAACAAAAAATGCATGCAAATATCTGCATATAATGGAATAGACGGTACTCCAAAGTTTGTTAAAAAAATGACCACTGTTTGTGGTAAATAGAGATACATCGTACTGATATTTTAGATTGATAAAAAACCTCACTTTCTACAAGTGAGGTTTTCTTATTGATTGCTTATAGATCACAATCACGATATTTATGTATATACCCGTCATCTTTCAAGATGCCGTTTTTAGCACCTGAAAATGGTCGTTAATTCCAGACATCAGCGAGTCCGCTATATCAGGTAGCGTTGTGGTGAAAAATTTGAAGACTTTGTCTCGAAATTCATGTTTATCAGCGAAATAACGGTTATTTCGAACAGGTTCATTCATAACCTTCCATAATCGTTCTATCGGGTTTAAATTTTGGCTATATGAAGGAAGGTAATGTCACTCAATGTTGCTAACATAAGCCTACTCCTCCACAAGATGAGCTTTGTTGTCACCCGCACCATCCACAATAAGATGAATTTTTTAATATTTTCCATTTATTAACCATCCTGAATTCGATGATAGGAATATTTTTGATATTACGTCACAAATATCACCCGCTAAAACACCATTATCTCAAGAGGAGATACAAGCTCATATTGCTGCCGGCAATAAAAGAAGAAATAAAAAAAGCAAATAATCTTATTATTAGGGAGTAGCATAGGATGCTCCCCTGATAACATTGCTGATAAAAGATCACAGGAAACAATGTACTTGATTAGAAAACCGAACTCTTTAATAAATTTACCCGCTCTTAATTAATAAAACCGACAAAGAAAAAAATAACTTGCATAAAATAACTTATTTTGGTAGCTATAATTGAGAATACTAATGTCAACAATGAGGGCAAACTGAATGACTAAATTCATCCTTACGCTGTCTATTATCCTTGGTCTTACAGGGTGTGTTTCGCAGAAACAACCACTTTCTCTTGATTACATCGCAGGTAATGAAACATTTCATTTATCCAAACCTTGTATAGAACAAGCTCTTCCTGTAGGAGAAGTCGGTGATGATTTAGCTGTGAATGCCAATAACATTTTTATTAAGGTTAAAAAAGGACTGAATTGTAGTGACCGGTTCAAACTTTTTTTAGCAAGAAACTTAGGGAAAGAGTTGTTTATTTACTTTGACGGTAAGCCAGTCATAAAAACCAGACTTGTTTCTATGATTCATCCAGAAGAAGGCTTCCATCAAGCAGTAGAATCGAAATCATTGTCAGATGGAATTCTTAGATCCTTGAATTAATGAAAAGCCTATGGTTGCTACTCTTGTGTTTCATTTATCCATCAAAAAAAGCAAACCATAGGCTCAACTTTAAGCGTTGTAAATGATCCTAATGACTTGACCTATAGAGTAACTTTTAAACCTAATACGATCCGTACCAGCACCATTATTATCCGTAATTTGATGTGATCCAGGTCCCGTTGTACTTATTCGTTTCACTCCAGTCGATACGGGATATTCAATTTCAACACCAAAAGCTGATGGGGCCGATGAGTCGGTATCTCACGGTTTATAAAAAACACAAAATAATTAGACAGAAAATTAACTAAATTCTAATTAATATAAAATTATAACTCATTATAGTAATATTTTATGTAGATTAATGAGTTATTAAATGATATATATCCAAAATGGAGGAAGGTAATGATCTCCATTTCGGATAAAATCAAGCATCTTCAATGATTACGGGTATATTTATGTATATTGGCTCTCTATACCAACTTCACTCTCACTTCCCCCAACTTGTTTAAATATAGTGGCGACATCCAGGTAGCAGGATAAATCTTTTTCTTCTGGACGTAAAATATAAGGAATTTCACCTAACTGTGGTGCATTAATGTGACGGCGTAACCTATCCATCACTTTCGTATAGTGTGATAAACCAGGATTAATTCTGTTAGCTACCCATCCTACTAATTGCAATCCATCATTTATTATTGCCTGTGCGGTTAAAATTGAGTGATTTACACAGCCAGGCTGAATACCAACAACTAAAATGACAGGGATTTTTTCCTGAATCACCCAATCAAAATAAAAAGTTTCATCATCCAATAATACGCGCCAACCACCGTTACCTTCAATAATAACGCGATCTGCTTTATTACTAAGATTATTTAATCCTTTTTTCATCTGTTCGAAATCAACCTGATTGCCTTCACAATAGCTGTTTTTCCAGATAACAGGGTTAATTTCTTCATATTTAAGCGGAACAGGAGAAGATTTTTGTAGAATCACACCATCTCGATTACGCATACCTTCTTCTGTTTCATACCCTTCTGTGGCTATAGGTTTATACCCTACTGCCGTTGCTCCATCACGATTAAAAGCTTGTAATAATGCACGGGTAACAATTGTTTTACCTATGTTGGTATCTGTCCCCGTAACAAATAGGCGCGTTAACATAAATTCTGTTTTCCATAATGACAGATAAAACCCGGTTAATGAGCGCTTAAGTCTAGAGGATGCAACGATAAGGGAGATTGCGTTAGCTCAATGTTTTGTTTAATTGCTACACCAATTTCGTAAAAAAAATTTATATAAAGTTAATATTACAACCAGAAAACCTCTTATCCTTTCATTAAACTGATCAACAATGAACCATCATATAAAGCTTTTTTAACTGATGCTACCGTGGATAATGTACCTGAATTATTGAATTTTGTTGGAACTAATTCAATCTGTTTGCTATAGGCAGGCAAAGCGTGTTGTTGAATACATTCACTGATCACCGGATACAAAACTTGTTGTGAAGCATTAAGAGGAGAACCCATCAAAATTTTTTCTGGGTTAAATAAATTGACCATAATTGCAATAATATGCCCAATTTTTACTCCAATATCACGAATAATATCGACTGCCAGAGTATCACCGTTATTAACCGCCTGACAGAATGACTCAACGGTCAGTGGTTCACCGTTTAGTAAAGAATCGGGTACCATTGCCAACTGCCGTTTGGCTCTGGATAAAATATGGCTGATACCTACAACCGTTTCCAGACACCCAAAATTCCCACAATAACAGCGTTCACCATTAGGTTCAGCCTGAATATGCCCTACCTCCATGACACCACGGTTGCCAGCATGCAATGTTTGCCCCGCAATAATCACGCCAACACCAACATGTTCATCAATGACCATTTGGATAACATTCTGACAATTTTTTGCTGTGCCATATAATGATTCAGCTATCGTCCAGGCGGTTATTTCATGTTGAAGAAATACCGGTAATCCGGTGCGACGATGCAGATATTCTCCTATTGGCAATTCCTGAACCTGGTAATAAGGGAAACTGTGAATTAAACCTTGAGTCGGATCAACAATCGCATTTACCGTCATGCTAATTGCCGTCAGACGCTCAAGACGAGATTGATAGCGACCAAAAAATGCATCAATCTCATCAATAATGCTATCTAAAAAGGATTTTTCCTTGTTGGCCGGTAATGGTAAAACATCTTCAACAATTAACGTGCTACTTAAATCACGCAGTCCCAATATTAAACTTCCCAAGTTAATACTGACACACAGGAAATGCCAACTTTCAGAATCAAGCTTTAGTCCGGTCGCCGGGCGCCCTCTAAATCCTAAATCCAAAAATTCCGTTTCCATGACTAAGTGTGCATCAACCAATTCACGGACAATCTTAGTAATACTGGCTGGAGCAAGTTGCGCTTTTTTGGACAGCTCAATACGGGAAATTGGACCATATTGATCAATTAACCGATAAACAGTACCAATATTAATCTGTTTAATCTGATCAATATGCCCTGGTTGTCCATCCATTATTTACCTTCGTTATACTCTAATTAATTCACGTTTCAAAATAATTGTTAGCTGATTATGTCGAGGTTTTAGGTAAAAAGTATGATTCTTGCAATAAATATGTGATATTCAGCACGAAATTTAACTTAATTCTACTTATTTTTTCCATGCAAAATATTAGATATGAGTAGGTTTATCAGCCTGTCTGCGGCGGCCGATATTGGCCGGTTTTTGTGATTTACCAACCAGACCTCAGAACAAGAGTGGTTATCAACTAATGAAATATACTGGACACCATCCACTTTCATTCGGGTAAAAGATTCAGTCACAACACTGACGCCTAATCCAGCAGAAACTAGCCCAAGAATAGTCATCGCTTCGCCGGCTTCCTGTGAAATCATCGGTGTTATACCTGCTTGAGCAAGTAATGTGATGATTTCATCATATAAAGCTGTCCCTACTTCGCGCTCAAAAAACACCATCGGATAGCCCGATAACATTTCGAGCTTTATTCCCTGTGGAGCATATTCCAACAAAGGATGTCCATCATAAACAGCAAGCATAAAAGGTTCCCGAAATAATAGCCGATACTCAAGGTTATCGGGTAATTGAGTATTGCGCATGATGCCAACGTCAATCCGTCCAGTCAGCAATGGCGCAATCTGCTGTTTAGTATTCATCTGATGCATATGAATAGCGACTTCCGGGTAACGTTCCCGAAATTGCCGTAAACTCAGAGTGACCTTATTCATAAACGGTATCGTAGAGGTGAAACCGATAGATATTTCGCCTAATTCCCCTTTTTGCATTCTTGCTGCTTTTGCTGCAGCAGCATCAACTTGGGCCAGGATCTGATAAGCTTCTTTCAGAAACATGTTACCTGCCGGCGTCAAGCTCACATTCCGGTTATTACGCTCTAACAACCGCGCATTTATACTATTTTCAAGTGATTGAATCTGTTGGCTTAATGGCGGCTGTGAAATATTAAGCCGTTCTGCCGCACGACCAAAATGTAATTCCTCTGCCACTGCAATAAAGTAGCGTAAATGCCGTAATTCGATAGCCATAATCACCTTTGAGATCTAATACATATTATTATTAATGATTAATATATTAGACAAAATATTTTGCAATTCATATGCTTGATCTTCATAAAAATACAAACTAGCTAATGTGTTAAGTAAGGAAATTATGTGAGCGCCAGCCCTGGTAGTAATAATCGCAGTATCAATGAAAATCTGACTCTTGGTAATCATCTTGTCCAAAATGCTCAAAATAAGAAAAATCATATTCAGAAGGACGATCCTCTGTATGTTAAAGTGACATTGTCACTCTTTACCGTAGGGTTAGCTGCATTTGCCCTACTCTATTTCGTTCAACCCATCTTACCCATGCTGTCGGATGATTTTGGTGTTTCTCCTGCTACCAGTAGCTTATCTTTATCCCTTTCAACCGGAATGCTGGCATTGGGCTTATTAATCACCGGTCCTCTGTCTGATGCTATCGGCCGTAAAAATGTGATGGTAACAGCGCTATTCGCCGCTGCACTTTTCACTTTACTCAGTGCATTTATCACCAGTTGGCATGGAATTCTGATTGTACGCGCTCTGGTTGGCTTGTCTCTCAGTGGCGTAGCCGCCGTTGCAATGACTTACCTTAGTGAGGAAATCCATCCTAACTTTGTTGCTTTATCAATGGGACTTTATGTGAGTGGTAATTCTATTGGTGGCATGAGTGGGCGATTAATATCAGGCATTATCACTGATTATTTCTCATGGCGGGTTTCTGTCATCGTATTAGGTTTATTGGCATTAATTGCGGCAATGATGTTTTGGCGTATGTTACCTGAATCGCGCCATTTTCGGCCAAGTTCTCTCAAACCTCACTCTTTATTAATCAATCTGAAATTACATTTTCGTGATAAAGGATTGCCATTACTGTTTTGTGAAGCCTTTTTACTTATGGGCGGCTTTGTTACCCTATTTAATTACATAAGTTATCGTTTATTAGATTCACCCTATCACTTTAATCAGTCAATTGTCGGTATGTTGTCTATTGTTTATTTGGCAGGAACATACGGCGCATCCAAAGTAGGTCCATTAACCCATCAATATGGACTCGGAAAAGTGCTGATCGCGACGATAAGTATGATGCTAATCGGTACGCTTATTACCTTATTCTCATCTGCGGTGATGATTATCATTGGGATGATAGTCCTCACTTTCGGTTTCTTTGCCGCACATGCAGTTGCCAGCGGTTGGGTCGGACGTCGTGCTCGCCGGGCCAAAGCACAAGCGTCTTCCCTTTATCTGTTTTGTTATTACTTGGGTTCAAGTGTAGCAGGCACTTTTGGCGGTATATTTTGGCTCCAATTAGGTTGGAATGGTGTTGTTTTATTTATTACCATTCTTATCCTTTTGGCTCTACTCTTAGGGTTTAAACTCGCCAAACTTCCAGAGGCAAGATAATAGAAGACAAGCATTATTTTATCCGCCAGGTAATGTCCTTCACTTTCTGATTTGTCAAAAATTAATGTGTTTTTTTGCCGCGATATTAAAAATCGTGACAACATTGTTCAACAAAAAAACAAACATTAATACTCATATATAAGGAAGAGTTAATTATGGGAAATTCCAGATTTGAAGGTTTCACTAAAGAGGAAATAAAATTGGCATATGAATTTGATATGCTAAATCAATCTATGGTGATGGCAGAAGCGAATGCCTATGCGTTGCAAAAGCAGTTATATCGCCTTAGCCAACCACAAAAACTGCTAAATAAAATAGGTCGGAATGCACTGGTAGAGATTAAAGATACGATGATACGTTCAGTGCCTGCTTCAATATGTGCAGGGTTGGCAGGTACTGCTACAGCATCAGGTGGCCCCGCGATCTCTTTTCTCGCCAGTGCGGCAGCGGGAAGTATTGGTGGAGAATTGGCAAAACCTATTACGTCAAGAACCGGTGTTCATACTCAGTTGTATCCGACCTGTACCGGTAATACGATTAAAGACATTGAGCAAGAGGTACAGGGAAAATTACAGGGAAAATTGAGTGGTTACCCCAAGCTACATGAACTATACCGTACCTATATCAACAAAGAATATGCGCGGGATTTTGTGCTTGATACCGCACTGGCAAATACACCTGATGTGGTTACCAGTGTTATAACAGAAGGTGTCAATAACTGGACGGCGGGTACTTTCAGTTCCATGCTGAAATATGGCCCAATACCTATTGTGGCTTTAACTGCGGCGGCGGGATTAGATCCTCGTGGTATTTATAATAAAGGCAAAGATACATTTCATGCTATGGCTAGCATAAAACCTGGCCCACACGCAGGGGGTAATCTGAAAGCGAAAAAACTGGAAAAATTACTATGTACTTATCAAGAATATTTACCCTATCTGGAGCAAAATTTATTTCGTGCACGAGATTGCTTAACGAAATTGATTAAATTGCTGAACAGCAATCTGGATAGAAAATTAAATGTTGAAGCATTCATGAAAAAATCCCCTAATCTTGTCTTATCATATAAGAACGCTCACATGGCATCTCAAGAAATTATCAATATGCTTGAGTTATTGATTATGCTGGAAAAAGAAAGAGAAAATCAGGTAGTTAGGGAAACCTGTTTATAAAATTAATCCTCTTTTAGGTACGTTAACGCAAACCAAGTGACCTAAGAGAGGGTTTTAATCAAGGTGGTGTACTTGACGGTATCTAAAGCAATTACCAACCCTCTTGGTATATACCCGTCATCTTTCAAGTTGCCTCTTTGTTGGCTGCACTCACTCACCCCGGTCACATAGTTCTCTATGCTCCCGGGGATTCGCTCCCTTGCCGCCGCGATGCATCTTGAAATCCATTGGGTATATTTACTTGGCTCAATAGCCCCAACCTTGTTTATTATCTCTTTTTCACAGTATAATGCCATAATCGGATTACCGCTAATACTCCACGATCAAAATTACTTCACATTCATCACACTGTTAGAAAAAATAATAAAATCCCGAGATTTATTCAGGTAAATGCAAAATATTCACCTACTGAAAAATTATTATCAGCACTGATATCAATATTAAAATAATATACAGCAAGATTATTCTCATATGAAAATAAACAGGAACTCGGACAACAAGAATACGCTAGATTAATACCTTAAAAACCTTTTGGGATTTTAGCTCGATATTTCTGCCTACATTGAAAAAAAATTTCCAACAACTTTTACTCACCTGTTGCATGTAACGTTTTTTTTTGGTTATATTATAGACATCGTTACATGTCACGAGGGTGAAGTATGTTTAAAGAGGAGTGTCGGCGTCAAAGCCATCTGGCTATGGCAACACAGGATAAGGAAACCGATACACTATTAGAAAATGCGATAAATGAACTAGCTGATTCAGCAGACTGGGAGTGAAATGGGAGAAAAAAATCATCATCACATAACTTCTTGCAAAATAGTTTTAAATTCAATTTTCGACTTCTCATAAAAGGCGACACAGACGTCGCCCCCTAGTTATTATTTCGTTCAGCCCGCAGAATCTTTATATTGTCAAACGGCCTCGTAACACATTACGGGTGTTAATGGACGATTGACTAAATAGATTTCCGGTACTATTTCGAAATGCTTGGTTCACTTCAACGGCTCGAATAGAAGGATGAACATTTATCGCTTCTGGCTCCGATTGGGTAAAACGAGATAAAGTATAGGCTTCACTTCCCTCAGAAGTACCTGCTGATGAGCTGAGTTCCCAAGTATGATGATTCACTGCATAAGCTGTACGTGCAAGATTAATTAGCCCCGCCGTTGTTGATACAGCCCCAAAACCTAAAGAGACCCATCCCAAGATATTAGCCGCATTAGCATTGTTATCTGCAACAGCAGAAGCCGCTATCCCCGTAGAGAGCGCCACAGCATTCGCACTCAATGATATCGTGGATAAAGCGATATCCCAGCGTCTGCTAGAACGGCTGGCAATTTCACCAAATTCAATAGGTACTGACCCGATAACACTCGTGCTGGCTACCTGAGAACCACTCCGTGCCGATTTTATCAGCGAAGAGGTAAAGGTTATTGCGCTGATACCAAAGCTTAAAACCCCCAACCCGGTACTAATCCAATTTAATATCCCGGCTGTTTTCGGATCTTTTTCTGATAATGCTGCTGACGCAATCCCTATTGAATCAGCAGCTAATCCAATGACGGTCGCAGTAACTGCAAACGCACTGGTAGAAGCAATCGCCCCCAAAGCTCCGCCCGCAGCAATGAGACCCGCACTAATTGCCGCTCCTGCCCCCAGTGACACAACCCCAACAATGATACCAATTGCCCCCAGCACAATACCTAATATCCCGCCAGCACTAAGATGACCGTTCAGATCAATCCGGTTGATAGGATCGCCTTGGCAATAAGTGTAGGGATTAACCCCTCCCCGGCCAAAGGGGCTCCAACTGTCGGGACTATGAAATCTCATGAGAACCGGATTGAAAACACGATATCCGTTACCTAAGAAGTACCAACCTGTGACTGGATCGACCTGCGCTCCATTCAAACCCGGTAATGAAGAAATTAAACTCCTAAAGCCATAAGGTGTGTAGGATAAAGCCATCAACTCGTTTTCGTTCTGACTGGCTATAACCGTACTATTATGGTCAGTACCGTATTGATAGTAGACTGACTCGCCATTCTTGGTGCTCTGATGACCAAGCCGTTGTTTATCACTGCTCAGCCAGGTAATGGTTTCATCACCCAATTGAACATTCGCCACATTGCCTGAAGCATAATATTGACGATTAACCGTACCATTCGCTAAAACTTGTGCGGTTAATTTGTTCAATGCATCATACTGATATTGGCATACCAAATTACCCTTACTGTCTTTGACCTGTACCAAGCGATTATTCTGATCGTAAATAAGCGTTTGCCCTTTTTCGTCGCGTGTTAGATTACCGTTAGCATCATAACTTAACTCTATTTGCTGTTTATCACTGGTAATACGAATAAGTTGGGTTGGATCGGCTTGACTGAAATGATAATCCACTGTTTCTTTACCATCTCGATATGTATTATCAAGCCGTTTGATATTACCCCATTGGTCATAATGGTAAATTTGCTGACTTAACACACGACCAGTATGATCAACCGGAGATTGTTCTCCCTCGCATTGGTACTGGCTTAAGCGCTGATTACTATCATATTGATAACGTTCATTTTTCATAACCACCCCATCAATGGAGGTGATGCGTTGACTGATTTGATTATTCTTTGTATAGCTTAAGGTAATGACTTGTATTGAGAAGTCACTAATTAGCGAGCGTTTTATCTCTCGATCAAAAACATCGTATTCAATTTTTGTGGCTAATTGGGATAATGACGTTGTGTCTTTTGTCGTCGTTGTTATTAACCGTCCAACATTGTCATATTCAAATGTAGCGTATTGCGAACTCTGTTCTGTTTTAACTAATCTTCCTTCGGCATCGTAGCTATAAACATGATCATGAGCAAAACTATCTTTATGACGTTGAATCAAACCAGACATCGTATAACGGTAATCGCCCGATGAAATCGGTTTATTATCCCGCGAAAATGATTCGTGCTGTAATACACCCGATGGAAAATAACTGTAATTGCTCTGGGATACACCTTCTGTCGCAGATAATAATGCCCCCGTTTTCTGATAGTAACTAAAGTTTTGTTGGCTTGTCTCTGTGGTAAATTTGGACATCACACTACCGAGAGCGTAAAGATAATCGATGTTTTGTTTATTATGCGCAGGCGTGACAGACTGAATAGGTTTATCACCTTGAGATCCATATAAATATTCCGTTTTGCGGCCACCCACCGTATCGCGGGTTACCCGCCCAAGACCATCATAAACTAATGAACCCAATTGTGTTCCATTCACATTCAGTGCAGAAATTAATTCTTCATGGCTAAAGCTTGCATAAGCGGATTCTAATATTGTTCTGTCTGGCAACGTTTTTTTCACTATACGATCAAATAGATCGTACTCAATTTGGGTAGCGTAACCCTCTGCATCTGTTTCAGTCACCGTACGACCAAATCCATCATAACGATAGGTACGAGTGCTATATATCGCACCATCAGGATACACAACTTTAATTGAAGCAGGCTGTTCAAAGTTATTTTGCTGAATATTTAACATCCCCAACCCTTTGACCCCTTGAGTAATTGTCCTCGTAATAGGATCATGGATTTCCAGCTCTATCCGACCATCACTGTACTCAGTACTGTAACGATTTCCCCAACCATCATATTGATAGGTTTTCGTTGTCACCAAAGGCGTCGTCAAGCGAGTCAAAGGATTAGCAGATAAATCCCATAACCAATCATTTGAAATCTCTTTGACCAATTGCCCCAAAACATCATATTGTCTGGCAAGAACTTTTCGATATGTGCCTTGATAAATCCCCGATGTTCCCCAAACACCATCATCATCTTGTTCTTCAATCGAGCAAATACGCCCCATTCCATCGTAATGGGTTTTACGTCTGATGCCTTGAGAATCAATTTCTATCATCACCGGCCAAAAATCATTTTCGTCACCACCAGGATATTGATATATATAGCTACGTTTAATTTCTTTTGTCGTGCCGGGGTCAATAATTTGTCCTATAATTCGGCCAGAAAGATCATAAGACTGGTCCGTAATGACATGGTTTACATCAACTTTACGGAGTTGCCGATGTGTATAAATGGAGGTCACATTTTTCGATTCCATATGTGTACCATCAAAACCCGTCACCGTAGAGTTTGTAGTCATCTCACTATCTGAATATTCATATTTAAATGTGGTAACCGTTTGTTGGTTATTCATCACCGACGTTATTTTTGCTAATGAACCATGAGATTTGTTTGTCGGTGAATTAACATAGTTAAAGGTCCTCACTATTTTACTGTCTATCGTCTCTGAGGCTTTACTGACATATTCCTTAACATAAGCGCCGGTAAAAGTGGGCAGTTTTTGATACGTGTAGGAAGTCACTCTATTTGCGACACTTTGAGCAGCATCAGGTGATCCTTTTTGCGTAACTGACTTTAAAAATCGGGAAAAACCCAATGGATCGGCAGGGCAATTATTACCTTCACCATTCACCGGATAATAAACGTATTCTTTCTGTATCCCACTGGTCTCAGTAATAAGTAGAGTATTTCCCCAATCATCGCTTTTAATATTAACACTCTCTTCTCGTGAAGTATTGGTCTGTAAGTCTGTGTAACGTGTTAACACATGAGAGGGTTGTTGTAAATTTTCTGGTTGTTCGGAAAAGCTTTTTGACGGATCTTCATTATAAGTAATTTCTGTTATGATCCTCTTATTATCTTGTGTTTTTGCTTCTTTGGTCATTAAATGAAATTTATCAAACACTCTTTCTGTTACTGAAATAACATTTTGACCGTTTAAAACACGTTCAATGGATGAATAGGTATATTTCCCTGTAACCAGATATAAATTATCTTGACTGGAATCAAAGCTTGTCCGACCAGAAGAATAGCCCAAGAAATTATGTACTGAACTATATTCATAGGATTTGCTGATCGCAGGCTGCCCATTACCAGGTTGAATAGTCAATGCAGCAGCATAAGGAATAGATTCCGTGTCTGTAACTTTATGCCCATTCTCTTTATAACTTACCAGCTCAACATAACCTGTTGGTGTACGAAAAGCGCTAATAACCGGAAATATTCCTTTTAATGTCTGATAAGTCATCTTAAATCTGGCAGAATCAATAGGACCAGAAGCATCATAAGGTACAGTCACAGTAATGAGGTAATCATTGCGATAATCGAATGCGATTTTCGCAGAGATATTATTATCATCTGGGTATTCAACTGATGTGCAATTATTTCCAGAGTAATTGAGTTTAAGATAAGTTTTACCCGTCATACGGTATTTTATTTCGGATAATGCAAATCTTGAATTATAAATTAAATCAAATACTTCACCATCAGGAAATTCAAGTGCAACCGTTTTCGCAATATCACTTGATCCAATTCGTTTAAGTGTCTCTATAATGCCATTTTTGTTATAAACATAAAAGGTATTACTATCGAGTTTATATACACGCAAATCTTTTAATTTTTTATCTTTAAAGCTAATATCATTATTATTAGGTGGCAATGGCTTACATTTAAATTGCTCTCCATTTGAGCGGCTAAATGTAAGTGTTTTTACATCTAACATTGTTAATGAAAATCGCCAGCCAATACCAAATCCATTATTTAATGTTGTTAATGGCGAGAATGATAAATTAAGTACCTGTTCAATATTGCCGACATTATTTGGTCTCAACGTGATAATATTGATATTTGCGCTATATTGACCTGTTCTGGGATCGACACCAGTATTAATATAAGATCCAAAATTAAATGCATTGGAATATATATCGTTAACTTTCATTTTAAAGTTCCCGTTTGATTAATATCACAGCCAAATTAAATATCTATTTAGCCATTCTTTTATATACAATAATAGAACATCTTAATTGCTGGTAAACGCACATGCGATTACCAGCATAGATAAAGATTTTTTACTAAGGAAAATCAACTTATTCTCGCTATGCTTAGCGCACGCCCAATATTAACCGAGGATATTCTAAATTTATGCTGGCAACCGTAGTTATCAATGATTGTGACATCATGATATCCATCGACATAACCGGTGGTCCATGAACATCCTGTTACATGGAGTACCTCAGCAGCAAGCTGTGTGTCAGGAACAGTTACATCATAAGAGTAGTCCATAACACATCCTCCACTCATATCATTTCTAGCATTTACATATGAAGTTCCTCGTTTAAATACTCTTGCTCTTGTCAAGAATCTATCATCTGATGAACTTTTACCAAGGACATATATATTATTAACAGTCCTGTCATTCCCTTCAAGAATCCTCAAATGATATGGCAATGTCCAGCGATAAAGGTTAATTGTTTGATGATGGGTATCCGATTTCGTTGGTTCTTCTGTTTTATCAAACAATATATTGGTACTTTCATGCAATTGATTTGCATTAATTGCATAAGGAGCAATGGCTTTTAATAAAATTTTGCTGTCAAAAACTTCATCACCAACCGACATATTCGTTGTTAGTGTGCGCTTCCCATTCGTATCTTCGAATGTCATTTTTGCCATTAGGTATTCTGTACTTGTCCTATTACTACTAACATAACAATAGATAATTTCAGGAACACTCTTCACACTGTTCTGATAGTTTTCATTTGTACAACAATCTCCCGCACGATTTATTACCGGCTCCTCAGTAAAAATATCAGCACTATAAACACCATTTAATAACCCAAGATCATATTTATTTCTCGCATCTGTCGTTGTCCATCCTGAAGGCATTTTTAATTGGTCATATATGAGGCTATCACTCAATGCAGCCACCTGAATCGATCTTTTTTCAGCATCACTAAGTGCTAATTTTACCCAATCACCATTCTTATATTCTTGTTTAAGTACAGAGATTTTTACCATACATTGATGACGCCCATTAGCATAAAAATTGTCATCAGTTTTTTCGATGGTAAATGTTGTTATTTTCTTTTCCATCACACTCTCCATAATATTGTGAATTAAGCTATAATAGAAAGAATATCAAGTTCAAAGCCATAATATGGCCCTTGCAATTCGGTAATAATTCTGACTCGATAACGTTTTGATAAATCGTCTTCAAATTCCTTCAAGGCGTTCATGATAAATTCGCTGTATTTTCCTTGTGCAAAAAAGATAAATTGCGTGGTTGAAGGATTAATAGAAACATATTTACCCAACGCATGGCGTAGCGTCTTAATAAATAGTGAACCATCTTCATTTAATTCGAATAATTTTCTATCTGTCGTCGTCCTATCCATAAAATTGCCTTCACCTAAAAGATAAATATTTATCTCACGATGGTCTCGACGCAGTAAAAACTGTTTGTTGATATCCAATTCGAATATTCTTGGCTTAATAGTTTTATCAAGTAAATGATCTGGAATAACAAATTCAATCAAGAAACGACGCCCATTCACGATAATAGGCAAATGTTCTCGATCAATTGAGAAACAGCACAAATTTCCAACCCATGAAGAGCCTTCTGTTTCCGAATATGCTGAATATAAAGCAGCAACCTTACCTTGTTCTAGAATGTTCATTATAACCTCTTAATATTAATGGTGAAAAAACAGCATTAAATCAAAAGTCAACTTACAGTTTTGATTTTACATAATTAGTGAGCTCATCTAATGTTGAAATAGAATGATCTGAAAAAAGCTCAGCTTTAAGCATAATGCCATACGTTTCCAATACAAATACTTGAATTTCCACATAGTCAAGGCTGTCAAATTTAAGTGAAATAAAATAAGATTCTGGTGTTATCTCTTCCTCTTCGATATCCTTCATCATTAATATTCTATTTTTTATTGCAGTAAAAATATCACTTTGTGTTGGCATTTCGCTTTCCTTTTATTTCATCTTAGAGATAATTGAAATCTTTGATACAAAAATAGGGTTTTTATCATATAAACATCGGTAATAAAAAATACGGATATAATCTTTAGGGCCATTCTTAATCAGTAAAGGTGGATTTAATTCAACACAAATATTTGGAGAAGATCGTAATATTGTACTATTAACAATGTCCTCCTTGATCTTAATCGCTTGTCCGGTATGCAAAGTAAAAGATTGATTCAGATAATCCTGTAACTGGTTAAAATAGTAGTGTTCAAAATTAAGAAAACTTGTCGAATTAATGACAAGATGAAAAACAAGCGCATCCAGAAACCATCCAATAGATGTGACACTGGGGAAATAATGTCTAAAGACAGCATATTTTTCACAAACGCCTTCCCTTGTTATCGTCAATTTTTGGCAGTTATCTTGAACAATCCAATGTTCAATTGACTCCATTGTATTTTCTACACTGGTATTGCCGGATAACACACTTTTTCCGCACGGATTTTCCAATTTAAACGTTTTGCTTTTAGTATCAATTCTCAACTGATGTGGTAATGCAGTATAAACATATTGACGGAATGACGTATCAATATTCAGTATTCCAGATGTAAAAGCGGAAGTTAATTGAGATAACTGTTGCCTGACATAAAGCAGACTCAACATTCCCTGCACGGGGTACTGCTGCATATTGTGCAAAAATTCACTTTTCTCCGAATAATGGATAGGATTAAAATCCCCAGAGAAATTCGACCAATGTTCAATATCTTCCATTTCAAAAATCAACATATCAGTTACCTTACCTTAGAGATAACCAACGCAGCATTATGTCCCCCAAAACCTGCACTGATATTAAGCACCACTTCTGGTTGAACGGTGTAGCAATGTTGATTAGGTAAATAATTAAGGTCGCAATCTGGATCAGCCCGATGTAAATTCAATGTTGCTGGCAAGCAATTTTCAGTTAATGCCTTTACACAGACAATAGTTTCGAAACTACCGGCGGCAGCAATCAGATGACCGGTATAAGATTTTGTGCTTGATATAGGTACCTGATAAGCATATTGGCCTAGTGCTGCTTTAATTGCCTGAGTTTCATAAAGATCATTTAACGGTGTCGAAGTACCATGAGCATTAATATAGTCAATATCTTCCAGCGAAATCTGCGCCTGCTCGATGGCTTTGGTTATCGATAATATTTTAGGTTCAATATCTTCTGTCGGCCGGGTTAAATTAGCGGCGTCTGAATATTGAGCGTAACCTTTGATTTCGGCCAGAATCGTTGCCCCACGCGCGACGGCTGAATCATAATCTTCCAGACAAACCACCGCCGCTCCTTCGGCCAATACAAATCCAGAGCGATCAAGACTAAATGGGCAGCATGCGAGATTGGGGTCCGTTTGCTCTTTCGACAATGCATTCAGTACATCAATACTCCAAATATTACATTCTCGAATAAGTGATTCAGCAGCCCCGGCAATCATACATTTTGCCCGCCCTGAGCGAATAATTTCAAAGGCATCACCTATCGCCATTGTACCCGTTGCGCAAGCAGCCATAATGGTATTCTGATAACCACGTAGTCCATACATGATCGAACACGCCGCCGTCATGGAACTTGGCATGGTGATAAGATTACTCATGGGATGAGCTAATTTAACTTCCTTATACTGGCAGGCATGATCTCCGGCATTATCGACAGCTCCCCAGCCACTACCAAGTATGATCCCACATTCGTATTTATCGTAATATTCAACAGGTGATACGTTCACGCCAAATGCTTGGGTAAAAGCTTGATAAGTCGCTTTCAACGCCATTTTTCCGCAGTCAGAAAGCATATGAGTCAACTTTTTTGGTAATAACTGATAACGTGATGGATTGGGTGCAAGGAAAGAAAAGAAACGTGAATTAATGAATGAGTTAGGAAATTCAATTCTGCGAAATTGATGTTGTTTCTCGATAATACTTTGCCAACATGATTCAATATCTTCACCAATTGGTGTTACGGTGCCCATACCTGTAATAACAACTCTTTGAGTTCTCTGCATATTGGTTACCATTTATACATAGATTGATAATGTCAATTTTTCTAGCTATAAAATAGGCTAATGAAGACATATCACCATAATCATAAATAAGTATTTTCAATACTCCTGGCTAATATAATCGTTATTTGTGAATTACGTAAAACTAACTGATAGATTATTTTACCCATGTAATAAAACCGATGATAAATATCCATAAACAAATATATTATTATTTTAATATCATTATATTCAGCCTACAAAATAATTGATTACACCATATTAGACTGTATTATCATGGTAAATCCTAAAAATTTATTTACCATTAACTCATTATTCTGTTTAATAAAGCACATCATTGTATATACCCTATGGATTTCAAGATGCATCGCGGCGGCAAGGGAGCGAATCCCCGGGAGCATAGCAAACTATGTGACGGGGGTGAGTGAGTGCAGCCAACAAAGAGGCAACTTGAAAGATGACGGATATAAAAACAAAATATAAATAATGACTTTAATTATTGCGCAGTTGTTTATTTCATAACATATGAATTCAATGATTATATTAATAATCTAACAATGTAATTAAAGAAAAGAGAAATAGTAAATATTTCACATCATTCCTGTGAATAAGTACTGAGGTACATTGCCCAATCTTTCTCTACATCAAATCTGCATCAAAACATATACCCTGTCCCCTTGTTTGTAATATACTGCCCATAACTGGATAAATACACAGCACTGTGCATCTTCATTGTCCAGTTAATGTAATAACACCGGAGACAACATATACCCTATAGATTTCAAGATGGATCGCGACGGCAAGGGAGAGAATCCCCGGGAGCATAGATAACTATGTGACTGGGGTGAGCGAGTGCAGCCAACAAAGAGGCAACTTGAAAGATAACGGATATATACCCAATGGATTTCAAGATGCATCGCGACGGCAAGGGAGTGAATCCCCGGGAGCATAGGTAACTATGTGACCGGGGTGAGCGAGTGCAGCCAACAAAGAGGCAACTTGAAAGATAACGGGTATATGGCTGAAACAGGCAAGGATACAGGAGTGTTCAGTGGTAACAAAATCTGAGGCAAGCCCTGACTCAGTGATAAAGCAGCAGTTCGATACCCTCACCGTCGATAAAAAGGGTACTCCCAAAGAGTCGCTTACACGTTGTGGCGAACCTCCACAATCAGCAAAGACTCACTTAGCTTATCGATAAGCTTGCTGAATACCTGACGAGATTGAAGATCTAAATTAGCATCCCACTCATCTAACATCAGGATCTCTATCTTATCCACTGCTTTAACAGAGATTTCCTTAAGAAATTCCCGCAGTTCCTGCCCAGTCGACAGATTCCTTTCATTAGTTTTTTCAAAAACAAGTTCATGATGTGCCGGAAGGTAATAAGCCGATTCACCCAATTGCTCCTTGAGCCAGCAAAGAAAAGTAGACTTACCCACTCCATTCGGCCCCCTAATTGTGATTCGGCCAGACGACGGGACTGGCTTAATAATAAGTTCTTTTAAACTTGCCAAGTCTGGCAAAGTGCCATGAGTTTCGTATTTCAAACGATTCCATTGGATTCGTTCCTCCAAATTCTGCGATGTCTTTGGAGTTTCTGCAGCCTGTCCTAGCCCCTTGAGCCTCGCACTCAATGCCGACCAACTCGTAGAATAGAAAATCACGACATACGCGTGCTGAAGAATAAGAACCTGGCGAGGTAAGGTTGCAACTAGAACCGTGAGAACAGAAGGATTGTCCATATTCTCCAAGAAGAGAACACTTGTCCAGACAAGTACCGGTGCCATCATTAGTAGCATTCCCAACGCTGAAGCAAGATTATTCCAGTATTGGCTACGGACGGCTGTTCCTAAAGCCAAACTCTGTCGGACTTTCAGTTCACTTTGATAAAGAGACTGGTTGTATTTATTGCCCAATAGGAAATTGTCCCACGCCAAAGATAAAACACGTTGAAGGGCTGTTCTGGCAGATTGTGCTTCTGCGCCCTTTACATGAATTCTTTTTCTAAAGAAAAAAATGACGCTCGAAACAAAGGCAAGACCAACAAGGTAGGACCATGCAATCGACGTATCAAGGACAAGAGAAAGAGCAAGTACATTCAATGAAACATTTAGAACAACAGAGGCCCAATCAAAGATAAATTTGGAACTTTCATTAAAAACCAGAAACCCTTCTGAGGACACATAGGGCAAATGATAGTCTTTAAACTCTTTACTCGTTCGAATAGAAGCCCGATTCCAGAAATTAAGACGAAACCTTTCTACATATTTTTCAAGTGCAAGAAACTTAGACTTCTCAAGAAAAACCGCAGCTAAGCTAGAAGGAATATAGACGAGTGTAAGAGAAAGTATAAAAAGGACAAGATACAGAGTAAAATTCTCATTAGCACTTACCTGTTTTGCCAGCCCCGCTATCCAATAAGTAGAGGAAGCCACAATCAACTGTTGGACAATAAGAAAAAGCAAAGCAAAAGCAAATGCTTTATTAATTAAAAATTCAATAGCCGACTTTTTTACTTCCATCTTAATCTTATTTTTCTTTCAGTAGATACAAACTTCAATTGTCCACTGGAAATTCCTCTGGGAATTCCTGCATAACTGTGAAGCCAATGCGTCTTAGGTTCGAATACGTAATTACTTAACTTAACTCCGTCTGCAAGCTCAGCCTCAAAATAAAAATGGATAGCATTTGCACGTTGAGACGCCTTGCATTCGACGGAATACTCTATATCTGAGCTCTTATCCAGTCCAAGATTAAATCGGCGAATAAGTTTTGGTTCAGAGCAGACTTCCACTCCATCTGATTTGATAATTTTTTTTCTAATTAAATTGCAGAATAAACATTCAAACCCGGACACTAGTTCTGCCGGGACAGGACCAAATCGAGAGGCGTAACTACTCAATAAAAGATCAAAATCAGCGTTCAGTTCAGGCAAGTGTATAAATTGATATTTAAGACTCACTTTAGAAGGAATCAGCACTTTGATACTTGAGTGTCTAGTACAAAAATCGTGGCAGATCTCAACAATACCCTCGTCGATTCCAAAATAACCCAAGGTTTCTGTCACAAGAACATCCGGCGGATTCTTCAACTGGACATCAAAAGATTTTTTGCTAATGTACTGGATATTTTTTCTTAAGCCCCTATTGAGTATTTGAGCAACAATACTACTAGCTTCCAACATGTCTATATAAGTAACTAATCCATTAGTTTTCTGAGCTAACATCTGAGTTAGAACTCCAGTTCCTCCCCCCAAATCAACTACATGAGAATCCTCTTGAACAATCCTATCGATTGCAGTTTTGAAGCAGTTCAAACGATGTTCATCAGCAAGCATTCTCGAATGGTACAAAAGCGGAAATGCTTCCATAGAGCCTTTTATTTCAACCATTATGCAAGCTTCTTCTCTCGTCCTACCATCAGATCAAGATACCCCTGACACTTCTGCATAATTGACTGGCCTCTTTCCGTGATTAAATCCTTATAATTAGGAAGATCGGCCAAAGAATTTAATGCTTCCAGCGCCTGTATAAGCATCTTATCCGATGGCGGATGAACGTGGCATTTTTCTGGTTCTCCGAGATAGTTTCGTCTCACCAAAAGAACTTCTACAGCTACGACGATACTATGAAAGACTTTATCGATAGGGCGCTTAATGTTGAGTATTGCTGATTTTGCAAAATTGGCTTCATTCTGGAGAAGCTTGTAGTCATGGAAGTGCAAATATCGGAGTTCGTCTATAAAAACTAAATTATGAGTAAGTTCATGGACCAATAATTCCGTGAGATCTTGTACGTGCCAGTGTTTACGGCTGTTGATCCAAATCACACCCACAGCATTCGAGGTGGAACCGCCCCCTGAATTCTTTGAGTCTCTCAGAAATAAACTATCTATCGCCATCTGAAATACAGCGTATATCTGTGGCATCCTTAGCTTCAATTCTTCTAATGCAGCTAACAAAAACTCCAGTCGTTGCTTACGAACATCGTCTTTTAGACTATCGCCAATCAGAGACGATTGATCTCTATCATTTAACAAAGCGTCTGTTCGATAAAGCTCTACCAGCTTGTCTTCCATTTCAGGATCCTCGACTATCTGAGTTCCTACACTCTCTAACCGCGGAACGTTGGGTTGATAGCCCTTTAAAAAATTATGAAATCCAAGCTCCAATTCTTCAGACGTTTTGGGAGCCGTTTTTGATTTTAATGCACTAAGAACAGCTAGATTTCTGTAAACCTCGTTAATACCAATGAGGTGTATCACACTATACCCCCTTTGAAAAAAAGAGGGGATACTGTCGAATCAAATCCCCCCTATTTATAATTAGACCAAATCATCATAAGCGATCATTCGAACATGAACGAAACAGCCTTCCTCATTCCTCATAACTTCAACATTGTCTTGTGCTTGTATGAAATCAAGTTCGTTTAGATCTTCTAAAATCTGTTCAAGAGTAGCCATATTCTTTCCCCCTTTTTAACCGTAGTTAAAAATAAAGGTAGAAGTTGATCAGAGTTCTGTCAATTGAGTATTTACAAAAAATTCATGGGACGAAGCCAAGTTATAGCCGTTTAGTTACAGTTATAAACATGTGAATATGCTTGACCACTACTCATTCCTCTTGGTAGAACAAGTCATAAACAGGAAGCTCTGACTATTGAATACAACCATAGGATCTGGCCGAATACCATTCGCGTACGTCTTTGTTCCATTAAATTTAAAACTAAAATCCCATTTACAGAAGAAATAATATCGGGTATTGCCCAATTTGTAGTATCAATCTGAAAAAACGCGTTATTACTGGAGAAATCATGATGAAAAAAACAATAAAAAACATATCCTTATTCACAGGAATTGTGCTTGGAAGCTTGACATTAGCTCATGCAGCAATTATTCCACCCGGTACACAACTGGCAACCAACCAGAATATTGTTCGTCATAATGGCTCAGAACCTGCTTCTCTTGACGTGCATAAAGTTGAAAGTGATGTTGAGTTTGATATTATAAACGACTTTTTTAGTGGATTAATTAGTATAGGAAATGATGGTAAGTTTAATCCTAATTTAGCGATCCGTTGGGAAACCAACGATAATAAAACCTGGGTATTTCATCTAAGAGAAGGAATAAAATGGTCTGACGGTTCACCTATTACCGCTCATGATGTGGTTTTTAGTTGGAGACGTTTAATTGATCCCCAAATGGCATCCCCGTATGGCAGTTATATTGAAAACATGTATATAGTAAATGCCAAAGATATTCTTGCTGGTAAGAAAAAAGCCAATGAATTAGGTGTAAAAGCATTGGATAATTTAACGGTAGAAGTAACATTAGAGCAACCGCTATCCTATTTTTTAAATATGCTGGCACACCCAGTTATGGTTCCTATCAGCCAAAAAGCGGTTGAGAAGTATGGTGAAAAATGGACTCAACCAAATGTGTTTGTCAGTAGTGGCCCATTCAAACTCTCTGAATGGATCGTCAATGAGAAGGTGATTGGCATCAGGAATCCACAATATTGGGATAATAAACACACCGTAATTAATAAAGTCACCTATCTTAACGTCACATCAGAAACAGCGGTGGTAAACCGTTATTTAGCAGGAGAAATAGATATTACAAAGGGTATTCCATCGGTTTTATTTAAATCATTAAAAACCAAGTTAGGTAATCAAGTTCATATTTCACCTAAATTAGGTGTTTATTATTACGAATTTAATACCCAAAAAGCCCCTTTTAACGATATTAGAGTCAGACAGGCATTAAATCTGGCTTTAGACAAAGATATCATAACAAATAAAGTCTTAGGGCAAGGCCAAAAGCCAGCCTATAATAATACTCCACCAAATATAGGCGGAATGAACTTAAAACAGCCTGATTATGCATCATGGACGTTGGCAAAAAGAATTGAAAAAGCCCGGCAGTTATTGAATGAAGCGGGTTATAACAGAAATAATCCATTGAAATTTAATCTTCTTTACAATACATCAGAGGATCATAAAAGGATTGCTATTGCAGTCACCTCAATGTGGAAGAAAAATCTAGGTGTGGATGCTGTTTTACAGAATCAAGAATGGAAAACAATGTTAGACACCATGCATCAAGGTAATTTTGATTTGGTAAGATACGCATGGATAGCTGATTACGATAATCCTGCTTCGTTTTTAAATAATTTTGTCACCAATAGTTCTAATAATACATCATTATATCATAATGATATTTATGATGATCTGATCAGTAAAGCCAAAGCAACAAACAACATAGAATATTTCCAGCAAGCACAAGATATTCTTACAAAAGATGTCCCGTCAATTCCTATTTATTACTATGTTAGTGCCAAATTAATAAAACCTTATATTGGCGGATATTATATCAGTCCACTTGGTCTTATGTCATCGAAAGATCTCTATGTTATTAAGCATTAATAAGAGATGTTTGTAAGATTAAAATAAAGATTACGGTTTTTAACCGTAATCTCAGACCGCTGACAAACCTCATTGAAAATAATGGGGTCTGTTCTTTTCATAATGAATCCTAATACAACCCATTTTCCTCATTGACCCGATTCAATCGCCCGTCAGGGGGTTAGATACTGTATTTGCATTTTCTGCAACCCGCGAAAATGGGCGAGAGCATAAAAAACTGTGGGGCATTTATGTGGCAAGGAAAACTGCCTGTTTTCCGTTCAGTTATTGGGTGATAAATAATAAATCGCTTTGCAATTTACTATAATTTGCTCTATAAATTACAGTAGTCTACATTGTGAAATATTCAGAAATTGCGAGGTGACAACATGGCTGAAACTATTGACCACGGCACCCTCTCACATCTAGTGGAGGCCGGAGCCGTTAAAGGAGCGCACATCGTAGGCCAGCCAGGCGGCTGGGCCGTGATGGTGCGCTATGGAATGCACGAGCGACCACTGGCCGCACAGCGCAGCCGCAATGTGCGGCTGTTCCGCAAGTTCGAAACGCTGGTTTCCTACCTTAAAAAAATTGGCATTGCCCGCTTCGACGTGGATTCATCAAACTACGCCCCCGCTCCCCCCAATACCTCAACGCGCAGGCCAGATCGTGCCGAAGCGCTCAAGCGTACCCACGAGGCTGCTGCATATGATGCGTGGTTTCGTGAGCAGGTGCAGCAAGCCATAGATGAACCCGGACCGGGTATCCCTCACACTGATGTCAAGGCCAAATTTGCCGCCAAACGTGAAGCCTTGCGTAAACGCATTGTACAGGGTCGCGCATGAAAATCATTTGGCGAAAGATCGCGGAAGCAGATCGAGAACGTATCTTTGATTACATCGCACAAAACAACCCCAGCGCCGCGCTTGAGCTTGACGCAGACTTTGATGCTAAAATCGAACTCGCTGCGCAGCGGCCTAAACTGTACCGCCCCGGCCGTGTGCACGGTACCCGTGAAATCGTCGTGCGGCCTAATTATGTGATTGTCTATCGCATCAAGGATGAAAGCGGTACGGTAGTTGTGCTGCGCGTGCTCCATGCGGCCCAGCAATGGCCCCCGGCCAAGTCAAGCGAGAGCGTTTCTGGTGGGAAAGTCTGAGGAAGAGTAGCATTTGAAGAAGATGTGACGATTAATGCTTTCGTGAATCAAGCGCTAGAAAATGAAGTCAGTAAACATCATGTAGGGCCTTAATAGCCCCATCGGATTAATGACAAAAGTGCTAACCATCGGGGGCCGGTCTTTGATCTAATAGAGGTACTGGAAAATCGATACCTCGATATACTAAAAGCCCCCACACGACAACAATATGATTGACATCAACAGAACCCCACTTTTTAAATGGGGTTCGTCAGCAATCTGAGATTACGGTTTTTAACCGTAATCTTTCTCAGAGGCTATCAAAGTCACGCCCACTCTACGCCGGACACCACCTGCGCAGGATTAGCAAGTAATTTCCGTAAATTACGCATTTCTCTTCCCTGATTAATCGCGACAGCACCGACTAAAACTTCATTTTCTGTACCAAATAAAATGGCCTTATCTGATTGCAAATCACCCTGAATATGCCACTCTTCAGCCTGCATGTTACCAACCATTTGGATGTTAATGCCCCATTGATCAGTCCAGAACCACGGCGCGCCTGGCTGCGGGGGGGCCAACCCCATCATGGCATGCGCGGCGATGGTCGCCTGACGGTTAGCATTTTCCCAAGTTTCACGGCGCTGTAGATCACCTGTCAGCGGTTCTCTCTGAAGGCAAACATCCCCGGCAGCAAAAATATCCGGTTCAGAAGTCTGGCAACGGCTGTCAATGACGATACCGCCATCAGTCACCAAACCAGCATCAGCGGCAAGCTGATCCCTGAATTCAGCGCCGATACCATAAATAATAATATCTCCGATCACCTTTTCACCGGTGTTCAATATAAGCACTAATTCACTCCCTTGTTTTTGTGCGGAAACAATGTTGGTATCAAGGAAGAATTGTACCCCTTTTTCCTGATGACGATTCAAAAGATAATCCTGCAATAATGGAGGAGCACAACGCCCCATGATGTTATCTGCCTGTTCGATAACCGTCACGTTTGCCCCCAATTCACAAGAGGTTGCCGCCAGTTCCAGGCCAATCACACCACCACCAACAATCAAAATCCGTTTGTCTTTTTTCACCGCCTGGCGTAAACGTTGCGCATCATCCAGCGTCCTCAAGGTATAAATATTTTCACCCAGCTGATCGAGCAGCGGAAATCGTCTGGCTCTTGCCCCCATAGTGAGCAGGAGTTTGTCATACCTGAGCTTGCCGCCATTTTCTAAAACAACACAATGTTTCGATGGCATAATCTGGCTAACCAACTGGCCTATGCGCAGATCTATCTGCTTTTCCAGATAAAAATCTTCGGAGAACAGGTATTTAGGCGCTTCCTCTGGGTTGATTAAATAGTCTTTTGATAAAATTGGCCGCTCGTAAGGCGCATGATATTCCTTACCAATTAAAATAATATCGCCATCAAACTGCTGCTGCCTTAAGGTTGCGGCAGCCATAGCTCCCGCTTGCCCTGCTCCAACGATAATAAAAGTCTGATTCCGCATATTATGCTCCTATCTGAGTGACAGGTTGAGCACTGACCATTGCCATCCCTGCCAGCCACTCCTTAATAGGTTGGTAATAATGCCGTTGCGCTTTATATTCGCCATAAACAGAAAGCGCCGCAAAAGCCGCGATCCAACAGCGAATTTCCTGTCCACCTTTCCCGCCCTGAATGGCGATTCCACCCTCGGTTAACGAAGCAAGACGCCGAATATCGCCACTACAAAAAATACGCAATAACTCGTCATCCCACTGTGGATTCAACGGAGCAACGATATTCTCGCCACGAGCCAACGATTTTCCAACCTCAATTACCCGGATTTGCCGTTTTTGACGCGCTTCTTTTGTCGGATTTCTCCCGGCAATCAACCCTTCTTCAACTTCCGGCGGAACCTGTCCCATTTGTGGTATCGGGGGATCATGTGATAAGCCACCAGAGCCTAACAGCAATACCCGCTGATCTGTTGTGAATAGGAATTGACCCACTGCACGACCTAACTCAACAGCACGACGGCAGGTCGGCAATGGTTTAGCTGCACAGTTAATAAATATTGGGATAGTTGGATAACGCTGTAAATTCTGGCAAAGCAGCATCAATGGCTGAGTAAAGCCATGATCGACCTGCATACGCCAGGAGTGAGCCACATCAATCCCTGAATCATATAAGGCAGAAATTAAATCCTTCGCGGTGTTTTCAGGAACATTGAGTGGGCCTTTACCAATATCCCAATCCCCCACTGCATTCGCTCTTACTCCAACGCAAAATGCCGGCATGAGATCATAAAAAAAACCATTAAAATGGTCGGGAGCGAAAATCACTATCAATTGTGGATCGTAGTCCTTTATCTGTTCAGCCAATTGCTGAAAAACCTGCCGAACATGCTTTTCCGTCGCTTCAGGCGGAGAACCAAAACCCATCAAAGGTGTGTGTGAAGTACAAATCAATTTAACGGTCATCTGAACTCTCCTTCTTGGTCGGAGACATCACTCCCGCTGTCGTTTGGCGAATGCCACGGATACTTAATCCGGCATCAGCCGTTATCATCACCCCCGTTAAAGTGCGGTTATTGGCACGGGAAGCCAACATGACATACGGACCGGTGAAATCTTTTGGCTGAGGTATGAATTGCAAAGGTAAAATTGCACTGAGACTTTCTAATGACAGGTTATCTGTAATGCATCTATCTTGCTGAGATAGTGAAGCCGCCCCACGAAGATCACTTGGCATCCCACAAGGCGCAACACCATTAACCCTGATAACTGGCGCTAATTCATAAGCTAACTGGCGGATCATGCCGACCGCACCGTGCTTGCTGGCGGTATACAACACCCCTCCACCACCAGAAAACCATGACGAGTTTGACAACGTAAAAATCATGCTGCCTTCTGATGCGGTTAGCGCCGGTAACGCGGCTTTAGCCCCTAGAATATACCCTTTCAGGTTAACCCCCATCAGCTCATCAAATCCTTTATCAATCTGCTCTGGTGAGGCGTCAAGCAGGCTAATTTTGTGATCCCATATCCCGGCATTACCAACAAAGCAGTCTAGTTTGCCAAAACACCGAACAGTTTCAGCCACTGCTCGCTCATTGTCCTCAAAAGAGACAACATCACCGTGAATAACACAGATATCGTTACCAAAACAGTGTGCCAAAGCTGTCGCTTTTTCTGCCGATAACTCCAAAACGCCCACTTTGGCGCCTTCAGCAATAAAACGCTCTATTAAAGCCAAACCTAAACCGGAGCCACCGCCTGTTAATAAAATGACTTGATCTTTGATCCAACTCATTATTGCTCCTCCGATACAGTGATATAAATGTTTCCGTCTTTAACAACAACAGGATAGGTCTTCAATGGATCTGTAGCAGGAAGGCAAAGTGCCTTCCCGGTTCTAAGACAAAAACTGGCCGTATGCAGTGGACACTCAACTGTCGCATTGTCTTCCAAATACCCTTCGGATATAGAGGCATTACCATGACTGCACCGGTCATCAACAGCAAAGAATTCGCCATCATAGTGAAACAACGCAATATCCGGTGTGTATTCAACCTTACGCGCTCCTCCGTCGGGCAATTCTTCAACAGTACATACGAATAATTGACTCATCAGAATAAGACACTCAAGTTATGGAAAGTTAAGACTGCCTGATCCAAGGTAATTTCACGTTTGCAAATCAGCCAGCTATCCGTTTTTGGATTACGGCGAACACAATCTAGCCGCTTACCAACATAAAAAACTTCATCTCGCTCTTTTTGTGAACGGTACAGCAAATAATTGGACTGAACATGAAATTGGTCAGGCAAATCCGTTTCAGTAATCACTAAGTTTGTCAGTAGATGACGTGTACGGGATGGGGGTTCCTCTGCCCATGCCATACCGGTCTCCAACCGAGCTATCCGGCGTTCAAGCTGAAATTTATTGTCATTGAACAACCAAGTGGTTGGCGGCTGGATACTCTTACGGCGATCGCGGGTTTGGGCATTAACAATGGTACGCATGGTATAGCTGAGATCTTCTGATAACAACTCAAGCCAATCGCGAAATCTCCACTCATCCAGTAATGCAATTTCGTAATACAAGAACTGGCTTATTTCATAGTGCAGTTCCGGCGATACTCTTTTTTCCTGATTAACAATTAACTCTTTCATTTGACCAACTCCTGCTGATAAACCCGGCTTTTTTCCTCTATCTCATCCCAGGTTTCACTGGTGAGTAAGTCAGCCCAACGCTGATACATACCACGGGCAACGGTTTCGGAAAAAACATAATTGGTCACACCCGGAATTCCATCATCCCGCACTCTTTCTTGTCCCAATCTCATTTCCATGCACAAGGTGCTGTTACGGGCTTTGTAACCTCTAAGTACCTTCTGAATTTCCACCCAATTTTCTGAATCATCCTGTTCGAGAAAACCTGCCGGACCAAATGCACGGGTAGCACTGTTTTCAAAAGCGGCTTTTACTTCCGGAGAAGCGGCTTTATCTGCGATGCAGAACGCCCAAACTTCCACCTGATCAGGTCCACGTGGATGCCACACCCGCATGGTTGCAGTACCGTTAAGCCAGGAAAGTGTCGGGAAAATATTGTTGTGACCGGCAAGACGCAGTGCCCTGACTTTTCCCAACCTCTGCTCTGCCTCTGCATAGGTTTCACGGTAGTAACGGGCAACGGCACCATCAACCCAAACGTTGGCATCGGGTTTTTCGGTCAAGAAAAATCCACAACCGTGACCATTCTGAGCAAATTGCACGGCATCTTTTGCCGTTTCCCAAACTGGTCGTGAAGTCTGATCAGCACCTAATGCTTTTTTATCGTCGCCATCCTTTACGCTCAAAACCTGTACGGCGGAGGCATGACTGAATAAAGCATGGTATTGATCACCGGCAAACTGTTCAGCGGGTAATTTCCAATTACAATTGATGAGCCATTTTTGCACACCACCAATCACTTCGGTCCCTCCTTCGCGGCGATCAAGCACACCATCAAGATACCAAGCCATATCACCGAGATAATCAATCAAGGAGGGGGCTGTCGTATCCCAGTTACCGAAAATCAATCCTTTATAATTTTCCACACACGGCACTTCCTGAAGTCCCCATTGCTCTTTGCAAAGCCCATGTGGATAAGCGCACGCTTCCAACGGAACGTCGATTAATCGACCGTCCACACCATATGACCAACCATGATAAGGGCAAGTAAAAGCACGGGTATTACCGCTATCTGCGTAACAAACCCGCATGGAACGATGGCGACATTGATTTAGGAAAGCTTTAACGGAACCATTTTTCTGACGGACAACAACAACACTGTCCTCTCCCATATAAGTATTGAAAAAATCACCCGGATTGGGAATTTGGCTCTGATGAGCTAGAAACAGCCAACAACGGCCAAATATTCTTTCGAGTTCTAATTGATAGAGCTCGGGATCGATATAAATCTGAGGAGTTACACGACCGGCTCGGGCATCAATCAGGCGGTAAATATCTGAATCTTTGCTCAATGTCATATTATTCAGTCCTCAAGTAAAAGAAAAGTTGACTTTTTGCCAACATGCAAAATGAATGCTATTAATAGATTAATATTTTGTGAAATACATTGTTTGTTTAAATTAAGACTTTTTTTCGATATGTGAGGAAACAGCAATGGAATTAAGACACTTACGCTATTTTATTGCGGTGGCAGAAGAATTAAACTTTACTAAGGCCGCAAAAAAATTGCATACTGCACAGCCTTCGCTAAGTCAACAAATAAAAGATTTAGAAGATTATATTGGTTCTACACTATTAGAGAGAAATAAACGCAGAGTCTCTCTAACCAAAGCCGGAGAAGTTTTTTTACAACAAGCCCGGCTTATTCTTGAAAATGCAGAGAAAGCAAAAAAAATGGCCCGCAGAGCGGCACAAGAACAAATTGTGCTAACTATCGGATTTGTCCCATCAGCAGAAGTTAAAGTATTACCTGAAGTCATCCCAATATTTCGCTTGGCTCATCCTGGAGCAAAAGTAGAACTTATTAGTTTATTTAATCCAGGACAAGAAGAGAAATTATTACAAGGTGACATTGATGTCGCTTTCATGCGCCCGCCAATAAAGAGTGATTCTATTGATTTTAAAGTCATTCTTAATGAACCGCTGGTGGTTCTGATGCCTGCTAATCACAGGCTAAGATATTGTGAGAAAATTTCAGTCAACGACCTACAAGGAGAAAATTTTATTACTCCTGATCCAACACAATCTGGTGTATTACAACAGATTATAGAAAATTATTTTACTGAACATAATGTCGTACCTAATATTATTCAAACTGCTAATAATATGCTATTAATTTTAAACATGGTTAGTCTAAATTTAGGGTGTGCAATAGTACCCTTCTATATTACCAGCATCATGACAGATGCCGTTATTTGCCGGCCATTATCAGGATATTCTCCCACAATAGAGTTAATAATGGCATGGCGAAAAGACAACACATCAGAATTATTATTGCACTTAATAGATGTTGTTGAAAATAAATATCTGCAAGAATAAAAATAAGCATCATCGTTTTTTTCTTTCAGACTAGACATATTAAGTATTAGTGAATATTACCCGCTGTCGTTATATTAATAACGTATTAATTTAAAATAAATAAGGAAGATATCATTATGTCAATATCAGCGAATCTTCAACATAAACTTATACAGCCCGAATTACGTTCGCTTTGGTCTGCCATTGCCAGCGGTGAAATCCATCTACATCATCTCAATGTAAAAGGGATAAAAACTCGTGTTCTTGAAGCGGGTAACGGACCTACTCTGATTTTCTTGCATGGTATTGCAGGTCATTTAGAAGCTTATATGCGCAACATACTGCCCCATGCTGCCCATTTTCGTGTACTGGCAATTGATATGCTGGGACATGGCTTCACGGATAAACCTGTCCGTTCCTATGAGATTATCGATTATGTGGAACACCTACGGGATCTTATTGAAACATTAAATCTGAAGAAAATTCACCTTTCTGGCGAGTCGCTAGGCGGATGGGTTGCAGCCCGGTTTGCGGCAAAATATCCGCAATATATTCACCGTCTGGTGTTGAACACCGCCGGTGGCATGATTGCTGATCCAAATGTGATGGAACGCCTGCGCACACTGAGCTTAAATGCAGTGAAAAACCCCGATCGGGAAGCTACCCGCAAACGTCTTGAATTCCTAATGGAAGATCCTGCAATGGTGACAGAAGACTTGGTTGAAACCCGTTTTGCCATTTATCGTCAGCCGGGTATGTTGTCCGCAATGGAAAACATCATGTGCCTGCAAGATATGGATACCCGTTTACGTAACCTTTTGACCAAAGATGAACTGGCAAAGATCCAGGCTGAAACCTTAGTGCTATGGACCACACACGATCCGACTGCTGCGGTTTCAGTAGGCCAGCGTCTTGCCGGGCTTATCAAAAATAGCCGTTTTGTCGTGATGGAAAAATGCGGTCACTGGCCTCAATATGAAGACCCGGACACATTTAACCGGCTCCATATCGATTTTTTACTCAACGGCAACAAATAATGTCCCTTTCAGACGAGTGATATTCCAATTGGAATGTCACTTCTATGGTTTGAGCAGGAGCAACAACAGATGAATAACGTCATAACCCATCTTGGTAAAAAATTGTTTCAATCATGGCAGAGTCATCAAGCCATCGATCCTATCTCTGATGAATATCCAGAATTAACGTTACACGACGCCTATCTCATCCAGCAAAAAGTTATTGCTTACCGGTTGGAAACAACTGGAGAGCGAATTGTCGGTAAAAAAATCGGGATCACTAGCCAAGCAGTTATGGATATATTGGACGTCGATCAACCCGATTTTGGCATTCTCACCTCAGATATGCATTACAAAAACAATGCCACTGTACCCATTGAGCAATTAATTGCACCGAAAGCTGAAGGTGAAATTGGTTTTATCCTGAAACACAATCTGTGTGGACCCGGTATTACAGCAGGAGATGTACTCAGAGCAACAGATTATGTCGTGCCCTGTATCGAAATTGTCGATTCCCGTATCCGTGACTGGAAAATAAAAATCACAGATACTGTTGCTGATAATGCTTCATCAGGGTTATTTGTCATTGGCAATGGCACCCGTCTGCCCTCAGAAATTGATTTAGCTGCCGTGACAATAACGCTAGAGAAAAACGGTAAACTGGTTGACACTGGCATTGGTGCCGCTGCACTAGGGCATCCAGCCAACGCGGTTGCCTGGCTAGCGAATATGCTAGGAACACTGAATATGGCGTTACTCCGTGGAGAAATCATTCTCTCTGGCTCCCTCACCACCATGGTGCCAGTTAATACGGGTGATCAGTTGAAAATTAACTTACTCGGTGTGGGATCTGCCAAGGTCAGTTTTGCTTGAAAAATTAGCCTTAGTTTATTAATAGGAGTCATAAAAAGCCCCCACCAAAGTTACTGGCAATAAAGTTATTAGTAACTTAGTTATTAGCAGGGGCGTAAATGGCTTATTATCATTTCAAGCCTAATAGAATGTATTCCTTTCGTTAATATTATTTTTACCAAATTAAAAACAATAATTTCATAAGTTTCGTGGTAATACACATCTGTCATTCCGCAGCTATATCTGTAATATACTGATTTAAAATCGTTTGTATAAAATTTATGCATTTGTTAATTCTTAATTAAAACAACAAATTATGAATGCGGTGCGGAATGTCGGACACATTCGTCGTTTTCAGCGACAACATTCATCATGTCTTGAGTCGTATTTTAAGTTCTGTATTGCTGAAACCGATACGGCATTCAATCAATTCCGCAAGAGCAAGGGCGTTTTTTTCTTTTTTTCGGTTACATACGATCTGTAATGAAAATGGTAACCCCTGACTGTTTAATCCTGTTGGGATGGAGACCGCGCATAAGTCAGCAAAGTTTACGAAACGGGTGAAGTCATTTGGGGGTTGATGTTCATCTTTTTCAGCTATAGGCCAAGAAGGTTCTGGGGTTGTAGGAATTACTAAAGCATCCACATTCTGAAACCAATTCGAAAATATCTTCCGTACGTGACGACAGAATATCAATGCTTCCGAATACTCTTTCTCTTTTATCTCTTTGCCACGTTCTAATCTTACTTTAATTGTATCGCTGAGGGAGTTCTGTGAATTACACAAATATCCATAATTCTGCCAAGCCTCAAACGCAGTAATGATAGAATTAGCCTTCATGCACTGCGATAAAGGATATGGGAAAGGTTTCTTTTGAGTTACCATACCCATTTGAGAAAAAACTTCCAGCAATGACACATAATGCAAACCTGTTTCCTTATCTAAAATATATTCTTCTGACGGTAATATGCCAATATTCAGATTATTAATGCATGAATGATACGCTAAATTTGGGTTCAGCTGATTATAAACAATGAATATATCAGATGCATGCTTGGCAATAATTCCCACAGTATCCATCGTCTGGCTTAATGGAAGCATACCTGATGATGACAAATTGCCCATTGATGGCCGAAACCCACTTACGCCACACCAAGCGGCAGGTATACGTGCAGATCCCCCCGTGTCAGTTACAAGAGCAATCGGTGTCAAACCGGCTGCCACTGCTACAGCTGAGCCATTGCTTGAGCCGCCTGGAGCAACTCTCTGTGATTGTCCCCAAGGGTTGAGTGGCGTCGGGCTATTTTCCATGATGCCCGTTGCTCCCATACCGAGCTCTACTGCTCTGTGTTTTCCTGTCAGAATCATTCCCTGTTTCAAGAGGGTGGCTACCACTGGTGCCGTAACATATGCTTTTTGACTAAAACAGTTCGTGCCTCCTCCTGTGACCTTACCTTTCAGATCAAAAAAATCCTTAACAGCAAAAGGAATACCATGGAGAGGACCACGCCAATTTCCTGATCGTATTTCCTGTTCGGCATGTTTTGCTGCGGCCCGCGCATCAGCTTCATAGATCTCTGAAAAGGCGTTCAGCTTATGGTCGTAACATAAAATACGCTTCATGTACTCACCTAAAATCTCAACAGGTGATATCACTCCGCTCCGTATTCTTTCTCCTAATTCATTAATTGAAAGACTGATAATTTCATCCATCATTTATCTGCCTTTAGTGTTATAGAATTGTGATATTCATCAATATCATTTTTTACAAAAAGAAAATTGATAATCAAGATGGACAGTGTGGCTATGATAATAGTAATAACCGCATACTTCATGTTTAAAACAAAGAGTTTTTCACTGTTTACCATTTGCCCAAAAACTGCCACGGCAAAAGCGGAACCTATCTGACCAGTTGCACGGGAAACTCCTGAGGCAACGCCAGTGTACTGTTTCGGAGTACTTTGCATAAATAAAGATGTTGACATTGGTGATCCCAGCCCTCCACCAAAACCAATCAACACAAGTGGAACAAAAAGATAAGCATAGTCATTGTTGAACTGTGTAACCAGTAATCCACTGAAACCGACTAATCTTATCATGGCCCCAACAATCATCATGTGGCTCGTCTGGTAACGGCGTGCAAGCCATCCAGAGACCTTATTTCCCAATATGACACTGATTGAGAGCGGTAACAGGGCCATACCCGTTTGCGTTGCACTCAGGTGCTGAATATCCTGAAACCAAAAGGTCAGAATAAACATGGCACCAAAAAAGGAAAAAGCGCCAGAAAAGAAAATCCATGAAATAGCGCTAAAATTTGGCCGCCTGAACAGCTCCAGTGGAAGCATAGGAGCTTTACTTCTTCTTTCTACCACTATGAATGCAGTCATGATGATTAAAGACAAGCACAACAAGATAACTGAGTTCAAATTGATTTGAGGAGAGTCATTCAGCCGGATGACACCAGCAATAAATAGAAATATTGTCAGGAAAAGAAGTAGCTGGCCTTTTATATCCATAGTTAAACTTTTATGTTCATGCTCTGGAGACTGCACCCTAAGTGTCAAAAAGATCCCTGCTAAGCAGAGCGGCACATTTACTAGGAAAATCGATCTCCACGACAGATATTCGGTCAGCCACCCTCCTATGACAGGCCCCGCCACCAGAGCGATACCTCCCCAGCTCGCCCAGCTGGCAATGGCACGGGTTCGTTCTGTTTTATCTGTGTAGGTATGAGTGATCAAAGCAAGTGAACCTGGTACGAGTATGGCGGCGGAAATACCCTGAAGCACGCGACCGGTTAATAAAATAGCGGCTTCACTGCTAATTCCACACAAAGCGGAGGAGAGAGTGAATAATCCAAGCCCTGTAATGTAAACACTTTTTGAACCAAAACGATCACAAAGAGCTCCCCCTGATAGTAACAAACTTGCAAATAAAACCAGATAGGCATTTACAACCCATTGTAACGTTGTTACACCAAGTGAAAGGCTCTCTTTAATAGTCGGTAAAGCTACATTAACTATGGACGAATCCAGAATGACGAGTATGTAACTTATATTAGCTGCGAGCAGAACATTACGCTTGTTACGCTTCATGTTGTCCATAAGCATTCCCCGATTAATTACATTCCACTAGGAGTATTGATATTCAGCGCAATATCGGTACGGTAATGCATCCCTTCAAAATGGACTTGCTTGACCGTTTCATACAACTTTTCTCTAGCCTCGTTGAACGTCAGGGCTATTGAACTTAATGCAATAACTCTTCCTCCATGACTTATTAGTTTTCCATCATCAGATACAACGGAGGAATGAAAGATATGAGTATCTTCTGAAGGTAACGGCAAGATGAGCTCATCACCTTTTCGCTCGGTAAAAGGATAACCTTCAGACGATATTTGTAAGGCAACAGAAACAAGCTTACTCCAGCGTACATTTGCTTTGCCCAGCTGTTTTTGTAGGGTCAATATGAATAATTCATGAAGGGGACTCTCAAGTCGTTCAAGGATCGTGAAGACCTCTGGATTACCCAGCCGACAGTTGATTTCAAGAAGGCTCGGCATTCCTTTTTTGTCAATCATGACACCAAAATAGAGGAATCCTATATATTCGATTCCTTCAGAATTAAGAGCTGCCAGACAAGGTTCTACAATTTGGGTAATGATAGCCTCATGCTGTGCGGAGGACAGTACTGGGGAATAAGCTCCCATACCACCAGTGTTAGGGCCTTTATCCCCATCAAGCAGCTTTTTATAATCTCGGCTTTCAGCCAGTGGTAGATAGTTTTTTCCGTCAAAGAGGATGGTGTAAGAGACTTCTTCACCTTCAATGAATTCTTCAACCAGCATTGGTCCGACATTTCTTGTGAAAAACTCTTCCAGCGTGTTTTTAACATGCTGGCGATCCTGGGCTATCACTACACCCGTTCCCCCATGAACCATACCGTCTGCTTTGATAACCACAGGTAAAGGTAATGTGTCGGCAAATTTTTGGGCCTGTTCCTGTGATTCACAAATTGCGCTGTAAGGTGTAGGTATTTGATATTTTTTCATGAATTTTTTGGAAAAGCCTTTCGACCATTCAAGTCGGGAGGCTTCACGAGTCGGGGCAATGATTGGTAACCCACGAGATTTAAAGTAGTCGGCTACCCCAGCTGCCAAAGTTTGGGTCGGTGTGATAAGCGTAAAGTCTGCTTTTAGTTCCAGAGCAGCCCTAGCCAGCCCCTCAACATCTCCTGAAGACACTGGAATATTTTCCATTCCGGGTGCGCATGACGTAGCCGGATTACCTGGGGCTAACCATACTTTTTCTACTGCTGGGTCCTGTAATAATTTCCATGCCAGCGCCTGTGCGCCGGCACCTGAACCTGCTATAAGGATTTTCATTATAGTCTTCTCTCAAAACACAGGGTTAAAAGGAATTTCATCAGTTTTGCCACCTGACTAAATCATCGATCCAGTCGGCAAAATGTTCAATTCGTTCAGTAAGTTGTACATCACTATTGCCGGTAATTATGGCGCTAACAACGTCATCGGTATAAGTTGTTGCCTGTTGATAAATTTGCCCGACTCTCCCTGATAAGCAGAGTGTGGATATCCAATCATAAGGAACTGAATCTGGCAAAGAAATCAGATATGCCGGACGAACAGGAACGCGAATTGATGCTGCGAATTCTCTTGGTTCAGTCCGGACTTTCAGTACATCATTGATACCTGCACAACTCTGTATCCAAGCTTTATGTATATTTATCCCCCAAGTGTGTTCTATTAACTCCCCCGTAAGTGAACCCGCAGTACGGGCCGCAATCTCGCATAAAATTAATCGGTCATCGGCGGTGTGGAATATTTCGGCATGAAACCCGAGGGTAGGCGCAGCAGGCAACGCTGATATAGTTCGATAGGTAATACTGTTCAGTCGCTCTGCCAAGGGGGTAGCAGGATCAATAGTACGGCTACCAAATATACCTGCATGCTGGTAATCAAGAGCATTATTGATATAAGCGCAGGGAGCAAAAAATGAATCTCCTGCTTCATTAATTACACCGTTAACATGATACATATTTCCAGAGATAAACTTTTCTACCATCCAGCCATCAACGGTTCTGTCGCGGAAAAAATCGGATACTTCTCTGAGACTCCTACATACCTTAACGTATTTCGAGCTGCATCCATCCACCGGTTTTATCACAACTGGGAAATTATGCTCTTCACTGAAAGTTAGAACATCCAGCCAACTGCCAAGTCGTCTAAACGGAGCCACTTCAATGCCTGCACGTTGAAGATAATCTTTCATTAAAACCTTATCTCGATACGCCAAGGCACTTTCAACGTTCTGGCCTGGGAGGCCATAATATTCCCGAAGTTGTGCAGCTCGGATAAGGTCAAATTCCGAATGAGGCAGAATCTGGCTGAATGAGGTGTGACGTCCTAATTCTGTGGCGATAGATAAAACACCTTCACCGTCATCAAGGCTGTCGATCTGCCGGACGTACCGGTAACGGTGCTGAAGAGGAAATTGTGGTGCAGAACTGATAAGCCACAGGTCATCACGGCATTCCTCCAACCATTCTGCAAAGTTAATCTTGATGCTTCTTCCGAGGCATAGTATTGCCATGCTTTACCTCACATAACGTCAGAAATGGGTTTGATAATATCCAATACAGTGAAATCGCCCCATCGAGTACCGTTATCAACAAGATGATTGACCGTCATGTCCTGCCGAGCACAACGCCTCATAATGCGTAAAAAAGCATGCCATTCATCGCTTCCATGGGAAACAGGGACAGGGGTATCCGCTTCAATATAAAGTGGGAGCAAATGAGCAGATAAAATTTCGTTCGGTGAACATCTTGTCAGAATGGCTGCGGTATATCGTGCATAATCAGGCAACTGAAAACCGGTTTTCGACCATTCATTTATTGAGCATGAGAGAGATTGATCGAAAATGAGGTTTCCCAGTCCAAAACATGTCAGCATGTTTTTGTGCCATTCAACACCTCGCAAGGAATGATGATGATGACCTATCACTAGGTTCACACCACATTGTGATAATCGTTTTGATATTTCCTTTTCGTATCTTGTAATAATGTCTTTACGAGTATGATCGCCCCAGTGCATCGCTGCAATAATAAAATCAGCTTGGCTACGGATATTGCCAACTAAGCATGAAAAATGTGCCCAATCATCTTCATTGATGACAGTCATAATATCGGGTAACGCTCCGGGAACCACAGCTCCGGAAAAAGGAGGACTGTAATAATCTCTTGAACGTAACGCTGCAACGCCTCCCTGAAAACTACCGGCTTCAGTTCCGACATAATAAATGCCCGTTACGCCGAAAACAGCAACCCTGATCCCTCTACATTCAATTAAAGCAGGTTCCCAAGCTTGCTGAAATGTCAGACCGGCCCCGGTGGTTTGCACTCCTGCAGAATGTAATGCTTTCAAGGTGTCAGTCAGACCCTGCAATCCAGAATCCATGGCATGATTATTCGCAAGGGAAAGCACATCGAACAATGCCACGCCTTTGGCGTTTTTTACTGATGATATCGTCATCCCTCGCCGTCCGGGAATTGGCTCAGGTTTGTCAGTCAGTACACCTTCATAGTTACCGATAACGATATCGGCATTCTCAACTAAAGACGTCATGTGACTGAAAGCAGAAGCGGGATCTTCACGATTAATGAGCACATCCCCAAATGAAGCAATAGTAATACTCGACATAAATTTCTATCCTTCTGACTAACGCTGGTCGTTGCTCAAAGCCTTTTCTGCATAAAAATACGGGCATTTCCATCCGGTAAAGAGGACACCTCACCAAAAATGCTGTAACCATGCTTCAGATAAAAGTCAGGTGCCTGAATCGCCATGGTAAACAGCACCGCCATATGACATCCACGTAGAGTTGCTTTTTTTTCGGCCCGTTTCAGCAATGTACTTCCCAGTCCCTGCCGACGCAGTTCTTCCGGAAGAAAGAAATAACTAATGAAAAGCACACCCAGAGAGGTACGACCCACCAAGCCACCAACGACTTCACCTTGCTGGTCATAGACATAGAAATCCAGCGGCTGGTTGTCAGAAATATTGGTTTGTTCCACATTCCATATATCAAGTAACTGACTAATTTTTCCCCGGCTTTCAACATCACCCTGATCGGAACTTTTGATGGAGTGCCCGGAGTCCAGAATATCTCGATTCATGCATTGATCCTGATTGACCGGGCCGATATATCGTCCCGGTTGGTTATATTAAGTTGCCGTACTCGCCAAACGCGTTTCCAGAAATAACTGCTCATAATCACGACCGCGAGCTGTTAGTGCGGGCACCACAGGTCTGCCATCGGATAATTCGATCCAGAGCCTTAATAAATGGCGCTGGTTGAGTGCATCATCCTGAAACTCCGTGCGGGAATGCAGTGTGGTATAGTTGTTGAGAAAAAGGATTTCGCCAGGCTCAAGCATAAATTCGAGTCTGAACTCTGGGCGGCTACATATTTCATAAAATGCGTGGAGTCCAGCATCAAGTGCGTCAGGGAGAGCTAGTCCCTGAAGTTTTGCTGCTGCTCGCATATAAGCACCGAGACACATAGAGCTCACCCTGCCTGACATTTTTGAGAAAATCGGAATTTTGTATGACGTGTAGGGAAGTTTACTCGAAGAGCGTTCAGCTGTAGCGTAATGATATCCTTCAAAAAGGGCGTCAAGTAGTTCTGGTTTTTCCCTTAACATTTGATTGTAGATAGCTAGGCCACTTACGATTTGAGTCAATCCCCCTGAAGCAGCCTCCCTCAAACACATAAGCCCAACAATTTCAAAGGCATCCGAATGAAATCCAAGCTCCCGATTAGACATATAGCCTCGATTATTCGGATTATTTTTCTCATTCCTTACATGACCTATCCTGTGACCCTGTGAGTTTTGTACGACTGGACGTCCAAGACCTGTTCCAATTCCCCAGAATAGATGACTCAGGATTGAGTCAGTAAACATTTCTCGCGGAATACCTGACACTACCACAACCCCGCGTCCTTCAGTCAAACGCTGATGAATGCGCTCCTGTAAGATAGTTATTTCCTCAAAGCTAAAATCTGAAGCATTGAACGCTTCACTGGGTCTATCTTCCATAGCGGATAGGTGATGCCTGAATGCTTCGATTTGTTCATCTGAAACAGGCAATAGCACGTCTTTCTTGCTTTCCAACTGCGCTGAGCACCATACTGCCGGATCGTCATCAATAATCTGATATGATTCGTTCATGTTGGTGTCCTCAATATGCACAAAGTTCACAATCTGGATGTTGCGGTTTATCCTCAACATTCGTTTGTAGAGTTGTGAATGAGATAGTTACCAGTTTCCCTGCTGAAATCATTGGCCATCCAACAAGTTTCCTGATGATATCCGCAGACATCATCCCTCCGACAATCATTGCCGAATAACTGAAAGCCGAAGTCGCAGGGATTAAATCATGTTCTTCTCGCCAGGCGCGCATGGAGTAATGGTCAGGATCCTGAGTCCGTGACCACTTTTCGTCGCAGCGGAAACAACCGCTCTGGTCAGGGAATTTTGTCCAGAACATACCCATTCCGGCAGAAACGCTGTTGAAAACACCCGGAATTCCCATGTCAAAACAGGCGTCACTGATCCAGCGGTCAGCAGCGATAACCGGTCGGTCAATTGCAGCTACGACGATATCGGGTTTGAATTGAGAAATTAATTCCTTAACAACATCTGAACCGGTTATACGCTTGAATACTGTATTTACCGTGACGTCCGGATTGATCTTATTAAGACGAGATTTTAACCCTTCGACTTTCCGCATCCCTATGTCATCAACGATATAAAGCTGCCTGTTGAGGTTACTAAGTTCAATATCATCGAAATCAACGACAGTGATGGTACCGCAGCCAGTCATTGCCAGCGCCGTTGCCGTGCAGCTTCCAAGCCCACCACATCCTAACAGTAGCACATGCCCTTTGAAAAGTTTCTGCTGATACTCAGCGGGTGAAATGCCATTGTCACTTAACGCAGCAAATCCATTGAGATTTCGGGAATAACGCTCTCTTTGATCGGCACCGAGAGCCTGATAATCGAAATATTTCTCATCCTGAACGAGGTTGTGAGATTGAAGTTCCTCGATCAATTGTGTTAACGCCGACTCTTCAACGTCATGACCGTTTTGCTTCAATACTTTAAGAAGACCACTGCTGTTCAATTTTCCTTGCATGTGGTTAAGCGCAACTATTTTCCAGCCATCGGGATCTGGAATTATTTTGCTTGCTTCACCCTGACGGGTACCGGAATGTATTGCAATGGCATTATTGCTAATCGGAACAGCAACAACCGTTGGCTGAAGCCGTGGATTGTTAAGTGAAATGGAATTCGCCATAGTTATGCCTCTTTAATTTTTACTACCGGCAAAAGAATTCCCCGGCACCCTACATTCATGACCGGATCAAAACTGGCACGTGCCTGAAAACCTGCAAACCGGCCACCATATACATAGGTATCCACACCTGACCACATTGAATCTGTAACGCCAATATCAGGATGAACTACGGAAATCACACGCCCGCGAATGTATCGTTGAATGACCCATGTTTCGTCGCTTTGCGCTGCAAGATGTAAGGCCGTTTCCCATTCCTGAGCGGTGGTAAACGGACCGACCAACAGACCTTCTCCTCTTGTTGCATTAGAAGGTTTGAGCACAAGAGTCCCTCGTTCTTGAATTGCCCAATCAACTAGATCGATTTGCCTTCCCTGAGGGGATGTCGTTTGGCATGCGCGGAGGATGCGTGTCCAGGGAATATGTTTAAGACAAAAAGCCTTTTCCTCTTCAGGCAGGAAAAAGAGCATTTGCGGATCACTTAGGACAGCCATTATAGCTTTATCTGCGAGCGGCCATTGGCAGATGAGAGGATTGATGAAAGTGACTTCTCCATGAGATGTTGCAGTAAGGTATTCTTCAACTTCAGGTTCATCGATCAAATCGCGCAAATCGAGTTTGTTATAGACCACATCAATAACACGACCCTGCGGATCTATTACCTTGTTGTTATGTCGACGTAATAGAGACGCATCAATTTCCTCGGTAGGAACCCCCAGACGATTGAAACCATTTACCATCCAGGTTACCTCATTTTTGAACCGGCCTTTATAAGTGACAATGGCTGCTCTTCTGGCTGGCTCTCCGGTACGTTCGCGATGAGTTTCCAGTAATGTCTCAAGAAATAAATCCGGATTTTGGACAAAGGGCTGAAAATCGGCACTGGCTTCAATACCGTTCAGTAAAGGGTTTGACACCTCTGACCATAATGCACCTGCAATCCCATTTTGGATCACTCCCCCGGGGCAATCGGTATTAGTTTCCAAGATCTGATAAGTTCCATCTTCACTGAAAAGACCATCCAGGCGGAAAATTCTGGTCAAAGGGGTATGATTTGGCAAATTAAATAAATAATGTTCGCTTTTCTTATAAGTCGGAAAATATTCACGTATCGAGACATTTTCCACCCATGCATGAGCAAATTTTTCAAATACTTCTGTAAAACGCTCACCGATGCTGGCGAGTTGCCGAATTAGGTTATCAGACAAAAGAAGAGGACGAATTGAAACCGGATAGTTTTTTCCCTCAAAATTTAGTCCTCCATCAATGAGTTTTTGGCTTAGGCTTTTCTGCGCTTCTAATAAAGAGGATTTTTCATTTTCGTCAAGACTAAGTAATTTTTTTTCAATCAAGATTTCGTCTTGATAAAACAGAGTGTCATGAGGTGTTAATGATGAAGTATTTATTTTATTCTCCATACCTAACTGAACGGAAACTTGTTTTAGAGATTTTTCAAGTAATAATAATCCATGCTCAAGGACATTGATTTCGATAGTCAACGGGGGAAGTAATTTGATGACCTGTCCCAGCGGACCACATGTTTCTATAATGAGTCCTAACTCAGTGGCTTGGTTTCTGACATTTTCTGCTGCCTGCGAAGAAAAGAGTTCTAAGCCCCATAACATTCCTTTTCCCCGGATTGTTCTGATCAATTGGGGGTATCGTTGATGCAGACCCAGCAGATATTTATGCACAATTTCCGATTTGTCTTTAAGACTTCGCAAGAAATGTGGATCATGCCAGTAATCAAGAGCATATGTGGCACCAATAAATGCAAGGTTATTACCACGGAAAGTTCCGTTATGTTCTCCAGGTTGCCATATATCCAGTTCCGGTTTCATTAGAACAAGAGACATAGGGAGTCCATATCCTGAAATAGACTTTGCAAGGCAGATGATATCCGGTTTTATCCCAGCATCTTCGAAGCTGAAGAAAGTTCCTGTACGACCACAACCAGCCTGAATATCATCAACAATAAGCAGTATATTGTTTGCAGCTGCGATTTCTGCTACACCCCGTAACCATTCTACGCTTGCCACATTGACGCCCCCCTCTGCTTGAATAGTTTCAAGAATAATTGCTGCAGGCAAGTCAATACCGGAGCCCGGAGAAACTAGCATTTTCTCCAAAACGTCCAGTGACGTGTCATTCTGACTAAGGAAATTTTCGAAAGGAAGGCGTACTATATTGTTTAGGGAAACACCTGCAGCATTTCGTTTTTTCTCTCTGGCTGTGGCTGCAAGGGCACCCAGAGACATTCCGTGAAACGCATTGGTAAACGCAACAATATCGCTGCACCCTGTAACTTTGCGTGCGATTTTCATTGCAGCTTCAACTGCATTGGTTCCTGTCGGCCCGGTAAACTGAAAACGATACTGCAAGCCCCGTGGTTTCAGTATCTGCTGATTAAAGCTTTCAATGAATGCCCGTTTTGCATTGGTATATAAATCCAGAGAATGAGTTATGCCATCTTTTTCAATATATTCAATAAGATGAGATTTTAATCGAGGGTTGTTGTGGCCGTAATTTAATGATCCAGCTCCTGATAAAAAATCAATCCATGATTTACCCTGCTTGTCAGTCACTAAGGCATTGCTTGCCGTAGTAAATATGGCCGGATAGTTACGGCAGTAGCTACGCACATTTGATTCGTACTTTTCAAAAGTCCTGCACGCGTCTTCAGTGAAAAGTATCTCATTTTTTATATTTTCATACACAGCATCAAACATTCTACAGCGCAGCAATATCGTATTTTTACCAACCGCCTTTACTCGCTTCGATAACTGTTCGTTATTTTCTATAATATTGTGAAGAATATGCATCATGGTAATGGCATGATCTTCGTCCTCTTCAATATGTAATTTGAAAAATTCTAATCCCCGTTCAGCAACACCTAAGTGCGTAAGAGCATGTAATACGGGCTTGTAGATCATTGGAACAATTGCTTCGGCCCCCAAGCAAAGTGCAGCTAAACCATCAGCAATTTCTCCTGAGCGGCAATAATTCAGGACACACGAAGCAAGATGAGAGGTTTCTTCAAGTGCAGGAATAGAACTGACCTGTGCACCTGTTTCCATCAATGAGCGCTGAAACAACTCAGCGTGAGTGACTTTTCCCTCTCCATTTACCCCCATCTCTTCACGTAAATTTTCCATCAGATGATGAATATCATTGAAGTTATCAATATGGCTGATCAGAGCACACAAAAAGCGAGTAAAGTTACGTGAATAATAATGATGTTGAATCAAGAAATAACGCATTCCGGACAGAGTGATTCGTTCTTCACTCATTGCGATGAGTAACGGGTGGTTAACCAGTTTTTTCACCGCATCTATATCCAGCCAGTTATCCCAGAGTCCTTCTTCGGTCAGTAATCCTATATCTTTTTTATCGGGTAAAGTTACAGTCTGATTTTGTTCACTCACCTTGCCTCTCCTGTTTCTGAAATAAAACGCATCTCTGATCTCTATAACAAGCAGTTCTTTACTAGTAGCAACAGAATAAGTACTGCGGTGCTTATAACCTCTTAACAATCAATGCCAGCGAAAATATACCCGTTATCTTTCAAGTTGCCTCTTTGTTGGCTGCACTCACTCACCCCGGTCACATAGTTACCTATGCTCCCGGGGATTCGTTCCTTTGCCGTCGCGATGCATCTTGAAATCCATAGGGTATAAACATTTCATTGATGAAACCATAAATTATCTTAACAATCATTTCAATAAATTATTAATCACGCAAAGTAATAAATATTCAACTATTTGAAAAATAAAATTAATATCTTTATGGGAGTATGAGTAAGTACCAATATCGCCTAATTTCTTATTAAAATAATTACTAATTAAAATAATTTCCAATAGGTATCAATTGATGTATCTAAATAGATATATGGACACCGACTCGATTCAAGTAGATAAATAAATTTTCTGGCAACGAAGTCGAAAACATATATTCGGCTTCAATGAGCCCGGATGAAAATCGGTACTCTCTGCCCTCATTATTTCAATTGATGCTATACCCGTTATCTTTCAAGCTGCCTCTTTGTTGGCTGCACTCGCTCACCCCATCTTAGTGAAAAATTGTTTCAATCATGGCAGAGTCATCAAGCCATCGATCCTATCTCTGATGAATATCCAGAATTAACGTTACACGACGCCTATCTCATCCAGCAAAAAGTTATTGCTTACCGGTTGGAAACAACTGGAGAGCGAATTGTCGGTAAAAAAATCGGTATCACTAGCCAAGCAGTTATGGATATATTGGACGTCGATCAACCCGATTTTGGCATTCTCACCTCAGATATGCATTACAAAAACAATGCCACTGTACCCATTGAACAATTAATTGCGCCGAAAGCTGAAGGTGAAATTGGTTTTATCCTGAAACACAATCTGTTATGACAAATTGACAGATTATTACCGGAGGAATAAAGAATAATGATCAACGAAGCAATTCAGGCAGCAAATGGCTTGGTAAGCATTGTCCCTCTCTTAGGGGGCAGCACTTCACGCAAAGATTATGATGAGGCTATAAAGCTGGTAGAATATCTGGTCGAGCACCATCCAGATAGTCCGCTGGTCGATATGCTTACAGCTAAAATTGACACATACGAAAGTAATGCGCCAGAGTTCAATGAACGTATTGCTAGCACACAAAGCGGTGTCGCAATTCTACGTACATTGATGGATCAGTACGGCCTGAATCAGACTGATTTTGAGGATGAAATAGGGAAGCGTTCCCTTGTTAGTCGTATTTTGAAAGGTGAACGTTCGTTAACGCTTGAAGCTATGCGTAAACTCTCAGTTCGTTTTGGTATACCGGTTAGTGTTTTTATTGATTAATTGATAGCAAAACGACACAACCGACAACTGCGGCCATTAAAAAATGCTGGCATTACCCGTGTAGTTGCGGGTTTTTAAATCATCATTCATGCAATTTCCCCTTTCTTCCCTTTTATTGTCTGACAGGCCAGTTGCAGCAATTCGGCCTGTAGGCTCCAAATTTCTTCCTGCGAATCTTTCAGCGCCGATCGAACCTCTTCCAGTTGCACGGTCAGATGCTCACCGGTAGTGCTGCGGCGGACCACCTCCTCGCGCAGCACCTTCTCACTGTCATTTAAAGTGAGCCTGAGGCCCTTTTCATTGGCTCTTAATGCGAGCAAAAAAGGTCGATGATTGCAAGCAAGCGGCTACCGCTAACTTTCCAGCAACTTCTGCGGTATTAACTAATACAGCCATATTGGCTTTCGCAGAAATTCCATCGGTTTCTCGATCCACCATTCTCATCAAATACTTTGTCAACGAGTTGCCAACAATATTTTTCTTCTTAGCCTCTAATACAGCTTCCTGTATAATTATATCAATCTTTTGATTATCCAGAGCATCCTCAGGCTTAGTTGGCGTCGTAATTAATACCCCTTTTCCTCCTGGCAGCATCCAATTTATCTCAATAGCTTTGGCAATGACGGCAAGTTCATCAAGGCGCTGTGGGCTTTTGAATCCGCTGGAACGGCAATAGAATGCAGGAAAATCATCCGACTGATAGGAGATGACTGGCACATTCCATGTCTCCAAAAACTCCAATGTTAATCCAATATCGAGGATATTTTTTGCACCAGCACATACGACAGCAACTCGGGAACGCGTTAACTGAGTCAAGTCTGCCGATATATCCATACTCGTCTCTGCCCCTCGATGTACCCCACCAATACCCGCAGAACAGAAGAATTTAATACCCGCTATTTCTGCTGCAAGTATTGACGATGCCACAGTGGTCGCCCCCATACCGCCACTCGCTAACACGACCGGAATATCTCGACTCGTGACCTTTGGAACGTGAGATGCTGTCGCAAATTTTTCAATTTGCTCATCTGACATTCCAATCAAAAATTCCCCCTTATCTATTCCTATCGTTGCGGGTATTGCCCCACTTTCACGAACAGCCTGCTCAACATTCTTAGCTGTTGTGACATTATCAGGATAATCCAAACCATGAGTAATCACATTAGATTCCAGAGCAACAACAGGCTTTCCTGATTCAAGTGCTTCTTTTACCTCAAGGCTGAATTTAAATGGAACCTTATTGCTGATATTCATACTATATACCTTTTAATTTTTTTGATATTATCGACTAAATACTGAACCTTGCAGATTATATTTCTATATCGCTGGTAATTTTAAAATTAGATTATTTTCTCAATCTCAGCAACACCTTCACTTTCCAACAGTTGATAGTGATCCGATATTAATTCAATTATTTTAGGCGACATTGATGAAATCACATCCGATTCCTCGATAAATGAATCATTATCTCTATTCGCCTTGAAAATAGTTATAGGTGCCTTTAGGTGTCTGTGATAAAGCTCATCAATACTGTACTTGAAATCATAAGTCAAAGTCACAATCCTAACGATACGTTTTACTAATGATGGTTCCAAGTTTTTAAAACGACTACATATAAAGTTAATAAATGTCGTTTCACTATTTACTTGTTCTAAGCAAGTTTTAACCATTGGGCTGTTGATTGAACGAGAAAATACAGAAAAAAGTATTTTAACAAAAGCCGGATTAGTAAATTCAGCGCCTTTATCCATATATTCCGCTTGCTTCATATCAAGATGAGGAGATCCCGGAGCCAATAAATTCAATGCGTTAACTTCTTCTCCCGCTTGTTCAAGCTGGTATGCAACTTCAAATGCTACTCGGGCACCAAATGAATATCCCCACAATATATATGGCCCTTCTGGCTGTATTTTCTTTATCTCTTTAATATCCTCTTCTGCCATTCTCTGGATAGAAGAAAACGGTATTTCACTCTCGTTTATCCCATATGCCTGTATTCCATAAAATGCCCGATCAGGAACGACTTTATTAGCAAGCAATCTCAAACTCATAGGATATCCGCCCAAACCCGGCCAACAGTAAATGGGGTCTTTGCTTGCCTGATTCAATAAAATTAATCTTGATATTGTTTTAGAGTCTGTCTGTTCAATCCACTTAGCCAATTCTGCTATATTAGGAGATTGAAAAAGTATCTGTAACGGAAAACGAATATTAAAGGCCGCATTGATCTTATTAACCATTGCAACGGCCATCAAAGAATTACCCCCACTTTCGAAAAAATCATCGAGGGCAGATACTGAATCCCATTTCAGTACTTCCATCCAAATTTTTCCAAGCCTTATTTCAGTATCTGTATGTAATGGCACCAATAGACGCTGTGTTGAAACATTCTCCACGGCTTTAGATTCTGATAAAGATTGATAATCCACTTTTCCATTGGCCGTCAAAGGTAATTTATCGAAAACTAATACCTTATTTGGAATCATATATTGAGGGAGTTGTTGTTGAAGATCATCTTTAATGATTTCAACTGGCCCTTTCATATGAACAACATCTTCTTTCATGCCTTCACACATATATTGCGCTTGGCTAATACCCCCACCTATGCAGAAATAAAATGCCGCCATAGGTCTATCAAGTGCATTGAGAATAGATCGCATCCTTTTCGCCGAAGGTAAATCGTTATTGCTCTTCGAACTGTAACCAGATGACATTAATCCAATATACAATGGATTACTTTGTAACGCATGTAACCGACGACCCAGTGTTATATAATAATGCCATTCAGGGACACAGCGTGGAATAATTGACACGCCAAAACTGGAGCGATCATAAACTTGCTGATTAATCGCAATAACATCCTTTTTTCGGACAATATCATCACTTATTCGTACAAATTCCCCGTTAGAAAAGTGATATAAACCACACGGCATCTCAGGTATTTTATGGGCATGTGTTTGTAAATAAATATCAGTCTCAAATGGCGGCAATCCATGTTCATAGCTACATATTTCAAATGCACCAAGATAATAATCCTGAATATCACCATCATACCAATCTGGACATTCATCTTGATATTCACTTTTACCAATACTCAAGCCAATTTCCGGTAATACGTCATCAAAAAGACCCATCATATGGCCCGCTTCCATTTCCAGAACTTCTTGTATATTGTTCTTATAAACGGGCTCAATGGCTTCATGCTTGCCAATAAAATGCACTTTTATCGTTGGCATTTGCCGACGACTCAATGTTGAAATTTTTATTAACTTATGTGTCACTGGATGATAATAGTAAATCCCCGCATCCAAACCGAGAACATTATGCAATTCAAAATACATTTGTGTCGCATAGAGAGCACCCGGTGAAGCATAGGCATATTTGGGCAATAAACGTTGATGGCTGGTAAACTGACCAAAATAACGCAATGCATAACCGAAATCATTCAGGGTTAGATGACTCAGTGGCAAAGAGCTAATTTCATTCGATTGAGTGGCTGTCAGCAATTTTTTTAATTTCTCTACCGTTATTTCTGTTCCCTCAAAATAGCGATATGTCTTGCGTCCAAATGCATATTCTCTCTGTTTTATCTCCCCTTCTTGATAAGGAAGTAAGAATGTAGGGCGATTTTCACATAACTCTTCACTTCGACAACCAGAATTAGAAAGTTGGGCTTTCACCTGTAGTTTATCGGCTTTTGATTTGTGATGTGAGCTACTATTACCTTGATCCATCAATGCAGCTTCTTTCTCATCTAATTCCACACACGCGATGAGATTTTGGAAACCCGTTCTGGCATCCTTCTTAATTAACATTGCCGCCGTCTTTATCCAGCTATGTTCTTCAATCGCATGGCGTATTTCATCAAGCTCAATACGGTAACCTCGTAATTTGACCTGGCTATCAACCCGACCAACAAAATAAGTATTACCATCAGCCCCTCTGGTTACCAGATCTCCCGTTCGATATAACCATTGATGTTGAGTTCCTGATACAAGGTGATTACAAATAAATTTATCTTTTGTCATTTCTGGTTTATGCAAATAACCACGTGCTAATTGAGCACCCGAAATATAAAGCTCGCCAATTTCGCCAACCGCCACAGGTAATCTATCATCATCAAGAACGTAGTATTCGGTATTATCTACAGGTGCACCAATCGAAATAGAGGTTTGATAATTCGGCAAAGTCTCATTTGTCACCCGGAAAAATGATGAATTAATCGTACATTCTGTCGGGCCATATAAATTGATTAATTCACAGTGAGTAAAACTATTCAAAAATTGCGTGGCTAATTTGGTTGTCAGCGCTTCTCCCCCACTGAATACTTGAGTCAATGATAAGCAATCCAAAAAATTAGGATTATCCAGTAACGCTTGTAGCAAAGTAGGAACACATTGCAAAGTCGTTACTTGATGCTGAAGAATGGTTTTAATAATTGCATCCGGATCGCGATAGCAACCTAAAGGACCCATAATCACTTGACCACCAATTGCAGGCGCTAGAATTTCCCATTGAGCCGCATCAAAACTCATTGGTGTTTTCTGTAAAATCCGGGAATGACATCCTAATTTGAACGCTTTTGCAAGAAATCTCATTTGATTTACAATACTGTGATGTTCAATCATCACTCCCTTTGGCTTACCCGTGCTACCAGAGGTATAAATAATATAAGCCAGACTAGTGGGTTTAGGAACTTGAACTGTGCCCAGAATATCTTCTATTGTTCGTGTTTTTATCGTCAGAGCGACATCTTCTGGTGTCATAATTAATACTGATTTTGGTGCAATGTCCTGTAGCTGTGCTTTTAAGTGCGATTGCGTAAAAATCACATCAATACCAGAATCTTCTATCATATATTTGAGGCGTTCAGTTGGATAGTCAGGCGATAACGGCAAATAAGCTTTATCCGCTGACAAAATACCCCATGCACCACAAATTAAATCTATAGAAGGATCACAAAAAAGCCCAATACCCACCGAATTCTTTGAGCTAATTTCTGACAGACAATACCCTATCTCTTTCACCCTCAAATAGAAATCAGCGTAACTGAGAGATTCTTCTTGATCAATAACAACATATCCATCTGCCTGGTGCTTAAGTTGACTCTCAAGCATATCCATCAATGTTATTGCTTCTTCTTTAAGATAAACATCATTGATTGAGTCACATTGTGTAATATTATTTTCTAACATTTTCGATAACTTTATATAATAATAAAATGAATATCTCCGTAGTTAAAAATGACATTTTATCTACGGAATTATAAGTGCCTTTTTGCTCATGATTTATGACTTATATTTTATTAAAATCATGCAATCAGTTAAATTCAACAAAGACATACCTTTCGAGGCAGATTAATACCCTTACCAATTACATTATTCAATGCTCTCCGAAAATAAAACGGTTATTATTCTCCACGGTAATACTGGAGTATTTTTTTGTAGTTTCGTGATAAAATTCATCTCATCACGATATGGAATTATCAATCAATTAATTCATTATTCTTTAAATATTCCAATATTATTCAATTGGTGCTTCTTCGAAAGAAGGAGGAAGCAAAGGAGTACTTGTAAATTGACTGGATGCTGCCCTATAAATAGTTAAACCCTGTTCTTTCCACAATTGATTCATCACATAAACCAGTTTCGGATTATGTTCTTCCTCTTCCTCTAATGCCCTGGCAATAATATGCGACCACTCCTGTTCCCAGACAGGATAAGTCATTTCGTCTTGCCTGAATGAATAAGTCTGATTAAGCGCCGAAAATTTGGCAGGCTTCGATAAATCAGTTGTTGAAAACAGAATGCACAACATGCCAACCCAGTAACATTTAATAATATTTTTACTTTCCTCAGCCGGTAAACGTGAAGCGATATTTTTCATTGCAAACAACGAGGTAATCAAATGAAGAAACAAAAAATCACCGGGTTTAGCGAGATAAATTAATGTCACGACATAAAATAACTGCGCCCAACTTTCTTCTACATTTTGCGTCTCAATCCAAACCGGCAAACGGTATATTTCTGGGTGACCTTGCATTAAAATACGTGCAATACGATATTGAAGACCAGATCTTTTTAATTCAGGATGTATTAAATCAGTATCGGCCAAATCTTCATTATCAATCAACGAATTCACCCAATCGGTCAATTCTGCTCTCCTCTGCTCCCACAGTGTTGAAATTCGCAATATAGAATCAAAAGCATTCTTATCGTTTAGCGAACTATCAATAAAAGCGCGTTCTGAATGGCAAGGAACGTACGAGAATGCCATGTAAGCAAGTCCTTCAATAATCATCCACGGATGATTAATATCCAATGCCCAACCTAAATGAATGGTACCGTGAGTTAATGCACCAGCCCACCCAGACAAAAGCGTTGGCATATATTCTTGTAATACTTGTTCAATCCCTTTCTGTTTAATTTCTTCTTCAAAATAATCACAGTAAGAAGAATAACTTGTTCGCTTACCCAAGAAATGTTTCCAGTTCGAACTATCTACCACGTGCTTTAATGTTTTAGGGGGTTCCAGCCCCATACCATAAGGCGTCAATTTAACATAATTATCATAATAGTCTTTAATTCTGCTAGCACTGATCCCTAAACCATGCAGTGCTATAACAGCATGTTTAATGTGATTCGTCAGGTGACCGTTAAATTCAATGTGATATGAGCGATCATTAAGTAGTTTATTAATCATTTTTTTACCCTACCCTTATTTTAACTCAGTTGTTTTTCTAGTGAGATAAATTCCAATTAACACAAACAGTACTCCAACAATTTTTACCAACCCGGGCGTCATCCCCTGATATAGCCAATCAAGTAGTACCGCTGATAACATTTGCCCGGCAATAACAAGGACAGCGGCATTCATCGCCCCTAATTTAGGAAAAATATAGCTACTGACTGCTACAAACAAAGCGCCAAACACCCCACCCATATAAGCCGCGGTTGGGATAACGCTAAAATCCCATTTATTCCATTGCCAGCTCGATAAAAGTGTTAATATCACTGTTAAGAGAAAAAAACCACCTATATGATTCCAAAGCGAAGCACCAAAAGAACCTATCGAGACACTTAACTGCCCATTAATCGTCCTTGTCGCCGCGATAAATATGCCATTTAAAAAGGCAATAAAAATCAAGCTCAGCATTAGTTACTTCCCCCAAATAGAATTAATATACTGCCAAATAGAACAAAGAAAATCACATAAAAATCTTGTATCACTATCTTTCTTTTTCTTGTTCCTAAAAACCCAAAGCGATCAGCAACCAAACCAAAAAGTATTTGTCCAACTAACCCTAATGAAATTGTACTGGATAATGGTAGTCCACCATTAATAGCAATAGCCGCCAGCACAACGGTAAATGCACCAGGAATACCACCAAGATAAAACCATATAGGAATATTTGATTTCTTATGTTTACTTTCATCTATTTCTTTCCTAGAAAAGAGCTTAGATACAATAATAAACAATATCAAAGCAACAATCGCGCCAATGCCATGAGCCACCCATGATGCAAAAAAGGGTGTTGTACTTTCTGACAGCATACTATTGGTGTAAATCATCAACGTCAGTAGACTTCCACCAATAACTGCCAGTAAGATATTTCTTATCGTATTAATCATTTAAGTATATTTTCCTCAATAATACGAAGTACGTCATCAAAACAATTAGCTATCCAAGTTGGCTTGGCTTCTTTCAACATATCGACATTATGTATACCATATGTCACCGCTATTGATCGCAGACCAACGGCATTTGCCATATGAATATCGTGAGTTGTATCACCTACCATAACTGCCATCTCTGGTGTAGCACCGTAATATTCCAAAATTTTCCTTCCTGATTCTGGATCAGGTTTAGGTTTTGAAACGTGATCAGCACCAATTACCTCATCAAATACAACGTCTATACCAGCAGCCTGAAGTAATGCTGTTGCACTTGCGGTAAATTTGCTGGTCGCTACAGATAATTTCACTCCCTTTTTATTTAAAGAGATTAATCCATCTTCAACACCAGGAAATAATAATTCCTTTGCTTTCGGCAGAATACATCGACGATACTGTAATTGATATTGTTCAACAGCTTTAGCGATTAACGCCTCTTCAGGCGATATATTCAAGAGCGTTGCAAATGCTTTCTCTAAGGGCAGACCAATTGTAGTACAGATGTTTTCATTTCCTACCAATGGAATGTTTAATCCCTTAAAAACAGCATTGAATGTTTCCACTATTGCGCGAGAAGTATCAAACAATGTACCATCTAAATCGAAAATGATTATTTTATTCATTAAAAAAATACCTTTAAAAAATCATTAATTATAAAATAATTTAATAACCTGGAGACTTAATCAACAAATCTTCTTTAAATTTAATTTCAGGAAAATAAACCTCTTCATTCCATTTAGCCTTTTCGATCGGCTCTAATGAAATGGAAATAACATCCTCTTTACAACCAAACGCTTTTTTTACCACCTTCGTCAATTCTAAAGATAAGATATCTTTATCTTCTTGTAAGAGGTTAGCAGGAAAATGTTTTATATTAATATGTGGCATATGTCATCCTTTTATACCCGTCATCTTTCAAGTTGCCATAGGGTATAGATCTAAAAAATAATTAATCTATTTTTATTATATCGCATTCACGATGGTTTATACGTTCCAAAATATCGATCACCAAAATCACCTATGCCAGGATTCATAAAAGCATCTTTATTAAGCCCATTCTCTATTGAAGAGGTAATCAGTTTAATTGTCGGGTATGATGTCATGATTCTATTAAGACCAACAGGAGAAGAAAGAAAATTAACAACAATAATATTATCTTCAGGTACTTCTCTTTCTTTTAATAAATCGATAGCCTTAGCTAATGATCCTCCTGTAGCCAACATAGGTTCAAAAAGTAAAATAGTTCTCTCCGCAATATCATCAGGTAAGTTCGAATAATAATAATGAGGAAGTTTTGTTAATTTATCCCTTTGAATAAGAATTTTTCCCATTGGGGAATCAGGATACATTCTTCGATACTCGCCCTCTATACTTTCTCCCGCACGTATTACCGAAACACCACAAAGCTTAGTATTTAAAATCGCTCCATTATAAATATCCCCAATTGGGGTTTGAATATTATGAGAGGTATAAGGTAGCAACTCAGATGCTGCCTCTAATAATAAACGAATGATACGATCAGAATAAAATACAAACTCCGATTGTTCGGCTTTACGATTACGCGCTTTTGTATGCAAAGAAGTCAAATATTGACTTTTCGGCAAAACATGCACGTTTTTATAATTCTCCATTATAACTCCAACTCATATTTATAGATAAATGTTATTCAGCCGTACTTGGTCTCAAATAAACCCGTGATAATTAACGTGCCTATTTAGATCATCACATATCGATTAAAAGATAAACTCTCATATCCATTCTCTTAATGCAATAGGCCGAAGCTACAGAATATTTTATATACTACTGCTTTATTGTTTAAATAGTTGTATTTAGCAACAAAATCAAAAATAGGTTCTTAAATTCAAGCCATATTTTCAGACTTGTCTTATTTCTCTATAAACCTTTATATGGAACCCTAATCTGACTTGTCAGAAAAATAAAAAATAGACCCGTTATCTTTCAAGTTGCCTCTTTGTTGGCTGCGATGACCGAACATTAAACCTACATAATGTAACAATTTCTTATAGTTAATATATACGATAATACATTTTGCCGAATAAATTGCAGAAAACTATTATAGCTCTTACCAGAATCATCAAGAAATGCTAAAGTTGAAGGATATGAATATTTCAAATGAGCATGCCATATGATCCAGGAAAAACGTGTTATTCGTCGAATCCAGTCTGGTGGTTGTGCGATCCACTGCCAGGATTGTAGCATTAGCCAACTGTGTATTCCTTTTACCTTGAATGAACACGAGCTTGACCAGCTTGATAATATCATCGAGCGTAAGAAACCTATCCAGAAAGGGCAAACGTTATTTAAAGCGGGCGATGAGTTGAAATCTCTTTATGCTATCCGTTCTGGCACCATTAAAAGCTACACCATCACCGAAGAAGGTGATGAGCAGATTACAGGTTTCCACCTCGCAGGGGATTTAGTCGGTTTTGATGCGATCCTCAATACTCAGCATCCAAGTTTTGCTCAGGCTCTGGAAACATCAATGGTCTGTGAAATTCCGTTTGAAACACTTGATGATCTGTCCGGCAAAATGCCTAATCTCCGCCAGCAAATGATGCGCTTGATGAGTGGAGAAATTAAAGGCGACCAAGAAATGATACTGCTGTTATCTAAGAAAAACGCGGAAGAACGGTTAGCCGCGTTTATTTATAATCTCTCTCGTCGTTTCGCTCAGCGGGGTTTCTCACCGAAAGAATTCCGTTTAACCATGACCCGCAGTGATATTGGTAATTATCTGGGTTTAACGGTTGAAACTATTAGTCGTCTGCTTGGGCGTTTCCAGAAAAACCAAACTCTCGGTGTAAAAGGTAAATACATCACGATTGAAAACATGGATAAGTTGTCTGAGTTAGTCGGAAAAAAATCTGTTTCAATTACCTAATCTTAAAACCAGATCACCTTATTTTGTTGATCTGGTTCTCCTCTAACCTGTTCGGTTTGCTTATATTGGTTTATCTTTAGTATTGAAGCGTGAGTATTGAAGCGTGTTTTGTCTAGCCTCTGTGAGGATACCATTATGGCAAACTATCAAAACCTTTTAGTTGTAATTGACCCAAGTCAGGACGATCAACCGGCATTAAGGCGTGCAGTTTATATCGTGCAACGTAACGGTGGCCGGATTAAAGCTTTCTTGCCCATTTATGATCTTTCTTATGAGATGACCACCTTACTCTCCCCAGAAGAAGGTAGTACTATGCGTAAAGGTGTTACCAGCCAACGCACGGCCTGGCTTAAACAACAAGCGTATTACTATCTGGAAGCCGGTATTGATATTGAAATAAAAGTGGTATGGCATAATCGACCTTATGAAGCGATTATCCAAGAGGTCATTACAGGTAATCACGATTTACTTCTGAAAATGACGCATAAACATGACAAGCTAGGCTCCTTGATTTTTACCCCACTTGACTGGCAATTACTCCGTAAATGTCCATGTCCAGTATGGATGGTAAAAGATCAGATCTGGCCGGACCAAGGCTCGGTTGTAGTCGCGGTCAATTTATCCAATGAAGAATCATACCACCATGAATTGAACCTGAAATTGGTTAAGGAAACTCAGGAACTGGCAAATCAAGTCATGAAAAATCCGGAAATTCATTTGGTCAGCGCTTATCCTGTTGCACCACTGAATATCGCTATTGAGCTACCCGATTTCAACCCAAGTGTCTATAACCATGCTCTACGTGGCCAGCATCTTATTGCCATGAAAGAATTGCGCCAAACATTCTGCATTGATGAAAAATATACTCATATCCATGAAGGATTACCGGAGAGTGTTATTCCCCAAATGTGTGATGAGATGAATGCGGGCATTATTGTTCTTGGTATCCTCGGCAGAACTGGGCTGTCCGCTGCTTTTCTGGGAAATACCGCAGAACATGTGATAGACCATCTTAAATGTGACATTCTGACAATCAAACCTGATGGTTTTGAATGTCCAATTAAAGCCGCTAAAGAGTAATAGGATGATAATCATCTATTTGGCGATAAAACCCGAAACAGATTTTCGTCCCAGTTTTTATCGCCAGATAAACGGTTCAGGCAGTGTCACACCGAGGATCTCCTCACGAGCTATACGCCAGAAAAGACGAATACCCGCTTTAACTTGATAAGTTTCTTTTCCCAATACCTTAAAGATTAGACCACACTGATGGGGTAAACGACTGGTACCACTCGCTATACCTGTTTCAGCATCGTACTGAGGAGCCATCCGCGCCAGAATACGATCGTGATGAAGCTGAGGTGTCAGCAAGATCACATTGCCAAATACATGAAACGGCCCCATCACCCCCACACTGTTCAATGACTGCTTTTTGGGCTCCAGTACATAACGCTCTGTAAACAATATCTTGCCATCAAAATCAGTTGCCGTAATACGTGATGAGTAAACATCAAATTTAAACCCCTGATCAGCAAGGTGGTATTTGCGACCGGACATAATAATTTCAGAATAAATAAGGGTGGCGGTCGGATGGATGGTTATTTGAGTATCGGTAATAAACCGAGAGCCGCTGTGAGGTATTACCGGATCGGGCATCATTTCCAGATAGCCTCCCTGCTCTATCTGGATAGTTTGTACTTGCGCTGCGTAGTTATTTTCCATCGAATGAATCTTAGTCGCCGATTGGGTAGTGACATGACCAAACGCCTCTGGAGCGACATGAATGTCCAGCGCCAATCTATCCCCTTGCAAGATACATCCCGATGTGGAGATCATAAATACGCACGGCATCTGCGGCAGTGCCTCATCCCAATACAATGCCCGCTGGACCAAATAAGGAACCCGACGTTTCATTTGTGCCAAAATGCTGCGATCACCACGCCGGGCAAATCCCAACCGTAGATAACCACTTTTACCGACATCACCGCTTGCCATCTGGGGCGGTTCATCCTGAAATCGTGCAAGTTCCGGCGCGTTGACACCAAGATTATTTGCCTGTTGACACGCTTCTCCAATATTTTGTGGCAAGCGGGTGGAAGTCATTGTGTCGCCTGTAATGAATGGGTAAACAGGAAATCACGCATGATCATATTTACCAACGTTTCAACACCCTCACCGGTTTTGCAATTGGTAAGGATATAAGGACGCTGACCACGTACAACTTGAGTGTCATGCTCCATCACCGCCAGACTGGCACCAACATAAGGCGCTAAATCAATTTTGTTGATCACCAAAATATCGGCCTGTACCAAACCCGGACCGTTCTTACGCGGAATTTTCTCCCCTTCAGCGACATCAATCACATAAATATAAAAATCTGCCAACGCCGGACTAAAAGTGAGTGTCAGATTATCACCACCACTTTCAATCAACACAACGTCGCTGTCAGGAAAACGCGCTTCCATCTCCTCTACCGCAGCAATATTCATACTGGGATCTTCACGCACCGCGGTATGAGGACACGCACCGGTTTCCACACCAAGTATCTTTTCTTCATCCAAAATGCCTTTCAAGGTACGTTTAACCTGTTTAGCATCCTCAGTGGTAACAATATCATTGGTGATAATCAGAGGTTTTATTCCGCGCTGAATTAAGATAGGGGTGATCACTTCAATAACGGCAGTCTTGCCTGAACCCACCGGACCGCCAATACCAATTCGGGTAATTTTTTTCACAAGGATTTCCTCATACGATTAAGAGGGGGTTAAAAGCGATATCAGAATCAAGTTAATTACTGAATAACCGGGTAAATGCGCTAACGTGCAATGCCGCCAGAACATCGGTCATCGGTGCATAAGATGTCATCTGTTCAATCCCTCCCTTTTCCGCCTCATCACAAAACAGTTCAATATCTTGATTCAATGAGAACAAGATACGTTGAATGTCAATATGGGTAACACGCATCAGGCGTATAGCCGCGCTGAGTATCGTCATTGCAACGCCATATTGATGCATGACGATCACTTCACGTGGAGCCGCACCCAATGCACTCATGACGACCGCCAAAGTAATCGGATAGGTACCGGCGGCAATATCGCTCTTTATTTGTGCTAACCACCATGCAATTAATGACTCACCGGTGACTTCAACCGCCATTTCCGCTAACTTTTTCCCCATCCGCGTGACCATAGTGCGACTTTCTTCATTTAATTTGCGGTTGAATATTGCCCAATCATGGGAGATAGCCGCATCATGCTGCCCACTATTTAGCGCCTGACACGCAGCCATTACCGCGCGGCCATCACTACTCACCGCCTGTAACAACGCTGTACGCGTAAAGTCGCTTAATGTTGCCACGTCATATACGATTTTGCTCTGAATGGCCGATTCCAAACCGTTTGAGAAAGAAAATGCGCCAACAGGCAGTACTGAATCCGCAAACTGCATGATTCTGATTAAGCGGAGAGCATTCATTTTAGTTTGATCACATGCTGGTTCAGAAATGTATTATCGACATGAACGTGTGTCGCGGAATCCTCTGCACCACCGAATAACAGGCGAGCCTCTGAGTTGTTAAGAGAAGGCAATATCTCTTCACCTTTAACAAAGGAGTAAGGCAATGCATGAAAACCGTGGGTTTTCATGACTGAATCCATAACCTTAGTTGATACTGTCAGCGGAATATAAATCTGATTATATTTAATCACTGATTTCCAATGCTGGTTACCTAAAGCATGACCAAGTTCAAAGCTCGTTTTCATTACCGTCTCTACATCTAATGACAGCAATGATTTCAGGTGAATAACCATCACATCACGCAAGCTCATTTGAACAATAACTGCCAGTCCTTTAGCTTCGTCCCACAATAAAACGTCGCCATCAGACAATATCTGATGACGGTCAAGGGAAATACCCAAATCCAACCCGTTAAGGGTGGATTTACGACAACGGCTTTTTTGCGCTTCCCATTGCGAAAGCACCAAGATATCTGGCGAGATCCCTTGCAAGCGATCTCGCCAGAAAACATCCTTTTTGGCATTACCAAGAATCTGTTCAATAACAATCATAAGATAATCCTCTGAACGCATGGATCGGTTAATCCGGCCAGAAAAATATTCTCTGACCGGCAGCAAAAAATAGGTTAACTAAAGAAATAGCGCTGATTGAGCGCGACTGTCCTGACCGGTTTTACTGTGGCATATTCACCATTCACCCTGACGGCAAAGGTTTCTGCATCCACTTCAATCGTGGGCGTTTCAGCATTACGCACCATATCTTTCTTAGAGATAGCCCGGCAGTTGTGCACTGCCATAACTTGGCGCTCCAAACCAAGGCTCTCTTTTACCCCCAGTTCCATTGCTGCTTGGGATACAAAAGTGACACAGGTTTCCTGAAGAGTTTTGCCCAATGCGCCAAACATCGGACGATAAAATGTCGGTTGTGGTGTCGGCAGTGAAGCATTTGGGTCCCCCATCACCGCCCAATTAATCATCCCGCCTTTGATGACCAACTTAGGTTTTACGCCAAAAAAACGTGGCTCCCACAGCACAAGATCCGCCATTTTTCCCACTTCAACTGAACCGAGCACATGGCTTATTCCCTGAGCAATAGCCGGGTTAATCGTAATTTTGGCGACGTAACGTAATACACGGAAGTTATCGTTATGTGCTGCATCCTCCGGCAACTTGCCACGCGCCGCTTTCATGGCATGAGCAGTTTGCATCACACGCAACCAGTTTTCTCCCACCCGCCCCATAGCCTGAGAATCACTGGAAAACATCGACAGTACGCCCATATCGTGCAAAACATTCTCCGCCGCAATGGTCTCTGGACGTACACGGCTTTCCGAAAATGCAACATCAGCCGGCACTTTGGGATTAAGGTTATGGCAAACCATAATCATATCAAACAATTCTGCCTGGCTATTGATACCGTAAGGCAGGGTAGGATTAGTCGAACTAGGCAACACATTCATCTGGCTGGCAACTTTAATGATATCCGGTGCATGCCCGCCACCGGCACCTTCGGTGTGGAAAGTATGAATGGTGCGACCTTCAAAAGCATCAATGGTATCCTCAACATAACCACCTTCATTCAAGCTATCGGTGTGCACCGCGACTTGGATATCCATTTCATCCGCTACGCGTAAGGCATTACGCAATGCGGAGTTAGTTGCGCCCCAGTCCTCATGCACTTTCAACCCGGCAACACCCGCTTTGATCTGCTCAACCAGCGGCATAGCCACCGCAGCATGGCCTTTTCCCAAAATACCTACGTTAACCGGTAAACTCTCAAAAGCACGCAGCATGCGGTGGATATGCCACGGACCAGCGGTAACAGTAGTGCCGTTAGTGCCATCAGTGGGACCAACACCACCGCCAAAGAAAGTCGTCACACCATTGGATAAAGCATGTTCAACCTGTTGAGGAGAAATAAAATGAATATGGGTATCAATGCCAGCAGCCGTGAGGATGAGATGTTCACCGGATATCGCATCAGTACTAACACCAACTACCATACCGGGGGTAACACCATTCATCATGTTAGGATTACCACTTTTACCTATCCCGACAATGCGTCCCCCTTTTATGCCGACATCCGCTTTAATAACACCTTGCCGGGCATCCAAAATAGTGACGCTGGTAATCACCAAATCCAAGATGTTTTCGCTGGTCATTCGGTTATCCGCACCCATACCATCACGCAGCGATTTGCCCCCGCCATAGACCGATTCATCACCGTAACCGCGCAGATCTTTTTCAATTTCAATAAATAGATTGGTATCACCCAAGCGGATCTTATCGCCAGTCGTCGGGCCAAAAAGACCTACATATTCCTGCCGGGAAATGGTTGGCATAGTTTATTCCTTTGTTCGAAAGATTTTCCGACGTTCGTCAACTCTACCTTGAATTTATTCGATTCTACTACCCGGCATGTAACCAGGTTGTCTCCACAGGCTCATCAATAGCAACCGGACTTTTACCCGCCCAACCATCGACTAAATTATTAAATCCATAAACGTTTTGTTTCCCACCAATCGGGATTAATGACACTTCGATTTCATCACCGGGTTCAAAACGAATAGCAGTTGTTGCTGTGATATTAAGTCGTTTACCAAACGCAGCCGCACGATTAAATTGCAACGCTTTATTTACTTCAAAAAAATGGAAATGAGATCCCACCTGAATAGGGCGATCACCTGAATTACGAACTCTTAATTGAATAACCGGACGATCTTCATTAAAGGAGATCGGGTCTTTAGCCAGAATATACCCCCCCAACGGAGTAACATCTTCTTTATTATTTTTTTCCATCGGAAAATCTCCACGTTAAGACGTGAGTCAAGACATAAGTTAATATTTTGTCTAGATAATTTTTCCTGCTATTTACAATTTGCTTCAACAATTATTGAATGGGGTCATGCACCGTGACCAAACGACTACCATCAGTAAATATTGCTTCAACCTGTACATGCGGAATAAGATCAGCAACGCCATCCATCACATCCTCTTTAGTCAGAACATGCCTGGAATCATCCATCACTTCTTCCAATGTTTTCCCCTCTCGGGCACCTTCCAATGCAGCCGCAGTAATAATTGCGACGGCTTCAGGATAATTGAGTTTTAAACCGCGAGACTTACGCTTTAATGCGACATCAGCCAGTGTATATACCATGAGTTTTTCGATTTCCCTTGGTGTTAATTGCATAAAACCCCCTAATCGTCGCGATGCATCCTGAAATCCATTGGATATAGAACTTAATACAATTTTTCCAACAGACTTTATTCAAAAGCTGCTGTCCCTATCCGAATATTGATTTATACCCGTCATCTTTCAAGTTGCCTCTTTGTTGGCCGCACTCACTCACCCCGGTCACATCGTTATCTATGCTCCCGGGGATTCGCTCCCTTGCCGCCGCGATACATCTTGAAATCAATAGGGTATAGATAATCTTTTAGTAAAAAATCTTTGACACAAAGAGCATAATATGTCAATTAAGATCATTCTTCTCAATACAGGTTAGTCCTCTTACCTCTTATTTAAGTTTATCCAAAGTAATATTACAAGCTGATTAGTATGCCCCTACTTAGTGAAAAAATTATAGGTCATGAAGTCAGAAAATACTTACTGTTTTTTTTGACTTCTAGCAATCACCCGTAAGGCGGGTTTTACATTTACAGATTTACAGGTATTCCATATATGAATAATTCAACGGATAAAAAACGTGCTGTATCTCTTCTGGTTGTTTTGATTGCCGCCAACATATTGGCTTGGATTTGGGCATTTATCGCTTTCCGTCATCATGCGGTTATGATGGGAGTAGCCCTGTTGGCTTACGGTTATGGACTGCGCCATGCGGTTGATGCTGATCATATTGCCGCAATTGATAACGTCACCCGTAAATTGATGCAACAGGGTAAATCACCCATTGCCGTCGGCGCTTTCTTTTCTCTTGGGCACTCTACCATTGTTATTCTGGCCTGCTTCGCCATCGTTCTAACCTCTATGGCGTTTAAAGATCAAATGGGCTGGGTTCATGACTATGGCGGCATTGTTGGTACCTTAGTTTCTGCCTGCTTTCTGCTAGCAATAGCCCTGATTAATTTACTGATATTAAAAAGCGTCTATCAGAAGTTTCAGGAGATCAAACGTGGCAGAAATCTGGCTAAAAGTGATTTAACTACACTAGAAACGACGCCGGGGGGGATCATGACGCGCCTGTTTCACTCAGTCTTCCGGCTGGTAAGCAAAAGCTGGCATATGTATTTGGTCGGTTTTCTGTTTGGCTTGGGTTTTGACACCGCTACCGAAGTTGGGCTATTAAGTATATCTGCCGCCGGTTCTCTCAGTGGACTTCCTCTGTGGTCGTTGATGGTATTCCCGGCGCTATTTACCAGCGGTATGGCGCTCATTGACTCACTGGATAATTTTGTGATGGTGGGAGCCTATGGTTGGGCATTTTCCCAACCGACACGCAAACTCTACTACAACATGACCATTACCGCGGCTTCCGTTGCCGTAGCGCTGTTCATTGGTGGATTGGAAGCACTTGGACTTATTGCTGAGCAATGGGATTTGCACGGCGTTTTCTGGGATACCATTGGGACATTAAACGATAACATGGGCAATGTTGGTTTTTGGGTCGTCGGAATTTTCATTCTGTTCTGGACCTTATCAGTGATGAATTATCGCTGGCGGGGGTACGATACGCTGGAAATTAAATAACAAACGCAGAACTCTTCACATAACCGTGCGATGTATTACATCCTGAAATGTTGTTATGCTCGCTATCTAATGATAGCATTTGTGTTACTAGTGATATCATTGTGAGAAAGGTTATGCATAAACAAACGAAACAGACAATAACCCTTCGCTTAGATGAAGGGTTAAAAACACGCATTAAAGCGTTGGCTGACACGCAAGGCATTTCTGCCCATTCGCTTATGGTACGTTCAATCGAAAGTGAAATTGATACTTTGGAGGCCAGACAACAATTTTTACGTGATGCCGAAAACGCTTGGTTAGAATATGAAGCCACCGGTTTACATTTAACTGGCAGTGAACTTTGTAATTGGCTGGATGCGATTGTACGTGGCGAGGATAAGGAGCCACCTGAATGCCATCTGTAATAGTCACTCCCGCAGCAACAAGGGATATAAATCGTCTTATTGATTTCTTATATCAACGCGATACAGTTGCTGCGAAGTCGGCACTTAGTATCATTAGCAAACACATCCAAGCACTGGAATCTAACGTCTTATCTGGACGGCCAACAGAAATTTATCCACTCTTTGAGTTAATTATCCCTTTTGGTGGTACAGGCTATATATTGTTATACAGAGAACTTCCCGGAAGTAATACGCGTTACATTTTGGCTATCCGTCACCAGCGAGAAATCAACTATAAGCACTAACTTAAGCATTAATAACTAATGAACCGAAAATTAAGTAAATAACGGATGTAATCTCTGTCTCTCAATCAAAATATGATTGAGAGACAGCAAAACCCAACCCGAGTTTTGTAAATTACAACGATAAAAAATCACAGTGCACGCAGGATTTCCTCTACACTCGCCTTCGCATCACCGAACAACATTTGGCTATTGTCTTTAAAGAACAGTGGATTTTGCACACCAGCGTAACCTGTGTTCATGGAGCGTTTGAACACAACAACATTTTGTGCTTTCCAAACCTCCAGAACGGGCATACCCGCAATTGGGCTGTTGGGATCTTCCTGTGCCGCAGGGTTAACGGTGTCGTTGGCACCAATAACCAGTACGGTATCGGTATCAGAGAAATCATCATTGATTTCATCCATTTCCAGAACAACGTCGTAAGGCACTTTTGCTTCTGCCAACAGCACGTTCATATGCCCAGGCAGACGTCCCGCAACGGGATGAATACCAAAGCGAACATTGACTCCCTTCTCCCGCAGTTTGGCTGTGATGTCATGTACCGGATATTGCGCCTGTGCAACAGCCATACCATATCCCGGCGTGATGATAACAGAAGTTGAGTTTTTCAATAGTTCAGCAACGTCTTCCGCTGTGGTTTCACGGTACTCACCCATTTCCTGATCATCACCGGTTGAAGAACCATCCGTACCAAACCCGCCGGCAATCACACTGATAAAAGAGCGGTTCATGGCCTTACACATGATGTAAGAGAGAATCGCCCCCGAAGAACCAACCAGTGCACCCGTTACAATCAACAAATCATTGCTCAACATGAAACCCGCTGCTGCTGCGGCCCAACCCGAATAAGAGTTCAGCATTGAAACCACCACTGGCATATCCGCACCACCGATGGAAGCAACCAAATGCCAACCAAATACCAATGCAATTGCTGTCATAAGCAATAACGTGAACACTTGCAGCCCTGTACTGTCCGTTTTCACAAAGGTAATCAACAGCACAAAGGAGATCACAAGCGCGGCAAGATTTAATTTATGACGATTTGGCAACATCAACGGCTTAGAGGAAATTTTTCCACATAATTTACCAAATGCCACAACAGAACCGGTGAAGGTAATCGCACCAATGAAAACCCCTAAGAAGACTTCTGTTAGATGGATATTTTCCATCACAGGTTCTGCAAAACTATCGTGAGCAATAAAGCTATTAAAACCGACCAGCACGGCGGCTAAACCAACAAAACTGTGCAGAATAGCAACCAGCTCCGGCATTTCAGTCATTTCAACTTTATTTGCCAGACGAATACCAATCACCGCACCGATCACCATCGCCAGAATAACCCAGACAACACTTCCGGTATCAGGCCCGAAAATAGTTGCAATCAATGCGATTGCCATTCCGGTGATACCAAAAATATTTCCGCGTTTAGAACTTTCATGACGAGATAAACCTGCCAGGCTGAAAATAAATAAAATGGCGGCAACAATATAAGCTGCTGTAACGACTCCACTCGACATTAGTTACCCCTTAGTCCTTACGAAACATTTTCAGCATACGTTGAGTGACAGTGAAGCCACCGAAGATATTAATGCTGGCAATAAGAACAGCAATAAATGAGAAGAAACTTACCCATCCACCATCACCAATTTGTAATAACGCCCCAACGACAATAATCCCCGAAATGGCATTAGTGACCGACATTAACGGTGTATGCAACGCATGGCTGACATTCCAGACCACGTAATAACCCACCACACAAGCCAGCGCGAAAACAGTAAAGTGAGATAAGAACTCTTTTGGCGCAACATTGGCTAACCAACCGAACAAGATAACCGCCAATGCCAATAAACCATATTTCAACCAAGGTGAAACGGGTTTCGCCGCTGGCTTTTCTGCTTTAATTGATGCCGGTTTTGCCTGCGGCTGGGCCGAAACTTGAATGGGTGGTGCCGGCCAGGTCATTTCGCCCTCTTTGACAACTGTCACGCCACGAATAACAACATCGTCAAAATCAATATTGATTTCGCCATTTTTCTCTTTACACAGTAATTTCAGCAAATTAACCAAATTAGTGCCGTAGAGTTGTGAAGATTGTGTTGGCAAGCGACTTGGCAAATCTGTGTAACCAATAATTTTCACACCATTTGCAGTAATCACCAATTTATCTGCTTGCGTTAATTCACAGTTTCCTCCGGTCTGAGCGGCCAGATCAACAATCACGCTACCCGGCTTCATGGATTCAACCATCTCTTTGGTGATAAGGCGTGGAGCTGGTTTTCCCGGAATAAGTGCCGTTGTCACAATGATGTCAACTTCTTTTGCCTGTTCAGCAAAAAGCGCCATCTCCGCTTTAATGAAGGCTTCGGACATGACTTTTGCATATCCGTCACCACTACCGGCCTCTTCTTCAAAATTCAGCTCAAGAAACTCCGCCCCCATGCTCTGAACTTGTTCTTTAACTTCAGGACGAGTATCAAATGCACGAACAACCGCACCCAAGCTGCCCGCTGCACCCACAGCAGCTAAACCCGCAACACCGGCACCAATAATCATCACCTTGGCTGGCGGAACTTTTCCTGCCGCAGTAATCTGACCCGTAAAGAAACGACCAAATTCGTGAGCGGCTTCAACTATTGCACGATAACCAGCAATATTTGCCATAGAACTCAATGCATCCAGCGACTGTGCTCTGGAAATACGCGGCACTGAATCCATCGCCAACACCGTGACTTTGCGGTCTGATAACTTCTGCAATAACTCAGGGTTTTGCGCTGGCCAAACAAAACTAACCAACGTACTCCCTTCTCTCATTAATGCTATTTCATCATCCTCAGGAGCATTAACCTTTAAAATAATATCTGAACGCCAGATATTATGACGATCAGTAATTTCAGCACCTACTTGTTGGTAAGCACTATCCTCAAAGCTGGCTAAATGCCCTGCTCCACTCTCAACAACGACATTAAATCCCAATTTCAGCAGGTGTTCCACGGTGTTCGGTGTGGCTGCAACACGTGCTTCATTGGCAAGTCGCTCCTTCGGTACACCAATACGCATAATGTTCCCTTCCTAAAGCCTAAGATTAATGATGATTATTGCTTGCTACAGTCAATTTAGCGACTATACCCGTTATCTTTCAAGTTGCCTCTTTGTTGGCTGCACTCACTCACCCCGGTCACATAGTTCTCTATGCTCCCGGGGATTCGCTCCCTTGCCGTCGCGATGCACCTCGAAATCCATAGAGTATAAATTAACTTTATGACTATTAACTTTATTACTGCCATCAGTGAAATCTATCAACAAATATTTTGATAACAAATTGAAAATATTATCGATGATAGATAACTAATGCGTAAAAAAATAACTAACTGCCTATCTCAATAGGGCTATTTTAACTGGACTACCCGCTATGTTGATAAAAACTTATGGCGCTCTACCCTTAAACTTGCATTCATTCATACTGATAGCATAAATTCGTGGGACATTAGCTATTATTACATGTAATAATTATCGGCTATGTGATGCACAACCATGTTCAGCAAGTTACAACTATTTAATGCGCAAGGTGGAAGGATTTTTTATGAAGCTGAAAACAACGATCATTGCAGCAGCGGTACTCTCATTAACGGGTATTACCACTGTTCAAGCAGCTCAGGAGTTATCCCCGGAGAAAGCAGCAGAGCTGAAACCATTTAAACGTATTACAGTTACAGGCCCTTTTAATGCTATTTATGAAGCTGCCGATGCGGTTTCCCGTCGTGCAGACAAAATGGGTGCAGATGGGTTTTATATCCAAAGCCTTGACGATCTAAATAATAGCGGCAATCTGCGCGTTACAGCTGATCTGTATCACAAAGATGCAGAGAAAATTGATAATTCACCTAAATATCGTCTGTTCCGCGGCATCAAAGAATTACCCAAAGCAGAAGCTGTAACGTTGGAACCATTCGATACGGTCACTATTAACGGCTTTTACGACAATGAACCCGATTTGAATGAAGCCATTGCCAAAGAAGCTAAGAAAAAAGGCGCTGCGGCTTTCTTTATTGTTCGTCAGGTTGCAATCAATGATGGCGGTAATCAGACGGTGACAGCTTATGTTTATAAAGATGATGCACCAAAACGCCAAATTCAGGCTGATGAAGCCGTTATCCCGGCAGATTCCGATTCTGGACGTATTGCATTGGCTGCTGGTGGCGAATCAGCTAAGAAAGTAGAAATTCCTGGTTTAGCCTCTTCAACTTCAACCAGTAATTCTGTTGGCCGCTTCTTTGAAACCCAGTATTCTAAAGGCAAACGCTACACTGTAACTCTTCCTGATGGCACAAAAATCCAAGAATTAAATAAAGTCAGCGCTGCTCAGATGGTTCCTTTTGATTCCATCACCTTTTCAGGTTACTACAACAGCATGCCTGATGTTTCTTATGAAGTGGCTAAACGTGCCGCGGCTAAAGGTGCTAAGTACTATCATATTACCCGTGAATGGCAATCCAGTGGTGGAACCTCCACTATCAGTGCAGATCTGTTCAAATAATCAAAAACAAAAAAAGGCACACATGACCATCATATGTGCTTTTTTTATTTGTAAAGATAATAAAGTTCTTCAAATTAGTTAGCGGATTCCAACTTTGAACCGATACAATCAATGGCGTTCTGTATCGTCACTATTTTTTCCGCTTCTTCATCATCAATAGTTATCCCGAAATGCTCTTCTAGAGCCATAATCAGTTCAACATTATCTAACGAGTCGGCACCTAATTCCTCGAATGTTTGTGTATTAAGAATCTGGGTTTCAGGTATTCCAAGTTGTTCTGCAACAACACTTTTGACGCGATTCTCTAAATTTTCCACGCTGTATTTTCCTAGATGTACCAATTACAAGGGGAAACAGGTTGTTTCCCCATTCTTCATTAACACTAAGATTAAATATTTACACAACCGTCAGATGCATGAATGCTCCTGTGAATCTGGCACTTTCAGGGATAAAACATAACAGACGCTGATCTTTCTTCAATTTACCCGACTTCATAAGCTCATCCAACATGATATAAATAGAAGCCGATCCGGTATTTCCTTTCACTGTTAAGTTAGTAAACCAACGCTCTTGTTCAATACTAAAATTAATATCGTCAAGACCCTCGGAAAATTTCATGCGGAAATATTCAGATGAGTAATGAGGCAAGAACCAATCAATAGATTCTGAAGATAAGTTACGATCAGCAACTATCCGTCTCAATGGTTCGGTAAGTGTGAATTTAACGACCCTCTCATTTAAATATCTGACATCTTGTTTGATGCAGAAAACAGAATATGCAAGCCAATCAGCCTGACTCATTTGAGCCCAACCTTTCAAACTGCCATCTGCTAACTTTTCTCCACCTGAATACATACATGTCTCTTGCTCATTAGCAAAAGAGTAAATATCTATCCAATCAATTCGTAATGAAACACCATCAGGTCGAGGTTTATTTTCAAGTAAAGCAGCGCCGGCACCATCAGAAAGCATCCAACGCAGAAAATCTTTTTCAAAAGCGATTTCAGGGCGTCGTTCCAGTTCTGCAACCCGAGCTTCGTTTTCACTCTGGAAATTGCGGGCATGCAATACAGTGGAAGGTACTTCCGACGTTGTTGAAACCGCATTACTTGTCGCTCCTGAAAGAACGGACAAATAAGCATATTTCATCGCTGTCATACCCGCAGCACAAGCACCGGAAGTTGAGATAACTTCACAGGGTTTATTTTTGAGCTCTCCATGAACCATGACACCATGACCCGGTATAATTTGATCAGAAGTACCACTGCTTGCTGCCAGACTTTGCATATCGTCTAAAGAGAAGTGTTCATCAACCAAACCTTTTACTGCCTCAGCCGCTAGTTGAGCAGATGTATAAGTTGCCTCACCGGTCTCTGGATCCAGTGCATAATGGCGATATTTGATCCCATTATTGCGAAGGACTATATGACGAGATCTTGATGGACGACCACCAACAAAACCAAGGACAGATTCCATTGTATTATTATCTATCGGGTTTCCCGGCATAAACGCGGAAACTTTAGTGATATAAACGTTGTTACTCATTTACTTATTTATCTCCTTATCATCATAGCGGGCAGAACCAGAAGGTTGTTCATAGTATTTCTGTAATTCATTAAGACGTTCTTTTAGTAATGGGGAAAGCAAACGGCGCACAACCACTGAAATAGGAAAAACAACCAGTACCATCAATATCAAATAGGTTACAAACAACGCTAATAAAGAGCGTCTTACCCATATCCCTCGTTTGCCCACACGGCAAATCAACCCAGACCAAAATCTAAATCCTCGATGTGCCGCACGTTCACCGAAAATAAAAGCTTGGTCGACAACCGCCGCTCCCATACCTTTCAACATTGGAGCATCAACTTTCTCTTTATCCGTTTTGAGCGCTGCCAACAATGCATCACCAAAACGTGTAGCATCTTTAACGTCTTCCTCCGATACACCCGCCCGGGGTAAGTTAGGGAATGGCTGTCTTTTTCCTGTCATTAGCCATATCGGGGTTGTGAATACTGTCGCAAAAAAGTTTGCTTTATCAACAAAGACCACGTTATCACGCAAATACGCTCCACTTTCATGCAACAATCTTTTGACAGTTTCTTGAGCTATCAACCACATGTTTCGGCAAGCAATAACTGTCACCACTGGTCGACCATTAAGTAAACGCTTTCCTTCTTCACTCTTAAGAAATGCCACTATCGGAGGAGCCGGTGATAAATACCAAACTTGGTAGCCTAATATGACCAAATCAAAAGGTTCTTCGTCTTCCAGATTCAAAGGCGCTAGCTCAGGCGGATGTAACTGCACTGTTTCTGGGAAAACATCAACAAATTTAGAAAACTTCCAGGGAAATTCAAATTCAGGAATCGGTTTCAGAATAACTTCACGGATGTATATCTCGTCAGACTCTTGCAGGGGTGAAATTAAGCTTTTTACCACCTCGATCAATTGGCCGCTTTGGGAATACGACACTACAAGAACACGTTTCATATGTTCTAACCTTTATGAATATTTAATACTGAGCCATTCATCGGCACCTAAAAGATAAAAATTTGAATGACAGCTATCCCCTAACCATCTGAGAATATTTTTTGGTATACGTACATATAATCATTCCTGAAAATTAAAAACATATATACCCGTTATCTTTCAAGTTGCCTCTTTGTTGGCTACACTCGCTCACCCCAGTCACATCGTTATCTATGCTCCCGGGGATTTACTCCCTTGCCGTCGCGATGCATCTTTAAATCCATAAGGTATACAAGAAAAATAAGTTAATAAATCGCAGAGTAATATTTTCACAAACAATATAAATCAAAACAGTCGTTGTCAACATGATTTTTTTATTTTTATATAAGATTAGTTTTATATCACATTGTGGAAATTTAATTAGTTACTGATAGAAAAATCAATGAAAAATATATTAACTTGAATATAAAATTCACAAAATCAATTAAAATCAAAAAAATATTTAAATAAAATCAATAAATTAAAAAAACATTCCATATGTTTTAATTTGATAAGATATCCATAACATTATGAAATTACATATCCAATAGATTAATTTAATAATCTGACATGAAAACAAGAGATGATTATTACTTAGCAGTAATATTACATAAAAAAATGAAAATTAGAGGTAAAACTTTATTTTTCACAACTATTTTATTAAATTTTGAGATCGATCGAAAAAATTAAAATAAAAATTACTTAATTAGTAATAACACCATAGTAATTCATGCTTATTACCTATTTACCTTAGTACAATAAACAGCATTATAAAAATAACGCATATCAGCTTATAAAAATAAATTGCATCTCACCACACCCAAACTCACCATCAAACAATGCATAAATTTTATAGTTATTTGCATAGAAAACCATTGCATCCAGCTCATACCCTTCGTAGAATCCCCCCCTATTTCTAGGTTCAATCAGTCTGTTTCTCCGTTCTGTACAGCTTGGAAGCGATAAAAACCCGATACCCAGTTCATCTTTATGATCAGGATAATGAACTGGTTAATAATGCAGTTTATGTCATATTAGGAACATATTTTTGGAAAAGAAACTAGGTCTCACAGCGCTTACTGCGCTGGTACTCAGCTCTATGGTCGGTGCGGGTGTTTTCAGCTTACCGCAGAATATGGCTGAAATCGCCAGCCCGGCAGCGTTAATGATCGGCTGGGGAATAACAAGTGTCGGTATCCTGTTCCTGGCGATCGCACTGTTACTGCTCTCTCGTCTTCGTCCGGATCTTGATGGAGGGATTTTCACTTATGCCAAAGAGGGCTTTGGTGAACTAATAGGCTTCTGTTCTGCCTGGGGATATTGGTTATGCGCAGTCGTTGCCAATGTTTCTTATCTGGTTATCGTTTTTGCCGCCCTGAGCTTCTTTACTGATAAAGGGGGCATTGTCATCTTTGGTGACGGCAACACTTGGCAGTCCCTATTGGGAGAATCTATTCTGCTCTGGTTCGTACATTGGTTAGTACTCCGCGGCGTTCAAACCGCAGCCGGAATCAACAAATTGGCGACAATGGCAAAATTGCTGCCTTTAGGTGCTTTCATCATACTTGCCGCCATTGCTTTCAAAATGGACATCTTTCATTTCGACTTTAAAGGCATCGATTTAGGGGTTCCTGTCTGGCAACAAGTAAAAGATACCATGTTGATTACCCTTTGGGTTTTCATTGGTATTGAAGGTGCTGTTGTGGTGTCAGCCAGAGCGAAAAAACGGACAGATGTGGGTATTGCAACCATGCTGGCTGTCGTTGCGGCGTTAACAATATACATCTTGGTCACCCTACTCTCCCTTGGATTAGTACCACGACCTGAGTTAGCAGCAATGCGCAATCCATCAATGGCCAACCTGATGGTGGGGCTTGTTGGCTCCGCCGGTGAAATCATTATTGCTGCCGGATTGATTGTCTCCGTCTGTGGGGCTTATCTGAGTTGGACAATCATGGCCGCAGAAGTGCCATTTATCGCTGCCCAACACGGCTCTTTTCCAAAAGTATTTAACCGGCAAAACCGCAATAATGCGCCATCATCTTCATTGTGGTTCACTAATGGCGCTGTACAACTCTCTCTGGTTTTGATCTGGTTGAGTGGAAGCAACTACAATTCATTGCTGACAATTGCATCCGAAATGATTTTAGTGCCCTATTTCCTTGTCGGGGCATTTCTTTTAAAAGTCGCTTTTGATCGTAGCAATAAGGGGTTATTACTCATTGCTGTTGGAGCATGCATTTATGGCATATGGCTGCTTTATGCATCCGGTTTGATGAATTTGCTATTGTCTGTTGTTCTCTATGCACCAGGTCTTATTGTTTTTTTGTATGCACGCCGCCAAAACCCGCAGAAAAATAGCTTACATCTGGCTGAAAAGCTCACTATTACCGCATTGCTGATAACAGCAATCCCTGCCACTGGGTTGCTAATCAAGTAATCCCGTCAGATCCAGCCATTATTCCCCTGTAATGGCTTTCTGGATTTTCATATAGCAGTTTGTTTAGTTTTTCGTTGTTCTATCATATTTTTGTTAGTGTTATCTCTAAAAGTATGTTGTAACTAATTTTGTTAATGCAACTCGATGGGTATGATTATTTAATCAATTTTTGTCGAATTCTAAAATTATTCACCCCGTGTTGAAGGAGCAAATCAAGATGATTTTCAAAGCGACTATGTTGATAGATGTATTCCTGATCATCATCGGCAAAGATGTAAAACAGATATCTATTTTGTCCTATTGGAATCGTCTCTGCCTGGAGCATTCGCACCGCAACAAATTCAGTACGAATGCCCTGATAAAGATCAGATATTCTCCTCAAATTATTTCAGTTTATCGGCCCAATCGGCAATTGCATTGCCGCCTCGATCGGCTTTTCGGCCGGTAGCGCATGGCTGGCACCTTCAATCACTGCGACAGTAACGCGGTTGCCGAACTCATCCTTCGCCTCCATTCGAGACGATTCAGGTCGAAACGGATCGGAACCCGCCTGTAGATCGAGGATTGGTGCCGTCCCGCCAGCCCACCAATCCTTGCGATTGGTTAGCTTACGCGCCGAGGACTGACTTTTTATAACATCAGAATGCCACCCCTCAAGCCAAGGCGTCGGGTCATTGCCTGCCGCGAAGAAGGCAAGCTTAAGTTTCGTCAGCCGCTCCTCACGGGTAGATTTCGGATCACTTATCACCATGATCGCATCCGAGAGCTCCGAGGGCCAAGATTTCGCCGCCCCAGCCAAAAGTACGATGCCACGCGTCATTTCGGGATAATCCGAGGCAATCGTCTTGGCGATCCAATGGCCATAAGCGTGCCCCACCACAATTGCCTTACCTCCTTCCGCCGCAACTACTGCCGCAAAATCGTCGGCAAAGTCGTGGAAAGTCACATTTTCCATCGGACCAGTCGACCCCGAGATTCCGCGTGGTTCCGGCAGAGCAACGCGATAGCCGCGCCTCGCCAGTCGATCTGCGAGTGGCGCGAATTCCGCGGTTCCCCGCCCGGTTGAAGCAATCACCACGAGCAGTGGCCCCTTCCCTCGCACCGAATATTCGATCGATGCCACGCCATTGGTGACAGTTTTCTGCTCTGCTTGCATGGCCGAAGCCGGATGCGCGACGGCAAACACGATGGACAAAAAGCCTAATATCAAGACGAACTGTTTCATTTTCCTCCCTTACAGGGTTAATTGTGTGAAGTGTTTATACCCTATGGATTTCAAGATGCATCGCGACGGCAAGGGAACGAGTGCAGCCAACAAAGAGGCAACTTGAAAGATAACGGGTATATAACGTCAACTAAGATAAGCATCGCTATAAACAATAAATATAGAAAGATCACATTAGAAGACTATAGAGTAATTTAATCCAGGTGACTTACTCCATTAGAATAAAAATTCTCAAAGAGAAAATGACAGCGAGAGGTAATAACATAAAAATAATAGAACAAAAAAATAAATTCTTAAGAGTGATAAATTAATTGTGATTTATATCACAATTAATTTTATAACCAATTATTAATCAAAAGATATTCGCATTAATTAGCATAATGATTTATTACATACAATAAATCACGTTAATATTAAAAAATAATCCTGTTTAAGAAATAAATACAGATAAAAGTCTTAAATGCAATACATTATCGAGTCATTCTTTGGATTTTTCCTAATTAATCGCTATGATCGCCCGGCTTTACCCCAAAAAAGACACAGTTTAAGTTATCGTTGTTGTTATCGGGTAAAAGCTATATTCCCTACGGATTTCAAGATGCATCGCGACGGCAAGGGAGTGAATCCCCGGGAGCATAGATAACGATATGACCGGGGTGAGCGAGTGCAGCCAACAAAGAGGCAACTTGAAAGATAACGGGTATAGATATTTACACGCTGTATTGACGTTTATACAGTTCCCATTAAATCAGTATTTCTATTGCCCTGACGCCATGCTCGACAGGGTTAGGATCTATTTAAAATGAAAGCTAAACTGATTATTTCATCCTTACTTGCATCTTCTGTATTTATTTCTGTAGCAAATGCAGCAGACGGAAAAATCAACTTTACAGGTAATATCATCGCGAATGCCTGTAAAATCGATACCGACTCTGCAAATCAAAACGTAAACATGGGAACAATTAGCTCAAATGCATTTAGTGGCGTAGATAGTACCGCGGCTGCAACACCCTTTAGCATTAAGATGAGTGATTGCCCACCAGAATATACTCATGCACAAGTTAAATTTGATGGGCAGATAGATAATAGAAATAACAATCTCCTGGCCTTATCCAATGATAAAGGCCAGGAAGTCGCCGATGGCGTTGCTATTGGTATCTATGAAGAAGATAACTCAACGCTGATTCCTTTGGCAAAAGCTTCCAAATCCCAGGCTTTTACTGATCAAAAAACAGCAGAATTGAAGTTCATTGCAAAATATGTTGCTACAGCTCAAGCAATTAGCCCGGGCTCAGGTGATGCAGTCGCCAATTTTACGATTGTTTATAACTAAGACAGGCTAAATTTAGAACGGAACTTTATTCACGTTTTGTCTCTAATAGAGAAGTACAGGGCATGGATGCCCACAAAATAACGCATAAAAACACGATAAAACGGAGATGCTACCGTGCAGTATCAACGCCTATTCACAGTAATTTTTCTATATATTATCAGTATAAATTTCGCTATCGCTGGTGTCGTCATTGGTGGAACCCGTGTTATTTACATGAGTGACAAAAAAGAAGCGTCTATTTCTATAAGCAACCCGGAGAAAGATGCACCTTACCTAATTCAATCTTGGATCCAAGATGAAAATGATAATATGAAGACTCCTTTTATCGTTACTCCTCCGATCTTTAAACTCGCAGCAGACCATGAAAATATCCTGCGTATTGTAAAAACAGAAAGTAACCTACCTCAAGATCGGGAATCACTTTTTTGGTTAAATGTAAAGTCTATTCCTACCTCGGTGAAATCAAATCAGAATCAATTACAAATAACAGTTAAGTCAAAGTTTAAATTGTTTTACCGCCCTGCAAATTTGGCAGAAAAGTCAAGTACCGCATACAAAGAGCTCAAATTCCGTACGGAAAATAATTCATTGATCGCAGAGAACCCCACCCCTTACTTCATTTCATTCTCTTACCTTAAAGTAGATCAACATGAAATAAAACCTGCGGGCATGATTAAACCCTTTAGCCAACTAAGCTGGCCTCTGCCGGCAAAGAACATAAAACAGGTAAATTGGAAAGCAATTAATGATTTTGGTGGTGCTACTGCCGAGGAAAAAACAACCATTTAATAAAACCACTACATTACTCTACGCCAGAAAATTAATTATGGGAAAGTGCTCACAGCATAAGATTAATAAGCAACCATACAATATTGAACATTCATGGCTCTTATTATTGCCATTTATAACTGTTGGCGTACTTTTTTACCCGGCTAAAACTTATTCTGAAGATTATTTCAATATTCATGCTCTGGAAATAGGTACTGATTTTGGTTCACCTGAAGACATTGATCTCTCTATTTTCACGCAAGATGACTATCCGCCCGGTATTTACTGGGTAGATATTTACCTTAATAGAGATAAAATAGATACTAGGAACGTAACCTTTGTCACGATAAATAATAAATTGCTACCCAAGCTGACAATTCAGCAATTACAAGATATGGGAGTAAAAATTGATAGCTTTCCAGAGCTGATCAGTTTACCACCAGAAACAGAGTTGTCTGATCTAAGTCAATATATTCCATCAGCAAGCACCACCTTCAATTTTAGTCAGCAAAGACTGGATATCAGTATTCCACAAGCAATATTAAACAGTCAGGCAAGAGGTTATGTTTCGCCTGAATTATGGCAGCAAGGATTAACTTCATTACTGATTAACTATAATTATAGTGGTTCAAATACCTGGCAAGATAATCCATCTGGTTCTACGCAGACCCATTATCTGAATCTTCGAACAGGTGCTAATTGGCAAGCATGGCGCTTACGCAATTATTCTACCTATACCAGTCGTGATAAGAGTTGGAAAAGTATTAACACCTATTTACAACGAGATATTCACGCACTAAAAGGACAATTAACGCTAGGTGACAGCTTTACCCCCTCCTATATTTTTGAGGGTGTTCAATTCCGTGGCTTACAGTTAGTTTCTGATGACAATATGTTACCAGACAGCTTACAAGGTTTCGCCCCTAGTGTCCGAGGAATTGCTCAAAGTAATGCTCAAGTTACAATCAAGCAAAATGGCTATATCATTTATCAAACTTATGTTTCACCGGGTCCATTTGTCATTAATGACCTTTTCCCAACCACAACAAGTGGAAATTTGGACGTTATTATCAAGGAAGCAGATGGTCAGGAATATCGATCTACTCAGTCTTTTTCGACTATACCGATTATGTTACGGGAAGGAGGCTTGCAATATTCGATAACACTAGGCCAATATCAATCATCAAATAATCGTGGGAGAGAGCCTAATTTTACCCAAGGCGCATTAGTCTATGGTTTTTCTAATAATATCACTGCCTACGGTGGTACGATTTTTTCAAAAGATTATCAATCCGTTGCTTTAGGATCAGGTTATAATTTTGGTATATTGGGTTCTCTCTCTTTTGATATCACTCACGCTAACACCGATTTACCATCTAATATAAGTACCAAAGGGCAATCCTATCGTTTTCAATATGCAAAAGACCTCTCATTAACAGGAACTAATTTTACTCTAGCAGGCTATCGTTATTCGACTCACGGTTTTTATGATTTTAAAGAAGCCAATGATATAGAGAATTCCAATAAAAGCGACTGGCGTTACCGCACCAATAAAAGAAGCAAATTACAACTGCATATTAATCAATCTCTGGGAAATTTTGGCAGTTTATATCTGTCCGCCTTTCAACAAAATTATTGGCAACAACCTGGCTATGAACGTAATATCAACGCAGGTTATAGCACCAATTATAATAATATTAATTACAGCCTGAATTATACCTATAGCCAACTTCCAGATACGAATAAAAATGAGCAGCTTTTTTCATTCAGCATACAGATTCCATTAGATCGCTGGCTAAAGAATAGCTGGACCAGTTACAATTTTAATACCAATAAAAACAAAGATATTTCCCACCAAGTAGGTTTAAGTGGCACAGCGCTGCAAGACAATAATTTAATTTATAGTTTACAGCAGAGTTACACCAATCACGGTACTGGCGCTGGCGGTCATATTCATGCGGAATATAAAGGCGCTTATGGTCAACTTAGTACTGGTTATAGTTATGATCGTCATTCTCACCAATTGAATTATGGCCTTCAAGGAGGCATTGTTGCTCACCCATACGGCATGACGCTTTCACAACATTTGGGAGATACATTGGCATTAGTCCGGGCTGATGGCGCTCAAGGAATAAAGATCCAAAATAATGTTGGTATTGCTACCGATTGGAATGGTTATGCAGTTATTCCTTATGTCAGCAGTTACCGGAAAAATCGGATTGCACTGGATACGCATTCATTAGCAGATAATGTCGATATTGACGTTAATGCCCAAACCGTTATTCCTACTCGTGGGGCATTAGTCCTGGCCGATTTTAAAACCCGGATAGGTCACAGAGTTCTCATCAATCTCTATTATCAAGAAAATCCTATTCCTTTTGGTGCAGTTGTCACATTAGAAAAACACCATGACATTGATGAAGTAAATAGCGCTATTGTCAGTCATGAAGGGCAAGTTTACCTTACTGGTTTACCCGATAGTGGACGATTATTCGTTAAATGGGGCTATAAAGATATTCAGGAATGTGTCGTTAATTACAACTTACCGGAAAAAACTCCTTTATCCGGTATTTATATAATAGCAGCTCACTGTAAATAACCACCCACAGGAAAACGCTATGTTTAATATTTACAATAAATTTAAATATTTTCTCATTATCACCAACTTATTAATTGGTTTGATAGTCAGTTCTTATAGTTTTGCCGCTAACTGCCAGTTTGAGAAAGGATTTAAACCAGAAATCACTCATCTCTCCTTTGGAACCTTATATGTGCCAAGAGATCAAGCTATTGGCACAACCATTTACGAATATCGTGCAGATGAATTAGATAATAAAAATAATATCTTCTATTGCGATACAAACATTAATACATCATGGGGATACACATCCTACAAAAGTGCAGAATACAACAAGGATGCTGTTTACGAGTCCGGCGTCCCCGGTGTTGGTATCAGAATAAATACTTGGGGCCCCGGCTATGGTATCGACTGGTTACCCCGTATTGCTAATAACCCTGTAAGCTGTGACAATTCTGGTCGTTGGTATTGTGGTAAAACATGGGGTTATCTGACAATTCAGCTAATAAAAATAGCACCAACAACAGGTTCTGGTTTTGTCAGAAACGAACAATTAATTCAGGCACGGGTAAATAATCATATCGTGCATACTTACCGTTTGGGAAATACCCGAATTATTACTAAAAGCTGCTCACTGAAAAATAACAACGTTACTGTCCCTATGGGCGATATCAAAAAAAGCGATTTTTCTGGCATTAATAGTATCGCAGGAGGGAAGGATTTTGAGGTTATTTTAGATTGTGATGATGATGTCCAGATTCAATTAATGCTTGACGGAAAGAAAGCAAAAAATAACTTATATCATGTCTGGGCGCTTGATCAAAATGATAATCGCACAACTGCTTCCGGTGTGGGTATGCAAATTCTTTACAACAACCAACCTGTCATTATCCATTCACAAATAAATATTGGTAATAGCTATTCAGGTGGGAAGTTATCTATCCCTTTACACGCCCGCTATTTTCAGACCGATCGCAATATTACCCCTGGGCAGGCAAATGTAACTGCAACAATGACTTTAACTTATCAGTAATAAATTTATCTGCATCAGTTATAGAAAGGTTATTTCTTGACTGATGCGCTGTTATGTTATTATTTTATCTGAAAAATTTTTAAGAAAATTCAGCAGATTACGATAATTAACACGTTATGCATTAGTGATAATAGCATCAATTGCTGAGAGAATTTCTCCTCGGGAAATGACAACATTACATATAAAATCTTTTTTCTTTATTTTATTGGCGTCAAGGAATGTAATAGCCGGAGTAAATACATAATATTTATCACCATTGATATCAACTACCGGCGTAATACGTTTACGAGTTAGTTCCATTTCTCCTGTTGAAGTCAGTGGAACAATTAATCTTGTTGATAAATTTTCAAAATAATCATGCTGAATAACCAGATAATAAGGCCAAAATTTATTAGATTTTGCTGAAGGATTACGATAAACATCAAATTGCGACATCAAAGGCTCCCAAAAAACTCATCATCAGTAATTATCCCTGCACGTTCTAAGAACTTATTAATTACCTGTATACTCTGCGCATCTTCCTTTTGCTCACATTTTTTAGCTTCTACAGCCTGCGCCAAAAGTTCATCCAGCGTAGCCGATAAGTTCATATTCAGGCTACGGGCCGCGTCTACCAGATCTGTTGTGAGGTATACGTTAGTGCCCTTCTTGGCTCCAGGCCGCGTAACAATTGTAGATCTCATAGTATGACCTCCTATGCTTAAAGTTATGCGCATAATTGTAATCCAATGAACCTAAAAGAAACAAGGGGATTTTAGTGTAGGGTTTTATTTTTGAGTGAATTAATCTAAGAGCTAATCTTACGGATTACGGATTTTCTTAGAAAGGTTTTTCTTCCATCATACCTTTAATGCTCTTTCCTATCCCTTCATTCATTTAAATCTTAATTTATTAATTTACAAAAAATTTATTTTATTTACAAAATTATGCTTTTAAAAATGTTTATTAAGTTTAAAGTTAAATTTCTTAATATTTACTAATGGAAACAAGTTATGACGTGGAAATATTCACAAGGCACTGGTGTACTTACACATAATGGCTCTTTTATTGCAAAGGGCTATAGCGGTCATGGAGCTGGAATAAATAATCCCTCTATGGAACAGGTTGAAGGTGAAGGGCCAATTCCTCGTGGTTATTACAGAATCAACGGTTATTCTAACTCAATAACCAAGGTTACCGTGATATTAGATCCTATTATGGGAACTAATACGTTTGGACGCTCTCTTTTTAGAATACATGGTGACAGACGGGATGGAACATACCGTCAGGCATCACATGGCTGCATCATTATAAACGGCTATAATCTCAGAAAAGAGATAGCCAACTCTAGCGATACAATTCTGGTAGTCGAATGAAAAAACTGATCCTGTTTTTAATGCTAGTTTCATTTAACTCACTGGCCGTGGATCGCCATATTACAGCTAAAAATCCATATCCGAATTTAACACCAGAGCAATTGAGCCTACAAATAAAACAGCAAGGTGCAAGAGCAGTAATTAAAAATATGCCAGAAGGGGATAACGGAGAATGGAATTATATAACAGATCATATTGCAAGTGGAGATATAACATGGCTCAAGGTGGCTCCTTTACTTGCAAAGGGAAGTGATGCCCATTCATCAGAAACGCTATCAACAGCATTAGCAACTGCATTACCTAAAAACGTAAACGGAGTATTATCTATTCTTGATGATTCCAATGTTTCAATTAGCACTGATTCTGTTTGTTTGCTCTCTACTTCTGTAAGTTTGGAATCAAATCTATTCTCTGACTTTGTTAATCTGGCGTCAAACTTGCCCTCTACTTCTGTAAATTTGGAATCAAATCTATTCTCTGACTTTGTTAATCTGGCGTCAAACTTGCCCTCTACTTCTGTAAATTTGGAATCAAATCTATTCTCTGACTTTGTTAATCTGGCGTCAAACTTGCCCTCTACTTCTGTAAATTTGGAATCAAATCTATTCTCTGACTTTGTTAATCTGGCATTAAGCTGTTCTTCACTTGGTTTCTTAGACAAAGTATTATTGATTACATCTAATTTTTGCATGATAACAGCAACGTCGGTCTTCATTGTGCCAACATCACTGATGACTGATTTCAGATCAGCCTTCACATCGCTCATTGTGGCTTTGATATGCTCAACGTCTGATTCAAGTTTTGCTACACGAGCTTCCAACATATCACCACCTCCACCACCATTGCCGTTTCCATACTTCATAGTATTGGGCAAATGTTTATGACTTTCAATAGTTGCTATATCATTGGCAGAGAATTCGTAAATCTTAGCCATCACTTACCTTCCACTTTAGATGTAACAACAAAATAACTCTCATTTACGTCTATACCCGTTATCTTTCAAGTTGCCTCTTTGTTGGCTGCACTCACTCACCCCGGTCACATAGTTATCTATGCTCCCGGGGATTCGCTCCCTTGCCGTCGCGATGCATCTCGAAATCCATAGGGTATATAACTTTGCTATCTGCGCTGCCTAATTCCCCCGAATACAGCTCACCAATAAGCTTATAAACACCTTCATTGGGCAAGTGAACCCTCTTTAATGTCATTGATGAAACCATAATATATTGGTCTGTAGACGTAAAACCAGACAAGTGAATGTATGCTGTATCATTTCCCTTATCTTGATCATCAAGAACCGATTTATCATCAACGAACACGTCAATTTTAGTGTAATACAACTCATCTTTACGCAAGAAAACGCCTAAAGCTACATTAAGATACTCTACAGATGGAAAACTATCAGCATATATCCACATACTAGGAGGGTGCATCACATCAATTAACATTCCTTGTCTGATATGTACCGGGTAAGCAAATGATATTTTCTCTAACGTCATGATATTCCTCATATGTTTACTGCTGCTTCACATTCGATACTATTGCTTCTGTAAGAACAAATCCATAACGGCAATCTCCGTTTGGTGGACAGGACTTAATTAAAACAAAGTGCTGGATAAAAAACCAGCACTTTGTCAATAACCTGAGCCACCTTTAGTCTTCTTTGATCAGGAAGCAATTTGCTCCATCGTTTGCAAAATTCTCTTATCCGAGACCGGATATGGCGTGCCCAGTTGCTGAGCAAACAAGCTGATCCGCAGTTCTTCAATCATCCAACGAATCTCTTGCACCTCAGGTAACTGTTTCTGTTGCAGTGATAATTTCGCCAGCCATTGCTGCCACTGTTGCTGAACATTTTCGACACGCCCCATTTGCGCTCTATCTCTGTGCGGATCAATCGCCAATTTTTCAATACGGCGCTCAATGCCTTGCAGATAACGCAGGACATCCGGCAAACGTTTCCAACCATTAGTGGTAACAAACCCTTTGAAAATCAGACCAGAAAGCTGCTCTTTGATATCCGATAACGCCAAGGCCAGCGAAATATCAATTTTCCCCTTAAGGCGTTTATTAATAGCAAAAATGGTGGTGAGTATCTGTTCCACTTGCTTAGCTATTTCCACGACAGTATCGTTCAACTCAGCCCGAACTTTGTCCTGTAGCTGAATAAAACCTTGCTCATTCCAAGCGGGCCCACCATTCACTGTCATCAATTTATCCACACCACAAGAGATGCAATCGTCAATCAAATCCAATACCTTGCCATAAGGATTAAAATAGAGCCCCAATTTGGATTTATTCGGCAATTTCTCATGTAAGTATTTAATTGGTGAGGGAATATTGAGCAACAACAGGCGACGGGTACCTTCCCACATGGCAATTTTTTGCTCCGGTTCGGTTTCAAACAATTTGATACCGATACTCTCTTTTTCATCCACCAGCGCTGGAAATGCTTTGACCGAGTAACCACCACGTTTCTGCTCATACCGTCCCGGTAATTCACCAAAACTCCAAATGTGCAGCCCACTCTGTTCAATTCCATCATCAGCAACAGCGGAAAGTGTCTCCTGAACTTTCTCTTTCAAGCGTAATTTCAGTGCAGATAAATCTTTACCTTCCGCGATAGTCCGATTCTTCTCTCCTACCACTCGAAATGTCATTTTGAGGTGCTCTGGTACTTGCTCTAACTGCCAATCATCACGTGACACCGTAACACCCGTCATTCGCCGTAACTCTTTCTCAAAGCTATCTAACAAGGTTGATTGCGGTTGAGGTACCCGCTCCATAAATGCCTGAGCATAGTTTGGTGCAGGGACAAAATTACGACGAACCGGTTTCGGCAATGATTTAATCAGCGCAACAACCAGATCATAACGAATACCGGGGATCTGCCAATCAAACCCTTCATCCTTAACCTGATTCAACACCGGCAGCGGAATATGAACTGTCACACCATCAGCTTGCATGCCCGGCTCAAACTGGTAACTAAGCCGTAATTTCAATGCCCCCTGATACCAGTAATTAGGGTAATCCAGCGCACTGATTTTATCGGCATCGCCTTTGATCAACATATTTTTTTCAAAATTAAGCAAGTCCGGTTGCTCTTTACCTGTCTTCATCCACCAGCGATCAAAATGGCGAGCAGAAACCACATCCTGAGGTAGCCGTTGATCATAGAAACTAAACAAGGTTTCATCATCCACCAAAATGTCACGACGACGGGATTTATGTTCTAGCTCCTCAATTTCCTCACGTAATTTCAGATTCGCTCGGAAAAATGCATGTCGAGTTTGCCAGTCGCCTTCCACCAGCGCATGGCGGATAAACAACTCACGGCAGAGCATTGGATCAATTTTGCTGTAATTAACCAGACGACTAGCCACAATTGGCAAACCATATAAAGTGACTTTTTCCCTAGCCATTATCGCACCCTGAGATTTTTGCCAGTGCGGCTCGCTATAATGATACTTCACCAGATGCCCGGCTAACGGTTCAACCCATTCAGGTTCTATTCGCGCAGCAATACGTCCCCACAAGCGACTAGTTTCAACCAATTCCGCTGCCATTGACCACTTAGGTGGTTTCTTGAATAAGCCAGAACCAGGAAAAATAGCAAAACGGGCATTACGCGCACCAGTATATTCCTGTTTATCGGTATCTTTTTGGCCGATATGAGATAACAGCCCAGAAAGTAACGCAGTATGAATACCTCGGTAATCTGCCTCCTGACTATTTACCGACAGACCAATTTCTTTCACAACTTGTCGTAACTGGGTATATATATCCTGCCACTCTCTGACTCTCAGATAGTTAAGATAATCTTGACGGCAAAGCTTGCGAAATTGCGAAGAGGAGAGTGCCTTTTGCTGCTCTTTCAAAAAATCCCATAATTTCAGAAATGCAATAAAATCGGAGTCTTTATCAGCAAATCGACGGTGTTTCTCATCAGAAGCCTGCTGTTTCTCCAGTGGCCTCTCTCTTGGGTCCTGAATAGATAGCGCAGAAGTGATAACCATCACTTCACGTACACAACCATGTTGACGAGCTTCCAATACCATACGCGCCAGCCGAGGATCAACCGGGAGCTGAGCAAGCTGTCGCCCTATTGATGTAAGACGGTAATGACTCTTAGCCATTGCGCCTTGATCAATAGCCCCAAGCTCCTCCAGAAGCCGAACACCATCCTGAATATTACGTTTATCAGGCGGTTGCACAAATGGAAATGCACTGACATCCCCAAGACCAATTGCCGTCATTTGCAGAATGACCGATGCCAGGTTAGTACGCAGGATTTCTGGATCAGTAAACTCTGGCCGAGAAAGGAAATCGTCTTCTGAATACAGCCGGATACAGATCCCGTCAGATACACGTCCGCAACGCCCCTTTCGCTGATTAGCCGACGCCTGTGATATGGGTTCAATCGGCAATCTCTGTACTTTCGTGCGATAACTGTAACGGCTAATACGTGCATACCCGGTATCAATCACATATTTAATTCCCGGTACCGTCAACGAGGTTTCTGCCACGTTAGTTGCCAGCACAATTCTCCGCCCCGTATGTGACTGGAAAATCCGATTCTGATCACTGTTAGAAAGACGCGCAAATAATGGCAGTACTTCGGTATGACGCAGATTCAGTTTATTCAGCGCATCGGCTGTATCACGAATCTCCCTCTCTCCACTCATAAAGATCAGGATATCCCCAGGCCCTTCACGGTTGAGTTCATCAACAGCATCAATAATGGCCTCAAGCTGATCCCGCTCTCCACCATTATCTTCCCCCATGACAGGACGATAACGCACTTCTACCGGATAGGTTCGACCAGAAACTTCGATAATTGGCGCATGATTAAAATGGCGAGAAAAGCGCTCAGGATCGATAGTCGCGGAGGTAATGATCACTTTCAGATCGGGACGTTTTGGCAGTAATTGGCGCAAATAACCCAGAATAAAATCAATATTCAGACTGCGTTCATGCGCCTCATCAATAATGAGCGTGTCATACTGTTTAAGTAGCCTGTCATTTTGCAGTTCCGCCAGCAAAATACCATCGGTCATCAGTTTAATCAACGTGTTATCACCCACATGATCACTAAACCGGACTTTATAACCAACAGCAGAACCCACGGAGGTTTCCAATTCTTCCGCCAGACGATTGGCAACCGCGCGAGCAGCCAATCGGCGGGGTTGAGTATGACCGATAAGGCCCTTTATTCCCCGACCTAGTTCAAGACAAATTTTCGGGATCTGGGTTGTTTTACCCGAACCGGTTTCACCGGCAATAATGACAACTTGATGGTCACGAATAGCTTTGTAGATATCATCTTTCTTCTGGCTGACGGGCAAGTTTTCTGGATATTTGATCGTTGGACAAGCAGCCTGACGGTTAATGATTTTCTGAGACTCTTTCACTTATATTGATCCTTGTAACTTCTTAACTTTACTGATTAGCCAGCTTTTATTGATGACGCAGTTCTTATTGATAACATGGTTCTTATTGACGACTATAGTAGCATATCCTATTTATTGGCAATAATTTCAGCTGATATTTCCACCACGTTATATCAACGCGGATAAAAGTCTTTCAATAAATTTGAATCCTATTCTCTAAATATTGATCTGTTACCATAAGTCAATAACTCATAAAATAACTATATCGTGATTAACAAATGAATTACCAAAAGTTAACTTAAGGAATAAACATGAGTAAAGTTCTGGTTCTTAAATCCAGCATTATGGCGCAGCATTCACATACTAACCAAATGGCAGATTTCTTCATTGAAAAGTGGCAAACCAATCATGCCGATGACAGCATTACAGTACGCGATCTGACTGCACAATCCATTCCTGCTCTGGATAATGAACTGGTTCATGCATTGCGTCCGAGTGGCAATGAAATGACCGCTCGCCAAAAAGAGACGTTAGCACTATCTGACGAACTGATTGCGGAATTGCAGGATAATGACGTTATTGTTATTACTGCACCTATGTACAACTTCCACATTCCAACCCAACTGAAAAGCTATTTTGATATGATAGCGCGTGCTGGCGTGACTTTCCGTTATACCGAGAATGGCCCAGAAGGTCTGCTAAAAGGCAAACAAGTCATCATCCTGACCAGCCGTGGCGGCATCCATAAAGATGGCCCCAGTGATCTGTTAGTGCCTTATCTGCGTCTGTTCCTAAGTTTCATTGGGCTCACTGATATAGAGTTTGTATTTACCGAAGGTGTCGCATTAGGCCCTGATGCCGCAAATCAAGCGCAACAAACCGCCCGTGAAGTTTTGCAAGCAATAGCTTCCTGATAGCCACTTTTTTGTTCATAGTTCATACATTTATATTGCTGTTTTTTGCGCGTCATTCGACGCGCTTTTATTTCTTCAACCACTTACCATTAATACCACGCACATACTCACCAGGTTCAGCTCTATTCACCAATTTTTCGCCAGTAAGTTTAGCCACTTGCTCTGTAGAAATATTATTGCCAGCCGCAATTTCTGCGTATTTTTTCTCACGGGCTTGATTAATTTCTGCCACCAAAGCTTGTGCCTGATTATCTGTTTTCACTATAGCCAGATAACCACTGAAAGTTTCACCAACCAATCCTTTCTGCTTTGCCTCATTCAGAGTCATTCCTACAACGGAAGAGCTGAACAATACACTAGCCAATAACAATATTCCCGTACCTGTTCTCTTCATCATGCCAACCCCCTAGAATAAACCCGTGTTATTCTTGAGCATCTCTTCAACTTGCCTGTCTACTTTTATCTGAATTTCATGCTCAATTTTGACATTCATATTAATATTAATGGGCTTCTCCGGTGTTGCCACTTCAAGGCGTATACAACCTGACAGCATTAAAGGCCCCATTGATAGTAAGAACAGCTTCATTCCAGTTTGTTTTGTCATTTATCACTCCCATTTAATACAGAGATATTTTGCTGTAACCAATCTTCAAGATTGTTGCCAAACCGTAAGCTGCGCCATAAGTGAAAGATATTCTCTTCATGATGGTAATTCAGCTTGACTTGCCGTTTTTTATCTCTTAATGAATTAACACCTTGAATTTCAGCGCTAAGTGCCAGAATCCCTAAATTATCAAGACTGAGCTGCGCCCGTAAACGACTGATTTCTAAATAGCGTAACCAATCCATAGCGGCACCAGCGGAAATATTATCTTTGTTAATGGAATCTACCGTGTCTTTATCCAGACGTAAGGTCATATGGTCGATATTGGTAATCTGACCTTGCTGAACTATCCAACGTTCATTATTAATAAACAACGGCAATTTTCCGCTGATTTTGCCGGATATCGCAAATTGTTTGACTTTCAACACAGTAAGAAGGCGACTTAACTCCAATTTATCAAGCGCCAAAATAGCAGGATGATGCTGAGGAAGCCTTAATTTATCTAAGTTAATCTGTCCATCCAATATACCTACATTCACATTAGTCAATTCCAGCGGTTTTTGTTCCGATGGTGGATAAAATCCCTGTAAGTCCGCCGTCAAGTTACGCATTTCAAACAGGTTATTAATCGTTTTCACTCGTAGTTGAACCGGCGATTTAACACCAAATTGCCAGATACTCTCTTTCAGCCGCCACGGTAAGACAAAATCAAGTCCACTGATTTCACCCTCTTTAAGCCACATGCTGCCATTTTTTACTACCCAGTGTCCCCCCGCAACAAAACCTTGCCCTCGTGTGGCAGAAAAAGCGGCCTGCGCATAAAGATCACCTGATCGTAAGTTTATGCCTAAATCTTTAGGTACCAACGGCTGAAATGCAAGTAAGGATTGAGTAGGCCAACGCGCTTCACCACGCAATCTTGCTCCATCCCAACGACTGTAAAAAGGGATCGGACCAATATTTCTTGATGAAAGATCACCATTAACAATAAAGTTATTCGGGCTTTCTCCTGTCAATTTTGCTGTCAGCTCAGCAGGGGGCAAAAAGCCACCGGACCGAAATGATGTTTTCTTCGCTGTCAGCCGTAACTCACCCTTAAAGGCGGGCAATTTCTCTGAACGTTGCCATTCCAATGGTTTTGTTAATTGTAGACGCGGCGTATCCACCCGAATCATACCGTGCTTAATCACATTAAAACCGGTAGTCATTTCGTTGACGTTAATCAATGTGTCATGCCAACGCCCTTTTCCAACGATATCCCATTTAGCCTGTAGTGGCGGCAAATAGCCATCTCCCCAATAGTTCCAACGCCAATAGCCTTTATCCGGCATAAAATCCTCGGCATGACCATCTAGATGCAAACGGAATTTTCCCCAGTCACGGTGTTGCGCATTAACAATCGCCTGTAACCGACCCGTAAAACCTTCACGTGTCAGATAAGTTCCCGCTAACGGTGATCGGGCATCTTTAACCATAAACTCATCAGACAATCGCCCCCAAACCCGAAACAACGAACCTGACTGGAAAGTCATTTTCGGATTAACCAGCGGACCATCAATTATCGCAGGCAATGACATAGCCATCATCATATCCTGCACATTAATCTGACCCGTTAATTGCAAAGGAAGTTGCGTATTTAATGAATTTATCCGGCCCGGTTTTATCGTTAACACAATATTCGCTTTACCACGTTTACCCTGAGTGACCAAATTTATACGACCACTCATTAGCAGGTTATCCAACCCTTGTTGCCAATGAGCAATCTTAATATTCACTCCTCCCGCAAGAGGTTGTTCCGCACTCGTCCACTGCCATTTACCATCAGTAATATCAAACTGGTCTTGGTTAAACTGCCAAGGCAATTCGGCCAAAGGTACTGTTGTCCCCTCTTCGCCGATAATAAGTTTGCCGGATGTCCCTCGCCAACCTAACTTGATATTCAGCGGGTGCGCATATTGCCTGGCAATAATTTTACCTTTTACATCACCATGAGGCGGTAATTTGTCCACATTAAGAGGTAATGTCATTTCACCATTAAGGCTGATTTCCTGTTCTGGTAATTTAATTGCCAGTTGGTCAATAACTAGCGATTCCTTACCATAAATATGCGCTGACAATTTAACCTTCTTCCCCTGATAACTGAGTTCTTGCCCCTGAGAAGAGGAATTGAATTCTAGTCTTCCAGCAAAATCTTGCCAGGGATGAAAAGAAAGATTTTCCACGGACAAACTTCCCTGTGGAATAAGAGCTAAAATATCAGCAACAGACAGTGGATCATGGCTTTGTGTCGATTTAGGTAACTGATTTAGGCAATTGATATCCCCGCTAATATCTGCGGCATTTAATCGCCAATGATAACTGTTATCTATCTCTGAATATGGGTAACTAACAGATAATCGCGATACACGAATAAGCCTGCAATCCTTCACCTGCAATGAAATATCATCCAATTGCAAAGCCCCATTTTTCCATTTTGGTTGTTTCAATGAAACCATCATACCTGGAGGTAACCAGCGACCAGTGACCTTAGGTAACCAATGAGGAATAGAAAACCATCCCACTGCTATCAGCAATACCGATAACATCAGTATGGTAATGAATATTTTTAACCCTTTGGTTATCAAACCTTTACCTCTCCTTATTAAGCCTTAGATCGGTTACTTCTATACCCGTTATCTTTCAAGTTGCCTCTTTGTTGGCTGCACTCGCTCACCCCGGTCACATAGTTACCTATGCTCCCGGGGATTCTCTCCCTTGCCGTCGCGATCCATCTTGAAATCCATAGGGTATATTGTTATTCCATAATTTAGCAGACACGTCTTAAACTAAGACATTGATTATTAAGAAAATTATGTTGAACATATAGGGGAACAACAAGCAATACACTTATAGAGTTAATTAATTTATTGGTTTATTTAACCCTTTACGTCAGCAATAATTTAAGCCCAAAACAATTTATTAGCTACTTAAATTATAGCGGAGATAATTCCATGAAATTAGTCGTTTACAGTACCAAACAGTATGACCATAAACATCTGGAGCAGGTCAATAAAAAGCTCGGATTTGGTTATGATTTCGAGTTTTTCGATTTCCCTCTCAGTTCAAAAACGGCCAAAAACGCTATTGGTGCAGACGCTGTTTGTATTTTCGTCAACGATAATGCTGACCGTAAAGTGCTTGAAGAATTAGCTGAAATGAATATAAAAATCCTCGCATTACGTTGCGCAGGTTTTAATAATGTCGATCTAGATGCAGCTGAAGAATTGGGTATTCAGGTTGTACGGGTTCCAGCCTATTCCCCTGAAGCTGTTGCTGAACATACCGTCGGATTAATGTTGTGCTTAAACCGCCGTATCCACCGAGCTTATCAACGTACCCGTGACGCCAATTTCTCTCTTGAAGGCTTAATTGGCTTCAATATGCACAGCCGTACAGCGGGAATTATCGGAACCGGCAAGATTGGTATTGCAACTCTACGTATTCTTAACGGATTTGGTATGCGTCTGCTAGCTCATGATCCCTACCCCAATCAAGCTGTTTTGAATCTCGGTGCTCAATATGTCGATCTGGATACGCTGTATGCACAATCCGACGTCATATCTCTTCATTGCCCGTTAACACCAGAAAATCATCATCTGCTGAATGAAGTTGCTTTCAGTAAAATGAAAAACGGCGTAATGATCATCAATACCAGCCGAGGGGCTCTAATTGATTCCGTCGCAGCCATTAACGCATTAAAACAACAAAAAATTGGCGCTCTGGGTATGGATGTTTACGAGAATGAACGCGATCTCTTCTTTGAAGATAAATCTAATGACGTAATTCAAGATGATATTTTTCGTCGCTTGTCTTCGTGTCATAACGTGCTGTTTACCGGTCATCAGGCATTTCTGACAGAAGAAGCCTTAACCAGTATCAGTGAAACTACGCTGAGAAATATCCAGCAATTAATCAACGGAAAAAATTGCCCAAATATTGTTAGTAAGTACCCTTAAAATAATATATAGGAGATAAACATGAAAAAAATACTACCTTTGGCAACAGCAACTTTATTGTTAGCCACATTCCAAGCGTCTGCGGTAGAAAACGTGTCAGTTGATGATTTACAACGTCACAAATTTGTTCTAGTGAGCGTTAATGGCGAAGGCGTGAAAAATCAAGATGGTCGCGTACCAACCATTGAATTCGGGGAAAAAATGCATGTTTCTGGTTCCATGTGTAATCTCTTCATGGGTCAAGGTAAACTGAAAAATGGTGTACTGACCGTTAAAAACCTGGCCAGCACTCAGATGCTTTGCTCTGATGAAAAATTGAATAGATGGGATTACCTGATTGGTCAAGTATTAGCCGATGGCGTTAAGGTGAAGTTGAAAGATCAAAAACTGACACTATCTCACCCCGACAATACATTGGTTTATAAAGTTAAGTAATCAAAAAAATCATTTATAACATTAGCATTAAACATTTAGCAGAGTGAAATTCCTTGAATGGACTCAAGATTAAACTCTGTTTATCCAAATGTTTTATGTGTTAGGTGCCGGAAATTATTCTCCGGCACTTCCAGATATAATATCTAAACAATAAATTTACCACTGGCATTAAACTTTTAAACATTATAGGAGAACCAAAATCGACATAAATAAATATAGATAATATAACTTATTTTTAACTTATTCCTTCTAACTTAAATAAAGAGTTATACACTTTTTACATTTAATAAATAGTTTACTAACTAAATAAAAGGAAATAATTTATGTCCAATATTGCACTGACTGATATTCAATTTATCAACCTCATGAACGAAATGCGCCAACACGCAAGACATATGTTAAGTGGTTCTAAAACTGAACCATTTATGCCATCAACACCTGAACTCCAGGCATATGCAAATATGCTTGGGGAACAATACGAAAGTATAGATGTTACTGAAAACAAGGAAGTAGATGGTATTATTAATCAATTGAAAGATTCTGTGAAATCTGGTGCTAATTCAACAGTAAACGTCTCTAAGACAAGTGTAACTAATAGCACACAGAAATATCAGGAAGCGATTGCCACTGATCCAGACAATGCAGACCAAGACTGGATCGATAACATGAATAAATCTCGTCAAAGAACCAAAGATGAGAACAACAGACAAATTGATACAAGTTACGATAAAGCCATTCAATTCGGATTACAATTTCCTAATGCCAGAGCAGCAATACAAAGTTTTATGGAAAAAACTAATGCATTCTTCTCCAGTTTATTTGGCAGACTTTCAAATTTTATACTTGATGCCGCCAGGCAACTCTCTGAATGGATAAGCAGAGCATGGGAATCAATTAAATCGTTCTATGATAAAATTAATGTTTGGATTTCCGGCGCTTTGTAATTAATTGATAATGGTTCGAGTTAGTTCGAACCATTATATACCCGTTATCTTTCAAGTTGCCTCTTTGTTGGCTGCACTCACTCACCCCGGTCACATAGCTCTCTATGCTCCCGGGGATTCGCTCCCTTGCCGCCGCGATCCATCTTGAAATCCATAAGGTATATTCACCTCAGATATAACCTAAGTAAATTAATTACTTATTAGGCAGTTTGATCCTGGAAATAATTGCCAGTCTATCCATATAATATTCCGCATGACCCCACAACCAACTCTGCTCTTTACTAACATCATCTTCAGCTAAAATATTTCTTAATTCACAGGTCATAACATCATAGCCATAAACATAAAGCCCAAACTGTAACGCCTCATACATTCTGGCTTGCCAAAAAGAGGTGCCTTCTATTATTTGACTCATATTTGAAGCAACAACATCATAGGCTTTAATCAGATAGTGGAAAAAGATTTTAGCGGCCAAATCACTTAATGCCGCTTTATGTTGTGGCTTCCTCGTTCGCCACACAAGTATCTGCGAAGCGAGACGACAGTTAAGCACCAAATCACTTAATATAATAACTTTGTTGTAATAAACGACTTCTTTTGTTTCGTCACTAAGTAGCGCTAATTCAAAGTAGGGCTCATCTATATCATCCAAATCTAACCTGTTATCAACCCTGATCAACCGGTAACCAGGTGGAAAAATGAGTTCATCCACATCATGCACAATATTAGTACCAGAGGAATCAAGAGCATCATACAGAACACGATTGAACTCTAACTCACTCAATTGGATGAAATCATTGGTAATCTTTTCTATGTTTCCCACATGTATTGGCATACTTTATGCTTCCTATAATAGACCACAGGTTCAATTACCTAATGGTAATAGTATAGATGCAATTATATATATCCGTCATCTTTCAAGTTGCCTCTTTGTTGGCTGCACTCGCTCACCCCAGTCACATAGTTTGCTATGCTCCCGGGGATTCGCTCCCTTGCCGTCGCGATCCATCTTGAAATCCATTGGGTATACAATCAACCTTTAGTTCATTTTTGGGGGATATGCCCACTGGTTAACTTCGCTCTTCCCAACCTGGGAAACACAGAAAATAATTTATTAAATTATAATGAGTTAAATCATTATCAAGGTTTATTAATAATATGATCTTCCCATTCTACAACATCAATTTCCCGTACAGCGATGTGCCTAACCGAAATTCTTTCGCTATGCATTGCTGATTTAGAACCTTTAATCAGAGGATGCCACGGTAATAATGGCTTCCCTTCTTCTAGCAAACGATATGCACAAGTTATTGGTAACCATGCAAAAGTCGGCAAATTATAACGGGTTAATTTGATACAATCCGGTTCATATCTGAAACGATCTTCGTAATTTTTACATTGGCACGTTTTTATATTGAGTTGATTGCAAGCAACATTAGTAAAATAAATTTCATCGGTATCATCATCCATCAATTTATGTAAACAACACTGCCCACAACCATCACATAATGACTCCCATTCTTCATCCGTCATCTGATCTAGGGTTTTTACCTGCCAGAAAGGCTGAGACATAACTTCTACTATTCCTTATATTATTCAAATCACTCTGGTAGTGAGTGAATTATCATTCAGAGTAACCTTTAACACATCACCAGGTTTCAGTGCGCCAACACCTTCCGGTGTACCAGTGAGAATCACATCTCCCGGCCGCAAAGTAAAAAAGTGCGACATATGGCTGATCAGGGGAACGATGGGTGTCAACATATCGTTACTATTACCGTTCTGCCGTAGCTCATTATTGACCGTCAGTGAAAACTGGACATTCTGTGGATCACCAAAGTGGCTTATTCGAATAAACCCAGATATCGGGCAAGAGCCATCAAACGCCTTACTTTTTTCCCACGGTTGACCCGCTTGCTTGAATTTAGATTGCAAATCACGCAAGGTGAGATCCAATGCAACAGCCAAACCCGCGATAGCGGCACCAACTCGCTCTTCATTTGCTTGTTTCAACGGCGTACCAATCAGTACAGCCAGTTCAACTTCATGATGAACAACACCAAAATCCTTTGGAATGGCAATTGGCTGATGTATATCACACAGTGCAGTTTCCGGCTTAATAAAAACGACTGGCTCTTCCGCTGGCTTAGACCCCATCTCTTTAATATGTTTAGCGTAATTACTACCAACGCAAACCACTTTATTGACAGGAAGATCCAGTAATGCCCCCTGCCAGTCTCTGTGTTGATACATATTCGTTTCTCACTCTGGTTTATACCCGTTATCTTTCAAGTTGCCTCTTTGTTGGCTGCACTCTCTCACCCCGGTCACATAGTTTTCTATGCTCCCGGGGATTCGCTCCCTTGCCGTCGCGATCCATCTTGAAATCCATTGGGTATATTAGGCAACATACCCATAATTATAGCACTTATTGCCCCATCTTATCGGCCACCACGCCAAGCGTGATCGCAAAATAGGGAAATCTTTCCTTTGAGAAGCAAACCAGATTGTTTCCCTTTAAAAGCACAACTTATTGTGAATATTGTGGTGGTTAATAAAACCGCGCCGACGGTTAATTTTGCTCATCAAACCTCTGGATTCTTCTTATTTTTCCATCTGGCTCAGATGTGCATTCATTAAGTTTTCAACCGGAGGGGGGATTTGCAGGTAAAAACCCTGTTCAATTAACGATATTTTTACCTTTTCGATGTCAGCGCCTGCTAGCTTTTTTCTGTCTGCCAGAGAGATCATCATTGTATATTGGGGCTGTCCAAAACTTTTCAGTAACTCTTCGGGAACACGAGAGAAATTATCTCTTTTTTCAACATAAAGATATGTTTGCTCCCTTTTCGGACTGCTGTAGATCGCACAAATCATTATAATAAACTCTTTTAAATTCAGGTCACAACTTGCTTGAATAATTCAGTAATTATAACATGTTTATTGTATTTCTAAATATCGTATCCCAGGGGGTGTTCTGGGGGGATCTCAAATTTGCTGAATCTGAGTCAGGCAGGATAGATGTCACAGTCGCCAATTGAGCTAAAAGGCAGTAATTTTACGCTTTCGGTTGTTCATTTACACAATGACCAACCAGAAATCATTCTACAGGCCCTACAGGAAAAAGTGGAACAAGCACCGGATTTCCTGAAAAATGCACCGGTTGTCATTAATATCTCCGCTCTGCCGGCAGACGCTGATCTGAAAGCACTGCATCACGCTATTGATTCAGCAGGATTCCGTATTGTCGGAATGAGTGGTTGTCGTGATGAGCAACAACGCAGGGCGGTAATAAAAGCCTCCTTACCACTACTGAGTGAAGGAAAAAAACAAAAAACCTCGGCAAAGGAAGATAAACCGGCCGAACCCGCGATTAAAAAAACCCGTGTAATTAATTTACCTGTTCGCTCAGGTCAAAGGATTTATGCCCAAGGCAGTGATCTTATTGTTACCAGTAATGTAAGCGCCGGTGCCGAATTGATTGCAGACGGCAATATTCACATCTACGGTATGATGCGTGGTCGGGCATTAGCCGGTGCATCCGGTGATCAGGAGTGTCTGGTTTTTTGCACCCACTTAAATGCTGAACTTATCTCTATCGCAGGGCAATATTGGCTCGGCGATAAAATCCCGACTGAATTAGCAGGAAAAGCCGCAAAACTTAGCCTGGTAAATAATGAATTAACTATTGAACCTTTAATCTAGCCCTTTTAATAAGGAATCACTTCATGGCACGCATTATTGTTGTTACATCAGGTAAAGGTGGCGTTGGCAAAACCACTTCAAGCGCGGCCATTGCTACCGGCCTTGCTCAAAGAGGTAAAAAGACCGTCGTTATCGATTTTGATATCGGCCTGCGTAACCTCGATCTGATTATGGGATGTGAACGCCGCGTAGTTTATGACTTCGTGAACGTTATCCAAGGTGACGTCTCGCTTAATCAGGCATTAATTAAAGATAAACGTACCGAGAATCTTTATATCTTGCCTGCATCACAAACCCGCGATAAAGACGCTCTCACCTCTGAAGGCGTTGAGAAGGTTTTAGTTGATCTGGATAAACAAGGTTTCGATTTTATTATCTGCGACTCCCCGGCTGGGATTGAAAGTGGCGCGTTGATAGCACTCTATTTTGCTGACGAAGCGATCATCACAACCAATCCTGAAGTCTCTTCTGTACGTGATTCAGACCGTATTCTGGGTATTCTAGCTTCTAAATCTCGACGAGCTGAACGGGGTGAAGATCCGATTAAAGAACATCTGCTATTAACCCGCTATAACCCAGGTCGTGTAAGTCGTGGTGATATGCTCAGTATGGAAGACGTTCTGGAAATTTTATGCATTCCTTTAATCGGTGTTATCCCGGAAGATCAATCTGTACTGCGTTCATCTAACCAAGGAGAACCAGTTATTCTGGATACAGAATCCGATGCAGGAAAAGCGTATACAGATACTGTTGAACGTTTATTAGGGGAAGAACGTCCTTTCCGCTTCATTGAAGAAGAGAAAAAAGGCTTCTTAAAACGCCTGTTTGGGGGGTAAAACATGGCCTTGCTAGATTTCTTTCTGTCGAGAAAAAAAACGACAGCAAATATCGCTAAAGAGCGGCTGCAAATCATCGTGGCAGAGCGTCGCCGTGGTGACTCTGAACCTGCTTATCTGCCTGATATGAAACGGGATATCTTGGCGGTAATCTGTAAATATATACAGGTCGATCCTGATATGCTCTCTGTACAATTTGAACAGAAAGGTGATGATATTTCCGTGCTGGAACTCAATATAACATTACCTGAGGCAGAAGAAACTCAAAAATAACGCAGATAAACAGGGCTGTTTTATCATTACCGCCATCAAAGTAACCAAACTCATTATGTGGCAGTCTGAGATGGGGTAACCCTAACGGGAACCCCTTTCTCGCGCTTTAGCCTGGCATCAGGCTAAGGCCCTGATATGGATTAATCAGGATAGTTCGCCAGAATCTCTGCAACTGGCTCAGCCAGCAATTCTCCCCGCCATCCACTAAGCAGTTCAGGTTTGTCATTTAATTGTTTCAAGTTCCAGTGAACACTAAGTAATTGATTAATCTGACGACGAGATGCCAATAATTCAGAATTAAATCTATGCTGTTCACTGACTTGATGGATCAGCGCCTTAATATCCTTAAATGCTTTGCGATAACCCGGTTGATCAATCAAGTTCGTCATTGGCGGCGGGCATTCACTTTCTGGAATATTTCCACTTTCAGCAACCATTGCCAATAGACGGCGACCATGACAACGAATCTCCTGCCCGCTTAACCCTAACGCATCCAACTCTGCCAGAGAAGTTGGCATATAACGCGCTACCTGCCACAAGTTTTCTTCACGAATGACGAAGTTTACGGCTAAATCGCGTTCTCTGGCCTGACTCAAACGCCATGCAGCCAGTTTTTTCAAACACGCAAGCTGTTGGGGACGTAATTGACAAATATTGCCTATCTGTTTATAAGCAGATTCCGGTTCCAATATCTCTTTACGGCGTCGACTGATAAGCCGACACTCACCCGTCGCAGCCTCCATATATCCGGCCTGCGCGGTTGCAGTCATCAAGATATCCGCCAAAGGCAACAGATAATAAACATCTGCGGCTGCATATTCACACTGTTTTTCGCTTAACGGGCGAGCAAGCCAATCAGTGCGAGATTCGCTTTTATCCAGCTCGACATGAATATATTCAGCCACCAGCGCGGCAAAGCCACATGAAAGCGGGTGCCCAATAAAAGCCGCCAGGACCTGAGTATCAATCATCGGTTCTGGCAAGCATTGAAAAGCATTCAGAAAAACTTCCAAATCTTCACTGCCAGCATGTAACAGCTTCAATATTTGAGGATGAGTAATTAACTCACGGAAAGGTTGCCAGTTGGTGATATTAAGTGGATCAATCAGAGAAAGTTGTTCGCCATCATACAGTTGTATCAAACCTAATTGCGGGTAATACGTCCGTGTGCGTACAAATTCAGTATCCAATGCTACTTTTGAGTATTTTTTTGCCCCTTCGCAAACTTGTTGCAACTGAGCATCTGTGGTGATCAACTGATAATTCAAAACATAGTTCTCTTAGCCATTCATGGAATAAGCACGACAACGCCGGCTAATACCGGCGTTGTCGTGCTTATCAATATTATGAAGAGGATCTCAGGCTATGCTACATTCCTGACCTTTTCCTCTTCATCACGCAGTTCCCTACGAAGAATTTTACCTACATTAGACTTAGGTAATTCATCCCGGAACTCAATGATCTTTGGTACTTTATACCCTGTTAGATAACGACGACAATGGGTTTTAAGTTCATCCTCGGTCAAACCAGGATCTATCCGAACCACAAATACTTTGACAGTTTCACCGGAACTTTCGCTTGATACCCCTATTGCTGCTGACTCTAGCACTTTAGGGTGAGCTGATACAACATCTTCAACTTCATTAGGATACACATTGAAACCAGAAACCAAAATCATATCTTTTTTACGATCTACGATATGAATGGAACCCTGTTCATTAACATTCGCAATATCACCCGTTGCTACCCAACCATCTTTCAACACTTCTTCTGTTGCATCAGGACGATTCCAATAACCGGCCATCACCTGTGGGCCCCGTATCCACAATTCTCCCTGCTGGCCCATCTCTACCTCATTACCATCATCATCCACAAGTTTGATTTCTGTTGAAGAGACCGGGAAACCAATACTGCCAGTGTAATGTTTCGAATTATAAGGATTACAGGAAACCAAAGGTGAACATTCTGTCAGACCATAACCTTCAAGCAAATTGGTGCCTGTCACTTTTGCCCATTTCTCAGCAACCGCTTTCTGTACCGGCATACCACCACCAACAACCAGACGCAGCGTAGAAAAATCAAGCTTCTTAAATTCTTCATTATTCAACCAGGCGTTAAACAATGTATTTACCCCGGTGACAGAAGTAAACGGATAACGACCTAATTCTTTAGCTGTACCCGTAATATCACGCGGGTTAGTAATCAGAAGATTGCACCCACCCAAGTAAATAAGTAACAAGCAATTCACCATTAACGCAAATATGTGATAGAGAGGCAACGCCGTAACAATCAGCTCTTGGCCTACACGTAATAATGGAGAATAAACCGCTTTTGCCTGTTCAAGATTTGCCAAAATATTACGGTGAGTCAGCATAGCGCCCTTAGCTACGCCAGTGGTGCCACCAGTATATTGCAGAAAAGCCAAATCATTACCGTTAATCTCTGGTTTTACATATTGCATGCGATAACCTTTCTGTATCGCACAACGAAATGAAATAGCATCAGGCAGATTATACTTCGGTACCAGCCGTTTGATATATTTCACCGCAAAATCAACCAGCGTACCTTTAGGACGAGATAGTTGGTCACCCATACGCGTCAAAATAACATGCTTAACTTTAGTATTAAAAACGATCTTTTCCAATGTATGGGCAAAATTGGAGACGATCACAATAGCGGAAGTGCCGCTGTCATTAAGCTGATGTTCAAGCTCCCGTGGCGTATATAGCGGATTTACATTTACGACAATCATACCTGCACGTAGAACACCAAACAGTGCAACGGGATATTGCAGCAGGTTTGGCATCATCAGCGCAACGCGATCTCCTTTACTTAATCCCAAACCATTTTGCAAATATGCTGCAAACGCCCGACTACGCTCTTCCAACTTACGGAAGGTCATAATCTCACCCATATTGATAAATGCAGGTTGATCTGCATAGTGCGCTACGGCATTTTCAAACATCTCAACCAATGATGCATAACGATCCGGGTCAATCTCCGCAGGAACATCCGCCGGATAATGTTTTAGCCAGACTTTCTCCAAGGTAGTACTCCTGAAATTTTAATTGCTATGTTATCACTCGCCTAATAAATAACGCACGCTTTGATTTAACAAATTATTAACTCAGCGTACCAGTTTAAAAAAGAAACATTGTTCAGGTTGAGATACACATCACTAATTTCACGTTAATCCTGATACATAAAAACAAAGGGAATTGTGTTATCTGTAAATTATTTTTATTTATCAGTATATTATTGCCATAGTTAATATTTAACTTTGTAGCTATTGATTATACATTGACCTACTTATTTTTTGCTTAAGATAGCATTTTTGAAATAGCATTTATTGCTTTCATCTATTCCAATGCATTATTAAAAAATCAATATTAATAAAAAATGATTATATACCTTATGGATTTCAAGATGCATCGCGACGACAAGGGAGTGAATCAGGTATTCAGAAACAGCAACTTTGGGTCGCTGAAAGTGAGCAAAAACTGGTTGGATTTGCGCTAATCCGCCGCTTAAATCAATTGATGCTGCTAGCTGAGATTGATGTGTTGCCGAAATATCATGGCCAAGGTATTGCCAGTACCCTGCTTAGCGTAATCATTGAGCAATGAGAACAAAACAAGGAAACCACACTTTACCTCATAACTTTTCGTCATTTTCTACCAAGTCGCAAATTATATGACAAATTCGGTTTTGTCATACTGCAATCGCATGATATTCCTAATGAACTACAGAAAATTCTAGTAGAAGTGATGACTGCGGGTTTCGGTGCAAGAATTGCGATGAAATTAACGATCAATCCAAAGATAGAGAGGAAATAACAGATAAATTACCGCCACATATTATTGCGGCGGCTCAAACTGGAAAGAAAGTTACAATGTCACAAAGTAGATAACTCTATCTGGTCAAAATAGTCTCAACAGGTGTGGGGTCGGAATACCAATTCCATCCCCAACCTGAATAATATGGATAGCCATAATAATTCCAAGGCCCCGGGCCATAAGGCATCAATACTCTCTGAACAACTTTCCAGCGTTGATAACCCATTACATTAATCACAACATAATCGTAATCCGCACAACCAATTTTCCCCTTTTTCAATCCCACTATCGGACCTACGACAGTGACGTAATTTCCTTTAAAATCGGCAGGATCAAGGAAATCATTAACATAAACATAGATACGGCCAAGGGAAGGCTCATCTAATTCTGGGCTGGCATCCGATGCTAATGGCAATGACGATATTTCCAGACGAGTACGATGATTTTCATTCACTACACCAAGTACCTTGCCGCCGAATCGCCCTTCCTGACCGATAAACAACTCAGGCGTACTCTTAACAGAAAGCAGATCTTGAACAGGCGTTGGTGACGTTCCTTTTACTGAATCAGGAACGGTGATACAGCCTGTAAGCATTACAACACCTAACAAGATTAGCGCCTTAACACTCGTCCGGTAGTTTATTACTCTTAACATAACCACCTTCTCCTGAAAATGATGTTTAAAATAACTCTATCTATTTGATACTTTCTTTTACTACAAGTTTCATCAATAGATACTTAACGGCCTGGTAATTTTTTCCAAGTAACTTCATTACGCAAGTATACCGGTTCAGCATGTTCTACAGCCGTCACCTCACCGTTTTGCCACATCTGTATTGCCAGAGGTAACATATCTTCAGCATGAGGTAATGTGATACTACTATCAGTTAGCGTTAAATGACTTGCCATCAACTGAGGATAAGCCTGCCAGCCAGTACCCGCAACCACCCAATCGCCACTCAATGAAGCCATGAATGCCTGTACCTGTTCCGGCTTCAGCACGGCTTCTGTTTCACGTCCTTGCCATTCACCTTGCTGATTACGGATATATTGCCCCCAGTAAACCTCTCCCATCCGGGCATCAATGGCGGTTAATACCTGAGTTGCACCTAGCAGACGAAAAACACCTTGAGCCATTGCATTGAGCGTTGACACACCAATCACTGGCAGTTCAGCCCCCAGAGACAAGCCCTGAGCAATACCAACACCAATACGCACACCGGTAAAACTACCCGGCCCACGGCCAAAAGCCAAAGCATCAAGCTGCTGTAAACTCATCCCGGCTTCTGCCAGAACAGATTGAACCATAGGTAAAATGCGTTGCGTGTGTTCACGTGGAGAAATTTCAAACTGTGCCAAAACGGCACCATCATTCCAAAGAGCAACAGAACAGGCTTCCGTTGCAGTATCAATAGCCAGAATTCGTACAGGCATGCCTCAAGCACCTCGGCAAGAAATATAATTCAAAATAAAGTGCTATTTTATCATAGCCTAGTCGATTTTACCCAGTTGGCAGCCATATGAAGGCCATTACCCTTTGCCATATGTACACAGGGGATAGCTGTGTTTTTATGAATTATCAGATAGAAAAGAGATAAGTTTACCTGTGCTCCATCGCTTCTCAACGTGATCTGCTGCTATAATTATGGAGCAATCCTTAATTATGTCATGCAATAGCCTGAATTCCGTTCTTCTTAACTATCGTAAGCAACCTCAAGGCTGGGCCTCCGGGTTTTTTTGCTCCACGCTCCCAGTCTGATATAAGATTTTTGCTCACATTCAAATATCGGGCAAAAACAGGCTGTGACAAATGCTCCCGCTCACGAAGAGAACGTATTTCCTCTGGAGATAGTGATTCTATGGGAGTCAAACAGGCAGCATCAAACTCACGCATAGTTTGCTTACTGACAGCCCCTATTTCGCTTAATGCCTCCATCGTTTCGTGAATTGCAGCAAACGCATCACTACGATACTTTTTAACCATATTTAATCACCTCCGAAAAATGACCTTTTTCAATTAGTCTAGCTAATTGTTCATCTGATAACCCTAAAACGTGGGACGCCATCTTCTTAAACTGCATCTCTTCATCATATTCAATATTAGATCTATCACTTTTAGCAAACCCGTAAACAAAAAAAGCATGCTCTGCGGTCTGGTACAAAATCACTGTGCGAAACCCACCAGACTTTCCTTGCCCTTTACGTGCCACCCGCTGCTTAATTACACCACCGCCCAAATCAGCATCAATCTGACCTCTATTGGCTCTTTCAATAGCATCAAGTAAAACCTCATCTGGAATACGCTGTTTTCTGGCAAAACGCTCGAACCATGCATTTTTAAATACTTTCAAAAAGTAGTTCCACTATTAAATCAATTAAAGTATAACACAAAGCATGACACAAAATGGCGATTAAAACAACAACAGGGATTAATCTAACTATCAATAATACCCTATAAAAATATTTACTTTACATAGTATTGCGTACAGTTATACCTCTGATGTCGATACTCTTATCTGCACTATTAGCTCTTCCTCCTTTAGTTTAATTTGTTTCTGTTGCTATATAGATTCATAATTGTTCGCTCAATTAGCAGATAATATTTTCTACACTTAACTTAATCTTTAATGTTAGGAGATTGCCGGGCTTGCAGGAAAGCGACCGCTTTCGTTAAATCTCGGGTTCGTGGTGAAGGCGGCAAACTATTCAAAAACACTTCACCATATGGACGCATCACTAAACGATTATCACAAATAACAACGACGCCATAATCATCAATATCACGAATAAGCCGCCCGACACCTTGTTTCAGGCTAATCACCGCATCTGGTAACTGAACTTCATTAAATGCATCACCACCTCTAAGTTGGCAATCTTCAATACGGGCTTTTAACAGCGGATCATCCGGTGCCGTAAAGGGCAATTTATCGATAATGACACAGGAAAGCGCCTCACCGCGCACATCAACACCTTCCCAAAAACTGCTGGTTGCCACCAATAAAGCGTTGCCGGCAGCAATAAATTGCGAAAGTAGCTGACCCTTGCTAGTTTCCCCCTGAACCAAAACCGGCAATGTCATGTTGGCACGGAATGCCTCAGCCAGACTGCGCATCATCTGGTGTGAGGTACATAAAAAGAAACATCGACCTTTATTGGCTTCAATGAGTGGCTTGAGCATCTCTGCCAACCATTTTGCACTACCAGGTTGATTTGGTGATGGTAGATGACGGGGAACGCAAAGTAGTGTCTGACTTTGATAATCAAATGGACTTGGTAGTAGCAACATTTTCGCCTGTTTTAAACCTAGCCGTTCAGTGAAATGGGAAAGTTGCTCGTTAACAGAGAGTGTCGCTGAGGTGAACACCCAACAACCGGATTGCTCATTAATTATCTCACTAAATTTATCGGCAACAGACAGCGGTGTGAGTGCTAAAAGAAAATGGCGACCATAACTTTCAAACCAATAGCTATAACCGGGGATAGTCACCTCTTTCAAGCGTTTAAGACGATTACGATAAATTGTTGCCCTTTCAAATGCCGCATCCAACATGACTGAACGCCCTAAAGATAATTTCATCACGTCATAACAAAGCTCAAGCGCATCATCAAGCAATACCAATGCCCGCTGCACTTGCGGATTTTGCAATAACTCCCGCAAATTACCCCGATAACCGTTCTCTCCCAACGCTAGCCGGAAATCTTGTGTACTCTGACTCAGACGATCTGCGCTCTTTTGTAATTGAACTTGATCCCGGACTTCCGTGCGATACGCCATAGTGATGTCTCTGGAGAGATCCATCAGTTGACGGCTACTTAATTGCTGACCAAAATATTGACTGGCAATATCAGGGATTTGATGTGCCTCATCAAATATTTTGACTTCTGCTTGCGGGATCAACTCACCAAATCCCGTTTCTTTCACTACCATATCCGCCATAAACAGATGATGGTTAACAACAATAACATCCGCCTCCATTGCCCGACGGCGAGCTTTGAGAACAAAGCATTCCTGATAACGCGGACAATCACTGCCTAGACAGTTATCGTTCGTACTGGTTACCAACGGCCAAACCTGGCTATCTTCCGCCACTTGGTGACAAGTACTGATATCACCCTCTTCAGTTTGTGAAGACCAGCCTCTTAGCCGAACAATATCTGACAGAATTTCTGCTTCCAATTGTCCGCCCCCAAAAGAGTGCTGTTCCAACCGTTCCAAGCACAGATAATTTGCACGGCCTTTCAACAACGCCAATTTGCCGGTGAAATTAATCGCTTCAGCGACTGTCGGTAAATCACGATTATAGAGCTGATCCTGTAATGCCTTAGAACCTGTGGAAATGATAACTTTCTGCCCAGAACGCAACGCGGGTGCTAAATAGGCAAATGTCTTACCTGTTCCCGTGCCTGCTTCTACAACCAATTGTTGATGATTTTTAATCGCACACTCAATAGCCACTGCCATTTCTCTTTGAGCATCACGGGGTTTAAAACCGGTTATTGCTTTAGCAAGGGCACCATTTTTCGCAAAATCGTCTGACACAAACCGTCTCTTTCAATAGAATGGATGGAGATTATGCCAATAGTATGTTCTGATCACCACCCAAAATCAGGCAGATAGTCATTCACAGGAAGGAATATCCATGACAATTGAACGTATTGATCCTCAAGATCGCTGGTCCGAAGCGGTAGTTTACAATAAAACCATTTACTACACCGCCGTACCGGAAAACCTGGATGGTGATATTACTGAGCAAACAGCGAATACACTGGCCGCTATTGATATTATGTTACAGCGTCTCGGTTCTGATAAAAGCAAAATTATCGACGCCACTCTTTTCCTGGCTGATGGAAAAGAGTTTGCTGGCATGAATGCCGCCTGGGATGCATGGGTTATTGCAGGAAGCGCACCAGTACGCTGCACCGTTGAAGCTAAACTAATGAACCCCAAATATAAAGTCGAAATAAAAGTTATCGCAGGTATTTAATATTAATTTTGGGATATTCTCTATCGCCTACATTTATATTTTAATTATATGGAGGTTATTCAGAATATCCCAATAGGTGTTATTAATATAAGTAAGATATGATTTCCCCTGTTAATTTAGTTGCAATAACACGTTAAAATAAAACATTAATCGATATTTTCATAAACTATATTATTCATTGATCCAAGTGGAATATTATAAACCCAACAATTCTAACCTTCCTCCTATGCCTTGAACTATCGGTGACCATTATAATGTTCATTAAGGCCATCAATGACCACTATAATGGTCAACAGGAGGGGGAATGTTAAAACATAGAGCCTATTCAAAATTCTCTCAAGAGGCAGTTATGTTACTCGGAGAACAAATCAAGTTAGGTAGAAAACAACGCCATTGGTCAGAAAAGAATTTGGCAGAACGTGCTGGTATATCCAGAACCACACTACAAAAAATTGAAAACGGGGATATGGGTTGTTCCATAGGATTAGCATTTGAGCTGGCCAACCTTGTAGGTATCAGCTTGTTTGACAGTGATAAATTTCCTATCTCAGCACGTATAGAACAAACAAGAGATAAATTAGCTTTATTACCACAGCGTATTCAGGAAGAAAAGAGAGAGGTATACGATGATTTCTAATAACAAAGAAGTTGTTTAGTCCCAACATTTGATGGCTAGATATGCTAGTTATGAAAAATTTGCCGAGATTATACGATATCGTTTCACTAATCCTCAGAAAACATTAGAAGAATTATTTTCACGATTAGTTTTTAATATACTGTGCGGTAATACAGATGATCACGCTCGAAATCATGCTGCATTTTGGGATGGAAAAAATTTAAGTTTAACTCCGGCTTATGATATATGCCCTCAAGGTAGATCGGGTAATGAAGCATCTCAAGCAATGTTAATAGTCGAAAATAAAAACCTCAGCCAATTACAAACCTGTTTAGAAACTGCACATAACTTTAATATCTCAGAGAAAAAAGCAAAAGAAATCTTTAATAGACAAATATTAATCATCCAAGATAATTGGAATAATATCTGTGAAGAAGCTGAGTTAAGTGAAATAGATAAAAAATTGTTCTGGCATAGACAATTTTTAAATCCATTCTCCATAATTTTTTGAGAACTTTAAAATCTGTACATAAACTTATTATAAACCCATCTTACGGGCCAAAACACCTACGCTATTTCAGTAATGGCCCTTAATAATTCATTTTGGAAATATATGTTATGTTTGAGCCACTGATAATATTCTGATGATCAATGTAAATAAAATAGTTTCCAATATTGCTTATCACAAATAGCGTTAATTTCATCTGGTAGAGTTAACTTACCAAATGGATTTTCTATTATTTACCTTTTCAATGTTGAATTATACTTATACGTCGTCCATACTTTCTAATAAGCACATCAGTGTCTGGTCACTGTTTAGTGAATATAAACATGGCCTAATCTTCAATAACTTTTATCACTTGGTATGGAGCATTCTATGGATGTTTGTTCAGGTTGTCATGATTCCCTTCATGATTCCGTTGTTGCGGAAGTAGAAGGCAAGATCTATAAAAGTTGCCCATGTTGTTCCGCCGCAATGGGTCAACATGTTTTTTATCGCTATGAAGACTTTGGTATGAGGGATATGGGTGATGGCCGCTATATTGTTCAGTCTTGGTGTCCTGGTTGTCGAGTAAAAGATGGCCATAAACCAGACGTCTGTTTTACCTGCTAAAAGTCATCTTTATTCATATCTGCTGGTTATTATGCAAAATAGTTGCTAGTTGCATGCCAGCAGATAATATAAGAAATAAACAATAAAATTTGTTACTTAAAAACCTGAACGCTAATAATGTGTCTTTATCCTGATTTTAAAAATTAATATGGCTTAAGCCATCTTGATCATCACCATGCCCAACAGCAACAAGGCAATTCCACCCCAACCTTTATAATTCAAACGCTGATTAAACATAATCCAGCCAGCAGCAACCGTCGCGATAATACCGAAAGCGCCCCATAAGGCATAAGCAATGGACAACTCAATTCCCTTCACTGCCTGAGCAAGCGCACTGAACGCCCCAAGGACGGCAATAAGCGAGAGAATCCCCATCCAAGGACGTCTAAAACCATTAGAAAGTTTCAGTAAAATATTCGCTAAAATATCCAATACGACAGCAAGGAATAAAAACGCCGCATGCCACCATTCAAATTGTTGCAACATGTTACGCCTCCTTTATTTTACTGCTTTTGGTTGTTGCAACACTGACAGCCTTATTTGCCATCTGCTTCACTACCTCTGCCGATTTTTTGACTGCGGCTTTTCTCGTACCGGATTTAATCAACATAATCCCTGTTATCAGCAGAGCCAATCCCCCTACTTTCATCAATGACAATGATTCATCAAACCACATGACACTAAAAACAGTAATAAATAGAATGCCAACCCCTTCCCATAAAGCGTACGCAACGCCCAATGCCACTTTTTTCACCGCCATTGCCAGCAAGATATAGGATGTGGCGATCATGATGTACATAACGGCCATGCCAACTACACCACCGGAAACGCTGGCATGTTTCATCGATAAGGTACCGATAACTTCGGTAATAATTGCCATTGCAAGGAATAACCAATAAATCATTTTCTTTCTCCTGACCACGTAAATACGCACGTCAAGACGCAAGCTATAAATGATCTAAACCCACCCATATATAAGATGAGAAATAATAACCTGACGTTTTTGACGAAATAGAAATACCGGTTGAAAACCGGTTAACAGGAGTCAGACGCTATAATGAACCGCACCAGTAATGCTCACTGGATAAAATGGCAGAAAGGAAAAGCATGTGAGTGGAACTTTGAAACTTGACGCTTTTGGCGCTGTTCATGATATCTCATTCTTTCATCGCACCGATATTCCGCGCGATATACTAAGAATCCTCATAAATAGTGTTAATTTTCATAGTACTTCTACCATATAAGATAATAGAAAGCAACTGCTCACCCTCATTTATTTTTTTATCTGATAAACAATGTTGAATAGAAAAACAGAATTGATACCAACATAGGCTGATACCTTGTTGATACTAACCCAAGCCGCTTATAGTACGGCTTGAGCTTCAACAGAAAGGTTTGTCAATTACTCAAACTCATTCCACGAACGACCATCGCGAGTGATCATCGCAACAGAAGCGACCGGCCCCCACGTCCCCGCCTGATAAGGCTTAGGCGCATCATTATCCGCCGCCCATGCATTCATAATAGAATCAACCCATTTCCACGCTTCTTCCACTTCATCACGACGAACAAATAGCGCCTGAATACCCCGCATAGCCTCCAGCAGTAACCTCTCATAAGCATCCGCCAACGGAATATGGTTAAACGTTTCAGAGAAACTCAGATCTAGCTTAGTGGTTTGCAGACGATGCTTGTGTTCCAGCCCCGGAGCTTTGTTCAGCACTTCAATATCAATACCTTCATCCGGCTGCAAACGAATCGTTAGCTTATTCTGCGGTAGTTGTTGATAAGACTCAGAAAACAAGTTCAGTGCAGGCTTTTTGAAATAAACTACCACCTCGGAACATTTCGTTGGCAGACGTTTACCGGTTCTCAGGTAGAAAGGAACCCCGGCCCAACGCCAGTCATCAATATCGACACGGATAGAGACAAAAGTTTCCGTCCGGCTGGACTGGTTTGCCCCCTCTTCTTCCAGATACCCCGGTACCTTATGCCCCTGAACAAAACCAGCAGTGTATTGACCTCGTACCGTCTTCTCCCGCACATTCGTATGATCAATACAGCGCAGAGAACGCAATACTTTTACTTTTTCATCACGGATACGGTCTGTCGTCAGATCTGCCGGAGGAGACATAGCAATCATGGTCAATATTTGCAACAGGTGATTCTGAATCATATCGCGCATCTGCCCAGCTTGGTCAAAATAACCCCAACGGCCTTCAATACCGACTTCTTCAGCTACTGTAATTTGTACATGATCAATTGTCCGGTTATCCCAATTATTCACAAACAAGGAATTGGCAAACCGCAGCGCCAACAGATTCAATACGGTTTCTTTACCCAGATAATGATCGATGCGATAAACCTGACGCTCATTGAAATATTTAGCTACTTCATCATTGATGGCTTTGGATGATTCAAGATCGGTCCCTAAAGGCTTTTCCATCACAACTCGATTTGGCTCTTTATTTAGCCCTGCAAGGCCCAATCCGTGACAAACCGAACCAAAAGTACTGGGTGGCATCGCAAAATAATGGATTGCAGGCCGATTATCCTGCTTAAGAATTGCCTTCAATTTGGCAAAGTCTTCTTTTTGATTAACATCCAGATTGCAGAACGCCAAACGCTCACTCAATATCTTCCATAATTCTGAATCTAATTTTTCTGGCAAGAATGTATTTAAAGCTTCTTCAACAACCTTGGTATAAGCTTTTTTATCCCAATCAGCCCGGCCAACACCGATAATCCGGGTTTCTGGGTGGATATAACCCGCTTTCTCAAGCTGATAAAGGGAAGGCAATAATTTCCGGCGTGCCAAATCCCCTTTAGCGCCAAAAATGACTAAATCACAAGCCTGAGCTGTAGAAGTAACCGCCATATGTCTCTCCTCGTTGCGGGATATTGTAATTTTGTTACAGCATTAACCGATAATGTACTCTTTTGACCATGGCGCGTAAACAGAGATAACGAATAACCATCACCATGCGTTAACAATATGTTTCTCATATGAGAAAAATGTGATAAATTTATGTAATTTTCCAACGTTTATGAAAGATAATTACCAATATGAAAGTTAGACACTTGTCATACTTTTATGAAAAACATTAAATTATTGTGACTTCCTACTGCCAGCTTCAATTTGCTAATAGTATATTTTCATAAAAATTTACATAGATTTCTCTTCTGAATGAAATCGTCAAAAACCACAGGTAACTGCGTTTTATGAATACACTGGAACGGGTCCAAAACAGTATCGAATTTTTGAGTAAGTCAGAAAAAAAAGTGGCGCAGACAATCCTGGCTTCACCGCAAACTGCAATTCATACCAGTATCGCAACACTGGCAAAAATGGCGGAAGTCAGTGAACCCACGGTTAACCGTTTTTGCCGCCGTCTGGATACTAAAGGTTTTCCCGATTTCAAACTCCATCTAGCCCAAAGTCTTGCCAATGGCACGCCTTATGTAAATCGCAATGTTGAAGAGAGCGATACAGTGAGTGCCTACACCAATAAGATATTTGAATCGGTAATGGCAACTCTGGATACCGTCAAAAACAATTTGGATATTACAGCCATTAACCGAGCTGTTGATTTACTGACTCAAGCCCGGAAAATCTCATTTTTCGGCTTAGGGGCTTCTGCGGCCGTCGCACACGACGCAATGAATAAATTTTTCCGCTTCAACATCCCTGTTATCTATTTTGATGACATTGTGATGCAACGGATGAGCTGTATTAACAGTGCCGAAGGTGATGTCGTCGTACTCATATCCCATACCGGCAGGACTAAAAGCCTGGTCGAAGCAGCACAACTTGCGCGAGAAAATGATGCGACAGTTATCGCAATTACCTCCCAAGATTCTCCCCTCGCCCACGAAGCAACACTCGCCATTCTTCTGGACGTCCCGGAAGATACAGATATTTATATGCCAATGGTCTCAAGAATCGCTCAATTAACTGTTATTGATGTTTTAGCTACGGGTTTTACCCTGCGCCGTGGTTCAAAATTCAGAGATAACTTGAAAAGAGTCAAAGAAGCGCTACGAAATTCACGCTTTGATAAAATTGACTTTCCCCCGACCTGAAAATAGTCCCCTTACTATTAGGCTGACTCGCAACCATTGCGTAGTCAGCGATCGTTTATGACTCAGTGAGCATCGGTAAATAATCTGCACTAGCCAACAAGATAAGCGAGGAATTATTGAATTATATCAAGAAAATCCCATATTATTTAGTTAACTCAATAAAATAATGACCGTTTAAAATTAAAACATAGGATATTATTATAAAAAATTTACCGAAAGAAATAGAAAGCAGGAAGATAAAAATAATTTTCAAATATTGAATATAAACTGTTTAGACATTTACCCGATCAACAGTTTCACATTTATTATTTCCACTCATTATACAAAAACTATTACCCCTCTAAGTTATAAGAATACTTTATTATGTTTTTTCCGAGCTAAAATATTATTGACATATATTACTTAAAATTAATTTTTTAATAATTCAGTATGTTGTTTATAAAAGCACATTATTTATACATGAGGAAAATATATGAATCTCAAGAATGATTTTAAAGCTTTTTCTATTGGTAATAATGCTAATATAGTCAGTCAAGAAGCCTATGAAGAAAGCCGAAGTTTGAAAACTGGGTTCCCCCCAAGCGATATCACTATTCATGTGCTAAACAAAGTATTACGTCAGTCATCAACCATCTCCTCTGTCATCGCTAATTTTATCACGACCCAATCTGGTAGTGATATTTTGGATGATGGTGATATCGCTAAACTTATTACTCAATTAAATAGCGCGTTAGAACAAAAAATTACAACAACTGTGCCAAACGCCTCATTAACACAACAAGGCATTATTCAACTCACAGATAAAACAGGCAATAGTAATACCCTTGCGGCAACACAGAAGCTTGTTTCTGATATAAACGATAACGCTAATAATCGGCTAGCAAAAGACCAAAACGGTGCAGACATTCCTGATAAAAATGCTTTTGTGAGAAATCTCAGTTTGTTCGAAAAATTGATCCCGGTAGGGGTACCACTTCCCTGGCCGACTACCACCCCACCAGAAGGATGGGCGCAATGTAACGGCGCTCCCTTTGATAAAACAAAATATCCGAAATTAGCGCAAGCCTATCCTAATGGAGCATTACCCGATTTACGTGGTGAATTTATTCGTGGTTTAGATAATGGTCGTGGTATTGATAACGGCCGTAATATATTGAGTTTTCAATATGATGCGTTCAAAAGACATAATCATAGTATTTATACCACTGACAGCCCAAGCTCCACCCGTGCAAATACAGATCCCGTGCGGGGTAGTCTGCATGGCAGTATAAGCGATCGGGGTGACTCAGGGGAAAATAAAACCATTGGGATGAATGGTGATAATGAAACACGTCCAAGAAATGTGGCATTTAATTACATTATAAGGACCGCCTAATGAGTAAATCCGCATTGGACAAAAACAATATGGCTATTAGCATATTTTCAGATGTTGAATATAAATGATTTATACCCGTTATCTTTCAAATTGCCTCTTTGTTGGCTGCGCTCACTCACCCCGGTCACATAGTTACCTATGCTCCCGGGGATTCACTCCCTTGCCATCGCGATGCATCTTGAAATCCATAGGGTATAGATATTTACCCGATCATACAATTTCGGGATTTTATTTATTCTCATTATCCAAAAACAGTTACCCCTCTAAGTCATAAGAATATTTTATCATATTTTTTTCAAGCTAAACTATTATTGACATATATTGTATGGAATGACTTTTATAATAATTCAATATATTGATTAAAAAATCAAATTATTTAATTACAGGAGAGAACATGAGTAAAAAAAATGATTTTAAAGCCTTTTCCATTAGTAGTAATGCTAATGTAATTAGCCAAGAAAGATATGAACAAGATCAGGGTTTGATGACTGGGTTTCCACCAAAAAATATTACTACTCATTTGCTAAATAAGGTATTACGTCAGTCATCAACCATATCCTCTGTTATCGCTGATTTTATCGCGACCCAATCTGGTAATGATGTTTTAGATGATGGAGATATAGCTAAACTCATTACCCAATTAAATAGAGCATTAGAACAAAAAATCACAACAAAAGTACCAAGCGCCTCACTGACACAACAAGGTGTTATTCAACTCACAGACCAAACAGGCGAAAGTAATGCCCTTGCGGCAACGCAGAAGCTTGTTTCTGATGTCAATCAGAATGCAAATAACCGTCTGGAAAAAAACCAAAACGGCGCAGACATTCCTGATAAAAATACGTTTTTGAAGAATCTTGGCTTAATAGAAACCATTATTAATACCCAATATCCTGTAGGAATTGTGATTTGGTTCGCTCAAAATAAAAACCCCAATGTGCTATTTCCGGGTACTACATGGGAATATATTGGTGAAAATAAAACCATTCGATTAGCTAGCGCCAATGGCTCCGATATTTTATCAACCGGTGGCAATGATTTGATAAGCCTGACAGCAGCACAAATGCCAGCACATAATCATACATTTTTTGGGACAACGAGCACATTTGATTATGGCACCAAAACCACCAATATCGCCGGAGAGCATTATCATGATAGTGGGTGGGGTGAAACTACTGGTGGGCGTTATGGTCATTTCGACGGTTCTAAGAACAATCAGGGATCAAAATCTACAGATTGGAACAATGCCAAATTTAACACTAGCACTAATGGTGCCCACTCTCATACGGTATCAATAGGAGCACATAACCATACAATTTCAGGTAACACCGGAGATTCTGGTGGCAATGCAGCGATTTCAATTACCAATTCATATATTAAGTTAATGGGATGGTATCGAAAAGCATAAGAACCCTACATCCCCCGGGCCGCTAACAAATCTCACGCAAATAGCTGTCTCTTGATCATAAGTCTGACTTAAGAGACAGTGCCAACTCGTCCTCCTCAAAGAAAACTTATCATTTGCATACTTTACAGCATACCCACCCTGGACGTTTCGTGCTTTCCAGCCCTCAAGTGTTGCTGAATCCCAGTAAATTTCAGAAAGCTTGTATCAGACTCACACGGCAAGACGGGGAGCAGTCACATTATTGATAAATCGGGAACAAATCGTGATAGGATAGAAATACGGCAATAAATATCCGTTGCTGACACTGGTCAATAGGCACTACAGCGAAAAGTATCATGATAAGTTGATATGGGTCACAAAAGTAATCTATAAACAGGCTTGATAGTTGGATTGCCGAAGAGTTTTTTTACTCGTTTTATACCCTATGGATTTCAAGATGCACCGCGGCGGCAAGGGAGCGAATCCCCGGGAGCATAGATAACTATGTGACCGGGGTGAGTGAGTGCAGCCAACAAAGAGGCAACTTGAAGGATAACGGGTATATAGGATAATTAATAGATTATTGATTATTTTTATATAACCAATACCAATACTCACAGGTCAACGGAGTAACACATGTCCAGACGGCTCAGAAGAACTAAGATTGTTACTACACTTGGTCCGGCTACCGACCGCGATAATAATCTTGAAAAGATTATTGCTGCGGGTGCAAACGTAGTCCGCCTTAACTTTTCCCACGGTACCGCCGAAGATCATCTCCAGCGAGCCAGCAAAGTCCGCGAGATTGCAGCCCGCCTGGGGTGCCATGTCGCTATTCTTGGCGATCTTCAAGGACCTAAAATCCGCGTATCAACGTTTAAAGAGGGCAAAATTTTCCTGAATATCGGAGATAAATTTCTCCTTGATGCCAATCTTGGTAAAGGCGAAGGCGATAAGGAGAAAGTCGGTATCGATTACAAAGGACTACCCACGGATGTTGTACCGGGCGATATTTTGTTGCTGGATGACGGACGTGTTCAACTCAAAGTATTAGACGTTCAGGGAATGAAAGTCTTCACGGAAGTCACTGTAGGCGGCCCGCTATCTAACAATAAAGGCATTAACAAACTGGGTGGTGGATTATCCGCAGAAGCCCTAACTGAAAAAGATAAAGAAGATATTATTACGGCGGCCAGAATCGGCGTTGATTACCTTGCCGTCTCTTTCCCTCGCACCGGTGAAGATCTTAACTATGCCCGCCGTCTGGCACGAGACGCAGGCTGTGAAACGCAGATCGTGGCAAAAGTTGAACGCGCAGAAGCCGTTAGCAGTGATAAAACCATCGATGAAATCATTCTGGCTTCTGATGTGGTCATGGTTGCCCGTGGTGACCTTGGCGTAGAAATCGGCGATCCAGAGTTAGTTGGCGTTCAGAAAAAATTAATTCGCCGTGCCCGCCAGCTAAATCGTGTAGTTATTACCGCGACCCAGATGATGGAATCTATGATCACCAATCCAATGCCCACCCGTGCAGAAGTGATGGATGTGGCAAATGCCGTTCTCGACGGTACTGACGCCGTAATGCTCTCCGCTGAAACCGCAGCGGGCCAATACCCTGCCGAAACCGTTGCCGCAATGGCACGAGTCTGTCTCGGAGCAGAAAAAATGCCTGGCCTCAACGTATCAAAACATCGGCTAGACACAATTTTTGACAGTATTGAAGAAGCCATTGCGATGTCTACCATGTACGCGGCAAACCACTTAAATGGAGTTAAAGCCATTATTGCCATGACCGAATCAGGCCGCACCACTCGCATCATGTCTCGCATTAGTTCTGGTCTCCCGATATTCTCTATGTCCCGTCATGAGAAAACCTTAAACCAAACGGCACTTTACCGTGGCGTTACACCGGTTTATTGCAGTAGTCATACTGACGGCATTACGGCGGCCAATGAAGCAGTTAATCGCCTGCGTGATAAAGGTTATCTAGTTTCCGGTGATCTTGTTCTGGTTACTCAGGGTGATCAGATGGGGACGATTGGCAGTACTAACACCTGCCGTATTCTTGAAGTGGAATAAAGCGCCACAACATTTTGCGTCAAACGCGCATCCCGCTTAATCCAACGACAATTCGACGGTAAAATAAGCTTTTACCGTCTCTTATTGCTTTTCTATGACTCTGATCGCTTATATACCCGTCATCTTTCAAGTTGTCTCTTTGTTGGCTTCACTCGCGATGCATCTTGAAATCCATAGGGTATATATCTTTGTAGCTAAAATCACAAATCTTCTCTCCCATAGGGCCCAATATCACCCGCTTTCCGAGTCTTAAGTAATTTAAGTATCCAGGTATATTGTTCAGGGTTCGGTCGCACCAATTGCTCCAACTCTTCATTCATTCGGCGGGCAATAAAAGCATCATCTTTGCCATCAATATCATCCATTGGCGGACGAATATAAATATCAAGCTGATGAGTACGGTAATTATAAACCGGAAACAGCGGCACAATAGCAGCACGACAAACCTTCATCAATCGCCCAATTGCCGGCAATGTCGCTTTATAAGTTGCGAAAAAATCAACAAACTCACTGTGCTCCTCACCATGATCTTGATCAGGCAGATAATATCCCCAGAAACCCTGGCGAACAGCAGCAACAAACGGTTTAATTCCAGCATCACGAGAATGTAAACGGCCACCAAAATGATGGCGAACTTTATTCCACAGATAATCTGCAACCGGGTTTTTCTGGTGATGGAACATGGCTGATATTTTCTGTCCGCCCACAGACAGTAATATCGCTGGAATATCCACAGCCCAACCATGAGGCACCATGAAAATAACGTTTTTCCCCTGCGCTTTCAGTTGAAGAATAATCTCTTCCCCATGCCATTGCGTCCGGCTTAACGTTGATTTTGTACCACGTAAACACAGTTCAGCCAACATAACAAAAGGTTGAGGTGCGGTAGAAAACATCTCATCAATCAATGCTTCACGCTGTTGCTCCGTCAGTTCCGGCATACAGTAACACAGATTTATTCTTGCTCTACGACGTGCCCCTTTCGCTAACTTACCCGCCAACCAGCCTATTTTAGCCAGCAGAGGATCACGCACTTTAACTGGTAGGTAAGCCAGCCCGGCCAACACACCAATGCCCAGCCATAATCCCCAGTAACGAGGATGCAGGTAAGATTTATGAAATGTCGGCACATAACCAGCTTTACTGTCTGTATCTGTTTCTTTATGCATGAGATAACTCTTTAAAACAAAACGATAATTTGCCATTTTCATACAGGGATCTATATCAACAGATGTCAACATATCTTGTTCTGCAATACAAAACGACAGCGGATGATATCAATCATCCGCTTTAAAGTCTGTTACTAATGAACAATTAAACTCAATCTAACAGAAGCTGGGGCGTTACCTCTTTTACCATTGCCAAGAATTCTGTGCGTTCTTTACCACTCAAACCGCCAGAACGCGGCAATTTCGCCGTTAATGGGTTTACCACCTGCTGATTGATCCAGAATTCATAATGCAAATGTGGACCGGTAGAACGACCAGTGCTACCGGACAACGCGATACGATCACCGCGTTTTACCTTCTGCCCTGATTTCACCAACAGCTTTCTCAAGTGCATATAACGCGTGGTATATTGGCGCCCATGACGAATGGCAATAAAGTTACCTGCTGCTCCGTTATATTTGGAGACAATCACCTCACCATCACCTACCGCCAAAACAGGCGTTCCCACCGGCATAGCAAAATCCACCCCTTTATGTGGCGCAACCCGACCAGTGACTGGATTCACACGCCGAGGATTAAATTGGGAAGATACCCGAAATTGCTTGGCGGTTGGAAAACGCAAAAATCCGCGCTCCAGACCGGAACCTTGACGATCATAAAAACGCCCATCTTCCGCCCGGATAGCATAATAATCTTTACCACCACTATTTAGGCGAACACCAAGTAATTGGCTCTGTTCACTGTGACCATCCAACATTTCACGGGACAGCAATACAGAGAAACGATCACCTTCATGTAATTTACGCAAATCAATTTGCCATTGCAGTGCCTTGGTAACTTCACGTGCTTCACTGCTGGTTAAGCCGGCATTTAAAGCACTGCTGGTAAAATTACTATCAACAACGCCAACGACGACGCTGTTTTTCCATTCCCCTTTCTGAAACTCTTTTGTTTCTTTAAACAGATCGCCCTCACGGGTATAAATGCGCATTTCACGGCGGGAAACACCCCAAGTCAGCGTTTGCAAGTCACCCGCTTCATTGACTGTCCATGACAATGGCTGACCAATATTCAGCCCCCGTAACGCTTTATGCTGACTCGCGAGTAACGCGACATCAGAAGAGTCGATACCAAATTGGGTCAGAATATTACTGAGGGTGTCACCGTCAGAGACAATATATTCATGCGGAGTTTGAGCCGTAACCTCTGAGTTCGTCTCTTCATCAGGAATACCTTCATCCGGTAGCTGTTCACTGCTATCTGCAATAATCTCATCACTATCTACCGGAAGATTGATAGCGATGCTGCCGACTGTTGTTTCTTCTTGTTCATGATGATAAGCAATAGGTTGCCACATAGTGACAACCAATGTTGCTACAGTCAGCGAACCCAACATAATTTTATGCGGTCGCGGTAACTCCTTATACACCAGAACGATAGTTTTAACTATCTGTTGCACTCATTGAATTCCTTATTGCTTTAATTCAGGCAACCCGCGTACTGTTCCGACAACTGAGTTATAAATTTCATATAGCTGTCCTTATCCAATACGATGCGGCCTCCTAACGGATCTAAAGTGCCCATACGCACTCCCGTATCCTTCGCCACAGCATTAATAACGGTCGGCCTGAATTGTGGCTCAGCAAAAATGCAGGTTGCTTTCTGCTCAACCAATTGTGTTCGTATATGATGTAATTTTTGTGCGCCAGGTTGTATTTCAGGATTAATCGTAAAATGTCCTAATGGCGTCAGGCCATAATGCTGCTCGAAATAGCCATAAGCATCGTGAAAAACAAAATACCCCTTACCACGCACCAGCTTAAGAATATTAGCAATATTTTTGTCAGTTTGCGCAAGCTGCGCATTGAATTTACGTAGGTTTACGTCCAGCGCTGCTTTTTTATGCGGATAACGCGCTTGTAATTGGTCATGAATCCCCTGTGCCACCTGTTTTGCTATTTCTGGTGATAACCAGATGTGCATATTATATTCACCATGAGAATGATGTTCATGGTCATCTTCATGTTTATGCTGATCCGGTTCGGGTAAATCTTCATTATTTTTCAGCAATAATGGCCTAATCGTTGGCAATTGTGCTAAAACTAACTGTTTATTTTGTGGAACTTTGGCTAACGGTTTAGACAAAAAGATTTCCATCTCAGGTCCAACCCACACAACTAAATCTGCCCGGTTAACTTTCTTAAGATCAGACGGTCTCAACGCATAATCATGCGGTGATGCCCCATCAGGTAACAGTACCTGCGTATCAGTTACACCCTCAGTTATTGCCGCGGCAATAAAACCCAATGGACGGATTGATGTCACAACATCAGCATTAACCGATTGTATCGTTCCCGACATGAAAACAGCAATAATCGCGGTCTTGCAGAGAAATTTGTGCGCTAGTTTATATGATTTGTGTAACATAATGTAAATATCTCGTGGACAGAAACCAGAATTGTTATATTATAACATCTCAATGTTCACGCAAGATATATTTAACATGTCGACACTCATCACTTTAAAAAATGTTGCTGTTAATTTCGGCGATCGTCGGGTATTAAACAATATCTCTCTTCATTTGCAACGAGGGAATATTCTGACTTTGCTAGGTCCTAATGGTGCCGGTAAATCAACTTTAGTCCGCGTTGTTTTAGGGCTTATTGAGCCATCATCCGGCACTATTGAACAGACCGATGGATTGAAAATCGGCTATGTTCCGCAAAAATTGCATCTTGATCCCACCCTGCCATTGACAGTTAAACGCTTCATGATGCTAAAACCCGGTGTCAAATCTGGCGATATATTGCCGGCACTTGAACGGGTAAATGCTGCTCATCTATTGCAACAGCCCATGCAAAAATTATCCGGAGGGGAAAGCCAACGGGTTTTATTAGCCAGAGCACTATTAAATCAACCTCAATTACTTGTCCTTGATGAACCAACACAAGGGGTCGATGTTAATGGTCAATTAGCACTTTATGATTTAATTAATCAAATCAGGACCGAATTGCATTGTGCTGTACTGATGGTTTCCCATGATTTGCATCTGGTCATGGCGAAAACAGACGAAGTTTTATGCCTTAATCAACATATTTGCTGTTCCGGCACACCTGAAGTTGTTTCAACTCACCCTGAATTTATCGCTATGTTTGGTCATCACGGTGCTGAGCAATTAGCAATATATCGCCATCAACACGATCACCATCAACACAATCACCATCATGATCTGAAAGGGAAAATTATCTTGGAAAATAACAGGGAATGCCACTCATGATCGAATTATTATTCCCCGGTTGGTTGGCCGGCGTATTATTGGCTATTGCTGCCGGGCCATTAGGTTCATTTGTTGTCTGGCGCAGAATGTCCTATTTTGGTGATACTCTGGCTCATGCTTCATTGCTGGGCGTTGCTTTCGGATTATTGTTAAATATTAGCCCTTTTTACACAATTATCGCCGTCACTTTGATACTGGCAATGATGTTGGTTTGGCTGGAGAAACGTCCTCAATTGGCAATCGATACTTTGTTGGGGATTATGGCTCACAGCGCATTATCATTAGGGCTGGTGGTTGTCAGTTTAATGTCTAATGTGCGAGTTGATTTGATGGCTTATCTATTTGGTGATTTGTTATCAGTCACCTATGAAGATATTTGGTTAATTGCCATCGGTGTCACCATTGTCACCACGCTCCTGTTCTGGCGATGGAACGCCCTGCTCTCTATCACCGTCAGTCAAGAAATGGCTTTTGTGGATGGCATTAAAATACAGCGGTTAAGAGTGCTGTTAATGCTGGTAACAGCGTTGACAATCGGCTTGGCAATGAAATTTGTCGGTGCACTGATTATCACCTCCCTGCTCATTATCCCGGCCGCCACTGCTCGCCGTTTTGCCCGCACACCGGAGCAAATGGCCGGTATTGCTATTGCGGTTGGCATGCTTGCCGTCACCGGTGGATTAGCTTTCTCCGCCATTTACGACACACCAGCAGGACCCTCTGTCGTGCTATGTGCTGCGGTGATGTTTATTGCCAGCCTGATCAGTAAAGCAAAAAATTAATCCACTGAGTGGGTACAACCCGGTTATCAGGAGAACGGGATAGGCTTCCCTTACGGGAATGCCCATCCCGATTTTTCAGGCAATTACATATACCCGTTATCTTTCAAGTTGCCTCTTTGTTGGCTGCACTCACCCCGGTCACATCATTACCTATGCTCCCGGGGATTCGCTCCCTTGCCGTCGCGATCCATCTTAAAATCCATAGGGTATAGATCATTCCTGATTTCTGACCATGCCAAAATGGCGATAAGCATGTTCAGTGGCAATTCGTCCACGGGAAGTACGTTGAATAAAGCCCTGTTGAATCAAAAAGGGTTCCAGCACATCCTCAATCGTTTCCCGCTCTTCACCAATAGCAGCGGCAAGGTTATCTACCCCAACCGGCCCGCCCATAAATTTATCAATGATGGCAATCAGTAACTTACGATCCAGATAATCAAAACCGGCAGCATCTACGCTCAACATATCCAGCGCTCTGGTGGCAATATTGCCATCAATCGCACCATTCCCTTTTACTTGAGCAAAATCACGTACCCGGCGCAGTAAACGGTTTGTAATCCGCGGCGTTCCACGAGAACGCATAGCAACCTGCCGGGCACCATCGTCAGTAATCTCTACTCCCATAAAACGGGCACTGCGAGAAACGATACTTTGCAAATCGTCCACATTATAAAATTCAAGGCGCTGCACGATACCGAACCGATCACGCAGTGGCGAAGTCAAAGAACCTGCGCGAGTGGTAGCCCCAATCAGGGTAAAAGGCGGCAAATCAATTTTGATCGAACGGGCTGCCGGCCCCTCGCCAATCATAATATCCAGTTGGTAATCTTCCATTGCTGGATAGAGAATTTCTTCCACTACCGGCGATAAACGGTGAATTTCATCGATAAACAACACATCATGCGGCTCAAGATTGGTCAGCATTGCCGCCAGATCGCCCGCCTTTTCCAACACCGGACCAGAAGTTGTGCGAAGATTAACGCCCATCTCATTGGCAACAATATTCGCCAGCGTTGTTTTCCCCAATCCCGGCGGACCAAAAATCAGCAGGTGATCAAGGGCATCACCACGCTGTCTGGCAGCCTGAATAAAAATCTCCATCTGCTCACAGACTTGCGGTTGCCCAACATATTCAGACAACAATTTAGGTCTGATTGCGCGGTCAATCGCTTCATCGTCTTGCAAAACTTCCGCAGAAACCAGACGGTCAGCTTCAATCATGGCTTACCCCTGTAACTTAGAGAACAGCGCGAAGTGCTTCGCGGATAAGTGTTTCACAATCAGCACCCGGTTTAGCGATTTTACTGACCATGCGGCTAGCCTCTTGTGGCTTGTAACCCAGAGAGACTAATGCCGCAGCAGCTTCTGCTTCGCTATCAGCGTCAGAAGTTGTCTGTTTGGCCGTTGCCGGCAAATTAATATCACTGCTCTGATTGAAGAGATCGCCATTGAGCCCTTTAAAGCGATCTTTCATTTCAACCACCAACCGTTCAGCGGTTTTCTTACCTACACCCGGCAATTTAACCAGAGAAACGATCGCTTCTCGTTCAATAGCAGAAACAAATTGCTGCGCAGACATGCCCGAAAGAATAGCCAACGCCAATTTAGGCCCTACACCATTCACTTTAATTAATTCACGGAATAGCGCCCGCTCCTGCTTATCATTAAAACCATAAAGTAATTGCGCATCTTCACGCACAACAAAGTGAGTAAACAGAACAGCTTCCTGTCCGGCATCAGGCAATTCATAAAAACAGGTCATTGGCATATGGACTTCATAACCAACACCATTTGTTTCCAGTAAAACCAAAGGTGGTTGTTTTTCCAGCACAATTCCTCTGAGACGCCCTATCACTCGTTTACCCCCTAAAACCTAAAAAATAAAACTGATTGTTCTATTTATGGTTATAACATAAAAAAAGCTGGATGCATATCCAGCCGTTATCTTAAACGTCCACGTGCCAAAATTAATCTGGGATCACCAACCCGCAAAAGATTCTGATTAAAGTGACAATGGGTTATCGCAATCGCCAATGCATCTGCCGCATCGGATTGCGGGTTAGCAGACAATTTCAGCACAGAACGCACCATGTGCTGAACCTGACTTTTTTCAGCCGCCCCGGTTCCAACAACCGTTTGTTTCACCTGCCGCGCAGCATATTCAAAAACCGGTATAGATTGATTAACAGCGGCAAGAATAGCCACTCCCCGTGCTTGCCCTAATTTCAGCGCTGAATCGGCGTTTTTTGCCATAAAGACTTGCTCGATAGCAAAAGCATCTGGTTGAAATTGCGTAATAATTTCAAGGATACCCGCATAAATCCGCTGTAACCGGTTAGGCAGATCATCAACTTTTGTTCGGATACAACCACTGCCAAGGTAGCTCAAATGACGCCCCTGCTGACGGATCACACCATAGCCAGTGACGCGGGAACCCGGGTCGATACCTAAGATAATCGCCATATTCTGTTTATTCGCCTTTGATTATCACCTTTAATAAAGGAGATAAAAACGTTAGAGAAAGTGTCCTGTACCACAGCACACTTTCTCTACGCTATGTACCCGTTATCCTTCAAGTTGCCTCTTTGTTGGCTGCTCTCACCCCGGTCACATCATTATCTATGCTCCCGGCGATTCGCTCCCTTGCCGTCGCAATCCATCTTGAAATCCATAGGGTATACAACCCGACTGAAATTACAGCAAAGCCGCAATTTCATCAGAGATTTCACCGTTATGGTAAACCTCTTGTACGTCGTCTGAATCTTCCAACATATCAATCAAGCGCAATAACTTAGGTGCAGTTTCCGCATCCAACTCTGCTTTAGTGGAAGGGATCATTGAAACTTCTGCTGATTCAGCCACAAAACCCGCTGCATCTAACGCATCTTTCACGTCACCAAAGGTTTCTGGTGTGGTGTAAACATCAATCGCGCCATCATCATAGGTTTCTACATCATCAGCGCCGGCTTCCAACGCCGCTTCCATAACCGCATCTTCATCCAGCCCTGGCGCGTAAGAAATCACTCCTTTCTTGGCGAACAGATAAGCCACCGAGCCATCAGTACCCAAATTACCACCGGTTTTAGTGAAAGCATGACGAACGTCAGAAACAGTACGGTTACGGTTATCACTCAGACACTCAACCATCACCGCCGTTCCCCCCGGACCATAACCTTCATAAATGATGGTTTCCATGTTATCCGCTTCATCGCTGCCAACACCACGGGCGATAGCACGATTCAGAGTGTCGCGGGTCATGTTGTTGGACAGTGCTTTATCAATTGCAGCACGCAGACGTGGGTTAGATGCCGGATCTCCACCACCCAGACGGGCTGCCGTTACTAGCTCCCGGATAATTTTGGTGAAAATCTTACCGCGTTTCGCATCCTGCGCAGCTTTGCGGTGCTTGGTGTTGGCCCATTTACTATGACCTGCCATAAGGTTCTCCGATAAAACGTCTAATAAACTTATTCAATAACAAACTCTTCAATCGCCTGCCGATTGCTCCACGACTTAGTGAGCTTTACTGCTTTATCCGCATCCAGCCACTGATAAGCCTGATGTTCAGTCAACAGGCATTCTCGCTCTTCCGGCAATGCCAGACAGAACCAGTACTCTTTATTGCGGGTGACTCCTGGAGCATAGCGATGGCGCAAATGGGTAAAAATCTCATAATAAAGAGAACGCCGGCAATCTATCAATTCAAGATTTTCACCTATAATATCAATACCGACTTCTTCTTGCACTTCACGCAATGCTGTCTCCCACGGCGTTTCATCTCCATCAAGGCTGCCAGTGACAGACTGCCAAAAATCAGGATCGTCCCGCCGCTGTAACATTAGCACCCGTCGGCTGGAAATCGCATAAATAACCACCAGCACAGACTCGGGGCGCTTATAAGCCATTATTCACTCTCTTTTTTAGCAACAACAGAGATTGATAACTCTTCAAGGGACGCCGGATTGGCATAACTTGGCGCTTCCGTCATTAAACAAGCGGCAGCGGTGGTTTTAGGGAATGCGATAACATCACGGATGTTATCCGTTCCTGTCAGCAGCATCACCAAACGATCAAGACCAAATGCCAAACCGGCATGGGGTGGCGTACCAAATTTCAGTGCATCCAGCAAGAAGCCAAATTTCTCCTGCTGTTCCTGCTCATTAATGCCCAAAATACGGAACACCGCCTGTTGCATTTCATTACGGTGAATACGCACTGAACCACCACCCACTTCGTAACCGTTAATCACCATATCGTAAGCATTGGCAATAGCCGAAACCGGATCTTGCGCCAACTCCGCCGCTGACATATTACACGGTGAAGTAAACGGATGGTGCATAGCGGTCAGGCCACCTTCCCCATCATCTTCGAACATGGGGAAGTCGATAACCCACAGTGGCCGCCAGCTATCCAATTTTGTCAGGTTCAGATCGCGCCCTAATTTCAGACGCAACGCTCCCAAAGCATCAGTGACCACTTTTACACTGCCAGCACCAAAGAACAAAATATCGCCATCCTGTGCATCGGTACGAGAAAGCAGACCTTCAATCACCTCGGCATTCAGGAACTTGGCTATCGGACTTTGAACCCCTTCCAGACCGGCAGCACGCGCATTGACTTTTATCCACGCCAGCCCTTTTGCGCCATAAATCCCAACGAATTTGCCATATTCATCAATCTGCTTACGGCTCAATTCAGCACCACCGGGTACCCGAATGACGGCTACGCGGCCTTTACTGTCATTCGCCGGCTCAGCAAAAACACTAAATTCCACATCTTTAACCAGATCAGCAACATCAACCAACTCCAACGGGTTACGCAGATCAGGTTTATCAGAACCGAAACGACGCATCACTTCAGCAAACGTCATCACCGGGAAATGCCCCAGATCAACACCGTCAATTTCAAACCACAATTCGCGGATCATTTTTTCCATCATTTCCCTTACCTGCTCAGCAGTCATAAAGGAAGTTTCCACGTCGATTTGAGTAAATTCTGGCTGGCGATCCGCACGCAAGTCTTCATCACGGAAGCATTTAACAATTTGATAATAACGGTCAAAACCGGACATCATCAGCAATTGCTTAAATAACTGCGGAGATTGAGGCAAGGCATAAAATTTGCCTTTATGAACACGACTTGGCACCAAATAATCACGGGCACCTTCGGGTGTTGCTTTCGTCAGCATCGGCGTTTCAATATCCAGGAAACCCTGATTATCCATGAAACGACGCACAAAACTGGTGATTTTAGCCCGTGTTTTCAGGCGATTTGCCATTTCAGGTCGACGCAGATCAATATAGCGATATTTCAGACGTTGCTCTTCACTGTTCGTCTGATTGCTATCCAAAGGCAGAGGTTCGGAACGGTTGATGATATTCAAACTTTCCGCAAAAACCTCTATTTCACCGGTAGCCATATCTTTATTGATTTGACTGTCAGGACGGGCGCGTACAGTACCGGTGATTTGAATACAGAATTCATTACGCAGTTCAGCAGCCTGAGAAAATGCGGCTTGCTGATCCGGGTCAAAAAATACCTGAACGATCCCTTCACGATCACGCATATCAATAAAAATCAAGCCACCCAGATCACGGCGGCGGTTTACCCAACCACAAAGAGTCACCTTCTGGCCTTCATGGGTCAGATTCAACTGCCCACAATAATCAGTACGCATACAATATCCTTTTACTCGGCTGTTGTGCTGTTGCTGCGGAAATTTTGGCATCGTTCTTGAACTTGAAAAGTGTCATGAAGTGTCAAAAAAGGTCGCCATTATAATGGAAATTCTGCTCAGAGATAAGGGCAGGTAATATCCCGATGCGATACCATTGCTTGATGTCTGATAATCAGGCAATTTATTTTCAATTCCCATCTATTTATAGCGACAGTTTTATTTTTGGGGTTTATCATAACTTAATTGGCCAATTTCGGTTAGGCAATGGAGTTAAAAATGGTTAGCTCGCTTTATGTTGTGTTGGGCGCACTATTATTGATTAAGCTGTCTTTTGATGTGGTTAAGTTAAGAACACAATATCGTGTCTCATATGGAGATGGTGGTTTTTACGAATTACAAACAGCGATCCGCATTCACGGTAATGCTGTGGAATATATCCCTATCTCTATGTTATTGCTGGTCATGATGGAGATGAACGGCTCAAATGTCTGGATGATACATGTCTGTGGTTTGATTCTGCTTACCGGCAGAGTCTTGCATTATTATGGCCTGTACCACCGTGAGTTCTACTGGCGGCGTTCAGGCATGGTAGCAACCTATCTTTCAATCGTATTAATGGTGATAACAAATATTTACTACTTGCCTTGGGAACAGATATTTTCTCTCTACTAACCTAATAGTACTGGCGCTGAAATAACAGGCAGCAAACTCGGCTGCCTGTTATTCTAACCCTAGCTGTTCACTATGTAAGGAAGACTTTCCGACGTTGACATGCAAAGCGAGCAAGTGTTGGTTTTTTTACCTCTCATTGGCGAGGGTATAAACCGCATCTCCGACCCGTTTACCACGTTTACCAATAGCAATTACCAGCAAGATAATCTTATTGTCATTCACTTCATAAACCAAGCGGTTGCCAGAAGACCGCAATTTAATTTTGTATCGGTTCGATCGCCCACTTAATCTTGCTGACGGCACATGAGGGTTTTCTAAGCGTTCAGCCAATTTTCTCTTTAGCTGCTCCTTAATTGGATGACCTAACTTCTTCCACTCTTTTAAGGCCCGCTTTTCAAATTGCAGACTATAGATCATCCAGGTTCACACTAACAAATTCAGCATTTTCTAAACGTTCATCTGCAATTTTGTTTAGTGCGGCATCCTCTGCTAGCTCCTGATAGTAGGCGAATAATTCAGGAGGCACACAATAAAATGCAGGTTCATTCCGATTCAGGATTGCGACCGCTTCACCTTCCCCCTGCAAATATGTCCCCATTGGGTTACGTTTCAAATCGGTAATACTTGCCGCTAAATTTGTTAAGATTTGATATGCCATACACCACCTCACTCTTTTACGTAAGCAAACAATAGGTCATTTAAAGGTGCTTTACAATGCATCTTTACTTTTATATCAAACCCAAAGATCCCCTAATGCTGACTAATGAAATCAAGGATTGATCGCGTCATGATATGATTTTTGTGCAACACTTAACCTCCTCAAATATTTCCATTATTCACTACTTTTAAGCACAGAGAAAATTGGTTCAAGGTCAAGCTTTACATCTGTTAGAATGCCACCTTCTATTTTTTCTAATAATTAATGCTGTTATGTCAAATCAAGATCCTCACCATCAAAGGGATAGCCTGTTTGCTACGCCTATTGCCAATCTGGGAGACTGGCGTTTCGATGAACGGGTAGCCGAAGTTTTCCCTGATATGATCCAACGCTCCGTGCCAGGTTATTCAAATATTGTTTCCATGATTGGTATGCTGGCCGGCCGTTTCGTGACATCAAACAGTCAAATTTATGATATGGGTTGTTCTCTGGGCGCATCAACCCTGGCAATGCGCCGCAATATTGTCGCTGAAAACTGCAAAATTATTGCCGTTGATAATTCCCCGGCAATGGTGGAACGCTGTCGTCGCCATATTGATGCTTTCCGGTCGCAAACACCGGTTGAAGTCATTGAAGCCGATATTCTTAATATCGATATTCAAAATGCTTCGATGGTCGTACTGAATTTCACCTTACAATTCCTCAACCCGCAAGATCGACAAGGTTTACTAAACCGGATTTACCAAGGATTACGCCCCGGTGGTGTTTTAGTTTTATCAGAGAAATTCAGCTTTGAAGATCAACAGATTGGTGAGTTACTGTTTAATATGCACCACGATTTTAAGCGTGCTAACGGATATAGCGAACTGGAAATCAGCCAGAAACGCAGCATGCTTGAAAATGTCATGTTGACTGATTCTGTAGAAACACACAAATCCCGTCTCCATCAATCCGGTTTTAACCATGTTGAAGTCTGGTTTCAGTGTTTCAACTTTGGTTCACTGCTGGCGATAAAAGGAGCCGATGAATGATCGATTTCGGTAATTTTTATCAACTTATTGCAAAAAATAACCTCCAGCATTGGCTTAATTGCCTTCCTGCTCAACTGCAAGAGTGGCAAAAAGCAGCCCTGCACGGTAATTTTAAATCATGGGTAAAAACCCTGGAAAACCTACCCGAAATTTCACCGACTCAATTAGACTTGAAAAATGGCGTGATCGCAGAACGCGATCCGCCCCTATCCGCAGGTGAAAAAATTTGCCTTACCAATATATTGCGAATATTCATGCCGTGGCGCAAAGGCCCATTCTCGCTTTATGGTATAAATATTGATACTGAATGGCGTTCAGATTGGAAGTGGGATCGAGTACTGCCCCATATTTCTCCATTAACCGGCCGGACAATTCTTGATGTTGGCTGTGGCAGTGGCTATCACCTGTGGCGGATGGTCGGTGAAGGGGCTGAACTTGCCGTTGGTATCGATCCAACTCAGCTCTTCCTCTGCCAATTTGAAGCTGTCAGAAAGTTACTTGGCAATGATCAACGCGCCCATCTTTTACCTCTGGGCATTGAACAATTACCGGCACTGGCCGCTTTCGATACAGTCTTTTCAATGGGAGTTCTCTATCACCGCCGCTCTCCTCTTGACCATCTCTGGCAATTGAAAAACCAGCTTATATCCGATGGTGAACTGATATTGGAAAGTCTGGTTGTTGAAGGAGATGAACATACCTGTTTAATCCCAGGTGAACGTTATGCTCAAATGCGCAACGTCTACTTCATTCCTTCGGCAAAAATGGTGAAAATCTGGCTAGAGAAGTGCGGTTTTGTCGATGTGAAAATTGTCGATCAGGCAGTCACAGCCACGGAAGAACAACGTCGTACAGATTGGATGAAAACTGAATCACTATCTGATTTCCTCGATCCTACAGATAGCAATAAAACCATTGAGGGTTATCCCGCCCCTCTACGGGCGATACTGATCGCCCGTAAGCCCTAATTTTTCGAACTGGCCCAACGTTGGGCCAGTTCATATACCCTATGGATTTCAAGATGGATCGCGACGGCAAGGGAACGAATCCCCGGGAGCATAGCGAACTATGTGACCGGGGTGAAGGAGTGCAGCCAACAAAGAGGCAACTTGAAAGATAACGGGTAAAACGAGTAAATAGATTTTATTCAAATAAAGTCAAACTCAGCATCCCTTTCATCACCTCTACCACACCACCATCAACACAATAATGTGAAAACTCATCCACCTCATTGTCCGCGCTCATCGTCACTCCCGCTTTACGATAGGTCATGGTAGAAAGCATAATCCGGCTTGCCGAACTGTGAACTTCCGTTAACCCGATATCGATAAATTTATGAATATTACTCATACGAACACCAGCACCTGCCATAATAATTGGCCCCTGACTGGCTTGATGCAGCTCTTTCAATAAGGGTAATCCTAATTCGGCATTCTGTTGCTGGCCGGAAGTCAATATTCGTTTAACACCAAGTTGAGTGAGTTGATCCAATGCCACATAAGGATTAAAACACATATCAAATGCACGGTGAAAAGTGACGGCCATATCGCCAGACAGTGCCATCAATTGTTGCATACGGGGCAAATCAATATGCCCTTCTTCATCTAATACACCAAAAACGACGCCCATAAATCCCATATCACGGATCTGAGCCACATCATTTTTCATCACCTCAAAATCTGAGTGACTGTAGCAAAAATCACCACCTCTTGGACGTACAATGGGATATACAGGAATAGTTAATTGCTCAATAGCCTGCTTCAATGTACCAAAACTTGGTGTTAATCCCCCTTCCGCCGGACTGGCGCAGAGCTCTATCCGGTCAGCACCCGCCTGTTGTGCGATTAATGCGCAACCTACGCTAAAACAACAAATTTCTAACTTTGTCATCAGAAGTTCCTTGGACACCCAGTTATTAACGAGCAATTAATGAATCTAAGCGATTCAGTAATTCAACCCACTAACTATGACATCTAATTATTGCCGATGATTTGTAGGAAATCACAAGGTCAGAACTTTTATCTGGATCACAAGGATGAAAAAGTTAATTTTGCTGACTGGTGCTCACTTTTAACAATTTCACGCAATGTAAATGGGTGAAACTTGACGGAGATCTCACCATCAGTGATAGCTAAGGTCGGATTAGGCAACCGCTCTTGTTCCCCTTTGGGTTGACTCTCTTTAACTATCCCCAACTTGGGTGTAATATTATACTCAAGTTGGGGACAGATGGATAAATGATGGAAGCTGTTTTTATTGAACTACCACCTTTTGAACGTTACCGTCATAACTACCTGAGTGATGAGGAGTTTCGAACCTTCCAAAATATGCTACTGAAAAATCCAACAACAGGAGATGTAATCCAACATACAGGCGGATTGCGTAAAGTACGTTTTACTGATTCCCGAAGGAAAAAGGGAAAACGAGGCGGTATTCGGATAATTTACTATTGGTGGGTATCTAAATCGCAATTCATGCTTTTCACTATCTATGATAAAGATGAAATGTCAGACTTAACTAAAGAGCAATGCGAATCCTTGCGTAAAATGTTAGAAATGAGAAAAAAAGGAGCATAAATGAAGCGTGATCTATTTGCAGAACTCAATGAAGGGATGAAAGCTTGGGAAGAGGCTAACGAAGGCAAACTCACATTGAAAACTCATAAGAGGAGGTTAAAAAATGATATCTTCATCAGTCCGGATGAGTTGAAATCTATCCGGAGTAAACTGAATATTTCTCAGGCTGTTTTTGCCCAGTACCTGCATACCGGTGAGACGACATACCAAAACTGGGAACAGGGACGGGCTAAACCGAATAAACAAGCTGTGTTACTGATTAAAATGGTGGAGCGCAACCCGCAGGCACTAGAATTTCTTGCCAGCCTCACATAACAATATCACTTTAATTCATGTAGCTGAGCATTCACTTTTAACAATTTCACGCAATGTAAATGGGTGAAACTTGACGGTGATCTCACCATCAGTGATAGCTAAGGTCGGATTAGGCAACCGCTCTTGTTCCCCTTTGGGTTGACTCTCTTTAACAGAAAAACCTGCCGGCAAAGGTTGCGGTAATAATGCTTTTGCGGCTGTTGATAAGATCTCAGGTGCCACCGGCAGCACCAGCTCCACATGTTCCCATCCCTGATGCAAGTAAGTTTTCTTGCCAGGATAGGGCAATTCTACACAATCAATTTGCCAATTAAGCACCGCAATTGGGTACTCTAAATCAAACAAGCAGATTGGACGTCCATTAATGATAGTTTCTGACATCAAACTGCCACATTGCAAAAAACCTTTACGCCAGCGCTCCGCTACAGAGATATCGTGACAACGTAAGGAGATATGATCGGCTTGATATTGCTCAACATTCAAATTAAGCCGTTGTTTGAACCGTACCAATTTTTGCTCAAATATTGCCAGTTCAGCCACTAAATCCTGTAATTCAACAATAGAAGAAAAATGTGTCATATTATCCCAGTTAAGATGCAATAGATTGGTCCCTTCCCTGGCCCCAAACAGCCCAAGAATTTTAAAGGGTTGCCGCCGTTTCAAACCTCAAATGATACTCTCGATTGGTAATAATTGAAATTCGATGGTACCAACACAATCACTCTTTCAATAATTCCATGAATTCTCATTACCCTATTTCACCCACAAAAAACTGCAATTAAGAGCCTATCTCAATAGGCGTAATTGTTGCAGACCATTCTTATCAATGAACAGTGAACACGGACAGCGCGGAAAAACCGGAGCGTACACGTAGTACGTGAGGATTTTGAGCACTGCCCAGGTTCGCTCTTTATGGCAAAGAAAGGCAAATAAAATAGCTCTATTGGGATAGGCAGTAAGCGAAAAAATCCGCTTGGGACAATGTTTGATACCTTGCAAGAAACACTATCTATCAATAAGTTACTATACCTGTTATCTTTCAAGTTGCCTCTTTGTTGGCTGCACTCTCTCACCCCGGTCACATCGTTATCTATGCTCCCGGGGATTCGCTCCCTTGCCGTCGCGATCCATCTTGAAATCCATTGGGTATATAACCATTTTATTTTACACAATTTCCGCACGTAATGGGAATTAAGGGTAATTAAGGGTAATTCTGGTTTTATAATATAATTAGATTAGGAAATTAAAAATAGGAATATTATTCTTTTATTCTAACGATTCAGGACAATTATTTAAAATAAAAAATAATCACAAAGTTTATCATTCAATATAAAATTAAGAATCTATAAAAAAAACAAAAATAAAAAGCAAAAATTACAATATTAAAATTAACCATCGATATAAAGATTATTGTAATTGATACAGATCACAAACACTAATTTTCTCATTGAAATCCAATCATAAAGAAAATAAATTACATTTTAGTCAAATATGTAAATATCTTTGACAAAACTATTTCTATAAAACGTAATTTCGGAGGTAATACTATGTCTGATTGGTCAGGAAGTGTTCCAGCTAACGCTGAAAATGGTAAATCCACAGGACTTATTCTCAAACAGGGAGATACAATCTCTGTTGTTGCTCATGGATGGGTGAAATATGGCCGTGATAATGTTGAATGGGCAGCACCTGATGGTCCTGTACCCAATAATCCACAACCGTCATCAATAGCCACTCTCGTCGCTAAGATCGCCAACAAGAAGTTTGCAATTGGCAACGGAGTACTTCATAAAACGGTTCCTGTAGATGGCGAATTAATACTTTTATTCAATGACGTACCGGGTACTTTTGGTGATAATTCAGGTGAATTTCAAGTCGAGGTCATAATAGAGTCTCGATACTCCCCTTTAAAATAAATAAAAACTGTGTGAATATATATTACCAATAAAGTAATAAACATTTTTATTGATATAATGCCAAGTGAAAAATCACACTATTTCACTTGGCAGATGTCATCCCACAATTCTCTGTCCTTATTATTCGGTTAATGCAGTTGCAATAAGATCTTATCTACCCAAAAACCACATACAATCAATTACATTAAAGCTGTATATAAAAACAGTATCATCCATGACATCAACTGAAAAGAAAGTTTTGCCTATCAACAAAACAGGCCACGCAATGCGCAGCCCTTAATAAATTACACTACCGAACTAAGTCATCAGCGTATTACTTTTCCCGGACACCTTCGATAGAAATCAATAAATCTGCTTCCTGTGATTTAGGTCCCAAATCTGCTTTGAAATTAAAGTCTTTCAGTTTGATTTTACCAGAAGCTTCAAAACCTGCGCGATAACCACCCCACGGGTCTTTACCTTCACCCATCAGCTCTGCATTCAGTATCACCGGCTTTGTCACACCGTTTAAAGTCAGATCACCCGTAACAACATATTTCTCGCCCTCTTTTTTCACTTCAGTTGACGTGAATTTTGCTTCAGGGTATTTCTCTGTATTAAAGTAATCTTTACTACGCAGGTGTTTATCACGTTCGGCGTGGTTAGTGTCCAAACTGGCTATTTTGATCGTCACATTAACTTTATTTTCCGCCGGATTTTGCTCATCAAATGTGAAAGAACCATCAAAATCTTTAAATGTCCCATATAGCCAGCTATACCCCAAATGCTGAATGCGAAATCCAATAAAGGCATGCTGGCCGGGTATATCAATTTTATAATTGGCAGCTAATGCAGAACTTGCATTTAGTAACAATGCACCCGCAGTCAGGCCAAGTAGCGTCTTCTTCAACATATTCTTCTCCATAATCGTCTTTTATATTATTCAGGACGGAAACCCAGTATCCGCTTTAAGGTTGCATCACGATCAATAAAATGGTGTTTTAATGCTGCAACAGCATGTAATAACGATAAAATTACCACTGCCCAAGCAAGGTAAAGATGAATCATTCCAGCAGTATCCGCCTGTTCACCCTGACCGATTAATGTAGCTGGCACAATAAACCAGTCAAAAACAGAAATTGGCTGACCATCAGCGGTCGAAATTAAATAACCACTAATCAAAATGCCAAACAGTAAGATATACAACAAAATATGCATTAAAACCGCGCTGACTCTAATCAGGCGACTATAACTGGCTAATGGCTTGGGTGGTGGAGAAACAAAACGCCAGATAACACGCACAGCCATCATGATAAACAGCAACATCCCGATACTTTTATGAATTTCAGGTGCTTTATGATACCACGTATCGTAATACCCTAATGTCACCATCCACAGTCCTAGCGCAAACATGCCATATACGATCAATGCAACCAGCCAATGTAAAAGGACAGATAAGTGACCAAACTGGTTGGAAGTATTCTTCCAAAGCATAACAGTTCCTTTTTTAGGTAAATGTAGACTAGCCATTTTTTGAACTAATTCAATTATGAATGATATTAATCTCTTTTTTATTAAAAATCCCAACAAATAATTTGCAAAAGATTTTCAATTTTAATCAATAAAACTCATTTAAGGTAAAAAAAACATTAAGTAACAATAAGATAAAAATAAATCACATTAATAATAATGTCGAAAAAATATATAATATATATTTTTTTATTATATTTGACTTTAAATTTCAACTACCGTAAAAATCAATTATCTTATTTTCTATTATTTCTTTATAATTTTCCGCCTATAAGAATCGTAACCTGATGCACTCGTATCTGGCGAGTCTAACACAAGCCTGGAACAATAAAAGGGTATATACCCGTCATCTTTCAAGTTGCCTCTTTGTTGGCTACACTCGCTCACCCCGGTCACATAGTTTGCTATGCTCTCGGGGATTCACTCCCTTGCCGTCGCGATCCATCTTGAAATCCATAGGGTATAAAACATGAGGAACATCACTGTTTACGGCAGCAAATCTTACAGCATTAATCATACAATAGTGGTAAAAATAACATCAATAAATTATCAAAAATGAGGTTTTTTATGTCAAATAGCATTTTACAAGCACTCACGGTGTTGAAGTCAAAAAAATGGGTCGATTTGACGCATAGCTTCGATAAAGATTCTCCACATTTTTTTATGCTTGATTCAGCAGAATTTAAAACACTGTTTGATTATAAGGATGGCTTTTTTACTCAGCAATTTTCTTTTCCCGGCCAATATGGGACTCACATTGATGCTCCCTGCCACTTTGTTCCTGATACCCGTTATGTCGATGAATTGGAATTAAAAGAATTAGTTTTACCTCTAATCGTACTTGATCAATCAGAAAGAGCAAAACAGGACCCTAATTTTTCACTTTCTAAAGAAGATATTCTTAAATTTGAAGAAGAATATGGAATTATTGAGGCAGGTACTTTCGTTGCGCTCAGAACGGATTGGAGTAAACGCTGGTCATCTCAGAAAGCAATGGATAATAAAGATGATTCTGGCAATAACCAAACACCCGGTTGGGGGATAGATGCCCTCAAGTTTTTATTTGAAGAACGCCATATTAAAGCCATTGGGCATGAAACATTTGATACCGACGCCGCTAAAGATTTTAGAAAGAATAATGCCTTGTTAGGCGAAGATTATGTCTTAAAGCAAGATACTTATCAGATAGAACTTTTAGCTAATTTGGACCAAGTACCTGTACGTGGCGCCGTTATTTTCAACATTGTAGCCAAACCTAAAAAAGCCTCTGGTTTTCCTGTTCGTGCGTTTGCCATACTCCCATAACTGCGCCCCTCCCTTATGCCGTATATTCATTACGGCATTATATACCCGTTATCTTTCAAGCTGCCTCTTTGTTGGCCGCACTCGCTCACCCCGGTCACATAGTTACCTATGCTCCCGGGGATTCTCTCCCTTGCCGTCGCGATCCATCTTGAAATCCATAGGGTATAGTTACCATCATGATTTTGCGGGAAGACGCGTTTTTTATCTTCGCCACTTGGCACAAAGCAACAGTAAAGTGGTATGTCATGTGTTGAATATGGTATAAAACCCGCCGTTTTTTCTTATGAACCATTTTGCAAAGGATATTGTTTGCTACAATATACCTATTTCTTGTTCGTCATTTAAGGTAACCAGGTGAATATTCAGGCGATTCTTTCAGAAAAAGTCAGCCAAGCGCTGATTGCAGCAGGTGCTCCAGCCGACAGCGAAGCTCACATCCGCCAATCCGCGAAAGCGCAATTTGGCGACTATCAGGCCAATGGTGTTATGGCCGCCGCGAAAAAAGTGGGTATGCCTCCCCGACAACTGGCAGAAAAAGTTGTTAACCTGCTAAATCTGCAAGGTATCGCCAGTAAAGTTGAAATCGCTGGTCCCGGCTTTATCAATATCTTCCTTGATAAAGCATGGATTGCAGCCAATATCGAAACTGCACTGAAAGATGAAAAACTAGGCGTTACGCCAGCCAAACCACAAACTATTGTTGTCGATTATTCCGCCCCCAATGTCGCGAAACAGATGCACGTTGGTCATTTGCGCTCCACGATTATTGGTGATGCCGCCGTCCGTACATTGGAATTCCTCGGTCATAAGGTTATCCGCGCTAACCATGTGGGTGACTGGGGAACCCAGTTCGGTATGCTAATTGCCTATTTGGAAAAAGTGCAAAATGAAAATGCCAGCGATATGGCATTGTCCGATCTGGAAGCGTTCTATCGCGAAGCGAAAAAGCATTACGATGAAGATGAAGAGTTTGCCATCCGCGCCCGTGGCTATGTGGTGAAACTGCAAGGCGGTGATGAATATTGCCGCACCATGTGGCGCAAGCTAGTGGATATCACGATGGCCCAAAATCAGCAAACCTATGATCGTCTGAATGTCACGCTGACTAAAGATTCTGTCATGGGTGAAAGTCTGTACAACGATCTGCTGCCCAGTATTGTCGCGGATCTGAAACAGCAAGGGCTGGCAGTAGAAAGCGATGGTGCAACCGTAGTTTACCTTGATGAATATAAAAACAAAGAAGGTGAACCGATGGGCGTTATTATCCAAAAACAGGATGGAGGTTATCTTTACACCACAACCGATATCGCCTGTGCAAAATACCGTTATGAAACCCTGCACGCGGACCGCATTCTTTACTACATCGATTCCCGTCAACATCAACATTTGATGCAAGCCTGGACCATCGTTCGTAAAGCGGGTTATGTACCAGAATCCGTGTCACTGGAACACCATATGTTCGGCATGATGTTGGGCAAAGATAGCAAACCATTTAAAACTCGCGCCGGCGGTACTGTCAGATTGACCGATCTATTGGATGAAGCTATTGAACGTGCCAACACCCTTATCCGTGAAAAGAACCCGGATATGCCAGAAGATGAATTGAAAAAAGTGGTTTCTGCTGTCGGTATCGGTGCCGTGAAATACGCTGATCTCTCCAAGAGCCGTACCACAGATTACATCTTCGATTGGGATAATATGCTCGCTTTTGAAGGCAATACCGCACCTTATATGCAATATGCTTACACCCGTGTTGCCTCCATCTTTAAACGTGCCGAAATCGATGAAAGCAGTCTGACCCTACCGGTTATCCTAAATGAAGATCGTGAACAAACATTGGCCACCCGTTTATTACAATTTGAAGAGACCATCACCACCGTCGCCCGTGAAGGTACGCCACATGTGATGTGTGCTTACCTGTACGATTTGGCTGGTCTATTCTCCTGTTTCTATGAACACTGCCAAATTCTTAATGCGGAAAGTGAAGAGTTGCGTCAAAGCCGCCTAAAGCTGGCGCTCCTGACTGCTAAGACATTGAAGCAAGGTCTGAATACATTGGGTATTGAGACGGTAGAACGGATGTAACAGGATAATCGTTGTTTTTCTGAAAAATTGGCGTGATTGGGAATATCTATTATTGCCTTATCACGCCTGTCACAATAGGCACCGCCACGCTTCATCATCCCCAACGCGACCGCCACTCGCTGAGCGAATCCCGGTTGTTGCAATTAATGTCCATATATACCCGTCATCTTTCAAGTTGCCTCCTTGTTGGCTACACCCACTCACCCCGTCACATCGTTATCTATGCTCCCGGGGATTCGCTCCCTTGCCGTCGCGATGCTTCTTGAAATCTATAAGGTATAGACTTATTAGCTGATATCCCGGTAACCTCAGAAAACTCAAGCTCAGCTTGAGCTAACAATAACTACCGGGATACCTCAATTTATTAAAAACTGCGGTGGGCAAAATCTTTTAGCCGAAAACCCATCAGCACCAACGCAGCAAAATAGCTGCTTGCCCCAGCGATAACAACCACCATCAATCGCAACAGGCGCGTAGCCATATTTCCCTGCTCCCATGCTGGCATCAACCATAAAGTAACAGCTAATACGGCAATCATTACCGTAATTGCCACAACCAGTTTAAATAAGAACCTCCCCCAACCCGCTAACGGCTTAAAAATATTTTTCTTACGTAATTGCCAGTAAAGCAGACTAGCATTGAAACAAGATGCCAGACCAATAGACAAGGCTAACCCAGCATGTTTCAGCGGGCCAACAAAGGCAAGGTTCATTAACTGAGTCAAAATCAAAGTGACAATCGCAATTTTCACCGGCGTTTTAATATCTCGACGAGAATAAAAACCCGGTGCCAGTACCTTAACAATAATTAGCCCCATCAGTCCAAAACAGTAAGCAATCAACGCTTTTTGAGTCATTACTGCATCAAATGCCGTAAAATTACCGTATTGGAATAGAGAAACTGTTAAAGGTTCTGCCAGCATACCTAAAGCAACAGCACAAGGCAGCGCTAATAAAAAACAGAGCCGCAGCCCCCAATCCATTAATTTGGTGTACTCCTCATGATTTCCACTGGAAAAACTTTTCGCTAATGAAGGTAAAAGAATTGTTCCAAGCGCAACACCCAATACACCAGAGGGTAATTCCATCAAACGGTCAGCGTAATACATCCAGGAGACAGAACCGGACACCAGAAATGAGGCGAAAATCGTATTAATAATTAATGAAATCTGGCCGACTGAAACCCCAAGAATTGCAGGCCCCATCTGCCGCATAACCCGCCATACGCCGCTGTCACGAAAAGAAATACGCGGTAATACCAGCATGCCAATCTTTTTTAAATGAGGAAGCTGATATAAGAGCTGTAAAATCCCTCCTGCAACCACCGCCCAACCCAATGCCATCACCGGCGGATTACAATAAGGGGCGACAAATAATGCAAACACAATCATGCTGATATTAAGTAATGTTGGAGCGAAGGCAGGAACAGAAAATCGATTCCAGGTATTTAATATCGCACCTGCCAACGAGGCCAGTGATATCAGAAAAATATAGGGAAAAGTAATTCTTAACAAATTTGTTGTCAGCGTAAATTTATCGGCGGTATCGGTAAAACCGGGTGCGGTAACATAAATCACCCACGGTGCTGCCAAAACTCCCAGTACAGTAACAATGGCCAGAATTAACGTCAGCATACCGGAAACATAAGCAATAAACGTCCGAGTCGCTTCATCACCTTGCTGATTCTTATATTCCGCCAAAATGGGCACAAATGCCTGAGAAAAGGCACCTTCTGCAAAAATACGGCGCAGTAAATTAGGCAGTTTAAATGCAACAAAAAAAGCATCCGCTGCAACACCAGCCCCAAATATGCGGGCAATAATGGCATCTCGGATAAAGCCTAAAACCCGAGAGAACATGGTCATAGAGCTAACCGCAGCCAGCGATTTCAATAAATTCATCGTATTTATCTCAAAATCATGTTAGTTAATTTCCGAACTGCCTGTACGTCAGTGCAAAAATGGAAAATGGATTATACCCGTTATCCTTCAAGTTGCCTCTTTGTTGGCTACACTCGCTCACCCCGGTCACATCGTTACCTATGCTCCCGGGGACTCTCTCCCTTGCCGTCGCGATGCATCTTGAAATCCATAGGGTATATACACGACTGAGATACTTGTGAACTGTCGGTACTTTTTAAGTTGCCTGTATTAGGGCAAAAAACCACCAAATCACACCCTCTTAATCCAGCTTGCTAAGCTATCTTTTAAAATCAATAAATTATTATTTAATATAAAATCATGTACGAACTCAAGTTATATGAATATTTATTTTCACTCACTCTTTATTTATCTATTTTTTCTATTCAATTACTATTATCCCAAAAATATAAAATCAAAGTTAGCATTTATCAAATAATTATGAAACGGAATTTCAGCACTTATTAAATAAACCAATTAGAATAACACCTATTTTTATGTAACTAAGAAACCATTAAAATTATTTTCATGATAAATGAATTACTCGGAAATATTTATTTACAGAGTAGCGATATTGTACTTATTATATGAATCTACCATGGTTAATCATTCACTTTGTTAACAAAATCGGCGAGTATGCATAAATTCATTCTCATACACTAGAAATCATTAACTTTTATAATTTGCCAATGTAACATTGTATTTGGCCTAAATGATGGTACCTTGCAACTAGCCTTACTACAGAAAGCCCAAATAGCCACTTCGAAAAACGCACCAACCGAAGTCAGTGCGTCAAATAAATCAACTCATTGAAGCTTACTCATTTCTAAGCTGCCTGTACGGCAGTGAACGAGATGAGATTATAGCCACCGGGTTTACTTGCTTTCTAAGCTGCCTGTACGGCAGTGAACTATCGGCCCGGCAACACTTAGCCCTTCAAAAGTTTCTAAGCTGCCTGTACGGCAGTGAACTGTTGATGTATTCATTTTGATCCCCTTTAATATTTCTAAGCTGCCTGTACGGCAGTGAACCCAGCTACTACGTTGTTCTTAAGAATAAACAATTTCTAAGCTGCCTGTACGGCAGTGAACTGGGAATACTTGTCTTTGGTATCGTTCTTACATTTCTAAGCTGCCTGTACGGCAGTGAACTGTTACATATTAACTTTAAGCTACTGACAATTAAAGCATATATTGATAAAACAATGAAAAAACCCTTTTTTACAAGAGAAATAATATCCCATTAAAAATCAATAGATTAAAATCCACTCTCAAAAAAGGGTCAAAAATAAGGGGTGGAGAAGGCAGATTTTCAACAGTGATTTAATTCATCATTACCAATTTGCTTTACTTTATTTGGTGACAGTACAGCGTAATAATCAACTTTTTCCACTCCATTTTTCATCTGTCAATGCGGTTAATACGTGATCCTGCCAAACTCCATTAATCATCAGGTATTTCTTAGCATAGCCTTCACGTTCAAAACCCAATCGTTCCAACAACTTCCCACTACGATGATTATCCGGCATATAATTAGCCATAATCCGATGCATCCCCTGTTGGCGTTGCATATAACGGATAGCTGGTTGTAAAGCTTCGTACATCATCCCTTTTCCCTGCCACTTTTCACCAAGCGAATATCCCAAATAACAGGCATGAAAAGCCCCACGCAGAATATTACTGAAATTGGCAACACCAATAACTTCACTCTCATTTGAATCAAGCAGCAGAAAATGAAAAGCCGCACTCTGTCTTTGCATTTCTATGATTAAATTCAATCGATTTATCCAACCGGAAGGCTGGCAATGACTTCTATCTCTAGTCGGCTCCCAAGGTTTAAGAAACTCGTGATTTTCTGAATAGTACTCAGCCAAACGATAAGCATCCCGCTCGTACACCAAACGCACCACCATTCGTTCCGTAATCAGACGAACTTTCGGTAAAGTGGAACGATAACCAAACATTATTTCTCCCTAGCTCTGTTAATTTATCCGTTAAAAATTTAAGTGATTTATCTGTAAAAAACAGCTTCCACTCATTACTTTACGACAAAAAAATATTATCCATAATTCACTATCCTAATGTTCGAATTAAGTACAGAATATAAAAGAACTGTATTGTCCTCTCTTCTTAATTACTCCAATGGTGAGCAATGTCACTGGTTTCACAAGCACGTAGCCTGGGTAAGTACTTCCTGTTATTCGATAACTTGCTGGTCGTTCTAGGTTTCTTCGTCGTTTTTCCTTTAATATCAATACATTTTGTTGAGCAACTGGGTTGGGCCGCGCTGGTTGTCGGTTTTGCGCTTGGTTTACGTCAGTTTGTACAACAAGGTTTAGGCATTTTTGGTGGCGCAATTGCAGACCGTTTTGGCGCGAAGCCGATGATCGTCACCGGCATGCTGTTACGCGCCCTTGGTTTTGCTTTCATCGCCTTAGCCACCGAACCGTGGATACTGTGGCTTGCCTGTATATTATCCGCACTGGGAGGTACCTTATTTGATCCTCCCCGGACTGCACTGGTCATCAAACTAACCCGACCGCACGAACGTGGCCGTTTCTTCTCGCTGCTGTTAATGCAGGACAGTGCCGGTGCGGTTATCGGCGCACTGATTGGTAGCTGGCTGCTGCAATATGATTTCCAATTTGTCTGCTGGACAGGTGCCGGTGTTTTTGTTCTGGCAGCCATCTGGAATGCATTATTCCTCCCTGCCTACCGGATTTCTACTACTCGAACTCCCATCTGGGAAGGGATGGAGCGCGTTATTAAAGATCGTCGCTTCTTCACCTATGTATTGACGTTAACCGGCTATTTTATGCTGTCTGTCCAAGTGATGTTAATGTTCCCAATTATCGTCAACGAAATCGCCGGCACACCCGCTGCGGTAAAATGGATGTACGCAATTGAAGCAACCCTATCACTCACTTTGCTGTATCCAATCGCCCGTTGGAGCGAAAAACGATTCCGGCTAGAACAGCGTCTAATGGCCGGGCTTTTCCTGATGAGCCTGAGTATGTTCCCAGTCGGTTTGATTGGTGAAATAAATACCTTATTTGGCCTTATTTGCCTGTTCTATCTCGGCACCGTTACCGCTGAACCTGCCCGTGAGACATTAAGTGCTTCACTCGCTGATCCACGTGCGCGTGGGAGTTATATGGGATTCAGCCGTCTTGGTCTGGCATTGGGTGGTGCCTTGGGTTATACCGGCGGTGGTTGGTTATATGATACCGGCCATGCGCTGAATATTCCGCAATTGCCTTGGTTTCTGCTTGGGATTATTGGCTTGATAACGCTGTATGCCCTGCACCGTCAATTTAACCAACGTAAGATTGAATCTGCCATGCTGAGTGGCAATTAATGAGGTAAAATCTGCCCTCCAAAATAAAGGAGTCGATATGAGAAAATTTTTCTTGGGGGCAGTATTGCTGCTAGTGGGGTTAATCAGTGGTTGTGATCAGTTCAAAGATATCAGTATCAGCGAAGAGTTAATTAATGGTTATCTAGCAAAGCACGTCCATTACCAGAAACAGCTCGAATTACATGGTATTGCCAATGCGGATATTGAATTGACAGAACTCTCCAGCCAAATTGGTCGAACAGAACCAAATAAAATAGCATTAACTGGCCGTGCAAATGTCAATGTTACATCCTTGCTTGGCCCGGCTAAAGCCGATATGAAACTCAGCCTGAAAGCACAACCTGTTTTTGATCAGGAAAAAGGGGCTATTTTTCTGAAAGAGTTGGAAATCGTTGATTACCAAATCACACCGGAAAAAATGGAAAAACCGATTAACGCATTAGTTCCTTATCTGAATAAATCACTCAGCGCTTTCTTTGATATTCATCCTATTTATGTAATAAAAGCAGATCATAGTAAAGCTGAAGCCGCAGCTAAAACATTAGCAAAAAGGTTAGAAGTGAAGCCTGGCAAATTAGTTATTATGCTGACCGATAAATAATCTTCATCAAGATATATACCCTATGGATTTCAAGATACATCGCGACGGCAAGGGAGCGAATCCCCGGGAGCATAGATAACGATGTGACCGGGGTGAGTGAGTGCAGCCAACAAAGAAGCAACTTGAAAGATGACGGATATAGCAAAAAGGCAAATAATTCGAAGTTATTTGCCTTTTTATCATTTAAACATTAAGAATCCAGTTCTTCTCTTAACGCCTGTAACGCTTCACGGGTAATCATTGCTAATGTTCGGTAGAAACTGGTTATTGCATGGGCTTCCACTTTCCCCAAAAATTGCCCACACCACGGCAGCAAATATTCATCAAACAGCATAATTTGCCCCTGAACCTCATCTTCTGCTGCCTGATCTTCCAGCCATGAAGCCCCTAATAACAGAGAACCAAACTGATCGACAGGCCCATCGGACAATGGCATGCCTCGTTCAATCAAAAATTGACGAATATCGTTTTCACTCTCCCCGGTATAGTCAGAACGGCGGCTCGGTACGCTAGCATTATCTCCATAAAACAGTGCCATATAATCAGCTTGCATTGCGGATAGATCGCAGTTTTGTTGCAAACGATCCAACAATGCATCTTGCTCCAATGGCCATGATTGCTTCAATTTACCTTCGACAATCACCGTCAGAAGTGGTTTCAGAATCGGGTCTTGCGGTTGACGATTAAATAAAGTCCCTAAAATACGGCAGACTATTGAAAATTCATTCATCTCAGTTTCCAAATAAATAGCAATTTTGCCGTTATTGTCTCCAATAGCTGCCCCTACTGTAAAGAGACGTTATTAATATCCTAGTTTTATATCCACAACGCCGGTTGATAATTCTCCTTTTTCAATTCGTCGAATATTTTCACTAATCGTATCCATAGCAATATCAGGAATAGTAATAGCCGCAACATGTGGCGTCACCGTTATACGGGGGTGAGTCCAGAACGGGTGCATCTCTGGTAGTGGTTCCTCAACAAACACATCCAATGAAGCCCCGACGATATAACCTTTATCAATCGCCACCAACAGATCATGTTCTACTAAATGGGCACCTCGCGCGATATTAATCAGATATGACTTTGGTTTTAGCTGGCTAAACAGCGATAAATTCAGAATACCACGGGTTTTTGGTGTATCGGGCAGCAAATTGATAAGCACCTTACTGCCGGAGAGAAAATCGCCCAATTGATCTTCACCGTGAAAGCTAACTACGTTATTAATCTGTTTTGGAGTGCGGCTCCAACAACGCACAATAAAGCCCCATTCAACTAACGTCTGTGCAACACGGCGACCCAGAACACCGGCACCCAACACACCCACAACAAAATCTTTGCGATCATAAGGTTCGAGTTGTTTCCACCTCCTCTGCCCTTGTTGCAGCTTATACTCATCCATGCGCCGCAAATAATGTAAAACCATTGCTACCGCATACTCCTGCATTTGCAGCCCCATACCTGCATCTTCAAGCCGCATCAGTGGCACACCGGCGGGTAACATCCCTGGTTTTTGCTGTTCCTGCTTTAAAATCGCCTCTACACCTGCTCCTAAAATAAAAATCCCCTTCAATCCAGAGCGATTTGCCAACATCTCATAGGGGGGAGCCCAAACCATTGCATAATCCGCATGCTTATTATCGCCGCGTTTCCATTGGCGGATATTGATATTGGGTAATCGTTGCTGCATACCTTGAATCCACTGAGCAGCATCAAAAAAGGGGTGGTAAAAGATAATCTCCATGACTATTTATCCTCATCATCTTACATTTTCATATAGGGTTATCTGATGATTGAGTATAGGTTGCAAGACCCTTTGTTAATCATCATTACGAAAATTTTGAGAATGTTAAGTAGTTAACGAATTCATTTTTTTCTTATCAAAAGACTTGTACATTTTCTATTTCAGCGACACCAGATGGATATCAATTCACCGAATTGACTCTTATTTAGCTAACCAATCAAAAAACCAAAGAAAAATATCAGAAGAGTGTTGACGCTTGTAACGCTTTTCCCTATAGTAGCGCCCCGTTGCAGCGACGATGTTAGACAAAGTTACTGGAATGAAAAAAATGGTGAGGTGTCCGAGAGGCTGAAGGAGCACGCCTGGAAAGTGTGTATACGTGAAAACGTATCGAGGGTTCGAATCCCTCCCTCACCGCCAGAATTGAAGAGAAGCTCAGGTTAAATACCTGGGCTTTTTACTTATATATACCTCCGATGCAGGGAGGGTCGAGAACCCTCGAACAGGGTTCGACAAAACGGCTTGCCGTTTTGGACCGCCAACGGCGGCCCGCAGGGTGAGCGCAGCGAATCCATCCCTCCCTCACCGCCAAATTCGAAAGAAAGCTCAGGTTAAATACCTGGGCTTTTTTCTTATATGGACATTACAATTACCATTTCAGGAAATTGGCGTGTGACATTCGAATTTATCGATAGTGATGCGTACATCGTTAACTACGAGGATTATCACTAATGAAAATGTTTAACCCACCTCACCCAGGCGAAATTATTGCTGACTCTTTGGAAGAACTAGGTTTAGGAATTCGTGATCTAGCGCGAGCACTAAATGTTGCTCCATCTACGGCTCAACGTTTAGTGTCGTGCAAAGCAGCAGTTACACCAGAGATGGCAATAAAACTGTCAAAAGTACTTGGTAGCTCTCCACGGCTGTGGCTAAAACTGCAAGAAACTTATAGCCTCGATAAAGCAGAAAAGACGGTTGATATTTCCAAACTGACTCCGTTATTTAAGCCTGTCCATTTATCTCACACCTAAAAGTCAACAACCTGAGCTCAGGTTACCACCTGGGCTTTTTACTTTCATAACACCAAAACGGCAATATATTTACCTCGAAAGCCTTGGACAAAAGATGTCAACTATCAAATGTTGGGACTAAACAGATATAAAAAACCACCCGAAGGTGGCTATTGCCGTTTCAAACATCTTCATCCAGTTTTTCACGATCTAATTCCAGTAATTCTTGGAATTCCTTTAATCCCCTTAATTCCTGGATTTTATTCTCTAAATCGGGGATCGTATGAACATCTGGACTCGTATAAATCAGTCGACTGGTTTCTATGCCTTCTTTGCCACACATTATATGTATATCAACTAATACCGTATTATTATCATAACCTATAGACATAGTTCCATTGTATTTTAGCGCATTTTCAAATTCTTCTTGTGATGGATACGATGATTCATCTCCGTACTTTTTCGTTAACGATTTGCTTACTGGCTTCACGAGGCGGCCAATATTAATCTCTAATCTTTTAAATTTTCCATTTAAAAAAAATGCCATTGCTTCACGCTTTTTGTTAGCAAACGAAAAGTCAGAACATGAATAAAGTGATACTTCTTCTATTTGAGAATTTCCCTCAAATTTTTCAAAATCACATAATCTTTTCGAAAGAAATTCTTCTTCTGTCATGCCAAACTTTGCATCTTTATACCCATCAACTGCCATTGCACCAAAGCTAATCATTCCCAATGCAAGCATAACTGCTAATTTTTTCATATTATCTCCTTTTGCTTTGAGCAATATAACAATGAAAATAGTGTTAAGCCAACCCCCACAAACCTCTATCAAGTCCCCAAATGCAGATGTTTTGGAGAATTTTTTCGCTATGCTCCCGGGAATTCACTCCCTTGCCATCGCGATGCATCTTAAAATCCATAGAGTATATCAACTATTAAATGCTTGGTTTAAGCTTAAAGCACACCCTTTCTGTGCCCTCGTATTGACGCGACGTAAAATCTCAACAAGTACACCAGGATATTGACCATATTCTCTGCTCATTATCCCGACATCATCGGTAACAATAAATGCCGGATAACTCGTTGATGACGCATCCATATAACTCATCAAACCCGGCATTCCATCAGGTACAGGTTTCAATGTTTCAGGATCAAGTGCTCGCGCATATACCCACGGCGGAACACGTTTACGTTGCATTTCATCCTCAAAGAAACAAGTGTTGAGTTCAACTTGATTAAATATATCGCGGATTTGACTAATATTATTGAGGTTGAACGTGTCGAATAAAAGATGATTGAAATCATCGCGTTTTAGGGACTCTTTTTCATAACTTTTCCAGCCGCCCCCCGTTATGATATAAAGGTTTTTATCCCCATAAAATGAGATATTTTTATCTTTCATATACTGGCAGAGCAAATAAATAAAGTATGGTGAGCCGATAAGACAAATATCTTTTCCTTGATTTTTTATTCGCTCAAGGCTATTCAATGTCTTAACAAAATCTATTCGTTCTTCCATTACGGTAAATGTCGTGGGATATAATAATTCTACCAAGCTCATAACATATTTAAACCAAATGTTATGAGCATTAAATCTATCTGGCCCTAAGTTGACCAACTCTATTTGATGATCAAACCAACTACCAACATATTTCATGCCATAACTCACAGAGCCTAAGAGTCTCTCAATACTTAGTCTGTTACGCGCCACCTGACTTTTTAAACCACTCGTGCCGCTGCTGGTAAACCAACTTTCAATCTCGTTCTCCTGAGAAGTTAATAAGCGAGTAAACTTAAAAACTGATGTTGGGAATACAGGTATGTCATCAATTTCCGTAATATTGTCGTCTACTTTGTGTACCTGACAGTAGTGACGGTATTCTTGACAATGTTTATAGTGATTACGAAATGCATCAAGAACAAATTTGTTTCTGATTTTTTCCTGTTCATCGTAAGACCAAGCTAATGGATCGCTGGAAAAAATCAAATCATCAATTTCTGAGCTTGCTATGATCTCTTGTTTATCAACATATGAAGTCATACCTGTTTTACCCCTCCAAATAATTTAGAGAATATGGCAGCGTTGCTGCCATATTCTTTTACTACATGTGGTACTTTTTAATATTATCATTAACAATATTGATTACGTTTTTTTGGTGCATCAAGTCATTCATTGGTTCAAAAGATAACAATACACTTTTTGCACCGCACTTTTCAATTGCCAGCTTAGCCGCAGCTATACATTCCGTATAATCTCCGACAGCGTTTTCTGTGATTATCTCTTCAAGTTTATTTTCGAGATTTTCATTAGGATACATTTCAAGAACATAATCACGGATAAATGCACGCGTCTCTTGTTTAGCTTTGTGACTATCTTCGTTATAGTTAACCAATACCATTAACTGATGATCTATCGCTGATAAGTCAATACCATATTTATCAGCAACGGCTTTATACCTTTCAGCATATTCATATCTAACATCATTGGAGTCATCCCACTTAAAGATGAGAGGAATGCCTTTTTTAGCCGCCCACTCAACAATATGATGACTGGTTGCTGTGACATATCTCCGAGGCCCGCCTTGGGTATAAGCGTGGGGGTTTACCGATATTTTAGGGAAACTATAAAAATCATTATCGGGATTACAATAGCCTGTTGTTAAAGCATCGTTAATGATTTCATAACACTCTTCAAATAGTTGCTGTTGATATTCAACAGGGCGATTAAAAAGACGCATTTCATCTTTTTTTTCACAATCACTAAACCCTAAAATAAATCTCCCTTCGCTTAATTGATCCAATAAGCAAGCCTCCTCCGCTATTCGGACAGGATGATGAGTTGTAATGATGTGATTCAATGAGCCAATTTTAATTTTTTCTGTTAAACCGAGCAAAAAACCAGAAACAGTCAGAGGAGCACCGACAACACCATTACCTGAAAAATGATTTTCATACACCAAAATCTGTTCAAAATTCAACTTATCAACATACTCTGTTATTTCCTGCATGCGAACTATACTTTGTTCTTGAACAGTTGTTGAATTGATGAAGTTAAGGAAGAACAATCCAAATTTCATTTCTTTTTCCTTAGCTACTATAATAGCGAACGTTGTTTTTCTTTAAGAAACGGCATGACATCAGACTGGAAGAGCTTCATGGAAGCAATAATTTCGTCTACTGTTCCATTCGCTTCAAACCCACAACAGATATTTGATATTCCCGTGGCATCAATGTCTTTTTGAATTATGTCAATGCATTCCTGCGGGGTTCCCACGGGATTGATTTCGTAACTGTAATCAATGCGGCGATTAGTATCTCTATGTCCCTTTAATACAAAGTCACGCCACTGCCCTTTATTGAAATCATAACCTCTTGTTTTGTCTGAATCATCAAAAATGGTCGTGGCATTCACATAAGAATCATACCAATGCCCTAGAAAATCCCGACAAATCTCTTGCGCTTTATTTGAGTCATAATTTACAGATGTTATATATGATAAGCAATGGTCGATATTATGAATATCGTGCCCATATTCTTGAGCCACCTCGTTATAAAGCTCAAGCTGTGCTTTCTTTTCGTTAGTATTTATAATCCAACTTAATATCATCGGTAAACCAAATTGAGCGGCCCATTCAGTTGTCGAGGCTGATTCAGCAACCACATAAACAGGGGCTCCACCTTTACTATATGCTGTCGGGTTTACTTTTACCTTATGGAACTTGATATGTTCATTATCAGCTTCCATATATCCCTCTGTCATGCCATTTTTTATCAACCCGTACCAGCACTCCGTTAAAGCGCGACTGTTATTCATATCCGTGCCAAATACGCGAAAGTCTTTATTGTAAAGCCCCCGACAAATACCAAACCGAAATCGTCCTTTTGACATTTGATCCAATAAATTCACATCTTCAAGTTGGCGCACTGGATGAGCGGTGGGAAGAACAATAGCCGCAGTCCCTACATTCAATTTTTTGGTTGCACCAAGTAAATATGCAGCAGCGACATAAGGGTTACCAAGCAAACCAAACTCCGTGAAATGATGCTCCAGTAACCATACAGTATCAAAACCACACTCCTCAGAAATACGACCTAATTTAACCAAACGTTTCATTACTTCTGTTTGAGAAAATTGGGGGGGTTGGTATGTAAGCAAAAAGTTTCCAAATTTCATAGAGAGCCCTTATATTTGAGTGATAGAATTAACTATACCCGTTATCTTTCAAGTTGCTTCTTTGTTGGCTGCACTCACTCACCCCGGTCACATAGTTTGCTATGCTCCCGGGATTCGCTCCCTTGCCGTCGCGATCCATCTTGAAATCTATAGGGTAATATCTATCCCAATAGGTTTTAAGACAGCGAAATCGCTTGATTTTCAATCTCAATTTTCATTCGACGTTCATTGACTGTCGCAATAGTTAGATGTTCGAATGATGGTTCAATAATATCAACATCAATATCCAGACGATCATTATCCATCGCGATAGCAGCCTTCGTAACCGATTGATAAAAATTGCGCAGGACCACTAAGTTTTCACCCAAGTCATGCGAACTCCCTAGCAAAGAATATATCTTGCATCGATTACTACGAATATTTGATAACAATGTGATAACTTCATCTTGCTTTACCCAATTGTCGTTATTTGCAGTAAAAGCAATAAACGGTATATCAAGATACATCATGCTATTGATTGTAGAAGTTAAATCTTCCCAGCCAAAATCAAGGCAATCTCTCGCAAAGACTTCAGCACCCAATTTATGGCCTTCAAAATCCAAATTATTCGGCAATTCATTAATGGGTAAACTGAGATAATCAAATCCTAAAGCTCTTTCAAGCGTATATCTTAAGTTAACAACACCGACTGCGGTGATTAAAAATGAAACATTAATTTCAGATAGACTTGCATAAACTATCCGTGCAGATAAGCTTGAAGCCAAAATACCACGGTTATTTATTTTTCGTGTATTTAACCAATCAACCACGGCTAATAGGCTCTGTTTTCCTATAGACATTGTAAATTCATCAATTGTCCCTGAACTCAACCCAACGTGGTGAAGTGAATCATAGCGAATCACATGAAACCCATTCCGCGATAAATATTCCGCTAAACCAGCAAAATGATCCATCCTTCGGGCAAAACCCGACGCAATAATAATGGTATTCTTTCTCTTTGGGCTGTTTTCTTCTGGCAGCGTTTCCCAAACATGAATTTTTTTATTTCCTTCAACACAAAGAACATGGTCGATGGTTTTATATTTGGATTTATTTTCCATACTTTTTACCTATTACGGGACAAATACAAGGAACTTATCTTCTTCCAGGAATCGAGTCTGTTCTATTTCAACCGCAACATCCTTAGCAGTATAATGAGATGGCCTCTCATGAGAAATATATGTCACTAATCGTTGTAACGGCCTCATTCCGTCATGAGATCCACCAACTCGAAATATATTATTCATTCCTGCTTCTACAATCCTTTCCGCACCTCTTAATGCCAACGCATCTCGATACTTAAATGCGGATTCCCAAGGAAAAATAGATATGGTTTGTGTCTTATTTTTTTGAACATAAGGCAATACTTGCTCAATATTATCGACGTGATGAAGATACACACATCTGCCAAGTGGTTGATTAAATTCCACACCCGCATTTGACTCAATAATCATCCAACGTTGATGAACATCCACCTCTACTTTTAATCCAGCAAATAAGCTCTCTTTTTGGACTAAAGAATAGGCCGCCTTTTCATCAAAATCTTTTTTGGCGTTTGGTAATATATGCGCATATAGATTAAGTTTTTCTATCAACGCTAACTTAAATTCCTCATACTGATTTCCCATGTAATATATGTTTTGGGCAGAAAAACAAGCGCGCTGATCGTAAAAACAAATATCATGAGCCGCACCGGTAGCTGCTGACGTTAAATCAACTGGATTATCAATAATGCAAAAACTCTTTTTAGAGCCAAATTTAATCACGTCAGCATAGGGTGGTGCATGTTCTACAGCCCAATTAATCGCATCTTCCCCTCCCCAAGCGACAATAACATCCATATGTTGCATAATTTCTTTTGCGAGTGATGTATCACCTTGGTGTGGCCAATATACAACAGACAAAGAGCGCGTTATCGGATGATTAGGGTCTACATCGATAAAGCTTAACGCTAATGCATTAGCGGTAAAGGGATCGGTTGACGATGTTTTTATAATACACTGATTCTTGGTTAAAATTGCGCGTAATATAGACATGATCCCAGATAATGGAACATTACCTGCCAACAGATGTATAGACTTACCTTTCGGAAAAGCCTTAATATAACTTTCATCCTGAGGTAGCCATTCATCCATGATATGGCGAGAACCAAGTTCATTTTCTACAACATCATAAAGGCCACCTTTAGAACATAAAATCATAGATATCCAGTTGGCCTCTAACTTGGCCATTGCTTCTGAATATCCCATATATTTTTTTAAATCACGAATGTATGTCCTGCGTCTTGAATATTCTTCATTTTTCCATCTTTGCCCTACCGTATAGAGAAAATTGACAATATTATGCAACCGTAATTTATTATTTTCATTATAATCAATAATGTTTTTTACATGAGAATTATTCAATATTGGCAGGTAAACACTATTATCACCAAAATTAATGGATTGCACTAAATCATCACTTTCGGGAAAAATTTCAACCTGGCCGTTAATAATGAATGAAATTTTTTTAGTCATATTAGCCATCCATTTAATGGGGTAACTTCAACTTAAGTTATTGTTTAATCATCTTGCAAACTGGTTGTACCAATATTTGCTTCTTGTATTTTTATGTTACAACGATAAAAATAAAAAGAATATCCAGAAAATAAGATTTTTTATTATAATAATCTCAATCTATAAGTTTCGTTAGAAATAATAACGCCCTGAATTTTATGCTCAAAACTATTAATGTAACTTCGCGCTCATAAATATAATTCCTGTTCCATTTGTAATGTCTGTAAAATAGCAAAGGAAACTTTTTATATCAACAAAATTTATTAATAAAAATTTAAATTAAAGAAATCAAGCTCTTCTTTATATACAAATATTCATGAAACTGATTAAACTGATTCTTCATTTAATAACTCCTTATGCTATTTCTCTCATACCGAGAGAATACATTGAATGGCAATGCCGCTTTCCACCAGCAAATTTCTAGAAGAAGAGCTCAAGTTCAAAATACCTGAGCTCTTTGTGTATATAGCCCGCCCCTCCAATTAAAGCAATAAATTTAGCTACTTTTTGAGGTGTGCCGCGGCTTGTCGTACAGCATCATAGTAGCTGGCTGGCAGTATCCCCATACACGGCGTAACAGAGATTGGCAACGTACGCCAAGCTGGCACAATTTCAAACCAGTTAGAATCATAAAACAGTTTTACTTCGTGGTTTAAATTGAATTTTGTGTCGTAAGCAAGGCCAGTCAGTTCAAAATCGGTGTCCGTTGTCTGAATAAGAAATTCGCCAGGGTAAATCTGATGGGTTTTCTGCGAGGTGCCGTAAACTACAATCACCGCGTGATCAGTAGGGGATACAGCGACTACTAGCGCCGGTCAAGGTTTCGGTCCCGGCGTCCCGACCCTTTCAGGAAACCGGCACCACACAATGCTGCCGATAGTGGCAAGGGGAGTAAACCTGATAGTTTTGTGTTGCTGTGCCATCCGTTGCCTCTCGATCAGAACAGGCGTTGAGTAAAGTTATCATCCGCAATGTCGCTAGCTGCGCTCGCTTCACGGATGGTACAGATCTGCTCATCACTCAATGGTCCGTCATCTTTCTCGTAGTGCGGTAGGTAGCGGTCAGCAAAGTTGCGCAAAGCAAGGTGTGCGATTTCAGTTTTACTCAGACCAGTGACTTTAACCAGTTCATCGAGCGTCCCGGCGCTGATCCCTGTGGGCGTATCCTGATTACGTAAACGGATTAAGAAACTGGATATGGTTTTTCCTTGGGTATTGTGCATAGTGTTTTCTCCGAATCATGCCAAAACAATATATATCAACTCTATATCATGATAGCATATTGATATACGTTACCAAATCCCCATCACTCCCTTGCCGTCGCGATCCATCTTGAAATCCATTGGGTATATCATATTTTTATATTACCTTTGCTGATCGATGATAACGTTATGCCGCCCGGCAAACAATCTCTGTTTTGCAAATAGAAAGAATGTGTTTCCATATCATCAAATATTATCTCCAAACATTTTTCTAAGATGACAAAGAAACACATGTTATCCCAAAATCAATTAACTGACATTTTTATCAGGACGCCATCAGGATTATTCTTTCCATACGACAAATCCCTCAATATAAAGTTTGTCCAGTGAAGTTTTCAAAAACGTCTCTATTGCAATCTCCGGTGACATAATAAGCGGCTGTCCTCTAACGTTGAATGAAGTATTCACCAGACAACCATAACCGGTTATCTTCTGTACCTCTTTCAATAATCGCCAAAAAGTTGCGTTAAAAGCACGTTCAACAAGCTGAATACGCGCCGTTCCATCAGCATGGACAATACCTGACACCGGCTTCATCATTTCTGGTTTTACTTTGGCGGTGCAAAGCATATATCGAGTCGGCATTAAATTGCGTGTCTCAAAAATAGTGTCGCAATCCTCATCCAAAATTGCCGGGGCAAATGGTCGGAAAGCCTCACGGAATTTCACTGTACTATTGATTCTATCTTTTATTCTTTCACCTGCCGGCAAAGCCAAAATTGAACGGTTGCCCAGTGCTCTTGGGCCAAATTCCATCCGATCATGGAACCAAGCAATGATTTTATCTTCTGCGATATCTTTAGCCGCGGTCGCAAAATAATCATCATTCAGCCCTAAATAACGCCATTTCATTCCTGCATTGCCACCATGTCGGAATAATACATTACGGACTTCATCGGTAGAGAAACGAGGACCGAGGTAAGGATTAAAGCAAGAATCGGCACCATTGTGATATTCACCAGCCACAAAAAGCGCAGCGCCCAAAGCCGAACCATCATCCCCCGATGCCGGTTGAACAAAGACGTTTTCCACACCATCAAGCTGACAAAGAACTTGATTTGCTTTGCAGTTTAAGAATGATCCTCCAGCAAGACAGAGTGATGTTTCACCCGTTTTTCCCAGCCAATAGGTTACTAACTGTTTCAGCAGCAGTGTAAATTTTTCCTGTAATCCGGCAGCAAAATCCTGATGAACATCCCGTAAAGTGTCATCTTCTCTTCTCGGCGTAAAACCAAACATATCACTAAGTTGTGCCATTGCAGCGGGAAAACCATATTCCGCATTATCAAATGCTGGCGGTAACCAGTTTATCTGTATCGTTCCGCTCTCTACATCGAATTGAGCTAATTCATTGAAAATATCACGATATCGTTCAGGGTTACCATACGCAGAAAGTCCCATAACTTTATATTCATCGCTATTAAATACAAAGCCAAGGAACCGGGTACAGATAGAATAAAATATGCCTAATGAAGAGCTAATTGGCTGGCTGTACAATTTCTGGAATTGTTGGTCTTTAGCAAGATAAACACTTAAGGATTCTATTTCACCCATACCGTCTGAAATAATGCACAATGCAGAAGGGAAGCCACTAGGATAAAAGGTTGATGCCGCATGAGCCAAATGATGATCTACCCCTTGAAAACGCGATTCAATATTCTGCCATCCCTCAGCAGTTAATGCATTAATCATAGTTTTTCCACTAAAAACCTCCTCGAATAACGCTTCATTAGACATGAAAAATCGGCGATAATTATCATAATTAAAACCGTGGGCAATCACCTGTATATCATCTTGCGTAAGACCTGCTTCCGCCAAACAATAATTAATGGCATTAGCAGGAAACCGCCCTGTTCCTTTCTCTCCCGTAAAACGCTCTTCCGCCGCCGCTGCAACAATTTTTCCATCAATAATCACACAGGCTGCACTATCGACTCCCTGGCAAATACGTTCATCTAATTTACTCACCTCTGGATTATTCTCTCGCAGAAAACGTTGAGCATTAGGAAGGCCACTGATCCCTAATATAATCATTTTCTTCACCTCCAAATTGTTATTTTTCTTTCATAAAAATTAAACTATACGCTTTATACTGATAGCCCATTTTGTATTAAGTGGAATCAAGTTACCTTGCCAAACAAAGTAATGGCATTGTTACCACCGAAACCAAATGCATTATTTTATGTATTTAAAATTATTCTTCATTTCTATTTAATGAGTGATTAAATTAAATTTAAATTCAACACCCTCCGGCAAAATATATATTGAAAAACGCATTCCAACTAACTACCTGCAACAATTACGACTATTGGGATAGACTCTCATTTACCCAGAAAAATAACTCATAAACAATATAAAAGTAAAGATATCTGATAATCAGTTTCATACCCGTCATCTTCCAAATTGCCCTTTGTTGGCTGCACTCACTCACCCCGGTCACATCGTTATCTATGCTCCCAGGGATTCGCTCCCTTGCCGCGAAGCATCTTGAAATCCATAGGGTACAGATTCTATTAAAAATAGCGAAGCCAACATTGAAATAATAACCTTTTCTCATTAAAACGATTGGCAATATTCAGCCAGGTGAAGAAATATATTTATTATAAATCCAATCTGCTATTTTAGCTATTAACCACTTAATCCCCCATCAATGCAAAGAGATGTTCCTGTAATATAGGTTGATGTACTCAACGTCCCCACACAAAAACTGGCAATTTCATTAATATCTGCCATTCGTCTTAATGCGGTGCTTCTAGCGAATTCCATCTTCTTTTCTGGGGAAATATGACGCAACATACCACCATCAACATATCCCGGCATGACAGTGTAGGCCCTAATATTAAAACGGCCATAGTCATTAGAGATGTTTTTTACCAATGCATTCATGGCGGCTTTCGAACAAGAATAAGCGGTGGCACCGGTCTCTCCACGTAAACTTGCTGTAGAAGAGATAAATTGCATCACGCCATTACGATTCTTCATAAAATGTGGCAGCAAATATTTTGCTACTCTTGCTGCACCAAATAAGTTGACATTAAAAACGTCATGCCAACCCTCAATATCCTGAGCATGCAATAAACCATCCAATGAGATTGCCGGTGTATAGATAACCGCGTCAATACATTTCATCTTCTCAACTGCAATGCCAATGGCTTCTCTAACACTGTTATCCGACATAACATCTAAATAAATTTCTTCATTACGCGGTTTACGTGAAGTGCCTAATACTTCATAACCACTTGCAACCGCATGCCGGCAAATTGCATTCCCAATTTCACTTGATGAGCCAATAATAAGTATCTTGCTGTTATATTTATGCATTTAAACATTCCTACCTTATCTAAAAGTTATTTTCCAACAGTAAACCCTACTTTAAATAAAGCATTCAGAATAAATATTATCTAAACAAAAAAACATTATTAATTTATATATTATTAACGTATATATTTTAGCTTACCTATTTTCAACTCACTTGTTCCATCTAATTCTATGAGTCACCCTAAATAATAGGGTGAGTTCTTATATCTGTCAAATTATTAATCTAATATTTAAGCGATATCAACGCATTGGTTAAATTACATCCAAAAATTAAATAAAAAATATTATGCGTAAAAACATTCAATATAGCTAATTTAATTCAGTCATAATCAATACATGTGGTGAATGCATAATTAATTATTTAACTCCCTAACAATAACAATTAAAAATTGTTATCAATTATGTTAATTAATTATAAAAATGAAATATTATAATGCTATAATTAATAGAATAAACATCTGGCTTCAATTTTAAAAATATTAATCAGATTCTTTATGGAATTAATTCAATAATATTCACCAATAAGAATAGATTCTTAATAGAATCGATTTCAGCATATCTCCCAATGATAAAAATGCTATTCTCCCTTTTACTTTTTACTTTCCTGCCGTTAAGCTATTAACATTAAGTTTGCTCTATGGCACTATCATTTTGAACTAAAAGCACTATTTTTATAATTCGGCTTTGTAATTTGGCCTTGCAATTTGTCTGTAACGACCTTATTACTTTTTTCCCTCTATATTTTTGGTTTATGCACAGATGAAAACTCGTAGAATGAACGGCATACGGCCGTTTAGTGCTGTAATTGATGCTTGTTGGAAGGAATCTTACTCTTTTGCTCGTTTAACTAAAGATATTATTGCCGGTATTACTGTCGGTATTATCGCCATCCCGCTCGCTATGGCGCTAGCCATCGGCAGTGGTGTCGCGCCACAGTATGGGCTTTATACCGCCGCTATCGCCGGGATAGTTATCGCGATAACCGGCGGCTCACGCTATAGTGTTTCCGGCCCTACCGCCGCTTTCGTTGTCATTCTCTATCCGGTCTCTCAACAATTTGGTCTGAGTGGTTTGCTCATTGCAACATTAATGTCAGGCATTATTTTGCTGGTGATGGGATTAGCCCGCTTTGGTAAATTGATCGAGTATATTCCGCTACCCGTCACACTCGGTTTTACTTCTGGAATCGCGATAACTATCGCAACCATGCAAGTAAAAGATTTTTTTGGTCTGCAATTGGAACATATGCCAGAGAATTATATCAATAAGGTTGTGGCTCTGTTTCAAGCTCTGCCAACGCTGTATGTGAGTGATACGCTGATTGGCCTGACGACACTTGCTGTTCTGATTTATTGGCCTAAGCTTAGGCTGAAATTACCCGGGCATCTTCCTGCTCTCATTGCAGGAACTGCTGTGATGGGGATCATGAACTTATTCGATCAACATGTTGCTACTATTGGTTCTGAATTTAGTTATATATTGAATGATGGTACACAAGGGCAAGGTATCCCTCCCATCCTACCGCAATTTGTTTTACCGTGGCATTTACCTGATATGGGTGCTCATCAGGTTGATATAAGTTGGTCAACGGTTTCAGCCCTATTACCCGCCGCCTTTTCAATGGCAATGTTAGGTGCCATTGAGTCACTGCTTTGTGCCGTGGTTTTGGATGGTATGACCGGTAAGAAGCATCACTCAAACAGTGAATTGATTGGTCAAGGGTTGGGAAATATTGCCGCACCATTCTTCGGTGGCATTACAGCTACCGCCGCAATCGCCCGCTCAGCCGCCAATATCAGAGCCGGCGCAACATCACCGGTTTCAGCCATTGTTCACTCTCTGCTCGTGTTATTGACTTTACTGGCATTGGCCCCCATGCTCTCCTATCTTCCTCTGGCCGCTATGTCTGCCTTGTTGCTTATGGTCGCCTGGAATATGAGTGAAATACATAAAGTTATCGATCTGATCCGCCGTGCACCAAGGGATGACATTATTGTGCTGGTGCTTTGTATGTCGCTCACGGTGCTGTTTGATATGGTTATCGCAATTACGATCGGTATCGTATTAGCTTCACTGCTGTTTATGCGTCGAATAGCTAATATGACTCGCATCAGTCAATTGCCACAAACCAATGTCGATAAAGCTCTGCTGGTTGTTCGTATCAATGGCCCGCTATTCTTTGCCGCCGCTGAACGTATCTTCACCGAATTAAAGGAAGAAAGCGCCAGTTATCAGACAATTCTCATGCAATGGGATGCCGTTCCTGTGCTAGATGCCGGTGGGCTGCACGCTTTCCAGCGTTTTATTGATGAAGTGGGTAAGGATAAATATATTGCTGTTTGTGATATTCCATTTCAGCCGTTAAAAACACTGGCCAGAGCCAGAATACAATTGATTGAAAATCACCTTAGCTTTCATGCAACATTGCCACGAGCAATGGAAGAGTTGAATTTCAATAGCAAAACAGTTAACTAAAACCCGATAAAGAGTCGTTTAACTTTTTTCAACATAATGGCGCTGTAAACCAGCGCCAAATCTATTCATCACCAAATCTCGCCATCATTTGATGTCATGGCATCAAAAAGCCATTTTATTTACTGGTATCCAGTTGAGGGAAACTTTTCACCACATCATCAATCGCTTTCATCTGGCTCAAGAATGGCTCAAGTTTTGCCAACGGCAATGCTGATGGACCATCGCACATTGCATTCGCCGGATCAGGATGCGCTTCAAGGAACAAGCCAGCAATGCCGACTGCCATTCCCGCACGCGCCAGTTCAGCAACCTGAGCACGACGACCACCAGACGCTGCACCAAATGGATCGCGGCATTGGAGTGAATGAGTGACATCAAAAATGACCGGATGCCCCCCCGTTGCCTGAGCCATAACATTGAAGCCCAACATATCCACCACCAAATTGTCATAACCAAAGTTGCTGCCACGGTCACATAAGATCACCTGATCGTTGCCGCCCTCTTTGAATTTATCCACAATATTTCCCATCTGACCCGGGCTAATAAACTGGGGTTTTTTAACGTTGATCACCGCACCGGTACGCGCCATCGCCTCAACTAAATCAGTCTGACGCGCCAGAAATGCCGGCAGTTGGATGACATCAACCACTTCCGCCACCGGTTGTGCCTGTGCCGACTCATGCACGTCAGTGATGATTTTCACACCGAAAGTTTGTTTCAGTTCCTGAAAAATCTTCATTCCCTCTTCCAGACCCGGGCCGCGGTAAGAGTGAATTGATGATCGGTTTGCTTTATCAAAGGAGGCTTTGAAAACATAAGGAATGCCCAATTTTTGTGTCACTGTCACATAGTGCTCACAAATACTCATGGCCAAATCCCGTGACTCAAGGACATTCATACCACCAAAGAGAACAAACGGCAGATCATTCGCGACCTTGATATCACCAATATGAACCACTTTCTGTTGCATACTTATACCTTCCGTTAGGGACCAATAAATTAATGAGATAAATCAGTGCAGTGCGCTATTCATCAGTGCAAAACAATATTTCAGTGCAAAACAATATTTCAGTACAAAACAATATTTCAGTACAAAACAATATTCAATGTAAAACAATATTTATTTCAATGTAAAACAATGCATTGCTGCTGAATAGCATATATCTGCATTCTGACCATTTCTGCCACCGGGTCCTCCGGGCAGTGCTCCACAAAATAATTTAAATCAGAAACCGCAATATGATTACAATCAAGTTCCGCATAAATCAGCCCCCTATCACGTATTTCATAGGGGTTATCGGGATCAAATATCAGCACAGCTTCGCTCGTTCTCAGTGCCAATTCCATCTGCCCTTCGTCCATCAATGCAGCTTTTATTGTATCCAGCACTTTACGTATAATGCTGGCGTTATCCGCTCCTTGCAAATCATCGGCTGTTAATTTAGCTGTCTGACTAATATTGCCTTTAAGCCACACATCAAGCACATATTCACTTAACGCTTCACCATTGAGTGGATTAATAAACCTCGCCGTGTTATCTGGATAATCAACACGCAAAATCAACTGGGTTGGAAAAACCACCGGCATAAACGGTAGCGCTAAAGCCTGAGCAATATGGATAAGAATTACCCCTAAAACAGCAGAGGAACCTTGGCGAGTTTGCAGTACTTTATCTAGCCATAATGTATCCGACAGACAATAAACACCACCGGCACCGCCGAATTTCCAGCTTTGATAAAAAAGCCTCAGTAATTTTTCCAACCGTTCTTCTATAGTTAACTGCGGAGATATTTCACGTCTGGCTTCATCAATCAATGCTTGAAGCTGCATTTCCACTGAATGCTGAGGAAAATCAGAACGCAATGTTCGGGAAATTAACAGGATACCGCTACTTAACGATGCATTATTAAATTCATAATCAGCTATGGCTTTCATCACTTTTCCACTGACCCTGTGTTATTCGCTCATTACCGCCATAATCCTGAAAAGTAGCTACCTGCCGATAACCACTTTCAGAAAACAGGCTTCTTATAACATTTCCCTGTTTCCAACCATGTTCCAATAACAACCACCCACCAGGTAACAAAAAATGGCGAGATAGATCAATAATGGTATTCAGATCAGCAATTCCCTGTTTTGCCGCAATTAATGCACTATCTGGCTCAAACCGAACATCGCCCTGAGATAGATGTGGATCGGTTTCATCTATATAAGGCGGATTACTGACAATCATACCAAACTGTTGATTATTCAACGAAAAAAACCAATTACTTAACAAAAAATCCACATTTTGTATTTTGAGTTTTTCAGCATTGCCCTGCGCCAGCATCACCGCATCAGGATTGATATCAACCCCGGTAACCCGGCAATCAGGGCGCTCACTCGCGATTGCCAATGCAATTGCGCCGGTTCCCGTTCCCAAATCCAGAATGCGGCAAGGTGTCAGCGATAGCCGTTCAAGTGCCTTTTCTACCAGACATTCTGTATCAGGACGTGGGATTAACGTAGCGGGAGAGACATTTAATGGCAACGACCAGAATTCACGCTCACCGGTGATGTAGGCAATAGGTTCACCTTTCACCCGGCGAGCGAGTAAAGCCTCAAGCTGGCTGAACTGCTCTGGAGCCAACTGAGTTTCACCGAATGCCAATAGATAAGTTCGGGAATGGTGAGTGACAAACCCCAACAAAATTTCTGCATCTCGTTTAGGACTGTCACTTGCCGATAACTGCATTGTGGCTTGTTTAAGCCAAGATAGATAATCCATCAATCCTGCTCTGACAAAGCCGATAATAGATCAGCCTGATACTCATTCACAATCGGCTGAACAAGCATATCCAATTTGCCTTCTATCACTTCATCAAGGCGGTACAAAGTGAGGTTAATGCGGTGATCCGTCACCCGCCCTTGCGGGAAATTGTAAGTACGATTGCGATCTGAACGATCACCGGAACCCAGCAAGTTACGGCGCTCAGAAGCTTCCGCTTCCTGACGTTTACGAACCTCCGCAGCGCGAATACGGGCCGCCAATACCGACATCGCTTTCGCTTTGTTTTTATGCTGTGAACGTTCATCCTGACATTCAACGACAATGCCAGTTGGAATATGAGTGATACGGATGGCGGAATCCGTGGTGTTGACATGCTGTCCACCCGCACCCGATGAACGGAACGTATCAATACGCAGATCACTTGGACTGATTTCCGGCAACTCGGCGTCCGGGATCTCCGGCAAAACCGCAACGGTACAAGCAGAAGTGTGAATACGCCCCTGCGATTCGGTTTCCGGTACACGTTGAACACGATGACCACCCGATTCAAATTTTAAATGACCATAAACCTGCTCACCGGAAACTTTCGCAATAATTTCCTTATAGCCACCATGCTCACCATCGTTAGCACTGATGACTTCAACTTTCCAACGACGGGATTCAGCATAACGGCTGTACATACGAAACAAATCCCCGGCGAAAATCGCCGCTTCATCACCACCGGTTCCTGCACGCACTTCAAGAAAACAGTTACGCTCATCATCAGGATCTTTCGGCAACAGCAACAATTGCAGTTGCTGCTCTAATTCTTCATTGCGAACCTTAGCGTCCCTGATCTCTTCCTGTGCCATTTCCCGCATTTCAGGGTCATCAAGCATTATTTCGGCTGCTTTAAGATCATCCTGAACCGCACTCCAGGCCTTAAAACAGTTCGTCACATCAGTCAGTTGAGCATATTCCCGCGACAAAGCACGAAAACGTTCCTGATCAGCAATCACATCGGCATCACCGAGATGAGCCAAAACTTCCTCGTGACGTTCTTGCAATGCTTCCAATTTAGCAACAATAGAAGGCTTCATTCTTGGTTTCAGACCCTATTCCGAGATATGGTTAATTATGTTCCAGCCCCAGGCTGTCACGTAATAAATTAAGACGCTCCAGATCACCATTGCTGGCTGCTTGCTGGAGTGATTTGGTAGGAGCATGTATCAAGCGGTTCATCAATTGATGAGTCAATTGATTGATTGCCTGTTCTACGTCAGCTCCCTGATTGATAGCAGTCAGTGCCTTAGCCGCCATCTCAGCCCGCATCTGTTCTGCCTGATTACGATACTCACGGATTGAATTCACTGCACTCTGCGAACGCAACCAATCCATAAAATAACGGCTTTCCTGCTGAACAATACATTCAGCCTGAACCGCCGCTGCTTTGCGCTGCGCAAGATTCTGCTGAATAATTGCCTGCAAATCGTCAACACTGTAGAGATAGACGTTATTGAGTTTTTCCACATCAGGCTCTATATCACGAGGAACCGCAATGTCAACGAGCAACATCGGTTGGTTACGGCGTAACTTTAATGCACGTTCAACCATCCCTTTACCAATAATAGGCAGCGGGCTGGCCGTCGAACTGATAACAATATCAGCTTCAGCTAAACGTATATCAATTTCAGGCAAGGTGATCACTTCCGCCTGAACTTCATCAGCCAATACCTGTGCCTTCTCTTTTGTCCTGTTAGCAATCATCATATGGTGCACACGATGCTCTCTCAAATGACGAGCCGCTAGCTCAATGGTTTCTCCGGCACCTACCAGCAAAATATTCAGTTCAGAAAGTGATTCAAAAATCTGCCGCGCCAAGGTACAAGCGGCAAATGCAACAGAAACCGCATTCGAACCAATCTCTGTTTCCGTTCTGATGCGCTTGGCAACAGAAAATGATTTCTGAAATAGTCGCTCCAGTTCACTCGATAAAGAGTGGCTGTGCTGCGACTCGGCAAATGCTTTCTTCACTTGCCCAAGAATCTGAGGTTCCCCAAGTACCAACGAATCCAGCCCACTCGCCACTCTCATCAAGTGGCTAACGGCTTCATTATCACAATGCCAGTAAATACTGGATTTTAGCTCTCTGGGATTCAGTTGATGGTATTCACACAACCAGCCAATTAACTGCTCATACAGATTATCTTGCTGTTCTACGCTGAGATAAAGCTCCGTACGATTACACGTTGACAACACAACCCCCCCTTTCACCAAGGGATGCTGGAGGAGGTTATCAAGCGCTTCACCAATCGTATCTGGAGAAAAAGTCACCCGTTCACGCAAGGATACAGGGGCCGTTTTATGGTTAATACCAAGTGCTAACAAAGTCATATCAACTTCATTGAGTTATCAGCAGAGAGATCGTTCATCGTAAAAAACATTCTATACCCGTTATCTTTCAAGTTGCTTCTTTGTTGGCTGCACTCACTCAACCCGGTCACATCGTTATCTATGCTCCCGGGGATTCGCTCCCTTGCCGCCGCGATCCATCTTGAAATCCATAGGGTATAATATTGATGAAATCATCACCCTTAATAAGGACTCTTATAAGCTGTGCATTCTACTTGATACCTCAGCTCAATAAAAGACAATCAGCAGTGTCTGATATCATTATTCAGAACATTTTTTTGAAATTTAACTGGATTAATAGTTCATTCTTCATTATTAAGTGATGTAAAAGTTTTCACGTTATTAAACAGAGATTACCGATGAAGCCAATACAAAAATTATCACTATTCCGCCTATTGCCACTCTCTTGTGTACTACTGTTGACCGCCTGTACATTAACACAACCTGGCGGAACAGGTTCGGCGGATTCTCCTCAATGGCGAGCACATACCCAACAGCTACAGCAATTAAATCAATATCAAACACGTGGATCTTTTGCCTATCTGTCTAATGAGAAAAAAGTTTATGCCCGCTTTTTCTGGCAACAATATCATCCTGAACGCTACCGTTTATTACTGACTAACCCACTGGGCAGCACGGAATTAGAACTGATCGTTCAGCCAAACATGACGCAATTAACCGATAGTCAAGGTAAAAAATATTTTAGTGATAACCCCGAAGAGATAATTTATCAGTTCACCAATATGGATATTCCATTAGATAATCTGCGGCATTGGATAACGGGTCTCCCCGGTGATGCCAAAAACTTTAAACTGGATGCTAACTATCTATTGAAAACCGTCAATTACCAGCAAAATGGCGCAACATGGCAGGTTAACTATCAATCCTACGATACCTCAACCACCCCCGCCCTTCCCAACCGTCTGGAACTGATTCAGGGTGATCGCCGCATTAAACTGAAAATGGATAACTGGACCACAAAATAATGACATTCACTTGGCCCTCACCGGCAAAACTGAACCTATTTCTCTATATCACCGGTCGTCGCGCTGACGGTTACCACCAGTTACAAACGCTATTTCAATTTCTTAATTATGGTGATGAAATTACGATTACCCCTCGTCAGGATAATGAAATTCGTTTACTGACACCCGTGGAGGGAGTGGAACACGATAACAACCTGATTGTTCGCGCAGCACGTCTCCTGCAATCCTATAGCGACAAACACCATGCGGGTATTGCTCATAAAGGTGCTGATATTCATATCAACAAACGTCTGCCAATGGGCGGTGGGTTAGGCGGAGGTTCATCCAATGCCGCTACCGTACTCATAGCCCTGAATTATCACTGGCAAACCGGTTTCACAGACGAAACACTGGCCGCCCTCGGCGTAAGTCTTGGTGCTGATGTGCCCATCTTTGTCAAAGGGCATGCCGCATTCGCAGAAGGTATTGGTGAAATCCTGCACATAGCCGAGCCGGAAGAAAAATGGTATCTGGTTGCGCATCCTGGTATTGAAATCTCAACTCTGCGTGTCTTCACAGATCCAGAATTAAAACGTGATACACCAATTCGCCCTCTGGCCGCATTATTAAAGGCTCCGTACCTAAATGATTGTGAATCTCTTGTAAGAAAACGTTTCCGTAAGGTTGAACAGCTTCTTTCATGGCTGCTAGAATACGCGCCGTCACGCCTGACCGGAACCGGTGCATGTGTATTCGGTGAATTTGAATCAGAAGCATCGGCCCGTAAGGTGTTAAATCAAGCCCCTGAGTGGTTGCAGGGTTTTGTTGCGCGTGGCGTTAACAATTCACCTTTGCACAATTTCCGCTCTGGGATACCCGTGTTATTGAGCCAATGAATAAATATGTTATTTAACATTGGTCAACAATATCTCTCTGGACGCAAGCCTGAGGTCTTTCTCGTGCCCGATATGAAGCTTTTTGCTGGTAACGCTATCCCGGAACTAGCACAACGTGTTGCCAACCGCCTGTACACTAATCTTGGAGATGCTGCTGTCGGCCGTTTCAGCGACGGTGAAGTCAGCGTGCAAGTTAACGAAAATGTGCGTGGTGGTGATATTTTCATCATCCAGTCCACTTGTGCACCGACTAACGACAACCTGATGGAATTAGTCGTTATGGTGGATGCACTGCGTCGTGCTTCCGCAGGACGTATTACCGCAGTAATCCCTTATTTCGGTTATGCCCGTCAGGACCGTCGAGTCCGTTCCGCCCGTGTGCCAATTACCGCCAAAGTTGTTGCAGACTTCCTGTCCAGTGTCGGTGTAGACCGCGTACTGACTGTTGATCTGCATGCTGAACAGATCCAAGGTTTCTTTGATGTTCCGGTTGATAACGTATTTGGCAGTCCAATTCTGCTGGAAGATATGCTACAGAAAGAGTTAGAAAACCCTATCGTTGTTTCCCCGGATATTGGCGGGGTTGTCCGCGCACGTGCTATTGCTAAACTGCTGAATGATACCGATATGGCCATTATCGATAAACGCCGCCCACGCGCTAACGTTTCTCAAGTGATGCATATTATCGGTGATGTTGCTGGCCGCGACTGCGTGCTGGTCGATGACATGATCGATACCGGAGGCACCTTATGCAAAGCGGCTGAAGCATTGAAAGAACGCGGAGCAAAACGTGTATTTGCCTATGCTACTCACCCGATTTTCTCCGGCAATGCGGTGGATAACATTAAAAACTCGGTGATTGATGAAGTGGTTGTTTGTGACACCATCCCATTGTCTGCTGAGATCAAAGCGCTCAATAAAGTTCGTACTCTCACTTTGTCCGGTATGTTAGCTGAAGCGATCCGGCGTATCAGTAATGAAGAGTCAATTTCTGCGATGTTTGAGCACTAATAAATAAGTTGTACTCATATATGAAAAAACCCGTTGTACAAGAGCTTCAACGGGTTTTCTGCTTACTCTGGAAGAATAATACTTCTCCATTTTTGTTATGGATACCGATGACTACCACGACGATAACGCTCATCATAGTTTCTTAGCCACCAATAACGATCTGCCACACCTTCCCGGCCTCCCACACCGGCACCAGCCAACCAAACAAGCGCACCAATAAAAACGCCCAATAGCGCTGCTTCAGATAAAAACTCAGGCCAGCCAAAACCGAAGATGTGAGGCAGTAATGTATAAACCAGGCTACTCACTATGGTGAACATACCGACACCCATCAATACATTACCGACTATGAAGGCACTTTGACGTTTCATATGTTACCTCCAACATTCTTCATTAATACACACTCTTCGTTAATACACACTTTCCGTTAATACACACTCTCCGTGAACACTAAGAACCGAAAATTCAACAGCTAACGTTAATTGACTCTATATAACTTTATAGCCTATTTATAGTATAGCCCTATTTCATAAAAGGTCATTGCGGACACGATCACAACTAAAGGAGATTTAATAACAATTCCCTCATCATTGTGAGAAATAACATGAAGAAATAATGAGTTAGTAACCTGAACTTTGCTTAAAGAGAAGTTCAGGTTTTTAACTAAATATTGATATATAACAATGATAGTTGTGAAATCCCACCCAGGTTATATATTCTTAATCAATGATTCCTACCGGGATAATAAAAATCATCTTATTTTCACACTGCATGATAACGGCTAAAAACAGGGGATTTGTCTAATTTTTTAATGAGTAACCATCAATCAGCATCCCCAAATATCCAACACCTAATATAGCCCTGGGGTTAATTCTATCCACGCTTGAGAATATACCCTCCCATCAATACAACTTATATACACCGATGAAAATTCACTCATGGGAGGTACATGATTATGAGGCGAATACCCCCGAGAATAAGAAGAAGAAACTCTAAAGCTAAAATAGCCATTTTTATCGGTAGTCATATGCTTGTCTTGATCACTCAATGACAGATAAGATCCCATAGATACTCCTATAGTGACATTAGGTTCACCTACGCCATTCTTATATAAATATCCAGCTATAATACCGCTTGAAAATGAATACAGCACAGCCGGAAATTCTATAATCTTTAACTGATATGGATTATACGTGAAACACATAGCTATAGCCTTTTCAATAGCTCCCGCTTGTGCCATTAGTATCACTTCACCAGCACGACTAGATTGTATTGACGCCGTTATCTTACCATCTTTATCTGTCATCCCCGACGACGGAACTACTGTTGCTCCACTATCTGCATAGAAGGTTATTTCTTGGTTTTTAATTCCATTACCCAACCGATCATACACCGTTGCAACTACCTTATTCTCATCGGCACCCTTAGTCCATGCATTATTTTTTTCTAAGTCAAGATTAAGCACTGCCACCGATTGAGGAGCAACAGTAAACTCGACCTGGAGAGGAGGGGCTTCTATTTCAGTATCATCTTCCAAGCAAGCATACACATTCCCTTGACACGGAGTTGAATCAGTAGAGATTATTTCAACTGATACCTTACCCAGTACTCCTGTACCTTTTATAATTTTACGATCATTATTCTCTTTAAATACCATAGATTGATTATCTAACGTGAAAATTATATTCACCCCATGCAATAAATAACCATCCTGGATTGCGCTTACACCGATATCTATCGGTTTATCCGCAGTTTCCGTTTTTTCACTTGATAGCCAATTTAATGTTTTAGCCTCTTTTGGTGCTTGTTCGTCATTCATTTCATTCTCCTAATTTATCACTATCATGTATATTTATATATGTCATCATCGATTTAAAGTTAAAAAAATAATTTCAAGTTGATAACATTATACTAATTAACAATATTCCTTACGCTAAACAAAAGGAAAGTGTTTAAAATTAATAGAAAATTGAATCGACTTATCAGTATCGGGTAAACTTATTATCACATTATTTTTTTCTGCTTTGGTATTAGTTATATGGAAAGTTGTACAACCATCTTTACTAATCGCAACCTGCAACTCTCTTTCATTATCACCATAACCTGAAATTATCGCGGAGCCATCAGTACGAACAAGTAATCTTTTACCGGAATAGACAGTACGGTCCACAATAACATAACCACTACAAACACTCACGCCATCAGCAGGTACTTCAGAGGTAAATGCATAAGCACTGATAATATTTCCTCCATCTCTCCACTCACTAAATACTGCCTGACTTACACCCGGTGTTATAGAACCATCCTCCGCCGAAACAGTACAACGAAAACTACCCGCTACCTCAGATTGCAAATGGAAATAAGCCAGCCCGAAACTATTAGGGGAAAACTGATATTTTGCACCACCCCCTTCAACAATACTGCCTGATTCAACACTGGCCGATAATCTCTTTCCTGGCGGCCCATAAACCACAGCTAAATTTTTCGGGTTTATTCTGGGATATTCATTAGATACCATCGGCGCACCTTCACTAATTGATATCATGGCAGATGACATATCCGTTAGCGACAATATCACTGAACCTGGAGCAGAACTATTATTACCAACCTCATAATACCCTGTTCCCACGCCCTCTTGACCCAAACAAAGCACATTTTCCGCCGGCACCACTAAAGAAACATAACCCTGCTTAACATCCTCATCACTGACTGTTATTGGTTGTGCATCCCAGGCCGCCCTCGCAATCGGATCATAGTCAAAATTATGCCCTTGCCAGTGGAATATGACGCTATCGCCTTTCTGCATCTGCTGATAACTAATATGCACATTTAACCCACTATGTTGTACAAGAGATGAATAGTGAATCACGCCAGATGTTGAATCTGGATAAATGGATGGTAATAATTTTATCGATGGGGAATTAATAATTTTAATAACAGCCGGTTTAGAGAAATTTTCATTCTCGAAATCATCGGCTGATGTATAAGTCACATTATAGCAACCATCCGGTATTTCAGAGAACGGAATAGTTACAGTAAAAAAATCAAGATTAATATTCTGAATATAATAGGGCCGAGAAAATATCCCCCCAACATTTACCACGATCATATCCCCGATTCTTAGCCACTCATGATAAGGTACTTTGATAATTAAATCTTGGTTCTGTTGAACAGAAACATCAATCAGGCCATCGTGTTCTGCTTGCGGCAATTCTGGCGACGATAAAGAAATAGGTGTATTGTCGTTATTGGTAATCATATTTCACCTCCCATTGGAGTCGGTCTGAACGATAAAACAAAATTGACTTTATCGCCTGAATCTGAATCAGGCGCTGTTAGCCAAACATTAACTTTACCTACTGTGTTGCTAATCACATTCACTGTCGCACTACCATCCTCCTTTAATGGAATATCTGCCCAATCTTTATTATAACCATCGATGAGGGCATTATTATTCACTCTTATCCGGATTTGATTAATATCATCATTATGTTCACGATCAATGAAAAGATATATCGAGCAAGGCGTCTTGCCATCTGCCGGAGCGCCTGTAGTATAATTATAGGCGGTAAATATTATAGCCTCATCAGACTGACGATAATTACCAAAAGTAAGCGGAAAAGACATTACTTTATTGATATCCTCTTGCGGGGCAATCACCACAAAAGCCGAAAATTCTTCGCTATTTTTAATATTTTTATGTTCAAACGGAGAACGAACATAAAAATGTCCTTTTCCAGTCTCATCTAACGTCAATATGATCTGATCTAGATTAATGTTATCGTCTACAATGAAAGCACCGATAGATGTCGTAGCATAGAATTTATGCCCAGGCAAACCATATAGAGTCACAATATTTTGAGGGTTAAGATTAGGGTAATCGGTTAAATCACTCATCGCCGCGTTTTCTGTGATAATCACACTTGATATGCCGTTATTCATATTGTCACCATTAACTCCATGATTTATTAATCGAAAATAAAATAATAACGCTTAATAAAATATTAAATCTCAATCAGTTAAATTTATCGTCCGGGGGGAACCGTATCAATGCGTCCATACCAAATCTTAGAGTGCTTTGTACTTTCACTACACTCCATGCCTACACTATAAGTGATATAAACCCAGCCTGGCGTACCATCACGATATGAATTTACATTAGTAAAAATCGCCCGACCAAGTGGAATAATAGCTTCTCCAGCGTCCATTACGTCGGCAGTTACCGTATGAGGTGCAAGAGAATAAATCTTTGAAAATGGATTCTCATTGATAATACCATTAACGTAAATACGTACATTAATGACATTATTTATCTCTATCCCATTCTTTTCACCCACAGCAATATGAGCATCCAACCCTCCTCCTAAAATACTTGCAAGATTAATCTTGCTTGACTGTCTAAATTCTACCTGATCTTTATGACTGAAAATTCTGGGTACCGCTAATATACGCCTAATCTCTGGTGGTACATTTAGTACTGGCTTCGTTAAATTAAAATAGCGGGCAGATGATACAGCGACGTTTCCAGTTGCATCAGCCACATAATAATACAACTCATTATTGCCAGTATTTGGAATATTGGCATATGGAACTGAAATAAATGACATATCCAACTGATTCAGATCAGTAATGACAGCAGACGCACCTTGCGTTTCGTCATCATCTTCTCTAATTATTAAAAAAACTCTATCCCTCGGCCTAACACCTTCATAAAATGGAATAATCACATGAAAATCTGTATTGCTATTTCCTACTGATGGCATTAATTTATTACCATTCAGTTCTGCAATATCTGGCGCTGGAAGCGTTGGCTCAATATCTTCGGTAATCATCAAAATGTTTGATGAAGCGCTTTTTAAAAGATATGGCAGTTTTGTCAACATATTCACTGAATAGTTACCCTCAGATTTCTTAGGGAAAACTATTAAGGCAATAAATCCTTTACTATCTGTATTAATATAATATTGACAATTATCTTTTTCACTAATAAACGGCAATATTTCTTCCCTAATTTGCCCTCTATTATAACCAAAAATACGCACTGGCTTATCCGTTACCAGAGGAATTTGAAAATAAGGAAGTGGATCATTTTTTTTATTCAAAGCATAAATATTAATAAGCAGTCTGTCATTAAATAGTGAAGGTCGCCAATTATCTTCTGCCGGAGAAAAATCTTTTACCCACGAATCGCCAATAATTATAGGGGTAAACCCTTCGTATGAAAAATCATTTTTACCAATAGAATGAAACTCAATCTCTAATTTAGCATCAGGATCGGTAGCTTTATCCATTGAAAACATTATGGTGAAATCACTGGCATCAGAATAAGCAGAAACAACAAATTTTGCAGTGTAGATATTATTCTTGACATCCCTTGAAATACGCGGAATCTCATCAAAACTGACATCTTGCTGGTCACTGTACACTATATCAGTCGCTTCCGTTACTTTATGAACCTCATCACCTGAATAAGTCACAGTGATAACAACTGGACACCCTTCTAAAATCGTTATTCCTGAAACGATATCTGCTGTAAGTGTAGACATATTCAATCTCATATTAAAGTTAAACATCAATAAGTAAAAAACATCTAATTTTCTATCAAAATTAATACACTTCCACAATGATGCCGACTACCTATTACCTCCTTTCTACTTCTCAACAAATAAATTATTTACTTTAGCCGGTCATGTAATAACAATAAATCCATCACTCAGAGCATAAGCTTTATATCCAAGCAGACAACATAACCATAATTTTTATATGATTAAGACAATGGTAATCGTTAAATCACTTTTCACCATGTTTGCTATTATTCATACTGTCACCATTAACTCCATGATTCATTGGTTGAAAATAACCCACAATAAAAAATCGCTAGTTTACAAATAAGAAACATGTCCGGGGAAATGGAAAACGCTTACGCATTTTCCATAAACGGGTAAAATCTCAATCAGTTAAATTTATTGTCCGGGGGGAACCGTATCAATGCGTCCAAACCAAATCTTGGAGTTCTTTATATTTACACTATAAGTGACATAAACTAATCCTGGTCCATCATCATACGAGTCCACACCGGTAAAAGGTGCCTGACCAAGCAGAATAATAGCCTCTCCTGCCGCCACTTCTTCGGCAGTTACCGTATGAGGTTCAAGAGAATAAATTTTTGAAGATGGGCTATGATTGACAATACCATTAACGTAAATACGTACATTGATAATACTATCCACATCTATTCCATTTTTTTTACCCACAGCAATACGCGCATCCAGCCCTCCCCCTAAAATTTTTACAAGATTGATCTTACCTCGCTGTTTAAGTTCGCTCTGATCTTTATGAGTAAAAATTCTAGCTGCCGCTAATGTACGCCTAATCTCTGGCGGTTGATTCGGTACTGACTTCGTTAAATAAAAATAGAGGGAAGATGATATAGCTACGTTTCCCATTGTATCAGCCACATAATAGTATAACTCATTATCGCCAATATTTGGAATACTGGCATATGGAGCTGAAATAAACGGACTATCCAACTGATTCAGATCAGTAATGACAGTAGATGTACTTTGTATTTCATCATTATCTTCCCTGATCATTAAGAAGATTCTATCTTTCGGTTTAGCACCTTCATAAAATGGGATACTCACATGAAAACCCGTGCTACTATTTCCCACTGATGGTATTAATCTATCGCCATCTAACTCTTTAATATCTGGCATCACAAGGGTTGGAGCAATATCTTCTGTAATAAACAGAATATTTGACGAAGATTTCCTTGAAAAACCCTGCAACTCTGTAAACATATTGACTGTATAGTTACCCCCCTCTCCCTTGCTAGGGAAAGCTCTTAAGGCAGCAAAACCTTCACTATTCGTATTAATATAGTATTTACTATTATTGAGTTCTTGAATAAAAGGAAATATTTCTTCCGTAAGTTGTCCTTCCTCATAACCAAAAATACGTACCATCCTATCAGTTACCAAGGGAATTTGAAAATAAGGCAACGGATCATCTGTTTTATTCAGCGCATAGATATTAACAATGAGGCTGCCGTTAAACTCAGAAGGTTGCTCATCATCCGCTACCGGAGATAAGTCTTTTACCAACGAATCGCCAATAATCATAGGTTCAAACGCTGCATGTGAAAAACCATTTTTATCAATAGGATGAAATGCTATCTCTAATTTAGCATCGGGGTCCGTAGTCTTATCCATTGAAAATATTATGGTGAAATCATTGGCGACAGAATGAGCAGTAACAACAAATTTTGCAGTGCAGATATTATTCTTGACATCCCTTGAAATACGAGGGGTTTCATCAAAACTGACATCTTTCTGGTCACTGTACACTATATCCGTCGTTTCCGTTACTTTATGAGACTCATCACCTGAATAAGTCACCGTAATAACAACCGGGCACTCTTCTAAAACCGTTATTCCTGAAACGATATCTGCTGTAAGTATCGACATATTAAACCTCATATTAAAGTTAAACATCAATAAGTAACAAACGTCTAATCTTCTTACCAAAATAATGCGTTTACACCACGATGCTTACTGTCTATTACCTCCTTCCTGTTTGTTACAAAAATAAATTATTTACTTCATCCGTTATTTTTTGGTCAAGATTAGGATAACTGTAAAATTACTTCTCACCCTGTTTGCCATTATTCATACTATCATCATTAGTGCCATGATTCCTTGGTTTAAAATAAAAGGACAACACTCAATTAAATATTGTATCTCGGTAATGAAAAAATCGCCAATTCACAAAATAAGCAACATGTCCGGGAAAATGGAAAATGCTTATGCATTTTCCATAAACAGGTAAAAGCTCAATCAGTTAAATTTATTATCCTACTGGAGCAGTATTAATGTGCCCACTCCAAATCTCAGACTCCTTCGTGTCTACACTATAAGTGATATAAACTGAGCCTGGTGTACCATCACAATACGAACCTACCTTAGTAAAAGGAGCCTGGCCAAGCTGAATAATAGTTTCTCCAGCAGCCACTTCATCGGCAGTTACCGTATGAGGATCAAGAGAATAAAGTCGTGAGGATGGGTTATCATTTACAATACCATTAACGTAAATACGTACATTAATAACACTATCCACATCTATTCCATTGTTTTGACCCACAGCAATATGGGCATTCAACCCTCCTCCTAAAATATTTTCAAGATTGATCCTACCTGACTGTTCAAATTCTAACTGCTGTTTATGAGCAAAGATTCTGGGTACTGCTAATGTCCGCTTAACTTCTGGTGGTTCATTCGGTACTGACCCTGTTAAATTAAAATAGAGAGCAGAAGACATAGCTACATTTCCCACTACATCAGCCACATAATAACATAATTCATTGTCGCCAATATTTGGAACGCTGGCATATGGAACTAAAATAAATGGATTATTCAACTGATACAGATCAGTAATGACAGTAGACGCACCTAGCGTTTCGTCATTATCTTCTCTAATTACTAAAAAAATCCTATCTCTCGGTTTAGCACCTTTATAAAATGGGATACTCACATGAAACCCCGTGCTACTATTTCCTACTGATGGCGTTAATCTATTTCCATCCAGCTCTTCAATGTCTGGCGCAGGAAGCGCTGGAGCAGTGTCTTCTATAATGAAAAGAATATTTGATGAAGCGTTCTTTAAAAAACCCGGCAATTCTATGAACATATCAACGGTATAATTACCAATCTTCTCCTTACGAGGGAAAACCCTTAAAGCAACAAAACCTTTATCATCCGTATTAATATAGTATTTATTATTATTGATTTCTTTAATAAAAGGCAATATTTCTTCCGTAATGTTTTCTCCATCATACCCAAAAATACGTACTAAATTATCAATTACCAGAGGGATTTGAAAATAGGGTAACGGCTCATTTGTTTTACTCAACGCATAGATATTAATAAGCAAGCTGCCATTAAATTCAGAAGGTCGTTCATCATCAGCTACCGGAGATAAGTCTTTTATCAACGAATCGCCAATAATGATAGGTTCAAACGCTGCATGTGAAAAATCATTTTTATCAATAGAATGAAATGCAATCCCCAATTCAGCATCGGGGTCCGTAGCCTTATCCATTGAAAATGTTATGATGAAATCACCAGCGTCAGAACCAGCAGTAACAACAAATTTTGCAGTACAGGTATTATTCTCGACATCTCTTAAAATACGAGGGGTCTTATCAAAACGGGTATTTTTTGGGTGACTGTACATTATGTCAGTCGTTTCCGTTACTTTATGTGTATCATCACCTGAATAAGTCACAGTAATGACAACCGGGCACGCTTCTAAAACCGTTATTCCTGAAACGATATCTGTTGTAAGTATTGACATATTAAACCTCATATTAAAGTTAAACGCCTATACCCGTTATCTTTCAAGTTGCTTCTTTGTTGGCTGCTCTCGCTCACCCCGGTCACATAGTTTGCTATGCTCCCGGGGATTCACTCCCTTGCCGCCACGATGCATCCTGAAATCCATAGGGTATATAAGTAACAAACACTTAATTTTCTGTCAAAATAATGCGTTTATACAACGATACTTACTATTTATTATCCTATTACCTCCTTCCTGTTTGTTACACAAATAAGTATTCATTTTAGCTATTAATGTAATAGCAATAAACCCACTACTCATAACATAAGCTTTATATCCAAGTATATACTATATAGTCACAATATATCTGGGGCTAAAACTACGATAATTGTTAAATCACTTTTCGCCATATTGACCATTATTCATACTGCCACCATTAACTCCGTGATTCATTGGTTGAAAGTAAAATGACAACGCTTAATAAAATATTATAGCTTGGTAATGAAGAATCGCCAGTTCATCAATAAGAAATATGTTCAGAAAAGTGGAAAATGCGTGAGCATTTTCCAACAAACAGATAAAAGCTCAATCAGTTAAATTTATTACCTAGGTGGAACAGTATCAATATGTCCAAACCAAATCTTAGATTCGTTTTTGCCTACGCTGTAAGTGATATAAACCAAGCCTGGCGTACCATCATCATATGAATCTATATTAGTAAAAAACGCCTGACCAAGTGGAATAATAGTCTCTCCTGCCGCCACTTCGTCGGCAGTTACCGTATGAGGATCAATAGAATAAATTTTCGAAGATGGATTATCATTGATAATACCATTAACGTAAATACGTACATTAATGACATGATTTACCTCTATTCCACTGTTTTTACCCACAGCAATATGGGCATCCAACCCTCCACCTAAAATATACTTAAAACTAATCTTACCTGGCCAACTAAATTCCTTCTGTCGTTTATGATTAAAGATTCTAGGTCTCGCTAATATACGCTTAATCTCTGGTGGTATATTTGGTGTTGATCTCGTTAAATTAAAATAGAGGGCAGATGACATAGTTATGTTTCCTATTACATCAGCTACGTAATAGTATAACCCATTATTGCCAATATTTGGAATACTGGCATATGGAACTAAAATAGATGGTATATCCAACTGACTCAGATCAGTAATGACAGTGGACGCACTTGGCGTTTCATCATTATCTTCTCTGATCATTAAGAAAATTCTATCTCTCGGTTTAACACCTTCATAGAACGGGATACTCACATGAAAACCTGTATTGCTATATCCTGTTGATGGCGTTAATCTATCACCGTCCAGCTCTTCTATATCTGGCATCACCAGCGCTGGAGCAATGTCTTCTGTAATAAACAGAATATTTGATGAAGATTTCCTTGAAAAACCCTGCAATTCAGTGAACATATTAACTGCATAGTTCCCATCTTCCTCCTGACTGGGAAAAATCTTTAAGGCAACAAAACCTTTATCATCTGTATTAATATAGTATTTATTATTATTCAGTTCTTGAATAAAAGGAAATATTTCTTCCGTAATTTTTTCCCTATCATACCTAAAAATACGTACTAATTTATCCGTTACCAGGGGAATTTGAAAATAGGGTAATGGATCATTTGTTTTACTCAGCGCATATAGATTAACGAGGAGGTTACCATTAAAATCAGAAGGCTCCTCATTATCTGCTGCCGGAGATAAATCTTTTATCAGCGAATCACCAATAATGATAGGTTCAAATGCTGCATGTGAAAAACCATTTTTATCAATAGAATGAAATGCAATTTCTAATTTAGCATCGGGGTCCGTAGCCCTATCCACTGAAAATTCTATGGTAAAATCACCAGTGCCAGAATTAGCAGTAACAACAAATTTCGCAGTGCAGGTATTTTTCTCAACATCTCTTGAAATACGAGGAATTTTATCAAAATAGGTATTTTTGGGGGTACTGTGCACTATGCCAGTCGTTTCCGTTACTTTATGAGCATCATCACCTGAATAAGTCACTGTGATAACAACTTGGCACGCTTCTAAAACCGTTATTCCTGAAACTATATCTGCTGTAAGTGTCGACATATTAAACCTCATATTAAAGTTAAACACCAATCAGTAACAAACACTTAATTTTCTATCAAAATAATGCGTTTATACAACGATGTTTACTCTCTATTACCTCCTTCCTGTTTGTCACACAAATAAATTATTCACTTTAGCCATTACTGTAATAGCAATGTATTCTTTATCCAAAAGATATCGTAAAATAGGATACGATGCTTCCTCCTCACATTCAAAAAACTAAGTCAGAAACCATCAGCATATGAGTCCACATATGAAAAAAGCGACTGACCAAGCTGAATAACACTTATTCTAACCTCCGTATCTTCCTTGATTCATGTATGAGGATCAATAGTAATAAATACTTAATCTAACTCCTCTCCCATAATACCATCAGCGTAAACACTTACATCAATAACATCATCTACATTGATTTCAACTTCCAGCCCTACAACATAAGCATCCAAGTCCCTTCCCTGAATAATCAAATAATTGATTTTCCCTCGCTGTTCAAGTTCTAAATAACCTTGGTGAGTAAAAATTCCAGCTACAGCTAATGCACGAGAAACCCCTGTGATCGTTCATTAGAGACTGGCTCGATTAAAATAACGAGAAGATAGCATGGCTACATTTTCACTATAAGTAGCAGTAATGACAACTGAGCACTCTTCTAAAATCGTCATTCCTGAAATTATATCTGCTGTAAGTGTTAACATATTAAACTTCATATTAAAATTAAACACCAACCAGTAACAAACACCTAATTTTCTATCAAAATAGTGCGCTTCAACAATAATGCTCACTACCTATTATTTCCTTCCTACTCTTCACATAAAACCACATAAAAAATTGCATTTGGATCTTTCTCCTTCAACAAATGAACCTGAATACTTTCGTCATTTATTTGTAGCCCTCCCATTGTTATTCCGTTAGAATTTAACGAAGCTCGTGGATCTCCTAATAAACCCTTATCAATAAGATTCAAATTCAAATCCTTAACCAAATAATCAATTGAACCACCAAGATCACTCTCCTTTATCCTATTTCCTCTTGTACAACTAGGTAAAGGCTTACTCGTGTCAATACGATCCTTCGAGTAAGCGGAACCAATCCCCGGCCCTGTCGAGCTAGAATCAACAATTACAAAGTGATCAATTTTCACATCGGGAATAATATATTTTAAATACCGGCCAGATTCTGGGTGTGTAAACGTCGTAGTTAATGTAGCCGTTCCTGCTTTTTTAACTTGAAAATAATGTCCATCCACATCAACTACGTTCCTATTACTTGAGTCATATACTCCAGTATAACCAGCTATAGTTAATTCTCCAGGCAAATACTCGGGTTCAAACCTCATTTTTGGCCAAGCAAAATTCATTCTTTCTTTTGGAACCGAACGCCCGGGTCCTTTTCCATCTTTAGTGTCATAATCCATTATAAAGAAGTCAGTAACATCCTGCTCATTAGCCTTAATTTCTACCGTTTTATTCTTAGAACCAACAGATGAATCATTCACTTTGGCCGTTACCATAACAGCAACAAACCCGCCACTTTTACTATATACCTGATATTGCGCTTTCCCATCAGCATCTGTTTTACCATCACCCACTACCTGAGTTACCAAGTTTTTATCAGTAATGGTGACTCCCTTACTATTTGCTGCACTCCAGGCCACCGTAATACCGCTTTTCGCCTGCCCGGAAAAATCTTTTACTGTGGCAGTGAAGGTATAAGTATGCCCCTCGCCTTCTCCTTCTGTTACGTGATCTGGGCTAACAGTAAGAGAAGCAAGCTCATCAGGGCTGATAAAACTGACTTTTTTATCTACATTCACCGGCGTCTGCTGAGTAGCTGTTTTTGCGGACACTTGTACATCAATCGCTACCACTGTACTGGTTAAGGTCGCGGTCACCTGTCCCTGCGCATTACTCACTGAGTTGTTCTGTTTCGTCAGTTTTAACCCGTCAGCCTTTGGATCTGTCTGCCAGTCAATGTCGACCGGTTGACCCACCACCAGATTGCCGTGCCCATCCTTCACTGTCGCCGTGAAGATATAACTGTCAGTACCGTTGTTGTAGTGCTTCTCGTCTTTATCCACTTCCACCGTCACGCTGGCGACATAATAGCTGGCGCTGAACTCCGTAAAACTGACTTTGCCGTTCGCATTCTCCGCCGTCTTCTGGCTGGCTGTTTTCGCCGATACCTGCACATTCTCCACCGCCGCTGTACTGGTTAAGGTCGCCGTCACCTGTCCCTGCGCGTTACTCACTGAGTTGTTCTGTTTCGTCAGCTTTAACCCCTCAACCGTTGGCTCTGTCTGCCAGTCAATGTCGATCGGTTTATCCGCTACCGGCTTGCCATGCCCATCCACCACCGTCGCCGTGAAGGTATAACTGTCAGTGCCGTTGTTGTAGTGCGCCTTATCTTTATCCACTTCCACCGTCACGCCGGTGACTTGATAACTGAGACTCAGCTCCTCAAAGCTCACCTTTCGATCAGCATCGACCCATGACGGGTTCGCCGCCGCCTTCGCCGATACCTGCACATCCTTCACCGCCGCCGTGCTGGTTAAGATCGCCGTCACCTGTCCCTGCGCGTTACTCACCGGATTGCTTTGTTTCGTCAGGGTTAACCCATCAGCCTTCGGGTTTGTCTGCCAGTCAATGTCGATTGGCTTATCCGCTACCGGCTTGCCATGCGCATCCACTACCGTCGCCGTGAAGGTATAACTGTCAGTACCGTTGTTATAGCGCTTCTCGTCTTTATCCACTTCCACCGTCACGCCGGTGACTTGATAGCTGAGGCTCAGCTCCTCAAAGCTCACCTTTCGATCAGCCTCGACCCATGACGGGTTCGCCACCGCCTTCGCCGATACCTGCACATCCTTCACCGCCGCCGTGCTGATTAAGGTCGCGGTCACCTGTCCCTGCGCGTTACTCACCGAGTTGTTCTGTTTCGTCAGTTTTAGCCCGTCAGCCTTTGGATCTGTCTGCCAGTCAATGTTGACCGGTTGACCCACCACCAGATTGCCGTGCCCGTCCTTCACTGTCGCCGTGAAGGTATAACTGTCACTGCCGTTGTTGTAGTGCGCCTTGTCTTTATCCACTTCCACCGTCACGCTGGCGACATAATAGCTGGTGCTGAACTCCGTAAAACTGACTTTGCCGTTCGCGTTCACCGCCGTCTGCTGGCTGGCTGTTTTCGCCGATACCTGCACATTCTCCACCGCCACTGTACTGGTTAAGGTCGCGGTCACCTGCCCCTGCGCGTTACTCACCGAATTGCTCTGTTTCGTCAGTTTTAACCCGTCAGCCTTTGGATTTGTCTGCCAGTCAATGTTGACCGGTTGACCCACCACCAGATTGCCGTGCCCGTCCTTCACTGTCGCTGTGAAGGTATAACTGTCACTGCCGTTGTTGTAGTGCGCCTTGTCTTTATCCACTTCCACCGTCACGCTGGCGACATAATAGCTGGTGCTGAACTCCGTAAAACTGACTTTGCCGTTCGCGTTCACCGCCGTCTGCTGGCTGGCTGTTTTCGCCGATACCTGCACATTCTCCACCGCCGCCGTGCTGGTTAAGGTCGCAGTCACCTGTCCCTGCGCGTTACTCACCGAGTTGTTCTGTTTCGTCAGTTTTAGTCCGTCAGCCTTTGGATCTGTCTGCCAGTCAATGTTGACCGGTTGACCCATCACCAGATTGCCGTGCCCGTCCTTTACTGTCGCCGTGAAGGTATAACTGTCACTGCCGTTGTTGTAGCGTACTTTGTCTTTATCCACTTCCATCGTCACGCTGGCGACATAATAGCTGGTGCTGAACTCCGTAAAACTGACTTTGCCGTTCGCGTTCACCGCCGTCTGCTGGCTGGCTGTTTTCGCCGATACCTGCACATTCTCCACCGCCGCCGTGCTGGTTAAGGTCGCAGTCACCTGTCCCTGCGCGTTACTCACCGAGTTGTTCTGTTTCGTCAGTTTTAGTCCGTCAACCTTTGAGTCTGTCTGCCAGTCAATGTCGATTAGTTTATCCGCCACCGGCTTGCCATGCCCATCTACCACCGTCGCCGTGAAGGTATAACTGTCAGCACCGTTGTTGTAGCGCTTCTTGTCTTTATCCACACCCACCGTCACGCCGGTGACTCGATAGCTGCTGCTGGACTCCGTAAAACTGACTTTTTTATCCGTAGTAACACGTTCGCCATTAATCCTGACGCTAACTTGTATATCGGATAATGGCGTTGTACTGGTTAATGTTGCAGTCTGTTGTCCATTTTTATCTGTTGCTTCTGAATCAGGCTTTAATTTCAATCCAGGATCTTTTTTATCCGTATCCCAAATCAATTTGGCATTTTCTATCGGCGTTTTTTTGTCAGCGCCAAGCAGGGTAGCTGTATAGACATATTTCGCATTTCCATCAGCAATTAAAGGATCGGTTGTATTAACACTCAAAGAGATATTACGTTGTAATACATGAGCTTGTATTTGCACCCTCAGCTGATCATCTTTACTTGTACCTGTTATAGTATAGTCATTTTTTCCATCAGGCTGATATTCCGGTAACTGAATGGTATAACCATGAGTACTTTCTATATTTATCATCCCGCCATTCTTCTGGAATAATTCAGGTATATCCCAAGTCACATTTTTGAATGGAGTATCAGATTGAATTTGTATTGGTTTAACTTCACCACCGTAACTACTAATTTCTATTACAGGGACCAGTAACCTAAAATGTTGCTGTTTTTTCAGATAATTCAAAATAATATTATTATTTCTTTCAACTAAGTCGTAACGACTGCCGGCCAAGCTTCGTAGTGAAGAGACATTTTCTGGTGAAAGTTGTTCTGACAACGGAACACCAAATCGGTAATTCACATTGAATGAAAATATACCATCACTTTTTCCCTCTTTTCCTAATTTATAGTCAATCCCTGCTGTGATCAGTGGAATTGGGGTATAATTTACCCCAATAGTTGCCGCATAGGGATCTTTTTGTCTCTTGTTCTTTCCGAATAATGCAACATTATCACCAAAATATTGTTCATATTTTATTTTGGCACCGAGTGACGGCATTGAAGGTAAATACATGTCGGCAATAAGGTCATAACCATTGGCAGGGCGCTCATAATAATTGACTAAATCACGGGCGTTATGCCAATCACTCAGGCGAAAATAGGCGTTAGCAGACATCTTTAGGTAGTTAGTCCATAGTTCACCACCCAAGCTGAATCGGCTATTATTACCAGTTAAATCATTATCGTAAAAAGTGTTCGCCCCATACATCCAGTTATTTATGAATAAACGGGTGCCAATGCCTAAATTCACAGTGTCACGGCTATCTTTATGACGATAGCCATATTGACTATAAACAAGCCAATGATCTTTATCATCATAAAAAGGAACGAGTAAGTCTACAGAACTTTCATCCAGTCGCCCACGATGATCAACATTTAAATTAATTTTAGCTGTACCAAACTGTGATAACCACTTCTGGGTATTACTTGTTATCTGACTGTTTAATTTATTAACAATATAATCCTGTGCCAATTTTTTCGGATCTGAATTTAATAATCCAAGGATTTTAGTGCCATGAGATAAAATTAAAGGAGGGAGGGGGTGATTACCGTCTTTATGACTATCTTCGTCTAACCACAGTATTTTTGGTTTTTCACCGCTATCGTTTTTTCCTACTACGCTTCTCTTTGATAAAAAATTACCACATCTCCTCGGCTCTGATCGCTTTTTCTCTTTATAAGTAACGTTTTCGTGTAACTTATTGCTAGCCTGCTCGGTTATCTGTTTTTTGCTATCAATATTATGCTCTATAACTGCCTCTGGGTATTCCTGGCAATTTTCAATACCAATCAAAGACTTTACTGGTTCAGATAAAGCAGGATAACTTTTTAGTAGCATAAGCGCTGCAAATAAAAAACAGACGATTAGCACACCTTTATTTATCTTACAATTTATTACATTACGAGAATTACGATTGATGCTCATCAGAAATTACCTAAAGTTATTGCTGTTATACCCGTCATCTTTCAAGTTGCCTCTTTGTTGGCTGCACTCGCTCACCCCGGTCACATCGTTATCTATGCTCCCGGGGATTCGTTCCCTTGCCGTCGCGAAGCATCTTGAAATCCATTGGGTATATATTCAGTTATAGCTAATGAGTACAATAAATTACTTTTTATGACTTTGTATAATGAAAATAAATTATCAGTCGATAACAATAAGTAATCACTTAGCAAAATAAAAATCGTCGTAAATCATTTACTAACACGGCATTAAATATTTATACAACTTTCATTAAAAACAAACTTTCATTAAAAACATAAGCAGAAAACCCGCTCCAACGGGTTTTCTGTCTATTTATCATTATTGAGTTTACACTCAGTGATTATGGTTATTATGATTTTTCCGGCAGTTGAACTCGAACATTAATCACTCGTCCATCGGGGATATCACAGAGTTCACCATCATTATAATAAATGACTTCTCCATCACTATTAACGCTCTTAACACGTTTATTTTGAGCAAATATCGGCGCATCTTTATTTTGACGATGATAACATTCGATGGTTATATTGCCATTAGATGGATCTACTGATTCACAAACCCAAATCAAATTTAATCCGTTGCTATCTGCCGGGACAATTGTACCACCGTGAATTCCCCATGCTCCATCTTTAGCGAAACCGTTGCAGCCGCTGATGCGATATTTCCCTGTCTCGATCCGCTCGACAGTCATACCTTCCGCTTCGCGAGTTAATTCATAAGTGCCGTCTGGATGAATACTCACTACAGGGCTGGATATTTTAAGATTGCCGTTAGTATCAGCAATACAGTTATCATTAAAAACAGCAATAGGATTACCGTTATATTTCAACTTTTCGCCAACTGTCAGCCTGCCATAATTTTTTTCGTTGCAAATATCAAAATCCGATGAGCCGTCACCTGGAACTCCAATGTAGGCAGTTCTTTTTCCTCCCTCAACAAACTGAAAATATGCGTGTCTACCCGTGTCATATATTATATTAAAAATACCCCCGGCCCCCTTTAAATTTGCCGACCCGGCATCAATCTGCCCCGCAGGAGAAACAGAGAAAACCCGATTATTATTAATATATGCCGCCAACTCTCGACCAATGGTTAATTTGCTAGATTTTTTTTCGTTACAAATATCAAAATCCGGTGAGCCGTCACTCGGGAATCCAACATAGGCCGTCCTTTTTGCTTCCTCAATAAACTGAAAATATGCATGTTTACCCGTATCATGGGTTATGTTAAAAACCCCCGCATTTCCCCTTATATTCGCTGACGCGGCTTCCATCAGACCCGCAGGAGAAACAGAGAAAACCCGTTTGTCATTAATATCTATCGCATATCCGTAGGTATTAGCACTACCACCACGCACAATACCGGCTTTAGCATAATTGTCATACCAATTGTAAAGCGTATACGAGACTATTGTACCCGTCGATCTTAAACCAGATTCAGAAACTAACATCGTCGCATTACGTTCGGTGGGCAGTGTTTCAACCTGTTTAAACCTAGCGTTCCCATTTATATTCGCTGACGCGGCTTCAATCAAACCCTCAGGAGAAACAGAAAAAACCCGTTTGTCATTAATATCTATCGCATATCCGTAGGTATTAACATTACCACCACGCACAATACCTGTTTTAATATAATTGTCATACCAGTTGTAATGCGTAAACCCGACTAGCCCATTTTGCGGTCTGGCTCCCTGCAAAGAAACTAACATCGTCGCATTACGTTCGGTGGGCAGTGTTTCAACCTGTTTAAACCTAAAATACTGTGGATAATTCCCGCCATTGGCCGATACCGCATTTTTCGCCAATTCCACTGTTTCCGATAAGCCGAGGTTTTTCACAAACCCGCTCTTATCAGGAATATCTGCGCCATTTTGATTTTTTGCCAATCGGTTATTCGCATTATCATTTACATCAGAAACCAGTTTCTGCGTTACCGCGAGGGTATTACTATTACCTATTGTATCTGTGAGCTGGATAACACCTTTTTGTGTTAATGAAGCACTTGGTACTGCTATTCCGATTTTTTGTTCTAATGCTCTATTTAATTGGACAATAAGTTTGGCTATATCCCCATCATCCAGAACATCATTACCGGAATATGTTGCGATAAAACTAGCCACAACAGATGTTATGGTTGACGACTGACGTAACGCCTTGTTTAGTAAATGAATCGTAATATGATCTGGTGGAAATCCCGTTTTTAAACTCTGGCTTTCTTCATATCCTTCTTGACTCACCACATTAGCATTATTACTAATAGAAAAAGCTTTAAAATCATTTTTTTGATTCATATATACTCCTAAAATTAAAAAAACATCATTTCATAATCAACATGTTAAATTCCTGTAAAAATAATTCCCCTCAATTTATTTTAATTATAGTTTAGCTTAGAAAAATAATAATTGAGCCAATATTACAACTTAAATTACCAACTATTTTTTATAATTGATAGCAATGAAAAACCAAATGTCATTAAGCCAGATCTATATCAAAAATATTTCCATCCATTTCCTCACTTGCTATTACAATTGCAAAACTTATTAAATTATTTTTTACAATTTTACATAATGAAAGTCACTTAACGATCGGGAATCACTGACAAGGAAGACTCAATCAAACTGAACTTTGTACTCGTCGTACCCGGCAGGTAAACTATCCTCCTTTTTGTTTTACTGCCAAAAGTGAAGAAAAATAGTGAGTAACATAAAATTAATCGTCGGTCTGGCTAATCCCGGTGCTGAATATGCTCAAACCAGACACAATGCCGGAGCCTGGTATGTTGATCTACTCGCTCGGAGCCACAATCAATCACTGAAAGAAGAGAGTAAATTTTTCGGTTATACCGCCCGGATTAATATCTGCGGTCACGATGTTCGTCTGTTAGTCCCGACGACGTTTATGAATCTCAGTGGTAAATCTGTCGTAGCCCTCGCCTCCTTCTACCGTATTCAACCGGATGAAATTCTGGTGGCTCATGATGAACTCGATTTACCGCCCGGGGTGGCAAAAATGAAGCTGGGTGGTAGTCATGGCGGTCATAATGGCTTGAAAGATATTCAGAACAAATTTGGCAATAACCCTAACTTTTATCGCTTACGTATTGGTATCGGCCATCCCGGCGATAAAAATAAAGTGGTTGGCTTTGTGCTAGGCAAACCACCAGCCAGTGAACAACAGTTGATTGATGATGCCATTGATGAAGCACGGCGTTGTACTGATATCCTGATGAAACAAGATATGGATAAAGCGATCAACCGTTTACATAGCTTTAAAGCCAGCGTTTGATGACATGGAATCTGGAATCGATAAATCTTGTCTGTAAGATCGTGATAACCCGTCATTCCGTGTATAATGGCGCCAATTTTTTTGACTCATCGAAAAGGCTGATACAGCCTTTTGATTTATAAGTAAATTAAGGTGAAAATCATGGGATTCAAATGCGGTATCGTTGGCCTGCCTAACGTCGGAAAATCAACCTTATTCAATGCGCTGACTAAAGCCGGTATCGAAGCAGCAAACTTCCCGTTCTGCACCATTGAACCTAATACCGGTGTCGTCCCTATGCCAGATCCACGGCTTGAACAACTGGCTGAAATTGTGAAACCTCAGCGAATCTTACCGACCACAATGGAATTCGTCGATATTGCGGGTCTGGTGAAAGGTGCATCAAAAGGTGAAGGCTTGGGCAACCAGTTTTTAACTAACATTCGTGAAACAGAAGCTATCGGCCATGTTGTGCGCTGCTTTGTCAATGACAATATCATTCACGTTTCCGGTCAAGTTGATCCTGCTGCTGATATTGAGATCATCAATACCGAACTGGCCCTTTCCGATCTGGACACCTGCGAACGGGCCATTCATCGTGTGCAGAAAAAAGCCAAAGGTGGCGATAAAGAGGCCAAAGCAGAATTGGCAGCTCTGGAAAAATGTCTGCCTCATCTGGAACAAGCGGGTATGTTGCGGGCGTTGGATCTCAGTACCGAAGAGAAAGCGGCTATCCGCTATTTGAGTTTCCTGACGCTGAAACCCACCATGTATATCGCTAACGTCAACGAAGAGGGTTTCGAAAACAACCCTCATCTGGATGCGGTTCGTGCGATCGCAGAAAAAGAGGGTTCAGTGGTCGTACCGGTTTGTGCGGCGGTAGAAGCGGATATCGCGGAGCTGGAAGATGATGAACGCGAAGAATTTATGGCTGAACTTGGGCTGGAAGAACCCGGTTTAAATCGCGTTATCCGCGCTGGCTATCAGTTACTGAATCTGCAAACTTACTTCACCGCCGGCGTGAAAGAGGTTCGGGCATGGACCATCCCAGTTGGCGCAACCGCACCACAAGCAGCCGGTAAGATCCATACTGATTTTGAAAAAGGTTTTATCCGCGCACAAACCATCCCTTTTGAAGATTTCATTACTTACAAAGGCGAGCAAGGGGCCAAAGAGGCCGGCAAGATGCGTTCAGAAGGTAAAGACTATATCGTTAAAGATGGCGATGTAATGAATTTCTTGTTTAATGTCTAATTTATTTTTCATCTCTGACAACATCACAAGATCTCTCTGAGACTGATTAAAATTCTTAAAATCCACGCAGTTGCGTGGATTTTTGTTTTCATGATGTCTCAAAAAATATCGTAACAGCTCGGGCTAAATGCGTCTGTTACGGGCAACGAATTACAGGTTCAACTGAGCCTGTATTTTTTCTATCTCCTTTATCCACTGCTGCTGAAGATGTGGCTTTTGGTGAGCAATCTTACGTTTCCTATCGATTTCCAGTTTTTCTTCAAGATAAAACAGGCGCTCCAGTAATTGCTCTTCCAGCAATAAGGATGGTTGTAACCTGTCATCAGCAATGTGGGAAGCATAGCGGCCATACTCTTTGTGTTTACTTTGCTGCTGACTCATCTGTTCAATTTGCTGATAAATAGCCTCAACATCGTGATACTCTTCCAACTGGTTGTTATTGATAAACCAAAAACGCTGACAGCTATTTTCGATCAACCAGCGATCATGGCTAACAACAAGTAATGCACCACTAAATGTCGCAATTTGCTCACACAATGCTTCTTTACCTTCAATATCCAGATGGTTGGTCGGCTCATCCAGCATGATCAATTCATACTTCGCCAAACTCAGTCCCACAAACAGCAACCTTGAACGTTCACCACCACTGAGAGTAGCCACTTTCTGCTGATGGCACGAGTAAGCAAAACCGGCACCAATCAGCGCCATCTTGCGCTGTTCGTCTGTCAGTAGTGCAAATGGCCGTAATGCATCTATCAGGCTGTCGTTATCATGCAATTGGTGTAATTGCTGATCGTAATAACCTGCTGTAATGGCCGGATGGAACTTTATATCAGGACTGTGGCGCATCGCTGAGAGATAACGTTGCCACAACAGTCGCAACAAGGTTGATTTACCACAACCATTGGCACCAATGATAGCAATGCGATCACCACTCTTTACCTGATGAAAGCCGGTGGTAAACAGTGGTATTGAGCCACCCTGTACTGTTATGGTGGCATAGTCAAGTTCAAGAACGCGATCAGCCTGAATAGGCTGGCCGGTTAATGTCAACTGCCACTGGTAACCTTCAGTCAATACTGTCTGCGCATCTTTCAAACGTTCAATGTGTTTTTCCATCTGTTTCGCTTTGCGTGCCAGATCTTCGTTATCATAAATGCGTCCCCAGTTTGCAAGGCGTTTGGCACTGGACGTAACACGATCAATCTCGTTCTGTTCAAACTGATGGCGATGTTCATCACTCATATCTTTTTCTGCGAGAGCTTGACGGGCCTCAGAACAGGGTAAACGATAAAAATAGAGGGTCTTGTCGCGCAATATCCATGTGCAATTAGTGACCTTATCGAGCAGAGTCTGATCGTGGGAAACCAGAATAAAACTCCCTTTCCAGGACTGAAGAAAATTGCCCAACCACCATAGAGTAGGTAAATCCAGATGATTACTTGGCTCATCCAGTAATAGCAGATCAGGCTCCTGTATTAATGCCCTGCCTAATAGCAGACGTGTGTGTTGCCCACCGCTGAGCTGACTGGCAGGTTGTGCCCACAAGGTTTCAGCAAAACCGAGCTGTGTCAGAAGAATTTCCGCACGCCAGCGTTCTGTCACACGTTCATCAACAGGTAATTTTTGTAAAACCGCATCAATTAATGGCTGATTTTCCACGTCTTCCGGTAAATGCTGCTCAATATAGGCAGTCACACAATGGCTGGCATAGTGAATAGTGCCAACGCTAGGAAGTAGTTGCGCTGTCAATAATTTTAATAGCGTACTTTTTCCACTGCCGTTATGACCAATCAGACCAATACGGTCACCAGCCTGAATAGTGAAAAAGACATTATTCAGCAACATGGCGGTAGATACTTCGTAACAGATTGATTTTACAGATAATAATGTGCTCATAGCTTACTCATTTTTCAGGTACAGAGATACCCGGGTTAAGTCAGGGGGCGACAACCCAGTAAGCTGAGGAAGAGATTTTTTTAGATAACTTCGCTCAGACAGGTTATCGCAGTGTAATACTGTGAAAGCCTGAGCTCTGGCGATTACCAAAGAAGTGTGAATATTCGATCACATCACACAACATCATAATTAGCCTCCTTATTTTTCCAAATTGAACGATACTGTCATCGTAACAAAGCTGTCTATTTACAGGCAAACAATAATTAAATAAAAATAACCAGGTATCAATAAATTTAATGACTAACAGGCGGTTATGCGTTTTTTTTAGATATTTTGGTAAAAGCTGCTTCACGATTAAAATCATGATTCAAATAAGGACATATGAGAGTTACCTCTTTAAAGCCTTTAAAATCCACGCAGTTGCGTGGATTTTTTTATTTTATTCTTATGGTTTTTCTGGCAGTTGTACTCGAACGTTAATTACTCGCCCATCAGGAATGTCGCATAACTCACCATCATTGTAATAAACAACTTCCCCATCATCATTAATACTCTTAACACGCTTATTTTGCGCAAAGATAGCAATAAATTTTAAACTCCCTAAAACCAGACATATATTAAAACCATTTCTGTCCAATATATGAAAGTAACTCTTTTCCATCCATTTCATTTCGAAAATATTTATAATAACATTTACTTTCCAAGAATAAATAAAGCCCACCATACAACAAAATATTTTAACCAAGAAGTTAATATAATTGATCGTAATTTTAACTTGTAATTATTCATTCCAAATAAATATAAATCAAAATAAATCGACAAATAATTAATAATAAAGCGCATTATTATAAAATAAAAAATAAATATCCGAATAATATAATTCAGGATTATTCAATTAGAACAACCAAAACACAAATTTTGCGATAATGGACTTTACATACTATATTTTTACACCATTATTAAAAGATTAGATATATATTTTTACCTATTGATTAAGATATTCTCGGTTTTCAGGAACATTGCTTATCATATAAATAAAACCCTATATTGTTGATATAAAACAAATTATAGTTTCTGAATCTGGATCTCATTTTGAGTAAAGAATGAAAATCAATTACTTATCTAATATACCCTATGGATTTCAAGATGGATCGCGACGGCAAGGGAGTGAATCCCCGGGAGCATAATGTGACCGGGGTGAGCGAGTGCAGCCAACAAAGAGGCAACTTGAAAGATGACGGGGATGACGGGTATAAGTATAGATATTTACTATTGACAATATGTAAAGACGTGCATATCTTTATCTTTTACATTTAGTAAAGAGGTGTTTGTATGCCAATAGTTAGCCAGAAAAGGCAGGTAACGTTACCGCTTGAGCAATGTTCGATAGCTAACATTCAGCCAGGTGATGAGTATGAGAGTTTCGTCAGCCGAAAAGGAGTCATCTCAATTGTCACAAAGCGCAAAGGGGCCGCGAAGGGGATATTAAAGGGTATCCTGGCCGATCACCAGGTGAGTGAAGAAGAATCACTTGAGAGTGCCATACACAAATGATTGCGGTAGATACAAATATTGTTCTCAGATATCTTCTGCAAGATGACGCGAACCAGTCTCAAAAGGCCAATGCACTTTTTGAAGGCAAACAAAAAATCTTGATCACCGATGTGGTCTTAGTCGAGACAATTTGGACATTGAGAGGCAAGCGTTACTTGCTACCTAAAGAGGCGCTGATAGAAGTGTTGCACAGGCTCATTGAAGAGCCTAATGTTGTCTTCGAAGATGGTCATGCGCTCTGGTGTGCGTTGGATGACTACATCAATGCCAAACCGATTAAATGCGGCGGCAAGACGAAGCAGGCCGACTTTGCGGATGCATTGATAGTGAATAAGTCTCAGCGGTATGGCATAAAAAACAAAAAATCGGTTTCGCCGCTTTATACATTTGATAAAGCCGCCTTGGAGATCGATGGTACAGAAGAGCCTTAGAGGAAAGGCATTATGCTGGAGTTAGCTAAAGCCCTTGAAATCCACGCAGTTGCGTGGATTTTTTTATTTTATTCTTGTGATTTTTCCAGCAATTGCACTCGAACATTAATGACGCGCCCATCAGGAATGTCGCATAACTCACCATCATTGTAATAAACAACTTCTCCATCATCGTTAATACTCTTAACACGCTTATTTTGCGCAAATATCGGCGCATCTCTATTTTGACGATGATAACATTCAATGGTTATATCGCCACTGGCTGAATCTACCAATTCACAAACCCAAATAAGATTTAACCCGTTGCTATCTGCCGGAACAATAGTACCACCATGAATTCCCCATTCCCCATCTTTAGCAAAACCATTGCAGCCGCTGATACGATATTTCCCTGTCTCTATTCGCTTGACCGTCACCCCTTCCGCTTCGCAAGTTAACTGGTAAGTTCCGTCTGGATGAATATCTACCACTGGACTGGAAACTTTAAGGTTGCCATTAGTATCTGGTTTGGCGTTGCTTGTTGACCAGACTTTATACCACGGATTCCATTTATTGATGTTACCGTCACCATTGTGCGTTCTATAGTATAATTCGCTCTTCGGCAAGTATGAGGAGTGAATCATCAGCTCATAACCCTTAAAAGTCCCATACCCTCCTGAAAATCTCATTCCGGGACCATGTACACCTGGACCATTTAACCCTACTGGATAGCCAAAATATGTCGAATTCTGAGGAATGTTATCAAAATTATCGATTGTAGAAGCTGTATTATTCCCAACAATAACCGGTTTTGTACTAATCACTTCTAAAGCGAGATTTTCCACAAAGGCTTTTTTATCAGGAATGTCTGCGCCGTTTTGGCCTTTTGCCAATCGGTTATTAGCATTATCATTCACATCAGAAACTAGCTTCTGTGTTACCGCCAGGGTATTACTGTTGCCAGTTTTATCTGTAAGCTGAGTAACACCTTTTTGTGTTAATGAGGCATTTGGTACTTCGGTGGCAATTTTTTGTTCTAACGCGCCATTTAATTGGGCGGCAAGTTTAGCGATATCCCCATTATCCAAAACATCATCGCCGGAATATGTCGCAATAAAATTAGCCACAACAGATGATATTGTCGATGACTGACGCAATACCTTATTGAGCAAATGAACAGTAATATTGTCGTCTGGTGGAAACCCAATCTTTAAACTCCGGCTTTCTTCATATCCTTCTTGACTCACTATATTAGCATTATTACCAATAGAAAAGGCTTTAAAATCATTTTTAGAACTCATACACCCTCCAAAATCAAATAATATTATTTTAATTTAACCACCGTGAAAATCATTCCCCATAATTCACTTCAATCATAGTCTAGCTTAGAAAAACAATAATGGAATATTCTTACAACCTAAATTGCCAACTATTTTTATAATTGATAGCAATAAATTTTAAACTCCCTAAAACCAGACATATATTAAAACCATTTCTGTCCAATATATGAAAGTAACTCTTTCCATCCATTTCATCTCGAAAATATTTATAATAACATTTACTTTCCAAAAATAAATAAATCCCACCATATAACAAAATATTTTAACCAAGAAGCCAATATAATTGATCGTAATTTTAACTTGTAATTATTCATTCCAAATAAATATAAACCAAAATAAATCGACAAATAATTAATAACAAAGCGCATTATTATAAAATAAAAAATAAATATCCGAATAATATAATGCAGGATTATTCAATTAGAACAACCAAAACACAAATTTTGCGATAATGGACTTTACATACTACATTTTTACACTATTATTAAAAGATTAGATATATATTTTTACCTATTGATTAAGATATTCTCGGTTTTCAGGAACATATGCTTATCATATAAATAAAACCCTATATTGTTGATATAAAAAAAATTATAGTTTCTGAATCTGGATCTCATTTTGAGTAAAGAATGAAAATCAATTAATTATCTAATATACCCTATGGATTTCAAGGTGCATCGCGACGGCAAGGGAGTGAATCCCCGAGAGCATAGCAAACTATGTGACCGGGGTGAGCGAGTGCAGCCAACAAAGAGGCAACTTGAAAGATGACGGGTATAAATCCATAAAGGAAAATAGACATGAAAGATATACTCACAAATTCTGATCATAAAATTAAAACTGTCCAAGAGTGGAGAGAATACGTTAAACACAGAGGAGAAAAATATTCTAAAACGCAGCAACATTCAGATAACATTTTTACTCATTTCTTAGAAATTGAGAATCTTTCTGATATACAAAGTCCAGCCAGTGTAGCCGCGACAAATAAATACACACTATTCGCCAAGAAATCGGCCACATCAAATAAATACCCAGTCAGTGTCACTGAAGGGCTGCAAACTATCATTAACTTATGTCGAGTGGCCTCAGGTTATGACCCGCTGGAACCGGAAGGTAATGGCAATGCGCAGAAATTCACAGCATTCACAGAAGAAATAGAAAAGGTTCCCTTTCTCTCTTTACTATGGGCAGACACAAATACGATTACTCAACAAAGTCATGACACAGATGTCTTGATCGATTCTTTTGTTGAAGCCTTTCAAGGGTTATCTCCTCAGGATAAAATTACTATTAAGATTTATTTGAAAAAGTTGATTCATACCGCTTTATCATATGCCGATCAAAAGGAAAAAAAATCCAATCTGGTGCAATATGCTCTGACTAAAACCCCAAATGGGGTGTCACTCTTACTCTATTCTTCTATATTGATAATAAAGAAAGTAGATAACAAGGGTACTATTAAATTCACCTCTCATTATAATCTTTGCCAGGCAGAATATAATCTCAGCCAGAAAACGTGGGAAATAGTAAGATCAGTATTCGAGAAAGAAGATAAGATAACCATAGAGTATTTAATTGATTGTATGACAACCAAAATGAAAGCATAAACTGAAAACTCTCTGTCAGTAGATTAATTGATTTATATACCCGTAATCATTGAAGATGCTTGATTTTATCCGAAATGGAGATCATTATCCTCGCTATGAAAATATTTATTACATCAGAACAAAAAATCAAACTTGAACGTCTTCACGACACCACTCGTGATGGTCAGGTACGAGACAGAATAAAAGCGATCCTTCTGGCTTCTGAAGGGTGGAGTTCTGTGATGATAGCCCAGGCATTGCGACTCCATCAGACCACCGTTGACCGCCATATCAGTGATTACCTTAATCAAGGTAAACTTAAATCTGATAATGGAGGGTCTGATAGTTTGCTTTCCCGAGAACAAACTGATTTTTTAATCAATCACTTATCTCAACATCTTTTCCATCACACCCATGAAATCGTGGCCTATGTTGCTCAGCTCTGGAATATTACCTTTAGCATTCCCGGCATGAATAAATGGCTACACCGTCAGGGTTTTTCTTATAAAAAACCTTGTGGCGTCCCTCATAAATTCGACGCAGAAAAACAGCGACAATTTATTGAATATTATGAGAATCTTAAAGTCACAGCGAAAGACGAACCCATCCTTTTTCTTGATGCTGTTCACCCGACTCAAGGCACCAAACTCAGTTATGGCTGGATGCGAAAAGGCGAGAAAAAAACCGTCAAAACAACAGGAAGCCGGACTCGCCTGAATATATTGGGTGCCCTCAACCTGAATGCCATTGGTCGTACGGTGTTCCAGGAATATCAGACCATCAACGACTACAACATTTGCTGTTTTTTCAATGAAATAAGAAAGTCTTATCCTGACTATCATCAAAAAATTCACCTTATTGTGGATGGAGCGGGTTACAACAAAGCTCATCTTGTGAAGGAGTGGGCTTATGTTAGCAATATTGAGTTACATTACCTTCCTCCCTATAGTCCAAATTTAAACCCGATAGAACGATTATGGAAGGTCATGAATGAACAGGTTCGAAATAACCGTTATTTCGCGGATAAACATGAATTTCGAGACAACGTCTTCAAATTTTTCACCACAACGCTACCGGATATAGCGGACTCGCTGATGTCTAGAATTAACGACCATTTTCAGGTGCTAAAAACTGCATCTTGAAGTTTCTTGGGTATATCAATAACATTATTACCAATATGTGCTGATATTATTCTCATCATAGTTATTCAATAAAACCATTAAATTAAAGGAGAATAGACAAATATAACATAAAGAATAGAACATACGATCAATATATATAAAAATGAATTATCTCAAAATGTGAATTTCAAATCGATAAATTTCACAAGCAGTATTTTACTATTAATATGAAAATATCACATAAAAAAACATTTATCCGTGAGGAATAAGTTAAATTACATACCCTTAATATTTGATAGTGAAAAACATCCACTTATGGATATACTTAGTTCATACAAAAATATATTTAACACTTATTAACAAAAATTTAAAATAAAAATTACCAAGCTAAAAAAACAGTAATATTAAGTACATGATTATCGATTTATCTCACTGTTAAAAATAGGGTTCAACATTGTTCCCTACTTTCAACAGTACCCTAACATTCAATACTTAACTTAATATACCCTATGGATTTCAAGATGGATCGCGGCGGCAAGGGAGCGAATCCCCGGGAGCATATACCCAATAGATTTCAAGTTGCAGTGCGGCGGCAAGAGAACGCATCCCCAGGAGCATAGATAACTATGTGACTGGGGTAAGTGAACGCAGCCAACAAAGCAGCAGCTTGAAAGATGAAGGGTATAGATAACTCTGTGACCGGGGTGAGAGAGTGCAGCCAACAAAGAAGCAACTTGAAAGATAACGGGTATAAATCTATTAAGGATAAAAATCATGGAAAATATCTTAAATAATCCTGATTATGCAGTTAAAAAAGCCCAAGAATGGATAGAACATATTGAAAAAGGAGGCACAAGGCTCCTTAAAGATTGGGAACGCTCAGGTAATATTATTATGGAGTATCCTGAGGCTGGCGATTATTCTGATGTACAGAGCCCAGCGAATGGCGCAGCTACAGGAAATTATACCCAGTTGGCAAAAGATTCTGCCTCACCCTCTAAAAACCCACTCAGCATTACCGAAGGCTTGCAAACTGTTATTAATATGTGCCGTGCGGTTTCAGGCTATAATCCTTTAGATCCTCAAGGCCAAGGTAATAAAAAGAATTTCTTCTCATTTACAGCAGAATTATCTGGCGTTCCATTCCTTTCTTTACTGTCAACAAGTACACAAAATGTTATTCAAAAAAGCCATGATGCCGATGTTTTGATCAACTCTTTCCTGGAAAACTTCCTAGGATTATCGAGTCAGGAGAGAGAGCAGATGAAAACCCCACTGAGACAATTGGCTATCGCTGCATTATCTTATGCTGGTAGAAGGCAAACTCAATCCAATTTCGTACAAAGTGTTCTTGCTACATCACCAAGAGGTGGCGTGTCATTCTTCTTGTATTGGTCTGAGTTTTCAATCATCGCTTACGAAGATGATAAAGGTCTTATCGAATTCAAATCTCATTACTTCCTGCCACAAGCAGAATATAACCTAAGGTACGAATCATGGGTAAATGTAAGGCCCGCATTCGAGAAAGCACAGAAGGTATCATTAGAAGATTGGATTGACAGTATGACCACTCGGAGAAAGCAAGGAAGTAACGTAAGAGCGCTTTGTATAGAATAATGTATACCTTATAGATTTTAAGATGCATCGCGACGGCAAGGGAGCGAATCCCCGGGAGCATAGATAACGATGTGACCGGGGTGAGTGCAGCCAACAAAGAGGCAACTTGAAAGATGACGGGTATAGTGAAATAACCTCAAAATGGTGTCGGCAAAAGCGTTGTGGACACCATAAATTTCATATGTGATGAGGGCGTTCAGAATCCCTCACGTTCTTGTACTGGCGGTTGGTCACGTTCTGTCAAGAAATCTGCCGTAACACCAAGACCATCAAACCAACTGTCCCAAGACTCACCAGCCATATCAACCTGTCTCACACCTTCGGGAAAACCACGACTTTGGAAAGTCGGACGGCTTACTTGAGAACGGTTACTTTTAAATACCGTTGCTTTCTCCACGAACTTCTCCTTGATAGGGATTAATATCAGCCTGGGATCAGGCTATTTCAACCAATAATGTATGACAAATATTGCCCAAAGTCTGCATCGCACGTTCCATTTGCTGATTCCAATCAAAAGAGGCATTCAGACGAAAGGCATGGTTAAACTGTTCGCTGGTGCAAAACATACTGCCCGGTGCAATACTGATCCCTTCTGCCAATGCCAGTTGATAAAGCCGCTGTGCACTGAACAGAGGCTCAAATTCCAACCAGAGAAAATAGCCACCTTTAGGGCGATTCACTTTGACTGAAGCAGGCATATAGTCACCAATTGCTCGTAACATCAGTTGCTGACGTTGCTCCAATATGCGACGAAGGCGACGTAAGTGGTTGTCATATCCCCCCTCCGCAAGATAATCAGCAATTGCCAATTGCGTCGGCATGCTGGCAGAAACGGTACTCATCATTTGTAACTGTTGGATTTTCTTGGCATGTTTTCCTGCTGCCACCCAACCCACACGGAATCCCGGGGCCAGACATTTAGAAAACGAGGAGCAGTGCATAAAGTTGTTTTCACTGTCTAACCCTTTCGCCGGTACAGGCCGTTGCTGATCGAAGTAGAGTTCACCATAAACATCATCTTCAATCAGCACCACCTGATTACTGTTCAGGATATTCACCAGCCGTAATTTACTTTCAGCGGACATCGTTCCCCCTAGCGGGTTCTGAAAGTGAGTCATTAACCAACAAGCTTTTATTGGGTATTTCTGGATCACCTCCTCCAACGCATCCAAATCAATACCGTTTTGTGGATCAGTTTTGATGGCTACCGCTTTCAGACGTAAACGTTCAATGGCCTGTAAAGCACCGTAAAAAGCCGGTGATTCAATCACCACCCAATCCCCCGGTTCTGTCACCGACTGTAAACTGAAACTCAGTGATTCCATCGCACCCGCAGTGATGACAATTTCATCAGGAGGGACATGAATACCATGCATTGCATAACGGCGCGATATGTTACGGCGTAACTTATCATTACCCGGCGGTAAATTAGCTAAAGCGCTATGTGGTGCTATTCGTCTGGCAGCAGCCGCTAACGCTTTGGAAAGTTTAGGTTGAATCAATAAGGATGGATCTGGAAATGCTAAACCAAACGGAATAATCGCAGGATCTTTGCACGCCTGTAATACATCAAAAATAGAAGCGCTTATTTCCACGCTTTCACTTAAATGTAATCGCTTTCCCCCTTTTGCTGCGGCAAAGGGCTGCAAACGTTTAGCGACGTAATAACCCGATTGAGGCCGGGAAATGATCCATCCCTGACTTTCTAGTAATTGATACGATTGAACAACGGTCATCAAACTCAAACCTGATAACTTCACTGATTCCCTCAATGAAGGTAATCTATCTCCCACCAGCCAGGTACCATCTTCAATATGTTGAAGAATTTGCCTGGCAAATTGTTCATAACGCTTCATCAATTCAGACCTCTCCGCAAACTGTTATAGTCAATATACAGAAAACTGTCACTATTATAGTCATTTTTTTCATGCTTTACTTGTCCGCATACATTTCCTGCCTTTATTCAAACTAAAAATAAGAGGTTACTATGTTTGGTTTAAGTGCCTTGGAACTGGCCAGAATTCAATTCGCGTTTACCGTCTCGTTTCACATTATTTTTCCGGCAATTACCATCGGGCTGGCAAGTTTTTTAGCGGTACTGGAAGGGTTATGGCTGAAAACGCGTAATAGTGATTACAAAGTGCTATATCATTTCTGGTCGAAAATTTTTGCTGTTAACTTCGGGATGGGCGTGGTTTCCGGTCTGGTTATGGCTTATCAGTTCGGTACCAATTGGAGTTTTTTCTCCGATTTTGCCGGTTCAATCACCGGCCCATTGCTGACTTACGAAGTACTGACCGCGTTCTTTCTTGAAGCGGGCTTTCTCGGCGTTATGTTATTTGGCTGGCATCGTGTGGGTGAAAAATTACATTTCTTCGCCACCTTTATGGTTGCACTAGGTACTCTAATATCCACTTTTTGGATACTGGCTTCCAATAGCTGGATGCAAACCCCGCAAGGTCACGAAATTGTCAATAATCAGGTCGTCCCCGTCGACTGGCTGGCAGTGATATTTAATCCCTCCTTTCCCTATCGCCTGGCTCATATGTCTACTGCGGCCTTCCTCGCCTCAGCATTCTTTATTGCAGCTTCCGCGGCATGGCATTTATTAAAAGGCAATGACTCGACAGCAATGAAAAAAATGCTATCCATGTCGATGTGGATGATCTTGATTATTGCGCCTTTGCAGGCATTGATTGGTGATGCTCACGGTCTCAACACCCTCAAGCATCAACCCGCTAAAGTCGCGGCAATGGAAGGCCACTGGGAAAATCTTCCCGGTGAAGCCACGCCGCTGATCCTGTTTGGTATCCCGGATATGGCGCGGGAAGAGACGCGTTATGCCGTTGAAATTCCTTATCTCGCCAGTCTAATCTTAACTCACAGTATAGATAAGCAGGTTCCGGCGCTGAAGGAGTTTCCACCGGAAGACAGACCAAACGCGCTTATGGTTTTCTGGTCATTTAGAGTGATGGTCGGCCTCGGTATGTTGATGATAGTTGCCGGCTTTTGGGGACTTTGGCTACGCTATAAGAGACGACTTTATCAGTCAAAAGCTTTCCTGCGTTTTATCTTCTTAATGGCACCTTCCGGCCTGATCGCCATTCTTGCCGGTTGGTTTACTACCGAAATAGGCCGTCAACCGTGGGTAGTTTATGGTCTGCTACGTACCAAAGATGCGGTATCCGCACACGGTGAAATACATATGAACATCAGTTTGTTGCTTTTCATCGCGGTCTACAGCTCGGTATTCGGTGTGGGTTACGCCTACATGATGAAACTTATCCGCAAAGGTCCCAAAAAGGAGTTAAACAATGGGTATTGATCTGCCGTTAATCTGGTTCATCATCATTGTGTTCAGCATCATGATGTACATTGTCATGGATGGTTTTGACCTTGGGATTGGGCTGCTCTATCCCACGGTTAAAAGCGATAAGGACCGTGATTTAATGATGAACAGCGTTGCGCCGGTGTGGGATGGTAACGAAACCTGGTTGGTGCTTGGCGGCGCAGGTTTATTCGGTGCTTTTCCTTTGGCTTATGCCGTTATCCTTGATGCATTAACGATCCCCGTGACATTAATGTTATTTGGCCTGATCTTCCGTGGTGTCGCCTTTGAATTTCGTTTCAAATGCGCGCCTGAGCATCGTCATATCTGGGACAACGCTTTTATCAGCGGCTCTGTGATGGCGACGTTTGTTCAGGGCGTGGTGGTGGGTGCCTTTATTCAAGGGTTCCCGGTGGAAAACCGAGCTTACACTGGCGGCTATTTTGATTGGTTCTCACCCTTCCCCCTATTTTGTGGTTTTGGCCTGATAATTGCTTACGCACTATTAGGCTGTGGCTGGCTAATTATGAAAACCGAAGGTCACCTACAACAAGAGATGTACCGTGTCGCCCGCCCGCTCACTTTTCTGATGCTGACAGTTATCGCCATTATCAGTTTATGGACACCATTCATTCATCCGGCAATCACTGAACGTTGGTTCAGCTTACCTAACCTGTTGTTCTTCCTTCCTGTGCCACTGTTGGTGGTCTGGTCTGGCTGGAAACTACTGCACTCCATCAAACGTAAAGCTCATTACACACCGTTTCTGGTCGCACTATTGTTAGTTTTCCTTGGCTACAGTGGGTTGGGCATCAGTATCTGGCCTAACTTGATCCCACCGACCATCAGCTATGAAGCCGCGGCAGCGCCGCAACAAAGTTTAGGTTTTATGCTGGTCGGTGCCCTACTTATCATCCCAGTGATTCTGGTTTACACCTATTGGAGCTACTACGTTTTTCGGGGGAAAGTTAACCATGAACAAGGCTACCACTAATCAAAACACCCCACGCCCTTCTGTATGGAAACGGATAGGCTGGATGGCAATGATCTGGTTATGCAGTGTGATGGCTCTTTTTGCTGTTTCCACACTATTTCGCCTTCTGATGACAGCAGCAGGTATGAAATTGAAGTAATTATTAACACTATTTAACAAATTGAGCTAAAGTTTTCATCAGTATTGCAGAACGGAATCTTAGCCTGATGAAAACAAGTTCAAATAACACCATCTTCAAAAACCAAAAACTGTTTGTAATCAACTCTATTATAAATTTGTTTTTACTTTTTATACTGTTGTTGATTGATAAACCGTCGATTCCAGATTTAATTTTACCGTTATTGATAATGTTAAGTATTACAAATATCTACTTCCTGATAAAAGTGGTACATAACTCTGCTCCTGTCAAAGAATGGCAACATGCAAGATACAAAGCAGAAATTAACGCACTGAAACAAAAAAATAGCTATTTGGATTTTCTCTGTCAAAGCCATTTCAAACTACAAAATTGTAAACTGCTACCTGAAAAGCTTCAGGAGATTTTTTCTCACCTCAATCGTCTGATCCCTTTCTGTGAAGCCAAAATCATCTTTTATCCATCACAACAAGAATATTTCTTTCGCAATCCCCATCAATGTCCCTATTTTGATATGCCGCTGATTATGAGATGGAATCTAGATGATAATATTGATAGCTATGGGACACTCTGGATAAAAACACACAGGAATAGTGATCTCACTCCCGATGAAAAAAGTCTGGTTCAGGATGTGGTGACGTTAATGACAAATAAACTATTACGGGAAAATCAGATCCAATGCCAACACCAGAGTATGTTGGCCGCAGAGAGAACCGCTATTTCTCGTGAACTCCACGATTCCATTGCCCAATCCCTCTCTTTCCTTAAGATTCAAGTTAATTGTCTATATATCGGCAGTGATAATTTACCCAAGCAAAGTTTAACCTCGTTGAATATGATTAAAGATGAGTTAAATATTGCCTATCGCCAGCTCAGAGAATTACTGGCAACGTTCAGGAACGAACAACCTCAATGTAATCTACAAGAATCTTTACAGACCTTGATTAGTGAATTTAACCATCGTCTAGGCTTCAACATTGAATTCAATTACCGCCTGACACATCAGCACATTCCTGACAGTTACAGCAAACATTTGATACAAATCATTAGGGAATGTTTGAACAACTGTTATAAGCATGCCAATGCCAATTGGATCAGTATCCGTATTTATCCTATCGATGACAAAATCATTACCGTTGTCAGTGATAATGGTCAGGGTATCAATCTGGACTCCGCTAATAAAAACAAATTTGGGCTGGCTATTATGCAAGACAGAGTTTCTATCCTAGGTGGGCAATTACAGATAAAAAACCGTAAACATGGTGGTACAGAGGTAGAAATTCAATTTTCAGTGGATTGAAAAAGGCAGATCAATCCCATTATCGACGGCAGCGCAATTTATTTAATGATAATAATTATCATTTTCGTTAATTGCTGTTACACTAACTTTGGCTTTATCAGATAATAACCTTCGGTAAATTTTCCAGAGGAATTTTACGTGACCAATAAAACAATTGAAGAAAAAAACATTTACCGACCTGCCCCCCCTAGACTTGTTCAGGTGAAAAACATTTTCGACGTGACACCTAATATGCGCAGCATGACTTTCACCGGTGAATGTCTGGATAGTTATCCCACGGAATGTGAAGGCGGACACCTAAAGATATTCTTACCGCTTCCGGGACAAACTAAACCGGTATTACCGACTTTATCGCCAGAAGGCCCGATATGGCCGCCGAGTGAACTGCGTCCAATAACGCGCACTTACTCGGTTCGAGCCATCCGCACCGAACAAAAAGAGATCGATATTGAATTTGCACTACATCACAATGGCGGCCCGGCGGTAGAATTTGCTTATAGAGCCCAAATTGGTGACTGGATGGGTATTACTAACCCCGGTGGACCTGATCCATTACTGCCAAAAGTCAGCCACTATTATATGGCTGGCGACCCAAGTTCTTTGCCTGCTATTGCTGCGCTATTGGCAACAGTAAAACCAGATGCAACCGGGCAAGTCATTATTCGTATCGAAAGTGAGCAAGATATTCAGGAATTAAAAAAACCGGCAGGAATAACAGTTCACTGGATCACTGGTGACGTTGAAATAACTGACACAATCGTATCTGAATTCAAATCCTGGTCATTACCAACAGAAAATGTCACTTTCTGGCTGGCCGGTGAGGATAAGCTGGTAAAAGAACTTCGTCACTATATTCGCCGGGAAAAAGGCTATGAACGCCACCAGCTATATGCCATTCCTTATTGGAGGCATGGCTTTGATGAAGAAGGTTATCATGCCCTGCGTCATGAAGTGGTGGATAGCGACGATTAATGGCCTTACATATTTATACCCGTCATCTTTCAAGTTGCTTCTTTGTTGGCTGCACTCACTCACCCCGGTCACATAGTTATCTATGCTCCCGGGGATTCGCTCCCTTGCCGCCGCAATGCATCTTGAAATCCATTGGGTATAGATAATGCTGTAGGAAGAAACCAAAATACCCAAGATCTCGGTGACTAAAAAAAGGAATGGGTTGAATATCCTAACGGGCGAATTGACCTTCACCGCCAAACGATAGACTACTGGAAAATAAAGTAGTTCTATCAGAATTTCCAATAAAAATCATTGGCCGTCAGTCAGCAGGAAGAAAAAGGGAAACTGGCTGAAGATCAGAGAGTTAAAATATACCGAATAATCAGAGAATATGCTAAAAGATCACACCGTGAGGCGCTCTTGCAAAAGCCCCCACGGCATATTTCCATCGGTTATTTACAATAAGCCAGCAACGTTTTCTGGCACAATTGAGAACGAACACAATCCTCTTGATTAAAATGGATAACACTGACGACTTCATCATCTGAAAATCTTCCCAGTGCATCACGCAATCCTGATACCACTCCCACTGGCAAATCACATTGACTTATATCACCATTTACAATCACAGTAACATTTTCCCCAAGCCGGGTCAGAAACATTTTCATCTGATTAACCGTGACATTCTGGGCTTCATCCAGAATTACAAATGCATTTTCAAATGTTCTGCCCCGCATATAGGCAAAAGGCGCAATTTCCACTTTGCCAATTTCAGGCCGCAAGCAATATTGCAAAAACGATGCGCCCATACGTTTTAATAAAACGTCATAAACCGGTCGGAAATAAGGCGCAAATTTTTCAGCCATATCTCCGGGCAAAAAGCCGAGATCTTCATCCGCCTGTAATACAGGACGGGTAACAATGATTCTATCAATTTCCTTATTAATCAATGCATCCGCAGCCATTGCCGCACTAATAAACGTTTTACCGCAACCCGCCTCCCCACTGGCAATAATCAGTTTTTTATAGTTTATTGCGCGCATATAACGCCATTGCGTTTCAGTCCGTGGCAAAATTTCCGAAGTATCCCGGTTATCACGTGCCATACCAATAGCTTCTACGCCACCGGGTTGCACTAAAGAGGTTACATTATCATCCCGATAACATTGATGGCGCAAATCCCTTTTCATCATCCGTTTTGCCTCTCGACGCGATTTAATCACTGCTTTCTGTCTACTCATAGCAGTATCACCTTATCGTTGTTTTCACCCATGCGGTGTCATATCACCGATACAATCACTACGTTATTTCAAGCCTCTTTTCCGCTTATTTAGCCCCATAGAAAAACGGTAGTGGAACCGCCACATATATTAATGACCTTGATATTCCCGCTAGCTCGCATATGATCGGTATATCAATCATTAACACTACTCACCATTATTTCCATTTAGTGAAAACTAACGAATCATTATGACAGTATAATGACAATCTCTGAGTTATGACAAACAAGCCAAGGACGCTCAATTAAAAATAATCGACAGTATCGTTTATTTAGTTTTGCGAGAAATTTAATTCATTGAATAATATGACTTAATATAAGCTAATGACTTAACATCATAGTAGCCATTATTGATTTGACTACCATGGTATTGATACATCCAGCTACTATCCGGCAAAGAAGTCACTATCTGAAAGCACTCTTCTTCACCGGATGGCAATAATATTATTATTGATGACAACAGAGCAAATAGTTAACTATACCCTATTGATTTCAAGATGCATCGCGGCGGCAAGGGAACGAATCCCCGGGAGCATAGATAACTATGTGACCGGGGTGAGTGAGTGCAGCCAACAAAGAAGCAACTTGAAAGATGACGGGTATATCTGTTTTATTAAGTCCCCTTACAGTTTCCAGCCAACCGAAAACCCGCATTTCTTGCTTCAATTTCTGTTTTAAAATAGACCGAGTTCTTCTCCTGAATCACCTTATAACCTGAACAATGAGAAAAATGGTAGATTTTGCTGTTGTTATTCCCTTTAATTAATCCTCTAGAGGATGAATCAGATAATACCCGTTGTTTCTGGGTATCTGTTTGACTATTTCTCTGCCCTTTTATCTGCTCGCTTTTTGGAATGCCAGAGGCGGAGTTTTTATGCCATAATTGCCATTTCTGTTCACCGGTAACAAAAGGGTTATGATGCCCCATAATACCGGTAATTCGGTTATCTCTCTCCCGCTCCCATTTACTCGGTGGATATTGACGATCCCAGGCGATAAATAGCTGCTGTTGTTGGCGAGACATGGAAAGATTGTAACGATCGTGCATATAAAAATTGATCCGAGCGACCTGCCCTTTTACTTCATCTCTCGGTTCAAACGTTCGAGATTTAAAATCAACTTTACTGGTACAACGACCATAATTATTCGGCATATTTTTTGGTAACATTCCATAACTGAAATTACTACGATCGCCATTAACCTCGCCAATTGATGGAACCAAATTATGTATATCAGATTCCATTGCCCTAAAAACAGGATCGGAAGAGACACAATTCTTCCTCCCTCCATTCCGCCAACATTGCCGCTGATGACCAAAAACCCAGGCGGGAACAATATGTTCCCATTCAATTCGTTCAGCACGATTCTGTTGTGACCTGACTTGATAACCACACGAAGAAAGGATTGCGCGTCCACCGCTCTTACCTGTCCATTGCCAATCGCAACCACAGTAAAATGTCCCTTCCCCTGACTTAAATTGATCATGGTATATGCGTTTACGCAATTCAACTTTAGCTTGTTCAAAAGTAGCCGGTGCGGCAAAAGAAGATAAAGGAGCAATTAAACTGAAACACCCAATGTGAATTGCCCAAAAAATAACTTTACGTTTCAATGATAAACCCTACTTATATAAAAATACCATTCTGATTTTAACCTTTTATGTTGCCTCATAATCGACCTATAAGACAAACATTGTTTCTTTGCATTTCTTCTTAGCATCTCTTTTAAAAAGAAAAGCTATTCAATGAACAGGTTGAGATATCACAAAATGGCAGTTATCCTATTATTGAGGAATGGATACAGGGCCGATATACGGCCCCGCCTTACTGCAATTTACTACCAGAATCATTTATTAGCAGAAGCGCTGGTACTCTCCATTTCTTCCTGTAACCTCTTTCGATTCAAGTTCCAGAGTGAATCTTCTGGCATTTGGACCCGAATATCTAAACGGCAAGAATCGGGAATATCACAGGGCTCCCCATCTTGATAGAATATCTTGTTACCACTGTCATCAATAGATTTGAGTCGCCAATTTTGGAATCTCTCCGGTAAATGCGTATGTTGGCGATGGAAAGTCTCAATAATAATAGAGCCGTCAGACTGAACCTGATCATCAACAAAAATCAGTTCGAGATTATTATTGTCGCGAGGAACAGAAATACCCCCATTAACACCCCAACCACCATCAGCGTTATAGCCCAAGATATTTGATATACGATATATGCCGGTTCCCTGTTTTATCACTTCTGCACCTTCAGATTCGTCATTAGTCGAGAATGTGCCATCAGGGTAGATTTCTATTACCGGGGAGGCTACCTTGAGGTTTCCGTTGGCGTCTGGCTTAGCATTTATATCGTCCCAGAATTTACGGGTAATTTTGTAATCTAAATTTATATGATCTGTACGATATGTATCGCTTCCATGAACAAAAATTAGCCTATGACTCCATACTTGATCTATTCCTTCACTTGATGGACCATTTATATTGCTAAATCTTAGCTGAACGCCAAAACGATCAGATGGCAGCCCATATCGAGTGAGGAACGGCGCATTCGGTTTAAATCCAGCACAACCATTGTATAGATTTTCCCGACCATCCAAACGATCAATATTCATTGAATACATTGCATCATTAGCTAGTACCGCACCCACATCCCCCGCAGTCAGATTGATATCCCCAGTCAACGCCTTACCGTTTATTTTCCGGCTATTAGGTACTTTGGCATTAATATTTTCACGCAACGAATTGATTATTTCCTGAACCAGCTTCTGCGTCACAGCCAGTGTGTCATTATTACCCATCTCATTGGTCAGTTGAACAATACCTTTTTGTGTTAATGAGGCACTGGGAATTTTTGCTGTGATTTTTTGTTCTAATGCTCGATTTAATTGCGCAGTAAGTTTAGCTATATCACCATCATCCAGAACATCATCACCAGATTGTGCCGCAATAAAATTAGCCACGACAGAAGCTATGGTTGACGATTGGCGTAATACTTTATTTAACAAATGGGTAGGAACATCATTTGGTGGAAACCCACTCAGTAAATCCCTACTCTCTTCATATCTTTCTTGACTCACTACATTAGCATTATTACTAGTAGAAAAAGCTTTAAAATCATTTTTACTCATATACCTTCCCCAAATTAAATAATGTTCATTTATAATCAAAAATATTCAACATCTTAAAATATCCTTGTTGATCACTCACCATTTTTAAAGAAAATAAATTCAAAATCGATCACCAAATCAACTTTACGAACCAGAGTTCATTTTTATATGGACTTTTATACGAATTTCTTTAATCAAAGCACTGATTAAAAAACCAGTGCCTTGTGAATGTCTGAGGATTATAAGACATTAATGGTATTATTCTTGCGGCTGTTCAGGCCAATTAATATCTGGTGCCGATGAAACATCAACCCGACGCAATAATACCAAATACTTTTTCCAATCTAACAATAAAGTTTTTTCCTCTTCCGATGCCATTTCAGTTTCAACTGCATATTGCAATACAGTGATGGCTTCATCGGCTTGCCGACGAAAAATAGCCCGTTGTTGCTCTGCCTGTTCAATTTGACTGACTTTTTGAGCTTCAAAGTCCGTTACCCATTTTTCACCATCCCATTGATCAAAATCGGTGGACGGTTGCTCGAATGTTAATATTTCTGGCAATTCACCCAGTACAGTCACTTCTTCCTGTACACCCGCTTGCGTGTTGTAAGCTATTTTTCCACGGTGGTCCGGGACAATTTCCCAATAACTTCCATCCTCACTGCGACGCACAGCCATATCATCAGAATCGGACAGGTTTGGTGCGTCCAAATAAGAATGCGCTGACAAACCCACGCCTTCCGCAACATATTCGAAATCAGAGCCAGAGAATTCTCTCGTATAGGAATTAGCATGATAAACTTTTATCCAGCCAGCTTGAATTGCTAATCCGTCTTCACCTAATACAGCGGTTTCAGTATCTAAAATATTTTCTTGTGTCATTATTATTCTACCTTTACGATATTATTCTGCTTTTACGATATAGTTAAATGCGATATTACGGGGGCGGGTTTCATGACCGCCTGTATTGTTAGCAATTGATGTAACAGTGGCACTCTCAAGAACATCACGCCCCAGCGGGAACTGGTATCTATCTACAGGACCTTGATAACTAGAAAGAAATTGCCCATCAGGGAGTCCTTTCGTAAGTTGTATTCTTTTTGTGTTGTCAGTCTGTGCGCTTAAAATAACACGGCCACTATCAACACCTCGCCCATCATCCCAGCCACGAATAAACTCGCCTCTTAAATCGGGTATTCTGCCATCAGGATAAGCTTCTGCTAACTTCGGATACTGTGATCTACTAAAAGCGGAACCATTACAAGTGAAATAACCGGAAGGTGGATGGGACAACGGCCAAGGAATAGGAGAGCCAACGGGAATACTGGAAATACCTGAAATTTTTTGCTCTAAAGCTTTATCTAAAGCCCTATTGAATCGTACAGTAAGTTTAGCTATATCACCATCATCCAAAACATCCTCACCTGATTGTGTCGCAATAAAATTAGCCACAACAGATGATATTGTTGAGGATTGGCGTAATACCTTATTTAATACATGAGTAGAAACATTCTCAGGTGGAAATCCCGTCTTTAGATTCTGACTTTCTTCATACTTTTCTTGACTCACTATATTAGCATTATCACTAATAGAAAAGGCTTTAAAATCATTTTTTTGGCTCATATACTCCTCTTTAATTCAATAATATCATTCAGTAATCAATATATTAAATTTTCGTACAGATAGCCTCTCTCAATTGACGCTAATGATAGTCTAGTTCAGAAAAATAATAATGAAATTTATTTTATAACTTATAGGGTTAATTATTTTTGTATAATTGACACTAATAAATCACCCAACACACTGCAATAAAACACATCCAGATTATTTGCATTTATCATCTTTTACTTTATCTTTACTATTTATAACTAAAAATCTTCATGAAAATATTTCATACCTTTATTAAAACAAATGAAAAAATAATAGTGACAAAAAGTTATTTCATTGAAAAATAAAAAGGCCACACTACAGCGTGGCCTTAAGCAAGGTAACTCACCAGTAAAAATCATTGTTTTTCAGCGAACAATAACCTGTAAATTCCCCCTCCAACAATCCCACCAATAATTGGCATCACCCAGAAAAACCACAACTGCTCTAAAGCCCAGGTATTCTGGAATATCGCAACAGCCGTGCTTCGTGCCGGATTGACTGACGTGTTGGTAATAGGAATGCTAATCAAATTAATTAAAACCAGCGCCAAACCTATTGCTAATGGTGCAAAACCCGGAGGTGCTCGTCTATCTGTCGCACCAATAATAACAATTAAGAAAATAGCCGTTAAAACAATTTCAGCTACAATAGCCGATTGAAGCGAGAATCCACCCGGTGAATGCTCACCAAAACCATTTGAGGCAAAGCCACTCGTGGTCGCATCAAAACCCACTTGCCCACTGGCAATAACATATAATACCGCAGCAGCAAGAATACCACCGATAACCTGAGAAATAATATAAGGAATAACTTCCACTGCCCTGAAACGACCACCAGCCCAAAGACCAATTGTTACAGCGGGGTTAAAATGCCCGCCAGAAATATGCCCAACAGCATATATCATCGTCAATACGGTTAAACCAAATGCCAAAGATACACCGACAAAACCAATCCCTAATTCAGGAAATGCCGCAGCGAATACAACACTACCACATCCCCCAAAAACCAGAACAAAAGTTCCAAGTAATTCAGCCGCTAATTTTCTTAACATGTTTTGTCCTCATCCAGATATCAAAACGAGTTACCTTGCTGAAATTAACTATAGCCAATAAATTAAAATCATGCTTATTTTTACTATAACCGCATAAGTTGCTGATTCTTGTGGCATCTTTGTCTGATATTCACTTTAATCCGGGATTTAATGCAACATCTATCCTGTGCAGATCAACTTTTTGGTGAAAAATGGATAGCTTAAAATCAATTATCACCAAAATAAGTTCAATATTCTGTTCTAAAAATAGGATGATCCGATGCAAAATATCTGCACCGGATTATTACATCAGTATTAAATAACACAATATCTATTAAGCAATGAGTACTATACCCGTCATCTTTCAAGTTGCTTCTTTGTTGGCTGCACTCACTCACCCCGGTCACATAGTTTGCTATGCTCCCGGGGATTCGCTCCCTTGCCGTCGCGATGCAGCTTGAAATCTATAAGGTATATGTGAAAACGGGTTTTTTCACTGCTAAACAAATCATTCATCTGACTACCAAAACTGAAATATTTGCATATCCGACAATTCCTGAAGCATTTGAGCCTAATAAATGGGTGGAAATATTAGGCCGCCGGGAACCAACAACAATTAAATCTGCTTTAATCTCATCTGCTGTCGATAATACTTTATCCCTCGGTGATCCACAGGCTACGGAGAAAGAGACTCGCTCTTTTGGCAAATCTATTTTTTCAGCCACTTTTGCCAATTCCTCTTCTGATCTTGCAATAGATTTCTTGGCAAAAGAGTTGAGCAAATCATAATGGTAACTATAACTAATTGAAAATCTTGATATATCAGGAACGGCATGGAAAAGATGTATATTAGCATCAGACAACTTCGCCAAATACTCTGCATGTGCAATCGCTTTATCGGTCAACTCATCTTCTGAAATATCCACCGGTACTAAAATCGTTTTGTACATACGTACTCCTATATTTATATACTCGTCATCTTTCAAGTTGCCTCTTTGTTGGCTGCCGCCGCGATGCATCTTGAAATCCATAGGGTATAACTATTTCAATGAGTGTATAAAATATTACATTATTTGTTGTGAATTATTTAACTAAATCAAATAAATTACCGTATCGCTCTATTTTCAATCACTCAGAGTCAAGATGCCACTTATGTAATATTCGATGAATGAAAGGTGTTACAACAAGCCCCAAAGTAATAAAGAACACACTTTCCAAAAATACCCCATATATGGCAATAAAATATTTACCGGATAAACTAACAGGAACGGGATCTAACCCCTGCGATCCCAGCATAAATAAAGCGTTAAGCAAAGATTCAGAAAATGTATGCTCTTCTATCAGGTAAAACCCTAGGACACCCGGAATTATTCCAATAAAGAAAAACGTTGCAGCAATAAAGTAAAAGCGTATCACCCGCCATACAAAATGGTCCAAACGAATCAGTTTATCAGTAAATTTTTCCACAATTATTGCATCCTCAACAATTCTACAAAACCTTATGCAATCTCAATGAAAATGAAATCAGAGCAAATTTAATAAAAATAGTGCAACCCAGCGTTAGCTAGCAAACCACCCGAAGATGGCTAGCCATTATACCCGTCATCTTTCAAGTTGCCTCTTTGTTGGCTGCACTCGCTCACCCCGGTCACATAGTTACCTATGCTCCCGGGGATTCTCTCCCTTGCCGTCGCGACGCATCTTGAAATCCATAAGGTATAACCACCTTACCTGATAACCAAAACAGATGTTGTCGAATATTTGACAACACCTGATGCATTAGATCCTAATAAGTGCGTTGTAATATTGGGCCTTCTAGAGCCAATAACGATAAGATCAGCATTAATTTCTGTCGCTGCTGCTGTTATTTCATCTCTTGGCGACCCAAATGCAATAGAATAAGATAACCTGTCAGCAGGAAAATCGATGGCATCAATCAGCGTTTTTAAATCATCTTCGGCTTTAATTGTCGCTTTATCCTTAATTTCATCATATCCCAACGAATATGCGTTAACAATCGCGGATGAAATTGGCAGTACATGAAGAATATGGAGCTTCGCACCCGTTTCTTTTGCTAAAGACAGTGCATGCTTAACCGCTTTACTCGTTAGTTCATCTTCTGAAATATCTACCGGTACTAAAATAGTTTTGTACATACGCACGCTCCTATATTTACATACCAAACCAGACTACTACATTTAGTATACACTATATCCTGTTAATTACTATGAGTTACTGCCTATCTCAATAGGGCTATTTTATTTGCCCTTCTTTGCCATAAAGAGCGAACCTGGGCAGTGCTCAAAATCCTCACGTACTACGTGTACGCTCCGGTTTTTCCGCGCTGTCCGTGTTCAAACTGCCTGCAACAATTACGCCTATTGAGATAGGCTCTTATTCAACTATATATATTTTTCCAAATAAAAATTTTATGAAAATAGGTGCTGTTCATTTCAATACGTGGCAAAAGTGGGATATGTACAGGGGCAATAACATTAACCCCTGAGACTCTACCTCACTGCCGATATAACGCTTTTATTTGCTGAACGGTATTTTCAAATATCTTGGCCTGTTTTTCATCGCCCATTTCTGCAATAACACGTTCCAGATTCAGTACAACTCTCCCTGCATGAGCTTGTCCCATAGTTTTAAGAATAGAGGCCAACAGAACTTTCAAACATGTCACCTCTGTTGCCAAGGTTTCAGTATCAGATGAAGGAATTAAATCGATTTTATTCATAGTCGTTACCTGTTTACGTATTAATTGCGTCATGAAAATAATAATTATACCACATAATTCATCCCCTATTTTTATACATTTTCCAAATAGATCTACGCCAAAAAACGTTAAATTGTTGTTAAAATCATATATTTTATAAATATTTATTTAGTTATTAATTTTATCATAATCAGAATATATGAGATATTATGATTGCAAATAAATAATACTTCCTATCGTATAAAATAATTCTCTTTTGTCTTTGGAAGAGATAAGTATAATATTCACATTCCTGATGAACTTTAAGGATAATTTATCTATTCTATTGTTTTATATAATCTTTACCAAAAGTTAAAAAACAGACAATTGAAGTTAACTTTTCTGAAACAAATTCAATACACAAGCAATATCAATGAAGCTCATGTATGAGCATAGAGCCAGTTGGAGACACTTTTTTGATAAATGTTTTGTTAGTCGATGATCATGAGCTGATCAGAGTTGGTGTAAAACGTATTCTTGATGACGTAAAAGGGATAACCGTAGTAGGAGAAGCTAATTGTGGTGAAGATGCGATAAAATGGTGCCGAGCTAATAAAGTAGATATCGTGTTAATGGATATGAACATGCCAGGCATTGGGGGCCTGGAGGCAACAAAAAGAATCCTACGCTATTGTCCCGATGTCCGTGTCATCATGTTGACTATCTATACTGAAAATCCTTTGCCAATGAAGGTGATGCAGGCTGGTGCCAGAGGATATCTCAGTAAAGCCTCTACCCCTCAGGACATGGTAAATGCAATTCGTGCAGTTAATGCCGGCCAGCGCTATATCGCTCCCGATATTGCTCAACAAATGGCTCTTAGCCAAATTAGCCCACAGCAAGACAATCCATTAAGTTGTCTGTCTGATCGTGAATTACAGATTATGCTGATGATCACGAAAGGACAAAAAGTGAGCGATATCTCTGAACAACTTAATCTCAGCCCAAAAACCGTCAATAGCTATCGCTACCGAATGTTTAGTAAACTAAATATCAACGGTGATGTAGAATTAACACATATGGCAATACGTTATGGGCTATTCGACACAGAGAGTCTATTAAATAGTGACGGAACAATTTGATTCAAAAACATTTTTAAAAACAGTAACCAGTCAACCTGGCGTTTATCGTATGTATGACACCTCAGGCACGGTTATTTATGTCGGTAAAGCCAAGGATTTAAAAAAACGGCTTGCCAGTTACTTTCGCGCACAAGTCACCAGTCGTAAAACCGAATCTCTGGTTAAAAATATTGTTCAGATAGATGTTACGGTTACGCATACCGAAACCGAAGCACTGCTGCTGGAGCATAATTACATTAAGCTCTATCAACCCCGATATAACGTTTTACTGCGAGATGACAAATCCTACCCTTACATTTTTCTCAGCGCAGATAAACATCCACGACTGGCAATGTACCGGGGAGCTAAACATTTCAAAGGTGAATATTTCGGCCCATTTCCAAACACTCATGCGGTACGGGAATCATTAATCTTACTGCAAAAACTTTTTCCTATCCGACAATGTGAGGATAGTGTCTACCGCAATCGCTCGCGGCCATGCCTGCAATATCAAATTGGTCGCTGCCTTGGGCCTTGCGTTAAAGGGTTGGTAAGTGAAGATGAATATCAGCAGCAAGTTGATTATATTCGTCTGTTCCTTTCAGGCAAAGATCAGCAAGTTTTAACCAGATTAATTGAACGAATGGAGCAAGCCAGCCAGCAACTGAAATTTGAAGATGCTGCAAGATACCGTGATCAAATCCAGGCCGTTCGTCAGGTTACTGAAAGACAATTTGTTTCAGGAACAGACGATGACCTCGATGTTATCAGTGTTGCCTTTGACGCGGGCATGGCTTGCCTGCATGTACTGTTTATACGTCAGGGCAAAGTACTGGGTAGCCGAAGTTACTATCCTAAAATCCCGACAGGGACAACGCTTGATGAGATTGTACAAACATTCCTTGGCCAATTTTATTTACAAGGCAGCCAAAATCGGACTTTGCCCTCAGAAATTTTGCTGGATTTTACTCTGCCAGAGAAAGACATTTTGTCTGATTCTTTATCTGAAATATCCGGGCGAAAAATTCATATTCAAACCCGGCCCCGCGGAGATAAAGCCCGTTATCTGAAACTTGCCCGCACAAATGCAACAATTGCCCTATCGACCCGCTTATCACAACAATCAACTATTCACCAAAGATTAGACTCTCTCACCAAATTAGTTAAGTTAGCAAAAATTCAGAGAATGGAATGTTTTGACATTAGTCACACTATGGGAGAACAAACTGTTGCATCCTGTGTCGTCTTTGATAGCAATGGTCCACTACGTTCTGAATACCGGCGCTATAATATCAGTGGTATTACTCCCGGTGATGATTACGCTGCCATGAATCAAGTACTACGCCGTCGATACGGGAAAGCATTAGATGAGTCAAAAATTCCCGACATTATTTTCATCGATGGTGGTAAAGGGCAATTAGCTCAAGCAATCGATGTCTTTCAGTCTCTTGATGTTGAATGGGATAAAACGCGACCTCAATTAATAGGTGTTGCCAAAGGCAGTGATCGCAAAGCCGGGCTTGAAACGCTATTTTTCGCAACGGAGGATAAAAGTATCGCATTACCGCCGGACTCTCCTGCCCTGCATGTGATTCAGCATATTCGTGACGAATCACATAATCATGCAATAACCGGGCACCGTCAGCGTAGATCTAAAGTTAGAAACACCAGTACACTGGAATCTATTGAAGGCGTTGGACCAAAACGCCGACAAATGTTACTGAAATACATGGGAGGTTTGCAGCCTTTACGTAATGCAAGTGTCGAAGAGATCGCAAAAGTACCGACTATTTCCTATGCATTAGCAGAAAAAATTTATAATGCATTGAAACACTAAGTACATTGATGCACCATACTTATAAATTCCACTATAGCCAGATAGTTAAGAAGCACTATGCAATTAAATATACCAACATGGCTCACTCTATTTCGTATCGCCCTGATCCCATTTTTTGTCCTGGCATTCTATTTGCCATTCACATGGGCGCCGATGGTTTGTGCCATAATTTTTATTGTCGCTGCGGCGACAGACTGGTTTGACGGTTTTCTCGCTCGCCTTTGGAAACAGACAACTCGCTTTGGCGCATTTCTTGATCCTGTCGCGGACAAAATCATGGTTGCGGCCGCATTAGTCTTAGTTTCCGAACACTATCATACATGGTGGATAACCCTGCCCGCAGCAACCATGATAGCGCGTGAAATTATCATCTCTTCTCTCAGAGAATGGATGGCTGAATTAGGCAAACGCAGTAGTGTTGCCGTTTCCTGGATGGGTAAGGTAAAAACGACAGCACAGATGGCAGCGTTAATTGCTTTATTATGGCGCCCTAATTTTGAATTCGAATTGGGTGGATTCATATTACTTTATGTTGCTACGGTGATGACATTTTGGTCAATGTTTCAATACATAAATGCGGCTTGGTCTGATTTGCGTGAAGCTTGATCGAAATGACGTAAAAACCATCGAACAAACACGGTGTAACAATAATTGTGTTGACTCGATACGTGAAGTAAGTAGAATGCAACGCATCGAACGGCACATGAGATTTACGAAAACAAATAAGTAAATCAGCTAGTTCAAAGCGGTGCGGGAATAGCTCAGTTGGTAGAGCACAACCTTGCCAAGGTTGGGGTCGCGAGTTCGAGTCTCGTTTCCCGCTCCAACTTACTGTTCAGAAGTTGGATGCTGAATTAGTCGTTGAATATAGAAAGGCGCGTTGGCAGAGTGGCCATGCAGCGGATTGCAAATCCGTCAACCTCGGTTCGACTCCGGGACGCGCCTCCAAATTCAGCCCAGGTGGTGAAATCGGTAGACACAAGGGATTTAAAATCCCTCGGCTGTAAGGCTGTGCGGGTTCAAGTCCCGCCCTGGGCACCAAATGAAATTCGCTGATAAAACAGTGAGTTAGAAAAAAGAAAAGGCCACCGCAAGGTGGCTTTTTTTATGCCGGCCCCTCCCCTTCCTAACATGCTTTCCTAACATCGCTGTGGTGCAATGAATAAATATTCACTAAAAGCGCTCAATTAATCCTCTTTTCTAATCTGCCTGTACGGCAGTGCACCGCCCACTCTCCCTTTGTGTGCGGGAGAAGTTTTTCTAAGCTGCCTGTACGGCAGTGCGCATTACGGGTCTGACTATATTCAAGGATTTCTATTTCTAAGCTGCCTGTACGGCAGTGCACCGCCCACTCTCCCTTTGTGTGCGGGAGAAGTTTTTCTAAGCTGCCTGTACGGCAGTGCACCGGTCACGCCATTGCTTCAGGGAGTTTTCAAATTTCTAAGCTGCCTGTACGGCAGTGCACATCACCGGCATTGTTGCCGTTCGTCGGCATCATTTCTAAGCTGCCTGTACGGCAGTGCACTAACCCTCACTATATAGAAGAGTGCAAACGTATTTCTAAGCTGCCTGTACGGCAGTGCACCTTTAAAGAGTAATGATAAGCAGGAAATTACGTTTCTAAGCTGCCTGTACGGCAGTGCACTAACCCTCACTATATAGAAGAGTGCAAACGTATTTCTAAGCTGCCTGTACGGCAGTGCACCTTTAAAGAGTAATGATAAGCAGGAAATTACGTTTCTAAGCTGCCTGTACGGCAGTGCACACTTAATGCTTTGCCATTAATTTTCCGGCTGTTTTCTAAGCTGCCTGTACGGCAGTGCACTTGTTACATATTAACCCCAACCTATTGAATGTTAAAGAGCAACCATGATAAAAAATAAAAAACCCTTTTTTGTGGGATAAACAATATTTACTTAAAAATCAATAAATTAAAATTTGCCGTTAAAAAAGGGTCAAAATTTTTTCCATCCAAGTAGAAAGCAGTCTCTTCTTCTATTTCTAGCTATCAAGCGTATTTTTGTTCAGCCATTACGCCGCTCTCACTATGTAATTAAATGCTATGTTGCGAGGGCGGTTCTCTGAGGCTACAGGAACAACCCTTGACGCCTCGAACCCAAAGCCGTATGGAGTATCTGTGTCAGAAATATTTATCGATTTGAAACTGCCATCTGTCGCTATTCCAAGAACTTGACTAGCATAAAAAGCCCCTCTTGTTGCCAAATGATAATTTAGTGCTATCATGCCGGCGAACGAACCCTGAATATTTCGGATAGCATCCCCCTGATGCGTTAAAATTCTACGGCCACTATCAATACCTCGTCTATCATCCCAACCCCGAATAAATTCTCCTCTCAAATCAGGTAAGTTACCATCAGGATAAGCTTCTGCTAATTTCGGAAATTTCGACTTATCAAAGACCGCCCCATTACACTGCAACCACCCAGCAGGCGGCACGGCAGTCGGCCAAGGAACAGGAATACCGACAGGAATGTTAGAGGTATCTGAAATTTTCTGTTCTAATGCTTTATTTAATTGAGCGGTAAGCTTGGTTATATCACCATTATCTAAAACATCCTCGCCAGATTGTTCCGCAATAAAATTAGCTATGACGGCTGATATAGTTGATGATTGATCCAACGCCTTATTTAACAAATGAGAGTGAACATCATTTGAAGGAAACTCTGTCTGCAAATCCGAACTTATTTTATATTTCTCTTGACTCACTATGTTTTTATTATTAATAACAGAGAGAGCTTTAAAATCATTCTTGGGACTCATATGTCCTCCTTGAATTAAATAACATTATTTCGCAACTCACATCAATCAAAGTCTTTACCTCGGCTGTTCCGGCCATTCAATATCGGGAGACAATGAAATATTTACTCTATTGAGCATTACCCTATATTTTCTCCATGTCAGTAAGGCGGATTTTTCTACTTCGGTAGCGATATTTAAATCAACAGCATCTTGCAGTAATGCAATGGATTCACTCGCGTGTCGCAACAGAGTTACACGCTGCTGTTCCGCTTGTTCAATTTGATTTGCTTTTAGAGCTACATTATCAGTGACCCATTTTGTGCCATCCCATTTATCAAAACCGGTGGTCGGTTGCTTGAAGGTCAGAGTTTCAGGTAATTCACCCAGTTCAGTGATTTTCTGTTGAGTTAATGTTAACGTGTCGTAAGCTATTTTCCCCCGATAATCAGGGACGATCTCCCAACACTTACCGTCTTCACTGCGACAAACAGCCACATCATCAGAATCGGGAAAGTCTGGTGCATCTAAATAAGAATGTGCTGATAAACTGACACCGAGCATGACATATTCAATACCAGCGTTAATAAATTCTCTTGTTATTTGATTCGTGTGATAAACTTTTATCCAACCGGGTTGAATTGCTAATCCGTCTTCACCCAATACAGCGGTTTCATGTTCTAACGCGTATTTTTGTTCTGTCATTATGCTGCATGCTGCTGCTCTCACTATGTAGTTAAATGCTATATTACGGGGCCTCGATACCCCTATAAATGCGGAATTCGCAATCCAGTCTGCCTGAGCTTTATAATATACAGCTTTTACCGAAGTATTTTTATTTTGTGGAATATCCCACTGCAATTTTGCAAACTCATTGCGTGAGAGGGTAATCATAAAATTATTAGCCCGATCAACATTCTGTACCAAATAAGCCCCTTCCTGCCATGACAATATTGAACGAGATGGATCCACATTTCGCCCACTATCCCAGCCACGGATAAATTCTCCCCTTAGATCGGGCAATCTGCCGTCAGGATAAGCTTCTGCTAACTTTGGGTACTGCAATTTATTGAAAAATGCACCGTTACAAACGAGATAGTTGACAGGTGGATAGGGTAACGGCCACGGAATGGGGGAACCCACAGGTATATTAATTTCTTCACGTAATGAATTTATTATTTCCTGAGCAAGTTTTTGTGTAACCGCCAATGTATTGCTATTGCCAACCACATTTGTAAGTTGAACAATACCTTTCTGTGTTAATGAAGCATCAGGAACCTTTATTGTCATTTTCTGTTCCAGCGCTCTATTTAATTGGCTGGTGAGTTTCTCTATATTCCCATCATCCAGAACATCATTGCCAGATTGTGTAGCGATAAAATTAGCGACTACAGAGGATATCGTGGAAGACTGACGTAATGCCTTATTTAGCATATCAGTGGTAATACCATCTTGTGGAAACCCAGTCTGCAAATTCTGATTTTCTTCATATTTTTCTTGGCTAATTACATTAGCATTATCGCTAATAGAAAAAGCTTTAAAATCATTTTTTTGACTCATATCCTTACTCCTTAAGCAAAATAATATTTTTTATAATCAACATATTTAATTACTGTAAAAATAATCCGTCTGTAATTCATTAAAATCAAAGTCTAGTTCAGAAAGAAGAGTAATACAGCATTCCTATTTATTAGGAGATTGACTATTTTTATATAATTAGCAGTAATAAGTAATTAAATATTTTAGAATCGAAAACATACCCAAACCATTTATATTTAACATCTGAAAACTATTCTGCTCTTATTCCTTCTATCTCTTCCTGTAACGCCTGCTATTTTAAATTCCAAGATGAATCTTCTGGCATTTGGACACGAATATCTAAGCGACGGTGTTCTGGAATGTCATAGGCTCTCTATCTTCATAAAACACACATTCATTGTTCTCAACGATACACTTGAGCCGACAGTTCTGAAAATAGATTGGTAAGTGAAAATGTTGGTTTTTTAAGCTGCCTGTACGGCAGTGCACAATAAAAACGCACACCCTCATAACTAAAAGGTTTTCTAAGCTGCCTGTACGGCAGTGCACCTGTCATGATTATCTCGCTATGTTAGTTGTATTTTCTAAGCTGCCTGTACGGCAGTGCACTGTTACATATTAACCCCAACCTATTGAATGTTAAAGAGCAACCATTATAAAAAATAAAAAACCCTTTTTTGTGGGATAAACAATATTTACTGAAAAATCAACAGATTAAAATTTACCGTTAAAAAAGGGTCAAAATTTTTTCCATCCAAGTAGAAAGCCGTCTCTCTTTCTATTTCCGGCTATCAAGCGTATTTTTGTTCAGCCATTACGCCGCTCTTACTATGTAATTAAAGGCGATGTTGCGAGGACGGTTCTCCGAAGCTACAGGAACAACCCTTGACGTGTCGAACCCAAAACCGTATGTAGTGTATACAGCATCCCGGGTAAAATGATCTACTGATTTAGGATTACCATCTGTAGCCACGCCAAAAGTTGCGTTACCGTAAAAAACCCCTTTTGCTGCCAGCTCAAAATGAAGTGCTATTGCCCCAGGAAATGAACCTACAATATTTCTAATGGCATCCCCTTGATGAGTTAAAATTCCACGGCCGCTATCAATACCACGACCATCATCCCATCCGCGAATAAATTCGCCTCTTAAATCAGGTAATCTACCGTCAGGATAAGCTTCCGCCAACTTCGGATACTGTAATTTATTAAAAGCTGAACCATTACAAGTGAAATAACCGAATGGTGGATGAGGTAACGGCCACGGAATAGGAGAACCGACAGGAATTTCATTGGCTGTTTTCATCCGGTTGTCTATCTCTTCGCGGGTATATTCACGTAATGAATTTATTACTTCCTGAACAAGCTTTTGTGTAACCGCCAATGTATCGCTATTACCAACCACATTTGTAAGCTGGACAACACCTTTTTGTGTTAATGAAGCACTGGGAATATCTGTTGTCATTTTTTGCTCTAGCGCTTTATTTAATTGAGCGGTGAGTTTGGCTATGTTTCCATCATCCAGAACATCATTGCCAGATCGTGTCGCGATAAAATCAGTCACGGCAGATGATACCGCTGACGCTTGACGTAATACCTTATTTAATAAGTGGGTGGGAACATTATCTGGTGAAAATCCAGTTTGTAAACTCTGATTTACCTCGTATTTGTCTTGACTGATTACATTCGCATTATCACTAGTAGAAAAAGCCTTAAAATCATTCTTATAACTCATATACTTTCTCCTGCAATTAAATAATATTATTTTACAACCAATATATTGAATTATTGTAAAAACAATCTCTCTTGCAATTCACGCCAATCAAGTCTAGTTCAGAAAAAGAATAATGCAGCGTTCTTATTACTTATAAGGTTAATTATTTTTATATAATTGGTAGTAATAAATAGTTCAACATTAGAAACGACAGCCGGAAATTTATCTATTAATACCCATTACGTATCACTATTGACATTTTAATTAAATTACCCAGATATACGTCTCACTGCCAACCCAGTAATTTCCCTGTTTTTTCTCTTTTTTCTGCAAGATGGTTTGACTGGATTTACTATGTTTACGCTTGACGGTGACTTTTTCTTGAGATTCACCTGTATTTCGTCAACAAAAATTCACATAGCCAGGTTTGCCAAATTGATCTATATCCAATGGATTTCAAGATGGATCGCGACGGCAAGGGAGTGAATTCCCGGGAGCAGAGATAACGATGTGACCGGGGTGAGCGAGTGCTGCCAACAAAGAGGCAACTTGAAAGATAACGGGTATATTTGGCTAAATTCGATATTTTTAATATAATCCATATCTGAAAAATGATACGGCTAATCAGTGCAGGGTTTTGATAGAAAAATGAACAAGGTATTATCACATAAAGAAGAGCTAAGCCATTTAACAGCATGTTTACTCAGCGAAGTTATCTGTTCACGGACATCGTTTTCATGGTTCAAAGCAATCCATCGAGCCCTTAAATGCCCAGACCGCAGGTTCTATTTCTGGTGGAGAATTGCTAATTACTTATATAGGACAAATAAAGCCAAGAAAATCTCGATTCGTATCAATAGAAATTTAAGAAATAAATATGGATGTGATTTAGGATTAGGCTGCTATATAAGAAAAAATTTACGTATATCTCATTATGTTGGCATTGTTATTTCCCGCACTTGCATTATTGGTGATAATTTTCATGTTTTACAAAATACAACCATTGGCGTTCTTAATGAAGATATTCAAGGGAAAATAAGTATAGGTAATGATGTAAAAATAGGTGCAAATTCTTGTATTATAAGTGACAACATAACAATTGGAGATAATGTCTACATAGGCGCCATGTCATTTATCAATAAAGATATCCCTGCTGATTGTATTGCATATACGCCTAAATCTCAAAATGAGATAAAGATAAAAAAGCAAAAAATAATTAATTGAACATTCCAATTTAAAATAAAAAATGGTAACACAATATGTTTTTAAAATATAAATATCTTTTAAAACTAGGTATGCTCTGTAAGCAGAATATAACAAAATCAATATACAGAAATGTATCCAGTAAAAAAATGAAACACAATATGAACTTTTGGCCTCACATAAAGATCTCAAGAAACATTAATGGCAAAATCGACGCCGTTTCATTCAATAAGAAAAGTATAAACATCAATGAATTCCCAAAAAAATCAGAAAAACCCTTAATCATTATTGCATCTGGACCGTCGGTATCTACCATCAAAACAGATTTTTTTGATGATACCAAATTTGATATTATGGGTGTTAACGGCTCGTATGAATTATCACCAGAGGTAAAATTCAAATATCATGTTATAATTGACCGAACATTCATTCTAAATAGGAAGAATATCGTTTTAAATATATTAAAAGATAATGAATTGATACTCTTCACAACAATGGATTGTCTCAATGATATCTTAATTCATTACGGTTATCTTGAATTAAAATGTAAAGTCATTATTATTGAGAACATTGACCAGCCAGTTTATCAACAGGAAAAAGAACTTTTTGAAATAAAGAGTGATGAAATAATAATACAGAACAGTGTCGCCTTCTCATTGAACTTAAATCTCGGATTCTACAACGGAACAACAGTGGCATATTCTGCTTTGCAAATAGCATTTTTTTTGGGGTATAAAGAAATATATTTCGCAGGTCTAGACATGAACAATTTTTCAAAACCAAGGTTTTATGAAACCCAAAATGACAAGCTAGATACCAAATTAAATAATAACTTACATGATTTCATCATTCCTTGTTTCAACCTGGCTCATGAAATAGCCATAAGAAAAGGAGTTAAAATTTATAATCTATCGAAAAATAGCGCTATAAATTCATTTGAAAAGTTAGATTATAGAAAAATTTAAGTCATTAGATTTCTTATAAGCAGAGCAACGAGATAATTAATAAATTTTTCATATTCCTAGATTGATTTATTTTTTATCTCAAAAATTTTAACCATTATAATTTTACAAAAAGTTAAAATGATCACAGATACATTTCATTTGGTCTTATTTCAATTAAGGGATTTTTATTAATTCCCAAAATGTTAAATCTATTGTTCGATATACTCTATGGATTTCAAGATGGATCGCGGCGGCAAGGGAGCGAATCCCCGGGAGCATAGATAACTATGTGACCGGGGTGAGTGAGTGCAGCCAACAAAGAAGCAACTTGAAAGATGACGGGTATACAATATGCCGAGACTATTGATACCCATTCATCACTAATGAACATCGAAAAAAATAAGTATTACCGGCTATAGTTGGACATTCATAAAAAACACCCTTACTAAATAATTTTTCTGTGAAATAATATTCATAAATACATTTATGTTTATTTAAAATTTCATTGTTAAATAATAAATAATTTAATTAATAGTTATTTTACCTTGAAAAGCAAATTGTTATTCTATGCTATAGAATCAAATCATGTTACGTAGAATTATTACTTAAATCATTCAGATAATGTCTTAAGTAATCACCAAGGATTTACTATGCAAAATATAAAAAGTAAACTAATCAGTATCACTTTAATCTTAACGTGTACGAAGAATAAAAATGGAGTCATTTAAACATATAAATTATATTTGATAATCTTAAAATATGAACAAGAATTCCGTTACTAAGATAAAACATACTTTGAAACGATGCAGAGCCACTTTGCTAGAAACTCACTCATTTGGAGACCACGACAAGAAAAATAACTACCCTCTTTTACACCCTATAAACATTGATCACTTAGGGTCGCCGAATATTATATACCCTATGGATTTCAAGATGCATCGCGACGGCAAGGGAACGAATCCCCGGGAGCATAGGTAACTATGTGACCGGGGTGAGCGAATGCAGCCAACAAAGAGGTAACTTGAGAGATAACGGGTATAAATTTATCATCACTATAATAGGCATTAATCATGAAAAAAATTAATGGAACATACATTTCATCACAAATAATAAACACAATGGAAGCAAGCAATGAACCGTGGGGAATCAAAGATAAAAATTCACGCTTTATTTATGGTAACCCGGCCCTAAAATCTATTCAAAACATTCCAACATCATTTGATTATGAAGGGCTTTTTGATGACGAACTTCCTTGGGGTGGAGCGGCGTTTGCAAAAGAATTTATTGATCATGATAAAATTGTAATGACAAAAGGGAAAAGAATCTGTTCACTTGAAACATATACATATGGAAAAGAAAACATTTTATCGTCTTACTTCCAAGAAAAATTACCACTATATAACGATGCAAAGGAATGTATAGGCATACTTTTTCATGGATGGAAAGCCAAAGATTTTTCATTAATAAACTTATATCAATATTATAACGTTCTCCCCACATCTATTATATTTCAACCACCAACAGATACTTTTACCCAACGTGAGTGGGATATTATTTTCTTCTTTTTACAAAAATATACCAGGAAACAGATTGGAAAAATATTAAATATCTCTTACCGTACAATTGAATCCCATATGGCCAATATATATCATAAGATAGGTGTTGATTCCAACCAACAACTGGAAGAATATTGTCTCATCAACAATTTTAAACGTTATGTACCCGAAAAATTTTTACTATTTTAATAATTTTATTTACTATTTTTTAGTCATAAAAAACATGATTAAATAGTTTATCGCTGTCGGTATGATACAGGTAATATATGAAAATTATACCGACACAATTTTCATATATTAGAAACATCAGTTATATAAACAGTTTACTGCCTATCTCAATAGGGCTATTTTATTTGCCATTTTGAACCTGGGCAGTGCTCAAAATCCTCACGTACTACGTGTACGCTCCGGTTTTTCCGCGCTGTCCGTGTTCAAACTGCCTGCAACAATTACGCCTATTTTATTTTTAGAAAAATAATTATTTCCTGTTACAGTTACTCATATTTAAAGTTCACATCTTAAATAAAAATAAATTTAATCAGCAGAAAGAATTGGCTTTTTTCCATCATAAAACACAGCTATTTTAAATATCACAAACAAATAAATCATTTAAATAATATCATTATTGAACTAATTTATCTGTGTAAAATTGATCGATTCTCAACTGATAAATTACTCTCATCCATTATAGAAAACACGGTTAATTATATTAAGAAAATTTACCTCAAATTAAATCTATAATGGCATGCACAACTAAACAATTCTCGTAATAAAAATAGCCACAATAATTATTTTCTGAAAAAGTCTATTATTACTGATAATAAAGTATTAAACTGATAATATGATTCAAACATATCACAACTTAAACCCAAAATGGGTAAAAAGGAATTATAATATGAGTAATCGCATAGCTATATCATCTCAAGTTATTAATACATTGGCAGTAAGCAACGAGCCTTGGGGAATTAAAGATAAAAACTCATGCTTTATTTACGGTAATCTAGCATTAAAATCTCTTCAGAACTTTTCAAATTCATTTGAATTTGAAGGGGCCTATGAAAATGAACTTCCTTGGGATAGCGCTAAATTTGCGGAACAATTTATTAATCATGATAAAAAGGTAATGGAAAAACAGCAGAGAATATGTTCAATCGAAACCCATATATTTGGCAGAGAGCAAATCCTATCGTCTTACTTTTTCGAAAAATCACCTTTTTACCATAAAGATGGAGATTGCATCGGAGTCATATATCATGGTTGGAAAGCAAAAAACTATTCATTAGCCTATTTACATCAATACCACGACAAACTACCGGCCTCAATTATGCTGCAACCACCAACGGATCTTTTTACTCACCGTGAATGGGATATCATTTTCCTCTTTTTACAGAAAAATACCAGAAAGCAGATTGGGCGGATACTGAATCTAGCTTATCGCACTATTGAATATTATATGACTCGGATATACCGTAAGATAGGAATTAATTCCAGCCAACAACTGGAAGCGTATTGTCGAGCCAATAATTTTAATTACTATATACCGGAAAAGTTTTTATTGTCTTAAATTACGTATTTATTCCTAGTTTTTACATATTACCCTTATCCATTATTAATGGAGAAAATAATCCGCCCTGTTTAAATATTTCATTTAAAAACATCATATTAGGGATATACCCTATGGATTTCAAGATGCATCGCGACGGCAAGGGAGTAAATCCCCGGGAGCATAGGTAACTATGTGACTGGGGTGAGCGAGCGCAGCCAACAAAGAGGCAACTTGAAGGATAACGGGTATATAATCACGGAAATCCTTCTCTTCTGGCATTGGCAGCGATTCAATATCACTACCCTCTTTATCCGGGATTGGTAATACGGTTATTTACGACGGAATAAACGACTGCTCTTCATTTCCGGTATGCGGTGGAGCCTTGCATTCCTGTTCATTCGGCGTCCATAAAATCGTCGGTCGATTTTCTCCCGGCTCCCAGAATTCATAATTACCGGTAGTCGGATTCAATCTCATCATACGAACCAGCACGTTATCCAAACCACTTTCCGGGCTGACATGATAGCCCTGAACCGTCATCTTTCCGTTTTTTTCATCTCTGATCCAACGAAAGCGAATACGAGTCAGCGCCTTACCGGACCGTTCCGCAATTTTACTCAGGTGATACCGATTTAATTCGTCCTCTTCGCCTTGATAATGAAAATCAGGTCAATTTTTTGCCTCCGACGTTACCTCGCCGGCACTGTCAAAGCAGAAAATCATTGATACAAACTGTGGGAAATAGAGTAAGAACGTGATGGTGGCAAACATCTAAGTGGAACTTGAAATACAACTTTATATCTTGGGCTATACCATTTTAAGTAAGTTTTTTACTTAATTATTCTTCGATAATTTAATTTCATAGAATTTACCTAACCTTAATTTTATTTAAGAATAGCTATTGTCAGCAGTAGGAAAATTCAAACTCGGTTTTTAGATTGAAAACTCTATTTAGTTGATTATTCTGATAATTCCAAAATATAGTTTATCTAATTACAATGCTCTAAATACGCCGTTTAAAAAGCATTCTTTAATTGATCGAATATTATTCCGATTAAATGTCATTTTTTCGCCATTATCCCGCGCCAAAAATAACGCCTTCTTTTTCATTCTATTACCTATCATCGTTATAACAACCGCTCCTTCACGCTTCGATTAATGACAGAAAGTTTTGATCTACGTCACTTAATTATTCATGACTTAAAAAATTTATTCATTAATTTTGCTGTTTAATAAGTTAACTAAAATATTTTTATACTAAATAGTATTTTTAGTTATATTCATTAATGTTAAAAGTATCACTATATAACAATAAAAGGTTTAATTAATAAATATATGTATTTTGACGAGCAAGTTATTATATTCTATTATATTACCAAGGCATTTTAAGTATAATTAGTTAGCAAACATGTCAGATAACAACTGAAATAATCATTCAGGAGTCACTAATGCAACATATAAAAAATAGACCTAATAATATCACCCCACAATTAATTCATATGTGGGAAAACAGTGATGAACCTTGGGGAGCTAAAGATCTCCAATCGAGATTTATTTACGCCAATTCCGCTTTTTATCAACTACACAATTTACCTGACGATTTCGAGATTACCGGGCTTACCACAGGTGAATTACCCTCACCTATTGCAGAATATGAAAAAGAATTCCATCGTCAGGATCAAAAAGTTCTTCAAACTATGCAACGTGTTAGTTCACTAGAAACGCATCCATTTGAAGAACATAAGATTAAGCAAATCTATCTTTGTAATAAATACCCACTTTGCGATGAAGATGGCAATTGTATTGGGCTCACTTTTCATATGTGCAAAACCAAAAACTTTTCTACTGCCTACTATTATGATAAAACCCCTCCGGCAACGTTGGAATTTATCGCCCCTAATGACAAATTGACACAAACTGAATGGGAAGTTCTCTTTCTAACGCTACGTTCATTAGATGAAGAGAAAATCGGTGAAGCGTTAATGATAAGTGCCGAAGATGTGGTTAATCATATTCAGTCAATCTACCAAAAATTCAATTTATCATTACACGAAGAATTAAAAGATTTCTGTAAAGAAAATAAACTTGACGCTTATATTCCTGCAAGATTTGTCACTATCGGCAGTGTGGAATTAAATTGATTACAAAATTAAATATCAATAAGCTAATTTTAAGGCTAGAAAAAGGAATGATACTATGAGTAACAAGATAATTTCATCGCAAATCATTAACACAATGAAGCAATGTAATGATCCTTGGGGAATAAAAGACAAGAACTCATGCTTTATTTATGCTAATCAATCATTTAAAACCCTCCAAAATCTTTCAAATTCTTTTGACTATGAAGGAGTTTTTGATGATGAAATTCCCTGGGATGGAGCTGAATTTGCAAAAGAATTTATTACTCATGATAAAACTGTAATGACAAAAGAACAAAGAGTGTGTTCACTTGAAACGCATGTATATGGGAAAAATCAAATTCTGTCATCCTATTTTTTTGAAAAGCTACCTATTTATCATGAAGATGGTAGCTGCATGGGGATTCTATTTCATGGTTGGCAAGCTCAGGATTTCTCATTCACCCGGCTATTTTATGGAAAACTGCCGGCATCTATTATGTTCCAACCACCGACCGATCTCTTTACTCAACGGGAATGGGATGTTATTTTCCTGATGTTACACAAATATACCAGTAAGCAAATCGGTAGGATGTTAAATATTTCCTATCGTACGGTTGAAACCCATATCTCACGCATATATAAACGAATTGGTCTTCATTCTACTCGTCAATTAGAAGATTATTGCCGTACCAATGATTATGATCTCTATGTACCAGAAAGGTTTGTGCATCCAGAAAGCAGAATGTTTCCCTGATCCTTAGATTAAAAGGAGCTTTTACTGATATGAAGAAGAACTACGCACTATCACCTCAGATTATTAATACAATGGAAATGGAAAATGAGCCGTGGGGAATAACGGATAGTTCTTCAAACTTTATTTACAGCAATGCAGCTAAAGAAAAAGGGGTAATAGCATGGACAATAAACTAATTATTTCATCTCAAGTTATTAATACAATGGAGCAGAGTAATGCCCCGTGGGCAATAAAGGATAAAAACTCACGCTTCATGTATGCCAATCAAGCATGTAAACATCTTCAAAACATTTCAAGCTCTTTTGACTATGAAGGACTTTACGATGATGAAATTCCTTGGGGTGGGGCCGAATTTGCCAAAGAATATATCATTCATGATCAAAAAGTGATGGAAAAAGAAGAAAGAATATGTTTGCTTTTAACACATAAATTTGGAAAAGAACAAATTCTTTCGTCTTATTTTTTTGAAAAATACCCTCTTTATCACGAAGACGGAAGCTGTATGGGAACGATGTTTCATGGTTGGCAAGTTCAGGATTTCTCATTCACCCGGTTATTTCATGGAAAATTGCCAGCCAATATTATGTTCCAACCACCGACCGATCTCTTTACTCAACGGGAATGGGATGTTATTTTCCTGATGTTACAAAAATATACCAATAAGCAAATCGGTATAATGTTAAATATTTCCTACCGTACAGTTGAAAACCATATCTCACGCATATGTAAACGAATTGGTCTTCATTCCAGTCGGCAATTGGAAGAATATTGTCGCACCAATGATTATGATCTCTACGTGCCAAAAAGATTTGTGCAACCTAGAAGCAAAATGTTTCCTTGACCATTAGATTAAAAAGGAGTAATAACATGAGCAATAAACTAATTATTTCATCTCAAGTTATTAATACAATGGAGCAGAGTAATGATCCTTGGGGAATAAAAGATGAGAATTCATGCCTTATTTATGTTAATTTGGCATTAAAATCTCTTCATAATGTTCCAAATTCTTTTAACTATGAAGGGCTTTTCGATGATGAAATTCCTTGGAATGGTGCTGAATTTGCTAAAGAACATGTGACTCAAGATAAAATAGTGATGGAAGAAAAAGAAAGGATATGTTCACTCGAAACACATCTATTTGGGAAAGAACAAATTCTGTCATCCTATTTTTGTGAAAAATACCCTCTTTACCACGAAGACGGAAGTTGTATGGGAACGATATTTCATGGTTGGCAAGTCCAGGATTTTTCATTCACCCGACTATTTTATGGAAAACTTCCTGCCTCTATATTATTTCAACCACCGACTGATCTCTTTACCCAACGGGAATGGGATGTTATTTTCCTCCTATTACACAAATATACCAGCAAGCAAATCGGTAGAATGTTAAATATTTCCTATCGTACGGTTGAAACCCATATATCACGCATATATAAACGAATTGGTCTTCATTCTACTCGTCAATTAGAAGATTATTGTCGCACCAATGATTATGATCTCTATGTACCAGAAAGGTTTGTGCATCCAGAAAGCAAAATGTTTCCTTGACCATTAGATTAAAAAGGAGTTTTTACTGATATGAAGAAGAACTATGCACTATCACCTCAGATTATTAATACAATAGAGATGAACAATAAGCCGTGGGGAATAACGGATAGTTCTTCAAACTTTATTTACAGCAATGCAGTTAAAGAAAAAGGAGTAATACATGGACAATAAACTAATTATTTCATCTCAAGTTATTAATACATTGAAGCAAAGTAATGACCCGTGGGGAATAAAGGATAAAAACTCATGCTTTATCTATGGCAATTTGGCATTAAAATCTCTTAAGAATTTTTCAAGTTCATTTGAATTTGAAGGACTTTATGAGCATGAGTTACCTTGGGATGGGGCCGAATTTGCCAAAGAATACATCGCTCATGATCAAAAGGTGATGGAAAAAGAAGAAAGAGTATGTTTGTTTTTAACACATACTTTTGGAAAAGAAAAAATTCTTTCATCTTATTTTTTTGAAAAATATCCTCTTTATCATGAAAACGGAAGTTGTATGGGAACGATATATCATGGTTGGCAAGCTCAGGATTTCTCATTCACCAGACTATTTCGTGGAAAATTGCCAGCCAATATTATGTTCCAGCCACCGACCGATCTCTTTACTCAACGGGAATGGGATGTTATTTTCCTGATGTTACAAAAATATACCAATAAGCAAATCGGTATAATGTTAAATATTTCCTACCGTACGGTTGAAAATCATATCTCACGTATATGTAAACGAATTGGTCTTCATTCCAGTCGGCAATTGGAAGAATATTGTCGCACCAATGATTATGATCTCTACGTGCCAAAAAGATTTGTGCAATCTGGAAGCAGAATGCTCCCTTAACCCTTAGATTAAAAAGGAGTTGTTACTAATATGAATAAGAACTATGTTATCTCTCCTCAGATTATTAATACAATGGAGATGAACAATGAGCCGTGGAGAATAACGGATAGTTCTTCAAACTTTATTTACAGCAATGCAGCTAAAGAAAAAGGAGTAATACATGGACAATAAATTAATTATTTCATCTCAAGTTATTAATACATTAGAGCAAAGTAATGATCCTTGGGGAATAAAGGATAAAAATTCATGCTTTATTTATGGTAATTTGGCATTAAAATCTATTAAGAATATTTCAAGTTCATTTGAATTTGAAGGGTTTTATGATGATGAAATACCTTGGGATGGAGCCGAATTTGCCAAGGAATACATCGCTCATGATCAAAAAGTGATGGAGAAAGAAGAAAGAGTGTGTTCACTAGAGACACATGTATTTGGGAAAGAACAAATTCTGTCATCCTACTTTTGTGCAAAATATCCTTTTTACCATGAAGACGGAAGTTGTATGGGAACGATATATCATGCTTGGCAAGCTCAGGATTTTTCATTCACTCGGTTATTTCGTGGAAAACTTCCAGCTTCTATATTATTTCAACCACCGACTGATCTCTTTACTCAACGAGAATGGGATGTTATTTTCCTGATGTTACAAAAATATACCAATAAGCAAATCGGTATAATGTTAAATATTTCCTACCGTACGGTTGAAAATCATATCTCACGCATATGTAAACGAATTGGTCTTCATTCCAGTCGGCAATTGGAAGAATATTGTCGCACCAATGATTATGATCTCTATGTGCCAAAAAGATTTGTGCAATCTGGAAGCAGAATGCTCCCTTAACCCTTAGATTAAAAAGGAGTTGTTACTAATATGAATAAGAACTATGTTATCTCTCCTCAGATTATTAATACAATGGAGATGAACAATGAGCCGTGGGGAATAACGGATAGTTCTTCAAACTTTATCTACAGCAATGCAGATAAAAAAAATTTATTCATAATGTTAAACAATTATTTGATTATAAACTACCCTAGGGTTTGGGGTAGTCGTGAGTTAAATAGATTATAAGATCAAATATCTAATTTTAAGGCTAGAAAGAGGAATGATAACATGGAAAATGAATTAATTATTTCATCTCAAGTTATTAATACAATGGAGCAGAGTAATGATCCTTGGGGAATAAAAGACAAGAACTCATGCTTTATTTATGGTAATTCAGCAACAAAACAGTTCATTCATGATTTTAAAAAATCATTTAATTATGAAGGGCTTTATGATGATGATCTCAACTGGGATGGAGCTGAATTTGCAAAAGAATTTATTGCTCATGATAAAAGTGTAATGGAAAGAGGAGGAAGGGTATGTTCTCTTGAAACACATCTGTTTGGCAAAGATAAATTTCTATCGTCTTACTTTTGTGAAAAAACGCCTATTTACCATGATAACGGGGATTGCATAGGAACTATATATCATATGTGGAAAGCTCAGGATTTTTCATTCACCCGGCTATTTTATGGAAAACTTCCTGCTTCTATATTATTTCAACCACCAACTGATCTCTTTACTCAACGGGAATGGGATGTTATTTTCCTCCTATTACACAAATATACCAGTAAGCAAATCGGTAGGATGCTAAATATTTCCTATCGTACGGTTGAAACCCATATATCACGCATATATAAACGAATTGGTCTTCATTCTACTCGTCAATTAGAAGATTATTGTCGCACCAATGATTATGATCTCTACGTGCCAAAAAGATTTGTGCAACCTAGAAGCAAAATGTTTCCTTGACCATTAGATTAAAAAGGAGTTTTTACTGATATGAAAAAGAACTATGCACTATCACCTCAGATTATTAGTACAATGGAGATGAACAATGAACCGTGGGAAATAACGGATAGTTCTTCAAACTTTATCTACAGCAATGCAGATAAAAAAATTTATTCATCAATGTTAAACAATTATTTGATTATAAACTATCCTAGGGTTTGAGGTAGTCGTGAGTTAAATATCAAATATCTAATTTTAAGGCTAGAAAGAGGAATGATAACATGGAAAATGAATTAATTATTTCGCCTCAAGTTATTAATACTATGCAACAAAGTAATGAACCTTGGGCAATCAAAGACAAAAACTCATGTTGGGTTTTTGGTAATTTGGCATTTAGACAAATCCAAAATCTCCCAGATTTATTTGATTATGAAGGGAAAAATGATAGTGAACTCCCCTGGAACGGGGCTGAATTTGCAAAAGAATTCGTTATTCACGATAAAAATGTTATGAAACAAGAGAAAAGAATATGTTCACTTGAAACACATACATATGGGAAAGATAAATTTCTATCATCTTATTTTTCGGAAAAATATCCAATCTATAATGATGAAAACGAATGTATCGGTCTCTTTCTCCATGCATGGAAAGCCCAAGATTTCTCACTTACTCGACTATTTTATGGAAAACTTCCTGCATCTATATTATTTCAACCACCGACTGATCTCTTTACTCAACGGGAATGGGATGTTATTTTCCTCCTATTACACAAATATACCAGCAAGCAAATCGGTAGAATGTTAAATATTTCCTATCGTACGGTTGAAACCCATATATCACGCATATATAAACGAATTGGTCTTCATTCTACTCGTCAATTAGAAGATTATTGTCGCACCAATGATTATGATCTCTATGTACCAGAAAGGTTTGTGCATCCAGAAAGCAAAATGTTTCCTTAACCCTTAAATTAAAAAGGAGTTGTTACTAATATGAAGAAGAACTATGTCATCTCTCCTCAGATTATTAATACAATGGAGCAAAGTAATGCCCCCTGGGCAATAAAAGATAAAAACTCATGCCACATTTATGTCAATCAGGCATGTAAACGTCTTCTCAATATTTCACGTTCCTTTGATTTTGAAGGGCTTTATGATAATGAATTACCCTGGAATGGGGCCGAATTTGCCAAAGAATACATCGCTCATGATCAAAAGGTGATGGAAAAAGAAGAAGGAGTATGTTTGCTTGTAACACATACTTTTGGAAAAGAACAAATTCTGTCATCCTATTTTTTTGAAAAACATCCTCTTTATCATGAAGACGGAAGTTGTATGGGAACTATTTATCATGGTTGGCAAGCTCAGGATTTTTCATTCACCCGATTATTTCATGGAAAATTACCCGCCAATATTATGTTCCAGCCACCGACTGATTTATTTACTCAACGGGAATGGGATGTTATTTTCCTCCTATTACACAAATATACCAGTAAGCAAATCGGTAGGATGCTAAATATTTCCTACCGTACGGTTGAAAACCATATCTCACGCATATGTAAACGAATTGGTCTTCATTCCAGTCGTCAATTGGAAGAATATTGTCGCACCAATGATTATGATCTCTATGTGCCAGAAAGGTTTGTGCATCCAGAAAGCAAAATGTTTCCTTAACCATTAGATTAAAAGGAGTTCTCACTAATATGAAGAAGAACTATGTCATCTCCCCTCAGATTATTAATACAATGGCGCAAAGTAATGAGCCCTGGGGAATAAAAGATAAAAACTCATGCTTTATTTATGCCAATCAAGCATGTAAACGTGTTCAAAATATTTCAAGCTCTTTTGACTATGAGGGGCTTTATGATTATGATCTTCCCTGGGATGGAGCCGAATTTGCTGAAGAATACATGACTCACGACAGAATGGTGATGGAAAAAGAAGAAAGGATGCGTTCACTTATAACACATGTACATGGAAAAGAACAAATTCTTTCATCTTATTTTTTTGAAAAACATCCTTTTTATCATGAAGACGGAAGCTGTATAGGAACAATATATCATGGTTGGCAAGCTCAGGATTTTTCATTCACCCGACTATTTCGTGGAAAATTACCCGCCAATATTATGTTCCAGCCACCGACCGATCGCTTTACTCAACGGGAATGGGATGTTATTTTTCTGATATTACACAAATATACCAGTAAGCAAATCGGTATAATATTAAATATTTCCTACCGTACGGTTGAAAACCATATCTCACGCATATGTAAACGAATTGGTCTTCATTCCAGTCGTCAATTGGAAGAATATTGTCGCACCAATGATTATGATCTCTATGTACCAGAAAGGTTTGTGCATCCAGAAAGCAGAATATTTCCTTAATCCTTAGATTAAAAAGGAGTTGTTACTAATATGAATAAGAACTATGTCATCTCTCCTCAGATTATTAATACAATGGAACAGAGTAATGAGCCCTGGGGAATAAAAGATAAAAACTCATGCTTTATTTATGTCAATCAGGCATGTAAACATCTTCAAAATATTTCAAGTTCTTTTGACTATGAAGGTCTTTATGAATATGAATTACCCTGGGATGGAGCCGAATTTGCCAAAGAATATATGCTTCATGATCAAAAAGTCATGGAACAGGAAAAGAGAATATGTTCACTCGAAACACATTTATTCGGAAAAGAACAAATTCTATCATCCTATTTTCTTGCAAAATATCCTCTCTATCATGAAAACGGAAGCTGTATGGGCGTGATATATCATGGTTGGCAAGCTCAGGATTTTTCATTCACCCGACTATTTCGTGGAAAATTACCCGCCAATATTATGTTCCAGCCACCTACCGATCGCTTTACTCAACGGGAATGGGATGTTATTTTCCTGATATTACACAAATATACCAATAAGCAAATCGGTATAATGTTAAATATTTCCTACCGTACGGTTGAAAACCATATCTCACGCATATGTAAACGAATTGGTCTTCATTCCAGTCGCCAATTGGAAGAATATTGTCGCACCAATGACTATGATCTCTATGTGCCAAAAAGATTTGTACATCCAGAAAGCAAAATGTTTCTTTAACCCTTAGATTAAAAAGGAATCTCACTAATATGAAGAAGAACCATGCCATCTCACCTCAGGTTATTAATACAATGGCGCAGAGTAATGAACCCTGGGGAATCAAGGATGAAAACTCATGCTTTATTTATGCTAATCAAGCATGTAATCGCGTTCAAAATATTTCACGCTCCTTTGACTATGAGGGTCTTTATGATTATGATCTTCCTTGGGACGGAGCTGAATTTTCTGAAGAGTATATGGCCAATGATAAAATAGTAATGGAAAAAGAAGAACGAATATGCTCACTTGTAACACATAAATTTTTTAAAGAGCAAATTCTGTCCTCTTACTTTTTTGAAAAATATCCTCTCTATCATGAAGACGGAAGCTGTATGGGAACAATATATCATGGTTGGCAAGTTCAGGATTTCTCATTCACCCGATTATTCCGTGGAAAATTGCCCGCCAATATTATGTTCCAACCACCGACCGATCGCTTTACTCAACGAGAATGGGATGTTATTTTCCTGATGTTACACAAATATAGCAATAAGCAAATCGGTATAATGTTAAATATTTCCTACCGTACGGTTGAAAACCATATCTCACGCATATGTAAACGAATTGGTCTTCATTCCAGTCGTCAATTGGAAGAATATTGTCGCACCAATGATTATGATCTCTATGTGCCAAAAAGATTTGTGCAACCTGGAAGCAGAACGTTTCCTTAATCCTTAGATTACAAAGGAGTTCTCACTAATATGAAGAAGAACTATGCAATATCACCTCAATTTATTAACACAATAGAAAAGTGCAATGAGCCGTGGGGAATAAAGGATAGTTCTTCAAACTTTATCTATGGCAATTCAGCTAAAAAAGATTTACTCGTGACTTTAAGCAATCATTTAATTATAAAGAATTTTATGATAATGAACCACCCTAGGATTTTAGGTAGTCGTGAGTTAAATTGATTATAAGATTAAAAAATCCAATTTCAAGGCTAAAGAAAAAGGAGTGATAACATGAGCAATAAACTAATTATTTCATCTCAAGTTATTAATACAATGGAGCAAAGTAATGAACCCTGGGGAATAAAAGATAAAAACACATGCTATATTTATGTCAATCAAGCATGTAAACGCCTTCAAAATATTTCAAGCTATTTTGACTATGAAGGGCTTTATGAGCATGAATTACCTTGGGATGGTGCCGAATTTGCCAAAGAATATATGGCCCATGACAGAAAGGTGGTAGAACAGGAGAAAAGAATATGTTCACTTGAGACACATATACATGGAAAAGAACAAATTCTATCATCTTACTTTTTTGCAAAATATCCTCTTTATCATGAAGACGGAAGCTGTGTAGGCATTATATATCATGGTTGGCAAGCTCAGGATCCCTCATTTACTTGGCTATTTCATGGAAAACTGCCGGCATCTATTATGTTCCAGCCACCGACTGATCTCTTTACTCAACGGGAATGGGATGTTATTTTCCTTATGCTACAAAAGCATAGCAGTAAACAAACCGGTAAGGTGTTAAATATTTCTTATCGTACGGTTGAAACTCATATTTCACGAATATATGGAAGAATTGGGGTTCATTCTAGTGATCAATTGGAAGAGTATTGTCGCACTCATGATTATCATCTCTATATGCCAAAGAAATTTATCCATCCAAAAAACAGAGTTTTTCTTTAACCTTTAGAATAAAGGAGTTTTACTAATATGAAAAATAACTATTCACTATCACCTCAAGTTATTAATACAATGGAAATAAGTAATGAACCGTGGGGAGTCAAGGATAGTTCTTCAAACTTTATCTACGGTAATTCAGCCACAAAAAAATTTATCCATAATTTTAAAGCGTCATTTGATTATGAAGGGCTTTATGATCATGAATTGCCCTGGGATGGTGCTGAATTCGCCAAGGAGTTTATTCTCCACGATAAAAGTGTCATGACTAAAGGCGAAAGAGTCTGTTCACTTGAAACCCATGTTTTTGGGCAAGAGCAAACTTTGTCATCCTATTTTTGTGAAAAATTGCCTCTTTATCATGATAATGGTCATTGTATGGGAATTATGTACCATATGTGGAAGGCTAAAGAGTATTCATTGACCTGCCTACATCAATATTATGATAAATTACCGCCATCCTTGCTATTCCAGCCCCCCTCCGATCTTTTTACTCAACAGGAGTGGGATATTATCTTTCTCTTCTTACAGAAACAGCCCAAAAAACAGATTGGGAAAATATTGAATATCGCCTATCATGAGGTTGAAGAACATATGCTAAGAATATATCGCAAAATCGGGATTCACTCCAGTCAACAGTTGGAAGAGTATTTTCGAGCCAATAATTTTGAGCACTATATCCCAGAAAGGTTTTTATTGTCTTAGATTACGTATTATTCCCCAGTTTCTACATGCTACCTTTGTTAGTTATTTATTGATAAAATATACGGCCCTATGGAAATATGCTTTGCTTTCAATGATGTATTTACATTCAATAAGTTAAAAAAGCAATAATTATCTTAAAGGATATTTATGAATAAATCAGGATTAAAACAAGTCCCTTTTATTACCCGCCAGTTAACACATGTATGGGACAGAAGCCCTGATCCTTGGTTTGTAAAAGATAAGGAATCCCGCTTTATTTATGCAAATACCAAGTTTATTAAAATCATTCAGTTACCGGAAAACTTTAGTATTATAGGGTATACCGTTGAAGAATTACCAATAGCTGTTAATGGTTTTGCCCATCACTTTAAAGAACATGATCGCAAGGTGTTAGAATGTATGCAGAAAGTATGCTCTGTCGGCACTTATCCTCAAGGTAATGGTCGGCCGCCTAAATCCTATTTTTGCGAAAAATATCCATTGATGAGTGAGGATAATCACTGTGTCGGCATTATCTCTCACGCCAGAGAATTAGAGCACTTTACGGTTTATCATTATATTAAAGAGCATATACCAACGTCAGCTAGCCTCAGGCCACCTAATGATTTGTTAAATGAGAAAGAGTGGATGGTTATTTTTCTATTTTGCTGCGGTATGAATAATAATGAAACATCCATTGAAATGAATGTTTCATGCCATGCGGTGGAAAAATATTTTGAAAGTATTTATGAAAAATTATCGGTCAGCTCATTGACTGAGTTACGATTACTTTGCAAAGAAAAAGGGTATGATCTCTATGTTCCATCAAGGTATTTTCTATCAATAGGCCATTTTATATTATAAATAATCGATTTTACTGTTAATTATTAATAATTCTATTAATTATTTAGATAATAATTAGGGATACAATTAATGACATCGCCAACCTTTACGTTAATTCAGGATTTATAGCCTATGGATTTAAAGATGCATCGCGACGGCAAGGGAATGAATCTACTCTCGCCGAAATAAGGCGGGAGGGGCGTTTCGACGGGACTAACGTCCCGTATAGTGTTTCACAACGTCGAGCATCGTCACACGCGCCGGCAAAATGAAAACGAGACCCAAGAACGGACTTGTTGTCTGCCTCTCATACTGATGGAAAGCGGTATATCGGGAGTGGTTGAGGGTGTAGCAAGGAAGCAGCCTGTGCACAGCTTTGACTCAGCAGCCTTATCACTGTCTCCGCACCACTTCGATTAGGATTTATCCTTATCATCCGCCTCTCTAACGTGGGATCAGATTGGCGAAATGTACCAGATAATCGGTAAAACAGTGGCGGAATGTCAAACTTTGATTCAGCGCCCACCGGATATGGCAGTGCACCAAGCTGATGAGCAACATGAAGTACCTGTTCGGCAATCTCATCATAAAACTCCACCAGCAATACTTTCGATTGTGCATTGGCGATAAACGCCTGTTTCACCTGCGGTATGATCCCCTGATTAAGCCGGACCACTAATGTTTCACTCACCTGAGCCTGCACAGCATGCATCACCGGAGCAAATACCAATCCACGCAATACTTCCAATGCCTGAAATCCCTGTACTTGACTGCCACCGGAATACATACTACGCCGAATGCGCTCTATTGCCGCTTGTTGACCTACCACAACACCGATACCTTGCGGGCCAAACAGTTTAAAGCTGGAGAAGGCCGATAACGCCGCGCCCCATTCACAACCGATACGTTCCACTTTCATGGCAGCATAGTTATCGTCAACCAGAACCGGTAGTGATGCCGCATTCAGCAGTGATATAACGTCTGCCAGCTCATAAGCATCATCAATTTTCTGCCGCGTGTGTTGTACCAACCCCGCCACCGGTAAATGTTGCAAAATCGCAGCTCGTATTTGTTCGGATTGATTGAAATCGGCCCGCACCAGATGCAAGCCCATCTGCTCGGCAATAATCGCCGTCGAGGGATATAACGGCGCATCATGAACCAGCAAGCGATCACCCGCATTAAGTAATGCCGATAGCCCACAACGTATTGCCCCGGTTCCCGCCCCTTGTACTAACACAGCAGCCTCAGCAGAAAAGAAATCGGCAATGACCTGTTCAACACGTTGCGTTATCTGTGGCCGGTTCAATCCCGGCACCAGCCCTAAATCTCCGGTGGTGAGGAAATCAGCACCGGGAAAATGGCGGCAAATAATGTCAACTAAATGAAACTGTTTGTGCTGCGCCTGCTCCATGCTCAGACTAGGTAATGGATATGTGTTCACTATCTGTTCTCCTGTTCTCCCTCACTTCCCCCCCTCTATTTTTATCATCACAAAATAAAGGGGGAGAACAGATAAATAACGTTAGCTAGCACCCCAACTACAATCGTTGCAATCGGCCCAATCGCCATTTCAACCAAAGGACGTTTAGCCGTACGGTTGAGTAGATAAATCCCCGCCACCACCATAAATCCCATGCCCGGCAGAATGGCGTTGGCAGCCATCATTCCCCCCACCAATAAGGCAACTTCTAACATGCGGGTAATAACAGTACGAATATGCTCACCACAAGCTTTGACGCCGGGATATTTATCCAACCAGATAGCAATTCTCGCCAGCAGTTTGATTTCCATAAACATAATCAAACTACCGGCAATGAAGGCAATCCACAGATTATTCGTGACTAATCCGGCGACAAATACAAACTTCATGCCGACCGGGCTATAAACCCCGGTAGCAATGGCTGTCATACCGACTAACGGCACAAAGCTGATCGCTCTGGCAAGCGCCACCAGCATGGCATTAGCCCCTTCCCCCTGCGCCATCAGTTGCAAGGATACCGGACCTTCCGCCAGCAGACTGAGTGACATTGAAGCCGCTACCGCCGTCAAACCACCACTTAATACCAGCAACCAAATGTTATTTTGAATGCGCTGTATCCGCGTGGAGAATAACCCAACCAGCGTCTCATTCGCCCCTTTGGCCGGAGCAGATCCCTCGCCAGCTTTGGGAACACGCTGTTTCATCGCGAAGTAGAACATCACAATCATTGAGATCAGCAGGGCTATCCCGTTAGGATCCAATTGCACCGGTTTGCTCAGAGCCCCACCAAAACTTAATGATCCTACCGCTTTGGTCGCGATATACCCCACCAATGTCGCAATCAGTACCCATATTCCTTTGCCATATCCGTATTGATAGGCCACAACAATCGCAGGAAATAGTGCAAAGCAGGCTACGATAGGATCGCCAACTTTACTCAGGTTGCCCATGAAATTAACCGGTAAATGGGCAAAGATATCGACAACCGATCGTAAACCGGTCATCAAGGCAACGGCATACAGCGCTCCCAAGACAGCAGAAAGTATGAAACCTTTTTTACTGTTTGCACACCAAGTACCAATGACATCGGTTCCCAATAATAAGCTATGCACCAGAATAATCGGGGCGGTCAGCGAGAACGGAATACCAAAGCCGATAACTAACCCAAAACTTAGGGCAAAACTGGTGGCAGCCAGGGTTTTACGATTCATACGCCCTTCCAGATGTTCCGGCATTAAAGGACGTAGCCCATCATGAAATACTGCAATACCGCGGTTAGCCATCATGGCAGATATCCCACCAATCACCGCCAATAAACCCGCTTTAAATGGATCAATTTCCATTAAACGGGTGAAAAATTCATATTCCATTTTCCTCTCCTTATGAAAAAAGAATAGCCTTGATAATTACCAGAATAACCGCGTCTATATCCTGACCGGTAAAACCAAATGCGGTTTTCCCGGCGTTTACATGGGCAATAATTTCTTCATCAGGCAGGATCTTGCCTGGCATACTGACGGTGGCGCATTTGTCAATACCAACAATAGCAATTGCCATTGCCAAAGCGCCTCCACCGGTATTACAGGCACCAAAATAGTAATCCGCATCACCACTCTTAAGCGCCATAGCGGCATCTATGTCACCCATCACGGTAATGGATGAGGCTTTATCGCCAGCCAGATGGCGTAAAGTTTCAGCAATTTTTTCTTTCTCAATTTGTCCTCCAATAACAAATCTCATAGGTTTTTCCTTTAGTTGAAAAATAGCATTGGGTTATCACGTAACATCAAATCAATATCGGTTTGCGTTAATCCAGCCCGGTTTAGCATCGGCACAAAGGTGGTGATTAAATAATCAAATCCATTGCCGCCATTGGCTTTTAAATGAGAACGACGGGTAATATCCATCGATAACATGACGCGGTTAAGCAAGCCACGTTGGGCCAAGGTCTGTAACATAGCGATCCGCTTTTCATCCGGGTAGTAATCGTTTTTGCCAATCGTGTCGAACTGGATATAGGCCCCCAGTTCAATGATGCGCAAAATGTTGTCCAGATTATCTTTAAGATCACAGTGACCAATAACTACACGTTCAGCATCTACACCGTGCTTTTTCAGTAACGCCAGTTGTTCAAGGCCCATCGTGCTTAATGTCGTATGCGTCGAAATAGGATGCCCGGTTGCCAGATGAGCTATAGCCGCAGCATGAAAGACTTTCTCTTCATCCGGCGTAATTACCCCTTTACTGGAACCAATTTCCCCGATCACTCCGGCTTTCAGCGTTGTATCGTCGATACCCTGCTCAATCTCAGCGATCATTTCATCCGCCAGTTGTCGAGCTGTGGTATGTGCTACATGTTCAGGAAAAAAGGCAGATTGGTAATAGCCAGTTGAAACTATTACATTAATGCCGGAGTCCCGCATCAGATCCAGCATAAACTGTGGGTTACGTCCCATGTAACGATTGGTCATCTCCACAATATTGTGTACACCCAAGCTGACCAGTGTTTTCATCTCTTCACAAATCAGCTCGTATTGATCCAGTCGGCAGTCAATGTTGTTTTTAAATGATGATAAATCGAGATGCAGGTGCTCATGTACATAGGTATAGCCGGACGCGTCAATTCTGTTTTTCTGGGTCATGAGTAAGGCGGTCCGCAGACGAAGAGAGTGGAACTGTGTCTGTTCACAGACCATGTTCTCCATTAATCGGGATAGGGTTTCCCTGGCTGTCATAAAGCCCTTCCAAGACCGGATGCCCTGACTGGATACCGCTAACTAACGCCACATCACTGCGGGTAGCAAATATCTGGGTGCGAAAACACAGCACGACAGCACAGCCGACCGGAAATTCACCGCTCAGAGGAAAGTGGTAATCAATACTGGTGTTATCCATCGGTAACAGGTGCGTGGCGGCGATCTGGCCGTTTGGCAGGAATATCAGCGCGTTATGCGCCCGTCCACGACGGTAATAACCGCCCCCATAGCAGTAACTGTTACCGTTAAATCGGTGGGATATTTCCGTCAAATAGAGCATAGCAATGCGTTCTGGCTGCTCTCCCCGAAAATTGGCAAGGATGGTTCCTGTTAGCGCATGCCCGGGCTCGGTATGGGTCACGCCATACTTTGCCAGTAACGGCAGTGTGCTACAGCTTGACGCCGATGGCGCATTTATCTGCGTCACCTCAACCCCAGTTTGTCGTAAAATGTCTTTTGCTTTCAGTAAAGTAAATAAGTTTGGTGCCGGCAGTGTCTGCTGCTGATCCTCTTGCCACAGCAAGCAAGGAAAATGTGTCAACCCCGTCAGTTTTACACCGGGCATTGCCATAATGTGCTGAACGATGGTGTGCAATTCCGACAAGTGAAAACCCGCTTCCTGACCCGGATATAAATGGTCATGATCATCGTAGATTTTCAGCATAATGCGTTGCACATTTCCCTCACGCCGCGCCAGACTGGAAATTTCCTCCGCTTTTTCTAAAGAATATACTGTGATCACTTCCGGATGTTGCTGCATCACTGAGGAGACCATATTACGAGGGATCTGTACCAGATGGCCTGCATGAGTCACTGGGATCTTCCCACTCATCAAGGCTCTAGCCTCTTTAAAATCCACCGCGGTGACACCCTGATAACCCAATTCCATCAGTTTACGTGCCAACCAGGAGTTACGCCCAACCTGTTTGGTCATCAGATAGAGAGCAATGCCATAATGCTCCGCTACCGCAAGCAATCGTCTGGCATTTTCTAAAACCTGATCCACGTCAATCACATAAGTATCAGGCAGTAAGACCCCTTGCGCCCATAATGTCTGGGCTGCCTCAATCAGTGCCGGATTTTGTTTGTTCAGTGCATGTATAAACATGCAGTACCTCCTGTACTCCTTCGGCGATCAATGCCACTGCATTAAGTTAGATGTTAAATCATCATTTTTTTGAATATTTGATGGAAAAAAATTCCCTCATCTCTATGGTGGTATTATCACTGCCCCTTTGCCGCCCAAAGGCTAAACAAGTTTGCCAGCAGATAACCCTCTTCACAGGGATGTAATTGCACGTCAAAATGTGCCAGCAGCGAAGCGTTAATTGCTTGCAAATGAGAAAAGATTCTCGATTGACGCACTTCCATCAGCAGTTCATTATCCATTGAACTGATTTGTTCTCCCCGGCGTGAGCGCATTAACGCGTTGGCCATATGTGTTATTACTATTTCCCCTAACGCATTCCTGACAGGAATTTCCCAATCGTTTTCAAGCTGCGCCACAACTTGTAACATGCCATCATGAATATCCTGATCAATGACATTTCCCTGATAGAGCAGATTCAGCCGATTTTCCACGCGTTAACGCCATCCATGCCAAATTAATAACTTGGGTCCTGTTGACCTGCCAGTACACGTTGTTGATGAACTAATAACTCTGTTGTATTTACCATCGTGCGTAAAAGTTGTTGCATCAGAATGTCATCAGCTCTGGTTAAAATCACCGCTTCAGAGGCTCGGGTAAAACATGCACTTCCACTGAGCGGTACTGCAATAAGCTCTCTGGAACTGAGTTCAACTTCTCTGCTGACGTTCCAGATCACGGCATCAATGTCACCTTTCGCGACCTTATACAGGCTCTCGTGGTAAGAAATATCCACCAACGTGATATCCTGCCCGGCAAAGTACACTTCAGTCATGATTTTCTGGTCGGCAGAACGATGATCCAACCCAACACGACGGATATTATGTTCACCTCCTTTGCGATAAATCAGTTGGTGTGCACCAACATAGGTATGTGGCCCCAATTCAAGTACAGTACAAACATCACCTTGTTCCAGATAAGTTTGCGCCGCCAAATGTGATACCACCGCCAAGTCATAAATACCCTTACGCAAGCATTCCACCCTGGCATCTGAACCTCTCATGTGGGCGAAGTAAAATGGAATGCCCTCAAATTGCGCTTTCAGCCCGCTCGCCAGCCCTTCGTACAATCGGGTATAAGGCAGCGGCATTGCACAAACTACGTTGCTAATATCAGCATGGGCTAACAGTGCTTTGTGATCCATACTGACCAAATAGCTACCATTACGCCCTCGTCGTTCCACATAAACCGCGCCAGAACTCTCCAGTTTTTTTAATGCAAACTGAACTAACCCAACAGATAACCCATAGTCAGATGACAGCTCTTCAATCGTTTTCAACCGATTACCACAGCGCTCACCTAGCAGATAACGTGCCAGACACGCTTGAGCAACCCCCTCTTTTTTAAGCAGCCCATGACTCATAATAATTCTTCATTTTTTTGAATATATTTATATCCAATTTAAGCAGGCAAATGACAATCGAAAAATAGTAAAAATGCGAATGAGGTCACGAATAAATAGGTAATTTTCTGAAATTTCAATGATTTTAGTTTGATAATTAATAATTTCTGTTTTTATGGTTTAGTTGTGGTCGTTTCTGGACGCTTAATCAGTGCATAGATCAATCCTGCCAACAAAGTACCGACAATAATCGACATCAAATAACCCAGTATTGGTGTGATAGCACCTGGAATCAACAGCACAAACAGGCCACCGTGCGGTGCCATTAATTGCGCACTTATTGCCATAGAGATCGCTCCCGTCACCGCACCACCAACGATACAACATGGGAGCACACGTATCGGATCACGGACAGCAAAGGGAATCGCGCCTTCGGAAATAAAACAGAGTCCTAACACCAATGCGGCTTTACCACTTTCCCGCTGAACGTTATCAAACTTCTGCCGGGCAATCAGTGTTGCCACTCCCATAGCCAGCGGGGGAACCATCCCCGCAGCCATAATGGCCGCCATTGGCGCGTAGGTTTGTGAGCTAAGCAAGCCGACACCAAACGCATAGGCAGCTTTGTTTATCGCTCCCCCCATATCAGCACACATCATCCCGCCCAAAATGGCTCCTAGCAGGAGTGCGTTGGTTGTCCCCATGTGAGAAAGCCAATACGTTAGCCCCGCCATAATACCGGCGACGGGTTTACCAATAACGTAAATCATAATCAGGCCAGTGATCAGGCTAGTAAATAGCGGAATGATCAAGATCGGTTTCAATGCGGCCATACTTTGCGGCAATTTCACTTTGCTGTTAAGCAACTTCGCTACGTAACCGGCGAGGAAACCCGCAATAATACCGCCAATAAATCCCGCGTTCGTGCTAGTTGCCAGCATGCCGCCAATTAAACCGGGTGTCAGACCTGGGCGATCAGCGATCGAGAAAGCAATGTAACCTGCCAGTACAGGGACCATCAGCGCAAAAGCTGAGCTACCACCGATTTGCATTAACGCCGCCGCCAATGTACCCGATTCTTTAAATGCAGTGATGCCAAAAGCAAATGACAATGCAATGCACAGGCCACCCGCCACCACCATCGGTAACATGTAAGAAACACCCGTCAACAAGTGACGATAGATACCGGTATTATCTTCCCTCCGGTCAGTTTTAACCTTTTGCCCTTCCGGCTCGAAAAGCTTGGCTTCGGCTAGCGCCTTATCAAATTCTTGCGCTGTTTTCTTCAACGCCAGCCCGGTAGAGGTACGGTACATCGGTTTTCCGGCAAATTTCGCCAGATCTACGTCAATATCGGCAACGACTAGCACCAGATCCGCTTTTTCTACCTCTTCCGGCGTAATCACATTACCCGCACCTACTGAACCACGCGTTTCCACCTTGACCCACCAACCGCGCTTTTTGGCTTCGGTTTCGATGGCCTCAGCGGCCATAAAGGTGTGCGCTACCCCTGTAGGACAAGCAGTCACCGCGACAATCCGTTTTGTATCACAACTGATGTCAGTTGCCGGTATCTGATACGGCTTGGCGTCAGCTTTTGCCTGCTGAAAGAAATTTTTCGGCGCATGCAATGCCTGTTCCGTGTCACCGAGATAAACAAGCTTACCGTTCAATGTGTTATCGGTGGGGATGCGACTGCCGGTCACGACCACCAAATCGGCCTCTGCTGGATTTTCTGTTAGTATCTGCCCGATTTCCGCCGCAGCGGCACTGAGGATTGTTTTCACCAGATAACTTCCGGCAAGTCCGAGTGAAGGATCAACGATAAGCAGCATTTTCATCATGCTTCTCCTGCTGTTAGCTAAAAGGGTTGTAGATCGACGTGCGCCATTATCACGGCAAATGGGGGATTTCTACTCTCGCGGCCCCTCGCCCAAACCGGAGGCCACCGCTTCACCAATGGCCGCTATCGCCTGCGGCGCATCATCACCATTGGCAGTAATGTGAAGCCGATGGCCTTTTTTAGCGCCCAATGTCATGATTTTCATCAGACTACGGCCGTTTACCGGTTGACCGGCACCATCAAGATTGATGAGGGTAATTTCACTGGAAAATTGCCGGATAACATTGACCAACACAGCACCTGGGCGAGTATGTAAGCCATGTTCGTTGCACAGGACAAATTCCCCGCTGGATATGGTGCTCTGCGCCAGTGCGCCGCTGGTCAGTAATGCCAGCACTGTCGGCGCATCAGCTTTCAGCAAACATTCCGCTTTTTGTGCTAATAGCAAGTTACTTAGGTGGTGCAACACACTTAGTGGTTGGTCGTCAGCAACCGCCACCGTCAGCAACATCACCACCGGCTCGTTATCCCGCGTGAATAATCGGCTCACTGCTACAGCGCTGGTTAAGTTACCGTCGGGGCTATCACTGAGCCAAATGCCCTGCCCAAGATCCAGTGGCTTACTGTTAATCACTTTGCTGACAAAGGTCGTATCCACGGCCCCCGCTCGCTGTAACCGCCCGGCATTCAATGCCTGTAATGTCATCAGATCGCAGGCATTAACATCTAACGTAATCAAGCTGGTATCGAATTTGAACTCAGACTGCTGAACTTCTCCCATTAGCAAGCTATGCAGTGCCTGTGCTGACTCAATAGTTTTTAGCTGTTTTGCAATACGATCATCACTCAGTAAGTGTGTTAACTGGCGCAGTAGTGCCAAATGCTCATCGGAACGCGCGGCGATACCAATAACCACATAACACATCGCGCCTTGATCCCATTCAACACCCTGTGAGAAGTGAAATACCTGTACATCGGTTTTCATGACCAGATCACGAGTATCTAACGTGCCATGGGGAATGGCGATACCGTTGCCAAGGTAGGTGGAAATTTGCTTTTCACGTTGCAACATGCCGTCAACATAGGCATCACCGACGTTACCATTCGCGGCTAACATGGCCGCCACCTGGCGAATAGCATCCTCTTTACTGGTCGCAATTGCGCCTGTATGGATATTTTGCAGAGCCAACTGGAACATAATTTTCTCCCTATTACCAAAAATAGAATCGTTTCAGTTTACGCAGAGAAAAAAGCATTAAGTCCATAGAAAGAAAAAGAGATAAAAAACTGAAACGTTTCAACGAGTGTGGAACATGACTAATTTTCATTCAATACTTATGTGAAATAAAATCGCAATTTTTTGAGATTACTCACATTTTTCCAGCCATCGTTTTTTGTCTATCTCCGGTTTAAGAGATTTGGTAAACCTTGAGGGTTCTGTGAAACATTTTTTTTATCGACAGAGGGAACAGATTTAACCGCATTTATAAATGTAGTGGTCAACTCATTCCGAAACACTTATAGAAAAGTTAGTTTTACAGCGATGGTAAGAACTCTCAATATGAGAATATTAAACGTCACGCTATTTAAGATGGTCTAAGATGGTCTTTATGTATACCCGTTATCTTTCAAGTTGCCTCTTTGTTGGCTGCACGCGCTCACCCCGGTCACATAGTTACCTATGCTCCCGGGGATTCACGCCCTTGCCGTCGCGATGCATCTTGAAATCCGTAGGGTATATGCGCCTTAACAGGCGCATACATCAGAATCGCTTATTCAGTTGGACAAGGATTTTCATTTGGGACGTAATCAAAGTGTAATTCTCGGTGCCGATTCCTTTTTACACCCCAAACACCGTGGAAACGCTCTGCATTACTGGCAGTATAGCGTACTGTATGGCGAATATTACTGTGCCCAAGATAATCTTGTATCAACCGAGTATCTATCCCCCTATCTGCAAGCGCAAAACCACAGGCATGGCGCAACATGTGCGGATGAGAGCCTACGGAAATATTAGCCAATCGTCCTAATTGACTAATAAGTTGATAAATGCGCTGGCGAGTCAGTGGGTTTCCGCTGCGTGACAGAAACAACCAATCACTTTCTGCCCCTCGGAAGGTTTTACGGACTTTTAGCCACTCCCTGATCGCCTGGATTTCATAGCCTAACAGAGGATGAATAGTAGAAAATCCGCCTTTTAAACGCCGGATATACAAACTGCCATCTTCCAAATCCAGATCAGATATCCGTAGATACCTGGCTTCACTAACACGTAAGCCATGAACAAAACTCATGTATACCAGACAATAGTCGCGCTCCCCATTAGGGCCCTTTTTCGCCACTTCCAGCATTCTTTCCACTTCGTATTGCGTTAGATGTCTTCGCTGACCCATTATGGTCTATCCCAAATATTCTTTGTTGCAACGCATTTAACACGCTGCGTTATCTGTAACTGATTAAGACCCGGAACCAACCCTAAATCCCCCATAGTAATTAAACCTGCGCCAGAATAGCGGCAGATGACTGTATGAAACCTCTGTTTCTGTACTTGATCTATGCTCAAGCTGTGTAATGGATAGATATTCAATGTCTGTTCTCCGGTAATTTCCCCCTATTCTTACCATCACAAGGCCAAAAGAAAAATAGTGATTCAATTAACCGATCCCTACCCAATAAGGCTTTTTGGCTAAAATTACCAACAAAAATCGCTGCGATAGGCCCAATAACCATTTTAACAAAAGGACGTGTCCGTCAGATTGATGTCTGGTTCAAATCACTAAGGAAGGATGTTGATGCAGCAATGTTTTCCGGCTTCCAGCTTCCGATAAACATTTAATCTCTCTATACCCGTTATCCTTCAAGTTGCCTCTTTGTTGGCTGCGCTCACTCACCCCAGTCACATAGTTCTCTATGCTCCCGGGGATCCGTTCCCTTGCCGTCGCGATACATCTTGAAATCCATAGGGTATATATCTTTGCTAGAAGAAACCGGCGGGGCAGCAAATCTAACAAACTGGTAACACGGGTAGACGATCCTCTATACAGAATAATCTGGTATATCAGCTAGATACAATATTCAGCTTTTCAAACTACTACCAGATTTTATCCATATCGTCATCAATGATGCCTTTTATAAATTTTTTAAACCTCAATATTATGACCCATTATTGCCCTTCTCCGCCAATCATTTACAACAAAAATTAGTTTGCGAGCATAATCACACGTTTAAAAGTTACATGTTACTTTTCCCGTTATTTGTTATTTAAAACAATCGGGTAAGTGTCATTTTATCTCCCTATGCTGTTATTCTTAATCTGTCTCTTTAGTTTTATGTCATTAAATAATATCCATAGCAGGGAACAAAAATTTAATGAAAAGAATCATTAACACATTGCAAAACCTTGGCAAATCTTTGTATGGCCCGGTGTTAATTCTCCCTATTGTCGGGCTGTTTATTGCTTTTGGCAATGTATTGGGAAACGGTAACCTTGCAGAATATCTTCCATTTTTAAACCACGGGTTAATTCAGCAATCTGGCAAACTGATCGCCCAATCTGCTATTTCAATATTGAGCAATCTGGCGTTGATTTTTGCTGTTGGAATCCCTATCGGACTGGCAAAACGCAATAAAGGTTATGCCGCATTGATCGGTCTGGTTACTTTCGTCATTTTTATCAACGCCATGCACGTCACTTTAGCATTACAAGGAAAATTGGTGCCAGAAACGCAAATGCGCAATGTTGGTCAAGGAATGGTGCTAGGTGTGCAAGTATTGGAAATGGGGGCTTTTGCCGGGATATTGATCGGTGCACTGGCTGGCTATTGCTATAACCGTTATTCGTCAAAACAGTTTAATGGTGTAATGGCAATTTATTCCGGGCACTGTTTTGTTGCCATTCTGATGATCCCTCTGGCCGTTATATCGGGTTACTTAATGAGTGATATTTGGCCCTATGCGCAACGGAGCATCAGCGCCCTTGCGCATGGTATTCATGAGTCCGGGGCATTTGGCGTCGCTATATACGGCTTTCTGGAGCGCATTCTGATCCCCTTAGGTTTACATCATCTGGTTTACACGCCCTTTTTGTATACCGAATTAGGGGGCATTGCAGAGGTATGCGGCACTGTACATCAAGGAGCTCGTAATATCTATTTCGCTGAAATGGCCTGCCCGGCTGTACATCAACTCAGTCACAGCGTGGTATGGGATGCACGAGGGATCAGCAAGATGTTTGGCCTGACTGCCGCTGCACTGGCAATGTATGTGACTGCCCGCCCAGAAAAGAAAAGTACAGCAAAAGCTGTTCTCATCCCTGCCGCCATGACCACTTTTTTGTTAGGCGTGACCGAACCACTCGAATTTTCTTTCCTGTTTGTTGCTCCGCTACTATTTGGTGTTCATGCCGTGCTAACCGGTTTAGGTTTTATGCTGTTCTATCTACTCGGCGTACATGCTATCGGCGCTAATGGCATAATCGACTTCATACTGTACAACTTACCGCTCGGTACCGAAAAATCTAACTGGCCAATGTATATCGCCGTAGGGCTAATCATGTCGGTGATTTATTTCTTCGCATTCCGTTTCCTCATTTTACATTACGACCTGAAAACCCCGGGACGCGAAAATAACGATCAGGAAACACGCCTCTATAGCAAGCAACAGTATCAAGTTGCCAATGATGACAAACCAGGACAACAAATCATCTGTGGGTTAGGTGGTACAGCAAATATTGTCGCTATCGACAACTGCTACACCCGGCTACGCATAACAGTACATGACACCACGCTCATTGACAAAAACAGGCTTAAATCAACCGGCGCAAAAGGTGTCATCTGTCAGGGAAATAACGTTCAGGTAATTTACGGTCTGCACGTCCAAAAAATGCGTGAAGCCGTAGAAGAAGCACTTTAACAGGAGCATAAACATGGCTAACGCCCCTTTCATTTTAACTATCGCTGGCGGCGGGAGTACCTATACGCCAGGTATCGTAAAAAGCCTGATGGTACGGCTAAACGACTTCCCACTAGCGGAAATTCGTTTGTATGACATCGATACTCACCGACAAAACACTATCGCGCCGGTAGTAGAAAAGGTGATACGCGAACATAGCCAGACGATTCGCTTTGTCGTGACAAGCGAGGCAAAAACCGCCTTTAGTGGTACCCATTTTGTCTTTGCTCAGATACGCGTCGGTCAGTATAAAATGCGAGAACAGGACGAAAAGATCCCCTTACACCACGGCGTAATTGGTCAGGAAACCTGTGGCCTTGGCGGATTGGCTTATGGTCTACGTACTATTATGCCAATGGTGAAACTGATCGATTTAGTGGAGCGCTACGCAGACAACGCTTGGATCGTAAATTACTCCAACCCTGCCTCTATCGTTGCTGAAGGAATACGCCGTCTACGTCCACACGCTAGCGTACTCAATATCTGTGATATGCCAGTGGCCGCTATGCGCAACATGGCAGCAATTTTAGACGTAGATCGCCACGATATGACTGTCGATTACTTTGGTCTGAACCATTTCGGCTGGTTTACCAAGGTATGGGTGAACGGAAAAGATCATTTGCCTGAATTGCGTCGCCATATCGCTCAGCATGGTTTACTGACTGCTAATGCCGCACAGACAGATCCGCAACATGCCGATCCGTCATGGGTTAAAACCTGGCGTAATATCAAGCCGCTCATGGACCATTTTCCTGATTATGTGCCTAACCCCTATTTGCAATACTATCTGATGCCAAACCATATTGTTGAGCACCAAAATCCTGACTATACCCGTGCCAATGAAGTGATGGACGGGCGCGAAAAGAAGTTGTTTAAAGCAGCGGCTGAGTTTAAACATACAGGGATTTTACCCGACGCTTTCCATGTAGGGGTACATGGCGCTTTTATTGTTGATGTAGCATGTTCACTGGCTTTTGATTTGCGCCAACGCCATTTGGTCATTACCGAAAACAGAGGCGCTATCGCTAACTTACCTTATGATGCAATGGTGGAAGTACCTGCTTACATTACCGCTCAAGGCCCTGAACCGGTATGTATAGGGAACGTACCACTGTTCCATCAAGCGCTGCTAGCGCAACAACTGGCTTCAGAACAGTTGTTAGTGGAAGCGGCATTAGAAGGTAGCTATGAGAAAGTGCTGCAAGCATTCACACTGAATCGTACCGTCCCTACCATGCAACAAGCCAAAGCGATTCTGGATGAAATGATCGAAGCCAACCTGGGTTATTGGCCTACGCTAAATCCAGCCTGGCACCAAGGTGAAGCGATTTAACCCATATTTAACCTATAATCTGCCTTTCTTACATAGTAAAGCAGATTTTTATGCGAGCCGGCTCACTATCCGACAATCACTATCTTGAGGAGATTAAGAAAATTCACCACAATTCAATTACCGAACAGCCGAACATATACCCTATGGGTTTCAAGATGCATCGCGGCGGCAAGGGAGTGAATCCCCGGGAGCGGGAGCATAGATAACGATGTGACTGGGGTGAGCGAGTGCAGCCAACAAAGAGGCAACTTGAAAGATGACGGATAATCGATTAGCACCCTTATTACAGCACAGCGAAAGAATAACTCGCGCGGAATACCGCGTATTATCCTATTTAACCGCGCATCCATTGTTAATTGGGCAAATTACAGTACGTGAGCTGGCAAAAGCTACGTTCATTTCTCCCGCCACTATTATGCGTTTATGTCAGAAACTGGGGTTCAGTGGCTATAGTGAATTTATTTGGTACTGTAAACAATTACTGTCCAGTGGAACGTCTATTTCCGGGAATATTCAGCCCCATCATACTGAGATAATTCCTGATGCATTTGAACACTTCGTGACTAATTACCGTAAAACTTTCTCTTTAATTACACCAGAAAAAATGTCACGCTTTAGCACTCTGCTACGTGAGAAAGAGAATTTTTTTCTCTATAGTGCCGGTTTCTCCAGACTATTTGCCGATTACTTGACGCAAAAATTGCAAATATTAGGGAAAACTGCTTTTAAATCCGGCCCAGGAGATAGCCGTAAGATTTTCCTAAGTAATGCGGTGAAATATGAAGTTTTTATTGCTATCTCTCGCAGCGGCCAGACAGAACAAGTATTGGATAAAGTACGCATTGCTCATAATGTTGGTATGACAGTCATTGCATTTACCCGCTCATCTGCTAATCCATTAGCTTCACTGGCTGATGTGCACTTTGCACTGTATGACGAGGCAATTTATTTCGATGCAGAAATCAACGAAATAACTTCATTCGAGTCTAATCTGATCATGCTCATTGATTTACTATTATTACAAGCAACGTCTTAATTCATTGAGTACAAGCCATACAACATGATCTCGACAGACAAAGAAAAGGAAAATAAAAACAGAAAAAGAGATGTTAAGGATTAAATCAAACCTGTATAAAGACGATTTAAATAATTTCAGAACTAAACAATATTAATGCTTATGTTTTTTTACATAGAGGTATTTTTTTACATAGAATAATAAGCCATTTAATTAACAGATATGTGTAAAAATCGATAAATTTTATTTCTCTACGAATTAATTATTGCAATCTCTTATATAATCAGGTTATTTTAAGTGTAATCATTAAAAAAACGTTTCAGATAATGATTTAAAGACTCATTAAGGAGTTGCCATGTTAAATATAAAAAACAAACAAAATAATATCACTCCGCAATTAGTTTACATGTGGGAAAATAGTCATGATCTTTGGGAAACTAAACATTGCCGGTCAACATTTATCTATGCAAATCCGTTTTTTTGCCAACGACTCAACTTATCTGAAAATTCTGATATTATCGAATTTTCAGCAAGTGAGTTACCCTTGCCTATTGCAAAATATGAAGATTCAGGAAGTTGTATTAATACTCTCTTTGATACCAATAAAGCAAAAGATTTTTCTCTAACCTGTCTGTGTTTTACAAAAATACATCGGCCAAAAACAAAAAGAATATACCCTATTGATTTCAAGATGCATCACGGCGGCAAAGGAGTGAATCCCCGGGAGCATAGCAAACTATGTGACCGGGGTGAACGAGTGCAGCCAACAAAGAGGCAACTTGAAAGATGACGGGTATATTGTTGCCTTAACGATGTTGATCGCGCGCGACACACCAGAAAAATTTTTGCCACAAGAAAGTATTATATTTTCCTAAATCAAAATATTACACAAATATGACTAGAAAAAACTCAACTACCTCGTTACAAATAATCAACACATTGGCAGCAAGCAATGAACCGTGGGGAGTAAAAGATAAATCTTCCTGTTTCCTCTATGGTAATGATGCATTAATTAAACTCCAAAATATAAATGCCAACTATGATTATGAAGGTAAATATGATAGTGATATTCCCTAGAGGGGCAATGAATTTGCCAAAGATTTTATTACACATGATTTGCAGGTAATAAAAAATAGAGAAAGTATTTTATCATTAGAGACACATGTATTTGGACAAGATAAAGTTTTATCATCTTATTTCCAAGAAAAATTTCCACTCGATGATGATAAAGGTGAATGCATCGGTATTCTTTTCCATGCCTGGAAAGTTCAGGATAATTCACTGACTCGGCTATTTCACAGTAAACTACCTCCTTCTATTATGTTTCAATCGCCGACTCATCTCTTGACTGAACAGGAATGGGAAGTTGTCTTTCTTTTTCTACAAAAATACAATAGGACACAAATCTGTCAATTACTCAAAATTTCAGATAAAACCATAGAGGAATATATAAGAAAGATTTATAATAAATTGAAAGTTAACTCAGACTCACAACTGGAGGAATATTGCCGACTAAATAGTTTTGATCTCTATGCGCCAAAAAGGTTCTTATTGTCTTACTTATAAATATCGTCTATTTATTCAAATTTTTTATACCCTATGGATTTCGAGATGCATCGCGACGGCAAGGGAACGAATCCCCGGGAGCATAGATAACTATGTGACCGGGGTGAGAGAATACAGCCAACAAAGAGGCAACTTGAAAGATAACGGGTATATAAGGTAATAATGTTATAAAGGTCAAATATGAGTCAATCAGGATGTAAAAAAGCCCCTTTTATTACTCCTCAATTAACTAATATGTGGGATAAAAGCTCAGAACCATGGTTTGTAAAAGATAAGGAGTTCCGCTTTATTTATGCGAATAAAATGTTTATTAAAGCTAATAAGCTACCTGAAAATATTGATATTATTGGGTATACCGATAAAGAATTACCTTCGCCAGTTAGTCAATTCTCTCATCTTTTTGAGGAGCATGATCATAAGGTGTTACAGGGTATGCAACGAATATCATCTCTTAGCACTTACCCTCAAGCAAAAAATGAACAAGCCACATCCTATTTCTGTGATAAATATCCGTTAATGGATGAAAATAAACAGTGTATTGGCATAATTGCTCACGCAAGAGAAATACATAACTTTACTGTATCTCATTATATGGAGAACAATATCCCTATATCAATTCGATTTCAAAAACCTAACAATATATTAAAAGAGAAGGAATGGATAATCATTTTTTTATTCTGCCGTGGCGTTAGTAATAGATATATCGCTGACGAAATGAAAATTTCATATCGTACTGTGGAAAAGTATTTCGAAAGTATCTATGAGAAACTATCAGTTAGCTCAGCAATTGAGTTAAGAACACTTTGCAAAGAGAATAGTTATGATCTTTATATTCCCCCCCAATACCTTCAATCTATAGGCCATATTTTGCTATAAATAATCGATTTCATTATTACATATTTCTCTCTGACCTGTTTAATTAACCTGAATTTTACTTAAATTCCCCCTAACTGATATACGGATAACAATTTGATAAATCAAAATAAAGGGCTAAAAACGTGACTAAATAATCATTTTTTTGAAAATTTACTTTTCTATTTCTGTTGAAGACTTTATATAAAAAACGATGAAACCAAGAGATTCCCATGAGCACTGACAGGTGCTTTATCATGGTCGAATGGTTTACATCAACATCTTGCCAAGAAACAGGGGGCTTATAACCCTGTTTCCATTCCAAGATCCAGATACGCCACAATCAACGAACAATAATACCTAACAGAATTCCCAATGCGCCAAAGTCAGCATCACTGAATGTCGTGTTAGCAATCCCGATATCCCCCAAAACGGGTAACAGAAATACGGGTAAGAAGGTGATCAGAAAGCCCTGAGCAAAAGCCCCGAGAATAGCGCCTCTACGCCCCCCTGTCGCATTACCAAAAACCCCGGCCGCCGCACCAACAAAAAAGTGCGGCACAACGCCGGGAATAATGACCGTCATACCGAGTGCATACAGTACAAACATACCGATAACGCCCGCCACAAAACTGCTCAAGAATCCTACCAATACTGCATTAGGTGCGTAAGGAAAGACAACCGGGCAATCTAATGCAGGTTTAGCATTTGGGACCAGTTTGTCAGAAATTCCTTTAAACGCGGGAACGATTTCTGCAATGACCATTCTCACACCTTGCAGAATAATGTATACACCTGCGGCAAAGGTAATAGATTGCATTAGCGAGAACATAAATCCATTTTTCCCACCACTGACTTCTCTCACAAAATCACCGCCAGCGAATAAGCAACTGATCATGAAAATAATCGCCATCGTAAAAGAGATAGCAACCGGTGTATCACGCAGAAACAGCAAACTTTTCGGAACATTCATCTCTTCAGTTGAGTGAGCCTTATTGCCTAGTTTGCTGCCAATAAAGCCAGAGAGCACATAGGAAAGCGAGGAAAAATGCCCAATCGCAACGTCGTCAGAACCTGTCACTTTCTTCATATATGGATGGGCAATCGCCGGGAAAAAAACCATCGCAACGCCAACAACCACAGAACCAATAGCCACTAGCATCGAACCCTTGATCCCGGCGGTTGCCAGAATCACCGCGACCATCATGGACATAAATAATGTGTGGTGCCCGGTCAGAAAGATAAATTTCCACGGGGTAAAACGTGCAATCAGGATATTAATCACCATAGCAAAGAACATGATCATTGCCATTTCTTTACCAAAACTCTTTTGCGCAATAGAAACAATTGCTTCGTTGTTTGGTACGACTCCCTGAATACCAAAAGCGTGTTGGAAAATTTCAGCAAAACCCCCCAGTGACGAGACGACTAACCCAGCCCCCGCCCCCAAGATCAAAAACCCCATAATGGTTTTTATGGTACCTTTGATACATTCAGTCACCGGTTTCCTTTGCACGATCAAACCAACAAGCGCGATAAACCCCACCAAAATCGCAGGTTCTGACAGGACATCACTCATCAGAAAATGAAAAAATTCCATGACAACCTCCCGGTTACAGTGCACCAAGTTCAACTAATGCCACGGACAGACGTACTTTCATTGCCGATTTATCCACCATATTGTCCAGCGCAACAATTTTGCCATCGACTGCCTGAATAACCAGTTGTTCTGCAATATCTTTAGTACCGACAAAAATATCGCTTTGAGTTGCTTTTGCTGATCCCAAATCGATGTGATCAACACTGGCCTCTACTCCCATCTCTTTCAGAATATTTTTGATGCTCATTTCCATCATCAAACTGGTACCTAACCCATGTCCGCAAACGACGGTAATTTTCATACTGTTTCCCCATAGCAAAAAATAGCGACTTAATACTGGCTAATCACGGCAAGAATCTCTTCTTTACTTTTGGCACTCATCAGCAATGCGACATCCTGTTGATTATCAAACAACTCAGCGAGCTGAGCGATCACTTCAATATGACTATTGCTGTCAGTTGCTGCTAAAACAATCAACAATTTGATCGGATCATTTTCCTCAGAACCAAACTCCACTCCTTTGCTAATCACAGTTAATGCTAAAGCTAATTTATTGACCCCTTGTTCCGGTCTGGCATGTGGCATAGCCATTCCCGGCCCAACAACATAATAGGGACCAATTACCTCATGCGAATGATAAATAGCATCAATATAACAAGCAGAAATAGCACCATTTTCCACCAAAGGCTGACAAGCAATCGCGATCGCTTCGCGCCAATTTTTAACATCCGGTATCACTTGGATCACATCTTGGGTGAGTAACGTCTTTAGCATCGATCCCCCTAATTAAAATCTCACTCCGCTCTACCTGTCTTCTGCTAGTGATATTAGTCACAAATGATAGCGCTATCTATGATCGTAGCTCATAATTGTGATAGCGCTATCATTTGTTATTTGATTAATTCACCAGCAAGCGCAAGTACATCATGGTTTTTTCCCACGACTTGCCTGAGATCAGGTAGAATCCCATCGTCAAATTCATAGCCGTTAATTAAAAAAATAGAAAAATATTTTGATGAAAAAGACACGAAAACGCCGTAATACAGGGCGAGTAACATTACAAGATGTTGCTAAGTATGCCGGTGTCGGTTCAATGACAGTTTCACGCGCATTGAGAACACCAGAAATGGTATCGGATAAATTACGAGAAAAAATTGAGCAGGCTATACAAGAATTGGGATATATCCCAAATGGCGCTGCTGGCGTACTTGCTTCGGGCCAAAGTAATATTATCGCGGTACTTGTGCCCTCACTGACAGATAAAGCTAGTGCTACGTTTATACAATCACTGCAACAAGTGCTGAATAAACATGCCTTTCAAGTTTTGCTTGGATGTCATGAATATGACCATAATAAAGAAGCTGAAATTATCATGACATTACTGCAAAGCAATGCCGCAGCACTGGTGATTTTCAGTTCACAACTGGCAGATAAAACCTACAGCAATATTTCTCATATCAATATTCCCATTATTAATGTTGCTGGCTCTCATCAACAGCAGACGGCAATTAATATAGAAACTGATTTTTCCGCGGCTGCCTATATGTTGACTGAGCATATGTTGAATAATGGCCGCAAGCATATCGGTTATATTGGTGCCCAAATGGATAGCCGTTTACGCAATCAGCAGATTAATGGCTGGCATAAAGCCATGCTTCATCACTATCAGAATGCTGACCAAAATATCACTACCTCGGATACTGCTAGCATGCAATTTGGTCGCCAGGCAATTACTGAAATGTTATTACGTCAACCTGAACTGGAAGGTGTGATTTGCAGTCATGAAGTGATTGCCCTAGGTGTCATGTTTGAATGCCAGCGGCGTCTACTTAAAATACCCGCTGATTTGGCTGTTGCTTGTCTGGATGGTTCAGATAACTGTGACCACACACAGCCAACACTGACATCAATTCGCATTAATTATCCCCAAATAGGCAGGGACACCGGAAAATTACTGATAAAACTGCTCACTCAACAAGGTGAAGATGAAACAAAACATCAAAACAACCGATATCACCTATTTTCATATAAGTTCGAGCCTAGACAAAGTGCTTAGCAAAATGATAACGCCATGATGAGACATCAATTGCCATTAAAGCCGCTAACTGTGGTAACTATTTTATCTGCTGACTGAGATCATGTGGCGCGAAAGGAAAGCCCGCGCAATCCTCAACCCTATTGACTATGTCAGCCACCGTCGTTTCAGCTAAAGCGGTTTCTAGCACACAAGTAACACGCGAGAATTCATCTTCTAATACTGGGGTGATATTGTGCCCAATATAACACTTGGGATTAGGTTTAGAACGGTGCAACGTAAAGTACAGAGGATCTTCAACTGCGCGATAAATATCTAATAATGAGATTTGATTCGACGGCCGGGCGAGTAACGCTCCGCCTCCTTGCCCCATTTGTGAATAAGTCAGACCAGCCTCCGCAAGGGCACCTAAGAGCCGGCGAACAACCGTCGGATTAGTATTCACGCTTTTTGCGATATCTTCAGAACGCACGGCTTGTCCGTGGTGAAGCGCAATATCGGTGAGAATATGGATAGCAACAGCAAAACGGGTAGATGTTGGCACTGGAGGATCCTGTATACCTTAAAGGATGTTATGGAAGAATAGCAGAGCGTGAATAAAAAGACCGCGTAGCATGTCACTAATTTCGTCACATAACAAGAAGTAAAATTCAGAATGTTAATTTGTCTGATTAACATTCCTACTCCTCCCGTTTTGCCGCCGTATGCTATTGTTTGGCTCAGTTAATGTTACAAACATGATAGCCCATATTACCGAATGGAATAATCGGTATGAGCACGCTCAATTTGAAGCGTATCGGCAGTTTGTTGTAATTTAACTAGCTGCCCATCCCGCACTGTCCATATATGAACGAAACGAGCAATGAATCGTTTGCCACGCTTCACCCGTCCCAAATAATTACCCAGAACAATGACATGATCATTTGACTCAAAATATTCAGAACCATCTACAACGAATTCATCAACATCATTAAGAAGTGGCACAAAGAAATTATTCAATATATCTTCAATTCCTTCATAAACCCCACCATACCGAGATCCTTCAGTAACATCCCAAATAACATCACTCGCCATAATCTGGCGAAGAACATCAATATCACCCGTAGAGTCATAAAAGCGACGAACAATAGATACATTTAATGAATCTGACATTATCATTCTCCTTCAAATTATCCTGCAATGAAATATGGCCGGCTCTTATAAAATGAGCCGGCCGGATATCTTGGGACGTTCAACCAAAAAGCGCCATTAAAGCTTTAAATTAACATCCCCGGAAAACAATTCGAACATCTTTCATGTTAGGCTATCCATTGCGGGTAAGATATCCCCTTACTTAGGTAAGCGCTGGATAATCAGTATAGCCTATAGCACCAGGAACCATAAAAGTTTCCGGTTGTTGTTCATTAAATGGCGCTTTAACTAAAAACCGGTGAGGTAAGTCTGGATTAGAGATGAATAATTGACCAAAAGCCACTGCATCAGCCCGACCGTCAGCAAGAACTTGCTCGGCACTTTCTTTAGTCAGTTCCTCGTTAGCAATATAGGTTGACCCAAAAGCCTCTTTTATCACCTTACTTAAGTCACCATCAACGACAGCATCACGTGAAAAGATAAAAGCAATACCACGTTTACCGAGTTCACGTGCGACATATCCGAATGTCGCCACAGGATTGGAATCCGCCATAGAGTAATGGCCACCACGTGGTGCCAAATGCATACCAACACGTGATGATCCCCAAACTGAAATACAAGCGTCTGTCACTTCCAGTAGCAACCGGGCCCGATTTTCGACTGAACCTCCGTACTGATCTGTCCGCAGATTAGCATTATCTTGCAAGAATTGATCGAGCAAATATCCATTGGCACCATGTATTTCTACTCCATCAAATCCTGCCGTTTTCGCATTTTCCGCTCCGCGTCTGAATGCTTCGACAATGCCGGGAATCTCCTCAGACTCAAGCGCCTGCGGAACCACGAAAGGACGTTTTGGGCGTAATAAGCTAACATGACCATCAGCCGCAATTGCACTTGGTGCCACCGGCCGTTCTCCATTAAGGAAAACAGGGTCCGATATCCGCCCCACATGCCAAAGCTGTATGAAAATACGCCCACCAGCAGCATGCACAGCATCCGTGACCAACCGCCAACCAGCAACTTGCTCATCTGACCAAATACCCGGCGTATTCTCGTAGCCAACTCCCTGCGGAGTGACTGAAGTCGCTTCGCTGATAATCAAACCAGCAGAAGCGCGCTGAGCATAATATTCCGCCATCAGCGCATTAGGGACACGCCCTTCTCCTTCTGCACGGTTACGTGTCAGAGGAGCCATAATGATGCGATTTGGCAAGTCGAGATCACCAATGCGAATTGGATCAAAAAGTGTAGGCATATTTTTTCTCTCATATAGATTAATAAATGCACTTCGTTGCAAATCATCAATAACTGCATAGCCAGGTCATACCAGAAACAAACAGTGTTAATTAGGAAGTGTGAACTCTTTCTCTTGATTCTGTTCCCGAGTCTTTAGTAGCAGGCGGCTTCTCTGGCATGAATCAATGTAACTTACACAGTTACATATTGCAACAGGATAAAAATGTCAGATGCCAGAATATCTGCAAGATAATAATGTTATGACACAACAATGACTTTGCTTAAGAATGACATAGGCCATTTGTCGCCTTTGATTTAAGTGAATAGAAATTCGTTGAATGAGTGGTATAAAAAAGGCTACGCAATACGCAGCCTTGAAACATTCTTTAATGAATAGAACCCCTATCCAATGAGTTTTAAATCCGCTTTTCTGTGTCGCTTTTGTTCCTGATAAAAATTTTCATGAGAGCCAAAGTTCAGCAGGTATAACTCTATTTTCCCTTCAACCCAACAATAACCAAGCAATGTTAACTGGTTATTTAACTGAAAGTTATGAACTCGAAGGAAACTTAAATCACCTTTCTTCTGCTCACCAATTTCAGGGTTATCAATTATTCTATCAATCTCATCTTCTACTATCCTAAGAAGATCCTCAGATAACCTGGATAATGCCTTAGAAAAACGTCTTGTTTCATAAACATCAATCTTTGGATCTTTTTGTCCTTCTGACATAACGCGACACCTTACCGCTATTGACTTCGCTTTTTGCCAGTAAAGAATCAAGGATAAAAGAGTACGGCAAATCAGGGTTATCCTCCGCAATGCGGCCAATCTTAGCCCAATGCTCGATTTGCTTAGGTACACTTCTGCTTGAAGCTTCTGCATGAATTTTTACATCATTCACGAAATCATCATCCAAACGTATACTGATAGCCATAATTTAGTTTACCCCTCTGGGATTTTGTACTCCATGCGATATAAAACGCATCTGTATAAAATGCAACATTTTATCGCATTATGCAATCATTGATTACGATTTCAACATGTCTATTCCCGTGATACAAAAGGGACCCCCTCAAAATCCCCTGCTCAACGTAATAAGGCACAGCAAGACCAATTTTATTCTCATCCTCAATAAAACTGGTCTCATTGAATTGTCAATATCGCCTGAATTTCGGACATATGATTCAGAAAAATCGACTTATTCCCCCTTTTTGAGGATTAAATGTCTGAATTCCAGCCCGATTAAGGGACAAAAAAGCCAAGCAATGCGCAGCCTTGAAATATTCTTTAATGAATAGATGCAATAAATTAAGTTTGAAAATACGTGATCCCAGTTTTATCTTTTTTAGCCTCCTCCTATCAAAAATTGATTATGATTATAAATGGGTTGCCTGATGCTGGCAGACTGTTAGTTGATATGTAAAAAATTGTTGCCCGGAGGATGCATATATGAATTTATTGGATGGTTTACAAAAAAAACTGGACGGTTACTTTAATAAAACAAGTGAAATCAACTATGTAAAAATATTTGATACTCCCCAAATATGGGGGCTTCCTTTTGGAAAAGAGATAATGCCACAGGCGGTTAAAAGAGCAGCGGAATTTGAAGATGCTATTGTAAGCATTCTGGAAAACATGCGTTATCGCTGTGATATTTCCTCTTTAAATGCCCCGGATGCAGAGTGGAGAAAAGTTATCCTATCAGCTATTGATAGCGCATTTACCAAAAAAATAAACAGGAAGGAGAGAACTCAGATAAGGTTCTTATTCGCTCAAACACCGACATCTTTGTTAAACGGTGTAAATTCATACTTTGAAGGTACCCCTGAATATCTGGCATTGAAGGAGGATATTATTAAATTAATTCAAGAAAGGAGAGATCATTGGGAGTGTGTACCTGAAATATGGATTGGTCGGTTTTACCGGATAGTAGACGGACTTAAAGTATCATTAGAGAAGAAAGTACTGCCAGAGGAAATGTTTCCAGAAGATGATACCAGAATGACATGGAATCATACAAAAATTATCGCAGTTGATGGAATTGAGTCATTTGTCGGCGGCCATAATTTAAATATGGATCTGTTTAAAAATTACCCTCCAGTTCATGATGTCTCTGTTAAAGTTATAGGAACGGCATCATTAAGCTCACAATTATTTTTAAATAACATGTGGGTGGCTGATACAGACCTCTTAACAAAAGAATTCTTTGATATAGATAAAAATAGATGGGTTAATGCAAATGGTATTGTGGGAAAGCCGGAAGATCCATTAAAAAAAGAGTACGTTACTGAATATATCGATAGAAAAAAAGAAGAGAGCCTAAAAAATCCACCTAAAGACCCAGAATATAAGAAAACAAGCAGGATATTATCCGTAGGTAAATATTGGTCTGGACCTGATATGCGAACGGATTATAAAAAAGGCTCTGAAATAATGAAAGAGTTTATAATAAAGAATGCAAAGAAAAAAATCCGCATGTCCCAACAGGATCTTGTCAGTGCATGGAAAAAACAATGGCGAGATCATCATGTGTGCCGATGGTTGATCGAAGCATTACTTGCCAACCCCGAACTGGAAGTTCAAATTGTTGTATCGCCACTTGATGCAGCAGCCGGTGCTGCTGGTGATCAATATTCTTTTGGTTCTGGAGCCAAAAGAACGTTTGAAATATTTAAATACTATTTGACACATGATGAGCATACCGATAAGAAGCTGGAAGATCCGGATGGAATCAGGCAAGCCGCACTGAAAAGAATAGAGGTTGCCCCTTTTTTCTTTACAGACAAAGTACCTGAAGATCTTTTGATTGAAGGGACGACATACAGATGGCCAACCCCGGATGAAAATTCTTATACTGCTACGCTAAAAGAACCGTCTCTTTCTGAAAGACCTCCACAGATAGGTGCTATAGGACGCCCATTCCGATCCTTAATTAAAGCAAGTGGTCCGGTATATCCCAAAGTTCCCCCTGCTCCTGGGAATCATGCAAAAGTAACAATAATTGATGATGAACTCTACGTGGTTGGTTCTGATAATCTCTATCCGGGGTATCTTTCGGAGTTCAATTATCTTATTGAGGGAGAAGACGCGGTGAAAGCTTTTATAGAATCCTACTGGGAACCGTTGTGGAAATATTCAGGAACACATTCATTTAATTACAAAAATACTTGATGTAAATAACAAGTGTTCTGATATATACCCTATGGATTTCAAGATGCATCGCGACGGCAAGGGAGCGAATCCCCGGGAGCAGAGATAACGATGTGACCGGGGTGAGTGAGTGCAGCCAACAAAGAGGCAACTTGAAAGATAACGGATATATTCCCGCCAACTGCTAGCGGGAATATAACTTGAAAAACATTAAAGAAATGACTTTTCAGGAGACCAATTAGATCTTGGCTGTCGCCAAATATTTTGTCATTTCATCATCGGGTACCATACCACCACCGGTTGCCCAGACCAAATGCGTAGCCTGTTTCATCTTTTCTGCTGAAAGGTTCTTATTGTTCAGGTAATCAAGGTTTCCACTCACACGAGCAGGGCCCGCCATCCCAACTAGCGCCGAAGGCTCTAACCGGATACCTTCATCACGATCCAGTAAGCCCAACAGGTTATACATTTCCTGATCTTGAACAGTATAAAATCCATCCAGCAAACGTTCCATCGCACGCCCAACAAAGCCGGAAGCCCTGCCTACCGCAAGACCATCAGCAGCAGTGATATTGTCGATCCCGATATCCTGCACGCAAATATTGTCATGCAAACCAGTATATACCCCCAACAACATACTGGGAGAATGGGTCGGTTCAGCAAAAATGCAGTGCACATGATCACCAAAAGCCAGTTTCAATCCAAATGCAACCCCCCCCGGACCGCCACCGACGCCACACGGCAAATAAACGAAGAGTGGGTGATCTTCATCAACCACAATATTCATCTGCTCAAACTGCGCCTTTACCCGTCCACCTGCGACAGAGTATCCCAGAAACAACGTTTGGGAGTTTTCATCGTCAATAAAGAAACAGTTAGGAGCAGATTCGGCTTCTTTACGCCCTCGGGCCACGGCTACCCCATAATCTAGCTCATGCTCCACGACATTGACCCCATGTGAACGTAGCTTTTGCTTCTTCCATTCACGAGCATCGGCGGACATATGCACGCTGACATTAAAGCCTAATTTTGCACTGGCAATACCTATGGAAAGCCCCAAATTGCCGGTAGAACCTACAGCAATGCTGTATTGATTAAAGAACCGTCTAAGCTCTTCTGAAAACAGTTTGCTGTAATCATCGTTTTCAGCAAGCAACCCCGCTTGTAATGCCAGTTTTTCCGCGTGAGTTAACACTTCATAAATTCCACCACGGGCTTTAATCGAACCGGAAATGGGCAAATGGCTATCTTTTTTAAGCAAAATTCTCCCTGTGATACCCACACCATAATGTTGCTCCAGTGTTTTTTGCATCGTAGGTATAGCCACTATTTCTGATTCAATAATGCCATGTGTGACGGCTGTTTCTGGAAAAGCTTTACATAAATAAGACGCAAAACGATCCAAGCGTGCTTCAGCATCCTCAACATCATCAGCGCCCAAACCGACAAAAGGCAATCCCTCTTTCAAGGTGGTATTACAAGGGTTAAACCAGAAGATTTCCTCTAATTCCATCAAATTTTTTACTAACGGATATTCATTTAGTAATTGTTGAATTTCAGTACGTTTCATATATGTATTAACCCAAGATAAGTGTTTCCCTGGTATATACCCATTATCTTTCAAGTTGCCTCTTTGTTGGCCGCACTCGCTCACCCCGGTCACATCGTTATCTATGCTCCCAAGGATTCACTCCCTTGCCGTCGCGATCCATCTTGAAATCTATAGGATATATAAAATAACTCTTACTTGCTTGATTATTAGAATTTTTTATTATATTCAATATGTTATGTTTACTACAACTTCCTACAATATATCAGCACATCATACTTTACCCGTTATCTTTCAAGTTGCCTCTTTGTTGGCTGCACTCACTCACCCCGGTCACATCGTTATCTATGCTCCCGGGGATTCGCTCCCTTGCCGTCGCGATCCATCTTGAAATCCATTGGGTATTTATTTATTTTTTATCTTCCCCTTATTTTGATTACTACGTTAATGTTTATACCCGTTATCTTTCAAGCTGCCTCTTTGTTGGCTGCACTCGCTCACCCCGGTCACATAGTTTGCTATGCTCCCGGGGATTCACTCCCTTGCCGTCGCGATGCAGCTTGAAATCCGTAGGGTATATCTTATTTATTATTTTAGATGTAAATCTGCCTATTTTATAGGCTTCCCTGGTATTGACACTTCGCACTTCTTATTCTTATTTTTCAAGCTGAGCGATGACTTCTTTCCATTACATAATGGTAGCCACTACACGATGGTAGAAAGAAGAAACGTCCCAACCAACGCAACCACAGAGGCAATAAATGTTGCGGTTGTATAATACTTAAAAGTTTCACTGAGCGTTGTTCCGCAATATTGCTTAACCAACCAAAACAGTGAATCCGTCACAATAGTACAGCCGATAGCACCAGAACCAATCGCCAATGTAATGATTTCAGGGCTAATATCTGGATATAACGGCAACATAGGCGAAACAATCGCTGTTGCCCCCATCATTGCGACCGTTGCTGAACCAACCGCCGCATGCAAAATAATGGCAACCAACCAAGACAAAAGAATTGGGTGCATATCCAGACTCGACAAAATAACGGCCAACGTATCACTAAGGCCACTGACTTTTAAAATACTATTAAATGCCCCGCCCGCGCCGATAATTAATAAAATATTGGCGATAGAAGAGAAACAATCTTCCGTCTTCGTCAACAGTGTACTCATTCCCATATTTTGCTTAATGCCCAAGGTGTAATAGGCAACAAACGCGGCAATGAACATGGCTGTAATAGGATTACCAATAAATTCCAGCACCGTATAAAACGTGGTACCTTTTTCCATATTTAATTCAGCAGCCGTTTTAGTCAACATTAACCCAATTGGCAATAACACAGTAAACAATGTCATGCCTAAAGAGGGTAAATCCTCTTCTTGACGAACTGCAATTTCAGAAAATTCAGCCGGAACCGATTTAAAAGGCAGACGGCTACCGAGAAATTTCAGAAATAATGGCCCCCCCACCAAAGCGGCAAACAGGCCAACTATCAACCCATAAACAATCACCGAGCCAATATCCGCACCCAGTTTATTCGTCACAAATAATGCAGCCGGGTGCGGAGGAATAATACAGTGAACCGCCATCAACGCTGTACATAATGGGATCGCTAATTTCAGCAATGATGTATTGGTTTTCCTGGCAATAGAAAATGCCAATGGAATTAACAATACCACCCCGACTTCAACAAACAGCGTAATACCACAAACCAAACCAATCAGTACCATAATGATATCAGGTGATAGCCATCGGCATTTTTGCAATGTGATACCAATCCGCTCTGCCGCGCCGGATATCTCCATCATCTTACCAAGAATGGTCCCCAGACCAATCACTACGGCTAAAAAACCTAGCGTATCTCCGATTCCCCCTTGAATGGCGTTCACCATTTCAACAGGGTTCATTCCCATTAAGGCACCGACATAAAAACTGGCTAACAATAGAGCAAGAAAAGGGTGAATTTTTAATTTAATTATCGTAAATACAATTAACGCAATACTTGTGAGTAACGTACCAATCACCCAAGGTTGTGAATCCACTTAATCATTCCCCACAGTTAACCTTTGTTCGTCACGCGAATTTTCATTATTGAATATGAATATTCAATTTTTGACAAATGATTAATACATAGCCATGCATGAATCAGATTGAGCCAATTCAGTGATACCGATCAAAATTTTCACTTTATTTGCGATTTAAATCACTAAAACTATCTGAAACATACCGCCTTAATGATACGGTTATATTATCCGTCGTCGATGAACTAGAAACACGATAAATATGTACACAGATGATAATTTCATGGTTGTAAATAAGTTACTCAATGGAAGCCAGTTATCAAAGCTGCATACATTTGAGATAGCCGCTCGCCACTGCTCTTTTGTTCTGGCTGCTGACGAATTAGCTATCACTGCCAGTGCGGTCAGCCATCGAATCAGTTCTCTGGAACAAGAGTTAGGATTCAAACTTTTCCAGCGTTTTCACAGAAAAATTGAATTAACTTGTGAAGGAAAGCGTTTATTTTGGACAATTAAATCAACGCTGGAACACCTAAATCAGGAAATTCTGGAAATAAAAAATCAGGAGTTATCGGGTAACCTGACTATTTACTCCCGCCCGACCTTTACCCAATGCTGGTTAGTGCCTAAATTAGCTGATTTTAATCAGCTATACCCATCCATTAACCTGAACATCTTAGTCGGTAATGAAAATGTGAATTTCCGCGGTTATGGTATCGATCTTGCGATCTATTTTGATGATATTATATCCAATGAATTATCACATCAATATCTGATGAGTGAGTATATTACCCCGGTCTGTAGCCCGCAGTATGCTGAAAAACATGATCTAATGGGAAATATTGACAATCTACGATACTGCACACTATTGCATGATAAACAAGCATGGAGTTACGACTCTGATACCAAAGAGTGGAATACTTGGGCAGAACACTTTGACATTACACTGGAGCCATCACAAAAGTGTATTGTCTTCGATCGTTCCGATTTAGCTGCCGTTGCTGCAATACACCATGCAGGTGTTGCAATGGGAAGAAAAAATATGATTTGGGAAAAAATTGAAAACAATGAATTAGTCGCCCCCTTTCCCAACACTGAAGTATTATGTAAACAATATTACTATACCTGTACCCTGCCTCAACAACAGAATGAGAAAGTCAATGCCTTTATCCAATGGCTAAAATCAACTATAGACGAATAAAAATATAGCCAACCATTAACGGATATAACAAACCTGCTCTATTTTAAGTGGCGACATGTTAGTCGCCACAGAATTTAGCAACGGATTCTACCGTACTTTCAATCCTATTATTTATACCCGTTATCTTTATCACTATTTCTGTCCTTAAAAAATCAGTAATAATGTAATTATTTGAAAATAACATCTAAATTTAATCAAAAAATATATACTCATGGTGTAAGTTATGATATTCATCACAACTGCTAGTAAGCAAATCGTTTAAATGCGTTATAAAGTCGTTTATTTTAGAAGTATATAGAGTGTAATGAAATGCAAAAATTGTTATTAAGCTGTGGAGTTATCTTTTCTGTATCTGCGATAACTTTACCTGCTCAAGCAGAACAACATACAGCTTCAATCGGATACGCCTACGTGAAACCACAAGATGTAAGTGCACTAAATGGTGCAACATTGAGTTATCGATATGAACTTGATGATCAATGGGGGCTATTATCATCATTTACCTTTGCTAAAGGAGATGAAAAAGAGACAAAATATTACACAGGGGAGGACTTGAAGTACTATTCTGTAATGATTGGCCCAACCTATAGAATTAATGACTACATTAGTTTATATGGGCAACTCGGGCTATCCAGAATAAATGATAAATCTACTGCCCACTATAGTGGTGGATATATCGAGAAGGAATCAACAAGCAAAAACACTTTAGGTTGGGGAGCGGGCTTTATTATCAACCCAACAACCAATACCTCAATTACTGCCGGTTATGAAGGTAGCCGTTTTAGTATTAAAGACGGAAACGAGAAAGATCATTTATCTACTAACGGTTTTAATATAACTGTCGGCTATCGTTTCTAACTTTACCCAATGGATTTCAAGATGGATCGCGACGGCAAGGGAGTGAATCCCCGGGAGCATAGATAACGATGTGACCGGGGTGAGCGAGTGCAGCCAACAAAGGAGGCAACTTGAAAGATAACGGATATAATCAATGAGCAATGTATCATCACCAAGGTTGAATATTTTATTCGATTGACAACCTTGGTGATTTGTCTAAATATTAAATCGCCATAACTATTTATAATAAATCCATTGAATATTATCATAAAAAATTGAATAGATGAAAGAAAAATAATTTCCAAACGTTGAATATATATTATTCAAATATATTTTTATTTACAATACTTTTGATTTTTTATTTCCATCAACAATATAAAAACAGTTAATCTTCTGATCTAATAAAAACATATCATTATTCTTTATCTGAACTAGACTATGGTTGATACAAATGACAAGAAATCATTTATACAACAATTTAATATATTTATACCCTAAAGATTTCAAGATGCATCGCGACGGCAAGGAAGTGAACCCCCGGGAGCATAGATAACGATGTGACCGGGGTGAACGAGTGCAGCCAACAAAGAGGCAACTTGAAAGATAACGAGTATATTATAAATCAACATTATTTAAGGAATATATATGAGCCAGAAAAATGATTTTAAGGCGTTTTCTATTGATAACAATGCTAATGTAGTGAGCCAAGAAAGATATGAAGAAAGTCTGAATTTGAATACCGGATTTCAACCAGATAATGTTCCCACTCACTTGTTAAATAAAGTATTACGCCAGTCTTCGACGATATCATCTGTGGTAGCTAATTTTATCGCAACACAATCTAACAATGATATTCTGGATGATGGAAATATAACTAAACTTACTACACAATTACATAAAGCATTAGAACAAAAAGTCACAACAGCAATACCAAATGCCTCATTAACCCAAAAAGGCGTTGTCCAGCTTACAAATGTTGTGGGTAATGATGATACATTAGCTGTTACGCAAAAATTTGCTCAGAATATCATAAATTCATTGAATGAAAATATTAATGGTAAAGTACCCAATACTCGTAAAGTCAATGGGAAGGTGTTATCCAGCGATATTAACCTAACTGCCGGGGATGTAGGAAGTTACGATAAATCAGAATCAGACGAGAAATACCAACCACGTGGTAATTATGGTAGTAGAAACACGGCTTCTTTAAGAACTACAAATGGTTGGTGGCGGTGTGGTGATACTGGGCTAATTTATCAATGGGGACAATCTCCTGAGGAAATTGATGAAACATCTAATATTTATTATTTCCCTATTGTATTTCCCTCTACTTGTGCTATCGGAGTAGCAACACCCGATCATCATAAGATAGAAGCTGGTGTCATTTCCGCATATTTTAAAATTATGGATAATGCGAGATTTAAATTAACTCTTGATCAAGCTTCAAATGATCAATCAGCTAAAGTTTTTTGGTTTGCTATTGGATGGTAAGGAAATAGATGTGTACTAGCTCAAGACTGAATTACAAAATTGAAAGTTACCGATGATTTATACCCTAAAGATTTCAAGATGCATCGTGACGGCAAGGAAGTGAACCCCCGGGAGCATAGATAACGATGTGACCGGGGTGAGCGAATGCAGCCAACAAAGAGGCAACTTGAAAGATAACAGGTATATACAGACTTCAAATGCAAGAGCTATTACCTGTATGATATGACAAGAAACAACCACTGTAAGAGAAATTCAGAAGATATGTGTATTTATCACCAAATCATCTTAAGAGCATGCAAAGAATATTAAATCAGAGATTATGACATGAATAAGTTACATAGAAAAATAAGTTGTCAGTGAAATATTTACAACTCATTCATTTAATTGGTGGGTTGTCGGGGGCTCGAACCCCGGGCCAATTGATTAAGAGTCAACTGCTCTGCCGACTGAGCTAACAACCCAATATGGACAATTATTCCCCGATACAAAGCTGTCGTCAATATATTATGGCTATTTTTTTCTCGGCGGAGAATTCATACCCAATTCCAACAGCATTAACAAGTTAAATTGTAACCAATTTGTTTTTAAAGTGAGATCAGGCTGTTATTACTATAGTAATCTGTGTCACAATATTTTTTGCAAACATCATCATATATAAGGCCACTTAAAGAGCCGTAACAATTTACCTAAGAAAATATTGGACACTATTACTATGGCAGAAAATATACACACTTCGCTTTCCACTAAAACCGGGGAAACGCAGTTGCAACGCAATCTAAGCAACCGGCATATACAACTTATTGCTATTGGCGGTGCCATTGGCACGGGTCTGTTTATGGGATCAGGGAAAACAATCTCTCTCGCCGGACCATCGATCATATTCGTTTATATGATTATCGGTTTCATGCTGTTCTTCGTGATGCGCGCAATGGGAGAACTACTGCTTTCGAACCTGAATTATAAATCATTCAGTGATTTCTCCGCCGATTTGCTCGGTCCTTGGGCAGGTTTTTTCGTCGGCTGGACTTACTGGTTCTGTTGGGTCATTACCGGTATCGCCGATGTAGTCGCAATCACTTCCTATATCAGCTATTGGCAACCAGACTTTCCACAATGGATTACTTCCCTACTCTGTGTTTCACTACTGCTCTCCCTTAATTTGGCTACAGTGAAATTATTCGGGGAAATGGAATTCTGGTTCGCCATGATAAAGATCGTTGCCATTATCGCTTTAATCGCAACAGGTGCTGTTCTAATTGGCATGCATTTTCAATCTCCAGCCGGTCATACCGCTTCACTGGCAAATATATGGAATGATGGTGGATTCTTTCCCAAAGGGTTAAGCGGATTTTTTGCCGGATTTCAGATAGCTATATTTGCCTTTGTGGGCATTGAATTAGTCGGCACGGCAGCCGCAGAAACTAAAGATCCAATGAAATCGCTTCCCAGAGCTATTAATGCCATCCCGATTCGTATTATCACCTTCTACGTGCTGGCGCTGATAATTATTATGTCAGTCACACCGTGGCGTTCAATCATTGCAGACAAAAGCCCTTTTGTTGAGCTGTTTGTTCTAATCGGTTTACCCGCCGCCGCCAGTATCGTGAACTTTGTGGTATTAACCTCTGCCGCCTCTTCAGCCAACAGCGGAGTTTTCTCCACCAGCCGCATGCTATTTGGGTTAGCAAAAGAAGGTGATGCACCACAGCAATTCAGCCGCCTTTCACGCCGTTCTGTACCTGCATCGGGGTTAATCTTCACCTGTTTATGTTTATCCTGTGGTGTGGTGCTGATTTATTTAATTCCTGATGTTATGCATGTATTTACCCTAGTAACTACCGTTTCAGCCATTCTGTTTATGTTTATTTGGAGCATGATCCTATGCTCATATTTGGTTTACCGAAAACGTCGCCCGGCATTACATAAGGCTTCAACCTATAAAATGCCATTGGGTATTATCATGTCATGGGTCTGTCTGACATTTTTTGCATTTGTTCTGATCTTACTCACTTTACGGGATGATACCCGCCAGGCATTAATCATCACGCCTGTTTGGTTTCTGATCTTAATTATCGGTTTTCAAATTGTAAAAAAACGTAGAACACGTTTGTACAGCTAACTTATTCAAATCTTTAATATCTATATGACCTGTTGGAATAATACTCCACAGGTCTTTTTTATTGCTGCAAGCTGAAAAATTACCACTACACTTAACTCCATCGGTTAAGAAAATCTTCCTTACAAAAGCATTAGGCAATTTTCATAACGTGAGCATTTCACCTCATTCCATCAATAATATTTACCCAATGGATTTCAAGATGGATCGCGACGGCAAGGGAGCGAATCCCCGGGAGCATAGATAACGATGTGACCGGGGTGAGTGAGTGCAGCCAACAAAGAAGCAACTTGAAAGATGAAGGGTATTGATGAATTTAAATAACAGGCTGCTATTATTGTAAACTTCGCAGCCACTTTTTAACCTTGTAGGAGAAAGTAATATGACAAAAATTCTTGTGCTTTATTATTCCATGTACGGTCATATTGAAGCGCTGGCATCCGCAGTGGCAGAAGGCGCTAAAAAAGTCGCTGACGTAGAAGTCACGATTAAACGCGTACCAGAAACCATTCCACCAGAAGCATTTACCAAAGCAGGTGGTAAAGTAGATCAATCTGCTCCGGTTGCATCCGTACAAGAGCTGGTTGATTATGATGCCATAATTATCGGCACCCCAACCCGCTTTGGTAATATGGCCGGCCAAATGAGAAACTTTCTAGATCAGACCGGTGGCCTGTGGGCCGAAGGTAAACTGTACGGCAAAGTCGCTAGCGTCTTCACTTCCACAGGCGTTGGTGGTGGTCAGGAGATGACGATTACTTCAACCTGGACAACGCTCGCTCACCACGGCTTTATTATTGTACCAATTGGTTACGGTATTCCTGAAATTGGCGATATTTCTCAGATGCAGGGAGGAACCCCCTACGGCGCCAGTACTATTGCTGACGGTGATGGTTCACGCATCCCCAACGAAAATGAATTGAAGATCGCCCGTTATCAAGGTGAGCATGTAGCAAAGATCGCTAAAAAACTGAAAGATTAACATGATACCAAGGCGAAGAGACTGAGCTAACGCGCCAGACGCTGGAGATAAGTTTTACTAATGCGATGCATAAACCCACTTTCCGGATCGGTTGTGCTCACCTTCGTCTTTTTCTTCCATCCCTTTAAAGAAATCTGGTGCACTATTCTTATCAACACCATGAATAACAAAAACATTTTTGGCGCTACTGCGCCAGAGGTCATCACCAGTCAGATTGATGTGCTCCCATCCCAGCGGGGACAGGCATTGTAACAGTTCGACATCAATAGCCTGACCGTGTTCACGTAAAAAGGCTGAACCGAAAAATGATGAGCCATTCCAAATGCACGATAAGGTCATAGGGACTTTTATTGAACACGAATATTACATTTGATAGGCAATCTAACTTTTAAATACATAACCATATTATTAAACTTTTTTATTTTAATTTTATTAAAGTCAAATTTCAGTTCATAAGTATTTTCTTTAAATAAATAAAATAATAAACTAAACTAAATTTTTAGATTAAAATATTTACTTTTGTCATTAAAGTCCATGTAAGCAAACATATTTTAATTGTAATTAAATAAAAAGGTTTTCATAACATTAAATATATAGTTAAATTTAATTTAATAAATCACCATAACTAATGGATAACAATATGTTATTAAATCAATCTTTAGAAGAAAATAAATTACCTAACTCAGAAGTTCCCGCTGCCACTTTAAATATATTAACCGGCCAAGTGCAAGGAGCAGCCCGTTCAGCGGGAATCTTTACTAAAGAAGACCTCATTAATATCAAATTATATGTTAAAAATGGCTTGGAACTTCCTTTTACTTTGCCGACGGTAAAGGAATATATTCATTACAATGATACTAATATTGAGGGTTTGAAACCTGAAAATATTAAGACTTTATTTGAAGAAATTCATAACCATGCGCTTAGCTGGAGTAAGGTAGAAGATAAAGTCCAACAGCAGAGTATCGATCTGGAAAATGCAGGAAAACAAATTACCCAAAAGGGAGAGTCAATAATCAAAATCATTGAAAAAATGCCGATTACAGACAGTATAGAAACATTAAAAAACACATACAATAATCGCAAACCAACCAATGAGCAATTATTCAAAATAACTTATACCGATGTTGATAAAAAAGTAGCAGTCGGATTGAAAAGTATCCTAGAAAGCATGGAGAAAGATGTAAAAGGATATAGGGAGAATAGCCAGCAAGTTAAAGATGCAATAACCGACTTTAAAATCACACTGTTTGGTGGAACTTTATCAGATGGCAAAACAGCTGATGGATTACTGCCACAGGTTGATACCAAGAAAAAACTGATGGATGATAATAATCTTTCTACAACTGTCAAAGAGCTGCAAGATGAGATCAATGAGAAAAAAAGAGATATTGAGCAACTCCAAAAAGACTATGATCAATATGTTAAATTGTCATTGTCTGGCGCGATTAGTGTTATTGGCGTGGTGATTACCGGTAGTATTTTTGGTCCTAAAGCAGAAAATGCGCGTAAACAGAAAAATGAATTGATTGAGAAAGTCAAAGAGTTACAAGAGCAAATTAAAGGTGCAAGCGCATTACAAACGGCACTCCAAAATTTATCCTTACACTTCCTTAATATTCGTTCCTGTATGCAAGATGCAGAAGTTGCCCTAAAACACTTGGATGTCATGTGGAGTACAATGCTAGAGCAAATTAATCTCTCCAAAAAGTCGTTTGCTGAAATTGATAATGCATCGATGCTTTTAATGTTTGAGGAAACATTTAAACAAGCTATTAGCCCCTGGAAAGAAGTTCAAGGTTCTGCTGAAAAATTGGTTAAAATTTTTGATGAAGCATTGGCGGAATATAAAAAACGTTCTAAATAATTTCTTAAATTAATTTATAAAGTAAAAAAGGAATATTAAAAAGTGTCTGAAAGCATCATCTCACAAAAAGAAATCCAGTATCCAAAAGTTAATATCAAATCCTTGGATGAGACTGTAAATAAAATTTGGCTTTTGGCAAAACAACAAACATCTGGTATTACAGCTATTGCAGAGAAAGCCGAGCGAGTCAGCTCCTATAGCCGTGAACTCAGTGAATTGGTAAGTGAATCTTTATCAAAATTACCACCAATATTAAGTCAATTTTTAGCAGGAGATATTTTCCAATCAATCCGTAAAATTGATAAAGCCCTGGAAGCCCATGATTTGAGTGATGAGAAGCGCAGTGACATACTAAAAGCACGCGATCAATTTATTCAGAAATTATCAAAAGATATTGACAATGTGATTGCTAATTTCGATGATAGAATCAACAAACTGACTGGAAAAATTAATGATATTAACGATATAGTGATTGCAGGGCATTTTGAAGATGTGTTGGCAAAAACAAAAAAACAAAAGGCAGAATTGCAGAGTGATATTGAACAGAAAACCAAAGAAAGAAAAAAGTTAGATGCCGAACGGGATAAAATTATCGAAAGTCAGGATGTTATTCGCGCAAAAAATATTGCGGATATGTTTAAAGATTATCTCCCAAATACCAATGACATCGATGGCCTGAATTTCGCTCAACCTGAAAAAGAAATTATTAAACAAAGTATTGAGATAGTAAAAAAAGTATTGGGCAAAATTTCTGAAGGATTGAAGTACATCGATTTGGAAAATGCCAGAATGAAGCTCACTGAACAAATTGATCATACCATGCAAGAATCCAAGGCACTAAAAACGACATTAGAGGAAACAGAGCTGAGGCTTTCCGGTTTAAAAGATGTGATGCAAATCGATACAGAACGCACCACTATGCTTAACGAGGTAGGTAAACTAGAAAAAGCATGGCGTTTATTCTCCAGTCAATTACACGAATTATCAGATAAGAATATTAATCAGGACTATCTAACCAATCTGATAAACGGACAATTAAATTTCTTGGATAATTTGGTAATATCAATATAATATGTTGAAATAGAAATAAATATATTGGTAACGTCAACTTCGTTTAAGAATAGCGATATCAGAATCCCGTAAATTCAAGCTCGGTTTTTTAGGTTGGAATGTATAAGCGATTAGGCCTGCAGCGACTTCCAATAAAAAACCGAGCTGACTACGGTGCCTTGAATGCTCATCTAAGAAATATTTTTATGAAATAAAATGAGGAACATCATGATTTCATTGAGAGAAAGGGAAGCTTCGCGATGACATTTGAGTAATCCATTTTCAATTAAATGCTAATCACTTAAACCCATTCAGTCACGCAAAAACGACATATCACGATCTTTATCGAATTCAAATATCCAAACACTTTACTCTTGAATTGAATATGCCTTTCGAAAAAAACTATTATTTTTTCAATATAAAGTTGTTTATTCATGCTTATATTCTTATTATTGAAATTGATATCATTACATTGTCAATATACATATTAAAAGAGTAACCAAGTAAACAATTTGCTTTTTAACAATTCACTTTTTAATATTAACGCAAAAACATCACCATTTAATAAGACCTTAACTTAAATCACATAAATATAATAATTTTCGATCTAATATCCCTCCAAATAAATGATATCGATAATATCCAAATAAGAGGGCAGATCATGAAAGCATTAGTATTAGAAAAAGCAGGTCAGATTTCAATTCAAGACTGGGAAACCCCCGAAATATTGGGTGAAAATGATGTTGAAATAAAAATTCACTCGGTGGGGATTTGTGGCAGCGATGTGCATTATTATCAATACGGGCGTATTGGGCCATTTATTGTCGAAAAGCCGATGATCCTCGGGCACGAAGCATCAGGTGTCATCACCGCAGTAGGTAAAAATGTGACTCACTTAAAAATCGGCGATCGTGTCTGTATGGAACCTGGCATTCCTAATCTGCAATCACCACAATCACGGGCAGGTATTTATAACTTAGATCCAGAAGTGCGTTTCTGGGCGACGCCCCCTATTGATGGTTGCTTACGTGAAAGAGTTATTCATCCGGCAGCATTTACGTTCAAATTACCGGATAATGTCAGTTTTGCCGAAGGTGCAATGGTTGAACCATTAGCTATCGGTATGCAAGCCGCCACAAAAGCAGAAATTAAACCAGGAGATATCGCATTAGTTATTGGTGCTGGCACGATCGGAATTGTTACCGCACTTGCCGCATTAGCCGGTGGTTGTTCTGATGTCATTATTTGCGATGTGTTCGATGAAAAGCTAGAAATTGCAAAACAGTATCCAGGTCTTCACCCGGTTAATAGCAAAGTACTTACTGAGAAAGTGAATGCATTAACCGAGGGTAATGGCGTCAATATTCTCTTTGAATGTAGTGGCGCAAAACCGGTCATTGCCACTATTTCAGAGCACATTGCACCGGGAGGAATAGCTGTTCTAGTCGGTATGCCTATCGATCCGGCACCATTTGATGTTGTCTCTGCTCAAGCTAAAGAGATCACATTCAAAACTATTTTCCGCTACGCAAATATGTACCCTCGTACTATTCGTTTACTTAGCTCAGGTAAGCTCAAAGTAACCCCTCTATTATCCGCAACCTATAAATTTAAAGACAGCGTTCAGGCGTATGAACGAGCCGCGGAGGGTCGCCCGACAGATATCAAAATTATGTTGGAAATGGAGTAACACATGGCGCTCTATGCTGGTATCGATTGCGGTACACAAAGTACTAAAGTCATTATTGTCGATAGCCAAAAAACGCCTATTTTGGGTGAAGGCAGCTCGCCTCACCCAATAATTAGCGATTCAAACGGCCGTCGTGAACAACAGGTTCACTGGTGGACAGAGGCATTGGAAAGTGCCTTTTCTCAAGCGATTGAGCAAGCAGGAATTTCTGGTACAGAAATTGCCGCTCTTGCCGTATCAGGTCAACAGCACGGTTTTGTTCCTCTGGATGCAGAAGGTCATGTTTTAGCACCGGTAAAACTCTGGTGTGACACTGAAACTGCGGCCGAAAATCAGGAAATTATTGATGCACTTGGTGGTACCCAAGCCACTTTAGCACAACTCGGATTAATGCCGCAGACAGGTTATACCGCATCTAAAATTCTTTGGTTCAAAAAATACCGCCCCGAGTTATGGGAAAAACTGAACGCTGTTTTATTACCTCATGATTATCTCAATTATTGGCTAACAGGCAGGTTAGTTGCCGAATATGGTGATGCTTCAGGAACCGGATTACTGAATATTCGTAAACGCGAATGGGATAACCAAATTGCCCAATTTATTGATCCAGATGGTCGTCTTTGGAATGCACTGCCTGAACTGGTTTCTGCTGAGACCTGTATTGGCACAGTAAGACCTGAAATAGCAAGAAGATTAGGGCTTTCACCGACAACCAAAGTTGCATCTGGTGGGGGCGATAATATGATGGCTGCAATTGGAACGGGTAATATCATTCCGGGCATCACGACCATGAGTTTAGGCACCTCCGGTACTCTCTTCACTTACTCTGACAAACCGATTGTCGCTGATTCTGAAATGATCGCGGGTTTCTGTTCCTCTAATAATGGATGGCTACCATTGATTTGCACGATGAATGTGACTTCAGCGACAACCACCATTCAAAAGCTGTTTAATATGGATATTCAGACTTTTAATGACACATTGAACCAGAGCAAACCCGGTGCTAATGGTTTGATGATGCTACCGTTTTTTAATGGTGAACGTGTTCCACCACTCCCCCATGCCAAAGCGAGTCTCCATAACCTGAATACTAGCAATATGAATCAACAAAATTTCATTTTGGCTGCGGTTGAAAGTGCCACGTACGGACTACGTTTTGGCATTGAATTATTTCGCAAGCAAGGGATTGAAATTAATGAGATCCGTTTGACTGGTGGCGGCGCTCGCAGCAAAAAATGGCGGCAAATTGTGGCTGATGTCATGAATACGCCTGTTATTTGTGTCACTAACCAAGAAGCTGCCGCATTAGGTGCGGCTATTCAAGCTATGTGGTGTGATTCCTTGACAGAAGAGAAAGATAAACAAATGCAGCTCGCCCACTTTTGCCAACATTTTGTTCATCTTGATGAAGAGACCCGCACCATTCCAACTCCCGAAACGGCCGCATTATATGATGTGTTTTATCAAGATTATTTATCTCTGCTGACTACTGAATATCCAGAGGTGAAAATATGACGACATATTTTTCATGATGAAAAAACAAACCTCGCTATTTTAAACGAGGTTTGTTGGTTACCTTTATTCCAATTTACCTTATTTAGTCTTGTATTGCGCCTCAGCATCAACAAAACGCTGTTGCGCTGCGCTGCTCGGCGCTTTGCCCAACAGACTCACAATCACGATCGCAATCGAAGCCAAGATAAAGCCAGGAATAATTTCATACAACGCAAACCACTGGTATTTCATCCACACCAATACCGTGACGGCCCCTACCAACATCCCCACTAATGCGCCATTACGTGTCATACGTTTCCAGATAACAGAAATCAGTACAACCGGGCCGAATGCAGCACCAAATCCAGCCCATGCATTACTTACCAGAGCCAGTACTTTATTGTCGGGATTGGTTGCTATCACCATCGCGATGACCGCCACCAGCAGCACCATGAAACGCCCCACCCATACCAATTCTTTCTGGCTGGCAGATTTACGGATAAAGGGTTTATAAAGATCTTCCGTCAAAGCACTTGCACACACCAGCAACTGACAGCTTAAGGTACTCATCACCGCGGCCAGAATAGCAGAGAGTAAAATGCCCGCTATCCACGGATTAAACAGAATAACCGCCAATTCCATAAAGATACGCTCACGGTTGGCTATGACTGGGCCAGACAGTTCAGGATGCATTTCAAAATAAGCAATACCGAAGAAACCGACAGCAATAGTGCCTGCCAAACATAACACCATCCAGGTCATACTGATACGACGAGCCTTGCGGATAGTGTAATGGGAATCGGCCGCCATAAAACGCGCCAGAATATGTGGCTGACCAAAATAACCTAATCCCCAACCTAACAACGAGATAATGGCAATAAAGTTCAACTCTTTAAACATATCCATATAAGCCGGGCTTTTTGCTGCTATCAGCGCCAGAGAGGTATCAATGCCACCCACAGAGAAAATAACGATAACTGGGGTCAAGATAAGTGCAAAGATCATTAATGAAGCCTGAACCGTATCAGTCCAACTGACCGCCAAGAAGCCGCCAAGGAAAGTATAAGCAATCGTCGCTGCGGCACCGAGCCACATAGCTTTCTGATAACTGATACCAAACGTACTTTCAAATAACAATCCTCCGGCAACCACGCCAGAAGCACAATAGATAGTAAAGAAGATCAAAATAACCAACGCAGAAATAATACGTAGGATCTTGCTACTATCGTCAAAACGACTGGTGAAATAATCCGGCAATGTTAACGCATTATTATTGATTTCGGTCTGGATACGTAGCCTGCCTGCGACCAATTTCCAGTTCAGGTAAGCACCTAAAGCAAGACCAATGGCTATCCAGCTTTCTGAAATCCCCGCAAAATAGACTACCCCAGGTAAGCCCATTAATAACCAGCCACTCATATCCGAAGCACCGGCAGACAAAGCCGTTACCACGCTACCTAATCGCCTTCCTCCCAAGATATAGTCATCAAAATTTTTAGTTGAACGATAAGCCAAAAAACCTATCAACAACATTCCAGTAATGTAGACAATAAAGGTGATTAGCATTGGTGTATTTACTGTCATGCAAGTTCTCCATAGTGTTATCTGTGTTTTGCAAATCCGCAGTTCTCCCGGGTACACAGAGTTTTCCCTGTCAGGTTCAGGAACGTTGCACCTGATTGCACCTAAAAATGGTCCATAATTCTAAATTGAAATAATTATTTTTGTAACCAATTAGAAAGTTACAGTGAATCCTAGATTAGCATCAGGTAATTTAACAACTAATTAACGCCATTTTTTACAAAAAACGTTTACTGAATCACATTTATTTGCTTTAAAAATTATACTTTTTAACCATTTCAGGGTTATACCCTTATGTTAGCCACAAAATGTTAAACCAATGTGTCTCAATCAAATAAAGTCACAAGAATAAATATATCCACCTAATTATAATAACTAGATTAATTTCACAAAAATAAAACAAGCGATTCTCATAAGGTTGCACAAAGTTGCAACATGTCAGATATTATCATGCAATTTTAGATAAACCTTACCTATTAAGGAGCAAAGATGGGTAGTACAACAATGGGCGTGAAGCTTGATGAAGCAACGCGTGATCGCATTAAAGCTGCGGCACAACGGATTGACCGCACTCCACATTGGCTAATTAAACAAGCTATTTTTAATTATCTTGAACGTCTTGAAAATGATGAACAGATCGCTGAACTCTCGTCCAATCAAGATGTTAAAGAGGAGAAGATAATCGCAGAAGAAACGGTAACAGATTCTGCTCATCAACCTTTCCTCGACTTCGCTGAGCATATCCTGCCTCAATCAGTAAAACGTTCCGCAATTACTGCGGCCTATCGCCTGCCAGAAACACAAGCCATTCCCATGCTGTTACAACAGGCACAATTGCCGGAAGATCAGGCACAAGCAACTCATAAGCTGGCTTACAGCATTGCAGAAAAATTACGTAACCAGAAAAACAGCATGGGTCGTTCAGGTCTGGTTCAAGGGTTATTGCAAGAATTCTCGCTTTCATCTCAGGAAGGCGTTGCACTAATGTGTCTTGCGGAAGCTTTACTCCGTATCCCTGATAAAGCCACTCGCGACGCGCTGATCCGCGACAAAATCAGTAACGGCAATTGGCATTCCCATCTGGGCCAAAGTTCATCCATGTTTGTCAATGCAGCAACCTGGGGGCTGCTGTTTACCGGCAAACTGGTTTCTACCCATAACGAAGCTAAACTTTCCAATTCACTGAATCGCATTATCAGTAAGAGTGGCGAACCATTAGTGCGTAAAGGCGTAGATATGGCAATGCGCCTGATGGGTGAACAGTTTGTGACCGGAGAAACCATCGCTCAAGCGCTGGCAAGTGCACGTAAGCTGGAAGAAAAAGGGTTCCGTTACTCCTACGACATGCTAGGTGAAGCCGCTTTAACTGAGGAAGATGCTCAGAATTATATGGTTTCCTACCAACAAGCAATTCATGCTATCGGGAAAGCATCCAACGGCCGCGGCATTTATGAAGGGCCCGGAATTTCCATTAAGCTTTCTGCCCTGCACCCGCGTTATAGCCGTGCTCAATATGAACGCGTCATGAATGAGCTATATCCACGCCTGCTTTCCCTGACATTACAAGCACGCCAATATGATGTTGGTATCAATATTGATGCCGAAGAAGCAGATCGTCTGGAAATTTCTCTCGATCTGTTGGAAAAGCTCTGTTTTGAACCGCAACTGGCTGGCTGGAATGGCATTGGTTTCGTTATTCAAGCTTATCAGAAGCGCTGCCCCTTTGTTATCGATACAGTTATTGACTTAGCACAGCGCAGCCGCCGCCGACTGATGGTGCGACTGGTAAAAGGCGCTTACTGGGATAGCGAAATTAAACGTGCTCAAATCGACGGGCTGGAAGGTTATCCCGTTTACACCCGCAAAGTTTATACTGACGTTTCTTATCTGGCTTGTGCCCGCAAACTATTGTCAGTACCTAATCTGATTTATCCTCAGTTTGCTACCCATAACGCCCATACTTTAGCTGCTGTTTATCATATGGCGGGCCAAAACTATTATCCTGGCCAATATGAATTTCAGTGTTTGCATGGCATGGGAGAACCATTGTATGAACAAGTGGTCGGGAAAATCGCTGATGGTAAATTAAACCGCCCATGCCGTATTTATGCACCAGTAGGCACTCACGAAACACTGTTGGCTTATCTGGTCCGTCGTCTGTTGGAGAACGGCGCTAACACCTCTTTTGTCAACCGTATCGCCGATACCACATTACCACTGGATGAACTGGTTGCCGATCCAGTGACAAAGGTCAAGAAGCTGGCCGAAACCGACGGCCAAATCGGTCTTCCACATCCTAAAATCCCTCTGCCTCACAATTTGTATGGCAAAGATCGCGCAAACTCAGCCGGTTTGGATCTTGCCAACGAACATCGCCTGGCTTCTCTTTCCAGTGCACTATTAAGTTCTGCTACCGAAGAGCAGTATAGCGAGCCGCGACTGGGCGGCAATTATCACCATCAAGGTGAGTTACCGGCCGCCAAACCAGTTATTAACCCGGCAACCCCTTCGGATATTGTCGGCTATGTTCGTGAAGCAACTGAACAGGAAGTCAGTCATGCGTTGGATGTCGCAACAGAAGCTGGCGCAATCTGGTTTGCAACACCACCATCAGAACGGGCTGCCATTCTGGTTCGTGCGGCGGAATTGATGGAAAACCAGATGCAGCCGTTATTAGGCATTTTGGTTCGGGAAGCCGGCAAAACCTTTAATAATGCGATTGCTGAAGTACGTGAAGCGGTCGATTTCCTCCATTATTACGCGGGACAGATTCGCCATGATTTCGCTAACGATACTCATCGCCCACTGGGGCCGGTTGTCTGTATCAGCCCGTGGAATTTCCCATTAGCCATTTTTACCGGGCAGATAGCGGCTGCATTGGCTGCCGGTAACAGCGTATTAGCAAAACCTGCGGAACAGACCCCATTAATTGCGGCAACAGCGGTCAAAATACTGCATCAAGCAGGTATTCCCCTTGATGCATTGCAATTATTACCCGGCCAAGGTGAAACCATCGGTGCTCTTCTGGTGGGTGATGAGAGAGTGCGAGGTGTGATGTTTACTGGCTCCACTCAAGTGGCGAGTCTATTACAACGTAACATTGCCGGACGACTTGATGCACAAGGGCGACCAACCCCTCTGGTTGCCGAAACCGGTGGCCTAAATGCCATGATTGTCGACTCTTCCGCGCTGACAGAACAAGTTGTTATGGATGTGGTCGCTTCTGCTTTTGACAGTGCAGGTCAACGTTGTTCTGCCTTGCGTATCCTTTGCATTCAAGATGATGTGGCAGAACGCACCATGACTATGTTGAAAGGTGCCATGTCTGAATGCCGGATGGGTAATCCTGAACGCCTGTCTACCGATATCGGCCCGGTCATTGATGCGGAAGCCAAAGCCGGCATTGATCGCCATATTCAAGCAATGCGTACCAAAGGGCGCACGATTTATCAGGCAGCACAAGATAATGTGGTCGACAATCAAGAGTGGGATCAAGGCACTTTCGTTAAACCGACACTGATTGAACTGGAAAGCTTTGATGAATTGAAACAGGAGATTTTCGGCCCGGTTCTGCATGTTGTCCGTTTTAAACGTCATGAACTGGATAAATTACTGGATCAGATTAATAACTCTAACTATGGTTTGACCCTTGGTGTCCATACCCGTATTGATGAAACAATTGCACAAGTTACCGCTAAAGCGAAAGTCGGCAATCTGTATGTTAACCGCAACATGGTAGGCGCTGTTGTTGGCGTGCAACCATTCGGTGGTGAAGGCTTGTCCGGTACCGGACCAAAAGCCGGCGGCCCACTCTATCTGTATCGTCTGCTCTCTTGCCGTCCTCAAAATGCGATCAACCAAACGTTGGAACGTCAGGATGCGGAATATCCACTGGATGCTAATGTTCGTTCAGCGCTAATGGCTCCCTTTGATGCGCTGACAGAATGGGCAGCCAATCAGCACAACGAAGAGCTAAATCAGTTAGTTCAACAATATAAATTGCTGGCACAAGGTGGTACCACCCGTCTGTTGCCGGGGCCGACCGGCGAACGTAATACTTACACCCTATTACCTCGTGGTCAGGTGCTGTGTCTGGCGGATAATCAACAAGATACATTGATCCAACTGGCAGCAACACTGTCTGTAGGCTGTCAGTTGCTATGGCAAAATGATGAATTACATCAGCAACTGTTTCGTCAATTGCCAGATAGCGTCCGTAAATCAATCCATTTGGTTCAGGACTGGCAGAGTGAAGATACGGCATTCGAAGCGGTTATTTACCACGGCGACTCTGATCAACTGCGTCAAGTTTGCGGACAAGTCGCTCAACGTAAAGGCATTATCATTTCCGTACAAGGTTTTGCCCGTGGAGAAACTAATCTGCTGTTAGAACGTCTGCTACATGAACGTTCACTGAGCATTAACACCGCGGCAGCGGGGGGTAATGCCAGCCTGATGACTATCGGTTAATTTCGGCTGTAGCTAAGGGGAACACATCAAATGTGTTCCCCAAAATTAACATCTCTTTGCTGTTTATATTTCCAGCTTAGTGACCGCCCTGTTGCCAGCTCAAATACTGTTCATACTTGCGCAAAGCAATGTTGTAGTTACTGAATGCTGACTGTGACAGCTTTTCACTCAGTTTTTCCTGAATTTTCTCTGTTGTGAACTCTTTTACAGGGTAATTGCTTGAAGTGAGCAATTCATCCAAACGTCGTAAACGAACCACATACTCACGAACAGTACTATGACTCATTTCAGTCTGTTCAAACAGGTACTGTTTGAAAGACATGATGTCAAAATAATCTGTCTCGCTATTGCAATAAATCTCACTGCAAAAACGACATAACGCGACAAATTTATCTTGCAGCTCATCCCAAGTCTTGTCATCAATCAACTCCGTCATCTCGGAGATGGACTCTTTGTTGATCACTTGGCCATTAAAAACCAAAGAGATACGGTCAAGAGCTTTGTGACAATGCAAGCAATGAGTTTGACTATGTTTGTAGTCTTTAATGTAACGGCTGAGCGGCCGTTTCTTTTGTGTTGTAACAGACATAAGAGATAAGCCCTGTGTGTAGTCTTAAACAAAAAACAAATAAGCAAAAAAGTTACTTTTCCGGATTTAAGCGTGCCCGCAAGCGTTTAATCGCCTGGCTGTGTAGCTGACTTATACGGGACTCCCCGACTTCAAGTACTGCGCCAATCTCTTTCAGATTAAGTTCTTCCTGATAATACAGCGTCAGAACCATTTTTTCTCGTTCAGGTAACGAATCGATAGCTTCAATTACCCGTTGACGAACGTCACTTTCCAGCAATTGTTGTAAGGGATTAGTTTCATGCCCCTCTTCAATGACAGGTTCACAGCTTTCACCATGCATTTCATGCCATTCATCATACGAAAACAACTGACTGTTATTCGTATCTAACAGTATCTGCCGATATTCTACCAGATCAATCTTTAATTCTTTAGCAACTTCCTGCTCACTGGCTGGACGGCCTAAGTCTTGCTCAAGTTTACGGATGATGTGCGTCACTTCGCGCGCATTACGGCGCACGCTACGCGGAGCCCAATCACGGCTCCTTAACTCATCCAACATTGCACCCCTGATGCGTTGTACCGCATAAGTGGTAAACGCGGTTCCTTGTAAGGAATCAAAACGTTCCACCGCATTTAGTAAGCCGATTCCCCCGGCCTGAAGTAGATCATCCAGCTCCACACACGCGGGTAACCTAACTTGTAGCCTTAACGCTTCATGGCGAACTAATGGTACGTAGCGCTTCCAGAGGCTGTTTTTGTCCATCACGCCTTCGGCGGTATACAAATCGCTCACAACAACAGACACCTTTGGAAAAAGAGACTAACCATCATTATCCAATCCCCTAACAAGGGCAATCGTTTGAACAATGTAGTAAAAACACTTCTTTTTCACCTATGCGAAATTTATTGTCTGCCTAATAGTATCACAAATTTTAGGCTGTTCCTGATAAACTCCTAAAAAAGAAGGACCGGCGAGCCGATCCTTGATTTGTTTGGATTTTTATGTGAATCAGGTTCACATATTGCCCTAGCTGAGCGATTAACGCAGCAGAGACATTACATTCTGAGGCACTTGGTTAGCCTGAGCCAGAACCGCAGTACCCGCTTGTTGCAGAATTTGACCACGGCTCATGTTAGACACTTCGGTCGCGTAGTCAGCATCTTCGATACGGCTACGAGCAGCGCTCAAGTTGTTAACGGTGTTGTTCAGGTTGTTAACGGTAGATTCCAGACGGTTTTGGATAGCACCCAAAGAACTGCGCAGGCTGTCAACTTGTGCCAGAGCGCTGTCCAAAGTTTCTAGAGGCTTTTCTGATGCTTTAGCAGTGATGTCTGCATCTGCTGTTAATTTACCCTCTTTAGTAATAGTGGCTTCGAAATATTTTACTTTGCCATCTGTATCGTCAGTACCTTTGACAACATATTTACCAGGATTAACTGAACCATCATCCTTAAGAGCTTCATAGACTTCTACACTTTTCAGGCCCTTAACTTTAGCGTCGGCAGTGTGATCGATATTTTTCTTCCCACCTGCACCATCGTCAACCTGTTTAACTACTTCTCCGTGTGGAACTTCCGCAGAAATAGTAAATTTACCCAGATTCAGAGCTTCTTTGTCGATTTTTTTCAGATCGATGTCGATAACTTCGTTATCATTAGCACCAACTTGAATGGTCATTTTGCTATCTTCACGCAAAACACGAACACCGTTGAACTGAGTCTGTTCAGAAATACGATCAATTTCCTTTAAACGCTGAGTCACTTCTTCCTGGATAGATTTGATATCACTTTCAGAGTTGCTGCCGTTTTGTGACTGAACAGTCAGTTCACGAATACGTTGTAAGTTGGTGTTAATTTCGTTCAGTGCACCTTCGGTAGTCTGTGCAATAGAGATACCGTCATTAGCGTTACGTGCTGCCTGAGTCAAACCTCTAACATTTGCAGTGAAACGGTTAGCGATCGCTTGACCAGCCGCGTCATCCTTCGCGCTGTTGATACGCAGACCAGAAGATAGACGCTCAATAGCGCTACCCAAAGTACCCTGGGATCTATTCAAGTTATTCTGAGTCAGCAGGGACAGGCTGTTGGTGTTGATGACTTGTGCCATAGTTAGAGTTCCTTTTTAAAATCAAGTCGATATATAAGTTTGGGTTTTACCCACGGTGTTCATCACCGCCAACAGTTTTATCGGCGCTCCTCAAAGAACCTTTAATTTTTCTTGAAAAAACTTTTTCTTTTTTATCACGCTGCACTGATAAGCCAAACAGCGTCGGTTCTTCACGACTATTCCTACCATAGAAAAATTATTTTTATTAGTAAACTTTTCCAAAAACTTACCGATAACCGGTTCAATAAAGCTTTACTAATAAAGGAGTCAATAAATGGCTAGCATTTCTTCATTAGGCGCCGGGTCGGGGATGGATCTGGGCTCTATATTGGATAAACTTCAGGCAGCAGAACAAAAACGTTTAGTACCGCTGGCACAGCAACAAACCAGTTATAAAGGTAAGCTAACCGCTTTTGGTACATTAAAAGGCAGTTTAGAAAAACTGGAAACCGCATCTGAATCACTGAAAAAGTTCGATAAACTTAACACAACCACTGCCAGCGAAAAACATGATGCATTCGTTGCCAGTACTGATTCTAAAGCCAGCCCAGGTAACTACAGTATTGAAGTTAAACAATTGGCACAGGCACAATCATTACAGACAGAAAAAGTCAGTAATATCAAAGAGTATCTGGGTGAATCTTTGGGTGAAGGTAAAACCCGGACAATTACCATTACTCAGCCTGGCGAAAAAAAGCCGATGAAAATCGAGCTGACAGACGGACAAACATCGATTATTGAGATCCGTGATGCGATTAATAAACAGGAAGGTAATGTCAACGCCAGTATTATTAAAGCCAAAGATGGCGAAAACTATTTAGTGCTGACGGCTAAAAAAGCGGGCACTGAATCGGTGATGACCATCAAGGTTGAAGGTGATAACAAACTTAGCGAGTTGCTAAACTATCCAGGTACAACGAGTAAACTCACTCAAACGGTTGAAGCGAAAAATGCGAAATTGACCGTCAACAAAATCCCAATTGAGCGTCAGACAAACCATATTACCGATGCACCCGAAGGCGTTAAACTGGATCTGAAAAAAACGACCGAGGATAAAGATAAACCAGGGGAACATAAGCCAGAAATACTGGTTATATCCCGTGATATTGAGCCGATGAAAGAGGCGATTAAAAATTGGGTTGATGCTTATAATGAATTACAAACGACATTTGATTCACTGACCAAATTTAAGCCAGTAAAACAGGGTGAAGAACCGTCGAAAGATAATGGTGCTTTATTAGGTGACAGCACATTACGCGGAATACAGAACCAGCTAAGAAGCCAGATTTTCAGCTCTCAGGCGGCTAATGATATTCCAACCCTGAATAAGCTGGGCATTAAACAAAAGCCTGACGGTAAGCTGGAAATTGATAACGAAAAACTGGAAAAAAATCTAAAAGAAAAGCCGACTAATGTGAAAGCGTTCTTTATGGGTGACGGTAAAAAAACGGGTTTTGCCACTCAGACACATAAGCTATTAAAAGATGCTCTGGATAGCCATGAAGGTACCTTAGCTACCGCTACTGATGGTATTAACAAGCGTCTAAAAACCCTTGATCAACAAGTAGACAGGACTAAACAGAATATTAACGAAACAATTGAACGTTATAAACGCCAATTTTCACAACTGGATAAAATGGTCTCTTCCTTGGGAAACACCGGTAACTTCCTATCACAATTACAGAAAATAAGATAATTAAAGGAAATTATGTATCAACGTTCGGCAAGTCAATTATATGCCCAGATAGATGTGGAGAGCGAAATTATGAACGCCTCCCCCTATCAGTTGATTCAGATTTTGTTCAACGGGGCGCTTAGCGCCCTACGTCGAGCAATTATTCTGATGGAACAAGGTAATATCGCGGAAAAAGGCGCAGCTATTTCCAAAGCGATCAATATCATCGATAATGGCCTCAAACAAGGGTTAGATAATGAAAAAGGTGGAGAGCTGGCACACAATCTCGCTTCCCTTTACGACTATATGACCCAACGTTTACTCTACGCTAATTTACGCAATGATGAGCCAGCCATTACCGAAGTAATAAAGTTACTCACCGAGATTTCAGATGCTTGGCGGCAAATTGGCCCTCATTACAACGCCAGTCAGGATATTGTTTAATGGATAATAAAATGGATCTTTTGTCAGCTTACCAACGGATCCTAAGTTTAAGTGAGCAAATGCTTAATTTAGCTAAAAATGAAAAATGGGATGAACTTGTTGATATGGAAATCACCTACCTCAAAGCAGTAGAAGTGATCAGCCATTCTTCAATATCATCGACGACTTCTCTTTCGTTACAGCAAAAAATGACCAACATTTTGCAAATAATTTTAGATAATGAAAATGAGATTAAAAAACTACTACAGAAAAGACTTGATGAATTAAGTAAACTCATCAAACAAGCAAGCCAACAGCAATTATTAAATGATAGCTACGGCCAATTCCCTGTTGAACCCTATCATAATACCCTTATGAACTCTACGGAGCAAAAGTAATTGAGAAATAAAGGTGATGTACTCTCATCACCATTATTTACCCGTTTTGTGAGCTTGGTTTAGGATGTATTGATTTCAATTCAGATTATAAGGAGTCTTGGCAATTAAATAGTGTTCGGCTTTTCATTCTCAATATTTCATACACCAATGAAAAGTATTTTACATTTCTGACTAAAATGATACTAAGCATCTTTAAAACCTTGTAATATCCCGCTCTACTCAAGCTTGCCCTTCATTTTCATATTCCACTCCCATCATTGATCAACGGGTATTAATAAGCTTTTATATGCAGCCCTGTGATTTCAGTTGATTGTGAAAAACAAAAAGGCCACGCCGGAGCGCAACCTTGATGTTTTAATATAATATGATAATTGAAGGATATGTTAATCTACCAATTTCAATTATTCATCAAAGAAATTCAATTCAATTTCTAGTGTCTTACCGACTGATTCAACAAATAACGCTTCTAATTCTGATGAGTCATCAGTTTTAGTATACAAAAGAGTCAATAAATATTTTGTTTCAGCTACCCCTAAATCATATTCTTTACCTAAGCATTTTACAATTAATCTTTTTGAACCAAATTGTTCCTTGATTTTACTGGAATTATCTTCTACATGAATAACAAAACAATTTGGAGGAGTGCTAGCTGTATGAGCTACATCGAATTCTATAATATTTTTTAGGAGCAATGTATTATTACTGATTTCTTCCCATTTTCCCATGCTATATCCAAGTGAATAATTAAGTTTATTAGCGTAACCAAAATATTCGGTTTTCATACTAGAGGCTTTACCAACAGTTAACCTTGCTTTCAGTTGATACGCAGGTTCAATATGCGGCTTAGGTTTAACTGGTTTTTCTCCCACAAATTCCCAATCACAAGCCATCATATCTTCTTGCGTTGGCTGCCACGGTACAAAATTGCCATGCTCATTACGCAGATCAATATGCGTCAAATAATCATATTTAGTGCCAACGGCGACACCATCAACAACGTAAGCACTGCCTTCTTCCACTGTTAAATCATTCACACGAGGGGTAATAGCCAAATACATCTTTTTATCGCGCCAAACAGAACGAGCGACAAGCTTACGTAGCTTTAATTGAATCAGGGCCCAAGAAAAAGAACCAACCGGAGCGACAACACTATGACATTCATATTGCTTAGGATCAAACTGGCATTCATTTTCAAGCTTAATAACCTCAGACATATTATTTCCTTATATCTATAAATAATTAAAAATTAAACCACATGATTTAACTTTCAATTTATTATTAAACATTCAGTAAATTTTTATGAATTAATGCAACCGGCATAAAACTTAAGATTCAATTATAACAGGATATACCGCTCATTCTCCTTATCGTTTTTTGATACTTATCAATAAATTAGCATTAACCTCAGAAATTAGAGTTGAAAATTATTATTCGAAACCGTGACACCTTAAATATTTTATTGACTATGAGTTTTACAATATTTAATTAAATCGCTAACTACAACAAACATTCAACCAAAACATACGGTAAAGTTGTAAATTCAGTTAACCACAATAAACACGGCTAAAAAACCAGATGATATGAACGCTCCGAGTTGAAAACTTCATCCGCTAAAAGGGGCTGATTGTAACAAAATGGGCAGTACTGAAATGTGGACAGAAATGCAATCTCAGTATGAAGCTATGGATTGCCTCTCAACACAAAAGACCAGAAATAAAACCGATGGAATATCCTGTTTGCAGCGCCGCGGAATTTATCCACGACACTCGCGATCTCTCTTATTAACGATAGACATCAATAAATTAACATACCTACACCTGCATATTCATAATCTCCTGATAAGAAGCCGTTAGCTTATTTTTTGCCTGAACGCCTATTTGCAAAGCAATACTGGATTTCTGCATCTCCACCATTACATCATTCAATTCAACACCGGGTACACCCAGTGTAAAATCCTGAGCTCGTTTTGTGGCATTCAAACGTGTTTGATTAATTTTACCCACAGCCGCCATCAGTTGACTGGCAAATCCACTCTGCAACGGTAGTGGTTTTGCGATACTGGCTGCCTGTAATGCCTGAGCTTGCATCAGTTGCAGCACGCTTTCAATTGCCTGAATTGACATAAAAACCTCGTGTTAAACCACCCTATAACCTACGCCATTCAATGCCATATTAACCCAAAGTAATATACGGCATATTTTTAGACTGCCACCCTAACATAGCCCTCTCGATCTAAAGCGGGTAATTAAAGTAAAAAGTCAGGGCTTATTGTGCCATTAAAAGATGAGTGAACAGCGAATAATGACAAAACTGAAAATAGGAAGAATTTTTTCGCTTGCGTATGGGGAGTCTGTTTTGTTACGCCACGCTTTTAGTATTCATGTTGAACAGCAAGGCAAGGATCGTCTATGAGTGCCGCAACAACCGACGTTGAAAATCAAACTAAAGGTTTCAGTGCTATCATTAACCAGATAAAAGCTGATCCTAAAGTGCCATTATTAGTTGCCGGCAGCGCAGCCGTTGCGATTGTCATTGCCCTTTTCCTGTGGTTACGCAGCCCCGATTATCGGGTGCTTTACAGTAATCTGAGCGATAAAGATGGTGGCGATATTGTCACCCAATTAACCCAATTAAATATCCCTTACCGTTTTGCCGAAAATGGCGCTGCGATCATGATCCCTGCCGAGCAGGTGCATGAGACACGGCTAAGATTGGCACAACAAGGGTTGCCCAAAGGTGGGGCTGCGGGATTCGAACTACTCGATAAAGAAAAGTTTGGCATCAGCCAATTTAGTGAGCAGGTTAACTACCAAAGAGCATTGGAAGGTGAACTGTCACGCACCATTGAATCTTTAGGGCCAGTGCAAAATGCTCGTGTTCATCTGGCACTTCCCAAACCCTCGCTGTTTGTCCGTGAACAGAAATCGCCCTCAGCTTCCGTTACGGTTGGATTACTGCAAGGTCGTACCTTGGATGAAGGCCAGATAAACGCCATCGTCCATATGGTTTCCAGCAGTGTCGCTGGCTTACCACCGGGCAATGTCACCATCGTTGATCAGACCGGACGTCTATTGACACAAGCCGATGCGACCGGACGCGATCTCAATACCAGTCAACTGAAATACATTCAGGAAGTGGAAAATCGCTTCCAGCATCGTATCGAAACGATTCTAACCCCGGTTGTCGGTCGTGGTAACGTTCACGCACAGGTGACAGCGCAGGTGGATTTTTCACGCCGTGAAGAGACGGCAGAAGAATATAAACCTAACCAACCCCCGAATCAGGCTGCGGTTCGCTCAAAACAGTTGAGTGAAAGTGAGCAGAGTGGCGGCCCTCAGGTTGGCGGTATTCCCGGTGCGCTTTCCAATCAACCGAGCTCACCACCGAGTGCGCCGATTGATAAACCAAACACCAAAGAGAACAATAAAAACGACAAGAGCGATAAGAAAGCATCATCCGCCGGTAACAGTAATGAGCGCACGGTTAACAGTAATCGCAATAACCGCCGTGATGAAACCACAAACTATGAAGTGGACCGGACTATTCGCCATGTGCAACAACAAGCCGGTGGTGTTGAACGCTTATCCGTCGCCGTTGTCGTCAATTATGTCACGGTAGAAGGCAAAAATGGCCCGGAAACTCAGGCCCTAACCCCTGAGCAATTGACAAAAATAGAAGCGCTGACCAGAGAAGCGATGGGCTTTTCTAAAGAGCGTGGCGACAGCTTGAATGTGGTTAATACACCATTTACTGAAAGCAAAGAAAATATCGAGGTTATTCCTGTCTGGCAGAACCCGGTTCTGTTAGAAAAAGCCTTCGATTTTGGCCGCTACCTGCTATTGATTCTGGTGGCATGGCTGCTGTGGCGCAAAATGGTGGTGCCTCAACTTGCCAAAAAACGCGCCGCAGAAAAAGCCGCCCTCGACGCACAGAAAGTTCAGAAAAGACAAGTGACTGAATCGAGTGCGGAAATGGATGAAAAAACGCGCCAGAAACTGACACGTCAACGAGTCAGTGCTGAAATTCAAAGCCAACGCATTCGTGAGCTGGCAGAAAAAGATCCTCGCGTAGTGGCGCTGGTGATCCGTCAATGGATGAGTAACGAACAATGAGCCTGAACGGAACAGAAAAAAGCGCCGTCATGTTAATGACCCTGGGAGAAGATCAAGCGGCCGAGGTGTTTAAACACCTGAACTCCAGGGAAGTCCAGCAACTCAGTATCACAATGGCAGGTATGCGCCAAATTTCTAACCAGCAACTGGTGGATGTCTTGGCAGAGTTTGAAGAAGATGCCGGCCAGTATGCGGCACTGAGTATCAATGCCAGTGACTATTTGCGTTCGGTGTTAATTAAAGCGCTAGGAGAAGAACGCGCTTCCAGTCTGCTTGAGGATATTCTCGAATCCCGTGAAACCACCACCGGTATTGAGACCCTCAACTTTATGGAACCTCAAATGGCAGCCGATATGATCCGTGAAGAGCATCCACAGATTATCGCCACCATTCTGGTTCATTTAAATCGCGGACAAGCAGCCGATATCCTTGCGCTGTTTGATGACAAATTACGCAACGACATCATGCTACGTATCGCGACTTTCGGGGGTGTACAGCCGGCGGCACTGGCTGAACTGACAGAAGTACTCAATAACCTGTTAGACGGCCAAAATCTCAAACGTAGCAAAATGGGTGGCGTTCGTACTGCGGCTGAAATTATCAACCTGATGAAAAGTCAGCAGGAAGAGAATGTTATCGAAGCCATGCGTGCCTACGATAACGAACTGGCGCAAAAAATCATCGATGAAATGTTCCTGTTCGAAAACCTTATCGATGTGGATGACCGCAGTATCCAGCGTCTGTTGCAGGAAATCACCACTGACTCCCTGCTCATTGCACTGAAAGGCTGCAACCAGCAACTACGCGATCATTTCCTCAACAATATGTCTCAACGTGCCGCAGAGATTATGCGCGATGACCTGGCAAACCGTGGTCCGGTGCGGATGTCGCAAGTGGAGAACGAACAGAAAGCGATTCTGCTTATTGTTCGCCGTCTGGCAGAAAGCGGTGAGATTATCCTAAATGGTGGCGACGATAGCTATGTCTGATAAGTTAAACCATGCTGACTGGCAACCCTGGAAACCAAACGAGCTCACACAGTGGGAAAAACTACGGGCCAAACCCGAGCCCGTTGATGACTCACAGGAAGAGTCAGAGCGTAATGAAATCCTTGAACAAGCGGCAATGCTGGATAATCTGAAAGAACAGGCACGGCAGACAGGCCATGAACAGGGATTTACCGAGGGTCAAGCGCAAGGTTATGAACAAGGTTACCAAGCTGGCTTAGAGGCTGGTCTGGAACAGGGGCGAAAAGAGGCTATTCAGCAGCAGCAACCTATCACCGAGCAGTGGCAAAATCTGCTGGCCGATTTCCAGCATTCACTCGAAGGGCTTGACACGATCATTGCCTCCCGCTTGATGCAACTGTCACTGACCGCTGCAAAACAGATCTTAGGTCAGCCTGCGATTTGTGATGGCACTGCCCTGCTCAATCAGATCCGTGAATTTATTCAACAGGAGCCGATGTTGAGTGGTAAACCCCAATTGCGGGTTCATCCACGAGATATGCCAATGGTTGAACAACAATTAGGCAATACGCTCTCACTACACGGCTGGCGCTTACTGGCAGATAACAAACTGCATCCTGGTGGTTGCAAAATCAGTGCAGATGAAGGCGATTTAGATGCTAGTTTGGCCACCCGCTGGCATGAGTTGTGCCGGCTGGCCGCACCGGGGGAATTGTAATGACCGCAAGACTCGGGCGCTGGCTGGCGACACTGGATACTTTTGAGCAGAAACTAGCGAAAACCTCACCAGTGCGTCGTTATGGACGTCTGACCAGAGCGACCGGGCTGGTGATGGAGGCAACGGGTTTACATCTGCCTCTGGGGGCAACCTGCCTGATTGAACGACAAAATGGCAGCAATATTGAAGAAGTTGAAAGTGAAGTTGTCGGTTTTAATGGCGAAAAACTTCTCCTTATGCCACTTGAAGATCTGGAAGGGATTGTACCCGGTGCCCGGGTATACGCCCGCCCGTACAGTGAAGATTGTGGCGGTGGGCGCCAGTTACCGCTTGGCCCGGAACTGTTAGGACGAGTTTTGGATGGTGCCGGTCGTCCACTGGATGGTTTTCCTTCGCCAGATACCAGCTATCGTGCCCCACTCACCACGCCGCCAATCAATCCTCTGCAACGTACACCAATCAGCGACGTACTGGATGTCGGTGTGCGAGCGATTAATGCCCTACTGACCGTAGGCCGTGGGCAGCGTATGGGGTTGTTTGCCGGTTCCGGGGTCGGTAAGAGTGTTCTGCTTGGCATGATGGCACGTTACACACAGGCTGATGTGATTGTCGTTGGCTTGATCGGTGAACGTGGCCGCGAAGTTAAAGATTTCATTGAAAATATCCTTGGTGCCGCTGGTTTAGCCCGCTCAGTGGTTGTCGCCGCACCCGCCGATATCTCACCGCTGTTGCGCATGCAAGGTGCCTCCTACGCCACCCGTATCGCTGAAGATTTTCGTGACCGAGGTAAACATGTATTGCTGATTATGGATTCATTGACCCGTTACAGCATGGCGCAACGTGAAATTGCCCTGGCAATTGGCGAACCTCCGGCAACCAAAGGCTACCCGCCTTCGGTTTTCGCCAAACTTCCGGCGCTCGTAGAGCGTGCAGGCAATGGGGTGAATGGCGGTGGCTCGATTACCGCGTTCTACACCGTACTCACCGAAGGTGATGATCAGCAAGACCCGATAGCCGATGCCGCGCGGGCAATTCTGGATGGTCATATCGTCCTCTCCCGTTCGCTGGCAGAATCAGGGCATTACCCGGCGATTGATATTGAAGCGTCTATCAGCCGCGCAATGACCGCACTCATTGATAAACAGCACTACCGGCGGGTACAACAGTTCAAACAACGACTCGCAAGCTATCAGCGTAACCGTGATCTGATTAATGTCGGTGCTTATGCTGCGGGCAGTGATCCGCTACTAGACAAAGCCATTGAGCTTTATCCCTACATGGCACAATTTCTACAGCAAGATATTGAAGAACGTAGTGAATATGACGCTGCCTGCATTCAATTACAACAGTTGTTACCTACATAACGTAACGATTTTCTGGGTGTTGCCATTAAAGCGAGGAATAAGATGCAGCAACAATCACCTCTCATAACCTTGCGTGACCTTGCACAAAATGCAGTGGAAAAAGCCGCTACTCACCTGGCACAAGTTTGTCAGAACTATCAGCAAATGGAGCAACAACTCGCAACGTTGATGGGCTATCAAGATGAATACCGGGAGCGCCTGAATGACACACTGAGTCATGGTATGCCATGTACCACTTGGCAAAATTATCAGCAATTCATGAAAACGCTGGAAAAAGCGATTGAACAGCACAAATTGCAGCTCAATCAATGGCAACAGCGGCTTGATACGGCTTTATCACAGTGGCGGGAAAAACAACAGCGCCTCAATGCCTTCGATACTTTGCAACAACGGGCAGATAACAACCGAAGATTACATCAGAACAGAACGGAACAGAAACAGATGGATGAATATGCCCAACGTAGCGTACAACGGAGAAATAAATAATGAATCTCACTCTTTTGCCTGCCGACCTGAAACCGACAGAAAATCAACCAACGCGCAGCAATTCACTCACTGATGCCGATCAACCTTCGGCTTTTGCTCAGTTTCTTAATCTGGAAACCGAACTGGCACAGAAAGGCGGGGTCAAACCAGGAAAAGTATCATCCAAAGAAGAAGAGGTTACAGATGATACAGACCACGATTTGTCGCCACTATTATCCGTCCCAAACGAATTATCCGCCCCAAACGAACTGTCTATCGCAAATGAATTATCTACCTCAAATAAAATACCAACAGAGCCTATTACCTCCTCGCTGATTCCTCTTGATGTCAAAGCAGATACAAATAAACAACCGGTTGCTGTTGATGAGAAACTTATGTCAGCAGAAGAGCTGGCGGCAAGTTTACCCATACAATTATCCGGTTTAGCCATCAAACCAGAAAACCAGAAAACCAGCCTCCAACCTGACGGACTCGTTAAGCATAATGATAAAAACCGTCAAATTAGCGTTAAAGAATTAGTCGTTATAGAATTATCGACTGAAGAGAATCCTCTGACAGCGATTGCAAAACAACCAAAACAGGAAGAAGAAAAAGCAGACGCCTTTTTTAAAACCAAACCTGAAAACGGACTTGGGCAAAATTCTTCGGTAAAACCCAAGATTGCTGCCGCAGCTATCCAACATGAAACTGCAACTCCGACTCATCCACGTGAATCAGCACTCACTCAAACTACCGCTCAAGCTGAGATCCAGCCCGCGCCAGCAGCCACTGAAAATCAACAAACCGGGCAAATCTCCTCTGTGGCAACCTCTCCCCTGCTTTCCGCCGGACACAATCAGACAGCCCAGTTTCAGTTATCCAGTGCCTCTACCCCCTTACTGAATGCCCAATTGGGTAGTGAAGAGTGGCAACAACAATTAAATCAACAAATCATTTTATTTAACCGCAATGGCCTGCAACAGGCAGAGCTACGCCTGCATCCACAAGAGCTAGGCGCATTGCAAATCCGCATGTCTGTTGAAGATAATCAAGCGCAATTGCATCTGGCATCGGCTCACAGCCATGTCCGGGCGGCACTGGAAGCGGCATTACCTGGACTTCGCCATGCACTGGCAGAAAGTGGTATTCAACTGACCCAAAGCAGTGTCAGCAGTGACAACGCGAGTCCGTGGCAACAAGAACAACGTGCTGGTTCACAACATTCAGACGGAACCGCAAGTCGCAATGCTGATGCCACCTCAGAAAATCACTCAGCCACTGAATCCACAGTACATTTAACACCTCATCAACTCGCGTCCGCCCGGGGAGGTGTGGATATTTTCGCCTGATAGTAGCAAGTAACTTCATAACAAACGAACGAGTTAGTCGTTTTTTCCCCGTTTGTTCCAGCTATTGCCTGCGGAAATACGCGGGATAATGATTATCGATATTGATGGATAAGTCAGCCCACCATGGAATGCGTGGACACTTATCCGCAACAAAAACAGGAATTTGTCTGTCCATGTCTGACTATAGCTACGAGCATAAACGCAAAAATCCATTTGGGATGATACTGTTAGTACTGATTGCCGTTATCGGTACCGCCATCGGGGGATACAGTTGGTGGGCACTTAAACAGGCAAAAGAGAGTGACTCTGCGGCATCTAAAGCCATAGCAGTCCCTGTCTTTATGACTCTGGAGCCTTTTACCGTCAACCTGATCGACAATGAAGATCACTTTGACCGAGTGCTTTACATTGGTGTGACTTTACGTTTAGCCGATGAAAAAACTCGCCAGCGCTTCCACGAATATCTGCCGGAAGTTCGTAGTCGTATGTTGTTGCTATTATCACGCCAAAAATCGGCCGATCTGGCTCATGACAGCGGTAAATTGCGTCTGATGGACGACATCAAGCAAACACTTCGCCCAACCTTGGTACCCGGTGAACCGGATCAGGTCATCACCGATGTGCTGTTTACCACGTTTATTCTGCGATAATCACCATGAGTGACAATATTCTTTCACAGGCAGAGATTGATGCTCTGCTCAATGGCGACAGTGCCAGTGACGACGTAGAAAATACCTCGTCCGGGGAAAATGAGATTCGCCCTTATGATCCCAATACCCAACGCCGGGTTATTCGGGAACGTCTGCAAGCACTGGAAATTATTAACGAACGCTTTGCCCGTCATTTCAGGATGGGGTTGTTTAACATGCTCCGCCGTAGTCCTGACATTACCGTCGGCGCAATAAAAATCCAGCCTTATCATGAATTCGCCCGCAATCTGGCAGTACCGACCAACCTTAATCTGGTTCATCTGAAACCGTTGAGAGGGACAGCACTGTTTGCATTCGCACCCAGTCTGGTTTACATCGCGGTAGATAACCTGTTTGGTGGAGATGGACGTTTCCCGACCAAAGTAGAGGGCCGAGAATTCACCCATACCGAGCAACGAGTGATTAACCGGATGTTACGTATGGCACTGGATTCCTATCGTGATGCCTGGAGCGCCATTTTCAAAATTGAAGTGGAATACATTCGCTCTGAAATGCAGGTGAAATTCACCAACATTACAACATCACCGAACGATATTGTGGTGACAACGCCATTTCAAGTGGAAATTGGTGCGTTGAGTGGTGAATTTAATATCTGTATTCCGTTTGCCATGATCGAACCACTACGGGAACGTCTGACCAATCCACCATTGGAAAATGCCCGGCAAGAAGACAGCCTGTGGCGAGAGAGTCTGGTAAAACAAGTTCAGCATTCAGAGCTGGAATTGGTCGCTAACTTTGCTGATATCCCGCTGAGGCTGTCAAAAATCCTGCAACTTCAGCCGGGCGATATCTTACCTATTGATAAACCCGAACGCCTGATCGTTCACGTCGATGGTGTGCCCGTGCTCACCAGCCAGTACGGAACATTAAATGGGCAATATGCCCTGCGAGTCGAACATCTTATTAACCCAGTTTTAAATGCTCTGGATGAGGAACAGCCCAATGAGTGATGCTAAGCAACCCACAGATACCGCTGCAACCGGATCTGCCGAAGATATGTGGGCAGAAGCTCTGGAACAACAGGCCGCGCAACAACAAACCTCTGACAGTAGCGCGGCAATTTTTGAATCTCTGGAGCCTCAGGATGCACTGGCTCACTTATCGGATATCGACCTGATTTTGGATATTCCGGTCAAATTATCCGTAGAATTGGGCCGGACAAAAATGACCATCAAACAGCTACTGAGATTATCTCAAGGTTCAGTTGTTTCCCTTGATGGCCTTGCCGGGGAGCCGTTGGATATTTTAATCAATGGATATCTGATTGCTCAGGGTGAAGTTGTGGTTGTATCCGATAAATACGGTATCCGTATCACCGATATCATCACCCCTTCTGAACGTATGCGTCGCCTGAGTCGTTAATATGGCTTTCCAGCCCTCGCTGCATAATGGCGCGGCAGAACCTGCCGCGCAAACCCAAACGGCGACTCAAGTCGCCACATCCGCACCACTTCCCGCAGGTCAGACACTGATGCAGGTCAGCAGTGCACTGGCGGGGGTGTTGCTATTAATTTTCACCCTCACTTGGTTAATACGCCGTATGGGGCTGTTTTCCAGCAAAGGGAAGACTCAGCAACAATTAAGTATCAAAGCCAGTTGCTCTCTGGGACAACGTGAACGTGTCGTCATTGTAGAAGTTGAAGATAACTGGCTGGTACTGGGTGTCACTGCTCAGCAAATCAATTTATTACATCAGATGCCAATACCTGAATCCAACCGTGATAACACCGAAGGACAAGCTATAAAACCGGCGCTGTTTGGTCAGATTTTAAAAAATACGCTGATGCGACAAGGCAAGGATGATGAAAAAAAGTAGTTCTCTCTTTATGACAAGGGATAAGTTTGCATTGTCATGCCGCCTGGGGATGATACTCGCTGCGCTTATTTTACCGATGGATGCCGCGGCACAGTTGCCGGGCATCATCAGTCAACCGCTGGCAAACGGTGGACAAAGCTGGTCACTACCGGTTCAAACGTTAGTTTTCATTACCGCGCTGACCTTTATTCCCGCCGCCTTACTCATGATGACCAGTTTTACCCGCATCATTATCGTGTTGGGTTTACTGCGTAATGCTTTAGGCACCCCATCGGCACCACCTAATCAGGTTCTACTTGGACTGGCGCTATTTATGACATTTTTCATTATGTCACCGGTTTTCGATAAAGTTTATCAAGATGCTTATCTGCCTTTTAGTGAAGATAAAATCAGTCTGGAAACCGCTTTAGAAAATGGTGCCAAGCCATTACGGCAATTTATGTTGCGTCAGACAAGGGAAAACGATTTAGCGCTGTTTGCTCGTCTTGCTGATCAGCCGCCGTTTGAAACCGCCGATTCCGTTCCTATGCGAGTACTGATGCCAGCATTTATTACCAGCGAACTAAAAACCGCTTTTCAGATTGGTTTTACCCTGTTTATTCCATTTTTGATTATTGACCTGGTGGTCGCCAGCGTATTGATGGCGTTGGGGATGATGATGGTCCCCCCTGCTACCATCTCACTGCCCTTCAAACTCATGCTATTTGTTCTGGTTGACGGCTGGCAATTACTACTGGGTTCTCTGGCACAAAGTTTTTACGGTTGACCTGAAAAGAGGCAAACATTATGACTCCTGAATCAGTCATGGCATTGGGAACAGAAGCCATGAAAGTCGCGCTGGCGCTGGCTGCGCCGTTGCTGTTAGCGGCTTTATTATGTGGTTTAATCGTGAGCTTGTTGCAAGCGGCAACACAGGTTAACGAAATGACACTATCATTTATTCCCAAAATTCTGGCGGTATTTGTCACTACCGTTATCGCCGGACCTTGGATGCTAAACCTATTTCTGGACTACATGCGTGAACTCTACAGCAGCATCCCTGTGATAATTGGCTAATTATGATCTCTTTTAACAGTGAAATGCTGATCCAGTTCGTCAGTGAATTTTTCTGGCCGCTGGTTCGGGTGCTTGCGCTGTTCAGTACTGCGCCATTATTCAGTGAAAAACAGGCACCTAAGAAAGTCAAAATTGGACTGGCCGTGATGGTAACACTGCTCTTGATGCCAAACCTGCAACCTGCGCAAGTGCCTATTTTCTCTGTTACCGCATTCTGGGTGATGCTCCAGCAAATCCTGATTGGGGCATCACTTGGCCTGACAATGCAAATTGCCTTTGCAGCAGTACGTTATGCCGGTGAAGTGATTGGTTTACAAATGGGGCTCTCATTCGCTACCTTTTTTGATCCCTCCGGCGGCCCGAATATGCCTATTTTGGCGCGAATCTTTAACCTCTTGACCTTACTGTTATTTTTGGCCTTTGACGGTCACCTATGGCTATTATCGGTTCTGGCAGACACATTCCAGATTCTACCGATACAACCACTGCAACTCAGTGCTCAAGGATTTTTACTGCTAGCACAAAGCGCCAGTATGATATTTATCAACGGCATGATGCTGGCTCTGCCATTAATAACACTATTATTAACACTGAATTTATCATTAGGGATTTTAAACCGGATGACACCACAACTTTCCATCTTTGTGGTCGGTTTTCCGTTAACACTGACTACCGGTATATTGGTACTCACGCTTTTAATCCCGATGTTAGCGCCATTTACCGAGCGTATGTTTAGTGAATTGTTTAATCGACTGGCGGTCATTATCAGTGGAATGGTTATTTAAAGATATTATTTAAAACAAAGTTTACCTAGAAAAAATCCGTATTTTATATGATATAAATTGTACTATTTATGCTATAAAATCTTATCGATAAGTAAAAGAAACACAGGTTTTAATTAGCCATACTCTATGGATTTCAAGATGCCTCTTTGTTAGCTGCACTCACTCACCCCCGATCACATCGTTATCTATGCTCCCGGGGATTCGCTCCCTTGCCGTCGCGATCCATCTTGAAATCTGTAGGGTATATGTTACACAACAAAGTCAATATTGGTACCAGCGCCCATGTTTTTATGCACGGTACCTGTTATTTTTCATACTCTTAATATGGCAATCAGAGTGTATTGATAAAATCGTATTAATTGAACAAAATTATCGATGTCCGCCCATTGATGACTTTTTATGTAAAACAGAATCCCGCTCTGGTCATTTAAGTGATATCTTTTTACGCTGAACACATGTTTCAACAGACCATTTAACCAAGTCAATCGTCGATCCTCTATCCATTCGAAGGCATGAAGCAACCGTAATTGCCTGAGAGCAAGCAATTACAAAGCGGTCCCCTGAACTTAGATTTCTTTCAACAGCGTTGAATCGTTCAATATAATCACTGAACCGAGAAAAGATTTCGTCCTGTGGGTTCTCAATTTTTGGCGGATTAACTTCCTTTTTACAAACCAAGATTGCATCAAGATTGATAGGATCTTTTGCTGCACTTTTAGGGCTGGCAACAGACATTTCAGCTTTTACCGGGTGAGCAGCTACAATGTCAAAACCAGCTTTAGTGACAGAATCGTATATTGCCATCCAGCCGTCTATTGTCGAATGATGATAACTGAAACACAAGAGACCATCTTCTTTAAGCACTCGGTTGCATTCCTTAAAAATACTGCAAATTTTCCTTGTGAAACTTTCGTTATCCCTATCTTGAACTTCATTTTCATGTGATGAATCTTTTCTATTTAAGTATTCATATTCGCCACTAAGAGCATTAGAAAGCCAGGCATAGAAAAAGTCACTCAATTCACTATAGTGAACAAAATCAAAATACGGTGGATCAGTAATTACCGCATCAACCGATGAATTAGGGATGGGAAGTGAAGAACTGTCCGCATTCAAAATCAAAGCACCTTGAGAAGCGTTTTTGAACGTTTCCCATGATTGAGTAGGATTTACCCTTATCGGATCACTGCAAACGACTTTTTTTGAAAAACATTTTGCCCCATTGTTTTCAATGAATACTTCAAATGGTTCGTCAAGATAGGTCTTCGCCTTAATCAAACGACTTTCAAATAATGTCGAAAATGTACCGCTGCTTTTCCCCGGTGTTCCCCATATACTATTTTCTAATGGTGTTCTCTCTGGTTTCAAAATATGGTTCGAAAACATATGACGAACAGCACCAGTACCTTCTCCCTTAAAACTGCAAAACAGGTTATTAAATTCAAGTGTTCCACTGAACAGGCAAACAAAATGATCCCGAATCACCTTGTCTTTAATTTTCAATATCCGTTGAAGCAATAATCCAAGACATAACAATTGACGTTCATTAAAGAAGTCACACCAATTATTGTAATTATATCCACGTGCTTGGTTCGTGTTATATCCAGCTCTAACTTTCATAGTAGGTAATGGAAGATCGCCTTTGATCAGGGAAAAGCGTTCACGCGTTTCATTAAAAAGGTCGTAGTCATATTGGGTCGGTTTGATATAGACCTTTTCACCTGCTTCGTTAAGCGCCATAATGGCATATAATTTATGCTTGGGTGGACACTCTTTGCTAGATACCAATTCCTTGATTTTGTATTCATTACCTCTACTGTCAATAATTTTTGTTCCCCTGGCAGGTCCATTTTGGGGGTTAAAGTTATGTGAGCAGCAAGGGCATTTAATGTCAGTACTATTGTATTTCCCCACAATAATAGATTCGCATGACGGACACCATATTTGCGAATCCGGTTTCTTGCTAGCGTAGACATTTTTACTGAATACATAACTTGAAAACAACGGAATTTCTTCACCCTCTGGCGTGGCGACAACCTTCACCCAAAAATAGTAAAGTGCCGGCGTGGATTTCGACGCATCGGGAACCATTGTTGTATAGTAGGAAAGGATTTCCTCTTTTACATCCCGTTCAATGGATTTAAATTCTTTTTTCAGTTCATTTATATTCACGCTAGCCATTGCTTGTGTGACTAAGAATGTACTAACTGGGTTAACATCACATCCTATAATACTTGCTCCAAGCTTCGCCGCTTCCCCCAATGTGGTTCCCGAACCCATAAAAGGATCAAGCACAACCTTTCCGGTATATTTTTGGTATTCGTAAAAATCCTTCCATTGGCCTTCAGTAAGAGCACCGGAAACAATAGAACGGAATACGCTTCCTAAACGCTTCGCCCACCATTTATGAATATGGTAGATAGGACGGTTAATTTCCTTTCTGTAACTTTCGATTTCCGCAATTGGATCAATCTGCTCGAAAGGAAAATCATTTTCAATTATATACTTCATATTATTTTGTTAACACTGGCATAGAGACAGACGTACGTATTTTTGCTATACGTGCTTTGCAGTCAGCAAAAATATCTTCAATCAGAACAGGTTCAACAGATTAATCAGGCTTTCCATTATCAATGATATTGTACAAAAAATTGTTTTCGTAAATGTCGTACCTTGATACTTCTTCTGTAGCCAAATGCGATATCTGAAGGTTTTCACAATCAAATTTTTTCGCTACAAAAACTTTTCTTGTATGAAAACACTTCAATTTGTAGTTTAGTGGATTAGGGTACGTATACATTGCCCGATGACGAACAGAACCTTCACCGTACGGACCGTGGTTATACTTGGTTTGGTTCGCAACTTTGGCTTTCTTATAAAGATTAAAATCATAGTTGATGAAATCACCGTGCATCAAAATGAAAGTTACAATACTGCTATTGTCATTGCTCAATAATGCGTACATGTAATAACAAGGAATCTCGACCATTGCATTGCCCATCTTTATCAAAGCAGTTCCGCACGGCAAGCAACTATTGTAATCCATAGTAAGACCACGTGAATCAGCGCCATTCGGCTTCTGAATTAACTTTTTAACTTCAAGCCCAACAATGATACCCGTTCGCTTGTCACGAATAATAATATCAGGGGTAGTCAGCTTACCTGAACGAACAACTTCCAATTCAGGAAATGCTTGTTGGAGTTTTTGTTCAATCAAGCAATCAAAGGGATCGTCTTGAACTGTACCAACCAAAGAAGGCACACGCAGGTCAACAGGTATAACACCATTATCATTAATCTGACCATAAAAGTTATCGTAAACGGCTTTCATTATTTGATGTTCATTATGGTACATGCACAATCCTTAAGATTATTTTCTAATATTGGTTATTGTTTTCAACCACTTCCATGCAATAGTAACCAGAAACGCTGCCCGCTTTAGGCGTTATACCGTAACAATTTTTAAAAGCAAGATCAAAAGGGAAATCAAATAACACGGGAACCAGGACCAAACTTGGCAAACATGGTTAATTATGAAGCAATTCGCCGAACTTCTGCAATAGCAACTCTTTATCCTGCATATGTCCCGGCTCATAGATATTATACCCTATGGATTTCGAGATACATCGCGACGGCAAGGAAGCGAATCCCCAGGAGCATAGCGAACTATGTAATCAGTGTGAGAGAGTGCAGCCAACAAAGAGGCAGCTTGAAAGATAACGGGTATATCATTTTACCGTCCTTCTGGCAGTATTCTACCCATTTAAGTACTACACTGTACTTACTTTGTAACACATTACGATGGAATCATTAGCTATGAGCGAAACTACTTTTACCTTTAGGGTTGATGATGCCCTGAAAAATGACTTTACCGCAGCAGCGAAATCACTCGATCGCAAAGGCGCACAGCTACTACGTGACTTCATGCGCGATTTCGTGCGTCAGCAACAAGAAGCGAGCGTCCATGATGCTTGGCTCCGCAGGCAAATAGAAATAGGCCAAGCTTCTGCCGATGCCGGCAATCTAGTGCCAGCCGACCAAGTTGAAGCTAAATTTTTAGCCCGCCGCAAAGCCACACTTCGCCGTTTTGAGGCCAAGTAATGCAATTATTTTGGACGCCAGAAGCCATTCAAGACCGTGAGGAAATATATACCTTATGGATTTCAAGATGCATCGCGACGGCAAGGGAGCGAATCCCCGGGAGCATAGCAAACTATATAACCGGGGTGAGTGAGTGCAGTCAACAAAGAGGCAACTTGAAAGATGACGGGTATAAACAACAATCTTTTATTTAAGGGGTAAACCCTTTTAATTTAATTAGGAATAAAATCAATATAAAAAAACAAATAGAAACTAATCTTCATTTCTATAATCACATTTAAAACAGAGAAAGAATTTTATTAAAAAATAAATTCCAATCATCATAAAATTTATATCTGATTTCATCATAAAAAATTGAACTCTACTGGACGCAACCTTATTTTTCCTCTTAAAATATAAGACTTTCCCTTGACGACATAAGAATAAACACTTATATTTTGAGTATCCAAAGCGGATATGCTCTTTTAAAATAGGGAAAGAAATGGTTAAAGTCATTTGGTCTAAAGCTGCAATCAAACAGCTAACGAGGATCGATACTCGATATCAGAAGACGATAAAACAAAAGGTGAGTTCGCTAACAGATTTTCCTCTTGTTGCTCTGGATATCAGAAAATTATCAGGATTCGATAACAGATATAGGCTCAGAGTTGGCGATTATCGGGTTTTGTTTGAATTACTGGATGGAGAACCTAATATCCTGGAAATTCAGGAAATTAGGCGACGCCAGACAAAAACCTATTAACAAATAGGTGAATTTTCCATTTAACCATTTACCTCTAAGGGCTACGTAACTACGTAAACATACGGAGCAAAAGAATATGGCTAGTATTCAATTTATTACAGACGAGCATGGCAAAAAACAAGCCGTTATTTTGCCAATGGACGAGTACGAAAGACTGTTGGCAGCTGCGGATCATGATGAAAATTATCAAATTATTCCCTATACAACGGGACCAAATGACGATGAAACTATTCCTCATGAAGTCGTTTCTATCATGGTAGACGATGAAGTTTCACTACAAGCCGCTTGGCGCATTTATCGTGGACTATCACAAGCTGAGGTAGCGGAAAAACTGGGTATAAAACAAGCTGCCGTTTCTCAGTTTGAGAAATCAGATCGCCCACGCAAAGCAACGATTGAAAAATTAGCGGATTTATATGATTGCCGAATAAGTCAACTAGTGCTCGACTGATTAAAGTTAGTAAAAAGTTACCAATACGACCAGGGTGAGATCTCACCCTGCTGTTTTCCCACCAATGAAATTTCTGCCGGTATACCACCCGTTTCATCAACCACTCAAATATCCCCTATCGGTTCAATCTGGTTATAATGAAAAACCCATTTCCCGACTTTTAACACTAATTTTGTGAATATAAGGGTCCGGGGTTTTACAATCACAAACGGCACTTTTCATGTTAATCGAAAGCATGTTTTTTCCTTAACCAATATTAACACTACCACCACCAATCACAATTCCGCCACAACTCACCGCGTCACCGGTTCTCGCCGCAGGTTTACCATCAACAAAAACGGTACTGGAACCACCGGCAATTATTCGTGAATGAGATGAATGTGGCGCTAAACTATCGCCCTGACGAGCTAAAGGAATACCGTCAACTTTCACGCTGGTCGATCCCGAAATAACCGGTGTCGCGCCACAATCATCATGCGCTGTACCAATATCACCAATCTTTACCGCATTACCCATATTGCTTCCTCCATATCTGGCAGAATTAACATAATTAGTCTTTATCTTGCGTAACCGATAATAGCTTTCTTTTACTGTTCCCATCCAGAAAAAATATCGGGTCAAATAACCCGATATTGCTACCCATTAAATTACCTGAACAAAACGGCCATTAATTAATGAGAAAATCGGCGCAGTAGTACTGAAATAAGTATCGCCATCTTCATTATTAACAGTGTAATAGGATATTGGAGAATATTCTAAAATTGATTTATTCACTAATTTGACCATTCTACCCTTATTCATTATTTTAACGATATAGTCATCCCAATTAATCGGTATCATTTTGAAACTTTTTTCTTTGATATCACTGTTAATAGGTTGATCGGCAAAAACACTTTCTTCACTTTCATCAGTGGCCCAAGCCCAGGCTCTAAGCGCAATTTTTTGTTGTTCCCTAAGAGTATTTATATCTTTGGCATTATAAGCCTGCCAGACCGCCATATAAGCCTGTTGCAATTGCCGACGTTGCTCTGGGGTATCGGTATAAAGGGTTGCCTTCACCCATTCCCAATCAGGTAAACCACTGATTTTTACACTGCGGCTAAATCGGTACAAGGTCATATTAGGAGGAAATTCTTTCGGATTAAAATACTTTTTCTCTACATGCCCATCTTCTACATTTTGAGCCTGTACCACATGGCGTACCACCGGTGTGCTAATAGCAGCATATTTAGCTTCATTCGCGGGTGTTGTTGCCACAGGCTGACCGTTTTTATCAATTGCCACTTCAATTGCCGTCAATACTTCACTTTTTTTACCACGCATAGCCGTCAGTTCCAGCGTGCATTTAGCCTCAGGGTTAAAGTGATTGCGGTCTTTATCTGATAACGCATCTGAGGAAAACCAACCCAACGCACCAAACTCCAGGCTAACTTCATTTTCACCATTTGCCAAGAATAACATAGAGGCCGTACTGGCAGTACCAAATCCCCGTCCTTCTTGAGCCGAATCACGGTTATCCATTCCCGTTACGCCATTGGTTTTAATATCACAAAAGGCATATTGGATATCGAATAAACTGCGAATATACAACCTCGGTTCATTTGCCTGAGCACTTAACATAAAAATCACTCCTGATAACAGCAATAACAGTTTCAATCTCATTTTATCCTCACATTCCGGGTAATCCGGTGATAAACGGGATGTTATCCATCTTAGGCTTAAAGTTAGGGTCATAACCCATTTCCCACGATGCTGTTTCAGCACCTGGGACTATCTCCGGTCGATTAATAGGCCGCTCTTCTCCTATCAGATTAATTCTTAACGGGGATTCACTGGCTTTTAACGGATCGGCAATAACCCATTTCCACTTCTTTTTAACTTCGATTATAGAATTTCTACTACTATTTCTCCTTGCATCAACAGCTACCTGAATCTCAGCAACAATCCCATTATGGTAGCCAGCCAGATCGATCCCTTTATCATGTTGATCAAGTTCAAAACCCGCCGCTGTTTTTACAGCCACACCCGCTCCCATTGCGACTTCCATTATCATAATATGAGTCTTAAAGGCGACATTCACTTTTCCTTCCAGACTCAATTTCAAATCATTCTTATTACCGGCGTCAAAAGTCCACTGCTTTTGTTTATAAGCGGCACCCAACTGAAAGGACAGATTGCATGTCAAAATAAGGCAACATTCCAGATCTAAATAGTTTTTATCATTTGAATTCCTGCGGGCCAGCGCCTCCCTGAATTTGGCTACCACCTTCTTTATCTTGCAATACGCCGCCCCCATTTGGATAAGATCCAGTTTTGCCGTCATCCCCATAAAAGGTGCGGCACTGAAACCCAAAAAATGGGTACGGTCATCCATCGAAGTGGTTCGGCCATAAGCATAAGCCAGTCCAATATTGATGGGATCTACCTTGAGCTCAAGCAGTTGGTAGCTGCGGGTGCCTTTTGAATCCGGATCGGGCGCCAGGTATTCCTTGGTATAACCCAGTAGCTTTTCCACCCGATTGATAGCCTCTAAATTGGGCAGGGTTTTCCTCACCTGATTAACTTCCGCAAACTTCGCCGAGTAATCCATATCCTGAACCGTTAAAGCGTATTCGACGTTAATGGCCGTCTGTCGGGTCAGATAAAATGGGTCCGTATGGGTTGTCCATCCACTGCGCAGTTTATTGCCATTTTTAGGCTTGACATTTTCCATCGCCTGACGCGCTTTTTTCTGTTCATCACGCCGCTCCTTTACAGAACGTTCTCCGTGGGAAAAATCAAAGCTCAATCCAACCGAAACCATAAAACTGACCGACGGGTAAACCGCTATCGTCGCGTACTGTCGACTATCCAGGCAACCCTGGGTTATTAACTTATAATAACGCGGCTCACTGTACATATCTGTCGGGTTGGCAAGATTAGATAAATAAAACCAGACACTATCCAGGTCACTTTCAATCTCAGCGTCTTTCAGTTGATCTTTATAAAATAATGTCACCTCCTGTGGCGCATTAAATTCTAGCGTTTTCTCTTTCTGTCCCCCCGTTAGCACCGCATGATGTTTAACCGTGTTATTACATTTACCTTCAATCTGTATCGTCCCTTTTTGACCTTTTCCATGATCAATCAGGCTCATCTTAATTGCCGGCTTTTCAGGCCATACCTGAGTATTCTGACCAAAAGTGACGCTGATTTTATAAATACAGGGGTCCGGGTTGTCGCATGTCATGCAAGCAACACCGGCACGGGATGAAATAGTTTGTTCAGCCATATCAATTACCTTTTAATTACCTAATCGGGGATAAAACCCAATTCGCTTTTTAATAATGTTTCCATCCGATAATAACCCGGCCACTGGGGGTCTCTAAGTGCGGTTAACCATGCCAGCGGGATTTGCTCAAACTGATTGATATGTCTCGCCATCAGCAAATAGAGAAACCCGCCAATGGCGCGTTCATCCGTGATTTCATTATCCCGACAAAAATAAAAACAATCCTCTGCTAGGGTTTTATGTTGAATAAATGTGGCCTCATCCATATAGGCGGGAGAATAATGTGTATCAGGGAACGGGTTTTTCAATATCCGGTCTGAATGTGCCGACAGGGAGTCGTATGGCAGATCTATGGTACCAGCGCTATTATAGTAATTGACTTCATTAATAAATCGCGTCAGTTTATTAATATATCGTTGTTCGAATAGCTCATTTAACTGAGCATATTGCTTTGTTGTGATCCGCAACATCTTTTGTCTGGAGCCAGCCTCTACGGGAAATTGTTTTCTGACCGCGTGAAAATTATCTTCATGCTTAACGCCCATCAGAGAAGTGCTAATTTTATTTATCGGCCCCAGAAAACAGTGAATTTCCCAGTCACTGAGGACACTGAGAAACTCCCAGATATTGCGCGGATCGTAAAACCGGAAAAATACCGGTTTATCTTGATCGGGTAATAATACTTGAAGATATTTACGTAAATGCTGACGCAATGTTTTCATATCCGCTTTTGAGTGAAGACAAATTCCCCAACATGTTTGCCATTCCTCCAAATAAAGTCCGACTTTTTCTGTCACCTCCACCAAGTAAGGCGCTACCTTAAGCCGTTCAGGTGGTAAAGATTCATCATAAAGACAAACCGCGGGGGGATTAAAATTTTCCAAGATAAAAAACAATCGGTATTCAATCGCACCGTCAATGACGGCATAATATTTTTCAGCGGCCATCAGTCGTTATCCTCCTTCGGACAATGTGCAACAAACAAGGAGCCGGCACTGGCGGCAGCTTGCAAAATGACCGGATCCGCCGGTCGCAATAAATCTCCGGGACTCCCCCCTGAGTTCAGATTGATAGATGGACCTTTGATATCGACACCATCAGCATGAATAACGATAAAACTATTACCTACTTTCAGACTGATTTTATTGCCGCTTTGCACCGTAATATCACCATTGGTATCAATACTGAGCATACCTTGAACTTTCTGTGCTACATTGCCATCGACCTGCAAAGTTTTGTCACCCTCAATCTGAACAACGTAGTTCCCGGTAGTTTTGTGTTCCTGTTGCCCATCAACCGTTATTTTACGGTTATTGGCAATGACCAGTTCGTCATCATGACCAATGCTGGTTGTACGGTTATAATTAATTCGCTCATCCCAGGAATTCAGTACCTTAATCGCCAAATTCTTCTGAGCATGAATAAATATCTCTTCCCGATCTTTTTCATCTTCAAATCTTAGTTCATTAAAACCGTCCCCTTTATGGGTTTTTGAACGAATTGACATCTGGGTTTTTGCTATCGGCAAAGGGTTAGGCACAACATTACTGGCATGATAGGTACGCCCAATAATAATTGGCTGATCTGGATCGCCATGCAGAAAATCCACCAGCACTTCCTGCCCCACACGCGGGATTGCAATCATGCCCCAGCGCTTGCCAGCCCAAGCCTGACTGACTCTGATCCAACAGGAACTCTGGTCATTGAATTTGCCATATTGATCCCAGGCAAACTGCACCCGCACACGCCCGTATTCATCACAGAAGATCTCTTCCCCCTCCGGGCCAACCACTGTCGCAATTTGCAAGCCGTCAATGCGCGGTTTGGGATAAGGCGAGGGACGCCACACCCGGTTGCGATCGCCAAAGGTGAAGCTGTTCGTTAAGGTCGTCCCCATTTCACCGAAACGGGATTCATCCGCCTGCGGCTGTCTACCGTGATGACTGATTTTAATGACCAGCCACAGGGTATTAAATTGCTCTTTCGGATGATCAGTAAGCGTAAACCCTGATGCCGGCGCCAGAGCAAAACAGTCACTTTGTGCACGGCCAAACATAGCGTCAGTGCGGAGTGCTTCCAGACGATATTGACTCAGGCGCTCGCCACGCTCATCTTTAAAGCGCCCGGGAAAATCATAGTAAGTGTAACTGGGTAAATCTGAACGCTGGTGATTAATTTGGCGTTCGTGATAGTAACAGTCAGCCCCCCACAGCGGATTTTTAAAAGTACGATCCTTCAACACAATGTTGGCAATCCCGACCTGTTCACGCCAGCAGAATCGATTGATGCTGCATTGGCTTCCTGTAGCATCCAATTCTGGGTGATAGGGCAATGAAAATTTGTTATTTATCCGATGAGAATCAATGAAAATAATTATCGGTTCACCCCGCTCCTCAGTGAAATCGAAATAATAAAACATCCCTTCATCAGCCAATAAACGATGGAGAAACGCCAGATCACTCTCATCATATTGCACACAAAATTCCCGTTCAGGATGTTCATAACGCAATTGGCAATAGAAGTTTCTAACGCCATTTTCTTTCAATAATATGTCAATAATCTCAGCCACAGATTGATGCTGAAAAATACGGGAATTAACCCGTAATCCCGCACGCCATAAAGCAGGTTGAATGGTCAAGGCATAATAACTGCGATGACGACCTGTCGTACTTTGTTCAAATTGAGTCACAATCCCAGTTATACTGCGCTCGGGTTTTCCATCACGATAAACGGTCAGTGTCGCAAAATTATCAAGAACATCAGCGAAATTAATATCTGGATCAGCACTGGTTAATGTCGCCTCCAGACAAAATAACGTTGATAGTGCTTCATCTAGAGTAAACTCCACTACAGCAAACGTTTTCTCCGGGAGATGACCCGCAGTCAGTGTAAAAACCAGTCCTGAATCCGCCATTACATTCCTCCTGACTGAGTGAGGTCGAAGCTCCAGGAATTAAATAGATCATGTAAAACAACCATAATTTCACCCTCTTTTACTTAGAGCCTATCCCAATAGGCGTAATTGTTGCAGGCCATTCTTATCAATGAACAGTGAACACGGACAGCGCGGAAAAACCGGAACGTACACGTAGTACGTGAGGATTTTGAGCACTGCCCAGGTTCGCTCTTTATGGCAAAGAAGGGCAAATAAAATAGCCCTATTGGGATAGGCCGTTAAATGATTACCGAAAATATTCACTAGCAAATTCATTAACCAAACTTTTCTCTGTTCAACATATGAACGGGAGGGTAGAAGAGGGAAGAAATAATCAACTTATTTTTTTAAAATAACAACATTTTATTCTAATAAATAGGAGGGGTTTTGGCAGAAAATTTCAATATATTGAATAGGTTACGTTAAAATGAATTATAATGATTTTATTAACTAAAATCGCTGGTCTGAATCAGTAATAAAAATATTGATAAGAATAAATTCACTAAAAACGGAGAACAGAAAACAGGATTATTTAATTGAGAAAATCGCTGGCCTGAGAACCAGCGATTAATATAAATAAGGAAAACCGAATTAACGAAATATCTCAAACAACGACATGCCTTTCATATCAGCAAATGTCTTATATGATGCTTGAAGTACGGCTTGTTGTTGATAATAATTCGAAATCGCTGAGTTCCATTCTACGTCAACCAGTTGACTTAACCGGCTTTTATTCGCCAGGCTGCGTTCCGCCCCCAAATTATCTAAGTCTTCCATTTCTCTCAGTTGTAAACCCAATACCGATTCCACCGAAGAGATATTATTCAATGCGTTGCGAGCGCCGCGGTTAGCCTTATTCAACAATTCCAGCGCATCATCACGACTCTTTTGATCTGCTTCGACGAATGGTGTTTTCAATGACTGAATCGCCATATCTATGGTTTTAAATATATCAGATTCACTCTGGTTGCCATCCGGCTCTTTTATCGGATTACTGGTAGACGAGAGAAAGACTTGCTTCCCGGTATGTCCAATAATCATAGAGCGGTTGCTATCCACTTTCTGAGTTATTTCCTCAGAGCCTCCTAGATAGCTGACTGTGCCGGTTGTACTCTCATCAAAAGGTTTCATATCCGTTTTATAACCGGCAAAAATATAGCGGCCATTACCATCAGTGGTATTACCCAAATTCACCAGTTGTTCTTTAAACCCTGTCAGTTGAATAGCCAGCGAGTTACGATCTTCGTCACTCAATACACCGTTTACTGTGGCTACCAAACTTTCATGAATATCTTGAACCACACCGACAGCTTTGGATACTACACTCAATTGCATGGAAATCGCGTTTTTAGCAAACGAGCGGGCCGTTATATATTGCTGGTTCTGAGCTTCAGCTTGAGCGACCATGACACCCTGAGATGCCGCCATCGGATCATCGGATGGATTTATCACCCGCTGACCACTGGATAGCTGTGCTCCCTGCTGCATCCATTTCGACTGAGCAGTAGTGATACTCGTCATTTTCTGGTCGTACAATATATTGGTACTTACGCGCACAATTTCATTCCTTTTAAATATTCAGCGAAATGCCTAAGATGTCTCAGGCTATTTTTTATTAAATGGCACGTTTATTAGCGACGGAGTTCCAAAATGGCATTAAATAACGTTGTGACAGTCTGGATAACTTGCGCATTCGCCAGATAATATTGCTGTAAGTTTTGTAATGCGCCATATTCTTCATCTACGTTGACGCCGGAAACCGACTGCTGGTCAGCGTAAAGTTGTTTAGTAATATTATTCTGAGTTTCTAAATCAACATTCGCCTCGCTGGTCTGGTTACCAATGGTACTGACCATCGAAGCATAAGCACCAGAAAATGATGCGTTACCCTCTACCAATTTTTTGTTCTGCAATTCAATGAGTTTTTTGGCATTGACGTTATCACTCGCCCCACCATCTTTATTACCGGCAGCCGCCAATTTCGACGCATCTTTAATATTAACCGCCATATTGCCAATAACACCGCTGACGGTTTTCAGTGTATATCGATCGTTTTCTTTTACATTGGTTGGATCAATTTCAACTTTTAGTCCATCAAATTCCAGTGTATTACCTGTCACTTTGGCGGCAATATCCACCTTAACCTTACCAGAAGCATGCTGAATTTTCCAATTAGCGCCATCGTAGCTAATATGATAATCACTATCTTTTACCACCGAGGTATCTGTATATTCCACTTTAAAATTAGCAGAACCTTTATTTTTACTATTGGCAATCACATCCGGGTTATTAAATGTGAAGAAATCTTCACCCGGTTTGCCTTTTAAATCAAAACCAGCACGATGAACCTGATTAAATTGATCGCCCAATACCAACGCTAATCGGTTTAACTGATTACGGGAATTATCCAGTACTTCACTACGCGCCCGTAATGTACCGCCTAATTGCCCTTTATCAATGAATTTTTCATCAATTTCAACAACATCACCAAAACCACGATCATAACCTAATGTAATGCGACTGCTATCCGCATTGGATGAAATCGCTTCTACTCGGTAAGCGGTTGTTCCCTGAACCAGTGTCAATCCCCCCGCAAAAGAGACATTGTAAGAATCGCCATCCTGCTGAATCACACTCACGCCAACCAGCTTATTCAGTTCATTGACTAATTGATCACGCTGATCCAGTAATGCATTCGGCTCAGCACTGCCACCGCCTCTCATACGGGTAATTTCACCATTGAGTTTAGCAAGTTGCTGCGCATAGTTATTAATAGACTCAGCCGAATTAGCGATTCCCCGATTAATGTTATTTTCCATTTTACGCAGGAAAGCATCCGCACTTTGCAACTGGTTTACCAGCCCCTTTGATTTACCAATCGCTGTTGTTCTGGCTGCATCATCTTCCGCATTACTGACAACATTTTGTAAACTGGTAAAGAAGTCATCAATGGTGTTTGACAGGTTATTCGCTTTATCTGCCAGCAAATTATCAATCTGGGAAATTTGCTGAGAATAAGTGGTGAATTCACCTTGTTTCGCCCGAGCCTCAGACAGTTGTTGATTAATGAATTCATTATATTGACGGTTAATACTGGTGACAGTAACACCATTGCCGATAAAGCCAACGGATGTCATCGTGCCGCCGTTTTGATTGACAACTGTCGATTGCCGGTTATAACCAGGAACTTTGGAATTTGCGAGGTTATTACTCACGGTTCCCAGAGCAATTTGAGCAGCTTGCAGGCCACTCATCGCGATATTAATAAGACTGCTGGACATCAGAAGATCCTTTTACGTTTTATTTATGTCTCCGCTGGTGGCGGCAAATAATCTTTCAGCTAGAAACAAAGTCTGAACTGCTTTAATTTATCGGCTGAACTCAATAAAACTTGAGCAAAATAAAGATCAGAATAGTTTACTCAAATCGTAGGTATAGGCTTTTACCGCCTGCTCTCCGGCACCTTTTAGCTGTTGAATCACTGAGACCAGTTTTTTCGCATATCCGGGATCGGTCGCATAACCTGCCTGTTGTAAGGAATAAGCCCCTTGCTCCGCGGTAGCAGAGCGGGCAACGTTGGCGTAACGGGGACTCTCTGTCAGTAATTTGACGTAATCCTCAATCGCTTCCACGTAAGAGCCATAAACACGGAAGTTATCCTTCATTTTCTGTGGCTCACCGTTGATATATTCTGTGGTCAAGATATTGGTTACCGGCCCTTTCCAACCTTTACCCGCTTTAATACCAAACAGATTATGGCTTGGCTTACCATCAGCGGTCAGAATCTCTCTTTGCCCCCAACCAGACTCTAATGCGGCCTGAGCAATAATCAGCAAATGAGGAATACCACTGCGTTGGCTAGCTATCCGGGCAGGGGTCGAGAGCGTAGAGACAAAATTCGTACTGTTCAGGGGGAGCGGTTTAGGTGCCACCTCGGGTTTCGGTACCGTTCGACGGATAAATTGCTCAAGCGCCTGCCTTGGCAAAGTTTGCAAAACGTCGTTATCCAGCGTCATGGGGACCTTACCCGCCATTTCGCCAGGGGCAATTTTGTTGTTAGCAAGCTGCTTGAGCATCATATCGGCAAAACCTAGCCCCTTCTGAGCAATATTCTGCGCGATTTGCTGATCGTATATCGAAGTATAGAGTCGTGTCTGTTCACTGCTCAACATGCCCTCTTTAGGCAGAGCTGAACGCATGCTTTTCAACATCATCTGAACAAAGAGCCCTTCCATTTGTTGGGCTACTTGCCGTAGCCCCTGTTGTGGATCTTTTGCCAGATTGGATTTTAACGCGTTAACCGACTGTACATCATAAGCCGCACCGGGCAGGGTTAAAAAATCATTCATCAAATGATCTCCAATTTCGCCCGCAAACAACCCGCACTTTCCATTGCCTGTAAGATTGACATTAAATCATTCGGTGTCGCACCCAGAGCATTCAATGCTTGAATAACCTGGCTCAAACTTGCACTGGCGTTAACCTGTTGCAACGCACCATTTTGTTCACGGACAGCAACAGCGGGATTACGAGTAACAACGGTACTACCACCTGCTAACGGTGTATTTGGCTGACTAACAACCACTTGATTATCGACAATGACAGAAAGATTCCCTTGAGCAACAGCGCAGCTATCTAGCATGACATTGCGATTCATCACGACAGAGCCGGTGCGAGAGTTGACGATCACTTTGGCATCACCGACATCAACACGGACAGTGAGATTCTGCACATGGGAGAGGAATTTAACCTGCGCACTTTTATCTCTCGGCATACGCAATTGTACTGTGCGGGCATCCAACGGCGTTGCTGTTCCCGTTCCATCCGTACGATTGATCGTATCGCTAATTTGCTGCGCCAGTGAGAAGTCTTCGTTATTTAATTGAAGATTCAGTACGCCATTTTCACCAAACTGGGTAGGCAATTCGCGTTCAATCACTGCACCGTTACTAATCCGACCACCTGCAAGTTGATTGACTTTTACACTGCTTCCCCCCGCGCTGGCACCGGCACCACCAACCAATATATTACCCTGCGCCAGAGCATAGACCTGATTATCAACACCTTTTAGTGGTGTCATCAACAAAGTACCACCACGTAAGCTTTTCGCGTTCCCCAATGAGGAAACCACCACATCAATATTCTGCCCGGCACGGCCAAACGGCGGTAACTTCGCGGTGACCATCACGGCAGCCACGTTTTTCAACTGCATATTGGTTCCCGGAGGAACAGTAATCCCCAATTGGGATAACATGTTGCTTAAACTTTGGGTGGTAAATGGCGTCTGAGTCGTCTGGTCACCCGTTCCATCCAGCCCAACTACTAATCCATAACCAATCAACGCATTTTCCCGTACTCCTTGAACCGTGGTGAGATCACGGATACGTTCTGCTGATGCCGTCGTTGTCACCAGAGTCAGCAATACAAGAAGAAGGCTGACAGCAAATTGTTTTATCATAACCATCCCCTGTTAAAATGGTGCAACATTCAGGAAGAAACGCTGTAACCACCCCATGTTCTGCGCTTCATTGATATAGCCATTCCCCACATATTCAATGCGAGCATCAGCGACCTGATTGGAACTGACCGTGTTATTAGCATTAATTGTCCGTGGGTTAACGACACCGGAAAAACGAATAAACTCGGTTCCCTGATTGATAGCTATCTGCTTTTCACCAACCACATGCAAGTTACCGTTTGCCAGTAACCGATCGACTGTCACGGTAATCGTCCCTTTGAAGGTGTTATTCGCATTAGCGCCGCCTTTCCCACCAAACGTGTTCTCGGCTTCCATGTCCAGATCGGTTTTATCTCCACCAATTAGCCCTTTCAGGAAACGGGGAGTCAGTGCTGCGGAAAACGTGTTTTTCCCATTACGGCTGGCATTAGCCGAAGAGTTCTTACTGGCGCTGACATTTTCCTGCAATGTAATCGTCAGGGTATCGCCAATATTTCGTGGTCGGCGATCTTCAAATAGCGGCTGATAACCATAATAAACCGGCTGTACTACTTGAAAAATAGCACCATTAGGGACTGGTGCAGTTGCCACAGAAGGTGCGGCGGTGGTTGCTCCCTCAACCAGGGGTTTTTGCGGTATATACGCACAGCCCGTTAGTGACAATACCGCCAGTGCTATACTACAACGCCATTTATTCGCCATATTTTTCCGTAAATGGCGGAACTGACAAACGGCGCTGGTCTCGGCAACAGCCATTGTATCCATCTTCGATACTCTTAATTTATCCCTGAATAACGGGGAAACTGAATGTTCCCCCGCGGTTCTGATTGACGATTAGGTTATAACTGAGTCAGTTTTTGTAGCATCTGATCAGACGTCGACACCGCTTTACTATTAACTTCATAAGCACGCTGAGTCTGAATCATATTGACCAATTCTTCCGCGATATTGACGTTAGATGTTTCGACATATTTATGCTGGAGCAATCCTGCGCCATTGATTCCCGGTGTATTTTCAATCGGTACGCCAGAGCTGCTAGTCTCTACATAAAGGTTTTCACCGATACTTTCTAACCCACTGTCATTGATAAAAGTTGTCAGAGTAAATTGACCAACTTGCTGAGGTACCGATTGCCCCTGTACTTTCACACTGACAATACCATCACTGCTAATGGTGAGGTCCGTCGCATTATCAGGAATGGTAATAGTAGGGAAGATCAAAAAACCGTTAGCGGTTGTCAACTGTCCGTTTTGATCTTCCTGAAATGAACCGTCACGGGTATAAGCACTGGTACCATCAGGTAACTGAACCTGAAAGAAACCCTTTCCTCTAATGGCAACATTATGGCTGTTATTAGTTTCAGATAAGTTTCCCTGACTATGTATACGTTCTGTTGCTACCGGGCGTACCCCAGTACCTATCTGTAAACCAGAAGGTAAGCGAGTTTGCTCCGATGACATCGCCCCTGGTTGACGAATGTTCTGGTAAAGCAGATCTTCAAAAATGGCACGCTGGCGTTTAAAACCATTGGTGCTGACGTTTGCCAAGTTGTTGGCAATCACATCCATATTGGTTTGCTGGGCATCCAGCCCAGTTTTAGCAATCCATAATGATCGGATCATCGGTTTTATCCTCTGTGTCTAAATCAACTCATTGCTAATAGCTGATTAGCACGTTGTGCATTTTCATCTGAGCTATGGATGACTTTCATCTGCATTTCAAAACGGCGGGCATTGGCAATCATGCTCACCATGCTTTCCATTGGGTTGACGTTACTTCCTTCAAGCACACCGGGCATTAATTTCACCTCATCACTGGCTGGCAAGACATCACCCTGTAACCCTTGCGCCTGTTCCGTCATGTGAAAAAGGCCATCATCGCCGCGGACTAGCTGATCGCTCTCCGGTTTCACCATTTTCAATCTGCCAAGTTGCCCCAACTGTGTTGGCGGATCACCAGGAATCAGTGCAGATATAGAACCATCCGTCGCCAGGGTTAACTCAGCCTGTGGCGGAATATTGATCGGGCCGTTGTCCCCCATCAACAAGTTACCTTGAACAGTTAACTGGCCTTCCGCTGAAATCTGAATGCTGCCGTTACGCGTGTAAGCCTCAGACCCATCTTCAAGCTGAACCGCCAGATATCCCCCCTGCCCAATCGCCACATCCAACGGACGAGAGGTATAGTTCATCGGCCCCTGACGATTGTCAGAACCCGGCGTTGAAGCCACAACCAAAGTACGGGTATTAAAGGCAGCCCCTTCAACAGGCACCGCTCGCAAAGCAGCCAGTTGCGCCTTAAAACCCGGCGTCGAGGCATTAGCCAGGTTATTTGCCGTCACTGCCTGATGTTCTAGTGTCTGACGAGCACCGCCCATTGCGGTATAAATGACATGATCCATAATGCTATCCTGAAACTATCAGCGCATGCTGACCAGCGTTTGTAGGATCTGATCTTGGGTTTTAATGGTTTGCGCACTGGATTGGTAGTTGCGCTGCGCCACGATCATATTAACCAGCTCCTGGCTCATATCGACGTTGGATGCTTCCAGCGAACCACTGAGCAATTTGCCAAAACCGCCAGAATCCGCAATGCCAACCACTGGGTTACCTGAAGCGCTCGTCTCTACCCAAACGTTATCACCCTTCGCTGCCAGTCCTTCTGGGTTAGCAAAGTTAGTCAGAACGATCTGACCTAATAATTGGGATTGCTCATTGGTATAGGTGCCGATGACACGGCCATCTTGCTCAATACGGTAGCCCTTGAATTCACCTGCGGCATAACCGTCTTGCTTGGGTGCTGATATGCTGTCAGTATCAATCTTTTGCTGTTTACTGCCATTAAAATCAATAGTGATATCAGCGGCATTAGAACCATTCAGAGAAGGAACATTAAATGTAAACTGATTATTGTCACCAATTAGTTTACCGTTGCCATCAAATTTCAACGTCCCCAACGAAGCGGCTTTAGCGCCCTCAACCGCACTATCCTGAGCATGAACCTGCCATTCGTTATCATTCGTTTTCACAAAGAAAACCTGGATAGCATGTGGGTTACCCAAGCTATCAAAGGTGGTAACACTGGTAGGATAGTTATAAGAATCGTTATTTTCCGGCGAGAAAGCCTCTGTCGGTTTTTTATGCATCGAATTAAGGTTGGCTGTCATCGTAACCTTAGTTGTTGCTTTAGCCATCAATATACCTTGAGGTATTGTAATTGGCTCTGGGTTAGCCCCTTTCTGAATCTCCGGCGCGCCACCATTGACGCTGGCAGCGGGATAGCCGGTCAATTTCATGCCTTGCATGTTGATAATATTGCGGTTCTCATCCATCTTGAATTGGCCGTTACGGGAATAATAAATCCCGCCATCACCGCCTTGCATACGGAAAAAACCGCCCTGCGTGATCGCCAGATCAAGTGTTCGGTTAGTCGTCGTTGGCGTACCATCTTTAAAATTCTGATTAACACCCGATACTTTTACCCCCAGTCCCACCTGAGAACCGGCAAAAATGTCAGAAAAAGCAACCGTGCTGGATTTAAAACCATATGTCGCCGCGTTAGCGATATTATTACCAATAACATCCAAATTACCTGCCGCGGCATTCAAACCACTTACTGCTTGTGAAAAAGCCATATTATTCTCCGTTAAAATTCTTGCTGGTTAAAGAATTTGACGTATCTGATCCATAGTGACGGCACCGATCCGCCCTAAATCTAGCTTAGCGCCGTCCGCGTCACGAGTAACACCATTTACCTTCGCAAACCTCAGCGGCTGAAATACTCTCTGTTCGCCTTTATAGCTGGCAGTAATAGTGAAGTTATAAGCGCCATCCTCAACATTCGTGCCATCTTCTTTTTTGCCATCCCAAGGGCGGAAGCTATGGACACCCGCTTCCAATCCACCGAGATCAATTTGGCGTACAACCCCGCCTTGTTTATCAATAATGGTGACTTGCACACTATCCGCGGGCCTTTCCAACTCAATACCATATGGTGTCGTACTGACGTTCCCAGCTTCTTTGTCTAAACCTGCCAAAATAGTATTCCCAGGGATCATAACGCCTCGCCCAATCAGAGCTGATGCCTGTACAGGCTGATTATTATTTATCTGACCGACAATAGACCCCAGTGTGGTATTCAGCTTTTCGATCCCCGCTAGTGTGTTAATCTGCGCCAAATGGGAAGTCAGCTCATTGTTCTTCATCGGGTTAGTGGGGTCTTGATTTTTCATTTGCGCGACCAGCAATTTCATGAAGTTGCTATTGAGCTCTTCACTACCCTTTTTCTTGCCAGCCAATACTGGCTCTCCAACAATCGTGTTATTCAGTGATTCATTCACTGAACCGGTAATCGCCATGAGTCACTCCTGTTACTGACCTAACGTCAATGTTTTCAACATCATCGACTTAGTTGTATTAAGCACTTCAACGTTGGCTTGATAACTACGGGAAGCGGAAATGGTGTTAATCATTTCTCCGACCACATCAACGTTTGGCATCCGCACATAACCCTTTTCATCAGCCAATGGATGTCCCGGCTGATACTCAAGGCGGAAAGGGGTGGGATCATCAACAATTTCACTGACTCTGACGCCACCGGTTTCCTGCCCTGCCGGTGCGGCAACACGGAAAACCACCTGTTTAGCCCGATACGGCTGACCATCAGGTCCCGCAACACTATCGGCATTTGCCATATTGCTGGCGCTGACATTTAATCGTTGGGATTGAGCTGATAATGCCGAGCCGGCAATATCAAAAATACTGAGTAAAGACATTGCCCTTATCCTTGCTGTAAGACTGCCATCATGCTTTTAACTTGAGAGCTGGTCGCCGTCAGTTCAGCCTGATATTTCAAGCTGTTATCCATAAAATTGCTGCGTTCCATATCCATATCCACCGTGTTGCCATCCATTGCTGGCTGATAAGGCACCCGATACAGTAAGTCCATCTCCATTCTCTTCTGAGGCTGAATAGGAATATGCCGATCGGATGTCAGCGTCAGCCCGATCCCGTTTCCGGTGACCCGACCGTGTGCAATGGTTTTTTTCAGTTGTGTGGCGAAATCAATATCCCGCGCTTGATAACCGGGCGTATCCGCATTGGCGATATTAGCGGACAATATTTCTTGTCGCCGTGATCGCAATGACAGAGCTTCCTGCTGAAAATGAAAGGCTGCATCTAATTTATCGAGCATATTCCTCCCTCTGATGTGACTGACCTGTGTTGTGAAACTTAATAGCGCTGTTCGCGATCGCGAAATTCGCAGTAAACAGAATAAACGCAGAAGGAAAAGCCTATCGGATGAATAGACGCTAATTGAATTGCTATTTATCCCATTGGCCGATATTCAATGTAGGTACACTTATACGCGACTAATTACGCGACTAATATATGCGACTAAACGGCAGCATATTGACCTACAGAAATAATGAGAGCGAGAAGATGCAAGCTATAAATATTATCGGGCTGTTCGCATTTTTCTTTATCACTTCGATGGCATGGGGCAATAATTTACCCCAAGCTATGGAGCACTATTTCCAGCAGATACATAGGGATAATCATTACAAAGTTTCTGTTAACATCAGAACCCCTGAACAACAATGGCCTCAGTGTGAACGGCCAGAAATTCAACCCGCTATCGGTGGTCAAAATTGGGGAAATCTCTCTTTACCTGTTATCTGCCATCAACAACGCAAATTCATTCAAGTCGCTGTCAGTGTGACAGGGAATTATCTGGTTACCCGCCGAGCTATCTCGCGTAATGATGTTTTATCAGATAAAGATTTTCAGGTCAGAAGAGGATTACTGGAAAGACTACCGCATGATCTGGTCATTAACAAAAATGAGATAAAAAATAGTATTGCGATACGTAACATCCCGGCGGGGCAGGCGATTACGCATAATATGTTACGCCGCCCGTGGGTTGTACGGTCAGGCCAGAGTGTGGCGGTGATTATACAGGGAAATGGCTTTCAGATACGAAACGAAGGGAAAGCTATTAATAACGCCGCTATTTCTGATAAAGTCAGAGTTCGAATAAATTCAGGGCATGTTATAACCGGCCAGGCATTAGAAAACGGCAATGTAAAAATCATGTTATAAGTTCTAAAGTTTTCTTTCACTGTGCCGATATAACCAGCAGAGCACGATTTGCAGGTATGCAAATGGCATGTAACCTGCTCCGATCCATAGGTGAACCTATGCCTGGCCATAAAGGATAATGATTATGAGTATCGAACGCACTCACCCCTTATTAGCTATCGCTGCTGTTCAACAGCGACCAACTAATGAAAGCGCCCAGGGCACCCGAAAAACCGCCGGCGTTACCTTACAAAGCAGCGATGCACAAGTAAAACTGAGCGAAGCACAAACAAAACTGGTTCAACCAAGCAGCCAGGATATCAATATCCAAAAGGTGCAAAAGTTGAAAGAAGCTATTGCTCAGGGAAGCTTAAAAATGAACAGCGGTAAAATAGCAGACGCTCTGCTCAAAGAAGCCGCCGAAAACTTTCAATACGATAAGAAATAATTAAACCCGCTATGGAAGAACTTCAACAATTACTCGAACAGCAAGTGACCTATTTGACCTCGCTGACCCAAACTGTGGCGGAAGAACAGCGTATTTTGTGCGAGGGTTTTATTGAAGCACGAGATTTGCACCAGATAACAGAACGAAAAATTTTCCTGTTGTCCGCGCTTAGCCATTCAGAACAGCAACGTCTTAATTTGAGCAAAGCATTAAACATTACTGCGCCTTATGATAAACAACCTTTGCTGGCCACATTATGGCAACAGATCGGCAAAGCAGTTATCCGGGTTCGTGATTTAAACACTCATAACGGTTCGTTGTTAACCCAGCATCTTGATTTGAATAGTAAAGCCATTGCTTTCCTAAAAAGCCATCATAGCCCCTCGCTTTACGGTTCAGACGGCCAGGCTGCCCGTCACAGCATGCTTTCCGGCCACAAAGTTCAGGTTTGATTCAGTGCATTACCGCCCATTGCGGTAGTGCTACTTTTTATTGTTTTGATAGTATCTGTAAGCCCACCTTCCTGTTCAACCCGAGCTTCGTCGCTGCTCACGGAGTCCTCAAGCATGAATAATTCAAACGAAACGAAATGTACTGTGAAACAGTTGTTGCAATCGGGGAAGAACGGATTAGCAAAAATCACCATTTGTAAGTCAACATAACAATTGCACAACTATAATGTTTTGCGTGTTACGAAAATATATTGCAAAATAGGAATAAGCAACAATGGGTAACTATCAAAATTAACAGCGAGAACATTCTTCATTTCATTAATCTACCTTGGGAATAATACATTGATGCATAAGCAACTAAAAAAAAGAAAATCGAGCGGACAACAGGTACCAAAAACGCCTCAGCAACAATTCAAAACTTACTGGAAGTCCATCGAAAAATACCAATTGAAGATCGCCAAGCTACAACAGCAACAAGACGAATTGTTCATGCGCTTTCAACAGGAGATCTTACCGGTAGAACATCAATATATGCAGTCCAGATATGATAAAGCGGCACGGTTGCTTTCATTTGCCGATAAAAAATCGCTGGGGAAAAACCAACGGAGAGAATTATTTTCCTGGATAGAAGAAGAGCTTGCTGAGTTATATACTTACCCCTTTAACGAAAACCTTGATCTCAATAAGTTGACCGATCACTTTTCCAATCTTAATGCGTTGAAAGAAGAGGAAATTCCGACACCAGAACAGATGGATGATATCCGACAGACTTTTAGTGAATATTTTGATTTTAGTGAAGAAATATCTGATGAAGAATTACTTGATATGATAAAAAATCCCGAAAAAATGCGTTCCACCATAGAACAGCGTTTTCAACGGGAATCAGAGCATTTCCACGATGAATATGATGCAGAAGAGACCTCTGACTTCGATCCTGCGGCAGAAGACCAGAAAAAACTGGATTCTTTGTTTAAATCGCAGGAAGTGAGCCAAATGTATAGAAAAATAGCCAAGGTACTGCATCCGGATCGTGAACAAGATTTGGATGAGAAGAAGAAGAAAAACCAGTTGATGGTACAGTTATCAAAAGCCAAGAAAGATAATGATGTCTGGACGATAATAGACATGTACCACAAGTACATTGATCCAACTTTCAGTTTTAATAGCCGGGATATATCCAACATCAATAAATTGCTCAAAGCACGTATAGACATATTAGCCAATGAGCTTAATCAGCTAAAAAAATCTGATTCGTTACCGGGCATGATTTGGCGCACACTGGGAGGTAATACATCGAAGACAATAGAGAATAACCTCCGCGAACATTGCAAAAAATTGCGGCAAAATATAGAAAACGAAATCCAACTGCGCGAAAACCTACGCTCACTCACCGTACTAAAAAGCTACCTTGCAGAACGACGTGATACCTTTGAATTTGAACAAGAAATGATTGACTATTTTTTCAAACAATATTGAATCCGCTGAGTCTGATGGAAATTCCAGTGGCTTACCGGCCATTAACTGCGCACTGTGTCAGTACATTACCATCCATTGTGGTAGTCCCATTTCCTTGTAATATATACAAAAAATGGGGCTGTCCTAGATTAGACCATCATTTGACATTTTCAAAAACATAAACTGCACCGGCTTCGGACTCAGAACCAAGCTTGATTGGACCTGCGCCAACAACCAAACTCGTCCCCGCCTTATTCAGGCCGACAGACCCACCAAAACCACTTAAATTGTCTGAAGGGTTCAAAATCTCCATAGGTGTTTCCATATTCCACTTATTATTTAAGCAGGTATACACATATACCCTGGAATACGCCCCCACTACCAAGCAATCTCCTGCATCATTCAGTTCGAGAACGCGGCCAAAATACGTTACGTCACTTGCAGGAGCCGAAAACTTAATGGGATTTTCTTTATCCCAGATCCCATTCGTGCGCTTATACAAATAAACCCACCCATCTGTGGATTTATAAAATTCCATACCCACCGCTAGGCGATCTCCCTCTGCATTCAGGCTAAAAGCCCTGCCCATTAATAGGTTATTTTCAGAGGCACTAAACTTAATGGGGTTTTCTCCATCCCAGATCCCATTCATGCGTGTATACACATAAATCGTGTAACCGTTATCACGCACCGCCAAACAATTTCCCGTAGCACTTAAGTGGGCAATCCAACCAAACTCATAAGAATCCGAAGGGGCCGGAAACAGAATGGGTTTTTTTGTATCCCAGATCCCATTCATGCGTGTAAACATACGGAACGGAGAGTAGTCTTTGCCCCCAGCCACCAGACAGTCTCCTGCGGCGTTCAAGCTGACATTTACACCAAAGTATTCAACTCCAATCGGAAACACTACGGGGTGTTTTGTATCCCAGACGCCCTTCGTGCACGTATACACACAAACCCGCCCTTGGTTATAAGTGGGATACGGCAACATGTTTCCCAACGCCAAGGTATCTCCCGCCGCATCCAGACAGACATCCCATGAAGATCTATGATATTCATCTTCAAAAGCCTCAAACACAATTGGCTTACGTATATTCCACTCACCACTCTTCCGGCGCGTATACACACAGACTTGATTATTCATCCCAACCGCTAAGCAGTCTCCCGCTGCGTTCAGACTAACAGAGCTACCAAAATACTCATTCTCTTTGGGGAAGGGAGAAACAATTCGCGTTATCATGGTACGTTTCAAACCCAACACCTGCGTAATCTCCATCCGCTCCCGCCGCGACAAACTGAAAAAATCCGCAAACTGAACCTGCCGATCGGCATCCAATTTCAAATACCCTCCCCCATCAAAAGAGAGCCCACCTTCTGGCTTCAGTGATAAGGCCAAAGCGCCTTGATTAGAATTCAACCCGCCAGAATGCTGGGTGTTGAGGGTCAGTTTTCCTTTGCCATCTCGTTTCAGTCCTGTGGTTAGGTTATCACCCTGAGCGCCATCAATAATTTCATATGCCTTATATGCCTCATCAATCAAATGGGAAAAGGCTTCAGGCATGAGCCGTACACCAGACTTAAAACTCGCTTTCAATGAGTCAACAGAACTAATTTCTTTATCAGTCATCATATGTCCTCAAAAGCCGTATTAGGCCGTCACTGCCATCGGTTTCTGTTAATGTTTTATCCACTTCGTTAAAGTCGATGGAATTAAGTGACGGCACTGACTACGAAATACACCACAATTAATGCCTTCACACCTTTTAGCTCGATATCCTGCGGTTTGGCGATACTTAACTTCACTGACTACCTCAGGTATGTTGCTATCTTCTAAAAACACATCCCCGATAACACTGATTTGATATTTAAGTTGAATATGTCATTAACTTTTCGTATAACACAATCTGATATTATTAAGCATTATGGAAATGTAAATTTTTGCCAGTTATTTAATAAAAAATTAATTGTTCCTATAAAATTTCACATAAAAATATACCGCTTAAATAATAACTCAAGAAATATAATTACCGCAACAACCATAAAGTTAATTAGATTAAAATCAATCCACCAAAAAACAAAAAAATTAAAAAATTAAAAAATTAAAAAATTAAAAAATTAAAAAATTAAAAAATAACATAATAAAACATCTTTATTTAAATATAATCTTTTTACTATCATTCAATAAATGTATTTCATTTTAATTTTTAAAGAAAAATTAGCACATATTCAAACAATATCAAAATCATAATTACCCATGTTAAATAATTCACAATCGTAAATAAAATCAATATAAAGACAAGAATAATGGTTAATAAATAAATTTAAAACTCCTCATAAACACAATTACCACAAAATTAAAAATAATATAAAATCACCTAAAATGATAACACCACATCCTTTTACAATATGTTCCTGTTATGTTTAATTGATTTTTATTAGATATTATCATGCACTTACTTTCCATGTTTGAAGGTAAAAAAACAAAATAATTGTTAGATACCCATATTCTGTTCTATGCCGCCAATAACTCTACAAAAACTAAATAAGAGAACAGTTGAATTAATTAATCATGATGCTAACACACTTTTTTAACGAAAAACGCCGTAAACCTTCATCTAATGCGGACGGGAATATAAGGCGGAAAGTCCAAGGACTTTAAAAAGCAATCCGACATCACCTAATTAACATCCAGTTTAATGATTATAGTCATCATTTGACATTCTCAAAAACATAAACTACACCGGCTTTGGATTTAGAATCAACACTCTCTGACGTTGCACCAACAACCAAACTCGTCCCTGCCTTATTCAGGCCAACAGACCCACCAAAACCATTTAAATTGCCTGAAGGATTCAAAATCTCCATCGGTGTTTCCATATTCCACTTATCATTCAGACAGGTATACACATATACCCTGGAATACGCCCCCACTACCAAGCGATCTCCCGCATCATTCAGTTCGAGAGAGCTACCAAAATATACGCTATTTGCCGGGGCCGAAAACTTAATGGGATTTTCTGTATCCCAGACCCCATTCCGGCGCTTATACAAATAAACCTCCCCATCTGTGGAGTTATAAAACTCTATCCCCACCGCTAAGCGATCTCCTTCTGCATTCAGGCTAAAAGCCCTACCCACGAATAGGTTATTTTCAGGGACCTTGAACTTAATGGGGTTTTCTCCATCCCAGATCCCATTTGTGCGTGTATACACATAAATCACGGGAGCATAATCACGCACCGCCAGACAGTTTCCCGCAGCACTTAGATGGGCAATCCAGCCAAACTCATAAGAATCCGAAGGGATCGGAATCGGAATGGGTTTTTTTGTATCCCAGATCCCATTCCGGCGCATAAATATACGGAACGGAGGGTAGGGTTTGCCCCCACCCACCAGACAGTCTCCCGCAGCGCTCAAGCTGACATTCACACCAAAGTATTCAGGTCCTATCGGAAACACAACGGGATGTTTTGTATCCCAAAAGCCCTTCGTACGCGTATACACACAAACCCGCCCTTGGTTATAAGTGGGATACGGCGACATGTTTCCCAACGCCAGGGTATCGCCAGCCGCATCCAGACTGACATCCCATGAAGATTTATAATATTCATCTTCATAAGCCTCAAACACAATAGGTTTGCTTATATTCCACTCACCACTCTTCCGGCGCGTATACACACAGACTTGATTATTTATCCCAACTGCTAAACAGTCTCCCGCTGCGTTCAGGCTAACAGAAGCGCCAAAACGCTCATCTTCTTTAGGGAAGGTAGAAACAATGCGCGTTATCATGGTGCGTTTCAAACCCAACACCTGCGTGATCTCCATCCGCTCACACCGCGATAAGCTGAAAAAATCCGCAAGCTGAACCTGCCGATCGGCATCCAATTTCAGATATCCTCCCCCATCAAACGAGAGTCCCCCTTCTGGTTTCAGTGATAACGCCAAAGCACATTGATTAAAATTTAACCCGCCAGAATGCTGGGTGTTGAGGGTCAGTTTTCCTTTGTCATCTCGTTTCAGTCCTGCGGTTGGGCCATCACCCTGAACGCCATCAATGATTTCATATGCTTTATAGGCTTCATCAATCAAATGGGAAAAGGCTTCCGGCATGAGCCGCACACCAGACTTAAAACTCGCTTTCAATGAGTCAACGGTATTAATTTCTTTATCAGTCATCACATTTCCTCAAAAGCCAGCCGTATTAGACAGTCACCGTCATCTGTTTTCTGTATGGGCATCAATTGATATTCTCAAAGATATAAACTGCACCAGCTTTGGATTTAGAATCAACACCTTCTGATGCTGCGCCAACAGCCAAACTCGTCCCCGCCTTATTCAGGCCGACAGGCCCACCAAAACCATTTAAATTGTCTGAATTGCCTGAAGGGTTCAAAATCTCCATCGGTGTTTCCATATTCCACTTACCATTCAGACAGGTATACACATACACCCGGGAAGCTGCACCCACTGCCAGACGATCTCCCGCGTCATTCAGTTCGAGAGAACCGCCAAAAGATATGCGACTTACAGGGGCCGAAAACTTAACGGGATTTTCTCTATCCCAGATCCCATTCGTGCACGTATACAGATAAACCTCCCCATTATAGGGTTTATAAAAATCCGTACCCACCGCCAAGCGATCTCCCTCTGCATTCAGGCTAAAAACCCCGCTAAAACTAGATGATCCACCTTCAGGGCGACGGAACTTAATGGGGTTTTCTATATCCCAAATCCCATTTGTGCGTGTATACACATAAATCGCGGAAATGTAATCATCACACACCGCCAGACGGTTTCCCGCAGCACTCAGGTGGGCAATCGCGCCAAACTCATAAGCATCCGAAGGGGCCGGAAACAGAATGGGGTTTTTTGTATCCCAGATCCCATTCCTGCGTATAAACATACGGAATGGAGAGGAGTATTTGCCCCCAGCCACCAGACAGTCTCCTGCGGCGTTCAAGCTGACATTCGCACCAAATCTTACAGCATCCCTCGGAAACACAACGGGATGTTTTGTATCCCAAACGCCCTTCGTGCGTGTATATACACGAACCACTTCGGGCCATATGTCTCCCAACGCCAGACAATCTCCCGCCGCATCCAGACCGACACGCCATGAAGATAAATCATATTCAACATCCTCAAACATAATCGGCTTGCTTATATTCCACTCACCACTCTTCCGGCGCGTATACACATAGACGTGACTATTCATCCCAACCGCTAAACAGTCTCCTGCCGCGTTCAGGCTAACAGAGCTACCAAAATACTCATCCGTTCTAGGGAAGGGAGAAACAATGCGCGTTATCATAGTACGTTTCAAACCCAACAACTGCGTGATCTCCATCCGCGCTCCCCGCGATAAACTGAAAAAATCCGCAAACTGAATCTGCCGAGCGGCATCCAATTTCAGATATCCTCCCCCATCAAAAGAGAGTCCACCTTCTGGCTTCAAGGATAGCGCCAAAGCGCCTTGTTCGAGGTTTAACCCGCCAGAATGATGAGTGTTGAGGGCCAGTTTTCCTTTTCCATCTCGTTTCAGCCCTGCGGTTGGGCCATCACCCTGAGCGCCATCAATGATTTCATATGCTTTATAGGCTTCATCAATCAAATGGGAAAAGGCTTCCGGCATAAGCCGCACACCAGATTTAAAATTCGCTTTCATTGAGTCAACGATATTGATTTCTTTATCAGTCATCATATTTTCCTCAAAAGCCGTATTAGACAGTCACTGTCTTCTGTATGGACATCATTTGACATTCTCAAAGATATAAACTGCACTGGCTTCAGACGCAGAGCCAATCTTCATTGAAATTACACCAACCGCCAAACTCGTCCCCGCCTTATTCAGGCCGACAGCCCCGCCAAAACTATCTAAATTGTCTGAATTGCCTGAAGGGTCCAAAATCTCGATAGGTGTTTCTATATTCCACTTATTATTCAGACAGGTATACACATACACCCGGGAAGCGGCACCCACTGCCAGACGATCTCCCGCATCATTCAGTTCGATAGCGCGGCCAAAATACGTTACGTCACTTGAAGGGGCCGAAAACTTAATAGGATTTTCTCTATCCCAAATCCCATTTGTGCGTGTATACAGATAAACCTCCCTAACAATATTCGTGGACTTATAAAAACCCACCCCCACAGCCAGACGATCTCCCTCTGCATTCAGGCTAAAAACCTTGCTGAAAACAGATGATTGACCTTCAAGGTGACTGAACTTAATGGGGTTTTCGCTATCCCAGATCCCATTCGTGCGTGTATACACATAAATCGTGCTTATTGTGAAATCATCGTAACCATGCACCGCCAGACAGTTTCCTGCGGCACTCAGGCGGACAGCCTTGCCAAATTCATAAGAACTCGAAGGGACCGGAAACTTAATGGGATTTTCGCTATCCCAGATCCCGTTCGTGCGTGTAAACATATGGAACGTAGAATGTAACGCAGATTTGAATTCGCACCCAGTCACCAGACAATCTCCCGCTGCGCTCAAGCTGACACCCAGGCCAAAGAATTCAATGCGGCTCGGAGCCGGAAACCAAACGGGCTTTCTTACATTCCAGACGCCATTTGCACGCATATGTACACCAACCCTCTGTCTGAACCTATTTGCCAACGCTAGGCAATCTCCCGCCGCATTCAGACTGACATCCCATGAAGAATCACTTTGATAAGACTCAAGCACAATAGGCGTGCTTGTATTCCACTCACCACTCTTCCGGCGCGTATATATACAGATTTTAGTATTCATCCCAACCGCTAAACGGTCTCCCACCGCATTCAAGCTAACAGAATAGCCAAAAAATTCACGCGCCTCGGGAGAGAGAGTGGTAGAAACAATACGCGTCATCATGGTGCGTTTCAAACCCAATACCCGCGTGATCTCTATCCGTTCCCGCCGCGATAAACTGAAAAAATCCGCAAACTGAACCTGCCGATCAGCATCCAATTTCAGATACCCTCCTCCAGCAAAAGAGAGTCCACCTTCTGGTTTCAGTGATAGGGCCAAAGCGCCTTGATGAGGGTTCAACCCGCCAGAATGATGAATGTTGAGGGCCAGTTTTCCTTTACCATCTCGTTTCAGCCCTGCGGTCGGGCCATCACCCTGAGCGCCATCAATGGTTTCATATGCCCTATATGCCTCATCAATCAAGTGAGAAAATGCTTCCGGCATGAGCCGAACACCAGACTTAAAACTCGCTTTCAATGAGTCAACAGAACTAATTTCTTTATCAGTCATCATATTTCCTCAAAAGCCGTATTAGACAGTCACCGTCATCTGCCTTCTGTCTTCTATAACAGCCATCAATTGACATCCTCAAAAACATAAACTGCACCGGCTCGGGGTTGAGAATCGACACTTTCTGAATCTGCACCAACGGCCAAACTCGTCCCCGCCTTATTTAGGCAGACAGCCTTACCAAAACCATTTAAATTGTCTGAATTGCCTGAAGGGTCCAAAATCTCCGTAGGTGTTTCTATATTCCACTTATTATTTAGACAGGCATACACATACACCCTGGCAGCCGCACCCACTGCCAGACGATCCCCCGCAGCATTCAGTTCGAGAGAGCGTCCAAAATCTATGCGACTTACAGGGGCCGAAAACTTAACGGGATTTTCTCTATCCCAGATCCCATTCGTGCACGTATACAGATAAACCTCCCCATTATAGGGTTTATAAAAATCCGTACCCACCGCCAAGCGATCTCCCTCTGCATTCAGGCTAAAAACCCCGCTAAAACTAGATGATCCACCTTCAGGGCGACGGAACTTAATGGGGTTTTCTATATCCCAAATCCCATTTGTGCGTGTATACACATAAATCGCGGAAATGTAATCATCACACACCGCCAGACGGTTTCCCACAGCACTCAGGTGGGCAATCGCACCAAACTCATAAGCATCCGAAGGGGCCGGAAACAGAATGGGGTTTTTTGTATCCCAGATCCCATTCCTGCGTATAAACATACGGAATGGAGAGGAGTATTTGCCCCCAGCCACCAGACAGTCTCCTGCGGCGTTCAAGCTGACATTCGCACCAAATCTTACAGCATCCCTCGGAAACACAACGGGATGTTTTGTATCCCAAACGCCCTTCGTGCGTGTATATACACGAACCACTTCGGGCCATATGTCTCCCAACGCCAGACAATCTCCCGCCGCATCCAGACCGACACGCCATGAAGATAAATCATATTCAACATCCTCAAACATAATCGGCTTGCTTATATTCCACTCACCACTCTTCCGGCGCGTATACACATAGACGTGACTATTCATCCCAACCGCTAAACAGTCTCCTGCCGCGTTCAGGCTAACAGAGCTACCAAAATACTCATCCGTTCTAGGGAAGGGAGAAACAATGCGCGTTATCATAGTACGTTTCAAACCCAACAACTGCGTGATCTCCATCCGCGCTCCCCGCGATAAACTGAAAAAATCCGCAAACTGAATCTGCCGAGCGGCATCCAATTTCAGATATCCTCCCCCATCAAAAGAGAGTCCACCTTCTGGCTTCAAGGATAGCGCCAAAGCGCCTTGTTCGAGGTTTAACCCGCCAGAATGATGAGTGTTGAGGGCCAGTTTTCCTTTTCCATCTCGTTTCAGCCCTGCGGTTGGGCCATCACCCTGAGCGCCATCAATGATTTCATATGCCTTATATGCCTCATCAATCAAATAGGAAAAGGCTTCCGGCATGAGCCGAACACCAGACTTAAAACTCGCTTTCAATGAGTCAACAAAACTAATTTCTTTATCAGTCATCATATTTTCCTCAAAAGCCGTATTAGACAGTCACTGTCTTCTGTATGGACATCATTTGACATTCTCAAAGATATAAACTGCACTGGCTTCAGACGCAGAGCCAATCTTCATTGAAATTACACCAACCGCCAAACTCGTCCCCGCCTTATTCAGGCCGACAGCCCCGCCAAAACTATCTAAATTGTCTGAATTGCCTGAAGGGTCCAAAATCTCGATAGGTGTTTCTATATTCCACTTATTATTCAGACAGGTATACACATACACCCGGGAAGCGGCACCCACTGCCAGACGATCTCCCGCATCATTCAGTTCGATAGCGCGGCCAAAATACGTTACGTCACTTGAAGGGGCCGAAAACTTAATAGGATTTTCTCTATCCCAAATCCCATTTGTGCGTGTATACAGATAAACCTCCCTAACAATATTCGTGGACTTATAAAAACCCACCCCCACAGCCAGACGATCTCCCTCTGCATTCAGGCTAAAAACCTTGCTGAAAACAGATGATTGACCTTCAAGGTGACTGAACTTAATGGGGTTTTCGCTATCCCAGATCCCATTCGTGCGTGTATACACATAAATCGTGCTTATTGTGAAATCATCGTAACCATGCACCGCCAGACAGTTTCCTGCGGCACTCAGGCGGACAGCCTTGCCAAATTCATAAGAACTCGAAGGGACCGGAAACTTAATGGGATTTTCGCTATCCCAGATCCCGTTCGTGCGTGTAAACATATGGAACGTAGAATGTAACGCAGATTTGAATTCGCACCCAGTCACCAGACAATCTCCCGCTGCGCTCAAGCTGACACCCAGGCCAAAGAATTCAATGCGGCTCGGAGCCGGAAACCAAACGGGCTTTCTTACATTCCAGACGCCATTTGCACGCATATGTACACCAACCCTCTGTCTGAACCTATTTGCCAACGCTAGGCAATCTCCCGCCGCATTCAGACTGACATCCCATGAAGAATCACTTTGATAAGACTCAAGCACAATAGGCGTGCTTGTATTCCACTCACCACTCTTCCGGCGCGTATATATACAGATTTTAGTATTCATCCCAACCGCTAAACGGTCTCCCACCGCATTCAAGCTAACAGAATAGCCAAAAAATTCACGCGCCTCGGGAGAGAGAGTGGTAGAAACAATACGCGTCATCATGGTGCGTTTCAAACCCAATACCCGCGTGATCTCTATCCGTTCCCGCCGCGATAAACTGAAAAAATCCGCAAACTGAACCTGCCGATCAGCATCCAATTTCAGATACCCTCCTCCAGCAAAAGAGAGTCCACCTTCTGGTTTCAGTGATAGGGCCAAAGCGCCTTGATGAGGGTTCAACCCGCCAGAATGATGAATGTTGAGGGCCAGTTTTCCTTTACCATCTCGTTTCAGCCCTGCGGTCGGGCCATCACCCTGAGCGCCATCAATGGTTTCATATGCCCTATATGCCTCATCAATCAAGTGAGAAAATGCTTCCGGCATGAGCCGAACACCAGACTTAAAACTCGCTTTCAATGAGTCAACAGAACTAATTTCTTTATCAGTCATCATATTTCCTCAAAAGCCGTATTAGACAGTCACCGTCATCTGCCTTCTGTCTTCTATAACAGCCATCAATTGACATCCTCAAAAACATAAACTGCACCGGCTCGGGGTTGAGAATCGACACTTTCTGAATCTGCACCAACGGCCAAACTCGTCCCCGCCTTATTTAGGCAGACAGCCTTACCAAAACCATTTAAATTGTCTGAATTGCCTGAAGGGTCCAAAATCTCCGTAGGTGTTTCTATATTCCACTTATTATTTAGACAGGTATACACATACACCCTGGCAGCCGCACCCACTGCCAGACGATCCCCCGCAGCATTCAGTTCGAGAGAGCGTCCAAAATCTATTACGTCACTTGCAGGAACCGAAAACTTAATAGGATTTTCGCTATCCCAAATCCCATTCGTGCGTGTATACAGATAAACTTTTCCATTAATAATGGGGAAATAATCACGCACCTCCCCCACCGCCAGACGATCTCCCTCTGCATTCAGGCTAAAAACCTTGCCAAAAAGGGATGAGCTGCCTTCAGGGAGCTTGAGCTTAATAGGGTTTTCGCTATCCCAGATCCCATTCGTGCGTGTATACACATAAATCGTGCCTCTTATGTAACCAGAAGAAGGATCCTCTCCAAACACTGCCAGACAGTTTCCCGCAGCACTAAGGTGGGCAGCCCAGCCAAATTCATAAGAACCCGAAGGGATCGGAAATTTAATGGGATTTTCTCTATCCCAGATCCCGTTCGTGCGTGTAAACATATGGAACGTAGAGGAGTATATGCCCCCAGCCACCAGACAGTCTCCTGCTGCGCTCAAGCTGACATTAATACCAAAGTATTCTCTGGCACCCAGAGCCGGGAACCAAACGGGATTTCTTGCATCCCAGACGCCATTCGTGCGTGTATATACACCAACCATCATGCTAGCATCAGCGGGTCCTCTATTTCCCAACGCCAGGCAATTTCCCGCCGCATCCAAACTAACATCCCATGAAGATCCCAAATAATCATTTTGAAAAGGCTCAAGCACAGTAGGCGTGCTTGTATTCCACTCACCACTCTTCCGGCGCGTATATACATAGACTTTATTAATCATCCCAACCGCTAAGCAGTCCCCCGCCGCATTCATGCTAACATAATCGCCCAAGGATCCATTTCTCTTAGGGAAGGGAGAAACAATGCGCGTTATCATAGTACGTTTCAAACCCAACACCTGCGTGATCTCCATCCGCTCCCGCCGCGATAAACTGAAAAAATCCGCAAACTGAACCTGCCGATCGGCATCCAATTTCAGATACCCTCCCCCATCAAAAGAGAGTCCACCTTCTAGCTTCAAGGATAGCGCCAAAGCCCCTTGTTCAAGGTTTAACCCACCAGAATGGTGAGTGTTGAGGGCCAGTTTTCCTTTGCCATCTCGTTTCAGTCCTGCGGTTGGACTATCACACGGAGCGCCATCAATGGTTTCATATGCCTTATATGCTTCATCAATCAAATGAGAAAAGGCGTCAGACATAAGCCGAATACCAGACTTAAAACTCGCTTTCAATGAGTCAACAGTACTCATTTCTTTATCAGTCATCATATTTCCTCAAAAGCCGTAGTTAGACAGTCACCGTCATCTGTTCTCTGTCTTCTGTCCTCTATTTGACCTTCTCAAAGGTATAGACTGCACCGGCTTCAGGAGCAGAACCGACCTTGGCTAAAACCGCACCAACCGCCAAACTCGTTCCTAACTTATTCAAACTGACAGCCTTACCAAAACCATTTAAATTGTCTAAATTGCCTGAAGGGTCCAAAATCTCGGTAGGTGTTTCCATATTCCACTTACCATTCAGATAGGTATACACATACACCCTAGAAGCCGCCCCCACTGCCAGACGGTCTCCCGCATCATTCAGTTTGATAGCGCAGCCAAAATACGTTACGCCACTTGCAGGCACCGAAAACTTAATGGGATTTTGTGTATCCCAGATCCCATTCGTGCGCGTATACAGATAAACCTTCCCATTAATAATAGGTGAATCATCATCCGCCCCCACCGCCAGACGATCTCCCTCTGCATTCAGGCTAAAAACCTTGCCAAAACCGGGTGAGCTATCTTCAGGGGGATTGAACCTAATGTAGCTTTCATCCCAGGTCCCATTCGTACGTGTACACACATAAACCATGTTTATTGTAGTACGATCAGAATAATAGGAACCATGCACCGCCAGACAATTTCCCGAGGCACTCAGACAAATCGTGGCCCCAACATTCGAAAAACGAAGCTGAATGGGGTTTTCTCTGTCCCAGATCCCATTCGTGCGGGTATACACATAGAATGGATAGGTGTCCCCCGCCACCACCAGACAGTCTCCTGCTGCGCTCAAGCTGACATTCACATCATAGTCTCCATAAGAACGCTTGATTGGAAACACAATGGGATTTTTTGTATCCCAAACACCATGCGTGCGCATATACAAACAAACTTCCATTGTTTGAGTATCAGTTGGAGTTGAGTATCCCACAGCCAGGTTATCTCCCTCCGCATCCAGACTGACACTCCATGAAGCACTACGATATTTATCTCCATCAGCCTCAAACACAATGGGAGCGCTTGTATTCCACTCACCTTTCCGGCTCATATACAAATAGAGCTCTTTCCCCATCCCAACCACTAAGCAATCTCCCGCTGCATTCAGGCTAACAGAAGTGCCAAAGCGTTCATTCTCTTTAGGGGAAGGAGAAACAATACGCATCATCGTGGTACTGCGTTTCAAACCCAACAACTGTGCGATCTCCATCCGCTCCCACCGCGATAAACTGAAAAAATCGGCAAACTGAACCTGCCGATCGGCATCTAATTTCAGACGCCTTCCCCCATCAAAAGAGAGCCCACCTTCTAGCTTCAGTGACAGGGCCAAAGCTCTCTGATCAAGGTTTAACCCGCCAGAATGGTGAGTGTTGAGGGCTAGTTTTCCTTTGTCATCTCGTCCCAGCCCTGCGGTCGGGCCATCCCGCTTATCACCATCAATGATTTCATATGCCCTATATGCCTCATCAATCAAATGAGAAAATGCTTCAGGCATAGGCGGAACACCAGACTTAAAACTCGCTTTCAATGAGTCAACAGAACTCATTTCTTTATCAGTCATAATATGTCCTCAAAAGCCGTATTAGGCAGTCACCGTCATCTATTCTCTGTCATCTGTTTTCTGTCTCAGCATTCAATAACAACTTGGCAATTTGTTTCCGCGTCTCCTCAGGAAGCAATTTAAAAGCTTGTGCCGAAACGGCTACAGTACCATCCACTGACAACGCCCCAGATTTATCCAACATCAATCCCCCATTGGGCTGTAGCCTTAACGCAAGCCCCTCCGGTTTCACCGCGATGCCATTGCCAGTCTTAACCGCCAAACGGTTGTCGATAACCTGCAAACCGCCCCCCGGATGATAAGCTTGAGCACCATCCTGCCAACCAAAAAGCTGTCGCCACAACGTGGCCCAATCAATCAGTGAATAAAACGCCGCCTCAGTCGGGATCTTGCCAGGGGCGAAGTGGGTACCAAGCTGACTGACCGTTTCATCTGTTATCTCTTTCACCATCGTCTTTTCCTCATTTAGCTAGTCGTAAAGGTAAACTTTCCCTTCGCCACTTTTCCAGCCACTGGCACCAATCGCCAATGTATTGGCGTCACCGCTAAAACAAACACCGGCACCAAATTTATGGTTTGATTCCCCATCCAGCTCCAGTAATTTGCTCTGCATAATCCATTGTTCATTCTGATAGCTAAACCACCATACCGCACCGGTTTGCACACCTGTGTCATTTTTACCAACAGGTGTTGACACCACCAGCATCTGGCCGTCACTACTCAAAGAGAGTTCGCTGCCAAACCTTTCCCCGGCAGTCACCGCTTCTCTCAATATCCCTATAACTTGCCATACATTACGGTGACGCTGGTACAGATAGACCGCACCAATATTGTTCTTCTCTCCCGGGCACCCCACCGCCAGAATATTGCCGCTATCGCTCAGGCTGAGACTGGCACCAAAGTCGTCTTTACTGATGGTTAAAGGCGAAGTCAGCGAATTGAGTGGCAGTTGCGGTTGCCAGTATTCCCCGTGACGATGAAATATCGTCACTTCACCATTACCATTACGCCCCGTTGCCGCCACTGCCAAGGTTGAACCATCGGCACTCAAGCTAAGTTTGCCGCCAAACATATCGCCCTGTGCCGGAGAAGATAAGGTCAGACGCTCACCAAGCTGTGACCATTTCTTCCCGTCATACTGATAAAGATACACTGCGCCGCAGTTAGCCAATAAACCCGATCTCCAGCCATAAGAACCTACTGCTAATAGTGTGCCATCAGCACTTAGGCCCACAGCGCAACCGAAATGCTGCTGAACGTTCGCCTCACTAAGCCAAAGTTTGGCCGATTTCTCCCACGCGCCATTTGCCAATCTGCGATAAACGAACACCGAACCATGCCCACCATCACTGTTTCGGTTATCAATCCCCACCGCGAGGACATTACCATTGCGATTCAAACTTAACGCTCTGCCGCTATAACCACTAACGTAATCAGCGAATTGCTGCCGCCAACCGTTATCGGTATAAGAAAATAGATATACAGGATCCTTTCCTTCTGCCCCACTAAGCGCAATAGTTTTCCCATCGCCGCTGACACTGACAACAGCGCCAAGGTTTTTATTGTTACCATTGGCCGGCAAGTCAAACGCGGGCAACTGCGCCTTACTTGCTGCCATCTCCTCAGCATGAATCAGCCAACGGTAAAGCTCCCTTTTTTGTTCCTCTGTAAAACTCTCAAACAATTCCAGCGACAATTTAAAGTCGGGGCGTAATCCCAATTCGCCATTAATGAACTGTAAGCCGCTGCTTTTATCAATATTGACAGCAATTTCACGGTCTTCGCCGATATGCACCCCATCACCGGGATTCACTAAGAGTAAATTCACTTCATCCAGATCCCGGTTCAATCCTGCCCCTGGATTATTATCGAGCTGAGCAGGGTCCAGCCCGGCCAAACGTCGACCTTCCGCCGCTATTTGCACCAATTGAGCATAATTTTCACTTTTCGGCAGGGAATATAATTTAAACCAGGATTTAACTTCCTCTTTATCCAACAAACTATTCTCGCTGGATGTAGTAGATGTCTTGTTGTGAGCCATTAATACCTCCAATTCCGAATGACAGATAAGTTAATGTTATTACACGCCGTTCTATTCTTTTATTTTCGGGATAAACAATATTCCGGCTTTATCCCTCTCTCGATACTTCCTCTTTATTCTAATTGACCGCTTTATCGGTAAACTTTACCGAATCGTCAGGCGTGGCGATATGTTTAGCCCCCTAACCGGGCATTCCTTCTCTGGGTACAAACAGCACCTCTGCGGCTTTTAGCTGTTCGTAATCTTTCTTACTCCAGAAAAGCTCTTTATCGGCAAACTTCGCCAAATCGTCGGGCGTGGCAACATGTTTAATCCCCACACCGCGGATTCTTTCTGCTGGTATAAACAACACCCTTACAACCTCTATCTGTTTATAGGTTTCCTCACTCCAGTAGCCTTCTTCATCGACAAACCTCACCAAATCACCGGGCGTGGCGACATATTTAATTCCCAAGCCAGGTGGAATCTCTCCCGCTGGCGTAAACAACACTTCCGCAGTTTTCATCTGTTCATAGGTTTCTTCATTCCAGAAAAGTGATTGATCAGCAAACTTCGCCAAATCGTCGGGTGTGGCAACATGTATCACGACAATATCTTCTTGATGTAGCGGCGGTTCAGTGGGCATTATTTCCCCCTATTAATAAAATCAGACCTTGGCTATTTATAGCTGAAACTGCGCTCGGCAGACTCGCTTCCGATAACACTTATTTAATATTTAACTTGACTACGTTATTCGTTTTTCGTGTGAAACAATCAGCTATATTTAAGCATTATAGAAAAGTGAATTTTTGCCAGCTATTTAATAAAATTTTAATTACTTTTTTTTTAAAATCTCACATAAAAAGATATCGTTTAAACAATATTCCATCAGTATCGAAACAACCATTAATTTAATTAGATTCAAAATAATTAACCAAGAATTTTATTAGGACAAACATAATAATCAATGACATTTATAAATGTCACATATTTATTTCGAGATATTTCTCTGCTACATAATAAAAACATTTCATTTTAATAATTAAGAAAATAGAGCGTACACTTAAATAATACCAGAATCATAATTATTCACATTAAATAATTCATAACCGGGAATAACCGATAAAATGACGAAAGGAGAGACTTAATATATATAAAAAATTTATTAACAGCCACATCAATTACCGATTTAATTTTCCATAACATTAAATAAGACTAAAAATAACAATTAAAACTGATTTGTTTTAATATGACTAACAATTCATTTAAATGGAAAATTTATTATACAATAGTAAAGAATTAAGAATATAGAGATTTAAAATTAACAAAATATAAAAATAGAACTCATCCTCCAGATTTATATATTTGATAATAGGATTGGTAATAAATAACTTTTCATAATTATAATACACTCACTCTTTTTATTCTCTGCTATTCCTGTAGGGACATGAATTTAAAAACGTTTTCACTTTCTCAAGCAATTGCCACATATACTGACAGCCATGATTTCGTGTCACCGTTTCATGTAAGGATTGCCACAGACGCTCAATTTTATTCAGCCAGGGTGAATAAACAGGTAAAAACAACAGATTAAATTTAGGATGACAAGCCAGCCAATCTCTGACCCGTCGGCTTTTATGGATACTGTAATTATCCAAAATCAAAGTGAGGGTTTCAGCATGACAATACTGGCGTTCAAGTTCTTCCAATACATTGATAAATAAATGAGAATTCTTATTTAACCCGTCAGCATAAGTCACTTTTCCCGTTTGAACATTCAGGCAACCTGCAAAATAATGTTTTTGGTTTTTTCCTGGTGTCACTATACGTTTCTGTTGCCCTTTTAAATACCAGTCAGCCCCGATTTTTGGATTCAGCTCGATGTCGACTTCATCTTCATAAAAAACGGGATGTTTTTCTGAACACGTTGACAATGCCTCGGTAATTTTCGCCATTTTTTCATGGTACTCGGGATCGGGTAATTTAAGCGTCGGGGCTGCCCTTCGCCACACGATACCCATTTTATGTAAGTAACGATAGAAGGTACTGATGGATAATTTTATGTTTAATAATTCATTGATTTTAATTATAAAAAACTCAAGACTCCAGCGAGAACGCAGGCAGCCCAATTGCTGGGGAGAATATTGCAATAAAAAAGACAGTAAAGGATAAAGCGGGATTAAATTCCAGACAGCGGGTCTGCCCACAGGCAGGCTTTTGAGTCCTTCCAGACCATATAAAGTCAACCAGTTTATCCAGCGATAGACAGAAGAACGACTGGCGCAAAGGGTTTTGGCGACCAGAGAGACAGACTCGCCTCGATGCAGCATCAATATGGCCATGAGCCTGCGAGCATAATCTTTATCTCGGGTGTTCTGGATAATTTTTTTCATCTGGCGTCGTTCATTGCGGGGTATAGGTGCTATGATAGGCATAACTCAGTCCGTTTAGTGGTTTGGGATTATCTACAATTGATCAGATTGCAAAAATTGGACTGAGTTCCCTCCAAGTGTTCTACTATTTTGAAAAGTTATTTATGAAGCATGAGAGTTACCTGGCATTTTGTTTAAGATTTCAACTCTATACCAAAACCGGTAACTCTCAATTTTTCAAGGTGTTGTATCAACTCAAGTTGCGCTTAATACACATTAAATTAACTTAATCGATCATTTTCCAAATATCTTGGTTTTGGCTGGTATTCCATCTGAGAATTTTGTACCACTCCAGTCTATCTGATTAGGCGGTATGCCGAACTTTTTCCATGTCAAATTAACCGGCACTCCAAGTATACATGCAGCAATAAATCGATGCTGACCATCCATGATATGGGTAAGCCCTGTCCGACTATTATGCCAGACAACGATTGATATTGGATTTCCCTTTGTTTTGAAGTTTGCTATTTTTTCGTCAACAACTTTTTGAAAAACTTCTGCTTGAGCGGGTAGTGGTGCGGAATTCCCAATATCTCTTCGTCCTACAGGGCTGCCTTTTAATATTGATGTGTCATATGTACCCTCATTTCCTTTTAGTTGAGGTCCGTTTGCTGTTTTTCTTAATGTTACGGGATTTAACATATTTTTATACATATTTAACTCTCATCCTTTTGAATTGTGTAGGGCATCCGATATTACTGAATTTTCCTTTTTCGTCACCCAATTTTGGGTATTATTTTTTATCTTTCCTTTATCATTCTTTTATTCAATATGCGATTATTTATCCCGTTATTTATTATTCTCACCCAGTGTAACTTGATCTGTTTTTGAGCTATTTCGAAAATCTTTTAACATCAGCGACGGACATAATATCATCATTTATGAATTCCAAATAAAACGCATGTTGGGAATAAATAACATATAGATTGTGTCCATTATTTACATTTATCCAAGATGGAAAAGTTAAAATAAATATATACCCTATGGATTTCGAGATGCATCGCGGCGGCAAGGGAATGAATCCCCGGGAGCATAGATAACGATGTGACCGGGGTAAGGGAGTGCAGCCAACAAAGAAGCAACTTGAAAGATGACGGGTATATACCCTATGGATTTCAAGATGATTATAGCAAGCCATTTTGGAATAAAAATGGCCCACTATTCTATTGATACCGCTATCCATTACCACCAATGGTCGCGGTCATACGAATTTGACGGTTATCACTGATTTCAAGATTAGATAAAACCACTAATTGAGGCAAAGTTCTACGTAAGAAACGCGATAACAGCGGGCGTAATGCATGATTGACCAACAGCACCGGAGGCGCGCCCAACATTTCTTGGCGTTGCAGTGCTTCCGTCGCTTGCCGTTGTAAGTTATCCGCCAATCCGGGTTCCAGACCACCGCCATTTTGTAACGCCTGAATTAACAAGCGCTCAAGGCCCGCATCCAATCCGATGACCTGAATTTCCTGTGCGCCGGGGAACCACTGTTGAGCAATTGCCCGGCCAAGCGCAATTCTAACCAAAGATGTCAATTCATAAGGATCAGTTTGTCCAGGTGCATGTTCAGCCAAGGTTTCAATAATTGTCCGCATGTCTCGAATCGGCACTTGTTCGGACAACAGATTTTGCAGCACTTTATGCAAGGTTGTCAGATTAACAACATCAGGAATAAAGTCCTCGGTCAGTTTAGGCATCTCTTGACTGACCCGCTCAAACAGTTGTTGAGCTTCCTGACGACCAAATAACTCATTCGCATATTGCGTCAACAGGTGATTCATATGGGTCGCAACCACCGTACTGGCGGCAACCACCGTGTACCCTTGAACCTGAGCTTGCTCTCTGAGGCTATCATCAATCCAAACCGCAGACAGGCCAAAAGCAGGATCTTTGGTGATATCACCCGGCAATTCCCCCACGGCACCACCGGGGTTAATCGCCAGCCAGCGCCCCGGATGCGCTTCACCACGACCAATTTCTACCCCTTTCATCAGAATACGGTAGCCCGCTGGGGCCAGTTCAAGGTTATCCCGGATATGAACAACCGGCGGTAAATATCCCATCTCCTGAGCAAATTTCTTACGAATGCCGCTGATCCTCCCCAGTAATTCACCATTCTGGCGAAAATCAACCATCGGAATCAGACGATAACCTACTTCCATACCCAAAGGATCTTCAAGCTGAACATCGGACCATGAAGCTTCTGATGTCTGTTGCTGCTCTTCTATTTTTGGTTTTTCTGTATTTATCGCCGGCGCATCGGTGCGGCGATATAGATACCAGCCAAGACCAGCTAATGCCGCGGTAAATAACAGGAAAACAAAATTGGGCATTCCCGGTACCATGCCCAACAATCCAAGAACACCCGCACTCAACATCATCACTCTGGGATTGTTGAACAGTTGAGTCACCATCTGCTGACCAACGTCCTGATCCGTTGCTACGCGAGTCACAATAACACCCGCCGCAGTAGAAATAATGAGAGCAGGTAACTGTGCAACCAAACCATCACCAATGGTTAACAGGGTATACGCTTCCCCCGCATCCCCCAGACTCATACCATGTTGAGCCACACCAACAATTAAGCCGCCAACGACGTTGATAACTAAGATCATCAATCCCGCAATCGCATCGCCGCGCACAAACTTACTGGCACCATCCATCGAACCATAAAAATCCGATTCCTGTGTCACTTCAGCACGGCGTTTCTTCGCTTCTTCTTCACCAATCAATCCCGCATTTAAATCGGCATCAATTGCCATCTGTTTACCCGGCATGCCATCCAACACAAAACGGGCACCCACTTCGGCAATCCGCCCTGCACCTTTAGTAATGACCATAAAGTTAATCAATACCAAGATGATAAATACCACAATACCGATAGCGAAGTTGCCACCAACCAGAAAATGGCCAAATGCCTCTACAACATGCCCCGCTGCCGCAGAACCCGTATGCCCTTCCAATAAAATGATACGGGTTGAAGCTACGTTAAGAGATAAGCGCAATAATGTGGAGAACAGCAAAATGGTCGGAAATGCAGCAAAATCTAGCGTACGCCGGGTAAACATCGCCACCAGCAACACCATGATTGATAGCGCTATGTTAAACGTAAACAGTAAATCAAGCATGAATGGCGGCAATGGCAATACCATCATCGACAAAATCAAGAGGATCAATACCGGCCCGGCAAGCATTTGCCATTGCGAGCCTTTCATATTGCCCGGTAAACGAAGTATAGAGGCCAGATTAGCCATGACGATTATTTTCTCCAGCAAAATCCAGTGCTGGCGGCACTGGCAGATTTTCAGGTTTCTTCGGCTTCAAGCCGCCTTCCCGTTTCCAACGTTTCAATTGGTAGACCCAAGCAAGCACTTCCGCGACTGCCGCATACAGTGTCGCGGGGATCTGCCCGCCAATTTCACCATGGCGATAAAGCGCCCTGGCAAGTGGCGGCACCTCAAGTAATGGAATACGATTTTCTGTACCTATTTCTTTAATCCGTAATGCAATGATCCCCGCCCCTTTCGCCAATATTTTTGGCGCACTCATCGCTTTTTCATCATATTTCAACGCAACGGCATAGTGAGTTGGGTTGGTGACAATCACATCCGCTTTCGGTACATCCGCCATCATACGCTGACGAGCAGCCGCCCGTTGTTGCTGACGGATACGCGCTTTGACATGTGGGTCCCCCTCTTGTTCTTTAAATTCATCCTTTATTTCCTGCCGGGTCATTCTCAGTTTTTTCAAATGGCTGTATATCTGGTAAACAACATCGAAAGCCACCATCGGTATCAACATGAAAACCACCACATAACCGGCGAATATCAGCATTTGCATAGCATCATCCAGTGCCAACAGTGGCGGTTGAGCTATAAGCCGTAACATGGCAGGCCAGTTCATCCAAAGGAACAAAGCAGCACCAATACCGACAAATCCCGCTTTAAGTAATGCTTTGAATAATTCCGCCAACGCATTCATTGAAAAAATACGTTTCAGGCCAGAAATGGGATTCAATTTTTTCGGATCAAATTTGATGGATTTGGTACTGAACACTAATCCACCCAATAGCGCCGGGGCACTTAATGCAACTAATACTAATCCAGCAAAAACCGGCAGCAGGGCCAAAACAGCCTGTTGCAGCAACCTGCCAATCTGTTGAACCATCTGCTTATCATTGCTGACCATGCTGTGATCAAAGCTAAACCCTTCAAACACCATCAACGACAATTCATGCGTCATTGACTGACCACTCATCCAGAGCAAACTTAAACCACTGGTCAACATCAAGATAGAACTCAGCTCTCTGGAACGGACTATTTGTCCCTCTTTTCGCGCTTTTTCCCGCTTATGGGGCGTGGGTTCTTCTGTTTTCTCAAGATCGCTATCTTCAGCCACGGCTTTCCTTGTCAGATTTTCAAACGCTATCGATCAGAAAATATGGAATCAAATGGCGGTTAGCATGACAAAAGAGAAAAAATCCGATGGCTGGAACAATGAGAAATTTGACCGGGTATTTGCGGGATAGAGCTAGCAGCAAAAAATTCGATTTTATTTTCATTAATTTCTGAACTTTTCTATATCTCTTTAACTCAAATATATTGCATTACCGATCAATTATTACCTTTTAAGTTGTAACGATACGGTAATTATTTTAGTTAAAAAAAAGATTAATGTGGCTAGTCAAAGGGGAAGTGAAGTAGATGGCAATAGGGTATTACCTGCTGGTTGGTGACAAAACTACCTGTGGTGGACAGATTATTACGGGTGATCACACCATGACATTTAATGGGCGAGCCACCGCGCGTGAAGGGGATAAAGTTACCTGCGGCAAGCATCCCGGTACTTATATGATTGTCGGCGGCATATCAGATATGTTTGATATGGGGCAACGATTAGCCGGCACATTGGATAGTGTCAGCACCTGCCCTTGCCGGGCCCGGTTTATCAATTCGGTTATGGACAGCTACGAGAAGCAGGAACAGCCTCGTCAACAAGCGGTAACACCTGCTTATACGGCGACGCAAAACTTCTCATCACCAATGAAGGAAGCAACAACAGTTCAGTCCAATCCTCCACCGGTGACACAAGTGCCGCCTCCACCGATCCCGGTATTTGCCAAATCTCGTCAACGGGGCAAAGGCTGTACCGACGCCGGTACGGAGACTGAACCGGCAAATAATTTCGGTAGGATGGGGATATATCAGGTTCTATCATCGCCCGCCCCTGTCACGGAATCAAAGCCTGAACAGCCTCCGCAAGGCAAAAAACATCCACCAGAACCGGATAAGCCACAGGATAAAAAATTACCGTGGTATAAACGGTGGTTTAGCAATAGCAAAGATAAAGCCGAAGCCGCTGCGACTGCTGTAGCTGCAACGACTCGCAGCGCGGTAGCGGATGGCGAAGCGCTGGTGATGCGTTTCATTGGCGGTGGCGTTACTAGTGCCGGACGTTGGCTGGCAGCGCCGAATCCGTTGACAGTCGGATTAATGGGGTTGTTTTATTCATCGGGGTTAAATGAAAGCGAGGAAGATTACTTAAACCAATATCATCTTAGTGAAATTGCCAGTCAGTATGGTAAAGCACCGACCCGTGTCCGTTTTCGCTGGATCAGAGATGAAAAAAGCGGCAGGATGACGGTTCAGGGGTATCACGTCAGCCCAGAAAGTGGTCTGGATAAAGTGCCGGTTCGTATGATGAAACGGAATCCAGTCACCGGTAATTATGAGTTCTGGGAACCAGGAGAATATCGGCCAACGATTTTATGGACACCAAACGATCAGGAATTCAAAGTTCCACCCCATACCGGGAATGAGGAACAGCCGTTTATTCCGTCGCAGATAACCGTATTGCCGATCCCGGATAAAGTCGGCAGCGATATTGAATCGTTGCCAATGCCGGAAGAGAAGGATTTTCGGGATTATATTCTGGTCTTTCCCGCCGGTTCAGGAATGAAACCAGTTTATGTGATGTTTAATACTCCTCGGAACCAACCGGGAGTGGTAACTGGCCAAGGACAAAGAGTTGAAGGTAATTGGTTAAGTCTCGCAGGACAAGATATGGGGGCACCCATCCCTAGCCAGATAGCGGATAAGTTACGAGGGAGGAGATTTAATAACTTTGATGATTTCAGAAGGGCATTTTGGAAAGAGGTTGGTAATGATCCTGAGTTGTCTCAGCAATTTAATTCACATAATAAAGAGTTTTTAAAAAAGAGTTACTCTCCATATTCACCACGACAGGAACACATTGGAAATCGAGAAAAATATGAGATCCATCATGTTAAATTTATTAAAGACGGTGGTGAAGTCTATAATCTCGATAACCTTCGTGTAACAACACCAAAAAGGCATATCGAAATTCATTCAAGCAAAGGTGGAATAAAATGAAGCTAAATAAAAAGTTAGAAGATTATACAGAAGCTGAGTTTTTAGAATTTGCCAGAAAAGTATGCAATGCAGACTATGCGACGGAAGATGAAGCTAATGTTGCAGTTCAAGATTTTATCCGTTTATCAGAGCATCCAGATGGTACTGATATCCTTTTTTACCCATCGTCTGGTCAGGATGATTCTCCTGAAGGAATAGTGAAGCAAATCAAAGAATGGCGAGCCAAAAGCGGTAAACCTGGCTTTAAAAAATAGCAATTAAGTCAGTGATAAAAAGGATTTTTATAATCCTTTTTATCACGGTTAAGTAAGGTTAATACCTCACACAGCTATCATATTGGTATTGAATCGTTGCCAATGCCGGAAGAGAAGGATTTTCGGGATTATATTCTGATACTCCCCATCCCGAATATGCCGCCGGTGTATGTGTATTTGAGTAAACCGCCGGTGAAATTGTTTGAGGTGGATTTGTATAAAAACTTTGCGGGGAGACTGAGGAATGGAACACATGCAGATCATATGCCTTCGGATGCTGCGGTTCAGGCTTACTGGAAAAACCTTTATCCAGAACTGAAACCCAAGCAACTGGAAAGATTATCGAAAAATGTAGCAGCTATAATTATTCCTGCTGATGTCCATAGAAAACTCAGTGCGACCTATGGGGGACGTAATACCCCTGAGCAAATACGACAGGATGCCTGTGACTTACGGGGAGCTGTCGATCGAGATTTTAATACGATAATGCCAGCATTACAGGAATATGGTGCAACAGAGCGTCAGCTCGAAGAAGCTAGAGTAAAAATGCATAAACTAAATCAGGAACAGAGGTTATACAAATGACAGTAAATATAGAATCATTAATAAACAGTTTGGGGAAAACGTATCAGGAAATCTTTGATGCGGGACTCATTCCCTATAAAACCAAGCCAACAGGAAATTTTGGCACTGAATATATATCTCTAGATATGGTTAAAGAAGGTGTTTATCTTGCTTTTAAACGGAAGGATAAAATTTTATTTGATGTGACACTTACTCTACTAGATAGTGATAAACCATCATACACATTTCCAAATGAGTTACCATCACCGCTGATCTCACATATGTCACGTCAGTGGATCCATGAACAATTCGGATTGCCTGAAAAGTCAAAAGAACCAAAAGTGATAATGAAAGAAGAGTTTGGGTGGGTTGATTTGTACACGATACTAGATTTTCGTATACCAACTAACATGCAAGTTGATTATGATCTATCAGATCGCGTTAAAGAAGTGACATTTCTACCCACCTCAGAAGTACGTTGGTGGTAGTCAAAAAGAGGAGATTTTCTTGAGAGCCAATTCATTAATCAGCAGCTTAAAAGGTTAAATTGAAGATGAATTGGCTTAATTGAGAAAAGAGGTTATATAAATAATGGCGATTAACATTGAAGTACTAATTAATAGTTTAGGTAGAACTTATCAGGAAATTTATAGTGAAGGATTAATTCCTTATAAAACAAAGCCTAAAGGACACCTAGGCTGTGATTATATATCATTGGATATGATTAAAGAAGGTGTGTATTTGGCATTTAAAAGAAAAAATAAGATTTTATTTGTTGTGACAATTACCCTAATTGATCGAGATAAGCCATCATATCAATTTCCCAACGAGTTGCCATCTCCCCTAATTTCGATGATGTCTCGTCAATGGATTCATGAACAGTTTGGAGAGCCTGAAAAGTCGCATCCGCCTGAGATGATTATGAAGCACCAGTTTGGTCGTAAGGACTTATATACATTACTTAATTTCCGTGTTCCGACAAGTATGCAGATCTCCTATGATTTACTTGACCGTGTTGAATACATAACACTCCTACTCACCTCAGAAGTGTGTTGGTAGTCAATATAAAGAGGAAATTTTTCTTGAAAATCAATTCATTAATCAATAGATTAAAAAATTAAACTGAAAGTGAATTTGAATATTGGAACAGGAAATAATGGGATATAATACTTGTCCTTGTTGTGGTAAACAGACAATTGAACGTTTAGGCGAATATGAAATATGTTCGATATGTCATTGGGAAGATGATCCTGTTCAATCAGCAGACCCACATTTTTCAGGAGGAGCTAATTCTATGAGTTTGGAAGATGCGAAGAAACTCTATCTTTCAAAGAAAGATTGATTTTAGAGTTAAATATTCTTTGTCGTATTTCACTGTTTTTCTTGTAAGTGGTTAATATTTACATGAAATTACTATCAAATGAATTATTCGCATAACATTATCAATAAGAAATAGTGGCTTACAAGGACTAAGCTCTGCAACCAGCAGAGCTTAGTCATAACTATAATAAACTCTGTAAGAATGAGAGCGTATGTAAGATGGAATTGAAAAACAAAAGTTGACTTCAAGAATAATATCGAATGAAGGTACAGAAGAATAGCAATATTCTAGTATTTCCAGTCGGTTCAGGTGTTAAACTACTATCCACCGAAATCAACTAGAGTGATAGCTGGTAGGAAGCAAAAAGGGTTATACAAGTGACAGTCAATGTAGAGGCATTAATAAACAGTCTAGGGAAATCTTACCAAGAAATCTTCAATGAAGAACTCATTCCTTATAAAACCAAGCCAACAGGAAATTTTGGCACTGAATATATATCTCTAGATATGGTTAAAGAAGGTGTTTATCTTGCTTTTAAACGGAAGGATAAAATTGTATTTTAGTCAGTCCATCAATACCTTCTAGAAAATGACTAAAACGCTCGCTTTTGCCAATATCCAAACGCAAGCGATGCAAACAGTTCAGTCATATATTACCCCTTAAGTGGGATTTGAGCTTTTTGTAGAGTGCGTCGGGTGCCAGATCAACATCATTCGGCCAACACACTGCGCCACACTCATCAACACGCGCTTGGGCAAAGAATTCCTGCTCTTTCAGTGGCTCGAACATGGGTCCGAACAACCGATCCGCGATGCACACCTCTCCATAGGTGCCATCATCGAACGTCACCGCCAAGGTGTATTCTGGCTTTATTTCCACTTTCGTTACTCTGCGCATGATAATCTCTCCAGTGGTTCAATCTTGTTGAGAGGCGGATTATGGTTAATACATCCAGATCAAGATGTCAAAAAATTCACTGATAGTTGGCATTTGTAATGGCCTGAGAAACAATGATAATACTATTCACCGTAGCATTAAGATTGACACTACTCAACCATTAAATACGAGATATAAATATCGAGAAAGGGAATCCTTTAGTTGGTTCATCAACCCCTAAATACGGATACCCAATATTTCCCAAACAGAACATTCACGACACTGTAGTGTGCAAGGATTAATGTTAAATGTGTTAGAGGGACAGATAGCTTATTATCTCAAAGAGAACAGTCACTGAATATTTCCTGCTTAGAAATGGATATGTTAGTAACGGCTTAACCAGAACTCAGGTTATTTATACCCGTTATCCTTCAAATTGCCTCTTTGTTGGCTGCACTCGCTCACCCCGGTCACATAGTTTGCTATGCTCCCAGGGACTCTCTCCCTTGCCGTCGCGATCCATCTTGAAATCCATAGGGTATAAGTTAATTTCCATCCGAAAACTCATTACCGCCACTCATTGAAATTATTTTCCAATTTAAATATTAGATTAAAATAATTTCAATCGTTATTTCCACCTTTATCATTACAATAGCATATTATCTCTAATATATTTCTCCATTTTATTTTCAGTAAATTTAATATTCCATAGGCTAGTACCTGATCCCCTTCATGAGATGCTCATATCATCCTTTTATCACTCCAATGACTTATCCTGATTTATAATTACCTTCATGAATATCATGGCATTCTCGCAACCCATCAAGCACTAGCACATATTTAATTTATCCCAAGTTAAACCTTTAATTCCTCTGGCGTTCCCTCTCTATATGGCACCAGCGTCGTCCTATCTTGCGCATCAACCGCACAATGATTATTACCGACAACAAGCATAACCAAATCGCTGGTTGCTTTAATCGCGTGATCTATTTCTCCATTCACAAAATAACAAACTCCAGGCTCTATTTTATGCTTTTCACCCGCATAAATAACATAACCCGTTCCTGCGAGGACAAATAAGATATGATGCCCTAAGTGAGTATGATTCTGCATCCCCTCATCTTTGCTGAAACGAATTAGATCAGCACCAAAGCCATCAAACGAAACTAATCCCTCGCCCGTTCCCATACTGTTAACCATTTTATGATTTCTGGCCATTGTATCGACAACAAGGTGTTCACCGTTCCAGTGACAAAATCTATTTTTAATAAATTCCATATTACCTTCCTTTTATCTCTACAAATAAAATTTTATTTTAAAGTGACTATCATTTCTCTTGGTTAATTGAATTAACATTATCTCTCTATCAAATAAAATGATATTTCACAGTAAAACCTCAATCATCACAAACTCATATCGATAAAGAAACCAACTAGTTATTAACAATATATCAAATAGAAATATATAATTCCATAGTAGTATTTTACAAAAGCTCACTCTGTGATAACAATCACTGTAAAACGCTTATTTTAAATTTCTTTGTAGAATATAATCCGAGTTGAAAATAATATCAGAAAAAAGTCAGGTTAATTATATTATTAAATTAGGACAATAATGGCGTTAATTAAGCTTGATCTTAACCCTCACTAAAAATAATTATTTCAAAGATATATATACCCTATGGATTTCAAGATGCATCGCGACGGCAAGGGAGCGAATCCCCGGGAGCATAGATAGCTATGTGACCGGGGTGAGTGAGTGCAGCCAACAAAGAAGCAACTTGAAAGATGACGGGTATAGATCTGATATTTCATCTTTATCACAAGGGTGAACAGCATAAATTGTGCCTCAAAGAAACCCCACAACCTCTTACGAAATTGTGGGATCTCCACCATGCTTTCTGGTTTTCCTATCCCGCTTCACTGCTTACTGTTTTGCAACCACGGATTCATTGTGAGGTAACCAGTAACGCCGATGTTCAAAAGCATATTTGGGTAATCGAATACGCAACGGTTTCTGCCCGGAAGGCCAGCAAGTACGCCAATCTATATCTTGACCTCGTAACCATAAAAATCGAGAGTCATCTTCCGCCATATGAAGCCATTGATCTTCTTTCGTTGCCGTAGACGAAGCAAAATCCCGTAACTGCTTCAAAAGATCCTGTCGTGATGTTGCAACGAACAGTGCCCGATAGGATAACGCTGCCCTGCCAAACTGTAATGTCCAGCTAACCGCTGGTAGTTCAACGCTTTCATCATTCTCGATAAAATCCCCTAGCATAGCCACTATTTTTTGTAACGATGCCTGGCTATTAGCCGAGATGGGATAATAATACCCCTCCAGGTTGGCTTTAATCTGTTGCTGCGCTTGGGTTGGTGCCTCCTCTAAAATGACATGGGAATTGCTGCCCCCCAATCCAAAAGAGCTGAGTCCAGCGAAACGCTTTTGCCCTGCCCCCACTCGCCAAGAATTTTCCTCTGTAGCCAGTTGTAAACGTGAATCCACACTATCAATTTCAGGATTCAAACGCTGAAACGCAGCGCTAGGTACAATAGATTTATGCTGCAACATTAATAAAACTTTAACGATGCCAGCTAACCCCGCAGCGCCTTCTAAATGCCCAATGTTGGCTTTTACTGAACCAATATAGCAAGGTTGTAGCGTTCCTCCTGATTCATCGCGATTAAAGACCTCATTAAGCGCATTAAATTCTATAGGATCACCCAACGAGGTTCCCGTTCCATGTGCTTCAAGGTAACTGATTTGTTCCGCAGAAATTCCAGCCTGTAGCAAGCAATCTTTAACCAACGCAATTTGCTGCTCAGGGTTAGGTGAAGTCAGTGAATTAGCACGTCCACCATGATTAACCGCCGATGCCCGAACGTATCCATAAATCGGATCCCGATCCTCTAATGCCTGTTTTTGCGTTTTCAAGAATAGACAGATAGCCCCTTCACCACGGACAAAACCATTAGCATCCGCGTCAAAAACCCTACAACAGCCATCTTTAGATAACATCCCCGCCCGGTAATAAGCAGCCATGTTGAATGTGTTGCTCAATAAGTTAACGCTGCCAACTATCGCCTGTTGGCATTCCCCAGAACGCAATGAATTCACCGCTTGAGTCAGTGCCGTCAATCCACTTGAACACGCGGTATCAATTTGCAAACTTGGGCCAATAAAGTTGTAATAAAATGACAATCTGTTAGCCAAGAGGCAATTCAGTGTCCCTGTCGGCGCATAAGCATTTGCCATCGCCATATCGGCCGCAACCAGTTCACGATAATCATTACTGCACGAGCCAATAAAAACACCCGTCTTTGATCCTGAATAGCCAAGCGGATTCGCACCACTATCTTCGATCGCTTGCCAAGTCAGCTCTAATAGCATTCTCTGTTGCGGATCCATCATGGCCGCAACTCGCGGAGAAATACCAAAGAATGGCGCATCAAAACCATCAATACTATCGAGCAACCCGGCTTTTAAGGCTTTTTTCGGCAATGGAATGACGTAAGGTTTCCCGGATGCAAACCGCTGCTCGGGAATCTCTTTTATTACACTGTGTCCAGATCTTAAGATCTCCCACATTTGCTCTGGGGAATCTTCCGCTCCAGGCAGTCGGAAAGCCATGCCCACAATAGCAATAGGCATCTGTTTGGTATCACCCGCACTACTTACTGAGGGAGTAATGGAACTTAAATGTTCCAACAAGGCAGATTTAGCTATCCGTTGTTCATCCGGACTAAGCGAATGATATATGTGGTGCAGATTATCCATGCTTTCCTCCTTCTATGAGGCGCTGTAACCTTAATGCTGCTTCGCCATCAAGACCACGCATCGCATTAATAAAGTCATCTAAGGAATGTTTGTTCTCAGTCAGTTCAGTTTTGGCAGTGTCAAGATATTCAATCAATCGATGCGGTGAACTATAACGCCAGAACAGCGTCGGCGATAATTTCCGACGAAAATGCACTGACATTAACTCTGCAAGCTTTACTGCCTTGAGCGAATCAATGCCCAAATCAGCCCAAGTGCGCGGCATCATTGATTCAGTAAAATCTTCGTCCCAATGCAGGAAATCCGCCAGCAACGTGCGTAATTGCCCGGAAACCGATTTACCTACTTTACCTTCTATCTGATGTGCGGCAGATCGTGGCCCAGACAGAGCACGAACCTGAACAATAATCTCGGAAATAAACTCAGATGCCTCTACCCCATTGAGCAGATAGTGATTAAAGGCCAGAACGAGGCTCATCTCTTTGTTGTGAGGCGCACCAATGAACAATGTTGACTGAGATGGCGGCACAATAACAGGTACGGCAAAGGTAGCACCATCGTTGCCGGTATAGGAGATCATCATAGGAACATCAATATCAACAGGCAGTTTTTCCGCATCGGGATCAAGTACACCATTCAAGTGTTGCCTGAACTCAAAAAAGCTCATGGTCTGCGTGTTCGGTACTTTTAATGAACTCAAATCGCCTTTCTCATCCAGAAAAGCAATACCCAAGTTGATATCCGTATAAGTGTGATAACGCTCCTGATCAAGCGGTCTCGAACGCAACATCGGGAATTTTTTCAACGCCTGAGAAATCGCATAAGTGATGACCTGAAATGGCGTTATCCACTCCTGCTGCCCGGAGGTTTCCGTTAAATGATGAATGGCGTTATCAACAAGCTCAATCGGTAGTGGTTTAGCTGCCCAACAAGGTTGTACCGCAGCACTATTTAACCGTATTGCACGATTAAGACGCTGCTGATCTCTGGACAGAAAACCCACATTGTCATTTTCTGTATTGCTCTTTTCTGATGGCCTGGTTTCTTCTGATATCTTAGTTTCGCGGTGCTGCTGGAGGTAATCATCTATATGACCAGGCAATAATGTGCCATGTTTTTCCGCCAGTTGACTAAGAATGAGTGGCTCAATTTGGTGCTCTTGTGCGTACTGACGGGTTTTTGGCGGAATACGCGCAGGAGGAGCGGAGACTTCAGGAGCCGCCTCCACTTTCTCTATTTTTTCGACATCCTCCGCCACTCTCTCCATTTTCTCCGGCGGAGGCGTTAACGCTTCACTGACAGGGGAAGGCTCTGCCATCTCGCCAACAGCTCTGATAACGGCAATAGGAGATCCAACAGGGATAATATCATTTTCCGCCGCCAACCATTTTTCCAAGATCCCCTCAACATCAGATTCAATGGTAAAGGCAGCCTTATCCGTCTCCATTTCATAAACAGGTTCATCACGTTTGACATGATCCCCTACCTGCTTAAGTAATTGGATGATGACGACTTCAGTGGTTCCTTCTCCCATCGGGGGAATAAGCAACTGTGCCATAAGTTCTCCTTAGCTCATTACCGCATAGACGGAGGCTAAAATGTCATCCGTGCCGGGTAAAACAGCTTTCTCTAAACAAGGATTAAAAGGAATATGAATATCTTCACGCGTCACCAAACGCGGAGGTGCCAATAAAGAGAAGAAATTGTCATTCTCATCCAAAATATCAGCAATAATGGATGCACCAACACTGGCCGTCCGGGTATCCTCCTGCACAACGATAAGCCGCCCGGTTTTGCGTAAAGATTCCGCAATCCGTTGTTTATCCCAAGGTACCAGACTACGTAATTCAATCACTTCAATGTCAATATTGTCTTTTTCCGCCTGAAGAGCCGCCATCGTCGCAAGCTGAGTCGTATTTCCCCAAGCAACCAGTGTAATGTCCTTTCCTGCCCTGACGATATTTGCCTGCCCAAGCGACACTGGACTCACCAGCCGGCGTTCATGGCGCTCTCTCATAAGGTGTTTAGGGATCAGAATCAGACTCGGCATGTCCAGACTTAACGCGGTACGGAACAACGCGACGGTATCAGCCGGTGTCGTTGGAACCAGAACGTTAATACCGGGAATATGCGCCAGGATACCGTCCGAGCTTTGGCTGTGCCATATACCACCGCCAGGGAGATAAGCGCCATAAGGAGCATATATCACCACCGGACAGCGCCATTTTCCCACCGTTCTCCAACTTAAAGTGCCAAGTTGTGACTGTAACTGATTGAGACCTAGCCCAACAAAGTCAATAAATTGCAGTTCAACAATCGGACGCCAACCACTGGCAGATAACCCAACAGACGAGCCAATAATCGTGGCTTCGGAAAGGGGAGCATTAATAACGCGATCAGGATAGCGAGTGGATAAGCCACGGGTGAAACCAAAAACACCACCTTTAGGATCTTCAATATCCTCACCAAATATCAGCACATTCGGATGCTGACTCAATGCCTCGTCCAAAACTTGATTTACCGCTTTGACCTGTGTCTCTTCGGCTTCCATCTCAACATGTACGGTAGGCGTCCCTTCACGATTGCATAAATAGGTACTGACACTTGCAGGATCAGGCTCTTCTTCGTGGTAAACACGCTCAAATATTTCCGCGACATCCGCTTTAATGCGCTCTTTTTGTTCAGCCAGAGCTTGCTCGGTAATCGCTCCTTTTTCCTTTAAATAAGCGACGTAATTTTCAATAGGGTCCTGTAGTACCTCCAGCTCATCCGGGGTACGGTACAGTTTGTGAGAATCTGAATTGGAGTGAGAATCTAACCGATCCATACGACAAACCAATATGCAGGGAGTCCGCTCAAATCGCGCCTTATTGAATACCTCCTGTGCAACAGTAAACAAAGTTTCCGGCTTACGGGCATCAACACGACGGATCAAACACTCGTTAAATATTCCCAATCGATACGGAGCCATCTTCTCCGTTGAGGTACTAATACCCAATTTATTATCGGAAACCACAAAGACGACTGGCAAACGCTTTTCAACCGCAAAGCTGACCGCTTCATAAAATTCTCCCTGCCGAGTTGCCGCATCGCCGACACCACACACAACAAGCCCATTTTTATTGTCCAACACGCTTGCCCAAGCAGCGCCAGCCGCGGGAATACATTGGGTTCCGGTCAAGCTGACTACCGAGAAGATATTATGCTCTTTGGAGCAGAAATGATTCGACATGGTTCGGCCGGCCGAGTGAGAAGTGGCCTTACCCATAAGTTCCCTTGTCATTTCAACAATAGACATACCACGCGCTAATACTAACGCCCGATCACGATAGTAAGGAACCAGTACATCATTTTTTTCCATAAGCTGAGGCAACACAGCCAACCCTTCATGTCCAGCAGCCGACACATGAAACCAAGCTCGGCCTTGTCGTGTGACTATCGCACTACGATTATCAAATTCCCGTGACAGCAGCATGTCATAAAGTAACTTTTGCTCATCCAAACAATCATTAATTGAAGGGCTGTGTTCCTTAAGAGGTACTTCATTGATCTGTACGTCTATCACTCTCTTTTTCCTCACAAATAGTTAACGTGGTAGTTGTCGTTATTGCGCTTAATGCTTGATAAAAAAGCGAACACGGGGTAGTCCCGTTCATGATTACTTGAGAGACTATAGATCCCGATAAAGAAGTGAATGTAGGGTTATTACCTACACGAATTGCAAAAGATAGAGATATACGGCCACAATTTTTAATTACGTTTATACCCGTCATCTTTCAAGTTGCCTCTTTGTTGGCTGCACTCACTCACCCCGGCCACATAGTTATCTATGCTCCTGGGGTTCGCTCCCTTGCCGTCGCGATGCATCTTGAAATCCATAGGGTATATACATCTAACATGGGGGGAAAAATTATCTCCATAACCATAAATGGTTTCGGCTGTCATGGTATTCCCTAAATTTTTAGCATTGTCCTGAACATAATGTGACACCATTTAAAAAACTCCAACCGATGAACAACAGCCATTCGTTAAGAGTAGGACCAACAAGCGCCGGCATTTCCATGATTACAATACAATATAATCACAATACGAATAATCACAATACAATTAAAAAACAGGTTCTTACCTATATCTTTGAGCCCTGCAATGATAAGACATAGGAATAATTCATTACTTTGCTAAATTATTTTGATAATCAGATTTTTTCGACAAGCTCTTCATTAGGTATTTTTATGTTTAACCAAGACATAGCCTCAATAATAACACGTATTATATCAATCGAACTTGAGACTTTATGCTCACATTAGAATTCATTATGTTTTGTGATGAATATCAATAATGACCTCCTCATATCAAACAATAGATAAAGCTGAATTGATGAAATCATCCAACATCAATCCTGATATTTTATACAAATTTAGCTTATTATCTCTTATGTTTTATCATAAAAAAAACTGTAGTAATGCGGGAATGATCACAAAAAGGGCAGCAAAAAATTTAACTATATGATTATTATGAAGTTATCATCCCAAACAGCGCTGATAATATAATGCAATTAGTAGGATATCAACATATATCCGTTATCTTTCAAGTTGCTTCTTTGTTGGCTACACTCGCTCACCCCGGTCACCCCGGTCACATAGTTATCTATACTCCCGACTCCCGGGGATTCACTCCCTTGCCGTCGCGATCCATCTTGAAATCCATAAGGTATATAAAAATATATTTTATAGGTTTTTGAATATATTACCAATCATTCAAATAGTAAATTAAAAAAATGATAAGATAAAATATAATTTCCAAAAGATTGATTTTAATGAACTTATCTCTATAAATTATTTCGATAAATATAGAATAAAATAGATCATTTTCATACTTCGAAAAATGATTAATTCATGCAATTATTCCTATTTCAGATATTTTCTCTCATTTCAAATAACAACGGCTTTGACAACCCCCTTGGTTTAACATTGACAAACAGCTCCAGCACTTTCGCACCATGCCAATCATTCCTGTTGATCTTGCAAATGCAAACCTGAACACTCGGTGGTGGTCATCCATTCCACTGTTACTTATCGTTCATGTCAAATTTGCGTATTCGATCACAATAGTTTTATCTGGTTAGTCGACTTGATTGCGATCTGCCAATCAACTCAATTATCTTTTAATCCAAAAAAACCAGCTTGATAATTTAGCTACGATATAATAACTAATATCCTAAAGAGTACAGTATCATGAAGAACCTTCGCTATCTGATTGTCACACCAGGATTAATGCTTTCGGCCTCAGTCCTTGCTTCACCTGCTAATAGCATCGAAGCACGCCTTGATGCACTGGAGCAGCGACTACAACAAGCAGAACAACGAGCCGCCCAAGCGGAAGCGCGCGCCACTGCCGCCGAGCAACACGCACAGCAACTAGAACAACGCGCTATCGAAACCAAACAACAGACCACACAAGTAGCACAACACCCCACTTCGCAGGAAAATAGTGCTCCATCAACCAGCAACTTGAAATTGAATGATTTTGGCGATCTAAAATTGTATGGCGATGTAGAATTCAATCTCGATAGCGCCAGCCGAACCGGTCAGCTTACTTCACTTAAAACCAGCGATAATAAAGACTGGAAACCTGGCGACAAAGAGCGTTGGAATGTTAATGGCCGCATTTTGATCGGGCTGGACGGTTACCACCGTGATCAAAACAACAACTTTGCCGGCTTTAGAGTGCAACCATTAGCAGACATGACTGGCAAAATGAATCTCGACGACGCCGCTTTCTTCTTCGGCAATGAGAAAAACTGGCAGGTAAAAATCGGGCGTTTTGAAGCTTACGATATGTTCCCACTCAACCAAGATACTTTTATTCAGTATTCTGGTAATACTGCCAACGATTTGTATGCCGACGGTTTCGGCTATATCTACATGATGAAAGAAGGACGTGGCCGCAGTAATAGCGGTGGTAACTTGATGCTGAGCAAATACGCAGGTAACTGGTATTTCGAACTCAATACTCTACTTGAAGATGGCACTTCACTATTCCGAGATAACACTTACCACGGCAACACACTGGAAAATAAAAAAAATGTCGCCTATTTGCGCCCGGTAGCAGCCTGGAAAAAAGATCAGTTTAGTGCAGCCATAGCGATGGAGAGTAATGTCGTCAATAACGCCTATGGCTACCAGAATAATCAAGGGCAATGGGTCGATCAATCCAGACGCAATGGTTACGGTATGACATTAAGCTGGAACGGCCTGGAGGCCGATCCTGATGATGGCATTGTCGCTAACCTGAATACCGCTTATCTGGATGCCTCAGATGAACACAATTTCACTACCGGAATTAATGTGATGTGGCATCGTTTCGAACTGGGTTATGTCTATGCCCATAACAATATCAAAGCGTTCAATACTGACGATACAACCGCATATATTAATCACCCATTCAATGAGCCGGGTAAATACGATATAAATACCATCCATATGTCATATCAGATTCCTAGTATCATGAATATGAAGAATTTTAATCTCTATCTTGGGGCCTACGTCTCTATGTTGGAGGCAAATGATAGCAACAAAATTGCCAACAGTAATAATGACCGACGCTACGGTGCACGTGCCAGATTTAAATATCTCTTCTAATTGCAAACTAATAAGCCGCCTTGAGGTGACTCTTCCAACAGGTAAACGCATAGCTTTCCACCTTTAAGGAAGAAAGCCCGCTCTGCGGACTCAGATTATTGACAAAGTGCTGGTTTTTATCCGGCACTTTGTCTTAATTAACCTCGGTTTCGTTTAAAAAGCCATAAAAACCAGCCCGTACTCGTTTTTCCTCGCTGCTCAACTCCCTCAAATACTCTATGACGGGGAATATAGAGGTTGTGACAAACAGCAATTTTGGTCGAATCAATAAAAGCGGTTGATGATATACCAAAGTTAAAATCAATTAAGATTAATATCATATTCTAATACCTCTTTATATGTAAATTTTTTTTGCCAAATTAAAAATAAAGACCCGAGTTGACATTGTATACTTTGCGTTCTATTTTTTATTTAATTTTAGTGAACATATTTTTATTATTGGACTGCTTATATACCCAATGGATTTCAAGATGCATCGCGACGGCAAGGGGGTGAGTGAGTGCAGCCAACAAAGAGGCAACTTGAAAGATGACGGGTATATATTGTTTCACCCGGCAAGAAAGGTAATACTATTGAGGTCATTAATTCCCTCAAAAAACAGTTGCTATAATATAGTAGGTTTTTTTAATAGCCTATTTATTTAAAGTTAGCTCTCTTACTTATCCAGCAATATCCTTTACTATCTGATTTGTCAGAAATTGATTGATTGACTTTGTAGATCGACAAAAAGCATGGCAGTGTTGTTCTATGCTAAATCGAGATATTCTTATTTATAGGTGTTTTTTAAAATCATTAAATATATACCCTATGGATTTCAAGATGCATCGCGGCGGCAAGGGAGCGAATCCCCTGGAGCATAGAAAACTATGTGACCGGGGTGAGTGAGTGCAGCCAACAAAGAAGCAACTTGAAAGATGACGGATATAACTAAATAATTTTTTGAGTTAATCAGTATTAACTGTTTTTTCCCAAGATATCGTAATTAATTTAATACGATGTCATCGTAATTCACCCTAATAAAGAGATATTACAATGGGCTGGAATATATTTATTAACGCACCAGATAGTTACCATCTTACTTCCACACATATCCGCAACAGCTTGCACCAACAAGGTTTTGCCACTTTCAATGCCACCGATCTTGACCTTTCTGACAGTGAAAAAATCGATCTTATCTCTCTGTGTGAATTATCTAAGTCACTGCCGTTAGATCGATTTGGTGAAGGTGGTCGTCACCGCAGTTATTGTGAGGGAGTGTGGCACCGTGAAACAGAAACTATTGATTGGAAAACAGGTCATCAGCAATCTGATGGTAGTATAGAGATTGATTATCATCAGGGAAGTGAATATCAACCTGAATTTGGTGGTGTGGTACGAAAATTCCTGCGTATGCCTGATGAGATACTTAATAAAGGGCTACTTAATAAACTCATTTGGCACGATCTGAGTCTAACCGGCATGGCAGAACATTATTCCCGTTTGCTATGTGGTGTACATCTGATCCGAATGCAGGCACTACCGGGTAAACCGGCAAAAATTACGCCTAACTGTTTTCATCGTGACGGTCAGCCGTTCACCGCTGTACATTTAATTGAACGTTACAATATCGAAGGTGGTACAACGCATATCGCGCCACCTTCTTATGCGAATTGCCAGCTTGAAGAAGTCCCTGCTCATGAGATAACTCGTTTTCTCCTTAATGATCCCCTTGATAGCTACATCATCGATGATGCAGCGATTTGTCATTACATCAATCCCGTAACTTGCGATGAAAACGCTAGCGTTGGCGTCCGCACTATCATTCTGATTGATTTCACCCCACTAGAACAGATTGACAGGTGTTCCCAGTAGCGCTTTTGCCATGAAAGTGGCTGACACCCAGGAGTGATAGCTTTTACGGCAATCACTAAGCTGCAAAAATCTTTTTATCTTAGGAAAAATTTCGTGAGTAATTATTCAAACACCTTATCGAATGTTCCATTCTTATTGCCAACGCCGGCTCAACGCAGGCTATGGCTTATTAGCCAAGGAAATATGGACTCAGCATTATATAACGTGCCATTTTCGCTACGTTTGCGTGGTACGTTAGATAGAGAAGCACTTGAAAAAACGATTATTTTTATGATTGAGCGTCATCCGGTATTGCGTTCACAATTTCATGTTGTCAATGGAGAATTACAGATAGTACTGAATCCGCAGTGGCCTGAATTACGTATCAGTGATCTCAGCGATTATTCCCCGGAGGAACGCGAAACCAAAATACAGTCAATCTGTGATAATGAAGTCAGATATTGTTTTAATCTCAGTAACGATTTGCCTTTTCGTTATTTACTGCTTCGTCGGCAAGAGAACGATCATCAGTTAATATTTACGCTGCACCACATTGTATTTGATGATTGGTCTACTCACGTTTTTCTTAATGATTTTAGCCATGCCTATAACCAGTATAAAGTAGGTCAACAGCCTAAGTTGGCGACGATTACCTACCCGCATGTCAATGATTCTATAACAGATATTCATATAAATAGCGCTCATCGGCAACGCTTACGCAACTATTGGGGAAAACAGTTAGTGGAATTGCCTGAACTGCATAAATTACCTACCGATCGGCCACGACTCTTGGAACAACGGGGACGTGGCGCGGTATATCATAAGTCACTTCCTTTATCTCTCGTTGGACGTATTTCTAAAATCTGCCAACGTTATGGATTGACACCTTATATGGTGGCGATTTCCGCTTTTACGGTATTACTGAATCGTTATTCACACGATGACGACATCGTTATTGGCAGTCCATTTGCGAATCGTCACAATATTGATGAACATGTCCGCCTTGGCTTTTTTATCAATTTGTTACCGTTGCGTTTTCGCGTTAATGAAGGGATAAGTTTCAGTGATCTATTGGTCCAAGCACGCGATATATTACTTGATGCATATGAAAATGCTGATTTGCCGTTTGATGAGATTGTCGATGTGGTACAACCCCTGCGTTCTCTGAGCCATTCCCCTGTTTTTCAGATTATGTTTGATTATTTGAAGAGTCCGGGACAAGCATTGCAACTGGATGGGTTAGCAGCAGAAGTACAATTTATCCATTCTGGTACTGCTAAATATGATTTAACGTTATCGATAGAAGAATCCCCAAGTTCACTACTCTGTCTGGTTGAATTTGATACCGATTTGTTTGATAACCTCACCATTACTCGCATGGTGAATCACTATGAGACATTGTTGGATGCATTGCTAAGTGAACCTGAGCGTTCTGTCGCCAAATGTAGCATGTTACCGCCAGAAGAGCTGGAAACACTAGCTCGCTTCTCCCGGCCGGCAGAACCTCTGCCGGTATTGGAATTTATTTCGGTAGCTGAACGCATCAAGTCACAAGTGCGTAATCATCCAGATGCACGGGCTATGGTGTGGCGTGATCAACGTTTCACCTATGCGCAACTGGACGAGTACGCGCAATACCTGCTCGCGAAGATGCGCCAGTGTGGCGTTGGGCCGGGTAGCCGGGTTGCAGTATTGATGAGCTACCGGCCAGAAATTGTCATCTCTTTTTACGCTATTCTCTCTGCCGGTGCGGTTTATGTGCCGTTGTCCCCTTCTGATCCTCGCTTCGCCGATAAGATAAATGATGCACAACCAGTACTGATCCTCACCAGTGAACAGGATGCTGTTGGTTTGCTTGATTTTCGTGCCATTATGCTGGACGTTGATGAGCTGTTTCGTCAACCCGCGCCGCCGGATGTGCAACCCATTTGGCCAGTTCAGGAGAGTGATTCAGCCTATGTTATTTACACTTCTGGTTCAACCGGCAATCCAAAAGGGGTGGAGGTAAGCCACGGTAGTCTGCATGCATCGTACCATGCTTGGTGCCATGACTATCGTTTCACCCAACCCGGTGAGCCGGTATCACTACAACTTGCGGCACCGATTTTCGATCTCAGTATAGGGGATTTCAGTCGTACTCTGGGCTGTGGTGGATGCTTGGTTATGTGTCCGCGTGAGTGGTTGCTGGATGCCCCTGAAATGCACCGCTTAATGATGAGCGAAGGCGTGACCTTCGGTGATTTTCCTCCCGTGGTACTACGTCAATTAATTCAGTTCTGTCAGGATAATGGGAAACGTCTGGATGGATTATCAACACTGGTGTGTGGGGCTGATGTCTGGTTCGGTCATGAGCTGCATGCAGCACAAGCGCTGTGCCGCCCGGATGCGCGTATTCTGGGTTCTTACGGTGTAACTGAAGCAACCATTGATAGCACTGTTTTTGATCCGGAAACACATCCATTGGAAACCGGGCGAGTCATTCCATTGGGTAGGCCGCTGGCTAGCTGTGAGTTGTTCATTGTTGATAAACACCTGCAACAAGTGCCGATTGGCGTTAGTGGTGAATTGTTGATTGCGGGTGTTACCGTAGCAAAAGGATATCTCAATAATCCCCAACTCACGGCAGAAAAATTTATTACCGGCAAATTCGATAGCCATGGCCGTTTTGTGGCAGACGGCCTTGTAGCAGAGAATAGCAGTACGCGATTCTATCGCACCTCAGACATTTGCTGTTTCCTGGCTGACGGCACTATTGATTTCATGGGACGCAGTGATCATCAGATTAAAATTCGCGGTTTTCGCGTTGAATTAGGCGAGGTGGAGAGTGCATTACTGGAGCACGCCGATGTGCGCCAGTGTGCAGTTGTCGCCTGTAATGACAGTACAAATAATAAAGTGTTGGTCGCCTATGTTGTGTCATCGGCTGATACTGACAAGTTACGTGGTTATTTGTCCCTGCGGCTACCCGGGCATATGATGCCGCGTGCTTTCGTGTTTCTCGATAAATTACCAACCACCCCCAACGGGAAGGTTGATCGCAAGCGCTTACAAGTTCCGGATTTCTCACTACCAGAAAATCAGGAGTCTATGACAGAACCGGCTAACGCCCGTGAAGAACAATTGCTGGCATTATGGAGAACAGCGTTAGGAGTTCAGGTCATCAGTACTGAAGATAATTTCTTCTATTGTGGTGGTAATTCATTAATTGCTGCCAATCTGATTACGCAGATCAATAAGACATTTAGTGTTCAGCTTAAACTTTCCGCTATTTTCAACCATCCAACTATCGTCGGGTTAGCCTCGTTACTGGGCAGTGTTGAAAAAGATAGTATTGAAAAGAACAGTATTGAAAAGGACGGCGTTGAAAAGAGCAATGCGAAACAGAGTGTTACTGTGCAGCACGTTTCGCAGGTCAGTGATTTACTCTCATTCGGTCAACGCAGTTTGTGGTTGATTGCGATGCAACGACCGGATGATTGCAGTTACAACGTGCCTTTCACATTGCGTCTGCATGGTAATCTGCATTTTACTGCGTTAATGCAGGCGCTGAATGACATAGTGCAACGTCATGACGTATTACGTACCACATTCTCTAGCCAAGTCAGCAAAGTAAGCGAGCCAGATGGAACATCCAGTTTTGAACCTAGTCATCAGGTTGCGTCTGAATTAACGCTAACCCTGCGCCAGCAAAATATCTCCGGCGGTGAGTCTGCACTGGCATCGAAATTGCGGGAAGAGATGATGGCAAGTTTCGATCTCGTCAATGGGCCACTCATCCGTGCGGTACTGTTTACGCTGTCCCCGCAAGAGCATGTGCTTTGTATTACTCTGCACCACATTATTTCCGATGGTCGCTCACTGGCAATACTTTTTGATGAGTTACGGCACGGCTATCAGGCACGTCTGGCCGGTAAGGCACCCATGCTACCCATGTTGGAAGCAAACTATGGGCATTTCATTAGCTGGCAGCGCTCCCGACTGACTGATCCAGCGGTGCAGCAACAGATTCATTTCTGGCGTCAACAATTGGCGGATGCGCCAGCGACTCTGATACTGAATGAGATGGCGGCACCAACTGACGAAGCGGCTGCAATAAGTTGTGCTATTCCTCATGTGTATGTTGAAGGTGTAGAGAAACTGGCTCGTGAGCAAAACTGTACACCGTTTATGGTCTGGTTGAGTTTGTTTGCCCTCCTGTTGCGCCAGCAGAGTGGGGAGCAGGATCTTATCGTCGGCACACCAGTGTCGCTGCGCACTATACCTGCATGGGATACGCTAATTGGCTACTTTGCTAACACTTTGCCGGTACGTATCAATAGCCGTGAGTTGCAAACTTTTCAGCAACTCCTGATGCACACGCGACAGGTTAGTCTCGACATTCTTGAAAATCGTGATTTGCCGTTCGATTATTTGGTACAAACACTTAATTTGCCGCGTGTGGCAGGTAAAAATCCCGTTTTCCAAACTATTTTTTCCTGTGAACTGGATCAACCAAACGATGCAACATTCGGGGACATGAAGGTTTCAGACGTTGAGTTGGGGGACTATCGCGCCAAAATTGATTTAGAGCTGGCAATTAATCGTGTAAATGGTCAGGTTTACGCTCATTTTATGGCCATGCCGGGGGGGTTATCTGCCGTCACTCTGGGACGGATGAGTGAGTATTTGCTGGCGATGTTGCCACAACTCATTGAAAAACCAGATACTGCATTGGCTGATTTGTTGACGGTTAATTCTGACCGTAGTGCTCAACCAGAACTCGTTGTTGATAAGCCACAAGGACTGTTTCAGTTGTTTCAACAGAACCTGTCCCGGTATGGCGGACATGTGGCGCTGGAAAGTGATGAATTAAGTCTAAGTTATCAGCAGCTTGATACATTGACCGCATATGTGGCGCAACAATTACAACAAGTAGGTGTAGGCCGAGGTGATCGAGTTGGCATTCTGATGGGACACCATCCACATAATGTCACGGCAATGCTGGCAATTAACCGAATTGGTGCGGTGTTTGTGCCACTGGCTCCTGATAACGCCGAACCAGCAAATCGATATGTGATTGATAATGCGGAAATAAAAGCGATATTGTGCCGAAATGAAACAGCGCCTCTGTGTCAGCGTCTTAGTCTGGCGGCAATGAATATCGATGAGTTAGATATAGCCAATGCACCTTATATGACTATGGCGGCGATCTGTCAGCCGGATGATTGCGCTTACGTTATTTACACTTCTGGATCAACGGGTAAACCAAAAGGTGTTGCTGTCACCCACCGCAGTGTCTGCCATAACATTCTGGCAATCCGCGATGAGCTGAGGCTTGAACCTTCTTCTCGCATAGTGCAGTACTCCTCGCCCGTATTTGATGTGATGTTGGGAGAAATTTTTCCAGCACTTGTAGCGGGTGCTTGCGTGGTCTTCGCTAATAAACAGCAACTGTTGCCTGGCAGTAATCTGACAGAGTGGCTGGCACATAAACAGATTACGCATATGTGGATTGTCCCTTCTGCGTTGGCGATAGTGCCGTTAGTACCGCTGCCAAGTCTCCAGGTGATTATCGTAACCGGTGAGCCTTGTATGCCCGAAGTCGCCCAGCGCTGGTCTGTAGGGCGCAGGCTGATGAATGGATACGGCCCTACTGAATGCGCAATTGTGGTATCCCTTACCGATTATCATGCCGCAGGGCAAAATCTGGTGCTGCGTCCAATGGGCGATGTTCGCTTCCATCTGCTTGATGAACAGAGAAAGCCCGTAGCACCGGGGGAAATGGGTGAACTTTATTTAGCGGGAACCTGTGTTGCACAGGGCTATCTGGGTATGGATGAAAAAACCGCTGGGGTGTTTTTACCCGATAGCTTTGCACCACAATTAAAGGCTCGCATGTACCGTACCGGCGACATTGTGCGTCAACGCATGGATGGCGCACTGGAGTTTATTGGTCGGGTTGACCGTCAGGTAAAAATCCGTGGTTACCGAATTGAGCTGAATGCTGTGCGTGCTGCCCTAAGTGCGCTACCGGGTGTACGTCAGGCCGAAGCACTGGCGATCACCGATAGCCAAGGGAATAAAGAGTTGGCGGGATACATTGTCGGCGAAACCAGCCGTAGTGAGATCCTGAGCGCATTACGCCAACAGGTTAGTGAGGTGATGGTGCCAACAGCGTTGTTCTTTCTTGATGCACTGCCTACCGGCATTACGGGAAAAGTCGATCTGAAAGCATTAGCTGAAATGAAACTGACACGTGCCGGTCAGCATCAATCTTCTCCTTTGCCAGCCAAAGTTGTGTCATCACTCAGTCGCGTTGAGGCTATCTGGCGTGAACTGCTAGAGAGGGATGAAATCGGTTATGACGAAAACTTTTTCGATGCTGGCGGCCACTCACTACGGGTTATGGCGCTATTCCAGCAATTGAATGAAGCGTTTGGTGTCAACTTGTCTGTGACCGATATTTTCGCCCATCCCACCATTCGACAACAGGCGCAACTACTGGACACGCTGTCGCAACAAAAAACACCCGTTACAGTCGCAGTCACACCGCTGATAGTCACTGAAAAGAGAGCAATACCAACAGCAATACCAATGTTGGATGTTTCGACTCAGGATAGCAATGCTATTGCGATTATTGGTATGACTGGCCGCTTCCCACAAGCGCCAGATCTCGACACTTTTTGGCAGCGGTTGTTGGCGGGTTACGATGCCAGTGTGGAGTTGTCTGACGAGGAATTGTTACAACGGGGCGTCAATCCAGCGCTGTTAAGTCACCCACAGTTTGTCAGACGCGCACGTTTGCTGGAGGGTTGTGCGGAGTTTGATGCACGCTTCTTTGGTTATTCATCACGTGAAGCGCAGGTGATGGACCCACAACAGCGGTTATTTCTTGAAATGGCATGGGAAACGTTGGAACTCTCTGGCTATGGCAATGATAGTACACCGCGTTCAGTCGGTGTCTTTGGTAGCAGTGGCTTCAATTATTACCTGCTGGAAAACGTCATGCCAAATAAAGACCGGATGCACCTCGACCCCGGTCAGTGGCAAATAGGTAATGACAAGGATTTTATCGCTACACGTGCCGCTTACAAACTGAACCTTAGCGGACCGTCTGTCAGTATTGGCACCGCCTGTTCGTCATCACTCACCGCTATTCACTTTGCCTGCGAAAGCCTACGACGTGGTGAATGTGACATGGCATTGGCAGGCGCTGTAGCACTCGATCCGCAACAGGTTGGCTTTGTCCATGTCAGTGGTGGAATTATGTCTCCAGATGGCCTTTGTCGGCCATTTGACGCTGCGGCCAACGGTACAGCCAGCGGCAGCGGCGGTGGGATGATATTACTGAAACGTCTGTCCGCTGCTTTGCAAGATGGCGATACCATCCATGCGGTAATTAAAGGTTCTGCTATCAATAATGATGGTGCACAAAAGGTGAGTTACACAGCACCAAGTATTGACGGCCAATCTTCAGTGATCAAAGACGCGCTGCGTAATGCCGGGGTATCGCCTGCCAGCATCAGTTATATCGAAGCACACGGTACGGCGACTTCTTTAGGCGATCCAGTAGAAATACGTGCGCTGACTCAGGCTTTCCTGGAACAATCTGATGGTGAAGTGCTACCTGTAGGGAGCTGCGCAATAGGTTCTGTGAAAGGAAATATAGGACATATTGATGCTGCTGCCGGTATAGCGGGGGTAATCAAAACCGTGTTGGCGCTGCGTCACCAGACTTTGCCACCAAGTATTCACTATCATCAACCCAATCCTGCAATCCCCTTCGAACAGACCCCGTTTTCTGTGATCAATACAGCATGCCCGTGGCCGCAGACAAGTCAGCCACGTCGTGCCGGTGTAAGTTCTTTCGGCATTGGCGGCAGTAATGCGCACCTTATTCTGGAAGAAGCTCCGCGCCAGCAAGATGCCCGTATATTAGATGACGAGCGCTGGCATCTGCTGCCAATTTCAGCGAAAACGCCGCAAACGTTGCTTCAGCAAGGGGAACGCTTGGCAGTAGCATTGACTACCGGTAATGAGCTATTAGCGGATATTGCCGGAACTTTGCAACAAGGACGCAGCGCTTTCAGTGAGCGTGCTTTTGTTGTGGGAAAAGATCGGGAGCAATTAATCAATCAACTACGCCAACTATCACCGCAGACGATTAATCGCAAACAACAGCCTCGTGCGGTGATTTTTATGTTTCCGGGACAAGGCAGTCAGTCTATTGAAATGGGGCAATCGCTCTATCTGCGTGATGGTGTATTCCGCCAGCAATTTGATCGCTGTGCCGAACTGCTACAGCCACACATCAAACTGGATATCAGGCAGTTGATTTATCCGCAATCGGAGCGCGACAATGCTATCAGCCGGTTAAATGCTACACGTTATACCCAACCTGCGCTGTTCACTGTTGAGTATGCGCTGGCCTGCCAGCTACAAGCTTGGGGTATTACACCGCAAGCAATGATTGGTCATAGCCTCGGTGAACTGGTTGCGGCCTGTGTAGGGGGTATGCTTGAACTGGAAGATACACTGGCATTGGTAGCAAATCGAGCGGCAATCATGCAGCGCCAGCCCACAGGAGCAATGCTGGCGGTACAGGCATCATCTGAACGTATGGTTGCGCTGGCACCGGAGTGTGAATTTGCAGCACTCAACGGGCCCGCACAGTGCGTGATAACTGGCAGCCATGACAATATTGCGGTACTGGAAGAACAATGCAACAAGGCAGGTATTTCTTGCCAGCGACTAACGACATCACATGCATTTCATAGTTCATTGATGGATGCTGCCGCACAACAGATGCGGGAATTCAGCGCAGGCTTCACGCTACAATCCAGTACCATTCCGATGATATCCAATATCAGTGGCCGTTGGTTCAGTGAACAAGATCGCGATAATTCTGGTTATTGGGGAGATCATCTGCGTCGGCCAGTACGCTTCTATGACGGTATTCTTACGTTACTGAACCATTATGACAATCCGATCCTGCTTGAAGTCGGTCCAGGGCGTGCACTGACCAGTATGCTGAAAGATCTACAGCAAACAGGCCAAGCCCAGATACTAACCACGATGCGCCATACTCGCCAGCAAAAACCGGATGAAGAGGTGCTGCTCAATACCGTTGGGCAGTTATGGCAGCAAGGAGTTGCTATCGATTGGGCTGCATTTGGTCATTCACACAAATTACATCGGGTTATGCTGCCAGTGTACCCTCTCCAACGACAACATCTCTGGCTGGAACAGCCTGTCACTACATCAGCCACCGTCATCAGTACACAGCGGAGAAAACTACCGACTTTCACACGGTCATCAGATAAAGAGGGAATCACCCGGTTTACTTGTAAGCTAGATGATAATGTCTGGTTTATCGATGAACATCGCATCTTCGAAGGGCAAGGTGTATTGCCGGGTACAGGTTGCCTGGAATTAGTGCGTCGTGTTTTCAACGAATTGCAACCCGGTGGCACAGCTACTTTCAGTGAAGTTTACTTCCCCTCACCGTTGGTACTATCGTCAGGTGTTGAACGTCAGATACGCATCAGTTTGACTGCCATTGATAACAGCCTGGCCTTTACGCTGGAGTCTCACGACGATGGTAATGACATGTGGCAACTCCATGCAAACGGCAATGTTACTGCCGTATGCTCTCCACCAGCAGAAATTGTTTCACCTTATGAGTTGCGTCGGAATTTGCAGCTTGAAGAGGTTGCAGAGGCACCGGAGCGTTTCAATCAAGCATTTGCTGACTATGGACCACGCTGGCAATGCATTGCAGGTGTATGGATGGGGGATCGCTGTGCGCTGGCACAGTTGCGACTCAATCAGGCATTTATCGATGATTTGCCGGATATTGCATTACATCCGGCTTTGCTCGACTTGGGCACGGTGTTCTTACATGCCTGTCTGTTGCCGGGTGATGCTTCAATACCGTTCCATTACGGTTCGCTGACGCTGCACCAACCATTATGCGCCGAATTTTACAGTCTGGCGGTTGAAACGGCACCTCGGACTTATGACATAACGCTATTTAGTTGGGATGAGCGTCAAAATTGCAAACAGGTGCTGGCTGAAATCCACGGTTACAATTTACGACAGTTCAATTCCTTACCATTCCAGCCAGCCAGCGAGTCGAATGTAGCACGGTGGTGTCGTTACCCTCGATGGTTACCGAAGCCTCTAGGCGAAGCAAAACAGAATCGTGCGCCGTGGTTGATTTTTGGTGCCCAAGCCGCTGAGCTAAGTGATTTATCGCAAGCGGCGGCACCCGGTAGTATCGTTGTTGAAGATGCTGATGAATTTCTGCAACAGAGTACCTACCGCTTTAGTTTGCGTAAGGACCAGCCCGAAGATTATCAACGACTGATAGATTGCCTGATACAGCAACAAGTGCTACCAGAACGTATCATCTGGTGCTGGACTGCGGCGGGGATTTCTCAACCAGAGGCTGCATTTGAACAACTGGCGGCTGCAATTAAAGCACTTACCGGTCATCACAGAGTTTTTAATATTACCCTGATTTCCCGCGGGCTACAGGCAGCCAAAGTGCTAGAAGCCTGTAATGCCGCACCCGCGCTTGGTTTGCTCGGAATATTGGCGGCCGAGTATCCGGGATGTTCTGCACGTCATATCGATCTAAATGATGACACTTTTGCTACATATCAATCGCTGATTGCGGAACTGTATACGGATATGCAACCGGAAGAGACGACAGAAGGAATACCGGTTACCAGCATTTCGCTTAAACAGGGTGAACGTGAATTACAGACATTTACTGAGCTTGATGAGATACCTCGTCGGCAAATTCTGCGGGATGGCGGTGTTTACCTGATTACGGGTGGATTGGGGGGTATCGGTCAGTTACTGGCACGTCACATCAGCAATCAATGCAGTAAGGTTAAACTCGGTATTTTGAGCCGCCGAGGAACTAATGCGGTAAGTGAAGCTTTACTCGATGTGTTACAGAAATCTGGTGCTGAAGTCATGATGTTACGCGCTGATGTTGCTGATGATGCGGCATTGACTAAAGCACTGGCACAGATGCGGGCAAGATTTGGTGCTATCAACGGTGTGATTCATTCAGCGGGTATTGAAGCCAGTGGATTGCTGGAGCATGGCACGTCGCAGGACTGGCGGCATGTGATGGCAGCAAAAGTAAGTGGTACACAGCAATTGATGACGGCGATAAGTCAGGACCCTCTCGACTTTGTTCTGTTGTGCTCTTCACTTGCCTCATTGGTAGGTGGAATGGGTCAGGCAGACTACGCGGCGGCGAACCGTTATCTTGATGCCGTGGCGCACTATTGGCGACAGCAGGCTATACCGGTAACGTCAGTTAACTGGGATACCTGGGCAGAAGTGGGGATGGCCGTGGATTATGCTGCACGCCGTCAAGAAAGCGTGATCGGTCTCAGTAATCAAGAGGGCTGCGCTATTTTCGATCTGGCGATCGCTGGAATGGAAGCACAGATCGTTGTCAATAAATTTCCCCCTGTTCAGCGCACACAATTACAGGATTTATCAGTGATATCTGATTCCGCCAGCCCAGAGGAAGCGGTTCGTCAATTGTGGTATGAGCTACTGGGCGAAGAGACGATTCACTTGGAAGATGATTTCTTCGAACTGGGCGGTCATTCACTGTTGGCAACGCAGATGATCTCCCGTTTGCGTGATCATTTCCAGCACTGCCTGACGCTGGCGGAGTTTCTCGAACAACCGACAATGGCACGTGTTGTCCGTTCACTATCTGACGAGAAAAAGAGCTCGGTTCCTGAGAATGCCCATATCCGCTATTGCCTGGTGCCAATTAATCACGGCGGTAACGGTAATTATTCACCCTTCTTTTGTGTGCCGGGTATGGGCGGCAATGTTACCCAATTTATGCCCCTAGCCGGGGCATTACCACCAGAACTGCCATTTATCGGTATGCAGTATTTGGGGCTTGATGGAAAAACTGCGCCGCACCAATCGGTGGAAGAGATAGCAACACATTATATTGCCTGTTTGCGCTCGGCTCAAAAACAGGGGCCATATCATATCGGCGGTCATTCATTGGGGGGCAAAGTAGCTTATGAAATGGCACGGCAGCTTCATGCTGAGGGAGAAAGCATCGGTTCTCTGGTGCTACTCGACTCTGCCGCACCACCCTATGCACCGGTTCCATATCAGGAAGATGCTGATATTGCCAAAGTTATTCTTGGTATTTTTGCCTACTACACTAACCGACTGGAGATGATCGACAGCTTGGATGACAACGAAATGCGTGCATTACCACGTGAGGCGTTACTGAGCTATATCAAAGAGCAGCTAAAACGTTTCTCGTTGATTCAGGCACAGAATGATATGGGCTCAATTAACGGATTGTTCAATGTCTATCGGGCTGCGTCGGATATGTCACCGAAATATCGACCAATACCCGTACAGTTGCCAATTCCTATGCTGTTAGTAAAAGCGGTAGACCCCCTACCGAAAGGGGTTGTTGTACCGGAGATCCGGGAGACCAATGGCTGGGGTTGGGAAAAGTTCTCCACTCTTCCCATTCGTATCGCAGAAGTGCCGGGGAATCATTATAGCTGCCTGATGGAAGAGCACGTAGCACATGTATCGCGGGCGATAATCCATCACTTTCCATCAATAATAACAGGAGGACAGATATGAGTGATTCTTCCCCAACGGTTCACCTTCCTGAAAACCGCCAACATAAACGCCGATTGGCCGTGATCCTAATGACATTGGCTGTGGATGCTTTGGGTATCGGGATTGTACTCCCGGTTTTACCCGATCTGTTGCGGGAGGTTGCCCCGCAACCACCGGAAGCGGGTATGCCGTTAATCGGGTTATTTGTCTCACTATATGCTTTTGCACAGTTCCTTTTCGCCCCGTTGTTAGGGGCGCTTAGCGACGCTTGGGGCAGGCGGCCGGTATTGCTTGCAACCCTGTTTGGCACAGCGCTGAGCTATGCGCTGGTGGCGACAGCACCGTCACTAGGATGGCTGGTAGCCGGTATATTTCTTTCAGGCTCCACCGCCGCCAGTACTTCCGCGGCATCGGCTTACGTAGCAGATGTGACACCAGAAGCACAGCGGGCCGCACGTTTCGGTCTGGTCAGCGGTGTTCTTGGCTTCGGCATGGTTGCCGGGCCAGCCTTCGGAGGGTTATTGGGCATGATTGCACCGCGCCTTCCGTTTGTGATTGCTGGCTCACTGGCCGCCGTGAACGCTATTGCCGCTATGTTCGTTCTGAACGAAAGTCTGACCAAGGAGAACCGGCGTTCGTTCGACTGGCACCGTGCCAACCCTTTGGGCAGCCTGAAACTACTGGCGACGGATGGGGTATTAAGACGACTGGTTTATGCTTCAGCTCTTGGCATGGTGGCTTATGGCATTTTTCTGGCCTGTTTTGTCTTACTCAATGAAATGCGTTTGGGCTGGGGACCACGTGAAAACGGGCTGGCTCTCACCGGACTCGGCGTCGGGATCATCATAACGCAAACTTGGTTGCTAAAAATGTTCGTGGCGCGTTGTAACGAATACCGCACAGCGATCATCGGTTACGGACTCTATACGTTAGCATTTATCGCTTATAGCCTGGCGGTATCACCACTGATTGTTGCTGGTGCAATTGCTCTGCATGCACTGGCGTTGATCAGCGATTCAACGCTTCGTGCTTTGATTTCATTGCGTGCCGGCAATGAGCGACAAGGGGAATATCTGGGAGCGCAGAACTGTATGTTAGGTCTGGCTATCACTGCTTCACCCCTGTTAGGTGCATTATTACTGCATTTTTCATCTCGTCAGGAGCAATCTCTCTATTTTCAAGGAATTCCCTTTGTTATTGCTGTCGTTGTTTGCCTCTGCGCCATATTGATTTTGCTGCGTGGTTCTCAGGCAGACATCACATTACGCAATTTATATAAATAAAAATATCACCAGCCTGTGAGGATTAATTATGAAACAACATCAAGGAAGCTATTACCCCCTGACCGCAGCACAGCAGGAAATTTGGCTGGCTGAACAATTAAATGTAAGCACAGGAATTTATAACACTGGTTGTTATATTGATATTTCAGGTGCTATCGATATTGAGACACTTAACACGGCGTTGTCCCAATTGATAGATGAAGCTGAATGTTTACGAGTAGTCGTTGTGCAACACCCACAAGGACCACAACAACAGATTGTTACCAACCTGCAATGGAAATGCCCACTTATTGATTTATCTCACCATGAAGATGCGTTAATAGAAGCTGAAACCTGGATGAATGCTGAATTGGTGCGGCCGATGGCGTTAACCCTAGGGCCGTTGTTTGGTCTTGCGCTGCTAAAAATCAGTGATGAACACTATTTTCTGTTTATTCGTGTCCATCATCTGGCTAGTGATGCTTTTGGCACTACGTTGCTGATTCAGCGGCTTGCTGAACTGTATACCCAGAAATTGACTGGCGCTGCTGAGCTGGAAAATCCTTTCGGACCTCTTAGCGATCTGTTGGCTTTTGATGAAGAGTACCGTCGCTCGGAAAATTTTCAACATGACCGTCAGTGGTGGTCACAATATATGGTAGGCCGAAGTGAGCCACAGAGCCTTGCCGTGGGAGCGAAGCCCGGTCAGTTTGCCGACTTGGGTTCGTTCAGTTGCACCCCGTGTGAAATCCCGGCCAAGGTCAAGGATATCCTGCGTACTCTGAGTGAAGAGAGTGGAAGTAGTATGGCACAAATTATTATTGCTATCGTTGCTTCCTGGATTTCTCGTATGACCGATAAGCAGGATATTACTTTAGGTATGCCAGTCACTGCGCGTTCAGGGCGTGCGTTACGTAGTATTCCAGGTATGATATCGAATGTATTACCTCTACGCCTGACAATAGATCCTGCTCATTCCATCGGTGACATTAGTAAGCTGGTCAGCCAAGAAATCCGCCAGTTACTCAAACATCAACAGTATCGTTCTGAAGATATCTATCGTGATTTACAGCGAAATGGTTCTGCTCCCCGCTTGTTTGCGCAGAATATCAATGTGATGCTGTTTAACAGCAATGTGAGCTTTGCGGGTAATTTTGGGCGTACCAAAAATTTGTCCAGTGGGCCGGTAGAAGACCTCACTGTGACCATTTATGATCATGGCGAAGGCGACAGCTTGCAGTTTACGCTCGATACCAATGATAACCTCTACACTCCCCACGATATTAACCTGCAAAAATCTCTTTTTCAGCATTTCATCACTGAATTGCTGGCGGATATATCACGCCCCATTGGTGAGCTGACATTGCCAGATTGGCACATAGGAGACAGCCTATTGCCTGCACGGCGCACCGTATTAAATGAGGAAACACTGACCTCGCGCTTTGAACAACGAGCAATTGCCATGCCGGATAGTGTGGCGCTGACTTATCAACAGGAGAATATTAGTTATACGGTATTGAACCAACGTGCTAACCAACTGGCACACTATCTGGTATCACGGCAAATAGGCCCAGAACAGCGTGTTATGGTCTGTTTACCACGTTCTATTGAGATGATGGTGACACTGCTGGCTATCATCAAGGCTGGTGCTGCTTACGTGCCGGTGGAGGCGGATTATCCGCAAAGTCGTCTTGATTTTATGATCGACGATGCTGAACCTGCTTGTGTGATCACCACCAGTGAAATTGCGCAACGCCTGACAGCCAATATCCCCATGATATTGCTAGATGATCCCGAATTGCTCACCTATCTGGAAATGCAAAGTGTTGCTGATCTGTCTGACAAAGAGCGCTTGCAACCGCTGATTTCAGCACATCCTGCTTATATCATTTACACCTCTGGCTCCACCGGTGTGCCCAAGGGCGTGGTAGTGACTCATCATAATGTGATGCGTTTGCTACAAAGTACTCAGCGCTGGTTTAACTTCTCTGAAACTGATTGTTGGACAATGTTTCACTCTTATGCTTTTGATTTTGCGGTCTGGGAGTGTTGGGGAGCATTATTGAATGGCGGAAGATTGGTGATTGTTCCCTGGGAAGTCAGCCGTTCACCTACAGATTTTTTGCAGCTTTTAGTTAGCGAAAAAGTGACGGTGTTAAATCAGACACCTTCAGCGTTTCAGGCGCTGATCCATGCTGATCGCGAAGCCCCTGAACTTGGGCAGAGTTTGGTACTACGCACGGTGATTTTTGGCGGAGAAGCACTGAATGCGCATATTCTGGAAGAGTGGTATCAAAGACACGATGATAACGCTCCTCAGTTGGTCAACATGTATGGCATTACTGAAACTACTGTACATGTAACCTATTTCCCTCTTTCACGTGAAGTCGTTGCTCAGCCTGCTTCAAGTCTTATTGGTGAACCTATTGATGATCTCGGTATTTATATTCTTGATGAGGCTCAACACCCGGTTCCGGTAGGTTTCGTGGGAGAGATATATGTAGGCGGCGCAGGGGTAGCGCGTGGTTATCTGAATCGTCCAGAACTTACTGCTGAACGCTTCATGGCTGATCCCTTTATCGGCACAGATGCACACATGTATCGCACGGGTGATCTGGCAAGATTGCGTCGGGATGGGGTACTGGACTTCCTTGGCCGTACTGACGATCAAGTTAAAATCCGCGGTTTCCGTATTGAATTGGGCGAGGTGGCGGCAGCGCTAAATGCACACCCTGATATCGTGCAATCTGAGGTCATTGTGCGTGAAGATGAAGGTCAACAGAAGCGGTTGGTAGGTTATGTCATTGCCCATAAAGGTATTACGCTTGAATCACAGTTAATACGGTCCAGTCTGACCACATGCTTGCCCGAAGCGATGATTCCAGCAGCAATAGTGCAGCTTGATCACTTCCCGTTGACCATTAACGGAAAGTTAGATCGTAAAGCGTTACCGAAACCCATGTGGAACAGTGTAGTAATCAATGAAAGTAGCTCCTCCAGCCCACAAGAACTCTCGCTTTGTCGTCTGTTTGCCGAGTTGCTGGGATTAGAAAATATCTCTCCAGAGGATAATTTCTTTGAGCTCGGCGGCGAATCTTTGGTTGCAATGCGGGTAATAGCAAGAGTGCGTAGTGACTTCGGCGTTGAAATAACGTTGCGCGATCTATTTAACGCACCGAGGGTCAGCCAACTGGTGCAACGATTGAACGCTTTGCAGCAGGAAAATGAAGTCGTTAGCCAGACCTAAATTTTTAACGTGATTATGCTGGCAAATAAATAAAACAGAGGAAAAAACATAATGAACCGAATAGATGAATTAACCGCAGAACTTCTTAGCTCAATGAATCAGTATGACCTTAAACGGCTGGATAATATTTTCTCTGAAGATATTTCACTTTATTATCCGGGCCTTACTCCAATGGTAGGTAAAAAGATGTCGATTATTTTTCTCAAGAAACTTTTTTCGAATTTTGAATATTTACATTTTAGGCAAACGGGGTTCATTGCTAGTAATAACCAGGCTTGCGTTATTTGGGAAAATGAAGGACGCCGTAAAAATAGTGATACTTATAGCAATATGGGCGTGACATTAATAGAAATTATGGACGACAAAATAGTTCTCCTCAGCGATTACTTTAAATTTGAAGTACCTCATTAAGCAGGATATCACTGTAATAAAAGATTTGGTGCTCTCTGGATATTGTATTTAATTTATACCCTATGGATTTCAAGATGCATCGCGGCGGCAAGGGAGCGAATCCCCGGGAGCATGGCAAACTATGTGACCGGGGTATGGGCAAGTGCAGCCAACAAAGAGGAAACTTGAAAGATGACGGGTATATAACCGTTTCATGCAAAGATAACCACAACTGTTCTATTTCATTCCGCCAGAGAGAATAAGATTAATACCGTTCAATACTATCAATGATATTTCCGGAAATTGTTAACCACTACCGTATACCTGTAATGCAATGTGGTAGACCAATTTTACATGCTTACTACACACCCTAAGTATGTAGTAACAAATTTATGAAGTTACATAAAGCTAATATTCGGTTATTGCCATTGCAAGACTGTATTCAATATCTGCCATCTGAATTTGGCGTAATGTTTCCTGTTTAGGCCGGTAAGGTAACAGATATTCCTGACACTGTGGAAAAGCAAGACATTGCGGTATCGGGCAAGGAGTTGTGGTTTTTTCATTAATTATGCTGACACTATCAATAATATCCGGCCAATACCGCTGCATCTTTATTCCCCCGACGATTGCAGTCGGAGCCAACGGAAATAATAGTGATATATTTGTATAATTATCATAAACATATGCATTTTCCCACTGATGTGTATCTTCAAGTTGATATTCATTAAGTTTTCGGCTTTGTGCATGAGTTAATAAATTCAATAACCAAGGGTGTACACCAGGTTGCTGTCTGGCAAGTGTCTGCATCAATAAGATCAATATATCCAGTGGGAGATAAAGGGTTCTGGCGGCAAGAGAAAACCCCGATAACTGTTCCTGAAATGCCTGCAAAATAATATATGAGAGAGCCAGATTATCGGCATATTGCGCTAATTGTATGCCATGCCCAAGAACAGAGGGATAATACTGTTTATCTAATAATAAAGGAGGTTGACTGGAAATAATATAATGTTTTTTCTTTTTATTACGACTGAATATAGATTGTTTTATTAATACTCCTTCCTCATTGAGATACCACCAAGAATAAGGACGCCAGCCAAGATCACTAAAATTTGTGTGAGTCAGCACAACCCGGAGATGAAAAATTTCATGGTCTTCCTTCTGTTTGTCAGTAACGAATTTACTGACACCAGCCCGTGGAAAAAAGATATTAGGACTGGCATGGGGTAAAGTGACAAATATTTTTTTTGCACAGAGAAAACGTTTCAATGTTACCTCATTCCAACCTAATAAAGACCATATTTGATGTGATAATGTATCCGGCATGGTTGGAAAAAGCAGAGATTTTTTATTATTTATCTGTGAAATAACTAACTAACGATAAATTATATTATTCATGTTTTTTTATTCCTTTATAAGGTAAATCTCGCTGAGATAAATACCATTGCAAAGAAAATAATAATAAGATACCAACCACCAAGTAATAAGTAGTTTTCAGGGAAAAGAGTGATAATAATGCCCCAGCACCTAATGAAAACGTTATCTTAGACAATGAAGCAATGGATGTTCTTAGCATAATAAATTTGCCGACATCCTGTTTTTCAGGCACCTGGTTACATTTCACCTGAATACATATAATGTGACAGGTGGTAAACAGTATTACACAAAATAACAATGCAGCTACCAGATATTTATTCTCTGCTCCAGCCATTAATACAATTATGATTGCACTGATTAATAGCGCATGATTAAGAATAAATTTTTCTCCGACTATTTTTCGCGACAGAAGTAACCCAGAGATAAACCCCGCTATCATACAGCTAATATTGAGTGACGCGTAAAAATTCGCCCCCGATTCAGTAAGAATATCCGCCAGTGGTGGTAAAGAGGTATTAATAAATTGCAATGCACCACTGGCAGGAATCGAAAATAATAATACTTTTCTTAATTCCTGTCGGTTAAATACATGAACGAGATACGCCTTATCCAGTAGTTGTTTCTGTTTTTTATCGGTATGAACTGTTGTTGGTATCACTGATAAAGTAAAAGAAGTAAAAAAGCCGGTTGCTATTGTACTGGCGGCATAAAAAAAACCAGCAATAAATAAGCCTGAATTACCAGCATCCAATGTGAGAAATACTCCTCCCAATGCAGCACCCGATGTTTGCGAAATCTGAATATTTGCTGCCGAAATTTGCAACATTTTACTGCCATCCTCCGGCGTAAAATTATCCCGGACAATACGGTTAACCGACGTTTTATTGAACATCTTCACTAGAGATAAAATGCTTTGTACAGTTACAACTGCCAACATGAGTAGTGTAGGTTGTGTTGATGAAAATAAAAAAAACAGTGGCAGGCAGAGTGCTGACAGAGTGAGGATGCCATTACTGACAGTGAGTTGCCGGACAGGGTTTTTAGTATCAGCAAATGAAAGAAGAAAAAACCCCATAATTGCGGACGGAAGATACCCTGCTATTATCGTGAGACTGACAGCTAATGGACTATGTGTGATTTGGAAAACCAACCAGAGAATAATCACACTTTGCATCCCCTCAGCTAAGGCAGAAAAAGCCGTATAAGTTTGGAACCCTATAAATTTTTTCCGCAATAACTGTTGATTCTTCATTGTACTTCTCTCTTAACATGCGTTGATGGGGAAGAGTCTGACAATTGATTAATCAAATTATGAAATTCAGCCAGACTTTGACATGAGGCGAATGCCAAATAGCGAAAGTCGTGAGCACCAGTACGTGTCATTTTATGGCGTGTTTTTTCTAATTCCGATACAGCAACAACATTTGGTAAACGTAATAAATCTGATGCTCTGAGCCTCTCGGGATAAACACCAATAACCCCAGAATAACCGTGATAATCCTGTGATGGTATATTATTAATTGGGCGCAGTAACTGGCTGTTAACAAAAGCCTGCCATAAATTTACTCCAGTAAAACGCAGTAGTGACTCAGCAACGCCAACTCCTGGTGGCCGTAGGCCAATTTCACCAAAAATTAATCGTTCACCCCGTCTGTAAACTTCCATATGAAAAACACCTTGTTTTAACGCTAATTTGGTAATGGCTCGTTGAGCCATAGAATAGGCTATTGAAAACATTGGATGGGATGAAGGTAGGTGAATACTTGCCCTTGTTTGACCTCTGGCACTGAGGATAGGAAGGCTGTAACAAGAAAGGCAGGCTACAGCGATCTCAGACAAATTGACGATACCGTCAAGATGGAATTCTTCTTCTATATCTATTTCTTCCTCAATCAACATTAATGTATCCAGATGAGTAAGTTTTTGATACAGCTGATCGACGGTTAGACGTTCAACATTCTGGCATGAAGAACTAGACAGCGGCTTAATAATAAAATGGGTGGCTGCTCCTTGGGTACATTGTGCAAAATTGTTGTAGAAATGACCGGAAAGCCAACACCTTGGGGCAGGTAATTCATCTTCAAGACATTTACGCATACGCCATTTATTGGTTACACATAACGCCTGTTCATAATTTAAGCCTGGCAATCCATAGCGACTACGGAGAAATCCAGCAAATGCCATGTTACTCTCTGAACTTGCAACCACATAATGAAAAGGCGTCTGATTCATTATGTTATCTATTTTTGCCAGCGTTTTCTCCTGTGAAGCAAAGTACACCTGCGGTTCAGAAACACGAATATAATCAATATTCTGATGTTGATTAATCGATTGTTCTAACATTATTTTGTGAGTATCCAGAATAAGGGCTCGTTCAGACATTATCATTCCCCCGTAAACGCAATAAGTTTATTGACATTTTCTACTAATGTGTAGTGATCCTTATGCGTGATAATCGCGTAGCCAGCACGACCATAAATACCTTGAGATTGCATCTGTGTATCTTCTGTCCAATCCAGTTCAACCAAATCAAAATTCTGGTAAAAAGACTGTTTTGTCAGTGAAACACCGTCAAAAGCACGTAATAGCACAACAGCAAAAAGCTGAGAAGGATATTCAAGCAGGTGGTGTTCATAAGGTAGCCCCAAAGAAAGTGTGGCATGAGCACTATATAGATCGACACCATAGCTCAGTTTTATCATTTCAGGTACCCAGGCACCAGCAGGTCTTAAAGCACATTCACTAAAAAATACCCCTTCCCCATTTTTAAAAAATTCAAGATGGAATACCCCATTAACGGCATCTAAACGTTCCAAAATACGTGGACAAAACTGATCAATTTGTTGGTAAATATCTGGAAAATCTCGACGTGATAGTATTTGTAAAGCCAGTGTTTTTCCTTCATTACATTGCATCACCGGGGTGGCATATTGGCTGATAGAGAACCAATGTAATTTACCTTCAGACCAAATCCCATCAACACAAAATTCATCAGCAGTGATCTTATTTTCCGCAACGTAGGCCACATTACTTAGATTTTTTTCATACTGTTGGAAATAAGTTTCATACTCTGATTCTGAGTTGATAGCAGTAGTAGCAAAAGAACCCATGCCATTAGCTGGTTTTATGATGAAAGGGGTACCTAACTCAACAACCAATTGTGAATAATCGTCATCACGGGTTACATACCGGCAATAAGCATGAGGGACAAGGTGTGCCAGCTTCTGTTTTTGTAAAAATTTATCCCGAAAATATAAAGTATTACGATAATCTTTAGGGCCAGGTAATTGCAACATATCGCGTAATACCGCCGCCGTAAATACACCGTCTTCGTTGCCTGTAACAATACCTATAACTGTATGTAAGGAAAAGTTTAATACACACCGAAGAACTTCTTGTGCATCTTCTAGATTTTTAACTATATAGTACCTCGTGCCATTAAGGGCAGGCTTAACTCTTTTCACTATATGAATAATCTGATATCCCTGATGGGCTAGAGCTGTCGCAATACCTTCACGATATCCTAATACAATAACCGTGTTGTTCATTCATTTTCTCCTGATCGCCAGATATAGAGATCGTGTTCGTTGGTATTAAAAGGGCCTAAATATTCAAATCCTCGTTGAGTAAAGAAATGAATATTCATCGCCAGTGAACGACGTAATGCAATAATAATAGGTAATTGCGCCTGCTGGACTGCTTCTTGGCAAATGATATTGAGTAATTTGCTGGCAATTCCCCGGCACCTGAATGCCGGTAATACAGATAAATAACTGAATGTTAAATTATCGTCCTCTTGCTCAATTAATACAGCCGCAACAACCTGATTATCATATTTAGCAATTCTCCAATAAATTAACTTCTCCATAATACTGACAGGCGTTTCATTCAGTGCTGTCGGCATAAAATCAGCCACAAATGGCAGATAAACGTCTTGCAAGAGTACCAATATTCCCTTGATATCTTCCTCAGTTGGTATAGAGAAGCTGATTGCTATTTCTGACATTATTCATTTCCAGAATTAACCTGCTTAACAACCATAAACAGTTGGCTTTCATATAAAATTGCCAAATTCCCCTCAAATTGATATTTATCCACCAGCATTTTTAATCTTTCGATAAATAACTCACCGTAGGCAGCTAAAGCACGTTGCACTTGAGTCGATGAACGACTCATCCCGATAAATGCTTCGCCGGGAATAAGCATACTCCAGCGGGTATTAAGTGTAATATGAAGGGCATTTTCATGCAGGAATGCCGTATTCAATTCCAGCGCATAATCAAAATCCCGATAGTGACGGCTATAGTTAGGGCTTAATTCTTCCAGCAGATTTTCATACTCATTCAGAAATTCACTATGCCGGTAATCTCGGTTATTTTGCAGGATCGCTATGATGCCATTATCTGCCAGACTGTTTCTGACCAGATTTAATACCGTTGCCCGATCCATCCATTGAAAAGATTGTGCTGCTATGATCAGGTCAGGATTACCCACATTGGCGAGATGCTGTTCAGCACTGCCATGTAACCAACTGACCCATGGCAGTTTCTGTTTACCGATGTCGATCATATCCTGCGAGATATCAATGGCAGTGTAGTGGTGTTGCTGACCAAGCAGATTTGCTAGTCCTTCGAGAGCAATACCAGTTCCGGCACCAATATCGACAACAGACAGTGCCTTGTCTTTAGGCAGCCAGTGGCAAATTTCACGGAAAAGTGCTTGCGGGTAACGAGGGCGGTAGCGATCATAACCTTTAGCCAAACCATCAAATTTCTCTTTATGCTGTGTCATATTATCCTCTGCTCCTTCTCTTTGGGTGATGGGTTTTTGGGCAATTGATTAAAAATGTAATTGAGTCGTCCACCTGCGTGGACAACCGCCAACATTTGTTCGGATGGTGGATAAAAATCCGCTAATGACGTTTCAGCGATAAAACGGCCTTCGTTAATTAAGCATTCAACAGCTAATCCTTCACGAAAACCTTTAATGTCGGCTTCAATCGCTAACAAGCCAAGATTCCATGAGTTGCGGAAAAAAATCCGCCCGAAAGCGGGAGCAACAACCATAGGTATACCTACTGCTAATAAAGTGCTCACCGCCTGTTCCCTTGAACTACCAATACCAAAAATACCATTACAGACAATGATATCTCCGAGTTGAAGTGTGGAGACAAACTCAGGAAACCGGTTTTCAAACAGATGAGGAGCCAGTTGAGTTGGCTCGGTGTACATGTGTTTATAACGTGCAGGAATAATATCGTCGGTAGAAATATCTCCCGTAATCATCCTGACGCGTTGATTTTTGATGGGATTCCTTTTTGCAAAATCGTTTTTTTGATCAATCATGCCATTCAAGCTCCGTAATCAGCGGCACCCTGCCATGTAATGCCACATTTGCTGCAACTAAAGGCGATGAGAGATAAATTTCCGCTTCAGCATTGCCCATACGCCCTTGAAAATTCCGGTTCATCGTTGAAAGAACCCTTTCCCCTTTGGCGGGAATGGTACCTTGTGTGCCAACACAAGCCCCACACCCAGGAGGAGTCACCAGAGCACCCGCAGAAACAATTTTTTCAATATAGCCACGTCGCATAGCTTCCAGATATACACGTTTTGAACCAGGCGTAACGATACAATGAACATCCTGATGTACGCGGTGCTTATCAAGGATTGCCGCTACTTCCGCAATGTCTTCTAATCGGCTGTTGGTACAACTGCCGATAAAGACATAATCTATCTTCTGCCCTGACAGCGTTTCCAGCGGTACCGACTGAGCAGGGGAATGTGGCAGGGAGATATGAGGCGTCAGTTCTGACAGCAAAAATGTCAGATGATGATCAACGACCTCTGGATTGATAGGCCGCATATTGGCTGGCCTACCGGGCCCATCCGGCATAAAGACGCATTTGGCACCAAGTTCGACACCCATACTGGCGAAACTGGCAGCAGAATCTAAGGAAAGTGTCTGGCTCCATTCTCCACATAGCTCCACTGAACGATATAAAAAGGGGGATTGCCCGAAATGTCGCAATAAAGCGAGCATCACATCTTTAGTCCGTGTAGCCGGATGGGGTTGACCGGAAATACTTAAACTGACTGTTTCTGGTACTTTCAGCCAAGTCTGCCCAGTCAGCATTGCTGCCAATACATCTGAAGCTCCCATGCCTAAGGCCAGTGACTGTACGGCACCCCCTGTACAAGTATGAGAATCAGCTCCAATTACAATGTTACCAGGTTGAAACCACTGCTCTTCCAAGGCAATTAAATGGCTGATACCTTCACCTCTAGCGAAAATATTGACACCAATCGATTTGGCAAATTCCATTGCTTCATTAACACGTTCAGCCATTAACCTATCAGGCACAATCACTGAATGGTCGAAGAAAAAACCAATTTTTTCCGGGCGCAGAACCCGTTTCAGATTATGCTGGCGAAAGAGTTTAGCGATAGTCGGTGAATTCCCATCCTGAACATAAATTCTATCGACATCAACAGTGATCAGCTCCTTAGCCATAACCCGGGGTTTCTGGCTGTGTTCAGCAATAATCTGATTAACGATAGGCTGTTCATGAATCATCATTCTGATGTTCCTTCTGCCTGCTGATAGAGTTCATGTAATACATGTGTTGGGATCCCGCCGGGATATTCTCCGGCAGCTTTTCGTACCAGCGCCAGACAATATTCCAATGCCTGTGGATCTGTCTTTATGCTATCTTCTTCTAACATATTTTGTAAGATAGCCCGACCGGAATGCTTGCCGACAACCAGACGACGCTGACCGCCAACCTGCTCAGGCTCAAAAGGTTCAAATGTTTTGCTATCTTTCAGCATTCCATTGACATGAATACCGGATTCATGGGCAAAAACATTGTCACCAACAATAGGTTGCCAAGGAGAAATTGTATATTTACTGGCCTGAGCGACTTTCTGAGAGAGGCGGGTAAGTTGTCGAGTATCAACACCGGTATCTATCTGATGGAAATGTTGCAGAGCCATTACCATCTGGGCTAAATCTGGCATCCCGGCTCATTCCCCCATCGCATTAACGCAGACATGGAAATAACGAGCCCCTGCTTCAAGACCCGCCAGCGTATTGGCTACAGCCAGCCCGAAGTCATTATGGCAGTGACACTGCAAATCAATGGCTGATGCCTGACGAACAGCAGAAACCCGCTGTGCATATTGCTGGCTATTCAGAATGCCTATCGTGTCTGAAAGACGTAGACGGTCGGCACCGGCCTGCTCGACGGTAGCCGCATATTCTTGCAAGAAACTGATTTCTGTCCGGCCAACATCTTCGGCACTGATTGAGACAAAAGCACCTTTATCTTTAGCAAATTTGATCATATCGCTGGCGGTCATTAATAACCAATATCTGTCTTTGCTCACACTGTGTTTAAGGTGAATATTGGAAGTCGGAAGGCCGATATGTATCGCCTTAAATCCCAGAGAGAAAGTATATTTAATATCTTCCAGTACCCCCCGATTCCAGCCGATAATATTCACTTCATTCTTGCGTTCCAGCATCTCTTCTAATGCCAGAACTTCATCCCCTTTCATGGCGGGTATCCCGGCTTCTATCCACTTAACACCGGCGTCTACCAACGAATTAAAAATACTCACTTTTGTTTCTTTTGAAAATGCAACACCAGGAGCCTGCTCACCATCGCGTAACGTTGTATCTTCCAGAATAATATTTTGTTGAATAGTCATAGCGTCAAAACCTTATTTTTTATTAATGAGTATTATTTAAACGTGAAATTTACTGGGCGGTTTGGGAATATTCAGCTTCTCCCTTAATGTCCCTGATTTATAACCCATTTTGAACACTCCTCGTTTTTGTAATTCAGGTACAACATGAGTCACAAACTCCTCCAGACATCCGGGCATATAAGGAGGCATAAGATTAAATCCGTCACAGGCTTTTTCCTGTAGCCACTGCACCATTTGTTCAGCAACTTGTTGGTAAGAGCCAATACAAATTAAATGGCCTCTGGCAATAATGATTTTTTCGTATAACTGTTTAATCGTTAAAGACTCTGATCTGGCCATTTTTTCAATAATCGCCCGACGGCTTTGATTCCCATTAGAAACAGGAAGATCTGGCAGAGGTTGATTAATATCGTAGCCTGATAAATCAATACCACCGAGCAAATCAGATAACATGCTGAGACCAAATTCAGGGTGAATAAGCGCCTGCAAGTCGTTAAATTTCTTTTTGGCACTCTCTTCATCAGAGCCAATAAAAAAGCACAGCCCCGGCATAATTAAAATATTGTTATAGTGCCTTTCATATTGACTGAGTCGGGATTTTAAATCGCTGTAAAATGCTTTTGCTAAATTCATATCAGGTTGTGCAGTGAAAACTAATTCAGCCGTTCTAGCTGCCAATTCTTTTCCTGGTTCTGAAGAACCAGCCTGTACAATAATGGGGTGCCCCTGAGGAGGATGGGAAATATTCAATGGCCCTTTTACGGAGAAATATTGTCCCTGAAAATTTAATTCATGGCATTTTGATGGATCATAAAAAATACCACTCTGCTTATCACGTGGCAGAGCATCATCATCCCAGCTATCCCATAATCCAGTCACAATGTCCCAGGATTCAGCCGCCTGATGGTATCGTTCATCATGCTCAGGATGTTGAGCAAAGCCGAAGTTTTTCGCTGCATGAGATTTAGACGAGGTCACCAGATTCCAGCCAGCGCGCCCACGGCTAATATGATCCAACGAAGCAAATTCACGGGCAATATTAAATGGATGTTTATAGGTGGTGGATGCGGTAGCAACCAAACCGATATGTTCAGTCACCATTGCCAATGCTGATAAAAGAGTCATGGGTTCGAATATGACTACCCGGCTACCATAACCCCGCTGATCATCCTGAAAAACCGAAGGTGTATCAGAAAGAAAAATTAAATCGAATAAACCTTTTTCCGCTATACGAGCCATATTCAGATAATGCCCGATATCTTGTGCAGCTTGCGGATTAACATCAGGGTGACGCCATGCAGCCGGGTGATGCCCAGTACCATAAGTAAGATAAGCACCAAGCACGAGTTGTTTCTGATCACTTTCCATTATACTATACCTGTCATCTTTCAAATTGCCTCTTTTCTGGCAGCCTTCGCCGTTTTTATAAACACACGATTATCTATGCTCCCGAGAATTCGCTCTTTTGCCACCACGATGCAACTCGAAATCCATAGGTTATATATATGAGAATATATTTTCTTGATAGAAAAATATTAAAACTCAAGCATCAAGATGCATAAGGAATAAGATTGATGACTTTTTTTATACTTATGCAATCTTTCTCTACTTCTGCGGAACGTCCATACTTTAATATTTCGTGAGATACATGTTCCATTGCTTTATAAGCCGCTCTGAGCATATGGTTGGCATAAATAATAATATTAAAACCTGCTTCGCTCAGATCATGATGATAAGTTGCTGAATAAGTCGTTGGTACACATATCAGTGGTAATTTTGGATATTTCTTTCTGAATGACTGACTAAAATCAATAACTTCATCAGACGTATTCTGGCAGCTATGGATCATAATGCCATTAGCACCTGCTTTAACATAGGCATTGGCTCTCTCCAATGCATCTTCCATTCCGTAACCAGCAATTAAACTTTCCAGTCGTGCAAAAATCATTAATCGGCTCTTTTGTTGTGCAGCTTTACCTTTAGCTATTTTGTTACTGAATTCTTTAATATCAGCCAATTCTTGTTTAACACTGGTGCCAAACAGGGAATTCCTTTTATTGCCCGTTTTATCTTCAATAATGACTGCATCAATACCTACCTGCTCCATTTTTCTGACATAATGGACAAAATGCTCAACCCGTCCACCTGTGTCAGCATCCATAATAACCGGCATTTTAGTGAGTAATTTTATCTCATGAATATTTTGTAAACGACTATTAATATCCAATGTTTCGTTATCAGGAATACCTTTAACAGCTGAGTCAGTTAAAGCCGACATTCCGCACCGCATTCGTAATTTGTTGTTTTAATTAAGAATTAATAAATGAATAAATTTTATACAAACGATTTTAAATCAGTACATTACAGATATAGCTGCGGAATGACAGTTAAAGAACTTGACCAGATACCATCAAATTTATGGGTACAGCCATTATCATCTGTATAATTTGTATTTTTGATAATGAGTGCCGAAAGCGGGTTATGTGCTTCAATAAAAGTAAGCGATTTCTTCTCTTTGAGTAACTTCTTCAACATAAAACAACCTCAGTTTAAAAGCCAATCAGATCAAGATGCTATTTCAAATAGTTCAATGAGTATTACTGCCAACACTGCTTGATTATAACTCTATCTAAATGAAATTTAGGTGCCCATGCTCTCGCCCTGAGGACTTATACAATGAATTGAAAAATGAAAAAACAATAGTTAAATTTATGTAAAATACCTACTTTTAGTTAACCATAAATTAACATATAAATGCGATTTATCCGTGATAATCATCACAAAATAAAACAGGAGTTCAGATAATATTAACCTGGAGGTGATCTACATCGTTACAAACCCAGAGTTTATGCGGTTTTCAGCCACATAAACACAAATATAAACTGCCGCCAGTTTAAATAAGTGTAACGCTTGTGAGAAAAAGATGAGAGGTTACTCCAATGCTTGTACAATCGGAAACGTCCACCATATAGATTAAGAAATATTGTAAGCTGCCAATGTTATGAATAGAGGTGAAGCTATTCTCATAATCAAACAAAAATTTGCCCCGCTTAATCCAATCGATAATAACTATTACTCGTGCTCCATTGCCTGAAAGGATTATCCATCAGGTGGCGAACGAAAACTCGGGAGAACAAAATTGTGGTACATCTGCGCACTTTTGGAAGCAGATATCGTTGGACACATCACCCACCGTCTGACGATGAAAGTTATCCGGTTTCTTTATGTAGTGATATGATGGACGCTCCCTTTTTCAGTTGCTGATCGTGTCATCTTTGACTTGATACTGAATATATTGCATTTCGGGAGGTTCTTATGAACACAACCAAAGTGGTGGGCATTGATCTCGCTAAAAATGTTTTCCAGGTCTGTGTCTGGTTAACGGATAACTCCGTCGCCTGGAACAAAAAAGTCTCACGGCAAAAATTGCTGGATACACTCTGGGCGTTTCCTCCCGATACACTTATTGCGATGGAGGGCCTGTCAGAGTGCTCATTACTGGGGAAGAACGCTACAAGCCATGGGCTATGAAATCAGGCTTATCCCGACGCAGCATGTCAAGGCACTCTGTAAAAATCAGAAAAATGATGCCAATGATGCGCTGGCTATCTGTGAAACCGCCTGTCGTCCCGGTATCCACTTTGTGCTGGTCAAAACCCTTGAACAACAGGATATCAAAGCACTATGCAGTGCCCGACAACTTAAGGTGGAACAACGTACCGCACTGGTTAATCAAATCCGGGCGTTGCCCGCCGAGCAAGGGATCGTTATCCCTGCGAGCATCCAGCAACTCCGGCAGGCTTTACCTGATATTTTGGAAGAGGGAAACCATTCATTATCCTTTGTCCTCCGCCGTCTGCTCCATTCGCTACAGGAAGATATGCGGCGATTTGATGCCCGTATTCACGAAATAGATAAAGAAATTCAGACGGTATCAAACCAGCAATCAAGTTACTCCCACTTACTAACCATTCCCGGTGTGGTGCCATTGATTGCCGCGGCTTTTATCAGTGAAGTTAATGCAGAACAATTCTCGCATGGCCGACAGCTCTCGGCCTAGTGTGGTCTGGTTCCACGCCAATACAGTTCTGGGGGGAAAAGCCGCCTGTCAGGCATGACCAAACAGGGTAACCGTCACCTGCGAACGTTAATCATTCATGGTGCCCGTGCGGTGATGCGCTGTTGTCAAAAACGCGATGATGGCTTAGGTGAGGGTGACCATCTCATTAACTACCGGCTTTAGCCGGTCAGCTTTAGCTGCGATACTGTGTTGTACCGGAGGTGCAACATGGATTACAGATATGGCAGCCACACGGTATTTCAGATTGAATACCATTTTGTGTGGGTAACGAAATACAGATACAAAGTGCTGACAGGAGAAGTGGCAAGTCGAGTGCGAGAATTAATCCGTCAGACATTCAGCTCCTTTGAAATCAGAATATTAAAGGGAGTTGTGAGTCAAGATCACGTGCATATACTCGTCAGCAGTCCCCCAACATTAGCGCCAAATGAAATCATGAGAAGGCTGAAGGGAAGAACGGCCAGTAAGCTGTTTGAAGAATTTTCGCATTTGAAAAAGCGGTACTGGGGCCAACATTTTTGGGGGCGAGGCTATTTTTGTGCAACGGTGGGGCAGTTAACGGAGGAAATGATCAAAAGCTATTTAGAACATCATTTTGAACCCAATCCGAATGATAATTTCAGGATGGATAATTGACGCGTCGTTTAGCCGACGCGTATCCGGACTTTCAGTCCATTAATCACTAACCCACCTACTTTAGTAGGTGGTTGTTTATTCAGAAACCTAAGCTATCCAGTAGATCATCAACCTGAGCCTGATTAGCAATAACACCCACGCCATTTTGATTCACCTGCGGACCATTTAGCAAACTGTCAGCTTCTTTCTTGGTTTTTATCACCTGATCAGCCGGCATGTTTTCCATTAATACCATCACCAACTGTTTTTCTATTTCCTGAATAACATCCATCATCCGCTTGATAACCTGACCGGTAAGATCCTGAAAGTCTTGCGCCATCATGATCTCCAGCAATTGAGCGTTAGTGAAAGCAGTATGTTCAGGTACCGTATTGAGGTAATTCCGGGTATCTATAACCAACGAGCGAGCCACAGGCATCTCAACTGGGTTTTCAAACCACTCATCCCAACGCTTTTTCAGTGATATTGCCGATGACTCTAACTCATTCTGACGAGGTTGCGCCGCTTCAACGCAATTAAGCGCCCTTTCCGCCGCCTGCGCTGTCATCTGCACAACATAGTCCAAACGTTCCCTTGCATCAGGTATTGCCTCAGCCGCCTGAGCAATAGTTTTATCCAATCCCAACTCACGTAAACTATCACGCAACATGCGCGTAAGCTGGCCGATACGGCTGATAATTTCACTGGCGCTAATGGTCTCATCCCTTGGCATGACTGGATTTACACTCATTATGTCTCCTTAGAGGCCCAGTTTTTCAAATATTTTGTTGAGCTTTTCTTCCAGAGTAGCTGCGGTAAAAGGTTTAACGACATAACCACTGGCCCCGGCTTGCGCAGCAGCAATGATATTTTCTTTCTTCGCTTCTGCGGTCACCATCAAAACCGGTATCTTGGCCAATTGGGCATCTTCACGAATGATTTTTAGTAACTCTAAACCATCCATATTGGGCATATTCCAATCAGAGATAATAAAATCAAATTGAGATGCACGAATCTTAGCCAAAGCTTCTGCCCCATCCTGAGCTTCTTCTACATTATTAAAGCCTAATTCTTTTAAAAGGTTACGAACAATGCGACGCATGGTTGAAAAATCATCAACCACCAAAAATCTCAGATCCTTATTCGCCATAAAAACTCCTTGAAATTAGTTACCAGTCAGCACAGAGCCGCTTAAAAAATATTAAATTTATACCCGTTATCTTTCAAATTGCCTCTTTGTTGGCTGCACTCGCTCACCCCGGTCACATAGTTTGCTATGCTCCCGGGGATTCACTCCCTTGCCGTCGCGATGCATCTTGAAATCTTTAGTGTATACCCGTTATCTTTCAAGTTGCCTCTTTGTTGGCTGCACTCGCTCACCCCAGTCACATAGTTTGCTATGCTCCCGGGGATTCACTCCCTTGCCGTCGCGATGCATCTTGAAATCTTTAGTGTATATCCGACAGCCGTTAAATACGGACAGCTTGCCCCGAGCTTATTTTTGCCAGCATTCTCTTGCTCATTTTGAGTATATCCATGACCTCGTCCACCGCCCCCATTTGTATTGCCGCTCTTGGCATACCAAATACCACACAACTTGCTTCATCCTGAGCCAACGTGTACGCTCCCGCTTGCTTCATCTCCAGTAAACCCGCTGCGCCATCACTGCCCATGCCGGTTAGTAACACTCCAACAGCATTCTTCCCGGCAAATTTAGCCACTGATCGAAACAACACATCTACAGATGGACGATGACGATTAACAGCCGGTGCATCGGTGATCAGAACCTGATAATCAGCACCATTGCGACATAGTTCCATATGGCGATCACCCGGAGCAATGTAAGCATGCCCCGGCAAAATCCGTTCACCATTTTCAGCCTCTTTCACGGTAATTTGGCTAAGTTTATTCAGTCGTTCAGCAAAAGAACGGGTAAAACCAGGTGGCATATGTTGAGTAATAAGGAGTGCCGGGCTAGTGACAGGTAACGGTTGCAATAAATTCTTTATTGCTTCCGTTCCTCCAGTAGAAGCGCCTACTGCTATCAGTTTTTCACTGGATAACAAAGGCTTAAAACTTAAAGGAGCAGAACTTACCGGTGTGATTATTGGCACAGATAATTTAGCCTGTGCTGCTGTCCGTATTTTCTCCGCAATAAGTTCACTGTAAGCCAGCATGCCTTCACGAATACCCAATTGAGGTTTGGTTATAAAATCAACAGCACCAAGTTCCAATGCCCTTAATGTGATTTCAGAGCCTTTGGCTGTCAGAGAAGAGATCATAACCACCGGCATTGGCCGTAAGCGCATTAATTTTTCCAGAAAATCAATACCATCCATGCGTGGCATTTCAACATCCAGTGTGAGCACTTGTGGATTATGCTTTTTAATGAGATCACGTGCTACCAGTGGATCTGGCGCACAAGCCACTACCTCCATATCCGAGTGACTATTGATGATCTCTCGCATGATTTGACGCATAAGCGCTGAATCATCGACACAAAGAACAGTTATTTTATTCATGACCTCTCCTTGCCCGGCCTACACCGTAAACGGTCTGTCCTAGCAAGTAGAATTCCCGGCTTATTTGAGTGACATTTTCAGAATGCCCTGCAAAGAGCAATCCATCAGGTTTTAACAAAGCAACAAAATGGCGCAGTATCCGTTCCTGCGTCTTTTTATCAAAATAAATCATAACATTACGGCAAAAGATGGCATCAAACTTCTCTTCAAACGGCCAATTGGGATCTAACAGGTTTAGATGCTGGAATGTCACCATGTCAGCAAGTTGCGGCCGGACACGAGCATAACCCTCATAAGATCCAATCCCTTTAAAAAAGTAACGTTTTCTCTGTTGATCGGTCAGGTGACGCAATTCATCCAGTCGATAAACCCCTTTGCGTGCTTTTTCCAATACATGGGTATCAATATCACTGGCAATAATTTTTGCCCGGTGAAAACGCTCCCCTAAGACATCACTTAGTGTCATTGCAATCGAATAGGACTCTTCTCCTGTCGATGCTGCTGCACTCCATACCCGGTACGATCCATTCTTCTTACTTGCATGTTTAGCTAACAGAGGAAAATGATGCGCTTCCCTGAAAAACGCCGTCAGGTTAGTTGTCAATGCATTGATAAATTCCTGCCACTCCTCACTATTCAGATCATTTTCAAGAATGAACAGGTATTGCCCAAAATCACGTATTTCGAGGGTACGCAAACGCCGAATTAAACGGTTGTAAACCATCTCCCGTTTATGTGCAGCTAGCACAATACCCGCACGTTGATATATGAGCTGGCAGATGCGCTCAAAATGCGCATCTGACATGGTATAACGCTGAATCATGTGATGCAGTGGCGAAGATGGCAAACTTGTCACTGAAGCAATTAAATTTGATTTCATCTGGCCTCAGTGAGTCTGATTGACTGCCCCTTCGCTATCCGCAGACCTCAGCGTCAGTGAAAGTTCATTTTCAAGCTTATTTTCTGAATTATTGGGTAACTCAAATTGTGCCACTATTTGCACCAAAATATCGGCCTGATCTTCAAGTGCCGCCGCCGCCGCCGCTGACTGTTCAACCAATGCCGCATTCTGCTGAGTAACCTGATCCATCTGTGTAACCGCTTGTGCTACTTGATGAATTCCCCGACTTTGTTCATCAGATGCCGCAGCAATTTCAGCCATCAGATCCGTGACTTGGTTTACAGAAACGACCAATTCATTCATGGTCTTCCCTGCATGACTAACCAACTCGGAACCTTGGCTTACCCGCTGAACAGATTCACTAATTAATGTCTTAATCTCTTTCGCTGCTTCGGCACTTCGCTGAGCAAGATCCCTCACTTCACCAGCAACAACGGAGAAACCTCGGCCTTGTTCACCTGCCCGTGCAGCTTCTACTGCCGCATTCAGTGCCAAAATGTTGGTCTGAAATGCAATACCATCAATGACGCTGATAATGGCACTGATTTTCTGTGAGCTATTGGCAATTGCATCCATTGTTTCCACAACATCAACGGTCAGTTCGCCTCCTTTAGAGGCTGTTTTCGATGCAGATACCGCCAATTCACTGGCCTGGCGAGCATTTTCCGCATTCTGACGCACAGTTGCAGTCAGTTGTTCCATACTGGCTGCCGTTTCTTCCAGTGATGCAGCTTGCTCTTCAGTGCGGGAAGAGAGATCGGTATTACCCTGAGTAATTTCCTGAATACCGTTATACATCAAGTTAGTATTCTCTTTTACCAACGTAATGGAATTAACCAGTGAACGTTGCATTTCACGTAATTTGAGGAACACTTCACCAATTTCATCTTGAGTGAAAACAGAAACTTCTTTATTGAGTTTTCCTTCCGCAACATTCTGGAAGTGACTACGCATATTGGCAAAAGGTCTGAGAAGATTCTTTTTCAACCACCAATGAGCCGCCCAAGCAACAACCAGTACCATTAAGATCGCACCTACAAACATGGCAACTGAAATTTGGTAATAAAGACGACCATCTTGAACGGCGGTTGTAATCACCTCACCGATATATTGCATATAATGATTGAAATCAGATTCAAGTTGCTGCTGATACTTTTCTGTCGGCTGATCTAAGAATGCATCATAATTACCACTTTCTAAAAAAGCCGAGAGTTCTCTAAGCGCGTTGATATATTCCTTATAACTGGTTTCTACCGAGGCCAGCAATACACTACTACCATCCTCGTCATTCAATTTAGGCAGCGCAATAAACTCAGCAAAATGCATCTCAGCCCTATCTAAGGTTTCCTTAACATTAGCAACCATACTGCCAATATGATCCTCAGATTGTTGTAACGTTTTCCCTACAGCGATTCGATTAAGTGTATTACGCGATTGCAGCAGAGCTGCCCAGCTCAACCCTAAGGTATCCCTCTTCTGTGTTCCCAGATCAATCTGCTCAATATAAGATTGATCTGCGTGAATGATTCCAAGTGATAAACCACTTGAGATTATCTGCATTACACAAAACATCATCAGTAACAGATATAAACTGGTTGATATACGAAGCCTGCCTAACATGTAATCACCTCTGTTAACGGCTGCATGTGCAGCCGTAGTTATCGCTTAGTGTTTTAAAATGTTTCCCAATTAGCTTGTTCTTCCACATTGTTGGCTTTCTTCAACACCAGTGGATTCGATTTTGCAGGAGGAGTCTTAGCCACAGGCAAATGCTCAATTTTCATTTCGGATTGAGATTTATCGTCAAGATTCGGTAATTGGAACAAAGAAACTAGTTTCTTCAATCCAGCAGCTTGATCTTCCAGTGCAGCCGCCGCAGCCGCGGATTGCTCAACTAAAGCAGCATTTTGTTGTGTTACACGATCCATTTCGGAGATAGCCAGGCCAACCTGAGTTATCCCTCTACTTTGTTCATCAGATGCAGATGCAATTTCACCCATAATGTCAGTGACACGGGTGACTGAACTAACAATGTTATTCATTGTTTCACCGGCGCTCTCAACCAAGACAGAACCGGTATCTGCGCGGCTTACTGAATCTTCTATTAATGCTTTGATCTCTTTTGCTGCCTCAGCACTACGCTGTGCAAGGTTACGTACTTCTCCTGCCACAACAGCAAAACCTCGCCCATGTTCACCAGCACGTGCTGCTTCCACTGCGGCATTCAGTGCCAAAATGTTAGTCTGGAACGCAATAGCATCAATAACACTAGTAATATCGGAAATCTTCTGAGAACTACCGGCAATTTCACGCATTGTCTGTACAACATTCGCCACGACTTTCCCACCCTGGCGTGCAACTTCAGAAGCACTATCAGCTAAGTTACTTGCCTGACGAGCATTTTCCGCATTTTGGCGTACAGTTGCTGTCAATTGCTCCATACTGGCGGCGGTTTCTTCCAAAGAAGCAACCTGTTCCTCAGTGCGAGAAGAAAGATCATTATTTCCAGCAGCAATTTCACTGGTTCCGTTATAAATACTTTCACTGCTTTGACGAACACTACTGACAGTAGTGATAAATTCTTTTTGCATATGCTTCAGGCCAACAGCCAACGTACTCATCTCATTTCTGCCTGAAACAGTTACATTTTGTGTCAAATCACCGGTAGAAAGTGCCTTAATATTCTCCAATAATTTGTTTAACGGATTCAGCAAACTATGCTTAATGCTAACCCAACTAAAAATCATGGCTGAAACCAGAATCAGCATGATAATACCCAACATAATCACCGCATTTCTGTAAGAGATACTGGCATCAAATACCACATCAGAATAGAGATGATCGTTTTGGGTCAAATAGAAGTTATATTCTTCCTCAAAAGCGCTCTGATATTTGCCCGTTGGTTGGTTGAAAAACTCTACCGCCCGATCATGTTCAAGCAGAACAATAAGTTCATGAAGCGCTGAAATATAAACATCATAGGCTTTTTTAAGGCGATTAAGACTTTCTGATTCATGAATAGGCAATTTAGCGGTCTGTTCGTATTGTTCAAAACGCTGCTCTGCGATAGAGAGGTTACTTCTGGCATCTGTCAGTAACTGCTCCAGTGTGTAGTAATTATCGACTCCCTCATCTTTTTTCATCATGTAACGAATGCCCGCACGGTTCAAGTTGTTACGGGCCTGTAACAAATTAACCCAAGTGTCATTCAAAAATGTCTGCTGTTCCCGCATTTTATCCAGTATTTCTAGATTTTCCTTGTTACTTTTCAACTCATGGAAGAAAAGTCCTCCGGATATAAATTGCAGAGCACCAAATAATATGATGACCGCCATCAGTCCGGTCACTATTTTCATTCGGTTAAACATGTTTTCCCTTTTTACAATAGATCAGCATGGCTCTGTTATCGGCATCATCAAAGGAAACTTTACTGGTCGTATAAAAGAAATTTGAATATTTTTTCTGATGAAATTAACGAGGGATAGACAAAAAGTAGCTGCCATCTGTCGATGTCGATGTCGATGATGGCAGTGATATTTAATGATTAACTTTTGGCTACTGAATCTACCAGAGCCATCTCTTCACTGTTAAGCAGCTTCTCAATATCCACCAAAATCAGCATGCGATCATCAAGTGAACCCAATCCTGTTAGATATTCGGTAGATAATGTTACTGCAAATTCAGGTGCCGGACAGATTTGCTCAGCTTTGAGCGATAAAACATCCGAAACACCATCAACGACAATACCCACCACCCGGTTTAACAGATTCAAAACAATAACAACGGTATTATCATTATAGGTAACCGTTTCCTGAGCAAATTTAATTCTCAGGTCAATAATAGGCACAATAACGCCACGCAGATTGGTTATCCCTTTAATGAATGCTGGCGTATTTGCAATACGGGTAACCTGATCATAGCCCCGAATCTCCTGTACTTTCAGTATTTCGATACCATACTCTTCATCACCTAGGGTAAAAACTAAATATCCTTCCCCGGCAGTTTCTCCTGACAATTTATTAAACGCTTCTATGGCCGACATGATCTTACCTTTTACTATGAGATTGACGATTTTCCATGGGGATTCCTCCCCATTCAGTGCTTATTTTTTGCTAATAACTCAGCTTTGTTGAGTGCCAATTGGTCATGATTGAGTTGCTGCAAGGCAGAAATATCAATAATCAACGCCACACTGCCATCTCCCATAATTGTGGCAGCGGAGATCCCGGGTACCTTGCGATAGTTACTTTCGATATTTTTCACAACCACCTGATGCTGCCCAACTAATTGATCAACCAGCAAGGCATAACGACGACCCGCACTTTGTACAATCACAATAATCCCTTTCGTCGGATCTGTTTTTGCATCAGGAATATCAAAAACTCGATATAACTTAATGAGTGGCAAGTATTCTCCTCTGACATGCAATAATTTTTCATCTCCCGCCAAGGGATAAATATCTTCTTCCTGCGGTTGAAGAGAACTTACTACTGCACTCAACGGCAAAATAAACACTTCGTCATTCACTTTCACTGACATCCCATCAAGGATTGCCAGTGTCAGAGGTAACAAAATCCGCGTCACTGTCCCTTTACCTGCCTGGAAGTTAATCTGGATTTGCCCTCCCATTTCCTGAATATTTCGCTTAACCACGTCCATTCCTACACCGCGGCCAGATACATCTGTTACAACTTCAGCCGTGGAAAAACCCGGTGCGAAAATCAACATCGCAACCTCTTCGTTACTCATGTTTTCACTGACTGATAACCCTTGTGATATCGCTTTGGCCAGAATCTTTTCACGGTTCAACCCGGCACCATCATCCACAACTTCAATACAGATATTCCCGCCCTGATGTTCAGCAGAAAGTGTCAAGTTGCCCATTTCAGGTTTGCCCACAGCAAGCCGAGCTTCTGGCTCTTCAATACCATGATCCAGACTGTTACGGACTAGATGAGTTAGCGGATCAATAATGCGCTCGATTAAACTCTTATCCAATTCAGTGGAACTGCCAACCAAAGTTAGATCCACTTTTTTATTCAGCTTGCTAGCAAGATCCCTGACTAAACGCGGGTAACGGCTGAACACATATTCCATTGGCATCATACGGATAGACATCACAGATTCTTGCAAATCTCTGGAATTTCTCTGTAACTGAACCATGCAATTTAGCAAATCGCCATGCAAAGTCGGCTCAAGAGCGTTACAGTGCTGAGCCAACATAGATTGGGTAATAACCAATTCACCAACCAGGTTTATCAGTTGATCAACCTTCTCAACCGCAACCCGAATACTGGAAGATTCTGCCCGTTGACGTGGCGATCCCGCCGGTGGTATCGGCGCAGGACGCCCGGCAGGCGGTGTGGAACCTTTTTCCGGTGCAGTTGTTTTAACGGCTTTAGCTGTATCTGTATCTTTATTTTTAACTTTGTCTTTGGGTTCAGCTACCGGCAAGAAAGTGATCTGTTCCGGTTCAATAACAAAACAGAGAACTGCCGTGATATCATCCTCTGTGGCTGATGTTACCAATGATGCTTCAACACTATCCCGAGTCTGTTCAGCATCATAAACCTCCCCCAGATTACTCAGCTCATCAAGCATCAGAGAAACTTCACGCTCTTTCAGACCAGAAAGATGAACCCGAACTCTACCTTGCTGATTTTCAGTCGCAACAGGCTCCGATTTTAATTCTGGCTCAGATTCAGGCACCTCTGGCATCACCGCATCTGTGGCAGACTCAACCCCGCCTTCATTCTCTCTCTGTACTTCCAATGCAAGCTGGCGCAAAGTCTCACAGATGTAGGTAAACGCACTTTCATCCGGCTCCTGAGAACTTTTATAGGCATCCAACTGTTGCTGCATAATATCTTTCGCTTCTAAAAACAGGTTGATAATATCAGTCGTCAGACTCATTTCATCTCGTCTGGCACTGTCCAGCAAATTTTCTAGAACATGTGTGGTTTGCTGTAGTTTGATAAAACCAAAAGTCGCAGCGCCACCTTTTATTGAGTGAGCACTACGAAAAATAGCATTCAATTGCTCCTGATCTGGCGCATCAGGATCGAGCTGCAATAGATGCTGCTCCATATCCTCCAGCAATTCGTCTGCTTCATCAAAAAAGGTCTGATAAAACGCGGTAATATCCATCGTTACTTTGTCACCTTGGTCGGTACACGATTAGGCTCAGCACTCTGCGACGCTGGTGCTGGCTGGGCCAATACTGTGATTTCATTGGACTGCTGTGTTGGCCTACTTTCAGCCGAATCCTTTCCAATCACCTCGTGAATTTCCTTACTATCATTAATAATCAAGGAGTCGCTGCCGGTGTTTTGCTGTTCAATCCGCTCTTCCGCTTGTTTATTGAGCACTAAGATACTGATACGACGGTTAACCGGTGCACTGGCATCTTCCTGTTTCAAACGAACCGTTGAAGCCATGCCAACTACCCGCAATATCTTTACTTCATCCAGCCCACCTATCAACAGCTCTCTCCTTGATGCATTCGCCCGATCTGCGGAGAGTTCCCAGTTACTGTAACCACGCTCACCATTAGCATATTTCAAGTCATCAGTATGACCGGATAGGCTAATTTTATTGGGAATATCGTTCAAGATGGGTGCAATAGCCCGCAAAATGTCACTCATGTAACTTTCAACTTTTGCACTGCCAACCATAAACATTGGCCGGTTTTCCCGGTCAATAATCTGGATACGTAACCCTTCATCCATCATGTCAATCAACAGATGTGGACGTAATGCTTTAAGGCGAGGATCCGTAATGATCAATTGATCAAGTTGCTCACGCAGCCTATTTAACTTGCGAGCCTCATCATTAGCTTCAACGACTTCAACCTGACGCAGAATATCGCCTTCCTGATGAAGCACATCTTCCCCTCCTCCTGGAATAGGATTCGAGCTATCACTGCTACGCTCCCCTTTATTAATTGCAACTTGTAACGGGGTACGGAAATATTCTGCAATTCGGGTCAATTCTTGTGGGCTGGAAATTGCCAACAGCCACATAACCAGAAAAAATGCCATCATGGCAGTCATAAAATCAGCATAAGCAATTTTCCATGAACCACCATGATGTTTGATGCCATTCCTTTTACGTCTTTTTACCCTAATGACTGAGACGTTACGCGTTTTCATACCTGTTCTTCAGTTTCTTGCTGAACAGGTGCTTTTACCCGGCGAACATGTTCTTCCAATTCAGTGAAAGAAGGGCGATCTGTGAGGTAGAGTGTTTTACGACCGAATTCAACCGCAATTTGTGGAGCATAACCATTCAGGCTGGACAATAATGTCACTTTAATGCATTGCATCATTTTAAGATGTTCACCGCTGCGCTGACGTAGCAATGTTGCCAATGGCGAGATAAAACCATATGCCAGCAAAATACCGAGGAATGTCCCAACCATTGCATGAGCAATCAGCACGCCAAGTTCTCCTGCCGGGCGATCTGCCGACCCCAAAGCATTAACAACCCCCATAACAGCAGCGACAATACCAAAAGCAGGAAGAGAATCTCCAACCATCATCAAGCTGGTTGCCGGAATCTCGCTCTCCTGCTCATAAGTTTCGATTTCTTCATCCATCAAAGCTTCAATTTCATGGGGATTCATATTGCCACTCACAATCAATCGCATGTAGTCAGTGATAAAATCCATCAAATGCTTATCCTTAAGCAAACGCGGATACTGGGTGAAAATATCACTCTGCTGAGGATGTTCGATATCTCGCTCTAATGCTAAGACACCATGCATGCGGGATTTTGCTAACAACCGAAAAAGCAACGCCATCAGATCCATATACATCACCTTGTTATATTTAGATCTACGCATGACCTTTGGCAAAACACGTAATGTTGCCTTAATCGCTTTTCCGTTGTTACCAACAATGAAAGCACCGATACCAGCACCAGTGATAATTAAAAATTCAGCGGGTTGATAAAGTGCGCCTAAATGACCACCTACAATCAGGTAACCACCGATTACCGCACCAAAAACTACGATATATCCTAAAAGTACTAACACGCGATATCCTTTAGCTAAGCTGGTGAGCGGATGGGAAGTTGAGCAGTTTGAATCCAGAATGGTTGTGATTTCAATACAGGTTACAGGAGGAAAAAGTAAAATCTGTAACCTGTAGGAATAATTTTCCCATTTAAATTCACACTGCGTGCTGAGCAAGTCCATCCAGCAGTTGTGAATTAGTATCGGCAGACTCTGAGGAAAGTTTACGTTTTTTTACTGCACGTGATGGCGGTTGGCAAAGGCTACAAACAAAGCTATTCACAGGTTGATGAGCATGAGTAATAAAAGTTCCACCACAAGTCCGACATTGTGAAGGTTGCAACATGCCACTGTCCACAAAACGTACCAACGTCCAGGCACGAGTCAACGCCAAAACCGGTGCATCCCCTTCAGCAGGAGGACATTGTTCAAGATAGAGTCGATACGCTTTAACAACAGCCTCTACACCTTCACAATAACCACTCTTGAGTAAAAAACGATAGGCATTATAGAACATCGATGAATGAATATTCTGTTCCCACGTCATAAACCAATCTGTTGAAAAAGGCAGCATCCCCTTGGGCGGAGGACTCCCTCTCAATTCTTTATAAAGCTTAATTAGTCGCCCTCTGCTCAATTGTGTTTCACTTTCAAGCATTTGTAACCGTGCCCCCAAAGTGATGAGTTCCATCGCCAATTGTATATCCTTAGCTTCTTGAACTATACTTTTCTCGGCCATCTCTTATGCTCTTTTTTTCACTGACGTATCGTCTTTTTTCGAAAATAACTTCTGAAACAAATGAGTCGATAACAAAATGCCTGTATGTATTTGTTGTAAATCATCCACTCGAGATTCCCTAGTAAGCTGCTGAATAGTTTCACTCTCTTCGAACCGGAAATTACAGACTAATTGATTAGTCTCAGCGAGCTTGACCAACTGAGGTAATGTCAATTCAGACAACGTATCAGCCATAGAATCGCTAATACCTAAACGGAACATCGCTGACGCTTTTTCATGGTTAATTAATCGCTGAGCTAAAAGCAAATACGATAAATTTATGTCATAAATATGTTTGAGCAATTCAACCGTACTCATTTCTCTATCCCGTCCGATTACATTAAAAAATCAGTTAAGTGTTCGAAAAACCACTCGTGACAAAATTCCTAAAATAGCTTAGGGATTAATAATCTCTTACATAACTAAAATATACAGGCTTAGTCAGAGCAGTAACCATCCTTTGTATTACTTTTGATTCATCCAACTTCAAAAATATTACGGTAGTGAGATGCAAAAGTATTATTGCGTTACCTGATATAACATTTTTCATTGGCGATTAAGAATATTCTTAATGCAGAACAACTTTACTCCTGAATCATCAACTTATACAACGGAAAGAGGGCGCAATTTTAAATACTATGTGACATAACTCACAAAAACAAGGGCTTTTAATATGCATTTAATCGATGAATTGCTCATTAACTATTCAAACAATTAAATAAAATCCGAATTCTCAATTTTAATAAGTTAAATTATCTAAATAAAAATATTAGATATATTTTTTGATTTTATACGATCTATTAAACTTATAAATTTAAAATAACGATAAAAAATCCTATCTTGAGTCAAACTAGCACTAAAAAAGACAGTTTTATCCCTGAGTAATAAGTGTAAACAATAATCTTATTCTGAGATCCGGCATCTCCACTTGTACGATAAAACAGATTGAGTTTATGTAAAATTTAGTTGCAAAAAAGATACTGGTATGATCACTTTTCGTTTAGATTTGTGCTTTTTTTAAGCAAAAGGCTTAACTAAAAATGCATACCACCATGCAAAGATAACACTAACCATACAAAAATAGCATAAAATACAGTAAGATAATGAATAAAAAAACAACTATAACAACATTTTATTGATTGCATAACAATCAATATCCAGCCTAGAGATAGCCAGAAAAATCGGTCTATTTCGACTCCTGACAACCCAAACCGCAGCAAAATTAATTAGAAAAACTTATCAAAAATTGTATCTCATGATATAATAATACGCAAAACCCCTCTATCAACTACTTTATCTTTTTCATCTTTAGTCTTCATACTTCAAATTAATCATTAATTAAATTCACACATGTTCAATATATATATTTCAAATACATTAATAATTTTAAACTAATTAAATATGATTTATTATCCTCACAATCTACATTTAAAGTTCTATAAGAGATACAATTCCAGAAATAAAATTCCCAAACTACATAAATATATAACCCTATTAAATATCTATCATAAATTAAATTACCACCCTTTATATAATATAAAAAATGAATAATACACACATTAATATTTAAATAAAAAATACACGATATTTCCGAATTCATATTCTTATGATACAAATCAAGTGAAATATTAAAAGTCATTTTTTCCATTTTTCATTATTTCATGTGATATTTACGATTATCATCCCAAAAACATTATTTATACGTATAAAAAACATAGCTAATGATGTCATTAATATATATCATTAACGTCATTTTCTTAAATGATAAGAATAGATAAAATAATTAACTCTACAGGAACAAAATAATTAATTGAGATTTACCGTATAAATAATTAATAGAAATAGAGATAAAAATCAATATCATTTCCCACCAGAATAATGAAATTAATAATCATTGGTGATATAAATATCCTGATATCCATAAAAAAGATGAAAAAAATAGGGTTTTGATAAGAAATTTACTTTCCCATATAAATAATAGTGATAATTTTCCAAGTAATTATAACTCTTCATCAAACATGACAGTTAATGCAACAACCGATTACAACCTAACCTAATCACAGAAACACTCTCAGAACGAAGACACTAAACCCAATAGTTCATCAAACAAGAAGAGAATATGGCTATCGAGAATCATTATCAATTATGTAATCAATAACACTGGAAATGTATCTGTTTTTTGGATAAAACACATCCTTTATATGCACAATATATAAGCACAATATATAAGCAAAAGATATCTGAAAAAATAACAATTCAATACACTAATCTGGCTAAAATAAAACCTGACGAACGAAATTTTTCACTAAAAAATTATCAATATCAACATATATATCTATAAAATCAAAATGAAGTAAACTAGCTCTGCCAGTACCACAGAATATTCAACATTTTTGATACCTCATTTATAATGATCTTCTCAGGAACTGTTTAATCCATTTTATCTCAATGTAAAAAACCAAGAAATATCACACATCAGATCTTGTACTAGTAAATGAATATTTTGCGCCAAAAAGAATGGAATAAAGGCTCTGGTAATCAACATTGAAAAAACATTGCAAAGTTCAAACTTGCCGTTATATTCAAGCACTTGATAATACTTCCACTCGCCTCTCTTCTCTTAACGGCCCTTCATTTGACACCCCTAAATTCTTATCAAGCCTAGTAATATCTATCGCTTTTTTTGCACTATCTGTACCTTTACTAGCAAAAACGCCTACACTAGCGTATCTCAATACCACAGCACCATTAATGTTATCATCAAGAAACCAACTGTATGCCCATTCTTTTGCAATACAAGATTTTTACGATGCACAGTTTGCTAAATACCAATCTGATTTCATTTCTCAAGATTTCAGTCACCATCAACTCTGTTTGTTAGAATGCTAAAATAACTTTGAATTCTAACCCTACATCATGGCAAATCCTGACAGTAATAGCAGAATTATCCTCGGTAAGAACTCCTGCTGCTGTGTTACTCTTTCTTAATACAGAAATAACAGGGACCACACTCCCCTCCACGGGATCAAGGAAAGTTAGCAACTCCTGTAATATCATCACGCTTTCATCACCATAAAGATGACAAACGTTTTTACTTTATCATCGGATAAATATCGAACTGTTAAATTAATACTCTAAGATCTTGTCTGATGGTAACCATCAGCTACTTCCATTATTTTTTCACGACATTCTCCATCAAGCAGAATTATTATCTATTTTACTCTTATATAAGAACAAACTTAGATCACTTCTTCTACTTACCCTTTGAAAATAATTGATATTTTCACTGAAAATTCTGAGCAATAATGAGCGGCTGATGGAGAACCAAATTAAATATCAACTCATCAATTTTTCTGTACCCGCGTATGATACCGATATCAGGTTTACCACGACTAAATTCTGATATGAGAATAGCAATGTTCAACAGTCAATCCAGTGACAAAACCAAGGCTAAAAATACCGCATTGAACGACTTTTACCTAGAGAAGCTATTAATCAACAATACCATCCGAAACTATTGCTAGCATAAAGCAAATTTGTAATCAACTTGGTTTACGACTAAATGTCAGATGAAATCTACATCAACTATAGATTTAATTGTAACAACAGTAACTATTTGACCAGTACCATTTCGCATATCTGCCTCAAATATACCTATGGATTTCAAAGATGCATCGCGACGGCAAGGGAGCATAGCGAACTATGTGACCAGGGGTGAGTGAGTACAGCCAACAAAGAGGCAACTTGAAAGATAACAGGTATAGCAGCAAGAACATCCTCTCTCTTGGTACAAGATATTCGATCAGTCATTCTTAGTACCAAGATCTGCAAAACTACAACACAGTACTGTTACCACCGTTCTAATCACAAGCTTCACCGCTTTGTTTATAATTTATCCCCTTGCCAGAATCACCAACATATCAATAAAAGCGTTACAGGCGAAATATTCACCTTAATTATTCGGAAAAATAGTGCTAAATAACTGCTTAATTAACGTTGCCTAACCGAGGAAACACACCATAGGCAACGTTTTGTTTGTTTCTTATGACGAAACACCATTCGTCAATGGTGATTCCTTATCAAACTAGTGATTGCTGTTTTACACAAAAGATTTTCAGATCGGTAGTTCAGAAGCCATTTTCCAGTTTATTGAGCTAACGCTCTTTTCCAGACTTATACGACAAACAATTGCTTCTATCTCTTTTTGCTCATCCAGTGTTGCTAACACTTCAACGCACACTTCAAATTTTCCAGGTTGAACTTTATCAGCGAAACTCAATGATTTTAACCTCACTGCTACTCCATTGAGCGCCTGTAATACTAACGTTCTCACCAGAATTTCGTCATCACTGTCACACACTACGTGAATTTTATAACACTGTACTTGATCAATGGCCTGCTGCCTGGGTTGTAAATTAATACGTTGAGCTGCTTCACGTAACAATATATTTGCGCAAAGAATAATGGCAGTTGCTATCGCAGCTAGCCAATATTGGCCAAGGCCACACAGCACACCAATTCCAGCAGAACACCATAAGGTTGCTGCGGTATTTAATCCACGAATGTTCATACCTTCCCGCATAATGACACCCGCACCAAGGAAACCAATGCCTGAAACAACTTGTGCAGCAATACGACCCGCACTATCGGGTGAAGTTGTTATTGAACTAAGGATAAAAACTGCTGCACCAGTCGCAACTAATGCATTGGTTCTTAAACCTGCCATACGTTGACGCCATTGGCGCTCAGCACCAATTAATGCACCAAAGCACATAGCCGATAATAAATGAAAGACAAAAGGAGTTATTAACATGACATTCTCCATACAACCAAATGGATAAATAATCATGTGCATTTATTTTGCACACAGAAACGTATGCTGAATGTTTAATTCAGCCCTATTTTCTGTCTATACCAGGAGGTAACAAAGCGTAAATATATAACAGCATAATAAAAACCCAATATACTATCCCGACTACTTGACTAACTGCCTATCTCAATAGGCTCTAAGTATCGGATAACACCATTCTTTGAGTAAGTACAGCTCAGATATTTTGAGTGGTACTGCCCGCTTTATTTGGCAAGCAGCAGATCGGAAGGAAATAAATAGCTTGCCGTTTTATTGTCTATTTAACTGAAAACTTTGACTATCCAATGACTATCTCTCCAATAAAATTTGTACGAAGTATAATCAGGAGTAACTAATAAGTAAAGAAAGATATGGCTTTAGCAAAGAAAAAGCCCGTCATTATAGAAAATAGTGACGGGCTTCAAAATCATCCAAGCAATCAGATAGCCATTACGTTTGCTGCAGCTGGACCTTTCGCACCATTTTCAATGGTGAATTCTACGTTCTGGCCTTCTGCCAAAGTTTTGAAACCGTTACCCTGAATGGCAGAGAAGTGAACGAATACGTCTTTGCTACCGTCAGCTGGGGTGATGAAACCGAAGCCTTTAGACTCGTTGAACCACTTCACTTGACCTTTCATTTTGTCAGACATTGTGACTTTCCTATATATCAAAAAAATTTTGCCACCATTGGGCATGTATTGGCCAGTTATATCAGCTATTACTTATGGAGGCACTAAGAAGGAAACGCGTCAACAAAGGCTATCTGGGGATAACACTTACACATAACTCATTAACTCAAGATGTCGTACATAAAGTAGGTCTGTTTATCAGGCCGGCTGCATTAACTCATGATAGAAAAGGAATAGCAACCTTTTTATGCATAGGTGTTTTAAAAAAAATATTTATGCTCATTATTAAAGCAATAATTAACAAACAATGCCATTAGTTATAAATTTTTTTGATTTATTCAACCTTTATCTTAATGAAAGCATTAGAGTTAATCTTAGTCAATAACAATTGGCTGATTAAAATAAAACAACTGATCTACGTAAGATTACCTCCCCCATGCTAACCTTAAGAACAATATATTTATGAAAATATTTCACTTTTCCTTTGCTTAATCAGGTCAATATATGAATATCATTAAACAGATACTGATTCAGGATCTTGAACGAATCAACATCGAAGAACAACGTGATGGTAAACCCCGTTTTAACAGCCAATTCATCAGTAACCATCCTTATCTCTGCCTGGCTATGCTTGTATCCTATCTGTTTCTCGCTGCACTTATCTGGTACGCCCCCTATTTTAGTTTACTTTCACTGCTAGCTTTTACAGTACTCTTCATTATTATGTCGGCGGTTTTATTACTCGAAATCAAACCTGTGTATCGGTTTGATGATATCGGCGTACTTGATCTACGGGTATGTTACAACGGCGAATGGTTCGTCAGCGAAAAAATCTCAGACTGTGCAATCAAAGAGCTTTGTTCCCACCCTCATGTTCCATTGACAATAAAAGATGAAATCAAGCGCATTATACAAATGAAAGGTGAAATTCATTTTTATGATGTTTATATCATGGCATTTCCTGAACAATCACATATAGCAACATCGTTACCGATGATGCATAGCCGATAATGAACAAAAGTACTCAATTTCAGTAAAATAGCATAGTTATAAGACAATGCGCTCATATGGCAAGCAAATAACAAACTAGTAAGCTTTTTTGCGTTGACAGCTTTTCAATTGATCGCTAATATTCGCCCCGTTCTCAAGAACGATTCCTCCATAGTTCAGTCGGTAGAACGGCGGACTGTTAATCCGTATGTCACTGGTTCAAGTCCAGTTGGAGGAGCCAAATTCAAGCCTGGAGATGCTAAAGAGAATCTCTAGGACGCATGAAATAACCAGTATACAAAAATATGGCTAGCATGCAGAAAAGCCCAATTCTTATTGGGCTTTTTTCTATGTAAGCAACAGCACATTTGCCAGCACCAAAATAATCAGTCCAGAACTACCTTATAAACCTTCTCTTTAGATTTATGCAATACATTCACTTCACCAACAAATGATATTTCGTAGTGAATTTTTACCTGACCATTACCTATATAATTAAAGAAATCAACTCCACCCGGTTGACCATCAGCATTTTCTTCAGGCTTAATTACAGCTAACCGGAAGATATTATCTTCACTACCTTGTAAAGAATCTATCTTTAATACTAATTCCCCTGTATCTCGATTGTCAGCAGAATACCCTCTTATATGTACTGTACCTTTTTTCAACTCCTTATCTTTAAGTTTTACATCGTTGACCAAAATATTGATATCATAATCAATAATACTCTCACCAATCGGTCGACCCCTATTTTCATCATACTCTTCAATATAAGGCACTTCTAAATCACGACGCACCTGGACTGTTGCAGAATCTTTATCAAGCTCTACAAGTACACGTTGAATAGCAGAAAATCTAGCAGTACCGCTTTCGCTAATAGTATAATAAAGGCTATCATGCTTGCCTTCAGTAAGAAGATCATTTTTCACCGGCAAACTACGAATATCACCGCTATTTTGTACACCAGGAACAACTTCAACATTATCATTATCAAAAACAAATTTCAGTTCATATTTATCTAAAATATTGGAATCAGTAAAAAGTACTCTAACTCCTGCTTTTATATCATCACCGCTAATAACATTATCATAATGTGCCGGATATACAGGTGCTGCCAATCCTACTGACTTTAGTTTAAATCGACTCAGAGCGGCTTTCGCTACCACACCACCACTCGCATCCGTTACTTCAGCATCAAAACCGATTGTAGCATTAACCCTCTGATCTGTCTTGATTTTTACTAATATTTCAGATGCTCTACTAATGGGATCAAATATGTTATTGTTATTTACGATTTCATATTCGCCCTCATTCAAGCCATTCACCACGATTTTACTTTTGTAATTTTCTAATGATGCAGAACCATCATCATCTTGTAGAACTACAAACAATCGTAATGGAACGTTAAACCAGTCTTTATGTGAAACCCAGTTAGTTACATCAGTATTAATTAAAAACTTCATGACTTCTCCTCATCTATTCTATAAAAATCACCAGAAAATTAGCCACTCTTTTCGGGGAAATATTATTTACTTATTTTATATTTAAAATTATTTTCACCTCCTTACCAATTATTTAATTTAAAATACTTCCTGAAATAGTTATTATTCACTTTATTGCATTTTATATGCCTATACAAACATATTATTAGATCGAGAATATCTTAGTATACTAGCAGAAAATGAGATTTCATTATTAATGGCAAACTCTTTACCATTCGTTTTGGCGTGAATTAACATCATGTTTGCCAAATCAGAGATCAAATAACAAATTACTTTTTCAGTTAATAATTATAGACGAGTAAATCCGCTAATAAATATCAAAATACAATAAGTGATCTATTAAAACAGATAAAATAGGAAAATTACCATGAAATATAAAAATATCATAAATAACACAAAAATAAAATTATCTAATATATATTTAATTATATTTTTAATGCTCATGATTAATTATTTCCTAAATAAAAATATAGATGATATTTTCACCATCTAATTATCATGGATAAATATCAGTTAACTCTCGCATTCCTTGAGCTGAAAATTTAATTGATCAAAAAATGGTAAAAAATATCATTATTGAACATCAGTTAACCAATCAAACTCAATTTTTAATTTTCCCCTTTGACAAGCCCAAAATACCCAGATATTATTCGCCTCGTTGTCAAGGACAATTCCTCCATAGTTCAGTCGGTAGAACGGCGGACTGTTAATCCGTATGTCACTGGTTCAAGTCCAGTTGGAGGAGCCAAATTCATAAGAAGCCCGCCCGCCAAGTGCGGGCTTTTTGCATTCCTAATTCCACCAATTGCTTACAACATAATATAACAATTCCAATCAACCCGTTTCCTTCCATACCCTATGGATTTCAAGATGGATCGCGACGGCAAGGGAGTGAATCCCCGGGAGCATAGGTAACGATGTGACCGAGGTGAGCAAGTGCCGCCAACAAAGAGGCAACTTGAAAGATGACGGGTATATAGCATACATCTCCAACAAATAAGCCTTATTCGGCATAAAAATAGATCAACAAGTTCAGTTTGACAGCAAACAGATCGTTTTTGTTATTTTCTGCTTTGACAAAGCAAAAGCATATCGTTAATATGCACCCCGTTGTGAAGGAGTTCCTCCATAGTTCAGTCGGTAGAACGGCGGACTGTTAATCCGTATGTCACTGGTTCAAGTCCAGTTGGAGGAGCCAAATTATGAAAATCCCGCTTAATGCGGGATTTTTGCTATTCTGACTTCTCTACTTAATTCTCCCAACTATTTACTCACAACATAAGCACGGTAGTTCTATTCAACTTACGTTAGTGGAATAAAATTCCATCAAATCTCAAGTGATTAGCATAAAAATATAACAACAAGTGCATTTTGCCCGCAAACAAACTTTTTTTATTGTTTTCTACTTTGACAAAGCCAAAGCATATCACTAGTATACGCCCCGTTGTGAAGGAGTTCCTCCATAGTTCAGTCGGTAGAACAGCGGACTGTTAATCCGTATGTCACTGGTTCAAGTCCAGTTGGGGGAGCCAATTTAAGGGAAGCAGACGTTCACTGACGTCTGCTTTCTGCATTTCTATCAATTGGTTATCCCCCTTCAGTCGTTCACCCTCGTTCACTAAAAACCTCTCGAAGCCATATCATTTTGATGGTAAAAATGCTGGTAATGCTGGTTCGATTTGCCTTTTACCAACAATCGAGGGGTGTTTTCATGTCACTGACTGATATTAAAGCAAAAAATGCAAAACCCCTCGAGAAGGAATACAAGTTAACTGATGGCTTTGGTATGTTCCTTCGCGTTACCCCGAAGGGTTCCAAATACTGGCAAATGGCTTACCGCTTCGAAGGGAAGCAAAAAATCCTCTCTATAGGTGTTTACCCTGCTGTTTCACTTGCTGATGCAAGACAACGCCGTGATGAGGCCAGAAGGCTTCTTGCTCAGGGTATTGACCCTACAGGCAGAGGTTAAAGAGCTAAAGGCCAAGCGTGATAAGACACGTTGCTTCGCTATGGTGGCTAAGGCTTGGTTTGCCACAAAAACAAAATGGTCAAAAGATTATGGTGATTCCGTATGGAAGCGCCTTGAAACCTATGTCTTCCCGGCGATTGGAGACAAAGATGTTGCCGAGCTGGATACAGGCGATCTGCTGGTTCCTGTGAAAAAGGTTGAGGCACTTGGTTATCTTGAAGTTGCCATGCGCATTCAACAATACATTACAGCGATCCTGCGTCATGCCGTACAGCAAAAACTGATACTCCATAACCCCGCCTATGATATGGAAGGTGCTGTTCAGAAACCACAGACTGAACACCGCCCGGCACTGGAGCTGGAAGAAATCCCTCAACTACTGAAAAAAATTGCCGAATACAGAGGTCGCAGGTTAACCATACTGGCTATTCAGCTCAATCTGATGATTTTCATTCGTTCCAGTGAACTTCGTTTCGCCCGTTGGTCTGAAATTGATTTCAAAAGTAAGTTGTGGGTGATCCCCGAACAGCGGGAAGCGATTGAAAACGTCAAACATTCCACTCGTGGGGCCAAAATGAAGCGTAAGCATTTCGTTCCCTTGTGTAAGCAAGCCATGAGGATACTGAAAGAGATCCGACAACTGACTTATAAAGAAGGCCATGATGATGGATTAATCTTTACTGGCTGTTATGACTCGTTTAAGCCCATGAGCGAAAACACCATCAACAAAGCCCTTCGCAATATGGGCTATGACACGAAGCAGGACATCTGTGGACACGGTTTTCGCACGCTGGCCTGTAGTGCCTTAATTGAGTCAGGTTTGTGGTCAGAAGACGCTGTGGAGCTTCAAATGAGCCATAAGGAAAGCAACAGCGTCCGTGCTGCTTATACCCACAAGGCAAAACACCTCGAACAGCGCCGCCTGATGCTCCAATGGTGGGCTGATTTCCTTGATGCAAACCATAACGGTATGGTCAGGCCATTTGAGTTTACTCAAAGAAGATAGAAATAGAGGCCAAGGATGGCCTTCCATCATACTTTACCTCTATTTTGTATTATCTAAAATGAAGATTGAGTAGCTAACCTTATTTATTCCTTATCACTTTGATCTGTAACTATTGCCTGAATAGATTTATATTCAGACCTCAAAGAATCGTATTGTGAAGCAGTTAGAAGTCTATTTGAATTTAACACAATAACATTAGCATCATGTTTAAATTCATTTAATGCATCATTCTCCATTGCACACAGTATTATCTGATAATCCTGAGGAACGCTACGCATTAATTCTTTAATGACAGTTTCATAACGGTATCCCGCCTGTTCCTGCTGGTTGGGCGTATCGATGACGAAAGGAGGCACTACGCAAGTTTTAGCACCATGAATTTGTTGCAGTACAGAGAGTTGATAAGCAAGTAATCCTCTAGCAGCCTCAGCAGCACCACCACCAAGCAACTGTTTGTAATCAGTGGGTGATTTAACTTTGCTAAGGTTTATTCCTGTCGAACCCAGTGCTTCAATATTTGCCAGCAGTTTTGACATAAAGGACGAGTTCAATTCTTCCTTTTCTTTGGTAGAAAGAAGTTTTTTCTGGTCCTTTTTTAATTCCTTGATGGAACTGTTGGCCTTGCTGATGTTAAGGTCTTCATTATCGATTTTAATTTGAATATTTTTTGAGACGTTTTCAGTAGATAGAGTATCGATTACTTGAGCAATGAGACCTTTTTTAACCGCATCGTCGTCTGTAATGTATTTATTATTTATTCTTTCGATTTCGTTAGTAATAAACTGAGCGTCCTCATTTAATGAGTTCAATGAAGATTTGAGTTCCACTATTTTAGATGCTATTGAATTTGCCTCATTAAGCAATGAGTCCTTTTCTGAAAGAAGCAACGCTCTGTTAGGTAGTGAGTTATCGTGAAGAGTCCCACACAATGGACACTCTAAATAATCAGTAGGTATGGATTCTACCGCAAATTTATAATCTGCCTCGAGTTCGTTTGCAGAAGTAATGGCTAACGCATACTGACTTTCGAGATCATAAATATTTGAAGTGATCGTAGCCTGAGCATCATAAAGTCTTGTTTGGTAATCAATCAAGTCGTAAAGTTCATTTTTTATTTCATTCTGAATCTTAATGAAGTCATTATTATCTAAAGTTATAGGGGAATCAACCGTGTTATCAACTATAACTTCAACGGCGCTTTGAAATTTTTCTATTTTATGTGCTGATTCTTTTTTGATTTCACTATATTCATAAATGTTTTCCTCAATATCAAAATGCTCAGGCTTAAGATAACCAGTAAAGTATTTGATTAATGGACCTTTCCAGTTGGAATATTGCCCTAAGTTCTCGAATGAATTCCAAGGTGAACTCCAGCTTTTTATCTGGTCAATATAGAATGGTAAAAAATAATATGCTGGAGGAGGTGTCTCCAAGTTTCCATCACCACGATTAGGAAGCTTCATTTTGAAATTGACGAGATCCGAGAAGCCTTTCGAAAAATCACCAGTTATATTTATATATCTTTGAGCTTCATCACCGATAGCTCCCAAAATTATTGAGTGACTTCCTCGACATGAAAAATACTCTTTGTTATTTAAAGTAAAATATAAAATAGATTTAATGTCATTTGATTTCCATTCTTCATCGAAAACAGGATCGCATCCTAAAGACCACAGTAAACTTTTTGCTAGAGTGGACTTGCCAATACTGTTATCTTTTCCGGTAATTAAATTCAATCTTTTCTGGAACGAGAACTGATTCGCAAGTCTTTTCGAATCTGATATCAGAACTAATCGTTGAAATTTCAAGCTTCTCATTTTTCTTGTTCCTTAAATTCCGAATTAATAATTTATAGTTTTCTTTATTACTTCCAATATTATTCATGCATCACCTTTAAAAAGCTATAAACTATCTCGCATAATATATCGTCATGTTCTGGTACTTGATCTTCAATATTAAGTTCTTGAGCTTTTACAATAACTGACTCAATGTAATCACGGGTTTCTGTAAAGTCTTCTTCTGGGACACTACTTAGCGCCTGCTGGACTATTCTCATTATATTCATATCAAAAGCCGACAAATGTCCGATTCGGCGCAAGAAAAGTTGTTTTATTTTTTTATTAATCTTCCGATAAGTTAAGGTGTTCCATTTCATATCATTTTTAGCTAAGTACTCAAAGTCTTTCTCAAAGTCTTCAAATTTTGGGCTTGTTGTGTTAACAGCTATAACATCCTTTACCTTATGAGATGTGAGAGATTTATCCTCTACCATTTTCTCCCAAACAGTAAAATCGTAAGTATTCTGTCCTTTGCGATGAATTTCATCGATTATTGCTCTATAAATATTAACGGCATTACAATGACTATTTGGAAATATTTCATTTACTAATTCAGCAAATCTACCAATGACAAACTCTTCTTGGTTCTCTAATTTTATTTTTGGAACAATGAATTTTAGATTTTCTGGCAAGAGAGCTATTCCAAGCTCATCCTTTAATTTTTCAGTTAACCCCGATAAGCAATCTACACTAAGATCACCTGAAGTTATAATGTCTAATTTTAACTTCTTATCTCTTTGTTCAAATGAGAAACCACTTGAGGACACAAGACCGATTTCCGTAATGCGTGCTTCATAGTCTGTACCAATACATGAGCTTAATAGCTTACCTAGAATGGAACTCTTAGCTCCCTCAGCACCTTGCTCTCGTTTGGTTAAGGCGTCAGAAGTGAAAGGTTTTCCAGTATTCTTTACTTGAAAAAATTCAAATTTTGCCGAACTTCCATACAATGAGTCTGCGATAACGACATCCTCATGATATTCGATTAATAATGCATAGTCAGAATTTGATTTATGCTTTTCAATTATTCTGCATAAGGCCCAATGATATTGAAAATCATATTTTCCGAATGTGGTTGCTCCTGAAATTTCTCTTTGAGCATGACCCAAAACATTACGTTCCATTGAAAACCCCACCCTTACTTAATGAATCGCTACTGACTTTTCTAACCAATCTAATTTAGGAAGGGCAAAAAGTCTATAAAATCGTGGTCTTAGCCCGCTCTGAAGTAGAGCTATCACAGCACAGAGCGTTGCAGATAAACAGAGCCAGCATTTTTTTCAACATATGCTACCAGCATCTCATGCTCGTGTCGGTAATCGAGTGATAAAGACAATGATGATGACTATCAGGGATCAATATTGATGGTTATATGGTTGCATTGACAGGTCAATAGGTAATTCATTATGCAATATAGTTATATGAAAAGTAAAAATCATTCAGATATGCAATAAGTAAGACAACAGCGTTCACATTACTTACACTCTTAGGCAAACATCTTGATCAGCACCTCCTGATGTTGCAGTGGTGGACTTGTTATCTAAATAGCTGTATCTAATACCGCTACACTTACGCTGACTGGCATGTAACATGTTGCGTAAAGGCATACATCGTAGACCTGATACAGCGTGGTAGACAGAGAAAACAGCACCAATGCCTTACGCTCTAAATGGATTGCTATCCCGCGCAGCTATTTAGGTGCCAATATTAATGACATGGTCAGGCTATCTAAGTTTGCTCGCAGCAAGTAACGACCTGAAAGCTAAGGATCGCGTTGCCTTATGCAGTAGACATACACAATACAAGGATTTAATCTAGACATGTCAGTCATAGTAAAGAAATGGAGTTTGTGTTGATCATTGAATATGCTGTGGAAAAAGAAACAAAACAGATCATGCATATTGATGATGTTCCTAACGGGGCTAAGTGTAATTGCATATGTAAGTCATGCAATGATGAATTAATAGCTCGCAATGGAGGAAAATTAAAAAAACATCATTTCGCTCATAGAAACCTTATTGAGAATCGTGCTTGCCGAATGACACAGCTGCATTTAGCAATGCAACATTTTTTCCTTCGCTTAGATGTATTAACAATACCTCAATTGACTTTTGCGTATAAGAACCACACGCTAAAAACACCACTAATAAAAACCAAAATTTTATCCGCAACTTTAGAACACCGAATTGGAAACTATGTATCAGATGTCTGCCTTAACACAGACACTGGATTATACATCGTGGAGATCTGCGTAACACATAAATGCGAACCTGAAAAGGTACGTTACTTTAAAAATAACAAAATAAATTCAGTAGAGTTAGTGTTCGAATACTCTGAAGATATCGAGATAGAAGAATGGCATCAACGTATTAAAAACAATCAAGTCCCCAATGAATGGTTTTATTACTCTGAGAGTATTAAAGCGATTGAATGTCATGAGTTAGCTGTCGAAAAAGAAATAAATGAGAGGCGCTCAAGAAGATTAAAAAACACAATAAATTCAATAAATAAAACCATGAAAAATAAAACCGTATTCCTGCCAAGTATTCACGACAGTATATCTTATGAAGAATCTAATGAGGTTTTTACTGAAAACTTCTGTCTGTACGCAAAGAGGAATCGTACCGTTGATAAGCTATCGCTTATACAAAAAACCGATGGTGGTTTTATCGTGCGTGGAGACATCTTGCATAAAGGGAAAGAATTTCATATATGGATAATATATTTACTAAGTTATTTTAATTTGAATCTAATGGATGAATTTGATGGAAGTGTAATTATTAGATTCTATCCTGAAGATAGTAACAAACCGCAATGGCGCTGGTTGAAACATCCGTCTATTGAAAAAGAAAAATCACGAGTACGGTCTCAATTTATTAAAACCTGTAAAGAAAATATACATATAAAATCCCTAACAATTTATATGAGCAATAGATTAAAAAATCGCTCATATGAGTATTTAGACATGACAGATGAACTCTTCAATAGAGACTATAACACATGGAGTAAATGGCTTATAAGCAATGATCTATTTACACCAAGCATACAGAGGAAGTGGCCAAAATTACCTAAAATGCTCAAAGAAATGAAAGAATCACCCAGCCTTTGGATGTTCCAGAGATGGTCAATTTTAGTAATAAGCATCATGCTTAATATAATAGATAATGTATCAACTGGAAGCAGCATTACAGTTTATAACATATTTGATGAAATGAGTGACATCCTACCTCTCGATCCTGAATTTATATCTTTAGAAGCAGAAGCAATTGCCAATAAGAAAACCATTCAATTACCTCATCGCCATCTTATTTTTAGAAGGCATATAATCCTTGAGGTTCTACGACCATTAATCGAAAGAAGTATTTTGACGGTGAAAGGTGATATTGTCATTAAAGAAACACCACTGCTACAATTGTTTCTTCAAAGCATAGTTTAACTGTCAATCGGGGAAAAGATCTCTGCCAGATAAAACCCATGAAAAGGATAACAAAGTGTTAAACAAAATAAAACAACAATCCATCTTGGGATTAAAAAACATAGAAAAAATCATAACTCTAATAATTTTTATGTGTACGTTTTCAGGAGCATGGTTCCTCTTTAGCTATGCACGCACCCACGGTGTGAAGTTTATTGATCTGATACAATCAAATTTACTCATCAGTACAGGTGCATTATCTTTTTTTATAATACTTTTTATTGTTGGATGTTTTTTAATATCATTCAACTTATCTCCAGCAATTGCCCGATGCCTCTATTATGATATATTAGTCAAAGAAAAGATAAAGGGGATAAAAAGAAGAAAATTAATATATTTATTATACTTCACATCATGTGGAGTAGCTTCTTCATTCGCATTTTACCATTTTTATGTCGGAGTTTCATTAGTTGTTATAATTGTACTTACTCTTCATTTTTTAGCGATAACAAAACCCTTTCATTATAAGAAAATAGCCGTCACATTAAAGTTATTTTTATATACGGTATTATTATTAGCAATAAGCATTGCTATGTTTGGGTTTCTTTCCATTACACTGAACTTTGATATAGAAACAAATTTTTCTTTTATTAGTATTATTCAAGCTCTTTCAATATTTGTTATTATCGTTACATTGGCGATTATTGGATTAGCAGACATACATCAACGTAATCGAGATCAAAAGAATAGGATATGGTGTTACGTTTTTTTCTCCTTGCTTATTGTTTTTTATATTGCAACAGCATTTTCAACAGGTGTATCAGAAAAAATAGCGAATATGATCGGGTTAGGTTATGTTAATCAATGTTATCACGAAAAGGATCTGGTGAAATACTCCATACCTGAAAGGTTAGTTATAATACAGAAAGACAAAAGCAAGATAAAACTATTCATTATTGCTGATGTAGACGGAAAGATATACATATCTAAAGATAAAAATCATCGTGCAGAGTTTATGTTCATAGCCAAAGAACTAAGTGAAGTAAGTTGTGATTAATTAGACAAATACACAAGCAAAAGGGCCATACGGCCCTTTGTTTTCCCTTTAAGGGAACTACCCATTGGGCAGAATACATACCCCCACACTTGGGGCAACTCAATCAGCCCATTGGGCTGTAAACCACTCCCCATATATGGGGCAATCAGACACTTCGTTGAAGTGAATGTTCTCAAGGAACACTTACTAATTATAACATTAAATATCAATTGTCAAATATATTTATCTATTTAAATAAAAGATTATCATAATCGCTTACTCTGGATAAATTTAATCCCCCATAAAAATCTGGAGGATCAAAAAATATTTATCCCACATCGCTTTTATGAGTATATTATTCCTGCCTTCCCACCATATCCTCAGGAAATCTTTTTCCTCGTAACTTAATTCTTGCTTTAGCCTCCACATTAATATTCGAAGCCTGTAATAACATTCCCAATACAAACTCCTTATCGACATCTTCTACTTTACAGCCAACAGCTTTAGCCACTTCTGCCCCTAAAATAATCTTCAGACGTGTTTCAGCACTCTTGGTCAGAGATTTTTCTTTGCTCTTAAGTCGATTCAGATGCATCTGTGCCGAAGCTATTTTTTGTTTAATTGTTTTTTCTATTCGTGGTTTTCTGCTTTTAATATCTCCCTGTTTACTCATCAGAATTCTTCCCTTTTTTCCATTCATTCATGTAAAATGAAAGAAGTATACAAAAAACATCATCATTTCCATTATCAACGGTATGCCAGAACAGTTTGCCGGGAAAGAAACCGATTAAGTTCATCATTGAGATGTTTTCTCCGAGATACATGAGTGAATACAGGTAAGCATCCAGAGACACGCAAAATTTATAATAAGCAGGGAAAGATACGCTGTCATGGCGTTCAAGAAAGTAATCCATAAAGCAACAAAAATAGAATAGCTCATCGTCAAAGTCATCATTGTTGATTTGTATTCGTTTTTCAAATCCAGTGAACGATTTTTTCATCTCCGCTATCTTATTGAAATCCAGCCCCATGAAGTTAATGTATTTATATGTCATTTATTTTTCCTTTTGTTGTTCAATGATTACTCATTGCAATACAATTAAAAAATGAAAAGGTCAAATAATATGACAATGATGTGTTATAAATAATGAAGCAGCTCTGTAAGATTGTTTTAAACAATCACCTGCTGACAGGCTTACCCTGTTAATGATGGGATTTATCCCGAAATAATGGTGTTTTGGTTTTAAAAATGAGATATCAGTAAGCTCAAAATAAAATTATGCAACACAAACGAGTGCAACCACTAACATTGAATGTCTGATACTCTCCGCGTTACTTATTTTATCAAATTAATGAAAACAATTTCATCTATTGTTTTTATATTCTGTTTTCTGACTTTAACCTGTGAATTGTGCAGCACATAAAAGTATCAGTTATTTTCACTATTTCATCTGATTTACGCTTTCCCGCCTTACGGCGGGAAAGAAAACACTACTTTTGCCCTCGCGGGCGCTCTCAGAGACCCAATATAACTACGCTACCTCTGCCGTTCGTCCGATTCCTACCCTATTAATTTCACAGACATTAAAACTAGCGTTATTATTTAAGCATAGAAAAACTTTTTACATTGTCGTTATTTTTAGCTTCTTTAGGAGATATAAAAATAAAGCAATGCCCACCTATACACTCACTTCGTGAGCGTGTGGGGTCTACCGACGGTTGCCTGCCGCAGGCTAAAAGCAAGGTCAACGTCAACACCAGAGTTTTTCTTACGAAAAACTAAAACCTGCATAGTCGCATTGGAGATTTATATTTTGGTTTGATATTTAAATTTATATGAGGTTGTTTATATTGCATGGCTATTTTTCATCTTGATTTTAAAATTGTGAAACGCTCTGAAGGCAAGTCTTCCGTTGCTAAAGCTGCCTATCATGCCCGTTGCAGAATCACAGATGAAAGAACAGGTGATACCTATGATTATAGCCGCCGTACTGATTTATGCGGGCATTTCATATTAGCCCCCGTTAATGCTCCTCAACATATCGTAAAGGACTCCACGGCATTGTGGAATGAAGTTGAAAGAGTTGAACGTCAAAATAACGGACAAACAGCTCGTTATTTCGATGTTGCTATTCCTACCGAGTTAAACAATGATGATAAGAAAAAACTTGTCCTTGAGTATTGTCAGAAAAATTTCGTTGATAAAAGCATGATTGCTGATATCGCTTTCCATGATCTTGATAGTGATAACCCCCACGCTCACGTTATGTTGACATTAAAAACCATTGGCCCGGAAGGTTTTGGTAAAAAAGAAAGAAGCTGGAACGACAGAAAAATGTCTGTGTTGTGGCGTGAATCATGGGCATCGATGGCGAACAGCTTCCTTGCTGCTGCTGGTTCATCAGAACGTATTGATCATCGTTCCCTTCAGGCCCAGCACGAGGAAGCATTGGAAAAAGCAGCAGTAGCTTTAGATAATGAAGAAAAAGCGCTGTGGCTTGCTAAATCCGCCGAAACAAACCGCCCTTCTATGAAGCGTATCCACAGTGCTAAATGGCGTAGTAAAGCAGCTCAGGAACAAAGAGCCGCAGAACAGGCTGTTCGTGATGCTGCCAAGCAAGAAGCCGTTGAAGTCTACAAAACATTCAGTGAACTTGATCTTGAAATCGTCGTTGACGTCAGAAGCTTTACTGTAGCTGTTCTTGCTGAACCAGAAGAAATTGTATTACCTGAATCCCGTACCTGTTCATTGAACGCTGAAGAACTGAAACCTGTTCTGGTCGCTCCGGCTCCTCATACAAGAGCCAGAGGTGTTAAATCTTACCGTGATAAAACAAAAATCAGTAAGGTCGTTGCTGCTAAGAAGCCATATGTAAGTATTTCTGACTCTGGAACAAATACTCTTCTGAAAACAACCTCTTCTAAAACCCCAAAAAGGCCATCCAGAATCGCCCCTGAACATGTTAAAAGGATACAGGCTACTCCACGTCAGGATAATATCTTTAAACGCTTCACTGCTCTTTTAGTTGATTTTATCAGAGATAAATTTATATGGGCTAAAACGAACAAAACTAAAGTTGATATTATCAGTGAAGAACATGATAAACGTATTGCTGAAAACTATGTCTTTGATGAGGTATTAGGCCGTCGTGTTTCACGTAGTGAATATGAGAAACAAGCTAAGTTTAACCACGATGACTATAAGCCAACACCGGATGAGATCAGCCGTTTCCCAAGTCGTATTAATAGCGTTAAATCCGTTAGTGATTACGATAATGGGACGTCACCTTCATTACCACTCGAACTAATTAAGGGGGTAAACTTTCTTAAACTCAAGCCATCAAGCTCTAATATCATTAAGAACAAATGACAATCAAACATTTTTGATATAAAATATAAAAATTACTCAACAGTGAATGGTTTGTAAAAAATGGAACTTAATAAACATATAATTGACAATCTAAATTATTATTTAAATACAAGTGCTCCAGAGTATGCTTTCATGATTACTGGCGGGTGGGGAGCGGGAAAAACCCATTTTATAGAAAGTTTTATAAAGGAATATAATGAAAACGCCGTTGATAATCAGTCTGGAAATAAAATAATAAAAATAAGTTTATTCGGATTTAAAACCACATCCAGTATTGATGAAATGATTTTTCAATCATTACACCCACTATTAGGCCACAGATATACTAAGTTAGCTGGTAATATTCTAAAGGGAGCATTAAAACTCGGTTGTAAGATAGATATAAACGGCGATAGCAAACCAGATATAGATATTAATGCAAGTTTAGATAAAATAAAATTCAGCGACATATTCTCTACTAATACGGATAGCGGAGAGATCATCATAGCTTTAGATGATCTTGAGCGTACTGATATCCCGTTAAAGGAAATTCTGGGATATGTTAATTACCTTGTCGAAATTTCAAAGGTTAAAGTCATTCTCATAGCTAACGAAAAAATTCTATATGAAAAGGATAAATCACACGAGGATAAAACTAAGGATGTTTATTCAAAATTTAAAGAAAAAGTTATCGGTAAGACATTTCAAATCAAGCATAATATTGATAGGGTTTTGAAAGGTTTCCTTGATCAATCAAAATGTGAGTCATTAAAAAGACATAGAGATGTCATTAAAAATATTTATATACGCTCAGAGGATACAAATCTCAGAAAACTCAAGCAAAGTATTTTAGATTTTGGATACATTGCAAATTATATCGATGAAGAACAACTCAAAAATGAAGAGTATTCATCGCTGTTGATTCGTGTTTTCTTTGCTTTATCATTAGAAATGAAAAGTGGTGAGCTAAGCGAGGAAAAATTAAGACATAATGAGCCATTCCAATGTGAAAAAGCCAATAGCGATGGTTCTAAGAATGTATTTCATAAATATGACATTAGTTATAGAAACTTGTATACCGGTGATTTATGGGCTGATATTTTGTTCAAAGGTGATGCAAGTAATTTAAAGTCAGCCACTGATGAACTTGTATATTTTAAACAACCAAAAAACAATGAGCATCCCCTCTGGTTCAAATTATGGAATTTTAACACACTTAATGAGGAGCAGTTTATCTCTCTTACCAATCAGCTTCTTTTGGAGTTCGACTCTCTTCAGGAGGAAGAGCATCAGGTTTACTTACATAAATTAGCCTTAATTATTTACTTCTCAAAAAACGCTCTAATTAGTAAGGAAATCGATGAAATAAATGATACAGTTTATAAATACATTAAAACCTATAAAGATCACTGGGCTATTTTGGACAATCACTCTATTGAAGATATAGTATTTGGAAACAATACTGGCTATAGCTACTACAATGATTCAGATGAAGACTTTAGAAAACTATTTAATTTACTCAAGTCTGAACGTAAATCTATCTCTGACAAATTAAAATACCAAGCAGAAATCATCAGAGCAAATGAAATATTTACATACCTTGCGCAAGGAAACAAGGATGAGCTGATCAATATTTTATATACTGAAAATCAGTTTAAGCCATTTTTCAATAAATTAAATGCTAAAGACTTAGTAAAATGCTTATTACAATCAAGCAATCATATAACATCTTACTTCACTTATATCATAAAAGAACGTTATACATCAGGAGATACACTTAACGGTCTAAAAGCATGTAACTATCTGAAAGTTGAAGAGGGGTTTTGGATTGAGTTACAAAATAAAATCTCGAAAGAAATACCTCGAATGCCGCCCCTAAAAAAACATTTCATGGAACAGCTTGATACAACCATTAAGGAGATAATAACAATCCTATCTTCAGTGCCAAATGTGTAAGATTCTGGGGCAGGACATATTATTGACCAGCCCCTAAAAATTACATTCTTCGCCTGAACACAACATTATCAGAGAAGATCGCCTTACCTTCTATAAAAGCTACAATAAAAATTATTGGCAGGCTGATAGTAGCCCCCGCCGTACCTGTAGACATTCCAATCAGTATAGACAGGCCAAAGGACAGTAAGATAGCTACGGCAGCATACCAGCCGGGGAAGGCTCCATATAAAACAGTCGCCATACAACCGGTACAAACATGCACACCTCGCTGGCTTTCTCGCAGGCAGAAAGGACACTTGATGGTATTGTTTTCCATGATAGCCCCTTAGTTCGCTTTCCAACCATTGCTGGTTTTAACAAGATTCATGGCACCATCAGCAGGTTCATTCATCCCTTTCACACCAGAGAACGCGCTTTTGTCCACCCATGATGGAACATCAGTTAATTTCCATGTATAGGTGACGCGGACAACTTTCTGATTACCATTACCCGGCTCAGTCCATTCCTTCACTTCATCAACAACCCGGCGACCAATACAAACACCTTCTTTGGCATCCCAGATTTTGGCTAGTTTACCTTCATCTGTTATCCCAAGCGTATTGTTATCCCAGCCTTTAACAAAGGCCATTAAGCCCTGTTCTACGAGCTGTCTCTTGATCAGATCTCCAAATCAATTGATTTAGCCAGCAAATAGCCGTCTATCAGGGTTTGCAGCCGAAACCAGCCTTCCCAAAGTCGTTCCCATCCGACTCGACCCGTGCGTTTGGAATCGTACCAGCCGGCCAGTTTTCCCAGATTGATGAAGGCCCAATGCAAACTCGGGGCTTTTTTCGGCACACGGCGTTTTTCTTGTTTTGACCACAGTAATTTCCACGCCAGGGGGCTTAATACTGTCTCACAGCTCTCTTTCTCTGCCTCTTCTTTGTTCAGACCCATAAAACGCAGCTGGTGTATTCGTACCGCAATAAAGGCCAGCAGCACTATCATTACGTACAAGTCGTTCTGCTATTTCCTCGTAGTTAACCTCATCAATATTTCCTTGATTACCTTCCTGCGTAGTAAACTTGTCAAAGTTATGACAAATATGATTAATCATGAGCCGTATAAATGCACTCATAAAATCAGCATCATCGACAAGATGCGAAATGCTATCACTACACATATCCTGCATAACTTCCCAGCTTGCTTCAAATGAACGTTTAGCAAGATCATAAAATAACTCTGTAGATGTATTTTCAATTTCAATGTTTTTTGACATGACAACTCCTCATATTAAAATGATATATATTTAACTGGCGGATTCGACTAATAAGTGCAATTTTTCAGAAGGGCGGTCAGTTGCTATAGTAGGCATCTTTCTCGCCAAAGGAAAATGCACTATGGCCTATACACAACTGACCGAAACAGAAAGATACCAGATTTCCAGTTTAAGAGAAGCGGGTTTTTCACAGCTTTTTATTGCGAAGTCACTTAAGCGAAGCCCATCGACCATCAGCAGAGAATTGAAGAGAAATCAAGAAGTCCAGACATACTGCCCTGAACAGGCTCATTTGAAGGTATTGGCGCGTCGTCATTTTGCTAAAAAGGCCGTGAAAATAACGCCGGAAGTAAAAAGATGGATAAAACGGTTAATTTGGAAAGATTTAAGCCCTGAACAGGTGGCTGATTATTTGAAGCAACATAAAGGGATATCTTTGCATCATGAGACGATTTATAGACTGATTTATCAAGATAAAAGAGAGGGGGGTGATTTATGGCAACATCTGCGAATAGCCAGAAAACCCTATCGCAAACGCTATGGTCGCTATGAAAGAAGAGGTAAAATTAAAAATCGGGTCAGTATTGATGAACGCCCGGAAATTGTTGATAAAAAAGAACGTATTGGGGACTGGGAAGGAGATACGATAATAGGGAAAGATAAAAAAAGTGTCTTATTAACATTGGTTGACCGCAAGACGCTGTATACAATTATCGTTAAACTTGATAGCAAGCAGGCATCAGAAGTCGCGAAAGCAGCAGTGAAAGTATTATACCCGTTAAAACAAAAGGTTAAGACCATCACGTTCGATAACGGTTTGGAGTTCGCAGATCATGAAATCATCGGTGAAGAATTAGAAACCCAAATTTACTTTGCTCACCCTTATTCGCCTTGGGAAAGAGGGATCAATGAGAATATCAATGGGTTAATCAGACAATACTTTCCAAAGGGAACCAATTTTAATGAAATCTCTGATCAGGAAATAAATTTTGTGGTAAACCGATTAAATAATCGTCCTCGAAAAACACGGGGTGGGAAAACACCGAATGAATTATTTAAAGGAATACGAACATGTTTACTTCCAGATTAACGATGTTGCACTTATTATGTGAATCCAAGACTTTATTTTTATTCGGCCCAATGACAGGGCCTAAATAAACCAGACTACTTTTGAGACTCTTTCATAAAACCTTTATCCTGATGATATGCTTTCAGCCTTTCCATCACATAAGCAAGATCAACCAGTTTTACTGATACACCTTCAGCGCCGGGGTGATGCCGCTCGACCAATGGTAAATGTGATTTAGCTTTTTTGATACATTCTTTAAAAACAACTCCCATGAAAGCTTCATCATTACATAGTGCTTCAATCTCATCAGGACGCTCGTTCATGGCAGTGCGCATTCTTAGATCATAAAATATCGTCATCAAATGGAAAAAACATCTATTCGATTCGGTCTTAAGTTCTTTATTCATATTTATATCCTCATGGTTAGATACAGATTTATATTCTCTTTCGTTGCTATTAGCCCCTTGCGGGGCCAAATAGAGATAACAGAACTATTAGTCTGAGTTTAACATCACATTATGCATAAACCTCAGATTGACTTTGACCTCATCGAAAAACACCTCTTTTAGAGATCCTGCGCTTTTGTTTTTTTTCAGGAACTGACTAAATCCCTCCTTACTGTTTTCTATTACTTTATCAAAAACATCATCCATATATTTCATGTCCGCAATATTTTTAAAGAATCGGCTCCCCATGTATTCCTGCATATTATTGATATAAAGCTCATAACCTTCAAATGCTTTAACAATAAACAGTCTGGTTGATTCATTGGTGACTGTTATCACATGAGTTTCAGTTATTGTATTATTCATATTCATATTCATATTCATTTCCTTCTATAATTTGAGTGAAAATATCCCTACAGAAAACCTGTATTATTTTATTTCGGTAAGGAATGTCGTTAATAGCAAACTTCTTTTTTCAGATTTTACATAAAACCTCCTTATATTATTATATTAACAGTATCTATTAAACTGCTTGAGTACGTGATGCCTGAATAACCTTTTCGATCCATGCATCAATCTCACTTTCAATAAATGCTATAGAACGCAATCCGGTTTTAACTTGTTTAGGAAATTTACCCGCTCTTATAAGGGTATATATCCACGTTTTACCAAACCCCGTTCTTCTGATTACTTCGGGCAAACGAATAAGTTTCTGATGTTTGTCTGTTTTGATTTGGACCATGTTTATCTCCTGTGTTGTTCGATGGAGATAATTCTAGGATTTTGGCTGGTTCTAAACTAGGGACGTTCGCAAATCCCGAACTTCGCGGAAACTGGTAGAGGGGAAGTAGTTATAGGGATACTCACAGATAGTGAACATCCCTTGTGTTTACTTTTTGTCTTTATCAGGGGGCTTTATCGTTGATTTTTATGACTTCAGTGATCTTCCAGTCCTTTAACAGGATGTTTTTTATATAGAAATCATTCAAAACCTTGAAATACTCATCCTTATCGAGATAGCTTTTCGCGTAATCATAATCAGTATCTTTGATGTGATCACGGCTCCGAACCCCGCCAGTACCATGCAGGATGTCAGCTAAAATGTTGAACGGTATGTTCTTACCTTCGTTGTAGGTCTGTTCCCATGAGATCAAATCCATTAAAGGGATGACTTTGTAATCAAGTATTCTTTGAAAGGTCTTATGACCAAAACGAAAAGATCGTTTAGGTGGTTTTGCCGTTTTAAGGTGCTTTTGCCATAGAGCAATCAGCACTTTCAGGTGTTCTGCGAGATCGTCACTGCTGGCTTGTTCCAAGTCAATTTCGATCAGCATCTTGTTAGTAGGGTTCATGCCTCCTTGTTTCAGATACTCAGAGATGTAGTCAGAACTCACTGCAACAGGATCTGTTTGCTCAGAAGTCTCCAGTCGATACATCGCCCGTCCATAGTTAAACAATGCACCTCTGGTCATTGGTCTGACAGCATAGCTATGTGAGAGTCTCTGATTATCTGAAATCCATTTCGATTCAAGTATCACATCACCGCATCGGATTGTTGCCTCATGGTATATAGCTTGCATTTGATTATTTTTGCCTGCTGTATCCCATTGCTGCCTTGTTTTGTAAGCAAACATCCGTCTTTCAAGTTCAGCATAGATTTGCTCTAAAGTAAGATCTTTCAGGGCATCATATCGGCGTACATCAAACCAAGATAAGGCTGTCCTGATATCGTCCATTTCCTTTTGAGTAGTCATTGTTCTTGTCCTGCCGATTACATTCATGTTTCATAAAAGTTAGCCCATTCAACATGATAGAGAAAGTGAAAATGAGGGGAAGGTTTTCAAAATGGTGTGATGACAGACAAGTAACCTTGAAGATGAGCAATCTCATCTTGACTAAACATCTTTTATTTACTAAACAATAACTAATTGTTTTATATCAATTACTTTCAGAAAAATAACAGCAATATCGTATTGACAGAGAAAGTAAGAAATGGCGTTCATAGTTAACCCGAATTCTGGATAAGAAATTGACGAGAAGCCTGTTCCAGGAGCAAAGTTTTGGTGTGCACCAAAAACAGCTCCGAGGGGGGAACAGGCTATGGACAACTTAGTTGAAATTTTCTGTGATGTCGATGATTTTTGCCGTTTTTTCATCCCTCAATGGGAACAATTTTGTCTCGATAGCGGGCATCGTTTACGCCGCCGACAAGGTCATATGTATCCCAGTGAAATCATGACCATTTTGATCCTTTTTCATATGTCGCATTACCGTGATTTTAAACATTTTTATCTAGAACATATTTGGAAATATCACCATAAGGATTTTCCAACCTTGCTTAGCTATCCTCGTTTTGTCAGTGTGGCTCCTTCCGTTTTGGTGCCATTATGCAGCTATCTGACTCAATTAAAAGGGAAACCCACAGGCATTGCTTTTATTGATTCCACCCGTTTGAGTGTCTGCCATAACATTCGCATCCCTCGACATAAGGTCTTTGCGGGGATAGCAAAGCGCGGAAAAAATTCAATGGGCTGGTTTTACGGTTTCAAATTACACCTGGTTGTCAATCATCAGGGTGAAATTCTCGCGCTTAAAGTGACTCCGGGTAATGTGGATGATCGGGAACCTGTTCGTGAATTATCAAAAGAATTAACGGGTTCTCTTTACGGTGACAAAGGTTACCTCAGCCAGGAATTGGCGGACGATTTAGCTAAAACCGATGTCACTTTCATCACGAAAAAACGGCGTAACATGAAAGCGAGTATGCAAGCTGAGTGGGATAAGATAATGTTAAAAAAGCGTTTTATCATTGAAACGATTAATGGGCAATTAAAAACTCTTTCTCAAATAGAGCATTCCCGCCACCGAAGTATAAAAGGCTTTCTGTTGTGCGTTTTAGGTGGATTGATTGCTTACTGCCTTAAATTGAAGAAGCCATCACTGAAAGTTTTCTACTCAGAAGACGATTTTTCAATGACGGATTAAGCAGAATTCGGGTTAGTTAGATAGTTATGACAACAACCAGTTGTTTTTAATTGACATTTTTATCATAAGAAAACAATAATGATGGTAAATATGTTGGTAAATAATCATGTTATTTTCACAATGGCAGTAATAATAGGAGATACAGATGAAGTTCGAGTCCAGTCAGAGGAGCCAACTTCATTTATTTTTTACCCTCATATTTCATTTTTCCTTTGTTATAAGAAAATCCACCTCTGACTACCCTAACCTAGTTGATTTGGCTGAATTTTTTTCTAAAACTTATATTCATTAATAGCTATTCAACCATTTTAGCTTTATCATCCATTCCCGGCCTGGATATGCTGAACTCAGCATCTTCATTCCTATCATATATACTGGAGCCGGTTTCTCATGACCACTGAATCATACACAATAAAAATCCGCCGCCCTGATGACTGGCACATCCATTTTCGTGATGGTGAAATGCTAAGAACTGTCGTTCCCTACACCAGTCATTACTTTGGCCGAGCTATCGTCATGCCTAATCTGCTTACGCCGATTACAGAAGTGGTCAGTGCCAAGGCTTATAGAGGCAGAATACTGGCAGCTATTCCCGAAGGAGATAATTTCCAGCCTCTTATGACTTGTTATCTTACTGACACGACTGAAAGCTCTCAGATAGAAATTGGTTATAAAGAAGGCATTTTTACCGCTTGCAAGCTCTACCCTGCCAATGCCACAACCAATTCAAGTCACGGCGTCTCTGATATAAAGAATATTTATCCACTATTAGCCGTGATGGAAAAACTGGGGATGCCTCTGCTCGTCCACGGTGAGGTTACTGCTTCTCATATTGATATTTTCGATCGAGAAGCCCGTTTTATTGAACAAGTCATGGAACCACTACGTAATCAATTCCCAGCACTGAAAGTTGTGTTTGAACACATAACTACCAAAGAAGCCGCACAATATGTGCTGGAAGGCAATAACAATCTGGCAGCAACATTAACTCCACAGCATCTCATGTTCAATCGCAACCATATGCTAGTTGGTGGGATTCGGCCACACCTATACTGTCTGCCTGTGCTAAAACGCAATGTGCATCAAGAGGCTTTACGGGCAGCCGTCGCCAGTGGCTGTGATCGCTTCTTTCTAGGTACAGACTCAGCACCACATGCACAACAAAAGAAAGAATCCTCTTGTGGTTGTGCCGGCGTCTTTAACGCACCATCAGCGCTACCTGCTTATGCAACAGTGTTTGAGGAGATGAATGCATTACCGCATTTTGAAGCTTTCTGTTCACTTAATGGCCCTAAATTTTACGGGCTACCTGTCAATGAAGGCTTTATTGAACTAACTCGCAAACCTTCTACCGTCATTGAACACATTGATTGCAATAATGAAAAACTTATTCCATTTTTGGCTGGCGAAGATGCCCGCTGGGATGTGAAAGTAACAGACTGATATAACATGGGGATGGTCATCATCCCCATTAATTTACATAGTTACCAACACACCAACTCATAATTCCTAACAAAAAACCTTCTTACTTTCATTAAAAAGCATATACTAACTAATGACTCATTCAGGAATGAGGTAGTTTGCTCTTAGTCAATGATATTAATAAATAATGCAGTGATCTGATTAGGAGGTTTTATGGGCAGTAAAGATGAAGTTATTCAAACGCATCCTGTTGTAGGCTGGGATGTCAGTACCGTCGATACATATGATGCAGTGATGCTACGCCTTCACTATTTGTCCTCCCAAGATCAAACACCAGAACATGTCATGGTAGATCGAACCTTATGGTTGACAACTGACATTGCAAAGCAATTGATATACATCCTCCAGGCAGGAATTGAAAAGATCGAATCTTCAGAATACAGCGATCTAAACCATACAAAACATTAATAATCTTAAACCCGGACACCCGTATAAATGGGTGTCCGGTTAGGAGACGCATCGATTCATCTCAAAGATTTTGTCTGGAATACCATATCACTATATAATAATTTCGGATTAAGCTAACTTAACCATCAAATTTGCCGAGTTGACTACTGATAGATGGGGCGTTTATTGTGAGTTTGGCCAAACAGGAACAGGGATGTGCAATAATGAAAATCTTAATTGTTGAAGAGTGCTATTATACCCGTTCAGGTATCAGAGAGTTTTTAAAGAAAAATGATAATGTCGAAGATCTTGAAATTGTTGACTCACCTTCAATTAATGAGGCGATAAATATTGTAACTCATTTTGCTCCTGATATCGTTTTAGCTAACTTGACACATTATTGTCATCATGCCAGTTACTGTTCCGATTTACAGAAATTTATAACTCTTACAGATAACACTCGTATTTATATATACCTTAATAGCGCCTATCCTTATTGTGACAATTATATTACATTGAAAGATAATGCTGTTATTCTGGCAAAGAGAAATCTTACCTATCTGCTTAATAAAATTAGCAAAACCACATTGCAAGAAATTCAGAGACACAGAGCAACAATCGACCAGTATTGCTCTATTTTCAGCCCTCAAGAGCATAAAGTTATCGATTACTGGATGAAAGAAATCCCTAATTACCAGATATCCCAAAAGTTAAAAATCAGTAATAGCACAGTCTATTCTCATAAAAGACACATTACTGAAAAAATCAATGTGCGTAATAGAATTGAACTCTGCTTTATTTACAATGTATTTAAATATCTCTATTAATCAAATCAACTGGCACATTGATCTCTGTGCCAGCGATTAATCACGTTATTCAACAGACTGTAGTGAAGTACTGTTCAACCCATCCTGTAGACGGTGCCGGGATTTATTAAATATTTTTGCTCCATTTTCACGACCAGCACGGCGAGCACGCTGCTCGGTTTCCGGTAACCTGACTTCTTCTCTGCACATTTCACTACAACAGCCTTCAAATTTAGTTGCACACTCTGGACACTGAATAAATAGCAAGTGGCAACCTTCATTTTTACAATTAGTATGACTGTCGCAAGACACGCCACATTGATGGCAATGAGCAATCACATCGTCTGAAATACGCTCTCCCATCCGCTCATCAAAGACAAAGTTTTTACCAACAAAACGTACCGGTAATCCCTGTTCTCTCGCTTTACGAGCATATTCGATAATACCGCCCTCTACGTGATAGACGTTTTTAAAGCCATTGTGCAGCATATAAGCACTGGCTTTTTCACAGCGAATACCACCAGTGCAGTACATTACAATATTTTTATCCTTATTATCCTGCAACATTTCCGCAACCATTGGCAACTGTTCACGGAATGTATCAGAAGGAACTTCAATTGCATTTTCAAAATGCCCAACTTCATATTCATAGTGATTGCGCATATCGACAAATAGCGTATCAGGATTATCCAGCATCTGGTTGACCTGCTCTGCTTTAAGGTACTCGCCGGTTTTTGATGGATCAAAAGTTTCATCATCAATCCCATCAGCCACTACACGATCACGTACTTTCATACGCAAAACCCAGAAAGATTTCCCATCATCATCAAGCGCAATATTCAGCCTCAAATTATCCAATGCAGGATCAACGCTATACAATAACGCCTTGAATGCTTCCAAATTATGAGTTGGTAAACTTATCTGAGCATTAATCCCCTCTTTAGCAATATAAACCCGGCCAAATACTGAGAGGTCGGTAAATTGTTGATACAAGCTGTTACGAAAATCCAGAGGATTTAAGATGTTAAAATATTTGTAAAAAGAGATGGTCGTACGAGGTTGGGTCTCCGCCAACATACGTGCTTTCAGCTCTTTATTAGAAATGCGGTTGTGTAACACTGGCATGGTGTACTTTCCTGAATTTCAAGTCATAAAATAGGGATGTATAAGTGATAGCCTCCGCTATCAAGCGTAATATACCTGTTATCTTTCAAGTTGCCTCTTTGTTGGCTGCACTCGCTCACCCCGGTCACATAGTTACCTATGCTTCCAGGGATTCGCTCCCTTGCCGTCGCGATGCATCTTGAAATCTATAGGGTATATGATAACGAAAATGATTTTCAACGAGTAGTCATTTGTAACTCTCTATCAAGGCTGGAACCAATCATCAGCGCTTTCCCATGTCTCTTGTAGAATCTCTTCAACAGCTTTCCTGTCATCAGGAGTGCCACCACGAACAGACAGCCCATCATGACTTGCCAACTTCACATTGGTTTTAATATCAGGCCAGCGACGTTTAAGACGGTTATCTAGTTCTACAGCAAGCGCAGGGACAGCACCTTTTGGCAGTTTTTTAGATTTATCGATCGTAACTTCTACATGCATAATTACATGCATAATTACATGCATAATTTTTCCCTCCACAAACAATACTGTTCATATAAACAGTAATATTATCTACATAAATTGTAAATAGCTCTGTAAAACTATTTTAATTTTTATTTATCAGTAAATTACGAGCTATCACTCTTTACCAATGACAAAAGCTAAGTGCACCAAAATCAAGATCATAAACATTTCATACTTGAAAACTTCGATATCCCGTCAAAAAATGTCACAATAAGGAAATTGTTTTGTCCATCTTGTTGGAACTATAAAAACCTGAGAATCCATGATACAAGCGCCTTCTTTTCAACGTTCACTACTGCATCCCCGTTATTGGCCTACTTGGTTTGGTATCAGTCTGCTTTACTTACTGGTGCTGCTCCCCTATCCCATTATTTACCGGATAGGCACTCGTCTGGGCCGATTTTCTATGCACTTTCTGAAAAAACGTGCCAAAGTTGCCGAAAGAAATCTTGAGCTATGTTTTCCTGATATGCCACAAGAGGAGCGCAACGCGCTATTAATAAAAAACTTTGAATCCGTCGGAATGGGAATATTTGAAACGGGCATGGCTTGGTTTTGGCCTGACTGGCGGATAGAACGCTGGTTTAAAGTGACTGGGCAAGAAAACATTCAGAAAATTCAAACTACTGGGCAAGGAATTATTGTTATTGGTATCCATTTCCTGACACTGGAACTCGGTGCCCGCATTCTCGGTTTGCTCAATCCTGGCATTGGCGTCTACCGACCAAATGATAATCCAGTTATGGATTGGCTACAAACATGGGGACGACTGCGCTCCAACAAATATATGCTGGATAGAAAAGATGTCAAAGGCATGATCCGCTGTCTGAAAAATGGCGAAATTGTCTGGTACGCCCCCGATCATGATTACGGCCCACGAAAAAGTGTATTTGCACCACTATTTGCTGTAGAACACGCTGCAACCACCACCGGCACGTCGATACTTGTGCGCCTCGCTGATCCGGCAATGATCCCCTTTACTCCCCGTCGTCTGCCTGATGGAAAGGGTTATGAACTGATTATTCAACCAACAGTGGCAGGATTTCCAAAAGATGATGAAGTGAAAGCGGCTGCTTTCATGAATAGAGTTGTCGAACAGGAAATTTTACAGGCACCTGATCAATATATGTGGTTGCATCGTCGCTTTAAAACCCGGCCTAAGGGGATGCCTTCTCTCTACGGGCAAGCTGATAAAATCCATTAAATCTATTCATGGCTGTTTCTTTATCCAGGAAACAGCCATAATCACTTTGGTATCCCTCAATAATTGACTATCTCATTTCAATGCTGATGCCATATTTTTTAATTTAATTTTTTTCCAATTTTTATATAAGAAATAAGGATTCATTTAAAATTTCAAAATAAATACTAAATTGACAATCAAATCACGTTACTTTTCTTACCCTTCATTATTACCGTTAATATCTAGCCTTTGAAAAGATACCTTATATACCCGTTATCCTTCAAGTTGCCTCTTTGTTGGCTGCGCTCGCTCACCCCGGTCACATAGTTATCTATGCTCCCGGGGATTCACTCCCTTGCCGTCGCGATGCATCTTGAAATCCATTGGGTATATATTACCGTTATTATTTAATTTATTATTTTAAAATATTTTTTCCATAAAAAAACATCGAATATAAATAGAAATAAGTCAATAGGTTTTATCCTCATTTTAGCCTATTAATTATGAGAAATGAGATTTATGTCGGATTTTGCTCTGAAATATGGAATATAAAGTAAGAGATATCCTACTTGTTAATAAAATTGATCGAAAAATATGTTAAAAATATATTAACAAGATAGGACATTATTTAATAAAAACGTGGCTTTTTTGTTTGCTCTAAACCTAAATTTAAAAGAGCTTTTTAAAAGCTTTATTTGTCACACACACTGCACTCTTAGAGTGTAGTCTTATAGGAAAACTTAGATGCAATCCTCCATTAACAATACGAAAACCAGAACTTTCTTTGGACATCCTTATCCATTAAGTTCTTTGTTCTTCACAGAAATGTGGGAACGTTTCTCTTACTACGGCATTCGTCCACTGCTGATCTTATTCATGGCTGCAACCATCTATGATGGTGGTATGGGTATTCCTCGTGAACAGGCCGCTGCCATTGTCGGTATCTTTGCAGGTAGTGTGTATCTGACCGCACTACCCGGTGGTTGGCTGGCGGATAACTGGTTAGGCCAACGTCAAGCAGTCTGGTATGGCTCAATCATTATTGCACTAGGGCACTTGTCTATCGCTCTTTCCGCTTTCTTCAGTCATTATTTGTTCTTTATTGGCTTATTACTGATCGTATTAGGTACAGGACTGTTTAAAACCTGTGTCACCGTGATGGTCGGAACTCTGTATAAAAAAGATGATCCACGTCGTGATGGTGGTTTTTCCCTATTTTATATGGGAATTAATATCGGTTCCTTCATTGCTCCTCTGACTACAGGCTTGCTGGTTCGTGACTATGGCTGGCACTGGGGTTTTGGTATCGGAGGGTTGGGGATGCTAGTTGCCCTATTGATATTCCGTTTCTACACGATCCCTTTGATGCGTCAGTATGATAAAGAAGGTGGTTTGGATTCAAGCTGGGACCACCCTACAGTGAAGCGTGAAAACGTCGGCAAATGGGTCTTTACCACTGTTATCGCTATCATTGCTATTATTGCTCTGCTAATCCTTGGTGTAATTCCATTCAATCCGGTAGCCGTAGCCAGCGCAATGGTCTATGTGATCTCATCCTGTGTAACACTTTACTTTGCCTATTTGTTCCTGTTTGCCGGCTTAAGCAGTAGTGACCGTTCGCGCCTGCTGGTCTGTTTTATCCTGCTGGTATCTGCTGCATTCTTCTGGTCTGCATACGAGCAAACACCAACGTCATTCAACCTGTTCGCCAATGATTATACTAACCGTATAGTGATGGGGTTTGAGATCCCGACAGTATGGTTCCAGTCAATTAATGCACTGTTTATTATCCTGCTGGCCCCCGTATTCAGTTGGTTCTGGCCCAGATTAGCAAAAAACAACATCAACCCGAGCAGCATTAGTAAATTCATTATTGGTATTCTGTTCGCTGCCGGTGGTTTTGGCGTGATGATTCTGGCTGCGCAAAATGTGCTGGCAACCGGTGAAACCGTTTCTCCTTTCTGGCTGATATCAAGTTCTCTGTTTCTGACACTCGGTGAGCTGTGCCTTAGCCCCATTGGGCTCGCAACGATGACAATACTGGCCCCATCTCGAATGCGCGGTCAGGTCATGGGCTTGTGGTTTTGTGCAAGTGCTTTGGGCAATCTAGCTGCTGGCTTAATTGGTGGACATGTGCGCGCTGACCAACTGGACAACCTACCTGATCTGTTCTCCCGTGTATCTTTGGCACTGGTTATTTGTGCAGCCGTATTAATGGTATTAATTGTCCCTATTCGCCGCCTGCTTAACAGTGCTGATAAATCAGAAGCGAAAGCTCAATAATATTTATACCCGTTATCTTTCAAGTTGCCTCTTTGTTGGCTGCACTCACTCACCCCGGTCACATAGTTCTCTATGCTCCCGGGGATTCGCTCCCTTGCCGTCGCGATCCATCTTGAAATCCATAGGGTATATCACTCACGTAAAGCTATCTCATCATAAGATGGCTTTACGTATTTCAACGCATTCGTATTCTTAAAAACAAACACATTAGTGCATTGCCGCTGTAACTGATAGCTTAACTATCTGTTTTACATTCAGTGATTCCGCTTGATAGGCATGATTACGCACATCCCACAGTTCAACTGAATGTTGAATATTAAGCCAAAACTCCGCTGTATTGCCCAAAGCCGCTGCCAATTTGATCGCCATAGGAACGGTTAGCGAACCTTTATCATGCACAATTCTACTTAATGTATTGCGGTGAACACCCATAGCTTCCGCAAGCACATTAATTTCGATATTCAAAGGCACCAGAAACTCACTCACCAATATTTCACCCACTGTTGCAGGGCGACGTTTTGTATTCCTCATCATTTATTTCCCTCAGTTTAATAGTTATGAGGATCCAGATATGTATCAACCGCAATACCATCAATCCATTGAAAAATAAGCCTATATTGCTTATTTACTCTTATTGAGCACCATCCCCTCAAATAGCCATTCAAGTATTCAAAATGGTTTCCCGGAGGGATTCTTAAATCAGCCTCTTTAACCGAAGCATCCAAAATTTGTAGTTTTCTGTATAACGCACGCTGTAAAGATGCAGGTATGCATTTGTGCGGTAAATCTTGTTCATAAAATCTTTCTAGCCATCCATCCCTGAATTCAACAGCCATAACATCCTCGTTGTTTGTATATTACGCACAATCACATTGTGCATCAAGTCATAAAATGCTGAAAATATCATTTGCCTTTACGCAACCTGGCTGGAGTACAACCATAATGTTGACTAAATGCAAAAGTAAAAGCTGACTGGGAGGCATAACCAGACAGAAAAGCAATGTCAGCCAAAGTCCTATCACTGTAAGCCAACAAATTATAGGCAAATTCCATCCGGCACGTTTTTAAATAAGCCATTGGACTCATCCCTGTTGCATTAAAAAGTTTACGATGCAAGGTACTGGCAGATACTGCGCAAATATTAGCCATATCCATCACCGTCACTTTCTCATGCAGACGCCCAACAAGCCCCCGATGTAGTTTAACTATCAACGCTGAAGATGAACCTACTTGTGGTAGCTGAGCGAGCAGCAAACGGGCAGCATCAGCGTGATTAGCCGGTGGTTGCGGGTAATCATGTAACCACTTAATAAGAGCAAGCACAGAATCAGGTAATGGTTGCCAGAAAGCATCACTATGTAATGGATTAAACAGTGCCGAAGGCAACTCCAGCACCAATTGCTGATTTTCACCACTAGCGAAAAAGCTGTGTTTCGCATCCGGTGGGATCATCACAACATTTCCAAAACTAACGGTACGTTGTTGTCCTTCTACGTTTAACTCAAGTTGCCCGTTATAGCCAAAAACGAACTGCCATAACCCTTGGTGGCTATGGCTAATAGTTTCGGCAGAATACCGGCGTAAATGTAATGAAGGTAATTGAACAGCCATATTCATTGTCGCTGATTAAAATAAACTCCATTCATTCGACAACAAAATAGTGTGATTTACAATAACTTATGACCATTTGGGACAGGAAGAGTAAATTCTGCGATCACCACCGCACCATTTTCATCCACACTGCCGGTCAGCAATACTTCCGATTTGACACCAGCAATCCGCTTTGGTGGAAAATTGCACACACAAAGAACCTGACGGCCAATTAATTGTTCAGGTGTATAATGCACCGTTATCTGGGCACTTGAGCTTTTAACGCCCAATTCGCCAAGATCAATTTGTAATTTATAGGCAGGTTTGCTGGCTTGAGGATTCAATTCTACTGAAATAATTGTGCCAACCCGCATGTCGACTTTCTCAAAGTCAGTCCATTCGATCTTTTCCATATATTCTTCTCCTTTAGTGCGAAGTCATTATACCCGTCATCTTTCAAGTTGCCTCTTTGTTGGCTGCACTTACTCACCCCGGTCACATCGTTATCTGTGTTCCCGGGGATTCGCTCCCTTGCCATCGCGATCCATCTTGAAATCCATAGGGTATATAATCACATGCTAATGGAGGAAATTCTTTCGAAAGAGTGTCAATGATTATCGACAAACTGCCTATTTTTCCCGACCAGTCATTCACTTCACTGTCGAACTGCTTTAAGTCACGGTTATTCCCGATCAAAAAAGTTACTTCTGGTCATACCGTTATTCTCTTTAATACGCGCAGTACGCTCAAGATCCTGACGGATTTTCTCATTGACACGATCATTAAACTCTCGGCTCTTCCGATTAAGTTCATCTTCTTTCACCTGTCTTGCCAGTTCCCGCTTCTCCACCGCATTATTATCCGTAATGAGTTTATCCACATCCCAATGCTTAGGTTGAAGATTTTCCCGTTTCTTCAAATAGTCCGCAGATGGCTTATTATCAGCAGGAATATCACTTTTGTAGTCAAAATTTGAGGCAAATGCCTGGAAAGAAATTGCAGATAAAATGACAAAAATGTAACGCGATCCTTTACTCATCATATTGATCCCTTTTCAAAACCATAACTCAGAATAATTATTAAATAATTATCACCAATAAGAATCAACAACATTTATGTCTAACAAACCAGTTTCAATATCAGGTTTACACTCTATTTAAATTATGTGCTTTCTACTGACCTGATAAAGCATTAACCCGCCGGGATTCGCGGGTCAATAGTCATTAGAGGTTCATCGGGAATATACACAATTAAATCGTGTTTCCTTGCCGATAAGCCAGAGAAACAGCCAAAGATTGCACTAAACACAAAGTAGCAGACTGAGAACGGAATGCCTCCACCTGTGCTTCTTTAACCACAAAACAAACATCACTAAAGCTGGCAAGCGGGCTAATCTGGCTATCTGTAATCACAATCTGTTTTGCCCCGGCTTTTGCCGCCCGTTCACTGACCATCAGCGTCTCTTCTGCATAAGGGGTAAAACTGATTGAAACAACAACATCTTCTTCCCCAATTAAATTAATCTGTTCCCTGAACATTCCCCCCAAACCATCCACGAGTAAAGGACGACATTCCAGATGATTCAATGCATAAGAAAGATAAGCCGCCACACTAAAAGAACGACGCAGCCCAATAATGTAAATATTCTTAGCTTGAGCCAATAAGTCTACCGCGTTCCTTAAATCTTCAGGGGCTGTTCTGGCAGCTAACTGTTGCATAGCCTGCACATTTGAACGAGCAAATTCCTGCAAAATATGCTGAGGGTCTTCAGGCGGTTCCTGTTCGCCATCCAGTTCTCTAAATAATCTGGCCCGGTCTGCATAACTGGCGGTTTCTTCCACCATATGCATACGAAATAGCTGTTTCATTTCATTAAAACCACTGAAATCAAACGCATTAGCAAAACGAATTAATGTTGATGGAGGAACATCAGCTTCTCTGGCAATCACCGCAACAGTATCAAAAGCGACACTATTGGTATTATCCAGCACATATCGAGCTACTTGTTGCAGGCGTTTACTCAACCCACTATAACGTGAACGGACTTGTTCTTGAAATTCATTTAGATTCGATGCGACAGACATAAATCCCCCATAAAATTTATCGCCAGCAATTGTAATCGTTTTACCGTATAAGCTGAATCATATTTCATTTTTATAGTTAAAAATGAAATACATAATCCATTCATTGTAATGATTTATTATTACCACTATATTGATTAACATCTAATTAGTCACCTAATTATCGGTAATTCATAGAAACTTTACGCCGATCACATTAATTGCCTTTTGTTCCAAATCATATTGAAAATAAAACATATATTTCATATATCTATTATCAAAGTTTCCGATTCAGTACTAACATCAAATCCGCAAAAGAGGCTCAGAATGGAACAGGTACAGAATTATGTTAATGGGCAACTTATTCCCAGTTATAGCACCCGTTTTTCGCCGGTTTTCAATCCAGCAACAGGAAAACAGATACGTCAGGTAGCACTAAGCACAGCCCATGAAGTTGAACAGGCAATTGAAATCGCTCATCAAGCTTACAGAGAATGGTCTAAAATATCACCACTGAAACGTGCTCGTGTCATGTTCCAGTTCAAAACATTACTGGAAGCTAATATAGACAAACTGGCACGATTGATTTCAGAAGAACACGGAAAAATCTATTCAGATGCTATCGGTGAATTAACTCGTGGTCTGGAAGTCGTTGAGTTTGCCTGTGGCATCCCTCATCTACAAAAAGGTGAACATTCCGCGAATACCGGGACAGGAGTGGACAGCCATTCATTAATGCAGCCTTTAGGCGTTTGTGTTGGCATTACCCCTTTCAACTTCCCGGCAATGGTTCCTATGTGGATGTTTCCTATCGCATTAGCGACAGGGAATACTTTCGTATTGAAACCTTCAGAAAAAGATCCCTCTCTCGCGCTTGAATTAGCATCACTACTTAAACAATCCGGTTTACCCAATGGCGTATTTAATGTTATCAACGGCGATAAAGAAGCCGTCGATATACTACTAACAGATCCACACGTGCAAGCTGTCAGCTTTGTGGGTTCAACGCCTGTCGCTGAATATATCTACACTACCGCCTCAGCTCACGGGAAACGCTGTCAGGCGTTGGGAGGCGCAAAAAATCACTGTATTCTGATGCCAGATGCCGATCTCGATATGGCTAGCAGTGCTATTGCAGGTGCAGCATTTGGTGCAGCAGGTGAACGTTGCATGGCACTGTCTGTTGTATTAGCGATTGGGGATGAAACGGCAGATGCATTAATTGAAAAATTACGTCAACAGATCAACAAAATATCTGTCGGTCCCGGTATTGTCGCAACTACAGAAAACGATATGGGTCCCGTTATCTCCGCCCAACACCAAGCTAAAATCTGTGATTACATCGATAGTGGCGAAAAACAGGGGGCCAGCTTGTTAATTGATGGCCGTCAACTCAAGGTTCCCGGTTATGAAAATGGCTATTTTATTGGCCCGACGCTGTTCGATAATGTCACGCCGGAGATGAAAATCTATCAAGAAGAGATCTTCGGTCCTGTTCTGTCAATTGTCCGTGTACCCGATTATGCCACCGCGCTAACATTAATTAACTGCCATCAATATGGTAATGGTACCGCGATATTCACCCGCGACGGAGAAACAGCTCGCCAGTTTAGCGAAGATGTACAAGCGGGTATGGTAGGCATCAATATTCCCATTCCGGTACCAATGGCCTTCCACAGCTTCGGGGGCTGGAAACGCTCAATTTTTGGCCCACTTAACGTTCACGGTAATGATGGCGTTCGCTTCTACACCCGCATGAAAACTGTTACCAGCCGCTGGCCAGCAAGTATCAGGCTAGAACATCATTCCAGCAATTTTGTGATGCCAACAATGGAATAAAATGGAGTCCTGTAACATGAACAAATCAACAATGACAGCAGCTCAAGCATTGGTGAAATTCCTGAACCAGCAATATGTGGAAGCAGACGGAGAGCAATACCCATTCATCAGAGGAATCTTTACCATTTTTGGTCACGGTAATGTTGTTGGATTGGGGCAAGCACTGGAGCAAGATCCTGGTCACTTGACCGTTTACCAAGGATGCAATGAGCAAGGTATGGCCCATATCGCCACAGGTTTTGCTAAACAGAAAAAGCGCAAACAGATTTTTGCCGTAACCTCCTCTGTTGGCCCTGGCTCCGCCAATATGGTAACCGCTGCGGCAACTGCCACAGCTAATCGCATTCCTCTGCTGTTATTACCCGGTGATCTCTTCGCCTGCCGTCAACCTGATCCAGTCTTACAACAGGTTGAACAGTTCCACGACCATACTATCAGCACCAATGACTGTTTCCGCCCTGTTTCTCGTTATTGGGATCGTATCTCCAGACCAGAACAGCTAATGAGCGCTATGATTAATGCGATGCGAGTTCTGACCGATCCAGCCGATACTGGTGCCGTCACAATTTGCCTACCACAAGACGTTCAAGGCGAGATTTGGGATTTTCCTGACTATTTCTTCCAAAAACGAATTCACCGCATTGAACGCCGTCCTGCTTCTGTCGCCATGATTAACGATGCGGTGGCACTCATAAACCGCAAGAAAAAACCTTTACTTATCTGTGGTGGTGGAGTGCGCTATTCAGAAGCTCATAACGCTTTTCGTCAGTTCGCAGAACACTTCAATATTCCTTTTGCTGAAACACAAGCAGGTAAAAGCACCGTAATTGCCGACCATCCCCTTAATTGTGGTGGCTTAGGCACAACAGGCTGTCTTGCGGCCAACCTGATCGCCAAAGAGGCCGATTTGATTATTGGCGTTGGCACCCGGTTTACTGATTTCACCACTGCATCCAAATCGCTATTTCAGCACCCAGAAGTTGAATTTCTCACTATCAATGTAGCGGAATTCGACGCCTGCAAACTGGATGCAATACCCGTTGTATCAGACGCCCAAGCAGGGTTAAACGCTATTGCAGAACAACTTATTAAATTGAATTATCGCAGTGGTTATCAAGATGAGATTCATCAGGCACGGGAAACATGGAGAAAAGAGTTAAATCGTCTGTTCAACATTGAGTATCAGGCAGATTTCACACCAGAAATTCCCGGTCATCTCGATGATAAATTGGAAGAGTACAGCCAAACATTACAAACCCGCCTGACACAAACTAGCGTATTGGGATTATTAGACAAATATCTTGAGCCCGAAGCGATTATTGTTGGCGCATCAGGTTCCCTCCCTGGCGATTTACAGCGATTATGGCAACCCAAACAACCGGATACCTATCATCTTGAGTATGGCTATTCCTGTATGGGCTATGAAATAGCCGCTGCTATTGGCGCTAAACTAGCCTGCCCCAACCAACCGGTTTATGCCATAGTCGGTGATGGCGCTTATATGATGCTTCATTCAGAGCTGCAAACCGCAGTACAGGAAAATATCAAAATCACCGTGTTGCTATTTGATAACGCGGGATTTGGCTGCATCAATAATCTGCAAATGAGCCAAGGGATGGGCAGTTTCGGAACAGAAAATCGTTATCGTAACCCAGAAAGCGGCAACATGGATGGCAAACTGATTAAAGTCGACTTCGCCAAAAATGCAGAAAGCTACGGCTGCAAAAGTTACCGAGTCCACGATGAGCAACAACTGCTTTGTGCGTTACAGGAAGCCCAAAAACAGACGGTACCAGTACTCATAGATATCAAAGTGTTACCTAAAACAATGACGCATGATTATGAATCATGCTGGCGAGTAGGCACAGCACAAGTAGCAGAAAACCCAGCGATAGAATCTGCCGCAAAAAAAATAAAGGAGATGGTTGCAACCAAAGTGCGTCAGTACTAGATGTTAGTGGCCTGCTATCTTGCAGGCCATTTTCCCTTTCCTCACCGCTTTCAATACCATTTTTGAAATTTTTATTCTGGAAATAAGTGACTCTTTTCCTTTCATTAATCTCTATAACCAAGCGTAACCATATAGTGAGTCGAATGCATATTATAATTTGTTTTTAAAGGACAAATTCTCCACTCCATCCAGTATCAATCTTACTTTACGTGATCTAATTAACACAAATTCAATATTGTTATTAACAAAATGCTACGCCACACTCAAAAATATAATTTCCAAATATTGATAAATTGAAATAAATGTTTTATTTGATATATTTTAAAGTATCTCATAAGCAGATACTTAGGTATCAAGGAGCATCCATGTTCAACATTGCATTATTTGGCGCTGGACGAATTGGGCAAGTACACGCAGCAAATATCTCTCATCATAAAGAAACTTCTCTTTATTCGGTTGTCGATCCCCATCAGAAAAGTGCTGAACTTTTAGTACAGCAATACCAAACAAAAAGACAAACTATTGAACAGGCAATGTCTGACCCTCAAATAGATGGTGTTCTTATTGCCTCAGCAACAGATACTCATGCAGACCTGATCGAACTCGCAGCAAAACATCATAAAAAAATCTTCTGTGAAAAACCGGTTCATCTTGATATTGAACGTGTTCGTCAGTGCCTTGCAACGATTAAACAGTATCAGGTTCCCTTATTTGTTGGCTTTAACCGCCGTTATGATCCGCAATTCCGCCGAGTAAAAACCCTGTTTGACGCCGGCGCGATAGGAAAAGCCGAATCTCTGCTGATTATTTCCCGTGATCCCTCTCCTCCTTCTGCTGAATATGTCAAAGGTTCTGGTGGTATGTTCCGGGATATGACAATACATGACTTCGATATGGCACGTTTCATTATTGGTGAGGAACCCTGCTCGATCTACGCCCAAGGCAGTAATCTGGTTGATCCAGCAATTGGGCAAGCGGGTGATATTGACACCGCCTTTATCGTTATGAAATTCCCATCAGGGGCAATGGCAACCATTACCAATAGCCGTCGCTCCGGGTACGGCTATGACCAACGGATTGAATTGCATGGTGAAAAAGGGCTGCTTAGCGCCGGCAACATCAAAGAAAACAGCGTTGAACTCTGGGAAAACAGCGGTTGTTTAACAGCCAAGCCAGAGCATTTCTTCCTGCAACGTTACCGGGAAGCCTACATTGCTGAATGGGACCATTTTGTCGATGTCATGGCGGGTCGTGCCACACCAGAATGTAATGGCACTGATGGCGAACAGGCACTTTATCTGGCTGATAAAGCTCTCGAATCCTTACATTCAGGTAAAGAAATCAGATTATAAAACAGCCCTACATTTCTAACTGACTCACATTTATTTTCACCCTAAAAACGGGAAAGGCCGCTTTCCCGTCAGCATATTGCTGCCTGAAAATAGTCAATCAGGCTTGGAGGATAGTATGTTAGCTTTTCTCTCATTTATTGGTTTTACCTTATTAGTGGCTGGCTTCGCTTATTACAAAACCCATAATGCTCGTCTGACAGAATCCACTGAAGGCTATTTTCTTGGCGGACGATCTCTCACAGGTGTTTATATTGGTAGCTCTATGTTATTGATGAACCTGTCCACAGAGCATTTAATCGGTTTAAATGGATTAGCATTCCGAACTGGCTTTATCGTTATGGCTTGGGAAGTGATAGCCGCGGTGACAATCGTTCTATTCGCTATCTATTTCCTGCCTAAATATCTGAAACTCGGTATTTCAACCATCCCGGAATATCTTGAACGCCGATTTGATAAAAATACGCTGCTTATTACCTCAATTCTTTTCCTGGCTATGTATATCATTTCACTACTCCCCATTGTGCTGTATACCGGCGCGATTGCATTGGAAAGTCTATTTCAGGTTTCCAATGTATTCAGGATTGATAAAACTACGGCATTATGGATTATGGTTTGGGGCGTTGGTGGATTAGGTGCGGTCTATGCCATCTTTGGCGGTATTAAAGCCATTGCCGCCGCGGATACCATTAACGGCATTGGCTTAATCGTTGGTGGGTTAATGGTAACCATTTTTGCTCTGCTCTATGTCGGCAATGGCAATGCCTGGCAAGGATTAGTTGAAGTTTATCAATCTAATCCTGATAAATTTAACTCCATCGGTAGTGAAGATTCTCTGGTTCCTTTCTCTACATTATTTACCGGCTTAATTGTTTCCAATATGTTTTTTTGGTGTACCAATCAATCCATTGTTCAGAAGGCTCTTGGTGCAAAAAATCTCGCCGAAGGACAAAAAGGCGTCATGTTGTGTGCTTTACTTAAACTCATCATGCCGTCTATTATTATTTTGCCAGGCATTATTGCTTTCCATATTTTCAAAGGACAAATAGATAATCCAGATAACGCTTATCCAGAATTAGTCCATTTAATTCTACCGGAAATATTGGTTGGTTTCTTCGCCGCGGTGGTGGTCGGTGCGGTATTTTCCACATTCAGCGGCGGACTTAATTCATCTGTAACACTGTTTATCGTCAATATTTACAAACCGCGAATCAACCAAAATGCCACCGAAACTCAAACAGTCGCTATGAGTAAATATCTAGGGATCGGGCTAGCGTTAATCACTATGATCGTCGCACCATTAGTCGCTAATGCACCGGATGGTCTGTTCTATCTCATTCAACAATTACAAGGAATTTTTAACGCGCCAATTCTCAGCGTGGTATTAGTTGGTCTGATGACCAAACGAGTGCCGCCTATTGCCGCTAAACTTGGCCTATTATTCGGGATGTCTGCCTATATTATCTGTAATTTTATTTTAAAAATTGACCTGCACTTTTTTCATCTGGTTGGCATTTTATTTGTTCTCAATGTTATTTTCATGTTGGCTATTGGCTACTTTTTTCCAGCTAAACCATTTGCAGATGTTTATACCGAACAGGTAAATATTACACCTTGGTCTATGGTGAAACCCGTTGCATGGTTAATTACACTATGTTCAATCTCTATATACGTATTTCTTGCACATAACGTTCCCAAAGTAATCATGATTATTTATTACCTTTCTGCTGCATTAATACTATCTTATGCGCTATACCAGATAGGTAAAACGCTATTCAGCAAGCTTGCAATAAATAGTACACCAAAAAGAACAGGTAGATAAAATAAATAACTGACTTTATTACTCCAATATTATTATCAGAATAACTCACTGCCAGGATTTCCCTGCATCCCATATTTGAAAGAGGAAATCCTGGAGATTTGCTAACCAACACACACTCCATATATACCAAGCCATAAATGAAACAAAAATTCTAATATTCTATTTTTTCTGTTCTTACCTCTGAATGGTACCTAACTCATTATAAAATTAACCTTATATAACGAGATGTTACCTAAAAACCCTTATCAGATCACAACTTGGAACTAATGTTTTCATTTAAGTTGAAAATGAAACAAATATTTCCTATAACAGGTATACGACAATAACCAAGGCTAACTGGCAAACACTAAAGAATTGACTGCAACAATATACCCTATGGATTTCAAGATGCATCGCGACGGCAAGGGAGCGAATCCCCGGGAGCACAGATAACGATGTGACCGGGGTGAGTGAGTGCAGCCAACAAAGAGGCAACTTGAAGGATAACGGGTATAAACGACCTATCCGCTTCCTTCTATTCGGAGAAACAACTATATGGAAGAGATTCGTATCGGCCTAATCGGTACTGGTTACATCGGACGGACGCATGCCATTGCTTACGCACAAGCGCCGACTGTTTTCCCTCTGGCAGGCAAACTAGTTTGTGAAATGGTAGCGGAAGTTTCTGCTGAACTCGCCGCAAAACGGTCTGAGCAATTAGGTTTCCGGCGTTTTACTGATAATTGGCGCAAATTAGTATCAGATCCCGATATTCATGTTGTTGATATCTGCTCACCAAATTTCCTTCATAAAGAGATGGCTCTCGAAGCGATCAAACATGGCAAGCATGTTTATTGTGAAAAACCACTGGCACTAAACTCACATGATGCAAAATTAATGGTCGAAGCCGCCAAAAAAGCCAGAGTGAAAACATTAGTCGGTTTTAACTATATGAAAAACCCTACCGCACAACTGGCTAAAGAGATCATTTCGAATGGTGAAATAGGTGAGGTTATTCACTTCTACGGCACTCATAACGAAGATTATATGGCCGATCCATTCACTCCTATCCACTGGCACTGTTTCAAAGATAAAGCTGGATTAGGTGCATTAGGCGATCTTGCTGCTCATATCATCAATATGGCGCAGTACCTGGTTGGGGATATCCAAACTGTTTGCGCAGACATGACCACTGTTATCAAACAACGCCCGGAAAAAACCGGCTCTAGCATTATGGTTGCGGTAGAAAACGAAGATCAAGCACATGCTATGGTACGTTTCAACAGCGGAGCAAGGGGTATTATTGAAACCTCCCGTATTGCTTGCGGTCGCAAAATGGGTTTGAGCTACACCATTACAGGAACAAAAGGTGCTTTGAGCTTTACACAAGAAAGAATGGCCGAACTAAAACTTTACCGTCACGATGAACCAGCAAACCGCCAAGGCTTTAAAACTATTCTTATTGGACCAGAACATCCTGACTATGCGCCATTCTGTCTCGGTGCAGGTCACGGCATCGGCTTCAATGATCAAAAAACAGTGGAAATCAGAGACTTGATCAATGGCATCGCCAGCAATAAAGCGATATGGCCAGATTTCACCGAAGGTTGGAAAGTCTCACGTATTCTGGATGCCATTGCTCATTCTTATCAAGAGCAACGTTGGGTGAATGTCACTGAAATTAATTAATTATTTTTATCAATCTTCCACTGTCGGAGCTCATCATAGCAACGCTTGATGTTGTACTTAATAAGGAATTGTTCAATGGAGCAGCAAAAAAAATTTGATGTCATCTGCATGGGACGAATCGCCGTTGACCTTTACGGCCAACAAATCGGAGCACGTCTGGAAGACATGGGAAGTTTTGCAAAATATCTTGGGGGTTCTTCCGGTAATGTCGCCTATGGTACCGCTCGTCAGGGGCTTAAATCCTCCATGCTAGCCAGAGTCGGTGATGAGCATATGGGACGTTTCCTTAGGGAAGAGTTGCAAAGTGTTGGCTGTGATACCAGCCATCTAACCACGGATAAAGAACGCCTTACGGCACTGGTGCTGCTAGGAATCAAAGATAAAACCACTTTTCCCCTGATCTTCTATCGTGATAACTGCGCCGATATGGCAATTACCGGTGATGATTTCAGTGAAGAATACATTGCATCCGCTCGTTGTCTGGCTATCACCGGAACACATCTTTCTCATCCTAACACTCGCGATGCGGTGCTGACGGCCCTCAACTACGCCCGCCGTAACCGTGTGAAAACGGTCATGGATATTGATTATCGCCCGGTACTTTGGGGGTTAACTTCTTTGGGAGATGGTGAAACACGTTATATCACATCGGAACAGGTAACAGCTCAGCTACAGGAAGTATTATCGCTATTTGACCTCATTGTTGGCACAGAAGAAGAGTTCCATATTGCTGGTGGTTCCACAGATACTATCGAAGCACTACGCAACATTCGTAAACTCACATCTGCTGCATTGGTTTGCAAACGGGGATCACTGGGATGCTCTATTTTTACCGCTGAAATCCCTAATGATCTGAATGACAGCATCACTATACAGGGCGTTTCTGTCGATGTGCTTAACGTTCTCGGCGCCGGGGATGCTTTTATGTCCGGCCTGCTACGCGGCTATCTAAATAACGAAGGTTGGGAAAAAGCCTGTACTTACGCTAATGCCTGTGGCGCATTAGTTGTTTCTCGTCATGGCTGCGCACCGGCAATGCCAGATAAAACAGAGCTTGATAACTATCTATCACGCGCCAATCAAATACTACGCCCTGATTTGGATGAAACACTTAATCACCTTCACCGTATCAGCGCCCGTAAAAATCAATGGGACGAACTGTGCGTCATGGCATTTGATCATCGTATTCAATTTATCGAATTAGCCCGACAAGCAAATGCCAGTATCAAACGTATTTCATCATTAAAACAACTTCTATTACGCGCCAGCCGGGAAGTTGCCACAGAAGCAGGGTTACAAGGAAAAATAGGCCTGTTATGTGACAGCACGTTTGGTCAGGATGTTTTAAACGAAATTACCGGTCAAGGTTGGTGGATAGGCCGCCCAATTGAGCTACCCGGCTCTCGCCCACTTTGTCTGGAACATGGCAACATAGGTTCCCAACTTATTGACTGGCCACTGGAACACATCGTCAAATGCCTGGTGTTTTTCCATCCAGAAGATGCTCACCCACTCCGCCTGGAGCAAGAGAAAAAAATTCGGGAAATTTATGCCGCATGCTGTAAATCTGGTCACGAACTTTTACTGGAAGTGATTCTACCTGCGGAAATGAAACACTCAGATGAATTCTATATTCGCGCACTTAGACGATTTTATAACCTTGGCGTTAAACCGGATTGGTGGAAACTCCCACCTCTCAGTTCTGAAAGTTGGGACAACATTAACTATCTCATCGAGCAGCGAGACCCCTATTGCCGTGGCGTCGTTATTCTTGGCCTTGATGCTCCACAAGAAGAGCTGGAAATGGGCTTTAATGCCGCAGCCGGCAAGTCTATCGTCAAAGGTTTTGCTGTCGGAAGAACCCTATTTGGTCAACCATCCCTAAAATGGCTAAAAAATGAGATTGATGATAACCGTTTGATCCAGAAAATAAAAACCAACTATCACAACCTGATTAGCCTGTGGCGTCAGCGCGGATAGCATTATTTTATTCAACTAGGAGCACCATCATGGCTGTTCAACTTGGTATCAACCCTCTGACCTGGACTAATGATGATTTACCCACTCTCGGCGCAGATACACCTCTGGAAACCTGCTTAACCGAGGGCCGCCAGGCAGGTTTTACCGGTTTTGAATTGGGCAACAAATTCCCTCGTCAGGCTAACGTATTGGGTCCCATACTTGCCGCCCACAATCTCGTACTGGTATCTGGCTGGTACTCTGGCGAATTACTCACCCGTTCAGTAGCAGAAGAGATTAAAGCGGTACAATCTCACCTGACCCTGCTACGCGAATTGGGAGCTAATGTCATGGTATTTGCGGAAGTGACAAACTGCATTCACGGCGATCAAAATAAACCAGTCCATCTTCGTCCTCAATTTCCAGCTAACCGCTGGCAAGAATACGGTGAAAAATTGACTGAATTTGCCCGTTACACCCAAGAACAAGGTGTTCAGATTGCTTATCACCACCATATGGGAACGGTTATTGAAACTGAGAAAGATGTTGATCATCTGATGGAAAATACCGGAGATGAAGTTGGATTGTTGCTGGATACCGGTCATTTAACCTTTGCCGGCGCTGATCCATTGGCTGTTGCAGAACGCTGGGCAAAACGCATTAATCATGTTCACTGTAAAGACATCCGTCCTGACGTACTCAACGATATAAAAAACCGTAAAACCAGTTTCCTTGATGCTGTGCTGAATGGTGTATTCACAGTACCGGGAGATGGTTGTGTGGATTATCCGGCAATTTTTCAAGTGTTGAAAAAACAAAATTATAAAGGCTGGCTGGTAGTTGAAGCAGAACAAGATCCTGCTGTTGCTCACCCACTGACCTACGCCACGATGGGTTATAACAATTTACGCAAATTTGCCAGAGATACCGGATTGTTTTAATTAATCACAATCTGATTCATGCAAAAATAGTACTGAGGGTAGATAATATGTCCAAATTATTATCAAAATATCATGCACCGGATCAAAACAAACGAACTCAACATATCACGCCGGAATCAGCAAACTGGAAGTATGTCCACTTCGATGTTTATGAGTTGGCTTCGGGTGAAAAAATCACCTTGCCCGCATCAGAAAATGAAACCTGTCTGGTTTTAGTGGCAGGCAAAGCCACAGTGACTACGCCACATCAACGGTTTGAGCATATTGGCGATCGCATGCAGCCATTTGAACGCAAAAAACCTTATGCTGTTTACATCACTGCGGGGGAATCTGTTGAAATTATTGCCGATACCGCTCTTGAACTCGCGGTATGCCAAGCACCGGGTAAAGGAAGCTACCCGACTCGACTGATTACGCCACAGGATATTGATGCAGAACAACGTGGCAATGGCTACAACCGACGCTATGTTCACAACATTCTACCGGATAACAAACCTGCTGATAGCTTGTTGGTGGTTGAAGTCTTTACCGACGAAGGCTGTACCAGTTCCTACCCTAGCCATAAACACGATACCGACAATGCGCCACAGGAAACCTATTTGGAAGAAACCTATTACCATCGCCTGAACCCTTCTCAAGGATTCTGCATGCAACGGGTCTATACCGATGACCGTTCACTGGATGAATCAATGGCTATTTACAACAAGGATGTGGTCATGGTCCCCAAAGGCTACCACCCAGTAGCAACCCTTGCCGGTTACGACAACTATTATCTCAACGTAATGGCCGGACCAACCCGCAAGTGGCTATTTACCTGGGAAAAAGACCATCAATGGGTTAATAGTGGAGAATATGCACAAAAGCATAACAATTGATGCATATCGAGAAGAAAATAGGTTGCTTTTTTAGCGCACTCAATCGAGTGCGCTGCTGCCTGTACGGCAGTGAACGGGCACGCAACATTAGTGACAGCTTGCGTAATTTTCTAAGCTGCCTGTGCGGCAGTGAACCAGAATCAACAATGTTACGTTGTTCGCTAATTTTTCTAAGCTGCCTGTACGGCAGTGAACTGGACGTTAAAGAGTCGGCAGAACACATAGGTTTTCTAAGCTGCCTGTACGGCAGTGAACTTATCTGTGTCCGGCTCTTGCGTACTCCTGATTTTCTAAGCTGCCTGTACGGCAGTGAACAGTTGCAATAGATTACTACATGAAACACGACATTTCTAAGCTGCCTGTACGGCAGTGAACAGCTTACCGCTGCTATCTCGCCAGCTATCAACTTTCTAAGCTGCCTGTACGGCAGTGAACTGCATAGGTGTATGATTTATTTAAAAATAGGATTTCTAAGCTGCCTGTACGGCAGTGAACAGAGCTTCCGAGTTGGGGTTATCTGCGCTAATTTTCTAAGCTGCCTGTACGGCAGTGAACCTGTTGTCAGTAAATTGGTACAAATGACGTGATTTCTAAGCTGCCTGTACGGCAGTGAACTCAGCCGGGATACCCACCAGCACATCGAGACCTTTCTAAGCTGCCTGTACGGCAGTGAACTGGACACTACCCGAGTTGGCATCTGCTCAACATTTCTAAGCTGCCTGTACGGCAGTGAACTCTTGATTAATGGCGGGTTAGTCCCGCTTATGTTTCTAAGCTGCCTGTACGGCAGTGAACAAAGTGGATAGGTTTTACTAACAATCCGGTATTTTCTAAGCTGCCTGTACGGCAGTGAACAATTGCAGCTTGAGTCGCGTTCAAATCGACGATTTCTAAGCTGCCTGTACGGCAGTGAACTCATGTCCATCGTCATTGGTCATTACGTAAATTTTCTAAGCTGCCTGTACGGCAGTGAACGAACAGTAACAATAAATAATGTTTTAAATGTTTTTCTAAGCTGCCTGTACGGCAGTGAACAAACAACTAGCGCTCTAAAAGATTTCGGTAAATTTCTAAGCTGCCTGTACGGCAGTGAACATGATTGAAAATGGTGATGAAGTCGCATTCCATTTCTAAGCTGCCTGTACGGCAGTGAACGTGGGTTCTATTATCGGACTGTCTCATCAGCCTTTCTAAGCTGCCTGTACGGCAGTGAACCGGGAGGAGGAACCGGCTTCACTCTTTGGACATTTCTAAGCTGCCTGTACGGCAGTGAACGAAGAAACTCACAAGGATGAAGCTCTTCGATTTTTCTAAGCTGCCTGTACGGCAGTGAACACGTATTTGCAGACTGAATTGTTCCGCACATCTTTCTAAGCTGCCTGTACGGCAGTGAACGCATATAAAACCAAAGGGAAATCGTGCCCTTGTTTCTAAGCTGCCTGTACGGCAGTGAACTGTTAGATACTACCTTTAATTTACTGATTATTAAAGAACATAATGATAAAAAGCAGAAAAACCCTTTTTATTAGCAGCGGCTAATCCCTTAAATAAATCAATAAGTTATAATTAGCCGCTAAAAAAGGGTCAAAACCAAGGGATGGTAGCTGATGAACTTAATCCATACGAGCTAAAAATTCCTGACGTCGGTTTGTCTTGTATTGGCCCTTGTTTGACAAACAACAGAAAACTTTGACCTGATGACAAACTTTTGAGAAACAAGAACGGTAAATGAGTACGTTGTTCTTTGCTGATAGGAATACGCTGCCGAGCTTGTTCCCCCGTTAACCATCCCTTTTTAATAGCACGACGACGAAGTCGTTCCGCACTGCTTTTAACCTGCACTCGGCTGACACAGCGGTACTTAGTTTCTTGGGGAATTGGCTGGATATCAATCACCTCAGTATAATCCCTGAGCCCTTTTAACCACGGTAATGCTTGTAAGTCATTCAGCGCTTCGCTTGAACCGTGAATTCTCAGCGTATCCCCCAGTGTTTTTCTCGCACACGGAAAACTGACACCAACCTGCCCATTACTTAACTGCCCCAAAGCCCGATGCAGTTTAGCAAATAACGCTTCGAACAGGCTTTGCTGACTGAATTCAAGATCAGGAAGAACGCGAATTTCAAGGTAATAATCCATCTGATCCCCTTATTCACCTTTTTCACCAAAAACACCGCCACGAATTAACGTCGCTATAACATAGTGTTGCTGCTCTACTTCTTCTGGCGCTTTTCCTTTAACGACCCAGTTATCTAACAAAGTATAAAAATCCATTTTTGCTTTAGGTTGACGATATGCCTTACCACGACTAGTTACAGAACCATAGGGCTCAACCGCTATTGGGCCAAGACCCAATTCCGTAGCGTCTGGATACCACGTATCAATAGTGCGGAGCGCATTACCCACTTTCTGCGAATGCAATGCAGCGATCTCATTGACCTGATACAACACTTTGCTTTTTTTACTGTTACTGTCGAGAACCAACTCCTGAGAAGGGAAAATTTCCTGCCCATGCCCCAAACGAACAAAAGCCTCAACATTGAATAATGTTGATCTATCGCCTGCCAATCCTTCCTCAATTTCGGCGGCAAGTTCCGCTAACTTACCTTCTACCTTACCAAATTCACGTAAGCTGAAATCTTCACAATCAAACTCCCACCATTTGCCACTCTTACCACTTACGCGAACTTTAATTTCTTCTGCTCCAACCCGGTTACGCCACAAAAACCGTCCATTAGCCAAGTTTTCTGCATAACGTGCTGCAAGCGTTTTGAAACCATGTTCAGCAATATAACCGTTGATCACGTTTGCCAGTTCAGCTTGATAATCCTGATCATTACATACTGATGGTGTTGAAAGATTACCTAAGACCCGTAATGTAAAACTGACTTTTAGAGTATCAGCATCAAAAGGCAATGCGGCAACATCGACACGTTGCAGGTTTGCTTTTTGAATCTCTGCATCCAACTTAGCTGGATCGCTAGTTAAAGCGTTTTTCAAGCGGTTGGAAATCGTCCCCCGGACAGCTTTTTCCTGAATAGCAATAGGTTTCCATTCACCGTCGATTTGTTTCCAGTTTCCAGCAAACATTAAAGCATCAGAATTAGAAAGTTTACGCTCAAATGCCAGTACAGAAGCCGTTTTAATAGTTGATTTAGACATGTAGATATCCTTCTTTAAATTAATCAGTCGATTATTCTTACTTTCTTATTGGGTTTGGATTGACGGGAAACAGTCTGTTGATTACAACACCTGTAGACACCCTCTCCTTCTTGATAGTCATAACACCAGAGTAACTGGCGAATATCGTCAATACGGTGCGGGCTTTTCCATTCACCTACTCCGTAGATTGCTTCAACAAAACAAAATGGAGCATTAGGATCACGGGTTTTATCTACTTTCCCGGCGGGATATAGCGGCGATATTGCCTGATAACCTGTCATCAAGGGGACTAAATATCCCGAAGCAGGTTTGGGAACATACTCCCAATATGCCGGGTCACCAATTTCAGGTTGCTTATCATCCTGCTTAGGAATAGCCCGCATTTTAATAGCGGAAAAATCAAGCCAGGCGTCAATCATCTCTGCTTGAGGGTTATCCTGTTTTAATTCTTCGTAGTGTTTAGCTAACAATTCAGAGCGATCTAGCAAGGCAAAACCCGGTAATAAACGCCGCATTAACTTACGGGTATCCTGTCCTTCTTGCGGAAAAGCAATAACATCCACTTTAGCAATTTCAGTGATAGTACCGCCTGCTAGTCTCTGAGTTGGACATATTTCTAGTAAATATTGTTCCAATTCGTTAGCTTCTGTATCACCAGCAATTTCACCAGAACATTCTATTAATAAAGAAACTGTCATATGCATTCGACCTTCTTCATTAATCGTTGCCGTTTTTGCTTCTTTGGTTAACGGATTGCGAGTTAATGCAAAAACTTTATCTTTAATTGGATCGGACCGATATGCATGAAGTTGATGGTTATGACAAATTACACCACAATTTTCCAGTTTTAGATTATAGCTTTTTTGTAGCTTACGTGAGATAGAATGAGTAAATCCAAGAAAGTGGGTAATTGCCGGAAAACCATAAGTTATACCCGTAATCGCATTCGCATTTTCTACTTTAATTTTACGCAAAATAATCAGATGGCTCATGGCATAACCTCCGGTAATTCATCTTCAAATTCACGTAACCGCTCTTTAAACACAGAAGCCCACTCACGACGTTCAGATAATCCCATTTCTAACCGCTCATGCTTTAAACTCTGATTCAGCCAGTAACTAAAATCTGCGGCTATCTCTTTTTTCCAGTCACCACCTTCGCGTTCAAATTTAAACGTTTCATCTTGCTGACAACGATAAGGATCAAGCCAGAGTTGTTGAGCACGTTTTAACGCACAATCTTCATTGGCACTCCAGCCTTTAAGCTCAATCAAATTTTGTATACCGACGACATAGTTAAACAAAACATCAATAATTTCATCAACATATTCCTGACGACATTGCTGAATCTCTAACGTGTTTTCATATTTTTGTACACTCAACAAATACCGTTGCATCTGCCAAACAGTGCTACGGACTAATGATACAAATTCACAGCCCAGATCAAAAATAGATCTGTGCTTCATAGGTGGTTTAGTTATATTTTTCCATTCAGGGGCTGAACATGGTAGAAGATAAACTCGTCCACCCCGCATATTGTTAAGATAAGAGGTAATTTGTGGCTTAGTGCTGCCAAAATACTGCACAGCAGTATTGGGATAAACCACGATAGTTTCAGGACGCCAAGATTCTTCTTTTCTCGCTTTGTTAATTTCTTTAGATAATTCACCAAAGCGTGCTTCAGTAATACGCTGATGCATGGTATGCGCTAGAGATGAAGAAAATAGTGGGCCTAATAAGTGGTATTTATCATAGCCGACAGGAAAATAAAGCTGTTTTGCTAGTCTATGTGAAGAAAGTCGTTTATCTGATAAAACTTGCCTAAACCCATTGATCCATAATTCAAGCTGCTGCTCATTTTTCGCCAGTTCAGCTAGTGCTGAATAGTCTGCCCGATTTATATTTGCAAGCAATGAATCACCTTCCCGATATTCTGTCAATAATAATTTCGCAATATCAAGAGCAGCCGCATTTCCTGCCGCATCTATAGCAGGTCTATCTAAAGCTGCCATGGAAAGATATTTAATATCTTCTTTTACATTTGCTTTTGATTGTACCGCGAAAATACTGCTACCTCTTGCATCAGTATGGGCAAATTTCAGAACATGTGTCACTAAGCGGATTTGATCTACTCGGCTAACTGCATCATCCAGCCAATTTCTAACTTCATAGTGCTCTTCCAATTCCTTGCGTTGTTCAGCTAACTTTTGTTTAACTGGCGTAATATCCTCCATAGAGGTTAGTTTTGCCAATTTTTTTTCAGCCTCTTTATCAAAAACCTCCAACTTTGACTGTTTACGGCTTTCAATATAATCGACAATAAATCGACTCAATCCATTTTCATTCATAGGCTCTTACCTACCTTATCAAAATGATTATCTGGTTGTCTGCTAAATTTAGCTCGAAAACATGATCTTGTACATCATAAACTAATAAATACTCCAGCTTTGAATTCATCACCCTAACCAGTGTATTTTAATTTATTCCGTTCATTCGCTTTACCAAAATTTTGCCTCTGTGTATTTCACAACAAAATACCTAAAAATCATCCTATTTTCACCCAAAATTATTACAGTGGTAATGAGAAATAGGGTATCAATCAAGTCACGGTATTAAGCTTGTTTCTTCTGCCAATTCAAGATGAATATATCCATGAAACATCTCATCACCAATGACATATTCATTAGACAGTTTATTTCTTTAAATGTTCAATGTATCTTTAAAAAAATAATCTCCCTCCTTTAAGTGCTTTTGAAGGGTAATCCGCAATTTTATATAGAATTTTCATAGTACAGCTCGTTATAAATAGGCTCAATACAAAATACAGGCGTTATCCATAGGCATTAAACTCAGACGAACATAAAATTCTTCGATTTCCGTACGTGATAACAGGCAAATACATTTAGTATTTTCCACCTCTAGTCTCGATTCAAAACAATCAATCACATTAAATCACTTCTCGCTCGAATCAGTGGATTTCGATCAGATCTCTTTGGACATCCGGTGTTAAACGATAGAGAATCGACATTAGTCGTATTTACCTGTCTCTAGTTCATCAAAAAACGATTCACCATCAACTAGGTTACCTTCTTCAATATCAGCTTTGGTTTGGATTGCTCTGGATTTCAAAAGCTGAATCTTAAGCGCTTCAATGTTTTCATATTCATCTATTGATAGGACAACAGCAACAAGCTTGCCGTTCTTATTAATCTGGATTGGAGCACGCTGCGCTCTTAGCAGCATATCACCAAAGTGAGTTTTAACTTCATTGGCAGAAAGTTCATACATATTTGTAGTCTCACAAATATCGTTCGATTCGCTTAGTTTGATTGAATCGAACGACAATCACCACGATCATTACCTAAAAACACTGCATGTCATTCAACCAATTTCTCCAAACACCCCTAAAAATGGATGGTAACGCCATGCTTCTCCGTCATCTTTCTTCCTAAGACGAATCTCACCAAAATGTTGGCTTACATTTTTTAACTCCATTTCATTTGTATCAGCCAAATTCTGGTAAATCGTCTCAGTATCAAGTTCAATCCAAGCACTCACACCAAGTGCAAACTCTAATTCTGGCACATAGTCAAACGTGTCGCTTTCTTTTATCCCTGCCTGACCGCTGTCCAGAGCCACAAACTTCGCTTCTTCACCCTCTTCTCCAAGCCACAAATAATGTAGTTCATCAGGTTCTGATTGACGAAATGGTTTATGGCGTTGTAATTCTGCACACCATGAAGCCTGTTCTCGCCACCAAAGAGCTGAGCAGTAACCGTGTTTATTATCAGAGCCACCTTGAAGTTCTTCCCATAAACGTTGATGTTCAAGATCGACCAAATTTTCAAAAGGTGAACTATCTCCAGCATTATCGCGTTCCTTTATTCTCGGCAATGCACTGATTAGTTCATATTGATAAGGTTCCAGTAATTCATGTAAATCATGATTAGCAAAAAGATAATCTTTCGACTCAAACCCTGGGCGACAATAAACCGGATGTTTTAAATCAGTCGCTTTAAGTGCCTTATAGTTTTTCGCCAGAATATGCAGATTAGGCTCCCGTGGTTCTTTTCGTCGATGACGTTGAATACGTCCGGCAAGTTGTATCAATGAACGCATTGAGCTGGGTTCAGCTATACTCCAATCGTAATCATGATCTCGGCCAACTTCAGCTACAGAAGTTGCCGCTACTACAAAAATATGATCCCTTTCCGATGTCTCTTCTAATACTTTGCGAATTTCCGCCACCTGCCACAACTCTTCTTCATCGTATCGTGTTAATGTGGAATCCAGCCGATGTTCAAGATGAGAACGTATCGCCATAGGATGTTGACTGTGATAAACGCAATAATGGATGCGCACATTTTCAGGAGATGGCATTTGTAATAACCGCTGTGCAACAGCAACCAATGGATCAATATTTGCCATACGGATTAAACCAATAGAGACGGTTTTACCCGATGAATGAGTTTGATGATGCTCCTCACGCAACTTCAATATAGAGTGATGCATCACTTCGGCGATAGTATTAATAACATCATTAATCTTACGACTTTCAGAAATAATCGGCACAAGTTCAGCTTTACGCAATGGCACTATTTTTTTAAGCCTGCCAATACGCTTATTAACGAAAATATTATGCTGTTCCTGAAACTGATATGCATTGACCACATCCTGTTGCGTTGTTTCATATTCATCAAACCAAGCACAACAGATATTCACCGGAGCACCAGGTTGACCACATGCTAATTGATAATCTTGGCGTCCGGCACGATAAGCATTGAACAATGCCTGAATCAACGCAGGTGGTAATGTGGCAGATGAAAGCAATACCCGCGAACCTAATAATCCTGCCCAGTTCACTAATCGGCATAAAGCCGACAAATCGTTAATATCAAAATCATCAGGCTCATCTAACACGAGATCAGAAGTGAGTAACCTCAACATAGGTGCAATTTGCTTTCCACCACGAATACCTTCTGTAGCTGGAATTAAATGGTCGATGGTCGCCACCAGTACAGGTGCGCTAAGCAGCTTATTAAGTTTATTATCTTTACGTAACCAATGACTCAGACGCCCATCATCTAAGCTACCGTCATAACTAACATACTGGTGTTCAGCAAATAACGCTTCCGCGGATATGCTGCCCACATCAGGCTCAAGCGCCTTTTGGCGGAGTTGATGTAATTCTTTCACTGCCTGCGAGCCAATCAGTACCGCTAAATCATCTTCTTCTAAATGCAATCTTTTACGTAACGCATCACCGGTTTGTAACGTTAACGTTCTTAACCCCAAAGCGATAGAGAAACGGCATCCTTGTTTTTCATCAGCTAATCCATACATGATGCGTGCATTAGCAAAAGTTTTACCACAACCAGTAGAAGCCATATTAATGCCAAAAAAGCCCTGTTCTACTGAACGTTCGCGTAAAGCACATGCGACATAGAACGCCTGATCCTGCCAACGGTATTTTTCATCTTTACTGCGTTGTTTAAATCCTTTATGCCGGGTAATCGCAGGCAGCGTTTTACGAATATGTGGCAAACTTCTCCCCAGTAGTAAAGCATTCTGTCCAACACCAATATTGTGCTCATCTAATCGCTGCTTGCACTTACCGGTGGTTCTATCAGTATTGGCAAATACCCCATAGTTAACATCCTGCCAACCCAAAGTTGCAGGTAACGATGAATAATGATGATCGGCCAGCATTAAAACCAGTCGAGACATATGACTGGTGAAACGCTGGTTCAGATTGCCATATTGCACTAATGACGTTGATTGCAGCGCTCTTTGCGCAAATTTTTGTGCTTTCTGACGCCAAGTCTGACTACGGATAGGTGTACCATTTGGGAATGTCCAGACATCACGTTTATCCTGATCACTCCAGACCTTATTATCCATGTTGATTGAGTTCCATGACGGTTCTAAGTGGTTAATCAGCCAACTATCAATATCTTTTAATTGTGGTCTGCGTACATATCGATCGTCATAACTAGGATAAACAGGAAGACGATGATGAGAGAGGATTAGCCAAGCGACAGTGGTTGCCAATGGCGGTAAGTTAACAAAAGGGTTTGCATATTTTTTATCGATATCATCCTTAACCAAACGGGAAAGAATCTTATCCTCATCACTAGGCTCAATCTGACTCAACGAAGTCATCCACTCCCTATCATCTTGTTCCGCAACAAATGCCTGAAACAGCCGCAAAGACACCCATTCATGTCGGTACGGTTGAAACCGCCCATTACCCTGTAAACCTTGCTGGAATAATGTATTAGCTTTACCAAAATCATGAAATAACCCGGCAATCGCTGCCAATAAGCTGATAGCCTCTACACTATGCCAATGATTTTCATCCTGACTTTTCAGCACATCACGTTGTGTTGTATTTGTAGGTACAACTCCTCGTGAGTTAAAGCGCCGCAAATTCCCGACTATCCATAACAGCTCAGTTTGACCACCACTTTTTATCCAATGGCAAGCCACCGCCGTATTACGACGTGCCGTTTTACGCAATAACTTACGCAAAGTATTTAAACCTTCCTGGGTGATAGCCGTTTGCCAAGTTCTATCACCTTTACGTTCAGCAAATTGATCCAAAATTCGGCGGGTTTCTGTTAGCGCTCGTTTATTACACTGGGAAACTAAGAGAATATTCATCGTGCCACCTGACTCAATTGTTGCGCAGTTGTTTGTAGTGCCTCAATCATGGTGTCTAAAGCATCAGCTTTTTGAAATCCACTAATACAGCGTTGGCGAAACTCCTGTTCATCTTCTCCAGCCATTGCCGCTTCTAAGCTGCCTGTACGGCAGTGCACTCATTCATATTACCGAAGTGATCGGGATGCTTTTTCTAAGCTGCCTGTACGGCAGTGCACATATTGGTGGAGGACATGTTGGTTTTGTTGTTTTTCTAAGCTGCCTGTACGGCAGTGCACTGTTACATATTAACTTTAACCTGCTGATTTTTAAATAGCATAACTACTAAAAAGTGAAAAACCCTTTTTATAAGAGATAATTAATTTATCCATAAAATCAATAAATTACAACTCCCTTCAAAAAAAGGGTAAAAATAAGGTAGCAGCAAAAATACCATCACATACTTAAGTCATCTGTTCTAAGCCTAAGATCTATGCAGTAAGTGAGAATTGTTGCCTGTAAAATGTTCAATGATACTGGAACCATTCACTGAATTCGGTCATCGACAAAAATCAGTACCTCTTAATCTCACAGCCCCTTTCAATAGTGACATCATCCAATATTCCAACAGTTTCATTAATTTCACCATGTACTTAAATATTGAAAAATTCAGTATTACCCAATTTAACAAGTATCCAATTCATATTTTCAGAAATATAATTAGCTTAATTAAAGATATAATCTATATTACATGTTATTATGAGAGCAAATATAAACATTACAGATAAAAAATGATTCTTTATTATTAGCTAATAATCCTATAATGACTCACCTCCAGAATATACATCTATTATATCAATCATTTACATAAACCATTTCAGCAACCACTCCCATCATTAAATAAAAACATCAGGTTGTTTTCTCATATATCTAATATTCCATTCCATCTGAACAATGGTGGATTATCTCTATAATTAAGGAAATGCCCTGAAAATATCAGAGCATTTTTTAAGTTAAACGCATTGCTTACTATTAGCGCCGTAGTTATGGTGTAAGAAAATATCATGTTACGAAGATAATCGTTGTCAACTTTATTATCAATGATTTCACCGGTCTCAAGAATCAATCGATGAGTTGGTTCTTTTGAGCAAAGAATCATGAGCCGCATTTTATCTTTTATAAGCCAGCGATCATTGCTCGCAGGACTAAACCAGTGAGATTTGAGCAAGATATTACCCTGACTATCACAAGGCATTTCATTAAATTTCACCGTCCAGTTAGCATCAACTTCCGTTTTTTTATTGATAGTCCCGTTCTCACCTTGAATATCAACAGAACCATAAAATAAGAAGTCACCATCAACAAGGTGAACTTTACCGTTACTCCCAGAATATCCTAACCCAATATTTTTAGGGATATTCACTAACGTTTGATATTGAACACCTTTAACTGAATACATCATGTTTCAATCTCCTTTCGTTATATACCCGTTATCTTTCAAGTTACCTCTTTGTTGGCTGCACTCACTCGCCCCAGTCACATAGTTATCTATGCTCCCGGGGATTCGCTCCCTTGCCGTCGCGATGCATCTTGAAATCCGTAGGGTATAGCTACTGTATAAAAATAGAATTTAACCACTCTGGATTTAACTATACCCAAGAAACTTCAAGATGCAGTTTTTAGCACCTGAAAATGGTCGTTAATTCTAGACATCAGCGAGTCCGCTATATCCGGTAGCGTTGTGGTGAAAAATTTGAAGACGTTGTCTCGAAATTCATGTTTATCCGCGAAATAACGGTTATTTCGAACCTGTTCATTCATGACCTTCCATAATCGTTCTATCGGGTTTAAATTTGGACTATAGGGAGGAAGGTAATGTAACTCAATATTGCTAACATAAGCCCACTCCTTCACAAGATGAGCTTTGTTGTAACCCGCTCCATCCACAATAAGGTGAATTTTTTGATGATAGTCAGGATAAGACTTTCTTATTTCATTGAAAAAACAGCAAATGTTGTAGTCGTTGATGGTCTGATATTCCTGGAACACCGTACGACCAATGGCATTCAGGTTGAGGGCACCCAATATATTCAGGCGAGTCCGGCTTCCTGTTGTTTTGACGGTTTTTTTCTCGCCTTTTCGCATCCAGCCATAACTGAGTTTGGTGCCTTGAGTCGGGTGAACAGCATCAAGAAAAAGGATGGGTTCGTCTTTCGCTGTGACTTTAAGATTCTCATAATATTCAATAAATTGTCGCTGTTTTTCTGCGTCGAATTTATGAGGGACGCCACAAGGTTTTTTATAAGAAAAACCCTGACGGTGTAGCCATTTATTCATGCCGGGAATGCTAAAGGTAATATTCCAGAGCTGAGCAACATAGGCCACGATTTCATGGGTGTGATGGAAAAGATGTTGAGATAAGTGATTGATTAAAAAATCAGTTTGTTCTCGGGAAAGCAAACTATCAGACCCTCCATTATCAGATTTAAGTTTACCTTGATTAAGGTAATCACTGATATGGCGGTCAACGGTGGTCTGATGGAGTCGCAATGCCTGGGCTATCATCACAGAACTCCACCCTTCAGAAGCCAGAAGGATCGCTTTTATTCTGTCTCGTACCTGACCATCACGAGTGGTGTCGTGAAGACGTTCAAGTTTGATTTTTTGTTCTGATGTAATAAATATTTTCATAGCGAGGATAATGATCTCCATTTCGGATAAAATCAAGCATCTTCAATGATTACGGGTATAACATATGCAATATTATTATTCTATAAATAATTTCATATTTCTTTAAATAATCCATTGGATATTTTGCCATCCAATATTCTTCACGGTCAATTATTCAATCTATTTATAACTAAATTCACCTATCAATCAAAAACTTTATTAAAGTCTGATATTTTAAAAATGTGATTTTAAATAATCTATATTATTGCAGGTGAAAACCATTTAAATAAATCCATTTTTATGTAAAAATCAAATTAATAATTTATATTTAAAAAATCACAAGACCTTATTTTTAATTCTAAAAAACCACATACATTCCAATTAAAAAATAATCACGGTACTCTTTTCAATATTATTTGAAATTTACCTAACATAAGGATTAATAGAATTAACGGTTATCAAGCATCAATTTGTCATTATTGTTCATTATGAGGTAATTCAATACCTTTGGATACAATGTTCATATTCCACTATTAAATTATTTAATTAAAAGCTAATCAATTAAGCCACCAAATATTATATTTGCAAACTACTGAATATATTTCACATCCAATTACTTTACTAAACCATTTTCACATCACTAATAAACATAAGCATTTAACCACTCATAATAAATATTGATTTTACAGATAAAACCGCTTGTAATACATTCAGCCAAATAACTATAATGATAAAGAAATAATAGAATAAAGATTATATATAAAAACTCCGGTAAAACTTTTGAAACTTACAATGATAGTGAATTTGGTATCCCTACCTTACCCAAGACGCATTTCTGCAAACTTTAGGTCTAAATTTACATCAAGTTGACGAAGACGTATCAGCGCTTCAACCCTATTGGTTGTTTTAAGAGATTGAACTATTTCAGATTTGCTACAAACTTGTACCAAATCAGCAGGTATTCTCCGGCGGAAATAATACATTAGCCCACGACGATAAAGATGAGTACACATACGAATGAATTCTCCAGCACCGTTGGAACGATGTGGTACACTCATGTGCAACAGTAAGGTGTGAATCTTAGGAAAATTGTTTATAAACATAAAGTTAGAAAGAATTGGCGGAGGAGGAGAGATTCGAACTCTCGGATGGTTTCCCATCGGCGGTTTTCAAGACCGCTGCCTTAAGCCGCTCGGCCACCCCTCCGCAATGGCGTGCACTATAAACAGCACCGAGACAGATGTAAAGTATCCTTCTGTTCGATTGCCGTAAATTTACCCTTTTTTATGGTTGTTGGCTTACTTTATCGTCACATGTGCATACCATTCTTGGGTATGGAAGTGATTTTTGCTAAATTACGGCTACTTTTCTTTAATGGTTATTAATGATTATGCTGGTATTCGAAGGTCAAGAAATCGAAACCGATGCGCAAGGTTATCTGAAAAACAGTAGTGACTGGGAGGAAGCAATAGCTTTACTTCTCGCCAAACAGGAAGAAATCACTTTGACTGAACCGCATTGGGAAGTCATTCGTTTTATCCGGGAATTTTATAAGGAATTTAATACATCCCCAGCTATCCGTATGTTAGTAAAAGCGATCGCACAAAAGTATGGCGAAGAAAAAGGCAACAGCCGCTATCTTTACCGTCTGTTTCCCAAAGGGCCAGCAAAACAGGCAACTAAGATCGCCGGGCTACCGAAACCGGTAAAGTGTATCTAATCAATAAACTAGCTCAGTGGCGGACAATAAAATCTGCAATATCCTCCACTGCGCAGGATTGAGATGAAAAGTTATCTATTCGTGCTCCTGGAGGACCACCCTGCTCCAACCAATGGGTTAATGTATTTAGTTGTTCACTATCACCATAAGCTACGATTTTGACACTACCGTCATGCAAATTACAGACATAACCTGTCAGCCTATTAAGTTTCGCCCAACGAAAAGTTTGATAGCGAAATCCAACTCCCTGAACCCGGCCATAAACATAAATTGTTACCCCATATTTAATCATAATTACCCCCTAATCAACCAGTCACCTTGCGGTATCGCTCACATATATAGTTAAGCACACGACTCTTGGTTGTGTTTTATATTTACTACAGCTAACCTGAAAATAGATGAAGCCACATTTGCAATTTAAAACAAAAAATGGCTTCAACTACCGGGTACAGCTCTTGTAATTCACCTTACTGCCCTTATATCAATGTCAATACAAGACTTCTTTGGAGGTGACTATGATTATCGCCAGCAAATTCGGTATCGGCCAACAAGTACGTCACAAACTTCTGGGTTATTTGGGAGTCATCGTGGATATTGATGTGGAATACTCGCTGGAACAACCCCAAGAGGATGACATTGCATCCAATGCTACCCTGCGTTCCGCCCCCTGGTATCACGTTGTGATGGAAGATGACAATGGTCAACCTGTACATACTTATCTGGCCGAAGCACAATTAGCCTATGAAACATCCGATGAACATCCAGAGCAACCTTCTCTCGATGAGCTAGCAGAATCCATCCGCCATCAACTACTGGCCCCAAGACTGCGCAATTAACCTCCAATATTATACCTAACAACCTAAGGCAGTTATCGCGCTTCTAAGCTGCCTGTACGGCAGTGCACCTGATGCAATTACTGATAGCGACCGGGGATTTTTTCTAAGCTGCCTGTACGGCAGTGCACACCACTTTGTCGCTTTCCGCAAGGTGCATACTTTTCTAAGCTGCCTGTACGGCAGTGCACCCATCCCACGTTGTGGCGCATGTGGGCCAAGATTTCTAAGCTGCCTGTACGGCAGTGCACTTCTAGATAATGCAGCATATCCCAACATAGTATTTCTAAGCTGCCTGTACGGCAGTGCACGAAATATTGTAAGAGAAACGATTAATTTCATTTTTCTAAGCTGCCTGTACGGCAGTGCACGCGGCACAACAGCGGTTATTGATACAGAGAAATTTCTAAGCTGCCTGTACGGCAGTGCACTGATCGCTATCTAATCGTCTTACTCTCATTTTTTTCTAAGCTGCCTGTACGGCAGTGCACATGACCTGGATTTTATTATCGAACTGACGTGTTTTCTAAGCTGCCTGTACGGCAGTGCACACTTGCCACAGCAACAGCTTGCTGATGTGTTATTTCTAAGCTGCCTGTACGGCAGTGCACGTTTGCCATTGAAGCGCAATGTCATTCATCTCTTTCTAAGCTGCCTGTACGGCAGTGCACTTCTATCAGTGCAGAACTCGCCGCCTATGTAATTTCTAAGCTGCCTGTACGGCAGTGCACTTAAAGCTGAATCAGGGATCGGGCGCTACCTTTCTAAGCTGCCTGTACGGCAGTGCACAATCGTCAACGGGCTTAATGTTGATGGATGCATTTCTAAGCTGCCTGTACGGCAGTGCACACACTTAATGAGAGGACCCAAGGAGCACGTCTTTTCTAAGCTGCCTGTACGGCAGTGCACAAGAGCGGCAGACCGATACTTCGTTTGTTTACTTTCTAAGCTGCCTGTACGGCAGTGCACGTACGGATAGCGATACTGACTGGAGTTTGATTTTTCTAAGCTGCCTGTACGGCAGTGCACTAACTGAGGTTTACCCTTTGGTCCACTCCCTTTTTCTAAGCTGCCTGTACGGCAGTGCACGGTAACGAAAATAGCTACCTGTGGACGTATCATTTCTAAGCTGCCTGTACGGCAGTGCGGCTTTCCTTGCCTGTTCGTTGCTGTGCTTTGATTTTCTAAGCTGCCTGTACGGCAGTGCACATTAAATAGTGCAGTACAACGTACAGCGGAAATTTCTAAGCTGCCTGTACGGCAGTGCACCTCAATCATTAGAAGCATGGGGTTATCGTTTATTTCTAAGCTGCCTGTACGGCAGTGCACTATCTAAACGGGGATTCGATGCTTGGTATGCGTTTCTAAGCTGCCTGTACGGCAGTGCACTACATTCTTCTCCTTTGTAAGCACTACTTGATTTTCTAAGCTGCCTGTACGGCAGTGCACAGAAGGTTACGGTAACGAAAATAGTTACTTGTTTTCTAAGCTGCCTGTACGGCAGTGCACTGTTACATATTAACCTTAAGTTGCTGACTGTTAAAGAATATAGTGATAAAAAATTAAAAAACCCTTTTTTCAGGAGATGTTTTATTTTTCTTTTAAATTAATAGGTTGTTTTTTGATGATAAAAAAGGGTCAAAACTAGGGCACAACAAAAGCACCATATCTTATAGCAATAAAAGTGTAGATTCTGGCAAAATTTAGCAGCAATAAGAGCAACTAAATTTTCCTTAAGATATTGTAATAACTGTAAAAATAGATTTTATAAGATGTCTAGAAAAGTAAACTCAATATCCAACTCAAACATTATTTTGAACACTTGGAACCCGGACACCGCTTCTCATCCAACGCCTTAAGTTTACATTAGATATTGGTGCCAGGGTCCCTTCATCCACTAATTAGAAACCAAATAACTACAAGCTGAAAAATATTATTTTTCGAGTCCCAATCTTGGAATTTCAATTTTTGGGCAGCGATCCATCACAACATCCAGACCTGCTTCCTCTGCCAATATTTTTGCTTGCTCATTAATAACACCAAGTTGCAACCAGAGCACTTTTGCTTTGATATCTATAGCTTCTCGCGCAATGTCATATGCAGCGTCAGCATTACGGAATACATCAACCATATCAACAGCCTGTGGAATATCTGCCAGTTGTGCATACACCCGTTGCCCAAGCAGTGTTTGTCCGGCAAGCTTCGGGCTGACAGGAATCACCTGATAGCCTTGTTCCAGTAAATAAGCCATAACTTTATAACTTGGACGAGCAGTTTTTTCACTCGCACCTACCAATGCGATAGTTTTTACTCGTTTTAGTATGTCTGCAATTTTCTGGTCACTCATTCGCTCCTCCTTAAATTCGATATTTTTACTTTGTTTATTTATTACAATGTATATGATAAACATTGTTATCAATTGAGTTCACTGCATTCGAAAACACAATAACGATTACCAAAGGCATCCTCATGGAATTGACAACCCGCACAATGGCAACCGCTAAAAATATAGCGCTTATTGCACATGACCACTGTAAAACTTCGCTGCTAGCTTGGTCCAAAAAACATAAAAGTTTACTCAAGAAACATCATTTATACGCTACCGGCACAACCGGTAATCTGATTCAGAACGAAACCGGATTATCTGTTACCAATATGCTTAGTGGTCCAATGGGTGGAGATCAACAAATTGGTTCTCTAATCTCAGAAGGGAAAATTGATGTGTTGATATTTTTCTGGGACCCACTTAATTCCGTGCCTCATGATCCTGATGTAAAAGCACTTCTACGCCTTGCTACAGTATGGAATATCCCTGTTGCAACTAATCTAGCGTCTGCGGATTTTATTGTTAGTTCTCCTCTATTTTCTGAATCAGTAGATATTCAAGTACCTGATTATCAACATTATCTGAATGGACGTCTGAAATAAGTCTTTACAACATATACCTACAACTACACGTTTCTCCACGTCAAATACCAGGAAAAAACAGAGTGGGATTTCCAAGAAAGGTATCCCATGATAGCCCTGAATATTTCAGCCAACGCAAAACCTTAAGGTTTACGTTGAACAGGCACACTTAACTGCTCTAACTGACGTACAAACACCGATGGATTATTCTTGTCTTGCATCAACCACACCTGCTTCTTCGCCCGTGTTAATGCAACATACAAAAGACGACGCTCCTCCGCATCCGAAAAATCTTCCGGCTGTGGCAATAAAACCCACTCCATCACAGATTCCCTTGCTGGTGCAGGAAAACCATCTTGCCCCTGATGCAGACCAAGAATAATCACATAATCCGCTTGCTGTCCTTTAGAAGCATGGATAGTCATAAATTCTATTTTCAATTTAGGCCAGCGAGTTGCTGCTTTTTTCAGTAATTCAGGTTTCAAATAGTGATAACGCGCCAGCAATAAAATCGTTTCTTGCTCAGTGACATAGCCACTCATTTTATTTAACAAAGGTTCAAGCTGGTCTTCTGGCAGGATAACAATTGATTTTTTATTACCTTTAGTCAAACCATTTAGTGATTTCCTTAACTGATTTGGATTTTGTTGCACAAACGCGTTAGTAATCTTACTAATCCTATCATTAAGCCGATAAGAGATATCCAGTACACATTCAGCACCTTTGCCAAAGTAATTAGCAAATGCGCTAGTCAACATCCGTTCCGCGCCACTAAAACGATAAATTGCCTGCCAGTCATCCCCTACGGCAAATAGACAGCTTTGGCTATTTTGGGTTCGCATTGCAGTGAGCAATTTGGCCCATAATGGTGAAATATCCTGAAACTCATCGACCAAAATATGCTTCCACGGGCTGATAAACCGCCCTTTATCCAGAATATTCACTGCCTGATGGATTAACCCTGAGTAATCAACAGCACCTTCTGTTTTCAATTCAGATTTCCACGCCTTTAATAAAGGCTCCATCAAGCGAATACATTTTTGAAACCGATCCAGATACTCTTCCTGAACTTGCTCTATCATTGCTTTCTGACTACCACCATGCATACGCATCAACCCCAGCCAGCACTCAAGCCGATTTGACAGGCGGTTAGCAAGCTGTTCATCGTGCCAAAATTCACCTTCCGGCACTTCCCATTTCAACTCATCTGTCAGCCATTCCCGCCAACCTTTGGCCTGTGCTTTCTTCTCGCTACATTGTTGTTGCCAGTGTTTAATCAGAAAGTCTTTTCTTTTTTGTCCATCTGTTTCCAATACGCTGATTTTTGGCGCTTTATTACTCCCTTGCTGAATGATATGCAACGCCAAAGTATGAAACGTTTTTACTTTAATATCATTCACACCAAGACGACTCTGAATCCTCTCATTCATCTCATTGACGGCTTGATGACTAAAGGCTAACAATAATATCTGTTCAGGAATCGCCTGTTGGAGAAGTAATAACCAACCCGCTCTCGCTACTAACACCGATGTTTTTCCACTACCCGCGCCAGCAAGAACCAGAACTGAATTTTCACCATTAATAACAGCCAGACTCTGAGAACGGTTTAAAGGAGATGCTTCTATCCGCTGAAAAAAGTCACAGTGTTGCTCCAACATACGTTCTGTCCATTGCAGATTGATTTTTTCAACACACTTTTCGCCATTCTCAAGCCAACGCAAACAAATTTGATACCCATCCCGGCAATGATCAAATTGTTCCAGACGCTGTAATGGCAACGGTAAAGCCTGAAATGTTGCTTGAATTTGTTGTTGTAATTGGAGTAAATCAGCTTTTTTCAACCAACGATTCTGTTGTCCAATTCTGTTGATTTCACTAACCTGAGCTGTCAGTACATTCGCACTAATATCACTCATTTCCTGGCTCCATTTCTGCCATTCACCAAGCAGATAATGGTAAAAACGCTGAGTTTGCTGCCATTCAGTACCATGAAGGCGAACCGCTTGTCCATCGGATAGTTCAAACTCTAACTCACCCCAGATGATACCCCGTTTACACTGAATATTAATTAACTGGTTAAATGGGATCAGGTATTGATGCTTTTCACCACTGACTTCAATACCCGCATTCAGCAAGCGCACCCGATTATAAGGATGCTGAGCAAGGCATTGGCCAATTTGTGTTGCTTTAAGTTCCATTATCGAGCGCCGTACCTAAAAAATAGTTAAATTATGTCTTATAAGAGTTTTTTATCACTAATAAACCTTTTATCATAATATACCCGTTATCTTTCAAGTTACCTCTTTGTTGGCTGCACTCGCTCACCCCGGTCACAGAGTTCGCTATGCATCTTGAAATCCGTAGGGTATCGTTATTTATGACCATTATTATTACCTCAGAGGTATTTTGTGCTAACTGCTTTCTCTGGTCTACGCCGTTTTCTTTATAACAGTCATTTTCTCTACTATAACCGTATCCTAATCGCCTTGGCTGGAACAACACTAGTGCCTTGGTTTCTGGATAAAGAACCTAAAATAACTATCTCATTGACCTTGGGCGTTGTTGCCGCAGCACTCGCTGATCTTGATGATCGTCTGACTGGTCGTTTACGTAATCTAGTGATTACGCTAATCTCTTTCTTTATCGCTTCAGTCTCTATTGAATTACTGTTCCCTTATCCCTGGCTTTTTACCATTGGACTGGCGTTATCCACTTGCAGTTTTATCTTACTGGGAGCTCTCGGACAACGTTATGCCACTATTGCATTTGGTGCGTTGCTGATCGCAATTTATACCATGCTTGGCTCATCTATTTTCCCACTATGGTATCAACAACCCCTATTACTGCTGACAGGTGCAATCTGGTATAACCTGTTAACTCTAACGGGCCATTTACTGTTCCCTATTCGCCCATTACAAGACAATCTAGCACGTTGTTACCAACAACTTGCAGTTTACCTTGATGCTAAAGCTAATCTGTTTGATCCCGATATAATAGAAGAAGGATACCAGCAATCTGTCGTTAATGTAGCAATGGCAAACAGTGTCTTAGTTAACACGCTAAATCAAGCCAAAACCTCCCTACTGACCCGTCTGAAAGGCGATAACCGCCAACGCGGAACTCACCACACTCTGCATTATTACTTTGTTGCACAAGATATTCACGAACGGGCAAGTTCATCTCATGTGCAATATCAGAGCCTATTACATACTTTCCGTTACAGCGATATTCTGTTCCGCTTTCAACGTCTTCTCTCTGTGCAAGCCCGTGTATGCGAACAGATTGCTCAATCGATACTTTGGCACAAACCATACCAGCACAATCCGCGTATCGAACGTGCATTTAACTATTTGGAAAGTTCCCTGCAACAACTCAGTCAACAACAGAAACATAACCTCAAGATTACCGCCTTATATAATTTGCTGAAAAACCTACGCGCGATTGATGCACAATTAGCAAGTATGAGTTCTGGACGATACAATCTTTCCAAAGACAGAGAAGATGAGACTCAACTATCTGACGAAACGTTGACTGGCTGGCGTGATATCTGTCTAAGGCTCAACCATCATCTAACCCCACAATCAGCCCTGTTCCGCCATGCAATCCGTATGTCTGTTCTGCTATGTAGTGGCTACACCATGATCCAGTGGTTAGATTTACAACATGGGTATTGGATTTTACTAACCAGTTTATTTGTTTGCCAACCCAACTACAGCGCTACTCGCCGCCGTTTAACACTGAGAATAATAGGAACCGTTGCCGGCGTATTGATCGGCTTACCAATCCTTTACTTTGTGCCATCCATTGAGGGGCAACTGGTGTTAATTGTCATTTCTGGTGTATTGTTCTTCGTCTTCCGTAACACCCAATATGCACATGCAACCCTGTTTATCACATTACTGGTATTATTATGCTTCAATTTGTTAGGTGAAGGCTTTGACGTCGCATTACCAAGAATTATTGATACATTAATTGGTTGTGGTAGCGCCTGGTTAGCCGTAAATTTCATTTGGCCAGACTGGAAATTCCGCCAGTTATCACAAGTGATAAACCGGACGATGAATACCAACTGTCGCTACCTTGATGCCATTTTAGTTCAATATTATCAGGGAAAAGATAATGGATTGACCTATCGAATTGCCCGCCGTGATGCCCATAATAGTGATGCAGAACTGGTATCCGCTATTTCAAACATGTCTGCCGAGCCGAAAAGTGACCAAACTTCTCAAGAAAAAGCATTCCAGCTATTGTGCCTAAATCACACCATGCTAAGTTACATCTCTGCGCTGGGAGCACATCGAGATAAATTGGATAATAAAGCTATTCTGGATATTCTTAATGATGCCGTTTGTTATGTCGATACAGCATTAAAATCGATATTAATAGACGATGATAGAATTAAGCAAATACCTGTCAACATAGTGAAAAGAATTGAGCAAGCGCCGGCAGAAAGAAATAGTAAAGAGCAACTGGTATTGCAACAAATCAGTTTATTAATAGAATTGCTACCTAAAATCACCAATATCATTAAACAAATTAATCAATTATAACCAGATTGACATACTGGGGCAGTTGACTGCCCCTTCTTTTAGCTGTTCACGATAAAGATCTAACAAGCCAATTCTTTGTGCCAGCGTAATAAATCATTACGGATCTGTACCGGTAAAACGGCTGAATGGCATCCTTCAATTGCACCAGCCAAAGCAAGTAACAAACTAACATTAGAATTTCTTTTATATTGATGCAGTTTTAAATAACTGGCTTTCGCACCTAACAACCGCAAATCTTCAACTTTACATATTCCGACTTTCCATAACTGACGTTCCAAAGACATTCCAAGATTAGGCAAATCCTTCAAACGCTCTGGTATCTTCTTTTTACCCGCCATTTCAATAAATGAGTAATGATAAGCCAAATACGCATATTGAGATAACAACTCTTGATCTTGCCAAAGTGACTCAACAACTTGATAATAACGCAAAGTTACAGGCACCCCTTTTTTCGAGTAAATATAGTTTTTCATTCCTCTGGCTTTAAATAATACTTCAGCATGGCCATTTCCTCTTAAATATAATTCTCCATCAGCAATAATAGCGAACATAATCCCATCAGCTAACAGGCTGTAACCGCCGAACTGTGGCTTCCTTGTCAGTGCCCCAAACGAAGAAAAACCATTTTTGAGTTGAGTAAAACGTACCTCAGACAAAAACATACAGATCACTCCATGAGTTTTGTGCAAATAAATCTCTTATCCATAGATTTGTTCCAGTTATTAGTAAAATAAATAACAGGAACAAGCAATTAAAAACATACGCAATCCAATTTTATCTGCCAATGGTTAAATGAGTTTACAGCCATTTACAGTCAATATTTGCGAAGCTCTTTGAAAAAATAGACTTGATCTTAGCTTGGCATGAAGATACTGTATATTAATACAGTTAATTATGGCGAGGTTCATTTATGGGCATTCAATCATCCTGGTTTTACTCTTCTAAACATCAGTCAGCCAAAAGAGAGGGTATGGTGAAAGAGGGTAAAGGAGGTATAGTGAGTGAATTGATTTATAGTAATAACCAATATAGTGATAACCAATATAGCGATAACCAAGCGGTCATTAATCGTATATTGCTACCTTTGTTACGCCAATCTGGAAATGAAGCCCGCTGGTTGCTATGGGTTAGTCCACATAAAAAACTGAGCCGCCAATGGTTAATTAACTCTGGATTACCTTTAGATAAGATTATCCAATTAAATCGCATGAGCTCCATTACAACGGTAGAAGCAATGGAAAGAGCATTGGCGAGTGGTAATTACAGCGTGGTGCTTGGCTGGTTACCAACGTTATCGGGAAAAGATACCGTGAGATTACAGGCTGCGGCACAAAAAGGTAATGCACTAGGCTTTATTATGCGCCCACAAGATGTAAGTAAAGAAACTAGCCGTGCTGAATCGCGATCGGATTTACTAAAAATCCACTCCATTCACTACCATTGACTAAAACCAAGCATTATCGCAATATTCATAACACAAAATAGCCAATTCAGACCAAGAACCACTGATCACAATTAAAATCAATTAATTAAGGTAAGATCAGTTGTAAAGAATAGTAAAGTTTTTTTGAAATCATACATTATCTTTTAAATTTTTTACTCTATTAATCAAGGGGCACTTGTAACTTTTTAACTTCGTTGTAGACTTTACACCATTAAAGGTTACTGCACTTACTACCTTTGTATTGTTTAGTCCATCGGTTTTATGGAAGTGCAGTATTCCTAACTGAGTTCTTTAATCAATATGGCTCAACAGCCTATCTTAGTAGATATTAAAAGATACGATACCCTATAGATTTCAAGATGCATCGCGACGGCAAGGGAGTGAATCCCCGGGAGCATAGATAACTATGTGACTGGGGTGAGCGAGTGCAGCCAACAAAGAGGCAACTTGAAAGATGACGGGTATAAATTAGTGCGGGCCATTCTTATGGGTAAACAGTGAACACGGAAATGCGTAAAATTCAAAGCGTACACACAATAACGGTACCGAAGAATTTGAACACAACTCAGTGTTCGCTTTTATTACAAAGAATGGCAAATGAAATAGCCTAATGGGGTAGGCAGTAAGTAAAAAGGCTCCCAAAGCCAATTGCCTATTGGGTGATGATAATAACGAGGCGTTAAAATGAAAAAGATAGCTATCGCGGTAGCAGTGGCAGTGGCCGCTTTCACAACTGCAACGCAAGCAGCTCCAAAAGACAACACTTGGTATACCGGTGGTAAGTTGGGTTGGTCCCAATACCATGACGTGAATTTCTACGGTAACGGTTATACCAGTGCAATCGGTAATGGCCCTACTCACAAAAACCAATTGGGTGCGGGTGCTTTCTTAGGTTATCAAGCCAATCCGTACCTAGGTTTTGAAATAGGTTACGACTGGTTAGGCCGTATGCCTTACAAAGGCAGCGTCAATAATGGTGCCTTCAAAGCCCACGGTTTCCAAATGGCAACCAAACTGAGCTATCCAATTATGGATGACTTGGATATCTATACTCGCCTGGGTGGTATGGTTTGGCGGGCAGATTCCAAAGCAACTTATAGCGCAACCAATACTCATCTGAAAAATCATGATACCGGTGTTTCTCCACTGGCAGCTATCGGTGTTGAGTATGCGATAACTAAAGACTGGGCTACTCGTCTGGATTACCAGTGGGTTAACAATATCGGGGATGCAGGTTCAGTAGGTGCACGTCCTGATAACGGTCTGTTGAGCGTAGGTGTTTCTTACCGCTTCGGCCAAGATGAAGCAGCAGCCCCAATTGTTGCTCCAGCTCCGGTTGTTGCTCCAACACCAGCTCCAGCACCCGTTGTTGAAAATAAACGTTTTACCCTGCGTTCTGATGTGCTGTTCGAATTTGCAAGTTCTGAGCTGAAAGCCGAAGGTAAGCACAATCTGGATCAACTCTATACTGAGTTAGCAAATATCGACCCAAATCAGGGCAAAGTACTGGTTTTAGGCTACACCGACCGTATCGGTAAAGATGTTTACAATCAGAAACTGTCTCAGAAACGCGCTCAAAGTGTAGTTGACTATCTGGTATCTAAAGGTATCCCTTCCGGCAGCATCAGCGCGGAAGGTCACGGTAAAGCAAACCCAGTCACTGGTTCTACCTGTGATAAGGTTCACAAACCTAACCTAATCAACTGCCTGGCACCAGATCGTCGCGTAGAGATCGAAATTCAAGGTACTAAAGAGGTTGTTACTCAAGCACAATCTCAATCTGCTCAATAATAGCCTTTCTTGGTTATCATTAATCATTAAAAGCTCAGAAAGCCCCATCGTCAGACTGGGGTTTTCTTTTACCGATAGTGAAATTTTATATCAAACTTATTAAGAAGCTTGTGGCGATACCAGCCTATAACAACCTATCACAACTGAAATTACTCTTTCTTACCCAGAATAGCTTCCAAGTCGTGTTTCAAGCTGGACATCTGATTGGCATACTTTTCTTTCCGCTCAGCATCTTCAATTAACTGGATAATAGTTTCAGACAGTGTATTACCCCGTCGCTGAGAAAGTGCAGATAAGCGATGCCACACAGGAAAATCTAAGTCGATGGATTTCTTGCGAGTATGCTGATGTTCCGCATTAAAATGCCGTTTACGCCGAGCGCGGATAGTTTGTTTCATCCGGTTGGATAAATCAGGATTCATATGCTGCTCAATCCATTTCAGTACCCTTACCGGTTCACTCTCAAGTTCAATGAGTTTATCAACGGCTGCATGAGCTGCACTGTTTTCAATATATTTAGTAATTAGCTCGCCTTCTTGATGTTTTTTCATCAGATAAGTCCACTTCCAGCCACATTCCAAATTTTCCAGTTGTTGATATTTCATCTTACTTTCTCAGTGACAGCGTAACTAAAAATAAGCATAACAACTATTTTAGTAAATTGCTTATAGCCAAACTGATTAATATCCGTTTTTTGAAAAAATTATTTTTTACATAAAGTGTCTGCAATAGCAAACATTCAAGCATGTTGGTTTATATCTTAATCTTGTATAATCGACGCTTTCCTACTTTACAACATACAGCGATCACTTTGACCACTAACAAACTAGACTGGCAGGCATTACTGCCGAATTGCGTTCCTTATGATGCGCTTTTTCATTCTGCTTCCCAACAGGCGTCTGCCAGCATGGAAGCCGTTCAATCACGGCTACATAGTGGTTTACAGCTTTTTTGCCGGATGGATTCCCGCCAGCCTTTTATGCTATTGAAAGCCGAAGAATGTGATATTTATTTGTCAGCATTAGCTGAGTCTATCCGTCCATTACTCACGAAAGAGCTTCCCCAAATTGGTGGCAATTATCACATACAGCAACAGAAAATTAGCTGGCAACCCTCAACAGCAGGCCATTTCACACCTGAGTTACGCGTCGCCTATCGTGAATGGATAGAAGCAGAGCAATTATTTGGCCGCTTCCATTCTCACAACGGAGAAATTCACTTACAACCCGGTCTGATTCATCAGGTAAATGGCGGTGTACTTATTCTACCGTTACGTACCCTACTGTCTCAGCCCTTAATGTGGGTTCGCCTGAAACAGATGATTATTCAGCAACGCTTTGAATGGTTGTCTCCGGATAGCAACAAACCGTTACCATTACCTATCCCTTCTATGCCATTAAAGCTACGTCTGATCCTGGTTGGAGATCGTCTAAGCCTTGAAGAGTTTCAGGCTACAGAACCTGAATTAGCAAAAAGCGCTCTATATGGCGAATTTGAGCTAGATATGCCATTTCATAATGAGCAGGATTTAAGCCTGTGGTGCAATTATATCAATGGGCTCATTCAACAATGGCAATTACCTCCATTGCATCATAATGCTTGGCCTGAGCTTGTCCAACAAGCAACCCGCCATGTAGAAGATCAACACCACCTGCCTTTGGATATGCTCTGGCTACAACGGCAACTGACTACTGCGGCACTCTATCAGCAAGAAAATCAGATTACAGCTCAATCAATTAAACAAGCAGAGGAAAATCGCCGCTGGCGTCACAATTATCTGCCTGAACGTGGTTTAGAAGAAATTCATAAAGGCCAGATTCTTATCCATACCCAAGGCATGGTCATTGGCCAAATTAATGGGTTATCTGTGCTAGAGTATCCCGGCCATCCTGATCCAGTAGGAGAGCCATCCCGTATCACTTGCGTGGCCCATATGGGAGATGGAGAATTTGTTGATGTTGAACGCAAAGTTGAGTTAGGTGGCAATATCCATGCGAAAGGCATGATGATTATGCAAGCATTTTTAATTTCCGAGCTAAAATTGGATCAACCACAACCTTTCTCTGCATCTATTGTATTTGAACAGTCCTATGGTGAAGTTGACGGCGACAGCGCTTCTCTTGCCGAATTATGCGCATTGATAAGTGCTCTTTCCCTGCAACCCATTGATCAACAACTAGCCGTCACAGGTGCAGTAGATCAATTTGGTTATGTTCAACCCATCGGTGGTATTAACGAAAAAATCGAAGGTTTCTTTGAAGTATGCCACCGCAGAGGGCTAACGGGTCAACAAGGTGTCATCCTACCAGCAGCGAATATCCATCATTTATGCCTTAATCAACCCATTGTAGATGCGGTAAAAGCGCAAAAATTTCATTTATGGTCAGTAAAACATGTTTCTGAAGCACTGCCTTTATTGACAGGTATCCCTTATTATGATCAACAAGAAACACACTTGTTAGCTATGATACAAGACCGTATAACACAGGCGAATAATCAGGAACGACCTAAATTCCCGTGGTTTCTTCGCTGGTTGGGTTAATTTAGAATGTCTGATCGGAGTTGTTCAGCGTACAAGTGTACTCTATTATTTACCCTACACTAAATATAAGGCTATCTGATAATATGGTTGATAAACTTAAATCCTACACAAAAGAAGATCTTATCGCGTCTGGACGCAGTGAGCTGTTCGGAGAAAATGGGCCGCCATTACCATCTGGTAATATGCTAATGATGGATCGCATCATTGAAATGACAGAAAACGGTGGTACCCACGATAAAGGTTACATAGAAGCCGAGCTGGATATTACCCCTGATTTATGGTTTTTCGACTGCCATTTTATTGATGACCCGGTAATGCCCGGCTGCCTCGGTCTTGATGCCATGTGGCAATTGGTTGGGTTCTTCCTTGGCTGGTTAGGCGGTGAAGGCAAAGGCCGTGCCCTTGGCGTTGGCGAAGTTAAGTTCACCGGCCAAGTATTACCAACGGCTAAAAAAGTCACTTACCGTATCAACTTTAAACGTGTCATTAACCGTAAATTGATTATGGGACTGGCTGATGGTGAAGTGTTAGTAGATGGTAAAATCATCTATACGGCAACGGATTTGAAAGTAGGCTTGTTTAAAGATACCAGCGCTTTCTAATCAATAATCAGTAACATATCGAAAAGGAAGGTGACTGGCTAATTGCTTTTCACCTTTTTTCACTAAAAGCATACTACCAAGTAATCAATATCTTAAAAAAATACCTGGTGCTATTTTTGCTCCCTCAAAGGTAATTCCGGTTATATCTCAGAGTATAGGATTCAATATTCATACAGAAAAAAATCAAATCAAGTCCTAACTTTGGCCTATCTCGACTAGAAATAACACAAATCCGCACCTGAATATCTGCATTACAAACACCCAATTGTCGCTGACCAATCAGTATACAATTGGCAAATTGTGCTATGATCAAATTGACCTGATATATCAAACAAGCTCACCAAAGCATACTGATAACAGGTAAAAGCATTAATAATGATTAAGATTGATGATTAATATTAACAAACACACCGAGGTAATATTATATGAACATCAGAAAAATACTGCTCATAATCATCGCATTGACTCTTACACCAACTGCCATTGCAAAACTCGATAGAATTGACGGTACCGTCGAAATGCTAAAAGCGCCTAACACAAATGGAGATTGCTATGGAAAAATAGCGACGCCTACCCGTGTCCAGGGATTTAGGTGGGTATGTACGATTAATGGCGGATCGACGCTATTATCATTGCTTCAAACAGCCTATACAAGTCATGAAACTATAACCATATCAGTCGATGGGATTGAAGAATATAGCCGTCTCTTTTGGGTTGAATTACATCATAAATGTTTATCAAACCCATCTTACTGCAATTATTGAATTACCATCATCTCTCGTATTTAGCAAATGGATTATTTAATGGCCGCAATTTCAGTCATCATGTTGAATAGGTTAAATAGGATATGTCACCTAGCGGCCACTCATTCACATATTACCTAATTCGCAAATAACAGCACAACAACATGAAAAAATTGTAATCCTGACATTGATAATACTTATCGATTTATTACATACAATGCATTAAATAACGTTTCATAATTCTGCTACACATAACCTTCTTCAACACATTGTTATGAAATTATTGGTGGTATAAAATGCGGCACTATTTTGGAATCTTATTTAAAGCTTTCATTACACGATGCTTTAATAATTTAATAATTTAATAATTTAATAAATAGCTGGTAAGCCATTGACGCCGGGAAAAACTTATTTTACACGGTACGAGCATTTTTACTTTAGTCACAACTGAAAGAAAATCTGGACAGAGAAAACTTACAGGATTCAATCTGACAGATATCTGTATAAACAATCAGTCACTGTCAGATTAAATTTGGGATATATACCACGTTGATAAGGAATGGAGGTTTTTCTCACCTAACCTATACCATCAGTTTGGCAGACTAAGCCATCATCGCCCTGTCTTCCATAGCCTGACGCCATCCTCCTAACCAATGAGAACGGGCATCTAATGAATAATAGGGACAATGCTCCCTTGGACGCCCCAAAATACCTGCATGGTACCCTCTCGATAATGCTCGTGCTAAACGATCTCGTTTCTGTCTCTTCATGCTTTTATTTACCTCATAAGCTAGATCAGTAGAAAGAAAACAGTGGTCATCATTTATCCAACCACAATTTAGAAATACCCCTATAAATTTTGAAAATCAAGTCAAGAAATTCATATTAATGTAATATTTGTTATATCAGTACAAAAAAAACGATAACGTATTAATAATAAAGAAAAATTTTTATCCTACTGATAATACCAATTTTCTCCGAGCGCAAAAGTTTTACACTCGGAGAATGACAGAGGGTTATGATTGGGAAATTAATTGACTGGCAATAGCTTGCACCAACTGACTCCATCCTTTTGCCAATGTGCGGACTAAATCATCGTAACCATCTTCTTCCTGTTTTAGCTCTAGATTAAAGGGCTGTTTAACGACACTCCCTTGATGAGTTAATGTCCAGTAACCTTGCAAAATCACCTTACCATCATAACGACCATGAAAACTGGTGACTGTCACGTCTAGAGTATCGGGCTTATTAACCAATGGTTGAGCAGAAACTAAACGCTGAGGCAATGCCATAGTCAACTCAGCTACCAGCACTTGCTGTAATTGTTGTTCAAGTGGACTTGCCCACAAGTGATTCGCCGCACTGACATAACTAACATCACTACTTTGATACACCACACCGGAGGAGGACAGATAATCGGACAACATAACCCGTTGTACCCATAATTGGCGATCATGCTGCACAATAGCACTCTTTTGTGATGCTATTGCCACTACCGGCAATTGATAGTAAGTTTTTTCTGGCTGACGGCTACAAGCAGAAATAAAAATCACTAAAATTAATGCCAATCTTCTCATCATTTTTTAGCCTTTTTCGGTTCTGGATCTTCAATTGGCTTAGACTCAAAAACTAACGCATTGCTCTTATTATTCAACGTCCTCAGAACAGGTCGCAGTTCACTCAATACTTGATCTAATCGCTGCATATTATCCAACATCTTATTATAAGCCGGTGAGCCAGGCTGAAAACCTTGCATACTGCGGCTAAACTCCTGCAATGTTTTCTGTATATCTTTTGGCAGATCTTTGGTTTCAGGATTCGCCAGCACCTTATTCAATTCATCAAGGGTCTGTTGTGCTTTTCTGATCGCTTTCTGGCTCTCTTCCAAAGTGCGAATAGCCTGATTAAACATTGGCTCAACCGGCATATTATTAATTTTGTCTAACGCTGCAATAACCTTATGTTGAATTTGAGCAAGGCCACCACTGATTGTCGGTAATAGCGGATAACCTGCAATTTCATACGGACCGGCCCACCCTTTTTCATTTGGATAGAAATCCAAATCAATAAACAGTGCCCCTGTCAGCAAATTACCTGACTTGAGGGACGCCCGCAGACCGCGTTTAGTTATGCTATTCAGCTCTTTCTCAACATCAAACCCTTCTCCCAACTCCTTCTCAAAGCGCTCCGGTTCAATCGAGATAAGTACTGGAATACGAAAATCGTTATCTAACCGCTGTCTCATTCCCTCTGAATAGAATGGTACTTTTGCCACAGTCCCCATACGGATACCACGGAACTCTACTGGCGCACCCGGCTGTAGCCCTCGAACGGAATCAGAGAAAAGCAACAGATAATCTTTATGTTCGGTATATAAAGAATCCTGAATGCTTCTTTGGTTGTCAAAAAGTTTATAAATAGCTTTTTCTTTAATTGGCTCTCCCAATTCCCAACCCTTAGGCACATCAAAACTGACACCACCACCAAACAGCGTTGATAACGAAGCCATTTCAACACGTACCCCCTGAGAAGACATATCAAAGGTAATACCACTCTCTTTCCAAAAGCGGACATTGCTTGTCAACAAACCATCATAAGGTGCATTAATAAATAGCTGATATCTCATCAGATGAGATTTCGGTTCAAACTCGCTGGTTTCAACAGAACCAACCCGATAACCACGAAACAACACCGGATCACCCGGATTGAGCTGGCCCGCTTTATCACTGATTAGGATGACGCGGATACCTTTTGCATCAGGTGAAGCCAATGGTGGTGAGTCCAACAAATTAAATTTATCTTCTTCATCACCATTTGTTCCCGGTTGAAGCTCAATAAAAGCCCCAGACAGAAGGGTACCAAGACCAGATACTCCATCACGGCCAATCTGCGGTTTCACTACCCAGAAAGCGCTGTCACTACGCAATAGGTTTTCCATGCCATCATTCAGCCGAGCTTTAATAATAACTTGACTAAGATTATCACTCAGCATGACCCTCTCAACTACGCCGACATCCACACTACGGCTTTTAATTTTAGTTTTTCCAGCTTCAATACCCTCCGCGTTGGAGGTAATCAACATCACTTCCGGCCCTTGGTGGTTGAAATGGTAAAACAATATCCAAGCACCAATAAGCACTGTCACAATTGGTACAATCCAAACTGGCGACCAACTTTTAATTTTATCGATTTTAGCCTGACTCTGGTCTTCAACTTTATCCGTCACCTTGACACCCCTTCATTGCCTTATAACGAATGTTTAACGTTGGCTCTATCCCAAATTAAACGCGGATCAAATGTCATTGCCGCAAACATAGTCAGGATCACAACTAAAGCAAAAATAACTGCCCCCATAGCAGGGTAGACACTCATCAATTTCCCCATACGTACCAGTGATGACAATATTGCGATAACAAATACATCAATCATTGACCAACGGCCAACAAATTCGACAACTTCATAAATAAAATGCATGCGGGAAGAATCCCGTTTACCGTGACCTTTGGTATCCCAACACAACCAGCCAATTGCCAGCATTTTCAGGGATGGCACCATAATACTAGCGATAAAAATGACTAAAGCGACCGGGTATGAACCGACACTCCACAGTAATATCACTCCAGCCATAATAGTGGAATCACTCTGGTTACCTAACGATTCTGTCACCATCATTGGCATGATATTAGCAGGAATATAAAGCATTAAAGCTGTCACTATCAGTGCCATTGTCCATTGCAGACTGTTGCGACGACGGGCATGCCCACGCGTATAACAACGTGAACATACCAATTGGTCTGCCGGTAAAATAGCCGTACAACACTGGCATAATCGAACACCCTGCACTAACCCCGATCTTCCTGCCTGTAACGGTATATTCACCTTAGGTGCGAGTGTTATCTGATTCCATAACCAGTGGCGATCCAAACATTGAAATGCTCTCACCTGGAGAAGGCAGAACAGACAATATGGCAAAAAACTTAAACCTAACCCAATATCACCATAAGCCATTAACTTAACAAAGCTGACTAACACCCCTGCCAGAAAGATTTCAACCATACACCAGCTTTTCATCTGAAATAACATTCTGGCCAACCAGACTTTTATCTTCTGAGAAATAACAACACTCTGGCACAAGAGAATAATCGCTACCATACAAAACGCAGGCACCAGTTGAACACAGAGCAAAAAGAATGTTCCCACACTGACGTAATTTTCATTAAACATCACCTGAGGGATTTGAGATAAGGTAATTTCACTGCTAATTCCCGCCACACTCATGCTGATAAACGGAAACAGGCAAGCCATTAACAGCATAAATAATGCACTGACTGCATAACCTGTTGGCTGATGTTTTGGTTCTTTCCACCATGTGACTAATGTCGTCTTACAACGAGGACAAATTGCCTTCGTTCCCTGAACCCATTCTGGCAATGTCACCAGCAAATCACATTGAGGGCACAATACCATTTCATGATGATGGTTAGCGGAACACAAGATCTTTCTCCTGTTAAGGAAATCGGGAATATCCACAGAATCATACTCAGAAGAATTTCGCAGTATGATTCTGCTAATTATGTTAACTATTAACTGTTTTTCAATGTTTCCAATTCCTGCCAGCGATCAAAAGCCGCTTCTAATACTTGCTCTTTTTGAGACAGTTCAGTCAATATTTTTTGGGTTATTACATGAGGCTGATTAAAAAATTCAGGAGCACTCACTTGAGATTGTAACTGATCAAGCTCTTCTTCCAGTTTCTCCAGCAATGATGGTAATTGCTCTAACTCTCGTAATAAATGGTAACTCATTTTGTTACGAGAGTTTTTTGGCGGTTCCTGAATCTTTTCTACTTTAACTTCCGTTTGAAGTTTTTTCGCATTTTTCTGGCGCAACGATACAACCTGTTCGCGCTGTTGCTGAGCATCGTAATAACCACCAACATAATTATTGATCGCACCATTACCTTCAAAAATCCAACATTCTGTCACGGAGTTATCAACAAATTGACGATCATGACTCACCAGCAATACAGTACCTGTATAATTCTCTACCAGCTCCTCCAGCAACTCTAATGTTTCCACATCCAGATCGTTGGTTGGCTCATCAAGTACCAACAGATTACTGGGTTTCAGGAACAGACGCGCCAGCAACAACCGGTTCCTTTCACCACCAGAAAGCGCTTTAACCGGTGTCATTGCCCGCTTTGGATGAAACAGAAAATCCTGCAAATAACCCAGAACATGACGAGGGCGACCATTCACCATCACTTCCTGTTTACCTTCAGCCAGGTTATCCACTACGGTTCTTTCCGGATCAAGTGCTATCCGATGCTGATCAAAATAAGCAATTTCTAGTTTAGTACCACAATGAACACGGCCACTATCAGATTGCAGCTCACCTAACATCAGTTTCAGTAAAGTGGTTTTGCCACAACCATTTGGCCCTACCAGTGCAATCTTATCCCCACGCTGAATTTGCGCACTGAAATTATTGACCAGTTTCCTTTCACCAATTTGATAGTTAACATTTTCCAACTCAAAGACAATTTTTCCGGAACGACTCGCTTCTCCCATCTGCATTTTAGCGGTTCCCATTACTTCACGGCGTTGTAAACGCTCAATACGTAATGCCTTCAATGCCCTAACACGCCCTTCATTACGAGTACGACGCGCTTTAATCCCCTGACGGATCCACACTTCTTCCTGAGCCAACTTACGATCAAATTCAGCATTTTGCATCTCTTCCACACGCAACGCGTCTTCTTTGCTTTCAAGAAACTTATCGTAATTACCCGGCCACGATACTAACTTACCACGATCCAAATCGACAATACGGGTTGCCATATTGTGAATAAATGAACGGTCATGAGAAATGAAAACAAGGCTACCCTGAAAATCTTTCAGGAAATTCTCCAGCCATTCAATCGTATCAATATCCAAGTGGTTAGTTGGTTCATCAAGAAGCAAGATTTTTGGCGAACTCACCAGCGCCCTTCCCAAGGCTGCTTTACGCAACCAACCACCTGAAAGAGAAGAGAGCTTCGCTTCCGCAGGTAAAGAGAGCTGTTTCAATACGTCATTAATGCGACTATCCAGTGACCATAATCCACGGATATCCAGTACCTCCTGCAATTCTGCCAGGCGGTTAAGGTTTTTCTCATTTGGCTCCTGCTCCACCAAGCGGGAGACCAGATGAAAAGATTTAATATATTCGGCCTGCTCCTGAACACCTTCGGCAACAAAATCAAAAACCGTCCCTTCTACATTACGCGGAGGATCCTGTTGTAAGCGAGCGACAACCAGATCCTGTTGGTAAATAACCTGACCATCATCCAACGGCTGCTCTTTTGCTAATACCCGTAACAAAGTAGATTTTCCAGCACCGTTACGGCCAACCAGACAAACCCTTTCATTTTCTTCTATATGCAATTCTGCATTATCAAGTAATGGTGCATCACTGAACGACAACCACGCACCAGATAAATTGATCAATGACATAGTAATTATTTTTCCTCACCAGCATGACGTAATAGCCAGCAGTTGTGAATCTGACGATTGCGGGCAAAATCCTGCGACTGGGTTTTACTGGTGATTTCCTCTGCCACCAAGCCAACTTTTTCCAGCTCAGCAAAATCCATTTTAAAACCACGTTTGTTATTAGAGAACATCAGCGTTCCGCCACGACGCAACAAGCGCTTAAGCTGTCTCATCAACATGATATGGTCGCGTTGTACATCAAATGTATCTTCCATTCGTTTAGAATTGGAAAAAGTTGGCGGATCAATAAAAATCAAATCAAACTGTTCATTGGCCCGTGCCAACCAAGCGAGACAATCTGCCTGAATCAGCCGATGCTGACGCCCAGTTAATTCATTAGCCTGTAAGTTCCGTTCAGCCCATTCAAGATAAGTGCGAGACATATCAACCGTCGTTGTTGAACGCGCACCGCCTAATCCAGCATGTACCGTTGCTGCTCCGGTATAGGCAAACAGATTCAGAAAATCTTTCCCTTCACTCATTTCACCTAGCATTTTTCGGGCAATACGGTGATCAAGGAACAAGCCAGTGTCCAAATAGTCAGTTAAATTGACCCAGAATTTTGCGTCATACTCATTTACCAGAAAGAATTCCTGTTTTTCTGCCATTCTTTCATACTGGCTTTTGCCTTTCTGACGCTGACGAGTTTTAAGTACTAATTGATTTGATGAGAGTCCAAGAACTTGCATCGTTGCACTGATAACATCGAATAAACGCTGACGCGCTTTATTAGCATCAACACTTTTCGGCGGAGCATATTCCTGAATCACTACTTTATCCGCATAGCGGTCAACAGCCACATTGTATTCTGGCAAATCAGCATCATACAGACGATAACAATCAATCCCTTGCTGTTTTGCCCAGTGAGCTAATTTCTTTTCATTTTTGCGCAGACGGTTGGCATAATCTTCCGCCACATTCACCTCTGATGAATGCGGTTTATCCGACAACAGATAATTTTTCTGTACGCAATCCAGTGGACCATTTTTAGCTTTAAACTCACGTTCAGCCCGTAATTGCAGACAACTCAGCAATTCAGGTGACGCACTGAATAGCGACAGACGCCAGCTAGGGAAACGGCTTTTCATTATCCGCCCAAACAAACTGTGCAGTGCAATCAATGCCGGCTCACTTTCCAAACGCTCACCATAAGGTGGATTACTTAATACTGTCCCAGCAGGGCCTTCTGGTAATGGATTTTCCAGACGACTGGCATCACCTTGCTGAAAAGTGATCAACTGCGCAACCCCAGCTCGACGAGCATTTGACCGAGCCATATCCAGCACTCTGCGATCAATATCAGAACCAACAAAACGGCAAGTTGTCTCCTGAAGACCTTTACGAAAGCGGATCTGCGCTTCTGTGATTACCTCACGCCAAATTGCTTCATCATGTTTTAACCAAGCAGTAAAGCCCCAATGATCACGATGTAAACCCGGAGCACGATCAGCCGCCATCATTGCAGCTTCAATTAACAATGTGCCGGAACCACACATGGGATCAACCATTGGAGTCCCTATCTGCCAACCTGAACGTTGGACAATCGCCGCAGCCAGATTTTCTTTCAGCGGAGCCTGACCAGCAAGATCGCGATAACCTCGGATATGCAAACCATCACCACTCAAATCCAATGCAACACTGGCTTTCTCTTTATTTAGGAAAACATTAATACGAACATCCGGCTGCTGCTTTGCCACATTCGGGCGTTGATCCAACTTACGAGTAAAACTATCGACAATGGCGTCTTTAACTTTTAGCGCCCCATATTGCGTGTTACGTATCTCTTCATTTGTACCACTGAAATGCACAGAGAAAGTGCTATGTACAGAAAAAACCTGGCTCCAATCAATAGACTGAACCCCAAGATAGAGATCTAAATCGCTATAAACATTAAATTCATTTAGCGGTAGCAAAATACGTGATGCCAGCCTACTCCACATCAGACTTTTATACATCACTCTGCCATCACCTTGAAAATGAACTCCACCTTGCACAATCTTGCATGATTGCGCACCCAGCATTTCCAGTTCGTTCTTCAACAATTCTTCTAATCCACGCGCCGTGCTGGCAAACAGAGAGTTCATATGACATATCACCAAAAAGAAAATTGTTACGCATTATAGCCAATCCGGATGACATGTCATAAAGTTGCGCATGTCAGAAAAATGTTTTGTGGAGATTAATGGATGATCACGCTGTCTCGCCTGTATACCCACCCAGTAAAATCTATGCGTGGTTTGCAACTTTCCCATGCATTAGTCAGTGAAAGTGGCCTCATATTTGATCGCAATTTTATGGTCACAACGACAGATGGAACTTTTATTACTGCCCGTAAATACCCTCAGATGCTGTTATTTACTCCAGCTATGTTAAATAATGGTATTTATCTGCGTGCGCCCAACGGAGAAAACGCCACGGTACTTTATCGTGATTTCCTGCCTGAACAGCAACCAACGGAAGTATGGGGCAACCATTTTACGGCTCTCATTGCACCAGAAACTGTTAACCAATGGCTAAGTAGTTTCTTTGACATTCCGGTGCAATTACGCTGGTTAAGCCATGAATTAACCCGCAGAGTAAAAAAACACCCCGAAATTCCATTATCATTTGCGGATGGTTATCCATTTCTGCTTATTAATGAAGTCTCATTTCATTTATTACAACAACGTTGCCCAGCCAGTATTAAATTAGAACAATTTCGCCCAAATATTGTCATTACCGGCGCAGAAGCATTTGCGGAAGATAGCTGGCAATCAATTCAGATTGGGGATGTTATTTTTGACTTACCCAAACCATGCAGCCGCTGTATTCTGACCACGGTCAGCATTGATAAAGGCATTAAAAATCCAAACGGAGAACCATTAACAACATTGCAATCATTCCGGACAGCAGAGAATGGTGATATCGATTTTGGTCAGAATTTAATTGCTCGCTCCAGTGGTATTATTCGAATCGGAGATAATGTCACCGTATTAGCTAAAAAAGACCCACGTCAATATGGCAGCAGTGAAAAAGCTGAGAATATTGATGTACCAAAAACAAATGAGCAATCTGTCATTATCGAATATAACAGGCAAACTTTTACAGGTAACAATCAACAAACTATTTTAGAGCAACTGGAACAACAAGGAATAAGAGTCCCTTATTCATGTCGGGCAGGCATATGTGGATGTTGTAAAATTGCTTTAATTAAAGGAGATGTTTTTCCTTTAAAAGCCACAGCAATTAAAGAAAATGGCCACATTCTGGCCTGCTGTTGTATTCCAAAGAATAACCTTATTCTTAATAATATGACGCGTTAGCAGAAATATCTAACCATGTAGAACAATTAATTTTTCAACAAAGAGGCGTTATCTAAATCCTGATTCCGTTATCATCCTCCCCATGTTGGCACTAACATGGCCTAAGGGGAGGAAATTAATGGACCCTTTTCATAACTTCACCAAAAAATCAATCATATTGATTATTGCAATAATGAATTAACTATTACGATAATGAATTTATGTCTACTGTCATAAAATGATTACACTCTAATTAGGAGCTAAAGCAACTCAACCAAAACACAGAAAGGAATAAGTCATGGCACGTATCATCATTGCAGCGCTCGCAACCCCTGGACATGTCTATCCAATGTTAAAGATCGCTCAATCACTGATAGCACAAGGACATCAGGTAACCGTATTCACCGGTGCATTATTTCGCCAACAGGTAGAAGCTTTAAATGCACAATTTGTCCCTTTTGATGAACAGGTAGATTTTGACTACCGCCATTTAGAACAGCATTTTCCCGACCGTGCTCAACTTCCTCCGGGAAATGTACAAATGGCACTCGCATTCAAGAATTTCTTCTCCGCCCCAATCCCATTTCTCGACCATCAACTGCGACAAATTATTCGTGAACAACAAGCGGAATTACTGATAGCCGAAAATTGCTTTTATGGCATATTACCTCTGTTGCAAGAAGAAAAAACCCATCGTCTTCCAGTCATAGTCATTGGCATAACACCTCTGGCTTACTCTTCGAAAGATTCCATTTTCTGGGGACCACGTATCCCACCTGCGGTATTACCACCTGAATTAACACATGAACAGCTCGTCGATAAAGCCGACCAACAACTCATAGCCGAAGTGCAGGATAGCTTCAATAATTCATTAGTCCAGTCAGGAGGCTCCGCATTAACCAGACTTTTCAACGATGAAGTCATCTTTGGTGCTGATCGCTTTTTGCAACTCTCAACTCTGGCATTTGAATATCCACGAGAAGGATTGCCTGATACAGTCCATTTTATTGGACCACTTCCCAACCCTGTACCGACAACAACATCACCTCAATTATGGGAAGAAGATGATCCACGTCCATTGGTTATAGTTACTCAGGGTACTATTTCCAATGCCGATTTAAATCAGTTGATTTTCCCCACATTGCGTGCACTGGCTACATTACCGGTACGTATATTGGCAACCACCGGTGGCAGATCGGTAGAAACACTGAGTAAAGATCTACCTGAAAACGCGCGTGTCGAAGAATTTATTTCATTTGAGCACTGGCTGCCGAAAGCTTCATTGCTGATATCCAACGGGGGCTACGGAACCATCAATTACGCTCTCAGCCACGGAACACCATTACTTATTGCCGATGCAGGAGAAGGCAAGCAGGAAGCAGCGTTTCGTGTTGTATGGGCTGGATGCGGTACTAATCTGGATACAGCACATCCCACTGAATCTCAACTTAAGCAAACAGTGGAAAATATGCTGAGTACAGACTTGTTTAAACAACGTGCGCAAATTGTCCAAAAAGATTACGCAAGACATGATGCATTAGCAGCAATATCCCGTCACGTAGAACAATTAATTCTTGCACAAAGCCACATTCACTAAACCCTAGATACCTTCTTCTTTCCTCTCCGTTTTGGTGCTAACACAGACCGACAGGGAGAGGAAACCAGCATATTTCATCACATTATGAAAAAATAAATCAAAGTTATTATTGTCATAATTAATTAACCCGAATTCTGGATAAGAAATTGACGAGAAGCCTGTTCCAGGAGCAAAGTTTTGGTGTGCACCAAAAACAGCTCCGAGGGGGGAACAGGCTATGGACAACTTAGTTGAAATTTTCTGTGATGTCGATGATTTTTGCCGTTTTTTCATCCCTCAATGGGAACAATTTTGTCTCGATAGCGGGCATCGTTTACGCCGCCGACAAGGTCATATGTATCCCAGTGAAATCATGACCATTTTGATCCTTTTTCATATGTCGCATTACCGTGATTTTAAACATTTTTATCTAGAACATATTTGGAAATATCACCATAAGGATTTTCCAACCTTGCTTAGCTATCCTCGTTTTGTCAGTGTGGCTCCTTCCGTTTTGGTGCCATTATGCAGCTATCTGACTCAATTAAAAGGGAAACCCACAGGCATTGCTTTTATTGATTCCACCCGTTTGAGTGTCTGCCATAACATTCGCATCCCTCGACATAAGGTCTTTGCGGGGATAGCAAAGCGCGGAAAAAATTCAATGGGCTGGTTTTACGGTTTCAAATTACACCTGGTTGTCAATCATCAGGGTGAAATTCTCGCGCTTAAAGTGACTCCGGGTAATGTGGATGATCGGGAACCTGTTCGTGAATTATCAAAAGAATTAACGGGTTCTCTTTACGGTGACAAAGGTTACCTCAGCCAGGAATTGGCGGACGATTTAGCTAAAACCGATGTCACTTTCATCACGAAAAAACGGCGTAACATGAAAGCGAGTATGCAAGCTGAGTGGGATAAGATAATGTTAAAAAAGCGTTTTATCATTGAAACGATTAATGGGCAATTAAAAACTCTTTCTCAAATAGAGCATTCCCGCCACCGAAGTATAAAAGGCTTTCTGTTGTGCGTTTTAGGTGGATTGATTGCTTACTGCCTTAAATTGAAGAAGCCATCACTGAAAGTTTTCTACTCAGAAGACGATTTTTCAATGACGGATTAAGCAGAATTCGGGTTAATTATTATTTTTGTAATGAATTTATAACCGTAGTCATAAAATAATCACACTCTGAGTCAGGAGCTAACTAGCGTAATTAAATCAAAACAGTACAAAGGAGCAAATTATGGCACGAATTGTCATTGCAGCGGTTGCAACACCCGGGCATGTCTATCCGATGTTAAAGGTAACTCAATCACTGATAACACAAGGACATCAGGTAACTGTCTTCACTGGCGCATTATTTCGCCAACAAGTAGAAGCTTTAAACGCACAATTTATCCCTTTTGATGAGCAGATAGACTTTGATTACCGCCATTTAAAACAACGTTTTCCCGACCGAGCGCATCTGCCGCCAGGAAATCTGCAAATGGCACTCGCGTTTAAAGATTTTTTCTGTAGCCCAATCCCATTCCTCGACCGCCAACTACAACAAATCATCCATGAACAACAAGCAGAATTACTGATAGCCGAGAATTGCTTTTATGGCATATTGCCACTGCTGCAAAAAGAAAAAGCTCATCGCCTTCCTGTGATCATCATTGGCATAACACCTCTGGCTTACTCTTCGAAAGATTCCATTTTCTGGGGGCCACGTATCCCACCCGCACTATTACCATCAGAATTGACACATGAACAACTCGTAGACGAGGAAACCCGACAACTCATAACCGAAGTACAGGATAGCTTCAATGACGCATTAGCTCAGTCAGGGTGCACTACGTTAACCAGATTTTTCAACGATGAAGTTATTTTGGGTTCTGATCGTTTTTTGCAACTTTCAACCCTGGCATTTGAATACCCACGAGAGGAATTGCCTGATACTGTCCATTTTATTGGCCCTCTCCCTAACCCTGCTCCGATAACAGAATCACCTCAATTATGGGAAGAAGATGATCCACGCCCATTGGTTATAGTCACTCAGGGCACCATGTCTAATACTGATCTAAACCAGTTAATTTTCCCCACATTACGTGCATTGGCTAAATTACCTGTGCGTGTATTAGCAACCACCGGTGGTAGTTCAATAGAAATACAGCCAGAGAACATACCTGACAACGCACGTATCGAAGAATTTATCTCATTTGAGCACTGGCTACCAAAAGCTTCATTGCTAATATCCAACGGGGGTTACGGAACCATTAATTATGCCCTTAACCACGGTACACCGGTGCTCATTGCCGATACAGGAGAAGGCAAACAGGAAACAGCGTTTCGCGTCGTATGGGCTGGATGCGGTATTAATCTGGATACAGCACAACCGACGGAATCTCAGCTTAAGCAAACAGTGGAAAATATGCTACGTACAAACTTATTTAAACAACGCGCACAAATCGTTCAAGACGATTACTCCAGTCATGACGCATTAGCAGCAATATCCCATCACGCAGAACAATTAATCTTCGAAAATCGTGCTAATTAACTTCAATATCCCCCCTCCCCATCTCGGAGCTAATGTTATCCAAAGGGGAGGAAATTATTAAAATATTTCTTATCTATTTTTCACACCAACTCCAAATGAACAAGCTATAGCTATCACATATAATAGGCAAGTCTCTGTGATAATAGCCAACAGGAAACAGGAAACAGGAAACAGGAAACAGGAAACAGGAAACAGGAAACAGGAAACAGGAAAAGAGTGACTTACTCATAATCAGATGGGAAGATGTAAATGCGATAAAATTTCCTCAAATGATAAAGAACAATTTTCTTAATTAAAAACGGTGATTATCTTCTGACTTGTCGCTCTATTTTCAAAAAGTCTCTTTACTCTTGAAATCACAGAACAATGGGATCTTAAACCCAAATCAAATCGCAGTGCCATAAATTGGCATATAAATAGATTCCACAAATGGCATCAATCGATCATTCATAATCTTAATGGGATCACAAAAGTTCATTACTCGATCGGATAATGTTAATTGTGGTTGAGCTAGCAGACAAAGGCTCGCACTATCCCCGGCCTCTACGACCAAGAATATAGCATCTGTCCCGCAATCCTGGAGCCGTACCTGAATCAGTTCTCCTTGTACCGGCTTCTCTATCATGGCAAAACGAGAAAAATACCAGCTTCTTGGCATCTGTGGCTTAATAAAGCGGAAAGCCACTAACGCATTAAGAACTAATTCAGCTCTGGATTCATCTGAAATATTAATTCGGCGTGTCTGTTCTTCAAAACAATAATAAAGCGTCGCATCTTCTACAGAAAATGAAGTTTCTCCCATTGCATAGGGTATCAACATCTTAGCAGGAAAACAGGAACGAAAAACCATACCATTAGACAGATCGAGCATTACACGGTCATGGTTAACATCAAAATACCAGCGCCATTGGTCATCGGGTTTAATATTCATGAATTATCCTTTTATACCCGTTATCTTTCAAGTTGCCTCTTTGTTGGCTGCACTCACTCACCCCGGTCACATAGTTACCTATGCTCCCGGGGATTCGCTCCCTTGCCGTCGCGATGCACCTTGAAATCCATAGGGTATATGCCAGGAAAATTTACATCGCCAAACAGATTGTAAATAACTTGCCAGCTATTCAGTGAAATAAGCCCTGCCATAATTAAAAGATATGCGAAGATACAGATAAAAATTAGGTGATCAGAGTGAATATAGACGAGTTGGGGGCAAAAATAAACCCCCAATGATAAATTAACAGCAAGATTTAGATATGATTGACGATATCTTTGATTAATTTTGGACCATGATAGATAAATCCAGAGAAAATCTGTATTAAAGAAGCCCCCGCTGCTATTTTTTCTCTGGCTGCGGTGAGTGAATCTATTCCACCAACACCGATAATAGGAATTTTATCTCTTAATTCTTGGGAGAGCTGACGAATAACTTCTGTACTACGTAACTGAACCGGTCGGCCACTTAACCCACCAGCTTGTTGGCAATAGTTAAGCCCTTCAACTAAGCGCTTATCTAACGTTGTATTAGTGGCAATAGCACCATCGATATTATGACGAATTAAACTATCTGCAATTTGAATCAACTCTTCTTCAGAAAGATCCGGGGCGATTTTTACCGCAACAGGGACATATTTTTGGTATTTTTGCTGAAGTTCACCCTGTTTATTTTTAATCGCCGATAATAGATCATCCAACGCTTCGCCGTATTGCAATGTTCTTAAGCCCGGCGTGTTGGGCGAAGAAATATTAATCGTGATATAACCAGCGTGAGGATAAATTTTATCCATGCAGATTAAATAATCATCTTTTCCATGCTCTACTGGGGTATCTTTATTTTTGCCAATATTGATCCCAATCACTCCACCATATTTTGCCTTTTTGACATTCTCTACCAGGTTATCAACACCAAGATTATTGAAGCCCATACGGTTAATTAACCCTTCTGCTTCGACGATACGGAATAATCTTGGTTTATCATTTCCTGCCTGAGCACGTGGGGTTACGGTGCCAATTTCAATAAAACCAAACCCCATTGCACCAAATGCATCAATACAATCGCCATCTTTATCAAGGCCGGCAGCCAGACCAAGGGGATTTTTAAATGACAGGCCCATACAAGTCACAGGCTTTGTCGCAATTGACTGGCGGATAAAAAACTCGAAAGGAGTACCGGTAATACGTTTGAGCTGGCGGAAGGTTAATTCGTGGGCGTGTTCTGGATCAAGCTGGAACAACGCTTTCCTGGCTAGTGGGTAGCACATAATTCTAAACCCATTAATTAATTTATAAACATTAAATTACAAAGATAAAGCTACACATGACACATTCAGATACCATTTGGAAGTTTCTGAGCTAAAGAACGCCCATTTTCAACCCCCCAATATTTCGGCAGATAGGGTAACCGAATAACATGGGCTGAATCTACAGAAATATACTCACCAGAAGCAAATTTTTTCCAAATGTTGCGCGTGAAACAAGAATACACTGGTAACTACAATCGTTGACATTTTTGCCCAAGATACTTAGCTTCTCTCGAACAACTACAAAGGGGAGCAAACCAATGGATGCTCTTTAATATCTTGAGCAATTTTCATACTACAAGCATCAACCAATAAAAATGTATTTCAATGCCGCAATAACAACAGCAATACCAACTGCTAATGTCAGTTTCTTAATCCAATCTAAATCTGTTTTTATAGTACCAATATCGGTTTTAATGCTCTCAGTAGCAACTGTTAGATCTGCTTTGGTGACAACACTTATATCCGTCATCTTTCAAGTTGCCTCTTTGTTGGCTGCACTCGCTCACCCCGGTCACATAGTTTGCTATGCTCCCGGGGATTCACTCCCTTGCCGCCGTGATGCATCTTGAAATCCATAGGGCATAAATTGGAAAAAATATCGGGCTAAATCACCGTTAGCCCGATAACCTGATAAAAAATAGCTATCAGCTTTCTAATGCCTTGGTAATTTTTTCAAATAGATCACCAGACAGATTTTCCAATGCTTTCAACTGTTCCAACGCACTACGCATCATGTTTTGACGTTTTTCATCATAACGTTTCAGGCGAATCAGCGGTTCAATCAAACGAGAAGCAACCTGTGGATTACGGCTGTTAAGATCAGTCAAAATCTCCACCAAGAATTGATAACCACTGCCATCTTCAACATGAAATGCAACCGGATTGTTAACAAATGCCCCAATCAGAGCACGCACCCGGTTTGGGTTGCTCATACTAAATGAACGATGATTCAGAAGATGGCGTACATTAGCCAAAACATCTACCGCCGGGCTACTTGCCTGCAAGCTAAACCATTTATCCATCACCAGGCCATCCTGATGCCATCTACCATCAAATTCCGCCATGAGTTGATCACAGCAAGGTAACTCTGCCAGCACCGCGCCAGATAATGCCGCCAACGCATCAGTCATATTGTCAGATTGATGATATTGATTTGATACCACTTTATCAGCCTGCTCTTGATGACCAAAGGCCAGATAATATAGACAGATATTACGCAGAGAGCGCTGAGCAATATCCTGATGAGCGACGCGATATGCACCGATATTGATAGCGTTATAAACCACCGCGAATTCATCAGCCATTTCCTGAGCCAAAGTACGGGTGATTGTATCCAAAACTTCATGAATCGCTTTAGGATCAATAATCGTAAACAGTTCTGCTATCTCACTCTCTGATGGTAAAGCCAAAATATGAGCAGCCAGAGCTGGATCAATCTCTTTATCCAATAACACCGCGCGGAAAGCATCCACCACATGCATTGGCAGTTCGATCGGCTGCTTCTGCTGGTAACGGATAATATTCAGTTTGATATAGTTTGCCATCAATGACTGAGCCGCATCCCAACGTGAAAACGCATTGCGGGCATGTTTCATCAAGAATGCCAATTGCTGATCACTGAATGTGTAATCCAGTTTCACTGGTGCTGAGAATTCCCGTAATAAAGAGGGAACCGGCAGTGATGGCACATCATCAAATACAAACGTCTGTTCTGCATTAGTCACATTCAATACATTGTGAACCGGTTGACCATCATAACGTAACGGAACCACATGACCTTTACTGTCATAAAGCTCAATATCCAGGGGAATATGCAGAGGCTGCTTCTCTTTTTGATCGGCGGTAGATGGTGTCATCTGACTGACATGCAACTTATATTGCTGCTTTTCTGCATCATATTCATCGCGGACTGTTAATACTGGTGTACCAGACTGGCTATACCAACGACGGAAAAGTGACAAATCCACATTTGATGCATCTTCCATTGCCTGAACAAAATCATCACATGTTGCGGCACTACCATCATGGCGATGGATATAAAGCTGCATCCCTGCCTGGAATTGCTCTTCACCTAGCAGGGTATGAATCATACGGATAACTTCCGCGCCCTTCTCATACACAGTCAGGGTATAGAAGTTATTCATCTCAATCACTTTATCCGGACGAATTGGATGGGCCATTGGGCTGGCATCTTCCGCAAACTGTGCCGAACGCATAACACGCACATTATTAATACGATTAACAGAACGAAAGCCAAGATCAGAGCTAAATTCTTGATCACGGAATACCGTCAATCCCTCTTTTAAACTCAGTTGGAACCAATCGCGACAAGTAATGCGATTCCCGGTCCAGTTATGGAAATATTCGTGGCCGATCACAGCTTCTATATTAAGGTAATCTTTATCAGTCGCAGTTTCAGATTTTGCCAGCACATATTTGGAGTTAAAGACATTCAGCCCTTTATTCTCCATAGCGCCCATATTAAAGAAATCCACCGCAACAATCATATAAATATCAAGGTCATACTCAAGACCAAAACGGCTTTCATCCCACTTCATAGCATTTTTCAGGGAGGTCATTGCCCAATCAGCCCGATCGAGATTGCCACGATCAACAAACAGCTCCAATGCAACTTCACGGCCACTACGCGTCGTAAAAGTATCGCGCAACACATCAAAATCACCCGCGACCAGAGCAAACAAATAACATGGTTTTGGGAATGGATCTTGCCATTTCACCCAATGACGTCCATCATCGGTTTCTCCCTGTTCAACCCGGTTACCGTTTGAAAGCAGATACGGATACTTGGCTCTATCGGCTGTGATACGCGTGGTAAAACGAGCCAATATATCAGGCCGATCAAGATAGTAAGTAATATGGCGAAACCCTTCTGCTTCACACTGGGTACAAAGCGCATCACCAGAAACATACAAGCCTTCCAGCGCCGTATTTTTCGATGGATGGATCTCATTGACAATTTTCAAAGTGAACTGAACCGGCAACTGCTCAATGATCAGCGCCCTCTCCTGTTCATGGTAATGCACCCACGGTTGACCATTCACATGAAGACTTTTCAGTGTCAAATCTTCACCATCCAACACTAATGGCGTTATTTCGTGACTCAGACGTTTTATCTGGCTGATTGCGGTGATTTCCGTGTTATCGGCATCAAGATTAACATCGAGTTCAATATCAGAAATCGTATAGTCGGGAGCGCGATAATCCCGGCGGTACTTAGCTTGTCGCTGTTGTGTCATAAGAAACCTTTTGTTTCATGCCTGATGGAATTAATTCAATATTAGACCTTACGCTGCCATAGAAAGAGGTTGAATTTCAAGAGTGAATAACGCACCTTCTGGCGTTTAACATTCATTAAGAACGAGTATGATGTTATGTAAGAAATTTGTTTACTCTTTGGTGCTGGTTATCACTTAATGATCAAATAACATGATAACATTTAACCAAAGGCCCTGTTTAGCTTCGATATTTTGGTGAACTATATGACATTATGTGACTTCAATAACAAAATAATCCCGGTATACTCTTCCAACTTTATCGATTTAGCTAATACGAATACGCTCCGTGAGGATGCATAACGCGCTATGACACTAGACGCTACCCCAATTATTAAATCACTGCTTGATACTGACGCTTATAAACTTCATATGCAACAAGCAGTGTACCACCGCTACAGCCACATGCCTGTTGTTGCAGAGTTTCGCTGCCGCGGCGACGAACTGCTAGGTGAATATGCCACAGAATTACGTCATCAAGTTAATATGATGGCTGATCTGGCATTAACCGATGCTGAATTTAATTACCTTTCCAGCCTGCCTTTTTTCAAGGCTGATTATCTGGACTGGTTAAAAACCTTTCGTTTTAACCCACAGCAAGTCAATATTTCTGTTACAAATGGCGGCCAATTAGCTATCCATATTTCAGGATTATGGTATGAAGTGATTATGTGGGAAGTCCCATTACTGGCGTTAATCAGTGAATTAATTCATCGTCATCACTCACCAGATAATACGGTGGAAAATGCCGTCAACCAGCTACGCAAGTTGATCAAACTGTTCTATCAACATGCTGAAAATGAAGGAATCGATCTCTCCAGTTTTAAACTGATGGATTTCGGTACACGCCGTCGTTTCTCACACCGTGTTCAACACGCTGTCGTCAGTGAGCTGCAACAGCATTTCCCTTATCTGATTGGCACTAGTAATTACCAACTTGCACAACAGCTTGGGCTCCCTCCTGTTGGAACACAAGCGCATGAGTGGTTTCAAGCTCATCAGCAAATCAGCCCGGATCTGGCTAGCAGTCAACGAGAAGCATTACAGAGTTGGCTGAAAGAATATCCTAACCAATTAGGTATTGCCTTGACTGACTGCATTACAATGGACGCGTTTCTGCGGGACTTTGATGCCCAGTTTGCCAAAAATTATCAAGGCTTACGCCATGATTCGGGTGATCCCGTTCAATGGGGTGAAAAAGCGATCGCCCACTATCAAAAACTGGGTATCGACCCAATGACAAAGACCTTAGTGTTCTCTGACAGCTTGGACTTTCAAAAAGCACTAGCGCTCTATCGTCATTTCCACAACAGAATAAACCTGATTTTCGGTATCGGTACACAGCTCACCTGCAATATCCCAGGGGTTAAGCCACTGAACATCGTCATCAAACTTGTCGAGTGTAATGGCAAACCGGTCGCAAAGCTTTCAGACAGCCCTGGCAAAACCATTTGTGAAGATAACGAGTTTGTTAACAGGCTACGCGCCGCTTTTGATATACCCCAGGTTAAACAAGCTTGTTAACTCAAGTTTCATTAAAAAATACCACTGTGCTGCTGGCAGATAAAGCAGCAGCACATCTGAAAAGTGCGCTTTCCCCTCTATTTCACCGTTTAAATTGATGATTTCCCCTTGTTTCCTGAAACAGGGCAAGTAACATAGAATAAGTTGCCCCTTGTGGGGATATTCATTTTCATAAACTTGAACTGATAAAGAAGAGAGAAATCTATGAGCGTAGCGCCTGTAGTCGACGTACTGCAAGGCCGGGTTGCGGTTGATAGTGAAGTCACCGTTCGCGGCTGGATACGTACAAGGAGAGATTCTAAAGCTGGCATCTCTTTCCTCGCCGTCTATGACGGTTCCTGCTTTAATCCATTACAGGCCGTCGTTAATAATAATTTGCCCAATTATCAGGATGAAGTTCTGCATTTAACTACCGGTTGTTCTGTCGAAGTGACAGGGACAGTCGTTGCTTCCCTTGGTCAAGGGCAGAACTTTGAACTGCAAGCGACGAAAATCGTCGTGATCGGTCTGGTTGAAGATCCTGACACCTATCCCATGGCCGCTAAACGCCACAGCATTGAATACCTGCGCGAAGTTGCTCACCTGCGTCCACGTACCAACCTGATTGGTGCCGTTGCTCGTATGCGCCATACCCTTGCTCAAGCACTACACCGTTTCTTCCATGAAAATGGTTACTTCTGGGTTTCCACCCCGTTGATCACGGCGGCTGATACAGAAGGTGCTGGCGAAATGTTCCGCGTCTCTACGCTGGATCTACAAAATCTGCCTTTAACTGACAAAGGTGAAGTGGATTTCAACCAAGATTTTTTCGGCCGCGAAGCTTTCCTGACCGTATCTGGACAATTGAACGGTGAAGCATACGCTTGTGCATTAAGCAAAGTTTACACATTCGGCCCGACTTTTCGTGCTGAAAACTCTAATACCAGCCGCCATCTGGCAGAATTCTGGATGCTTGAACCAGAAATCGCCTTCGCTAACCTCAATGATGCCGCCACATTAGCTGAAAATATGTTGAAATATGTTTTCAAAGCCGCATTGGCAGAACGTGCTGATGATCTGCAATTCTTCGCTGAACGCGTGGATAAAGATGTTATCACCCGCCTGGAAAAATTTATTAATTCTGACTTTGCTCAGATTGATTACACCAGTGCCATTGAAATTCTGCAAAACTGCGGCCAGAAATTTGAAAATCCAGTCTTCTGGGGAGTTGACCTTTCTTCGGAACATGAACGTTATCTGGCAGAGAAACATTTCCAAGCTCCGGTTGTCGTGAAAAACTATCCAAAAGATATTAAAGCCTTCTATATGCGAATGAACGACGACGGTAAAACTGTCGCGGCACTGGATGTACTTGCACCAGGCATTGGCGAAATTATCGGCGGCTCACAGCGTGAAGAGCGTCTGGATATGCTGGATAAGCGTCTGGAAGAGATGGGGCTTAATAAAGAAGATTACTGGTGGTACCGTGATCTGCGTCGTTATGGCACCGTTCCTCACTCTGGGTTCGGACTGGGCTTTGAACGTCTGGTTGCTTACGTGACTGGCGTGCCAAATGTACGTGATGTCATCCCCTTCCCGCGCACACCAAGAAGCGCAAACTTCTAATGATTGCGTAAAACAAACATTAAAAAATCATTATGTATAAAGCCAGCAAAAGCTGGCTTTTTTTATTCTTCCAATTCAAGACACGATCAAAAATCCTATTTCATTTACATTTTGCAATATATTATTTTCACTTTATTACAAAAATCGTCACTTTGTATCAATTAAATGATAGATAAAATCCACGGCTAATGAAAAACTGTGCCCCAACTCGGACAACACGATATTTTCATAAATAATTTCAACGAGTTTCTTAAAGGAATTATTTATGTCAGTAACAGTATCCGAATAACACCAATGATGGTCATTAACGATAGTAATTAAATGAAGGTAACAATAATGAAGGGTAGTATCTTTTCCGCGGTCATCCCAGTGCTGTTGACTGCTGGTGTAGCAAATGCCGCTGAAATTTATAACAAAAACGGTAATAAACTGGATTTTTATGGCAAAGTTGATGTACGGCATCAATTCGCTAAAATTACCCAAAAATCAGATATATACCCTATCTATAGTGAAGATGGTGATGCAAGCTACGTCCGTCTGGGTTTCAGAGGTGAAACCCAAATCAATAACCAACTGACCGGTTATGGTCGTTGGGAATACAATATTCAGGCCAACCAAGTTGAGGCAAATGATTCCGAAGGTAATCAAACCCGTCTAGGTTTCGCGGGTCTAAAATTGGCTAAATATGGTTCTCTAGACTACGGTCGTAATTACGGTGTTCTCTATGACGTCAATGCCTGGACTGATGTACTGCCAGTATTCGGCGCTGATTCCATGTCGCAGGCTGACACCTACATGACTAATCGTGCTACCGGTGTCCTGACTTATCGTAATACGGATTTCTTTGGTCTGGTTGATGGTCTGAACTTCGCCCTGCAATACCAAGGTAAGAACGACGAAGACAGCAAAAACAGCCGCAATTCACACAGTAAATACGGTAGTCGTAGTAAGCCCAATGGTGGTAGTAATGGTGACGGCTTCGGCCTCTCTGTTACCTACGATATAGGCAATGGTATCAGCGTAGGAGGAGCCTACTCCAATGCTGACCGCCCTATTACACATGAAAGGCTCGTTACCTCTGTCGCTCGTGGTGAAAGGGCTGAGGCATGGAACGTTGGTGCCAAATATGATGCAAACAACCTATATCTGGCTGCCATGTATGGCGAAACTCACAATATGACCTCTTTCGGCTACCAAGATATTGTCTCTGCAAAAACTCGTAATATCGAATTAACTGCCCAATATCAGTTGGATTCTGGTCTGCGCCCATCTCTGGCATATGTTCAATCCAGGGGAACAACTTTTTTCACTCATCAAGACTGGGTAAAATATATCTCTATTGGCTCTTATTATAACTTTAACAAAAATTTGTCTGCCTATGTTGATTACAAAATCAACTTAGTCCATGACACCCCCTTCACCAAATATCTTGATGTCAATACGAATAACGCTGTGGGTATAGGTTTGGTATATCAATTCTAACAATCTGAAATGAATTAGGTAGATTAATAGAAAATCCAATTAACATGTGTATGGTGCTCACTTAAAGTGAGCACTACTTCTTCCAAGAAGAATCATTATCAGGTATCTGTTAAAAAATGATATGCAACATATCGACAAGCATATTAGTAAGTTACGTATAAGAAATATGATTGATGAAATAAACACCACATTTTACTCTTTTTATTAAGATCAACAGGTAATTTTCTTCCGCCACTAACCGCGAGTCATTTTTCACTTTTTTGATCAACTGGACCAACCAGAGATTAAAAAACAATCTCTCATTTACATTTTGAAACACTTTATTTCACATTTTTACTAAATTTTCTTTTTTATAGCATTTTGTGAGTGGATAAAAATAACAACCAATGAAACACTTGACAGCGAAACAGACGACACTAAACTCTCACAAATAGTTCCGTAGATTTTTAAAGAATTATTTTTGGCAGTGGCAGGTGTCCGAATAACACCAATGAGGGTAATAATAATGATGAAACGCAATGTTCTTGCAGTAGTAATCCCAGCTCTGTTAGCTGCTGGGGCAGCAAATGCAGCTGAAGTTTATAATAAAGACGGCAACAAACTGGACCTATACGGTAAAGTTGAAGTCCAGCACAAATTCGCTAACAACAAAAGTGGCGAAGATGGCGATAACTCCTTCGCCCGTCTGGGTTTCAAAGGTGAAACTCAAGTTAATGACCAACTGACCGGTTTTGGCCGTTGGGAATACAATATCAAAGGTAACCGTGCAGAAGGTACTGACGAAGAAACCAAAACGCGTTTAGCTTTCGCTGGTTTGAAACTTTCTAACTACGGTTCACTGAACTACGGCCGTAACTACGGTGTGGTTTATGATGTCAACGCTTGGACCGATGTGTTGCCAGTATTTGGTGGCGACTCAATGGCGCAGACTGACAACTTCATGACCGGCCGTTCTACTGGTCTGTTGACTTACCGCAATACCGATTTCTTCGGTTTAGTTGATGGCCTGAATTTTGCCCTGCAATATCAGGGTGAAAATAGTGAAAACACGGCTAATAGCCGTATCAACCGTAAAGACAACGGTGATGGTTACGGTTTCTCTGCAACTTATGACGTAGGTTATGGTATTAGCGTCGGTGGTGCATACTCTAACTCTGCCCGTACTTCTGCGCAAAAAACTGCTTTTAGCGTTGTTGAGGAAAAAGGGAAAAAAGACAAACCTACTGGCTCTACTGCCTTGGGTGATCGCGCTGAATCATGGAACATTGGCGCCAAATACGATGCCAACAACATCTACCTGGCTGCCATGTACGGTGAAACCCGTAATATGACTCGTTTCGGTGGAAATGTTGACGGTGTAAACTGGGAAAATATCGCTAACAAAACCCAGAACATCGAATTGACCGCCCAATATCAGTTCGACTTCGGTTTACGTCCATCTCTGGCATACGTTCAGTCCAAAGGTAAAAATCTGCTCGGTGACGATGGGAAAGAATCCAGCAGCCGCGATCTCGTAAAATATATTTCTGTTGGTAGTTACTACTACTTCAACAAAAACTTGACTACCTATGTTGATTACAAAATCAACCTGCTGGATAGCAATGAATTCACCAAAGCAACGGGTACCAGCACTGACAACGTTGTTGGCGTAGGTATGATTTACCAATTCTAATTACCGTTGGTAAATAGATTTAGCTGAACAAGTTAAACATCATTAAGAGAAAGCAGCGCTTATGTGCTGCTTTTTTAGTCTTATATTTTCTTTCTTTTTCTCACTCCGCAAACTGCCTCACAAGATTATCTTCTTTTTACGACAAATAGTTGGCAAACTGTTTTAGCAGCGTTAACCTGACTGCCCTTTTGGGCTTAACTCTGAGCTTTGGAATTACAAACATGTTTGAGAAAATCACCGCAGCGCCTGCCGACCCTATTCTTGGCTTAGCCGATAGTTTCCGTTCTGATCCTCGTACAAATAAAATCAACCTTGGTATCGGTGTCTATAAAGACGAAACAGGAAAAACCCCGGTTCTGACCAGTGTTAAAAAAGCTGAACAATATTTACTGGAAAACGAAACAACAAAGAATTATCTGCCGATTAGCGGCTTAGCCGAATTTGGCCGCGTAACTCAAGAATTACTGTTTGGCAAAGATCACCCAGTTGTCACAGATAAACGCGCCCGCACAGCACAAAGCCCAGGCGGTACCGGTGCTTTACGTATTGCTGCGGATTTCATTGCCAAACAGACTAATGCTAAACGAGTTTGGATCAGCAACCCAACCTGGCCAAACCATAAAAACGTTTTTTCCGCCGCTGGTCTGGAAGTCTGTGAATATAAATACTATGACGCTGAAAAACACGCGCTGAATTTCGAAGACATGCTGGCAAGCCTGTCCGAAGCTCAGGCTGGTGATGTTGTTCTGTTCCACGGCTGCTGCCACAATCCGACAGGCATCGATCCAACCCCGGCACAATGGGCTAAACTGGCAGAAATGTCTGCGGAGAAAGGCTGGTTGCCTATTTTTGATTTCGCTTACCAAGGATTTGCCAAGGGCCTAAACGAAGATGCAGAGGGCCTACGTATTTTTGCGAAAAATCATAATGAACTGATTGTTGCCAGCTCTTACTCCAAAAACTTTGGCCTGTACAATGAACGTGTCGGTGCCTGTACTATTGTTGCTAGTGACAGTGATACAGCAGAAAAAGCGTTCAGCCAAGCTAAAGCGATTATCCGTGCTAACTATTCCAACCCACCCGCTCATGGTGCATCTATTGTCACTACCATTTTGTCAAATGAAGACCTGAAAGCAGCTTGGGAACAGGAACTGACCACCATGCGCGAACGTATCCAGCGTATGCGTCAACTGTTTGTCAATACCTTGCAGGAAAAAGGGGCAAAACAGGATTTCAGCTTTATTATTAGCCAAAATGGTATGTTCTCATTCAGTGGCCTGACAAAAGAACAAGTAGAACGTCTGCGTGATGAGTTTGGTATATACGCTGTCAGTTCCGGTCGTATTAACGTCGCTGGCTTGACGTTAGAAAACATGGCTCCACTATGTGAAGCCATTGTTGCAGTACTCTAAATTAACATTTACCTCACGATGAAAAGTCGCTGAAATTCAGCGGCTTTTATCATTCAGAAGATTCGATGTCCGACACAATTGTGATATTAATCTTATTGAGTACATCGGAATGAAGTTGAAATCCTTGAAGGGCCAGTTAAACGTACCGGAGCAAACGGAGCCATTATGTCCGTTTATTTTCGTGATCTGGATCAAAATCTGACTGAAGTCTCCAACCAGTTATAGTTGCCATCAAACAACTATCAGCCAGCCCTCAAATTGACACTTATACCCTATGGATTTCAAGATGCATCGCGACGGCAAGGGAACGAATCCCCGGGAGCATAGATAACTATGTGACCGGGGTGAGTGAGTGCAGCCAACAAAGAGGCAACTTGAAAGATGACGGGTATATTGAATATAAACGCTACACCACATCACCAACTTGGTACTTCATCCTGTAAAAATGGATTAGTCTGCCGCTCATGACCTAGCGTCGACATTGGTCCGTGCCCCGGAATAAATTCATAATCATCACCAAGTGGCAGAAGTTTATCTTTAATTGAGTTAATTAACTGCCGGTGATTACCGCGTGGAAAGTCACTACGCCCAACTCCTCCTTTAAATAGCACATCTCCCATGTAAATCAGCTTATCTACATGATTCACAAACACAACATGCCCTGGCGTATGTCCCGGACAGTGCAATACAGATAAGTCAACGCCCCCCACCCGCAGCTCATCACCTTCATTTAACCAGCGATCAGGTTCAAATGATGGACATTCTTCAATGCCAAACATCCGACTTTGAGCTTGCAAGCCTTCGATCCAGAAAGCATCTTCCTGCTGTGGCCCGTAGACCGGCGCATTAAAATGTTTAGCGACCTCCGCTGTTGCACCAACATGGTCAAAATGACCATGAGTCAATAAAATCTGGGTCAATTTCAGACCACGACGTTCTATCTCGGCGATCAATTTTTCTGCTTCACCGCCCGGATCAACAATTGCCGCTTCCTTACTATCTTCATTCCAAATAAGGGTACAATTCTGCATAAAAGCAGTAACAGGAATAATTTGGTATTTCATTATTTCATTTACTCCATAGTCAAAACAAAATAGTTACTCACCAGATTACCACGTCCTGACGGGACCTGTATCAATATGAACGAAATTACTGTGTGGATAGTATCCTACCCCTCCCGCTTTCATTTTCAGAGCAGCCTTGCAGATACGACTAAGCTCAATACCTTCAATATGAAAATCCATCGCCCGCCCGCGAGTATGGTAACTCTGTTTAGCCACTCCTTTACTTTGCTTGCGCAACTGATTGTTGGTTACCAGTGAACGGTAACCAGAAATAAGTTGTACAGGCTTATTAATCTCTATCATCATTTGCAGCAAATAAATCTGATCAAATAATTTAGGATCGATAGTCTTAACGCTATTTTGACGGTAATCTCGAAACAGATGATCCAAGCGGGCCAGCTCTTCTTTGTTGTAACGATAGCCGTCAAAAAATTCGGCTTTAATCGTTTCACCCGTATGTAAGTTGTCAAAACGTAAAATTCGTGGGCGTGGAGTGGCCAGAGTGGCAAAAGTATGCCCCGGCAACAAACTCAAACCTAAAGCAGCGGCTCCCGCACTAAGCCACTTACGGCGATTATGATCGATAATATCCATGAAGAAACATCTACCCAAATTATAGAAAAAATAGGCCAACAGGCAATTGGTCACTGGTCAATATGACAATTAATAACAAAAATTAGTTGCATTTAGTTTTGTAAAGGTAACAACTTTGACAAAAACTGGGCACCTTGTCTCACACTATTGTCGTAATCATAAATATCGGTACGGTACTGAGGTACCCCCTGCTCATCTACCCAAGCAGTTAAATAATGCAAATAAACTGGAATACGCTGTGGGATGTTAACATAAACGGTATTGCCCTGTTTCAGGGTATTATTCACTTTACTCTGATGCCAACCTACATCTTCCAATAACATACTTGCTAATTCTGAAGCCTTGTTAACCCGTACACAACCAGAGCTGATCGCTCGGATGTCTTTGTTAAACAAGTTATGGTTCGGCGTATCATGCAAATAGATAGCATCAGAATTTGGCATATTAAATTTATAACGGCCTAATGAGTTAGTCGGCCCCGGAGCTTGCCATATTCGATAAGGAAAGTTAGCAGGCGTAATCACGTTCCAATCAATAGTGTAAGGGTCGATTACACTGGCATCAGCACGCCAATTTGAAAAGATAACGTATCCTCGCCGTTGAAAATATCCGGGATCATCAACTGCTCGTGGTGCGATATCTTTTCTTGCCAGGCTAGTTGGCACACTCCAGGGAGGATTAATCACCACATTATTCAGCACACTACTCATAATGGGTGTCTTCCGGCTTGGACGACCAACGATCACTTTCGAGTCCAACACTTCCTGATCATTAAGATAATAATGCAATGAATAATCGGGAATATTGACCATAATTCCTGTGGACACATCTCCTGGGATAATACGTAAACGCTGGATATTAAGCGCCATCAATCCTGCTCTGGTTTGAGGCGAAGTATTTAGCCAATCTCTTGTGCGTTTACCGATTACACCATCCGGAGCCAACCCTTGCCAATGCTGAAAATTTTTTACCGCAGTCACCAGTTCAGGATTGTAGATATGATCTGATTGAGCTGTCAGTTCGTTCAACATACCAAGACGAATAAGTATTTCCTTCAACACAGCAACATCAGCGTTATTCTGTCCCGGTTTTAGCGCACTTTTACCAGAAAGCTGTGGCCACGGTTTACTATCAGCCAGTTGTTTCATCATCTCCTTGCGCATATTTTCATATTGCGGATGTTGTGGTGCCAGTGCAGCGACATAAGCGGCCACATTATGATCGATAATAGCTTGCTGCCACTGATCTATAACGACTGGTGAAGGTAATACAATTTTGTATGGTACAGTGCGATAGAGCCAGCGTTGGCCCTGGTGGCCGACATCTGAGACAAATTGTAAATAACCTAGCATAGCATCCGATAAGATGAGATCACGTCCCATCTGACTCAATTGAGCATCATTGAGTTCAATCAGCCATTGACCAAATTGCGGCTGAAACCCAGCCAATGCCAGTTCTGAAAGTTGTTGTTCAAACCTTCATTCCGCACCTAATTCAGGAATAAACCGCTTTATATTGTGCACCTAATAAACTCAAAAGCTCATGGTGGTAAGATTGCATTCCTGTCACCATTTTATGTTCTTGAAATTCAAAGGTGCTGATCCCTTCAAAGGCCAGAAATACCCAACGCGCGGTGGGGGATTGTGTCGGTTTGTTCTTCATATCGGGGAAAAACGGCACATTTTGTTTCAATTCATGGCGAATTTTATGTTCCAGCGCCGCATAAACCATGAGACAACATGTCATCACCATTAACAGCGCTTCTATCCGCTCCGGTTTTTTCAGGAAAATGGCAGACGTCAGGAATTCCGGACTTTTCAGGAAGCGAAAACCCCGCTCCACCTTTTGTTGTGCCTTATAATTAGCCAGTAACGCCGCCATATCAAGCCGTCCTTCATCCCGTTCATTGGTCGCTAAAATAAACCTCCCGACCCGCAATCTGGCCTGCTTCACCTTGTCTAACCGGGTATAAGCCTGACCGGCTAATTGATAATGAACCGATTTGGGGGGTTGATGCTTGCCGGGTTTCCCGCGCCCCGCATACGCGGTAATCGCCTGAATTTCCGGCGAGGCGATGCCGATAAACTGGCATTGAGACTCAAAATCATGCAGTGCCTGTAAGGCATCCTCCCGGCAGGCAAAGGGCTTTTTGCCCAGTTTGTCGAACTGTTTAGACTCGTTTTCTGTTTCCCTGAGTGTGTTTTTCCGGAAAGTCTGGTTTTCACGTTTTTCTGCCGCCGTACTGTTCACCAGTAACCAACGCTGAGGAACGCCGCCATATGATGACGTCACCCAGCAGCCTGAATAGCCCTCACTGATGGGGCTGAATTGCTCCGCTGTCACGTTCAGGAGAGACTGTTTAGCTTCCTTGATCGTCAGGGGAACACGCGTAATAAATCGTTGTTTTTGCTGATGAAGCGAAGCGATCGCGGCTTCAGTATAAAGGGCGGCATCGGCCACAAAGTAGCGGCTGTTTTGTGCTGCTTTCAGGCATTGAATATGGGTTTTGATCGTCTGGGCAAAGGCTTTGGCATCATTCGTATTCCCGCTCATAGCCTGCATATAGACAGGGATACCTGCCTGATTTTCGCAAATCAGTTCAAGGACAACCTGGTTCAGTTCAGGCCGGTGATCCCGGCTATAACCCGGCACCAGTGCAATACGTTTTGTGTCATCTCCCAATGCGCTGTCATAGTCACCATCGACATGAAAACTCGTGATATCCAAATGAACGGAATCGGGATTTAACCCTAATTTATCAACCACTTGCTCAGCAAGCACCTGATAAACTTCCGACACCCCCGCTTCATATAAGGCATCCAGTGTACGGCCGAGCACATCATCATTAAGGTGTTCAGCTTCAATGTCAGCACCAATTAAACGCGCAATCGGCTTATGTTGAAAAAAGCCGGAAAACATGTGCAATGTCCGGCTGTGAAACCCCAGCCCGTTAAGGATCATCGCCAGAAAAGCGTCGCCGTGAGAGACAGTATGCGATGAATATTTTGGGATAATGGCATCAATCATGCGGGGTAAACCGGCTTCATGACAAAAAGCGGCGATAAGGCCAAGATGATCGAGACGTTTAATGGCAGGTATAGGTGTGGACATATTCGCTTTCCGGCAAATAAAAGTAATAGATCAAAATTGGCGATTACCGTCAACCCCACCGATGTCATCAATACAAAAAACCTGTGTAAGATCACATTATTTTTAAATCAGAAATACGGTGCGGAATGACGGTTCAAAGCGTTGAACCGCGATTTTATCTTGCCACAAAGGTTGCATCTGGTTAGAGGAGTACAAACTAACCAATCGGTCAAAGAAAACCGGCTTAATTTTTGCCGGTAACCAGCTTCGCAGCATTTTACGGCGTTCTGTTTCTGAAATTGTAGCAGTTTGAATTTGTACGCGTTCAGGTGTTGTTGTCTCAGATATCTTTTCAATCTGCATTTTTGGCAGATTTTGAATATCACCTTCAATAAGCCTATTCTGATGATTAGCTAAAGCATATCCAGCTATTATCAATGTGCTACAAATAACCGAAATACACAGTGGCTTTATCGCTCTTTTTACCATATCAACATCCCCACCTTCAGAACATTCTCATGAGTTAATTTTAATTATGACAAACTCAAACTCTAATCAAAGAAAAACAACAAGTTATTTACATTGTAAACTATTTACCTACAAAGGAAATATAATAAACCATCGCCAACCCACCAAACACAAAACAGCAAAAAAGACGCCAAAGCATCTCGTCTATCATTCAAGGTATGCAAACCGCTTTCTTAATTCAGCAGAAAGACCTACCTGATAACAGGCAGGCCCTTAATTCAACGCTATTCCTACGATAATTTCTGATTTACTACATCTGCTTACTACAACCTGACTGGTTTACTACAGCGCGACTATCATGATGAAGAAGTGCTATCACATGAGGAAGTACCATATGCAGCGAGAAATGACTGAACAGCGATAGCAATTCGCTGAGATTTCTCCTCTGGAGTAGGTAAACCAATGCCCAAAGTAGCCTTAAGCCTTGGCGTTCCAATGATGCCATCGATAAACACCTCCGCGGAGATTTTCGGGTCTACTATGCTCAATTTTCCTTCCTCCATCTTTCGTACCAGATATTCGACAAGAAAATCTACTATCTTTTTGACCCCTTTTTCATAATAGATTTTACCTAGTTGCGGAAAACGTTGGGCCTCCAGAGTGACTACCCGATAATTCGCAATCATTGTTTCTGAAAGAATTACCGAGAAAACTTCCTCTGCAAAAATGGTTAATGCTTTCCCAATATCGGGTTCGGGATTCATGGTCTTGTCAAGACCGCCTTCAACTTCTTCTATTCTCTGCCTAACAACAGCGACTAACAGCTCTTCTTTAGAAGGAAATCGACTATAATAGGTTCCCTTCGAAGCATTAGCACGTTTCGCCATCTCACTGATACTGGCACCATCAAAACCCCGTTCTGCAAATACTTGAGCAGCAATTTTTAACAGCTCGTTAACTCGTTCTCCTGAAATTCTAGAGTACGAACGGGTTCTTTTGTGATCTGTTTGGGCTTTAGGTGTATTTGTCATGTAAAAAAACCTAAATTTTTATTGGTACCGAACGGTACGGTATACTATTATTAAGACTATAGCAGTAACACAACCCGATGGCTGTGATCAAATGGTCCTAGCCAGCTACAGTCACCATGATTCTTTCAGAATCACATCGTACTACTTATGGAGAAAAAAGAAATGAACGTTGGAATAATTGGCTCAGGGATTGGTGGAGCATGCCTGGCACATGGCTTGCGCAAAAACGGAATAAAGGTGAAAGTCTATGAACGAGGCTCTGCTACATCATCCATACTTCCCGGTTATGGAATTTACGTCGATACATTCGGTCAGCAAGCAATGCAGGAATGCCTCCCAGAAACCAACTGGCTAAGCTTTAAAAAGATTTCAAAGCCTGTTGGTGGACAGACAAGATTCTATGATGAACATCTGCATCTTCTTCTCGCAGCTCAGAGAGATATTTACCAAGAAAATGGGGAAATCATTACCGAGGATCGGATGTCAATTAGCAGATCTGAACTTCTAGAAGTACTCAATGAGGGACTCTCAGATACCGTTCAATGGAACAAAACGTTCGAGCGTTATGAACACATGCCAAGCGGTAAAATCAGGCTTTTTTTCACAGATAAAAGTCACGAAGATGTCGATGTTCTTATCGGTGCAGATGGAAGCAATTCAAAAGTACGCAAGCAGTACCTCCCCGCGATAAAAAGGCTGGATATTGGCGTCACGCTCACCGTTGGACGTGTGCGCCTTACCCAAGCTCTTGCTGACTCATTGCCTCCCTATTTGCTGGATGGTTCGCCCAACAATATTGTGCCGAAAAGCCCCGGTGGATTGTTTGTCTCTCTATGGCGTGCTCCAATCAATACTCAGGTAAAAGCCACATCGACAGAAATTGGCGATTTTGTCATGTGGGCCTATGCAGCAGCAACGAACAGCTATCCGAATACGATTACTGATTTTCCTGCGAAATCTCTGTGTGATCTGATCTGCTCCCGCATTGCTTCATGGGACCCAAACCTGCATACCCTGATTAAACAAAGTGATATGGAAAACCTCTCTGTGATTCCGTTACGCAGTATGGATCACCTCTTACCCTGGCGTTCCAGCGCTGTCACGCTACTTGGTGACGCTATTCACAACATGACGCCAATGGTCGGAATGGGAGCAAACATAGCGCTTCGAGACGCACTTTTGCTCACTCAAACCCTGACTCGGGTAGCATCCGGTCATGAAGATTTAATCAAAGCGATTTCAGATTATGAACAACAAATGCGGACATATGCGAATGAGGCGGTTGAGATTTCATTACGTACCGCGTTAAATGCAGCCGATCGTTCGATGATCAAGAGAATACTATTTCGAACTGTACTTCGGGTTGCACAAACTTTACCGCCAATAAAGCGAGTGCTATTCCCGATAACAAAATCTGCGCAACACCAGGGAAAAATAAAATTAGGTACTACACACTCTTTTAGTAGTACGCAATAAAGAGGCTTTCACTTTACCGCCAGACAACTTGAATAAACGATTAGCAAAGCATTTGCGGTAATATTGCGTCGGCTCAAGAATAGAATTTGGTTTTGGTAAACCAGTGAGAACCTCTTTTTGAAAAATAAAGACTTGATAAGGCAGAATCGATTATTTACCATCGTATCGGCCGGAATATCTTTGTCTAAAAAATATAATAAAAATCCACGCCCGGATTATTTGGTAGGTTTTTGCCAAATTTACAATGGCTTAACCCTATACTATCCGGGCCATAAAAACTTAAGGGAATTATGCGTTTGTAAATCTATTAATTCTGTCATTTATAATATCCAGATAATTAATTGATAATTAATGAAAATAATTAAAAATCAATTATCATTCTTAGCTACAAACATCAATGTTCAGCAATATTTAATCATTTAACCTGGAGTATCATTATCTTAAAAATAACAAACATTCCATTAATAGAATCAGATAATGAATTATAGATAAATTTATTATCATTATTATTCTTATATTTTCATTATTATTTCCGCCACACCTTTGTCATTAAGCGCTCAGAGGATAATCGGCCCGCAAGTTTTTCTTAGCTCATTCAACACATTCTCACGACATGTATCACACGTTTCTAGTTTCCATATCCCGACTGATTTTCATCAGTTAATCCCAACATTAAACAGAGGGCAGAGATAACGACTGCTCAATGGCATTCTCAATGCCAGACACCGCGGTAACCACCAGCATCAACATACCACCGATCATGAGGATCGAAGCGAACAGAAACCCACGCGTCACGATCTGGACTTTAATGATCGTTTCATCCAGCCAGTGCCGGGCGAACTTTGCCATTGATTGATCAAATCCCTGTAACCGCGACAACAGCCGCAGATAACTGATCGCCTCGTTATCAGGAAAACGGTAACCGGTATCGCGCAACGCCTCACCAAAACCGGCTCCCATTGAGATGTGTTCAAGCGTGGCCGCGATACGCACATACAACCAGCGTGAACCCGCCTGTTCCAGCAACAATTCTAACGCAGATTGCAACATCATCCCTGAGCGGATCAACAACGACACATTCAGTATGAACATACTGCCATGAATCGTTCGATACAGTGACCACGGTGGAAACCGGTCAAGCCCCGTTCGCAATCGCCCCCCAAGAAAAGGTAACGATAATGCTACTAATATGAACAATATCACCAGAAATATCAGTGAATAGAGCCCATAGTCATTAACAAATGTCCCCATCAAATATAGGGTATAAGCCGCACCATCCCAGGTTTCTGGCTTAGAAACCGCAGCCAATTTCGGTACCAAACTGCCTGCTACAATGTGCAACAATACACATATCATCCCAATGAGCACCGCAGGATAAATAGATGCACCAATAACCGCACTACGGATCTTACTACCCGCTTCGATCATGGCGATCGCATCCATGAAAGCACTACGTATATCACCGGAGCGCTCACCCGCGGCAATCACCGCCACTTCATTAGGACCAATCCATTGCAGCAAACTCTCTGACAAAGTGCTGCCCTGGCTCACAGATTCATAGCAACTACTCAACACCAACGCATAACCACCATTAGGCTTATGGCCTTCGTCGCTGGCAATATTGTACATTTCACGTAATGCATCAATCAGCATGACACGATTCTCTAGCATCATAATCAGATGCTCATAGAAACGGACCCGCACTTTCTTACTGAACTGTATCTTCGCCATTCGATAATTCAGTCTGGCAACAAAATCGGTCATTGACATAGCGTTTTACTCGATTTGATAGCTCACCGGGACAATCGGCCCCATCACACGCTCTCCGGCACGGGGATCAATCATTCCGTCATTTATTTTGCGAATAAGTGCATCGATCTTACTGATACCGCCCATCTCCATAATCCAATATCGGGTTGCCTCATGATGATGACCGGTTCGATAAGCTTGCATTAAGCCAGGAGAAGTCTGAACCACTTCCGCCACGACGGTTCGGCCCACGGTGCCGCACTGTTTGCAATAGTCACAGCCCTCCCCCTGTAGACAAACCGATTCCGGCTGACAATAAAGATTCAGCCGTTTCAGCAAACGCTCGGAGACTTCTTGCTCATGCCCTTGCAGGGGAACTTTACAATGAGGACATAACACCTGAATCAGCGCTTGGCTGACCAAACCAATCACCAGCCGCGAATCCATTAATAGTGACGCCATCACCGCCTCATCCTGCAAGCGGGGCAAAATCGCTAAAGCATCGTTTGCATGTATCGTGGTCCAAATAAGATGGCCGGTCATGGCGGCTCGGAAAGTCATCTTTGCCGTCACTGCATCGCGTATCTCACCGACCATAATTACATCAGGATCGAGTCGCATTGCATCAGCGATTGCCATTGCCCATTCTTGCTCGATAACCACGCTATCACCCCGATCGCCGGTGATAGGCGATTGATTAGCCCCTTCAATCTCATATTCGGGAGGGTCTTCAAGTGTCAGCAGATGAATGCCGGCCTGCTCGGTTATCATCTTCTGCATCACGACTTTCAAAGTGGTGCTCTTGCCGCTACCCGTCGCGCCGGATAGCAGCACCACACCGGCCCGATGGTCCATCAGCTCTTCCAATATCTGACACTGTTCCGGCAAATAGCCAAGATCGCTTAGGGTGCACACGGTACCGGGGCTATCCGCGTACAGCAATCGCAACACCATTAACATGCCACGATCAAGGGGACGTGTGTTAATCCGTGCCCCAGAAAGCCCGCACTCGGCAAGAAATTCATCCTTCATTCGCGCACGCTGTGCTTGCATCGGCTTAAACGTCGGCTCCGCCACATCACACATACTTTGGTAAATCGTCGCACACAGCCGCAATCCTTCCTCCGGGCGCAACTGTCCTACTGGCCGTAAATAACCATCAATACGGCAACGGATCTCACAATAATTATGACGAGCGACAATATGTAAATCCGACGCGCGTTCCTCAGTGGCTTCGCCAATTAAGCGAATGATATAACGCTGAACATCGGATTCCGTTCCGCCTAATCCATGACTATGATTGTGGCTTTTGTTAAGACGGTATAATTCCAATATGCTCCCCATTCCACAGGTGACAATCTGATAGATGAAACCGTGTCTTTTAACCGTTTCCTCATAGGCCAGCACATGGGGATCAAGGCGATGGGAAGCAGACACCGCCAGCACACACTGCCCCTTTTGCAGAGGCAACTCAATCAGACAGATCAAACTACGGTTCGCTAACTCGATTTCAAGTGCACCGCTCAGGGCGGATAAAACTTTTGCGCCCTGCCTGACCATACACAGCAGATCGGAGCTTGTTATTTCCATAGGAAACCGCCTACTCAGCAATTAACGACTTAACGGCAACGGTGGCGCTACCATAAAATCAAGACTATCCAACAACGATGCATCGTTAGTTGCGGTAAGGCCCACGTCATAGCATCGTCCTTGTTTAGCAAAAGTCACCACCCCCGTATTAATGCGGATCACCTTATAACCATTCGGTAACCAATCACCCGCTTTCACATCCATAATGCCCCCCAAACGAAACCGGAGCGTGGCAATCAACCCACCGTTACGTCCAAAGATTGACTTAACTAAAGGCAAATCGTTATTAACAGCACTGCCTCTATTCACGATTCTGGAAATTTTATCGAGTTCAGCCTGCGCATTTGCCCTTGCAGTTTCGGCTCTAAGTAACATCAAATCTGTCTGTAATTTCTCCAACTGCGCCGCAACGCTATTGTTCGCCGTCACCTCTGACAATACCGGTTTCTGTGCAACAGGTTTCGCCTGAATTGCTGAACGCTCAGTGGATGATACTTGTGCATATGCCAACGAAAATACCGGCACCATCAACAGACTGATCATAAACTGACTAATTTTTTGCATAGAAAACTCCATTGAGTTCCCACTGAGGAAAACCATCAGCTAACACCACTTTGGCACTAGTGACCCTCAATCCAGGAAAAGGCTTACCTGAAAACAAAGCATCTGGAGGTAACTGAGAAGAGAGCGTCCAACTATAAGTCTGCCAATCGGGATTGGCCCACACCTGTGTCTCTCCCTCTGCTCTGGGAGGCGGTGGTGGTGGCAAAACGGAAGCACTCTCAGTCAAAACCGGAGGGGGCAAATCTAGCGCCTGAAAATAAGAGATCAATTCAATCAACGCCTGATCGGACGACTGCAATACATCATCATTATCTGCCTGATCCTCACTCTGCTGCTCAATCGGTATCAATACCTGTGCCTGTTCTCCCCCATTGGAGATCACCGGACCAGCCCGGAAAATATTGATGGCAGCAACCTGAAAAATATTGATCGGCATGCCTTCATGACGTTGATAACTCACGGAAACTGTATCAGTATCCAAACTTATCGATTCAACCTGCCAACCTGCCAGCGACAAGGGCACTCTGGCTAACACTCTCTTCCATATAGAGAATTGCCGTGCCATTTGCGGTTGTGCAAGCCACGGATGCGGTGGTAGGGTTTCCACCACCTCACGGGGTAAATCCGGCACTTCCACCACCCTATTCTGCTTATAGGTATGCCACATCCACCAACCGCCCCCCAACAAAAGTGTTAAACCGGTGGTCATGGCAAAGAGCTTAATTTGATACTTCGACATTTCACCGGTTAAACTTTCTAGCTGACCGACAGACTTTTTCAATATCGATTTCGATAATAGCTGCTCTAATGGCATCTCCGGCCACAGCGATTCAAACTCCTTCGGTGCATAGATGGCATGCCACACCCCATTAGCGTCCTCTACTAACTGTACCGTCTCACGCAACTTCGTCTCGATCTCTTCGCGCGTTCCGATCAAATCACGTCCAGCCATGATTGCACCCTGATGTACTGCCACTAACGCATAACACGCATCAGACAAACGAAACGCGCCGATCCAGTTAGATTTATCCACCACTTTAGCCAAAACAGCAGCCAATGAATAATAACCGGGTTCTCCTGCCTCCTTCGGCGCATAACCAACCTGAACACCTCGTCCAACACGATGGCGAACGGCCAGGGTAAACCCCGCTGCAATCCCATTTCTGCGCATGTTAGCCCGCGCCAGTACAGCTACCGGTGGCCGCCAGATGATGCCAGCCACCAGAGTCTTACCATATAACTTGATTTGCATGACATGCTCCACGCCTATTTCGGTCATCTTTTAATCTACCACTATAGGCGTAATCATGACCACGATCACATTATGATTCCTTTTACCCTGACGGCTCCCTCCCAAGAGCTGATTATCCGGGCTACCTAAACCACTGCGATCACTGGTATCTGACTGTTGCTCGAACCCTGATAACACCAGCGTTTCACCTGAATGCAGCCGCACCTTCTGACTGAATGCGCGTAAATCTATCGTCGGCAACTGCACCTGACCGGTCTCTTCCTTGCCAAATTTCTCCAGCCTCTTTAAATCGCTCAAGCTAATGTTGTACTGCAACAATATTTGCTTATCAGCCATAGCATAAGGCAGCATCAACATATTAAAACCCGTCGTCACTGTTGCGGGCTCAATCCCCACCGAAGTACCGACTTGTGGCGTTGAAGTATTGGAAATGGATGCAACATAACCGGTCTGAGTTGCCACCTGCATCGGTACTGCCTGCAAATTCAACGTAGTCACCGAAGGTTGCGTCACTATGGATACTTTGCCTTGCGCTGATAACGCCTTAATTAGCAAAGTGCTGTCACTGAATGGTCCTTTGAGGATATGAATATTGGTACTGACTCCGCCGTCATCAATAACACTATTCCCACTCTCATTACTCAATCCTATACGAGCACTTTTATAAGCTAGCGACCAATCGACACCATACTGATCAGCACGATCGAAAGTCAGATTCAGGATCTTGACATTAAGCACCACCTGCGTGGTCAGCAATTTATTCTGTTGATCAATGTAATCCTTAATCCTATCGAGTACTTCGGGCGAATCGGTTACCGCCAGCGATGCTGTCGCCATTGATAGCGTTAGCTTACCTTCCCCCGGCGTCAGCATGGCTGATACCGTTTTTTGGATCTCATCCATCACCGAACGGGTCAAAGAAGTTGCCAGGGTTTGAGTACTACCGCTATTACCACTATCGCCCTCACTTACGCCACTGCCGAACGTCGCACTCGTCGTCGCGGTCACGCTGGAAGACAATGCATCCGTACCCGGCAATGCATATATTTGAAACACCCGCGTCTCTGTTTTGAAAATATGCACTGCACCATTATGTACTTTCCAATGCAAACCGGACGACGAAACAACCGAATCGAGCAACCCCACTAGCGATCCATGCCAATTCACATGAATTTTCAACACTTCCGGCTCCCCCTCTCCAGATACCGGCGGTGTGCCTGAATTGACCACCACAACACCTCGTTCACTCCCTCTTTCACCCGATGCCGAACCGGGATAGACAGCAAGCCGGGCATCGGCGCTGATCACCACCGGTACACCGCAAATACGTTTGATCTTATCTGCAAACTCACCCAAGGTAATTGGCTCAGCTTCCTCAAGGGTCAACCGGCAAGAGACGGTTTCACTCTCCTTCTTCGAGGGGATCTCCTTAGTTGACACCCAATAACCATGTTCATGCACATGTACCGACATTGCGGCGGCACTATTACGTAATCCTTTAATAATCTCAGTCGCTTGCGCCATCTCGGTATCTGCCTGCTGATCGACCTTCTCGATTGCTGCACAACCTGACAGTCCAGCGGCTACGCAGGGCAACAACAACCATCTGTAAAACGTCAAAAACTGAATAGCCATGTTATTACCCCTGAGCCTGTACATGGACAAGCCGCTGTTCCTGATAAATATCGACGCTGAAAGGACGATTCGCCATTGTGTAAGCGTCGAACAACGCACTCACCGCCTGAATGAACGTGCCACTGAAACGCAGATTAGCCCGGATCGGAAAATCATAGGAGGCATCCCACACCACCTCATAACCGGACCTACTGGCCCACACTTGTATAACATCACGCAGCGTTTGCCCCGACGTTGCTGTCCACACTACCGCCAGAGGAACCGATGTTGGCACTGGTGTGGCGTAAACGGCGACATTTGACAGAGAGACAAGCGCCATAAAAACAGATGCGATTAATTTATTCATCGATCTTTCTCCAAAGGAAAATCAGCAGCCAAACAACCCATTAATGGGTCAGTCACCCAAAGAAAGCCCGCTTGCGGAATAGCAACCACAATATTTCCACCAGCTACAATATTTCCACCAGCGCCCCGTCAGAAACAAATTCCCGAACATCACCCGGTAATCGTCTGGCAAGTTGGTTTTCTATGCGTTTTCCTTTGCCATCGATAAGCCAAGAGCCACGCTTGAAACCGATTTGATCGGGTTCTGCTCCCCATCTCAGCAATTCCGCGAAAGCCCCGTGCAACAACACATTGTCACCGGCACTGATATTTTTGCGGAAAATATAGACATGAGCCCCTGAAATAAATCCCCCCCAGAGACATTGACTGGAAAAATTGTCACACCAAGCATCGGTGTTTACCCACTCCATATGCAAAGTGGTTAATGCCTGCTGCATATTCCGACGCCTGACCTTTCCTTGAGCATGATGATCAAGTAATTGCACACCGGCTGAAGCATAACTACGAAACAGCGCTGCGACATCGGTCCTGGCACGCACTGACTGCACACGCACTTCATGCAACAACTGACCAAAAATCAATTGCATAAAAAACACAACGACAACGCTAACAATCGCTAATGGCCACATTCTCGTTCTCCTGCAAATTTAAAAACGTAAAAATCCACCCACCAGAAAAATCAACATTGAACACAGCCAATCATCCGTTCCCTATACCCTGTATTCCGTACTCTATTTTCCGTCCTCTATCTTTCCATACTCCGTCCTCTGCCTTCTGTCCTCTGCCCTGCGGCATCTTTCCATTGCAAAATTGGGATACCAAAACCCGCATGCTGGCAAATCAACAACTCTCCCTGTTTACTCATGGATACACTACCTAACGCTGGACATCCCCCACCGGCAAAACTGCCTGTTTTCGTACTTATCACCAAGTTATTACCAACAACCACGTTTTTATCTGCATGAACATCACCGGCAGCCAAGGTGCCTTTCCTCGCGGGATTAGCATTACCATCCAAAATAAACAACGTGCCATGTGTTGGATTAACAACCATTGCACCATCATTACCTTGCGCGATATAAGATTGTTTTTGCTGAAAACGGGAAGCGAAAGCGACCTTATTCACCCCCTCAACCATACCGGTTCCTTGCATCGACAGCGTATCGACCTGATCAAGGCGATTGCCACTCATGTTGATGCTGGTCTCCATCTTATTCCACTCTGGATGCCCATCTATTTTTTGCCGATGAAGCAAATCACCGGCCAAAGTACCGGGACCATAAGTTGATGCATCTCTAACAAATGGGGCGTAAAAAATACGCCCAATTTCAGTAGGTTGTTGATTGAAAAAACCGGCAAAAGATTTCGGTACATTGACCTGACCATAACTGTTCCAATAAGTGACTGGATTGTTACTGTCACGATCTTGGTAATCGAGATAGAGGCCGCCAACGCCAATCAATTGCACGATTTTCATTGCATGTTCCGCCACATCCGGCTGTTTTCCGCCTTCTATTGCTGGAACGGTATAAATCAGCGGATCGATGCGTTTTTTGCCATTAGGCAGCACAACGACACGTAATACGCCATCATATTTCTGACCAAGCGGATTGACCGTATTTTGATCCAATCCGGGTGGCAAATAAGGGCGCATCTCCGCCCAATGGATTGGTGCCGACGTGGGCCCATGAGTTAAAGCGGTGTAATTATTATTGACATAATCCACCACGGCATCGCCGAGGTGCTGGATTTGCCCGGCTACCACCTGATTTACCAACATGTCACTCTGCCTATTCAGATAAATCACACCAACCACCATCATTGACGCCAGTACCATGAGTGCAATCGTCACTTCCAACAGAGTGAAACCGGCATTACGGCGGCGTATCATCAATACAGATACAGACTTACCATCATGCATAAACAGCCCTTCTTATTTATAAAGCAGCACCACGGCTAGCTACCGATGACAAAGCGCGACAATTAATCCAGCCACTGCCAGACCCGGCCCGAAAGGTATCTGTGGTGTTTTAATTCTGCGTAACCACCGCATTGCCAGATAACTTACCAGCGTGAACTCCACCGCCAGCAAAATCACAACTGGAAGCGCTTCCAACCCCAGCCAGGCACCGAGCGCCGCCAGAAACTTGGCATCTCCCATGCCTAATGCATCGCGCCGAGTCAATCGCCGGGCGATCCACTCAACCAGCCGGAAAAACAGATACCCACAAACTGCGCCAACGACAGCCAAAGGCAGCGCGACAAAACCGGCGGATGGCAAATTAAACAGCAACCCTAGCCATAACAAAGAAAGTGTCAGTTGATCGGGCAGCAGCAGATATTCGAAATCGACTACTGCCAGTACGACCAACATCGAACTGAGCACTAAAAACCCCAACAACGAATAACTCCACCCCAACTCCAAAGCCAGTAAGGAAAAGAGCACCGCTACTGCGCCTTCAACCAGTGGATAACGTATAGAAATCACACCTTTACAGTATCGACAGAGCCCTTTTTGGTGCAAATAGCTCAACAGGGGAATAATATCGCGGGCCGCTAACACGTGGCTGCAACGTGGACAATGGGAACGGGGAAAACAGAGATTAAAGCTGGCAACCTCATTATTGATTTCAGAGAAAATCATCATCGGCAGGCGACAGATCACCACATTAAGAAAACTTCCGACGCACAACCCTAGCAACCCTGATGCCAGCACCAAACACCCAGTAGAAGATTGCAACCACCCTATCATCATGATGATCTCCCGGCAGATTCAGCACACAACGATTGGATAAGGGAAACAACAACAGAACCAGAGAAACCAGCTACTTCCCTCACCAAGAAAATGCAGCTTGAAAAGCCTTCACTAAGCTTGCCAAGCCACACGTCATATCAAGACATCAATCAACGTCCTAACTGGCAGAAACCAGCGTCACGGTATTCGCATCATTGGCATTACATGCCGCTTCAATTTGCGCCAAAGTCGAATCTGATTTAATTTCCGTGGCTGACTGTTGCCCTTTCCCACCTCCACCACCCACGGTCATTTTCGACCAACCCGCCACTCGCAATTTCAGCGAAAGTTGCTGGCAAGCCTCATCAGGCACATTTTGATACTCAATCTTAAAAGTCTGAGCGGTGGTATCTCCCGGAGAAATGGTTACCTTGCCATTCCAACTATTAAAAATAATCCCGGACTTACCATCCTGAGTCATATTGGTCGGCACCACTTTGTAATTAATAGCAATTTTGTTATCCAAACTGTCATAGCCTTTGGCACCATTTTTAATTGACTTCAAATTTGCGGCCATCTGAGTAATATTCGACGATTCGGTTGAGATTTCCGAAGCCCGAAACAACTTACCAATCCCCGCGGCGGCGGCGGCTAATATCACAATACCAACAATCATCACAACTAATGCTTCAATCAGCGTAAAACCTAATTGACGCTTGGCACCACGCAATACATTGACTTTCTTATTCATGCTGATAACTCCAAAATCGAAAAATAGATGTGTTACAACTCGTTATTAAGAACTTTTGCCGATGAATCACTCACATACTTACAAAAGAAATAAAACATTTACGTTATGATTTCGTTGATAAAAATATTTATAAAACTTTAATGTTTCATTATGAAATTAATACTATAAGTTATCATTTAGAAAATAAAATTGTTTAAATCGTTCAAAAATCACGCAATTGATCGATAAAAACTATCAAATTTATTAATTTAGATCGCAAACATCGATTAAAACTAATGATACAGCTCATTAAAAAATCAATGGATTTTATTCTGCCAATCAGCGGAAAATAACAATTGATAAATATTTTTTATATATAAAATTAGCTTGTTGTTAAGACTTACTGTTGTACCAAGCTGTCACAGATCACATTTTCGTAAAAATAGGACATACAACAGCGTTCTTTGCTAAAGAAAAACACCTTTCAATAACCAAGGCTTTTTTAAATGCCGACAAAGAATTTTTGCTAGTTATTTATTGAGAAAGGAATAGAGAATTTAAGCTTCAATGAAACAAAATCAACTCTAAGCCGATATCTTAAATCGGAGAGTGTGGTTCTTTGACTTGACAAAACTATAATAAGTAAAAAACCACCTCCATTAGGAGGTGGTGCAGTTTAATACTGACAATTAAAAAGATCAATTTGCTATCGATACCTTTCTTTGCAGGTTATTATCACCGACTAAAATGCCGCCAGCAAAAAGCAAAGCATCTTCAAGTAACAATTCACTTTTATCATCTGTTTTTTCTAACACGAAATTATATACGTTTAATGGATCAGTGTTTCTTAATTTAACTGAGCTAAGGGTAGTTTGACCATCACGTGTATATATTGTATCACCGATCTTAAGTTCATCAGCTTTGACTATTCCTCGTAATGTTGCAACAGGATGCGTTGGAGTCAGTGAAACTTTTTCATCGTTATTATAAATTAAATCAACAAATTCAGTATCGTGACCTACAATACGGCTTTTCACTTGTAATACACCACCTTGCTTTGTTAGAACTTTATCGCCTGAACGTATATCTTCAACCTTCTTCTTAGAACCATCAGCCATATCTATTAATGTACCTTCAGCAATACAACCATATTGGATGTTAATGGGTGGGTAAATGAATTGTAAATCAGACGGAGTACTTCCGCCCTTATTAGTATAAGTGAATTGAATAGGATATGCTTGCTTATCAGTCTCATCAGGAGTTGTGAGAATACTAGCCTGTAAATCCAATACATACCTCTCGTTATTCTTCCAGCATATTGACCCAAAATTAGCGTAACCTGAGCCTTTGGAGAAATCCCATGTCAATCTTTTACCGCTTTCATCAACCGTCACATGTTCCCAAAATATATTTTTATCAATTTCTCTTGCTTTACATCCACCACCAGTATCAAGGCCAACCAGCGTCAAATCCGCGCCTATTGGTAATCTCTTGGTTCCCTTAGGCTTTCTATTCTCATCAATCAGGATATAGTCATCGAATTCAACACTGCCAATGATTTCCATGTTGATATGTGTATTACTATATGGTATCTCTGGCGTCATTGGACCATAATCGCAAGCATCGGGAGCTCCGCGTTCAGGATTTGATCTATTTAAGCAAACGATTATTGGGCGCATATGCTGTAAATACTCCTTATAACCAGGGTCCGTGTTACATATCTTCTTTTTTACATAATCAGGTGCATTAGGTGACGTGTTACACATCTCTTTTGGAACATCGTCGAAATAAAGTATATTTGATTTCATGATAATTGGCCCGTCACTGAGACTTATTCCATTTATTTTTCCCTGATATGTTGCAACAGCGATAACAGAAGATTGATTAGGATTATTAATACCATCAAGTATATCTTCTTCAGAAACGGCTTCCGTTGTATGGCTCCGTACTTCCTTACCCTCTATACTGCTTGAACCTGATGCGATTACCTGTCTAGATTTTTTATCTTTATCAAGTGCAAAAACCACAAGTGAGTCTTGGAACGATGAAGGAAGGGAAGGATCAGGATAGTAAAGAGAATTAAAAACTGTAGCTGAAATTGATTTATAATCTTTAGAAGGTATGATTACAGGCTGCCCGAAAAAATTCTCAGGATCTTTATTCGAGCGATGTATTTCAAGCGATTTCCCACTCTTAATCAGTGCATGTTGCTTTGCTTTTATCGTCTCAATATCTTTAAAAACATCAGGATGCTTCTGTTCAGTAATACCACTGTAGCGTAACAGTGCTCTATAGCCCCCCTCATGTGAAGGAATAGTTAAATTGATCACTTTAGGTTTATTAGGTGTCTTAATGCTTTCTAAAAGTTCAGATATAGCCTTATTATCCTCTATAGATAACGTATCCAGTTTCGTATCAGCAAGGCATGAGATTATAGGGGTGAGCAGTATGGTAAAAAAAATAAATATTCTTTTGTATAGAGTCATAATTTTTCCTATGAAGTAATAAAAATTTCTTAAGTCAGAAACATTACACAAACTTTATTTAAAATCGCTATTTATTGAACTTAACTGATAGGTAACTATTAATATTATCTCTTGAAATTATTAATTAAAGGGAAAGTATATTAAAACCAAAACCACATATATAATTAATAGTCACTTATAATAAAACATCAAGATTTTTATATTTTCTTTCTTTATGAAAAATTTTTAGCGTAAATATCTACTGGGATGTGTATTCAAACATTGAGTAAGTGTTATTAACTTTAAGCACAGCAGACATCCCAATAAAAGTTTACTCCAGATAATTAACTCATCATAAATTTCTTCCTTCATAGTGAAATAAAAAAGTCACAGGTACTTAATATCACCCACTGTTTTCAATAATCAGACTTAATCTATTCCAAACTAAAATAATGAAAAACTTGCTATGAGCATATAAAAATGTCGGTTCTGTAACATTATTAAAAAATCCATCTTGAATCACTTTATTAATTAATGATAAGAATAAAATAAAAATTATTTCCACAAACCAAAAAATATCCATCATGAATAATAACCTTTAAAAATCAGGTTATTGCGGTAGCCATACCCATATTTTCAATGCTAGTAAAAAAACGATAGAGCTTTTCTTAGATTTTAAACATCAATAACTAATAAAGGAAGAATCATGGCTATAACTCCAGAACAAATCGCTGTTGAATATCCCATTCCTACTTATCGGTTTGTTGTTTCAGTCGGTGACGAACAAATCCCATTTAACAACGTTTCCGGGCTTGATGTTCATTATGATGTCATCGAATATAAAGATGGCATCGGTAATTACTATAAAATGCCGGGCCAACGTCAATCGATCAATATTACCCTGCGTAAGGGGGTCTTCCCTGGCGACACCAAACTGTTTGACTGGATTAATTCTATTCAACTTAATCAAGTTGAGAAGAAAGATATTGCAATTAGCCTGACCAATGAAGCTGGCACCGAAATCTTAATGACCTGGAACGTGGCGAATGCATTCCCAACGTCATTCACCTCCCCCTCTTTTGATGCCACCAGCAATGAAATCGCTGTTCAGGAAATAGCACTGACAGCAGATCGTGTAACCATTCAAGCAGCTTAATAAGGAGAGATTTTATGACCACAATAACAACCTACCCCGGTGTTTATATTGAAGAAGACGCTTCGCTGTCACTCTCCGTTAGTTCCAGTGCAACAGCAGTGCCTGTTTTTGCTGTCGCAGGTGACAATCCATTAATATCAGGTAAACCCTATATTCGCATTAGTAACTGGCTGGAATATCTGACACTAAAAAATGAACAATTTGATCCTGCCAATACACTTGATATCTCACTGCGCGCTTATTTTATTAACGGTGGTGGATATTGCTATCTGGTCCAAACCACAGATTTAGAAAAACAAGTTCCAAAGCTGGATGATGTCACATTGCTGGTTGCTGCCGGAGAGAATATTACTACTGCTGTAAGTACACTTTGCAAACCGGGCAAAGGTTTATTTGCTATTTTTGATGGTCCTACCACAGAGTTAAAATCCGATGGCACATCCAACAGCGATTATGACCCAAATCCTTTTGCTGCCGTTTACTACCCCTGGTTAACCGCCGATTGGACTACTACTATCGATATTCCCCCAAGTGCTGCTATTGCTGGTGTCTATTGCTCTGTCGATAGCACCCGTGGCGTGTGGAAAGCACCGGCTAATGTCCCTATTCAAGGGGGATTACAACCTAAATATCCGGTAACCGATGACCTGCAAGCACAATACAACCAAGGTAAAGCACTAAATATGATCCGCACCTTTCCTAAGAGCGGCACACTGGTATGGGGCGCTCGTACTCTTGAGGACAACGATAACTGGCGTTATATCCCTGTTCGACGCCTGTTTAACAGCGCGGAACGGGACATTAAAAACGCCATGAGCTTCGCGGTGTTTGAACCCAACAGCCAACCAACTTGGGAACGGGTACGCAGTGCCGTCAATAACTATCTGTATAGTTTGTGGCAGCAAGGTGGTTTAGCGGGAAATAAACCAGATGACGCTTACTTTGTTCAAATTGGCAAAGATATCACCATGACCGATGACGATATCAAACAGGGAAAAATGATCATCAAAATCGGTATGGCAGCGGTTCGTCCAGCAGAGTTCATTATCTTGCAGTTTACACAGAACACCGCTCAATAATTGGAGGCAACATGCCAACAATACCAACTTATCCTGGTGTCTATATTGAAGAAGATGCGTCATTAAACCTTTCTGTTAATCAGGGGAACACGGCAATACCCGTTTTTATTGGCTTGTTTTCGCCAAAAAACACCAACCTAAAATCACAAGTAACACGCGTTAATAGCTGGCTGGATTTTACTAATCTGTTCAATGCGGGTTGTATTGCACCAATCACAATTAAATCAACAAAACGGGCTTCAATGCCTGCCCCAACTCTTTTAGAGAACGTTAAAGGTGATACAGCAGTTGTTGCTACTCCTGGTATCTCTGTTGATGCAGACAATAAAGATCCCACTTACACTTACAAGGTAATAGTTAACTACACGACCAGTAGTGATGCCCTAAAACTTTATTTCCAAAATGGTGGCGGGCCTTGTTATATCCTGCCACAACTAGATAGGTTAACTCAGGGATTTCTGGACTCAATCCCTGAGTTAATTAAGCAGGCTTTAGAAATTACCTTGATCGTCTGCCCTGAATGGGATTCTGGTTACCAGAGCAAAATATATAACAGTCTGACATCTTCATTATTAAATGCCGGCTATTTCCTTATCGCTGACAACCAGGATAAAAACACTGCACTCATTACTGAAGTAGCATCACAAACTGCGACGTATTATCCGGCAGTTAAAGTCTCACAACTTATCCAAGCAGAAGATAGCCAGATAGCAGTATCAGGTTATGAAGATGCAAAAACAAAATCCGATGAAGTCAAAAACCTGGCGCAACTCAAAGAGAAAAACCCAACTGTCTACCAACAAGCGGTTCAAGCAATACAGGACGAAATAGCCGCCAACGGCAACATCATTCCTGTCAGTGCTGTCATGGCTGGCATATATTGTGCCACTGATGCCAGCCGTGGCGTCTGGAAAGCGCCAGCTAATGTTGTACTGAGTGGGATCAGTGATGTGGCCGAACGGCTTACTGATGATGAACAAGGAGAGATGAATTCCAAAGGCATCAACGCTATTCGCTATTTCAGCCACAAAGGTTTTGTCGTATGGGGCGCTCGTACTCTGCAAAACGATGACAACTGGCGTTACATTCCCGTTAGGCGTCTCTTTAATGCGGCAGAACGGGATATCAAGCAGGCCATGCAATCCGTTGTCTTTGAACCCAATAGCCAACCCACCTGGGAACGCGTGAAGTCAGCCATTGACAACTATCTTTATTCCTTATGGCAACAAGGGGCATTAGCGGGAAATAAACCTCAAGAAGCCTACTTCGTTCAGATAGGTAAAGATGTCACCATGTCTGACGACGACATTAAACAAGGGAAAATGATTGTCAAAGTGGGCATGGCCGCGGTACGTCCAGCTGAATTTATTATCCTTCAGTTTTCACAACAGGTAGCACAGTAATCGTACTGAGGCGCGGTTAAACACCGCGTCTATTCAGTCGTTAAGGAGATGATAATGGAGATAACACAGCCGAGCGTCACCATCACAGAAAATCTGATATTCCCAAAGCAAAATGACTCGTTTATCGGTATACCGGTTTTTATCGGTTATACCTCATCGCCGGTCGATAAAACCGCTATCAAGCTCCACAGCCTGGCCGATTTCGCCCGGTCATTTCCTGAGTCAGGATTAATGTACTATTCCGTGCGCCATTTCTTTGAAAACGGCGGTCAGCAAGCTTATGTGCTGTCACTGGGTACGGAGCAACAATTAAGCGATTTTTCGTCATTAATCACTGCGCTGCAACAAGCGTGGCTGGCACAAACGATTGCCGCAGAGAACGACATTACCCTGATTATCACCCCAGATGTTATCCGCTTTGATCAGACAGAAATCTCCGATACTCAACGCGATCTCTGGTTACAACTTTGGCAATCGGTGCTCAATCTTTGCAAGAGCCGGCGCGGTATCATGGGGTTATTGGATGCCCCAGACGATCCCACATTAGCCGCTAAGTGTTTACAACAGTTTTCTTCCGCTGATCGACAATGGGGCGTCGTATACTGGCCGCTGCTAAAAAGTGCCTATCAGGATAATACACAAAACCCTATCGTGCTTTCACCAACCGCCGCAGTGGCTGCCGTCATCCAGCGTAACGATAACCAACAAGGCGTCTGGACCGCACCGGCCAACATCGCGTTAAGCAAAGTGATCAGCCCGGTACGCGCTTATATCGAAGCGAATGCCCTGTTTAACCCGGATGGCACCTCACTGAATCTGGTCCGCAGCTTTCCCGGCAAAGGCATCAGGATCTGGGGATGCCGAACGTTGGAAAATACCCACGACTCCCCCTGGAGTTATATTCAGACCCGCCGTCTGGTTTCCTATATCGAAGCTTATATGACTCAACTTGGCCGAGCCTTCGTCTTTGAACCCAACAACGCTATCACCTGGATGAAATTCAAAGGTCAAGCCCACAACTGGCTACGTCAGTTATGGCTAAAGGGTGGGCTACGGGGCACCCAAGAAGATCAAGCATTTGAAGTATTACTGGGCGTTGACGAATCAATGAGAGAAGCGGATCTGCGGGCCGGAAAGATGATCATCAAGATCAGACTGGCCGTGTTAATTCCGGCGGAATTCATTGAGCTGAATCTGACATTTGATACTCGTACCGGTACCATACCTAGCTAAACAGGGGCAAAATATGCATAACCTCTATACCCCGTCAGTATCACACCGTTTTATCGCCAGTTTTCTGTTTAACAATATCCCTAGCCCACTGGATATTGCCTTTCAGCGGATATCGGGCCTGAGCCGCGAACTGCAAACGACCCAATACAGTCAAGGTGGAGAAAACGCCAGAAATGTCTGGCTGGCCGAAAAAATCCAGCATGGCAGTCTGCATCTGGAACGCGGCGTCATGACGGTGACACCACTCACTCTGATGTTTGATCGCGTCCTGCGGGGCGAAAAAGCGGTTTATGCCGATGTCGTCATCATGCTGCTGAATGAAAATTCAGTCCCCGTGGCAAGCTGGACGCTAAGTAACGCCCTGCCGGTTCGTTGGTCCACTGGCGACTTTGATGCCAATAGCAATGCCGTCTTGGTGAATTCCCTAGAATTACGTTATCAGGATATGCGCTGGTTAGGAGTGAAAGTATGACTGTCGAAATTAAAGAATTGATTATTCAGGCAAAAGTTACCGATTCCGCAAGTGACTTATTGTCCCCGCGAACATTAGCCCAGGAGGCGCTGGATAATGCCCGTCTGATTGAGATGGTAAAACAGGAGGTGTTAGACGCATTGCGTGAAGCAGGAGGCCGTTATGAGCTTAATTGAACGCGGCTTGTCCAAACTCACCCTGACTGCCTTCAAAGACCGGGAGGGGAAAATTTCCGTGGGAAGTTTACAGGCGATGTATAACCCCGATGCCATTCAACTCGATTATCAAACCCATTATCAACAGGATAAAAGTGTTAACCATACCAGAAAAAGTAGTCACTATGTGTCATCGCCACCGGCTGGCTTGTCATTAGTCCTGCTGTTTGATGCTTCCATGCCAGGCAATAATATCCCAGTAGAAACACAACTGACGACCCTGAAAGCCTTATGCGCCGTTGATGCCAGCACCCATGTGCCCCACTTCCTGAAAATCAAATGGGGCAAAATGCGCTGGGAAAACAAAAGCTATTTCGCTGGCCGGGCCAGTGGCCTTACCATTAATTACACCCTGTTTGACCGGGACGCCACCCCACTGCGAGCCAGTGCCACTTTATCTTTGGTTGCAGACGAAAGCTTTGTTATTCAGGCTACTGAGCAGCAGTTAAAATCACCACCGGTCACCACAATCAGTGTGACAGATATGCTCACCCTGCCGTTGATTGCCTTAGGCGCTGGCGCTTCTCTGGCAAGCGACATTGATTATCTCTCCCTTGCCTGGCAAAACGATCTGGATAATCTTGATGACTTCACCCCAGGGCAAACACTGCAAGCACAGGAGAAGGCATGAAAATACCTGAGATAACCATCAAGATAAGCGGCAAAACCCTCAATCAATTTACGGCTATCAACCTGACAGTAAACCACTACATCAATGGTATTCCCTCGGTTAACATCACTCTGGGTATCGCCGGCGATGCTAACTATATTTTTGATGCCAAAGCACAGGCTGAACTGGCAAACTGCCGCCCCAATAATGAACTTATTGTACAGATCCAAAAAACCATATTGTTTAAAGGGATCATTGTTCGGCAAGCACTTAAGTTCAAAGGCCAGGATAGCCTGATGACCTTGACGGCAAAACATCCATTGCAAAAATTAACAGATGGCCTCCACTCACAGCTATTCAGCAAACAAAGTGATGAAGCGATTATCAAGAAGCTATTCAGTCAGGCCGGTATACAAACGACGATAAAACAGGCCCCTCAGCTCAAAACCGTGCATGAGCAAATGGTGCAATTTCGCTGTAATGACTGGACATTCTTAAAAAGCCGACTTATCGCCACTAATACCTGGCTGCTGCCCGGCAATGAAGTCGTTACACTGATAACACCTAAAGCGCTGAATCAATCAACTGTACATACGATCCATCAGAGCACCAACGATCAGGACATTGTACTGTTTGAAGCAAACTTGCAATGGGATAACCAGCGCAGCCCCAAAACGGTCAGTGTACAGTCCTGGGACATTACCCAACAAAAACTGTCTCAGACAATTCAGGTGAAGAATAGTGGGCTTGGCAGTAATAAACTAGCGGTAGACAGCATAACTACACTGACCAATAAAGACTGGCAATGGGTTTTTAACTATCCACTGGATAATGAGCAAGCTAAATATCTTGCTCAAGGCATTATGGATAACCTGCGAAGTGATAACGTCTCCGGTAGTTTTGAAGTCGAAGGTGATAGCTGCTATCAGCCGGGTGATGTCCTCGCGCTGAATGGCTTTGGTCAGGGGATGGATGGTCAAGGGATTATCACCGGCGTGAGCCAGATAATTAATCAGCGTCAAGGCTGGCGTACCCGGTTAACCTTAGGTATGCCGCCAGATGCAGAACAGGCAGTTCCTCCGGTTAAAGAGTTGCATGTTGGTATTGTTGAAAAATACCAACCAGACAGCCAGTCACTGGGACGTATTCCGGTCAAGATACCGGCGTTAAACTTAACCAACAGTGTACTTTTTGCCCGCCTGGGTAAGCCTTATGCCAGCCATGAAAGCGGATTTTGCTTCTACCCTGAACCAGGAGATGAGGTGATTATCGGTTTCTTCGAATGCGATCCGCGCTTCCCGGTGATATTAGGTTCCATGCACAACCCGAAAAATAAAGCTCCGGTAGAACCCAGTGAAAAAAACCCAATGAAAACCTTAGTCATCAAACAAGGAGATCATCAACAGGCCTTAGTGTTCAATAATCAAGATAAAACTGTCGCGCTCAATAGCGGAAAAAACACGTTATCTCTGCAACAAGATAAAGATATCACGCTTAATTCAGCTAACAACCTCATCACCAATGCTCAGGAAATTAAAATACAGGCCGAAAAATCCCTGTCCGCCTCAGGAAAATCGGGGGTAGATATTAAAGGAGCAAAGATTAACTTAACACAATAATAAGGCAATGAAATGACAAACAAAATATTAGCCGATATTTATGGTCGGGGCTGGGCATTTCCGCCACAGTTTTTTATAGGTGAACGTATTCCTTATGAAGATTATAGTAGTGATCTGAATAAATATCTGAGTGAAAAAAAAATCGAAGCTGAACAGATAGTGAAAATCCAAGCTTGTATAAAAGAGAGTGTAATGTGCTACGACTTCCACGCAAAAATCACATCTACTCAGGTAAGTAAGCAAACAAATTTACCTAATCCCCTGAATATATTGGTTACCTATACCTTAGGAGACAGCGAAATCAGCCAAAAAATTCAAGGTGTCCTTCGTGTTAGCCAAGATGATCCGCCACAGTTTTCTATAAAAGACAACTCTCGGACTGGCATAGCAATAGCAGAAGGCACCCAAAATGTTCTCCAGAGTATAAATATTCTTTTTCTGACGGAACCCGGTGAACGAATTATGCGTGAAGACTACGGCTGTGGTCTGAATGATTACCTGTTTGCCAATATCAGTGATGAATTGATGACAGACATTCAAACCCATATTGAAGAACGGGTATTACGCTATGAACCACGCGCAGAAATTACCTCGATTCAAGTGAACCAGAGAACAAACTTGCCCAGCACTCTACATGTTCAGGTTACCTATGCGTTGAGAGGCAGCGACATCAACCAACAGATTGAAGGCGTCCTTGAGGTTAATGAAGGCCGGGTACAGGTGAGCTTATGAGTAAACAACTGGTGATTGATGGCGACAACCTGCTATTCGAACCATTGTTTGGCAACCGGCAAGTCACAATTCTGGGACCTGCGACCATTCGAGGCAGCGGACACGCCAAAATCCAAGGCAAAAAAATCGTTATTGTGGGTGACGAAAAAAAAGTACAGCTTCAAGCGCAATATATTACCCCTAGCCATCCGATACCTGGCATGGGCATAGTCACCATTGCCCAGTTAGACGCGAACCAGCAGGTAAACTTTTGTCGTACTCCCGCCACGGCAATTGTTGTCGGGCAACAATTTATCGCCCGTTTTACCCCGACCCAACCTGCTAATAATCCGTCAACTGGCCCAGATGTGACAACGCCGAGTATGGGCAAAGGCCGCTTTATTGCCAGCCAATATGCGGTCAGTGCCGGGTAAATAACCTCTTCAACCCTATTTTTAAATAACAGGTGGAATAAATATGGGACAAGCCGAGTTAGATAATAAACTCTCTGCTATTGTGCCAGATACTGTATTTAAACTTGATGAAAGAAGTACACTGGATATTTTAAACTGGCTTAAAGCTTATGCTGAAAAAATCCCTTTCGATCAAGATAAAAATCAATTCTGGGATAGTTTTTACTTTATTCAGGAAAATACTCCTGAAGAATTAGAGGATATTTACCAACATGCTAATAAAGCAGATGGCCTTTTACCGCCACATCAAGCTTTTGTTTTTGCTTTTTTAAAGTTATTAGAAACATCCAACCGATTATTAAATACCTTCCCGGCCCGACACCGCGATCTTTATTACCGGGAATTACTGGGACTAAGCCCCAGAAAAGCCCAAGCGGATAGCGTTGCTTTAGGCATTACCTTAAATACAGATAACGCAGAATATCTTATCCCTAAAGGAACCCTGTTTGATGCCGGGCAGGATAGCGTCGGCAACCCATTACAATATACATCAGAAACAGATTTACTAGCGAATCAAGGGGAACTGACCGACCTGCGTTGGTATCGGAAAGATAAGGATAGCTGGCAATCGACAATACCTCTTAGCCTCTCAGATAACATTGCATTACCTGAAAATGGTATTCAACTTTTTAGCCCGACAGCCAATGATGTGGCAGTGCTATCCGGTTATCTGATTAAATCATCTTTATTTTCTATGCCCGAAGGAGAACGCCATATCACATTGACGCTGGAAAACGATTGGGAAGGTCAAGCTGAACATCTCACCGCTAAAATCAGTACAGGAGATCACTGGTTATCGTTGTCGGTAAATCCTAATCGTACTAACAAAAACACTATTGAGCTTGAATTATCATCCACTGATGATCCTATCAGCCCGCCAGATAATCTTGATGGCATGACATTCGACATACCGGTATTAAAACTAGGCACTACTCAGAAACCCATGTTGCCCAAAATTACCGGGATTGAAATCAATATTAACGGCAACCGCAGTGTGCGCTATGCCTCTGATGGTGGTATCGAACAGACGGATACCACCAGCTCCCCCTTCGGTCAATCACCATCACTGGGTTCTGGTTTTAATCTGGTTGCCCCAGAATGGTATGGCACTGAAAACGCAACATTGACGATGACTCCTCAATGGGTTGGCTTACCGACAAGCAGTTTTTCAACATGGTATGACAAATATAATCCGAAACCTGCCAGTAATGGGGTGTTCAAAGTACAAGGTTACTTAGTCACATCTCAAAAGAGAGACGTTCTTAATGATGCTAAATCTCAGCCATTATTTGATGGAACAGGTGCCCCACAAGGGCAAAGCCTGACATTTATCTTGCCAGCAATGCATTATCCCCTCACAGACAGCCCATCGCCCAACGAATGGCCTGCATCCGTGCGCATAGAATTGGCCGAACAGGATTTTATGCACGCCCAGTACTGGCAAAATCCCACGGATAAAAATGTTCCTTATACACCACAAATCAGTGCATTGCAGATTCAATTCAGCACTACAGCTAAACCTGAACAATTCACCGTTTACCCGCTGACGCCTTTTGGTTGGGCAAACACAAACGAAGATCCCCCTTCATTCACTAACGACGCACTCTATTTGGGTTTCACTAATGTGTTACCGGGACAAACTTTATCGCTATATTGGCAGTTAGAGGGCTTTAAAGCGCTCAACTTATCCTGGTTTTATCTCAATCAGAGCAACACTTGGGGTTCATTGGATCAGCTAGTTGACGACCAGACCCATAACCTGTTTGACCAAGGTACCTGGCGCACACTACTGCCACAGGACGCGTCAAATCAGGCAACTCTGATGCCAACAGGACGATACTGGCTGAAAGCAGAAATAACCCATCAGGCTGAATCTCAGGATTACCCAAAAATTAAAGGCATACTGTACAACGCCGCCACAGCTACCTTAATCAATGCAGAACTCGTTGAAACTGACCACTTTATCAATGGATTACCCGCCGACAGTATTACACAACCGGTCAATGCGTTAGTTGCTATCGATAGTATCAATCAGCCTTGGGTATCCTGGAACGGCCGCCCGGAAGAGACAGAACAAGCCTTTCTGACACGGGTTTCTGCCCGGTTGTCCCACCGTAACCGGGTACTGAGCTGGGATAACATTGTCACTTTATTGAAAGAACAATTCGTCAGCTTATTTGATGTTAAATACCCTTCTGCCAGTGAGTTAACTAAAATCCCGGCACAGAAAGAACAACAACTGATTGCGATCCCCGACAGTCGCTACAAAGATAACGATGATGCGCTACGCCCGATTCTGAATCCGGCCCGACTGGCGGAAATGGTCGACTGGATAAGCCAACTCAGCAGTCCCTGGACCACCCTCAAAATCAACAACCCGACCTACGTTGACGTGCTGATCAGCTATCAACTGGTGTTTGTCACAGGGATTAATCCCGACTACGGCCGTCATCAGTTACAACAGGAACTCAGTCGAAAATATATGCCGTGGGCAGAAGATAGCGCTATCGGCGTCACAACCGGTAATCGCATTGATTACTACCCATTATTAGCCACGATTCAGCAGTCACCTTTAGTTGAACGAGTCACCAACTTAACGTTGAAAAAATCGTCCCAAACCGCAGGAGCAGTCGGCGACAGTGTAGAAGCTGCTGATAATGAAGTACTGATTTTGGTTTGGTCAGAAAATAGTTCCACTAATAAAGGAGCAGACAGTGAATAATCAAGACGCCCTGTTTCCCATCGTTAAAGACGATATCGCCTTTGAGACCTTACTCACTCAAGCTAAGACGGTCATTGAGCAACAGTCTGGGCAACTCTGGAGCAATACCGAAGAAAATGATCCCGGTATTACCTTATTAGAAGCCTGTTGTTACGGCGCATCTGATCTCGCCTATCGCCATTCGCTACCCCTGCGCGATTTGCTTACCCCCGAAAAACAAGAGCAGACACTGGGTGATGGCATTTTTCCACAGGAATTCGGCCCACAACAAATGCTGACCTGTGGCCCGATCACTGCGGAAGATTATCGCCGGGCTTTACTGGACTTACATAGCAGCGACACCGACAATGAAACAAGTGAAGATTATTTTTTCTTTAACGATGTACGGCTTATTTGCGAACCTGAAAGTGAACGTTATAAGTACTGGTATAACAAAGAAAGCCGTGAATACAGTTTTATTCAAGAACAAGAACAAGAACAAGAACAAGAACAATTACAGTTAACACTAAGAGGAAACTATTGGCTTTATTTACTTCCCAACCGGGAAACGGAAGATGATAAAACACTGACTCAGAAAAGGCTCAATGATTTCCTAAAAGATAACCGTAATCTGGGGGAATCCGTCAGTAAAATTATCTGGCTGCAACCCGTGGATTTCTTATTGCAGCTTGATATTGAACTTGATGATGATGTCAGTGATCTTGCTGATATATTTGCCCAAGTTTATATGACAACGGAACAAATGGTGCTTACAAGCCCATTACGCTATAGCACCCAAGCTATGATTGAACAAGGTTACAGTAATGAAGAGATATTTGAAGGCCCTTATTTACATCACGGTTGGATACCGGAATTATCGGCGGCTAAAGATTACACCAAGCCGACAGAATTAAAGCTCAGCCATCTGGCTAATCGTTTACTGGCTATTCCCGGAGTACAAAATATTACCCGATTGGCATTAGGCAAGCATGATGAAAACATTTCTCCGCTGGCGGACGATAGTTGGTCCTGGACAATCGCTCAAGGATACTATCCCAGGCTATGGGGTAACGATCCCTTAGACTTAATTTCCTCATCAGCAAGCCCACTCACTATTACCGCCAAAGGCGGAGTAAAAATCACTGTTTCTAAACAAGATATAGAGAACAAAATCATTGCAGAACCCTTGATTGAAACACAGCCCGAATTACTAAACTGGGGCAAACATCGTAAAGTCCTGGATTACTATCCAGTCAGCAATAAGTTACCTGCCTGCTATGGATTACAGACCTATGCGGAGACTCAACAACAAGTGCACTTGCACCAATTTATGTTGCCTTTTGAGCAAATGCTGGCTAATGGCTGTGCTGAACTCGCTCTCTTGCCGAAACTGTTAGCATTTAAACAACGGGGAAATACGGTATACGGTACACAATGGCCTTTTAAAGCGAATACTGTCGGTCAGCAAGTCCATCAGGAAATCATGCCCGATTTAATCAAACAACTAAATAATGATTCCCAAATTAACAGTGATGACGGTATCCATTCACAAAATTACACAAAAGAACTATCAATCCTGAATTACTTATTGGAATATTTTGGTACCCATCGTGCGGCCAGACCACTCACTCTGGATTCACTGGATTTTCTCTCTACTCAACGTGGCTATTTGGCACAGCAACCCGAATTAACCTATCAACGTAATAACATTCGTATTGATAAAGTATCAGCGCTTCAGAAACGTATTGCTGCCCGGCTTGGTTTGGGAGGAAAGTGTTTCGAGGAAACCTCAAAGCTGGATGAACTTCCTTTCTACCTGATTGAACATCGACAGTTATTACCGGTAAAACCTGACACGAAATTCGACAAGGAGCAAAAACCCGATAAGCTGAAAATAAAAAGCGTACCCAATTCTAAAAACCAACAATTAATCATTACCCAAAATGGGACAACGGGCCAGCTATTGTATGGTCAGGTCATTAATCTAATTATTAAAGAAAAAGAAAATCAAGATATTAGAGTAAAATTCATATTACGAGGCCAAATGATCACAGATATTACAGGAGAGTCATTTATTCTTGACACCCGTAATAGCACGGCTTTAGCACGTAGTTTGATCGACGTACAGAACGCATATAATGACGGTAATCTATACTGGTGTAATAGCCCGGTATGGATGGAAGATATGGATTATCAACTGGTTTATGCCAGTGAGATATATCAAACGGGAACAGAAAATGAACGCTGGATTACCTCCAGCCCCCAAAGTCCCTTCCCTGCCATGATCGAAGAAAATGATGAAATTACACTGAAATATGTAATTACCCCATCCGGGCCGAAGAAATCTGATCATGAACTCAAGGCAAACGTCATTAAATTTGATCGTATTCAAGGCAAGATATTAATTAAACTCACCCAGGACTCACAGGATAATTTTCCATTAGCGGCAGACGCCTGGCGCTATCGTTGGTATTTCTCCAGCGAAAAATATGCTTTAGCCGATCGCTTTTCATTTGTAGTCAGTATGGTGATTAATAGCCAACTCGTTAAAAATGACGACGTTGATCCTTACAAATTGGAATCTTGGGCGAAAACCGAAATTTTGGCTGAATTTCCCGCTCATCTTTCCATGATTATCCACTGGCTGTCACCGGAAGATTTTAAAGATTTTGTCAGTACCTATCAACGCTGGCAAAATAATGGCGCTCCCTTAGGGGACGAGGCATACCATGTTTTAGAAACTTTAACCCTGGGAAGATTACCTTCTGCCGCAACAGGTATTGGTAATATGAGAATTGCTACCGCACAGCAACGTATTGGTGTGGTTGGTGAATCCGGTAAAGAATGGAATACAGAAGTGATTATTAGTAATCAGTTAGTGTATGTACCTTATACTGGAGAAAATTTAAATAAACGCTGACTTTAATCATGAATATAGAAAAATATCGATTAAAAACGCTCATGTTTAATTTTCAAATGATAAAGAAATTAATTTACTTTAACAAAATAAATATTAACCTTACATTAAATCAAGTATCTTTTTTAATTTTCATTTAATTATAATGAAAAACTCATAATCATTTCACATTATACAAAAGGTGATATAAATGGAAAAAGAACATAATCCATATAATTCAGAAACCAATTTAGAAACCAATTTAGAAAATACCAATATTAAATCAACGGGTCCTTCAGCCGATGATTTAAAAAGCCGTTTTAAAGAAGGCAGTATTCCATTACAAACCGATTATGCCGACTTGATTGATATTGCGGATATTGGCCGCCGGGCTGTAGGCAAAGCACCAGATCAAACTAATAATCCAAATTCAGCGTTGGAACTAGATGACAACTCTGGGCTAAAAATAAAAATTAACTCCACCGGCGGTTTAAAAGCAGATCAAGACGGATTAAGTGTAAAACTTAAGGATAAAAGCTTATTAGCTGACCCTAACGGATTAGCAGTCAATGCCGGTAGAGGGGTAAAAATTAATAACGATCAGCTTGAAGTCGATGGTTATCATGGTATTGAAATAGTTAACGAAGGTGTAAAAGTTAAAGCAAGTAATGGGATTAATGTTAATAGCGATGGTGTTTCAGTTAAAGCGGGTAATGGCATTTCTGTTAGTGGAAAGGGAGTGGAAGTTAAGGCTAAAGATAAAGGTAGTATTTCCGTTGATTCGGATGGTATAGCTGTTAAGTATTGGGATGGTGGAGGTATTGTAGCAACTGATAATTCCGGTCTCTATTTGAAATTAGAAGGGGGAAATACAAACAATGGTTGGAGTGGTGTAAGTGGTTTGAGCCTGAGTAAAAATGGTGTAAAAGTCAAAGCGGGTAACGGTATCACGGTTGATTCAAGCGGCGTCAGTATTGATCCCAAAACAGTACTCCCTAAAGGAATGATTGTGATGTTTTCTGGTAGTAGTGCTCCTACTGGATGGGCTTTTTGTGATGGTAATCATGGAACCCCAGACTTAAGAAGCCGTTTTGTCATGTGCAGTGAAACTATTTCTGAAACAGGGAAAAGCAGTAATAAAGCTAGTGGGAGTGGAAATGGAAAAAACTATTCCAGAAATACAACATCAACGACGGTTTCTGTTAGTGTTACTGTGAAAAATACGACATTAACAGAATCACAAATACCTTATCATTACCATATTGGAGGTATGGGTTATTGGACTAATAAGGGAATGAAATATGGTACCGAATATTACAGCGAGTATGCTTCATATATACGTAATGATCTGGATAGTGTAATGCAATCAGCCAATGGCGCGAGATACGCATACACATCACCCTCAGGAGGAGGACAAGGACATAATCACCCAGCAACAGCATCATCCCCTTCACATGATCATAGCGTTAATGTAATTCCACCTTATTACTTATTAGCCTTTATTATGAAACTTTAATTCTATTCTACAAATACAGATTTAAATTACCTATTATTTACTCATTACCAAGGAAATATCAATATGACTTCGGAGCCAAATCTGTTAAATCGGATTACCATTACTATTGAGGCTAACAATCAGCAGGTAGCTAAGAAAGTATTGCATGGCTCCCTGCTTAATCAAGCCAATATAAATAACTTATTCAATACATTATTCACTCAATATCCTATTAATAAGGATATCTATTTAGAAACATTAACCTTGGATCTTGGCGAAATAAATTTTCACGACTTTAATTCATTGTTTCCTGCTCGCCTCAAGGTTGCACTGATTAAAGCACTAAGCCAATATCAGATAAATAATAAGGAAGAAATTCACCTGAATGCACCAATACCAAATAAAATCACCCATAATTCTTCTTTATCTGGTGATAATAACTTTATTAATGCAGAGAATTTCATTCACTTCTTATATCAAAAAGATCCCCAATTAAATCCAGCGGAGGCAATAGCGAATAATAAAAACAGTGATATCAAGATTAAGAAATTAATAAATCAATTAACACGAATAGACAACAAATCAGCATTACTATTAGCAAAAAGCTGTTTATCTGAACATAGCCTGCAACGGCTTTTAACTATCAAACAACCCGCTTTATTGAGCGCCATCAACCGCAGATTATCCGAAAACATAAATAAACCACAACACCAAGAGGCGCTTGCCTCCTCCGGGCAACTGATACTCAATGCACTGGAATATATACAGCGACATAATGCACAGGAACTAGTTAAACCCGATGCAAAAATCATCTCGCGTATTACAACTGAGCTCAATAACGGTACACTTAATGCCGCGTCTGTTATTACATTATTTCGCCAGGCTATGACCGACAATATCCCATTAAATAGTTGGCTAAAACAACTCTGGCAAACAGTTGCTATTTCACAGCTTTGCCAACAGCACCTGTCGGTTGAAGAACACCAATATCTATTGGCATGCTTTATACCAAACCACACGGATAAAAATAGATCTGAGATAAAACCCTCCATGGGTGGCGATAACTCTTCAAACGATCAGAAATATCAACATCCGACAAATCAAAAAGTAATTGCCGAAGATCCGCAAGCATTATCAATATCAGATAACCCATCGGTTATTAGAGGAAATAACCTCAACCCACTTCAAACCATCAACAAACCATACTCTGAACAGACTTTATTACCTGAACACCTTTTTCCACGCCCAGTAAATAATGCCGGGATATTAATTTTGTGGCCGATGCTACCCGCACTGTTTAATCAACTTGGCCTGCTCGAAGCACAGAAATTTATCCATCATCAGGCTCAGTTCAATGCCGTTGATTTACTTGACTACCTGATTTGGGGCACCGAAGAGAGACCAGCAGAAAGAAAAGTACTGAATAACGTTCTGTGTGGATTAATGGCCGACGAAATGATTGAATTAACTCCTGTTGAGCCGGAAAAACAGTTGATAATAGATCAATGGCTGGATGCCGTTATCAGCCAACTTCCCGGCTGGAAAAAATTAAGCCGTAATGATGTCCGTCAACTGTTTTTACAACGACCGGGTGAATTACTGGCAGACGAGCAAGAAATCAAAATCTCCATCCAGCATCAGCCATTTGATGCGCTGTTGGCTGATTGGCCGTGGCCATTAAATATCGCCAAACTTCCCTGGCTGGATCGCCCTTTAAAGATTGACTGGAAAAATATTTAGAAGGTTTATATGGATTACCCGCTGATAAATAACCACGATATAACGGCAAAATCACACTGGATTTATCCCCATTTAGAACGTATCGATTTGCGGTTACAGCATTACTATTATCAAAAATGTGATAAATACGATTCCTTACCGGAAAGTTTTTTACTCGCAGAAGATAAATTAGAACAACGTCTGGCAAGACCACAGGGCATTCCCCATTGGCTAACTAAACCAGATGATATTATCAGCCACCCAGCAGCAAAGGAAAATACTGTCCCTGATGCATTGTCATTATTAGTCGAACGTTTCGAACTGACTGAATTTGAACGGGATACCTTGTTATTAGGTTTATTGCCGCATTTTGACAGCCGTTATCATGCACTATTTGCTGCTCTCAATGGTAACAGTAAAAAACAGTGGCCGAGTTTTGCTTTAGCGATTGAATTATTTAGCCAATGTCAAAGTGATCGACAATTACTGCAAAACAGTTTTTTACCGCAAACACCATTAATCAACAACCAACTACTACGGCTTAATAATCAAGAAGAACCAATCTGGTTACAAACACAATTTTTAACTCATAACTCGGTATGGCATTTTTTATCGGGGCAACGAGTTATTCTACCGCCATTAATAACCTGTGCTAATTGGCATACTCCAGCCCCACATAATTGGTATCCGCAAACTCTTTATCATTCATTTAAGAAAATATTATTGAATGACACCAACGAAATACAGCCATTAATCATACTCAGAGGAAAACAGGACAGCGCCAGAGAATTAGCAGTCAGTAATATTATGGCATCTCATGGCATCAATACCTTAACGCTTGATTTAGCCCTTCTGCCAGATGACGAGAACCCAACGGAAATAACTCACTTGCTAGCGGATACAATCCGAGAAACCCGGCTACATAACGCTTGTTTATTAATTCGCAATTTTTCTTTGCTTACAGAGGCAAAGAAAATATTACATCGCAATTTATCTATTTTGTTGAATCAGCCGAAATTACGTGTGGTTTGCTTGGCAGAGCCGGGAGATATATTAGTCTGGATTAAGCACCAACCAATGGTACAAATTAATATGCCCATTGCGACATTGGCGGATAAGCAAACCTTGCTAAAAGCAAGCTTACCGGAGAATATCGCGCAAAAAATTAATATTACTCGGCTTTGTCAGCGCTTCTCTTTTACCGCGGAAACATTACCACTCATTGTTGAAGAAGCACATCAATACCAAATGATTCGGCAACCAGAAGGCCAGCTGGAAGAAACTGATTTACGTAAGGCATTAAGTTTCCGTGCTCAACAAAATTTTGGTAAATTAGCCCAACGAATCACCCCAAAACGCAGTTTTAGCGATTTAGTGGTTTCAGATATGTTAGCGCAACAGTTAAAAGAGATCGTCGCAGCCATTAATTACCGTGACCAAATTCTAAGCGCTGGATTTCAGGAAAAAATCAGCTACGGTACCGGTATTAGCGCGCTATTTTACGGTGAATCAGGTACCGGCAAAACAATGGCCGCAGAAGTGATTGCCGGGTATCTTGGCGTCGATTTAATTAAAGTAGATCTCTCAACCGTAGTGAATAAATATATTGGCGAAACGGAAAAAAATATCTCCCGTATTTTCGATCTGGCCGAAGCCGATTCCGGGGTACTATTTTTCGATGAAGCCGATGCTTTATTTGGCAAACGCAGTGAAACTAAAGATGCCCAAGACAGACATGCCAATATTGAAGTTTCTTATCTGCTACAACGACTAGAAAATTATCCGGGATTAGTGATTTTAGCCACCAATAACCGTAGCCACCTTGACAGCGCGTTTAATCGCCGCTTTACTTTTATTACTCGTTTTACTTACCCTGATGAAAAATTACGTAAAAAAATGTGGCAAAAAATCTGGCCGGAACAATTGACACTATCCAATGAAATTGACTTTTCCCATCTGGCTAAACGGGCTGATTTAACCGGGGCTAATATCAGGAATATTGCTTTATTGTCATCAATATTATCAGCAGATGATAACTGTCAACAAATCGAAAATAAACATATAGAACGAGCCGTGATACTTGAATTAAATAAAACGGGACGGCTAGCTTTTTAAAAACTTAGTAGAATTGGAGTCAACATGACAATCATAATTGCTTCTGATAACGCGATTATCGAAATTAATCAAGCATTAAATACCATTTTATCCCAATATTTAAATATTACTGGTCAGAATATTGATATTCGTTTTGATCTACCCGAAATTAATTCCATTCAATCAGAACCGACGGTCAGTGTATTTCTTTATGAGATACATGAAGATCTACAATTACGTTCTGCCGAATCAAGACGTTATAACCCATCAACTAACACATTATTACCGGGATGGGTCAATATCAATTGTAACTATTTAATTACCTACTGGGATGCCAGTAAGCCCTCCAGTGACAGCTCCAGCCCAGACAGCCAACCCAATAATCAAGCGGCACAAGTGATGACTCGCATTTTAAATGCATTAATTAACAACCGTCAATTAACCGGTCTTCCCGGTGCCTATACCAGAATTATTCCACAACAAGAAAACCTAAACAGTCTGGGTAATTTCTGGCAAGCTCTCGGTAATCGTCCTCGCCTTTCTTTACTTTATTCCATTACTGTACCTATGAAATTGAAAAATATTGAAGACAATGTAATCCCAGTCAGTAAAATATCCGCTTCTGTGGACCAAAAACCCAATCTGGATAACTCACAAATAAACCAGGCTTTAATAGATAAATTATGTGTAGAATTAGGCGGTACAGAAGATGTACGTCTTGCCTTGGCTAAAGTGAATCTGACAACCAAACCTGATACAGAAAATAATCAAAATCAGGAAAATGAAAGTGTTATTGTTGAAGTTTCGGGTATTACTAGCGTAACTTATTTACCACAAATAAAAGATACACTTACCAAATGGAAAAGCAGTCAAGAGGCTATTGTTAAGATAAATGGTGTTAGCATTGTTGTTTCTAAAGAAAATGCTGATAAGCTAATTGGGATTTAAACTTAATTTTTATACTAAAATAACAAACAATCATTCACCTAATAAATAATTATATAGGATAAGGCGATCTCTCTAAAATTCATGAAAAAATCAAAAAAGTATTGAAAAAAGAAGACACAGAACCATTGGAACTTATAGGCGTTACTGTTGAAGGAATAATCGAGGAAATGAAAAAAACTGATGAAAAATATGGACAATATGAATACAAAGATGAAGATATAACGAGTTATCCTATAGCTTGGACGAATCCTGATAATGGAAAAATTTATATAGGAATAAATTCTCCAGAATACTCGCATTTGAATAATAAAGGAGAATCTGAGCTCAATTTGGCAAAAATAATATCTACAATAATTCATGAAAGCCTTCATGCGTCATCACATCAGCATAAAGGCTTACAGTCTCAAACTGATACAGGAGCAGACAACCTAAACTATGATGAATATGTGACAGACTATTTTGCAAGAGAAGTTTATAAACAAATATTACCCGATAAAGACTATGTTGCCAATTGTTTTACTAAGGGATTAGGCGGTGAAAATAAAATATGGGGAGGAAACATTGTTGAATTTATGATTCAATAAAAACATGCCTCTTTGGAAGAAATAAGATAAGCTTATACAGAAGGTAAACCATTTAATAAACTAGATGGTAAATTACTAGAGGATTGGAAAAAATATGAAAAATTGGGGAAAAATACCTGACCTACCTAATCAAAATTAATGGATGAAGTTATCTCAGTCAGATTAATTATAGAGTCTTAATAAATAAAAAAACAATCTCTCATATGAATATTGAAGTACAAAATATCCAGTGAGTTATTTAAAAGAATACCAATCTATTTATTTTCATAGTCATGCATATTGCACTTGCCATGCTAAATCTTGCAATATATTTATTAAAATAATCATAAGGTGATAACATGTTCAGCACATATTCTAGTAAAAATGACAACCAAACAATAAATAAAATAAACACAGAAGAAAAACATGAAAACACAGAAACCGATAATCACTTGGAAATAAACTTAGAGCATACAGGGAAAAGTAAACCGGATATAGAACCAAAAGATGTCACTACAGGTACCATTAATGCAGGTACTCTTCTATATAAAACGACCGCTATCCCAGAGTTTTTAGACAACGCAAAGAGCCTGGGTTTAGCAGAATATGAGAAACGACATAAAGATATACAAGATTACTTAAACCTAGGTAAAGCTGAGGATGCTGAGAAACTCAAAAATAAGTCACAGTGGGCAGGGCAATATTTCGCCTTAGAAAAAAGTTATGATGAATATGCAAATGAAGCGCCAGATAGCTACAATAACCTACTGAAAAACGCTGGAAAAGACCTGCTGGAAAATACAGAAGAAGTCAAAGTTTTCTTGTACACATTTAAAGTAACAAAAGATATCAAAGTTCTCAAACCACACAACAATTCTAATTCTTACTATGTAGGCGATACAGAAGGTTGGGAAAAAGCAAAAGAGATAATGAATGATGTTCAATCTCAATCCGAAAAGAATGACAATCCATTTCCCGAGTTAAAAAACCTAGAAGACAAAAATTTTCTCCTGGAAGAACTTGGAGAGAAAGGATATGCATGGATGGGGCCACTCCATGCAAAAGAAGGAGCAGAGAAAGGAACTGAATTCTCTTACGAGCTCGCAATCAGTCCAAACTTATTACGCCAGCACCTCACTTTGGAATCAGAAGAATTACTTGGTACCTACAAGAACCGATATGGTTATTGGGACAAGAAGTGAGATTTTTAACTTCGCAAAAGGAAACTGTAATTTTAAAACCTATCATTGGAAAATAAACCTTTCAAATAAATAAAAAATCTACAGATAACAAATCTAACTATAATAAAGGATTTATAAATATGCCAAGATATTCTAATTCTCAGAGAACCCCTACACAAAGTACTAAAAATACCCGTAGAACATCTCCATCATCAAACTCTTCTACTGAACATCTTTCACTTTCAAATGCTCCGACTAATGACTCCTCCGTTCGCCAAGAAGTTAAGGAAAAATTTATTTGGGAAGGTCATTGGGAAGGTCATATGGAGGCAATTGAAAAAGCGTCCATACTTGGTAATTTTGCTGTCAGTTTTCGGGCCGCAGGTAAACCAACACTCGAAGCTTTGGGTAAAGGTGCCGCAGCTAAGGGCCATGATATTCTGGAAAAAACCATTAAACCCGGTTCAATTGAAAAAGCATATCCTGAAAACGAAGCTTCAGATGTCATAAAGAAAGTGCGGGAAGCGGGTATTGAAGGTTATGTCGGTCACTGGAATAAAGAAACGGGACGTCTCGAAGGTATTTATATGAGCAGCGGTCACGGTTTACCAAATGGACAGGTCAATGGGAAAATTTATCCCATAGATTTAAACAACCTCGAAGCAAGTCTGGCTCCTTTAAAAGAAAAAAAGAACTGGGCTGCGCTGCCTTTCACCGGTGATTATGATATGCATGACATGATTAGTTTCACCACTCAGCCACATTCAGTGCCATCCAATTCATCAGAAGAAAAAAAAATTATCGATCGCATTAACGAATATATCGCTAAATCTGATTCAAACCGGCCATTTGAAGATATAGAACATAATGTTATCAGGCATGGTCCTCAAGTAAGCTATCCTGCTTTTGCGATGGATAAAGAAAAAAAAGAGATAAAGGAACGCGGGGGAATTGTTAAAGCCGTTGCTGAACCCGGCGAATTTCCGGTTGCTATCGTCAGTAAAGGGAAATGGACAATTGCCAATAATATCAATGAACTGGAGCAATTCTATAATAGTATTGGCGCAAAAATGAAAGCAAGCTGGAAACCCGGCGCTGGAAATCCCGGATTCGTTTCCAATCCACAAAAACCAGGAATGGCCCGATTTAGCCGGAAAAAATAAAATAAATTATTATTACGTCAACAACATCCTGCAAAATAAAGAGGATTTTGGCCTATTTTATGTCACTCAACATTACACATGGGAAATCTTTAATACATAAAGATCTAACAGAATTTCCTGAAATTGAAGCAGAGATTTTGTTGCTGCCTAAATAACACTTCAAAATAAGTAATCATCTGGAAAGAACTCAGACAAATTTTTGCGATCTGAACATCCAAGATTAACGGAAATATAAGTAATCGATATTTTGACAAAAGGATTATCATTATGCGAATGCAAGTTAAAAACTGATTGAAATGAATGGCTTTCATAAAGTAGTTGTTGTAAATATAATATTTTCTCGTTTTTCCTTTTCTGATATTTGATTCTTTAGGCTCTTCTATTAATGCATTCGGTAAAGATTTGCCTGAGAAAATATGCGAAGATGTTTTTTGTAACTTGGTAAAAACACTATAAATGGTAATGACTAACTAATAAGACAGAGAAACAGATTGTGGCAAAGAAAGAAAAACGGCCTCACCATGACGCGCTATTCAAACATTTTTTAACACAGCCCGAAACGGCCAGAGAATTTCTATCCCTTTATTTGCCCGAAGAGATCCAGTTGTTGTGTGATTTAGCCACATTGAAACTGGAGCCCGGCAGTTTTGTGGATGAGCATTTACGTCAACTGCACAGTGATGTGTTGTACTCGGTCGAAACGGCCCGGGGACAGGGCTATATCTATTGTCTGATTGAACATCAATCCACCCCTGACCCGTTGATGGCCTGGCGACTGATGTATTACGCCATGTTAGCGATGGCGGCTCACCTGAAAAAAGGCCATACTGAACTTCCTTTGGTGGCACCTCTGCTGTTTTATCATGGTGAGATTCGGCCGTATCCTTACTCAAACCGGTGGCTGGATTGTTTCACGCTCCCCGAACAGGCGGCTCGCTTATACCGTCAGGCGTTTCCGTTGGTGGACGTCAGTGTGCTCAGCGATGAAGAGATCCTGACGCATAAAGGGGTTGCCCTGATGGAGCTGGTGCAAAAACATATTCGCTGTCGGGATATGCAGGAATGGCTCCTCCAATTGGTGGAACTCTTGAATGCGGGGTATAATACAACTGAGCAGCGCAATGTGGTGTTACGCTATATTTTACTGAATGGACATACGCCGGATCTCTCACAATTTGTCCATCAACTGATTGAACAATCTCCGGAGCATGAAACGATGTTGATGACTATTGCAGAACAGCTTGAACAAAAAGGGCTTGAGCGAGGTATCAAGCAAGGCATTGAGCAAGGTATTGAGCAAGGTATTGAGCAAGGCATTGAGCAAGGTATTGAGCAAGGTATTGAGCAGGGTATTGAACAAGGTATTGAGCAGGGTATTGTGCAAGGCCGAGAGGAAGGCCGAGCGGAAGGTAAACTGGAAACGGCTCGTGCCTTATTACGGCATGGCGTGAGTTTGGACATTATTGTCACCAGTACCGGACTGAGCCGGGATAAAATTGAAACGTTAAAGCATTAAATTAATCTTCTCTTTGTACAGCAAAATGCCGATATTTAAGATCGGCATTTTTGTTCTTATTCAGGATGATGGTTACTTTTACGTTTGCCCGGCGAAGCTGAAACCGGTCAGACTGAAACAGCAATCTCCGGAGCATGAAACGATGTTGATGACTATTGCAGAACAGCTTGAACAAAAAGGGCTTGAGCGAGGTATCAAGCAAGGTATTGAGCAAGGTATTGAGCAGGGTATTGAACAAGGTATTGAGCAAGGTATTGTGCAAGGCCGAAAGGAAGGCCGAGCGGAAGGTAAACTGGAAACGGCTCGTGCCTTATTACGGCATGGCGTGAGTTTGGACATTATTGTCACCAGTACCGGACTGAGCCGGGATAAAATTGAAACGTTAAAGCATTAAATTAATCTTCTCTTTGTACAGCAAAATGCCGATATTTAAGATCGGCATTTTTGTTCTTATTTATAGGGAGAGAAATGACACCTTAAGAGCATGGGGAATGCGATTAGGTGAGCTGTTTGCGGAAACAAAATAACTTGTTCTGTTTCGTCAAAACCTTGATGTTCATGCGCCTGATGTAACCGTTTATTATTGATTTTTGCATCCGAACAGAGTTCATAAAAAAGCAAACCATAGGCTCAATACGATCTTTTCCACTCACTCTTTTGATCATCAATTAATCGACAAAATAGAAAATAATCATTCATTCATAATTTTCCTATCCCCAAAGCCAAATAAAACCGCGCTTAATACCTAAAATGAGTAACTCCTACCATACCAATTAATAATTATCACACACTATTAATTAATATTCCCTAAAAATATTCATTACTTATAATCAGGCCGCTTTATTAAATGCGAACTAAATAATCGCGAAATAAATCTTTTCAGCATAAATAATAACCGCCATAAGGCAGGTTGCTGCGGTAGCTATAGCCATAGCTCGGAGCGAATCAAAACCTCAGTATTAATCAAAACAAGGCTATAACGCTTTGTTTATCTTTTAAACGTAAATAACCAATCAAGGAATAAATCATGTCTACAACTCCAGAACAAATCGCTGTTGAATATCCAATCCCTACTTATCGGTTTGTTGTCTCAATCGGTGATGAGAAAGTCCCCTTTAACAGTGTTTCCGGGCTCGATATTTCTCATGACGTCATCGAATATAAAGACGGCACCGGTAATTATTATAAAATGCCCGGCCAACGTCAGGCGATCAATATTACGCTGCGTAAAGGTGTCTTCTCCGGTGATACTAAACTTTTTGATTGGCTTAATTCTATTCAACTTAATCAGGTCGAGAAAAAAGATATTTCAATTAGTTTAACCAACGAAGCCGGCACTGAAATCCTGATGACCTGGAGCGTGGCAAATGCCTTCCCAACTTCATTAACCGCTCCTGCTTTTGATGCCACCAGCAATGAAGTCGCGGTTCAGGAAATTAGCCTGACCGCAGATCGAGTCACTATTCAAGCGGCTTAAGACTCATTTATAAAGCTGTTTACTCAAAATATTGCACAATAATTGGAGGCAACATGCCAACATATTCCTATCCCGGCGTTTATATTGAAGAGGACGCTTCACCCGCACTCTCCGTTCGTTCCAGTGCAACGGCAGTACCAGTCTTTGCTATTACAAACAACAGTTCATTAATATCAGATAAACCCTATATTCGTGTTAGTAGTTGGATGAACTATTTAACACTAAAAGGCGAACCATTTGATCCCAAGAATATCCTTGATGTTTCACTGCGTGCCTATTTTATTAACGGCGGTGGATATTGCTATCTCGTCAAAACTAAAGAGTTAGAAACACAAGTGCCAAAACTTGACGATGTGACATTATTGATTGCTGCCGGAGAAGAGATCAACGAGGTGGCAGGAAAACTTTGTCAGCCGGGCAAAGGGTTATTTGCCATTTTTGACGGCCCACAAAGTGATACCGATATAAAAGAACCAGAAAAAGCTCTCAAGCCTTATTCCCCTACGCCTTATGGCGCAGTTTATTACCCTTGGCTAACCGCTGAATGGGGAGAAAATAAAGCCGCCATTGATATTCCACCCAGTGCAGTTATGGCCGGTATTTATGCCAGTGTCGATAACAGCCGGGGGGTCTGGAAAGCGCCCGCTAACGTTGCTATTCAGGGCGGCTTACAACCTAAATACCCGGTAACCGATGATCTGCAAACGCAATATAACCAAGGCAAGGCATTGAATATGATCCGTACCTTTCCTAAGAGCGGCACGCTGGTTTGGGGGGCTCGTACACTTGAGAACAGCGATAACTGGCGTTATATCCCGGTCCGCCGCCTGTTTAACAGTGCAGAGCAAAATATTAAAAATGCCATGAATGCCATGGTATTTGAACCCAACAGCCAACCCACTTGGAAAGCCGTCCACAGCGCTATCGATAACTATCTCCATACTTTGTGGCAGCAAGGCGGGTTGATGGGCAATAAAGCCGAACAAGCTTATTTCGTCCAAATCGGTAAAGGTCTCACCATGACCGATGACGATATCAAGCAGGGCAAAATGATTGTCAAAGTGGGTCTGGCGGCGGTTCGTCCAGCCGAGTTTATTATCTTGCAGTTTACGCAAAACATCGCTCAATAATCGGAGGCAACATGCCAACTACACCAACTTATCCTGGCGTCTATATTGAAGAAGATGCCTCACTGGCTCTCTCCGTTAGCCAAGGGAACACGGCAATCCCGGTTTTTATTGGCCGTTTCTCACCGAAAAAAATCAGCGCAACACCTGAAATAACACGCGTGAGTAGCTGGTTGGATTTCACTAATCTGTTCAATGTGGGTTGTATTAGGTCGGTAGCAATCAAATCAACTGAGTCTACTCCACCCCCTTCCCTTTCTGTTCCTGAGAAAAGCGAAGGTAATGCAGATAACAAACACAATAATGTAGAAGACAAAAGCAATGCAAAAATCAAACACATTGCAGAAACCAAAAACAATGCAGAAACTAAAGCTAATGCAGAAGTCCAGGACTATGCAGCAGTTGTCCCTGTAACAAAGCCTACTCACATAGACGGTAAAAGCACCCATTACATTCATCAGGTGATTACCGTAACCTACACGACAAGCAGTGATGCCTTAAAGCTTTATTTCCAAAATGGTGGCGGACCTTGTTATATCCTGCCAATTTCTAATTCAGAAGATACCAACACGCTGGCATTAATCCCTGAGTTAATTGAGCAGGCTTTAGAAATTACCTTGATCGTCTGCCCTGAACAGGATCCTGCTTATCAGAGTGCAATATATGGCAACCTGACCCCTTTATTAAAGGCCGGATATTTTCTTATCGCGGATAATCCGAATAAAGAAACTGCACTTAGCGTTAGCCTGCAATCACAAACCGCGACTTATTATCCGGCAGTAAAAGTCTCACAACTTATTCAGGTGGAGGAGAATACCGTCACGGTTTCAGGCTATCAGGATGCAAAAGTTACCCATCTGGCAGAGCTCAAACAGCAAAACTCAGGACTCTATAAGCAAGTTATCGAGGCAATAAAACAAAAAATTGCTGATAACAAAAAACTCATTCCCGCCAGTGCAATCATGGCTGGTGTCTATTGTGCTACCGATGCTCGTCGTGGCGTCTGGAAAGCACCAGCGAATGTGGTTCTCAGCGGGATTAGTGATGTAGCGGATCGACTCACGGAAGATGAGCAAGGCACCATGAATCAAAAAGGTATCAATGCTATTCGCTATTTCACCAACAAAGGGTTTGTCGTCTGGGGCACACGTACTCTGCAAGATGATGACAACTGGCGCTACATTCCGGTTCGACGCTTATTCAATGCGGCAGAACGGGATATCAAGCAAGCCATGCGATTTGCCGTTTTTGAACCCAACAGTCAGCCCACCTGGGAACGGGTCCGCTCAGCGATTGATAACTATCTCCATCAACTCTGGCAACAAGGGGCGCTGGCCGGTAATAGCCCGCAGGAAGCCTATTTTGTCCAGATTGGTCAAGGTGTCACCATGTCCGACATTGACATTAAACAAGGCAAAATGGTGGTTAAGGTTGGAATGGCGGCGGTCCGTCCGGCTGAATTTATTATCCTGCAATTTTCGCAAAATGTAGCACAGTAATCGTACTGAGGCGCGGTTCGCCGCGCCTATTCTGGCAAGGAAATGAGAATGGAAATAAAACAGCCGGGCGTCACCATTACGGAGAACCTGATATCCCAGCAACAAGATGAGGCGTTTATCGGTGTACCGGTTTTTATCGGCTATACTCAACCGAGTAAAAACAATCGTGCTAGTGACAAAACCGCCGTCAAGCTCCACAGCCTGACCGATTTTACCCTGTCATTTGGTGAATCAGGATTAACATACTATTCCGTGCGTCACTTTTTTGACAACGGGGGTCAACAAGCCTATGTACTGTCGTTAGGATCGGATAAACCACGAGGCGATTTTCACTCATTGACCACCACCCTACAACAAGATTGGGTTAAACAAGCGATCTCGGCACAGAGTGCTATCACGCTGATTGTGGTCCCCGATATTGTCTATCTGAATCAGATGGATGATCCCGATTCAGAAATCGATCAATACGACAAAATCCAGTTCTGGCTACAATTTTGGCAATCAGTACTTAGCCTCTGCCAGTGCCGACGCGGCATCATGGGATTGCTGGATGCCCCCGATGATCCCGCTCTGGCCGAGAAATGTTTAACGCAGCTCTCTTCCAGTGATCGGCAATGGGGCGCGGTATACTGGCCAAGATTGAACAGTGCTTATCAGGAACAAAATCAGCCTGTTGTTCTTTCGCCGACCGCCGCAGTGGCTGCCATCATTCAGCGTAACGATAACCAAATGGCGGTCTGGCATGCCCCCGCGAATGTCGCGTTAGCCAAGGTGATAAGCCCAATACGCTCTCACATTGAAGCCGATACCCTGTTTAACCAGAATGGCCCTTCGTTGAATCTGGTTCGCAGCTTCCCCGGCAAAGGGATCAAGATCTGGGGATGCCGCACGCTGGACAATACCCCCGATTCTCCCTGGCGCTATATCCAGACACGCCGTCTGGTTTCCTATATCGAAGCCCATATGACTCAACTGGGCCGGGCCTTTGTGTTTGAACCGAATAACGCCATCACCTGGATGAAGTTTAAAGGTCAGGCTTACAACTGGTTACGTCAGTTATGGCTAAACGGCGGACTGCGCGGTACGCAGGAAGATCAGGCATTTGAGGTGTTACTGGGGATTGACGAGTCGATGAGCGAAGCAGATCCACGGGCCGGGAAAATGATCATGAAGATCAGGCTGGCACTGTTAATTCCGGCGGAATTTATTGAGCTGAATCTGACATTTGATACCCGCACCGGGATCAGCCATTAAACAGGGACAAAATATGAACAATTTATACACCCCGTCGGTATCACACCGTTTTATCGCCAGTTTTCTGTTTAACAATATCCCCAGCCCACTCGACATTGCCTTTCAACGGATATCTGGCCTCAGCCGTGAGTTGCAAACTAGCCAACATAGTCAGGGTGGGGAAAACGCCAGAAATACCTGGCTGGCCGAGAAGATCCAGCATGGCAGTCTGGTACTGGAGCGCGGCGTTATGACCGTTACGCCACTCACTCTGACGTTTGACCGCGTCCTGCGTGGTGAGAAAGCCGTGTATGCCGATGTGGTTATCATTCTACTGAATGAACATTCAATTCCTGTGGCAAGCTGGACATTAAGTAACGCGCTGCCGGTTCGCTGGTCCACCGGCGACCTTGACGCCAATAGCAATACGGTGCTGGTGAACGCTCTGGAATTACGTTATCAGGATATGCGCTGGTTAGGAGTAAAAGCATGACTGTTGAAATTAAAGAGCTGATTATTCAGGCTAAAGTGACCGATTCAGCCAGTCATTCGGTCACTCCACGAACACTAGCGCAGGAAGTGCTGGATAACGCCGACCTGATTGAAAAAGTGAAACAAGCAGTATTAGATGCCTTGCGCGAAACAGGAGGTCATTATGAGCTTAATTGAACGCAGCCTGTCCAAACTCACCCTCACCGCTTTCAAAGATCGTGAGGGAAAAACCTCGGTAGGCAGTTTACAGGCAATGTATAACCCCGATACCATCCAGCTCGATTATCAAACCCGTTATCAGCAGGATGAAAGCGTTAACAGTGCCAACCAAAGCAGCCGCTATGTGTTATCCCAACCGGCGGGCCTGTCATTAGTCCTGTTATTTGACGCCACCATGCCCGGCCATAACACCCCGGTAGAAACGCAATTAGCAACGCTAAAAGCCTTGTGTGCCGTGGATGCCAGTACTCACGTTCCCCACTTTCTTAAAATCAAATGGGGCAAAATGCGTTGGGAAAACAAAGGCTATTTTGCCTGTCGGGCCAGTGGTCTCAGCATTCATTACACTCTGTTTGACCGGGACGCCACACCGCTGCGGGCCAGCGCTACCCTATCTCTGGTGGCAGATGAAAGCTTTGTGATTCAAGCTACCGAGCAGCAATTAAAATCGCCCCCGGCTACTGCGGTTAACGTCACGGATATGCTCTCCCTGCCGTTGATCGCCTTAGGTGCCGGCGCTTCTTTGGCGGGGGGTATTGATTATCTCTCGCTGGCTTGGCAAAACGGCCTGGATAATCTTGATGACTTTACCCCCGGACAAATGTTGCAAGCACAGGGGAAAGCATGAAGATACCGACGATAACGATCAAAATAGACGGCAAAGTCCTCAATCAATTTACGGTTATCACTCTGACCGTTAACCATCATATTAATGGCATCCCCTCGGCCAATATCACCTTGGGTATCGCCGGTGATGCCCGCCATATTTTTGATGCCAAGGCACAAGCTGAACTGGCAAGTTGCCGCCCTAATCATCAACTTAGCGTGCAGATCGAAAAAGCCGTGGTGTTTAAGGGGATCATCGTTCGGCAAACATTGGGGCTTAAAGGTCAGGACAGCATCATTACTCTGACCGCCAAACATGCGTTGCAAAAATTAACTCACAACTTCCACTCGCAACTGTTCAACAAACAGAGTGATGAGGCGATTATCAAGAAGTTGTTTAGCCAAGCGGGTATCCCTGTCACGATAAAACCAGCCCCTCAGCTTAAAACGGTGCATGAACAAATGGTGCAATTCCGCTGTAATGACTGGACGTTTCTAAAAAATCGGCTGCTCGCGACCCATACCTGGCTGCTGCCCGGCAACGATAGCGTGACGCTGGTCACCCCGGAATCCCTGAATCGGTCAACCGTGCATACTCTCCACCAGCGAGCCAACCCTCAGGATGCGGTGTTATTTGAAGCGAATCTGCAATGGGATAACCAACGCAACCCCAAAACCGTGAATGTACAATCTTGGGATATCGCCCAACAGAAGCTGTCTCCAGCCCATCAGGTAAAAAACAGCGGCCTTGGTCGCAATCAACTCGCCACAGACAACCTGACATCATTGACCAGCCAACCATGGCAGTGGGTTTTCAGCTATCCGTTGGATAATGAACAGGCCAAACAGCTTGCTCAAGGCATCCTGAATAACCGCCGAAGCCACAACGTCTCCGGTAATTTTGAGGTCGAAGGCGATAACCGTTATCAAACGGGGGATGTGCTGGCGTTAAACGGCTTTGGTCAGGGGATGGATGGTCAGGCGATTATCACCGGTGTCAGTCAGACCCTCAATCAACGGCAAGGCTGGCGTACCCGGCTAACGCTGGGGCTATTACCGGAAACAGAGCAAGTTGTACCGCAGGCAAAAGAGCTGCATATCGGGATCGTGGAAAAATACCAGCGAGATAGCCAATCATTGGGCCGTATTCCGGTCAAAATCCCGGCGTTAAACTTAACCAACGGCACCCTTTTTGCCCGCCTAAGTAAACCTTACGCCAGTCATGAAAGCGGTTTCTGCTTTTATCCTGAAGCGGGGGATGAGGTGATTATCGGCTTCTTTGAAGGTGATCCTCGCTTCCCGGTGATATTAGGCTCGATGCACAATCCTAAAAACAAAGCGCCGTTAGAACCGAGTGAAAAAAACCCGGTGAAAACCTTAGTGATTAAACAGGGAGAAAATCAGCAAGCATTACTCTTTAATCATAAAGATAAAACCCTCGCATTGAATAGCGGAAAACATACCTTATCTCTGCAACAGGATAAAGATATCACGCTTAATTCCGCTAAGAATCTTATTACCCATGCTCAGGAAATTAAAATAGAGGCGCAAAAATCTCTGTCCGCCGCCGGTAAATCTGGCGTAGATATTAAAGGTGCGAAGATTAATCTAACCCAATAATAAGGTAATAAGATGACAAATAAAGCACTAGCCAATAAAGTATTAACCAACAAAGTATTAGCCGATATTTATGGTCGGGGTTGGGCCTTTCCGCTGCAATTTTCTATTAAAGATAGTACGTATAAAGATAGCGCTCATCCTGAAATACCCACGGGCGTCACCATGGCGGAAGGGGCCGAAAATGTCCGCCAAAATATGAAAATTCTTTTTCTCACCGAACCCGGCGAACGAATTATGCGAGAGAATTATGGTTGCGGCCTGAATGATTATCTGTTTGCCAATATCCGTGACGAAATGATGGCAGAAATTCAGACTCGAATTGAAGAACGGGTATTGCGTTATGAACCCCGCGCCGATATTAGCGAGATCCAGGTCAACCAGAGAACCGACCTGCCCAATACCTTGCATATTCAGGTCACCTACACGCTGAGAGGCAGCGAAATCAGCCAGCAAATTGAAGGTGCCCTTGAAGTGAATGAAGGCCGGGTACAGGTGAGTTTATGAGCAAACAACTGGTGGTGGATGGCGACACTTTGCTGTTCGAGCCGTTATTTGGCAACCGACAAGTCACCATTCTGGGGCCGGCAACCATCCGCGGTAGCGGACATACCCAAATTCAGGGCAAAAAGATTGTCATGGTCGGTGATGAAAAAAAGGTGCAACTTCAAGCGCAATATATCACTCCAAGCCACCCAGTTCCCGGCATGGGGATGGTCACCATTGCTCAATTGGATGCCAGCCAGCAGGTAAACTTCTGCCGTAGTCCAGTCACGGTAATTGTTGTCGGGCAACAATTTATCGCCCGATTTACCCCGACACAGCCAGCCAATAATCCATCGAGCGGCCCGGATGTGACCGCCCCCAGTATGGGCAAAGGCCGGTTTATTGCCAGCCAATATGCAGTCACTGCCGGATAAATAATCTTTTTAACTTTATTTTAAATAACAATATTTTCAAATAATCACGATCCCTGAAAACCTATCGGGAATAATTATATAACAGGTGGTAAAAATATGGGACAAGCCGAGTTAGAAAATAAACTCTCTGCTATTGTGCCGGATACTGTATTTAAACTTGATGAAAGAAGTACGCTAGATATTTTAAACTGGCTTAAAGCTTACGCTAAAGAAATTCCTTTCGATCAAGAGAAAAAACAGTTCTGGGACAGTTTCTACTTTATTCAAGAGAATAATCCTCAACAACTAGCGGACATTTACCAAAATGTGAATAAAGCCGATGGTCGATTACCCGCACATCAAGCTTTTGTTTTGGCTTTTTTAACGTTATTAGAAACAACTAATCGATTATTAAATACCTTTCCGGCCCGGCACCGTGATCTTTATTACCGGGAATTATTGGGGCTGAAACCCAAAAAAGCGCAAGCAGATAAAGTTGCGATAGGAATTACCCTCAATCCCGACAGCACAGAATCGCTGATAGCTCAAAGCACGCTATTTGATGCGGGGCAAGACAGCGCCGGCAATCCATTACACTATGCGTCAGATACAGATTTATTGGCGAACCAAGGGGAATTAACCGACTTACGTTGGTATCGGAAAAAAAATAATGGTTGGTTATCGGCAATCGCATTAAATCTTGCAGATAACATGGCATTGCCTGAAAACGGTATTCGACTTTTTAGCCCAACGGCCAATGATGTTCCGGTTCTATCCGGTTACCTGATCACTTCTCCTTTATTTGCCATGTCAGCAGGAGAGCGCACGATTAAAGCCACATTAGCCCGCGAATGGACAGGTAATGCTGAGAACATCACCGCTAAAATGAGTTCGGGCGATCACTGGCTTTCTTTATCTGCAAAAAAAGGACAGAGCAACAATACCCATTATCTTACACTTTGTTTATCAGCTAATAATGACCCTATCAGTTCCCCTGATGGCTTGGATAATATGGCGTTTGATATACCGGTGTTAAAGCTAGGCACCACTCAAGGCCCGACTCTACCCAAGATTACCGACATTGAAGTCAGCATTAACGGTAACCGCAGTGTGCACTATGCCTCTGATGGCGGTATTGAACAGACGGATACCACCAGCTTCCCGTTTGGTCAATCACCGTCGTTAGGCTCCGGTTTTAATCTGATTGCCCCGGAATGGTATGGCTCTGAAAACGCAACATTGACGATTACGCCTCAATGGGTGGGATTACCTCAACAAAACTTTTCAAAATGGTATGGAGGATATGAAACTAAGCCCGACAATAGTGCCTTTAAAGTACAGGGTTACTTAATCACACCTCAAAAGAGAGAAAAGCTTAATGAGGTGCAAGCATTATTCAATGGAAAAGAGGCACCACAAGGACAAAACCTGACATTTACCTTACCGGCAATGCATTATCCCCTTGCAGACAGCCCATCGCCCAACGAATGGCCGGCATCCGTGCGCATAGAACTGGCCGGACAAGATTTTATGCACGCCCAATATTGGCAAAATCCCACGGGTAAAAATGTCCCCTATACGCCACAAATCAGTGCATTGCAGATTCAATTCAGCGCTAAAGCTAAGCAATTTTCCATCTATCCACTGACGCCTTTTGGCCAAGGCGAGGCAACAGCAGAAACACCTGCATTAACCCATGAAGCCTTCTATTTAGGCTTTACGGGCGTATCACCGGGACAAACTCTATCTCTCTATTGGCAATTAGCAGGCATTAAATCGCTCGCGTTATCTTGGTTTTATCTCAACAACAGCAATAGCTGGAGCAAATTAGACAAATTAGTTGACGACCAAACCCATAACCTGTTTGACCGGGGTATCTGGCGCACTTTATTGCCACAGGATGCGGCAAATCAGGCGGCCTTGATGCCGACAGGACGCTACTGGCTGAAAGCTGAGATAACGCAACAAACCGATCCGCAAGATTACCCACGCATTAACGGTCTACTGTATAACGCTACCACCGCGACGTTGATCAACGCAGAAGCCGTTGAGCAGACGCACTTTATCAACGGATTAGCCGCCGACAGCATTAAACAGCCGGTAAACACGGTTGTTGCCGTCAGCAACATCACCCAACCTTGGGCCTCTTGGGATGGTCATCCGCAAGAAACCGAGCAAGCCTTCCTGACGCGGCTCCCGCCTCGGTTATCTCACCGTAATCGCGCGCTGAGTTGGGGCAACATTGTCACCTTATTAAAAGAGCAATTTGTCAGCCTGTTTGATGTCAAATACCCGTCTGCCAGTGAATTAACCAAAATCCCGGCACCGGAAAAACAGCAACTGATTGTGATCCCTGACAGCCGTTACAAAGATAACGACGATGCGCTGCGCCCAAAATTAAATCCCGCTCGGCTGGCAGAGATGGTCGAATGGATCAAACAACTCAGCAGCCCTTGGGCAACCCTTGAGATCAGCAATCCCACTTACATTGACGTTAATGTGAACTATCAAGTGACCTTTATCGCAGGTGTTAACCCCGACTACGGATATCATCAGCTACAACAGCAATTAAGCCGAAAATATATGCCGTGGGGCGAAAATACCGCTATCGGCGTGACAACCGGTAATCACATTGATTACTACCCCTTGTTAGCCACGATCCAGCAATCTTCTCTGGTGGAACGCGTCACCGATTTAAGCCTAACCATTGCTAACCGAACCACCGGTGCCGTGGGTAAAAGTATCGAAACCGCCGATAATGAAGTGCTGATTTTAGTCTGGCCAGAACAGCGTCCCTTAAACCAAGGAGTTAACCCATGAGTCATCAGGATGCCCTGTTTCCCATCGTCAAAGACGATATTACCTTCGATGCCTTACTCGCTCAGGCCAAAACCGTGATTGAGCAGCAATCCGGCCAATGCTGGAGCAATACCAGTGAAAATGATCCCGGCATCACCTTATTGGAAGCCTGCTGTTATGGTGCCTCCGATCTGGCCTACCGCCACACATTACCACTGAGAGACCTTCTAACGCCAAAACCAGAAGACCAAACATCCGGCGACGGTATTTTTCCTCAGGAGTTCGGCCCACAACAAACACTGACCTGTGGCCCGATCACCGCAGAAGATTATCGCCGGGCTTTATTGGATTTACATAGCAGCGACACAATTAATAACACCCGCGAAGGTTATTTTTTCTTTAATGATGTCCAATTAATTCGTGAACCTGAAAATCAACGTTATCAGTATTGGTATAACAAACAGAAACGTGAATACAGCTTTAAAAACTCCGGCTCAGATAGCCAATTAGCACTAAGAGGAAATTATTGGCTCTATTTACTTCCTAGCCGGGAAACTGAAACTAATACAACACTGGCTGAGGAGAGTCTGAAAACTTTCCTAAAAGATAACCGTAATCTGGGGGAATCCGTCAGCAAAATTATCTGGCTGCAACCTGCCGATCTCCCCTTGCAGATTGATATTGAACTTGAAGATAACGTCATTGATCTTCCTGATATCTTCGCTCAGGTTTACATGACGGCGGAACAGATGGTACTGCCCAAGCCCGAACGTTATACCACTCAGGCCATGAAAGATCAGGGTTACCATCATGAAGAGATATTTGCCGGCCCTTATTTACATCACGGTTGGATACCGACCTTACCTCAAACCAAAGATTACACCGGCGATACGGTATTAAATCTCAGCCATCTGGTTAATCGATTATTAGCGATTAAAGGTATTCAGAGTGTAACCCGGCTAGCATTAGCTCATCACGACACAACTATTACGCCATTGTCGAACGATAATTGGTCTTGGGAAATCGCTCAAAAATATTACCCCAGATTATGGGGGAGTGATCCACTGGCATTAATTACCTCAGCAAACAGCCCGCTTACCATTACCGCCAAAGGGGGCGTTAAAATTGGTGTTTCTAAACAAGATATCGAAGAAAAGCTTATTGCAGAACCACTGATTGATATACAGCCGGAATTACTGCATTGGGGTAAATATCGTAAAGTTCTGGATTACTATCCGGTAAGCAATAAATTACCCACTTGCTATGGATTGCAGACCTATGCCAGCAACCAACAGCAAATACAGTTACACCAATTTATGCTCCCTTTTGAACAAATGTTGGCTAACGGCTGTGCCGAACTCGCCCTTTTACCGAAATTACTGGCCTTTAAACAACGGGGAGAAACAGTACACGGTGTGCAATGGCCTTTTAAAACGGGTACAGTCAGCCATCGTGTTCACCAACAAGTCATTCCTGATTTAACCGCAAAACTAAGCCGCGATTCACAAATCTATATTGATAACCATATTCAGAAGCCAAACTATATAAAAGAGGCGACAATTCTGAATTATCTGTTGGGCTATTTTGGCGCTCAACTTGCCGCCAGACCACTTACATCGAACTCACTACTGGGTTTCAAAGACTTTCTGTCTACTCAGCAAGGCTATCTGGCTCAACAACCCGAACTAACCTATCAACGTAATAATATTCGGATTGATAAAGTGTCGGCACTGCAAAAACGGATTGCCGCCCGCTTAGGTTTGGGTGGAGAATGTTTCAGTAAAACACCTAATCTGGATGACCTGCCTTTTTATTTAATTGAACATCGTCAACTTTTGCCGATAAAACCCGACACGAAATTCGACGATAAACAAAAACCTGACGATCTAAAGGTAATTGAAGAGAATTCAGGCTCTAAAAATCATCAACTCATCATCACACAACAAGGTATTGCAGGTCGGTTATTACAAGGTCAGGTGATTAATCTGATTATTATTGAAGATGATAGAGAGTTTATATTACGGAGCCAAATGATCACCGAAGTGACAGGAGATACCTTTTCCCTTAGTACCCGTAACAGCAGCGATTTGGAACGCAATCTGGACAGAATAAGACAGAAATTTAATGATGGTAATCTGCGCTGGCAAAATAGCCCAGTGTGGCTGGAAGATATGGATTATCAATTGGTTTATGCCGATGAGACATATAAAAATGCTACCGACGATCAACGTTGGATTACTTCCAGTGCTCAAAGCCCCTTCCCTGCTATGATTGAAGAAAATGACGAAATCACCCTGAAATATGTGATTACTCCCTCTGGGCCAGATCTAAAAATATCACCTCGTACAGTTATCCCTGAACCGAGAACCGAATATGAACTCAAAGCACGAGTCGTTAAATTTGATCGTATTCAAGGCAAGATATTAATTAAATGCAACCAAGACTCACCGAATAAAAACTTTCCAAAAGAGGCCGAAGCATGGCTTTATCGCTGGTATTTCTCCAGCGAAAAATATGCTTTGGCCGATCGCTTTTCATTTGTGGTTAGCGTAGTAGTGAATCGTCGGTTAATTCAGAATGGCAAAGTTGATCCTTACAAACTAGAATCTTGGGTGAAAACAGAAATATTAGCTGAATTCCCCGCGCATATTTCAATGATTATCCATTGGTTATCACCGGAACATTTTAAAGATTTTGCCAGCACCTATAAACGCTGGCAAAACAATGACGCCCCTTTAGGAGACGAAGCATACCATATTTTAGAAACCTTAACCTTGGGACGCCTACCTTCTAATGCAACCGGTATTGGTAATATGCGAATTGCCACTAAACAGCAACGTACCGAGGTCATTGGTGGATCTGGCAATCAATGGAATGCAACAGTCATAACAAGTAATCAATTATTATATGTGCCTAAGCCGTAGGCATAACTAAACTCAATGCAATTATTAATAAAGACAGTAGCAAAAATATAAACTAATTTATCCAATATAAAAATAAATTAATATAGCACTACAAAAGACTTATTTTAATATTAAATATCTTCTCCTGTTTAATTATACAGGAATACCTATAAGATATTTAAATCATAATAATTTAACACCATATAATATAGGATGATAAAAATGGAAAAAAAATCTAATCTATCTAATGCAAAATCCAATATGGAAAATATCAAATCAAATGGCCCATCAGCAGATGATTTAAAAAAGCGCTTTAAAGAAGGCAGTATTCCATTACAAACCGATTATGCCGACCTGATTAATATTGCTGATATGGGGCGCTGGGCTGTTGGTAAAGCTCCCGGTCAAACAGATAATCCAAATTCAGCGCTGAAACTGGATAATGGCGGTGCATTAGCGGTAAAAATTAACGACAACGGTGGTTTAAAGGCAGATGAGAATGGATTAAGTGTAAAAATCAAGAATAAAAGCCTGTCAGTTGATAATAACGGATTAGCAGTCAATGCCGGCAGAGGATTGAGAATTAACAACGATAAGCTTGAAGTCAATAATCATCACGGTATTGAAATAGTTAATGAAGGGGTAAAAGTTAAAGCTGGTGAAGGTATTAAAGTAGACAGTAACGGTGTCAGTTTAAAAATGGGAAAACCTATCAGTAATGCCTTTTCTCCATTAATATTAGAACCCAAAAATGATGTTTTATCTGTAAAGATAGGCAATGGCCTGTTTGATAGAGACAATGGAATATCAGTTAACCCAGGTAATGGCATTGATGCAGGTTACGATTATGTGGCTGTCAAGGCTAGTAATGGTATTACTGTTGATAATAGTGGTGTTTCAGTTAAAGCAGGCAATGGTATTACAGTTAATTCAAATGGTGTAAGTGTTAATATTCAACAAATTGCATCAGCACTCGCGGACTTAATTATTCCTTCAGGAACAATTGTACCATTTTATAGTAATGGCAGTTTACCTAATGGTTGGCTATGGTGCGATGGGAATAATGGCACACCTAATCTAAACAAGGGTATACCGAATGAGATCACCTTAGTTGCAGGTTGGATAAAAAAAATAAATAGTGCTTATTTTATCTTAAATAATATATACCCGTAATCATTGAAGATGCTTGATTTTATCCGAAATGGAGATCATTATCCTCGCTATGAAAATATTCATTACCGATGAACAAAAAGCCGAACTTGAACATCTCCATCACACCTGCCGTGATAAGAGGGAGTGTGATCGCATCAAAGCGGTCCTGCTGGCCTCTGAAGGCTGGAGTTCAGTGATGATCGCTCAGGCCCTGCGTCTTCATGAAATGACCGTTAACCGTCATATCAGCGATTACCTTAATCAAGGTAAACTTAAATCTGATAATGGGGGGTCTGATAGTTTGCTTTCTCAAGAACAAACTGATTTTTTAATCAATCACTTATCTCAACATCTTTTCCATCACACCCATGAAATCGTGGCCTATGTTGCTCAGCTCTGGAATATTACCTTTAGCATTCCCGGCATGAATAAATGGCTACACCGTCAGGGTTTTTCTTATAAAAAACCTTGTGGCGTCCCTCATAAATTCGACGCAGAAAAACAGCGACAATTTATTGAATATTATGAGAATCTTAAAGTCACAGCGAAAGACGAACCCATCCTTTTTCTTGATGCTGTTCACCCGACTCAAGGCACCAAACTCGGTTATGGCTGGATGCGAAAAGGCGAGAAAAAAACAGTAAAAACAACAGGAAGCCGGACTCGCCTGAATATATTGGGCGCGCTCAACCTGAATGCCATTGGTCGTACGGTGTTCCAGGAATATCAAACCATCAATGACTACAACATTTGCTGTTTTTTCAATGAAATAAGAAAGTCTTATCCTGACTATCATCAAAAAATTCATCTTATTGTGGATGGGGCGGGTTACAACAAAGCTCATCTTGTTAAGGAGTGGGCTTATGTTAGCAATATTGAGTTACATTACCTTCCTCCCTATAGCCCAAATTTAAACCCAATAGAGCGATTATGGAAGGTCATGAATGAACAGGTTCGAAATAACCGTTATTTTGCGGATAAACATGAATTTCGAGACAACGTCTTCAAATTTTTCACCACAACGCTACCGGATATAGCGGACTCGCTGATGTCTAGAATTAACGACCATTTTCAGGTGCTAAAAACTGCATCTTGAAGTTTCTTGGGTATATATGGTGAAAATAGTGAAAACAATACAAAAGTTCAAGACGGAAATTTAAGAATAAGTGCATTTTATACAAAATATATCATGAAAAAATAGACTCGTTAATCAGAATAGTATTATACATCTATTTATATTAACCACATTTATTAGTTAAAAATGAGATATTAATATGTCTTGGGCACCAAATCTGTTAAACCGGATTACCATTACTATTTCAACTAATAATCAACAGCTAGCTAAAAAAGTATTGCATGGCTCCCTGCTTAATCAAGACAATATACATAAATTACTCAGCTCATACTTTGATGAATATAACATTCATCAGCATATCTCTTTAGAGACATTAACCCTTAATCTTGGTGAAATAAGTTCCTATGAATTTAACTCATTATTCCCTGTTCGTCTCAAGGCTGAGCTGAATAAAGTACTTAACCAATATCAGATAAACAACCATCAGGAAGAAATTCTACTGAATGAACCAATATCTAATAAATTTACCGATAATTCTTCCGCATTCTGCGATAATTATTTAATTGATGCGGAGAGTTTTATTCATTTTTTATATCAACAAGATTCCCAATTAAATACACTGGAGACAATAACCAATCATAAAGAGATTAATATTAATAAACTTATTCACCAATTAGCACAAATAGAGAACAAATGGATATTGCTATTAGCAAAAAGCTGTCTATCTGAACATGGTCTACAACGACTTTTGGCTATCAAACAACCCGCTTTATTCATTGCCATTAATCGCAGATTATCCGAAAAAGTAAACAAACCACAACATCAGGAGGAGCTTGTCTCCTCCACACAACTGATACTCAACGCACTGGAATATCTACAGCGGCATAATATTCAGGAAATACCTAAACCCAATACGAAAATCATTTCACGTATTATCACTGAACTTAATAACGGCGTACTTAATACCGATCCTATTATTAAGCTATTTCGCCAAGCTATGAACCAAAACACGCCATTAAATAGTTGGCTGAAACAACTCTGGCAAACTGTTTCTGTTTCACGGCTTTGCCAAAAACATCTGTCGGTTAAGGAGTACCAATATCTATTGGCATGCTTTATGCCAAACCATATAGATAAAAATACACCCGGCAAAAAATCAGCTACGAATAACATTAATTTTTCAGATGTTCGGCAACATCAACCTCTGGTAAATCAGAAGGTTATTACCGAAGATCAGAAAATACTATCAACATCAAACTCTCCATGCCAAGTCAATAATGCCGGCATATTAATGCTCTGGCCGATGCTACCCGCATTGTTTAATCAACTTGGCCTACTTGAGGGGAAAAAGTTTATCCATCGTCAAGCCCAATACCATGCTGTTAATTTCCTTGACTATCTAATTTGGGGAACCGACGAAACACCGGCAGAACGTAAAAGACTCAATAACATTCTGTGCGGACTTATGATCAATGAAAATACCGAATCAATCTCTGTTGAACCAGAAAAACAATTAACCACCACGCAATGGCTGGATACCATTATTACTCAACTTCCCGGCTGGAAAAAATTAAGCTGCAATGACGTCCGCCAATTGTTCTTACAACGACCGGGTGAATTATTGGTAAACGAGCAAGAAATCAAAATCACCATCCAGCAACAGCCATTTGATGCATTGTTGGCTGACTGGCCGTGGCCATTAAATATCGCCAAACTTCCCTGGTTGGATCGCTCTTTATTAATCGACTGGAAAAATATTTAACAGGTTTATATGAACGCTTTACTTAAAAACAACCATGATATGGCGACAGAATTTCACTGGATTTATCCCCATCTGGAACGTATTGATCTACGATTACAACATTACTATTACCAACATGGAGAAAAATACGATTATTTACCGGAGAGTTTTCTACTTACCGAAGATGAATTAAACCCGCGGCTGGCAAAACCACAAGGCATTCCTCATTGGGTCACCAAACAAGATGATATTATTAATTCCCCTGAAATCGACGAAAACCCCAATGCATTATCACAATTAATTGAACGTTTTGAACTGACTGAATTTGAACGAGATGTTTTATTATTAGGTTTATTACCCCATTTCGATAGCCGTTATCATGCGTTATTTGCGGCTCTGCACGGTAACAGTAGAAAACAGTGGCCTAGCTTTGACTTAGCCATTGAATTATTTAGCCAACGCCAAGGTGATCGGCCATTACGACAAAATAGCTTTCTACCGCAAACACCGTTAATCAGTCATCAACTATTACGGCTTAATAACCACGAAGAATCTATTTGGTTACAAACTCAATTTCTAACTCACAGCGCTGTCTGGCATTTCTTATCAGGCCAACGGGTTATTTTACCGCCGCTGACAACTTGTGCTTATTGGCACTCTTCTGCCTCACATCGTTGGTATCCACAATCCCTTTACCCTTCACTTGAAAAGATATTATTAAATAAAACTGACGAAATACGCCCGCTGGTAATACTCAGAGGAAAACAAGATAGCGCCAGAGAATTAGCGGTAAGCAATATGATGGCTCTTCATGATATCAGTACATTAACTCTAGACTTAGCTCAACTGCCGGAAGAAAATAACTCTAACTTGCTAATAGATGCAGTCCGGGAAGCACGATTACATGATGCCTGTTTATTAATTCGCAATTTTTCTTTGCTCAAAGATGAAAAGAAAATATTACACAGTGAATTTTCCACGTTATTGAACCAAGCAAAATTACGCGTGGTTTGTCTGGCAGAACCACAAGATTCATTAGTGTGGATTAAACACTTACCAATAGTGCAAATTAATATGCCAGCCCTGACTCTGGCAGATAAAAAAGCCATGCTGGAAGCCAATTTATCGGATAATATCGCCCAGAAAATAAATATCACTCAATTATGCCAACGTTTTTCATTTACCGCAGAAACATTACCGCAAATTCTTCAAGAAGCAAATCAATACCAAATACTCCGACAACCGGAAGGTCAATTGGAAGAAACCGATCTGCGTAAAGCATTAAGTTTCCGTGCTCAACAGAATTTCGGTAAATTAGCGCAACGAATAACCCCCAAACGCAGCCTTAATGATTTAGTTATTTCAGACGTATTAACGCAACAATTAAAAGAAATTATTGCCGCCATTCATTACCGTGACCAAATTCTGGCTACCGGCTTTCAGGAAAAAATCGGTTATGGTACCGGCATTAGTGCGCTATTTTATGGCGAATCCGGTACCGGCAAAACCATGGCCGCCGAAGTGATTGCCGGGCATCTTGGCGTTGATCTGATTAAAGTGGATCTCTCTACCGTGGTGAATAAATATATTGGCGAAACGGAAAAAAATATCTCCCGTATTTTCGATCTGGCCGAAGCAGATTCCGGGGTACTGTTTTTCGATGAAGCGGATGCCTTATTTGGCAAGCGTAGTGAAACCAAAGATGCTCAAGACCGACATGCCAATATTGAAGTTTCTTACTTATTACAACGATTGGAAAATTATCCGGGATTAGTGATTTTAGCCACCAATAATCGTAGCCATTTAGACAGCGCCTTTAATCGCCGTTTTACCTTTATTACCCGTTTTGCTTATCCCGACGAAATGTTACGTAAAAAAATGTGGCAAGTCATTTGGCCGGAACAGATTAAATTATCCGATACCATTGATTTTACCCATCTGGCTAAACGCGCTGATTTAACCGGGGCTAATATCAGAAATATTGCGCTATTAGCCTCAATGTTAGCGAAAAATGACCACTGTGACCAAATCGAAAATAAACATATCAATCGAGCCATTACACTCGAATTAAATAAAACTGGCCGATTGGTTTTCTAAACATTTAACAAAATTGGAATAAACATGACAATCCTAATTGCTTCTGACAATGCGATTATTGAAGTAAATAATGCATTAAATACTATTTTATCCCAGCATCTGAATATCAATGGCAATAAGATTGATATCCGTTTTGATCTACCCGAAATTAACTCCATTCAATCGGAACCGACAGTCAGTGTATTTCTTTATGACATCAATGAAGATTTACAATTACGTTCTGCCGAACCAAGACGTTATAACCCGATGACCAGCACATTATTACCGGGATGGGTCAATATCAATTGTCACTATTTAATTACTTATTGGGACGCTAATAAACCATCAAGCGACAGTTCAAGCCCGGATAGCCAACCCAATAATCAAGCTGCACAAGTGATGACTCGTGTTCTAAATGCATTAATTAACAACCGTCAATTAACCGACATTCCCGGTGCTTATACCCGAATTATTCCCCAACAGGAGAATTTAAACAGCTTGGGTAATTTCTGGCAAGCTCTCGGTAATCGCCCTCGCCTCTCTCTAATGTATTCCATTACCGTACCGATGAAACTGCAAAATATTAAAGACAATATTACACCCATTAACCAAATTTCCGCTTCTGTGGAGCAGAAACCCAACCTAAATAATTCACAAATCAATCAAGCTCTGGTAGATAAATTATGTGCCGATTTAGGTGGTACAGAAGATGCTCGTCTTGCTTTGGCTAAAGTCAATCTGGTAACTAAATTTGTCACAGACAATAATGATAGTAATGAAAATAAAAGCATTATTCTGGAGATTTCTGGCATTACCTATTCAACTTATTTACCTAAAATAAGAAATATTATTTCAATATGGGTAAATAGTCAAAAATCCGTTGTTAAGGTAAATGGGATAGATATTACCATCTCAAAAGAGGACTCTAAAGAATTAATAGAAATATAAACCATTTCATTAATAGATTTAATTTCCATATTATTTTATCGAGGAACACCTCTTAATAATAACTTATAGGTGACAATATTATGCCAAAACTAACAGAGCTTTTAAGCCGTTTCGAAAATCCCATTCAGAATCAACCAAATCATATAAGTAAAAAAAATCCCATCTCTAATTCCAAAGTTTTAAATAATAGTGAAGAAAAAACTGCCCCCCTCGAATTAAAACATGATGACAGTAAAATAAAATCACAGGTATCTATACCAAATTTAGTGAAAAAAAATGAAAAACCAGCAGCATCGAATACGCCAAACAATTCACATGAAAAAGTCAAAGCTGAAGATATTTTCAACCGATTTAAAAGTAAATTTGATCCTTATGACAGAGAATTACCTTTCGACATAATGAATAAAATAACCAATAATGAAATAAAATTTTCTTCTGAAAAATCGAAAGATGATTATTTAGCTAAAGTAAAAGACAAGAAATTCACACTGAGACATTATACTGCCGGCACTGGGCAAGAAAAACCTACATTTGATGAGATTAGCTCAAACTTTAATTTGGTAAATAAGGGAATAAAAACATTAAATCGTACTCAAGGAAGTAACACCAATGAAGATGATTGGAACCGTTTAGGAAATACGGCGTTTACTTTCTACTTGCTAGCAATAGATGGAGAAGTATCCAATAGAAAATTCTTATCTAATACAACTCATTTTGCAGAAATTAATATAGAAGATTCAGAAGAACTTAAAGAACTTGGCTTAGATCAAGCTGAATTCTTTGCTTCTCCTGATTTACTTCACGAAAAAAATCTTTCACAAGCCCCTGCGGTAAAAGGAAAACTGTCTGATTTGAAATCATTATTATTAAAACGATCTGGCATAAGTTCAGTTCAATTAGGGCGTTTAGATGCGAAAGCAATTTTAAAAAGCATAGACAATGAATTTGGGAATAGTCTCGAAATCAAAATCCCAGGGAATGTTAAAGTGAACAAATGGAATAAAATTTAAAAGTAAATATATAATCACTAATATTGATATTACATTAATATTTTCATTATCAGAGGTAATAATATGCCGACAAATAAATACAGTAAAAATAAAAGCCCAGAGAAAATCAAACAAATTGCAGGTCTTAATCCGAGTGATCTGGAAAAAAACTATTCCAGTAGATTTATTACAAAAAATTAACAGGTAATAATATGCCAAACAGCAAATATAGTGAAAAAGTTAACCACTCAGCAAATGGAGCGGAAAAATGCTCGATACATTCTAACCAATATAATATAAATAACTGTACATTGGGGTTAGGATTGGATTTAAACAAAAAATTAAGAACAGGGAATGAACGAAATATAGAAGGTGCACAACCTTTTATTCCATTCCCTTCGAAACAAAAACAATATAGTACCAGCCCCATAGCAATGGCTGATATATTAAATGAAAGCGCACTGACTTCACAACCAATTATTACCGATTTAATTAATCCGCAAAAGATAAAAATGTCAGACGGCGTAAAAAATATTTTAAATAACAAAGAAGGAGGCGGAGATCTAGTGTTCAAGGCACTACAGATTAAACCATCGGATGAAACTCTGCCATTCAATGCATTAAAAATTGTCGATACCTATCAAGAAGAAATGCCGAATAAAGACATGTCTATTTCAGCTTATTGGGCCCCACAAGGAGGATATGTTGATATCCCGGCCCAACCCGATATCAGCCGCCATCCACAGTATGTATTTACCCCAAATTTCAGTGGATGTTCATTTGTAGTCGATAAAATGAATGAAGACACTCTCCGGGTTCGGCACGTACAAGGTGGTCAAGAAGATGTTGAATATAATAACCAAAATATTGATCACGGAATGGGTATGATTACGGCAATGGAATTCCGCGATTATGGATATCACGAGGCTGATGACAAAGTTATAGAAAATACCTATGGTTTTGCATTCTTAAAATTTAACCAAGAGAAAAAACAGTGGCAACTTCACTATCAGAAAATAGCCGCAGCCCCTAATATCATAAATATAAAAACTAAATCTAGTTGGTTGCCATTCAGTAAGCCTTCAATTGAAGCCGATACCTTTACCTTCAAAAATATGAAAGTCCCTGGATATAGTAGGAAGAATATCAATAACAATTAATATATACCCAATAGATTTCAAGTTGCAGTGCGGCGGCAAGAGAACGCATCCCCGGGAGCATAGGTAACTATGTGACCGGGGTGAGCGAGTGCAGCCAACAAAGAAGCAACTTGAAAGATGAAGGGTATAGATAACTATGTGACCGGGGTGAGTGAGTGCAGCCAACAAAGAGGCAACTTGAAAGATGACGGATATATCAATAGATTTCTGATTCTATTTCACTATTGCAATACTCAAAATACAACACGGTCATTCCCATAGATTAAATACGTCATTAAATAATCAAAATAATCCACCCCTACCAAATAAACATTTTAATTTATTTTTATGATAATCATTAGTGTGATTACCCTTTCACTTTGCTATTAATTTATCGGTAAAATCATAAATAGAGAAATCAAACCATCCTATTTACCCCACTCAATAAAAAAATAACCCCAATCAATTACCTTGACTTTATCATCCGCAAAACAAAAAAACCTAAAAAAATAAAATACAAATAGTTACCAACAAAATATTTTATAGATGTGAAATATCATTTAACATTAAAATTACATTTCGTCATTTATTCTTCCGCGATAGAAAGCAGTAAAAGATTGTTGATAAATAAAATCATTACAATCTGCTATATCAATTAAAAACCACCATTATTATTAATTGATAATCCGTATAAAAATTCATTATCTATAATCAATTCGTTTTACGGAAAACAATTTAGATAATCGTAAAATAAACTATTTAATATAAACAATAACCTCTATAAATCAGGTTGTTGCGGTAGCTATACCCAATTGTTAAGTAATAAGAGAAGCAAAATAACAGACATTTTTATTATATTTCACATGTATACCCTATGGATTTCAAGAGCGAGTGCAGCCAACAAAGAGGCAACTTGAAAGATGACGGGTATAAACAATAAAGGAAAAAACCATGACTATAACTCCAGAACAAATTGCTGTTGATTATCCTATCCCTGCTTATCGATTTGTTGTCTCGGTTGGTGACGAGAAAATCCCTTTTAACAATGTTTCCGGGCTTGATGTTCACTATGATGTTATCGAATATAAAGATGGCACCGGTAATTACTATAAAATGCCGGGTCAACGTCAATCGATCAATATTACCCTGCGTAAAGGGGTCTTCCCTGGCGACACTAAACTGTTTGACTGGATTAATTCTATTCAACTTAATCAGGTTGAGAAAAAGGATATTGCCATTAGCCTGACCAACGAAACCGGCTCTCAAATTCTAATGACCTGGAATGTGGCAAACGCCTTTCCAACATCATTCACCTCCCCCTCTTTTGATGCCGCCAGCAATGATATCGCTATTCAAGAAATAGCACTGGTCGCGGATCGAGTCACCATTCAAGCACCTTAATAGGTCCACAATAACGAGCTATCTCGATGTTTATATTGCAGAAGATAATTATCTGACGGTATTAATTACCAATATGCCAACCCATGATGACCAACATTATCATGGTTCATCCATCCAACTAAATTCATCATTCCACAGTTTACGTAGAATATCGCATCATAACTCGGAGACAATAATGCCAATAACCCCAACTTATCCCGGCGTTTATATTGAAGAGGACGCCTCACCGTCCCTCTCCATTCGCTCGGGTGCAACGGCAGTGCCTGTTTTTGCCGTCGCAAATAATAATTCATTAATACCAGACAATTCCTATATTCGTATTAGTAACTGGTTAGAATATTTAACACTAAAAGGTAAGCAATTTGATCCCACTAATACACTTGATATCGCACTACGCGCCTATTTTATTAATGGCGGTGGATATGCTTATCTCGTCAAAACCACAAATCTAGAAAGTCAGATCCCAAAGCTTGACGATGTGACACTACTGATCGCCGCCGGAGAAGATATTACGACCGCTGTAGGAACACTTTGCCAATTAGGCAAAGGATTATTCGCTATTTTTGACGGCCCAACAACCCAAATAGCCTCAACACAAGCACCAGATGATGTACTTAAACCTTATCCAGCAACTCAATATGGCGCAGTTTACTATCCCTGGCTGACTGCTGAATGGGGAGAAAATAAAGCCTCCATTGATATTCCACCAAGTGCCGTCATGGCCGGTATTTATGCCAATGTCGATAACAGCCGAGGCGTCTGGCAGGCCCCCGCGAATGTCCCTGTTCAGGGCGGATTACAACCTAAATATCCGATGACCGACGACCTGCAAGGGAGATATAACCAGGGTAAGGCACTGAATATGATCCGTACCTTTCCTAAGAGCGGGACGCTGGTCTGGGGAGCCAGAACCCTTGAGGACAGCGATAACTGGCGTTATATCCCGGTTCGCCGCCTGTTTAACAGTGCAGAACGAGACATTAAAAACGCCATGAGTTTCGCGGTATTTGAGCCTAATAGCCAACCCACTTGGGAAGCGGTGCGCCGGGCGATTGATAACTATCTCCATGCCCTCTGGCAACAAGGCGGATTGATGGGTAACAAAGCTGAACAGGCTTATTTTGTGCAAATCGGTAAAGACGTCACCATGACTGATGACGATATCAAGCAAGGCAAAATGATCGTCAAAATCGGCATGGCGGCAGTGCGTCCGGCCGAATTTATTATCTTGCAGTTCACCCAGAATACCGCTCAATAATTGGAGGCATCATGCCAACAACACCGACCTATCCCGGCGTTTATATTGAAGAAGATGCATCATTATCGCTCTCTATCAGCCACGGGAACACCGCAATACCTGTTTTTATTGGCCGCTTCCAGCCTAAAAAAGCCAGCGCAACTCTAAAAGCGATACGTGTGAGTAGCTGGCTGGATTTTACCAATCTGTTTAATGTCGGTTGTATTACGTCAATCGCCATCACATCGACTAAACCAACGCCAACGCCACCGCCTCCCCCTTCTCCTTCCGGGAAAGTTGCAGGCGATACAGCCACTGCCGATATTGCTCTTGACGCCGACGATACAAACACAGATTACACTTACGCTATAAATACAGTTACCTCTACAACCAGCAGTGATGCGCTAAAACTTTATTTCCAAAATGGCGGCGGACCTTGTTATATCCTGTCCATTGCCGATTCGGGAAATAGTGAAACTACGGCATTACTCCCTGAATTAATTGAACAAGCTTTGGAGATCACCCTAATCGTCTGCCCTGAACAGGATTCTTCTTACCAGCTCGCGATATACAACAGCCTGCCCCCCGCATTATTGAATGCCGGCTATTTCCTGATCGCTGACAGCCAGGGTAAAACAACTAAACCTACAGTTAATGTGCCATCACAAACTGCGACTTATTATCCTGCGGTTAAAATCTCACAACTTATGCAAACGGAAGATAGCCTGATCGCAGTTTCAGGTTATGAAGATGCAGCATCAAACGAAGTCAAAAATCTGGCACAACTCAAACAGAAAAACTCAACTGTCTACCAACAAGCTGTCCAAGCAATACAGGGCAAAATGAAATCCAGCAGCAACACTATTCCCGCCAGTGCTGTCATGGCGGGGGTCTACTGCGCCACGGATGCCAGCCGTGGTGTCTGGAAAGCCCCGGCGAATGTCGTGCTAAGCGGAATTAGTGATGTCACTGAACGACTTAATGACGATGAACAAGGTGCCATGAACCTGTTAGGTATTAATGCTATTCGCTATTTCAACGGGCGTGGCTTTGTCGTGTGGGGCGCTCGTACGCTGCAAGATGATGACAACTGGCGCTATATTCCGGTTCGACGTCTCTTTAACAGCGCAGAGCGGGATATTAAGCAAGCTATGCGCACCGCCGTTTTTGAACCCAATAGCCAGCCTACTTGGGAACGGGTGAAGTCAGCCATTGACAACTATCTCTATTCCTTATGGCAGCAAGGGGCATTAGCGGGAAATAAACCGCAGGAAGCCTATTTTGTCCAGATTGGTAAAGGCATCACCATGTCCGACGACGACATTAAACAAGGGAAAATGATTGTCAAAGTGGGCATGGCCGCAGTACGTCCGGCTGAATTTATTATCCTTCAGTTTTCACAAAATGTAGCACAGTAACCGTGCTGAGACGCGGTTGAACGCCGCGTCTATTAAGTCTTACAAGGAGACGATAATGGAGATAAAACAGCCGGGTGTCACCGTCACCGAAAGCCTGATATCCCCAGAACCGGATGATGTATTCATCGGTATACCGGTTTTTATCGGTTATACCCCCTCGCCGGTCGATAAAATCGCTATCAAGCTCAACAGTCTGGCCGACTTTGCCCGGTCATTTCCTGAATCAGGATTAATGTACTATTCCGTGCGCCACTTTTTTGAAAATGGCGGCCAGCAAGCCTATGTGCTGTCACTGGGTACGGAGCAACAATTAAGCGATTTTTCGTCATTGATCACCGCACTGCAACAAACGTGGATTACCCAAGCGATTTCCGCGGAGAACGACATTACGCTGATTATCACCCCGGATGCTATCCGATTTAATCAGACAGAGGTTTCCTATATCCAACGTGATCTCTGGTTACAATTTTGGCAATCAGTGCTCAATCTTTGCAAAAGTCGGCGCGGCATTATGGGGTTATTGGATGCCCCGGACAATCCCACATTAGCCGCAGAGTGTTTAAAACAGTTTGCTTCCGCAGATCAACAATGGGGTGCCGTATACTGGCCGCGGCTAAAAAGCGCCTATCAGGACCAAGCGCAAAACCCTATTGTGCTTTCACCTACTGCCGCGGTCGCCGCCGTTATCCAAAATAACGATAACCAACAAGGCGTCTGGACCGCCCCTGCCAACGTTGCGTTAGCCAAAGTGATCAGCCCGGTACACTCTTATATTGAAGCAAATGCCCTGTTTAACCCGAGTGGCACCTCGCTGAATCTGGTTCGCAGTTTTCCTGGCAAAGGCATAAAAATCTGGGGATGCCGAACGTTAGAAAATACCCCCGGTTCCCCCTGGCGCTATATCCAAATCCGCCGTCTGGTTTCCTATATCGAAGCTCATATGACTCAACTCGGCCGGGCCTTCATCTTTGAACCCAATAACGCTATCACCTGGATGAAGCTTAAAGGCCAAGCCTACAACTGGCTGCGTCAGTTATGGTTAAACGGCGGGCTACGGGGTACTCAGGAAGATCAGGCGTTTGAATTGCTACTGGGTGTGGGTGAATCAATGAGTGAAACCGATATCCAGGCCGGAAAAATGATCATGAAAATCAGCCTCGCCGTGTTAATTCCAGCGGAATTTATTGAACTGAGCCTGACATTTGATACCCGTACCGGCACCACCCGCTAAGTTAAACAGAAACAAAAGTTAAACAGAGGCAACATATGAGCAACCTCTATACCCCGTCAGTGTCACACCGTTTTATCGCCAGTTTTCTTTTTAACAACATTCCCAGTCCATTCGATATCGCCTTTCAACGGATATCGGGCCTCAGCCGTGAGTTGCAGACCACCCAACACAGCCAGGGCGGGGAAAATGCCAGAAATACCTGGCTGGCCGAGAAGATCCAGCATGGCAGCCTGTTGCTAGAGCGTGGCGTGATGACGGTGACTCCGCTCACGCTAGTGTTCGATCGCGTCCTGAGAGGCGAAAAAGCGGTCTATGCCGATGTCGTGATTATGTTACTGAATGAACATTCATTACCCACGGCAAGTTGGACATTAAGCAACGCGCTACCGGTGCGCTGGTCCACCAGCGACTTTGACGCCAATAGCAATACCGTCTTGGTGAACTCGCTGGAATTACGTTATCAAGATATGCGCTGGTTAGGAGTAAAAGTATGACCGTCGAAATTAAAGAACTGATTATTCAGGCCAAAGTCACTGATTCCACGAGTAATTCTTCCTCACCACCAACCTTAGCCCAAGAGACGCTGGATAATGCCCGCCTGATTGAAATAGTGAAACGGGAAGTGTTAGAAGCGTTGCGTGAAGCAGGAGTCCATTATGAGCCTAATTGAACGGAGTCTATCCAAACTCACCCTGACCGCCTTTAAAGACCGAGAAGGGAAAATTTCCGTAGGCAGTTTACAGGCGATGTATAACCCTGATGGGATTCAGCTCGATTATCAAACCCGCTATCAACAGGATGAAAGCGTTAATAATGCCAGCCAAAGCAGCCGCTACATGCTATCGCAACCCGCCGGTTTGACATTAGTTCTGTTGTTTGATGCGACTATGCCGGGCAACAACATCCCGGTAGAAACACAATTGGCAACCCTGAAAACCCTGTGTGCGGTGGACGCCAGCACCAGTGTGCCCCACTTCCTTAAAATCAAATGGGGCAAAATGCGTTGGGAAAACAAAGGCTATTTCGCTTGCCGAGCCACTGGTCTCACCATCCATTACACCCTGTTTGACCGGGACGCCACCCCGCTGCGAGCCAGCGCCACTTTATCGCTGATCGCGGACGAAAGCTTGGTTATTCAAGCCACGGAACAGCAGTTACAATCACCGCCGGTTATCGCAGTCAACGTGACCGATATGCTCTCTCTGCCGTTGATTGCATTAGGCGTCAGTGCTGCTCTAGTTGGTGGTATTGATTATCTCGCCCTCGCCAGACAAAACGATTTGGACAATCTGGATGATTTCACTCCCGGGCAAACGCTACAGGCACAGGGGGACGCATGAAGATACCGGCAGTAGACATTAAAATAGCGGGAAAAACCCTCAGCCAGTTTTCTGTGATAAGTTTGACCGTCAACCATCAAATCAACGGTATTCCCTCAGCCAAGATCACTCTCGGCATAGCCGGTGACGCCAACGCAATTTTCGCCCCCCAAGCTCAGGCTGAACTGACAAGCTGTCGGCCCAACCAAGAACTGATCGTGCAACTGCAAGAAACCGTGTTATTCAAGGGGATCATTGTTCGACAAGCACTTAAGTTCAAAGGTCAGGACAGTCTGGTTACCCTAACGGCAAAACATTCACTGCAAAAACTCACTGACGGTTTCCATTCACAGCTATTCAGCCAACAGAATGATGAAGACATTATCAGAAAGCTATTCGATCAGGCAAAGATAACTGTCACGATAAAACAGGTGCCTCAGCTTAAAATTAAACATGAGCAAATGGTGCAGTTTCGCTGTAATGACTGGAAATTCTTAAAAAGCCGACTGGCCGCCGCCAATATCTGGCTGTTGCCCGGTAATGAGGCCGTCACATTAGCGACGCCGGAATCACTTAATCAGTCAACCGTGCATACAATTAAACAACGTGCCGGCGATCAAGACATTGTGCTGTTTGAAGCGGATCTGCAATTTGATAATCGACACAGCCCCAAAACGGTGAGCGTACAAGCCTGGGATATCACACAACAAGAACTGTCTCAGGCCAATCAGGCAGAAAACAGCGGGGTTGGCAGCGGTCAACTCGCGTCAGACAGTTTAGCGACGTTGACCGATCAGGCATGGCAGTGGGTTTTCAGCTCTCCCCAAGATAATGAACAAGCCAAATACCTTGCTCAGGGCATCCTGAATAACCTGCGAAGTGATAACGTTTCCGGCAATTTCGAAGTTGCAGGGGATAGCCGTTATCAGCCGGGCGATCTGCTTGCTCTAAATGGCTTTGGTCAAGGGATGGATGGTCAAGGCATTATCACCGGCGTCAGTCAGACCATCAATCAACGGCAAGGCTGGCGCACCCGGCTAACTTTGGGTTTGTTGCTGGAAACAGAACCGGTGGTCCCGCAGGTTAAAGAGCTGCATGTGGGGATTGTGGAAAAATACCAACAGGACAAGCAGTCACTGGACCGAATTCCGGTCAGGATACCGGCGTTAGATTTAACCAACAGCGTGCTTTTTGCCCGACTGGGTAAACCTTATGCCAGTCATGAAAGCGGGTTCTGTTTCTATCCTGAACCGGGGGATGAGGTGATTATCGGTTTCTTTGAATGCGATCCGCGCTTTCCGGTGATATTAGGTGCTATGCACAACCCGAAAAATAAAACACCAATCGAACCCAGTGAAAAAAATCCAATAAAAACTCTGGTCATTAAACAAGGGGATAATAAACAAGCATTAGTGCTCAATCATCAAGATAAAATCGCCGCCATTAATAGCGGAGAACATTCGTTATCATTGCAACAGGATAAAGATATTACGCTAAAGTCGGCGAAGAATATTATCACCACAGGTCAGAAAATTAATATACAGGCTAAGGAATCCCTATCAGCCACTGGAGAATCCAGCGTCGATATTAAAGGTAAGGAAATTAACCTAACACAATAATAAGGCAACCAAATGACAAATAAAATATTAGCCGATATTTATGGTCGGGGCTGGACATTTCCGCCGCAATTTTTTGTCAAAGATAATTCTCATCCCAAAATACAAACCGGCGTAACAATGGCAGAAGGTGCAGAAAATGTTCGCCAAAGCATGAAAATTCTTTTTCTCACCGAGCCAGGCGAACGGATTATGCGTGAAGATTATGGGTGCGGTCTAAATGATTATCTATTTGCTAATATCAATGATGAATTGATAGCTGAAATTAAAACCCGGATTGAAGAGCGCGTACTGCGCTATGAACCGCGCGCGGAAATCACGGTGATTCAGGTCGATCAGAGAACAGACTTGCTAAATACCTTACATGTCCAGGTGACTTACGCCCTGAGAGGTAGCGATATCAACCAACAGCTTGAAGGCGTCCTTGAAGTGAATGAAGGCCGGGTACAGGTGAACCTATGAGCAAACAACTGGTGGTGGATGGCGACACTCTACTATTTGAACAGTTTTTCGGCAACCGACAGGTGACAATCTTGGAGCCGGCAACTATCCAGGGCAGCGGGCATGCACAAATCCAGAACAAAAAAATTGCCATTGTGGGCGATGAAAAAGAGGTAAAGCTCCAAGCGCAGTATATTACTCCCGATTACCCAACGCCCGGTACAGGCATAGTCACCATTGCCCAGTTAGATGCCAGCCAACAGGCAAATTTTTGTCACAGCCCGGCCGCGGTGATTATTGTCGGTCAGCAATTTACCGCCCGTTTCACTCCGACACAACCGGCGAATAACCCATCGAGTGGCCCGGATGTCACCACACCTAGTATGGGAAAAGGCTATTTTATTGCCAGTCAATATATCGTCAACGCCGGATAAATAACGCCTTTAACCTTATTTTTAAATAATAACGATCTCCTGAAAAACTATATTCAAACCACAGGTGGTAATAAATATGGGACAAGCCGAGTTATATAATAAGCTCTCTGCTATCGTGCCGGATAATGCATTTAAACTTGATGAAAGAAGTGCACTGGATATTTTAAACTGGCTCAAAGAGTACGCCGCAATTATTCCTTTCGATCAAGAGAAAAAACAGTTCTGGGACAGTTTCTACTTTACGCAGGAAAATAGCACTAAGCAATTAGCGGATCTTTACCAGAATGTTAATCAAGCGAATGGTCTTTTACCGGCACATCAAGCTTTTGTATTGGCTTTTTTAAAACTGTTAGAAACACCCAAGGTATTATTTAATACCCTCCCGGCACGACACCGTAATCTTTATTACCGGGAATTATTAGGACTGAACCCCAAAAACGCTCAGGCGGATAGCGTTGCTATCGGCATTACCCTGAATACGAATAACACGGAATTTCTGGTCGCACAAGGCACGCTATTTGATGCCGGGCAAGATAGCGCCGGTAATCCGTTACACTATGCATCAAACACGGATTTACTGGCGAATCAGGGAGCATTAACCGACTTGCGTTGGTATCGAAAAAATAACGATGGTTGGCAATCGGCAATACCACTTAGCCTCTCAGATAACATTAAATTACCGAAAAACGGCATCCAGCTTTTTAGCCCAACAGCCAACGATACCCCGGTGCTATCCGGTTATCTGATTACCTCCTCTTTGTTTGCTATGCCCGCAGGAGAACGTCATATTACATTAACGCTGGAAAATGATTGGCAGGGTAAAGCTAAAAATATCACCGCTAAAATCAGCGCCAAAGATCACTGGTTATCGTTGTCGGTAAATCTTATCGACAAAAAGAATATCAAACTGGGTTTACTCTCCACTGATGATCCTATCAGCCCGCCAGATAACCTTGACGGCATGACATTCGACGTACCGGTATTAAAATTAGGCACCATTCAACAACCCACTTTATCCAAAATTATCGGTATTAAAATCAATGTTAACGGCAACCGCAGTGTGCGCTATGCCTCTGATGACGGAACTGAACAAACAGATAAAACCAGTTTTCCCTTCGGCCAATTGCCATCGTTGGGTTCCGGTTTTAATCTGGTCGCCCCTGAATGGTATGGTTCTGAAAACGCGACGCTTACCTTGACTCCACAATGGGTTGGCTTGCCGACAAAGAGTTTTAAAGCGTGGTATAAAGGGTACACCCCTGAACCCGATAACAGCGTATTTAAAGTACAGGGTTATTTAGTCACACCTCAGGAAAAAAAGACCATTGATGGCCTCCAGTCATTATTTGGCGGAACCGATGCACCACAAGGACAAAGCCTGACATTTACTTTACCGGCAATGAACTACCCTGTTGCAGACAGTCCATCCCCCAATGACTGGCCCGCGTCAGTACGCATAGAATTGGCAGGGCAGGATTTTATGCATGCGCAATACCGGCAAGATCCGACCGGTAAAAATTTACCCTACACTCCGCAAATCAGTGCATTACAAGTTACATTTAACGCCACAATGAAAGCTGAACAATATGCCGTGTATCCTCTCACCCCTTTTGGTTGGGGAAATACGAACGCTGAAACGCCTTCATTCGCTAATGACGCACTCTATTTAGGCTTCACCAATGTGTCACCGGGACAAACCTTATCCCTATACTGGCAATTGGTCGGTATTCAAGAACTTGCGCTATTCTGGTCTTATCTGAATCAACAAAACACCTGGCAACCATTAAACCAACTGGTTCACGATCAAACTCACAACCTGTTTGACCGGGGGACATGGAGTACGCTGTTGCCACAGGACGCATCAAATCAGGCAGCCTTGATGCCGATAGGGCGATATTGGCTGAAAGCGGAGATAATTCAGCAGACCGCCCCTGAGAATTACCCAAAAATGCAAGGCATACTGTATAACGCCACCACTGCCACACTAATCAACGCAGAAACTGTTGAAAATGATCATTTTATCAATGGATTGGCCGCCGACAGCATTAAACAGACCGTCAGCGCGTCCGACGCCATCAGTCATGTGACGCAACCCTGGGCATCCTGGAACGGTCGTCCGAAAGAAACAGAACCCGCGTTTCTCGCGCGAATTCCACCTCGGTTGTCCCATCGTAACCGTGCTTTAAGTTGGGATAACATTGTCACGCTACTGAAAGAGCATTTCATCAGCATATTTGATGTCAAATATCCCGACGCCAATAAATTAACTAGAATCCCGGCACCGAAAGAACAACAACTGATTGTGATCCCTAACAGCCGTTACAAAGATAACGATGATGCGCTGCGCCCAATGCTCAACGCTGCCCGGCTGACAGAAATGGCCAAATGGTTAAGCCAGTTAAGCAGTCCCTGGACCACGCTTAAAATTGACAATCCCAGCTACACTAACGTGCTGATCAGTTATGAACTGGTGTTTGCTGCGGGGATTAATCCCGATTTTGGTCATCATCAGTTACAGCAAGAACTCAGCCGGAAATATATGCCGTGGGCAGAAGACGCTGCAATTAGTGTAACCACCAGTAATCGCCTTGATTACTACCCGTTATTAGCCACGATTCAACAGTCGTCTCTAGTTGAACGAGTCACCAGCTTAACGTTGAAAAAATCCACCCAAACCACAGAAGCAGTGGGTGACAGTGTAGAAGCTGGTGATAATGAAGTGCTGATTTTAGTTTGGTCAAAAAAGAATCCATCAAATAGAGGAGCTGACCATGAGTAATCAAGACGCCCTGTTTTCCATCGTTAAAGACAATATTGCCTTTGATACTTTACTCACTCAAGCTAAGACAGTGATTGAGCAACAATCCGGCCAACTTTGGAGCAATACAGGTGAAAGCGATCCCGGTATAACTTTATTAGAAGCCTGTTGTTATGGCGCGTCTGATTTGGCCTATCGCCTTTCGCTGCCTCTCATCGATCTCCTTACCCCTGAACAGCAAGAACAGACACCGGGCGACGGCATTTTTCCACAGGAATTCGGCCCACAACAAATGCTGACCTGCGGCCCAATTACTGCGGAAGATTATCGCCGGGCCTTATTGGATTTGCATAGCAGCGATAATATTAACAACAAAAGTGAAGGTTATTTTTTCTTTAACGATGTACAGCTAGTTCGTGAACCTGAGAATCAACGCTATGAATACTGGTATAACAAAGAAAAACGTGAATACAGTTTCACTCAAACTCCAGACAGTCAACAGTTGACACTAAGAGGAAACTACTGGCTTTATTTACTCCCGAACCGGGAAACTCAGACTGACAATACACTGGCTCAACAAAATCTGGCCGCTTTCTTAAAAAACAACCGTAACCTGGGGGAATCTGTCAGTAAAATTATCTGGCTACAACCGACGGATTTCTTATTACAGCTTGATATTGAACTGAATGATGATGTTAAAGATACCGCTGACATCTTTGCTAAAGTCTATATGACAACAGAACAGACGGTATTAGCAAAACCATTACGTTATACCACCCAAGCCATGAAAGAATCAGGTTACAGTAATGAAGAAATATTTGCCGGACCCTATTTACATCACGGCTGGATACCTGAATTGCCCACGGCCAAAGATTACACCACGGCTACAGAATTAAAACTCAGTCACTTAGTTAATCGCTTATTGGCTATCCCAGGGATACAAAATATTACCCGGTTAGCATTAGATAACCACGATAAAAACATTTCCCCGCTGTCAAATGACAATTGGTCTTGGACAATCGCTCAGGGCTATTACCCCAGATTATGGGGTAATGATCCATTAAGCTTAATAACTTCACCAACAAGCCCGCTCATTATTACTGCCAAAGGTGGAATAAAAGTCTCCATTTCTAAGCAAGATATAGAAAATAAGATCATTAAAGCGCCATTAATTGAAACACAGCCAGAGTTATTAAACTGGGGAAAACATCGTAAGATCCTGAACTACTATCCGGTCAGCAATAAATTGCCGGCTTGCTATGGATTACAAACCTACGCTGAGACCCAACAACAAATCCACTTGCATCAATTTATGCTGCCTTTTGAACAAATGCTAGCTAATGGCTGCGCTGAACTTGCCATCTTGCCGAAACTGTTAGCCTTTAAACAACGGGGAAATGCGGTATATGGCGCACAATGGCCTTTTAAAGACAATACTGTTGGTTATAAAGTCCACCAGCAAATCATGCCTAATTTAATCAAACAGCTAAATAATGATGCCCAAATCAATAATGATGACGGTATGCATTGGCAAAACTATGCAAAAGAATTGTTAATCCTGAATTATTTGCTGGAGTATTTTGGTACCCATCGCGCAGCCAGGCCACTTACCATAGACTTTCTGGATTTTCTCTCTACTCAACGTGGTTATTTAGCACAGCAACCCGAATTAACCTATCAACGTAATAATATCCGTATTGATCAAGTGTCAGCACTACAAAAACGGATTGCCGCCCGTATTGGTCTGGGAGGAGAATGTTTCAAAGAAAAACCCAACTTGGCTAATCTACCTTTCTATCTAATTGAACATCGTCAGCTATTACCGGTCAAACCTGACAATAAATTCGATAGTGAACAGAAGCCCGATAAGCTGGAAATAAAAAGCGTACCCAATTCTAAAAACCAACAATTAATCATTACCCAAAATGGGACAACGGGCCAGCTATTGCATGGTCAGGTCATTAACTTGATTATTATTGAGGGTGACAGAGAATTTACACTACGAGGCCAAATGATTACCGATATTACGGGAGATACCTTCTCGCTTGACACTCTCAATAGCACTGATTTAGAGCGCAATCTAAATCGAGTAGAACAAGCATTTGAGCAAGGTAATTTACGCTGGCGCAATAGCCCAGTATGGATGGAAGATATGGATTATCAACTGGTTTATGCCAGTGACACATATCAAACTGGCGCAAGAGATGAACGCTGGATCACCTCTAGCACCCAAAGCCCCTTTCCCGCCATGATCGATGTGAATGACGAAATTACGCTGAAATATATTATTTCACCCGATGAGTCATCCACAAAAATATTGGCTAATAGTAATTCTCCCACCGATTATCAGCTTAAAGCACGCGTAGTCCAATTCGACCGAATTAAGGGCTGGATATTAATTAAAAAAATATCAGGGCAACAATATGATTTCCCAAAATCAGAAGACGCATGGCGTTATCGTTGGTACTTTTCCAATGAAAAATACGCATTGGCTGACCGCTTTTCATTTATAGTCAGTGTAGTGATTAATCGTCAGCTTATTGAGAATGATAAGATCGACCCTTATAAACTGGAGGCGTGGGTAAAAGTGGAGATCTTAGCTGAATTCCCGGCACATCTTTCCATGATTTTCCATTGGCTATCACCGGAACAATTCAATAATTTTGCTGATACTTATAAGCGTTGGCAAAACAATGGCGCGCCTCTGGGTGATGAAGCCTATAATATTTTAGAAACCTTAACGTTAGGGCGTTTACCTTCAGCGGCAACCGGTACGGGTAATATGCGAATTGCCACCGAACAGCAAAGAATAGAGGTAATTGGTGAGTCAGGTACCGAATGGAATGAAAAGGTAATAAAAGACAATCAGTTATTATATGTTCCAAAAATCTAACCTAAGATTATATAGCACCACAAAAATAGTCATCAATTTCATTGTTAAATAAAATATCCTCTCTGATTGCCATTTTGTGATATGGCAGTATTTAAATGATATTTGAAAAAAATCAATCAATATTATATACAAGGTAATTAAAATGGAAAAAGAATATAATCTATCCAATATAGAAAACACCAATCCTGAATCAATAGGACCTTCAGTAGATGCATTAAAAAATCGCTTTAAAGAAGGCAGTATCCCCCTACAAACTGATTATTCAGACCTGATTAATATTGCTGATATCGGTCGCCAGGCAGTTGGTAAAGCACCCAATCAAATCGATAATCCAAATTCAGGCTTAGTGCTGAATAATGATAGTGGATTAGCAGTAAAGGTTAACATTAGCGGCGGTTTACAAGCGGATAAAGATGGTGTCAGTGTAAAAATCAAGGATAAAAGCCTATTAGCTGATAATAACGGATTATCAGTAAATTATGGCAAAGGGTTACAACTTGATAAAGATAATGACAATAAGCTTACAATCAATAGTCATGACGGTATTGAAATAGTTGCCGGAGGTGTAAAAGTTAAAGCTGGGAATGGTATCACGGTTAATTCAAGCGGCGTCAGTATTGATCCTAACACAGTACTCCCTAGAGGAATGATTGTAATGTTTTCTGGTAAAAGTGTTCCTACAGGCTGGACATTATGTGATGGTAATAATGGCACACCAAATTTAATTGACCGATTTATTTTAGGAGGAAATTTTTCTGGTATTGATGGAAAGAGCAGTACTACCGTTTCAGGTCCTAAAGACAGCAAATCATTTAATTTTAACTCTAATGAAGCTACATTAAATATCAATGGTAAAACAAGTGAGAGATCATTATCTATTGGACAAATACCTAATCATAGCCATCTTAGTGGAATAAATATTGATACAAATATCATGGCTCAATATGGCGCTACTCAGATCGGCAAAACAGATAGAGCTGTAGCCTCATCAAAGAATACCAGCGAGAGATATCTCTATTATTCATCAGGAATACTCTCCTCTAATGGAACGATCGGCCAAAACAGTCCTGAAACACACGATCATGATATTAATTTAACAAACACAGGCAATCATTTCCACAAGAACCAAATAACAACTCCTTATTATATACTTGCTTTCATCATGAAAACTTGAAATTTACTAATCAATTAAAGTTTTAATTATCTATTAATCACAAAGGATATACTAATATGACTTCGGAGCCAAATCTGTTAACCCGGATTACCATTACTATTGAAGCTAATAATTCACAGGTGGCTAAAAAAGTATTACATGGCTCCCTGTTTAATCAAACCAATATAAAAAATTTATTTAATACATTCTTTACTCAATATCCCATTAATCAGGATATCTATTTAGAAACATTAACTCTGGATCTTGGTGAAATAAATTTACATAATTTCAATTCACTATTCCCTGTAAGACTTAATATTGCACTAAATAAAGCATTAAACCAATATCAAATTAATAATCAGGAGAGAAAAATATCCCTAATAAAATCACAATCACAATCACAATCACAATCACAATCACAAGAAATAACCAACAAACCTTATTTATTATATGTCAATAACTCAATTAATATTGAAGTTTTCATTCATTATTTAAATCAAAAAAACTCCGCATTCAATTTAGTAGAGATTAAAAATAATCATAAAAATATTGATATCAATATTCAACAATTAATTAATCAATTAGCTGGAATAGAAGATAAATGGACTTTGTTTTTAGCAAAAAGCTGTTTATCTGAACCAAGTCTGCAACGGTTATTAGCGCTCAAGCAACCCGCCTTATTAAGCGCTATTAACAACAGACTATCCGAAGGAGTAAACAGATCACAATATTTGGGGGAGCCTGTCTCCCCCGGACAACTGATACTCAATGCGTTGCAATATATACAGCTAAATAATACACAGGAGATACCTAAACTGGATGCGAAAGTGCTATCACATATCACCTCTGAATTAGATAACGGTACACTTAATGCAACATCTATTATTACGTTATTTCGCCAGATTATTACTGACAATATTCCATTAAATAATTGGTTAAAACAGATCTGGCAAACTATTACTGTTGCAAAATTTAGTAAAAAATATCTATCAGCTAAAGAATATCAATATTTATCTGAGCATTTTATTTCAGACCATGCAGATAAAGATAAATCTAGCAAGAAATTAGCCGTAACTCATGTTGATATTAAAAATGTTCATAGATATAAATATTCAATAAATCAGGAGACAATATCAGAGAACCAGAAAATATTTTCAGCATCGAATAACCTACATATTACAGGAAATAACTCTAACCCATTACAGACTACCAATAAAGCACGCGATAAATCGGTTTTATTATCCGAACAAACTCTTCCCTATCAGGTAAATAATGCGGGGATATTGGTTTTATGGCCGATGCTACCCGCATTATTTAATCAACTTGGCTTACTTGAAGAACAACGATTTATTCATCATCAAGCCCAATTTAATGCGGTTAATTTACTTAATTATCTGATTTTGGGAGATAAAGAAGTACAGATAAAACAAAATATATTGAATAACGTTCTGTGTGGATTAATGGCTGACGAAGTGATTGAATTAGCCCCCACTGAACCAGAAAAACAATTGATCATAGATCAATGGCTAGATGCCGTTATCAGCCAACTTCCCGGCTGGAAAAAATTAACCCACAATGACGCGCGGCAACTGTTTTTACAACGGCCCGGTCAGTTACTAATAGACGAAAAGGAAATCAAAATCACGGTACAACATCAACCGTTTGATATTCTGTTAGCCGATTGGCCGTGGCCATTAAATATCGCCAAACTTCCCTGGCTGGATTGCCCTTTAAATATTGACTGGCAAAACATTTAGAAGGTTTATATGGACTACCTACTGACAAATACCCCCTGTATTGTGGCTGAATCACACTGGATTTATCCCCATTTGGAACGTATCGATCTACTATTACAGCAATACTATTATAAAAAGAGCGACCAGTACGATTCATTACCGGAAAGTTTTTTATTGACCGAAGATGAAGTCGAACAATGTTTAATATCACCGCAAGGAGTTCCTCATTGGTTAACTAAAGTCAATAATCCTATTTGTTATCCAGAAATTAAGGAAAACCCTTCCCTTGATGCATTATCATTGTTGGTCGAACGTTTTGAACTGACTGAATTTGAGCGTGATGTTTTATTATTAGGTTTATTACCCCATTTTGACAGTCGGTATCATGCGTTATTTGCCGCGCTAAATGGCAATAGTAAAAAACAGTGGCCCAATTTCGCATTGGCGATTGAGTTATTTAGCCAACACCAAAATGACTGGCAATTACTACAAAACAGCTTTTTACCGCAAACACCGTTAATCAATAACCAACTATTACGGCTTAATAATCACGAAGAAGTTATTTGGCTACAAACACAATTCTTAACTCATAACGCTATCTGGCATTTTTTATCGGGACAACGAACACTTTTACCACCTTTGATAAGCTATGCTAATTGGCATACTCCCGCCTCACATAATTGGTATCCACAAACTCTTTATCATTCACTGGAAAAGATATTATTGAATGAAACCGATAAAATACGTCCATTGGTCATACTCAGAGGAAAAGAAGGCAGCGCCAGAGAATTAGCGGTCAGTAATATTATGGCATATCATGGTATTCATACCTTAATCCTTGATTTAGCCTGCCTGCCCGATGAAGAAAACAGTGTCAAAATATCCAGCTTATTAGCGGATGTAATACGGGAAACTCGGTTACATGATGCCTGTTTATTAATCCGCAAATTCTCTTTGCTTGCAGCGGAAAAGAAAATATTACACCACGAATTATCTATTTTACTGAATCAGCCAAAATTACGCGTGGTTTGCCTGGTAGAATCGGGAAATGGATTAGCTTGGCTTAAACATCTACCAATGGTGCAAATTGACATGCCAGTAATGACTTTAGCAGAGAGAAAAACAATACTGAAAGCAAATTTACCGGAGAATGTCGCTCAGGAAATCAATATTACTCAGCTCTGTCAGCGCTTTTCCTTTACCGCGGAAACATTACCGCTCATTCTTGCAGAAGCTCATCAATATCAAATAATTCGACAACCAGAAGATCAAATAAAAGAAATAGACCTGCGTAAGGCATTAAGTTTTCGCGCCCAACAGAATTTCGGTAAATTAGCCCAACGCATAACCCCAAAACTCAGTTTCAATGATTTAGTGGTTTCAGAAACATTAGCGCAACAGTTAAAAGAAATTATCGCTGCCATTCATTACCGTGACCAGATTCTAAGCGCAGGATTTCAGGAAAAAATCAGTTACGGTACCGGTATTAGTGCATTATTTTACGGTGAATCAGGTACCGGCAAAACGATGGCTGCTGAGGTCATTGCTGGTTATCTTGGGGTTGATTTGATTAAAGTGGATCTCTCTACCGTGGTAAATAAATATATTGGTGAAACGGAAAAAAATATCTCTCGTATTTTCGATCTGGCCGAAGCGGATTCCGGGGTGCTGTTTTTCGATGAAGCGGATGCTTTATTTGGTAAACGCAGTGAAACCAAAGACGCTCAAGACAGACATGCTAATATTGAAGTTTCTTATTTATTACAACGTCTAGAGAATTATCCGGGGTTAGTGATTTTAGCCACCAATAACCGCAGCCATTTGGACAGCGCGTTTAATCGCCGCTTTACCTTTATTACCCGTTTTACTTATCCCGATGAAGCATTACGTAAGAAAATGTGGCAAAAAATTTGGCCTGAACAACTGACATTATCCGATGAAATTGATTTTGAACATCTGGCTAAAAGATCTGATTTAACCGGAGCGAATATCAGAAATATCGCCTTATTATCATCCATATTGGCAGCAAATGACAATATTGGACAGATTGAAAATAAATATATAGAACGTGCCGTGATACTTGAATTAAATAAAACTGGCCGCTTGGTATTTTAAAAATTAAGTAGAATTGGAGTCAATATGACAACTATAATTGCTTCTGACAATGCGATTATTGAGATTAATCAAGCATTAAATGATATTCTAATTAAATATTTAGACATTCCCGGTCAAAACATTGATATTCGTTTTGATCTACCCGAAATTAATTCCATTCAATCAGAACCGACAGTCAGTGTATTTCTTTATGAAATACATGAAGATCTACAATTACGCTCTGCCGAATCAAGACGTTATAATCCGGCAACCAATACATTATTACCGGGATGGGTAAATATTAACTGCAATTATTTAATGACTTACTGGGAGCCGAATAAACCATCGAACGACAGCGCCAGCCCGGACAGCCAGCCAGATAATCAGGCGGCACAAGTCATGACGCGTGTTTTAAGAGCATTGATTAACAATCGCCAATTAACCGGTATTCCCGGTGCTTATACCCGGGTTATTCCCCAACAGGAAAATTTAAATAGCTTAGGTAATTTTTGGCAGGCTCTTGGTAATCGCCCTCGCCTCTCTTTACTTTATTCCATTACTGTACCTATGAAACTGAAAAATATTGAAGACAATGTAATCCCAGTCAGTAAAATATCCGCTTCTGTGGATCAAAAACCCAGTCTGGATAATTCACAAATAAACCAAGCTTTAATATACCCTATGGATTTCAAGATGCATCGCGACGGCAAGGGAGTGAATCCCCGGGAGCATAGATAACTATGTGACCGGGGTGAACGAGTGCAGCCAACAAAGAGGCAACTTGAAGGATAACGGGTATAGATAAATTATGCGTGGAATTAGGCGATACAGAAGATGTGCGTCTTGCCCTTGCTAAAGTGAATCTGACAATTGAACCTGATACAGAAAACAATCAAAACCTGGAAAATCAAAATGTTATTGTTAAAGTTTCGGGTATTACTAGCGTAACTTATTTACCACAAATAAAAGATACACTTACCAAATGGAAAAGCAGTCAAGAGGCTATTGTTAAGATAAATGGTGTCGGCATTGTTGTTTCTAAAGAAAATGCGGATAAGTTAATTGGGATTTAAAATTAATTTTTATACTAAAATAACAAACAATCATTCACCTAATAAATAATTATTTATTAAAATTAATTATTTTTAATATTTTTATTTTATTTTCCCGTGTTACCGTGTTAGTGTTAATAAAACTAAAACAGTGAAACACTAATTTAATCCATATATTATTTACTATTCAATCAATCCAATCCAATCCATAGGTGGTAATATCATGCCAATAAATGACCTTAAAAAAAAATTCGAAATTAGCCCTCAAGCAGCTCAAGCTATTGGTGCTCCTGCAAGATCAAATAGCAGTAAACAAGCTGAGCACCAAACTGAACACCTTGAACTTGATACATCTAAAAATAGAAGAGATAGAAAAGATTTAAATGCACAAGCCACCCCAAATCAACAGCACACCAAAAAACTGGAAACCGAAGTAAATAATGGTGGCAATAAAAGTAAAGCACAGGCGCATACACCAGATTTGGTGATGAAAAAAGAAAGCTCAGTAACACCGAACACTCGCAAAAGTCCGAATGAGAAAATCAAAGCTGAAGATATTTTCCATCGGTATAAAGATAGATTTTCTCCTTCCGATAGAGAATTACCATTTGAAATAATGAATGAAATCACCAATAATGGAATAGCATTCTCCTCTGAAAAAGCACCCGAAAGTCATTTAGATAAAGTAAAAGATAAGAAATTCACGCTGAGGCATTATACTTCTGGAAATGGGCAGGAAAAACCTACATTTAATGAGATTGGATCAAACTTTAATTTGGTAAATGAAGGAATAAAAACATTAAAGCGTACTCAAGGAAGCAACACTAATGAAGATGATTGGAACCGTCTAGGAAATACGGCATTTACTTTCTTCTTGTTAGCAATAGATGGAGAAGTATCTGATAGAAAATTCCTGTCTAATACGACTCACTTTGCAGAAATTGATATAGAAAACCCTGCTGAACTTAAAGAACTTGGGTTAGATGAAACTGAGTTCTTTGCTTCTCCTGATTTGCTTCACGAAAAAAATCTTTCCCAAGCCCCTGCTGTAAAAGGGAAACTATCTGACTTAAAATCATTATTATTAAAACAATCTGGCATAAAACCAGTTCAATTACAGTCTTTAGGTGCAAAAGGGATTCTGGAACGTATAGATAGTAAGTTTAATGGCAGTCTTGAAATAAAAATCCCAGGAAACGTGAAAGTGAAGGAATGGAAAAAAGTCGAGAAATAAAAATTTAATCATCGATATTTTATTATCATCTCTTTTCACACATTTTTTCACCAAAATATTAATAGGAGATAATATGTTATCCACAGAAAAACACAATAAAGATACTAAACACCCAAGAAATAGAGAAAAAAAATTCTCAATACAACCAGAAAACTCTACTCAAGATGATGAGGATATAAAAAATAATTCCTTAGGAGTTGGGCTAGATTTAGATCAAATGATAAGAAATACGTCTTCCACCTTAACAAATGCCCCTCAAAAACCCGAAGATGGATATTACTATCATATTTCCAGAGGAAATAATTTACAAAGCTTCCTACAAAACGGATTTAAACCGCAAGGCTCACCTGGCCCAACCTTATCTGAAGAAGATTTTTCACGTAGAAAAATTGGTATCATAAAGCTTATCTACTCTATTATAGCCACGACTATTAATAAAAACCGTAAAGCAAAGAAAATCTCTAAAGATAATTTCCTTATGCCTCAAGAATTTTGGCATGAGTTCAAAAATTTTTATCAGAACATCCCCACTCAAACAAATATCGATGATCAATTATTAAAAAAATCCATTACGGAAAGTATCGACAAACTTGACCAAAATAAATTTATGGAGAAGCACAGTGACCGTAAGCAAACTATTATCAACAATGAGAGAGAAGCTATTCTGCAACAAGATGAAAGGATTAACGAAATTATTTCAAGCAGAGCAAAAATGATACAGCAACGAGAAGCTGAAAATACAGAAGGATATATCTATCTTGCCCCACACAAAAACACACTTTTGGAATATATGAAACATTTACAGGAAGAAAAAAATCTATTTCTTATATTAGCAGTCAAAGAGGACATATTCACCGAAAAAGGATTAGAACAAGATCCACAAGAACCTCATGGGGCCGTCAGATATAAGGGAGCATTATCTACAGAAGAACTTAATTTTGTTAATCAAGAAGGTCAAATCTGTGCAATACCTGCATCTATTGGGGAAATGGATTATGGCGATTTTATTTTAAATCAGCAGCAAGTCATAGATTTTTGTAAGAAATAAAATGAGGGTAAATATAATTTCAAACATAAAATTATATTTACCAGAGATAGAAACCCTACACTTTCGGCTCACATAAAAGGTGGAAAGAAAAATAACTTACGTGAAAAGCTATTTTTTAATGAAGACAAAGATGATAGAAAAGGAAGTTATTATAAAAGTAAGCCAATACATATCAAAGATGTCAGAAAAATGACCTATCAGGAGATGGAAGAAATTATTAATTCCCCGGATTATCATGTTATTTTAGGCTATTTTTTTAGTCGCAATGATCAGGCTTTGCGCTTTTATACCAATACAAATCCAGTAACAAGTTATGTTGATAATTAACCTGAACTTCGATTAAGAGGGAAATTCAAGACATCACAGTCCGCTCAGTTTCTTGCTTAATATTCATTCAATATAAAAGAAAGTATGCTATTATTCACCTATGAAGAAAAAAAACACACCAACGCCACATGACGCTATTTTCAAACAGTTTTTAAGTCATATTGATACGGCCAGAGACTTTCTGGAGATACATTTGCCTGCGACATTACGGGCAGTTTGTGATCTGGATACATTGCAATTAGCATCAGGGTCGTTTATTGAAGACAATCTGCGTGCGCATTATTCCGACATTTTGTATTCACTGAAAACGGTGCAAGGTGACGGTTATGTGTACTGCGTGATCGAACACCAGAGTTCCCCGGACAAAATGATGGCATTTCGATTGATGCGCTATAGTATTTCAGCCATGCAACGGCATCTGGAGCAGGGACATGAAAAATTGCCGCTGGTCATTCCGGTGTTGTTCTATCACGGGAAAATACAGCCGTATCCCTGGAGTACCAATTGGCTAGACTGCTTCGATGATCCAGCTCTGGCGAAGGAGCTCTATTCCGGTCCATTCCCGTTGGTAGATGTGACGGTAATTCCGGATGATGAAATCCTGACGCATAAACGGGTCGCGCTACTGGAAATGGTACAAAAGCATATCTGGCAGCGTGATATGATGGGGTCACTGCAAAAACTGTCCATATTGCTGGCGTATGGTTACCATACGGAAGAGCAGCTAAAAAGCGTGCTAAACTACTTATTACAGGCGGGAGATACCGCCGATCCAGAGGGTTTTATCCGGCGACTGGCAGAGCAGTCCCCGAGGTATGAGGAGGTACTGATGACAATAGCGCAAAGATTGGAACATAAAGCACGTCAAGAAGGACACCAAGAAGGACGCCAAGAAGGGCGTCAGGAAGGACGTCTGGAGGCAACGTTAAAAATTGCTCATGCATTGCTGAACAGCGGAATCGATCATGAAACGGTGATGAAAACCACCGGTCTAAGTCAGAACGAACTTGAGCAAATACGCCACTAACTCGTGCTGGGAATTCTTTCAGTATTCAACGATTCGTGTTAAAAGAAAATCTTACGGTGACTGGCAAAACAGTCACCGAAGTATGAATCTCGACCGTGAAACGGTGATGGAAATCACCAGGGTGAATTTGAACAAACGTCCGACACACTTACTATTAATACGTTATCGGCATAAAAATGCTTGAGTCAATGCACAAAACGCATAGAAGTGGCACATTTACATGCCAAACCAAAGACTGGGTTTAAATCCACGTGCTTCTGAAATCGCTGTTCTCTCTTTTCACCCCAATAAGCATTCTAACTCATTTCACTAGCAATCATTTTCATGATTATATTTTTATTCAACAATTAATTTATCGTTGAAATTATTAAAGAATAAAAATACCTGGCAATGAAAAACCCCATAATCGCGTGATATTATTCAACATGAAAATCACACCTGTTATTTATTTTCATGTTTACAGAAAGTAATAAATTAACGCTGATACACAAAATCATCAAAACCCGCCACATCAATTAAAAATAAATATCATTATTAATTGATGCTACCGCTTAAGAATCCATTCTCTATAATCACCTCGCTTTATCAAATGTGATTTAAATAATCATTGAACACATTCTTTAATACGAACAAAGACCTCCATAAATCAGGTTATTGCGGTAGCTATACCCAATCGTTAGATGCTAAGGAAAACAAAGTAATAGATGTTTTTCTTATATTTCAAATGTAAACAATCAAGGAAAAAATCATGTCTACAACTCCAGAACAAATTGCTGTTGAATATCCCATTCCTACTTACCGATTTGTTGTCTCGATCGGTGATGAGCAAATCCCTTTTAACAGCGTTTCTGGCCTCGATATTTCTCATGATGTCATAGAATACAAAGATGGTACCGGCAATTACTATAAAATGCCCGGTCAACGTCAGGCGATTAATATCTCACTGCGTAAAGGGGTATTCTCTGGCGATACTAAACTTTTTGACTGGATTAACTCTATTCAGCTTAATCAGGTTGAGAAAAAAGATATTTCAATCAGTTTAACCAACGAAGCCGGCACTGAAATTTTAATGACCTGGAGCGTGGCAAATGCCTTCCCAACCTCATTAATTTCTCCTTCTTTTGATGCCACCAGCAACGAAGTTGCCGTGCAGGAAATTACCCTGACCGCAGATCGAGTGACCATTCAAGCGGCTTAAGATTCATTTATCAAGCTGTCTACTCAGAATATTGCACAATAATTGGAGGCAACATGCCAACGGTACCAACCTATCCCGGCGTTTATATCGAAGAGGACGCCTCACCCGCACTCTCTGTTCAGTCCGGTGCAACAGCAGTACCTGTCTTTGCCGTCGCAAAAGACAATTCATTAATAACCGATGATTCTTATATTCGTGTTAACAGCTGGCTGGAATATCTGTCGCTCAAAGGGGGACAATTTACTGCCACCGATAAGCTTGATATCGCACTACGCGCTTATTTTATTAATGGCGGTGGATATGGCTATCTGGTTAAAACCGCAGAGTTAGAAAAACATGTGCCAAAACTCGATGATGTGACATTGCTGGTTGCTGCCGGAGAAGAAATCATCACTGCCGCAGACGCCCTTTGCAAATCTGGCAAAGGATTATTCGCCATTTTTGATGGTCCAATCGCTCAAATAACCCCAGACCAAAAACCCGATGACGTACTTAAACCCTATACCGCTACAGCCTATGGCGCAGTTTATTATCCCTGGCTGATCGCTGAATGGGGAGAAAATAAAGCCGCCATTGATATTCCACCCAGCGCCGTCATGGCCGGTATTTATGCCCGTGTCGATAACAACCGGGGTGTTTGGCAAGCGCCAGCAAATGTCGCTGTTCAAGGCGGATTGCAACCTAAATATCCGATGACTGACGACCTGCAAGGGAAATATAACCAGGGTAAAGCCCTAAATATGATCCGCACTTTTCCTAAGAGCGGGACGCTGGTCTGGGGCGCTCGCACACTTGAGGACAATGATCATTGGCGTTATATCCCGGTTCGCCGCCTGTTTAATAGCGCAGAACGGGATATTAAAAATGCCATGAGTTTCGCGGTCTTCGAACCCAATAGCCAACCCACTTGGAAAGCGGTCCACCGTGCTATCGATAACTATCTTCACACCCTCTGGCAGCAAGGCGGCTTGATGGGCAGCAAAGCTGAGCAGGCTTATTTTGTTCAAATCGGTAAAGACGTCACCATGACTGATGACGATATTAAGCAGGGCAAAATGATTGTCAAAGTGGGTCTGGCGGCGGTTCGTCCAGCCGAGTTTATTATCTTGCAGCTTACACAGAATATCGCTCAATAACCGGAGGAAATATGCCAACAATACCAACTTTTCCTGGCGTCTATATTGAAGAAGACGCATCACTGGCACTTTCTGTTAGCCAGGGAAATACCGCAATACCCGTTTTTATTGGGCGTTTCTTACCGAAAAAAACCAGCGCAACACCTGAAATAACCCGCGTGAGTAGCTGGTTGGATTTTACTAACCTATTTAACGTAGGTTGTGTTAGATCAATAGCAATCACATCAACCGAACCCACGCCTCCCAAACCCGAACCGACTCCTCCTGAAAAACCTCAAACAGTCGAAGACGATGTATCAGTCAAAAACAACGAAGGAGTTGAAAACGATACAGAAGTTGCGGCCACGACACAGGCCACAACACCCAATGCAGATGAAACTCCTCCCGGCTACACTTACCAGGTCGCCGTTGATATCTACACAGTAAGCAGTGATGCTTTAAAACTTTATTTCCAAAATGGCGGCGGACCTTGTTATATCCTGCCAATTGCTGATACCAGCAAGGCTAACACGCTGGCATTAATCCCGGCGTTGATTGAGCAGGCTTTAGAAATCACGTTAATTGTCTGTCCTGAACAGGATGCTGATTATCAGAGCCAGATATATAACAACCTGACCCCTTCATTATTAAATAACGGCTATTTTCTTATCGCCGATAACCAAGATAAAGCAACCGCTATCAGCGCTAATGTCTCCTCACAAACTGCAACGTATTATCCCGCAGTGAAAGTCTCACAGCTGATGCAAACGGAAGAGGCTCTCGTCGCTGTTTCAGGCTATAAAGATGCCAATACAACCCCAGACAAAGTGACTAATCTGGTACAGCTCAAAGAGAAAAATCCCGATGTCTATCAGCAAGCGGTGATTGCAATACAGAACATAAGTAAAACGATTCCCGCCAGTGCAGTGATAGCCGGTGTCTACTGCGCCACCGATGCCAGCCGGGGTGTCTGGAAAGCACCCGCTAATGTTGCGCTGAGTGGGATTAGTGATGTTGCGGATCGACTCACGGAAGATGAGCAAGGCACCATGAATCAAAATGGTATCAATGCGATCCGTTATTTCAGTAACAAAGGTTTTGTCGTCTGGGGTACGCGTACTCTGCAAAATGATGATAACTGGCGCTACATTCCAGTTCGGCGTTTATTTAATGCGGCAGAACGGGATATCAAGCAAGCCATGCAATTTGCCGTGTTTGAACCCAACAGCCAGCCCACCTGGGAACGCGTCCGCTCAGCGATTGATAACTATCTCCATCAACTCTGGCAGCAAGGGGCACTGGCCGGTAACAGCCCACAGGAAGCCTATTTTGTCCAGATTGGTCAAGGTGTCACCATGTCCGACGACGATATTAAGCAAGGCAAAATGGTGGTGAAAGTTGGCATGGCGGCGGTCCGTCCGGCTGAATTTATTATTCTGCAATTTTCGCAAAATGTAACACCGTAACCGTATGGGGCGCGGTTCACCGCGCCTGTTCTAGTGAGGAACCGAGAATGGAAATAAAACAGCCCGGCGTCACCATCACGGAGAACCTGATATCCCAGCAACAAGATGAGGCATTTATCGGTGTACCGGTTTTTATCGGCTATACCCAACCGGCTAAAAACAATCATGCTAAAAAGAATCATGCTAAAAACAATCGTATTAGTGACAAAACCCCCGTCAAGATCCACAGCCTGACCGATTTTACCCTGTCATTTGGTGAATCAGGATTAATGTACTATTCCGTGCGCCACTTTTTTGAAAACGGGGGTCAACAAGCCTATGTGCTGTCGCTAGGATCGGATAAACCACGAGGCGATTTTCAATCATTGACTACCACCCTACAACAAGATTGGGTTAAACAAGCGATTTCGGCACAGAGTGCTATCACGTTGATTGTGGTTCCCGATATTGTTTATCTGAATCAGATGGATGCTCCCGATTCAGAAATCGATCAACACGATAAGATTCTATTCTGGCAACAGTTTTGGCAATCAGTACTCAACCTTTGCAACAGCCGACGCGGCATCATGGGATTACTGGATGCCCCCGATGATCCCGCCCTGGCCGCTGAATGTTTAGCCCGGTTCTCTTCCAATGATCGGCAATGGGGTGCCGTATACTGGCCAAGGTTGAACAGTGCTTATCAGGAGCAAAATCAGCCTGTTGTACTTTCACCTACCGCCGCAGTGGCCGCCGTCATCCAGCGTAACGATAACCAAATGGTCGTCTGGCATGCCCCCGCGAACGTTGCGTTAGCCAAAGTCATCAACCCGATACGCTCTTATATTGAAGCTGATGACCTGTTTAATCAGAACGGCACTTCGTTGAATCTGGTTCGCAGCTTCCCCGGCAAAGGGACAAAGATCTGGGGATGTCGCACGCTGGACAATACGCCCGGTTCTCCCTGGCGTTATATCCAGACGCGCCGTCTGGTTTCTTATATCGAAGCCCATATGACTCAACTGGGCCGGGCCTTTGTGTTTGAACCCAATAACGCCATCACCTGGATGAAGTTTAAAGGTCAGGCTTACAACTGGTTACGTCAGTTATGGCTAAACGGTGGACTGCGCGGTACGCAGGAAGATCAGGCATTTGAGGTGTTACTGGGGATTGACGAATCGATGAGTGAAGCGGATCTACGGGCCGGGAAAATGATCATGAAGATCAGGCTGGCACTGTTAATTCCGGCGGAATTTATCGAGCTGAATCTGACATTTGATACCCGCACCGGGATCACCCATTAAACAGGGGCAAAATATGAACAATTTATACACCCCGTCGGTATCACACCGTTTTATCGCCAGTTTTCTGTTTAACAATATCCCCAGCCCACTCGACATTGCCTTTCAACGGATATCTGGCCTCAGCCGTGAGTTGCAAACTAGCCAACATAGTCAGGGGGGAGAAAACGCCAGAAATACCTGGCTGGCCGAGAAGATCCAGCATGGCAGTCTGGTACTGGAGCGCGGCGTTATGACCGTTACGCCACTCACTCTGACGTTTGACCGCGTCCTGCGTGGTGAGAAAGCCGTGTATGCCGATGTGGTTATCATTCTACTGAATGAACATTCAGTTCCCGTGGCAAGCTGGACGCTAAGTAATGCGCTGCCAGTCCATTGGTCTACCGGGGATTTTGATGCCAATAGCAATACGGTGCTAGTCAATACCTTGGAGTTACGTTATCAGGATATGCGCTGGTTAGGAGTGAAAGCATGACCGTAGAAATTAAGGAGCTGATTATTCAGGCTAAAGTGACCGATTCAGCCAGTCACTCCAGCACACCACGCACGCTGGCGCAGGAAGCGCTGGATAACGCCCAACTGATTGAAAAGGTGAAACAAGCCGTGTTAGATGCCTTGCGTGAAACAGGAGGCCATTATGAGCTTAATTGAACGCAGCCTGTCCAAACTCACCCTCACCGCTTTCAAGGACCGCGAGGGGAAAATCTCGGTAGGCAGTTTGCAAGCCATGTATAACCCCGATGCCATCCAGCTCGATTATCAAACCCGTTATCAGCAGGATGAAAGCATTAACAGTGCCAGTCAAAGCAGCCGCTATGTATTATCCCAACCGGCGGGTCTGTCATTAGTTCTGTTATTTGATGCCACCATGCCCGGCAACAACACCGCAGTAGAAACGCAGCTGGCAATTTTGAAAGCCCTGTGTGCCGTGGATGCCAGTACCAACGTTCCCCACTTTCTTAAAATTAAATGGGGCAAAATGCGTTGGGAAAACAAAGGCTATTTTGCTTGCCGTGCCAGTGGCCTTAGCATCAGTTACACCCTGTTTGACCGGGATGCCACGCCATTGCGGGCCAGCGCTACCTTATCCCTAGTGGCAGATGAAAGCTTTGTGATTCAAGCCACCGAGCAACAGTTAAAATCACCACCCGTCACCGCAGTCAATGTAACTGATATGCTTTCCCTGCCGTTGATCGCCTTAGGTGCCGGCGCTTCTTTGGCTGGGGGTATTGATTATCTCTCGCTGGCCTGGCAAAACGGTCTGGATAATCTTGATGACTTCACCCCCGGGCAAACACTGCAAGCGCAGGGGGAAGCATGAAGATACCCGCAATAATCATCAAAATAGGGGGTAAAGCCCTCAGTCAATTTACGGTTATCAGTCTGACAATTAACCATCAAATCAATGGCATCCCCTCGGCTAACATCACGCTGGGGATCGCCGGTGATGCCAGCCATATTTTTGACGCCAAAGCGCAAGCTGAACTGGTAAGCTGCCGTCCGAATCATGAGCTTAGCGTGCAGATCGAAAAAAACGTGGTGTTTAAGGGGATCATCGTTCGGCAAACATTGGGGCTTAAAGGTCAGGACAACCTCATTACCCTAACCGCTAAACACTCGTTACAAAAATTAACTCACAACTTCCATTCGCAACTGTTCAACAAACAAAGTGATGAGGCAATTCTCAAAAAACTATTCAGTCAGGCTGGTATCCCTGTCACGATAAAACCAGCGCCTCAGCTTAAAACGGTGCATGAACAAATGGTGCAATTCCGCTGTAATGACTGGACGTTTCTAAAAAATCGGCTGCTCGCGACCCATACCTGGCTGCTGCCCGGCAACGATAGCGTGACGCTGGTCACCCCGGAATCCCTGAACCGGTCAACCGTGCATACCCTCCACCAGCGAGCCAGCCATCAGGATGCGGTGTTATTTGAAGCGAATCTGCAATGGGATAACCAACGCAGTCCCAAAACCGTGAGTGTGCAATCCTGGGATATCGCCCAACAAAAACTGTCTCCAGCCCATCAGGCAAAAAGCAGTGGTCTGGGTCGCAATCAACTTGCCACAGATAGTCTGACATCATTGACCAACCAAGCATGGCAATGGGCTTTCAGCTATCCATTGGACAATGAACAGGCCAAACAGCTTGCTCAAGGTATCCTGAATAACCGCCGAAGTCACAACGTCTCCGGTAATTTTGAAGTCGAAGGCGATAACCGTTATCAAACGGGGGATGTGCTGGCGTTAAGCGGCTTTGGTCAGGGGATGGATGGTCAGGCGATTATCACCGGTGTCAGTCACACCCTCAATCAACGGCAAGGCTGGCGTACCCGGCTAACGCTGGGGCTATTACCGGAAACAGAGCAAGTTGTACCACCGGTTAAAGAGCTGCATGTCGGGATCGTGGAAAAATACCAAAAAGATAACCAGTCGCTGGGGCGTATTCCGGTCAAAATCCCGGCGTTAAACTTAACCAACGGCACCCTTTTTGCCCGGCTGGGTAAACCTTATGCCAGCCACGAAAGTGGTTTCTGCTTCTACCCTGAACCGGGAGATGAGGTGATTATCGGCTTCTTTGAAGGTGATCCACGCTTCCCGGTGATATTAGGCTCGATGCACAATCCTAAAAACAAAGCGCCATTAGAACCGAGTGAAAAAAATCCGGTGAAAACCTTAGTGATTAAACAGGGAGAAAATCAGCAAGCATTACTCTTTAATCATAAAGATAAAACACTCGCATTGAATAGCGGAAAACATACCTTATCTCTGCAACAGGATAAAGATATCACGCTTAATTCCGCTAAGAATCTTATTACCCATGCTCAGGAAATTAAAATAGAGGCGCAAAAATCTCTGTCCGCCGCCGGTAAATCCGGCGTAGATATTAAAGGTGCGAAGATTAACTTAACCCAATAATAAGGTCATGAGATGACAAACAAAGCACTAGCCAATAAAGCATCAGCCGATAAAGTATTAGCCGACATTTACGGTCGGGGTTGGGCCTTTCCGCCGCAATTTTCTATTAAAGATAGTACGTATAAAGATAGCACGCATCCTGAAATACCCACGGGCGTCACCATGGCGGAAGGGGCCGAAAATGTCCGCCAAAATATGAAAATTCTTTTTCTCACCGAACCCGGTGAACGAATTATGCGAGAAAATTATGGCTGCGGCCTGAATGATTATCTGTTTGCCAATATTCGTGACGAAATGATGGCAGAAATTCAAACCCGGATTGAAGAACGGGTATTGCGTTATGAACCCCGCGCCGATATCAGCGAAATCCAGGTCAACCAGAGAACCGACCTGCCCAATACCCTGCATATTCAGGTCACCTACACGCTGAGAGGCAGCGAAATCAGCCAGCAGATTGAAGGCGTCCTCGAAGTGAATGAAGGCCGGGTACAGGTGAGTTTATGAGCAAACAACTGGTGGTGGATGGCGATTTCTTGCTGTTCGAACCATTATTTGGCAACCGGCAAGTCACCATTCTGGGGCTGGCAACCATCCGCGGTAGCGGACACGCCCAAATCCAGGGCAAAAAGATCGTTATGATCGGTGATGAAAAAAAGGTGCAATTTCAGGCGCAATATATTACTCCCAGCCACCCGGTGCCCGGCATGGGGATGGTCACCATTGCTCAATTAAATGCCAGTCAACAAGTCAACTTTTGCCGCAGCCCTGCCACGGTAATTGTTGTCGGGCAACAATTTATCGCCCGATTTACCCCAACCCAACCCGCTAATAATCCATCGAGTGGCCCGGATGTAACGGTCCCCAGTATGGGTAAAGGCCGGTTTATTGCCAGTCAATATGCGGTCACTGCCGGATAAATAACCTCTTCAACTTTATTTTAAATAACAGGTGATATAAATATGGGACAGGCCGAGTTAGAAAATAAACTCTCTGCTATTGTGCCGGATACTGCATTTAAACTTGATGAAAGAAGTACGCTGGATATTTTAAACTGGCTACAAGAATACGCTAAAAAAATCCCTTTCGATCAAGAGAAAAAACAGTTCTGGGACAGTTTTTACTTTATTCAAGCAAATAATCCGCAACAATTAGCGGATATTTACCAAAATGTAAATAAAGCCGATGGCCGATTACCCGCTCATCAAGCTTTTGTTTTGGCTTTCTTAACGTTATTAGAAACAACCAACCGATTGTTAAATACCTTTCCGGCCCGGCACCGTGATCTTTATTACCGGGAATTATTGGGGCTGAAACCTAAAAAAGCCCAAGCGGATAAGGTTGCGCTAGGAATTACTCTCAATCCTGACAGCACAGAATCGTTGATAGCTCAAGGCACGCTATTTGATGCCGGGCAAGACAGCGCTGGCAATCCATTACACTATGCATCAGATACGGATTTACTGGCGAACCAAGGGGAACTGACCGACCTATATTGGTACCGAAGAGATAAAGATGGCTGGCAATCAGCAACCCCACTGAACCACTCAGATAATTTGGCATTACCCGAAAACGGTATTCGACTTTTTAGCCCAACATCCCATGATACTCCTGTGCTGTCCGGTTACCTGATTACCTGCTCCTTGTTTGCCATGCCGGCAGGAGAACGCCGCATTAAAGTGACTCTGGCAAGCGAATGGGCGGGTAATACTGATCACATCACCGCTACAATCAGCGCTGGAGATCATTGGCTCTCCTTGTCAATAAAATCTATCGACAAAACCACGATAGAGCTTGGATTATCATCCAGTGATGCCGCTGTCACCGCCCCTGATGCCCTAGATAATATGGCGTTTAATGTACCGGCATTAAAACTGGGTACCACTCAAGGCCCTATTCTGCCGGAGATTAAAGGCATCGAAGTCAGTGTTAATGGCAACCGCAGCGTGCGCTATGCCTCTGACAACGGTATTGAACAGACGGATACCGCCAGCTTCCCGTTTGGTCAATCCCCGTCGCTGGGTTCCGGTTTTAATCTGGTTGCCCCGGAATGGTATGGCTCTGAAAACGCAACATTAACGATTACGCCTCAATGGGTTGGCTTACCGACAAGCAGTTTTTCAACATGGTATGACAAATATAATCCGAAACCTGCCAGTAATGGGGTGTTCAAAGTACAAGGTTACTTAGTCACATCTCAAAAGAGAGACGCTCTCAATAACGCTAAATCTCAGTCATTATTTGGTGGAACAGGTACCCCACAAGGACAAAGTCTGACATTGACCTTACCGGTGATGAATTATCCCCTTGCAGACAGCCCATCCCCCAACGAATGGCCGGCATCCGTGCGCATAGAACTGGCTGAACAGGATTTTATGCACGCCCAATACTGGCAAAATCCCACGGATAAAAATGTCCCCTATACCCCGCAAATCAGTGCATTGCAGGTACAGTTCAACGCTAAAGCCAAACCTGAGCAATTCACCGTTTATCCTCTGACCCCTTTTGGCCGGGCCGAGGCAACAGCAAAAATGCCGACACTCACCCATGAAGCCTTCTATTTAGGCTTTACAGGCGTATCACCGGGACAAACTCTATCCTTATATTGGCAATTAGCAGGGATTCAAGCCCTCGCTTTATCCTGGTTTTATCTCGACAAGAGCAATAGCTGGAACAAATTAGATGAATTAGTTGACGACCAAACCCATAACCTGTTTGACCGGGGTATCTGGCGTACCTTATTGCCCCAAGATGCGGCAAATCAGGCCGCTCTGATGCCGCCGGGACGCTACTGGCTGAAAGCTGAGATAACGGCTCAGACCGATCCTCAGGATTACCCCAGCATTAAAAGTCCGCTATATAACGCCACGACAGCGACTTTAGTAAATGCCCAAGCCATTGAACAAGCTCATTTTATCAACGGATTGGCCGCTGGCAGCATTAAACAGCCAACCAGCACATTAGTCGCAATCAGCAACGTCACCCAACCTTGGGCCTCCTGGAACGGTCGCCCGCCAGAAACCGAGCACGCTTTCCTGACACGTCTGCCTGCCCGGTTATCTCACCGTAATCGGGTACTGAGTTGGGGCAACATTGTCACCTTATTAAAAGAGCAATTTGTCAGCCTGTTTGACGTCAAATATCCTTCTGCCAATGAATTAACCAAAATTCCGGCACCAGAAATACAACGACTGATTGTGATCCCTAACAGCCGTTACAAAGATAACGATGATGTACTACGACCAAAATTAAACCCTGCCCGGCTGGCAGAGATGGTCGAATGGATCAAACAACTTAGCAGTCCCTGGGCAACGATTGAAATTAATAACCCCACCTACGTTGACGTTAATGTGGACTACCAAGTGACCTTTATCTCAGGGATTAACCCCGACTACGGCCATCATCAGCTACAACAGCAATTACGCCGAAAATATATGCCGTGGGGCGAAAATCCGACTATCGGCGTGACAACCGGTAACCATATTGACTACTACCAACTGTTAGCCAACATCCAACAATCCCCGCTGGTGGAACGTGTCACCAATTTAAGTATAACCATTGCTAACCGGACCACAGGTGCCATAGGTGAAAGTATCGAAGCCGCCGATGATGAAGTGCTGATTTTGGTCTGGCCAGAGAGGCACCCCTTAAACCAAGGAGTTAACTCATGAGTCATCAGGATGCCCTGTTTCCCATCGTCAAAGATGATATTACCTTCGATGCCTTACTCACTCAGGCCAAAACAGTCATCGAGCAGCAATCCGGCCAATGCTGGAGCAATACCAGTGAAAATGATCCCGGTGTCACTTTATTGGAAGCCTGTTGTTATGGTGCATCTGATCTGGCTTACCGTCATTCATTACCTCTGAAAGATCTTCTAACCCCCAAACCCGCGGAACAGATACCCGGCGACGGTATTTTCCCTCAGGAGTTCGGCCCACAACAAACACTGACCTGTGGCCCGATCACGGCGGAGGATTATCGCCGGGCTTTATTGGATTTACATAGCAGCGACACAGTTAATGAAACAAACAACGGTTATTTTTTCTTTAATGATGTCCAACTGATCCGTGAACCTGAAGAACAACGCTATAAATATTGGTATAACAAACAGGAACGTAAATATACCTTTAACGATTTGGGTGCCGACGGCAAATTAACCTTGAGAGGAAATTATTGGCTTTATTTACTTCCTGGTCAGGAAACTCAGGCCGATAATAAGCTGGCTCAGCAGAAGCTCAACGATTTCCTAAAAAATAACCGTAACTTGGGGGAATCCGTCAGCAAAATTATCTGGCTGCAACCCATCAATTTCCTCTTGCAGATTGATATTGAACTTAATGATAACGTCATCGATATTCCTGATATCTTCGCTCAGGTTTATATGGCGGCGGAACAGATGGTGCTGGAAAAGCCCGGGCGCTATACCACTCAAGCCATGAAAGATCTGGGCTACAGTAATGAAAAGATATTCTCCGGCCCTTATTTACATCACGGCTGGATACCGACATTACCTCAAACCAAAAATTACACCGGCGCTACGGTATTAAATCTCAGCCATCTGGTTAACCGATTATTGGCGATTAACGGTATTCAGAGTGTCACCCGGCTAGCATTAGCTCATCACGACACAACTATTACGCCATTGTCGAACGATAATTGGTCCTGGGAGATTGCTCAGGGATATTACCCGAGATTATGGGGTAACGATCCACTGGCATTAATTACCTCACCAGATAGCCCACTGACTATTACCGCCAAAGGCGGCGTTAAAATTGTTGTTTCTAAACAAGATATCGAGGAAAAGCTTATTGCAGAGCCGCTGATCGATACACAGCCGGAATTACTGGATTGGGGTAAATATCGTAAAGTTCTGGATTACTATCCGGTGAGTAATAAATTACCCGCCTGCTATGGATTACAGGCCAAAAAACCTACGCCACAGCAAGTACAACTGCACCAATTTATGCTTCCTTTTGAACAGATGTTGGCTAACGGCTGCGCTGAACTTGCCCTCTTACCGAAACTCCTGGCTTTTAAACAACGGGGGGAGACCGTATATGGTGTGCAATGGCCTTTTAAAGCGGGCACGGTCAATTACAACGTTCATCAACAGATCACCTCTGACTTAACCGCAAAACTAAACTACGATTCACAAATCTATATTAATGATGACATTCAGAGGTCCAACTATATAAAAGAGCTGGAAATCTTAGATCATCTATTGGGTTATTTTGGCGCTCAACTTGCCGCCAGACCACTTACCCTCGATTTTCAGGATTTTCTGGATACCCAACGCGGTTATTTAGCCCAACAACCGGAACTGACCTATCAACGTAATAATATTCGGATTGATAAAATATCGGCACTACAAAAACGGATTGCTGCCCGGTTAGGTTTAGGCGGGGAATGTTTCAGTGACACGCCTGATCTGGCTAATTTGCCATTCTATTTAATTGAACATCGCCAATTACTACCGGCAAAACCCGATATCCAATTTAATACTAAGCAAAAGCCTGATTCTCTGGTGGTTGAAGATGATCAATTAAGAATCACCCAAAAAGGGACAGCAGGCCGCTTATTGCAAGGGCAGGTCATTAACCTGATCATCACTGACAATGATAGAGAATTTACCTTGCGGGGTCAGATGATCACTGAAGTGTCAGGAGAGACATTCTCCCTTAACACACGCAATAGCACGGGTTTAAAGCACAATCTGGAAAGAATACTGGAGGCATTTGAGCAAAACAAATTGTTCTGGCAAAACAGCCCAGTGTGGTTGGAAGATATGGATTATCAACTGGTTTATGCCGATGCCACATATCAAAATGCTACCGAAGATCAACGTTGGATCACCTCCAGCGCCCAAAGCCCCTTCCCGGCCATGATTGAAGAAAATGACGAAATCACCCTGAAATATATCATTACGCCATCTGGACCATCCCAAAAAACATTAGCCCGTACAGTTCAAGCTGAACCGAAACCCGAATATGAACTCAAAGCACGTGTCATTAAATTTGATCGTATTCAAGGCAAGATATTAATTAAACGCAACCAAGAGTCACGGGATAATTTTCCTTCCGAGACAGAAGCATGGCGCTATCGCTGGTATTTCTCCAGTGAAAAATATGCCCTGGCTGATCGTTTTTCATTTGTGGTTAGCGTGGTAGTGAATCGCCTGTTAATTGAGAGCAACAAAGTTGACCCTTATAAACTGGAAGCTTGGGTAAAAACGGAGATTCTCTCTGAATTTCCCGCACATATTTCGATGATTATTCACTGGTTATCACCGAAACATTTTGAAGATTTTGCCAATACCTATAAACGCTGGCAAAACAATAATGCGCCTTTAGGGGATGAGGCATACCATATTTTAGAGACCTTAACCCTGGGAAGATTACCTTCCGCTACAGCCGGTATTGGCAGTATGCGAATTGCCACCGAACAGCAACGTATTGAAGTCATTGGTGAATCGGGCGATCAATGGCATGAAGACGTGATAAAAGATAATCAGCTATTATATGTTCCTTATACTAAAACGGTAGTATTGGTAAATATTGACTTCAATAAAGAGAATAATAAAGAAACGACTGTTTCAGAACTTCTGTATCAACCGGTAGAGAATAAAGGAAAATTGGTATTTTTAACTGATAACAGTCAAATAGGCCCTGAATATGCCGTACTGAAATCAGATAATGTATGGACAGATTACCATATCAAAGTGAAAAAGAATAAAAATGGGGTTATTACCGATGAAATATTGCATATTAAAGGAAGAAAAAAAGTTGGACTTAATTTATCATGGACAGCAATGAATTTATATGATCTTGATGCAGATAGTCGCTGGTCATTCTATTATGGATTTGTATTAGGCGATAACCCAGATCTGTCTGGTGCATTATTCCACACCGAAGAACCGCTTATTTTATCACTCAATTACATATCTGACCCTAATGACCTTAAAGGAGAAATACGGACAAAATTCAGCTTTAATTTTACTTATGATGGCAATAACCCTTAATAATATAAAATAAATATCTCACTGATTAATACCTCAAAACATTTCAATAATCTCGCTATTATTTGAATATATTTTAGTATAATAGCAAACATAATATAAGGTGATAAAAATGGTAAAAAAATATAACCTATATAGTTCAGACGCTAATCTGGAAAGTACGAACATTCAATCAACAGGACCTTCCGTCGGTGATTTGAAAAACCGTTTTAAAGAGGGCAGTATTCCATTACAGACCGATTATGCCGATTTGATTAATATTGCCGATATCGGTCGTAAAGCCTGTGGTCAGGCACCACAACAAAATGGGCCAGGAGCAGGATTAAAACTGGCTGATGACGGTACACTGAATTTAAAAATGGGCACGCTTTCCAGCCCAGACTTTTCTCCATTAATACTCGAAAAGGATATTTTATCTGTAGATCTTGGTAGCGGTCTGATTAATAAACCCAATGGAATATGTGTTGGTCAAGGTAATGGTATTGTTGTCAATAATGATAATGTCGCGGTCAAGGCGGCTAACGGTATTACCGTTAATGGTAGCGGTGTGGCAATCAAACCCAATAATGGCATCAATGTTGATACTAATGGTGTCTCGGTAAAATCAAAAAATTCCACGATTAAAGTCGAATCCTCGGGGATATCGGTAGGAATTGGTTGGGGAGTAAAAATAGGGGGTGAAGGATTAGATATTAAAGCCAGTAATGGGATTAAAGTCGATGGTAATGGTGTTTCAGTCAAAGCCGGTTTCGGTATCACGGTTAATTCAGACGGTGTTAATATTGATGCCAATAAATTACTCTCCAAAGGAATGATTGTGATGTTTTCTGGTAGCAGTGCTCCTAGCGGCTGGGCTTTTTGTGATGGTAATAACGGAACCCCAGACTTAAGAAGCCGTTTTATCATGTGCGGTGAAACTGTTTCTGAAACAGGGAAAAGCAGTAATAAAGCCAGTGGAAGTGGGAGTGGAAAAAACGTTTCCAGAAATACAACATCAACTGCGGTTTCGGTCAATGTTAGCGTGCTAAACACAACATTAACAGAATCACAAATACCCAAGCATAAACACATTGAGAGCCTGCCTTATTATACCACTCTGGGATTCGCATATGATCATACGACTATAGGAGCAACTAACAACAAAATAGATAACTCAGTTAACGGACTTATATGGAAAAGGACATCTGGGCCAGACTATCATCCATACACATCAGATATAGGAGGTGGACAAGGACATAATCATAATGCATCAGCATCATCGCCTTCACATACTCACAGTGTTGATGTCGTTCCGCCTTATTATATTTTAGCTTTTATTATGAAACTCTAACTTCACCCCACACAGAAAGACCTAAATTTTCTATTTTTTACTCATTACCAAGGATATATTGATATGACTTCGGAGCCAAATCTGTTAAATCGGATTACCATTACTATTGAAGCTAATAATCAACAGGTGGCTAAAAAAGTATTGCATGGCTCCCTGCTTAATCAGACCAATATAAATAAATTACTCAATTCATATTTTGATGAATATCATATTCATCAGAATATCGCTTTAGAGAAATTAACGCTGGACCTTGGTGAAATAAGTTTCCATGATTTTAATTCATTATTCCCGGCTCGTCTCAAAGTTGCTCTGAATAAAGCGCTCAGCCAATATCAGACAAATAACCATAGGGAAGAAACTCTACTGAATAAACCAACATCCAATAAATTTACCGATAGGACCTCTTTATCCAGTGAAAATCATTTAATTAATGCAGAGAATTTCATTCATTTCTTATCTCAAAAAGGTCCGCAATTCAATCCAATGGAGGTCATAACGAATAATAAAAATAGTGACATCAAGATTAAGCCATTAATCAATCAATTAATGCAGATAGAAAACCAATCAGCATTATTATTAGCGAAAGGCTGTTTATCTGAACAGGGTCTACAACGGCTTTTAGCTATCAGACAACCAGTCTTATTAGTCGCCATTAACCGTAGATTATCCGCAAGAATAAACAAACCACAACATCAGGAGGAGCGAGTCTCCTCCGGGCAACTGATACTTAATGCACTGGAATATATACAGCGGCATAATACTCAGGAAATACCTAAACCCGATGCGAAAATCATCTCACGTATTACCATTGAACTCGATAACGGTGTACTTAACGCGGCACCTGTTATTACATTACTCCGCCAAGCTATAACCCGCAATATTCCATTAAACAATATTCCATTAAACAATATCCCATTAAATCGTTGGCTAAAACAACTCTGGCAAACCGTTTCTGTTTCACAGCTTTGCAAAAAGCATCTGCCCGCTGACGAATATCAATATCTATTGGAATATTTTACGCTAAACCACACGGATAAAAATATATCCGATAAAAAACCAACCATTACTCCTGTTGATATTTCTAATATTCAGGCATACCAACACTTGCCGAAATATTTTACTGCAAACAATGCAGGCAAGAATAAATCTGATACAGAATCAACCATGAATAACGTTAATTTTTCAAATGTTCAACAACATCTGACCAATCAAAAAATAGTATCAGCACCCGATAAGACACCTATTATAGGCAATCATTATAACCCACATCAAACTAGCAATAAGTCACACTCTGGATGGGCTTTATTAACGGATAAAAATACATCCGATAAAAAATCAACCATTACTCCCATTGATATTGCTAATATTCAGACATACCAACATCAGGCTAATCAGCAAGTCATCACCGATGATCAAAAAATAGTATCAGCACCGGATAAGACACCGATTACAGGCAATCATTATAACCCACATCAAACTATCAATAGGCCATACTCTGGACAGACTTTATTATCGGAACAATCCCTGCCATACCAGATAAATAATGCCGGCATATTAATTCTGTGGCCGATGCTACCCACACTATTTAACCAGCTTGGTCTACTTGAGAAACAGAAATTCATTCATCGTCAAGCTCAGCTCAATGCTGTTGATTTACTTGACCATCTAATTTGGGGAACCGAGGAGAAACCAGCAGAAAGAAAATTACTGAATTATGTTCTGTGTGGGCTAATAGCCGATAAAGATATTGAATCAATCCCTATCGAGCCAGAAAAACAATTGATAGCAGATCAATGGCTGGATGCGGTGACTGGCCAACTTACCGGCTGGAAAAAATTAAGCCGTAATGATGTCCGGCAACTGTTTTTACAACGACCGGGTGAATTATTGACAGATGAGCAAGAAATCAAAATCACAATACAGCAACAGCCATTTGATGCGCTACTGATTGATTGGCCGTGGCCATTAAATATCGCCAGACTTCCCTGGTTGGATCGCCCTTTACGCATCGACTGGCAAAATATTTAGAAGGTTTATATGGATTACCTACCTACCCATAACCACCATATAGTGGCAGAATCACATTGGATTTATCCCCATTTGGAACGTATTGATCTGCGGTTACAGCATTATTATTACCAAAAGAGTGACAAATACGATTCCTTACCGGAAAGTTTTTTACTTACCGAAGATGAATTAGATCAGCGCTTGAAAAAACCACAGGGCATTCCCCATTGGCTAACTAAACCAAATAATATTGTTATTCCGCCAGAAACAGAAAAAAGCCCAACTATTGATCCATTATCAATTGATCTATTGTCAATATTAGTTGATCGTTTTGAACTGACTGAATTTGAGCGAGATGCCTTACTATTAGGTTTATTACCCCATTTTGACAGCCGCTATCATGCGCTATTTGCTGCTCTGCACGGTAGCAGTAGAAAACAGTGGCCTACTTTTGCTTTAGCAATTAACCTATTCAGCCAACGCCAAAGTGATCGACAATTACTGCAAAACAGTTTCTTACCGCAAACACCATTAATCAGTCATCAACTATTACGGCTCAATAATCACGAAGAATCTATCTGGCTACAGACGCAATTTTTAACTCACAACGCGGTCTGGCATTTTCTATCAGGCCAGCAGGTCATTCTACCACCGCTAATAACCTGTGCTTATTGGCATTCTCCTGCCTCACATCGTTGGTATCCTCAAGCCCTTTATCATTCATTCGAAAAAATATTATTGAATCAAACCGACGAAATACGTCCATTGGTGATACTTAGAGGAAAACAGGACAGCGCCAGGGAATTAGCGGTAAGCCATATTATGGCATCTCATAACATAAGGACTTTAACTCTTGATTTAGCCCGCCTGCCCGACGAAGACAATATAACGGTAATAACTAACTTACTGACGGATGCCGTGCGGGAAACCCGGTTATATGATGGCTGTTTATTAATTCGCAACTTTTCTTTATTCACAGAGAAAAAGAAAATATTAAATAACGAATTATCCACTTTACTAAATCAACCCAAATTACGCGTGGTTTGTCTGGCAGAACCACAAGACTCATTAATCTGGATTAAACATCTGCCAATGGTACAAATTGATATGCCCGCTGCTACTCTGGCAGACAAAAAAACCATGCTGGAAGCCAGTTTACCGGATAATATCGTTCAGAAAATAAATATCCCTCAATTATGCCAACGTTTTTCATTCACCGCAGAAACATTACCGCTCATTCTTAAAGAAGCACATCAATACCAAATACTCCGACAACCAGCAGGTCAATTGGAAGAAACTGATCTGCGTAAAGCATTAAGTTTCCGTGCTCAACAAAATTTCGATAAATTAGCTCAGCGAATCACCCCCAAACGCCGCTTTAATGATTTAGTCATTTCAGATGCATTAACACAACAATTAAAAGAAATTATTGCCGCCATTCATTATCGTGACCAAATTCTTAGTGCTGGCTTTCAGGAAAAAATCGGTTATGGTACCGGTATTAGTGCGCTATTTTATGGCGAATCCGGGACCGGCAAAACCATGGCCGCCGAAGTGATTGCCGGGCATCTTGGCGTTGATCTGGTTAAAGTCGATCTCTCTAGCGTGGTGAATAAATATATTGGTGAGACAGAAAAAAATATCTCCCGTATTTTCGATCTGGCCGAAGCAGATTCCGGCGTACTATTTTTCGATGAAGCCGATGCGCTATTTGGCAAGCGTAGTGAAACCAAAGACGCCCAAGACAGACACGCTAATATTGAAGTTTCTTACCTATTACAACGACTGGAAAATTATCCGGGATTAGTCATTTTAGCCACCAATAATCGCAGCCATTTAGACAGCGCATTTAATCGTCGTTTTACCTTTATTACTCGCTTTACTTATCCCGACGAAATATTACGTAAAAAAATGTGGCAAACAATCTGGCCTGAACAATTGCAATTATCTGATGAACTTGATCTTGAACATCTGGTTAAACGCACTGATTTAACCGGTGCTAATATCAGAAATATTGCTTTATTAGCATCAATGTTAGCGAAAAATGATCATTGCGAACAAATCGAAAACAAACATATAGATCGAGCGGTTACTCTCGAATTAAACAAAACTGGCCGGCTAATTTTTTAAAACCTAACAAGATTGGAGTCAACATGACAACGATAATTGCTTCTGACAATGCTATTATTGAAATTAACCAAGCATTAAATACTATTTTATCCCAGTATTTAAATATTAATGGCAATAAAATTGATATCCGCTTTGATCTACCCGAAATTAACTCCATTCAACCGGAACCGACAGTAAGCGTATTTCTTTACAATATACATGAAGATTTACAATTACGCTCTGCTGAACCAAGACGTTATAATCCAGCAACCCGTTCATTATTACCCGGCTGGGTAAATATCAATTGTAACTATTTAATTACTTACTGGGATGCGAATAAACCATCGAGCGACAGCTCCAGTCCAGACAGTCAACCTAATAATCAAGCCGCACAAGTCATGACACGGGTTTTAAATGCCTTGATAAATAATCGTCAATTAACCGGCATTCCCGGCGCCTATACCCGGGTTATTCCACAACAGGAAAATTTAAATAGTTTGGGTAACTTTTGGCAAGCGCTTGGCAATCGCCCACGCCTCTCTTTATTATATTCCATTACCGCACCCATGAAACTCCAAGATATTAAAGAAGATATTACACCAATTAGCCAAATTTCCGCTTCTGTGGATCAGAAGCCAAACCTGGATAATTCACAAATCAATCAAGCTCTGGCAGATAAATTGTGTACCGATTTAGGTGGCACCGAAGATATTCGCCTTGCGCTGGCTAAAGTTAATCTGATCACCGAACCAACAACAGATAATAATTATAATCAGGAAAATGAAAATGTTGTTCTTGAAGTCTCCGGCATGACCCTTTCAACCTATTTACCTAAAATAAAAGATATTCTCTCAACCTGGAAAAATAGTCAGAGTGCCATAATTAAGATAAACGGCATAGGTATTATTATTGTTGAAGAAAATGCTGATAAATTAATTGGAATTTAGCATTATCCAGCCTATTGTGATAGGTAAAACGCACTATATCACAATCATTTCCATACATTAAACATTCAATTTCCATACATTAGATATTCAATAAAGGTGATAATATGCCAAACAAAAAATACAGTGAAAATACTCATCAAGGAAAAAATCCTCTAATGAAATCAGGGGCGAATAATGAACATGATCTACAAGATTCCCCATTAGGCATCGGATTGGATTTAAATAGCATGCTGGTAAATAGCTCTACCAGTTTAAGTCAAATCCAGGATTATTCATTTTGGAAAGAAAACATTTCCGAATATTACAAATGGATGGTTGTCGTTGAATCTCATTTAAAACAATTGGACTGGACCTTAAAATCAATGGATTCGCCTGAATCTGCCGGAACTAACGTAGCCAAAAATATGGGTGTTACTGCACTGCAATCTCTATTAAATACCGGAAGCAGTATAGCCGGCGGCGCTATTGGAGGAGCCATAGGGAGCGCGATAGCACCGGGTGTTGGCACTATAGCTGGCGCGGGTATTGGTGCATTAGCCGGAACCGGATTAAATTACCTTAATGACACCGCTATGAGTAAATTAAGTAAGAAGCTTGAAATCGCTCATCCTTACCCTAAAACAAGAAACATGATACTTGATATCAATAATTACGATAAAAACCCGATCATTAAAGCAATCAAAAAAAACGTCAACAAAGACAACTTAAAAGTCACGGCGGGCAGTTCATTAACATCGAAACTTGTAGGAACAGTCACCTCACCAATAAAATTTCCTGCCTATAAATTTGCTGAGCTGGCTGTATCACATCATAGGGCATTAGAAGGATTGAGTGACGATAAAGCCAGACATATATTAGATTTCACCAATAGTATCCGTGAAGTTCTTAAGGAAAGCCATTCTGATGCCGTTGCATTTATGCGTAAGAATTATGGCGATAATGCAATGGGTCTTTCTGGATTTTCTTCTAAAATAAAGAGAGAAAAATTAACCTTGAATACATTAGCAAAGACAAAAAATGAAATAGAAAATAGAATTAATAGCATCAATAAACAAACATTGAAAGTTTCTTCAAGAAGTCGAAATGAATAATTAATCTGTATTAACTCAGATTTACCAATACCACAGAGTTAAGCTCGTTAATCCTCTTAACGAGCTTATACCTGTTATCTTTCAAGTTGCCTCTTTGTTGGCTGCACTCTCTTACCCCGGTCACATAATTTGCTATGCCCCCAGGGATTCGCTCCCTTGCCATCGCGATCCATCTTGAAATCTATTGGGTATATTATCATTCTGTTGCCAGTAAAAATAATCCCGCCAGCAATTTTTCCCCCTCTTTTACCATTTCCAACAATAAGTTACCTTTAAAATTCACCTAAAATAAACCTGATAAACAAGCGCTATACAGAAAATAATATATACCCGTCATCTTTCAAGTTGCCTCTTTGTTGGCTGCACTCTCTCACCCCGGTCACAGAGTTACCTATGCTCCCGGGGATTCACGCCCTTGCTGTCGCGATGGATCTGAGATCCATAGGGTATATAACTAAGATATTATACTACTGACTCACAACTTGATCTTTAGGGTTAAATGTAAATACAGCATCTGTTGCCTGTTTTACATTTATACCTTTAGGTAATTTAATTTGAACAATAGGTAAAAATTTACCTGTCGCATCTTTATAATCACGTTGATCTTTTTGTGCATTAACTAAACCTGGATTTTCTGAATAAAAAAGGGCTTCAATAGGTATTGTTTGTGGCTTATTCTCATCCCAAGGTTGAACGACTATCTCATTATAATTTAAACCATTACCATGATAAGGCATTGCAAGCAATGTTTGATAAAAAGCATCTGCTGGATTTTTGGCCGTCGGTCTAACATCAAATGCACAGATTCCCCCTGCCGATTTTCTTGCAATCGCTTTATTTAATTGATGAGCGGTGAAAACACCAAAATCTTGGCATGATTTCCCATCTGAAGGTTTAGGCGGTGCACCACAGTAATTTCCCTGACGCGCCCAAGTATTGGCATCAAGAACATAGGAGCATAATACAGGAACTTTAACCTTATCTTCAGGGGCCATCTGTTCAGGAAAAAGAATAAAACCATTAATGCTAGCAAATGTATTGCCAAATTTAGCATCTTTTCTTAAATATGAAAAAGAAACTCCATTATTTTTTATAGAAGATGGATTTAACTTCCAAAATTTAAATCCAGGCCGAGTCCCTCTCATCAAAACTCCAGAACAAAGAAAAGCAGGTGATACTCAATCACCTGCTTTTCTTTGCTCTGGCGTTATATTACGGGGCACTATACATTCAAATGATTATAAATTTTGGCAACCTAGCCCATCATCTATAAAAAGTGGTGGTGTCTCTTTTTCATATTTAAGGAAAGACGCTAAGTTTAAACGCTTAGCTTATGGATATAAAAATGGATTTATTATTTTCCCTGAACATATCGCACCTGAAGATAGAGTCGACTTTTCTGTATTGTGTGCATTTCCTATTGATGGCTATACAAATGAGAGGGCGAATCAAGGTTGTGGTGAAAATATTACTAAGGCGAAAGATAAAGGTAAATCTTGCCAAGAACAAAATGTGACGAATTCCGATGATTGGATAAAAAATTATAGGAAAGTAAACTCTCAAGATTTTTTTCAATGTGGATTTAATGTTACTAAAGATGTCAATAATCCGGCTATAGCTTTCTATCAAATGTTAGAAAGTATCAAAAAACTTCCACGTACTCCTAATACTCCACCAAAACAGAATGAAATCAGAATTTCAACCTGGGAAGAAAGTGATCCTAATAAATTACCTATTGAAGCCCTTTTTTATTCAGAAAATTCAGGTTTAGCTGATGCCCAAAAAGATCAGCGTGATTATAAAAACGCAACAGGTAAATTTTTGCCTATTGTTAAAATGCTACTACCAAGAACTTTAAATGAGGATGCATTATTCAAATTTAATATTAAAGATCAAGTTATTAATCCATAAACGATTATTGGATTACTGTAAGCTCTATTTTTCATACTGAGCTTACTGTAATCCACCTTCACTCTTCGTGATGAAACAGAACTCCACTTTGACATCTTCCTCATCCTAAAGAGGGTGTCGCAAAAGGCCAGCATTAAAAATAAAGCCAATCCACTGATCCCAAGCAATAAAAATAACCCTATTCATTATCCCCGACTTGTCATACTTAAAATTGAACGACCAGAAAAATCAGCATCAACTAACAATCTCTGCTATCAATTGATGTTGAGTCTAAAAATCCACCTCCAATAATTGTTTTTTCATGTAAACTTATTTAAATAACCATTGAATTAAATTTTCAAATATAAATAATAACATCTATAAATCATGTTATTGCAGTAGATATATCCTTCAATAAAAACTAACGAAAACAAAGCAATAAACATTTTTATATTTTAAATACAAATAGTAAACAAAGGAAAAATCATCAATTTCATTGTTAAATAAAACAACCCAACATTATATACAAGGTGATAAAGATGGAGAAAAAATATAACCGGTCCACTTCAGAATCCAATACAGAGAATATCAATACTATGGATCGCCATGAAGTTGGTAAAACGCCCTGTCAAACTGATAAGCCAAATTCAGCGCTAAAACCGGGTGATGACTATACACAAGCAATAAAAATTAACCCTGACGGCGGCTTAACAGCAGATAAAGATGGATTAGGTGTAAAAATTAAAGTGGGTAATGGTATTAAGGTAGACAGTAGCGGCATCAGTATTGATCCCAATAATGTATTGCCAAAAGGAATGATTATGATGTTCTCCGGTAGAGATGCCCCTACGGGCTGGGCTTTTTGTGATGGCAATAATGGAACCCCAGATTTAAGAAGTCGTTTTGTCATGTGTGGTGAAACTATTTCTGAGACAGGGAAAAGCAGTAATAAAGCCAGTGGGAGAGGGAATGGAAAAAACTTTTCCATAGATACAACATTAACTGTGGTTTCGGTAAATGTTACTGTGGAAAATACAATATTAACAGAATCACAAATACCCAGTCATAAACATATTGGAGGTATGCCTTATTATTCTTGCTTTGGAAATAAATATGATGCTGTTAGTGCTACCCAAACCGAATGCCAAATAAATGATATACCAGATAGCTCAATATGGATGAAACCTTCATCCGGACTTAATTGCTATGCCAATACATCAAACACAGGAGGAGGACAAGGACATAATCACCCGGCTACAGCATCGTCCCCATCACATAATCATAGTATTGATATCATTCCACCTTATTATTTACTGGCTTTTATTATGAAACTTTAATTCCGTTGCACCAAAATATTTAAATCATTTATCACTTTCTAACCACAAAGGATATATAGCAATGAATATATCTAGTTATTTCTTCCTAAATGAAGAAAACATTAGATTTAATAATCAATGTTTAAATACATACATTGGCTACCCCCAACCCATCAGTAAAGATTGGCCCAACCTGCTTGCCGGGTTCCAAAGATATATTGACGATATTATTAATTTAACCCGAATTCTGGATAAGAAATTGACGAGAAGCCTGTTCCAGGAGCAAAGTTTTGGTGTGCACCAAAAACAGCTCCGAGGGGGGAACAGGCTATGGACAACTTAGTTGAAATTTTCTGTGATGTCGATGATTTTTGCCGTTTTTTCATCCCTCAATGGGAACAATTTTGTCTCGATAGCGGGCATCGTTTACGCCGCCGACAAGGTCATATGTATCCCAGTGAAATCATGACCATTTTGATCCTTTTTCATATGTCGCATTACCGTGATTTTAAACATTTTTATCTAGAACATATTTGGAAATATCACCATAAGGATTTTCCAACCTTGCTTAGCTATCCTCGTTTTGTCAGTGTGGCTCCTTCCGTTTTGGTGCCATTATGCAGCTATCTGACTCAATTAAAAGGGAAACCCACAGGCATTGCTTTTATTGATTCCACCCGTTTGAGTGTCTGCCATAACATTCGCATCCCTCGACATAAGGTCTTTGCGGGGATAGCAAAGCGCGGAAAAAATTCAATGGGCTGGTTTTACGGTTTCAAATTACACCTGGTTGTCAATCATCAGGGTGAAATTCTCGCGCTTAAAGTGACTCCGGGTAATGTGGATGATCGGGAACCTGTTCGTGAATTATCAAAAGAATTAACGGGTTCTCTTTACGGTGACAAAGGTTACCTCAGCCAGGAATTGGCGGACGATTTAGCTAAAACCGATGTCACTTTCATCACGAAAAAACGGCGTAACATGAAAGCGAGTATGCAAGCTGAGTGGGATAAGATAATGTTAAAAAAGCGTTTTATCATTGAAACGATTAATGGGCAATTAAAAACTCTTTCTCAAATAGAGCATTCCCGCCACCGAAGTATAAAAGGCTTTCTGTTGTGCGTTTTAGGTGGATTGATTGCTTACTGCCTTAAATTGAAGAAGCCATCACTGAAAGTTTTCTACTCAGAAGACGATTTTTCAATGACGGATTAAGCAGAATTCGGGTTAATTTAAATGGTTTTTTATATTTTTTCAAAGGTTCACTGTATCTTAAATTTGATATCGCGAAAGCAGAGGTCGTTGATAGGCCAAATTTCATTGTGGATGGCTGGCCTGGGTTAGAAGGAACAGAATTTGAAAATGGAATAGATGCAGCTATAGAATTGACCACCAACACCGTTTGTTTTTTCAAAGGAAAATATTGTGTAGATTACACCATCGATTCACACACAATTAAGATGAATACTATTTCAGACCGGTGGGGAATGACCGGGAAATATGCAGCATTTAGTAGCAATCTGGATGCCATTATTTCATGGCCAGATATCGATGGAAATTTTATTTATTTTTTCAAAGGGGATTCTTTTATTCGGTTCGACCCAAATTTGAATGCACTTGATGCCGGGCCAATCATCATCTCCAGCGATAATGAGGGTTGGAGAGGATTAGCCTTCAAAAATATTCAAGCGGCGGTATCGGTCGATACTGATTTATTAGGCAGCAACCGAGACAATAGTGGAGGCAATAGTAAAGTCTGTAATGGAACATGTGGTACTAATGACACGGGTAAATATTGTTTCCAGTTACCTCAAAGTATTAGATTTGGTTTGATAGCCTACGCTAATACAAATATTTCGCAAACTGTAAAAGTATATATTGACGATCTTCTGGTAGATACATTAACCGGTAAAGGGCAAAATAATTTAATGGCGACTAAAGCCTACACATCAGGTACAGGCAAAATCTGTATTGAGATTGAAGGGGATGGCAAACCATGTAAGCTACGTTATTTCGATAATATATTTGATGGAAAACCGGGAACAGCTATTATCAGCGCTGAAAATGGTACCAATAGTCATTACAATGATAGCGTGGTGTTCTTGAATTGGCCTCTGACATAAACTAAAAATACTCGGTTTCGAATAATTATTGCGCCCTCCGTGGCGCTTTTTTTCCTACTCATATGACTACCGTAAAATAAATAGTAGTATTTGGAAGAAATACAGTAATTTTGCCGGACATTTATTCAAGCTCACTCTGGCTCAGACCGGTGGTTTTCATCACTGTTTCACAATCGATTCCGCTGTTCAGCAATGCATGAGCAATTTTTAACGTTGCTTCTTGACGCCCTTCTTGACGTCCTTCTTGACGTCCTTCTTGACGTGCTTTATGTTCCAATCTTTGTGCTATTGTCATCAGTACCTCCTCATACCTCGGGGACTGTTCTGCCAGTCGCCGTAAGATCCTCATCTCACACGGATCGTTGAATGCTGATTGAGGACTCTCAAGACGAGTTAGTGGCGTATTTGCTCCAGTTCGTTCTGGCTCAGACCGGTGGTTTTCATCACTGTTTCACAATCGATTCCGCTGTTCAGCAATGCATGAGCAATTTTTAACGTTGCTTCTTGACGTCCTTCCTGACGCCCTTCCTGACGCCCTTCTTGACGCCCTTCTTGACGTCCTTCCTGACGTCCTTCTTGACGTCCTTCTTGACGTGCTTTATGTTCCAATCTTTGTGCTATTGTCACCAGTACCTCCTCATACCTCGGGGACTGTTCTGCCAGTCGCCGAATAAAACCCTCTGGATCGGCGGTATCTCCCACCTGTAATAAGTAGTTTAGCACGCTTTTTAGCTGTTCATCCGTATAGTAATCATACGTCAGCAGTATAACCAACTCTTGCAGCAGCTCTGCCATATCTCGCTGCCGGATATGCTTTTGCACCATTTCCAGTAGCGCGACCCGTTTGTGCGTCAAGATTTCATCATCCGGGATTACCGTCACATCTACCAGCGGGAATTTATTGGAATAGATTTCCTCCGCCAGGGCCGGATCATCGAAACAGTCGAGCCAATTGGTACTCCAAGGATACGGCTGTATTTTACCGTGATAGAACAACACCGGAATGACCAGCGGCAATTTTTCATGTCCCTGCTCCAGATGCCGTTGCATGGCTGAAATACCGTAGCGCATTAATCGAAATGCCATCATTTTGTCCGGGGAACTTTGGTGCTCGATCACACAATACACATAACCGTCACCCTGAGCCGTTTTCAATGAATACAAAATGTCGGAATAATGCGCCCGCAGATTGTCTTCAATAAACGACCCTGATTCCAACCGCAGTGTATCCAGATCACAAACTGCCCGTAATGTCGCAGGCAAATGTATCTCCAAAAAGTCTCTGGCAGTATCAATATGACTTAAAAACTGTTTAAAAACAGCGTCATGTGGCGTTGGTGTATTTTTTCTCTTCATCGGTGAATGGTAGCATACTTTCTTTTATATTGAAGGAATATTAAGCAAGAAACCAAGAGGACTGAGATGTCTTGAATTTTCTTTGACAAAAACTTTGATCGTATCTCAGATACTTTAATTTCCTTCTTAAGCGAAGTTCAGGTTAGTTACCTTTCCTGCAAATTTCCGCTATTTACCTGCTCCAATGATTTAAGTAAATGTTTTGCATTAGCGGATGAACGTAGTAAATAAGCAGTTTCTTCAAGGCTTGCATATTCTGCACTTGAAATAATAACGCAATCACCGCCGTTTTGTCTGGTAATCAATATTGGTGTACAATCCTGAACAACTTGATCCATTATCGAAGCAAGATTTCCCTTTGCAACGCTATATATTGTCTTCCGCATAATATGCCTTTTCCACCGTAGTATAAATATCGTACAAAGATTGTATGACAAAATAGTATAATATCAAGCTAAACATCTATATGTGCTATCCGTGGCCCAATCTCTTTATTCGCACGATCCCTATCCGCCCATATGTAAAAGTTGATAGCTTTATCTGATTGCAAATCACCTTTGATTTGCACTATGTTACTTGACCAATTCTAGTTAAAATAATAAAATAATGGTCAAGAAATAGGAGGTTTTATGAACACCGCAACCAAACAACGTAATTTGAATGAGCTACAGGTGTTACTGCAAAAACGCTTTGACATAATATTCGGCTCATTGATGCCTGAGTTTGCTGAAAAGGCGAAGGCCAGCAATGCTCTTGTTCTTCCGGATAGCGAACTTTTTGGGCTGCTGTACTCAACCGTACTTGAAAAGAGTGCCAGGACTCCCGATCGCGAACTCCGCAAACTAAAGCGTCGCGCTGAGAACCTGTCCAATTTTTATAAGGAAATTGAGCGCATGGGTGGCGTAATTAAAGCAGTAGATGTTGCTGATATTCTCGGTATCACGCGTCAGGCCGTTAATTTGCGAGTGAAGGGAAATAAGCTGCTCGCTTTCAAGAAGAATAGTGATCATGTCTTCCCGCTCTTTCAATTCAAAGAGGGGGGACTGTTACCTCACTTTGAAGACGTCATGAAAACAATGAGCAATGATATCGGGCCTATTTCCAGAATATCGTTTTTGACTACCCCCTTGAGCGACAAGAACGGTAAAGGGAAAACCCCTATCGAGATCATGAAAGAAGATAGCAGCATTGATGATGTTTCAAAAATGCTTCGTGCAGCGAAACAGATGGGCGAACAGATCGCCAGTTAAAAGCGTGTCCTTTCGAAAAGGACACGCCTAGTACAAACTTAAAGCGGGACAACCTTGAATCGAAGCACGTCTTCGAGCAGTTCTTCAGCCGTGATGCTGGAGTATTTCCAGTTCGATGGCATGTATTCTGAATCGTGGTATTCCGCGAGATTCTTCATTCCTACATCTTCAAACCTTTCTTCATCCGATTCCCAGACTGCATAGCAGAAATCAGTGGAAGGAAAATGCCTCGATAAGTAACAAACACCGTCAAACTTATCTCTGGCGAGCTTGTAGAGGCACGCAATTACTCTCTGTGTCACCGTGTAGTCATCTCCGACTGAGACGTCTAACGTAATGTGCAGCATTCCCAGAAGTTTCCCCACATCGACAAAAACGAGTGGCCGGAGTGGGCGAATCAGACACATTCGTGAGTTTTCAATAACAGACTCCTCAACGAATTTCCGCCCATCTTTATGTATCAGGTGCCCAAAACTTTCAGCAAGCGCTGAAACGGCCTTGTCTGCCATGTAGCAAACACCAAAAGTATCATCAGGAGCGTTATATCGACCGTCACCAGTGGAGAAATTTATAGCCGATGGCCATTCTTTCCTCTGCCAGCGTTTTAAGTCCCCATTACCAGGTGAATGCGTCGGTAATGAATCATCTTCAAAGATTGCCGTAATTTCTTGATCTAAATTTGGATAGTCAAACTTTGAAAGAGAAGTCTCCTTTGTTTGCATTGTGAGGTACCCCCATAAATAAGTTTCGCCATAGGCTTTTCCTTAATGTTTTTTTGAAATGGTGCCGTGTGCTTGCCCACTGACACCGCTATACCGTGATTGGCTCGATAATTATACGACAATTAAGGTGGTTTTAAATTGATTGATTTTTTGGGGTTTATTAGACCACTACATTTCTCGTATTAATAATACCGAATCTAATAAGCAAAAAATAACGGTACAACCTCAAGCTAAATATCCATTGCGCCATCCGTGGCGCACTCTCTTTATTTTCCCTACTTACAATTACCGTAAAGCATCCATTTAATTAAGCGGTAGCATCTGAAATCAATTGGGTTGCCGGTACATCCTGTCCAAATCCTCGCAACCCTACCACATGCACATGTTCGTGGTTTTTAAATACCTTACGCACCAGTTTATAGGTGGTCCCTTTTTCAGGGCTGATATTTTCCGGGGCGGCGATAATTAACTGCATTTGCAGACGCTCACATAATTCAAACAAAGTAGCGATAGATTTAGCATCCAAACGCGCCGCTTCATCAAGGAATAACAATCGACAAGGGGAAATATCTTTACCACGCAAACGGCGGGATTCTTCTTCCCAACTCTGCACCACCATCACCAAAATCGACATGCCGGTACCGATCGCTTCACCTGTCGATAGCGCACCACTCTCCGCTTTTAACCAGCCATCCGATCCACGGTTAACTTCAACGTCCAGTTCCAAGTAGTTACGGTAATCCAACAACTCTTCACCAATGGTTTGCGGCAAGCGCTGTCCCATATCCACTTGCGGATTCAGACGCTGATAAAGTTTTGCCATTGCTTCCGAGAAGGTTAATCGCTGGCTGTTAAAGAGATCCTGATGCTGTTCTTGCTGTTCAGAAAGTACATCCAGCAATAGTGCGTGGCTTTCACGCACATTGACATTCAACCTCACACCACGAACCTGTCCGAAGGAAACAGCTTGCAGCCCTTGGTTTAGCATGCGGATACGGTTCTGCTCGCGCTGAATGGTTTTGCGGATAATATTCGCCACACTCTTCGAACTGATAGCCAATTTCTGCTCGCGAGCGGTCAGCTCTTCCGTCAGACGGGCCAGTTCAATTTCCATCTGTTCAATGGCATCAACCGGATCGTCAGTGCGGATAATATCCTGACGAATACGTTCACGTAGATGCTGATAAACCGCAATGAAGAATTGAATCTTACGTTCAGGGCGTTTTGGATCTTCGGATAAACGCAGCGCATCGCGTAGATGCTCGTTATCGGACACCGCCAGACGCAACGCACCCAGTGCCTTATCCGACATGGAACGTAACGCGCCACCCTCCATATACGCCAGTTCACGGCGATGCAGACGACGCTCAACGCCATTGTCTTTCACCATGCGCATCACCGCACACCAACCCGCTTTGGCAGAAACCACCTGTTCACGGATTTGATAGTAATCACGTTCCAGCTTACGCAGTTTTTTCTGCAAGCTATCCATTTCCGCTTCGCAAAAGGCGATCTGTTTCTCAAGTTGGTTGACTCTGGAACGGTTAGCGCTAAGTGCCTCATGCAGTTGATCACGACGCTCGCGGGCGCGCATTTCTGCATTGGCATCCGCCCGCACACCAATCTCTTTCATCTCTTGGTGCAACTCTTTCAGCATATCCTGTTTGGTTTCGTAAGAGCTTTTTAGCGATGCCAGCACTTGGTTAAATTGGGAATACTGCGCTTGCTGTTGACGCAATTGTTCGCGGGCGCGACTGCGGTCCGATTCTGCATGTTCCAGACGCTGACGCAGTTTATCATTCAGATCCGCATTTTCACTGAGCATACCGGCAGAATCGCTGTAGCTAAAATGCGCACGGCGCTGCACCACTTCCACCAGCGCAAAAGCCTGTTGTTTAGCCTGATGCTGACTCTGTTTGGCTGTTTCATAGTCCTGTTGCAACTGTTCATGCTGCTGTGGATCGCTTTGCAGAACCGCAACCATCGGCTCCAATTTCGCCAGTGCCGAGCCATGTTGTTGCAGGAAACGAGCTGCTTCCTGCGCTTCATCCAGCTCTTCACGTATTTCTTCTACGCGATCGATTAAGGTTTCATCCAGCAATAGCGTAACTTGAGGGATCAGGCGATTTAATGTCGTCAGGCTCTCTTTAGCCTGAGTATATTGCTGACGCTGTTGTTGGGTCTGCTCTTCAAACCGGGATAGTTCACGTTCCAGTTCCGTGTGACGCTGCCTTAGTTCACGGATTTCCGCTTCCGGATCGGTATCAAATGCCACAGAGAGGTGTTTACCCACAAACTGGCTGAATGCCTGATGCGCACGCTGAATTTTCTGCACATCAAAAGATAGCGTGGCATAACGCTCTGCCAAGGTATCTCGTTCCAGATTCAAGGCTTCCAGACGGTTTTCTCTGGCGGCACGACCAAACAATGGCAATTCAGGATAACGGGAATAACGCCATTGACGATCAGACGATTTGACCAATACCGCGTTTGCCTGCTCTTCGGCATTAAATACGCTGTCATCAAAGGATTGTGGATCACCTTCTATTAAGTAAAGATCTTCCGGGCAATCTTCCAGCGTTTCAAGATGTGAACGTACTAAGGAAAGATCGGGCACCACAATGCCATGTCGAGCTGGCCCATACAAGGCAGAGAAGTACGGTGCATCATCAATGGTGATGTCGTCATAAATTTCTGACAGCAAAACTCCACCGAAACGTTCCGCCAGCGCAATCATCCGGCTATCTTCCGCTCCGCTCGGTTGACTGAGGCGCTCGATCTGCTTTTCCAACTCACGTTTTTGCGCCGCAACTTCATCTCGCTCTACCGTTGCCTCACGTTCACGTTCAAGCAACTGCTGCATATATTCCGTCACGTCATTACTGCTCGCCAGCGCTTCACCATTCTGTTCACACAGTTGGCTCAGGGTATCCTGCGCAGCCAGCCAGACCGGGGCACGGGCAGTCAGTGACTGAATTTTCTGTTTCAGTTGTTCAAGCGCCTGACGCATCTCCATACGGCGTTCACCGCTTTCATTAACGCTTAAGCTTAGTGCTTCCTGCCGTGCTTCAAGTTCACTCTGTAACCCTTCCAGATCTTCGGCCTGATATTGCTGCCCCTGACGTTTACAAAATTCGTTTAATAAAAACTCTGCATTTTGTTGGTTGGTCAGGCGTTGCTCCAATTCAGCCAATCGCATCCGCAATGGTTGCACCCGATCCGCCAGATGTTGCTGTGACGGCCAGTCACGCAGCAATTCACGAGCACTCTGCCACGCTTCACTGCGGCTGATTTCACCCACCATGTTTTTAACCAGTTGATATGCCCGCTCAAACTGGCTATGAGCCGCATCTGCAACACTTAATTTCTGTTCCAATGTCAGCAGGGATTCTGTCGCCTGTTGCTCTTTAGCCTGAAAAGTTTCCAACCATGCTTCTGCATTATCAGCGGCAAGATCCGGTAGCCGACAAAGCTCACGAGCACGTTCCAGCGCTTGTAACGCCTGTTGATACTGAATAGCGCGGGTTTGCTGAACATCCAGTGCTTGCTGGTAATCTGCCAACTGGCTTTTCAGCTCATCGACTTCCTGTTCTGCCGCTTCCGCTCTGGCTTCATATTCAGCTTGAAGTTCCGCTGCTTCTTCAACAACCTCAGTCTGCTCTTCCAGACGGTAGGAGAGTTCTTCCAGATCTCCCTGATAACGGTCAATTTTTTCCTGCTGGCGCATGGCTGTCTGCACCAGATTCAGGTGATCACTGGCGGCCTGATGATCAGCTTCTAAATCAACAGAAGCTCCACTCTGTTCCTCCAGTTCCCGCGCCATTTCGACATGACGATACCGTTCGGTTGCCAGTTGCCTATGGCTACCAAATAGCTCTCCACGCAATGCCAGTGCTTGATCCAAATAAGTACGCCGCTCATTGGCGTGGCGCATATAGTCAGCAGAAACGTAAGCAGTTGCTTCGGTGATCAAGTGTTTGAACAGATCGCGATCAGATTGAGTTACCCGGATAGCTTCCAGCGTTATACGGTTTTCACGCAGTGCCGCTTCCATATCCTGAAATGCCTTGCGAACACCACTGTTTTCCGGCAACAGGTAATCACGCAGGGAACGGGTAATGGCGCTGGAAATACCGCCGTACAGGGAAGCTTCGATCAGACGATAGAATTTACTACGGTCACTGGCTGAACGCAAGCGTTTGGGTATCACCCCCAAATCAAACATCAGCGCATGATAATCGGTAATAGAGTTAAATTGTTTGAACTGCACGCCTTCCATTTCATCAAGGCGATCTTTCAGTTCATTCAGTGGCAATACACGTGCCTGTCTTTCACCCACATTTTCAGTTAATAGCTGCGTAGGTTGCATAGCAGTTGGCAAGCCTTGGATCATAAAGGGTTTGATGTCAACCTTACGGTCACGTCCCGCCACCTGTTGCAATCTCACCCCGACCACCACCCGCTGATGGCGGGAGTTAATCACATCCAAGGTTGAGTAACAGACCCCCGCCCGCAATTTGCCGTGCAAACCTTTATCACGAGAACCGGAAGTGGCACCGGCTTCGGTGGTGTTACGGAAATGCAACAAGGTTAAATCAGGGATCAGCGCGGTGACAAAAGCCGCCATCGTGGTAGATTTACCCGCGCCATTACCGCCTGATAAGGTTGTGACTAATTCATCAAGATCAAATGTTCTGGCAAAAAAACCATTCCAGTTAACCAGCGTCAGTGAACGAAATTTACCGCGTTCAATCATGGTTGTTCATCTCCCGTACCTTCTGCTGAGTTATCCGATGTTTCATCATTTTCACTATCATCAAGCGACAAGCCGCCTTCAATCGGCATTGCCTCACCGTCACGGATCATCCTCAGTTGTACTTCACGAGGATCGTCGCCACTGCGCACATCCGCACCAAAACGGAATACCGCCTCAGTAATGGTAAATTTGTTGTTGTCATTTGGCAGGATATAGACCATCCCCAGACGACGCAGACGGTTCAGTGTCGTGCGCACTTTTTCCTGCAATTTCTGTTTATCCAAATCGGAACCGGAAGAGCGCTGGTTGACAAACTTCATCAACTTGCCCTCATCGGCCAGTGAGATCAGCTCTTCGTACAGCTCTTGAGCAGTAAAAATCCCCTGATTAGCCAGCCGTTCCGGGCTGAGATAGAGATAACAGAGAATTTTTCCTACCATCATATCCAGCTCTGATAATACCGAGCGCGGGATCAATGTGGTCGAACGGGGACGCAGATAGAAGAAACCTTCTGGCGCACGGATCAACTCCACATTATAGCGGGCGTAAAATTCCTCCAATTGCTCCTGAAAATCCATCAGATAAGCATGATTATCAAGATCATCTATCCCGATATGACGACCCGCACGAAGTTGGCTATCCAGTTCCGGGAAAAGTGAATTGGCTAACGCCTGTGCCAGTTTAACTGGCATAAATTGTTCAATATGTGTCGATGACATGTGCCTGTACCTTGGCTCCGTAATCATTAATCGCTAACCATTCCGCTGGCAACCCAGAGAAATCCGCTTCTGCCACACCCAACCGCACAGCCTGATCCACCAAAATACGCGCCACATCAAAGTGACGAGAGAGCGGATGCTGAGCAAGGTAATCCCTTAACACTGCACCTAAATCCAATGGGCGCTGTTCTTGCCGATATATCAACAGCGCTTTTTCAATCATTTCTGCCAGTTGTTCGTTTATTTCACTGAATTCTTCATATTCCAGTGCTAATGGCAGTTCACCCGTCACCTCTTCATTACGTAACGTTAATTCTTCGTCCCGCATATCGAGCAAACGTTCGGCGTTAGCAATGGTAAGGGTCCACGGGTTATCAAAATAGTGTTGAACTGATTGACGTAAACGCTGAGAGAAAATACGGTTTTTATCCATATCAATCGCCGTACGGATAAATTTGTGAACGTGACGATCATAGCCAATCCATAAATCAATCGCCTGCTGACCCCAACTGATAATACGGTCCAGTTTGCTTTGCAGATCAAATACCAGTTTATCAACCAGTTCTGATCCACCACTGTCCATATTGGCTTCCTGAATGCGCAGCAAATTAGCCTGTAATTTATCTCCAGCCGCTTCCAGTGTGTCCTGGAGTTCCCGCAACGTACCCGATGTTTCGGATAACAGTTGCTCACAGTTGGCAATCGCGGCTTGCCAATCTTGATTCAGCAACGCCGCAATATCTTCCTTAACCGAGCTTTGCTGCTCGTCCATTACGCGCTGAGACATGTCGATGCTGTCGAAAATTTCTGCAACAGAATATTTCAGCGGCGCAAAAACATTACGGTGCCAATGAAATTCATCTCCCCCTTCTTCTGCCGCTTCTGCTGCCCGGTGCAATTCACTCGCCACCACCGAAAGTTGCATCGAAAGACGTAAGGTAGAAAATTCCCGCTGACGAATGTAATAGTCACTGATACCCATCCCAAGCGGGGTTAAGCGATAAATTGCATTGTTATCGGCCAATTCACTGGTGAAACGGTTAAGAAGTTTCTGACGCACCATATCATTGATGGCATTGTTGGCCCGCACCGCGACCGATTCTGTGGTCTGCTCAAACCCTTTGCAAACTTCACGAAAGGCATCAACCAGCTCGCTTTCGCTCATTTCGCCATCCAAACGCTCGCTGTTCAACACCGCAATTGCCATCAGAAAAGCCAGTCTTTCTACAGGCAAGGAGATGGAAAAATCGTTTTTCCTGGCCCAAGACACCAGTTCCGGGACAGTCTGGGAATATTCACTCATAATTTGTCCTTTAAACTGTTAAAGCGGGCTTGCGTGCCATGACATGAATGTAGCGCCCCAAGCTGATATAAGGCTCCTGTCGGCAATAACGCTGTTCCAATTCCAGCAACGCCGGAAAGTTTTCGTTCTGTAATTGGCGATTTTGCAAATAATCGTGAAAAACACGCACGCCAGTTTTGCCGGTAATCGTCATATTTAATTCATCAAGCCATTGATATACCTGTTCAGGTGCCAACGGATTCTGAGGCGATAATGAACGTTTTCTGCGGCGTTGTATATTGGGCGTCGCCAAATGAAAATTACCTAAAATAGCATTGCGCATTACTAAGCCATTGGCATTGTAAAACATTAAAGATAGAGCGCCACCCGGATTAATGATATTCATTAGCACTTCTATTGCATATTTCTGATCGGTAATCCATTCCAGTACTGCATGAAATAATACCAAATCTACCGGCTGCTCTATATATTGGCTAATTTCTTGTACCGGACTTTGTATAAATTGCATATTTTGGCTGACCCCTTTCTCTTCTGCGGCCAGCCTTGCTCGCTGGATCATCTCTTCTGATAAATCACACAATATCACTTGATGACCCAATTCAGCTAATTGGCATGCCATATTTCCCTCTCCACCACCCGCATCTAAAATACGCAGTGGACGTTGAGGTAATTGAGCCAGTAATTCGCTAATATCCTGCCAGACAACGGCTTGCCTGATTTTACCTTTGGTTGTGCCGTAAATATTACGAGAGAATTTGTCTGCAATATCATCGAAATTGCGATCCCGCATGAAAAACTGCCTCACTAATGGAATAGATCTGATTTATCTGTTGAGATTTCATTATACTGAATGCTATTTTGGCACAGCATTCGTTGATATACCCGTCATCTTTCAAGTTGCCTCTTTGTTGGCTGCACTTACTCACCCCAGTCACATAGTTCGCTATGCTCCCGGGGATTCGCTCCCTTGCCGCCGCGATCCATCTTGAAATCCATAGGGTATATAACCACTTTTGACGACAAACTGTGAACCACATGGCTATAATTCAACCAAATTAAGGCAAATAGATGCAATTTTTATTTAAAAAGTACCTCGGTGCAATGGTGATGCCTCTGCCATTAATATTGCTAATTTCACTTGCTGCTTTATTACTACTGTGGTTTACCCGCTGGCAAAAAACAGGAAAAACAATTCTAACATTCAGTTGGCTCACGCTACTTCTGCTAAGTTTACAACCTGTTGCCGATAAGCTGCTGTTACCGGTGGAATCGGTTTATGCTAACAGCGACCAATCTGATACCAGTCATATCAATCCACCGGTTGATTATATCGTTGTTCTTGGCGGCGGCTTCACTTATAACCCAAATTGGGCACCCAGTTCAAACTTACTTAACAACAGTTTGCCACGAGTGACAGAAGGTATTCGTTTATATCGCCTGAACCCCGGCTCTAAAATGGTCTTTACCGGTGGTAAAGGGGCAAATGTTAAAAGCAGTGCTGAAGTCGCCGCTATCGTAGCCCAATCGCTCGGCGTGCCCGCAGAAGATACAATTGCACTGACAAAGCCAATGGATACTGAGCAAGAAGCCAATGAGGTTGAGAAACTGATTGGTAACCAACCCTTTATTTTAGTGACTTCCGCCAATCATATGCAGCGAGCAATCACTTTCTTTCAACAGCATGGGTTGAACCCCATCCCCGGCCCGGCTAACCAATTAGCGATCACTTCACCATTACATCCTTGGGAAAAATATCTACCCTCAGCTTACTATCTGTCTCATTCAGATCGGGTATGGTATGAAACTTTAGGCACCCTCTGGCAACGCATTAAGCCATCAAAAGATCCAGAACAGCCACAAAAATCAGAACATTCTCAGCCGCTAAATAATCCTCAAGTGACTTCCTGAAACAAAGCAGCAAGATAGATGGAAAAACGAAAGCGCAATGGAAATAAACAGCAATAAATAAATGATGCGCTTTCGTTAATCTAAAATATACCCGTCATCTTTCAAGTTGCCTCTTTGTTGGCTGCACTTTCTCACCCCGGTCACATCGTTATCTATGCTCCCGGGGATTCGCTCCCTTGCCGTCGCGATCCATCTTGAAATCCATAGGGTATAAGTTCAAACAATCAATCAGATTTCAGTAAACACTTTTCTAATTGCTGCCAAATCTTCCGGCGTATCAACGCCTACTCCCGGTGCCTTTAATGCAATCCCCACATGAATTTTTTCGCCGTACCAAAGTACCCGCAGTTGTTCCAGCATTTCAATTTGCTCCAACGGGCTCGGCTCCCATTGCACGTAGCGACGGATAAAACCCGCGCGATAGGCATAAATACCAATATGACGCAGAAAATTATCACCAATCGTTTCCCGTGATTGAATAAAACGGCCACGCTCCCAAGGAATAGTTGCCCTGGAAAAATAGAGTGCATAACCCTGTTTATCCATAACGACTTTCACAGCATTAGGGTTAAAAGCTTCCTCTGCATCATGAATCTGCACGGCCAACGTTGCCATTCCCGCTTTACAACCTGCCAAATTCTCTGCAACCTGTTTAATAATCTCTTCGGGAATCAGTGGTTCATCACCCTGAACATTAACGATAATTTCATCATCGGAAAATTGATATTTGTTGATAACCTCAGCTAATCGTTCAGTACCAGAATGGTGATTTTCGTTGGTCAGACAAGCCTCTCCACCGGCAGCCACAACGGCATCAACAACGTCGTGATTATCTGTTGCCACAATGACACGTCCAGCACCTGAACGTTTCGCCCGCTCCATAACACGAACAATCATTGGTTTGCCGTGAATATCGGCTAAAGGTTTACCGGGTAAACGGGTTGAAGCAAAGCGAGCAGGAATAATAACAGTGAACATGCCTTATTTTTCCTCATCCAGAGGTAATTCGCGGGCTTCGTGCTCTAACAGGACGGGAATACCATCACGTACAGGAAACGCAAGTCGATCCAACTTACAAATGAGTTCAAAATTCTCTTTATCGTAACTGAGTTTTCCGTTACATACAGGACAGGCAATAATTTCGAGTAAACGGTGATCCATACATCCTCCAATTATGGAGCTTTAATTTAATGCAGCTCAGAATAACATAAGCTTGGTATCATCGTTAACTCTTGTTATTTGATCTTTCGATCCTTTTCCCAATATTATCCACTGAAAAATCAGGTAAGTTGGTGAAAGTCCAAAACTATCTCGGTAGGCGTAATTGACACAATCCCTAATTGCCAATAAATCATCAATATAGATAACAAACAAAAACCGGAGAGTAAACGCTGTTGTCAAAAATGACTCACTTCGCTACCCTCCGAATTTTACCAAAAGTGCGTTCAAAAAAACGATTACCTCTGTTTGCACATGGTTCAATGCTTCCTCTTTACCATTTAAAGAATGGCAATAAAATAGCTTGATTTTGATAGGGTTTTAGAATGCTATCACATCTGCCGCGGTTAAATCATAACCTTTGCGAATAATTGAAAATTCCACATCCTGCCCTTCTGTGAGTGACTTGTTTTTTGTATTCGCAATCGCTTTTCTATTGACGAATATGTCTTGTCCCCCATCCTGTGGAGAAATAAAACCATATCCTTTACGCTCATCAAACCATTTCACTCTACCCATCTTTAATTGTAATGTCATAATAACTCCCCCATTTGTCCATCTCACAATAATTTAATTTATTGTTTTTGATGTTTTTTTACCCTTTATTCAATTTTCGAATAGAACCTCATCTCAGTTTCAATACCTTGACCTTGAAATACATTTCATTCGAGTAGTATACCCGTCATCTTTCAAGTTACCTCTTTGTTGGCTGCACTCACTCACCCCAGTCACATCGTTATCTATGCTCCCGGGGATTCGCTCCCTTGCCGCCGCGATGCATCTTGAAATCCATAGGGTATATATCGTTTAAGTAACAGATACGAGCGGATATCCTACCAGAATCGTACATGTTTGACTCAAGAATACACAATGGTTGTTTATCCAAAATGGATAGTTTTAATATCAGTTAGCAATGGCGAAAAATCAAATAAATCTGAAAAATTACTGAAATTGTACGCTTTGGCAAGGAGCAGAAAGGCAATCTCCCGGTTGACTATCATCGGCTTACTATCGGCTCACAGAGGCCATTTTGATTAAAACATAATATACCCGTCATCTTTCAAGTTGCCTCTTTGTTGGCTGCCGTCGCGATGCATCTTGAAATCCATAGGGTATGTTTACTTACTATTGTTATTCGTCTCCAATAACGAACAAATCTTGTTCAGCATTATCTCTCCCTTTTCTTGGGGTAACCGAGCATCTACCGGTAAATACCACCAATTTGGCTGAGCAAAATTAAAACACTTAACCGCATCTTTTTCTGTCATCAGTAAATTCTGGTTGGTGTCAGCCAGATGACACAATTGATCTTCTGTGTACAGTTGATGGTCGGCAAATGCATACTCCTTTTTTAGGTCAGCACCTAACTGTTGCAAGGTGGCAAAGAACCGCGGTGGATGCCCAATTCCAGCCATCGCAACAGCGTGAGGTATCAGATTCACTGCACGTTTTTCACCGCTCACCATATTCACAGCTAACTCGCCAGCTAATGTCATGGATAGTTCGCCTGGCTGAGGAGTACCGCCGTTAGTGATAATGGTATTAACCCTGTTCAACCGCCCAGATAGTTCACGCATTGGACCTGCTGGAAGCCACCAACCATTACCAAAACGGCGCACGCCATCAATAACCGCAATTTCAAAATCCCGCTGCAAAGCATAGTGCTGTAAGCCATCATCAGTCACGATGATATCCAGTGACGTGTTTGCCAGTAATGCTTTCACTGCTGCAACCCGTTTTGGCGCAACAGCCACTGGTGCGCCGGTACGACGATGAATTAATACCGGTTCATCACCGGCTTGAGCCGTAGTGACATTTTCAGTCACCAACAGAGGATAACTTTCCGCTTTACCTCCATAGCCGCGGGAAACAACACCAACCCGATAACCTTTTTTCTGCAACTGCTCCACCAGCCAAATAACCACCGGCGTTTTACCATTACCGCCAGCAGTGAGATTACCCACCACCACAACAGGTACAGGCGCTTTCCAGGGTAGCCTCAACCCTGTTTTATAACTCAACCACCGTAAGCCACTTATCAGCCCGTAAAGGGCTGAAAAAGGTAATAACAGCAAATAAAGCCATGAGCGGCCTGACCATATGCGCTCAATCATTGACCAAATTGCATCCGATGTAGTTGTGAGTAAACACCATTTCGCTCCAGCAGAGAGAGATGGTCACCCCGTTCAACAATATGCCCATCTTCAACCACCAGAATTTCATCCGCGTTTTCAATGGTTGATAGACGATGTGCAATAACCAGCGAGGTTCTGTTTTTCTGCAATTCATCCAGTGCAGCCTGAATTGCCCGTTCAGATTCCGTGTCCAGCGCCGAAGTTGCCTCATCAAGAATCAGAACCGGAGAATCACGCAACAAGGCACGCGCGATAGCAATACGCTGGCGTTGACCGCCAGAAAGCAGCACACCATTCTCACCGATCATCGTATCCAAGCCGTTATCTAACTTCCTGATGAAGTCCATTGCATAAGCCATCTCAGCGGCTTTCTCAATCTCTTCACGGCTGTATCGGTTTTCACTGGCATAAGCAATATTATTCGCTACCGTGTCATTAAATAGATGCACATTCTGCGATACCAGTGCAACCTGCCCACGCAAGGAAGAGAGCTTATATTCCCGCAAGTCATGCCCATCCAGAAAAATATTACCTTCGTTGACATCATAAAAACGGGTCAGCAAATTCGCTATTGTGGATTTACCCGAGCCAGAACGCCCTACTAAAGCAACAATTTTTCCCGCCGGGATATACATGGAAATATTTTGCAACGCCGGTAATTCCTTGGTTGGATAGCAGAAAGTCACATTACGGAACTCAATATCACCGTTCGCTTTTTTAAGCTCCAGCTTACCGTCATCTTTCTCCTGTTCCATATCCAGAATCGAAAACAGAGTCTGACAGGCGGCCATGCCTCGCTGGAATTGCGCGTTAACATTAGTCAACGATTTCAATGGACGCATCAACGCAATCATTGATGAAAATACGACCGTAATTTTACCCGCTGTCAATGTTTCCATAATATCCGGGAAACTTGCGGCATACAGGACAAAGGCCAAAGCAAACGAGGCAATAAGCTGAATGATGGGATCAGAAATTGATGAAGCAGACACCATTTTCATGCCTTGCTGACGCATATGGTTACTGACTTTATTAAAGCGCTCAGTTTCTACGTTCTGCCCACCGAAAATGAGCACTTCTTTATGCCCTTTCAACATCTGCTCAGCACTGGCTGTGACTTGCCCCATGCTATTCTGCATATTTTTACTAATACTACGAAATCGCTTCGATACCACACGAATCACCAATGACACGATCGGCGCAATCACAATCAGGATCAGAGATAATTGCCAGCTATAGTAAAACATCAAAACAAACAGGCCGATAATGGATGCCCCTTCCCTGACCACGGTAATCAGTGCACTGGAAGAGGAGGAGGCCACTTGTTCAGAATCATAAGTGATACGGGAAAGCAGCGTCCCTGTAGATTGTTGATCAAAAAATGACACCGGCATCCCCATCATATGGCTGAACAGACGACGACGCATCTGCATTACCACTTTACCGGAGACCCAAGAGATACAATAACTTGATACAAACCCGGATAGCCCTCGCATAATCATTAAAGCAATCACAATCAGTGGCATCCATTTCAGTACATCACTGCTTGCTTTGCCGAAACCTTCATCAAGTAAAGGCTTAAGCAACGAAAGCATTAACGTATCACCGGCAGCATTAAGGATCAGTGCAACCGCAGCAACTATCAGCCCAATCCTGAACGGAGAGACAATTGGCCATAGTCGGCAAAACGTCTGCCAGGTAGAAAGGTCTTTATCATTCATTATTGAGTTACCAACACAAAAAGAAATAGCGGGTTATTCTACTCATGATCACTACGAATACCAAACCACTGATGATACCAACGTGACATAATTTGTTGCCTATAGCTCATCATTTCAACATGATCGCCATAAAAATAACCCGTTATCTGCCCGGATACCGCGGTACTACGCCATTCTGCCCCAATTTTACGATAGCGTCGCTGCACTTTAACCGAAGGAAGTCGCCACGGGCTATAACGTGCAACAGAGGCCAGTGCATATTGTGGTGAGACGGTATGAATAAAAGCGGCTGTAGATGACGTGTTACTACCATGATGTGGAACCTGCAATACGGTCGATCTTAAATTCTCTTTTTCTATTCCCAATAGCTTATATTCCCCTTGCTTTTCCAGATCTCCGGTCAAAAGCAAGCTATGTTTACCATCTTCTACCCGAATGACACAAGATTCGTCATTACCTGCGCGTAATGATCTTACCGGCGGCCATAATACACGGAAGCTCAACCCCTGCCAGAGCCACTGTTCACCGCGTATACATGGAAGATGTTGCTGATTGATTAAAGAACTTCTCACCGCAATACCTGGATATTTTTGTTGTAAGAATGCTAACCCACCGGTATGGTCAAGATGATCATGACTGATAATAATTTGCTCTGGCGTTAATCGATGCCAACGCAAATAAGGGATTATCACCCTTTCAGCCATACTGCCAGTCTCCCAACGATTAGCGGTATCAAAAATCAGCGCTTTGCCATCTTTTTCAATGATAACCGCAAGCCCGTGCCCAACATCCAGCATAGAAAATCGCCACAAATAGTCTTCGTTGCGCCTCAGATAGCAGAGCATTACCCCTAAAAAAATAGTAATCAGTAATTTATATGATTGCCACCAAGCGAATCGCCAAATAATGACAACAAACCAACCAATAAACGTTATTAATGGGGGAAAACGGCCAGTTTCACTCCATGACTGTTGCAAAACTGGCAAAGGGATTAAAGAGAGGGTTACAGAGTAATCAACTAATTGCCATAATAAAGCGTGAATAAAAGAACAAAAGTTGCTGATTAATGCCAGCATAATCAACGGCACAGTAATAAAAGAGATGATTGGCACGGCCCAGAAGTTAGCAAATAAAGCGGCAAAATTGACACCATGAAATAATAATAGCTGGAGAGGAATAAGCATCAGCATCATACCCATTTGCATATATAACCCTCGCAGCCATAACCATTTCCAACCATAACGAAATGGCTCAATTAACGGTGCCCAACAGAACCAGAACATTAGCGCCATCACAGCAAAGAAAGAGAGCCAGAAGCTGTCAGAAAGCACCGTCAGGGGATCAAATAAGAGAATCATTGCGGCTGTCCACAATGCCCACTGCCAAGGGAAACAGAGAATATTTCTATAACGTAAATATAACCAGATCGTTAAACCCAGTAATGCACGAATAGCCGGAATACCCCAACCCGATAGCCAGACGTAATTTATTGCCACTATCCAACCGGCAATCAGTGGGAATCTGTGCCCTATCCAGTGCACGGGAAAGAAGAGTTGTAATAATCTTGCCATCCACCAACCAAACATACTGGCAACCGTAATATGCAACCCTGAAATAGCCATAAGGTGAGCCGTACCTGTTTGTTGTAATAATAAATTATCCTCCTTACTTAACCACTGACGTTCTCCGAATGCTAATGCCATCGCAATGCCACTATGCTTCAATTCACGAATATCCGGTGCAATATGACTGACCAATCGCTGACGTAAATTACATTTCCCATCAATTAATTCAGCGTGAATGACTTTTCCTGTTAAAGGTCGGCGGATAGCTAATGCCCTACGCTGGCTATCATATCCACCTTGATTTAGCTGACTATGAACTGGCCGTAATTTCATTTTCAGCCGCCATTCTTGACCAGCACACAGAGATTCAGGCGAAATATCCCAATAAGCGGAAACATACAGTGGCGGAAAAATAACTTTGTTTTCATTCTCAATAATACGCAGGATAACTCTGCCATTCTCTTCATTATCTAATGATAAACTTTCAATAATAACCCGTGATAAATGCGCTTTTTCACTAAAATAGATTATCTGTTCGAGCAGATGATTTCCTTGCCAGCACCCAATAAGAAATGCCAGTAACGAAATTGAAACCATCCGACAAAGACAAAATGGCAAGAATAAGTAGAATAGAGCCAGTAATAGCAATGCCATCATCTGCCATTTCTGTGGTAACTCAGGCAGAAAAAACAAGGGTACAATACCGACAATAATAGCTATTGCAGCCTGATTCACGCTAATAATTGGTATAGGTTGTTTCCAATTTATTGTTATCTTATTTATCACAACTGAAAACCACATCCTTATTCATCCTTACCCTTTTATTTTTCCAGCAGAGTATTGCTTATTTTTTACAAAGCAGCCAGAAGCACAAGAAAAATCATCAAACACCTTCGCAAATTAATTTCAGGCTAATAATCATTTCACAAATATATGCGAACAGCTTCGCAAATACAGAAATTTCCACCTGCTAATTACCCAACAAATGTTATATTGGTTGAAAATGTAACATTGCGATACTGATATCAAATAAAATATCTCGTAAGGTTTTGTCCGTATCTTCATTACAGACATAAATATACCCTATGGATTTCAAGATGGATCGCGACGGCAAGGGAGCGAATCCCCGGGAGCATAGATAACGATGTAACCGGGGTGAGTGAGTGCAGCCAACAAAGAGGCAACTTGAAAGATAACGGGTATAAACATTCTAAGAGCCTATCTCAATAGGCGTAATTGTTGCAGGCCATTCTTATCAATGAACAGTGAACACGGACAGCGCGGAAAAACCGGAGCGTACACGTAGTACGTGAGGATTTTGAGCACTGCCCAGGTTCGCTCTTTATGGCAAAGAAGGGCAAATAAAATAGCCCTATTGGGATAGGCAGTAAGTCATTATGAACTTACGAGAAGTTACATTATCCACTTATTATTATAATTAAATATTAAATTCATTTTTGAAATTATTAACCATGCCTATGAATTAATAGAACAATCAATCTAACCATATGTAAAAAAATAATTATTATCAGACATTACCTCAGTTGTTGAGCACTAAATTAGTGAAACTACTTAAATGACTGTCCACTTTTTGTTTTGTGATTAAGATCGCATTGATTAAATTTAAATAATATTAAATTAATATTTCCATTCTATTTTTATATGGAAAGTAATCAAAAAATCATGTTAAATACAATAAGGTGGTTTTTATGAAAAACAAAATAATTGTATCTGACTCTCTGCAAGAACATCATCTTACTAAATTATTTAATGATGAAGTGTTAGCAATCCATATAAAGAAATATGTTGATATCTCTCTTGCAGACAAGCTCTCTGATTTTTTCCTCTCTCACGAAAATCTAGAATGTCATCCTCATGATTTGAAAAAAGGAGATGAAGTTGTTTTAGTTGATTATGGTGTTGATAGAATTGGCCCGTCTTACAACACAACTTTTGGCAAATCCAAAGATAGCGATAGCTATAAAAAATATTTTGAAAATGCGTTACCTGCCATCAGAAACGTCAGAAATTTCTGTGCTCCCATGTTAGCCCCTTTCGATAAATTTCGTTTAGAACTGGATGAAGTATGGTCTGCCGGGGCTAGCATTGCCAACTTTGAAGGTAAAAAGATGCATGCGGGGATTGCCAGAGTGATGAACAGACCAGAACGTTCTTTCATGGTTGAAAAACAACCCCATTTCGATGGTCTTCAACAACAATCTGTCAATTTGTTGGGGCAATTCTCAGTGAATATCTATATAAAAATGCCTGCAACTGGAGGAGAGCTGGAACTGTGGGATGTTCCTGAAATCCCTATCACCGAGTTAATTGAAGATAATGCAGAAAATGATTGGCGAGGCACGCTTCCGCCATCTGTCCTCATTAAACCAGAGCAAGGAGATTTAATTATAATAAACACCAGGAAACCCCATGCTATTCGTAGTTTTCCCGAGGGGGGCAGAATATCATTACAAAGCTTCATTGGATTATCACTAAATAAACATCTCATGTTATGGAATTAATTATATGGTTGATGTAATCAGTACATTAGGAACATTTTTTCTTTTAGGATTGGGAGCTGCGGCTCCCGTTGGCCCTATAAATATAGAAATTATGCGTAGACACTTGAATATCAGTTGTCTTCACGCAGTCGTTTTTGGTTTAGGTGCTTGTTTTGCCGATATAATTTATTTATTACTTTTAGGTTTTGGTATATTGCAATTTTTTTCCAATACTATTTTTATGCCTATTTTGGGGTTTTTAGGCGCATTAATGGTCATTTGGTTTGGTATTACCAGCTTCATAAATAAGAAAAATGAGGAAAATATCAATATCATATCCAAACCCTATCATAGGCAATTTTTTGATGGTGTATTGTTGACATTATTAAATCCATACAATGTTATTTTTTGGCTGTCTGTCAGCGCACAACTCAACAATATTGCATCAGGTAAATATAGTTTAGCTATTGGTGCAGCAGGGACAATTATTGGCGTTATTGTTTGGGTTGCCTTTATTAATACTGTGATATTCTTCTCCAGGAAAATGCTCAGTCACCGTGTTATCAAATTTATTAATTACACCAGCGGCGTCGTTCTTATTATGCTTGGAATCTATTTCTTTTCATATTCAATAACACTATTTAATCTGAAATTTTCTTAAGTCAGGAAATGCTATGCCTGAGGATCCAATAACGTTTTTAATCAAACGAAATTTCATGGAGATCCTTAGGCATAATTAAAATAACTTCTCTGTTTTCATTACTTATTGTTAATTAAACGAGAAAGACTATATACCCTATGGATTTCAAGATGGATCGCGACGGCAAGGGAGTGAATCCCCGGGAGCATAGATAACGATGTGACCGGGGTGAAAGAGTGCAGCCAACAAAGAGGCAACTTGAAAGATAACGGGTACATCAAGCTGTGGGACATCTTATCCGTACTAAACAGAGGATACCGGAGCAGTAACGATTCTCGACACGCGCATTAAATTCAAAACTACGGCAAAGATATTCTCAATTCTCTGCCCCCGTTTCGTCGTGTTATCTGATAAGACATTTACGTTATTAAAAAACATGATCAAACAAACCTAGTTGAAGTTGCTGTGACTTTGGTATATATTTTATGCAAGATTTTTTAAAATTAATTCCCTTGTAGGAAGCACTTCAAGATGAATGCACCTGATATTAAGAAAGCACAACATGTTGCATACGCTCAACGTGTAAAAGAGCAGAAGAGTAGTCATGCAGCTCCACAGCCTGTTATACAAAGACCTGCTTTAAGTGTGCCATCAGGTAGTTTCGTTGCTGGTATGGCTCCAAGCTTCTGATTCTTCCCCCTATACCGCACATGATATAATGAGCCAGTGTTTATAATATTTGGTTCTTTTTTTATGACTGTTGAACACATACCGCCTTCTGAACAAATTTATTTACTCAATCAAGAGCTAGTCCAAAACGCTGATAGTTTAGCAGGGCCAGCAATCACTGTTGGTGGTCAAGCTGTGCGCTACTGGGTAAATACATACCTTCATAAATACTCGAAAGATAATTTACCTAATGAAGTTTTCATAACTTCTGTTGATGTTGATTATGTAACAAAACGGAACAATGTTGAAAACATCGCCAGAGCATTCAACGTTGAACCTCACTATAACAATCCACTTGATTTCCCATCTATTGCAATATGCCTTCTGACCGATAAGGACACAAAGACAATTAAAGAGCATGAAGGCCGGTTGTTCTCTAACCCTGATAACAATGATGAATGTAACCTTGTTGATATCATTGACCGGCCAGCAGGTTTTGAACACGACGATTTATCTGGCGACAAACTATACTTGAATACAGAACGTTTTATGATTAATGCAGCGCCAGGCTCTCATGAGCTCGTTCGTATTTTGAATCCTATCGCTTGTATTCGATCTCGCCTCGCCAACATTGTGAATAAAGTCAAAGACGATATTGAGGTCGAGAAAGAGCGCATCAGAAGCCTGATGATCCCTACTTATTACTTTCTGTTAGAAAAACTTGAGCATGAAGATTTTCGAACAGCCAGAAAATATGTTGAAGACTTTGGTTATCTGCTACAAGAACGATCACGGCGTCATTGTCTTGTAAAATATGGGATTGAACTCCATAAAGTTCTTGAATCACTTCAAGTTAATCTCTCTGAACACAGGGATGATTACGAGTTGCCGGATATGTTTCTTGATGAAGAGTTAAGGCGAATGGCTGATCATCATAAGAATCAATATATTAGACTAAGAGCTCAATTACAGTTAGACCAATAACTTTATAAGAACGAACGCCTTATTGGGCGTTTCAGACCGCTATTTTTAAAGCCCGGTTTATCTCTTCTGGCTCGCCATTCTTTTATACCCGTTATCCTTCAAGTTGCCTCTTTGCTGGCTGCACTCTCTCACCCCGGTCACATAGTTCGCTATGCTCCCGGGGATTCGCTCCCTTGCCGCCGCGATGCATCTTGAAATCCATAGGGTATATAACTTTAAGAACACCTTCTGGGTTATCTTCAATGCCTTCCTCAGGATAAAATATTAAATCACCACCAGAGGCGGTATTCTGATATTTTATCCAATGTGCCAGCCAACTTACGCCCCATGTCAAACATATCTGTTACACCACCGACAATGATGTAAGTGCCGGGATGTTTACCACAAGTAACCTTATCTCCTTCACGAGCCGTTGCTCGCCCATCAAATGTCATGGTGTGGTCACCAGTAATAATCTGGCCGCCACACGTTGTTTTATCACCAACCAGCAGGAAATACCCTATTGCCATCTATTCACTTCTCCATTGATTTATAGCATGAAGAGTGGTTCTAACTGAAATCATCATGTTTTCACCACTTATGGATTAATAAATATTCAATGATGCAATGGATTTCACCTAAAAATATATAGGAATATTCCGAAATTTATCGAAATTAAGTGGCTTGATGCCGGTATTACCTTATATTTTTAACAACTTTTATACATTTATTTATCAAAAGCGAATATCACGAATAAATTTAAAACCAATGACGATATTAATTTTGCATACGAGTGATTTCTGGGGACACAGCGTCAGATTGACAGGATTATGGGGAAGGTTTTCTAAGTATAAAAGTTAGCTCTTTTTATATGAGCCTTGATTAGATCAAAAAAGCGCTGACCAAAAGGCCAGCACTTTGTTATGAATCTAAAACAGTATCGAAACACTGTTTAGAATAAGCAATAACTTGTTATCTTCAAACTTAATCGTAGATATTCACGCGATCACGCAACTCTTTCCCAGGTTTAAAATGGGGAACGTATTTACCTTCCAGCTCCACTTTATCACCGGTTTTAGGGTTACGACCTACGCGCGGAGCACGGTAGTGAAGAGAAAAACTGCCGAATCCGCGCACCTCTATACGTTCACCATCTGCCAATGTTATTGCCATATGGTCGAGTATTTCTTTCACTGCATCTTCAACGGTTTTGGCCGAAATATGAGATTGCTGGCCAGCAAGTCTTTCAATTAATTCAGACTTGGTCATGAGTACCTCCCTAAACTACCGCACTTGGATAACACTTACGTGTTATCCACCGTTATTCACTTGAATTATTCGCCTTTCGCTGCTTTGAAAGCTTCAGCCATCGCATTGTTTGCAAAGTTTGCGTCTTCTTGTTTGTTCACAGAAGCGATAGCGTCTTTTTCGTCAGCTTCGTCTTTAGCGCGAACAGACAAGTTGATAACGCGGTTTTTGCGATCAACTCCAGTATATTTAGCTTCAACTGCATCACCCACGTTCAGAACCAGCGTTGCATCTTCAACACGGTCACGAGAAGCTTCTGATGCACGCAGGTAACCTTCAACGCCGTCAGCCAGTTCTACTGTCGCACCTTTAGCATCAACTGCGGTAACTTTACCAGTAACAATAGCACCTTTCTTGTTCACGGACAGGTAGTTATTGAATGGATCTTCTGCCAGTTGTTTAATGCCCAGAGAGATACGCTCACGCTCTGCATCTACTTGCAGAACAACAGCCGCGATTTCATCGCCTTTTTTGTATTCACGAACGGCTTCTTCTCCAGCAACGTTCCAGGAGATGTCAGACAGGTGAACCAGGCCATCAATGCCGCCATCCAGACCAATGAAGATACCGAAGTCAGTAATAGACTTGATCTTACCTTCAACGCGGTCATTTTTGTTGTGAGTCTCAGCAAATAACTGCCAAGGGTTAGCTTTACACTGTTTCAGACCCAGGGAGATACGACGACGTTCTTCGTCGATATCCAGAACCATAACTTCCACAACGTCACCAACGTTAACCACTTTGGATGGGTGGATGTTTTTGTTGGTCCAGTCCATTTCTGAAACGTGTACCAGACCTTCAACGCCTTCTTCGATCTCTACGAAGCAGCCGTAATCAGTCAGGTTAGTTACGCGACCAGTCAGTTTAGTGCCTTCTGGATAACGCTTAGCGATTGCTACCCAAGGATCTTCGCCCAGTTGTTTCAGGCCCAAAGATACACGGGTACGCTCACGGTCAAATTTCAGTACCTTAACTGCGATTTCATCGCCCACATTGACGATTTCACTTGGATGTTTAACACGTTTCCAAGCCATATCAGTAATGTGCAGCAAGCCATCAACGCCACCCAGATCAACAAATGCGCCGTAGTCAGTCAGGTTCTTAACGATACCTTTAACTTCCATACCTTCTTGCAGGTTTTCCAGCAGTTGATCACGTTCTGCACTGTTTTCAGATTCAATAACAGCACGACGAGAAACCACGACGTTGTTGCGTTTCTGATCCAGTTTGATGACTTTAAACTCAAGCTCTTTACCTTCCAGGTGAGTTGTATCACGAACTGGACGAACATCAACCAGAGAACCAGGCAGGAATGCGCGGATACCGTTCAGTTCAACAGTAAAACCGCCTTTTACTTTACCGTTGATGATGCCGGTAACTGTTTCTGCGTCTTCGTAAGCTTTTTCCAGCATCAGCCACGCTTCATGGCGTTTTGCTTTCTCACGAGACAGAACAGTTTCACCAAAACCATCTTCAACAGCGTCTAACGCAACATCAATTTCATCACCGACCTGGATTTCCAGCTCACCCTGAACATTTTTAAACTGTTCTACAGGAATTGCGGATTCTGATTTCAGACCTGCATCAACCAATACAACGTCTTTATCAATAGCAACAACGATGCCGCGAACGATAGCACCTGGACGAGTTTCAATAGATAGCAGGGATTCTTCAAAGAGTTGAGCAAAAGATTCTGTCATGTTAATGATCTTCAAGATTTTAATTTAACGTCCATTTAGCTTCCCGCCGAATGGGGTTGTTTTACATGCCCTGCTACTATTTCCCTGTAACAAGGTTGTTTGGTTTGCGAAAAAATTTGATACCCGCGTACCTAATTTTTAGTACATCGTCATCAATTATAAGCTAAAAACTTAAAATCGCTCAGGTAATTGAGAGAATTTTTTTCGCATAATTTAGCGCCTTGTCGATGACTTCTTCGATAGACATACTGGTTGAATCCAATATTAATGCATCTTTAGCCGGCGCTAACGGCGCAACTGCCCGGTTACGATCGCGGTAATCACGCTCCTGTATCTCGGACAAAAGACATTCAAAGTTAACACTAAAGCCTTTTTCCTGCAACTGTAGCATACGTCTGCGTGCACGTTCTTCTGCGCTGGCATCAAGAAATATTTTCACCGGAGCATCAGAAAACACCACGGTTCCCATATCACGGCCATCGGCAATCAAGCCCGGTGCAACCCGAAAAGCACGCTGACGCCGTAACAAGGCTTCACGAACCCGTGGGAAAGCAGCCGCCTGCGAGGCAGTATTGCCGACCGCCTCGGTCCGGATCTCATTACTGACATCCTCGCCCTCAAGCATCACACTGAGCTTCCCTTTTCTAGGGACAAAACGCACATCAAGATTAGCAGCCAGAGGAACTAACGCGTCTTCAGACTGGATATCCACCTGATGATGAATCGCGGCCAGTGCCAACACTCGATAAATAGCACCTGAATCAAGCAGTTGCCAGCCTAAAACCTCTGCCAGTGCCTGGCATAATGTTCCTTTACCTGCACCGCTTGGCCCATCAACAGTTATTACTGGGGCTATCGCCACCATTATTGTTCTCCTTTAGCATGGCAAGTTAACACGTCACCAGATGCTGAATATTTACTCGATAAAATAATCAATATCTGCCGTTGATTATACGCACTCACAGAGTGAACGAAATAAGCGCATGCCATGTAGATATACCCGTTATCTTTCAAGTTGCTTCTTTGTTGGCTGCACTCGTTCACCCCGGTCACATCGTTATCTATGCTACCGGGGATTCACTCCCTTGCCGTCGCGATCCATCTTGAAATCCATTGGGTATAGATTTTGATCAAAGAAATACGCTTTATTAAATCATAATAATCGATAATTATGACTTTCGCTGGCTTAATCTCTCCAATTGATTGAAATAATCAGGAAAGGTCTTTGCTGTACAACCTGGATCGAGAATGGTAACCGGTGTATCGGACAACGCCACCAACGAGAAACACATCGCCATTCGATGATCATTATAGGTGCCAATTTCAGCAGGTAATAATCTTGGTGGCGGTGTGATGCGAATGTAATCAACCCCCTCTTCCACCTCTGCACCGACTTTACGCAATTCAGTTGCCATCGCATGCAGCCGATCCGTCTCTTTTACCCGCCAGTTGTATATATTGCGAATGACGGTCTCCCCTGCCGCAAACAACGCAGTGGTTGCAATGGTCATAGCAGCATCAGGGATCTCATTCATATCCATATCAATGCCAGTGAGAGTGCCACGTTCGCATTCAACAAAGTCATCACCCCAACGAATTTTCGCCCCCATTTTCTCCAGCACATTGGCAAATTTGGTATCCCCTTGCAGGCTATTTTTACCAATTCCAGTCACACGCACAGTGCCACCTTTAATTGCTGCGGCCGCCAGAAAATAGGAAGCAGAAGAGGCATCACCTTCAACCAAATAGTGCCCCGGAGAAACGTATTGCTGTCGGCCTTTAATGTGGAAAATCTGATATTGATCGTGATTTATGGTAATACCAAAACTTTTCATCAATGCCAGAGTGATATCAATATAGGGTTTGGAAACCAATTCCCCCTGAATATGAATCTCAGAATCATTTTCCGCCAATGGCGCAGCCATCAGCAATGCGGTCAGAAATTGGCTGGAAACCCGGCCATCTACCATCACTTTGCCGCCAACAAAACCCCCTTTGACGTGTAACGGCGGATAATTTTCCTGCTCCAGATAATCAATTTCTGCCCCCCCCTGACGCAAAGCATCCACCAGATGACCAATCGGACGCTCTTTCATCCGAGGTTCGCCGGTAAGAACGACGTCATTTTTGCCCAAGCATAACGCGGCGGTTAGGGGGCGCATTGCCGTACCGGCATTACCCAGAAACAGTTCTATCGGGCCTTGATGGGTAATCAATCCACCAATACCGTCAACTTCACAACAGGTACGATCATCAGATAAACGATAACTGATACCCAACGCAGCCAAAGCATTGAGCATATGACGAATATCATCACTGTCCAACAAGTTAGTTAAACAAGTAGCACCTTTGGCGAAAGCCGCCAGTAATAGCGCACGGTTAGAAACACTTTTTGACCCTGGCAGGTTAATAGTTCCGTTAATGTAGGAAATAGGTTGTAGCATCAGGGATTGCATAAATAACGGGCTCTCCGGTTCTCGATTACATTGTTTTAATTATATACCCGTCATCTTTCAAGTTGCTTCTTTGTTGGCTGCACTTACTCACCCCGGTCACATCGTTCTCTATGCTCCCGGGGATTCGCTCCCTTGCCGTCGCGATCCATCTTGAAATCCATTGGGTATAAGTGAGTCATTTTTACGTTTGAGGAAATATTTTTTACTTGAATGAGCCGGGAACCATTGTTCCCGGTAATGATTGACAAATTAGCCGTTACGGCGCTCAAAATCAGCCATAAAATCAACTAAAGCCTGAACCCCTTCTATCGACATCGCATTATAAATAGAAGCACGCATACCACCGGAAACCCGGTGCCCTTTCAGTGCCTGCAACCCTTGTGCATCAGCCTCCGCCAGAAACTTGCTATCCAGTGAGGCATCCACCATCTGGAACGGTACATTCATCAGAGAACGATTTTCAGGGGCAACCTGGTTGCGATAAAAATCACTCTTATCAATCACATCATAAAGCAGTTCAGCCTTAGCTCGGTTGCGCTTTGCCATCTCTTGTACTCCACCTTGCTCTTTCAGCCATTTGAAGACCAAACCAGAGAGATACCAGGCAAACGTTGGCGGTGTGTTGAACATGGAGTCATTCTCTGCCAAAACAGCATAGTCGAAAATGGACGGGGTTTCTTTACGGGCTTTGCCCAATAAATCTTCACGCACAATAACTAATGTGATACCAGCAGGACCAATATTTTTCTGCGCTCCCGCATAAATCATACCGTAACGGCTAACATCCAATGGCCCGGAAAGAATAGAGGAAGAGTAGTCAGCAATAATAATTTTATTATCGCTAAAATCCGGCTGTTCATGAATAGCGATACCATCAATAGTTTCATTCGGGCAATAATGAACATAAGCCGCATCATCACTCAATGACCATTCACGCATTGGTTTAACGCTTTTCAAGCCATTAATTTCGGTTTTGATATTAATCACATTCGGTGTGCAGTATTTTTTGGCTTCTTTAACTGCACATGCCGCCCAATAACCGCCATCAATATAATCGGCTTTAACCTTGTCACCCAATAGGTTCATTGGAATAGCGGCAAATTGACCGCGGGCACCACCATGACAGAACAATACTTTATAGTTTTCAGGCACTGATAATAAATCCCGCAGATCATTTTCAGCTTCCTTTGCCACTGCGATAAATTCCTTACCCCGGTGACTGATCTCCATAATTGAAGTCCCAATACCATGCCAGTTACAGAGCTCCTGTTCAGCTCTACGCAATACTTCAACGGGTAACATAGCGGGACCTGAACTGAAATTATATACCTGATTCATTTACCTCACCTTATTCTGACGAAATAACAATGATTGATAACAATAAATAATCTGATATACCGGTTGTACCATTCCCATTTCATTGCTGCAATGGTTATTCAAACGTTGAACAAAACTATCGCAAAAATAGCCAATAAACTTATTCATTCAGCGCTATTACAGGTGAACCGCTTATTTTTTACCTTTTTTATCTACAGCGATGAGAGGAAGGAATAATGTGAATGGCGAATCGGGTAAAGCAATAAAACCATGATGTCGGTAAAATTGCACTGCATTATCATCTTTTGCGTCAACAAGCAGCGCATAAGATGCAATTTCGGCACGAATGGTCCTCTCAATAGCATCAGCTAGCAATGCTCCACCGAGTCCCTGATTTCTAAATGCCTGATCAACGGCCAACCTCCCCATCCGTACTGCCGGCACTGTTGGGTATCGTGGCAATTTCTTAATAGTAGCTGTCGGGAGGTTGGCCAACTGGATACCGGCAGCAGCCAGAGTATAATATCCCGCTACACGGTGATCATGAAGCGCAACAAAACAAGCTGCTACGCGGCACCTAACATCCTGACCAACCTGTCTCTGAAAGTAACCATCTAGAAATTCTGAACCACTGTAGAACGAATCACGATCGTGTTCTTCGTTGAGTTGCATAACATCAAACATCGTGGAACTCATTCTGATCGTAACAAAGAGCGGTGCCGTGCAAATGCACGTTCAAGCGCCGGAGTCGATTCCGGTGGATTCAGCAATGCCTGCGCAAAACATTGCTGATCGGCCAGAGACAAACGGAGTACTTCTGACTGCTCAATTGCGCGTTGCGCCGCATCCTGTGCAGCAGACACAACAAAATCAGTCATAGTACGTCCTTGAATTTCAGCGGCCCGTTTAATCAGGGCATGTAGTTCAGGATTCATACGCGCCTCAAAACGCGCGGTGGAAGTAGCCATAATAGACCTCGACTAAAATTATCCGGCAAATTTCCGTACAAATAATATCTTAGCTACTTTTTGAGCAGAATGCTACTTTCAACTGCTAGTTTTAATCAGCGCGTTTCCTCGCTATAGCGCGCGAAACTCCGTCACCCGCACGCCCTATTTGTTATCTCTGAATCACAAATCAATATTTCACAAACATCTCGTGAATTTTCACCGGATTACGTGTTTCAGTCAGAGCTAATTGTAAAAGTACTCTGGCCTTTTGCGGATTCAAACGTTCAGAAGCGACAAAGCCATGTTTGCTATCGTCTACTTCCGCATCCTGAGTAACATATCCCACCGGTACACGGCTTGATCTGACGACCACAACCCCATCTTTAGCCGCCAAGGCCAGAGTATCGAAAATCGCCTTGTACATATTACCGTTGCCCACACCAGCGCTGACAATGCCTTGGTAACCATCTTTCAACAGAGCTTTCGCCGGCAGATCAGACGCATTGGCATAGTTATAAACAATACCTACTTTCGGTAGCTTATCGAGTTTACTGACATCAAAAATAGCCTTATTGGCTCTCGGCTTCGCGTCAGCATAATAATTGACTTTGCCATTATGAACAAAGCCCTCAGCACCCGCATTAACTGGCTGGAACGCCTGAACTTCGGTGGTGCTCATTTTCACCACGGTGCGCCCACTGATAACCGCATCATTCATTGCCATCAACACACCGCGTTTGGCTGATGCTGTATCACCGGCAACGACCACAGCGTTATACAGATTTAACGGGCCATCAGCACCAAGCGCTGTAGATGGACGCATCGCTCCAACCATGACAATGGGTTTCTGGCAGTGGGTAGTCAGATCGAGGAAGTAAGCGGTTTCTTCCATCGTGTCAGTACCATGGGTGATAACAAAACCATCGGTCTTGTCACAATCAGCGTTGATTCTTTTCGCTAGCGTTAACCACACCTGATCATTCATATCTTGCGAGCCAATACTCACCACCTGTTCACCTTTTAGGTTGGCGATATTTTTGATCTCAGGAACAGCATTGACTAATTCATCAATGGCAACCCTTCCAGCAACATAGTTGGATTGGATTGCAGACTTCCCGCCACCCGCGATCGTCCCTCCCGTCGCCAAAAGTGTAATATTTGGTAAAGCAAAAGCAGAACCACTAATTAATGCCAATAAACTGGCTAAAGCTGTGTGTTTCATCTTTTTCATGCTTCTTCCTTAATAAAAAATATCCTGTTAAATTATGGATGATGATAACAATAAATCTGTGATACATACCAGACTTTAGCTACTGAAAAAAAACTCGTATGATGAGCGCCCCATAACGAGCACTCATAAGTGAATACCATGATGCAAACCTTTATTCCCGGCAAAGATGCCGCACTGGAAGATTCAATCAACCGTTTTCAGCAAAAACTGCAACATCTTGGTTTTAATATCGAAGAAGCCTCATGGCTGAATCCGGTTCCTCATGTCTGGTCGGTTCATATCCGTGACCGCGATTGTCCTCTCTGTTTTACCAACGGCAAAGGTGCTAGCAAAAAAGCCGCTTTAGCTTCTGCTTTAGGGGAGTATTTTGAACGCCTGTCAACCAACTATTTTTTTGCTGACTTCTATTTAGGCGAAGCTATCGCTAACGGTGATTTTGTCCATTATCCGAATGAAAAATGGTTTGCTTTACCGGACGATAATTCTTTGCCAGCAGGCATTCTGGATGACCGGTTACACCAATTTTATAATCCTGAAAATGAGTTATGCGCCAGTCAGTTAGTCGATTTGCAGTCAGGTAATGAAGAGCGTGGTATCTGCTCACTGCCGTTTACTCGTCAATCTGATCATCATACCGTCTATATTCCGATGAATATTATTGGCAATCTTTATGTTTCCAATGGTATGTCAGCCGGCAACACGATGAATGAAGCCAGAGTTCAGGGATTATCTGAAGTTTTTGAACGCTATGTGAAAAATCGTATTATCGCCGAAGGCATCAGCCTGCCAGAAATTCCCCAGGAAGTGATGAATCGTTATCCCGACGTTGTTGCCGCAGTCAGCAAATTACAAGATGAAGGTTTCCCACTCTATTGTTATGACGCCTCTCTCAGTGGGCAGTTCCCGGTTATTTGCGTCGTGCTGTTTAATCCTAATAACGGGACTTGTTTCGCCTCTTTTGGTGCACATCCTGAATTTGGTGTAGCACTGGAACGTACTGTGACCGAATTATTACAAGGACGCAGTTTGAAAGATCTGGATGTGTTCAATGCGCCGACTTTTGATAATGAAGAAGTGGCAGAACATACTAATCTGGAAACTCACTTTATCGATTCGAGCGGTTTAATCAGTTGGGATTTATTCAAACAAGATGCTGATTATGCGTTCGCTGACTGGAGTTTCAGCGGCACGACCGAAGAAGAATTCGCCACTTTGATGGCTATCTTCAAACAATTGGATGCCGAAGTTTATATTGCTGACTACGAGCACCTTGGTGTTTATGCCTGCCGTATTTTGGTTCCGGGAATGTCTGATATTTATCCTGTGGAAGATTTACATCTTGCTAATAACACGATGGGAATCCATCTGCGGGAAGCTTTATTAGCATTACCGGATAGCCAGTGGCAAGCCGAAGAATATCTGGCGCTGATTGAGCAATTAGATGAAGAAGGTTTGGACGATTTTACCCGTATCCGTGAGTTACTTGGCATTGCGGTAGGTAAAGATAATGGCTGGAGCAATTTACGAATTGGTGAGCTGAAATCCATGTTGGCGCTGGCGGGCGGTGATTTGGAGCAGGCTTTAATTTGGGTAGAATGGACCCAAGATTTTAACACCTCAATCTTTACGGCCGAACGCGCTAATTATTATCGCTGTTTGCAAACACTGCTTTTACTTGCTCTGGAAGCGAATAAAGCGCCTGCACAATATTATCAAGCATTCATAAAAATGTATGGGCAAGATGCTGTTGAAGCAGCATCAGCAGCTATTTCTGGTGAACACTGTTTTTATGGTCTGTGGTCAGTCGATGCAGATTTAAAATCACTGCCCGCTCATCAGGCTTTATTGGCTGCTTATGAGAAGCTGCAAAAAGCAAAATGCGATTTCTGGAACACAAAATAAAATTGTAGAAAAGACAATTCATAATTAAAAGTAAAATCCAGGTTAAATTAAATTTATTTGCAACAACAAATAAACAACAATTTGACCTGTAATTTTACTTACTAAACGTCCTACTAATGGGTTAAATAAAAAAATATTATAATTTTTAAAATTTTTTTATTTTATTAAAATCAATAGGTTAAATTGAATTTAAACCGTTTTCACTCCCCAAAACAGAGTCCACTCTTAGGGAATTATGATCTATATCAAATTCTCCCCTTCACGCCTTTGTTACTATCATTACGTACCGTAACTTATTAATGATAAAGAGAATGTTGGTATGAAAGCTGACACCCCCTTTAACCTATTACCCCCTGCGATAATGACACAAATCGCCAATGACATTGGTGTTTATAAAACGACTAAACCTGTTGCCATTACCTATCTGTCAGCAATAACTGCCGGGATTTTTATTTCCATTGCATTCGTCTTTTATATTACCGCGACTACAGGAACCACATCTGTCCCTTATGGGCTAGCTAAATTAGTTGGCGGCATCTGTTTTTCCCTTGGATTAATGTTAGTCGTCGTTTGCGGAGCAGATTTATTTACTTCCACTGTGTTAACGATTATTTCCAAAGCCACCGGGCGTATAACCTGGTATCAAATGATGATAAACTGGATTAACGTTTATTTTGGTAATTTGATTGGCGCACTATTTTTCGTCGCCATTATCTGGTTTGCTGGTCAATACCATGTTGCCGATGGATTATGGGGCCTGAATGTCTTGCAAACAGCAAACCATAAAATACACCACTCTTTTATTGAAGCGCTATTTTTAGGCATTCTCGCCAATTTAATGGTTTGTCTCGCTGTTTGGATGAGTTATGCCGGACGTAGTTTAATGGACAAAATATTCGTCATGATTTTGCCAGTAAGTATGTTCGTTGCCAGCGGCTTTGAGCACAGTATTGCGAATATGTTTTTAATCCCACTTAGCATTGCTATTAAGCATTTCGCACCAACTGAATTTTGGATTAACGTGGGAGCAACACCTGAACAATTTTCTCAACTCACCATTTCACACTTTATTACTAACAATTTAATTCCAGTCACTATTGGTAACATTATCGGTGGCGCTATTTTGGTGGGTTTAACTTACTGGTCAATTTATCTGCGTAGTGAGCAAAAACATTAATTAGCTCTCTCGCCTGATTTCTTAAAAGTTCGATTATTACAAAGGTAGAAGTATCATGACTGAATTAAATAAAAAGTTCTCTGTAGCATGGCAAGATTTTAACCAAGGTGATTGGCAAAGCGAAGTCAATGTTCGTGACTTCATCCAAAAAAACTATACGCCATATGAGGGTGATGAATCTTTCCTGTCAGGTGCGACAAAAGCGACCGATACCTTATGGGAAAAAGTCATGGAAGGTATCAAAATCGAAAACCGCACTCATGCGCCAGTTGATTTTGATACTGATGTTGCTGCTACTATTACCTCCCACGACGCAGGTTATATCGAAAAAGATCTGGAAACCATTGTTGGCCTGCAAACGGAAGCTCCATTAAAACGTGCCCTAATCCCATTTGGTGGCATCAAAATGGTGGAAGGCTCATGTAAAGTTTATGGTCGTGAACTCGATCCTAAATTGAAACAGATTTTCACTGAATACCGCAAAACGCATAATCAAGGCGTTTTCGATGTTTACACACCAGATATTCTTAAATGCCGAAAATCTGGTGTTCTGACAGGTCTGCCTGATGCCTATGGCCGTGGTCGCATTATTGGTGACTACCGTCGTGTTGCAGTATACGGTATCGATTTCTTGCGTGATGATAAATTAGCTCAGTTCAATTCATTGCAGGAAAAGCTGGAAAACGGTGAAGATCTGGCAATGACTATTCAATTGCGTGAAGAAATCGCTGAACAGCACCGCGCTCTGAGCCAAATTAAAGAGATGGCGGCTAAATACGGCTATGATATCTCTGGCCCCGCCACTGACGCTAAGGAAGCAATACAGTGGACTTATTTCGCTTATCTGGCGGCGGTTAAGTCTCAAAATGGTGCCGCAATGTCCTTCGGTCGCGTTTCCAGTTTCCTGGATATCTACATCGAACGTGACCTGAAAGCGGGTAAGCTGACAGAAGTTGAAGCTCAGGAATTAATTGACCATCTGGTGATGAAATTACGTATGGTTCGTTTCCTGCGTACCCCTGAATATGATGAACTATTTTCCGGTGACCCAATCTGGGCAACAGAATCGCTGGCAGGTATGGGGATAGATGGTCGCACGCTGGTGACTAAAAATAGTTTCCGTTTCCTGAACACCCTATACACAATGGGCCCATCACCAGAACCCAATATGACCATCCTATGGTCCGAAAAACTGCCGACAAATTTCAAAAAATTCGCGGCAAAAGTTTCCATCGATACCTCATCTTTGCAATATGAGAACGATGATTTGATGCGCCCTGACTTCAACAACGATGATTACGCTATTGCTTGTTGCGTCAGCCCTATGATTGTGGGTAAACAGATGCAATTCTTCGGTGCTCGCGCAAATCTGGCTAAAACGATGCTGTACGCCATTAACGGCGGTGTAGATGAAAAGCTGAAAATGCAGGTTGGCCCGAAAGAAGAGCCAATAAAAGATGAAGTGCTGGATTACGACAAGGTTATGGCCCGCATGGATCACTTTATGGATTGGCTGGCAAAACAGTATGTTACTGCACTAAACATCATTCACTATATGCATGATAAGTATAGCTATGAAGCGGCACTGATGGCACTGCACGACCGTGATGTTTACCGTACTATGGCCTGTGGCATTGCCGGTCTGTCTGTCGCTGCTGACTCATTGTCTGCCATCAAGTATGCCAAAGTGACACCGATCCGTGATGAGGATGGTTTAGCGGTTGATTTCAAGATTGAAGGTGAATATCCACAATTCGGTAACAACGACTCGCGTGTTGATGATATCGCCTGTGATTTGGTTGAACGTTTCATGAAAAAAATCCAGAAACTGAATACTTATCGCAACGCGGTACCGACACAATCCGTTCTGACCATCACTTCTAACGTGGTATATGGTAAGAAAACCGGTAACACCCCTGACGGACGTCGTGCTGGCGCACCATTTGGACCCGGTGCCAATCCAATGCATGGTCGCGATCAAAAAGGTGCCGTCGCCTCATTGACTTCTGTGGCTAAATTGCCCTTCGCCTATGCAAAAGATGGTATCTCTTATACCTTCTCTATCGTACCAAACGCGTTAGGCAAAGATGATGAAACACGCAAAACTAATCTGGCTGGTTTGCTGGATGGTTATTTCCACCATGAAGCAGAAATTGAAGGTGGTCAGCATTTGAACGTCAATGTGATGAACCGTGACATGCTGCTTGATGCCATGGAAGACCCTGAAAAATATCCTCAACTCACTATCCGGGTATCAGGTTATGCCGTACGTTTCAACTCACTGACTAAAGAGCAACAACAGGATGTAATTACCCGTACTTTCACCCAATCTATGTAATAATTTGTTAGCACAGGCCCTGAATTTTAGGGCCTCTATTCGTTTATCCTGCCAGTTTTGGAGTAAACCTGTTATGTCCGTACTTGGTCGTATCCACTCTTTCGAATCCTGTGGCACCGTTGATGGCCCCGGTATCCGGTTTATTGTTTTCTTTCAAGGTTGCCTGATGCGTTGTCTCTATTGCCATAACCGCGACACATGGGATACCCACGGCGGCAAAGACGTGACCGTTGAAGAATTGATAAAAGAAGCAACAGCCTATCGTCATTTTATGAACGCATCCGGTGGCGGGGTTACTGCATCGGGTGGTGAAGCCGTTCTTCAAGCTGAATTTGTACGTGACTGGTTCCGAGCCTGTCATGCCGAAGGTATTCATACTTGTCTTGACACTAATGGATTTGTCCGCCGCTATGGTCCAGTTATTGATGAATTGATGGATGCAACAGATCTCGTTATGCTCGATTTGAAGCAACTTAATGATGAGATTCATCAGAAATTAGTCGGTGTCTCCAATCATCGCACCTTGGAGTTTGCCCGCTATCTGGCTAAACGTAACCAGAAAACTTGGATCCGTTACGTTGTAGTTCCCGGCTGGTCCGATGATAATGAGTCCGCTCATAAGCTAGGTGAATTTACCAACGATATGAAAAATATTGAAAAAATAGAACTTCTGCCTTATCACGAACTGGGTAAACATAAATGGACGACTATGGGGGAAAAATATCAGTTGGAAGGTGTAAAACCGCCTGCAAAAGAGACTATGGAGAGAGTGAAAAACATTTTGGAAAGTTATGGTCATAAGGTTATCTATTAATTAAATTATTTAACTTTTATCTCTGAAATAAAGTCGCAATAACACCTTCAGAATATCAATGGCTTTTAATCATTGCATTATGTGGCAAGTTCCCCGGTACTAGAATTTTTAAGCTTTGATACCTTACAACAAAGGGGTTCACGAACTCTGTTCGGATGCCAAAATCAGTAATAAAAGGTCACATCAGGCACATGAACATTGAGGTTTTGACGAAACAGAACGAGTTATTTGTTTCCGCAAACAACTCACTTAATCGCGTTCCCCATGCTCTTATGGCCCCTATAAAGCTGCTTCCGTCTGATAGGTTTCAGCTTCGCCGGGCAAACGTAAAAATCCCTTGTATAACCATCATCCTGAATAAGAACAAAAATGCCGAACTTGAATATCGGCATTTTGCTGTGAAAGAGGAGATTAATTTAATGCTTTAACGCTTCGATTTTATCCCGGCTCAGGCCGGTACTGGTGACAATAATGTCCAAACTCACGCCATGCCGTAATAAGGCACAAGCCGTTTCCAGTTTACCTTCCTCTCGGCCTTCTTCTCGACCTTCCTCTCGACCTAGCTCAATACCTTGCTTGATACCTCGCTCAAGCCCTTTTTGTTCAAGCTGTTCTGCAATAGTCATCAACATCGTTTCATGCTCCGGAGATTGTTCAATCAGTTGATGGACAAAATGTGAGAGATCCAGCGTATGTCCATTCAGTAAAATATAGAGTAACACCACATTGAGCTGCTCGGTTGTATTATACCCTGCATTCAAGAGTTCCACCAATTGGAGGAGCCATTCCTGCATATCCCGACAGCGAATATGTTTTTGCACCAGCTCCATCAGGGCAACCCCTTTATGCGTCAGGATCTCTTCATCGCTGAGCACACTGACGTCCACCAACGGAAACGCCTGACGGTATAAGCGAGCCGCCTGTTCGGGGAGCGTGAAACAATCCAGCCACCGGTTTGAGTAAGGATACGGCCGAATCTCACCATGATAAAACAGCAGAGGTGCCACCAACGGGAGTTCAGTATGGCCTTTTTTCAGGTGAGCCGCCATGGCTAACATGGCATAATACATCAGCCGCCAGGCCATTAACGGGTCAGGGGTGGACTGATGTTCAATCAGGCAATAGATATAGCCCTGTCCCCGGGCCGTTTCGACCGAGTACAACACATCACTGTGCAGTTGACGTAAATGCTCATCCACAAAACTGCCGGGCTCCAGTTTCAATGTGGCTAAATCACACAACAACTGGATTTCTTCGGGCAAATAAAGGGATAGAAACTCTCTGGCCGTTTCAGGCTGCGTTAAAAAATATTTAAATAATCCGTCATGGTGAGGCCGTTTTTCTTTCTTTGCCACAATCTGTTTCTCTGTATTATTAGTTAGTCATTACCATTTATAGTATTTCTACCAAGCTACAAAAAACATCTTCCCATATTTTCTCAGGCAAATCTTTACCGAATGCATTAATAGAAGAGCCTAAAGAACCAAATATCAGAAAAGAAAAAAAGAGAAAACATTATATTTACAACAACCATTCAATGAAAGCCATTTATTTAAATGAGTTTTTAACTTGTATTCGAATAATAATAATCCCGTTATCAAAATATCGATTATTTATATTTCTGTTAATCTTGGACTCACATAATAATTGCCACTCTCATTAGAAGAAAAATTTACAATGGATTTTGCTAAAACCCTACGTCTTAAAACACGCTAAAAAAGTATCCTTACAAGTGAAAACAAACCTTGACTTATAATTTTAATTGTATATTTTTAGTTCATAACACTATTTTAAGCTAAATTCCAAACAACAGGTTACTCATTATGGATGCTTTAGATGAATTTTACGAAAGAAACCCTTCCGCCAGAGGATACTTGGATAACAGTACCAAACATACCGTCCAATACTTCATTTTCTGACATCGCTATTCCCAAAAGCGGTGACGATTTATCAACAGGTTTTTTAAATGTTATGGGATGGTGCTTGACATGCTGATCCCAAGTTAAAGAATGATTGAGATTATATATGAATATCTGGTCTGTATGATCTAATTGGCCTTTATTTCCTATTGAATCTATCGACGAACAACCTGCCGATATCAAGCCCTGCTTATAGCCCTTTAAAGTTAAATAGATTAACGGCCTATCCCAATAGGGCTATTTTATTTGCCCTTCTTTGCCATAAAGAGCGAACCTAGGCAGTGCTCAAAATCCTCACGTACTACGTGTACGCTCCGGTTTTTCCGCGCTGTCCGTGTTCACTGTCCATTGATAAGAATGGCCTACAACAATTACGCCTATTGGGATAGGCACTAAGCCTGACATATATGCTCCTTCTCAGCGTTAAAATGCCAACTACTAACTATTAGTAGTGCTTTTCATTCTACAGAAAAAAACACTCAATGGAATTAAAATTATTCCGATTACATGGGGTAGAAGTTAATTAAATTCAGCCGTCAGTTAACATTGAAACACTTTATTACAATTATTATCAATTTGATAAAATTAAAAACACTTAGCAATACTTTGTAGGAGGCGGATTCGACTAATAAGTGCAATTTTTCAGAAGGGCGGTCAGTTGCTATAGTAGGCATCTTTCTCGCCAAAGGAAAATGCACTATGGCCTATACACAACTGACCGAAACAGAAAGATACCAGATTTCCAGTTTAAGAGAAGCGGGTTTTTCACAGCTTTTTATTGCGAAGTCACTTAAGCGAAGCCCATCGACCATCAGCAGAGAATTGAAGAGAAATCAAGAAGTCCAGACATACTGCCCTGAACAGGCTCATTTGAAGGTATTGGCGCGTCGTCATTTTGCTAAAAAGGCCGTGAAAATAACGCCGGAAGTAAAAAGATGGATAAAACGGTTAATTTGGAAAGATTTAAGCCCTGAACAGGTGGCTGATTATTTGAAGCAACATAAAGGGATATCTTTGCATCATGAGACGATTTATAGACTGATTTATCAAGATAAAAGAGAGGGGGGTGATTTATGGCAACATCTGCGAATAGCCAGAAAACCCTATCGCAAACGCTATGGTCGCTATGAAAGAAGAGGTAAAATTAAAAATCGGGTCAGTATTGATGAACGCCCGGAAATTGTTGATAAAAAAGAACGTATTGGGGACTGGGAAGGAGATACGATAATAGGGAAAGATAAAAAAAGTGTCTTATTAACATTGGTTGACCGCAAGACGCTGTATACAATTATCGTTAAACTTGATAGCAAGCAGGCATCAGAAGTCGCGAAAGCAGCAGTGAAAGTATTATACCCGTTAAAACAAAAGGTTAAGACCATCACGTTCGATAACGGTTTGGAGTTCGCAGATCATGAAATCATCGGTGAAGAATTAGAAACCCAAATTTACTTTGCTCACCCTTATTCGCCTTGGGAAAGAGGGATCAATGAGAATATCAATGGGTTAATCAGACAATACTTTCCAAAGGGAACCAATTTTAATGAAATCTCTGATCAGGAAATAAATTTTGTGGTAAACCGATTAAATAATCGTCCTCGAAAAACACGGGGTGGGAAAACACCGAATGAATTATTTAAAGGAATACGAACATGTTTACTTCCAGATTAACGATGTTGCACTTATTATGTGAATCCAAGGGAAATTATTTATCTTTTCTGGTCGTTACTTATATTTAATGCTTGTTGAACAATAGAATTAATATAATATATTTACCTAATCTCTCAATCTGACTGTATCTTACGAGATAAAGTCAAGCCGGTGACTTTAAATATCATGCATCAACACATTAATTGGAAAATTATATGGATAATCAAAACTTAAATTTTAACTCCAACGCTATGACTAATGACCATCAGGAAGTATTTATTCCTAATGGTCAGTCCCTCAGTAGCACAGAGGGTGTGAAATGGATTGGTCAAGCATGGCAACTTGTCAAGAACAAGTGGGGTATGTGGATACTACTCTATATTATCTATACCCTATGGATTTCAAGATGCATCGCGACGGCAAGGGAGCGAATCCCCGGGAGCATAGGTAACTATGTGACCGGGGTGAGTGAGTGCAGCCAACAAAGAGGCAATTTGAAAGATAACGGGTATATTCTATATGTATAGCTGGTTTCATGCTTATTCCCTTTATTGGAATATTTACCTTGTTTCTGAACCCAGTATTTATCGGCGGTATAATTGCCGTGTGCGAAAAACAGAGGACTAGCGGAGAATTCGAGCTAAGTCTGTTGTTCAACGGATTTCAGAAAAACTTTGCATCACTGCTCGGCATTGGTGCTTTAACGCTTGGTATTATACTCCTCGGTGTTATCGCAATGTTTATTGCCGGTGGTAGTGCCGTAATTCATATTCTATTAGCCGCTCAACATGGTGAAATTTCAGTCGAAATGCTTCAAAATAGCCTGTTCTCATTACTTCTTGGTCTCTTTATTCTGATGGTTTTCTCAATTGTGAATGCCGCATTGACCTGGTTTGCACCAGCGCTAATTGTTATCCATAATTTAAAATTTGGGGCCGCCATATCAATGAGCCTGGCCGCAGTGAAAAAAAATCTATTACCTGGTTTATTATTCTTTATCACCTCCGCGCTCATTTTCATAATTTCGGTAATGACTTTTGGTTTAAGTTTTCTAATCTCTATACCAGTACTTTTAGTTAGTTATTATTCTTCCTACCGCAGCATTTTTATCAGTAAGGAGAAATCATCCACATTTTAATCGACTAAAAAATACTTAGGTTGACAAGCCTCGCTATTTTAAACGAGGTTTGTTTTTTTATGATGGGAAAACTCCTGCCATTTTCCCGATTTAACTCGTTTGATTGCTATTAGAGGCTACATTTTTACCGCAGAGCGTCAACCACTTAAGGATCGTTTAAAACGAGTAAAAAAATCCGAGGTTATACTAATATTAGAAGAAAAAACATCAGGAAAAACAAGGTCTAAATTTTTTAACAAAGTGGAAAAACAACAAATCACCGCATTAAGCAAACTTGCTTAACCAAAAGATTTTACGTAGTCGTAATACATTTTCGCAAAATCAGATAAATCATTAAAAGAAGCCGGAAAATCCTTAGATTAACCAGATTAACCGCAAAAAATAAAAAAGTTTAACAATATTAAAAACTATTAAAGAAATGGGCCTTGATTTTAATACCATTAATGCCAGATTTTCAAAAAGTACAGGCGCTAAAAACAGCCTATTCCCCGTCGTGTTTAATGCATTTATCGACGATTTTATCCCCCTCTCATTTTACATTTATTTAAACTGCCATAACCATTTAAAAGCACGAACACAGAGAGATTAAGGTTTTTATGTGGCAGGAAGATTTAACTATAGTGCAATTTTTTATAAAGGCAATTAGTCATACTTAATCGAAGGTTATTAACTATTAATAGAGAATTGAAAAGAAATCAGCATGCAAAGGAATATTATCCGAATAGATTGATATTAAGGTGTTTTCTCGCCATTATTTTATGCAGCAAGCCATAGAGATAACTTAATAAAAAATGGATAAAACGGTTAATGTATCAGGATTTAAACCCTAAAAAAGAAAAGGATTATTCGAGAATAACATATAGGGATATCTTTATACCCAATGGATTTCAAGATGGATCGCGGCGGCAAGGGAGCGAATCCCCGGGAGCATAGATAACGATGTAACCGGGGTGAGAGAGTGCAACCAACAAAGAGGCAACTTGAAAGATGACGGGGATATATCATCAAGCTATTTACTGGCTGATTTATCAAGATAAAATAAAGGTAAAACAGAGTCAGTAAAGATAAAGCAAGTATGATTAATGTTGTTTAACCGTAAAACACGATATTTCATAATGATTAAACTTAATAAAAAGCAGATATTCAAAGTAGTAAAAAATGGTTAAAACCTTATGTCAATTAAAACCTAAGATTAAAACAATGGTTTTTAATAACAGCACAAAACCTTCCCTTGATAAAGCTTATCAGTGAAAACAAAAATTAATTTATTAATGCTTATATAACCCAGAAAATAAGGGTGTGAATAGTTTGATCAAACAATCTATTTTTCCAAAGGAAACGGCTTTAATCGCGTTTTCAACCACAAGAGTAATTTTTTCATAACCAGTTAAATAATTGACTATCAAAAACCAGCATTGAAATATAAACATTAATTAAATTCTATAAAATAAGATACAATATATTACAGAGATAACTTAGTTATTTAGGCAATGGTAAAACCATTTGATCAAGTTAAAAAAATAAATAGCAAAGTATTGCTTATAAACCCACCACATTGTCAGGTAATTACTCCTATTTAGTACTTGTTATTTAATAAAATCATTATAATATACTTGCCAGCTTTTTACGGATGACCGTGACTTTCAAGGTGCAGACAGAAAAAGAAACCAAATAAATTACAAATCAATATTTAAATTGAAAAATACATGGATAATAAGAACCTAAGTTTTAATTCCAAAGCTATATACCCTATGGATTTCAAGATGCATCGCGGCGGCAAGGGAGTGAATCCCCGGGAGCATAGATAACTATGTGACCGGGGTGAGCGAGTGCAGCCAACAAAGAGGCAACTTGAAGGATAACGGGTATATACAACAATCAGGAGGTATTTATCCTTCATTCCGCACCTAATTCAGGAATAAACCGCTTTATATTGTGCACCTAATAAACTCAAAAGCTCATGGTGGTAAGATTGCATTCCTGTCACCATTTTATGTTCTTGAAATTCAAAGGTGCTGATCCCTTCAAAGGCCAGAAATACCCAACGCGCGGTGGGGGATTGTGTCGGTTTGTTCTTCATATCGGGGAAAAACGGCACATTTTGTTTCAATTCATGGCGAATTTTATGTTCCAGCGCCGCATAAACCATGAGACAACATGTCATCACCATTAACAGCGCTTCTATCCGCTCCGGTTTTTTCAGGAAAATGGCAGACGTCAGGAATTCCGGACTTTTCAGGAAGCGAAAACCCCGCTCCACCTTTTGTTGTGCCTTATAATTAGCCAGTAACGCCGCCATATCAAGCCGTCCTTCATCCCGTTCATTGGTCGCTAAAATAAACCTCCCGACCCGCAATCTGGCCTGCTTCACCTTGTCTAACCGGGTATAAGCCTGACCGGCTAATTGATAATGAACCGATTTGGGGGGTTGATGCTTGCCGGGTTTCCCGCGCCCCGCATACGCGGTAATCGCCTGAATTTCCGGCGAGGCGATGCCGATAAACTGGCATTGAGACTCAAAATCATGCAGTGCCTGTAAGGCATCCTCCCGGCAGGCAAAGGGCTTTTTGCCCAGTTTGTCGAACTGTTTAGACTCGTTTTCTGTTTCCCTGAGTGTGTTTTTCCGGAAAGTCTGGTTTTCACGTTTTTCTGCCGCCGTACTGTTCACCAGTAACCAACGCTGAGGAACGCCGCCATATGATGACGTCACCCAGCAGCCTGAATAGCCCTCACTGATGGGGCTGAATTGCTCCGCTGTCACGTTCAGGAGAGACTGTTTAGCTTCCTTGATCGTCAGGGGAACACGCGTAATAAATCGTTGTTTTTGCTGATGAAGCGAAGCGATCGCGGCTTCAGTATAAAGGGCGGCATCGGCCACAAAGTAGCGGCTGTTTTGTGCTGCTTTCAGGCATTGAATATGGGTTTTGATCGTCTGGGCAAAGGCTTTGGCATCATTCGTATTCCCGCTCATAGCCTGCATATAGACAGGGATACCTGCCTGATTTTCGCAAATCAGTTCAAGGACAACCTGGTTCAGTTCAGGCCGGTGATCCCGGCTATAACCCGGCACCAGTGCAATACGTTTTGTGTCATCTCCCAATGCGCTGTCATAGTCACCATCGACATGAAAACTCGTGATATCCAAATGAACGGAATCGGGATTTAACCCTAATTTATCAACCACTTGCTCAGCAAGCACCTGATAAACTTCCGACACCCCCGCTTCATATAAGGCATCCAGTGTACGGCCGAGCACATCATCATTAAGGTGTTCAGCTTCAATGTCAGCACCAATTAAACGCGCAATCGGCTTATGTTGAAAAAAGCCGGAAAACATGTGCAATGTCCGGCTGTGAAACCCCAGCCCGTTAAGGATCATCGCCAGAAAAGCGTCGCCGTGAGAGACAGTATGCGATGAATATTTTGGGATAATGGCATCAATCATGCGGGGTAAACCGGCTTCATGACAAAAAGCGGCGATAAGGCCAAGATGATCGAGACGTTTAATGGCAGGTATAGGTGTGGACATATTCGCTTTCCGGCAAATAAAAGTAATAGATCAAAATTGGCGATTACCGTCAACCCCACCGATGTCATCAATACAAAAAACCTGTGTAAGATCACATTATTTTTAAATCAGAAATACGGTGCGGAATGACGGATTTATCCCTAGTGGTCAATCCCTCAGTAGCACAGAAAGTATGGAATGGATTAGTCAAGCATGGGGTATCGTCAAACGTAAATTGGGTATGTGGATACTACTTAGTATCATTTATTTCATTATCATATTTGTTTTACAGCTTATTCCTTTCCTTGGGGTATTTACTGTACTTTTTGGTCCAGTATTTTTGGGTGGTATTATTGCCATGTGTGAAAAACAGAGAACTACCGGAGAATTTGAACCAGGGCTGTTATTCAGCGGATTTCAGAAAAACTTTGTATCACTGCTTGGCATTGGTGCTTTATCATTTGGCATCATGCTTCTTGGAATTGTCGCAATGTTTATTATCAGCAGTAGTACAATGGCTCATATATTGTTAGATAACCAATATGATGAGATCCCGGTTGAAGTATTCCCAAATGATCTCTCTCCATTATACCTTGGTGCTTTTGTTCTGATTATTTTTAACATTTTTGGTACTGCTTTAACCTGGTTCGCACCAGCATTAATCGTCATTCATAATTTGAAATTTGGGGCTGCCGTGTCAATGAGTTTGGAAGCTGTGAAGAAGAATTTATTACCCGGTTTCTTATTCTTCATGGTCATGGCAGTAATGTTCATAATTTCTATCATGACTTTGGGTTTGGGCCTTTTAATAACCATTCCCCTATTTTTAGTCAGCTATTATTCCTCATACCGTAGCATTTTTATTGGAAAGGAGAAATTATCTTCTTTAATTATTTAACTCTTTATTAAATCTAATAATTTTATTTTCAACAAAAAAATCAATAAAAACGAAGCAAAAAGCGCCAAATCTGGCGCTTTCCATTAATACAATAATCAACCAATATATTCCAAACCACCCATATATGGACGCAATACTTCCGGTATTTCAATACGACCATCGGCTTGCTGATAGTTTTCCATAACGGCAACCAGAGTACGGCCAACTGCCAAACCAGAGCCATTCAGGGTATGAAGTAATTGAGTTTTCTTATCTTCTTTACCACGGAAACGTGCTTGCATACGGCGCGCCTGGAAATCCCACATGTTAGAACAGGAAGAGATTTCACGATATGTGTTCTGAGCCGGTAACCACACTTCCAAATCATAAGTTTTACACGCGCTAAAACCCATATCACCGGTACACAATAAAACTTTACGATATGGCAGATTCAGTAATTGCAGCACTTTCTCTGCATGCCCTGTCAATGCTTCCAATGCATCCATTGATTCATCAGGATGAACAATCTGAACCAGTTCAACTTTATCAAACTGGTGCATACGAATCAGACCTCGGGTGTCACGACCATAAGAACCCGCTTCTGAACGGAAACAGGGGGTATGAGCGGTCATTTTCAATGGCAGTTCATTTTCATCCAGAATGTCACCACGAACCAAGTTGGTTATCGGAACTTCAGCAGTTGGGATCAGCGCGTAATGGCTTTCCGCCTCTTCTTCCAGCGGCTTAGTATGGAAAAGATCTTCACCAAATTTCGGCAATTGACCCGTACCATATAAGGTTTCATGGTTTACCAAATAGGGAACATAAGTTTCCAAATAGCCATGCTGTTCTGTGTGAAGGTTTAGCATAAATTGCGCCAACGCCCGATGCAGACGAGCAATTTGCCCTTTCATCACCACAAAACGTGAACCCGTTAGTTTAACCGCGGCAGCAAAGTCCAGACCATTGGTCAGTTCACCTAATGAAACATGATCTTGAATCTCAAAATCATATTTACCTGGCTCACCCCAACGGCTCACTTCCAAATTATCGTTCTCATCTTTACCTACCGGTACAGAATCATCTGGAATGTTAGGGATACTTAAAGCCAAATCACGGATTTCAGCCTGAAGTTTTTCCAGTTCAGCTTTCGCTGTATCCAACTTTTCACCTAACTGGTTCACTTCCTGACGCAGTGGATCAATATCTTCACCACGGGCTTTTGCTGCACCAATAGCTTTCGATCGGGAATTACGTTCTGCTTGCAGGGTTTCAGTTTCAACTTGTAAAACTTTACGGCGCTCTTCTTGTTTGCGCAGCGTATCCACGTCAAGGGTATAGCCCCTGCGAGCCAGTTTTTCGGCGACTGCGCCTAGCTCATTACGCAGTATGTTTGGATCGAGCATGCTAGTCCTGTGCTTGTCGTTATTAAGTTATACCCGCTATCTTTCAAGTTGCCTCTTTGTTGGCTGCACTCACTCACCCCGGTCACATAGTTCGCTATGCTCCCGGGGATTCGCTCCCTTGCCGTCGCGATGCTTCTTGAAATCCATAGGGTATAGATGATATGAATAAGCCCACACAAGTTGATGGGCCATAAGGTATTTTTACCCGTCAACCTTACCGCAACAATAACGTTAGCGATAGCGTTTTATCGGGCTATTTTGATCCTGTTCAGCAAGCCAGGCGAGTTTATCGCCTATTTTACCTTCTAACCCTCGGTTAGTCGGATGGTAATAGCGGGTTTCCCGTATCTCAGGTGGAAAATAAACTTCACCCGCCGCATAAGCATTAGGTTCGTCATGGGCATAACGATATTCTTCGCCAAGCCCCATCTCTTTCATCAATTTTGTCGGTGCATTGCGCAAATGCACAGGAACATCATAATCAGGTTTTTCTTTCGCATCAGCCATCGCTGCTTTAAAAGCGGTATAAACCGCGTTACTTTTCGGCGCACAGGCAAGGTAAACAATAGCTTGAGCAATCGCTCTTTCACCTTCTGCCGGCCCGACACGCGTAAAACAATCCCATGCAGCAATAGCTACCTGCATTCCCCGAGGATCGGCATTACCAACATCTTCGGAAGCAATAGCCAATAAACGACGGGCTACATATAACGGATCACCGCCGGCGGTAATGATCCGCGCATACCAGTAAAGCGCAGCGTCAGGGGCAGAGCCACGAACGGATTTATGCAATGCTGAAATCAAATCGTAATAACGATCACCTTTATTATCAAAACGAGCACTTCGCTCTCCACTGACCTCTTTCAATAGCGCCGGTGTCAAAACCCTCTGTCCCTGAGCATTGGTTTCTGCCATATCCGCCATCATTTCCAGCAAATTCAATGAACGACGGGCATCGCCAGCAACCAGCTCCGCGATCATGTGACGGGTATTTTCAGGCAAAACGATATTCTGACCATGATAACCGCGCTCTTTATCACTCATGGCCTGCTCAAGCACCTGCTCAATCTCTTCTGTTGTCAATGATTTAAGCAGATAGACACGTGCCCGTGAAAGTAATGCAGAATTCAGTTCAAAAGAGGGGTTTTCTGTCGTAGCGCCGATAAAGGTGATCGTGCCATCTTCAATGTGTGGCAGAAAAGCATCCTGTTGGCTTTTGTTAAATCGATGTACTTCATCAACAAACAGGATAGTTCTACGCCCTGCATTCCGGTTCTGACGCGCTTTTTCAATCGATTCACGTATCTCTTTGATGCCGGAAGTGACCGCAGATATCCGTTCAACATCAGCCTGAGCATAATGCCCAATAATTTCAGCTAATGTTGTTTTGCCCGTCCCCGGTGGCCCCCATAAAATCATGGAGTGCAGTTGTCCAGCCCGGATAGCCCTTGGCAGAGGTTTTCCCTCAGCAAGTAAATGCCGCTGGCCGATATATTGCTCTAATGTCATCGGCCGCATACGCGCGGCCAATGGCCGGAATTCATTTTGAGAAAAATCGAGTGACAGGTTGTTCACTTAAACCTCACTGGCGCTGATCATCCAGCGTAACGCCTTTCGGTAACGTAAAACTGAACTTTGCCGCATCTACGTGGGTATTTTGCTGCCCTTTTAGTTGATAAGCACTCTTTTGTCCATCCTGCTCAATAGCAGAAAATTTTTGGATAGTGCCATCCGTCGTAACGGTAATCGAGAAACGTTTCAGATTACCAGTGACATTATTCGGCGTCAGTTCAAAATCATTCCCTTGCTGGCTAATTTTATATTGAGACCATTCTTTAGCATCGTTACGAGTAATTAGCATAAATGGCGTATTACCTGTGGCATCTTTCAACCAATTAGCCGTTACCTGCTCAACAAACGGATTATAGAACCACAATGTTTTACCATCCGATACCAAAACACTTTCATCAGGTGATGTCATATGCCAATTAAATAGGTTTGGACGTTTAACCCATAATTGCCCCTCACCTTCCTGAATTGTTGCCCCATCATCACTGGTGACGGTTTGAGTAAAGCTAGCATGAAAACTATTTACTTTACCCAAACGTTCCTGCAAATTTTGGCTAGCATTCGCCCATGCCACATTGATATTCATGCCAGCCATTAAACAACCAATCAATATCAGCTTTTTCATGTCAGAGATACCTTTCTCAGCGTTATTACTTCTTTCTCAACGTTATTACTTCAAGTGATCCATTATCAGGGTCTTCAACGTTCAATATTCATATACCCTATGGATTTCAAGATGCATCGCGACGGCAAGGGAGCGAATCCCCGGGAGCATAGCGAACTATGTGACCGGGGTGAGCGAGTGCAGCCAACAAAGAGGCAACTTGAAAGATAACGGGTATATCAGCTCTCATGTGGTGGTGGCGCTAATACTTCACGATTACCATTATGACCCGGAGCGCTGACAATCTGCTGTGCCTCCATCTGTTCCACAATACGCGCCGCTCGGTTATAACCAATACGGAATTGACGCTGGACACCAGAAATCGAAACTCGTCGCTTTTCCGTCACGAATTGAACGGCCTGATCAAACAGGGCGTCTAGCTCTTCATCACTATCAAAACCTGAGCCCCCCTCAGCATCATCACCACCACTGAGAATGCTGTCAACATACTCTGGACGGCCGCGGGCTTTCCAATCATTCACCACTTCATGAACTTCCTGATCCCGAACAAATGCACCATGAACACGCACCGGAATCGAGGAGTTTGGTGCCAGATAAAGCATATCTCCCATGCCCAACAGGGATTCAGCTCCGCCTTGATCAAGAATGGTGCGGGAATCGATTTTGCTGGAAACCGTAAAGGCAATACGAGTCGGAATATTCGCTTTAATCAAGCCGGTAATAATATCGACAGATGGGCGTTGAGTCGCCAGAACCAGATGAATACCAGCAGCACGTGCTTTCTGTGCTAATCGGGCAATCAGCTCTTCAACTTTTTTGCCGACGGTCATCATTAAGTCAGCAAATTCATCGACCATGACAACAATGTACGGCTCTTTTTTCAGCACCGGATGAATAACATCCATGCTGTCACCCGGCTTCCAGAATGGATGAGGAATTGGGCGTCCCATCTCTTCTGCCTGCTTAACTTTTTCGTTATAACCCGCCAGATTACGCACACCCAATGCAGACATCAGTTTATAACGGCGTTCCATTTCACCGACACTCCAGCGCAGTGCATTAGCGGCATCTTTCATATCGGTAACAACTTCGGTTAACAGGTGAGGAATGCCTTCATAAACCGACAACTCCAACATTTTCGGGTCAATCATAATAAAGCGGACATCCTCTGGTTTTGCTTTATAGAGGATACTGAGGATCATGGCGTTAACACCAACAGATTTACCCGAACCGGTTGTACCCGCCACCAGCAAGTGCGGCATTTTACCTAAATCAGCAACAACCGGCTGGCCGCCAATATCTTTACCCAACACAATTGTCAGTGGGGATGGATTATCGCGGAATTTTTCACAATCCAATACTTCACGCAAATAGACCGTCTGGCGCTTTTTATTCGGCAATTCCAAGCCAACATAAGGTTTACCCGGAATCACTTCAACAATACGCACAGCAACCGCTGATAGAGAACGTGCTAAATCTCTTGATAAGTTGGAAATACGTGATGCTTTAACACCTGGAGCCAAATCCAATTCAAACCGGGTAATCACCGGACCGGGTGAAAAACCCACGACATCAGCTTTAACTCGATAATCACTCAGACGCGCTTCAATCAAACGGGACGTTTGCTCAAGGGCAAACATATCAACGGGTTCCTCTTCCGCTAAAGGACTGGTTAGCAGATCGAGCGAAGGCATTGGTGTCGTCGGTTTTGGCAACGGTTGATCGTTACGAACCAAAAACGGATGAAATAAGCTATCTTGCTGCGGTTGCTGCGGTTGCTGCGGTTGCTGCGGTTGCTGCGGTTGCTGCGGTTGCTGCGGTTGCTGCGGTTGCTGCGGTTGCTGCGGTTGCTGCGGTTGCTGCGGTTGCTGCGGTTGCTGCGGTTGCTGCGGTTGCTGCGGTTGCTGCGGTTGCTGCACAACATTGTGTACAGGTGCTGGCGCAAAAGCAATTTCTGTAGGCCGTTCTAATTGATTTTCCGGTGCTGAGTGAACAGAAGGCATAAATAGCGGCTCTGCTGGCTCTTTTTCAACTAAATCTTCAACCGGTGAAAAATTATTTAAAATCGATAAACTCTCCAGAGCAGAAAGCTCTTTTTTCTCCTGATGACCTTGCTCCTGATAACGCTTATATTGCGGCTGCTCAACTGTCTGTTTAACAGTCTCGGTCGCTGTTTGAGCCCGTTCTTCCACCGAAGGCTGATTTTCCGGCTCAAATGGATTCTGTCTTATCTGAGGCTGGATTGGGGCCTGTTCTTCTGTATCCGTCGTAATACGATAACGCTCGCGCTGTTGTTCAAGAAACTGCTGACTCAGCAACACTTCTTGCTGTTTATCAGACTCAATATCATCATCCGCTCCACCGACTTGTTGTTTGACCTCTTCTTCACGCTGTTGTTCTGCAAGACGTTGTGAAGGCACTTTAATGCCATACAGTTCACGGCGGGTTGGAATACGGACAGGATTAGGACGAGGCAGTTCTGGCCCGATTCCTTGCTTAACCTGAGAATTGCCTGTTATAACCGTTGCAGAAGTTGCTGCTACAACATTTTTTGGTTCTGTTTCAGGCATAAAAGTGAAGGTGTCGCTGCTGTTCCGGCTATTTTCGACGGGTTCAAATGTCGGCGTCCCTTGACGGTTAAATTCAGATATAGGCTCAAAATGGTACTCAGCAGGAATTTCAAACGTATAACGAACAGGTTCGTCGTTATTATTCTTTTCACTCTCTTCCACTAATGGCTGAGACTGGACAATACCATCATCTGATGTATTAACCCGAATTTCAGGTTCAGCATCAATATTAGCCATATTAGTGGTAGGAATATCTATTGGCTGTTCTTGTTCGATTTCGATTTCTGCTTTCACCGATTCGGGTTCGTCCAGTTCAGCTTTTGCTAACTCTACGGCTGAAGGTGCTGTAAATAGCACATCATCATGATCAATACCAGCCGCTGTGAATTCAGGTTCTGTTTTATCATCGGCGAGATCTTCCCGCGCAATAGCCGTTTCATCGTATGGCGTATATTCTTGTTCATTACGGCTGCGGTTGGTAATCAATCCTATTGCTCCCAGAATGATTGCTCCCGTCTTTTCAGCAATGGTTAACCATGACCAACCAGTAAATAACGTCAACCCAATTGCCCAAATACACAGCAAGACCAAAGTTGCACCTAATTCATTAAACCAAGGCAACATCGCACTACTAAACAGACTGCCAATAATACCGCCGGAAGCAAAGTAATGGAGATCGTCAACATTCAGTGCCGCTAATCCACATGAAGTCAAAACGATTGCCAATGCACCAATAACGCGCAAAGCCAACGCAAAGAAATCAACATACTCTCGGTCATCATGTTGCTTAAAAGCAGTCCAGCAACCCAATATCATCACTGGGGGGATGACATAAGCCAGAATGCCAAATGCAGAAAACAGCGTATCGGCCAGCCATGCCCCCACACCACCCCCCAAATTATGCACCGGCTCATGCCATGCAGTCTGAGACCAACTGGGATCAGAAGGGTTAAAACTGACAAGTGCGACCAGCAGATAAGCTGCTAGGATAACAATGACAAGCAGCACAGCTTCTAACAGCCTGCGCCCACTACTCAGTCTCTTTAATTTAATATTTTTATCTTCTGTATATTCCTGGCTCAAGAAAGGCTCTCCAGGTTTCCTGTTGATTTAACGGAACAACGCCGAGATAGCTCAGCGTTGGAACTGTATGCATAAACAGGAGTGTACCTAAGTTTTTCCAGTTTTGCACCTGTACATTTTTGGTAAGATTTTAGCGAGTCTTAATGACCAGACGATTGCTCTGCTTAACTTCTTCCATCACAACATATGTGCGAGTGTCATTAACACCTGGCAAACGCAACAAAGTTTCGCCTAGCAACTTACGATAAGCTGACATGTCTGGTACGCGAGTTTTCAATAGATAGTCGAAATCACCAGAAACTAAGTGGCATTCCTGAATCTCTTCCAATTTTTGTACAGCAGCGTTGAATTGTTCAAAAACATCTGGAGCGCCGCGGTTTAAGGTAATTTCAACAAATACCAGCAAAGATGCATCCAAATAGTGAGGATTCAGCAATGCCGTGTATCCAGTAATAAACCCTTGACGTTCCAGACGACGAACTCGCTCCAAACATGGGGTTGGAGATAAACCTACCCGTTTAGACAGTTCTACGTTAGAAATTCGCCCATCTTTCTGTAGCTCATTTAGGATATTACGATCTATGCGATCAAGATCTTTTCCCGGACGTTTTTTATTATCTATCATCTTGTTGATCTCTCTTTATTTTCCTACACCCATAACATTTTCCCCTATCTCTTGAGTTTGAGTTGGAAAAGATGTCTTAAAGTTAAAGCCTCGCTCTATACAGCGTAAAGCAACTCACAGGCCATTTTTTTAATGCTACTAGAGGGAATTATCCGCATGTCGATTTTTATAGAAACGAATTTAGCGAGGTGGATAATTATCTCTTACAGTGATGTTTTCGCAAATGCACAGCCGATTGTCAAAGTAAATGAGCAAAAATCAGAACAACCTGTGGAACAAATTTTCAGTTAATCGTTTCGATAGTCTACCATTAATTGAAAATGAGCAAATAAAATCCAAACCGCACTAAAAGGACACTTTTCTCAGGTTAAAATCATTGTTAGTTAATATCTATCGGTAAAATCGTTAGTAACATGAGTCTTTTAACTTTTTTTACCCTCCTATTTCTCCTACAATCGTTCGATATTCGATAGGTGATAATATGGAAATGAGGTATTCATGAGCGCCGCCAAACACCACAAACTTATTATTCTTGGCTCCGGTCCAGCAGGCTATACTGCCGCGGTTTACGCTGCCAGAGCAAATTTAAATCCGGTTCTTATTACCGGGGTTGAAAGAGGCGGTCAATTGACTACAACCACCGAGGTCGAAAATTGGCCCGGTGATCCAGAAGGTCTGACCGGCCCAGGGTTAATGGAACGCATGCACCAACATGCTGAAAAATTCCAAACCGAAATCATTTCTGACCATATTCAAAAAGTTGATCTGCAAAGCCGGCCTTTACGCCTTTATGGTGATGAGCAAGAATATACCTGTGACGCACTGATTATCGCAACAGGTGCTTCTGCCCGTTATTTAGGTTTACCTTCTGAAGAGGCATTCAAAGGTCGTGGTATTTCAGCCTGTGCAACCTGTGATGGTTTCTTTTATCGTAACCAAAAAGTCGCCGTTGTCGGCGGTGGTAATACCGCGGTAGAAGAGGCCTTATATCTGGCAAATATTGCAGCGGAAGTTCACCTAATTCATCGCCGTGATACATTCCGTTCAGAGAAGATCTTGATCAGTCGCCTGATGGATAAAGTCAAAAATGGCAATATCATCCTGCATACTGATCGGATTCTGGATGAAGTACTCGGTGATGATATGGGCGTTACCGGTGTTCGCCTACGCGATACCAAAAGTGGCGCTACAGAAGAATTGGCTGTTACCGGCACCTTCATTGCCATCGGCCATACTCCCAATACCGCTATTTTTGAAAGCCAATTAGAATTGGATAATGGTTACATTAAAGTTCAATCCGGTTTACAGGGTAACGCCACTCAGACCTCCATTCCCGGTGTATTCGCCGCCGGTGATGTCATGGATCATACTTACCGACAGGCAATTACCTCCGCTGGTACAGGTTGTATGGCAGCCCTCGACGCAGAACGTTTCCTGGATGGGCTAGCCGCTAAATAAATTCTTTTTCTTTCAAGGCGCTATTTCGGTAGCGCTTTTTAACATGTAACATATCAGCAGGATGCTGACACATAGGATATGTCCAGCCTTTTGGTACACCATTACCCTCACCTGTTGAATTAGAATTTTTCCTTATGGATAAAACAAGACAGTATGAATTGGTTCGCTGGCTGAAACAGCAAAGTGCCCCGGCCCAACGCTGGCTCCGCCTGTCCATGTTATTTGGCTTAATCAGTGGATTATTGATTATTGCTCAAGCCTGGCTACTGGCCTCAATTCTGCAAGCTTTAATCATGGATAATCTTCCACGCGAGCACATCACGAACGAATTTTGGTTGCTAGCAGCCACCTTTGCGTTACGAGCTATCATCAGTGCTATTCGGGAACGAATCGGTTTTATTTGTGGCAAAATCGTGCGTCAGAAAATTCGCGCTATGGTATTGGATAAGCTGGAACAACTTGGCCCAATGTGGGTTAAAGGCAAACCAGCCGGTAGCTGGGCAACCATTATTCTTGAGCAGATAGAAGATATGCAGGATTATTACTCTCGCTATCTGCCACAGATGTCTCTTGCCGTCATAATCCCGATTCTTATTCTGATCACCCTATTCCCTGTTAACTGGGCTGCCGGGCTAATTTTATTCGCTACTGCTCCTCTGATCCCGCTATTTATGGCACTGGTTGGTTTAGGTGCCGCAGACGCTAATCGGCGTAATTTTGTCGCACTAGGGCGGTTAAGCGGTAATTTTCTTGATAGGCTACGTGGGTTAGAAACGTTGCGCCTGTTTTATCGCGGCAAAGCAGAAACACAACAAATCAGCGAATCCACCGAAAACTTCCGTTACAGGACGATGGAAGTGCTGAGATTAGCGTTCCTTTCTTCTGCGGTGCTGGAGTTCTTTGCTGCCATTTCTATTGCCGTTGTCGCTGTCTATTTCGGTTTCTCCTATTTGGGGGAGCTTAATTTTGGCAGTTACGGGATGGGCGTTACTCTGTTTGCCGGTTTTCTGGTGTTAACCCTCGCCCCAGAGTTTTTCCAGCCATTACGCGATCTGGGTACTTATTATCACGCTAAAGCCCAAGCGGTTGGGGCCGCCGAAGCATTAGTGACTTTATTGAGCAGTGATGGTGAATATGCACCTGCTAGTGGTGATAAAACACTTCCCCCCCAAGATCCGTTGACCATCATTGCTAATAATCTGGAAATTTTGGCCCACGACGGCAACCGGCTTGCTGGCCCGTTGAATTTTACTATAGAGAAAAATCAACGGGTGGCATTAGTTGGTCAAAGCGGAGCAGGTAAAAGTTCCCTCTTGAATTTACTGTTAGGGTTTCTGCCCTATCGTGGTTCAATACAAATTAATGGCACCGAACTGCGTGAGTTGGATCAACAGAGATGGCGTAACCAACTGAGCTGGGTTGGACAAAATCCACATCTGCCTGAGCAGACTTTGCTTGATAATATTCGTCTGAACCAACCTAATGCCAATCAACAACAAATCCATCAGGTTATGGAACAAGCATGCGTCACCGAATTTATTCACGATTTACCCGATGGGCTGAATACCATTATCGGTGATAATGCAGCACGATTATCCGTTGGTCAGGCCCAACGTATCGCGGTTGCCCGTGCCCTATTGAAACCTTGCCGGTTATTATTACTGGATGAGCCTGGTGCCAGCCTGGATGCGCATAGCGAACAACAGGTGATGGCAACACTCAATCAGGCATCTCATCATCAGACGACCCTGCTAGTTACCCATCAAGTGGAAGAAACGCTGGAATATGATCAGATTTGGGTCATGCAAAAGGGGTTGATTATTGAACAGGGAGATTACCAGACGCTAAGCCAATCTCAAGGGGTATTCACCCGCCTGTTATCCCATCGAAGTGAGGAGCTGTAGTTATGCGGGTATTGCTTCCTTTTCTGGCGCTCTATCGTCGTCATTGGTTTCTTATCAGTTTAGGCATGGTTCTGGCCACTGTTACACTACTCGCCAGCATAAGTTTACTGACCCTCTCTGGCTGGTTCCTTGCAGGCGCAGCACTAGCAGGTCTTGCCGGTTATACATTCAACTATATGCTACCGGCTGCCGGTGTCCGTGGCTCAGCCATTCTTCGAACTGCCGGACGCTATGCTGAACGGTTGGTTAGCCATGATGCCACTTTCCGGGTATTGGCACATTTACGGGTTTTTGCCTTTCAGAAAATTTTGCCACTTTCACCGGGAGGAATAGCTCGTTTTCGCCAAGGCGAATTATTAAACCGACTAGTTGCTGATGTTGAAACACTGGATCACCTCTATTTACGAGTGATTTCGCCGATATTATCAGCTTTTATCGTTATCATGGTCCTCACTTTCGGCCTTGGCTTTCTCGATCTCACATTAGCCTATACCCTTGGCGGTATTATGCTGGCTCTGTTGATCCTGCTGCCATCAGTATTTTATAACGCAGGTAAATCCGTTGGTCGCAATCTGACTATTCTGCGTGGTCAATACCGCACCCAACTCACAGCGGCATTACAAGGGCAAGCCGAATTGATGGTATTCAGTGCTGTTGGCCGTTTCCGCAAGTCAATGGCTGATATCGAGTCACGTTGGTTAAGATGCCAGCAACAGCAAGCGAACCTAACCGGCTTGTCACAGGCAATCATGATTTTTGCCACCGGTATGACTGTCACATTGATATTATGGCTGGCAGCTAACGGCGTGGGGGGAAACAGCCAGCCGGGGGCACTAATTGCACTGTTTGTCTTCTGCTCTCTTGCCGCATTTGAAACCCTGGGCCCTGTCACTGTTGCATTCCAACATCTAGGACAGGTCATTACCTCTGCAACCCGTGTTTCTCAATTGATGCAACAAGAACCGGAAGTCATGTTTCCTACATCAGGGCCGGAAAGTTCAGCTCAAGCCAGTATTGATATCAAAAATATCAGTTTCACTTATCCTGATCAGCCAATGGCCGTCCTGAAAAATGTTTCTCTCTGTTTGAAAGCAGGGGAACATATCGCACTGTTAGGCAAAACCGGTTGTGGTAAATCTACCTTGCTACAATTACTGACCCGGGCCTGGGATATTGATTCAGGCTCAATCTGTCTGAATCAGCATGCTATTACTGCTTATGACGAATCAACTCTGCGCAGTATGATATCGGTTGTTTCACAACGTGTTCATGTGTTCAGTCATACTTTACGACAGAATTTATTACTGGCAAAACCAAATGCAACCGATAATGAACTAGAAACTGTGCTGAAACAGGTAGGTTTAAGCAATCTACTGGAAACCAATGAGGGCCTAAACTGCTGGATGGGCGAAGGCGGTCGTCAGTTGTCAGGCGGTGAACAGCGCCGCTTGGGAATTGCCAGAGCGTTACTGCACTCGGCACCACTGATGTTACTGGATGAACCTACGGAAGGGCTCGATGCGGATACTGAACAGCAAATTCTATCTCTATTGCGTCAGCATTGTCAGCATAAGTCACTGATTATTGTCACCCACCGCCTGTACGGGCTTGACCATATGGACTGTATTTACATCATGGATGGCGGCACTATTATTGAACAAGGGCAGCATAATGAATTACTGGCTCAGCAGGGTCGTTATTATCAGTTTTATCAGCGGCAACATCAGATTCGTCTTGAACCGGGGCAGTAGCACATGATGCCAATAATTCAATTGAATGCTGATTCATATGATTTCCCTCACCCGAAAGAAGCATTAACGGAGCCTAACGGCTTACTGGCAGTCGGGGGAGATTTATCCGCTAAGCGATTAAATGCAGCCTACCATCAAGGTATTTTTCCCTGGTTTTTACCCAGTGAAATGCCACTTTGGTGGTCCCCCGATCCACGTGCGGTAATCATTCCGGGTGAATTGCATATCGGCCGAACCCTACGCCGGTTTCTGCGCAATACCCCATACCATATTACGGTGAATCATGCTTTTGAACAGGTGGTCCATTTCTGCGCTCAACGGCAGGAAGGAACATGGATAGGCAAAGATATCCAACAAGGCTATAAAAAATTATATCAGACAGGACAAGCACATTCAGTAGAAGTCTGGCACAATGAGCGGATTGTTGGTGGTTTGTACGGTGTCAGCGTTGGCACACTATTCTGCGGTGAGTCTATGTTCAGCAGAATGGAGAATGCATCCAAATGTGCGTTCATTGCCTTCTATCACCATTTTCTGCGACACGGTGGTGAATTACTGGACTGCCAAGTGCTTAACCATCACACAGCTTCACTGGGAGCAAAAGAGATCCCCAGAGAAGAATTTATTCAGTATCTTTATCAATTCAGAAATCGGTCATTAAAAGCTGGTTGCTGGTTACAACAAGTACTGGAATTATAATCAACATTTGACCGATTCATGTTGCTGATAACATAAATATCACTATGCACTATTTGCAAAATAGCGGGTTAAAATACAACATTCCTTTACATAATGAGGGTTTTTCGGCATTATCTTGCCCGTTAAAAACGATGGTTATTAAACTTAGAGGATTAGATGGCCAAAGAAGACAATATTGAAATGCAAGGTACTGTGCTAGACACACTACCAAACACTATGTTCCGCGTTGAATTAGAAAACGGGCACGTAGTCACTGCTCACATTTCAGGTAAAATGCGTAAAAACTATATTCGCATCCTGACAGGCGACAAGGTTACAGTTGAGCTGACCCCATATGACCTGAGCAAAGGCCGTATCGTCTTCCGTAGCCGCTGATTCATTACCGTTTTTAGGTATTACACCACAGGTAGCAACTTTGTATTTTACAACTTTGTATCTTACAACTTTGTATTCACCTGTGGTGTCGCTCTTCTATTAGTGCACTACATCTTCCGGTTTCTGCTTATAAGCATTGCTGAAATCGTAGGTCAGTATGCGTTTTGCCTTATCCAGGCCAATACTCACCGAGCCACCGTGAACTAATGAGCCGAATAGGAGTTCATTTGCCAACGGTTTTTTCAAGCTATCCTGAATGACCCGCGCCATTGGGCGAGCACCCATTGCTTTATCATAGCCTTTATCACATAGCCATTGACGAGCATCCGCACTGACCTCCAGCGAAACGCCTTTTTCATCCAATTGTGCTTGCAAGGCGACAATGAACTTATCAACTACCTGCTGAATGACTTCAATAGAAAGCGTATTAAACCAGATGATACCATCAAGACGGTTACGGAATTCCGGTGTAAACACTTTCTTAATTTCTTCCATTGCATCGGAGCTGTTATCCTGCTGCTTAAATCCAATGGATTTGCGTTGTGTTTCACGTACCCCCGCATTCGTTGTCATGACTAAAATGACGTTACGAAAATCCGCTTTGCGCCCGTTGTTATCAGTCAGCGTACCGTTATCCATGACTTGCAATAACAGGTTAAATACATCTGGATGTGCTTTTTCAATCTCATCAAGCAGCAATACGGAATGAGGATGTTTAATCACCGCATCCGTAAGCAATCCTCCTTGATCAAAACCAACATATCCCGGTGGTGCACCAATTAAACGACTTACTGTGTGGCGCTCCATATATTCTGACATATCAAAACGCAATAATTTGATATTCAACACCTTAGCAAGCTGTACGGTGACTTCCGTTTTCCCTACGCCTGTCGGACCTGCAAGTAGGAAAGAACCCACCGGTTTATTATCCTGCCCCAACCCTGCACGACTCATCTTAATGGCTTCGGTCAATGCCGCAATCGCGCTATCTTGACCGAATACCAACATTTTCAGCCGCTCATCCAATGTTCTTAGAACATCTTTATCACTGGCAGAAACGGTTTTTTCAGGAATCCGGGCAATCCGGGCAACGACGAATTCAATATCCGACACATTAATCGTTTTTTTACGGCGACTAATCGGCACCAGACGGGTACGCGCCCCAGCTTCATCAATCACATCGATCGCCTTATCCGGTAAGTGGCGATCAGTAATGTATTTCACCGATAAATCAACCGCAGCACGGATAGCTTTCGTGGTATAACGTACATCATGGTGCGCCTCATATTTTGGCCGCAACCCTCTAATAATCTGTACCGTCTCTTCGGGTGAAGGCTCAACAATATCAATCTTCTGAAAACGACGCGCTAACGCCCGATCTTTTTCAAAAATATTACTGAATTCATGATAGGTCGTAGAACCAATCACTCTGATACGTCCACTGGATAACAATGGCTTAATCAGATTAGCCGCATCGACCTGCCCCCCTGACGCAGCCCCCGCACCGATAATGGTATGGATTTCATCTATAAATAGAATACTTTTTCTATCCTGCTCAAGGGTTTTTAACAATGCTTTGAAGCGCTTCTCAAAATCGCCACGATATTTAGTTCCCGCTAGCAATGAACCAATATCCAGCGAATAAATCGTACAATCAGCCATCACTTCCGGTACATCTTTTTGCACAATCCGCCACGCCAGCCCTTCTGCAATGGCTGTCTTACCAACCCCCGACTCTCCGACCAACAATGGGTTATTTTTTCGGCGGCGACACAATACCTGAATTGTTCTTTCTAACTCATCCTGGCGGCCAATCAATGGATCAATCTGTCCTCTTTGAGCGAGTTGATTAAGGTTAGTTGTAAAATTTTCCAACCGATCCTCTCCTGTAAGCTGCTCTTCTGCTGATTGCGTGCCCGTCTCCTGATGATCCGATTCCGAGTCCTCTTTTTGAGTTCCGTGAGAAATGAAATTAACCACGTCCAGACGACTCACATCATGTTTACGCAGCAAATAAGCCGCTTGAGACTCCTGTTCGCTAAAGATAGCCACCAGCACATTAGCACCAGAAACCTCTGAACGCCCAGAGGATTGAACATGAAATACCGCGCGCTGAAGAACACGTTGGAAGCTCAACGTTGGCTGAGTCTCCCGCTCATCATTTTCAGGTAACAACGGTGTCGTTTGTGAAATAAAATTCTCCAGCTCCTTACGCAATTGAGCCAGATTGACCTTGCAGGCTTCCAATGCTTCACGCGCTGATGAATTGCTTAACAACGCCAGCAATAGGTGCTCCACGGTCATAAACTCGTGTCTGTTATCCCGTGCTTTAGCAAAGGCAATATTAAGACTAAGTTCAAGCTCTTGGTTGAGCATAAGCACCTCCCCCTAAAAATCAGTATACCTGGTCAGACTTTTTCCAGCGTACAAAGTAATGGATGCCCATACTCCTTGGCATACATATTTACCTGGGCTGCTTTAGTTTCTGCCACCTCAGCAGTATAAACCCCACAAACAGCCTTCCCTTGATAATGGACATCCAACATTAATTGCGTTGCCCGTTCAATATCATAAGAAAAGAACTTTCGTAATACGTCAACTACAAACTCCATCGGAGTGTAATCATCATTGTTAAGAATGACCTGATACATTGACGGCGGCTGCAATTTTTGCTGTCGCTCATCCTTAACAGATTCCTTACTTTTCAAACTGTTATGATACTCGTTCATTATTTTCCCAACGGATTAATCTCTAAAACCAGCCACTGCCAGCAAATAAATTATGTTGCCACTTATCTTATCATTATCTGGGCAACTCCTTTTACCACAGACTATTCCCCTATGAAAACTCAGCATAAAAGTGCATGAACGAAACTCATATCGTTATCTATATCAAACTTTAGTCATTCAAAACAACCAGACATTTGTTCTGTGCTTGACGAGAATTTGATTTTTACTACAGTATGTTTTGTGAACAAACATAGATAATGTCACTGTTTACATGTGATTGTTTACGACTGTTATATTAATGGCTCATCTCAACCGAAATCATTAAACGAGGGATGTAGAAGTATGGAGACAGGTACTGTTAAGTGGTTCAATAATGCTAAGGGTTTTGGGTTTATTTGCCCGGCAAGCGGCGGAGAAGATATATTCGCTCATTACTCAACCATTCAGATGGACGGTTACCGGACGCTGAAAGCGGGCCAAAAGGTGAATTTCAGCGTTCACCTAGGACCAAAGGGAAATCATGCCAGTATTATTGTTCCTCTTGAAAACGAACCCAAAGGCTAAATAGCCTGGCCTGTGGGTCATAACCAAGTATTATTTTCATACGCCGCAGGCAATTACCTGCGGCGTCATCTTATTTCCGCTTATTCTCTTGCCAACGCTTCGATTGGATCAAGACGAGCAGCATTACGGGCCGGTAGAAACCCAAATATCACCCCAATTGCGGTAGAACAGGCGAACGCACTGAGTAATGCAATGGGCTGGAAAACAAAATGCCAACCGGGTAGTGCCAGTTGAGCAATAAATGCAATCGTATAAGACAACCCAATGCCTAAAACACCGCCAACCAGACAAACTAAGATAGCTTCTATCAAAAACTGTTGCCTCACATCACTGGTTCTGGCCCCTACCGCCATACGGATACCGATTTCTCTTGTACGTTCAGTCACCGAAACTAACATAATATTCATGACGCCAATACCGCCAACTATCAGTGAAATTACTGCCACCATCGTCAAAAACAGTTGTAAAGTATGGGCCGTCTTTTCCGCAGCTTTTACCAACATGTCCACGTTATCGGTGAAAATATCCTTTTTGCCGTGGCGTAAAGTCAGCAACTGAACAATCATCTTTTCTGCATCCTTAGAGTTATAATCATCCTTTACTCTAACAGTAATTGAGTCCAGATAACTTCGGTTCATCAGACGGCTGGTCATTGTGCTATAAGGCAACCAGATATGCAGTAATTTGCTATTACCAAATGCAGATTCTCTGTTAGCTATCACCCCCACAATCGTGGCCGGCATATTACCCACCAGGATCACCTCCCCAATCACATTTTTCTGATGAGGAAACAGCTTACGCTGGGTATTTTTATCAATAACCACAACTTGCCCCTGACGGCGTATCATATCCAATGAGAACCCTATCCCTTGGGCAAAACGCAGAGCATAAACCTGAAAATATTCATCACCCACACCAGTCACTTTCGAAGAGACATCAATGTTCCCTTTGCGAAGACGCATTTGACCCTCAATTTCAGGAGAAACAGCCAGAATATAGGGCTGCACTTTAATCGCATCTGCATCCGCTATTTTCAACGCCTGCTTACTGACCGGATCATCAATGCCGAAATCTTCTCCCGGATAAATATCAATGGTGTTCGTGGCAATCTCTTTAATATCGGATAACACCGATGCCCTAGCCGCATCTCCGATAACCAAAATAGTCACAACAGAAGCAATACCAATAATAATCCCCAACATGGTCAGTAAGGTACGCATCTTGTTGACAACCATTGCCCGCCATGCCATGAATAAAGCTTCATTAAACCGCCCAAAGATCTGGCGTATCGACGATATTTTTGATGTTAACGACGGAGTTTGAGTGATTTTTCTACTCACTTGCGTACCAGAGTCACTCATAATGTGACCATCCTTGATCTCAATAATTCGTTGTGCCTGCGCCGCAATTTTCGGATCATGAGTGACAATAATGACGGTATGCCCCTGTTCACACAGTTGTTTGAGAATAGCCATCACCTCTTCGCCGGAGTGGCTATCCAACGCCCCAGTTGGTTCATCAGCCAAAATGACCTGACCACCATTCATCAATGCCCTGGCGATACTGACTCTCTGCTGCTGTCCACCAGAAAGTTGCCCTGGCTGATAGTAGATTCGATCTTCAAGCCCTAAACGACCAAGCAACTCTATTGCTCTCTGGCGACGTGCTGCTTTAGCGGCTCCCGCGTAAATAGCGGGAATTTCCACATTCTGTTCCGCGGTTAAATGAGTCAGCAAATGATAACGCTGAAAAATAAAGCCAAAATGTTCCCGTCTCAGCGCTGCTAATTCATCATTATTCAGTTCAGCAACATTCTGTCCCGCGACCCGGTATTCACCGTTACTGGGTTGATCAAGACAACCAAGAATATTCATCAGTGTCGATTTACCCGAGCCTGACGCACCAATAATCGCGACCATCTCTCCCGCGTAAATAGACAAGGTGACATCATCCAGTACTTTTATCTGTTGCTCCCCAGCGGGATAGCTGCGCTCTATACCTTTCAGCTCAAGTAACGCATTCATTACTCATCCCCTGCTTCACTATGACCGGTAATCACCTGCTCATGCTCTTTCAGACCAGACAGAATTTGTATATTTACATCATTGCGTACACCAACAGTCACTTCCCGTTTCTCTTCTTTACCCCCATTCAGGATATCCACCTCATAGCGAGTCGGTGTAATCTGTTTACCCAAAGCAGAAAGCGGGATCATTAATGTGTCACGATAGGAATCGAGTTGAATTTTCACCTGCGCAGTCATTTGCAAACGCAAAAGTTGCTGGGGATTAGCCACCTCAAAGCGCGCATAGAAGAAAATCGCATCATTAATCTTTTCTGGCGTCGGCAAAATATCCTTCAACACACCAGGAAAATTTTTATCCGGTGCGCCTAATACGGTAAAAGAGGCCTTCTGACCCGGTTTCAGGTAAATAACATCCGCCTCCGAAACTTCCGCTTTTACCAACATCGTGCCAAGATCAGCTAATGTCAGAATGGTCGGGGCTTCCTGTGCCGCAATGACTGTTTGCCCCTGAAGCGTTTTAATATTGACAACAATGCCATCCATTGGTGCGGTAATCCGGGTGTATTGCAAATTAGTCTGAGCAGTATCAAGGCTTGCTTGATTTTTACTGATTTGTGCCAGCAAATTCTCTATCTTCGCTCTTTTCACTTCAACGTCTGTTTTAACCTGATCCAATTCCTGGAGAGAGACCGCCTGCACTTTTGCCAGATTGTTCTGACGCTTTAATGTAAGCTGTGCTAATTTCAATTGTGCCTTGGCTTCTATCAGATCAGCGTTGAGTTCTTTGATCGTAGCTTCAACTTCTTTTACTTGGTTTTGTGCAGGCTTAGGATCAATCAAAGCCAGTAGCTGGCCCTCTACCACCTTATCGCCCACTTCAACATGCAAATTCTGCAACTGACCACTCACCTGTGCACCAACATCCACTTTCCTGACCGCATCCAGTTTCCCCGTTGCCAATACATTTTTTTCCAAATCACCTTTAATGACAGGGACTGTCTGATATTTAATTGTTTCTGGCCCACGCAGAAAATGACCCAGAACCAATGTGATAACTGTCACAATAGTTAACAACACAATCCATCGACGTTTCGAACGAATAAAATTCATTTAAATATCACCATATTAAGCATTAGATTCAGAGAAACGGTAAAAACTGATTTTCTTGCAATACTTTGAAAACCGAGGATTTCCACTCATTCCATTCCAGATAGATGCCGTTCTTTTTACGTTTTATACCCGTTGCAATTCATTAATAACATACTCATCTTAAGAATAAAAAAATTCTTTGAGCAACAACATATTTCACTCTATCCTGGCTATTCTCTTAATGTAAAAAAATTGTTATCTTTTATTTTTATACTCTTTACAATCGATTTTTATACTAAATTTGGATAAAAAGACGTTAATCGTTTTAAAGGATGTTAATTATGTACTCTGGGCTACTGATCATTCTTTTGCCGTTAACGCTAGGCTATCTTACCCATTTAAATAATAAGACACTGTTAAGTGCTGTTCATCACCTTCTTAACGCAATGGTCTATATCATCCTGTTTTTAATGGGAATTAGCCTGGCTTTGTTGGACGATTTAGGCCGTAACCTCTTCTCTATCTTTCAATATGCGATAACATTTTTTTTATGTATTTTTACAGCTAATATGCTAGCGTTATTCCTGCTTGAAAAACATGATCCTTGGGTTGTTAGTCCGCATAAACAGGACAAACCCCCTTCCCGTTTACATATGATTTTTGAATCACTGAAATTATGTGGTGTACTGATTTTAGGTTTCCTATTTGGGCTCACTGGCTGGTCATGGTTGCACTTCTCCAATCATGCCAGTGAAATTGCTTTAATCGTTTTATTGTTACTCGTCGGTATTCAATTACGTAACAATGGTATGAGCCTGAAACAGATATTGCTAAACCGCCGCGGTACCATTATTGCAATTGTCATTGCTGTCAGTGCGCTTACCGGAGGTGCAATTGCCGCACTTATTCTTGGGCTGCCAGTGAAAACAGGTTTAGCATTGGCTTCCGGTTACGGTTGGTATTCCCTTTCTGGCATCTTACTTTCTGATGCTTACGGACCAGTCATCGGCAGTGCTGCATTCTTTAATGACCTGGCTCGCGAACTGGCGGCAATTATGCTAATTCCGGTTCTAATCAATCGATATCGCTCAAGCGCTCTAGGATTAAGTGGTGCCACTTCGATGGATTTCACCTTGCCAATATTACAACGGTGCGGTGGCGTCAGTATTGTTCCAGCAGCGATAGTTCACGGTTTCATCCTGAGTTTGCTCGCACCTTTACTGATCGCATTCTTTACTTAACCAGAATTTGAGCCACAATAATACTTGATGTCATAAATAACAGTTCGGGCGCTTCATGGTCATAAGTCGTCAACAGTAGTTACTTATCCTAATGCTGACCATTTGTGACCTATTCATCTTTTCGCAGTATGACAATAGAATAAATAAGCTTTTATTGACAAATTGCACTAAGGAGAGAATAGAGCGCGTTAATCAGACATGTAATTGAAATATCAATTAATAATATTCTGTGCATAAGATATTGCATAATTATACTAACGGGTTTAGCATCGGACTAAATCACTGACTATTCAGAATTAAAGCATGAGTATTCAATTAAAAAGCATCGATTGCTATTACGGTGTCCATCAGGCACTGTTTGATATTAATCTTGAATGTTCTTCAGGGGAAACGATGGTTTTGCTCGGGCCAAGTGGTGCAGGTAAAAGTACATTGTTACGAGTACTAAACCTGCTAGAAATACCTCGCTCCGGCCAGTTGCATATTGCTAATCATCAATTCGATTTCGAACAAACACCGGGAACAAAGGAGATTCGTTCTCTACGCCAGAACGTAGGTATGGTTTTTCAGCAATATCACTTGTGGCCACACCTTACTGTTATGGATAACCTGATCGAAGCGCCTTGTCGCGTACTGGGTTTATCCAAGCAACAAGCGCAGAAAAAAGCGGATAAGCTCCTTTCCCGTTTGCGCTTAGATGATTTTGCTGGCCGCTTCCCACAACATTTATCTGGAGGGCAACAGCAACGGGTTGCTATTGCACGAGCATTAATGATGGAACCACAAGTTTTATTATTTGATGAACCAACAGCAGCGCTGGACCCAGAAATTACAGCACAGGTTGTCAATATCATCCATGAATTATCCGCTACGGGTATTACACAGATTATCGTTACCCATGAAGTGGAAATCGCCCGTAAGGCCGCAAGCCGTGTCGTATATATGGAAAACGGCCACATTATAGAACAAGGTGACATCAGCCATTTTACGCAACCACAAACCAAAGCCTTTGCTAATTATCTATCACACTAACTATTAATAGGATATAGCGATGAAAAAACTACTTTTTGCAGCCCTCTTAGGCACCGTAGCTTTATCTGCAACCGCCACGGAAAAAGAGATCATTCGTTTTGCCACAGAAGCCACTTACCCTCCGTTTGAGTTCATCGATGCAAATAATAAAATTCAGGGTTTTGATGTCGATTTGGCCAATGCCATCTGTGAGAAAATTAATGCAACATGTACCTTCACTAACCAATCCTTTGACAGCTTAATCCCCAGTCTGAAATTCCGTCGCTTCGACGCTTTAGCCGCAGGGATTGATATCACCCCTGAACGCCAAAAGCAGGTTGATTTTACTAACACTTATTACGATAACTCCGCGGTTTTTATCTCCGTTAAAGGCAAAGTCTCCAGCACCGCAGAGCTGAAAGGCAAACTTGTGGGTATCCAGAATGGTACAACTCACCAGAAGTATCTGATGGAACAACGAAAAGAGATTAAAACCGTTCCTTATGACAGCTATCAAAATGCAATTCTGGATCTGAAAAATGGCCGTCTGGATGCCGTTTTCGGTGACACTGCCGTTGTTAACGAGTGGCTGAAAAAGAATGAAAACTTAAGTACCGTAGGTAACAAAGTCACTGACAAAAATTACTTTGGCATCGGCTTAGGTATTGCAGTGCGTAAAGGTAACAAAGATCTACAAGATAAGCTGAATAAAGCACTCGCTGACATCAAACGAGATGGCACTTATGACATCATCTATGAAAAATGGTTTAAATAAGTAGCCGAATCTCCATGAATGAATTCCAATCTCTAACAAGCGCCGCCGGCATCACCGTCGGCCTTGCCGTGTCTGCATTAGTGCTTGGTCTGATTTTAGCGATGCTATTTGCTGCCTGGGAATCAGCCCGTTGGAAACCCTTCGCCATACTTGGCACCTGTTGGGTCACTCTGTTCAGAGGATTGCCAGAAATTTTGGTCGTGCTGTTCGTTTACTTCGGTGCATCACAACTTCTCATGACACTGGCTGATGGCTTTGACATTAATCTTATCTTCTGGCACTCCAGAATTCAGATAGATATCCAAGACTTTTATGTCAGCCCATTCCTTTGTGGTGTCATTGCACTTTCCCTACTCTACTCTGCCTATGCATCCCAGACACTCCGTGGTGCGATAAAAGCCATTCCGATTGGCCAATGGGAAGCCGGTCAAGCATTAGGTCTTGGTCGCGCTGAAATATTTTTCCGCCTGATCATGCCTCAAATGTGGCGACATGCTCTACCAGGGCTCGGTAACCAATGGTTAGTTTTGTTGAAAGATACCGCACTGGTATCGCTTATCAGTGTGAATGATCTCATGCAGCAAACCAAAAGCATTGCCACACGCACTCAGGAACCCTTTACCTGGTATATGATTGTGGCGCTTATCTATCTGGCTATCACTCTGATCAGTCAGTTTATTCTAAAGAAAATTGAGATGCATACCACTCGCTTTGATCGGAGTGCTCCCTGATGCTTGAGTATATTCAACAAATTTTACCCGGTCTGCAAACCAGTCTAAGCCTGACCGTCACAGCGCTCCTTGCTGCTTTCATGATGTCTGTTCTGTTCACTATGGTTCTGACCATGAAATTGCCGGTACTGACACAACTGGTAAAAGCCTACATTACCCTGTTTACCGGTACACCTTTGCTCGTGCAATTCTTTCTCATTTATTACGGGCCTGGGCAGTTTCCAGCCATAAAAGCGTACCCGTGGCTTTGGCAATTACTGTCTGAGCCTTGGCTGTGCGCAATGGTAACGCTGGCGCTTAACAGTGCGGCATACTCGACTCTGCTATTCTATGGCGCAGTAAAAGCTATTCCTGCGGGTCAATGGCAATCTTGTCAGGCATTAGGCATGTCTAAAGCACAATCTATGCAGATCTTGCTACCCTATGCTTTTAAACGGGCGTTATCTTCCTATTCCAACGAAGTTGTATTGATTTTCAAGAGTACTTCTCTCGCAAGTACGATTACTTTGCTGGAAGTAATGGGATACAGTCAGCTTCTATTTGGCCGCAATTATGATGTGATGGCTTTTATAGCCGCAGGGGTGATTTATCTATGTGTTAACGGTATCCTGACTTTGCTGATGCGGATAATTGAACGCCGTGCACTTGCTTTTGAGCGCCATAACTAAACGGGATAGGGCGCTCTCTTTTGGAGCCCCATCCCCACACATCCTTCCGTTATTCAGTTATGATTTAATACCAATAACGTTAAAACTTCATAATGTTCGGTATGAGGAAACATATCAAACAACTGTGTCTTTTCTACACGATAGTTAGCGAGTGCAGCAATGTCTTTTGCCATTGTCTGAGCATTACAGCTTGAATAAAGAATATAATCCGGCACCATTTTACTGAGATAATCGCACAACACCTTACCAATTCCCCGACGAGGCGGATTGACCAAAACCAATTGCGGAATTTGATCTTTTGCTACAGCAAAATGAGTTGAATCCAAAGCTTGAAACTCGATGTTTTCCAAACCCAGTGTTTTCGCCGAATCGCGAGCACAATCAATGGCTTCTGAGCTGATTTCAATGCCGGTTAAACAGGTATTTTTATCTGCGCAATGCAGACCAAAGCCCCCAACACCGCAGAATAGATCCCACATGCTACTGATTTTCAGTTCACGAACCCAACGCCCTGCTGTTGCATACAATTCAGAAGCCATTTTCGGGTTAGTCTGGAAAAAGCTATGTGGACGAATGTAAAGGGGAATGCCATTGAACTGCTCTTTAAACGCCTTTTGTTCAGTAAACAGAATCTCTTTTTCCCCCTCCAAAATCGCCATATGGATTGGCTGAATATTGGCAGAGATCACCGTAAGCTGTGGCAATTGCTCATGCAACCGGGGTAAAGCACGCTCCAGTTGAGCAATTTTTGTTTCAGAACGCAGTACAAAACGTAACATCATTTCACCGCTATGACGGCTTTCTGTCAGCAACAAATATTTCAGTTCACCTCGTTTACGAGCAACGTTATACGGTGTCAACCCGGCACACGCAATGAACGATTTAACAACATCGAATACAGGCTGAAAATGCGCTGGATAGAGGGGACAATGACACAGATCAACCGCCGTGCCATCACGATGCAACATGCCTAGCAATGGGCGTTCTACACTGCCACTGACGACCATTTTAGCTTTATTACGAAAGGCATCTTGTTGGCTGGCAATCGGAGGTAACCATTGCTTCACAATAGCTTGAGGTAATAACTGCTTTAAATTCTGCTGCTTATCTTCTAACTGCTGAGAATAGGGTTTTTCGAGCCACTGACAAGAGTGACAGTGCCCCGCAGAATAATGCGCACATTGCATTGTTGGATGACCGTGTTGAAAATATTAGTGCAAAGTAAAAGTCGGTGCCTTAACAGGAGCTTGTGACTCCTCTTCCTCTTCAATGTCACCCTCGATTTCGATATCACGATTAATATACAACAAGTTATTACTGTGAATTTCAAAAATCACACCCGCAATCTGCTCTTCGCTTTGTTGCAAGAAATGAGAAAACTGGGAAAAAGTCAGCCCGGCTGAAACAAGGAAAGATTGACACACCACCAATTTCGGTAAGTTTTCATCCTGAATATCAAGAAAAGCCTTGATTGTCAGCGAACTGGCATTAATCTGGCTTAGATTAGCCATCAAAGGAATAATGGCGGTTGGTTTAACTTCAGCCAACGCAGAAAACAAGATTACATTGTCCAACAGATCGATTTTAGCATCAAATAAACCATCAATATTCTGCATATGAGGGAGATGCAGCGCCTGGCATGAATCGCACTCAAAGTAGGAAATTTTGAGCTGATCCAACCACTCACGCAATACTGATAAGTCAGGAATGACAAGTGAACTCATCTAACAACCCCATACAACGGAAAATGAAAAAGCGCTATAGCTTACGAAATAATTCTTTATCGCGCTATCACCAATAACTGATAAATTATTTTTACTTACCGTTATCACTACCTTCTACCTTATTTTTGCTCTCTTTTTTATGATCAACTCCCAGAAAAGAGAGGCCATACACTGCACGCCAAATGATATTAACCGCAGCAGGAACCAAACAACCTATGCCGATGAAAATCATAACAACATGTGCTTCTGGCGTCATTAGTAAATCTGTTAAGATGACAATATCATTAATAGTCAAATATGCCAGGAGCAAGCCTAAAATGCCGACAATTTCTAGCAGGATAACCTGTTTTGGCATATCTGCCAATGAACTCATACTGCCTTGATGACTTTTCATCGTATCCTCTCTTAACAACCTGATGCGACATTATACTACCGGAAACACTGTTACCAAAATTGGTATGATGAATTAAAACAAAAGGTAATTTCTGCTTTTTTTTACCGATCAGTACAGGCATAGTAGCCATCAAATAAGCATGAGTAACACATCACACCGCATTATTTTAATATAACCAAGAGGAATTTATATGTTTACTGTGATTTTCGGTCGTCCTGGCTGCCCGTACTGTGTCCGCGCGAAAGAGCTGGCGGAACGACTGAAAGAGCAGCGTGATGACTTTGACTTCCGTTATGTTGATATTCACGCAGAAGGTATCACTAAAGCTGATCTGGAAAAAACAGTTGGTAAACCGGTAGAAACTGTCCCGCAAATTTTTGTTGATGAGAAACATATCGGTGGCTGCACTGACTTCGAAGCGTACGTAAAAGAACACCAATTGCTACAATAATCGAACTTCAATCGAACTTCTCGTTTTGCTTTCGTTGCGGTGAAAACCGCGATTGATTATTAATCACAGTGGACTCGGTTGATTTGTGCAAAAAATGTTATTTTCATCAAATTGAAAAAAATCTGTTTTTTTTTCTTATCACGAAGAACTTTTTTGCCAAACCGCAGTCTGAATTAATGCCACTGCTTTTCTTTGATATCCCCATATTGAGGAACCCGATAGTCAATCCATTTTGGTTCGAGACTATCGGGTTTTTTTATTGTCTGAAGAGTATACCGTTCACAAACACATAACCGATTCTACAGATGATCAACCTATCAACCACCGGTACTATCAACACGCTGATCTTAAGATTATTATAATATATATCAATGTGTTATTTATTTTTTGTCCAGATGACTGCCTGATGTTTCCTTGACGGAAAGATAAACCAAAAATAAATAACACCAATAATTAAGACAATTACGCTTTACTCTCAGGTCAGCCAACTTTACTCTCTTGCGTCCGACTATCGTGATGTACATAAGTGACTATATGTGAGGCCCGATTTGTTAGAACAAATAAATCATGATCTGTTTACCTTTTTCAATGCTACGCCTGAATCATCACCAGCCATGATTGCAATGGCGACGTTCATTGCAAAATACCTGGTTCTTATTTTCCCTCTAATATTGGCTAGTTTCTGGTTCTGGGGTTCAGAGCGTACTCGCCCTTATCATCGGGTTATCGTCAGTAAAACCACCATTGCCTTCTGTTTTGCTATGCTAACCTCATACTGTATCGGTTTACTCTGCCCTCACGACCGCCCTTTTGCAGAAGGCTTCGGTTATAACTTTCTTCCTCACGCGCCAACAACCTCATTCCCAAGTCATCATGGAACAACCGTCTTCACTTTCGCTTTATCCTTTTTATTCTGGCACAGGATTTGGCCGGGCTTATGTATGATGGCAATTGCACTGGCAATTGCATGGGCCAGAGTCTATTTAGGCGTTCACTGGCCGATGGATATGGTCGGAGCATTTATCGTCAGCCTAATGGGATGCACTTTTGCGCAAATAATATGGAGCCTGTTTGGTGAACGTTTACAAAAAAGATTGAACAGTCTGTACCAACATTGCTGCGCTTTTCCTATCCGTAAAGGCTGGATAAAAAGTTAGCAACATAAATGCAACTTAGTGACTTGAGATAAACGAACGCTATCTCAACCAAAGTCTTTTTATTAGAAATTATTGACTAATTTTACATGCCAAAATGGATATGAGTTAACCAGCAGGGTAATATCCTGTACCCTATCTAGCATTTATTTGCGCTTAAATTCAACTCAACGATTTTCATATAAATCAATAAATCTATATAAATCACTATGTAAATAGATATATAACGAAAGAGATTATTAAAATTTGATCAAAGAATGGCTAGCACATCTTTCATTCATATTATTGATGCTATTAATCTATTATTCTGGTTTTATCTATATCTTTCACAAAGATACAAGTATTACATAAGAGATATCTATTTTAAAATCTGGTAAAAAATTGATATTTATCAATTTATTAACCATTTACTCTATTTGCCATTTTCATTCATTAATATGTAAATAAATAGACAGGAAATAACAAAAACATAAGAAAATAATAAGAGTTGAATAATGGGCAAATTGAGGTTATAATTTGACCTCATTGAAATACGCAATATTTAGACAACAATTACACTAAATCTCGTAACATGATGACTTTTCGGGATGTATTCCGCATTTGAGACTATGATCACGGTACTATTCACTAAAAATCGCTATCTTGCCGCTATCAAAAGTCTGGTCTTAAAATTTCCAGACTTTCTTTCAAAAAAGAAAGTAAAGCGAAAATTTTGGCTTGTTAATTTAAAGTCCAATTTTCGACCAAGATGTTAATGTGGTAATAAAAACGTTTAAATAACCACCAGAGATATTTAGAAAATTTATTTTTTATAAAGAAAGAGTTAGGCCACATGTATTTGCATTTATTGCATACTTGCGGCATTGTAATTTCATTTTTTAATTTACCGCGTTATTCTCGGAGATAACTATGGATATGACTCAAACAGGTACGATCGCATCGCAGGCGACCAGCCCAAGCGATTATAAAACCTGGCGTAAATCAGATACAGTATGGATGCTTGGCTTATACGGTACTGCGATTGGTGCCGGTGTATTATTCTTACCCATCAATGCTGGTATTGGTGGCCTACTACCTCTTTTGGTAATGGCGCTACTGGCTTTCCCAATGACTTTCTTCGCCCACCGCGGGATGTGTCGTTTCGTTCTATCAGGTAAAAACCCTGGCGAAGATATTACCGAAGTCGTAGAAGAACACTTTGGCAACCTGGCAGGTAAACTTATTACTCTGCTCTACTTCTTCGCTATCTACCCGATTCTCTTAGTTTACAGCGTTGCTATTACCAACACCGTAGACAGCTTTATTGTTCACCAATTACACCTGCCATCACCTCCTCGTGCTCTGCTGGCTCTGATCCTAATTACTGGTGTAATGACCATCATCCGTTTTGGTGAACAGGCTATTGTTAAGGCAATGAGCGTGCTGGTATTCCCATTTGTTGCCGTTTTGATGCTACTGGCGTTTTATCTGATCCCTAACTGGAATACCGCAATCTTCGAAAACATCAGCGTTTCTGCATCGAGTGCAAGTCATGGGCTGCTCATTACTCTATGGCTAGCGATCCCAGTAATGGTGTTCTCCTTCAACCACTCGCCAATTATCTCGGCATTTGCGGTGGCAAAACGTGGAGAATATGGTGAGCATGCTGAGAAAAAATGCTCCCGCATTCTAGCTTACGCCCATATCATGATGGTTGTAACCGTGATGTTCTTCGTATTCAGCTGCGTATTAAGCCTGTCTCCAGAAAATCTGGCAGAAGCCAAAGCACAAAATATTTCTATTCTGTCTTACCTGGCTAACCACTTTAATACACCAGTGGTTGCCTACATCGCTCCGTTTATTGCATTCATAGCAATTACCAAATCTTTCCTTGGCCATTATCTGGGTGCACGTGAAGGTTTTAATGGTATTGTGGTTAAGACATTGCGTGACCAAGGTAAAACTATTGAGCCTAAAAAGCTGAATCGTATCACTACCATTTTCATGTTAGTAACGACTTGGATTGTCGCTACTCTGAACCCAAGTATTTTGGAAATGATCGAAAGATTAGGTGGTCCTATTATCGCAATGTTGTTGTTCATTATGCCAATGTATGCAATCAGCAAAGTTCCTGCAATGCGCAAATATAGCGGCAAGCTGAGTAATCTGTTTGTCGTCTTTATGGGATTAGTTGCTATCTCTGCTGTCCTCTACTCACTGTTTGCATAATAAACATTTGGTTGCTGTTCTCTTCAAGCGGGCAGCAACCGAATAACGACATGAGCTAGCTAGCGGAAAAATTTAAACTACACTACCCACTTCACCCAATTCCCCTGCTGTTCATCATATTGCCACAAATCGTCTTCGTTAAAATATCCACGTTCGTCTATTGGTACCCCTTGCTGTTCTTCTTCGTCCCATTGTTGCCGCAACTTATCTGTCAGGATATAAGGCGTCTTGGTCACAATCTCTCCAGTAAAAGGAAACCTATTGCCAGCCTCTTCAAGACGGATAAACCTGGCATCGGTAGAAATATTAGAGATAACTACCGCCTCAGTTGCTGAAGGAAAGAGAATATAACCGTTAATCAACGGGAAATATCGCGGCAAACCCGGCTTATACGGTGATGGAATGATATCAACGGCGTTCCACATAAGAAGATAATCTAACCCCTCATCGTTATTAGGCCCCATTGGATAACCTTGGTAAAAATAACGATTATGAATTGAATAGTTACCCGTCAATACATATGCAATATAAAAATAGTAACTAATCAGATCTACTTCTTCTGTTCTAAACGTACCGAATATTGAATGTAAAGGAAATGTCCCCATACCACCAAGGAGACCAAGAACCTCATACTGTTCATCATGACCATATTGATCAATATATCTCCCGGTCTTGATTTTCGACACCTGCATATCTGTCAAAATGTTATCTCGTCCATTACTTGGATTGAATCTATATCGACCATAAAGAAAGTGCAGACTATCCTCATAAATGTAAGTAAATTGCTCCTGATTAAGCTTATGGAGAGGATTAGGTTTATCCGCCCACCGTTTGTCATCACCTAAATTATTACGATTTCCAAAACGGATAGAAAGCGCTAACGGATCAAGATATGACATATAACCACCTTTTCATCATAGAATAGTGAATTCTAATTATTTTATTTCTAATAACATTCTTTTATTAACAAATATAAAATTACTCCAATACAATTTATCCTTAATATTGAAATAGTTATTTATATGGCTATTTTATTTATTATTGAGTTTTTTAAAGAATAGACCAATACTTCATAAATAAAAGTTTTTTTTATAAAAAACACATACAACATCTCATTTGCATTAATATTTATATAAATTTCAAATAAATAAATTAACCATATTTATTTACAATAATTAAAAATATAATTTAAATTTTTAATTATCAAACTAATCATTCAAAATAAATAAATTACAAATAACATTTTAATTTAATATAATTATATGAAATACAAAAAATTCCGGTTATTTTATATTTATCACATTAACAATTTATTTTCTATTTTTTGGCAATATGACTCTACTTATCAATTAATTACATATTTTTTTCAAATTTATTTGACAACTTATAAATGGCACCTATAGTTATATGTGTTAGAGAAAATGTTATATGCCAATTAAAAACGTTAACTGTCCTATATTTTTAGCGCAAAAAAAATTTCTTATGTAGATTGCTTTTATAGTAGAAGTACCAACCACCTTATATTTCTCAAACGGACGATTTTCCGTTATTTATTCTGAGATAATATAGGCTTATTTATCAATTAATTACATTATATTTTGGAGTTTACATTATGATTAATGACATGCATCCTTCTTTAATTAAAGATAAAGATATAGTAGATGACGTAATGCTACGTAGCTGTAAAATCATTGCAATGAAAGTTATGCCAGACAAAGTTATGCAAGTTATGGTGACTGTATTAATGCATGATGGCGTATGTGAAGAAATGCTTTTGAAATGGAATCTGCTAGACAATAGAGGCATGGCGATTTATAAAGTTCTGATGGAAGCGCTTTGCGCTAAGAAAGATGTGAAAATTAGCACCGTAGGAAAAGTAGGTCCTCTCGGCTGCGATTACATTAATTGCGTAGAAATCTCTATGTAAAATAATTGATTGTTGAAATGCTTGAGCCAAATAATAGACTCCTAATAGAGACTCAATCTGATTAAAGCGATCTCATTGATCGCAAAATACAGTACTGTTGTGATAGGAATTTGGCACAACATTTCTCTGGTATAATGAAGCTGACTTTTATATACCCTATGGATTTCAAGATGCATCGCGGCGGCAAGGGAGTGAATCCCCGGGAGCATAGATAACTATGTGACCGGGGTGAGCGAGTGCAGCCAACAAAGAGGCAACTTGAAGGATAACGGGTATAACGGCACATTCTACCCTATCTAAGGCAGAGCGTAATATTAACGCTCTGCCTGCCATAACTACATTTAATAAAAAAAACAGAAAATCATAAAAATAATATAAAACAAACTTTCAATAAATTAAAATCAATTAACCAGGTTATCTATTTCACATAAAAATATCAATAAATTATTATCAAAATTCAATTTCACTCAAAAAATTTCTTTTAGGAATTATTTTTAATAATAGCACATACCATCCGCTCAATCTTTAAAAACAGGGTAGAACAACGCCTCTTTATTGCACACAGTGAATACTTAACAACATATGTAATTACATCAATAATATTTCCATATTGTAATTATTAATTAAATATCATACACCCAGGTATTATTAAATCTAAAATAGATTTAAATAAATTAATTTCAGAGATTGCAGTCATATATCTCCATGCAAGATACTATAGGATAAGAATAATTTCATAATGTTTTATTTAAATATCAACTAGAAAATTAAAATTTAAATCATTCACCACATACTGCTAGTACGCTTCAATTCCTGCCGCCCATTCCGTACCCATACTCTATTAATAAGAATATCCTGCATAAATAATACTTACTGGAACAGATTGTTAATTTCTCAATTTCAACAACAGGAAATAAATATCAATATTATTTTTTGATTAGAGTGATACATTTGATTATTATAACCATTTAGAGGAAATATATTATTGGCGACTTTTTAACAGCATCAATAATTATATAATATAGATAAACTTTTAATATAGATTACAATTACCAATTACCTTATATTTCTTCGGCGGACAAATGACTGCTCCGTACATTTTAGTAAAGAATTCTATTTTTCAATTACGTTAAATTAAAAGGTTAACACGATGAACTATACAAATCCTTCTTCTAATGAAGTGGTAACAGAAAATAAACCTGAACAGACTTCTCCAAACCCTAATTACTATTTTGCGGTTGGTACAGTAACTTCAGTTCAGGCTGCACCTGATCAAAACCAATTGCAAGTGACTGTCACTATGCAATTCCCTAACGGCAAATTTAACTATCTGTTATGGTGGAATGCTCAGGACTACAGAGGTGCAGCACTGTATCATCTTCTTCTGAGCGCTTGCAGTAGTAACAAACGTGTAAATATAACTTCTTCATCAGCGGTTTCTCCTGGTGGTTACAATTATATCTACAACGCAACATTATTGGCTTCTTAAGATAAAGTCATAAATTGTTAAATAGCTCCACCTAATTCCTTATTGTTAAAATATAAATTGGGTATAGCATTTATCTGGTAGAATAAAGCTAATGTTGAGTAAAAGCTAAAAACATTTTCTACCATATACTCCCCTCTCTAGGTAGAACCTTAACCACAGGGTTCTGCCTGTTCTCGCAACACCGTTTTAAATTCACGGTAATTAATAAATAACACCTTATTTCAATAATGCTATTTTAATGTCATCAATCTATATTTAATGACTTTAAACATTATTTCAAATAGAAAATAAAAACCTACAAAAATAATAAAAAGACAATAATAGCCCTAAAATTAACCACAATAAATTTATTGATCATACATTTAACACCTCAATAACAACGTATTAAAACAATTGTATTAAATATATTTTTGAACGTTACTATTTTAATTTATCAAAAATTATCCTCCTATCTAATATTACCTGTAAAATAATAAAAAACCCAATTAAAGCCCATTTTCTTGACAAATATCAATAACGCTTACTACTATTTTTAATACTTGAATATCTATTTCTCTCACTCACTTCTCTTCATAATAGGTGATAAAATGTCAGAAGAAAGCCAACGTATTAAAAAGCCATCCTCAGGTTATGCAACAGATCATTTCTACGATGGAGCATGGCATAGGGCGGTCAAATTTGTTGAGGGCAGTGTTGAATTTTTTGATGTTTACGATGTTATCTTTGAGGGGATTACTTACCAATCCCCACCAATCTTAGTTTCTGAGAACCTCATTATTGTTCCCATAGCAAAAGATGAAGTTGCCTGGAACAGTAAAATAGAAATATATGGCGCTATCGGCACTGGGGAAAGTGAAAAAATTTTTTCTGACGGTGATGCCGTCCGACCTTTTGCCGGTGAACTTGATGTTTCAAATCCTCAGGAACCTCTTGTTATTTTCGGCGGAGGCAATGTTAGTCGTTTTCCCAATTACACAGCCAATGTCAATGGGGTTGAATATGGTGGTTTAATTATAGATCCAGAAAAGAATTCAATATCCTTATTACGCTCCATCGAAGATGGAAAACTAATGGTATTTGGCAAAACTGAAACTGGCAAAAATGTCATTGTTTTTGAAATAGAAACTGAAGGTGAAAATAAACCACTTAACGGATGGGTAGAGTTTCATGACGTAGCAACCTGTATTCTATTCAGAAATGGCGATTTAACAGGATTCGCTACTAGCTATGAACTCCGATATGAAGGAACATCAACCCGCAACTATCGAGGTTTATCACCGACGCATATTCGTTACGAAAATATCGGCCATCATGTTAAAACTGAGGTCGAATTATGGGCTTACTGGCAAGATAAACCTGATGGTGTCTTGTTATTCAAAGGCCGGTACAACGGATCTGTTGTAAAAAATAGCAAATGTTGCTCTTTAGATGAAAAAAAATAGGTATATACCCAATGGATTTCAAGATGCATCGCGACGGCAAGGGAGCGAATCCCCGGGAGCATAGATAACGATGTGACCGGGGTGAGTGAGTGCAGCCAACAAAGAGGCAACTTGAAGGATAACGGGTATAAAGCGTGCGCGGCAAAATGCCGCGCCCTAAATCAAAAAAATATAACGCCACCCAACCTACCACATAAACCTTATATTGATGTCAAATCAACCAAAAATCGCCTTAAACCAACCACTCACTTTCATCACAATCAAATCCCAAATACGGCTAAAAAAGCTACCTTCCTCTACCGCCTCTTTAACCACCAAAGGGCGTTGTTCAATTACCTTATCCCCTAATTGGAAATTAATCACACCAACAACCTGATTTTTCGTCAAAGGCGCTGTTAATGGAGTTTGATTTAATGTGTAACTGGCTTTCAGATTTTTTAACTGCCCACGAGGAATGGTGATCGCAGCATCTTTTTCCACGCCAAGAGCAACATCTGAGCGCCCGCCATACCAAACCTTTTGCGAAACAAACGGCTCGCTAGCTTTAATGGGCGTCACTGTTTCATAAAAACGGAGTCCCCATGCAAGTAATTTTTCACTTTCAACGAAACGAATCCGATCACTTGGTGCTCCTAGCACAACAGAAATCAGCCGCATGGGTCCCTCTGTCGCTGAAGCAACTAAGTTATAACCGGCACCGCTGGTATATCCTGTTTTCACACCATCGACATTCATATTCTTATTCCACAACAATCGGTTACGGTTAGGCTGTTGGATTTTATTAAAGGTGAATGTTTTCTCTTTATGCAGAGCATACTCATCAGGAACATCACGGATCATGGCCTGACTCAATACCGCCATATCACGAGCAGTACTGAATTGGCCCTCAGCATCCAATCCATGAACCGTACGAAAATGGGTGTTAGTCAACCCAAGTGCTTTTGCATAATTATTCATCAGACTAACAAATACATCCTGACTACCCGCCACATAATCAGCTAAAGCAATGCTGGCATCATTACCAGACTGAACAACAACACCATGATTCAGATCAATCACTTTTACCCTGTCACCGGGTTTAAGAAACATGAGAGAAGAACCTTTCAGTATGGGATTTCCCGTCGCCCAAGCATCTTTTCCCACAGTAACAATATCTTCCGGCGTGATTTTTCCCGCTTTTATCGCCTGACCGACAACATAACTGGTCATAATTTTTGTCAGACTGGCTGGATCAAGCCGCTCATCGGGATTACCTGCCGCCAGAATTTTACCGCTGTCATAATCCATTAACACATAAGCTCTCGCATCCACTGGCGGAACGACAGGTTCATCCGATGCATAAACACGGGCACTTACCATTGATGCCACTGTCAGCACCGCAACAACACATTTTATCGCCATCGCCAAATTTTTCTTCATCATCGTTCCCCTTTACTTAATAAGAAAAAATGTCAAATTCTTATACCCTATGGATTTCAAGATGCATCGCGGCGGCAAGGGAGCGAATCCCCGGGAGCATAGATAACAATGTGACCGGGGTGAGTGAGTGCAGCCAACAAAGGAGCAACTTGAAAAATGACAGGTATATTAATATAAAATGTTGTACGACAAGAAACCAACATAAATAGGATAAAGATTGTGCTGATCATTAGTTTTCATTTAATCTGATAGCGGTTATACCTTATGGATTTCAAGATGCATCGCGACGGCAAGGGAGTGAATCCCCGGGAGCATAGATAACTATGTGACCGGGGTGAACGAGTGCAGCCAACAAAGAGGCAACTTGAAAGATGACGGGTATATTGGTAACAAATAGACAATTTTCTTATCATCCCGATTCCAGGAAAAACTCATGCTGACCATTTGGGGCCGTAAAAACTCTTCCAATGTAAAAAAAGTGCTCTGGTGTCTGAAGGAACTCGATATACCGTATAATCAAGTAGATATTGGCGGTAAATTTGGCAAACTGGATGCCCCACAATATCTGAAAATGAATCCAAATGGAAAAATCCCTTGTTTACAAGAAGGCGATTTTATCTTGTGGGAATCTAACGCAATTGTTCGTTATCTTGCAGCAAAATTTGGTAAAGAGGTACTTTATCCACAAGACCTACAGGAAAGAGCAAATGCAGATAAATGGATGGATTGGGTTGCTTCACATCTGTTTCCTCATATCAGACAACTCATGATAGGTTTTATTCGCACACCTGAAACAGAGCGGGATCAAAAACAAATAGAACAAACCTTGGCTGAAATCGAAAAATTGATGAAAGTGCTCGATGACACCCTGGCAGAACAGAAATATCTTTCTGGCGATAAATTTGGCATGGCTGATATTGCATTAGGACCCATGATTTATCCTTGGCTTAATATTCCAATCAAACGACCATTTCTGCCAAATATTGAACGCTGGTATCAGTTAATGGCAGAAAGACCAGCGTTCAAAAAAATTGTCATGATTGAGTTAAGTTGAGAAAAATCAGCTCATTGGCATCCATCCAGGATCGGGGTATTGATACTTAAATCCCAACTCCTGACAAATACGGCTACCATCAACAATTCTGCTTCCCATCTGAGTCTCTTCTCTGAAAAACTCAGGTGGAACTAAATCAAGCTGATTACTGGCTTTAGGGTAAAATTCAGCTTTGGTTGGGTGAACAGGCGCACATAAATTATAAATATGCCCACCTTCAGTCCTCTGAATTAATAAATTAATGGCTGAAATAACATCATCCTGATGAACTAAATTAACCGGCTGATTCCCTCCTTTAACTCCCTTTTTTCCCGCCAGAAAACGCCCGGCATGACGACCACTGCCGACCAAACCGGCTAAACGCAAAATATCAACAGAAATATTTGGCAGTTTGTGCAACCAATTCTCTAATTCAACCAATGCCTGAGCAGAACGTGTTTCAGGGCAAAAAGGCGCATCTTCATTGAGATTGCCCGCAACAAAACCATAAACAGAAGTAGAACTGGTGAAAATAATCCTTGGCACAGAGTATGAGAGAGCAGTATCGACAATTAACTGAACTGCCCTAACATAGTTATAACTGCCACCCGCAGTGTGGCTTGCCGGTAAAGTGATGATCAGCACATCAGCTACCATCAGTTGCTCTAAATCATCAAGCGCGCAATTGATCTGAGGTTCCAGTTGTAACAAATAACATTCGATACCAGACATACGTGCTGCCTCTACACCATCTGGCGTCGTTTTGCTGCCAACAACCTGCATACCACTGCGACTCAATGCTTTGGCTAATGGCATCCCCAACCAACCCAGACCGATAATGGAAACTTTTTTCATCACCACCCCTTCTATGCCTGATATTACTTTGATTATGCAAACAATCCGAACATTAAGCCACTGTTATTATTGATACTGTATTTCTCCCATAGAAAACAATATTTCAAGTAAAAACAAAATATTATTACAATATAAATTTACTGTTAAAAAAATAGATTGCTTTTAGTCCATCAAATCGTATAGGTTGAATAGCAAGCAAAAAATTTAATCTCTGTTGGTCAGTGAATAAAAGCAACTGGCAGCAATAACAAATAAAGAGAAACCATTATGATCCGCATTCAATTTAGCCATTACCACCATCATCATCCTGATTAGTCTTTCAGGCGGTTGTGTGCTGGAAGACGTTTAACGGGTCTTCCGGTGGCATGAATGCGATAAAAACCCCCGGAAGGATCCTTCCGGGGGTTTTTTTATGTTTCCGATTTTAAGTGGGGATAAAAATGTTAGATAAATCACGTTTACGTATCGCAATGCAGAAATCAGGCCGATTAAGCGAAGATTCACAAGAATTACTGGCTCGCTGTGGTATTAAAATTAATCTGCAACAACAGCGCCTAATTGCATTCGCGGAAAATATGCCAATTGATATCTTGCGGGTACGTGATGACGATATTCCAGGGTTGGTTATGGATGGCGTCGTCGATCTGGGGATTATCGGTGAAAATGTGCTGGAAGAGGAGCTATTAAGCCGTCGCGCTCAAGGAGAAAATCCTCGTTATTTCACCTTACGCCGTCTGGATTTCGGTACTTGTCACCTTTCACTGGCCGCGCCTCTAGACTACAACTATACCGGCGTCGAATGTTTACAAAATGCCCGTATCGCAACCTCTTACCCTCACCTGCTAAAACGTTATCTCGATCAGAAAAAAATCCTCTTTAAATCCTGTCTGCTCAATGGCTCAGTTGAAGTTGCTCCCCGTGCCGGGTTAGCCGATGCCATCTGTGATCTGGTTTCAACTGGCGCAACACTGGAAGCAAATGGTCTGCGGGAAGTAGAAATTATCTACCGTTCCAAAGCCTGTCTTATTCAACGTGATGGTGAAATGCCCGCCGATAAACAGCAATTGATTGAGAAACTGTTGACCCGCATTCAGGGGGTGATTCAGGCCCGTGAATCCAAATACATCATGTTGCACGCACCAAGTGCAAAACTCGAAGAAGTGATTGCTCTGCTACCAGGGGCGGAACGTCCAACGATTCTACCGCTGGTGGGAGATCAGAACCGCGTTGCCATGCATATGGTAAGCAGTGAAACACTGTTTTGGGAAACGATGGAGAAACTTAAAGCCCTTGGTGCCAGCTCCATTTTAGTATTGCCGATTGAAAAGATGATGGAGTAAACGAAAATGACTGACCATTTCGATACCCTGATCCGTTGGCAGGAGTGCCATGATGAACAGCAAAACGCTTTACTGACACGCCCTGCAATTTCAGCTTCCGTAGAAATCTCCCGTACAGTGGAGCAAATTCTGCATGCGGTGAAAGAGTATGGCGATCACACTCTGCGTGAATTCAGCCGCCGTTTCGACAAAACGGTTATTGAAAATATCCGTATTTCGCCGGAAGAGATAGCCGCCGCAGAAAACAGTCTGAATAATGACATTAAACAGGCAATGCAGCAGGCAATGAATAATATCCGCGTTTTCCACGAAGCGCAGAAGCCGATAAAGATCGAAGTAGAAACCCAACCAGGAGTCTATTGTCAACAAGTAACACGGCCTATTGATTCGGTTGGGCTTTATATCCCCGGAGGTTCTGCACCATTACTTTCTACCGTTTTGATGCTCGGAACACCTGCTCAAATAGCGGGCTGCCATAAAGTTGTACTTTGTTCTCCACCACCGATTGCCAATGAAATCCTCTATGCAGCCACACTGTGTGGAATTACGGAAATATTCCAAATTGGTGGCGCTCAAGCCATTGCCGCTATGGCATTTGGAACAGAATCCGTCCCCAAAGTAGATAAGATTTTTGGTCCGGGTAACGCTTATGTTACCGAAGCCAAAAGACAAGTTAGTCAGCGCGTAGATGGTGCCACCATCGATATGCCTGCTGGCCCATCGGAACTGCTTATTATCGCCGATGCGGGAGCAAACCCCGTCTTTGTAGCTGCCGATTTACTCTCACAAGCAGAACATGGCCCTGACTCACAAGTGATATTGGTTACACCTGATGAAGCGTTAGCCAAAAAAGTGATAACGGAAATCGAAAAACAGCTTACCCGTCTTCCCCGCAACCAGATTGCCGCCAAGGCATTAGCACATAGCCGGATTATTGTGACAACAAGCCTGCAACAATGCGTAGAAATCAGCAACCGCTATGGCCCAGAGCACCTGATTATCCAAACCCGCCAGCCAGAACAACTGGTTGAAAAAATCACTAGCGCCGGTTCTGTTTTCCTCGGTGACTGGTCGCCAGAATCTGCGGGAGATTACGCATCAGGAACCAATCACGTATTACCAACTTATGGCTACACTTCAACCTATTCCAGCCTTGGTCTGGCAGATTTCCTAAAACGTATGACAATTCAACAACTGACGCCGCAAGGACTACTGAACCTATCTCAGACCATTGAAACACTGGCGCAAGCAGAACAACTGACCGCTCATAAAAACGCGCTCACTTTACGTGTGGCGGCGCTGAATATTGCCGGTCAAGGGGTGAATATGAATAACATTTTCGATGCCAATCTGTTGGCACGAGAAAATATCCGCAAATTAACACCTTATATGTCTGCTCGTCGCCTTGGCGGCAAGGGTGATGTTTGGTTGAATGCCAACGAATACCCACTAGCCCCTGATTTCCAATGCACTGAGCAAACATTAAACCGTTATCCTGACTGCCAGCCAGCCTCGGTTATCCGCCGTTATGCCGCCTATGCAGGCTTACAACCTGAGCAAGTACTAGCCTGCCGTGGTGCTGATGAATCCATTGAACTTTTAATCCGCGTATTTTGTGAACCCGGACAAGATGTAGTGCTGTTTTGCCCTCCGACTTATGGTATGTACAGTGTCAGCGCTGAAACTTTTGGTGTCGAACAAAAGAAAATTACCGCACTGGAAAATTGGCAACTGGATATCGAAGCGATCGAAAATAACCTCGACCGGGTAAAATTAATCTATATCTGTAGCCCTAATAACCCAACAGGAAACGCAATAAATCCTGATTCATTGCGTAAAATTCTGGAACTAACCGCCAATCGTGCCATTGTCACTATCGATGAAGCCTATATTGAATTTTGCCCGGAAAATAGTATCGCAAGCTGGCTAAAAAACTATCCAAATTTAGTCATTTTGCGAACCCTCTCGAAAGCTTTTGCTTTAGCCGGTCTACGCTGTGGATTTACTCTCGCATCTGTGGATATCATCACTCTATTGTTAAAAGTGATTGCACCTTACCCGCTTTCCACGCCTGTTGCAGATATTGCAGCACAGGCACTGACAGCAGAAAATATCGCAATTATGCAAAAACGTGTCGTTGAGATCAGGGAAAACCGCAATGACTTGCAACAGGCGCTGAATAAATTAGCCATCGTAGAAAAAGTATTCCCCAGTGAAACCAACTATATATTGGTGAAATTCTATGACGCAGAAACTGTTTTCAAAACATTATGGCATCAGGGCATCATCCTGCGCGACCAACGCAAACAGCCCGGTTTAGAGGGTTGCCTGCGGATCACCATCGGCAGCCGTAAAGAGTGTGAGCGAGTGGTTGAAGCCATCAGCGCCCTTTCCACTGTAAATGAACAACCAAAGGAGATAGCAAACTGATGAACCAGAAACTCCTGTTTATTGATCGGGACGGTACGCTGATCACTGAACCGCCAACAGATTTTCAAGTTGATCGTCTGGATAAACTGGCACTGGAAACCGAGGTTATTCCTGCTCTGCTTGCCCTGCAAAAATCGGGGTTCAGGCTGATTATGATCACTAATCAGGATGGTCTTGGCACAGATAGTTTTCCATTAGAACAATTTGAACCGCCACATAACCTGATGATGCAGATTTTCAGTTCTCAAGGCATCCATTTTGATGAAGTTTTAATCTGCCCTCACAAGCCAGAAGAGAACTGTCATTGCCGTAAGCCAAAAATAAAACTGGTGGAAAAATATCTAACAGAAGGCTTGATGGATACCGCGAACAGCTATGTGATTGGTGACCGGGAAACCGATCTGCAACTGGCCAAAAATATGGGCATTCAGGGGTTACATTATCATCCGAAAAACCTTGGCTGGTTCGCTATCTGTGAACAACTAACCCGTCAAGACCGTCACGCTCATGTTCAACGTATCACTAAAGAGACATCCATCAACATTGACGTTTGGCTTGATCATGAAGGTAGCAGCGATATCAATACCGGTGTCGGGTTCTTTGACCATATGTTGGATCAGATTGCTACCCACGGTGGTTTCCGCATGCATGTTCAGGTTAAAGGCGATCTCTGTATTGATGATCACCATACCGTTGAGGATACCGGTCTGGCATTGGGGGAAGCATTGAAACTGGCGTTGGGAGATAAACGGGGCATTTGCCGTTTTGGTTTTGTGTTGCCAATGGATGAATGCCTTGCCCGCTGTGCTCTCGATATTTCTGGTCGCCCTCATCTGGAATATAAAGCTGAATTCAAACACCAGCGGGTGGGTGATCTGAGCACTGAAATGATTGAGCACTTCTTTCGTTCACTCTCTTATGCAATGGCCTGTACACTACATCTGAAAACGAAAGGCAGCAACGATCATCACAGAGCAGAAAGCCTATTTAAAGCCTTTGGCCGAACACTACGTCAGGCAATTCGGGTAGAAGGCGATACATTGCCAAGTTCCAAAGGGGTTCTGTGATGAAAGTTGTCATTCTTGATACTGGCTGCGCTAACTTGTCATCGGTAACTTATGCCATCCGAAAATTAGGCTATCAACCTGAAATCAGTCAGGAAACAGCAACGATCCTGGCAGCAGATAAACTACTTTTACCTGGTGTCGGCACTGCCAGTGCCGCAATGGATCAATTGAAACAACGGGAACTTATACCGTTAATTAAAGTACTCAGCCAACCTGTGTTAGGTATTTGCCTTGGCATGCAGCTATTCGCTGCCACCAGCGAAGAAAGCGATAATGTTGCAGGTAATAATGTCACCCTACTCGAAGTTATGGCTTCCCCCGTCCAAAAAATGGCTACGCATGGGCTTCCATTACCACACATGGGCTGGAACCAAGTTCTGCCAAAAGCCGGGCACCCGCTATTCCGTGGTATTGAAGACCATGCCTATTTTTATTTTGTCCATAGCTACGCGATCCCGCTGAATACCTACACCATTGCGCAAACTGAATATGGCAATATTTTCAGCAGCGCAATCGCCAAAGATAACTTCTTCGGCGTACAGTTTCACCCTGAACGTTCCGGTGCTGCCGGAGCCAGACTATTAAAGAATTTTCTGGAGATGTAGGCACAATGATTATACCCGCATTAGATTTGATAGATGGCAAAGTAGTACGGTTACATCAAGGGGATTATGCTCAACAACGGGATTATCAACACGATCCTTTGTCCCACTTTCAACAATATGAACAACAGGGAGCAAAATTGCTCCATCTGGTCGACCTGACCGGCGCTAAAGATCCATCCGCCCGCCAGATCCCTTTACTGCGCAAATTACTTGCAGCAGTTTCTATACCTGTTCAGGTCGGCGGCGGCATCCGTACAGAAGAAGATGTGAAAACATTGCTTGATGCGGGTGCCAACCGGATAGTGATTGGCTCTATCGCCATAAAACAACCGGCACTCGTTACCCAATGGTTTAAACGTTATGGTGCCGAAAATATTGTGCTGGCGCTGGATGTTCGTATCAATGATACAGGCATGAAACAGGTTGCCATCAATGGCTGGCAGGAGAATTCCTCCGTCACTCTGGAACAGGTTATTGAGCAATATCTGCCTTGCGGGTTGAAATATGTACTGTGTACAGATATCTCCCGCGATGGCACGCTAACTGGTTCAAATGTCGAATTATATCGGGCAATTTGCCAATACTATCCACAAATCGTATTTCAGGCTTCGGGGGGCATCGGCACGTTAAATGATATCGCTTCTCTGCCTACCAGCGGTGTAGCCGGGGTTATTATTGGTCGTGCATTACTTGATGAGAAATTTACCCTGAAGGAGGCAATTCAATGCTGGCAAAACGCATAATTCCTTGCCTTGATGTTCGTGACGGGCAAGTGGTTAAAGGCATTCAGTTTCGTCATCACGAAATTATCGGCGATATTGTGCCACTTGCCCAACGTTATGCAACAGAAGGTGCAGATGAACTGGTTTTCTACGATATCACTGCCTCATCTGATGGACGGGTAGTCGATAAAAGTTGGATCACCAAAGTTGCGGAGGTGATTGATATTCCCTTTTGTGTCGCTGGTGGTATTAAAACTGTCGAAGATGCAGGGCAAATCCTTTCATTTGGGGCAGATAAAATCTCTATCAACTCCCCTGCACTGACTGATCCAACCTTAATTACTCGTTTGGCCGATCGTTATGGTGTTCAATGCATTGTCGTAGGGATTGACACCTGGTTTGATGAAAGTACAGGTCGCTATCAAGTTTATCAGTTTACCGGCGACGAAAAACGCACAAAGGCCACTCAATGGCAAACCCTCAATTGGGTAAAAGAAGCGCAACACCGTGGTGCAGGTGAAATCGTACTCAATATGATGAATCAGGATGGTGTCCGCAATGGCTACGATCTGACTCAACTAAAACAGGTGCGTGACGTTTGTCATGTTCCTCTCATTGCCTCTGGTGGTGCAGGCGCACCAGAACACTTTCTTGATGCCTTTAAACAGGCAAATGTCGATGGTGCACTCGCTGCATCTGTATTCCATAAACACATTATTAATATCTGTGAATTAAAACAGTACCTTTCACAACAAGGCGTGGAGATAAGAACTTGCTAACCGCACAACAAATCGAAAAACTGGATTGGGAAAAAGTCGCTTATATGATGCCGGTTATTGTGCAACATGCTATATCCGGCGATGTCCTCATGATGGGCTATATGAATAAAGAAGCACTGAATATTACTATCAGTTCAGGCAAAATCACTTTCTTTTCCCGCAGTAAACAACGTCTATGGACCAAAGGTGAAAGCTCCGGCCATTTTCTTAATTTGGTCAATATCTATCCTGATTGTGACAACGATACCCTGTTGGCACTCGCAGACCCAATCGGCCCTACCTGCCACTTTGGTACACACAGTTGTTTTGCTCCGGCACAAACTGAATGGGGATTTCTCTATCAGCTTGAAAAATTGCTGGCAAGTCGCAAAACAGCCGACCCTGACCATTCATATACAGCGAAGTTATATGCCAGCGGTACTAAACGAATCGCTCAAAAAGTGGGTGAAGAAGGGTTAGAAACCGCTTTAGCCGCGGCAGTGAATAATAGAGAAGAGCTAACGAATGAAGCAGCAGATCTGATGTATCACCTGATGGTTCTACTACAGGATCAAGAGCTGGATCTGAGTTGTGTCATTCGTCGATTACGGGAAAGATGATATACCCGTCATCTTTCAAGCTGCCTCTTTGTTGGCTGCACTCCCTCCCCCCGGTCACATAGTTTGCTATGCTCCCGGGGATTCGCTCCCTTGCCGCCGCGATGCAACTTGAAATCCATTGGGTATATGCCCGTGATCCACCGCGCTTTTCCGGTAGATAAAAAGGCAAAAACCAATCATACGAAAAACGACTATCAGGCGACATAGACGTCTACGTCGCCTTTTTGACAGCTCCCCGCCCAATTAGGCATAGGTATCTACACGAAATGAACGTTTATAAATCACATGGCCGCTTTAAAGATCGAAACAATTTCTTCATGGGTAGCTTGAGTGGGATTAGTCAAACAACATATATCTTTCAAGGCATTAGTTGCTAACTCTGGTAAATCTTCTAATTTGACATTCAGTTCCGCTAGACCCGACGGAATACCAATATCTTTTGACAACTTACGAATTTCAGCAATACATGCCGCAGCCCCTTGCTGATCATTCATAGCGCTTACATCTACCCCCATCGCAGCGGCAATATCTTTCAAACGACCCGCAACCGCTTTAGCGTTGAACTCTTGAACGTGTGGTAATAAAACAGCATTGCATATGCCGTGTGGTAAATCATAAGTACCGCCCAATTGGTGAGACATGGCGTGTACATACCCCAGTAATGCACTATTAAACGCCATCCCCGCCAAGAATTGTGCATAGGCCATGTTTTCACGTGCTTCTATATTGCTCCCATCTGCAACTGCTTGGCGTAAAGAGTGACTAATCATTGAGATTGCTTTCAATGCACAAGCATCCGTTATTGGGCTAGCCGCAGGAGAAACATAGGCTTCAACCGCATGAGTCATTGCATCCATTCCAGTTGCGGCGGTTAACCCTTTCGGCATTCCTACCATTAATTCCGGATCGTTCACAGACAAAACAGGTGTTATTTTCTTGTCAGCAATGGCCATTTTAATATGGCTTTCAGTATCGGTAATAACACAGAAACGTGACATTTCTGACGCAGTACCCGCGGTAGTATTGACTGAGATTAATGGCAAATGCGGTTTAGATGAACGGCCAATACCGACATAATCCCGGATATCGCCTCCATTAGCAGCGACCAACACAATAGCTTTTGCACAATCATGTGGCGAACCACCCCCTAAAGAAATAACGCAATCGCTATTATGCTGACGCAGAATATCCAAACCTTCCTCAACGTTAATTGTCGTCGGATTCGGATTAGTACCATCATAAACCGTACTCTCAATATCAACATCAGATAATAAAGCTTGAACTTTTGCTGCCACCCCAATTTCATTTAAAACACGATCGGTCACAATCAATGCTCGCTTATAACCATCACCTTTCATCGTATTTACCGCTTCAACCAAACAACCCGCACCAAACATATTTACCGATGTCATAAAAAAAGTCGTAGTCATCATTGATAATTCCTTATATTAAAATAGTTTTAGAATGAAAATATATATACCCGTTGTCTTTCAAGTTACCTCTTTGTTGGTTTCACTCACTCACCCCGGTCACATCGTTATCTATGCTCCCGGGGATTCGCTCCCTTGCCGTCGCGATCCATCTTGAAATCCTTAAGGTATAAAAAGTAAAATTTGAAAAATCACCTAATGGAACTACAGATCATTGCTCTTGCAACAAACATAAATAATAGCTCTATTTAAACCACATAATTCAAAAAATATAAATATATCTCGGTAGAGTTAGATAAGGTTTATTAAAATAGATATTTGATAATTTTCCCTCTTGGTAATATATTCCATTGGCAATATAATAAATACAATAATCGAGAAGATTAATATATCAATTCACCAAATTATTACTTAGGAGTTTATTTTGTCCTCTAACGAAATATTTAACCGCCTGACCACATTACTGGATAATCATCATGCCAGCTATCGGGTGATGGAACATTCAACCGCCGGACATTCTGAAGAAGTTGCAAAAATCCGTGGTACACAACTTGGGCAAGGGGCAAAAGGGTTAGTTTGCCATGTTAAAGGGGAAGGATTCCGTCAATATGTACTCGCTGTACTGCCTGCGGATCAACAAGCAGACCTCTCTTCACTGGCAAAACAGATCGGTGGCAACCGTGCCTCACTGGCAAGTCCTAAAGAAGTTTTTGAACTGACTCAATGTGTATTTGGTGCTATTCCACCTTTTAGTTTTCATCCAGATCTGAAACTGGTTGCAGACCCTTTATTATTTGAACGTTTTGATGAACTGGCTTTTAATGCCGGCAGCCTTGAACGTTCAGTGATTCTTAACACCCAAGATTACCACCGAATTGCACAACCTGAATTGATGATTTTTCGTCGAGTAGAATAAATACCATCGCGAAAAATGATATTTGTCAAATAGCCTATAAAAATAGGCTATTTAAGATAATATTTTAAATATACTCATTTAAAATAGTAACTATCCCGCCCCAATAAGTTTATACCCGTCATTTTTCAAGCGGCCTCTTTGTTGGCTGCACTCGCTCACCCCGGTCACATCGTTATCTATGCTCCCGGGAATTCGTTCCCTTGCCGTCGCGATGCAACTTGAAATTCATAGGGTATATATCACTAGATAAAGTTATTATTGCTACATTATACAAACATTAAACAGAGAGGTATAATTATCAAATACCATGAATATCTAATTATTCACTATTGAGGCATATACAAAAAATTACCAATTACATTATGGGATAATTCCCTACCCAAACAAAGGTGTTTCTTGATAGGAATTTTCAATTATTTTTAATTTCAGAACCTTTATTTCAAATATCGGTGAAAAATGACATGTCAATTATATTAATGTTGTATTGACAACAATTTCATATGCCTATTCATTATATTTTATTAAATACAAAAACCCACACTCATTGTATTCTCATATCGCTTTCAAAAAGAAAGATGACGTTTTTTCAAAATAAATTTTAAGGAATAGAAAAGTATGACTAATAAGCTAGTTACAGGTGCAACTTTTTTCGATAGAAAATACTTTCTGGGTGAAGCGCACCATTATCCAGAAAACGACATCATTATTCCATTGCCTTATGATCTTAACGATAGATTCCGTTCAGTAAGAATTGGAACGCTATCAAAAGTTTATGCATGGCGTCATCAGAGCGATTGGGAACCCGGCCAACGCTATCGTGAATGGGAATACGATCATCCAGATATTGATAGAGAAATTAGAGGATTATCTAAGTTTAAAGTGGCACCAAAAGATACCTGTCTGGTTGCATTAAGACTTATTGATGATACTTATTCAGGTATTAAATTCTCAATGTTCACGAATACACATTGCGTGGGCCCAGTTGAAACAACAACTGATGATGATTATGCACTGGTTGGTATACTGCCATTTGAGACCGAGTTAGTTACTGCCATTGCAATAAGAAATACCAGTACTGGAGTATATATCAATAACGGATCATTCTATTTCTATCGTGATGCGAACGGCGTTGTTACTATTGATGAGAAAGCTAATTTCCCTAAAAATCTCAGAATAGTTAATGTAGGTGGCAATCGTTTTGATATTCATATTATCAGTACCGATTTTTCTAACTAATCCGGTTATAATGTAACAATAATTAACCGCCGTTTTCAGACAAGCTACGTTCTGAAAATTTAAACAACACCGTTGCGGAATATCATCAAAAACCGCAACGGTGTATTCATAAATCAGCAAAAATTTCGTGGCGATAAATAATTTTTTATTTATTATGATATAAGCATCATTACAATAGTCACTTAACCTTTAAAAAGAACATTAAATTAAGGTCCATTAGAAATAATGTTCACAAGCTATTTCCTTTGAGATAAATACTTCCCTAACGATTAATTTTGAAAATTATAGTAAAACCCAACCATTCCATTATTACATATCTTATTTTAGGTAATTAGGTATTTTTAAACAACTTTACTTTATGTATTTTTATGCTAATTTTAACATTAACCCATCGAATATTATTCTTCTATTGACTGGATATATTACATCTAAAGATGAGGAATAAATAAATTATTAGTGGGAAATATTACACAAAAAAAGCCAATTTTTACAAATAGTATATAAATCATATTCTGAAATTTAAGCTACGCCGTTGCGGTCATTTGTTAGAAAAGCCGCAACGACGTGTTCCAGAAGATCGCAGAAATTAAAACCACATCATATCTGATGTAAACTCTCCACTCTGCTGGTCAATCGGTGATAACCGGGCTTACTCCATCCATTCAGTATGGAAAACACCTTCTTTATCAGTACGCTTATAGGTATGAGCACCAAAATAATCACGCTGAGCCTGAATTAAATTAGCAGGCAGTACCGCTGAACGATAACTATCGTAGTAAGAAATAGCAGCAGAGAAAGTCGGGGTTGGGATACCATTCTGCACCCCATACGAGACGACATCACGCAACGCCTGCTGATATTCATCAGCAATTTTCTTAAAGTAAGGTGCCAACAACAGGTTAGCAATATCCACATTTTCGTTATACGCGTCAGTAATTTTTTGCAGGAATTGAGCACGAATAATACAACCCGCCCGGAAAATTCCAGCAATCTCACCGTAATTGAGATCCCACTGGTACTCATCAGATGCCGCTTTCAATTGCTGAAAACCTTGGGCATAAGAGACGATTTTACCCAAATAAAGCGCACGGCGGACTTTCTCAATAAATTCGGCCTTATCACCTTTAAATGGTTGTACATCCGGCCCGCTCAAAACTTGAGCCGCAGCAACTCGCTGATCTTTCAGAGAAGAGATATAACGTGCAAATACCGATTCTGTGATCAACGTCACTGGAATCCCTAAATCCAGAGAGCTCTGGCTGGTCCACTTACCCGTACCTTTATTTGCTGCTTCATCCAAAATCACATCAACCAAATATTGGCCTGCTTCATCTTTCTTATGGAAAATATCAGCCGTGATTTCAATCAAATAACTGCTCAATTCGCCGTTATTCCAGTCAGTGAAAATCTCAGATAGTTCTTCATTGCTCAGATTTAGGGCATTTTTCAGTAAAGAATAAGCTTCAGCAATGAGCTGCATATCACCGTATTCAATACCATTGTGAACCATTTTCACATAATGACCGGCACCATCCGGGCCAATATAGGCCACACAAGGTTCACCTTCAGCTTTAGCCGCAATCTCTTGCAGAATTGGTGCCACCAATTTATACGCCTCTTTCTGGCCGCCAGGCATAATAGATGGACCTTTCAATGCCCCCTCTTCACCACCGGAAACCCCAGTACCGATAAAATTAAAACCCTGAGCAGAAAGCTCGCGATTACGACGGATAGTATCCTGAAAATAGGTATTACCCCCATCAATCAAAATATCACCTTTATCCAGATGTGGAGTCAGTGAAGCAATAGTTTTATCGGTTGCTTCGCCAGCCTTAACCATGAGCAGAATACGGCGCGGTTTTTCCAGTGAATCGACAAATTCTTCGACAGTGTAACTTGGAACTAATTTCTTCCCCGGATTTTCGGCGATCACTTCGTCAGTTTTATCACTTGAACGGTTAAATATAGATACGGAATAACCACGGCTCTCAATATTTAATGCCAGGTTACGCCCCATCACCGCCATACCGACAACACCAATCTGCTGCTTGGACATGAATAACTCCTGTCTGATGATAATTCTGCTCACCAATAATAATTAGCGCGCAATTTGTTAATGTGATCACATGTTAACTCAGGACGAGTCCTAATGGATAGTTATTGGTGCCATCAATACCGCGACACCCCATTTTTTGGAAAAAACTTCCTCAGATGAAAAATCAACTATTGAAATTTGATGAGTCAATGCCCATTATTCATTATTCGGCATGAGCCGTCATATTAAAAGGTAAAACAAACTGTATGGAATGGATCGCTGATCCGACGATATGGGCTGGGCTAGTTACTCTTATCGTTCTAGAAATTGTCCTCGGAATTGACAACTTGGTCTTTATTGCCATTCTGGCAGATAAACTTCCTGAAAAACAAAGAGACAAAGCAAGAATTACAGGTCTAGGTTGTGCGTTACTGATGCGTATCGTACTGCTTTTTAGTCTTTCCTGGTTGATAACGCTAACTCATCCATTAATTACGCTTTGGGAACATCCATTTAGTGCCCGTGACCTGATTATGCTAATAGGTGGTCTTTTCTTACTGTTCAAAGCGACAATGGAGCTCAATGAACGGCTGGAAGGTAAAGATGCCCACTCAGGACAACAACGTAAAACATCTAAATTTTGGACGGTTGTCGTTCAGATAATTGTCCTTGACGCTGTATTCTCACTGGATTCAGTGGTGACTGCTGTTGGTATGGTAGACAACATCGGTATCATGATCGCGGCCGTCACCATTGCGATGTTCCTGATGATACTGGCAAGTAAACCGTTGACCACTTTCGTCAATGCTCACCCGACTATCGTTATTCTCTGTCTGAGCTTCTTGTTAATGATCGGTTTCAGTCTGGTCGCCGAAGGTTTTGGTTATCATATCCCCAAAGGTTACTTGTACGCCGCTATCGGCTTCTCCATTATGATTGAAGCCTTAAACCAATTTGCTCAATTTAACCGCCGCAGATTTCTTACTGCTTCCCGTTCACTACGTGAAAGAACAGCGGAAGCCGTTTTACGTATCCTGAGTGGTAAGCATGAAAATGCAGAATTGGATAATCATACATCTAATCTGATTTCTGATAATCAGGAAGTGTTTGATCCACAAGAACGTCAAATGATTGCCAGGGTTCTAGGCATGGCGCAGCGTAACGTTAACAGTATCATGACTTCCCGTCACGACGTGGAGTACCTTGATATTCATGCACCAACTGAAAATCTGACGCAAATACTGAATAAAAATCCTCACACACGCATTGTGGTAACTGATGAAAATATCAGTGACGAACCATTAGGTGTTGTCCATGTTATTGATCTACTGAATCAACAACTCAACCAACAGCCTTTTGATTTACATTCGCTGATAAAACAGCCTCTGATTTTCCCTGAACAGCTTTCACTACTCCAGGCATTGGAGCAGTTCCGCCAGGCACAAACTCACTTCGCGTTTGTTGTCGATGAATTTGGTTCTGTGGAAGGTGTGGTGACTTTGACCGACGTAATGGAAACTATCGCGGGTAATTTACCGGTAGATGGCGAAGAAACTGATGCCCGCCATGATATTCAAGCGACTGAACATGGGGGTTGGATCGCCAATGGTTATATGCCGCTGGATGATTTGATCCTTTATGTCCCTTTGCAACTGGATGAAAAACGTGAATATCAAACCTTAGCAGGTTTGTTAATGGAACATTCACAACATATTCCACGGCAAGGTGAGCAATTACAGATTGATAATTATCTGTTTGAACCGTTGGAAGTAACCAGTCACCGAATTAATAAGGTAAAAATTACCCCTCTGGTGTCAAATGAAGAAAATAAAAAATAACTCAGTGTTATTGATGACTCATCATATTTGTCATCACTGAGTTTTTCCTCTGAAACAAAATAAAACCCGGTCAGTTTAAACTGTACCGGGATTTTTTTAATCTTTTCTATTAATGCCATATGCGGAATTCTATGCGGATACGGTTAAATGATTTATCTATACCCGTCATCTTTCAAGTTGCCTCTTTGTTGGCTGCACTCACTCACCCCGGTCACATAGTTATCTATGCTCCCGGGGATTCATTCCTTTGCCGCCGCGATGCATCTTGAAATCCATAGGGTATAACTAGATTAAATAATTTTATATTCAGAACAGAAAAGCCATAGCTTCTCAATTCAATTATCAAAATTTAATCCACAAGTTGAAATCCACCTTTGTACTGAAATTGACTGCTCAAACAACTATGCTCAGACAACGATAAGCATTCATTTAAGCATAATAGTCAACTGCCGGATTGAGCGGTCAAATCAGGCATGAGTTATTAATACAGCTAATTACTGCTGCGTTCAACCCAATCGTTAATAGCCTGTTTTACCTTGTTCTCTAACTCATTATGTAGCAATTGCTCAATATCCAAGTTGTATTGCAGATTACTCCAATTACCGTAAACCCGCAGTGGTACTTTCATTTTTCGCAGACGACTAACCAATTCATTATCCTTGCCCCATCCTTGTGTTATCTGTACTTTTAAAGCGACATCAACATCTTGTTTAAGCAGATTAGTCTTACCCTGCCCATCAATATTCAGCAAATCGGATACCGCATGCAATCGACTGATTTTTATATCACCTCGATTCAGTACCGCTTTAACATCAAGCTTTTTAGCGCGGGTGAAATTATCCATATTATCAGGGATATTCACTTTATCCGTTGCACGAGCAACGGATTGCTGGATTAATTGGGGGATATTTAATCCATACATTTTGGCATTAACTAAACTGAAATTAAGATCACCCTGCCAAATATGCGAAATCGCATAACCATCATATCCTTTACCAGAAAGATCCCCATTCAGATCGAATTTGCCACTAAATGCCGGAGGTAAGGAAAAGGCTTTGAGTACTGGTTCCAGTTCTATATTCCGCAGTAAAGGTTTTGCGTGTAACTTAAGTTGATTACCCGTTGCATCTAAAATAACCGGAATAGAGAAATCACCACCAAATAATTTGCCATTCAGAGTAGAAATTTCAGCAATACCACTATTATTTGTCGCTTTCAATATCAGATTATCGATCTCCATTCCTCGATAAACAAATTTGTCCGCATTAATAGTCACATTGGCGTTAAAGTCATTCAGAAATGCAGCGCTATAATCAGGCTCGGCAGAGCTTGAAACGGCGATTACCGGTTTAGCTGAACTATTCTCTATCCGGTAATAACGTTTAACTTCTGAACCCTCTTTAGGAAGCAAGTCCCATCCCATCAGATTATCTAAATTCAGTTTTTGGGAAGATAAATCGATCCGATAATCCGCATGAGCCCCCAACATTGCTTTTATACTGCCATGCAGTTCACTCTCATTAGCGGTGAAACTTAGCGCCTGTAAAGAAATTGTTTGCAGTTCATCTGTCGTCTCTTTTTGATAAACAGCATGTACTTTTCCTGAACCACTAATTCCTCCCGTAGGTATACCTGCGCCCTGGAGTTGATAATCAAAGAAGTCAATATTACCCGCAACACGATATGGATAATCAGTAATATCGACATCTGCATTAAGATTAAAAGCCAAGTCTTGCTGATTCTTACTGACTTTGCTACTTAACTCTACGCTGATATGGTTTTGGTTATCTCGCTCCATTAGCAGATTAATATCGCGGACATTTAACTGCTCATGATCATCTCGCTGCCAAATAAGCAAACTATCCGCGATCTTAACTCTGGCAATATCAAGCTCCCAACCCTCCCCCTTCGCAACAGGATTGGCTGTACTCCCTGTTGGTGCAATAGGGGTATTCCCTTTTTTCTGCGACTGGCTCTCCGGGGTTACTCTCAATATCGCCCCTTTCAGCATCACCTCTTTAACGGCAAGCTGATGAGAAAGAAGCGGCCACAACGCCACATCAAGACGCATATTTTCTGCCATCACTGTTGGCTGCGCCGCCCCTGGGGCCGTTAATGACATACGCCCGGTAATGATGCTCAATTTTGGCCAGACATGCCAGCGCATACCATCTTGCAGGACGAGTTGGTAGCCACTCTTCTTTTGCACCTGCTTGACCATATAAGCCCGAAAGTCATTTGGGTTTACTAACATGACTAATGCTGCCAGACCGGTAATAATCACAACCAGCAAAATAATCAGTGTTGTCAGCAATCTCTTCATGACTTCCTCAGCTTTTTTTGTCAAAACAGTCAATGCAGCTCAATAGCCGATAAAGATGTTAATCTTCATCAATACGACTACTCACCGCACCCTGTTGGTTTTTATATTTCGCATCTTGACGACGGTTATACGGACGGTCAGCGGAACCAGACAATGGTTCAAAACTCAAAGCACCGATGACCATACCCGGACGTAACGCCAGAGGCAATTTACCAGAGTTATAGAATTCAAGAACAATTTGACCATGCCAGCCCGGATCAATCCGGTGTGCCGTCACGTGCACCATCAACCCAAGACGAGCAAGCGAAGAACGGCCATCAAGCCAGCCCACCAAATCATCCGGCAATGTGACAGACTCCAGCGTAACGGCCAGTGCCAACTCGCCAGGATGGAGGAAAAAAACCTCATCGTCAGGCAGAATTATTTCATCACTCATCACACGATCAAGCGCAGCACTGACCTCATCTTTCGGACCACTCAAATCAATATATGCCGCAGTATGACCACAGAAAACACGAAACTGATTCCCAAGGCGCACATCAGCAGTTGCCCCGTTAATGCGTTCAATCGGCGGACGTGGAGCAATGACCAATTTACCCTCATCAAGCCATTTAATAATGTCGCGGTCACAGAGTCGCATTATTTCCTCTCCAATACGATGCTGCTTATCAATGCCTGACAAGCAAAGTTTTATTATTCGCAGAACTGACCAATTTTGGCTTTCAATATATCAATTGCTACTCGGTTTTTACCCCCGCGCGGCACAATAATATCTGCATATTGCTTTGATGGTTCAATAAATTGCAGGAACATTGGACGCACAGTTTTATGATATTGCTCAATCACCGAATCCAGAGAACGCCCCCGTTCATGCACATCCCGCTTAATACGACGCATAAGGCAAATATCCAGTGGCGTATCAACAAAAATAGAGAAGTCCATCTCCTGGCGCAAGCGCTTATCGGTCAATAATAGAATACCTTCCAGAATAATAACCCTTTTCGGTGCAAAATGAATCGCTTCTGGTTTACGAGTATGAGCAACATAATCGTATTGTGGTAATTCAATTGATTCACCCATTTTCAGCGCTTGTAGGTGAGAAAAGAGCAGATTGTGATCCATTGAGCTTGGATGGTCATAATTAGTCTTATAACGCTCTTCCATTGATAGATCGCTCTGATCTTTATAATAGCAATCCTCGGGTATAATACCGATATTGTGATCACCAACCTGAGCGCGTAATTCACGATAAAGTGTATTAGCAATGAGACTTTTACCTGAGGCAGATGCACCAGAAATTCCTACAATTGTGCACTGATATGCTTCGTCAGCCATAATAGAGATTAACCTGATTCTAGAAAAAAATGGGAACAAAGCACTTATGAGTGCTAAGTTTGGCGAGATTATAGGGAGTTAATGGTATCTGTTCCAGTGTAAACAAGAGAAGTCTCACTTTTTTCGAGGCGTTTCGCATAAAAACCATGTAACGAGGGAAATCGAACAAGCATATTTCTCCCCATACAAAATCTCCCCATACAAAAAGCGGGCAATGAAAACATCCACCACCCGTTATCTTCAATCAAATACCTGCATTAAACAGCACGGAACGAAATTTCTGTTGGTATCTTCTCGCCTTGCCAATACATCTGTGCTGAAATATTCGCGGCAATTTCGCGATAAATATCGGTAAATTCACTATCAGGATTACTGATAACGGTTGGCTCACCACGATCAAGATCTTCACGCAGTGAAATATGCAGCGGGATTTGTCCCAATAATTTACAGTGATATTTAGCCGCCAATTTTTCTGCTCCACCCGTTCCAAAAATAGGTTCCAGGTGACCACAGTTACCACAAATATGTGTACTCATATTTTCAATAATACCCAGTACAGGCACCTTCACTTTCTGGAACATGACGATGCCTTTCATTGCATCAATTAAGGCGATATCCTGAGGCGTTGTTACCACCAGTGCCCCCGTTACCGGGATGTTTTGTGACAAAGTGAGCTGAATATCACCGGTCCCCGGTGGCATATCGATAACCAGATAATCGAGATCCGGCCATAATGTATCCTGTAACATCTGCATCAATGCTTTACTAGCCATTGGGCCGCGCCATACCATTGCATTGTCATCTGTGACTAAATAACCAATCGAGTTAGTGGCAAGGCCATGCGTCATAATCGGTGCCATATGCTGCCCGTCTGGGGAAGTTGGACGCTCTTTGGTGGTTCCCAACATACTCGGAACAGAAGGACCGTAGATATCTGCATCCAGAATACCGACTTTTGCCCCCTCCTGAGCCAATGCCAGCGCCAGGTTTACGGCTGTGCTGGATTTACCCACCCCACCTTTACCCGAGCTGACAGCCAAAATATTACGGACACCATTAATTCCCGGCAGATCATTAGCCCGACGTAATGTGCTGATATCATGGATCAATTTCCACGCTACCGATTTCGCACCAGTTACCGCCTGTAATTCTTCCGTGGTGGCCGCTTTTAACGCCTTAAAACCGCTTTGCCAGACAAACGGCATCAGTAATTCAATGTGCAAGACACCATCAAGCATCGTGCAGTGATGTAACGCCTTCAATGTTGTCAAATCACGTTCTAGTGTCAGGTGTGTAAAAGTAGCAAGTATTTTTGTTACCTGAGATTTCAGCAGGTCAGGATTGGTCTGCTCGGGGGATTGTGAGTTCATCCCGGCTCCTTTAATGATTATCATTAGCTAAAAACCATCTCGCCATCATAACAGAACCCAATGCGTTCGGATAAAATTAGCGACAAAAACCCGCTTCCGGCTCACTGATTCAATTTTTATCCATTAACAACCTCAGAAGGGTTTAGGTTTCAAGGCGCACTGGATAAAACTCATTAATATTAAACCTTACCCTAGCGACAATTTTTTTGATCGGTTAACATCAAACTCCCTTTTTCACTTATTGGAAGTCAGATCCTTACTATGTCTCAAGTCGCAAAAAAATTATTGGTGACGTGCGCGTTGCCATATGCTAACGGTCCAATCCATCTCGGTCACATGCTGGAACATATCCAAGCAGATATTTGGGTCCGTTTTCAGCGAATGCGCGGCAAAGAGGTTCACTTTATCTGTGCCGATGACGCTCATGGAACCCCAATCATGCTGAAAGCTCAGCAAATGGGTATTGCTCCTGAAGAGATGATCGCAACGGTGAACCAAGAGCATCATCAGGATTTTACTGGCTTTTCAGTGAGCTATGATAACTATCACTCTACGCATAGCGAAGAGAACCAAACGTTATCAACCAAAATCTATCTCGAACTGAAAAAAAACGGTCATATTAAGAATCGTACTATTTCTCAGTTATATGATCCTGAGAAAAATATGTTTCTGCCGGATCGCTTTGTTAAAGGTAGCTGCCCGAAATGTAAGGCAGAAGATCAGTATGGCGATAACTGTGAAGTTTGCGGTTCAACCTACAGCCCAACTGAACTAATCAACCCACGTTCTGCTGTCTCCGGCGCGACGCCAGAAATGCGTGAAACAGAGCACTTCTTCTTCGATCTGCCCGCATTCAGTGACATGCTGCAAGCTTGGACCCGCTCCGGTGCCTTACAGGAGCAAGTTGCTAACAAAATGCAGGAATGGTTTGAATCCGGTTTACAACAGTGGGATATCACCCGTGACGCCCCCTATTTCGGTTTTGAAATTCCTGATGCGCCGGGCAAATATTTCTATGTCTGGCTGGATGCGCCTATCGGCTATATGGGTTCTTTCCAAAACCTATGTGATAAACGCGGAAATCTGAACTTTGATGAGTTCTGGGCAAAAGATTCCACCGCTGATCTGTATCATTTTATCGGTAAAGACATTGTTTATTTCCACAGCCTGTTCTGGCCGGCCATGTTGGAAGGCAGCGGTTATCGTAAGCCAACCAACGTGTTTGTTCATGGCTATGTCACCGTCAACGGTGCGAAGATGTCCAAATCCCGTGGTACTTTTATTAAAGCCAGCACTTATTTGGATCATCTGGATGCAGACTGTTTGCGTTATTACTATGCAGCCAAACTCTCGGCTCGCATTGATGATATCGATCTGAATCTGGAAGATTTTGTTCAACGTGTTAACAGCGATATCGTTAATAAAGTTGTTAACCTGGCCTCCCGTAATGCCGGCTTCATTAATAAACGCTTTAACGGCAAGCTGGCGGATAAACTGGCTGATCCGGCGCTTTACCAACAGTTTATTGATGGGGCAAAGGTGATTGCAGAAGAGTTTAATAACCGCGAATTCAGCAAAGCAATCCGTGAAATCATGGCACTGGCTGATTTGGCAAACCGTTATGTGGATGAGCAAGCACCGTGGGTGGTGGCAAAAGAAGAAGGCCGTGATGCCGATCTTCAAGCTATCTGTTCAATGGGCATCAACCTGTTCCGCGTTTTGATGACTTTCCTGAAACCCGTTTTGCCAAGTCTGGCAGAACGCGCAGAAGCGTTCTTAAATACAGAACTCACCTGGCATGGTATTGAACAGCCGCTGCTGGATCATCAAGTTTCTGCCTTTAAGGCCCTGTTCAATCGCATTGATATGGATAAAGTGGACGCTATGGTTGTGGCATCTAAAGAGAGCATCAACACACCACAAAAAGTCAGCGGTCCACTGGCAGAAGATCCAATTCAGGACACCATTACCTTTGATGATTTTGCCAAAGTTGATATGCGCGTCGCCCTTATTAAACAGGCTGATTTTGTCGAAGGCTCAGATAAGTTGCTGAAACTGATGCTGGATCTTGGTGGCGAAACTCGCCAGGTATTTTCGGGTATTCGCTCCAGTTATCCTGATCCAAAAGCACTGGAAGGCCGTTTAACCATTATGGTTGCTAATCTGGCACCACGCAAAATGCGCTTTGGTATTTCGGAAGGGATGGTTATGGCCGCCGGACCTGGCGGAAAAGATATCTTTTTACTCAGCCCTGACAGCGGCGCCCAACCCGGTATGCAAGTGAAATAATAGTTAATTTATTTCATTAATATTTTTACCCACGGGGATCAGTAATGGTCCCCGCTTTATTTTAATGTGAGCTTTGACATCCTTGTATCTTGGATTTATCCAGAGCATCACTTTCAACATGCCAGCGAGCAAGGCGTGAAAGTTGCCAGTAAATTAGAGTCTTCATTTCAAAATACTTGCTGCTTATCAGTAGGGACTATTACTGGGGCGACTGGTATCCAGCTTGTGTCTTAAGAATCGGTTTTCTGGGCAAACTTTTTCGTTAATTGTCGAACAAGGGCCGATAGAAGATAGATCTGCACCTGGATTTTTTAGCTGTTTTGTGTTGAACAAATCAACTACCGTACCTTGGTTTTGATCCTCTTTTATTGGTTAATTATATGTATATGTGACATGGAAAATTTCCATCTCCAGTATCCACTTTAGATTTTCTTCAATAAAAAGTAAGTTCAAAGTAGTTAATAAAATTATCACTAGTTATAGTGAGATAATTCAGTTAAATTATCATCGAATTTAGAATGGAATTGAAGTAAATCAATGTGTAGGAAAATTATTAGGAGGTTAGTATGGCCATACCGGCATATATATAGTTGCAAGATGATGGTGGTGCAGACATTAAGGGATCTGTCGATATACAAAATCGCGAGGGTAGCATTGAAATCCTGAGTTTTAACCATAGTCTATATATTCCCACTGATAGTAGTACAGGAAAACTAACGGGTACCAGAGTACATGGTTCAATGAGTTTCGAAAAAGAATTTGATCGGGCATCTCCATACCTTTATAAAGCTGTTGCCACTGGACAGACGTTACAATCTGCCAATATCAAATGGTACAGAATAGACAATGCAGGTCAGGAAGAGGAGTATTTCCATATCCTTATGAGCGGAGTGAAAATTGTTTCAATTTCTCCAGTAATGCATAATATAAAAGATCCATCTTATCAACATCTTAATCATCTAGAATCCGTTGAAATCAGATACGAGAAAATTACGTGGAAATACCTTGACGGTAACATCATTTACTCTGATTCGTGGAAAGAGCGCTAAGAAATAACGCCGGAATATCCGGCATTTTACCGAAGTCTATTAAAGATCCGACTGGCGATTTTGTGTATAATTAGAGCTATCATTAAGAGTGCAAAGATGTCTATAAACAATTCAATCCAGCTATCCTCGTAATTTCCTCCTAACCAACCCAAATTTATCCTATTCAGGAAACGTTCTACCACACGATACACCTGATAAACAGCCAAGTTTAACGGAGTAATGAGCCGGAACGCTAGCAGTGCGATCAACAGGCATAGTAAATAACCAAAAAAGCTAAGAAACTTTACACGCACCAAAATTTGTATTCCCCGTAACATCAACTCTACCGTATGCCATCAATGAGCTGCCCGGTACTTTAAACTTATGGGTACGGAGCAGAGCGTTTCGTACGATATTAAAGTCAGAAACACGATAAAAGGTGATACATCCCCAAGACTCGCCGCTACCATTCGGACGCAATGGATGAAGACGAAATGCTCCGCGTCGAACACCGTTCACGAATATATAATCATTCATTGTCTGAAAACTATATAACCCAAACCATTGAGAATGATTAGTACCATGAATCATATCAAGAGCTGTGCCTCTGACTTGGTTCGCTATGCTACCAACCGGACGATCAACAATCCAATACTGACCTGGAGGAATTGCTGATTTCTCAATGTAAGAACATTCAGACTTGTTGACGTATGGATCTTGACCAGAGAAAACGTCAAATATACCAACGCCATAACAATGAAATTTAGCCTTTCGTCCATTATCGGACAGGTCGTTATAATTCATCCTACAAATTTGCATGGTTATTCCCATATAATATATCTGCGAGTTGTATTCCAACCCGCAATTGATTAAATTACTATTTTTTCCATAGCGTATGTTTTCGTATGGTTGGACTTCAACGCTATCATAAAGTTCACTTTTTTCTAGAAAACCTCATATTAAATCAAACCACACATTACCAATCTTGCTAATCATTTTATCGGGGCTGTAATCCAGAACCGCCGAAATTTCCGTCATCCTTTCGAAGGAAAAGATGGCACATTCCCAAGGTCACTTGTATGATGAATACCTCACCGGAATTAGGAATTTTGTTATGTCGTTTCGTGAAGTACTGATTGTTGGTTGGCAGTATCTAAGAGCATTTGTTCTGATTTATTTATGTTTGCTGACAGGTAATGCCATTTCTTCCCTACTACCTATCATTATTCCCGGCAGTATTATCGGTATGTTGATCTTGTTCGTTTTATTAGCTTTCCAGCTAATTCCTGCTCATTGGGCAAAACCAGGCTGTAGTCTGTTACTAAAAAATATGACTTTGCTGTTTCTGCCTATTGGCGTAGGCGTAATGAATTATTACGATCAACTCAGCCAACAGATAATTCCGATTGTTTTTTCATGCCTGATCAGTACTGCAATTGTTATGATTATCGTTGCTTACAGTTCCCATTATGTTCATCGTGAACGTCCGATTGTAGGATCCACATCAGAAATTAACAATGAACAACAGAAACAAGAGAAACAAGAGAAATAAAAATGTTAAGTCACATTTGGTGGTCACTGCCATTAACATTGATTGTATTTTACACCGCAAGAAAACTTTCACTACGATGCAAAATTCCCATTCTGAACCCCTTATTGGTTTCTATCGCCGTCCTTGTTCCAATATTATTAATAACCCACACGCCTTATGAACACTATTTTGCCGGCAGTCGAATTCTAAATGATCTACTCCAGCCCGCCGTAGTTGCACTGGCATTTCCTCTATATGAGCAGATACACCAGATCCGAGCCCAATGGAAGTCCATTATTAGCATCTGTTTTATCGGCAGTATTGTCGCTATGGTGACAGGCACTGCTATTGCCTTGTGGATGGGCGCAACGCCTGAAATGGCCGCTTCGATACTGCCTAAATCTGTCACAACACCAATAGCAATGGCAGTTGCAGATGCCATTGGCGGTATTCCCGCAATCAGTGCTGCTTGCGTCATTTTTGTCGGCATTCTCGGCGCAATATTTGGTCATAACCTGTTCGATCTTTTACAGGTAAAAACCAAAGCATCCCGCGGCTTAGCAATGGGAACGGCATCACATGCTTTGGGTACCGCCCGCTGTGCAGAGGTCAATTTCGTTGAAGGCGCATACAGCTCATTGGCATTGATGACCTGCGGTATCATTACTTCACTAACAGCCCCTTTTGTATTCCCGGTGCTGCTATACCTATTTAGCTAGTTTATCTATTAGGAAATTTGATAATATTCACTCGATTACTAACTTCAATTACATAATTCTCATCATCTATATGATATTTATCACATTACAAATCTCATCAGACAACTTAGAATGATCTTAAGCTACTTCGGAGATCACGCTATGCAAGCTCGTTTTCACCCCATATGGGTACAGTTGCCCTCTAAACTACAGGATGCACTTTTACCTTACGCAGGAAACGATGACTTTCCTGCCATGCTCACTGCTGAGCAAGCTAAATCGATTAAGAAAGCCTGCGGTTTTGACGATAACACCTTGGCTGTCGCCCTGTTACCACTCGCAGCGGCCAGTTCCCTGACACCAATCTCACATTTTAATGTTGGTGCAATTGCCCGCGGTGAAAGCGGAAACCTCTATTTTGGCGCTAATATGGAATTTGCTGGCGTACCACTACAGCAAACGATTCATGCTGAACAATGTGCGATTACTCACGCTTGGTTATTGGGCGAGAAAAGACTGGCATCTGTTACTGTGAATTACTCTCCGTGCGGCCACTGCCGTCAATTTATGAATGAACTTAATAGTGGCACACAATTAGAGATTCATCTGCCAAAACAGGCATCTTCAACATTAGATCACTATCTGCCAGATTCTTTTGGCCCAAACGATCTGGGCATCACAACTTTGTTGATGGATCCGGTCAATCATGGCTATAAACTAGAAACGACGGATAAATTAGTACTAACGGCATTAGATGCAGCAAACCAGAGCTATGCCCCATACAGTAATTCCTACAGTGGTACCGCACTTCTGGGAAAAGATGGAATAATTTATCCTGGGCGTTATGCAGAAAATGCGGCATTTAACCCAAGCTTGCCCCCATTACAAGCAGCACTGATTCTGATGAACATTTCTGGTGGTGATTGCCTGGCTATCGAAAGAGCGGTGTTAGTTGAGGGAAAACACAGTGATTTATCCCAACGGAGTGCGACTCAATCTATACTTGCTGCACTCGGTTGCAGCAAATTTGATTACTACACTTTCTGAGTTCAGTGGAAAATTCATTTTTCCCTCTATGCAGATAGAGGGTTTTCCGCTATAAAAAATAATTACCGTAACATTTTATTATCTAACTCTGGATGTTATACCCTATGGATTTCAAGATGGATCGCGACGGCAAGGGAGCGAATCCCCGGGAGCATACCTCCAATTAAGTAACATTTACTGTACATATTTTTCCTATCTCTTAGGATCTGTAGCTAACCTTATTATCCATTTAGTTCAAAGAGTAAGATTCATGGAACTGGAACACGAAAGTAAACGTCCACTATATATTCCCTATTCTGGCCCAATTCTGTTGGAATTCCCCCTGCTGAATAAAGGCAGCGCTTTCACTGAAGAAGAACGTAGGAACTTTAATCTTCACGGTTTATTACCGGAAGCGGTCGAAACCATCGAAGAACAAGCTGAACGTGCCTATCGGCAATATCTTGATTTCAAAAATGATGCAGATAAGCACATTTATCTGCGAAATATTCAGGACACTAACGAAACCCTGTTCTACCGCCTGCTGGATGCCCATTTGAACGAAATGATGCCAATCATCTACACCCCAACCGTGGGTGAAGCGTGTGAGCACTTTTCCGATATTTACCGCCGTGCCCGTGGCCTGTTCATCTCACATCCAAACAAAGCACATATTGATGATATGCTGCAAAATGCGACCAAACAAAATGTAAAAGTCATCGTTGTTACCGATGGTGAGCGTATCCTCGGTTTGGGTGACCAAGGTATTGGCGGTATGGGTATTCCTATCGGTAAGCTCTCCTTATATACCTCCTGCGGTGGTATCAGCCCTGCTTATACACTGCCAGTCGTCCTGGATGTAGGCACCAACAACCCACAACGCCTGAATGATCCGTTATATATGGGCTGGCGTCACCCACGTATCACCGGTAAAGAATATGATGAATTCGTAGACGAATTTATTCAGGCTGTTAAACGCCGCTGGCCAAATGTGCTACTGCAATTTGAAGATTTCGCACAAAAAAATGCCATGCCTCTTCTTAATCGCTATCGCCACGAGATTTGTTGCTTTAATGATGATATTCAGGGAACTGCCGCTGTTACGTTAGGTAGCTTAATTGCCGCCAGTCGCGCGGCTGGCCGTCAATTAAAAGATCAAACGGTCACCTTCCTCGGCGCAGGTTCTGCCGGTTGCGGCATTGCAGAACAGATCGTCGCCCAGATGAAATCAGAAGGTTTAAGTGACGAACAGGCTCGTGCCCGTATTTTCATGGTTGACCGCTTCGGTTTATTGACAGACAAGCTGCCAAATCTATTGGATTTCCAGAACAAGCTGGTGCAGAAAAGCAGCTCATTGGCTAAATGGGATGTAAACAACGATTCAATCTCGCTGCTTGATGTTGTCCGTAATGCTAAACCGACAGTATTGATTGGTGTTTCAGGTCAGGCAGGTTTGTTTACAGAAGAGATCATCCGTGAGATGCATAAACATTGTGAACGCCCAATCGTCATGCCATTATCGAATCCAACTTCCCGTGTTGAAGCCCGTCCCGAAGATATCATCAACTGGACAGATGGTGCCGCTCTGGTTGCGACAGGTAGCCCATTTAATCCGGTAAAATATAAAGATCAGGAATATCCAATAGCACAATGTAACAACGCCTATATCTTTCCCGGCATTGGTCTGGGTGTCATCGCATCAGGGGCCAAACTGGTTACTGACGGTATGTTGATGGCAGCAAGCCGAACATTGGCGAATTGCTCACCCTTAGCCCAAGAAGGTCAAGGTCCGTTACTGCCACTTATCGATGATATTCAAGAAGTGTCACGCAAAATTGCTAAACAAGTCGCCAAAGAAGCACAAATACAGGGCGTTGCCACTGTGACCTCAGATGGAGCACTGGATGAAGCGATTGAACGCAACTTCTGGAAACCTGAATACCGCGTGTACAAACGGACTTCATTCTGATTTTTATCATTAAAAATACGTAAAAAGCTTGTTATACCCGTCATCTTTCAAGTTGCCTCTTTGTTGGCTGCACTCTCTCACCCCGGTCACATCGTTATCTATGTTCCCGGGGATTCGCTCCCTTGCCGTCTCGATGCATTTTGAAATCCATAGGGTATAGTTCTCTTTTACTATCAAGCTTTTTTCTTATAGAGAAAACTTGCTTCGAAATTTCAGGTAAAGTAGCCTTTAACAAATCCAGTCATTAATGTGTATAAGGCAAAAGCATGTGGAATCGCCTGATAACAAGTCTGTTATTCATCACAGGGATGCTGATACTGACAGCTATTGCACTTGACCGCTGGATGAGTTGGAAAACAGCCCCCTATGTCTTTGATGATCTCAAACAACTTCCTGAACGTGAAGTGGGTATAGTACTTGGTACTGCTAAATATTACCTCTCTGGTGCGCCAAATCAGTACTATATGTACCGTATTCAGGGAGCCATTAATGCTTATAACAGCGACAAAATCAAATACTTGTTACTGAGTGGTGACAATGCTCAGCAAAGTTATAACGAACCGGTCACTATGCGCAGGGATTTGGTAAAAGCGGGTATTCCTGCTGCAAATATCGTACTGGATTTTGCTGGTTTCAGAACACTTGACTCAATAGTCAGAACCCGGAAAGTTTTTAACACTAATGATTTCACGATTATTACCCAACGATTTCATTGCGAACGAGCCCTGTTTATCGCTATGCATATGGGAATTGATGCTCAGTGTTATGCAGTTTCTACCCCCAAGAATATGATTACCGTTCGATTACGTGAAATCATTGCCCGTCTTGGTGCTTTGACTGATCTTTATATTCTGAAACGCGAACCTCGTTTCTTGGGCCCGTTGATCCCTATTCCTGCTCCGTATAAGGTACCAAAAGGTATGACTAATTACCCCGCCGTCACTCCAGAAGAGTTACGGACAATGGATAAAACCCAGCTTAAGCCGACCGGGCCAACACCGCCGTGATATCACGCCACCGCTGTTCTACTGGCCCTTGCGGGTGACGACGTAACCACCAGCATGAAAAAAGAATATTCACCGCCCAAATGGGAAGAATAAAGGCAAGTAGTTCCAAACGGCTAAATTGACCAAACAACCCAAAGTTATAAAATAGCAGGGTGCAGATTAAGGTTTGTAGCAAGTAATTACTCATCGCCATTCGCCCAACCTGATTGAACCAGTAATTAATTCGCCAGCATGAAATGACCGGCCAGAAACCATATATTAAAGCCATATACCCCAGTGCCTGAAATGGCGTTACCAACTCAGCAAGGATATAACCGACAATACCTGACCAAAAGTAATCCCAATTATGGATATATTGGAAAACCACAGAGAATATCTGAACAGCAATACTGAGCGGTATCAGCACTAGCGCCACATTTCGATAATGGCTCACTGAAAATTCACCTTTTAGCCAACCATTACGCATTAATCCAGCACCACATGACATAATACCGATAAGCTGCCAACCATACTGAACAAACAGCATGACCATCATCAACATGACCTGATTGAAACGCTCTTTTACTGCCAGCCATCCACCAGACGTTTTCCAATATGTTTCGTATAACATCTGGAATTCCGTCAACTGCCAAGAAACATCATTAGATTCGCCGCTGGAAAAAAAGCCGAGAATAAACAATAGCACTAATCCGATCAGATAAAAAATAGCGCCTTTCATAAATAACCGGTTACTGGCGCTATTTTGGCTAATCAATTGAAAACTGAAAAAACCTGCTAAACTATACGAGAGCAAAATATCGCCATCCCAGAATAGGATACCATGTCCCATTCCAATTAGAGCAAGTATGGTTAATCGTGGATAATTCCAGATTTTGCCCCTTGGTAATAGTAACTCCAATGCTGCACCAAATAAGAAGGCCAAAATACACAGGAACTTTCCCTGAACAAGGACGCTAAGTACAGACCAGACAATCAAATCAGTTAAAGAAGCTGAACCATTATATACCGGATTCAAATAAGCGGCGGATGGCAAAGCAAAACCGGAGATATTGAGTAGCAATATCCCCAGTATTGCCAAGCCACGAATACTATCCAGTGAGTCAATTCTCTGGCAGGCCATGTTTATATCCCGGTGTAAAAATTACACATGGCGAGTTGTACGTAAAAACTCTTGACGGGTATTTTGGCTAGATTTAAACAATCCCCCCAGAGAGGTTGTTGTCGTGGTACTGGTTGCATCACGGATACCCCGCGCTTTCACACAGTAATGAACCGCATCAATCGATACGGCAACATTATTGGTACCAAGGAGTGTCTGTAATGCAATCAAAATCTGCTGGGTCAGGCGCTCCTGAACCTGTGGACGCTGAGAAAAAAATTGCACAATACGGTTAATTTTAGACAACCCAATCACTTTATCTTTTGGAATATAGGCAACCGTCGCCTTGCCATCAATGGTCACAAAATGGTGTTCGCAGGTACTGGTGAGTGTGATATCACGAACGGTCACCATTTCGTCCACTTTCATTTTATTCTCTATCAATGTGATTTTCGGGAAATTGCTGTAGTCCAATCCTGAAAAAATCTCATCGACATACATTTTCGCAATACGACCTGGGGTTTCTGCCAAACTGTCATCACGCAAATCGAGATTCAACAGTTTCATAACTTCCGTCATATGCTCCTCAATCCGCGCTTTGCGCACTTCCGGTACCAATGCCTGACCACGCAAAGGCGTTTCAAGGCCACGAGTTTCCAGCGCCGAATGCACAAGCTCAGCTTCTTTACTTAAGGATGACATTATTTTCTCCAAAGACATTACTTTCCATCATCTGGCGGGTAGTAAAATTCAAGTCATGAATACTATCACTGAAACAATCACGACTAACAGATAACTATTGCACACACTGTAAATGAGCACGTGGTGATTATCCAGTGATTGCTTTTCATAATTATACCCGTCATCTTTCAAGTTGCCTCTTTGTTGGCTGCACTCACCCACCCCGGTCACAAACCAATAACCCGGCAATGACCAAGGTAATCAATGCAACATATAACGCTGGCTCCAATCTCCCGGTTATTGTGGTAGAAACCGCTGACAGCATCGGACCAATTAGCTGCCCGACAGCATATCCGGTGGTTAACAATCCGGCCATATAACGGCTATGTTCTGGCGCTAATTCACGCCCATATTGAAACGCCATTTGCACCACACACATAAAACCCCCACCAACCAACAAAGAGCTTAATGCCAGACCACCTATTCCCGGAATGATCTCAGCGATAAGAATGCCCACAGCCTGAATCCATAAAGTGATCGCAAGCCGGATTTGCGTTGTCAGCATATGACGGGTCAGAATAGCAAAACCAATGCCGATGACTGCGGCACCACCAAATATTGGCCAGACAAACTGCGCAAACAAGCTGCCAGGGAAACGATCACTCGCCATTTGTGAAAGAAAAGTCGCTGGCAAAATATAACCAAAGCCCGCTAAGCTGTAACTCCATACCAACTGCTTAATTGCAGGCGTCAAAGTCAGTTTCTTCACCTCAGCCTGTGAACGGTGTAACTCACCACCACGGGGTAAATGCCGACTAATATAGATACTACAAATCAGCGCCAAAATGCCATACAACATCCATGCTTCGGCAGCGCTCACTTGCCATGCTTGAATACCAATAGCAAGGATACCAGTAACGAATATCCCGACTCCCGGTCCCGCAAATATGGCAGCACTCAACGCAGGACGATTCAATTTAGCCAACTGTTCATTGGCCCATGATGTCACCAATACCAATGTCCAGCCACTTGCCCAACCAATAAGAAAACGGGCAATACTGTGCAATATCGCCCCATACAGTAGTGCAGAGAGCAATGTGATAATCACTGCTCCCCACAATCCGGCCCAAAGCCGATATTCAATCAAACGGTGCGCCCGCATTGCATCGTAAGAACCAGCCAGATATCCCAAATAGTTAAAAGCCGCAACGATACCTGCCCCAGTTAGACTAAACTGGAATTCTGCGATCATTAAAGGCACTTGAGGAGTGAAGGCAGTACGCCCAATTCCCATAGCGACAACCAGCGCCAAAAATCCACTCATTGCGATATGAAAAGCGAGGTAGCGGTGACTTTGTTGAGGAGAAGTTGAATTGTTCATAGCCATAAAATGTTATTTTTTTAATTTATTTCTCATAAGCCATAACAAAAATCAAATAAAATACACACTTTTAATTAACAAAATTCCAGAAAAACGTAAATTATTTCTGCCCATAAATAAAAAGTCAGTAAGCAATTAATGACAGTATCTGGAACATCGGAGTATATGAATTTTCGTCCTCTGCTCCATTTATTTATTTTTACCTCTACTCAGTTACCTCTATTAAGGTTAAATCGAGTTTTACAACATAACATTAGCTGAATTAACCAAGCTTCCACACAATATTGTCCACACAATAATGCCAAAATAGTACTAACAAACTTGTCTATACCCTATGGATTTCAAGATGCATCGCGGCGGCAAGGGAGTGAATCCCCGGGAACATAGCAAACTATGTGACCGGGGTGAGCGAGTGCAGCCAACAAAGAAGCAACTTGAAAGATGACGGGTATATAAGAGATATGATTCATCATGTTATGTACAAATATTAATAAGGAGCATTGTTATGTATAAAGCATTTCAAGGTAAGACTGCTATTGTAACCGGTGGTGGAACCGGTATAGGACGGGCTATCAGTATTATGCTGGCGAAACAAGGTGCTGCTGTCGCAGTGATCTATTCACAAAGTGAACTTGAAGCGCAGGAAACAACAGAGGCCATTATCAAGGATGGGGGGCAAGCTATCGCGATAAAAGCAGATGTTGCCGACGAATCGGCTGTACAAGCCATGATAAACACCGTCGTGGAAAAATTTAGCGGGATCGACTATCTGGTAAATAACGCGGCGACAACTAGGCAACTTCAATTTGAAGATCTTGATGCCATATCTAGCGATATTTGGGATGCCATTATTGATGTTAATGTGAAAGGCACATTTCATTGTTGCCGGTATGCGGCACCTTATCTTAAAGCAAGAACAGGGAGTGCTATCGTGAATGTCGGTAGTATCGCCGGCGAAACCGGCCTGGGCTCTTGTATCCCCTACGCCGCTTCCAAATCAGCGGTTCACGGACTGACAAAATCCTTAGCTCGGGCACTGGCTCCATCGGTCAGGGTTAACTGCGTAGCGCCAGGTGCCGTTGAAACAAGATGGTGGAAAGGGAGAGAAGAGAAAATGCATACGCTTTGCACTTATTTGCCCTTAGAAAGAATTTCAACGCCAGAAGATGTTGCAGAAATAACCTTAATGTTGTTAAAAGCAGAATCGATGACAGGACAAATCATAACCGTTGACAGTGGTCAAACCTTATAAGCGCTTACGCGCTTTCTAACCTGGCTATGACAGCAGCAAATTTTCTAACGCCAGGTTAATCGTCGTGTTCTACATACTTATCACATGTCGCGGCGTTTTGGATAACCAACACCAATATCGCCGTGTTTATGGAACATACGAGCAAAGTCAAATATCACTCACACATATGATGATCTCTGCCATAATGCCACTAATGAAAAACCTTATCTGGGAGCATCATTATGGATCACTGTCATACCTCTGAATTGATCTCTTTGCAGCAGGCGTTGGAAAAACTTCTGACGCAAGTTACACCACTGACTGACACAGAAACCGTCAGCCTCCCGCGAACATCAGGACGCATTACTGCAACAAATATTATTTCTCCTATCAATGTGCCCCCTTTTGCTAACTCAGCAATGGATGGTTATGCCGTACGCCATGCGGATTTAAACAGCAATAAACCACTGCCTCTGGCAGGAAAAGCACTGGCTGGCGTACCTTTTCAAGGAGAATGGCCAGTTGCAACTTGTATCCGCATTATGACTGGCGCACCGATTCCCATAGGCGCTGATACGGTCATTATGCAGGAGCACGCAGAAACTACTGATGATGGCATCGTTTTCACTCAGCCAGCCAAGCAAGGTCAGAATATCCGTCTGGCTGGCGAAGATATTGCTAAAGGTGCAGTAGTTTTGTCGGCAGGCAGCAAATTATCCACCGCTCAGTTACCCCTAATTGCATCTTTAGGCATCACCGACGTTGAGGTGGTTCGCAAATTAAAAGTCGCCATTTTCTCGACCGGTGATGAGCTACAAGCTATCGGTCACCCACTTAAGGAAGGGCAAATTTATGATACCAACCGTCTTACCGTTCGACTGATGCTGGAGAAACTGGATTGCGACGTTATTGATTTCGGGGTTATTGCAGACAATCCTCAAGCTTTACGCCATGTTTTCGCACAAGCAGATCAAAAAGCAGATTTAGTCATCAGCAGTGGTGGCGTTTCTGTAGGTGAAGCAGACTACACTAAGCAGATACTGGATGAATTAGGCGAAATCAGTTTCTGGAAACTGGCAATGAAACCGGGTAAACCTTTCGCTTTTGGCAAACTAAAAAACGCCTGGTTCTGCGGTTTGCCCGGTAATCCAGTTTCAGCCGTTCTCACTTTCTATCAATTAGTTCAACCTTTAATCGCGCGTCTATCCGGTTTTACGGCATGGCAACCCCCTATGCGTATGCGCGCCAAGGTCACCACGCCATTGAAAAAGAGACCGGGAAGAATGGATTTTCAACGGGGCATTACTTCGGTGAATGAACAAGGTGAACTAGAAGTTCGTACAACAGGACATCAAGGCTCTCATATATTTAGTTCATTCAGTCAGGGGAACTGCTTCATTGTTCTGGAACGTGAACGTGGACAGGTAGAAGTTGGTGAAAATGTTGAAATCGAATTGTTCAATCACTTACTGAAAAATGAATAATGACCATTGAACTAACAGATGCAGAAACCCTACGCTATAACCGCCAGATTGTTCTACGCGGGTTCGATTTTGACGGTCAGGAAAAATTGAAATCTTCGGCGATCCTGATAGTTGGTGCCGGTGGTTTAGGTTGCGCAGCATCCCAGTATTTGACCGCAGCAGGTGTGGGAACAATAACACTGCTGGATTTTGATACCGTTTCTCTCTCGAACTTGCAACGGCAGATCCTACATCGAGATGAACGTATCGGCATGGCTAAAGTGCATTCAGCCCAGTTGACACTCCGAGCAATAAACCCACATGTCACGATTAAAACCGTTAATGGATTACTGGAAGATCAAGCGCTAGATGAACTTATCAGCCAGAATGATGTTGTCTTGGATTGTACTGATAATGTAACAATCCGCGAGCAACTGAACCGCCTGTGTCTGGCAAGGAAAACGCCACTGGTTTCCGGCGCAGCTATTCGCATGGAAGGACAACTCACTACATTTACTTATCAGCCAAATGCCCCCTGCTACCGTTGCCTGAGCAGACTGTTTGGCGAAAATAATCTAACGTGCGTGGAAACGGGAGTTATGGCACCATTGGTCGGTACCATCGGTACATTACAGGCAATGGAAACCATCAAACTCCTTACTGGATATGGCAAAGTCAGCAGTGGAAAGGTTTTACTGTTTGATGCGATGACAATGCAATTTCGTGATATTAAATTACTTAAAGATCCCAATTGCGAAGTGTGCAACAGTTAATTTATCCACCGATAGAAATAACAAGCAATAGAAATAACAAACAATAGAAATAACACGCCCCGGTTATCTCAACCAGGGCGATTTATGCCACAAGATGATTACTCAATAATTCCCTGACTTCTTAGATATTCATCATAAGTACCTTTGAAATCAATGACCTTATCAGATTTAATTTCCATCACTCGGCTTGCCAATGAGCTAACAAATTCCCGATCATGAGAAACAAATATCAAAGTACCTTTATACAATTCAAGCGCAAGGTTCAAAGATTCAATAGATTCCATATCCAAGTGGTTTGTTGGTTCATCCATTATCAGAATATTTGGCTGTTGCATCATCAACTTACCAAATAACATCCGTCCTTTTTCGCCACCCGATAATACTTTGACTTTTTTCTTAATGTCATCCTGGCTGAACAACAAACGGCCTAATACACTACGAACAGCTTGTTCATCATCCCCTTCTCTCTTCCATTGACTCATCCAGTCAAAAACTGTCAGATCACAGTCAAAATCACTGGCATGATCCTGAGCATAGTACCCAATGCTACTATTTTCAGACCACTTAACTACACCACTGGTTGGCTCTGTTTCACCAACGAGCGTTTTCAAGAAAGTTGTTTTACCAATACCGTTAGCACCAATAACAGCGAGTTTTTCACCAACTTCCAGCAGGAGATTAAGATTTTTAAACAGAGGGCCATTATCATAGCCTTTAGTAAAACCTTCCAATTCCAGAGCATTACGGAACAATTTCTTATCTTGCTCAAAACGGATATAAGGATTCTGACGGCTGGATGCTTTAACTTCTTCCAACTGGATTTTATCAATCTGACGAGCACGCGAAGTCGCCTGTTTTGATTTAGAAGCATTAGCACTAAAACGGCTGACAAAAGACTGCAATTCCGCAATCTGTGCTTTCTTCTTCGCATTATCAGCTAGCAGACGTTCACGAGCCTGAGTGGCGGCAACCATATATTCATCATAATTACCGGGGAACAGACGCAACTCACCGTAATCAAGATCGGCCATATGAGTACAAACTGTATTCAGGAAGTGACGATCATGGGAAATAATAATCATGGTGCTGTTTCGTTCATTCAGTATTTGCTCTAACCAACGAATAGTATCAATATCCAGGTTATTCGTCGGTTCATCCAATAACAGAACATCAGGATTAGAAAACAGCGCTTGAGCCAGCAATACACGCAATTTCCAGCCTGGTGCCACTTCGCTCATCAAACCGTAATGCTGTTCTACTGGAATACCAACACCTAACAACAACTCTCCGGCACGCGCTTCGGCACTATAACCATCCATCTCGCCATAAGCGACTTCCAGATCGGCAACGCGATAGCCATCCTCTTCACTCATTTCTGCCATGGCATAGATGCGGTCACGCTCCTGCTTTACCTGCCACAGTTCCGTGTGCCCCATAATCACGGTATCCAACACCGTGAACTCTTCAAAAGCAAACTGATCCTGACGCAGTTTACCAATACGTTCATTGGGATCGGTGCTGACATTGCCGACAGAGGGTGTCAGATCACCTCCCAGAATTTTCATAAAAGTGGATTTACCAGAACCATTAGCGCCAATCAGACCATAACGGTTACCGTTGCCAAACTTGACAGAAATGTTTTCAAACAGGGGCTTACTGCCAAACTGCATGGTGATGTTGTTTGTACTTAACACTGCGTTCGCTCTTACATTTAGAAACAAAAGGAAAATCGGAAAAATCGATAACGGCGCATTATGCCACAATAGTGTTAAGAGATCGCGGGGAGTTTTGAGCGTTATTCGAGCTATACCCGTTATTCTGAAACAGATATTACACCAGCCGCTAATCAATAGAATAATTCATTCTGGTACTCTGAATGACAAAACGATATCGTGATTTAATTTTATGCGGAATGTGCTTTCAAATCAGGCAAAAAGAAGAAAATAAGAGAAATCAATATTGGCACACTGCAAATAAACATATTAGGGATTAATGACATTACGTTCACAATAATTTCCTTTTTACAGTTTTTTCATCAAGGATGTAATAGTCCCTATAGTGAATATAATTTTGCCTAATTATCCAAATATTTGCTAATCAATAAATCAGTAAACTTCTTAGCAATAATAAAGACTTATCAAATTAGTGCGTTTATAACTACTCAAAATAAATACAATCTGTTACTAAGTTATACTCATTCAATATTACAACATATTAACATCTCATCAATATAATGATGAATTAATGCTCAAAAAAATAATAAAATTATTATCATTCATCATAGACCCAGCGGCCTATTTTTGTTTGTCATTATAGTTGTTTTATATATTAGTTATTAAAAACATAGACATATTTTATCATTTATATCTACGTTTTTAAGTACGAAAATATAATTAACCGGTTGTTATTTTATAATAAAACACCAAGATCAAAAAAATTGACTTTTATCTGAGAGAAAAGGTATCTTAAAAAACATCGAGACAAAATAAATCTTTTTATCTACACCAATGAATAAATAGCTTGCTTTTAATTTTAATATTTTAAAAGATTAAAATTATTAAAATTATTAAAAATGGTAATAAAATGGTGATAACGATAAATAAAAAGACTCAGATATAAAAATTGACTTTTAGGAAACATAAAGAAACGGAATTCTAATAAGAAGTAAAAATAAGCTATCCAATATAGCTAAGAAGGTTAGTTCCACCCCAAGTGATTTTATATAACCATAACAGGTTGAATTAAAATCCTGGAATTTATTAATTATATTTTTAAAATCAATCACAAGAGGTAATATTATGTCAGAGATCGAAGTAATTTCTTTAAAAGCACCAATTAGCGTTATTGCAAAAGTAACTAACAAATCACCATATAAACTTAAACTTATCCAGGATTCTATTCGTCTGGATCAAGGTGAGTGGACTACTCTTCCTCCTCAAGTCATTAATAGAAGCAATGATAGCACACCTGGAAAAGCGATTTGGAGAAGTGATTCAAACAGCCTGATAGGTGGTGTTGCAGGGCGCTGTACTTATGTATTTGTGGATAGCAAAGGCGAAATCTATAGTATCTATATTACATGGAGTAACCCTTTGATTGGCAGCAGCAGCTATTCAATCTCAACCGATTATTTAGGTGATGATTTACATTTATCCTATACAGCAGATGGCGGTAATAATCCAGTAGTAGAATATATGATTGTAAGCTAATACTTAATCACTAGTATTAACAACCATTCCTGTGAGAAGATATTTTAATTAATATCTATACAACAGGAATGGTTTATTTATTTCGAGAAACAACATTTTTATTTACCTTAATTAAAGGTAAATGCTGATTATTTCTGTACCACCCTCTCTTTTATTAAAGTGGATCATATCTCCATTCTGGCTAATACAATCAACTCAACCTGATTAAAATAGTGACTTCTAGCCACTATTTTTAATTCTCTTATCAGTTTAAATTCTATTTTCTGGTTTCTTATTTACACATTACAATGATATCGCTTTTTTATTATGAAATTGATTTTAATATGTTTTTATAGATGGCGACCGATAAGTATTAAAACGATCGAGTAAGATAGCAGGATCTTGCTCAATTATTGCCATATGACGATATTTTTCATGTAAGAATTGTTCATCAGCCATTTTATTAATCATCGCAATTAACGGATCATAAAAGTTATTAATATTAAGAATACCGCAAGGTTTCGTATGTAACCCAATCTGACTCCAGGTAAATACCTCACTGAACTCTTCCAATGTGCCAAAACCCCCAGGCAAAGCAACAAAACCATCAGCTAACTCAATCATTTTGTTTTTACGCTGATGCATAGTTTCAACAACGTATAATTCTGTCAGATTTTTATGTGATATTTCCCGCGACTCCAATAATGTTGGAATAACACCAATGACTTTCCCACCCTCTGCCAAAACCGTATTAGCAACAGTTCCCATAATGCCCACACTTGCGCCACCATAAATGAGCGTAAGATTACGTTTAACCAATTCCTTTGCGAAGATAATGACATTTTCTTTATAGATTTCAGATATACCCAGACTTGAACCACAATAAACAGCAATACTTTTCATTATCTTAGCTCCTGTTACTTTACCTTCACATGAAAAATAGGATTATATACCCGTCATCTTTCAAGTTGCTTCTTTGTTGGCTGCACTCACTCACCCCGGTCACATAGTTTGCTATGCTCCCGGGGATTCGTTCCCTTGCCGTCGCGATCCATCTTGAAATCCATAGGGTATACGTTAGTATCACAATCATACAACTCACTTATAAAACTGATACCAAGAAAACAAAATAAAAACGGTTTCTTTCATATTCAATATTAGCATTAATCATAACTTATTCTTAATTATATCCGTTATCTTTCAAGTTGCCTCTTTGTTGGCCGCTCTCGCTCACCCCGGTCACATAGTTTGCTATGCTCCTGGGGATTCACTCCCTTATCGTCGCGATCCATTTTGAAATCCATTGGGTATATTATGATATGAAATCAAGCATCAATCAGATGATAATAAATACCTTCATCACTTGTAATTCCTAAATTATCAACATATTAAAATACAATGTAAATCCATACCAGAATTATACACCAATAATGAAATTTAATCTCACTATAAACATATAAAATAGTCTAATAAATGAAAAATATTTCGCTAAAATTATATTCTCTAAACCTATTGAGTTATCTGCATTTCACTGCGAAGATTATCGGTCAGATCACTTGATTTTAATTGAGGTTTTGCCCGGATGTCTCCTTCCAAGCTCCAAAAGAGTGCCTTTCCATTAATACCTGTAATACTGTTACTACTGGCTATGACATCAATTCAGGGCGGTGCTTCTCTTGCCAAAACGCTGTTTCCGGTCATCGGTGCACCGGGTGTTACCGCACTGCGCCTAGGTCTTGGAACTCTCATTCTGTTTATTATTTTTAAACCCTGGCGCCTGCGTTTTAGCCGAAAATCCATCATGCCACTGCTTACATATGGTATTGCTCTTGGCGCGATGAATTATACATTCTATATGGCACTGACAACTATTCCTTTAGGTATTGCCGTGGCCCTTGAATTTACCGGCCCATTGGCTGTAGCTATGTTTTCATCACGCCGACCAATAGATTTTCTTTGGGTGGCATTGGTTATCGCCGGCTTAGCTTTCCTACTCCCCATTGGCAATAATAATATTAATAGTTTAGATCCTATAGGGATTATTTATGCACTCAGCGCAGGTGTTTGCTGGGCACTGTATATTATTTTCGGCCAACGCGCCGGTGCAGGTCATGGAGCAGCAACGGTGTCTATTGGTTCATTTATCGCTGCTATGATATTTTTCCCTGTCGGTTTAATACAAACGGGGCCAGAACTATTATTTGATATGTCAATTCTCCCTCTGGCACTGGCAATTGCGATTCTGTCTACTGCATTCCCATATACACTAGAAATGATTGCCCTAACCCGTTTACCTGCACAAACATTTGGTACTCTAATGAGTCTTGAACCCGCACTGGGTGCGCTATCTGGTATTGTGTTTCTGAATGAACATTTAACTATAACGCAATGGCTGGCGCTGTTCTGTATTATTTTTGCCTCCATCGGTTCTACATCAACAATAAAAAGAAAACCTAAAATCACCGAAGTTGATTAATCATTTTATTTAATCGAAATGAAATAGAAGCCGGAGGAGTAAAGTCATTCTCCGGTTTTTTATAAATAAAGAAACTCATTCATAACAAAATTATTCACGCAGATTTACCTGATAAATTATTATACTTTTCAATATTAATCTAAGAATTTTATAGTGAATATTTCCCTATAAAAATTAACTATTGATTTAATAGGAATAAACTATATGATTTAAGACTAATATCGAGTTACATTCATCTCGCCAACGAAAAACTCATTATTAACATCCAGGGGAAATTATTAAGCACATTGGAACATGCGTGGCAAAAATTTCATTTCCATCCATGAAATGCTGGATACCTTTCGTGCCACAATTATTGAACATTCAGATATCTTTGCAGAAAGAGTCGTACAACTTGGTGGAATAGCTCTCGGCACCGTACAAGAAGTTAATAGACACACAGCACTGAAAAGCTACCCAACAAATATCCATGACGTGCAGGACCATCTAAAAGCACTGGCCGACCGTTATGCTGTTGTCGCTAATGATATCCGCAAAGCGCTGAACGAAGTTGAAGATGAAAACACCGCAGATATGTTAACCGCCGCCTCCCGTGATCTCGACAAATTCTTATGGTTTATTGAAGCAAGCGTTGAGCAGTAAAATATAAAGAGCCACCATATTATGCACCCTATGGATTTCAAGATGCATCGCGGCGGCAAGGGAGCCAACAAAGAGGCAACTTGAAAGATAACGGGTATAGAGCTCTGAGACTTACAGGCCCCTATTAACACAGGGTCCTGTTTACATTAGCCTTTCATTACCAAGATCCGACACGGCAAAACATCATAAAATGCCCTCCATTCGGATAAATTTCGTCATATTCTTTAAAAATCAGTACAAACTGTCTATAATCCACACTTATTTTCAGAAATAACTTGAGGAAATAGCAAAATGGACAACGAAGTAAAAGACAGCAATGGCACCCTACTTAATGATGGCGATTCTGTACAGGTCATCAAAGATCTAAAAGTAAAAGGCACATCAGCAACGTTAAAACGCGGCACTTTGATTAAAAATATCCGTCTTACCCATCGTGAAGATGAAATCGAATGTAACGCAGATAAAATCAGAGGGTTAGTACTGAAAACCTGTTTTCTGAAAAAAGTAGGATAAGTCGCCTTTTCTATCGATTTTATTTACTGAATTTGCCGATAAAAAAGGGGGGATAGGGCTGCTCAGGGGCAACCTTGTTAAGCAGTAAGCGAAGCGAACTAACAGATACGCCCCCCTTTCTTTATACCTATGCTTATAACTATCGTTAAGGCAATCTAATGTCTTTTAATTTTTCTCATATAAAAAATTAACATTCACAAATAAAACAGGGACAATTAAAATCATCCCCAAACAAATAAATATTTTTTTATAAAATCATTCAATCTCAATATAGCGCACTCTTCTTACAGCGTTTTAGCTCACACCGTAGGCATGCTACTGCTTTCTAATAAATACTAAAAAGTTGACTTTTTATATGCCGTACTGTATAAAAAAACAGTAATATTAATGCAAGGAAATCCAATATGGAACCAACAATCATCATCCCCGGTCATTTATGCACATCCGAGTTATTTGCCTACCAAATACCTAATCTTTGGAAGCATAGTTCCGTTACAATACCATCAATACTGGAAGGTAGTAGTCTTACAGAAATGGCGAAAGATATCATCCAGAAGGCACCTTCCTATTTTTCTCTTGCTGGCATGTCTATGGGAGGTTTCATTTGTCTGGAAATAATGAAGTTAGCTCCGGAGCGCGTAAGCCGATTAGCTTTACTTAATAGCTCTGCGCGTCCAGAGACAGAAGAGCAAAAAAAGATGAGAGAAAATTTACTAAATAAAACCACTCTGGAAAATTTCGAAGAAATCTTAAAAAATATGGCTACCACAGGAGTGCACAAATCTCGTCAGCACGATAAAAATCTTATAAATACTATTATTCGCATGGGGAAAGAAACTGGCTTTGATGCTTATGTTCGTCAATCCAAGGCTTTAGGTGATCGTACAGATAATCGAAATATTTTAACCCATATCAGTGTACCTACATTGGTTCTTGTCGGTGACAGTGACACCATAACTCCACCTGAATATTCAGAAGAAATGGCTGAAAAGATACCAAACGCAAAATTAATTAAATTATACAGGTGTGGACATGCCACAACACTTGAGCAGCCAGAAGAAGTGAACAAAGCGCTCATCGAGTGGTTAAATATGAGTTAACCTATCTATGCACGATGATATTATTTCAACATATCAAACAGTTAAATTAAACGGAAGTTAGAATATGTTAACATACAATAAAGCTCTAGAGTTCTTTGGTCGTGATTTCAAATTTCCCCACACAATTAAAGAACTTCCAGAGAAGTTATCCGATTTGAAAGATCTTGAAATTGGTTTTTTTAAAACAAGTGATGAGGTATCTCTCTCTTTTTGGAAGGCCGGTAAAGGAGAAACTTTAATATTCATCCCCGGTTGGTCCTCACATGGTGCAGAATATATAAATATAATATATCTTCTCAGCAAGAAATATGAAGTTTATGTATTGGATCAGCGTAATCATGGTTTATCTCAAAAAGTAAATTATGGAAATAGAATTTCTCGTTTTTCTGCTGATCTTCATGAATTTATTGTTGCTGTTAATATAAAGAAAGCATATTTCTGTGGGTGGTCTATGGGATGTTCGGTACTATGGAGCTACATTGATCTTTTCGGATTGGAAGTAATAAAAAAAATAGCATTGATTGATGAACCACCTTCTATTTATTGCCACGCAGATTGGTCAGAGGAAGAAAGAATTAAAGCAGGAGCTTTTACAAATTCGCCAGAAGCTTTGATAGACGTCTATAGTGGAAAAATTCCCGGGAATAAAATGTTCTTTAATTCTGATATACTTAAATATTATACAACAGAAGGAGCACCCGCATTTTTCAATTCACAAACCTTTGCCAATGAATTTGTTCCACAAAGTATAGATGATTTGAAATCAGTACTATTTGAACATATTTTAAATGATTGGCGAGATGTTATTTCCCATAAAATAACCGTTCCTACTTTAATTTTTTCAGGTGAAAACAGCGACTGGATAGAAAGCCAACAATGGATTTCATCTACTGTACCAAAAGGGGAAATTATAATTTATGGTCGGGAAGAGCATGGAGATCACTTCTTAGCGCTTAAAGATCCATTAAGATTTTCAAAGGATCTTTCTGCTTTCTTTTATTAAAAAACAGGAGAAAAGAATGTTTACCGGACTAAGTGCTTTTCCTTTAACACCGCTGTATGGCAACAAGGTAGATGAGAAGACATTTATCTCGCTTATTGAAAATCTTGTTGAAGCTGGAGTGGATTCTATCGGCGCACTGGGATCGACGGGTAGCTACGCCTATCTTACATTATCGGAGCGCGCGCATGTCGCCCGACTGGCTGTTGAACATGCGAACAGTATACCGGTGATGGTCAGCATTGGAGCGCTGCGTGTAGCGGATATACTCAGCCTTGCTGAAGATGCTCAACACGCGGGTGTTAGCGCCGTAATGCTGGCACCTGTTTCTTACCAGCGTCCCACACCGGACGAGGTGTATTCGCTCTATGAAGAAGTCAGCCGTTATCTATCCGTACCGCTTTGCGTCTATGATAATCCTGCAACGACAGGTTTTGAATTTAGCGATGAGCTGCTGATTAACATTGCCAATTTACCGTCTGTCAGCTCGCTCAAACTTGCTCGCTTGCCGCAGGCACTGTCTCTGGCTACACAACAGGTGAATGCGCTTCGTTCCCGCCTTCCCAGCCACGTTTCGCTCGGAATCAGCGGGGACTGGCAAGCGGCGACGGGCCTCTGCGCTGGATGTGATGTCTGGTTCTCTGTCATGGGTGGACTTTTTCCGCGAACTGCACTGGCTATCACTCGCGCAGCAAAGGATAATGATACAAAAACGGTACAGATGTTGTCGGCTACCCTTGAACCTGTCTGGAGGCTCTTCAAAACCTATGGTAGCCTCAGGGTCACCGCAGCCGCCGCTGAGTTACTGGGCAAAGTAACCGCCCCTTGTCTTCCCTTTCCACTCAAGTCATTATCAGGTCAGCCCCGTGATCAGCTAGGCACCATTCTCGAAGATTTAAAAAACCTTATTTAAACCAAATGATGAAAAATATGCTCGCCGGAGATTTTCTTTTCCGGCGAAGAGACGTCTTTCTTTACACCATCGTGCTTGTAGATGATGCGATGGTGCCGCTTCTCCGCGAAGACCCTGAATTTGCGCAGCATTATCTGCATCAGGCTTTTATTGATATGGATGAAGAAGGCGGGCAGGAAGCGTTTCTAATGGCATTGCGCCACGTAGTAGAGGCGCGTGGAGGAATGGCTCAAGTTGCTGAAAAAGCAGGCATTTCTCGTGAGACACTGTATCGCACACTGTCGCCGAAAGGCAATCCAACACTCAAAACTCTGCGTAGCGTAGTTGCAGCAACAGGGTTCCAATTCTCGCATATTGCTACGATAGCTTAGTCTTTGATTGATTGGAATGATAAAGTCTGGATGGCGATGATATATACCCTATGGATTTCAAGATACATCGCGACGGCAAGGGAGAGAATCCCCGGGAGCATAGATAACTATGTGACCGGGGTGAACGAGCGCAGCCAACAAAGAGGCAACTTGAAAGATAACGGGTATAAGCAGCAACTTAAGGCTGCTCTTCCCTGTAATCGCCATCTTCTACATCCCTCCAGACTGTCGTGGCACAGCATCAGAGGTACCCGTGGTTTATCATGTTTTTCCAGATATCCACGAGTAGCCTCGAAGTAGGTAAACATTAATTCAGATTTAACAAAGCGCAGTTGTATAAGGTGGCTGATTGCATCGTCCACAAAAACTAGAATACGGGTATATACCCAATGGATTTCAAGATGCATCGCGGCGGCAAGGGAACGAATCCCCGGGAGCATAGATAACTATGTGACCGGGGTGAGCGAGTGCCGCCAACAAAGAGGCAACTTGAAGGATAACGGGTATAGATTATATTTTTGTCATATCAGCAAAAGACTTCTGCATTTACTGCTCTTTTTTATTGCAATTTATCTCATGATAATAAAGCCTTTCTTAATTAAATATTATACCCTATGGATTTCAAGTTGCATCGCGACGGCAAGGGAGCGAATCTCCGGGAGCATAGATAACTATGTGACCGGGGTGAGTGAGTGCAGCCAACAAAGAGGCAGCTTGAAAGATGACGGGTATACATGAGGTTTATTATGTCTGTTCCTGCATTTGGATTAGGTACTTTTCGTCTGAAAGATGATGTTGTGATCACATCGGTAAAAAATGCCCTTGAATTGGGATATCGTGCGATTGATACAGCACAAATTTATGAGAATGAAGCCGCAGTAGGACAAGCCATAGAAGAAAGCGGTGTAGCTCGTGAAGATATCTATATCACGACAAAAATCTGGACAGAAAATTTAAGCAAAGAAAAATTGATACCAAGTCTTAAAGAGAGTATAGCGAAGCTGCGCACTGATTATGTTGATTTGACGCTAATTCATTGGCCATCACCACACAACGTTGTCAGTGTTGATGAAACAATGAATGCGTTACTGGACGCTAAAAATATGGGGTTGACACGTGAAATCGGTGTTTCAAACTTTACGATTGATCTCATGCAACAGGCTATCGATGCAGTAGGTGCTGAACACATCACCACGAACCAAATTGAACTTTCTCCCTATCTACAAAACTGCCACGTGACAGCTTGGGCGAAAGATCATGGAATTCATATCACTTCCTATATGACCCTCGCTTATAGTAAAGCTCTTCAAGATGAAGTTATCAGACGCATAGCCACCAAACATCAAGCCACGCCTGCGCAGGTGATTTTGTCTTGGGCGATGGCATTGGGTTATAGCGTGATCCCATCTTCAACTAAGCGCGAAAATTTACAAAGTAATCTGAGAGCCTCCGTGCTTAAACTTGATGCAGACGACATGGCGGCGATCGCCACACTTGATCACAACGAACGTCTCGTTAATCCAGAAGGACTTGCTCCCCAATGGGATAATTAATGACTCCCACTTCTTAATAAACTCAGTAATCTCTCCGCTTTGCAGAAACATACTTGCTTATTTCAGCTCCTTCGGGAGCTGCTTCCATTTTCACTTAGTAAATCGATTTTACAAATTACCCTTAATTATCTTAGATAATAAGAAAACTCGAACATTTTTACACTTACAGCAAAAGTCTTTTGTCGTAATAAGCCTTTTTAGAAAGAGTTTGCGAAGCATAATATCTCCATATACACAAATCAAAATCAATGAATAATAAAGAGTGAGAAATATTATGCTTTTTGAACGCTATTCTCTGAATGGTCTGTCGTTATCTAATCGTATTGTTATGCCACCGATGACTCGTTCACGGGCTGGAACAAACGGTATAGCGACTGATTTGATGGCTGAATATTATGCACAACGTGCCAGTGCAGGACTAATTATCAGCGAAGGTACACAAATCAGCCAACAGGGGCAAGGATATGCATGGACGCCAGGTATTTATAAGCCTGAGCAGATAATAGGATGGAAAAAAGTAACAGATGCGGTACATATGGCAGGAGGCAAAATTTTTGCTCAATTATGGCATGTAGGACGTGTTTCACACACGATTCTACAACCCAATAATTCTGAGCCGGTTTCTCCCTCTGCCCTTCAAGCAAAAGGTGTAAAAGTTTTTCTGGATGTGGCAGGCCGTGGACCTGAACATGGTATCGGTGAAATGGTACAACACTCGCAGCCACGAGCACTGACACTTGATGAAATTCCAGATATCGTAAATGATTATGTTCAAGCAGCAAATAATGCTATTGCAGCAGGTTTTGATGGTGTAGAGCTTCATGCGGCGAATGGTTATCTTATTAATCAGTTTATTGATTCTCAGACTAACCTACGAGATGACGAATATGGTGGAACTTTACAAAATCGTTTACGTTTCTTGAGAGAAGTCGCTACATCAGTGGCTAGCGCGATAGGGAAAGATAAGCTAGGTGTTCGCCTGGCACCACTCACAACCCTGATGGGTTCAAAAGATGATACGCCCGAAGCCACTTATCTGGCTGCCGCGAGTGTGCTAAATGATATCGGCATAGCCTATATTCATATTGCCGAAGCGGATTGGGAAGACGCTCCCGTCATGCCAGTAACCTTCAAAGAAGCTTTTCGCCTCCTTTATCACGGCACGTTGATATATTCCGGTAAATACACTTTGGAACGAGCGGAAGAAGCGCTAACTAAAGGCTGGGCGGATTTGATCGGATTTGGTCGCCCTTTTATTGCTAACCCAGATTTACCCTATCGTCTTGCTAATAAGCTAGAGCTAAACCCGCCGATAAAAGAAAAATTTTTCGGTGGTAATATGGAAGGTTATACCGATTATTTGGCTATAAACTAATATACCCGTTATCCTTCAAGTTGCCTCTTTGTTGGCTACACCCACTTACCCCGGTCACATAGTTCGGCTATGCTCCCGGGGATTCTCGTCGCGATGCATCTTGAAATCATCTTTATAAAGATTAATTTTTGCTTTAACGACCAAAGTATTTACGGGAGTCATTGACATATTCACTCAGAAAATCGATAAATGCCCTGATTCGGGTGCTTACAGCCTGATCGCTGTAATATACGGCATTGAAAGGCATCCCGACGGGTAAACGTTTTTCAACCAGTAGTTCAACAAGTTCACCACTGGTAATCTCCTTATCAATCATATAATCAGACAGACACGCGATACCATTACCCGTTACACACAGTTGTTTCAGGGTTTCACCACTGTTGGAAGAAAGTCCCACGGTTATTTCATGCAGTTGTCCGTCCTGACAAGCTATCGGCCAGGTATTCAGTGATACCGGTTCGGTAAAGCCAAGACAAATATGGTTTTTCAACTCCTCAATGCATTGCGGTATGCCATATTTTTTCAGATATTCAGGAGAGGCGACGATTTTTCGATAGCTGGAAAAAAGTGGTCGAGCTCGTAGACTGGAGTCGGTTAAGTTGCCTACACGAATGGCAATATCCACTTTGCGTTCAATCAGATTGATATACGTTTCCGAAGAAATCAGTGATAACGTTATTTCTGGGTAGCGTTCGCGAAAAGGTTTAATCAGTGGTATCAGTAAATGTAATACGACGGGTGTTGCAGCATCGATACGCAATAAACCACTTGGAGTGTGTTTAGATTCCATAATTTCAGTTTCAGCGGCGGCCATTTCTTGTAGAACATGCTGAACTCGGCGGAAATAACGCTCACCTTCTTCGGTTAAGCTAAGCTGACGTGTTGTGCGATTGAGCAGACTCACGCCTAGTTTCTTTTCCAGTTTTTTTATAGAACGGCTCACGGCGGAATTTGCTAATTGCAGGTGTTCCGCCGCACGACTGAAACTCCCGTTTTCCACGACTGACACGAAAATTGTTAACTCTTCTGAATTTGCCTTCATTATTGCCTTCCTTGCAAAAGAGTATTCATGTCCCCAATTTCCGCCTCTGAAAGAACTTCCGGCTGCTCAATGGGGAAAACGGGCAGCGCTTGCAATAATCTTGGGCCATACCTTTTGCTCAGTAAGCGCCTGTCATAAATCACCACATCACCATAACATTCATGGCTACGGATAAGCCTTCCTACTTGCTGAATAAGGCTAAAAGAAGCACTTGGTAAACTCTGCACTTCAAAAGGATAACGTTTAAGTGATTTCAACCACTCGCTTTCAGTAATAATGACCGGATTATTCACCGGCGGAAATGAAATTTTTTGAATATGAACTTGGGACAGGTAATCTCCCTTTAAATCCAGCCCTTCCGCAAAAGATTGCAATCCAATCAGTACACTACATTGCCCTTCATTAATACGCTGACAATGTGTTTCCACTAACCGATAACGTGGCTGATCCCCCTGCACAAGTAACATCAGGCGTAAATCCGTTACATAAGAGAGAAAGATATCCATCGCTCTCTGACTGCTGAACAAAACCAACATGCCTTTATGTTGCTGACTCAGCAATTGAGCCCTGAAATAACCCGCCATCTCTTGCAAATGAGCGGCTTCATTGTGCAGTGTCGGTTCCCATGACATTTTGGGAATAACCAATTTACCCTGCCGTACATGGTCAAAAGGTGATGACAATGCGACAAAACGGTCCCCGGCTTTTTCAGTTAACCCGGTCAATTCCTGAATACGAGAAAAACTATTCAGAGAACGAAGCGTTGCCGATGTCACGACCACATGAGGAATGCTACGCCAAAGCAGTTGATTAAGCTGTTCACTGACTCTGATACCGGCACAATGGAAATAGAGGTGCGATTGATTTTTCTCATCACGGCGTCTAAGCCATTTTGATATCGGTGCACTGGATGACTCTTCCAACGCTGCCAAACGCCACAACTTAGTCATATTTTCAAAATATCCAAGCGCACGACTGGTATGCAAAATAGACCGATGTAATCTGACAATATCCTGTTTAGCCGTCCGCTCAGTCAAATCATTCAGTATCGCTTCTGCCAAACCCCGTAAACCATCAGTCAGTTTAAATAGCTGCTGGCAGCAAAGTAGCAAGTTATCCGGTAATTTACCCCGCTCAAACAGATACTCATCGACTTCATTCTTTTCCGGTAAAAACGCCTGAGTGATAATTGCGAGCTCTCTAAAGCATTCCCGTAATTTTTCACTGTGTTCATTCAGGCGACTGGCATTCGCTAAGCGTGGTGGCTTTGCCGGATGGAATTGCACCAGATATTGCTCAACATGACGAACAAAAGTATCCAATTGACCATTAAGTTGAAACAGGGTGATTTCCCCTTCAACTTCCAGAGAATCCCTGGCAACATCCGGTATATGGTGCCCTTCGTCGAGTACCAATAACAAATTTTTAGCATCAGGCAGTACCGATTCACTCTCCAATGCCGCCATCACTAACGCATGGTTAACCACCACCACATCGACATTTTCTATCTCACGGCGAGCAATAAAAAATGGGCAACGATGATAATACTGACAGTTACGTCCCAGACAATTTGCTTTATCCGTACTCACTTTCCCCCACAAAGCATCGGACAAAGCCAATTTATGGTGATCACGCAACCCATCCCAGGCAAAGGTTGTGTAATCACTACGCAACCGACGACACAATTCCCGCTCTTCACTACTGGCAAGCTCTGTTTTGTCCTCAACCAAAAACATAAGATCAATCTGTTCGCTATCGGTTGCACAGATAGCGTCAAGATTGCGAGGGCAAACATAACGACCACGACCAAAAGCACCGGTAAATTTCAGATCGGGAATAATTTTGCGCAACAGTGGCAGGTCTTTACTGTAAATCTGATCTTGTAAAGCAACATTCGCCGTACTTACAACCAATGGCTTACTTTCCGCTCTACTGATAGCAATGCCAGGTAGCAGGTAAGAAAGGGTTTTACCGATTCCCGTTGGTGCCTCAATAACCAAATGACGACCTTCCTGATCCGCAAGTGTTTTTGCAACTTCGGCAATCATCTGCCGCTGCGGAGCACGAGAAATAAAACCATTAATATGTTGAGGTAATATCTTATACCACTGACTTATCTGATTTTTTATTGAATTGGAAAGTGCCATTGGATTCTACTGCTATGAAATCGGAGCGCTATTGTCCCACAGAGCAGAAATGAAATCAGCTCCATGTCGAGGCAATAATCAGTCAACTCGCTCGTTAAATTAGTGAGCACCTTGTCAGCTATTCAGAACGCTATATACTTCTTATTTTCTACAACATACTTCCTATTTTCTACAACACCTGAGAACAATAATGAAAAAGCTCCTTATCATTTTCATCGCTATCTTTGCATTTGGTTCAATTGGCGGCGTATTCTTAGCGGGCCTTAATATGTATACCCGTTCGACCACACCGATAGAATCACTAACCAGCCAACAACCAGAAACCACCACGGCACCGGTACAACAACAATAACGGGCTGTGGCATATTTTATCTTTGTATCAAGTGAGGGACCTCATGAATAACGCATACTTTGTCACTCCACAATGGCTAAAAGATCATCTTGATGATAAGAATCTCGTCATCCTTGATGCAACCGCCCCACCACCACCTCAACAAATTGATTGTCATAAACTTTGGCTGAATACCCATATCCCCGGTGCCCAATTTCTTGATTTAGACAAAATTGCCAATCATCAAAGTGGATTACCTCACATGCTGCCCGATCCGCAAACTTTTAGTCAGGCTGTTGGCGCAATGGGCATTAGTGAAAATCATTTAGTCGTGATTTATGACCAAGGCAATATGTTCTCCGCTCCTCGCGCATGGTGGACATTTAAGATATTCGGTAGCCACAACGTCCGTATTCTTGATGGCGGTTTACAAGGCTGGCAACAGGCAGGATTTCCAACAGCATCAGGGGAAGTGAAGCGCAATCCTCAAATCTTTAATACCGATTTCAATGCCGACAAAGTGAAATCACTGGAACAAATTCTGGGTGCGCTAAATGATCAACAAATCCAAATTGTCGATGCTAGAGCGACAGACCGCTTTCAAGCTAAGGCCCCAGAACCGCGTCCCGGATTAAGAATGGGCCATATTCCCGGTAGTAAAAACATTCCGTGGACCATGTTAGTAGAGAATGGCCACTTTAAATCAGAAACTGAAATTACCGATATTTTCCATAAACAAGGCGTCGATTTAAACAAACCGGTTATCACCAGTTGTGGATCGGGAATGACCGCTGCCGTTTTGGTACTGGGCTTAGATATCATCGGCAAGAAAGATGTTTATTTATATGACGGCTCATGGGCTGAATGGGGAGCAGATGAAGCCTTACCACTTGAAAAATAATTAAATGCTATAGGGCATCTCTATGCCCTCAGATTATTGACAAAGTGCTGGTTTTTTATCCGGCATTTTGTTTTAATTAAGTTCCGTTCACTCAACGGAGCTTGCCACCATGTTAAGACCCCCCCCTCTCCAGACTTTCCCGCCAGAAACGCTCTCGCTTGACGAGCTGGTCCCTAAAAATCATTTGGTCCGTCAAGTCGATGCTGCCATTGATTTCGAATTTATCCGCGAATTAGTCGCCCCGTTGTATTGCCACAATAATGGCCGTCCTGCTATCGATCCGGTCATGCTGATTAAAATGATGTTACTCGGCTACTTGTTTGGCGTCCCCAGTGAACGCCGTCTGGTACAGGAAATTCAGGTTAATGTGGCTTACCGCTGGTTTCTGCGCCTCGGACTGACAGAAAAGGTCCCTGATGCCTCAACCCTGAGCCAGAACCGCCGCCGCCGTTTCAATCATACCGCGGTCTTCCAACAGATTTTTGACCACATTGTTGAACAGGCGATAGCCAAAGGATTTGTGGGCGGACACGTACTCTATACCGACAGCACCCACCTGAAAGCCAGTGCCAATCCGCATAAATCGGAGAATGTCATGCGGTCGGTTCCCCCCGGCGCCTATGTTGACGCACTGGATAAAGCCGTCACTCAAGACCGGGCGGCAGCTGGAAAAAAAGCCTGAAGCCAGCCCTAAAGGAACGGCAGAGAAAGACGAAGGTCAGTACCGTCGATCCGGAAAGCGGGTTTATGCACCGGACCAACAAACCCAGGGGGTTCTTTTACCTTGACCACCGTACCGTGGATGGGCAAGTCGGTATTATCACCGATACCTACGCCACACCGGGTAATGTCCACGACAGCCAGCCTTTTATCAAGCGTTTGACGCGTCAGTTAGAGCGTTTTGCTCTCAATCCCCTCGCGGTTGGGTTGGATGCGGGCTATTTTACGGCCCCGGTTTGTTATCTGACGGAACAGTTAGGCATTATCCCCATCATAGGTTATCGCCGGCCGAATAAGGGACCAAATACCTTTCAGAAGAAACATTTCACCTATGACCAGCTACAGGATTGTTATGTCTGCCCGCAGGGAGAAAAACTGATTTATACCACAACCGACCGTCAGGGATACCGGCATTATCAGGCCCCGGCGGCTATCTGCCAGTGTTGCCCGCAGCGTGATGCCTGCACGCACGCGAAAGGCGGAAAAACGATAACCCGTCATATCTGGGAGGCCAGTAAAGAGCAGGCCAGAGAAAACCGGCTAACGGAATGGGGTAAAAAAGTTTACAAGCGACGAAAGGAAACAATAGAGCGCAGTTTTGCGGATGCGAAGCAACATCACGGGCACCGTTATGCCCATTTTCGCGGGTTGCAGAAGGTGCAAATACAGTGTCTTTTGGCGGCAACTGCCCAAAATATCAAGAAGATAGCCTTGCTGGTCGCGATGCTTTGTTGTTTTTATCTCTGGAGGGCGAGCCAGTCAATGCCCGCGAAGCGAAAATAACGCCCTGACGGGCGATTGAATCGGGTCAATGAGGAAAATGAGTTGTATTATGATTCGTAATGAAAGGAACAAACCCCATTATTTTCAATGGGGTTTGTCAGCGGTCTGAGGGCATCTCTATGCCCTTTAATTATTCAATATATACCCGTTATCTTTCAATTTGCTTCTTTGTTGGCTGCACTCACCCCGGTCACATAGTTATCTATGCTCCCGGGGATTCACTCCCTTGCCGCCGCGATGCATCTTGAAATCTATAGGGTATAAACAAATAGATATATTTTTCGATCCCCAGATAACAGCCAATCAAATAATTCCCGTATCGTTATATTTCACAATCCTATTTATTAATTTAATTCTCTATTCTTCAATCAATACTATTTTTTATCAATCAGAGTGACATAAAATAATGAAATAAATATATTTGTAAGTTCAAATATTATTATTATTAACTTAAAATTCGACTCTGTTTTTTATTTAAAAATAAGATTAAGCTACTTTCCAATAGGCACTAATATTGCACGCCATTCTTGTCAATAAATCGTGGACATGAGCAACATGTGAGGAGATCAATCCCAAGATGTATTGAAACTCTTTATGATAAAGCAAGAAAAATAAAACATCCTAATGCACTAAGTACTGAAAGAGTTGAATATTAATGTATTCACCAAAGCATAATATCAACATTTATATCATAAAAATGGAGAGTAAAAATGACTATTTCTCTTAAAGATCAAAGAATAAATCTCGCGCTCAGCTTTATTAGTGGTGCTGGAAGTATAATAACCGAAAAACCAGAACCGACTATGGTTGCGGAAAACATTCAAGCATCATTGGAAAAGAGTAAAGTAACTGCCAATAGATTCTCTATTATTTGGGGGCCCGCTGTTTTTCGTGTTGATAATGGAAAAAACAGTAAAGATAATAAGGACGACCACGTTTTATTCATTGTAAAAAATCGCAAAATTCCCCATGATTATCGCATCGTTATCCGAGGATCATGGTCTGATGTTAACTGGCAGGTTGAAAACTTTGCTGTACACGAAACCGTAAATTGGTCACTTTGGGATCAAAATATCCCGGAAGAGTTTAAAGACGCTAAGATCTCTTATGGAACTCACATAGCATTAGACTATATTGTTAATCAAGTAAAAAGTAACAATATTCCTGGTCATGGAGAATCACTTATTGACGCAATTAATAAAATTGCTTCGGAAAAAGGCATACATAATATTACCATTACCGGGCACAGTTTAGGTGGTATTCTCGCCTCTACCCTTGGATTATATTTAAAACGCTTATACCTTAATAAAGGGAATAACAATATTCGTATTCATGTTTGTTCTTTTGCTAACCCAAATACCGGTAATGACGTTTTTGCCTCTTACATTAAATCTGTTTTCAACCACACGTCAGCAACTAGCTATAAGAGCCATTTTTTAAGGATATATAATCGTAAAGATGTTATTTCCCTCATTTGGAATCTGGATGGATTAGCAAAAATCCCAACTATCTATGAACCATTAATTAAATTAGATGAGAAACTAATTGACAGATTTAAAAAGATTGTTCTTCTCGTGCAAGATAAAGGTTACACCAAACTCACACCAGATTTACCTTTTACAGCACCTATTGCAGAACTGGATCTCAATAAGCAAGTTGTTTTTCAACATATTAAAGCCTATGCCAACCAATATGGCATGAATTTAGTGGAGGTTAATGACGGTACTCAACCACCTATTGATGATCTTGTGGTTATTAATAGTAATCTATCTCAAGATATCGTCGCTTATTTCTTACGGATATCTCTGCCTGATAACAATATTAATATCTCATAAATTTATTATATTTTATCTCAATTCAATGGAGCCTTATTGCAAAGGCTCCATTAAACTAAAATTATTTAAACATAATAATAAGATCACTTTTACATATATCATTTAGAATATCACCAATTTATAATTATTCCCAAAAATATTATTCACAGAGATAATCTCAAAGATATTTACATATCACTACCATTAAGTAATATATATAATAACAAAAGATAGCAATAATATTAACATGTAATTATTCAATATATAACCCCAATCATTTACTTTTAATTTATAAATAAATAATTTATATTTTTGTTAAATTAAATAATATCAAAAAACCCCATGTACTTATTTGACAGATTTGAAAGTTATCATTAACTTTAAGTTAAATTCTGTTTTTATCCAAATGGAAGAGCAAAAGAATTAAATCTTGATATTTAAACCAATATACCCTACGGATTTCAAGATGCATCGCGGCGGCAAGGGAGCGAATCCCCGGGAGCATAGATAACTATGTGACCGGGGTGAGAGAGTGCCGCCAACAAAGAAGCAACTTGAAAGATAACGGGTATACCTCACATTAACACTGATTACATGAAATAATAGGGAGTAAAAATGACTATTTCTCGTGAAGATCAAAAAATAAATCTCGCGCTCAGCTTCGTTATTAACTCTGGAGGAATCAAAACTAGCAAATCAGAACCGAGCATTGTTTCGGAAAATATCCACAGATCATTAGAAAACAGTAAAGCAACAGCAAATAAATTCACTATCATCTGGGGCCCCGCGGTGTTTCGCGTTGACGACGTTAATGTGAAAAAAAGCGTTATAGACAAAAAGGACGATCATGTTCTATTCATTGCGCAAAATCGCCATGATCCAAATGACTACCGCGTGGTTATTCGGGGATCATGGTCCGATATTAACTGGCTTAATGAAGATATTATTGTCTGTAAAACTCAAGATTGGGCACGATGGGATTCAAGATCACCTGAAAATGCCAAGATAGCCTACGGAACTGACATGGCATTAGGCTATATTATTAATCAAATGAAAAGCAACAATCCTCCGGGTTATGGAGAATCGCTTATTGATGCGATCGATAAAATTGCCCTGAAAGAAGGGATACAAAATATTACTATCACAGGACACAGTTTGGGTGGTGTACTATCTTCTACCATTGGTTTATATCTAAAGAGACGATATCTTGACAAAGGAAACAATAATATTCGGATTAATGTTTGTGCTTTTGCAGGCCCAACTGCGGGTAATGATGCTTTCGCATCCTACTCCGAATCTATTTTCAATGACATATCAGTAGCCGGTTATAAAAGTCATTTCCTGAGAATTCATAATAGTATAGATGTGGTTCCCCTAGCCTGGCATATAAAAGGTTTGGAGGAAGTTAAAGCTATCTATCCCGTGTTAACTGTCACAATTAATGGTCTTATCCTTTCTGTCCTTGATAAGAATTACACGCAAATTTTCCCAGATTTCCCTATTCATTCACAGATTCCAATCTCACCAATAACATCGTTTGACAATTTACTGGCTAATATTGGCAATCAACATACTCATGCCTATACCAAAGAGTATGATATGAGTTTCATCACCATTGATGATAATTCAAATATACCGACTGATTACGATATTGTTGTAGTTAATGATAGCCTATCCGAAAGTATTATTGATCTCTTCAAGTTTCTAACCAAAGATAAAATCAATATTACATAACCTTATTATTTATCACATAAGTGGAACCTTTATTAAAGGTTCCATTCATTGCAATAAATGACTTTCCATAAACAGAATTATATACAAATTAACTTATCTAACCGTTCAAATAAGTAATGGTATTTTTGTAGAATTATTTTTCACCTCATTTTATCATCCATCTTTAATTTCATAATAAATAATTTACATGTTACCAAATAAAATAATATCAAAAAATCCTCTCCACACATTTGACAGATTCAAAATTCATTATTAACTTTAAACTTAACTATATTTTTTATTTAAACGAAAGACTCAAAAAAATTAAACCCTAGATATGTTAGCCAAAGCATCAGATCAACATTTACCAGATGAAAAATGGAGAGTAAAAATGGTTATATCTTGTGAAGATCAAAAATTAAATCTCGCGTTAAGCCTTATTATTAACTCTGGAGAAATTAACGGCGAACCAGACGAAATAGAAACCATTAAATCTGATATTAAAAAATCACTTAACAGCAGTAAGACAACGGCAAATAAATTCTCTATCTGTTGGGGACCGGAGGTGTTCAATATTAAGGAAAAACACCATGACAAAAAATATGATCACGTTGTCATGATTGTGAAAAATAAAAATAATCCAAATGATTATCGCCTTGTTATTCGAGGAACCTGGTCTAAGATTAATGCGATTGATGAAGATCTCTGTGTATTTAAAACTGTAGACTGGTCAAAGTGGGACACAGATATCCCTCAAGAATTTAAAGGCGCTAAGATCTCCCACGGAACAGACTTAGCATTAAACACGCTTATTAATGGCAAACCTATTGATAAGGACAAACCTAATAATGAGGATACCGACTCACTATCGCTAATCGAGGCTCTTCAACAAATTATCGCAGAAGAAGGGAAAGATAAGATACTGAATATTACCGTCACGGGGCATAGTTTGGGTGGTTTACTCGCTTCTACTATTGGTTTATATCTTAAAAAGCGCTACATCAACAACAACAATATACGTATTCACGCTTGCTCCTTCGCAGGCCCAACTGCCGGCAATGATATTTTCGCCTCCTATTCTGACGCTGTTTTTAAAGGAACATTAAGCCCTAACGTTTATGAAAGTCATTTTCTGAGAATTCATAATAACCATGATATCGTTCCCTTAGCATGGGCTATCAAAGACTTGAATAAAATTCAGGATATCTATCCACATATAGAAATAAAATTACTTGTTGATGCTGTTATTCTTTTTGTCCTCGATAAAAATTACACCCAGCTCTTTCCAGATTGCTCTTTTACTATTACAAAGACTCTAGGCACCATTGACAACTTATCTAAAATGATAGGTTATCAACATATCGATGCATATCCCGAAGGCTATGGCATGAGTTTCATTCGAACTGAGAATGCTCCAGTGACGCCGAATGATCACGATATCGTTGTGGTTAATGATAGCCTATCCGAAAGGATTATTGATCTCTTCGAGTCTCTAACCAAAGGTAAAATCGATATTACATAACGTTATCTTATTATGTATATATTTGATTTAAATGGAGCCTTTATTAAAGGCTCCATTAATTGCAATAAATTATTTTTCCCTGCCTATCACTAATTACAGCAATTCACTATCACTCACTTTTGTAGATACCAATATAAATTATTTTCCATAGCTACATCCTTCACGTTATCACTACCAATGCTAATATAATCTTACAAAGGCATAGCATAATTTTTGTCACTTATTTTAAAGTTCATAATAGATAATTTATTTTGTTAAATAAAATAACTTTAAAAAATTATATACTCTCATTTAACAGATTTAAAGATTATTATTAACTTTCACTCTGTTATTTAAATAAAAACCCAAAGTATTGATCATTGGTGTTTAAGCGTTAACACATCAGATCAGCATTCATTATATTAAAAATTGGAAACAAAAATGACAATTTCTCTTGAAGATCAAAAAATAAATCTTGCGTTAGGCTTTATTATTAACTCGGGAAGTATAATAACGAATCAACCAGAACCGGCTATCGTTTCAGAAAATATTCAAAAATCATTAGCAAATAGTAAAGCGACAGCAAATAGATTCTCTATCATTTGGGGACCTGCTGTTTTTCGTGTCGGTAGTGTTAATAATAAAACAAGCGTTACAGATAAAAAAGATGATCACGTTTTATTCATTGTAAAAGATCTCAAAAATCCAAATGATTATCGAATCGTTATTCGTGGTTCATGGTCCATGACGAACTGGTTTGATGAGAATTTCAATGTAGGCACAACTGAAAACTGGTCAATTTGGGATTCAAAAGCCCCCAAAGACGCTAAAATTTCAAAAGGAACCCATATAACTTTAGACTATGTTATCAACCAAATAAAGAGCAATAACCCTCCCGGTTATGGAGAATCATTGATTGAGGCAATTGATAAAATTGCTCTGGAAGAAGGAGTACATAATATTACTCTTACGGGACATAGTTTAGGCGGTGTAATGGCCTCTACGCTTGGTCTGTATTTAAAGAGACGTTATATTGATAAAGGAAACAATAATATTCGTATTCATATTTCCTCCTTTGCTGCCCCAACTGCCGGTAATGATGTTTTTGCATCCTATAGTGAATCTGTTTTTAATGGAACATTACTATCTAGCTATGAAAGTCATTTTCTCCGGGTCCATAATCGTAAAGATATCGTTACCCTAGCCTGGAGCGTAAAAGGATTAGAAGAAATCAAGGTTCTCTATCCAATATCAACTTTAATTGTTAACGGTTTTATTTCAGTCGTTAAAGATAAGAATTACACTCAACTTACGCCTGATTTACCTTTTACTGCACCTGATTTAAAACCTTCTACAGGTTTAATTGAAAAACTCGTACTTCAACATATTGATGCTTATGCCAAAGAGTACGGCATGAGTTTTATTGTAGTTAATGATCGTGCTAATCCACCAACTGATTATGATATTGTTGTCATTAACGATGGTCAATCTCGCAATATTAGAAAACTTTTCTCATCTATTATTCAAGATGAAGATAATATCCAATAATTTCATCGTATTGCCTCTTGCTTTAATTTAAACCAAATGGAACCTTGATTAAAGGTTCCATTTACTGCCCTACCTTATTACTAATGAGTCATTCCTCTGCCAAAATCGTTTATCGTAACCATTATCACACAAATGAAATTTTTTCTTGACAAAAAAATCACACAGTGGTAGTAAAATTCATTATTACCCAACAAAATAGGAGGAATCGAGATGATTAGCAGTGGATCTAACTAAAAAAATTCAGCGGGGTATGTTAAATACCCCGCCACAAAAGAGACAAAATTATGAATAAAGAAACAGAGGACATCATGAAGAAAATAGCAAATTATATTCAAGTAGGGAAATATAAATCAGGTGGGATTTTTGGAGTTGGTTCGAAACAACAAATTATAGAAAATTATTTAAAATGGAAGAATTTAGTTAAGGTTTCTAGCCTTTTGAAGTTACCGACTCACGAAAAAGAAATCACAGAAACAATTAAATCAAATTTACCCGAGATATGTGATAATGAAATAAAAGAAATAATCTCATTCTTAGATGAAAACCATGCTCTGATGGATTTTAATGAATACAATCAAAATGACAGATATAGTAGGAACTATTTATTTTATAGATATGCAGGGGCAATACCTAGTTTAGTTCAAGATAGAATAAAGAAATCAACAGTTACTATAATTGGATGTGGTGGGATTGGAAACCATATATCATATCTGCTGTCTACATCAGGGGTAGGAAAAATTACACTTATTGATGATGACACAATAGAGCTAAGCAACTTAACAAGACAAGTTCTTTTTTCACAAAATGATATAGGGAGAAAAAAAACAGAAGTTTTAGAGAGAGAATTAAATAAAAGGAATTCTGAAACAAATATAGAAACAATTAATATGTTCATATCATCAATTAATGATTTATATAAAATACCTCGTTCTGATTTATTCATAGTTTCAGCCGACCACCCGTTTGAATTAATTAACTGGATTAATGAATTCTGTGTTAAAGAACGACAAGCATATATAAACATTGGTTATATTAATGATATCTCCGTTATTGGACCATTTTATATACCAAATAAAACATCCTGCATAAAATGTCAAAACATTATGCCAGAGTATCACCCAAAAGATGACATTTTAGAGCATATAGAAAATGTAAACAAAGACTTTAAAGCAGCAACATTCCCTAGCGTTAATGGTGTCGCAGCATCTTATGCTTTTGGGGATATTATGAAATACCTTGGAAGCTTTGGTAACATTCTCAGTACTAATAAAAGAATCGGAATACACTCACTAAGCATAAAAATTGAAGAACAATCAATACATAAAAATGATAAGTGTGACGTATGCTCTCAAAAACAAAAATTATAATATATTATAATGTCATATTTAATTCCATGCGGATGTTAGTGGGTGCAACATCTACAATATTTATCTTAAATCATGGTCTTACTCTAGTTGATATTGGATTGATGAAGACTATCCAATCATTTATATATTTTTTATTTGATATTCCATCATCATATCTAGCTGACAAATTTGGTAGGAAATTCGCTATTATTTTATCGACCACTTTTGGTGGTGTATGGCTAATAATAACGGGCATTGCAGATTCAAAATATTTATTTTATATCGCAGAAATATTTAATTCAATATCCTTAACTATATTAGGAGGGGTTTTCTATTCATACCTAATAGATAACTCATTAAACGATAATGACACCCACAAAATATTGGGAGAAAGCAATAAATTACAATTTCTATTCATGGCTATATTCTCAATAATAGGATCTCTAATAACTGATTTTGATGACAGATTAGTATGGCTAATAGCAGGCTCTGGATGCATTATTCTATCTGTAAGCCTTTCATGGTTCCTACCAAAATCAATTACTAAAAATAGACAACCAAACTTATCATTCCTTAAAGAAATAAAAACATCAATAGCAATGCTGAAAGATAATAAAAATTATCTTTTCATAACATCTATTTCTCTATCATCCTCTCTGCTATATTTCCAAATTATCCTCCAATATTGGCAACCATTAATAAATTACATCATAGAAGAGCTTGGTGTCAGCATCTTTTTCGGGATTGTATTTTCTGCAATTTTATTATCTCAATCAATATCAGGATGGATAATCTCAAAAAATGAAGACAACAACAAAAACCATCTTTATAGTATAGTAATCCTATTGGTATGTAGCTTAACGTGCATTTATGGTGTATATGAAAAGAACCATATAACCACCATATCGACGATTATTATGTTTGGAGCAAACCAAGTAATGACAACATCATTAAGATCCAACTACCACCAAATAATACCATCAGAATTAAGATCAACATTTGACTCATTCATATCTACAATTACAAGGCTGATAGCAGTAATAGTGATACCGTTAATCGCGTTAATCACTGAGAATTTTGGATGGATATATTTCCCTATATTGATATCATTAATTATTTCAATTAACATCCTTTGCTACTTCTTTATAAAAAAACATCACAAAAGGAAACCAACATGGAACCCCAAAAGTTAGAAACCAGAAGATTAATATTACATCCTTTAGAAAGTAAGGATTATATACAAATTCAAAAGATCTTTCCTCAGTGGGAAATTGTTCGTTATCTTGTAGCAAGCACCCCGTGGCCCTACCCAGATGATGGTGCCCTGGAATATATAAATAAGATCGCGCTACCATCAATGGCAAAAGGAAATGCATGGTTTTGGACTATAAGAAGGAGGGATGAACCATCAATAATAATAGGAATGATATCGCTATATGATCAAGAAAATAATAATAGAGGTTTCTGGCTAGACCCACAATGGCACCGGAACGGATTTATGACTGAGGCGGTCCAAGTCGTTACTGATTTTTGGTTTAATACCCTAAATCGCAATGTACTCAGAGCGCCTAAATCCAGCGACAATATTGCCTCAAAGAAAATATCAATTAAAAGTGGTATGCGATTAATAAGACTAGAAAATAGAGACTTTGTTAGCGGAAGAATGCCTTCGGAAACATGGGAAATAACTCGTGATGAGTGGAATAGAAATAACTAACTACCATCGCGACGGCAAGGGAGTGAATCCCCGGGAGCATAGATAACTATGTGACCGGGGTGAACGAGTGCAGCCAACAAAGAGGCAGCTTGAAAGATAACGGGTATATACCCAATAGATTTCAAGATGCATCGCGACGGCAAGGGAGAGAATCCCCGGGAGCATAGATAACTATGTGACCGGGGTGAACGAGTGCAGCCAACAAAGAGGCAGCTTGAAAGATGACGGGTATATCATACCAAAGAGATCACATGCGCTATATCAGCAGATGTTTTTAACTTTCTTATCTCTTCAAACAGCATTGTTGCTTCTTCATATTCTTTACGCAAATAACCAAGCCACTGTTTAATCCGAGCAACATGATATTGCCCGGTATCACCCTGCTTTTCCAATCGGATATATTTTTGCAATAGTTGAACAACGTCCTGCCAGCACATTTTTGGTTCGTTATATTTCACCACTCGGCTCAAATTAGGAACGTGAAGCGCACCCCGCCCAATCATGACCGCATCGCAGCCTGTCACACTCTGGCAATTCTGCGCACTTTGCCAATCCCAAATTTCACCGTTAGCGATAACCGGAATAGAGAGACGTTGACGAATTTCACCAATCGCTTGCCAGTTAATACGCTCCGCTCGGTAACCATGCTCTTTGGTTCGCCCATGAACTGTCATTTCCGTCGCACCCGCCTGTTGTACCGCATCGGCAATTTCAAATTGCCGATCACCGCTATCCCAACCCAAGCGAACCTTAACCGTCACAGGCAAATGAGCAGGTACCGCTTCACGTATCGCTTTCGCTCCCTGATAAATCAGTTCAGGATCTTTTAGCAACGTTGCTCCGCCACCGCTACCATTGACCGTTTTTGACGGGCAACCGCAATTTAAATCAACCCCATAGGATCCTAATTCAATCGCTCGTGCCGCATTTTCCGCCAGCCACTGTGGATATTGACCCAAAAGCTGAATCCGTACCAATGTGCCGGATGGTGTCCGGCTTTGGTTACGTAATTCAGGACAAAGTCGATAAAAAGATTTTACCGGCAACAGGCTATCGACAACCCGTAAAAATTCCGTAATGCACAAATCGTACTCATTGATTTCACTCAGAAGTTCCCTAACCAAAGAGTCCAGCACACCTTCCATCGGAGCCAGTAAAACCCGCATCGATTAACCTCTGACGTTAGGCGATTTATGGGATACATCATGACTGCTGCTACGCTGACGCGAAGGTGCCCCAGAACGGCGATGGCTATTTTTCTGCCGATTATCGCCACGTGCCTGACGACCGTTTTGGATAGGTTCAGCCTTGATCGTTGGATCTGGCTCATAACCGGGAATTGCCATACGGGGAATCTCCCGTTTTAACAAACGCTCAATATCTTTCAACAGCTTATGCTCATCAACACAGACCAGAGAAAGTGCCTGCCCTGTTGCATCTGCTCGGCCAGTACGACCAATACGGTGGACATAATCTTCAGCGACATTAGGCAATTCAAAATTCACCACATAAGGCAGTTGATCAATGTCCAGACCACGGGCCGCAATATCTGTCGCTACCAGCACTCTGATCCGGCCATCTTTAAAATCAGCCAGTGCACGGGTTCTCGCCCCCTGACTTTTATTACCATGAATAGCCGAAGCCGTTACACCATCTTTATTTAACTGTTCTGCCAAACGGTTCGCGCCATGTTTGGTTCGGGTAAATACCAGAACTTGCTGCCAGTTACGGCTGCCGATCAAGAAAGAGAGCAGCTCACCTTTACGCTTTTTATCGACAAAGTGAACAAGCTGTTCAATCTGTTCAGAAGCAGAGTTACGACGTGCAACTTCAACACTGACGGGATCACGCAATAACTTACTGGCTAAGCTTTTGATATCGTCAGAGAAAGTCGCGGAAAACAGTAAATTTTGCCGTTTCGGTGGTAATTTATTCAGCACTCGACGAATATCATGAATAAACCCCATATCCAGCATCCGGTCAGCTTCATCCAATACCAAAATTTCTACCCGGGATAAATCAACCGCATTTTGATGTTCAAGATCCAGTAACCGCCCCGGTGTTGCGACTAAAATATCCACACCCCCACGCAATTTCATCATCTGAGGGTTAATACTGACACCGCCAAAAACAACCAGAGAGCGCAGTCTGAGGTATTTACTGTAGTCGCGGACATTTTCACCCACTTGAGCAGCCAATTCACGAGTTGGAGTCAGGATTAATGCTCTGACTGGCCGGCGCCCTTTCATCTGAATAGGGGAATCATTTAACCGTTGCAGCATGGGTAAGGTAAAACCTGCGGTTTTACCTGTGCCTGTTTGAGCACTCGCTAATAAATCTTTACCTGCTAATACAACAGGAATTGCCTGTTGTTGGATTGGTGTCGGCGCTGAATAACCCTGTTCTTCAACGGCACGCAAAATATCAGCACTTAAGCCAAGTGATTTGAAATTCATAAATAAGAAATGCTCCAGACTTCACCATTCCTGAACGCTATTCAGGGGCAGTTTTATGGGAAGAAAATCAGACGTGGTAAATACCACAAAGGAAAAAACACAACTGCAATGCTCCATATTTTAGCTATTATACCAGATATACTTTCTGATGATGCAACTAAAACAATAGCTATTTACCCGGTAATTTTCATGATCCATAACATTTTTATGCAATTTACATTGATTTACTATAAGTATAGAGTTAACTAATGATTGATATTTTGTTTAAGTCTTTTGATTATTTGCAACAGGATTCATGTCGATGTCAGTCAACAACACCCAAACCGCCAGAGGCGAACAAGCCAAACAACAGCTACTCGAAGCAGCCCTTGAAATTTTCGGTAAATCAGGACTGACCGGTGCAACGACTAGGGAAATTGCATTACATGCTCAACAAAACATTGCCGCCATAGCTTATTATTTTGGCTCTAAAGAGGGGCTTTATCAGGCAGTTGCCCAGCATATTACTGACACAATTAAGACTGAGTTCACGCATCTTTTTAAGGAAATTGATGATTTTTTTTCATCATCAGCCCCGTACTCAGCAGAAAATATATTGAGGATGATTCATGAAGGATTCCTTGGCATTAACCGCCTGATGATTGAAAAAGAGAGTATTAATATCAGCCGGATAATGGCCAGAGAACAACTTGCACCAACGGATGCTTATACCCTAATCCATAAGCAAGCACTTGTACCTCTTCACAGCAGATTAAATAAACTGATTGCCAGCTATATCGATGCCGATGAACATCAGCTTTCTACCATGCTACACACTCATGCTTTAATGGGAGAAGTTCTCACTTTCCGCATGGCGAGGGAAACGTTATTACGTCAGACAGGCTGGAATAATATCGGGCCCGAAGAATATAAATTGATTGATCAGATCCTTATCCAGCATATCGATTTATTACTGAATGGACTGAAAAAACATAATCTGAATAAATAAAATAACAGGGAATATCATGTACAACAAAAAACTCACTCTGGCAATATTGGTGACCGCAATTATTCTTAGTGCCATTTTAGGCAGTTACTATTATCAAGGTAAAAGTGATAAAACTTTGACCCTCTATGGCAATGTAGATATACGTACTGTTAATCTTAGTTTCCGGGTTGGTGGTAAACTCGCTAGTCTACAAGTTGATGAAGGCGATACCATTGCGGCCAATCAAGTCATCGGCCAACTGGATAATGGGCCATTTACTAACGCCCTCAATAAAGCAAAAGCCACTCGTGATAGCACTAAAGCACGTTTAGCCATGATGGAAGAGGGTTATCGCACGGAAGAAATTGCCCAAGTCCGTTCGGAAGTGGCACAACGCGAGGCTGCCTGGCATTTCGCTAATAGTTTCTTCAAACGCCAGCAAGGTTTGTGGCAAAGCAAAGTTATTTCGGCTAACGAATTAGATGATGCTAAAACGAATCACAATCAAGCATTAGCGGCTTTACAAGCCGCTAAAGATAAACTGAACCAGTTCGAAACCGGTTATCGTAAAGAAGAAATTGCAGAAGCTAAAGGCCAGCTTGCTCAAGCCGAAGCGGCTGTTGCTCAGGCTGAATTGGACTTACAAGATACTCAACTGACTTCCCCCTCATCCGGTACTATCCTGACCCGCGCCATTGAACCAGGCACTATGCTGTCAGCCGGCAATACGGTGTTTACCCTTTCTCTGACTGATCCGGTTTGGGTAAGAGCCTATATCGCTGAAAGCCATCTCGGACAGGCAACGCCAGGGCGTGAAATTTTACTTTATACCGACAGCCGCAAAGATAAACCTTATCACGGCAAAATTGGCTTTGTTTCACCCACCGCCGAATTTACACCAAAGAATGTAGAGACCCCCGATCTACGTACTGATCTAGTCTATCGGTTGCGCATTATTGTCACCGACCCGGATGATGCCCTGCGTCAAGGTATGCCAGTTACTCTGCATTTTTCTGATTCAGATAAATAAGGGGCTGTCATGAGCAGCTCTGCATATACGATAAGGTTAGAGAAAGTCGAAAAAACTTTTCCCAGCCTGAATAATCCTGCGGTATCCAGCCTGACCGCAGAGATCTACGGTGGCTCCGTTACCGGCCTTGTCGGGCCGGATGGAGCAGGAAAAACTACGCTGATACGCATGTTAGCGGGTTTACTGAAACCCGATAGCGGTTCTATTGAGATAATGGGGCTTGACCCGATAAAAGATGGCGTACAAGTGCGTTTTGAACTGGGCTATATGCCACAGAAATTTGGCCTGTATGAAGATTTAACCGTATTAGAGAACCTGAATCTATATGCAGATCTGCGTGGCGTACTGGGTGACGAGCGTAAAAAAACCTATGAGCAACTCCTTACGTTTACTGATCTGACCCGTTTTACCGGGCGACTGGCGGGCAAACTTTCAGGCGGCATGAAGCAAAAACTGGGGCTTGCCTGTACTCTGCTTGGCAAACCCAAAGTTCTGCTGCTGGACGAACCCGGCGTTGGAGTTGACCCGATAGCCCGCCGCGAACTCTGGCGGATGGTTCACGAACTGGCAGATGATGGGATGCTAATCCTTTGGAGTACTTCTTATCTGGATGAAGCTGAACAGTGTCGTGATGTCCTGTTACTTAATCAAGGAAAACTGCTCTACAGCGGACAACCACAAAAACTGACCCAAAAGATGTCCGGGCGTTCTTTTCTGCTTGGTGCCAAACAGGATTCCCGTAGAAAAATGCTGCAACACGCTCTTACCTTGCCACAAGTAACCGATGGCGTGATTCAGGGGAAATATGTTCGTCTTATTCTCAAACCTGATGCCTCTCCGCAAGAATTACTTAATCAGCTTGAACTGCCAGATGCTGAAATCATTAAAGCCGCCCCCCGTTTTGAAGATGCTTTTATCGATTTACTCGGTGGGGGTTCCACCCGCCATTCGGAACTGGCAGAGATCATGCCACGAATTGCTGCTAACCCGGCAGAAACAGTTATTGAAGCACAGGATTTAACTAAGAAATTTGGCGATTTTGCTGCCACTGACCATGTTGATTTTCAGGTGAAACGTGGAGAAATCTTTGGTCTGCTTGGCCCGAACGGTGCCGGTAAATCCACCACGTTTAAAATGATGTGCGGGCTCATGGTGCCGACTGGCGGTAAGGCGCTGGTATTGGGAATGGATCTAAAAACCAGCTCTGGGAAAGCCCGCCAACATTTGGGTTATATGGCGCAGAAATTTTCTCTGTATGGCAACCTGACGGTTGAACAGAACCTGAAATTCTTTTCCGGCATTTACGGCCTGCAAGGGCGCAAACAAAAAGAAAAAATTGATGGCATGATCGACGCTTTCAATCTCAAATCTGTTTTACATCAAACCACCGACCAATTGCCTCTGGGATATAAACAGCGTCTTGCCCTTTCCTGCGCACTGATGCATGAGCCAGATATTTTGTTCCTGGACGAGCCAACTTCGGGGGTTGATCCGCAGATACGACGGGAATTCTGGCTACATATCAACGGCATGGTAGATAAAGGCGTTACCGTTATGGTGACCACCCACTTTATGGATGAAGCAGAATATTGTGACCGAATAGGGTTGGTATTCCGCGGTAAATTAATTGCCGCCGGAACGCCTGATGACTTGAAACAATTGGTTGCTACTGATGAAAATCCTGACCCATCAATGGAACAGGCATTTATTGATCTGGTCGTTAATTATGATGAGGAGCTACAACAATGAGTAGCCCAACGCAACATGCTCCACAGCAAGCTGTCCGCTTCTCTTGGTGGCGATTGAAAGCACTTTGTGTAAAAGAGACAAAACAGATTTTACGTGATCCCACCAGCGGATTAATTTCTATTGTCATTCCATTGATTCTGCTGTTTATCTTTGGTTACGGTATTAATCTCGACTCCAGTACCGTCCGCCTTGGTATTCTGGTAGAGCAGCAAAGTGAAGATGCTCGTGAATTAATACAGGCTTTTGCCGGTTCACCCTATATTGAACCCAAAATCAGCGATAATCGTCAGCAATTAATTAATATGATGCAATCAGGAGAAATACGTGGACTGGTTGTCATTCCTGTTAATTTCGATGCGCAACTTGCTCGTCCTGATGGTAAAGCACAAATTCAAGTCATTACTGACGGCAGTGAACCCAATACAGCAAGTTTTGTACAAAATTATGCTAAAGGAGTGTGGCAGATTTGGCTACAACAAAGAGGGCAAGATCAGGGGAACGCTGTTAATCCGTTAATTGATATGCAGGTTCGTTATTGGTTCAATCCAGCAACAATTAGCCAACATTTCATCATTCCCGGCGCAATAACCATTATCATCACCGTGGTTGGTGCCATTCTGACATCATTGGTGGTTGCCCGTGAATGGGAACGCGGTACGATGGAAGCCCTGCTTTCGACTCAAATTACCCGCACCGAATTACTGCTTTCTAAACTCTTGCCTTATCAAGTGCTTGGATCATTCTCCATGCTGCTCTGTATGCTGGTGGCAATATTTGTGCTGGATGTCCCCTACCGAGGCTCGTTATGGATATTGTCTGCAATCACTAGCCTTTACTTGGCTACGGCCCTTGGTATTGGGCTTTTGATCTCTACGGTGACACGCAACCAATTTAATGCTGCAATGATAGCGCTGAATGTCGCTTTTCTGCCTGCGATTATGCTTTCCGGCTTCATCTTTGAAATAAACAGCATGCCTGCCTTTATTCAGGTAGTGACCTATTTCATCCCGGCTCGTTATTTTGTCAGTAGTTTGCATACTCTCTTTCTGGCTGGAAATATCAGTACGGTACTGGTGATAAATCTATTATTACTGATCGCCTCCGCTATTGTGTTTATTGGCCTGACAGCATGGAAAACCCAGCGGCGTCTGGATTAAGAAGGAATTAGCATGTTTTATCGTCTTTACACTCTGATTATTAAAGAATTGCAATCTCTACTCAGAGATCCGCAAACACGGGCTATCTTAGTTATGCCGGTTATCTTCCAGATGATCTTATTTCCTTTATCCGCAACCCTTGATGTGACTAATGCAACTATTGCTATTTTTGATGAAGACAAAGGCAAAGCCTCTATTGAACTCACCCAACGGTTGGCAAAATCAAAAGCATTTCCTGACGTGCTATTACTGAACCATTCACAAGAAATACAACCGGTAATCGATCACCAAAAAGCCTTATTACTGGTACGGTTCCCACAAGATTTCAGTGCTAAAATTGCCAGTCATGACCCGGTTTCCCTCCAAGTATTGCTGGATGGGCGCAACTCTAACAGCGCTCAAATTGCCGCGGGCTATATCCAAGAAATTGTCCTTAACTATCAACAGGAGCTGATGGGTAACCTGCCGAAAGCCAATAATAGCGAGTTGGTGATCCGCAACTGGTATAACCCTAACTTGGATTATAAATGGTTTGTCGTGCCCTCTTTGGTGGCACTGATTACTACGGTTGGGATATTAACAGTCACGGCACTGTCAATTGCGCGCGAAAGGGAACAGGGAACGCTGGATCAATTACTCGTTTCACCCATGACCACCTGGCAGATTTTCATTGGCAAAGCCGTTCCTGCGGTGATTGTCGCTACCTTTCAAGCAACTTTAGTGCTCGCCATTGGCATATTCTGCTATCAAATTCCCTTTTCTGGTTCACTGGCGCTGTTTTACTGCGCTATGCTGATCTACAGTTTATCGCTAGTGGGATTTGGCCTGTTAATCTCTTCCCTTTGCTACACTCAGCAACAGGCGTTTATTGGCGTATTTGTCTTTATCATGCCCGCTATCTTAATCTCCGGTTATATTTCTCCGGTTGAAAATATGCCCGGATGGTTACAAGACATCACCTGGATTAATCCTATCTGGCACTTTAACGACATCACCAAGCAAATTTATCTCAAAGATGCCGATTTCACGGTTATCTGGAGAAGTCTATGGCCTCTTTTAGCCATTACTGCCACAACCGGTAATCTTGCCTATTGGTTATTTAGACGGAAGATTGCTTAAGTCAAAGAATAGAAATGAAATATATAACCTACCACCAAAATATCGGTGGTAGACACCTGTAAGCCTACGAAAAGTCAGCGTATTTTTATACAGATATTAACCAATTGAGCCAATTGGGCTGATATTAAGGAGAAACCAGACTTTAGCTTATACCCGTCATCTTTCAAGTTGCCTCTTTGTTGGCTGCACTCGCTCACTCCGGTCACATAGTTTGCTATGCTCCCGGGGATTCACTCCCTTGCCGCCGCGATCCATCTTGAAATCCATAGGGTATACATGACAATGATCATTTCTCAGATTTTTTATTAACTTTATAAAACAGAAATAGTAAAAATGATGATAACACTATTATCGTTAAAGGCAGAATATAAGATTCTTTATATGAAAAAAGACCGGTTATACCACCAACAAACGCGGCTATGATTTGATGAATAAAACCAATTAATGCCATCACAGAAGAACCTGTTACAGGTGTTTTATCTGAGGCAATAGATAAACTGATCGGGTAGTTTATCGCTTGTCCAAGAACAACTAAGAAATAAGCACTATATAGTATTATCTCCAGAATGCCCCCCACAATACTCCCAACAAACATAACCACACCACCAATAAGAATTAAAATTATTCCTATTTTCATGAGATTAGCTCTACCGCAATATACTATGTATCGATTTAAAATTATCGCTCCAAGTAAATAAGACATACTGATTGGAATGCCTATAATACCATATTGGCTTTCCGACCAACCAAAATTAAACTTAAAAATCAATGGAGCCATAATATTGAATGATATAATTGCACCATAGCCAATTCCACCAATGAAAACCGCATATATATAATATTTATTTTTTAACAAATTGATATATTTATATACTGAATTTTTTTCATTTTTACTATGATTATATTTTTTTGCTGATAACAACAGCATTGAGATTAATGCTCCAAAAGCCAAAACATAAAATATAGATTTCCATCCCAGAATAGTCAGTATAACAGAACCTATCGATTGCCCAATGCCCAAAGAAATGACAAATGCTATAGATAAGTAAGATAATGCTTTTGCCAACTCATCTCCTCTAAAATTATCACGCAAAATTGATCGGGCAATAACAGAAACTCCACCAGCGCCAACACCCTGAAAGAACCTAATTAAAATCAAAGAATAAATATTAGTTGATAGCGTCACACCAACACTACATGCAAATAATATAATAAGAGCAAAAAACATTGATTTCTTTCCCCCCCAAATATCACATATTCCGCCCCACACCAGCATTAATGAAGCCATTCCAATTAAGTATGATGAAAGCATCCATGAAGTATGGTTTATATTTAAGTGTAAATCTGACGCGATTTCAGGTACAGCAGGGAGATACATGGTCATACCAAGTTGGGCTATAAAAATGGATATACATGGTATTAATAATAAATTTTTTTTCATTTTTATTAACCGATAATTGTCTTGTACACTTGGAAAATAATTTTAATAAGAAGATTTAATATGGGGTATGAGATTTTTATCCCCTCCCCACAATAAAATTGTCTTCTTTACGCTACACTTATTAGGGAGTTTAAAGTGGCACTCTCTTGATATAAGGACTCTCTTAAGAAATCAGTAATTAAATAACAAAATCGTTTAATTAAATCACTATCCATATCAGCTCTGAGAGTCACTCTAATTGCAGCCCGCCCTTGAGGAACGACAGGGAAAAAAACTGACGATGTAAAAAAGCCATTTTCAGCTAGAAATGCAGCCGTTTTATTTGCCAACGAAGCATCACCACATTGAATTAATCGTATTGCAGTCGAACTGCCAAATTGATCTGTAGTTATTAAACTGTCAAATAATTGTATATTTTTTTTCAATTTTTCCTGAAGCTCTTTAAGCTCAGGCTTGTAATGTATCCTAATTGAAGCTCTTCCAGCTCCTATTGCCGCTGAATTTAAGCTCTGAGACCAATTACTCGGGCCACCATAGCGATGAATGAGTTTCTTTTGATTACGACTACCCAACATGACTAAACCACCACTGGCTGCAAATGATTTAGCCAAAGAAGCAACGATAATGGAGTCCTCATCCAGCTCCTTAATATGTGACCTTACATATCCACAGCCTTTATCTCCTATAGCAGATAAAGCATGTGAATCATCCAAGTAGGTGAATAACCCATATCGCTCTTTTAAATACATTATTGAATTTATGTCAGCAACACCTCCCATACTATATACACCATCTGCTACATAAACCACTTTCTTATGTATTTTACATATATCTTCAAGATAACCCATATCGTTATGTGGGGCTGTTATCACCTCTGTTTCATCAGCACATGATGGTTTTAAATGATTCATAGAATAATGAGAATATTTGTCAAATACCATCACAGGGTTTACGTTTCCAGTGAAAACACCCGATGCAAGCAAAGGCAATATACCTGAACTTGCAGAACTACATGATAATGTACTTAAACATTCGGCATTAAATAACGCTGACAATTCCCGTTCATAATCTTCTAAGATGGAAAGTTTACACCTATTCTTCGAGTTAGGTATACGAAGTGACCCAGTTTCTTTTATCGCGTCTATAGCACCATTTAATATATCTTTATGATAATCCAGACCAAGATATGATGTAGTACAGAAATGATGAAACTCTCGGCCATATTGGTCTGTCATATAATTTATACCAGATACCTTTACATCTAAACCTGATATCTTATTATTTTCTGCATTTTCCCAATCACTTTCTGAGATGTTAATAATTTTCTTGTAATTTATAAATTTATTATTGTTCATATAATAAACCCCATTGAATTCTCTTGTAAGAATATCGTGAATCATGGCTCCTATATAATAAACCTTCCCTTTGTAGCAATTTATATTACCATGAATCAAAAATCAATTAATCATAAATAATTTATATAAAATCCATATTAACCATTATAATTACACTACTTATTTAATAATAACAAAACATTATTATATTTGAAGTAATAATGTCTCAGTAAATAACCTGAGATTTGCTTAAGAAGGGAATTAAGCGCCTGAGACACGATCAAAGCTTTTGCTAAAGAAAACAAAATAGTGGAGATCCTCAGGCATGTCTAAAATTGCTTATACATTCCAACCTAAAAAAACCGAGCTTGAATTTACGGGATTGTGATATCGATATTTTTAAACAAAGCTGAGGTTAAATATGAATTACGTGGAGTTAATCCGCATTCAAGACATGCTTCATAGATATTTCTCACCATCAACTGTTAAACCAATTTAAAAGAATCACTCGGTATGCAAAATAACCATACCTGTTATTCAGATATTATTAATTCCATAAATACTTTTTTAATATAAGCGCCAGCACAATTCATAAAAATATATACCCGTCATCTTTCAAGTTGCTTCTTTGTTGGCTGCACTCTCTCACCCCGGTCACATCGTTATCTATGCTCCTGGGGATTCGCTCCCTTGCCGCCGCGATCCATCTTGAAATCCATAGGGTATAATTGTGAATTTTTAGATCAATAAAGCAATATAATTCTTTGTTATTAGAAAATAAGCCTAAAACTCAGTGTAGCTAAAGTTACTTTAGCTACACTGAAAATATCAATTAACGGCGATCGCCAAAAATACGCAATAACATCAAGAACATATTGATGAAGTCTAAATACAGCGTCAATGCACCAACAATAGAAAATTTACGCAAATTCTCTTTGTCATTCACATCCAAATCTTCACCCATCTCTTTCAGCTTCTGAGTGTCGTAAGCGGTTAAGCCCGCAAAAATAACGACACCAATGTAGGTTACCGCCCACGTCAACGCTTCACTCTTTAACCATAAGTTAATCAGAGAAGCCAAAATGATGCCGATCAGCCCCATAAATAAGAAGCTACCAAGGCCACTCAGGCTACGTTTGGTGGTATAGCCATAAAAACTCAGCGCACCAAACATCCCGGCCGTCACGACAAAAGTGCTCGCAACGGAGCCAATAGTATAGATAACGAAAATACTGGAAAGCGTCAGGCCGGTCAGAGCTGAATAGAGCATAAACAACCCTGTGGCTAACGAAGCTCCTATGCGGTTAATCATGCCAGAGAGGACGAAAACCAACCCAAACTGAGCAATAATCAACCCATAAAATAGTATTGAATTTGAGAAAATATATAAAACAACATTCTGATTTTGTGACACATACCAAGCCACAAACGCGGTTAACAACAGACCACAAGTCATCCAACCATAAACCTGGGCCATATAAGTTTGTAGGCCGGTTCCAGCTTGCTGGATTATCGAACCATTAGAGCGTGGATATCGATCCATGAAGCTTACCTTTTATAACGATATTAAAGACCTAGGTTGTTCAGTACCAACAACCCACTCAAGTTTTATACATTATCATAGAATATAAACAAAACAATTCACTATTCAATAATTACTCATATAGTAATCCTTTTATTCAATCCTTTTTCGAAGCGTTTCGCAGAATTTAACCAATACTTTCATTACCAGCGTTTCACGGCTTCCTGATCGCTCTCTCGGGATTCAACCCAACGTTCACCATCAGGCAAGAACTCCTTTTTCCAGAAAGGTGCCTGCGTTTTCAAAAAATCCATAATAAATTCAGCCGCTTCAAAAGCCATATGACGATGAGCACCGGTCACACCCACAAACACGATCTCATCACCCGGATACAATGTACCAACCCGATGGACAACACTGATTCGCTGCAACGGCCAGCGACTGCGTGCTTCGGTGACAATACGCCGTAATGTTTTTTCCGTCATTCCCGGATAGTGTTCCAATCTCAGCGCCCCGACATTATCTCCCAAATTATGATTGCGGACTTTGCCGGTGAAAGTGACAATAGCACCATCTTCATCACATTGAGCAAGCCATTGATATTCATCCCCTAGCTTGAAATTCTTCGGCCCAACGAAAATGCGGGTGTTTTCCATTTATTATCCCCCAGTCACCGGCGGGAAAAAGGCCACTTCATCGCCATCCTGTAATCGGTGCCCGCCATGAACCAGAGATTGGTTTACCGCTGACAACAATTTTCCATTTTCCAATGCCAAAGCCCAACGTTCTCCCTTTGATATTAACGCCATTCTCAAACTGTCAACGGTTGTGTAACGATTATCGAGATCCAGTGAATCAGTACCTACCAGCTCACGTACCTGAGCAAAAAACAGGACTTTAATCATTGCTCCACCTTAAAATGGCCTAATTTACCACCGATTTTCTCCAGTAAACGCACTGGCCCAATGACCATATCTTTCTGTACCGCTTTACACATATCGTAAATTGTCAAAGCCGCGACTGACGCCGCTGTCAGGGCCTCCATTTCAACACCGGTTTTCCCAGTCAGACGACAACAGGATTCAATTCTGACCCGGTTATATTTTGTCTGAGCTTCCAACTGGACTTCTACTTTAGTGAGCAGTAATGGATGACACAGCGGAATTAATTCCCATGTGCGCTTGGCTGCTTGGATACCCGCAATCCTCGCGGTGGCAAATACATCACCTTTGTGATGGCGACCTTCAATAATCATCGCCAGTGTTTCCGGCTTCATTCCAACAAACGCTTCTGCCCGTGCCTCGCGTGATGTTTCAGCTTTAGCAGAAACATCAACCATATGCGCTTCACCGGTAGAATTGATGTGGGTTAATTGAGACATTCTCAGCTCCTGAAAAAACAACAATATCCAGACGGTAAATTAACCGCCGATGACGGAAAGATTTGGCGTGATACCGCTGTCACCTTGATGAAGAAAATGGGTTTCCCGTTTATGCCGCAATCCATCCTGAATACGCAATTTCAGATCATCGAGTTGTTTTTCACTCGCCAATAAGTCACGCAGTGGTATCCCCTGTTCACCAAACAGGCATAAATGAAGATGACCTATTGAAGAAACACGTAATCGATTACAACTCTGACAAAAATTTTTCTCATAAGGCATAATTAAACCCACTTCTCCCTGATAATCAGGATGGCTAAAAACCTGTGCAGGGCCATCACTGCGTGAACGTTGAAGCAAATGCCAGCCATCGAGCAGCAGGCGTTCCCGGATAATTTCCCCCGAAATGTGGTATTGGCGAAACATTTCACCACCGTCACCCGTTTCCATCAATTCGATAAATCTTAGTTGAATCGGACGATCTTTTATCCAATGCAGGAAAGCCGACAGGCTGATATCGTTAACATTTTTCATCAGCACCACGTTGACTTTCACTTTACTAAAACCCACCGCAAATGCTGCATCAATACCACGCATCACCTGAAAAAATTTGTCCTGCCCGGTAATCGCATGAAATTGGCGGGGATCAAGCGAATCCATACTGACATTCACTGCGGTTAAACCCGCCTCTTTCCACTTAGCAATATCTCGCTCCATTCGATAACCGTTAGTGGTTACCGCGAGGGTTTTAATCAACTTATTTTCACGTATGACGGAAATAATATCGGTGAAATCGCGGCGCATGGTCGGTTCACCCCCCGTCAAACGGATTTTCTCGGTACCCAGATCGGCAAATGCCCGGCCAACAAGACGGATTTCGGGTAATGTCAAAAAGGAGTGATGTCCACGGGGTTTATAACCATCCGGCAAACAATAAGTGCACCGAAAATTACATACATCGGTGATTGATAGCCGCAAATAGTAAAATTTGCGGGCAAAAGCATCTGTGAGTTGTTTCACCATAACACCTTTCCAAACATGGGAGACGTGGGCATTTCTGCCTCACATCCTGGTGACTCAGTGGTCACGGCCAAAACATCATATCGCTGTGTAAAAAGTGACTTAGATGCAGAGGCTAGGAGTTAATTCCATAGGGTATATGATTTAATGTAAAACGACCTTCTGTGATATGGATTTTAGCGCTTAACAAAGAAAAATGCGAATACCTACTTTCGTTATATAATTGAATATATACCTTATGGATTTCAAGATGCATCGCGACAGCAAGGGAGCAAATCCAAGGACAATTTCTATTTGTGATCAGTTAAAACATTGTACCCAATCATAACGTTTGTTCGGTTAATCGTGTTTTATAATAAATTACGCTAAAATTATTCAGCGAATATATGCTCAGTCAGTAATAGGAATTCTATGCGAAACCGCACATTAGCCGATTTAGATCGGGTAGTTGCCTTAGGCGGAGGTCATGGCCTTGGACGCGTTATGTCCTCTCTTTCATCACTAGGCTCTCGCCTAACAGGCATTGTCACCACGACAGATAATGGCGGCTCAACCGGCAGGATCCGGCGTTCAGAAGGTGGTATTGCCTGGGGTGATACCCGCAATTGTTTAAATCAGCTTATTACCGAACCCAGTGTCGCGTCGGCAATGTTCGAATACCGTTTCAGTGGCAATGGCGAACTGGCAGGGCATAATCTGGGGAATCTGATGCTTAAAGCGTTAGATCATCTAAGTGTCAGACCCCTTGAGGCAATTAATTTAATCCGCAGTTTGTTGAAAGTTAATGCTCATCTTATTCCAATGTCTGAGCAGCCCGTTGACCTGATGGCGATAGATGATCAAGGCAACACCATTTATGGCGAAGTTAATGTTGATCAATTGAATTGTATTCCTCAGGAGTTGATGCTTTATCCACCTGCGGCCGCAACAAAAGAGGCATTGGATGCTATCACTCAAGCAGATCTGATTATTATCGGCCCTGGCAGCTTCTTCACCAGTCTGATGCCATTGCTTCTGCTTGAAGATCTCACCCAAGCACTGCGCCGTAGCAACGCCAATATGATTTATATCGGTAACCTTGGCAAAGAACTCAGTGCCGCGGCCGCTGAACTGACACTGAAAGATAAGCTGGAAATAATGGAAAACAAAATTGGCAGCCGGATAATTGATGCGGTAATTGTTGGCCCGTGCACAAATATCAGCGAGCTTAACGACCGGATTATTACTCAGCAAATACTCGAAGCACAGGATGTTCCCTATCGCCACGACCGTGAATTATTGCATCAGGCGTTAGAGAATACCCTGCAAAACCTTGGGTGACGTTCCCTCCGTAAAGAAGGTACCGCAAAAGCTCTCCTTTATCAGCTAAGATTGAGGCTCCCATTCCAAACGCGGTTCCTTCATGACGACATTTACGACAACTGATGCTTTCCATTCACACCGGATGTCAGAAAAATCTACCCAAAATTGCGGTTTATTTATCATGCGGAGAAAGAGCGGCATTTTCTGCCTTACGTAGCATCCAGAGACTGGAGTTCCAATAACAGGCAATAAATCTCTGCGGGTTTATTTTCAATGCTGGCCTTTTGCGACACCCTCGCATTAGGCCAGGATTTACGAGGCAATTGTTAAAAAAAGCCTTTTTTATCTATCAGCGTGGTTTTAAAAGCGGGTAAAAAGTCCGATGTCATGCTGACATTGGAAGAGAAAACGTAACTTGAAAGATGACGGGTATATCGGTAAATCAGTAATACTGCCCTTCACTTATTTTATATTTACTTAACCAACCATGACTATTTAAAAACACAAACAGGGAGAGGTTAAATACTTCATTCAACAGACTGATTTAACACAATGAATCAAATTTTTCAGTAGCGTGATTAATGACATTTAATCGAAATTTACTAATCATTAACCGAGAGTTGAAAAGCAATAATAACGTGAAATAACATCAATAGAATAAACTGACATTTAAGTATTTTCTCACTATCATTTTACGAAGCAATCAATAAAAATGCGATTAAAGAAGAGATAAAACGATTAATTTAGCTGAATTTAAGCACTAAAAAGGATTTATCCTAAAAAAACATTAATGGTATCTCTATACTAAATAACTTTTCATAATTATAATACACTCACTCTTTTTATTCTCTGCTATTCCTGTAGGGACATGAATTTAAAAACGTTTTCACTTTCTCAAGCAATTGCCACATATACTGACAGCCATGATTTCGTGTCACCGTTTCATGTAAGGATTGCCACAGACGCTCAATTTTATTCAGCCAGGGTGAATAAACAGGTAAAAACAACAGATTAAATTTAGGATGACAAGCCAGCCAATCTCTGACCCGTCGGCTTTTATGGATACTGTAATTATCCAAAATCAAAGTGAGGGTTTCAGCATGACAATACTGGCGTTCAAGTTCTTCCAATACATTGATAAATAACTGAGAATTCTTATTTAACCCGTCAGCATAAGTCACTTTTCCCGTTTGAACATTCAGGCAACCTGCAAAATAATGTTTTTGGTTTTTTCCTGGTGTCACTATACGTTTCTGTTGCCCTTTTAAATACCAGTCAGCCCCGATTTTTGGATTCAGCTCGATGTCGACTTCATCTTCATAAAAAACGGGATGTTTTTCTGAACACGTTGACAATGCCTCGGTAATTTTCGCCATTTTTTCATGGTACTCGGGATCGGGTAATTTAAGCGTCGGGGCTGCCCTTCGCCACACGATACCCATTTTATGTAAGTAACGATAGAAGGTACTGATGGATAATTTTATGTTTAATAATTCATTGATTTTAATTATAAAAAACTCAAGACTCCAGCGAGAACGCAGGCAGCCCAATTGCTGGGGAGAATATTGCAATAAAAAAGACAGTAAAGGATAAAGCGGGATTAAATTCCAGACAGCGGGTCTGCCCACAGGCAGGCTTTTGAGTCCTTCCAGACCATATAAAGTCAACCAGTTTATCCAGCGATAGACAGAAGAACGACTGGCGCAAAGGGTTTTGGCGACCAGAGAGACAGACTCGCCTCGATGCAGCATCAATATGGCCATGAGCCTGCGAGCATAATCTTTATCTCGGGTGTTCTGGATAATTTTTTTCATCTGGCGTCGTTCATTGCGGGGTATAGGTGCTATGATAGGCATAACTCAGTCCGTTTAGTGGTTTGGGATTATCTACAATTGATCAGATTGCAAAAATTGGACTGAGTTCCCTCCAAGTGTTCTACTATTTTGAAAAGTTATTTAGAAAACTATTTATTAGTGATTTAATAAAGAAAAAACAAAGGGTGATGTTCTATAAAAACCCACAGAATTGTCAGTAAAACAATGTCGGTAAAACAGTGCCAGTAAAAATAAATCGGATATGATTAACGTTCGTTTAAACGTTAAACCACGATATATCATAATGTTTAAATTTAGCAAAAATCGAATATCCAAAAGATAAAAAAAGATTAAAACCAGATACCGATTAAAATCATAGGTTAAAAAAATAACTTTTAATCACAGTTTAAAACCTGCTCCGGTTTTATGGGTATTTCAATTAAAGGCTTTAGCATTTGATAGTTATGACCGTACCTTTAATCGACAAGCGCCGGTCGGGCAACCACAATTAACAAGATGCCCCTCCAGCGCGACAGGTATTCCTTGTATATTAAACAAGTTAGAACCTTCCGCAACAGCGCCAGTTTGTTTACAGGCGGGACAAAACACCGGGTCACCTTTACAGGCAACCGATAGTTGTTGATTTACCAAATCGGAACCCTTTAAAACCTCACCTCCGGTTGTTGTGGTATCACCTTTAAGGATAACTTTTTTACTTTCCACTACACTGCGCATTATTTACTCCGTTGTATTTTCCGTTTCTCGTATTAAATGCCATGCAGTTGTGCCCGGTTCTGCACCTTCAACATCAAAAGCCATCGCCCCCTGAGCAAAGAAGTACTGCTTGCCCGGCAGGCTCTCGGTTTGCCAGATCCCGCTGACCAGTGCCGGATGATCACCTCTCAACGGGGTTACATGCAGCGGTCCCCGGTCATAACGGGCATACCAGGCCAGGGTAGAAGTTGAATTAAAATGCCCTTCACCATAGAAGTGCAATGAATGGCCTTCACGAGGTATCACCCGTATCGGACGTATCAGTTGGTTAATGGCAAAATAACTCTCCGGGACACTGCCCGGGAGTGGCGTTAAGTCCGGGTATTGACCGGCCTGGATAATCAGGCCATCACGGTAAGAAGTAATCACCACATCCCGGTAGGGGCGCAGCACCTGACGTATCCAGAATTCTCCACCCAGTCGGTTTACAAAGCGTTTGGACAGCAGGGTGATCCAATTAATGCCACGGATGGAGTGTTCATACTGTAATACCGCAGTATGAACCGTAGAATTGACTTGCAGGGAGGGGTAACGTTGCGCTAGCTGGTACTCTAAAGGAAAGTAGTCATGGTAATCTCTGGGTAGGGCCAAGCTGTAGCCACAGTCACCACTGTCCGGTTCGAGTTGTTCACACAGAAAATCCAGCCAGGCCATAAAACGAGCCATGCCGTCTTGTTCTTTTAGATAATCCCAAGGCAGTGTCAGGCTTAGGTAAGAGCTATCATCGTCACCATCATCCTCATCAGAATCCAGATAACGCATCAGATAACGAGGGGCTTCATAGATATTTTTAGCATCACTGACTACCCAACTAGAGGGCTGATTCTTTTTCTGATTAAGAATGGCCTCTTCCACTTTGGCAATATTTTCCGGGGAATATTTTTTTAGTCCTTCCAGCTCATGACTGTGAAAACGCAGATGAGTACCAAATTCTTCGCGAAAGCGGCGGTAGCAGGCCAGAATGCGCTGTTTTTTCTCCTGAGTATAGCCTTGTTTAAAAAACAAGGTGATAGAAATCCCAAGACGAGAAACGGTCAGCCCATCGCCATTGAGGAAGGTAAACGCGGCCAGTTGTGATTTCAACTGGGCAAAGTCATCTACAGTTTCCATCATTTTCTCCGTAAGTGATGAGTCGGTGGATAATCTGTTATTCCCACATATTTGCCGCTTCCCGTATCAGATGCCAGATAGTTGTACCTGTCTCTGCACCTTCAACATCAAAAGCCATCGCCCCCTGAGCAAAGAAGTACTGCTTGCCCGGCAGGCTCTCGGTTTGCCAGATCCCGCTGACCAGTGCCGGATGATCACCTCTCAAAGGGGTTACATGCAGCGGTCCCCGGTCATAACGGGCATACCAAGCCAGTGTGGAAATATCATCAAAATGACCTTCTCCATAAAAATGCAGTGAATCACCTTCTCCCGGAACAAAACGTATCGGGCGTATCAACTGGTTAATGGCAAAATAACTCTCCGGGACACTACCCGGTAGTGGCGTTAAGTCAGGGTATTTGCCTGCGCGGATTATCAGACCATTGGAGTAAGAACTGATCACCACATCCGGGTAGCGTGCCAGCGTGCAGCGTATCCAATATTCTCCACCCAGTCGGTTTACAAATCGTTTGGACAGCAGGGTGATCCAATTCATGCTTCGTATGGAATGGGCATAATCGTCCAGTGTGGTGTGAACAGTGGAATTGACTTGCAGGGAAGGGTAGCGCAGGGCCAGTTGGTACTCCAGGGGAAAATAATCATAGTAGTCTTTGGGTAAGACCAGACAGTAACCACAATCTCCCCAGTCAGGTTCAAGCTGTTCACACAGAAAATCCAGCCAGGCCATAAAACGAGCCATGCCTTCTTGTTCTTTCAGGTAATCCCAGGGCAGCACTAGACTCAGGTAGGCGCTACTATCGTCACCATCATCCTCATCAGAATCCAGATAACGCATCAGATAACGAGGCGCTTCATCTTCGTTTTTAGCATCACTGACGACCCAACCACAAGGCTGATTTTTTTTCCTGGCGAGAATGCCTTCCTCTACCTTAATAATATTTTCCGGTGAATATTTGCTTAACCCTTTCAGTGAATGACTGTGAAAACGCAGATGAGTACCAAACTCTTCGCGAAAGCGGTGATAACAGGCCAGAATGCGCTGTTTTTTCTCCTGGGTATAACCCTGTTTAAAAAACAGGGTTATCGAGAGACCCAGGCGGGAAACAGTCAGTCCATCGCCATTGAGAAAAAGAAAAGAGGTCAGTTGTGATCTCAGTTGGGCAAAGTAATCTACAGTTTCCATATTTTCTCCGTTAATTATGAAGCGGTGGCAAATGTCACACTCGCCAATATTGCCAAGACGGTGGCCAATGCAGCGGCGCTTACCGCAGCAGCAGCGGCTAAAATTTCCACCAGTGCAATCAGCGCGGCAGCGACGGCAAGGGTGACAAGGATAACAATGGCAACACCGGCAATAATCACTACCATTTCCAGCATTCCTTCACCCACCTCTTTTAATATCTGCATCCAGCTAATGTTTTTTAGCTCTTCCAGGGTGATGTCCGAACCCTGTTGCACAGTCTGCCACCGGGCTTTTATCTCACTCTCCGTCCAGGTCACGATTTTTCCCGTTTGTGCACTGACCCAGGAAAACGCATAGCTGGCCTGATGGCTTATCGGGTCAATAATCTCTTCACACACCCACTTCCCAGCTTGATTTAACCATGCTCCAAATTGAGCAAGGAGTTCGCGGGTACTGTCGCGGATATAATCCAACCCTTGTTCTGTTAGGCCAGCCACCTCCTGCCCGAGGATAACCCAGTCTTCATAGCTGGGTAAAAAAGACCAGGGAGAAGTACTGACCAGCGGGAGTTTTTTTGTCAACGGCTGCGGAATAGTCCCCGGCATACCCTCTGCGGGAGGAGCGGGTAAAGCTTCATCATCAGGAGGCGAACCGGGCAGCAGCGGGGCCAGTGGGATCGGATTTTTATAGTGTTGGGAACTGGGCTGATAAAGTTTTCGCCATGCTTCATCATACTGCTTTTGCTCTTCTGTGCGGTTATCGTCGACACGCATCACCCCGAAGCGAGAGCGGGTCGCAATCCGGATATAATCTTTTTCTTGATCCTCACTAAGCTTATCCCCCGGAAATTTCACCTCAATCAACATTTTTAGGTTATCGGGGTGTACGGAGCCATCAAAGTAAGTAGCATTTCTACCTGGCCAACGGAGAACTTCGTCTTTAACCAAAATAATATCGGGCCGACGGATACGTTTAACACCAAATTTTTCTACATCGTCGGCAGAAGGCCGGGCAAATGGGTTACTGGATTGCGGTAAGTTATCACTATAACGCTGTTTAGAGGCCAGACTGGTCGCCAGCATGGGCAGAGGTACATCTTTAGGCCCTCGGATAGCAAACACCACTTCTGCTTTATAGGGCCACAGGAAGTCATGCTTAAGCTCCTCAACCTTAATCAACCCACTCATAATGACTTGATTAAGAAAGCGAATAGCGCCCAGTTTGGTGATAATCATTGCCGGCAGGCGCAGAGCGTATTCGGCTTTTCTCGCCAGATAACAGGGATCTTCATCGGCAGGAAAGACCCCTATTTCCATCGTACAGTTAATTGAGGTCACGGCCGGGCACATCTTGCCGCTGTTGGATATCGTCATACTTATTCCTCCATAAATTCCATCACATACTCTACCGGCGTGTTATCACCGACTTCGCATAAGGTTTTCTTCGGTTTCGGTGAGGCTTCCGGTGAACTCAGTTGCAGATTTTCTTCCGCCTCACTCTGTACAGTCACCGTTCTGCCCTGCGCATCGGTTTTACCGGAAAGGGTCTGACCGCCAGCAGTGGTAATGGTATAGCGGGTATGCGCCAGCGGCTTACCGCTCTGTTCACTGAGCAGGGTATAGCGGGCGGAGTAGTCAAACAGCGCACCGGCGGATTTCTTGCCGGTAATATGGTCAGTCATGGTGATGCTGACCCCTTCGATACGGATATTGCCCATCGGGTCAATAACTATCTGCCCGCCTGCGTTCCCAATGATGATTTGCCCGCTTTCAGAGTGCACCGTGATATGTTTACCCACGGTAATTTGCTGGTTATCGGCGACGTTTAATTGATGGCTTTTACCAATGGAAATGGCTTGCTGACCTTTAATAGTCACCGTTTGATTCTGACCGACTTCAAGCGTCTGGCCGCCCTGTACGGCTTCATCATCATCGTTTTTAATTATCGCCGTGCGGTTATGCGCCACTTCTGTTTGCTGGTCATGGCCTATCTGCGTGGTTTTATCCCGGAGAATCTGGCTATTCATATCCCGCTGAGCATGAATAAACACTTCCTCTCTTCCTTTGTTATCCTCAAAGCGCAGTTCATTAAATCCCTGCCCTCCAAGAGTCCGGGTTTTAAAAGTGGTACGGGTTTTCTCCCGCGGTAAATCAAGAGGCGGACGGTTGAGGCCGTTATAGGTACACCCCGTCACAATCGGACGGTCGATATCGCCGTTGAGATAGCTGACGATCACCTCCTGCCCGACGCGCGGTATCGCCATAAAACCGAAACCGTTGCCGTTCCAGCCTTGTGCCACCCGTACCCAACAAGACGCGTTGTCGTCCGCTTTATCGTAACGGTTCCAGTGGAAATGAATCCGTATCGCGCCGTGTTCGTTCACATAAATCTCTTCGCTTCCCACCCCGACCACCGTGGCAACTTCATCACCGTCCGCCAGGGGTTTGTAGCGGTAAGGGGGCCGCCAGTCCTGGTTTCCGGGAATAAAGGCGACCTCGTTGGTCAGTGTTGTCCCTTCGCCTCCGTCGTTTGACGCGACAGGTTGCCACCCATGATGCGTGACAGAGATCACCTGCCAGCGGGCGTTCATGGCCTCTATGGGATGGGATTGCAGGGTAAAAATTTTGCCCGGCCGAAGCCGGATACAATTGGTTTTGGCGGTGCCGACTTTGCTGTAGTTTCGTAACTGTTCCAGCCGCAGTTGGGTAAAAGGTTTTCCTTCCTCGTCCCACTGGAAACGCCCGTAACTTTCAAACACCGAATGGTGCCCGCTATCGTCGGATTGCTTCTGATGCTCAAGAGAATATTTGGGGTTAAGAAAGTTATGGTCTTTCTGGATCGTGCCATTCGAACACAGGTATTCGCCATAACTCCACTGGTACGCCGTGGTATCGGTCTCGTCCGTTTCAGGATGCGTATTGTAAGTCAGATCGATGTCCGCCTGCATGCCCAGGCGGCAATCACAGAACAACGTCTGTTCTTCCTCAAACCAGAAGATAATGCCCTCTTCCGCCGCCAGCCGGCACCAGAAATCATAGGCGGATTCGCGTTTTTGCGTGGTGTATTCCCGTTCGACATGGCGTTTATAGAGCGTATCGCGGGCAAAGAAAATATAATGCTCTTTAAGCAGGATCGTTAAGATTTCCGGTACAGACTTCCGATGGAAAATACGGCTATCCTGATTAAGCGTCATCAACCACATTTTGGGGCGGACAGTGAAAATATAAAAAGTGCTGCGGCCATCGGTATTACCCTGTTCAGCGCCGGTTATCATGCCATTAATGGTCCGTTCGGTGACGCCATTGCGGGTAATGGTCAGTGACGCGCTGTCCCCCAGCTGTTCATTCAGGGGAATGTCATCACGTGAGCTCACCACCTTTAACGTCAGGCGATAAAGCTGCGACAGTTCTTCCTGTAAAGTAAATTGCGCTACCTGAAAGGTGGTTTGGGGCAGTACGCCAATTCGGCAGGTGAAAACTAATCCATCCATATTTGAAACCCTACATAATTGAACCATTATCCTGCAACGGGGATAACGCAAGAGGCTATTAAGCGAGTCATTACATGCGGCTCTTTTAAATAGCGCCGGTCTGTTCCGTGGTAAAAAAATGACAGCGTAAAATAGCCATCATTTAATACGTGGCGTTAGAGAGAACAATAGACCGCTTCCAGCTAAGTAGGATGGAGTGGAGACAAATAACAGAGAATTTCGCTCTCTAAGTATTATGACCACAAGAGCACGATATTTATCAGATGAATATGAAAAGAATGTGATTAATGTCACATGAAATGGCTAATTAATCGCTATTAATTCCGATTTTTCATATTGAATTCTTTAATTAATACATCGCCTAATCGCTCCTTTTTCAATCGAAAAATTTAGGTTATACCCTATGGATTTCAAGATGCATCGCGGCGGCAAGGGAGAGAATCCCTGGGAGCATAGAGAACTATGTGACCAGGGTGAGTACAGCCAACAAAGAGGCAACTTGAAAGATGACGGGTATATATTGAAGTTCGATATTTAGCCTGTTATGGGTTGTCAGCCCCAATAACAGGCAATAAATCTCTGCGGGTTTATTTTCAATGCTGGCCTTTTGCGACATCCTCGCACTGGGCAAGGATTTACGGGACAATTGTTAAAAATTGGCAATAAATTGCTCACGCAATGCCTGAACCTGATCCCGAACACTAGCCGCCTGTTCGAATTCAAGATCCTGCGCATGCTGGTACATCTTCGCTTCCAGCTCGCGGATTTTGCTTTCCAGCTCTTTGGCAGACAGGTTGCTGAATGTTTCCGCTGTGGCAACCGCTTTACCTCTGCCCTTTCTTTTACCACCCGCTGGCTGCCCAATTTGCAGAATATCATTAATTTTCTTATTCAGACCTTTTGGAACAATACCGTGTTTTTCATTAAATATCTGCTGTTTAGCACGCCGGCGTTCCGTTTCACCAATAGCTTTTGCCATTGAATCAGTGATCTTATCGCCATAAAGGATCGCTTTACCATGCAGGTTACGGGCAGCACGCCCAATCGTCTGAATTAATGAACGTTCAGACCGCAAGAAACCTTCTTTATCCGCATCAAGAATAGCCACCAGAGAAACTTCTGGCATATCCAGCCCTTCCCTCAGCAAGTTAATTCCCACTAATACATCAAACTCACCTAAACGAAGATCCCGAATAATTTCCACACGTTCGACAGTATCGATATCCGAATGCAAATAGCGAACCCGCTCACCGTGTTCTTCCAAATACTCCGTTAAGTCCTCTGCCATTCGCTTAGTCAACGTGGTAACCAGCACCCGTTCATTTTTCACCGCCCGAATACGGATTTCAGACAGTAAGTCATCAACCTGTGTCGCTACAGGACGCACCTCCACTTCCGGATCAAGCAAACCAGTAGGACGCACCACCTGTTCCACCACATCGCCACTGGATTTTTCCAATTCATATTTGCCCGGCGTAGCCGAAATATAAATGGTCTGTGGAGCCAGTGCTTCAAATTCTTCAAACCGAAGTGGGCGATTATCCAGTGCAGAAGGCATACGGAAACCATATTCCACCAGCGTCTCTTTGCGAGAACGATCCCCTCGATACATCCCACCAATTTGCGGGATGGTAACGTGCGATTCATCCACTACCAGCAAACCATCAGCAGGGAGATAATCAAACAGTGTCGGCGGCGGTTCCCCTTCAGTGCGGCCAGAGAGGTAACGGGAATAATTTTCAATGCCGGAGCAATAACCCAATTCATTCATCATTTCCAAATCAAATTGAGTACGCTGCGTAATACGCTGTTCTTCCAGCAGCTTACCATTTGCCAGCAATACCTTACGCCGCTGCTCAAGCTCAATTTTAATCGCTTCCATTGCCTGAATAATACGCTCACGCGGAGTAACATAGTGGGTTTTCGGATAAACGGTGTATCGTGGAACATGATATTGAACCTGCCCTGTTAGCGGATCAAACAGTGATAACCGTTCTACTTCATCATCAAATAGTTCAACCCGCAGGGCATGCTCATCAGATTCAGCCGGAAAGATATCAATCACTTCACCACGAACCCTAAATGTCCCTCGCTGGAATGCCTGATCATTACGAGTATATTGCAATTCAGCTAAACGCCGCAGAATAGAGCGTTGATCAATCATCATACCGTTGGTCAGGTGGAGCATCATTTTCAGGTAACTATCAGGATCACCCAAACCATAAATAGCCGATACAGACGCAACGACAATCACATCTCGCCGCTCCAGCAAAGCTTTTGTCGCGGACAGGCGCATTTGCTCAATATGTTCGTTCACGGAAGCATCTTTTTCGATAAAAGTATCGGAACTCGGCACATAAGCTTCCGGCTGGTAATAATCGTAATAGGAAACAAAGTACTCTACGGAATTTTCTGGGAAAAAGTCCTTCATTTCGCTGTAAAGTTGAGCCGCCAGTGTCTTGTTCGGAGCAAGTACCATCGTTGGTCGGTTTAAATTAGCTATCACATTAGCGACAGTAAATGTCTTACCCGACCCCGTGACCCCTAGCAAAGTCTGGTGGGCAAGCCCATCTTCTAAGCCTTCTTGTAATTGACGGATGGCCTCTGGTTGATCACCCCCCGGTTGGAAGTCAGAATGTAATTTGAACACCTTACTCATCGGTATCTCACTTTCCTAACATTGATTCACATATAATACTGGATATAAAACCAGCTTCAAGTTGGTTTTATAAAAACGGACTCAAATAGGTCACTTCCCTATCAATTAAACATTCGTTGATATCAAAATAAATCCCATTTTATCCCCAAAATTATCTTGATTTTTCTATTTTCTATATGATTGGCTGAAAGGTGACAACATGGGACATCATCACAGGTCAGGCAGGTCTTGATTTTAGTTATCTTATTGATATTTAATACAATTAAAACAAAGACGAGAATAACATCAACCTTGACGAAAGCCGCGTACTTTCTTGCGTCGCGTAACTTTTCTAAGTCTAATACACAAGGTTATCCACAGGAATAGTGGATAACTCTACAAACCCTATTAACTGTACGAGGTTGCAACATCATGCCACAAAATAGGTATCCTCTACCGATAAAAATTTTTACTATTTTTTTAACCTTTATCTCAATACTTCCTCTCAAAAAAATGAATAAATTTGCTGAAAAAGTAAGAATTTTCTCATAGAAATTAAATATCAATAAATTATATTCGTTCAATATTACCCGCATTAAAGATAGATAATTGTCTATTTTTTCTGTAGACTGAGCGAAAAAAACTGTCTTTTCTGCACCAAACAACAGTAAACAATATGGATTAGATTAGAATTTTTATTCAATAAGAAGTAGCCAGTGAACAGTTTCCGTATGAAATCTGTTCTTCAAGAGGGGAGTCGTGTTTTACCTAAGCGGAAATAGGATGCTCTACTTTCAGCAATAGCAGGCTCAAGATCATCAATAGCATTTTTGACTATGCCGATATAAGCAATACCGATATAAACAATGCCGATATAAATTATACCGATAAATATTTACCCAAAAAAACTAGCTTAATTGGCGTGAGTAAAACCCGATTTTTAATTAGGACATTAATATATGTCCTTGATAAATTAATGAATTCACATCAACATATCCTCTATTTTACAAAATGAGCTCCATCGCGACCGCTCAAAAAAAATGATAGATACATAAATATCAAATCGACATAGCCTTCGTAAAACGTCCAATATTCTGCTGGCTATTTTCGATCGAAAAACTTACTTTGTATCTATCATTCACAATTTCAATCGATTGCTGTTCCAAAGCATCTTTATACTGCCATTTCCTGGTGTTTTAACCGTGTTATCATTTTATTAATTTACTAATTTCAGTCCTAATGTTTATTTAACTTCCTCTATTTTCTTGAATATTCCCTAGTGCTAAAAAAATAACCCACTTCCAAACTCGAAGGATAAAGTAGCTCTTCCCCGAGAGATTTATAATAAGAATAATATTTTGTTTGATGCTATCTGATAAACCAAAAACACATCAACACAACTTAACATTATTATAATAAAATCCATAAAGTCAACACAAAAATAAACATAAAGTTCAGTTTTGTGTAAACTTTATAATGAATTTCACTTAATTCCATGATTTAACTTTCGTTTTTAGAATATAAAGGTAAATCCATGAGCCTTTTCTGATATAGGATGTGCTAATATAGATAATCATAAAAATAAGATATTAAAAGTAAAATCAATAAATTATCACAATGGGTGGTTTTTTCACACTGGACAATACCATCAAGTAATATATAGTAATGCTGTTATCTTTATATAAAGGATTCTCATGAAAACGTCTAATGCACAGCGAAAAACAAATATCATTAAAAATATAGAATATTTGATACGTACCCGTGGAGAAACCAAGAGCTCTTTTTCCAATCGAACAGGATTGACCCGTACCACCATTTATAAAATCCTGGAAGGACAAGTCAATAACGTTCAACAATCTACTGTTCTTCGGATTTCCGATTTTTTCGGTGTCTCCTGTGAAGAAATAGAATATTATGACCTTGAACAATTAGAGCGCCTCAATGAAACACTTTCAACCGAAGGCAATAAAAATCCTTCGGCTATCCCTATCGTTCCCCAATCTGAATTTTTAGCCGTTTCTGAGAAAAAAATAGGTCAGCTTGTTACCGAGTATCCGCTGACCTATTTCTTTGGTGATGAATCAAACATGTTGGCTCTTAAAGTCGAATCGGCAATAGAAGATACATTCATACCCGGTGAGGTGATCATCATAAAACGTCCCCCCGCATTAGTCACCAATACGCCATTATTGTATTACGCTAAGGAAATTGGGTTCTTTATCCGGCAAGAGAAAAATGATGACAGCCTCGATAGGAAACCCTACAGAAATGCTCATTTTTTGGGCTATATTGTAGGAGAAAGACTATAAATGACAGCAAATCAAAAGTTTAAGTTACTGGGATTTTCAAGGTATGGTAAATTATCGGCAAATGTCATGGTGCTAGCGACAGGTAAGACCATTACTATGGGGTTAAAAGAGCTCGTTGACAGTGATATTTCAGAAGATCTGAGCAGACATGAGCTCAGTACGATATACCGGAAACTATACAGCCACAGTAATATCGTAACCGCTTATGAACTTGGGGACCGTCATGAACGTTCATGGCAAGCCTATTTACTCATTAGCATCGCACTCAGTGTTATCTATATTTTCTCTACCATATGTGGTGTGAAACCCATTCATATCCCGATCCTTAATATTGTCACGCCTCCTGGGGTTTTTATTTACCCTATAACTTTCTTACTGGTCGATATTCTAAACGAATTCTATGGATTACGTCTGGCAAGAAGAACGATTATTATCTCTTTTGCTGCGAACTTATTATTTGTTCTAGGGCTTTGGGGAACCGCACTGATGCCGGGTGTTCCTGGATGGGAATTTGGTGCGACTTATAATGGAATAGTGAATAGTATCGTATCTGTATTACTGGCATCATCTCTTGCTTATTTTATCTCTGAGAATATAAACTCGTATCTCCTCTGCAAAATAAAATCTCTCACAAACTCAAAGTATCTTTTCCTGCGAGTAATAACCAGTACTGTTATCGCTTCAGCATTCGACAGTATAATATTCTGTTCAATCGCTTTCTATGGTGTTCTCGGCATAGACATCATAAAAGAAATGATTATCGCCCAGTTCCTCATTAAAGTGGCTTATTCTATCCTGGGTGTAGGCCCTATTTATCTGGTAAGGAAGATATTCAGAAATTATATAAATCGACCAGAAGATACACCAGTGAATAAAAAACTCGCTGAAGTATAAATAGAGATAACGTTTTGTCAGAATAGAGAAAAGTCGTTGAAAAGTATCATTTTTATGCCGGAATGTTATTCCGGCATATTGTGCTAAAATAACCCTTTATATATCTATACCCTATGGATTTCAAAATGCATCGCGGCGGCAAGGGAGCAAATCCCCGGGAGCATAGAGAACTATGTGACCGGGGTGAGTGAGTGCAGCCAACAAAGAAGCAACTTGAAAGATGACGGGTATATCATCAACAGTAAAACATAGATATGAATAATGTAATCATTCATCATGACATTGAAAGAATATTCTACCAGATTAAATTTTCAAATTAATTATTCAGTAATTTTAAATCTATATATTCCCCTAAATGATTAAAATATTCTTGCGTTAAATGAGGAATCGTACCTAATAAAGGAGCCGGTAACATCCGCTCTAATGTCGCCAAATATTCTTGCTGACGTTTGCCTGCGGGTTCAACCTCATTAGCTATCCAGCCTGCAAAATGTAATCCTGAACCTATAATAGCCTCCACGGTAAGTATCGCATGATTAATACAGCCCAACTTCACTCCCACTGCCAAAATAACCGGCAGTTGCTCTTTAACCACCCAGTCAGCAAAAGTCACCGATTCTGATAAAGGGGTATACCAACCACCCGCGCCCTCAACTAAAACCCAGTCTGCTTTCTTTTCTAACTGATGTAACCCCATAGACATAACAGTAAAATCAATAGGTTGATTCGAATCATCACTGGCAATATGGGGTGATGTTGCTTCAACAAATACTAACGGATTCACTTCTTCATATTGCAAAGATACAGAACTATTTGCCAGCAATGCCACTGCATCAGCATTACGAACACCTGCCGGTGTTATTTCACTACCAGAAGCAACGGGTTTATAACCTGCTGTTTTATATCCTGCTTTAGTTGCCGCTTGTAACAAAGCGCAACTTACAACTGTTTTCCCCACTTCGGTATCTGTACCCGTCAAAAACCAGCGCTTAGTCACGATGAATCACTCCAAAAACCACCTGATAGCTAAGAGGTAACTGTTCGTTTTCTCGTGGATAAGCCTGTTCCAGAGCAATCAGTCGTCCACGCGTCATCAGTCCTTGCTGTCGCCCATCATGAAGGTGAGTCGCACCAATCCCTTTCAGAGAACCCAATAGCGGCAATATATGAGAATATTGCTGGCGATAAACCTGACTAATAAGACAATGCCGGAACCCTTGACAGGCATCTTTAATTGTCTGTTGCGGCAGGAACTGATTAATATGCTGGTAGTTATCAACCACACTCCAAGCTTGCTTCAATTCATACAATGAACCTTTAGCTAAGGTGGAAAATAGAATTAATCCACCAGGACGGGTTACCCGATAAAGTTCTCTTAAAGCACTGGATAAATCATCACACCACTGAACAACCAGATTACTGAAACAGATATCAACACTGTTGTCAGCAAGCCCTAAATGTTCAATATCCGCTTGTAAATAATAGTCAGCCGCCAATTGCTTACGGGCATGAGCTAACATGCCTGATGCCAAATCCAGCCCAATAACCTGCTTCCCCTGTTGTCGCCAGCGGTGACTAAAAAAACCGGTACCGCAACCTGCATCCAATACTAATTTGCCGGAATGCTCACCAACTTGTTGCATGAGGAATTCACCGGTTTGCTGCTGTAATTTCGCTACCACATCATAATTGGCGGCCGCTCGTCCAAACGCTCCCGCAATCGCCTGTTTATTGGCAAATTCAGCTACGGAACCCATGCAACGCCTCCATCAACATATCAATATCCTGTGGCATATGGCTGGCCGTCAAAGTAATACGTAATCTGGCGCTGCCCGGCGGTACTGTTGGTGGACGGATCGCTTTAACCCAAATCCCTTTTTGTTGCAGAGACTGAGACAAGGACACACTCAACTCATTATCACTCACAATCAATGGCTGAATTGCGGTGGTTGAATCTGTCAGATTGAACGGCAGTTTCTGAGCTTGCCGGCGGAAGTAATTGATATTCTGCTGTAATCGTTGGCGCAATTCATCACCAGATTGTATCTGCCGAACAGCTTCAGAAAGCGCCTGAGCCTGTGCCGGAGGCATAGAGGTGCTGTAGATCAGATGACGGGCATACTGAATTAGGTATTCTGCTGTCTGCTCATCACAAAGCACCGCCGCACCACTCAACCCAAATGCTTTGCCAAAAGTGACAATCAGGATTTCTGGTTTTACTTTCTGTTGCCAGCAGCTTCCCCTTCCCTGCTCACCACAAACACCAATACCGTGAGCATCATCCACCATTAACCAGTTGCCAGAAATTCTGGTTTGCTGATGAATATCGGCTAGCGGTGCGCAGTCACCATCCATGCTGAATACACCTTCGGTTACCACCAGCGTCTTTCCAACACAAGGCGTTGCCAGTAAATTTGCAAGTGATTCAGGTTGATTATGCAGAAAACGCCGTAGCTGAGCGGGGGAATGCATCGCCGCTTCCATTAATGAAGCATGACTCAGACGATCAGCAATAATCCGATCCTGTTCCGTCATTAACGCGGCAATGACCCCCTGATTAGCAGAATACCCCGAAATAAACAGTAATGCTTTTGGATAGCCCAACCAGTCAGCCAATTGTTGTTCCAATAGCTGATGAGCCTTTGTATAACCCGTAATATGACCTGAACCTCCACTACCAACACCATATTGTTCAGCTCCCCGCTGCCATGCGGAAATAATTGCGGGATTTGCACTTAACCCAAGGTAATCATTACTGGAAAAATTAAGATATTTGCCATCAGCGGCATACAGGAAACGCCCATCTGATTTCTGATTGACCTGCCGCTGACGCCATAGCGAAGTGCTCCGACGCTCAGACAACTGTCGGGAAAGATAAGATGACCAGTCCATTATAATGCCGCATTATAAAATTGTTCGTTATCCGCATTGATAATGGCTTCCGCCAAATGCTGCTGTTGCTGATTATCACCAAATGCTGTCTGAGTCTGCTGAAGATTAATGCCCAACTTGCGAAATAGTTGTAAATCTTTATCTTCCGCCGGGTTAGGTGTAGTGAGCAACTTACAGCCATAGAAAATAGAATTAGCGCCAGCCATAAAACACATTGCCTGTGTCTGCTCGTTCATCTGTTCACGACCTGCGGATAACCGAACATGAGAAGACGGCATCATGATCCTGGCAACAGCAATCGTGCGGATAAAATCGAAAGGATCTACATCTTCGTTCTCAGCCAATGGCGTACCTTTGACTTTAACCAACATGTTGATGGGTACACTCTCCGGCGGTTTTGGCAGATTTGCCAGTTGTACCAATAATGCGGCCCGATCACGTATCGCCTCACCCAGACCAACAATACCACCAGAACACACTTTTATTCCGGCCTCCCGTACTTTATCCAGGGTATCCAATCTGTCCTGATAGGTCCGAGTTGTAATGATGTTGCCATAAAATTCCGGGGAGGTATCCAGGTTGTGGTTGTAGTAATCTAACCCTGCATCCGCCAACCGCTGTGCTTGTAAGCCATTGAGCATGCCCAGTGTCATGCAGGTTTCCATTCCCAATGCTTTGACTTCCTTAACCATTTTCTCCAGATAAGGCATATCCCTCTCATGGGGATTTTTCCACGCGGCACCCATACAAAAACGTGTTGAACCCGCATTTTTAGCCTTACGAGCAGAATCAATCACCTGTTCCACTTCCATCAACCGCTCTTTTTCAAGACCTGTTTTGTAACGGGAGCTTTGCGGGCAATATTTGCAATCTTCCGGGCAAGCCCCGGTTTTGATGGAAAGTAGTGTACTGACCTGTACTTGCTGTGGGTCAAAGTAAATACGATGAACCTGCTGTGCTTGAAATAATAATTCGAAAAAAGGTTTATCAAACAGCTCTTGCGCCTGCTTAATTGTCCATTGCTTACGCTCAATCACAATAACATCTCCAATGTGAAAAAAGTCTAGTCAGTTTAAATAATGCCGTTATACTGTCAACCAATTTTAATAAAATTGGTTTACGTCAAGCCTTATGACCCCTTCCGATATTGAATTTGATCTACGCCATATTTGGCACCCCTACACCTCCATGACCAACCCTCTTCCAGTTTACCCTGTCGTTGGCGCTTCTGGGGTGGAACTGGAGTTGGCTGATGGCCGTAAGCTGGTGGATGGTATGTCTTCCTGGTGGGCCGCCATTCATGGATATAACCATCCGGTACTGAACCAAGCCGCTAAAATTCAGCTTGATCAGATGTCCCATGTCATGTTTGGTGGAATTACCCATCCGCCCGCCATCGCACTTTGCAGACAATTAATAGCAATCTCCCCGCTATCACTGGAATGTGTCTTTCTAGCGGATTCAGGTTCTGTCGCAGTGGAAGTGGCGTTAAAAATGGCGTTGCAATACTGGCAAGCAAAAGGTGAAAAACGTCAGCGTATTTTGACATTACGCCACGGTTACCACGGTGACACATTCGGCGCTATGTCTGTCTGTGATCCCGACAATTCAATGCATAATCTCTACAAAGGCTATCTGCCCACTCATCTGTTTGCTGAATCGCCTCAGTGCGGATTTGATTCGCAATGGGATCCACGGGATATCATGCCATTTCGTACTTTGCTGGAGCAGCATTCCGGTGATATTGCCGCAGTGATCCTTGAACCTATCGTACAGGGTGCCGGCGGAATGCGAATTTATCATCCTGAATATCTGCGTCAGGTCAGAATGCTTTGCGATCAGCATCAGATCCTATTAATTGCAGATGAAATTGCCACCGGCTTTGGCCGCACAGGAAAATTGTTTGCTTGTGAACATGCTGAAATTGAGCCAGATATTTTATGTGTAGGGAAAGCGCTGACAGGCGGCTATATGACACTATCAGCAACACTGACAACCCGTAAGGTAGCTGAAACAATTAGCAATGGTGAAGCAGGCTGTTTTATGCATGGCCCAACGTTTATGGGCAATCCATTAGCTTGTGCCGTAGCAAAAGCCAGTTTGAACTTATTATTACAAAGCCCTTGGCAACAACGTATTAAATCAATTGAAAACCAATTAAAGAGTGAGTTGATGCCACTAAAACATCATGCAAAAGTGGCTGATGTTCGGGTATTAGGTGCAATTGGCGTCGTGGAAATGAATCAACCCGTGAATATGGCGGTGCTACAACACTATTTTGTTTCTCAAAGTGTCTGGATAAGACCATTTGGCAAGCTGATTTATTTGATGCCGCCTTATATTATTCAGCCAGAGCAGCTTTCACGCCTGACAAAGGCCGTTTCTGGCGCAATTAATTTGTAATTTTTCTTGTATTAAATAAATTCTGCTGAATTTATTGCTGAGCAGTTAATAGAGCTAAGTTTCATTCTGTACTTATACCCTATGGATTTCAAGATGCATCGCGACGACAAGGGAGTGAATCCCCGGGAACATATAACTATGTGGCTGGGGTGAGCGAGTGCAACCAACAAAGAGGCAACTCGAAAGATGACGGGTATATATGGCCTTTCCTTCATGTCATATCTGTAGGTACCAAAACCAATTCCATTTCATCTGCAAGCTCTCTAAGTTTTTCGTTAACCTCTTTAGAAGTAGCGGCGGACTCTGATTCAAGAGACACATGCAAATCTTTTTCTTCCACCCGATCTCCAAAAATTATTATTGCTTTACCGCCGTGCTGCTTAGAGGGCCATCGAATTGCTTGAGCATCAGGATTGTCATGATAAATTTTTGCTGCCCAGAGCTGAGTAATATGATAATCCGATGCTTCTGATTCTACTAGTTGACCTTGAATAATCCCCCATTTCTTCAATATTCGTGGGTTGATATCCACATACTTGATGTCTTTTTTTGGCGTAATTTGGCTATACGCTAAATCATCTAGTTTACTCAGTTCAACAGGTATACCGGCGCAATTTAGTGGAATATCATGCAAAATCGTCTCCATAATAGCGACTCCTACGTTTTCACCTCCATAGAGTGTTGGAACAAAGATTCCATTATTTTTGAACGGGCTAAAACGGGCATTACCAACACCAGGATTAAATTCAGCGCCTTTAAACTCGGCTTTATGAATACGTTCAATAGGTGTACCCGCTTTCCACTTTTGGATTTTGGCTGCTGTATTCTCTGGGGGAAGCGGTATATCTTCTTGAAATTCTTTTTTATCATCAACCATGACGCGGCCCTTCAGCTTCTTCTTTGGCTGCCATATAAACATCATCAGGTTGAGTTAATACAAGGTCCTTTGGTTTTTTATTACCAAGCCAGCTATTTGGTGTGCCGAACCAAATAGCCATTGACCAAGGGGTCTTTTTGTCTCCAAACAGCGCAATAGTTTTCTTTATCACTGGTAACGGTTGGCCGCCTTCGTCTAGAGCATACAATGGGAATAGGTCTTTGCCATTAATTGGCAATGCGAATATTTTTTTCGACTTTTTCAAACGATTTGCCGCAGCGCTGGAATTCATTGATTTAGATCCGGCCAATTTGCTAAGTTCACTTGCAGTCAGCCACTCTGAATCAGTAATGATCTGATTTTTTAATTTTTCAAGGCGTGCTTCATTACGGGAAGCAAATCCAATTTTTGAAGATGGTTCGGTCATAACAGACCGATGTTTATTCTTATTGAATGTAGTGACAGCGGTTACTGCACTAGCTATTGCCAACTTAATATCATGATAATCAATTGCTTTTGGCAACTTTATTACCACATACTGATCTGCCTCATCAGCGGGAATTTCAGACAAATTGATATGTTTGGCAACATCCTTGTCATTTGATAACTCAATTGAAAGAAAGTCAAAGCTAACATTCTCCGATTTGGATTGCGATTTAGTCATCATACTGCCTCCCTACTGCATCTGTTTGAGTTCGTATTTTGCGTATTTTCGTTATATGGATGATATTGCGTATTTGTTAAAAGTACAAGGATTGGTGTAATTGCATCACACGAGGCTTCCATCAAAGCGCTTTCAACGGGATTTTGTCGTGAATATCACATGCACAACCCGTTCGGCGCGGTCCGTTTTGCGTATAACAAGGCGCTGCACATCAAAAAGCATGCTTATAGAAGTCACGATGTGAGTTTAAATCCGCGCAAAGACCTCAAACCGCTACTAGCGGTCGCGAAAAAATCACGCAAATACGCCTCTGCTCAAGGTATGTGACGCCATCACGTTACAGCAGGCGGGAAATAATCACTGGATGAGTTTAGTGAAACCGGGCAGACATAGAAAACCATTTTTGCATCTGTCCGGTTGAATAACTGCAAGATTTGGTGTTGCATTAGCTCAAACTTGATCTGGTGCCTACCGGTTATTTGCATCAATGCCTATCAAATTAAACCGTAAACCAGCACACACGATCACCATTAACATCCAACAATCTTATCAAATTCACAGGGCCAGCACCGTTACCCACATTGGGCCTTTACCTACTGGATAGCGCGTCAATTCAGTCAATTTACCGGTATATTTATCAATAGAAGAGACTGAAATATGGTCAGACTTTTGACCGGATGCAATCAGATATTTTCCACTGTGATCGATAGCAAAACCACGCGGCTGAATTTCAGTTTTATAGTGTCCTGCCAGCGTCAAATTAGAACCATCTTGCGAAATAACAAAATGGCTGATCAAACTTGAAGTCCGTTCACTGGTATAAAGGTGACGACCATCCGGTGTAATATGAATATCCGCAGACCAACGAACTCCCGCTAAATCTGCCGGCAATGAATCAACCGTCTGAACAGTCCGATATTTTTCCCACTTGCGATAAACATCCACTGTAGAATCCAGTTCATTAATACAATAAATCACCTGCTGATTTGGATGAAATGCCATATGACGAGGGCCCGCACCCATTGCGGTAGTGATTTCCTCAGCACGTTTTTCTGTCAGATAACCCTCTTTTGCCATCTCAAAAATACGGACGCGATCTTCTTTCAGACAAGGAACCAATAGTTGTTTATTATCCCAGTCAATATTAGCCGAATGCGGTGCTTGCAAACCGGCAATAACCTGAACAGGTTCACCCACAATACCTTGATCATCAATTAGGCTGACACTCAAATTGTTATAACTATAGGAGGCAGAGAATAGAAAACGGCCCTGTTTATCAGTAGAGATATGAGTCGGGCTACCCGGTATTGATGAAATCCCCTGTTGTGCCAGTTCCCCTCTAGAGCCAATCTGGTAAGTGACAATACTGAATTGTGGCCGGATGCCAACATAAAGATGTTTACGATCCGGGCTAACCACCATTGGTTGTACTTCCCCCGGTACATCAACTGTCTGAATCAGTGATAACTCACCTTCATTATTCAGGCTCCAAACATGAATCTGACAACTGTTTGGACTCGCCGTATAAACCACTTGTTTCATCTTCACTCCTTAATTATCCATGACCATTTTATTGTGCTGTAACGACTCGATTGGTTTTATCGGTTAAACTCACCGCACAATTGGTGTAGCTTTATTCAGTTTCAATGTAATATCCTTACATTATATATAGTTATGAGGCTAATTTATGTCATATCGCATCATTGCACTGGATCTGGATGGTACACTACTCGATCCTCAAAAAAATATCCTACCCGAATCACTCATTGTACTAAACGAAGCACGTAAAGCTGGTATTAAGGTGCTAATTGCTACTGGCCGTCATCATGTTGCTATCCACCCTTTTTATCAGACTTTGCAGCTCGACACGCCTGCCATCTGCTGTAATGGTACTTATCTGTATGATTACCATGAAAAGAGCGTTTTAACCTCAGATCCACTGTCAACTCAAGAAGCTATAAAAGTTCTCAGCCACTTAAAAAACACAGATATTCACCGTCTGATGTATGTAGATGATGCCATGTTATATGAAGAACCGTATGACACAGTTGTCCGTACCATAAAATGGTCTGAAACCCTACCTGAATCTCAACGCCCAACTGTGCGACATGTTAATAGCTTTCAACATGCTATTGACGAAGTACAATCTATCTGGAAATTTACAACCTGTTCTCCTGATTTAGTAAAACTGCGGGAAGTGACTGCACAAATCGCAAATGACACAGGTCTTTCGTGTGAATGGTCATGGTTCGATCAGGTGGATATTGCCAAGAAAGGTAACAGCAAAGGTATGCGTTTGAAACAGTGGGTTGAATCACAGGGAATGAAGATGAAAGATGTTATTGCTTTTGGTGATAACTTTAATGATCTGAGCATGCTGAAAGCCGCCGGACTCGGTGTCGCTATGGGTAACAGTGTGGATGCGATTAAAGAACAAGCCGATTTGGTGACGCTGGATAATACTCAGCCAGGTATTGCCGAAGTTATTCGCAAGTATGTTCTTTAATTGCTTGTCTGACAAGATTACTGTGCGGGGAACCTTCCGATAAGCTCCCCTTTTCCTTTGCTATTTATAGCAGAGACTACAGTTGCCGATGAAAAGAAACACTTTTTATCTGGGCATAAAGCCACTGCCCAGACCGCAAATTAAGTTCATCCCTTGCCCACGGAGTGATCCTTGCCCATAAATAGTGGCCACTCAACACCAATTTGACATCAACGTGTCCATTATCATCAAAGAATTCAACCACTTTTACCGCTAAAATATTACGGATACTACTGCCGCGAGGAGGTTCCAGTACTAATGAAACATCTGACGCATCTATTCTGATACGCAAATCAGTTCCCGGTTGAACATCCATTTTCGGCAACCATAAAGCCTGGTCAGCGAGTGCCACCGCGGTCATTTCATAACGATTATGATGTTCAACCATTGAAACATTCAGAATACTGCTAAGCGTCTCTTTTTGTAACCAAAGACGTAATGCACTACTGGACCAAACCTCTTCCAATTTTCCCGTTGCCCTGACTTTTCCGTTATCCACGACGAGTACATTTTCTGCCAGACGAAGAATCTCATCCAGATTATGGCTGACATATAAAATCGGGATGTTGACCTCTCCAGAAAGCTTTTCAAGATAAGGCAGTAGTTCTCTTTTACGAGGGAGATCCAGCGATGCCAACGGTTCATCCATTAACAACAGATCCGGTGCCGTCAATAAAGCACGACCGATAGCAACCCGCTGCTTTTCACCGCCGGACAAGGTAAGAGGAAAACGAGATAGTAAGTGCTCAATTCCAAGCAAACTAACAATGCTATCAAATTCTGGCTTCATCTCCGGCGACATCCCGTATTGCAGATTACCCTTTACTCGATAATGCGGAAAAAGCCGGGCATCCTGAAAAACATAGCCTATACGACGCTGCTCTGGTGACAAGCAGATACCTTTTTCAATATCAACCAACACATGATCATTAAGGACAATCCGCCCTTTCCGTGGGCGTATCAAACCAGCGATAACATTTATCAGTGAAGTTTTCCCGGCACCTGAAAGGCCAAAAACAGCCGTGATCCCCTCAGTGGGTAGCTGTGTATTGACCTGTAAATAAAGATCACCAAGTTGTTGCTCAAAATCCAGCTCTAACATGTTGCTCCCAAACGTCTCCTGCCCCAACGGGTTAACCATTCAGAAACCATCAGTGACATCAACGCTAGAATAATGGCAATGATGCACAAACGAGCCGCAGCCGTTTCTGCTCCAGGTGTTTCAATCAAGGTATACATTGCCAGAGGGATCGTCCGCGTTTCGCCTGGAATATTGGATACAAAAGTGATAGTTGCGCCAAATTCACCCAATGAACGGGCAAATGCCAACACAGTACCCACAATAACCCCAGGCAAAGAGAGCGGCAATGTGATAGTAAAAAATACCTTAAACGGATTCGCGCCCAAGGTACGAGCAGCCTGTTCCAGCCGCCGATCAACACCTTCCAGCGCCAGACGTATCGCCCTGACCATCAACGGAAAAGCAACAATAGCAGAAGCCAGTGCAGCACCACGCCAACTAAATGCAAAGCTGATGCCAAACCAGTCATATAACCATTCACCGATAAATCCACGACGTCCCATACTGATCAGCAGCAAATAACCCACTACCACGGGTGGTAACACCAGCGGCAGATGGATAATGCTGTCAAGTAATGATTTACCGGGAAACTGGAAACGAGCAAGAATCCATGCCATCAAGATCCCAAATGGCAGACTAAGTAACACTGCCATACCGGACACTTTCAGACTCAGGATGATGGCTTGCCATTCGTATTCACTCAACATCGCCAAAAAATCTATACCCGTCATCTTTCAAGTTGCCTCTTTGTTGGCTGCACTCTCTCACCCCGGTCACATAGTTTGCTATGCTCCCGGGGATTCGTTCCCTTGCCGTCGCGATGCAGCTTGAAATCCATAGGGTATATTCCTAACGTGGGTGAAAACCATAACGTTTAAAAATTTCAACGGCTTTAGGGGTTTTCAAATATTCATAAAAATCGAGAACGGTGAGATTACTATGATCTTTGATAATCGCCATTGGGTACTCAATAGGTTTGTGGCTCTCTTCCGGGAAAACCCCCACCACTTTGACTTTATCACTGGCAACGGCATCCGAGCCATAAACAATGCCCAATGGAACTTCAGCACGCTCCACCAGCGCCAAACCACTGCGCACATTACTGGTACGCGCCAGCAGAGGATTAACCCTCTCCCATGCCCCCAAATATTGCAGAGACTCTTTAGCGTAAATGCCCACAGGAACATGATCTGGGTCACCAACAGCAAGACGCCCATCCTCTAATAAGGATTTCCATTTGGTTTCTTTATTAATATCAACTTTATTGAGTCTACTCGCTTTCGGTGCAATCAGAACGAGTTGATTTCCCAACATAGTCAACCGAGTTTCATCAATAATCAGTTTCTTCCCGGCAACATAATCCATCCACTGTTGATCAGCGGAAATAAAAATATCTGCCGGCGCACCTTGCTCAATCTGGCGAGCCAAAATGGAAGATGCAGCATAAGAAGCCACCACTTCACCTTTTTTCTCTCGCTTATACAGCGCCGCAATATCATCAAGTGCATTAGTCAACGAGGCAGCAGCGAATAACGTGACTTTTTCGGTAGCCCACGCTTGCCACGTCAAAGCAAAAGAAACGACAACGCCGACTAGCAGTTTGCCAAAACTCTTTTTCATTTGTTTTCCACCTGTTTCTTACCTATTAGTTCGTCGTGTATAGCAAGATATATCCGTCATCTTTCAAGTTGCCTCTTTGTTGGCTGCACTCGCTCACCCCGGTCACATAGTTTGCTATGCTCCCGGGGATTCACTCCCTTGCCGTCGCGATCCATCTTGAAATCCATAGGATATATAACGTCAATTGGAAGAGTATTCCAATATTAATCGGCAAATTGTAAGCAATTTTTACTGTCTAATTTAATTCGAAGTAAAATACTGTAATAGGAAAACCAAATGAATAAAATGGAATTGATTATGATTAATTAAGACAAATTACCCGGTTAATCACCGGGTAATCAGAATAGCATCTGGTGTAAAAGAAATATTAGTTTTACTTTTCAGAACGACCAATACGGGAAACGATATTAAACAGTTCCCCAAGACCATAAATTAAACCTAAAATTCCGACCGTCACTACCGGTACCATGACCAGGGCGAAAGCCATACTTTTAATCAACTCAAACATGGTAGCCTCACACAATGGCTCATTTAATGAGCCCGCAACATAACACATTTTTAACCATAGCGGGTAATACCGCTATAATTAGTACCATTCTAGACAAAGACAGACAACTGTAACCGGCTAAACGTGCGTTTTTCTGGTTAGCCTATAAAAATTTACGATTATATTTACTAAAAAAAACTATCATGCAAGCCGAAATTCTACTGACACTGAAATTACAACAACGGTTATTCGCCGATCCACGGCGAATATTATTACTAAAACAGATTAAAGCAACGGGTTCTATCAGTCAGGGAGCCAAACAGGCCGGTATCAGTTATAAAAGCGCCTGGGACGCAATTAACGAAATGAATCAACTGGCAGACGAAATACTGGTAGAGCGTGCTACAGGAGGTAAAGGAGGCGGCGGGACAAATCTTACCCATTATGGCGAACGTCTATTGCAACTTTACGATCTACTGACACAAATTCAGCAAAAAGCCTTTGATATGCTAAAAGATGACCAACTTCCCCTCGACAGTCTGTTAGCGGCCATTTGCCGTTTTTCTCTGCAAACCAGCGCCCGCAACCAATTCTTTGGCACAATTACTGACCGTAACCATAATCAGGTCCAGCAACATATCCGCATCTTGCTGACAGATGGTCAAACATCACTGAATGCGGCATTAACAGAACAAAGCGCTAACCGTCTTGGCTTGGTAAAAGGTAAGGAGGTATTGGCGCTCATTAAAGCACCTTGGGTGAAGCTCACTAAAGAGCCATTCTCTATCGGTCATTTCGACAATGCCCTGACAGGGCAGATCAGTAATATTGAAACCAGCGAAGAGAACACCGAAATTATCATTGTTCTTGATGGCGGTGAAATCCTCTGTTCTACTCTGCCCAATCAAGAAGCAAATAACCTGAAACTACATTCTGGAGATAAAATCACTGCACTTTTTAATGCTGACCAGGTGATTATTGCAACTCTGTGTTAAGAATTGACTCTATTATCACTGAACAATTCGGAATATCCAGGAATATTATGGTGTTACGTACCTTACACCTCCCCTAGTGTCCAATATTAAATGTTAATTAAAAGTTAATATTGACATTCCGCGCCATTCCGCTTATTTGTGGAAAAATATTTGCGTTGCTTAAAAAGGAATAAAAGATGTCTGAATTGCAAATAACGCAAGGCTGTTTCCGTTTAAGTGATACCCGTACCTTGCAGTTATCATCACTAAAAATAGCCTCCGGCGAAAATTGGGCTTTTATTGGTGCAAATGGTAGCGGAAAATCATCATTGGCCCGTGCGCTTTCAAATGAATTAGTCCTGCTTTCCGGCGAACGAAATTGCTCATTTCGCAAGTGCGCCCGCGTCTCTCTAGAACAATTACAAAAACTGACGGAAGAAGAGTGGCAACGTAATAATAGTGATATGCTCAGTGATGATGAAGATGATACCGGCCGCACTGCGGCAGAAATTATCCAGCTTTATCATAAAGATAATGAACTTTGCCTGGAACTGGCAAAACAGTTCGGTATTATGGATTTACTTTCCCGTCGTTTTAAATATCTTTCTACTGGTGAAACCCACAAGACATTACTTTGCCAGGCACTGATGACTTCACCTGATTTGCTGATTCTTGATGAACCTTTTAATGGCCTTGATCTATTTTCCCGTGGTCAATTCACTGAATTACTGGAAAAATTGTCATCAAAAGGAATCGTTTTGGTACTTATCCTTAACCGGTTCAGTGAAATCCCAGATTTTGTTGATCAGATTGGCGTACTAGCAGATTGCCAGCTAACCTCTATTGGCACCAAAGAAAAAGTGATGGCAGATTCCTTGGTGGCTCAACTGGCACACAGTGAAAAACTGAACGGTATTCATTTACCTGAAACAGATGAATTTCCTGTCGATAATCAGCTACCGCCCGATCAACCGCTGATTATTCTACGTAATGGTATCGTTCAGTATAATGATCAGCCAATTTTGCATGGGCTAGATTGGCAAGTGAATTCAGGTGAACATTGGCAAATTATTGGCCCAAATGGTGCCGGAAAATCAACGCTTCTGAGTTTGATTACCGGAGATCATCCTCAAGGCTACAGTAATAAGCTGATCCTGTTTGGCCGTCAACGCGGTAGCGGCGAAACCATTTGGGATATCAAACGCCATATTGGCTATATTAGCAACAGCATTCATCTGGAATATCGTGTCAGTATCAGCGTTCGTAATGTGATTCTGTCCGGTTTCTTCGATTCAATTGGTCTTTATCAGACAGTATCAGATCGCCAGCAGCAACTTGCTGATGAATGGCTGGCTTTACTGGGCTTATCTGCTCAGATTGCCAACGGCCCGTTTCACCGCCTTTCATGGGGACAACAACGACTTGTTCTGATAGCTCGCGCACTGGTTAAACATCCGGCTTTATTAATCCTTGATGAACCTCTCCAAGGGCTTGATCCACTCAACCGCCAGTTAGTATTACGTTTTATTGATGTCATGATCGCTGACGGTGATACTCAGCTACTGTTTGTTTCTCATCATCAAGAAGATGCGCCGCAATGCATTACTCACCGACTAATATTTATCCCTGATGGTGATCTATACTGCTACAAAACAGAGAAAGTTTCTGATTGATTTCTGATAGTTCCCCGTTATGCGGGGATCTTAATGAGTCTATACCCTATGGATTTCAAGATGCATCGCGACGGCAAGGGGGTGAATCCCCGGGAGCATAGATAACGATGTGACCGGGGTGAGCGAGTGCAGCCAACAAAGAGGCAACTTGAAGGATAACGGGTATAGCCAATTTTCATCACGGCCATTTCTATTAGTACCTTAATAAGGTGATTAATCCTTGACCAAAGAGTCTGAATTAAGGAACGATGATTACCAGCATAAAAACTTCTCCGACCAGTGAAAAAAACATCGCAATTTAGTTATCATGCATTATTATTTTTGCTCACTAAATAACATCTATCATTAATTTTTGGTCTGCTTTTCAGAGCCTTTTTTAATTTGTTAAAAATAAAGGGAAATATATGATTTGGGGTTTACTTACTACATCACTAGCGTTATTAGCTATACACCGCACTACTGCACTGATTGTTCTACTGGCCGCAGTTATTACCGGATTTGTCACACAAACTGTGATTTATCCGGCAGTCGCCACTATTGCGATTATTTTTTTGTTAGGTGCGCTACGTATTCATTTTCAACAAAATAACATCATTAAAATCACAACTGAACTGCTATTACTCGCCTTTGCGGTGGCATTATTCCTACATCTGCTCCCCGGTTTTAATAACCTGAAATATCTCGATAAAGTTCAGGCAGGCCCTCACAGTGCCCCATTCTCAATGTATTTCAACTTTGACAAAGCCCTCATTCCTTTCCTGCTGTTATGTTGCATGCCTAGCCTATTTACAACAAAGCCACTGACCAAAATTCGGCCTTATGCATGGATAATCTTAGCTATTGCTATTCCTGTATTGTTAAGCATAGCAACGGCTCTCGGAGGGCTCGCAGTTGAATTGCACATGCCACAATGGTTACCGATGTTTATATTGGCCAATATTTTCTTCATTTCTCTGGCAGAAGAAGCGCTATTCCGAGGTTATATCCAACAGAGATTGAGTCAGTGGATTAACCCCTATTTTGCCCTGATCATCACTGCTTTGATTTTTGGTGGCGCACACTTCGCTGGCGGCCCATTACTGATGATATTTGCTGCACTTGCCGGATTAATATATGGGCTGGCATGGATGTGGAGTGGCCGTCTGTGGGTTTCTGTTGGGTTCCATTTCGTGCTCAATTTGGTTCATTTGTTGTTCTTTACTTATCCAATCAAGTTGGTGACTGCGTTATAAACGTGTCAAACTTGCCCAGTATATATTCAGCAATCTGCAAAAGATGCAAACCTTAAACCAAATAAAGTTTGAAACAAGACTATTGATTGCTGTTCTGGTGCATAGGGCAATATAATGCGCTTAGTTATTATTAAGTTTGATTTTTAAGGAGTTTAAGCTATGGCTGTCACTAAACTGGTTCTGGTAAGACATGGCGAAAGCGAGTGGAACAGAGAGAACCGTTTCACTGGCTGGACTGACGTCGCGTTATCTGAAAAAGGTCGCGCCGAAGCTCAACAAGCAGGGCAACTGTTGAAAGAAGAAGGTTTTGTTTTTGATTTTGCCTACACCTCCGTGCTAAAACGCGCTATCCATACGCTGTGGAACATTCTGGATCAGGTTGATCAACAGTGGTTACCTGTTGAAAAAAGCTGGAAACTAAATGAACGTCATTATGGCGCTCTGCAAGGTTTGGACAAAGCAGAAACCGCAGCTAAATACGGTGATGATCAGGTTAAACTGTGGCGTCGTGGTTTTGCTATCACCCCACCAGATTTAACTAAAGATGATGAACGTTTCCCAGGCCATGATCCGCGTTATGCAAATTTGAAGCCAGAAGAGTTACCCGTGACTGAAAGCCTGGCAACAACGATTGAACGCGTGATCCCTTACTGGGAAGAAGTGATCAAACCGCGCGTTGCTCAAGGTGAGAAAGTGATTATCGCAGCGCACGGTAATTCTTTGCGTGCTTTGGTTAAATATCTGGATAATATGAGCGAAGAAACCATTCTTGAGCTGAATATCCCAACAGCAGTACCTTTGGTTTATGAATTCGACGAAAACATGAAACCAATCAAACATTACTATCTGGGTAACGCTGATGAAATCGCAGCAAAAGCCGCGGCGGTAGCAAACCAAGGTAAGGCAAAATAATTCATTGCCGATAAAAAATTGCTGACACCCTATTTTCCAGCGAACATAAAAAACCGGAGTTGTCGATTCCGGTTTTTTTACATCGGAAAAATGTTATCAGCCACGACGCGCTTTTATTGCCGACGACAATTGACGTAACAAAATTTCAGTGTCAGCCCAACCAATGCAAGCATCAGTAATACTTTTGCCATATACCAATGGCAGACCGCTATCCGGGTTCTGATTTCCCTCTTCCAAATGACTTTCTACCATGACACCAATAATCGCTTTCTCCCCAGCAATAAGCTGCCGGCTCACATCTGAACACACATCCATCTGCTTTTTAAATTGCTTAGAACTATTGGCATGACTGAAATCAATCATAATTCTTGCCGGTAAACCTGCTTTTTCCAAGTTTTGCTTCACGACAGCAACATGTTCAGAACTGTAATTCGGCTCTTTACCGCCACGCAGGATAATATGACAATCGTTGTTTCCGCTGGTATTTACAATCGCAGAATGTCCCCACTTAGTGACAGAAAGGAAACTGTGAGGGGAACCCGCTGCATTAATCGCATCAATGGCAACTTTTATCGCACCATCAGTACCATTTTTAAAACCAACCGGACAGGAAAGACCAGAAGCCAACTCACGATGGACCTGAGATTCCGTTGTACGAGCGCCAATTGCTCCCCAACTCATCAAATCGGCTAAATACTGTGGAGAAATCATATCCAGATATTCACCCGCAGCCGGTAGCCCCATATCATTAATATCCCGTAACAACTGACGAGCTAAACGCAAACCATCATTAATATCAAAACTGTGATTCATATGAGGGTCATTAATTAACCCTTTCCAGCCAATAGTTGTGCGCGGTTTTTCAAAATAAACTCGCATGACAACTTCCAGATCCTCTTTCAGCTCTTCACGCAATTCATTCAACCGCCCGGCATATTCCATTGCTGCTTTAGGATCATGAATAGAACATGGCCCAATCACCACCAACAGACGCTCATCTTCACCCGTCAGAATTTGATGAATCGTTTTACGCGCCTTACATACTGTCAATGCAGCCTTTTCAGTTGCTGGAAATTTTTCAAGTAGTGCCACAGGAGGTAATAATTCTTTTATCTCTTTAATTCTTATATCGTCATTCTGGTAATTCATAACCCTCTCTCATCTAACATCTTTGTATATCCGTCATCTTTCAAGTTGCCTCTTTGTTGGCTGCACTCTCTCACCCCAGTCACATAGTTACCTATGCTCCCGGGGATTCGCTCCCTTGCCGTCGCGATGCATCTTGAAATCTATTGGGTATATATTTAATTAAAGCAATCTCGTGATTTTAATCTAACTGTTAGAAGCCAAACTGTAAATATTCTTTGTAGAGAATAAATAAATCAATGCTGATGAACTCAAGACATAGCAAGATGATATAGTCAAATGTGGTTAATTCCATTCTTATAGTTGAAATATCTTTAGAAATGAAAATTATTAAAGTAAATACCTAAAAATATGCCAGAAATCGACAAAACAATTCTCTGGCATAGTTAGCAAACTATTTCACATGAGATAATGGCAAAGAATGGTTCTCCTTAGCTGCCTGAATCCACAAACGGGAACCATTAAATGCAATGCCCAAGAGAATCACATACTGCAACGACATTGCCAGCACGCCTTGATGGAAATAGATAACAACGCTTATCACATTGATGACCATCCATACCAGCCAGTTTTCGACATATTTACGAGTCATCAAAACCATTGCCACAATAGATAGCACCGTCATTGTCGAATCCCAGAATGGGAAGGCATCAGGCTCCAATATCGGCATCTGAACATTAAAGCCAAATTTTTGCATAATCGTAACGGCAATCTGAGTCAGATAGCCAAAGACTCGATCAATATTAAAAGTCATAATGGCGATCAATAGCACAGAAATCAGACTAATTATTACCGCCTTATTCAAACTTAACCAACGTATTTTAAGTTCAATCTGCTGCTGATCATTAACCCTGCTCCAGGCATACCAACCATAAATATTTGCCGCAAAGAAGAATAATTGCAGCAATAAACTGGCATAAAGTTGAATTTGGAAGAAAATCACAGCAAATAATGTGACATTAATTAGCCCAAACAAATAGTTAATTATCTTCTCCTGACTGGCAAACCAAATACATAACAAGCCAGCGATCGTCCCTACCGCTTCAATCCACGATAAATCATATCCTCCTTTTCCCAGAGGGATATTGACTAATATGTTGTTAATGCTGAAAAAATTCATCTGTTATATCCTATTATCTATACCCGTCATCTTTCAAGTTGCTTCTTTGTTGGCTGCACTCACTCACCCCGCTCACATCGTTATCTCTGCTCCCGGAGATTCGCTCCCTTACCGTCGCGATCCATCTTGAAATCCATTGGGTATACAACAAAATATTACCTTCATTATTCAATTTTCTATTTTAGCTGAGCTGCAAAATCAAGCATCCTATTTAAAGGAACAAGCGCCTTTTCCCGTAACTCTTTTTCAACCAATATCTCATGTTGACCCCCTCCCTGCTCCAACCCCTGAACGATGGCTTGCAAACCATTCATTGCCATCCACGGACAATGAGCACAACTACGGCAACTCGCCCCTTCTCCAGCCGTAGGTGCTGCAAATAACTGCTTCTCAGGACATGCTTGCTGCATTTTATAAAAGATGCCTTTATCCGTTGCCACAATCAGTTTCTGATGTGGCAAAGATTGCGCTGATTTGATTAATTGGCTGGTCGAACCAACAGCATCAGCCAGATCAATAACCGCTTGCGGTGATTCAGGATGAACCAATACCGCAGCATCGGGATGCAGACCTTTTACCCTTATTAAAGCCTGAGTTTTAAATTCATCATGAACAATACAAGCCCCCTGCCAACACAGAATATCGGCTCCTGTTTGTTTACGGACATAATTCCCCAAGTGGCGGTCGGGTGCCCAAATTATCTTCTTTCCCTGACTATCCAGATAATCGATCAGTTCAACAGCAATACTTGAAGTCACAACCCAATCTGCTCGTGCTTTAACGGCTGCTGATGTATTTGCATAAACCACAACGGTACGATCAGGATGGTCATCACAAAACTGGGTGAACTCTTTTTCAGGGCAACCAAGATCTAGCGAACACTCAGCTTCCAGCGTTGGCATTAAAACACGCTTTTCCGGGTTGAGAATTTTGGCGGTTTCTCCCATAAACCGCACACCGGCAACTAATAAAGTAGAGGCCGGATGATTATTACCAAAACGTGCCATTTCCAATGAATCGGCAACACACCCTCCTGTCTCTTCAGCTAAAGCTTGGATCTCAGGGTCGGTGTAATAATGTGCGACCATAACGGCATCCTGCTGTTTTAGAAGGCGTTTAATTTTTTCACGGTAATGTTTTTTTTCATCCTTACTGAGAAAGGCAGGTTTAGGTGGGAATGGATAAATGGTTGAATTAAAATCAATATACTGGTTCATTACTTTGACTCTCTGTTTAGTATATGGTTTTAAAAAGCGATAATTTTGGTTTTCAGTCCGAAAATTTGCCCAGATTTGTTTAATATACTAAACAAAATGATCAATTTATAGTAATTTATCGCGAGATATTTTATCTATGATAGGATGGCTAAACAGAAAACATTATTATATTTATAAAAGCTGTTTTATTAAAGCTATTTATTAAATTATTTTTTAATTAAAAAATAAGGAAATCCCAAGCATGAGAATCGTTTTACCGGCTTACCCTCTTTTTAATAACGAATTAAAATCAATAATAAATGCACTTTTAAAAAAATAGTTAATTGAATTTAATCGAAGTCCATTAACCATTAGCAATGAGTTAAAAAGAAATTAGAACACAAAAAAATATTATCCGAATAACTGGTATTTAAGCGTTTTCTCGCCGTTATTTCATGAACAAAGACATAAAAGATAACAAAATAAAAAAGCGGACAAAACAGTTAATGTGGCAAGATTTAATCTCTGAAAAAAGCTTGATTATCCTAAAAAACATAAAGGGTAGCGACTGATAAAAACGACTCAAAACTGCCAGTAATACCGCATTAATAAAGATAAAAATCGGGTATGATTAATGTTTTTTAAATATAAAACACGATATACCATTTCGACTTTGAAAGACAAACTATCTTTATCTCGAAGCCGGTGGTTTTAACATTTTACATAAAAGAGTAAATATAGCATCTAATAAGGAGTCAGCTTTGTGATGTGATTCAACATTTTTGTTAACAAACAGGTTTTCTAATTTGACAACAAATATTAATTTTACTATAAATTAAGTTACAGTTGCTATATTTTAAGTTGGCATTTAGAAACTGGTGAAGTATTAAATAGGTTATTTTAGGATCAAGATTATGCGAAAAGAATAATGAATCTAGATAAAGAAGAATTTATTGTTTATGGTGAAAATAGTAAAGTAAAAGAATATATCATGCATGACAATGACATATTACTTACAAAAATAGTGAATTAAAATGATAAAAATTACTGATTTATGCTTTAGTTATAAAAGTAGAGAAATTAAAAAAAATATTTTTAAAAATATATTTTCATTAAATGAAATCGAAATAGTTTTATTTGAAAATATAAATATTGAAATATTTGACGATAGCAAGATTATAGGATTACTGGGGAGGAATGGCGCCGGAAAAACAACTTTAATAAAGCTGATTTCCGGTATTTTAACTCCAAATTCTGGAAATATTACTGTTTTTGGTATTGATTCAAATGGAAGACCTCTTAATCTTTTATCTAATCTTGGTATCGTTTTTGGCAATAAGTCAATGCTTTGGGATGAGTTATCTCTCTATGAAAATATTGAGTTTTTTTCTAAGATATATAAACGTAATTATGATAAGAATAGTGTTGAAAATATGATAGAAATGTTGAACCTGAATAGCATAGCAAAAAAACCTGCAAAAACGTGCTCTTTAGGTCAATCTGTAAAATCTAACTTATTAATACACTTTCTTAATAGGCCAAAATTACTGATATTGGATGAACCAACAATCGGATTAGATATAGAGTCACAAATTCTATTACGAAATATTTTAAAAGATTATGCTCAAAATAATGAAAGTAAAATACTAATTACCTCACATAATATGATAGATATTGCGGATGTTTGCAAAGATATTATCTTCTTGAAGGATGGTGAAATATCAAAAATACATCTAAATAAAAATAATTCGAAAGAAAAGAATGCGCTATATCTAGAGAGGCTTTTCTGTGATAATTAAATTTTCTTTTATTGAAACCATTAGGGCTAAGAATATAATATTTGGTTACTTATTTATAATTGTAACATTATATGCGGTTGAACTATCTTTTTGGGATACCATGACAAAATCAAATGGTTTTGTTAACTATACCCTATGGATTTCAAGAAGCATCGCGACGGCAAGGGAGCGAATCCCCGGGAGCATAGATAACTATGTGACCGGGGTGAGTGAGTGCAGCCAACAAAGAGGCAACTTGAAAGATGACGGGTATATACGCATGATGAGATAATAGTTTATATATTATGGTCTGTTATTATATTTCAATTGACAAGTATTACCGGATTTCCAGAAAATTTATCGTTCCATATTGAAGATGGTAGTATAGATAGACTAATTATAATACCAAAATCCATACTATTATATTATTCAGAATATGCTTTCGGACAGATATTAGCTAGATTATTTATAATGTCACCATTAATTTCATTCATAATTATATACCAAAAAGACATTCCTAATATTATATATCTATTTATTTCGTTATGTATAGGGTTATTTATCAATTTGTACTTAACAATGATATTGTCATGTATGGCATTCAAATTTAGAGGCTCGTACTCTTTTATCATTATTAAGGATACTTTGTCATGGGTCCTTTCAGGTGCGTTGATACCATTAGATGTGTTTGGTGACTCTTTAAAATCAATATTTAATTATATTCCGTTTCAATATATTACCTATATTCCAGTTAAATTTGCAACAAATTCAATATCTATTTATTTTATATTTAATGGATTCTTAGTCATGATGTGTTTAATGATGATTTTTAATTTTATTTGGAATTATATGTTAAAATACAATCAAGGATATAATGGTAATGCTTAGAGTTATATTTATTGGTTTTAAAAGTGGATTATCAGAAGCAAAAAGAAGCCCATTAAATTTTTGGTTATCCGCTTTTGTTAATTTTAGTTACTATATAGCACAAGCTTTTTTTTGGTATGCTATTTTAAATTCACAATCTTCAAGTTATATTTTATCTGATGATTTTGTTATTATATTTTTCACTACGGTATGTTTAGTCGATAATTTTTATCTTTTTTTATTTGGTAAAGGAAGCTTCTTGCTAGTTAAAAAAGTCAAGTCATTAAAGTTAGAACCTCATTTAACGTTACCTATAAATACTCAATTTTTATATGTCACTACAAATATTGTATTTGAGCATTTTTTATTGTCATTCCTATCTTTAGTATTATTTTTTACTGTACATATTTACCTTGGTACTAATATTTTGTTGGTTTTTTTACATTTGATAATGGCATTAGAAGGAGTCTTAATACTTACTTCAATTACATGGATAATAAGAACAACAATATTTTGGACAGCTTCATTAGTTAGTATTAAGAACTCAAATCCTTGTTTTAAAGTATTGGTGAGACCTGAACAATCTTTTCATGGTGTAGTTCGTTTTATTTTAATGTTCATACTTCCGTGTCTATTTATAACTGGTGTTCCAGCTTCAGTAGCAAGTGGAATAATGAGTATGAAATGGTTTTTTATTCAAACTCTGGTCACATTGATTTTAATTTTTATAGCGAAATTGGTTTTTGATATTGGTGTCAAAAGGTATTCGAAATATATAACGTGAGGAAACGTAATGAAATTGGAAATTATTTCAGTAAGCTATAGTTCACATTCTAATTCAAGTAAAGTTGGTAATTCCTTAGATTTATTTTAAATAACCAAAAAAATAAAGCCGGACTAACCGGCTTTATTCTTGCTGCACGCTGCTTCCGCCACTAAAATTATGCCGCCCTGACAATGTAGTTAAATGCGACATTGCGTGGTCGAAATCGTAAGAAATTAACCCCAGTGGTTGTTGGTGATGTTACGTTGTATTTTAAATATCCTGCCGCACTACTTGCAATACCGTCGTAGTTTACTATCTGTTGCCCTCCCCCTCTTGGGAAATGACCAAGGTATTCCGCCAATGAAGTGCTTTCTTGCCAAGTCAATAGCGCCCTCCCCAGATCAACCCCACGCCCATCATCCCATCCCCGGATAAACTCACCTCTTAAATCAGGTAATCTACCACTAGGATAAGCTTCAGCTAATTGCGGGTACTGTAATGAATTAAAAGCTGAACCATTACAAATAAAATAACCGGTAGGGGGATTAGGCAACGGCCACGGTATAGGTGAACCCACAGGTATAGTAATATCTGCACGTAATGCATTTATTACTTCCTGAACAAGCTTTTGTGTCACTGCCAATGTGTCGCTATTACCCATCACATTTGTCAACTGGACAACACCTTTTTGTGTTAACGAAGCACTGGGAATATCTGTTGTAATTTTTTGTTCTAACGCTTTATTCAATTGATCTGTGAGTTTAGCTATATTTCCATCATCCAGAACATCATTGCCAGATTGTGCCGCAATAAAATCAGCCACCACAGATGATACCGTTGATACTTGACGTAATACCTTATTTAACACGTGCGTAGGAACATTATCTGGGGGAAAGCCAGTCTGCAAACCCTGGTTTTCTTCATATTTTTCTTGACTGACCACATTCGCATTATCACTAATAGAAAAAGCCTTAAAATCATTTTTAGGACTCATACATACCTCTTGAATCAAATAATATTCTTTCATAAGAAACATATTAAACTATTGTAAAAACGATTTATCGTAATTTACATAAATAACAGTCTAGTTCAGAAAAATCACAATGGAGCGTTCTTATTACTTATGAGGTTAATCATTTTTATATAATTGGCAGCAATAAATATCTCAACATTTTTTAATCGAAAATATATCCCCTCAAAATTTATATTTAATCTCTGAAATTATTTTTTACATTCCTTCCTGTAACTTCTTCTGTTTTAAATTCAAAATAGAATCTTCTGGCATTTAGACACGAATATCTAAGCGACAGTGTTCTGGAATGTCACACAACTTTCTCTATTTTAAGAATAAAAAAATAAAGCCGGACTAACCGACTTTATTCTTACTGCAAGCTGCTCCAGCCACTAGAATTATGCCGCCTTTACGATGTAGTTAAATGCCACGTTACGGGGTCTATTTTCGTTAGCGGTTGGGACTTGTCTTGATGCATCAATGTCAAAATATGTAAGATCAGTACTACCGCCGCTATTTGCTGAACGTGTATCTGCCGTAGCATATCGCGACGATGCCATAACCCCACTCACAACAGGCGTCTGGGGAGCACCGCCCATCTGAGCATGTATCATTTGAGTTGTCCCTGTAATATTTCTAATTGCATCTCCCTGCCAAGACAAAAGCCCACGACCACTATCAACACCACGATTATCATCCCATCCGCGGATAAATTCTCCTCTTAAATCAGGTAATCTACCGCTAGGATAAGCCTCCGCCAACTTCGGATACTGTGATTTATTAAAAGGTGAGCCATTACAAATAAAATAACCGAAAGGTGGATAGAGTAACGGCCAGGGAATAGGAGAACCAACAGGAATTTCACCGACTGTTTTAATCCGGTTATCTATCTCTTCGCGGGTATAAGTATGCTCACGTAATGAGTTTATTTCTTGCTGAACAAGCTTTTGCGTCACTGCCAATGTATCACTATTGCCAATCACATTTGTAAGCTGAACAACACCTTTTTGTGTTAATGAAGCATTGGGCATATCTGTTGTAATTTTTTGTGCTATCGCTTTATTTAATTGAGCGGTGAGTTTAGCTACATTTCCATCATCCAGAATATCATTGCCAGATTGTGTCGCGATAAAATCAGCGACGACAGATGATATAGTTGATGACTGACGTAATACCTTATTTAACAAATGAGTGGGAACATTATCCGGAGAAAATCCCACCTGCAAACCCAAGTTTTGTTCATATTTTGCTTGACTAATGACATTTGCATTACTACTAATAGAAAAAGCCTTAAAATCATTCTTGTGACTCATATATTTTCCTTAAATTAAATAATGTTATTTAATAATCAACATCTTGAATTATTGTAAAAATAATCCCCTGTAATTCAGGCTAATCAAAGTCTAGTTCAAGAAAAAAATAACACTGTGTTCTTATTACTTATAAGCTTAACCGTTTTTGTATCATTGGCAGCAATAAGTAGTTCAATATTTTGGAGTCGCTTTCGGCTTTGCAAGAAATGGAAATTAAGAAAATATCTCGATGGTGTGTCGATATGTACATTTGTTGCGAGTACATATTGAAACCCCATCGATGCTATTATGAAATTTTACCGCAAAAATATGGCACATTACCCTTTTTCTGTTTTCAGAATAAAAAAATAAAGCCGGTTACCCGGCTTTATTTCCTTATCTATTCCGTTGCTTGATAGAATAGGTTTATGGAATGACTATAACACTAGGATCTGTTAACGAACATTCGATGTTTGATACTAGGGTGACAGCAATAATATTTACTGTCGAGTTTCTTGATTTATCAAACAAAGAAACCTTTATCACCTCAGTAGAGAGTTTTTCCCCTTCCACTCCATCATTTAACGTAATTATCCTACCATTGTGTTTCAGAGGAAATTCATTTAACAGAATGCTAGCACTCTTTGAAATATCAACATTATCAGACTTAATAATACCTTTTTGTTCAGCTTTCTGTATTACTTGCTGAACATTCCAACCGTTAATATCTGCACAATCATCAGATCTTGTTCCCGCCACAGCGTTAGCAGTAAAAAGCATCGCAGTTAATATCAATATTAGTCTTTTCATTCGACAACCAAATCCATATCGTGCGAGAGCAATATCTCACGTCGTATATCTCTATTAAGAATTATACAACCTTCTGATGAATGTTCAGGATCTTTTCTGCTAGCACCGTGAATTCTAAAAGCACTACGGCCATGCATATCATTATAACTACATGGGTCAAGGATAATAGTCATGGGGCCTTTTGAGCTATTTTCACCGGTTATTTTATAATAACCTCTGGGTATAGGACCTAAGTTTTTTATACCTTCTGATGCAGGATTATTCTTATGTATACCCTGACCACTCCAACCGTGGCCAATTAGCTTCGTATCGTGATAAATTTCACCACTGTATTGTTGATAAATCCACGTCATAGTGCATGCCTCTACTTGAATTATTAATACTAAGTTTCATTTCTACAAATTAAATAAAACCCATATAGCTCATCAATTAGACAATAACATATCTGAATAGTTCTCATACATTACTAAAATAACTGGATTTATTCTCCATATTTTCCTGTAACTTTTTTTGCTTCCAGTTCCAAACTGAATCTTCTGACATATGGACACGAATATCTGGTATTAAAGATTTTCACTTCCGTGTTCTACGGCATATGTAGGCACGCTGGTTGATATAATCCAAAATCGCTTTCGGCATTAGGCATTAGGCATTAGGCATTACACAAGAATACGGCACATTACCCTTTTTCTGTTTTCAGAAAAAAAATAAAGCCAGACTAACCGGCTTTATTCTTACTTCAATCTGCTCCGGCCACTAGAATTATGCTGCCCTTACAACGTAGTTAAATGCAATGTTACGAGGGCGAGTTTCATTTGCAGTACGTGCGACACGTGATGAATCGAAACTAACTGCGTACGATGTTCCATTTTGTGTCACATGAGATATTGTTCTCAAGTCACCCTCTAGAAAAACTCCGGATGTGGAATCATGTGGACGCGTCATCAAACCAATGCCGTTACCAGCTTCTAAAAAACCTGTCATTCGCTGCATCGCATCCCCCTGCCACGACAGCATTGTGCGTCCCATGTCCACACCGCGTCCATCATCCCAACCACGAATAAATTCGCCCCTTAAATCAGGTAGCCTACCGTCAGGATAAGCTTCTGCTAACTTTGGGTACTGTAATTTATTAAAAGCTGAGCCGTTGCAAGTGAGATAACCAACAGGTGGATAGGGCAACGGCCAGGGAATAGGAGAACCAACAGGAATTTCACCGACTGTTTTAATCCGGTTATCTATCTCTTCGCGGGTATAAGTATGCTCACGTAATGAGTTTATTTCTTGCTGAACAAGCTTTTGCGTCACTGCCAATGTATCACTATTGCCAATCACATTTGTAAGCTGAACAACACCTTTTTGTGTTAATGAAGCATTGGGCATATCTGTTGTAATTTTTTGTGCTATCGCTTTATTTAATTGAGCGGTGAGTTTAGCTACATTTCCATCATCCAGAATATCATTGCCAGATTGTGTCGCGATAAAATCAGCGACGACAGATGATATGGTTGATGACTGACGTAATACCTTATTTAACAAGTGAGTGGTAACATTACCCGATGGAAATCCAGTCTGCAAACTTTGGTTTTCTTCATATTTTTCTTGACTAACCACATTTGCATTATCACTAATAGAAAAAGCTTTAAAATCATTCTTATGACTCATGTACTTTCTCCTTAAATTAAATAATATTATTTTATAATCAATATATTGAATTATTTTAAAAATAACTCTCCTGCAATTCACTCCAATTAAAGTCTAGTTCAGAAAAATAATATAGTTCAATATTTTGGAATCGAAAATATACCTTAAAAATTTACATTTAACATCTGGAAATTATTTTTCTCTTATTCTTTCTATTTCATCCCGTAACTTTTTCTGTTTTAAATTTCAAACTGAATCTTCTGGCATTTAGACAAAAACATCTAAGCGGTAATGCTCAGGAATATCATAGGATTCCCTATCTTTGTAGAAAACACGCGCATTGTTATTATCGATACCCTTAAGTTGCCAGTTCTGAAAACGTGTCGATAAATGCAAGTGCTGAGATACCATCATACACACCTCATCCCATACCTACTCTATAGCTTGTGATATTACAGTTGATATATTTCACCCATAAAACAACTACAGTTAAGCGATATAATACTTGCCACAGTCCCATGACGGGATTAAGGTGACTGTGATGAAAATAATATCCATTGCATCATCGAAAACGTTCTGAGAAAAACACCCAGATGCAAAACAACCACTAAAGGCTTAGTTTGACGAGGCAAAAAATGCCTCATGGAACCGACTACTTATCAAAAAATCCACACAATTTTGTTTTATATACTAAACAAAGTAACCAATTTATAACAATTTGTCGCGGAGTATTTTACCTGTTATAAGTTATTACATTACCTGCTAATTTATGAGATTAGGCTCACTCATCAATCATTACTAAAGTTAAATAGGAACTTCATATAATGGAAGACCCGGTAATCCTTCTGGAAAAAATCCTGACTTTTGCCCATAACGATCCCCGTATTGATACAGTTATCCAAACAGGTTCCCGTGCCAGAAATGCACGTGTAGATAAATTCTCAGATCTAGATATAGAACTGATTGGTTCAGGAACAGATGAATTAATAGGCAACGATTTATGGTTTAAGCAGTTGGGTGACGTTATGGTTGCATTGCATCTGGCTAATGAAAAAGAGGATGAACCAGATTGGCCAACTTGTCTGGTCGTTTTTAACGGCGGTCGTAAGGTGGATTTCACACTGGCAAGTGTTAAACGCCTGAAAGATATGAAACAAAGAGGCTTGGATGAACTTTATCAACGCGGCTATAAGGTCCTCCTTGATAAGACGGGCCTTACAAACGGACTTCCTGAAATTACTCACCAATTGACTAAATCGTATATTCCATCATCAACAGAGTTTAATGAAAACCTGCGCGAGTTCTGGTTCGAGGCAACACAAGTACCTGTTTATATCACTCGTGGTGATTTATGGCATGCAAGAATGAGGGATAATGAGATGAAAGACTTATTGCTGGCAATGATGGAGTGGTACGTCTCGATAAAAAGTGATGGAAAGACGGATGTCTGGTACAACGGCCATCATTTGCATGAATGGCTGCCTGAGAAGTTCAGCAAACATATTCAAGGGATTTTTAGCAGTTATGGCAAAGAAGAAGCGATACGAGCATTGCTGGAAACCACAGAGCTTTATTCGGAGATTTCTGCTGAAGTGGCAGAAATGAAGGGGTTTGAGTTCGATAGTGAGCTACCCAGTAAAGTCAGGAAGCATATTATGCAAGTTTGTTATGGTTAAATAATCTCGAACACCACAAAAAACCTGTAAGTGTAATCAAAAGTCAAACGAAACAGTTCAATGAGGAAACTAGAAAAAAATGAAAATGCAAAAGGACTCTTCTCATACAGTTACGATCAAGGAAGTAATTATTCAGCAGAACGATGAAGAGAATATGGAACAAAGCGACCCGGTACCACTCGTCGAAATGTCAGTCAGTCTCGCTTCGCTCGGCTCGAACCTGCGACCAATTGATTAAAAGTCAACTGCGCTACCGACTGAGCTAACGATCCATCTGGGAAATTGGTTTTGAATGAAGCTCTAAGATGGTGGGTCGTGCAGGATGACTCGGCCTACGGCCTCGCCCTTCGGGCCAGCGCTTACGCGCTGTTGTCTCGCTTCGCTCGGCTCGAACCTGCGACCAATTGATTAAAAGTCAACTGCGCTACCGACTGAGCTAACGACCCATCTGGGAAATTGGTTTTGAATGAAACTCTAAGATGGTGGGTCGTGCAGGATGACTCGGCCTACGGCCTCGCCCTTCGGGCCAGCGCTTACGCGCTGTTGTCTCGCTTCGCTCGGCTCGAACCTGCGACCAATTGATTAAAAGTCAACTGCGCTACCGACTGAGCTAACGACCCATCTGGGAAATTGGTTTTGAATGAAACTCTAAGATGGTGGGTCGTGCAGGATGACTCGGCCTACGGCCTCGCCCTTCGGGCCAGCGCTTACGCGCTGTTGTCTCGCTTCGCTCGGCTCGAACCTGCGACCAATTGATTAAAAGTCAACTGCGCTACCGACTGAGCTAACGACCCATCTGGGAAATTGGTTTTGAATGAAACTCTAAGATGGTGGGTCGTGCAGGATGACTCGGCCTACGGCCTCGCCCTTCGGGCCAGCGCTTACGCGCTGTTGTCTCGCTTCGCTCGGCTCGAACCTGCGACCAATTGATTAAAAGTCAACTACTCTACCGACTGAGCTAACGACCTATCTGGGAAATTGGTTTTGAATGAAGCTCTAAGATGGTGGGTCGTGCAGGATGACTCGGCCTACGGCCTCGCCCTTCGGGCCAGCGCTTACGCGCTGTTGTCTCGCTTCGCTCGGCTCGAACCTGCGACCAATTGATTAAAAGTCAACTGCTCTACCGACTGAGCTAACGACCTATCTGGGAAATTGGTTTTGAATGAAGCTCTAAGATGGTGGGTCGTGCAGGATGACTCGGCCTACGGCCTCGCCCTTCGGGCCAGCGCTTACGCGCTGTTGTCTCGCTTCGCTCGGCTCGAACCTGCGACCAATTGATTAAAAGTCAACTGCGCTACCGACTGAGCTAACGACCCATCTGGGAAATTGGTTTTGAATGAAACTCTAAGATGGTGGGTCGTGCAGGATTCGAACCTGCGACCAATTGATTAAAAGTCAACTGCTCTACCGACTGAGCTAACGACCCATCTGGGAAATTGGTTTTGAATGAAGCTTTAAGATGGTGGGTCGTGCAGGATTCGAACCTGCGACCAATTGATTAAAAGTCAACTGCTCTACCGACTGAGCTAACGACCCATCTTGTGACTTCTCTCGGCAACGGCGGCATATATTACTGATTTTTCTGCACTACGCAATAATTATTTTTTCAAATTACGTTTAAATGCTTACTAAGCACTCAACAAACCCCGAAAATGTATTATTACACCCTTCCGGGGCCAATAATTACAGCGTAGAAAGCTTTTTCTCTGCCAGTTTAGCTGCGTTCGAACCAGGATATTGTTTCATGACCTGTTGATAAACCGATCTCGCTTTATCTTTCTGGCCCTTGTCTTGCATGATTAAACCAACTTTATAAAGCGATTCACCACTCTTCTGCGACTTAGGGTACTCTTTTACTACCGTAGCAAAGTAATACGCAGCTTCGTCTTTTTTACCCTTGTTGTAATTAAGCTGTCCTAACCAATAATTAGCATTAGGCATGTAACTCGATTTTGGGTAACTCTTCACGAAACTCTGAAAGGCTATAATCGCTTTATCATATTCTTTGGTATTCACTGCCAAATGAACAGCAGCGTCATAATCACCCTTCTCGCTGCCTGTACTGACAGATGATGATGCCTGATTGCCACTGTTTTTTGTATTACTTGCCGTTGAAGAAGCTGTATTTGCAGCAGGTTTACTCCCCTCAGAACTAGTAGCACCTTCCAGTTGCTGATAAATATCCTTCTGCCGCTCTATAATCTGATTGAGCTGATACTGATTCTCCTGAATCTGCCCTCGAAGCATGTCAATATCACGTTGAGAATCAGCAAGTTGCTGCTGGAGCTGAGTTAATAGCTGACTGTGAGCATTGGAAATACGCTCTAATTGGGTAAGGCGTTCATCGGTAGAACCCGAGCCGACATTACTGATTGGCGCTTGGGCAATAGCGGCCCAGGGAACCGCTACGCCAACCAATAACGACAGACCCAAAAAATGATGTCTGAAGTTACTGTTCATGAACTACTCTTAGTATGCCAGTACTGCGCGACGGTTTTTAGCATAGGCGGCTTCGTCGTGACCCAGTACAGCGGGTTTCTCTTTACCGTAAGAGACGATAGAGATTTGCTCACCGGAAACACCTTTGCCTTGCAGGTACATTTTCACTGCATTAGCACGGCGTTCACCTAATGCGATGTTGTACTCAGGAGTACCACGTTCGTCAGCATGACCTTCTACAACAACTTTATAAGATGGGTTGCTGCGCAGGAATGCCGCGTGAGCGTCTAGCAGCTGAGTAAAATCTGAGTTGATGTCGTATTTGTCAAAACCGAAATATACGATGTTGTTGTTTTGTAGCTCTTGCATTTGCTGACGAGCTAATTCCTCTGCTGACAGACCCGCATTAGTTTCATTAACAGTGCCCACACCAGTCTGATCGTTATCAGCATTCTTGTTAGAACTACACGCTGCTACGGCCATAACTGGTAAAGCTAACATCAGCCCTTTTAGCACTTTGTTCAGTTGCATCTCTTTGATCCTTTTAAAATTTGCCATACATATTATTATGCATCACAGATACGGCGACCAGGCAGGAAATTTTACCTGTCCATCGGTTGCCGGAAGACGCGCTTTGAAACGCCCGTCAGTCGAAACTAGCTGCAATACAGTCCCCAACCCTTGGGTGGAGCTATAAATCACCATAGTGCCGTTAGGTGCGATACTCGGCGTTTCATCCAGGAACGTATCCGTCAAAATTTGAACGGCTCCCGTTGCCAGATCTTGTTTAGCTATGTGCTGCTTACCACTCTCTGAGCTGACCATCATCACAAAATTACCATCAGCACTTACATCAGCATCCTGGTTTTGTGTGCCTTCCCAAGTGAGGCGTTGCGGAGCACCGCCATTTATATCGGTTTTGTATAACTGTGGACGACCACCCTGATCAGAGGTATAAACCAAAGTCTGGTTATCCGGCATCCAACTCGGCTCAGTATTGTTACTGCGGCCATCTGTAATCTGACGGATCTGAGCTGAACCCAAATCCATCACGTAAAGATTCAAACTACCCGATTTAGACAACGCAAATGCCAATTTACTGCCATCAGGGGAAAATGCAGGTGCACCGTTATGACGTGGGAAGGAAGCAACCTGGCGTACTTCACCACTCGCCAAGGTTTGAATAACCAAGGCAGAACGACCACTTTCAAATGTCACATAAGCCAGTTTGGCACCATCAGGAGACCAAGCCGGTGACATCAACGGTTCCGGCGAACGGTGAACAGTGAACTGGTTGTAACCATCGTAATCAGATACACGCAGTTCATACGGATATTTACCGCCATTAGTCTTTACAATGTAAGCCAGACGAGTACGGAATGCGCCTTTGATGCCCGTCAGTTTTTCAAATACTTGATCACTGGCTGTATGTGCAGCATAACGTAACCACTGTTTGGTCACTTTAAATTGATCCTGAGCAAGCACCGTACCCGGAGCACTCGCAGTATCAACCAATTGATAAGAGATTAAAAAACCACCATCCGCACTTGGTTGGATCTGACCAACAACAACAGCGTCAATCCCCAACGCCGACCATGCAGCAGGTGTCACCTCAGATGTCGTCGTTGGTTGCTGTGGCATGCGGCTGATATCAATAGGGTTAAATTTACCGCTGTTGCGAAGATCGGCCCCAACGATCGCCCCTATCTCTTCCGGTGCATTACCCGCACCAGTCCATTTAAAGGGCACAACGCCAATAGGACGTGCAGAATCAACACCTTGGGTGATCTCAATTCGAACTTCTGCGTGAGCAACCGTGACCCACAACATTAAAATGCTTAGTACTACTTTAAAAGCCTGCCTCATTAATCTCTCCCTTATCACGATGGAATGGTCGCAATAATTCGCAGAATATTAACAAACGTCAACAAACAAAACCAGATATACCCGTTATCTTTCAAGTTGCCCCTTTATTAGCTGCACTCACTCACCCCGGTCACATAGTTTGCTATTCTCCTGGGGATTCTCTCCCTTGCCGTCGCGATGCATTTTGAAATCCATAGGGTATAAATAACCACTTTATTGAGGGTTGAAATCAAGCGGCGCGTTTTTAAACACTTCATAAACCTCCTTGCTTGGTGGTTTCGGAATTTTCGCTTGTTTAGCCGCCGCTACCGCCGCTTGGCACAACGCCTGGTCTCCTCCCTCTGACTTGACATCAATTAATAAGCCATCAGGAGCAAGTTTAATCCGTAATGTACAGGTACGCCCACGATACATGCTTGGATCGTAAAACTTATTCTGTATCGCTATCTGGATCTGCCCCAGATAGTTATTAATGTCGGCATTTGAAGCGCCACTTTTCTTGCCGCCACCTTTACCGGCAGCAGAAGCTCCTCCTTGCTGTTTCGGTGCATTGGAAGTTAAGCCACCCAGTAAGTCATCAACTTCACTTTCCTGTTTAGCGGCTTGCGCAGCAGCTTTTTTCTTAGCGTCAGCTTCGGCCTTGGCTTTAGCCTTTGCATCTGCCTCAGTTTTGGCTTTAGCATCCGCTTCAGCCTTGGCTTTTGCTTTAGCCTCAGCGTCTGCTTTGGCTTTCGCTTCTTCCGCGGCTTTTTGTTTAGCAGCCACGGCTTCAGCTTCTTTCTTAGCTTCCGCTTCGGCTTTCTTCTGTGCCTCAGCCTGCTCTCTAATCAGTTTTTCTTTTTCAGCTTTAGCTTTTGCCGCCGCTTCTTCTGCCTGTTTTTGCTCTTCACGGGCTTTGTTTGCCGCTTCTACAGCTTGCTTTTTCTGTTCTTCCGCAGCCTGTTGCGCTTTAATTCGTTCTTCTTCTACCGCTTTTAAACGTTCCTGCTCTTCAGCCTGTTTTTCCCTTAATTCAGCGGCCTGCTGTTCGGCTTTCTTGTTTCGTAACTGCTCTGCACGCTTAGCATCAGCCTGCTGTTGTTGCTGTTGATTGTACTGCTGTACTACCGCATTCGGATCGACCATAACAGCATCAATAACAGAACCATCCTGACCACCGCCACCCATTTCAGTTTTTCGTGTCAGGGAACCCCAAATAAGTAACCCGATCAAAATAATATGCAACACAACCGAAACGATAACAGCGCGATTTAATTTATTGTTTTGCCCGTTTGTCTTTCCCACGCTCGATATCCAAGATCTTCAAATAACAGCAACTGTCGGCCAAACTCAGATAGGCTGAGTCATTAAACCAACGGATTTCACACCTGCCTGATGCAGCATATTGAGTGCCTTAATAATCTCATCGTAAGGCACTTCCTTCGAACCACCAATCAAGAAAACGGTTTTTGGATTCTTTTCTATTTGTGCCCGCGCTTCAACAATAATCTGCGGCTCAGGCAATAATTCCAACCGTTCATGGTTAACTATCATGGTGTACTGACCAACACCAGAAACCTCCACGATTACCGGTGGATTATCGGAGTTGGAAACCGTTTTAGAATCTACCGCATCCGGCAGATCAACTTCTACGCTTTGAGTGATAATCGGTGCTGTTGCCATAAAAATCAGCAACAGAACCAGCAATACGTCCAGTAAGGGAACGATATTGATTTCGGATTTCAGCTCACGCTTGCGACTACGAGTGCGTGCCATAGCCTCTCCCCTTACTATTTGTTCTCTGCTTTATTTTCAGCCGCGAAAGCTTGACGATGCAAAATAGCCAAAAACTCTTCCATAAAGTTATCGTAATTTTGCTCCAGCTTATTAACACGCTGATTCAGACGGTTGTATGCCATAACGGCTGGAATCGCCGCAAACAGACCAATCGCCGTTGCAATCAACGCTTCTGCAATACCCGGCGCTACCATTTGGAGCGTGGCCTGTTTTACCGCACCTAACGCGATAAATGCATGCATGATCCCCCAAACCGTACCAAATAGACCGATATACGGGCTAATTGAGCCAACTGTCCCCAAGAATGGAATATGGCTTTCCAGCGATTCCAATTCACGATTCATTGAGATACGCATTGCACGTGAAGCCCCTGTTATTACCGCTTCTGGCGCATGATTATTTGCATGATGCAGACGGGCAAATTCTTTGAACCCAGAATAAAAAATTTGTTCTGTTCCACCTAAAGAATCTCGACGCGACTGACTTTCCTTATATAAGCGTGATAATTCAATACCCGACCAGAATTTATCTTCAAACGCCTCCGATTCTCGGGTTGCTGCATTGAGAATTTTGGTCCTTTGAATAATGATCGCCCATGAAGCAACGGAAAAGCAGATCAAAATAAGCATGATCAGTTGCACCAAAAGGCCCGCTTTCAGGAATAAATCTAGAATGTTCATGTCAGTCACTGCTTAAACTCCGCGACAATAGACTTTGGAAGCGCAATCGGCTTCATTTGAGATGTATTCACGCAGGCGACTAAAACTTCTGCGCTGTTAATCATTGCTCCATTACCATCAACAATGCGTTGAATAAATGTCAAAGATGCTCGACGAATATCCGTAATTTCACTCTGCACCTCCAACATATCATCAAGCCGGGCCGGGGCTCGGTAATCAACCACCATACGCCGTACAACAAATGCAATTTGTTCATCAAGTAAACGCTGTTGATGAATTCCATGCTGACGTAACATCTCAGTACGTGCTCTTTCATAAAAGACGACATAACGGCCGTTATAAACTATCCCGCCTACATCTGTATCTTCATAATAAATACGAATGGGCCACCGGAACAACGTATTACTCACTTTCAATCCTACATAAGGCGAATTAACGTTGCCACTATACTCAAGACAATGCGGCTTTGGAATAATGTGCAAATAAAAAATTTATGGGTTAGATGCCCCAATAACATACAGAATTAACTTATAAAGAAATGACACAGCCCCCAAATCAAAATCAAGCATGCCGGCAAGGGAGAGAAAAAGATACGCCAGACGATATTTCTTGGCTGAAAACCCATCCCGAAAGTCACACCTGTACATACAGACCATATTAGAAAATACTTTGCCATATCTGTAATGAACTGGTGTTAGCCGCAAAACGAGCAGGGTCCCAGAATACATAAGCAACGAATATTAATGCCACAATAAGGATAAAGCCCGCACAGGGGCTTTATCCATTAGTATCTAGTATCCATGCCGATAGTATTTATCTATCAACAAGATTTCTCGCTATTTTTCGCGACTTTTTCTTCTTCATTATGCTCAAGAGCTAAGGCTGCGATGATAGCGAAACTACAAGCCAAGAGCGTTCCGAGAATCCAAGCAAAATACCACATGCTTTATGTTCCTTAGTACAGTGAATGTTTGTTATCTTCGATAAAACTTTTATCCAAACGCCCGAACATTTTGTAGTAACACCAAATGGTATATCCCAGAATGATTGGGACAAAAATCAATGCAACTACAAACATAACACGCAGCGTCATCAGGCTTGAAGTCGCATCCCACATCGTCAAACTGACATTAGGATCAGTGATTGAAGGCATCACAAATGGGAACATCGTTACACCGCAGGCCAGAATGATGCCAGCAATTGTCAGTGAAGAGAACAGGAATGCCCATCCAGCTTTATTCATACGCGTCATCAGCATCGTCAGCAAAGGCGAAGCCACACCCAATGCCGGTAGTACCCACAACCACGGATAGTTGTTAAAGTTGGTCAACCAAGCACCCGCCTGATGAGCGACTTCTTTATGTAATGGATTAGACTGAGCCACCGTATCCAAGCCGCCAGTCACAATATAACCATCAATACCATAAATCAGCCATACACCTGCCAACAGGAAAGCCACCATTGTCACCAGCGCACAGAGATAAGTTGCCGCACGAGAACGCAGGCGCAGCTCACCCGTAGTACGCATTTGCAAATAAGTTGCCCCCTGAGTCACAATCATCATCAAGCTGATAATTCCCGCCAACAAACCATATGGATTGAGCAATCCGAAGAAGGAACCGGTATAGAACAGACGGAGTTGGGAATCGACGTTAAACGGCACCCCCTGTAATAGATTACCGAATGCCACACCGATAACTAATGGTGGAACAAAGCTACCGACAAATATTCCCCAATCCCACATGTTACGCCACTTGCGGTTTTCCAATTTGGAGCGGTAATCAAAACCAACCGGACGGAAGAACAACGCAGATAACACCAAGATCATAGCAACATAGAAGCCAGAGAACGCCGCAGCATAGACCATCGGCCATGCGGCGAACAGCGCTCCACCGGCGGTAATCAGCCAAACCTGATTACCATCCCAATGCGGTGCCACTGAGTTAATCATGATGCGACGCTCAGTATCGTTTTTGCCGATGATACGTAACAGGATACCGACTCCCATATCAAAACCATCAGTTACCGCGAAACCGATTAGCAATACACCAATCAGTAGCCACCATATAAATCGTAGTACTTCATAATCAAACATAAGTGGACTCCTGTTTACTGAGCTTCAGGTGCTGAAGTTGTTTTCTGTTCAAAATGGTAACGCCCCGTTTTTAGGCTACTTGGGCCAAGGCGAGCAAATTTGAACATCAGAAACATTTCCGCAATCAGGAATAAGGTATAAAGGCCACAAATCAGCGCCATAGAGAACAAGATATCGCTGGCTGCTAAATTGGAACTCGCCACCGCAGTTGGCAGAACTTCACCAATTGCCCACGGTTGACGACCATATTCCGCCACAAACCAGCCTGATTCGATGGCAATCCACGGCAATGGAATACTGTACAGTGCTGCGCGTAGCAACCATTTTTGTTTACCAATGCGGCCACGGATAACGCTCCAAAACGCCAGACCGATCAACAGTAACATCAGGAAACCTGCTGCAACCATGATACGGAATGCAAAATAGAGCGGTGCAACCCGAGGAATAGAATCTTTTGCGGCTGCTTTGATCTGTTCTTCACTGGCATCAGTCACTTTGCTGGTATAGCGTTTCAGCAACATGCCATAACCCAGATCTTGTTTATTTTCATTGAATGCTGTACGAACCGTTGGGTCGGTGTTACCTGCACGCAATTCTTCCAACAGGTGATAAGCCTTTATACCATTACGAATCCGCTGCTCATGCAGGTCCATCAAATCACGCAGACCAATGACCGGAGTATCAACAGAACGGGTAGCAATCAGCCCCATAAGATAAGGGATCTGAATGGCATATTTGTTTTCCATTTTATCCTGATCTGGGATACCTATCAGTGTAAAAGCGGCCGGCGGTGGCTGGGTTTCCCATTCAGCTTCGATGGCGGCCAGCTTAGTTTTTTGTACGTCGCCCATTTCGTAACCAGATTCATCACCCAGCACAATAACAGACAGCACAGCCGCGATACCAAAACTTGAAGCAATCGCAAATGAACGCTTAGCAAATGGAATATCACGGCCTTTAAGCAGGTAGTAAGAGCTGACACCGAGAACAAAGATCGCTCCTGTCACATAACCCGCGGCAACGGTATGCACAAATTTCACCTGAGCAACTGGGTTCAGTACCAGTTCAGCAAAACTTACCATCTCCATACGCATGGTTTCAAAGTTGAAATCAGAAGCAATTGGGTTTTGCATCCAACCGTTAGCAACCAGAATCCAAAGTGCGGAGAAGTTAGATCCTAATGCAACCAACCAAGTTACCGCCAGATGTTGTGTCTTACTGAGGCGATCCCAACCGAAGAAGAACAAGCCTACGAATGTAGACTCCAGGAAGAACGCCATCAGCCCTTCAATCGCCAAAGGTGCGCCAAAAATGTCACCGACGTAGTGAGAAAAGTATGACCAGTTAGTCCCAAACTGGAACTCCATAGTCAACCCTGTTGCAACCCCCAGAGCAAAGTTAATACCAAACAACTTGCCCCAGAATTTTGTCATATCTTTATAAATTTGTTTACCGGAGAGCACATATACCGTTTCCATGATCGCCAGCAAAAACGCCATGCCGAGCGTTAGCGGAACGAATAGAAAGTGATACATTGCAGTTAAGGCAAACTGTAATCGTGACAGTTCGACAATATCAAACATCTTGACTCCTTGCTCCTAGCAGGAAGACACCGACTTGCGGCAACCTGACTTCATATAAGCCCTTTTCTCAAATCTCAAAGTACTCATGCGGAAGCCTCGTAACTACCAGCAATAAATGCCTTTAAAATATACCGTTATCTTTCAAGTTGCCTCTTTGTTGGCTGCACTCACTCACCCCAGTCACATAGTTACCTATGCTCCCGGGGATTCGCTCCCTTGCCGTCGCGATGCATCTTGAAATCTATTGGGTATAACAACTCATTACTAAGTAAATTAAAAACCAATTAGACTAATAGTATAGTACGCTTATATTCCCATACAATAAATAGGTTTTACGTGATTCAGATTAGAATTCTGAATATAGGTCAAGAATTGCAACCGCTGTTTAATAAGAACTAATTTGATTAGAGTCAATTTAAGCAAATGAAAGCAATAATACTATAGTAATAATTTGATTTTATTTATCTTTTTCTGGTTAGTGTTAATTATCTTGTCTATTATTTCATTTTGGTTGACATATTGTTAATTATTTGTTTATTTAGATAAATATTGATTTCTATATTGCTGTGAAATGACTTTTAAAATTAACTTTTTATTTTGATCCTTAAGAAAATATTATTATTAACTTTGCATTAACAGTGAGATCACCACCATTTGGCTGTCATTCAGATAGCATAATGACACGCAGCTCAAGAACTAAACTTCCCTCTTACGACAGATCTCTTCAAACTGAGTGAAATGACTTAGTATCTTAAGTTACACAGCCCAACAATAATTGTGTAAAAATATTTTACACAACAGAAAAACTGCGCGTACCAGCAAGTAATGACCAATATCGCATTATTACATTCACATGGTACTACAAAGCAGAAACATTCTGATATTTTTAAAGATATCGAGCTTATGAAAAAGCTAAAAGTTGAGATCAGAAAACTGGTTGAATTAGAAAACTCGCCTACAGAGCCAGCAAATTATTTTGGCCTTCCCAGAATAGCATTCTCCAAAGATTCTAAATTAGTTTCAGCTCAAGTTTTTAGTTCCATATATTTTCCTCCTCTTACTACTTTAAGCAACGATACCATTAAAACTGAGACTAAACAGACATCGATCCTCTCCATTTTTAGCACAGACAAAAATGGGAAGATCAAAAAAACACTCATACGCACAAATGGAAATGCAAGAGACACAGAAATACGAGATTTTTCAATAAGCACTGGGGAATATAATCTTGCTGACTTGAAGAAACTTGGATTTATTCAATCTGTTGCTGCTTTCCAAGGGAAAAAAACGGGAAACCTCTCACTACTGGCCCAGTATTAGTTAAGTCAAATACACTGACAAACCTTGAAAATCCTTTTCAATATTTTCAGCCTCACACAATGAAGAACCATGCACCAACTCATGTAAAGAACCCAAAAACGCAATCGGTAATCGTTTGCTTGAATAGAGCAAATCCTGAACCAAGAACTCCTAGTCAATGCGATTATGGTCCAACATCACCCGGTAATCCAACAATCAAGTTAGAAATAATAGGTGATATTATATTCAATAACCCTATAGCGGTTGATGAAAAAGGAAAACCTACAACGTTTCAGGGAATCAAACCAGAGGCAAATCTGACACTAATTGGTCTTAATACTGGAGGAGCATGTGAAGTAAGAGGAATAGATGAAGGTATATTTTGGAAACATACAAAAGTCAATAATGATCCTGCCAAAGGTAATAATACAAATTTATCATGGGATTTTTCTAAAAATACAGGTTACGCTGATTTTTGACCAATATACTGGAAAAATAACGAAAGCTATTTACTAGACTTACAGGCTACTGTTATAACAATGCAAGATGATAACGCATTTCCGGTTATATTTTCTTATACCAATAACCCTTTCGTATTACCACGATGGAGATCACTGCCTTGAAAAACGCCGTTATTGGGTGATCTCCATGGACGAAAATACGCAGTCGTCGTTCAAGCGCTATGCTAGCAGTTCTTTAACGAATTTAAATGATTTATGAAAATCGGCTTTAGGATCTTTAATTTCACCCGACCCATCCTGATTGAGCTCTAAAGACCAGTGATATGGGTAACGCTGTTTCAATTGCTGTAGTTCGTCATAAGTTAATACCGTATAGCCGTGTTGTTTCATGTAAGAAGCAAACACCTCAAGTTTTGGTTCGGCTATAGTAGTAATAACTGCTCGGTCGCAAAGATATTTAGCATAGTGCTGACCAATTTCTTTATTTTCTGTCTCAGCTGCTTGTAAAGCCGCCTCTACAACGTGAAGCGGTGCCTGCTGCGACACAATTGCACTACAAGTTTCAGATAAGTCATTAATAGTAGGATTATTCATAATGCTTTTACCTTTCCTTTTTAATTTTCAATGGCTTGTGCTATTTGTTTTGCGACCTGATGTGCTCTAGGATCGGACTGAGTACGCAAGCCTTCTATAATTGCTAAGCGGTCATCAATGTTACGTTGCTGCATCAACTGCCTTTTTCCCAGCAGATTGTGAATAGTCAGCTCGATCCCAACGACATGCTGTTTTAAGCCGTCTATAAAATCTTTCGGTGCTTCTGCGACTTGCCAAGGATCCGGTAATCCTGCTTCAAAACAATTAACGGATTGCTCAAAATGCGCCTTTATCCAACTGCCATCATCAATAAACTTGATGGAACACATGGCATGAACTGCCGTGTAAGCCCAACTAGGTTGAACTCGACCATTGATATGTCGTCTAGGTAACCAACTAGGTGAAATATAAGCGTCTGGTCCTTGGAAAATAACCATCACTTCATTAGTTTCAACCACGCTTTTGTGCAAAGGATTTCCGCGTGCAATGTGTGTTTTCAGCACGCCTAGCTCTAAACCATGCCTATCTAAAGTAAAAGGCAGATGATCAGCACTCAATCCATAACTGCCATAGACGGTCAAAGTCCCCAGAGGGTTTTGCTCTATCAAGTCATGCAAAACAGAGATTCGATTTTCTTCAAATACTTTTTGTATATACATTGCTTGAATCTTATGAGTTCAAAGAAGACAAAGGCTCACTATAACCTTGTTCTTCAAGCTCCCGTTGTGCACGATCGTTTTTCTTCAAGTCTGCTAATCCCATACCATTGAGAACACCAGGAGACTTAGTAAATTTAATATTCTCGTAGCTGACCACTTCGATATGATTGCCCCAAGGATCCAGAAAACCAAAAAATCGGCCAGGCAAAGGTTCAATATCGAATTGCTTTAATGCCTCACGAACCTTTTCTTTATCATCAACAACGAACCCAAAATGACCAGGTTTGTGAGCTTGTTCTCCTTGGCTGCAAGTAAAGGCAACAAACTGATCACCCAGTTCAATCGATCCCTCAGTCTCTGATAACAGCCCGGGTTTAATGCGCATAAGCGCACTATAAAATGCGACTGCTTCATTAATGTTACCAACTTCAATAGACACATGGTTGATCCCTACGGCTCTGGCCTTCTCTGTCATGATTCCCTCTTCATCAAATTTTTTTGAAGTTCAATTTGTCTACAACGATATCAAGTGCCGAAATAAATTTTTCGCAATGTTCAAGCTGTGAAATGGTTACTCTCAGCCAACCTTTTAAATTACTCTGTTCAAACGGACGTCTGATTAAAATACCCTGCTCTTGAAACAATTGCTCTATCTCTTTTGAATCGTATCCGGCAAACTGTACCAACATGAAATTACCGTGAGTATCTTTGAAAGTCTGTCTTCTTTCGGTCAAAGCTTCTCTCATATAGGCTTTTGTCTGCCTCATCTTCTCCTGAAAACGTTCAAGCACTTCAGGATGATCTAGCTGCCATTCCGCAGCCCATGCCGATAACGCACTAATCTCATATAGCGGTCTGACATTTGAAATATGGCCGATTAACTCTGTCCCTCCGATCAAAAAGCCGACTCTTGCTCCTGCCAATCCATGAGCTTTAGAAAGGGTTTGTGCCAAAATAACGTTCGGAAATTTCTGCAAGATATCCAGGTTTGCGCTTTGTTTTCCTTCTACATATAGATAGGCTTCATCAATCAGCAGCAACACACCCTTGCTATAAAGCGCTTCAGCCAAGCCATGCATTTGGGAATAAGATAAACGCGTGCCGACAAAACCACTCGGATCTTCTACAATCACTAATTTGGTATTTTCTTTGACTGCATCGATAATAGCCGCTACATCAGGTTTCCAATCTTCGGTGACCGGTGTTGACGAGATTGATACCCCAGCATACTTTGCGTAGTTTTCAAACATAAAGTAGCAAGGGTTATGTAAAACCACATGATCTCCCTCTCTTAAGCATGCATCAAATAATGCTTTTATCGCTAGGTCTGAACCCGAGCCGAGGTAGATGTTGCGCTCTTCAACGCCAACCAGTTTGGCTATTTTTTTATATAAGTTATTTAGCACCGGATAATTACACAAATGCTCTGGTTTTAATGAGGCTCGAAACGCTTCAAAAAGATCTTCATCCATTGGATGGTGATTCTCATTTTTATCTAGCATCAAGTAATTGGGGCGTTCTTCCAGATAGCTCCATAAGCTTTCCCTTTTATTTTCAACTACATGCTCTTTGATTACTGCTTGTATATTGAACATTTATTTTTTCCCTAACTTTTAAGAGTTAGCCATTTGTCCATCTAAGATGAGGATTTGCTTTCAATGGCTAGTGATTGTTTTATGATGATTGCAACAAATAAAATCTGGCCAATAGTAATTACAGCTGCGGTTGCAATTGCGTATTGGAAACCTAATTCATGTGCGTAAGAGACCACCATGGCGACAATCCCGATATGCACTGAGGATACGATATACTTAATACTACTTAGCCTACCTATCATGTGAGATGGCAGCTGTTTATGTAGCAGTGTGCGCCAGTAAATACCTGAGTAACTTTGAAACAAGCCGATACTCACAATCGCGAGCGGCATCAAATAGACCGCCTGTTCTGTGAAACATAAACCTAGATAGATTAGAAAAGCGACCTGAATAGCGATAACATCGCTTAGAGAAGTACTTTTGTTCCTTATTTGCTTCGCAATAACAGCGCCACCAACAAACGCTCCAATAGCGAATGAGGCATCTAATCCGGCAAGCCAGTATGTGCTGCCGTCAAATGCCTGACTGACGACGGAAACCAGCATAATGTTGAATATGGCTACAGTAACGAAATCAAAATTACTTAGAACAAAATAGCGCATGTAGGGTTTACTAGCTTTAAACAACTGCCACAGGTTTTCTGGATCTTCACGTTTATCTATATCTGAAGGAGACTCAGCTAACGACAAATTGGCTGTTGCTCGCCAGTAAAAAAAGCTCGCGGCACTATATAGACAGACGACAAACATCAAAATTGCTATAAAGTCAAACTCATCTAGCAACCAGGCAGATAAGGCCATACCAATCAACTGACCGCCCTGAAATGCGGAAGTCAGTGTACCGTTATCTTTTTCTAAGCGATCATGTTGAGAAAGAAGTGGTGTAACACTGAATAAGGCCATTTTTGAAATTGGCCCAAGAAAACTCAAAAACACCGATATTAGCAATAAAATCGACACGGACATGCCCAATTGAGTCAATGCCAATACACCTGCCAAACAAAAGACAACATGACAAACGGCTGAACCAATAAGCACCGTTTTAATACCTTGGTTATCAACCGACTTGCCAACCAATATTGGTAAAATGGTTGAGATCAAGATTTCAGCTATGAAGATTAAGCTAATTTGCCATATTTGACCCGTTTCATCATACATAAATTTGGCAAAGCTCAGTAGCAATATAGCTTTACCTATATTGATGAACAACTCTGCAATTGCTAACGACTTCATTCATGTTTCCCTTCAGTTAGATACAGTACTAAGTACTTGGATGAACTTATGGTTACACTACTCACCTACAACAAATTCAAGTTTCTGAATGGCTTCCTCTGCAATACTTAGCGCCTGTTCAGAACTGTCGCACAACACCAACACCGAGGCTGAGCGGTCGAAGCTGTTTACTATTTGGGGCAGCACTTCACCTGCCTGATGAGTGATAGATACATCTTCAACACCACTCCAATTTTTGATTTCTTCCTCGCCGTTCACTCGAATAACCTTTTTCCCAGGATGATCGTTGAGTTTAAATTTGATACACGCATGTTTACCGTTTAGTTTTGGTGTTAATTCGTCTTCACCGATAGGCAAACCCAAACTTTGCAGAGCTTGTAGACGATACATATCTATTCCTGTCGTCATCTGTACCAGGTCAAAAATTCTGTCTCCGCCTACTCGAGTGTGTGTTTCTATTAGCTCTATCTTTTCACCCAACATAATTTCGCTGTGCGTAATACCCGACACGACCCCTAGAGCAGGTAGCACCTTGGCAATGAATGCAGCAATTTTCTCGTGCTCATCGCTAGATAAACGGGCAGGCACCAAATGCCCTGTCTCGATAAAGCTTTGCGCATCTTTGAATTTTTCAGTGATTGCAAAAATATGGCATTTACCTTCTTGCATGAATGCTTCAACACTGAATTCGCGACCTTCGACAAACTGTTCCACCAGCACAGGGTAAACGTTGTCTAAGTTAGCGGTTTCAAGCTCTTTACTTTCTAGCGATCGAACATTTTCACTGCCTGTACCAGCAACTGGTTTAACGATAACTTTATTTACTTGTGGATAAATCTTGAAAAAATCATGTAAATCTTGCTCATTCTCCGCTATCGCCGATTGCACTTCTGTCAGGTTTTTTTCGCGTAAAATCCTGCGACTTAATTGTTTATCTCTCGTGTTGACTATAGCCCCCATTGACAAACTAAAAGGTAGCTCTAGAGCATTTGCAATAGTCAATGCATCAAGCTGGGCTCCATCGTGAAAAGACACAACTGAATCGATTTTTTGTAGTTGATCAATTGAACGCGCTAAACTGATTAACTGAATTGCAGACTCGTTGCTGTACATTAATATTCGCTCGCAACGATTGTGATCTTCAGTCGTATGCGTAAAATTAGGTACTTTTTTGTACATCCAAGAAATAGCATATCCCTGTGCTTCCAGTGTCTTATGAGGTTGGCGAATATTACCAATCACAAGAACGTGTTTCTTTTTCTGGGGCATACACTCGCTATAAGGCAAAGGAGTATCGACAGATATTAGTTGTAACTGTCCAAACAACCTATCAATCAGATCTGTGAGTTCTTTAGCGGATTTGGCTTTTAATAATCCGGCTAACGGAATTTCACTTTCTTTATAAGTAACCGCTTTGACTAAAGGTTGTTGCATCGTAAGCTGATTCAGCATTACAACCTCTTCCTTGCCATAAAGAAACTCATGCCCCGACACCAAGCCATAGTTTCCTGGCAGCTGATGTCCAGGCACAATAAACCACGCATATTTGTACCCGGTATCATAGTTAAGTTCAAATTTGAAGTCTGGGTCTAGCAACAATCCAAGTTCCAGTATCGATGGATGAATCCCTGTCTGTAACGTCAAAGTTTCAGCTATTCTAGCTCCCCCGATACGATGAGCGATTTCAAGAAACACCGGCCCTGTATCTGTTTGAATCGCTTCAAGATGGAACGCCCCCAAAGATATATCAACCGCATTTAAGATTTGAAGCGCCCAGGTTTTCATCTCTTCCGTGGTTTCTAACTGCACAGACCCTGCTGGATAGCCGTTGGCAAAATCCAGCAACGTATTGATATATTGGCTGACGACAATCATCTCTATTTGTCCGTTACGGATCATGCCGTCGATATGCAATACAGGACCGGATACAAATTCTTCAACTTCAAAGTTTTCAATCCGTTCAGGTGTTTCTTTATCAAGAGCCACAATTCCAGTTGTGCGATCTATAAGCGCCTGTTCCAAAACTTTCTGACTGTCAAACTTGACCACATCAACTGACGAAGCACCATCCAGAGGCTTTAAAATAACTTGTGAAGAGGGAGGAATCGCTAGTCGTTCTGAGTTCATAAAATCGGACAAAGACATGTACTGAGGAATACGAATATTTACAGCGCCAACACAGTGTTTCATCACAATTTTGTTTCGAACTTTTTCGACATCGGCCACTTTAGGGCCCGCAATGTTGAGCTTTTCTCGTATCAAGGCAGCCTCAATCAATTCAAACTCATTAATTGAAACAACGTGATCAAAGCAAACATCAAGATTTTCTATTTGTTCGAGGACTTCTTTGTGTACAGCATCCACGCCGGGTCTTACTATTTTGGTACAACGTAGATCGGCAGGAATTTCATTCAGATTTTCTTCGATACCAATGTAGTAAACATTATGTAGTTCGTGATCGATGGACTGATGGTAAAGTACATCAACGTACCTAACTCGGTGTAAAATAAGTATATTCATTAGCTTTCATCCATTTCGAAAATTTGTTCAGTCAATTGTTGTGTAAGCATCAAGTACTCTTTCGGTTTTCCATTTAGCTCATAGTCTGGCCAGAAGAATTCAACATAACCCTCAAGCTCTGCGTTGCTGTATAGTGGATTGACCCGAGCTCCTTCGGATGTCCAAAGTTGCAGTCCAAATACCCCTTTTGGTAACTCGTGCTGAGCTGGCAACTTAATTCGCTCAATCGTTCCTTGCTTAGCTTTCATAAATCCAATCGCAGCTAGTCCAGACATGTGATATGCAGGTACTTCAACTTCATCGTATAGATAAGAGCGAGAATGAAGTTCGAGCATATTCACTCCAGCTATTTTTTCGAATATTTCAGGAATGCCACCGCCTGGAGTACGCGCATTCAACTCCAGTAGGTAAATCTTGCCACTGTGATCAATCATAAATTCAACATGAGCTATACCATGTTCAACATCCAAGACTTCACAGGCTTTAAGCGCTGCTTGTTTAAGCGCTTCGTTATCAGATTCTATACTTGGTAAGGAATGGCCGATTTCAACAAAATGAGGTAACGGGGTCAGTTCTTTATCGGTCACTGCCAATACACGTCTTCCAGTTTTGGTATTTAGTACTTCAACCGAAAGCTCAATTCTAGCATCGACAAACTGTTCTATCTGATAATCGTTATCTGCTATACCAAACTCACTACCATAATTTTCGGTCACTCGACGCAAGTTAGCAAAAGCACTAGCCAAATCATCTTTGCTAGCTACGTAGGTTACACCTTCACTGCCCCCGGCGTTGGTCGGCTTTACAACTGCTGGAAAAGGAAAATCTTCAGCAAGGGTCGCTAGCTGCTCAAGGTGATTAAAACGTGCAAACTTCGGAACGTTCAACCCACCTGCATGTGCAGCCTTACGCATTTCAAATTTGTTGCGGGTTAATGTCAGCGCTTTTTCAGACAAATAATTTAAATTATAGTACTGAGCGATACGAGCCCCCGGGGCTATCGTCATTTCTGTCAATGGAACAACTGCGCCCGGTTGCATTCCTTCTCGCTCGGCAAAGGTCTGTACTGCAGCCAGAGCTTGTTCAATGTTTTCTGGGTTACCGTCAATCACTAGATCAGCGTAACGGTTTCCATTAACATAACCACTTGGGGCCATGATCGCTATTTTCATGTTGGTTGCTCTAGCCGTGGCAACCAATGCACGAAATCTGTTTTTCTCTGTTCCTAGTAACAAGCAGTACTTTGAATTCATCGACTCTTCCTTAAAAACTCTTCGCAAATTAACTTTGTGTTATTCAACAAGTGCCAACACCCTGCAAGGGCTTCCTGAACCACCAACGATGGGAAGCGGCGCTATCATGATAACTGCACCTGTTGGCGGTAACTTTGCTAGGTTCTTCAACTGAGTCAGGCCATATTTTCCCGCCCCGTGAAAGTACCAGTGTACGGGGTAAGGTTGTTCAAATTTTCCGGCTTGACCCGCGTCGGTTCCAACAGTCTCCACCCCGATACCTATAATTGGTGTTTGCTCAGCCAACCATTTTGCACAAGCTTCACTTACCCCTGGGGTATGACCATGATTAAGAAAGGTATCAGCATCTGAGTCTCGACTGTCCCAACCTGAGCGGAATAGCAACCAACCACCTACAGGTAAAGGTCCATGGACTTCGCACCATTGATCGACATGTTCACGTTCGAGTAAAAAATCTGGGGCTGTTACTTGATCAGATACATCAATTACAGCGGCAGGCGCAACCAAGTGTCTAGGAGGTACACTTGAGACATCGATAGAATCTTTGCCTGACCGCCAATGAACAGGGGCATCAAAATGAGTCCCTGTATGCTCGGACATCTGGATATTATTCCAATAAACTTCTTTGCCTTTTTCGTCATAACGGCTTATTTTTTCCAACTTAAAAGGCCAAGGTTGCCCTCGTTCAGGCGGCAAACGAATCACAGGTGTTTCCGTTGACAACGGCGCTGTAAGGTCAAGTACCTCAACTTTCCCCTGCATGAACTTCGCATAGATTGAAGATGTCATAGTATTAAGATTTCCTTATTCTCATTATGGGCTTAATAGACAGGGGTTGAATATTCAGATGTCGAATTCGACATCACCTCGTCTTCATAAGCAACCTGAAGCTTACGGGTCATCAAACCAGGACGCCCGTCCCCAATAGACTTTCGGTCAACACTAATCACAGGAACGATTTCAGCGAGAGTGCCACAGGTGAAAACTTCATCAGCCAAATACAACTCGGTACGATCAATTTCTCTTCGTTCACATTCAACCGAAAGCTTATCCTTCGCTAGTCTTATAATGCTGTCTACCGTAATCCCTTCAAGTACGCCTGCTGAACCTGGCGGCGTGATCAGTCGGTTATTTTTGACCATCATGATGCAAGATCCAGGGCCTTCAGCCACAGTGCCTCTGTGATTTAGAAAAAACGCAGTATCAAAACCATTTCGCATCGCTTCATGCTGAGCTAAGCGGCTATTATGGTAATTTGCTCCTGTTTTAATCCTCGGTGGCATTGAATCGTCACTGATTCGTCTCCAAGTTGAAAACGAAGCCGTCATCCCTGTGTCATAACGCGCAGACCTTGGCATAGGTAATGCTGTAATATGCATACCAGTGTCTTCGGTATAAATAAGTGGGTCGAAGTTTTTCCCCATCGCAAAATAAGGAGCGATAACCAGATGCACATGTTGCTTAAAGTTGTTTTTTCGTACTAGGTCGATGCAAGCTTCAACAATCTCTTGATCTGTGAAAGTGACAGGCATGTCAACACACTTCATGGAATCGCGCAGGCGCTTGATATGCTCTCGTATCCGATACATATACATTTGCTTATCCGTTTTATTCCAATAGACTCACACACCTTCAAAAACATTTGCGCCCCAAAAAGCGCCCTGCGTTCTGGCATGTAAGGTACACTTTTCCCAAGGCACGCATTCACCATTTAGCCATGCGAATTCTGGCGTATTATGGGTAGACGACATAAGTTAATCTCCGTTTATGATGCTTCACGCTGAAACGTTAAGGAATCAGTACCACTGACTTTTTCCAGGATTAAACTAAGAGACGGTGCGTTATCAAGCAGGTAATGTCCTGCTAAATGGCCATCAGGACGGATAACAAACAATGAATCTTGTTTTTCTGTCAGGGTTTCAAAAAACAGAATATCGTCGTAAGTAACACTGATAAGTCTCTCGTCCACTTTTGGCGAGAAATATCCTTTTGGTACAGCAGCAACCAAACTAAAATCCAAACCATTATAGGTGTGGCTTTGCTTATTTAAATACTGCTTCACCTTATTTGGGTCTGCGCAAAAAAGACAAACAAACCCTTTCCCGAACAACTTACGTAAGCGGCTTTTTTCTCCGTCGATATAAACCACTACATCCGGAGAGAACGCACCGACATAAGGTGTCCGATGGTTATAATCAATCAAACTAGAAGATTCGTAGGTAAAAGGTTCTGTCATTTTCCCGTGATTCACTTGCTTACGAAGCGGTTTCCAGACTTCTGAAATTCGCAGCACGGTGTCACGCCAGATTTGCTTCAAAGGTGTTGGCGGGACCATGAACTGTATCGTGGCTTCCGTCAGTCTCAAATTCTCTTTCGCTGCAAGGAACCTTTCCTCATGATAAGTATCCAACAATTCATCCCCTGCGCTTCCTCTAATTACTAGCGCCAATTTCCATGCTAGGTTGTCTGCGTCTTGAATCCCGCTGTTCATGCCGCGAGAGCCATAAGGTGGAAATGAGTGAGCCGCATCACCAGCAAAAAACAGTCGATTGAGTCTGAACTTCTCCACAACTCGCTGGTTAAAACGATAGGTACTGATCCAGTCAATCTGATACGGAATATCACCGATGACAGACTTGATACGCTTGTCTAGTTGGCCATTTTTCTTTTCAGCTTCAATATCCGCATCTGGAGGCAATTGCCAGTCGATACGCCATATATTGTCGGGCTGAGGATGCATCACCAACTGACGGCCTGGATTAAACTGAGGATCAAAATGAAAGTGACGTTCTTTGGTTAAAGCAATATTTGCTTTAATATCAGTAACTAAAAAACGATCTTGGTGAGTGTATCCGGTAAAGTTAACCTCTGTCAGATCGCGTAACGTGCTTCTAACTCCATCGCAGGCAATTACATAATCAAATTCTAGGGTCTCCGTTTCGGTACAGTGTCTTACCTCTAGCTTAACCTTGTCCTGTTGTTGTGAATAACCAACGACTTCACTTGACCACCTGAGTTCACATAGGGGATTAGCTTCCAACAGCTTAACGAGCTCTTGCTCTATACGGTATTGGGAAATATTGACAAATTCACCATAACCGGGGCGTTCGGGGTATTCTTGGGTGATCCTCTCAACATTTCGAATATAGGTGTGCGCTATCCGCCAATGAATCCCTTCTTTTGCAATCTGTTCTCCACACCCGACTTTATCAAGTACTTCTAGCGCATCGCCGTGGATCAGGCAGGCCTTAGAACCTTTTCGAAGCAGATAAGGGGCTTTATCCATCACGATGCTCGTAATACCGAATGAAGCCAGTCGAGCTGATAAAATCAGGCCAACTGGACCTGCACCAATAATAGCAATCTTGGTTTTATTTGAACTATTCATCTTAGTAATCTACTCATCAAGCTGGGTTTCAAAAACAGGGATGTCTTTGACAAAAGCCAAATAAGGAGTGCCTTCCGTGTAACCAGTACCCGAGCCCTCACCCAACATCTTCATCGCAAGACCATAATGGGTTTGCTTCCAACGTTTCAGCGTCGTAGCAAAACTTTTCATGGCTTGTTTGACCTCACCAAAGTCGTTGCTATTGAAACGACCACTCTGTTGCGCTTGACTCAATGCAAGGTCTAAGTTATTTGGCCGCACCAACAGTTTTTCTTGAACTTCAGGGACAGAGCCGTAAGCAATAGAGTTCAACCGATCCTCATCCGGTTGTCTGCATAGTGATTCAATACGCTTGTAGTTTCTTGATTGGATCGCACTTGCGCCTTCAGTATATGCACGAAACACCTTAAAGGATTCCGCACGCATAGAAGACAGTAAATGGAAAAAACCGATGGCTTCTTTAATTTTTTTCTCGCAACTTTCGACCAGAATACTTGCCTGGCTAGGCGAATCAGTGCAAGCTTCAATTGTCGCCCTCAAACCAACTGCAATCCAAGAGAAAGTGTATTCGAACGTTTGTAAGACCCGAATGAACATATATTCGTCGTGAATGAGATAGACGGGTAAATTAGTTGTCATCAGCATTTGCTCATCGTTGTGTGTTTTCCTTTGCTCTACTGCGGCAATAAAATGTTTTGCTGATTCGATAACATATTCCGATGAAATATAGGACAACTTAGCCCGTTGTACGTATGGAGTCACCGCTTTTAGAGCCATAGCACAACGTTTTTCAACTAAAGTACGTTCTGGTAACTGATGTCTAAAATTTCCCTCTGTTACTAACCCGCCAAGTTCAAATTTGAGTATATCCGCCGTAAGCAGTAACATCATACGGTCAATGTGGGATTGCGCTTCTGCGTATGCTTTAATCTCTGTCTGGTCATCAGGCATGTTTAACAATTCAAGCGCCAGATAAGAGCGGTAGTCATAAGTACCGTCGTATTTATCCAACAAGACATTCAAAAAACGTGTGACTTGCTCAATTTCCTCACTGTTTAATTTTGCGCACTCTTTTCTAGTAATATTCAACAGCTCGAGAAAATATTCAGGAACGAAATGTTTACCTGTCTTATGATACATGCGAACAACATCCTGATATGGGAAGGTTGCTTTATTTTCCTTGGCAAACCGCAATATGGTGTGAATGCTAAGATTAATAGTGATTGTTTCTGAATCACTGTAATCACAAAGCAAACTAGTAAATCTTGGATGCTCAAGTTCTAATATATCCAGCACTGTAAAACTTTCCTTTTATTATAATTTATTGAAATAATTAACTTATATTCACCATATTTGGGTTTTGAAGTACGCGCAAATCAATCTACATGTTTGAACAACTTCGTCTGCCGTATTAAAGTGATGAAACGCAAGTCTGAGCATCTCACCTCGCGGGCTTGTAATTATCTTGTGCTGTTTTAAGTGCGTGTCCAATGCAGGAACATTTGGAACAAGCAAAGCAATATGCGCCGAAAATAATGTTCCGGGGACCTTTACGATTGTCACGTCGCCTTTTTCCAAAATGTCGATAGCAAGTTCAACTAATGTCTGAATATGCAGCCGACCTTGCTCAAAATCTAAAGTCAAAAGTGCAGTTAAGGCGCTGCTTGCCGCATAAAGCGCGGGCACAGCAGGAGTTCCGGTTTCAAATCGTTTGGCGCAATCGGGGAAATCCACCAACGATGGGTTAAAAGCAAATGGCTCTTTACGTCCTTGCCATCCAGTCAGCCCCAGTGCAACGGTGTTACGAATGCCATCTTTTACATAAAGGAATGCAATACCTGGCAAACCTAACATGTACTTCATGCTGCCACAGATCAGGTAATCACAATTCAATTCACTGACATTAATTTTTTCAGCACCTAGCCCTTGGTATGCATCGACTAATATTGGAACTTGTGATTGATTAGCGAGTTCTGTTATTAATTCGACCGGGTATCGTCTACCTGTGCGGAAACTGGCTAACGGTACTGAAACTAAACATGTATTGCTGCCCAACATTGCGCAGGTAATGGTGACAAAACTTTCGTCTGAAACCTGACTTTCTATGCAACGCGTGACGAGTCCACGACTCGCTTGTTGCAACCAAACATGGGACAGAGACGGAAATTCATCTTCCGTACAAAGAATTTGTTCTCCGGAATTGGCTACTAGCGTTGAAATAACCTGATAAGCAGCTATCGTTGCGTTTGGCAAAATCGCTATTTGTGATGCATCTGCGCCTATAAACTCAGCAAACAAGCGCCTGGCCTGTTCGGTTTGCCGCTCGAAATACACCCACGCCAGCTCATTTTTTGCCATATCAACTAGCATCGTTTCCATCGCTGCATCAAGGAACTGAGAACGAGGAGAAATACTACAACTGGCAAGATGGACAAGGCCATGCAACCCGCTAAAATAATTGTCCCGAAATGCTTGAGGTGAATACATAGCGACTAGTAACTGTTGGTATTAGTCATTTCGGTACGCAATTCCCACAGTTCTGGAAAGAATTGCTTATTCATCAGCACCGTCAGTTTTTCAATCGGAGTTCCCTTGGTACCTATCGTGTTAAGTCCGATAGTACGTACTGCGATTTTATAATGTCTGCTGCGCCATAAACTGACCATTTCATCCCAGCTCACCATTTCTTCCATTAGGAAATAAAGCGGCGACTTGTCTTCCTCGGTATAAACGCCCATCAGGTCGATACTCATAGACTTAACAATACGAATAAAAGTTTGATGGAGTTCCCGCCCAACTGATTGCAACCGCCTCCAGCCTGGAGATTCGAAGCCTGAGCCGTTGCCTAATGCAGGTCTTACTTTCTGAAAGTCATACGGAGTCATGTATTTGAACATTTCGAGTTGCTTAGTAATTAACTCAATAGGATAGCTGGACCGCTTAATCAACTCGGTTGCAGCAACAAAGTCTTTCTTGGATAGCTTTTTTATCGCTTCAGCCAACTCATTATTGCTCAGTTTCAGCCAAAGCTCAGTAGATTGATGAACCACCTGAAACAATAATTCATCACGGTGGAGCATCTTTTCTGGCGTTACTTGCAAATTGAGCAGCGTGGGAATGCGCATATACTTCTCATAATCGCTATCCCCTTCACCAGACAGTACACTTGTTGAATAATCCCTATTTCCTATCACGTTCTTTCTCCTTCACAAAAACGGATCAAAGCCAGCCTTTTATTTGCAAAATATCAGCCGTCAATGTAGTGAATTAATAATTCGAACGGGCGTCAATGTATATAAAACAGTGATAAATCACAACATAAAAAAAACAAAAACAACAAAAAACATACAGTTAAATAACTTAATGCGTATTTCGGTGATTGTGATTGCCTGTTTCCGCTTTTTCTCTCTCTTCCTATTTTTACGCCGCTGTTTTTCAAGTTAGTTGTCGCTAAAATCGCATTTATTTTTCTATATTTTCAGAAAATCAATTAAACGCTGACTTTTGTAGTGGCTTTCTTCACGCTGGCCTGATGTTTTGCACTCGGGATGGCGATGATAAAAAAACGGGGATTAGTGTTTTGCTGGGAGGGGGCTGTATTGCCCACGATGAAGTCTGCCGTGGAGCGCATGGAGGTTATTTTGCAGATTTTCTGCCTAGTTTTCCCATGTGATACCCTCGCAGCCCGGTGCAGATTGACGTTTAAGTTGCTGAAAAATCTGACATAACAGTTCTTCACTGATGTGATGAAAAAGGTGAGTAAACTGTTGTTTCCTATCCTTCTTTGCTGCTTTTCGCACAGCCAGCAAGCGTAACGTCGTATTGACAAAGATGGAATTTGAAATTTTCGATGTTGAAAAACTATTTTTAACCAGCTTTTTTAACGATCTGAGGCCACTTTACAGCGGCCTCATAGATAAGAATTTCTTATTAGTTATCACTTGCCAGCAAGTAAATCTTTCACCGCATCACCGATGTCTGCCAGACTGCGAACCGTCTTCACGCCAGCCGCTTCCAGAGCAGCAAATTTTTCATCTGCGGTTCCTTTACCACCCGCAATAATCGCACCAGCATGGCCCATACGCTTACCTTTTGGTGCAGTCACACCCGCGATGTAGGCAACAACCGGCTTAGTAACGTGCTGTTTAATATAAGCTGCCGCTTCTTCTTCCGCAGTACCACCAATTTCACCAATCATTACAATGGCTTCTGTTTGCGGATCTTGTTGGAACAATTTCAGGATATCAATGAAGTTAGAACCGGGGATAGGGTCACCACCGATACCAACACAAGTAGATTGTCCTAAACCGGCATCAGTGGTCTGCTTTACCGCTTCATAAGTCAATGTTCCTGAGCGGGAAACGATACCAACTTTACCTGCTCGATGAATGTGTCCCGGCATAATACCGATCTTACATTCATCTGGCGTAATGACTCCCGGGCAGTTAGGGCCGATCATACGCACACCCGCTTCATCCAGTTTTACTTTAACCGCCAGCATATCCAGCGTTGGGATACCTTCAGTAATCGTGATGATCAGTTTGATACCTGCGTCGATCGCTTCCAGAATGGAATCTTTACAGAATGGCGCAGGAACATAGATAACAGAAGCCGTTGCCCCGGTTGCTTCTACCGCTTCACGAACAGTATTGAAAACAGGTAATCCTAGATGTTCAGTACCACCTTTACCCGGCGTTACCCCACCAACCATTTGGGTACCATAAGCAATCGCTTGTTCTGAATGGAAAGTACCTTGGCTGCCAGTGAAACCCTGACAGATAACTTTGGTGTTTTTATCGATTAAAATAGACATTATTATTTTGCCTCCACTGCGGCTACTGCTTGCTTAGCTGCGTCCGTCAGGCTGGTTGCAGCAATGATATTCAAGCCACTATCAGCCAGTTTTTTCGCTCCCAGCTCAGCATTGTTCCCTTCCAAACGAACAACAACCGGTACGTGAACCCCGACTTCTTCCACCGCACCAATAATACCGTCAGCAATCAGGTCACAACGAACAATACCACCAAAGATATTAACCAATACCGCTTTCACGTTTTCATCTGACAGGATGATCTTAAACGCTTCTGTAACACGCTCTTTGGTTGCACCACCACCGACATCAAGGAAGTTAGCTGGCGCCCCGCCATGCAATTTAACGATATCCATCGTCCCCATTGCCAAGCCCGCACCGTTTACCATGCAACCAATATTGCCATCCAGCGCAACATAGTTCAGCTCCCACTGTGCCGCCTGAGCTTCACGAGGATCTTCCTGAGATGGGTCATGCATTTCACGCAATTCAGCCTGACGGAACAGTGCGTTACCATCAGCGCCCAATTTGCCATCCAGACAAATCAAATCACCTTGAGTCGTAATAACCAATGGGTTAATTTCAACCAGAGCCAGATCGCGCTCCAGGAATAGATTTGCCAACCCTAAGAAAATTTTAGTGAACTGGCTAACTTGTTTACCGGTTAAACCCAATTTAAATGCCAGTTCACGCCCCTGATAAGACATAGGACCAATCAGCGGGTCGATAATCGCTTTATGAATCAGTTCCGGGGTCTCTTCCGCAACTTTTTCAATTTCAACACCACCTTCAGTAGAGGCCATGAACACTACACGACGTGTACCACGATCAACCACAGCACCAAGATACAGCTCCTTCGCAATATCAGTTGCCGCTTCCACTAAAATCTGACGAACAGGCTGCCCTTGCGCATCTGTTTGGTAAGTGACCAAACGTTTGCCTAGCCACTGCTCTGCGAAAGCGCGAATTTCTTCTTTACTGTTAACTACTTTCACGCCGCCCGCTTTACCGCGACCGCCAGCATGAACCTGGCACTTCACCACCCAAGGGCCAGAGCCGATTTTAGATGCAGCTTCTTCTGCTTCACGCGGTGTCGTGCAGGCATAACCAGCCGGAGCGGGTAAACCATACCGTGCAAAAAGCTGTTTTGCCTGATACTCGTGTAAATTCATGATGTTCTATCCATAATTAAGTCTGAGAAGAGCAAAAAATGGGTAAGTTGCTCTCTGATTTTTTTGTTGCTCTGGATATAGCCAATCTCTAAAGATTGGCTGTTCATATACATTTGTTTACTTCAGACTGGGCAGATATTAGCGCGTATCTGCCCTGATTATGTTGCTATACGTCCAGCAGCAAACGTGCAGGATCTTCCAGCATTTCTTTGATGGTCACCAAGAAGCCTACAGACTCACGCCCGTCAATCAGACGGTGGTCATAAGACAATGCCAGGTACATCATTGGAAGGATCTCCACCTGACCATTAACCGCCATTGGCCGATCTTTTATAGCATGCATGCCAAGAATCGCACTCTGTGGTGGGTTAATGATTGGTGTAGACATTAAGGAGCCGAATACACCGCCATTGGTAATGGTAAAGTTACCACCCGTTAGCTCTTCAACGGTCAATTTGCCGTCGCGGCCTTTGATAGCCAGCTCTTTAATGCGTTTTTCGAGATCAGCCATGCTCAACGCATCCGCATCACGCAGTACTGGCGTTACCAGACCACGTGGTGTCGATACCGCAATACTGATATCGAAATAGTTGTGGTAAACCACATCAGTGCCATCAATAGAAGCATTCACTTCTGGATAGCGTTTCAGTGCTTCAACCACGGCTTTCACATAGAAAGACATAAAGCCCAGACGCACACCGTGGCGTTTTTCAAACGCCTCGCCGTACTGTTTACGCATTTCTTGGATTGGCTTCATGTTAACTTCATTAAATGTTGTCAACATCGCGGTGTTGTTTTTCGCTTCCAGCAGACGTTCAGCCACACGCTTACGCAGGCGAGTCATTGGCACACGCTTTTCACTGCGGTGTGGCAACAGAGAACCCTGGGCAGAAGCAGCAGAGGATTCTGCTGGCTTGCTAGCCACTTTTTCGTTATCAGCCATGTATTTTTCCACGTCTTCACGGACGATGCGTCCACCAACCCCACTGCCTTTAATCGCTTTGGCATCAAGATCATGCTCTGCAATCAAACGGCGGACCGCCGGGCTGAGTGCATCATTGCTCTCTTCGTCTAAACCCGCCGTCTGGCGTTTCGCCAAAGTTGCTTCTGTTTTTTCTTTTATTTCTGCCGGCTTGCCGGTGCTATCGCCCAAGCGGATACGACCAAGAAGCTGACGGGACAGAACGGTGGCATCTTTCTCTTCTAAAATGGCTTCTAAAACACCCGCCTCACTGGCCGGCACTTCCAGCACAACTTTATCTGTTTCGATTTCAACCAGCACTTCATCACGTTCAACACGGTCACCCTGTTTTTTGTGCCAGACTGCCACAGTGGCATCAGCAACAGACTCAGGCAGATCCGGAACCAGAATATCTACGCTACTCATTTTATATCCTTTATTTATTCAACGTTCAGTGCGTCATTAACCAGCTCTTGTTGTTGTTGCTGGTGAACTGACATATATCCAACTGCCGGGGAAGCAGACGCAGGACGACCTGCATAACGTAAAGAAGCCCCGAACGGGATCACTTCACGGAAGTTGTGCTGACTGCAATACCAGGCCCCCTGATTTAATGGCTCTTCCTGGCACCAGACAAAATCATGTACATGAGCATACTGTTCCAGTGTTGACTGAACATCTTGATGAGGGAATGGATATAGTTGTTCAATACGCACGATAGCAACATCAGTTTGTTCATTTTTACGGCGTTGCTCCAACAGGTCGTAATAGACTTTACCTGAGCAAAGTACCACTCGTTTAATACCTTTCGGATCCAGAGCATCAGTTTCACCAATAACCGTCTGGAATTTACCGTTAGCCAACTCATCCAGGCTAGAAACGGCTAATGGATGACGCAACAGTGATTTTGGTGACATAACGATCAACGGACGGCGCATACCGCGCAAAGCCTGACGGCGAAGCATGTGGTAGACCTGAGCCGGCGTTGACGGCACACAAACCTGCATGTTCTGTTCTGCACACAGTTGCAGATAACGCTCCAAACGGGCTGAAGAGTGTTCAGGTCCCTGCCCTTCATAACCATGCGGTAGCAACATTACCAGACCGCACATACGGCCCCATTTCTGTTCACCAGAGCTGATGAATTGGTCAATAACAACCTGTGCACCATTGGCAAAATCACCAAACTGTGCTTCCCAGATTGTCAGAGCGCGAGGTTCTGTTGTTGCATAGCCATACTCAAACGCCAGTACCGCCTCTTCCGACAGAACAGAATCCCAAACATTAAATGCTCCCTGACCGTTATGAACGTTCGCCAGAGGAACATAAACAGAACCGTTAGCCTGATTATGGATAACCGCATGACGATGGAAGAAAGTACCACGACCGGCATCTTCACCAGACAAACGTACCGGAACCCCTTCATCCACTAAAGTTGCATAGGTCAATGTTTCCGCGGCACCCCAGTCGAACAATTTATCGCCGTTTGCCATCTCTGCACGGTCGTTATAAATTTTCGCTACACGCGAGTGCATTGTCACTTCTTCCGGGACAGAACTGATGCGTCTACCGAGATCCTGCAAACGTTTAACATCAACTTTATGTAGGTATTCTTCATCCCATTCGTGATTAAGATAAGGCTCCCAAGTAAATGAGTGCAGCCCCATTGAACGCCACTCATCAACGACACAATCACCACGGTCAAGGGCATCACGATACAGGTTAACTATCTCGGTCACATCATCGACTGATATCAAGTTCTCAGCCACCAGCTTGTCACCATAGATTTTACGTGGCGTTGGGTGTTTCTTAATTTTCTGATACATCATTGGCTGAGTTGCACTTGGCTCATCAGCTTCGTTGTGACCATGACGGCGGTAGCAAACCAAATCGATCATCACATCACATTTGAAGGTATTACGGAAATCCAGTGCTAGGCGGGTAACAAATGCCACCGCTTCTGGATCGTCTGCATTAACGTGGAAAATCGGTGCCTGTACCATTTTGATAATATCGGTACAGTATTGTGTTGAACGGGCATCTTTTGGGTTAGACGTTGTGAAACCGATCTGGTTATTGATGATGATACGAATTGTACCACCCACTTCATAACCACGAGCTTGAGACATGTTCAGAGTTTCCTGCACCACGCCTTGGCCGGTAACAGCAGCATCACCGTGGATAGTGATTGGCAATACCATATTACTGCGACCTTCATCCAGACGGTCACGGCGGGCACGTACTGAACCAATAACGACAGGGCTAACAATCTCAAGGTGAGATGGGTTAAATGCTAATGCCAAATGAACCTTAGCCCCCTCAGTGGCAAAATCAGACGAGAAACCTTGATGATATTTCACGTCACCGGTACCGAGATGCTCTTTATGCTTACCCGAAAACTCATCAAACAGATCAGCCGGTTTTTTACCTAAGATATTAACCAAGACGTTGAGGCGACCACGGTGAGCCATTCCCAGCACAACTTCTCGTGTGTCATGTTTACCTGCATGGCGGATAAGATCCTTCAACATGGGGATCAGCGCATCACCCCCTTCAAGAGAGAAACGTTTCGCTCCCGGAAACTTCGCTCCCAGATAACGCTCCAAACCTTCGGCTGCCGTCAGTTCCGCCAGAAAACGATGTTTTTCCTCTACGCTAAACTGAGAGCTGACAGTGACAGACTCCAGACGCTGCTGAATCCAACGTTTTTCTTCCGTATTGGTGATATGCATGTATTCAGCACCAATAGAACCGCAATAAGTGCGTTTCAGTGCTTCATACAAATCAGCCAATTTCATCGTCTCTTTGCCGATCGCAAAAGAACCTACGTTAAATGTTTCTGCAAAATCCGCTTCCGTCAGATTATGGAAAGCCGGATCTAAATCAGGAACACTATCCTGTTTCCATAATCCCAACGGGTCAAGGTTCGCATTTTGATGACCGCGGAAGCGAAATGCGTTGATGAGCTGCAAAACTTTAACTTGTTTTGCATCCATCGCTGGATCGCTGACAGAGGAATGATAACGCGTAGTATCTTTCGCAAGACGGCGGAAGTAATCACGCGTCTGCGAGTGGAGTTGTTCACCGCTGAGTCCCGCATTCGGCAATTGTTGGAAAATCTCTCTCCAACTTGCATCAACGGAGTTTGGATCGGTTATATAGTCTTCATAGATCTGCTCTACGTAAGACTGGTTTGAACCAGCCAGGAAGCTTGAATCCAGCCAGTCCTTCATTGCGCCGTTCTGCATTGTGATCCCTTAAGCTTTAAAAGCTTTAGTTTTCGCCGTGGTTAACTATTACCGCTTAAATACGGTATCGATAAAAGGTTCATTTGGACGTGCTTTATGCATGTTCTCTTTTGGGTTTAGGAACCCTTCAAGGAACCTTTAAAAACCGCCTAACCGTTTTTAAAGGTTCCTCACTTCAAGCTTTTGTCATCATTAGCAGTTGGCAACTCATACTCTTCAATTCTTTGTGCCCTCCACGGAGAAAATCTCGCGGAGGGCAGGACCTATTACGCACTATGCTTTAGCAACATAGACTTAATATGGCCTATAGCTTTTGTTGGATTCAACCCCTTAGGGCACACACTGACACAATTCATGATGCTATGGCAGCGGAAAACACTGAAAGCATCATTCAGCTTATCTAATCGTGAAGCCGTTTCAGTATCACGGCTGTCAATCAGGAAGCGATATGCTGCCAGTAAGCCCGCAGGCCCAATAAATTTATCAGGATTCCACCAGAATGACGGACAGGAAGTTGAACAACAAGCACACAGAATACACTCGTACAGACCATCGAGTTTTTCCCTTTGCGCAGGTGACTGCAAATGTTCACGTGCCGGTGGGTTTTTACCGTCATTCAGCAAATATGGGCGAATCTTCTCATATTGCGCATAGAATTGCCCCATATCGACCACCAAATCACGAATAACCGGCAAACCTGGCAACGGACGGATAACAATTTTCTTGCTACCACGCCGCAAAGCCGAAACAGGCGTAATACAAGCCAGACCATTTTTACCATTCATGTTGAGGCCGTCAGAACCACAAACACCTTCACGGCAAGAACGACGGAAAGAGAGTGTTGGGTCCTGTTCTTTAAGCTGGATTAACGCATCCAGCAACATCATGTCACGCCCTTCTTCTGCTTCCAGCGTGTAATCCTGCATATGAGGAGCGCTGTCAACATCCGGGTTGTAACGATAAATCGAAAATTCAAGTTTCATAATCTATTCCTCCGCAACTGGATTACCAGCAACTCATTAGTAAGTACGCGCTTTCGGCGGGAATGCTTCACGCAGCTTTGGCTGCATGTTGACATCACGACGAGTCATGGTCTCAGTTTGCGGTAGATAGAGGGTATGACATAACCAGTTCGCATCATCACGGTCCGGATAGTCGAAACGGCTGTGAGCACCACGGCTTTCAGTACGGAAATTAGCAGCAGCAGCCGTAGAAAATGCCGTCTCCATCAGGTTATCAAGCTCCAGACACTCAATTCTCTGAGTATTGAACTCTGAGGAAGTATCATCCAGACGCGCACTCTTCAAGCGTTCACGGATAACTTTAAGTTCCTCCAGCCCTTTCGCCATTGCATCACCTTCACGGAATACCGAGAAGTTGTTCTGCATACACGCTTGCAAATCTTTACGAATTTTAACCGGATCTTCACCCGTACGGGTACTATTCCAACGGTTCAGACGTTGCAAAGATATTTCAATATCCGATTCGCTGGCTTCGCGGCTAGTCCCTTGTTCCATCAACGATTCTTTCAGGTGCAAACCGGCAGAACGGCCAAACACCACTAAGTCCAACAGCGAGTTCCCCCCCAAACGGTTTGCGCCATGAACCGATACACAGGCAATTTCACCGACAGCAAACAGACCCGGAATAACCACATCTTCACCGTTTTCGTTAACCATCAGAGCCTGACCGGTCACTTTAGTTGGGATTCCTCCCATCATATAGTGGCAAGTTGGAATAACCGGGATAGGTTCTTTTACTGGGTCAACGTGGGCGAAAGTACGGGATAACTCAAGAATGCCCGGCAGACGAGATTCCAGCACCTCTTTGCCCAAATGATCCAATTTCAGCTTGGCATGAGGACCCCAAGGACCTTCACAACCACGGCCTTCGCGGATTTCGATCATAATGGAACGTGCCACGACATCACGACCAGCCAGATCTTTAGCATTTGGCGCGTAACGCTCCATAAAGCGCTCGCCATCTTTATTCAGCAAATAACCACCTTCACCACGGCAGCCTTCTGTTACCAGAACACCTGCTCCGGCAATACCGGTTGGGTGGAATTGCCACATTTCCATATCCTGTACAGGTACACCCGCACGCAGCGCCATACCTACACCATCACCGGTGTTAATGTGGGCGTTAGTGGTTGATTGATAAATACGACCGGCACCACCCGTTGCCAGAATCGTTGCCTTCGCTTTGAAATAAACCACTTCACCGGTTTCAATAGAGATCGCAGTACAACCAACAATAGTGCCATCCTGATTTTTAACCAGATCCAACGAATACCATTCAGAAAAAATAGTGGTGTGATTTTTTAAGTTCTGCTGATACAGCGTATGCAACAGGGCATGACCGGTACGGTCTGCCGCCGCAGCGGTACGTGCAGCCTGTTCACCACCAAAGTTTTTTGACTGGCCACCGAATGGACGTTGATAAATACGACCGTCATCCAAACGCGAAAATGGCAACCCCATGTGTTCCAGTTCCAGAATGGCCTCGGGCCCGGTCTTACACATGTACTCAATCGCATCCTGATCACCGATATAGTCGGAGCCTTTCACCGTGTCATACATGTGCCATTCCCAGTTATCGTCATGGGAGTTACCCAACGCAACGGTGATCCCCCCCTGCGCAGATACAGTATGAGAACGGGTTGGGAATACTTTGGAAATCAAAGCACAGGATAATCCCATTTGTGAAATTTGTAGCGCAGCGCGCATGCCAGCGCCACCTGCACCAATAACGACTGCATCAAACTCTCTTACTGGCAGTTTCATCTATACCCCCCACACCACAATTGTTCCGTAAATCAAGTAAGCCATCAGTGCAACGATAATCGCTAATTGCAGCATTAAACGCAGTGCCAGCGGCTTTACATAGTCAGTGAGTACTTGCCACATACCAATCCAGGCGTGAGCCAGAATGGAAAACAGTGTCAGCACAGTGAAGACTTTAGTGATGGATGAGGCGAAGAAACCCCGCCAGACTTCATAAGTGATATCCGGCGTTGTAACGATAAAGCCCAGCATATAAAGAACATATAAAACAATAATCATTGCGGACGCGCGCAATAATAGCCAATCATGGATACCCGTGCGACCCAATGCAGATGCGTTACTTACCATACCAGTACTCCAGCCAGAATCGACAGAATAACAGCAATCCCGATTGCCACTTTGGCAGAGAGACTACCAACCGCTAAGTTTTCTTCCAAGTAGCCGAAATCCATCAGCATGTGGCGGACACCACCACAGATATGGTAAGCCAGTGCAGTCAGAATGCCCCACACAATAAACTTAGCGAAAAATCCCGTCATAATATCGGCGGCTTGCTGAAACCCTTCTTGCGAGGATAGAGACATTCCTAACAACCAGAGGAGAATTCCTACTGCTACGAAAGTAATGACGCCGGAGACACGGTGCAAGATCGAGACTATTGCAGAGACTGGAAAGTGTATCGTCTGCAAATCAAGGTTGACAGGTCTTTGTTTTTTCACAATTTTGCCCACACAGCTCTTTTATTATTTTCCTTCCTCCGGACCTGGGCGGAAATCAGACAGCGATAAGAGGATACAAAGACACAACATTTAATCAAACGATAGATCCTTCATGATTAAAAAAGTGTTGTGATTTAGTTACGCTGGGTGCTCCTACAGCAGGGTAATCCGGAGACCTGGCGGCAGTATATGTGCTTCACATTATTATTACAATTCCAACACAATATGATTAGCTACATTTCCACTGAACAGTGATTAAGATCACGATTCAAACATATTGCACAAAATTAATTATCTTGTTTGACAAACTTTAAACATTTATCTTACATATATGGTTGAAAACACTTTTGAGATTGATTTTTGGTAAGAGGAAAGACCTCAAGAAAAGCTAAAGTTATGTAACTGTGTAGTCCGCACGAATCATAATCATTTTTGTAGTCAATGCATAAAACATAACTCTCAAAAATTCGCTAACAACCTGAAAACCATTGTCGTCCGGGGTGAGATTTCAGCCTTAAATGTGATATTGGCCTGATTTCAGCTTTTCCCCGGTAGTACAGTGTCAGGGGACACAGTATAAGAACCTATTCCACCAGGCATCATAGGTATAGACCATTCTTGTCAATAAATTGGGAACACAGATTGCACAGCAACCGGAGTATGCGCACAATCTGTAAGAGGCGATTCACCCACAAATCGCTCACCGGCGCTGGCCACACCAAAGTGCATTCAAAAGTGACCGCTTTTGTCAGAGCACTGTCCAAGCCCGTTCTTGATGACAAAGAATAGTCGATAAAATAGCCTGACAAGATAGACTCTATACGGTGTCTTTCTGCCGTGGTTGTTAAGAGTTATAAAAATGAAAGCGCTAAGGAGACTGTAATGGCAGATAACAAAGCAACTCTAGCCCCAGACGGTTCAGTTGCTATTGAATTGGACGTGCTCACACCGACCCTTGGGTCCAAAGTCATCGACGTTCGTACTCTCGGCTCCCAAGGTTTCTATACCTACGATCCTGGTTTTACTTCCACAGCATCTTGCGAATCCAAGATCACTTACATTGATGGTAACGAAGGTGTATTGCTGCACCGTGGTTTCCCTATCGACCAGCTAGCGACAAAATCCACTTATCTGGAAGTCTGCTATATCCTGCTGTATGGTGAAACACCAACACAAGAACAGTTTGATAAATTCAAAAAAACCATTACCCGCCACACCATGATTCACGAACAGATCCATCGCCTGTTCAACGGTTTCCGCCGTGATTCGCATCCTATGGCCGTACTGTGTGGTGTTACTGGCGCTCTGGCTGCTTTCTATCATGATGCTCTGGACGTGAACAATCCACGTCACCGTGACATTACCGCCTACCGCCTGCTGTCAAAAATGCCGACAGTGGCCGCCATGTGCTACAAATACTCTATCGGTCAGCCATTCGTTTATCCACGCAATGATCTCTCCTATGCAGGCAACTTCCTAAACATGATGTTCGCTACGCCGTGTGAAGAGTATAAAGTGAACCCAGTACTGGAACGCGCTATGGATCGCATCTTTATCCTACATGCGGACCATGAACAAAATGCATCTACCTCAACAGTACGTACCGCAGGTTCTTCTGGCGCTAACCCATTTGCCTGTATTGCCGCAGGTATCGCTTCTCTTTGGGGCCCCGCTCATGGCGGCGCAAACGAAGCTTGTCTGCGTATGTTGGAAGAAATTCAGTCAGTTGAACATATTCCGGAATTCATTAAACGCGCCAAAGATAAAAATGATGCTTTCCGTCTGATGGGATTTGGTCATCGCGTTTACAAAAACTATGATCCTCGTGCAACCGTCATGCGTGAAACCTGCCATGAAGTGCTAGATGAACTCGGCCTGAATGACAGCCTGCTGGAAGTTGCTATGGAACTTGAACGTATCGCTCTGCACGATCCTTATTTTATTGAGAAAAAACTGTATCCGAACGTGGATTTCTACTCCGGCATTATCCTGAAAGCAATGGGTATTCCATCCACTATGTTCACTGTTATTTTCGCCATTGCCCGTACTATCGGCTGGATCGCTCACTGGAATGAAATGCATGATGGTGGCGTGAAAATCGCTCGCCCACGTCAACTCTATACCGGCTACACAAAACGTGATTTCGATAGCCAGCTTGAAAAATAATAATAAAATCCCATTACGATAGAAGGCAGAGCTCTAACTTAATCGTTAGGGCTTTATTTAATTGGAAAGATTATTCGGTGAGTACGGCTTAAAGCACCGTCAAAATTGATCTCATCACCTTCCTTATGTATGCTCGTTATCCAAGAGTAGGTACAAGCGACTTACTCTCTAAATTATCAAACGTAGCCTCTATTTGCGTGTGTAGCGAGATCACCAAGATCAAAATTCACAGCTCTATGAATCGGATAGAATAACGTTATTGACAAAAAAACGTTAGTTATGAAAAGCCTGTCAAAAGCTTTGAAGCCCGCCGTTGGTGGGCTTCGTTTATTTCCGTCTTAGGAAAACGTGATTAAACCGGGTTTGGAATATCGATAAAAGTGACATCCAGACCATAATGACCAGCCAACCACTCCCCCAACGCCTTAATACCATAACGTTCGGTGGCATGATGACCCGCCGCATAAAAATGCAGCCCCATTTCGCGGGCGATATGAACCGTCTGCTCTGACACTTCACCGGTAATAAAAGCATCAACACCAAATTCCGCCGCCTGTTGAATAAAACTCTGACCACCGCCGGTACACCAAGCAAGCTTGCGAATCTCTGCGGGTGCATTGTCACCGACATACAACGCTTTGCGACCCAGCGCCTGTTCGATACGTGCAGCTAACTCCACCGGTGTTATTGGCTGTTCAAATTCCCCATGCGGCACGAATGGCTCAACCAACCCGACCACTTTCGCATTAATCAGACGGGCCAATTGCACGTTATTTCCCAATGATGGATGGGCATCAAGGGGCAGATGATAACCATATAAATTGATATCATTACAGAGCAGCGTTTTCAGGCGATTACGTTTCATACCACGAATCACTGCCGGCTCATTTTTCCAGAAATAGCCATGATGGACGATAACAGCATCAGCCTGAAGGCGAACCGCTTCATCCAATAAAGCCTGACAAGCGGTCACACCAGTAACAATTCGCTGAATATGAGCACGCCCCTCAACTTGTAAACCATTGGGGGCATAATCCTGAAAATCACCAACATTCAGCTCTTGGTTAATGACATTTTCCAGCTCAATATTACGCATCATATTTGTCCTGTGTATTGATTGTATGACAATAATATACCGTTACCTGCCGCCAATTGTCAGTTGTCAGCTACTTTTGATTGCCAAAACCTGCTCTGACTGTTTTAACCATACGGGCTTATCGCTGGTTTTTACCCATACACGATACAAATAACTGTAAAAACGGGCGCGATCACGACGAAACAACATAACCGGAAACGCCAGGATACCGAAAGTGACAGCGCCAATACGGCGTAAAAGAACTTGATACCAAGGATACTCACGATATGAAGACATATTAGTCCTCCTTAAAATGATCCCACTTTTCCGCAGGATCTTAAAAATAATCAATCTGTAAATTGTTTAAAATTTTATCGCAAAAAATGAAAATTTACCACTTATCAGACCACTTTTAAGCCGTTATTGTCGCTATATTTTCTATTTTATGTAATTTTATTACATAAAATATGATAAAAATGTAATATTACAAACATTTTATTAACAGTTGGTAAAAATGGGATCAACGATAATCAGAGTCAATTTTTTCATGATCCTTGATCCTATTCCTATAATCATCGATTTCACTTTGCTTTAGGAAAAGAACTAGACTCAATAGATAATTCTTATTGAAAAAAATAAAGAAATTAACGAAATAGCCATGTGAAAATATCCTTTTGATTCTGGCAATAGAACAAGGATTGCCAATATAATAATTTTCATTGATAATTATTATATGAGCACGGAAAAATGATGTCATCCTTTGCACCATGCTGTTTTCCCAGAATACTTGTGAATTAACTATAATAGGAGGAAAGATGAAAGCATTAACTGTTATATTATTGATATTAATAACAAATGTTTCAGGCTGCGTCTCCAAAAAACACGCTTTTTCTATTGACTATAAAGCAAATGGTGAAACTTTTCATTTAACTCCATTATGTATAGAAGAAATTTTTCCGGAAAAAGGGGATAATTACTATTCCATTTTCATCAAAGTAAAAAATAACTCTCATTGTAGCAAACCATTTAATCTTTTTATAAAGCAAAACGTAGGAAAAAAACTATCTGTTTTCTTTAACAATAAACCAATATTGAAAAATACCAATATAATTACGCCAATGCATGTCGAAAATGGCTTCTATCAGGCAATAGATTCGAATATAACATTTGAAGAAATAGTCAACTCTTTAAATTGATGAAAATCTATGGCTTTTTTCCCGAAAAAAACCATAGATTAATTAAATATTTTTTTAAACAATTCATATATACCCGTAATCATTGAAGATGCTTGATTTTATCCGAAATGGAGATCATTATCCTCGCTATGAAAATATTCATTACCGATGAACAAAAAGCCGAACTTGAACATCTCCATCACACCTGCCGTGATAAGAGGGAGTGTGATCGCATCAAAGCGGTCCTGCTGGCCTCTGAAGGCTGGAGTTCAGTGATGATCGCTCAGGCCCTGCGTCTTCATGAAATGACCGTTAACCGTCATATCAGCGATTACCTTAATCAAGGTAAACTTAAATCTGATAATGGGGGGTCTGATAGTTTGCTTTCTCAAGAACAAACTGATTTTTTAATCAATCACTTATCTCAACATCTTTTCCATCACACCCATGAAATCGTGGCCTATGTTGCTCAGCTCTGGAATATTACCTTTAGCATTCCCGGCATGAATAAATGGCTACACCGTCAGGGTTTTTCTTATAAAAAACCTTGTGGCGTCCCTCATAAATTCGACGCAGAAAAACAGCGACAATTTATTGAATATTATGAGAATCTTAAAGTCACAGCGAAAGACGAACCCATCCTTTTTCTTGATGCTGTTCACCCGACTCAAGGCACCAAACTCGGTTATGGCTGGATGCGAAAAGGCGAGAAAAAAACAGTAAAAACAACAGGAAGCCGGACTCGCCTGAATATATTGGGCGCGCTCAACCTGAATGCCATTGGTCGTACGGTGTTCCAGGAATATCAAACCATCAATGACTACAACATTTGCTGTTTTTTCAATGAAATAAGAAAGTCTTATCCTGACTATCATCAAAAAATTCATCTTATTGTGGATGGGGCGGGTTACAACAAAGCTCATCTTGTTAAGGAGTGGGCTTATGTTAGCAATATTGAGTTACATTACCTTCCTCCCTATAGCCCAAATTTAAACCCAATAGAGCGATTATGGAAGGTCATGAATGAACAGGTTCGAAATAACCGTTATTTTGCGGATAAACATGAATTTCGAGACAACGTCTTCAAATTTTTCACCACAACGCTACCGGATATAGCGGACTCGCTGATGTCTAGAATTAACGACCATTTTCAGGTGCTAAAAACTGCATCTTGAAGTTTCTTGGGTATATAGCGTATTTTTTAAATCCTAATAAGAAACTGTAATTTAAATTGTGTAATCGCCTGTTTTTGGCATATTTGATTTATCAACTAAAACAAGTGAAATGATGGACCAAAAACAGTTACAAGCTCTGGCTAAAAGCCTTAAAACCCCCTAATGACTTTGGCCTCCTTTTATTGCCATTTTTATACTTTTTTTACACATCTCCTCACTCTTTTATCAGCTTCTTTGCATCCCCTTCTCTAATCTTTACCCAATGGATTTCAAGATGAATCGCGACGGCAAGGGAGCGAATCCCCGGGAGCATAGATAACTATGTAACTGGGGTGAGTGAGTGCAGCCAACAAAGAGGCAACTTGAAAGATAACGGGTATTTACCCATCCAAGTTTTCAGGAGATAAGCAGTGAGCATATTCTTCATTTCCGGCGCGTTATTAGTAGCCCTGTTACTGGTTTATCTGATTTACGCGCTACTTCATGCGGAGGATTTTTAAATGGCAGCATCCGCTTTTTTATTGATCACCAGTTTCTTACTGATTTTGATGCTACTGGCAAAGCCACTCGGAAATATTATCGCCAACCTGATCGACGGTGATATTCCACGCTGGCTAACAAAAATAGAGTCTGGCCTTTGGCGTTGCTGTGGCTTACAGAAACCTGGCGGCACAGTCAAAGAAATGAACTGGTGGCAATATGCATTAGCTATCACTATTTTTAATCTAACCGGACTATTACTGCTATTCACGCTTTTAGTCACACAACACGCCCTCCCCCTTAATCCTGAACATTTCCCCGGGCTCAAATGGGACCTAGCGCTGAATACAGCCATCAGCTTTATCACCAATACCGATTGGCAGGCATACAGTGGAGAAAACACACTAAGTTACTTTAGCCAAATGACAGGTCTAACCGTGCAGAACTTTCTTTCTGCCGCGACCGGTATTGCGGTGGCATTTGCGTTGATACGCACATTTTCCCGTCACGGTGTCAACACCGCAGGAAACGCTTGGGTTGATATCACACGTATCACACTTTATCTGCTATTACCGCTGTCTATGGTTATCGCTCTAGTTTTTGTCAGTCAGGGCGTGATTCAGAATTTCGAGCCGTATCAATTAGCTCATACCATTGAAGGCCAACCGCAATTGATCCCGATGGGCCCGGTCGCTTCACAGGAAGCCATCAAGTTATTGGGAACCAATGGTGGTGGATTCTTTGGGGCTAATTCATCACACCCCTTTGAAAATCCAACTGCTATCAGCAATTTCATTCAAATATTGTCTATCTTCTTGATCCCTTGTGCACTCTGTTTTGCCTTTGGGCAAGTGGTTGGTGATAACCGTCAAGGGCACACTCTATTGTGGGCAATGAGCATCATCTTCGTCATTGCCACCGTAGGCGTCATGTATGCCGAACTGAAAGGGAATCTCCATTTCAGTCTGTTAGGTGCCAACAGTAATATCAATATGGAAGGTAAAGAGAATCGCTTTGGCATCCTCGCAACCTCCATTTATGCCGTCGTAACCACCGCCGCTTCCTGTGGCGCAGTCAATGCCATGCATGATTCTTTCACTGCGCTTGGCGGCATGATCCCAATGTGGTTGATACAAATTGGCGAAGTCGTGTTTGGCGGTGTGGGTTCTGGTTTATATGGTATGTTACTGTTCGTTCTGCTAACCGTTTTTATCGCCGGTTTAATGATAGGCCGTGCGCCTGAATATCTCGGTAAGAAAATCGAAGTATTCGAGATGAAAATGGTGGCACTGGCGATTCTGGTTACCCCGACACTGGCTCTTTTAGGAACGGCACTTACCATATCCACTGCCAGTGGACGCGCCGGTATTCTGAACCCCGGCGCTCACGGTTTCAGTGAAGTGCTCTATGCCCTCTCCTCCACTGCCAACAATAATGGCAGTGCTTTCGCCGGCCTCAATACCAACAACATGTTCTACAACTTGTTGCTAGCCATCATCCTATTTTTGGGTCGCTTTGGCATGATCCTGCCAGTACTTGCTATTGCCGGCTCGTTGGCCGTAAAAAAACGCCAGCCTGCCAGCAACGGTACACTGCCCACCTATGGCCCACTGTTTATCAGTCTATTAATTTTAACCATCATGCTAATCGGTGCGTTGACTTTTATTCCGGCTCTTATCCTTGGCCCGGTCATTGAACATTTACAAATCTGGCTAATGGCTCGGTAAGCGCCAAAGAGAGGAATACCATGACCAACAAACAACAAACATTATTCGAACCCGTTTTGATTCGTAATGCCCTGATGGATTCAGTCAAAAAATGTCATCCTGCTGCACAATGGCGCAACCCAGTGATGTTTGTCGTCTATCTAGGCAGTGGATTAACTACCATTTTATGGATTGCCATGTTAGCGGGTCAATTTAAGGGAAATGCTTTGTTCACCGGTAACATTGCCTTATGGCTATGGTTTACCGTGCTATTCGCTAACTTTGCCGAAGCGCTGGCAGAAGGCAGAAGCAAAGCTCAGGCGGCCAGCCTTAAAGGGGTAAGAAAAACCAGTTGGGCAACTAAACTACACTCAGCCAATCGTAATGGTTCCAGAGAGAAAGCCCCTTCTGACAGCCTACGCAAAGGGGATATCGTCATTATTGAAGCCGGTGAAACCATCCCTTGCGATGGTGAAGTTATCGAAGGTGGCGCTTCTGTTGACGAAAGTGCCATCACCGGAGAATCTGCCCCCGTTATTCGCGAATCTGGCGGTGATTTTTCCTCTGTGACCGGCGGCACCCATGTACTATCTGACTGGCTGGTGGTCGAATGTTCAGTTAATCCCGGTGAAACGTTTCTTGACCGCATGATTTCAATGGTGGAAGGGGCTAAACGTCGTAAAACCCCAAACGAGATCGCACTGACTATCCTGTTGACAGCGCTGACAATTATCTTTCTATTGGTGTGTGTCACTCTGCTGCCATTTTCAATATTCAGCGTGGAGATTAACCATTCTGGCCAACCTATCACTGTCACGGTATTGATAGCGTTATTAGTCTGTCTTATTCCTACCACTATTGGCGGTTTACTTTCTGCCATTGGTGTCGCAGGCATGAGCCGCATGCTAAGTGCGAATGTTATTGCCACCAGCGGACGCGCCGTTGAAGCCGCGGGTGATGTGGATGTGCTGCTACTGGATAAAACCGGCACCATCACTTTGGGAAATCGCCAAGCCTCTCAGTTTCTGCCCGTGCCTGGCATAACAGAACAGCGGCTGGCAGATGCCGCCCAACTCTCTTCTTTAGCCGATGAAACACCAGAAGGCCGCAGCATTGTCATTCTGGCAAAACAGCGATTCAATCTGCGTGAACGTGATCTGCGCTCACTGAACGCAACTTTTGTGCCTTTCTCTGCCATGACTCGAATGAGTGGTGTTAATGTGGAAAACCGCATGATCCGCAAAGGCGCTGTCGATGCAATCCGCCGCCATATTGAAGCCAATCACGGAAAATTCCCTGAAGCCGTGGAAATTTTGGTACAGACCGTGGCGCGGAAAGGCGGTACTCCGCTGGTTGTCGCAGAAAATCAACAGGTACTGGGCGTTGTCGCGCTAAAAGATATCGTCAAAGGCGGCATTAAAGAGCGATTCAGTGAAATGCGCCGTATGGGAATCAAAACCGTTATGATTACCGGCGATAATCGTCTAACCGCGGCTGCGATTGCCGCAGAAGCTGGAGTTGATGACTTTCTGGCGGAAGCTACCCCCGAAGCCAAACTAGCCCTGATCCGCCAATATCAATCCGAAGGCCGTCTGGTTGCCATGACAGGTGATGGCACTAATGATGCCCCTGCTCTTGCTCAAGCCGATGTTGCCGTTGCTATGAATTCAGGCACTCAAGCAGCCAAAGAAGCCGGCAATATGGTGGATCTGGATTCCAACCCAACCAAACTGATTGAAGTTGTCCATATTGGTAAACAGATGTTGATGACACGCGGCTCTCTGACCACATTCAGTATCGCCAATGATATCGCAAAATATTTTGCCATTATCCCCGCGGCATTTGCCGTCACTTACCCACAATTAAATATCTTGAATATCATGCACCTGCACTCGCCTACTTCGGCGGTTTTATCGACCGTTATCTTTAATGCACTGATTATTGTTTTCTTGATCCCGCTAGCGCTAAAAGGCGTGAGCTACCGCCCAATGAATGCATCAGCGCTTTTACGCCGCAACCTGTGGATTTATGGTCTGGGTGGTCTGATAGCGCCTTTCATCGGCATCAAACTGATAGATCTGTTGCTGACTTTGCTGATACTTAAATAAAGGTGATGAAAATGATTTGGTTACGTTCTTCTGTTGTGTTGTTGATATTTCTGACACTGATTACCGGCGTAGCTTATCCATTGCTGGCAACAGGTTTGTCAGAACTGATGTTTCCTTATCAAGCCCAAGGCTCTATGGTTAAACAAGATGGTCAAACCGTTGGCTCTGAGCTGATTGGTCAACCCTTTACTAAAGCGATCTATTTTCAGGGTCGTCCTTCTGCTACCGTAGATTATCCCTATAACACCCTGTCCTCTGGCGGCAGTAATTTAGCGACTACCAACCCGATATTGGATGATGAAATCAAACGCAGAGTTGAACAACTGCGTCAATTTAATCGTCAACCTGATATACCTGTGCCGGTTGATCTGGTCACCGCATCCGCAAGCGGTCTTGATCCTCACATTTCACCCGCCGCCGCTGACTTTCAAGCACAGAGAGTCGCTGATGCACGCCATTTACCGATTAAAGTGATAAAACAATTAATCAGGGATAATATTGAGCACCCCCCATCGGAATTCCTCGGTGAGCCCGTAATTAATGTGTTAAAACTTAATCTTGCCCTTGATAATTTACCAGAGAAAAAACAGTAAGGCTGAATATGGATCAACACGAACCACAGCGCCCTGACCCTGATGAATTACTGACACTGGTTAATGAGAAACAGCGCGGTAAATTAAAGATATTTTTCGGTGCCTGCGCTGGCGTCGGAAAAACCTATGCCATGTTGCAGGAAGCGCAAAGATTGCGTGCTCAAGGACTGGATGTGGTTATCGGCGTGGTAGAAACCCATGAGCGGCAAGGAACTGCCGCTTTACTTGATGGTCTGCCACAACTGCCACTGAAGCAGATCTACTACCGACGGCGCAAAATCAGCGTCTTTGATCTTGATGCTGCCATTGCCCGCCACCCGGCCATCATTTTGATGGATGAGTTGGCATTCAGTAATCCTCACACCAACCGTCATCCCAAACGCTGGCAAGACGTTGAAGAACTGCTTGAAGCTGGCATAGATGTACTGACTACCATCAACGTTCAGCATCTGGAAAGCCTCAATGATGTTGTGGGGGATATTACCGGTATCCGGGTCAGGGAAACCATTCCTGATCATATCTTTGATCAAGCGAATGAAATTGTCTTAGTTGATCTGCCCCCGGATGATCTGCGCCAGCGGCTCAATGAAGGTAAAGTCTATATTCCTAGCCAGGCAGAACGTGCTATTGAACATTTTTTTCGCAAAGGTAATTTGATTGCATTGCGGGAACTGGCTTTGCGCCGGACGGCTGATCGGGTTGATGATCAAATGCGTGCTTTCCGCGACACACAAGGGCATGAACCGGTCTGGCATACCCGTGATAATCTTCTACTATGCATTGGTAACAGCTCAGGTAATGAAAAGCTCATCCGCACTGCCGCTCGCCTTGCGGCCCGATTAGGCTGTATCTGGCATGCAATCTACGTTGAAACCCCAAAACTGTACCAACTACCCGAAGGTAAACGGCGCTCCATCTTAAAAGCGCTCAGATTAGCGCATGAATTGGGGGCTGAAACCGCGACGCTTTCTGATCCAAACAAAGAAAAAGCGGTATTACGTTATGCCAGAGAACATAACCTCGGCAAGATTCTGATAGGCCGCCGCTGTACATCCAAACAGAAACTGTTTGGCTGGCAATGGCGTTCAGGTTTTGCTGACCGACTAGGGAAACTAGGGCCAGATTTGGATCTGGTGATTGTCGCATTAGAAGAACGCAGCCACTGGGATAAAGAACAAGACAACCGCTCTGTGAGTGAAAAATGGCGAGTACAGATTCAGGGCTGCCTGATCGCGATTGCGCTCTGTACACTTATCACCTTGTTCTCCCGAACGTTTTTACTGACCCTTGATAAAGCCAATCTTGTCACGCTTTACCTGCTTGGCGTCGTCGTCATTGCGCTATTTTACGGACGCCGACCATCAATCTTTGCTGCTTTTATTAATGTCATTAGTTTCGATATCTTCTTTGTACAGCCTCATTGGTCTCTTGCTGTTACCGATATGCAGTACCTGCTGACTTTTAGTGTCATGCTGATAGTGGGCGTCGTCGTCGGAAACTTAACAGCAGGAATGAGATATCAGGCGCGAATTGCCCGTTACCGCGAACAACGAACCCGCAATCTCTATGAAATGACCCGTGAACTGAGCCGAGCGCTGAATGAAGAAGATATTGCCCGCACCAGCTACCACTTTCTTACTAATGGTTTTCAAGCTAAAACTGGCCTCTTTTTACCCAACGACGATGGCAATTTATATCAACTGACGACCAATAATGGCGGTCACATGCTGATTGATGATGCCATTGCAAAATGGAGTTTTGATAAAAACCTGCCGGCCGGAGCGGGAACAGATACGCTACCTAGCGTACCTTACCAACTACAGCCTATCGCCACACCTTCTCAAACACTGGCGGTATTGGCTATTGAGCCCTCCTATTTGCGCCAGTTACTGATCCCTGAACAACAGCGATTGCTGCAAACATTTACCGGCCTGATCGCCAATGCGCTGGAAAGATTACAACTCTCACGCCGGGCAGAATCCGCCAAATTGGATACAGAAAGGGAACAGTTACGTAACTCGCTTCTGGCGGCCCTGTCTCACGATTTACGCACACCGCTGACCGTCCTATTCGGACAAGCGGAAATCCTGATGTTGGATCTCTCTGCCGAAGGTTCTCCACATACCAAACAGGTGAATCAGATCCGCCAACAAATTCTCAGCACTTCCCGTCTGGTTAATAACTTACTGGACATGGCGCGTATCCAATCGGGAGGCATTCAGCTCAATCTGGAATGGCAATCGCTGGAAGAGATCGTCGGCAGTACCTTACGTTCGCTGGAATATGCACTCAACCGTCATCCCGTCGCGGTTTCCCTGCCATCGGATTTACTGTTGCATTGTGATGCCAGTTTACTGGAGCGGGTATTTATCAACCTGTTGGAAAACGCAATTAAATATACCGATGAACAAATACCATTAGGTATTAAAGCGACAACAGAAAAAAATCAAATTCATATTGAAGTTTGGGATGCAGGCAAAGGCATTCCGCCGGAACAAGAACAGTTAATTTTCGATAAATTCTCCCGCGCTCGTAAAGAATCTGCTATTCCCGGCGTGGGCCTTGGATTGGCAATTTGCCGGGCAATTATTGAAATTCACCAAGGAAAGATTTGGGCGAGCAATAACGAAAAAGGTGGAGCAAGTTTTCACTTTGTTCTACCGTTAGAGAAACCGCCAGAAATTATTACTGAGGAGATGTGATTATTACCAACAATAACACCATCTTGATTATTGAAGATGAAAAAGAGATCCGACGCTTTGTCCGGCTAGCGTTGGAAGGTGAAGGCTATCGCGTATTTGACAGTGATACACTGAAATGGGGCCTGATTGAAGCGGGAACCCGTAAGCCTGACTTAATTATTCTTGATTTGGGATTGCCGGATGGTGACGGTATTAACCTAATCCGCGATCTGCGCCAATGGAGCGCAATTCCCGTTATTGTTCTCTCTGCCCGTGATAAAGAAGCGGATAAAGTTGCGGCCTTGGATGTCGGCGCAGATGATTATCTGAGTAAACCCTTTGGCATCAGTGAGCTATTGGCAAGAGTCCGGGTTGCCTTACGTCGTTTTGCCAGAACCAACAGAGAAGAATCGATCGTTCATTTTTCTGATGTGGTTGTCGATCTGGTTAACCGCCGAATCACTAAAAACGATGAAGAACTGCATCTCACCCCGATTGAATTCCGGTTACTCGGTGAATTATTAGCGAATAGCGGTAAAGTACTCACCCAACGCCAATTACTCAACCAAGTTTGGGGCCCTAATTATGTTGAACACAACCATTATTTACGGATTTATATGGGGCATTTACGACAAAAATTAGAAACCGACCCAACCAGACCAAAACATTTATTGACTGAAACCGGCATTGGTTATCGGTTTATGCCTTAACTTGCCCCCGCCGCTAAGTCACAAGATTCTAGTTGCAGCAACTTGAGTTTGAAATATCGCAAACCTGCATTTATGTATTGCGTTTTTCGGTGCATATTAGCTGCTATTTACTGGTGCTCAAACTCACAATAACGACAACATTTGAACAAATATATAGATCGCGAGGTGGGAATATTTTAAATTAATAAAGGGGAAATAAATTCCCCCAAAGATAACGCTGTTTTCAGCGATTTCCAAATGGCTAAAACTCACCTATTCATATTTTTCATTTCCACCCAGCGCTATAGATAAGATAATGAACATTATCATCCTCAGTAGCGTTAGCTCTCTCACCTCTTTCATCTAAGACATCGTTATATCCATAAGGAAGTATCATGCTGGAACCACAACTGCTGCATAACAATTGAATGTCCTTTATCGCCTTCTCGGCGGAATATTTCGCTGGTAAGTAACACAAATATAAATATTGATTGGGTGAGATATAAATATCTTGAGGGATTTTAACCCAATCTCCCTCCGGACTTTTATCTCTTACAGTGATGAACTTTAATTCAGTGATACAATCCTTATTATCGATATTGGGATCATATTTTGCTTTATGCATAAAAAGACAAATATTACCCTTACTATTCAGATTTTCGTCTTTAGTGGATTTTAATCCAATATACCCTTCAGGAGGGGTGTTAGTATTATTGATTCCAATAATAATCTCATCAATATAATCCGCATGCACACGTCGTTTAGCAGACTCCGCCGGAGCCCAGACAGTTTCAAAATGCTTTTTAAGCTTGGCCTTTTGTGTTCTGTCTGAACACAGTTCCCAAATCCCCGTCAAGGGGTTGGAATCTGCAAAGTTAACTAATTCAGGGGCATTGGGCACACTGGCTTTCCAGTCTTCAAAGGCTTTTTTCGCTGCGGCTATTTCTTCTGCGGAAGGTTGATCTGCACTTGTAGCGCCACCAAAAGGATCAAATCGAGATAAGTCACCGCCAATGGCGTGGGTTTTTATATTGGATGCTGAACGAAATTTCTTTATATCCTCCATAAATGAATTTCCTGTACGAGCAGAGAGACCGATAAATCCCGCAAATGAGGCTGCGGCAACCACATCAAAAGAGTTTGTTAGATTCGACGTATATTTGTTCGTAGATGATGAATATTGCGCACAGCCGCCCATGACCACGCCACTCAGAAAGTGAGAACCCCAAGTATTAAATAGGTCATTCATATCCTCCTCAGTATCCGCCTTATCAAGGGCTGTTTTAACACTCTCTTTAAGAAACTCTTTTAGTGCTTCTGCTGAACTTTTAAGTATATAGAGATCATAAGTATACTGAATGCGGGAAAACGCATTTTCAAAATCCGTCAGACTATCCGTATCAAAATCGACTTTCAGTGAGGCACTAAAGAATAAATAGTTACCTTTAATGCGGCTTTTACTGGAAATATTGCTTTGATATGACTCAATAGATTCGCCTGATGCATTGGTATATTTTAAATCCCCGACACTATAACAATCGATATAATAGGGGACTTTTAGGGTTTTGCCGAGAATAGTGACCTTCTTGAAATTATCTTCACTGGCATTGATTTTTCGCTCATCGAAAAGCGAATTCATACAACTTCCCACATTACAATACTTACCAAAAACATCATAACTTGTGCCGATCATTTCAGCACCAGCTATAACAGTATCATCGAATAGGGACAATTTTCGAAAATAATTTCGGTCACGTATTTCGACATCTCTTTCGCTGTTTTCCTGTTCTAGTGATTTTCCTGTTTTATCGTTAGACATAATGGAACCTCATATTGATAGGGAATAAATTGACAATAGCTATCGCCGCATTCTTGATGAGGGTTCAGAATTTCATACCTATAAAAAAGAATAGAGTAGAAGTGAGAAATATCAACAAAGTGATCATGAAAATAATGGCATATGTATCCTGAAATAGATGCCATTCAGCTCATCTAAAATATCAATCATTGTCGATGAGTTCATACTTTTCTATTTAAATTCATAGAGTAAAATTAGCATGGCATTTATTTGTTCGCTATTACCCTATTGAATATTCATAACTATTAACTTGTAAATAAAAACAATAGAAATAATTTTAAAAAACAACTAATACACGGGATATATGTTTCAGCGAACAGAGAACAAGAGATAGAGCCAGCTCAGCTATTGGCAAAGGGCGCCAAGATTTGAATCCTAACGCCCCAAGTTTGCCTAGCACATATTTTCAGATAAATAATGAGCCACAGACTCTTCACAACAAGAACCAATAATATCGGCATCAGGAAGAGCTTGTTTTACCCTATTATGCGCCGTTCCCATGATGACCCCTTTAGCTACGGTTGAAAGCATTTCCACATCATTCATACCGTCACCAAATGCAATCGTTTTATTCATTGGGATACCAAGAAAACCAGCGAGCTGAATTAAAGCTTGCCCCTTCGAAACACCACTCCCCATTACCTCCAGACACCAAGGGAATGAAAAAGCAATACTGACATTATCAGAAAAGAGATCAATTAAATGGCGTTCTAATTTAACCAATGCATCATGATTTCTACTCTTATGAATGAAAAAAACTTTTTCAACTGCATCACAAGGCATTTCATCAACACACTTGAATGTTGGATTAAAATTATCATTCTGGCTAAAATCGCTAAAATTATGATTCACTTCATTGGTTAACCATTGAGAACCACAATACATATTGATCACTAAATCATTATCTACCTGAGTTTCTTCAATCACTCTTTTTACGATGTGACTTGGCAAATGTTGTCTGATATCCAAGTTCTTACAAGCACTGGTTAATCTGGCACCATTCGAAGTAATCAAATGCACAGGTATATCAAAATCACCAATAATGGAATTTACATCAGCATGGTGCCTGCCGGTTGCAAATACAATTTGCTTTCCCATACTTGATAAATCAGTAAGCACTTTACGGGTAAACTTACCAATTATATCTTCTTGAAGGAGAAGCGTTCCATCGAGATCTGTGGCAATGAGATTGTACATAGGGCGTTCCAGTGTTAAAGGCAATTATCATCTAAGCTTTATTAAGCAATTCGAGCGATGCCTGCTTGGTAAATGTCATCCTTTCTTCCAGACTATGATTATCCTTTTCATAATAAATTGTCGCCTCTGAATCAATCTGAGGTCTTGGTGTTATTTTTTCCAATATCAGCATCGTGTCAAGGAATAATTGTCTGGCATAGCGAATAGCCCGTGTATAAGTGTCAATGACCTCTTCAAATTCAGGATAAATAGAAAACGAGATCTGATTCACAATCGGCCCAGCATCAATACCTTCGTTGATTTCATGGATCGTCACGCCATGAGATTGATCTCCATTTTTCAAAGCCCAATTAACCGGTCTTACACCTCGATATTTAGGTAAATAAGACAAATGGATATTTAATATTTTCTTACATGAATTAATGAATTTTAAAGGCAATATCCGCTTATGAAATACGACAAAACATAAATCGCAAGTGAAATCACCATTTTCATAGCCGGGTAGATTTTCAACCTTATTATCTTCAATAACAGCAATATTATTTTGATAACAGAAATCAATTAACGTCTGATCAGTGCTTACAGGTTCGAATTTATCTGCCACCACGTGCGATATTTTATACTCTTTATGATTTAAGAAATATTGACAAATGAAAATTGCCAATTCTCCTTTACCACAAATTACCACTGTTTTGGGATTATTCATTCGCAAACCTCGTTAACTTCCTTGACCACGCTAATATCACTAATATTAATTAACCCCTGCATCACCATACGCAATGAACCTATTAAAATTTCATTATCACTTGGTGTTCTGCAAGAAATACGTAAATAGAGATCAGAGCCTATATTTCCTTTGCCAGAACACTCTTTCACATACAGACCATGAATATCTAACAGTAACCGTGATATCGTCTTTGCATCAGAAACATGCAATTTACAGTAAACAAAATTAGAATCTGTCTCAAATGCGGTAATACCCTCGATTGAGTTTAATTCTTGTTGTAATTTTAATGTATCACTAATCACTTTTTCACAGCTTAATTTATAACTCTCTCTATATTGCGGTAATCTTAATAAAAACTCTTCAGCAAAACCATTCATATTCCAAATGGGTAACACAGCTCTTATTTTACCAAGTAATTCCTGATTTGCGGTGGCAATATACCCGATACGAATACCACCAATGCCAAAGGTTTTACTCATGCTGCGAATAACAGATAAATTCTTATAGTTATCTAAATGCGTTAACATTGTGTCATCACGCATTTTAGAGAAATCTAAGAAAGATTCATCAACAATTAAGTCGATATTTAATGCCGACAATTCGCCAGCCAAATATAACAGACTATCAATAGGCGTCAATTTACCTGTCGGATTATTTGGTGACTCAATCACCACCACATTTGGCTTTTCTGCTTTCGCCAACGTTAATAGTTCATCAATATTTATTTCAAAATCTCTGCTCTCTTTACTATAGCTAAATATTGTTCTGTCTTTACCAAAGCAATTAGCATATTCATTAAATGATGGTACAGTAACTAATACTTTGCCTGTATAAACATCAGGAAGCCGTTTAATTATCTCAGCAGCGCCATTTGAAATACATAATTGCGTTCTTTCTATTCCGATAAATTCAGATAAAGCCTGCTCGACTAAACGATTCCCGCCAGGATAATTTAATAATATTTCATCAAAATGATTCTTTATTTCATCTTTCAATTTTTTAGGTGGAAAGTTGAAATTGTAAATTAAGCCAAAGTCAATAATAGGATAACGCCAGTATCCACCATGCCTGTTTTGCACAAGATCTAATTTATTATTACTTGAAATGAAATCACAAATAGCCAGATCATAAGTATTATCTACTTCATACCATTGAGAATTATCAACAATACTTGCTTTAAATTCAGCCATATTATTCAGTAAAGAGTGTTTAAATATATCCTCATAATATAACCCCGTCGATCCACTATCAACGTAACTTTCTAGCTCTTTAGTAACATATTCAGCAAAATTAGCGGTGCAAATATTATAAATATTTACCGTCTTATATTGACCTTCTTCAACCTGATAGTTGTTATCTTTGGTGGAATTTAGCGCAACGATATTATCATTATCAACTTTTGCGTAAGTTCCTTCCATATTTTGGCTAAGAGGAGAAACAAGTACATTAAGATCTCCCGCTTTTGACATGACAATTTCCAAGCATTTCTTAGTAAAGAAGATATCGCCTTCAAGAATCAGGGTATCTTGCTTAATCCAATTTCTGGCGAGATATAAAGAATAGATATTATTCGTCGATTCCCACTTATCGCTATTAACAAATTCAATATGCAAGTTATATGCGTTTTGTTTAATATGAGCCATTAAAACATCGCTCTTATAACCCACCACAATAATAACTTTTTTAATACCGACAGATTCGATATTCCTCAGCGCATTATCGATAAATGATATCTGATTTGTTTCTACCAAAGGTTTTGGTTTATTTGATGTTCTCGTTGATAATCTACTGCCTCTTCCGGCACAGAGAAGTATTACTGTTTTCATATGCATAGTCTTAATAAATTATTTTATACCCGTTATCTTTCAAGCTGCCTCTTTGTTGGCTGCGCTCGCTCACCCCGGTCACATAGTTCGCTATGCTCCCGGGGATTCACTCCCTTGCCGTCGCGACGCATCTTGAAATCCATAGGGTATAAATGGCTGTTAAAAGGTTATTTTTATTGTTAAATAGGAATTGACCTAAGATATAGTTCATTAATGATATAAAATTGATATTGAATTAAATATCAATTAAATACGATGTCATATATAACATGCTGATATACCCAAACCCCGTCAATTCTTCCATGAAAACTCGCCTCTCCACCATTTTCACCCCCCGTCTTGACACCCGATCCCAGACCAAATGTGTGAAAATTATTAAGTACTTCACCTGACGTCGATATAGGACTTAATTTTTCATTAGTTAGCAAACCATATCTATCACTTTTAAATTCAAGAGGAATATTATTTTTATCAATAATTTCGACAAGTTTTGAGTGATATCCCGTACAGTGAATCAATAAATCATCACAATTAATGAGTTTAATAACTTCATCATCAGAAATTTCTGAAATATTCAAGATAGAAATATTTTTATATTTTCTTTCTTTAAGTTCTTGTGCAAAAGCAAAAGAATCATATCTTAAACCTGAATATCTATTAACTCGGTTACTTAAAGGGCAAATATCTTCCTGTGTAAAATCGTAGTCGTAAGATTCTGCGCTTGAAGGCGAATCAAAAAACAACTTGAAATCTTTATTCACAAAAACATTTATTTTTCCTGCAAATTCTAATTGCTCAATAAGTCTAATCAAACAAGAAACTGAACTGTGTGATGAACCCAATATTGATATACTTTTTACATCACCTTTATTTATAACCTCATCATAAAAACCTTTAATAAAATCACCAGAGGTAATATTATTGCTATTATGCAATAATCTGGATTCGTTTGGATTTCCACCTATATTAAACAGTACTTTTCGCGCGGATACAATATAATCTTCATTATTTTTATGATAAGTTATATCATAGTTACCCTCTTCATTCTGCTTAATTTTTTTCACTTCCGCTTCAGTCAAAATATTAAACCGATCACCATATTTGTTTTCCTGAATAAAGCGGGCAATTCTCTCCAAATATTGGCCGACAAATCTCAATTCAACGGGCTTATCTTTATTGGCACTAAAATGTTCCCATTCCGATGTTGATCTTATATATTGACTAAGCTCATCATCACAACCGTCAAATTTCTCTAAAAATACACTACCTAAAGAGTTCGCGGTAATTTTATATTTCTTTAATGAACCAGAACCCACCATCTCTGTTTTTTCTAAAATCAGACAATTTTTTATAGCTTCATCTTTTAATAAATCCGGGATTAATGAAATATTTGCAGGACCTGCACCACACATTACCACATCATAAAACTGCTTATTCATTGACAAACCCTAACATTTTTAACGAAATTTGTGTTTCAATAACATTCCCGGCAAACTCATGACGAGTCTGTTTATAACCAAGAGGTTGTTTATCTAAACCCGCCTTAATAACATCACGATGATTAATTGTTTTATTCTCATTGCGGGAATAAACCAACAGCTCCTTCTCATAATCAAATGCCAGACAAGGAATACAACTTAATTTTAGTGTCTTGGCTAATTCCAGTCTATGATGACCATCAATAACCACATGCGTTGCTTCATCAATCCAGATTGGTTGAGTCCAAAAACCTTCAAGTTTAACTTTCTCTATTAACTGCTCAACACGAACAGGACAATGTAATTCAGTTGGTCTAAGATTTGAGACTTCTTCTAATATTAATTTCATGTTTATCCCTTAGTTTAAACATCCGACAGAAAATTACCAACATCAATACACTTAATATCGCTAATAATTGAAATAACACTCCACCATTAAATAATTGGATAACAGTACCACCAACCAATGGAGATATAGAAAAACCGATACTATAGAGTGACGCTGCACCAAAATATGCGCCACGTAAATCATTTGGTGCCAAACGATCAATAAAAACATTCACACATGGAAACAAAATAGTTTGACTGATACTCATGATAAAAGCAGCCACATACCACAATAAATAAACATCATAATATTTGAATGAAATAAAGAACATAAATTCAGATAAAATGAGTAATACAGACCCTACGTTTATTTTCGTTTCTAACGCCATTTTTTGCGTTAATATGGAAAACGGTAACTGCATAACGACAATGGTTACCGCATGTAACATAATAAGCGAAGCAATAAACTCAGCATACCCATTAAACCCTAATGAAGTAATTAACTGTGGCAAAGTTGAATCAAAATGGCCAAAAATAAACATCATGAGAATATTATTTATGACCAACATTAAAAACACCCGGTCATTTAATAAAACCTTCATCGTTCCTTTAAAATCATCATTATTTGTTAATTTTATTTTTATTTTCTTACCAAATAAATAAACAGGGATCATAAAAATTACATAAGATAGTGAAACAATCAGAAAAGAAATAGAATTAATATCCAGGCTTAATTTTACGCCTAAATAAGGCCCGACTACCGCACCCGCATTAAGAAATAAATACCTTAAGTACATGGCATTCTCTCTTACCTGCTTTTCCTCGATAATATCACCGATAACGGCTTTTATTGGGTTATTCACCAGCGCCCAGGAAATATTCGCTAATAAAGTACCAATAATAAAACCAGATTGATGTTCAGATAACCATAATATTAAATATGCCAATGAAGAGATAAGACATCCAATGATGATTATCTTAGCCCGGCCGACTTTATCAGAGAAGTAACCCGCATAAAAACTTAATATTGATGAAATCGCAATGGATAAAGAGAGAACTAATCCAATCATCGATGCAGTAAAATGAAACTTTGTATATAGTATGATGGATATAAAAGGCCATACCATCATTGATGTTGATCTTGTTACAAAAGTCCCAAGAAATAGACCCCATATACATGCCGGTATGGATGTATAATTACTAAGAGAAAAATTTTTCATTGTTATTTTCTTATATTATTTATATTGGTATCTTTTAAACCAAGCATTTAAAATATTTATGCGAGTACATAAGATCCACCTGCCGCTACAAAAATCAAATGTAGAAGCAAGAACTAGGATGATCTGTACGATAAAGCAAATTCAATGATATATAATTTATTTTTAATATATTATCAAAACAGATGTTAATTGCAAACGAAATATGACATTTTTATTACATGTTAAACGTAGGTCAAATGCTGGTGATGTTAGTAAGCAACATAATGACATAAGTACTTCGCACTTTAACCGGTAAAAACACCGGTAAAAAGGGCTCTTAATCTCAGATAAAAACCTTTCCGTTCAATCTTTATCTATTCAAATAATCATCAATTAACTGAAAAACTCAGCTTAATTTAATCCCAAAATAAACTGTAATATTATGTTCAAAGTGAAACATATAAATAAAACTGTATTTTAGTTTAATAGCTAAACTCCGGTGGGGATAATTATTATTTATAGATTTATATGAAGTATCCGAGATTAAAACTGGAAACTATCTCACGGGCCCAAAATATTCACTAACTAAAATGGGGATTAGTAATGAGTTTATTCTTTAATTTATTTAATGAAGGTAATATACCCTATAGATTTCAAGATGCATCGCGGCGGCAAGGGAGTGAATCCCCGGGAGCATAGCAAACTATGTAACCGGGGTGAGCGAGTGCAGCCAACAAAGAGGCAACTTGAAAGATGACGGGTATATAGGATTTATTCGCGATGAGTACCTGGCTTATCTATGCCTTATTATCAGCGTTTACTGCCGCTTTAGTCGCTATCTTCGGGAAAATCGGGTTGCAAAATCTTGATGCCAATACAGCAACAGCAATACGCGCAGTCATTATGGCGTTGTTTCTTGTCGGCGTTGTTGTCGTACAGGGAAAGTTAAATCTGGTGAGTGAAATAGTGGCAAACCGCAAGGCATTGCTTTTTATCGTTTTAAGCGGTGTGGCGGGGGCATTGTCATGGCTGTTTTACTTTCTAGCAATTAAAAACGGTCATGTTTCTCAGGTTGCCCCAATTGATAAACTCAGTGTCGTGTTTGCCGTCATCTTCGCCGTTATCTTATTTGGTGAAAAAATATCACTGATGGCCGCAGGTGGTGTTGCACTGATTACTGCCGGTGCATTAATGGTTGCTCTGGGCTGAAAAATAAAAAATCCGCAAAAGCCGTTACCACTGTTGCGGATTCTTTTTAATCGGCCAAAAAGATCAACCGGCGGCAAAAACCTGGTTAACAATATCCAGTGCTTCCTGCTCAATTTTCTGCCGATGCTCAGGGCCAAGCAGGCTTTCACAATAAATTTTGTAGGCTTCTTCTGTCCCCGATGGGCGAGCAGCAAACCAGCCGTTTTCTGTTATCACTTTTAGACCGCCTATTGACGCGCCGTTACCCGAAGCTTTTGTCAACCGGGCGGTGATTGGATCACCGGCAAGCTTATCCGCTTTCACCATTTCTGGTGACAACTTGGCTAATAATGCTTTCTGCTGATAAGTTGCCGGTGCCTGAATGCGGCTATAGCTTGGCGTACCGAAGCGAGCTGCCAACTTATTATAATGCTGCTGCGGATTTTCCCCTGTTACTGCGGTCATTTCTGCCGCCAGCAAACACAAGATAATCCCATCTTTATCTGTAGACCACGGCGTACCATCAAAACGCAGGAAAGAAGCCCCCGCACTCTCCTCTCCGCCAAAGCCCAATTCACCTTTATGTAACCCATCAACAAACCATTTAAAACCTACGGGTACTTCCACCAATTTACGGCCAAGATCGGCGACAACCCGATCAATCATGGCACTAGATACCAATGTCTTACCTATCGCAACACTTTCTGACCATTGCGGACGATGGCGGAATAGGTAATTTATCGCGGTTGCCAGATAGTGGTTAGGATTCATCAAACCGGCAGGGGTGACAATACCGTGGCGGTCATAATCAGGATCGTTTGCAAAAGCCAGATCAAACTTATCGCGCATGGCTAACAAACCCGCCATTGCCCAAGGGGATGAGCAATCCATACGAATGACGCCATCATGATCCAAGTGCATAAAACGGAATGTCTGATCAACTTGATCATTAACCAGCGTCAGATCCAAATTATAACGCTCACCGATACGCTGCCAGAACGCAATGCCAGAACCCCCCAAAGGATCAATACCGATTTTCAACCCGGCCCGCTGGATAGCAGCCATATCAACCACATCACCCAACGCGCTAACATACGGTTCAACTAAATCCTGCTGATGCAAATATTCACTGTTCAATACTTGAACAAATGGCAAACGTTTAATGCCTTTCAGACCTGCCGTGAGCAACTCGTTGGCACGACGTTCTATAATTGCTGTCAAATCGGTATCTGCGGGACCACCATCAGGTGGATTATATTTAATCCCCCCATCTTCAGGAGGATTATGGGAAGGGGTAATAACAATTCCATCAGCTAATGCTTTCCCCAAGCGGTTATAACAGAGGATGGCATGAGAAATCGCAGGTGTTGGCGTAAATCCATTATTTTCCTGCACAATCACATTCACGCTGTTAGCCGTTAAGACTTCCAATACGGAAATAAATGCCGCTTCTGATAAAGCATGGGTATCTTTACCCACATAACAAGGGCCATTGATTCCCCGTTGCTTGCGAACTTCCGCAACAGCCTGAGTAATTGCCAGAATATGCGCCTCATTAAAACTGTGACGCTGAGAACTGCCACGATGACCGGATGTACCAAATTTAACCTTATGCTCTGAGTTTTCCGGCTGAGGATGCAAGGTGTAATACTGTGATGTAAGCTGCGCTACATTTATCAGATCACTTTGGCGGGCAATCTGCCCCGCGCGCGGATGATTTACCACTTTAAATCTCCCCTGGACAAGAGCTGCACTGAACTTTATCCGTCAGCACAGCCTTAATCAGTTAAATTGTGCCACACACCTTGTCGATAAAATTGGCTGAGAATTTCATGTCCTGCATAATTTGCTCAACCATATTACGCTTACGATCAGTATTGGTGTTAGTAATGACCCAAAAAGGTGTGCCCGGAATGTGGCGAGGTTTAGTTTGTTTACCACTGGCGAGCAATGTCTGTCCATCACCAGCAAAATAAACACGGGTACGACCATGCATGGTATCAGTCGTCTGGGAAAAACTTTCACTGTTCAGGCTGTATAACGTAGATAAGATCAACATAAAACGCTCAACAGATTTTTTCTTATCAGAATAGTCATCTGAAAGTAACAATTCACGTATCACACGGACAGAATCACGCTGGCGGGCTACCGGCGCTTTCTCCACAGCACTGAGAGGCTGCACATTTTGTACTGGCTGCTCGGCGTTAAATTTCAACATTCGCCGTAAAATATCAGATGCACTTTCACCAATATGTTGTGTGTGGCTGGCAATATAGCGGTAAAGGTCTTCATCAACTTCTATCGTTTTCATTTCTATCCAGTACTGTTCTAAATAAAAAATTTTCACCGATTATAAAGTATAAAAAGAGAAAACAAAACAATTAAAATTTCAATAACTTAAAAGTATTTAAACATGAAAAACAGCATAATAAAATATCCGCTTTTCATCTAAAATAAATCAATCAGTTACATAAATATTGTGAATATAAATTTCATGGTCGAATGTCATATCAATCTTTTAATACCACCTACTTTAGGCGTTGATAATCACATAATAATTTATTCTGATATTATACCCAGATAATGATAAACTTGATTGCAATATTGCCGATAATAAATTCAATCAAGGGAGATGAGACTGTGAATGGGGAGATTGATTATAAACAGTAAAACAGTTTAAATTCATAGAGATGTATGTTTATTACCATTAAATCTTAATAGTAAATATGTTTTAATAAATTTGTAAATTTTTATTTGAATATAACATTTAAATTTTACCAAAATAAATCGTAACCATATAAGTTATATGAAAAAATCATCATATCCATTATTATATTTTCAATGTGAATTATAGAATCAATAATTTCAATCATTAATCGTTAAAATCATAATATCTATTCTTTAAATTTATTCTTATAAATCCAAAACAATATTATTAAACCAAGATTTAATATAAATAAAATCATAAACACTCAAAAATAAAATGGATTTTCATGATTTTCAATATTAAGATACAGTTGCAATATTGATATTTAAAAAATTCCAGTCAGATATACACAATCATTAATTTTGAAATGTATATATCTGACCTTGTAATTTAATCAATAAGTGAAAGCTGTTGCCGTAAATAGGTACCTGAACCTAATAATCCTGGTTGTGGATGAGTAATCAAATAAACAGGAATCTGTTGTACTAACGGTTTAAAGCGCCCTTTATCTTCAAATCCATGAAGAAAGTTCGATTGCCTAAAGAAATCAAGAAACCGCGGCACTATACCACCAGCGATATACACACCACCAAAAGTCCCCATATTTAACGCTAAATTTCCGCCAAATCGCCCCATAATTTCACAAAATAGTGTCAGAGCACGATGGCAATATTGGCAACTTTTATCCAATGCTCGTTGCGTCACGGTTTCTGGTTCTAAATCTTCCGGCTGACGATGATCCAAAATGGCAATGGCCTGATAAAGGTTTACCAATCCACTACCGGACAAGATTCTTTCTACTGAAACATGCCCAAATTTACGCCGTAAAACAGCCAATATTGCATCTTGTTCTTCACTATTCGCGGCAAAATCTACATGACCACCTTCACCCGGTAAGCTTACCCATTGCTTGTCTACCTTGATCAAATGAGCGACACCGAGGCCAGTCCCTGCCCCGTAAACCGCTATCGGTTTGTCTTTAACCGCTTCTCCTCCTCCTAATTGAAGCTTGTATTCTTCTGTCAGCATTGGAATAGCCATAGATACAGCCGTGAAGTCATTGATCACATCTAATTTTTCTAGCCCAAGTGTCCGTTTCAGCTCACTAATAGAAAATGCCCATTGGTGATTGGTCATTTCTACCCAATCACCGTTTATCGGGCAAGCAATAGCAATACATGCATAAGTCACTACTGTTTTTTGCTCTGCTAAATAGTGACTGATAATAGATTCTAATCCGGCGTGTTGTTTTGCACTATATGTTTCGATCCGCTCAATAACCCCATTTTCCAAATTGCAAAGTGCTAATCTGGCATTAGTGCCGCCAATATCAGCAACAAGTCCGTAGAGATTCATTTTTATATCCTAATAATCAGCTAGTACAACCATTAGGTAAAGCTTATCCCATCTGGCATTATTGGTATAGATCGTTTAGGAGTGAATAACCTGCACTCACCCCGGTCATATAGTTATCTATGCTCCCGGGGATTCGCTTCCTTACCGTCGCGATGCATCTTGAAATCTTTAGGGTATATATGGGCCAGCGCTCACACGCTGTTGTCTCGCTTTTATGCGGATTTTGTCTTCTGAGATGGTGAGTCGTGCGGGATGACTCGGCCTACGGCCTTATCCTTCAAGTCAGCACTATCAGAAACACGGCTTGTAAATCTGATGGACCGGAAAAGAAATATTATTCTGTTATTTAACAAAAAAACATATTTTCCCACAATTTATGATGATCTTTCATCATGATAATACCGTCAATTTAGTATGAGCCCCTCATGTTGATATTTCGTACTTTAGGGGGTAGACTAACTACGTTAGTTGAAGAGTAACGCGCTAAAACCGAGGCTACCAACCTGGTGAATAGCATTAAAGATAAATCACCCTACTTAAGGGTAAATGCAAAAAAACCAACCTCACCAGTTGGTTTTTTTGTTTTTATCTATTCACGTTCTAATCCATTGAATCAGGACAAAATAAACTTATAATCAACGGCTGTTAGTTTAGAGATAGTGTTCTGACCGTGTATCTACTACGCAAGTTTTCTTAAGCCCTGGCTGAAGTACAGGTGGTGCTGATTCAGTGCCTCAGTCAGAGCGCGTTACTCTTCAACTAACACTGATGAGAACCCAGCCAGACAGGCAGTGTAAAGGCAATGGCTGGGTAAATCGCGCTCCCTAACAGGAGCAAAACGGATGAAAGCATTCAAAGCCTTTATTGATACTGCTATCATCGTTCTCAAAGCATTAGTTGCGCTTTTAGAATTGATCCGCGCATTTCTGAAATAGATAACGGAAACGTAGCTAAGGTCATCGGATTAACCATCCGATGGCCTTTAATATTCATATCGGGCCAGCGCTCACGCGCCGTTGTCTCGCTTCGCTCGGCTCGAACCTGCGACCCATTGATTAAAAATCAACTGCTCTACCGACTGAGCTAACGACCCATCTATAAGGGAACTACTCTGAATATCTTTTGGAGTGGTGGGTCGTACAGGATGACTCGGCCTTCGAGGTTTTCTTCACTTCGTTCGGTGACTACTGGTTTCGTTTGGCAGGCTTTGTTAAATAACCGGATCTGTAGTACGACTAAAGGTATGGAATAAATTTGTAAGTCATGCTGGCAATTTTAGAATTATAAGAGTACCTTGTACTCTAGGATAAAGGAGGTTTTCCAGTGAGTCATGCGATAGAGTTTATCGAAACTAGTATGTTTACCCGACAGATAAAAGAGATTGCCACTGATGATGAACTTAAAGAACTGCAACGAGAGCTTATCGAGTCACCAGATAAAGGTGATCTAATACGTGGTACTGGGGGTTACGTAAAATCAGAATGGCTATAGGCTCACAAGGAAAAAATGGTAGTGCCAGAGTTATTTATCTTCTAGCGACTGAAGATATTATCTATCTGGTGATGGCTTATCCGAAAAGTAAAAAAGATAGCTTAACGGATGCCGAGAAAGCAGAACTGAAAAAACTAACAAAATTACTAAAAGATGAGGTGTAATATGAGTTTTTTTGACGAATTAAAAGCATCCCTAGAAGAAGCAGTTGAAATTAAACAAGGTAATAAAGCCGCAGCGCGTGTAACCCGATACGAAGTTACCGACGTTAAAGCTATCCGTGCTCAACTTAACATTTCACAGACAGAGATGGCGGAGGCTTTAGGCACTAGCCTTGATACAATTAAAAGCTGGGAGCAGAAGCGTCGAAATCCGACAGGACTAGCGGCAAAGGTGTTAGCTATCATCCAAGAAAACCCTAGTTTCTATAAAGCCCTGGCGACGCATTGATTAGCCGGTGTGTCGTACAAGTATTAAAGTTACCTACCACATCTCGGTTCTACCTGTTTCCAAGAGGCCATAGTTTGAGTGTTCTCATTGTTTGTGACTTCTTTTGCTGCGGGCCAGCGCTCACGCGCTGTTGTCTCGCTTCGCTCGGCTCGAACCTGCGACCAATTGATTAAAAGCCAACTGTTCTTACTCTACCGGCTGAGCTAACGACCCATCTATAGGGGGAACTATTCTGGATATCTTTTGGAGTGGTGGGTCGTGCAGGATTCGAACCTGCGACCAATTGATTAAAAGTCAACTGCTCTACCGACTGAGCTAACGACCCATCTATAGGAGAACTACTCTGAATATCTTTTGGAGTGGTGGGTCGTGCAGGATTCGAACCTGCGACCAATTGATTAAAAGTCAACTGCTCTACCGACTGAGCTAACGACCCGCACCAAAGATATGTGATACCGCCTGAAACAATCTTAATGAAGTGGTGGGCGATACCAGATTCGAACTGATGACCCCCTCCTTGTAAGGGAGATGCTCTACCAACTGAGCTAATCGCCCACTTCATGATGACTATTACTGCTTCTATACCACTGAATTTATGATTGGTGGGCGATACCAGATTCGAACTGATGACCCCCTCCTTGTAAGGGAGATGCTCTACCAACTGAGCTAATCGCCCAATCATAAAATCATTCTTATCACAACGAGATGGTGGGCGATACCAGATTCGAACTGATGACCCCCTCCTTGTAAGGGAGATGCTCTACCAACTGAGCTAATCGCCCCGTCGTGATGGAGTCGCATTATAGGGATAGTTCAGAGTGAGTCAACGCTTTTTCTAGAGAAAAATATCGTTCGTCTCAAAATTAAACAAGGGTGAGATAATTATCGTCACTATAGGGTGCAGTTTAGACAAATACACTGACTTTCCTCAATAACTTCCCGTTAACAGCATTGAGGAATTAAGGTGCAGTGATAAAATGACCCCCACTTTTATTACTTTAAATCACCAATAACGTTCATTGAAAAGTGAAACGTAATTAAGGCAATCCCCGATGAGTAAAATTAAAACCCGTTTCGCACCAAGCCCAACTGGCTATCTCCATGTTGGTGGTGCTCGTACCGCACTTTATTCCTGGCTGTATAGCCGCCATAACAAAGGCGAATTTGTATTGCGTATCGAAGATACTGACCTTGAACGCTCAACTCAGGAAGCTATCAATGCCATTATGGACGGTATGAACTGGTTAAATCTGAATTGGGATGAAGGCCCTTATTATCAGACGAAACGTTTTGATCGTTATAATCAGGCAATTGATCAAATGCTAGAACAAGGCAATGCCTATCGCTGCTATTGTTCTAAAGAACATCTGGAAGCGTTGCGGGAAACTCAAATGGCAAATGGCGAGAAACCGCGTTATGACGGCCGTTGCCGTGATAATCCATGTCAACATGACCCAGCTCAACCCCATGTTGTCCGTTTCCGCAATCCACAGGAAGGTTCTGTTATTTTTAATGATCAGATCCGAGGCCCAATTGAGTTCAGCAATCAGGAACTTGATGATCTGATTATCCGTCGTACCGATGGCTCGCCAACGTATAATTTCTGTGTTGTTATCGATGACTGGGATATGGAGATCACCCATGTCATCCGCGGTGAAGACCATATCAATAATACACCTCGCCAAATCAATATTCTGAAAGCACTCGGCGCTCCCGTGCCAGAATATGCACACGTTTCGATGATCCTCGGTGATGACGGTAAAAAATTATCCAAACGTCACGGTGCAGTGAGCGTTATGCAATACCGTGATGATGGCTACCTGCCAGAAGCACTGCTGAATTATTTGGTGCGTTTGGGTTGGTCGCACGGTGATCAAGAAATTTTCAGCATTGAAGAAATGACTGAGCTGTTCAGCCTGGATGCTATCAATAAATCCGCCAGCGCATTCAATACAGAAAAACTGCAATGGCTGAATCATCACTATATTAATACCCTGCCTCCAGAGAAAGTTGCCGTTCATCTAGCATGGCATATTGAGCAACAAGGTATTGATTCCCGTAATGGCCCACAGTTGGTTGATCTAATTAAATTACTGGGCGAACGCTGTAAGACGCTGAAAGAGATGGCGGAATCCTGCCGCTACTTCTATGAAGATTTTGCTGAATTTGATGCCGATGCGGCGAAGAAACATTTGCGCCCAGTTGCCCGTCAACCTCTTGAAGTTGTCCATGCAAAGCTGGCTTCAATTACTGATTGGACACCAGAAAATGTGCATCATGCCATTCAATCCACCGCTGATGAGCTAGAAGTCGGTATGGGTAAAGTGGGTATGCCATTGCGTGTTGCGGCTACCGGTGCGGGTCAATCCCCAGGTGTGGATGTCACTATTCACGCTATCGGGCAACCCCGTACTCTCTCCCGTATTAATCAAGCGCTAGAGTTCATTGCTCAACGTGAAACTCAATCTTAATTAATGCACCCAAGGCATCACTTATCACATTGTGATGCCTTTTTGTTCTCAGAAAATCTCATTTAATTGCTCCCTTTTTATCACTTTATCAAACACTCTCTATACCCTATGGATTTCAAGATGCATCGCGACGGCAAGGGAGCGAATCCCCGGGAGCATGGATAACGATGTGACCGGGGTGAGTGAGTGCAGCCAACAAAGAGGCAACTTGAAAGATGACCGGTATATTTCACTTCAACCCATTGCTCAGCCTCTATTTTGTTAATTGATCATAAAATTGATGGCTTTTTCAACGCTTGTTGTGAGAATGATGAGTTAGCCGTTGACAGTATTTGCAGGGTTTCATATTATGCGCCCCGTTCCATTAATTTTGATTGGGGCTATAGCTCAGCTGGGAGAGCGCTTGCATGGCATGCAAGAGGTCAGCGGTTCGATCCCGCTTAGCTCCACCAAATCCTTTATATTGAAATAAGGTATTTGGTCCTAAATTAGGAAATACCACACTCGTGGGGCTATAGCTCAGCTGGGAGAGCGCTTGCATGGCATGCAAGAGGTCAGCGGTTCGATCCCGCTTAGCTCCACCAAAATTATCAGGCCCTGAAAGCCATGCTTTCAGGGCATTTTGGTCATTACCCTATCTAACCACCATTATCGGTTGAAAAAACGCCAACCTTGGCTAGCCTTTTTTCAATGGCTTCACCAACGAATCTAGTCCCTCTAGTTTTATTGCTAAAGTCATTTCCATCAGCGCACCCAATTTACCTTGTGGAAATTCACCCTTACGAGCGAACCACAATAAATACTCTTCCGGTAAGTCAATGAGCATACGCCCTTTGTATTTACCGAACGGCATTGCAGTATTAGCAATTTCTATCAGGTTCTCTTTTTCCATAATTTGCACATCGATAAGGAGAAATAGGTGAAAGGGAATCTGCACCATCCATGATGCAATATTCCACGATAAAACGTTATCTTTTACAGTAACAAACCTGCAATAGCCGCAGACAAGAAACTGACAAGCGTTGAACCAAACAGTAGTTTCAAACCAAAGCGGGAAACGACATTACCCTGTTTCTCATTCAAGCCTTTAATCGCCCCTGCCACAATCCCAATGGAAGAGAAGTTAGCAAAAGAAACCAAGAATACCGACAAAATGCCCTGTGAACGAGGAGAAAGTTCTGTCACAATTGATTGTAAGCTGTGCATCGCCACAAATTCGTTAGCAACCAATTTAGTTGCCATGATGCTACCAACCTTCGATGCTTCATCTGTGGGAATCCCAATCACCCAAGCAAATGGATAAAATACGTAGCCGAGCATTTCCTGAAAGCTCTTCTCAAACACCATGCTGAACAACGCATTAACCGCCGCAATCAGGGCAATGAAACCAATCAACATAGCAGCGACAATGAGGGCCACTTTGAAACCTGCCAAAATATATTCACCTAGCATTTCGAAAAAGCTTTGACCTTCGTGAAGATTGCTCATCTGAATATCTTCTTCACTGTCAACAGCATACGGATTAATCAATGATAGGATGATAAAGGTACTGAACATATTAAGCACCAATGCCGCTACAACATATTTAGGCGCTAAAATTGTCATGTAAGCACCAACGATTGACATAGAAACCGTTGACATTGCAGTCGCCGCCATCGTATACATACGACGCTCTGACATTTTTCCCAGTACATCTTTATAAGCAATAAAGTTTTCAGACTGCCCAAGTATCAAAGAACTGACTGCGTTAAATGATTCCAGTTTACCCATACCGTTGACTTTGGACAGCAGAGTACCAATAACCCGGATGATGATTGGCAATAGCTTGATATGCTGCAAAATACCAATCAGCGCAGAAATAAAGATAATCGGACACAATACATTCAGAAAGAAGAATGCCAGTTTTGCATCCATCATGCCGCCAAAAATGAATTCAGTCCCTTCACCCGCATATTTCAGTAAATGCTCAAACAAACCAGCAAATCCCATGACAAATTCCTGACCAATACCAGAATTCAGGAAAAACCAAGCCAAGATAAGTTCAATAACAAGCAATTGAATAACATAGCGAGGACGAATACTTTTACGGTCACTACTCGCCAAAATAGCAAGGCCGCCAATGACAATCAAAGCTAAAAAGAAATGCAGGATTTGAGACATATCACACTCCAAACACGATAGAAAGCGAGTTTTTATCAACGCATTCTATGTAATAAAAGGCGAGCAAAAAAGTATATACCCGTTATCTTTCAAGTTGCCTCTTTGTTGGCGGCACTCTCTCACCCCGGTCACATCGTTATCTATGCTCTCGGGGATTCACTCCCTTGCCGTCGCGATCCATCTTGAAATCCATAGAGTATAGATATCACATTAGACTGAAATAATTCTTGCTGTAAACCTTTACTTAATGAGTCTGACCACATTTTTAGCTGAATCGTATAAAATAAACTTTAAAAACACCTTATCGCACATAACTGATTATTGAGAAAAGCTCTCAATAATCAGCATGTAAACAAAAAGTTATTCACCCAATAAACGGATCATTTCTTCTTCATCAATAACCGGAATATTTAACTCATTCGCTTTAGCTAATTTTGAACCAGCGGCTTCACCCGCAATCACTAAATCTGTTTTCTTAGAAACGCTGCCCGTCACCTTTGCCCCAAGTGCAACAAGTTTAGCTTTGGCTTCATCCCGGGATAACTGATGCAAGGAGCCTGTCAGTACAACTGTTTTACCCGAAAATGGGCTATCAATCTTCTCAGCTCTCGTTACGACGACCGGTTCCCAGTTGATACCAATATCATCAATCAGATCGTCAATAACTGTTTGGTTATGAGGTTCAATGAAGAAGTTAACAACATGTTTCGCCACCACTTCGCCAACATCCTGAACCTCTTTCAATGCTTCCTCATCAGCAGAACGTAATTTATCCAGTTCGCCAAAGTGAGCAGCCAGATTAGCAGCGGTCGCTTCCCCAACTTCACGGATACCCAATGCATAAAGAAAACGGGCAAAGGTGGTTTTTTTTGCTTTTTCCAACGCATCTACTACATTCTGGGCAGATTTCGGCCCCATGCGATCAAGCCCGGTCAATTTACCTGCCGTCAGCCTGAAAAGATCTGCCGGGGTTTTGACATACTCTTTATCCACTAGCTGATCGATAATCTTTTCTCCCATGCCGTCAACATCCATCGCCCGACGGGAAACAAAATGCCTAAGCGCTTCTTTACGCTGAGCACCACACACCAATCCCCCCGTACAACGCGCGACAGCTTCCCCTTCAATCCTTTCAATATCTGCCCCACATACCGGGCAATGTTCAGGGAAAACAACTACATTACTGTCCTGTGGCCTTCTCTCTTCCAAAACACCGACAACTTGTGGAATCACATCACCGGCACGGCGGATAATAACCGTATCGCCAATCCGCAAACCTAAACGTTCAATCTCATCCGCATTGTGCAATGTTGCATTACTGACAATGACACCAGAGACCTGTACTGGCTCCAGACGTGCTACCGGTGTGATTGCACCAGTACGACCAACCTGAAACTCAACATCACGAACAATCGTCATTTGCTCCTGAGCAGGAAATTTGAATGCTGTGGCCCAACGTGGCGCCCGGGCAACAAAGCCCAATATTTCCTGCAATTCCAGCGAATTGATTTTGACAACAACACCATCGATATCAAACCCCAATGCGGAACGCTGGTTTACAATATCATGATAAAAATCAATAACCTGTTGACTATCGGTACAAACTTTAACTTTATCGCTGACCGGCAATCCCCATTTCTTAAACTGTATCAATCGTTCGTAATGACTGGCGGGTAACTCTCCCCCCTCCAATATACCAACACCATAACAGAAGAAAGCCAATGGACGTTTAGCCGTAATACGGGGATCGAGCTGACGTAAAGAGCCAGCCGCCGCATTACGTGGGTTAGCAAATACTTTTGCACCCGTGCGGCGAGCTTCCTCATTCAGTTTCTCAAACCCTTTTTGCGGCATGAAAACTTCACCGCGAATTTCAATACGAGCTGGAATATTTTCGCCGAATAGACGCAGTGGAATTGCGCCGATAGTCCGTATATTTGATGTAATATTTTCCCCTGTTGTACCATCACCACGAGTTGCAGCCCGTACCAATTCACCATTTTCATACAACAGGCTGACCGCCAAACCATCCAGTTTCAGCTCACAGCACACCACTAAATCCTGGGTCTCTTTCAGGCGGTCACGCACCCGCTTATCAAACGCCAGATAACTCTCTTCATCAAATACGTTATCCAATGACAACATAGGAATTTCATGGCGGACCTGTTCAAAAGCCGCCAGAGGAGCAGCGCCAATCCGCTGCGTTGGTGAATCCGATGTAATCAACTCAGGGTATTGTTCTTCAAGATCCTGCAATTCCTGCATTAACCGATCATATTCTGCATCAGGGATTTCTGGTGCATCCATGACGTGATACAGATATTCATGATGACGCAGTGTTGTTCTGAGCTTTTCTATTTGTTGAGCAGTTGATTTCATGATTTATAACCAGCGATAAAAAGCCCCCGACTGGCGGGGGCTTGAACATTCGATAAATTGATTATACCTGAACACCAAGTGTGCTGCGAATACGTGCCTTATACAATTCGATTTTTTGCGGTGTCAGCATTTTTCGCTCATCATCAAGCACCACACCCCCAACATCAGAAGCAATACGCTGGGCCGCCTGCAACATCAGTTTAAAATTCTGACTAGATTCTCCGTAAGAAGGGACCATCATAAATATGGAAACCCCTGGAGTCGTAAAATCAACCATTGTTTCAGGATTAAATGAACCCGGTTTCACCATATTTGCCAAACTAAACAGGACCGGGCCGCTACCTGATGGGTTCACGTGACGATGAAAAATCTGCATTTCCCCAAACTGGAAGCCAGATTGTAGAATACTTTGCAGCAAGGACTCACCATTCAATTCCTGGCCGTGGTGTGCTGCTACGTGAAGAACCAAAACAATTTCTTTCACTTTGGTCTGAGCTTCTTTTTCGCCAGCCGCCTCCTGAGATTTTTCTTCAATCGCAGATCCGTTTCTTTCAGACTCATTCTGCTCTTCAAATTCAAACAGACCGAGTTGGGGTTCCTGCTCTTCTATAGCTGCCCTTCTCGCTGTCGTTTCAGGCTGACGGCCCGTCAGCAACGGATCATCGCTTTCTTCAGGCGTTGCAGCATCAATTTCAGTCAATTTTTGCTGACGACGCTCGATAGCTGGCTCAGCTTTATACTCCTGATGAGATTTCACCTGCTTATGGGCATAAGGCTTTTGCTGATTGTCGAACGCTTCATCATCACTGTCATCGACGAAACTATTCTGACGATCATGTTTATGACGTTTAACTGGGCGATCACGAAAAAGCGAAGAACGCTCTTTACGGCTGGTCCACAACCCATGTAACAGCAAAGCTATTATTGCTATCGCACCAACAATGATTAATATCAGACGCAAATCCTGCATCATTGCTATCTCTGTTGTTTAATTAAGTATGCCACCACGGCGGAATATTTTCTGTATTAACTGTATTTGTCAAATAACACAAGTGCAAGCTTATACACACTTTTCTTATCAGAAAAATGCCTAATAAGCCTCTTTTGCATTTTTTTTATACAGAACAATACTAGTCAGTCGAAAATCCTGCCTATATGATAGCGTTTCAATCACACAGGAGAGAATAGGAAGTATGCTGAATTTGACAAAATCGCCAAAAAATTTGAGCGGCTTTCAGTATTTGGTGCAAGGTTGCAAATTAATTACTCGCCCAGGCATTAAAAGATTTGTCTTATTGCCTTTGTTGGCAAATGTTTTGTTTCTCGGTGGCTCATTTTGGTGGCTCTACCAAAAACTGGAGAATTGGCTCCCTTGGATAGTGAGCAAAGTACCAGATTGGATGCAATGGCTCAGTTATATTTTATGGCCGCTGGCCGTGATCTCTGTTTTGCTGATTTTTACTTACTTCTTCAGCACAATAGCGAATTTTATCGCAGCGCCATTCAATGGCTTGCTGGCAGAGAAACTGGAAGCGGATTTAACAGGAATCCCCGCACCGGATACCGGCGTTATCGCACTCTTCAAAGATGTTCCACGTATCCTGAAACGGGAATTAGTCAAGCTGCGCTACTATATTCCACGCGCTCTGATCTTGTTGCTACTCTATTTTATTCCTGTTATCGGCCAGACTGCCGCACCTGTGCTCTGGTTTATTTTCAGTGCATGGATGTTATCGATTCAGTATTGTGATTACCCCTTTGATAACCATAAAGTCAGTTTTCCAACAATGCGTAGTGCCCTTCGCCAAAACAAAATAATTAATCTGCAATTTGGCGCAACAGTGAATATTTTAACCATGATACCCATTGTCAATTTGGTCATTATGCCTATTGCCGTATGCGCAGCGACGGCAATGTGGGTCGATCGCTATCGAGATCAACACGCTCCTCGTATTATGCCGTGATATTCATTTAAGGTATCCTTTTAGACAATAAAAATATATTTAAGTTATATTTCCATTAACCGGTTGTTGGCGTATTGTTGATCGGATATCACTAAAGGGAGTTGAAAGACGAGTATGAATAAAATTTACGAAGATAATTCTTTGACTATTGGTCGTACCCCGTTAATTCGCCTAAAACACTTTGGCAATGGGCGTATTCTGGCAAAAGTAGAATCCCGTAACCCAAGTTTTAGTGTAAAATGTCGCATTGGTTCCAACATGATTTGGGATGCTGAAAAACACGGTATCCTACAACCCGGGAAAGAGTTGGTAGAACCTACCAGCGGTAATACCGGGATAGCCCTTGCTTATGTTGCCGCCGCTCGGGGCTACAAATTAACGCTGACTATGCCAGAAACCATGAGTATTGAGCGCCGCAAGCTATTGAAAGCATTGGGAGCGCAACTGGTGCTGACGGAAGGCGCTAAAGGTATGAAGGGTGCCATTGAGAAAGCTAACGAGATTAAAGCTAGCGATCCCGATCGTTATATTATCCTGCAACAGTTTAGCAATCCGGCAAACCCGGAAATCCATGAAAAAACCACAGGCCCGGAAATCTGGGAAGACACAGACGGTGAAGTAGATGTATTTGTTACCGGTGTAGGGACTGGCGGTACATTAACAGGGGTTGCCCGTTACCTGAAAAACACCAAAGGTAAAAATATCACCACGGTTGCTGTAGAGCCGGAAGAATCACCCGTCATCAGCCAGACTCTGGCCGGTGAAGAAGTGAAACCGGGTCCCCATAAGATTCAAGGTATTGGTGCAGGTTTCATTCCAGATAACCTTGATTTGACACTGGTTGATCGCGTTTTCAAAATCAGCAGTGAGGAAGCTATCAAAACCGCACGTGAAATCATGGTAAAAGAGGGCATTCTGGCAGGTATCTCCTCTGGAGCCGCCGTTGCAGCAGCGGTGAAACTTTCTCAGGAACCAGAATATAAAGATAAAAATATCGTCGTCATTCTGGCTTCATCAGGTGAACGTTATCTAAGCAGTGTACTGTTTGCTGACTTGTCTGATGAATAAAAGTTTTTAAGTAAGTTACTTAGATTTATTGATAAAAAAGCACCTGAATGGTGCTTTTTCTGTGTGGTAGATCAAACTTTTACACTTTGCCAGATGATTTCTTACAATGGGTCTAGTATTTAACCAATAATAATTATTTCGATGCTCGAAATTAATTAGCAGAAGTAGTAGTTTCAGTTAAGTAGTTCCGCGATCTATCTTTACTTCAAACTATCAATCAGAAGCATCGGAAAGAACAATTTTTCTGATAATGAATAAAAATTTTTATTACATTATCAACCTGAGAGCCTATCTCAGTAGACGTCGTTAGTGCTGTTCATTCTTAACCAGTAAAAGTGAATACAGACAGCACACATGACCCGGAACTTACGGGCCGTACTAAAGAACGTTCAAGAGCTATTTATCGCTTTTGCCAGAACATTACTCAGTTCGCTCTTTAGGTAAATAAAATCGTCTTAAATGGGATAGGCAGTGAATAAACACTCAAGTTAAAATTTGTCCATGACAAGTTCTTAACTTACATAGCAAAAATCTAAGTTATTGAGGAAACGTTATGTTCCAGCAAGAAGTCACTATTACTGCACCAAATGGCCTACACACCCGTCCCGCTGCACAGTTTGTTAAAGAAGCCAAAAGTTTCGCCTCCGACATTACTCTGACTTCCGGTGGTAAAACTGCCAGTGCCAAAAGCCTATTTAAGCTACAAACTTTGGGACTCACTCAAGGCACTGTAGTGACCATTTCTGCTGAAGGTGAAGATGAGCAAAAAGCAATCGAGCATCTGGTTAAGTTGATGGCAGAACTGGAATAACTTTCCATTAACCGTAAAGCCAGTCAAGATTTAGAGATTGTGAATAGACAGGTATTCACTTAGCCGTTCCTCATCCCCGGATAAACTTTTATCTGGGGATATCAGTTTAAATGCATGCCCTAAAACAGCAGACCATCTGTGGGCTGGCTCTTTAAAGAATAATTATTAGTAGTTAGGTAACATCATGATTTCAGGCATATTAGTATCACCAGGCATTGCTTTCGGTAAAGCACTATTACTGAAAGAAGACTCAATCATTATCAATCAGAAAAAAATTAGCCAAGAGCAAATCGAACAAGAAATTTCCTATTTCAAGCAAGGTCGTGAAAAAGCCTCATCTCAGCTAGAAATCATCAAGAACATAGCAGCAAAAAACCTCGGAGAAGAAAAAGCTGAAATCTTCGAAGGGCATATCATGCTATTGGAAGATGAAGAACTTGAGCAAGAAATTATTGCGTTAATCAAAAACGATTTAAAAACCTCAGATGCCGCGGTTTATTCTGTTATTGAAACCCAGGCCCAAGCCCTTGAAGAATTAGATGATGAATACCTGAAAGAACGTGCCACAGACGTGCGTGATATCGGGAAACGCTTGCTGAAAAACATTCTCGGTATACCCATTGTTGATCTTGGCTCCATTTCAGAAGAAGTCATTCTGGTTGCCAACGATTTGACTCCATCTGAAACCGCACAACTCAATCTGGAAAAAGTACTCGGCTTTATTACCGATTTAGGTGGCCGAACTTCCCACACGTCAATCATGGCCCGCTCTCTTGAACTGCCAGCGATCGTGGGTACCACTCAAGCGACGACGACAATCCAGAATGGTGATTACCTAATTCTGGACGCAGTAAATAACCATATTTACATCAACCCGTCTGATGCAGAAATTGAACAGCTTAAAAAGACCAAAAACGAATATCTGTCAGAAAAAGCTGAACTTGCAAAGTTGAAAGATCTCCCGGCAATGACTCTTGATGGTCATCAAGTTGAAGTCTGTGCCAATATCGGTACCGTCCGTGATGTGATCGGCGCTGAACGTAATGGTGCCGAAGGTGTCGGTTTATACCGTACAGAATTTCTGTTTATGGATCGTGATGCACTGCCAACAGAAGAAGAACAATTCCAAGCTTATAAAGCCGTGGCCGAAGCAATAGGCAGCCAAGCGGTTATTATACGTACGATGGATATCGGTGGTGATAAAAATCTGCCCTATATGAATCTACCGAAAGAAGAGAATCCATTCCTTGGTTGGCGTGCAATTCGTATTTGCCTTGATCGAAAAGAGATCTTACATTCTCAGTTACGTGCTATCTTACGTGCATCTGCTTTCGGTAAATTACGTATTATGTTTCCAATGATTATTTCTGTAGAAGAAGTACAAGAGCTGAAAGTAGAACTTGAATTGCTGAAAGGCCAGCTTCGCGAAGAAGGTAAAAAATTCGATGAAGCAATCGAAGTGGGAGTGATGATAGAAACACCAGCTTCAGCAGTTATTGCTCATCACCTGGCAAAAGAAGTTGACTTTTTCAGTATTGGGACAAACGATCTAACTCAGTATACTCTAGCTGTAGACCGCGGTAACGAGTTGATTTCTCATCTTTATAACCCGATGCTACCAGCAGTATTGAGCCTGATTAAGCAAACCATCGATGCTTCACACGCTGAAGGTAAATGGACGGGGATGTGTGGCGAGCTTGCAGGTGATGAACGTGCTACCTTGTTGCTATTAGGCATGGGGCTGGATGAGTTTAGTATGAGTGCGATTTCTATTCCCCGCATCAAGAAAATCATTCGTAATACGCGTTACGAAGATGCAAAAGCGCTAGCTGAGCAAGCCCTTTCTCAGTCTACCGCTAAGGGGTTGATAGCATTGGTTGATACCTTCATCAAAGAAAAAACACTTTGCTAACAATATCGGTTAAAACGCGGTCCAGTATAAACAATTAGGAGAAGATTCATGGGTCTGTTTGATAAACTGAAATCTCTAGTTTCAGATGATAAAAAAAACAGCGGCACTATTGAAATTATCGCACCTTTATCTGGTGAGATTGTCAATATTGAAGATGTTCCAGATGTTGTCTTCGCCGAGAAAATTGTCGGCGACGGTATCGCTATAAAACCTGCCGGCAACAAGATAGTTGCACCAGTTGATGGAACCATCGGCAAAATATTTGAAACCAACCATGCATTTTCTATCGAATCGGACAGCGGTATTGAGCTATTTGTCCATTTTGGTATTGATACGGTTGAGCTTAAAGGTGAAGGCTTTAAACGTATTGCTGAAGAAGGTCAGCGTGTACAAAAAGGTGATTTAGTTTTGGAATTCGATCTTAAATTCCTTGAAGAGAGAGCAAAATCGACCCTGACACCTGTTGTTATTTCCAACATGGATGAAATTAAAGAGTTATCCAAGTTGAGTGGTTCTGTCACTGTTGGTGAAACACCCATTATGCGTATTAAAAAGTAGCAACATTTTAACTGTTACAATTCCATTTTCATATTAAAAAACGGCCGACAATCACGGCTGTTTTTTTATCCCTTATATTCAATTAATATCGTTTTCTATTTATACCCGTTATCCTTCAAGTTGCCTCTTTGTTGGCTGCACTCACTCACCCCGGTCACATAGTTGCCTATGCTTCCGGGGATTCACTCCCTTGCCGTCGCGATGCAGTCTTGAAATCCATAGGGTATAAATATATAACCTGATTAATTAAATACTCCGGTAGAAAGATATCTATCACCACGATCGCAAATAATGGTAACAATAACAGAACCTGGATTTTGTGCTGCAATACTTAATGCTCCAGCAACAGCACCGCCGGAACTAACTCCACAGAAAATCCCTTCTTTCTGAGCTAATAAACGCATGGTATCTTCAGCTTCTTTCTGAGTGATATCCAGCACTTGATCAACTAGCTCCTTGCGGAAAATGCCAGGCAAATAAGCCGGCGACCAACGGCGAATACCGGGAATATGGCTATTCTCCGCCGGTTGTAAGCCAATAATCTGTACACGATTAGACTGGCTTTTTAAATAGCGGCTAACACCGGTAATGGTTCCCGTCGTTCCCATACTGGAAACAAAATGTGTAATACGCCCTTGCGTCTGCTGCCAAATTTCCGGCCCTGTCGTCGTAAAATGCGCTAAAGGATTATCTGGGTTATTGAATTGATCAAGAACTTTACCTTCACCATTACGCTCCATTTGCTGAGCTAAATCACGTGCACCTTCCATGCCCATTGCTCTACTCACTAAAATCAGTTCTGCACCATAAGCTCGCATAGAAGCCTGACGCTCAAGGCTCATATTATCAGGCATCAGTAATTTAAGGTGATAACCTTTCACTGCGGCAATCATTGCTAACGCAATACCCGTATTTCCGCTAGTGGCTTCAATTAATACGTCACCGGGAGAAATTTCACCGCGCAATTCAGCTTGCTGAATCATTGATAGCGCTGTTCTGTCCTTTATCGAGCCTGCCGGATTATTACCTTCAAGCTTCACCCATATTTCCCCCCCTAGCTTATCGGTGATTCGTTGTAATTTTACCAGCGGGGTGTTACCTATAAAATGTTCCAAGCTTGCCACAGCTATTACCCAAATTTTATTTAATAGAAAAGCGAAATAACCATATTCAGGAATATATCGCAAGACTTTAAATAAAAAATGCCCATCCCTGACGGTAAGGAGATGAGCAAAATGGTACCAACCAAATCTAAATAATTATCAGGCCGTTTGGGCTAAACTTAGTGTTTGCAATTGTTTATCACCCGCATATAAACGCGCCTCAGTGCCACCAATAAAATAACGATTTCCTCTTGTGGGTACTGAAGTTTCATCAAACCAAACAACAGCAACCGATTCATGATGCCAGCCTAGGGGCTGAACCGAAAGCTGCCAGAAATGCCCTCTAGGACTGACCTCGGTCACCTGTACCGGCAATGGACTGGAAAGTGTCGGTTGCGAGTTCATCATGATATCCCACGGACGCAAGAATACATCAACATTCCCCTGATGGATTGGCGTCACATTGAGAGGCAAGTGCTGTCCGCCAATCAACAACTGAGAGCCTTTAATTTCTCCACTAAAATGATTGACCTCACCCAAGAACTCCATCACAAAACGGCTTGCCGGATAACGCCATACCTCTTGTGGCGTACCTACCTGTTCAATATTCCCTTGTCTCATAACAACAACCCGGTCAGCCACTTCCATCGCTTCTTCCTGATCGTGAGTGACAAAGACGCTGGTAAATTTAAGCTCTTCATGGAGCTGGCGTAGCCAACGGCGTAACTCCATTCTTACCTGAGCATCCAGTGCACCAAATGGCTCATCGAGTAATAGAATTTGTGGTTCAACAGCCAATGCTCTTGCCAACGCCACCCGCTGTTTTTGTCCACCAGAAAGTTGCGATGGATAACGTTCAGCAAAATGCGTCAATTGCACCATTTCCAGCAACTCCATCACCTTACGGCGGATAGCCGCCATATTCGGACGCCTACGTCGTGGCAGTACTGTCAATCCAAAAGCAACATTATCAAACACGGTCATATGCCGAAACAGTGCATAATGCTGAAATACGAATCCAACTTGCCGATCTTTAGCATGCATACGGCTAACATCTTGCCCATGGAAACTCAACTTCCCCGCGGTTTGTTGTTCCAGACCAGCAATAATCCTCAACAAGGTTGTTTTACCGGAGCCTGACGGACCAAGCAGAGCAACCATTTCTCCAGAAAAAACATTCAGAGTGATATCGCTCAGAACCTGAGTCCGACCAAAATATTTACTAATATTGTTAATTTCAATACTCATATTCTGCTCCTACCTTAACCATGTTGGCGACTTAACCGCCACTGCAAAGCACTTTTAACAATCAAAGTGATAATTGCCATCAATGCTAACAATGCCGCCGCAGTAAATGCCCCTACGGTGTTGTAATCTTGATGCAGTAATTCAACCTGCAACGGCAATGTGTAAGTTTCACCACGAATAGCACCGGATACCACTGAGACAGCACCAAATTCACCAATTGCCCGGGCATTGGTCAAAACCACGCCATATAACAACGCCCAACGGATATTAGGTAATGTCACCCGCCAAAACATTTTCCAACCAGATGCCCCCAATAAAATTGCAGCTTCATCCTCCTGACTCCCCTGACTAAGCATCATCGGCACCAGCTCTCGAACAACGAAAGGACAAGTCACAAATATCGTTACTAAGGCCATCCCCGGCCAAGAAAACATCAATTGGATATCATAGGGTTCCAGCAAACTTCCGGCCCAGCCATTCGAACCATAAAACAATAGGTAGATCAAACCAGCTACGACCGGCGAAACAGCAAACGGAATGTCGATTAATGTCAATAAACATTGCCGCCCTGGAAACTGAAAGCGCGTTACCAGCCAAGCAATCATGACGCCAAAAATTAGGTTTACCGGGACGGTAATTAACGCGATCAGTATCGTTAACCAGATGGCATGCAACATATCAGGATCTAAAAGATTCTCAGTGACTATCTCAACGCCTTTAGAAAAGGCAGTCATAAATATCCAGACAATCGGGATCACTAACAGTAAGATTGAAAACAATACGCCTGTTATGATCAACGTCCATTTCGCCCAATTTACAGGTGGTCGTTGCGCTACATAAGATTCAGATAATTCAACCATTAATGCCCTCCAATCCGCCTACCAAAGCGGCTTTGCAGAGTATTAATGCTAAATAGTAATATCAGGGATATTGCCAATATAACTGATGCGATAGCACTGGCTGCGGGGTAATCAAACTCCTGTAAGCGGATAAAAATCATCAGCGATACCACTTCTGTCTGCCATGCAATGTTACCGGCAATAAAGATCACTGCACCAAACTCCCCCAGGCTGCGGGTAAAAGAGAGTGCGGTGCCGGCAATTAAAGCCGGAGATAATTCTGGCAATACAACCCGCCAGAAAGTTTGCCAACGATTAGCGCCTAATGTTTGAGCTGCTTCTTCATATTCTGGCCCTAGCTCTTCAAGTACCGGCTGAATCGTTCGCACTACAAATGGCAGACTTGTAAACGCCATCGCTACCGCAATACCCAACCAAGTATTTACTACTTTCACATCAAAGTGCCCAAGCAAAGAGCCATACCAACCACTCACAGAGAATAGCGTTGCCAATGTCAATCCCGCTACCGCAGTAGGTAACGCAAAAGGGAGATCCATCAAACCATCCAATAAGCTACGGCCTGGGAAACGATAGCGGGTTAAAACCCATGCCATCAACATACCAAACACCGCATTAAACAAGCTGGCAACCGCTGCTGCTAGCAATGTCACTTTATAAGCTGCTACAACTTGGGGATTAGCAATCACCTGCCAATACTGTTCCCAAGTCATACTGGAAAGCTGCACAACTAATGCACTCAGGGGTAACAATAAAATCAAACAGGTATAGAACAAACTACTGCCTAAACTCAACCCAAAACCAGGCAATACTCGCTTACTGGATCTCGAAAACATTACTTATGCCCCTCGGCCAGCAATTGGTCCAGTATACCGCCAGTATTAAAGTGAGTTTTCATCACTTGTGGCCAACTACCAAATTGATCTTCCAATCGAAACAGCTTAGTTGCTGGAAAACGGGCTCTCTGTTGATTCATCACGTTTTTATTACTGACACGATAATTAAAACTGGTAATGATCTGCTGTGCTTGTGGGCTATAAAGATAATTCAGATAAGCTTTAGCCGCTTTCTCTGTACCGTTTTTCGCAATATGCTTATCAATCCAAGCCACAGGGAATTCCGCCAGAATACCTACCGGTGGAACGAGCACTTCATATTTATCCTCACCATACTGCTTGCGAATGTTGTTCACTTCAGATTCGAAACTGATCAGTACATCGCCCAAACCACGCTCAATAAATGACGTTGTTGCCCCGCGACCACCAGTATCAAACACAGCAACATTTTTCAGGAAACGTTGCATCCATTCGCGAGTTTTACCCTGATCTCCACCATTTTCCTGTTGAATAACCCCCCAAGCGGCCAAATAAGCATAACGGCCATTACCGGAGGTTTTAGGGTTTGGCAAGACTAATTTGACATCCTGACGCACTAAATCATCCCAATTACGAATATTTTTGGGGTTACCTTTACGCACGAGAAACGCCATCGTGGAATAGTAAGGTGAACTGCTATTTGGCAGGCGGTTCTGCCAATCAGCCGAGATCAGATTGCCACGATCATGCAAAATTTGCACATCCGTTACCTGATTGTAAGTCACCACATCAGCCCGCAATCCTTGAAGAATTGCCAGTGCTTGTTTGGAGGAGCCAGCGTGGGATTGTTTGATTATCAACTTATCTTGTGGATACTGCTCATTCCACTGTTTTTCAAATTCAGGATTCAATGCAGAAAATAACTCACGCGCAACATCATAAGAGCTGTTTAATAGCTCTACAGCAAAGGCATGACTGCTGCCTAATAAAGTTACTACTACCAGTCCGTTTAGTATCGTATTTTTTATTGAATACTTTTTCATTTTCCACCTTATCCGTTATTTCATCAAATAACGCGCCAGTGACTAATGTATCCAGTTTATTTATAACAGGGTAGATAACTATCGCCGTTTAATATACCAAATTGCACTTAGAAAGTATGAAACGCAATAAGATGACAGGAATATATCCGTCATCTTTCAAGTTGCCTCTTTGTTGGCTGCACTCACTCACCCCGGTCACATCGTTATCTATGCTCCCGGGGATTCGCTCCCTTGCCGTCGCGATGCATCTTGAAATCTATTGGGTATAATAAGGTTTTTAAATGAGAAATGCGGGCCTGTTACGGCTCCGCAAGAGGAACATCAAATTCACCAAACCCACTCAGTTTATGTTTTTAATCAGATATTTTTATCGCTTCCAAATGATACGTTCCACTTTCCAGTTTTTCAGTACATCATCAGAAGGAATCAAGCCTTCAGGGCCATTCCAATTACCTGTAAACAGATAACTGACATGTTTGCTCTGTGGGGATACGCAGACAATCGCGCTCTTCTCTGATTCACTCACCGCATTTCGGCAAACATCAAATGCTTTGCTATAAAGTGCCGAAAATGGCATGCCGACCTTTGTTCCCCAGACGGTTTTAATATCTTCATCCAACACTTCAATGCGATTGACTTTTCCATCAGCCTGACCAAATAACGCTATCTTCAATTGATCACTATCCATTGCTTGAAATACTGTCACCAATTGGCCATTTTTTGTTTCCATACCACTGCGTAAGTGGTACTTTCCATCCAACCCCTTTTCTATTGCCTCTTCATTCATTGCTGTCAGAGCATTTATTTCCCCCACCCCCTGATCTGAGATTTTTAAGGGGCTACCAAACCAGCTAATAGGAGACAAATCCGACCATGAAAAACCCGATGACCCCGTACAACCGGCCAGCAACAATGCACCACTTATTATGAAAAAACGCAATCCTGACAACATGTTAGTTAAAGTATACTTCTGCATAACGGGTTCCCTTATGACTCAATACAGAGATAGGCACTGAGACATCACATCTGATTGTTAGTTTCAGAGAATATTTAAATTAATTACTTTAGATTAATATTTTATTGATAAAATACAACTTAGCGGTATCATTACCCCCCCATAAAAGTCATTACTATTGATAAGGTCAATATGATGAAAAAAATATTTATAACCACTGCTTTGATTACTTTGTTCAGTATGCCGTCAATGGCTCAAGCCTCACAAACGCAATTTGGTGGTTTTTCTGGTCCCGATTCAACACAGCCTCCGGTCCAAGCAGTACCACAAGGTGGTTTTATCGATCAAAATGCGAGAGTTTCCACCACCCAACAAGTTAAAAATATGAGAGACGACAGTTGGGTCGTGCTGGAAGGGCATATTGAATCCCGTATCCACAGTGATCACTTCATATTCCGCGATAATGCCGGAATTGTTGAAGTTGAAGTTGATCATAAATACTGGAATGGTCAAACGATAACGCCTCAAGATAGAGTCCGCCTTGAAGGTGAAGTCGATAAAGAGTGGAATGGTATGACTGTTGATGTGAAAAAAGTCACCAAATTGAACTAATGCTTGCGGCTGAGTGGAATTCTTTCACTCAGCCATATCTATACCCGTCATCTTTCAAGTTGCCTCTTTGTTGGCTTCACTCCCTTGCCGTCGCGAGCCATCTTGAAATCCATAGGGTAGAAACTCAATATTCCTGATCAACAATCAAACGCTTACTGAAAATAACGCTCTCTTGATGACGATCTTCATATTCCAGTTTTTCACACATATAGATAGTGGCATCATTATCTTCAGGAACAATAAGAACTATTTTTGGGCAACCACGAGCAATCAATTTCTTCTCCAACCGGGCAATTAATGCATTCGCAATTCCCCTACCGCGAAATTCAGGATGAACTCCTAAATAATAAGCTGAACCACGATGACCATCATAACCACCCATAATCGTCCCAACCACTTCACCAACCACTTCCGCAACTAAAAACAGGTCAGGATCATGCGTCAATTTACGCTCGATATCCACTTCAGGGTCAACACCAGGATTAAGTAAATCGCAGCGTTCCCATAAGGTGATCACTTCTTCAAAATCATCTTGTCGAAATACCCGAATTTCCATCCCTAACCAACCTGTTTTTATTGAAATAACTATTTTCTCATTATCTCCGCTTTAACACCGGAATCAATACGAAAATGCGTTCTCTTCCACTAATAGCTATAATATAGCGCTCACCACACCATAATGGGAAAAGAACCATGAATACACCAAACATTAATCAGATTAAATCTTTTTTCCTTTCATTACAGGATGAAATTTGCCAACAACTGGAACAAATAGATGGTAAAGAGAAATTTACTGAGCAGTGCTGGCAACGAGAAGAAGGTGGCGGAGGCCGTAGTCGAATTATGAAAGAAGGCACGATATTTGAACAAGCAGGCGCTAATTTTTCTCATGTATCAGGAGATATGCTTCCTTTATCAGCAACAGCTCACCGCCCTGAACTGGTTGGTCGTCATTATCAGGCGATGGGCGTCTCCCTCGTTATTCATCCTTTGAATCCCTATATACCGACCAGCCATGCTAATGTTAGGTTCTTTATTGCAGAAAAAGAAGGTGAAGCGCCAGTATGGTGGTTCGGTGGGGGTTTTGATTTAACACCTTATTATGGTTTTAAGGAAGATGCTATTCATTGGCACACCACTGCCAGAAATATATGTCGACCCTATGGAGAAGATGTTTACCCAAAATATAAAGAATGGTGTGATAATTATTTCTATATTAAACATCGTAACGAAGCCCGCGGAATTGGTGGCTTATTCTATGACGACTTAAATACACCTGACTTTGAACATTGTTTTAATTTTACTCAAGATATAGGTAAAGGGTTCCTTTCTGCCTATCTACCTATTGTGGAAAAAAGAAAGGAGATATTATGGGGTGAACGTGAACGGCAATTTCAATTATATCGCCGTGGTCGCTATGTAGAATTTAACCTCGTTTGGGACAGAGGAACTTTATTTGGATTACAAAGTGGGGGACGAACAGAATCTATCTTAATGTCCATGCCACCATTAGCTCGCTGGGAACATGATTATCACCCTGAACCCGAATCTGCGGAAGCCGCTTTATATACCGACTTTCTACCCGCAAAAAACTGGATATGATTTTCCATCATGTTAGGAATATTATAAAAAACTATTCCTAACTATTTATATTTTTATTACAGCCAATGCAAGAATCCCTCACATAAAAAAACTTAACAACTTGTTAACAAACCCTTAACATAAAAGAAGCAGGTTGGCCCTGATGACTATCTGCTGGAAACATGTTTAATATGAATCCGTACTTAAAGAGTACCTCTAATTAAAACTAAAAATTTATTCCAGGAGATATTTTATGCAAATACAAAACAATAACTACAGAGGCTTAATACCGCCGTACATTCTTCAAAATATTTATAATAATGACAATAAAAAGAAGAAAGTATTAATGACATTAAATCATACTAAGAGTTTAATGTTGGACACTGTTATTAACGAATCATCCGATGATTCCGACGATGATGATAAAGTTACCAAAACAACTATACATCGTTCTATTCACGATGCAGAAAATAAACGCAAGTTGCCAGGAAAATTAGTACGAGATGAAGGAGACCCAGATAACGGAGATAAATCAGTTGATAACGCATATAGATATTTAGAAGCAACTTACAATTTCTATAAAGAAGTTTTCAACCGCAATTCATTAGATGATAAAGGAATGAAATTGATTGCCACCGTGCATTATGGCGAAGAATATATGAATGCATTCTGGGGCAACGGACAAATGGTATTTGGCGACGGAGATGGCAAAACCTTTAATGATTTCACAACCTCTGTCGATGTGATCGGCCATGAATTATCACATGGTGTTATTGAAAAAACCGCAGATTTGGTCTATTTCTTCCAGTCTGGCGCGTTGAATGAATCAATAGCGGATGTTTTTGGTACATTAGTAAAACAACATTATCTGAAACAAAAAGCTGAAGAAGCTGATTGGATTATAGGTAGTGAATTACTGGGCAAAGACGTTAAAGGCGTAGGGATTCGTTCAATGAAAAACCCAGGCAGTGCATATGATGATAAGGAGCTCGGTAAAGATCCACAGCCTGGTCATATGGATGATTATAAAGACTTGCCGATTTATAGAGACAATGGTGGAGTTCATATTAATTCGGGTATTCCTAATAAAGCCTTCTATAATCTGGCGATAAAATTAGGTGGATATGCCTGGGAAAGAGCAGGAAAAATATGGTACAACACCTTGTTGGATAAAGATCTTGCACGTGATACTAACTTCGTATCCTTCGCTAAATTAACAATTAAACATGCTCGTGAGTTATTTGATGAAGATGTTGAAAAAGCAACGATTGATAGCTGGACAGAAGTGGGCGTTAAAGTGAAGGAAGATAAAGACGATAAGGACAAAAATAAAGATAAAACTGAAGAGTAATCTATAACCATATCGCTGGTGTAACGCCAGCGATATTTTATTATTTGTAATACCTGACTAGTAAAAAAATATATCTCATAGAAGATGCTAAAATTGTTAACGCCGAATTTCACGCTATACTAAAGAGACCTGAAAAATAACCGTAAAAAATTGGTATATCATGAATAATAAAACGCTCAAACTCACAACTGATAGTAAAATCACAATTTCCCTACAAGGAGGATTTGCCGCTACACCTGGCCTTAACCAAGATAAGACAGTGAATTTAGAATCATTATCTTCACACCAACAACAGTTATTTCTTCAAGCCATAGAGCAAGACTTTTCCGATTCTATGCCATCAGCACCATATCCTGATAAAGATTATTATCTGCTCAGTATCGTCAATGGAAATGAAGAATACCACTTCACCCTTCCTGAGTCAGATGCACCGGAAATCATTACTCAGATATGGAACACCGACAAAAAGGGTGGTTAATCACCACCCCTTTTCCTATTAGCATTAACGCTTTTTCAGATGCGCCATCAGACGTTTACGTTTACGCATTTGATTTGGTGTCAACGTATTACGTTTGTCAGCATAGGGATTCGCCCCTTCTTTAAATTGAATCCGAATGGGCGTCCCCATCACTTTTAGGGATCGGCGGAAATAGTTCATCAGATAACGCTTATAAGAATCAGGCAAATCGGTTACCTGATTACCGTGGATCACAACAATTGGCGGATTATAACCACCAGCATGAGCATATTTCATTTTCACCCTGCGACCACGGATCATCGGCGGTTGATGATCTTCTTCGGCCATATGCATGATACGAGTTAGCAGTGAAGTATTGACACGACGAGTGGCGCAATCATAAGCCTCAAGAATCGAGTCAAACAGATTTCCCACCCCACTACCATGTAGAGCAGAGATAAAATGTACTCTGGCAAAGTCAACAAAACCAAGACGATAATCCAGCATCTCTTTCACACGCTCTTTATCTTCCTGTGACATACCATCCCATTTATTGACCGCAATAACCAATGAGCGCCCGCTATTAAGAATAAAACCCAATAATGACAAATCTTGATCGGAAATGCCTTCTCGCGCATCGATCACCAGCAATACAACGTTAGCATCTTCAATCGCTTGAAGGGTTTTGATGACTGAAAATTTTTCAACTGTTTCAGTGATCTTACCCCGCTTACGTACCCCCGCGGTATCAATAAGGATATATTCACGGCCATCCCGCTCCATTGGAATATAAATACTGTCACGGGTAGTGCCTGGCATATCGTAAACCACAACCCTTTCTTCACCCAAGATACGGTTAGTCAACGTAGACTTGCCCACATTTGGCTTACCGACAATGGCTAGTTTCAATGGCAGAGTTGATGGATCAAAATCCTCCTCCTCTTCTACCATCTCAATTTCATTCTGTTCCTGCTCTGCCCAATAAGCTGCGTTGGCCTCTTCCTCAGTCAACTCAACCACTTCTTCTTCACCTTTGCCGGAAAAAGGCAACAGTACTCGTTCGATAAGTTGAGTGACACCACGACCATGAGAAGCCGCGATAGAATAGATATCCCCCAATCCAAGGGAATAAAATTCAGCAATAGCGGTATCAATATCAACACCGTCAGTTTTATTCGCGACCAAAAAAGTAGCTTTTTCACGACCACGTAGATGTTTTGCTATCGCGTGGTCTGCTGGCATGAGCCCGGCACGAGCATCTACCATAAACAGAACAATATCGGCCTCTTCAATCGCCAACAAAGATTGAGCTGCCATATGGGTTTCCACACCATCTTCAGTGCCATCGATACCACCGGTATCAATGATGATAAACTCCTGCCCTTCAACCTCAGCTCGACCATATTTACGGTCGCGAGTCAGACCTGGAAAATCCGCTACCAGCGCATCTCTTGTACGGGTTAAACGGTTAAATAATGTGGACTTACCCACATTTGGGCGCCCTACCAGAGCGACGACAGGTATCATTTGTTGATGCCTCATGACTTAATTTGAAATTAGTATTCCGCTGTTCATCTAGTGTTAATCACAACAGAGCACTAAAAAGACGAAACGGCTCCTGTTCTCTCCAGGAGCCGTAGGACTATAACTATACCCGTTATCTTTCAAGTTGCCTCTTTGTTGGCTGCACTCCCTCACCCCGGTCACATAGTTCGCTATGCTCCCGGGGATTCGCTCCCTTGCCGTCGCGATGCATCTTGAAATCCATAGGGTATAACGCTTTACTTTATTTCCGGTAAACAGGCAGTAAGCAAAACTCAACGCGTAAACAGATAAACCGTACCGTCTTTCGCCTGTACCATCAATTTATCACTGGCAACAACCGGACGACTCATTAAACCGGAGCTATCAACTTTATGTTGGGCAACAAACTTACCGTCATCCATATTCAGCCAGTGCAGATAACCTTCACTGTCACCGACAACCAGATAGCCATTATACATTTCAGGCGCGGTTAAATTACGGTGTTGCAATTTTGTCTGAGTCCACAAAGTGACACCATCACTTTGACGCAGACCCATAACACGATCGTTTTGGTCAACAATATAGATATTATCACCATAAACAACCATCTCGTTCACTGAACCCAAATCGCGCTTCCAGAGGATCTGACCTGAACGCATATCAAGCGCCACCAGATTACCGTTATAAGCTATTGCATATATCACGCCATCAGAAATAACCGGTGTCGTATCAACATCATTAAGACGACCGATTTCTGTAGAACTGGTTACCTGAGAAATACGTTGTTGCCAAATCAACTGCCCTTGAGAAATCAAGACGGCGTTGACACGACCATTATCCCCACCCACGATGGCAGCACCGTAAGCCGCGGCAGGTGCCGATTCACCACGCAATGATAATGATGGTGTATCCAAATTAACGGACCACTGCACTTTACCATCTGACTCGTTTAATGCCTGCAACATCCCATTACTGGTATGAATCAGCACCAGACCATCACTCACCACAGGACGCGACAATGCTTCACCGGCAACGTCGGATTGCCAGGCAACTTGGCCGTCTTTGGTATTCAATGCAATAACTTTGGCACGTTCAGTACCTACATATAGATGATCCCCAGCAACGGTCAGACCACCAGAGAGCAATGCAGGTATACGAGAAGAGAGGAAACCCGCTTTTTCCGCCAGATTCACCGACCATATCTCTTTACCACTATCAATGTCCAACGCCTTAACGATGCCATGACGATCAGCAACATAAACAGCGGAGCCCTGCCAGGTTGGCGTCAAGTGAGAATAATAACGGCCTACACCATCACCGACAGATTTATCCCAAACTTCGCTTGGATTAAATTGATTTTCGACCTGTGGCAATGGTGACATCGTTACTGTATCTTGCTCCGTTGAACAACCGGCTAGCAGAACGGAAGCCACCAAACCAACCAAGAGTGTTTTACGCAGTTGCATTGAAAGAATTCCCCTTAGCTGGATAAGTTATTCAATTTAAGATTTAACATCGATTTGATCGCCTGTGGTGAATTTGAGCTCAAACCTTTGGTATACGCTGCGCGGGCACCAGCAATATCACCTTTTTTCACCAGTGCATCACCGCGAATATCCTCTGCAACGCCAACCCAACCGGAACCTTTGACCTGTTCCAATGTTTTCAGCGCAGCATCCGCTTTATCTTCCGCCAATTGAACCCTGGCTAGGCGAATATTCACCAGAGCCTGCAAATCCTCATTTTTTACCTGGCCGGTAGCCGCAGATAAAAACTGATCTGCTTTAGTTAATTCATTCTTTTCAACAGCAAGTTGAGCCAAATGCATATGCGCCATCACGCCATAACTGTTATTGGTTTCACTGGCAAATTTTTCGGCAGCAGTATGACTCTCTTTTGTACTGGTAATTAATCCTCGATCTACTCGTTCAAAAGCTTCTGCACTTTCCTGCAACTGATTTGTCTGATGAGATTGCCAGTAACGCCAGCCAATCAGCGCCCCGGCCCCCAACACCAGCCCTAAAACCAAGGCTTTACCATTATTGGCAAAAAAGCGACGAATCACGTCTACTTGTTCGTTTTCATTGGTATAGACTTCCACAGAGTCTCTCCTTAACTTAACAGTTCAACCAAACGAGCTGCAATTTCGCTTTGCGGCAACGTTTGTTGCTCACCTGTACGTAAATCTTTAATGGCTACTTGACCAGAACGAACTTCATCCTCACCGAGAATCAATGCAATTTTGGCGCCTTGTTTATCCGCACGCCCCAGTTGCTTCTTAAAGTTCCCTCCGCCGTGGTTCATCATTAAACGCAATTGGGGCAACGTATCACGTACTTGTTCAGCCAAAATCAATGCCGCTTGCTGACTACCTTCACCAAAAGAAGCGAGATAAACATCTGCAACTGTCCGCTCCGCAACAAATGCTGGATTAATTTCTTGCACCAGCAAAATCAGACGCTCCATCCCCATGGCAAAACCCACAGCAGGCGTTGGTCGACCCCCCAGTTGCTCAACCAACCCATCGTACCGACCACCGGCACAGACCGTCCCTTGAGCCCCGAGTGCCGTTGTCACCCATTCAAATACTGTGCGGTTATAATAATCCAGACCACGAACCAAACGCTGATTAATCCGATATTTGATACCTGCCCCATCAAGAAGTGCACACAGGCCATCAAAATGTTCCTTTGATTCGGCATCAAGATAATCACACAGTTCCGGTGCATCGTTAAGAAGTTGCTGAACCTCTGGATTTTTTGAATCCAGAACACGTAATGGATTGCTGTACATACGGCGTTTGCAATCTTCATCCAGCTTATCTTGGTGCTGTTCAAGAAAAGCCACCAACGCTTCGCGGTAATTAGCGCGTGCCGCCAACGAACCAATGGAATTCAGTTCAAGCGTCACATGCTCAAAAATACCGAGCTCACGCCACCAGCGAGCAGTCAATAAAATAAGTTCGGCATCAATATCAGGCCCCTGAAGACCAAAAACTTCAGCACCTAACTGATAAAATTGGCGATAACGGCCTTTTTGTGGACGCTCATAACGGAACATTGGCCCTAAATACCATACGCGCTGTTCCTGATTGTACAGCAGACCATGTTCAATACCGGCACGCACACAACCTGCGGTATTTTCAGGGCGTAGGGTCACACTTTCACCATTGCGATCATCAAAGGTATACATCTCCTTTTCAACCACATCAGTGACTTCCCCAATAGCCCGTCTAAATAACGGGGTCTGCTCTACAATCGGTGTGCGGATCTCACTATAACCATAACCCGCCAGTACTCGTTTCAAAATAGTTTCGATACGCTGCCAGATAACCGTATCTGCCGGCAAGTAGTCATTCATGCCTCGAATAGCTTGGATATTTTTTGCCACGTTTTATCTCTAGTTAATGATTCAAAAATGATATTGCATTGAAGCGAATATCGACGAGCTTCAATTAACAAACAAAACAACGCTGGCTCATCATCACGATAAGCCAGTATCAGATACATTATTTGTCCAGTTGACTTATGCCAATGCGCTTATTTTCATCGAGCATTGATGCTTTAGCACGGATCTTAGCCTCAAGCTGATCGATCATATCAGCATTATCGAGACGCACTTTCTGCCGTATCCCATCTTCATAAAAACCACTTTTGGTTCTGGCACCGGTGACACCCAGAGTAGAAACCTCCGCCTCGCCGGGCCCGTTAACCACACAACCGATAATAGAAACATCCATCGGTGTGAGTAAATCTTCTAAACGCTGTTCTAAGGCATTCACTGTGCCAATAACATCAAATTCCTGACGGGAACAGGTTGGACAAGCGATAAAATTTATACCACGGGAACGAATACGTAATGCTTTCAGAATGTCAAAACCCACTTTAACTTCTTCGACCGGATCGGCCGCCAAAGAAATACGTAGGGTATCACCGATACCTTCCGACAGGAGGATACCCAAGCCAATGGCAGATTTTACAGAGCCTGCACGAGCGCCACCGGCCTCAGTAATACCAAGATGCAATGGCTGCTCAATCTCTTGGGCCAATAAACGGTAAGCGCCAACCGCCAGAAAGACATCCGACGCTTTTACACTGATTTTAAACTGATCGAAATTAAGCCTGTTAAGAATATCCACATGGCGCATAGCCGATTCCAGCAATGCTTCCGGGGTTGGCTCACCATATTTTTCCTGAATGTCCTTTTCCAGTGATCCGCCATTTACACCAATGCGGATTGGGATATTTTTATCGCGGGCAGCCGCCACAACCTCACGGATACGCGCTTCATTACCGATATTACCAGGGTTAATCCGCAGACAATCGACACCATACTCTGCAACTTTAAGTGCGATACGGTAATCAAAATGAATATCTGCAACTAAAGGAACATTAGCTTGCTGCTTAATCAATTTAAATGCTTCGGCTGCGTCCATCGTTGGTATTGATACACGGACAATATCAACGCCAACACGCTCAAGCGATTTAATCTGTTTAACAGTCGCTTCCACATCTGTAGTACGTGTGTTTGTCATTGACTGCACCGCAATGGGCGCACCATCCCCGACGGGCACATTGCCTACATAAATACGCGTAGATTTGCGTCTTTTTATCGGCGATTCATTATGCATACTGATGTTTCTCCCATACTTCCATGTGTTTACTGATAAAACTACAACTCTATGCCCTACTGCAACAGGCCTTTTATTGTGCTGTCGGTACCTTAAGACGCGCGATACGACTCTCTTTAATAAAGCGGCTTAAATCGACAACTTGCCCCCGGAACTGTACATCCACAACAGCCGGAGCACCGATAGTTAACTCATAAGGTAATGAGCCAGAGAGACTCAGATGGTCACCCTTATGTTTAGTTCCACTAAATAGTTTTTTTCCATTTGCATCAACAACTTGCAACCAACAAGATGCTTTAAAATTCATCATCAACTTATTACTGTCAGCGACTGTCGTTGAATTATTTTCAGACACACTCGGCACTTGAGCTGTCCCTTGATTAGCTGACAACGGAGCAGTCTGAGCCTGTGGCCCGTTACCAGCTAATTGAGTTTCAGGTGTTTTCACCGCTTGATTTTGCGTTGATGCCACAGATTGAGCCACTTCCTGATGATGACTACTGGTATTATTCGCGGCCACGGCATTTTCAGCTATATTTTCAGCGACAGCTACAGAGGGTGATGGCTCACTTGTTGCCTGCTCGCGGGTTGGTAACTGTGTCACCTGATCGTGATTTTCAGTGGGTAAATCCTCTGAGCTGGCTTTTTTCTGAGCAATTTTAGCCGCGGAATGATCAGCCATCGAAATCAGTTCCTTCTGTTGGGCTATGTGGTTTTGCCACCACCATGCTCCCGTCAAACTAATTACGACTAAAATAATCAACCACGTAATCCACATCAACCAACTTTCGCGTTTTTTACGTTTTTTACCCAACGAAAAACTCTGCATCGGTGAAACTTTCGCTGTTTTTGCCGGGGTATGCTTATCCAGAATTGCCAGAATTTCTGCTTCTGGAATTTGTACCAACTTAGCATAAGAGCGAACATAACCACGCAGGAAAGTCGGTACCATAGTGGCTGGAATATTGTCCTCTTCAATATCACGGATAGTAGAAAGTTTTAAACACAAGCGATCAGCTACAGTCTGCTGGGTTAGCCCGTGTTGTTCACGAGCCTGACGCAGGAGCTGACCTGCGGTTAAATAAGCTTGTTCTGGAGTCGTTTCAGTATTCATTAGCAAGAAGACGCGGTACTGTTCAGGTTGTGAAAAACTTCGCGCCGGCACCTTGCTATAATCTTTAAATTACACAATGGCCTGCGCGGCGAAATAGATTTGCTATTTTACTAGCGGCAAATCACTGATAACAAACACGCCTGTCAGCATAGCTCCCAGTAAACAGAGTCTTGACTTCTTCATACTGCCCCTGCTCACAGAGAAAAACGCTGTAATGATACAATACCGTATCATTTCCTGGCGCGTACTGCATCGCCATTTTGTAACGTTGACGAGCGGCTTCCGGTTGACCAGAATATTGCTCATACAACGCCATACCTAATTGAGCCTGATAATGGTCTGGCTTTGCCAGTAAAACCTTATCAAAGTGATATCTGGCGGCAGGTAAATTACCTTTAGCCAGATAGGCCATTCCCAGTTGAATCCGGGTTTCTGCTGCGACTTTTCGCTGTTGATTGCCATTTGTTGGTTGATTGGCACATCCTGCCAACAACATAACAGCCACCACGGCAACAACCATCATTCCCGATAACGATTTCCTTATCATTCCATCCCCACCGACCAAAGATATGCCATTGTAACGATCATTTCACTTATGTATTTCAATTACTGCATGGCAGGACATACCAACATTCCCATTCAGACTGATCTTATCTGAATAGGTTCACCGGCCTGACGTTTTTTCAATGTACGTTTGGTACGATCAATGACATCACCGGCAAGCTGACCACATGCAGCATCGATATCATCACCGCGCGTCTTGCGGACAATCGTGGTGAAACCATATTCCATCAGCACCTTAGCAAAGCGATCAATCCGGCTGTTGGAACTACGGCCATATGGTGCCCCCGGAAATGGGTTCCACGGGATCAGATTGATCTTACTCGGCGTCTCTTTCAAGCATTCAGCTAATTGATGTGCCTGTTCCACGCTGTCATTAATATGATCCAGCATGACATATTCCACGGTTACACGCCCCTGATTAGCATTAGATTTAGTCAAATAGCGGCGCACACCGGCAAGAAACTGCTCGATATTATATTTACGGTTGATAGGAACGATGTCATCCCGTACATCATCTGTTGGTGCATGCAGGGAAATGGCCAAAGCAACATCAATCATATCGCCAAGTTTATCCAGTGCTGGCACGACACCGGATGTGGATAACGTCACACGGCGCTTTGACAAACCGAAACCAAAATCATCCATCATGATTTCCATCGCAGGCACCACGTTATTTAGGTTAAGCAGCGGTTCTCCCATCCCCATCATCACCACATTGGTAATCGGGCGACGGCCACTGGATTTCAGTGAACCAATAATTTTTGCGGCACGCCAAACTTGACCAATAATTTCAGAAACCCGCAAATTACGGTTAAACCCTTGCTGAGCAGTGGAACAGAATTTACACTCCAGTGCACAACCTACCTGAGAAGAGACACACAAGGTTGCGCGATCATCTTCCGGGATATAAACCGTTTCAACCTGCTGATCGCCAACAGTGATCGCCCATTTAATCGTACCATCGGCCGAACGTTGCTCTTCTGCTACTTCAGGTGCGCGGATCTCTGCAACTTGCTGCAATTTTGCTCGCAGAATTTTGTTAATATCTGTCATCTGCTCAAAATCGTCATAACAGTAGTGATATATCCATTTCATCACTTGATCAGCACGGAAGGGTTTTTCTCCCATGTCAATGAAAAACTGGCGCATTTGCTTGCGATTCAGATCAAGCAGGTTAATTTTACCGCCTTTCTTTTCTGGAGTTTCAGACACGACAGAAGCAGCAAATTGTGCCGCAGTATTTGGTTGGGACATCTTTTTATATCGCCTCGTTGTAACACTTTCGGCTCTGCGTTAATGAACTCAACGCGAAGTTTCAATTCAGGTCACTATCAGTTTAGTATAGTAACAAATAATAAGCGCCCCGTTGAATTAACAACGGGGCGCCGCATTGTACAAACTTTAATGCAATGATGCTACGGGTAACGGCAAATCAATTAACGTGGGCAAATTTCATCTTCTGTGAAGAAATAAGCAATTTCACGGTTTGCAGATTCCACCGCATCAGAGCCGTGAACCGCGTTTTCAGTGAAGCTATCCGCGTAATCGGCGCGCAGAGTACCTGCTAATGCATTATCAGGATTAGTTGCCCCCATCAGGTCACGGTGACGCTGCACTGCATTCTCACCTTCCAATACCTGAACCACAATCGGACCAGAAGTCATAAATTCCACCAAACCATCAAAAAAAGGACGGCCTTTGTGCTCCGCATAGAAACCCTCAGCCTGTTCACGGGTCAGGTGAAGCATTTTGGCGGCAATAATTTTAAACCCGGCGCTTTCAAAACGAGCATAAATCGCCCCAATGGCATTTTTCTTCACCGCGTTAGGCTTAATAATAGAAAAAGTACGTTCAACCGTCATGGATAACCTCTTGGTTCTTCTGTCAGCAACTGATAATTTTAATTTTTCCCGATAAGTTAATCGGTTAATACTTCATTCCGCCACCTTAGCGGAGATAAAAACGGCGTTGATTATAGGGGTACGAATAGCGGTTGCCTACAGAAAACATAACATTCCATTAAATTTTCCTTAGCGAAAATTACCATTTTTTCGTACAAATCACACTTTTACCTGAATCGTTTACTTCAAGGTAAAATTGACAGCATCAACCTGTCCACCCAAATCCAAAACACTAAGCTGATATTTACCCGGTTGAGTTAAAGTCTGAACAAATCCCTGATTATTTTCGGTGGTCATTACCTGTTCTCCATTCAGAAACCACCATTGCTGCCCACCACTACCGCCCTGAGTGGTAACACGTAAATCAAGGCTGCCAAAACCGGGAAGCCGTTTCAATACATCTCCGTTATGAATACCCACGATCAACAAAGGTGCTTCATCTGATTTCAACGGTGGGCACTCAGGGTTAACCGGTGGCAAACGCTGCGCCCGTCGCTCTTGTGCCGGTAACCATGATTCGAGGGTAATCGGCCACAAAGCGATATTTTTAGCCTGAGCACCGGGACAATCAGGAGCCACGCGCAAACCATGCTTATCCAACCACACCTGTTCATTAGTGCCTGAAATAGCCTCTTGCCCTACCGCAGGCAGCGTAGGCGGAATAGTGTTATTCAGTATCCAGCTCAGACGCCGCTGACGGCAATTATTCTCTTCCTTCGGTAAACTCTGCCCTCCCGGCCAACAGATGATTGCCCGACTGACACTTGCTGGACGCGGATCAACCGGAATCCGTTTAGTCCCATTTCGCATATTGACGAATAACAGATTATTGACCTGATTCATGATGGGAATCGCCGTAGCATAGCCGAACTGCCCGACAACCGGCGTGCCATCCGGCCTGCCAACCCAAACACCGATGGTATAACGCGCACTTAAGCCAATAGCCCAAGCATCACGGTAGCCATAGCTGGTACCGGTTTTCCAAGCCAACGGCACTTGTGCCGGTAACACATCATCAGGTTGCGGCAGAGCTTCTCCAGCCATAATCCGCCTGACTATCCATGCCGCGCCGGGGGAAAAAAGCTGCCGATCACGCAATTTCTGCTGCGGAGTGAATCTCAAAGGGGAAACCCTCCCCTGACGGGCAAACGCCGTGTAAGCCGCCACCAGTTGATCCATCCGGGTTGCCGTGCCACCAAGAATCAATGATAAATTGGGTTCACTGCCGGGAGGAAAACGCAATACGGTTCCCACATTACGCATGTTGGCGGTAAACCGCTTGGCACCATAGGCTTCAAGCAGTTGCACGGCGGGCAAATTCAGTGAACGAACCAACGCCTCACTGGCACTGACCGGCCCATGAAAGCCACTGTCAAAATTTCCCGGGCGATAATAATCAAAGCGGCGAGGCACATCCTGTAACAGTGATTCCCCATGAATCAACCCATCATCCAGCGCCATTGCATACAAAAATGGTTTCAGAGTTGATCCCGGCGAACGCCATGAACTTATCATATCGACATGACCAAAACGGCTATCATCCCGTAGATCCAGCGAACCGATATAGGCTTTTACCGCCATGTCTGTATGATCAACCACTAACACGCCAATCGACGTTTTTTCTGGTAACTGGTACTGCCAATTCACCGCCATATCTTCAAGCTGACGCTGTAATCCCACATCCAAGGTTGTTTTAATGATCTCCTGACGAATGCCTTTCGCCATTCTTCTGGCAAGCAAAGGAGCAAGCTGTGGCACCTGCCGGGGAGCCAACCACAACGTTTCTTGCCGAATATCAGCAATCGTCTGTTCCGACCAGATTTTATAGTGCGCCAACCGTTGCAACACCTTATCACGAGCAGCCTGTGCCCGTTCAGGATAGCGATCTGGCCTTAAACGACTAGGGGCCTGTGGCAAAACAGCCAGTAAAGCCGCTTCTCCCGCCGAAAGCTCAGAGGGCGGTTTAGCCAAATATGCCCAACTCGCCGCACCGACACCTTGTAATGTGCCTCCAAACGGCGCACGATTCAGATACATTTCCAGAATTTCATCTTTAGAATAGTGCCATTCAAGCTGCAAAGTACGCCAGATCTGCTTCAACTTCCCGCCTAAAGTGCGTGAATGGGGGTCAATCAACCGGGCTACCTGCATTGACAGCGTACTACCGCCGGACAAAATTTTACCTGCCAGAATATCCTGCCAGGCAGCCCTGACCAGAGAAATCGGGTTAATCCCCGGATGCTGGTAGAACCAACGATCTTCATAAGTCAGCAAAGCCTGAATATATTCCGGCGACACTTGACCCAACGTCACCGGATAACGCCAAACACCTTCATCATCGGCAAAACGCCAAAGTGGCGTACCATCCTCACTCACGACAATACGCGCCATTTTGACTTCACGCAGTGGCAGAGGCCAGATTTTATCTGCCAGCCATAAACCCGCCGGAAACAAAAACAACAACAGTACAATCAGCCACATAAGGCGATACGGTTTCTTCATTAATGAACACCTGGAGAGAAACCAGCCCTTACACCGGAGCATAAGGGCTGACAAATTTAGCGGACAACTTCCAGTTTTTCAGGTGTAGAACCCACTGCACGCCAGTAAGGCACATACATAGATTCCACCTGTGGTGCAGGAATGGTGTAGACGCCTGGCGTCACGGCGCGAGCCAGATAGAGCAACGTCACTGGCTGAGACGGATCAACCGCGACTGCCGCCACATATCGATCATCACGATATTCAATATGATGAATCGTCGCCTGTTGCATATCGCCAATCAACTCCTGAAGATTAGCGGCACTCTCACTCAACTTGGCACTGCTGTTAGCCAAGTTCTGGTTTTCCAGCTCCAAACCAGCGGGCAATAAATCAACAACCAAAGCATCCTGTACGGGTTTATCTGAGCTCACCACCAGCTTCACAACCACCATATCACCGCTATTCAGAAGATCACTGGCAATCGGATTACCCTTCATATCCAAATAGCTACGCTGAATTTTCAGCACATTAGCATAAGGCTTCGGAGAGCGCAGCGGGTAGGCCACCACATTCACTCGTGAATAGAGCGTGCTGTCACCAAGGTTACTGAAACTCACACCTTGCTGAATATCCTGTGGATACAGCATCTCACTATAGGACTTATCCCTACTTATTGGTAAAGTCCGCTGATTAATCACCGCTTTCCACGGTTGCACCGACGCATCGATAAAGAAACGCCCCGCCAGATAGAGTGAATTACTCTCCTGAGTTGAGAAATAATTGCGGGATGTCAATTCATCAGACAGCGCCAGCAATTTCTCATCACGTTCCTTTATTTGCATGTTATTTTCAGTCAACAGAGCAACAATCATGGCGTTGTCACGGATGGCACTGCCGTAATCACCTAACTCTAAATCGTCATGACGGTTTTTACTGATCCCCAAACGAACCGCTTCATCTGCTCGGGTGTTATCCCCCATCAGTTTCAGTGCAACACCCAGTTGTACCAGTGACAAGCCATTACCTGCTTGCTGACGGCGTTCATAAACTTGTCTCAGAGCGCCCAATGGTGCTTTCTGTTGATTGGCAAGCACCAGACCAGCATAAGACTGAACCGAGAATCGCATTGCGTCCTGATTCTGGCTGTAGGGATAGTTAATAACACTCTTATCCTGTAAATAACGTAACAGACGGTTATTGGCAGAAGTCAGTACCTCTTTAGGTACGCTGTAACCTCGTTGACTTGCACGGAATAGAAAATCGGTGGCATAGGCGGTTAACCAATACTCTTCATCACCGGTTTTATCCCATAAAGCAAAGCTACCGTCATGACGCTGCATACTCAACAGATGAATAATTCCCTCATCAATACTCGCCCGGCGTTTATTATCATCTTCCGCTCTGATACCCAAACTATTCAGCTCTGATTTGTTCGAATAGAGTGACGGATAAAGCCCACTGATTGTCTGTTCAAGACAGCCATATGGATAGGCGTACAATTCACGAATATAGCGTGAAATCTGTAACGGTGGACGGCTGCTCAGTAACAACTGCCCCTCGGCGCCTTCTGGCGATAAACCCGATAAAGCATTTAACGGCAACTGCCACTCCTCTCCCGGATGAATAACATTAGCGAACAGAACCGTTTCCGCTGGCTGTGCCGGACGCACACCAATCTGCCAACTATTTTTATACGGTTTCAGATTTTCACCGGGTAAATTCAGACCATCAACCGTCAAGGAAACCTCTCCTTGACCAAACCCCAAATCCGCTGTGACCGGAATCTCTACTGTGGTGCGTTTGCCCTTTTCCAATGTTATCTCTTTACTAACATCCCCCTCTAACTTAATCAGGTCATTAGCCGCAAAGTTCAAGGTCAAGTTTTGCGTCTGTTCAGTCAAGTTAGTCAAATCCAACGACAACAATGCGCTATCACCACCGGCCATAAAGCGAGGTAGTGCCATCTGTGCAACCACCGGCGCAGCAACGACAACTTTATTTTCACCGTGGCCGAACTCATCTTCACTCCACGCTTGAGCCATCAACCTCAATTCACCATTGAAATCGGGGATTGGCAAAACGATCTGCCCTTCGCCATTTTCATCCAGCGTCACTGGCTGAGCTTGTTCAGCGATAATCTTAACTTCGGTTAATGGCTTTCTGCCGCCACGATCAAGGGCGCTATCATCACCATCACCGCCAAAACGCAGATTCGCCAGACGGCCTTCACCTTCAATCAACTGACCATACACATCATATTGATCGACACTGTAACGCTTACGACCAAAGAAAGCCTCATAGGGGTCCGGCGTTTTAAAATTCGTGACATTCAGCACCCCCATATCGACAGCAGAAAGCAGAACATTAACCTGCTTGGGTAACTTCCGCCCTTGCTGTGGTGTCGCCTTGACTTTAACAGTCAAGTTCTGATTCGGACGCATTTTTTCCGGTGCGGATAGCGTCAAATCCAGTTTACGATTTTCATCAGCCAACGGCAGATGCAACACGCCAATGGCGCGTTTCGGTGTCACCTGACGAGATTTATCCTCTGGACGCACCACCACAGCGGTTAAATAAAGGTCATGACGACGCCACTCTTTATTTACCGGCACTTCCACATCCAAACCTTGCTCTGGCACATCAATTTTTTGCCACCAAAGTGGCCCTTCACTGGACTCTACCAACAGATAACCTTTACCGGCCTGTGGTGCAACCATATGCAGTTTTATCTTCTCACCTACCTGATAAGCGGGTTTATCCAGAGATAACTTCACCTGATCAGGACGAACAGCCCCTGTACCACCGGTATTGTCCTGCCATGAGTAACCCGCCCAGAAATTAACGCTGGTCACTAATTGATTTTCTGGATTAACCACTTCAATACGGTACGACCCCCAATCAACCGGAAAACTGACCTTTGCCGTACCATCTTGAGCAATCTGGATATGTTCATCCGCCATCACTAAATCTTTCTGGTCATAGCCTGATTGCCAACCTTCACCATCCGACCAACGCCAATAATAGTCACGGCGTTCATAAACCAGACGGGCAGTTAAATCTTTTGCCGCATATTTTTTTCCATTGGCATCGGCATACACCACCGCAAATTGCGCCAGTGAATTTTCATCCACATTGTAACGGCTTTGATAACGACCTATGCGATAGTCATAAATCTCTTTCTGATTAAACAACGGACGGATACCAACCAGCTTTTCAGTCGGCCAAACAGCCTGTTCAACCCGACGAGTTACCGGGCGGCCACCAGATTCAAGCAAACTAGCCTGTACAATGACATTTACCGGCGAAAAGACCGAACGCCAATTGTCGGCACTGACATTAATTACGGCTTTACCCTCATTACCTAAAACCAGGTCAAATTCATCCAATGTACGACTAAGATTGTCCTCTGCAACCGCACCAAACTCATAGCCTGGCAATTTTGCTACCGCATCCCGAGCTGGACGCAGGAATAGTTGCCCTTGCAGGCGATTATATGCAGCAGGTGCTCCATATAGATAACGGCCGTTAATCGCGAAATCCACATCGTGGTCTTTCATCACCGGTTGCGACTCACTACTAATTTCCAGTGCCATACGCTCCGGCATAAAATCTTCGACATTAAACTTGTAATAACGGAGTTTGTTATCGCCCAAATCAAAACGTAGCGACCAGAGCCCGGTAGTCGCTGACTGGGGGATCGCATAGCGATACTGATACAACCCATTTTCGGGTTGCCAGACAAAACTACGAACAACCTGACCATCGGTTTTCAATACATCCACTTTAACTGGCTGACTTTTCATTGCGCGGCCATCACCATCACGCAGCAGGCCATTAACAATCAACGTTTCACCCGGACGATAGAGATCACGAGGCCCAAAAACAAAAAACTGTTTGCTATACCCTTGCGGGCCGGAAATATCAAATTCAGACAGATCCAGCGCCGGTGATACCAAATCAATCATACTGGTTTGGTGATCACGGGTAGCGAGCAATAGCTTCGCTTTCGCATTTTTTTCTAAGCTGGCGTGCCCATCATCGTCCGTCGTTGCCTTTGTCAATAACTGCCCTTTGTCATCCAACAAACGTATTTCCACCCCTTTCAGGCTGCCACCTTGTGCCAAAGATTGGGTAAACAGATCCATTTTATCCAGATAGCTGTGCACAGAAACACCAATATCACTTAAGGTAAACATTGTCGCTGGATTGGAGTCAGTGTATTTACCTGCTTGTTGCATCACCGCCAGATAAACCCCATCTTGCTGTAACTCTTTGATATTACTTAATGGTAACAGTAATTTTTCGCGGGTATTCAGTGTTGGATTCAGATCGAAACGGCCGGTATAAACCAGTTCCGCATCTTTGAGCATCTCTTCCGATTCCCAAGAACTCATATTGTTGCGATATTGCCACTGTGCAATAAAAGCCGGTAATGCCGTCTCTTTTATTCTGAAAAAATTAACATCAACACGATTAACATTCAGAGCCAATACCGGCAAACCTTCAGCAACTTTACTGGGTAACAAAGAGCCTTTGCTGGCAAAACCGACAGACGGAGAAATCGTCGCGGTTGTCAGCGTTTTCTCATAAGCCGTTTCGAGTTGACGATTATTGATACCTTTAACATCTTTATCTACGGTCAATTGCAACTTACGGGAGGGCGGCAAATGGCGCAAGCGCAGTTCCATCATGTTATCTGACAGTTCCCACGCCCCATCAAGTTTGCCCTCTTTGACATCCACCAAACGGACATTCTGTGCAAAATCCTGATTCGGATCTAAAGGGACAGAAAATGTCACCACCATTGCACTAGCGCCATCAAGCTGAACTTCAGAAGCATCCAGAATCTTCACTGGTTTACCGGCATAACGTTTTACTAATTCAGCCAGTGATGCTGCGTCTTTCGGTTTTACTGATTTTGGTGGAGTATTTGATTGTTGAGGTGCTTTTTCGCTTTGAATTTCTGTGGACTGCGATTGAGCCGCTTGCTTATTATCAGTGCTATCAGATTGGTCACAACCAGAAAGCATCAGCAAAAACGCTAAAATCACCGCCAAATAACATTTATTTATTCCTGGCTGTTGCCAGAATTGACCTTGATTCATAACCATAACCCCTGTCTTAACTCCGACCAACTAATGGCTGGTAGGATTTAATGAATAACTTTATATACCCGTTATCTTTCAAGTTGCCTCTTTGTTGGCTGCACTCGCTCACCCCGGTCACATCGTTATCTATGTTATCTATGCTCCCGGGGATTCTCTCCCTTACCGTCGCGATCCATCTTGAAATCCATTGGGTATAAATCAATATATTAAATTTAAATCAAATAGATATAATCACCTATATACCTATGATCAACTTATATACCGCCTATTTATATAAGCAACGTAAAGACATTAAGTTCATATATCCGTCATCTTTCAAGTTGCCTCTTTGTTGGCTGCATTCTCTCACCCTGGTCACATCGTTATCTATGCTCCCGGGGATTCGCTCCCTTGCCGCCGCGATGCATCTTGAAATCTATTGGGTATATAATAGCCTGTTATTTTAATGAATTAAACATCACAGAAACGATAAATAAATATAAATTTATCGATTCAATTTTTCATTAAGAACTCAATATATCTTGTAAAAAAAATTTTCGTCATTTTCCTCAGTGACCGAAGATAGAGCTTCACTGCACCATCCGCTTGATAATTTACAAACAGTAAAATAATATAAAATCGACCATTAAAACAAATTAAATAAAATAGGAAATTATCATTATTGTACCGGTTATAAATATCATTATCGGATTAAATATATCTGGTTCCAATATACCATTATTTAATAAATTAATTATCTCAACCAATAAAATCAATAAATAACTTTAATAAAAGTATATTTAACATTTTATTTAATACATTATTAACCATTTATTGAGACTAATCATTATCTCAATAAGATATTTATAACAAATATACCCGCCATCTTTCAAGTTGCCTCTTTGTTGGCTGCACTCACTCACCCCGGTCACATAGTTACCTATGCTCCCGAGGATTCGCTCCCTTGCCGTCGCGATCCATCTTGAAATCCATTGGGTATAAAAGCTATGTAAATAAAACACATTTAACTTCTGATGCAGAAATTACCATTAATCTGTAATCTATAATCTATAATCTATAATCTATAATCTATAAATAGAGTGCCACTTTCCTATCAAAAGTGGCAATAATGATTTGCGTGAAACACGGAATATACAAATTGTTTTTTATAAAATAACAATAAAACCCTCAACCCCAACGCTATCGCAAATGGGGTAATAACCTGATGAACATCCATTTTCTCAACGACTTTCATTATGTTACTCGACTAATAATACCTGTCCTGTTTTTAGCTGTTTGACATTTGGTAACCACAGTCTTCCCCAGCTACCAGTACAATGACATCCATAGACCTCTTTTATATTTTCTTTTATAAAAAATTCTCTGATCTTCAATAACTCCGTCGGTAACGCTCTCCTTAAATGCAATCCGCCTATTACCGCGCATACTTTGTCCACACCGGTAATCATTTTAGCGTGGTTAATAATTTCACAAATACCAGAATGACCACAGCCAACGATAATCACCAATCCATTATCACTTTTCCAAATTAACGCACTATCATCCAATATATAATCATTGGCCCAAGAGCTCTTTCTAATTAATCCAAAGGATTTTCGATGATCATTTGCTATTTCCCCTGAAAAAATAAATCGCTCACTTATCTTCATATGCGATTTCGTTAACCGAAAAAAAACTCTCTTCTTGACTCGTTTATTAATTTTACCCGACATTTTTTTAAATTTTAACGCAATTTTCCTGAACATAACGCCATAATACTTCTCATTTAATGCATCAGGATGACATATTAATTTAGCATTATGTGGAAAATAGTTAACACCACCTATATGATCAGAATGCCCATGAGAGATAACAATTTTGGATATATCATCAATAGATATCCCCATCCTATTTGCATTCTCAATATAGCTACCATCCGGGCCGGTATCAAAAATTATCTTCTCTTCACCATCTTCAAGTAAAAGACTCAAACCAGGCTTAGCTATCAAATATGAATCAGATGTTTTATTTTCCAGTAGTACAGTTATTTTTAACGACATAGCACATCCATTAATTTTGTTGAAGTCATGCTTCTATTAAACGGTACGGGTAACAATAGCATTGACGTACATCAATAAAATAATGAAAAGCCATTATATCGTCACATTTTTATAAGCAGATCACAAATTCCTTCTCCTCGACTGACAGTTAATTTTTCAACATGAAATGATTATCTCTCTGTCATATTTATTGTCTTGCAATATTAACATACAAATATTATACCTTGCTGTACAACATATTTTTAAAAGAAGAGATAAATATATTATTAATAAATAAAAATCAACGGCAAGCCATTCAATTAATTTAATCAAATAGACTATACTAATGCCTCACATAATTGACAATGATTAATTTTAGATATCACTATAAGACCAGCAATTGACTTATATTACCACGCTCATTTCATCCATATTATAAGATAAAAATATAATATATTTATCAAATATAATTTAACTTTATATTACATAAAAAACATTTAAATAGCATAATTAATAACGTTATATATAAACATCATCTGTTGTTATAAACATAACCTATTCACTTATATCAAACCATTATTAATGCCTTTATTAATACGATAACAAAAATATATTATTTTTATGTAAAAAAATAGAATTAATATATTTCTTGGATTCACATAATAAGTGCAACATCGTTAATCCGGAAGTAAACATATCCGTATTCCTTATAAATAATTCATTGGATGTTTTACTACCCTTAGTTTTCGTGAGCGATTACTTAATCGGTTTATACCCGTCATCTTTCAAGTTGCCTCTTTGTTGGCTGCACTCACTCACCCCGGTCACATAGTTACCTATGCTCCCGGGGATTCGCTCCCTTGCCGCCGCGAAGCATCTTGAAATCCATAGGGTATACCACAAAATCTATTTCCTGCTCAGAGACTTCATTAAAATCGGTTCCCTTTAGAAAGTATTAACTGATTAACCCATTGATATTTTTATTGCTCCCTTCTTTCCCAAGATAAATAGGGTGAGAAAAGTAAATTTACGCCTCTAATTTAGTTCATGCTCTCCAAACTCCAAACATCGTATCATCTTCCCAATAGCCACTACGTTCAACTCTCCAATCACGGAGAATGGCGCTAACAAATCATGCTATTTATCCCATATGATTATGAAGGATTTAGGTTAAGTGATCTTCTGGTAGAACGAGCGGCAGATAATAAGCAAGATTGGCATGGATAACCCTAACCCCTCACATAACCATAAAAGACGATATTTCATCACAAATTTACAATAAGAATCACATTTCATTTGAATGAATACCGAAATCAATCATTATAAATGTGATATTAATCACATAATAAAAACAAAAAGATAAAATTAATTTGAAATTATTAATGTTGATTATTAAATGATTAATATTAATCTGTTTTTTATACAATGCTGTTACAAAATAATCACATTGGCCTGTTTTTTGCTTTGTCATATAACCTCTTGTTTTTGCTGCTATCTTAACCAACCCCCTATTTTAGTTGCCCGGTTGATAATCAACACTAAATATTGATCTCTAAGTTAAATTCGTGGTTAATGCTGTTTCAACATTGTGGAATAGCAAGTCAATGAAAAGCAGTATTGTAGTATTAATAGTTTTTTGTAGCGCAGTCTCAGGTAGTCAAGCCGCCGACATCGCAGATCAACAACTCATTCATCAACAGGCCCGCCAGCAAGCCCTGGAGACGCAATTAGCCCCGCCGCCTGCGGAGGTTCACCTGTCGGTACCGGAAACCGGGGAATCATCCGCCTTTGCGGTGGAAACTCCGTGTTTTCCCATTACCCACGTCAGACTGGCAGGTACCGAAAATTTCCCGCACTGGTTACCGTTCCGGCTTGTCGCCCAACAGGGCGAAAACCATTGTCTGGGCGATAAAGGCATTAGCCGGCTGATAACCCAATTGCAAGATCAGCTCATTAATCACGGCTATGTCACCAGCCGGGTTCTGGTTCCTCGTCAGGATTTGCGTACCCAAACCTTAAAACTGGTGATGATACCGGGAAAAATCCGGCATATCCGCTATACCCCTGACAGCGGGAACTATATCCAGCGGATAACCCCCTTTCCCGCGCGTGAAGGAAAATTACTGGATTTACGGGATATTGAGCAGGGATTAGAAAATCTGCAACGTTTCCCCACCGTTCAGGCAGATATGAACATTGTCCCGGCAGAGCAACCGGGGGAGAGCGATATTGTGCTGGACTGGCGTCAGTCCCGGCACTGGCGAGTCGCGACTTATCTGGATGATACCGGCTCCAAAAGCACCGGACGTTATCAGGGCGGACTCACCTTCTTTCTGGATAATCCCCTGGCGTTAAGTGATCTGTTTTATCTTTCCGGTGGACGCGATATTCATTCGTCTGCCGGGAAAGGCAGCCAAAATGACACGCTCTATTACTCTTTGCCCTTCGGCTACTGGATGGCGAGCGTGACGGCCAGTCATTACGATTATACCCAGACAATAGCCGGGCTGAATCAGGCGATCCAATATCGGGGCAAAAGCCAAAACCTGGCGGTTCAGCTTAGCCGGGTGCTGCACCGTAATGCCGACCAGAAAACCCTGCTTAACGGTGAAATTTATCGTCGGGCGTCTCGCAATTTTATTGATAACACTGAAATCGACGTTCAGCGCCGGGAAACCGCGGGCTGGAAGCTGGGGCTGTCCCATCATCACTTTATCGGCAGCGCGACGCTGGATACCCGGGTGACTTATCAACAGGGCATGCGCTGGTTTGGCGCACAACCGGCACCGGAAGAGTACCGCAATGAAGGGACTGCCTTACCCAAAATCACCCAGTTCTCAGCGACGCTTGCCGGGCCGTTAACACTGTTTTCTCAGCCCTTTTCTTATCAAACCCAATATTTGCGTCAGATAAGCGCCAGCCCATTGACGCCCCAGGATCGCTTCTCGATTGGCGGTCGCTGGACGGTGCGCGGCTTTGATGGCGAGTTGACCTTATCCGCTGATCGGGGTTGGTACAGCCGCAACGAACTGGACTGGCAAACCCCGCTGAAAGGGCAATCGCTGTATCTGGCAATGGATTATGGCGAAGTGGGCGGACGGGGCAGCGATACACTGCTCGGAAAACACCTGGCGGGGAGCGCTCTGGGCTGGCGAGGCAGCCTGAAAGGGGTGAGCTACGACCTGTTTGTCGGTGTCCCGCTATCCAAACCCGCCGGTTTCCCAACCTCCCCCGTCACGGCCGGATTCAACCTGTATTGGCAGTATTAATTCAAATAGCAAAACTGCCGGTGGGTAGTGTTGTGTGGAGTAAAAATCATGAACAAGCAGTTATATCGTATTATCTTTAATCAATCTCGCCAGATGTGGATGGTGGTGGCCGAGATAGCGCGGGCCGGACGGGGAAGAACCGGACGCCGCGCACGTCGCTCCGCTTCACCGCCGCGTTGTTGCCGGCTGACTGCGCTACGGTTTGGGGTGTTATTCGCCCTTGGCGGAATTTCGCTTACGGCACAGGCGGCGATTGTGGCCGACGGACAGGCACCGGGGCGTCAGCAGCCGACTATTATTCGCAGCGCCAACGGCACGCCGCAGGTCAATATTCAGACGCCGGGCGCCGATGGCGTTTCCCACAATACCTACCGTCAGTTTGACGTGGATAAACAGGGAGTTATCCTCAATAACAGCCATCAGGCTACGCAGACGCAACTCGGCGGCATGGTGGCGGGCAATCCGTGGTTAGCTAAAGGGGATGCCCGCGTTATCCTCAATGAAGTCAACAACCATAACCGCAGTCACCTCAACGGCTGGATTGAAGTGGCCGGGCATAAAGCCGAGGTGATTATTGCCAATCCGGCGGGCATCACCTGTAACGGTTGCGGGTTCATTAACTCACATCGCACCACGCTCACTACCGGACAAGCGCTGATGGAGCGAGGCCGGCTGAAAGGATTTGATGTCAATCAGGGGGAAGTGCGGATTGACGGGCACGGCATGGACAGCACACAGCAAAGTTACACCGATATTATCGCCCGTTCCGTGGCGATTAACGCCAAATTACACGCGCAAGACCTGAAAGTGACCACCGGGCGCAATATTGTGGATGCGGCGCATCAGCAGGTGGAGAAAAAATCGGTTGACGATGAAAAGCACCCGGCGTTTGCGTTGGATGTGGCGGCGCTGGGCGGCATGTATGCCCATAAAATCAGGCTGATAGGCACCGAAACGGGGGTGGGCGTGCACAATGCCGGTAATATCGGCGCGTCTGCCGGGGAGTTCCATATCACCGCCGAGGGCCGGATAGAGAACCGCGGCACCCTCAGCAGCCGGGATACGTTGCAATTAACCTCGTCTGCCGATGTCACTAACACCGGCAAATTGCTGTCACAATCGGCGGTGAATTTACAGGCTAAAGGTGCGCTCAATAATCAGGGCCGGGTGGAAGCCCGCGGCGATACCACCGTTACTGCGGGCACGATACACAGCAGCCATGACAGCGTATGGGCCGCGGGGCTGGATGATAACGGCAACACTACCCGACCCGGCTCATTGACCCTGACCGCGCAGCACGTTCAGGCTAAGGGCAAAAATCTGGCCACCAATACGCTGGCTATCCACAGTCGGCAGATTGACCTGAGCGACAGCCAGACTGCGGCCGGACAGATTCAACTCACAGCCGGTCAATCGGGCATCAGTACCGCTCGCGCCAGCGTCAACGCCGACCGTTTGACCGCAAAAACGCCGGGCCAGTTTAACAACGACGGCGGCCAGTTAGTGGCGAGGGCAATCCACCTCACAACGCCGGATTTATCCAATCAGCAGGGAAAAATTAACCAGACCGGTACCGGTGAACTGACGCTCCATACCCGCACCCTGAATAACCGTGAAGGGACAGTGTTCAATCAGGGGAAATTGACCCTCACCACTGACCGGCTTAACAACCGTCAGGGCACTATTGCCAGTCAGGGCGAGGACCTGCATCTCACCGCGCATCAGGCCGATAACAACCAGGGAACGGTGCAACTGGCAGGCAACGGGAAACTGTCGCTCAACACGCAACGGTGGCTGGGTGATAAGGGCAAATTGCTCACCAATGGCACCCTGACGATACAGGCCGGTGAACTGCAACTCAACCACGCCGAAACTCAGGCCGGGCAGATAACCATCAACGCCGATACTTTGAGCCATCAAAGCGGCGTGATGCAACAATGGGGTAAGGATGACTTGTCCCTCACTACCCGGATACTGGATAACCACAGCGGCACTATTGCGGGCAATGGCAACCTGAACCTTAAGGCAACGACCGTCGATAATCGTCACGGCAATATCGTGGCCGCCGACCAAGGTTCGCTGAAACTGACCGTCAAAGACACGCTGGATAATCAGTCGGGCAAACTGGAAGCGGGCCACGCGCTCCAACTTAGCGCCACTCAACTGGATAATCGCCGGGGGAGCATTGTTGCCGCCGGGGACAGCGCCACCCTCACCGTTGGCAAAACTATTCAAAACGCTCACGGCCATCTTGAAGCCCAAACCCGACTGACTACGACTAGCCAGACGTTGGATAACACCCAGGGGGTGTTGCTGGCACAAAACATTGACAGCCAGACCACAGGCCATCCCTTCACCAATACCGCCGGACAGGTGATAGCCGAAGACACCCTGACGGTCAACAGTGGTCAACTGGATAATACGGCGGGGCTGTTACAGGCCGGTCGCGAGATGGCCGTTGATACCCACGGGCATGGGCTCACCAATACCCACCATGCCGACCAAAAAGCGGGCCGGTTATTGAGTGGCGGGCAGTTAACTTTGCGCACCGGCGACATCGACAACACCGGAGGGATGATCGCAGCGGACGGCAAAACCGTGCTGACCAGCACCGCGCTCAATAATACTCAGGGCCAGATAGCCGGGAATGGCGGGCTGGACATTCACAGTCAACAACTGATAAACCGCGAGGGGACCTTACAATCCGCCGACGCCCTGACTCTGGATACCGACGGCCAGTTACTGGATAACCAACAAGGCCAGATTATGGGTGAGGGCAAGACCACTATCACCAGCGGCCCACTGGACAATCGCCACGGTCATCTGCAAGGCGGACAGTTGGCTATTGACACCCGACACGCCGCGCTGGATAACCGGGACGGCAAACTGTTATCCACCGACACGTTAACCCTGAACACTCACCAGCTCGACAATCGTCATGGGCAGGTGCAGGCGGTGGGCAACACCGTGTTGAATGTTAAGACTCAAACCGATAACACCGGTGGCCTTATCCGTGGTGGCACGCAACTCACCCTGAACACCGCTCACCTGATTAACCGCGAGACAGCACACACGGATAACGGGCTGGAAGCGCAAAACCTGACGGTAAACGCGCAACAGGTAGACAATACTCAGGGCGCTTTACGGGCAGCCAACCATCTGCAAGTTCAGGTGAGTCACACGCTGGAGAATGCTCAGGGGTTAATCTCCGCGGGCAAACAGCTTACCGTAGGCGACGCGACCCGTCCTGCGTCTCTGGTGATTAACAACCGGCAAGGCACCCTGATTGCCGGGGAACAGGCCACGATTAACGCACATGGCCTGAGTGGGGACGGCCAACTGTTATCACAGGGCGATATGGCGGTCACCTTAACCGAGGATTTTCACCATACCGGCAACACGGCGGCCAATGGCAATCTGACCCTGAAAACGACCGGCAATCTTATCAATGACCGCCAGATAAAAGCCGGTCAAACGCTGCATCTTGATGCACACAACCTCACCAATAGCGCCTCCGGTGAAATTAGCGCCGGACAAACACAAATCCAGGTCCACGATACGCTGAACAACACCGGACTGATTGACGGCGGCCTGACCCACCTCACGGCTAATACCCTGAACAACATGGGTACCGGGCGTATTTACGGTGACCAACTTGCCCTCCAGACGGGCACGTTGAATAACACCGCACAAAACGGCAAAGCCGCGGTGATTGCCGCGCGTGACCGGCTGGATATTGGCACCGGCACACTGAACAACAGTGACCATGCCCAGATTTACAGCGTGGGCGACCTGCACATCGGCGGCCGGTTGGATAACACCCTGACGGCCACCGGTCAAGCCCGTGTGCTCAATAACCACGCCGCGACGATTGAAGCCGGGCGCAACCTGAAGATTCAGGCTGACCGGATTAACAACACCAACGCCGGGTTGGTGACTCAGGTCGTCGAAACGGAAAAATCGCCACATCACGATGCCGTACTGAGCGGCCAGACCACCCGTTACGACTGGTCGCAGGTAGACACCTCCCGCCACAATAAATACGGCGTGCACGATGCCATCATGCCGGACGGCAGCGGCAGTAATGACTTTTACGAATATCAGTACACCCGCACCGTCAGGGAAACTCAGGTTAAACAGAGTGACCCCGGTAAAATTCTGGCCGGGGGTAATATCACGCTCAACAGTGCGCAGGTCACTAATCACGACAGCCAGATTGTTGCTGGCGGCACGCTCGGTGGTGAAATTGGCGAACTGCACAATATTGCCACTCAGGGCGAACGTATCACCACTGATACCGGCAGTCAGACCCACTGGTATGCAAAAAAGAAACGACTGAAGCCCCGATTCCGTGGTACCAAAACCTCACAAGGGAAAAGCCGCAGCCGTTATGCTCCCGCGCCGGTAATAGAAACGATTGATTTGAAAACGCTGGCCTGGCAGGCGCATACCCGTCCACAGGGTACCGATATTACGATTACGGACCGACAAACCGGCCAGATACACGCTGCCCCCACGGCGGTCACACCGGTGAACGGTATCAACAACCAGCCGCTGGTGCTGCCTCCCGGTCAGCCGTTTGAACTGAGTTTGCCCCCGGAGACCGTCAAAGGACAAACTGTCGACCCGGTGATACGCGTGGTGACGCCCGATACCCGCTTGCCGAATAACAGCCTGTATACCGTGCAACCGGGCAGTGACAGTCACTATCTGGTCGAAACCGACCCGAAATTCACCCAGTATAAGCAGTGGCTGGGCTCGGACTATATGCGGGAACAACTCACTCACGACCCGGCGCTGGTCCACAAACGTCTGGGCGATGGGTTCTATGAACAGCGTTTGGTGCGTGACCAAATCACCCAACTGACCGGCCAGCGCTATCTGTCCGGTTACAACAACGACGAAGCGCAGTTTAAAGCGTTGATGGATGCCGGCGTTGCCTTTGGCAAACAGCAGCAATTAACGCCGGGCGTCGCCTTAAGCCCGGCACAGATGGCGCTGCTGACCTCAGACATTATCTGGCTGACTAACCAAACCGTGACTTTGCCGGATGGCACTACCGAGGTGGTCACCGTGCCGCAGGTTTATGCGCGCGTCCGTCAGGGCGACCTGCGCAGTGACGGTGCCTTGCTGGCCGGGAATACCGTGGCGCTCAACAATCAAGGCGATATCACCAACAGCGGCACCATCAGCGGGCGTGACGTCACTCAACTGACGGCCAACAACCTCACCAATAGCGGCTTTATTCGCGGCGGTAAAGTAGATTTAGCGGCCCAACAGACGCTCACCAACCGGGGCGGCCAGATTCAGGGAGATGACCGGGTGACTCTGAAAGGCCGGGATATCACCAGCGCATCGACCGTGCGCGGGGATGAAGCTAACCGCTGGCTGGACCGTCCGGCAGGCATCTATGTGCAGAACGATAAAGGCACCTTATCGCTGAGCGCCATTAACAATGTCCAATTAACCGCCAGTGACGTCAAGAATGCCGGTAAAGACGGTCACACCGAGATAACGGCAGGCCATAACCTGACGCTGGACGCCTTAAGCACGCGCCGCACAGAGCAAGGCGACTGGGGGAAAGATAACACCCGCCATCTGACCCAACAACAGGATATCGGCAGCCAGATAACCGGCACCGGTGAGGTGACCCTGCAAGCCGGGCAGGATTTGAACGCCACCGCCGCTCACGTCAACGCCGGTCAACACCTGACGGCGCAGGCCGGAAATAGCCTGACGCTGACCACCGGGACCGCCTCATCCGACTTAGTGGAGCACAGCAAGCAAACCAGCAAAGGCTGGCTGTCGAAATCGTCAGTGGAAACCCACGATGAAGTGCATGACCGGCAGGCGCTCAGTACCACATTCAGTGGCGATAAAGTGAATTTACAGGCCGGAAAAGACCTCAATATCCGCGGCAGCAATGTGGCGGGCACGCAGGATGTCAGCCTGAACGCCGGTCATCAGCTCACCGTCACCACCGCCGCGGAATCTCACGATGAAACCCATTTGCGGCAGGAGAAAAAATCGGGCCTGATGGGGACTGGGGGGATTGGCTTCACCTTAGGTAAAGCCAGCCAGAAAGTCACCACCGACAGTGACCGCCAGCTGAGTAAAGGCAGCACGGTCGGCAGCAGTCAGGGCAACGTCACCCTCAACGCCGGAGAACAGCTCCGGGTTCACGGCAGTGAGGTGATTGCCGGTAAAGACCTGACGCTGACCGGTCAACAGGTCGATATCACCAGCGCGGAAAACCGCCATCACACCACGACAAAAACCGAACAAAAACAGAGCGGTTTAACCGTGGCGCTGAGTGGTGCCGCTGGGGGTGCCGTCAACAGCGCGGTGCAAACAGCCAGAGCCGCCCGCACTGAAAGTGACCCGCGAGTAAAAGCCCTGCAAAACACTCAAGCCGCCCTCAGCGGAGTGCAAGCGGCGCAGGCTGGCCGACTGGCGGCGGCTCAGGGCAGTGACGACAAAGGCAATAATAATCTGGCCGGGGTGAGCCTGTCTTACGGTCGGCAATCTTCCCGTTCAGAACAGCAGCACCGCCAGACCACCCAACAGGGCAGCCATCTCACTGCGGGAGATAACCTCACGATAACCGCCAAAGGGGATGACAAAGGCGCATCAGGCCAGAATGGCGATATCCGCATTCAGGGCAGCCAGTTACAGGCGGGTAAAGACCTGCAACTGAATGCTCACCGGGATATTCAGCTCTCCTCCAGCCAGAACACCGAACAGACGACCGGCAAAAACAGCAGCCACGGCAGCGCGCTGGGTGTGGGCCTGACCGTGGGACCGGGAGGGACTGGTTTGAACATCTCGGCCAATGTCAGTCGGGGCAACGGCCGTGAAAACGGCAACGGCGTCAGTCACACTAACACCACGTTACAGGCGGGACAGACCGTCGGGCTGAACAGTGGCCGGGACACGACGTTAAAAGGCGCTCAGGTCAGCGGCGAACAGATTACCGCCGAGGTGAAACGTCATCTGACCCTCAGCAGCGAGCAGGATAGCCAGCGCTATGACAGCCAACAACAGAATGCCAGCGCCGGCGTCAGTGCCACCGTAGGCCCCCTCACCAATGGTACCGCGAGCCTCAATGCCAGCCGCAATAAACTCCACAGCAACTATGACAGCGTGCAAGAGCAGACCGGGCTGTTTGCCGGTCAAGGCGGCTATCAGGTTAATGTCGGTGACCACACCCAACTGGACGGCGCGGTGATAGCGAGTCAAGCCGACAAAGCCAACAACACCCTGAACACCGGGACGCTGGGCTTCAAGGATATTAAAAATCAAGCGGACTTTACTGTTGAGCAACAAAGTGCGGGCATCAGCCTCGGCCAACCGACCGCCGGTCAGGTTCTCAATAATCTGGCGGTCAATGGGCTGACAGGGACTCATAACTCAGGCCATGACAGCACCACCACGCACGCCGCCGTCAGTGACGGCAATCTGATTATCCGGGATAAGGCGCACCAGACGCAGGATATCGCGAACTTAAGTCGCGATACCGATAATGCCGCGAATGTCCTGAGTCCGATATTTGATAAGGAAAAAGCACAGCAACGGCTGAAACAGGCGCAACTGATTGGCGAAATCAGCGCCCAAATGACCGAGATAGCCCGTACGGAAGGGAAAATTATCGCCACCAAAGCGGCGAAAGCGAAACTGGACCATATCAGTGAACCGGACAAAGAGGCCGCCAGAAAAAAACTGGTCGACAGTGGCAATCCACACCCGACTTCGGCAGATATCAATAAGCAAGTTTATGACACCGCTTACACGCAGGCACTGAATGACTCCGGCTTGGGGACCGGCGGAACCTATCAAAAAGCCTTACAGGCCGCTACGGCAGCGATTCAGGGCTTAGCGGGGAACAACCTCGGTCAGGCGCTGGCCGGGGGCGCTTCACCGTATCTGGCGGGCGTGATAAAAGAGCTAACCACCGACCCGCAAACCCATCAAGTGGATATCGCCACCAATACGCTGGCCCATGCGATTTTAGGCGCGGTGGCGGCAGAAGTCAGCGGTAACAATGCGCTCGCGGGTGCCGCGGGTGCGGCGTCGGGGGAACTGGCCGCGCAGGTCCTGATAAAGCAACTTTACGGTGATGGGGCCAACGTCAGTGAGTTAACGGAGGAGCAGAAGCAAACTATCAGCACCCTTTCCACCCTGGCAGCAGGACTGGCAGGCGGTATTGCCGGTGACTCCACCGGGAGCGCTGTTACCGGGGCGCAGGCAGGGAAGAACGCAACCGATAATAATTTCCTGGGAAAACTGGTAACAGAAGGGTGTGCAATAGCTGCTCCGTGTCGAGCCAAAGTGGCAGAAAAAGTCCTGGAGATAGGCGTTAAGGCGGGTATAACCGGAATAGTGGCAAAGGAAATCGCTGATAAGATTTCTTCAGAAGACTTAGACCATCTGATTATGCTTCAGATGATGGGAAATGATGAAATCACACAGAGTTATCTAAATACACTTCAGGATAAATACACTCAAGTTGCTAATCCAACTGACCTACCAACACATACCGGCAATACGGAAGGTAAGCCGGATGTAGGTGGTAATACGACGGTGACCCCAATTCCTGATGGCCCGAAAAAAGATGATTTTATTTATCAGGCCAAAGGAGAAAAACCAGAAAACTATTCTCCTGTAGGAGCAGGTAGGTCAGGTGCATTTAATGAAGCAAAACGTCGCTCAGGAATTCCTATTGGAAAACATCCTGATAGAGTATTGCCAAATGTTGATAAGCGAGGAAGGCTCCAGCCTGGAAAAATTTATGAATTTGATGTTCCTAAAGCAGGAGGGGGAACTCAAACTATACAAATTAGGGATGATGCCAAAGGTCATGATTTTGGAATAAATGATCCCCAGAATAGAGGGCCTCATTTTAATGATGAAAAAGGGAATCACTATGACTACTGACATGATAGTTAGGTATGCTACTGATATCTGTAAAAATAACGATATCACTAATTTTAGTTCTTTATTTATTACAGAAATGAATATTGAAGCGGTAAGCTGGGAACTATTAGATCTAAATCGCGAAAGAGGTTTTGTACCACTTTTTACGAAAATGGTAGAGACGCTAGAAATTTATGATGATAGAAGTTCTATTTATTTATATATAGAACTATCTGGCGTTCAACCGGACACATCTATTACTCGGTATAAACAAGCTTGGGGATTATTAAAATCAAGAGGAAATGATACAGAATTCGCGTTAAAAAAACAGAATGTTATGGTTCAGTCTTCACGGGGCTTGACTTTATCAGGGTTATGTCACTTTTATCTTTCCGATTTAAAAACAGCGGCAAAGTTAGTATTAACTGAAAAGAAAACATATTTGGCACTTATCCCCGACGAAAATATTTATGAGAGGTTAGATATAACACAAATTCGACATATTTCAGATTGGGCAAATTTCATTTGGCAACATAATGGCATCGTTTTAATGATATTAGGTGCTTTCGATGATCTTGGCTGTGAGATTGTTGCACTAGGAAGGAATGAGAATATTTTTTCTCTAACAAAAGGTTGTTATTGAGAATAACTATCTGAGCGTGAATGAGCTGGACAGTTTTGCGCATCAAGCCCGCACCTGTGAAGGCGAAAGCTGCAAACAAGTGATCAAGGATATGGTAGACACTAATATCCGCAATCAGCAGGAAATGATGGATTTCTGCAACAGCAACCCGACCCAGTGTGCACAGAAGTATGGTTATCTGGTTGATCAGTGGCCGGTGTTTGAACGTACCCTCAAAAATATGGACCGGGATGGCACATTGCCGGTTGAGTTCAGAAATTACCTGTCGGCGGTGAATACGTTAGGTCAGGCGGCCACAGGCAAGGTAGGCGAACTCGGCTGGACAAAACGCTTTGAGGCGATGGGCATGAGCAAGGAAACGGCCGCTGCGATGGCGATGACATTGCCAATTGTGATGGAGGGGGCTAAAGGGCCGAAGTCATCGCCAACAACAAAGGGAAGCACAGGCGCGGCTGTTAATACAGAGAAAACGGCGCTGGAAAAGATTGGGAAAAACAGTCAAGGCACAACGAATCTGGGTGATAAATCGGATAATACTGTTTATCATCAACAGCTTATCAAAAATGCTGAAAAGATATCTACTGCGAAACCAGGACAACAAGTTGCTGCGCCAAGGGATCTGAATGAGCAAACTTTCTGGAAACAGGTTGAATCAAATCCGTCACAAGGAAGTAAATTGTTAGGTATGAATAAAGATCCCCGTTTTCCTACAGCGGCTGGTTTTCAGAAAATGGAAGCAAAACATAGGCTCCCTAATGGACAAACAATAACTATCCATTACCAGTACAACTCAAATACTGGTAAAGCCTATGACATGAAAATTACTACTCCTCAGAGAATCCAACAGGATCCTAAAAAGGTAATAGATTCAATAAAGGATAATGTTAAATGAAAATACAAGAATCAGATGGCTCTATTGTTGATGTTTTTGCCATATATTGGTTTGGTGATGAAACATATTTTTATGGGTTACCACCAAATTATGGAGGTTTACAGGCATATAAGTCTCATGAAGTCTCAGTTATCGATACAACGATAGATTTTAAAACTGTTTTTTTCTCAAATGATGATGCTAAAAGTGTTCATCATTGGGCATTAATAGAAGAACAGTTGCTGGATGATCTACTTGAGTTAGATGAAACTGCTTATCAACGCTTTTTGGCAATCCTAAAGGCAGAAGGTAATATAGAACAGGATTTTTGTTAATTAGGCGTCCCGGTCAGTGGCCGGGAGCTTCCTGCTTTTAACCGTCAACTGTTCTCAACGAGCCGGATAATCAACTGTCCGTGCTCAACACTGACCTGCACTGGCTGCCCGGTCACAAAGCCCGCTTCTTCCAGCCAATTACCTTTAAGATGCAAGCTGGGATGCTGGCTGTAATAGCGGGTCATGCCAGTGTGGCGGTCGGCGTGACATCGGCTGATATAGCCGACCTTATAGCGGCGTTGCGCTTTCGAACTGCCTGAATTTACATTACAATCGCGTTCAGCCATAGCTAACTACCTCTGATAGTGGGTTGTGGTTAGCGGTGCTGGGATGTTCTCAGCATCTCAACACCGCGTAAGTATTGTCTCTTCTTGAGCGGCTAACGTTTTACCGTCCAACGTTTAGCATCATGCATATGCAACATACTGCTAATCACTGTCTCAATCGCTTCCCGCTCTTTCTCATCCAACTGTGAGACTGCTTCGAACTGGAGTTTTAGCCGGTCATCGGGTCCGCGCTCATTGGGATCAAAAAGAAGCATATCGGCACTGACATTCAACGCTAATGCAATCCGCCGAAACACATCAATCGTCGGCTGGGATGTCCCGGCTTCATAGCGCTTGTATTGTGAAACGTGCATACCAATCTTGTCAGCCATCTGTTGTTGCGTGAAACCAAGCTCTTTACGGGAAGCCGCCAATTTATCAGAAAAGCTCATAGGAAATTCCAAAGTTGCTGTAACTGACGTCACTATACCCCTCCCGTTTTTATCGCTTGACTAAAAGTATCATATCAGGGACTATATATATTATCAATATGAATCTTGACGCATTTTACAGGAGTAGAGGCAATGACCCGCGTTCCCGATACCGATTTAGCCCGCTTAAAGCAAACCGTCTCGTTACTGGGGCTGGCGCGTAAGCAAGGCCGTCCGATGAAAAAACGCGGTGAGGATTATGTGCTGCGCTGTCCGTTCCATAACGAGAAAACGCCCTCAATGGTGATATCGCCTGCTAAGAACCTGTATCACTGCTTTGGCTGTGGCGCAGCGGGGTCGGTGCTGGACTGGGTGATACAAACGGAAGGGGTGACGCTGAAAATCGCTATCCGCCGGCTGCGGGAGCTGGCCGGGTTGCCGGATATGGACAATGCAGTTGTGGCCGCTTCTTCTTTAGCCGCCCCGCCGGAGTCCTGTCTTTCCTACACAAATATTTTAACCCGCCCCCGCGTTATTGAACTTTTCCCTCATAGATTGATCTCAATAAAAAACACGACTTGAGGTAATCTTTATGTTTTCAACCAGCGCCGAACAATGGGCAAATGACACGTTTCAACATGCGGAATTAGGTGATAAACGCCGTACCAACCGCCTGGTGAAAGTGGCCTGTTCGTTGGCTAACCATATAGGACAATCGCTCGTGCAATCTCTTGACTCTCCTGCCGATGTTGAAGCGGCCTACCGACTGACCCGAAATTCCGCCATTGCGCCTCAGGCCATCGCCGAAGCCGGATTTACCGCCACCGTCGCTCACGCTCAACGTTATCATTGCCTGTTAGCGCTGGAAGACACGACAACCCTGTCATTTTCCCATGCGTCGGTCGCCGATGAACTCGGCTATACCACCTCAAAGGAAAAATCCCGGGGCATGCAGGCACACTCGGTGTTGTTATTTGCGCCTGAAGAACAACAGGTCGTGGGGTTGATAGAGCAACAGCGCTGGTGTCGAGATGTCAGTGATTATGGCAAAAGCCGACAACGCGATACACGCCCTTATGAAGGGAAAGAGAGTTATAAGTGGGAACGGGCCTCACAAGCCGTCGACAGCCGGTTAGGGGAGCAGATGGCCAACGTGATTTCTGTCTGTGACCGTGAAGCCGATATCATCGAATATCTGCGTTATAAAACGAGCCAAAAACAACGTTTCGTCATCCGTTCGATGCAAAACCGGCGTATAGAGGAAAGTCAGGATAAACTTTATGACTTTATTAGCCGGTTACAGAGTGCTGGAGAACGATTAGTTCAGGTCAGACAGAAAGGCGGGCGTCAGGCGCGTGTCGCGCATTGTGATATCAGTTATGCCGAAGTGACGTTGAAAATCCCCGAAGGAAAAAGCGGTGAGGCGGTGCGGATATTTTATGTCGGTTGCTACGAAAAAGGTCCGGAGGATGGGCTTTGCTGGCATCTTCTGACCTCCGAACCCGTCAACAGTCAGGAAGACGCCCATAAAATATTCAGTTATTACGAGCGCCGCTGGCTGATAGAAGAATTTCACAAAGCGTGGAAAACGGGCGGCACGCAGGTAGAAGCGCTGCGTATGCAAAGCAAAGATAATCTGGAGCGCATGATAGTGCTGCTGGCCTTTATTGCGGTACGAATACACCAGCTGCGTTTTATGGGTCTGAACAAAGAAGAGGCAGAGAAAGAGAGCTGTGAGACAGTATTAAGCCCCCTGGCGTGGAAATTACTGTGGTCAAAACAAGAAAAACGCCGTGTGCCGAAAAAAGCCCCGAGTTTGCATTGGGCCTTCATCAATCTGGGAAAACTGGCCGGCTGGTACGATTCCAAACGCACGGGTCGAGTCGGATGGGAACGACTTTGGGAAGGCTGGTTTCGGCTGCAAACCCTGATAGACGGCTATTTGCTGGCTAAATCAGTTGATTTGGAGATCTGATCAAGAGACAGGCCGGAGTCACAGGCGGCCCCCCTGCCGCGCCCGAAACTGGCCGATCTGGACGATGACGGGCAGGCGCTGTTGCATCAGGTGATTGATTTTTATCATCAGAACTTACTGGCGTCACCGGAAGCCAAAGCCTGGCTGGAAAAACGCGGGCTGCATCATCCTGAACTGGTCAGCCACTTCCGGCTCGGTTATGCGGGTCATCACGGTATCAGCGGTTCCGCGGGATTGTTGCCGTCCAAAGACAGTCAGGAAGGTCAGCAGTTGCGCGGCAAGCTGTCGGGGCTGGGCGTGTTGCGTACCACCACCCGGCAGGACCACTTCCGGGGCTGCGTCGTGGTGCCGATAATCGGCTGGGCCGAATCGACCAGTGTGGCCAGCCGCGGGCGGGTGCTGCAACTGTATGGTCGCCGAACCCAGCCGGATTACAAAGTCCTGAAAGACAGCCCGAAGCATCTGTACCTGTCCTCACCGCTAGCCGGGGTCTGGAATGAGGCAGCGATGAAAGCCGCTGCGGAAATTATCCTGTGCGAAGCGCTGATCGATGCTATGACCTTCTGGTGTGCCGGGTTCCGCAACGTGATCGCCGCGTTCGGGGTGAACGGGTTTAACCGTGAGCATCTCGAAGCCTTGCAGTATCACGGCGTGAAGCGGGTGCTGATTGCCTTTGACCGGGACGAGGCCGGAGACCGTGGCGCGGCTAATGTAGCCGCTGATTTACTGGAAGCCGGTATCGAGGCGTGGCGGGTGCAGTTCCCGCCAGGTATGGATGCCAATGACTATGCGCTGAAAAGCGGCAATGCCGAACATGCGCTGGGGCTGGCCTTGCAACAGGCGGTCTGGCTGGGACAGGGAACAGCGCCGGGCGCGGTGTTCAGCCATGAGCGGCCCGTCTCGCCGAGTGTGACGGAAAAGCCCCAAAGTGCCGGGGTGGCTAAATCTTCTTCTTTAGCCGCCCCGCCGGCGCTGACCGTTGCCCCCGTGCCCTGTGAGCGCACGGCGTCCGGTGAGTTGTTGATGAAAAGCGGCCCCCGGGTCTGGCGGATACGGGGGATGAAAAAATCCCCGGTACCGGACGTGATGAAAGTCAATGTGCAGGTGCGGGATGAAACGTCCGGCCTGTTCCATGTGGATACGCTGGACATGTATCACGCGCGGCATCGTCAGAACTACATCAGCACGGCGGCGCAAGAGCTGGAATGCGAGCTGTCGGTCATCAAACGCGAAGCCGGGCGGGTCTTGCTGATGCTGGAGCAGCAACAGGACGCGCAACAGCAAGCCGACGCCGAAGCCTCAGGGACAACGGCGGTCACGGTCAGCGCGGAAGACGAAGCCGCCGCGCTGGCGTTGCTGACATCGCCGAACCTGACAGAACAGATTATCAACGACATGGCCGCCTGTGGCGTGGTCGGCGAATCCACCAATCTGCTGACCGGGTATCTGGCGGCAGTCTCGCGCAAACTCGATAAACCGCTGGCCGTGCTGATACAAAGCAGTTCCGCTGCCGGGAAATCGTCATTGATGGAGGCGGTGCTGAACCTGATGCCGGAAGAGGAGCGTATCCAGTACTCGGCAATGACCGGGCAGAGCCTCTACTATCTGGGGGAAACCAGCCTGCAACACAAGATACTGGCGATAGCCGAAGAAGAAGGCGTGCGGCAGGCGGCTTATGCCCTGAAACTGTTGCAGTCCGACGGCGAGCTGAAAATCGCCAGCACCGGCAAGAACGAACAGAGCGGCGAACTGGTGACGCGGGAATACAAGGTACAGGGCCCGGTGATGCTGATGCTGACCACCACCGCCATTGATGTGGATGAAGAGCTGCTGAACCGCTGTCTGGTGCTGACGGTCAACGAATCGCGCGAGCAGACGCAGGCCATCCACGCCATGCAGCGGCACCGCCAGACGCTGGCCGGGTTGCTGGCTGACTCGGAAAAAGGCTATCTGACGCAGTTACACCAGAACGCCCAGAGCCTGTTAAGGCCGCTGAAAGTGGTCAATCCTTACGCCCATCAACTGACGTTCCTGTCAGACAAAACCCGGATGCGGCGCGACCACATGAAATACCTGACGCTGATACAGGCCATTGCCCTGCTGCACCAGTATCAACGTGAAGTGAAGAAAACGACCCACCGCGGGCAGGTCATCGAATATATCGAAGTCACCCAGGACGACATTGCCCTCGCCAACCGGCTGGCGCATGAGGTGCTGGGGCGCACGCTGGATGAAATGCCGCCGCAGACGCGCAAGCTGTTGCTGCTGATACAGGACTGGGTACGGGAAACCGCCGGACAACAGGCGGTCAAGGTCGATGAACTGCATTTTACCCGGCGGGATATTCGGACCGCTTTGCACTGGGGTGATACGCAACTGAAAGTACATCTGGCGCGGTTGCTGGAAATGGAATACCTGTTGCTGCATCGCCGCGGGCTGACCTATGAATATACGCTGTTGTGGGATGGTGAAGATACCGGGCAACCGCATCTGTGCGGGTTACTGGAGATGACTGAATCCCGGTCAGAAACGGCAGGCAATGTGTTTCAGTCGGGGTCAGAGGATGTTCAGTCGGGCACGGGTCGGGGCAGGGTCGGCAGTCAGTCGGTAAATCAGAATCCGGCCTCAAGGCAGGCAACATCAGACCTGTCGGCGGAAGTGGCCGGGGTAAAGCAAAAAGCAGTTATTAAGACAGAAAAAAAACCGGCTTCAATCCCCCTGCCCGAAGAAACAGAAATGACGAATGACGCTGTTGCGGGCAAGGCGTTCCGGTCGGGGTCAGAGGGTGTTCAGTCGGGTACAGGTCGGCCCCAGGTCGGTACACAGCCGGACAGACAAAATCCGGCCTCAGCACAGACAGCACAAGGTTTAACAACAGAACCGGGCGGGGCCGGAAAGAAAACGGTTAACAGACATAAAACGCAAAAGGCCCCACCGCCCGCTGCCTCAGCCGCCCATCCCCAATCCGAAACGGAGGTTAATCATGGCAAACCGTAAACCCCGCAAGGGGAGTCTTCTGACCGTTAATGACGTCTACCGTCAGCCTGTGGGGCCGGCGCATGACCCGAAAAGCCTGTATGCACTGCTGCTGCGCTTCGTGGCCTGGCGGCAGGAACGGAACTGGTCGGAAACCACGCTGAAAGTGCAGACCCATCACACCTATCACTTTATCCTGTGGGCCACGGACCGGGGCCTGTACTATGCCGCGGACATCACGCGGCCGATACTGGAGCGTTACCAGCGCTACCTGTACCAGTACCGAAAGACCAACGGAGAGCCGCTGAGCATCCGCACCCAGCGCACGCAGTTGCAGCCGTTACAGGTGTGGTTCAAATGGCTGACGAAACAGAACCTGATACTGGCGAACCCGGCAGCGGACATTGAGTTGCCGCGGGAAGAAAAACGCCTGCCGCGGTATATCCTGAGCATTGATGAAATCGAGCATATCCTGTCGCTGCCTGACCCGAATACGTTGCAGGGCGCGCGCGACCGGGCCCTGATGGAGCTGCTCTGGTCAACGGGGATACGACGCAGTGAAGCGGCCCGGCTCGATATCTACAGCATTGACGGGTCACGCAAAACGGTGACCATCCGGCAGGGCAAGGGGAATAAAGACCGGGTATTGCCCCTCGGCGAACGGGCCTTAAACTGGCTCCAGTTCTATCAGCAACAGGTTCGCCCGCAACTGCTGGTCACCCCGGACATCCAATCGCTGTTCGTGGCAATGGACGGTCTCGACGGGTTGCAGCCGAACGGTATCACGAATGCCGTAAGCGGTTATATCCGGGCCGCCGGCATTGAGAAAAAAGGTGCCTGCCACCTGTTCCGGCATGCGATGGCAACGCAGATGCTGGAGAACGGCGCGGACCTGCGCTGGATACAGGCCATGTTAGGCCATGCCAGCGTGGAGTCAACCCAGGTGTATACGCAGGTCTCTATCCGGGCCTTGCAGGCGGTGCACGCCAGCACCCATCCGGCGGAGCAAATGGCCGACGAAAAAGTCCGCGACGCCGATGAGGTGGGTTTACTGGCCGACCTGTACGCCGACGATAACGCCGACACGGACACGCCGCCGGACAGTTCAGAGCCGACCTCAACCGCCGATAGCCGCTGAGCGTCCGCACGCCCCCGTTGAGTTGGGCGGGTTCGGTGTGGGGGCAGACCGTGGCCGGACTGCCCGTCGGCATCGGCGCACGCGGGGGTAAATAGTCGTCAGGCGGCTCAACCACGAGCGTCCCCGTTAAGCCGGTCCAGGCCGCCCAACGCCTATTGAACATAATGCGGGGGAATTATACGCACTGCGCCGGTGAGCCCGGGCAACCGCCTGAGCATTGATGAGCGGCTTAATGCGTATAATTGGCATTATGTCTTGCGCCCCCGCGGGTCAGCATTGGCAGGTGTGGCGCACAAGGCTGACGCCTTCTGCTATCAGCGGCTGAGCCAGTCCTCGGCAAAAACCCGTGTTCTTCTTTAGCTGCCGTGCCAACGTCCGGCCAACAACCCTGAAGGCAGATCGGCCTGCGGCCTCCGCTCATTGACTTCCCCCCGCCCCAACCCCGCTGCACTGGCTGCGCCCGGTTCGCAGTCGCAGGCTCCTTGCTCATTCCCGTGCTCGCCATCGCCGCCCCGTGCAGCCCCCGGGGGCTTCCCTGAACAAAACAAAACCGCGTGGTCATGCAAGGTCATACGCAAACCGAAGCCACAGTGCCTCAGAGCGTCGCAGGGGCGCCGCTTGCGGGCTCTGTGCCGCCCGCGCCCGCAGAACGGGCACCCGCCGCCCAAGCGAGTTGGGCGACGTTCGCCCGTTGCCGAAGAAGGCGCTACACTGACCAGAGTGCGGCGGGAAAAACCGGCCTTCGGGGGCGAAAAGCGCGTCAGGGGGTTTTGGGTCCGGCGGTGAACGCCCATTGGAAAAAACGGGTGGTAACTGGCTGAGGGCATTGGGAAAATCGGTGTTTGGCGGTCAACGTCGCAATGGAATGGGTTGTTGTAGACAACAACCACCTAAGTGTGGAGAAGAACCAATCGCGCAGTGAGGAACTGGTTAATTGTCAGGGTGATAGCAGTTGCCGTTCTGCCATTAGGGATAAATATCGGCAGGAGTATGACAAGGTTCAGGAGCGGATAGCAACGTGTTCCGGGGCTGACCAGTGCGTTGCGGTTGCCAAAGAGCTGCGGGCATTGCAAGGTGATTACAGCGCCCGGATGAGTGAAATTCAGGAAAAAGCCAGAATGCAGGGTCTGGATTCCCTCACACCGGCAGAAGTGCGGGAATGGGCAGATTTACGCGGTGCCATGTCAAATATTGATGCGTCCCGCAATTTAGTACTCCGGCGGCTCAGAAGAAACTACCCAGGAAATCGTGAAGATTATGGGGCAGACGGGAATTGCGGCGTCTGCGGGGATTGCTGGAGGGATCAGTAAGGCTGGAGCAAAAGGAGTCAAGGGAAGTGCTGTACCAGTACCTAATCCAGTGACAGCGAATAATGGGTTAGTTTATAAATCAAATCCTAAACATACTCTTGGTGGTGATGGAAATCGCCGTAATGCGGGAATAGAACCAAAAGACTCATTGAAACTTTTTGAAAATTCAATTCCAAGCTCCAAAAATTATGGTAATAAAGAAGTTAGATTTGCTAAGGATGAAAAAGGTAATGTTCATCGGTTCGAAGGGACCAATGGGGAATATCACTGGAATGGCAGCTCTGGAGATATAAAAAACCAGTTAACAAGTAAACAGGTTCCAAGCGACATTCAAAAGAAATTGGGAGTTAGGTTGAAATGATTTATGGCGATCCGTTTTATTTTTCTCTTCAGTTCGATGCTGTTGAATCATGGAACTCATCTGATGGCTTTTGGAAAAATGGCATCTTCTTTTTCTATTTGGATGGACATAAAATATTTGATCTTTTGGATGTTTTTGAGCTGAAAACAACCTTCAGTTTTTATTCAAATATGAAAATAGATGAATTGGTATGTAATGATGTCAACATTGGACCAGTTAGCCTGTATAGAAATGCTGAGAGCTATTTCACAGGGGATGGAGAAAATCTCATTGAGGGGCTGTTCGATATGACATGTACACCAATGGGAGATAATGGATATTATGTTTACTTCATGAAAACGAGCCATAATGATCGTTTTGTATGGAGTAATGATGATGGAAAAACAATAAATGAAACATTATTACCATCTGGTACTGTAAGTTCTGTAATTAAAAAATTATCTAATTATTGATGTTAGAAACATAAATCCCGGCCAAAATGAACTACCCCAAATGTTAAACAATCATCCGACATTTAAAAGGGGTAGTTCATTACGTCTGGGAAAAGTGGCTTATCAGGCTGAAAAGTCGCGTCGGGGCGTTGTGGGCTGGACATCGAACCATACCGGGAAAAGTTGCTTTTAACTAACTGAATGCACTGAGAAAATTTAAGGTCGGCGGTCAACGTCGCAATGGAATGCGTTGTTACTGACAATAATGCACTGAGCTTGCCAAAAGGGATGGCGGATTACGGTCGGTCAGCATCAAGTCTGGGTACCGCTATGCTAAATGAAGGTAAATCCCCTCAAGAGATTTCAGCGGCGTTGTCAAAACATGCCAAAGGTGATCACCCGGAAGGACAAGATCCGGTAAGAGGATTGTTAGTCGCTTGGGGAGCGGGAATGTCCACAGTAGTGGCACCGGTGCTGCTGCCATCGGGAGCAACGGTAGGCAGTATTTTTGCTGGAGGTCTAATCAGTGGAACAGCTAATGTCAGTAATCAATTGACAAATGGTCCTGTGAACATTACTGATGCACTGATAGCCACAGGAACAGGGGCATTAACGCAAGGCAAAGGGTTTTGGTTTACAGAAGTCGCGAGTATAACGGGTGCTTATGTTGGGGCAAAACTACAGGATAAAAATCCACTTGCCCCGGTAGTAGGTGCAGCAGTTGGTAATGTTGTAGGTACTGCTGGAGGAAAAGTAATCGACGTTGGAAATAAATATTTCCCTATAGTATCGAATAAAACGTCAAGTACTATCGGAGCTATTGGTGGTGCTATAGCCAGTGAAGTTACAGGCAGTAAAGTTGAGGATAAGCTGGATAAATCAGGAGGAGCGAAATGATAACTCATTTTAAGTCATTACTGATTCTTCTGTTATTATGCACAATTATTATGATTATGGTGGTCTTATTAGGATGCCTATGTGCTGCGATTTTAGTTTATTTGAAAAACGAAACATTCATCTTTAGTTGGCATGATGATGTTGTTTTTTCAGTAAAAAAAGGGGTAGTAACAGGTATACCGACTGGAATAGGAATTTGGATCTTATCCCGTTTGAAAGGAAGTCGTGAGAATTAAGACGCCACCATCTGATTGATGACCGGACCAACTTTGGCTGAGGAAATACCCTAATCATACCGGTAATACGGAAGGTAAGCCGGATACTGGCGGGAAGACCACAACTACTCCGATTCTGGGAGAGCCAAATAAAGACGACTTAGCCTATCTGGCTCTGAAAGGAAAAGAAGCCCAAGAAGCAGCAGGGAAATTAGGCTTTGATCGGAGAATAGCTCCTCCTAAAGCACCATTTAACTCACATGGGCAACCTGTATTTTTTGATGGTAAAACCTATATTACTCCCGATGTTGATAGTCATAATGTTACTAATGGTTGGAAAATGTTTGACCGTAGAGGCAAGCGAATGGGGACTTACGATAGTGATCTGAACAGAGTTAAGGACTGATTGATGTTTGGTATATTTCCCGGTGATGCACCCATCAGAGAAAACGATGAGCTAGTTCTGCCTGCAACAATTATTATTGATACATTTACAGAAGCAGTTCACATACCTTTATCTTATTGGAGCTTTGAGGATTACAAGCGGAGTTGGCGAGTTTCTCTTGAGGAGGGTATACACAGTAAAAAGCCTGTGGCGCTAGCTGTATCAATGTATGAGCCTGATTACACAAATTTTATATTTGTTTGGGTCATATATTTCGCAGGTGAGGAAGTTTTCTTGCAAAATAGCATCCTCTTTTTGGATGAGTGTCCAGGTTTTACTCCAGAGAAGATAAATAACTTTATAGAGTCGCGTACTACGCACAATGAAGACGGAATGAAAATATCTGAATGGAATACTGATCTAAATAGCATTATAGATTTTTATAACAGTCTTACAATTAGTACAGAATCCCAGTCTTGAGTTAGGATTTTTACTTTATTATCCACTAAATTATAGTGGACAATAATCACTTAAGCGTTGACCAGAATCGCTCAAGGAGTGAGGAACTGGTCAACTGTCAGGGGGATACCAGTTGTCGTTCTGTTGTCAGGGATAAGTATCGCCAAGAGGTAACCCTTTTTACTCAGAACATTGGTATCTTGGTGAAGTAGACAATAGATGCTAATACCTCATCGATGAGAAAGTTATCTTGAAAAATGCCGTTAAAGAGCGAGCTTCTTCGCGGTAATACGCAGTTTAAGGATAAGTGAGCATGATTGTATATATTCCGTTTATTTTGATGGTCTTGAGTCTGTTGGGATTTCTTGCCTGCTTCATCTATTTTGGCTTGAACAAAAAAGTTTCACTAAGAAGTGTAAAATCTCCGTTGCTCTTTTTTGATTTTTGTTTTTTTAATAAAAACAAACTTGCTAATTTTTCCATGATAATATTATTTGTTATTTATATGTCTGGAATTTTGTTTGAATTTATTAAAAATTAATTTCCTTTGCTGGTTATTTTATTGGAGTATTTGCAATTCTTGTTTTTCTTATTCATTGCAGATTTTTCTCAAAAAGAAAATTTGCACATAGAAATAATATTGAATTCATAAAAGAGTTTGTTTTTGAAATGGAAATAAGCCTTCAAAATACGTCATTATGGTTATCTAGGTTATTTTATATTGTTTGGCTTTATTTGTTTTTTTCTACGTAATTGTTGTAGACAGTAATGCATTTAATATGGGAAGTCTGTTTGGTTATAAAGAAGGAGGAACTCAGTTTGATCTTATGGGGCAAAGGACCGATACATTTACTAATGAACGGGCTATTCAAAAAAATAGGAGAACAAAATGGTTATCTTAGTTAACAATAACAAGATTAATATCAATGGGCACTTAATTATACTTAATCGAAAAATCATTAAAGCGATAGAAATTGATAATGGTTTTGTTCTTGTCTTAATTGATATTCCTATAGGAGATGATGGACTAAATAATTTATTTTCTTATACAAAGAACGGAGAGTTTCTTTGGCAAATAGAGCCTTCGAATTTACAAAAAGAAGGGCAAACAAGTTACCCATACGAAGGGTTGAATGTTGTTGAAGGGCAATACTTTGTTGTTGATTTTTATGGAAGAAGAATATTTTTCGATCCTTATACTGGTCTATTCTTATCACGAGATATTGTAAAATAAGATATGGATAATAACGCATTAGCGATCAGTTTGATTCATACATGAGCTAATATAGGTATTTAACATACTTCTAATGGTAGTATTAATTTCAATTATGTTGTTTTTGTGCATTGGGCTGGCTCAAGCTATGTAAAATATGATGGTTAAAAGAGTGATTGGGTAAAGTTTTTCTTTATTATCAGATGGTTGTGTCGTTTTTTTATAGATGGAATATTTCTTTTTTCACTTGGAGATGTAAATAAGGTTATTAAAAAAGGGGTATTTATCGGGCTAATAAGTTATTTTTTTATATACTATCACCTGTATGATTTACGTAAATTAATAATCAATCTTTGGATTGAAGTTACTATTTTGAGAAGTTTTATGAAATGTATTAAATGTGAAAACCCAACATTACATGAATCAGATTTTTGTGCCGCATGTGAAGAAAAAGAACTGAGTAGAATTGGCGGATTTCTCTATTTCCCGGCAATAAACATTATCTTTGCAATATTAAGTTCTTTATTTAGTGCATATAAAGCAATGACAATCCTGATCTCTGGTTATGATTTTCTAGGTGAATTACGTGTCCTTATAGGATTTGAGTTTATACCCGTCATCTTTCAAGCTGCCTCTTTGTTGGCTGCACTCACTCACCCCGGTCACATAGTTATCTATGCGCCCGGGGATTCGTTCCCTTGCCGTCGCGATGCAACTTGAAATCCATAGGGTATATTTGTTTTACCCTTATTTTTGGAGTTGCACTTTATACATCTGTTCTTTTCTTTAGAAAAAAGAAAAAACACCTTTATTTTATATTATCCTTTTGGTTTTTACTTCATTATTTGTAATAACCGATTTAACATTGTCTCATTATGTATATGAGATAAAACTGGATTATAGTTATCTCTTCTTGCTTTTTAAAACTGTGTTTTATGTATGTATATGGGTTCCTTATTTTATTATATCTATCCGAGTTAAAAGAACATTTATAAAGTAATGATTAAAATCAAACTATTTTGCAAATAATATTCAATAAGAGTAGGTAAGTTTTTTGCAACCCATATTTATTCAAAAAATATGACAGTCAAAATTACCCCGGCCTTGTGAATTATTTAAAAAAGTCAGGCAATTTAAATCATTCGTTCATTAAGGTCTGAGTCCTGTATTTTACTGGGCTAAGACTATTTAACCCGAATTCTGCTTAAGCCGTCATTAAAATATCTTTCTCTGAGTAGAAAATTTTCAGTGATGGCTTTTTCAATTTAAGGCTGTAAGCAATCAATCCACCTAAAACACACAACAGAAAGCCTTTTATACTTCGGTGGCGCGAGTGCTCAATTTGAGAAATGGTCTTTAATTGCCCGTTAATCGTTTCGATGATAAATCTCTTTTTTAACATTAAGTTATTCCACTCAGACAGCGCTTGTGCTTTCATATTACGGCGTTTCTTCGTGATGAAAGTCACACCGATTTTGGCTAAATCATCGGCCAGTTCCTGACTGAGATAACCTTTATCACCGTAAAGATAACCCGTTAACGATTTTGATAATTCGCGTACAGGCTCTCGATCATTCACATTACCGGGAGTCACTTTTAGCGCGAGAATTTCGCCCTGATGGTTAACAACCAAGTGTAATTTGAAGCCGTAAAACCAGCCCATTGATGTTTTTCCGCGCTGGGCTATTCCCTTAAAAACCTTATGACGCGGGATACGGATGTTATGACAGACGCACAAACTCGTGGAATCAATAAAAGCAATCTTGGTCGGTTTTCCTTTTAATTGAGTCAGATAACTACATAGTGGGACCAAAACGGAAGGGGCAACACTGACAAAACGGGTATAACTGAGCAGGGTGGGGAAATCTTTGTGGTGATATTTCCAAATATGTTCCAGATAAAAATGTTTAAAATCACGGTAATGCGCCATATGAAAAAGGATCAAAATAGTCATGATTTCACTGGGGTGCATATGGCCTTGCCGATGACGCTGGCGGTACCCTTTTTCGAAACAAAATAATTCCCATTGAGGAATGAAGAAGCGGCAAAAATCATCGACATCGCAGAAAATTTCAACTAACTTGTTCATAGCCTGTTCCTCCCCGGAGCTGTTTCGGCGTGCACCAAAACATTGCTCCTGGAACAGGCTTCATGTCAATTTCTTATCCAGAATTCGGGTTATTTAATCTCTACTTGATTCTTAAGCGTGGACGAATGGGAGATTACGATGGCCCACCTATCCAGTGAGCCATTTTTACCATTATTGCTTATCCTTATGGCAAGTTAAATCAGGCAAATTTCCCCTTGCCAATTGTGGTATCTGCCCAAGCCGTGGTAATAGCCATTTTCTCCCTGTTATCCAGCGCTTCAATAAAACCGTTATCACCGGCTGTTGGGGCAAAACTGCTCATTGCCTGGATTAAGGTATCAACCGCATTGTCGGAAAGTGCCGTAAATTCACGCTCTCCTGATGCATCCTTACGCCCCATCTGTGTCACTAATTTGGCACGGTTACCATTAAAGTAATCTCTAAAGGTGACTGAACCCACCGATTCAAATAGACCCTGAGCCGTTTTATCCTGAGTAGGGCGATTCACTGATAACACCAGATCATATCCACTGCGCTGGAACCACAAGTCTTGCCAGTCAATATCGTTAAAGGCAATCATATCTTCTGCATTAATATCATCAACCTGACTGTCAATCACCTTACCACTGACCACAAAGCTATCTACTCCTGCCCCTCCTTGGAAGTGGTTCTGGTATCCCCCCAACACCAGTAGATCCTGACCCTCTCCGCCGTCAAACTGGCTGAATTTCGAAATTGTAGCCGCTATCAGGTGATCATCACCTTCTCCGCCATTAATTACCGCATGATAGCCCATCAATTTAATGACATCGTTACCCATGTTGCCATCAATTCGGTTGTCATTACCAAACACCCGGCCAAAGTCATTGCCTTCACCTAGCTCAACCCGGTTGTTATTACCGATAGTCACGGCATAATCTTGATCTTCGCCAGTATCCACCTGGTTGTAGTTACCAGAAGTGACAACGTAGTCCCGCCCATTACCGGCATCAATAACGCCACCTTCACCAAAAACAAATGTCTGATCGTTACCCTCACCCATGAATACATGGTTAATGCGTCCAGCTACCACTGCGGTATCATCGCCACTACCGCCAAACATCCAGTTTTCACGTCCCATCAGAACGCCCAAGTCATCACCTTCACCACCGGTAAAGATGTTGGAAGTGCCGATGGAGTAATAAACATCATCTCCGCGGCCACCCCAGAAGTTGTTGTTATCGCCCAGATAAGCACCGAGATCTTTACCATCACCGCCCCAGTTGAAGTTATAGTTTCCTAACGAGATATGGATATCGCTGTCCCCTTGCAGATGACCACTGTTACGCAGGAAATCAAACGTTTTCTGCTCCATATTGAGCAGATCGGCGGTGAGATTCTCTTTCAGATTGGTCACGAGTGACTTCATCTCTTGTTGTTTATCTTTGCTGAATATCGTCGCAAACAGGTTAGGCAAATTCAGCGAATTAAAGCCCAATGCCCGCTCTGATTTGTCATCAGCCTGACTCTTCCCACTGTTGACGGCATCCGGTACACTCTTTTCCCGATTTTCATCAGGCGCTTTCTCTTTCAGCCCATGACTGACAAAAAATGACTCAATACCATCGGCACTCATATTAGCGTTCTGTTTCAAACCCTCAATCAATTTATCCGGATCAGTGAAGACACTTAGTTGATCACCACCAAACTGCTTAATCACTTCCAACATCTCTCGCAAAATAGCCTTACCATCAACCGGCTCACCAGTACGGGCAACAATCTGTCCCTCCGGCGTATAATCCACACCAAAAATATCCGCTAACGTGGTCTCTGCATTCACACCGGCTAACCGACCCAGCAGTTTGTTTTTAAGCTGACGCGGTAAGTCCTGTAGGTTGTAAGTAAAGGTTGTTTTCGCCAAGCCCGTTGTTGAATATTGCTGCGTCATCAGACCAAACAACGAACCCAGATTGGTATCCAAAATCGATTGAATATGGTCACCGAACATAAAGTTCCAGCTACCGGTTGTGACCTGAATGTCCGCCCCTTGACCACCTACCGCAAAATTGAAAGCCAGTTTCTCATTGGCTTGACGGAATTTATCCACACGACTCATCTTCTTGGTATCAATATTGTTGCCGTGACCATTTAACCATTGGTGGTATTTTTTGTTTAATGCCGCTTCTGTGTCGCTTTTCAAACCCCGGCTACTGCGCTTGAGCTGCGAATCCAGATCAACCAATGTCTTGTAATCCACACTACTGGTTTGGTCTAAACCCGACATGTCACGCACAAATTTTTTCGCGCCCGATAGCGTCCACTGCTGATTTTGCGCCGCCAACCAGTTCCGCTCTTCGCCGGAATGAGCAATAGATTTCAGTACACCGGTAATACGCGCAGCGCCATCAAATGGATTAACTAACGGTGGCGTAGGGATGGATTTATCCATCATGACAATCAGGTCATTACTGCGACCTTGGTTGAAGCTGACGTTACGGTTGCCAATGAACATCTGCGCCCCTTCAAGTGCTTGATAACCTGCCAGATTAACGCTGTGCTTACTGTCACCCTCCCCGATGTGAACCATCACATTGTTGTCGCCAAAGGCCAGTGATTTAAAGCCACCCGTACCCACTTTAATACCGACGTTCGAGGTTCCCCAGTTAATCGCAGTAAATTCACCGTCGCCCACGTTTACCTGTATATTCCCGGCGTAACCTAGCGGCTCCGACTGAGGATTTGAACCAAGCTCAACCCTGTTTTTGCGCTTTCCTGGCGCAGTGAAAACATCATGGTTATCCGCAATTGCCCCTCTGGTTGCTGAATCAGCTTCTGTGTGCCCCACTTTGGCAAGGTTGATATCACTTTCAGCCACCCCTCGACGCAATTTTTCTGTCGTCGTCGTGAGTTCATCCTGTTCATTCCAGCGTAACACCAGTTTGTTATCGTCCAACTTGTTAACCCACTGATGATTTTTATCGCGAGTAAACTTACGACCTGTTGCATCAACGGCCACTTCACTGCGACGAGCTGAAACCTCACTACGGATACCTTGTTTATCTAAAGCGGTAATAAAACGATAGGCAAAACCATTCCGCTTATCATCACTAATCAGTGAACAACCCACGATGCTGATACGATCAGGTTTACCTGCCTGCTCAAAGTTCTGGCTGAACTGTTTTAGTTTTATTGCCAATTCATCAGCACTGTAACCACTCAGGCGAGTGTTATTTTGTGCCGATTCGTTACGGCCATGCCCCACAATCTGCCAACGTAATTTGCCTGATAAACCGGCAGGATCACCATAAATGACATGATATTTGCCATTAGAATCAAGTTTAACCACCACACTGGATTTCCGGTGTTTACTCGCCAGATTGAGCGCGGCTTTTGCGACAATCGGGTCATTTTCCATTTGAATAATGATCTGACCATCAAAACGTGTTCCACGATTGTCACTCTTTTGCCACGAGTTCTTCACTCCATCCCGATTTTTATTTTGAAAATCGGAGAGCGTCGAGACAATCCTATCAGTATATTGGCTCATTAAAGCACCGCTCTCGACATGACCATAAAAGGTTTGTTCACCCGATACGCGATAACCAGAAGCGGCCAATCTTGCACGCAGCTTTTCCCCTTCATGCCCCAAACCTTGATTGTCAGTTAACAGCATGATCGGCGTATTGATCGGCAGACCTTTGAGGTTTTTTTCTACTGAAAATTGTCCGTTCATCGCTTTTGCCAATGCCCCAATCATGCCACCAGGGTTTGGTACGTCATGCGCGGTTATGGTTTTGGTCATACTCGATATTGGCCTGTCGAGTAACAGACCTGACACGGCTTGATTATTTTGCGACGCATATCGAGCAAGATCTGCCGCCACCGGTCCACCAACGGAATAACCATGAAGAATAATATTACCCGGCTTAATGCCGCGATCTTGCACCAAATAGCGAAACATCGTCCGGGCATCCTGATAGAACCCTTGTTCACCGGGACTACCATCACTACCCCCATAGCCGCGCATGTTGACAGCAAGTATATCAATGCCCTGCTTTTGATAATGGCTTTGGATATCATGAGCTTGCTCTTCCGCGGATAAACCTGAACCATGAAGGAAAAGCACGACTTTTTTCTCTGCCGCCGTCGAGATATCATCTGGTTTTATGTCACCTTGATGATAATATCCGGTTAAACGTCCCTCTTCGCCTTTTAGGGTGATTTTGCTGGATTTACCATTAGCAACCGCATCATTAAGTATCGTCTGCGTTTTATCACTGATATGACGGCGATCTTCTTTAAAACCATACAGTTCGTTGTTAAAAAATCGGGTCACTGGGTTTAAAGAGTCTTTATCCCGTGGCGGAGTATCATCATTTTCAATTAATACCGACTCTGACGCGCCATTTTTGCCCGATAACGCCTGTAATGCTTCTACCGGAGAGTCGTTCTGTTCTCTCTCAGGGGTATTTTCTCGATAAAGGTGTTGGGTTTTCTCAAATGCGTTATTTAGTGCCTGATTTATCGATAATTTCCCTTTATCTCCGGCGATATCCATCAGATCCATATAACTGGCGGTGTAGTTTTGTAGTACTTGCCGACGTTCATCACCGGTCATCTGCAATGCTTTATAGACCACCAAACTTTCATTAACCGAATGACCGCCATCAAACACCAGAAACGCCAACGTATTAAGGTAGGCCTGCTCTTGCGAGAAAGTAGGATCTTGACTGGCAATATAGTTATTGAGATGAACCATGATATTGGTCGAGCCCGATGCCCCCGTCACCACGGAATGCCCCTGCGCCAAGGCGTTACGCTCAAGCGTTGTTTCCTGTCCGGGCGTCAGCACTCTGCCCGCCGCTACCTTTCTGCCATACAGGAAATCTCCATACTGATCACCAGATGGTTGGTAGGGCAGTGCAATACCATAATCATTGGTTTGCTGTTCAGTTAACTTCACTTTATAGGTAACATCCGCCATATTCGTTAATTTACTACTGGTGGAACGCGCCTTGTAGATCTCCTCCCGATAGAAAATGTCCGCTTCCGCCTTCCATTGAGATAAATGTAACCCCATACCATCCGTGTTCGACATTTTTACCGCCAGAAACGGAATCTTGATCATTTCAAAACCGTTATCCACCTTAGTCATCATGATCTTAAAGTTATCCAAGGTCGGTTTTTGCAGGAATGCGGTCAGTTCAGGCACTCGACTGAACCAGGGACGAATATCTTTTTTAATTTTTTCGGCAAAAGCTTGCATCCTGATATCAATCTGTCCGTCGAGTACGGGTGAGTCAGCAGTACTTTGCATATACAGCTCAAACTCCTGCACCAGAAACTGACCTATCCGCCTGGAGGTGGCTAGCGCATCCGGTGACGCCATTTTTACCAACGTATGGGCCACTTCGGAATCAAAACGACGACCAAATAAGTTGTCAATATATTGGGTAGTTGACTTTTCTCTGTGAGCATCAGCCTGTAATGACAGTACCAAACCATGTAACTCAGGGTATGCCTGTAACTGACTGGCAGCATCATCAAATAACTTGATAGTTTCCTTCGAGGTGACTTGTCCGGTGAGCCAGAGTCCCCTGGCCCGTCCAATCAAAAACCTCGCTTCCGGGATATTCGCGGTTTCCAATCGGCTCATAAAAGCAATCAGACTTTCACTTTCGGTCTTAGGCGCTTCCCGTTCAGCGGTTGAATTCGTTCGGGTCAACGGGGTAATCTGCCATTCAATAAGACGATTAATTTCGTTTTGTGTTATACCGCCTTTTAAACCGACAACACGTCCGGTTCCATCAAAGATGACGCGTTGCGTAAGATGTTCAGCATGTTGAGGTGCCACGGCGATCCCAAGGACGCCAGCGGATTCAGCTCGCTGAGCCTGTAAGTGCTCTATCATTCGGCCCATTTTAAAACGTACTAAGTTCACCTGATTGGTGCGTAGAGCAAACTCCTTTGGGCTATGCTGTTGCCAATCAGCTATCGCCCGTTCAAGCAGCAATATATGCTCTTCATCGAAATGGCTCATCGTCTTATAGAAAGTATCGCGTACCGTGGCCAGCGCCGTGCTAAGCTTCCTTTTTCGCCCCAATGTTCGCACATTGGGATTGATAAATAGCTTGTTTCCCTCTTTCAATAAATTAAATTTTGCATTTTCAAATATAGCGGAATTTTTCTGCTCTACCTTGACATCATTCCCCAACGATTTCAGATTAATGCCTGAAATCCGCGGCACTCTTCTGACACGCTCACCTGAACTGTTCGACGTTGGTATCACCCTATCGTCAGATTGTCCTTTGGCAAACTTTGAAGTCGTTAAAACGCCGGTATTTTCCACGCGAATACTGGCATTTATCTGTAGACGATCAACCGCTTGTTTAGCATCATCCAACGCTTGTAGCTCTTCTTCGGTCAATCCTTTGTAGAATTTTTTTTCAGCTTCCGGTATTAATTCGGGATCAATATAGCTACCGGTTTCCCCCGCGCCTGTCGATTCATAGCCATTACCAGACAAACCACTACCACCGGCACCGGTACGATCAGGTTTTGAATCGCTCTGTTTTGCCCCTCTAACATCTTCTTGTACCTGGGCAATTTTATTTTCAGCCGCAGCAATATCACGTTTACCCCGATATTCCGCCCCCTGATAGGCGATATTTGCATCATTTTCCGCCTTTTCGGCCCGTTGTTGTTGCAATAATGCTTCTTCTTTTCTTAATTCTGCTTTTTTCTGAGCCGCTGCAATATCTTGTTTTGCACTGGCATGATGCTGTTCACTTTGTGCTACGCCGACCTCGGATTTCTTCACCGCTTCTTTTACGTGTTGTTGGTTATCCGTAATAGCTTGTCGGGCATGCATTAATTTTCGCTGCGCAATAAATTTGATGTCATTCAACTTATCCTGAGCGTGGTCCAGGAATTGGCTAGCAAATTGATTACGCCATTGGTCACCTGATTGGCCGCTGTAATTGGCATAGTCACCAAGCGCATCCAAACCTTGCGTCATAGAAACCAGTTTGTCAGTCTCCGCCTGCGCTTCTGCTTCTATTGCATTACGCTGTGTCAGCCCATTTTGGCTAACTGCTGCCTGATCGGTTAATTCCAACTGGGATTGCGATTTCGCAATCTCCGCCAGTTGTTTCTCTTTTTCCTGTTCCAACAGTCGGCGATCTTTTTCTGCTTTTTCTTTATCGCTTAACGCATTTTGCGCCGCTTTATCCTGTTTCACATGTTCGGTAATAATATTGGCTTGTTGTGAGCTCTTAGATTTTGCAATAACGTTATCCAGAATATAGCCGACACCATCACTCAAGCCTGTTCCTTTAAACTCAATGCGGTTACTGCCCGCTTTTGCTGTCAGCTCTAGTGTTTTATTTTGCCATTTCGCGGCATCGCCAAAAGTCGAGAATACAAGTTTGTCGTTCCAGAAAACATCCATACCATTGTCGACTGAATAAGCATCGGGACGATTAGCAAAATCAAAGCTCAGCGAAATCACTTCTCCCTCAGAACGGTTTTGTAGATCCTGGTAAATAGTAGTGTTTTTATCAACATCAAGTTCACTGACTCGTTCGCCATAACGGGTATTATTAGGCCCATCAGTACTCACTGAGCTATAGGCCGCAATATCATTGGTTGATTGCCAATCCAATTTACCTTGCTCAAGGTCATTATTGACAATCAGTGACGTTTCAGATTTCACAATGATATTGTCTAAGATGTAACTAAATCCATCATCCTGACCTGTACCTTTAAATTCAATCCGGTTAGTCCCTGCTTTTGCCATTAAATCGAGTTTTTGAGTGCGCCATATAGCTCGCGGTCCAGAAGTTGAGAATACAGACTTACCATTCCACAATACCATTATTCCGCTGCCACTCAGATCACGGTCCACCCTCTCAAAATGACTCATAAAATCAAAAGTCAGTGAAACCACTTCTCCTTCAGACAAATTTTGTAATTCCTGCCAAATTACGGTGTTTTTATCAACATCAAATTTACTGACTCGTTCACCATCACCGGTATTATCAAGACCATAATCACTCGCTGGGTTATATGCCTCTATACCATGAGTTGACTGCCAACCCAGCTCACCTTGTTCAAAATCACCATTGACGATCAGATTTTCATCTTGATCTGACACCGATAGCGTTTTTTGACTCAAAGCACCTTCTATTGAACTGACGTCAGGCGTCTCCACCGCTGTTATAGCACCATTGAAACTATGGTTTAAATCTGAACTTATCGGCGCAATTTCATCCATCTGAAAGCCATCAATACCAGATACTTCCGCTAAATTAATCGCCCCTCTGCCTTTGTGGGTGCCCGACGTGTTAGCTTCCTCCCCATGAACCAAATAGTTGATTGCCTGACTGCCTCCCACACCTAATGTTGTCTGTTTGATATGCTCAAAGAGGGAAGAAAGTTTGTTGCTATTCGTTACAGAGAAGCTGTAGAAATCACCATTACCAATCTTAACCGCCACATTATTACGTGCGTAGGAAGCATTGATGCCCAGACCATCACCCACATGGATATTGGCATTAGCTTGGCCTTTCATGACCGCCACATTCAGGCCATTGCCCACTTTGGTATTAATATTGTGCTTACCCCACGCCAGGTTAACCGAAACGCCATTACCTACGTGAGTGTTTATATTCGCGTCACCATGAGCAGCGGTGACATTTAAGCCATTGCCCACAGTTGTCGTTACGTTAGCTTTCCCTTTTGCCACCGTCACCTGCATACCGTCTCCCACTTTGGTGACAATATTGCCTTCGCTCCATAAGGCATTAAAGCTGTCTCCCTGACCTACCTGAGTGACAATGTTAGCCTTGCCTTTCGCCAGCACTACATTACGCCCGTCACCGATTTTAGTGATGACATTGGCTTTGCCCCAGGCACCGGTGTAATCATCACCGTTACCCACATGGGTAATGATATTGGCATCCCCCTGCACCACCGTGACTTCCTGTCCCTTCCCCACTTTGGTCATCAGGTTGGCTTTACCTTTCGCGAAATTATAACGGTCGCCATTCCCCACTTGGGTCAGGATATTCGCTTCCCCCCAAGCCGCATTCACCCCGGCACCATCGCCAATTTTGGTGATAAGATTGGCTTTACCTTTGGCAAACCCCACTGTCGTACCCTCGCCGACATGGGTCATCACGTTACCCACATCGGAAATAAGCAGGCCAACTGTGGTACCGTCGCCCACTTTGGTCAGAATATTGCCTTTGCCAAACAGGATAGCGGCAGTCGTCGCATCACCGACATGCGTAATAACGTTCGCTTTCGCCGCCGCAACAACCCCCATAAAATCATCACCCACTTTGGTGACGATATTGGCCTCACCCAGTGCCAAGACCCCCGTTAAGCCATCCCCCACATGGGTCATCATATTGGCTTTACCAAACATGGCCGCCAGCGTTGTGCCATTACCGACTTTGGTCATCACGTTCAGTTCACCGGCAAACAAACCAATACTGGTGCCATTGCCCACATGCGAATAGATATTGGCTTTCCCTACCATTAAGGCAGCGGTCAGGTCGTTACCGACTTTGGTCAGCACATTAGCCCCGCCAATCATGGCCGCAAAGGTATTGCCCTCCCCGACATGGGTAAAAATATTGGCTTTGCCGATCATCGCCGCCAACGTCATGCCATTACCCACTTTCGTGGCGATATTGCCCTTTGCCAGCATCAGCGCAACACTGGTGCCATCCCCAATATGCGTAAACACATTACCTGCGGCGACCATCAATGCCAGCGCATCACCGTCACCCACTTTGGTAAAAATATTACCCACTCCCCCCATTAATGCCCATGCATCCCCTTTGCCGACATGAGTAAACAGGTTACCCGCGCCAATCATGGCCGCAATTGATGTACCCTCCCCGACTTTAGTGAAGATGTTCCCTGCTGCGGCCATCACGCCCAGTGTCAAACCGTCGCCGACATGGGTCAACACGTTGCCAACACCAAACATGATGCCGGTCATGTCACCCTTTCCAACTTTGGTCAAGATATTCGCGCCACCCAGCATAACGCCCGTGGTATTGCCGTCCCCGATATGCGTAAGGACATTTGCCCCGCCGCCCATGACCGCCTGCGTATGGCCTTTCCCTTTCTTGGTAAAGATGTTGGCTCCGCCCAACGCAATGGCGGTGGTGTTGGTAGTTTCAGTCTCATCACTGAGATGAGTGATAATATTGGCACCGCCAAGCATACCGGCAACCATATCTCCCGCACCGAGCTTTGTTAGCACGTTAGCGCCACCCAAAAATACGGAGAAGATATCCCCTGTTCCGGCCTGAGTGATGACGTTAAAACCGCCCGCCCCGAACCAGTTCGCGCTACCATCACCTATTTGGGTATGAGTGTTATATCCCCCCAACATCAGTACCCGGCTGTCACCGTTACCTTTGTGGATCGAGATATTGCCATAGGACAGAAGGTGGGCCAGATATCGTCCATCCCCGACCCGTACGAGAACATTGACCGCACCACCAGCGTAAACATCCATTTTCCCGCGCTGGCTCTGGTGAACCAAGACATTGGCTAAACCCGCACCACGAAATGATAGATCGCCCTCTTCACCGTTTTTCACAATGACGTTAGCACCTCCGCCTCCTTCAAAATACGTATTACCGAATGTTGAACTGTGCAGAATAATGTTAGCCGCTCCCGCTCCTGTGAAATTAATATTACCGTGCGTCACATTGGATGTAATAATGTTGCCACCACCAGCACCGATGAAATAAATATTACCGGAACTATCACCGCCATTCTTTGATGATTTGATAACATCTTGCTCAGAATAACCTTCAATATCAGTCAGACAATCAGTAATCTCATCTGTTACATTTAAATCATAGTGAAGCTGACTTAATGTATAACCAGCCCCAATTGATTGATAACCGCGAGGATAGGAAAAACGTTCATTTGCTAAACGGCCAGTATGGTCACCTTTTTTATACCAAGATCTTGCAATATATTTCAGCTTTCCTGTTTCATCATCATTCGCCAGCTTAACCTCAACCACTTTGGTATAAGGCTCCAGAAATATTGCATATACATAAGTATCCGGCTGCTGGTTTGATTTCACCGGAGAGACATCGATTTTCAGCCCATTAGACGAGATCGCGTATCCCCCCATTTTGGCACTACCCAGTGTGACGTTTTTCGCTTTAATGTTAGTACCATCGGAATAATTCACCCATTTATCGGTTAATAATACCTCCTCAACACCCTGTACTATGGTTTCTTGTCGATATACCACATTAATATTGGCAAGCGTAATAGCATCGTCCCCTTTAACGGAGATAAATCCATTATTTACGTCGATATTTTCCTTAGCAATATCCTTAAGATGGTTACCTTCCTTATACCAGGAAGTGGCATAATAACGGAGCTTACCGGTATCAGGATTATTTTGCAGCCGTACAGCGACAACTTTAGTATTAACATTATCGGCAATGGCAAAGAGATAAGTATCAGGCTCTACCTCGGATTTAACTGCTTTAACTTGTTGAGATTGTTGAATCCCGCGCTCTTCCATTGTTGCTGATGTCATCACAATATCTTTAGCCTGAGCAAATTCTATTTCATTTCTCGCTCCTGCTCGGGTAATTTCGTTATAAGCTCCTGCGCCAGTAAAATGAATATTACCGTGAGCAACATCAGAATAGAGTTTGTTATAACCCCCCGCACCTTCAAGAGTAATATCACCCTGTGTCTGTCCATACTGATCTTCACTGTGGCGTGTACGTTCAATGCGATTCGCTGCCCCCGCACCATGCAAGATAATGTTACCTTCTCTACCCTTACGTACAATATGATTATCAGCACCAACACCATTCAAAGTGATATCACCGCTTTCTATCCGCGAATCGATACTATTTGCAGCGCCCGCGCCGTTAAATGTCACATCTCCTTGAGTACCCTCATAATAATTAGACCAGGTACGGTCAATTTTATTAGCCGCTCCTGCGCCAGCAAAATAAACATTTCCCTGATCAGTTTCATGCCATAATTGATTGTATCCACCAGCCCCTTTAAAACGGGTATCTCCAGATGAACCTTTACGAACCAGTTTGTTATAGCCAGCAGCACCCGAATAAGATAAATCCCCGGTTTCACCCGTATGATCAATAAAAGCCGTACCGGCTGCGCCAGAAAATGACAAGCCGCCATTTCCTGTTTTACTAATACCGGTATAACCTGAGGCACCCTTTACCGAAAGTTCACCATTCGTATGGTATACATCGACCTTAAATGAACCAATCGTAACATCATCATCTCCGCCATAAGCATAAACTTCACCACCAATACCAATAGCAATAATACTATTACCGTCATTATCGTCGTAATATTTCCCAGTAAAGAAGTACTCTGTACTTCTATTCGATGATTTTCCCATCAATAGCCCTTTAATTTATTATTGAAGTTAAGCAGAAAGCCACTGCACCTAACAAATAGGGCAGTTATTTTGAATATTCAAGTTCTCACGAAACAGTGAAATCTTCTGAATTTTTAATAGCAAAAAATCAAATAAAGAAAAAAACCGCTATTAAAATTAACATCAGATATTGTTTGCACGAATTTATCAAACATATTTTTTACAAAAAGTAATTTATTAATAAAATAAATATAAAAAAGAAAATATTAAGTTCAGAAAAGTTTCAATTTAATGCATTTATAAACACCTTAAAACAAATCCATCGAATGAGATATACCCTATGGATTTCGAGATGCATCGCGACGGCAAGGGAACAAATCCCCGGGAGCATAGATAACTATGTGACCGGGGCAGCCAACAAAGAGGCAACTTGAAAGATAACGGGTATAAATAAAAAATTCAAAAAGAGCGTTAACACAGATATTTTTTTCCGCGATAATATTGAAAATACAGAGAAGAGAATAAAGTAACGACTAAGCTAAGATATAAAATTTCATCAATTACGATCAATTATTTTATTCCATTTCCATAAATATCCACACAGATTATAGCTATTAAAATAATATAAGTAAACTAAATAATAATATCCTACTTTTTTAGTCAGGAAATAATAATAATAACAAATGAAATTAATCATTAGATTCACATAATGAGTATTTGTTATTCAGCGGTAAAAAAAAGCTCACCTATTCTGTGAGCCTTTTTTATTACTCATTTTAACTTTTATTCTTGAGAACTAATTACGCAAACTGCACTTTGCCTCTCGTGGTATCTGCCCACGCTGTTGCCATGACGATTTTCGTCTGACTCGCCAGATTGTCAATAAAACCATTATCCCCCACAGTGGGTGCAAAACTGCTCATTGCCTGGATTAAGGTATCAACTGCATTATCCGACAGCGCAGTAAACTCACGCTCTCCCAAGGCATTCTTATCCCCCATCCGCATCACCAGTTTGGCACGGTTACCATTAAAGTAATCACTAAAGGTGACTGAACCTATTGATTCAAAGATACCCTGCGCGGTTTTATCCTGTGTAGGACGGTTTACTGATAACACCAGATCATATCCACTGCGCTGGAACCACAAATCTTTCCAGTCAATATCGTTAAAGGCAATCATATCTTCCGCATTGATATCATCAACCTGACTGTCAATCACCTGGCCACTGACCACAAAGCTGTCTACCCCTGCACCACCCTGGAAATGGTTCTGATAACCGCCCAGCACTAGCAGATCCTGACCCTCTCCGCCATCAAACTGGCTGAACTTCGAAATAGTGGCCGCTATCAGGTGGTCACCACCTTCTCCGCCATTAATTACCGCATGATAACCCATCAGTTTAATAACATCGTCACCCGTGTTGCCATCAATTCGATTGTCATTACCAAACACCCAACCAAAGTCATGGCCTGCCCCCAATTCAACCCAGTTGTTATTACCGATGGTCACGGCATAATCCTGATCTTCGCCGGTCTCCACCCGGTTGTAGTTTCCCGCAGTCACAACATAATCATACCCGCTACCGGCATCAATCAGCCCGCCTTCACCAAAAACAAATGTCTGGTCATTACCTTCACCCATAAAAGCATAGTTAATCCGCCCGGCTATTACCGCGGTATCATCCCCATGACCGCCAAACATCCAGTTCTCACGTCCCATCAGAACGCCCAGATCATTGCCTTCCCCCCCGGTAAAGAGGTTAGCTGTGCCGATGGAGTAATAAACATCATCTCCGTACCCTCCCCAGAAGTTGTTGTTATCGCCCAGATAAGCACCGAGATCTTTACCTTCACCGCCCCAGTTGAAGTTATAGTTCCCCAACGAGATATGGATATCACCGTCCCCTCGCAGGTGGCCGCTGTTAAGCAGGAAATCAAAGGTTTTTCCCTCCATATTAAGTAGATCCGCAGTAAGATTCTCTTTTAGATTGGTCACGAGTGACTTCATCTCTTGTTGTTTATCTTTACTGAACATCGTCGCAAACAAGTTAGGCAAATTCAGCGAATTAAAACCCCATATCCGCTCTGGTTTGTTATCCGCCTGACTATTCCCGGTGTTGATGTCGCCCGGTACGCTTTCTTCCCGATGTTCATCTGGCGCTTTCTCTTTCAGCCTATGACTGACAAGAAATGATTCAATACCATCAGCACTCATATCAATGTTCTGTTTCAACCCCTCAATCCATTTATCCGGATCAGCGAAAACATGGAATTGATCCCCCCCAAACTGCCTAATCACTTCCAGCATCTCTCGCAAAATCGCCTGGCCATCAACCGGCTCGCCGGTACGGGCAACAATTCGGCCTTTTGGGGTATAATCCACGCCAAAAATATCCGCCAGCGTGGTCTCTGCATTTACACCGGCTAATCGCCCCAGCAGTCTGTTTTTAAGCTGACGCGGTAAATCCTGGGGCTTATAGGTAAATGTGGTCTTCGCCATACCCGTTGTTGAATATTGCTGCGTCATCAGGCCAAACAACGAACCCAAGTTGGTATCCAGAATCGACTGAATATGGTCACCGAACATAAAGTTCCAGCTACCGGTTGTGACCTGAATGTCCGCCCCTTGACCACCTACCGCAAAATTGAAAATCAGCTTCTCATTGGCCCGACGGAATTTATCCACACGGCTCATTTTATTGGTCTCAGTATCATTGCCGTTATTACTTAGCCATTGGTAGTACTTTTTGTTCAATGCTGTTTCCATGTCACTGTTCAAACCCCGGCTACTGCGCTCGTGCTGCGCATCCAGATCAACCAACGTCTTGTAATCCACACTGCTGGTTTGGTCTAAACCCGACATGTTCCACAAAAACTTTCTCACTCCCGATATCGTCCACTGCTGATCCTGTGCCGCTAACCAGTTCCACTCTGTGCCGGAACGAGCAATAGACTTCAGTACACCGGTAATACGCGCCGGGCCGTCAAATGGATTAACCAGCAGTGGCGTAGCGATAGATTTATCCATCATGACAATCAAGTCATTACTGCGTCCCTGGTTGAAGCTGATGTTACGAGTACCAATAAACATTTGCGCCCCTTCAAGCGCTTGATAACCGGCAATCTCGACGCTGTGTTCACTGTCACCCTCCCCGATGTGCGCCATCACATTGCTGTCACCAAAAACCAGTGACTTAAAGCCGCCGGTACCCACTTTGATCCCTACGTTGGAGGTTCCCCAGTTGATCGCGGTAAACTCGCCATCGCCCACATTTATCTGCATATTCCCGGCGTAACTCAGCGGCTTACCCAATTGAGGATTTGAACCCGGCTCTATCCTATTTCTGGGCTTCCTTGGCGCAGTGAACGCATCATGGTTATCCGCAATTGCCCCTCTAGTGACTAAATCCGCTGCCGTGTACCCCACCCGGGCAAGGTTGATATCGCTTTCTGCTACCCCACAACGTTCCAGCTCTGTTGTCGTCGCGAGTTCTCCCTCTTCATTCCAGTACAACACCCGTTTGTTATCCTTCAATTTGTTAACCCACTGATGATGTTTATCGCGGGCAAATTTACGGCCTGTTGCATCAACGGCCACGTCACTACGATGCGCTGAAACTTCGCTACGGATACCCTGTTTATCTAAAGCGATAATAAAACGGTGGGCAAAACCATGCTGCTTATCCTCACTGATCAGTGAACAGCCCACGATGCTGATGCGCTCAGGTTCACCTGCCGGCGCAAAGTCCTGACTGAACTGTTTGAGTTTTATTGCCAATTCATCAGCACGGTAACCACTCAGACGAGTGTTATTTTGTGCCGATTCGTCGCGGCCATGCCCCACAATTTGCCAACGCAACTTGCCAGATAATTCGGCAGGATCACCATAAATGACATGATATTTGCCATCCGCATCCAGTTTAACCACCACGCTGGAATCTGGGTGCTTACCCGCCAGATTAATTGCGGCTGTTGCTACAATCGGGTCATTTTCCATCTGAATAATGAGCTGACCATCAAAACGGGTCCCATGATTGTCACTCTTTTGCCTAGAGCTCTTCACCACATTATTAAGTATCGTCTGCGTCTCATCACTGATATAGCTGCGATCTTCTTTAAAACTATACCGTTCGCTGTTAGATAATTGGGGTGCTGGGTTTAAAGCAGTTTTATCCCGTGGCAAAGTGCTCTCATCCTCAATGAATACTGACTCTGACGCGCCATGTTTATCTGGTAACGCCTGCGATGCCACCGTCGGAGAGTTGTTCCGTTCTCTCTTAGGGGAATATTTCCGATAAAGGTCCAGGGTTTTCTCAAATGCACTATTTAATGCCTGATTTATCCATTGTTCCCCCTTATCTTCGGCAATATCCATCAGGTCCATATAACTGGCGGTGTAATGTTGCAGTACCTGCCGACGCTCATCACCCATCGCCTGTAACGCTTTGTAGACCGTCAAACTCTCATTAACCGAATGGCCGCCATCAAACACCAGAAACGCCAACGTATTAAGGTACGCCTGTTCCCGCGAGAAGGTAGGATCTTGACGGGCAATATCGTTATTGAGGTGAACCATGATATTGGTTGAGCCCGATGCCCCCGCCACCACTGAATGCCCTTGCGCCAGAGCGTTACGTTCAAGCGCGGTTTCCCGTCCGGGCATCAGCACCCTGCCTGCCGTCACATTTCTGCCAAATAGGAAATTTTCATACGGATCACCGGATGGCTGGTGGGGCAATGCAATACCATAATCATTGGTTTGCTGCTGAGTTAACTCCACTGTGTGGGTCACATTAGCATAATGCGTTAATGTATTACTGGTCGAACGGGCCTTGTAGATCTCTTCCTGATAGAAAGTATCCGCTTCCGCTTTCCATTGAGATAAATGTAACCCCATCCCGTCTGTGATCGACATTTTTACCGCCAGAAACGGAATTTTGATCATTTCAAACCCGTTATCCACCTTAGTCATCATGATCTTAAAGTTATCCAAGGTCGGTTCTTGCAGGAATGTGATCAGTTCTGGTGTCTGACTGAACCAGGGGCGGATATCCTGTTTAATTTTTTCGGCAAAAACTTGCATCCTGAAAGCAATCTGTGCATCGCGAATAGTTGAGCCAGCAGTATTTTGCATATGCAGCTCAAACTCCTGCACCAGAAACTGACCTATCCGTCTGGAGGTGGCTAGCGCATCCGGTGGCGCGGTTTTCACCAACGTATGGGCCACTTCGGAATCAAAACGACGGCCAAATAGGTTGTCAATATATTGGGTAGTCGACTTTTCTTTATAAGCATCAGCCTGTAATGACAGAACCAAAGCATGTAACTCAGGGTAGCCCTGTAACTGGCTGACGGCGTCATTAAATAACTTGATAGTTTCTTCCGATGTGACTTGTCCGGTGAGCCAGAGTTGTCTGGCGCGTCCAATCAAAGGCAGCACTGCCGGGATATTGGCAGTTTCCAATTGACTCATAAAAGCAATCAGACTTTCACTCTCAGTCTTCGGCGCTTCCCGTTCAGCGGTTGAATTCGTTCGAGTCAAGGGGGTAATTTTCCACTCAATAAGCTGATTAATTTCGTCTTGGGTGACACCGCTTTTTAAACCAACTACCCGACCGGTTCCATCAAAGATGACGCGTTGAGTAAATTGTTCCGCAAACCGAGGTGCCACGGCAATCCCAAACACCCCTACGGCTCCAGCGCGCTGAGCCTGTAAGTACGCCATTATCCGGTCCATCCTAAGGCGTATTAAGTTCACTTCACTGACGTATAGAGCGAATTCCTTTGGGCTATTCTGTTGCCAGTCAGCTATCGCCTGTTCAAACCGCAATACATGTTCTTCATCGAAATGACTCATCGTTTTATAGAAAGTATCACGTACAACAGTCAGAACTGCACTACGCGGCCTTTTCCATCCCAATATTTGTACTTTGGGATTGATAAATAGTTGATTGCCCTCTTTTAATAAATTAAATTTTGCACTTTCAAATATTGCGGAATTTCCCTGCTGTTCTACCTTGGTATCATTCCCTAACGATTTCAGGTTAATACCTGAAATTTGCGGCTCTATTATGACAAACTCATCTGAACGGTTCGATGCCGGCATCACACTATCGTCAGATTGTCCTTCGGCCAACGCTGAAGCCATTAAAACGCCGGTATTTTCTGCATGAATACCAGCCATTATCTGTAGATGCTCAACCGCTTGTTCAGCACTCTCCAGCGCCTGTAGCTCTTCTTCGGTCAACTCTTTGTAGAATTTTTTTTCAGCTTCCGGCACGAATTCGGGATCAATATGGCTACCGGTTTCCCCCGCGCCTGTCGATTCGTAGGCTTTGCCCGCTAAACCGCTCCCCTTGGCACCGGCACGATCAGGTCTGGCATCGCTCTGTTTTGCTACTTTGGCATCGATTTGTACTTGAGCAATCTTATTTTCAGCCGCCGCAATATCACGTTTCCCCCGATCTTGCTCCTCCTGATAAGCGATATTGGCATCATTTTCCGCTTCTTGGGCCCGCTGCTGCTGCAATAATACCTCTTCTTTTCTTAACGCCGCTTTCTGCTGAGCTGCTGCAATATCTTGTTTCGCACCGGCATGGTGCTGCTCACTTTGTGCTACGCCGACCTCAGATTTCGCAACCGCTTTTTCGATTTGTTGCTGGTTATCCGCAATAACCTGTCGGGAATAAGCTAATCTTTTCTGTGCAATAAATTTGGCGTAATTCGACTCATCTTGAATATAGCTCAAGAACTTGGCAGCAAACGGATTGCGCCACGGGTCGCCTGATTGACCACTGTAACCTGCATGGTCATCAAGCTCCACCAAACCTTGCGTCATGGAAACCAATTTGTCGGCCTCGGCCTGCGCTTCTGCTTCTATCGCATTCCGCTGTGCCAGCCCACTTCGATTCAGCGCTGCCTGATCCGTTGATTCCAATTGGGATTGCGATTTCGCAATCGCTGCCAGTTGCCGCTTTTTTTCCTGCTCCAACAATTGACTATCTTTTCCCGCTTTTTCTTTATCGCTTAACGCATTTTGCGCCGCCTCATCCTCTCTTACATGTTCGATAATCACATCGGTTTGTAGCGGTTTCTCAGATTTTGCAATAACGTTATCCAGAATATAACCCATGCCATCATTCTCACCGGTTCCTTTAAACTCAATGCGATTACTGCCTGCCTGTGCAATTAATTCTAACGTTTTAGTTTTCCACTCTATCGAATTTCCAATAACTGAGAATACCCGTTCTCCATTCCAAACAACTTCCATGCCATTTTGAATAACATCGATATCGGAACGATGAGCAAAATCAAAACTCAGTGAAATCACCTCGCCTTCAGACAAATTACGCAGATCCTGATAAATCGTGGTGTTTCCCTCCACATCAAGTTCACTGACACGTTTACCATGACCGGTATTATCAAGACCATAATTACTCGCTGGACCATATACCTCTATATTATTGGTAAACTGCCAACCCAACTTACCTTGTTCAAAATCACCATTAATAATCAGATTATTATTCTGCTCTAATATCGATCGCGTTTTTTGATTTAAAGCACTTTCTATTACATCCACATCAGGCATCTCTACCCCTGTTACAGCACTATTGAGACGATAATTTAAGTCTGAATTTACCGGAGAAGTTACATCCATCTGGAAGCCATCAATAGCGGAAACTTCTGCTAAATGAATCGCGCCCCTGCCTCTATGGGTACTAAGCGTGTTAACATCCTCCCCCTGCACCAGATAGTCGATCGCCTGACTGCCCCCCACGCCGAGTACCATTTGTTTGATATTGTTGTAGAGAGCGGCTAGTTTGTTGCTTTCTGTATTACTCGCGGCAACCGCCAGGCTGTAAAAATCCCCCCCGCCTATCTTAATCGCCGCATTATTGCGCGCATAAGCGGCATTCACATATAAACCATTCCCCACCTGAATATTCGCATTACCCTGACCTTTCATGACCGCCACATTCAGGCCATGGCCCACTTTGGTATTAACGTTATATTTCCCCCACGCCACGTTAACCGAAATGCCATCACCCACATGAGTGTTAATGTTAGCATCGCCCTGCGCGGCAGTGACATTTAAACCGTTGCCTATTGTCGTGGTGACGTTAGCTTTCCCTTTCGCCACCGTCACCTGCATACCGTCTCCCACTTTGGTGACCACATTGCCTTCACTCCATAAGGCATTAAAGCTGTTTCCCTCACCGACCTGAGTGATGATGTTGGCCTTACCTTTCGCCAACACCACATTACGCCCGTCACCCACTTTAGTGACAACGTTGGCTTCGCCCCAGGCGCCGGTGTAATCATCGCCGTTCCCCACATGGGTGATAATGTTGGCATCGCCCTGCACCACCGTGACTTCCTGTCCCTTCCCCACTTTGGTCACGATGTTTGCCTGACCTTTCGCAAAGGTGTAACGGTCGCCATTTCCCACCTGAGTCAGGATATTCGCCTCCCCCCACGCCGCATTCACTCCGGTGCCATCGCCAATTTTGGTGATAAGATTAGCGTTACCGCTAACAAATCCTACAGTCAAACCATCGCCGATATGGGTCATCACGTTACCCACATCGGAAATAAGCAGACCAATTGTGGTACCGTCTCCTACTTTGGTCAGCATATTGCCTTTGCCCAACAGGATTCCGGCGGTTGTCGCATCGCCGATATGTGTAATCACATTCGCTTTTGCCGCTGTAACAACCCCCATAAAATCATCGCCCACTTTGGTGACAATATTAGCTTCACCCAGTGCTAACACGCCGGTTAAGCCATTCCCCACATGCGTCATGATATTAGCCCGACCAAACATGGCCGCCAGCGTTGTGCCTTTACCGACTTTGGTCATCACATTCAGTTCACCGGCAAACAAACCGATACTGGCGCCATTACCCTCGTGGGTAAAAATATTGGCTTTCCCCATCATTACGGCGGCGGTCTGGTCATGACCGACTTTGGTCAGCACATTGGCCCCACCAATCATGACTGTAAAGGTATTGCCATCCCCGACATGGCTAAAGAGATTGGCCAAGCCAATCATCGCCGCCAACGTCGTGCCATCACCCACTTTCGTGGCGATATTGCCTTTTGCCAGCATCAGCGCAACACTTGAACCCTCCCCAATATGCGTAAATACATTGCCCGCGGCTGCCATTAATGCCAGCGCGTCACCGTCACCCACTTTGGTAAAAATATTCCCCAATCCCCCCATTAACCCCCAGGCATCCCCTTTGCCGATATGGGTAAACAGGCTGCCCGCACCAATCAGAGCCGCAATCACTGTCCCGTCCCCAACTTTGGTGAAGATATTGCCTGCCGAAGCCATCACACCCAGTGCAAAACCGTCACCGACATGGGTCAGCACGTTACCTATGCCGAACATGACACCGGTCATGTCTCCCTTTCCGACTTTAGTCAAGGTATTAGCGCCACCCAGCATCACCCCCGTGGTCTTGCCTTCACCAATATGCGTAAAGACGTTCTTACCGCCCCCCATGATCGCTAATGCATGGCCTTTCCCTTTCCTGGTAAAAACGTTGGCTCCTCCCAGTGCAATGATGGAGGTGTTGGCGGTTTCACTCTCCTCACTGAGATGGGTGATAATATTGGTGCCGCCAAGCATACCGGCAACCAGATTACCCGTCCCGAGTTTAGTAATCGCGCTAGCACCGCCCAAAAGTACGGAAACGATATTCCCAGCACCTTTTTGAGTAATGAAGTTAAAACCGCCCATCCCAAACCAGTTCGCACTACCATTACCTATCTGAGTATGCGTGTTGTATCCACCCAGCATCCGTACCCGACTGTCACCGTTGCCTTTGTGGATTGAAATATTGCCATAGGCCAACAGATGAGCCAGGTATTGCCCATCCCCGATCCGCACCAGAACATTTACCGCGCCACCAGCGTAAACATCCATTTTCCCGTTCTGGCCCTGGTGAACCACAACATTAGCTAAACCGGCACCACGGAATGTCAGATCCCCTTTTTCGCCGTTTTTTACAATTACGTTAGCGGTACCCGCACCTTCAAAACGAATATCACCGAATGTTGAACTGTGCAAAATAACGTTAGCGGCCCCGGCTCCTGTGAAATAAATATTACCGTGCATCACGTTGGACATAATAACGTTCCCACCCCCTGCACCATTAAAATAAATATCACCGGAGCTATCACCACTACTTTCTGATGATGTCATAAGGTCTTCCCCGACATCATTATTAAGATCAGTCAAACAATCAGTAATATCCTCTGTTACATTTAACTTATAGTGAAGCTGACTTAACGTATAACCCGCTTTTATTGATTGATAACCTTGAGAATAGGAAAAAGTTTCATTCGCTATGCGGTCAGTATAGTCACCTTTTTTATACCAGGATCTTGCAATATATATCAGTCTCCCTGTCTGACTATCATTCATCAGCTCAATTTCAACCACCTTGGTATAAGGCTCCTGAAATACTGCATACACATAATGATTCGGATGAATGTTTGATTTAACCGCAGAGACATCGATTTTCAACCCATGAGAAGAGAGTGCGTCCTCTTCTATTTCCATTTTGGCGCTAGCCAGTGTGATATCTTCCGCTTTAATGTTGACCTCACGGGCATAATGTATCCATCTATCGACAAATAATCTATCTACAACACCCTGTATTGTGGTTTTTTGTTGATATATCACGTCAATATTGGCAAGCATAATAGCATCGTTCCTTTTAATGGTAACAAATCCATTATTTACATTGATATTTTCCCTGGCAATATTCTTAAGATGGTCGCCTTTTTTATACCAAGACGTGGCATAATAACTGAGCTTACCGGTATTCGGATTATTTTGTAGCCGCACAGCGACAACTTTAGTATTAACATTATTAGCAATGGCAAAGAGATAAGTATCAGGCTCTACCGCGGATTTAACCGCTTCAACTCGCTGGGATTGTTGAATCCAGCTTCCTTCCATTGTTGCCGATGTCATCACAATGTCTTGAGCCTGAGCAAATTCTATTTCATTTTTCACACCTGATCGGGTAATTTTGTTATAAGCGCCTGCACCAGCAAAATGAATATTTCCGTGGGCAACATCAGAATAGAGGGTGTTATATCCCCCCGCCCCTTCAAAAGTAATATCGCCCTGTGTCTGTACATACTTACCTTTACCGCGTATACGTTCAATGCGATTCGATGCCCCCGCCCCCCCGTAAGACAATATTACCGCTTCTACCTTTACGCACGATATGATTATCAGCGCCAACACCCTGAAAAATGATGTCACCGCTTTCTACCCGTGAATTGATGCTGTTTGCCGCGCCGGCACCATCAAAAACCACATTCCCCTGTGAACCTGAATAACGATTAAACCAAGTACGGTCAATGTCATTGTATGCCCCTGCACCAGCAAAACCTAAATTTCCCTGGTTAGTCTCATGCCATAACTGATTATATCCACCGGCCCCTTTAAAACCGATATCACCCGACACCCCCTTACGAACCAGTTTGTTATAGCCAGCAGCACCCATATAAGATAAATCCCCGGTTTCACCTATGTGATCAATGAAAGTTGCACCAGCTACCCCCTCAAATGACAGTCTGCCATTTCCCGTCTTACTAATACCGGTATAACCTGATGCCCCTTTTACCGAAAGGTCACCATCTGTATGGTATACATCGACTTTAAATGAACCAATCGTAACATCATCATCCCCGCCAAAAGCATAAACATCACCACCAACACCAATAGCAGCAATCCTATTACCGTTATTATTGTCGTAGTGTTTTCCTGTAAAGAGGAACTCTGCACTTATATTATTTAATGATTTACCCATAAATAGTCCTTTAATTTATTATTTGGGTTAAACAGAAAATCACTGTAACTATATCTAATGGAGAAAACCGTTTTTTAATATTTAAGTTCTCATGAAACAATGAAATACCCTGATTTTTAATGGAGAAATTTTAAATAAATAAAAAACGCTATTAAAATTAATATCAAATATTACTTACACGAATTTATCAGGCATACTTTCCCTAAAAGGAGTTTATTAATAAAATGGTTGTAATAAGAAAAACACCCAGTTCAGAAAGATTGTTAACGAAAATATTTAAAATACAGAAAGGATAATAAAGTAACGCCTAAACTAAGACATAAATCCTCATCAATTATTTTGTTCTATCTCCGTAAACAACCACACGGATTATAACCATTAAAAGAATGAAAGCAAATAAAACAATAACATCTTACTTTTTTACAAAAAAAACTATAACGAACAAAACAATTAAACAATTAAATAATTAAATAATTAAATAATTAATTAAATAATTATCACTTAGAAAACTATAATGGACATCTATTACTCCAAGGCCAGATCTAACATTTTTAATATGGTTATTATGGGTAAAAACAACCTTTTTAGCGCTCAATAAACATACAAAAGAGATATCAAAACCTATCCATAAAATCATATTGAATATGTGAAATTATCAACATCCGTGTGGCGATTAATTTTTTATACAAAGCAGAATCCCGCCCTGTCCGTTACTTAGCATTAAAAAAGACCCATCGAATCGGTGAGCCTTTTTTATTATTCATTTTAACTTTTATTTTTGCGAATTAATTACGCAAACTGCACCTTACCCTCAGTGGTATCTGCCCACGCCGTTGCCATGACGATTTTCGCCTGACTCGCCAGATTGTCAATAAAACCATTATCCCCCACAGTGGGTGCAAAACTGCTCATTGCCTGGATTAAGGTATCAACTGCATTATCCGACAGCGCAGTAAACTCACGCTCTCCCAAGGCATTCTTATCCCCCATCCGCATCACCAGTTTGGCACGGTTACCATTAAAGTAATCACTAAAGGTGACTGAACCTATTGATTCAAAGATACCCTGCGCGGTTTTATCCTGTGTAGGACGGTTTACTGATAACACCAGATCATATCCACTGCGCTGGAACCACAAATCTTGCCAGTCAATATCGTTAAAGGCAATCATATCTTCCGCATTGATATCATCAACCTGACTGTCAATCACCTGGCCACTGACCACAAAGCTGTCTACCCCTGCACCACCCTGGAAATGGTTCTGATAACCGCCCAGCACTAGCAGATCCTGACCCTCTCCGCCATCAAACTGGCTGAACTTCGAAATAGTGGCCGCTATCAGGTGGTCATCACCTTCTCCGCCATTAATTACCGCATGATAACCCATCAGTTTAATAACATCGTCACCCGTGTTGCCATCAATTCGATTGTCATTACCAAACACCCAACCAAAGTCATGGCCTGCCCCCAATTCAACCCAGTTGTTATTACCGATGGTCACGGCATAATCCTGATCTTCGCCGGTCTCCACCCGGTTGTAGTTTCCCGCAGTCACAACATAATCATACCCGCTACCGGCATCAATCAGCCCGCCTTCACCAAAAACAAATGTCTGGTCATTACCTTCACCCATAAAAGCATAGTTAATCCGCCCGGCTATTACCGCGGTATCATCCCCATGACCGCCAAACATCCAGTTTTCACGCCCCATCAGGACACCCAGATCATTGCCTTCCCCGCCAGTAAAGAGGTTGGAAATACCGATGGCGTAATAAACATCCTCTCCACGTCCCCCCCAGAAGTTGTTGTTATCGCCCAGATAAGCACCGAGATCTTTACCGTCACCGCCCCAGTTGAAGTTATAGTTCCCTAACGAGATATGGATATCGCCATCATCATGCAAATGACCACTGTTACGCAGGAAATCAAACGTTTTCTGCTCCATATTGAGCAGATCGGCGGTGAGATTCTCTTTCAGATTGGTCACTAATGACCTCATCTCTTCTTGTTTATTTCTGTTAAATATCGTCGCAAACAGGTTAGGTAAGTTCAGCGAATGAAAGCCCAATGCCCGCTCTGGTTTGTTATCAACCTGACTATTCCCACTGTTGATAACACCCGGCACACTTTCTTCCCGATTTTCATCAGGCGCTTTCTCTTTCAGCCCATGACTGATAAGAAATGATTTAATACCATCAGCACCCATATCGATGTGCTGTTTCAACCCCTCAATCCATTTATCCGGATCAGCGAAGACACGGAATTGATCCCCCCCAAACTGCTTAATCATTTCCAGCATCTCTCGCAAAATCGCCGTGCCATCAACCGGCTCGCCAGTACGGGCAACAATCTGCCCTTCCGGCGTGCAATCCACACCAAAAATATCCGCTAATGTGGTCTCTGCATTCACACTGGCTAACCGACCCAACAGTTTGTTTTTAAGCTGGCGCGGTAAGTCCTGGGGCTTGTAGGTAAAGGTTGTCTTCGCTATACCCGTTGCTGAATATTGCTGCGTCATCAGGCCAAACAACGAACCTAGGTTGGTATCCAGAATCGATTGAATATGGTCACCGAACATAAAGTTCCAGCTACCAGTTGTGACCTGAATGTCCGCCCCTCGACCACCTACTGCAAAATTGAAAATCAGTTTTTCATTGGCCTGACGGAATTTATCCACACGGCTCATTTTACTGGTATCAATATCATTGCTGTTATCACTCAACCATCGGTGGTATTTTTTGTTCAATGCTGTTTCTGTGTCACTTTTCAAACCCCGGCTACTGCGCTCGTGCTGCGCATCCAGATCAACCAATGTCTTGTAATCCACACTACTGGTTTGGTCTAAACCCGACATGTCACGCACAAATTTTTCCGCACCCGATAACGTCCACTGCTGATCCTGCACCGCTAACCAGTTCTGCTCTTCACCAGAACGAGCAATAGACTTTAGTACACCGGAAATACGCGCAGTACCATCAAATGGATTAACCAGCGGTGGTGTAGAGAGGGATTTATCCATCATGACAATCAGGTCATTACTGCGCCCTTGGTTGAAACTGATGTTACGAGTACCAATAAACACCTGCGCCCCTTCGAAAGCCTGATAACCACCCAGATTAACACTGTGCTTACTGTCACCCTCCCCAATGTGCGCCATCACATTGTTGTCACCAAAAGCCAGTGACTTAAAGCCGCCCGTACCCACTTTGATACCGACGTTCGAGGTTCCCCAGTTGATCGCGGTAAATTCACCATCACCCACGTTTACCTGTATATTCCCGGCGTAACTCAGCGGCTTATCCGATTGAGGATTTGAACCGGGCTCTATCCTGTTTTTGCGCTTCCTTGGCGCGATGAAAACATCATGGTTATCCGCAATTGCCCCTCTGGTTACTGAATCAGCTTCCGTGTACCCCACCCGGGCAAGGTTGATATCGCTTTCAGCCACCCCACAACGCTCCCTCTCTGTTGTGGCCGTGAGTTCCCCCTCTTCATTCCAGCACAACACCTGTTTGTTATCGTCCAATCTGTTAACCCACTGATAATTTTTATCACGGGTAAATTTACGACCTGTTGCATCAACAGCCACGTCACTTCGGCGTACTGAAACCTCGCTACGGATACCCTGTTTATCTAAAGCAAACATAAAACGGTAGGCAAAACCATTCTGCTTATCATCACTTATCAGTGAACAACCCACGATGCTGATACGCTCAGGTTTACCTGCCTGCTCAAAGTCCTGACTGAACTGTTTTAGTTTGATTGCCAATTCATCAGCACGGTAACCACTCAGGCGCGTATTATTTTGTGTCGATTCGTCGCGGCCATGCCCCACAATTTGCCAACGCAACTTGCCTGACAATCCGGCAGGATCACCATCAATGACATGATATTTGCCATCCGCATCCAATTTAACCACCACGCTGGAATCCGGGTGTTTACCCGCCAGATTGATCGCGGCTTTTGCCACGATCGGGTCATCTTCCATCTGAATAATGATCTGGCCATCAAAACGCGTCCCACGATTGTCATTCTTTTGCTGCGAATTCTTCACCCTATCCTGATTTTTATCTTCTTTAAAACCATATAGTTCGTTGTTAAAGAATCGGGTCACTGGGTTTAAAGCGGCTTTATCCTGCGGTGAAGTACCACCATCCTTAATGAATAGCGACTCTGACGTTCCATTTTTGCCCGATAACGCCTGTAATGCTTCTACCGGAACATCGTTCCGTTTTCTCTCAGGGGTATTTTCTCGATAAAAGTGCAGAGTTTTCTCAAATGCGCTATTTAATGCCTGATTTATCCATCGTTCTCCCTTATCTCCGGCAATATCCATCAGATCCATATAACTGGCAGTGTAGTGTTGTAGTACCTGCCGACGCTCATCACTGGTCGCCTGCAACGCTTTGTAAACCACCAAACTCTCATTAACCGAATGGCCGCCATCAAACACCAAAAACGCCAACGTATTAAGGTATGCCTGCTCCTGCGAGAAAGTGGGATCTTGACGGGCAATATAGTTATTGAGGTGAACCATGATATTAGTCGAGCCCGATGCCCCCGTTACCACAGAATGCCCTTGCGCCAGAGCGTTACGTTCAAGCACGGTTTCCTGTCCGGGCGTCAGCACACTGCCTGCCGCCACCTTTCTGCCAGACAGGAAATCGTCATACTGATCACCAGATGGCTGGTAGGGCAGTGCAATACCATAATCGTTGGTTTGCTGGTCAATTAATTCCACTGTGTGGGTCACATCAGCACGATGAGTTAATGTATTACTGGTCGAACGGGCCTTATAGATCTCACCTCGATAGAAAATATCCGCTTCCGCCTTCCATTGAGATAAATGTAACCCCATACCATCCGTGTTCGACATTTTTACCGCCAGAAACGGAATTTTGATCATTTCAAACCCGTTATCCACCTTAGTCATCATGATCTTAAAGTTATCCAAGGTCGGTTTTTGCAAGAATGTAGTCAGTTCTGGCACCCGGCTGAACCAGGGGCGGATATCCTTTTTAATTTTTTCGGCAAAAGCGTGCATCCTGATAGCCATCTGCCCGTTAGTAATCTGTCCGTCGCGGATAGTTGAGCTAGCAGTATTTTGCATATACAACTCAAACTCCTGCACCAGAAACTGACCTATCCGCTTGGAGACGGCTATCGCATCCGGTGACGCGGTTTTCACCAACGTATGGGCCACTTCAGAATCAAAACGACGGCCAAATAAGTTATCAATATATTGGGTAGTCGACTTTTTTTTGTGAGCATCAGCCTGTAATGACAGTACCAAAGCCTGTAGCTCCGGGTATGCCTGTAGCTGGCTGGCAGCATCATTAAATAACTTGATAGTTTCCTTCGAGGTGACTTGCCCGATGAGCCAGAGTCCCCTGGCCTGTTCAATCAAAGGCATCGCTTCCGGGATATTTGCGGCTTCCAACCGGCTCATAAAAGCAATCAGACTTTCACTTTCGGTCTTAGGCGCTTCCCGTTCAGCGGTTGAATTCGCTCGGGTCAAGGGGGTAATTTTCCACTCAATAAGATGATTAATTTCGTCTTGGGTGACACTTCCTTTTAAACCGACCACCCGGCCGGTTCCATCAAAGATGACGCGTTGACTAAGTTGTTCAGCACGCTGAGGCGACACGGCAATCCCAAGCACCTTTGCGGATTCGGCACGCTGGGCCTGCAAGTACTCCATTACCCGGCCCATCCTAAAACGTATTAAGTTCACTTGATTGGCGCGTAGAGCAAATTCCTTTGGGCTATGCTGTTGCCAGTCAGCTATCACCTGTTCAAACTGCAATACATGTTCCTCATCGAAATGACTCATCGTTTTATAGAAAATATCACGTACAGCAGTCATCGCTTGACTAAGCGGCCTTTTCTGCCCTAATGTTCGTTCATCAGGGTTGATAAACAGCTTACTGCCCTCTTTCAATAAATTAAATTTTGCACTTTCAAATATTGCGGAATTTCCCTTCTGTCCTAGCTTGATATCATCCCCCAACGATTTCAGATTAATGCCTGAAATTCGCGGCACTCTTCTGACAAATTCACCTGGACTGTTCGACGCTGGCATCACCATACTGCCAGATTGCCCTTTAGCAAATTTTGAAGCAGTTAAAACGCCGGTATTTTCCGCATGAATACTGGCATTTATCTTTAGATGATCAACCAATTGTTCAACACTATCCAGCGCCTGTAGCTCTTCTTCGCTCAGCCCCTCGTAGAATTTTTTTTCAGCTTCCGGCACCAATTCGGGATCAATATGGCTACCGGTTTCTCCCGCGCCTGTCGATTCGTAGGCTTTGCCCGATAAACCACTCCCCCCAGCACCGGTACGATCAGGTCGGGAATCGCTCTGTTTTGCTACTTTGGCATCGACTTGTACTTGAGTAATCTTACTTTCAGCCACCGCAATATCATGTTTACCCCGATATTCCGCCCCCTGATAGGCAATATTTGCGTCATTTTCCGCTTCTTTGGCTTGCTGTTGCTGCAATACCGCCTCTATTTTTCTTAATTCTGCTTTTTCCTGAGCCGCTGCAATATCTTGTTTTGCACTGACACAATGCTGCTCACTTTGTGCTACGCCGGCTTCCGCTTTCGCAACTGCTTTTTTGACTTGTTGTTGGTTATCCGCAATAGCCTGTCGGGCATTAGCTAATTTTTTCTGTGCAATAAATTTGACGTAATACAACTCATTTTGAACATGGTTCAAGAACTCGGCCGCAAACGGATTGCGCCACGGGTCACCTGATTGGCCGCTGTAACTAGCATGGTTATCAAGCACCGCCAAACCTTGCGTCATGGAAATCAATTTGCCAGTCTCCGCCTGCGCTTCTGCTTCTATCGCATTGCGTTGTGTCAGCCCATTTTGGCTAACTGCTGCCTGATCCGTTAATTCCAACTGGGATTGCGATTTCGCAATTCCTGCCAGTTGTTTCTCTTGTTCCTGTTCCAACAGTTGGCGATCTTTTTCCGCTTTTTCTTTATCGTTTAATGCATTTTGCGCCGCTTTATCCTGTTTCGCGTGTTCGGTAACCACATCGGTTTGTAGTGGGTTCTCAGATTTTGCAACAACGTTATCCAGAACATAGCCTACACCATCATTCAAACCGGTTCCTTTAAACTCAATGCGGTTGCTGCCTGCCCGTGCAATTAATTCCAGCGTTTTACTTTTCCACTCTATTGCATTGCCAGAAGCTGAGAATACCCATTGTCCATTCCAGAAAACTTCCATGCCATTGTTGATAACATAGGTATTGGAACGATGAGCAAAATCAAAACTCAGTGAAATCACTTCTCCTTCAGACAAGTTTTGCAGATCCTGGTAAATCGTGGTGTTTCTCTCCGCATCAAGTTCACTGACGCGTTCTCCATGACCGGCAATAACAAGACCATAAGCACTCGCTGAACCATACGCCTCTATACCATGAGTTGACTGCCAGCCCAGCTTACCCTGTTCAAAATCACCATTAATAATCAGATTATTATTCTGATCTGATATCGATCGCGTTTTTTGATTTAAAACACTTTCTATTACATCCACATCAGGCGTCTCTACCGCGGTCACAGTACCATTGAGACGATAATTTAAGTCTGAACTTACCGGCGCAATTGCCTCCATCTGGAAGCCATCAATAGTAGAAACTTCTGCTAAATGAATCGCCCCTCTGCCTTTATGAATGCCAAACGTGTTAACTTCCTCCCCCTGCACCAGATAGTTGATCGCCTGACTGCCCATCACACCGAGTACCGTTTGTTTGATATTGTTGAAGAAAGCGGCCAGTTTGTTGCTTTCCGTATTACTCGCGGCAACCGCCAGGCTGTAAAAATCACCCTCACCTATCTTAATCGCCACATTATTGCGCGCATAAGAGGCATTAACCGCTAAACCATGACCCACCTGAATATTGGCGTTACTCTGGCCTTTCATGACCGCCACATTCAGGCCATTGCCCACTTTGGTATTAATATTGTGCTTACCCCACGCCAGGTTAACCGAAACGCCATTACCTACGTGAGTGTTTATATTAGAGTCACCATGAGCAGCGGTGACATTTAAGCCATTGCCTACGGTTGTCGTTACGTTAGCTTTCCCTTTTGCCACCGTCACCTGCATACCGTCTCCCACTTTGGTGACAATATTGCCTTCGCTCCATAAGGCATTAAAGCTGTCTCCCTGACCTACCTGAGTAATTATGTTGGCCTTACCTTTCGCCAGCACCACATTGCGCCCGTCACCGACTTTAGTGACAACATTGGCTTTGCCCCAGGCACCGGTGTAATCGTCACCGTTACCCACATGGGTGATAATGTTGGCATCCCCCTGAACTACCGTGACTTCCTGTCCCTTCCCCACTTTGGTCATCAGGTTGGCTTGACCTTTCGCGAAATTATAACGGTCGCCATTCCCCACTTGGGTCAGGATATTCGCTTCCCCCCAAGCCGCATTCACCCCGGCACCATCGCCAATTTTGGTGATAAGATTGGCTTTTCCTTTGGCAAACCCCACCGTTGAGCCTTCTCCAATATGGGTCATCACGTTACCCACATCGGAAACAAGCAGGCCGACTGTAGTACCGTCGCCCACTTTGGTCAGAATATTGCCTTTGCCAAACAGGATACTGGCGGTTACCGCATTGCCGACATGCGTAATAACGTTCGCCTTCACCGTGGCAACAACCCCCATAAAATCATTACCCACCTTAGTAACGATATTAGCCTCACCCAGTGCTAACACGCCGGTTAAACCATCCCCCACATGAGTCATTATATTAGCCCGACCAAACATGGCCGCCAGCGTTGTCCCCTCACCCACTTTGGTCATGACATTCAGTTCACCGGCAAACAAACCGATACTGGGGCCATTACCCACATGGGAATAGATATTGGCTTTCCCTATCATTAAAGCGGCTGTCTGGTCGTTACCGACTTTGGTCAGCACATTGGCCCCGCCAATCAGGGCCGCAAAGGTATTGCCCTCCCCGACATGGGTAAAAATATTGGCTTTGCCGATCATCGCCGCCAACGTCATACCATTACCCACTTTCGTGGCGATATTGCCTTCTGCCTGCATCAGCGCAACACTGGTGCCATCCCCAATATGCGTAAACACATTGCCCGCCGCGACCATCAATGCCAGCGCATCACCGTCACCCACTTTGGTAAAGACGTTCACTGCACCGCCCATTAGCGCCCAGACATCCCCTTTGCCGATATGGGTAAACAGGTTGCCAGTACCAGTCAAGGCTGCGATAGATGTCCCCTCCCCAACTTTAGTGAAGATATTGCCTGCCGCAGCCATCACGCCCAGCGTCAAACCGTCGCCGACATGGGTCAACACGTTGCCTATGCCGAACATAATGCCGGTCGAGTCGCCACTCCCGACTTTAGTCAAGATATTCGCGCCACCCAGCATAACGCCCGTGGTATTGCCGTCCCCGATATGCGTAAGGACATTTGCCCCGCCGCCCATGACCGCCTGCGCATGGCCTGTCCCTTTTTTAGTCAGGATACTGGCACCGCCCAACGCTATTGCTGTGGTATTTGACGTTTCAGTCTCCTCACTGAGATGGCTGATAATATTGGCACCGCCAAGCATACCGGCAACCAGACTGCCCGCCCCGAGCTTAGTCAGTGCGTTAGCGCCACCTAACAGTACGGAGGAGATGCTCCCTTTTCCCGCTTGAGTGATAACGTTAAAACCGCCCTTCCCTGACCAGTTTCCATCACCATTACCTATCTGAGTATGCGTGTTATATCCGCCCAGCATCCGCACCCGGCTGCTACCGTTGCCTTTGTGGATTGAGATATTGCCATAAGCCAGCAGATGAGCCAGGTATTGCCCATCCCCGATACGCACAAGAACATTTACCGCGCCACCGGCGTAAACATCCATTTTCCCACTCTGACCCCGGTGAACCAGAACATTGGCTAAACCCGTGCCACGGAATGTCAGATCGCCCTTTTCACCTTTTTTTACAATCACGTTGGCGGCACCCGCACCGTCAAAATGCGTATCACCGAACTTTGAGTCGTGCAAAATAACGTTCGCTGCCCCCAACCCTGTGAAATTAATATCTCCCCGCGTGACATCAGATTTAATAATGTTTCCGCCCCCTGCGCCGCTAAAATAAATATTACCGGAACTATCACCGCCACTCTTTGATGATTTGATAACATCTTGCTCAAAATAGCTTTTAAGATCAGTCAAACAATCAGTAATATCATCTGTTACATTTAACTTATAGTGAAGCTCACTTACCGTATAACCAGCTCTTATTAATCGATAACCATAAGGATAGGAAAAAGTTTCATTTGCTATGCGGCCAGTATGGTCACCTTTTTTATACCAAGATCTTGCAATATACTTCAGCCTCCCTGTTTCACTATCATTCGCCAGCTTAACCTCAACCACTTTGGTATAAGGGTCCAGGAATATTGCATACACATAAGTATTCGGCTGCGTGTTTGATTTAACCGGAGAGACATCGATTTTCAGCCCATTAGAAGAAAGTGTGTCCCCTCCTATTTTGGCACTAGCCAGTATGACATCTTCCGCTTTAATATTGATCCCACGGGCATAATTCCCCCATTTATCGGTTAATAATGCCTTCACAACACCCTGTATTGTGTTTTTTTGTCGATATACCACATTAATATTGGCAAGCGTAATAGTATCGTCCCCTTTAACGGGGATAAATCCATTATTTGTATTGATATTTTCCTTAGCAATATCCTCAAGATGATCACCTTGCTTATACCAAGAAGTGGCATAATAACGGAGCTTACCGGTATCAGGATTATTTCGCAGCCGTACAGCGACAACTTTAGTATTAATATTATTGGCAATGGCAAAGAGATAAGTATCAGGCTCTACCGCGGATTTAACCGCTTTAACTTGCCGAGATTGTTGAGTCCCATCTCCCTCCATTGTTGCCGATGTCATGATAATATCTTTAGCCTGAGCAAATTCTATTTCGTTTCTCACACCTACTCGGGCAATTTTGTTATAAACCCCCGTACCGGTAAAATGAATATTACCGTGAGCAACATCAGAATAGAGTGTGTTATATCCCCCCGCACCTTCAAGAGTAATATCACCCTGTGTCTGTCCATACTTATCTTCACTGTGGCGTATACGCTCAATGCGATTCGCTGCACCTACACCACGCAAGAGAATATCACCGTTTCTACCTCTACGCACAATATGATTATCAGTACCAATACCATGCAAAATGATGTCACCGCTTTCTACCCGCGAATTGATGTTGTTTGTCACGCCTGCGCCATTAAATATCACATTTCCCTGTGAATCTTGATAACGATTAAACCAGGTACGGTCAATGTTATTGCCTGCCCCTGCGCCGGCAAAATCTAAATCTCCCCGGTTAGTTTCATGCCATAACTGATTGTATCCACCGCCGCCTTTAAAACTGCTATCACCAGATAAACCCTTACGAACCAGTTTATTATAACCGGCCACACCCGAATAATTTAAATTTCCCGTTTCACCCGTGTGATTAATAAAAACCGCACCGGCTGCCCCTGCAAATGACAGCCCGCCATTTCCCGTTTTATGAATACCGGTGTAACCTGAAGCCCCCTTTACCGCAAGGTCGCCATCTGTATGGTATACATCGACTTTAAATGAACCAACGGTAACATCATCATCTCCGCCATAAGCATAAACGTTACCACCAATACCAATAGCAGTAATACTATTATCGATATTATCATCGTCGTCGTAGTATTTTCCCGTAAATATGTACTCTGTACTTCTATTTGATGATTTACCCATAAATAGTCCTTTAATTTATTATTTGGGTTAAACAGAAAACCACGGCACCTAACGGATGTACCCGTTATTGAGAATATTTAAGTTCTCATGAAATAGTGAAATCTTCTGATTTTTAATAGCAAAAAAATTAAATAAATAAATAAATAAATAAATAAATAAACAACCATTAAAATTAACATCAGATATTGTTTGCACGAATTTATCAGACATACTCTTTTCCAAAAAGTAATTTACTAATAAAATGGATATAACAAGGAAAACGCCAAATTCAGAAAGATTATTATCGCAGATCTCTTTCTGCGATAATATTGAAAATACAGAGAAGATAATAGAGTAACAATTAAACTAAGATATAAAGGCTCGTCAATTATTTATTCCATCTCCGTAAATAACCATGCAGATTATAACCATCAAAACAGTACAAGTAAATAAAATAATAACACCTTACTTTTTTGGCAATGAAATTATAACCAATAAAACTTATTAATAAAAATAATTCTTGAACAGTGAACTATAATATAATGAATATCTATTACCCCGCAGTAAAAAAGGCTCACCGATTCTGTGAGCCTTTTTTATTATTCATTTTAACTTTTATTTTTGCGAATTAATTACGCAAACTGCACCTTACCCACAGTGGTATCTGCCCACGCCGTTGCCATGACTATTTTCTCCTGACTCGCCAGATTGTCAATAAAGCCATTATCTCCCACGGTGGGCGCAAAACTGCTCATTGCCTGGATTAGGGTATCAACCGCATTATCCGACAGCGCAGTAAACTCCCGCTCCCCCGAGGCATTCTTATCCCCCATCTGCACCACCAGTTTGGCTCGGTTACCATTAAAGTAATCACTAAAGGTGACTGACCCTGTTGATTCAAAGACGCCCTGCGCAGTTTTATCCTCAATATGACGGTTTACTGATAACACCAGATCATATCCACTGCGCTGGAACCACAGGTTTTGCCAGTCAATATCGTTAAAAACAATCATATCTTCCGCATTGATATCATCAACCTGACTGTCAATGACCTGACCACTGACCACAAAGCTGTCTACTCCTGCGCCCCCCCGGAAGTCGTTCTGGTATCCCCCCAGCACCAGCAGATCCTGACCTTCACCGCCGTCAAACTGGCTGAATTTCGACATTGTGGCCGCTATCAGGTGGTCATCACCTTCTCCGCCATTAATTACCGCATGATAGCCCATCAGTTTAATAACATCGTCACCCGCGTTACCGTCAATCTGGTTGTCATTACCAAACACCCGACCAAAGTCATGGCCTTCACCCAGCTCAACCCGGTTGTTATTCCCGATGGTCACGGCATAATCCTGACCTTCCCCGGTCTCCACCCGGTTGTAGTTGCCGGAGGTAACAACGTAGTCGTCCCCGTTACCGGCATCAATCAGCCCGCCTTCACCAAAAACAAATGTCTGGTCATTCCCTTCACCCATGAACGCATAGTTAATCCGCCCGGCTATTACCGCGGTATCATCGCCATGACCGCCAAACATCCCGTTTTCACGCCCCATCAGGACGCCCAGATCATTGCCTTCACCCCCGGTAAAGAGGTTGGAAGTACCGATGGCGTAATAAACATCCTCTCCGCGACCACCCCAGAAGTTGTTGTTATCACCCAGATAAGCGCCGAGATCTTTACCGTCACCGCCCCAGTTGAAGTTATAGTTCCCCAGCGAGATATGGATATCGCCATCCCCTTGCAAATGACCGCTGTTACGCAGGAAATCAAATGTTTTCTGCTCCATATTGAGCAGATCCGCGGTGAGATTCTCTTTCAGATGCGTGACTAAGGAGTGCATTTCTGTCTGCTTATCTTGACTGAACATCGTTGCAAACAGATTAGGCAGATTCAGAGAGTTAAAACCAAATACAGGTTTTGCTTTATCATCGGCCTGAGCACTTATTCCATTGATGCTGACTGGCAATTCTGATCCACGGTTTTCATCCGGGGCTCTCTCTTGCAGACCATGACTTTCAGCAAACGATCTGATGCCATCCCCGCCCATCGCCATGCCCGCTTTCAAACCATCAAGCAACTTCTCCGGATTTGTAAACGCTTTCAGTTGATCGCCACTAAATTCTGCAATCACGGCCAGCATCTCTCGCAGAATCGCTTCGCCATTAACCAGGTCTCCTGTACGGGAAACCATCTGACCTTCCGGGGTGTAATTCACGCCAAAAATATCCGCTAAGGTCGTCTCCGCGTTTACACCGGCTAATCGGCCCAGCAGCTTATTCTTAAGCTGACGCGGCAAATCCTGTGGATGATAGGTAAACGTGGTCTTCGCCATACCCGTTGCCGAATATTGCTGCGTCATCAGGCCAAACAACGAACCCAGGTTGGTATCCAAAATCGACTGAATATTATCACCGAACATCAGGTTCCAGTTACCCGTGGTCACCTGAATATCCGCTCCCCGGCCACCTACCGCAAAGTTGAATGCCAGTTTCTCATTGACCTGACGGAATTTATTCGCGCGGCTCATTGTGCCCATATCACTCACATTGCGGGTGAGCCACTGGTTGAATTTTTTATTCAACGTCACTTCAATATCTTGCTTCAAACCACGGCTACTACGGGCATGCTGTGAATCCAGATCAACCAGCGTTTTATAGTCCACGCTGCTGGTCTGGTCCAAACCGGACAGATCCAGCACAAATTTTTTCGCACCGGCGAGGGTCCATTGCTGATCTTGCGCCGCCAGCCACTCCTGCTTTTCACCAAAATGAGCAATACCTTGCAAGACCCCGGAAATACGGGCGGTACCATCAAACGGATTAACCAGCGGCGGCGTTGGCAGAGATTTATCCATCATCACAATCAGGTCATTACTGCGCCCCTGATTGAAACTGATGTTACGGTTGCCAATAAACATCTGCACCCCTTCAAGCGCCTGATAACCGGCAATATCGACGCGGTGTTTACTGTCGCCATTGCCGATGTGCACCATCACATTATTATCCCCGAAAACCAGTGACTTAAAGCCCCCCATACCGACTTTGACACCCACGTTTGAGGTTCCCCAATTGAGCGCGGTGAATTCGCCATTCCCCACCCCCACCTGAATATTACCCGAGTAACTTAGCCAGTTATTCGAGATATCACTTGAATCGGTCTCAATGTTATTTTTGCGTTTCTCTGGTGCAATGAAAATATCGGTATTATCCACAACCGCCCCTCTGGCCGGCATCTCCGCATCCGCCATGCCGACACGCGAAAGATGGATATCGCTTTCAGCAATATGATGACGCACGCGCTCTGAACGGGTTTCAAGTTCGCCTTTTTCATTCCAACTCAGGACGACTTTGTTATCAGCCAGCTTATGGATCCATTGACGGCGTTCATTCCAGGTAAATTTACGGCCGTCCACATCAACGGCGACTGCACTACGACGAGCCGAAACCGTCGTCTGAATACCCTGCTCCTTTAAGGCCGTAATAAAGTGACGGGCAAAACCATTTCGTTTGTCATCACTTATCAGCGAACAACCCACGATGCTAATGTGGTCTGGTTTACCCGCCTGACTAAAGTTTCGAGTGAATTGTTTGAGTTTCACGGCCAGCTCATCTGCACTGTAACTACCCAGACGAGTGTAATTCTGCTCTGATTTGCTACGACCATGCCCCACAAGTTGCCAACGCAACTTGTCTGATGGTTTAAGTTGAGATAAATCGCCGTAGACAACACGGTATTTACCCTCAGAATCAAGCTGAACCACGACACTGGAATCTGGGTGTTTACCCGCCAGATTAGCCGCTGCTTCGGCGACAGCAAGGTCATCCTCCACCTGGATAATGATCTGACTATCAAAATGCGTTTCACGGCCATCGGTTTGTGGTGTTACCTCGGCGGTTTGCCAGAGCTCAACGGGCTTATGAGCTAACTTTACCGCTGGTGCGACTTGCAAACTATTAAGCAATTGAACACGCGGCACATTGGCAACATCATTATATCTACGCAAGCCCCCCTTGGTAATAAGCTGATTCAGTAACGAAGTGCCGCCATTTTTCACCACAGCCGTTTCCAATACCTTATTTTTGCCAGATAATGCGGTTAAATCTTCCACAGGCGTGTGGCTTTTCTTTTTCGCTATTATTTCAAGCTGAGCCTCCTGAAGTGCCTGAGCATAGTTAAACAACTCGGTTGGCGTCCAGACACCAAACTTTGGCAGCCACTTATGGCCGACAAGTTTATCTGCTCCCCCTGCTTTTAATATTCTGGCAACAATGCTTGAACAGTTATTCCTCAGCAGTTGGTAATGTTCATTAGGATCATTGCTGATTTTACGCCATTTCGCCTGCATTGCCGCCACATCCAGACCTTCAAGATTAATACGAAATACGCGCCCTTGATCGGCTTCGCGGTCTCTAAAGTTCTGAATATCCGCCAACTCTCGCTCTTTAAATTGACGAATGACATTGGCAGTACGTTTTTCTATCAATTGAGGGTCTTGAACATTTTTATTGGCTTGGTATCGCAGTTCTTCCGCAAAAAACCTGCCAACATCTGCCCTCTCGTGTTCATAACCATTCCACATGTCAACAAATGGCTGGTATATCTGTTTAGGAATACCGGATGATTGCAGCAATCTAGGATCTGCCAATGCCATCATAGTAAAGTCTTCAGTAACATCTTTGAAGGCGACATCTACCCCTTGTGCCCATTCTAGCCTGCTAGTGAAACGTTGTAATTTATAGTCACCATATCTCAAACCGAACTTATCGCGCTCTTCGTAGGCGACATCTATTTCAAGGGTTCTATGATTCAACAACGGCCACCAACTGGCATAATTTCTCTTATTGATAAAGCCTGCGATGTCCGCATTAACATGCGCACGCCCCTGGCCAATTTGCATTGCGCCGTGGCCTAATAGGCTATGAGCGCTTGGTTTCCAAACAAACAGTGTGGCACTTATTGGAGATAAATATTGCTCAATCGCCTGATGGATCTTTCTTAAACCAGAGACATCAATACCTTTCCCGTCATTCGATAAATCGCTGGCTTTCAGATTCGAGAAGACGGCATCTGAAATATCTTGACCATATTCTTGAATAACCGCCGCTTTGACTTGCTCAACCGCCTTATCAGCACTTTCCGCTTTCTGATTAATATGAATATTTTCCTTACCCCGAGTAACAAAATCACCGTTTTCATCAATATAAAGGTGTTTTGAATCTTTAAGATTGGCACTGCCAAGCTGATCATACAGCCTACTGAAATCGCCTTGCCCTGGGATTTTTACGGTGGACCCAGCAAAGACCATCGACTCATTAAAGCACGTGTCAATTTGAGACAATAAGGCCCTCATCGCCGGTACACGACCTGAGTCAGGATGACCTAAGAGGTATCCTTCAACTTGTTGGCGCAAATCGGATAATTTTCTAACCACATTCAATATATAGTCTTTTCTGCCTTGTTGGATATTGTGATAACTCTCTAGCGCATCAATGACTTTTTTGTAATTATCACCACGAATTTTGCCCACCACCGATGCCGCTTCCTGAAACTCACTTACCGACATCAACTTTGGCAAGGGTTTCCAAGCGCTATCCACATTCTCCGTAAGAATTTTAGTATTTCTTTGATGATTAAATACAATCCGGTCTTCAATGAAATATAACTCATCGGGTAACCTCGTATTATCGTTACCATTATCAAACCACTGGTCGACATCGACGATTTTTTCTAAATAACGTTTCGTAATTATGCTACACATAGCCCCATCCAACCCATTGTTATACATAGAATTATGAGTGGTATAAGATGTAGCGCTATTTTGAAATCTTATTTAGTACGACAACGTTGAGCTCTTTTTTTTCACTTTCCCCCAATTCTTCCAGATTAACACCAGAAATTATCGGCACTTTTCTAATGAGTTCACGCGTCTCATGTAAAGGAGATCCCATAATGCTGTCAGATTGTGTTTCAACAGACCGAGGAATTAGCGAAACACCGGTATTTTTTGCGCGAATTCCCGCGTTGATCTGCAACCGGCTAACAGCTTGTTTCGCACTCGCCAACGCTCGCAACTCTTCTTCGGTCAGCCCCTGATAATATCGGTTTCCCGCTTCCGGCATTGATTCCGGATCGATATGGCTGCCGGTTTCTCCCGCGCCAGTTGACTCATAGGCTTTTTCTCCTGACAAGCCGCTGCCACTTGCACCACTGCGAACAGGCTTGTCATTGCTCAGTTTCGCCCCTTTAGCATCCGCCTGAGTCTGAGCCGCTTTATTTTCCGCCGCCGCAATATCTCGCTGACCCCGATTTTCTGCATTCTGATACGCGATATTGGCGTTATCCTTCGCCTTTTCCGCTTGCTGCTGTTGCAAAAGCGCTTCTTTTTCTCTCTGCTCTGCTTTTAATTGCGCCTCTACACCATCAAGAATAGCCTTATCACGATTTTGTTTACCTTTTTCCGTTCCGGCTGCTGATAGCACCACGGTATCTTTTACTTTTTGCTGTATATCAATAGCATCCCGATGGATATCCGCCAGCCGTTTTTCTAATGTCGGCTTAATATCATCCAATCGTTTCTGGATGTCCTCAGAGATTCCACCCGCATAGTCGAGATAATGGCTCTCTAACTCACGACTCTCATCAGTTTCATCTTTAAGTGCTTTAAATTTGTCCGCGAGTAAAGTCAGCTCTTCCGTCACGGCCTGCGCTTCTGCTTCTATCGCATTGCGTTGTATCAGCCCATTTTGGCTAACTGCTGCCTGATCCGTTAATTCCAACTGGGATTGCGATTTCGCAATTCCTGCCAGTTGTTTCTCTTGTTCCTGTTCTAACAGTTGGCGATCTCTTTCCGCTTTTTCTTTATCGCTTAATGCATTTTGTACTGCTTTACCCTGTCTCACATGTTCGGTAACCACATCGGTTTGTCGTGGGTTCTCAGATTTTGCAACAACGTTATCCAGAACATAGCCTACACCATCATTCAAACCGGTTCCTTTAAACTCAATGCGGTTACTGCCTGCCCGTGCAATTAATTCCAGCGTTTTACTTTGCCACTCTATTGCATTTCCAGACGTTGAGAATACTCGTTTTCCATTCCAGAAAACGTCCATACCATTGTTGATAATATAGGCATTGGAACGATGAGCAAAATCAAAACTCAGTGAAATCACCTCGCCTTCAGACAAGTTTTGCAGATCCTGGTAAATCGTGGTGTTTCTCTCCGCATCAAGTTCACTGACGCGTTCTCCATGACTGGCAATATCAAAACCATAAACACTCGCTGAACCATATGCCTCTATACCATGAGTTGACTGCCAGCCCAGCTCACCTTGTTCAAAGTCACCATTGACGATCAAATTTTTACTCTGATCTGACACCGATTGCGTTTTTTGACTCAAAGCACCTTCTATTGAACTGACGTCAGGCGTCTCCACCGCTGTGACAACACCATTGAGATGATGGGTTAAATCTGAATTTACCGGCGCAATTTCATCCAGTTCAAAACCATCAATAGCAGAAACTTTCGCTAAATGAATCGCCCCTCTGCCTCTATGAGTGCCCGACGTGTTAACTTCCTCCCCCTGCACCAGATAGTTGATCGCCTGACTACCCATCACACCGAGTACCGTTTGTTTGATATTGTTGAAGAAAGCGGCCAGTTTGTTGCTTTCCGTATTACTCGCGGCAACCGCCAGGCTGTAAAAATCACCCTCACCTATCTTAATCGCCACATTATTGCGCGCATAAGAGGCATTAACCGCTAAACCATGACCCACCTGAATATTGGCGTTACTCTGGCCTTTCATGACCGCCACATTCAGGCCATTGCCCACTTTGGTATTGACGTTATATTTACCCCACGCCACATTAACCGAAATACCCTTACCCACATGGGTGTTAATATTCGCGTCGCCATGCGCGGCGGTAACATTTAAACCGTTGCCTATTGTCGTGGTCACGTTAGCTGTCCCTTTCGCCGCCGTCACCTGCACACCGTCTCCCACTTTGGTGACAATATTGCCTTCGCTCCATAAGGCATTAAAGCTGTCTCCCTGACCTACCTGAGTGATTATGTTGGCCTTGCCTTTCGCCAGCACTACATTGCGCCCGTCACCGACTTTAGTAACAACATTGGCTTCGCCCCAGGCACCGGTATAATCGTCACCGTTACCCACATGGGTGATAATGTTGGCATCCCCCTGCACTACCGTGACTTCCTGTCCCTTCCCCACTTTAGTTACGAGGTTGGCTTGACCTTTCGCGAAATTATAACGGTCGCCATCACCAACCTGAGTCAGGATATTCGCTTCCCCCCAAGCCGCATTCACCCCGGCACCATCGCCAATTTTGGTGATAAGATTGGCTTTACCTTTGGCAAACCCCACTGTCGTGCCCTCGCCGACATGGGTCATCACATTACCCACATCGGAAATAAGCAGGCCAACTGTGGTACCGTCGCCCACTTTGGTCAGAATATTGCCTTTGCCAAGCAGGATACTGGCGGTTGTCGCATCACCAACATGCGTAATAACGTTCGCTTTCGCCGCCGCAACAACCCCCATAAAATCATCACCCACTTTGGTAACGATATTGGCCTCACCCAGAGCCAAGACCCCCGTTAAGCCATCCCCCACATGGGTCATCACATTGGCTTTACCAAACATGGCCGCCAGCGTTGTGCCATTACCGACTTTGGTCATCACGTTCAGTTCACCGGCAAACAAACCGATACTGGGGCCATTGCCCACATGCGAATAGATATTGGCTTTCCCTACCATTAAGGCAGCGGTCAGGCCGTTACCGACTTTGGTCAGCACATTGGCACCCCCAATCATGGCCGCAAAGGTATTGCCCTCCCCGACATGGGTAAAAATATTGGCTTTGCCGATCATCGCCGCCAACGTCATGCCATTACCCACTTTCGTGGCGATATTGCCCTTTGCCAGCATCAGCGCAACACTGGTGCCATCCCCAATATGCGTAAACACATTGCCTGCGGCGACCATCAATGCCAGCGCATCACCGTCACCCACTTTGGTAAAAATATTACCCACTCCCCCCATTAATGCCCATGCATCCCCTTTGCCGACATGAGTAAACAGGTTACCCGCGCCAATCATGGCCGCAATTGATGTACCCTCCCCGACTTTAGTGAAGATGTTCCCTGCCGCGGCCATCACGCCCAGTGTCAAACCGTCGCCGACATGGGTCAACATGTTGCCTATGCCGAACAGGATGCCAGCTGTGTCGCCCTTTCCGACTTTAGTCAAGATATTCGCGCCACCCAGCATAACGCCCGTGGTATTGCCGTCCCCGATATGCGTAAGAACATTTGCCCCGCTGCCCATGACCGCCCGCGCATGGCCTTTCCCTTTCTTGGTAAAGATGTTGGCTCCACCCAACGCAATGGCGGTGGTGTTTGACGTTTCAGTCCCCTCACTGAGATGGCTGATAATATTGGCACCGCCAAGCATACCGGCAACCAGACTACCCGCACCGAGCTTAGTCAGTACGTTAGCGCCGCCTAACAGTACAGAGGAGATGCTCCCTTTTCCCGCCTGAGTGATGACGTTAAAACCGCCAGACCCAGACCAATCCGCGCTACCATTACCTATCTGAGTATGCGTGTTATATCCGCCCAGCATCCGCACCCGGCTGCTACCGTTGCCTTTGTGGATTGAGATATTGCCATAAGCCAGAAGATGAGCCAGGTATTGCCCATCCCCGATACGCACAAGAACATTTACCGCGCCACCGGCGTAAACATCCATTTTCCCACTCTGACCCCGGTGAACCAGAACATTGGCTAAACCCGTGCCACGGAATGTCAGATCGCCCTTTTCACCTTTTTTTACAATCACGTTGGCGGCACCCGCACCGTCAAAATGCGTATCACCGAACTTTGAGTCGTGCAAAATAACGTTCGCTGCCCCCAACCCTGTGAAATTAATATCTCCCCGCGTGACATCAGATTTAATAATGTTTCCGCCCCCTGCACCGTTAAAATTAACGTCACCACTGCTTGCAGATAATTTCACAAGATCTTGCTGATGATATTCTTTGCTATGCACTAATTGATGGGCGGTACGGCGCACTGTATTGATGTCATATTGAAGCTGACTTAATGTGTAACCGGAGCCAGCAGAGGCATACCCGTTATCATAGGAAAACTCTTCATTGGCTAAATCACCCGTATAATCGCCTGTTTTATACCAGGCTGTTGCGATGTATTTTAGTTGCTTTGTTTCGGGATCATTGGCCAACTGAACTTCAACCACTTTGGTATAGGGTCCCAATACTTTGGCATACACATAAGTATTGGGTTTTCGGTTCGATTTGACTGCGGAAACATCGACTGTGCTACCATCAGAAAAGACAGCATACCCCCCCATTTTGGCATCGCCTAGCGAGATATCCTCCGCTTTAACCATCATGCCACCCGTATAGGTTACCCACTGATCTGACAACAGGTTTTCCTCGATAGCATGGATCGTGACGGGTTGCAGACGCTCAAAGATTAAACCGGAGAGATGATAAGCGCCATTAGCATTTACCGTGATAAATCCATTGCCTGACGAAATTTCTTTCGCCGCAAGATTTTCAAGGTGATTGCCCGCTTTATACCAGGAAGTGGCATAATAACCGAGTCTGCCCGTGGTGGGATTATTTCGCAGCCGAACTTTACTGATTTTAGTGTACATTTTGTCAGCAAAGGCAAAAAGATAGGTATCCGGCTCGACGGTTGATTTCATCCCTGTAACTTGCTGAGACTCTCGTATCCAGCTTCCTTCCATCGTTGCCGTCGTTAATACAACTTCTTTGGCTTTAGCAAACTCCAGTGTCTCATCATCGAAATCGCTATTCGCATCTATTCTGGTGATTACATTGTAAGCCCCCGCACCGGAGAAATTAATATTGCCATACGCGACATCAGAATAGAGCTGGCTATAACCGCCGACACCTTCAAAAGTAATATCACCGCGGGTCTGTTCATACTCGTCTTTATTTTGGTATACACGCTCAATTCGATTCGATGCCCCCGCGCCACGTAAGATAATATTACCCTCTTTACCTTTACGTACGATGTGATTATCAGCACCGGCCCCGTTGAATGTAACATTACCGTGTTCTACCCGCGAGCTGATATTGTTTGCAGCACCGGTGCCATTAAACGTCACATTTCCCTGTGAATCTTGATAACGGTTAAACCAGGTACGGTCAATATCATTGCCTGCCCCTGCGCCGGCAAAATCTAAATCTCCCCGATTAGTTTCATGCCATAACTGATTGTATCCACCGGCCCCTCTAAAACGAGTATCACCAGACAACCCTTTACGGACCAGTTTATTATAACCGGCCGCACCCGAATAATTTAAATTTCCCGTTTCACCCGTGTGATCAATAGCAGCTACACCGGCAGCCCCCGTAAATGACAGCCCGCCATTTCCCGTTTTATGAATACCGGTATAACCTGATACTCCCTTTACCGTAAGGTCGCCATCTGTATGGTATACATCGACTTTAAATGAACCAACGGTAACATCATCATTTCCGCCATAAGCATAAACCTCACCACCAATACCAATAGCAGTAATACTATTACCGTCATTATCGTCGTAATATCTTCCTGTAAAGAGGTACACTGCACTTCTATTTGATGATTTACCCATAAATAGTCCTTTAATTTATTATTTGGGTTAAACAGAAAACCACGGCACCTAACGGATGTACCCGTTATTGAGAATATTTAAGTTCTCATGAAATAGTGAAATCTTCTGATTTTTAATAGCAAAAAATTAAATAAAGAAAAAACCCACCATTAAAATTAATATCAGATATTGTTTGCATGAATTTATCAGACATACTTTTTCCAAAAAGTAATTTATTAATAAAATGGATATATACCCGTCATCTTTCAAGTTGCTTCTTTGTTGACTGCACTCGCTCACCCCGGTCACATAGTTATCTATGCTCCTGGGGATTCTCTCCCTTGCCGCCGCGATGCATCTTGAAATCCATAGGGTATAACAAGGAAAACGCCAAATTCAGAAAGATTATTATCGCAGATCTCTTTCTGCGATAATATCGGAAACACAGAGAAGATAATAAAGTAACACCTATGATATAAAACTTCGTCAATTATTTATTCCATCTCCGTAAATAACCATGCAGATTATAACCATCAAAACAGTACAAGTAACTAAACAACCACCTACTAAAGTAGGTGGGTTAGTGATTAACGGACTGAAAGTCCGGATACGCGTCGGCTAAACGACGCGTCAATTATCCATCCTGAAATTATCATTCGGATTGGGTTCAAAATGATGTTCTAAATAGCTTTTGATCATTTCCTCCGTTAACTGCCCCACCGTTGCACAAAAATAGCCTCGCCCCCAAAAATGTTGGCCCCAGTACCGCTTTTTCAAATGCGAAAATTCTTCAAACAGCTTACTGGCCGTTCTCCCCTTCAGCCTTCTCATGATTTCACTTGGCGCTAATGTTGGGGGACTGCTGACGAGTATATGCACGTGATCTTGACTCACAACTCCCTTTAATATTCTGATTTCAAAGGAGCCGCATGTCTGACGGATTAATTCTCGCACTCGACTTGCCACTTCTCCTGTCAGCACTTTGTATCTGTATTTCGTTACCCACACAAAATGGTATTCAATCTGAAATACCGTGTGGCTGCCATATCTGTAATCCATGTTGCACCTCCGGTACAACACAGTATCGCAGCTAAAGCTGACCGGCTAAAGCCGGTGGTTTTAACCTTTCATTTGGAAGAATAAAATAATAACACCTTACTTTTTTGGCAATGAAATTATAACCAATAAAACTTATTAATAAAAATAATTCTTGAACAGTGAACTATAATATAATGAATATCTATTACCCCGCAGTAAAAAAGGCTCACCGATTCTGTGAGCCTTTTTTATTATTCATTTTAACTTTTATTTTTGCGAATTAATTATGCAAACTGCACCTTACCCACAGTGGTATCTGCCCACGCCGTTGCCATGACGATTTTCTCCTGACTCGCCAGATTGTCAATAAAGCCATTATCTCCCACGGTGGGCGCAAAACTGCTCATTGCCTGGATTAGGGTATCAACCGCATTATCCGACAGCGCAGTAAACTCCCGCTCCCCCGAGGCATTCTTATCCCCCATCTGCACCACCAGTTTGGCTCGGTTACCATTAAAGTAATCACTAAAGGTGACTGACCCTGTTGATTCAAAGACGCCCTGCGCAGTTTTATCCTCAATATGACGGTTTACTGATAACACCAGATCATATCCACTGCGCTGGAACCACAGGTTTTGCCAGTCAATATCGTTAAAAACAATCATATCTTCCGCATTGATATCATCAACCTGACTGTCAATGACCTGACCACTGACCACAAAGCTGTCTACTCCTGCGCCCCCCCGGAAGTCGTTCTGGTATCCCCCCAGCACCAGCAGATCCTGACCTTCACCGCCGTCAAACTGGCTGAATTTCGACATTGTGGCCGCTATCAGGTGGTCATCACCTTCTCCGCCATTAATTACCGCATGATAGCCCATCAGTTTAATAACATCGTCACCCGCGTTACCGTCAATCTGGTTGTCATTACCAAACACCCGACCAAAGTCATGGCCTTCACCCAGCTCAACCCGGTTGTTATTCCCGATGGTCACGGCATAATCCTGACCTTCCCCGGTCTCCACCCGGTTGTAGTTGCCGGAGGTAACAACGTAGTCGTCCCCGTTACCGGCATCAATCAGCCCGCCTTCACCAAAAACAAATGTCTGGTCATTCCCTTCACCCATGAACGCATAGTTAATCCGCCCGGCTATTACCGCGGTATCATCGCCATGACCGCCAAACATCCCGTTTTCACGCCCCATCAGGACGCCCAGATCATTGCCTTCACCCCCGGTAAAGAGGTTGGAAGTACCGATGGCGTAATAAACATCCTCTCCGCGACCACCCCAGAAGTTGTTGTTATCACCCAGATAAGCGCCGAGATCTTTACCGTCACCGCCCCAGTTGAAGTTATAGTTCCCCAGCGAGATATGGATATCGCCATCCCCTTGCAAATGACCGCTGTTACGCAGGAAATCAAATGTTTTCTGCTCCATATTGAGCAGATCCGCGGTGAGATTCTCTTTCAGATGCGTGACTAAGGAGTGCATTTCTGTCTGCTTATCTTGACTGAACATCGTTGCAAACAGATTAGGCAGATTCAGAGAGTTAAAACCAAATACAGGTTTTGCTTTATCATCGGCCTGAGCACTTATTCCATTGATGCTGACTGGCAATTCTGATCCACGGTTTTCATCCGGGGCTCTCTCTTGCAGACCATGACTTTCAGCAAACGATCTGATGCCATCCCCGCCCATCGCCATGCCCGCTTTCAAACCATCAAGCAACTTCTCCGGATTTGTAAACGCTTTCAGTTGATCGCCACTAAATTCTGCAATCACGGCCAGCATCTCTCGCAGAATCGCTTCGCCATTAACCAGGTCTCCTGTACGGGAAACCATCTGACCTTCCGGGGTGTAATTCACGCCAAAAATATCCGCTAAGGTCGTCTCCGCGTTTACACCGGCTAATCGGCCCAGCAGCTTATTCTTAAGCTGACGCGGCAAATCCTGTGGATGATAGGTAAACGTGGTCTTCGCCATACCCGTTGCCGAATATTGCTGCGTCATCAGGCCAAACAACGAACCCAGGTTGGTATCCAAAATCGACTGAATATTATCACCGAACATCAGGTTCCAGTTACCCGTGGTCACCTGAATATCCGCTCCCCGGCCACCTACCGCAAAGTTGAATGCCAGTTTCTCATTGACCTGACGGAATTTATTCGCGCGGCTCATTGTGCCCATATCACTCACATTGCGGGTGAGCCACTGGTTGAATTTTTTATTCAACGTCACTTCAATATCTTGCTTCAAACCACGGCTACTACGGGCATGCTGTGAATCCAGATCAACCAGCGTTTTATAGTCCACGCTGCTGGTCTGGTCCAAACCGGACAGATCCAGCACAAATTTTTTCGCACCGGCGAGGGTCCATTGCTGATCTTGCGCCGCCAGCCACTCCTGCTTTTCACCAAAATGAGCAATACCTTGCAAGACCCCGGAAATACGGGCGGTACCATCAAACGGATTAACCAGCGGCGGCGTTGGCAGAGATTTATCCATCATCACAATCAGGTCATTACTGCGCCCCTGATTGAAACTGATGTTACGGTTGCCAATAAACATCTGCACCCCTTCAAGCGCCTGATAACCGGCAATATCGACGCGGTGTTTACTGTCGCCATTGCCGATGTGCACCATCACATTATTATCCCCGAAAGCCAGTGACTTAAAGCCCCCCATACCGACTTTGACGCCCACATTCGAGGTTCCCCAATTGAGCGCGGTGAATTCGCCATTCCCCACACCCACCTGAATATTACCCGAGTAACTTAGCCGGTTATTCGAGATATCACTTGAATCGGTCTCAATGCTATTTTTGCGTCTCTCCGGCACTGTGAAAATATCGGTATTATCCACAACCGCCCCTCTGGCCGGCATCTCCGCATCCGCCATGCCGACACGCGAAAGATGGATATCGCTTTCAGCAATATGATGACGCACGCGCTCTGAACGGGTTTCAAGTTCGCCTTTTTCATTCCAACTCAGGACGACTTTGTTATCAGCCAGCTTATGGATCCATTGATGGCGCTCATCCCGGGTAAATTTACGGCCAGTCACATCAACGTCAACGTCACTACGACGAGCTGAAACCGTGGTGTGAATACCCTGCGCCTTTAAGGCGGTAATAAAGTGACGGGCAAAGCCATCCCGTTTGTCATCATTTATCAAAGAACAGCCCACAAGACTAATGTGATCAGGTTTGTGCGTTATGCTTTTAGCCAAATTAGCGTCCTGATAAAACTGCGTTAATCTGGTCGCCAGTTCATCAGCGGTATAACCACTCAGACGCATGTTATTTTGCTCTGACGCATCACGGCCATGACCGACAACTTGCCAACGCAACTGACCGGATAATCGGGCAAGATCGCCATAAACCACACGATATTTGCCCTCAGAGTCAAGTTGAACCACGACACTGGAATCCGGGTGTTTACCCGCCAGATTAGCCGCTGCTTTGGCGGCTACAGGGTCATCCTCCATCTGGATAATGATCTGACCATCAAAACGAGTTTCACGACCATCAATTTGCGGCGTCACCGCCACCATCTGCCAGTCATCAAGGGGTTTGCTAATTTTTTCACCTTGATGATGAGTATCGTCGATGATAGCAGGCTTTAACGCCTCTTCCTTACCAGATAACCCGTCCAGCGCTTCCACCGCAGGGCGATGTTGCGGTTTCACCCAGACATGTTTCCGATAAAGCGCCTCTGTGTCTTTAAACGCATTATCCAACGCCTGACTGACCCAAACTTTACCTTTCTCACCGACAATATCCACCAAGTCCCGATAATTGACGGTGTAGCTATTCAATATCTGCTTACGTTGTCCATCAGTGGTTGCCTGTAGTGCCTGATAAACCACCAGACTTTCGTTGACAGAATGACCACCATCAAATACCAAAAATGCCAGCGTATTGAGATAGCCCTGCTCAGCCGAGAAAGTAGGCTGTTTACGAGCGATATATTTATTGAGGTGCACCATGACATTGGTCGAGCCAGACGCGCCTGTCAACACCGCGTGGCCGTGCGCTAACCCATTACGCTCAAATGTAGTTTCCCGTCCGGGGGTTAAGATCCGCGCCACGGCAATATTTCTGCCATACAAAAAGTCATCATATTTGCCATTCGCAGGCTGGTGGGGCAGCGCCGTACCATAATCGTTGGTCTTCATCTTTCCAGTTACTTCAACTTCGTACGTGACGTTCGCCCCGACAGTCAGTTTAGTACCGAGCGAACGGGCTTCGCTGATAACATCATAATAAAAACGATCACCTTCAACCTTCCACGCCGCCCTATCCATCCCCATTTCCTTTGTGCCCGCCATTCTTACTGCCAGAAATGGTACCTTAATCACAGCAAAACCATCATCAACCTGAGTCATCATGGTCTTGAAATTGGCAAAAGTCGGTTCGTCCAGAAACGTCATCAATTCAGGCACTCGACTAAACCAGGGGCGACAGTCCCGATTGATGACCTTGACAAAACTCTCCATCGTTTCAGCAACAATCTTCTCACGCTCGGTGACATCAGGATAACGACCCTCTACCCACTGTTCAAATTGCTCTACCAGAAATTGTCCTGTCTGCCGGGCTGTGGTCATAGCATCCTGTGGCGCTGTTTTCACCAATTCATCGGCCAACTCAGAATCAAAATGGCGGCCAAACAGGTTGTCGATATATTGTCCCGTGGCCTTTTCTTTACGGGCATCCGCCAGTAACTGTTGAGCTAACGTGTGTAATTCAGGATATGTCTGCAACTGGGTAGCGGCATCCTCAAATAGCTTAATGGTTTCCTGTTGTGTGACTTGTCCGCTAAACCAAAGGTTTTTGGCCCGCTCAACTAACGGCATACCTTCGGGGATCGCTTCCTGTTGCAATCGGCTAACGAAAACGATAAGGCTGTCACTTTCAGTTTTAGGCGCTTCCCGCTCTGCCACAGAGTTAGTCTGAGTCAATGGCTTGATTTGTAAATCAGTAAGACGATTAATGTCGCTTTGCGCGATGTCGCCTTTCAAGCCCGCCACACGCCCAAACCCATCAAAGGATACCTGTTGGTCAAACTGTGCAACATGGTCAGGTGCCAAACTAATCCCCAGAACCCCGACGGATTCAGCTCTTTTTGCCTGAAGGTAGGCAACCAGTTCCCCCATTTCAAAACGCAGGCTTTTGACTAACCGACCACGCTTGGCAAACTCATGAGGATCATGCTGTTGCCAATGAGCAAGCGCTTGCTCAAGCTGCAACACATGCTGTTCATCAGGTTGTTCGACCGCATTGTTGAAAGCCTCACGTACTCCCTCTAGCGCCTTACTGGGCCGATCGGTATTTATCTGACCAAAATATCTTTTCGTTGAATCAATAAACCGTTTGTCATCCTGACTCAGCAAGAAAGGCTCAAACTCTCTCAGGATGGAAAAATGGGATTTAAGGCTATCTCCACCCGTAATTTGCCCTAATCCTTGCAAATTGATACCCGACATTACAGGTGCTTTTGCGATTAATTTTCTGGGTTGATTTGAGATAGGTTCCACAACCCTAGTGTATGACGTTCCGCTAAACAGAGAAATGACCGAAGCACCGGCATTTTTTGCACGAATTCCCGCGTTGATCTGCAACCGGCTAACAGCTTGTTTCGCACTCGCCAACGCCTGCCATTCATCTTCGGTCAGCCCCTGATAATATCGGTTTCCCGCTTCCGGCATTGATTCCGGATCGATATGACTGCCGGTTTCTCCCGCCCCTGTTGACTCATAGGCTTTTTCTTCTGACAAGCCGCTGCCACTTGCACCACTGCGAACAGGCTTGGCATTACTCAACTTCGCTCCTTTAGCATCCGCCTGGGTTTGAGCCACTTTACTTTCCGCCGCCGCAATATCACGCTGACCCCGATTTTCTGCATTCTGATACGCGATATTGGCGTTATCCTTCGCCTTTTCCGCCTGCTGCTGTTGCAAAAGTGCTTCTTTTTTTCTCTGCTCTGCTTTTAATTGCGCCTCTACACCATCAAGAATAGCCTTATCACGATTTTGTTTACCTTTTTCCGTTCCGGCTGCTGATAGCACCACGGTATCTTTTACTTTTTGCTGTATATCAATAGCATCCCGATGGATATCCACCAGCCGTTTTTCTAATGTCGGCTTAATATCATCCAATCGTTTCTGGATGTCCTCAGCGATTCCACTCGCATAGTCGAGATAATGGTTCTCTAACTCACGACTCCCATCAGTTTTGTCTTTAAGTGCTTTAAATTTGTCCGCGAGTAAAGTCAGCTCTTCCGTCACTGCCTGAGCTTCTTCTTTTATCGCCGCTCGCTGCACTTGCCCATTCTGGTTAAGTGCTGCCTGATTTGTTGATTCTAATCGGGATTGCGATTTCGCCATCGCGGCCAGTTGCTTCTCTTTTTCTTGTTCTAGAAGCTGGCGATCTTTTTCCGCTTTTTCTTTATCGTTTAATGCATTTTGTGCCGCTTTACCCTGTTTCGCGTGTTCGATAACAGCCTTAGTGAGTCGTGAGCTCTTAGATTTAGCAACAATATTATCGAGAATATAACCTGTACCATCATCCTCACCGGTTCCTTTAAACTCAATGCGGTTACTACCTGTTTTTGCTGTTAGCTCCAGTGTTTTATTTTGCCATTTCGCGGCACCGTCAAAAGCCGAGAATACAAGTTTTCCATTCCATAAAACCTCCATGCCACTGTCGGTAAGAGCAGCATGGAGACTATTGGCAAAATCAAAACTCAGTGAAATCACCTCGCCTTCAGACAAGTTTTGCAGATCCTGATAAATCGTGGTGTTTCTCTCCACATCAAGTTCACTGACGCGCTCGCCATATCCCTCTGTTTCAAGGACATAAATACTGGCTGGGTGATATGCTTCAATACCATGAGTGGCCAACCAACCCAACTCACCTTGTTCAAAATCACCATTGATGATCAGATTAATTTCCTGTTCCGAATCATCGCTTTCATTAATATTCAATGAATGATGAATATTTTCGAGATCAGGCGTTTCGGCCGCGGTGACAGAACCAAGCAAACGATTGCTCAAATTTGAACTTACTGGCGCAATTTCATCTATATGGAAACCCTCAATAGCAGAAACTTCCGCTAAATGAATCGCCCCTCTGCCTTTATGAGTGCCCGACGTGTTAGTTTCCTCCCCCTTCACCAGATAGTTGATCGCCTGACTGCCCATCACACCGAGTGCAGTTTGTTTGATATTGTTGAAGAAAGCGGCCAGTTTGTTGCTTTCTGTATTACTCGCGGCAACCGCCAGGCTGTAAAAATCACCCTCACCTATCTTAATCGCCACATTATTGCGCGCATAAGAAGCATTAACCGCTAAACCCTGACCCACCTGAATATTGGCGTTACTCTGGCCTTTCATGACCGCCACATTCAGGCCATTGCCCACTTTGGTATTGACGTTATATTTACCCCACGCCACATTAACCGAAATACCCTTACCCACATGGGTGTTAATATTCGCGTCGCCCTGCGCGGCGGTAACATTTAAACCGTTGCCTATTGTCGTGGTCACGTTAGCTGTCCCTTTCGCCGCCGTCACCTGCACACCGTCTCCCACTTTGGTGACAATATTGCCTTCGCTCCATAAGGCATTAAAGCTATCTCCCTGACCTACCTGAGTGATTATGTTGGCCTTGCCTTTCGCCAGCACTACATTGCGCCCGTCACCAACTTTAGTGACAACATTGGCTTTGCCCCAGGCACCGGTATAATCGTCACCGTTACCCACATGGGTGATAATGTTGGCATCCCCCTGCACTACCGTGACTTCCCGTCCCATCCCCACTTTAGTTACGAAGTTGGCTTGACCTTTCGTAAAAGCGTAATGGTCGCCATTTCCCACCTGCGTCAGGATATTCGCTTCCCCCCAAGCCGCATTTACGCCGGTACCATTACCAATCTGCGTGATGATATTGGCTTTTCCTTTGGCAAACCCCACTGTCGTGCCCTCACCAACATGGGTCATCACGTTACCCACTTTGGAAATCAGCAGGCCAACTGTGGTACCGTCGCCCACTTTGGTCAGAATATTGCCTTTGCCAAACAGGATACTGGCGGTTGCCGCATTGCCAACATGCGTAATAACGTTCGCCTTCACCGTGGCAACAACCCCCATAAAATCATTACCCACCTTGGTAACGATATTGGCCTCACCCAGTGCTAACACGCCGGTTAAACCCTCCCCCACATGAGTCATTATATTGGCCCGACCAAACATGGCCGCCAGCGTTGTCCCCTCACCCACTTTGGTCATGACATTCAGTTCACCGGCAAACAAACCGATACTGGGGCCATTACCCACATGGGAATAGATATTGGCTTTCCCTATCATTAAAGCGGCTGTCTGGTCGTTACCGACTTTGGTCAGCACATTGGCCCCGCCAATCAGGGCCGCAAAGGTATTGCCCTCCCCGACATGGGTAAAGAGATTGGCTTTACCGATCATCGCCGCCAAGGTCATACCATTACCCACTTTTGTGGCGATATTGCCTTCTGCCTGCATCAGTGCAACGCTGGTGCCATCCCCAATATGCGTAAACACATTGCCCGCCGCGACCATCAATGCCAGCGCATCACCGTCACCCACTTTGGTAAAGACGTTCACTGCACCGCCCATTAGCGCCCAAACATCCCCTTTGCCGACATGGGTAAACAGGTTGCCAGTACCAGTCAAGGCTGCGATAGATGTCCCCTCCCCAACTTTAGTGAAGATATTGCCTGCCGCAGCCATCACGCCCAGCGTCAAACCGTCGCCGACATGGGTCAACACGTTGCCTATGCCGAACATAATGCCGGTCGAGTCGCCACTCCCGACTTTAGTCAAGATATTCGCGCTACCCAGCATAACGCCCGTGGTATTGCCGTCCCCGATATGCGTAAGGACATTTGCCCCGCCGCCCATGACCGCCCGCGCATGGCCTTTTCCTTTTTTAGTCAGGATATTGGCACCGCCCAACGCTATTGCTGTGGTGTTTGACGTTTCAGTCCCCTCACTGAGATGGCTGATAATATTGGCACCGCCAAGCATACCGGCAACCAGACTGCCCGCCCCGAGCTTAGTCAGTGCGTTAGCGCCACCTAACAGTACGGAGGAGATGCTCCCTTTTCCCGCTTGAGTGATGACGTTAAAACCACCCTTCCCGGACCAGTTCCCATCACCATTACCTATCTGAGTATGCGTGTTATATCCGCCCAGCATCCGCACCCGGCTGCTACCGTTGCCTTTGTGGATTGAGATATTGCCATAAGCCAGCAGATGAGCCAGGTATTGCCCATCCCCGATACGCACAAGAACATTTACCGCGCCACCGGCGTAAACATCCATTTTTCCGCTCTTGCCTTGGTGAACCAAGACATTGGCTAAACCGGCACCACGGAATATCAGATCGCCCTTTTTACCTTTTTTTACAATCACGTTGGCAGCACCCGCACCATTAAAATGCGTATCACCGAACTTTGAGCCATGCAAAATAACGTTCGCCGCCCCCGCTCCTGTGAAATTAATATCTCCCCGTGTGACATCAGATGTAATAACGTTTCCACCACCCGCACCGTTAAAATTAATGTCATTACTGCTTGCAGATAATTTCACAAGGTCTTGATGATGATATTCTTTGCTATGCACTAATCGATGGGCGGTACGGCGCACTGTATTGATGTCATATTGAAGCTGGCTTAACGTGTAACCGGGGCAGACAGAGGTATACCCGTTAGCATAGGAAAACTCTTCATTGGCTAAATCACCCGTATGATCGCCTGCTTTAGACCAGGCTGTTGCGATGTATTTGAGGTGCTTTGTTTCGGGATCATTGGCCAACTGAACTTCAACTACTTCGATATAGGATCCTATGACTTTGGCATACACATAAGTATTGGGTTTTCGGTTCGATTTGACTGCGGAAACATCGACTTTTCCCTGATCAGAAAAGACGACATACCCCTCCATTTTGGCATCGCCTAGCGAGATATCCTCCGCTTTAACCATCACGCCACCCGCATAGGTTACCCACTGATCTGACAACAGGTTTTCCTCGATAGCATGGATCGTGACGGGTTGCAGACGCTCAAAGATTAAACCGGAAAGATGATAAGCGCCATCAACGTTTATCGCGATAAATCCATTGCCTGACGAAATTTCTTTCGCCGCAAGATTTTCAAGGTGATTGCCCGCTTTATACCAGGAAGTGGCATAATAACCGAGTTTGCCCGTAATGGGATTATTTTGCAGCCGAACTTTGCTGATTTTAGTGTACATTTTGTCAGTAAAGGCAAAAAGATAGGTATTCGGTTCGACGGTTGATTTCATCCCTGTGACTTACTGGGACTCTTCGATCCCGCGTCCTCCCATCGTTGCCGTCGTTAATACGATCTCTTCAGCTTTAGCAAATTCCAGTGTCTCACCATCGAAATCGCTATTCGCGTCTATTCTGGTGATTACATTGTAAGCCCCCGCACCGGAGAAATTAATATTGCCATGCGCGACATCAGAATAGAGCTGGTTATAACCGCCAACACCTTCAAAAGTAATATCACCACGGGTCTGTTCATACTCGTCTTTATTTTGGTATACACGCTCAATTCGATTCGATGCCCCCGCACCACGTAAGATAATATTACCCTCTTTACCTTTACGTACGATGTGATTATCAGCACCGGCCCCGTTGAATGTAACATTACCGCGTTCTACCCGCGAATTGATACTGTTTGCAACACCGGCACCATTAAATATCACATTTCCCTGTGAATCTTGATAACGGTTAAACCAGGTACGGTTAATGTCATTGCCTGCCCCTGCACCAGCAAAATCTAAATTTCCCCGGTTAGTTTCATGCCATAACTGATTGTATCCACCGGCCCCTCTAAAACGAGTATCACCAGACAACCCTTTACGGACCAGTTTATTATAACCGGCCGCACCCGAATAATTTAAATTTCCCGTTTCACCCGTGTGATCAATAGCAGCTACACCGGCAGCCCCCGTAAATGACAGCCCGCCATTTCCCGTTTTATGAATACCGGTATAACCTGACACTCCCTTTACCGTAAGGTCGCCATCTGTATGGTATACATCGACTTTAAATGAACCAACGGTAACATCATCATTTCCGCCATAAGCATAAACTTCACCACCAGCCCCAACAGCAGTAATACGATTACCGCCATTATCGTCGTAATATCTTCCTGTAAAGAGGTACACTGCACTTCTATTAGATGCTTTTCCCATCAAAAATCCCTTTAAATCATACAAGAGGGTATCTCCCCGCCCTCTGGCTACGCCAGCCGCTATTCGGTTACGGCGGGACATCCACTTAATGTCAAAAAATTCGGAGTGTTTAACGTCAAGTTTACACACTCCGATAACTACTTATCCCCTATCTGAAGGAAGGGCCTGCGCTCAGTGCTATTTGATCAAACAAATTGATCAAACAAAAAACCACTGTACCTGACGAATACAGCGGTTATTTTGAACATCCAGCTTCCCGCGGACAGTACAAGCTTTCTGGCCTTTCCACGGCAAAAAGACACGGCGGCGCAAATCCCTGGCAACTTCACGCCCGTGACCAAAAGGCGCAATCATTTCAGGAAAAAAGATATGTGGACCTGAGCGCCAGTCTGTGTGGATAAGCTCTCTTTCTCCCGAAAGAAGCTCATCTCGATTCTGCTCAGATAAAAAAGCCCAATTACAAAAGGCGATTGGGTGCCCTTGTCCATCTGCATAGTAGCAAAACTGATTCAGTTCAAATGCAGGCAAGATACGCTGTTGCCACTCGGACACCAGGTATCTTCGATGCAGAGGAGAATACTGGCTCAGCAGCATCACTCCTCCAATCATTGCCTGAATTTCTGCGGTATTCAGTTTCGCTGGTTGATGTATAATCGCCATGCGCTAATCAACCATGAGATTTTATTTTGTATTTTTAGATAGGCGTTTTTTAGCGTTAGCCGGCTCTTCCACTATAGATTCCGATGCAATTTGCTCTTCAGCCACTTGTGGCGCGGGTAAAAACCCTGCTGCAACTAATTTATCAAATTCAGCCGCCATTCGTGGATCTTCCAACATATTTTTAACCATAGAAACCATATACATAAATCCTGATGCTGGCATATGGATAACTTGCTTTAATTCAAGTTCATTATCATTTTCTGCCATTATCCCATTCGCCATACGATTAGGTTCTTGACCAACGAAATAAAGAGAAAAAACACCTTTATTATAATTAACACTAGAGATGGTTTGTACGAATTTTTCAGACATATTTTTATTTACCAAAAATAAACAACTTATTAATGAAGTTATACAATGTATACAACAAAGAATACATTTGATTCACGGATATCTTGAATTTTTATATCTATAAATACATTAAGAGTAAAAAAATCAATAAAATAATATAGAGAAAAAACTTAAAATCAACATTTACACACAAAAAGTCCTTTTACCCCACATATATAGTCCCATTTACCCACATCGATAATGACGATAAATATAAGATAATAAGTAACACTTAAATGCTACACAAAATTAATATAATTACTTGTTTTAATTCGTATTTTGTGGATTTTAAAGATATTTTTTCATGAATGAAATTGAGAAATTGACTATAGCATCATTAAGATTAATATTGATGATATATAATAGAAAAGAAAACATCACTGACATTGATAACTTAAAAAAATCTAATTGTTACTATTCATATATAAGTAATATAGAGGAAAAATTTAATTTATCGATTTCAAGTAAAAATTCCGTAAGCAAAAAGCACCATAATATACTTTTACCCGCAATCTTGTTTGATAATAATGGCCTACCTTTTGTTTTAGCCAAATCGAATAAAGAGAGCTCACTAATACAGAGGGTTGATAAAGAAAATCCTGAAATATGGTCCGAAGAAAGGCTGATAAAAGAGTGGAATGGAAAATGGATTAAAATAAAACAGAAACAAGCTAAATTTAACATCCGTTGGTTTATTCCAGAATTTCTGGCACAAAAGAAAAATCTATGTGAGATACTGTTATTTTCCTTTGTGTTACAGATTCTTGCGCTAATTTCTCCCTTAGTTATTCAAGTGGTAATGGATAAGGTCTTAATCCACCAAGCGCTATCAACACTTGATGTATTAGTCTTTGGCTTAATCATCGCCGGCATCATCGAGGTGATTTTACGTGGATTACGAGAATACCAATACGCTCACACCGCAAACCGCATTGATATTAAACTGGGATTAAAACTAGTCCGGCATCTGTTCGGGCTACCTTTACTCTTTTTTAAATCCCGCCAAGTGGGAGCGATTGTTACTCGGGTGCGTGAACTGGACACCGTTAGAGAATTCCTGACCGGCTCAATGTTCACCTTATCTGTCGATGTTCTATTTATGTTTATTTTCATCTACGTGATGAGCCTGTTATCCGGCCTACTAACTTGGGTTTTTCTCGCAACCTTCCCTTTTTATGCCATTTTGGCGTGGTGGGTGACGCCTCGTATGGAAAAAGCGGTTGAACAACAATTCACCCATGCAGCAATAAATACCTCTTTTCTGACTGAAACGGTCTCTGGTGCTGAAACCCTGAAAAGTCTGGCGGTAGAGCCCAAATTCGTTCGCCGTTGGGATAGCCAGACTGAGAAGATGGTAGATACTAGTTTTGCAGTACAGCAACTGGGTAATCGCTCAAACCATATTGTTATGCTACTGCAAAAAGTTACCGGTGCGGCAATTCTCTGGTTAGGCGCATCAGAGGTTTTATCACTGCAAATGACCCTCGGTCAGTTGATCGCCTTCAATATGATGGTCAACCACACTTCCCAGCCATTAGCCAGGTTGGTAGAACTGTGGGGACAATTCATCAGAACACGGGTAGCCGTAGATAAATTAGGAGATATGTTAAACCTGCCAACCGAGCAACAATCCGGCCAGCAGCAGGTAGCACTGCATGGTGCAGTTTCGTTTAACAATATTGTCTTTCGCTATCAACCTGATATTCCGCCAACTATCAAAGGACTGACCCTTGATATCAGAGCCGGAGAAGCCATTGGTATCGTAGGTACTTCCGGTTCTGGGAAAAGCACGCTGGCACGTTTATTACTCCGCCTTTATTCCCCGGAAACCGGCGCAATCACCATAGATGGCATTCCATTGCAAAACATAGGGATCGAAACACTCAGACAACAAGTTGGTGTGGTTCTGCAAGAAAATTTCTTATTTAATAAAACAGTATATGAAAATATCGCTCAGTCGAAACCCGATGCCAGCCTAGAATCGGTGATTAAAGTCGCCAAACTGGCAGGCGCTCATGAATTTATTCTCAGGCTGCCGATGGGATATGACACAACCATTGCAGAAGGCGGGCAATCTTTATCTGGTGGTCAGCGTCAGCGACTGGCTATTGCCCGGACTCTCCTCGCTGACCCCAAAATCCTCATTCTTGATGAAGCAACCAGTGCGCTTGATGACGAGTCACAATCACGCATTCAATCAAATATGGCAGAAATTGCCCAAGGCAGAACGGTTATCACCATCGCACACCGCCTTTCAACTGTACGTCATTGTGATCGCATCATTGTTCTTAAACAGGGGGAAATTCTCGAACAAGGCTCTCATGAACAGCTACTTAACCACGGTAGACAGTACCGGAAGCTCTGGCAGTTACAACAAGAATTAAAACAGGAGATGCCTTGTCATGATTAAAGCGTTTAAGAATAAAATTAAAACCTGGTTGCGCCCTTGTCCGCAGCACTATGACTTTTTACCGACACATTTAGCATTGTCACAACGACCACCGTCACCTTTTGCCCGCTACACTGCAATCACGCTCAGTATCGGCATTATCATGGCCTTGCTCTGGGCCTATCTGGGTAAGTTGGATGTTCAGGCAACCGCAACCGGTCGCCTGATTGTCTCTGGCCGTTCTCAGATAATTCAGGCATACGAACAGAGCCGGGTGACCGCTATCCATGTTCAGAATGGGCAGCGGGTAGAGAAAGACGCCCCACTGCTGACACTCAACACACTCGGTGTTAACCAAGATATCACCCGGTTATTAAAGCAGATCGAATATCAAGCCCACGAAAAAATTCGTTATCAAGCTTTGACAGAAGAGCAGGAACCGACAAAACAGGAGCTGTTTCAGGCTTTGCCGGTATCTCAACAAACACAAGTTGCTGACAACTATTCCCGGGAGAAAAGAGAATACGAAGCGGTTGTAACAAATCTGAAAGCAGAGATGAACGTCAATCTCTCTTCTCAACAATCACGAAAAAGCGATATCAATGCGCTCACTAAGCTCCGACAAAATATCAGCCAGCGTTTAAAAGCACGTCAAACCTTAAGTCAAAAACAAGTGATCAGTAAAGTTGAATATCTTGAACAGGAAAAAGAGTTTCTGGAAACAGAACGCCTGATTGCCCAACAAAATGCGGAGTTTCATGTTCTGCAATCGCAATATATTAGCCTGGAAGAGCGCTTAAACAGCCTGAAAACACAAAAAGAGCGCGAATGGTTTGATAAAAGAAAACAGGCCGAAGTTCAATTGGTCGTTTTAGAGCAAGAGCTGGCAAAAGCTCAGGTACGGGAACAACTTGAAGTCATTCGCTCCCCCGTCACAGGAACAGTTCAACAACTCAGCGTCCATACATTAGGCGCGGTACTGCAACCAGCACAAAACTTGATGGTGATCGTCCCTGATGACAATGTGCAGTTGGCGGAAGTGCAAATTTTAAACAAAGACGCCGGGTTTGTTTATTCGGGGCAACAAGTCACCATTAAGGTCGATGCTTTCCCTTATACACGTTATGGCACGATTGACGGCGAACTGTTGAGTATATCCAGAGATTCAACCACCGATGAACAGCTAGGATTGGTCTTTCCTGCTCAAGTGAGCCTTAAACGTAATAGCATTGCCATAGACGATACCCAGGTTGAAATTACCCCAGGAATGTCAATCGTCGCTGAAATCAAAACCGACCAACGCCGCGTTATCGATTATCTCTTGAGCCCTATCAGAGAGTATCAATCTGAAGCATTGAGGGAGAAATAATCGTGAACCTATTACCTTCTTCTGCTACTGACTCCAGTAACTACACTCATAATCAGGCGCTGAATTGCATCGTCTATGTGGGGAAACAATTTCATAAGTCAGCTACTGTCGATCAACTTCAACACAGCCTGGGTTTTGACTCCTTATATCTGAGTGAACTACAGCTGCGTGAAGCCGCCAACGCTATTGGGCTACACAGTAAAATTGAGCGATTAACTGTCAACACAGGGCCAACATTACCCTTACCGGCATTGATTGAGCTGGAACAACGGTGGTGGGTACTCATTGAAGTCGAGAATGACAATATTACCATTCTCGATCCTGTGACTGAACAAACTCAATCGCTTTCCCTATCTACATCTACGGGTAATAAAGAGAATGTATATAAGATTCTTTTAATCGCAGATCAGGAATTAACTAAGAAGCATGTCAAATTCGGCTTGAGCTGGTTTTATCCCTCCATTTTCCGCCAGAAAAGTCAGATAAGAGATCTGTTTTTGTTTGCCATGGTTCTCCAGTTATTTGCACTGGCCAGTCCGATCTTGTTTGAAAACATCATCGATAAGGTATTAGTAGGACGAAGTTTATCTAGCCTGCATGTATTAGGTATGGCTATGCTCGCTATCGCCCTTGCCGAACCCTTGTATAGCTTTATGCGCAACACCGTGTTTGGGCACATGGCAAGCCAGATAAATTCCGAGCTCTCCGGGCGACTGTATCGTCATCTGGCAGGATTGCCGCTGCAATATTTTAAGCAACGGCAAACAGGGCAGATCATTGCCAGAGTCAGAGAGATGTCTCAAATCCGCCAGTTTCTGACAGGTTCTACCCTGATGCTGTTGCTGGATTTAATTTTCGTCATCATGTTTATTGGCATCATGTTTTATTATGCCTGGATACTAACCTGGATTGTTATTGGCTCACTTTTTGTTTACTTCATATTCTGGGTAGTCGCCGGGCCGGTTATTCGCCGCAAAGTAGAAGCAGAATATGAAACCGATGCAAATGCAACAAGCTTTCTGACTGAAGCCGTCACTGGGATTGAAACCATCAAAACCACCGCTACTGAAAACCGTTTCTTACATCAGTGGCAGCGTATTCTCAGCCAACAGTTGACTAAAAGCTTCGCGGCACAGAAAAGCGGTTTAATCGCAGGACAGGGAATCGATTTTGTCCAGAAATTTACCTCCGCGATCCTCCTATGGTGGGGGGTGACCGAAGTCTTACGCGGTGAACTGACTCCGGGGCAACTTATCGCCTTCAATATGCTGGCCGGACACGTCACGCAACCTATCCTCCGGCTGGCACAGGTTTGGCAGGATTTTCAGCATACGTTAATCGCGTTGAAACGTGTGGGGGATATTCTTGATGAGCCAATGGAAAACAGTAAACAGGGATTGGCTTCTGTACCTGAGCTGGAAGGCCAAATTGAATTCAAAAATATTCGCTTCCGCTACCATGACGATACACCGGAAGTTCTGGCGAACCTGTCGTTATTGATAAAATCGGGTCAATTTATTGGTATAACTGGACCGTCCGGTTCAGGTAAAAGTACTCTCACCCGTTTGCTACAAAGGTTATACGTACCTCAACATGGACAAGTTTTGATTGATGGCATGGATTTAGCTATTGCTGATCCCGTCTCTTTACGCCGCAATATGAGTGTTGTGCTCCAGGAAAGTATCCTGTTTTCTGGCAGCATCACCGATAACATTCGGCTGTGTAAGCCCAACGCAACAGATGCAGAAGTCTATCGTGCCGCTGAGTTAGCCGGGGCCATTGAATTTATTCAATCCCTTCCTCACGGTTTTGCGCATCCAGTTGGGGAGAAAGGAGTCAATCTTTCAGGTGGTCAAAGACAGAGAATCGCATTAGCAAGAGCGCTCTTGGTCAACCCAACCATCCTGATCCTTGATGAAGCTACCTCAGCATTGGACTATGAATCTGAAGCGGCAATCATGGCAAATATGGACGAAATATGCCGTAACCGAACAGTGATCAGTATTGCTCACAGGCTCAATACAATTCGCCACGCGGATAAAATCTGTGTGTTAGATCAGGGGCAAATTATCGAATTTGGCTCACATGACCAATTGCTCCAGCAAGGCGGCTTATACGCGCATCTGTGGCATCAACAAATTGGCGAAAACTAAATGGCAATTCAGCCAATTCTTAACAAAGACGGAATAAGTTTTGGCTGAAATTATTTTTTATTTTACTTGTTTGTTCAAAAAAAATAACTCAATGTAATTAAATTATTCAAATTGTTACAATAAGTTATTAAGATGTTAGATAATGAAATATCTTGATACATCTTAATTTTTAAGTTGGAGAATTCTTATGGACAGGAATCCAGTTTCTTTAAGCGTGTTAGTATTTTCAGGAGGATCTCTGACTTCTATCACTGGCCCAATAGAAATTTTAACCACTGCCGCTCGTTTAGCCGGAGCGCCGGAGCCAGAAATCAATATTGTCACACAGGATAATCAGGACGCTGTCGGGATGGGTGGTGTTCGGCTAAAACCCAATAAACTCATAGGAGAAATAAAACAAACAGATATTGTCCTGGTGGGTTCAATTGGGGCCCCTTATTGCGATTTCGATCTTTGTACTCAAGAAACCTTAGATTGGCTCCAGATGATGGAAGAAAAAAATGTTCTTATCGTCTCCGTTTGTACAGGCTCTTTTGTACTGGCTAAAGCTAATTTACTCAATAACCGCAAAGCCACCACACACTGGCTATTTACCAAATTATTTAAGGACATGTTTCCGCAAGTACAGTTACATTCAGAAATAAAAGTCACCAGCGATAACAATATTTTTTGTACTTCTGGTACCTATGAATACAACGATGTCATGATGCATATTATTGAACAGATATATGGTCAAAATACCAGGGAAACCTGTAGTCAGCTCATATTTGGTAATATGGAAGGCCTCCCCTCTCATACTCTCGCAAGTTTTGTACCCTATCGCCAACATTCAGATACATTAATCCACAAACTACAAGACTGGATGCATTCTGCCCCATCAGACAGATTATCGGTTGGCAATTTGGCCGATAAAATTCATCTGTGTGAAAGGCAAATGAAGCGGCGCTTTAAGACTGCAACCGGCCAGACACCGATTCAATATATCCAACAGATTCGACTATCTCTGGCGAAATGCCGGTTAGAAAAATCGAATAAGACCATAGAAGAAATCAGCCATGAAGTTGGTTATGAAGATACTCGCTATTTCAGAGAGTTATTCAAGAAACTTAATGGGTTAACACCAATAGAGTACCGTAGAAAATACCAACACCGCTAAAACGGAAACTCAAGCATAATCCTTTACAGATAAGCAATGACGCCGCTTTTATCTTTGTCAGGCAGTAGCGATACACTAGAAGCTGGGGTATCATGGCGTGCTATATTTTATGGTATACGCCCTTTACTAATTGAATTTATGGCAAAAGAACAAATGGATCGCACCACTCTGGATTTGTTCGCAAATGAACGCAGACCGGGGCGCCCAAAAACCAACCCACTTTCCAGGGATGAACAACTCAGAGTCAACAAGCGTAACCAACTTCGCCGTGATAAGGTGCGTGGTCTGCGTCGTGTGGAGCTGAAAATAAATGCTGATGCAGTAGACGCACTTAACTTTCTTGCACAGCAACGCAACATCAGCCGCAGTGAACTCATTGAGCAAATTTTGCTGGCCCAGTTAGCAGAAAGTAACACCACGACTTGATAGCATTGAAGGCACGAAATCACACAAATTTGACAGAATTGTCCTGACTGTTTAGTCAGAATAGGATTTTGCTTTTTTATTAATACAATCAGAACCTTTTTTACTGATTTTTAACATTTTATACGTATATCTCATACAGAAATACACAAATAAAACAAGAGGTTATATTATCCTATGGCAATTATAGGTATATTTTTTGGCAGCGATACCGGCAACACGGAAAATATTGCCAAAAAGATCCAAAAAATTCTGGGTTCCGACATTGCAGAAGTTCATGATATTGCCAAGAGCAGCAAAGAAGATATCGAACAGTTCGATATTCTATTGCTCGGCATCCCCACCTGGTACTACGGTGAAGCACAGTGTGACTGGGATGATTTCTTCCCTACTCTGGAAGAGATCGATTTTGAAGGGAAGTTGGTCGCTCTTTTTGGTTGTGGTGATCAGGAAGATTACGCGGAATATTTCTGCGATGCTATGGGAACCATCCGTGACATTATTGAACCCCGCGGTGCCATTATTGTTGGTCATTGGCCAACCGAGGGCTATCACTTCGAAGAATCAAAAGGTCTGGCTGATGATAGCCACTTTATTGGGCTTGCTATTGATGAAGACCGCCAACCAGAATTAACAGAAGAGCGTGTTAATGCCTGGACTAAACAGATCTACGAAGAGCTGAGTTTGTCAGAAATTCTTGCAGGATAGCGGCCTATCCCAGTAAGCGTAATTGGTGCAGGCCATTTCTTATCAATAGTGAACCCACGGTAGGTGAGAAGTGACTCGCTTCACTCACCCTGTGGGATCGCATTCAAAGGCTATTACTTTTGTCAAAACACGGCTTAAATCCGCTTTTTATTACCAAGAATGGCAAAAAATAGCCTAAACATGATAAATAGTAAGGTTATTCCTGCGTTTTATAAACGATTATTCTGGCAAAATGTGTAATGAAAGTTAAGGTTAACGTGGTTTTCATTTTCATTAGCCATGCCTATAATCATAATCTGATAACTAACTGGTACTTTTTGCAGTATCACTAAGTTCACTTTACTGAGTAACAGGACTGAATCCGCATGACCGACAACAATAAGGCATTAAAAGATGCTGGACTTAAAGTTACACTTCCTCGTCTGAAAATATTGGAAGTGTTACAGGAGCCTGAATACCACCATGTCAGTGCGGAAGATCTCTACAAGAAACTGATTGATAACGGTGAAGAGATTGGACTTGCTACTGTCTACCGCGTGTTGAATCAGTTTGATGATGCCGGTATTGTCACCCGTCATAACTTTGAGGGTGGCAAATCGGTTTTTGAACTCACTCAACAACACCACCACGACCATTTAATCTGCCTGGACTGTGGTAGAGTCATTGAATTCAGTGACAAATATATCGAAAGACGCCAGAAGAACATTGCTGAGCGTTATGGGATTAAACTTTCAAACCACAGTCTTTATTTATATGGTCACTGCTCTGCCGGTAATTGCCGCGAAGATAGTAGTGCACATGACGAGAAGTAATTCACTCCTGAGTTTTTATCCACCTAGAGAGGGGAACCCGCCAGGGTTCCCCTAAAGGGGCTATATTTTCAGGTTGATTCGGGCCTGTCAAAAATGAGCTATAAGCCAAGCTCTGAGTGAGAGCCAAGACGGACAAGGCACAATGTGTCCGCATCGGGTTTCTGATAAATCAGTATCAAGTCAGGCTTGATATGACAATCTCGAAAATCCTTCCAATCACCAGAAAGAGCATGATCGCAATATTTCGGCTCTAGCAAACTATCAGAAGCTAATAATTCAATCATCAGCATCAGTACGTCATCAAGAACTTCACGATGCCGACCTTTCTTTTCTCTCTTGTAATCTCGCTTGAATTGGCTTGCGTAGTCAATCGTCCGCATTAAGATCAGCCATTAAATCTTTTACAGTGGAGAATGATTTACCGCAACCTTTGCGAGCTTCTTTCATTGCAGCTATTGTTGTCTCATTTGGTACTAACGGTTCAAAAGGTAACACTTTTTCTCTTGCTACCCGCGTTAACATCATGCGAACAGCATCTGATACAGTCAAACCCATAGCAGCCAGAACAGCAGCTGCCTCTGTCTTAATCTCTCCATCAATACGGGTTTGTACTAATTGGTTTGTAGCCATATAAGATCTCCCATTGAATTACATTGTAATGCAAATGTAATTCAATGAATGTCTATAATCAACTTTCGCTCAATACATGAAGAGGTAATTGAATTTCATCTATTGAAAAATTTTTACATAACTAACATCATAAATATAACTGTAGTTTATCCAATTTACCCATTTTTCCTCTGAATCTGTAGTACGAGCCTGTCGGGCAACTCGATATCGAGACACAACTTGTTACCAATCACCTCAACGTAATGTTTGAAATGGCGAGGTTTTTCAGAAATTAGTCTCATTGAGGAACCCGCCAGGGTTCCCCTCTTGCTACAACATTATCATGCCTTTACATTATCAATTCGACTGTAACGTTTACCGTCCGGGCTGACAGAACGGATCAACACATCACCTCTCACTCTTGGGCGTTTATGGTTGTTATAAACTTCCCAGTTATGACCGCCATCCGTCGAATACTGGATTACCAATCCAGGCAGAGCAACATTAGCCCGCAAAATACCCCGTTTTACCTTAGCCCCCGGAACCGGTAGACGGTAAGCAATGCCCGCTTTATCCAGTTTACTAAGCTCACGTTGCCCTATCAGGTTAGCGAACCGGGTCCAGTCACGATTAAGCGCATCTATATCGACTTTATACGTTTCTCCACGCTTATATACCTGGCCCGGAATATAATCCAACTCCCAACCGGCCCGGTGCCATGCCCGTTCCGCTAGCGGCAACAAGCGCGGATAAATCATATATTCCATCTGCTCATCAGTCCGAACCGTTTCACTCCATCCTTGACCTGAAAGCCCATAGGCACCCGGCCACGGTTTATCACTTTTCGCACTGAATGCATTACCATCACGGTCAACGGAAGTTTCAGCATTTTGCGGTATGTTATTGGGCGCAAAACTAAAGATCTTAGCTTCATCGTTAAAACGAGCCGCCCAATAATAGCCACGTTCTTGTGGATGAACTTCATATGGCATATCCAGATAAATATAATCTGGGCTAGATATCACCACGTCATAGCCCTTATTCGCCCAATCATTGACTGAATCAAAGCCGCCATCGTAGAGAGTGTCCCAAAAATTCACCCCAACGCGTTTGGTGGCAAAATCTTTAGCACTGCTAGCATGTTTTAAACCATCCTGCCATGCCTGCATCCTCTCGATACCATTAGCATTCACAATTTTGCTCACTTCAATTGCGAAGTCGCTGGCAAGATGATCAATGTCTTTCACAACACCCTGTTCTATCAACTTCTGACAAATCTGAGACTTAGCCCACGGTTTATCTTCCGCACTTTTATCAATGATGCCCTTACCCGGTACGATAGGACCATTTTTATCCTGGAATCCGTCTCCCAAACGGATATTCTTCGCTTCATCTCCCCCAAAATGCCAAGTCTCCAATGGTGAACCTGCTACTTTATGCATAGCAGCAATTTCACCTATGACTTTCTCAACAAACCGTTTTGAAGAATCCATACACGGGTTCAAATAACTGCGGCGATCATAGAGCTGAACCGATGTTGCTCTGGTGGTATCCGTTGGATCGAGCAAACGATATTCACTCGCCCCTTTCACATTCCCCTGAGCAATTAATTTTTTATAGCGGGCTTCCATAGAAACAACCGCGGCACGAGCATGGGCTGGCATATCAATTTCAGGAATAACGTCGATATAACGAGCTTTAGCATATTTCAGAATATCAATGTAATCTTGACGGCTGAAATATCCGCTCCCCATGTTGTTGTTATCGGGGCCTGAACCCAATTGTGGTAATAAACATTGAGTTTCACTTAAATCATGACACCGCTGGCTGCCAACTTCCGTCAACTCAGGTAATCCAGGAATTTCCAAACGCCAACCTTCATCATCAGACAGATGAATATGGAGTTTATTCAGTTTGTAACTTGCCATTTGGTCAAGCAAACGCAGAACAGCCTGTTTACTGTGGAAATTACGCCCTACATCAAGGAGTGCACCACGATATTCAAAGCGGGGCGCATCTTTTGCCGTCAAAGTAGCAATCTTCCTATCGCCATCAACAGGAATTAATGACAACAGAGATTGAAGACCGTAAAACACCCCAGATTGGTCAAAAGCAACAATTTGTGCCCCATTCTGGGTCACATTCAGACGGTAAGCCCCTTTAACCTGCCAATCGCCAGGAAACTCTGAAGAGATAATCTGGGTCGCAACTGAATAACCACTATCCTCTAATTTAATGCCTTGATCAGTAAAACGTTTTCTGACAAGAATAACTGCCTCGTCATTTAAACCACCCAATTCCAGTCTCACCCCGCCAGATAAATCAGCATCCTCGGGAAAAATCTGAACCTCTTTTGGTGTCGGGATAATTTGCCCACGCAACTTCTCTGATCCAACCTTTTTGACCTGCAAATTCTTCATATAACGATTTTCAGGCGTCATCAAAATATTGTTATCTGTCTGTGTGCGTTTCCACTGATCATCGGTGAAAGCAGATAAGAATTGACTTAGATCTTCTGTATCCGTACTAACAAGCACTTTAGGCTTCGCATCACCCGACGTTGCATACCAGCGAGGTAGAAAATCAGTGCTGTAAATCTGCCAGTATTCTCCAATAAACGGCAGTTTTACCTGCTCATTAGCTTTAATACCGGTGAATTTTTCGGTTGGCTCCAGTCTATGTAAATCGCCCGTAATACGCGTGATTTTAAACTGTTCATTATCCACGCTCAGGACCTGACGAATACTGTGGAAATAAATCGCCCAGTCAATAGAGTCAATCGCCTGATTACCATTGGTTAAAGTAATATCCACTCGATTACATTTAGCCCAATCTGCCCCCAGTACCGCACAGTTAACGCCGTGATCTCCTGCCTGATTATCAACAACTTTATAATTAACTTTTAATTGACTCAGTGCATCAACCACTTGCTGCGCTGTTTGGGAAGCATATGCAGAACCCATAAGTCCAACAGTTGCAGTCAGTGCTGCTAATGTATGCAATTTAAATTTCTTCATTATTACCTCTTTCAAACACAAAAGTTATGTAAGGTAAGCCACTGCTCATAGGCACTAAGAGCAGCAACAACGAGCCATGAGAAGACAATAGACGGCATGATGACGTTGAATTTAATCGCTTTCTCGTTTTGGAAAAAAAATGCCAATCTTTACGCCATATGTAACCATAAAATTACTGCCAAAAATGTAAATAGATTTACAAAATAAAAAACATTACATTAAGAAAGAAAATTAAAATCATCTAATCGACATCTATAAAGATTATTTTTCGCACCACAAATTATCAATAGTGAAAAAAGGATTTTTTGTAAAACATGACAGAGAACACATTAAAAAATAACGAGATAGAAGTTATACACCTCATTGATATAAAAATAGAAATAATACAAAAACGAAAGATTAACACTATAAGAAAATACTAGAAAACAGATCGATTAATACAAATACTTTCTAACTAAAATAGATATAAAATTATTTACCAATGATAATATTTAAAAAAATAAACTACCAATTGTGATTTGTTTTTCTATTATAGAGAATCATTAAATGATCAAAGTTTAACTGAATAAAAAATTCAATAATTGAGATGAAATTAATATATATATACCACCGGGATATTGCTAATAACATCTATCCCGGTGAAAACATTATCTGTTTTTAAATACAATCTATAAAACCTACACTTACTTAAATTCAAAGCTCTTCACGAACAGCAAGACCTAAGTTTTGCAACATTGGGGCATTCTCACATGCAATATAGAATACTTCATTAATAGCACTACTATTGACATGTTGATGCCATGCCCATACAGGAACATATATCGCATCACCGGCTTTCCATGAAATATGTTGTTCACCAATGAGTGAATACCCCTCCCCATTAACGATATATATTATAGTTTCATAACTGTGTCTGTGTTTACGGGTCGATTGTCCAGGTTGTAACCCTCCCAGAGTCATACTGAGAACTTTACTAGGTAAATTAACCATAGCCACTTTATGGCGCCTTTCATTTGAGAAATTCAAATCTTGACTCACTTCAGAGTTCAATACATTTTCATGAATCAATTGAGTAGGCTTATCTTCAATTAATTCTCCGGGAACTTTACCAAAGTCTCCAGATGAGAAAAACGTTTTTTTCACTATAATTACCTCTAATATTGTAGTTCATTGTAAAGTTTGTATTTTTTAACCATCTTGAAATAATACTCAACATATTTTATCTTAGTTACCATTTCGGCCTATCTTATCTAATTATCCTAGCAATACCATGTCATATGCTGGTAATTTCTGACAAACGCACAAAAAGTGCCATCAAAATTACCGATAAGTTTTTTTATAATATTAACTGCATCATTCTACGTAATAACAGTGGTGGTTGAACTATATTATCGTTCTATATCCGTTATCTTTCAAGTTGCCTCTTTGTTGGCTACACTCGCTCACCCCGGTCACATCGTTATCTATACCCGTCATCTTTCAAACTGCCTCTTTGTTGGCTGCACTCACTCACCCCGGTCACATAGTTAGCTATGCTCCCGGGGATTCACTCCCTTGCCGTCGCGATGCATCTTGAAATCCATTGGGTATATACACTTTCCACAAGCGCGCTTTTCTTAATGTGCTAACACCAAACCCCAATAATATTTCGACTGCTCGCTGACTTTTTTATATGCGCACCAGATGTATTAGTTAACCATTATATTATTAACCCTATTTCATTAGCGTTAATATCTTCATCCCAGAAAATCATCCCTTACTTACCTACCGACAATTTTATCCAAAATTGAACTTATGTTGTCAGGAACCCTATCACCTCTCCAAGCAATATATTGGTCAGGACGCACTAAAAGGAGCCTGGTTTGATATAATTGCCAAGCATCATGACCGGGAAGATCAATAATCTTGACCGGAATTTTACGTTGATATGCCTGAGCTAATAATTCAGATATATCGGGAAAATGAGATCCTACCCGAAGCAAACTAAACCCGGAGCCTAAAATATCGAACAGAGATACTTTAGTGCCAGAAATAGGTGTGAGCCATAAGTGCGGCAATCTCCCTCCGGGTACACTACTTGGTTTATAATTAAGCCAATCATCATCCGGTACGGGATCGCTATTAATAATATGAGAAGAACTATCATATCGGGCACCAAGTTCCACACCGATAGAAGTAAATTGACAGAGAAAATGACTTAACTCAATATTAATCTTTTCACGCGCCAGATCACCCGCATAATCCGCATCCTCTAAATTTGCAGGCACATATAGTGATGCTGTCTGCCGTGTATAAGAACGTGCAGCGGCAGTATTTCTCCATGCAATTGGACGACGCTCGCTTTCATAAGAATCCATTAACGCATTACCTGCCCAGCCATTTATAGACGCAACAATTTTCCAAGCTAAATTGCTAGCATCGTCGATCCCTGTATGCATACCAAAACCACCGGTGGGAGCAAATAAGTGAATAGAATCTCCTGCTAAATATACCCTACCCTCAGAATATTTATCAGCAACGAGAGCAACACCGCCTTTCCATATCGTATTGCCAAGGACTAATACCTCAGCATCTGAACCTATTCCTGCCTGCGCTATGCGAACGACTTCCAAATCATCGATAACTTTCCCATCCTTACTCTGAGTCACAAATAAAAAATCATCTTTACCGTCCAGGCAGATAAATAACATATTTTCCCTAGGTGAAATAATATTGTATATCCAGGATTTTTTGTCTCGTAATAATCCCTGGTGAATTCCAGGAACACGGATATAACTGGAAACCATTCCACCCGTTAGAAAACCTGCCTTAGCTTCAACGGTTCCTTCGTAAACTATACCAAGCTTAGATCGAACAAAGCTCTGTCCGCCATCACACCCAACCATATATGCAGCTTGCCAAACTTCATCTGCATACTTTCCATCAATATGCTCCGCATAAAGTTTTACTTCATCTTTATACTGGACAAAATCTTTAACGCGCCAGCCATATCTTATTGTAATATTTGGACGACTCTTTGCATGTTGTAGTAGAAACCTTTCAACATACATTTGATTTGCACGTATTATGGGTTCTGGAACGGGATCTGTCGAAGCCGCATTTTCGCGCATAGACATTTTCTCCATTTCCGACGGTAACGTAATCCGTGCAAGCTCCCATCCATTAAACTTGGTAAAATATGATACGTCCAAAGGGAACTCTTTTGGCACGCCTAATGACCGAATAGGCTGAGATATGCCTACACGACGAAAATGCTCCATAATACGGGCACTATGGGTACTGCCTTTAGGCTGCCATCGGGTCTCTTCTTCCAAATTAAAGATAACGGAACGAACACCATATAAATCCAAAAATAAAGCCAACATTAGACCAACGGGTCCACCACCAACGATGGCAACAGGTGATACAGAAATATTTTCCGAAGTCAAAATATACTCTCCTTAATAATGATTAATAGCAATAAATATTTCAGACCAAATATACCCGTTATCTTTCAAGTTGCCTCTTTGTTGGCTGCACTCTCTCACCCCGGTCACAGAGTTATCTATGCTCCCGGGGATTCGCTCCCTTGCCGTCGCGATACATCTTGAAATCCATAGGGTATATATTAATTAAAAAATTTATATATCTGTGAATTATCTCCTTTTCCTCGCTCCTCATATAAAACAAAATAGTTATAACCATGTTCTATGTATCATTCACTAAACACCGTTTCATTTCCCTGGCAGTTAAGCTCCACAACTCTTTTTCCTGAGTAATTGTGATACTTTCTCACTTCTTTAAGGAAACGCTTATATATCCGTTATCTTTCAAGAATAAATAAAAATGAGAGCTCAAAAAAATAACATCAAAAATTTCACTATTTTTTAATATTTAAAATAAATCATCATATCCAACAGAAACGAATTCATTTATCTTATATCACACTACACTAAACAAGGTATTCTTTATCGTTTCCTTAATGTAATAAACAATATTCTGATAATATCCCTCTCATACTGTCATAACAATAATATACCCGTTATCTTTCAAGTTGCTTCTTTGTTGGCTGCACTCCCTCACCCCGGTCACATAGTTATCTATGCTCCCGGGGATTCGCTCCCTTGCCGCCGCGATGCATCTTGAAATCCATTGGGTATAACTCTTACGTCGTAGCTTAATTCTAAAAAAGAGGTATCCTAAATTCTTAGTAAAAATACCGGTGAACTGAAAGTGAGTTGGTGGGAACACATCTTTGTGAATGTTAAAGAACCACTCCATGCGTTCAAACTCAGAGACATCGGGAGATTCAGCAAGAATCAATCTTTTTATAATTGCAATAACCGTATTTTCATAAAAACCTCCATTCACAATATTTTACCTTCGCCATAATTAACTCTAATTACTGGATGTATATACCCGTTATCTTTCAAGTTGCCTCTTTGTTGGCTGCACTCTCTCACCCCCGGTCACAGAGTTATCTATGCTCCCGGGGATTCGCTCCCTTGCCGTCGCGATCCATCTTGAAATCCATAGAGCATAATTAACAATTTCTAAAATCCCATCTGGAAATTTTTATTTCTTTCATATTTATCGAGAATTTCAGGAGAAATATCACTTACTTAGGTTTTAGAACTTTACCTATTGCCATCGAAGAAATTTGACCGAAACTATTCACAACAACGACATATTCTCTAATATAGTATTTCTTCTCGACCTTTTCCAATATTAGTTGAATAATTTATTGTCCAACAATATTTACATCTAAATTTAACTTTCCATTCAATAGAATCAATAATTACTAATTTCGTTTTTTTATTTTTGACATCATACGAGTTCAATCCAATAATTATTACATTATATATGATTACGATCGTTTGTATTACTTATTTTGCCAAAAATATCCCCACCAACGCTTTATGCTGATATTTCATCACTAGAAACTATATCAAGTACCTTTGCTGTACATGTCATTATGTACACAAAGTATCTCAATCACACTCGGATAAAAGCATCGTTACATCTGTATTTGTCCTGATATTGCTTTGATACAGTTCATTAAGCATCCCAATGCGAAAACGCACCATTTCTTCACCAACCGCAATAACATCCCCCCTTCGGTAAGGTTTCTCTTCAATCATTCGATCAATAATTTTTCTCATCGCAATTGCATGATCTTCATCCTCTTCAACATGGATTCTAAAGAAATGTAATGCATCATCAGGTGCCTTTATTAATTGCAAGGCATCTAAAATTGGGCCATAAACTAAAGGTACGATCGCCTCAGCACCTAAACACAGTGCCGCAAGCCCTCTTAGAGAATCATCACTGCGGCAGTGGCGAAACATGGCATCAATCAGTTGTTGAGTACTGTTAAGAATCGGGTCACTTTTAGGAACAGCGTTAATAGCCGTCATCGCTTTTTTATATAACTTTGCATGAGATATCTTTGCTGCATCGGTTCCTGTTAGCTCTTCCAACAGATTATGAGAAAGCAGCATAAAATCTTTTTGATCTGCTAAACCTCCCATCAATGAACACAGATAACGGGTGAAATATTGTGAATAGTAATGGTGCTGGATCATAAACTTTCTTAATAAATTCTGGTCCGCCTCTCCAGAACGGCAAGCGACCAAAAATATATTCGAATTAAGCTCCTCCAATAACACTTTAGAGAAAACATCTTGCCATAATGGAGATAAAAAATAACCGGCCTCTTCTTTAAGCTCGTTTTGAGTATTGATAGTGAGTTCCATAATAAACCCTTTTAGTAACATTCAACCGATGAAATAGATGATATACAAGCTCTTCTCAAGCCAAAAATATTAGTTCTATGTTTATGCAACCCTATCAATCTCTTAACAGAGATTGCTGTAAAGCCGTAGGTAAGAATATAGATATTAATGCTCCAACTCAGTTCTACTGTGCACTGTATTCAAAGGGATAAACGCGGCAACAAGACCAGCAGTCAGGACAAGTGAAATTTTATTTACGTTCGATCCTATGTCTATTTTGGTTTTCATGACCATTTCAATTTTCTTTCAGCCTTGAATCTGTATGGCTTTCCGCTATATAGCAGCCAAATAAAGATAAATTTTATTTCATACTACAGATTCGCTAATAGTGAATAAATAGACCTAAAATCACTTCTGAAGTGACTTTCTTGTCACCAATAGTGACCTAATAAAAATCCCAAGAGGCCCAAATGAATAATTTGAGTGGATTCATGATCTTCATCCATGTCGCCGAAGCTCGTAGTTTTGCAACCGCAGCCCGGCAACTCGGACTCTCTCCTTCGTCCGTTAGCAAAAGCATATCCCGATTAGAGGACAAATTAGGTGTCCGCCTGCTCCAACGTAGCACCCGTAGTGTCAGTTTGACGGCGGAAGGCACACTGTTCCTTGAGCGCTGTAAACGCATCCTGGACGAGATTTCCACTGCGGAACATGAACTATTAAGCTCTATCTCTGCCCCTCAAGGCCGCCTGCGAGTAAGTTTGCCATTGCTCAGTAACCTGATGTTACCCGTATTATCTGCTTTTGTGACTTGTTACCCACAGATAGAGCTGGAACTGGATTTTAGTGATCGATTAGTTGATGTTATCGATGAAGGCTTCGACGCCGTGGTTCGCACCGGGGAACTCAACGATTCACGACTCATGAATAAACGTATAGGGTCTAGCCGTTTTATCTATGTTGGCGCTCCAAGTTACTTTGCACAACACGGTAAACCATCACACCCCAGAGAGTTACTACACCACGCCTGCTTGATGCATCGTTTTCCCACTACCGGCCTTTTAGAGAAATGGCCGCTATGCTTAGGAAGATCCGAAATAGACATACATCTTCAAGCAAAGATAACCAGCAATCATGTCGAAACACTGCTACACATGGCGATTCAAGGCCACGGCATAGCCTGTTTGCCTGATTTTACCGTTAAACAAGCATTAGCTAGCGGTACATTGTTAACAATCTTGGATAAGTGGGCGGGTACTTCAAGCACCTTCCGTGTTCTCTGGCCATCTAACCGTTGGGTACTACCTAAAGTCAGAGCTTTTGTCGATTTTATGGCAGATAATTTATTCCCAAAAGAGAAATGAAAATGCCCATAAATGACATAATTAATCTCTTTGACTTTATTCTGTAATTCCGACACCTCGTTTATCCATGACTCAATCTTCTCTAGTAATGACAAATTTAGCCATAAAAAAACTGCACCTCAATGCTGGATTAAGTGTCCAACTTGTGAGGTACAGTTCATTATCTCAATTAATCCTGAGAAATTTTTGCCCAAGTATCACGCAGGCCAGCGGTACGGTTAAATACCAGATTTTCTGCACTGGAATGACAACTATCAGCACAGAAATAACCTTCACGCTCAAACTGATAAGTTTGTTCTGATTTAGCATCAGCTAAACTTGGCTCAACAAAGCCCTGACGGATCACCAGTGATTCTGGGTTGATTGTCGCCAGAAAATCATCCTCCGCACCTGGGTTCGGCACGCAGAACAGACGATCATACAGACGGAATTCAGCAGCAACCGCATGAACCGCACTAACCCAATGAATAACACCTTTCACTTTCCGACCATCCGCTGGATCTTTATTCAACGTTTGATCATCGTAGCTGCAATAGATTGTCGTGATATTATCGTCAGCATCTTTCTCAACGCGCTCCGCTTTAATGATATAAGCGTTACGCAGACGAACTTCTTTACCCAATACCAGACGCTTATATTGACGATTCGCCTCTTCACGGAAATCTGCTCGGTCAATATAGATCTCACGACTAAATGGCACTTCACGGCTGCCCATCTCCGGTTTGTTCGGATGATTAGGCATACTCAAAATCTGCTCCCCTTCTGGCATGTTTTCGATCACTAATCTGACCGGATCAAGAACAGCCATTGCGCGAGGCGCATTTTCGTTCAGATCATCACGGATACAAGATTCCAATGCTGCCATTTCCACATTATTATCCTGCTTGGTGACACCAATACGACGACAGAATTCACGAATAGACGCGGCAGTATAACCACGACGACGCAAGCCTGAGATCGTTGGCATACGTGGGTCATCCCAACCTTCAACAATCTTATCTGCCACCAGCAGATTCAGCTTACGCTTAGACATAACCGTATATTCAAGGTTCAAACGCGAGAATTCATATTGGCGTGGACGACAATCAATGGTGATATTTTCCAGCACCCAGTCGTACAGGCGGCGGTTATCCTGGAACTCCAGCGTACACAGCGAATGTGTAATACCTTCAAGCGCATCAGAAATACAGTGAGTAAAATCGTACATTGGGTAGATGCACCATTTGTTACCACACTGATGATGCTCTGCAAATTTAATCCGGTACAAAACCGGATCACGCATCACAATAAAAGGGGATGCCATATCAATTTTAGCGCGCAGACAAGCTTTACCTTCGTCAAATTCACCGGCACGCATTTTTTCGAACAACACCAAGTTTTCTTCAATAGTGCGGTCACGATATGGGCTATTTTTGCCCGGCTCTTTTAACGTACCACGATATTCACGGATCTCTTCTGGACTCAATTGATCAACATAAGCCAGACCTTTGTTGATCAATTCAATAGCATACTGATACAGCGTATCGAAATAATTAGAAGAGTAGCGAATATCACCGCTCCACTCAAAACCTAACCACTGAACATCATTTTTAATAGAATCGACGTATTCAACATCTTCCTTAACTGGATTGGTATCATCAAAGCGCAGATTACACTGCCCCTGATAGTCCTTTGCAACACCGAAGTTCAAACAGATAGATTTTGCATGACCAATATGCAGATAACCATTGGGTTCAGGCGGGAAACGAGTATGTACCGATGTATGTTTACCAGTTGCCAAATCTTCGTCAATTATCTGACGAATAAAGTTTGTCGGGCGGGCGTCTGCCTCACTCATTGTTTTATACCTCAATAATGCCAAAAACGCGTCACATAACCGCCTATAATCCAACAAGCAGTGCCGAGAAACAACCATTTGTTCGTGTAAAATGGCGATTCAGTACAAAGTTGGAGCGAAAAAACACTCAACAGTAGCACATGTCAACAATACAGCTCGCTTTATTATAATTATCCGTGAAAACAAAGGAACATTGAGTAAGTTATGATAATGAAATAACCCGTAAGACTGGTTTTTAACCCATATTTCATTCAACCATAACAAATATTACCTAATAACAATCATCCAATTTTAAAAAATAAATAATTGATACTATATCTATTACCAATGACTATTTGATAAAATTAAAATAAGTCTATAATTTAAATTTCCAAATTATCTATTGATTGATGTTTTTACTCTGTAAATATAAACAAATAATTATATATATCAAATTTATTATTAAAACACTATTTATGATGTTCTAAATTGAAATTTATATAAAAAATACAAAATAATAATAAGTTAATTTTAGAATCAATTCGATAATTCAACTATTTTACTACCGGATTTTAGCAAAATTACACTGCCATTCTAATAGGTATTTATTTAAAAATAAATTTACAATCATGCTAATAAAATAAATCTATTCTTGTCTGTACATCACGCTATATACCCAATAGATTTCAAGATGCATCGCGGCGGCAAGGGAGCGAATCCCCGGGAGCATAGATAACGATGTGACCGGGGTGAGTGAGTGCAGCCAACAAAGAGGCAACTTGAAAGATGACGGGTATAAACTCTTTAATTTCAAAAGCGTGTTTTGAAGCAACATCTTCCCGCGATTAACTTATTAAGTTAATTCAGTTAAAAATTTGAACCCGTTTACTATTTGAACCCATTTACTACAGATGACTCAATTTATGCAATTTTAAACAATATCGCTACAGTGATCACAATTACTCACTTATGTGTAGCTTTTTATTATTTTTCAACTAAAAATAAGTTGTATTGCTGTTATTAATGGCGAGCTATTTTTCAATAAAATTTCCTACAAATAAGGTAAGCATTATGGGTATATTCAATTACTTGCAGCGATTGGGAAAAGCATTAATGCTTCCCATTGCCACGCTTCCCGTAGCAGCACTTTTGCTACGTTTCGGCCAACCCGACGTATTTAATATTCCTTTCATCGCCAGCGCTGGCGGTGGTATTTTTGAAAACCTCCCGCTACTATTTGCATTAGGTATCGCAATAGGCTTAGCAAAAGATAATGCTGGCGCTGCCGCACTGGCAGGTGTCGTCGGTTTTTTAGTACTCACTAAAGCCACGTCAGTCATAGACTCGACTATCAATATGTCTTTTTTCGCAGGTATTATCGCAGGTATTGTTGCCGGTCATTGTTATAACCGTTTTTCAAATACACGTCTGCCAGAGTTTCTCGCTTTCTTCGCCGGTAAGCGATTAGTCCCTATCATGACCGGCATTATTTGTCTGTTCATTGCATGGATATGTGGCTATGTATGGCCATATGTCCAGCACGGTATTGATACTTTCAGCCTTTTAGTATCAAAGAGCGGCATGGCCGGATGGTTTACTTATGGTGTGCTTAACCGCTCTCTCATTCCATTTGGTTTACACTATATCCTGCATTCTGTTTTCTGGTTTAGTCTGGGTGACTGTCTGAAAATTACTTATGACTTAGCCAGTTCTGTACATAATATCTGCCTGGCACCGGATATTGTCCGTTCTCTGACCATCGGCGCAGCGGTTCCAGGTATTGATGGCTCTACTATTACCCAAATAGCCACCGATATGAGCCGCGGCGACTTGAACCGTTTCTTCGCCGGTGATCCACATGCCGGAATCTATATGGCCTGGGCTTATCCTATCTTTATGGGCGGTTTGCCCGGCGCTGCATTGGCAATGTATCTTGCAGCACCAAAGGAACGTCGTCCTCAGATTGGCGGGATGCTATTATCCGTCGCTTTAACCGCATTTTTAACCGGTATAACTGAACCAATAGAATTCTCATTCCTATTCCTGGCTCCAGCTTTATATGTTCTGCATGCCATATTGGCTGGTGTTAGCATGGTTATCGTCAATTCATTGGGTATTCTGCATGGCTTTGGATTCTCTGCCGGATTAATTGACCTTGTATTGAGCTGGGGTCTGGCAACCAAGCCGTGGTTGTTAATCCCATTAATCGCCTTATTCTTTGTACTGTATTTTGTTTGCTTCACCCTCATGATTCGTATTTTTAACTTACGTACACCAGGCCGCGAAATTGGAGAAACAACTCAAGCGACTTCCGCCTCCCAAGACAACGAAACAATTCAACATTACATTACCGCTCTTGGTGGTGCACAAAATATTCATGCCGTAGATGCCTGCATTACCCGTCTCCGTTTAACCGTTGAAGACAACACACAATTGGATGAACACCGGTTAAAACAATTAGGTGCAAAAGGCATCCTGAAAATAGGTAAGCAGAGTGTTCAAGTGGTATTGGGACCCCAAGCAGAAAGTATTGCCGGGCAGATACGTACTCAGCTATCCTCAGATAGACCAGACAAAAGATCGTAGTTAAAAACACCTCGAACTTAAAAGGGAACTCATCTCTCGTTCCCTTTTATTTTTCTTGCAAAAATAAGATGACTGAATCAGTGACAAAAACAGTAAAATTCATCATTTATCCTATTAATTTTCTGGCTATTTTTTGTATCTTATTTTAATATAAAAAATATCTATGAAGTACAGCATATCTCTGCTCATAAAAATGATTTAATATTCACGCGATAAAAAGATTAGTTAATCAACTAATTTATCCAACTGCTATAATTTCTTGTTTTAAGAGGCAATTATGAGGCTGATCCCCCTAGCGAATGCAAGTGACGTTGGTAAATGGTCCGCACACTATATCGTTAGCAAAATCAATGCATTTAACCCCACCGCCGAGCACCCTTTTATTTTGGGGTTGCCAACCGGCAGTACACCACTGGCAACTTATAAGGAATTAATTGCTCTGCATAAAGCAGGGAAAGTCAGTTTTAAATATGTCGTGACATTCAATATGGACGAATATGTCGGTATCACCGAAAATCATCCACAAAGCTATCACCATTTTATGCACCAGAATTTCCTTGATCACATTGATATTCCAAAGGAAAATATCAATCTGCTCAATGGTAATGCTTCTGATGTCGAAACAGAATGTCAACGTTATGAAGACAAAATTAAATCTTACGGTCAGATTCATCTATTTATGGGGGGCGTCGGTAATGACGGTCATATTGCTTTCAATGAACCCGCATCATCCCTGACTTCCCGTACACGCATTAAAACACTTACCGTAGAAACCCGCACGGCTAACTCCCGCTTCTTCGATAATGATATTAATCAGGTGCCTAAATACGCCCTGACCGTAGGTGTAGGCACGTTAATGGATGCAGAAGAAATTATGATCCTCGCAACGGGTCTAAATAAGGCCCAAGCCATTCAGGCAGCAATTGAAGGCAATGTTAACCATATGTGGACAATAAGCTGTCTGCAAATGCATCCTAAATCCATCATTGTCTGTGACGAACCAGCAACAATGGAATTGAAGGTAAAAACAGTCAAATACTTCCATCAACTGGAAGCAGATATTATCGGCGAATTCGCTAGCAAAAAATAAGAATCTACGCAGCCTGATGTCTCTCTCAGGCTGATTACCGCCATTATCTTCAATCATCATCTCCCGATCCCATAGGAGGCTAAGATGTATGCTTTAACCAACTGCATTATATATACCGGTCACAATAGACTAGATGAGCATGCCGTTATCATTGCAGACGGCTTAATTAAACGAATTTGCCTAACACAAGAGTTACCCGAACATATTGAAAAACGTGATCTAAATGGTGCAATTCTTTGCCCCGGCTTTATTGATCTGCAAGTGAATGGTTGTGGTGGTGTTCAGTTCAACGATCAGTTGGAAAACATTTCAGAAAAAACGCTGGATATCATGCAAAGAACCAATGAACGCTCTGGCTGCACCAGCTATTTGCCGACTCTGATTACCAGCACAGACGAATTGATGATGGCCTCTGTTGAGGTAATGCGCACTTATCTTAAACATAATCAGCATCAGGCTTTAGGCTTGCATCTGGAAGGACCTTATCTCAACCCAGCAAAGAGAGGCACTCATAATCCCGAGCTTATCCGTAAGCCCACATCTGAAATGATAAATTTCCTGTGCAATAACGCTGATGTCATCACTAAGTTGACCCTCGCACCGGAAATGGTTGAGCAAAAGTATATTCAGCAGTTGGTAGAAGCCGGTATTATTGTTTCTGCCGGTCATTCAAATGCCAGTTATGAAGAGGCCCGACAAGGATTCCAAAACGGAATTACTATCTCAACCCACCTTTATAATGCCATGCCAGCTATTTCGGGACGCCAACCCGGCTTGATTGGCGCTATCTTTGATACACCTGAAATCTATGCTGGCATCATCGCTGATGGTTTACACGTTTCATGGCCAAATATTCGTAATACTAAGCGTTTGAAAAATGATAAATTAATTCTGGTAACGGATGCGACCATCCCAGCAGGACTTGATCCCGCCATCAGTAAAATGGCACATTTCACCTTTGCGGGTAAGACCATATACTATCGCAACGGATTATGTGTTGATCAAAACGGCGTTTTAAGTGGCTCCTCTCTCACTATGATAGATGCCGTTAAAAATAGCGTTGAACATGTTGGTATTGCATTGGATGAAGCACTGAGGATGGCAACTCTTTACCCTGCCCGCGCAATTGGTGTTGATAAATATCTTGGCACTGTTGAAACCGGGAAAATCGCTAACCTCTGTGTTTTCAATCACGACCTTAAAATCTGCACGACCATCGTTAACGGAAAAGAAACTGAACTTTGACGGACTAAATAGCTGATGAGTTATAACAACACACAAAAACAAATTGGTAATATTGACCTTGTAAAACAACTTAACGGGGCCGTGGTATATCGGTTGATTGATCAACAAGGGCCAATCTCTCGCATTCAAATTGCTGAGCAAAGTCAACTTGCGCCAGCCAGTGTGACTAAAATTACTCGTCAGTTACTTGAACGCGGCTTGATTAAAGAAGTCGATCAACAAGCCTCTACCGGAGGCCGCCGTGCCATTTCCATCGTTACAGAAAATCGTCACTTCCATACTGTTGGTGTCCGCCTTGGTCGCCATGATGCTACTCTTGCTCTTTATGATATGAGTGGCAAGGCATTGGTTGAAGAACATTATCCACTGCCTGAAGCGACTCAGCAAAAAGTTGAAAACCAACTTATCAACGCAATAGAAAATTTTATCCAGCAAAATCAACACAGAATCCGCGAACTGATCGCCATCTCAGTTATCCTGCCCGGATTAGTTGACCCAGATACCGGCATCGTCCGTTATATGCCTCATATCAAAGTAACCAATTGGACTCTGGTCGATAACCTGAAAAAACATTTCAACATTAGCTGTTTTGTTGGTCATGATATCCGCAGCCTGGCATTAGCTGAACACTATTTCGGTGCCACCCGTGATTGTGAAGATTCAATACTGGTACGTATCCATCGGGGTACCGGTGCCGGGGTAATTATCAATAGCCAGATACTTCTCAATAATAGAGGAAACTTAGGTGAAATTGGTCATATTCAAATTGATCCACTCGGTGAACGTTGTCACTGTGGCAATTTTGGCTGCCTGGAAACTATCGCCGCTAACTCAGCGATAGAAGCGCGAGTTCAGCATCAATTAAAGCAAGGTTTTCCAAGCCAGCTAACATTAAATAATTGCAATATCAGAGCTATCTGCCAAGCTGCTAATCAAAATGATCCTCTAGCATCTGAAGTCATAAAAAGTGTCGGCCATTACCTCGGCAAAGCTATCTCTATCGCGATTAATTTATTTAATCCACAGAAAGTTGTTCTGGCGGGAGAAATTACTGAAGCTCAGAAAGTACTCTTACCCGCTATTCAAAGTTGTATCAACTCTCAGGTCCTGAAAGAATTTCGTCAAGATCTGCCGATCGTTATTTCTGAATTAGTCCACTGTTCTGCTATTGGCGCCTTCGCTCTGACTAAACGTGCTATGCTTAATGGTGTTCTGTTACAACACTTACTCGAAAGGTAATGTTATTTTTTGTTGATTTTGTCATCAAAATGCTTACATGCCAAACAAACAAGCGACTTTAAACAGATTTCGAGAAAAAAGCAGTTGACGCATTTAACTGATATACGCATAATGCGCCCCGCAACGCCGATGAAGGTAATGCAAAAAAGATGGCTACGTAGCTCAGCTGGTTAGAGCACAGCACTCATAATGCTGGGGTCACAGGTTCGATTCCCGTCGTAGCCACCATCTTTGCGGGAGTGGCGAAATTGGTAGACGCACCAGATTTAGGTTCTGGCGCCGCAAGGTGTGCGAGTTCAAGTCTCGCCTCCCGCACCATTCATTCATCGAGTTGTCGTTATTCAGATGGGGTATCGCCAAGCGGTAAGGCACCAGGTTTTGATCCTGGCATACCCAGGTTCGAATCCTGGTACCCCAGCCATAATTCTGATAACACAATTCTGACAACATGTTGTACAGTGACCACTTTCAGTTGGGGTATCGCCAAGCGGTAAGGCACCAGGTTTTGATCCTGGCATACCCAGGTTCGAATCCTGGTACCCCAGCCACTGGATATCAATCACTGGTATTTTTTAATAGATTTTCTCACATCAAAAAAGGCTACGTAGCTCAGCTGGTTAGAGCACAGCACTCATAATGCTGGGGTCACAGGTTCGATTCCCGTCGTAGCCACCACTTATTGGGGTATCGCCAAGCGGTAAGGCACCGGATTCTGATTCCGGCATTCCCAGGTTCGAATCCTGGTACCCCAGCCATATTTATCAATGTGTTACGTGAAGTGATATGTTGAAAAAATCCACAGAAAGAATAGAAAAAGAATATACAGGTAGAATATCTTTTGATGTAGAGGGCCACCGAGAGGTGTCTTTTGCTTTCCAGCCCCCTATCTTTTCTTGCTTGCTTGTTAATTACTGCATATAAAGAAAAACAAATTATCCACGTCATAATTAATATAGATTTACGACGTGCTTGTGAGCTTCACTACCAATCTATACGTTACAATCCTAACGCATACTTAAGCACCGTTTTTTTCATTACGCCAGCCCGTTGAGCTGCCATCAGCGCCAGATTACGAGCAACTTTCAGCCCTGGCAATTCATTACTGAACACGGTGTAAAATAGATCCATTCCAGCTTGCATCATTCGGTTATCCGGCATTCTACGACGCTGATAACGCATCAATACTTCCAATGAATCCCACTGCTCTGTTAATTCTCTCGCCTTCACCAAAACATCAAGCAGAGTATTCACATCCCGATAACCAAGATTTACGCCTTGCCCGGCCAGCGGATTAATGGTATGAGCTGCATCCCCCAACAATACTAATCCTTCACGCACATAACTGTTAGCATGATGACGAGTCAAAGGAAATGAACCGGCGGCAACGGGAGTCACTTTACCTAACCGTATAGGAAATGCCTGGAAAATCTCCTGTTCAAGTTGAGCCATTGACATTGCCTGTAATTGTCGTATGCGTGCCGGTTTGTCGTACCACACCAGCGAAGCCCATTGATCAAACAGTGGAAGAAACGCTCTCGGGCCAGAAGGAAAAAACTGCTGCCAAGTAATATCCTGCTGGGGCTGTTCTGTTTTTACCGTGATCAACATACAAGACTGTCTGTACTGCCAGCCACGACTGCCAATTCCTGCCATTTGCCGAACCTGAGAACGAGCACCATCAGCCCCGACAATCAAACGAGCAGCCATCTCCGTTCCATCAGCCAGAGTCACTAACCAACCCACTTTCTGCCACTGCATTGCTTGCAATACTGCCGGGCATAGCAAAGTCAAATTGGGATATTTTTCAAACTGCTGCCACAGAGCCAGTTGCAAGATACGGTTTTCAACCATATAGCCCAACTCAGGCAGCCCTAAACTTTGAGCATCAAACACCAAATTAGAATCATTCTGTTCCCAAGTCTCTAATGTACGATACGGCGCACTGCGCATCTGTAATACCGCATCCCATGCGCCAAGTTGTTTGAGCAAATCTACAGAAGCACAACTGATTGCTGATACACGCACATCAGGCTGACTCTGTGCATCATAAGATTGTGGTGGTTGATGATCCAATAAAGCAACTGTCCAACCTTCCTGTGCCAACCCCAATGCTGTTGCAGCGCCGATCATGCCAGCACCGACCACCACTACATCAAAAATCTGTTGTGAATTATTCATATCAACCATGCTATTAACCCATTGATTAGTACAGTGTACCGAATTTTTAATTCTCCGGTAGAGAATATCCTGTTTAACAGTCTGGTCACTGCTCCTGCAAATGACTACAATATCCGACAACTTTATGCCTAATACACAATTGCTTTTGCCGTGTAATAACACTTTTCAGCGCGGTAGAAAGCTCGGATGCACAAGAAAATGTCGACGATAAAAAAACTGTATATTAAAACTTGGGGCTGTCAGATGAATGAATATGATTCATCTAAAATGGCCGACCTGCTGGAAAGTACTCACGGTTATCAGTTAACCGATGTCGCCGAAGAAGCAGACATTTTGCTATTGAATACCTGTTCAATCCGCGAAAAAGCACAGGAAAAGGTTTTCCATCAATTAGGCCGCTGGAAAAACCTAAAAGATACTAATCCAGATCTCATCATTGGAGTCGGTGGCTGTGTAGCCTCTCAGGAAGGCGATTTCATCCGGCAACGCGCTCAATGTGTAGATATCATTTTCGGGCCGCAAACATTGCATCGTTTACCTGAAATGATCAACCAGGTGAAAGGTACCCGCAGCCCGGTTGTTGATATCAGCTTCCCGGAAATCGAGAAATTTGACCGTCTACCGGAGCCGCGTGCTGAAGGTCCATCTGCATTCGTTTCTATTATGGAAGGTTGCAACAAATACTGTACTTTCTGTGTCGTACCTTATACCCGCGGAGAAGAAGTTAGCCGCCCATGTGATGATGTTCTGTTTGAAATCGCTCAACTTGCCGCTCAAGGCGTACGCGAAGTCAACCTTCTCGGTCAGAATGTGAACGCCTATCGTGGTGCCACTTATGATGGTGATATCTGCTCTTTCGCTGAGTTAATTCGTTTGGTAGCGGCTATAGATGGTATTGATCGTATTCGCTTTACGACTAGCCACCCAATTGAATTTACAGACGATATTATTGCCGTTTACGAAGATACACCGGAATTGGTTAGCTTCCTGCATTTACCGGTGCAAAGTGGCTCGGACCGTATTCTAACGTTGATGAAACGCGCACATACAGCCCTTGAGTATAAAAGCATTATTCGCAAACTGCGTAAAGCACGTCCTGATATCTTGATAAGCTCTGACTTCATTATCGGATTCCCTGGTGAAACCCAAGATGACTTCGAGAAAACCATGAAACTGATCGCTGATGTCAATTTCGACATGAGCTACAGCTTCATCTATTCTGCTCGTCCGGGAACGCCAGCAGCCGATCTGCCTGATGACGTTAGTGAAGAAGAGAAAAAACAGCGCCTTTACCTGTTACAACAACGTATCAACCAACAAGCTATGAGCTACAGCCGTGCTATGTTGGGCAGTGTACAACGTATTCTGGTTGAAGGAACTTCCCGTAAGAATGTGATGGAACTTTCTGGCCGTACCGAAAACAATCGGGTTGTCAACTTTGAAGGCCAACCTGATATGATTGGCAAATTCGTTGATGTTGAAATTGTTGATGTCTACGCCAACTCACTACGCGGTAAAGTTATCCGTACCGAAGATCAAATGGATCTTCGTATACACGAATCACCTGAGTCCGTTATAGCCCGTACCCGTAAAGAAGACGAAATCGGGGTCGGCACTTATCAGCCCTAAATATAGAGATAATCAGTGACTCAACAAATTCATTCACAAATAGCAACCCAGGAAATTTTCCTCGAACCCGCCGACAATCAGCGCCTAATGAGCCTGTGTGGTCCGTTTGATGACAATTTGAAGCAGCTTGAACGCCGGTTAGGTATTGAAATTAGCCGTCGTGATAACCGTTTTAAACTGATGGGCAAACCGCTGTGTGTTAGCGCAGCCACCAATATCCTACAGCATTTATATGTGGAAACTTCCCCTGTCCGTGGCGTGATCCCTGATGTCAAGCCAGAACAAATTCATCTGGCAATTACCGAGAGCCGGGTTCTGGAACAAACCGCCGAGAGCATACCCGAATACGGTAAATCCGTTAATATTCGCACCAAACGCGGCATGGTAAAACCACGCACGCCCAATCAGGCACAGTATATTGCCAATATTCTTAGCCACGATATTACGTTTGGGATTGGCCCTGCCGGCACAGGAAAAACTTACCTGGCCGTTGCTGCTGCGGTTGATGCACTGGAACGACAAGAGATTCGCCGTATCCTGCTAACCCGTCCGGCTGTCGAAGCAGGCGAAAAATTGGGTTTCCTACCGGGTGACCTGAGCCAAAAAGTGGATCCGTACTTGCGCCCACTCTACGACGCTTTGTTTGAAATGCTCGGTTTTGAAAAAGTTGAAAAGCTGATCGAACGTAACGTTATTGAAGTTGCCCCATTAGCTTATATGCGAGGACGAACCCTGAACGACGCTTTTATTATTCTGGATGAGAGCCAGAATACAACCATCGAACAGATGAAGATGTTCCTGACTCGTATCGGCTTCAACTCCAAAGCAGTTGTTACCGGTGACGTTACGCAGATTGACCTGCCTCGTGGGCAAAAATCCGGCCTACGCCATGCCACTGAAGTTCTATCAGGCGTCGGTGAGCTGAGTTTCAATTTTTTCCACAGTGATGATGTTGTCCGTCACCCAGTGGTTGCCAAAGTCGTTATTGCCTATGAAGAGTGGGAAGCAACCGAGCAAAAACGCAAACAAACACTCAGTGAACAACGCAAGCAGGAAGCACAATGAGTTCAGTCATACTTGATTTACAAATTGCCTGTGAGCATTCACAAGGTCTTCCTAAAGAAACCCTATTCCAGCACTGGCTGGATGGGGTTTTACCGCAATTTCAATCTGAAAGTGAAGTCACTATCCGTATTGTTGATGAGGCAGAAAGTCACGATTTAAATCTGACCTACCGTGGTAAAAATAAGCCAACAAATGTGTTATCTTTCCCATTTGAGGCACCACCAGAGATTGATTTACCCCTGCTTGGCGATTTAATTATCTGTCGTCAGGTCGTTGAAAAAGAAGCGGAGGAACAACAAAAAACAATAGAAGAACATTGGGCGCATATGGTGGTCCACGGATGCCTACATCTGCTGGGCTATGATCATATCGAAGATGATGAAGCTGAAGAAATGGAATCTTTGGAAACAGAAATTATGCAAAAGTTAGGTTATGCTGACCCCTATCTTGCAGAAAAAGAGTAACCATTCGTACCATTTTTATGCTAAAAAATACCAACAATAACTTATTTAATGGGAAATTTTCATTAAAACGCCATGAGCGACGACCATCCTTCAAGTAATGACAACCCTAGCCCTAAGAAAGGGTTTTTCACTCTTCTTCTTAACCAACTTTTTCACGGTGAGCCAAAAAGCCGTGATGAACTGGTGGAACTGATCCGTGACTCTGAACAAAACGATCTGATTGATCCTGATACCCGCGATATGCTCGAAGGGGTAATGGATATTTCCGATCAGCGTGTTCGGGATATCATGATCCCCCGTTCTCAAATCGTTACCTTAAAACGTAATCAAACCCTGGACGAATGTCTGGATGTGATTATCGATTCGGCTCACTCTCGTTTCCCTGTGATCAGTGAAGATAAAGATCATATTGAAGGGATTTTAATGGCAAAAGACCTATTGCCATTTATGCGCACCGATTCCCCACCATTCAGCATAGATAAGGTTCTGCGTCAGGCTGTCGTTGTACCTGAAAGTAAACGGGTTGACCGCATGCTGAAAGAATTCCGTTCTCAACGTTATCATATGGCAATTGTCATTGATGAGTTTGGTGGTGTATCGGGCCTAGTCACTATCGAAGATATTCTTGAATTGATCGTCGGTGAAATTGAAGACGAATACGATGAAGAAGAAGATGTCGATATTCGTGCCTTGAGCCGTCATACCTATACGGTACGAGCACTGACTCAGATTGAAGACTTTAATGAAGCCTTTAGCACCCAATTCAGTGATGAAGAAGTGGATACTATTGGTGGTCTGGTTATGCAGGCATTCGGTCATTTACCCGCCAGAGGAGAGTCCGTTGATATCAACGGCTATCTCTTTAAAGTTGCTATGGCCGACAGCCGAAGAATTATTCAAGTTTATGTTACGATACCGGACGATGCGCCAATACCTAACCTTGAAGAAGAATAAAATCTGAATGAACAAAGCTTCATTATTAAATTGCCAGCGGCTACGCGCCTTACTGGCACTGTTTTTTGGAGCCAGTGGAACACTGGCTTTTTCACCTTTTGACTTCTGGCCTGCCGCGATTATCTCCCTGTTTGGACTACAACTTCTGACTTTAAACAGAACACCCCGACAAGCGGCATTTATTGCTTTTTGTTGGGGATTCGGTCTGTTCGGCAGTGGTACAAACTGGGTGTATGTCAGTATTGCTAATTTCGGTGGCATGCCAACCACAGTCAATATTCTGCTGGTCATATTACTTGCCGCCTATCTCTCGCTCTATCCTGCTTTATTCGCTGCCTTACTCAATCGTTTCTTCGCAAAAACGAACGGGTTGAGGCTGGCTGTAGCAGCACCTGCATTATGGCAACTCACCGAATTCCTGCGAGGCTGGATTCTAACCGGTTTCCCCTGGCTACAATTCGGCTACAGTCAATTAGATGGTCCAATGAAAGCCATTGCACCAATTTTGGGTGTTGAGGCCATCACTTTCCTGTTAATGGCTCTCAGCGGGTTATTCGTTCTGGCCGTCATACATCGGAAAATAGTCGCTGGTATTATCGCTGTCGCCATTCTGCTATTACCATGGCCAATACGCCATTATCAGTGGTACAGCCTGCTATCTGAAAAAACTGTTGATGTCGCGCTGATTCAGGGAAATATTCCACAATCCCTGAAATGGGACCCTAAAATGCTCAGCGAAACTATGGACATCTACATGGGCAACAGCCTGCCATACATCGGCAAAATGCCGATAATCATCTGGCCGGAGTCTGCTATTCCTTCATTGGAAAGTTATCAACGCCACTTTCTAACAAAATTGGATGAACTGTTACGCAATCAACATACCAGCCTCATTACCGGTATTGTCGATGAAAGAGCCGTTGGCGACCGTGATAAGATCTATAACAGTGTGATTGTCCTCGGCGATAAAATACCTTATCAATATCCGGCAGCTATTCGCTACGATAAATATCATCTGGTACCATTCGGTGAATTTGTTCCGCTAGAATCCCTACTCCGGCCTCTGGCACCATTCTTCAACTTACCCATGTCTTCATTCAGCCGTGGCAACTACATTCAACCACAGCTTTCTGTTGCAGGATATAACCTAACCACCGCTATTTGTTATGAAATTATACTGGGTGAACAAGTTCGGGCGAATTTCAAACCGGATACCGAATTCTTACTCACTGTTTCCAATGATGCTTGGTTTGGTGGTTCAATTGGCCCTTGGCAACATTTCCAAATGGCGCGCATGCGTTCCCTTGAATTAGGACGCCCGTTACTACGTGGTACCAATAACGGCATTACAGCTGTTATCCGCCCGGACGGAGAAGTGCAAGCAGCACTCCCACAATTTACCCGTAATGTCTTGGTAGCTAAAGTGACACCTGCAACCGGGATAACGCCCTATGCACGCTGGGGTAACTGGCCGTTATGGATAATTACCGTATCATTTTCTCTGTTTGCCTTAACGTATAACCGCCGTAAATCTTAATTCAAATATCCATCTTGATTCGAATGTCTAGACAGTCAAAAGGGAGCAAAACTGCTCCCTTGAAATTGTCGATTTAACATTATTAATCGGCCTTATCAACCTATAGAATCGTCTAGCAATTGGCATGAAATATACCTTGCCCAATTCAGCCATTGACCCATGCTAACCCTCAATCACTGATATCACTCTATGTATACAAGTAACCTACTTAAACAACTTATTGGTATTAATTTTACCCTTCGTTATTATTTTGGCATGCTAATTGCTACTATCTCTATGAATGAAAAGGAAAATAGCTGTTTCACTAATAAAAAATGGGAACATGCACCAAAAAAATGATAATCACGTATCTTTATTATGCAAGACAAACAATATTGTTCATTTATAGTGCGAGACAGCTCCCGAAATAGAAACAATTCATTTTCATTATCTAACCCTTTTGTACTATTTTTTAACACTATATACACATACAACAGCAAATGATCCTAGATTAAAAACAAATCACAGAGAGACTTTTGCAAACACAACATCGCAAACGATAGCCACATTAAAGGAGTTATATATGCGTATGCGTAATCTAGTATTAACCATGATGTTACTTGGCATGGCGGGGGCTGCTCAAGCCGAAGAATTAACGGGAACACTGAAAAAGGTTAAAGATGATGGTGTGATCATTGTGGGACATCGTGAATCCTCCGTACCTTTTGCTTACTACGATAACCATCAAAAAGTCGTCGGCTACTCTCAGGATTATTCTAATCTGATTGTTGAAGCAGTGAAGAAGAAACTGGACATGCCAAATCTGCAAGTAAAATTGATACCCGTGACTTCGCAAAATCGTATCCCATTGCTACAAAATGGCACTTATGATTTCGAATGCGGTTCCACTTCCAATAACCTTGAACGTCAGAAACAAGTCACTTTCTCTAACAGCATCTTTATTATTACAACACGTTTGCTGACTAAAAAAGGTTCCGGTATAAAAGATTTCCCAGATTTGGCGGGTAAAAATGTCGTTGTCTCAGCAGGTACGACTTCTGAAATCTTGCTGAATAAACTCAACGATGAGAAAAGCATGAAAATGCGCATCATCAGTGCAAAAGATCATGGTGACTCATTCCGTACTCTGGAATCTGGCCGGGCAATCGCCTTTATGGTGGATGATGCACTACTAGCAGGTGAACGCGCCAAAGCGAAAAAACCTGATCAATGGGAAATTGTTGGTACACCTCAGTCTAGAGAAGCCTATGGTTGTATATCGCGCAAAGACGATCTTCAATTCAAGAAGCTGATCGATGAGACCATTGTTCAGGCGCAAACCTCTGGAGTGGCAGAGAAATCATTTGAGCGCTGGTTCAAACACCCGATTCCACCCAAGAACCTGAATTTGAATTTCTCTTTGTCTGATGAAATGAAAGCACTATTTAAATCGCCAAATGATAAGGCGCTTGACTAGAAATATAATTAAAAAAATGACTATTTGATTGGCATCACAGGGTGCGAGGTGGTCGTTCCCTACCTCGCTTTTTTTCTCAGCCAATCAATCGTTTTCAGGGGATCAAGCTACACCCTAACAGGGAGTATTATTATGTCAATCGATTGGAATTGGGGCATCTTTTTGCAAGCTGCCCCTTTCGGCAATACGACTTATCTAGGCTGGTTGATAGCTGGATTTCAGGTGACGATTGCCTTGTCTATCTGCGCCTGGATTATCGCTTTCATTGTCGGCTCACTGTTCGGCATCTTACGCACTGTTCCCAATAAAATATTATCTGGGATAGGTACCTGTTATGTTGAGCTCTTTCGTAACGTACCACTGATAGTTCAATTTTTTATCTGGTATCTGGTTGTACCTGAACTACTACCAGAAAAAATCGGTCTGTGGTTTAAAACTGAGCTGGACCCTAATATCCAATTTTTTCTCTCATCCACTGCCTGTTTAGGTCTTTTCACTGCTGCTCGGATGTGTGAGCAGGTTCGTGCCGCCATACAATCACTACCACGTGGTCAAAAAGCGGCAGGGCTGGCAATGGGGCTAACCTTGCCGCAAACCTATCGCTATGTCCTATTACCCAATGCCTATCGAGTAATCATTCCACCCATGACATCAGAAATGATGAATCTGGTGAAAAACTCCGCCATTGCCTCCACTATTGGTCTGGTAGATATGGCAGCACAAGCAGGTAAGTTACTTGATTACTCAGCACATGCTTATGAAACATTTACGGCGATTACGCTAGCTTATATCGGAATCAATCTGGTGATTATGCTTGCCATGCACTTGCTTGAGAAAAAAGTGCGTTTACCGGGTAATATTGGAGGTCAATAAATGTACGAGTTTGACTGGAGTTCGATTATCCCCAGTATCCCGTTTCTGCTACAAGGCTTAGTCATTACAGCAAAAATCACGATTATTGCTGTTGTTGTCGGTATTCTCTGGGGAACCGTACTGGCTGTTATGCGCCTCTCTTCGGTAAAAGCACTGAGCTGGTTTGCCACTTTATATGTCAATCTGTTCCGTTCTGTACCACTGGTTATGGTACTGTTATGGTTCTATCTGATTGTGCCTAGCCTAGTGCAGAACGTTCTAGGGATTTCTCCGAAAACAGATATTCGTTTAATTTCAGCTATGGTTGCATTTGCCTTTTTCGAAGCTGCTTATTATTCAGAAATTATCCGGGCAGGAATTCAGAGTATTTCCCGCGGGCAATCTTCGGCAGCACTGGCATTGGGTATGACACCAATGCAAAGTATGAGACTGGTTATCCTGCCTCAGGCATTCCGTGCGATGACCCCGCTGTTACTGACACAGGGTATCGTACTGTTTCAAGACACCTCATTGGTGTATGTGCTCAGCCTAGCGGACTTTTTCCGTACTGCGGCAAATATCGGTGAGCGTGATGGCACTCAGGTCGAAATGATCCTATTTGCTGGTTTGGTTTATTTTATTATTAGTATTGCCGCATCTATGCTGGTTAACTATTTGAAGAAAAGGACTGTTTGATGATCTCCCTGAAAAATGTATCCAAGTGGTATGGCCAATTTCAGGTTCTCTCCGACTGCTCAACTGAAGTTAAAAAAGGTGAAGTCGTTGTGGTCTGTGGCCCGTCTGGCTCAGGCAAATCCACCCTGATAAAAACGGTCAATGGCCTGGAATCCATCCAACAGGGTGAAATTCTGGTTAATGACATTAAAGTTAATGATAAAAACACCAATCTGGCACAACTACGCTCTAAAGTCGGCATGGTGTTCCAGCATTTTGAGCTGTTCCCCCATCTATCCATCATTGAAAATTTAACTCTAGCGCAGATTAAAGTGCTTAATCGTGATAAAAAAGCAGCGGAAGAAAAGGGGCTGAAATTACTTGAACGCGTTGGGCTTGCCAGTCAAGCGAATAAATTCCCGTCTCAACTTTCCGGTGGTCAACAACAACGTGTAGCAATCGCCCGAGCCCTTTGTATGGACCCGATTGCCATGCTATTTGACGAACCTACCTCCGCACTCGACCCTGAAATGATCAATGAAGTGCTCGATGTCATGGTTAAACTGGCAGATGAAGGGATGACCATGATGGTTGTTACTCACGAAATGGGCTTTGCCCGTAAAGTAGCCAACCGGGTTATCTTTATGGATGAAGGCAGAATTGTTGAAGATAGCAAAAAAGAAGATTTCTTTGCGAATCCAAAATCAGATCGCGCCAAAGAATTTCTAGCTAAAATTCTTCACTAACCTCATTTCATCCCCGGTGGTGACTCCCGTCGCCATCGGATTTTCCCTCAGAACCTCTGTTTCTTATATACCAAATCAGATATGCTATGCCGATCTCATATTTTACCAACTAAATGATTGCTACAAACGTAGCTTTTTACTCACCATAGGATCATCGGTGCCATGCAAGAACAATACCGTCCAGAAGATATAGAGCCGCAAGTTCAGCTTCACTGGCAAGAGAAGCAAACTTTCAAAGTGACAGAAGACAACAGCAAAGAAAAATATTACTGCCTGTCCATGCTACCTTACCCTTCTGGTCGACTACACATGGGCCATGTACGTAACTACACTATTGGCGATGTTATCTCCCGTTATCAACGTATGCTTGGAAAAAATGTCCTGCAACCTATCGGTTGGGATGCATTTGGCCTGCCCGCAGAAGGTGCCGCAGTAAAAAACAATACTGCACCTGCTCCGTGGACCTACGCCAACATCGAATATATGAAAGGTCAATTGAAAACACTGGGCTTCGGTTACGACTGGGATCGTGAAGTCACAACCTGTACCCCGGAATATTACCATTGGGAACAGTGGTTTTTCACCAAATTGTATGAAAAGGGCTTGGTTTATAAAAAAACCTCCTCAGTTAACTGGTGTCCCCACGATCTGACTGTTCTGGCTAATGAACAAGTGGTCGATGGCTGCTGCTGGCGTTGTGATAGCAAAGTTGAACGTAAAGAAATTCCACAATGGTTTATCAAAATCACTGATTATGCCGAAGAGTTGTTAAGCGATCTGGAGACGCTGGAAGAGTGGCCGGAGCAGGTCAAAACCATGCAGCGCAATTGGATTGGCCGTTCTGAAGGGGTAGAAATCACTTTTGATGTGGCTGATAGTCAGGAGAAACTGACCGTCTATACCACTCGTCCTGATACGTTCCTCGGCGCCACTTATGTTGCGATTGCCGCCGGTCATCCTCTGGCAAAACAAGCAGCAGAAAATAACCCTGAACTGGTTGCTTTCATTGATGAGTGCCGTAATACCAAAGTTGCAGAAGCAGATATGGCAACAATGGAGAAAAAAGGCATGGCAACCGGTATGTTTGCTATTCATTCATTGACCAAAGAGAAAGTGGCAATCTGGGTTGCAAACTTCGTCCTGATGGAATACGGCACCGGTGCAGTCATGGCAGTGCCTGGCCACGATCAACGCGACTGGGAATTTGCGACAAAATATAACCTGCCAATAAAAGCCGTTATTCTGGACAATGAAGGTAATGAACCGAACGTCCATGAAGCACCGGTAACAGATAAGAATATCCTGTTTAATTCCGGTGAATTTAGCGGTCTGAATCACGAAGCCGGTTTTAATGCCATCGCTAATAAACTGGTGGAAATGGGCGTAGGTAAGCGTAAAGTCAACTATCGTCTGCGCGACTGGGGTGTTTCCCGTCAACGCTACTGGGGTGCTCCTATTCCAATGGCAACACTGGAAAATGGCACAGTTGTTCCGGTTCCAGCAGATCAACTGCCTGTTATTCTGCCAGAAGATGTCAAAATGGATGGCATCACCAGCCCAATTAAAGCTGATCCTGAGTGGGCAAAAACCACTATCAACGGCCAGCCCGCACTACGTGAGACCGATACCTTCGATACCTTTATGGAATCTTCCTGGTACTACGCTCGCTACACCTGCCCAGATTATGACAAGGGCCTGCTCGATCCAGCAGCGGCTAACTATTGGCTGCCAGTTGACCAATACATCGGTGGTATCGAACATGCCATCATGCATCTGATGTATTTCCGTTTCTTCCACAAACTGATGCGTGACGCAAGCTTGGTCAATTCCAATGAACCTGCCAAACGTCTGTTATGTCAGGGCATGGTTCTAGCCGATGCTTTTTATTATATCGGCAAAAATGGTGAAAAAATTTGGGTTTCCCCGGCTGATACTATCGTTGAACGTGATGATAAAGGCCGTATCGTTAAAGCGACGGATAAAGAAGGCCATGAGCTGGTTTATACCGGCATGAGCAAAATGTCTAAATCCAAAAACAACGGTATTGACCCACAATTGATGGTAGAAAAATATGGTGCTGATACCGTTCGCCTGTTTATGATGTTCGCGGCACCACCAGAGCTGACGCTAGAATGGCAAGAATCCAGCGTTGAAGGAGCAAATCGCTTTTTGAAACGTGTGTGGCGCTTGGTTTATGAACATAGCAGTAAAGGGGCAACTCAACCACTGGATATCACAAACCTGACAGTGGAACAAAAAGATCTATTCCGTGACCTGCACAAAACCATCGCTAAAGTTACAGATGATGTTGGTCGCCGTCAGGCATTCAATACTGCTATCGCTGCGGTAATGGAATTGATGAATAAACTGACCCGCGCACCACAGGAAACTGAGCAAGATCGCGCTCTGATGCAAGAGGCACTGTTGGCGGTTGTCCGTATGTTGTCACCAATAACTCCTCATGCTTGCTTTATTATGTGGCAAGCTCTGGGTGGTGAAGGTGGTATTGATACGGCTGATTGGCCACAAGCTAATGAGCAGGCAATGGTTGACGATACCAAGCTAGTCGTCATTCAAGTTAACGGTAAAGTGCGTGGTCGTGTTACTGTGCCAGCCGATGCGACTAAAGAATATGTTCATGATCTGGCAGCACAAGAGTATGGTGTGGCGAAATACCTTGAAGGCGTCACTATTCGCAAAGTCATTTATGTACCAGGCAAACTGCTGAATCTGGTCGTCGGCTGATAAAGGAGGCAATGTGCGACATCGTATTTTAACGTTGTTGCTGGGGTTGGCGGTGCTAGTCACCGCTGGCTGCGGTTTTCATCTGCGCGGCACCACCCAGGTGCCAGCAGAACTCAAAAAGCTGCAAATAACAAGCAGTGACCCATATGGGCCACTGGCCCGTTCCGTTCGCCAACAGCTTCGTCTGAATAACGTCACTATCCTTGAGGATGGTAGCGCTGATGTTCCTGTTTTGAAGTTAATTGACTCTTCTGAAAATAAAGATACTGTCTCTGTTTTCCAAGATGGTAAGGCAGCTGAACGCCAATTGACACTGAATGTCAATGCTCAAGTTATTATGCCAGACGGTAGCGTATATCCGCTGCGATCCAGGGTTGACCGCTCTTTTTTCGACAACCCATTAGAGGCCCTGGCGAAAGATGCTGAAAACGAGATAATCAATCAAGAAATGCGTGAACAAGCTGCTCGCCGGTTAGTTCGCCAGTTATTGACCGTTCACAACGCAGAAAAGCAGAAAGCCAGAGAGAAACAGGTGGGACAGCAAGCTGCGCAAGCACAATGATCAAACTCTATCCCGAACAACTGATTTCGCAGCTCAATGAGGGGCTGCGAAACTGTTATCTGATATGGGGTAATGAACCCCTACTATTACAGGAAAGCCAGGATCATATTCGCAAGGCTGCTGAAAAAAACGCCTTCACTGAACACTTCACCTATACGCTGGATAATCACACCGAGTGGGATGAGATATTCAATATTTGTCAGTCATTAAGTCTGTTTGCTAGCCGTCAAACACTCACTTTATTACTGCCGGAAAATGGCCCTAACACAACCATAGCCGAACAACTGGTGAAACTGGCAGAACTACTTCACCCAGATATACTGCTAATACTACGTGGTTTGAAATTGACCAAGGCTCAGGAGAACAGTCACTGGTTCAAAATACTAGGAAAAAATGGTGTTTATGTCAGTTGTCAGACCCCGGAACAGAACCGTCTGCCGCAGTGGGTTGCACAACGGGCCAAAGCTATGAAATTGGTGCTGGAAGAACAAGCCAATCAACTACTGTGTTATTGTTATGAAGGAAATTTACTGGCGTTAGCTCAGGCACTTGAGCGTCTTTCCCTGCTATACCCAGACGGTAAACTAACCTTACATCGTGTCGAAAATGCGGTAAATGACGCAGCTCACTTTACACCTTATCACTGGGTAGACTCGCTATTATCAGGTAAAGCAAAACGAGCCTGGCATATTCTAAAACAGTTAAAACAGGAAGATTGCGAAGCTGTTATTCTATTACGTACCGTACAGCGTGAATTACTGTTGCTACTCACGCTGAAACGTCAAAGTACCACAACCCCGATGAAAACACTGTTAGATCAGCATCGGGTATGGCAAAACCGCCGTTCATTACTGACAAGCGCACTGCAACGTCTCACTCAACATGATTTGCAGAGAGCAATTCATTTACTTGTACAGATGGAACGCCAGATCAAACAGGATTACGGCCAGTCTATTTGGTCAGATTTAGAAACTCTTTCCATGCTGTTATGTGGAAAAACCTTACCTGAGAGCTTTTTTAATGCCTCATGCCATTGATTCTACTTGCCCGAAACAACCCGTTATTAAAGCATTATTTGGTGGAACATTCGATCCCATCCATTACGGGCACTTGCAGCCAGTTGAAACCCTGGCATATCAAACTGGCCTGAATCAAGTGATTTTACTACCAAATCACGTCCCACCACACCGCCCACAACCGGAAGCCACTGCACAACAGCGGCTTGAAATGGTACAACTGGCAGTACAGGATAGCCCACTGTTTACCGTCGATAAGCGTGAACTGGAGCGTACTATCCCCTCTTACACAATTGATACGCTAGAGTCATTCCGTCAGGAACTTGGTAACAAACAACCACTAGCATTTATAATCGGCCAGGATGCTTTGTTATCACTGCACACTTGGCATCGTTGGCAAGAGCTACTGAGTTTCTGCCATTTGCTAGTTTGTGCTCGTCCTGGTTATCAAACTCAGTTTTCCACAACTGAAATGCAACAATGGCTTACAAAACATCAAATCTACGATCCAAGCCAACTTGGCAGTAAACCTAACGGTTATATCTATCTGGCAGATACACCTCTGCTGTCGATCTCAGCAACCGACATCCGTCAACGCCACCAGCAAGGGTTAAGTTGTGACGATTTACTCCCCCTTTCAGTACAAAAGTATATAGATTCACAGGGGTTATATCGCCAATAGCGGAATCTGCCTCGATTAGTCGCTTAGTTGACTTACCCTTAAGTGACCTGACATGCTATTATTCCGCACTATTTAATCAATTGTGATAAAAAATAAGGATGAGCCTTTTGCAAGGTAAAGAACTCCAACAGTTTGTTATTGATAAGCTTGAAAACTCCAAAGCACAGGATATTGTTTCCCTTGATGTCCAAGGGAAATCAAGTATTACCGATTGCATGATCGTCTGTACCGGAACTTCCAGCCGCCATCTGATGTCTGTCGCAGATAATCTGGTTGATGACTGTCGTGCGAGCGGCCTGATCCCACTCGGCGTTGAAGGACAAGGCGTATCTGACTGGATTGTCGTAGACCTCGGTGAAGTTATCGTACATGTCATGCAAGAAGAGAGCCGCCGCATGTACGAACTCGAAAAGCTCTGGAGCTGAGTTTGAAGCTGCAATTAATCGCTGTAGGTACAAAAATGCCGGACTGGATACAGGCCGGCTTTACAGATTATTTGCGTCGTTTTCCCAAAGACATGCCATTTGATCTGATAGAAATTCCGGCCGGCAAACGGGGCAAAAATGCGGATATTAAACGCATTCTGGAAAAAGAAGGCGAACAAATGCTGGCCGCTGTCAGCAAAGGCAGCCGTATTGTCACCCTGGACATTCCGGGTTCCCGTTGGGAAACGCCTCAATTGGCGCAACAGCTTGAACATTGGAAACGGGATGGTAGAGATGTCAGTTTGTTGATAGGTGGACCCGAAGGTCTCGCTCCGGCATGTAAAGCTGCCGCAGAGCAAAGCTGGTCACTGTCACCGCTGACCTTACCCCATCCTCTGGTCCGAGTTTTAGTTGCGGAAAGCCTGTACCGGGCATGGAGTATTACGACCAATCATCCCTATCATCGGGAATAATTTGGTTATCAACGGATAAAAGCGAATTTCTGGCAATGGGATGAAGAATAAACGTACCCCTTTTCGTGATTATACGGCTGAATCAGCCCTATTTGCTCGCCGCGCATTGGTGGCGTTTATTATCATCTTGGTACTGACGGGTATCCTGATGGCCAATCTTTACCATTTACAAATCACCCGCCACGAAGACTATCAAACCCGTTCAAACGAAAACCGTATTAAACTGGTTCCAATTGCACCAAGTCGCGGTATCATTTATGACCGAAACGGCACGCCATTGGCACTTAATCGAACTATCTATCAGTTGGAAATTATACCTGAAAAGGTAGAACACCTTGAGCAAACGCTGAATGATTTACGCAATGTTATCGATCTGACTGACGAAGATATTGCCAACTTTGAAAAAGAGCGTAAACGCTCGCGCCGCTTTACCTCTATTCCATTGAAAACTTCACTTGATCATATTCAAGTAGCACGCTTTGCCGTTAACCAATATCGTTTCCCTGGTTTTGAAATAAAAGGTTACCAACGCCGCTTCTACCCTTATGGTTCAGCACTGACACATATCATCGGCTATGTTGCTAAAATTAATGATAAAGATGTAGAACGATTGGATAAAGAAGGTATTTTACCTAATTACGCCGCTACCCATGATATCGGCAAACTGGGTATTGAACGCTATTATGAAACTGTTTTACACGGCAAAACGGGTTATGAAGAAGTCGAAGTGAATAACCGAGGCCGGGTGATACGCCAATTACATGAACAACCACCACAGGCCGGACAGGATATTTACCTAACTATCGATCTCGAATTGCAGATTTACATTGAGAAACTCCTGACAACCAGCCGTGCTGCGGTCGTTGTCAGTGATCCACGTAATGGGGAAATTCTGGCGCTGGTATCTAACCCAAGCTATGATCCAAACCTATTCGTAAACGGTATCTCCAATAAGAACTACCAAGAGCTATTAAACAATCCTGATAGGCCACTTATTAATCGTGCTACTCAAGGAATCTATCCTCCAGCTTCGACAGTGAAACCTTTTATTACCGTCGCAGCACTAAGTACAGGCGTTATCAATAAAAATACCACCATTTTTGATCCGGGTTGGTGGCAATTACCGGGTTCAGAAAAACGCTACCGTGACTGGAAACGTTGGGGGCACGGTAGTCTCAATGCACATAGAGCCATTGTAGAATCCGCGGATACTTTCTTCTATCAAGTGGCCTATGATATGGGAATTGATCGTCTATCTGAGTGGATGACCAAGTTTGGCTATGGCGAATATACTGGAATCGACCTAGCCGAAGAACGCACCGGTATCATGCCTACCCGCGAATGGAAACAAAGAAAATATAAAAAACCTTGGTATCAAGGAGATACCATTCCTGTGGGTATCGGCCAGGGATATTGGACAGCAACCCCCATTCAAATGGTAAAAGCACTGACAACCTTAATTAACGACGGTAATGTAAAAACACCACATCTTCTGCTAAGCAAGAAGCTGAAAGGTGAGATGATCCCTTATCAACAAACAGAAAATATTCAGATCGGTGATATCCATTCAGGATATTGGGAATTAGCCAAAAGTGGCATGTACGGTGTTGCTAACCTACCAAACGGTACCGGCCACAAGAGCTTTATCAGCACGCCTTATAAAGCCGCGGTCAAATCGGGAACAGCACAGGTCTACAGTTATGAAACCTACAATGCCAGTAAAATTGCTGAGCATTTACGGGATCATAAGCTGATGACCGCTTTCGCCCCTTATGAAAATCCGACAGTAGCCCTTTCCATTATTTTAGAGAATGGTGGTGCAGGTCCAGCAGTGGGAACCCTTGTTCGCCAAATCCTCGACCATGTACTATTAGGGGATAACAACATAACATTGCCGAATGCTGTCCCTACACCTCCCGGAACAGAAAGTGACTGATTAACACCATGACAGAAAACCAAAAAAGGGTTCCTCTCTGGACCAGATTACATATCGACCTACCGTTACTCCTGTGCATTTTGGCATTGCTGATATACAGCGCTTTTGTTATGTGGAGTGCCAGCGGCCAAGATATGGGGATGATGGAGCGCAAAATTGGTCAAATTGGTGCAGGACTGGTTGTCATGCTCATCATGGCGCAAATTCCACCAAGAGTTTATGAAAGCTGGGCACCCCATCTCTATATTGTTTGTGTTATTTTACTGATTTTTGTCGATGCTTTCGGGCAAATAAGTAAAGGTGCCCAACGCTGGCTGGATTTAGGGATCATCCGCTTCCAACCTTCAGAGATTGCCAAGATAGCCGTACCCCTGATGATCGCACGCTTTATGAACCGCGACTTATGCCCCCCATCACTGAAAAATACCACTATCGCTCTGATGCTCATTTGTCTGCCTACTTTACTGGTTGCCGCTCAGCCAGACTTAGGGACTTCAATTCTGATCGCGGCTTCTGGTCTGTTTGTCCTGTTCCTTTCGGGCATGAGTTGGCGGTTGATCGGTATCGCAGCTCTACTGTTAGCCTGTTTTATCCCCATCTTGTGGTTCTTCTTGATGCATGGCTATCAGCGCGATCGCGTCATGATGCTACTTGATCCAGAAAGCGATCCACTAGGTAAGGGTTACCATATTATTCAATCAAAAATCGCGATTGGCTCCGGTGGTTTATCAGGTAAAGGCTGGCTATTAGGAACACAATCTCAATTGGAGTTTCTGCCAGAACGTCATACAGATTTCATATTTGCCGTACTATCGGAAGAACTTGGTTTGATTGGCGTACTACTGTTATTAACATTATATATGTTATTAATTACGCGTGGGTTGGTTATCGCAACCAGAGCACAGAACACTTTTGGTCGGGTTATGGTTGGCGGCCTAATGTTAATTCTATTTGTTTATATCTTCGTCAATATTGGCATGGTGAGTGGTATCCTGCCTGTAGTCGGCGTTCCTTTGCCATTTGTCAGTTATGGCGGCTCTGCGTTAATCGTCTTAATGGCGGGTTTCGGCATTATCATGTCGATTCACACACACAGAAAATTGTTGTCCAAAAGTTTATAGAGAAGAGGTTTCAATGCGTCAACACTGGCTTATACTCAGCATGATTGCAGCCCTGCTATCTGGCTGTACTACTCCTGACAAACAAAAATCTGCCCCGTTACCCGCAGTACCAACGCAGGATGTTCTGGGTGCAGAACCTCGTTATGAGCCTTATCATCCTAGCGCCAATGATGATTATCAGATGAACGGACATACTTATCACATTGTGCAAGCCCCCTCTCAGTTTAGTGAGACAGGTTATGCTAGTTGGTACGGTGAAGAATCCAGCGGCAAAATGACCGCAATTGGTGAACGTTTTAATCCTTATGCGCTGACAGCCGCCCATCCTACCCTGCCAATTCCAAGTTATGTCCGTGTGACCAACTTGAGCAATGGCCGCATGATGATTGTCAGAGTCAATGACCGTGGTCCTTATAAACCAGGGCGAATTATCGATCTATCGAAGGCTTCCGCTGAACGGTTAAACCTGACTCAAAGTACCAAAGTTAAGGTTGATTTTATCGAGGTTGCCCAGGACGGTTCTGCATCCGGTCCCGGTACCATTGGCAGCCAGATAGTTAAACAGAGTTATGCTCTACCGGGTAGACCAACGCTGACAACCAGTCCATTAGGAACACCAACAATGGAGAATATCCCTGATCAGACTAGCAGCCAGCCCTTAACAAATCAGCCGATGAAACTGACGATACAACCGGAAGCGACTGAACAACTCCCCGCAATGAAGCTGCAACCACCTAAGTCTGTTACAAACAGTACTTCAATAGTCACAACACCAACAGCCGCCTCAGCAAATGGTTTTATGGTTCAGGTTGGTGCTGTTAGCAGTGAGCAACGCGCAAAAGAGTGGCAACAAACACTAGCGCAACGCTTTAATGTTCAAGGTCGCGTAACTCAATATAGTAACGTTTATCGTGTACAGTTAGGGCCATTCAACAATCGCCAGCAAGCTGCCGATTTACAACAAAAACTGGCTGACCAGATACAGCAATCTTCTTTTATCGTCAGTCCCTGATCGTTCTCTTACTGATATTTCACTTTGATTCAGATATCAGTAAGAGGAGTAAAAAAAATGTAAACCTGAGTCTTGTCAAAATTTGGCAATGTCACTATTTTTTTCATTTGCTATGATGTGGCTCGATATCAACCTTTTCTCACGGATGTTGTCAAACTAACCATGAAATATACAACCACTTCTCGTTTTATAAAAAGCGCCACCTTGGGTATTGCGCTGGCAATAAGTGCTTCTGCCTTTGCCAATGGGAATGATGCCAACCTGAAAACGATGATCCCAGGTGTGCCTCAGATTGATGCGGAAGCTTATATCCTTATCGACTATAACTCAGGTAAAGTGCTGGCTGAGATGAATGCAGATGCACACCGTGATCCTGCCAGTCTGACAAAAATGATGACCAGTTATGTTATTGGTCAAGCAATCAAATCAGGCAAAATCCACCCAAGTGATATGGTCACTGTTGGCACTGACGCATGGGCAACCGGTAATCCGGTATTTAAAGGCTCTTCCCTGATGTTTCTCAAGCCAGGCGATCAGGTCTCGGTTTCTATGTTATCCCGCGGTATAAACTTGCAATCCGGTAACGATGCCTGTGTTGCAATGGCAGATTATGTTGCCGGTAGCCAAGAGTCTTTCGTTAATTTAATGAATGGTTATGTGAAATCGCTTGGATTAAAGAATACGAATTTCAAAACCGTTCATGGCTTGGATGCAGAAGGCCAATACAGCTCTGCCCGTGACATGGCATTGATTGGTCAAGCGCTGATCCGTGATGTTCCTGAAGAGTACACCATCTATAAAGAGAAAGAGTTTACCTACAACAATATCCGCCAGACAAACCGTAATGGCTTATTGTGGGATAAGAGCCTGAATGTCGATGGTATTAAAACCGGCCACACTAGCGCAGCGGGCTATAACCTAGTCGCTTCTGCAACGGAAGGCGATATGCGCCTGATTTCTGCGGTATTAGGCGGCCACACTTATAAAGGCCGTGAAACAGAAAGTAAGAAACTGCTGACCTGGGGTTTCCGTTTCTTTGAAACTGTTGCTCCTCTGAAAGCAAGCAAAGAATTCGCTTCTGAACCAGTCTGGTTTGGAGATAACGATAGGGTTCAGTTAGGTGTTGATAAAGATGTTTATCTAACTATTCCCCGTGGTCGTCTGAAAGATCTGAAAGCCAGCTATGTCATGAATAATAGTGAATTACATGCACCACTGGCGAAAAATCAAGTCGTAGGTACTATCAACTTTCAACTTGATGGCAAGACTATTGAACAGCAGCCTTTAGTCGTGATGAATGAAATAAAAGAAGGCAGCATCTTCGGCCGCTTTATCGATTACATCAAACTACTATTTCATCATTGGTTTGGCTAATTCTTGAGACAATTAAGCGATAAAATCGGGTTACTACCCGATCGCAATAAGCATCTCCGTGTTTTTAAGGCGGAGGAAAGTATCAAATTTTACAGAAGAAACTGACCGTACGTATCGCGGAAAGCAAAACAGGAGCGCCCATGAAAACCAAATTAAATGAACTGCTTGAGTTCCCTTGTTCATTCACTTACAAAGTGATGGGCTTAGCGGAGCCTGAGCTAGTCAATCAGGTCGTTGAAGTGGTTCAACGTCATGCGCCGGGCGATTACTCTCCACAAGTGAAGCCAAGCAGCAAAGGTAACTACCACTCAGTGTCCATTACTATCAATGCGACTCATATTGAACAAGTAGAAACGCTATATGAAGAGTTAGGTAACCTTGAATTGGTACGGGTAGTCTTGTAATACACACAAGAGAAATCCCCTATAATTTTACAGGGGATTCTTTATCTATCAGGAATACTACAGTTTCAGATGCACTAAACTGGTGAGAAGCTCTTCTGAGGGTTATACTGACCAAATCTTATAGCTATCAAATGAAGTTTCAATTGCAACATAAAACGATTTTCTTACGTCAATTAGGAATACAGCCCTACGAGCCGATTTCTGATGCAATGCACTTGTTTACTGAGCAGCGAGATACTAATACACCTGATGAAATCTGGCTGGTACAGCATCCAAAAGTCTTTACTCAAGGACAAGCAGGTAAAGCTGAGCATTTGCTGTCCCTCGGTGATATTCCGGTTATTCAATCCGATCGTGGTGGACAAGTCACCTATCATGGCCCTGGTCAGCAGGTTATGTACGTCATGATTGACATTAAACGCGCCAGAATTGGTGTACGGCAACTGGTTACGGCGATAGAGGATACTGTCATTAAAACCCTTGCTCACTTTGGTGTGAAAGCCTATGCCCGCCCGGACGCCCCTGGTGTCTACGTCAATGAAGCAAAAATTTGCTCTCTTGGATTACGGATACGTAAAGGTTGTTCTTTCCACGGGTTAGCCCTCAATATCGCAATGGATTTAGAACCCTTCCAGCGTATTAACCCTTGTGGCTATGCCGGCATGAAAATGATTCAACTCAGTGACTTAGTTCCTGGAATTACTGTTGAACAAGTACAACCTGTTTTGGTAGAGAAATTTTGCCAGCAGCTAGGATTTAAACTGAACAGTTAAAGATGCTATAATTTTTTAACATTTTTCAAAAATTTTTTAATTGTTTATCATACAGTAGACTGAATGATAAATCTCAACCTGATGAATTTAACACTGGAACCAGCACGATTATGAGTAAACCAATTCAGATGGAACGCGGAGTTAAGTACCGCGACGCAGACAAAATGGCGCTGATCCCTGTCAAAACAGTGATGACCGAACGTACAGAAATCTTGCGTAAACCTGAGTGGATGAAAATCAAACTTCCTGCGGATTCCAGCCGCATTCAGGGCATCAAATCTGCCATGCGCAAAAATGGCCTGCATTCCGTTTGTGAAGAAGCATCTTGCCCTAACCTGGCAGAATGCTTCAATCACGGTACAGCAACCTTTATGATCCTTGGCGCAATTTGCACCCGCCGTTGCCCTTTCTGTGATGTTGCGCACGGCCGCCCAATGGCACCTGACACCAACGAACCGGTAAAACTGGCACAAACCATTAAAGATATGGCACTGCGCTACGTTGTCATCACCTCCGTTGACCGTGATGATCTACGTGACGGTGGTGCTCAGCACTTTGCTGACTGCATCTCTGCTATTCGTGAAAAAAATCCATCCATTAAGATTGAAACCTTAGTTCCTGACTTCCGTGGACGTATGGATCGTGCACTTGAAATACTGACAGCGACACCGCCCGATGTCTTTAACCATAACCTGGAAAACGTACCCCGGGTTTACCGTCAGGTGCGCCCTGGTGCAAACTATGAGTGGTCACTAAAATTACTTGAAAAGTTTAAAGAAGCCCATCCTGATATTCCAACCAAATCGGGTCTAATGGTCGGTCTTGGTGAAACCAACGAAGAAATTCTTGATGTTATGCGTGATCTGCGCCGCCACGGTGTGACTATGCTGACTCTGGGACAATACCTACAACCTAGTCGTCATCATTTACCGGTACAGCGCTACGTCAGCCCACAGGAATTTGATGAAATGAAAGAAGAAGCGTTAGCTATGGGGTTCACCCATGCTGCCTGTGGTCCATTTGTCCGTTCTTCTTATCATGCTGACTTGCAAGCCAAAGGTGAAGAGGTCAAATAACCCAGTTTCTTATACCCTATGGGTTTCAAGCTGCATCGCGACGGCAAGGGAGTGAATCCCCGGGAGCATAGCAAACTATGTGACCGGGGTAAGCGAGTGCAGCCAACAAAGAGGCAGCTTGAAAGATGACGGGTATATTATGATTAATATTATTCTGGCTATATTTATCGGAGGTGGCTTAGGCAGCGTATTACGCTGGTTTATCAGCCTCCGTCTTAATAATATTTCTTCTAATATCGCAATTGGCACCCTTACCGTTAACTGTATTGGTGCATTAATTATCGGGCTAGGATTAGCCTATTTTAATAAATCTACCCATCTTGATCCGGCTTGGAAATTGATGTTGACCACCGGTTTTTGCGGAGGTTTAACAACCTTTTCCACATTCTCTGTTGAAGTTGTTTATTTGTTACTGGACGGGAAACTAGGATGGGCACTGGGAACAGTTTTGCTTAATCTTTTTGGATCATTACTGATGACCATGTTAGCTTTCGTATTGATGCATGAACTTTAAATTAAAATTACTTACATATCATACAAGACAAAAAAAACCCGTTGAAATAACGGGTTTTCGAAATACGGAGTTAAAATCAGATAGCGACAACGTTTACAGCAGATGGACCTTTAGCGCCGTCAGTGATTTCAAACTCTACTTTTTGACCTTCTGCCAAAGTTTTAAATCCGGTAATCTGAATAGCAGAGAAATGCACGAATACGTCTTTGCTACCATCTTCTGGAGTGATAAACCCGAATCCTTTAGATTCATTAAACCACTTAACGTTACCTTTAATTTTTGACATCAAACTTACCTTTAACGTGAAAATTAAGACACAAAATCTGCGTCGCATACAGTACAACAAATAAGTTGGCTCACTGTCTACAACCAAGATCACGAAAAGCATAATAAAATACGATAGATGTTATCTTTATTTAGTTTTACTACTAAATAATACACATATATAAATATCTATAACCTTCCCTGGTCTTTTATCACACAAGTTATCTAACAAACAAATGACTAGGTTTTTTCATGTTCTAATAGCCAGCTTTTAATATTCAGGCCGCCGGTATATCCCACCAATTTACCATCATGTCCAATAACACGATGACAAGGCACAATTAATGAGATCGGATTACGAGAATTAGCCATTCCTACCGCACGACAATAATTAACTGAACCTAATGCTAATGAAAGTTGCTTATAACTCCACACTTCTCCAAATGGGATCTTACATAACTGTAACCATACACGCTGCTGGAATTCAGTTCCTGCCGGGTTGAGTGGAACAGAAAACTCAGTACGCTTACCCGCAAAATATCCCCGTAACTCTTTCACGCACTGCTTAGTAATATCATTTTTCACTTCAGGCGCTGTTTTTTCATCAACAAAATATAGACTGGTCACTCCCTTATCATCCGCAGTGATATGAATATACGGTTTAGGAAATCCTTTGGGTGTATCAAAATAGTGATGATACATAACCACCTCCATTGAAAAAAATATCAATCATTATAGGGATTAGAGTAAATCGTCTTTTCGACAAATTGCAATGATGAATTCAGTTGCTCCCTTACCACCGACTAGAAAACTTAAACTTGTCTGAAGGCGAAAAGTCTACCAACAAACAGGGAATAACCAACATTGTAATTTTAATGATAGTCACTCGATGTAAAATAAACACCATATATAGTGCGGTTGAAATAAAATTTCACTACATATAGTATAATTCAAGTTCTGGCCTCCAGGTAAATTATCACTCATGAACCAAATTTTGCCATTACATGCCCACAAACTGACAAAGGAGTCGTTAATGAGCATTACCATTTATAGCAAACCGGACTGCGTACAATGCAGCGCAACCTATCAGGTGCTAAGCCGAAGAAATATTCCTTATCAGATTATCGATTTAACCGAAAACCCGCAGGCTTTAGCGACTATCCGTGCTATGGGCTATCAGCAAATTCCTGTGGTTGTTGCAGGTACACAGCATTGGTCAGGATTTCGTCCAGATAAAATCAACGCATTAATCGAGAATGTATAGGTTTATTATGAATATAAATCCGCTGATCTATTTCTCCAGTTCATCGAGTAATAGTCATAGATTTGTTCAGAAACTGGAGATACCAGCCTTTCGTATTCCAATAAATCAATCAGACAGCCCATTAAATATAACTTCTCCTTACATTTTACTGACCCCCAGTTACGGTGGCGGCAGTACTAAAGGCGCTGTTCCACCACAAGTGATCCGATTTCTCAATATCGCCGAAAACCGGGCATTCATCCGGGGAGTCATCGCGGCCGGGAATACCAACTTTGGCGAAGCTTACGGCATCGCTGGGCGGATAATTTCAGAGAAATGCCGGATACCGCTCCTATACCGTTTTGAACTGTTGGGTACTGAAGAAGATGTACAACGGGTACGCCAAGGTATTCAAAGATTCTGGCAACATGACTCATTAGAGAATATGTAATTATGACTTTTCAAATTAATGCACAACAAGATTATCATGCTTTAAATGCCTTGCTCAATCTGTACGATAGTGAAGGGAATATTCAATTTGACAAAGACAAGCTGGCTATTCATTGTTATTTTCGCCAGCATGTAAATCCAAACACACTATTTTTCCATAGCCTAAAAGAGAAACTGGATTTCCTCCAACAAGAGGGATATTACGAAATAAACGTGCTAGAGCAATACGATTTTACTGTTATTAAAAAGCTCTTTCAGCAAGCCTATAGCAAAAAATTCCGCTTTCAAACCTTTCTGGGCGCATTCAAATATTACACCAGTTATACTCTGAAAACCTTCGATAATAAACGTTATCTAGAACGCTATGAAGATCGGGTATGCATGGTAGCACTGACCCTAGCCCAAGGCGATCAGATGCTGGCTTGTCGTCTAGTGGATGAGATGATCAGTGGCCGTTTTCAACCAGCAACGCCAACTTTTCTTAATTGCGGTAAGAAACAGCGAGGAGAATTGGTTTCCTGTTTCCTGCTACGCATTGAAGATAATATGGAATCCATCGGACGTTCAGTTAATTCAGCCTTACAGCTTTCAAAACGTGGCGGTGGGGTCGCATTCTTACTCAGTAATCTACGGGAAACGGGTGCACCGATAAAAATGATTCAAAATCAATCATCAGGTGTTATCCCAGTGATGAAAATGCTGGAAGATGCGTTTTCATACGCTAATCAACTCGGTGCACGCCAAGGTGCAGGTGCCGTTTATCTCCATGCTCATCACCCCGATATTCTTCGTTTTCTGGATACAAAACGGGAAAATGCCGACGAAAAAATCCGTATAAAAACGCTCTCTATTGGCGTTGTTATTCCTGATATCACTTTTAAGCTGGCTAAACATAATGAAGATATGTATCTATTCTCCCCATATGATATTCAGCGGGTTTATGGTGTGCCAATGTCCGAAATTAGCATGACAGAAAAATATGCTGAAATGGTAAATAACCAACAAATTCGGAAATCAAAAATCAATGCTCGTGAATTTTTCATGGCATTAGCTGAGCTCCAATTTGAATCTGGTTATCCTTATATTATGTATGAAGACACAGTGAATAATGCTAACCCGATTAAAGGTCGGATTAATATGAGTAATTTATGTTCCGAAATTTTACAGGTTAACAGCGCCAGCGAATATGAAGAGGATTTAAGTTACCACCATATTGGGAAAGATATTAGTTGTAATCTGGGATCAATGAATATTGCTCATACAATGGATTCACCTGATTTTACCCTCTCTATTGAAACGGCTGTCCGCGCTTTAACCGCGGTATCAGATATGAGCCATATCCGTTCAGTTCCTTCTATCGAAAAAGGAAATCAGGATTCTCATGCTATTGGTTTAGGGCAAATGAATCTTCACGGCTATCTGGCAAGGGAAAAAATTCATTATGGTTCTGAAGAGGGAATAGATTTCACCAATATCTATTTCTATATCGTTACTTATCACGCTCTGCGTACTTCCAATCAGATCGCCATTGAACGTAATAGCTACTTTAAAGGCTTTAAAGATTCTCGTTATGCCAATGGTGAATTTTTCAATAAATATACAGAAATAACATGGCAACCTCAGACAAAAAAAGTTTCTCAATTGTTTGAACAAGCAGGAATAAAAATTCCTAATCAACAAGACTGGCTTGAATTAAAAGCCTCAATTATGGCTCATGGTATTTACAATCAAAATCTCCAAGCTATTGCTCCTACAGGTTCTATTTCATATATCAACAATTCAACCTCAAGCATTCACCCGATTGTATCCCGTATTGAGATCCGTAAAGATGGTAAAACAGGTCGGGTATATTATCCAGCGCCATTTATGACGAATAATAATCTTGAATATTACCAAGATGCTTACGAAATAGGACCGGAAAAGATTATTGATACTTATGCTATAGCCACTCAACACGTCGACCAAGGATTATCCCTGACACTTTTCTTCAAAGACGATGCCACTACCCGTGATATTAACAAAGCGCAAATTTATGCCTGGCGTAAAAGAATTAAAACACTTTATTACATCCGTCTGAAACAAACGGCTCTGGAAGGCACTGAAGTACAAGATTGTGTTTCATGCTCACTATAAAATGATTCTGGAAATGTATTATGATCAGTAATCCTATATGTGCAATTAACTGGAACCGAATTGAAGATGACAAAGATCTAGAAGTTTGGAACCGACTGACAACTAATTTTTGGTTACCGGAAAAAATTCCATTATCCAATGATATTACTTCATGGAATACACTGACGACAGAAGAAAAAAAGCTGACTATCCGGGTATTCACCGGGCTGACACTACTGGACACAATTCAGAACACTGTTGGTGCTCCAGCGTTAATGGAAGATGCCCTGACACCCCACGAAGAAGCAGTTATGTCCAACATTAGTTTCATGGAAGCTGTTCATGCACGTTCTTATAGCTCCATTTTTTCAACATTATGCCTAACAACTGATGTAGATGACGCCTATCGCTGGAGTGAAAAGAGTTTTTCATTACAGAATAAAGCCAAAATTATACTAAATTATTATAGTTATCATCATCCATTAAAGAAAAAAATCGCCAGTGTTTTTCTAGAATCATTTTTATTCTATTCAGGTTTCTATTTACCTATGTATTGGTCAAGTCGAGGAATATTAACAAATACAGCCGATTTAATCCGACTTATTATCCGAGATGAAGCCATTCACGGTTATTATATTGGATATAAATTTCAACAATCATTAAAAAAACATTCAACACTAGAGCAAAAAGAGATTAAAGAATTCACTTTTTCATTATTATTAGAATTATACGAAAATGAAATCAAATATACAGAAGAACTTTATGATATTGTTGGCTGGACTGAAGATATTAAAAAATTCTTGCATTATAATGCCAATAAAGCATTAATGAATCTTGGATATGAAACCTTATTTCCGCCAGAAATAACAAATGTCAGCCCTACAATCCTCTCTGCATTATCACCGAATGCCAATGAAAATCATGATTTCTTTTCTGGTTCAGGTTCATCATATGTTATCGGTAAAGCAGTGAATACTGAGGATGAGGATTGGAATTTTTAAAGAGAATGATTTTATTTTATATAGAAGGAATACTTCAAAATAACCATAATACTCTAATACTTTAAAAACCAATATTATTGATCCTGTTTTTTAAACGATAAAACGCCATAAAATCCTTATATTTTTATGGCATTTTTTCATGACTATTGCCATTTCTATGGATATTTTTTGCCATCTCCGCCTCTTATATCATCCGAAACGACAAAAAACATTAATATAGCTAATTAATTTTAAATTAAATTTCATTCTAATAAGACATAATCAACATGATAAACTAATAAGCGATTCTATTTACAACATAGTGAATAATTCATTTGTCGATCAAATTTAAAATTCATTAATAACAACAACATAGATACAATTAACCCTTACAATGACCGCATGGATTTGGGTAAAATGAATGACTAATAACCATGAAATAACTACAAATATATCTAATTTAAGTCATTCAATATCACTATTTTTTACATTAATTATCATTAACATAGGGTTGTCAGGCTCTCTCAGTATGTTAGGGTATATATATTCAAAGAATCATGCAGAGATGAATAATGCATAACACCATTAAATAACCATTGAAAGGAAAGTAACTATTTCATGGCAATTAAACTTGAAGTTAAAAACCTCTATAAGATATTTGGCGACCATTCAGAATATGCTTTCAAGTTACTGAATTCGGGTTTGAGCAAAGATCAGATATTTGAAAAGACAGGTATGGTTGTTGGTATACAAAATGCCAATCTGACTATTGAAGAAGGCGAAATATTTGTCATCATGGGATTATCTGGCTCCGGCAAATCCACAATGGTACGCCTTCTCAATCGTCTGATAAAACCGACTCGCGGCCAAGTATTAATTGATGGTGAAGATATTTCTGAGATTTCAACAGCAGCGTTAAGAGAAATTCGCCGTAACAAAATCAGTATGGTTTTCCAATCATTTGCACTGATGCCACATTTAAACATACTGGAAAACAGCGCCTTTGGTATGGAACTTGCCGGAATCACCAAACAAGAACGCAATAAAAAAGCATTGGATGCACTGAAACAGGTAAACCTGGAAAATTATGCACAATCTTATCCAGATGAGCTCTCAGGCGGGATGCGCCAACGTGTAGGGCTTGCCAGAGCATTAGCTAATAACCCAGATATTTTGCTAATGGACGAAGCATTTTCTGCCCTTGATCCATTAATTCGTACAGAAATGCAAGATGAACTGCTAAGCCTGCAAGGCAATCAGCCACGGACTATCGTCTTTATCTCTCATGATTTGGATGAGGCAATGCGTATCGGAGACCGGATTGCCATTATGCAAGACGGTGTTGTTGTGCAGGTCGGGACACCTGATGAAATCTTGAATAATCCAGCGAATAACTATGTGAAAACTTTCTTTCGTGGCGTGGATATCAGCCATGTATTCAGTGCTAAAGACATTGCCCGTCGCCGTCCTGACTCTCTGCTTCATATTGCACCCGGTTTTGGTCCTCTTTCTGCATTGAAAGTCCTTGATGACGAAAACAGAAACTATGGTTACCTGATCGAACGTGGACAAAAATTCGCCGGTATCGTTTCCGTAAATTCATTGGAAAAAGCATTACGGGAAAAAAAACCTATCGAACACGCCATATTGGCGGAACCAACCTCCGTTGCCGCAGATATGCCCCTCAATGAGCTGATTGCTGTTGTAGCACAATCACCTTGTGCAGTTCCGGTGGTTGGAAATAATGACAAATATATCGGCGTTATTTCCAAAGGGATGCTATTGCAGGCATTAGATAAGGAGACACCAAATGAGTAATCAAAACGAACATCAAACTCAGCCTGTACAGAATTCAGAGGATACCCCGTCCATCGCTGCCGATAATACCGACCCCTGGAGCAGTGGAACCAGTGCTGACAATGCAACGGGTTCTGACTGGCTGGATGCCCCCGCAACTGCGGTACAGCCTGAACATTTTAATATCATGGACCCATTCCAGCACCCACTTATCCCTTTAGACTCATGGGTAACCCAGGCTATTGATTGGATTGTGCTAAATTTTCGTCCTGCATTTCAGGGAATCCGCGTCCCCATTGATTTTGTTCTCAGTGGCTTTGAACAATGTCTGACGTCAATACCTGCTCCCATTGCCATCCTATTTTTTGCCCTGATTGCCTGGCAGTTATCAGGCATTGGTATGGGTATTACTGCTCTAATTTCTCTGGTAATTATTGGTGAAATTGGTGCGTGGCACGAATCGATGGTCACTTTATCACTGGCTCTGACATCGCTATTGTTCTGCATTATCGTTGGGTTACCACTCGGTATATGGCTGGCACACAGCAAGAGAGCCGCGAAAATTATCCAACCTCTGCTTGATGCCATGCAAACCACACCAGCATTCGTCTATCTGGTTCCGATTGTCATGCTGTTTGGCATCGGTAACGTGCCTGGAGTTATCGTCACCATTATCTTTGCTCTACCCCCAATTGTCCGTCTGACAATTTTAGGCATCAAACAGGTTCCAGCAGATCTGATAGAAGCAGCCGAATCTTTCGGCGCCAGCCCTCGTCAGATGCTGTTTAAAGTTCAATTACCACTGGCTATGCCAACCATTATGGCCGGTGTCAACCAAACCCTGATGCTGGCCCTATCAATGGTCGTTATTGCATCAATGATTGCCGTTGGTGGTTTAGGCCAAATGGTTTTGCGAGGTATTGGGCGTCTCGATATGGGGCTTGCTACAGTAGGTGGGGTCGGGATTGTTATTCTTGCGATTCTCCTTGACCGCCTAACACAGTCTTTTGGCTACAGCAACCGGGCTAAAGGCGTAAATCGCTGGTATGCCACTGGCCCAATTGGATTAGTTACCCGTTTATTTAGCCAAAAAGCATAACCTTCCAAAACACCTATCAAACCACAATTGTTTGGTAAACACATGATGACTGCAACAGGAGGAAAAACCATGCGCAAAATAGTTATCTGGGCTATATCCCTGTCATCACTGATAAGTTCTCAATTATTCGCTGTCGAATTACCGGGTAAAGGTATCAGTGTACAACCCATACAAAGCACCCTTAGCGAAGAAACATTCCAGACGCTGATCGTCAGTAAAGCATTGGAAAAACTTGGTTATGATATCAAACCCATCAAAGAAGTGGACTACAACGTCGCCTATTCCTCTATTGCTTCTGGTGACGCAACCTTTATGGCCGTAAGTTGGGAACCACTGCACAACACCCAATATCAGGCAGCAGGTGGTAATGCCAAATTTTACCGTGTTGGTAACTACGTAGAAAATGCAGCACAAGGCTACTTGATCGATAAAAAAACAGCGGAAAAATACAACATTACTAATATTGCTCAATTAAAAGATCCGAAAATAGCCAAATTATTTGATACCAACGGTAACGGCAAAGCTGATTTAACTGGCTGTAATCCCGGTTGGGGCTGTGAAATCGCCATTAATCATCACCTTAAAGCCTATGGTTTAAACAATAGCGTTGAACACAATCAAGGTAACTATGCAGCCATGATGGCAGATACTATTACCCGCTATAAAGAAGGCAAACCCATCTTATATTACACATGGACGCCTTATTGGGTTAGTGACGTGCTGAAACCAGGTAAAGATGTTGTCTGGCTGCAAGTTCCTTTCTCCGCTATGCCTAATGATGAGAAAATAGAGACGAAATTACCAAATGGCGCTAATTATGGTTTTCCACCAAGTATTATGCATATTGCTGCCAATAAAAAATGGGCAGAAGACAACCCAACCGCCGCTAAGTTATTTTCTATCATGAGAATGCCCCTTGCGGATATCAATGCCCAAAACTTGCGGATGCATAATGGTGAGGCATCACCAGCGAATATTGAACGTCACGCCAACGGTTGGATTAAGGCTCATCAGAAATTATTTGATAGTTGGGTTAAAACTGCTGTTGAAGCCGCCGGAAAAAATTAATACTTAGAACATTACAGTGAATTGGTATAAAACAATTCACTGTTTTTTACTGTTATTTTTTCTGACTCAAAATTCTTATTAAAATTTATATTTCAACAATTTTATAGTCATTATCGCTGTATTATAGAGAAATAATAAGAATTAATATCGTTTTCACATTTCATTCTCAGTTCAATTTGGTAGTTAAATCACAAGGTTAAACTACCTAAAACAATGAATACTCATGGAGTTTCTTTAACAACCATTCTCTCGGCTTTACCATTGAACCTGAATAAAAATTCATTACAATGCAAAAAATTTAGCTCGTGACGACAGACCGTTAACGAGCTGTCCACTCACCCTAACCTACCGTTTAAATATAAGAAAATACATTATATGGAAGAAAATATTTCCCGTACGCCATTAAGCCCAGCGTTGATTGCACTAATCGCCATTGCCACAGGTCTGGTTGTCGCCAGCAACTATTATGCACAGCCGCTACTCGATACTATTGCGTTACAATTTAATCTGACCGTCAACGAAGCCGGGTTTATTGTAACCACAGCTCAATTGAGCTATGCCGTTGGCCTAACATTCCTTGTGCCATTAGGTGATATGTTCGAACGACGCAGTTTAATTGTCTCAATGACAATATTAGCCACTATTGGATTACTGATTACCGCCACGTCACAGAACATCTGGCAAATGTTACTGGGAACGGCAATGACGGGCTTATTTTCGGTGGTCGCTCAAATACTGGTCCCGCTGGCCGCAACACTTGCTCTTCCCCATCAACGAGGAAAAGCTGTCGGTACAATTATGAGCGGTTTACTGCTTGGAATATTACTAGCAAGAACCATCTCAGGAACAATGGCAACTCTTGGTGGCTGGCGAACTGTTTTTTGGGTTGCCAGTGTCTTATTGGTGATTCTTTCTCTGACGTTGTGGCGCTACCTGCCCCGTTACAAACAAGTAACCAATCTCAGTTATTTCCAATTACTTGGCTCTATTGTAAACCTTATCACTACAAGCCCGCTTCTAAGAGTACGCGCCATACTGGGTGCACTGACATTTGCCAACTTCAGCCTGCTATGGACATCAATGGCATTCCTGCTTTCAGCACCTCCTTTTAACTATTCTGAAGGAGTCATCGGCTTATTTGGATTAGTCGGTGCTGCCGGTGCATTGATGGCAACCCAAACCGGGCGACTCGTTGATAAAGGAAAAGGCCCTCTGACCACCAGCATTTCTCTGGTGCTATTACTTCTTTCATGGATACCGATCGGTTTAGTCAAAGAATCACTAATTGGCTTTATAATTGGTGTTTTTCTCCTTGATATTGCGATTCAAGGAGTTCACGTTACAAATCAAAGTACAATATACCGCATCATGCCAGAAGCCAGAAACCGACTCACCGCCGCTTACATGACTAGCTATTTTATCGGTGGAGCTCTTGGCTCTCTGGTTTCAGGCTATGCTTACAAACACTCAGGTTGGTATGGCGTTGCCACCGCGGGTATAGCTATCTGTATAATCAGCCTAATCGTGTGGTTTTTAGGCAAAAAGTACGAACCAAAGACGTTGTAAGAAACAGGTCATAGTAAAAGAATGCTTAAATAAAAACATTTATGAAACATTTGTTAAGGATGATATTCTCTATTTGGTTTCATTTTGTTAATGTTACATAACATTCACATAACCAGATAGATTCTATGCCTGTTTCTGATACATCATCCCCCTTAACGAGTAAAAAATCTTCTTTTACTGAAGGAATAATAGATAGTTTACCCATTGTTATCGGTTATATTCCCGTCGCCTTTGCTTTTGGTCTCAATGCCGTCAAACTTGGCTTCAACCCAATGGAAGCCATTTTCTTTTCATGCATCATCTACGCCGGTGCAAGCCAGTTCGTCATCACAGCTTTACTGAGTGCGGGGACATCATTATGGATTTCTGCCCTAACAATTATGGCAATGGATGTCCGCCATATTCTTTATGGTCCATCTTTAAGGCACCGTATCAAAGATAAGCTAACGGAGAAAAAAACCGTTATCTGGGCTTTCGGCCTGACAGATGAAGTTTTTGCCGCCGCGACTGCAAAACTCATTAAAAACCACCGGAGCTGGAGTGAAAACTGGATGGTTGCTATTGCAATCTGTTCTTGGCTGGCCTGGGGCGCAGGTACCGCAGCCGGTGCATTTCTTGGTAACGGTTATTTGGAATCCTATCCCGCTATAGAAGCTGCCATGATTTTCATGTTACCAGCACTATTTCTCAGTTTTCTTCTTGCTTCTTGTAGAAAACAAAATAGTTATTGTGTTGCAACCGCACTAACCGGAGCACTTTTAGGGATTACATTTTTCTCAATTCCAGTTGCTATTCTGGCAGGTATTGTCGGTGGTTGTATCGCGGCACTGTTACAACCGCAAAACAATTGCAATGACTCTTCAGAACAAAAGGAAACACCATGATTGATAGCAAGATTTTGCTGATTGGACTATTTGTTGGGTTAGCTAACTTTTCATTTCGCTATCTGCCACTACGATTTGGGAAAGCACGCCAATCTGCCGGCAGAAAAGCTGGAAAAACAAGCATTATCCTTGACAGTATTGGTATTGCATCCATTTGTTCTTTACTCATCGTATCAGGTGTACCTGATGTGATGAGAGAAAGTCAAAAACTACTTCCTACCCTCATAGGTTGTCTGACCATCTGTTTAGTCTTTTACAAAACAAAGCAAATTATACTCGCAACACTATTTGGCGCACTGCTTTTTGGACTAACATTCAAAATATTTATGAATTAGGTATCAATATCAAAAGAAATATGATGATAACAAATAACTACAATTGCTAAATTTATCTTTTAATATACCATTTGGATGTTTGATAACAAAAGTTATCTTACCAGTTGAAACTAATAAGGTATCTAAATAATGGAAAGTTCGTTTACGCCTACCGAAGAATTACTGAATATTCGTGCAGCACAGCAAGCCAAATTAAATAAAGATATCCCTTATCAAGAGATCCTGTTGACTAGGTTATCAATGCACGTCCAAAGTAAATTGCTTGAAAACCGTAACAATATGCTGAAAGCTCAAGGTATCAATGAAACTTTGTTCATGGCCCTGATGATCCTTGATACTAAAGAAAGCCACAGCATCCAACCATCAGAATTAAGTGCCGCATTAGGTTCTTCCCGTACTAACGCCACGCGTATTGCTGATGAATTAGAAAAGCAGGAGTGGATTGAGAGAAAGGAAAGTCATAACGATCGCCGTTGCCTTCATCTTCATCTGACAGAACAAGGTACAAAATTTTTAAATAGTTTGCTTCCACCTCAACATGAGTGCCTGAGAAGACTTTGGTCATGTCTTGACCAGGAGGAACAAAAACAGTTAGAAAAGTTAATGAGAAAATTACTGGTCAGACTTGATACAATGGGCGATTGTATCAAAAAATAGCTTGTTGTTTAATCGATCAATTTTCACCCAAACAATACTTTCTTGGTTAAATTGTTCGAAAAAATTTTCCTGTTAGCCAAGATGATATTTTCTGCAAAAAGCTAACTATTATTCTTCGATAACATTGGATCCTATGTCATTCACCTTTCCAGTAGTGATGCTATACCACTACTGGGAAGTGATCTCAAAAATAGTCTTACTAGAAGATAAAACAACAAGCATGGGGATTTACTATGAGCGAAAATGAGGCAATAGAAGTACAAGCGGCACAAGATCCAACCAGTAGTAAAAAAAGGCAACGCAGTCGTGCCTTAGTGCTACTAACCCTTATCTTTACCCTGCTCGGTGTTGCCTACTTTTTCTATTGGTTTCTCATTTTACGCCACCATCAAGAAACAGATAACGCCTACGTTACAGGTAATCAAGTTCAGATCATGTCACAAGTTGCTGGCAGCGTAATTACAGTTAACTTTGATAATACTGACTTTGTGAAAAGCGGCAGTATATTGGTGCAACTCGATCCCCGTGATGCAGAATTAGCATTAGAAAAAGCAAAAACAACATTAGCCAACAGCGTTCGCCAGACTCATCAACAGATAGTTAACAGCAAACAATATCAGGCTAACATCGCTCTACGCAGATCCGAATTAACTAAAGTTCAAAATGATCTTAGCCGTCGTGAAATACTTAGCGTTCAAAAAGTCATTGGTAAAGAAGAGTTACAACATGCACAGGAAGCTGTCGCCAGTGCCCGAGCTGCTCTAGATATTGCAATTGAACAATACAACGCTAATCAAGCAATTGTCTTGGATACACCCCTAGAGAAACAACCTGCCATTGAACAAGCTGCAACGGAAGTCCGTAATGCCTGGCTGGCATTACAACGCACGAAAATAGTCAGCCCAATCGATGGTTATGTCTCACGCCGTAGTGTACAAGTTGGTGCACAAATCAATAAAAATACTCCACTGATGGCGATAGTTTCGGCAAACGATATGTGGATCGAAGCTAACTTCAAGGAGACACAAATTTCTGGTATGCGTATTGGTCAACCAGTGGAAATCACCAGCGATTTCTATGGTGGAAGCAAAGTATTTAGCGGCAAAATCACTGGCCTTGATATGGGTACCGGCAGCGCCTTCTCTTTATTACCTGCTCAGAACGCCAGTGGTAATTGGATTAAGGTTGTACAACGTTTACCCGTCCGTATTGAGCTTAATCCTGGACAACTAGAAAAATACCCATTACGCATCGGTCTCTCGACTAAAGTCAGAGTAGATACTACGAGCCCTGATGGGCCCGTTCTGTCTGATAAAACACGCACTAAATCAGCTTATCACACCACTGCTCTGACAATAGATATGTCGCCTGCCAATAAAATAGTTAACAACATTACTAATAGTAATGCTGGAAAATAATATCGGAGGCCAAGGTGATGAGACAGCCGCTTACAGGTGCCAAACTTGCATGGATGACCATAGCGCTATCCTTAGCAACGTTCATGCAAGTGTTAGATTCTACCATTGCTAACGTAGCGATACCCACGATTTCAGGTAACTTAGGATCATCAAGTTCTCAAGGGATCTGGGTAATTACCTCTTTCGGGGTTGCCAATGCGATTTCTATCCCAATTACTGGATGGCTGGCGAAACGCATCGGCGAGGTTAAGTTATTCATCTGGTCAACCGCGCTATTTTCCATCGCTTCTTGGTTATGCGGTATTTCCAACAGTCTTGGTATGCTAATCTTCTTCCGAGTTATTCAAGGATTAGTTGCAGGTCCTCTTATTCCCCTTTCACAAAGTCTACTCCTGAACAATTATCCACCAGCCAAAGGAAATATGGCGCTGGCATTATGGTCAATCACGATTATCATCGCGCCAATTTTCGGCCCTATTCTGGGTGGCTACATCAGTGATAACTACCATTGGGGATGGATTTTCTTTATCAACGTTCCTGTTGGTATAGCGATTATTTTGATTGCTATGCAAACGCTGAAAGGGCGTGAAACCCAGACAGAGATCAAGCCTATCGACACAATAGGACTCATGTTATTAGTGGTCGGCGTTGGTTGTTTACAAATCATGCTAGATCAGGGGAAAGAGCTGGACTGGTTTAATTCTACAGAAATTATCGTCTTGACAGTTATTGCAATCATCTCATTAACATTTCTGGTGGTATGGGAACTGACCGATAATAACCCGATTATTGACCTATCACTGTTCAAAGAGCGCAATTTTACCATTGGTTGCTTCTGTTTGAGCTTAGCTTATATGCTCTATTTCGGCACCATTGTGTTATTACCTCAGTTATTACAGGAAGTGTTCGGTTATACAGCAACCTGGTCAGGTCTTGCATCAGCACCAGTAGGATTGTTGCCACTAATAATTTCGCCACTGATTGGTAAATTTGGCAATAAAGCAGATATGCGCTACATAGTGACATTCAGTTTTGTTGTCTATGCCATCTGTTATTACTGGCGTGCATATACATTCGAACCAGGCATGGATTTTGCCGCGGTCGCATGGCCTCAGTTTATCCAAGGGTTTGCTATTGCCTGTTTCTTTATGCCACTCACAACCATTACCCTTTCCGGCTTGCCAGCAGAGCGGGTGGCATCTGCATCCAGTTTATCGAATTTTATTCGAACACTGGCGGGTTCAATAGGAACATCACTAACGACAACCATGTGGACCCAACGCGAGTCAATGCATCATTCCCATTTTACTGAACATATCAATCCTTATAGTCCCGATACTCAACGGATCTATCAACAATTATCGGAATTAGGCATGAATAACCAGCAAATTTCTGCTTATCTAGCAAAAGAAGTTACCCATCAAGGGCTCATAATCTCAGCGAATGAAATTTTTTGGCTTTCCGCCGGAGTATTCCTGATTTTGATTATGCTCGTCTGGCTAGCCAGGCCACCATTTACCCAAGGAAGTAAAGAAGGCATGAGCGCAGCCCACTAAATCTTAAATAGCAAAACCGGGAGCACACTCCAGCTCCCGCTTTTCCTAATCAAGCTTTATTCTGTCGCCACCATTCAGCCAGCATAATGCCCGTTGCAACAGAAACGTTCAGGCTTTCAACCAAACCCGACCCACCGACGAACAAACTCATATCACCATGTTCCCAAGCACTGTCACTCAAACCATCGCGTTCTTGACCAAGTACCAGAACCATTTTTTCCGGTAATTCAGCTTTAGCTAAAGCGGTACTACCTTTATGGCTGGATGTCGTAACAATGGTGTAACCCGCTTTACGAAAGTTATTCAGCGTAGTGACCAAGCTATCAGCATCAATACCTTTAATATGCTCAGCACCACCTTCTGCTGTACGAATAGCCGCGCCCGACTCCAGCAAGGCCACATCCTGCAAAATCACCCCTTGCACACCGAAATGTGCACAACTTCGCATAATCCCGCCAAGGTTATGAGGATTACCCACATCTTCAAGAGCCAAAACACAATCTTTTACTGGAGCATCTTTCAAGTAGGTCTCTGCATCCAAACCGTTGCGTTTCTTAATCAGAAAACAAACACCACCATGATGTTCAGTACCTGACACTTTTGTCAGTTCAGCCTCATCCACAACATGATAGGCTTTACGATTAGCAGCCATCCATTTCAGCGCATTGCGGAAACGTGGTGTCACTGACTCAACGAACCATGCACGAACTATCGCTTCAGAACGGTTTTTAAACATCGCCTGACAAGCATTTTCGCCATAAATCCGAGTTTCTTCCATTCGCTGACGACGGAGCTGTTCAGGATCAATCTGGCTTTTCCCACTGATACCACCATGCATTGGCGTTACAGAATCACTCTCAGGGCGTGACACTGTTTTCCAAGGCGATCTTTCACGCTCATTGGCACGCGGAGAACGGGATGTTCGCTCATTGTCCCGACGACGCTGACCCTGATCACGTCCCTTACCAGATGGACGTTTGTTATTATTACGGCTGTCATTACCGCCCTCACTGCGGACATACATCACTTTGACTTTGCCATTTTTACCACTGTATGAATCGTTCATTCGTTTCTCCAACTGCTTTATGGCGCGAAGATTACCTGATGTGCGCATCTTAAGCTACCTCTGACAACTATAATCCATTAAAATGCGCCCTTAATTTTCCTGCTTTCGGCGAGACATGCCGTACTTGCTATGGAGGGCACAGTCTGGCTACCTGTTGAAACAGCCCCCACCGAAGATATTCAAGCTACAGCTTGGTACTATTTTGCAACAAACTGGCAATTTAATTACTTCTCAGCAACTGCATCCGATAGCGTAAATCACAGCAACAATTTGCGAAATCCGCTACAGTTATCGACTAACCCCACGAATAAGGAGCCTCCTGATGAGCCAGCGCGGACTTGAAGCTTTATTACGCCCTAAATCCATTGCGGTAATTGGTGCCTCAGAAAAACCAGAACGAGCGGGTTCAGTTATGATGCGTAACTTGCTTGCAGGAGGCTTTGCCGGACCAATACTACCGATTACACCCAATAGCCGTTCTGTTCAAGGGGTTTTAGCTTACCCTTCAATAGATAAATTACCGATTACACCAGACTTGGCTGTTATTTGTACTCATCACCGCCGTAATTTGCAATGTTTAGAACAACTGGGGCAGTTGGGTTGCAAAACGGTGATTATCCTTTCTTCACCAACGTCCCAATTCGCTGAACTAAAGCAGTGCTGCCAGCACTATAGTATCCGACTACTTGGGCCAAACAGTTTAGGTGTATTAGCCCCCTGGCAAGGGCTGAATGCCAGCTTTTCTCCGGTTCCAATACTCAAAGGGAAATTGGCCTTTATTTCTCAATCGGCGGCAGTCTCAAATACGATTCTTGATTGGGCAAAACACCGGGGAGTCGGATTTTCCTACTTTATAGCATTAGGTGACAGTGTAGATATCGATATCGATCATCTGCTTGATTTTCTGGCTCGTGACAGTAAAACCAGCGCTATCCTGCTCTATTTAGAGCATATTCATGATGCCCGTCGCTTTCTTTCAGCATCTAGAAGTGCTTCCCGCAATAAACCTATTTTGGTGGTTAAAAGCGGCCGTACTAAGCGAGCACAGAAATTACTTGGTGAACAACAAAATTTGGATGCGGCTTATGATGCAGCAATTCAGCGAGCAGGGTTATTACGCGTACAAGATACACATGAAATGTTTTCTGCTGTAGAAACGTTAAGCCATATGTCACCTTTACGGGGAGAACGGCTATTTATCGTTAGCAATGGTGCTTCTCCAGCCGCAATGGCGCTGGATGCGTTATTCCGCCGTAACGGCAAGCTCGCAATATTAGGTGAAGAGACAACGAAAGCATTAAAAATACAACTCCCAGAAACTATCTCTCTGCATAACCCGCTAGATTTAAAAGATGACTCCACGGTGGAACGTTATATCGCTGCGTTAAAACCGTTACTAGATAGCCACGACCATGATGCTCTGTTACTTATTCACTCTCCTAGCGCAATTGCTCCCTGTATTCAAACTGCAACCAAAGTCATTGAAACAATCCGTAAACACCCACGGGGAAAATGGCTAACTATCTTTACCAATTGGTGCGGAGAATACTCTTCACAAGAAGCCCGCCGTCTGTTCAGTGAAGCAGGTATTCCAACTTATCGCACCCCTGAAGGCGCGATTACTGCTTTCATGCACATGGTTGAATATCGCCGCAATCAGAAACAATTAACAGAAACCCCCGCACTACCAGCAAACATCACAGCTAACACAGCACGTGCCCATCAGTGCATACAACAGGCTCTGGAACAGGGAAATTCTCGGCTGGATACCCATGAAGTTCAACCTATTCTGGAAGCTTATGGTCTCAATACATTGCCAACATGGATTGCTCATAACAGTGATGAAGCAGTCAATATTGCCCAACAGATCGGTTATCCTGTTGCGTTGAAATTACGCTCGCCAGATATCCCGCATAAATCAGAAGTTCAGGGAGTCATGCTCTATTTGCGAAATGCAAATGAGGTCAAGGCTTCTGCTCAAGCGATTATCGAACGCGTCAATCAGAATTTCCCACACGCAAGAATTCAAGGATTGTTAGTTCAAAGCATGGCAAACCGCGCTGGTGCACAAGAGCTACGAATTGCAGTCGAGCAAGATGAAGTATTTGGCCCACTGATTATGTTAGGTGAAGGCGGTATTGAATGGTCACAGGAAACACAAGCAGCCGTTGCGCTGCCACCTCTTAATATGGCGTTAGCGCGATATCTGGTTATTCAGGCGATTAAAAGTAGAAAAATTAAGCTCAGGGGAGCTCCTCAATCATTAGACGTACTAGCACTCAGCCGACTGTTAGTTCAAGTATCGAATCTGTTACTTGATTGCCCGCAAATTGTACGACTGGATATTCATCCATTACTGGCTTCTGGCGATGAATTCACATTATTAGATGTTTCAATGGAATTATCTTCGATAGACGGTGATCCACGAACTAGATTAGCTATCCGTCCATATCCAAGCGAACTAGAAGAATCTATAAAACTCAAAGGAGGTGCAGAATGCCTGCTACGTCCGATTCTGCCAGAAGATGAACCGCTGCTGAAAGATTTCATCGGCCAGGTTACGAAAGAAGATCTCTATTACCGCTACTTTAGTGAAATCAGCGAATTCACACACGACGATCTGGCCAATATGACGCAGATTGATTACGACCGTGAAATGGCATTTGTTGCCGTACGACATCCTAAAACGACCCCAGAAATTATCGGGGTGACTCGTGCCATAGCTGACCCAGATAATGTCGAAGCAGAATTCGCTGTGCTAGTGCGTTCTGACTTAAAAGGGATCACCCTTGGATATCAACTTATGATAAAACTGATTAACTATACACGGGAACATGGCATAAGCCGCCTCAACGCTATCACCATGCCAGAAAACCGTACGATGATAAAACTGGCTAAAAAACTGGGATTTACCATAGATGTTCAATTTGAGGATAGCATTGTAAACTTATCCCTCGAACTCTAAATCAACTACGTGATGGACCGCACAGACTTGAATCATTAGGCATTAGAGCGTTAAATCATGCTCACAATTAGCCAGACTAATGGTATTATCGCCAGATCATTTGATGCATTGCTTTACATAGTAGTCCTTTAGCCATCTAACATAAGAGAAAAAGCGCACTGTGATGTTGTCTAAATTCAAACAAGCTAAACATCAACAACACCTTGCACAACTGCCTAAGCTACCTCAGTCAGTTGCTGATGTTAAAACACTTTATCAACCTGAAGTGTTCCGCAGCACCCTGCTGGAAAAAATTGCTAACGCTGAAAAACATATTTATATCATCTCCCTCTATCTGGAAAATGATGACGCAGGGAAAGATATCCTTAATGCACTTTATACAGCTAAACAACAACGCCCAGACTTGGACATTAAAGTGCTCGTTGACTGGCATCGAGCACAACGTGGACGAATTGGTGCTGCTGCAATAGTAACGAATGCCGATTGGTATTGTTCTATGGCAGAAGCTTATCCTGATGTGAAAATTCCAGTACTAGGTGTACCTGTAAATACCCGCGAAGCACTGGGTGTTTTACATTTAAAAGGTTTTATCTTTGACGATACTGTAGTTTATAGCGGAGCAAGCATTAATGATGTTTATCTCCACCAACATGATAAATATCGCTATGATCGCTACCACTTGCTTCACAATGCAGAACTTGCAGAAGCAATGAAACACTTTATTGATAATCACATTATCGCTACAGGAGCCGTGCAGAAACTGGATTGTAAAAACCGTCCTCGTATTCCTGAAATTAAAAATTTGATCCGTCAATTACGTTTTTCTCTGCGGCACACTACCTATAAAATAAACAATCAGGCAACGAATGATGAACTATCTGTCACTCCACTTGCCGGTCTGGGAAAGAAAAATCTACTAAATAAAACCATTAGTCATCTGATCGCCAGCACAGAACAAAAGCTGATTATTTGCACTCCGTATTTTAATCTTCCAGCCATCATTGTCCGGCGGATCGTTCATCTACTTCGTAAAGGTAAACATGTGGAAATTATTGTTGGTGATAAAACTGCCAACGATTTTTATATTCCACCGGAAGAACCCTTTAAAATTATCGGTGCATTACCCTATTTATATGAAATTAATCTGCGCCGTTTCATCAGTAGACTACAGCGTTATGTTGACAACAATCAACTGACTATCAGGTTATGGAAAGATGGTGATAATAGCTACCACCTAAAAGGTGTGTGGGTGGACAATCAATGGCAATTGATTACAGGAAATAATCTTAATCCTCGTGCCTGGGGACTGGATTTAGAAAATGCCATTCTTATTCACGATCCTCATAAAGAAATGCAGGAGCAACGTACAAAAGAACTGCACTGTATCCGTACTCATACTACGGTTGTCAGTGATTATCAGGAATTGGACAGCATCCAGCTTTACCCAGTCAAAGTACGTAAACTTATCCGCCGTTTACGTCGCATCCGGGTAGACAAACTGATTAGTCGTATTCTGTAATTGAATCGATAAAGCGAATTATCTTTTCTAAATAAAATCTCCTGATATTGAATAATTTCGGGAGATTTTTACCATCGAACTTTAATTTGATAAATCTCAAATTTTCTTAAATAAGAGTAATATTCAAAAGTACGTAAATCTAGATTTATACCCGTTATCTTTCAAGTTGCCTCTTTGTTGGCTGCGCGCTCTCACCCCGGTCACATCGTTATCTATGCTCCCGGGGATTCGCTCCCTTGCTGTCGCAATGCATCTTGAAATTAGGGTATAGAGAGAAATTTTTGTCATGCTCGGCTAAGCTTAGGATAACATGACTCATTTTCTTTCCCATCAGTTCAAAAAGTTATTTAAATTATTTTTTATGCCTGCTATTACTATAATATATTTTAATTATTCAAGACTGATAAACAAACTATCTGTTTCTTAAAGGGAATAAGTAAATAAATAATACCTTAAAACGCAAAAACCCCCAGCTTTCGCTGAGGGTTTCTACGGTATTTAAAGCCTGGCAGTGTCCTACTCTCACATGGGGAGACCCCACACTACCATCGGCGCTACGGCGTTTCACTGCTGAGTTCGGCATGGGGTCAGGTGGGACCACCGCGCTATCGCCGCCAGGCATATTCGGTTTTCTTCCGGCCGTTGTCGCTCTTCTGCCACAACCACCCGAATCAATCTCTGAACAAGCGAAAAATCTCTCTCTGCTGTCTTCCGACACCAAAACACCTTCGGTGTTGTAAGGTTAAGCCTCTCGGTTCATTAGTACTGGTCAGCTCAATGCATCGCTGCACTTACACACCCAGCCTATCCACGTCTTCGTCTTAAACGTTCCTTCCGTGACCTCAGTCAGGGGAAGACTCATCTCAAGGCAAGTTTCCCGCTTAGATGCTTTCAGCGGTTATCTCTCCCGCACTTAGCTACCGGGCTATGCCATTGGCATGACAACCCGTACACCAGCGGTGCGTCCACTCCGGTCCTCTCGTACTAGGAGCAGCCCCTTTCAATCTTCCTGCGCCCACGGCAGATAGGGACCGAACTGTCTCACGACGTTCTAAACCCAGCTCGCGTACCACTTTAAATGGCGAACAGCCATACCCTTGGGACCTACTTCAGCCCCAGGATGTGATGAGCCGACATCGAGGTGCCAAACACCGCCGTCGATATGAACTCTTGGGCGGTATCAGCCTGTTATCCCCGGAGTACCTTTTATCCGTTGAGCGATGGCCCTTCCATTCAGAACCACCGGATCACTAAGACCTACTTTCGTACCTGCTCGAACCGTCACTCTCGCAGTTAAGCTGGCTTATGCCTTTGCACTAACCTCACGATGTCCGACCGTGATTAGCCAACCTTCGTGCTCCTCCGTTACCCTTTGGGAGGAGACCGCCCCAGTCAAACTACCCGCCAGACACTGTCCCCGGCCCGGTTTACGGGCCCAGGTGAGAACATCGAACATTCAAGGGTGGTATTTCAAGGATGGCTCCATGCAGACTGGCGTCCGCACTTCTCAGCCTCCCACCTATCCTACACATCAAGGCTCCATGTTCAGTGTCAAGCTATAGTAAAGGTTCACGGGGTCTTTCCGTCTTGCCGCGGGGACACTGCATCTTCACAGCGAGTTCAATTTCACTGAGTCTCGGGTGGAGACAGCCTGGCCATCATTACGCCATTCGTGCAGGTCGGAACTTACCCGACAAGGAATTTCGCTACCTTAGGACCGTTATAGTTACGGCCGCCGTTTACTGGGGCTTCTGTCAAGAGCCTCGCCTTGCGGCTAACCCCATCAATTAACCTTCCAGCACCGGGCAGGCGTCACACCGTATACGTCCACTTACGTGTTTGCACAGTGCTGTGTTTTTAATAAACAGTTGCAGCCAGCTGGTCTCTGCGACTGGCTTCAGCTCCGGAGGCAAACTCCTTCACCTACCGCCAGCGTGCCTTCTCCCGAAGTTACGGCACCATTTTGCCTAGTTCCTTCACCCGAGTTCTCTCAAGCGCCTGAGTATTCTCTACCTGACCACCTGTGTCGGTTTGGGGTACGATTCAATATGACCTGGTGCTTAGAGGCTTTTCCTGGAAGCCGGGCATCAACCACTTCACCGCCGTAGCAGCTCGTCATCACGCCTCAGTGTTCACAGAAGAGCGGATTTGCCTGCTCCTCCCACCTACACGCTTAAACCGGGACAACCGTCGCCCGGATGGCCTAGCCTTCTCCGTCCCCCCTTCGCAGTCACATTCAGTACAGGAATATTAACCTGTTTCCCATCAGCTACGCCTCTCGGCCTCACCTTAGGGGTCGACTCACCCTGCCCCGATTAACGTTGGACAGGAACCCTTGGTCTTCCGGCGAGCGGGTTTTTCACCCGCTTTATCGTTACTTATGTCAGCATTCGCACTTCTGATACCTCCAGCAGGCCTCACAGCGCCACCTTCTCCGGCTTACAGAACGCTCCCCTACCCAATAACACTTGCGTGTCACTGCCGCAGCTTCGGTGCATGGTTTAGCCCCGTTACATCTTCCGCGCAGGCCGACTCGACCAGTGAGCTATTACGCTTTCTTTCAATGATGGCTGCTTCTAAGCCAACATCCTGGCTGTCTGGGCCTTCCCACATCGTTTCCCACTTAACCATGACTTCGGGACCTTAGCTGGCGGTCTGGGTTGTTTCCCTCTTCACGACGGACGTTAGCACCCGCCGTGTGTCTCCCGTGATACCATTCTTCGGTATTCGCAGTTTGCATCGGGTTGGTAAGCCGGGATGGCCCCCTAGCCGAAACAGTGCTCTACCCCCGAAGATGAATTCACGAGGCGCTACCTAAATAGCTTTCGGGGAGAACCAGCTATCTCCCGGTTTGATTGGCCTTTCACCCCCAGCCACAGGTCATCCGCTAATTTTTCAACATTAGTCGGTTCGGTCCTCCAGTTAGTGTTACCCAACCTTCAACCTGCCCATGGCTAGCTCACCGGGTTTCGGGTCTATACCCTGCAACTCTTTCGCCCAGTTAAGACTCGGTTTCCCTGCGGCTCCCCTATCCGGTTAACCTTGCTACAGAATATAAGTCGCTGACCCATTATACAAAAGGTACGCAGTCACCCTGATTAATCACGGCTCCCACTGCTTGTACGTACACGGTTTCAGGTTCTCTTTCACTCCCCTCGCCGGGGTTCTTTTCGCCTTTCCCTCACGGTACTGGTTCACTATCGGTCAGTCAGGAGTATTTAGCCTTGGAGGATGGTCCCCCCATCTTCAGACAGGATTTCTCGTGTCCCGCCTTACTCATCGAACTCACAGCCATACCATCTTCGAGTACGGGGCTGTCACCCTCTCTCGCCGGCCTTTCCAGACCGTTCCTCTGATGCTATCGCTGATGCAGGTTCTGGGCTCCTCCCCGTTCGCTCGCCGCTACTGGGGGAATCTCGGTTGATTTCTTTTCCTCGGGGTACTGAGATGTTTCAGTTCCCCCGGTTCGCCTCATTAACCTATGAATTCAGTTAATGATAGTGCAACGCATTGCACTGGGTTTCCCCATTCGGACATCGCCGGCTCTGTCGCTTCATATCAGCTCACCGACGCTTTTCGCAGATTAGCACGTCCTTCATCGCCTCTGACTGCCTAGGCATCCACCGTGTACGCTTAGTCGCTTAACCTCACAACCCGAAACTGTCTCGGACTGTTCAGCTTGAGAGACACCTCAACAATACCTCGGGGGTATTATTGAGTATTTCAATTTTTCAGCTTGTTCCAGATTGTTAAAGAGCAAAATAATTCGCAGCATACTGTCGCCAATATACTCTGAATTAGGTTGAATATGGTGGAGCTAAGCGGGATCGAACCGCTGACCTCCTGCGTGCAAGGCAGGCGCTCTCCCAGCTGAGCTATAGCCCCATACAGAAATAGACCGTCATCGCCTGTTCAGTCAACTCGCTTAACCTCCGGGGATTTCAACGCGAGTAACGCAGTGTGCGCGAGCACATGAGTCACGCAGCGTCTGGAAGACCCAGGGATAAGTAGAGTTGGTAGGCCTGAGTGGACTTGAACCACCGACCTCACCCTTATCAGGGGTGCGCTCTAACCACCTGAGCTACAAGCCTATCGCGATAACGTTTTCTCTTCTTTCATCAGACAATCTGTGTGAGCACTGCACTCAACCTCTCTCAGGTAAGGAGGTGATCCAACCGCAGGTTCCCCTACGGTTACCTTGTTACGACTTCACCCCAGTCATGAGCCACAAAGTGGTCAGCGCCCCCCTTTCGGTTAAGCTACCGACTTCTTTTGCAACCCACTCCCATGGTGTGACGGGCGGTGTGTACAAGGCCCGGGAACGTATTCACCGTAGCATGCTGATCTACGATTACTAGCGATTCCGACTTCATGGAGTCGAGTTGCAGACTCCAATCCGGACTACGACAGACTTTGTGTGTTCCGCTTGCTCTCGCGAGGTCGCTTCACTTTGTATCCGCCATTGTAGCACGTGTGTAGCCCTACTCGTAAGGGCCATGATGACTTGACGTCATCCCCACCTTCCTCCGGTTTATCACCGGCAGTCTCCTTTGAGTTCCCACCTTCACGTGCTGGCAACAAAGGATAAGGGTTGCGCTCGTTGCGGGACTTAACCCAACATTTCACAACACGAGCTGACGACAGCCATGCAGCACCTGTCTCTCAGTTCCCTAAGGCACTTCGCTGTCTCCAGCAAATTCTGAGGATGTCAAGAGTAGGTAAGGTTCTTCGCGTTGCATCGAATTAAACCACATGCTCCACCGCTTGTGCGGGCCCCCGTCAATTCATTTGAGTTTTAACCTTGCGGCCGTACTCCCCAGGCGGTCGATTTAACGCGTTAGCTTCGGAAGCCACCGTTCAAGACCGCAACCTCCAAATCGACATCGTTTACAGCGTGGACTACCAGGGTATCTAATCCTGTTTGCTCCCCACGCTTTCGCACCTGAGCGTCAGTCTTCGTCCAGGGGGCCGCCTTCGCCACCGGTATTCCTCCACATCTCTACGCATTTCACCGCTACACATGGAATTCTACCCCCCTCTACGAGACTCCAGTCAACCAGTCTTAGATGCCATTCCCAGGTTGAGCCCGGGGATTTCACATCTAACTTAATTGACCGCCTGCGTGCGCTTTACGCCCAGTCATTCCGATTAACGCTTGCACCCTCCGTATTACCGCGGCTGCTGGCACGGAGTTAGCCGGTGCTTCTTCTGCGGGTAACGTCAAAGTCCAGCCCTCTTCAGGCTAAACCCTTCCTCCCCGCTGAAAGTACTTTACAACCCGAAGGCCTTCTTCATACACGCGGCATGGCTGCATCAGGCTTGCGCCCATTGTGCAATATTCCCCACTGCTGCCTCCCGTAGGAGTCTGGGCCGTGTCTCAGTCCCAGTGTGGCTGGTCATCCTCTCAGACCAGCTAGAGATCGTCGCCTAGGTAGGCCATTACCCTACCTACCAGCTAATCCCATCTGGGTTCATCCGACGGCGTGAGGCCCTTTCAGGTCCCCCACTTTGGTCTCGCGACATTATGCGGTATTAGCCACCGTTTCCAGTGGTTATCCCCCGCCCTCGGGCAGATCCCCAGACATTACTCACCCGTCCGCCGCTCGTCAGCAAAAGCGCAAGCGCTTTCCTGTTACCGCTCGACTTGCATGTGTTAGGCCTGCCGCCAGCGTTCAATCTGAGCCATGATCAAACTCTTCAATTTAAAGTTTGATGCTCAAAGAATTCTGACTAATTATTTCGTAATGAATTAACTGTTGTTCACTCTTCAAGACTTTAAAACGTATTTTTTTGTGATACGGTCTTGTGAGTGCCCACACAGATTGTCTGATTAATTGTTAAAGAGCAGGCTGACATAAAAAATAATATTCTCGTTCAGCCGGGCTGCGTATACTACGCTGTTCGCCCGCAGAGTCAAGCACTGATTATCGCTTTCTCTGCCCGACCTCACAATGTTTATCAGCGTTGTGTCGGTCAGTGGTGGCGCATTATAGGGCGTTCTTTGACGCTGGCAAGCATTTAATTACAAAAAGAATCCATTCGAACATCAATTAAGCAAAAACAAGGCTAGATTGCGATTTAATGCGCAATATGATAAAAAAAGAGGCAGTTTCCTGCCCCTTATCTCTCGTTAAATATAACGTTATTGCTTTGCTACGATATGGCTATTTTCCACATCCAGAGTAACTGGTTTTCCTGGCAATAGTTGGCCGGAAAGTATCTTTTGAGCTAGTGGGTTTTCGATTTCCTGCTGGATAGCTCGCTTCAATGGCCGTGCTCCGTAAACAGGATCGAACCCGGCTTCTGCCAATATTTCCAACGCTTGCTGAGTAATCGTAACCTGATAACCACGTTCTTCCAGTCGCTTGTATAAACGTTGCAATTGGATATCTGCAATCGCTGACAAATGCCGACGCCCTAATGGATGGAATACAACAGCTTCATCAATACGGTTAATAAATTCAGGTCTGAAATTATGGCTAACAATTCCCATCACTATATCTTTCATTTCATCATAATTTAGACTACCAAAACGCTCTTGGATCATGTCCGACCCGAGATTAGAAGTCATGATGACAACCGTGTTACGGAAATCGACAGTACGACCTTGCCCATCAGTCAATCGACCATCATCCAGCACCTGTAATAAGATATTGAATACATCCGAGTGCGCTTTTTCCACTTCATCAAGCAAAATAACGGAATAAGGTCGACGACGAACCGCTTCTGTTAGATAACCACCTTCTTCATAACCAACATATCCCGGCGGTGCTCCTACCAACCGTGATACGGCATGTTTTTCCATAAATTCAGACATATCGATACGCACCATTGCATCATCGCTGTCAAACAGGAAATTCGCTAACGCCTTACACAACTCAGTTTTACCAACACCGGTTGGACCAAGGAACAGGAATGAGCCAATCGGCCGGTTTGGATCAGCCAATCCAGCACGGCTACGGCGAATCGCATTAGATATTGCATTGACTGCCTCATCCTGACCAATGACACGTTTATGCAGCTCTTGCTCCATGCGCAACAGTTTATCTTTTTCACTCTCAAGCATTCTGGCAACAGGAATACCCGTCCAACGAGCAAGAATGTCTGCAATTTCCGCATCGGTAACTTTGTTACGAAGCAGTTTCATATGCTTACTTTCAGCTTGTGTGGCTGCGGCAAGTTGTTTTTCCAATCCAGGTATTTTTCCATACTGAATTTCAGACATCTTCGCTAAATCACCACTGCGGCGTGCCTGTTCTAAACTGATACGGGCATTTTCCAATTCCGCTTTTATGTGCTGAGTACCCGTAAGTGCTGCTTTTTCAGCTTTCCACTCTTCTTCTAGTTCAGAGTATTCGCGTTCTTTTACGAGCAGCTCTTCATTAAGCATTTCAAGCCGTTTTTTACTGGCATCATCAGACTCTTTTTTCAGCGCCTGCTGTTCCAACTTCAATTGGATAACCCGGCGTTCCAAACGGTCCAGCGCTTCCGGTTTTGAATCCATTTGCATACGTAAACTGGCACCCGCTTCATCGATCAAGTCGATAGCTTTATCCGGCAACATACGGTCCGAGATATAACGATGAGATAATGTTGCTGCCGCGACAATTGCAGGGTCGGTAATTTGTACATGATGATGTAACTCATAACGCTCTTTCAGACCGCGCAAAATAGCGATAGTGTCCTCTACGGAAGGTTCTGCAACATAGACTTTTTGGAAACGGCGTTCCAGCGCTGCATCTTTTTCAATATATTGACGATATTCATCCAGTGTTGTTGCACCAACACAGTGAAGTTCACCACGGGCCAAGGCGGGTTTTAACATGTTACCAGCATCCATTGCCCCATCAGCCTTACCGGCACCAACCATAGTATGCAATTCGTCAATAAACAGAATGACATTGCCTTCCTGTTTAGCAAGGTCATTCAACACACCTTTCAAACGCTCTTCGAATTCACCACGATATTTAGCCCCTGCTAACAGCGCGCCCATATCCAAGGAAAGGACTCGCTTATTTTTCAACCCCTCAGGAACTTCACCATTAATGATTCGTTGAGCAAGCCCTTCCACAATGGCAGTTTTACCAACCCCGGGTTCACCAATTAAAACCGGGTTATTTTTGGTACGGCGTTGTAATACCTGAATGGTGCGGCGAATTTCTTCATCACGGCCAATCACCGGATCAAGTTTGCCTTGTTCAGCACGTTCAGTGAGATCAATAGTGTATTTTTTCAGGGCTTGGCGTTGATCTTCCGCTCCCTGATCATCAACTTTTTCACCACCACGCATTTGTTCTATTGCCTTAGTGATTTTTTCTTTTGTTGCGCCAACAGCTTTCAATATGTCACTTAATGTGCCACGTTCTTCCAATGCTGCCAGAACAAATAATTCAGAGGAGATAAAATTATCCCCGGCTTTTTGTGCCAGTTTGTCACACAGATTTAAATGACGAACTAAGTCATTGGATGGTTGTACATCACCACCAATACCCTGTACCCGCGGCAAGCGTTCTAAAGCCAGCTCAAGCTGATTGCTGAAACGGCCCGCATCGATTCCAATTGACGTTAATAATGGGCGAATAGAGCCACCCTCTTGTTTTAACAGTGAACTCATTAAGTGAATTGGTTCGATGAACTGATTATCATGCCCAAGTGCAAAGGACTGGGCGTCAGCGAGAGCAAGCTGGAATTTATTAGTAAGACGATCCAGACGCATAACACCTCCAATACTATTCAGAATTTTGCTACTGGAGATTAAATGAGGCCATTCCTCAAATATTCAAGGTTATTCTGAAAAGCAAATTGTGAGATATTCTCTCATGCGCCAACGGATCGCCCTACGGGATAGGTTATATCAGCCAGATTAAAGTTGCCATACGTCCGGTGATCCCATCACGACGATAAGAGAAAAATTTCTCTTTATTACTGACAGTACATTCATCCCCGCCAAAAATCGCTTTCACACCAACAGATTGCAATTTTAACTTTGCCAACAAATAGATATCCGCTAAATACTTTTCGCCAAAAGGTATAAAAGCTCGACTCAAATCAGCATGCTGGATAGTGAACGCGTGCAAAACTTCATTGCCCACTTCAAATTTTTCCGCACCAATTGCCGGCCCTAACCAAGCTTGGATCTGATGAGGTTTAGCGTTAAATTGAGCAATCGTGTTTTCCAGTACGCCGGCGCATAAACCTCGCCACCCCGCATGGGCAGCCGCAACCTCATCACCAGCCGAACTGCAAAATAGTACAGGCAGGCAATCTGCTGTCATCACAGCACAAACCTGCCCAGGAATATGGGTATAAACAGCATCAGCTCTATTATCTTCCAGTGGCTGACCATTGAGTCTCACAACACGCGTACCATGAACTTGTTCTAGCCAGACGGGTTGCTGAGGCAGTTCCGCCATTTTCGCTAGAATATGCCTGTTTTGTTCAACAACATCCGGTTTATCACCCACATGCTTACCCAGATTCAGGCTATCGTAAGGTGATAAACTTATTCCCCCTAAGCGGGTAGAACTACAGGCTTTTATTGTCGTCGGTTGTGGCCAGTTTGGAAAAATAAGCGAAGTCATTTACCAATCCATTTCGTCTTTAAATGCTTCTGCATCTGCTTTTAATGCCTTAATCAGCATCACCATATCGTCAGGTAATTCCGCATGCCATTCCATTTCAATGCCGGTTATCGGATGATAAAGACGCAGCATCGTGGCGTGCAATGCCTGACGATCAAAGTTACGCATTACCTCGCGAAACTCATCAGAAGCCCCTTTCAAAGGACGAGGACGACCACCATATAAAGGATCGCCCACCAACGGGTGACTAATATGGGCCATGTGAACACGTATCTGGTGCGTTCTACCGGTTTCCAGTCTCAGCCGCAGACGAGTATGTGCCCTAAAATGTTCCATTACCCGATAATGGGTAATAGCCGGTTTGCCCATTGGATGCACTGCCATATGTGTTCGTTTTGTTGGATGACGAGAAATTGGCTCTTCAACCATTCCACCCGCTGTCATACGACCTGTCGCCACCGCTTCATATTCACGGGTAATTTCGCGTAGTTGGAGTGATTCGACTAAACGCGTTTGAGCGGGAACCGTTTTAGCAATAACCATCAGCCCTGTCGTATCTTTATCAAGACGGTGAACAATGCCTGCCCGAGGGACATCGGCGATTTCAGGATAATGATATAACAGTGCATTCAATACCGTACCATCTGGGTTTCCTGCTCCCGGATGGACAACCAAATCACGCGATTTATTTATGACTAGAATGTCATCATCTTCATAGACAATATTTAACGCAATATTCTGAGGTTCCCAACGCGCATCTTCTTCAATGATGGCATCAATGGCAATTTCTTCACCTCCCAACACTTTTTCTTTTGGCTTATTGATTAATTTGCCATTAACCTGAACTCTGTCATCCAAGATCCAATCTTTTATGCGTGATCTTGAATAATCAGGGAACAATTCAGCCAAAGCCTGATCTAAACGTTGACCGAGCTGAGATTCGGCGACTGTTGTATTAAGTCGTATTTGTTGTGCCATATATTGTTTCTACACTTACGTTGAGTTTTGACGGCAGAGCCGTTTAATTTAATATAGTGTGCTATTGTAACTCGATCTTTTGCCGGGAGCTTCATGGATAGTCTCCCAGAAAAACACTCAGAGGATAATCAACACGTGATGATACGCATAAAATATCTGGTGGCGGCAGCCACATTGAGCCTGGCACTTTCCGGGTGCGCTGGTAATAAGAATGCTGTCCCCGACAGCCCACCTGCGGAAATTTACTCTAAGGGTCAGGAAAAGCTGCAAAAAGGTAGCTATCCCGATGCGATCAAGCAATTGGAAACCCTCGATAATCGCTATCCATTTGGCCCCTATTCGCAGCAAGTACAACTCGATCTGATTTATGCTTATTATAAATCCTCTGACCTGCCAATGGCTCTCGCTTCTATTGACCGTTTCATACGCCTGAATCCAACTCACCCCAACATCGATTATGTTCTGTATATGCGTGGATTAACTTCACAAGCATTGGATAACAGTCCATTGCAAAGTTTCTTCGGCATTGACCACTCAGATCGTGATCCTGAACACGCCAGGGTAGCATTCAAGGATTTTAGTCAATTAGTACGCTATCATCCTAACAGCCTGTATACTGCCGATGCTATTAAGCGTTTAATGTTTATCAAAGAGCGCCTGGCAAAATATGAACTTTCTGTTGTGGAATATTATAACAAACGTGGTGCCTATGTCGCGGTGGTAAATCGAATTGAACAAATGTTACGTGATTACCCTGATACACAGTCAACTCTCGAAGCGCTGCCTTACATGAAAAGCGCTTATACACATTTAGGTTTAATCGCTCAGGCAGATAAAGTAGCAAAACTCATTGCTGCTAATCCGGTATAAAAAAGCAGACAATAAAACAGCGGTTGGTGCCGCTGTTTTATTTTTACTTATCAAATCCCAAAAAGACCGCTTATCAATTAGGATGAATAAAAGACTCAACTTGTCAATAGTGTCTCATTAGCTTCAATCCTGCAATAGATATTCTCCGTATTTTTACCACTAATCACAATTACTTCAACTAGTTGTCTCATACCTGATCAAATAGTGATTTAGATCACCTTTTTCATGAAAAAGAAATGTATGCTGAAATTATTGAAGGTGGATAATCAATAATGAGAGGTAACTATATGATAGTGAATATTACCAGCAAACAAATGGAGATTACCCCGGCAATTCGCAACCACGTCGAAAAACGGTTAAACAAACTAAATAAATGGCGAGTAAATCTAATAAATCCTCATATTATTCTATCAAAAGGGCCTCAAATTTTTAGGGCTGATGCAACCATAAGTACACCAAATGGTATGTTAGTTGCCGGTGCAAAGCATGAAGATATGTATATTGCTATCAATGAATTATTAACAAAACTGGAGCGCCAATTGAATAAAGTACAGCATAAGGGAGAAGCACGCCGTACTGACAACAGTGTTAAAGAATCAAACCTTAATCTAGAAACACCACTAGAAACAGAACCAGAAATATCACAATAAAATAACAATGACTTGCCTCTAACGCGTCCAACTTGGACGCGTTTTTTGTTGACAGAAACAACAACATAAGGTTAATTAACAAAAACCACCGTAAACCCTTATCCAGTGCGGACGGCTGCCGATAACATGGGAAGCTTCGCCCGATTGAGCAAAGAGCAGTCACACAAACTATGAATATGAGAATATGATGAATACAGCGCCTCCCCATCGGGAGGCTTTTTTCTGTCCATTGCAAACCTAATTATTATCAGAATGTAAGGAACCCATTTATGGATCAAAATAATTTGCTGAAAATACGGGAAAAAGTCAGCGAACTTGATTTAAAGTTACTGATTTTATTAGCAGAGCGTCGCCAATTAGCTTTTGATATTGCCCAAACTAAGTTACAGGATAATCGCCCTATCAGAGACAAGGATCGCGAACGAGAACTACTAGATGTTCTGATTAAAAAAGGAAAAAGCTACGGGCTTGATGGCTTTTATATTTCTCGTCTCTTTCAGATGATCATTGAAGATTCCGTCCTCACTCAACAAGCATTATTGCAGCAACACCTAAATCAAACACCCCAAGATTCAGCACGTATTGCATTCCTCGGTCCTAGAGGTTCCTACTCTCATATCGCAGCCCGCCAATATGCCGCCCGCCATTTCAATCAATTAATTGAATGTAGCTGCCATAAGTTCCAGGATATCTTCTCCTTGGTTGAAACAGGCCAAGCGGATTACGGAATGTTACCCATTGAAAATACCAGCTCGGGTTCCATCAATGATGTTTATGACTTATTGCAACATACCAATTTGTCAATTGTGGGAGAAATAACCATTCCTATTAACCATTGCCTACTCGTTGCAACAGACACAACGCTATCGGAGATCAAAACGGTTTACAGTCACCCTCAACCATTCCAACAATGTAGCCAATATATTAATCAATTCCCGCATTGGAAAATTAAATATTGCGAAAGCACTGCCGCAGCGATGCAAAAAGTCGCCGAACAGAATTCACCAGAAATTGCAGCGTTAGGGAGTGAAGCGGGCGGTGCACTTTATCAGTTACAGGTTCTGGAACAGAATCTCGCAAATCAATCACATAATATTACTCGTTTTATTATTGTTGCCCGTCAGCCTATCGAAGTTGCAGAACAAGTACCGGCCAAAACGACATTTATTATGGCAACCGGACAGCAGGCAGGAGCACTGGTAGATGCGCTAATGGTGCTGAAAAAACATAATATTATTATGAGTAAACTGGAATCCCGCCCGATCAACGGAAATCCGTGGGAAGAGATGTTTTATATTGATGTCCAAGCTAATATTCGTTCAATTAATATGCAACACGTTCTGAAAGCATTGGCGAAAATCACTCATTCATTAAAGGTATTGGGATGTTACCCTACAGAAAGCGTGGTACCGGTTAACCCCTCCTGATTAAAAAGAACCGGGTATTAAAATATCCGGTTCAGATTATTGGCTTTTAATATTTTGATTATCAATGAGAAAACTTTTACTGCCTTTAACCTTCGGTTTAAAGGCTTTTTATTTATTTCGTAAACCCCGACTTTCTCAGGCTAAATAATATAGGTTATCGTTTTTCGTGCCATCTAAAAATAAGGAATTAAAAAACTCCCACTTATTCACGTAGGATAAATACGTTTTATCTGAATGTGATAAAACCGGTGTTAATAAAAACCACGTTTTATCTATCACCACGGTTTTAAAACCTGGGAAAAAACGGCAAGCATATCGTGAAAAAGAAGGCAAAAACTTTAATCATTAAAGGTAAAACAGAAATGATTAAAGTTTTTTTAAAGCAAGTAAAAAATCCGGTGTTATACTGACACCGGAAGAGAAAACATCAGAAAAGACAAGTTTTAAACTTATTAACAAGGTGACAAAATGACAACATTAACCATAGAACAAGAATATGAGATTGTATCAAAACATTTATCAAGAATGTCCGTGTTAAGAAGATTTGCTCAAACAAAAGATGTTGAATGGTTAGAAGATGTTTACAAAGCATTAGAGATAGTCGTTCAAGACAGCAAAGAAACCTTCAGATTAATGAGTTTAGAAGCGGAACAAAAAGAACAAAAACGTTTAGAAATATTAAGGCTGATTGAAGAAACCGGCCTTAATCTTAAAACCATTAACATACCTATTACCCTCTCTGATTTTAAACCTAAAAAATCAAATGCAGGAAAAGGAAAGACGAGAAAACCTAAGTATCAGTTTAACGAGAATGGAGAAGTTAAATACTGGTCAGGAAACGGAAAAAAACCATCAGGTTTACAAAAACTACTCAATGAAGGTCATTCATTAAATGAATTTTTAATTAAAAAATAAAAAACCTCAGAATGAGAATAACCTCACAAGTTTTAATCTTATTTACTTTCCTTTTTTGCTTGCATTCGCTTTTTGGGGCGTTCGCAAGCGCCTTTTTATCGGTGATTAACTCGGTTATTAATCAAAAAAGTGTTAAAAAAACAGATATCCATTAATGCCAAATTTTTAAAAAGTAAGGGGCATCTAAATAAAGCCTATTCCCGCCATATTTAATTTATTCATCAGCGATGCTATATCCCAATTATTTTACGAAGCAAGTTATAAAAATAACGCAATAAAAAAGGGTAAAACATGGTTAAACCCGTATACCGATTAAATCCAGAAGTTAACACCATGACGTTTAATAATAATTTAAAAACTGCCGATCGTAAAACCATCAGTAAAAAATAAGAAATAAAAACCGATTTTGTTAATGCTTAAAACGAATATGATTAATATTCATTGAGCGTAAAACACCGACATACCATGATGGTTAAACTTAATAAAAAAGGGCATTAAAAGAGGGAAAAACAACTGTTAAAAGGGGGTTAAAACACGATTAAAACCGTATGCCGATTAAACCCAGAAGTTAACACCATGACGTTTAATAATAATTTAAAAACTGCCGATCGTAAAACCATCAGTAAAAAATAAGAAATAAGAAATAAGAAATAAAAACCGGTTTTGTTAATGCTTAAAACGAATATGATTAATATTCATTGAGCGTAAAATACCAACATACCATGATGGTTAAACTTTAATAAAAAAGGCATTAAAAGAGGGAAAAACAACTGTTAAAAGGGGGGGTTAAAACACGATTAAAATCGTATGCCGATTAAACCCAGAAGTTAACACCATGACGTTTAATAATAATTTAAAAACTGCCGATCGTAAAACCATCAGTAAAAAATAAGAAATAAAAACCGGTTTTGTTAATGCTTAAAACGAATATGATTAATATTCATTGAGCGTAAAACACCAACATACCATGATGGTTAAACTTTAATAAAAAAGACATTAAAAGAGGGAAAAACAACTGTTAAAAAAGGGGGGGTTAAAACACAATTAAAATCGTATGCCGATTAAACCCAGAAGTTAACACCATGACGTTTAATAATAATTAAAAAACTGCCCATCGTAAAACCATCAGTAAAAAATAAGAAATAAAAACCGATTTTGTTAATGCTTAAAACGAATATGATTAATATTCATTGAGCGTAAAACACCAACATACCATGATGGTTAAACTTTAATAAAAAAGGCATTAAAAGAGGGAAAAACAACTGTTAAAAAGGGGGTTAAAACACAATTAAAACCGTATGCCGATTAAACCCAGAAGTTAACACCATGACGTTTAATAATAATTTAAAAACTGCCCATCGTAAAACCATCAGTAAAAAATAAGAAATAAAAACCGGTTTTTTTAATGCTTAAAACGAATATGATTAATATTCATTGAGCGTAAAACACCGACATACCATGATGGTTAAACTTAGTAAAAAAGGGCATTAAAAGAGGGAAAAACAACTGTTAAAAGGGGGGGTTAAAACACGATTAAAATCGTATGCCGATTAAACCCATAAGTTAACACCATGACGTTTAATAATAATTTAAAAACTGCCGATCATAAAACTATCAGCGATAAATAAGAAATAAAAACTGACTTTATCAATGCTTACATACCTCGAAAAAAGACAAATGAAAATATGAATAGGTTTATCCGTTTACCAGAAAATATATCTCCAAAAAGAAGCCGTCTTTAATAACGTTTTCAACCGGAGAATAAATCCCCCTAAACCAGTTAAATAATCGATGTAACAAAATCCGCAAATAAATAATTTAACCAAATAATAACTCAGTTACTTTCGGGGTTATTAGTCAACAAAAAGAACCGGATATTGTCATATCCAGTTATTTTTAATTATTGGCGACTATCATTCGCTTGTTGAAGCAATACCCTGCTTTCCCTCATAAAACGAGGTGCATAATCACCAAACCATTCACTAACATCTTCAAAACTGCTGACAAAAGCCCGTTTGTCCTGGCTTTCCAATATCTCTAACGCTTGTCCAAAACTTTGATGATAACGGCGTATAAGATCAATATTCTCTGGTGATGACATAATAATATCCGCGTAGAGCTGGGGATCTTGCGCAAATAAGCGCCCGACCATGATCAATTCCAAACGGTAAATAGGTGAAGATATTGATAACAGTTGTTGTAAATCCGCCCCTTCCTGTGCGAGATGTTGCCCATAAGCAAATGTCGTGAAATGGCGCAACGCCTGAATAAAGCTCATGTTTTTATCATGCTGTTCAGGGCTCATTTGATGCAAGCAAGCCCCCCAAATTAACAACTGTTCTAAAAACCATTGATAAGCTTCCTCTTGACGTCCGTCACAGTAAACAACAACTTGTTTTACCAAACTACCGACATCCGGCCCAAACATAGGATGTAATCCCAACACTGGACCTTTATGCACATCAAGCATAGCCTGTAATGGCTGCTGTTTAACGGACGCTAAGTCCACCAAAATGCAATGGTCAGGTAATGGCGGTAAACGGCGAATAACTTCTTCTGTCAAATGAATAGGTACACTGATAATCACCATCCCCACTCCCGCCAGAATTTGTTCCGCGTTAGGCCAATCTTGTGGTTCCAGATTTCTGACTTCATAACCAGACAAAGTTAACAAACGGCCAAATAGTTTCCCCATTTTGCCCAAGCCACCAACAATGACTATCGGCCCCAATTGAGGGCAAAGCGTTTTAAACCCTTTGTTATTCTCACTGGTATAAGACTCCCGCATAATGCGGCGCAGAATATCCTCAATTAAATCCGGTGGAACACCAAACTCTTCGGCCTCCTGCCGACGTGAAGCAAGCATCGCCATTTCTCTGTCAGGTGCATAAATTGACAGCCCATTCTGACTTTTTACCTCACCAATCTCTGCAACCAATTCCAGACGCTTTGCCAGCAAGCCCAGCAAAGCTTTATCCACTTCATCAATCTTATCCCGCAATTGAGATAATTCAGCCGCCATATTTATTATCCCGCTTTTTTCAATACTGCCATTCTTTGCGACAATTGCATGCTAATTTGCTGATGTAATTTTCTTAGAACTGCTTCTGTCGTCTGCCAACTAATACACGCGTCAGTGACTGATACACCATATTTCATTTCACTACGCGGTTGCTCAGAAGATTGGTTACCTTCATTAATATGGCTCTCCAACATAATGCCAGTAATAGATTGATTACCTGAAATGATCTGATCCGCAACAGAATCTACAACCAAACTTTGGCGACGAAAATCCTTATTAGAGTTACCATGACTACAATCAATCATCAAGGATGGCAATAATCCAGCCTGCATCATTTGCTGTTCACATTCCATTACATGTTGAACACTGTAATTAGGGGTCTTACCACCACGCAAGATAATATGTCCATTCGGGTTTCCTTGCGTTTGTAATAAACACACCTGCCCCGACTGGTTTATTCCCACAAAACGATGTGGCATAGCGGCTGCACACATCGCATTAATTGCCGTGTTCAAGCTACCGTCAGTCCCATTTTTGAAACCAACCGGCATAGATAAACCTGAAGCCATTTCCCGGTGTGTCTGGGATTCTGTGGTTCTCGCACCAATTGCAGACCAACTGAATAAATCCCCCAAATATTGTGGGCTATTCGGATCTAAAGCTTCTGTTGCAAGAGGCAATCCCATTTTCACTAAACTAAGTAGTAAGCGGCGGGCAATATGCAGGCCAGCTTCCACATCAAATGAACCATCCATGTATGGATCATTAATAAGACCTTTCCAACCCACTGTTGTTCGAGGCTTTTCAAAATAGACACGCATGACAATGTACAAGCTATCACTCAATTCAGCAGAAAGAGCGGCCAAACGGTGAGCATAATCCAGCGCCGCATCCACGTCATGAATAGAGCAAGGACCACACACTACCAGCAAACGGGGATCACGGCGCTGAATAATATCCGCAATTGTTTTACGTGCATTTGCAATAACATGCAGATCATCATCACTCAGTGGGTATTGTTGCTTTAATTCTTTTGGGGTGATAAGAATTTGCTCACCACTGATGTGAACGTTATTAAGTGCATCTCTTTGCATGAACATGTCGATTTTCTCCTCAAATTATCATTCTGTACTCATTTGTTTTTATGCATTTGACCAATAACATATCACGCGTCGTAAAGAATACAATCCAAAAGTGTAAACAAATCCAAAACACTGTAAATTATTGTTTACAAAAAATAAAAAAAGAGTCAATTTAGTGATAAATCTATTCTATAACTAATTAATAAGATTAAAATTATTTCATATAGAAAAATATTATAAATGGTTATCTTAAAATAAAATCAATATCAAAACACAAGAGAGAAATATTTTAGGCAATATTTTATGATTATTAACCCTTTATTTCCCATTTAAAATCATCAGGTAAAAATATATTTACCTCATTTTCATTACTAAAAATAGATAATATCAATAATCTTATTTTATATTTCACATAAAGTTACTGAATAGTGCCCATAAAATATTATGAAAATTATATTGTGATGAAAAAATTTATATCACTCTTTTAAATTTAATACACTAGGGCCGGAAAATCCGGCCTCTTTATTAAAATACCTGTTACACAGATTAAAGTAATTGTTACAAAGCTTGCTGTAAAAAAGCAATTAATTCCTGATTAACTTTATAGGGTTGCTCCAATGTAGAAATATGCCCTGCATCCTGGATAATAATATGATCACAGTGCAATATTTCAGCCATCAAATAACCCTCCAGAGGCGGGCGAGGCGTATCTTGTTCACCAGTAATAACAAGTGACGGAATATCTAATTTTTCCAACAAATGAGTTCTATCTTCACGCCCAAATATTATTCTACCTAACGGAACAATACTATTGCGCAATATTTCCGCAGGAATGGCGACCAGACGCTGAGTTAATTCATCAACCAAATGCTGAGCCGGTTGCTGGCTAAAGAAGGCTGGCACTATCTGCTGTTGCAAAATAGATTGAGGAATTGCACCAACCTGCTCTATCGCATCCAACATGGCAACGTATTTTGTATAAGTCACTTCAGGTTCTAATCCGACAAAGGTATCCATCAAAACCAGTGCTTTAACTCTGTCCGGTGCCATATCGACCAACTCAATTCCCCACATACCACCAGCAGATAAGCCAATGATAGCGAATTCTTCAATGCCAAGTTGATCCATCAACGCCAGGTAATCCCGAGCTAAATCAGCCAAAGTGCTATGTTGTTCCGGTAACTCTTCCGAGTTTCCATGCCCCCAGAGATCAGGAGCAATCACCCGGTATTGTTTACTTAACGCCTCGATCTGAGGTGCCCACATAGTAGAATCAAACAAATAGCTATGTCCCAATAATAACGGGAAACCTTCACCTTCATCTCGGTAAGCCATTTTTTTGTTATGTATTTGAAAAGTTTTCAAAGCAAATCCTTATAGTCAGTTAATCACGTCTGAAATTATTCTATACCCGTCATCTTTCAAGTTGCTTCTTTGTTGGCTGCACTCACTCACCCCGGTCACATAGTTATCTATGCTCCCGGGGATTCGTTCCCTTGCCGCCGCGATGCATCTTGAAATCCATAGGGTATAAGACTCTCAAAATAATTGTCTTTAAGATTATTACGATCTGATAATAATGTATTGCCGAATAATTTATCGATGAGTAAATATCCTTCTTCATAAAAGGCAACATTGATTTCGTTCCTGAAGAGCGTAATAAAAAACCCTCCCAAAACCCACCCGCATTCAACCTGATTCTTCACTACAGTCATTAAAAATATAGCAGAGCCAAAACCAAATTGATGACCACGCCCGCAAAATACAGTTTAAATTGACAAAACGCAGTTTTAAATTGAGCGTAAAAAAAGAGGCCAGCACAATTGCTGACCTCTTTAATGATAACTTTCGGATGTAACGAAAGCGTATTATTTACTGTTCAGACGCTCTTTAATACGAGCAGCTTTACCAGAACGCTCACGCAGATAGTACAATTTAGCTCTACGAACAGCACCACGACGTTTAACGTTAATGCTGTCTACGACTGGGGAGTGAGTCTGGAATACACGCTCAACACCTTCGCCGTTAGAAACTTTGCGAACAGTGAATGCAGAGTGCAGACCGCGGTTACGGATAGCGATAACCACGCCCTCGAATGCCTGCAGACGTTTCTTAGCACCTTCTACGACCCATACCTTAACTTCCACGGAATCACCCGGACGGAATGAAGGTACGTCTTGCTTCATCTGCTCTTGTTCTAGTTGTTTAATAATGTTGCTCATAATAATTCTCTTACCCTAGGTAAACTGATATATCAGAGACATTCCCTTCGGGGATATGTCTGGATTAATTAGTTGCTTCAGTTAGATGTTCCCGTTGGAACTCTGTTAGCAATATCCTTTGCTCGTCAGTCAGAGCTAGGTTTTCCAGAAGTTCAGGTCTTCTAAGCCAGGTCCGGCCAAGCGATTGTTTCATCCGCCAGCGATTAATTTCAGCATGATTTCCAGACAGCAATACGGGTGGAACTTCCATACCATCTAATACCTCCGGGCGAGTATAGTGCGGACAATCCAGCAATCCATCAGCAAAAGAGTCCTCCTCCGCTGATGCCTGATGCCCCAGAACGCCCGGAATGAACCGAGAAACTGAGTCAATCATCGTCATTGCAGGGATTTCACCACCGCTGAGCACGTAATCACCGATAGACCACTCTTCGTCAATCTCGGTTTGGATCACCCGCTCATCTATCCCTTCATAGCGGCCACAAATCAAAATCAGTTTTTCATTTGTTGCCAGCTCACAAACCCCTTGTTGGTTGAGTTTGCGCCCCTGAGGTGAAAGATAAATCACTTTTGCACCTTCGCCTGCCGCAGTTTTTGCTGCATGAATGGCTTCCCGTAAAGGCTGAACCATCATCAACATGCCTGGACCACCGCCATAAGGCCGATCGTCAACGGTACGATGCCGGTCATAGGTAAAATCCCGTGGATTCCAGCATTCAATACTTAACAGGCCATTTTTCACTGCCCGGCCAGTTACCCCATAATCGGTTATTGCGCGGAACATTTCAGGAAACAGGCTAATAACCCCAATCCACATTATCGCGTCCCACTCATTTCAACCGCTTATAACCGGAGTTTAAAAACCAGGATCCCAATCTACTTCAATAGTTTTAGTAGCGAGATCGACTTTCTTGATAACCTGCCCATCAAGAAACGGAATTAGCCGTTCCTTGACACCGAATGCATCTTTCAGGTTTGCTTTAACTACCATTACGTCGTTAGAACCGGTTTCCATCATGTCATTGACAGTCCCCAAGTTATAACCTGCGGTGCTGATTACCTGGCAGCCTATTAAGTCTTTCCAGTAGTAATCACCCGTATCCAGCTCTGGCAGTTGTTCTGAATCTACAATAATTTCGCAATTAGTCAGTGAATTCGCAGCATCCAGATCATCAATACCTTTAATTTTGATGATCATATCCTGATTGTGGTGTTTCCAGGCTTCCAGTTCGATGTGTTGCCACCGACCCGCTCGTTGAATAAACCACGGTTGATACGCAAAAATGTCTTCGGCATGTTCGGTGGAAGAAAAAACTCTGAGCCAACCACGAATACCATACGTTGAACCCAGTTTTCCCAATACAATTGGGTTTACAGGAAGTTCAATACAGGTTTGCTTGCTCATAGTTACCACCGCGACAGATTAAGCTACTTTTTTGGCGTCTTTGATCAGTGTAGAAACACGATCAGACACAGTTGCACCCAGACCAATCCAATGTTCAATACGGTCCAGATCTAAACGTAATGCTTCTGCTTTCCCTGTTGCAATAGGGTTGAAGAAGCCAACACGCTCGATAAAGCGACCATCACGCGGGCTGCGGCTATCGGTCACGACTACTTGGTAAAACGGACGCTTTTTGGCGCCGCCACGAGCTAAACGAATTGTTACCATAACATCCTCATTAGTTAACAAAACAACCAGACTTCATCGAGGAACGAAGTCCGGTTGTCAGATAAAAAGCCCGAAAAGTTTACTCACTTTGGCGCAAAAAGCAATCCAAAGTGGATATTCTTCGAGACTTTATCGATTAACGGCCCATAAATCCGGGTGGCATCATGCCTTTCATACCACGCATCATTTTTGCCAGACCGCCTTTTTTCATCTTTTTCATCATGCGCTGCATTTCATCGAATTGTTTAAGCAAGCGGTTAACATCCTGAACCTGAGTGCCCGAACCACTGGCAATACGACGTTTACGAGAACCTTTGATTATTTCTGGTTTTTGTCGCTCTTTACGCGTCATGGAATTGATAATCGCTTCCATTTTCACCAGAATTTTATCATCCATCTGGGATTTCACTGCATCTGGCACTTGAGACATCCCCGGCATTTTGCTTAACATGCTGGCCATTCCCCCCATGTTACGCATCTGCTTTAGCTGATCTAGAAAATCATTTAAATCGAAGCCGTCACCTTTTTTTAATTTAGAAGCCAATTTTTCGGCCTGAGTGCGATCGACTTTACTTTCAATCTCTTCAATCAGGGAGAGAACATCACCCATTCCAAGGATGCGAGAGGCAATACGATCCGGATGGAATGGCTCCAGTGCATCCGTTTTTTCACCAACACCCAGAAATTTAATCGGCTTACCGGTAATATGACGGATGGATAGCGCAGCACCGCCACGGGCATCACCATCGACTTTCGTTAACACGACACCCGTCAGTGGCAATGCTTCATTGAAAGCTTTCGCGGTATTAGCCGCATCCTGCCCCGTCATTGCATCAACAACAAATAGGGTTTCTACTGGATTGATGGCTTTATGAACCTGCTTGATTTCATCCATCATAGCTTCGTCAACATGCAGACGACCCGCCGTATCCACCAAAAGCACATCATAGAATTTCAATTTGGCGTGCTGTACCGCTTGAGTCACGATATCAACGGGTTTTTCCTGAGCATCAGAAGGGTAGAAATCAATACCAACTGCCTGCGCCAAGGTTTCAAGCTGTTTGATAGCCGCTGGACGATAGACGTCAGCAGATACCACCAAAACTTTTTTCTTCTGTTTTCCTTTCAGAAAGCTGCCTAGCTTGGCAACGCTGGTCGTTTTACCTGCACCTTGTAGACCTGCCATTAATACGACAGCAGGCGGCTGAGTAGAAAGATTCAGTTCACTGTTAACTTCACCCATCGCCTTAACGAGTTCATTCTGAACAATTTTGACAAACTCTTGGCCGGGAGTCAGGCTTTTATTAACCTCGTGGCCTACCGCGCTCTCTTTAACACATGAAATAAAATCACGCACTACAGGCAATGCGACGTCAGCTTCAAGTAAAGCCATGCGAACTTCACGCAGTGTCTCTTTAATATTATCTTCGGTCAGTCGCCCACGGCCACTGATATTGCGCAATGTGCGCGATAGTCTGTCGGTTAAATTATCAAACATTGTCTCTGCTCAATTTTTAAAAATGGGCTACCTGTAAGGCGTATTCCGCAAATTATAACACGATGGAAAGGGATCTCTGCACAGAGATTCACATCGATGATTAACAACGGTTGGAGGCTATCCTTGCTGGCGGTATACTTAAGCTTTAATTCAACCTAAGACTATCGCTAAAACGACTAATGCTATGCCAGTATTTTCTATAATTTCTTCATTCGCTTATTTATTCAGCCTGGTACTGATTATTCCCGGCTTGCTGCGGAAACCGAAAGGATACCGCAGGCTGGCACTACTTTCCGCGATTGTCGCTTTAATTTGCCATGCGATTGCACTTAAACACCAGATATTCCACGTCAGCAGCGGGCAAAACCTCACTCTTCTAAACCTAGGTTCTATTGTCAGTTTACTGACTTGTATCATAATGACAATTGTTGCTTCTCACGGCCGTGCCTGGTTCCTGCTACCCATTGTTTACAGTTTTTCCATGATAAATTTGGTCTTAGCGAGTCTTATGCCCGGTGAATTTATCACCCATCTGGAGACCAGCTTTGAATTATCTATCCATATTGGGTTGGCACTTCTTGGTTATGCAACTTTACTTATCGCTGCATTATATGCATTACAGCTTGGGTGGTTGGATCATCAGCTTAAAAATAAAAAGCTCACTTTTACGCCAGATATGCCTCCCTTAATGTTCATTGAACGCAAAATGTTTCATATCACCCAGCTTGGCGTAATATTGCTAACGCTGACGCTCTGCACCGGCATCCTCTATATGGATAATATTTTCAGTAGCGAAAACATCCATAAAGCAATTTTGTCTATTATCGCATGGTTTGTTTACATTGTTTTACTATGGGGCCACTACCATGATGGATGGCGCGGTAAACGCGTTATCTGGTTTAATCTGATCGGCGCATTTACCCTGACACTCGCCTATTTCGGTAATCGATTATTACAGGAAATCATGGTTTACTAGCAGTATGATGTTCAATCAATACTTGGAAGGAATTCTGCTTTGGAGCATGTCTCAACAAGCACATTACTGATTATTTTAATCATCATGGTCATTGTCTCAGCTTATTTCTCCGCTTCCGAGACAGGTATGATGACAATGAATCGTTATCGCTTACGTCATCTGGCAAAGCAAGGGAATCACTCTGCCCGCAGAGTTGAAGCATTACTTCGTCATCCTGAGCAGCTCATCAGCCTGATTCTTATCGGTAACAATCTGGTTAATATTCTTGCCTCAGCACTCGCGACTATTATTGGTATGCGTCTTTATGGCGATGCCGGAGTTGCTATCGCAACCGGTATTCTGACCTTTATTGTGCTGATATTTTCTGAAGTTATGCCAAAAACGATAGCCGCCCTCTATCCTGAAAAAGTCGCTTTTCCGAGTAGTTTTTTGCTCCGCCCGTTACAGAAAATCATGCTGCCGTTAGTCTGGGTGCTAAATAAAATTACTTTATTGTTAATGCGTTGCCTTGGTATCAAACAACCTACTGGCTCCAGTCACGCAATGAGTAAAGATGAACTTCGCACTATTGTGCATGAATCAAATGCCAAGCTATCACAGCAACATCAGGATATGCTGATTTCAATTTTAGATCTGGAAAAAGTCACAATCGGCGACATTATGGTTCCCCGTAATGAAATTGTTGGCATTGATATTAATGATGACTGGAAATCCATCATTCGGCAATTAACTCATTCTCCTCATGGCCGGATCGTGCTTTACCGTGATTCACTTGATGATGCCATTGGTATGCTTCGTGTGCGTGAAGCTTACCGATTGATGACAGAAAAAAAAGAGTTCACCAAAAGAAACCTGATCAAAGCAGCAGATAAAATCTACTATGTCCCCGTCAGCACGCCACTTAATATCCAGTTAGTGAATTTCCAACGTAATAAGGAGAAGGCCGGGCTCATCGTTGATGAATATGGTGATATTCAAGGTCTGGTCACTGTTGAAGATATCCTCGAAGAGATTGTCGGTGATTTTACAACATCAATGTCTCCTTCTCTGGCAGAAGAAGTTTCACCACAAAGCGATGGGACTATTTTGGTTGACGGGACAGCCAATATCCGCGAATTAAATAAAGCCTTCAACTGGGCATTGCCTGTTGATGGACCACGAACGGTTAATGGTATGGTGCTTGAAGAGTTGGGAGAAATACCCGCACTTAATGTACAAGTGCAAATCGGCAAATATAATTTTGAAGTACTTTCAGTGAACGATAATGTCATTAAACAAGTTCGCGTCACTCCCATCAGCCTATTTTCTGATCAAAAAGCACAAGTCATTTAAATCGCTGCGGAAAATTGACACCGTTGGAGGCGCGCACCTCCAACGGCAAATTCCTGTTAATAATCTCAGGAACCCGAAATATTATCACTACTATGGAACTACACTTTCAATTCGGTCAGTTTTTCTTCTGGCAATGCTAACTCATCATTCTTATTAACGAGGACGTCTGAATCAAGAATATGATGTGCAATATCCTGAGCCTCTGTCAGTGAATGCATGTGATAAGTACCGCATTGATAAATATTTAGTTCCGGGATCTGGCTCTGATCTTTCACTTTCAAGACATCAGCCATAGCCGCTTTCCATGCGTCTGCAACACGTACTTCTGCCGGTTCGCCAATCAAGCTCATATAAAAACCTGTTCGACATCCCATTGGCGATATATCAATAATTTCAACGCCCTCACCATTGAGGTGATTGCGCATAAAACCAGCAAACAAATGTTCAAGTGTATGAATACCCTTTTCAGGCATAACCTGTTTATTGGGTATGCAGAAACGTAAGTCGAAAACTGTGATGGTGTCGCCATGAGGCGTTTTCATAGTCTTAGCAACTCTTACGGCTGGCGCATTCATTCGAGTATGGTCAACAGTAAAACTATCCAGTAAAGGCATTTCTTCATCTCCACAAAAAATTCAGATTTTTCTTCAAGCAAATGAAACTTTTTCATCTGCCACCGGTCATAAAGAATGAAACACGCGTCACTATTATCCCTATTCTCTAGAAAACCCTCTTTGGCCACTTTTACTTGTGGTCATTTTCTTTTCTAGCATCCTGTCTGTTGTTTCAGATACTCATCAAAACTCATCGTATCCTCACGTTCCAACGCGTCTTGTCGCTCTACAGAGGCCCTGCGTTCTATAGCAAACTGTTCGTCGCTAATAACCTCATATTTTTCACTGATCAGTTGCTGATGGTATTCATCTGCTAGTTCCAGTCCAAAGCCACCAATGCCCTGACTCTTCATTTTTTCCAGCACGCGAGCTGATAAAGTCAGTGATGAATCATCAAACGTAGCAATTAATTCTTCGCAAACCTTTTGATACTGCGTGCCAGAACAACTATCCAATATTGCAGCAACCCGTTTCAAGTCACTAAATAACTTTTTGCCAACTTTTGCTAACGGCTCTTCCACACTTCCACAACCAAGACCAATCATTTGCCCAGGTTTACGCCCTTCAAGGATCACTCTATTCCAGTTCTTACGGCAACAATCTAATTCATCACTGCCCATTTCCGGCGCTTCGGCAAGCACACACCATATTAAGAATAGGTCAAGAAAACGAATTTGTGTTTCATTGACACCAATCGCGGCAAATGGATTAATATCTAATGAACGAACTTCGATATATTCCACTCCCCCACGCAACAAAGCGTCAGAAGGCGATTCATTCCCTCTAGTGACACGCTTAGGTCGGATTGGCGCATACAACTCATTTTCAATTTGTAAGACGTTGGTATTGAGCTGAATATGTTTATCACCTTGCTTAGTGCCCAATTTAGCAAACTCGTCAGATGGCTTGTGAATCGCTTTTTTCAGCCCGTCAATATAGGTATGTAAGTTATTAAACGTAATATTCAGATCGCTCTGTGATTTATTGGTGTACCCCAAGTTACTCATTCTTAGTGAAGTCGCATAAGGCAGATAACAAGTTCCATCTTCTGTCCGTTCAAAAAGAAAAGAAGTCTCTCTTCCACGTAAGAACGAGGAACAAATTGCCGGAGAAGCACCAAACAAGTATGGGATCACCCATCCAAAGCGATAATAGTTACGGATCAAACGGAAATAGCCATTAGAGATCTGTTCTTTACCACTCTCTGCATCTTCAACACCAACCCAAGCACGCCAAAACTCAATTGGCAATGAAAAATTATAATGAACCCCGGATATGGTCTGCATCAACGCGCCATAACGATTTTTCAACCCTTCGCGGTATAAAGTCTTATAGCGACCAACATTCGATGCACCATATTGAGCCAGAGTAATGTTCTCTTCCGCATCAATAAAGCATGGCATACTTAATGGCCACATTTTTTCTTTGTCCAGCACACGCGCCGTGTGACGATGAATATCGCTAAGAAAAGAAATCGTATATTTTATATCATCACCAGCTGGTGTTATGAATTCCAACAATGACTCAGCAAAGTCAGTAGTAATCCATTTATGCGTAAGCGCTGCACCAAGTGTTTTAGGATGTTCTGTTATGGCTAAACTACCATCTGAAGTAATACGTAATGTTTCACGTTCAACACCGCGACGAATTCCCTTTAAAATTGTCGGATGCGCCTCTAGCCATGATAAAGCCCTTGATACGTCCGGGATCAATTCGACCTCCCGTAGTGTTTTAGAAGAATTTTTATAAGGGGTTACTTTATCTTAAACAAGCCAAATTGTCGCTGATTAGATATATACCCGTCATCTTTCAAATTGCCTCTTTATTGGCTGCACTCACTCACCCCGATCACATAGTTATCTATGCTCCTGGGGATTCGCTCCTTTGCCGTCGCGATGCATCTTGAAATCCATTGGGTATGGCAGCGAAAATATGTCAGCGTCATACAGAGAACGAGGAATGGGTTGGTTATGGCAACACAAACCACTAAAAAAGAAAAAGCCCTGCTGTTTAAGCAGGGCTTGATATGGCGCATCCAGAAGGATTCGAACCTCCGACCGCTCGGTTCGTAGCCGAGTACTCTATCCAGCTGAGCTATGGATGCATGTTCAGTTTTTTACTCTGGTAAAAGGCAGTAGTTGCTTCGATTACCTGAATGGTACCTCGGATGGTTTCATCTCAAGGTTAAATTGGCGCATCCAGAAGGATTCGAACCTCCGACCGCTCGGTTCGTAGCCGAGTACTCTATCCAGCTGAGCTATGGATGCGTGTTCAGTTTTTCACTCTGGTAAAAGGCAGTAGTTGCTTCGATTACCTAAATGGCACCTCAGATGACTTCATCTCAAGGTTAAATATGGCGCATCCAGAAGGATTCGAACCTCCGACCGCTCGGTTCGTAGCCGAGTACTCTATCCAGCTGAGCTATGGATGCGTGGTTTAAATGGCGGTGAGAGAGGGATTCGAACCCTCGATGCAGCTTTTGACCGCATACTCCCTTAGCAGGGGAGCGCCTTCAGCCTCTCGGCCATCTCACCGTACGCTTTCTTTCGAATCGCGACTCAGAACTTTTGTTTAAGCTCCTCGTCACTGCGTGGCGCACATATTACTTTCCCAGACTTATAAGTCAAACAATTTTTCTAAACCTGTGTTTGTTTGAACACTTCACACACAAGATGTGTAGTTTGACACCAAAAAGTGTACTTTGTCAGCAGCAAACTATTACACCTTCAATTAAAGAAAGTGCATGCAAATCATTATTCGCCACAATAACATGATAGGAATACTCTGTTCTTACGATAGAAAAACAAAAAAGAGAGGAAAATAGACAAGAAGTTAAGAAACTAGCAAGACAAAAAATACCAACAGAGGTGAGATCCCTCAAAAATGGCGCCCGGTTCTGACAGAGATAGGACGCCAACTTAGAGTCAATAAGTTGTTGGCTGAGATTTTTCGGCCTGAATCCGCTGATAAATTTCTTCACGGTGAACAGAAACTTCTTTAGGAGCATTTACACCAATACGAACTTGGTTACCTTTAACCCCTAGTACTGTAACTGTTACCTCATCGCCTATCATGAGCGTTTCACCAACTCGACGAGTCAGAATAAGCATTCTTTGCTCCTTGAAAATTTAAAAGAGTCGGGTCTTTCGGTTTCCCCGCTATTATCCATCAAACACCGTGAAAACGTAAAACAATGGTATATGCTTAAAGTATAAGCAATTTTAAGCGCATTTCCTACCTATATAGTTTAGCCAAAATAAATAAATATGCGCTCAACCTTTTAACAATTTCACAACAAGATTTCAAGGCACCATAAAAACAACGCTATGGTGCCCTCTAAACTCAGGTAATACCGCTTATAGCCGCGATGCTACCCACTCTTCCACGCTATCCAAAGCAGAAGGCAACGCTTCAATATCAGAACCACCTGCTTGGGCCATATCAGAGCGACCACCGCCTTTACCACCGATTTGCTGAGCTACAGAAGAAATTAACTCACCTGCTCTTATTTTAGCAGTCAGATCCTTTGTGACACCAACAATTAAGCTGACTTTATCATCACTTATAGTGGAAAGCACAATAATTGCTGAACCTAGTTGATTTTTAAGATCATCAACCATCGTTCTCAACATCTTAGGCTCTGTATTGCTTAACTGACTGACCAGCAACTTCACACCCTTCACTTCTTTCGCTTTACTTGCTAAAGAAGAGCTCTCTTGTGCAGCCTGTTGATCTTTAAGCTGTTGAAGCTCTTTTTCCAACGCTTTGGCTCTATCCAGCGTCATCCGTACTTTTTCACTCAAGCTATGGATATCACTTTTCACTAATTGAGCAATATCTTGAAGTAAATCAACCTGTTGATGTACAGATTCCACCGCTTTTTTACCTGTAATTGCTTCGATCCTACGGATACCCGCAGCCGTTCCAGATTCAGCAATAATACGAAACAAGCCAATATCACCAGTACGATTTGCATGAGTTCCTCCACATAATTCAGTGGAAAAATCCCCCATTGATAGTACACGAACTTGCTCTTCGTATTTTTCACCAAACAGTGCCATCGCACCTTTGACTTTTGCTGTCTCCAGATCCATCAATTCAGTAACAACAGGTGAATTTTGACGAACTTCGGCATTAACCAAATCCTCAACCAGACGGATCTGTTCTGGTTTCATCGCTTCAAAGTGAGAAAAATCAAAGCGAAGGTATTTATCGTTAACCAGAGAGCCTTTCTGTGATACGTGCTCACCCAAAATTTGACGTAACGCAGCATGTAACAGATGGGTTGCTGAGTGATTCAAACGAATTGCATCACGACGTTCAATATCAATAACCGCATTGATGTTATGGTTTACACTTAAGGTACCTTTCTCAAGCTTACCAATATGACCAATAGCCTGACCATATTTTTGTGTATCAATAACACAAAAAGCACAATTGGTATTACTCAGAATACCCGAGTCACCAACTTGTCCACCAGATTCAGCATAAAAAGCGGTCTTATCCAGTATAACAATCGCTTCTTCGCCCGCCTGAATTTGATTGACTGATTCACCATCACGGAAGATAGCAGTCACTGTTGCCTGCTGTTCGTTATGATCGTAACCAGAGAAATCGCTGCGTTCATCAACTTTGATCAATTCATTATAATCGGTACCGAAACCACTTGATTCACGGGCTCGACGACGCTGATTTTCCATTGCCACTGCAAATCCCGCTTCATCAACGCTAATATTACGCTCACGGCAAACATCAGCGGTTAAATCCACAGGGAAACCATAGGTATCATACAAACGGAAAGCCGTTTCGCCATCCAGAATATCACCGGACAGTTTTGCGAGTTCATCGTCTAATAATTGAAGACCACGTTCCAGCGTACGAGCAAACTGCTCTTCTTCTGTTTTCAAGATCTGCTCAACAACTGCTTGCTGGCGTTTAAGCTCTTCTCCCGCCGCGCCCATCACTTCTAGCAATGGCGCAACCAGTTTATAGAAGAAGGTATCTTTAGCCCCCAACATGTTACCGTGACGGATAGCTCGGCGGATAATACGACGCAGAACATAACCACGGTTTTCATTAGAAGGAACAACACCATCACAAATCAAAAATGCACATGAACGAATGTGATCAGCAATAACCCGCAGAGATTTATTACTCAGATCATCTGTAGCACCAGTGACATTAGCAACAACTGTAATCAAATCACGGAACAGATCAATCTCATAATTAGAATTGACGTGCTGCAATACAGCAGTGATACGCTCCAGCCCCATCCCCGTATCTACGGATGGTTTTGGCAACGGCTCCATCGTGCCATCGGCATGACGATTGAACTGCATAAAGACGATATTCCAGATTTCAATATATCTGTCACCATCTTCCTCCGGGCTTCCTGGCGGCCCACCCCAGATATGCTCACCATGATCATAAAAAATTTCAGTGCAAGGGCCACAAGGACCGGTATCACCCATTTGCCAGAAGTTATCCGATGCATAAGGTGCACCTTTGTTATCACCAATGCGGATAATTCTTTCTGCTGGTATTCCGACGTCGTTCTTCCAAATATCATAGGCTTCATCATCTGTCTGATAGACAGTCACCCATAATTTTTCTTTAGGCAAATTAAACCAATCTTTGCCAGTCAGAAGTTCCCAAGCATAACTAATAGCATCATGTTTGAAATAGTCACCAAAACTAAAATTACCTAGCATCTCAAAGAAAGTATGATGACGTGCGGTGTAACCTACATTTTCTAAATCATTATGTTTACCACCAGCACGAACACAGCGCTGAGCAGTTGTTGCTCGGGAGTAAGATCTTTTGTCCTGTCCAAGAAAGACATCCTTAAACTGGTTCATCCCTGCGTTGGTAAACAGCAGTGTTGGGTCATTATTTGGCACCAAAGAACTACTTGGTACGACTTGATGCCCTTTAGTATGAAAAAAGTCGAGAAACGCTTGACGGATCTCAGCAGTGCTTTTGCTCATAATTGTCCCAAAATCAAGCTGGAAAAAACAGATTTATGAATTGGTTAGGTGGGATATTCCATCACCTATTTTCAACTCACGAATAAACAAAGTGGGGATAAGATAAAAGCTCTTCTATTAGAAGTATACCCGTCATCTTTCCAAGTTGCCTCTTTGTTGGCCTTGCCGTCGCGAAGCATCTTGAAATCCATAGGGTATAAAATCCCAAATACATCCATTCGCTGGCAGCATTGTAAATCGTCTGGATATTTTCTGAAAGCATGATCGCATAATATGGATAATACTCGCTTTCTGAGAGAGGAAACCGCGTCATTATTAACGCGGTATTAGTTTGATGACAAAACTTTTACAGCTTTGAATACAAGAATAGAGATTACCGATATTATTAGATTAGAATTCTTCGTTATTCATCTCTTCATTTTCATTGTCTTCATAATCAGAAGCAGCACTATTGAATTCGCCGGCATTGTGCAACAGCATTTCACGTAATTTTTTATCCAGCTCAGTAGCAACTTCAGGATGCTCTTTCAGATAGATGGTAGCATTCGCTTTGCCTTGACCAATTTTATCGCCATTATAGCTGTACCATGCGCCTGCTTTTTCCACCAGTTTATGCTTCACACCTAAATCGATTAATTCACCATAAGTGTTAATGCCTTCACCATACATAATCTGGAATTCTGCTTGCTTAAATGGCGCTGCCACTTTGTTTTTTACCACCTTAACACGGGTCTCGCTACCAACGACCTCTTCACCATTTTTCACAGAACCAATGCGGCGAATATCCAGACGAACAGAAGCATAGAATTTCAGCGCGTTACCACCGGTGGTAGTTTCAGGGTTACCAAACATGACACCAATTTTCATACGAATCTGGTTGATAAAGATCAACAACGTATTAGAACTTTTCAAGTTACCGGCCAGTTTACGCATTGCCTGACTCATCATTCGAGCGGCCAGCCCCATATGAGAATCACCAATTTCTCCTTCTATTTCGGCTTTTGGCGTTAAAGCGGCAACGGAGTCTACGATAATGACATCAACAGCGCCGGAGCGAGTCAACGCATCACAGATCTCAAGAGCCTGTTCCCCCGTATCGGGTTGAGAACACAACAAGTTATCAATATCAACACCCAACTTCTTAGCATAGATGGGATCAAGAGCGTGTTCAGCATCAATAAACGCACAGGTTTTACCTTCACGTTGTGCCGCAGCAATAACCTGTAATGTCAGCGTTGTCTTACCCGAAGATTCCGGGCCATAGATTTCAACAATACGCCCCATCGGCAGACCACCAGCACCTAATGCAATATCCAGTGATAATGAACCCGTGGAGATAGTTTCAACGTCCATTGAACGGTCTTCGCCCAAACGCATGATGGAACCTTTACCAAACTGTTTTTCAATTTGGCCGAGTGCCGCTGCTAGTGCTTTTTGTTTATTTTCATCAATAGCCATTTTTACTCCCTCGTAAGCAATGAAAGGGCTCTCTCACTGCCGATGAATAATTTTTAATACTGAAATGTTGCCTACAATTATACTGTATAATCATACAGCATCAAGTTAATTTTTTATACCCGTTATCTTTCAAGTTGCCTCTTTGAAGCATCTTGAAATCCAATAAGGTATATAATCTCTGATAACAGTGTTTTCAGAGAATAAATGACAGCTTGAAGGCGTACTTCATTTCGATCACCGTTAAAACAACAACGGCGGGACACAACTTCTACCCCATTTACCGTTAGATAGGCAAACCCAAACCACACTGTGCCAACAGGTTTTTCTTCGCTGCCACCATCAGGCCCGGCAATGCCACTAACCGAAACCGCCAGATCTGCCTGTGCGGCTTTCAGTGCTCCTGTCGCCATTTCTCTCACAACCTGTTCACTGACAGCCCCATATTGCTGTAAAACGGCCTCTGACACACCGAGCATCTGATGCTTAGCTTTATTACTGTATGTCACAAAGCTTCGGTCAAAATAAGCAGAGCTACCGGCAATATCTGAAATTGTTTTCGCCAACCAGCCACCGGTGCAAGATTCGGCACAGGTCACCGACAGTGTTTGCTGTCTCAGTTTCTCTCCTAGCTCAATACTAAGCTGAGTCAGAATTTTTTCACTCATAACACTCTCTTTATCCGATAAAAGATCAATTTCTTTGAAACCGGTTCCAAATCCACAAACTCGTGATTGTCAACGCCAACAGAGTACCAAAGCCTATCCCTGTTGTAACAACCGGGACGCCTATTTTAATAACCAATGAGTAGAGGCCAAGCATCAATAACATGGCGATATTCTCACCCAAATTCTGTACTGCGATTGCATAACCGACCCCAATCGTTTGCCTGCCGCTTTCCTGCAATAATGCATTCAGCGGGACAATAAACAAACCGCCAAAAATACCGAGAATGATTAATAAGACGTAGGAAGCCCAAATACTGTGCTGGACAGCGAAAATGACCACCATCACGCCGATTAAAACACCGGCAGGCATACAACGGTGAACTGTTTTAAGGGTGATAAAACGGGCAGCAGCACCCGCACCGATAATAATGCCGACAGCAACCATCACATTAAGTATTGTCGGCGTGCTATTGTCAGAAATTCCCAGAACAACAGGTACCCATAAGACCAATAGGAATCTCAGTGTTATACCCGCTCCCCAGAACAAACTCGTACCAATTAAAGAAAATCGAGCGCCTTTGTTATGCCAAAGAATGCAACAAGCTGAAGCAAAGTCTGTCAGCATCTTTTTCAGATTCCAGCCCTTATCCCGACGCACCGCCGATAATCGGGGGATAAAGAAATTAGCGACAACAGCAATACCGTACATCAACGCACAAACCAGCAGTGCGATTGCCAAGTTCCAATCAGACAAAAAACCACCAACGACAGAGCCCGTAAGAATGGCAATTATTGTTGAAGCCTCCATCAAACCATTCGCCTTTACTAAACGATCACCATCGGTCAGTTCAACCAAAATGCCATATTTAGCCGGTGAATATGATGCTGCTCCCACGCCCACCAAGGCATAACCCAGAAATGGATCATATCCCAGGCAAATAGTAAACGCGCCCAACAACTTGAAGCTATTAGCAAACAACATCACACGATCTTTCGGGAAACGATCGGCAATTTGCCCCACAAAAGGTGCCAATAGGATATATGCCAAGACAAACACTATCTGTAATATTGGCTGGCTCCAGTCAGGATAAAACTGGGCTTTCAACTGTGCCAAGATCGCAAACAACAGTGCATTATCGGCAAAAGCCGAAAAAAACTGCGACACCAATACGGCTTTCATGCCACGGGTCAATAGCGGTTGAACAACGGAGGATGCATTCACAATATATTGTTCCTATTCAGCTTCCGCTATTTTACACAAAGTAACAAAATCGGCTTTACCACCGTCAAGTTCTCCCTGTTTAGCAAAACGTTTCCCCCGACCGAGAATAGTACAGAATCCCTGTTCATCAATTGAAACAATGTCACCAGTATCGAGCCAATCAAACTGAATATTCCCATGTTCATCTTTTACCGCTGGTGGTTCCAAATGATTTGGATCTTCCATTCTCAGATATCCTTTCATCATATTCGGGCCACGTAGCTGCAAACGTCCCCCCTGCTTAATTCCTGCTATCGGAATCAAACGGAATTCCATTGCCGGCAAAATCCGCCCAACCGTACCGACCTTAGCCATCATCGGCACATTCAATGCAATGACAGGCGCACATTCTGTCATGCCATATCCTTCTAAAATGCGAATACCGAATTTGTCTTGCCAAATCTGTTTAGTATTTTCAGCGAGCTTTTCAATACCGGCTATAACACAACGAAGACGTGCAAAATCATACGGATGAGCAGAATAGGCATAATTCTCCAGGAAACTGGATGTACCCAATAATACGGTACAGTTACATTCATATACCAGTTCTGGTACTACCCGATAATGCAATGGATTTGGGTAGAGGAATATTCGGCTACCAGACAACAATGGAGTGAATAAGCCAACAGTCAACCCAAATGCATGAAATAGCGGTAGAGAAGACATAAAACGGTCAAGTGGATTGAAATCAGTAATGGTTTTTATCTGTTCCACATTGGCTAACAAACTAGCGTGACTGTGAACGACACCTTTTGATACAGCATCTGAACCGGACGTAAATAGCACCAAAGCATCATCATCGGGTTTTTGTGCCACCATCGCTTGCTTCGGAAAAAAGAGGTGCCACAAGATCCATAATTTATCCAGCAAAGTCACTGTACTTTCCAAATCCTCAAGATAAACCCAGTTAACCTCGGTAACCTGCTCGGATAAATGTGTTAATCGCTCCTTTTTCAGAAATTGCCGGGAAGTCACGATAGTTTTAATACTGGCAACCGCTAGCGCATTCTTCAATCCATGACTGTCGGTTGTATAGTTTAGTAAAGCCGGTATTCTTCCTCTCAAAGATGCCCCGAATATCGCAGCTACCATAATAGTGGCATTAGGTAAAAGAAAACCAATCCGTTCCCCCTGGCAGGTAAAACGCTGCAAAATACGACTGGCCGCCAGTACTTTTTTAAGCAGACTGTTATAACTGTCTTCTTTAAAAGAAACATCTTCAATACAGGGCTTAAAACGACCAAATTGTTTTCGTGCAACCAGTAAAGATTCAAATATTGTTTCTTGCGGTCGGGTCGCCATTCGGGCATTCATCATTATTTCATGCAAACGCTCACCGGCTAAACGACGTCGTTGCTCCGAACTAGACGCATTCGGCATCAGCAATTGTGTCGCAGGCAGGATTTTCATTGTCACCTTCGGAAAAAGGTGAAGTTTGAAAATACCCTTTAATCGGCTGAATAGGGTTCTTTCTAACCCTTCAAAACGAACAGGAACCACAACGGCTTCAGATATCGCCGCAATAAAAGCTGCCCCATCATAGATTTTCATCAAAGAACCAGTCACAGTAATTCTTCCCTCAGGAAAAACAACTATTGGCCGCCCTTTTTCTATTTCCTTAACCAGTATCCTGACAGCCATTGGATTTATTGGGTCTAAGGGAACTATTTCAACATAGCGACTTACCAGTTTCATAAAGCCACGATTTGCAATGTTGGAATAGACAGCAAATACTGGCTTAACCGGCAAAAAAAGTGTTAGCAAAACACCATCAAGAAAAGAGACATGATTAGGCGTGATAAGGCATTTTGGGTGGTTAAATTGTTTAATATCTCCTTCTACTGTTAAACGAAACATCAAACGAAAAACAAGCCTTAGAAATTTAAACAACATATTCGTATCTCAACCCATTTGAAAAAATAAATAGAAGATACTATTTATTATTCGACACTGTAATATTCTTATTTCTCTATAAAAAATACCAAAATAGTGTCAGGAAACTATTCCAGAGAACATAATCTCTTTCACATAAGTTGTAATTTTTTCCGGTGAAAGGTGCGCATTAATAATATGGTTCGCACATTCACAATAGAGATTTTCTCTGGCGGCAAGCACTTCTTCCATTTCTTCAACAATAGATTTTCCCGTCAAACTAGGACGTTGGGTACTTTCTGGTTGCTGCATTAATCGCTCAGCCAAAATGCTCGCTGAAGCTTGAAGATAAATCACCGTGCCATTTTGTCGCATATATTGGCGATTTTCAGCGGAAAGAATGATACCTCCTCCAGTAGAAATAACGCGATTAATTTGAGTAACTTGTTGTAAAGCTTGGCTTTCTAATTGCCGAAATTGTTGCCATCCTTGCTGGTTAACAATATCCGCAATGGTCATATTACTGGTTTGTTGGATATGGTGATCAGTGTCAATAAATGTGTACGATAATTCATTGGCTAATAATTTTCCAACCGTCGTTTTTCCTGCCCCACGTGCACCTACAATAAACAATATTTGGTTCACTGCCTGATATCCTTGATAAATTTCATCGTTAAAAATATATTAACGCCTATAGTAACCAGAAATTTACATCAACGTAAAATTAAAAGTTAATATATACGGTAAAAACCACCCCAAAAGCATGACCTTACCGAAACTTCAATATAATCAGGCTCGCTTCTGGGGTAACAATATACCCGTTATCTTTCAAGTTGCCTCTTTGTTGGCCGCGCTCACTCACCCCGGTCACATAGTTATCTATGCTCCCGGGGATTCGCTCCCTTGCCGTCGCGATGCATCTTGAAATCCATAGGGTATAGCACATTACTTACGGACTAAATCCTCTCCATAACCAATCCATTTATACGTAGTCAACGCATCTAATCCCATTGGACCACGAGAATGCAGCTTTTGCGTGCTAACAGCAACTTCCGCTCCCAAGCCAAACTGGCCACCATCAGTAAAGCGAGTGCTAGCATTCACATAAACCGCAGCAGAATCAACCTGACGAACAAAATAGTCAGCATTGTGCAAAGATTGAGTCAAAATAGCATCAGAATGGGACGTACCATAGGTACGAATATGATCAATTGCCTGCTCCATATCACTGACAATTTCCACATTCATATCCAGAGATAACCACTCATCACGGTAATCTGCTTCTGTAACATCCACGACCTTAGCAGCTCCATCTTTCAAAAACACCATTGCTGATTTACTCGCATGCAGAGTAACGCCTTGCTCTTCCATGTACTTGCTCAGTGCAGGCAGAAAATCAGCCGCAATCTTCTGATGTACCAGCAATGTTTCCAAAGCATTACAGGCACTTGGGCGTTGCACTTTAGCGTTAGTGATGACAGTTAATGCCTTATCAAAATCAGCACTTTCATCGACAAAGGTATGACAGACGCCAATTCCGCCGGTAATCACTGGAATGGTCGATTGCTCACGGCACAACTTATGCAACCCTGCACCACCACGTGGAATCAACATATCCACATAGCGATCCAATTTCAGTAGCTGAATAACTAACTCACGGTCCGGTTTATCTATCGCCTGCACGGCGGCGGCCGGTAATCCACTCTGTTCAAGTGCCTGCTGAATGACTTTCACTGTCGCTTGATTAGTGTTGTGAGTCTCTTTACCCCCACGCAAAATAACCGCATTACCGGTTTTCAAACACAGAGATGCAACATCGATGGTGACATTAGGGCGTGCTTCATAAATCACCCCGACCACACCCAGCGGTACACGGCGACGCTCCAACCTCAAGCCACTGTCAAGCAAACTGCCATCAATGACTTCCCCTACCGGGTCAGATAAACCGCATACCTGACGAACATCGTGAGCTATCGCGGTCAAACGTTCCGGCGTCAATAATAGACGATCCAACAATGCTTCGCTCATGCCCTGTTCACGGGCCTGAATCATATCAAGCTGATTAGCTTCAAGAATGATTGCACTTTCCTGCTCCAGTAAATCTGCAATGCGAATTAATGCCTGATTTTTCTGTTTTGTACTTAGCTGTGCCAGTTGCCATGCAGCTTCCCTGGCAGCCTTTCCCATTTGTTCTAACATTATGAATCCTTAACTCACGATCATGTCATCACGATGAACCGCAACAGCACCATATTCATAACCGAGGATTTGGCTTATCTGTTGTGAATGGTGGCCTGCAATTAAACGTAGAGCATCACTGTTATAACGGCAAACACCATGCGCCAAATCTTTACCAGACAGACTACGAATACAGATAACCTCTCCACGGGAGAAATCACCTTTAATATTTTTAATCCCTTTCGGTAATAAAGAGCTGCCTTTTTCGCAGATTGCTGTTTCAGCGCCATGATCTACAATAATTTCACCCGCCGGAGGTGCGCCAAAAATCCAACGCTTGCGATTTTCCATCGGGCTTTCCAACCCATGAAAACGAGTACCTACCGGATTACCTTCAATGACATCAGAGATGACATCGGGTTTATTACCCGCGGCAATAATGACATCAATCCCCGCGCGACCAGCAATCCCCGCCGCCTGAAGTTTAGTTGCCATGCCTCCCGTCCCTAAACCCGAAATGCTATCACCGGCAACCATACGTAATTCATCGCTGATGTCATAAACTTCCGGGATAAGTTTTGCGTCTGGATTGTTACGCGGATCAGCGGTATACAGCCCTTCAATATCCGTCAGCAATAGCAATTTATCGGCGCCCCCCAGAATTGCCGCTAGTGCAGATAAATTATCATTATCACCCACTTTTATTTCCGCCGTCGCAACCGCATCATTCTCATTAATGACAGGCACAATGCGATTATCAAGCAAAGCCTGTAAAGTATCTCTGGCATTTAAAAAACGTTCGCGATCTTCTAAATCCGCCCGGGTCAATAACATTTGCCCAACATGGATACCATAAATAGAAAAAAACTGCTCCCATAACTGAATCAACCGACTTTGGCCGACCGCCGCCAGCAATTGCTTGGATGCAATTGTTGCAGGTAGATCCGGATAGCCCAAATGTTCCCTCCCTGCCGCAATAGCACCGGAAGTCACAATAATAATGCGATGACCTTTTTCATGTTGCTGAGCACATTGCCTTACCAGTTCTACAATATGAGCTCGATTCAGGCGACGAGAGCCGCCTGTCAGTACACTCGTCCCCAGTTTCACAACCAATGTTTGGCTGCTATTCATCATATTTTTGCCATTAAATTTAAATTAAAAAAACAGTGCTCAGTTTTAACAGGAGAGAAGCGTTATGCCAACAGGCATCATAATGCTAAATTGAAAAATATAGGCGCTTAGAACAAATCAACATTGTTCACTTCACCCGAAAGCGCATGAAATCTTTATAAAATAAAGCAGTTAATAATCAACAAGTAACGTAAATTTCATCAACAGACTTTATTTCTCAACCATTGACTAATCTCCCGTAACGCCTTATTGAAACTGTTATAAACAGGTGTTGTCGGAATAGCCAGTAATTGACTATCCATTGATGACATTGCTATCAGCTTAGATTCCTCTTTCGGGCTGAAAATATCATTCTGCCAATAACCCGCTAACATAGGAACGGAACAACGCCGACCTAACAAACCTTGTTTTTTAAGGGAGTAACAACCGAGTTCGAGACGAAACGCCTTTTCATCCACATTATAAATACCCAGTCTGCTAGCAAACATATCAAGATACATCGAAGGTGAATTTTGTTGACGTTCAACACTGCTGAGCCACTCATGAACGATAGCGCCAAGAGTCGCAACGCCCTTAATACGTTTAGATTCCAAATAGGCCAACCGGACGGCAATATTGGCACCAAAGCGAAAACCAAATAGACCAATCCTGGTGTGGTCAATCCAGGGAATTTCATCCAGTTGATGGATGATTTGTTGATGGAGAATACAGGTATCCTGTGTCATCCTCAGACGTGAAGAGTAACCAATCGAGGGCATATCCACAGTTAACATCGCAAATCCAAGTGGTGCCAGATAATCACGGAACAGCCGATAATAATCGCTTTGCAAATTATCCAAACTGCCACAAACCAAAATAGTTGGAGAAGGTCTTTGCAGTTGCTGAGGCAGATGAAGGAAACCGGTCACACAACCCCCTTCCTTGAGTTTGAACTCTATTTTCCTCAACTGATAGCCAGAACAACGAGCCGCATTTTCATAAGCTTTATTGGCTAAAATGACAGCCTGCTGAGACAACTCATCCCCCTTAAGATGGGGATAACCAGCGATGCTATACAAATTAGCCGCTTTCAACCAGAAATTGCTCGCTTCTGGGATCTGCTCTGCCTGCAACGCTCTCTGTTGCCACAACATCGCCTGATGTGACCACTCAAAAACCCAGTTACCTTTACGATACCCAATCACAGTATCCAGTAAATTATCATCACTGCGCTGTGCGTTTGTCATGGCAATCCGGCACAACACTTCTTCTATTTCAAACGGATCAATTTCTCGCCAAATCCACATCAGCCGGTTAATCATACGATACCAGCTACCATGACTATTACCATCTAACGTACTGTAATTACCCGCAATTAACCGAGGATCGCGGTGCTTTACCAACGTGGAAGTTTCCTGATGTTTTTGTCTTGGCTTAAAAAGTGATTCTGAAAGGTTCCGATTTGCCATAACTAATGCTGATTTTATCTACCTTCACAAATGGGTGGAACGAATACTACACCCATATCCCAAGGTTGCTCGATCCAAGTATCTTGAGGAATATCAACAATATAATCATCAACCAACGGTTGGCCTGCCGGCTTTGCAAAAATAGTCACAAAATGGGCTTTGGGATATATTTCACGGATGGCCTGAGCAGTGCCTCCAGTATCAACCAGATCATCCACAACGATGAAACCTTCACCATCGCCTTCTGCTTTTTTCAGAACTTTCAGCTCACGTTGATTATTATGGTCATAGCTGGAAATACAGACTGTATCTACATGACGAATACCCAATTCACGCGCCAAAAGCGCCCCAGGGACAAGACCACCGCGACTCACGGCAATGATGCCTTTCCACTGTTCGACAGGAAGTAAACGTTGTGCCAATTTACGGGCATGTATTTGCAACATATCCCAAGTTACGACATATTTTTCGCTCATAAGAATTGATCCCGACAACTTAAAAATACTTTAGAAAAGCATCTCGCAAAAAAAGTTGCGCGAATTATAGTGACTTAGGTCTGTAAAAACTAGCGGAAACAGGGAATCAATGAATCGTATTATTCTTAACAAAAGTAAAGTGGTATTCTGAGCCCAATAACATCATGGCGTTAAGCGCTCATCATATAGAAACTTAATTGAGATGCAGTCATAGGAGATTCGTCGTGTCAGAACTATCACAATTATCCCCTCAACCTCTATGGGACATCTTTGCCAAAATCTGCTCTATTCCTCACCCTTCTTACCATGAAGAAGCGCTGGCAACCCACATTGTTCAATGGGCGCAAGAAAAAGAGTTGCACGTTGAACGTGATCAAGTCGGCAATATTCTGATCAGAAAGCCAGCCAGTAAAGGGTTGGAAAATCGTAAAGCGGTTGTTTTGCAAGCACATCTTGATATGGTGCCGCAAAAAAACAACGATACAGTGCACGATTTCACTAAAGATCCGATCAGCCCTTATGTTGATGGTGAATGGGTTACTGCCCAAGGTACAACACTGGGGGCCGATAATGGTATTGGCCTGGCATCAGCATTGGCGGTACTGGCTGATGACAATGTAAAACATGGCCCGCTAGAAGTTTTATTGACCATGACGGAAGAAGCCGGAATGGATGGCGCTTTTGGCCTGCAACCGGGCTGGCTTCAAGCTGATATCTTGATCAATACCGATTCAGAAGAAGAAGGGGAAATCTACATGGGTTGTGCTGGAGGTATCGATTTTACCACCACTTTAGCATTGACCCGTGAAGCTGTGCCGGCTCACTATAAAACACTAAAACTGGTCATTAAAGGTCTAAAAGGCGGGCATTCCGGTTGTGATATTCATTTAGGACTGGGTAATGCCAACAAACTATTGGCTCGCTTCCTTGTCGCCCATACTCAGGAATTGGGGCTAAAACTGCTCGACTTCCAAGGCGGTACGCTGCGTAATGCCATTCCTCGTGAAGGCCATGTTATTGTTGCTATTCCTGCCGATAAAGCAGCACAGCTTACCCAACTGAAAGATAACTACTTGGATATACTGAAAAATGAGTATGCCATCGTTGAGAAAAACCTGACTGTATTACTGGAAGAGGTTGAAACCGATATTCAGGCATTAACTGATGATTGCCAAAACCGTTTTATCTCACTGCTAAACAGTACCCCCAATGGTGTTATCCGTATGAGTGATGTCATCAAAGGTGTAGTAGAAACCTCGCTAAACGTGGGCGTTGTTGCAATGGAACAAGATAAAGTGAATATCATTTGCTTAATCCGTTCGCTTATCGACAGCGGCAAGTCCTATATCATCGGTATGCTCTCTTCGCTCGCTAAACTGTCAAATGCCGAGATTTCCGCTAAAGGTGATTACCCCGGCTGGCAGCCAGATGCAAGTTCTCCTGTAATGCACTTAGTAAGTGAAACTTATCAACAGTTATTCGATAAGACACCTAATATTATGGTAATCCATGCAGGGCTGGAATGTGGCCTATTCAAGAAACCTTATCCTGATATGGATATGGTATCTATCGGGCCAACCATTACGGGCGCTCACTCTCCTGACGAACAAGTGCACATCAAAAGTGTCGGGCAATATTGGCAACTGCTGACTGCAATTTTGAAAGCCATTCCTGAAAAGGCTTAATCAGTTCTCCCCTGCCCTATGTGATGGCAGGGGAATTACCATTCAAGCAAGAGTTGCCGCTCAATTTCTGGGTCCTGCAACGTCACGTGCAAACCAACCAAACGAACGCCACGCCCTTCCCGGCGAGATGTCCATGTTTTCTGGGCCAATTGCAGTAAATCCTGCTTATCCAATAATGGATGAACATGCTCCTGAGTGGTGAGTTGAAAATCATCAAATTTCAGTTTAATCCCCTGACGGGCAATCCGCAGATCAGGTTTAACGTTACTCAACCGTTTTTCTAATTCCAGATATAAACTTTCTATCAGTTCAGTGCACTGTTCCCATTGATGAATATCTCTCGCAAGTGTCCGCTCCACACCAATTGATTTTCGCAAACGATCTGGATTCACCAACCGTTCATCAATACCGTGACAACGATCCCAAAGTACCTGACCAAATTTCCCCAACTGTTTCACCAAAACAATGACGTCATATTTTTGTACATCAGAACAGGTTTCCAGCCCCATATTAGCCAGCCGTTGCACCATGACTTTGCCAACCCCCGGAATTTTTCGCAAAGGTAAAACCTTAATAAAATCAGCCACTCGATCAGGAGGAATGACATACTGCCCATTCGGTTTATTAATATCAGAAGCGATTTTTGCCAAAAATTTCACCGGTGCAATACCGGCTGATGCCGTCAATTGTAATTCATCAAAAATGGATTGACGGATCTCCTGTGCGATAAGCGTGGCAGATCCATAACAATGATGGCTATCAGTAACATTCAAATAAGCTTCATCCAATGACAGAGGCTCTATCCACTCAGTATAACGAGACAATATCTGATGGATATGCCGGGAAACCTCCCTATACAGTGCCATACGCCCCGGAAGAACTTTAAGCTGAGGGCAGAGTTTCAGCGCCATTGCAGTAGACATTGCACTACGTACTCCAAAACGACGGGCAGGATAATTAGCGGTACTAATAACACCTCGCCTGTCTGCATTGCCGCCCACAGCAATGGGAATATGACGAAGTGACGGATCATCACGCATTTCAATCGCTGCGTAGAAACAGTCCATATCAATATGAATAATCTTTCGCATTCTGCTTTAGCCTATCAACAACAACTGTATAAACATACATAAAAATAGACTCAAGAGCAATCTAGTAACAATATCGGCTAGTAACACCATCAGAGCGACGGTTAAAAGACACTTTTAGCTCAAATTTGAAAATATCTTGACCAATAAAATAATTAATTAATACCGTTATTAACTTTTCCCTGCCCGATTCCTTGCGTTAAGTGACCTATCCTGTAAGTGCAACTTTTCTATTTAACGACATTCCAAGGATACTAATAACAATGAAAAATAGCGGGAAACCACAAAAAACCTCAGCTACAGCGACTACACAGCCAATTAATCGCACTCTTCATTATGCTTTATCAAGCATAATTATGCTGAGTACGGGCCTGCCAGGTTATCTGGCTGCACAGGAAAATAGAGAGCAAAAATCAAAAGAAAAACCGGAAAAATCAGAGAAAGTCATTACACTTTCTACACTTTCTGTTATTGGTGGATTGAATAACAGCGTCAGTGCCGGAAGCTCGGTATTGAAAAAAGAGGATATTGAACGTACCCAGGCAGATAATATTGCCGAACTGCTTGATCAACTTCCCGGCGTTTCCATGTCAGGATCGCCTCGTCCAGGCGGCCAAACTCTGAATATCTGGGGAATGGGTGATACCGAAGACGTTAAAGTCACCTTAGATGATGCACCGAAAGGCTTCGAGAAATATCTCCAAGGCTCTATCTTTATTGAACCCGAATTAATCAAGCGAGTCGATGTCGATAAAGGCCCACATAATCTACTTGATGGTAATGGCGGATTTGGCGGAACGGTTAAAGTTGTGACCAAAGATGCCAGTGATTTATTACGGCCCGGAGAAGATTTTGGCGGATTGCTGAAATACAGTTATCACACCAATGATCGCCAAAATATTTATAGCAGCGCAGTCTATGGCCGAACAATAGAGGGCTTTGCTGACGGTCTGCTATATATGAGCAAACGAGATGGCGGCAATATTAAACGACCGGATGGCACCCGTTTTGCGTTCTCTAAAAGTGATCAGGCATCCTATTTACTGAAAACGAATTTTTACCTGAACGATGCTAATACATTGACACTTTCCGCTATCCGCTCTGATTCTGATGGCTGGCAGCCGTGGGCAGCAAAACGTGATGAGATAGCTGTTCCGTCAGAAGCCGACATTGAAAAATATGGTTGGAATGAAGCCTGGCGCCGGAAGTTAGTTTATCGTGATCAAACAGACCAAAATTACACAGCTAAATGGAATATTGCACCAGAAGACAATCCGTTACTTAACCTGACAGCAACCTATGCCTATTCGAAAACAGAACAGCATGATAAACGCTCTGAAAAAGCCCACAGCGGTTTTCTTGGTTCATTAGGAAATGAAAGCTGGATCGACTATGTAGATAACTTAGCAGATATAAATAACAAAAGTGCTTTTATAACCGGACCAATAGAGCACACATTATTAGTTGGAGTTCGTTGGCATAAAAATCAACGGAATACCCTTATCCATGATAAAAGTAAAGACAAAAAACCTGAATATAATTATGGCTATTTTCAGCCAACCTATATGCCTTCAGGCGAGCAAAAAACGAATAGTTTCTATTTGCAGGATGCAATGGTTATCGGCGATGTTACTTTGACACCCGGTGTTCGCTATGACCATATCACCAATATTGGCAAACCCAATATCGCGGCAATCTACAATAATAATTCACCAAATATAGGGCACGATTACCGCAGTGTTACTTATACTGGCTGGTCTCCTCATTTTGGTATCATGTGGAAAGCAACACAAAACCTGTCACTATTTTCAGATATCAGCCGGACATGGCGCGCTCCGTTGGTGGATGAACAGTATGAAATGCAATATGCCCGGGCAAGTGTTACTGCCACCAGCCGTAACTTGGATGTAGAAAGAATAACGGGTTTACGCTTCGGTGCGATTCTGAATTTCAATAACCTACTGGCAGACCAAGATAATTTGCAAATCCGTACAACTTTATTCCGTAATAGAGGCAAGGATGAAATATTTACCCGTCGCGGAATAGTATGTAAATCACCGGATTGCGGAAAACCTTTATCCAACTACCGTAATTTACCGGGATATACCATTCAAGGATTGGAAATCGAGACTTTCTACGACAGCAATTCCTTGTTCGGCAAACTTTCTTATTCGACTATCCGTGGTCAGAGAGATGCTTCACCTCGCGATCCTTGGGGTAATAAAACCTGGATTGCGGAAATTCCACCCACCTCCGCCCGCGCCATGTTAGGGGTAAAAATCCCTCAATGGCAGATGGCAATAGGCTGGACCGGAGATTTTATCCGTAAACAGGACAGATCGCCGAAAGATGGAGATCCCATGGCAACACTCTGGTCAATACCCAAAAGCAAAGGTTATGCACTGCATGGCGTATTCGCCAGTTGGCAACCCAATTTCTGGCAAGGTCTTGAAGCACGTGTCACGGTAAATAACTTGTTTAATCGTGATTATCGCCCATACCTCGGTGAATCGGTTTCCGGGGTTGGACGTAACATTAAATTCAGTATTTCCCAGAAGTTTTGATTTCTCACCTGATAGTTCCCTCTATTTGAGGGAACTCAGACTGCTGACCATTCAACTCTCCAAGTTTCTTTCTCACCCTGACGTTGAAATATCGCAACTGATTGCTCTTCTGAAAAATCACACTTATTTAGCTGAATTAATTATTATTTTTATTTAATAATCATAATTACCTTGATTGATAAATTAGTCATTTCTTTATTAAAGAAGGTATATTGTCGTCAGAATGGACACCTGTTAAATTAAGACTCTTGTTATTTTATCGTATGGTTCATCTTATTTAGTTTTTTTGCGTCACATGATTTAATTATCCTTTTAACAAACTTATTTATTTTGGCCATTCGAGTAAAGCAATTTGTTCCTAGTGTTTTAGCGATGCAACTGGGTAAAAAAATACTGGGACATGGATTTGATAAATATTTGAACGCCCCGAGCATAGGACGGATTGGAATGGCATTTTATGAAGCAGAAAATGAGCCACCTCGTGTAGCTGATTATTTTGAAAGTGTGTTTAAAAACATCAATGATTTGCGGCAACGCTGTTCACCTTATCCGCTGTCATTCTGGAGTTAATATGTTGTATAACTATTGGGGGGAATTTCTAGGACTGGCGGTGATTCATTTTCTGGCAGTAGTAGCACCGGGGCCAGATTTCGCGGTTACCATACGACAAAGTGTGAGGTTTGGTCGCTGGGCTGGGATGTGTACGGCAGTGGGTATCGGAGCGGGAATATCAGTACATGTCATCTATACACTAGTGGGGGTTAGTGCATTAATGCATACCACTCCGTGGTTAATGGAATTAGCAAAACTTGTTGGCGGAACTTACATCATATGGCTCGGTATCAAATTTATCAGGAGTAAGCCTACCGATTTGGCTGTCTTAGAGAATGAGGGAATTGTTCAAGCTTCACAGAGTAGATGGAAAGCATTTCTGATGGGGTTTATGACAAACGCCCTTAATCCTAAGGCGACGTTGTTCTTTTTGGCCGTTTTCACGACTGTGGTGAGTAGCAATACACCTATCCTGATACAAATGTTTTATGGGGTTTGGATGTGTGTGGTCAATGCGGTATGGTTTGTATTGGTCAGTGTTATTTTTTCTAATACATTGATTCGTAATAAATTTATACGGAAAGGGTATTGGTTCGAGCGGGTGATGGGACTGGTGCTGATCGGATTTGCTGTTCGGTTATTATTTATGTCTGTTTGAATTTCTCCAAAATAGGGATTGGCAACGAACGTCTCAATACTGATATACAACTTGTTCGGTAATAGACGAAATGATTACTGTCATCAGCATGAAAACGTATAAAAAGATATATACCCTATGGATTTCAAGATGCATCGCGACGGCAAAGGAGTGAATCCCCAGGAGCATAGCAAGCTATGTAACTGGGGTGAGCGAGTGCAGCCAACAAAGAAGCAACTTGAAAGATAACGGGTATATTTAGTTAGCCCAGTCATTTTGCTACCTTATTAATCAATTTAAAACCCATCCTTCCTAATGTTTTCTCGTTCAATGTCGGTATGATGTTGAATTTTCTACCCGCTTTGAAAAAACCTAATCACAGCCTTTTACCTTTAATGATTAAAGTTTTATCTGTTTTTTCATGACACACTTGCACTTTTTCTCGATTTTAAAAACCCTTCCGGTTGCAGCAAAATGCCATAAGGGAATTCACTTAAAGCCAACAGCTTGACAGACGATGATCATATGAAAATAATAATCATTTTCATTTATAAAAATTGTTGGAAATCATAATACCAACACCAAAGACATGCCTAAAATTAATAGTTCTGCGCAACAATTTTACTTTGAACATCATGACTGGTTATATAACTGGCTACGCCGTAAAGTCCCTTGCCCTTGCCATGCGGAGGATCTCACGCAGGATACTTTCCTGAACGTTCTATCAAATTCAAATTTGTCAGACATCCGCCAGCCACGGTCTTTTCTAGCAACCGTGGCCCGTTGCCTGGTTGCCAACTATTACCGTCGAAAAAAGAACGAGGAGAGCTATTTGGAATATATAAACTCGACACCAGAAATGACCATGCCCTCTGCTGAAAGCAGAATCGCTACATTTGAACAGCTTGAAAAACTTGAGATCACTCTTGATAAATTGCCAGTTCAAGTAAAAAGCGCTTTTTTACTGGCACAGCTACAAGGACTACGTTATAGCGAAATAGCTGATCAACTTCAGGTTTCTTCCAGCTCAGTAAAACAGTATTTGCAACGAGCACATAACAAATGTAAAAAAATTCAAATTCTCACTTAAAATTCAAAAAACCGTGTTACATTCAAAATTGATTTCATGAAGAAATCATTAATAAAGTTGATTATTTTAACTTAGTTATAATTGGATATTATGGAGAAAACGATGCGACACGGAATTACCGCTGCAATCCTACTTTGTTGCTCTGCCAGCACTTTCGCAACACCACCACAAATTATCGCTCATCGTGCCGGTACAGGTGATGCACCTGAAAATACTGAGTACGCAATTTCTAACTCCTTAGAGAATAAAGCAGATGCTATTTGGATCACTGTCCAGCTTTCAAAGGATGGTATTCCCGTACTCTATCGTCCAACAGACCTAAATAGCTTGACCAATAAAAGTGGACTCGTTTCTGCTTATAAAGCAAGTCAGTTGGCTAAATTTGATGCTGGTTACAAATTTGGCTCTGATGGTCATCATCCATTCCGTAATAAAGGGTTAGGTATTCCAACATTAGAACAAGTCTTAAAAAAATACCCAGATACTTTTTTCTATATTGATCTGAAATCACCGGATGCGGATCCAGCACAACAAGCCAAAGCACTAGAAAAAGTACTGACCAAACAAAAATCGCTTGCCCGTACCCGTTTCTATTCCACTAACGAAACTTACCTTAACGCATTACCCGCAACAATTCAGCGTTTTGAAAGCCGGGATAAAACCCGCACCATGCTGGCAAATATCACAATGGCTCATCAATGTGATATCCCTGCAAATACCGACACCACTCGCTGGTATGGTTTGGAAATGCGCCGTAACGTAGAAGTTGTTGAGAAATATACTCTTGGTGAGGCACGTTCCAAATCAGTATTATCATGGGATAAGGAAGCGATGGCGTGTTTCCGTGCTAATGGTGGCGCTAACATCATTCTCTTTGGCATTAAAACTGAGGAAGATTTCAAACAAGCTAAAGAGCTTGGTGCCGATGGTGTACTGGTGGATTCTCCCAAGCTGTTCAGTACCTTTAAAACAAAATAAGAATTTGAGGTTCCCAGAAAGAAACTCCCCCAGTAACTATTTTTAAGGAACGCTTTACCCCATACAGACAAAATCTTATATAGACAAAACAAGGCAGAACCCGCAGTTTTTTGCGGGTTTTTCCATTGGTAAATAAGGCGCATTTTCCAAACTCAAGATGAGATTTTTAATAATCAACTCCTAATTTCTTTAAGCGTGAGATCAATGTCGTTGGGTTCATTCCCAACAATTTTGCTGCGCCATCATCACCAAAAATTTTACCTTTGCATTGTTTAACGGCAAGAGAGAAATTTTTAATTTCCAAGTCCTTCAGTTGCTGCATGGTCAGCACAACTTCAATGTGTTGAAGTTTATTGTGAATATTCTGATGCGTCGTTTCATTTTGCTGTTGATCTTGTTCTAGCAAATATTTAAACGAAACCGTGCCTTGTTTCGCTATAATGAGTGCGCGTTCAATGACATTTTGTAATTCACGAATATTACCAGGCCAATCATATTGCTGTAATTCTAAAATATGCCTTTGTGAAAATGGGAGATAATTAATTTTACGCTTGTCACAAATCAACTTAGTAAAATGCGTAACTAAAAGTGGAATATCTTCTTTACGGTCACGTAAAGCCGGTGAATAAATCGGGAATACATTTAAACGGAAATAGAGGTCTTCACGAAAACGTTTGTGTTTAACTTCTTCTTTTAAATTGCGGTTGGTGGCGGCAATAATCCGCACATCCACATGTCGCGTTTTTTCTTCGCCGACTCGCTCAAAGGTTCCTTCCTGCAATACACGCAGCAATTTACTTTGTAGCTCGATAGGAATTTCACCAATTTCATCTAAAAACAGTGTGCCTTGGTCTGCCAATTCAAAACGTCCGGCACGGTCACGCACAGCCCCGGTAAATGCACCTTTAACATGTCCGAAAAATTCACTTTCAAACAGTTCCGAAGGAATGGCGGCACAATTGACTCGAATAAGTGGTTGCTGTTTACGGTGACTGGATTGGTGAATAGCACGAGCAATCAGCTCCTTGCCTGTACCTGATTCACCATAAATCATCACATTGGCATCGGTTGGAGCGACCACCTTGATTTTCTCAATAATCTGTAAAATGGATGCACTTCTGCCAATAATTTCATCATATTGATTTTCATGTAAAATTTCTTCTTGCAGATATTCATTTTGCTGTTCCAGTCGACTTTTTAAATCTTGTAGTTCTTCAAGGGCATGGGTCAGTTGTTTTTCGGTATTCAGCCGATCGGTAATATCACGGAACACCACTACCGCGCCAATAATTTCACTGTCACGAATCACTGGGGTACTGGTAAATTCCACCGGAAAGCAACTACCGTCACGACGCCAAAAAATTTCCTGCACCCCTTCGTGCACAATACCGTCATGTACCGCCGCGTAAATCGGGCACTCTTCTTCAGGATAGGGTTCGCCATTTTCATGGGTATGGTGATGAACGTTATGGATATTGTCACTCAATACATCTTCAGGTTGCAGCCCCAACATTTTAGCCCCGACAGGGTTAATAAAGGTACACAAGCCTTGTTTGTTAATACTGTAAATACCGTCACCGACTGAACTCAGTAATAAATGCTTGCCTGTGTCAGAGTCAATAAACAGCTCTTGTAAGGCTTGCGATTCTTTTAAACCTATACGAATGGCTTTATCGGCATTTTTATTGAGTTGGCGCAATGCTAAATCTTTGACATCCACCAGCGACCATATCAGCAAGGTTTTATTTTTATAAGACAATGAAACAGCAGTAATATCCAATTGGATTTTTTCACCGTTTCTATCAAAGATATACAACTCATTGTTCCAGGCCCGACCTTTTACCAAAGCTTCTTCGGTAAATGCCATAAGATATGGCAGTTGTCTGAAATGACCAAAAATGGAAGTCACCGTTTTTTGAATAATTTCATGACGTTCATATTGTAATAATTGGGTGGCGCTAATATTCACATCAATAAACTGGTTTTGATGTGGATCTAGCACAATTAATGCCTGTGACGTGTGTTCAAATACCAGCGGGCGAATCGAGTCTTCGTAAACTACCCAGTCCGAGATAAAGTCAGTTACTATACCTGTCATCTTTCAAGTTGCCTCTTAAAATCCATAGGGTATATGAAATTTCATAATTTAAGCGATTAAATTTCATAATACTACGAAAAATCCTAATTCCCTAGTCGTTCAATTTATCTCCATGGAAACTATTTTTATAAAAATTAAATGATATTTTTCAATGTGATAAAAATTAACTTCCACTCCAAAATACAACTTGGCACAGTTCTCGCAATAATTTCTCGCAATAGTACAGACAGACTACATGTTGGTTCATTCCCAAATAACATTGAACGAGGAGTTGGTCATGCCAAAGATTGATATCGAGCAATATAAAGACGGCGATTTTCTTGTTGATTACGAAGAAAAAGTGTTTGAGGACGTCAAAGCCCTGCCAGGTGAAAAAGCATTGGTGACTTTCCATACCGTTGCATTTGAAGGATCAGCCGGCTTGGTCAATGTGTTACAGGCAAAACGTCTGTTGCGCAAAGGCTTTGAAACCAAAATTTTGCTTTACGGCCCAGGCGTGCAGTTGGGTGTACAACGGGGTTTTCCAACTTTAGGGGCAGAAGCTTTTCCAGGTCATTTAGCCGTCAACAATCAGTTGAAAGCCTTTATGGAAGAAGGTGGCGAAGTCTATGCCTGCCGTTTTGCATTACAAGCATTTTATGGTCAAACCGAAAAAGCGCTTATTCCGGGAATTCGGCCAATTAATCCATTGGATGTGATGGATTTAAGACTGCTGATGCGTCGCGACAATGCCTTAGTCATTGATACCTGGACTGCCTAAGTAAACATAAACCACGAGGGGATAAGGTTATGAACCGAATCATTAAAGCCGCCGCAGTACAATGTAGCCCAGTGCTTTATAGTCAAGCCGCAACAGTAAAAAAAATCTGTGGCATTATTTTAGAGCTTGGAAAACAGGGAGTGCAATTCGCAGTCTTTCCTGAAACCGTCGTGCCTTATTACCCTTATTTCTCCTTTGTACAACCGCCATTTGCTATGGGTAAAGAGCATTTAAAGCTATTAAATGAATCGGTGGTTGTACCTTCCGAAGCAACTTTAGCGATTGGTCAAGCCTGTCTTGAAGCCAACATGGTGGTATCGATTGGCACTAATGAACGTGCGGGCAGTACGATTTATAACGCGCAACTGTTATTTAATGCCGACGGTTCAATCATTCAGCATCGCCGCAAAATTACCCCAACTTACCATGAACGCATGGTGTGGGGACAAGGTGATGGCAGTGGTTTACGTGCCATTAATTCTGCGGTAGGGCGTATTGGTTCGCTGGCCTGTTGGGAACATTACAACCCGTTGGCACGTTTTGCCTTAATGGCAGATGGTGAGCAAATTCATGCCGCCATGTTTCCCGGTTCATTGGTAGGGCAAGTCTTTGCCGATCAAATCCGCGCAACCATTCAACACCATGCTTTAGAGTCTGGCTGCTTTGTGATCAACGCCACCGCATGGCTGCATCCCGAACAGCAACGGCAGATTATGCAGGATACTGGCTGTGATATCGGTCCAATTTCAGGCGGATGTTTTGCCGCCATCGTTTCTCCCGAAGGCAAGCTCCTGGCTGAACCGATCACACAAGGTGAAGGTTATTGTATTGCCGATCTGGACTTTAGCCTGATTGATAAACGCAAACGCATGATGGATTCGATTGGACATTACAGCCGACCTGAATTACTCAGCTTAATGATTGATCGCCGTCCAACACACGTATTACACGAACTGAAAGTCGAAACATCAGTTCAAAGTCATCCCGAAAAGCTCTCAACATTTAATGAAGAACATGTCGAAACCATATTGATGTAAACCCAATCGATAGGGGGTTAAAGATGTCTGCAATACAACGATTAACCGATTTGCAACTATTAACCGATTTACAATGTAATGGTCTGAAATGGGAAGGCAATTTTGGCTTGTCTCGTAAAGGTGGCGCAGGGCCAAGCGATCATAAAGCGCTGAGCCTTGACGGGCAGACCATGATGATTCCTGTGCTGAACCTTGCAGTACAAGATTCTCCCTACACCGCCAAGCCTGAACCGCACTCTGACAAGGTGATTGTCTTTAAAAACCGGATTCCTGTGGCGACCTTAACTGCACCTGCACGACCCCGTTTTTATGATTTAAAAACCGCCGAAGGCATTGCCTACCAACAAATTGCCACCTTACATAGCCGTGATGTGCTGGCGACAACGGTGTTACAGCATTGCATTCGTATGAAGGACAAAGCAACTGCCTGCCAATTTTGCTCGATTGATCAGTCTTTAAAAGAGGGTCGAACCTTGATCCGTAAACGCCCGGAACAATTGGCTGAGGTCGCGAAAGCCGCCGTTGAGCTGGATGGCGTTAAGCAAATGGTGATCACCACAGGTACGCCAAACACAGGAGATCGTGGTGCCAAGATTTTATATGACTCAGTTAAAGCGATTAAGGCGCAAGTCGATTTGCCAATACAGGTACAGTGCGAACCACCTGATGATTTTGCCTGGTTCCAACGTTTAAAAGATGCAGGAGCGGTGTCGATTGGCATGCACCTTGAGGCGGTAAGCGAACGTGTACGGCAGAAAATGATGCCGGGTAAAGCCGAAGTCTCGTTGGAAAAATATTTTGCGGCGTTTGAGGCAGCCGTTGCGGTGTTCGGCCGAGGACAGGTCAGTACCTACATTTTGGCCGGTTTGGGCGATACCGAACTGGAAATCGTGGAGATGAGCGCCAAACTGACTGAAATGGGGGTGTATCCATTTGTGGTACCGTTTGTGCCGATTCGAGGTACACCATTAGAGCATCACCCTAAACCTGATCAAGCTTTTATGCAGTCGCTCTATCCGAAAATCGGACAACAACTCAAACAACATGGTTTGAACTCGGAAAATACTCAAGCCGGCTGTGCCAAATGTGGCGCTTGCTCTTCGCTAAAAGCGTATGAATAAGGAGAATGTGATATGAAACTTTCTCACTATCCTTGGCTGCTTGAGCCAAATGAAGGGCGGAAACAATTTGTTAGCGATGACATTGCCATCAAAATTGTGTCGGAAGATTGGGAGCGTCGCCAATATTATCGTTTGCGTGAAATGACCTTTCGCGATGAACAGAAAATCTTGCAAGAAGATCGTGACGAATACGATGTTAAAGCATTAGGCATTGTTGCCATTGAGAAAATGTTGGGTGCGCATGATCGAGTGATTGGCGCAGTACGGATTTTCCCGGATGGCGAACAGACATGGTATGGCGGGCGTTTATGCGTAGAACCTTTATATCGACGTCGCCATATCATTGGTAAAGCGTTAATCAATACCGCGGTATCGACCGCCAAGCACTTAGGATGCCGTACTTTTTTAGCCACCGTGCAAAGTCAAAATGAACACTATTTCCAAAGGTTGTGTTGGGATAGTTTGCGTCAGTTAACCATTGCCAACATTCCACATGTGCTGATGCAGGCACAGATTGAAAACTATCCATTACCGCATGTCCCAATGCAAGCCTATATGCAAAAGGAGACGCAGTGATGAAACTCAATCAATTACTCGAAATGTTAAAACATACACCTGCAATGCAGTCCAAGCAGGCGATTGCTCACAATGTTTCAATTGACACAACTTGCCATATGGATTCATTGGATAGCTTATATGCCTATCCCGGAGATGACACGGCGGCAGTGTCGCTAAATGGTCAATATGTATTGCACGCCTGTGAAGGCATGTTACCAAGCTTTGTGACCAATCATCCTTACTTTGCCGGATGGTCAGCAGTCATGGCGAATATTAGTGATATTGCCGCAATGGGTGGTCGGGCATTGTCGGTGGTGAACAGTTTTTGGCATACCAGTAGCGAACATGCCCAGTTGTTAATGCAAGGTATGCAGGATGCTTGTCGTGCTTATGGTGTGCTATTGGTCGGTGGACATACCAATATTGGGGTGGTTTATCAGCCTACTTTATCCGTTGCGATTCAAGGCATAGCACGAAAACTACTCTCGGTGTTGCATGTCAAACCACAACAAAAAATTCTGATTGCTTTAAATCTGAAAGGACAATTCCACCCCAATACCCCTTATTGGAAATGCTTTGAGCGAGTGTCTGACCGCATTTTACAGTCACAAATTGCCTTGTTGCCGCAATTGGCGGAGGCAAATCTGGTTCATGCCGCCCGCGATATTAGCAACGCCGGTATCTTAGGCAGTTTATTGATGCTGCTCGAAGCCACAGCATCGGGGGCACATATCAATTTAGATACCATTCCTAAACCTGAGAATGTGGACTGGTTTAAATGGCTCCAAATCTTCCCCAGTTTTGGTTTTTTACTGACGGCCGATACAAATGAATGTGAAGAAATTATTAAGCTGTTTCACCGTCAGGGTATTGCCTGCGCGGTGATTGGTGAAACCAATGCCAGTGGTGTGGTTGCCGTGCAGCAACAGCAGCAATACGGAATATTTTGGGATTTTAACCACCAAATGTTTACCGGTTTTTGTTATGCCGATGCGTTAAAAAAGTTACAGGCTAAATCCGTACAGATTAAACCTAAAAGTCAGCAGGAGTCGATGTTATGCCCAGTGTGAATTTTACTGTGAAATGGCCTAATGGGGAGCTGATTCAATATTACTCACCCTCAACGGTGATTTATGAATATCTGTCCATTGGTCAGCATTACCCAAGTATGCAGTTCTTGCATCAAGTTGAAAATGGTCTGCATGCCGCATCGGAAAGGGTACGGGCACGTTATGGCTTTTTCTGTAGTTCAGCCGTGGACAATCTGGCGATAATCAAACGCCAAGCCAAATTCTTCGGGTTAAGTCCGGAAGATCAAATTGAAATTATCGAAATGACGAATCAATGAGAGGGATATTCCATGTTAAGTATCCAAAATCAAATGTTACAGCCAAATTATGATGTGGTGATTATTGGTGGCGGTCAGGCTGGTCTATGTATCAGTCACTATTTGCAAAAAGCGGGTATTGACCATGTGGTATTGGAAAAAGAATCCGAGTTGACCCATAGCTGGTGCCATAAACGTTGGAATAATTTCACTTTGGTGACACCAAACTGGCAGTGTCTATTGCCTGAACACCCTTATCAGGGGAACGACCCTGACGGCTTTATGAAAAAGCACGAAATTGTGGCATATCTTGACGAATTTATTGAAAAAACTAATCCTCCCGCCATTTTAAATATTCAGGTAGAACATGTGAAAAAAGTGGCAGCGCATGAGTTTGTCATTGAAACCAATCACGGTACAACCACAGCCAAACAGCTTGTCGTTGCAGCAGGCGGGTATCACACCCCGATTTATCCAAAATTAAGTGATACCTTGCCTAACCATGTGAAAGTGATGCATTCGGAAGAGTATTTAAATGTAGAGCAACTGCCTAAAGGTGCGGTGCTGGTGGTCGGGTCAGGACAATCCGGTGCACAGATTGCCGAAGATTTACATCTGGCAGGCAAAAAAGTCTATTTATCGACAGGCAATGCACCACGTTGTGCTCGCTTCTATCGCGGCAAAGATGTGGTGAAATGGCTGTTTGATATGGGGTATTACGAAACGACTGTCAAACATCATCGTTATAGTGAAGAGGTACGTAACAGTACTAACCACTATGTCACAGGGCGTGACGGCGGGCGTGATATTGACCTGCGTAAATTTGCCTTAGAAGGTATGCAACTGTTCGGACATTTTGATGACTTTAAAGAGGGTCAATTCTGGTTTAAACCAAATTTATCAGAAAACCTGGACCTTGCCGATGCTACTTATAATCGTATTAATGCCTCGATTGATGAGTATTTAGAGAAAAACAATATTGCAACCGATGAACCTGCATCGGTATATCAACCGGTTTGGCAGCCTGAGCAGGAAATCACACACATTGATTTAGCAAAAGAAAATATGACTTCCGTGATTTGGTGTATTGGTTTTAAACCAGACTATTCATGGCTTGATTTAGATATTTTTCAAACCAATGGTTATCCCAAACATGACCGTGGTATTACTATCGATCCGAATGTCACATTTATTGGTTTGCCGTGGTTATATACATGGGGTTCTGGACGTTTTCTGGGGATCGATCAGGATGCCGCCTATGTGGTGCAACATATTGAGCAACAAATAAGTCAGCAAAATATACATATGCCACCTACTCTAATTAAAGGTGCTAAATCTAAAATCAAAGATAAAAGAATATCTCAAATGTGAAATTCCTAACTTCACCTGACAGAATATTTTTAAACACTCATTTTGATGAATTTTTGGCTTGCTTAAATCTATCCGGCGTCACTGTAGGCAAGGAGCCTGCGCCTCGATGAGTTCCGCGCCTGATGAACCTTAAAACCTTGTCGGCTTGAAAGAGCCATTTTTTATGTTAGGTTTCTCATCAGGCCGGTAGGCCGTTCATGTCATCAATAATCAGTCTTCGCAAAACCAGTGGGGTAACATTTAAATAGGTTCACAATGACGCCAGCTTTAGGCGACAAATACCGTGTGTTGTGTCGTAATGGCCCACGCTATCCGGGCGAGTTTATTAGCCAATGCACAGGCCACGATATTAGAGTGCTTTCGTTCAAGCTGCTGCTTAACCCAGTCAGCCAGTTTTCCCTGCCGGTGTTCAATCTGTTGCATGAATGACCGGGCGCAGAGTACCAACAGTTGCCGGAGCGTCTTATTACCCCGTTTACTGATACCCAATAAGGTCGTCCTTCCCCCGGTGCTGTACTGGCGGGGAACCAAACCCGTCGAGGCCGCAAAATCCCGGCTGCGAGAATATTGTTTTCCATCACCCAGTTGTGAGGAAAGCACACTCGCCGTGATGGGACCAATACCGGGGATCGTCATCAGCCGTTGTCCGGTATCATCCTGAATGATTTCCTGTGACAGTGCGGTCTCAATCTCGGTGATTTGCCCAACCAGATAGTGATAATGCGCCTGTAACCGTAGTAATATTTGCGCCAAATAAGGTGGAAGAGGATGTTCGGCCAAAACAGTGGAGAGTCGTTTTATCACGGCAATCCCCTTGGGCATACTGATGCCAAACTCAAGCAGGAAAGCTTGCATCTGATTGGTGGTTTTGACTTTATCCCGGACCAGTGATTCCCGGACACGATGCAACGCTCGCATGGCTTGTTGGGCTTCCGTTCTGGGCTGAACAAAACGCATTGAAGGTCGTGAGGCGGCTTCACAGATGGCTTCCGCGTCAATAAAATCATTCTTGTTACTTTTGACAAAAGGACGGACAAACTGCGGTGAAATCAGCTTAGCCTCATGCCCCAAATCAGCGATCCGCCTTGCCATGAAATGCGCGCCAGCACAGGCTTCCATCACAACCGTTGCCGGAGAGCAATCGGCTAAGAATTCCATCAATTTAGTTCGGGTGAATTTTTTACGTAGCAGAGCTTTTCCCGATGGCTCCTGACAATGGACATGAAAAGAATGTTTGCCGAGATCGATGCCAATCAGTGCGATAGTGTTCATGATGGTAGCCTCTTATCAAAGATAATCACTCTGCTAATATACTGCCGTTAGAGTGAGGGGAACCATCTCATTACCTTGGGGCATTTATGTGGTAAAGCAGCTAAAGAAGCCACTTTAACGTATAAGTATTCATGGGCCGATAATGGGTAATAGTCCGGTTGAATTGCCCACTTTACCGCTAAATAACTCAAGTGCCCCAGACTTTTTTATGCTCTCCCCTAGTTGCTGAGTATACCATTTCTGGTATACTGAATTCACACAATACCAGAAAAGGTATAAACAGGATGGAGCAACAAAGTGAAAAGCTGCTAGTGTGGATAGGCAGCAGCAAGAAGGACTTGCTGAACTTGCCGAAGGACGTGCAGCGCTTCTTTGGCTTTGCCCTAGACTTCGCGCAGCGTGGCGAAAAGCATGATGCTGTGAAGGTGATGAAAGGGTTTGGTGGTGCCGGCGTTCTGGAAGTGTTGGAGGACGACATAGGTGGTACCTACCGAGCGGTGTATACGGTGAAATTTGACGAAGCGGTCTTTGTGCTACATGCCTTTCAGAAGAAGAGTAAGCACGGCATAGCGACGCCGAAAGAAGATATGGACATCATCCGTAATCGACTGAAAGTGGCCGCTGTGATGGCCCAGGAGATGAAAAATGAAAGAGAAAACCATTAATGGCGTAGCGGTTGAAATCAGCTCCGGCAACGTGTTTGCCGATCTGGGTTTCCGTGATGCCGAAAAGCACAAAATTAAATCCGGCTTGGCCTTTGAGATCATCAAATCTATCAAGCGTCTGGGGCTGACACAAACTACTGCTGGCGAACGTATTGGGATCAGCCAGGCAAAAGTATCCCACCTGTTCCGGGGCGATTTTTCCAACCTGTCAGAACGTAAGATGATGGAGTGTCTGAATCGGCTGGGGTGTGACATCGAGATCACTGTCAAGCCGACTACTGCCCAAACCGGGCATTTAATTTTGGCACATAGCGGGTAAGGTAAATTTGCCCATCTCTGATTAGCGGTGGGTAAAGACCAAACACATTGAAAGTTATAGAACATAAAAATCTATGGTTCCCCTCGTTTTTGCAACACTCATTTTGATGAATTTTTGGCTTGCTTAAATCTATCCGGCGTCACTGTAGGCAAGGAGCCTGCGCCTCGATGAGTTCCGCGCCTGATGAACCTTAAAACCTTGTCGGCTTGAAAGAGCCATTTTTTATGTTAGGTTTCTCATCAGGCCGGTAGGCCGTTCATGTCATCAATAATCAGTCTTCGCAAAACCAGTGGGGTAACATTTAAATAGGTTCACAATGACGCCAGCTTTAGGCGACAAATACCGTGTGTTGTGTCGTAATGGCCCACGCTATCCGGGCGAGTTTATTAGCCAATGCACAGGCCACGATATTAGAGTGCTTTCGTTCAAGCTGCTGCTTAACCCAGTCAGCCAGTTTTCCCTGCCGGTGTTCAATCTGTTGCATGAATGACCGGGCGCAGAGTACCAACAGTTGCCGGAGCGTCTTATTACCCCGTTTACTGATACCCAATAAGGTCGTCCTTCCCCCGGTGCTGTACTGGCGGGGAACCAAACCCGTCGAGGCCGCAAAATCCCGGCTGCGAGAATATTGTTTTCCATCACCCAGTTGTGAGGAAAGCACACTCGCCGTGATGGGACCAATACCGGGGATCGTCATCAGCCGTTGTCCGGTATCATCCTGAATGATTTCCTGTGACAGTGCGGTCTCAATCTCGGTGATTTGCCCAACCAGATAGTGATAATGCGCCTGTAACCGTAGTAATATTTGCGCCAAATAAGGTGGAAGAGGATGTTCGGCCAAAACAGTGGAGAGTCGTTTTATCACGGCAATCCCCTTGGGCATACTGATGCCAAACTCAAGCAGGAAAGCTTGCATCTGATTGGTGGTTTTGACTTTATCCCGGACCAGTGATTCCCGGACACGATGCAACGCTCGCATGGCTTGTTGGGCTTCCGTTCTGGGCTGAACAAAACGCATTGAAGGTCGTGAGGCGGCTTCACAGATGGCTTCCGCGTCAATAAAATCATTCTTGTTACTTTTGACAAAAGGACGGACAAACTGCGGTGAAATCAGCTTAGCCTCATGCCCCAAATCAGCGATCCGCCTTGCCATGAAATGCGCGCCAGCACAGGCTTCCATCACAACCGTTGCCGGAGAGCAATCGGCTAAGAATTCCATCAATTTAGTTCGGGTGAATTTTTTACGTAGCAGAGCTTTTCCCGATGGCTCCTGACAATGGACATGAAAAGAATGTTTGCCGAGATCGATGCCAATCAGTGCGATAGTGTTCATGATGGTAGCCTCTTATCAAAGATAATCACTCTGCTAATATACTGCCGTTAGAGTGAGGGGAACCATCTCATTACCTTGGGGCATTTATGTGGTAAAGCAGCTAAAGAAGCCACTTTAACGTATAAGTATTCATGGGCCGATAATGGGTAATAGTCCGGTTGAATCGCCCACTTTACCGCTAAATAACTCAAGTGCCCCAGACTTTTTTATGCTCTCATTTTTACGCTCTCCTGTGGAAGAACCCCCAAATTTGACGATCAATTTAATCGAGGATCTAAAATATCTATTACTTTAGCTAAGACTTCATCAACGCTCCACATAAGCATCCATCACAGGCTGACGATGATCCTTATTACCTGTCAAACTTAATGAGGTTCCTGTCATACCGTGAAAACCATTGGTAAAAGCAACGACTCGACAGCGTTGGGTTACTTTACGTGCAAGCTTAATCGCCGATTCAACAACACTGCTACCAGTCGGTGAAGTAAACTGTAGTTTATAGGTCAACCCTCTGGGTACCAGAATGTTTTCTTGAAAAGCGGTGATAAAGTCTTTTTTCGCTTTAGTGTGCAAATCCAATGCACCTTGAATACCATCTTCATTGATGTACTGAGATACAGCCAGTTTTAGTGCGTAATGGTTATGCCCATAATTCAACGCCCCTGCACAACTGAGAAAATCAAGATATGGCGAGCCATCTGTTTAAGTTCTCCTCCAAATGTTTTCTGAATGAGGCTAATGTAAGTCAGCCTCGTAGATTAGATTTCTGCGTTTACAGCAACTAAAAACTGTGAAATCAAATACCAAAAAATTAACTATCCGACGATAATTAAATAATCTGCTCGGATACAAATGCTATGTCTTCTATCTTTTCACTAAGTCGTTCGGCCAACGCTAAAGCGAATCCCGTGCCATAACGTTTTTCATCTGCTGTCACATTTATTAAAATACCTTCGCCTTTCAAATCATTTATCAACTCAACCCTAATCGGTAAGCTGGTATGGTCACGCACATCTTCATCACTATTCACCAACCCTTGCTCTAATAACTCATTGCGAGAATGAAAATGAACGTAGCTAAATGCAGCCTCGAAGGGTGGCCCTCCTAACATGGTTTGTATTTCTGAATATGGAAAGCGTCTAAAGGGCAATATTTCTTTTTCAGCATCGAAAGACTGTCTTGCCAGTGCCTGCCAGTTATTAGCAGAGTCAAGATTCAACTTTATCGGAATATGATTAAGGAACAGTCCAAGAGTTAAATCCGCACCTTCCATCTCAGGCCTACCGTTAACAGACATCCCTGCAACAAAGTCAATATCTTGTAACTGATGAGCTGTTGTCAGATAGAAACCAGCAAAAAACATACTTTTTAACGGAATGCCCCAATCTGATACATTTTTTAACAATTGCTCCACTGTTCTTTCCGGCAAGACCAGTACTGCTTTCCTATAATCAGTATCTTGATATCTATCCGTTTTTTCTTTAGCTGAATATTGACTAAAAAACTGTTTCGCCTTGTCGTTATCGAGCGCTTCTCGCTCAAGTCTGACAAACTCTGACAATGGTGCCGGTTGCTCCAATAAAACAGACTCGCTAACTAAATTGGCTTGATACAATCTCAAAAGCTCAAGGATAAAAACAGACTCACTCCAACCATCAAGGATCGCATGATGAAAGGCATAAGCTAACCGAAATTGTCCTTCATTCAATGCCGCCGCATGTACCCTCATTAAAGGAGCCTCTTCAGGATCAAATGGTTGGCTTAACTCAACCATTACTTTTTCGTGACGTGCAGCCAACTGTTCATCATCAAGATTTGTGTAGTTTTCCACTATAAGTGGCAATGATGGTAGTGATTCAACCAATTGCATCACTTCACTAAAAGAGGCCAAATCAAATTTTGTTCTGAGAACCGGGTGCCTTTTGGCTATTGACTGAAGCGTGTCGTGAAGTATTTTTTCATCCAGTGGCAAGTTGACATCCCGAGCAATAACATCAAGGTAGATTGCTTTACCACTGTATAATCCCTCAAACAGCATCCCTAGCTGCAATCTCGTCGCCGGATAAGCAGTTTCGATATTAACAGGCAACCTTTGCTTATCCGTTTCATTTATCAGTGGGTTCTCATTCTGCTGACTGAGAGCTTCTTCTGTTTGTGCCAAACCGCGGCAAACCCCACGCAATGCCGGATTGCGAGTTAGTCCATTATCTGTTTGTTCTGGGAGCACCAAATCTTTACACATCGCCCTAAGCGTCGAGGTACGAAATAAGGTAGAGAGTGTCAGATTGAGTCCTCGTTTTTCAGCTTCCGCGATAACCTGAATAGCCAATAACGAATCGCCTCCCAACGCAAAAAAATCAGCATCAGGCACAACATCAAATGGCCCTAGAATTTGTTGCCAGATCTCTGCCACCAGTGCTTCTGTCATGGAGAGTTCACCGGATACCACCTCTTCTAATCTCTCAGCCTCTTTCCAACCCATCAAAAATCGACGATCCACTTTACCACTGCTTGTTAAAGGTAGCTGTTCATGCTGAATAAACTGACTAGGCCACATATAGCTGGGTAACAATGTTTGAACACGAGTGATGATAGCTTGCTCAACATCAGTGTTTTTATGAGTTGTATGATCAATGTGAGTTGTATAATGGGCGACCAGTTGTTCAACATGGCGATCACTGTCAATGTTCAGCACAACACAAACAGCACTCACATCCTGACAGCTTTTTATTGCATGCTCTACTTCTGCCAGCTCAACTCGATGACCCCGCACTTTGACCTGATCATCAAGCCTGCCCACAAACTCAATCAGTCCATCATTCGACAATACGCCTTCATCACCAGTAGCAAACATTCTGGCTCCTGGTTGGGTGGAGAAAGGATCAGGTAAAAAACGCAGGCTAGTTAGCCCAGGTTGATATAAATACCCCCGTGCGACAGACTGTCCCCCAATATAGATTTCACCACGCTCACCTGGCCTGACCGGTCTTAACATCTCATCCAATAAGTACATTTCCGCATTGACGATAGGTTTACCTAAGGGAGATTTTATCGCATCAATACTTAATGATGACATAGAGTAACTACTCACCAAGGTCGTTCCTTCAGTCGGGCCATATACGTTATTAAATAAAAAGTGTTTGCCTAATTTCTGCTTCCTGGACAAATACTTAAACGCATGAGTGACTGACATTGCATCGCCACCAACAAGCAATTGAGGTACGCTATCCAGAGCCTCTTCGCGATAATCTACCAATACGTGAAATAAGGCAGGTGTCAGTAGCAATATCGTAATTCCATGTTCAACAAGGCATTTCGGTAGCTCATCAATGGCTTGATATGAAGGAGAAGCCAATACCAATGCCGCGCCATTAGTCAATGCTCCCCATATTTCAAAGGCAGAAGCATCAAAAGCCGCAGGTGCTAACTGCAATATTTTTTCATTAGGTCCGAAATGAACGTACTGCTGTTTCTGGCTAACGAAGTTGGTAACGCCATGATGAGTCACTCCCACTCCTTTGGGGCGTCCTGTACTTCCCGAGGTATAGATAACGTAAGCTAGCTGTTGACTGGTAACTTGTGGCAGGATTTTTGGCACTACAGATTGGATTTCATCGATATAAACAGTGGCAACATTTTCAATGACCGTTGAATCTTTCATCATAGTTCGAGTTAACACCAACCTTGTACGCGAGTCCGTTATCATATAACGAAGTCGCTCAGTCGGATAATCGGGTGGGAGTGCTAAATAAGCAGCACCAACTTTAAGCGCAGCCAACATCGCTATGATCATGTCAGAAGAGCGCTCAATATGGATTCCAACCACATCTTCAGCCCCGATATCTAAGTCCATTAGTCGATAGGCAAGTTGGGTAGCACGGTCTTGCACATTTTGGTATGTCATTTCTACATGATGTGCACTAATGGCGATCTTGTGAGGAGCATTCTCAACCATCGCATCAAATTGTTCATGCAACACTATTCGTTCATGCAACACTATGCGTTCTTTCATTATTTATTCCTATGAATAATGTGCAGCAGTCAATTTGACTGGCAAGCGATGGTAACCAGATAGAAAAGTCGAATAGATAGGGCTGGGTTCTCCACTCAAAGAGATCTGATCAACGAGCTCCACAAGCGCCTCCAGCAGTGCAATAATTTCTATTCTGGCAAGAGCGGCACCAAGGCAAAAATGAGCCCCATATGAAAAAGAAATATGCCGATTATCACTCCGATTCAGATCAAGCTGATTGGGTTTAGTAAAGACGGTTTCATCAAAGTTAGCAGACCGATTCCAAACAATGACAATATCACCAGCCCTAATCTGCTGACCGCCTAATTCAACATCTACCGTTGCGGTCCGACCACCATGTAAAGCCGGCGTGGTCCATCGCAACAACTCCTCTACTGCCTTACTAATTTCTGCTTCACCACGTCGCAATTGAGCCCAGCATTCTGGATATTCGGCAAATGCTTTTATGATCCCTATCAATGCCAACCGAGTTGTTTCATCGCCACCCAGTAACACGCTATAACAATTGAAGACGAGTTCTTCTTCTGTTAATGCCAGGGAGTTTTGAGTCATTGCTATCAGGTTACTTATAAGATCATCTTCCAATGGCGCGATTTTGCGAGTCTGAATACATTTATAGAAATACATCAACACTTCATTTCTGGCGAGGCGGGTATCTACTTTATCAACTGACAAAGAGTTCGAAGCCAGTGCTGCACTTGCATTGACAAATAGTTTTGCTCGATCCGATTCTGGAACTTTTAAAATGTCACATATGGCCGCTAACGGAATATGTGGTGCTACATCAGTGGCAAAGTCACATTGCCCGGATGTTACTGCATTACGTACAAGCTCATGCATCGCATTTTTGATTCTTTTCTGTACCGACATCAGGTTCTTAGGGCTGAAAGACTTTAACAACTCTTTACGGATTTGACGGTGTCTATCTCCATCAGACACTGCAAGCATGCGACCACCCGCTGTGTCTCCATCATGTAACAGTGTAGCCATGACATTTCCACGAACAGAGGTAAAGGTTTGACTATCACGGTAAACCCGCATAGCTAACTCATGGGTGCTGACAACCCAAAATCCTGATTGACCATTGACCGCAGGATGCCAAGCGACAGGTGACTCATTACGTAATTGCCGCCAGATGTTATCTATATCAGGACGTAAATGAGTCAGGGGGTCAGTGAGATTTATGTTATCCGGCACTTTAGCTACGTTTGAAATAAGATTCATATCGCCCCCAATTCATGCGCATCAAGAATTTGAACGGCTTCACTGTCCATAAATCGAACATGAAAACGCAAGCACTGCCCCATACGCTGATAAATATCCAGAAATGCCTTATGGTTATCCACTTTGCCCAACACCATGTTAATTTCATTGGTTTGTGAGCCTCCCGGCAAAGTAGCTCCTGCCCATACATATGGGCGATATGACGATACACCCTCAAGAGAGAGAAGTTCATCTTCCCCATTAATTCGGAGAATTTCACATGGACGTGTTGGCGCAATATGGCAGATATTGAAATAGACGTGCTCAGGATTGAACACAGGGAGATCAATCATTTTTCCCAGCGCTAATCGTGCAGCCATTTCAAGCAGACTAATATTGAGGCTGATTTTGGCCATCTCGTTGATACCCCCGCCCACTCGGCCATTTACTTCAATGATCCTGGGTCCCTGCTCGGTCAACTTCAGCTCGGTATGGGTGATCCCCCGATTAACCCCTAACACGTTGATGGCACTTGACGTTAATGCATAGATTTGGTTTTGTTCACTATCACTTAAAACTGATGGCCAGATATGACCATATTCACGAAAAGGGGGACTAAGTGGCATCTTGCCGGTCACATTTATATGCTTAATCTCTCCGTTAACCACCAAGCTCTCAACCGAGACATAGTCACCAAAAGGCAACGATGGCCGCCCCTGGAGGAACTCTTCCAATACCAGTGAACGACCACCATCAAATCCAACCTGTTTATTTGAAAGCAGTTTTTCTACAAGGCTCTTTCCTGTTTGCGGATCTTCAATAAGATAAGTATCGATGCTGCCACCACCATAGGCTGGTTTTAACACTGCGGGAAGACAAACCTGTTCAACAGCTTGCTCCCAATCTGACACAGTGTTAATGAGGTAGAATCTTATCGACTCAATGCCAGCCTCTTGTAAAGCCACTCGCTGCTTATATTTGTCAGTAAGCCGATAGACCGTTTCGAGATTGTGAAAAGGCAAATTCAAGTGTTTTGCCAGCGTAGCTGTAAGACGTAAGGCACGCTCACTAAATGTCACAATCCCCGCAGGATTAAGGTGAGCAAGTTCTGATACCGCCCTTGCAATATCAGAACCATCAACTACGTGACCAAATCGTGAAAAGTAGGATATGCGCTCTCTTGTGTGTTCGTTTGAATTGATAACAAGTACAAGTGGTGCAACCCCATTCAATTCAGTGACAATATCTTTGGGAAGGGCTGCGCCTTCATCATAAATCACTATCAGAGGTTGATTATCAAAGGATTGTGGGCCATTACGCAGAGAAGCCGGGCGCATATCGGTCCAAACTTCTTCAATCCATTTTTTACATGCTTCTTGCGTCCCACTAAAACCGGTCGCTCGCCATCCGGTAGCGACAGGCCATTCAGAATGAACACAGGCATATTGCTCTTCATCATTTATTACAACCAAATATTCATCCGTCAAACCTTCAAAACGGGATGAATACTTCATTTGTGTTTGGGTATTTTCATCACTCATTAGCGCAGACTTCCTTCTTTTAAGCAAGTTTGACGGATATACAAATAAATGTCGTAAAGCTGATCTCGATAATAGAAGTGATCTCCAGGGAACATGACTAATTGGCAAGAATCATGTGTCAGCGATTGCCACTCTTGTAAATGATATGGGCTCACCCACGGGTCACGATCACCGCCAATGGCTAAAATAGGGCAATGTACCTTGCCACTGGCTTGTTTGTGCTCAGCCACTAACAAATAATCAGCACGCAATACAGGCAACATGAGATCAAGCACATCCGCATGAAGCAGTTTCTTATCTTCATTTCCTATATTGGTTTTTAGCTCTTCAATCCAAGCTTCCCGGCTCATACGGAGTATCTCTTCTGGCACCATACTATTCAAATGTGGTGGACGTGCTGCTGATAAGACCAAATATTCAACGGTTCGGTTAGCTTGTTCTAAAAGTAATGCCAGTTCATGACATAACAAAGCGCCCATACTATGACCAATAAGAAGAAGAGGCCCCTGTGTATGCAGCAATACATCTTTTGCCGCGGTAGCCACCAAATCTCTTATACATAAAGGGAGTGGTTCAATACTTCGAGAACCTCGTCCCGGATACTGAAGCACCAGCACTCGATAACTATCAGTCAACAGTTGCTGAACCCAGTCGGTCATAGAATAAGCACTGCCGCCGCCAAAAGGCGCAATCACAACAGTCATTGTCGTCTGCTGTCGATCGCAGTAATTCCATAATCCTGGCGTCAGTTGAACACGTTTCATTCCAACGTCTCTGCGGAAACTTTCAATTTAGGATCACTCCAATATGTAGCTATCCAATCCAGGCATTCTTGTTCTGATCCCGAAAAACCCACATTTTGCCACCCTAACGGTAATATCCGCCCTTCAGGCCAAATGGAGTGCTTACCCTCTTTGTTACATACCACCCTGTAATTCATGATGTTTCGCTCCGCCGTTTGATAGTCACCACTTGATCCGCCTGAGCAAGCAGGTCAATATTTTGCGAGGCTACAATCCAGATCCCCGACCACTTTTTAGGCAGTGCTGACCATATGGCTCGGGCGGTATCAGTATCCAGAGATGAATCGCAATCATCGACGACATAAACTTCGGCTGAATGACATAGCATACGGGCCAATGTCAAACGTTGGCGCTGGCCTCCTGATAACTGTTTGACACTACCGGACCCCAGCACAGTATCAAGCCCTTCAGGAAGATCAGATGAACCCGGTTTCAGATATACTGCCGTTAACGCCCGCTCCATAGTTTCATCACTGACAGCGTCGTTACCCAGTGCCAAGTTATCTCGAACAGTACCGCCAACAAAGCCAGCACCTTGACGGGCATAAGTAACTTTAGGGCTTTGCCACCAATCGACGTCTCCACAAACTTCTTTGTTATTCCAAAGCACACTTCCTGATAAGTGTCGTTCCAGCGCGAGCAGACCGCGAAGCATACGACTTTTACCGGAACCCACTTCTCCATTAACGACAATCAGTTGATTGGGTGTGGCTGTAAACGAAATAGGTTGCGTATCGCTATTGCAACAAAGCCCCCTCACTGTCAGTGATTTCAGGATGTCATCAGCAATAGGGGCTTCGCTGGCAGGCTGCTCTGTCTGTAACAGTGGCTGAATTCGCTCGTAGCAGACATCGGCATTTTTATAGTTAGCCAAGGCGCGACCGAAAAAGAAGATCTGCTCACTGACCCAACCGATATAAGTCAAAAACAGAGCCAATTTACCAATAGTGAAATCGCCACTGACAATTCGGGTACTGACAATAATCAAAACAATAGATGTACCTAGCATCACGATGTTACGAAATAGCCCCGACAGCAGATCAGTGAACATTTGATGCTTTGCCTGCACCGCCCGACGACGTTCAAAACTTGCCGAAAGTCGCTCAATATGCAGATCCAACTTTCCACCAAGGCGAAGGTCACGGATTCCTGCCAATATGTCGGTGATACGACCCGCAATTTGGCCTTGATATTGACGTTTCTCCTCCTGTAATGCTCCGACCTTATGTTTGAGAGCTATGCCCAGCCACAAACCACCAGCCATCGGTAAAAGCGCCAATGTCGTCACAATGTCAGTACTCAGCAACACCACAAGTGCTATCAACAATAGTACCGCTCGGTAGAAGAAATCCGCTGTCCAACCGAGAAAAGAGGCTACTTCATCACTGTCATTACGAATACGGTTGAGCATATCCCCTTGAGAAAGACCCAGATCCGCGCCAGAGTGGCTGCAATTTATTCCCTCCAGAATGCGTTGTTTAAGATATGCGCTGACCTTAAAAATAAGGGTAAAATCAATCTGTAAGCCAAAAATCAGTATCACTGAGCGTAATACCATTGAGCCTACCGCCAATGCCAATAGCCACCAAACCGCTGAGCCTACGGGATCGATAACAGCACTATCAAGAAGCTGGCTGATGGCAAAACCAACGACCAAAGGTAAGCCGTGGATCAGCGTCCATATAACCATGCTGATGAAGTAAAGAAAGGAAAATCTGCGCACTAAACTCAGTAAAGAAGGCAACATTTTTGATGGGAAAAAGTGGGTTAACCCCGTCATGATATAAGTTCCCTATGTTTTGTTAACGTTTTGATCCCTGCGCCATGAAGGAGTTCCTCGACACGGCCTTCATTCATGATAATGACTTGGTCAGCAGTGGATAATGTGTGCAGGCGATGGGCAACGATGATCACGGTACGATTAGCGCTAATTTTTTCCAGTAATCTCATCCAACTCTGCTCAGTGCGAGGATCTAATAGCGAGGTGCCTTCATCGATAATGATTAATTGTGCGTCTTGAAGCATGGTTCTTACCCCGGCAATCATTTGGACTTCCCCTTCCGACAATGAACGCCCCCCAACCCCCACCAAAGTATCCAGCCCCTCTGGTAATGTCTTCGCCCATTTATGGATCTCTAACTCTTCGAGCGCGCACCAAATTGCATCATCTGAAATGCTGTTATCGAACAGAGTTAAATTTTCGCGTAGTGTTGCTGAAAAGAGATACGCTTTTTGGCTTAACACTGCCACACGATTGGCAAATTCATCAGGATGAATGGAAGTGACCTCAACACCAGCAAGAGTAACCCGTCCGCTATCAGGCTGAGCCAACCCACACATGAGATTGAGTAATGTGCTTTTACCTGCCCCCGTGCGCCCAACAATGCCTACTTTGCTTCCAGCGTCCACACTGAAGCTCACGTTATGTAAGACTTGCTTACCCTGACTTTCATAGCGAAAGTCAACCTGATCAAATTGAACTGACAGGGGGCCTTCAGGTAGCTGATTCTCTACACTGTTGTGATTGACTTTCTCCTCATCTCGCAACATCTTGACTACCAGTGATAAGGTCGCCATCAATTGTTGTACCTGATCTACCTCCGAAGACATCTCTTCCATTGGCTCTCTGAGTCGGTCAACATAAAGATAAATCATGGTTAACGTACCAATACTGATACTGTTATGACCGAGTAATTGCAGCCCAAATCCAAAACCCAGGCCAAAACTCAAGGCAAAAAATAGCTGGGTAATCGGCCAAAATATGCGTCCGCTGACATAGGCTTTACGTTCCATTTTTAATAAGCCAGAAAGCATCTTCTGTAGTTGCAAAGCAGGCCAACGGCGTCTTCCCAATGAATGCAAATCATCTTTCGCAGCAAGAGCATCGCCGATAAAACCAAATATGTGGGCTTTCTCTTCACGGGCTTTTTTCCATCGCACTACTGCAAGGTTAGTAAGTTTCACCAGAACATAAGCCACAACGAGAACTAACACGGTAATTGCGATACCTACTTCTGGGATAATAGAAAACAAAATCACCAAAGTACCTAATGCTAATGCGATATTGCCTATAATTCGGAATCCGGATTCCGCAATAGTTTTTCCAATAATGTCCGCATTCCCCTCAATCTTTTCAAGGAGCTTACCCTGAGCTTCACTTTCAATTTGCAGGATAGACCGATTGTGCACAACATGATGAAATAGCTGACGCCTAAACGCATCGGCAATACCCCAACCTGCACTGGTACTGCAATAACTGGTAACCAGACCAGCGATAACACCGGCAAAAGAGATGATTGCGTATCCTAAAGCCAAGAGGACAAGTTCATAAACAAAAGTACCTGCGGTCGCTTTATCAATGTAATGACGGATCACAAATGGCCCCGCTAAATCACAAACCAGTGTGACAACTAATGCCAGAAAGGTGCCAATAATGGCTTTTTTCATTGTCCGGGCGCTCTGCCAAAGCAACTTAAAACCTGTTAATGGGTTAGGAGAATTCATACCTTGCATATTCGTTTGTATTTTCATATTAATTTTTATGAGTTATCCGTTCATTAAATTCAGATAGGACCGTTTTTATTTGCTCTTTTGGCATGACATCACCTGCAAATTGAGCACGAATTTCCATCTGCCCATCATTCACACTGATGTTAAAGCAAAGCAAATAATCCATCGGTGTTACCTGAGGCTTCCAGTAACCCGTTCCCTCTGTGGTGATATCAATAAAGATCGGATTAACTTTCTCCTCATCAGGTGTATTCAGAAATAAAAGCTCTCCTTCAAAATCCAGTCTTAATTGTGGTCGAGGAATTGCCTTTAATTTTTCGGTGATTTTAGGATTAACAGAAAGATAGCGAAGTGCTTCAAAGCCAAACCCTCGAACAGGTACCTCACGTAACAACCGCGCCACATCAGTTGCATGTTCATCAAAACTGCGTCCCATCGAAAAGGGCAACAGGAACGGAAAACCACATGTAAACCAGCCGATAGTGCGTCCTAAATCAACTTCGTCGAATAGGTCTTCTCGACCATGTCCTCCCAACTCAACAAGGATATTGTTGGCACTGGAAAGAAAATGGCTTTCTAAAGACCGCGCAAGCAGAGTCAGTAATCGGGCAAGTACGGGAAGTTGACTGTGCTCAGATGGTTTTAAAAACTGCTGAGTCTGTACTTCATCAAATACTGTTGTTTGCTCAACCCTATTCGCCTCAATGCCAATAGCATCCGTACTTACTAACTGCTGTGCCTGTTCATAAGGTTGTGAAAGCCAATAATGAACACCAAACAACGCTGGATCATCCTGCACCAATCGGTGTAAACGCCTGGCCCAAGCGAGATACGAAGTTGTCGGAATATCTAATTCATGGGCTTCAGCTCCGCCAAGCAACGCCGCTAAATCCTCTGTAAGTAAATCCCAGGAATAAGGATCGACTACCAAGTGGTGAACTATAATCAACAACTTGTCCGGCAAATTATGAGCAGTTCGATAAAGTTGTATGCGGCAGATTGGCCCATTCAGCAGATCTAACGACTTATGACCTATATTCGCTAACTCAGTAATTTTCTGCGATAAGCTATTTAGGGCTATCTGCTGCAATTCAAATTGTTCAATTGCGATACGGGCTTGCGGGTTAATTCCTTGCCACCTCCCCAATGTAGTAACCATAAAGCTGGCTCCCAAAATAGGGAATCGGGCCAATAGCGCTGCTGCTGCCTGTTCAACAGTCTCCAATGACAAAGTGCGACTCAGTGTAAACAACACACCATGATTACAATGATTTTCATTTGGATTATCACGCTCAAAAAAGGCATGCTGAGCTGGTGTCAAAGGGGCCAGATCACTTAATTCATTCGGTGCATATCTGACTTTGGTTAGTGCACTCTTCCACTTGGCTAACAACACATTAATTGCAGCTTCATTATGACGGGAGGGGATGTACTCAAGGGTAATAATCAGTTTCCCATCAACGATGGCCGCATTGATTTCCCATTCCAGTGGACGGTGCCCCGTTGCTGCCCGCCGCATTCCAATATCTTCTTCTACACTGAAAAAGCCATCATTCTGCTGCTTCGTATTGAAGCGCCCTAAATAGTTGAATCCAATATTTGGATTCTGCTCCATAACATAAGTTTGTTGTAAATGGGTCTTGATATAGGGACTAGCTTCAACCATTGCAGTCGCAACTTCGACTACCGTAACCATAGCATTGACCGGTAGCACAAAGGGGCCTATTGTTGTAAACCACCCCACAGTTCGCATTACGTCAATAGACTTGTTTTCCTCTTGCCTGCCATAACCTTCCAACTCAATCAAGAGTTGACCGTTACCCTGTTCAACAGCAATGGTATTTGCAAGTCCCGTCAAAAGAACCGCAGGTATTCCTCCGTTAGGCACTAATGCCGAAATTTCCTGAATATATTGTGTTTCTGACTCAGATAACTTGACCTCAGCAACCGAACGTTTGCCATAAAGGTTACTTACATGACTATTCACCTGTACCACATCAATTGGTGCAGTTAACTGGATCGGAGGAAGTATTTGGGGAGATATTGCTGCTTGTTGCTGAGACCAATAGAGATATTGCGTGCTTTTCCTCGGAAACCTCGGCATTTCTTTTTGAATAATAGCCTGATACGCAGTTTCAAGATCTTCCAGCAAGATTTGCCAGGAAACTTGATCCACAATTAAGTGATGTAATGTCAGCAAAACTCGAAAATCATCCAACATTACAATTCGTAGTAACGGTCCTTCCTCGATTGATAATGATGCATGAGCCTCATTGGCGATGGTTTCTTCCGAACAATCTGATTCAGCGAACCAAAGTAAGTTGTCATAAGGCGAGCGCAAGGCTTGATAATGCTTTCCCTTCTCTTTGGGAAAACAAACTCGCAATTGTTCATGGTGCTCAACTAATGACTGTATCGCCAAGGATAATGCTTCTGCATTTAACGGCTCCGTTGTACTGATCACATGTGACTGATTCCAATGGTGCTGTTCAGAAAATCGCTGCTCGAAAAACCATTGTTGGATTGATGTCAATGGTGCTTTTTCTATACGCGGAGTTGAATTTGCTGCCATTTCACCTTTGGTACTCGCCAGTTTTGCAAGTGAAGCGATAGTTGGATGTTCAAGCACATGACGAGGACGCAAATTGATCCCCAAAGAGCCCGCCTCATGTATCAGACGGATACCAATAATGGAATCCCCACCCAAAGCGAAAAAATCATCCGTGATGCCCACTTTGGCTAGCTTGAGGTATTTACACCATAAATCACAAAGCTGTTGTTCCAACTTGCTGCGTGGTGCAACATAAGAAGCAGATTCAGGTTGTTGTTTTGCCAGTGCCTTTAATTGCTTACGATCGACTTTACCATTAGCATTACATAACAGTGCATCAAGAAAATAAAACTTGCTCGGCACCATATAATCCGGCAATTGCTCAGCCAAAAATTTACTCAATGATCTGGCATCCACAACGGTATCACTCGTCTGCGTCACGAAAGCACTTAATTGCTCAAAGCCACTCATATCAACAAGTTCAACCGCACACATCGCTACATCCGGATGGTTTGCCAGCACCGCTTCAATTTCTCCAAGTTCGACGCGGCGACCACGAATCTTCACCTGGTTGTCGGCCCGGCCAAGGCACTCCAATATGCCATCCTCTCGCCAACGACCACGATCACCCGTCCGATACATACGGGCACCCGGGACAGGCAGAAATGGGTCCGGCAAAAAAGCCGCCGCCGTGAAGCGATTACTGCCGATGTATCCTCGCCCGACATTCGGCCCACCAACGAAAATTTCACCACCGACCATTGGAGGAACAAGTTGAAAATCTTTATCTAATACATAAATTGTCACGTTTGGCAAAGGCGTACCCACTGGACAATATAGCCCATCAGATTGCTCTTCGACCTTTCCTTGAGTCACATCATCGGTACACTCAGCGGGACCATAAGCATTTAGCAGTGTCACCATTGGCATACACTGATGCCAGCGACGTGCTAGATCCGTACTTAACACTTCTCCAGTTGAGATCATCCCACGTAACTGCCGCTGAACCCGCATCTTCAATGAAATCGATTGTTCAAGGATATCCAGGATAACTGCAATGAGCGAAGGAACTAGTTCAATATATTCAAATTTCTGCTCAATAATGTATTGAATTAACTCTTGAGGATCTTTTACAACATCATCAGAGACAATGGAAACCGTCGCACCTACGGTCAATCCAGTAAACATTTGCCAAACTGAGATATCAAACGAAATGGGTGCTGTTTGCGGCAATGTCACCCCTAGTTTCAATTCACAGTTTTGGACCTGAAATACCAGTAAATTAAGGAAAGAACGATGTTCAATTCCTACACCTTTAGGAAGACCTGTCGAGCCTGAAGTAAAGATTACATAAGCTAATTCGCTTGGTGATGGCTCAGTTACCTGCTGATTAAGTAACTTTATCTCATCACCATCCACTAAAACCGGGCTTTGAAAACTAAGTTCACTGAATGAGAACCAAACTATCTGCGGCATATCCACAACATGATCTGCAATCAATGCCTTCGCATGTTTTAGCATGTGCTGTTGCCGGGCTTTCGGTAAAGTTGGATCAATAGGTAAGTAAGCACCACCCGAGAAGAAAATACCGGTAGCAACAGCAATAAATCGAGCGCTGCGTGGTGCTGAAAGCGCCACAATATCATCGGCACTAATGCCAGCATTTTTTAACTTCAATGCTACCGATAACGCCAACTGAAATAGTTCCCGATAGGTAAGCGATTCTGTTTTATCACGGAGAGCTATCGCATGGGGGTTACTTTCCGCTTGCTCCAACACTAGCCGATAAAATGATTTTCCTGAGCTATAATCAGGTTGGGAATTGAATCTGGCTAGCAATTTTGTTTGCATCGCGTCATCGACGATAGCCATATTATTTAGACAGATGTCGAGATCGAAAAGCCCCTTGTTTAACAGTGTCGCGATACCTGCCGCTAAGTGATGAAGCGTCTGAGTCGCAGCAACAATTCCACTCACACTCACTACACCATCAATAAGCTCGATAGCTATCCCAGTTTCCGTCTGAGCGCAATTAACGACAATAGGCATGAAATGCTCCAAAAACGGCATCAACAGCGCCTTGTCTATCGATCCATGATTAATAGCCTCAACAGCGGCCATGCGAACATGGCTTAACCATTCACGAAAAGTCACGGCAGGAGGTACCGTCAATAAGACAGGCAAACGCTTGCCTTGTTCGGTGTTAATATGCAACACAACAGAGGATACGCCCCCAATACGGCGCAACACGATACTAGTCACTGCCGCCAAAATTGCCCATGTCAGCAATTCAGAGTTGCCCGCTACTTGTTTTAGCCGGTCAGTAACGGTGGGGAAAAGCGGACATTGCGCACTTACCAGAGATCCCTCATGGTGAGGAAAAATATCTGCGGTTGTGGCAGCGGCCTTAGTTAAATCACCAACCCGCATCAGCCAGTATTCACGATCAATCAGCTTCATAGTTGTCATTTTTTTATCCACATCTAGAACTGAAAATCTGGAATATCGCTAAGAACATCGTCTTGACCATCAAACAAGGCGAAAAGAGTGGTTTCTTCGCCTAATGTCATCAGCCGTGTCAGTGCCTCTATATAAATATTCAACCAGCGAGAAACCGTGTCTTGTGAGAAAAGGGCAGCGGAATATTCCAATCGCGCTTGAAGCTCATCACCATATTCAATACAGGTAAGATTGAGCGGATATTTTGCGCCATTAGGATCGACATCCAGCAATTCGACAACGGCTCCATTTCCCCCTAATACCCTAATAGGATCAACATCATTCTGAAAATCAAACATGGTGAGATGATAGGAGGTATTTGCCATCAGTTTCTGGATTCGATCAGAAGGAAATGCACTATGTGAAATCGCGCTGAGTGATGCCTGCCTAACCGCATTCAGCACTACGTGAAATGGCTGGTGTGGATCAAGCCGTGCACGCACAATCACGGTATTAACATAACAACCAATGGTGTTTTCATCTTTCAGTTGCCGGTTAGCCACCGGCATAGCAACACAAATATCATGCTGCGCACTTATCTGCCATTGTAATGCCACCCAAGTTGTCAACATTATCATTTGTACCGTTACGCGAGAATTCATCGCCATCTGCCTCAACCTCTCGGTAACATCCTTCGATATCATCACAGGTAAATTAGCACCCTGGAGGTTAGATGCTGTCCCGCCCTCACCATCACAAGGCAGCAGCAGAATTGGGATGTTTGCCAAATATCCATACCAGAAAGCCTCCAGTTTTCGACCCTGTTCACTTTCAAGTAAGGTATATTGCTCCATCGCGTAATTTAAATAGTCGTTCACAGGCGGAGATATCTTGCCACCACTAAGAGCTGCCAATACCAATCGCCATGACCAGCCATCAAAAAACAGGTGATGAAAATTCAGCAATAGTGCTTGACGTACTCCATCGCTAAAATTCACTTGCAACAGTTCGAATCGTGTGGGAGGAATACCATAAGGTGAGAGCGGCGTTTCAACCATCTGCTGTAGACGCTGAGTCAGAACGGGTATGCCCGTTGCAATAGTGTATTTTGTTAAATCGACTTCACTATGAACCAGTTTGACCTGCATCGGAGGATGGATTACCGGGTTAACGCCTTGTTCGTTGTATTCCAGACTACAACGCAGCATCAACTGTTGTAAGACAAGTTCAGTTAGCGTTTTCTCCAGCCAGGCAACATCCGCCTCCGCATTGATAAGCAGAGCAGCGGGAACATTATAAGCGCCAGACTCACCAGCAATTTCCGTTGCCGCCCAAATTGCTAATTGCTGACCAGAAAGTACATGTTTATTGTTCCTTGTTTCTATCTCCGGTGTTGTAGATACGGAGGATAATTGAACACTGTCTTTCACCAATTGATAAAACTCATTCAGATCCAGGCAATCCAACAAATCCATCAATTTCAGATCCGTACCTAATACCTCGTTCAGCCGAACCACAAGCTGCTCACCATTAAGTGAATTACCTCCAGCCGCAAAAAAATCATCATCAAGTGTTAATTTCGGCTCTTTCAGCACTTCTCTGACCTGAGTCAACAATATCTCTTCAACATTTTCTCCTGAATTTGATATCGAAGTGTGCGGTACAACATCAGAAACCATAGCAGAGTTCTCAATAGTCTCTGGCCAGCAATAGGTGGCAACAAAAGGAGCAAATGGCAGTTCAAGACGACGATTTATCTTGCGTTCACACCCTTGCTGCCAATCCAGATTGGTGCCATTGACAAACCAATCTCCAAGCAATGTCAACAGAGATCTTTCACTATCGTATGACTGATAACCCAACGTGTTAATGGCTGTTGCAAGCTCACCACAACGACTGAATCTCACCAAGCATAGTTCAGCCTGTTCTTGCAACAAGGTTTGCAAACGCTGGTGATCAAATGTTGAATCAGTGACCGGTTCATCAGCAAGACGCAATGCATCAACAAATTCAAGACCACCATCGACGACCTGTGCGGCCAATTTCCCCACACCGTAGGCCAGTAATAAGTCAATTGTCACCCCAAACGCTGTCAATACCGCGTGATGTCCCAACAACCAAATAATCCAGCGCTGCCGAAGCGTCCAAGTTTTCCCTGAACATAAGTTCTCTGCTTGTTTTATTACACGATGAAAAGCTGGAAATGTTTCTCCTCGTTTCATCAATAGTTGAATATCTATTGGAGAGCATTCATCAAAAATAAGACCAACAGATAACGAAGATGATGGTGAAGATGAAGATAGCGAGATTGAACCGTGGTTCGTGAGTTGCTGCACTAAATGCGAAACAGATGAAGCCACACAGCTCCAACGATATGGGAAATGCTCCCGTCCCAACATTAATATATCGGCAATCTCGTCAATTGATGCTTCGGTTGAAGATAACGCATTAGTTATAGCACTTAGGTAAGTGCTGAGATCTTGTGTCGTCTGTGCCGATATCAGCACCAATCTCTCATTTATCTCGTATTTTTTGTGCCTTAAAGTTGAGGGGGCCTCTTCAACGACTAAATGCACATTAGTACCACTTAGCCCAAACCCACTGATTCCCGCGCAGTAAGGACGCTGACCTTGACGTGGCCACGGCTCACAAGAAGAAGAGACACGTATCGGCAGCTCTTCTGTAGATCTACACAATGGATTCAACTGTTGGAAGTGAGCCGTAGGGAAAATCTGACCAGTGCGGAATTGAGCTATAATACGAACAAGCCCCGCCAACCCAGCCATACCACTTAAATGTCCAAAATTACTTTTTACAGAAGAGATGACACAAGACTCCTGTTGCACGTCATAAGCGGCAAATGTATCGACTAAACCTTGTACTTCTATCGGATCACCAATTTTAGTGCCCGTACCATGAGCTTCTATGTAACCAATATCAGTAGCTGTGACCCCTGCTTGATGCCATGCTGCCGTAATCACCTCGGTTTGTGCGATGCTGCTAGGTGCAGTGATACCATTGCTACGGCCACCGTCATGATTAATCGCACTCCCTCGTATGACAGCATGGATAACATCATGATCTTGATGTGCACGACTCAACCGTTTAAGCAGAACAAAACCGCCTCCTTCCCCAAATCCAGCACCATCAGCCATTGCATCGAAAGGACGGCATCGATCTGTCATTGACTCAACCCCTAACCCACTTGAGTTCTTACTACTCTGAGGCAAGGTACCTAAAACAAGTTCACAGCCTCCTACCAGAGCAAAATCAGCCTCCCCTGTCAGAATCTTGTTCCGTGCTTCGTGAAGTGCGACCAAAAATGATGAACATCCCGTATCTATGGCATAAACTGGGCCACGCAGATCAAGCAGATACGCAATGCGACCCGCCGAAAAAGCATGCAAGCTGCCGATGAAAGCGAACGGATTGGCTTTTCCCTGTACCGATAACGACTGAAAAAGATCTGGATGCGGCCCGCCGTGCGCAGCAACAAGTACTGCTGTACGCGCATCAGATAACTCTTTCAGAGTGTATCCCGCATTGACAATCGCTTCTGTAGCCAGTTGAAGCCCTATACGTTGTCTGGGATCGATATATTCGGCTTCACTTAGTGCAATACCAAAATAACGGTGATCGAACCCGGTAATTTCATCAAGCCATCCCCCCTCTTTCTCATTGCCTGTAAGAATTTGCCCCGTATTAGCCACCCGACTTTCAGGTATTGGGCGAATGCAGTCCCGACCGTCAGCCAAAATATCAATCAATTCACGCCAATTTGAGCATTGTGGTAACCGAAAAGAGACGCCAATTATGGCGACCGCATCATCTGAATATAGTGTCGTCACAACTGTACCACCTTAGTTTTATTGGGAGCTGTACTCTCGCCACCGAGCACTTTGGCTAAGGACTCAATGGATGGATATTTAAATAGTTGGGCAACAGTGAGATTTGGAAAATGACGACGTAATCGCCCAAAAACCACTAACGACTTGAATGAGTCACCTCCCGACTCCAGGAATTTAGCCTGCATATCAATATCATCACGCTTAAGCACTTCACGCCAAATATCTAAGATAAGCTTTTCTATGTCATTACAAGGAACGGTAACATCAGAAGAAATCGATTCAACAGTATTAACAGAAGCCTGCAAACGCGCTATATCAAGCTTTCCATTAGCATTAACAAGGATTTCATCAATGTTGTAGATTCTGGATGGAATATGACTGGCCGGTAATCGGGTAGCTAAGTTTGAAAGTAGTTCATTCTCTCTCGCAGTACCCACAACATAAGCAACCAGTTCATCAATCTGGTGAAACTCAGATTTTACACTGGTAACAACAACCTGCTTAATCCCAGGTTCAGCAAGCAAGGCATTCTCAATCTCTTTAGGCTGGATTCGATATCCACGGATTTTGAGCTGGCGATCCACGCGCCCGATAAATAAATAGTTGCCTTGCTCGTTTTGTTTAACCAAATCACCACTGGCATAAAACCTACGTCCAAAGATATCAACAAAGTGAGTTTCTGTCAGATCTTGATCCCCATGATAGCCTCTGGCCAGCGCACGCCCTCCTATATATAATTGCCCCACTTCCCCGGGGGAAACTGGTCGCCTGGCGTCGTCCAATACAGCTATTTCAACACCATTTAAGGGCTTACCGATTGGAATTGAGTCATTGCCTAGGCGTGTTCCATTTAGCTGATGCATTAATACACCAATAGTCGTTTCCGAAGGGCCATAGTGATTAAATATTCTCAGATTGGGGTTTGCTGCAAATAAAGTTTTAGCAAGTGCCGAAGTTAGTTCTTCCCCACCAATAATAAGTACTTTTTCAGGTAATAATTCCGAAAGGTTACCTTCTCTGGATAACATCTCTAATTGCGAAGGCGTGCATTTCAACATTTCAATTGAAAATTTACTGATATGCTTAGCAAGCGCGATTGAGTCCAGCATCATTTCTCGATTGATAAGCTCAAGAGTACGACCTGTTAGCAGAGCAACGAAAATAGACGTATTACCAAGATCCGAAGCAAAAGTTGTTGTACTCGCCAAACTGGAGGGTATTGGTGATACACGCTCAACAAATGCCGAGACGTAATTCATGATACTGCTGTGTTCAATTGCAACAAGTTTGGGAATTCCTGTTGAACCGGAAGTTGATACCAAATAAGCCAAATCACCGGCTTTGCGACCTGATACCGGAATATATTCCTGTGGATCTAATATTTGTCTATCAAGATTAATGTAAGAATGGTGTTCAATACGTCGGCAGTTCAAATCATCAGTTAATACTGTAACCCCGCCTGCACGCTCTATTAATTCATTAATTCTACTGTCGGGTTCGCTGACCTCTAACTGAATATATGCAGCGCCAACGGCCCAGATAGCCAATGCAGCTACAAGACTTGTAGCAGATCTTTCCATAAAAATTGCCACAACATCACCATTTACCACTCCTTGTGAAATGAGTAATTGAGCAATGGCACCAGCCTTCCCTGCCAATTCTTTATAAGTAAGTGCAATGTTGTCATGGCGTACAGCATATAATGAATCTGAAGTGGTTACTGAATTGGCAAAAAGATCTGCACAAGTTCTTGATTCTGTCAAAGTGTCCCATGTTTGCATCTCATGTCCTCATTTGGCAGGAAAAAATTGCAATGCATTGGTGAAGCCATGATCACATAGACTTTGCGTGCTCCACTAAACGGTTCCCTGCCATGGGCAACAGCAAGGTTGTCAACAACCGCCACATCACCGTTCTTCCAATCCGGGTACACTGTCTCCGCATCAATAGCGGCTCGAATTTCAATTAATGTGGATGCGCTGATAAGAGTACCGTCGCCATATTTCGCCATTCGTGGAAATATCCCCACACCGAGTGCAGCTTCCAAAGCAAGCTGAACTTCTTCAGGCAAACTGGAAGGATGGAACAGATTCGCTTGATTAAACCAGCTTTCTTCCCCAGTGTAAGGATGAGTCACAACACCTTGTACAACCTGTCGTGTGATTAACTGCTCTTCATCTAACCACTCAAAGTCAACACCTTCAGATCTGAGTTTCTCTTCAACTATTCTCCTTTCCTCAGTCTGAAATACTTGCTGCCAAGTTAAGTCAAACCCAGTGTTATAACGTCGTTCATATAAAACACCTTTACTTTTAAATTCTTCACGGGTTTCATTCGAGAGACGTTGGAGCACTTTTCTATAGTCTGCCAATGTTGTCTGACCACCAGAATCAGCAGCTTTTTGTGACCACAGCCATAAATATTTTGGCCAAGTACGCCGGTAAGACATTTCATTATGCAAAGGTATTCGTTGATCAGCAGGGTACTCTGTAGAAGTGAACACCCGATCATTGACTTTAGTACGTGGTGTTGATGGTTCTTCATAATCCAATATTTCAGGAGTTGCACTTAATACTGCTTCTCTGAATGCAATAACATCTTCAATGTTGAATCCACGAAAAAGTAAGGCACCATGATCATTAAGCTTTTTTTTACACTCGTTCCAGTTATTACTAAACCAGGAATACAGTGTGATCTCACTATTTGGAGAGCAAATCGTGTAAGGTAGCATATCATATTAATCCTATTTAAAATGGATTAGCTAAACTGCCTACGTCATTCATTTTCCAAAGTTATTAATTGAGTAAATTACCAAAACTAAAAAGAGCAGCACGAATTCGAAATATCTGGCACTATTTCGATACTCTTAAAATAGATTTAAACCGTATATCCAAGTAACTTGGATATGTATACCCGTTATCTTTCAAGTTGCCTCTTTGTTGGCTGCACTCACTCACCCCGGTCACATCGTTATCTATGCTCCCGGGGATTCGCTCCCTTGCTGTCGCGATGCATCTCGAAATCCATAGGGTATAGGTTTTAGAATTTGTAAACGGTTAGTAATCCCAAATGCTAGTGAACGCTAACACTCTGGTAAAATTACATTTAGTAAATCGATCTATTGCTATTATGAATATCTTATTACATAAATCAGAAAGACTCAATACTCCCACATAATTGAGATGAATAAAATTGCCGTTTGTCTCAAATGCTTTATCTTTAACTTTTTTATAAGAGTAAATATATTCAGTTAAATAGTTAATAAGCTGTATGATTTGATAGATTGAAAAACTATTACTGACATTATTATCAGACTTATTTTTCATATTTTAGATAATATTTGATATGCCTAATAATGGTCGTTTTATAAATTTATCATACTTGAAAACCATGAGTGTACTCCAGTTCATATTAAAGCGTTTTCTCGCTGTTATTTTACGAAGAAAACCATGATAATTAAACTTAAAAAAATAGGCGTTTCTGCCCTAAAAAAGGGTAAATAAAAAGGTGAATGGTTTTAATACCGAATTTCTTTCCTAAAACATAGAAGCTTTTTTTATCTGTTTGAGTTAATAGTTTCGTTTATTAGAGATGGTTGGGATAATAGAATTTAAAGCATTTGTTTTATCATTTTCATACTTATATTCATTCCCATCTTGTCAGGTTAAATCACATTTGGGTGTAGGGCTTTGTTCTATTACTCAGTTTTAATCATTATAAAAATCCGAGCCTTTAAAGGGCTTAAGTCTATGGTGCTATCCCATCAGAGATGATTTTATCCATTATGATGCAGGAATATAATGGCTGATGCGTTGCGCTTATCCAACTTTTTGCTATTATGCACCCGATGTGGCTTTTTTTTACACAACGATGTTATACTCAAATCGTAAACTTCGTCCATTAAATACCGATGTGACGACTTTTGATTTTAAGAATATTAAAGGAAACTTCACGATGACACATAAAAGATACAGCCCCTCTTGGGAAAGCTATATGGGCGATTTTCTAAGAGGTAACTCTGGGATTAATCATTTGAAACCTCAATATCAGTCCTTTGATGCTATTGGTCTTGAGAAACAGTTAAACGAGAATACAACGTATATTGCGTTGCTATCCTTAGAGGAAGCGAAAGATGTTTTAGAGGATATTGATTCGCCAAAACCAAAAAGTCCATTTATAAAGAAAGTGTTTTCGATTACCGATCCTATATCACCCTATGCAGGTAATATACGTGATGCTTTTGACTTTGCAAATGTAGTAGGAGAATTTAAAAAATTAGGAATTAAAGCCACAGAGTATGTTGGTAAAAATGGGCAAAGATATATTAAAATCTCAGGTCATGCGGGGCTTAGAAAAATCATCAATGCTTCAAGATACAGTGCTTCTAACATGAAGATGATCTCTATGGGGATAGGGCAACAGGGAATAAATAGTAGCATAGTTAAGGGAGTTAAATTCAATATACTATTTTCCTCAGCTTATCGAGCGGTTGAATACATCTTTAAGGATGAATACACACTAGCTGATTTCTTAGGCAATATTTCAGTAGATCTGGCTAAAGCAGCAGTAGCGGCTTTTGCTTCTTGGGTTATTGGAACTTTTGCAGCAACTGCATTTGCTACTGGTGCTAGCGTAATTGTTGTGGCTGGTATTATGCTTGCTATTGGTATTGCAACGACATCTATACTTGATTCTATAGATAAAAATTTTAAAATTAGTGAAACTATAATTAATTTGATCAAAAAAGAATTAGAAAGAAAACCAAAAACACCAGAAGCTAATTTCAATCAATTTCTTCATAACTGGGGGAATTATGGTAAATAAGAAAAATATCTTACCAATAATCTGTGCCATTGCTATTTTTATTTTAGCACTATCAGGTTTATTTTTATCTGGGGGAAACTTAATTTCTTTAATTAAAATGGAAGAGAAAATAATATTCTCAGGTCCTGTTTTTATAATATTTTTCTCTTTTCCTTTGATTTCATATCATATGGTTTTAGTTATTATTGTTTATATAACTGGTAGTTATCCTAAGCATCATGATACCTATGTTAAATATTCAGCCGCAATAGCTTTTTCTTCATTTATTTTAAGTTTTCCTTTATCTTTTTATGTGGATTATAAATTAAAAAGTGAGAATTATTTTGTATGTAAAAGAATATCCTGGGCATCACCTAATACCTATGTAAAAGATATTAAGCTATGTGATTAATACTATTGTATTTAATTTCTTTATAACTGGAGGGGTTATGATAAATAAAAAAAAGATTATGCATATTATAGGAGCTTTTTCTTTTATTATTCTAACGTTATTTACTTTTTTTTCTAGCGGAGAAAATTTAATTTCCTTAGTTAAAATGGAAGATAAAATAATATTCTCAGGTCCTGTTTTTATGCTATTTTTTGCTTTTCCTTTCCTTTCATACTTTATAGTTTCTGTTATTTTCCTTAATATAAAAAATCGCTGGCCAAAACATCACGATAGTTTTATTAACTGTTTTGGGGTGATTGCCATTGTTTCATTCTTTTTAAGTTTTCCCCTATCTTTTTATGTGGATTATAAATTAAAAAGTGAAAATTATTTAATATGTGAAAAAATATCCTGGAGGTCGCCTAATACCTATGTGAAAAACATTAAGCTATGTGATTAATATTATCGGATTTAATTTCTTTATAACTGGAGGGGTTATGATAAATAAAAAAATATTATGCATATCATCGGCGCTTTTGCTATTTTTATTTTAGCACTATCAGGTTTATTTTTGACTGGGGAAAATCTAATTTCCTTAATTAAAATGGAAGAGAAAATAACATTCTCAGGCCCTGTTTTTATAATATTTTTTTCTTTTCCTTTTCTTTCATACTTTATAGTTTCTGTTATTTTCCTTAATATAAAAAATCGCTGGCCAAAACATCACGATAGTTTTATTAACTGTTTTAGGGTGATAGCCATTGTTTCATTCTTTTTAAGTTTCCCCCTATCTTTTTATGTAGATTATAAATTAAAAAGTGAGAATTATTTAGTATGTGAAAGAATATCCTGGATGTCACCGAATACCTATGTAAAAGATATTAAACTATGTGATTAACATTATTGTATTTAATTTCTTCATAACTGGGATAATTATGAAAAACCCCTCGTGTTGAATTTCCGTATGCTATACCATAACGACAGAGTTTTCCGCATGTTTTTAGGCGATGTACACACGGGACATCCAGACCATTTTTGCCCGTGTCGAAAAACACTTGTTTACCGACTACCTTGGGGCAACTGAATGAAGAACCGCAACATCACTGTGCATGGCTCTATTGTGACCATTACCACCCGTCATGATCAGGACTACATCTCATTGACCGATATGGTCAGGAGCTTTGGGGACGAGAGTATCCTCTATAACTGGCTGCGTAACCGCAATACTATCGAGTTTCTGGGAATATGGGAGCAGCTCTACAACCCAGCCAATTTTAAACCTCTCGAATTCGAGAGGTTTAAAAGCCAGGCAGGTTTGAACAGTTTTTCACTATCACCCAAAAAATGGATCGATGCTACCGGTGCCATTGGCCTGTACGCCAAATCAGGCCGGGGTGGCGGCACTTATGCCCACCGCGATATCGCTTTCGAGTTTGGTTCCTGGCTGAGTGCAGAATTCAAGCTGTACCTGATCCGTGAGTTCCAGCGGCTCAAGGAAGAAGAAGCCCGGGTTAACTCATTAGAATGGAATTTCCAACGCACCCTAGCCAAGGTAAATTACCGCATTCACACGGATGCCATCAAAGAAAGACTGATCCCTCCGCAACTGACCAAAACGCAAACTGCCATTATTTATGCCAGCGAAGCTGATTTGCTCAACGTGGCTTTATTCGGTCAGACAGCGGCTCAATGGCGACAAAACAACGGCAATCAATCCGGTAACATGCGTGACCATGCAACACTTGAGCAACTGGTTGTGTTGTCCAATCTGGAGAGCATCAATGCGGTTCTAATTCATCAGGAACTACCCGCACCGGAACGTCTGGGTCAGTTGAATACGATCGCCATTACTCAGATGCGCTCTCTAGTTGGTCTGTCAGATGTCAAACAGTTGGGAAAGGGTTCACAACAATTACCTGATCCCTCATCGACACAGTAAAGAGATTGAAACCTGAAAGAAAACGGGCAACTGCCCGTTGAGTCTGGAAATAGGTGTGAACACAATTCTGATCCATATTCACTAAGTGACAGCTGATGACAAGACTATTGGATCTGCCCCAATAATCTATGCTCTTGCTATTTTTATTTTATCGCCATGAACTTTCTTTTTGGCAAGAGAAAATTTAATTTCTTTAATTAAAATAGAAGATAAAATAACATTCTCAGATCCTGTTTTTATAATATTTTTTTCTTTCCCTTTGATCTCATATCATATGATTTTATCTATTCTTGTTAATATAACTGGTCATTATCCTAAGCATCATGATACCTTTGTTAAATATTCAGCCGTGATAGCTTTTTCTTCATTTATTTTAAGCTTTACTCTATCTTTTTATGTGGATTATAAATTAAAAAGCGAGAATTATTTAGTATGTAAAAGAATAACCTGCACACACCAAATTAAACTTACTTTACACTATTTTAATCGGTCCGGTTTACGAAATATGGCCTGATACTAAAATCAATGACGACAACCTGATAACTCTTTGGGCTGTTTGCTATCCATCTCCCCCCTAATACTAAAAGCTCGCTTTGCTCTCAATTAGCATTCAGGAAGGAGAATTCCGCCGATTTGTTAAACTCAGATAATCCGATGTTTCTCTAATTGAACCTGCCGCGCAGCTTCACGCGCCATACGTTTTTTACGGGCATCACAAGGTTCTGGGCAATCACATACTTTTTCCACCCCAATACTGCTTAAACCACCGCAGCTCCCTTGTATGCTCTTACGTTTAATCATATAGCCTAACGACATTCCCGCAAAAGCCAGCAGGAAAAAGACGAAGGCAGCAATAAATACTTTCAGCATTTCCTTCCGCTTCTCATTGATTTTTCTGTAGGTATGGCTCAAAGGCTTTACTGTAACGCTCTTCAAAACCATTTTTCGTTTTTATAATCATAAAAACCGGGATATTCAAATTTTCCGCAACTTCCATTCCTTTTTCCGGCCCTAAAACATTCAATCCAGTAGAAAGCCCATCAGCACTCATACAAACTGGAGCAATCACCGTAATAGAGACTAAATTATGAGAAATAGGGTTCCCCGTTTTTGGATCAATGGTATGTGAATAGCGCACGCCATTTTGTTCAAAGTAATTACGGTAATCACCCGAAGTCGCTATCGACATATTCCCAGGCATTATCACTTCCTGAGCATTTTGTGCCATGCCAGTGTCAGATGGCTTTTCAATCGCAATCCGCCACAGCAGATCTTTACCATTATGACCTGATGTACGAACTTCACCGCCAATGTCAACCATATAGTCTTTGATATTCTGTGATTCCAGATATTCAGCAACAACATCTACGCCATAACCTTTAGCGATAGATGATAAATCGATATACAGCTCTGGAACGGTTTTAATCAGGTTATTACCTTCTACCACCAGTTTATCAATCCCAGTCCATTCACGGCGTTTTTCCAGTTCACTCGCAGAAGGTGCTTTCGTCACGTGCCCTTCGGGACCAAACCCCCATAAATTAACCAATGGGCCAACCGTCACATCCAATGCGCCATCGGTCAATTTATTAATGTAGATCGCTTCTTTAACCACTTTGGCTGTCGCAGGTGATACCGGGAATGGCCGATCAATTTGGCGACTTTGATTAAAACGACTTAATTCAGAATCAGGGCGATATGTCGACATCTGACCGTTAACCTCCTCCAGCAAGCGATCAATCTCTTTTTGCAGAGCTTCTGGCGAAGGAGCCGATGAACCCGTGACAAATTTAATGGAATAGTAAGTCCCCATTGTTTGCCCATGAATATTTTTCTGCTCCAGACCATCGCATGCCGCCAGCAGCAATACTGCAAATATTAACGCTATCCAGCTACTTATCTTTTTACGCACAGTTAATTACTCTTTCCGAATTGTTAGCGCCCACAAATTTGTGGGCGCCGGTCATTAAAATCAAACTATTTATGGTGTATCAGCCGCCAAAATCATCTAACATGATGTTTTCATCCTCAACACCGAGATCTTTCAACATTTTGATCACCGCGGCATTCATAACCGGAGGCCCACACATGTAAAACTCACAATCTTCAGGAGCCGGATGATCCCTCAAATAATTCTCATACAGAACATTATGGATAAAACCAGTGTAACCATCCCAGTTGTCTTCAGGCAGTGCATCTGATAGGGCTACGTTCCAGGTAAAGTTTTCATTTTCAGCCGCTAGCTGATCGAAATCCTCTGTATAGAACATTTCACGTTTAGAACGAGCACCATACCAGAAGCTAATCTTACGTTTGGAATTCAATCGATTAAGCTGATCAAAGATATGAGAACGCATTGGTGCCATACCTGCGCCACCACCGATGAAGATCATTTCCGCATCAGTATCTTTTGCGAAAAATTCACCGAACGGACCCGAAATAGTCACTTTATCACCGGGTTTTAGTGACCAAATATAAGAAGACATAATTCCCGGAGGTGCTTCCGAATTTTTTGGCGGCGGCGTCGCAATACGAACGTTAAGCATGATAATTCCGTGTTCTTCTGGATAGTTTGCCATTGAGTAAGCACGAACTGTTGGCTCTTTCACCTCAGAGACAAAACGGAACAAATTAAATTTATCCCAGTCCTCACGGTATTCTTTCGGCACATCATAATCCTCGTAACGAGCAATATGTGGCTGAGCTTCAATCTGAATATAGCCACCTGCGCGGAAAGGTACAACGTCCCCATCAGGGATCTTCAATTTTAGCTCTTTAATGAAAGTTGCTTTGTTATCGTTGGAGATAACTTCACATTCCCATTTCTTAACACCGAATATCTCTTCCGGTAACTTAATTTTCAGGTTCTGTTTTACATTGACCTGACAAGCCAGACGACACCCCTCTTTTGCTTCACGCTTACTAATGTGAGAAAGCTCTGTTGGCAGAATGTCACCACCACCATCTTTAATCTTTACGCGGCACTGACCACAAGAGCCACCACCACCACAAGCAGAAGAGACAAAAATCCCCTGGCTTGACAACATATTTAGCAATTTATCACCGGCAGGAGCGGTAAAGCTCTTTTCCGGATCACCATTAACTTCAACCCTAATATTTCCAGTGTTAACTAACTTTGATTTTGCGAACAAAATCAGCGCCGTCAGTACCAACACAATTAGGGTAAACATCACTACGCCTAAAATTATTATATCCATGAACGCTTCTCGCCTTTATAACTGGACACCAGAGAAGGACATAAAACCCAATGCCATCAAACCCGTAGTGACAAAGGTGATCCCCAATCCTTTCAGACCCGCTGGAACATCAGCATATTTCATTTTTTCACGGATAGAAGCCAGCAGAACAATTGCCAACATCCAACCTATACCTGAGCCAAAACCATACACGATGGATTCAGAAAAGTTATAGTCACGCTGCGCCATGAAAGAGACACCACCAAAAATCGCACAGTTAACCGTAATCAGTGGTAAAAAAATGCCAAGCGCGTTATAGAGTGAAGGGAAATAACGATCAAGGATCATTTCAAGAATCTGCACTAATGCAGCAATCACGCCAATAAATGTAATAAAGTTCAGAAAGCTGAGATCAACCCCTTCAACCAATGCACCGTCACGCAATACCAAGTTATACACCAGGTTATTAGCAGGAACCGAGATCCCTAAAACCACCGTGACGGCAATACCCAGACCAAACGCTGTTGTGACATTTTTCGATACGGCCAAAAAGGTGCACATACCGAGGAAGAAAGCCAACGCCATGTTCTCAATAAAGACAGCGCGGACAAACAGGCTTATAAAATGTTCCATGTTGTCAGTTACTCCTTCTCAACCTGCGCCGGTTTCAACGTCCTCAGACCCCAAATCAGCATACCAATAATGAAAAACGCGCTTGGGGCTAACAGGAACAAACCATTAGGTTGATACCAGCCACCATTCTGTACCGATTCCATCACGGTAATCCCAAACAGTTTGCCGGAACCAAACAACTCACGCAGGAAACCAACCAATACCAGAATAACCCCGTAACCTAAACCATTACCGATACCATCCATAAAGCTCTCAATGGGTGGAGACTTCATCGCATAGGCTTCCGCACGTCCCATCACGATACAGTTAGTAATGATAAGACCAACAAATACCGACAACTGCTTGGAAATCTCATAAGCATAAGCCTGTAAAATCTGATCTACCACGATAACCAGTGATGCAATAATAGCCATCTGGACAATGATCCGCACACTGCCGGGGATGTAATGACGAATCAACGAGATAAAAAAGCTGGAAAAGGCAGTCACCAATGTTACCGCTATTGTCATGACCAACGCCGTTTCCAGCTTGGTTGTTACCGCCAGCGCTGAGCAAATCCCCAAAACCTGCAATGCAATCGGGTTATTATCCAAGAGTGGCCCAAGAAGGACTCGTTTTATTTCTTTACTATCAGCCATCTTTCAACGCTCCTTCGCGTACTTTTTTCAGGAACGGACCAAAACCGTTATCCCCTAACCAGAAATTAAACATATTCTGGACACCGGCAGAGGTGAGAGTCGCACCAGACAAACCATCAACACCATAAGAGTCATCGGCAGCGGCACCGCCACGAACAATTTTAATCGCCGGGTTGCCTTCATCGTTATACAGTTTTTTACCTATCCACTTTTTACGCCACTGCGGGTTATCCACTTCTCCCCCCAACCCCGGCGTTTCGCCATGCGAATAATAAGTGATACCGCGAGCCGTTTTGCCGTCCACATCAACGGAGATAAAAGCATACATAACAGACCACAAGCCAGAACCATAGATAGGCAGAACGATTTCACGAGTTTTACCCTGTTCATTCTTCACCAGATAGACCTCGGCCATATTGGCGCGACGGCGAATTTTCGCCAGATCCTTTTCAGGTGGTAATGCAATACTGGTATCATCACTGCGCAACGCATCGTTCAGGTTAAACTTGCCCTGACTGCTTTCAAGCGTTGCCGTCTCCAGATTCAATAACTCAGTTTTAATGCGTCTTTTGAACGCTTCTTTAACCTCATCGGCACTCATCTGTGGATTAAGTAACCCCGCAACATCGAGGATATTACGCTGTTTATCCAGCAATTTTTGTTCCTGTTGCTGAGATTTCAGCCCTACCGCAGAACCTGCTACCACAATTGAGCAAACGAGACATAGCACAAAAACAACGATAAATGTTCTGCCGATGCTGTCATTATTTTTTGGTTTATCATTAGCCACGGGCTTTTCTCCGCTTAATATTGGCCTGCACTACCAGATAATCAAACAATGGCGCAAACAGGTTTGCGAACAGAATCGCCAGCATCATACCTTCCGGGTATGCCGGGTTAACAACCCTGATCAGAACGCACATTACACCAATCAGAACGCCGTACCACCATTTACCTTTATCGGTAAATGAAGCAGACACTGGATCGGTCGCCATAAAAATCATACCAAAAGCAAAACCACCCAGAACCATATGCCAATACCACGGCATAGCAAACAACGGGTTAGTCTCTGAACCGATAGCATTAAATAGGTAGGAAGTTGCAACCATACCCAACATCACCCCGGCGACAATGCGCCATGAAGCAATGCGGGTAAACAGGATAATTGCCCCACCGATGAAAATCATCAGCGTAGATACTTCTCCGATAGAACCAGGAATATTACCAATGAAAGCATCCATCCAGGTAACAGGCTGACCGGTAACGGTATTCACTAATCCCTGACTACCACCAGCCGCCCATTGAGATAACGGGGTCGCACCAGAGAAACCATCAGCCGCAGTCCATACCAAATCACCTGAAATCTGTGCAGGGTAAGCAAAGAATAGAAAAGCACGGCCAGCCAGTGCCGGGTTCAGGAAGTTACGACCTGTACCACCGAAGACTTCTTTCGCAATGACAACACCGAATGTAATACCCAGCGCCGCCTGCCACAGAGGAATCGTTGGTGGAACAATCAACGCAAATAAAATAGAAGTAACGAAAAATCCTTCGTTAATTTCATGCTTACGGATAAGGGCAAACAGCACTTCCCAGAAGCCACCCACCACAAATACAACGATGTAAACAGGCAAAAAGTAAGTTGCACCAAGCAACATTTTACTGCCCCAACCCGCATCCGGTGTCAGTGATGCCCCCAAAAACTGAGCAACGCAATAGTGCCAGTCAGATACCAAAAGTTGTTGTAATTCTGCGCCACTGTATAAATGATACAACGCAGGGATCGCCTGCTGACCAACGTTATACATTCCCCAGAACATTGCCGGGAATACGGCCAGCCATACCATGATCATCATACGCTTTAGATCGATAGCATCACGGACATGGGCACCGCCAGAAGTTACTGTACCTGGTGTATAGAAAATCGTCGTTACCGCTTCATACAACGGATAATATTTTTCTAATTTGCCCCCGAGCTCAAAGTGGTGCTCAATTTTTTCAAAATAGTTTTTCAGGCCCATGAAATCATCCTTCCTGCTCAATCTTAGTCAGCACTTCACGCAGTACCGGACCATATTCATATTTGCCAGGACAGACATAGGTACAAAGCGCTAAGTCTTCCTCATCTAACTCCAGACAACCCAGTGCCTGAGCACTATCGGTATCACCCGCCAGCAGATCCCGCAGCAAATGCGTTGCCATAATATCCAAAGGCATAACACGCTCATAGTTACCAATTGGTACCATAGAACGTTCACCACCATTCATTGTGGTTGAAAAAGCAAAGCGCTTATTTTTCAGGAAATGACCAATGGTGGTGCGGGTGATAGAAAATTTATCGATGCCCGGCATGATCCAACCAAATAGCTCTTTTTCGCGACCTTCACGCAAAACGGAAACCAAAGTGTGGAAACGACCAAGATAGTGATGAACCTCATCTGACTGAGTACCGCACAATACGGAACCTGAAATAATACGGTTTTCACCCTGTTTAAGCTGACCCTGAGTTAACTCAAGCAGATCGGCCCCTAAGCAAGTACGTATGAGACGGGGTTTCTCAACCTGTGGACCGGCCAATGCAATGACACGATCAGTATAAAGTGTACCGGTAGTGAATAATTTACCGATCGCAATCACATCCTGATATCCCAGGTGCCATACCGTTTTAGTCGCACTGACGGGTTCAATAAAGTGAATATGAGTTCCAGCTAATCCCGCAGGGTGCGGACCAGAGAACTGATTATAAGTGATTTGTGCATTATTACCGACATTCGGCAAGCTTCCTGCACTATGGCAAACATGGACTTTACCTTCGGTCAGTTTAGTCAGTACATTCAGACCATCAACAAAAGCCTCTTTATCGGTAGCAATAATCACCTGTGAATTTGCAGCCAGAGGCTGAGTATCCATCGCGGTTACAAAAATTGCTTTTGGCGAGGAGCCGGGAGCAGGACTTCGGCTGTAAGGACGGGTACGTAGTGCAGTCCATAACCCGGAATCAATCAGATTCTTTTCCACTTGTTCTCGGGATAATTGAGTAAATTGGGCACGATCATAACGGTCAAAATTAACCTGTTCGTCTCCCGTTATCTCAATCACAATTGACTGCAAAATACGTTGTTCACCACGATTAATCGCTACAACCTGCCCACAGGCTGGGCTGGTGAAAACCACACCTGGATTCTTTTTATCTTCAAAAAGAATCTGGCCCTTCTTAACATGCTCACCTTCCTTCACCAACATAGAAGGACGCATTCCAACATACTCTTCACCCAACAGTGCTACATGGCGAATCGTCGGACCGTCTTCTATTACTTGAGCAGGCGCTCCTGCAATCGGGAGGTCGAGTCCTTTTTTAATTTTAATCATAAGATTTGCACAAGTTTATCAATTAAATCATATGCTACAGATTACCTGGTGGTAATATAGCCACTCTATAAAAAACCCCTTAAGTCACGAATCGTGCCCAGGTTATAATTCTCCGATAATTGTTACGATTTTCTGTTAATCTCCGGGCGGCAATTTTAACATCTCCCTTCTTAGACTGTCTGACTAATCAAGTGATTTAGTTCAAGCAAACAGGAATAATTTTGGCATTGAACGATTAACCGATCGCAAAAAACGAATGATTATATCACCTTTACCGACAACTGATTGTATTTTAACCTAACAATCACTTTGTAGTGATAAAGTTACCGTCATCATTTTCTATTCACAAAGTCGATGACTCATGGCAATCTTAAGCTAAATTTTTAGTTAGTTCGCGACATCGCTATTACGGTAGTCACATGAAAAAAATTGCGGCTTTTCCTGCAATAATTACAATAATATTGTTGTTATTTAGTTCATTTACTCCTGTCTATACTCAGGATACTTTAGTGCAATTGCAGCAAAATTTCCCTGTGCAGCCTGGCTCTCCTGTCTTTATCCAAATATTCAAAGAAGAGCGGATATTGGAGCTTTATACTAAAAATAGTCATGGAAGCTACCAACTGTCTAAAAGCTACCCCATCTGTAATTACTCTGGCGGCCTTGGTCCCAAAACCACAGAAGGTGATCTGAAAAGCCCGGAAGGCTTCTATCGTGTAAAAACCCATCAACTTAATCCAAATAGTCGGTATTACCGATCTATTAATCTCGGCTTTCCAAATGAATACGATAAATTCAGAGGCTATTCCGGCAACTATTTAATGATCCACGGAGAGTGTAAATCTGTCGGTTGCTATGCGATGACTAATGGTTATATGGATGAGATCTACCATTATGTAGAAAGTGCATTATTGCGCGGGCAATATGAAATTAATATCAGTATTTATCCATTCAGAATGACACCACAGAATATGCTACGCCATCGTTCATCCTCCCACTATATGTTTTGGTTACAATTACAGCCGGCTTATGAATATTTTGCAAAAAATCACCAGCCAGCAACGGTCAGCATCATTAACGGCCAATATGTGGTTAATGCTACACCTGAAAAATCACCACTTTTGCAGCATCAATCACAATATGCGTTCACCAAGATGAAATAGTGCATAGCGACCCGGCTCAATACGATTCCAAGCTTCATTACCCGTTAAAGGTTGAGTAACAATGACAGAAACAACATCATCCGGCTGTGTATGTTGTTGAAAATCAATTTCAATATCTTGATCCAGAAGTTTCGCTTTTCCAAACGGCGCCCGACGGGTAATCCAATAAAGGTTGGTTGAACAATATGCCATCATAAAACGCCCATCTGACAACAACATATTAAATACGCCTTTTTTGCTGAGCTCATCTGCTAGTGAAGCGATAAAACGAAAAACCTTAGGCCAATTGGAGGGGGTTCTTGGGTATTTTTGTGAAAGTTGCTGCAAAATCCAGCAAAAAGCATGTTCGCTATCAGTTTGCCCAACGGGACGATACTGACCCGTTTCAAGCTGCCGATAGCCCCGAAGCTGCCCATTATGGGCATAAGTCCAGTTGCGCCCCCACATCTCACGGATGAAAGGATGAGTATTTTCCAACGTAACATTACCGCGATTAGCCTGCCGGATATGAGAAACCACCACTCTAGATTTAATCGGATACTCTTGTACAAAGCGGGCAACGGGTGAATTGTAACTTGGTTGATGATCTTTAAATGTGCGACAGCCCCGCCCCTCATAAAAAGTGATCCCCCAACCATCTTTATGGGGCCCAGTATGACCACCTCGCTGAATCAAGCCACCTAAACTAAAGCAGATATCTGTTGGCACATTTGCACTCATGCCAAGTAACTCACACATTGCCCACCTCTGTAGCCTGTATACCCGTCATCTTTCAAGTTGCCTCTTTGTTGGCTGCACTCACTCACCCCGGTCACATCGTTACCTATGCTCCCGGGGATTCGCTCCCTTGCCGTCGCGATCCATCTTGAAATCCATAGGGTATAAAATCAAGCTTTAACCATCTCTTTTTCAATAAGTTGAATCAGGATATGAATAACTTTGATATGAATTTCCTGAATACGATCTGCATAACCAAAATGCGGGACACGAATTTCCACATCAGCGGTTCCTGCCATTTTACCGCCATCCTTGCCTGTCAACGTAATGACTTTCATGCCTTTTAAGCGGGCAGCTTCAACTGCTTTGATAATATTACCGGAATTACCGGAAGTAGAGATACCCAGTAATACATCGCCCTCTTTCCCTACCGCTTCTATATAACGAGAAAAAACAAATTCATACCCGAAATCATTACTGACGCAGGAAAGATGACTGACATCAGAAATCGCAATCGCTGGATAGCCAGGACGATTCTCGCGGTAACGACCTGTTAATTCTTCGGCAAAATGCATCGCATCACAATGCGAACCCCCATTACCGCAGGACAGTACCTTGCCACCCACTTTAAATGAATCAGCCAGCAATACTGCTGCTTTTTGAATTGCTTCAATATTTGCATCGTCACTTAAAAACTTTGCCAGCGTATCCGCGGCTTCGTTCAATTCACTACGGATCAAGTCTTGATACATAGGCTCCTCACTTCGGTCAGGTAATCTTTAATGTTGTGCCGGATGGCAGTTTACCGGATCAAGAGAATTGAAAGAAGACAACATCACATTTCTGGAGAATTAATCCGTTCCTGATCACTGCGAGTTTGTGAGCTACATTGTAATTAAGATGTAAAGATATTGCTAAAAGCAATTTCCTGGTCTAAAAAGAGAAGAACACCACAACAGGTCCGACCTCTGATGACTTACCTGACCCTGAGATTAACCAGGAGCTTTTATTATGACCACATTGAGTATTATTCTATTCTTAGTCTTGATTGGGATACTTTGCTATCACAAAGTCAATCTCAGTCTCAGCAGCCTACTGCTCCTTGTCTATACCGTCCTGATGGGCGCTATTGATGCATGGAGCTACTGGATGTTGTTACCAATGGCCATTATTCTGTTCCCGCTGAATTTTGCGCCAATGCGCCACTCCTTACTGACTGTTCCGGCCTTAAAAGCCTTCCGTAAAGTAATGCCAAGTCTATCTCGCACGGAAAAAGAAGCTCTTGATGCAGGAACTACCTGGTGGGAAGGCGAGCTGTTCCGCGGTAAACCCGACTGGAAAAAATTGCATGACTATCCAAGGCCTCAGCTAACCGCTGAAGAACAAGCATTTCTGGATGGCCCGGTAGAAGAAGCTTGCCGCATGACCAATGATTTCCAGATAAGCCATGAACTTGCTGATTTACCACCTGAGTTATGGCGTTACCTGAAAGAACACCGCTTCTTTGCCATGATCATTAAAAAAGAGTATGGCGGTCTGGAATTCTCAGCCTATGCACAGGCACGAGTCCTGCAAAAATTGGCGGGGGCATCCGGCATTTTGGCAATCACCGTAGGTGTACCTAACTCTCTCGGCCCAGGTGAATTGTTACAGCATTATGGCACCGAAGAGCAGAAAAACCGCTATCTACCCGGGCTTGCCCGTGGTGAAGAGATCCCATGTTTCGCACTGACCAGCCCGGAAGCTGGCTCTGATGCCGGATCAATCCCAGATACAGGCGTAGTCTGTATGGGAGAATGGCAAGGTGAACAAATTCTCGGTATGCGCCTGACCTGGAACAAACGTTATATCACACTTGCACCTATCGCCACCGTACTCGGTCTGGCTTTCAAACTGTCCGACCCTGACCATTTATTGGGTGATACAGAAGAATTGGGCATTACCTGTGCATTGATCCCGACCAATGTACCAGGAGTAGAAATTGGTCATCGCCATTTCCCACTGAATATTCCATTCCAGAATGGCCCGACTCGCGGTAAAGATATCTTTGTTCCGATCGACTATATTATTGGCGGGCCAAAAATGGCCGGACAAGGCTGGCGTATGCTGGTTGAGTGTCTGTCTGTTGGCCGCGGTATCACTCTGCCATCAAATGCAACCGGCGGTTTGAAAAGCGTTGCGATGGCAATTGGTGCATACTCTTATATCCGCCGCCAATTTAAAATGCCAATTGGTAAAATGGAAGGGATTGAAGAACCACTAGCACGCATTGCCGGTAACACCTATTTGATGGATGCCGCTTCAACACTTGCAACAACCGGTATCATGCTAGGTGAAAAACCCTCTGTGTTATCCGCTATCGTGAAATATCACTGTACTCACCGAGGCCAACGCTCAATTATTGACGCAATGGATATTGCCGGTGGTAAAGGTATCTGCCTTGGTCCATCCAACTTCCTTGCTCGCGCTTATCAAGGTGCACCTATCGCCATTACCGTTGAAGGTGCCAATATTCTGACCCGTAACATGATTATCTACGGTCAGGGAGCTATCCGCTGCCATCCTTATGTACTTGACGAAATGGCCGCGGTTGAAAATAACCGTATTAAAGATTTTGATAAGGCACTGTTTAGCCACCTTGGTCACGTTGCTAGTAACACGTTACGCAGCTTCTGGCTTGGCTTAACCAATGGCCGCACCAGCAGCACACCGGTCAATGATGCAACACGCCGTTACTATCAGCAATTAAACCGCCTGAGCACCAACCTTGCGCTATTATCAGATGTGGCAATGGGGGTATTAGGTGGTAGCCTGAAACGCCGTGAACGTGTCTCCGCCCGTCTTGGAGATGTTTTGAGTCAAACCTATCTGGCTTCCGCGACATTAAAACGCTATGAAGATGAAGGTCGTCAAAAAGAAGATTTGCCGCTAGTTCAGTGGGCCGTTCAAGATAGTTTGTATCAGGCAGAACAGGCGATAGATAACTTACTGAGTAACTTCCCGAATCGTCTGGTTGCCGGTCTGATGCGTGTTATTGTCTTCCCTCTAGGGCGTGTACACTCAGCACCATCTGACCATCTGGATCACAAACTGGCCCAGATCTTACAGCAACCTTCGGCTACCCGTGATCGCATTGGCCGAGGTCAATATCTGACACCAAACGAGCACAATCCTCACGGATTATTGGAAGAAGCGCTGCACGATATTATTGCCGCAGAACCGATCCACGCCCGTTTGAGTCGCGAAGCAGGTAAGCGTCTTGGCTTTACTCGCCTGGATAAACTGGCAGAACAGGCACTCGCAGAACGTAAGATCACGCCAGACGAGGCCGCAATTCTAAAACGTGCGGAAGCAAGCCGTCTGCGTTCTATTAATGTCGATGAGTTTGAACCAGAAGCGCTGGCTGTTCCTGCCCGCGTTGAAAAACTGAGAACAGAAGCCGCCTGAAACTGACGACTAAAGAGAGTTAAGCACTAAATTAATCACGGGGCGATATCTTAACAAATATCGCCCCATATTTTATGACGTAGAGGCACAAGATACTTCTTCCAATGCTAACAACTCTTCAATCGTTTGACGGCGACGAATTAATTGAGGCTTACCATTAACAAACAACACTTCAGAGATAAGCGGACGGCTATTGTAATTGGAAGACATTGACGCACCATAGGCACCAGTGTCATGAAAAACTAAATAGTCGCCAACTTGAACAGGTGGCAATGCTCTTGGCGCAATTCCACCGCCCTCAACCTGCGTAAAGATATCACCGGATTCACATAACGGCCCCGCAACTAACGTTTCCCGCAATGGCAATTGCTCAATCTTACGTCCATCAGCAGGCAAAACCGAGATATGGTGATAACTGCCATACATTACTGGACGCATTAAGTCATTGAACCCCGCATCCACCAGAACATAATTACGGTTCCCCATCTGCTTAACCGCCCGAACTTCTGTCATCAAAACGCCAGATTCCGCAACCAAAAAACGCCCCGGTTCAATTTCCAACTCAATTTTATGACCCAAATGCTGCTCAATTCTTTTACGAGCATCATCCCACAACCCAAAATAATGAGCGATATTGATTCGTTCATCTCCCTGATGATAAGGAGTCGATAAACCTCCACCGGCTGAAATTGCCTGAATATCTTCACCACAAAGAATAACCTGTTCAACCATCGCATTACATACACTGGCAAGGTGATGATAATCAACACCAGAGCCAATATGCATATGTAAACCAAGCAATTTCAATCCATAGTGGCGGATTTTTTCAATTGCCTGAGGAAGATTCTGGTACCAAATACCATGTTTACTGTTTTCACCCCCGGTATTCGTCTTCTGGCTATGACCATGACCAAACCCAGGATTAATCCGCAACCACACCGGATGCCCTTTTTTATATTGACCAATCTGTTCCAACATATCGATAGAACCCGCATTAACCGGAATATCCAATTCGGTTACTCTTTGCAGCGTCGACACATCGATTAAATCAGCAGTGAAAATGATATCTGACACTTCTTGCCCTGGACAAAACCCGGCCCGTAAAGCACGTTCAATTTCCCCTAGCGAAACGGCATCAACTTTCACACCATACTCACGCATCAGGCGTAAAATGTGAGTATTAGAACACGCTTTCTGAGCAAACCTGACCACATCAAATTGACATAACAAATTGATTTTTTGGATAATTGTTTCACTATCGTAAACCCATAATGGAGTACCATACGTTTCTGGCAGACGACCCAAACTCTCCGGTATCAGATTAGGACAATTATTACGGGTAAAATTGGGAGTAAAAGTAGTACTCATCAGGGTTTCTCTCACAAAGTCAGCAGATAACCCATTATTGGCAGTAAAAAACAGGAATAAAAATATCCATTTCGTTATAGTCTATTCATCTGTGATATAGAATTATCCTTTGAAGGAACAAACAATTTATGCCTTCTTGTTCATGGCGCCATATTGAAATCTTCCATGCAGTAATGACGACAAAAAATCTGACAGAAGCGGCTATTTTATTACAAACATCACAACCAACCGTCAGTCGTGAATTAGCACGATTCGAGCATCTAATAAAATTCAAACTATTTGACCGAGTAAAAGGCCGCCTGCATCCGACAGCACAAGGATTACGCCTTTTTGAAGAAGTTCAGCGCTCTTATTATGGACTCGAAAGAATAATGAATGCGGCTGACAATATACGTAAATTTCAACATGCTCAGCTTTCCATTGCCTGCCTGCCAGTATTTTCTCAATCACTATTACCGAAAGTTTGCCATCACTTCATCCGTCAATATCCTGAGACTAATTTAACAATCATTCCACAGGAATCACCGCTACTGGAAGAGTGGCTTTCAGCTCAACGCCATGATCTGGGTTTGACAGAACATTTGCAGACACCACCGGGTACACAGAGAGAAACACTGATCACGCTGAATGAAATTTGCGTATTGCCCGCTGCTCACCCTCTCAGTCATAAGCCGCTATTGACTCCAGAAGATTTCAGCGAACAAAATTTCATCAGCCTTTCAATAACGGATAGCTACCGTCAGCTCATTGATGGAATATTCGCAGAACACCATATTCGCCGTCGCATGATTATGGAAACTCACAGTGCTGCATCAGTATGTGCAATGGTGCGCGAAGGCATTGGTATTTCGATTGTCAACCCACTGACCGTACTCGATTATCTAGAGAGTCACGGCAAATCTGAAATATGCGCTCGCCCATTTAGTATTAACATTCCTTTTACTGTCAGCCTGATAAAACCCATTCACCGCCCTTCTTCTGCCCCAGTTGATACTTTTATTGAACACCTAAAAGCACAAATTGCTCTGTTTCCTCAGAAACTAAAGTCAGCTTTTCAGCATTAGGGCTTGCCAGTACGGAGAAGAAGCAAACCATTGAACCAGAAAATCCAGTAATGCCCTCAGCGTTGCTGGCATATTTTGACGGCTGGCATAAATACCATAAATTCCCATCGCTTGAGGTCGATATTCTGGCAACAACTGAATCAATTTTCCTGACGCCAAATGCGAAGCAACAGAATAATAAGGTTGCATAGCGATTCCCGCACCTTGCAATGTTGCTTCCATTAACACCATCGATTCATTGGCACTCAAAGTACCGCTAACAGGAACAGAATATTTTTCCCCTCGATGTTCAAATAACCAAAGACTTTTACCAAAAAAGTTATAAGTCATACAGTTATGCAAGGCTAAATCCGCAGGCTTTTGCGGGAGCATTTTTCCCGCCAGATAACAAGGGGCGGCACAAACCACAGAATGACATGTCGATAACGGTCTGGCGATCAAATTGGGTTCCAGATTATTCGTGATGCGTAACGCTAAATCTATCCGCTCCTCGACCAAATTTATTGCCTTATTGCTTATTTGCATATCAATCGCTATCTGAGGATAAATCTGCATAAACTCAGGAATCGCCACAGACAACGCGCTTACTGCCAGAGATTGAGAACTGCTTATCCGCAAAAGACCACTCAGCTCCTGCGCTTCTACTGGTTGATGAACTGGTATCTCTTCCGACAATTGCAATAACTTACGACTGCGCTGATAGGCGATCTCTCCTGCTGATGTCAGGCTGATCTTTCTCGTTGTACGATGTAACAGACGTACCCCCGCCCATTTTTCCATTTCAGCCAAATAACGGGATACCATTGCCCGCGACATATCTAACCGTTCCGATGCAGCAATCATGCTGCCTTGTTCTACAATTATAGTGAACACTTGCGCAGCAGTGATTCTATCCATCAATTAGCTCGATTTATGCAACAAATAATTACCCATTATGCGGTTTTTCCATCGAAAAACGCAACTTATTATGAACCTCGTTCACACAACATCAGGAATTCAATCATGACTCGCAAAACAACACTCAATATTGCGCTGGCAGGTATCCTTTCCTTGGGTACCATTTCTCTGGCACAAGCCGCTGATCTCAAACTGGATGTTTATAATCCGGGTGAGAAAAGCCTATTTCCCGTCTCTTCTGAAATCATCAGTGGAGATAAAGAAGTTGTCCTGATCGATGCTCAGTTTCAAAAAAATGATGCTGAAGCACTGGTCAAAAGAATTAAAGATACCGGCAAAAAGCTGACAACCATTTATATCAGTCAGTCCGATCCTGATTTCTATTTCGGCCTTGAAGTACTGACCAAAGCATTCCCTGATGCCAAAGTCATTGCATCACCAGAAACAATTAAAGAAATCAACAAGACCAAAGATGGCAAACTGGCTTATTGGGGAGGTGTCCTGAAAGAACAGGCACCCAAAAAAGTCATCGTGCCGCAACCACTGGAAGGTCACTCTTTTACAGTTGATGGTGAAAAACTGATCGTCGAAGGTCTTGATGGCCCAGCGGCTGATCGTACTTTTGTTTGGATACCAAAACTAAAATCGGTAGTAGGTGGCGTCACCGTTTCAAGCAACATTCATGTCTGGATGGCGGATACACAGACTAAAGAGTCGCGTAAAAACTGGATGCAGACACTAGATCGTATAAAAGAGCTGAAACCGACAATTGTGGTTCCGGGGCATTTCATTGGTAACACACCAATGACGTTGGAATCCGTTCATTTCACGCAAAAATATCTGACCATTTTTGAGAAAGAGCTGGCAAAAGCGAAAGATTCAAAAGCGCTAATCGCCGCAATGGAAAAACACTATCCAAAACTTGGAGACAAATCCAGTCTCGAATTAAGTGCTAAGGTGCTGAAAGGCGAAATGAAGTGGCCCCAATAAGTAAATTAACTCTTTTTCAGGAATAAGTAATATGCCCGGAATGACTCTGCATTATATCTATGATCCACTATGTGGCTGGTGTTATGGCGTTTCCTCTCTGATACAAGCCGCAAAAGAGGTCGCAAATGTGAAAATTGAATTGCATGGCGGCGGAATGCTGACAGGTGATAATAGACGTCAAATAGACAACACATGGCGTGATTATGTCCTTAGTCAGGATAAACGGATCGCAAGCCTTACCGGGCAAATTTTCAGTGAGCAATATGTCGCACTGTTAAATGATAAATCACTGATTATGGATTCATTACCACCAATATCAGCCATTCTTGCAGCAGAAAAATTGGCTGGTAAAGGTGTCGAAATGTTACTAGCAGTACAAAAAGCGCATTATGTTCGTGGATTAAAAATCAGCGAAACTGAAACATTATTGAATTTAGCAAATGAACTACAGCTTGATTCAGAACAGTTCCAGCAGGAGCTGATATTGAATAATGAATCAGAAAGTCTCCAACATATTAGGAAAAGCCGTGAATTATTGGCAAAAGTTGGCGGCTCAGGTTTCCCTACATTTATTTTAGAAAATGACAGAAATGAGCTATCTATTATTTCTCTTGATAAATACTTGGGACAACCTAAACGTTGGCAAGATGCGCTGATTCATTATCAATTTTAATCCCACAGTTCTAATACCACAATTTTAACTACTGGTGCCCATACGTTTTCAGCTATCGGGCACCATCCACGATATCCCATCCATTCCCAATAAATTCAAATAGATCATTATGACCGCAGAAATGGCTATATATGGGCCAAAAGCAACAGGCTCTTGGCAATTTTCTCGTATTCTCCACATCCATAAGCACCCAATAAGACCAAACAGTGAGGATAAGAGCATTAATAAAGGAATTGCACCAATCCCCAACCAAGCACTAACCGCCGCCATTAACTTAAAATCACCATATCCTAACCCTTCTTTATGACAAATTATTCTAAATAACCAATAGAGCGACCATAAAATCAAATAACCCACAATCGCACCTGTCACAGCTTGTTCAATAGGCACAAAAGTTTGATTCAAATTCAATAATAATCCTAACCATAACAGTGGATAATTTATTATGTCTGGCAATAACTTAATTTTTATATCAATAAAAGACAATATAATTAACACCCAAACAAATATCAAAACAACATATAAATGGAAATTTAATGAAAAATAAATCATAAAGAAAGCTGTTATAAACAGTGTCACTAATTCAACCTGAAAATAACCAAAAACTATTTTTTCATAGCCATAAATAATTTTAATAAATACGGCTATCACTTTATTCAAAATCATTCCTGATACTATTCCAATACAAATAGCTAAAACAATAACCTTAATATTAAAATCCATTTAATAAAACATCTCCAATAAATAAAAAAACAAATATTCATTATGTTTTTGGCATAAAAAGATAATAATAAACACCACTACATTAAAACAACAAAATAAATATAAAATAGTCAAATAAGATATAAATATGCGAGCAGACTCGCAACATTTATTCAGAGATAACAATCTGCATCGAGATAGCTTGATAATTGGATTAAGCCTCCTTTATCATACCCACCATTATTTATTGCTTTATGTATACCCGCAGGAAGGAAAGAAAAACATGCGTATACCCCGCGTATATCACCCGGAATTACTCTCATCGAATACTGAAATTTATCTGAGTGATGAGGCGGCTAACCATGTTGGGCGGGTACTCAGAATGAGCCACGGTCAGCAGTTGCAACTGTTTGATGGCAGCAATCAGATTTTCAACGCTCAGATTACCGAAGCTAGCAAAAAATCTGTCAAAGTACATATCAGCAATAGCGAACTTGCCGATAATGAATCACCACTTAATCTCCATCTGGGGCAAGTCATATCCCGCGGTGAGAAAATGGAATTCACCATTCAAAAATCTGTAGAATTAGGGGTAAATGTTATTACGCCTTTAATTTCTGAACGCTGTGGTGTAAAGCTGGATGGAGAACGGCTGGCTAAAAAGCTTCAACAGTGGCAGAAAATTGCTATTGCTGCCTGTGAGCAATGCTGTCGTAACCGTGTCCCTGAAATTCGCCCAGTGATGCAACTTGAGCACTGGTGTGCAGAAAATGATGGCAGTTTAAAATTAAATCTACATCCACGAGCCAGCCAAAGCATCAATACCCTGCCTTTACCTGTAGAAAAAGTGCGTTTACTGATCGGCCCGGAAGGGGGATTATCGATAGATGAAATTGCTATGACAGCTAATTACCAATTTACTGATATCCTATTAGGACCACGGGTACTGAGAACAGAAACGACAGCGCTCACCGCAATTACTGCATTACAAGTGCGTTTCGGCGATTTGGGTTAAGGAGAAAGAATGATCAAACTCGGCATCGTGATGGACCCCATTTCATCCATCAACATCAAGAAAGACACCAGTTTTGCCATGCTATTAGAAGCACAACGTCGCAGCTGGGAACTCCATTATATGGAGATGAGTGATCTTTATCTGCACCAAGGGGAAGCCCGCGCACGTACCCGCTTATTGCAGGTAGAAAACCATCCACAACAATGGTATCAATTCGATAGAGAACAAGATCTGGCACTGGAAACATTGGATGTCATCCTGATGCGTAAAGATCCACCATTTGATACCGAATACATTTACGCCACTTATATTTTAGAACGCGCGGAAGAGAAAGGCACTCTCATTGTCAATAAACCACAAAGCCTACGCGATTGTAACGAAAAACTCTTCACAGCCTGGTTCCCTGAATTAACACCAGATACATTAGTGACTCGCAATGCCGCTCACTTACGTGAATTTCACCAGAAACATGGTGATGTCATCTTTAAACCACTAGATGGTATGGGCGGTGCATCGATATTCCGCCTGAAAAAAGATGACCCAAACGTCGGGGTTATTATTGAAACCCTGACGGAACATGGCAATCGCTTCTGCATGGCACAGAATTTCTTACCGGCCATCAAAGAAGGTGATAAGCGGGTATTAATTGTCGATGGCGAACCCGTTCCTTATTGCCTGGCTCGTATCCCAGCCCAAGGTGAAACCCGTGGTAATCTTGCTGCGGGTGGCCGTGGTGAAGCTCGCCCGCTTTCAGAAAGTGACTGGGCTATCGCCAGAGCTGTTGCTCCAACGTTGCAAGAAAAAGGGTTAATCTTTGTTGGCCTGGACATCATTGGTGACAAACTGACTGAAATTAATGTCACCAGTCCAACCTGTGCACGCGAGATAGAAGCCGCTTTCCCTGATATTTCAATTACTGGCATGTTAATGAATGCAATTGAAGAACGATTAGAGAAATAAAAAATTCTTTTTACGAATTTGCCTGTCAAGGTTTGTCATTTATACTTTTAGCCCACATACTGTTGGGCTAAATAATCCTTACATAGCCAGGTTAATTACTAGAAAAAAAATGAATCTACAGCACCATTTTCTTATCGCCATGCCTTCATTATCTGATCCCTATTTCAAACGCTCAGTTGTTTACATATGTGAACACAATGCAAATGGGGCAATGGGATTGGTGATAAATAAACCTATTGAGCAAATCTCCGTTCGGAAAGTTTTACAAAAGCTGAAAATATCACCAGAAGATCGGGATGAAAGTGTCAATCTAAACAAGCCTGTCATGACTGGTGGCCCACTTGCTGAAGATCATGGTTTTATATTGCACACACCAAAACCCGGTTTCAGTTCAAGTATCAAAATTTCCGATGACACAATGATCACCACCTCCAAAGATGTCCTTGAAACCTTGGGTACACCACGCCAACCAAAACAGATATTGGTCACGTTGGGGTATACCAGTTGGGAAAAAGGCCAACTTGAAAAAGAGATAATGGAGAATAGTTGGCTAACAACAAACGCTGATCCACACATTATTTTCAACTCACCTATTGCGGACCGCTGGCGTGAAGCCGCATCTTTGCTCGGAATCAATATCTATAATATTGCGCCACAGGCGGGACATGCATAGATGAATAATCGTACAATAATGGCCTTCGATTTTGGCACCCGCAGCATCGGCGCAGCTATTGGACAAGAAATCACGGGCACCGCCAGAGCATTAACCTCGTTTAAAGCCACAGATGGTATCCCCAATTGGGGGCAAATCGAAAAATTACTTAAAGAATGGCAACCCGATCTGGTTATCGTTGGTCTTCCCCTCAATATGGATGGCACTGAGCAATTCGTCACAGTGCAAGCACGTAAATTTGCAAACCGGCTACATGGCCGGTTTGGCGTACAAGTGCAACTCCAAGATGAACGCCTGACAACGGTTGAAGCCCGTGCTCATCTGTTTGACCGAGGTGGTTATAAGGCTTTAAATAAAGGAAAAGTAGATGCTACTTCCGCTGTTATTATTCTGGAAAGCTGGTTTGAACAGCGCTATTAATAGCAATCAACCAACAGTAACAGCAATCAATTAACAGCAACCATATAACCGCGATTAACTGATAGCATTTTCTTTAATCTTCCTTTCCGTTTGCTCTGCCAGTAATCCCTGCAATTTACGCTGCTGCCAGCCTTGTTCATAGGTTTGCATCCCACTGGCAGCGCCCGTCTGCATAAGCGTTGTTATTTGATGATTTTTTCCTTCTCGTATCAGATGACTCACTGCCTGATTAACTACCAATACTTCATATATAGCAACTCGTCCCCCTCCCTGGGCAGAGACTAATTGCTGTGCTATCACAGCTTTCAGGCTGCCTGCTAGCTGGCTACGTACCCACCCTTTTTCTTCAGCGGAAAAAATATCCACCAGCCGGTCAATTGCCTGTACAGCACCTCGGGTATGCAAAGTCGACAATACCAAATGCCCAGTCTCTGCCGCGGTTAACGCCAAGCGTATTGTCTCTTTATCCCGCAGCTCACCCAACAACAATACATCAGGATCTTGCCGGAGAGCCCCTTTTAACGCAGCCTGATAACTGGGAGAATCCAACCCAATTTGCCGTTGTTGTATCAAACAATTGCGACTATGGTGGATAAATTCCACAGGATCTTCCAATGTAATAATGTGCTGACAACAGTGGCTGTTCAGCATATCCACAATGGCAGTTAACGTTGTCGACTTTCCGCTGCCTGTAGCGCCGGTTACCAAGATCAACCCACTCTCTTCCCGCAAAGCCATTTCACGGATAATTTCAGGTGCTTTTAGCTGTTCCAGAGTTGAACACTGAGAGTGAATTAAACGCAAAACGGCTGACAACCCGGAGTGCTGACGAAAGATGTTGCCTCTCAATCGTTGGCCATTTTCTGTTTCCAACGCAAAATCCACATGTCCACTAGTTAATAGCTGTTGTCGCTGATTTTCTGATAAAAACTGCCTACTCCACTCTTCCAGCAATAGATTATTTACAGATTGCAGTTGAGTTTGCGGACAAAGCACTCCATTTATACGTAATACAGGAACTTGCCCAATACAAAGATGCAGATCTGAAGCATTATGCTTTACACTAAGGGCCACTAGCTTATCCATATTCATTTTTTAATCTCCTGAGTCACCATGAACAATATTGAACAAAATTTACAAGATGTCAGGACCCACATAGCCATTGCCGCACAGAAATGCGAACGCGCTCCAGAAGAAATTACCTTGCTTGCAGTCAGTAAAACCAAACCTGTGGAAGATATCGAAAAAGCAATCGCTGCCGGGCAACGCCAGTTTGGTGAAAATTATGTGCAGGAAGGTGTAGAAAAAATTGCTTATTTTGCAAATTGTAATGATTTGATATGGCACTTTATCGGTCCGTTACAGTCTAATAAAAGCCGTTTGGTGGCAGAAAATTTTAACTGGTGCCATACCATAGACCGCTTAAAAATAGCACAACGCCTGAACGAACAACGCCCGGAGGGAATGGAACCGCTGAATATTCTTATTCAAATAAATATCAGTGATGAACGGAGCAAATCAGGTATTCAACTTGATGAACTATCAACGCTGGCAGCCGAAATGAACAAACTGCCGAATGTAAGGCTCCGTGGTTTAATGGCAATCCCGGCACCAGAACCTGACTATGCACATCAATTAGCGGTTTTCAGGAGAATGGAACAAGCCTTCCTTAACCTGAAAACGAAATATCCCCAAATAGATACTCTTTCAATGGGGATGACTGATGATATGGCTGCCGCTATTAATTGTGGTTCCACATTAGTACGAATTGGAACAGCAATTTTCGGTGCACGTCAGTATCACAATTAACCATTTCAATGCTACGAGGTATTCAATGGAGAGACGTAAAATTACCTTGATTGGTGCAGGTAATATGGCTCACGCCATCATAGCTGGATTAGTAAAAGGAGGGTACCCTGCTGAGCTGATTAATGTCTGCGCACCAAGTCATACTCGCCGTGATGCACTCGCAACAGAGTATGGCGTTAACAGCGGTAGTGACAATATTCGCTACGCACAGGAAGCGGACGTTGTTGTTCTGGCGGTAAAACCGCAAGTGATGGTAGATGTCTGCCAGCCTCTGAAAGAAAATGTAGATTTCAGTAACAAGCTGGTTCTGTCTATTGCCTCAGGTATTTCCGTTGCACGTTTTGATGCTTTATTACAAGACAAACTCAATATTGTTCGTATCATGCCAAACACGCCGGCATTAATTGGTCAAGGGGTGAGTGGATTATTCGCATCTGAGCAAGTCAGTCAGTCTGACCGTGATTTCACTCAAGCATTAATGAACAGTGTTGGTAAAACTTACTGGGTAAAAGATGAAAACGGCATCAATGACGTTATCGCCGCAGCAGGCAGTGCGCCCGCTTATTTCTTCCTATTTATGGAATCAATGCAACAGGAAGCAGAACGTTTAGGTTTTGATAACCAAACAGCCCGTGAAATTATTTTGCAAACGGCAATAGGTTCTGCGGCACTGGCCGCATCAAATGTAGATCTCCCTTTTGCAACCCTGCGTGAACAGGTAACATCTAAAGGCGGTACTACTGCGGAAGCATTACGTATTTTTTATGAAGGCAAATTACCGGAAACCATATCCAACGCGATGCAGGCGGCTATTCGCCGGGCACAGGAAATGGAAAAACAATTTTAATTTTATCAAGGCTGCTAAATGCAATTTTTAACCTTTATTCTGTTCACAGTTCTGGATTTATACATCGCTGTTTTATTACTTCGTGTATGGATGCAATGGGCCCGTTGTGATTTTTATAACCCATTTGCCCAATTTATTGTGAAAATGACCCAACCGATCATTCGGCCATTGCGCCGAGTGATACCATCTATTGGTTCGCTCGATACTGCCTCCATTGTTATCGCTTACGTTCTGGTATTGTTTAAATTAATCATGCAACTTTGGTTCAGTACCGGTACGGTTGCTTTCCTCACACTTTTCATCCCTATCGGGTTAATCGAATTGCTAACAGCAACAGGTAAACTGGTATTTTGGTTAGTGCTGGCACGCGCTCTACTAAGCTGGATAAGCCAAGGGCGCAATCCGATTGACTATGTTCTGATGCAACTAACAGAGCCATTGATGGCACCTATCCGCCGTATTATCCCAACAATGGGCGGCCTTGATTTTTCAGCAATGATCGTCATTTTGATCCTCTACGCATTGAACTATCTTCGCGCTGATGTTCTCTCATGGCTGATACAGTAAATAAGAATTAAATTGGGTTCAAAATAATGCAAAAAGTCGTTCTGGCAACCGGCAACCCCGGAAAAGTTCGTGAACTGGCACAATTACTGGCTGATTTTGGTCTGGATATTGTTGCTCAAACTGAGTTAGGCGTAGATTCAGCCGAAGAGACCGGGCTGACATTTATTGAAAATGCCATTCTTAAAGCTCGCCACGCCGCACAAGTTACCGGCCTGCCCGCAATTGCTGATGATTCTGGCCTATCCGTAGACATCCTTGGTGGAGCTCCGGGTATCTATTCAGCTCGCTATGCAGGAGAAAATGCCACTGACCAGCAAAATTTGGAAAAATTGCTGGATACGATGAAAGATATTCCTGACGATCAACGTCAAGCTCAGTTTAACTGTGTGCTGGTTTATATACGCCATGCAGAAGATCCAACACCTCTGGTATTTCATGGCCGCTGGCCGGGGTTCATCGCACATAAATCTGCCGGTAATGGTGGGTTCGGTTATGATCCCATCTTTTACATACCGGAATTAGGCTGTACTGCGGCTGAATTAACTGGTGAACAAAAAAATGCTGTTTCACATCGTGGTCAGGCACTAAAGATGATGTTGGATACACTACGTAATGCTTAAGCTCCCACCACTAAGTCTTTATATCCATATTCCGTGGTGTGTACAAAAGTGCCCTTACTGTGATTTCAACTCTCATGCCTTGAAAGGTGATGTTCCACACCAAGAGTATGTTGACCATTTATTGGCAGATCTGAAAACGGATCTGCCAATGGTCAATGGTCGGGAAGTTACCACTATCTTTATTGGTGGTGGAACCCCTAGCCTGCTTAGCTCACAAGCAATGCAACAATTGCTGGATGGTGTCCGTGCCCTCCTGCCGGTATCGCCACAAGCTGAAATTACTATGGAAGCCAATCCGGGTACTGTGGAAGCCGACCGCTTTAGTGGTTATCAGCAAGCGGGTATTAACCGAATATCCATTGGCGTGCAAAGTTTCAGTCCAGATAAACTGGTACGCCTTGGCCGTATTCACGGACCGGATGAAGCCAAACGGGCAGCACATTTAGCCGCTAGTCTGGGGCTACGCAGTTTTAATCTGGATTTGATGCATGGTTTGCCGAACCAAAGCCTTGATGAAGCGCTAGATGATTTACGTCAGGCAATCGAGTTATCACCACCGCATCTTTCATGGTATCAGTTGACTATTGAACCTAATACCAGCTTTGGTTCCCGCCCTCCGGTTCTGCCCGACGATGATGCGTTGTGGGATATTTTTTCACAAGGTCACCAATTGCTGACAGCAGCGGGTTATCAGCAATACGAAACTTCTGCTTATGCCAAACCAGGTTACCAATGCCAGCATAATCTCAACTACTGGCGCTTTGGCGATTACCTTGGTATTGGCTGCGGTGCTCATGGAAAAATCACATTTGAAGATGGCCGTATTCTGCGTACAGTGAAAACCAAACATCCCCGTGGATATATGCAGGGGCGCTATCTGGATAAACAGCATCAGGTAGAAAATGAAGATCGGCCATTTGAATTTTTTATGAACCGATTCCGTTTACTAGAAGCAATGCCAAAACAAGATTTCAGTGATTTCACCGGGTTATCTGAAACCTCAATTCGTACTCAAATTAAACAAGCCTTAGCCGCAGGTTATCTCTCTGAAACAGCAACACACTGGCAAATTACGCAGAAAGGCAAACTGTTCCTAAATTCATTATTGGAACTATTTCTCTAGCACAAAAATTGCTTTTGGAAAATTCAGTTTCACAACGGTTATCTTTACATAAAATTGATACCGCCATTGGTTTTGGTGCTATTCATAATCATTCCCCCTACTGAACTTCAGTGGGGGTACTCATTAGACAATAGCAACTGATTGTCCAGTGTTGAATTCCTTCTCTTTTCGGAGGGCTGATTATCCCTCCCAATTTAAATAAAATATAAATTACAAATTACAAATTACAAATTACAAATTACAAATTACAAATTAACCAAGGTATTAATATTAAAATAATAATCCATATTTTAATTTTCAATAACAGAAAATCAATATTTATAAAAGAAAATCAACAAATAATAGTGTAAAAACAAATGAAAAATTCACAAATCTCTCCTGTAAATATACTTACCATGTAGATAATAGTTAATGTCGATCATTAATAAGTGTATTAATTAATAATTTAATAAAAACACGTTCTACACAATATTAATTTTAACATATGTGAATTACGACACAATAATATCATTTAAATTATCTCAAATACGACTATATTTAATTTGTGTTTGGTTATATTTATATTAACAAGCACGAACATTTAAAAAAAATTTTTAATTTCACTTTGCTTGGAGTAAAAAATGAATATTGAAAATAAAGAAATGTTATATACCTTGTCCAAAGAAGACCTCGCCACAGAACTAACTCCGTATTATCAAGATTTTTATGATCAACTTTCCGATCATCAAAAGGAAAATATTAGCTTTGACATGGTTGTAAATGATGCTTACAAGAGATTACATTTTAATAACTCAGAGCCAACTGACACTGATGGAAGATTAAAATTAATAGAGTACGCAGGTGAATCTCCATGCATTCATGCAATTGGTATAGTTGTCGCAGATGCTTTTAAACTTGCATTTAAATTCATGGGCATACATAAACCTGAAAGAGAATCAGCCACACAGATATTATTGAAAAAATTAGGTCATGATGCTATACATGAGCTACTTACTATAGTTCATAACCTTAAGAATTCGAATTCTATTACTGATAAATCAAAGCATACCTGGTCATTAATTTCCGCAGTTGAAAGTATTTTAGGTATTTCTGGAATAACTGATTGCTTAAAAGAGACAATGCATTGGTACAATTGGATGATTACTGGAATAACTGCAATCGCACAATTAACCATATGGTTTGCTACAGGTGGAGCTGCATTTATTGCAGAAATAGCACTGGCGGGTCCTGCTATAGCCAGATTAGCCCTTGACTCTGTAGACGCGGCTAATACTTGTTCATAAAACCTTTATCTGTAATCTCATTTAATTATCAAGGAACTTATTATTTATTATAAGTTCCTTTCAATATAAGTATCATTACCCATATTATAAACTCGAATAAATCAGACGCTAAAATGTAAAATAAATAATAATTTCACCTTGTAAAACCAATATATAAATTACTATTAATATTTTTAAATAATTATTTTTTCACAGAAAGAAAATTACCATCCGAAAAAATATTTAGATCAATTCCTGTTATTTAAAAATGACCAATTTAAATAATTTTATAGCTTACTTACATATGAAATAAATATATTTATTAATAACAATATTAGTTTTCACACTATATATCATGACACATTAACATTATATTTTATGAATAAATAAAGCATTATTTCGAATATAAAAATTATCTATATTTTCGCTGGAAATACGCATAATAAGCTAATTATTCATATACCCGTTATCTTTCAAGTTGCCTCTTTGTTGGCTGCACTCACTCACCTAGGTCACATAGTTACCCTATGCTCCCGGGGATTCGCTCCCTTGTCGTCGCGATCCATCTTGAAATCCATAGGGTATAGCTCAGACCAAACCTGACAGCCACCAGCATAAAATAACCGATAACTGTCAGACCAAATCTAAAACAATCCATTGTGAAACTTCAACAACTATTCAAATTCAAAATGGCGCATGACCTGATTAAAGGGCATCAGCTACAGCATTAACTTGTGCTGACAGGCTCTCCAAACCACCGCCAGACAAATACCACAGATCAGACTTCAGATAAGTAATTTTGCCATTCTTGTACGCTGAAGTAGATTTCACTTTATCATCTTCAAACTTCGCTTTATCTAGCTTACCAGCACCAATTGCTTCACTGCGGTCAATAATTAAAATTACATCTGGATTAGCTTGAGCAATCATGTCAGAAGTCACTACAACGCGTTTGGTTTTATCTTCACCAGCAGGAATAGCTAATTCCGCTTTCTGTGCCTTAACCACGTCATACACGACACTCTGGTTATTCAGCATTAGTTTATCTGCGTTATGTAACAATACTAAAACTTTTGCATCAGCAGATTTAGCTTTATCCTGAGCTTTAACAATGGTTTTCTCCAACTCAACAATTTGGTCTTTCACTTCACTCTGTTTACTAAATAATTCACCTAATAATGTTATGTTACTTTCAACCGAAACCAGATAATTTTTGCTATCAGTTCCCAAATTAATTGTCGGTGCTATTTTTGACAGATTTTCATAGAAAGAACCTTGACGGCCGGTAATAACGATCAAATCAGGTTTAAGCTGCGCCAGTTTTTCCAGATTAGGCTCTTTCATTCCTCCTGCATTTTCTACCTCTTTAGGTAAGCTATTACGGAGATATTCAGGCGTATTACCTGTAGGTAATGCCACAACCCTATCTGATAAACCTAATTTAACTAATGAATCATAAGTGCCGAAATCAAATGAAACAACTTTCTGAGGATTTTTTTTGACCTCAGTTTCACCGGAAAGGTGCTTAACTATAACCTTATCATCAGCCTGAGCTGTAACAACATTTGGTGTAAATACAGCAGATTTCTGACTAAATGCGGAATGGCTTGCAACAGCAAATAACGATACCAGAACGACAGGGATGATCTTTTTCATATATTGCACTCCAAGAAAGAATATTTAGTAAGCATTTGCATTCTAGGTAGCGAAAAAAATATGTCAATCTAAATAAGAATCAATTTCAAATTGATTCTTATTTGTGATTATTAGCAACTATTTAATAGAATTCAGTAATTCAATTCGTTGTTGCTCAAGGCCACTGACCTTACCGCAAACCTCTTTGCCAAAACGCTGGAAATCTTCCTCCTGAGTCCGCCATTCAGCTTTCAAATTATTCTGCAATCCCCCCAAACTACCAAGCAAAGATTGTAGTGCCTGATTATTATCACCATTCAGGCTAAATTGTTTATTGCCAATCTCATTAATACTGTCCTGTAATACTCCACCAAGACTTTGCTCAATTAAGCTACGGCTATCTTTTTCAACCAGCTTAATCGCTTGATGGTGGAATGCCATACCATCAGAACGAGTTTCAATAATTCGGTTTATTTGCTGATTAAGCCCTGACTCAAGATCGGACAACCGATGACGCACATTGCTATCCTTGCCGATAGTCTCTACTACTACTTTATCCAAGGATTTACGCGCCGTTATCAGATGTTTTCCGGTTTCTTGTTTAATCCAAGGCAAATCCTGCCGCAAAGCCCGCTGATATCGCTGTGCTTTCTGACGCTGTTCTGTATTTAAACTTAAGTTCTTACCATCACGAATTACTGAACCATCAGGTGAAATCTGGAGATTGCCACTTGCCCCCACAACTTGAACTGATTGAGAAGTAATAATAATGTCATTCTGTGGATTTACCTGGCATTCATAACCAGCTTGAGTCTGAGCAACAAATAGCAAAGATGCAGCAATGATAATTTTGCGTAACATGTTTTCTCCTAAGAAAATCACCTGAGAATTAAAAAATGGATTGAGAGTTAAAAAACGGATCGCCCAACACGATCAGCTAACAATTCTAGGGCAGCACAACCGGCCAAAGAGTTCCCCGATCGATCCAATTCCGGTGACCAAACAGTAACAGTAAACTCTCCCGGCACGACACACACGATCCCACCACCAACGCCCGATTTTCCTGGCATACCAATCCTGAATGCAAATTCACCGGAACCATCATACATACCACAGGTCATCATCAGTGCATTAATCTGCCGGGCCTGACGAGGACTAAGGATTTGCTGCTCAGAACCTATCGTACTCCCTTGATTCGCCAAATAAATGAAACATTTAGCAAGCTCAATACAGTTCATTTTCAAAGCGCAATAATGAAAATAAGTTTGCAGTACCGCGAGCACATCGTTATCGAAATTACCGAAGGATTTCATCAGATAGGCAATCGCTGCATTGCGGTGAGAATGTTCCATTTCAGAACGGGCAACTTTGCTGTCGTAACAAATATCAGGACAACCAGCAAGTTTGCGCACCACTTCCAGCATACGCTGTTTAGGTGCACTCAATCGCGACTGCAACATGTCACAGACAATTAATGCACCCGCGTTAACAAAAGGGTTACGGGGTTTGCCTTTTTCCAGTTCCAACTGAACTAATGAGTTAAATGGCTGACCAGAAGGTTCCTGCCCGACCCGCTGCCAGATCTCTTGTTCCTGATAACGTGTCATGGCTAAAGTCAGACTTAATATTTTAGAAATAGATTGAATCGAAAAACGCTTCTCAGCATCTCCTGCATGAAATATCTGCCCATCAATAGTACAGATAGCTATTGCCAAGTTATCAGCAGGAACCTCCGCCAGTGCAGGAATATAATTTGCCACTTTCCCTTGGCCAATCAGGGGACGAACTTGTCGCAAAATATCCGACAATAACGTATTAGAGAACGTTGTACTCACTGATTTTACTCCAGACAGGGGCACTAATTAATCACCAGCTACCCCTGTTGTGATTCATGCAAGATATTTTATAGATTAATCAATCCCACCAAACATCAAACAATTCAGAGGTCATGACATCTTCCATACCGCGATCTTTCAGCCATTTTTCAACCAATTGGCGGTGTTCTTCTGTACACATACCAATTTTTTGCAAACAGATTAAGCCTTCCCAATCCAGATAACCGCTGGCATCCAATGCTAAGCCATTGGATTCAATCAGCTCATCAATAAATGCATCAACAGTGCTATCGATAACATCTATCGGTGTATTAGACGGGAAATTCCACTTAACAGAAAAACCCAACTCTTTAAATTCATCAATATGCATCTTTTTACGCAAACGACGACTGCGGTTTTTAGCCATTACTTAATCCTCTTAAACATGATGTCCCATACGCCATGCCCCAACCGCTGACCGCGCAATTCAAATTTCGTTATCGGGCGTGAAGATGGACGCGGCACATAATCACCATTTTCGGACAAATTAAGGTAATTATCTACGCCATTCATCACTTCCAACATATGCTCAGCATATGGCTGCCAGTCAGTCGCCATATGGAATACGCCCCCTACTTTCAACTTGCTTTTTATCAGTTCCGCAAATGGTGGCTGTACAATCCTGCGTTTATTATGACGTACTTTATGCCACGGATCCGGAAAGAAAAGCTGGACCATTTCCAAACGATTATCCGGGATCATGTTTTCCAGCACTTCAATCGCATCATGGCACATCACCCGCAAGTTACCGATATTTTCATCTTCAGCGGAAGCCAGACAAGCACCGACACCAGGCACATGAACTTCAATTCCAAGAAAGTCTTTTTCTGGATTCTGACTTGCCATTGTGACAAGTGATGCCCCCATACCAAAGCCAATTTCCAGCACCACAGGGGCTTCTCGCCCAAAAAGTGCTCCCAGCTCCAGTTTTTCTGCCTGATACTCAACACCTATTTTTGGCCAGAGATTATCAAGCGCTTGTTGCTGACGATTAGTTAACCGGCCCTGACGACGAACAAAACTCCTAACACGGCGCAACGCCCTGCCATTTTCATCAAATTCCGGCGAAATTACGTTATTTATCATGGTATTTCTGTCAGTTTTAAAGGCATTTATTCAGCCGTTCATGGCTGCTTTACCAGCAAACCACCTATCCCCGTCATCTTTCAAGTTGCCTATTTTTGTTGGCTGCATTCACTCACCCCGGTCACATCGTTATCCATGCTCCCGGGGGTTCGTTCCCTTGCCGTCGCAATGCATCTTGAAATCCATAGGGTATAAAAGAGAGCGCATTATCCAAAGATGGGCGATTTTAGCAAGTCCGATAGTGATAAGTACAATTTTAATACTAAATTGCGTAGCACTGCGAAAACAAAGTTCCGGTTTACAGCGAGGTTACACTATGTTGCAATCCTATTCACGAAACACTGATTTTCCCTAAAGACAATTATCCAAATGATGGAAGCAAAGCAATTCTCCACAGTGGTACTGGATTGGTACCATCGTTACGGTCGTAAAACCCTGCCTTGGCAATTGGAAAAGACCTCTTACCACGTCTGGCTTTCAGAAGTGATGTTGCAACAAACTCAGGTTGCGACGGTCATTCCCTATTTTCAGCGCTTTATTTCACGTTTTCCCGATATAACTTCACTTGCCGCAGCCCCCCTTGATGAAGTCCTTCATTTATGGACCGGCCTTGGTTACTACGCTCGCGCTCGTAATTTACATAAAGCAGCACAGCAGGTTGTGGAGCGGCACCAAGGTAAATTCCCGACAACTTTTGAAGATGTTGTCGCCCTACCTGGCGTTGGTCGTTCGACAGCAGGTGCAATCCTTTCACTTTCTCAAGGTAAACATTTCCCAATTCTTGATGGCAACGTTAAACGGGTATTGGCCCGCTGTTATGCCGTGGAAGGTTGGCCGGGTAAAAAAGAGGTTGAAAGCTGCCTCTGGCAAATCAGCACCAATGTAACGCCAGCGCAAGAGGTAGAATATTTTAATCAGGCGATGATGGACTTAGGCGCAATGGTTTGCACTCGCAGCAAGCCGAAATGTGAAATCTGCCCATTAAATCAAGGATGTATCGCTTACGCTAACCATAGCTGGACAAAATATCCCGGTAAAAAACCTAAACAGAGCATTCCTGAAAAAACAGCTTATTTCTTGCTGATGCAAAATAATGATTCTGTCTGGCTAGAACAGCGCCCACCAACGGGGATCTGGGGTGGTTTGTTTGCGTTTCCTCAGTTTGAGAGCATGGATTTACTAAATGGCTGGTTAGAACAATCAGGCATTTCTCACAGTAAACACGAACAACTCACCGCATTCCGCCACACATTTAGCCATTTTCATCTAGATATTGTGCCGATAAAAATAAATATTTTATCTTTCACTACCTGCATGGATGAAAATAAAGGACTTTGGTATAACTTACAGCAACCCGCAACTGTTGGGCTGGCAGCACCAGTTGAATATCTATTACAACAACTGGGCTGAATCCCCTACCCACTATTTTGAGGATTTATTATGAACAGAACTGTTTTTTGTACTTTCTTACAACGCGAAGCCGAAGGGCTGGATTTTCAGCTTTATCCGGGCGAATTGGGCAAACGCATTTTCAATGAAATTTCCAAAGAAGCGTGGAGACAATGGATGAGCAAACAAACCATGCTGATCAATGAGAAAAAACTCAGCACCATGAACCCGGAAGATCGTAAATTGCTTGAACAGGAAATGACTAAATTCCTGTTCGAAGGTCATGATATTCAAATTGATGGATATACCCCACCAGAAAAATAATATTTAGCTTTCATCAGAGCCCGTGGCTCTGATGTTGTATTCAACACCAGATGGCAATGTAAGATGAAAAAACTGTTAGCGTTGTTTGTTATTGCCCCAATTCTTATTTCCTGTACCAGCAACAAAAATAGTGAATACCGCGAAGAATATATAAAAGATACCAATGGTTTTGATATTTTGATGGGCCAGTTTGCTCATAACATTGAGAACATTTGGGGGTTGCATGAAGTATTAATTGCAGGCCCGAAGGATTACGTTAAATATACCGATCAATACCGGACCCGCAGCCATATCAATTTTGAAGCTGGAACGATCACAATTGAAACAATTTCTCCAATTGACCCTACAACCTATTTACGCAAGGCCATTATCACGACCTTATTAATGGGTGATGATCCAGGTTCAGTTGATCTTTATTCTGATACTAACGATATTCAGATCAGTAAAGAACCTTTCCTTTATGGACAAGTTATGGACAATAATGGCCAACCGATTCGTTGGGAATGGCGAGCAACACACTTTGCAGATTATCTGATTGCCAATAAATTACAAAAACGCCAATCCGGTTTACATGTCATTTGGTCTGTCACTATACAACTGGTACCAAACCATTTGGACAAACGTGCTCATAAATATCTGCCACTGATTCGTCAAGCTTCCATTAAATATGGCATAGACGAATCCCTGATTTTGGCCATTATGCAAATAGAATCCAGCTTCAACCCCTATGCAGTCAGCCGTTCTGATGCACTTGGATTGATGCAAGTTGTACAACATACTGCTGGCCGTGATGTTTTTAAAATGAAAGGTAAATCAGGGCAACCGAGCCGTAGTTATCTATTTGATCCAGAAAATAACATCGATGCCGGCACTGCATATTTATCGATATTACAAAACAGTTATCTGGTTGACATCACTAATGCAACATCTCGCCGCTACGCAGTAATAACGGCTTACAACGGTGGTGCAGGTAGTGTATTACGGGTATTTTCCAGCGATAAGAAAAAAGCGGCTCAAATTATTAATAAAATGGCTCCGGGTGATGTTTATGAAACCCTGACAACCAAACATCCATCGGCAGAATCACGTCGTTATCTGATGAAAGTCAATACTGCCCAGAAAGGCTATCATCATTAAGACATTAAAATATTAAGAAAATAACGGAGAGCAACTTTTCTACTCTCCGTTATTATTTTGCTTATATTTCTAGCTAATCGAATAATTTCAAAGCATAAATCACTATTTCCAAAGAAATCTATTGACGGGCTCTACCGAATACGGTTTAATGCGCCCCGTTGCCCGGATAGCTCAGTCGGTAGAGCAGAGGATTGAAAATCCTCGTGTCGGTGGTTCGATTCCGCCTCCGGGCACCATTCAAAGTGCGCTTGTTGGGAGATAAAAACTTAACGGGCGACCAATACAAGAACCCGAATGTATGACTTTGGCTAGTTTAGCTTTTCAGTATTTCGATATTGAACTGAACATAAGGGTTACCAAGCTAGGATGCCTAAGAACTTAGGTGTCCTTTTCGTGCTTTAATGCAATACTTACAAGTTCTATTGCAGCTGTCAAGCCATCCAAACCAAAATCAATGAATTAATTAACACGATGTTGTATGTTGGTTACTCAACTTTCCTCATTGATCAGAAGAAATTTAATTATGAGTGATTGTATCAGCTCAAAAAAATTCCCTATCTTGCGACAGGGAATGATTTATGTAGAAAAAGACAGACTCAGGCAACAGCGGGAATATTCTGTTTTATCTGATTAATACTTCGCCTCTCTCTGGTTCAACATCGATATAAAGCATTAATTCACGCTCCAGCGCACGCCCGGCAATATCCAGATTGATATCAATATATTCCATCGTCGTGGCAATACTGCGATGGCCCAGTAATCCGCGCACCATTTGCAAATTACGATCAGGCGCTTTCATCAGTTCAGTTGCCAAAGTATGCCGGAAACGGTGGGGGCCCACATCAAATCCACACTCCTTTGACAAACGACGAAAGAATGACTTTATCGTCTGTAATTGATCAGTTTCACTTCCTCTGTCTGTTTTGGCGGTAAAATAGTTCACACAGAACAGGGGATCACTGGGTTTTGCCCCAGCGGCTTGCGCACGTTCCAGCAAAATCTCCAGCCGCGGATACAACCATTTCACCACCGGCACCTGGTGTTCATAATGGTTCTTACTCCCCTCAGAGCAAAGAATAATCCGGCGCTCATCCAGGTCAATATCCCCGAGCCGGATATGTAATAACTGATTTTGCCGCATCCCGGTATAACGCAACGTATCCAATACCGTCAGCCAGTACCAGGTCGGATATAATGCACAGCGGGCACGATGATTATCCCCTGTCCGTCGTTCCCGCTCTTCAAATTGCCCCATCGTGAGATACAAGGTTGTCAGTTGTTTTTTGGTCAATGTTTTCTTTTTATTTTTGTTCTCATTAACCTCTACACCAATAAATGGGTTTTCCGTTTGGGGCAGTATTTTTTCTTCTATCGCCAAATTAAACACTGACCGCATATGCGCAATCTTACTGTTCCAGGTCACGCCTTTCAGTCCGCGCTGATGCAATACATATCTGCGCCACGCCAGGACCTGCTGTCGGGTTACCTGAGCAGGCCGATTGTCGGCACCTGCAAACACCTGGAATGTATTCACCACCTTGCGATAACTCGACTCAGTAGCCGGTCGCAAGATTTTGGCAAAAAAATATTCATCCAGCAGGTTATCCCAGGTCATACTGTCCATCTCTACTTCCTCACTTCATCAATTTAAAAACCCATTGCGGGGCGCGAAAAATAACGCATGGTTATTATAACACATTGTTATTAAAGATACTTTCTCAGGAAATCATTAGAAAAGGGCTATCCTCGGGTACAGGACTACCACGGTAAAGCAAAGTACTTTTGATTAAGTAGCCATGAACACGTTGATAGGAGCCAATCCGATCGGCAGAATCATAAAGATGACAACAACAAAAACACTTTCCACTACTTATTCGATGTCGTCCCAGCCGCTCAAATGCGGTTTGTACCCGTTTCCATTTTTGGCTAACCTCTTTGCCATCAGCCTGTTTTTTCTCACTAAGAAACTGAAAGAAAATAGCCGGCGCACTCACAAACACAAAGCCGCCAACCAAATGTATCCGGGCTTTCGGCGTATTAATACTCATACCCCCATGCATTAAGCCAACGGACAACCAGTCCCAGAACTGCTCTCCAATACAGGATGTCTCAATAGCATTTTCATGATTCTGCCATGTTGTCTGAACAGCGTGTTGTGAAGGTATTGACGTGTATGGCGGTGCGATTTCCGCTTCACTCACCATAACTTGTTCTGTGACTGTGGTGACAACATTCATCCCCATTAATGACAATAGCTGCTGCGTGCTTCCATCCGGTTGCCTCCCCTTCTCCGGCGTGACTGTCATAGCAGTAAAGAGAGGCTCATCAACAGACTTCACGGCTGATGAAACAATTTTAGTCATCGTGTTATCTTCCTGCCGTATCTGAGAGGGCAGAACATTTTCCATTGCGGTTGATAAAGGCGTAGCAGAAACATCGGGATTTCCTGAAACAATAACTTGCGGTGATGCAGCCATGACAGATAATACTTCTGATATTGTCGGTGCACCGGCTTTATTCAAAGCTTCTGTCATTATCTGATTTATTGCGTTATCTTTCTTCATCTCACCGGATAGAATACAAAACAGCGAAGGCAAGGCATCAGGTACCGACGCCAGCCAGGTCAATGCCTTAGCCGGCAGCAATCGCCCGGCAAGTAACACCCCAAAATGACAGGCAACCATCGTCTCCACTGAGGAAGTTTTGAACCGGAAACGATACGCCCCCTGCGGCACAGCCAGCCCTGGGTACCAAGGTTGGCCTTCATCCAGTTCGCCCTCAAACTTTGCCAAAACAGGTAAAAAATGAAATAACGCAGCGTAAAACACCACCGTGTTCCATATCACACTTTGTGCTGCCTGCGTCTCAGGTGCCACACCCGGCGGTAACATCTGCCCTTTCGCCAGACGTACGGCAAATGCAGTACATTGCAACGTCACATCAATTAATCCGCCCAAACGGGCATAAGGTCCCTGCGGTGCCGCCGGAAGTTGTTGCATCAATGCCACACACTCATGTAATGGGGCCAGCCACAGCGTCTGATAGCGTGTTTTGGATAATGTGCTATTGTCCCACAGACACTGTAAATATTGTCGTCGCCGGGAAGTATCCAGCAATAGCCTGGACTCAGACGGCAAAAAGTAGCCTGCTTTGACCGTTTGTGGGATGGCGGCGGATTGTGGAAGTGGCTTTTTTCCTGTGGATGCTCCTGCCAGCAGGATTTTAATTTTTTTCAACACGATTAATCTCCCCTATTTTTCCTAAAACCCTAATACATCCTCTGACAGGGACAAGGCAAAACTCTTTTTCCGGGAATAAAAATTAATCGATGAAAACAGCACGCAATGATTCAAACGTTTCCAATTCAGTCACGGGTAAACGAAGCGTGTATCCGGTTATTTCGTTGAATTCGCTACGATAAGTACAAAAGGCAAGAACTTTATTCAATGATGGATCATGCAAGAAAGGATTAAAGAGGAAAATAGAATGTGTCCAGTGCATCTGGGAAGCACTATCGATTCCGACTAAAACACGTCAGGGATGAACCCAATAACCTCAGTTGGTTTATTTTGCCTCTCCGTCCTGTTGGATAAAAACTCCGGCCCAAGAGCCGGAATTGGCTTAATCAAGTGTCTCAAACCGTTTGAACCTCATACTGCTGACGATTTTTCCTGAGACGACAAGGCCAGTTTCCCAGCCAATGTACCGGAGTATACATGACCCGATGACGTTCATTCGTCAGGGCATCACCTATCACCACCTCCCCAGGTATCCCCAATAGAGAAAGCTGGATATAGGCCATCGAAGCCGCCACGACATCAATATCCACACAGGATACCCACATATGCTGAGCAGGATTATAACCTGACATTTTCAACACTTCCGCTGCCGCAATAACCATACAACCCGCACCACAAGCTGGCTCATATAAGGTGAAAAAGGGCTGCTTCGTTAAGCGTTGCTCGACGTCGCTCAACTGCATTTTCGCCATTACCAAGCTGATGGGCCAGGGAGTAAAGAATTGCTTCAGATGTTTGTTGCCGAGATTCAATTGCATAAAAACACCGCCAAGAAAATCATGAGGTTCAAATTCCAATCCCATCATGACATGTTCAAGCAGTTGAGAAAACCGGCTAGCATCTTCCGGCTTATAGTGTTTGATGATTTGCAGATATCCTTGCTCCAGCTTACTGTCCGGGCAGACTGCATTATGCAGACTAATTGCCGCACATTGTACAAAATCATCGAATACTCGGTTACGATAATAATAACGGGCAGTTTCATTAAACAAGGTAATAAACGCTTTTTTATGATCAATAAAAACAGACAAAACATGCTCCTGGAAAACGGGGAACATGTCCCACTAAGGGATATATTCCCCTTGTGGGTAAATCGCCGGCGTAATATCCGCCGGCAGTAGCGTTATCAGACACTCAGGCAAACCTGAGTTTTTTATGTCAATTCACCCCAAGGAATTTCCCTACGGAATAACACTGTCAGTGCACTAACATCCGTCATGTGAAATATTGCCGAGAATGTAGGCCGGTCCTATCACCTTACGGACACCGTCTTCCTCACCAAATTCCAGTTCATCAATGCTAACCTCTTCCCTCTGCCCATTCCGATATGTATCGTAACCACAAAAACTACGGGCACCTTTAAAATAATGGGTGATATGGCAGTGATATTGCCTGGATAAAGGCGCTATGATTTTTTCATACCACGGCTCCCTGGGTGTTTTGTCAAAATGCCCGGTCAGACTGCCATCATCATTGTGCTTCCAGGCTATGTCATAACCTCGCGGCTGCGCCATACCGTACAATCGGATATACAACTCATGAGTTGTCTCGTGATCCCTTAACAATCCGCCGCAAAATCCATTGATTTCACTCGCAAGATGGGTCGGTATCAGCAGAAACAAGTCACAAGGCACCGTCTCTGTCAGCCGATCATCAAGATGAGACCACAGCATTTCCGTGTCACGTTCTCCGTTCCAATCAACCAAACCGAACCAGTCACAGGACTTTTGGTTAAATAAAGCCATGATGGTTTTCTGCGCTGTCGGGAGCAACGTCTCCCATTTTCGCTCGGCCAGACCACTTTGTTGGTATAGCCTGTCAATCTGTTGGCTGGTGACTTCATCAAGCGCAACATTCTCTTTTAACAAGGCCAGCCATTGCTCAAACGCCCGGTTTTCCGGTGAGTCTCCCCCTGTTCCTTTCGCTACCAGCGCCGGATAAAGCAGGAAATCTGTCGTTTCAGTCGGTTGTAGGAGACCGACACAGCCCGCGACAAACAGCTTAATACTTTGATGGATAGCCTGTCCGTAATAGGGAATTCTGTCTCCCAATCCCCATTGTCGCAGGGCATCCAGTTGGTCAGGTTGACCCGTGATATGCAAACGATTAGCGTACCACTTCGGCATAGTAAAAAATCCTCTTTTTTTACCTGAAACAGGGCATACCCTGTGGAGGTAATGCCCCCACAGGCCAGTGATAAGTTCAGCGATGTGAAAAAAGGCTATCCCGCTTTCGGATAGCCCTATCCGAATTATTTATAGCCGGACAGCCGGTCTCCACAATTTTATGGCCTGTACATCAGGGCGCCTTCTTTTTCCAAACGCCGCGATAATCCTGCCCGTCATCACCCGGTACAAATCAGGCCGGAAACGCCTGCCATGACGACGGGCGACTTTGTTCTTGCGGACAATTTTTGGGGCTGTTTTGGTCTTAATCTTTTTCATCAGTAACGCTCCGAAATAAAAACGGGCATTATCCCCTGAGGGGAAATAACGCCCGTCAGGGTGAAAACAACTGCCGGCAGCCCGGCAATCAGGGGTAAAATTGTGTGATAATTTGTGTGGCTGTCAGCGTCACCTTCAGATCACATTTGTCATTCAGTAACCGGTTGAGTGTAGATATGGAGAAACCCAGCTTTTCCGCAAAATCATCGCCGCCCGCTTCCTCCCGGGCACGTTCATACCAGCCTTCGTCCTTCTCCGGATGATAACCGCAAGCATAAGCGACAAGATATTTGCCGTTTTGCATCGAACCGATATCAGACATGATATAAATGCCCTGATCCTTGACCAGCAACACGTCACACTGATGGGCTATCGCTTCCCGCAACACAGGTTTCAGATCTTTAGCCTTAAAAAGTAACATCGTCATTCTCCTGAGGAGAAACGTTCCCATTGAGGGAACATGTCCCCCAATGGGTTAAAGTTTAGTTATGCCGCCAGCCTCTGTACTGGCGAAGACAGGCTCACTGAACGGGTTTTCAGCCCAAACTGCTCATCTACCCATGTGATTGCCTCATCCACCACATCCCGATAATCCTTGAGTGTCGGGTTATTAACATTTTCAATGTCTACATCTGATCGAAAACTCTCTATTACACAACCATTTTTGTATACCACATCAACCTGGAACTGGACTGGCGTCATGAGTCCATCAGAGACCTCATCGATATAGTCTTCGAGATACCCTGACTCAAATTCCTCTGCGTCAATATTGTGTAAATCCTGTGGCCCCATGAAGACATCAATGTAACCGACAGAGAAGGAAAAACGCCGTATCAAACGGGGTTCAACCTGTAAGTGACGAAGAAATTGGCCCAGACGTTCAAAACAATACAGACACGTTTCTGTCAACTGCTTATCCAAATAGTCCATAAAACGTGTCCAGTACTTTTGTGTTTTGCTGAACTGTTCCAGCCCAATTTGTTCATCTTCCGGTAGATTATCCTGCGCCGTCAGACGCAAAAATTCCTCTGCCGTTAGATTCAGTAACACGGCTGTATCCGGCCGGATAAGGGTATCCACACGACCACTGCTTTCCGGATGGGTATAAGGCATCAGCAACGGATCCTGATAAACATGAGATATCGCATCCATCCCCCGTATCCATAACGTCAGGATACGTTCACTATTTCTGCATCTAGCCCGGTTTGCCGGATCCTCAGATAAGCTGTCCAAAAGATGAGTCATGACAGGCAAAAGTAACTCTTTGGTAAACTTTATATGGGTATTGACGTAGTCTCCCTGGCTTTCATTAAACAGACAGAAAATAGCGTCGTCATCCAGCTCCAGCCCCATTCGTTCTACGAATTGATGCCGGATATAAAAACGTAATAAAGACATAAGGGAAATCTCGTGATTGACGGGGTTCCCCCTGTAGGGGATATCCCCTATCGGGTTAATGTGATGCCACACAATAGTGACTTGAATTAAAGATATGTGTCAGCTGGCCTTGCGCATCGCTATTTCATCTTCAGCTTCCTGACGCTGACGTTTAAATTGCCAGAATCCTAAATGGTACATTGGCGTCACCATTTTCTGAGACATGACATGAGTGAGTGAATTGCCCACCGTGACCACGGCCGGGACACCCAGCAACGACAGTTGGATATAAGTCATCATCGCGGCAACCGGGTCAATATCGACACAAAACGCCAACATCTGTTGCTGAGGATTAAACCCCGCTTCCAGCATGGTCTGATACATCGCAATAATCATCCCGCCGGCGCCACAATCCGGATCAGACACTGTGATATATTCATGCTCTCCGGATCCCAGCCTCGCCAAGCCCTCAGCGAGCTTCATTCTGGCCATCATATGACTGACCGGAAACGGCGTAAAATACTGGCCAACCTGGTCATTACCTAATTCCAGCGCCATGAAAACAGCTCCCAGAAAATCACCGGCTTCATACTCCAGCCCCATAATAACTTCACTCAGCAAACGACTCAGCCGGAATGCATCTTCACGGGAATAACGTTTAACCCGCTGCATATAGTCCGCTTCAAATTCATCATTTTGCAACAACGCGTTGTACAGTGAACAGGCTGCCATATGCACAAAATCACAGAACACCTGCCAGCGATTTTCATGCGGCGCAATCTGGTTAAACAGTCTGATAAAAGCCTGTTTATGTGGATTCGGTTCCCGGTAAGTGGCCGCCAACGGCAGTTCCACAACATTATCGTCAGACGGATCATTATCTTCATCTTCACAGCTACGATCAGACGCCACCGGCGGTAACAGCAACCGTTCAGATTGTGATGATCTGTCCGGTTCACAAGTATCAGCCGGTTCTGTCGCCGGGATCCGAGAATAGTTCAGACACGATGGCTGGCTGGAGAATAACGCCAATGCCTCACTGGCCTGCCCCAATTCTTCCGGAAACAACCTGCCTTCTGGCTGGTCACGCCGTTCCCAGTGATATATTCGGGCTAAAGCACTGACAGCCATCAGCGGTGTGATGCCCTCATCAATATGGCGCTGAACCACCTCATCATATTCCAGCATGGTGTCATTCAGCGGCAGACCATAGTGCTCACTGAGCAATACGGCAGCCATCTGCTGCCACAATTCCACCTGGCTTGGTAACTGCTGTCGCCGGTCTTGCAAATAATCCATTGCACGGCGGGCATCATTAGCAGCCTGAAATAACCACCACGGATCTGAGCCCAAAGCATGTTCCCGTAGTATCGTATTATCAGGATATACCAGGTTACCCCGGACACCCGTCAATGCAGCCAAAAACGCGGTGCCTAGTGCTGTCACCCATTGTTCCCGACTTTCATCCCACTCACTTCGGGCTGTCAGGCCAAAACGGTTTAACCGGGACGGATGGCCAGAGGCATGAACCAGTTGATGCAATAAATCATGCCAGTATTGTGTACTTTCGGCATAGTCCTGACAGCCAGGCAGTTCAATACGGTCATGCAACGACCGGTAAACGGGCACAATGCCTGACCGATGAACCACCGGGATCCCACTGGCCGTCACCAGTTGCTGAACAGCGGCAAAACCGGGAGCCGGACGGGGGGGTAAAGGGCAACCTGGTTGGAGCTCTGCCGGCAGTCCTTCACATTGTTCCAGATTAATCACACGCATCAGCGACATTGAAGGCCGGTAACGGACGATGGTTGTCGGTTTTTCACCTTTGACCACCCATCCGCCTAACGCTCTTAAATCATCACCGGTTAACCAGCGATTAGATATCAGCTGCCGCTGCAACATAGTTTGCCAGAGCAACAGCACATTGATACCGCTAAACGGTTGTCCGGTCAGCGCATGCTGCGGCAAACCGTACTCACTGGCCGCTTGCCAAGGCTGCTGCCAGAGCACCCCTCCACTTTCCAGGCTGTCTGTAAGACGTCGGGTTATTAACCGGCAGATATCGTCCGGTAGGTAAGAAATGGTCATCATCTTTCCTGTCTAAAATTAAGGAAGAGACCATTCCACAGGGAGTCGTCTCTCCCCTGGAGATAAATAATTAGCGCATGAAATAATGAGCTATTCTGGCCGGTAACGCAGTCAGCTCGTGATAAACTGCTGACAAATCAACCTCATAAGCATGAAGAATCAAATATACTCCCGTCACCAGCGACGTCAATGCTATCCCGGTCAACAGCCAACGACGACGCTGCCTGAGTTTCTTCTCCTTTAGCTGAACCTGTTGATACAGGAACAGCCCCAGCGTCTGCAACTCACTGAACCGGTGAAATTCCTCACGCCGTAAGGCTTCACATGCCTCATCGTAACGCTCAAGCTCGGTCGGATGATGACGAGCAAGAAAACAACGGTAACCGTGATTTCTCAGGGTGTGATAGTGATTGTCGAATTGCGCCTGCAACCACTGATTAAACCGGCTACGGGTTTTTTTGAATATTTCCGGCTCAGCCAGCGCCTGCACGGACAGGGACTGGGACGGTGACCGAATGTGTTCTTTAGTCGTCATTGTACTCATAGGGTTAACTCCTTTCGTAAAAAAATGACTGACGGAGTTAACCCTCACGGGTTTCCCCGTCAGGGTAATCAATAAAATTAGGCGTCCAACGCAATCAGCAACCGATCAGATTCATGTTTAAGCCGCAGCGCTTGCCATAAGGGGGCCTTCATGTCGCCGTCATACGGCAAACAGAAAAAACCAAACGTCACCTCACACGTTCCCGGCTTTGCTGCTGACCAGGCTTTGAATGCCTGGTAAATCAGTTGATGAAACCGTTCTGTTTCATATTCCGGCGCAGACGGATAACTCACCATTCGCAACCAGACTGGCTCTTCAATCGCTACAGCCGGCATCACCCACCGGGTAACGGCAGTCAACGTCTCATTGACCATTATGCGGCCTCATCATAAGCATGCGATAAACTACGCTGTCTCAACAGGCGCGTTAGCATCTGTTGTGCCGAATCCACCGCTTCCGTTTCGTCGATAAGGTACCGCTCGCCATAAAACGGCTCTGGACTCTCCTCACCGAAATACAGCAACTCCACACCCGGTTTGTAGCTGTGTCTATCTCTGACCACAACCGGTCTCCCGCATGACTTCGCGTCATCAGAAAGTTGCCATTTACCCGCATACACCGTTTGTCTCCGAGCCTGGGTCATATGAGTCACCGGTAGTCTCACCTGTCTTCGGCGTAACAACCAGGACATCACATGGTAAAACGACAGAGAAATCCAACGAATAACGCCCCAAAGTACTGTCGCAAAGATCATTAACATCGTTCGTCTCCTTTATCCCCATAACAACTGGAAAACCAGCAACAGCACACCTAACGTCAGGATCCCCGCAACTTTGAACAGCGTTATCATGCCCAAAAGTTTAAGGAGTGCGTCACGATCCCGATAATCACACTCATCACGGATCAAATCGCGGATAAGTGAGCGTTGTTTCGGCGTTAACATCTCTGAAACCGACAAGGTTGTCGTATCAGTGGGGGGATGAAAAGCAGGCATTAACCACTCCTGTTACCGGGAGCCTGCCCTTGACGGGGACAAGCCCCGGGAAATGTAAGGAAGATGTTCATCACGAACATCATACAAAGTAAATAAATCCGTCAGGTCAATCCCTGTCAGGATGCCTGATAAGTATCGCCAGCCGAGGCAATCTCCCCGACTTAACTTTGCGCCCAATCAGTGCTTCAGACCGGACAGATTTCATCAATATTTCAGTTAATCACGATAAAGTTTGCATAATATTTCCTCAAATGTAAAAAATGAGGAATAACCTCATCCCTCAGGGAAAGGCATTCCCCATCAGGAAGTGGTTGATATGAGAGAGACAACAGAGAACTAACTCTGTCCCTCGGAGGTGAGATCACCAAATGGCAAGCCTGCCACCGTGTGTTACTAAAAATGCACCTTCATCACTGTAATCAGTGATACCCGTTTTCAAAGGATAAACGGGTGTACCGCCCAAAGGCACCATCTCTCAGGTTACAATGGTTTTATGACGAGTCACCCAAAGGCGTCAGTCTCAGACTCGTCTGACATTGGCCGTTGTCCGAAAACAACAAGTTAACACATTGATATTAAGCCCAGGGCTGTTTCGATTCAAGCTAAATTCAAAAGCCAATTAATCATCACTGCACTGTTTATTGTAGACACGGGCAACATAATGTCCTCGTCCATCCCCATGCCCTAAATCCATTGAAACCATCGCTTCCGCTTCTTTTCGACTTAATCCTTTCGACAGATGATAATTTATGGCCTCAACAGCATAAGCATAACGCAAACTGTGTGGCGAAGACTTTCCGGTTAACCCCGCTTCCCTGACGATATTCCGGTAACGATCAATGGCCGAATGTAAATTCGGTTTATCAATCAAACGACCCTGATTTTTATTGGCATACTTTATTGCCGTCCTGACGGCCTGGATCACTTTATCCCGCTCAACCACCGTCGTGTCACGGGGACGTCCTCCTTTTGTACCAAACACTACCCTCACTCTTTCATCCCCACGCAATAAGGCTTTTTCCCACGTTCTTAATGACTTTGCCGCCTGAACCGCTTCTTCTGTTCGCAGTCCCAGATAACGAGAAAGTTGCATAGCCGCAGCGACCCCTTCATCTTTCCCCCGGGCCAAAACAAGCGTCGTGTGATAACGCTCATCCGAAATCGCCATCTTAGTCCCCTCCCGGCTGGTGCCGGATAATCCGAGCGCATGATTACTTAACCGTTCGTGATGAGGGTTAGCTAATTGAGATCTTCCCGCCATAGCGAATATCGCCCGAACGGCCGCCATCTCATTTTGTAACGTGCGCTTTGAAATATTCTCTGACTTTCGGCTATCGATATATTTTTCAATATGATTAATTTTCATATTCTTAATATCACGGATTTGAATATTTAATATCGCCATGCTTTCCGCCAGACGTTTGGCTATTTTCATTCTGTCTGAAACGGTTTTAAAACTGCCGCCAGCCTGACGGGCCAATGTGACTAACTGTTTACTCAACTTTGACATGCAAACGATTTCCTTTTTAACCCACACGACACCACCGCTTGTAACCTGACGGAGGCAGGCAATACAAAACGGTATTCTGAATGTCATCTCTCAACCCCAACGGCACGGTTTGATTTGCGCTTCCTGCGGCTCGACTGATATCTGTGCATCGGGGTGGCGAAAGGTTGAGTTCTTACGAGGCACCCCAGCTCTCTGAGCTGTTCGCGGTTTACACCGTCCTGACCGTTGTCAGACTACCTCCAACGCCAGTTTTCACTGACGTCGCCATCAATATCGAATCGATTGTTCTCCTTCTTCTGAATATAAAACGTCAACATGATTGTTTTTCACTCAAGACGTTAAGGTGGATTGCGATCTTCAAACCCTCCGACCGGGGTACTACGTATTGGTCAGAAGGTAGAAGATACAGGGAAAGCTTGTATTACGTGGTTTAGGATGTTGTACGCTGGCAGCGTCACTTGGTTTTCGTTATCACGCCAACAAGTGACGCCGCCCATTTCTTCTGGACCCAATGCGTTGTCCGCAAAATATCCAATAACCTGTCGAATCTGACAACAGTCATCCAGACTACTGAACGAAACCACCCAGGCAAGCCAATCGTAGAAAGCAAAATCAACCCGCAGGTTATTGTTTGAGGATACTGGCAAGTCAGAAAATTGCCTGTGAAATTGCACCTTCATCACTATTGTTAGTGATACCCGTTTTCAAAGGATAAACGGATTTGCCGTCCGAAGACGCCATCTCTCAGGCTATGATGGCATTGAGATCAGTCACCCGAAGGCGTTCCTCTCAGACTACGGGAACATTAACGATCGCTTACGCGATAACGAATACTGCCTTAAATTAATCAAGGTCTATTTCAACGTCAAGAAAGCTTTTCATACCGCATAGAATAATCATTTACTCTTTTCAAAAAACGAGCAAAATGACAGGCCGAACCGTTAACAAAAAGCAAAACAGGCATAGATAAATCCGCACTGGCGATCTTTGTCCCTAGGATTCATGATTTTTTCCACTCTGTGAATTAATGACGAACACCTGCTTCTGATGATTGTCTCCCAATCCGCAATAGCCTAGCGTCAGTTCTGCCAATTGACTGAGCTAAAAGTCATCATCTAATCATAAAAGATCATTTCTTATCAAAAATTAACGAAAACCGTCATATTTCAAGTGATTCAATACTGAAATCAATCATTATAAATGTGACGCATATCACATAATAAAAATAAAACAATAAAATTAATTTGAAATTATTAATGTTGATTATTAAATGATTAATATTAATCCATTTTTTATACAATTCTGTTACAAAATAATCACATTGGCCTGATTTTTGCTTTGTCATATAACCTCTTGTTTTTGCTGCTATCTTAACCAACCCCCTATTTTAGTTGCCCGGTTGATAATCAACCCTAAATATTGATCGCTAAGTTAAATTCGTGGTTAATACTGTTTCGACATTGTGGAATAGAAAGTCAATGAAAAGCAGTATTTTAGTCTTAACGGTTTTTTGTAGCGTAGTCTCAGGCAGTCAAGCCGCCGACATCGCAGATCAACAACTCATTCATCAACAGGCCCGTCAGCAAGCCCTGGAGGCGCAATTAGCCCCGCCGCCTGCGGAGGTTCACCTGTCGGTACCGGAAACCGGGGAATCATCCGCCTTCCCGGTGGAAACCCCCTGTTTTCCTATCACACATGTAGCATTGGCAGGTACCGAAAATTTCCCGCACTGGTTACCGTTCCGGCGTGTCGCCCAACAGGGCGAAAACCATTGCCTGGGCGATAAAGGCATTAGCCGGCTGATAACCCAATTGCAAGATCAGCTCATTAATCACGGCTATGTCACCAGCCGGGTTCTGGTTCCTCCCCAGGATCTGCGTACCCAAACGCTAAAACTGGTGATGATACCGGGCAAAATCCGGCATATCCGCTATACCCCTGACAGCGGGAAATATATCCAGCGGATAACCCCCTTTCCCGCGCGTGAAGGCAAGCTACTGGATTTACGGGACATTGAGCAGGGACTGGAAAACTTGCAACGCTTCCCGACCGTGCAGGCGGATATGAACATTGTCCCGGCAGAGCAGCCGGGGGAGAGCGATATTGTGCTGGACTGGCGTCAGTCCCGGCATTGGCGAATCGCCACGTATCTGGATGATACCGGCTCCAAAAGCACCGGGCGTTATCAGGGCGGACTCACCTTCTTTCTGGACAACCCGCTGGCGTTGAGTGATCTGTTTTATCTCTCCGGTGGACGCGATATTCATTCATCTGCCGGGAAGGGCAGCCAAAACGACACGCTCTATTACTCCCTGCCGTTCGGCTACTGGATGGCGAGCGTGACGGCCAGTCATTACGATTATACCCAGACGATAGCCGGGCTGAATCAGGCGATCCAATACCGGGGCAAAAGCCAAAACCTGGCGGTTCAGCTTAGCCGTGTTCTGCACCGTAACGCCGACCAGAAAACCCTGCTTAATGGTGAAATTTATCGCCGGACGTCGCGCAATTTTATTGATAAGACCGAAGTTGATGTTCAGCGCCGGGAAACCGCGGGCTGGAAGCTGGGGCTGTCCCATCATCACTTTATCGGCAGCGCGACGCTGGATACTAGGGTGACTTACCAGCAGGGCATGCGCTGGTTTGGCGCACAACCGGCGCCGGAAGAGTACCGCAATGAAGGGACCGCCTTACCTAAAATCACCCAATTCTCGGCGACGCTTGCCGGGCCGTTAACCTTGTTTTCTCAGCCTTTTTCTTATCAAACCCAGTATTTGCGTCAGATAAGCGCCAGCCCATTGACGCCCCAGGATCGCTTCTCGATTGGCGGTCGCTGGACGGTGCGCGGCTTTGATGGCGAGCTGACTTTATCCGCTGATCGGGGCTGGTACAGCCGCAACGAACTGGACTGGCAAACCCCGCTGAAAGGGCAGTCGCTGTATCTGGCAATGGATTATGGCGAAGTGGGCGGCCGGGGCAGCGACGCGCTGCTCGGAAAACACCTGGCGGGGAGCGCCCTAGGCTGGCGCGGCAGTCTGAAAGGGGTGAGCTACGACCTGTTTGTCGGCGTCCCGCTGTCCAAACCCGCCGGTTTCCAAACCTCTCCCGTCACGGCCGGATTCAACCTGTATTGGCAGTATTAATTCAAATAACAAAACTGCCGGTGGGTAGTGTTGTGTGGAGTAAAAATCATGAACAAGCAGTTGTATCGTATTATCTTTAATCAATCCCGCCAGATGTGGATGGTAGTGGCCGAGATAGCGCGGGCCGGACGGGGACGAACCGGGCGCCGATATCGGTGCCCCTCTTCACCACAGCATCGTTGCCGACTCACTGCGCTACGGTTTGGATTGTTGTTAGCCTTTGGCGGGATTTCGCTCACCGCGCAGGCGGCGATTGTGGCCGACGGACAGGCGCCGGGGCGCCAGCAACCGACCATCATTCGCAGCGCCAACGGCACGCCGCAGGTCAATATCCAGACGCCGGGCGCCGATGGCGTTTCCCACAATACCTACCGTCAGTTTGACGTGGATAAACAGGGAGTTATCCTCAATAACAGCCATCAAGCCACGCAGACGCAACTGGGGGGTATGGTCGCGGGCAATCCGTGGTTAGCCAAAGGGGACGCCAGCGTTATTCTTAACGAAGTCAACAGTCGTTACCCCAGTCAACTCAATGGCTGGATTGAAGTCGCCGGGCATAAAGCCGAGGTGATTATTGCCAACCCGGCGGGTATCACCTGTAACGGTTGCGGGTTCATTAACTCACATCGCACCACGCTCACTACCGGGCAAGCTCTGATGGAGCGAGGCCGGCTGAAAGGGTTTGATGTCAATCAGGGGGAAGTGCGGATTGACGGGCACGGCATGGACAGCACACAGCAAAGTTACACCGATATTATCGCCCGCTCCGTCGCCATCAACGCCAAATTACACGCGCAAGACCTGAAAGTGACCACCGGGCGCAATATTGTGGATACGGCGCATCAGCAGATAGAGAAAAAATCGATTGACGATGAAAAGCACCCGGCGTTTGCGTTGGATGTGGCGGCGCTGGGCGGCATGTATGCCCATAAAATCAGGCTGATAGGCACCGAAACGGGGGTGGGCGTGCATAATGCCGGTAATATCGGCGCGTCTGCCGGGGAGGTCCATATCACCGCCGATGGCTGGGTAGAGAACCGCGGCACCCTCAGCAGCCGGGATACGTTGCAATTAACCTCGTCTGCCGATGTCACTAACACCGGCAAATTGCTGTCACAATCGGCGGTGAATTTACAGACCAAAGGAGCACTGCGCAATCAGGGCCGGGTGGAAGCTCGCGGCGATACCACGGTCAACGCAGGCACAATACACAGCAGCCATGACAGTGTGTGGGCCGCGGGACTGGATGATAACGGCAACACTACCCGTCCCGGCTCACTGACTCTGACCGCGCAGCACGTTCAGGCGAAGGGGAAAAATCTGGCCGCCGATACGCTGGCTGTCCACAGTCAGCGGATTGACCTGAGCGACAGCCAGACCGCAGCCAGCCAGATTCAACTCACCGCCAGTCAAGCGGGGATCAGTACCGCTCGCGCTACCGTCAACGCCGACCGTTTGACGGCGAAAACGCCGGGCCAGTTTAACAACGACGGCGGCCAGTTAGTGGCGAAGGAAATCCACCTGACGACCCCGGATTTATCCAACCAGCAGGGGAAAATTAACCAGACCGGGACCGGTGAACTGACGCTCCATACACGCACCCTGAATAACCGTGAGGGGACAGTGTTCAATCAGGGGAAATTGACCCTCACTACTGACCGGCTTAACAACCGTCAGGGCACTATTGCCAGTCAGGGCGAGGACCTGCATCTGACCGCGCATCAGGCCGATAACAACCAGGGGACGGTGCAATTGGCCGGTCAGGGTCGATTATCGCTCAACACGCAACGGTGGCTGGGTGATAAGGGCAAGCTGCTCACCAATGGCGCCCTGACGATACAGGCCGGTGAACTGCAACTCAACCAGGCTGAAACTCAGGCCGGGCAGATAACCGTCAACGCCGACACCCTGAGTCATCAAGGCGGCGTGATGCAACAACAGGGCAAAGATACCCTGTCCCTCACCACCCGGAAGCTGGATAACCAGCGCGGTACCCTTGCGGGCAACGGCAACCTGAACCTTAAAGCAACGACCGTCGATAATCGTCACGGCAACATCGTGGCCGCCGAAAAAGGCTCGCTGACACTGGCGGTCAAAGACACGCTGGACAATCAGTCGGGCCGGGTGTTAAGCGGCGGGCAGTTAACCCTGCGCACCGGCGATGTTGATAACACCGGCGGGATAATCGCCGCGGACGGTAAAACCACGCTGACCAGCGCCGAGCTCACTAATACTCAGGGCCAGATTGCCGGCAATGGCGGGCTGGACATTCACAGTCAACAACTGATAAACCGCGAGGGGACCTTACAATCCGCCGACGCCCTGACTCTGGATACCGACGGGCAGTTACTGGATAACCAGCAGGGCCATATTCTCGGTGAGGGCAAGACGACCATCACCAGTGGCCCGCTGGACAATCGCCACGGTCATCTTCAAGGCGGACAGTTGGCTATCGATACCCGACACGCCGCGCTGGATAACCGGGACGGCAAATTGTTATCCACGGACACCTTAACCCTGAATACTCATCAGCTCGACAATCGTCACGGGCAGGTGCAGGCGGTGGGCGACACCACGCTCAATGTTGACACTCAAACCGATAACACCGGCGGCCTTATCCGTGGCGGTCAGCAATTGACCCTGAACACCGCTCATTTGATTAACCGGGAAACGAAGCAGACGGATAACGGGCTGGAAGCGCAAAACCTGACGGTCAACGCTCAACAGGTGGACAATACTCAGGGCGCTTTACGGGCAGCCAACCATCTGAAAGCGAACATCAGCCAGACCTTAAATAATACTCAGGGGCTGGTCTCTGCGGGCAAACAGCTCATTCTCAAAAGCGAGGCCCGGCAACCGCATCTGGCGATTAATAACCGGCAAGGCACGCTGATTGCCGGGGAGCACGCCACGATTAACGCCCATGCTCTGAGCGGTGACGGCCAACTGTTATCGCAGGGCGATATGGCGGTCACTTTAACCGAGGATTTTCATCATACCGGCAACACCGCGGCCAATGGCAATCTGACCCTGAAAACAACCGGCAATCTCCTCAACGACCGCCAGATAAAAGCCGGTCGGGCGCTGCATCTTGACACTCACAATCTCACCAATAGCGCCTCCGGTGAAATCAGCGCCGGGCAAACGCAAATCCAGGCTCACGATACCCTGAGCAACACCGGACTGATTGACGGCGGTTTGACTCATCTCACGGCCAACACCCTGAACAATACCGGCACCGGGCGCATTTACGGGGACCAGCTGGCCCTCCAGACGGGCACATTGAATAACACCGCTCAGGACGGCAAAGCCGCGGTCATTGCGGCACGGGACCGGCTGGACATCGGCACCGCAACGCTCAATAACCAGCATCATGCGCAGATTTACAGCGTGGGCGACATGCGCATCGGCGGCCAGTTGGATAATACCCTGACGGCCTCCGGTCAAGCCCATGAGCTCAATAACCACGCAGCGACGATTGAAGCCGGGCGCCACTTGAAGATTAATGCCGACCAGATTAACAACACCAACGCCGGGTTGGTCACTCAGGTCGTCGAAACGGAAAAGTCTCAGCATCACGATGCAGTACTCAGCGGCCAGACCACCCGTTACGACTGGTCACAGGTGGACACTTCCCACCGCAATAAATACAAAGTGCACGATGCCATCATGCCGGATGGCAGCCGCAGTAATGACTTTTACGAATATCAGTACACCCGGACCGTCAAGGAAACTCAGGTTAAACAGAGTGACCCCGGTAAAATTCTGGCCGGGGGTAATATCACGCTCAACAGTGCGCAGGTCACTAATCACGACAGCCAGATTGTCGCCAGCGGGGCGCTGGATGGAGAAATCGGCGAACTGCACAATATTGCCACTCAGGGCGAACGGATTACCACCGATAAAGGTCGCCAAACTCACTGGTACGCCAAAAAGACCAAACACAAAAAGTTCGGGTTCGGTGGCACCAAAACCTCGCAGGGGAAAAGCCGCAGCAATTATGACCCGGCCCCCGTAATAGAAACCATCGACCTGAAAACGCTGGCCTGGCAGGAGAATACCCGTCCACAGGGCACCGATATCACGATTACAGACCGACAGACCGGTCAGATACATTCTGCCCCCACGGCGGTTACGCCGGTGAACGGTATCAAAAATCAGCCACTGGTATTGCCCCCGGAGACCGTCAAAGGGCAAACAGTCGATCCGGTGATACGCGTGGTGACACCCGATACGCGTTTGCCGAATAACAGCCTGTATACCGTGCAACCGGGCAGCGACAGCCACTATCTGGTGGAGACCGACCCGAAATTCACCCAGTACAAACAGTGGCTGGGCTCGGACTATATGCGGCAACAGTTAACGCACGACCCGGCGCTGGTTCACAAACGCCTGGGCGATGGGTTCTACGAACAGCGGCTGGTGCGCGACCAAATCACCCAACTGACCGGTCAGCGCTATCTGCCGGGCTACAACAACGACGAAGCGCAGTTTAAAGCGCTGATGGATGCCGGTGTCGCCTTTGGCAAACAGCAACAGTTAACGCCGGGTGTGGCGCTGAGTCCGGCACAGATGGCGCTGCTGACCTCAGATATTATCTGGCTGACTAACCAAACCGTGACCCTGCCGGATGGCACTACCGAGGTGGTGACTGTGCCGCAGGTTTACGCGCGCGTCCGTCAGGGCGACCTGAGCAGTGATGGCGCCTTGCTGGCCGGGAATACCGTGGCGCTCAACAGTCAGGGCGATATCACCAACAGCGGCACGATGAGCGGGCGTGACGTCACTCAACTGACGGCCAACAATTTGACCAACAGCGGCTTTATTCGCGGCGGCAAAGTGGATTTAGCGGCCCAACAGACGCTCACTAACCGGGGCGGCCAGATTCAGGGGGATGATCGGGTGACTCTGAAAGGCCGGGATATCACCAGCGCATCGACCGTGCGCGGGGATGAAGCTAACCGCTGGCTGGACCGTCCGGCAGGCATCTATGTGCAGAACGATAAGGGCACCTTATCGCTGAGCGCCATTAACAATGTCCAATTAACCGCCAGTGACGTCAAGAATGCGGGTAAAGACGGTCACACCGAGATAACGGCAGGCCATAACCTGACGCTGGACGCCTTAAGCACGCGCCGCACAGAGCAAGGCGACTGGGGGAAAGATAACACCCGCCGTCTGACCCAACAACAAGATATCGGCAGCCAGATAACCGGCGCCGGTGAGGTGACCCTGCAAGCCGGGCAGGATTTGAACGCCACCGCCGCCCACGTCAACGCCGGTCAACAACTGACGGCGCAGGCCGGAAATAATCTGACGCTGACCACCGGGACGGCCTCATCCGACTTAGTGGAGCACAGCAAGCAAACCAGCAAAGGCTGGCTGTCGAAATCGTCAGTGGAAACCCACGATGAAGTGCATGACCGGCAGGCGCTCAGTACCACATTCAGTGGCGATAAAGTGACTCTACAGGCCGGTAAAGACCTCAATATCCGCGGCAGCAATGTCGCCGGTACGCAGGATGTCAGCCTGAACGCCGGTCATCAGCTCACCGTCACCACCGCAGCCGAAGCGCACGATGAAACCCATTTGCGACAGGAGAAAAAATCCGGCCTGATGGGGACCAGCGGCATGGGTTTCACCGTTGGCAAAGCCAGCCAGAAAGTCACCACCGACAGTGACAGCCAGCTGAGCAAAGGCAGCACGGTCGGCAGCAGCCAGGGCAATGTCACCCTTAACGCGGGAGAACAGCTCCGGGTTCACGGCAGTGAGGTGATTGCCGGTAAAGACCTGACGCTGACCGGTCAACAGGTTGATATCACCAGCGCGGAAAATCGCCATCACACCACGACAAAAACCGAACAAAAACAGAGCGGCTTAACCGTGGCGCTGAGTGGCGCCGCAGGCGGGGCCGTCAACAGCGCGGTGCAAACAGCCAGAGCCGCCCGCACTGAAAGTGACCCGCGAGTAAAAGCCCTGCAAAACACTAAAGCCGCCCTCAGCGGAGTGCAAGCGGCGCAGGCTGGCCGACTGGCGGAGGCTCAGGGCAGTGACGACAAAGGCAATAATAATCTGGCCGGGGTGAGCCTGTCTTATGGCCGCCAGTCTTCCCGTTCAGAACAGCAGCACCGCCAAACCACCCAACAGGGCAGCCACCTCACCGCCGGGGATAACCTCACCATAACCGCCAAAGGGGATGGCAAAGGCGCATCAGGCCAGAATGGCGATATCCGTATTCAGGGCAGCCAGTTACAGGCGGGTAAAGACCTGCAACTCAATGCGAATCGGGATATTCAGCTCTCATCCAGCCAGAACACCGAGCAGACGACCGGCAAAAACAGCAGCCACGGCCGCTCGCTGGGCATGGGCCTGACCGTGGGACCGGGAGGCACCGGTCTGAATGTCTCGGCCAATGTCAGTCGGGGCAACGGTCGCGAAAACGGCAACGGCGTCAGTCATACTAACACCACATTACAGGCGGGACAGAGCGTCGGGCTGAACAGTGGCCGGGACACGACGCTGAAAGGCGCTCAGGTCAGCGGCGAACAGATTACCGCCGACGTGAAACGTCATTTGATCCTCAGCAGCGAGCAGGACAGCCAGCGCTATGACAGCCAACAACAGAATGCCAGCGCGGGCGTCAGTGCCACCGTGGGTCCCCTCACTAACGGTACCGCAAGCCTCAATGCCAGCCGCAATAAACTGCACAGCAACTATGACAGCGTGCAGGAGCAGACCGGGCTGTTTGCTGGCAAAGGCGGCTATCAGGTTAACGTCGGTGACCACACCCAATTGGACGGCGCGGTGATAGCGAGTCACGCTGACAAAACCAAAAACACCCTGAACACCGGGACGCTGGGCTTTAAAGATATTAAAAATCAAGCGGATTTTACTGTTGAGCAGCAAAGTGCGGGCGTCAGCCTGGGCCAACCGACCGCCGGTCAGGTCCTGAATAATCTGGCGGTCAATGGGCTGAGTGGTTCCAATAACCAGGGCCATGACAGCACCACCACGCACGCTGCCGTCAGTGACGGCAACCTGATTATCCGGGATAAAGCGCACCAGACTCAGGATGTCGCGAACTTAAGTCGCGATACCGATAATGCCGCGAATGTCCTGAGTCCGATATTTGATAAGGAAAAAGAACAGCAACGGCTGAAACAGGCGCAACTGATTGGCGAACTCAGCGCCCAGATGACCGAGATAGCCCGTACGGAAGGGAAAATTATCGCCACCAAAGCGGCGAAAGCGAAGCTGGACCATATCAGTGAGCCGGACAAAGCGGCAGCCAGAAAAAAATTGGTCGACAGTGGCAATCCACACCCGACTGCGGCGGATATTAATAAGCAAGTTTATGACACCGCTTACACACAGGCGCTGAATGACTCGGGCTTTGGGACTGGCGGAACCTATCAGAAAGCGTTACAGGCAGCCACGGCAGCCATTCAGGGCTTGGCAGGGAACAACCTCGGTCAGGCGCTGGCCGGGGGCGCTTCACCGTATCTGGCCGGTGTGATAAAAGCGCTGACGACAGATCCACAAACTCATAAAGTGGATATTGCCACCAATACGCTGGCCCATGCGATTTTAGGCGCGGTAACGGCAGAGGTCAGTGGCAATAATGCCTTGTCAGGCGCAGCCGGTGCCGCATCGGGTGAACTGGCCGCTCAAGTTCTGATAAAGCAACTTTACGGCGACGGCACCAAAGTCAGTGAATTAACGGAGGAGCAGAAGCAAACTATCAGCACCCTTTCCACCCTGGCAGCAGGATTGGCAGGCGGCATTGCCGGTGACTCCACCGCCAGTGCCCTCACTGGGGCGCAGGCCGGGAAGAATGCGGTGGAGAATAATGCGCTGGCCTCGCGAAATCTGGGTGATTGCCGCACGCTGTCACCGGAAGCGTGCGGCAAGGCTAAGGAGCTGAGCCAGCGCATTCTGGATAAAGGCTTGCCGTCAGTGGAGGACATGCGCGGTAAACTGGCATCATGTCAGGATGACAGCTGCCGTAAAGGAGTCTGGACAGAGTACCGGCAGGCCAGTGATGCGACCATCAACAGCCTGAAACAGATGGCGTTGAATGGTGAGTTGAGTCGTGAAGAACTGGCATTCATCAACCATGAACTGGGCAAGGAGCTGGCCGTCTCAGGTTACCGTGCCAATGACAAGATAGGGCGTTCAGAGCAGAGCAGCTGGTTAAATGGCGGCAGCGGACCCCTCTCCGGGTTTTTTAACACGGAACTGCGTCAAAAAGAGCTGGAAAAATCGGGCTTGTCCAAAGCGGATGCGGCGCAGTACGTGAAGGAAGAGCAGCGCAACCTGTTGTTGCTGGAGACTGCGGTCGGGGCTATTGGGGGAGCAGCCAGTAATAAGATACAGGCGAAGCCATCATCTGTATCATCAAAAAATAATGTTGATAAAAGCGTTCCGGCGGAAGCTACTCAAGTACAGCCTAACCAAACGGCTAATAAATCAAGTACAACAACACAGACAGATGTCGCAAAATACTTTGGCCAGGACAGAAAATATTGGTCGGCTGAGCCAGTTCCCTTTAAGGGAAATAAGGTTTATCAACGAAATGACTTGTTTGATCCAAGCCGTATTGATCCTAAATCAGGTAAGACAAACGTAGAGCTTATGAGAGCTGGTAGAGCACCTATCGGTAATGATGGAAAACCTGTCAATTTACATCATATGTTACAAAAGCAGGATGGACCTATAGCTGAGGTAACGCAGAGTTTTCATAAGGATAATCATAAGGTCATACATATAAATGATAACAGTATCCCCTCAGGTATTAACCGCTCGGAGTTTAATAAGTGGCGTTCTGATTATTGGAAACAACGAGCTAACGATTTTAAATAGGGTTACGTATGAATACTAAACTTAATGATGTTATTGAAGAAATCGAACGCTTATCAGATGGTCAAAGAAATGATGTTGATTTGCCAGATGATGAATTAATTTCTCAGTATGAAAAAGAAATTGGTTTCGAATTTTCAAATGATTATAAAGAGGTTTTGAAAAAAATAAGTAATATATTCTACGGAACTATAGATTTGTTATCTGTTACCCGTGATAAAAAATATTATGGAGAACTGTCACAAGCGTTAAGCGATGCAAGAGAGCAAGGGCTACCTGAAAATTTGCTCCCGATCTGTGAAGATAATGGCAGTTATTATTGTATTGATTATGACGGAAAAATTAAGTACTGGACGCTTGATGGTTATAACGAGGAAAGTTGGCCTGATCTTGCTAGCTGGATAAAGCAAGTATGGATAGAAGGTAATTAGTCATGCTAAAGATCCCAGCGCTTGGCTGGGATCTTTTTTGAGCCGTCAGTTGTACTCAACGAGCCGGATAATCAACTGCCCGTGCTCAACACTGACCTGTACTGGCTGTCCGGTGGCAAAGCCCGCTTCTTCCAGCCAGTTGCCTTTAAGATGCAAACTGGGGTGCTGGCTGTAATAGCGGGTCATACCGGTGCTGCGGTCTTCGTGGCGGGTGCGGGCATACCCCACCTTATAGCTGCGCCGGGCTTTTGAAATCGCTAAATCTGCATTACAATCGCGGTTAGCCATAAATCAACTCCTGCTTAGTTGGTTGTGGTTAGCGGTTGTGGCAGGTTGCCGCCTGCTCCATCCGCGTAAAAAAATCCTTTCTCTTAGCTGTCTGTCTTTTACTGTTGTGCCTGTGCAATTACCGCATCCAGCATCTCTGAAACCAGCTTCTGCTTAGCGCGGGGCAACTGGCTGATAATCTGTATCTGTTGCTCAAGCCGTGAAGCCGGTCCCCGTTTACGGGGGATCGTGTCGCTCTCTTCGCCGAACAGTTCTTCGAGCGAGACGGAAAGTAACTTTGCTATCTCAGGCAGAACAGAGATCTGGATCCGTCTTCTGCCCGCTTCCCATGACTGAACCGCTTGCTGAGAAACGTTCAGTGCCTGAGCCAGTTGCGCTTGTGTAAGTCCGGCGTGTTTACGCAGGGCAGAAATCCGCTGACCTAACGTCATCATAAATACCTGTTCTTCACTACTGATGGAGGCGGCCATAGTCGTTGTTACCGATGTAAAAAGTGACTGAATGACCCTAATCTACAACATGTTTTACATCTTACTGTTGTAAATACTACCAGCTGTAGTATATGATTGTCGAGTTATTTTTATCCAAACCCTATTGACAGGTTTTTACAGGAGGTCACTGATGACCCGCGTTCCCGATACCGATTTAGCCCGCTTAAAGCAAACCGTCTCGTTACTGGGGCTGGCGCGTAAGCAAGGCCGTCCGATGAAAAAACGCGGTGAGGATTATGTGCTGCGCTGTCCGTTCCATAACGAGAAAACGCCCTCAATGGTGATATCGCCTGCTAAGAACCTGTATCACTGCTTTGGCTGTGGCGCAGCGGGATCGGTGCTGGACTGGGTGATACAAACGGAAGGGGTGACGCTGAAAATCGCTATCCGCCGGCTGCGGGAGCTGGCCGGGTTGCCGGATATGGACAATGCGGTTGTGGCCGCTTCTTCTTTAGCCGCCCCGCCGGGATCACAGGCGGCACCTCTGCCGCGCCCGAAACTGGCCGACCTGGACGATGACGGGCAGGCGCTGTTGCATCAGGTGATTGATTTTTATCATCAGCACTTACTGGCGTCACCGGAAGCCAAAGCCTGGCTGGAGCGGCGCGGGCTGAACCATCCTGAACTGGTCAGCCACTTTAAACTGGGGTATGCGGGCCATCACGGTATCAGCGGTTCCGCGGGGTTGTTGCCGTCCAAAGACAGTCAGGAAGGTCAGCAGTTGCGCGGCAAGCTGTCGGGGCTGGGCGTGTTGCGTACCACCACCCGGCAGGACCACTTCCGGGGCTGTGTCGTGGTGCCGATAATTGGCTGGGCCGAATCGGCCAGTGTGGCCAGCCGCGGGCGGGTGCTGCAACTGTATGGCCGCCGAACCCAGCCGGATTACAAAGTGCTGAAAGACAGCCCAAAGCATCTGTACCTGTCCTCACCACTGGCCGGGGTCTGGAATGAGGCAGCGATGAAAGCCGCTGCGGAAATTATCCTGTGCGAAGCGCTGATCGATGCTATGACCTTCTGGTGTGCCGGGTTCCGCAACGTGATCGCCGCGTTCGGGGTGAACGGGTTTAACCGTGAGCATCTCGAAGCCTTGCAGTATCACGGCGTGAAGCGGGTGCTGATTGCCTTTGACCGGGACGAGGCCGGAGACCGTGGCGCGGCTAATGTGGCGGCTGACTTACTGGAAGCCGGTATCGAGGCATGGCGGGTGCAGTTCCCGCCGGGCATGGATGCCAATGACTATGCGCTGAAAAGCGGCAATGCCGAACATGCGCTGGGGCTGGCCTTGCAACAGGCGGTCTGGCTGGGACAGGGAACAGCGCCGGGCGCGGTGTTCAGCCATGAGCGGCCCGTCTTGCCGACGGTGACGGAAAAGCCCCAAAGTGCCGGGGTGGCTAAATCTTCTTCTTTAGCCGCCCCGCCGGCGCTGACCGTTGCCCCCGTGCCCTGTGAGCGCACGGCGTCCGGTGAGTTGTTGATGAAAAGCGGCCCCCGGGTCTGGCGGATACGGGGGATGAAAAAATCCCCGGTACCGGACGTGATGAAAGTCAATGTGCAGGTGCGGGATGAAACGTCCGGCCTGTTCCATGTGGATACGCTGGACATGTATCACGCGCGGCATCGTCAGCACTACATCAGCACGGCGGCGCAAGAGCTGGAATGCGAGCTGTCGGTCATCAAACGCGAAGCCGGGCGGGTCTTGCTGATGCTGGAGCAGCAACAGGACGCGCAACAGCAAGCCGACGCCGAAGCCTCAGGGACAACGGCGGTGACGGTCAGCGCGGAAGACGAAGCCGCCGCGCTGGCGTTGCTAACATCGCCGAACCTGACAGAACAGATTATCAACGACATGGCCGCCTGTGGGGTGGTCGGCGAATCCACCAATCTGCTGACCGGGTATCTGGCGGCAGTCTCGCGCAAACTCGATAAACCGCTGGCCGTGTTAATCCAGAGCAGCAGCGCGGCAGGCAAGAGCAGCCTGATGGATGCCGTGCTGAACCTGATGCCGGAAGAGGAGCGTATCCAGTACTCGGCGATGACCGGACAGAGCCTGTATTACCTCGGCGAAACCAGCCTGCAACACAAAATACTGGCGATAGCCGAAGAAGAAGGGGTGCGGCAGGCGGCCTATGCCCTGAAACTGTTGCAGTCCGACGGCGAGCTGAAAATCGCCAGCACCGGCAAGAACGAGCAGAGCGGCGAACTGGTGACGCGGGAATACAGGGTACAGGGACCGGTGATGCTGATGTTAACGACGACGGCCATTGATGTGGATGAAGAGCTGCTGAACCGCTGTCTGGTGCTGACGGTCAACGAATCGCGTGAGCAGACGCAGGCTATCCACGCCATGCAGCGGCACCGCCAGACGCTGGCCGGGTTGCTGGCTGACTCGGAGAAAGGCTATCTGACGCAGTTACACCAGAACGCCCAGCGCCTGTTAAGGCCGCTGAAAGTGGTCAATCCTTACGCCCATCAACTGACGTTCCTGTCAGACAAAACCCGGATGCGGCGCGACCACATGAAATACCTGACGCTGATACAGGCCATTGCCCTGCTGCACCAGTATCAACGTGAAGTGAAGAAAACCACCCACCGCGGGCAGGTCATCGAATATATCGAAGTCACCCAGGACGACATTGCCCTGGCTAACCGGCTGGCGCATGAGGTGCTGGGGCGCACGCTGGATGAAATGCCGCCGCAGACGCGCAAGCTGTTACTGCTGATACAAGAGATGGTGAACGCACAGGCGCAAATCCAGCACTGCCAGCCAAATGAAGTCCGCTTTACCCGGCGGGATATCCGCGCCTTTACCCACTGGAGCGACAGCCAGCTCAAAAACCACTGTCAACGGCTGACGGAAATGGAATACCTGCTGTTGCATGGCGGCAGCCGGGGGCACCTGCTGCATTATGAACTGCTGTGGGACGGAGAAGACAACGGCGCAGCCCACCTGTGCGGCCTGCTGGATGTCGGAGAAGCGGACTCAGAAACCGCCGGCAGTGAACGCAAGTCTGACCCGGAAGGTCGTAAGTCTTCCCCAAGTCCGGGGCAAGTCTGGCCTGAGTCTGGGGAAGAAAAACCCGCGTCAGCCCAGACAGAACAAGGGCCGGCAGGGGCACAAGTCCGGGCAGATGAAAACGCAGTTATTAAGGAAAATAATCACAGAGGCGCATTGCCCGTACCCGACAGGGATAAAACGCCGGCAGCCGTCCCGACAGGTCATGAGAGCAAGTCTGACTTAAATGAACGCCAGTCTGCCTCAAGTCTGGGCCAGGTCCGGGCTAAGTCTGGGGTAAAAAAATCCCCATCAGGGCAGGCAGAACACGGGTTCAGCGTACCGCAAGTCGGGGTAACGGAAGACACCGTGATAAAAGGAAAAAAGAAAACACGCCCCTTGTCTGCGCCCGCCCCTCAATCTCAACCGGAGGTCAATCATGGCAAACCGTAAACCCCGCAAGGGAAGTCTCCTGACCGTCGATGACGTCTACCGTCAGCCTGTCGGTCCGGCACATGACCCAAAAAGCCTGTATGCGCTGCTGCTGCGCTTCGTGGCCTGGCGGCAGGAACGGAACTGGTCGGAAACCACGCTGAAAGTGCAGACCCATCACACCTATCACTTTATCCTGTGGGCCACGGACCGGGGCCTGTACTATGCCGCGGACATCACGCGGCCAATACTGGAGCGTTACCAGCGCTACCTGTACCAGTACCGCAAGACCAACGGAGAGCCGCTGAGCATCCGCACCCAACGCACGCAGTTGCAGCCGTTACAGGTATGGTTCAAATGGCTGACGAAACAGAACCTGATACTGGCGAACCCGGCAGCGGACATTGAGTTGCCGCGGGAAGAAAAACGCCTGCCGCGGTATATCCTGAGCATTGATGAAATCGAGCATATCCTGTCGCTGCCTGACCCGAATACGTTGCAGGGCGCGCGCGACCGGGCCCTGATGGAGCTGCTCTGGTCAACCGGGATACGACGCAGTGAAGCGGCCCGGCTCGATATCTACAGCATAGACGGGTCACGCAAAACGGTGACCATCCGGCAGGGCAAGGGGAATAAAGACCGGGTATTGCCCCTCGGCGAACGGGCCTTAAACTGGCTCCAGTTCTATCAGCAACAGATTCGCCCGCAACTGCTGGTCACCCCGGACATCCAATCACTGTTCGTGGCAATGGACGGTCTCGACGGGTTGCAGCCGAACGGTATCACGAATGCCGTAAGCGGTTATATCCGGGCCGCCGGCATTGAGAAAAAAGGTGCCTGCCACCTGTTCCGGCATGCGATGGCAACGCAGATGCTGGAGAACGGCGCGGACCTGCGCTGGATACAGGCCATGTTAGGCCATGCCAGCGTGGAGTCAACCCAGGTGTATACGCAGGTCTCTATCCGGGCCTTGCAGGCGGTGCACGCCAGCACCCATCCGGCGGAGCAAATGGCCGACGAAAAAGTCCGCGACGCCGATGAGGTGGGTTTACTGGCCGACCTGTACGCCGACGATAACGCCGACACGGACACGCCGCCGGACAGTTCAGAGCCGACCTCAACCGCCGATAGCCGCTGAGCGTCCGCACGCCCCCGTTGAGTTGGGCGGGTTCGGTGTGGGGGCAGACCGTGGCCGGACTGCCCGTCGGCATCGGCGCACGCGGGGGTAAATAGTCGTCAGGCGGCTCAACCACGAGCGTCCCCGTTAAGCCGGTCCAGGCCGCCCAACGCCTATTGAACATAATGCGGGGGAATTATACGCACTGCGCCGGTGAGCCCGGGCAACCGCCTGAGCATTGATGAGCGGCTTAATGCGTATAATTGGCATTATGTCTTGCGCCCCCGCGGGTCAGCATTGGCGGGTGTGGCGCACAAGGCTGCGCCTTATGCTCTAACCGACTGAGCCGGACATCGGCAACTCTGAGTTCTTCTTTAGCTGCCGTGCCAACGTCCGGCCAACAACCCTGAAGGCAGATCGGCCTGCGGCCTCCGCTCATTGACTTCCCCCCGCCCCAACCCCGCTGCACTGGCTGCGCCCGGTTCGCAGTCGCAGGCTCCTTGCTCATTCCCGTGCTCGCCATCGCCGCCCCGTGCAGCCCCCGGGGGCTTCCCTGAACAAAACAAAACCGCGTGGTCATGCAAGGTCATACGCAAACCGAAGCCACAGTGCCTCAGAGCGTCGCAGGGGCGCCGCTTGCGGGCTCTGTGCCGCCCGCGCCCGCAGAACGGGCACCCGCCGCCCAAGCGAGTTGGGCGACGTTCGCCCGTTGCCGAAAAAGGCGCTACACTGACCAGAGCGCGGCGGGAAAAACCGGCCTTCGGGGGCGAAAAGCGCGTCAGGGGGTTTTGGGGCCGGCGGTGAACGCCCATTGGAAAAAACGGGTGGTAACTGGCTGAGGGCATTGGGAAAATCGGTGTTTGGCGGTCAACGTCGCAATGGAATGGGTTGTTGTGGAGAATAATGCGCTGGCCTCGCGAAATCTGGGTGATTGCCGCACGCTGTCACCGGAAGCGTGCGGCAAGGCTAAGGAGCTGAGCCAGCGCATTCTGGATAAAGGCTTGCCGTCAGTGGAGGACATGCGCGGTAAACTGGCATCATGTCAGGATGACAGCTGCCGTAAAGGAGTCTGGACAGAGTACCGGCAGGCCAGTGATGCGACCATCAACAGCCTGAAACAGATGGCGTTGAATGGTGAGTTGAGTCGTGAAGAACTGGCATTCATCAACCATGAACTGGGCAAGGAGCTGGCCGTCTCAGGTTACCGTGCCAATGACAAGATAGGGCGTTCAGAGCAGAGCAGCTGGTTAAATGGCGGCAGCGGACCCCTCTCCGGGTTTTTTAACACGGAACTGCGTCAAAAAGAGCTGGAAAAATCGGGCTTGTCCAAAGCGGATGCGGCGCAGTACGTGAAGGAAGAGCAGCGCAACCTGTTGTTGCTGGAGACTGCGGTCGGGGCTATTGGGGGAGCAGCCAGTAATAAGATACAGGCGAAGCCATCATCTGTATCATCAAAAAATAATGTTGATAAAAGCGTTCCGGCGGAAGCTACTCAAGTACAGCCTAACCAAACGGCTAATAAATCAAGTACAACAACACAGACAGATGTCGCAAAATACTTTGGCCAGGACAGAAAATATTGGTCGGCTGAGCCAGTTCCCTTTAAGGGAAATAAGGTTTATCAACGAAATGACTTGTTTGATCCAAGCCGTATTGATCCTAAATCAGGTAAGACAAACGTAGAGCTTATGAGAGCTGGTAGAGCACCTATCGGTAATGATGGAAAACCTGTCAATTTACATCATATGTTACAAAAGCAGGATGGACCTATAGCTGAGGTAACGCAGAGTTTTCATAAGGATAATCATAAGGTCATACATATAAATGATAACAGTATCCCCTCAGGTATTAACCGCTCGGAGTTTAATAAGTGGCGTTCTGATTATTGGAAACAACGAGCTAACGATTTTAAATAGGGTTACGTATGAATACTAAACTTAATGATGTTATTGAAGAAATCGAACGCTTATCAGATGGTCAAAGAAATGATGTTGATTTGCCAGATGATGAATTAATTTCTCAGTATGAAAAAGAAATTGGTTTCGAATTTTCAAATGATTATAAAGAGGTTTTGAAAAAAATAAGTAATATATTCTACGGAACTATAGATTTGTTATCTGTTACCCGTGATAAAAAATATTATGGAGAACTGTCACAAGCGTTAAGCGATGCAAGAGAGCAAGGGCTACCTGAAAATTTGCTCCCGATCTGTGAAGATAATGGCAGTTATTATTGTATTGATTATGACGGAAAAATTAAGTACTGGACGCTTGATGGTTATAACGAGGAAAGTTGGCCTGATCTTGCTAGCTGGATAAAGCAAGTATGGATAGAAGGTAATTAGTCATGCTAAAGATCCCAGCGCTTGGCTGGGATCTTTTTTGAGCCGTCAGTTGTACTCAACGAGCCGGATAATCAACTGCCCGTGCTCAACACTGACCTGTACTGGCTGTCCGGTGGCAAAGCCCGCTTCTTCCAGCCAGTTGCCTTTAAGATGCAAACTGGGGTGCTGGCTGTAATAGCGGGTCATACCGGTGCTGCGGTCTTCGTGGCGGGTGCGGGCATACCCCACCTTATAGCTGCGCCGGGCTTTTGAAATCGCTAAATCTGCATTACAATCGCGGTTAGCCATAAATCAACTCCTGCTTAGTTGGTTGTGGTTAGCGGTTGTGGCAGGTTGCCGCCTGCTCCATCCGCGTAAAAAAATCCTTTCTCTTAGCTGTCTGTCTTTTACTGTTGTGCCTGTGCAATTACCGCATCCAGCATCTCTGAAACCAGCTTCTGCTTAGCGCGGGGCAACTGGCTGATAATCTGTATCTGTTGCTCAAGCCGTGAAGCCGGTCCCCGTTTACGGGGGATCGTGTCGCTCTCTTCGCCGAACAGTTCTTCGAGCGAGACGGAAAGTAACTTTGCTATCTCAGGCAGAACAGAGATCTGGATCCGTCTTCTGCCCGCTTCCCATGACTGAACCGCTTGCTGAGAAACGTTCAGTGCCTGAGCCAGTTGCGCTTGTGTAAGTCCGGCGTGTTTACGCAGGGCAGAAATCCGCTGACCTAACGTCATCATAAATACCTGTTCTTCACTACTGATGGAGGCGGCCATAGTCGTTGTTACCGATGTAAAAAGTGACTGAATGACCCTAATCTACAACATGTTTTACATCTTACTGTTGTAAATACTACCAGCTGTAGTATATGATTGTCGAGTTATTTTTATCCAAACCCTATTGACAGGTTTTTACAGGAGGTCACTGATGACCCGCGTTCCCGATACCGATTTAGCCCGCTTAAAGCAAACCGTCTCGTTACTGGGGCTGGCGCGTAAGCAAGGCCGTCCGATGAAAAAACGCGGTGAGGATTATGTGCTGCGCTGTCCGTTCCATAACGAGAAAACGCCCTCAATGGTGATATCGCCTGCTAAGAACCTGTATCACTGCTTTGGCTGTGGCGCAGCGGGATCGGTGCTGGACTGGGTGATACAAACGGAAGGGGTGACGCTGAAAATCGCTATCCGCCGGCTGCGGGAGCTGGCCGGGTTGCCGGATATGGACAATGCGGTTGTGGCCGCTTCTTCTTTAGCCGCCCCGCCGGGATCACAGGCGGCACCTCTGCCGCGCCCGAAACTGGCCGACCTGGACGATGACGGGCAGGCGCTGTTGCATCAGGTGATTGATTTTTATCATCAGCACTTACTGGCGTCACCGGAAGCCAAAGCCTGGCTGGAGCGGCGCGGGCTGAACCATCCTGAACTGGTCAGCCACTTTAAACTGGGGTATGCGGGCCATCACGGTATCAGCGGTTCCGCGGGGTTGTTGCCGTCCAAAGACAGTCAGGAAGGTCAGCAGTTGCGCGGCAAGCTGTCGGGGCTGGGCGTGTTGCGTACCACCACCCGGCAGGACCACTTCCGGGGCTGTGTCGTGGTGCCGATAATTGGCTGGGCCGAATCGGCCAGTGTGGCCAGCCGCGGGCGGGTGCTGCAACTGTATGGCCGCCGAACCCAGCCGGATTACAAAGTGCTGAAAGACAGCCCAAAGCATCTGTACCTGTCCTCACCACTGGCCGGGGTCTGGAATGAGGCAGCGATGAAAGCCGCTGCGGAAATTATCCTGTGCGAAGCGCTGATCGATGCTATGACCTTCTGGTGTGCCGGGTTCCGCAACGTGATCGCCGCGTTCGGGGTGAACGGGTTTAACCGTGAGCATCTCGAAGCCTTGCAGTATCACGGCGTGAAGCGGGTGCTGATTGCCTTTGACCGGGACGAGGCCGGAGACCGTGGCGCGGCTAATGTGGCGGCTGACTTACTGGAAGCCGGTATCGAGGCATGGCGGGTGCAGTTCCCGCCGGGCATGGATGCCAATGACTATGCGCTGAAAAGCGGCAATGCCGAACATGCGCTGGGGCTGGCCTTGCAACAGGCGGTCTGGCTGGGACAGGGAACAGCGCCGGGCGCGGTGTTCAGCCATGAGCGGCCCGTCTTGCCGACGGTGACGGAAAAGCCCCAAAGTGCCGGGGTGGCTAAATCTTCTTCTTTAGCCGCCCCGCCGGCGCTGACCGTTGCCCCCGTGCCCTGTGAGCGCACGGCGTCCGGTGAGTTGTTGATGAAAAGCGGCCCCCGGGTCTGGCGGATACGGGGGATGAAAAAATCCCCGGTACCGGACGTGATGAAAGTCAATGTGCAGGTGCGGGATGAAACGTCCGGCCTGTTCCATGTGGATACGCTGGACATGTATCACGCGCGGCATCGTCAGCACTACATCAGCACGGCGGCGCAAGAGCTGGAATGCGAGCTGTCGGTCATCAAACGCGAAGCCGGGCGGGTCTTGCTGATGCTGGAGCAGCAACAGGACGCGCAACAGCAAGCCGACGCCGAAGCCTCAGGGACAACGGCGGTGACGGTCAGCGCGGAAGACGAAGCCGCCGCGCTGGCGTTGCTAACATCGCCGAACCTGACAGAACAGATTATCAACGACATGGCCGCCTGTGGGGTGGTCGGCGAATCCACCAATCTGCTGACCGGGTATCTGGCGGCAGTCTCGCGCAAACTCGATAAACCGCTGGCCGTGTTAATCCAGAGCAGCAGCGCGGCAGGCAAGAGCAGCCTGATGGATGCCGTGCTGAACCTGATGCCGGAAGAGGAGCGTATCCAGTACTCGGCGATGACCGGACAGAGCCTGTATTACCTCGGCGAAACCAGCCTGCAACACAAAATACTGGCGATAGCCGAAGAAGAAGGGGTGCGGCAGGCGGCCTATGCCCTGAAACTGTTGCAGTCCGACGGCGAGCTGAAAATCGCCAGCACCGGCAAGAACGAGCAGAGCGGCGAACTGGTGACGCGGGAATACAGGGTACAGGGACCGGTGATGCTGATGTTAACGACGACGGCCATTGATGTGGATGAAGAGCTGCTGAACCGCTGTCTGGTGCTGACGGTCAACGAATCGCGTGAGCAGACGCAGGCTATCCACGCCATGCAGCGGCACCGCCAGACGCTGGCCGGGTTGCTGGCTGACTCGGAGAAAGGCTATCTGACGCAGTTACACCAGAACGCCCAGCGCCTGTTAAGGCCGCTGAAAGTGGTCAATCCTTACGCCCATCAACTGACGTTCCTGTCAGACAAAACCCGGATGCGGCGCGACCACATGAAATACCTGACGCTGATACAGGCCATTGCCCTGCTGCACCAGTATCAACGTGAAGTGAAGAAAACCACCCACCGCGGGCAGGTCATCGAATATATCGAAGTCACCCAGGACGACATTGCCCTGGCTAACCGGCTGGCGCATGAGGTGCTGGGGCGCACGCTGGATGAAATGCCGCCGCAGACGCGCAAGCTGTTACTGCTGATACAAGAGATGGTGAACGCACAGGCGCAAATCCAGCACTGCCAGCCAAATGAAGTCCGCTTTACCCGGCGGGATATCCGCGCCTTTACCCACTGGAGCGACAGCCAGCTCAAAAACCACTGTCAACGGCTGACGGAAATGGAATACCTGCTGTTGCATGGCGGCAGCCGGGGGCACCTGCTGCATTATGAACTGCTGTGGGACGGAGAAGACAACGGCGCAGCCCACCTGTGCGGCCTGCTGGATGTCGGAGAAGCGGACTCAGAAACCGCCGGCAGTGAACGCAAGTCTGACCCGGAAGGTCGTAAGTCTTCCCCAAGTCCGGGGCAAGTCTGGCCTGAGTCTGGGGAAGAAAAACCCGCGTCAGCCCAGACAGAACAAGGGCCGGCAGGGGCACAAGTCCGGGCAGATGAAAACGCAGTTATTAAGGAAAATAATCACAGAGGCGCATTGCCCGTACCCGACAGGGATAAAACGCCGGCAGCCGTCCCGACAGGTCATGAGAGCAAGTCTGACTTAAATGAACGCCAGTCTGCCTCAAGTCTGGGCCAGGTCCGGGCTAAGTCTGGGGTAAAAAAATCCCCATCAGGGCAGGCAGAACACGGGTTCAGCGTACCGCAAGTCGGGGTAACGGAAGACACCGTGATAAAAGGAAAAAAGAAAACACGCCCCTTGTCTGCGCCCGCCCCTCAATCTCAACCGGAGGTCAATCATGGCAAACCGTAAACCCCGCAAGGGAAGTCTCCTGACCGTCGATGACGTCTACCGTCAGCCTGTCGGTCCGGCACATGACCCAAAAAGCCTGTATGCGCTGCTGCTGCGCTTCGTGGCCTGGCGGCAGGAACGGAACTGGTCGGAAACCACGCTGAAAGTGCAGACCCATCACACCTATCACTTTATCCTGTGGGCCACGGACCGGGGCCTGTACTATGCCGCGGACATCACGCGGCCAATACTGGAGCGTTACCAGCGCTACCTGTACCAGTACCGCAAGACCAACGGAGAGCCGCTGAGCATCCGCACCCAACGCACGCAGTTGCAGCCGTTACAGGTATGGTTCAAATGGCTGACGAAACAGAACCTGATACTGGCGAACCCGGCAGCGGACATTGAGTTGCCGCGGGAAGAAAAACGCCTGCCGCGGTATATCCTGAGCATTGATGAAATCGAGCATATCCTGTCGCTGCCTGACCCGAATACGTTGCAGGGCGCGCGCGACCGGGCCCTGATGGAGCTGCTCTGGTCAACCGGGATACGACGCAGTGAAGCGGCCCGGCTCGATATCTACAGCATAGACGGGTCACGCAAAACGGTGACCATCCGGCAGGGCAAGGGGAATAAAGACCGGGTATTGCCCCTCGGCGAACGGGCCTTAAACTGGCTCCAGTTCTATCAGCAACAGATTCGCCCGCAACTGCTGGTCACCCCGGACATCCAATCACTGTTCGTGGCAATGGACGGTCTCGACGGGTTGCAGCCGAACGGTATCACGAATGCCGTAAGCGGTTATATCCGGGCCGCCGGCATTGAGAAAAAAGGTGCCTGCCACCTGTTCCGGCATGCGATGGCAACGCAGATGCTGGAGAACGGCGCGGACCTGCGCTGGATACAGGCCATGTTAGGCCATGCCAGCGTGGAGTCAACCCAGGTGTATACGCAGGTCTCTATCCGGGCCTTGCAGGCGGTGCACGCCAGCACCCATCCGGCGGAGCAAATGGCCGACGAAAAAGTCCGCGACGCCGATGAGGTGGGTTTACTGGCCGACCTGTACGCCGACGATAACGCCGACACGGACACGCCGCCGGACAGTTCAGAGCCGACCTCAACCGCCGATAGCCGCTGAGCGTCCGCACGCCCCCGTTGAGTTGGGCGGGTTCGGTGTGGGGGCAGACCGTGGCCGGACTGCCCGTCGGCATCGGCGCACGCGGGGGTAAATAGTCGTCAGGCGGCTCAACCACGAGCGTCCCCGTTAAGCCGGTCCAGGCCGCCCAACGCCTATTGAACATAATGCGGGGGAATTATACGCACTGCGCCGGTGAGCCCGGGCAACCGCCTGAGCATTGATGAGCGGCTTAATGCGTATAATTGGCATTATGTCTTGCGCCCCCGCGGGTCAGCATTGGCGGGTGTGGCGCACAAGGCTGCGCCTTATGCTCTAACCGACTGAGCCGGACATCGGCAACTCTGAGTTCTTCTTTAGCTGCCGTGCCAACGTCCGGCCAACAACCCTGAAGGCAGATCGGCCTGCGGCCTCCGCTCATTGACTTCCCCCCGCCCCAACCCCGCTGCACTGGCTGCGCCCGGTTCGCAGTCGCAGGCTCCTTGCTCATTCCCGTGCTCGCCATCGCCGCCCCGTGCAGCCCCCGGGGGCTTCCCTGAACAAAACAAAACCGCGTGGTCATGCAAGGTCATACGCAAACCGAAGCCACAGTGCCTCAGAGCGTCGCAGGGGCGCCGCTTGCGGGCTCTGTGCCGCCCGCGCCCGCAGAACGGGCACCCGCCGCCCAAGCGAGTTGGGCGACGTTCGCCCGTTGCCGAAAAAGGCGCTACACTGACCAGAGCGCGGCGGGAAAAACCGGCCTTCGGGGGCGAAAAGCGCGTCAGGGGGTTTTGGGGCCGGCGGTGAACGCCCATTGGAAAAAACGGGTGGTAACTGGCTGAGGGCATTGGGAAAATCGGTGTTTGGCGGTCAACGTCGCAATGGAATGGGTTGTTGCGGATAATAATGCCCTGAGCTTACCCAAAGGCATGGCGGATTATGGTCGGTCAGCATCAAGTCTGGCTACCGCTATGTTAAATGAAGGTAAATCCCCTCAAGAGATTTCAGCGGCATTGTCAAAACATGCCAAAGGCGATCACCCGGAAGGACAAGATCCGGCAAGAGGATTATTAGTCGCTTGGGGGGCAGGTGCTTCTGCTGTGGGAGGTACTATAATTGCGCCTGTTGCTGGGACCGCAGCCGTAGTGGGTGGAGCTTTACTTGGTGCAATATCCGATACCGGAAAACAGCTTATCACTATGAAACCAAACGAGAGTTACAGCTATACCGACACCCTTATAGCTGCCGGAGTGGGAGCATTAACCCAAGGTAAAGGTTTGATATATACAGAAGGGGTAAATATTGGTGGAGCCTGGCTGGGTAGCAAGCTTAAAGGTGAAGATGCAACTGGAGCTGTTATAGGTGCGGCTGTTGGTACTGTAGCAGGTGCTAAAGGTGGAAAAATAATTACAGATAAACTGGCTCCTGTCGTTATCAGTCCTGTAGCGTCAGAAATAGGTGGTGCTATCGGAGGTACTGTTGTAGGTACAGTAATAGGCACTGGTATTGAAAACCAGATAAAAGAAAATGGAGCTAAAAATGGAAAATAAACGAATAGGATTAAAAGCTTTTATCCTACTTACAGCTTACTGGACATCGTTTATTTTTCTTTTGGCCTTTATTGCAGGGTTAGCTGTACCTGCATTTTATTATTTTGAAAATGGTTATTTTAATTATCATTGGAATGATTTTATTTACACTGCGAGAGTAGGAGTTGGTGCAGGATTGCCTGTTGGAATTGGAATTTGGGTATTGGCGAAGATAGAAGAAATTCGCAAAAGAAAATCCTCTTCAGATCCTTAGCTACTTAATTCCGGCCAATATAATCGCAAGTCTGGATACAGCTTGTTGCGGATAATAATGCCCTAGCTATACCAATGCCACCACCACCGATAGCCGGTTCAAACACGGGTGAAGCCGTGAATGAAGCAAACCAGACAATAGCTTCAGCTTTGGACAAAAAATTGAAGGAAATGGGAGAGTCTATAGATAAAGCCACCCAATGTTCTTTTGGCCGGGTATGTTCGTCAGATTATGTCGATAATGAAAGCCAACCAAATGTAGGGAAGAATCTGACAAATGAAGAAAAGTCTCAGTATGGTGGAGTTGGTTCTGGATCACCTAGTGGTTGGGAACCACAGGATGAGGAGAATGCGAGAACTCAGCAATCTGATTCCAAAAATTTTGATGATAAGTTTAAAAAGAGTGATTTAGTATCTTCTGCTAATAAGCCTATTAATAATCAAGGATTATCTGCTGGGGCTCGTGCTTGGGAAAAACACGCAGGAAGACCAGGAGGAATATTTGAGCCGTTAAAAGGAAATGTTACTCAGAAAAATGAAGCAGCTAGCCGGTTCGTAAATGAAGTGTTGAATAATAAGAATACTGTCCGAACCGATTTATCCAAGGGTGGTATAGAATACCGTCTACCTGATGGTAGAGGTGTCCGCTACAACTCAGATGGTTCTTTCTCAGGTTTTTTAGATCCTAAAAGGTAAAAAAATGGCTAATAATTTTGAAGTGGATTTTTTTAGTGACTCCAGATACGAAGAGCTGACAGCAGAAATTTCGTATAGGGGGCAAATACTTTGTCAACTTAACAAAGACAAGGGAATTGATTCTATTGAGATTGAATTTTTTTCAGATAGTAGGATTTTGGAAAAACCAATAGAAATGAAATTCCCGTTAGACGAGTTTATAAATGTGTTGATGAATACAAAAGTAGATCTCATTACATGATTAAAATCTCGGTTTTTAAGTTGGGATTTTACTTTTAATTATCGGTTTAGAGGGGGCCTCATCTAGATGATTGGTTCCTCCATCCGCGATGACCGAGACCAACTAATCGGTGGTAAAAGTCGCGTCGGGGCATTATGAGCCGGACATCGAACTACCCCGGGAAAAATCGTTTGTAACCGATTGAGTACATTGGAGTAATTGGTGTCCGGCGGTCAACTTCGCAATGGAATGGGTTGTTATTGAGAATAACTATCTGAGCGTGAATGAGCTGGACAGTTTTGCGCATCAAGCCCGCACCTGTGAAGGCGAAAGCTGCAAACAAGTGATCAAGGATATGGTAGACACTAATATCCGCAATCAGCAGGAAATGATGGATTTCTGCAACAGCAACCCGACCCAGTGTGCACAGAAGTATGGTTATCTGGTTGATCAGTGGCCGGTGTTTGAACGTACCCTCAAAAATATGGACCGGGATGGCACATTGCCGGTTGAGTTCAGAAATTACCTGTCGGCGGTGAATACGTTAGGTCAGGCGGCCACAGGCAAGGTAGGCGAACTCGGCTGGACAAAACGCTTTGAGGCGATGGGCATGAGCAAGGAAACGGCCGCTGCGATGGCGATGACATTGCCAATTGTGATGGAGGGGGCTAAAGGGCCGAAGTCATCGCCAACAACAAAGGGAAGCACAGGCGCGGCTGTTAATACAGAGAAAACGGCGCTGGAAAAGATTGGGAAAAACAGTCAAGGCACAACGAATCTGGGTGATAAATCGGATAATACTGTTTATCATCAACAGCTTATCAAAAATGCTGAAAAGATATCTACTGCGAAACCAGGACAACAAGTTGCTGCGCCAAGGGATCTGAATGAGCAAACTTTCTGGAAACAGGTTGAATCAAATCCGTCACAAGGAAGTAAATTGTTAGGTATGAATAAAGATCCCCGTTTTCCTACAGCGGCTGGTTTTCAGAAAATGGAAGCAAAACATAGGCTCCCTAATGGACAAACAATAACTATCCATTACCAGTACAACTCAAATACTGGTAAAGCCTATGACATGAAAATTACTACTCCTCAGAGAATCCAACAGGATCCTAAAAAGGTAATAGATTCAATAAAGGATAATGTTAAATGAAAATACAAGAATCAGATGGCTCTATTGTTGATGTTTTTGCCATATATTGGTTTGGTGATGAAACATATTTTTATGGGTTACCACCAAATTATGGAGGTTTACAGGCATATAAGTCTCATGAAGTCTCAGTTATCGATACAACGATAGATTTTAAAACTGTTTTTTTCTCAAATGATGATGCTAAAAGTGTTCATCATTGGGCATTAATAGAAGAACAGTTGCTGGATGATCTACTTGAGTTAGATGAAACTGCTTATCAACGCTTTTTGGCAATCCTAAAGGCAGAAGGTAATATAGAACAGGATTTTTGTTAATTAGGCGTCCCGGTCAGTGGCCGGGAGCTTCCTGCTTTTAACCGTCAACTGTTCTCAACGAGCCGGATAATCAACTGTCCGTGCTCAACACTGACCTGCACTGGCTGCCCGGTCACAAAGCCCGCTTCTTCCAGCCAATTACCTTTAAGATGCAAGCTGGGATGCTGGCTGTAATAGCGGGTCATGCCAGTGTGGCGGTCGGCGTGACATCGGCTGATATAGCCGACCTTATAGCGGCGTTGCGCTTTCGAACTGCCTGAATTTACATTACAATCGCGTTCAGCCATAGCTAACTACCTCTGATAGTGGGTTGTGGTTAGCGGTGCTGGGATGTTCTCAGCATCTCAACACCGCGTAAGTATTGTCTCTTCTTGAGCGGCTAACGTTTTACCGTCCAACGTTTAGCATCATGCATATGCAACATACTGCTAATCACTGTCTCAATCGCTTCCCGCTCTTTCTCATCCAACTGTGAGACTGCTTCGAACTGGAGTTTTAGCCGGTCATCGGGTCCGCGCTCATTGGGATCAAAAAGAAGCATATCGGCACTGACATTCAACGCTAATGCAATCCGCCGAAACACATCAATCGTCGGCTGGGATGTCCCGGCTTCATAGCGCTTGTATTGTGAAACGTGCATACCAATCTTGTCAGCCATCTGTTGTTGCGTGAAACCAAGCTCTTTACGGGAAGCCGCCAATTTATCAGAAAAGCTCATAGGAAATTCCAAAGTTGCTGTAACTGACGTCACTATACCCCTCCCGTTTTTATCGCTTGACTAAAAGTATCATATCAGGGACTATATATATTATCAATATGAATCTTGACGCATTTTACAGGAGTAGAGGCAATGACCCGCGTTCCCGATACCGATTTAGCCCGCTTAAAGCAAACCGTCTCGTTACTGGGGCTGGCGCGTAAGCAAGGCCGTCCGATGAAAAAACGCGGTGAGGATTATGTGCTGCGCTGTCCGTTCCATAACGAGAAAACGCCCTCAATGGTGATATCGCCTGCTAAGAACCTGTATCACTGCTTTGGCTGTGGCGCAGCGGGGTCGGTGCTGGACTGGGTGATACAAACGGAAGGGGTGACGCTGAAAATCGCTATCCGCCGGCTGCGGGAGCTGGCCGGGTTGCCGGATATGGACAATGCAGTTGTGGCCGCTTCTTCTTTAGCCGCCCCGCCGGAGTCACAGGCGGCACCCCTGCCGCGCCCGAAACTGGCCGACCTGGACGATGACGGGCAGGCGCTGTTGCATCAGGTGATTGATTTTTATCATCAGCACTTACTGGCGTCACCGGAAGCCAAAGCCTGGCTGGCACGACGCGGGCTGAATCATCCTGAACTGGTCAGCCACTTCCGGCTCGGTTATGCGGGTCATCACGGTATCAGCGGTTCCGCGGGATTGTTGCCGTCCAAAGACAGTCAGGAAGGCCAGCAGTTGCGCGGCAAGCTGTCGGGGCTGGGCGTGTTGCGTACCACCACCCGGCAGGACCACTTCCGGGGCTGTGTCGTGGTGCCGATAATCGGCTGGGCCGAATCGGCCAGTGTGGCCAGCCGCGGGCGGGTGCTGCAACTGTATGGCCGCCGAACCCAGCCGGATTACAAAGTGCTGAAAGACAGCCCAAAGCATCTGTACCTGTCCTCACCCCTGGCCGGGGTCTGGAATGAGGCAGCGATGAAAGCCGCTGCGGAAATTATCCTGTGCGAAGCGCTGATCGATGCCATGACCTTCTGGTGTGCCGGGTTCCGTAACGTGATTGCCGCGTTCGGGGTGAACGGGTTTAACCGTGAGCACCTCGAAGCCTTGCAGTATCACGGCGTGAAACGGGTGCTGATTGCCTTTGACCGGGACGAGGCCGGAGACCGTGGCGCGGCTAATGTGGCGGCTGACTTACTGGAAGCCGGTATCGAGGCATGGCGGGTGCAGTTCCCGCCGGGCATGGATGCCAATGACTATGCCGTCAAAAGCGGCAACGCCGAACATGCACTGGGGCTGGCGTTGCAACAGGCGGTCTGGCTGGGACAGGGAACGGCACCGGGCGCGGTGTTCAGCCATGAGCGGCCCGTCTCGCCGGGTGTGACGGAAAAGCCTCACAATGCTGATGTGGCTAAACCGGCTGCTTTAGCCGCCCCGCCGGCGCTGACCGTTGCCCCCGTGCCCTGTGAGCGTACGGCGTCCGGTGAGTTGTTGATGAAAAGCGGCCCCCGGGTCTGGCGGATACGAGGGATGAAAAAATCGCCGGTGCCCGATGTGATGAAAGTCAATGTGCAGGTCCGTGATGAAACGTCCGGCCTGTTCCATGTGGATACGCTGGACATGTATCACGCGCGGCATCGTCAGAACTACATCAGCACGGCGGCGCAAGAGCTGGAATGCGAGCTGTCGGTCATCAAACGCGAAGCCGGGCGGGTATTGCTGATGCTGGAGCAGCAACAGGACGCGCAACAGCAAGCCGACGCCGAAGCCTCAGGGACAACGGCGGTCACGGTCAGCGCGGAAGACGAAGCCGCCGCGCTGGCATTGCTGACATCACCGAACTTAACAGAACAGATTATCAACGACATGGCCGCCTGCGGGGTGGTCGGCGAATCGACCAATCTGCTGACCGGGTATCTGGCGGCAGTCTCGCGCAAACTCGATAAACCGCTGGCCGTGTTAATCCAGAGCAGCAGCGCGGCAGGCAAGAGCAGCCTGATGGATGCCGTGCTGAACCTGATGCCGGAAGAGGAGCGTATCCAGTACTCGGCAATGACCGGACAGAGCCTGTATTACCTCGGCGAAACCAGCCTGCAACACAAAATACTGGCGATAGCCGAAGAGGAAGGCGTGCGGCAGGCGGCTTATGCCCTGAAACTGTTGCAGTCCGACGGCGAGCTGAAAATCGCCAGCACCGGCAAGAACGAGCAGAGCGGCGAACTGGTGACGCGGGAATACAAGGTACAGGGACCGGTGATGCTGATGTTAACGACGACGGCCATTGATGTGGATGAAGAGCTGCTGAACCGCTGTCTGGTGCTGACGGTCAACGAATCGCGCGAGCAGACGCAGGCTATCCACGCCATGCAGCGACACCGCCAGACGCTGGCCGGGTTGCTGGCTGACTCGGAGAAAGGCTATCTGACGCAGTTACACCAGAACGCCCAGCGCCTGTTAAGGCCGCTGAAAGTGGTCAATCCTTACGCCCACCAACTGACGTTCCTGTCAGACAAAACCCGGATGCGGCGCGACCACATGAAATACCTGACGCTGATACAGGCCATTGCCCTGCTGCACCAGTATCAACGTGAAGTGAAGAAAACGACCCACCGCGGGCAGGTCATCGAATATATCGAAGTCACCCAAGACGATATTGCCCTCGCCAACCGGCTGGCGCATGAGGTGCTGGGGCGCACGCTGGATGAAATGCCGCCGCAAACACGCAAACTGTTACTGCTGATACAAGAGATGGTGAACGAACAGGCGCAAATCCAGCACTGCCAGCCAAATGAAGTGCGCTTTACCCGGCGGGATATCCGCGCCTTTACCCACTGGAGCGACAGCCAGCTCAAAAACCACTGTCAACGGCTGACGGAAATGGAATACCTGCTGTTGCATGGCGGCAGCCGGGGGCACCTGCTGCATTATGAACTGCTGTGGGACGGAGAAGACAACGGCGCAGCCCACCTGTGCGGCCTGCTGGATGTCGGAGAAGCGGACTCAGAAACCGCCGGCAGTGAACGCAAGTCTGACCCGGAAGGTCGTAAGTCTTCCCCAAGTCCGGGGCAAGTCTGGCCTGAGTCTGGGGAAGAAAAACCCGCGTCAGCCCGGACAGAACAAGGGCCGGCAGGGGCACAAGTCCGGGCAGATGAAAACGCAGTTATTAAGGAAAATAATCACAGAGGCGCATTGCCCGTACCCGACAGGGATAAAACGCCGGCAGCCGTCCCGACAGGTCATGAGAGCAAGTCTGACTTAAATGAACACCCGTCTGCCTCAAGTCTGGGCCAGGTCCGGGCTAAGTCTGGGGTGAAAAAATCCCCATCCGGGCAGGCAGAGCACGGGTTCAGCGTACCGCAAGTCGGGGTAACGGAAGACACCGTGATAAAAGGAAAAAAGAAAACGCGCCCCTTGTCTGCGCCCGCCCCTCAATCTCAACCGGAGGTCAATCATGGCAAACCGTAAACCCCGCAAGGGGAGCCTTCTGACCGTTAATGACGTCTACCGTCAGCCTGTGGGGCCGGCGCATGACCCGAAGAGCCTGTATGCGTTGTTGCTGCGCTTTGTAGTGTGGCGACAGGAACGGAACTGGTCAGAAAGTACGCTGAAAGTACAGACGCACCATACTTACCACTTTATCCTGTGGGCAACCGAGCGCGGCTTATACTACGCAGCGGATATCACCCGGCCGATACTGGAGCGTTACCAGCGTTATCTGTATCAGTACCGCAAGACCAACGGTGAACCGTTAAGCACCCGGACGCAACGTACCCAACTGGAGCCATTGAAAGTCTGGTTCAAATGGCTGACCAAACAGAATCTGATACTGGCGAACCCGGCGGCGGACATTGAACTCCCCAGACTGGAAAAGCACCTGCCGCGCTATATCCTGACCATCGATGAAACCGAACAGATACTGGCGCAGCCTGACCTGACGACGTTGCAGGGGATACGTGACCGGGCGTTGATGGAGTTGCTCTGGTCAACCGGGATGCGTCGGGGCGAATTAACCCGGCTGGATGTGTACAGCGTTGACGGAAAACGCAAAACGGTGACCATCCGGCAGGGCAAGGGGAATAAAGACCGGGTGTTGCCCCTCGGTGAACGGGCCTTAAGCTGGCTACAGCGCTATCAGCAACAGGTGCGGCCACAACTTATCGTCAATCCAGACGTCAAGGCATTATTCGTCGCAATGGATGGGCTGGACGGCTTACAGGCTAACGGTATCAGCAATCTGGTGACAGCTTATATCAACGCGGTGGGTATCGAGAAAAAAGGTGCCTGCCACCTGTTCCGGCATGCGATGGCAACGCAGATGCTGGAGAACGGCGCGGACCTGCGCTGGATACAGGCCATGTTAGGCCATGCCAGCGTGGAATCCACCCAGGTGTATACGCAGGTCTCTATCCGGGCCTTGCAGGCGGTGCACGCCAGTACGCATCCGGCGGAGCAAATGGCCGACGAAAAAGTCCGCGACGCCGATGAAGTGGGTTTACTGGCCGACCTGTACGCCGACGATAACGCCGATGCCGACACGCCGCCGGACAGCCCAGAGCTGACCTGAACCTCCGATAGCCGCTGAGCGTCCGCCCGTCCCCGTTACGTTGGGCGGGTTCGGTGTGGGGGCAGACCGTGGCCGGACTGCCCGTCAGCCTCGGCGCACGCGGGGGTAAATAGTCGTCAGGCGGCTCAACCACGAGCGTCCCCGTTAAGCCGGTCCAGGCCGCCCAACGCCTATTGAACATAATGCGGGGGAATTATACGCACTGCGCCGGTGAGCCCGGGCAACCGCCTGAGCATTGATGAGCGGCTTAATGCGTATAATTGGCATTATGTCTTGCGCCCCCGCGGGTCGGCATTGCGGGGAGTGGCGCACAAGGCTGCGCCTTATGCTCTAACCGACTGAGCCGGACATCGGCAACTCTGAGTTCTTCTTTAGCTGCCCTGCAACCGTTGGGCCAACCCCCCTAAAGGCAGGTCGGCCTGCGGCCTCCGCTCATTGACTTCCCCCCGCCCCAACCCCGCTGCACTGGCTGCGCCCGGTTCGCAGTCGCAGGCTCCTTGCTCATTCCCGTGCTCGCCATCGCCGCCCCGTGCAGCCCCCGGGGGCTTCCCTGAACAAAATCGCGTGGTCATGCAAGGTCATGCGCAACCCGAAACCCCGGTGCCCCCGAGCGTCGCAGGGGCGCCGCTTGCGGGCTCTATGCCGCCCGCGCCCGCAGAACGGGCATCCGCCGCCCAAGCGAGTTGGGCGACGTTCGCCCGTTGCCGAAAAAGGCGCTACACTGACAATGGCACGGCGGGAAAAACCGGCCTTTGGAGGCGAAAAGCGCGTCAGGGGGTTTTGGGGCCGGCGGTGAACGCCCATTGGAAAAAACGGGTGGTAACTGGCTGAGGGCATTGGGAAAATCGGTGTTTGGCGGTCAACTTCGCAATGGAATGGGTTGTTGCGGATAATAATGCCCTAGGTGCAGCAGCCGGGTCAGACTTGGGATTTTGGTTGGCTAAAACACCGGACTGTGATACGGCTTGCAAAAGTAATATTGCTAAAGGTATAGCTAATGGAAATCTAATTGTCTCTGTGGGAGGAATGGCAGTAGCCGGTGGTGCCCAGATTGTGGCCGCCACACCTGAAATTGCAGCAATGGCACGAGCTGCACTGGAAGGATGTAAAGCTGCGCCAACAATTTGTCTAAATAATGCAGGTATTCAGGTCGCAGAAGCATTAACGCCGGGTGGTGTGGGCGCAGCCGGCGTAATAGGTGTGGGTAAAACTGCGGCAGAGGCAGTGGCAGCAAAATCCGAAGCTGTAGCGGCTAATGTGGTGAAGAATGTCTCGAAGAACTTAGAACAAGGAGTATCAAAAACTATAAAATCTTATGGCCCGCATGAAATTGGCCCATTAGGAAACCCCAATGATTTGCGAGCTCCTGCTTCAACGTTCAGAAGTGGAAGTTATACTGAAAAAGTCGCAGAAACAGATATATATTTTTTCAGAGATTATGGCGGCTCTGCTAAAGTTGATGGTCGCTTTTGGACTCCTCAGCCATCAAAAGGACCTCTACAATCTCAACTGGATAGTGCTGTTTTACCTGAATGGGGTAATACTTTTAAAAACCAAGCCATTATAAAGATCCCCAAAGGTACTAAGTATTATGAAGGGCCAGCGGCAGCACAAATTGGAACTAAAGGGACTCAACCAACGTTACATGGTGGTGGTACGCAAATATTTTTACCATCACTAGACAATAACTGGATAATTAAGAAATGAACACAAAAGAAATAGTTGAAAATTGGGTAAAAGAGAAAAAATCACTTTACTTCTTTCTCCCTGATGGCCCTTATGGTAGACCCTTTGATAATCAATATATTATTGAGAAAATTGAGGAAACCAGTGAGAGCTTTAACATAATATTTTCTAATGAAATAGCATTGCGTTTTCTGGGAAAAATTAATATCACAGATGAGGGATATAATCTAACAATAAGCGATTTTACTAAGTGTATATTTGAAATAAGCAGTAGGATTCTTAAAAGTTATACAGAAGGGCAAGTAGTATTAAGTGGCTTTTAAACAACGATCCAGCCTTTACAAAGCTAAGAGGGCAGCATGAGTCCACCGGGGTAATATTTAATCAGCTCCACGCTAGCAGGCGGTATTGCCGGTGACTCCACCGCCAGCGCCCTCACCGGGGCGCAGGCCGGGAAGAATTCGGTGGATAATAATGCCCTTAGCATGGGAAGTTTGTTTGGTTCCGAAAGCGCTAAACATTTTGAAGGCGCAGGGTCACTGGCTCAAAAGATGACTCAATCCGGGGCAACACCCGAAGAAATCAACGCAGCCTTAACTCACTACCTCAAAGGACAAGTCCCTGAGGGTCAAGACCCGGCAAAAGGTCTGATTATTGCGTGGGGGAACTTCTTTGGTGTTCCGTTAGATGTCGTGTTATCAAATGAGCAGATGACGCCACAGAAAGCGGCGGAAATTGTTGCTGGAGGGATACCTACCAGTGAAGCGAAGCTGATACAGTTTGCAGCCGCGAAAGCATATCTGTCTTTAAGTAAGTATCGGTCAACAGAAGTGGTTGAGGGGAAAGGAGGTTCTCTGGCTGATAAAAGTATTACTGGAAATAAGACGACGATTTCATCTATAAATGAGGGCAAAGGTACTTCTGGACGACTCCCTGAAAAGCCCATTAAAGAAGTAACAGCAACAGAAGTAAATAATTGGTGGAAAAGTCAGGGATATGAACAACCTCCATATACTCCAGGAACTACAGTAAAGGAATTTGAATTAGCAGCTAACACGCAATTTGTTAGGGTTTATGATGGTACTCATTCACAAATGAGAGGGGGATGGATGATGAAAGCCGAAGATATAAAAGGATTAAGTAGTAAACAAATTCAAGAAAAATTTGCTTTGCCATATGAGCCAAAATACGTTGCGGATGTTGAAATTAAAGCAGGTACTAAGATGAGAGTAGGTTCTGCAAATAGTCTGTTTGGCTATAAAGGTGGAGGAACCCAGTTTGATCTTATGGGGCAAAGAACAGGTACATTCACTAATGAACAGGCTATTCAGAAAAAATAGGATATAAAATGGCTATCTTAGTAAACGATAACAAGATTAATATTAATGGGCACTTAATTATATTTAATCAAAAGATTATTAAGGCGATAGAAATCGATAATGGTTCTGTTCTTGTCTTAACTGATATTCCTATAGGAGATGACGGACTAAATAATCTATTTTCTTACACAAATAATGGAGAATTTCTTTGGCAAATAGAGCCTTCAGATTTACAAAAAGAAGGTCAAATCAGTTACCCATATGAAGGATTGAACGTTGTTGAAGGGCAATATTTTGTTGTTGATTTTTATGGAAGAAGAATATTTTTCGATCCTCATACTGGCCTATTCTTATCACGAGATGTTGTAAAATAAGGTTGAGAATAATGCGCTGGCCTCCCGAAATCTGGGCGATTGCCGCACGCTGTCACCGGAAGCCGTGCGGTAAGGCCAAAGAATTAAGCCAGCGCATTCTGGATAAAGGTCTGCCGTCGGTTGAAGACATGCGCGGTAAACTGGCATCGTGTCAGGATGACAGTTGCCGTAAAGGGGTCTGGACAGCGTACCGGCAGGCCAGTGATGCCACCATCAATACCTTGAAACAAATGGCGTTGAATGGTGAGTTGAGCCGCGAAGAGCTGGCCTTTATCAACCATGAGGTGGGTAAAGAACTGGCGGTATCGGGATACCGTGCCAATGACAAGCTAGGCCGTTCAGAGCAGAGCAGCTGGTTAAATGGCGGTAGTGGACCACTTTCTGGGTTCTTTAACACGGAACTGCGCCAAAAAGAGCTGGAAAACGCCGGGTTATCTAAAGCCGATGCGGCGCAGTATGTGAAGGAAGAGCAACGGAATCTGGTGTTGCTGGAGACCGCGGTCGGGGCTATTGGGGCAAAAGCTAATAGAACTTCTGTGAATATAGTCGGAAAGGGAACTACTCAGACAGGAAAAGGGACAACATTACCTGCGGGCTATACCCCAAAAGGAAATTCAGTTACCAGGCCAAAAAATGGTGTTTATAATAACACTGGAAAAATAGACGCATCAGGAAACACAATTTATAGTCACAATGGTGGGTACTATACGTTTGAAAATGGCGTGAAGACAAGAGTTCAATCGGTCGCGGTAGGAATAGTCGTTACCGGCTATCCCCCCCCCCGCACAGATCCGGACGTGCGCTACTAACGCATCCGGCTCCTACCTCGGGTGTTTGGCGTAAAAGCGCTGCAAAGGATAAGGATGCACAATTCGGGGGGGCGGTATCCATTTATTCACCCGCTGACTGTAACGGTCGCGGTAGGAATAGCCGTTACCGGCAATTCCTACCGCGACCGGCACTCGGGCGAAAGAACTGGCTTTTTGCGGGTTCCCTGCCGGCGGGGCAACGGGCAGCCATGATAATGAGGCTGCTGGAAACCGCCAGAGCCAACGGACATGAGCCCTGGGTCTGGTTACGTGATGTTCTCAGCCGACTGCCTGTCTGGCCGAACAGTCGGTTGAATGAGCTATTGCCCTGGCCTGAGAATCCCTTCAGTTAACATCCCATTTTGTTGTTATCTGACAACGCAGTCAGCTCGGTTTTTTATTGGAAATCGTCGCTGGCTTAATTGCTTATACATTCCAACCTAAAAAACCGAGCTTGAATTTACGGGATTGTGATATCGCTATTTTTAAACGAAGCTGAGGTTAATAACGTTCTATTCATAGCTTCAGCTAGCGTGATTTTATTCTCATTCTCCCCCATCATACTTGAATGATTACCCGGAATAGCAATCAACTGTAGTAGTGTATCAGGCATTATTCGCTCCCAACCTAACGATTGCTCTATGTTCACAAATTCGGCCCCCTCATTTGTCACAAAAAAGGCATCAGGAGAAAATTCTATTGCATAGAACTGATGCAAAGTTACTGCCAACGTTGGTGGTTCATAATTAACCCGAATTCTGGATAAGAAATTGACGAGAAGCCTGTTCCAGGAGCAAAGTTTTGGTGTGCACCAAAAACAGCTCCGAGGGGGGAACAGGCTATGGACAACTTAGTTGAAATTTTCTGTGATGTCGATGATTTTTGCCGTTTTTTCATCCCTCAATGGGAACAATTTTGTCTCGATAGCGGGCATCGTTTACGCCGCCGACAAGGTCATATGTATCCCAGTGAAATCATGACCATTTTGATCCTTTTTCATATGTCGCATTACCGTGATTTTAAACATTTTTATCTAGAACATATTTGGAAATATCACCATAAGGATTTTCCAACCTTGCTTAGCTATCCTCGTTTTGTCAGTGTGGCTCCTTCCGTTTTGGTGCCATTATGCAGCTATCTGACTCAATTAAAAGGGAAACCCACAGGCATTGCTTTTATTGATTCCACCCGTTTGAGTGTCTGCCATAACATTCGCATCCCTCGACATAAGGTCTTTGCGGGGATAGCAAAGCGCGGAAAAAATTCAATGGGCTGGTTTTACGGTTTCAAATTACACCTGGTTGTCAATCATCAGGGTGAAATTCTCGCGCTTAAAGTGACTCCGGGTAATGTGGATGATCGGGAACCTGTTCGTGAATTATCAAAAGAATTAACGGGTTCTCTTTACGGTGACAAAGGTTACCTCAGCCAGGAATTGGCGGACGATTTAGCTAAAACCGATGTCACTTTCATCACGAAAAAACGGCGTAACATGAAAGCGAGTATGCAAGCTGAGTGGGATAAGATAATGTTAAAAAAGCGTTTTATCATTGAAACGATTAATGGGCAATTAAAAACTCTTTCTCAAATAGAGCATTCCCGCCACCGAAGTATAAAAGGCTTTCTGTTGTGCGTTTTAGGTGGATTGATTGCTTACTGCCTTAAATTGAAGAAGCCATCACTGAAAGTTTTCTACTCAGAAGACGATTTTTCAATGACGGATTAAGCAGAATTCGGGTTAATTAGCAATTAATTGTGCATAACGTGCAATTTGCTCCCAATATTTTGCGACCACATCGGCACGTAGAGTTGCCGGATATAATTCCAGTTCTTGTGCGGCCTCAATCAACTGAACTAAATTCAACGCTTCAATGTTCTGGTGCAACACCGATATCTCTTCTAGATGCTCTCCTTCTAACCGTTGAGTGAGTCCAACAAGGAAACGATATTTCGGTTGCAGAGGATCTTCTCTTAAATAATGAGGCGCTAGTGTATCAATCATCCCCAAGAAATTAACCTGCTCACCGGCATTCAAAAGTTGCTGAGCAATCGCATAAGCTAATATACCTCCGGAAGAATAGCCTCCTATCCTGTATGGCCCTGTGGATTGAACAGCTTTCATCAGGGTAACCATTTTGGCAGCTAACTCTTCCATCGTTGACATCGGTTCTTCATTGATGGAAGGCCAAGGTAATGCATAAATCGGGTAACCCGATGAGATATACTGGGACAGCCCGAAGGCATACGAATAGTCTCCCGTACCAGTGGGAATTAAAAATAGCGGTAACCCTGTTCCACCAGGCCGTACTGATATGGCGCTATTTTGTCTTTGAAGCAGAGGGTCTAAGGTTATTTTTACCGCCAGTTCGACCAACACAGGGAACTGAAACAGGGTATTTAACGTGAAATTCAAGCCCTGCCCAGCAGCAAGATTCATCATTCTTACAGCTAATAGTGAATGTCCTCCCAGGGCAAAGAAATTGTCGTGCCGGCTAATTTGTTCAATGCCCAGCAGTTTATGCCAAATCGTCGCCAACAAGATTTCGGTTGCTCCTTGTGGTGCCTCATAGTGTTGACGGGCAAACGCATCGCTATCCGGTGCTGGCAATGCCTGTTTGTCCAGTTTTCCGTTAGCGGTTAACGGGAAGCTCTCTAGTCGCACAAATGCCGCCGGTACCATATAATCCGGCAGAACCGAATTCAGGTGGATACGTAAGCTGTTAACCAGTCCCTCCTCAGCGTCCGCCATCACATAAGCCACCAACCGTTTATCCGACCCGTCATCCAGTGCCAACACGACGGAACCACGCACTGCTGGATGTTCCATCAACTGGGCCTCAATCTCCTCCGGTTCAATACGGAAACCGCGAATTTTCACCTGCTGATCATTACGACCGAGGAACTCCAGATTGCCGTCCGGACGATAACGCGCCAAATCTCCAGTACGGTACATACGTGCATCCGGTTTATCACTATATAGGTCATGAAGGAAATGTTCAGCCGTTAATTCGGGACGATTGAGATAACCATGAGCCACGCCAGCACCGGCGATATAAATTTCGCCGACTACACCAAGCGGGACAGGTTGCCCAATAGGATCGAGAAGATAGATCTGGGTATTGGCGATGGGACGGCCTATCACCGATACTTCCGGTATTTCTGTCTGAGTAGGGTATTCATACCAGGTGGCATCACCATTAATTTCGGATGAACCATAGAAATTTAACAGACGGAGCCAAGGGTAATCCGTCACAACTTGCCGAGCCAGTTCAGGAGCCAGCCGTTCTCCGCTGCAAACTAACGTCCTAATGGATTTCAATTTATCGCTATAACCTTGAATTAAGTGTTTTAACAGCGAAGGCACCACCACCAGATAATTGACGCCAAAACGACGTAAACCATCACTGAAACGATCGAAATCTTTCACTTCATGATCATTGAATACAACCAGTTTACCTCCAGCCAACAACACGCCTAGCATTTCAGTGACAGAATCAACAAAGCTGATGCTGGTTTTTAGTGCCCCGACCAATGGTGTCGTTGCGATATTCCGGACGAACCATAGTAGGCGGTTACATAAAGCCTGGTGACTATTCATAACTCCTTTAGGCTGTCCCGTAGAGCCTGAGGTGTAAATTACATAGGCCAGATGGTGTGATGTCAGTCCCAACACCTGAGGATCTGGATTATCGGTGGAATATGACATCCAAAGTTGAGTTTGGGCATCAAGTACGACAGTAGGCACAGTGCTGGCTAGCCGGTCAACCCACTCGGTTTGAGTCAGTACTGCAACGGGAGCTGCGTCTTCGAACATATAGGCCAATCTTTCATCTGGATAAGCAGGGTCGAGCGGCATATACGCCCCACCGGCTTTCAGGATGGCCAATATCCCGACCACCATGACCAGTGAGCGTGAGACACAAATCGCCACTAACTGGTCGGGCACGACCCCCAGCGTAATTAATTGATGTGCCAGCCGGTTCGCCCGGGCGTTGAGTTCCGCGTAACTGAGCGACTGATTTTCATACACCAGGGCAATGGCGTCCGGGGTTGTCGCTGCCTGCCGTTCAAATAACTGATGGATACATAAGTCTTCAGGATACGGCGTTTCCGTGGCATTCCAGGTGGTGAGTAACAAGGTCCGTTCCGCGGCCGGCAGGATATCCAGGGCACGCACCGGCCTGTCCGGGGTGTGCGCCAGCGCTTCCGCCAGACTGTCCAGTGCCTGCTGCATATAGTCACAGACCCGCTCCGGCCCAAACGGCTCGACAACCTGAGCGGTCAGCCCCAGCGCCGTCCCAAAATCCTCCACCGACAGCGCAAACGGGTAGTTAGTCCGCTCCTGTCCGCCCATAAATTCAATGCCGCTTAGTCCCTCATCGGACAGGGCTGATACATCATTGTGTCGGTAGTTCAGCAAGGCACTGAAAAGAGGCCCCGCATTGTCAATGCTGCTGCACCGCTGAGCCAGCGCCAGTGACGCATGCTCATGCGCCAGTAATCCGGCCAGCCGGGACTGGGCCTGCCGCACACTCTCCCGCACCGGTGTGTTATCGATATCCAGTCGCAGCGGCAGGGTATTAATAAACAGTCCCATCCCTGTGCCGGCCCCTGCTCCCGCCGCCATGCGCCCGAACAGCACCGTGCCGAACACCACCTTTTCCTGCCCGCTGGTGCGTGACAACACCTGCGCCCAGGCCAGATGGCACAACGTTGCCAGACTGACGCCCAACTGCTGCGCCTGCCGGCGCAGACGATCATTCAGTTCCGCCGGCAACATCCGGTGGAATTCCGTCACCTGTGAGCCGTCACGGTGGACCTCCGCCACGCCGAACGGCAGGGTCGGCTCTGTTACCTCCGACAGCATGTCGGTGAAGAAACGGGTGTGTTCTTCCTGACTCCGGCCTAACCGGGCCCGGGCCACCAGATTGCGGAACGGCACCGGGGCCGGCAGCGTTTCCGCCTGCTCCGTCAGAAACGCCCGGATTTCACGATGCAGGACTTCTAACGTGGTATGGTCACCAATCAGGTGATGCTGTAATTCCAGTAAGCACCAACGCCCCTCCGTGTCCCGGGCAACAACAAACTGCAATAACGGGGCTTCACTTAAGTTCAGACGATAATGGCGCGGGTCAAAACGCCGGCTTAACTGCTCACTGACCGGCCCGTCTGCCGGATCTAATGTCAATTCGGTGACGGATAACGGGGCCTGGCGCCAGACCACCTGCGCCGGCTCTGACAGCCCCTGCCAGATAAAGGCGGTGCGCAGAATATCGTGGCGGTTGACCACCTGCTGCACCGCGGCCAGATAGCGGTCCAGCACCTCCCGAGCCGCAAATACCATCTGACCGGTCAACAAGTATGGATCGCCCTCACTTGCCAGCAAATGGTGGAATAAGATCCCGTCCTGCAGCGGGGACAGGGCATAAATGTCCTGAAGGTTGCTGAGGCCGCCCGGCACCTGCCCAACGATACGGTCAATATCCGCCGGCGTCAGATTTATCAACGGCAGCATAGCCGGCGTGAGCGTACAGGTATCCGGGGTAATCACATTGGCAGGCACGGGCACGGCCGCGTACTGCGCCAGCTTTTGTGCCAGATTGGCTAACACCGGGGTCTGAAACAGGTCGCGTACCGCCAGTGTCAGCCCCTGCTGACGCAAATGTTCTATCACCCGCACCGCCAGCAAAGAATGCCCGCCCAGGGCAAAGAAATTGTCATGCCGGCTGATTTTTTCAATACCCAGTAACTCTCGCCAGACCGCCGCCAGGGCAGTTTCGGTGGCGCCCTGCGGGGCTGCATAACGCTGGCGGGCAAAGGCGTCCTCCCCGGGCACCGGCAGCGCCCGGCGGTCCAGTTTGCCGTTCGGGGTTAGCGGGAAGCGGTCCAGACGCACCACCGCCGCCGGCACCATATACTCCGGCAAAACTTGACTCAGGCGCTCACGTAAGTTATTTACCAGCCCTTCTTCCACGTCCGCCGCCACATACGCCACCAGCCGTTTGTCCAGCCCTTTCCCGTGAGCCAGCACCACGGCTTCACGCACCGCCGGGTGTTCGGCCAGCCGCGCTTCAATTTCCCCCGGTTCAATGCGGAAACCGCGGATTTTCACCTGCTGGTCAGTGCGGCCCAAAAATTCCAGATTGCCGTCCGGCAAGTAGCGCGCCAAATCCCCGGTGCGGTACATCCGGGCATCCGGTTTATCGCTGAACGGGTCGGCCAGGAAACGTTCTGCCGTCAGTTCAGGCCGGTTCAGATAGCCCCTGGCGACCCCATCACCACCAATATACATTTCACCGACAGCGCCTAACGGCACCGGTAATCCTTTGGCATTCAATACATAAACCCGCGTATTGGCAATGGGGCGGCCAATCGGGATGCTGGTTATGCCCTGTGCTAATGCCGTAATACGGTAGGTGGTCGTAAACGTGGTACCTTCACTCGGGCCATAAGCCTGTAATAATTGCTGTGGCGGATTGCCAGTCAGCACCTGGTCAATAACATTAGGGTCAAGGACATCCCCCCCAACAATCAGAATTTTTATCTGTGGTAAAACCGGGGATAACTCCCCCGCCAGCCGGTTAAACAGGCCGACAACCAGTGACAGAACTGTGATACAGTGGCTCTGTAATGCCCGGACTAACTGCCATGGAGTTAATAATGTACTGCGGTCGATAACCACCAGCGCCCCGCCGTTGAGCAGCGGAGCCCAGACTTCAAAGGTGCCGGCATCAAAGGCGGGATTCGCGGTAAAGGCCACCCGGTCATCCGGTTCAATTTCCGCATAGCCATTATTGATAACCAGCCGGATGACCGCACGATGCGACACAATAACCCCTTTCGGTACCCCCGTCGAACCGGAGGTATACATCACATAAACGGCATCTGAACCCCGACGGGTTAAGTTAAGATCCCGTTCGTCATCTTCCCGGCCGGGATCTGTTTCCTCCCTCATTCGCAATAACGGCACCGCCAGATTGTTCGGGATCGCCATGTGATTATCCGTCAGCAGCAACTGAGCCGCACAATCCTGTATGACCCAGAGTTTGCGCTCATCCGGGGTATCCGGATCAATCGGTACATAAACCGCCCCCGCTTTAAGCCTGTCTCTTGATCAGATCTCCAAATCAACTGATTTAGCCAGCAAATAGCCGTCTATCAGGGTTTGCAGCCGAAACCAGCCTTCCCAAAGTCGTTCCCATCCGACTCGACCCGTGCGTTTGGAATCGTACCAGCCGGCCAGTTTTCCCAGATTGATGAAGGCCCAATGCAAACTCGGGGCTTTTTTCGGCACACGGCGTTTTTCTTGTTTTGACCACAGTAATTTCCACGCCAGGGGGCTTAATACTGTCTCACAGCTCTCTTTCTCTGCCTCTTCTTTGTTCAGACCCATAAAACGCAGCTGGTGTATTCGTACCGCAATAAAGGCCAGCAGCACTATCATGCGCTCCAGATTATCTTTGCTTTGCATACGCAGCGCTTCTACCTGCGTGCCGCCCGTTTTCCACGCTTTGTGAAATTCTTCTATCAGCCAGCGGCGCTCGTAATAACTGAATATTTTATGGGCGTCTTCCTGACTGTTGACGGGTTCGGAGGTCAGAAGATGCCAGCAAAGCCCATCCTCCGGACCTTTTTCGTAGCAACCGACATAAAATATCCGCACCGCCTCACCGCTTTTTCCTTCGGGGATTTTCAACGTCACTTCGGCATAACTGATATCACAATGCGCGACACGCGCCTGACGCCCGCCTTTCTGTCTGACCTGAACTAATCGTTCTCCAGCACTCTGTAACCGGCTAATAAAGTCATAAAGTTTATCCTGACTTTCCTCTATACGCCGGTTTTGCATCGAACGGATGACGAAACGTTGTTTTTGGCTCGTTTTATAACGCAGATATTCGATGATATCGGCTTCACGGTCACAGACAGAAATCACGTTGGCCATCTGCTCCCCTAACCGGCTGTCGACGGCTTGTGAGGCCCGTTCCCACTTATAACTCTCTTTCCCTTCATAAGGGCGTGTATCGCGTTGTCGGCTTTTGCCATAATCACTGACATCTCGACACCAGCGCTGTTGCTCTATCAACCCCACGACCTGTTGTTCTTCAGGCGCAAATAACAACACCGAGTGTGCCTGCATGCCCCGGGATTTTTCCTTTGAGGTGGTATAGCCGAGTTCATCGGCGACCGACGCATGGGAAAATGACAGGGTTGTCGTGTCTTCCAGCGCTAACAGGCAATGATAACGTTGAGCGTGAGCGACGGTGGCGGTAAATCCGGCTTCGGCGATGGCCTGAGGCGCAATGGCGGAATTTCGGGTCAGTCGGTAGGCCGCTTCAACATCGGCAGGAGAGTCAAGAGATTGCACGAGCGATTGTCCTATATGGTTAGCCAACGAACAGGCCACTTTCACCAGGCGGTTGGTACGGCGTTTATCACCTAATTCCGCATGTTGAAACGTGTCATTTGCCCATTGTTCGGCGCTGGTTGAAAACATAAAGATTACCTCAAGTCGTGTTTTTTATTGAGATCAATCTATGAGGGAAAAGTTCAATAACGCGGGGGCGGGTTAAAATATTTGTGTAGGAAAGACAGGCTTTAAGCACCGCCAGCTGGGCGACCACCAGTGCTATTGAGCGTTCAAACAACAGCGCTATATGTCCGCCGGGACGAACTCCCAGTGCAATGAGTTGACGAGCCAGTCGGTTCGCCCGGGCATTGAGTTCCGCATAGCTGAGCGACTGATTTTCATGCACCAGGGCAATAGCGCCCGGGGTTGTCGCTGCCTGCCGTTCAAATAACTGATGAATACATAAGTCTTCAGGATACGGCGTTTCCGTGGCATTCCACGTTTCCAGCAATAACCGGCGCTCTGCCGATGTCAGGATATCAATTTCCCCGATCCGCTGTTGGTGGTTAGCGACCATCACCTGCAACACAGTCCGCAGGTAGCCAATGTGTCGTTCCATAGTTGTCTGATCAAACAGGGCGGTGGCATAACGTAAATTACCTGAAATCGCGCCATTATCCTCAAACATATCCAGTTCGAGATCAAATTTGACAGTATCTAAAATTTGGTCAATCGGTGACGCCATCAGGCCCGGCAATGCCCAGTCCGTGTGTTCATTGTTCTGCCAGGCAAACATGACCTGGAACAGCGGCGTATGCGCCAGCCGGCGCGGCGGTTGGACAATTTCCACCACCTGCTCAAACGGCAGATCCTGATGGGCCTGGGCCGCTAACGCGGTTTGCCGGACTTGGGTCAGCAATTCGGCGACCGTTAATGCACCCGAGAAGTGCATACGCAAGGCCAGCGTATTCACGAAGAACCCCATCAACGATTCCACTTCCTGCCGGCTGCGGCCGGCACTCGGGGTGCCGATAATAATATCCTCCTGACCGGACAGCCGCGATAAGACCACGCCCCAGGCCGACAACACGGTCATAAACAGGGTAACCCCGTGCTGCTGGCTTAACTGTTTCAGGGCGGTGGTTAATTCGGGTCCCAAGTGAACCGGTAATACCTGACCGGCAAACGACGGCTCTGGCGGGCGGGGACGGTCTGTCGGCAACGCCAGCAGCACCGGGGCATCGGCCAGTGTTGTGCGCCAGTAGTCCGCCTGCGCCTGGGTACGTTCGGCGGAAAACCACTGATGCTGCCAGGCGGCGTAATCCGGGTACTGAATGGCCAATGGGGGCAGCGGATCCGGCTGACCGGCCAGAAAGGCGGCGTAGAGTGCGTTCAGTTCATTTATCAGCACATTGACTGACCAGCCATCGGACACAATATGATGCTGGGTCAGCAAAAAACGATAATCCTCTTCCGTCAGTCGGATAAGTTCCGCCCGGATAAGCGGTCCCCGGCTGAGGTCAAACGGTGCAGACATTTCTCCAGCACACAGGCGTTCTAATTCCGTATCAGCATCCGGATGCCCGCGCAAATCATGCTGTACCAGCGGCACCCCGTCGTCTGCCGCCAACAGATGAATCTGAGGCTGACCGTCAACCGAAACAAAAACCGTGCGCAATGCTTCATGGCGGGCAAAGACGGCATTCAGGGCCTGCTGCCAGGCGGTGATATCCAGCCGGCCGCGTAAATGCAGCGCCAGGGGGATATGATACGTTTCACTGACCCCGTCGAGCTGGGCCAGGAACCATAAACGCTGCTGGGCCAAGGATAACGGCAAAGTTTCCGTCCGGGAGACCGGCAGTATGGCGGGCAAGGCGGGCCGGTCTTGTTTCTGTACCGCCTGCGCTAAGGCCGCCAGCGAAGGCGAAGGAAACAGCGCCGCCAGCGGGAGCTCCACACCCAGTACGGTCATTATCCGGTTCATCACCCGTACCGCCAGCAAAGAATGCCCACCCAGAGCAAAGAAATTGTCATGCCGGCTGATTTTTTCGATACCCAGTAACTCTCGCCAGATCGCCGCCAGGGCAGTTTCGGTGGCGCCCTGCGGGGCTGCATAACGCTGGCGGGCAAAGGCGTCCTCCCCGGGCACCGGCAGCGCCCGGCGGTCCAGTTTACCGTTCGGGGTTAGCGGGAAGCGGTCCAGACGCACCACCGCCGCCGGCACCATATACTCCGGCAAAACTTGACTCAGGCGCTCACGTAAGTTATTCACCAGCTCTTCTTCCACGTCCGCCGCCACATACGCCACCAGCCGTTTGTCCAGCCCTTCCCCCTGTGCCAGCACCACGGCTTCACGCACCGCCGGGTGTTCGGCCAGCCGCGCTTCAATTTCCCCCGGTTCAATGCGGAAACCGCGGATTTTCACCTGCTGGTCAGTGCGGCCCAAAAATTCCAGATTGCCGTCCGGCAAGTAACGGGCCAAATCCCCGGTGCGGTACATGCGGGCATCCGGTTTATCGCTGAACGGGTCAGCCAGGAAACGTTCCGCCGTCAGCTCAGGCCGGTTCAGATAACCCCGTGCGACGCCTTGACCCGCAATATAAATCTCCCCAAGTCCCCCCAGCGGAACAGGCTGACCGCACGTGTCAAGAATATAGATACGGTTATTGGCAATCGGGCGACCGATGGGAGGCAAAGTGGGCCACCGGTTCGGATCCTGATCCAGAATGTATGCCGTTGTCACATGGCTTTCAGTCGGGCCATAGTGATTGTGTAAGCGGCAACCTTCTGCACGTTGCAGAAAACGCTGAATGGCCGGTGTTATACGCAGTTGTTCGCCCGCGGTGACGATATGGGCCAGACAGGAAAAATCTTCCCCGCTGTGGCTGGCTGCTTCCGCAAGGTGCTGGAGTGCAATATAGGGAAGGAAAATTCGGTCAATCCGTTGTTGCGAGATCAGGCGGAGAAGCTGTTCCGGCTGCCGGCGCAGGGACTCATTAATCAGCACCAGACAGCCGCCTTCACACAAGGTGGTGAAGATTTCCTGAAAAGCGACATCAAATCCCAGTGCGGCAAACTGGAGAGTTTTACCGTTTCCGGCGGGTTGTGACGGGGATTGACGGTGCCATTGTAGCAGGTTTAACAGACCCGCCTGCGGCATCTCCACCCCCTTAGGTAAACCGGTGGAACCGGAGGTGTAGATAATGTAGGCCGGATGGCGTGATGTCAGCCCCAAAGTTTGGGGTTCCGGATTATGGTCAGGTTGTTCAACCTGTGCAGCGTCAGGGGCATCCAGCAGTACGATTGTGTAGTCAGCCGCAGAGAATGCATGCTTCGAACTGTCAGCGAGCACGCTCTGGGTCAGCAAAACCACCGGTGCGGCATCGTTGAGCATATACGCCAATCGTTCAACAGGATAATTTGGATCGAGCGAGACATAAGCACCGCCAGCTTTTAATACCGCCAATAATCCCACCACCATGGCCGGTGAACGTGAGACACAAATCGCTACCCGCTGATCCGGCTCTACGCCCAACGCAATAAGTTGATGGGCCAACCGATTAGCACGAGTATTTAATTCGGCATAACTCAGGAACTGATTTTCATACACCAAAGCCGTCGCTTCCGGGGTTTTCGCCACCTGTTGTTCAAATAACTGATGAATATACAAATCTTCAGGATACAGCGTTTCCGTGGCATTCCAGATTTTTAGCAACAAGGTACGTTCCGCGGCCGGCAGAATATCTAACGCCCCAACCGGCCTGTCCGGGGTGTGCGCCAACGCCTCTGCCAGACTTTCCAGCGCTTGCTGCATATAACCGCATATCCGTGCCGGGTCAAACGGCTCGACAACCTGAGCCGTCAGCCCCAGCGCATCACCAAAATCCTCCACCGACAGCGTAAACGGGTAGTTCGTCCGCTCCTGCCCGCCCATAAACTCAACCCCGTTTAGCTCCTCATCAGACAGGGCTGATACCGCATTATGCCGGTAGTTCAGCAGGGCACTGAAGAGCGGGCCTGTGTTGTCGATACCACTGCACTGTTGCGCCAGCACCAGTGACGCATGCTCATGCGCCAGTAATCCGGCCAGCCGGGACTGGGCCTGCTGCACACTCTCCCGCACCGGTGTGTTATCGATATCCAGCCGTAGTGGCAGGGTATTAAGAAACAGCCCTAGCCCGTTATCCATCCCTGCTCCCGCTGCCATGCGCCCGAACAGCACTGTGCCGAACACCACCTTTTCCTGCCCGCTGGTGCGTGACAACACCTGCGCCCAGGCCAGATGGCACAACGTTGCCAGACTGACGCCCAATTGCTGCGCCTGCTGACGCAGACGGTCATTCAGTTCCGCCGGCAACATCCGGTGGAATTCCGTCACCTGTGAGCCGTCACGGTGGACCTCCGCCACGCCGAACAGCAGGGTCGGCTCTGCCACCTCCGACAGCATGTCGGTGAAGAAACGGGTGTGTTCTTCCTGACTCAGGCCTAACCGGGCCTGGGCCACCAGATTGCGGAACGGCACCGGGGCCGGCAGCGTTTCCGCCAGCCCCGTCAGAAACGCCCGGATTTCACGGTGCAGGACTTCTAACGTGGTATGGTCACCAATCAGGTGATGCTGTAATTCCAGTAAGCACCAACGCCCTTCCGTGTCCCGGGCTACGACGAACTGCAATAATGGGGCTTCATTTAAGTTCAGACGATAATGGCGCGGGTCAAAACGCCGGCTTAACTGCTCACTGACCGGCCCGTCTGCCGGATCTAATGTCAATTCGGTGACGGATAACGGGGCCTGGTGCCAGACCACCTGCGCCGGCTCTGACAGCCTCTGCCAGATAAAGGCGGTGCGCAGAATATCATGGCGGTTGATCACCTGCTGGACCGCCGACAGGTAGCGGTCCAGCACAGCTCGGTCCGCAAACACCATCTGACCGGTCGACAGGTACGGATCGCCCTCACTTGCCAGCAAATGGTGGAATAAGATCCCGTCCTGCAGCGGTGACAGGGCATAAATGTCCTGAAGGTTGCTGAGGCCGCCCGGTACCTGCTCAACGATACGGTTAATATCTGTCTGCGTCAGATCTATCAGCGGCAACATGGCTGGCGTGAGCGTGGTGGTATCCGGAGTAATCACATTGGCAGGCACCGCCACGCTTTCGGTCTGATGCTGCCCCAGTGTCTGGGCTAGATCTGACAGTACTGGTGTTTGAAACAAGTCGCGCACCAGCAATGTCAACCCCAGCTGACGCAGACGTTCAATCAGCCGTACGGCCAGCAGGGAATGCCCGCCCAGGGCAAAGAAATTGTCATGCCGACTGACTTGTTCAAGGCCCAGCAACTCACGCCAGACCGCCGCTAGGGCGGTTTCAGTGGTGCCCTGCGGGGCTGCATAAAGCTGACGGGCAAAGTCGTCCTTCCCGGGTACTGGCAGCGCCCGGCGGTCCAGTTTGCCGTTCGGGGTTAACGGGAAGCGATCCAGGCGCACCAACGCCGCCGGCACCATATAGTCCGGCAATTGGGCACTCAGGCGCGCCCGCAGGCGGTTGACCAGCCCCGCTTTCGCATCGGCCGCCACATACGCCACCAGCCGTTTGTCCGTCCCTTTCCCCCGTGCCAGTACCACGGCTTCACGCACCGCCGGGTGTTCGGCCAGCCGCGCTTCGATTTCCCCCGGTTCAATGCGGAAACCGCGGATTTTTACCTGCTGGTCATTGCGGCCCAAAAATTCCAGATTGCCGTCCGGCAAATAACGCGCCAAATCCCCGGTGCGGTACATTCGCGTATCCGGTTTATCACTGAACGGATCGGGCAAGAAACGCTCTGCCGTCAGTTCAGGCCGGTTCAGATAACCCCGCGCCACACCCACACCACCAATGTATAGCTCCCCCACCGCCCCCAGTGGCACCGGCTGGCCGTCAGCATCCAACAGATAAACCTGGCTGTTGGCTGTTGGATATCCGATAGGGACTAACGCGTCTGTATAGCCTGACGGGCAACGCCAGATCGTGGCACAAACCGTGCTTTCTGTCGGGCCATAAGCATTAAACAAAATTACCCTGTCACATAGCTCCTGAAGCAATACCGCATTGGGCGCTTCACCACACAGTATCACTGTTGGTCTTATTGTTAACGACGGTAAATTGGCTCCATTCTGAAGCAAAGCCGGAGGCAGAGTGATATGTGTTACCGCTTGTTGTTCCAGATAATGCCAGAGGCGATGTGGGTCATAACGAACTGTGTCGGCAGCGATAACCAGACTGGCACCACCTCCTAACGCAATCATGATTTCCCAAATGCTGGCGTCGAACCCCAAGGAGGCAAACTGCAACACTCGACTTTCAGGGTTGATACTGAACTGAGTAATTTTCTCTTGAATCAGGTTAACCAGCCCGCGATGCTCAACCATCACGCCCTTTGGTGTGCCTGTCGAACCTGATGTATAAATCACATAGGCCAGATGCCGTGAGGTCAGTGTTGGCACCGTCGGGTTGCTGTCCAGTTGGTTTACTGATGTATTTGGATCGAGGACAATCACTCCGTCTAACGCTTTTTCATCCAGTGCTGCATACCCTGCCTTATCAGCCAGGACTACTAACGGCGCTATATCATCCAAGATATGCGCCAAACGCGCTCCCGGATAGGACGGATCTAGCGGTACATAAGCCCCACCGGCTTTCAACACGGCCAATATGCTCACTATCATTGCCGGTGAACGGGCCACACAAATTGCGACCCGCTGGTCTGGTACGACACCTAAAACGATCAATTCATGAGCCAATCGGTTAGCACGGGCATTCAGTTCGGCATAGCTGAGTGTTTGCTCTTCATATATGAGTGCTGTGGCATCAGACGTTCTCCCCACCTGTTGTTCAAACAACTGATGAATACATAACTGGTCTGGATAGACGGTTTCTGTCGCGTTCCAGGTTTTTAACAACAGCGTACGTTCCGCTTCCGGCAGAATTTCCAATGCCCTAACCGGCCTGTCCGGCGTGTGTTCCAGCGCTTCCGCCAAGCTTTCCAATGCCTGCTGCATGTAACCACATATTTGCTCAGGGTTAAACGGTCGTATCACTTGCGCCGTCAGCCCCAGGGCATCCCCAAAATCCTCCACCGACAGGGCAAACGGGTAATTAGTACGTTCCTGCCCACCAAGGAATTCGACACCTTCCATCATGTTATCGGTAGCCGCCAGTGGCGCATTATGTCGGTAGTTCAACAGTGTATTGAACAACGGAGTACCACTGGCAACCCCACTGCAACGTTGAGCTAGTGCCAGTGAGGCATGCTCATGCGCCAGTAATCCGGCCAGCCGGGACTGGGCCTGCCGCACACTCTCCCGCACCGGTGTGTTATCGATATCCAGTCGCAGCGGCAAGGTATTAATAAACAGCCCCATCCCACTGTCTGCCCCTTCTCCCGCCGCCATACGCCCGACCAGCACGGTGCCGAACACCACCTTTTCCTGCCCGCTGGTACGTGACAGCACCTGGGCCCAGGCCAGATGACACAACGCCGCCAAGCTGACGCCTAACTGCCGGGCCTGATGGCGCAAGCGGTCATTCAATTCAGGGGCCAGCAACCGGTGGAACTCCGTTACCTGCGAACCATCACGATGCACTTCCGTCAACCCAAACGGCAACGTCGGCTCCGCCACGTCTGCCAGCATATCGATAAAGAAACGGGTGTGGGCGGCCTGACTCACGCCCAGCCGGGCCTGCGCCACCAGATGACGGAATGGCACCGGTGCAGACAGATTTTCTTCCCGCCCTGCCAGATAAGCCTGCACTTCACGGTGCATCACCTCCAGCGTCGTATGGTCACCAATCAGATGGTGGTGCAATTCCTGTAAGAGCCAGTGGCCGCTTTCTTCCCGGGCAATGACAAACTGCAGCAGCGGTGCCTGGCTCAACTCGAGACGACAGTGGCACGGGTCAAAACGCCGGTTTAACTGCTCACCGACCGGGCTATCTGCCGCATCCAGCGTCAGCTCTGTCACCGACACGGTGGCCTGACGCCAGACCACTTGCGCCGGAACCGATACCCCCTGCCAGATAAAGGCGGTCCGCAAGATATCGTGGCGATCCACCACCTGCTGCACCGCCATTAAATAGCGCTCCAGCAGGGCCCGGTCCGCAAACACCATCTGGCTGGTCAACAAATACGGATCACCCTCATTTGCCAGTAAATGGTGGAATAAAATCCCGTCCTGCAGGGGCGACAGGGCATAGATATCCTGGATATTTGCCATCCCACCCGGCACTTGTCTGACAATGTGGTCAATATCCGCCTGCGTCAAATCCACCAGTGGTAACATTGCCGGCGTCAGTTGCCGTGTCGTGGGGGTAATCATATTCGGTGGGATTTCCAGGGTCTGATGCTGTCCCAGCGTTTGCGCCAGGTCTGATAACACTGGTGACTGAAACAGGTCGCGCACCGCCAGTGTCAGCCCCAGCTGGCGCAGGCGTTCCACCATCCGCACCGCCAGCAGCGAATGCCCGCCCAGCGCAAAGAAATTGTCATGCCGGCTGACTTGCTCAATGCCCAGCAGGTCACCCCAAATCACCGCCAGGGCGTTTTCCGTTTCCCCCCGCAGCGGCGCATAAGCCTGCCGGGCAAACGAGTCATCATCCGGTACCGGCAATGCCCGACGGTCCAGCTTGCCGTTCAGGGTTAATGGCAGCGCCTCCAGACGCACAAACGCCGCCGGCACCATATAGTCTGGCAAAACAGCTTGTAGATAAGCACGCAGGCTATTCGCTAGCTCCACATGAGCTTCTGCCACCACATACGCCACCAGCCGTTTATCCTGCCCTTCCCCCTGAGCCACGACTACAGAGTCACGTACCGCCGGGTGTTCGGTCAGCCGGGCTTCAATCTCCCCCGGTTCAATGCGGAAGCCACGGATTTTCACCTGCTGGTCAGTGCGGCCCAAAAATTCCAGATTGCCGTCCGGCAAGTAGCGGGCCAAATCTCCGGTGCGGTACATCCGGGCATGGGGTTTACCACTGAACGGGTCAGCCAGAAAACGTTCTGCCGTTAATTCAGGCTGGTTCAGGTAACCCCGGGCCACACCCACGCCGCCGATATACAGTTCTCCAATGCAACCTAATGGTACCGGCTGACCGTATCTATCTAACAAATAAATACAAGTATTGCTTACCGGCCGGCCAATTGAGCCATCATCCTCCGAGGATAATATCGCCTGACAAGTCGCAATCACGGTATTTTCAGTCGGACCATAAGTATTCAATAACCGTGGGTGATGAGTTTCCTGTGCAAACCAATTCTGAATAGCCCGCGTTTTCATCTCCTCACCACCAATAATGATTAATCTGAGACAATCCGGTAGTCGTAATGCCTTGTCTCTACCCGCCAGTTCAGACCAAAATAGGGTCGGCAGAGACATCACCGTGATACGGTTTTGCTGAGTTAAAGAAATAAACGCTTGTATAGAAGACAACCAGTTATCATCGCGCATCACCAGCGTGGCACCATGGCATAATGACGAGAAAAATTCCTCGACTGACGCATCAAATGCAAACGATGAAAATTGCAGTATCCGGTCTTGCGCCGTAACCGCATAAGTCTCATTAAGGCCCAGATAGCGTTGATAAATTGCCTGATGTTCTACCATTACCCCTTTAGGCGCACCGGTCGAACCGGAGGTGTAAATGACATAGGCCAGATGACAGGGGATCAATGCCGCTATCTGTGGATTACTGTCCGGTTGCTCAGGCAGGCTATTCGGATCAAGCACCTTCCGTCCAGCCAGCGCCTTCTCTCCCAAAGCTGTCCGTCCTGTCTCATCCGCCAGAATAATAGCCGGGGCAGCATCGGTGAGCATATGCGCCAGACGCTCACCGGGATAAGCCGGATCCAACGGCACATACGCCCCACCGGCTTTCAGGATGGCCAATATCCCGACCACCATGGCCGGTGAGCGTGAGACACAAATCGCCACTAACTGGTCGGGCACGACCCCCAGCGTAATTAATTGATGTGCCAGCCGGTTCGCCCGGGCGTTGAGTTCCGCGTAACTGAGCGACTGATTTTCATACACCAGGGCAATGGCGTCCGGGGTTGTCGCTGCCTGCCGTTCAAATAACTGATGAATACATAAGTCTTCAGGATACGGCGTTTCCGTGGCATTCCACGTTTCCAGCAATAACCGGCGCTCTGCCGATGTCAGGATATCAATTTCCCCGATCCGCTGTTGGTGGTTAGCGACCATCACCTGCAACACAGTCCGCAGGTAGCCAATGTGTCGTTCCATAGTTGTCTGATCAAACAGGGCGGTGGCATAACGTAAATTACCTGAAATCGCGCCATTATCCTCAAACATATCCAGTTCGAGATCAAATTTGACAGTATCTAAAGTTTGGTCAATCGGTGACGCCATCAGGCCCGGCAATGCCCAGTCCGTGTGTTCATTGCTCTGCCAGGCAAACATGACCTGGAACAGCGGCGTATGCGCCAGCCGGCGCGGCGGTTGGACAATTTCCACCACCTGCTCAAACGGCAGATCCTGATGGGCCTGGGCCGCTAACGCGGTTTGCCGGACTTGGGTCAGCAATTCGGCGACCGTTAATGCACCCGAGAAGTGCATACGCAAGGCCAGCGTATTCACGAAGAACCCCATCAACGATTCTACTTCCTGCCGGCTGCGGCCGGCACTCGGGGTGCCGATAATAATATCCTCCTGACCGGACAGCCGCGATAAGACCACGCCCCAGGCCGACAACACGGTCATAAACAGGGTAACCCCGTGCTGCTGGCTTAACTGTTTCAGGGCGGTGGTTAATTCGGGTCCCAAGTGAACCGGTAATATCTGACCGGCAAACGACGGCTCTGGCGGGCGGGGACGGTCTGTGGGCAACGCCAGCAGCACCGGGGCATCGGCCAGTGTTGTGCGCCAGTAGTCCGACTGCACCTGGGTACGTTCGGCGGAAAACCACTGATGCTGCCAGGCGGCGTAATCCGGGTACTGAATGGCCAATGGGGGCAGCGGGTCCGGCTGACCGGCCAGAAAGGCGGCGTAGAGTGCGTTCAGTTCATTTATCAGCACATTGACTGACCAGCCATCGGACACAATATGATGCTGGGTCAGCAAAAAACGATAATCCTCTTCCGTCAGTCGGATAAGTTCCGCCCGGATAAGCGGTCCCCGGCTGAGGTCAAACGGTGCAGACATTTCTCCAGCACACAGGCGTTCTAATTCCGTGTCAGCATCCGGATGCCCGCGCAAATCATGCTGTACCAGCGGCAACCCGTCGTCTGCCGCCAACAGATGAATCTGAGGCTGACCGTCAACGGAAACAAAAACCGTGCGCAATGCTTCATGGCGGGCAAAGACGGCATTCAGGGCCTGCTGCCAGGCGGCGATATCCAGCCGGCCGCGTAAATGCAGCGCCAGGGGGATATGATACGTTTCACTGACCCCATCGAGCTGGGCCAGGAACCATAAACGCTGCTGGGCCAAGGATAACGGCAAAGTTTCCGTCCGGGAGACCGGCAGTATGGCGGGCAAGGCGGGCCGGTCTTGTTTCTGTGCCGCCTGCGCTAAGGCCGCCAGCGAAGGCGAATGAAACAGCGCCGCCAGCGGGAGCTCCACACCCAGTACGGTCATTATCCGGTTCATCACCCGTACCGCCAGCAAAGAATGCCCGCCCAGGGCAAAGAAATTGTCATGCCGGCTGATTTTTTCGATACCCAGTAACTCTCGCCAGATCGCCGCCAGGGCAGTTTCGGTGGCGCCCTGCGGGGCTGCATAACGCTGGCGGGCAAAGGCGTCCTCCCCGGGCACCGGCAGCGCCCGGCGGTCCAGTTTGCCGTTCGGGGTTAGCGGGAAGCGGTCCAGACGCACCACCGCCGCCGGCACCATATACTCCGGCAAAACTTGACTCAGGCGCTCACGTAAGTTATTCACCAGCTCTTCTTCCACGTCCGCCGCCACATACGCCACCAGCCGTTTGTCCAGCCCTTCCCCCCGTGCCAGCACCACAGCTTCACGCACCGCCGGGTGTTCGGCCAGCCGCGCTTCAATTTCCCCCGGTTCAATGCGGAAACCGCGGATTTTCACCTGCTGGTCAGTACGACCCAAAAATTCCAGATTGCCGTCCGGCAAATAACGCGCCAAATCCCCGGTGCGGTACATGCGGGCATCCGGTTTATCGCTGAACGGGTCGGCCAGGAAACGTTCTGCCGTCAGTTCAGGCCGGTTCAGATAACCCCGTGCGACGCCTTGACCCGCAATATAAATCTCCCCAAGTCCCCCCAGCGGAACAGGCTGACCGCACGTGTCAAGAATATAGATACGGTTATTGGCAATCGGGCGACCGATGGGAGGCAAAGTGGGCCACCGGTTCGGATCCTGATCCAGAATGTATGCCGTTGTCACATGGCTTTCAGTCGGGCCATAGTGATTGTGTAAGCGGCAACCTTCTGCACGTTGCAGAAAACGCTGAATGGCCGGTGTTATACGCAGTTGTTCGCCCGCGGTGACGATATGGGCCAGACAGGAAAAATCTTCCCCGCTGTGGCTGGCTGCTTCCGCAAGGTGCTGGAGTGCAATATAGGGAAGGAAAATTCGGTCAATCCGTTGTTGCGAGATCAGGCGGAGAAGCTGTTCCGGCTGCCGGCGCAGGGACTCATTAATCAGCACCAGACAGCCGCCTTCACACAAGGTGGTGAAGATTTCCTGAAAAGCGACATCAAATCCCAGTGCGGCAAACTGGAGAGTTTTACCGTTTCCGGCGGGTTGTGACGGGGATTGACGGTGCCATTGTAGCAGGTTTAACAGACCCGCCTGCGGCATCTCCACCCCCTTAGGTAAACCGGTGGAACCGGAGGTGTAGATAATGTAGGCCGGATGGCGTGATGTCAGCCCCAAAGTTTGGGGTTCCGGATTATGGTCAGGTTGTTCAACCTGTGCAGCGTCAGGGGCATCCAGCAGTACAATTGTGTAGTCAGCCGCAGAGAATGCATGCTTCGAACTGTCAGCGAGCACGCTCTGGGTCAGCAAAACCACCGGTGCGGCATCGTTGAGCATATACGCCAATCGTTCAACAGGATAACTTGGATCGAGCGAGACGTAAGCACCGCCAGCTTTTAATACCGCCAATAATCCCACCACCATGGCCGGTGAACGTGAGACACAAATCGCTACCCGCTGATCCGGCTCTACGCCCAACGCAATAAGTTGATGGGCCAACCGATTAGCACGAGTATTTAATTCGGCATAACTCAGGGACTGATTTTCATACACCAAAGCCGTCGCTTCCGGGGTTTTCGCCACCTGTTGTTCAAATAACTGATGAATATACAAATCTTCAGGATACGGCATTGCTGTCGCATTCCAGGTTTTCAAGAGCAACATCCGTTCAGTTTCAGAAAGCAAATTAAGCTGCCCGATGGGGATGGCTTCATTTGTCTTTTCTAATGACAATAACTGCTGCAAATGTTCACTCATCCGCAGGATCACTGCCGTATCCAGACGATTTTCATCATAAATCCAACGGAAACCACCCTGTGTATTTATCTGAAATGTCAGTAATTCGCTAGACCTTTCCTGATCACCTAACCGGCTATCCGGCACGACAGAGACAGCTATCGGCCATGGATAGCACGTTCTTAATTCTGGGATAACGGACAGTGCAGGAAAACGCGAAAAAAGGTCACGACTGTATGTGCCATGTTGTGCCAGCAGGGCCAGTTCATTATCAACAGCGACAACAACCTCACTCCACGGTTTATTAAATTCGGCTTCAACGGTCATGGGCACCATCGATGCCATATTTGATAACTCCTCGTTTGCTCCCACATACCAACCAACCTGACATACCGTTTGCTGGGTCAACCGCGTCAGATAGATAACGAATGCCTGTAATAACGTTTTCCATGTCGCTTCCTGACTTTTTTGGGAAAACGCAGATTGCCAGGGACTTATTGCCCAGCGGGGTTCTGCTGTCTTATGGGAGATATCGAAAGGTAAATGGCTGGGTTGCCAGCCGGTAAGACGCTGACACCAGAAAGGTTCATCAGGGGCGAACTTTTGAAGTGTATTCTTGATATTCTGTGCCTGTTGGGGCGAAATCAAAGGCAATTGTTCACCGGGTTGCAGTTCTGATATTTCTGTCAGCTCACGGACAGACAATAACTGGCCTTCCAATGTGGAAAATCCCCCGATCCGGACATCCTCACTGCCCGTCGACACCTGCCAGCCCTCCTCCTCCACACGAATCAACGTCCCCGGTTTTTCCCCAGAACAGGTACCCAACCGCTGAAGCCAGGAAATTCGTACCGTATCCTGTTTTAATAACAGTTTTGGGTAACCTAATGGATTGGCGTCATTCTCGCCAAAGTCTAATGCGCGCACTAACGCAGACAATACCTCGCCCGGCTGTTTCCAACATAAGTACCCACCCGCCTCCGGGCGATGCGACAGCGCATAAAAACGCCGTTGCGAAAGATTTTGCGGGTAGGTTATTAATGTGTCGTGACTCAGCGCTGTTAAGAGTTCATTAAATCCTTTCTGAGCCGCCTGATAACATTTCAGATTCAATAAAAAAGCCGTATCCTGTTCTTCAATCGAGACCGGCCATTGCACAGCAATGTTTCCGCCATTCACAGCGCCTTCAATACAGTGCCAGGAAATGGCATACGCTATTTCCCTCGCTAACAGCGCCCAGGACGTTGCATGGCTACCTGCATAACGCGGCAAGGGACTGTCATGATAATTAAAAGCGCCTCCGCGGATTTGTTTAATTAATGAGGCAGGCAAAATGAGAGGATTGACAATGGAGAAAAGCCAGTCAACAGGCTGTAACTGGATGTGTTCTTGTAATTCTTCCACCGAATTAACCCAATCAATCCCCTGCTGCTCAGCCCATGTTTGCAAAACACTATCTGTAGATAACACTGCTTGTATAATATGTCCAGCGGATTGAATTTGTTCAGCACAGGACACCGCAAGGGATGTCCCCCCGACTACAACGCATTTTCGTGATGGAATCGGTGTCTCATCTGTATGATGTGGGGTATTTTCATCTAACTTCTGAGAAAGTACTTCGCTTTTAAACATATTTCCCTCTGTAGCAATGTTATCTTTCATTTATTACCTCAATAAATTTATTGGTTATTTTAAGTGTGTTAATCCTATAGTTATCATAACTATTTATTATTACTTTCTATTTCATTGAGCTGAGGATAATATCATTAATTAATCAAGTATTCATAAAATATTTATGACAACATTTCCTGTCAGCTTTAAAAACCACACAGCCCTTCATTGAAAAATACAAACATCATGACGTTTACTATTAATATGTGAACCCAAGAACAAATATTATTTTACATTTAAAAATCACCATGAACTTTCAAACAATAAACATGAACCACACTAAAATAACACATAAAAACAACCAGTTAATATAAAATAATAAAAATCACAAAAACAGATACAGAAAAAACTCATAACTTGTTTTTCATAACGATTTATAAGCAACAAAATAATTCAGAAAAGATATAGTATCTATAAGTGGTTATGAAAAACCAATTTTTTTAAAACCTGTTATCTTTCTGTTTCGCTTGATTGTGTATATACCCGTAATCATTGAAGATGCTTGATTTTATCCGAAATGGAGATCATTATCCTCGCTATGAAAATATTTATTACATCAGAACAAAAAATCAAACTTGAGCGTCTTCACGACACAACTCGTGATGGTCAAGTACGAGACAGAATAAAAGCTATCCTTCTGACTTCTGAAGGGTGGAGTTCTGTGATGATAGCCCAAGCATTGCGACTCCATCAGACCACCGTTGACCGCCATATCGGTGATTACCTCAATCGGTCGCGGTAGGAATAGCCGTTGCCGCAGCCCCTGCTTTATTCGCTTCAGTTGTGTTTGACATCGTTTTCGTTGGGTTTTGCGCATCACCGCATCCTTGCCCGTGTGTAGTCGTCCTATATAATGCGTCAATCCCAGAAAATCAAACGTCCCCGGCTTGCCCCTCTCCGGTCGCTCCTCATATTGCTTTAACGCAAAGCGACCAAACCGTACCAGCCGGGTTTTCGCTGGGTGTACCTTCAGCCCAAACTGCATCAGTCGTCGTTGTAGCAGGGATTGGCACGCCAGAGCATCCTGATGTTTCTGGAAGCCCAGGACTGGTCGAGTCGCCCCGGGGAACCTCCCCCCAAGGCGCTCACGGAACCGGACGTGAACGTCTCCGCTCATCCGGCTCTTCCCATTGAAGCCTGCCCCCATAGTAGCGGCCAGTGGGCAAATAACCTCGTTTCACTCCGCGCAACACGCGCCAGCCAGTGACTGGCCCGTCGCCGGTGGCCCCGAAGTCGCTTATGTTTACGGGTCAGCCATAACACGAGTTTGCGATCGATTTGCCTCAGCGTTGGATACAGGGCCGATTTATAAAAAGCACCGTAATAATTTATCCAGCCTCTGATTTTCGCATTGAACATATGCGCCAGATCGTACAAGGACTTGTCACTGCGATTTTGCAGACCCCAACTCCTCACCTCCTGACGGATTGCTTTCCCTGCTCTGGCACTCATCCCCGGACTGAAGTTAACGAAGGTCTTACCCCAGCGATTCTTCGACAAACGGGGCCGGAATGTATAGCCCAGAAAGTCGAAGCGCGTCTCTGCGTAATTCCCCCGTCGATCGGCATCTTTACAGTAAACCATCCGGGTCTTCTGCGGATGCAACTCCAGCCCACATTGCGCGAACCGCTGGCCTGCTTTACTTATCAGTGCTTCGGCCTGCGACTGACTGTGACAGTGGCATACAACATCATCGGCATACCTTTCAAAGGGGACGCCGGGAAACTGACGTTTCATCCACATATCAAAGGCATAATGCAGGAACAGATTCGAGATCAGAGGTGAAATCACGCCGCCCTGCGGCGTCCCCCTGTTCCGTACCTGCACCCTTCCATCCGGCATTTGCACCGGCGCCTTCAGCCAGCGTTCGATATACATCACCAACCAGCGTTCCTGTGTGTGATGCCGCACTGCTTTCAGTAACAGGGCATGATCAATATTATCAAAGAACCCTTTGATATCGATTTCCACAACCCAGTCAAACTGCCAGCAGCGTGTTCTCGCCTGCGCAATCGCCTGGTGAGCAGATTTCCCCGGCCGGTAGCCATACGAGTCGGCATGGAACAGAGGTTCCAGTACAGGCTCAAGTACCTGTTTAACGACCATCTGGGCGATTCTGTCCGACACGGCAGGAATACCGAGCGGACGCACACCACCATCAGCTTTGGGGATCTCCACACGCCTTACCGCCTGCGGCATATAACTGCCCGAAGCCAGTCTGTTCCATAGCTTGTAGAGATTGTCTGCAACATTCTCGTCAAACCCGGCCAGTGTCTGTCCGTCAATACCTGCCGCACCACGGTTAGCTTTCACTCGTTTATACGCATCCCACACCTGTCGCTTACTCACAGGAAATGGCTTTGCCGATTTTACAGCAGTCCTCCCACCGGCTTTATCGCCCGTGGTTGCTGTCGTGCCATCAGCACAATGGGGCAAGCCCTTTGCTCCAGACCCATTACGGTCCTTCAACGCTACTACGGCTTGCTCCGCCCCTGTACCCCGCATTGGTACTCTGGCGCTCATGGGACCTCCACTTGCGTTTCTCCCTTCTCATCGGGGTGACAGGTTCCCACGTTCCCCACAAGAGCCTGAATCGACTTCACGCCGCCTTTATGCCGGATGCCGCGCAGGCAGTAAACAGGTCGCCTCCTGCGCTTATCCCACAGGAACGACTCCACCATGGTTTTGACATCATCTATACGCTTTCGACACATCATCAACGGTTCACTTTCGTTCGTCTCTTCGATCCCTACCTGATCGGATCATGCCCGACCTTTTCCCATCTCGCTCACCACCACGTCTCTTAAACGCAGCAGCAGTGGGGGGTTTGAAGCCATTTCCTGTAAAACGGCTTCGAGGGGCCTGCCCTCATCTCTTGTGTTGCATAGCTGCACGGGGACTTACGTCCCCGGTGCATGCCTTCGTGGCACACCATCATCGGCGTATCGGATCATCACCACCTCTCCTTGCACCCGCTTTCGCCATGCGTTGAGCCAGAGATCAAAGCTGTAGTGCAGATAGATATTCGCCAGCAGTGGCGATATGACAGCACCTTGCGGCGTGCCACAATGCGACTTCTGTCGGTGACCGTGTTCATCAACTATCCCCACCGTAACCCACTGCCTGATTAATCGCACCATCCAACCGTCCCTTATCCTGAGCTGAATAAACCGGATGAGCCAGTCATGTTCCACGGTATCGAAGAACCGACTGATGTCCAGATCCAGCACCCAATTGACTTTCCTCTCCATAACGGCCACATTCAACGCGTCCAGAGCATCGTGCTGCCCTCTGCCCGGTCTGAACCCATACGAGAAGCCGAGAAAATCGGTCTCGTAGATTTGATTTAAGACCGTGACAGCCGCTTGCTGCACGATTTTGTCCTCCAGACACAGGATACTCATGGCCTTTCTGTCCCGTCTTCTTTCAGGATCATCACCTGCCTTGCCGGCTGGGGCCTGTATTGCCCCCGATGAAGTCTGCCGTGGAGCGCATGGAGGTTGTTTTGCAGATTTTCTGCCTAGTTTTCCCATGTGATACCCTCGCAGCCCGGGGCAGACTGACGTTTAAGTTGCTGAAAACTCTGACATAAAAGTTCTTCACTGATGTGATGAAAAAGGTGAGTAAACTGTTGTTTCCTATCCCTCTTTGCTGCTTTTCGCACAGCCAGCAGGCGTAACGTCGTATTTCCCCGGCTCTGTGTCCGGATACGGGCGCACTGTTGGCTGTTCCCCTTGGTCGGGAGCCTTCCCTCCATCAATTCCGCCACATTGTTCTCTGTTTTGTTCACTGATTTCTCCGGTACTATACTCCCGTCCGACTTCCTGAACTCCCTAAGGCTTCTGCTTTGACACTTAGACCTTATCGTCCCAACTGCTCACGATGGGAAACCGTTCAGGATCTCCCAGGTTCCGTGCGACGAACTTCCTCACATGCACAGGGTCTCCGACTCCGGGAGGTATGATCAGGTTTCGCCAATACAACCTGACCATTGTGGGTTTCTGCTTACCTTAACTGCATCACCACCTCCGATTTACCGATTTCGTGGCTCAATACCTGGCCTGTGAGTGCCTTCGCTAACACTTCACGACAGGAGTTACCCACAGTCGCGCATAGCTAAAGGACCGAGCGAGTGGCTAGCTCTTACCCGGAAAGGACTTTCACCCTCTGTTCTATCGCCAGCTTGTCTGGCGTACTAATGTTCCGTTGAACTCACCTTGTGTTGTCAGATAACCACAAAATGGGATGTTAACGGAAAGGATTCTCAGGTTAGAGCGTTTTGCTCTCAATCCCCTTGCGGTTGGGTTGGATGCGGGCTATTTTACGGCCCCGGTTTGTTATCTGACGGAACAGTTAGGCATGACGCCCATTATCGGTTATCGCCGCCCAAACAAGGGACCGAACACCTTTCAGAAGAAACACTTCACCTATGACAGGCAGCAAGATTGCTATGTCTGCCCGCAGAGCAAAAACCTGATTTATACCACAACCGACCGTCAGGGATACCGGCATTATCAAGCGCCGGCGACTCTCTGCCAGAGCTGTCCGCAGCGTGATGCCTGCACTCACGCGAAAGGCGGAAAAATGCTAACCCGCCATGTCTGGGAGGCCAGTAAAGAGCAGGCCAGAGAAAACCGATTAACCCCGTGGGGGAAGAAGCTCTATAAGCGAAGAAAGGAGACGATAGAGCGTAGTTTTGCGGATGCGAAGCAGCATCACGGGCACCGCTATGCCCGTTTTCGTGGGTTGCAGAAAGTGCAAATACAGTGTCTCCTGGCGGCAACAGCCCAAAATATCAAGAAGATAGCTTTGCTGGTCGCAATGCTGTGTTGTTTTTATCTCTGGAGAGCGAGTATTTTATTGCAGGAGAAGCGAAAATAGCGCCCTGGCGGAGGATTAAACCGGGTTAATGAGGAAAATGGATGGCATTATGATTCATAATGAAAGGAACAAACCTCGTTAAAAATAACGAGGTTTGTCAGCGGTCTGGATGAGAAGATTTTATCTTCTCATCATTTATAACGGTGTCCAGTTTTATTTGACCGTTGCAAACTGCCAACAATTGTGAACAAAATCGGGAGTCAACCCCCTGATTGAAGGGGAGCCTATATGCACCAATGTACGTTCTATATCTTCTTTTAGTAAACGGATCACCTCACTGACGCCTTGTTCACCAGTCGCTGCAAGGCCATACAATACCGCCCTTCCCAGCAACACCATATTTGCTCCCAGAGCCAACGCTTTAACGATATCAGATCCTCGACGGAAGCCACTATCGATCAAGACAGGTTGATACATCGCCTGTACCGTGGCACTTAACGTTTCCATTGGGGAAAGTGTGCCATCAAGCTGTCTCCCACCGTGATTGGACAGGATCACACCATCAGCTCCCAGTTCAATACATTTTTTAGCTTCCTCTGGTCGGACAAGCCCTTTCACCAAGAGCTTATGTGGCCATAAAGCTCGCAACTGTTCCAAGCTTTGCCAGTTAAAGCTAGCATCCATTTGTCGACTCATTACTGCGACCTGAACATCTACGCCTATGTTCTCCGTCATGACGAAATTCGCCAATTGAGGCATTCCGTTACATAAAAAGCGCAGCAACCAGCTTGGATGAAGGCAGCCGTCAAGCAGCACGGCGGGACGATAGCGCAAAGGCAGACAGAACTGGTTACGTATATCCCGTTCCCGATAGCCATTAACCGCAACATCAACGGTAATTACCAAAGTGGTGTAATCAGAGGCCAACGCCCGCTTCACCATTTGTTCTGCCAGTTCGGGACATACTACATAAAGCTGGAACCATTTTTCTCCGTCACACTGTCTAGCCACATCTTCAATTGTCATGTTCGCCGCACTGGAGAGTATAAAAGGAATGTTCTCTTTCGCTGCCACCCGGGCAAGAATCAAATCGCCATTTGGCCGAAAAGTGGCATTAAGCCCAGTAGGAGCAATAGCAAAAGGTGCTGACCATACCTTATTAAACAAAGTACATGAAATATCCCTTTTACTGACGTCAATTAATCGATGGGGTATAAAACGCCAGCGATCAAAAATCTGCTGATTATAGCGTAGCCCTTTTTCATCCTCCGCACCGCCCTCTAGGTAGTCAAAAATTATCTTTGGTAATTTTTTCTTCGCCAAAGTGCGGTAATCCGCCACGTTAAGTAATTTGTTGCTCATCTGATTTCTGTGCAAGGTAGTCATGTTCAGTCTGTTCAACCCGCTGCCATGTATTAAAAGATTCACTTTATGCTGTTTAAGCTGCGTCAAAGTGGGCGGTTCAGGTTCCCCCACCCAGCAATTTATGGATCAAATTGAAACGATATGCCCTTCTTTATCAGTGACAATACTGGCTGGCTTACCTTCATTCATTTATTCCCTCTGGGTTAATAATGCTACGGACAAGAAACAGCTCTTCTCATCTCATGAGTTTTTCCTCCGATCGGCAATAAAGCAGGACAATCGACGCACCCCCTCTTCAATCAGGTCAGATTCAACATAGCTGAAAGAAAGTCTGAGTACATTGTTGTAACGATCTGAATTGGAAAATATCGCCGTTGGAACTACAATCACGCCAAACTCAGCAGCACAACGCTCAATATCCTGCATAGTCAGGTTGAAAGGTAGACTCAAGTTGAGAAAAAAGCCGCCATTAGGCATATTCCATGAGATAGTGGAGTCTTTTTCAGCAAAGAAACACGTTAGGCTGTGTAGTAATCGATCCCGCTTTGCTCGATAGTGTTCACTGATATTCTGCGTGATTTGCTTTAATGAACAATTATTTTCCAGCAGAAATCCTCCCACAATAGCCTGAGTGATTTGCCCGGTATTTACGGAAATAAAGCTTTTCACTCGGGTCATATCATTAATCAGTGGTACAGCCAGCTCCCCCCGTTTTACGTGAGCCCGGCAAATCAAATAACCAATACGCACCGCTGGACATAATGTTTTGGCAAAAGTACCGATATGAATAACCACTGCTTCGTTATCCAAGGCAAGCAGCGTCGGTTGTTGATGATGCGTATAATCAAACAGACGGTAAGGGCTATCTTCTAAAATAAACAATTCTCGTGCATAACAAAAAACCAGTAATTCTTTTCTCCGTGCCAAAGACATGGTTCTGCCACAAGGATTAGAAAAATCAGGAATAGTGTAGATGGCACGTGCACGCTTTCCTGATGCAGCGATGCTATTGATGCTGTACTCCAATGCAGAGATAATCGGTCCCTCGCTATCGCACTCAACATACACCACGTCAATGCCTTTGATTCTGGCCGCACCGGTAATACCAATATAAGCTGGATCTGTCACCAGTAATACATCATGCGCTGGAGAGAACAGCGTATCAAGGCAGATAACCATCCCTTCCTGAGCACCATTAGTGACCAAAATCTCTTCCGGCTCCAGCGTAATTCCCTCATCAAGATATAGCTGCTTAGCGATCAATGGATTAATAATGCCGCGCGTATCGCCATACTGTCCAAGCAAGTTACCAATCTCTTGATGGCTTTTATTACGCGCTCCGGCCAGATAGTGGGAAAACAGCGCAATATACTGCGACCATTTTTCCGGCCGAGCATTAATCTCTGAGGGACGACCAGAGGCAAACGAAATCGCATTAGGATATCGCTCTATGACTTCATTGAGAAAACACATCGTGTTCAGGTCAGCGTGCTCCTGAAAAGCCAAGTCGCTTGCTTCTATTGCCAGAGGCATAAGTGTCTCCTGTTACTGTTATTAAATTTGTTGTGTCTTTTCCAACTGCCGGAACAAGTTGTTTATATTCTCTTCTTCAAATCCTTCACCATGCCTCTCAAGAAACTCAAACATCATTCCTGACTCACTGTCACGTTTGGTGAAAATCTGTTTCAAGTTACCCCCCCTAATAATCTGCGTGGAAAATTCAATGCCGTTTTCCTCTAATTCGGCTACGACTTCTTCCAAGTTCTCCACCTCAAAAGCAACATGCTGAACACCAGGCCCATACTGTTCAACGTACTGTGTCACCTGAGACTGCGATTCTGTGCCCTGTAATAGCACCAACGTATAGCCATTTCCTTGTAAAATTGCGGATTCCATCGCGGTGGTTACACCCTTTGTTACTCGACGTTCCACAAGGGTAAAACCAAGCATCTCCACATACATGCTCAACGCTTTATCCAGTGACACAACTGCAATAGCCAGGTGGTCAATCTTTTTATATTTCTTCGCTATCCCTGTGAGGGAAATGTGATTTTCGGTCATAATCTTTATCAGAAAGTTAAAGTTAAAGTAATCTATTCCCATGCTTAGTATCTCTGGGAACATCCAATTTAAAACGCCGAGCATCCCCTCTTAACTACTAGGAGGATCAAACGCATCAACATCTGATAGCAATGTTTCAAGTTGTACAGCAAATTGCCACAACTCCCGTGAAAAAACAGGCCATTAACACCACGAGAAACGGAATACCGGATTCAGTTGCTACAAGCAATCGTTCATGTATTAGCTGTTGTTTTTTCTGCAATATACTAGCAATCGCTAGGGAGCATCTTGCTAGTTCATCGAACGTAATATTCTGTTCTTTATCCCAGCTTTTTGTCAGAAACCGATAAGTAAGCTTATTAATATGAATATCACAGCATCAGATAAGTACACTGGCCAAAGTACCCCTGAATTGAGCATAAATACCTTTCCAAAATTAGCTTATACCGCACCTGAAAAACTGAAATATACACTACACCAAACAATGGTTATTTTTCCCTAACTCTGTCTCTTTTTTGCCAACTACTCCACAAGAAATACTTATAGATGGTAGATTCGACTAATAAGTGCGTAACGCTGCAACTGCTCTGGGAAGAATATGGTGAGCGTAACCCTGGCGGATTTTACAGTTATAACCATTACTGCCGCCTTTACCGTGATTGGCTGAAAACAACCTCACCATCAATGCGTCAGGTTCATAAAGCAGGTAAAAAACTCTTTGTTGAGCAGAAGTGGAGGTTCAGGTCGTTGAACGCTGAATCATGGCACGTATCCGGCATGAGACCTTCTACAGTCTTGCTTCACTGAATCAACGTATCAGAGAATTACTGGAAAGATTGAACAATAAGGTGATGAAAAAAATGGGCTACTCACGTGCCGAACTCTTCATCCAGATCGATAAGCCAGCACTGAAACCCCTCCCGATTATGGCTCACTGTCCCAATTGTCATGGGTTCTATGGTGCCAGTTCAATGGAGCGTTTGCCAACAGAACAAGCCATCAAACACACTATCCAGAAATTTAAAGAAATTAATCGGGGTTAGTGAGAGTTATACTTAAGCTATGTGGAAACTTAGTACTACAGCCGTAATATCTGTTACGTTATGATGACGCATTGTTTTCTTTTCCTCAAAATACGGGAAGGTGCCCAATATGCCATCCTAGCAGTCCGCAACAACTCAGTCTCACTTGTCTCCGGGGCTTACTCAACGATGTTAATGAAAAAATGGTTGGCAACTGGCTGGACAGAAGCCCCCAGATGGCATTCAATACTTTCTTGAGCGTGCTGATCGAGGCAAAAGCAACCCTCAATATTCTACGTCAGTGAGTGCTGATGCCGGGCAAAGTGCACGGTGACGACATCCCGGTACCACATCAGGCCCTGGGAAGGGGAAAAATCGACCCGATGAGTATCGACAATATCGAATACCCTGTCGGTGATAATTTATGCCTTTAAACCGGAAAACCATCCAAAAATTTTCCGGTTTCATTTGACAAAGCTATTTTATCTCGTTTTTCGAAGTTCTACGACGATATTCACCACTCGCTTTTTCATGCAGAGTAAACAACATCGGTAATAGAGAACTCAACGCCTCTAGGCTATGCCCGAGCTGACACAAACTCTCTGGCGTAAATTCATGGATGTTATTACTGGCAAACGACAACATTGAGTCACCAAGAAAAGTTACACCATGACACATGCCCATAGTATTTTCTTTGGATGATTCAATTAACTGACACAGTACAGTATCGCTAATACATGAAAAATCCAGTGATGCAATCGCATCCGACATGCCAGACCATAGGATATTCACATCAGATATATCACCGTCGTCGGGAGTATCAGGGACGCTACTGTGCATAATATTGCTTCCCAATTGATTTAGAAAAAATTAAAACCAAAGAAAAGTCTGTAAGCAAGGTATGTGCTTCGGTTTCTACATTAGATTGCGCGTTAAATGTATAACGCTTTGAGTATGAGGATATGTTACTATTCATATTAGCCATAGCATTAGCTCTTATAATGTTGTGGTTAGGCGCTCTGATTGTGTTACAGCACTTTCAGAGCGTTGTTTTTATGGTTCCTATAACTGTCACAATATTCTTTCTCTTGGAGATAAATATCTCTTCCTTCTTTTCTGGTAACGGGAAGGCCAAATTTCATCAGGCTTCTGTCCCAATGCATTTGCAATAATTGTTTCACCTTTACACCAAGGTCTTTGCAAGGCATTAGATAACGTTGACGATGCCAGCCCTGCTTCTCTAGAAATAGCTGCCAATGATGTTCCCTTTTTTCTTAAAGCAGCGATAATATCTGCTGGGTGCCAATCTTTTTTCTCCACAATAATTCTCCAATCGGGTATAACTATCTAATAATACTGTAAAACGACGAGTAACATTCTTTGCTTTAAACTCTGTTAGTAGTACGTTTTACTTCAATCTATATTTCAATTACTCTAACCAATTGTCAGTGCAAATAATCTTTGGGAAATTATTCGCTGGAACACAAGTATTGATCCAAATTTGAAAATTGTAAAGCAAATTAGGACCAAAAATTCCCTGATTTAAAAATATTATCTTTAGGGAATAATTTTTATTAAAAATCAACCAATTGAATGAAAATTGAGAAAATGAAAAACAAAAAAGCATCAGACGCTTCTTTTAGTGATGAAGAAAAAGAAGGTTTTATCAGTAGGTTATTACAACTTGTAGGGCAAAGAAACATTAGGACTGCCGCCAAAGATTGGGGCTTGCCTTACTCAACTCTCAATAACTACATCAACAAAGGAACAAGCCCATCATTAAAATATATGCAAATTGTTGCTAATAAGGAAAATGTAAGCTTAGATTGGCTTGCTAATGGGGATAAAAATTTCAAATTTGAAACACCAGATGCACACTATAATGATATTGAGTTACGACATTCCTGGAACTTGGTTTTTAACTCCTTAAATCTATGCGAAGTAGATAAGCTTATAAAATTAATTCATCGTAAAGGTATTGAAGGGCTATTAACAATGGCTCATGAAAAGCAAGATATCAAGGATGTCATTGATAAGCTTCATATTAGATCAAGCTTGAAACAAGCAATCAAAATGGCTCTTGCTGGGGATGAATCAACAGATAAAGAAATTTTACGCTGTATCACTACACTTGTAAGTCAAGAAACAAACAAAAATTAAATACAATCTAAAAACGAGGCATATTGGAACAAAGAGAAGAGCTAGAGTGGATGTGGATACTGAAACAACTGAACAGATTAAATTACTTGGCCCCAAAACCTATCACTACTCAATAAAGGGAGTGATTGGATGGAGCACTATCGATATAACAGAGAAATCAGCACTCAATAACAACAGGGCGCTTTGTTAACGTACCAGAACGCTCAGCCAGCTCGAAAGCAGCTTTGGCACGGCGCATGCCCTCGATTTTGCGCTCTCTTATGGACATTTGCTTAAGTTCAGAAACTTGGCGTTTTGATTGCATAACCTCTCCCCATCTCACCTAAATTGATGATAATTTCATATGGTACACCAACATTAGGCTGCTGTAAAATTCGGTCATAAAAACTCTTAAGCTTTCGCGTTTCCGCCATAGCAAAATATGCCTTAGCATCATAAAATTGATAGTGCAGACCGATAATCTCGCTAAATGCTTTACCCAACCTCATCAAGCCCTGATACCCAAGCTTACTGAAAATAGCATCTGGTGGTGGAGGTGCGTAGAAATCACCACTGTCAAAATTCTCTAGACGGTCAAACTTAACATCATAGCAACGCTCAGGGATGGAAAAACCGACCTCTTCCGAGCGCATCTGGAGGTATTCAACATCAGATATTTCAACAGCGGAAAAAATCATCACAAAATCATGATCTTCTACAGAAAAATCAAACCGGTGATACTGGATTTCTCCAACAGTAGCCTCAATAAATCCTGTCTGATGAAAAGTTGGCATTAGCTTATTATAGGTAGACGAAGAAATGAATATTGTTATCTTACAGCAATCTATACGTATTAACAAAAGCTCATAATAAACATGAAGCTGAATAGCAAACTAAAAATATCGACAGGTTAAAAATACAACTACTAACTTTTCGTTTAATAAGCGTTATACACAGTTACACCGCTGATATTGGTTCGCCTCCCCAGCTCACCAACCGCTTTCATTCACCCGACCCTTTGTGGGGTCAGGTGAATGAGCTCTATCAGCCGTGCAAATGTGCATAACACACAACTCGTTTTACAATTCACACCATAGACGCCGCTCAGACTTTTAGCTAACCTAACCAGAAAATAATCATATTATTTATCTGAACATTGTTTCAACAAGAGACTACCCAATGACTAACCATAATGACATACAACGTACAATGCGCGCTCAGATTCGGGGAGCAAAAGCTGCCAGGATTTATCGTAATTTACGCCAGCGTTTACGTACTTGGGATGAACATTGTGTTGCCAAAGCCCACAAATACAATCTCCCTAGCTGGATGGGACATATGCCCATTTATTTACTTGTTAGCAGTATAGTAGTCACTTTGCTGGCAGGAGTACTAATGGCAATAGGAGTTATTGTGCTGATCTTTGGACTACTACTGGGATTTTCACTAGCTAAAGATAACAAGCAAGATACTACCTACAGTGAATCTCTAAAAGCTAAGTATCGAAATGGTTCAGAAGGTTATGGTTTTTACTCCAACGGCAGCAAACTAGATGATTAAAAACAGTGAAATAAATTATCTATGCCACTGTTTAATATAATCATATAAACTATTTCATGATTTTGTTTGACACCGACTCTCCCATTCTGGCACCACTAGATTGAGCTTCAGAAGTCCCATGTCGCAACGCTGTGTTTTCTAATGCACCACCAACTCTGATACCCGCCCACGACAACGCTCCCATCCACAATGCCGGCAGCACAATAAACATCGCTCCCATCACAAAACTCATAATGATATCGTCTGTGCTATTCTGAAAACCAGCCATATTCCAGCGGCTGTGCGTATCCGAACCATACAATGCCTCCAGTAACCAGCTGTCCAACCAGCGTGCCAATTCCCACCAGAAGGTCAAAAAATTCAGCGCAAACACAATAAAAGTCAGCGTAACGACCGTTTTATATTCGTAGACAGCAAATACGATAATCAGGGGCAATATGATAGTCACCGCCATCAGTATAACAGCCTGTACCATTGGTAATGCCTGGCGCATTGCATCAAACGCCGGAAATGCCGCCAGACTCCCCAACGACACCCCGCCCAATGAGGCTATCCGGCCCACCGAATTCATCAGGGTAAAATCCGCGTTACCGCCGTAACCGGCATAGACATGTCCCCCTTGAGATGCGGTCAAGCTTTCCGGGCTCACCAGACGCCGTATCACCGCTTCTTTGTATTCTGACGTCTCTTTGCCCATCAGTTTCAATGCCGCAGATAGCCGAAACCACATGCTTGGTTCAACCTGCGCCATGATCCGTTTTTCCAATCCTACTTGACTGTCTGACCACCATTCTTTGCAGGTCGGATATCCCCCCTGTCCCGTATTAGCAAAACCATCATCACGGTGCGGTTTCCAGGGAAAATCCGAACGAGGCGTTTTTGACTGAAGTACATCATAATAACCCGCACTATTCAGAAACGTTTTTGACCCTAACCATTCAATATCCCGTAATACCACTTCATCCAGGGTTCTTCCCTCGTCCCGGCGTTTCCACTGATACAATGCCAGCGCATAACAGCCATGGGTGAAATCCTGTAATATCTGAGCCAGTGCCGGATTATTAATCCGCGTATGCTGGACCTCAAAACGCAGTTGCCTCAAGTCGGGACTGCAGGGAAGAGAAGCTATTGCAGCCTGAGTGACCCCTTTGGAAATCTGATGAACCAGTATCCACCAAACCGGAGCCGCCGCCGTTTTACCGTCAAGCGACGATATCACGGACGCATAACCCGTTTCAGCCGGTTTCGGTGTCCAAGTACCACAACTTTTTGCCCGCGAGTCATCATACGTAATGGTACTCAGACTCACATTGACCAACGGCACACAGCAAGCAATCATGACCAGAAAAGCGCCATACAAAGTGTTTTCAATCCGGGTTACTGAGAGCATGCCCTTATTCCCTTCATCCTCCCCTTCTTCCCGGACTTTCAGCCAGATACCTATCATTTTGAATGTCAACGGCAGCACAAATAACCCGGTGGCCAGCAGCACATTCCACAAGCCGTTATTCACTATCCAGCCCAGCAGGGTCAGAAAATATTCCAGATAGCTGTAAGTTGTCATGACTGATCTCCGGAGACGAAGAACATGGCATACTCACAAAACCCCACAAATCCCAGCGAAATGAGTGCAATCCGTTTCAGAGCCGCTTTCTGTGTTAACGGCAATGGGGATCGCCAAAGCTGCCACATGAAACAGGCAATAACACTGTACATGGCCAATCGCCAAGCCAGCCAGCCGTAACGGGTCGTGTACATCCAATGTTGTAAGGCATTGAACTGAGACGGATACGCCAAGCCAACTGCGGCAACAAGTAACATGCCCCCCATCATCAACGTGACGATTAACCCCCGCCTGAAATGCCGTTTCAGTCCCATTATCAACCTCTGTTTAGTGCCAGTAGGTACCCGGATTTTACTTTGCTCAGACATCATTATTGCCCTTCACGCCCTTTCGGCGGCACGGACAAGGTGTGAATACGACTGTCGGTATTATCGGTGGATTGCCGTTGCAGATTCATTTCAACTCGATTTTGTTCGCGCTCAAGCGTGGTCAGGGCGGTATTTTGTGCAATCGCCCGGCGCAACTCCATTTCATTCTTCAGGGCAGTAATTTCTCTGTCCAGTGTCGCAATGCGACGATCACTCTCTGCCATCGCCTGCGCCTGAGCGGCGGCATTCGGTTCTGCCTGGCCGGTCATCAACATTCGTCGCATAGTGAGCGCAGTCTCAACGGTGTCGGCCATCGCCAACTCACTGGCCAACCGACTCACCAAAGCCCCACTGTCCGGATCACGTTTCAGAGCCTGGATAACCCCGCGAGTCACCATCAAGCTACCTGTTTTGAGTTTTGCCAGATTGACTATGGTAGGCGCATTTTCCCCGCTGACCAGTTTCATCAATTGCTCAATGTTGGTCCTGGTAGCCTCTTCCAGCATCGGTGCAAACCCCGTCCCAGCGACACTTGCACCCGGCTGGTCTTTGGTATCCCCACTGGTACACTGACGACTGTCAGTACAGGTACGAACCGAACGATCACCTAACACCTTGACGACCGCGTCTGCGGCTTCTTCACTGTTCTTGAATTTCTGGCAAGCAGCGCCATTACATTGTGTGCGGTTGACATTGGCATGGCTATTCGCCGGCAGGTTGTTCATCATATTGAAGCCGGCTTTTGCCAGATCCCGGATGGGCTGAATCGCTTTCTGCCCTTTTCCTCCCCGTTTTTCACCCCCAATCCAATTTGAACCTTGTGTACCGTCCGCAACCTCCATTTTTTGTGTCGTGCCAACCGCATCACCATTACCGGTATTCACCAACGTTTTATATTCCTCCATCAACGCCGCTTTAGTCCATTTACTGCTATCCGAGAAATCCATCATACGCTGTGACATGTTCTGGCAACTCAGTTGTGATTTGTCGAACGCAATACCTGCCTGTAACACCCCGTTGGTCAGCATTTCATATAATCCCGGATTAGCACGCTGGATAACCATTGCGGGTAAACTAGCTACGGCCCCAGTAGCCCCTTGTATCACTTCCCCCATCAGGTTTTTAAACCCCGAAGTCAGGCCATTAAGCTGATTCCCTACCGTCGTTTTCAAATCAAAGTTACCGCACATCAGGTCACTGCTCCAACCGAGGTTTAATCCGCCCAGATGTTGCAGATGACTGCGGGTCGCCGGCTGCGATATCACTGATCCGCCACCTATGTTGTAAAACAACTTATCCGATACCGCCCCATTCAGGCTTTTCCCGTAACCTATCGGGCTGTCCGCAATGGCAAAACCTGCCGCCCGAACAACAGGAACAGTCATAAACGCCAGTGCTATCAATACAGGCAAAAATAATCGTTGTCTCATCCCATGATCCCAGTCTCAAAAATCGGTACTGTAAAGAAAAGTCTGTCCACGCCGCTGACAACAACTGTAGGGTTGCCACAATGCAAAGACATAATTCCCGTCCTTGGCCGCTTCCCCGCTGTTATCCGGAAAAACAGCACAAGAGGTGCTCATTTTCGGCGCTATACGTTGCCATTGATGATTTTGGTTAACCGTATTCTCAACGACTTCGCCCGGTGGCCAGTAACCCTGTTTGTGGTTCCCTTGCAAGGATTGATAAACATGCCCCTGTCCAGTACGGGTGATAATGTCTGCTACCCGTTGCGCTACCACCGCAGCCGCTTTATTATCATCCTGTTGTGTCACAAACCCGCTTCGCGGATAAACATTGCCCCACATATTGCCCCGAAACGAATTACCCAGTTCACGTTTGCCTGGAATAAGCGCTTCGGGATAAAACGACTCTGGCACACCGGTCCGCCAAACCAGGCTGTCCAGCGTACTCAAAAAGTAAGGCATAAAAGGCGTGGCGGCACTTTTACACGCATACCCCGAAATTTTTCCGCCCATCATGGCAGTTGCCGGATGCCCAATCGCATCGGCATATTTAAAATGCAGATTGTTTTTTCGGTTGCCTGGGATTTTCAGCTGATGATTACCGCCCCCCACGGCTATCCCGGAAAGTGCTCTCGTTACGGCATTTTCCACGCCGTCAACAGTCTGGCTGACCAGAGACATTTCTCTCCAGGGATTACCGCCAGGCGCGTTATAGACGGAGACCACGGCCTGAGGAATAAAATGCGCAACTTTTATCGAGGTACGCACTTTACACCCCCAGGGAGAACACAGCAGCCAGTAACAGAGACCTTTTATCCGCCAACTGATGCACGATACCGACGCGGCACTGGACACAATCTGAGCCGTATTCACACTAGCAACGGCCACTGGCGCCAAAACAACCGTTAGTATCAGGACCATACCGAACTTTTTCAGCCGGGAATGCCATGTTAATGACGGTAAATCTAGAGACTTCATGGCTGGTTTTCCTGCTGATAGGTATCCCAAAGTAACCGGGCCTGTCTAACGTCTGTCGTACCATACACAACATAATCATCATCAAAAACCACTGCCGGGAACTTCTTAAGGCCCAGAGTCCAAGCATTCAGTAACCCCTGATAAGCCTGACTGATATATCGCTCCTGTTGATGCCACGATGGAGACTGCAAAATCTGACGGGCCTGTTTGACTGCCTGTTGAGGATCAGCAGACAGCTTACTGAATAACTGTGATTGCAACTGCTCTGGCTTATCTAGGTACACAACTTGCACGTTTTGATCAGCATTGAGCGGTGGATGGCTTGTGTCGGTATATATCACTGTGCTGGCAAACACGGATACCGGTATTAACAACGGGAAAAGCGCCCAGAATACCCTGATATTCATAGCCTGCACTCCTGCATGGATAAGAGATCCTCATCACGCCCATCCGCCACTTCCCCAGATATCAGACCACGGGCACGGTCCAGCCTTCGCGCCACAACAAAGGCAGCATCTAATTCGCTGCAATGAAGCGTTTTCATAATCGCCCTGCGCTCTGCCTTTTCCTCTTTCTCCGTCATGCCCAGCGCCAGATACACACTGGGCGGCACCACCCGAAATAACGCCTCCACTTTTTTCGACAACACCACGCCTTCGGTGTAACAACCCGGGAGTTTGCTGGCTGATAGCAACACCGATTTTTGTTCTTCAGACAGCTTTTTAAAACGCGCTATCTGTTCGACTTCATCCGGCGGCATTGTCAAACACAACCACCACTCCGCCATATTGAGCATTTTCTCAGCCGTATCCGGATAGTCCGCCAAATTCTGAGTAGCCAGCCACAACCAGGCCCCTAATTTTCGCCACATCTTGACCACTTTGGTCATATAAGGTGACAATAACGGATTAGTGGTCAGAACATGCGCCTCATCCACAACAAAATTAATTTCCCTTACATCAAATTGATCACGTTCCGCCATATTGTTGATGGTATTGACCAGAGACACCATCGCCAAGGCCATCTGCGCACTATATCCTTCACGCGCCAGCGTACCGAGATCAATTAGCGTTACATCGGCTTCTGGCCAAGGTGTTCCCGGACGATTAAACAATTCCCCCTCAAAACCACTGGTGAACATTGACATCGCCCCCGCCATCTCTTCAGCACGGGCCCGACGCTGTTCGGTACACAATGCTCTCCCCTGTTCATCCCGCCGGCTGTCCCGGGCAATCACAGACAATGCATTTTGCAAATCTTCCGCAATCATCTGTCGGCCGTCATCAAAGCTGGCTCTCGCCGCTATCATGATGGCTTCACGTATCATGCCCCGATCCGCCCGCGTCAGACGTTCTTCCTCTTTCTTCTCCCCACCGGTGATCATCATGCGCGCCGCAAGTTCTATTTCTCCCAGGATATCGCGCTGCTCATCGGCCTCGTCATCTGCGGTTTCCTCTGCCGACCTTTCACCCGCCAAATCCAACTGAGAAGATGCCACTTGAAGCAATTGGTGGGCATCGGCAAACAGCGCCAGACTGACACCACAACCTGGTTTAATGCTGATTTTGTTGACACTCAGCCCCAGGCGTTGACAGTAATCGGCAAACAGCCCAAAACTGTTGCCCGCTTCCGCCACAAATAATCGGGGACAGTGCACCGCCATCAACTGCGATAAACTCGCACAGAGCGTAGCCGACTTCCCCGCACCGGTCGGCCCGAACAGCAACAGATGCGCATTCTGGGTACGGTCATGTTTATTTTGCGGATCAAATGTCAGCACATCACCGCCCCGGTTAAAAAAGCTAAGACCCGGGTTGCCTGTGCCGGTCGCCCGCCCTGTCACCGGCAACAACCCAGCCACATGCTGCATCCAAGTCAACCGGGTATACCAGTGATGTTTGTCTCGTTGCGGGTTAAAACACATCGGTAAGGCACGCAGATAACCGTTTAACGGCGCGACGTCGCATTCGGGTTTGACCGGCTGCAACCCCGATACCAACAGGGTTGCGGCCAGTTGCTGATGCCGACGGTTCAAATCGTCAACATCAGCCCCCTGTAACAGAAAGGTCAGTGCAGAACGGCACAGTTTATGTCTCAGCCCCAGATGTGCCTTAGCTTCTTTTACGTCTGAACGTACTCTCCCTGATTCAGTATTTTCTCCCACGGCATTTTTTGACAACCGGTCGAAATCCTGTTCTAGCGTGTCTTGTGCTTGTGCGACCACAGTCAGCGAAACAATAGTTCCTGAGGGTAATAAGTCCATCAGTGCATTGATATTCTCCCCTCTGACCATTTCACCGGTCAGCGTTCCCGGCTCTGGTGGACGACGCAGCCGTTCAACCGGTACCGCTCGGTGAGCAATATTATCAAACCACCATACACCGTTTTTCACGTCAGAACGTGGCGGGGTAAACCACAAGGTTTCCGTGAAATCATTATCTGGCTTCCTCTCACCAGCCTGTGGGGTAGCATAACTAGCTGCCTGATACAACGTCGCTTTGTCTATCCAATCTGGATCAGGATTGAATAATCGCAGTAACCAGTGATGAACCTGTTCACCATTTTGTCGTTGGCACAAAATACCTGTACTAGCCAGCGAAGCTGTCAGTCGGTCACACACCTGATTAAGCAACACAATGGGTAGCAAGCTTTCTTTCTGTCCGACAGGGGCCCAACGATAAATGACCATCCGGGTACGACGTTGCTGTCCCCGCCAGGACTGACCAGTCACCAATGAATCGTTAAACAGCCCTTCTGGTCGGGCTATCCCCTTCAGATGACGTTCGGTTTCAGCCAACCAAGCTTCAGTGAAGGCTGAACCCTGCGCCCAAGGTTTAATATACTGACGAAGTTGTGTCAGATATAACGCGGGATCATCCTCATCCTGACAAAAAAACTGCACTACCCAGGGAGATACGTCATCGTCTTCCAGACTGTCTTGCAACGCATCTTCTACCTGGTCACGAATATCTTCCAGACGGGCAGTAGTGCGTCCTTCTGTCGATACCGGGGAAACAGCATAAATAGCGCCGACTGAAAGACCATCATCCAGCAACAAACACTTCTCATCGTCCAAATATTCGACCCAAGGCAGGTAATCAATGATAGACGGCCAAGTGTCATACAACGCAGCTTCATCCGTGCTGGTCATTTTGCCGGGACGCCTCAAAGGTTCACGCCCAACAACGGTAGAAGACGACGGTAGTATGACCTCAGTTTCACCCAAAACTTCCGATAGATTATCCCATTTACGCAAGCGGACTTTATTCAACAGCGACCACATCACAATGCCTCCGTCCGTTCACCCAGCAAAGCATATTGCACCTGGTTGTAGAACGAAAACACCGTGCTGTATCCCGGTACTGGCGTGTTTCCCGCAACTAAATGAGGAAAGAGGTACATCACCATGTCTGGATTGGGCAACCGAGGGAAAGTCTGACTGATTTCATTTTCCTGTGTACGGCTATAACTTTCAGTGTAATTCAGAGTAGCCTGCTGTTCCCGTTCGCTCAGCTCCCGGCGCAGTGTTTTACGGACCTTCATTGTAGTCTGTGACGACGAGGCTTTTCCCTGCCACAGAGCTAGCATTGTGCTGTCTCCCGGCGGAAGCATCTCTTCTTTAGACGTGCTGCAACCGGTCAGGATCGTTATCACCACCAACATCACTATTTTTCGCGCTTTATTCATGCTCGTTTTCTCAGTCCAGACCATCACGGACCTCCTGTCCAAGACCTAAGTTATATTTCACCCTGCGTCCCCGCTCTTCATAATCAATCGGTATTTGCTGGGTAATGTGCACGGCTACTCTGGCACCCGGCGGTACGTAAACGGCATCAAAAGTTTGGCCATAACGAGCTTTGACCCATTCGGATACGGCCTTAAATCCTCCGGCAGCGGCTTGCCCCAAAACCGCTTTACCGGCATCCCCGGTCAGTGATGACGTCGCACCGCCATAACCGTTAGTCTGGGTGGTAAGCTGACTCTGTGACAACACATCGCCCGCAGCTGTGCCACCAGAAAGAGCAAATAAGGTTGGTAAATAACTGGATGCATTGGATTTACGTTCACCGCTGATACACGGAATACCGTTGTTGTCAGATAGCCAGCCGATACCACCGCTGCTATTATCCTGAACGTGATGGCTGCCATTGGTGCGATTATCCGATTTCGGCACAGTTCTGACGGTACCGTCTGCAAAGACAAAAGTTAAAGATGTGACATTGCCGCGCACGCAAGACAAGGTCCAGTCACCGGTAGCCATACCAGAAACAATCGCCCCTTCGACATCCGGCAATTCAATGCCGTTGGCAGTCAGGTTATCTTTACCAATCAGTACCTTAAAAGGATACGGGTCAGTGACTTTGTCATTTACTGGCACCCGGCCTAATAATGCAGTCATCGCCTGGCTGCCGACCAGCGTCGTATTCTCGGGCAGGGTATAAACGGGCCGGATAATCTCGTTTGTATGATCCTCGGTAATGGCTCGCTGATTTTTAGTTATACCGTCATATTCCACTTTCTGACGGCTCAATGCATTGTCCTCCAGAAATGACACGGGAAAACGGGGGGACGCTGGCTGACCGCTCATTGCAACCTGTGAATCAACCGGTAACGTATCCTGTGGGGTAATCCAGACCAACCGGTCCCCGCCAGAGGTCGTATTTTGGCCGGTATTGTCCAACCCTAATCCCAGCGGAATATCACGCTCAACCAGAGAGTTGTTTATATTCATGCCCTTATTGCCTAACTGACGGGTCAACTGGTCAAGTCGGCTGAACAGCGTTTGCTGCTCCGCTTTCAATAGCTGCTGTTGCTTTTCTGTTTCCTCACGGGTACCCGCTACCACCCGGTTAATCTGGTCAGTCATGCTCTGACTGCCGTTTCGCCATTTCTCATTGTCCGCCAGTAATTGTGCGTTTTGTTTTTCCAGCGCCGCCTGCTGAACACGGATACTGCGCAAAGCTCCAATCAAGGTGCGCAACGTGTCTTCCGGGGTATCCCCCTCAATCCCCAATGCCCGCAGCTCCCCGGAAGACAGTTCCGCCAAAGCCTGATGACTCACTGTCTGGCTGACAGGCGTCTCTGATTGCCGACAACTCTTGATCCCCACGACCAGCCCCGCAATAACAAAAGCAGGCACGACCCACTTCACCAGACCATTTGACTTAATTTGCATGGGGATTTCCTTGTCGCTTCATAGGCGTTTTTGACCTCACCGGTTCAGGCAGAAAGGCACGGTCAGGCCGACCTTTCACCACCAAATAGACGGTAGTCGTGTCTTCCGGCGTACCCGACGGCCCCAACCAACGATGCTGAAAGGTCGCTGCTATGAATTGCCCCTGCAACCTGCGTGGATCAAGCACTACGTTCTCACGGTGGGTATTACGCACTTTCAGCGCCACCACAGTGAGGTTATCCACCCCCCAGCCCCCTAACGGGGAAACTATTACCGGCGCAGAGGGATACAATGTGGTCAATCGGGGCGACAATGCCAATGATACCGGGTGAATGCCGGGAACAGCTTCTACTGTACGCAACGGCGCATACAGACTCTGCGCAGCATAACGGGTCAGGACCACCGGCAGCGGAGCCGTATAGGACGGTTTTTGACGCCGGGCGGCCTGACGTTCACCGGCAAGAGAGGGAGACGTTGCTGACGTGTTATCCCCTTTGGCACCATGATGAATCTGATGGTCATCCGTCAACGTAATCACGTCCCCGTGGTACACCACCCGAACCGGCTCAAGGGGATCTTTTCCATTTGTAGCTGTCACATCCAGTAAAATCACTTCCCCACTTTCCACATCCTGAAGTTGCAGTCGGGTCTGGGTAAACGTTTCACTCGGATACAGATACACTGCACCACCGGTGCTTTGTATCCGCAATTTGCCATCCAGCGCACCCGGAAAACCGACTCGGACATTTTTATCTACAAAAACCACCCGCTCCTGCCCAACATGCAAGGCAACCGGCAGCGGGATACGCTCCCACTTCATCAACTCCACGGCCTCAACGGGTGAAACCATCACCAGCCCGGCGAATAATAATGCGGTCAATGCCAATAACTCGACGAGTACCTGTTTGTTCACTGGAATATCCCCTTTTTCGCCGGTGCCGGCTGCGATGCTGCTTCCAGCCGTTGCGGTGTGCTGTCATAACAATCCAGTGCCAGGCCAAACGGGTTACGCTCTGCATCCCCTTCCCAACGGGTGACTTTAAGCGGGTAACGTACCAGTGCCCGTTTGACCGGCTCAGCGTGAAAATATTCATCGGCCACTAAATCTAACCGAATAACCCAGTTATCCCGGTCTTTTACCATCACATTGCTGTCACGAAAGCCCCGTTCCGGAATTTCATACACCACCCGCACGCGATCTTTTAGCTCACCCACTTGCGACCGGTTTTGAGCATCCTGTTCCAGAAATACCTGACAGGAGGGGGTCAGATAAGGAGAAAGCGCCGCTATTTTCGCTGGATAATCGACTTCCCCGTCTTTCGGCCAGGCATTCAGTTGCTGAAAAATATAAAAGCCAAAGGCATAGACCTGGGAGACAGGCACTTGCCACCACGGGCGGGTACTGCCACTGCGGACATCCGGCGGCGTATAAATGGTTAACGCTCTCGGTGCCATCAGCCAGCCACTCAGACTCAGTAACAACAACAAAACCAGCACACCACAGGCCGCACGTAACGTCAGGATATGCTGGTCCCGATCTTGAATTGCATGACGAAAACGGCTCATAACCGCCCCATTCGGGTCATTACCCGGTGACGGCGGCGCAATGACCAGCGTTGTGAGGTGATAATCAGTAACGGGTCACCCAGACCCCAGCACCGCTTTTTAACCTCCAGCCGTCGATAGAGATAATGCGCCGGTTTACCGCGTTTCATCCGGGCCAGGTATTTGCCGCCAAAGGCAATCAATAACAACGGCGCAATCAGTGCCGCCGTCGGTATCATCACCCACCCCGTTACCGATGCCAGTAACAAGCCAATGACCGCGCCAGCTATCAATCCCGTTAATGCCGTCCAGCCCAGTTCTGGGGTAGTAAATCCCCGGAACACGACAGGTTCGGCGTTAAGACGGTCAGGTAAAAAACGAATAGTCTGAACCATACTGACGCTTTCCTGGGGTTAAAAGAGAATGGACGTCGATTTTCCCAGCAGCCAGATAACCGCCACTAACAGCACCACGCCAACCACCACAATCGCGCCAAATTTAGTCCAGGAGGCTCTGTCACTGCGAACTTCAGAAAAAGTATGGATTGCCGCGGTCGCCACATTGATAAACGCGATCGCGGCAACGACCAGCCCGCCTATCACGATGCCGTCCTGCAAGTAACCTTTGACGGTATTAAAAATACCACCGCCACTCCCGCTGGAAGGCGGTTCAACCGTTGGCAATGCCGCTGTCACGGGTTGACAAACCAGATAAGCCAGCACACTGAGTGACACTGCACAGGTATTGATACGGGCAAACAGGCGGAACAGTGACTGACATCCCCGGTTTAACAGATCCATTTCCTTTTCCCTTTTTTCCATTACAGGTTAAAAAACCGATTAGCTGGCAAACATCCAGATAGCCATCACCAGCAACAACGCCACACGAATGACAAAACGGTTCATCGCCGCTTCACGGACCTTTTCATTGGCCCAGCCCTGCCAGACGTCTACCATTCCCCATGCGGCCCAGAGAAATAGCACCGCTATCAGTAAACCGATACAGAGAAATTGCATCACATGAGGATCGAGATTGCCGGAAGCCGCCCTGAATGCATTGCGTTGAACCTCGTTCACCGTATTCGCTCCTGACGATACTGACCGGTCACATCCAGCGCAGCCGCAGAAATCCCGGGCTGGGCACGGGAGGGGGTCAGATAGCGGTTAATGCCTTCACGGACAATATTGAGGTCCCGGTTAGCACGTAGATAATCAAAATAAAAACGGTCTGCCTGACCCTCCTGAATGGCCAAAACCCGGGCACGTTCCAAACTGGCCTGCACCTGATCAAGCTGTTTGAGTGTGGTGGCCAGCTCATCTTTTTCCCCAGCCAGCACAGGCCAACTCATTAGTATCGTCAGGACAAAAAGACTATGGGAAAATAAACGGAAATAAACCATAGCATTACCCTAAATCTGCGTAGATATATACATCAACAGAGTGACGAAAAAGGGTAACGATTACAGTGAATAATTGTTTATCTGATTTTAAAAATTTTGGATACTTGAATTTAAGGTTGAAACAGAGCTATAAACATCCTGGCTCACTTAAAATAAGCGGGTTGATAATTGATATTTTCTCATATCACTACTGAACACAACTATTACCTGCTTGAGATGAATGTAACCGTCTGGTTCTTGGACGACAGGAGCACTATCCGGTCAACAGTGGCTCAGACCGAACGGCAACGGAGACTGGAACAAACCAACGAAGGGCGAATCGAAGCCAAGGGCGTCAGGTTCCGTCTATAAACCGACAACAGGTTTTGATAATGAAAGATGAGGGATTTGGGGCTTCTGAGATTGCCAGGCAACTGGATATTAACCGCTTCACCGTCTACAAGATACTGAAAGAAACAAGATAATCATGACATCAGAACTACAGATTTACACTTCGTTACTCACCGATGTAAAGGAACGGATCCGTGGGGGTCAGTTCAGAGCCGCTCAGTCCGTCAATGCTGAACTAATCCAGATGTACTGGGACATCGGTCACATGCTCCATGAGCGTCAGGAGCAACAGGGGTGGGGAGCGGGGATCATCCCGAAGCTGGCACGGGATATTGTTAATGAATTGCCAGAGGTCAAAGGCTTCTCAGAAAGGAACCTGAAGCGCATGTTACGTTTCTACCGGGAGTACGCCTTGCCACGAATGGAGCAACAAGGTTCCGGAAAGCCCGTGTCGACAATTGTGCCACAGCCTGTGGCACAATTGCCGTGGGGTCACAACATTCTGCTGATCGAGAGGATAAAGGATCAAACCGAGCGATTCTGGTATGCAGAACAGACTCAGATACAGGGATGGAGCCGAGACTCCCTGCTTCATATGATCAAAAGCAATGCCTATGCCCGGCAGGGCTCGGTTGTCAGCAACTTCAAGAACCGGTTACCCGTATCTCAATCGGAGCTGGTACAGCAGACCCTGAAGGATCCCTATGTTTTCGATTTCCTCACCCTATCGGAACCCTTCAAAGAACGTGAGCTGGAAACGGAGCTTCTCAAACACCTTGAAAAATTCCTACTTGAACTCGGCGAGGGATTTGCTTTTGTGGGGCGACAATATCGAATTACCGTAAGCGAACAAGATTATTACCTTGACCTGCTTTTTTATCATCTGACTTTGAGGGCTTTCGTTGTGATCGAGCTGAAACGAGGAGAGTTCAAGCCTGAACATGCCGGTAAGATGAATTTCTATTGCTCTGTGGTCGATGAAAAGCTACGGCATTCCACTGATCAGCCCACCATAGGTTTGATTTTGTGCCAGACCAAAGACCGGATACTGGCCGAATATGCCTTGCGCGGTATTCAAAAACCAATTGGCGTTTCGGATTATGAGTTAACCCGTACATTGCCAGAGGACTTAAAATCCAGCTTGCCAAGCATTGAGGAATTGGAAGCAGAACTCAGCCATAATGATGAAAACACCCCTAGCAAATGAAAGGGATTTCCCCTCAATTTGGTTACTGTATCCATCTTCCGTGTCATTATGAAGAGTAACCAATGTACTGCTAAGGAAATGTTATAACCGTTGGCCTCATATTGGAGGCCATCTCTCTCAGCGACATAAAAGCATAAAATCATTCTTACTATTATTAAAGAGGTACTTGAGACGTTTTACCAACCAATCCACATCATACTGCTTTTATCTCAAAGATATTTCTTAAAAGTACTCATCATCACGGTAATAGCGACCCCTAATAGGATAGCTGCGGGTAACAATAATAAATTGGGATACACAGCCGATGGCCAGGAGAGATATAACAGACAGGGTACACAAAACGCCGGTTTCACAAACCGTTTGGCATGATGATAAACAAAACTCGACTCATAAGCGGCACCATAACGCCGCAGGTCACGTCGGTTTAGTCCTTCAACGACAGCAACGCCTATAACCATCACAAACAATGGCAAAGACAACACCAGAATAGTGAGCCGGATAATAAAGGTTACGGTCACATATACCGTTGCCAGCAAGTACTTCCGCAAACTTTCCGCCAGTAATACACTCCAATCGCTCAACTCTCTCACCATCTCATAGTGGCTCCGAGCTTGTACTGTATGCTGTTGGTTAATCCAGTCCAGTGCACCACTGTCTACAAACACCCACTGATAACTCCATTTTAACCCGATACTGAGCGTAGTAGCGGGCTCTGATAACAGTAAGCTGCGGGTAAATTCTTTAGACAACCAACCGCTTTCCGTGATCATCACTTGCTGGCTGTGTCTCTCTCCCTGTTCCGGCCAGAAAAAGGCTATCCCAAGGTATTCAATCACCAAACTAAAAAACAACGATACCAGCAGGAAGCCAATAAGCATCCATGGCATATCCCACAGGACCGTTTTTAACGGACCTGATTTTTTCGCTGGCATCTGCTGCGATTTAGTGTTCTGTTGCGTCATCGTCAGCTTCCCCATCAGGCGTCAGCAACGCTGGATTTAACATCACATTGAAATCAATCTGACTGTCACTTGGCATTGATCCCGCAGACCACCAGGATTCACTGGTACGGTAATGTTTACGCATATCATCAGCGATTTTTTGCAGACTTATCGGCATCAGGTCATCATCATCGGCTGCTGGCAACGGCATGCGGATCTTCCATAACCGCCCCCCTTCAAGCCTGTCTTTCCTACACAAATATTTTAACCCGCCCCCGCGTTATTGAACTTTTCCCTCATAGATTGATCTCAATAAAAAACACGACTTGAGGTAATCTTTATGTTTTCAACCAGCGCCGAACAATGGGCAAATGACACGTTTCAACATGCGGAATTAGGTGATAAACGCCGTACCAACCGCCTGGTGAAAGTGGCCTGTTCGTTGGCTAACCATATAGGACAATCGCTCGTGCAATCTCTTGACTCTCCTGCCGATGTTGAAGCGGCCTACCGACTGACCCGAAATTCCGCCATTGCGCCTCAGGCCATCGCCGAAGCCGGATTTACCGCCACCGTCGCTCACGCTCAACGTTATCATTGCCTGTTAGCGCTGGAAGACACGACAACCCTGTCATTTTCCCATGCGTCGGTCGCCGATGAACTCGGCTATACCACCTCAAAGGAAAAATCCCGGGGCATGCAGGCACACTCGGTGTTGTTATTTGCGCCTGAAGAACAACAGGTCGTGGGGTTGATAGAGCAACAGCGCTGGTGTCGAGATGTCAGTGATTATGGCAAAAGCCGACAACGCGATACACGCCCTTATGAAGGGAAAGAGAGTTATAAGTGGGAACGGGCCTCACAAGCCGTCGACAGCCGGTTAGGGGAGCAGATGGCCAACGTGATTTCTGTCTGTGACCGTGAAGCCGATATCATCGAATATCTGCGTTATAAAACGAGCCAAAAACAACGTTTCGTCATCCGTTCGATGCAAAACCGGCGTATAGAGGAAAGTCAGGATAAACTTTATGACTTTATTAGCCGGTTACAGAGTGCTGGAGAACGATTAGTTCAGGTCAGACAGAAAGGCGGGCGTCAGGCGCGTGTCGCGCATTGTGATATCAGTTATGCCGAAGTGACGTTGAAAATCCCCGAAGGAAAAAGCGGTGAGGCGGTGCGGATATTTTATGTCGGTTGCTACGAAAAAGGTCCGGAGGATGGGCTTTGCTGGCATCTTCTGACCTCCGAACCCGTCAACAGTCAGGAAGACGCCCATAAAATATTCAGTTATTACGAGCGCCGCTGGCTGATAGAAGAATTTCACAAAGCGTGGAAAACGGGCGGCACGCAGGTAGAAGCGCTGCGTATGCAAAGCAAAGATAATCTGGAGCGCATGATAGTGCTGCTGGCCTTTATTGCGGTACGAATACACCAGCTGCGTTTTATGGGTCTGAACAAAGAAGAGGCAGAGAAAGAGAGCTGTGAGACAGTATTAAGCCCCCTGGCGTGGAAATTACTGTGGTCAAAACAAGAAAAACGCCGTGTGCCGAAAAAAGCCCCGAGTTTGCATTGGGCCTTCATCAATCTGGGAAAACTGGCCGGCTGGTACGATTCCAAACGCACGGGTCGAGTCGGATGGGAACGACTTTGGGAAGGCTGGTTTCGGCTGCAAACCCTGATAGACGGCTATTTGCTGGCTAAATCAGTTGATTTGGAGATCTGATCAAGAGACAGCCTTCAAGCAGAGCAAATGCCTGACCTTTCGGCAAGTTAATCACTTCGGCAGGCGTAATTAACGGCGTTCTGATCGTGCTAACCCGATCCTGAGTATTAGAGGTAAAATGACCGCCCTGCTCTGGACTGGAAATATCGGTAATCCCGGAGACCAAAGTTTTAGTGTACACTTCCACCTCTGGCAATTGACGGGTTAGCAGCTCGGCGGTGTTATTTTCCCTGACCCGCAGCATAACCAGAGTATTAAAATTTCCTGTTACCTGCGCCGCTTTAGCACTGCTGCCAATACGTGCTTCAATATCAGACAAAGTCTGGGTGTAAGCGGTTACCTCTATCCCGGCACCACCACCCTTGTTAATCAGCGGGATAAATTCATCGCCCATCAGCTCATTGAATTCATCACAATGTAAGCTAATGGGGAGTTTTCTCGTTTTACCTTCTGGTAAACCGTCATCCAGACCAAATTTGTAAATGTGACCCGCAACAGAAACTAAGTCCGCGAACATGGAATTACCCACTGCCGAAGCGACTTCTGCATCCGACAAAGCATCCAGTCCTACATAGACAATACCTTTCTTACGTATGACCTGTTGCCAGTCAAAGATGGGACGCGGATCATTCATATCCGTGTAATCTGGAGCCAACAGAGCAGCTATTTTCCCCGTGGTCAGCTTTTCCAATAATGGCAACAGGGACGCCACAATTTTGTCAAAATAGGTGCGATCATAACGAACCGCACTGCGCAACCCGTCCAGTATCGGATCGTAGAGTTTTTTCCCCGCTTCTGAGCTTAGTGCCATTTCAATCGCCCAGATTTTCACTGCATTCGTCTGCCCCTGCATATTGCGTGGCAAATCGTCTTCCGTCAGCAGACCCAGACTTTTCTCTACCTGCTCCCATAACACAGGCAGGCATTGCCTGATAATTTTTTCAGCATAAGTTTCATACAGTTCGCCAATATTGGTGACATAACGTAATATCAGGGTGTAATCTGGTCGCTGCCCCAGAGCCACCAAAGCACGAGTAACGATATTGACAAAACGCCAGGCAAACTCACGAAAAGCGGCACTGTTACCCGCCCCACTCAATTGTCCTGCTATACGAGAAGCGACTTCTGAAACCCGACCAAAACGCCCAACAGCATTGTAGCGAGCACTAATATCCGGCCAGCCCAGATGAAACACATGGAACTCATCTTCCCGCCCGACACGATGCGCTTCCGCCCACATGCGTTTGAGCAGGTCTGCATCCCCTTTCGGATCAAACACAATCGTGATATTACCCCGCCGGATATCCTGCGTGATGAGTAACTCTGCCAGCCGGGTCTTACCAACACGGGTTGTACCGAGGACCAACATGTGCCCGACCCGCTCACGCAAATCCATTGACACATTGACTTCATCTGGTTCAATGCCATGCAATGCTGGATTGCCTCCTACTGGCGGCAGTGGCCTCACCGGGTTCCACGGAGAATCACGTTGCGTCAGACGACATAAAGAGGGCAATGGGTACTCAAACCGCTGCTCAAATGCCCTCGCTAATTGATAATACCGGGAAGGTTGAACATAACGTTCGACTTCCGGGCGCAGGGTATCCAGAAATCGTTGTGTATGTTTTTGTTGCCAAAGAAACCCTTTCCCCAGAAACAATCTCTGATGACTGACGGGTACCTGGTGGCTGGCCATCACATAACGGGGCAATCGCCGGATATTGCGCCGGTAGTTCAGTATATGTAACCCCTGCCGGAATCGGAGACCTGATAACATGCCAAAACCTGCCGCCATGACATCACTGACCGATGGTGACAATGCCACAGCCCACGGCGCTACGATACAGACACCGGCGGCAACCGCCGAAACAACAGCGGTATTCAACTCAACAGCCGGACGTAACCGTGCTTCAATCACATAACGATCGCTCATCTAGCCCGCCATAACACCACAATTGCCAACAACAATCCCAACAAAAGCACCGGGAAACTGTATGGCAACATCAGTTCGGATAGTATAGGGTGACGGGGCCACATCAACGCACCTGCTGAGTTAAACCGATATCGGTTATCAACACTGGGTAATGCCGCAAATTCAACCGCCGGGCCAAATCACTGCCGGAAGCGGGGGCTAATACTAATCCCTCTGCAAGCTGACGCAGTTCATCCAGTTGTGCTTTATCCCGCACACTGACCAGCAACCCCACCGCCTGCTTTTTCCGAAGGCCAACCAAATTTTCCTTCAACCACTGTTTTGACCGGGCATCATCCCCAATCATGAACAACGCTCCCATTCCTGGCAATTGCAACGGACGAGCGTCAACAGGTCCGGGAGACAATTCCGGCGTTTCCACCGGTAAAATGCCCCCTTCGGTCAAATCTGGCGGGGTCGCCTCCGTATTTGAAGAAGTCGTCGGTTCATTGTCCTGAGCGTTAATGGCATCAAAATACGCTGCTGTAGATTGTCCACCTAAATCAGCCACAATAGTCAGTGCAGCCTGAGAACAGGGCGTCAATATCATCATCATTAAAAATAAACGGCAGCGATAACGGATTAAGTTATGGATTAACATCTTCTTTATTTTTCCTTCGGTTCAATCCAGGTCTGTGTCGTATTAACTACAGCAATATTGGTGGACAAAACAGGATATCGGGTCTCTAGCGTACTCAGTTTACGTGCGACGATTTTCCGATACTTACTCGCGGGTTGACCGCCAGCGGGATGGTGATAACAGCCTGCCGCATTCAACCAACTACCCGGATTGGATTGATAACAGGTTTTCAGAATACGAGCTGCCACATGAAGATTAGTATAGGGGTCCAAGGCATCCCAATAAGAACGAAAATAATGGCCGTTCCAGCCTAAATTCACTTGAGTAATCCCCACATCAATACGTTTGAGGGGTACGCTGCGCATAAATCCCTGCAACGCCTGCCAGACCGCCTGTCGGGTTGCATAACGATAACTTTTTCCAGCCACATTGAGCGTCCACGGCCAGGGGCGTTCATGTTTCTCCTGTGGCAAACGTTTTGCCGATTCAGCCAGTGCCAACGCATAAAGCATTTCAACGGGTACGCCATGCACCCGCGCAATCTGCTGGTACCCAGGCGGAACAACCTGTTTTACCGCCGCGGCCATACCTTCTGTCACCCAAAAGAGACTTCCCGCCACAGCGAGACTCAAAATGCCACCACACGCCATCCGTCATTCTCATGTTGTAGTACGACCGGCATTTTCCCCTGACCAAATTGTCGCCAGCGCCCTTTGTCATGATTAAGCGTGATTTTTCGGCTACGGACTTTTTCTGAGGGAATATGATGTTTACCTGCCCAGGTACGTAAAACATCATCGTTGCCTTCGCTATCTACCAGGTAAATATCCACCTCACGGTCAGCTGACAAGACAGCAGCCAGCCGGGCATCACAAGCCGCGCAATCCTCTTTCACAAATAACACCAGCCGCCCTTGATTACCCTGTGCGATTCCGTCCCCCTTCCCTAAATTAACCGGCAAAATATTCGGCGCCAGACGCTTCCAGGCCGCATCCACCGCCCGCTGGAACGCCAGTTCCTTTTCAGTACGAACATATTCCTGCCTAACCCACAGTTCGGCATAACGTTGACGCGCTTGTACTGTTTCGGCCTCAATACCCAATGCACTCAACGGATCGAGCCCAGGAGACTGAATGCCCCGTTGCCCCTGCATCAATTGCTGATAACGCTGAAACTCTGCTTCTGTCAGTCCCCACATTTGCGCCTGAATACGGTGGTTTTCAGCCTGCGTGACCTGTTGCTGAGTCGCTTTCATTCCCGTCTCTGTCTGTTCAGAGATAGCAACCTGTGCCGCCGAAGCTGACAGAGACATAACAACGCCAATCAGCACCACTCCCTTCCTCTGGCTGAAAAAATCTTTTCTCATCATTACCCTCCATTGACTGACAGGGTTTGACGGTGCCCTTGTGCCTGGAACACAGCCTGATGATCGGAGATACTGACCAACGTCCACTCAAATGCGCTTTCACCCGGAGTCAGTAAACGCATCTGAGATATTTGGGAACGAGGATCTGTGTCTCGTGGAATAATAACGGCATAAACTTGTTCTCCCCGACGTTCAATACCAGAAAGTATGAAAGGAGCCACTATCCGTTTCTTCGTTCGAAGAACTTCCCGATCAGGTGTGCCCGCTTTTTTACCCGCATGCTTTTCCTGCTGAGATTTCCACGCGATTAATGCGTCAACGCGTATTTCCTGCTGTTTCCCGATATTTTTCAATACACTTACTGCTTCGGTAAGATCCTGATGAGCACGGCTTAAATCAGTAACTGACTGTGCGAGCTGTTTTTGTTGGTCGTTAATGGCTCCCTGTTGCGCTATCAATGCCTGATGAAACCGGTCATTTTGCATTTGCCAGTCCTGACGGGAGACAAAGCCGGTATCTGCCTTATCAAGCCGTTCGTGCAACTTTTGCACCTCATCAGGCAAATGCTGGAATGATCCATTTCGCATCAATGACTGAAATTCCACTAACTGATGATGTTGCTGCCGTACCACGAATGCCAGCAACACTATGCTGACAATAACAAGCAATATTGACAGATACCTCAGACATTTTTTTAACGACAACAATCTGGGTTGGGTCTTTTGAGAAACCGCCTGCCGCAAGCTGTCAATTTCAGCTTCAGACGTCAGCGACGGCGACAGAGAAGGTATTTCAGTTGTCATACCACAGTATCCTTGTTTATTTCATTTGGCACTGTGTCTGGCGTACTTTTCAGTATTATCGGGTTGCCTCAAAAAACAATGGACACAGGAATGCAACTTATTCAGTAGTGATTAGAGTCTAATCATATGATTACCCGACACAGGGAAGCATACTGTGCAAAACCAGAGAGGATGACGATAAAAAATTCAACATGAAAAAATGAAAATTACACTCCAATATAGAGCATAAAATCTGTGGGGTACTACATTGGCGTTTATGCCGCTATAGCTAATGTAAAACCATCAACCATATTCCGACTAGCTCATTAATTTTGATGCTGGGATACCAACGTTCAAATTGTGCCTTTAGCTCGCCATTCAGAACTGCCGTCCGAGAGGAGCATTTAAATGATTGCCCCACGGTTTTTTACGCTCTCAACTGTTTCAGTTAAATTATTGCCTGCGTCATTTATGATATTACCGTTGGAGTGATTTTCCATATCTCCGGTTGTCGAGTGATGGCTATCACCTTCAACATGCAAAATTGAGTTACCCCAAGCATCAAATTCAAATGCAGTGCCTGTAGGCATATGAGTAACCCGATAACCCCATTATTCGTACCGAAAGATGCTACATTGACAGATTCGTAGCTTTAAAGATACAATAATTTATATGAACACGATCAAACATTATCTCACCTCCGATAACCGGGACTTGTATATGGAGTTCCTGAAAGGTATTCGTGACCCTATAGCGAAATCGAAAATCTCGTCACGGGTTAACCGAATGGCTACCGGAAATTTTGGTGATAATAAACCTTGTCGAGAGGGTGTCTGGGAGCTTCGCATAGATCAGGGGCCTGGCTACAGAGTGTATTACAGCTTAGTTGGTCGTGAAGTGGTGTTATTGTTAGTTGGGGGCGATAAACGAACCCAAGATGCCGATATAGATCAGGCGATTGAATGTCTGAAGGACTATTTGAAGAGGTAATTATGGCCAAAGCACGTTTACATGATGATGCAATGGTGCAGCTTCTCCGTGAAGATCCTGAGTTTGCTCAGCATTATCTGCATCAGGCATTTGTTGATATGGATGAAGAAGGCGGGCAGGAAGCATTTCTTATGGCATTACGCCATGTTGTAGAAGCACGAGGAGGAATGGCACAGATTGCAGATAAGGCAGGTGTTTCACGCGAGACTCTGTACCGAACGCTGTCGCCTAAAGGCAATCCGACTTTGAAAACTTTGCGTAACGTCGTTGCAGCAACAGGATTTCAATTCTCTCATATCGCATTAATAGCTTAATTCTGCCAGATAATTATAACCGTCAAGCCTGTGATTAACGACGGTTTTCAACCCACATCAGCCTTATTTTTACATTTGCCAGTCCTGACGGGAGACAAAGCCGGTATCCGCTTTATCAAGCCGTTCGTGCAGATTTTGCACCTCATCCGGCAAATGCTGGAATGATCCATTTCGCATCAATGACTGAAATTCCACTAACTTGATGATGTTGCTGCCGTACCACGAATGCCAGCAACGCTATGCTGACAATAACAAGCAATATTGACAGATACCTCAGACATTTTTTTAACGACAACAATCTGGGTTGGGTCTTTTGAGAAACCGCCTGCCGCAAGCTGTCAATTTCAGCCTCAGACGTCGGCGACAGAGGAGGTACTTCAATTGTCATACCACAACATCCTTGTTTATTTAGCACTGTGCCTGGCATACTTTTAGTATTATCGAATTACTTGACAAAACAACGGACACAGAAATGCGACTTATTCAGTAGTGATTAGAGTCTAATCATATGATTACCCGATACAGAGGAGAATACTGTACAAAACCAGAAAGGATGACGATAAAAAACTCAATATGAAAAAATAAAAATTATCCCCTAATATAAGATGTTATTTTTCCTGCTTCACCACCACCATAACACCACGGGCAGCCGTTGAAACATAACGCCATTCATACAGTAAGTTTTGTAATGTAATTCCTGCTCGTTCCCAGCGAGGGATTACCACGTTAACCATTCGGTAACGCCATGTTGGGTAATGCGCCAGAACCGAGCAGGCCAGCTGTATCTGAGCAGGACGCATCAAATGAGAACGAAAGTAATGTTCCGGTGAACTCACCTTGCGTGGTCAGATAACCACAAAATGGGATGTTAACGGAAGGGATTCTCAGGCCAGGGCAACAGCTCATTCAACCGATTGTTCGGCCAGACAGGCAGCCGGCTGAGGACATCACGTAACCAGACCCAGGGCTCATGTCCGTTGGCTTTGGCCGTTTCCAGCAGGCTCATTATCATGGCCGCCCGTTGCCCCGCGGCCAGTGAACCCGCAAAAAGCCAGTTCTTTCGGCCGAGCGCCACACCCCGGACCGCATTCTCCGCCCGGTTGTTGTCTATCGGCACCCCCCCGTCATCCAGATAACACACCAGCGCCGACCAGCGCTTCAGCGTGTAATCTATCGCTTTGCGTAACCCCGAGTTGGGGGCCGTTTGGGTCTGCATCGTTTGCAACCAGGACCGGAACTCATTCAGCCACGGCCGGGCATAACGCTGCCGCCACTGACGCCGTTTATCCGGCGGCCGGTGTTTGATTTTTCGCTCCAGCTTGTACAGGTCACGAATGCCATCCAGCGCCTGTTTCGCCACCGGACTTTGGCTCGCTTTGTATTGGTCAAAGAATTTGCGGCGGGCGTGAGCCCAGCAACCCGCTTCGGTGATATCCGCCCGGGCATGCAGTGCGTTGTAACCGGCATAGTCATCCGTCACCAACGTGCCGCCCGACCAGTCTTTCAGCAGGCTCTGGGCATAACGGCCGCTGCGGCCGGGATGCAGCTCATAGTATACCACTGCCGGCGAGGTATCGGGGCCGGTGACAGACGTCCACAGGTAAGCTCGCTGGGTCTGGCCTTTTCCCGGGGCCAGTATCGGCAACGGGGTCTCATCGGCATGCAGCACCGGGGACGTCAGCAGCGTCTGCTTCAGGGCATCGGCTAACGGTTGCAACGCCACCGCCACCTGCCCCACCCAGTCCGACAGGGTGCTGCGGGCCAGGGTGACACCGCTGCGGGCATAGATTTGCTGCTGACGGTAGAGCGGCAGGTGGTCACGATATTTAGCGACCACCACCTGAGCCAGCAACCCCGGCTCTGGAAGGCCCTTTTCAATAAGATGGGCGGGCTGGGCTTTAGCATGCACACACTGACAGCGCGCGCAGCTGTACTGCGGGCTGATATAGCGCCGGACGATAAACGTGGCCGGACGGTATTCCAGTCGCTCACTGATTTCATCACGCAAAAAGCGCAGGGCATGACCGCAATCCGGGCAGCTCTCCGTCTCCGGCGCCAGCCGGATATCTTCACGGGGTAAAGTCGCCGGCAAAGGCTGACGTTTAGGCTGGGCCGGGGTCGCGTTTTCCTTGATATGCAGGCGTGACAGCCGGGTTTCCAGCACCGCGATATCGGTATCGGCATCTTCCTCAAACTGACTGCGTTTGGGACCGGCAGGCAGGGTTTCGCTGTGCGCGCCAAAACGCCAGCGTTGCGCCTGTTTCAGGGCCTCTTCCAGCTGGCGAATATAATCACCTTGTTGCTGAAGCAGCGCCAGTGCCCGCAGGCGGAACTGGCCGGGGTCATCCAGCGCGATTAAGTCATTGAGCGTCATGCCGACAGTGTACCGGATAATTCCCCGTCGTTATCCGGTAAAAGTGTGACCGGGGTAGCGGAATTAGTTTCGCCAGCCGGACAGGTCATCTCCCTCGACCTGTTGCCAGTGAATGCCGCGGATGAGCCAGTCAAACTGGGCGGGCGTCATCACCCAGCTGCGCTCGCCCTGCTTCGGCCAGACAAAATGGGCCCGGTGCAGACGGCGGGTACACAGCCAGACGCCGTGTCGGTCCCAGCGCAACACCTTGAGACGGGAGCGGGCCTTGTTGCAGAAAATAAAAGCGGCTTCGTCCTGCCAGCGCAAATTCAGCCCCTCCAGGTGCTGGGTCAGGGCATCAATGCCCCGGCGCATGTCGACGGGCTCTCGCACCAGAAAGAGCTGTTGCGGTTTCAGCATCGGGTCAGTACCCGCATCACGTCAGGCAACAGCGTCAATGGACAGGCGATGGCATAGCCGTCTGGGGTATGCAGGGTGACGGTGCGCGCGTCGTCAGGCTGGAGTGAAACCGGTAAGAGGGCGGGCAGTGTCTGGCTGAGAGGTTGGGGGATGTTGTTACTGTCGGCAATCCAGTCGCGGAAAGCGGAAAAACTCAGCTGATGCTGTTCGCAATACTGTTTTCGGGTCAGGTCACTGTGGCGCCATTGGGTCACATGGTGTTGTTTTTGTTCCGGGGTATATCGGCTACGGCTCATGGTGTCAGTCTCCAGGTGAAGATAAGGAAGCGGTAGCGTGCATGGGCCGGAGAGGAAGAACAAGGTGAGATGACCGGACGTTTACGAACGAAACAGAATATCCCTGTCTGCCCGCAAAAGTGCCCCCTCAAGTTCGCGAACAAATGCCGCATGAAAACACCGGGTTCGGCTCCGTGTCAGACGCCCTACTCTGTCAGTCGGGGACAAATGAATGACGTAATACCGTTTTTTCCTGTGTCGAAAACCCGAACAGATAAATCCCCGCCAGGGCGTTAATCCGCTCACTAGTGCAAAGCAAGGACAACACAAAACCCCTAAAATAAAAATCAAATATATTAACACGTTACGTTTTAAAGCTATTTACAACAGGTGATGACATAGGCTGATTCGCTGCGTTGGTGACCCACAAATTTAAGTCCCGCCGCATAATATCCAGGCTTACATCGGTGTTCAGCGAAATCACGTCCGCCCCAGTTTCCATCCCGATAACATTGATTCTGCTGCAAGGTGGCCTCTCCTTTTGTCCACAGACCAGACTGGCAGGACAATATGGCGCCTTTGCTGTCGCGGCTAACCAATCCATTGGGTAAACAGGCCGTACCCGCCACTGCTACTTTATCAAGTTGTAAAAACTCTCCTATCGACAAACGCCCATCAGCCCGGAGGGTACCGCTTTTGATTTGCCCCTCAGTATAAACGCTTTTATTATTGACACTGCGAAGCCAGTTGCTGTCCGACATCACCCAACCACCACCATAGGTTTCATTTAACCAGCCTTTATTCTTTGTCGTCACAACCCAGCCATCGTGGCTACGAATATCCCCCTGAAACTGGCCGGCATTCGCCCGGATATCGCCACTGAAATGACCAGCCTGTGCATTCACGGTAGCCGTATTGTTCAGGTTGTTGCCTCCCATGTTAATGTCAGTATGCATTTTGTTCAGCTCCGGACGACCGGGGACAGCAAAACGGTACAATCGATCTCTCTCCTCACGAGCAGTAGATAACTCATCTGCGCTCAATAACACGGCCAGGTGACCTTCACCACTGTTTATCCCAAAATCCTTTAAAGGCACTGTCCATGTGCTCATTGCGCCGGTAGCGGTCTTGCCATCCCGAATATATCCTCCCAATCCGGTAGAGATATCCATCGATATCAGGCGCAGGGCTTTATAAGGTAATGGACTCCCTTCTTGTGTCACCACCATTGCCTGCAATAGTGCCGGATCCTGGGTATTGCGCACTACAGCGGTCTGATAGCGCTGTCCTGAACTGTTGGTGTCTTTGAATCCGGATGGCAACAGTCCGGTTTTTCTCAACATATCCGGGGTGATCATCACCGGTTGGGTTGTCGTTGCTGAATTCCGCAACCTATCATAATAACGGCCAATATAAGCTTTCGATGCTGCACTGAAACGACTGCTTTGCGCCGCCATGACCTGCCAGGACTTCTCTGTCAGATAATCGTTGTAAATGCGGGTTCCCAACGCCGACAGTACCAGCAATATCATGAGTCCGGCAGCGGTGCCCAGCATCATATATCCCCTATCCGGCCCTGGCCCCCTGCTGCTGCCACAACACCCCTTTCTTTCTGTCACTATTAGATTACCCATATTGGCTGATATAATCGTTCCAACAACATGACCACACTCCCCAAACTAAGCCAAGGCCCCAGTGGCCCGCCTTTCGTACCTTGATGAGGTAATTGTGCCAAATGCCACAACACGAAACCGGACAGACCCATCAAGCAACCTATCAGTGCCGGTAAGCCTGTCAGCCAGGCACTCAGTGCTCCCATCAGCCAGACATCCCCCATCCCCAGCACTTCACATTGAGAGTGCCGGTTCATCAGCTCGCGTAACACTCCCATCCCAGCAAGCATAAGCACCGTAGCCAAAAGAGTTATTGATACTGACGGCAACGAAATATTGACCAAGACACCGGACACCAGGCAAGCCAATGTAAACTGACGAGGAAGCCAGCCACTCAAAACATCCATAACCGATAATTGCAGCAAAAAACTCAGCAGCAACAGTGCGGCTATCCGTTCCATCAGCGGCGCTGGTGATAACAACATCAATGTGCCCGACATCACGTACAAACAGATAGCTATTCTTGGTACCGGATGCACTGAACACATCAACAGACCGTATTCCTGCAAAAATTTACTCACCGGACTAAGCAGCACGCATCCGATGACAAATAACGTCATCATAACCAGAGGGGTATATTCTGTAGGAAAGCTAACCGCAATCAGTGTCTTCATTTAACCATTAATCGTAAAGATCAGTTTATTGGTCCCGGTACGACCGTTGTTCCTTGTGCATGCTGTACTGGCGCTTTCCAGTGTCACCTTGCCATCAGCGTGATGAGTATTATTAATAGTAATCTCTGATGCACTTCCTCCCCGGCTCATCCCAGTCGCTAATGAAACACAGGCAGACTGCGGGACTCTCTCGTAAGTTACCGTGAACCCATTATTAAATCCCCCTGTGCTGCTCGGTCCGACCTTAACCTGACCACCCCAAGTGTTCCACAGCGTGGCATTACCGACAGTCGTATCGCCGCGAACCGTCATACTCTTCGGTACGCCACCCAACTGAATCAGGACGCCGGTCATCTTGTCTGCGTGACTAAATTCATATCCACCACTGCCTTTCATTAACCCCTGAGTACTGGAGATGATAGTTTGCAGATTCGTTGTTTCTACAACCGCATCCTTGCGGTCATACAACATATAAATGCCCCCCAAAACTACAGTAATCACGGCAATCACAACCAGAGCCACCGCACCATTTTCCAAAATAGCCCAACCCCGTTCAGGGGGACGGGCCATTCGGTCTTGTTTCTGTATCATCATGTACTGCATTGATTTATTCCTTATATAAAGGGTTCTTTACGGAGAAAGTCGTTAAAAGGAGGTTTAATTTAAGGGGATTACGGCAGGATATTAGCCATGCTCTGTATTTCCATGACGGCCAACAGGATCAACATAAATGCCCCGACAACCAGCAACAGTGAACACAACATGACCAAATTAGCTCGCCTGTTCACCCGAACGATGGTTTGATCCAGCCACCGCTCACCATAGCGTCCAATCATCTCAGAAGTACCATCACCTTCCGTCAGTAATGACAGAAAATTCACCGCTTCCTTTGACGGAAAGTCATAGCCACAGTGATGCAATGCCCGGCCAAAGTGATCCCCTTCGCGGACACAATCAGCAATAGACTCCAGACGAATCTGTAACCAGGGAGATGCAAAGCGTTGCAGGATAATTAACGCATCCAGCGTCTGAACCTGGGCACGCAAAAGGGAAGCCATGTTCAGTAAAAAAATGGCGCCCTGAATATCGCTATAGACCGACCAGGGGATAAAATGATCCGCTATGCGGCGCAGACGGTTGACCCACCGCGGTAGCGAATACGCCACGCCCACAATAAAAGAGATCAGTAAGACACCACACCACAGAAAAGCATGCTCAAAGAACGTCGCCATTCCGTTCAGCCATGCCAGCACCCCCTGCCAGTTTTCCGGATCTGCAATATTTCTTAGCGTTGGTACCAATTCTGTTGCGGTGATCACCAGTAATCCCGCCATCAGTAGCACCAACAGCAAGGGATAAATCATCATTCTGAGCGACACCATCAGAATACGCTGACGGCAACCTATCAGTGTCATGGCCTGACTCAGCGCTTCAGGCAAATGACCGCTGCGCATACCCGCACTAATTAACGCCGCCTCTTCTACCGGTCCCCAAACAGCCAGCACATGTTCCAAGGTATTCGTTTGACTGTTATCAGTGAGCGCCGAGATGCAATCGTCAATGAGTTCAGCAAACGGATGCCAATGGGTATCGAAATGCGTATACACATCACGTATCTGCCGCAACGCTTTCAATAACGGTATCTTGTTTTCAAGTAAAAAACGCAACGCCTCATAAAAAATGATGCGATAACTGGGTAAGAAAGTGTGGCGAACTAACACATAGCGCAGACGCCTGCCCCATGACATTTCACGCATCACACGGCTCCATCAGCAAATAATCATCTTCATCCAGCGGACAAACTAAGTCGGCTTCCAATGGATCAATCAGCCCGGCATTCAGCTTATGCAGTAGATGCTGGCGACGCGTAATCCCGCCTAAGTTCGATACCCAGTGTTGTCTCGCGGCCTCTTTGCCCTCAGTCATCAACAAGGTAAAAAATCGCGCATCGGGCCTAATGACTTCTGCCACCACGCTACGACCGGTCACTCCCCGGCTAACAATCCGTCCGCTCAGGGTAATCGTCTGGCAACAATGTTCACATCCTTCAGGGTGGCGAAAATATAAATTCTCTACGCAACAGGTACCGGGAGCATGGCAATAACGCATCAGATAAGCCCGTTGTTCCTCATCCAGTACCGCCTGTTTCTGTGCCCAAGGTACCCGACAGTGTGGGCATAATGTCTGCACCAAACGCTGACTAATCAACGCAATCAAAAGCTGTGCGTCGGCGATCAGCCCCGCATTCACCCCCATGGTTATCATGCGTTCAGGAATACCGACTGCGCTATTGGTATGCAGCGTCGTCATGACACTATGTCCCGTTTGCGCAGCATAAATTGCCGTTAGCATGGAAGTCAGGTCTCGCATTTCGCCTGGCATAACGGCATCAGGATCAAGACGCAGCGCAGAGGTGAGCGCCCGGTGCCAGGCAAGCCTGACCGCCTCTTCATCACTTTTGTCACACACGATGGGCGTTTGAATCGCACCGGCAATCCTCCCCTCCGGAGGGTCTTCAACGGTCAATAACCGCTTTTTACCGCCAGTCCGGTCAAGATACTGGCGACAAAAAGTGCGTAATGTCGTGGACTTCCCAGAACCGGTTGGCCCCGATAACACAATCAAGCCCTCCGGCAATCGCAAGATACGGGAAACCCGTTTAATTTGCTGTGGCAAAAAACCTAATTGTGTCAGTGTAGGCACTTTGTCACCATCATCAGCAATCACGCGCATCACAACATACAACCCATCTGCGGTTGGTGTATGGCTGTACCGGGCGCCATACAAATGTACCCGACGCAGAAAATCCGCTTTAATCCTCCCGTCCTGCTGACGGCCTGGAAAAAATTGCGTTTCAGTGACATCACACATTGACAGGATGATCGTGGATGCCAGTGCCATTCCCTCCTCTTCCGACAGTTCATTGACGACTTCCAGTTCACCGTGAATACGCATTTCAATTCGGGTCAGTCCTGGACTGATGGTCAGGTGAATATCTGACGCATTCAGTTTTTTTGCCAGTTCAAAACAGGTCAGTACCTGCTTCTGGCGTTCACTCACATCAGTTAGGTCCGACAGACACACGCCCTGTTCATTCGTCCGCTGATTCTGTTTCTGGCGGTTCGCCTGCAATTCTGACAAATTGACAAAGCGAATTTCTGCTTCTGGCGTGGCTTCAAGTAATTGCATGACCCGGGTCTGGACCTGGGGATCGCCCCGACGATTGTTGTCAATTAATACCGTAGCCTGTTGTTCTTCACATAACAGCAACACGGCATCATTAACCTGGATGTTTTCTTTCATTCCCTGTCTTCTCTCAGAACGTGAGTACCGAACCATCACTTAGTGTGACCGCAGAAAGCGTGATCACCTTAACTTTGAACTGAGTGCCAGGCACTGCGTCACCGACAGCTAACTCCATCACACCGCGGCCCGGCAGGCTTACGCTCGCCCGCAATGCATGCCCCCGACCATAAATCTCCTGAACCACCGGACGGGTCACAGGTTGTCCCGCTGTCATCACAGGCGATACGGTCACCGGCAGATCGATATTATTATTGCCCGTCAACCCCAAAGGCTGACTTTCTGTCAGTTGGCGTTGTAATTTAGCCCGCTGCAATTCTGCTTCCAGCAGCAGATTTTTCGCGTGTAAATGCTCTAACTGTCCCACAGTCACACCCGCAGATGCCTCTGTCATCCCTGTTACCGAAAGAGCGCTATCTTCTGTTGCCCATACGGGTGAACTGATAAAAATTAGCCCACTTAACACACTGATCCACAAGGCAGTATTATTTCCGGGCATAAATGTATCCCTCAGTCTGATAGGTTAACTGTCCCTGTGAGGTCAGGGTAAACGTGAGGCTGTTCATTCGCAGCCCTGTATCATCCAGTTCAGCAAATAGCCATGCTGGCATCACCCGACTACTGAAGCTGAACAGGTATTCTCGCCAATCCTGGGAAGGTATAGATTGCCCGTCGCCCGGTAATGCCGATGCGGGAGTAAGTTCATTTAACGTCAGAGGGATCTGCCATTGCTGGAAATTCGAAACCATCTTCATCAACTGTACTGAAACAGCAGGCACCGTTTCATTGCGAACCGGCAAAGGTTTCCACGGCAGGAATACCCGGCCTTCTTTTGCGCCCTGAACCAGGTCAAAAACCGGTGACTGCTTAAATACACTCTGTACACGCTGAACAAAATGCGCTGCTGTACCGCCAGGCATAATCTCGTAGTGAAGGCGGACGCCATCTTTTCGGCATGAACCTGCCGTCAAGCGCCAACCCGCCAATAACACCGGGATCGTCCGACTGGTCATGACACAACGTGCCAAAAACGCGGGTAACAACGGCTTATCGGCCCACGGATGAGGTAAGTCAACCGGTTTTGGCGTTTCTTCAAACAATCGTGCTGCCCTGACTTGAACGGTTTCAGTCATCGGTAATCTCTCATCGGGAGATTTTCCTGACTGCAATAACACCCATACGACAATCAACAAAGAGATGAATACAGCCATCAACAATAATGGTGACCGCCACCGCCGTTGCAGGCGACACATCCGATACTGATGAGCCGACAAAGCAGAAATTATTGAGCGCCAATGCGCCGGATTATCAGGGTCAGATACCACCCGCCAGCTTTTATCTGGAGCCGGGTTAAACGTTAAAAAACGGGACAGTGCTGCATTGACATTCTCGCGGGTTCCGACAATATCGGCCATCACGGACGGCAAACCCTTCTGCGTTGCCAAAAATAACCATTGCCCTTCGCCCAAATCATAGATCCCGTACCCGTTTGGGCCGGAATGCGATAAAAAAGCGATGGCTAAAGAATACGGTGTGTGACGGCAATACAATTTCCTGATTATTCCCGTCCCCATCATACGAGCAGTCTGCTGACGTCTCCCCGAACGATTGCCCACGACCAGATGTACATCGATGTATTGAGATCGACTGGCTACCGGACGAACACGTTGCCTTCTGCGGGGTCCCCGTTTTACTTTCACGTACGGTGACCAACGCAGGCCACCGATCCAACAATGGCGATCGGCCTTTACAACCGTGACTTCGGGTATCTCACCGGATATTTCTAAATCGATGCTTTTCATTGATTCATGCAGCCTTTCATTCCTCAATCCAGTAATACGGGGGTGATCAAAATAACCAACGTGCTGCGCTGATTCTCTCCGGACTGTCCTCCCCCAAGCAGGAAATTACCTGGTGTAAAGGTTCCCGTCTTAGTCACCCGAGTATCAGCCTGTTCAAATCCGGTGAGTACCAGCGCCTGCCCGGCACGTAGATTCACTTTCTGACTCAGTGAACGTAACCGGGTATACGGCATCTCGATATAAGAATTGCCTTCTTTAGATGTGAATGAACGGATAGTCGGCGGATCAGACAGGTTAAAAGCCACTTGTAACTGAACATCCCCATTACGCTGTATCAACGGCAACAAAGTCATATTAAACCCGGTAGTGATCATCCCGGGCGTCAGAGCTGTGGTGGCTCCCACATCCGTAGCCGTCGTTGTACTGCTTTGAGCCACGTACACCGTCTGATCAGCCATCTGTATCGGAATGGGGGTCAAATTAGTGGTCGCACTTCCTTGAGAGGTCACCACACTGACATTACCTTGCTCGCTCAACGCCTTTATCAGCAGGCTGGAACCGGAGAGTTTTGCCGCTTTCCCTGTGGCACTTTCCAAAATACTGACACCCGCAGACGTTGTCCCACTGCCCATACCGCTAAAACTGCCAGACAGCGTAGCCCCCAAATTATGCAATGAGTTATAAACTAATCCCCAGTCCAGTCCCATTTGCTCTTTACGGCTAGTGCTGACACTCAGCACCTGAACATTCAACAAAACCTGACGGTTGAGAACAGTATTTTGTTCTTCCACATAACGGGATACCGAATCCAGTACCGCCGGCGTGTCTGTTACCATCAGCGTTCCACTGGAGCTTGACAACCAGAACCGACCACGCTCGGGCGTCAACATATTCTCGACTGTCTTACGGATGTCTTCGTATAAATCACTGTTCAGATCAACCGTGGTTTTCTGTGAAGAGCTGGCCTCCCCAGAGACAGAATTGTTGACATTACCACTGCCCCCTGATGTCCCCATACTACTGGTTGACCCTGAGGCAACACTGGCATTACTACTGGTACGGGTGTTGAGAACATTCAACTGAAATGTCCGGGTTTCAAACCGATAAAACACGACTGCCCTGTTATCCCTCTTCCATGCAATCCCTAACCGGCTGGCAATATTGTCTAAAAGCCCCGTCAGCTCCCCTTGCCAATTGAGACCCGTGAGGACTTCTGGCTCTCGACGCTCATCAGCGTTAATTGAGTGTATATCTCGATCATCCAGCCAATCCAATGGCATACGTCCTTTATCATCAGCTGTCGGTAATGCCCTATTCATCTGGCGCGTCAACCCACCCGCCGTGGTTGATACTCGTGATAAAACATCGGGCGCTACCGTGACCCGAATACCACAAAGTTGGGTAATGCGTTGTCCTAGTTCCGGTAATGTCAGCCCGACTTTACTGTTAATAATCGTTATCTGACAGGATGGTAACTTTACCGACGCGACAGGCTGAACTACCGGTTTCAGATTCACCCAGGGTTTATCTACCCAGGTTACCCCCGGTTGTTTCAGGCTATGCTGTTGATGCAAATGCTGTTGTGCTACCCGACTTTGCACACTGGCCTCACGCGCCATATTATCCACTGCCGGCAAGGTACAACCGGACATCAGCGCCATGCCTGTTACCGCCGCCAGTGGAGCAAGGCAAGTACAAAGCCTGAGTGAACACCATTTATTTTTCATCACATCCTGTCCGTTTTTTCAGTTGAAATACACCACATCACCATCGCTAATCCCGTCAGGAAGAGTGAATCCTATTGCCTGGCCGGATAAGCCATACAACCGTCCCTGTCGGACTTCACCAATCAACATGGACCCCTTAGTGCGTTCGCGCAGAGCGGTGACAAGACCGGGTATTTCCGGCATCCACACCCAGAGCCGGCCTTGACTGATAACATGCCGGATACGGGCATCAGGCTGAAAAGGCAGAATGAGCTTACGGAGATCCACCGTGCCATTTTTAGATGCATAGCCGCCACGCCAGTGATTAATGGCACTGGCTAACAGCAACATTTGATCTGCCAGTATTCGAGCCCTTGCGTTGTCACGATCGATATGCAGTTGTTCTGCCTGTCGCAGCTGTATACCCCCTGCAATCAACAGAAAAACCAAGGCAAACGCACTAATGACGTACCCCATGACGGCTTACCGGGTCACCGGTTTATCACTGACTGAAATCAGGCACTGAAGGCGGCTGACTTCGGCAAACAATGGCTTCTCAGCCTGTCGATAAAGATCAAACACTTGTACCAACAAGGACTCAAAGTTGCCTTTGAACATCAACGGCGCATCAATGCGGTAATCCGTCGGTGACGACCACACCACTACCCAGTGTCCCCCTACCGGGCAATCCGTTGTATTAGCCCACCGCTCCAACGTTCCACGCAAAGTGGTTCCTGTTTCCGCACGCCAGATGTTGCCTATCGGTACCGTTGCCACTGGTGTACTGCCGCTCAGCAGGGATTTAATGGGCTGAGTAGGTGATACTGAAGAAATGGTTGTGGATTTCCCTCCTGTCACAGAAGATTGAAGGGTATCTGTTTTCGGTCTTTCAGCTATCAGGGGCTTCACCGGTAACGGCGTGGCTAATGTGCTATTGGACAATGTAGATGCCGATAACGCCGGTGAAGAAGCTATTTGCAACGGTACCCGCATTTTGGGCTGTGTTATCCGGCCAACCGTTGTCTCGGAAAACTGACGATATTCATCACGTAAAACAAAACACACTTCACGATTCACCTCATCTACCCGGATACGCCATGCTGGCCCGACAACAATCTGTAACGCTTCACTGAGCCGTATCGGCCCCATTTTGCGTTGAATAGCCGGTAATGGTCTGCCTATCAATTTAACGAAATGGGTTGCGGTGGTATCACACAGCGAATAACCTGTTCCAAAAAGCAGATAGTGCAATCCATCACCAATGCGTTGTACCAATGGTACTGGCATGGTGATATTGATGATTTGATTGAGGGGTTCACGCTGCACAGCCTGGCTGCCTACACTCACCAAGGTATAGCGATCATAGCGTGTAACTTCTGGTGTCAGAGAATAGATATCGGATACAGCGGGACTTGCCTGATGAGAACGGTGAAAACTTACACCGGATGCGGTAGCCTCCTGAGTTTGTCCGGCACACCCAGCTAATACCATGACGAGCACCCAACTGAGTGAGAAAAAAACAGGGTTTTTCATGCGCATTCCCATGCAGGTGATCCTAAATGCGGCTTACTGTGCGGGGATCCGGGACTGTGCTCAATGCAGAACTCTTTTTACAAAATCAAAAAAAACGCACCAATCGAAGTCAGTGCGTCAGATGAGTCAATTCGTCAGAGTGAAAAGTTAATGCCAGAACAGATCTGCCTGCCAGTTATGAGCAAACCCAGAGCTACGCAGATAAGGCTGAATCGCCGGATATCGCTGTATCAGATCATCAATCGTGTCAAAAAAGTTCAGGCTGGTAATACCGAGTGTTTTTATCATCTGATTCATGACTACCAGAACATTATAAAGGCGATTCGTCTGTAGCGGCGCAACGGTAAGAAGATGCATACGTCCCGTTGAAATATTTAGCTTTATAAATTACTGTGCGCGGCAAGTGTGTGATCGAGACGGCTGCGTAATTTAACTTCCAGTCCGACGATGACCTTAAAAAGGTAAGCTCGGAGCTCTTCATCAAACCGGTAAATCTGAACGCCATGCTCAAAGAACGCTGTCGGACGGTAATGCTTGCCACCGGGGCTAGCCGGATCGAGGAACAGATGCAGGTAAATTTTGAAGTGGTGATAGCTTATCTGGCTAAGAATTTGTTCTGCATCGGCAGTATTCTGAAACTGAAGATACTTAGCCTGTAAATCGGCAACAAGATCCCCCCAGTGAGCGATACGGCTTTGGATAGAAGGCATAAGGCATGATTAGCAGTCATCCCTGAAGGGGAAAAAAGAGGCCAAAAAAAAGCCCACTAACATCCCCTAAGGGAACATTGCGAGCGTTGTTAAAGCTAATACTACGCCTGACGTAGATTTTGTCAACGCATTTTGACACTTTTGTCAGATTCGCATAGGGTTATTCTCGGTATCTGTGAGTAACCAGGCTTTTGAATTGCCCTAGAATATTAAACTGCAACATAGTGTGGTGAAGATAAAGGCAACCAATCCCACGCTATTGAATTGGCAAAAACCATTGCCACGCAATGGAAGGAGTAACCGATGAAAAGCCAAGAAGTAAAATTCAGCCACTACGATACTGCCGATTATCTCCAAACAGAAGAAGATACTGCGGCGTATCTGGAAGCTGTGATAGAAGATGGTGATCCTTCCCTTATTGCAGCTGCTTTGAGTGACATAGTACGAGCCCGTAACATCAGCCAACTAGCAAGAAATGTTGGAATGAACTGAGAAGGGCTTTACAAGGCCCTTTCTGGCAAGGGAAACCCTACATTCACAATAATCACAAAGGTTGCTAACGCCTTGGGGCTACATTTTATTATGCAACCCATTAGAACACCGGCAACGCACACTCAATAGGATCAAACCTTGTTTTTCTCCAACATATTGGACTAATTTTCGATCGAAGTAGAATAGGTGGAAAAGACGGACATAAAGCCTGTTTCTATCTACACAAATTCCCTGTTGCAAAATAGGGAATCTTTTTGAACTTATCGTAATAACAACAATCAATCCCTTAAGACAAGAACATAGAGTAAGCCTCTGGTTTGAAGTCACCTCCCCAGCGGTTTCTCATCAAACCGTGCTTCCGATTACTCTACACACAGCCTTGCTGTGTGGTTAAGATTTACGGTTTATTCAGGTTCACTTTCGTTACAGTTTGCCCGCCCTGACAATCTGTGGTAGGAGGGAACTTGTTCGGCATTATTTCCATGCTTCAATCACCATCTACACATATGACATAGCTACATCGTTAAACTAACCAACTACGGCGACAGGACTATTACCTGCAAGATATCAAACAGTTTTTCAGTCCATTCAGAACGGCTATGAATACTAATGGATATCTAAAATCAAAAAGTACTAATATTTTCATTAGGTTAATGAAAGATCTTGAAACGTAAATTATTTTGTCAATTTAAAGTGAATTTTCTAAACAAAACTTACAAGTTCTGGTTGATGGGTTGATGGTCAGTAACCAACAATAGTGAATAAACTGCCCCCCAACATCATGATAATAGATGACACCATTCCCTGAAAATTATTTCAGTGCGAGTAAATTGGCCCCTTCCCCAAATTTAATACCAAGCTCAATCAGAGAGCTTCGTCTTTCTGGTAAAGTTGGATAAATTCCACCGGTGTAATGATTTTTTAATGGTCATTTTTTCCTGCCGAAACAGTAATATCAAAACCATTTCAGCTCTTGGTTGTTGCAAGAGCGCTATAGTAACCACAATAAACCACTTTAGCTGACTGACAACGCTACAACCCCTATCAGCTATTACAACAACAATGTCCTTAGGACATTGTTGTTGTAATAGTAACATGTTGTCAAGCTGTTTTTTTGTTTCCCTTTAATTCATGCAGTTACAGTCTCATTTCGAAGTCTTAAAACTTGACATTAAACATCTGTCAATGTATAAGTCCTTAGGACTTATACATTGACAGGTATCATATTAAATATGAAGAAAACAACTTCACTGCGAGATGCACTAAGGCTCATAATTCTTAACTATCATCCTAAACCGATAATTGCTCTTCATGAACTCAATATGTATATCTACATGCTCTACCGTGACAGGATGTTTGATGGTATCCGCATTGGCAAAATCCAGGCAACTGAACCGGACAAACGAATCATGGATGATGCTCTGGAAGACATGGTTAATCAGGGAATTCTGTCACCCATTATTCCTAGTTTTATCTGGCAAATCAGTAACAAAAACCAAGCGAGTGCTCAGCAGATTGCCTGCTGTCTCACACCTTACTCCCATCTTGCCTATCTGTCCGCAATGGAATGGCATGGCATCACCGATCGTATTCCACATATTGTGCACCTGATCCAAGCACCTCTTAATACTGCCCGGAGCCTTTATCAGGAACATTTACTGAAGGATTTCCCCGCTATAAGCAACATGCAACCTCTGATGATCCGCGGGTTCACTCCATACGAAAAAATCGATGGCAAGGAGCTGATTTTCCATACCCATAGAAACTACAGAAAAAAGCAGGAACTCCATGACTCCGGTGGGATTCGGGTAAGTAACATAGGTGAAACCTTTCTGGATATGCTCAGGGAGCCGGATCTGTGTGGCGGTTTCTCGCATGTACAGGATGTGTTCCGTGAATATGCTGGTGAATACCTGCCTGTAATCGTCAAAACAGTTGATAAAAATGGAAAAGGTATAGATAAAGCCAGGGTAGGTTACCTTCTGGAAGAAGTCTGTGGACTAACCCACCGCACGATTGAAACATGGAAGAAGACTGTTCAGCGTGGAGGAAGCCGTAAATTAATAGCATCAAACCCTTACAAAAAGACATACTCCGAAGTATGGTGTATATCCATCAACAACTGATAAATACTCTATATGGAATACTCTATAGAAGACTGGATCGCCGATGCGCCACAGGACCGCATCACCTTCCGCCAGGCCGTACATATAGTTCTACAGGCCATTGCCTCCAATGAATACCTGAAACCAAAAATGATAATGAAAGGCGGGATCCTGCTTGGCCTGAGATATCAGAGTTCAAGATTTACTGAAGATATTGATTTCTCAACGAATATGCGACTTGCCGATATAGATCAGCAGACTTTCCATGAAGAGCTCGACGATGCCCTAGCCATTTCTTCCGCAGAATTGCCTTATCAAGTGACCTGTGCCGTTCAAAGTCTTTCCATTCAGCCAAGGAATACCGAAGAGGCAACCTTTCCGTCCTTCAGACTGAAAATAGGATATGCCAGGAACAACAATGACGGTGAAATGAGACGTCTGCGACAGGGACAATCTCCCCATACCGTCAAGATTGATTACAGTCTGAATGAACACAGCCTGAATGTTGATCACATCACCCTAACAGATGACAACGATATCCAAGCTTACAGCTTCACGGATCTTGTGGCCGAGAAAATTCGTTCAGTGATCCAGCAGATTGTCCGTAACCGTTCACGTCGTCAGGACATCTACGACCTCAATCTGCTTTTAGACAGCATCCAACCTGAAAACAAGGACAAATTGGCTATACTGACCACACTACTGGAAAAATCCACCGGTCGCTTGGAAGACGGAATGGTCAACCCCGAAACCCTGGGCAGAGTGGATATACGTGAACGATCCTCACGGGAATATGAACTCCTGAAAGACGAGGTCGAAGGGGAACTTATGGACTTTGATACCGCCTATACACGTATTGTGGATTTCTATAAATCCCTGCCTTGGGACTTAGTAACAGGTTGGCAGAATGTTGCAAAATAGCCTGTATCTGTGTCATCAGGGGCAACGAGACGAGCAGCTGGATAGATTTTTCTTTATCAACACTGGTGTATGTTCGGTCTCCGTGATGGCAGATGGATTCAGCCACTGCCATGCCAGTCCGCATTATGTTGACTGGCTGGGTGAACAACTTTATGCACTGGAAAATACCGGAAGTTGCTGCAACGAGCTGTGCGGAGAAGTCCTCCGGATCCTGAGCTGTAATGACTGTTATCCGGGAAAGGCTAGTATTGCGGTTATCGTGTCTGATCAAGAAAAATACCGCTATGCCACTCTGGGTGATACACGGATTTACTGGCCCTCACACAGCTTCAGAACCACCGACCATTCACTGGCCCAGCGCTGTATTGACCGAGGAAACTGCCCAGCAGAAAAACTTCGTGACCACCCGCTGCGTAACCAGCTCACTCAGTTTGCCGGTGCTGACAGCAAACATACACTCACCTGGTCAGAACGGGAACGCACATATCATGATGCCATCATTATGTGTACTGATGGCTTCTGGTCCCATTTCGATGATAGGTTTATCCACGAAATACAGACCGAAGCCTCTCTCCACAACGCGTTCAGTGGGATGATAAACAAAAAGACAGTACCTGAAGATAATGTCTCCGTAGTCCTGCTCCGAGATCTGTGACACCCGTATCGGTTGTGATAAGGACCGACCAAGGGGCCTGATTTTACCTTGCCGTACACCCGAACAATGGGCTTATCATAACAGTGCTGAACTGAGAATCACTCAGCTGGGTAAGCTCACACAAAACAAATTTATTGAGAGTTTTAATAGCCATTTTCGTGACAAATGTCTTAATTCAATGATATTGAAAGATCTCTGACTCCTCTATCCTGCATCTCTCAGAATTTCAGCGGTTACCTTATATCGTTGATTACGCGATAGGTTAGACCATGACAGGTAGAGGTCTCGTTCGTTCCATTCAGTGCTATATATGCATCCCATCCTCAATACCCCGGATCCCTGCCATGACTTCATTTGGTTGTTAATCCGTCATGATTCGCTGATCTTCGCCCCCGTTCTACAGACTCGACGGAACCACCCTACACCACACTTTCCCAGTATCACTGTGTGGCTGAAATTTACGAAGCTCGTTCAGGTTCACTTGCTGCATACTTGCGTGCTCCCACTGTCTAGGTCTAGGGACACATTTATCCAACGTTGCTCCCGTGCTTCAGTCACCCTCCCATACGTACGCCATAGCCACACAATCAAACATACCAATTACTGCGGCAAGACTTTCGCCTGCAAGATACTTTTACTTTTTACACAACTATAAAAAACAAAAAAGCCCCGTATAATCGGGGCATTACAGAAAAAAACTTACCTTTTAACTCTTAGGTGAACTCTAAAAAGGGATCAACTCGTCAAAATCGATTGGTGGTTCACTTCCTCGGGGCGGCACTGACGAAGAGGATTGCGATTGTTCCCGACCACTTGAACGGGAAGGCTCACTTTGACTACGCCCCCCTAACATCTGCATCGTACCCTGCTGATTGAGCACGACCTCCGTGCTATACCGATCTTGCCCACTCGCCTTGTCAAACCATTTACGGGTACGCAACTGACCTTCAATATATACCTGGCTGCCTTTTTTCAAATATTCACCAGCAATTTCGGCCAGTTTGCCGAAAATGACCACCCGATGCCATTCGGTACGCTCTTTCTGCTCACCCGTTTGTCTGTCCCGCCAGGTTTCCGATGTTGCCAGTGACAATACCGCCACTGTATCACCCTCTGGCCGATAACGCACCTCTGGTTCTTGTCCCAATCGTCCAATAAGTATCACTTTATTCACGCCGCGTGAAGCCATGTAACTTCCCTTTCAAAATGTAGATGAAAAAAATTCCCCGAAAAAATGCACTCCGGAGAGACTTCAGGGGCAGTCAAAATGAATTCTCTGCATAATGCTTTTGCGAAGACTTATTCTGTACAGGCGGCACGGATTCAGGTTTTTCAGCTTTATAAACCATCTCCTGCCCGATTTTGATCCAGTCAATTTTAATCAACCGCGCTCTTAAACTGACACGCTGTTCACCGGCATGCTCACCCTTGTTCAACGTAAAAATCCCGGTAGACGGCTGACTTAATGTGAAACCCAGTAAGACTTTTTTGTCCTCATCAACCGCTTTCTGACAGCGGCTGATTAAGTCACTGTTTTCCTTACCGGCAACAGTGACATCAAAGCGAACATAAGACGGATTCTCTGTTGGTCCACTCAATGCATTGATGACCGCGCTGAAAAAACTGCCATTCGGACCATTCACCTTGCGGACATTGCTGAGATACCCCAATCCATTGATATTCAGGTTGAAATATTTATTTTCAGTGGTAATTGCAGACATGATGTTCTCTCTATGAAGTGAAAAAAAGAAACGACGGAGAACACATCACCCAGGGCGGGAAGTGATGTTTCCCGCCGGGAAGCCAGTGTCAAACACAGGCTATCTGATAAGTTAAAAATACACCTTCATCACTGTTATCAGTGATACCCGTTTCCAAAGGATAAACGGGTTTACCGCCCGCAGGCACCACCTCTCAGGCTACAATGGCTTTGTGACAGGTCACACGAAAGCGTCAGTCTCAGACCTTTCTGACATTGAGAGCAGTCACCCAAAGGCATTCCTCTCAGACTGCGGGAATATTGGCGATTGTCCGAAGACAACAAGTTATCCCACGCATTTTTGAATCAGGGGGCCAGACTGTCAACGAGGAAAATGATTTTTGGGAAGCGGTAAAAAATAGCGCCGCCCAAAGGACGGCAAGGAATCTGCACTGGCATATGGTACAAGGTTGGAAGCTAAGTAGTCTCAACAAACTCCAGGGACATTCAACTATCCCGGCGCGGCTATTTACCAACCCTTCAAAGGAAGCCGTTTACCGGACTGACAACAGAGAAAATCTATGCACGACTTGCCTGTCAAACCGCAGTCGTGGGGTGCAATGTACCAAAGCCAGTTTACCTTCCCAGATCTCCAGCTTAGGTACACAACAAAAAATCAGCTCACCCTGTCATTGCCGGTTTTTTCGGTATGTTCTTATGCCGGGCAGATCTGGTTTTTCTTTTTCCATCGACGGTGCTGACTACCCCACTGCATTCCGGGTATTTTATACATCCCCAGAAAACACCGTTTTTTCCCTGGCGTTGACGCGTTACGCCTCCACACACCGGACAAGGCAATGAAGGCGGCGGCGTGATCACGACTTTCTGCGCCTGAACCTGCTCCACCAAGTATTGGGTCCATTGGACCTGACGAGCCATAAAATCCGGCAATTCCGCTTGCCCCTGAGCAATATCATCCAACGCCTGTTCCCACAATGCAGTCAATCCAGGGTTGGTCAACGCGGTAGGCAACGCGGCTATCAACTCGCTGGCAATCTGCGTAGCGTGGATATACTTGCCCTTTTTTGTCAGATAACCCCGTTTAAACAACGTATCCAGTACCCCTGCCCGGGTAGCCTCCGTTCCCAGCCCGGCATTGTCCTTCAATACCTTCTTAAGTTGCGGGTCACTGACAAAAGCAGCGGCATTTTTCATCGCCGCAATCAGTGTGCCCTCCGTGAAGTGAGCGGATGGCTGAGTTTGCAACATTCGTAAAGTAGCCTCATTAACCTGACATTGATTGCCTTTGACCATCGACGGCAAACTTTCTCCCAAAGAATCGTCTTTCCCGATGGATGCCGATTCATCTTTACCCGCTGAAAACAATACCTTCCAGCCAGGAACAATCACTACATTGCCCCGGGTACGAAACAATTGCCCACCGATATCAAAAGTCGCTTCAGTTATATCCATTTCATGCAGAGGAAGGAACTGTAGCAAATAATGCTGACGGATAAGCTGATACACTTTACGCTCATCATCCGTCATCTTATTCATATCACAGGGCTGTTTTGTCGGAATGATACCGTGGTGCGCCGTAATTTTTTTGTCATTCCAGATACGCGAAATCAACGTCCGGTCCAGACTATCTACCACAATCCGCATAGCCGGATCACTTTTAACCACAGCATCCAATACTTGCGGAATTTCCGCCTGCATGGCCGTAGGCAGATAACCACAATCTGTACGAGGATAGGTCGTAGCTTTATGCGTCTCATACAAATTCTGGGCAATATTCAGTACCTGCTGAGCCCCCATGCTCCATTTCTTCGAGCACAACTGTTGCAAACTACCAAGATCAAATGCCAACGGAGCCGCATGCTTTTCCCGTTTAGTATTGATTTCCAGGACAGTAGCCGTACCAGTTTGTTGGCATAACTTAACCACTGTCTGTGCCACATTCTGATGAATACAGCGTTTTTCTTCATCACAATAGGTCGCAGCGGGTACCCAATCCGCCCGGAAAATTCGTCCGTCAAACTGAAGGTCAGCCACCACCTGCCAATAAGGTTTAGCCGTAAAGGCGATAATCTCCCGATCTCGAAAGACAACCAGTGCCAAAGAGGGCGTCTGAACACGCCCAATAGACAAAATGTCACTATATCCGCATTCACGGGCTTTCACGGTATAGAGTCGGGTAAAATTCATGCCAATGAGCCAATCAGCTCTGGCTCGTCCCAGTCCCGCCAAATACAACGATGCCGTTTGTTCACCGGGCAAAATATTAGCAAGCGCCGCCCGAATACTCACCTCATCCAGAGCAGACAACCACAAACGGGATATTTTCCCCTGAAACTGGCAATAATCCAGTAATTCCCGGGCAATCACTTCTCCCTCCCTGTCAGCATCAGTGGCAATCACCACTTCGTCTGCCTGTTTCAGCAGACGACAGATAACAGTAAACTGGTCAGCCGTCTCCTTTTTGACCACCATTTGCCAGGAGGCCGGCAATATCGGCAACACTGACGCCCGCCAGGGAGCACCATATTGTTCACCGTAAACTTCTGGACTGGCAGTTTCCAATAAATGCCCAACTGCCCAAGTCACCGTCACCCCCGGCCCAGTTAAATACCCCTGCCCACGCTTTGTTGCACCTAATACCACCGCAATATCCCGCCCCTGAGACGGTTTTTCACACAGAAACAGTTTCATCGCTTATTTCTGCTTTACCGTACTTTTTAATTCAGGAGAAAAAACAGAACGTTTTTCGCCCCGCATAACGGCCTCATCCGGTAGCCCCAAACGGGTAATAGCTTCCCTGCCGGCAGGGGTTTGGGAAAGGATATCGTCACGAGTAACAGCAAAACTACGGTACGGCTGGACAGCACCGTAGATTTGGCGTACCCAGTGTCCCCCTTTTTTTAAAAACCCGTCACATTGTTGACGGGAAATCAGCGCATAATGGTGCGCCTGCAAGGCTTTCATCACCAGTTGATCGTAACCCACTAATAACCAAACACAGCGGTAACCCAAAGGAGTGCGACTGTAAACACCAATATTGAGCGGAGCGACAGAGGCAATCTCAGATAAATGGATTTGAGCAGGTACCCCCGAGAGTGTAGCCGCCAGTTCCGCTAACGCCGCCTGCATCTGGTCATGAGCAGAAGCAAGCTTAGTTTCCAGTGCCAACATCGCCATATCGGCATACGGATTATCTATCAGGGAATCCTGGCTGATCCGACCGGCTAGTGAGAAAAATCGCGGCATGCTAATAATCACCGGTTTATTCTTTTTGCTACTTTCATCCCGGCGGCCATTCCACAGGCTGATAGCGTAATGAGTATGCAACTCAATGGTAAGTGAGGAATGCAGTGCGCCTGAGCGAACAGCATGTGTCTCTTTAGTTTCAGTCATGGTACATTCTCTCTGTGACATAAGGATATCGCTGAGATAGTTGCGTTATCAGGCTGTGACCACAATTCAAAACTCTTTTTTGCTCCCCCCAAAAACCTGATTAACATCCCATAACCATAATGATTAGACTCTAATCACTGTATGTCTTTTGGCCCATGATTAGACTCTAATCACCGTTTTTATCTATTTGATGACATTTAAAAATACCCATATACCTCGGAATGCCTGACTCTATAACCCCTTTAAGACTCATCCAAAGTGACCCTATTTATCTTTTCATCAAATTCTGCCGGATTTCAGCAATCACTTTTTTCATTACGGCAGGATTGGCCTTTCTTTGCACCTCTGGCAAAACAGGTCTGTCTTTCTGACGGCTGGCAGGAACAGGCTTTTTCATGCCGGGGTTTTCCCCCTGATTTGCTGTACCGGGGCTTCTCAACTCTCCCTGTCTGGCACGTTTCATCAGTGTCAGTAGGTAACCCACCGGATTTTTTAACGAGCCATTTTCCAATGGAACTCGCAGGCTATCCAACACCAAATGCCTCTGATCAGACGGAAGTGCCTGGAGTTGTTCCGTCAGCATTCTGATGTCGTCATCAGAAAGCTGATTTCGTAACGCTACAGGCAACAAATGCTCAACAATCGGGTTGTCGCCATCCGATGGGGCTACGTACGTATTTTTATTCACACTGTGTGTGAAATGACGTACGTAACCGTTCGATTGCCGAACTCTGTCATAACTCGTTGATTTTAGACTAAGTTCGGTTGCCGAACTCGGATTACTATCCCCTGTTTTTGTATTGAATTCGGTTTCCGAACTTAGTCTGTTCTGGCCTTTGGGATTAAGTTCGGTTACCGAACTTGGCTGACTTATTGCTTGCAACGCCGCCATTTGCTGCGGCGTTTGTACCTGACCTAACCGATTTTCCAGTAAAGCAATTCGGGAACGGCGATGCCGCATCATCGGATCATCTTTAACTTCCATCAATACTGACCAAGCAGTCTGACTAATCACCCGGTTTTTGTGGCGACACGCCTCCCCCACCGTGTCCAGCCAGTTGGGATCAAGCGCTTCAGCATCATGAAATGTCAGAGGCTCATCATGCTGGGCGTAGATGTTTCCTTTCACGCGCCCTTTTTCATCCCTGACGCGTTTGCACAAACTTAGCCAGCCGGTTATTCGCAACATCAGCAATACCCGGCTGACGGTTTCCCGGGAGGCTTTACCGCTGTGCGGAGAGGCCAGTTGCAATTGCAGTTCATCATAGGTAGGGAAGACCGCTCCCGCATTTTGTTGTGCATACAGCCGTATCATTATCCAGGCCATCTTATCGAGCGGAGATAATCGGGTATCCAGAATTAACTGACGGGGAATAGCATCATGCACGTTCCCCAGATACAACAGCCCACTGCGCAACTGTTTTTTTTCATCACCTTCAGCTTGAGCTGCCAGTCGGGCATTCATTTGCTCCAACGTAAAAGCAATGAGGCTATCAGATGACAAAGGAGCCTTCCGTGTGTTATTTCCAGATTTCATTGTTGTACCGCTCATGTGTCATCATTTCCCAATCTCGTCCTCCGTTACGACTTAACAACCGCCAAAACATGCCAATATCAATTTTTAGGCAACGATGAGAAACTTTACCTTTGCCTTTCGCCCTGATCCGAGTGTAATTTTTGCTACCCTGTCGATAACGTTTCAATTGTTCTACCGCTTTCTTTCTATAGACGAGTGGTACAGAACAGGGGGCCAACAACCCCTGAGTGATCTCTGTCTTTTTCACCTGTCTTGCCGTCCCTGACCAACTTCAGGTTTTACTGTGTTCTTTTCGTCTTCAATCCAGCCACGTACAGCATTCCAGACTGCCGTCAGTGACACGACCAGCTGTTCAGCGGCCTGCATCATCACATCCAGCCCATCCGCACTATCCAGATCAGTGACATTCGCTTTCCACAGTCGCCAGACCTCAGCACTGTCTTTATCTGTCAGCATCAGACATCGACCCTGGCGAGCTTCAATCCCTAACATACGACGACGGGAACTCACCTCAACAGAAGTCAACCCAAAGTAGTGTTGCATCAATTCAATTGAGCCGCCTAACATCAGTGCCCGATCAAGACGTTGCAGACGTTTTTGCTCACGTCGGGCTTGTTGCAGCATTAACGCAAAATTTTCATGATGGATACGCAGCGTAAGGACTGACACCGGGCTATTCATCAGATAATGCAAGTCTTCCACAGTCAAACTGTGTAACATCCGCATTTCTTCGTCCATCAAACCCAGTGCTTCACAGCGGCGGAGATAACCCGATTTCAACTCCATGACCAGTTGAGTTAACAAGGCATTGGTTACCTGGGATATCTGGCTCATAAGGCACCTCTCTCAATGCAATACGATACGTCTGAACAAAATTGGAACACATAAGATCTGAACTTACCCACCACGATGACCTCCGGTAATACATCTGACCTGTTCCCAATGCTCAGCAACTTCCTGACATCCAACACACAACTGGACCCCCGGCAAAATCTGCCGACGTTGCTCATCAATCCGATCACCACATCCTTCACAATATTTCAGTGACACCCTACCGGTATGCATCTCACGCCGTACAACAGCGATCTGCTCTTCCAGCCACATCGCGGTAACAGCCTGAGCCCTCGTGTCATCAATATCATCAGACATTGCCATTCCCTTCTGCTGAGACTACCGACAACTCACGTTGCAGTTCACGTAACCGGCGCAACACCCGAATAAGACGCATAAATTTCACTACTGCGACATCAGGCAATACTGGAGTATCCTTGTCAGACCCGACAAACCAGGTTCCCAACATGCCTATACCTGTATCTGCCAATTCACCGTTATGGTCACTCTCCCCCGTCAACGACAACAGCACCTGTACAAAACGTGATGCCGTATGGGAATAAGCTAATCGATAACCCATTTCACAGGCCGTATCTTTAGCTTCCTCAAGCTCATCCGCTCCTCCCATTTCTTCGGCTAACTCGAATGCCAAACGAAACGCCATATCTTGTAAATGCTCAATATCATCTCGTACCGGTGAGATAGACCAGATATCACTAACTGGCTCCAGACCAGTTTGTGCAAAACTCAATCCATCAGATGGCGTAGGCTCTGTTAATAATGAAGTTTGTGGTGGTGTTGGAAGACAGTGATTAAATTCACTTAAAGTAGAGGGAACTATCTGCGATAAAGGTGCTGATACTAAAGGCGCAATATCTTCCTTATCCTGTATTGTCGACAACTCACTGGATAAAGTTGGCCGAGTTTCATACACATCAGGCTGAACTTCAACTTTGGGCGGACAAACTTCATATTCCTCGGTCTTTTTATCTTCCTGACATTCGATAACATCCCCATGCGACTCAGGTTCCACTGCCGAAACGCAGGCAGCGCTTTTAGTCACAAGAGGTACCGACTTTTCAGGCACTTCAGCGGCTTGTCTATCCGCATCGCGCAAATGTTCAGCAATAGGAGGGGGCTCACCAAACAACTGACGACGGTTTCGCTCTTTAGGATCGAGCTCCAATAACCAGCGATCATAATTAAGGGCAGGATGTGGCAAAGCTTTTATTAATTCCCCAATCAGTTCATCCCGTAGCATGTCAAAAGAATAGAGTTCAGGATTATCAAAGCGCTGACATACCTCACCAAAAACTGAATCGAAGTCCTTCCCACACGATGCCTCTGAAGAAAAACTATTCCAGGTTTTTTGAGCATCAACTCGTAAAGACAATATGTTTACTGCTTGCGGACGCCCCATACCCGATATCAACAAATTAGGCATATGAGGATATAAATATTGCACCGTGTTATGCATCTGACTGATGCTGGTTTGTGATATTGGAAACCCTTCTTGTTTTAATAAATCTGTCAATTCTCGTTGTGAGATCGGTCTTCCCAAACATTTCTCATGCATAGAACTTGCGTTAAAAACACCAAGCGCTTTCTCTATAAACGTTAAATCCCCCCGAACATCATTTTCTGCCAGATGCCCAATGACACACTGCAACCGACCAGGCCAGGGTTTAAACAAACAAGGGATTCGGAAAAAACGTTCCTCACCCGTTTCTTTCCATAATTCACATAGGATTTGGTAACGGGTATTGCCTCCATCACTGAAAATGTAAACATTTCCACTGTCTTCCGGATCTCGCGTCACTTTCGGTACAGAATCCAGTCCTCTGGCACGAACAGAAGCTTTAATATCGTCAAAACGGGGATTACGGCTGAGGCGAGGATTATCCGGGTTTGGCTGTAACTCATCCAACGTTAATACCATTGGCATTTCTGCCATAGGCAAAACAACAGTACTGATTGGTGATTGTGGTGTTTTGCCACGTTGAAGTATTGCATCGCTTAGAGAGGTTTTATGCTTACTCATATATTTCCCCTTTTAGCACCAAGATCATAATACCTCTCTGTAAGATCACTAAACCGGGTACAGGCACCATCAAACTGGATCTTGACTGTTCCAATCGATCCTTGACGATGTTTACCAATAATGATTTCGGCTATCCCAATATCCGATGTATTGGCGTCATACACTTCATCCCGGTAAACAAACAAGATCAGATCAGCATCTTGCTCTAGCGCCCCCGATTCCCGTAAGTCACCGTTATTAGGACGTTTATCTGTACGCTGCTCTAGTTGACGATTAAGTTGTGAAAGCGCCAGTACTGGGCAACCCAATTCTTTACCCAGAGCTTTCAAGCTACGGGAAATTTCTGCAATTTCCTGGGTTCGGTTTTCCTGCTCCGGGCTTCGGATAAGTTGCAGATAATCCACCATAATCAATGAAGGTCGACCATACTTGCGCACATTTCTGCGGGCACGGGCGCGTAATAAAGCCGGAGTCTGATAACTGTTGTCATCAATTATCAGCCGATTTTCCCATTGAATTAGCGTCTCCATTGCTCTACTAACCCGTGCCCAATCTTCATCATCCATTAATCCACTACGCAGGCGTTCAAGCGGAATACGTTCCAACATGGACACCATACGCATCAATAATTGATCCATCGGCATTTCCAGACTAAAAATCTGAGCAACAGCATCAGGAGCACTCTCCAGTGCGCTCAGACAGAAAGCCAGTGCCAGTGCGGTTTTCCCCATAGAAGGCCGACCGGCCAGCAGGATAAGGTCGCCCGGCTGAAGACCACAGGTTTTTGTATCCAGTTCCCTAAAGCCTGTCGGCGTACCCGTTATCCCATTACCTCCATTGGCCTGCTCTAATTTTTCAATCAGCAAACCCAGCCCTTCTTTCAAGCTAATATCTTGGCGCACAGCTTTCTGCTCAGACAGCGTATATAAACGCTGCTCCGCCATTTCGGTAATGTCAGTAAAATCAGCACGAGGATGGCCAGCCTGATCGCTCATCTCATTTCCCAGCATTATCAACTGACGCAAGCGACTTTTCGCCTGAACAATTTCCGCATAAGCAACAATGTTTGCCGTACTCGGGGTGTTTTTGCCAAGTTCAGCTAAATAGGCAAATCCCCCAACCTGTTTTAGCTGCTCCTTTTGCTCTAAAATTTCAGACAACGTTAGTACGTCAACAGGCAAATTGGCCGCAAACATGGTTGCGACAGCGCCATAAATCCGTCGATGAGCGGGCAGGAAAAAATCATCAGCATGTATCAGTGGTACGATTTCATCCCATCGATCATTATCCAGCATCAACCCACCAAGAACGGCTTGTTCAGCATCGCAAGAATACGGTTGTTCAATACCATCCGGTAAAGAAAAAGGGTTACGCATTCTTCACCCCCTTATTCGCCATCAGTGCATCAAACTGTTCATGCCATTCAGGGAACAACTCACAGGACAGACAGTGCATTGTTTGCGCGGCAGCGGGGCTTTTACGGGAGGTTTTGTATTCAAGACGGTGAACGGGTTGGGCACGCACATGCCCCAACTTATAAATATCCAGCAGGTCGATGCGGGTTTTCAGCAGTTGGTATACTCTTCGCCCACCAAAAGAGGACGTATCGTAACGTTTATGCTCGATAATATGGGCCAGTTCATTCAACGTATCGCGGTCAAGATTAGTGCCTTCAATACCATTCGCCAATATCTGAATTAAAGGTAATCGAATACCATAATTCTCAAACGATTGCAGTCGCGTCAACATACGCAACGATCCCCGCAGAAACTCACGAACATCTGGCAAAATAGGCTTAATCACACCCAATACAAATTCAGTGGCCGTCAGCACAACCAGCTCGGCCATCACACCAGTAGCGCCCTTTGAATCAATGATGATAGCGTCATACTGACTGAACAGAGGGTGCTGCAATATATTCCTCAGACGCAAACGTCCGTCAGGCGCATGAAGCATGGCCGTAGGCAGGAGTTCATCAGGATCATTGGAAATGATGACATCCAGATTATTTATAACAGAACGGGAAATAATCTGGTCTTTCTGACCCAGGTCAGCAGTCTGCATAAGAAGTTCATACAAACCAGCTGGGGCTTCATACTCAAGTGCAAAAATACTGCTTGAAGTGGGTTGAGAATAATCAGCGTCAAGAAGGAGAGTTGTGAATCCGGCATCTGCAAGAAAACCGGCTACATTGGCGGCATGTGTGGATTTACCTTCGCCACCTTTAGGAGAAATTACGGGAAGTATCTTCATTTTGCACACTCGAATTTAAGTAATTCGAAATATGAAAAGTACTAACCCAGTATCTTAATTACAAAATTCTCGCATTGATTACAAAATACTAACATCTCAGCACGAGGATTGAAAATCCTCGTGTCGGTGGTTCGATTCCGCCTCCGGGCACCATTCAAAGCGCGTTGATTGAGAGATGAAAGCTCGACGGGCGTTCGATATCAGAACCTGGAATGCATAATTGTAGATTGATCAGTTTTGCGCCACTTGGATATAAATATAAAGGTTCTAGGATTAGGATATCTGAGAAATCAGATGTCCTTTTTCCGTCTGAGCGCAATACTTACAAGTTCTATTGCAACTGTCAAGCCATCCAAACTAAAATCAATGAATTAATTAACACGATGTTGTATATCGGTTCTTCAGATTTCCTGATTGGTTAGAAGAAGGTTAATTCTGGGAGACTGCATCAGTTCAAAAAAATTCCCCATCTTGCAACAGGGAATTATTTATGTAGAAAAAGGCAAATTCAGACAACAGCGAGAATATTCTGTTTTATCCGATTAGCATTTCGCCTCTTTCTGGCTCAACATCAATATACAGCATCAACTCACGCTCCAGCGCGCGCCCGGCAATATCCAGATTGATATCAATATATTCCATCGTTGTGGCAATACTGCGATGGCCCAGTAATCCGCGCACCATTTGCAAATTACGATCAGGCGCTTTCATCAGTTCAGTTGCCAAAGTATGCCGGAAACGGTGGGGGCCCACATCAAATCCACACTCCTTTGACAAACGACGAAAGAATGACTTTATCGTCTGTAATTGATCAGTTTCACTTCCTCTGTCTGTTTTGGCGGTAAAATAGTTCACACAGAACAGGGGATCACTGGGTTTTGCCCCAGCGGCTTGCGCACGTTCCAGCAAAATCTCCAGCCGCGGATACAACCATTTCACCACCGGCACCTGGTGTTCATAATGGTTCTTACTCCCCTCAGAGCAAAGAATAATCCGGCGCACATCCAGGTCAATATCCCCGAGCCGGATATGTAATAACTGATTTTGCCGCATCCCGGTATAACGCAACGTATCCAATACCGTCAGCCAGTACCAGGTCGGATATAATGCACAGCGGGCACGATGATTATCCCCTGTCCGTCGTTCCCGCTCTTCAAATTGCCCCATCGTGAGATACAAGGTTGTCAGTTGTTTTTTGGTCAATGTTTTCTTTTTATTTTTGTTCTCATTAACCTCTACACCAATAAATGGGTTTTCCGTTTGGGGCAGTATTTTTTCTTCTATCGCCAAATTAAACACTGACCGCATATGCGCAATCTTACTGTTCCAGGTCACACCTTTCAGGCCAGACTGATGCAACACATATCTGCGCCACGCCAGGACCTGTTGTCGGGTCACTTGAGCCGGCCGATTGCTGACACCTGCAAACACCTTAAATGTATTCACCACCTTGCGATAACTCGACTCCGTATCCGGCCGCAAAATTCTAGCAAAAAAATACTCATCCAGCAGGTTATCCCAGGTCATACTGTCCATCTCTACTTCCTCACTTCATCAATTTAAAAACCCATTGCCGGGCGCAGAAAATAACATATTGTTATTAAAGATGCTTTTCAGGAAATCATGAGAAAAGGGCTATCCTCTGGTACAGAACGGTCACGATAAAGCAACGTGTTTTTGATTAAGTAGCCATGAATACGTTGATAGGAGCCAGTCCGATCAGCCGAATCATAAAGATGACAACAACAAAAATACTTTCCACCACTGACTCGATGTCGTCCCAACCGCTCAAATGCGGTTTGTACCCGTTTCCATTTTTCGCTAACCTCCTTGCCATCCACCTGCTTCTTCTCACTGAGAAACTGGAAGAAAATGGCCAGCGCACTCACAAACACAAAACCACTGACCAGATGTATCCGGGCTTCCGGCGTATTAATGGTCATTACCCCATGCCTTAATCCAGCGGACAGCCAGTCCCAGAATTGCTCTCCAATACAGGGTGTCTCAATCGCATTTTCGTTCTGCCATGTTGCCTGAACCGCGTGTTGTGAAGGCATTGATGTGTATGGCGGTACGATTTCCGCTTCACTCGCCATAATCTGTTCTGTCACTGTGCCCGCGACATTCATCCCCATTAATGACAATAGCTGTTGCGTGCTCCCATCCGACTGTCCCCCTTTCTCCGGTGCGACTGTCATGACGGCAGAAGAAATCTCATCAACCGGCCTCACGGCTGATGAAACAATTTCAGTCATCGGGTTATCTTCCTGTCGTCTCTGAGAAGGCAGAACACTGTCCATTGCGGTTGATAAAGGCGTAGCAGAAACATCGGGATTGCCTGAAACAATCATTTGCGGGGATGCTGCCGTGACAGAGAATATTTCTGATATTGTCGGTGCACCCGCTTTATTCAAAGCTTCTATAATTATCTGATTGATTGCGTCATCTTCCTTCATGTCACCGGATAAAATACAGAACAGCGCAGGCAAGGCATGAGGTACTGACGCCAGCCAGGTCAACGCCTTAGCCGGCAACAACCGCCCGGCGAGTACCCCCCCGAAATGACAGGCAACCCTCGTCTCCACGGGAGGAGTTTTGAACCGGAAACGATACGGCCCCTGCGGCACAACCCATCCCGGGTACCAGGGTTGGCCTTCATCCAGTTCCCCGTCAAACTGGGCCAAAACAGGTAAAAAATGAAATAACGCAGCGTAAAACACCACCGTGTTCCATATCACACTTTGTTCTGCCTGCGTTTCAGGGGCCACCCCCGGCGGTAACATCTGTCCTTTCGCCAGACGTACGGCAGAGGCAGTACATTGCAGAGTCACATCTATCAAGCCGCCTGGGTGGGCATAAGGCCCCTGCGGTGCTGCCGGAAGTTGTTGCATCAATGCAACACACTCATGTAACGGAGCCAGCCACAATGCCTGATAGTGTGTTTTAGGTAATGCACTGTTGTCCCACAGACACTGTAAACACTGCCGTCGCCGGGAAATATCCAGCAATAGCCTGGACTCAGACGGCAAAAAGTAGCCTGCTTTGACCGTTTTTGGGATGGCGGTGGGTTGTGGAAGTGACTTTTTTCCTGCGGCGGTTCCCGCCAGCAGGATTTTAATTTTTTTCAACACGATTAATCTCCTCTTTTTTCCCAAAACCCTAATACATCCTCTGGCAGGGACAAAGCAAAACTCTTTTCCGGGAATAAAAATTAATCGATGAAAACCACACGCAATGATTCAAACGTTTCCAATTCCGTCACGGGTAAACGCAGCGTGTATCCGGTCATTTCGTTGAATCAGTCATGATAAGTACAAAAGGCACATGGCGGCTCATGTAAGAAAGGATTAAGGGAAATAGAATGTGTCCAGTGCCTCTGGGAAGCACTACCGATTCAGACCAAAACGTGTCAGGGATAAACAAAACAACTTCAATCGATTTATTTTTCATCTCCGTCCTGTTGGATAAAACTCCGGCCCAAGAGCCGGAATTGGCTTAATCCAGTGTCTCAAACCGTTTGAACTTCATGCTGCTGACGATTTTTCCTGAGACGACACGACCAGTTCCCCAGCCAGTGTACCGGAGTATACATGACCCGATGACGTTCATTTGTCAGCGCATTACCTATCACCAGCTCGCCGGGGATCGCCTTTATGATTAATCAATACAGACAAAACGTGTTCCTGAGAAAAGGGGGGAACACGCCCCCTCAGAGGAAATATTCCCCAATGGGTAAATCGCCGGCGTCATATCCGCCGGCAATAGCGTTATCAGACGCTCAGGTAAACCTGAACCTGTTTTTTTATGTCAATTCACCACAAGAAATTGCCCTGCGGGATAACATTGTCAGTGCACTAACCGTCATGTGAAATATTGCCGAGAATGTAGTCCGGTCCGACCACTTTACGGGTACCGTCCTCATCTTCCTCACCAAATTCCAGTTCATCAATAATACCCGCTTCCCACTGCCCATTCAGGTATTTGTCGTAACCACAACAGCCACAGACCTCCTTAAAATAATGGGTGATACGGCAGTGATATTGCCTGGATAAAGGAACTATGATTTTTTCATACCACGGCTCCCTGAGTGTTTTGTCAAAATGCCCGGTCAGACTGCCATCATCATGGTGCTTCCAGGCTATATCATAACCTCGCGGCCGTGTCATACCGTATAATCGGAAATACAACTCATGAGTCGTCTCGTGATCCTTTAACAATCCACCGTAAAATCCATTGATTTCACTCGCAAGACGGGTCGGTATCAGCAGAAACAAGTCACAAGGAACCGTCTCTGTCAGCCTGTCATCAAGATGAGACCATAGCATTTCCGTGTCACGTTCTCCGTTCCAATCAACCAAACCGAACCAGTCACAGGACTTTTGGTTAAATAAAGCCATGATGGTTTTCTGCGCTGTCGGGAGCAACGTCTCCCATTTTCGCTCGGCCAGACCACTTTGTTGGTATAGCCTGTCAATCTGTTGGCTAGTGACTTCATCAAGCGCAACATTCTCTTTTAACAAGGCCAGCCATTGCTCAAATGCCCAATTTTCCGGTGACATTTCACCCACTCCACCCGCTACCAGCGCTGGATAAAGTGGGTAATCTATTGTTTCAGTCGGTTGCAGAAGACCAGCACAGCCCGCGACAAACAGCTTAATACTTTGATGGATCGCCTGCCCGTAATAGGGAATTTTGTCTCCCAATCCCCATTGTCGCAGGGCATCCAGTTGGTCAGGTTGGCCAGTGATATGCAAACGATTAGCGTACCACTTCGACATAGTAAAAAATCCTCTTTTTTTACCTGAAAAAGGGCACACCTTGTGAAGGCAATGTCCCCACAGGCAAGTGATAAGTTCAGAAATGTGAAAAAAGGCTATCCGGCTTTCGGATAGACCCATTCAAGTTATTTATAACCGGACAGCCGGTCTCCACAATTTTGTGGCCTGCACATCAGAGCGCTTTCTCTTTCCAAACGCCGCGATAATCCTGCCCGTCATCACCCGGTACAAATCAGGCCGGAAACGCCTGCCGTGACGATGGGCAGCTTTGTTCTTGCGGACAGTTTTTGGGAATGTTTTGGTCTTAATCTTTTTCATCGGTAACGCTCCGAAAATAAAAACGGGCGTTATCCCCTGACGGGAAATAACGCCCGTCAGGGTAAAAAAACAACCACCGACTTACCCGCAAATCAGGGTTAACTCTCAATCAAGCCGCTAACTTTCGTATGGGGGTAATAGTGCTCTCCCGGTGGGTTTTCCGCACAAACTGCTCATCTACCCAGGTGATTGCCTCATCCACCACATCCCGATAATCTCTGACTGTTGGGTTGTTAACATCTTCAATGTCTACATCTGATCGAAAACTCGCTATCACACGATCATTTTTGTATACCACATCAACCCGAAACTGGACGGGTGTCATCAATCCATCGGAGACCGCATCGATATAGTCTTCGAGATACCCTGACTCAAATTCCTCTGCCTCAATATTGTGCAAATCCTGTGGCCCCATTAAGACATCGATGTAACCGATAGCGAAGGAAAAACGCCGTATTAAACGGGGTTCAACCTGTAAGTAACGAAGAAATTGACCCAAACGTTCAAAACAATACCGACACGTTTCTGTCAACTGCTTATCCAAATAGTCCATAAAACGTGTCCAGTATTGTTGTGTTTTGCTGAACTGTTCCAGCCCAATTTGCTCATCTTCCGGCAGGCTGTCCTGCGCCGTCAGACGCAAAAACTGCTCTGCCGTCAGATTCAGTAACACGGCGGTATCCGGCCGGATAAGGGTATCCACACGACCACTGCTTTCCGGATGGGTATAAGGCATCAGCATCGGATCCTGATAAACATGAGATATCGCCTCCATTCCCCGTATCCATAACGTCAGGATACGCTCACTATTTCTGCATCTGGCCCGGTTTGCCGGATCCTCAGACAAACTGTCCAAAAGATGAGTCATGATGGGCAAAAGTAACTCTTTGGTAAACTTTATATGGGTATTGACGTAATCTCCCTGGCTCTCATGAAACAGATAGAAAATCGCGTCGTCATCCAGCGCCAGCCCCATTCGCTCTGCGAATTGATGCCGGATATAAAAACGTAATAAAGACATAAGGGAAATCTCGTGATTGACGGGGTTCCCCCTGTATATAATTCGTGATTGAGCGAAAGGCTTTTCTAAAATCTGAATATCCTTCTTCAGGAACCCATTCACTTTTTAAGCTCCTGAAAAAGCGCTCCATTGGGCTATTATCCCAGCAATTACCTCGGCGGCTCAGGCTTTGTTTGATACCATAACGCCACAATAACCGTCTGAACGCTTTGCGGGTATAGTGGCTACCTTGATCACGGTGAAACATGACACCTTGTGGCTTCCTCCTTGATTCAAACGCCATTTCCAACGCTCTCTTTGTCAACTCAGAGTCGGCAGAGAAAGACATCGCCCAACCAATGGGCTTACGAGCAAACAGGTCAAGCACGACGGCCAGATAGGCCCAACATTTACCTGTCCAGATATAGGTCACATCACCACACCAAACTTGATTGGGCTCGGTGACCGTGAACTGACGGTCAAGATCGTTAGGAATATCAAGATGTTCTTGTTCCTGATGTGAATAGCGGTGTTTTGGCTGCTGACGACTGACCAGCCCCAGTTCAGCCATTAATTTTCCTGCCCGCCATCGGCCTAATGGTATGCCTTTGGCGGTCACCATGGCGGCAATCGTTCGTGCGCCAGCTGAGCCCTTGCCCTCATTAAACGCTTCCCGGACTAAACTTTTTAACCTGATGCGCTCAGTATCGGGCTTTTTCACTCGATGGTGCCAGGCCTGATAGCTGCTACGATAAACCCCGAACAGTTGGCAAAGGAAAGCCACTGGATAATGCACTCTGAATTGCTCAATTAACGAGAACTGTTCAAGTAGTCCGACATCAAGAGTGCAGAAGCTTTTTTTAATACTTCATTTTCCATTTCAATACGTTGCAGTTTCTTTTTCAGCTCACGTATTTCAATTTGCTCCGGCGTGATGGGCATGGCTTTAGAAGATTTACCTTGCCGCTCCTGTCTCAACTGACGAACCCAGCTCCCTAAGGCTGATTTGCTGACATTCATCGCTTTAGCGGCTTCCATAACACTGTAATTTTGATCAAGGACTAACTGGGCGGATTCCAGTTTGAATTCAGGGCTAAAACTTCTTTTCATCATGTCACCTGTTTGATTGTTGAAGTAAAAATATCACCTTTATTACGGTGACCAAAATTACTGTGCCACATCAGGCAGTGTCTGGCTGAGAGGTTGGTGCATTTTGTTATTGTCGGCAATCCAGTCACGGAAAGAGGAAAAACTCAGCTGATGCTGTTCGCAATACTGTTTTCGGGTCAGGTCACTGTGGCGCCATTGGGTCACATGTTGCTGTTTTTGCTCCGGGGTATATCGGCTACGGCTCATGGTGTTAGTCTCCAAATAGAAAATAAGGAAGCAGTAGCGTGCATGGGCCAGAGGGGGAGAACAAGGTGAGGTAACCGAACGTTTAGTACGCCAGGCAAGCTGGCGATAGAACAGAGGGTGAAAGTCCCTTCCGGGTAAGAGCTAGCCACTCACCTGGCCCTTTAGCTATGCGCGACTGTGGGTAACTCCTGTCGTGAAGTGTTAGCGAAGGCACTCACAGGCCAGGTATTGAGCCACGAAATCGGTAAATCGGAGGTGGTGATGCAGTTAAGGTAAGCAGAAACCCACAATGGTCAGGTTGTATTGGCGAAACCTGACCATACCTCCCGGGGTCGGAGACCCTGTGCATGTGAGGAAGTTCGTCGCGCGGAACCTGGGAGATCCTGAACGGTTTCCCATCGTGAGCAGTTGGGACGATAAGGTCTAAGTGTCAAAGCAGAAGCCTTAGGGAGTTCAGGAAGTCGGACGGGAGTATAGTACCGGAGAAATCAGTGAACAAAACAGAAAACAATGTGGCGGAATTGATGGAGGGAAGGCTCCCGACCAAGGGGAACAGCCAACAGTGCGCCCGTATCCGGACACAGAGCCGGGGAAATACGACGTTACGCCTGCTGGCTGTGCGAAAAGCAGCAAAGAGGGATAGGAAACAACAGTTTACTCACCTTTTTCATCACATCAGTGAAGAACTTTTATGTCAGAGTTTTCAGCAACTTAAACGTCAGTCTGCCCCGGGCTGCGAGGGTATCACATGGGAAAACTAGGCAGAAAATCTGCAAAACAACCTCCATGCGCTCCACGGCAGACTTCATCGGGGGCAATACAGGCCCCAGCCGGCAAGGCAGGTGATGATCCTGAAAGAAGACGGGACAGAAAGGCCATTGAGTATCCTGTGTCTGGAGGACAAAATCGTGCAGCAGGCGGCTGTCACGGTCTTAAATCAAATCTACGAGACCGATTTTCTCGGCTTCTCGTATGGGTTCAGACCGGGCAGAGGGCAGCACGATGCTCTGGACGCGCTGAATGTGGCCGTTATGGAGAGGAAAGTCAATTGGGTGCTGGATCTGGACATCAGTCGGTTCTTCGATACCGTGGAACATGACTGGCTCATCCGGTTTATTCAGCACAGGATAAGGGACGGTCGGATGGTGCGATTAATCAGGCAGTGGGTTACGGTGGGGATAGTTGATGAACACGGTCACCGACAGAAGTCGCATTGCGGCACGCCGCAAGGTGCTGTCATATCGCCACTGCTGGCGAATATCTATTTGCACTACAGCTTTGATCTCTGGCTCAACGCATGGCGAAAGCGGGTGCAAGGAGAGGTGGTGATGATCCGATACGCCGATGATGCAGTCCTGGGCTTCCAGAAACATCAGGATGCTCGGGCGTGCCAATCCCTGCTACAACGACGTCTGATGCAGTTTGGGCTGAAGGTACACCCAGCGAAAACCCGGCTGGTACGATTTGGCCGCTTTGCGTTAAAGCAATATGAGGAGCGACCGGAGAGGGGCAAGCCGGGGACGTTCGATTTTCTGGGATTTACGCATTATATAGGACGATTACACACGGGCAAGGATGCGGTGATGCGCAAAACCCAACGAAAACGGCGTCAAATACAACTGAAGCGAATAAAACAGGGGCTGCGGCAACGGCTGCAAACCGCCCGGAAGAAACGGGCCGGTGGCTGAAACGAGTGGTAGAAGGACACATCAATTACTATGGCGTCCCCTTCAACAGTAGAGCATTGTGTCAATTTGTGGAAGAAGTGAAGCTGATGTGGCTGAAGTCACTGAGACGGCGAAGCCAGCGGCACAAAATGACGTGGGCTCGTTACAGTCAGCGGGTGAAAATGGATACCGTCCCCCCGAACTGTGCATCCTTATCCTTTGCAGCGCTTTTACGCCAAACACCCGAGGTAGGAGCCGAATGCGTTAGTAGCGCACGTCCGGATCTGTGCGGGGGGGTAGCCGGTAACGGCTATTCCTACCGCGACCATAACCACTCACAAAATACCCAGGCCCATACACCAAAAGAAACTTTTACCGGGCCTCATGCCCGGTTTACCCTTTATGTTAAAAAATGGTCTTCTGATTATCTTAACTCCTCATTAATGGCCTGCCGAACAATCAACTTGGCAGCCCAACTCGTTAAGTTGATGATTCCGTCGTTTTCTAAACCAAAAGTGTCTTTCAGAATAGTCATAGCCTCTGTACCATATAAAACTGAAATCAACATAATAATCTTATGTATTGTGTCATCTTTAAGCTGACCTTTTAGCGGCGCTAACGCCGTAGAAAGTGTCTCTTTGCGGTTACTTTTTTTCTTCAAAACAGGTCGTTTGTGGTTATCTTCACCGGATAAAGATTCCTGCCAGCGTAACTGAGAAATACGTAAAGCATCCCTCATCAGTGCCTCATTGGCTTCTATTTCTTCATAACCCCATCTTAATAATTTCTCGATATTTTCCTCTGCATCATCGCCCATAGGGGGGATAACGAATGATCCAATGACTTGTTTTACAACATATTCGACAAAATCACTGTGGGTTGAAAAGTAGCTGCGCAACGTGACCTTCGCATATTCAGCTTCATTAGCAATCTCTTCAGGAGACGGAAATTTTTTTTCACGATATAACTTCAGAGCTGAATGAGTGATACGTTCCAGGGTACGACGCCGGACTGGCGACAGATTTTCTTCATCAAACAGAATCATTTAATCCCCTTAAAGTTTTAACCGTATAGCATTCATAATAAAAAATATCACTAATGATAAAAAATAACTTGCATGTTGTAAAATATTACAATAGGTTTACATTCGTCTTTGAACTAGGTATACCACATAGGGTGAACACTATGACGCGATTTGTGGTTGTCGTTGGCACAGCAGACACAAAACTGGACGAGCGGGTCTGGTTGAAATGTTGTTTACACCTCGCAGGAGTTGATTCAATCATCATTGATGTGTCTACATCAATTCCTGGGAAAAATCATCAGAATAAAAAGATAGATATTCATTCACTTCAGGTGGCTGAGTATCATCCCGCCGGCGCTGACACCGTTTTTTGTGGCGTGCAAAATAAAGCGATAACCGCGATGTCTGTCGCCCTCACGAATTTCCTGAACAGTTCAATCGACGATATCGCGGGGATGATTGGTATCGGCGGTTCAGGCGGAACAGCGCTGATTATGCCGGCTATGCAAAGCCTGCCGATCGGGTTGCCTAAAATCATGGTATCAACGATGGCGTCAGGGAATGTCTCGGCCTACGTCAGGGCCAGCGATATTGCCATGCTTTATACGGTAACCGATCTCAACGGACTCAACCGTATTTCCCGTTCAGTCTTGTCTAATGCTGCAAATATGATAGCGGGCTCTGTCAATTATTTTACGCCATTGGCTGATATTCATAAACCCGCTTTAGGGTTGACGATGTTTGGTATGACGACTCCGTGCATTAATCAGATTAACATTAAAGATTATTTGGCTGTTGTTTGGATTATTGCCTGTGAGTTAAGTTTGATTGTTGAACCTAAATTAATAAGAAATAAAGTGTGGAAACAAGCTGAACGCACTTTTTAATATGAATTCCCTTTAATGAAATTTACGATTTTTTTTAATTAAAATGGAAATAAAAATATCCATTCAAGAATAAGGGTTTTAATGATTTAATATGTCAGATAATCAGAAAGAAATTTTAAAACGGCTCAGGCTAGAGCCATTGATGAAACCATCGGAATTAGCTGATATCTTTGGGATCAGATGTTCATGTACTCCAGGGCATAAAGACATTGTTCACTTTGAACAAGAATGCTCAGCTTTAGTCTTGTCCTTAAAATTCACCAATAATCCCAGCTTATCTCATAATAAAGTGAAAAATTTTTTGGAATCAAAATGAAAATTATTTTGGCAGGGTAATAACGCAAAACATTACTTGCAACAGTAATGGTCATGAATGAACAAGGACGTTTTTTAGTAATAGTAATTTGATAAATAACTAGGAATCATGGTCCTGTGTTCATGGACATTGGTAAGAAATTTTTTGCCGATATGTCTGTTATTAGCCTTTTCATGGCGGTTCTGGTGGGAGAGGTTTTGGTTTTACTCGCCGGAAATGAACACTGATTCATGCATCCTATTTGAATAGCCACCATAAATCAATTAGGGGAAGTAAACAGAGATGATAACGACTCAAAATGACTGGCATCCGGCAGATATTATTGCTGCATTGCGTAAACGCGGCACCACACTTGCCGCATTATCAAGGGAATCGGGACTGAGTCCATCGACACTATCTAATGCATTAATACGCCGGTGGCCTAAAGGGGAGAGGATTATTGCGGACAGACTAGGAGTACATCCTTCAGAAATTTGGCCCAGTCGATATTTTAACAAGAATGGGGATCCCATTAAGTTAAATTTTCGAAATTATTTGAATAACAGCACTAATGATAATAGTCGATATGCTATCCAATTCTAATTTAAATTCACCATGATTTTTGTGTATTCAGAGGGGGTACTATAAAAAAATAGGTTTCATTAGATCAAGCTATGCATATATCAGATCTGGCAACTTCTTTATATGAGGTGATCCTTGAAAAAATAACTAAAGAATGTTCATAACCCTTATCGGGTCTTATTACACTGGCGTGTGATATAAATCAAGAAGTTTATCGTACTCTTGTCGCATATAATGAGGAAAGAGATGCTAATGTTATTAATAATCCAGGGTTGGTTAAAACTCTTTTAAAAATTTACATGAGAAAGTTGTAAATATAATTTAAGCGCTACCTTTGAACCTTTATTTATATCTCTTAATCAAGGTCGGTAGCGCTTTCTTTGGTAATAACTCTGATTTATTGATAGTGATGAATATTCAAATACTCCCGCTCCCCTATGTAAGCAGCACATTCAAACCATATTGACGGTGGCTAAGAAGTGAGATCGACCCGTTCATGCATCCGGTTTGCAGGCCAGTCCGCAATATGACTAATGACATGGCGTAACCAGACCTCGGGATCCACTTTCTTTAGCCGACAGGTACCGATAAGATGTACAGAAGGGCCGCTCGTTCTCCATCTTTGTCAGCGCCGGCGAAGAGCCAGATGGTATGACCTTTATATCATCACTTTAATTTTCTTGGTCGAAAACTCTGTTTTTCGAACAGGCATTGAGTTCAATTTTTTTATCCAGAACTCAGATTATATCTAATCAGAGGATTGGTAACAGAAATTATCGGCACCAAAAGAAACTTTTACCGGGCCTCATGCCCGGTTTCTTTACTCTTTTTGTGTTAAAAATGGTCTTCTGATTATTTTAGTTCCTCATTAATGGCCTGCCGGATAATCAACTTTGCGGCCCAACTCGTTAAGTTGATGATGTCATCATTTTCTAAACCAAAAGTGTCTTTCAGAATAGTCATAGCCTCTGTACCATATAAAACTGAAATCAACATAATAATCTTATGTATTGTGTCATCTTTGAGCTGACCTTTTAGCGGCGCTAACGCCGTAGAAAGTGTCTCTTTGCGGTTACTTTTTTTCTTCAAAACAGGTCGTTTGTGGTTATCTTCACCGGATAAAGATTCCTGCCAGCGTAACTGAGAAATGCGTAAAGCATCCCTCATCAGTGCCTCATTGGCTTCTATTTCTTCATAACCCCATCTTAATAATTTCTCGATATTTTCCTCTGCATCATCGCCCATAGGGGGGATAACGAATGATCCAATGACTTGTTTTACAACATATTCGACAAAATCACTGTGGGTTGAAAAGTAGCTGCGCAACGTGGCCTTCGCATATTCAGCTTCATTAGCAATCTCTTCAGGAGACGGAAATTTTTTTTCACGATATAACTTCAGAGCTGAATGAGTGATACGTTCCAGGGTACGACGCCGGACTGGCGACAGATTTTCTTCATCAAACAGAATCATTTAATCCCCTTAAAATTTTAACCGTATAGCATTAACAGTAATAAATATCACTAATGATAAAAAATAACTTGCATGTTGTAAAATATTACAATAGGTTTACATTAGCCTTTGAACTAAGTATGCCACATGGGGTGAACACTATGACGCGATTTGTAGTTGTCGTTGGCACAGCAGACACAAAACTGGACGAGCTGGTCTGGTTGAAATGTTGTTTACACCTCGCAGGAGTTAATTCAATTATCATTGATGTGTCTACATCAATTCCTGAGAAAAATCATCAGAATAAAAAGATAGATATTCATTCACTTCAGGTGGCTGAGTATCATCCCGCTGGTGCTGATCCCGTTTTTTGTGGCGTACGGAATAAGGCGATAACAGCAATGTCTGTCGCCCTCACGAATTTCCTGAACAGTTCAATCGACGATATCGCGGGAGTGATTGGTATCGGAGGCTCAGGCGGAACAGCACTGATTACTCCGGCTATGCAAAGCCTGCCGATCGGGTTGCCTAAAATCATGGTATCAACGATGGCATCGGGGAATGTCTCAGCCTACGTCAGGGACAGCGATATTGCCATGCTTTATACGGTAACCGATCTCAACGGACTCAACCGTATTTCCCGTTCAGTCTTGTCTAATGCTGCAAATATGATGGCGGGCTCTGTCAATTATTTTACGCCATTGGCTGATATTCATAAACCCGCTTTAGGGTTAACGATGTTTGGTATGACGACGCCGTGCATTAATCAACTCACTACTGAGTTAAATACTCAATACGATTGCCTCGCTTTTCATGCTACCGGCAATGGTGGAACAAGCATGGAGAAATTAGCTAAGGACGGCGAATTGGTTTGTGTTTTAGATATTACATTAACAGAAATTGCCGATCTGTTATTTGGGGGTGTTTTGGGTTGTCCTGACACACGGTTAGACGTCATTGCAAAAAAAAATATTCCGTGGATCGGCAGTGCTGGTGCTTTGGACATGGTTAACTTTGGTGCAAAGGACACAGTTCCAGAACGCTACAGCAACAGGCTGTTTATTGAGCATAATTCTCAGGTGACATTGATGCGAACCACACCTGAAGAAAACTATCAGCTTGGTATCTGGATAGGGAATAAACTTAATAAGTGTGATGGACCTATTCGATTCATTATTCCGGAAGGCGGATTCTCTGCGCTAGATTGCCCTGAACAACCTTTTTATTTACCTGCATCAACACAGGCTTTCTGTCATGGATTAAAAAAAACAATAAAACAAACAGAATTGCGAAAAGTTATAAAAACACCTTTTCACATCAATTCACCACAATTTTGTGCTCTTGTAATACAACAATTCAAGGAAATTATAGGACTCCAGGGAATTCCTCATGAAGAAAAAATATAATCAGATTATTGAAACTCTAAAACAAAAAGTCGAACGTAACGAAACTATTATTGGGGCGAGTGCAGGTAGTGGTCTTTCGGCGCGTTGCGAGGAAGCCGGAGGGGCAGACCTCATTATCGTATATAATTCTGGACGCTTCAGAATGGCTGGCAGAGGATCATTGGCCGGATTAATGCCATACGGTAATGCAAATGAAATTGTCAGAGAAATGGGTAATGAAATATTACCGATAGTTAAGGAAACACCTGTATTGGCGGGTGTCTGTGGTACTGATCCATTCTGTAATTTATCTCTTTTCCTGGATGAACTGAAGGCACAAGGTTTTGCTGGTATTCAGAACTTCCCAACGGTAGGACTTATTGATGGAAAGTTCAGAAAAAACCTGGAAGAAACAGGCATGGGCTATGCACTGGAGGTGAAGCTAATCCGCCTGGCGCATGAAAAAGGAATGATGACCACGCCTTATGTTTTCAATGAAAAAGAGGCTGAGGCTATGGCACAAGCAGGTGCTGATATCATCGTCGTACATCTTGGGCTAACCACTGGCGGTGATATTAGTGCTAATACATCATATGATCTGAAATCTTGTATACCAATCATTAACGCTTGTGCTTCGGCAGCTAAAACTATCCGAAATGACATTATTACTTTGTGTCACGGTGGCCCAATTTCGGAACCGGAAGATGTCGCTTATATTTTGGCTCATTGTCCCAATTGTCATGGGTTCTATGGAGCGAGTTCAATGGAGCGTTTGCCAACAGAACAAGCCATCAAACACACTATCCAGAAATTTAAAGAAATTAATCGGAGTTAATGAGAATTATACTTAAGCTATGTGGAAACTTAGTACTGCAACCGTAATATCTGTTACGGTATGACGACGCATTGTTTTCTTTTCCTCAAAAATACGGGAAGATGCCCAATATGTCATCCTACCGGTCCGCAACAACTCAGTCTCGCTTGTCTCCGGGGGCTTACTCAGCGATGTTAATGAAAAAATGGCGGGCAACTGGCTGGACAGAAGCCCCTACACCAGATGGCATTCAATACTTTTTTGAACGTGCTGATCGAGGCAAAAACAGCCCTCAATATTCTACGTCTAGTGCGTGCTGATGCCGGGCAAAGTGCACGGTGACGACATCTCGGTGCCAGTTCAGACCTCGGGAAAGGGAAAAATCAGCTCTGATGAGTATCGAACACCCTGTCGGCGATAGTTTATGCCTTTAAACCGGAAAACCATCCAAAAATTTTCCGGTTTCATTTGACAAAGCTATTTTATCTCGTTTTTCGAAGTTCTACGACGATATTCACCACTCGCTTTTTCATGCATGGTAAACAGCATCGGTAATAGAGAACTCAGCGCTGATAGGCTATGCCCGAGCCGACACAAACTCTCTGGAGTAAATTCATGGATATTATTACTGGCAAACGACAACATTGAGTCACCAAGAAAAGTTATTCCATGACAAATGCCCATAGTATTTTCTTTGGATGATTCAATTAGCTGACACAGTACAGTATCACTAACACATGAGAGATCCAGTGATGCAATCGCATCCGACATGCCAGACCATAGGATATTCACATCATATTGCTTCCCAATTGGTTTACAAAAAATTAAAACCAAAGAAAAGCCTGTAAGCACGGTATGTGCTTCGGTTTCTACATTAGATTGCGCAAATGTATAACGCTTTGAGTATGAGGATATGTTACTATTCACATTAGCCATACATTAGTTCCTGTAATGTTGTGGTTAGACGCTCTGATTGTGTTGCAGCACTTTCAGAGCGTTGCTTTTATGGTTCCTATAACTGTCACCATATTCTTTCGCCTGGAGATCAATATCTCTTCCTCCTTTTCTGGTAACGGGAAGGCCAGATTTCATCAGGCTTCTGTCCCAGTGTGTTTGCAATAATTGTTTCACCTTTACACCAGGGTCTTTGCAAGGCATTAGATAACGTTGACGATGCCAGCCCTGCTTCTCTAGAAACAGCCGCCAATGACATTCCTTTCTTTTTTAACGCAGCGATAATATCTGCCGAATGCCAATCTTTTTTCTCCACAATAATTCTCCAATCAGGTATAACTATTTAATAACGTTGTAAAACAGCAAGTAACTTCGCTGCTTGAAGCTCTGCTAATGGTATGTTTCACTTCAATCTATATTTCAATTACCCTAAAAAGATGTCAGTGCAGATAATCCTTCAAGGATCATTCACTGCTGTAGATATTTATGATCTTTAAATAGAAGATTTCGTAAAAAGGAAGATATAAACAATAAGACTCACGAGGATTCTTTCCTTGAAGAAGGAAAAGAAACCTTTAAAAACAGGTTAAAACAAAATCGTCGTTCAGGCGTCCATTCATCACTATCAACAGAGAAAACCTTTTCGTTTTCAGGTAATAAACCGCGTTCCACCCATTCACATCTCCATCGTGGTAATACTCAGTCAGGATGTACACAGCAAAAACAGATTCATCATAACCGTTTATAGTACCGCGGTCTTATCCCTTGACTTCAATGATGAAAAAACAAACCGGTGCTGACTATGGGAAGCCCTTATAGTGCTTTAAATTCCGTTCTCTGAAGCGACCTGATTTTTAGAAACGCGCCTTTGGCACATAACCAAAGGCGTGTCCTTAACAGTTCGTATTAGTTGTAGTTTACCCAGCAGTCATAGGACGAAATGTACGGCGGCTGATACAACCCGCCCGTGATATTTCCGACTTTCATTTGCAAGGTAATCCTGCAATCTGCTGGAACATTCGATCCAGCCGCATTGACAGTGGCCGAGTCGCTGGCTACATCCAGAAATGCTTCCCATGCAGCAGAATTATTCGGGGTGGTGATGAGAAGACGCAACGTGATTTGATTTTGCCAGCCAGCCCAATTGAGTCGGTCATAGTTACACAGAATGGTGCTCACAATTCCTACTGGAGGCGTCTGTCCGGGAGCCAGGGTTGTACCAGAAACATACACCCCGCCTTGAGTTGGTTTAGGACCTAAACCAGAGCGATACCAACGTGGTCCGGCTAGTTGCGCGAGACTGTCCTCGGCTTCAATTTGCTGTTGTAGTAACTCCAGCAGAGATGAATCTTCTTTAGTTAGATCTACCTGGGTCAACGAAACAGTTTGTCCCTCTTTCAACAACATATCAGAGGGAAGAATCAGCTTACTCATTCATATTCTCCTAATTTATATCGAAAAAATAGTTACGGACATTAAAACATCACTTGCAAATGCAACACAATCAATGCGGCTCATTAAAAATTAGAGGAGTAGGATTGAATCCTATTGGTATAAGAGGAACCAATCGTGAGAACTACTCAGCAAATGAGTATTACCCTCCCCAACAACATGGCGGACGTGGTCAAGTCTAAAGTACGCACTAGTGAATACGCGAACGAAAGCGAGGTGATTCGTGATGGGTTATGGGCACTGATGGCGCGGGATCGTACTGTGGAAAGCTGGCGGCACAATCAACTTGGATCAGCGGGGCATTTGACGGTTTCGCACTGATAGAAACAACCTGAACCGTAAATTAATTCTTTCCAGCACTCCCCCTCAACAAAATAGGTCCCGTTTAGCAGTACGTGTTTGTAAGGCAGCAGAGATATGCACCAAGGTATCGTCGATCACGCTCTCTCCCTATTTTCTCAACTCATCCACAATATTGCTGATTTTATAGGTATTCCAGTACCGTATGACGTTAGACACTAGGCTGAAAGCGCTAGCCTTATTCATAATTTCCTCATAATCACCAGTAGTAAATTCCCCCTAGTTGGCAAAGTGTTGTAGTCAATAAAAATTGGTCACTAGCTTAGAATTTTCCCAAAATAATCCGCCTGTCATCAAACAACGTCCACGATGATATTTCAGGAACTCGGGAACAGGAGAAGTGATATACCAATGCCAGTATTGAAATCTTTAGGGTATAGTGGATAATATGTTGATTTATAGAAAACCTCCTCAATCGAGTAAAATAATAAAATTGATAATATAACATGATATTATCAAGTTAGACTTTTTTAAAACACCATATTTCATCAAGTTTAATCTATATAAATGAAATATAATTTATGATGAAAATGTTTTAATTTTTTTATTATTTAATACCATGAGTAAACTAAGTAATGAAATAGATGCAATAGCCGATGGAATGAATAAAGTCATAAGTACCCCTCGATAGCCTAATCCTAATTGCACTAGCCATGCTCCAAACATCGCACCTAATATCCCTCCTGCACGACCAATACCAAGCATCCACGATACACCTGTAGCTCTGGAGGTTGTAGGGTAATGAAGTGTAGCTATTGTTCCCATAGATGCTTGTGCACTGTTCATTGTCGTTCCGGCTAAGAGAATTAATATTCCTAAACTGATTATATTATCAACATACCCTATAGAGAAGAGCAAAATACCCGTTATGAGATAGTTAAATGATACTATCTTATGAGGAGATAGCTTATCCATGATAATTCCTGATATTATCGTCCCAATTCCACCACCTAAAGGAAATAAAGCAGTTAAAATAGTTGCATAACTTAATTCAAAACCAGAGTCTTTGATAAGTATAGGCATCCAATTTGTGACAACATAGAATATTAATAATCCCATAAAATATGCGTTCCAAAGAAGCAAAGTTGATGATAAGTGTCCATGGGATAAAATTTCATTAATAGGTTTAATTTTTTGCTTTTCGATAAATTTTAATCTTGAAAAATCTATTTTATTATAATTTTCACCAACTATTTTCTTGCAAATTCTCTTTATTTTATCTTCTGATTTGTTTTTATTAATCAAGAATAAAACTGATTCTGGAAGAATGAAAATAAGTGGGACAACTAAAAGTATAGGGATAATTCCGCCAATAACTAGCATACTCTCCCAACCAAACTTGGGAATCATGAAGGAGCCAAGAATACCGCCCATAGCTGCTCCGAAGGGAAATCCACAAAATACAGAGTTCACCATAAGTGACTTTCTATTTTCTGGTGCATATTCAGAAATCAATGTCAAGGCATTAGACATAGCAGCTCCAATACCTATTCCGGTTAATAAACGCCAGAATGATAATTGGTAAACAGTTGTAGAAAATATCGTTGCAATACTACAAATTCCAAACATGAAAACAGAAATTACAATAACAGGTTTACGTCCTAGTTTGTCTGATATAGGACCTGATGTTACAGCTCCCACAGATAAACCAACCAATGCTGAACTCATAGCAATTCCAAGGTCTGTTTTTGAAATCCCCCAACTATCAACAATAGCAGGAGCAATATAGCCGATCAGAGCAGTATCGAAACCATCTAAAATAAGAATGCTCAAACATAAAAATAATATTTTGATATGCAAAGATGATATCTTTGCAAATCTAATTGTGTCTTGGACACTCAACTTTATTGTAGAATTCATTTTATTAACCAATGCATCAGGTGAAAAGCAAAAAGGGACTTTAAGCGTCCCTTTGTTAAGTTAGCACTAACTTTCAATCTCGAATTGACGTTTAGCACGGCGTGAATCGTCATGGTTATATGCTGGTACTTTAAATTTACGCAATTGTTCAGGGCTTGCAGGTTCCGACTCACTAATTGGTTGATCACCTCCAATAGTCACCCGCTCCATATATCGGCGATTTGGATAGTAATCATGAACAGCAGCATGCTGTACAGAGCGATTATCCCACATTACTAACATGTTTGGTTTCCAATGGTGCCTATATTGATATTCAAGTACTGATGTTGTATTAAATAATTGTGCCAGTAGTGCATCACTATCTCGTTGATCCATATTTTTTATATAACGAGTGTAATTTGGGTTAACAAATAGGGTTTTCTTTCTCGTTTTTGGATGAATTCGAACAACTGGATGGGCGATTGGAGGATATTCCAACTCTTTCTTTTGCAATAATTTTTTACCTTCTTCTGTGTCTGGAAAAAGATATTTATACGATGAAAAGTCATGTATAGCTTCCAATCCTCGAATGAAATCTTGAGTTTTTATTGAAAGAAAATCATAAGCAGTTGTCATACTGCTAAAACAAGTATCACCACCTATTTCAGGAACAATTCTTGAATAGAGCATTGTAGCCATAGGGGGGCAAAGTTTATATGTTTCATCCGAATGCCAGCGATCGGTTAATACAGGTGGATTACCACTCTTATAATCAAATACTATTAACTCTGGATTTTTTTCACTGTTCTCTGCAAAAGGATGTACAGTTAACTGGCCAAAATATCTCCCTATACGCATTAAATCTTCTGATGTGATATCTTGATCTGGAAATACCAATACTTCATGCTCTTCAAGATCTGATTCAATGGTTTTTATTATATCTTTATTTAATGGCTGATTTAGTTTGATATCACGTATTTCTGCACAAAAGTATGGAGTTAGTTTACGTATGGTATATTCAATTTTATCACTCATTTTGTTTTCTCTCCAAAATTATCACCGACAGATTTTAAATTTTATTTTTTATGACTTTGTTTACTATTGGTTTTTTTATTGCTGAAATAAGCAGGATGACTGAACATATCATCATAGGAAGAAATACATAACTTGGATTTCCTGAAATATCCCATGATAAACCACTAATTACTGGTGTTATAACTGCACAAGTATAACCAACTGTCAACATTAGTGAAGTAGATCTATGTACCTCGTGTGGCTCGCTAATCATACTAGGTAGTCCTAACATTAGTATTAAAACAATAGCAGAAAAAAAACCGATGAATGCTGAACTAATAACTATATATTCAGTACCAAAGTACATAATGCTGCTAAAAGATGCAATTAATCCTATTCCTGATATCAAATATGGATATCGTAGTTTTGCTACAGTGGCGCTTGTCATCATAAGAATAATAGAAGCAGGGATTTGTCCTAAATTTAAAGCAACCAAAGAAATAGATGTTAAATCCTCAAAATTAGTTTCATGTAAGTAACGTGGAATAAAAAAATTGGTTGCAAAATATGTTGCATTTACACATCCCATCATTAATCCTAACTTCCATAATATAATGTTATTCCATTCTGGCACCCACTTTATATTTTTATTTATCGATATTATTTCATGTTTATTTTTAGGTGCTAATTTGTATATAAAAACTGCAATTATTAATGTTATCGCAGCCCAAAAAACATATGTAAGTCGCCAAGATCCCAACATAGGTAATAAAATAGATTTTGTCACTGCAACAGGAATAACTTCTCCTCCAAGAAGAAGGCCATTAACATAAATAGCCGTCGCAATCACAATATGTTTTGGAAACCAATCCTTCACAATAGAAGGTAATGCAGGTTGCATAAAAGCAACTCCCAACCCTGTTATCATTGTCGCCATATACATGATAATTATATCATCGGCGGCTCCACGGAATGCAGAACCTAAACTGGTAATCAGCAAACCAAGGATAAGAGTCTTTATTGCGCTCGTTCTTGCAATTAATAGAGAGCCTAGAATTGCGGTACCTGCAAATAATACTGCTGGCAAGCCAGAAATAATCCCAACTTGAGTTTCAGTTAAATTTAGATCATGATGAATGTCAGAAATGATGGGTGGGGTAGCCAATATTGTCAAACGCGTTCCTGCACCAGCTAGCCATAATAAAAATAGCCTTATAAAAGATTTTATTGACCAAAAATTATATATTTCAGTGTACGGTGCATTCATTGTCTTATCCCTATTAATTAAATATATTTATACCCGTCATCTTTCAAGTTGCTTCTTTGTTGGCTGCGCTCCCTTGCCGCCGTGATCCATCTTGAAATCCATTGGGTATATTATCTTATTGCTTCTAAATAACTTCTATTTTGCGAAACAATGCAATTTCATCACTATCAAAACCAAGGAAATTTTTTAATAAATTTTCTGTGTGTTGCCCATGCTCTGGAGCAGGATTACGTACTGTATCAAAGTCAGAGAAAGCGCTTAGATGCATGGGTTGACCTACCAGAGTCAAATCGCCTAATAATGGGTGCTTAATAGAACATTTCATCTTCAAATACTGAATTTGCGGATCGGACATAGCTTGTGCTATATCATAGATGTAACCACTTGGTATCCCATTCTCGTTTAGAATTTGTATTAGCTGTTTACTCTCGAATTTCCGTGTTACAGCTTGAATTTCATCCATAAGCTGCTTTCTGTTTTTTGAACGATTATAAATATCTGAATATTGAGGATTCAAATAAACTTCCTCTATATCAAGTAGATGACATAACTTTCGGAATTTTTCATCTTCTGCTGCCGCAATATTTATTTCACCATCCTTAGTTCTTACGACACCAGTAGGCATTAATGTCGGGTGGTCATTTCCCATAAGCTCAGGTGTTTTGCCATCTGCAAGCCATCGAGCGACTTGGAAATCCATGATAGCTAAAGTTGATTCAAGAAGTGAAGTATATACCCACTGCCCTTCACCTGTTTTTTCTCGATGATATAGTGCCAGTAAAACTGCCTGAGCTAGATTCATGCCTGAGCTAATATCAGCGATAGCAACACCAGTCCTGAGTGCACCGCTTTCTTGAGTACCTGTCACAGACATAAGTCCTGACATGCCTTGTACTATTTGATCAACAGCTGGTCGAGAACTATAAGGGCCATTTTGCCCAAAGCCACTAATGCTGCCACATATAATACGAGGATTAATTTTTTTCAAAGATTCATAATCGACACCTAAACGAAACTTAACTTCGGGCCTAAAATTTTCAAGCACGATATCAGCCTTACAAACCAAACGCTGGAGAATCTCCTGTCCTTGCTTTGTTTTCAAATTAACTGATAAGCTTTTTTTATTTCTATGAAGGTTTTGGTAATCAAAACTTTCACGAGCGCCCCCCATACTGTCACCTTTATCGGTAGGTTCCTCAATCTTGATAATTTCGGCTCCCCAGTCACCCAGTAGTCGTGATGTGACTGGGCCCGCCCTATGCCGCGTTAAATCAACAACAACAATTCCTGATAATGGTAAGGCCGTCATTTCGCACCTCATTATTGTGATTTAAATCACAATCAATGTAATTAAATTTAGTAATTTCAATGTGCTTTATAGTCAATACCAACTGTTAATCTGATATTTCCCTTTCCAGGATCACAACAAATTTTCACTATAGAAATAATACCTATTTCTTTGATGGTGTGAATATTTTTTATCAAAAAAAACCTCACTTCTCAAAGAAACCCAAAAACCAAAAATGGTCTTGCTCATGTCTACATCTTTCGGAGAAAGAATTCCCAAAATTGATGCAAAATGTAGGATAAAAAATTCATTCTCATTTAATTATATAGAATGCAACTTAGATCGGATACACAATTGAATCTGTAATAATATCTGCTGTGCAAATACAGAGACGCTCTTTAAATAAAGCAGTACCACTTTTGTATTCGATAATATCCTTAGTTATACCACTTATTAGCAACTTATTTTCTTGACCACATATGCTTTCATGAATTGTAAATATTGTTTCTGTATTGGCTAATATTTTCTCTCCACAGTGTTCGAGTTTTGTCAATAATATATTAGATGTTATCCTTTGTTGTACTCTGTCTCTAAAGTAAATTGACCCAGATAACGCGGATGCACGGTCTATGAGCATTTTCTTTCCTTCACAAAAAACAAAGCATAGATCCCATCCATTATCTATATTCTGTTTTGAAGTAATTCGGTATATACAATCATCTGTAAAATATGATGCCCAATTATCTAATATTTTTGAGTCTAAATTTTTGTTGTATAAGCTATACAACCTATTGATAGTAAACCAAATTTTATAATCATCCAAGATTCATAACTCCTCGGTAATATTTATAAAATCCACGGATAGCCGCTTCTGTCATCATGTGGTCTTCACTCGACTCACCAACACTAGCTTCTAAAATGATTTCGGAGTCTGGCATGCTTTTAGCCCCTTCTTGGGTTACAGCCAAAATCTCATTATCATCTATGGTAACCAATCCTGAAGGACCGAGTAGGTTTGCTTGAAATAATCTCCGTTTCGTCAACGCCTCAGATTCATTTTCATAGCCAAAAAAAGTCCAAATTTTAATACAACTATCTGTACCATCAGGAATAACATGACGCATAGCTAAGCAATTGAGTTGTTGCAGCAGGATAAGATTTGGAAAAACAGTCATAATTGCGCCTGTACCATGGTCATATTCACGCTGATGGTCGATAATTCTCGGATCTAAAAGTGATAACTCTGTTTTTGTCTCTGCATTTTTTTTAATTTCAGCTTTGGTGAAAGATGCTGTTGACACTAATACACTGCTTTTGCCAGAAGAACAAACTTTTACACTAGTTTTTTGATCTGAACGCCAAATACCGAAGTTTTTAAAAAATGAATGCAGAAGTGCTGCATGAAATGGATCTTTTACATTTTCAATTTGAAGTTTCCAATTACAATTAACTCTATGCTGCATTTTCCCAATAACTTTTAGTTTCCTACCATCACAAACACGATCAAAGTATGAAAGCATGACAGGGTCTAAATATGTTTCAAATGGTTCAATATCATATGAAAAACTCGCAAATACAACACCATGTCTCTCAGTCACATTAAGAGCTTGCAAACCATGTTCTTCAGGATGAAAAAATTCAGACATTCCACCTTTTCCATTAATCCCTTTTCTAAAAGGCATCCCAGCTAAGTTACCCTCTAAACTAAATGCCCACTCATGATAAGGACATACAAGTAACTTAGTATTACCCTGAGGGTTATGGCAGATCTTTGCTCCTCTATGGGGACAACGGTTTACAAATACGCGCAATATTCCTTTTCTATCACGGATTAAAATGACAGGAATATTTCCCACAAATGTTTGTATATAGTCACCAAAATTTTCAACTTCTGAAGAAAGCCCAACATAATTCCATGTGTTTCCCAGAAAAATATTTTTAATTTCTTGTTCATATATCTGGTTACAGATATAAATTTTGGAGGGCACCCTTCGGGTGCCTTCTTTAGCCCATTGAAGGTTCATTAACCAACTCCTAGGATTCATTTCCTATTGCACTACTTTCGTATACTGTTAAATCAGCGATACGTGACATTACAGTCATTAACATAGCCCAGCCTTTATTTTGGATCTCAAATAAAGGTTTTCCATCTGCAATATTGTAGTTAGATATAAATTCATAGCCCATACGTACATGTTCATCATCTAGAATACTATGAACGTCAAAGTGAGCTTTAGGAGTCGTATCATCCATTACAGGTTTAATATGTTTGTAGAAGAAAATAGCTGAGGCTTCAACTACTAAATGGACTAAAACAACTTTTTCTAATTCAGTTGCTGTTGTCATTTTATAAGCAAACCATGAACTTGCGGCTTCAAGAACTGGATCAAATACAGGTTCAAAATCTACACGGTTATTTTTGAGAGCACGATTATGTCCGAGTTCTTCTTCTAGATGGGACATTGTAATCTCTTCAAAAACAGCGTTGTGTAATGTTGCAGCACGAGTTAACACCATTTTCTGAAAATGGTCAGACCAAACTTGGAAACAATCGAGAAATCTTTTCTTTGCTTGTGTTTTTTTTAATAGTCCACGATTTACTAAGGCAAAAAGTTTATGTTTATCGAAACGTTCCATATAAATCTCATTACGAGAAAATAATTGTTCCGCAATTGTAGTAGCTAAATTTTTATTAACTTGCTCAGGAAGGAAAGTTGCCCAAGGGTCAGTAAAATCCTCGTAAAGGCCACGAGAATCGAATTGAATGGATAATCCCCAGAAACCATCGGGATAACCACCTTTGAAACCGTGGAGATGACCAGGTGGAACTAAAAGCGCATCACCTGCTTCCATAGCTGTTTGTATATCCCCTGTTGATTCAGCAGAACCTTCACAGAGCAAAATCATTGATTCTACTGGATGAATATGTGGTACTAATTCTTCACCAGCTTCAAGACGAACCCATGCCATGGATATACGGTTATCATCTGGTAAAAAATCGCTCAATTGGTTGTTTTTCATGAAATCTTTTACGTGTCCTAACCAATGTTCCACACCATTCACTTCAATAGTGCGAATCGATGGAATATGATCTCGTTTTACTAATGTGACTTTAGATAGTTTTTTCATTTTTCATTCTCGATAATTGTCAAGGCGAGAGCATGAATGCTTGTTTATTATCCAAAAATTAGGTTCACATTTTTATAAAAAACTTAGTTTAAAAATAGCTCAGAATAAAATGTCATTTCAAAAAAATAAATGATCATTATATCTACACTGCTTAATTATAATTATACTTTACTATAAGTTAGGTGATAATTCCCCCACCTTGCAATAACAGTTTTTTATATTTTTAACGCCCAAATTAAGAGTAGTTAAATAAATTTTAATTGTTAACCATTTTATGGTAAAAAATATTTATTTTTTTGACACTAGTCACATTTGTCATCAAATGAAAATTAATCACTTGTTTTTCACAATACTATTTTCACCACTATTTTTTATGTTTCTTACTATTAACTTTGAATTATAGTTTACGTAATTTATTTTATAAATTAATAAAAAAATAAAATAATTTCATTAATTTATTTTTGAAATTTAATGAATATTTATATCCAATGGATTTCAAGATGGATCGCGACGGCAAGGGAGAGAATCCCCGGGAGCATAGATAACTATATGACTGGGGAATAGTGTAGGCCTTCCCAATCAGCGCCTAGTCCCGACACAGGCGCATTATTGACAATACATCCTTTGCTTTTCAGCAAATAAGGCAAAGCAAAATAGCTACTCGGAGGAAAACAGCGTAAATACTTCCCCCATACTCCACCAGATTTGACTGTGGGAAATGGCGTTATGTAATCGCTATCATCATTTCCTATGGATAACAAACAGGCCCCTGATGATATTTCAGCAATTAGGATAATCATCGTGTAGTGAAAAAATAATATCTGTTGAAATAACAACATTGCCGCTGAAAGAAGCTAACAAAAAATATGTCCATTGTCAGCAATATAACCAAAACAGAATTGTGTTACCTCTACCTGATAGAACACCTTTATGTCCCATCACTACAACTCAGGTATCTGGAAAATTAGCCTTATTAACCTCAATACCTTCCATGACTTAATTTTTCATTACGTGACTTACTACTATTTCGATATTAGCACACTAAATGTCCACATCAGATAACAGGGGTTGACATCTGTTAACACAGTTGTTCCAGCCCGATTAATTTCTTCTCTGACTAAAACTGTGATTAATAATTTTGATGATGAAATATACAGACACATCGATAGCAACAGAATATCCGAATTAATAATAAGACAAAAATGAATCAATTTGTCTAATTTATATAATGATGAAAAATAAGACATTAAATACACATCATTATTATTTCTTGATTGAATTAACTCAATCAATCGATTAATTTAATCTTATAACACAATGAAATAAAAAGAAATTTTTATTAATTGTAAAAAAAATACAATTTTTTTGTTGAAGTTGTTGAAAAAGATCATATTTTAGTTAATACTATTTTCCGTCGAGTGAGAATAAAACTAAAGCAAAAACGAAACTCTGAATTGGAATTCAACTTAAAATCCGAAGAAAAATAAGAAGAAATTTTCGTTATCTTAATCGCGGTTAAGATGGCAATTTACCCGATCGTATTAATATCGTTAATACGATGGCATTATATATTACGATTTGCCCAATCAGAATATTCACTTTCTTTGAGTAAGATACTAGTGTGTTGAGTAGCTATAGATTACTATTGTTAATATCGTTATTGAATCTCCATTTCAATAAAAATAGTGAAGATAAGTTTATCCATATGTGATATACACTTTACCTATAAGAGTTTTTCACTGTTATTAGCAGTACTTTACAAGAATTTTGCTATCAATATGGTACTTATCATGCTATAGCATTACAAGCATTTAAATAGAAATAAGAATCATTATTAACAACACGAATAAGCTTACAATAATAGATGATATCTCAGAGAAAAAACCATTCTTTTCTATATCAAAAATCAATATCAGAAATTTATTATCAACAATATGAATATAAATACACAGACTATAACATGGTGAGAAACAATGACTAAATTAGGATAAACTAAAGATATATGAAAAAAATGGTTAAATATGCGATTGCATTCTATACCCTATGGATTTCAAGTTGCATCGCGACGGCAAGGGAACGAATCCCCGGGAGCATAGATAACGATGTGACCGGGGTGAGTGAGTGCAGCCAACAAAGAGGCAGCTTGAAAGATGACGGGTATATACCATGATAAAAATGACTTCAATGATATTATCAACCATTAAACTATCCTAATGGTCAGATATATATCTTTATTGTATAGACAAGACTAAAAAACATATTTATTAAGGTAAGGTATTTTTAAATGAAAAAGAATTTTATTTTGGCTTCTTTAGTGACGGTATTAGCAGTTTTCAGTAGTTTCAGTGCGTTATCTTATGATGGAACAATTAAATTCCGAGGTACGATTATTAATGAAGGGTGTACGATAACTACCAAAGATGTTGCAGTAGACTTCGGTAAGTTGTCAAAAAACGCATTTGGAGGAAAGGCAAATATAGTTGGTATAAGTAAAGATTTTTCTATCTCCTTAACATCCTGTGATGTGACAGGAGCTCTAGGTATCTCATTTGACGGCGGACCTGACGCTGATAATAAAAATGTTTACAGTTCAGGACTTGCCGGCGTAGGTATTCAAATACTCAAAGGAAGTGATGGAAACAACATAGCACCAGGAACAAATGTCCCTGGGATTGCAACAATTGCAAGTAACACCGCCACTATGAATTTCAGAGCAGGACTAATTTCAACAAAAAATAATGTTTCGATTGGCTCTATAGATAAAACTTTCAATTTCACAATCATATATCCATAATCATCGAATAAACATCTTTAATATAATTAAACATTTTTATAACCAAAGGAGTAAAAATGCTTCGCTTTATTACTCCCTTTTTGCTTGTCTTTTTTATGGGACAAGTACAAGCAGGGATTACTTTAGGCGGAACTCGCCTGATCTATAATGGCTCACAAAAAGAAGCCACGATTTCTATTACCAACTCGGATACAGAAAGACCTTATCTTGTACAGTCGTGGGTAGATAATATCGATAACAATCAAAATAAAGTACCGTTCGTTATTACTCCACCATTGTTTAAGATGTCGAAAGAGAGCGAACACCAGATCCGTGCTTCATATATCGGCAATCATCTGCCTGTGGATCGGGAATCGATATTTTTACTTAATGTCAATGCGATCCCGGCCGTTGAAAAAAATGACAATAGCAAGATGATCATCACGATAAAAAATATTATCAAATTGATTTATCGTCCATCCGGGTTATCTGATAACGAGGCTAATGATGCCATTAATCGTTTGGCAGCATCACGTAATGCCCATGGTGTTCAATTAACTAACCCCACAGCTTATTACGTTAATCTTAATGAGATGAAAATTAACGGAACATTAATACCTAAACCCGGATTTATTCCCCCTTTTAGTCATAAGGTATTTTCAACCAAAAATGACATAAAAAGCGTAACTCTGACTGCTATCAACGATTACGGTGGCACAACAGAAGAGCGCCAGTTTAATTTCTGATAATATTGTCTGATGAGTGTATTGTGAAAAAAATAATTAGCTTTGCTTTAATGATTTGTTGTTTATCGTTGCCAGCATATGCAGAGCTGTATTTCGATATCAATGCATTACAATTATCAGACGAAGACAGAGAAAATATTAATCTGGAGAGTCTGGCAAAAACGGACGCCCATATTCCAGGTATCTATAAAGTTAACGTTATCGTCAATAAAAGGGATATTGGCATTAAAAGCCTGTCCTTTATTGACTGTGGTGAGAAACTTTGTCCTGAATTATCTATCCGTTTACTGAAAGAAATCGGGGTAAAAATAGCAAGCTTCCCAGAATTAGCATCCCTTGCTGAACAAGAGATCATTTCTCAACCTGAGAAATATATTAAACAAGCGTCAGCAGAGCTGGATCTAAGTGCTCTGACGCTGATGCTAAATTTTCCGCAAGCTGCCATGCAATCGCAAATCAGGGGCGATATCTCTCCTGAGCAGTGGGATGATGGTTTGCCGATGTTTTTCACCAATTATCATTTAACAGGAATGCAATCTTGGAATAAAAATCAAAGTGAACAGAATCAATATCTGAATTTACGTAGTGGCTTTAATTTAGGTCCGTGGCGAATTCGTCATAATAGTTACTACAACCATACGGGTACAACATCTGAATGGCAATCGCTTAAAGCCTATGCTGAACGGGATATTCGCCCATTAAGATCTCGTCTGGTATTGGGTGAAACATCCACCGATAGCATGGTATTCGATAGTTTCACTTTTAATGGCATTAAATTGATGTCGGATAGCCAAATGTTGCCAGATAGCCAGCAAGGGTTTGCGCCTGTTGTCCGCGGTATTGCTATGACTCACGCAAGAGTAGAAGTGCACCAAAAAGATAATATTATTTATCAGACTTTTGTTCCACCAGGCGCGTTTGAAATTACTGATATTTACCCCAGTAACCTGAATGGTGATCTGGAAATATCTATTTATGAAGAAAATGGCAATATCAGAAAATTTACTCAGCCCTTTGCTGCCTCACCATTAATGATCCGTGCCGGCCAAATGAAATATTTTGCTAATATCGGTAAATTCAGCGGTGGTAAACAGGCCAGTAAAAAAAGATTTATTCAAACAGAAGCTATTTATGGGTTATGGGATAGCACCACCATTTATGGTGGAGTGATTATTTCCTCTGACTATCAAAGCCATGCATTAGGTTTAGGGCATAATCTGGGAAAAATTGGTGCGGTATCAATCGATGTCACCAATGCAGCAACCCATTTCCCAAACGGAGAAAAGAAAAGCGGGCAATCTTATCAGATACGCTACAGTAAAGGTTTTACTGAAACTAATACAACGGTGACATTAGCCGGTTATCGCTACAATACCAATGGTTATTACAGCTTTAGCGATGCCAATAATAACTATTCCAATAATAACGACCCATTTGCTGATCATAGCAGAAATAGTGCGCCTAAAAACCGGATGCAAATAACGATGGGCCAAAATTTAGGACAATATGGTAATCTTTCATTATCGGCCTGGCAGCAAGATTATTGGCAAGATAAAACCCGTAAGAATCAGTCATATTCTATGTCCTATAACACTAATATTCATGATATCTCTTTATCATTAAGCTACAATTATCATCGTAATCGCTCAAGTATTAATAATGATCAAGTTTTTTCATTCAATATCAGTATTCCTCTGGATAAATGGCTGCCATCAGATAATCACAGCGCATCGGTAGATTATGATACCGCTTATAACACCAACGGTAGCAGCCAGCATTCAATGACATTATCCGGCTCGTTACTGGAACAACAAAATCTGAACTATATGATTTCTCAGGATTACAGCTACGAAAAATCAGAGAAAGAAAAACAATCAGGTAATGCCGCCAGTCTATATTACCGAGGCTCATATGGTTCAATTAATGTAGGTTATACCACCGATCATAGAAAAAATCAGCGAGTTAATTATGGATTAGAGGGAGCTATTATTGCCCATCCCTATGGCGTTACTCTGGCACAAAATATTAGCGAAAGCGGTGCCAGCGCCTTAATTCGTGCCCCCGGGGCAACCAATGCCAAGGTACTGAATAATACCTCTATCAGTACAGATTGGCGGGGATATACCATTGTGCCTTATATATCGCAATATCGGGAAAATATGTTATCCCTTGATACCAATACATTCGGTGATGACGTAGATATTGATAACCCAACCACTAAGGTCATTCCAACCAAAGGAGCTTTGGTCTTAGCGGATTATTCTATTCGTGTTGGTCATCGAGTATTTTTAACTTTACAACATCACGGTAAGAAACTCCCATTCGGCACGATAATTACAGGCCCAGATAATGTCAATGGCATGGTGAATGAAAAAGGCGAAGTTTTCCTCAGTGGTGTGAGCGACACAGCAAAATTAACCGCTGATTTAGGCGAGAAACAAAGTTGTCATATTAAATTCGATAGTAAATTATATCAAAAAATTAATGGTATTATTCTGACTTCATTACGCTGTCAGTAATTAAATTAATATTTACCTAGGAAAAGCATGAGAAATAAATTAATTATTTTAGCAACGTTATTACTAACATTACTCAATATTACAAAATCAATTGCCACATGTAAATTAAGCAAGAATTTTAAATCAATTGATTTAAATGTTGAGATAAATGAAATTATCAATTCACCTAATAACCATAAAGCACATATTCTTATCGCGCAATATGGACCAATGGAACTAGCTAGCAAAATAGGTATTAAAGCCGATGCAGCTATTGCTAATTGCGATAGTAATGCAACAGTTCTCTTTAAAACAGCACCAAATAAAATAGCACCTGCTAATAATCCTAACAATAGCGGCTTGATAAAAACAAGTGCGAATAATATATCTTTTTACGTAAAATACCTTGGAAGTGGAAAAAGTAATCCTAAAAATAAGAAATTAAGTTTAAAAGATATAGGTGAAGTACAGGTGTACCTTTACCAACATGGAGATTTAACACCAAAAGATAAATTAAAAAAAGGATTAATTTCATCTTTATCTACATATGATGATAAAGAGTTAATAAGAATCAAATATAAAAAAGAAAATGTCATTAAAAATACCGGTTGTATGACATCAACACCATACCGGAAACTGGTTTTAGGCAGCCATAAAATTTCTGATTTTAATGGGAAATGGCAAGCAGCACGTAAATCGTCTCCCTTTAATATATCGATTGAATGCAAAGGTAATATTCTTCCTACCATAGTTTTTTCAGGAGAAACCATTGCAGAAGTACCTGACAAAGATAAGGATAGTGTTATTAGATTAAACAAATACGGTTCAGGAAAAGAAGCTAAAGGCGTTGGTGTTCAAATGATCCATAAAGGAATACCTGTTGCTATGCAAAAACCGATTACAGTCACGCCTTCCGGTAGGATCGGGGTTTATTCTATTCCCCTTTTCGCTCATTACTATCAAACTGATGATACCATAACAGGTGGAACCGCTAATGCATTAGTGCAATTTACAATTAAATACAAATAGCTTTACAAACCATCCAATTTGACTTAAATTACTAACATCACGATAACATGAGAAAAAAGAGAAATTTTCCTCAGTGGTGTTAATAATACAGCAGAATTAAAACCTGACTTAGACGATAAATAGATCTGCCATATTAATTCCACTGATAACTTATACCGAAAAGATAGTGGTGCCGCGCCACTCTCACTTCATTACTTTATTAATATACCCTATGGATTTCAAGATGCATCGCGGCGGCAAGGGAGCGAATCCCCGGGAGCATAGATAACTATGTGACCGGGGTGAGTGAGTGCAGCCAACAAAGAAGCAACTTGAAAGATGACGGGTATAAATAGTGTTATTAATAAGTGATGTTATTAATAATTCATGTTGTCAGCAATTAAGAATAAATCTCAATAGGCATAGATATGAAATATTATTTACGGTTATTAATTTCTGCTGTTTTACTTTTCAATATCAATAAAATACATGCTGCTTGTATTTCAGAATCCACAACGGGTAACGGCACTGTATATTTTGATTTAAATTCACTTAAATTAAACTTAAACACATCAAATACTAAAAGTATTCATGTTGTCAGATTCAGTGCTGAACAATTAGCTAGCAGCATGGGGCTCAATATAAATGATCCTATTTTTTCATGTGATGACAACGGATATTTGGTTTTTGGTGAAAGTGTTTATCCCAGCATGGCCGGTAACACGGAGCATGGGACAGGAAAGTTAACAACAGGTATAGATAACCTCTATTTATATTTTGTTGCTGCTACTGGAAATCTAAATAATATGAAATATCCCACAATTGATGGTAGAAGTTATATCTATTACCCGCCAGAAAAGAAAAAAATTACCTGGAAAGATATCGGTGATATTGATGTTTATCTCTATAAAGAGGGTGAAATTAAATCAGGAAAATCATTACACGCTGGAATAATTTCCCTATTACAAACATCGAACGGCATCCGTCTAATAACAATAAGAAACAAAACAAGATATCATGTTACTGCTCAAGGTTGCATGGCGCTATCTGGCGATCAAACCGTTAGATTTCATGATGTTTACAGCTCTTCGTTTAAAGGAAAAGGAACAACTGCCGGCCATGCTGATTTTAATATCAACATTGAATGTACAGAAAGAATCAAACCTACAATTACATTTTCCGCAAGAACAATCAGTGATGCCCCAGAGAGTATTATTCAATTAAACAGAACTAATGCAACAAATACAGCCAAAGGGGTTGGTGTGCAAATTTTATATATGGGAACGCCCGTTCCTATTGGGAAACCATTTGCTGTAGGCTATTCTGACAGGAATTCTCGTTATAATTTACCTTTCACCGCCCGTTATTATCAAACCGATGATAGAATAACAGGTGGAAAAGCTAACGCAATAGCACATTTTACCGTTCAATATGAGTGATATTCAGTATAAACTGGGCAGCATTTCCTTATCTGGATAATTAACATGGAACAGACAGTTATACACACCAATCAAGCATCACTGCCAGAATATGACAACGGATTTATCACTCAAATCGAGTATGGAACGGTTGTTAAACACCCTCAAGTACATTTCTGGCATGCCCGCTTTGATCTTTCTTATTATCACGATGAACTCTTCGAACAGTTAAATCTCCCCTTCCCTGCTACCTTAACTAAAGCCGTCAAGAAACGGCGGGCTGAATATCTGGCAGCACGTTATTGTGCCAGACAACTTTTAGCACAATTAGGACAACCAGCATTTAATTTGATCTCTGGTCATGATCGCGCGCCAATCTGGCCGCAGAATATTTGTGGTTCTGTTTCTCATTCATCTCATTGTGCAATTGTGCTGGCTGCACCGCAAACTCATAACCGATTAATTGGTGTTGATATAGAAGCTATCGTCGATCGTCAAAATATAGATGAAATCACAAAAATGATTGTGAATGACAAGGAAATTCAACTTCTGAAACATTGCCATTTACCACTTGAACAAGCATTTACCCTTGCCTTTTCTGTAAAAGAGAGTTTGTATAAAGCACTCTATCCACAAGTAAAACGGTTCTTTGGCTTTGAAGCGGCTGAAATTATTGCCCTATCCCTGGAAAATAATGAAATAACATTAGCGCTGCGGGAAACACTCACCCCTCATTATCCGGCAGGTACACTATTTCGTGGGCAATTTATTATCTACCCACAGGAAATATTAACGCTAATTATTCAATAACCAAAATCGATAATTGCTGATTCTGCTCAGCAATTTCACGATTATTCATTACCATCGTTTTCAATAAAAATGCTATTTATTTAATATCCTTTCCTGTATTTATCAGTGAGTTCTTACCAACAGCAATTAATTCCTCCAACAATACTGAAAGCTGAACCATCTTCTCCGGCGAAAAGGCTTTTTCAATCGCCTGATATCCCTGTTCCACCTGCTCTTTCGCCTTTTCATAAAGTTTCTGACCATCCTGCGTCAAAGAAACATAAAGTTTGCGCTGGTCATTCATCGGTTTAAGACGAAAGATCAAGCCATCACGTTCCATGCGAGTCAATATCCCGGTCAGACTTGGACGAAGAATACAGGTCTGGCAGGATAAATCATAAAAATCAATCGACCGATTATCAGACAGTACACGGATAATACGCCACTGCTGTTCAGTCAAATTATGACGTTTAAGGATTGGGCGAAAAAAACCCATCGCGGTTTCTCGCGCTTGAAGTAATGCAATTGTCAGAGATTCATGCATGGGTAATGAAGGCTCTTATTTTAGTTAATCACTGATTTACTCTCTGTTGAAAGTACTATCTCACTCTATAACCACAATAAAAAAGACTAGCACGTCCCTCAGTCAACCACAAAGAAAAAATCATAAAAATATTAATAAGTAAACAAAAATTAACCCTAAAAATAAAGTTAATAAAAAGTTAATGCAAGAGTAACGCCTTTATCCGAAAAAAGATTAATATCTTGATTAATAATGATAAAAAACAAATTTAGTGGAGATATTGTTACTGAGATCACAATTAAAATTAACAAACACATTAACATATTGCAACAACGCGCCCCGTAGCTTATTAATATATTAATAAATGCATCTTAAAACCGCCCGTTTAAGTTTATGAGGAATCGTTAATGAAAGGCACTGTCTTCGCCGTAGCCCTCAACCACCAGAGCCAGGTAGATTTCTGGCATGGCTCATTTCAGCAAACACCTTATAACACTCTGCCTAAAACACCAGTATGGTTCATTAAACCCCGCAATACCGTTATCACCTCCGGTGAAGCAATTCCCCACCCGGTAGGTGAAGAGGTTCAAAGCGGTGCAACGCTGGCATTAATAATAGGTAAAACCGCCCGCAAAGTTGCCATTGAAAATGCGGCCGAATATATCGCAGGTTATGCATTAGCTAATGAAGTCAGCCTGCCTGAAACCGCTTTCTATCGTCCGGCAATAAAAGCTAAGTGTCGCGATGGTTTTTGCCCCATAGGCCAGATGACTCATCCTGAATCCATTGATGCGTTAGATATCATTACCGAAATCAATGGTCAGGAAGTCGATCGCTGGTCAACAGCCGATCTGGTGCGTTCAGCCACGGAATTAGTTGCAGCATTGAGTGATTTCGCAACCCTCAAAGAGGGGGACGTGATCCTGCTTGGAACGCCACACCAACGCGTGGCTATCAAACCGGGCGACAAAGTTGTTATTCGGGCAGCAGGTTTTCCATCACTGGAAAATCAGGTTGTGCAAGTGGGAGAAAAAGCATGAAACACGCAAGAGTTCACTATCAAGGTCGCGATTTGATTGTTACTGTCGATGAACAGGAAAATGTCTGCCTGCCTGATGGCAGTAAAATCAACAGCGAATCCGTTCAATGGCTGCCACCCGCAAACGGTACCCTGTTTGCCCTCGGTTTAAATTATGCTGATCACGCCACTGAGCTGGAATTTAAGCCCCCCGAAGAACCTCTGGTTTTTATCAAGGCCGCCAATACGCTAACCGGTCATCGTCAGGTTTCCGTTCGCCCTGATCATGTGGAATATATGCATTATGAAGCCGAGCTGGTGGTTATCATCGGCAAAACCGCCCACAAAGTGACTCAAGAACACGCGATGGATTACGTTGCCGGGTACACCGTCTGTAACGATTACGCAATCCGTGACTATCTGGAAAACTACTATCGTCCTAATCTCCGGGTAAAAAGCCGCGATACACTGACCCCCATCGGTCCGTGGTTCGTCGATAAAGAAGATGTCCCCGATCCGCATAATCTGACATTAAGCACTTGGGTTAACGGTGAATTGCGTCAACGCGGTACAACCGCTGATCTGATCTTCAATATTCCATTTTTGATCGCTTATCTAAGCGACTTCATGACGCTGCAACCGGGAGACATGATCGCCACCGGCACGCCAAAAGGATTATCCGATGTGGTACCGGGAGATGAAGTTATTGTTGAAGTTGAAGGTGTTGGGCGTCTGGTTAACCGTATTGTCAGCCAGCAAGAGTATGAGGAGAGTCTGTAATGACCGTCATTAGCCATTGGATCAACGGCAAAAACATCAGCAGTAAAACCTATTTTGAAACCACAAACCCGGCTACCGGCGAAGTGCTGGCCGAAGTCGCTTCCGGCGGTCAAGAAGAGGTTGATCAAGCCGTTGCCGCCGCAAAGGCAGCCTTTCCCAAATGGGCTGATCTGCCGATGAAAGAGCGTGCACGCTTGATGCGCCGTTTGGGTGAATTGATCGATGAGAATGTGCCTGAAATCGCGGCAATGGAAACCAAAGATACCGGTCTGCCCATTCATCAGACACAAAATGTCTTGATCCCTCGCGCTTCTCACAATTTCAACTTCTTTGCTGAGATTTGTCAGCAAATGAACGGCCGTACCTATCCCGTTGATGACAAGATGCTCAACTACACCTTGGTGCAACCCGTCGGTGTTTGTGCACTGATTTCTCCGTGGAACGTGCCATTTATGACCGCCACCTGGAAAGTTGCCCCCTGTTTAGCACTAGGTAACACCGCAGTGCTGAAAATGTCAGAGCTCTCCCCATTAACCGCCAACCGTTTAGGCGAATTGGCACTAGAAGCGGGTATCCCTGCGGGTGTGCTGAATGTGGTTCAGGGATATGGTGCTACCGCGGGTGACGCGCTGGTGAAACATCACGATGTACGCGCGGTTTCGTTTACCGGCGGCACAGCAACCGGTCGTCAGATTATGAAAAATGCCGGCCTGAAAAAATATTCAATGGAGCTAGGGGGTAAATCTCCGGTTCTGATCTTCGAAGATGCGGATATTGAGCGCGCACTGGATGCCGCGCTGTTCACCATTTTCTCTATCAATGGTGAACGTTGTACCGCCGGTTCACGCATTTTCATTCAGCAAAGTATCTACCCTGAGTTTATTAAGCGTTTTGCTGAACGCGCTAATCGTTTGCGGGTGGGTGATCCACAAGATCCAACTACCCAGATCGGTGCACTTATCAGCAAGCCGCATTGGGAGAAAGTCTCCGGTTACATCCGTCTGGGAATAGAGGAAGGTGCAACGCTGCTGGCAGGTGGACCAGACAAACCGATTGATTTACCGGCACACCTAAAAGACGGCCATTTCCTGCGCCCAACGGTGCTGGCGGATGTTGATAACCGTATGCGGGTTGCTCAGGAGGAGATCTTCGGCCCTGTCGCCTGCCTGCTGCCATTCAAAGATGAAGCAGAAGGTCTGCGCCTGGCAAATGACGTGGAGTACGGTCTGGCTTCTTACCTCTGGACGCAGGATGTCAGCAAAGTCTTGCGGCTGGCCCGCAATATTGAAGCCGGCATGGTATTTGTCAACACCCAGAACGTCCGTGACCTGCGTCAACCATTCGGCGGCGTGAAAGCCTCCGGCACCGGCCGTGAAGGCGGTGAATACAGTTTTGAAGTGTTTGCTGAGATGAAAAACGTCTGTATCTCGATGGGGGATCATCCAATCCCACGTTGGGGGGTATAACCGTTCCGTCAGCGTTAACCACGGCGAATTCCGGTTCGCCGTCCTGATATCAAATGAGGATTTTATGGGTAAGTTAGCGTTAGCAGCCAAAATTACACATGTGCCATCCATGTATCTGTCTGAACTACCGGGGAAGCATCACGGTTGCCGTCAGGGAGCTATTGATGGTCACAAAGAGATCAGTCGCCGTTGTCGCGAAATGGGTGTCGATACCATTATTGTGTTTGATACGCACTGGCTGGTGAATAGTGCCTATCACATCAATTGTGCCGACCATTTCTCCGGCATTTACACCAGTAATGAATTACCCCACTTCATCCGGGATATGAGTTATGAATATGACGGTAACCCTGAATTGGGACAAATGATCGCAGAAGAGGCACGCAATGTCGGCGTGCGTGCTCAGGCGCATGAAATCCCAAGCCTGAAACTGGAGTACGGCACGCTGGTACCGATGCGTTACATGAACAGTGACCGACATTTTAAAGTTATCTCAGTCTCCGCATTCTGCACTGTCCATGCTTTTGAAGATAGCCGTCGTCTTGGAGAGGCAATTCTGACAGCGATTGAGAAATATGATGGCACCGTTGCGGTATTCGCCAGCGGTTCCCTTTCTCACCGTTTTATTGATGATCAACGCGCCGAAGAGGGCATGAATAGCTACACCCGAGAATTTGATGAACAGATGGATCATCGGGTGGTTCAACTTTGGAAAGAGGGCAAATTCAAAGAGTTCTGCAAGATGCTGCCGGAATATGCAGATTATTGTTATGGCGAAGGCAATATGCACGACACGGTGATGTTATTAGGTCTACTCGGTTGGGATAAATATGACGGTAAAGTGGAATTTCTGACTGAACTGTTTGCCAGTTCCGGCACCGGACAAGTCAACGCCGTATTTCCACTACCTGATTACATCACCGATAAACCCGCGATCCCCTGATGAGGAGCAACCTATGCCACATTTTTATGCTGAATGTACGGAAAATATCCGCGAACAAGCCAATTTGCCGGAGTTGTTTGCCAAAGTGCATCAGGCGCTGGCAGATACCGGCATTTTTCCATTAGGCGGCATACGCAGCCGTGCCATCTGGCTGGATACTTGGCAAATGGCCGATGGTCAACATGATTACGCCTTCGTCCATATGACACTAAAAATCGGTGCAGGACGCAGCCTTGAAAGCCGTCAACAGGTTGGTGAGATACTGTTTCCTCTGATCAAACAACATTTTGCCTCGCTGATGGCACAACGTTACCTTGCCCTCTCTTTTACGATGGAAGAATTAGACCCGGTATTGAACTACAAACAAAACAACGTCCACGCCTTGTTTCGTAAGGAGTAGTGATGCCGAAGCCCTTTCATCAGCATCCTCCTCGTTGGTTAATCCCTTTATTAGGTGCGCTAGTGGCCTTCGGGCCGCTGTCGATTGATATGTACCTGCCAGCCTTGCCGGAAATGGCAAGGCAATTACAGGCAACACAAGGGCAGATGCAACATACTTTAGGCGCATTTTTCGCCGGTTTCTGTATTGGCATGCTGTTATACGGCCCACTGAGCGACCATTTAGGGCGCAGAAAACTGCTGCTCAGCGGTATCGCATTATTCGTCGTTGCCAGTGCGTTGTGTACCTTGGTGACACAAGTTGAACAACTGATTTTACTGCGCGCATTACAGGCATTTGGCAGCGGTGCCGCGGTGGTCATGGGCCGAGCGATCGCCCGTGATATCTACGGCCCGCAGGAATTACCACGCGTGCTATCACTCATGACTTTGGTGACCATGATAGCGCCGCTTATCGCGCCATTACTGGGTGGCTTACTGTTAACTTATTTCAATTGGCAGGCCATATTTACGCTATTGGGCCTGTTCGGTTGTATCAGTGGAATATTATTACTATTTTTCTTGCCAGAAACGCTACCCGCCCAGCATAACGGCGGAAAACTTATCACTGCGTTTAAAAATTACGGCAAGTTACTGACTGACGGTGAAGCTATGGCAACTATCGGCACATTGGCATTCACTTGTGCCGCCATGTTCGCATTTATCAGTGGTTCCCCTTTCGTCTATATCAACTATTTTCAGGTTCCGGCGAATTACTACGGCTTACTGTTCGCCTGTAATGCGCTAGGCATGATGGCAGTAGTGCTGCTCAATGTCCGTTTACTAAAAGTCTACGATGTTTCCCGTCTGTTATTTATCCAAACCAGTGCTCAATTACTGTTCGGCATCTTATTGGTTATCTTTTATCAGCAAAGTCTGACGGTGATCGTCATTTTGGTCGTACTGTTTATCTCGCTGGTTAATGCCATTGGTACTAACAGCCTCTCTTTATTACTTCAACATCGCGGTCAACTTGCCGGCAGCGCCAGTGCGCTCGCTATTTCCGCACAATTTGCTATGGCGGCATTCGCCAGTGTTGCCGTCTCTTTACTACAAGATGAAACCCCTTTTGCTATGGCCCTTGTAATGACTGTTTGTGCTGGATTGAGTTGGTTATGCCAGCAGCTAGCCACTTTCTACCGGCGAAAACCCCTCACACAAGTGTCTTTAGGAGAAAAAAATCATGACAAATAATGTAAATACCGAATTACTGCGTCAACAAGCTTATATCAACGGGCAGTGGGTTGATGCCGACAATCAAGCAACTTTTAAGGTGACTAACCCAGCAAATGGTGAAGTGATTGCCCACGTCAGTAATATGGGTGCGGCCGAAACAGAACGCGCAATTGCAGCCGCTCAACAAGCCCTACCAGCCTGGAGAACCATGACAGCCAAACAACGCAGCCAGATTCTGCAACGTTGGTTTCAGTTAATGATGGCAAATCAACCGGCACTGGCTGAATTGTTGAGCCGGGAGCAAGGGAAGTCACAGACAGAAGCGATGGGCGAAATCGCTTATGGTGCCAGCTTCATCGAGTGGTTTGCGGAAGAGGGTAAACGCACCTACGGTGAAACCATTCCAAGCCCATTGCCTGGTCGCCGGATTGTCACGATCAAACAACCTATTGGCGTTGTGGCGGCCATCACACCGTGGAACTTCCCCAATGCCATGATCACCCGCAAGGTTGGCCCTGCTCTGGCAGCAGGCTGCACGGTGATCCTAAAACCCGCCTCGGAAACCCCACTTTCCGCTCTGGCTCTGGCTGCGCTAGCGGAACAAGCCGGTATTCCCGCTGGCGTATTCAATGTGGTGACCGGCATCGATGCGAAAGCCATCGGCGGAGCTATGACCCAAAGCCCGATTGTTCGCAAACTCTCTTTTACTGGCTCAACCCGTGTCGGTAAGCTCTTGATGGCACAAAGTGCCGACACCGTGAAAAAGCTATCATTGGAATTGGGTGGCAATGCGCCATTTATCGTTTTTGATGATGCTAATATTGATGCCGCTGTACAGGGAGCATTGATAGCTAAATTCCGCAACAGCGGTCAAACCTGTGTTTGCGCTAACCGAATTTTGGTACAGGAAACCATTTATGACACCTTCGCCGAACGTCTGGCACAAGCCGTTAATCAGTTGCAGGTTGGCCCGGCTAGCGACGCTAAATCACAACAAGGCCCCCTGATCAATCAAGCCGCCGTCGATAAAGTCGAGGAACACATCAGTGACGCCATTTCCCACGGTGCACGCATATTGGCCGGGGGTAAACCACACGCTCTGGGCGGTCTGTTCTTCGAACCTACCGTACTGGCTGATGTCAATAAATCCATGCTTATCTCCCAAGAAGAAACATTCGGCCCTATTGCTCCCCTGTTCAAATTCCGTGATGAAGCAGAAGCCATCCATCTGGCAAATGAGACTGAATTTGGTCTAGCCGCTTATTTTTATTCCCGCGATATCGGCCGGATCTACCGTGTGGCAGAAGCGCTGGAAAGCGGTATGGTCGGGATCAATGAAGGTTTAATCTCTAATGAAGCCGCCCCATTCGGCGGCATTAAACAATCGGGCCTGGGACGTGAAGGTTCTCGTTACGGTATCGAAGATTATCTGGAAGTGAAATATCTCTGCTTTGGTGGCATAGAAGACACAGGAGTTTAACCGCATGTTACAGAAAGAAGTCGTATCACAGGTTGCACATCGTCTGCATCAGGCAGAAAAAAGCCGTGAACAAATACGCCAGATCTCATTGGATTACCCTGAAATCACCATCGATGATGCTTATGCTATTCAGCGTCACTGGGTGGAGTTGAAAATTGCCGAAGGTCGGGTACTCAAAGGCCATAAAATTGGCCTGACCTCAAAAGCCATGCAAGCCAGCTCACAAATCAGTGAGCCAGATTATGGCGCTTTGCTGGACGATATGTTTTTCCCTGATGGCAGTGATATTCCATGTGATCGCTTTATTGTGCCCCGTATTGAGGTCGAGCTAGCATTCATTCTGGCAAAACCTTTGTGTGGCCCGAACTGCACACTGTTTGATGTTTACAACGCGACCGATTACATCATTCCAGCGTTGGAATTGATCGACGCCCGTTGCCATAACATCGATCCGGAAACTAAGCGCCCACGCAAAGTGTTCGATACGATTTCTGACAATGCCGCCAACGGCGGCGTCATTATGGGCGGCCGTCCGATTAAGCCCGATCAGTTTGATCTGCGCTGGATCAGCGCCCTGCTCTATCGCAATGGCGTGATTGAAGAATCCGGTGTCGCGGCGGCGGTACTTAATCATCCAGCTAACGGTGTCGCATGGTTGGCAAACAAACTGGCCCCACATGGTGTTCAGCTTGAGGCAGGACAAATCATTCTCAGCGGCTCTTTTACCCGCCCGGTTCCAGCCAATAAAGGGGATACCTTCCATGTGGATTATGGCCCCCTCGGTGCTATCAGTTGCCGTTTTGTTTAACGAGGAAAAATATGGATCGGTTAACCAATAAATTTAAACAGGCATTAAAAGCAGGCCAGCCACAAATCGGTCTATGGTTGGGGCTTTGTAACCCCTACAGTGCTGAATTAGTGGCCGGAGCCGGTTTCGACTGGCTACTTATTGATGGCGAACATGCACCGAACGATATTCAGACGATTCTAAGCCAGTTGCAAGCTATCGCCCCTTATCCAAGTCATCCCATTGTGCGTCCGCCCTGGAATGATCTGGTCATCATTAAACAACTACTGGATATCGGTGCCCAAACGTTATTAATCCCCATGATACAAAACGCCGAACAGGCTTACGAAGCGGTTCGGGCAACCCGTTATCCACCGGCGGGTATCCGTGGTGTGGGTAGCGCTCTGGCAAGAGCTTCCCACTGGAACAGAATTCCTGATTATCTGCATCGTGCCAACGATGAAATCTGCGTTCTGGTTCAGGTAGAAACCCGTGAAGCACTCCGTAACCTGCCGGAGATCCTCAAAGTAGACGGTGTGGATGGTGCCTTTATCGGTCCGGCGGATCTCAGTTCCGATATGGGCTTTACCAATAATCCGCAACATCCTGAAGTGAAAGACGCAATTGAGCAAGCCATCGCTCAAATCAAAGCGGCGGGTAAAGCGCCGGGCATTCTGATGTCCGCACCCAATGTTGCCGAGCACTACCTGAAACTCGGTGCTCTATTCGTTGCTGTGGGTATTGATACAACTTTATTGGCTCGGACAGCGGAAGCGCTGGCAGCACGATTTATCGCGGATAAAGAGCCGCCGGTAGCACCTTTATCCGGTGTTTATTAATCTCAGCAACCACAATTTAATAATTGATTTACTCAACAAGCATTTAATTTCCTAGACAACGTAATACACATAAAACAGTAAGTAAGGAAAATGATAATGAGCGATTCATCAACTGTTGTGCAACAGCCGGATCTTCCGGTTGGTCAACATAAACCGCTGACGGCACAACAGCAATCCGTCATTAATAAGCTATTCCGTCGCCTGATTATTTTCCTGTTCGTCTTATTTGTATTTTCGTTTCTGGATCGAATTAATATCGGGTTTGCCGGCCTGACAATGGGTAAAGATCTTGGACTGAACGCAACCATGTTCGGTCTGGCGGCAACGCTGTTCTATGTCACTTATGTCATTTTCGGTATTCCTAGCAACATTATGCTAAGCATTGTCGGAGCGCGACGCTGGATAGCCACGATTATGGTGCTCTGGGGGATCTCCTCCACTGCCACCATGTTCGCTACCGGACCAACCAGTCTGTATATCTTGCGGATGCTGGTCGGTATCGCCGAAGCAGGTTTCGTGCCGGGCATCCTGTTATATCTGACTTATTGGTTCCCGGCTTACTATCGCGCCCGTGCCAACGCACTGTTTATGGTGGCAATGCCGGTGACGATGGCGTTTGGTTCTCTGGCTTCCGGTTATATTCTGGAAATGGATGGCCTCATGAACCTTCACGGCTGGCAATGGTTATTCCTGCTGGAAGGTTTTCCTTCGGTACTACTGGGAATTGTCGTTTGGTTCTATCTTGATGATTCACCCAAACGCGCTAACTGGCTGACAGATGAGGACAAAAAATGCTTACAAGAGATGATGGATAACGACCAGCCCGCTCTGGTTCAACCAGCAAGCTCATCAACTCATCAGGCAATGCAAAAACCCAGTATATGGCGTGAAATTTTCGCGCCGATCATGCTGATGTATACCCTGGCTTACTTCTGTTTAACCAATACCTTGAGTGCGATTAATATCTGGACGCCACAGATTGTGCAAAGCTTCAATCAGGGCAGCAGTAACATCATGATCGGTATCCTGACCGCTATTCCTCAGTTTTGTACCATCATCGGCATGATTTACTGGAGTCGCCGTTCAGACCGGTTACAAGAACGTAAAATGCATACAGCTCTACCCTATCTGTTCGCCGCCGTGGGCTGGATATTGACCTCATTGACCAACCACAGTGTCATTCAGCTCATTGGGATTATTATGGCTTCAACCGGTTCATTTACCGCAATGGCGGTCTTCTGGACAACGCCGGATCAAGCTATCAGTTTACGTGCAAGAGCGATCGGCATTGCGGTTATTAGCGCTACAGGCAACATAGGTTCAGCACTCAGCCCGTTATTAATCGGCTGGCTGAAAGATCAGACAGGAAGCTTTAATACCGGGCTCTATTTCGTTGCCGGATTGCTGGTCGTTGGCGCAGCCATTATCTGGTTGATCCCAATGAAACACGCCAGACAGAGAACAGCGCCGTAATTTTCAATAAAAAGGAAAAACCATCATGACTGAGCCTATCATTGCCAATATTGATATCAGCAAGGATTATGATGAAACCCAAGGCACTGATGATGTGCACTATCAAACCTTTGGTCGGATGGCAGCATTTTTTGGTCGTAATATGCAAGCTCATCGTCACGATGGTTTCTTCCAACTTCATTTTTTGATCACCGGCCATATTGAATTACAGTTAGATGCTCAACACTATTCTGTACAGGCACCGCTGTTTATCCTGACACCGCCCTCCGTTCCTCACGCTTTTTTCACTCAAGATGACAGTGACGGATATGTCCTTACCGTACGGCAAGATCTGATATTACCGTTATTGGAATCACTCTATCCAGCTAATAAAGATATTCTTGATATTCCGGCTATTTGCTTATCCGTCGTCGATAAACCGGAAGAATTGGCCGCTTTTAATCACTATTGGGCGTTAATCGCCCGCGAATCATCGAATAACTTTATTGGTCGAGAGCAATCGCTGACATTTTTAGCACAAGCCATATTTACCCAGTTATTGCGCAATATTCCTCTTGATGATCACCCGGTTAATGGCGTGCGAGGAGAAATTAAATTGTTTCAGCGCTTTAATCAATTAATAGACAATCATTATCATCATCATCTTTCCGTACCGGAATATGCTCATAAGTTAGATATTACAGAATCGCGGTTAAAAGATATGTGCCGTCGGTTTACCAATCGTCCACCAAAACGACTCATCTTCGATCGTCAACTGCGTGAAGCCAAACGGCTATTATTATTCAGTGATTGCCCAGTATTTGAAGTTGCTTATCAGCTTGGATTTAAAGATCCCGCCTATTTTGCCCGCTTCTTTAATCGATTAGTTGGCTGCTCACCTAGTTATTGGCGAGAAAGAAATATTCACGAAAAATAAATATCCCTGCTAATTATACCAAGCCCGGCATTTTATTCTGCCTGTTCAGCAAACCTCGTGCTATTAATTCGTGCTAAACTGACTCAGTTTTATTACAAAATCTCTTCCAAGAATTAAAATTCTGAATATACTGAGACTCTGTAACTCACTGGAACTTTTGAAGGATAAATGATGGCAACCGGAGTGCCGATAAAAATATACCCTATGGATTTCAAGATGCATCGCGGCGGCAAGGGAGTGAATCCCCGGGAGCATAGATAACTATGTGACCGGGGTGAGCAAGTGCAGCCAACAAAGAGGCAACTTGAAGGATAACGGGTATAAATTTATTTAAGAAAAGGAAACACAGCATATGCAAAATCCTTACTATATGGCAGGTAAATTCGGGTTCCCACCTTTTGATGTCATAGACTTCATATAATCATGAGAATTTCAGAATGAGCAAATCAGCTATAGTTTTAAATATCACTTATGCTATCTTTTGTGCGTTATTTATATATATGATGTCATACTTAGAAGAAGAGCATTATATCGGTGGTCAGGATATAGATAATCTCTGTACTGTTTACAGAGAGCTGATAGATGATAATCGTGATGTATTTGCTCCAACATGTTTACTGATTATGTCCCCCTTAATTTATGCAACCGTGAAGAAAAGATTCAAATCACTTTCTCTTAATGTCATTACATTTGCTTTGCTAGGATACTGGATGTGGCGATTTTTTATCAGATTAATCGTATGCGTTTAGGATAGTTTCAAATTATTCGGGTAGCGGCCACTGGGTGTTACCTGAATGTCAACTCACGCTATGCGATTATTACTAATACGATACCTTAACAGTTCAGATTTTTACGTTGCTCTTAATACTTTGATACCCTATTTCTAAGCATTTTGGTTTTATCAAATTATTCCTCTTACAAATGTAAATTATCTTAAATTTATAAATTTTTGATTGCTTTTTGCACACACCCTACAGCAGGATAAAAAAAGCACATTAGAGGAACAACCAGTATGGCAAATATCATTTACTTAACATTGAAAGGCAAAAAACAGGGGCTAATCTCCGCTGGCTGCGGCTCCTTAAACTCCATAGGAAATAATTACCAGCACGGTCATGAGAATGAAATTTTTATTTACTCGCTTCAACATTTAATGACAAGGGAACAACACGTATCCCATCATCCGGAGAAGGAACCACTGCACCTATTGAATACATTTCAAGTACCTCTATTGGTTTTGGTGTTACTAAAGGATCTAAATATGTAGAAAAGTTATATAAAGTCAGGGTTGTTCTAAGGTATTCTGAATACAATGGTAAACCATTTTATATATTAACAGCATTTCCAAAGGGCTAATTTAATGACCGGACAATATCCATTTCTAGATATTTTAATGCATGCTTACTTTAATCAGGACTTCGATATAATATCAGGTCCCGAGCTTGATGATGTTATCAATGATTTTCTTAATGACGCATCTCAGGGAATGAGAAAAGGGTTAATAGAAGAAATCAACGACCTTATTGACTCTTCTGAAGATGTAGAGAGCACATTTGATTATCATTACCATGATGCTGACGTTCTCCCCGAAGGGTGGGGTATGACAGCACTTGAGTTTTTAACGCATGTGTCAAACAAGTCACAAGATTATTTAAACGAGCATACTGAACAAGATGAGTAATTAAATTATTCTTAAATGAAGAAATAAAGAGGTTAAATATAATGGAAATAAGAGAACAATTGCAGTACATAGATAAGCTGACAAATGCTATTGATAGGAATGATTTTGAATCATTTCAAAAAATATTCAATGAGCTGCAAGGAAATTATATTAATATTGCACCGCCAATGTTATTGGAAACTATTTCCGCCGTATTAGAACATCTGAATCAGTCATCAAAAATAATGCAAAGTTATACCCGTCATCTTTCAAGTTGCTTCTTTGTTGGCTGCACTCACTCACCCCGGTCACATAGTTATCTATGCTCCCGGGGATTCGCTCCCTTGCCGCCGCGATGCATCTTGAAATCCATAGGGTATATATAAACAAACACCATAAAAAGGATAAATAAATCAACCTTTAATCCATAAAATATTCAAATAAAAAACGCTTTTGAATGTAATTAATTATATATTATACTTTAAAGGAGTCATTTATTAACCAAACTTCAAAAACATTAATAACACACAAAAAAATTCATTTCACCCTCAATGAAAACAAAAAAATATGATGTTATTAAAGATATTTTAACCTCTGACTAAAAATAATTATAAAAATAACAATGAAAACATTACAAATATCCCCATGCCATATGCAAAAATTTGCTTTTCATTCAGTTTTTCTTTAATAATACTGGTTAGTTTGATATTTGATTTCTTAATGTAAAACTTTAAATGAGAATATTATGCAAAAAATTACATTAATTACCGGCGGATCACGTGGCATTGGTCGCGCAACAGCTTTTTATCTGGCAAAGAAAGGACACCACATTTGCATTGGCTACCACACCAATCAAGAGCAAGCTCAGGAAGTCATAGAAATCATCCATAATATCGGCGGTAAAGCTATCGCCATTCAGGTCGATGTCGCTGATGAAAAACAAGTTGTAGAACTCTTCCAAAGAATTGATACCGAACTCGGATGCATCACAGGTTTGGTAAATAACGCCGGAATACTTAAACCACAAGCATCGATTGAACAATTAACCGCTCATCGCTTGCATGATATTTTTGCCACCAATGTCATAGGCAGTTTTCTCTGTGCACGGGAAGCGGTTAAAAGAATGTCCTTCCGGCATGGTGGTCACGGTGGATCAATTGTCAATGTTTCATCCGCAGCATCTCGACTGGGATCACCGCACGAATATATAGATTATGCCGCATCAAAAGGAGCGATCGATACTTTGACTATTGGCCTGTCTCTGGAAGTGGCAGATCAGGGAATTCGGGTCAATGCCGTTCGTCCTGGATTCATCTATACCGATATGCACGCTGATGGCGGCGAACCAAATCGAGTTGATCGGGTGAAAAATTCCTTACCAATGAAACGCGGTGGACAACCGAAAGAAGTGGCACAGGCTATCGTCTGGTTGCTGTCGGATGAAGCCTCATATGTAACCGGAAATTTTATTGACCTCGCCGGAGGGAAATAACATTTAAAACAAGTAAATATTGAGCTGAATTTACCAATAACCAATATTTGGATACATGAAAAAGAAACCAGAAAATGAAAGATGCCCCATATTTTCAATTGACTTTAGATCAATATTCAGGATGTATTATTAATTAGTATGGGCTGGCATATTGATAACAGGACTCATCGCTATTTTCTGGATAAAGAATATGCCCAAGTGCCCATTCGGTTGAACGCAGGCCAAACTGCAACAACCAAAATCCTCAATACAACCAAGAGGTAAATCATGAAAAACATTGATCCAAAACTTTATCAACATACGCCCACGATTAGCGTCTACGATAACCGTGGCCTGACCATTCGTAACATCGACTTTCACCGCTCTGTCGCGGGAGGGGATACGGATACTCGTATTACCCGCCACCAATATGATGTCCGAGGACACTTGAGTCAAAGCATTGACCCACGTCTATATGACGCCAAACAGCTCGACAACTCAATAAATCCCAATTTTCTCTGGCAACACAATCTCACCGGCGATACTTTGCGAACAGAAAGTGCCGATGCCGGCCGTACCGTCGCCCTTAATGATATTGAAGGCCGTCAAGTATTAATTGTAACCGCAACCAATGCCATTCAGACCCGACAATATGAAGCTAACACCCTGCCCGGCCGTCTATTGTCCGTAAGTGAACAAGCTGCCGGAGAAAAGATACCCCTCGTTACTGAGCATTTTATTTGGGCAGGTAATACACAAACGGAGAAAGATCATAACCTTGCCGGCCAGTACGTACGCCACTACGACACAGCAGGAGTGACGCAACTGAAAAGCCTGTCATTGACAGAAAATATCTTATCTCAATCTCGTCAGTTATTGGCCGATGGTCAGCAAGCAGACTGGACAGGTAACAATGACCCCCTCTGGCAGACCAAACTCAGCAGCGAAATTTATACAACACAAAGCACCTTTGATGCTACCGGCGCTTTGCTAACCCAAACCGATGCAAAAAGCAACATACAGCGTCTGGCTTACAATGTAGCAGGTCAGTTAAAAGGTAGCTGGCTGACATTGAAAAACCAAAGTGAGCAAGTCATTATCAAATCCCTGACCTATTCCGCCGCAGGCCAGAAACTGCGTGAAGAACACGGTAATGGCGCTATCACTGAATACCGCTATGAACCGGAAACCCTACGATTGATCGGTACCACCACTCGCCGTCAATCAGATAACAAGGTGTTACAAGATCTACGCTATGAACATGATCCGGTCGGGAACATCATCAGTATTCGTAATGATGCAGAAGCCACTCGCTTCTGGCGCAATCAGAAAGTGGTGCCGGAGAATGTCTATACTTACGATTCCCTGTATCAGCTTATTAGTGCAACAGGACGAGAGATGGCTAATATCGGCCAGCAAAGCAACCAGCGTCCTTCTCCGATCCCTCTTCCTACTGATAACAACACATATACCAACTATACCCGCACTTATGATTACGACCGTGGTGGCAATCTGGCTCAAATTCGGCACAGTTCACCCGCTAGCCAAAATAACTACACCACGGATATCACAGTCTCGAATCGCAGTAACCACGCAGTGCTGAATTCACTGACGACTGATCCGACACAGGTAGATACATTGTTCGATGCTGGCGGCCATCAGAAAAAACTACTACCGGGACAAGATCTGAGCTGGAATGCACGGGGGGAACTGCAACAAGTAACGCCGGTAAACCGGGAGAATACCAGTGATCGAGAATGGTATCGCTACGGCAACGACGGCATGAGACAGTTAAAAGTCAATGAACAGCAGACCGGTAACAGCACACAGCAACAACGAGTGACTTATCTTCCCGGATTAGAACTACGTACAACGCAAAATGGCACAACTACATCAGAAGATCTGCATGTTATTACCGTAGGTGCCGCCGGTCACGCCCAAGTACGGGTTCTGCACTGGGCAACTACACCACCAGCCGGTATCAGCAATAATCAGCTCCGTTATAGCTATGATAATTTGATTGGTTCCAGTCAACTTGAACTGGATAACGAAGGACAAATTATCAGTCAGGAAGAGTATTATCCATTTGGCGGTACAGCGCTGTGGGCGGCAAGAAACCAAACAGAAGCCAGCTATAAAACCCTTCATTACTCAAGCAAAGAGCGAGATGCTACCGGACTCTACTACTACGGCTATCGCTATTATCAGCCGTGGGTAGGCAGGTGGTTAAGCGCCGATCCGGCGGGAACTGTGGATGGTCTGAATCTGTACCGGATGGTGAGAAATAATCCAATTACTTTATATGATAATGATGGTTTGGCGCCTCCACGAGTGAGACCCCGTCATCCTGATTCAGAGGGGGAATCAGAAAGCGAAGACAGTAGCATTGGTTATCGTGCCTTGAGATCTGATGAGCATCCCTCTATACATGGCCTTCGTCCTCCAGAAGGAGCAAATCTAAATATTTCTGCTTATGCTCATGTTAGAGCAGGGACAAGTGCAAAGGTCAAATCCAGTTGGATCTCCTATAGTCGTTCTTTGAAAGTTGCAGCAAGCTGGGCAGCCTCAAGTGGTAGCGGTAGAGTTGTTAAATTCCGAATAAAGAAAAATAACCGATCTTTTGATCTAACAAATAAAAGCGATCAGATTAGAATGCTTCAGGAACAAGCTACTTCATCTCATAGCGAAATAAATCTTGATCCTAATAAACACCCAGCAATTAACTTTGCTAAAGGATCTCAGGAGGGACTTGTTTACGGAAAAGTTGATAAATCACAAATTATCGCTGAATATCAGGCTGAAAAAACTACAGAACCTGAATATTCTGAATATAAGAGCTTGAAAGAAAAAAATACTCCTGATGATACGTGGAAGTTAATAAAATCGCGGACAACGGTTATGAAAAAGATTGATGGAGTAAAAGTTAAAACCACACCAAAACCTGTATTAATAACAGAGACTTACAACGAGAATAGTTTTTTAAATCAAGCCAGAGGAGAATGGGATGAATTACAGAAAAAAGCATCACCGTTATTAATAGGACATTTAGAAAGTGAAGGATTATCACCATACGAAATGGATTATATTTCAAATAAATCTGAATATAAAAAATATCGTGAAGATGTTCGTAATAGTATTGCTAAATATAGAAACAACCTACGTAACTAAATAATATAAAAGCTTTTGAGTCTGAACATAATCCCGTTCAATTATTCTCATCTCACTAATGGTGACCGTCCAAACGGTCACCAAACTCGATAAGAAATAGATGCCTCTTAGCCACAAAAACATCGCCTAGATCACACTTTAGTCACAAATCACCATTTCCCAACGAAAAGTACCAGCGAACCTTCCAAAAATCTATTCAAGAAAAGCCGTTCTGAGGATTCAATTAAGAAACACAAAACAAACACTAAATTAACATTTCCGTGCCAATATTGATTATATTATATCAAGACAGGCGCTTTTTATGACGACTGTGAGGTAGATATGAAACCAGAAGATTTTCGCGCCGACAAAAAACGTCCTTTCACCGGTGAAGAGTACTTGAAAAGCCTTCAGGATGGCCGCGAAATTTACATTTATGGCGAACGCGTAAAAGATGTCACTACACATCCCGCATTCCGCAATTCTGCTGCTTCAATTGGTCAGTTGTACGATGCCCTGCACGCCCCGGAAACCCATGATACCCTGTGCTGGAATACCGATACCGGCAGTGGCGGGTATACTCACAAATTCTTCCGCTTTGCTACCAGTGCGGATGATCTGCGCCAACAACGTGATGCGATTGCTGAGTGGTCACGTCAAACCTATGGCTGGATGGGCCGTACACCTGACTATAAAGCGGCCTTCGGTAACGCACTCGGCGCATTCCCTGAATATTATGGCCAGTTCGCTGATAACGCCCGTGTCTGGTACAAACGTATTCAGGAAACAGGCGTTTACTTTAACCATGCCATTATCAATCCCCCCATCGATCGCCATAAACCCATCGATCAGACACGCGATGTCTATATTAAGCTAGAAAAAGAGACTGATGCCGGTATCATCGTCAGCGGCGCAAAAGTGGTAGCAACTAACTCAGCACTGACTCACTATAACTTTATTGGTTTTGGCTCCGCACAAATAATGGGAGATAACCCTGATTTCGCTTTGATGTTTGTCACGCCAATGGATGCGGAAGGCATGAAACTGATCTCCCGCGGCTCCTATGAATTGGTAGCAGGTGTAACAGGTTCCCCATTCGATTATCCCTTATCCAGCCGTTTCGATGAAAACGATGCGATTCTGGTGATGGATAAGGTCCTTATTCCTTGGGAAAATGTCCTGATTTACCGTGATTTTGACCGCTCACGCAACTGGGCAGTTCAAGCAGGTTTCGCCAATCTGTTCCCATTACAGGCTTGTGTACGACTAGCAGTGAAACTGGATTTTATTACTGCCCTGCTACAAAGGAGCCTGGAATGTACCGGCGTGATAGAATTCCGTGGTGTTCAGGCTGACCTGGGTGAAGTGGTTGCCTGGCGTAACCTGTTTTGGTCACTGAGTGATGCGATGTGGGCAGAAGCCAAACCGTGGAAAGGCGGCGCTTATATGCCGGATACCCAAGCAATACAAACTTATCGCGTTATGGCACCAACGGCTTACACTAAAATTAAGAATATTATTGAAAGTAACGTCACCAGCGGCCTAATTTATCTACCATCTAGTGTACGTGATATGAATAATCCAGAAATTGATAAATATCTGGCCCGGTATGTTCGGGGTTCCAACGGAATCGATCACGTTGAGCGCATTAAGATTTTAAAACTGATGTGGGATGCCATTGGTAGTGAATTCGGTGGCCGTCACGAGTTGTACGAAATCAACTACGCCGGAAGTCAGGATGAAATTCGTATGCAATGTCTGCGTCATGCTCATGGCTCTGGCAATATGAAAAAAATGATGGATATGGTTGATCGCTGCCTTGCTGATTATGATCAGCATGGCTGGCGGAGGCCACATTTATACAACAATAACGATATTAACCAGTTAGATAAGCTGCTGAAATAATCGGTAGCAGGAGGCCAATATGTCCTTAGAAAATGAACATCGCCTGCGTTTCAGAGATGCGATGGCGAGTCTGTCAGCAGCGGTGAATATCGTCACCACCGATGGTCATGGCGGATGCTGCGGCATCACGGCCACCGCAGTATGCTCAATCACCGATACGCCACCCACGCTGATGGTATGCATTAACCGTAGCAGTGCTATGAATACCGTTTTTCAGGAAAATGGCCGCCTGTGTGTCAATATTTTAAACCACGAACAAGAATTGATGGCACGTCACTTTGCCGGTATGACCGGAGTCAGCATGGAAGAGCGCTTTCGCTGGAATATCTGGCAGAAAGGAATATTAGGTCAACCGGTGTTAACCGGCACCCTCGCCAGCCTTGAAGGTGAAATTGAACAGGTTCAAGAAGTGGGAACGCATAACGTGTATCTGGTTCAGATTAAACATATCACGGTGAGCGAACAAGGCCACGGCCTCATCTATTTTAAGCGGAATTTCCGTCCAGTTATGTTGGAAATTGAAACCGCTACAGTTTAACTGCTTCTCCATCTGGCAGTGATTGTTCTTCCACTATTCAGGCCATTCAGGGCCTGAATAGTGTTCTGTTGTCAACGCATATATCTATACCCGTCATCTTTCAAGTTGCCTCTTTGTTGGCTGCACTCGCTCACCTCGGTCACATAGTTTGCTATGCTCCCGGGGATTCACTCCCTTGCCGTCGCGATCCATCTTGAAATCCATAGGGTATATTCAACTTTTTTCCTGATCATTTTTAATATTCACTTTATGAATATAGTTCTAAATTTGATATTAATTTTTATATTAGTGTGATCAACCACCAAGAACACATTTTAACCATATAATAACCTACCGAGTTCATGATAATTTGGACAAAGTTCAAAAAAACACCACGTTAGCGATACATCATGTTATAAAAATGTCAACTATCAGGCATTTTCGTATGTATTCCAACATATAAATAATGACTCATCAGAGGCAATCAACTATGAATAAACCCGCATCCATCGGTTTATTACAACAACCCAAGCCGTTCTTTATGATTTTCTTCGTCGAGCTTTGGGAGCGATTCGGCTACTACGGTGTACAAGGCGTTCTTGCTGTCTATTTTGTACAGAAATTGGGATTTTCCCAAGAACAAGCGTTTATTACCTTCGGTGCATTTGCCGCGCTGGTTTATGGTTTGATCTCGATTGGCGGTTATGTAGGTGACCACTTACTAGGAACTAAACGAACCATTGTGTTGGGTGCCATTGTCCTGGCAATTGGCTATTTTATGACTGGACTTTCTATCCTACACCCTGATTTAATTTTCTACGCATTGGGAACGATCGCCGTTGGTAACGGCCTGTTCAAAGCCAACCCGGCCAGCCTGCTGTCTAAATGCTATCCCCCCAAAGATCCTCGTCTGGATGGGGCTTTTACGCTGTTTTACATGTCAATCAACCTCGGCTCGCTGTTCTCACTCGCTCTCGCGCCTGTTATTGCGGAAAAATTTAGTTATGCCGTTACCTACAATATTTGTGGTATTGGGCTGATTATTGCTTTGTTAGTCTATATTTTATGTCGCAATACAGTACGTAATATTGGTTCTGAACCCGACCATCAACCAATCAACTATAAAAACCTATTCCTGGTATTAGCAGGAAGTGTTGTGATGGTTTACGTCTGTGCATGGCTGATGCACAACGTGAAAATAGCCAATATTGTGCTGATTACCCTATCTGCTATCGTGGTGTTTATCTTCTTCCGTGAAGCATTAAAACAGGATAAAGCTAGCCGTAACAAAATGTTTGTGGCTTTCATTTTGATGCTTCAAGCTATTGTGTTCTTCATCCTGTATGCACAGATGCCAACTTCTCTCAATTTCTTTGCCATCCATAACGTTCACCACCAGTTGCTTGGTTTTGACATTAACCCGGTCAGTTTCCAAGCGCTTAACCCATTCTGGATCGTCGTTGCCAGCCCGATACTCGCCGCCTTATACACTCACTGGGGCGCTAAAGGTAAAGACCTCACAATGCCAGCTAAGTTTGCTGTTGGTATGTTCCTGTGCTCTTTAGGTTTCCTCACTGCCGCCGCTGCCGGTTTGTGGTTTGCAGATGAACAAGGTTTGACCTCCCCTTGGTTTATTGTTCTGGTTTATCTGTTCCAAGGTGTCGGTGAATTGATGATCAGTGCATTGGGCCTGGCAATGATTGCAGCCCTTGTTCCTCAGTACCTGATGGGTTTTATTCTGGGAATGTGGTATTTAACTCAAGCAACTTCCTCCTTACTCGGCGGCTATGTCGCAGCCCTTACCGCCGCACCGAAAGGGATTACTGACCCATTGCAAACATTGCCAATCTATACCAGCGTATTCGGCAAAATTGGGATTGCTACCTTCATTGTCGCGATCATCATGGCGGTCACCGTGCCGTGGCTAAACAGTATGATGAATGAAAAACAAAAAATATGACTTGAGCTAAAATAAAAAACCTCGCCAAAGGAGAAAATACCGCTCGCTCACCCCGGTCACATAGTTATCTATGCTCCCGGGGATTCGCTCCCTTGCCGTCGCGATGCATCTTGAAATCCATAGGGTATAGAGCATCTAGAATTTAGTCGCTTTGAACATGGCAAAAGGTGGGTAACATCGTAGATCTCCAGTATCCTCTAAAGCATCCGCGTCATTGTGTTCAAAAAGCTCAATAGTTTTGAACCCGGCCTCGTTCAAGATTTGGTAATATGTATCTTTATGCCAATGCGTATCTGAAATCTTAAAAATAGTTCCATTTGACAGCTCTAAATACACTGGCTTGATTTCTCCATCATTGTATTTTTTATTTAGATCGCCACTCATAAAAGATTTGAATTTAATCCCACAAGAATCTGGATTAGTATCCAATACATAAAAAATACCACCAGGTTTTAATGTCCTGTGAACTTCCTTAGCGATTTTCAAAAGATCAGACTTTTCACTGTTAGTGACGAACACGTAACAGCATATAGCTGCGTCGAAAGTATTATCATTGAAGTTAAGGACATCAGTTGTAATTTGATGATAAGAACTATTGCCACGATTGATATTGCTGGCGGCTTTGTCCACCATGGTTTGTGAAATATCTACTCCCGTTACCGTCTTTATGCCGCCAGCAATTAGCCGACGTGACACTTTCCCACCACCACAACCGTAATCAAGAACCGATACGTTTTGCCCCAAGCTCTCCTTAAGGTTCTCAATCAACGGCGTGTACCCAAGTCTGTCCTCCAAATAATCATCATATTGATCGAATAAATTTGAAGCCTCTTCATTCATCCAGTTAGTATTCATTTGTTATCTCATATTCATATGTGTGTATACCCGTTATCTTTCAAGTTGCTTCTTTGTTGGCTGCACTCACTCACCCCGGTCGCATTGGTTTTTGCAATAGCTAAATCATATTTAGCAATATTGCTTTTTCTTTAAATTGATCACGCTCCTCCAAAACCCCATTGTGAAAAAAATTCAATATCAACATGACATAAATACAACTATGTGTATATGAGTATTATCTATATATTGAGCCAAATCACAATATTCCTTTTTTTTCGGAGGTTTCTTGTATATATACCTAATCCACTCGAATCCTGCACTTTCAAATTAATTGGATATATTATCATGCTAAAAATAGTTTAAAAAAATAATAACTATATTCATTAAAAATCACTACCTTATACAGACTAATATATAGTCGCGATAATTATTAAAATAATAACCAAAAAGAAAAAATATCTTTTCTAATTATCCCCTTCGCTCATCACAAAATATTAATCACTTTACTTTCCATAAAACACCATTCAAAACAATAGCAATTATTTCATAAGTTTATCATCAATAAACTTAATTATTATTTACGTGATTATAAATTTTGTTATTGCATTGTCACAGGCATTTAGAGAAACAATAGATAATAACGTTATGAAATAGTTAATGACCGAATGATACCGTTTTATCTACCCGTTACTTTCAGCCTATTTCAACCCGTTATCAGATGTCATATTTGCTGCCTTATTTTAATGAATATCAATAACTTTTTTATTGTATCCATGATACGCAAGGCAGCATCACTACCTTATTTAACATTTAAAAGGAATAAACATGAGCACAGTCACGCCAGAACGCCCTGAAATGACACAACAGGAACAAAAAGCTAACCAACTGCATGAAGCGAGTATCCTCAAACGTGCTAATCCTCAATTACAAAATGCGGTACATCTTGCTTTAACCACACCTCATGCCGATCAACAAGGTTATAACAGTAAATTTGGTGGCCGTGCCAGCCAGTATGTCGCCCCCGACGCAGTTGCTTCCATGTTCTCTCCCGCTGCTTATCTGACTGAACTTTACCGTCAGGCACGGGATTTACACGCAGAAAGCTCCATTTATCATCTGGATAAACGCCGCCCGGATCTAAAATCACTGATACTCAGTCAGCAAAATATGGATGATGAAATTTCTACACTTTCTCTGTCCAATAAAGTGTTGCTGGAAGGGATTCAGACGCAGGCCGGACAGCAAGGCCATACTCATGTGATGAAAGCGCTATCAACCTTTCACTCTTCGGGCTCTCTGCCATATCACGATGCTTACGAAAATGTACGTAAGGTTATTCAGTTACAGGCTCCGGTATTTGAGCAATTCAATACTTCCCCAGAAACAACCATCGCTAAACTGAAATACCAAACTTCCCTATTGGGGATTAATATTTCCATCTCTCCAGAACTATTTAATATCCTAACGGATAAAATTACAGATGACGAAGAGGAAATTAAAAGACTCTATAAAAAAAACTTTGACGATATTCAGCCCTCTTTAATGGCAACGTTAGAATATCTAAAAATCTATTATAACTTAACTGATGAAGAAATTAATCAGTCTATTAATCAACGAAATATTGAACGAATACATAATGAAATGAATTCAAAATATGGCAGCCAACAACCCGCTCAATATTATCTCCTCAAGCTTAATAAGATTATTCTTGTGTCACGAGCCACAGACATGGCACCAGAAATCCTTAAAAAAATTGCCTCTAGTAGAACTTATCACGCAATATCCCAACCTATGGAAGTCATCCTAGAATATAACCCTACTATATACGATGAGCTGAATGACATACCAGACATCAATACAGAGATATTAAAGAAAATATTTCGCGTTAAATACTATATGCAACGTTACAATATTGATGCTGAAACTGCATTGATACTGTGCAATGCACCAATTTCAGAAGACTACTATAGCCCTAGCCCCAATCAATTTAATCGTTTATTTAATACCCCACCATTAAATAGCCGGGATTTCTACGCTTCAGATGAAGAGATTGATTTAAGCCAAAACAGTGCTGATAGCCGGCAAAAAGAGGTACTTAAACGTGCTTTTAATGTCGATGATATATCACTTTATCAATTACTCAAGATGACTCATCGTGACAATGGAAATGGAAAAATAATCAATAACTTAACTAATATTTCTTATCTCTATCTGACCAAATTACTAGCAGATGTCCATCAATTAACTGTTAACGAGCTGAATTTACTGCTAATTGCCATAGGTGAAGGATCAACCAGTTTATCTGGGATCAGTGATGATAATCTGTCTGTTCTGATTGACAAACTTTATAACGTTACCCAGTGGTTGCATGCACAGAAATGGAATAAGTGCCTGTTGTTTATGATGACCACCACCGACTATAACAAAACCCTGACGCCAGAAATCCAAAATCTGCTAGATGCTGTCTACAATGGTTTGCAAGACCTTAACAGCGAAAACGAGGCAAATCTTCTGTTGAAGATCTCTCCCTATATCGCCGCCGCTCTGCAATTACCATCTGAAAATAGCGCTTACTATATGCTCACTTGGGCAGATCAATTAAAACCCGGCTCTGGTGCAATGACAGCAAAAAAATTCTGGAAATGGTTGCAATCTCAACACACCCCAGAACAATCAACTACTGAGACAGAAGAACAAGCCGTCCAATATTGTCAATGCCTGGCACAACTAGCGCTGATTTATCATTCCATCGGCCTTAGCGAAAGTACCTTACGTCTGTTTGTCACAAAACCACAACACTTTGGTCTTACCGCAGGAGCAACGTCAACACACAATGCATTATCACTGATAAAACTGACGCGTTTTGCTGACTGGGTTAACTCTCTGGGTGAAAAAGCCTCTTCTGTTCTGACCGAATTTGAAAAGGGAACATTAGAGACCAAACAGTTGGCTGATGCCATGAGTCTTGATAAAAATCTACTGGAACAAGCCAGTACTCATGTACAAGTTAATTTCTCCAACTGGGCATCTCTCGACACCATCCAACAATGGGTGAATATCGCGCGTCAATTAAATATCTCTCCACAAGATGTTTCTACATTGGCGCAAGTATTAGACATAGAACCTTCCACTGACTATAGCCAATGGGAAAAAATAGCGGCCATATTAACCGCCGGGCTCGATACCCAACAGGCCAACACCCTGCACACCTTTCTGGATGAATCTCGCAGTACTGCATTAAGCGAGTACTACATTCATAAGGTCGCTAACGCAGAGGCAAAAATTAAAAACCGTGATGATCTGTACCAGTATTTATTGATTGATAATCAAGTTTCCGCCGCCATCAAAACCACCCCAATTGCGGAAGCTATCGCCAGCATCCAACTGTATATTAGCCGGGCACTGAAAAACATGGAGGGAAACGCAGTTTCGCAGGTTGCCAACCGACCATTCTTTACCGATTGGGATAAATACAATAAACGCTACAGCACTTGGGCCAGCATTGCTAAGCTCATTTACTACCCTGAGAATTACATCGATCCGACAATATGTATCGGGCGAACAAAAATGATGGATACGTTGCTGCAATCCATCAGCCAGAGTCAATTAAATACCGATACGGTAGAAGACGCCTTTATGTCTTATCTGACGTCGTTCGAACAGGTGGCTAATCTGGAAATTGTCAGTGCCTATCATGACGACATCAATAGCAATCAGGGATTAACCTACTTTATCGGACACAATAAAACAGAAGTGAATCAATATTATTGGCGTAGCGTGGATCACAATAAATTCAATGACGGTAAGTTTCCTGCTAACGCCTGGAGTGAGTGGTACAAAATTGACTGTCCAATAAATCCCTATAAAGACACTATCCGCCCGGTAATTTTCCAATCTCGCCTGTATCTGATCTGGCTGGAACAAAAGAAAATTGCTAAACAGACAGATAATAATCAAACCATCGAATGTTATTATTATGAACTAAAACTAGCACATATCCGTTATGACTGGACCTGGAATACACCAATAACCTTAGAAGTACATGACAAAATATCCGCTGTTTTGAAAACATCAGATTTATTGGACCAATTGCAAGAGTACCAAAAGCAATTAGAAGATAAACTGAAAGAACAGCAGGAAGAAGTAGAGCGACTAAAACCAATCGCACCACTAAATCCAGTAAGTCCACCACAACCTATAGCGCCACTAAAATCATTACAACTATTGCCACCGCTAATAGAACAACGGAAAAAACAACTGGCGCAATGGGAGAGAGAGTTGAATGAACAGGGACAATCAACGACAGAGATAAGCGTAAGGGAAAAACAGCTGGAATTGAACCAACAGGATATTCAGAAGGAGTTGGATCGATTAGAATCAGAGCTAATAAGAAAACAACCAGGGTTCTACTGTGCAAATCACCAAGACAATAAGTTGTTAGTCATATTTTATCAAAAACAGGATGCACTGGATAAATACACAACAGATGCGCCCATAAAAGGGCTATATATCTCCTCAAATATATTACCCGAAGATATCAATCTCGGAGATTACATACCTAACATTCGTAACCAGTTTGATACCGATATTGGCGTCAACGGTATTATTAAGGTGAATAACCGATATGAAGTCTCTTCATCAATAGAGATAAGTGACCATAATATCCTGACCCTTTACCACGACACAAACGGAGCGCAGTATATGCAGTGGGGAGCCTATCGTATCCGCCTTAATACCCTGTTTGCCCGTAAATTAGTCAGTCGCGCCATGTCTGGGATCGATACTATTTTAAGTATGGAAACTCAGAAACTATCCGAACCCCAATTAAAGGCAGGGTTTTTCGCTAATTTTACTCTTCCTAAATACGACCAAAACATACACGGCAATGAACGCTGGTTTAAAATTCACATAGGTAATATTAATGGCGATAATTCAATGAGGTTATATTACCAAGGAACACTAACGGATAATGAAACCAGCATTACCCTATTTGTCCCCTATAAAAAAGACCTCTATACTATGGAAGGCGTCAGAATAGGTGTGCAATACAAGCAAAAATTTTATCAAGATTGGTGGGAACCAGCTTTCTTCTATTTCAACGAAACTCAGCAAAAATTTGTACTCATTAATGATACTGCTCATGACTCAGCTATGACGCATGGAGGCGAACGATCACCAGTCAAAAAATACCAAGGCTTTTCTAATGTTTCTGTTCTATCCGAGCACACGGAACCAATGGATTTCAACGGAGCTAATAGCCTCTATTTTTGGGAACTATTCTACTATGCCCCGATGCTGATTGCTCAACGTTTACTACACGAGCAAAACTTCGATGAAGCCAACCGTTGGCTGAAATATGTCTGGAACCCATCCGGTTATATTGAACATGGTCAAATTCAGCACTACCGCTGGAATGTCCGCCCATTATTAGAAGATACCCGTTGGAACGACGATCCACTGAATTCCGTCGATCCTGATGCTATCGCGCAATACGATCCAATGCACTATAAAGTCGTTACTTTTATGCGCACCCTTGATCTGTTGCTGGATCGTGGAGATTACGCCTATCGTCAGTTAGAGCGGGACACACTCAACGAAGCCAAGATGTGGTATATGCAAGCACTGCATCTGTTAGGCGATAAACCTCATCTATCGTTCAGTTCAGAGTGGTGTAAACCGAGTTTAGGTGATGCTGCCAGAACGGAAAAACAGGAGGAACACGCCCAGGCAATGACCGCCTTGCGACAAGGTGATATTAGCCGTCACAGCAACCCGACAGATCTTTTCTTGCCACAGGTCAACGAAGTGATGCAAAACTATTGGCAGAAACTGGAACAACGGCTGTATAACCTGCGCAACAACCTCTCTATCGACGGTCAACCGCTACATCTTTCTATTTATGCTACTCCAGCAGATCCAAAAGCGTTGCTTAGCGCTACTGTTGCCAGCGCACAAGGCGGAAACAAGTTACCGACACCATTTATGTCTCTGTGGCGTTTCCCACAGATGCTGGAAAACGCGCGCGGTATGGTGAGTCAGCTAACACAGTTCGGTTCCACGCTACAAAATATTATCGAACGTCAGGATGCGGAAGCCTTAAACACGCTATTGCAGAATCAAGCCGCAGAACTGATATTGACCAATCTCAGCATACAAGACAAAACCATCGAAGAGTTGGATGCGGAAAAAATCGTATTGGAAAAATCCAAAGCCGGGGCGCAATCACGCTTTGACAGCTACAAAAAGCTATACGATGAAAATATCAATGCGGGTGAAAACCGAGTGATGGCATTGCATGCCTCCATTGCTGGCCTCAGCACCGCCCTGCAAGCATCGCGTCTGGCCGGTGCTGCCCTTGATCTGGCACCCAACATTTTTGGTTTCGCTGATGGCGGCAGCCGTTGGGGGGCTATTGCCGAAGCGACAGGTAATGTCATGGAATTCTCTGCCAGTGTGATGAACACCGAAGCGGATAAAATCAGCCAGTCCGAAGCCTATCGCCGCCGCCATCAGGAGTGGGAAATCCAGCGTAACAATGCCGAAGCAGAGATAAAACAAATCGACGCCCAACTTCAATCGCTGGCAATACGCCGTGAAGCGGCAGTGTTGCAGAAAACCAGCCTAAAAACCCAGCAGGAACAAACTCAGGCACAATTGACTTTCCTGCAACGTAAATTCAGTAATCAAACGTTGTACCACTGGCTACGTGGTCGGCTAGCGGCTATTTATTTCCAATTTTACGATTTGGCCGTAGCTCGTTGTCTAATGGCCGAAATGGCTTATCGTTGGGAAACTAATGATACCGCCGCAAACTTTATCAAACCCGGTGCCTGGCAAGGGACACATGCTGGTCTACTCGCTGGTGAAACCTTGATGCTGAATCTGGCACAAATGGAAGATGCCTATTTGAGGTGGGATCAACGCGCTCTGGAAGTAGAACGGACCATTTCACTGACGCAATTCTATGGAGCACTGCCAGAAAAATCGTTTAATTTGGCAACACGTATTTCTGCCCTGCTAGCAGGTGGTACAACTGACCCCGTTGACCATCCCCCTGTTACATTAGAAAACGACCAACTCAGTGCCAAAATCTCACTGTCAGATCTGTCACTGCATAGTGACTACCCAGAAGGCAACGGCGTAGGCAACATTCGACGTATTAAACAGATCAGTGTCACCCTGCCAGCCCTGTTAGGACCATACCAAGATGTACAAGCCATTTTGTCCTACGGAGGAAGTGAAACCGGATTAGCTGAAAGCTGTAAATCACTGGCGATTTCTCATGGAATTAATGATAGTGGTCAATTCCAGTTGGATTTTAACAATGGTAAGTTGCTGCCATTTGAAGGGATAGCGATTAACGATACTGGCACATTAACACTCAATTTCCCGAATGCGACTAGCAAACAGCAAGCCATGTTGCAGGCATTGAGCGATATTATTCTGCATATTCGCTACACCATCCGCCAGTAACCATCTCAATCAAACACTAAAAACAGGCCCCTAAACGGGGGCCTGAACCTTTCACCACATTCACCATCTGCTTTCTTACCTGTCTAGCGCTCGTTATAACAGAGATATTTCCTTTTCTCGTGAGTCCGATTACCTACTATAAAATATCAACCCTCTTCTTTTTCGTAGCATGCAATATGTAACAAATGCAACTATTTCATTTGGTTATTGTTAACTAATTATATTACTTATGATGTAATTATAATTTTTGTTATTGCATCACAACAGCCATTTAAATAAATAATAACGTTACGAAATAGTTGATAGTTAAATGGTGTTTTTATTTGACCATTATTTTCAACCTAATTTCAGACCGCTATCAAACGTTACCTGTGTTGCCTTTATTTGGATGGAGATAAATAACCTTATTTATCTCCACGAGATGCAAGCCAGCATAAATGTTTTATTGACTCAATATTTAAAAGGAATAAGCATGAACACACTCAAGCCCGAATATCAACAAGCGTTAGGAGCAGATTTTAATCTAACCGATATTTGCCATCTCTCTTTTGACGAACTTCGCAAAAAAGTGAAGGACAAACTCTCATGGTCACAGACCCAGAGCTTATATCTTGAAGCACAGCAGATGCAAAAGGATAACCTGCTGCATGAAGCCCGTATTCTGAAACGCGCAAACCCTCAATTACAAAGTGCGGTACATCTTGCCCTGACAACTCCTCATGCCGACCAGCAAGGTTACAATAGCCGATTTGGCAACCGCGCCAGTCAGTATGCAGCCCCTGGCGCAATTTCCTCCATGTTTTCTCCTGCGGCTTATCTGACTGAACTTTATCGTCAGGCACGAAATTTACATGCTGAAGGTTCCATTTATCATCTGGATACACGTCGCCCAGATCTAAAATCATTGGTACTCAGCCAGAAAAATATGGATACGGAGATTTCCACACTTTCTCTGTCTAATAACATGTTACTGAACAGTATTAAGACTCAGACTAATTTGGACAGCCACGCTGAAGTGATGGAAAAGTTATCAACCTTCCGCCCTTCTGGCTCAATGCCATATCACGATGCTTATGAAAGTGTACGTAAGATTATTCAATTACAGGCTCCAGTATTTGAGCAATTAAGTGTATTCCCAGAAACAACACTCTCTCAATTGAAGTATCAAGCTTCCCTGTTGGATATTAATGCTTCCGTTTCACCAGAGTTATTTACTATTCTGACAAAAGAGATTACCGGGTCTACTACTGAAACTCTTTATAATAATAATTTTGGTGATATTAAACCTTCTCTGACAAAAAAACTGGAATATCTGAAAAGTTATTACAATCTGAGTGATGAAGAGTTTAGCGACTTCCTTAAAATAAGAACTATACTTCTCCCAGAAGAAGAAATAACAATTACTGAGCCTGCATCGCATACTACTAATACACAACAAACTATCGAAAAGACTGATTATCGTGCTCTGTTGAAAATTAATAAATTTATTTATCTATTCAAAGCTATAAACTTATCACCAACGGTATTAAGTGGAATCCTCCGCAGTATCAGTCCAGAATTCAACATCAATGAAGAAGTGTTAAAAAAAATCTTCTGTATTAAATACTATATGCAACGCTACGGTATTGATGCTGAAACTGCATTAATACTGTGCAAAGCAACCATTTCACAACATAGCAATGACGGTCATCCAAGCCAGTTTGATCGTTTATTTAATTCCCCAAAACTAAATGGTCAGGGTTTTTCCACCAATGGCACTCCAGAGATTAATTTAAACCTCAGCAATACCAATGACAGAAACAAAACTGTACTTAAACTTGCTTTTAACCTCGATGATATTTCATTAAATCGACTACTAAAGGTTACCAATCCGGTCAATACTACCGAAATGATAACTAATGATATAGAGAATCTTTCTCATCTCTATCGGACAAAATTACTGGCAGATATCCATCAGTTAACTATTGATGAGTTAAGTTTACTACTAATTACCATAGGTGAAGAAAAAACCAACTTATCTACCATCAATAATACTGATCTGGTCACCCTGATTGATAAACTCTATGCCGTCACTCGCTGGCTACGTACACAGAAGTGGAGTGTCTATCAGTTATTTGTGATGACCACCACCAACTATGACAAAACCCTGACACCAGAAATCCAAAACTTACTGGATACTGTATATAACGGTCTGCAAAACTTTGACAAGAAAAAGGCAAAAACCAAAGAAGAGCTATTAAAAGCCATATCTCCTTATATCGCCGCTGCTTTACAATTACCATCTGAACATGCGGCATATTTCATACTCACCTGGGCAGATAAACTAGAACCCGGTACAGGAAACATGACAGCGGAAAAATTATGGAACTGGTTGCGAATAAATCCCGTTACCGCTCAACCAGAATTCCAAAAACAAGCTGAACTCGTGGTCCAGTATTGCCAGTGTCTAGCACAACTAGCGCTGATTTACCGTTCCATCGGCCTTAACGAAAATACCTTACGTCTGTTTGTGACAAAGCCACAACACTTTGTTATTAAAACCAAAAAAACCGAAACAATTGAGGCAACTGAAACAACCGAGACAATACCAGCACATGATGTATCAACACTCATGTCACTAACGCGTTTTGCTGACTGGGTTAACTCACTCGGTAAAAACGCCTCTTCTGTACTGACCGAATTTGAAAAGAAAACATTAACAACAGAGCTATTGGCTAAGGCCATGAATCTCGATGAAAAGCTGCTGTCACAAGCTAAGACCCAGGCAGAAACTGATTTATCCAACTGGTCATCTATCGACAGCCTATTACAGTGGATTAACATCTCACATCAATTGAACATCTCTCCACAAGGTGTTTCAGCACTAACGCAAATATTAAATACAGAATCCTCCTCTGACTATACCCAATGGGAAAACGTCGCTGCGATATTAACCTCCGGGCTGAACACCCAAAAAGCCAATACCCTACATGCATTTCTAGATGAGTCTCGCAGTGCTGCGTTAAGTACATACTCTATTTATTCTCATAACCAAAAAGATCGAGAAGAAAGAAAACATACGGTAATTAAAGACCGTGATGATCTATATCAATACCTACTAATCGATAACCAAGTTTCCTCAGCTATCAAAACCACGGAGATTGCGGAAGCTATCGCCAGTATCCAACTGTATATTAACCGCGCATTGAAAAATATGGAGGAAGATACCGACACAAGTGTCACCAGCCGTTCATTCTTCACCAACTGGGATAAATACAACAAACGCTACAGCACCTGGGCCAGCATTGCTAAGCTCCTTTACTACCCGGAAAATTACATTGAGCCAACATTGCGGATCGGCCAGACAAAAATGATGGATGCGCTACTGCAATCCATTAGCCAGAGTCAATTGAATACCGATACCGTAGAAGATGCCTTTAAATCTTATCTAACGTCATTCGAACAGGTGGCTAATTTAGAAGTCATCAGCGCCTATCATGACAACATTAATAATGACCAAGGATTAACCTATTTTATCGGACGCAGTAAAACAGAAGTGAATCAATATTATTGGCGCAGTGTAGATCACAATAAATTCAGCGAAGGTAAATTCCCCGCTAATGCCTGGAGTGAGTGGCACAAAATTGACTGCCCAATTAATCCCTACGAAGATACTATCCGCCCGGTAATTTTCCAATCCCGCCTGTATATTACCTGGCTGGAACAAAAGAAGGTAACTCATCGATCAGAAGGAGAAACTCTACCAAAAGTAGAAGCTCTATCAGAAATAAAAACTGACAAACAAGGAAGCAAAACCACCACAAGCTATTATTATGAACTAAAATTGGCACATATTCGTTATGACGCTACCTGGAATACACCAATTACCTTTGATGTAGATAAAAAAATATCTGATCTCAATCTAGAAGCGAATAAAGTGTTAGGGCTCTATTGTGCGAGTTATCAAGGCAAAGATAAGTTATTGGTGATGTTTTACCAAAAAGGTCCTGAACAGGCGAGTTATATAAATGCTCCCATGCAAGGGTTATATATCTCTTCCAATATGTCACAAGAAGAGATGAATCCTAATGATTATAAACTTAATATTCATAAACAGCTTGATACCCATACTGCAACCAATAGTGTTATAAGAGTCAATAACCGCTATGCAGAAAGCTACGAAATCCCTTCATCGGTAAACAATAATAATGGTTATGATTGGGGAGAAGGCTATCTGAGTATGGTATACGGCGGGAGTATTCTAATTACCCGCAACCAAAGCGATAATTCAAAAATCCAAATCTCACCAAAGTTAAGAATTATTCATAATGGATATGAAGGTCGACAACGTAATCAGTGCAATCTGATGAAAAAATATGGCAAACCAAAAGATAAATTTATTATTTATACCACGCTAGGCATTAACCAAAATAATTTGTCAAATAAAAAATTCATCTACCCTGTTTATCAATATGAAGGAAATGCCAGCCAGCTTAGTCAAGGAAGACTTCTATTTTATCGGGATAGTGCCACTAATTTTGTAAGAGCCTGGCTCCCTAACCTTCCCTCTGGCTCTCAAGAAATGTCCATAACCACCGGCGGTAACATTAGTGGTAATTATGGTTATATTGATAATAAACATAGTAACAACAATCCATTCAAAGAATATTTCTACATGGATGACCACGGCGGTATTGACACTGATGTTTCGGGGCCAATGTTTATTAATACAAATATTCAGCCTTCAAACGTTAAAATCACAGTGAAAACAGTGAAGGAGGATGGAAAATTAACTAGTGAGCCATATACAGCGAACGACAAAGTTTCAGTTAAACCACCACTCAACTTCGAAGAAATGTGTTACCAGTTTAATGGTCTCAAAGAAATAGACGTCTCCAAACTAGTATTTAAAAATAATGAAGCAAGTATTGATATCACCTTTACAGCATTTGCTGATGCATTTGAAAGTGGTCAGAAAGAACGTAACCTAGGCGAAGAACATTTTAGTATTCGTATTATCAAAAAATCGGAGACTAATAATGTCCTATCCCTTCACAGTAATTCAAGCGGGGCACAATATATGCAATGGGGAGCCTATCGTACTCGCCTTAATACGCTGTTTGCCCGTAAATTAATTAGCCGCGCCAACGCGGGGATCGACACTATTTTGAGCATGGAAACTCAAAATATTCAGGAGCTACAATTAGGCAAAGGTTTCTATGCTACATTCGTAATACCTCCCTATAACCCATCAACTCATGGTGATGAACGTTGGTTTAAGCTATATATCAAACATGTCTCTGATAATAACTCACATATTATCTATTCAGGCCAGCTAAAAGATACAAATATAAGCATCACATTATTTATTCCTCTTGATGATATTCCATTGAATCAAGATTTCCACGCCAAGGTCTATATGACCTTCAAGCAATCGCCATCAGATGGTAGCTGGTCGGGTCCTCACTTTATTAGAGATAATAAAGGAATAATAACAATAAACTCCAGCTCCATTTTGACCCATTTTGAAAGTGTCAATGTCCTAAATAATGTGAGTAGCGAACCAATGGACTTCAACGGCGCGAACAGTCTTTATTTCTGGGAACTGTTCTACTATACCCCGATGTTGATTGCTCAGCGTTTGCTGCACGAACAAAACTTCGATGAAGCTAACCGTTGGCTGAAATATGTCTGGAACCCATCAGGCCATATTGCCAATGGTCAAAAGCAGTATCCCCACACTTGGAATGTTCGCCCATTACAAGAGGACACGAGTTGGAACGATGATCCGTTGGGTTCATTTGATCCCGATGCCATAGCGCAATATGATCCAATGCACTACAAAGTCGCTTCCTTTATGCGCACCCTTGATCTGTTGATCGAACAGGGAGATTACGCCTATCGCCAATTGGAGCGGGACACACTCGCCGAAGCCAAAATGTGGTATATGCAAGCATTGCATCTCTTGGGTGATAAACCTCATTTATCACTCAGTTCAACATGGAATGATCCAGAACTAGAAGAGGCCGCAGATCTTGAGAAACAAAAGACACATGCCAAAGCAGTAGCAGATTTACGACAAGGCCAGTCTACAGGTGGAAGCAACACAGATCTTTTCCTGCCACAGGTCAATGAAGTGATGCTGAGCTATTGGCAGAAACTGGAACAACGGCTGTATAACCTGCGCCATAACCTCTCTATTGATGGTCAACCTTTACATTTGCCTATTTTCGCAACACCAGCCGATCCAAAAGCGCTGCTCAGCGCCGCTGTCGCCAGTTCACAAGGTGGAAATAATCTTCCGTCAGCGTTTATATCAGTTTGGCGTTTCCCACACATGCTGGAAAACGCCCGCAGTATGGTCAGTCAACTCACCCAATTCGGCTCCACGTTACAAAATATTATCGAACGTCAGGATGCGGAGGCATTAAACACGCTGTTGCAGAATCAGGCGGCGGAACTGGTATTGACCAATCTCAGCATACAGGACAAAACCATTGAAGAGCTGGATGTTGAAAAAACTGTGCTAGAAAAAACCCGCGCCGGGGCCCAATCACGTTTTGATAGCTACAGCAAATTCTACAATGAAGACATCAACGCAGGTGAAAAACAGGCAATGGCGTTGCGAGCCTCCGTCGCTGGCATCTCTACGGCCCTTCAAGCATCACATCTGGCAGGCGCTGCACTTGATCTGGCCCCCAACATCTTTGGCTTCGCTGATGGTGGTAGCCATTGGGGGGCAATCGCCCAAGCCACAGGTAATGTCATGGAGTTTTCCGCCAGTGTCATGAACACCGAAGCGGATAAAATTAGCCAGTCTGAAGCCTACCGTCGGCGTCGTCAGGAGTGGGAAATTCAGCGTAATAACGCCGAGACAGAGCTGAAACAAATCGATGCTCAACTTGGTTCGCTGGTAGTGCGCCGTGAAGCCGCCGTGTTGCAGAAAACCAGCCTGAAAACGCAACAGGAACAGACTCATGCACAACTGACCTTCCTACAACATAAGTTCAGCAATCAAGCTTTGTACAACTGGCTGCGTGGTCGGCTGTCCGCCATTTACTTCCAGTTCTATGATTTAACAGTAGCTCGCTGTTTGATGGCTGAAATGGCCTATCGCTGGGAGACTAACGATGCCGCAGCACGCTTTATCAAGCCCGGTGCCTGGCAGGGAACCCATGCCGGTTTGCTGGCAGGAGAAACCTTAATGCTGAATCTGGCACAAATGGAAGACGCGCATCTGAAACAGGAGCAACGCGTACTGGAAGTAGAACGTACCGTTTCACTGGCAAATATCTATAAAGAGAAAGGTCAATTTTCCCTGACTGAGAAAATTGCAGAACTGATGAAGAATAAATTAGTCACTGCCGGTAGCGGAAATAACACCCTGAAGTTTGGTACCGGAAATGCCCAAACGTCTCTGCAAGCATCCATTTCGTTAGCTGACTTACAAATTCGTCACGATTACCCAGAAAACAGTGGAGTCGGTAACGTTCGCCGGATTAAACAGATCAGTGTCACCCTGCCAGCACTGTTAGGTCCCTATCAGGATGTGCAGGCGATTCTGTCTTACAGCGGAGATGTCACTGGATTGGCTGAAAGTTGCAAATCGTTGGCGGTTTCTCATGGGATGAATGACAGCGGCCAGTTCCAACTGGATTTCAACGATGGCAAATTCCTGCCATTTGAAGGAATCGACATTGATAAAGGTACGCTGACATTGAGCTTCCCAAATGCAATTGGTGAAGGAAGCAAAGAAGGCAAACAAAAAACCATGCTGGAGAGTCTAAGCGACATCATTCTGCATATTCGCTACACCATTCGCCAATAACGATTTCAATTAAGTGCTAAAACAGGCCCCTAAATGGGGCCTGCAAGGAGTCTTTCATGCAAAATTCACAAGATTTTAGTATTACAGAACTATCATTGCCCAAAGGAGGAGGCGCTATCACGGGAATGGGGGAAGCGTTAACCCCCGCCGGACCGGATGGTATGGCCGCGCTATCTCTACCATTACCTATTTCTGCCGGGCGCGGTTATGCCCCGTCACTCGCCTTAAACTACAACAGCGGTGCCGGTAACACTCCATTTGGTCTGGGTTGGGATTGCAACGTTATGACCATCCGCCGCCGCACCCATTTTGGTGTCCCCCATTATAACGAAACCGATACTTTCCTTGGGCCGGAAGGCGAAGTACTGGTAGTCGCGGATCAACCGCGTGATGAATCGACATTACAGGGTATCAACCTAGGCGCTACCTTCACCGTTACCGGATACCGTTCCCGTCTGGAAAGTCATTTCAGCCGATTGGAATATTGGCAGCCCAAGACAACAGGCAAAACAGATTTTTGGCTGATATATAGCCCAGATGGGCAGGTACATTTATTGGGTAAATCACCGCAAGCACGGATCAGCAACCCATCCCAAACGACACAAACAGCACAATGGTTGCTGGAAGCTTCTGTATCACCACATGGTGAGCAAATTTATTATCAGTACCGGGCCGAAGATAACTTAGATTGTGAAACTAATGAAATTACGCTCCATCCACAGGCCACAGCACAACGTTATTTACATATAGTGTATTACGGCAACCGGACAGCCAGCGAAACGTTACCCGGTCTGAATGGTCGCGCCCCATCACAAGCAGACTGGTTGTTCTACCTGGTATTTGATTACGGCGAACGCAGTAACAACCTGAAAATGCCACCAGCATTTACAGCAACGGGTAACTGGCTTTGTCGTCAGGACCGTTTTTCCCGTTATGAATATGGCTTTGCATTACGTACTCGCCGTTTATGCCGTCAGATACTGATGTATCACTGCCTGCAAGCGCTGGATAATAAGATAAAAGAACACAACGGACCAACGCTGGTTTCACGCCTGATACTCAATTATGACGAAAGCGCAATCGCCAGCACGCTGGTATTCGTTCGTCGAGTAGGACATGAGCAAGACGGTACTGCCGTCACCCTGCCACCATTAGAATTGGCGTATCAAGATTTTTCACCGCAACATAACACTGACTGGCAACCGATGGATGTGCTGGCAAACTTCAATGCCATTCAGCGCTGGCAGCTAGTCGATCTAAAAGGCGAAGGATTACCCGGCCTGCTATATCAGGATAAAAACGCTTGGTGGTACCGTTCCGCACAGCGTCTGGGTGAAATTGGCTCAGATACCGTCACTTGGGAAAAAATACAGCCTTTGTCTGTTATCCCTTCCTTGCAAAGCAACGCCTCGCTGGTGGATATCAACGGAGACGGCCAACTTGATTGGGTTATCACCGGACCGGGATTACGGGGATATCATAGTCAACGTCCAGATGGCAGTTGGACACGTTTTACCCCACTCAATGCTCTGCCGGTGGAATATACTCATCCACGTGCGCAACTCGCCGATTTAATGGGAGCCGGGCTCTCTGATTTAGTGCTGATCGGCCCTAATAGTGTGCGTTTATATGCCAATACTCGTGACGGCTTCGCCAAAGGAAAAGATGTGGTGCAATCCGGTGATGTCACGCTGCCAGTACCGGGTGCCGATCCGCGTAAGCTGGTGGCGTTTAGTGATGTATTGGGTTCCGGTCAGGCACATCTGGTTGAAGTGAGCGCAACTAAAGTCACCTGCTGGCCTAATCTGGGGCATGGACGTTTTGGTCAACCCATTACCCTGCCGGGATTCAGCCAGCCAGAGGCTATATTTAACCCGGCTCAAGTTTATCTGGCCGATCTGGATGGCAGCGGCCCAACGGATCTGATTTATGTTCACACCAACCGTCTGGACATCTTCCTGAATAAAAGTGGCAACGGTTTTGCCGCACCGATGACATTGCGCTTCCCAGAAGGCTTGCGTTTTGACCATACCTGTCAGTTACAAGTGGCCGATATACAAGGGTTAGGTGTCGCCAGCCTGATACTGAGCGTGCCACATATGACCCCCCATCACTGGCGTTGTGATCTAACCAGCGCAAAACCGTGGTTACTCAGCGAAATGAACAACAATATGGGAGCCCACCACACCTTGCGTTACCGCAGTTCCTCCCAGTTCTGGCTGGATGAAAAAGCCGCGGCACTGGTTGCCGGACAAACACCGGTTTGTTATCTCCCCTTCCCGGTACACACCCTATGGCAAACGGAAACAGCGGATGAAATCAGCGGCAACAAATTAGTCACAACACTGCGTTATGCTCGTGGCGCTTGGGATGGGCGTGAACGGGAATTTCGCGGATTTGGTTATGTTGAGCAGACAGACAGCCATCAACTGGCCCAAGGCAACGCGTCAGAACGCACCCCACCCGCGATGACCAAAAACTGGTATGCCACCGGGCTACCGGTAATAGATAACACATTATCAACAGAGTATTGGCGTGGTGATAATCAGGCTTTTGCCGGTTTTTCACCACGCTTTACGACTTGGCAAGATGGCAAAGATATTCTGTTAACACCGGAAGATGATAACAGCCAGTATTGGCTAAACCGGGCACTGAAAGGTCAACTGCTACGTAGTGAGCTGTACGGATTGGACGACAGTACAAATAAACACGTTCCCTATACTGTCACTGAATTTCGTCCACAGGTACGTCGATTACAGCAGGCAGATAACCAATACCCGGTACTTTGGTCATCTGTAGTTGAAAGCCGCAGCTATCATTACGAGCGTATCGCCAGCGACCCACAATGCAGCCAAGATATTACGCTATCCAGTGATCTATTTGGCCAACCGCTAAAACAGGTTTCGGTACAGTATCCACGCCGAAAGCAACCAGCAATCAGTCCGTATCCTGATACGCTGCCTGATGAATTGTTAGCCAACAGCTATGATGAACAGCAACGCCAATTACGGCTCACCTATCAACAATCCAGTTGGCATCATCTGACTGACAATACCGTTCGGGTGTTAGGATTACCGGATAGTACCCGCAGTGATATCTTCACTTATGAAGCTAAAAATGTACCTGCTGGTGGTTTAAATCTGGAACTACTGAGTATTAAAGATAGCCTGATTGCGGATAATAAACCGCGTGAATATCTCGGCCAGAAAAAAACCATTTATACCAATGGGAAAAATGCAGCGCCATTGCAAACGCCAACGCGACAAGCGCTAGTTGCCTTTACCGAGACAACGGTATTTAGTCAATCCACACTATCAGCGTTTGATGGGAGCATCCCATCTGCTCAATTGTCAACGACGCTGGAACAAGCCGGATACCAACAAACAAATTATCTATTTCCTCGCACCGGAGAAGATAAAATCTGGGTAGCTCATCATGGTTATACCGATTACGGTACAGCCGCACAGTTCTGGCGCCCGCAAAAACAGAGCAACACCCAACTCACGGGCAAAATTACACTCACTTGGGATGCAACCTATTGCGTTGTCACACAAACCCGAGATGCTGCTGGGCTGACAACCTCAGCCAAATATGACTGGCGTTTTCTGACCCCTGTGCAACTCACAGATATCAATGACAATCAGCACCTTATCATGCTGGATGCACTGGGCCGGCCAATCACACTGCGCTTTTGGGGAACTGAAAACGGCAAGATGACCGGTTACTCTTCACCGGAAAAAGCACCGTTTTCTCCACCGTCCGATGTGAACTCCGCTATTGAGTTAAAAAAACCGCTCCCTGTAGCACAGTGTCAAGTTTACGCACCAGAAAGCTGGATGCCAGTATTAAGTCAGAAAGCCCTCAATAGGCTGGCAGAGCAAGATCGGCAAAAGTTATACAATACCCGAATCATCACCGAAGACGGGCGCATATGTACACTGGCCTATCGCCACTGGTCACAAAGTCAAAAGGCAACCCCTCAACTCACTAGCCTGTTAAACAACGGCCCCCATTTACCCCCTCACAGCCTCACATTGACTACGGATCGTTATGATCACGATCCTGAGCAACAGATCCGTCAACAGGTAGTATTCAGTGATGGCTTTGGTCGCTTACTGCAAGCCGCTGCCCGACATGAAGCAGGTATGGCTTGGCAACGCAATAAAGAGGGTTCTCTGATGATAAGTGTCAAGCATACTGAGAATCGTTGGGCAGTGACTGGACGAACGGAATATGACAATAAGGGACAGCCGATACGCACCTATCAGCCCTATTTCCTCAATGACTGGCGATACGTTAGCAATGACAGTGCCCGGCAGGAAAAAGAAGCTTATGCAGATACCCATGTCTATGATCCCGTTGGTCGAGAAATCAAGGTTATCACCGCAAAAGGTTGGTTACGCCGAACCTTGTTCACTCCTTGGTTTACTGTCAATGAGGATGAAAATGACACGGCTGCTGAGGTGAATGAGGTGAATATGTAACTTGATCAATCCCGCCTGCCTAACAGGCGGGAAACAGAGATGGAGGTGAAAGGTGTTGCTCATAATACCGTCAGATACTCAACTTATCATCTGGTTGATCATTGGTTTTATTGCGGCCTGGGGCGGCCTCGTAAGGTACCTCATTGATATGCAAAACAAACAATATAAATGGAGTTGGATCAACGTATTCTGTCAACTCATCATCTCCTGCTTTACCGGTGTACTAGGAGGATTGCTGAGTTTTGAAAGTGGCGGCAGTATCTATATGACTTTTGCAATTGCAGGTTTATTCGGCACAACAGGAAGTACCGGACTGAACTGGCTCTGGCGCCGCCTCATTACGTATCATCATGATCATGGAAGGAAGCAATAAGGCCCCACTGCCACAATAAACCATCAGTCTCTAGTTAACCTGCAAAATTATCGACTACACTATCGACTATCGTAAGAAAACTAACATACAGACAACAATTGCGATTGCAGAAAGGATTACACACAACAACCCAACAACGAGGTAACTCATGAAAAACATTGATCCCAAACTTTATCAAAAGACTCCCGTCGTCAATGTCCAAGACAACCGGGGTCTGACAATCCGTAACATCGATTTTCACCGTACCACTGCAAACGGTGATACCGATACCCGTATTACCTGCCATCAATACAATACTCACGGACACCTAAGTCAAAGCATCGATCCACGCCTATATGAGGCCAAGAAAACCAGTAGTACGATCAAACCCAATTTTCTCTGGCAGTATGATCTGACCGGCAATCCCCTACGTACAGAGAGCATTGATGCAGGTCGCACTGTCACCTTGAATGATATTGAAGGCCGTCCGCTGCTGACGGTGACGGCAACAGGTGTCATACAAACCCGGCAATATGAAACTTCTTCCCTGCCCGGCCGTCTGTTATCTGTTACCGAACAAACACCAGAGGAAAAAACATCCCGTACCACCGAGCGCCTGATTTGGGCCGGCAATACCGAAGCAGAGAAAGACCATAACCTTGCCGGCCAGTGCGTGCGCCACTATGACACGGCGGGAGTTACCCGATTGGAGAGTTCGTCACTGACCGGTACTGTTTTATCGCAATCCAGCCAACTCTTGCTCGACACTCAAGCAGCTAACTGGACAGGTGATAACGAAACCGGCTGGCAAAACATGCTGGCTGCTGACATCTACACCATCCTGAGCACCTTCGATGCCACCGGCGCTTTACTGACTCAGACCGATGCGAAAGGCAACATTCAGAGGCTAGCCTATGATGTGGCCGGGCAGCTAAACGGGAGCGGGTTAACACTAAAAGGTCAGACGGAACAAGTAATTATCAAATCCCTGACCTATTCTGCTGCCGGACAAAAATTACGCGAGGAACACGGCAATGGTGTTATCACCGAATACAGTTATGAGCAGGAAACCCAACGGCTTATCGGTATCAAAACCCGCCGTTCGTTAGACACCAATCCGTCAGACACCAAAGTGTTGCAAGACTTACGCTATGAGTATGACCCGGTAGGCAATGTCATCAGTATCCGTAACGATGCGGAAGCCACCCGCTTTTGGCACAACCAAAAAGTGGTGCCGGAAAGTACTTATATCTACGACTCCCTGTATCAGCTTATCAGCGCCACCGGGCGCGAGATGGCGAATATAGGTCAACAAAGTCACCCATTTCCCTCCCCGGCTCTACCTTCTGATAACAACACCTACACCAACTATACCCGTACTTATACTTATGACCGAGGCGGCAATCTGACTAAAATCCAGCACAGTTCACCGGCGACGCAAAACAACTACACCACAAACATCACGGTTTCTCACCAGAGCAATCGCGCAGTACTCAGCACACTGACCGAAGATCCGACACAAGTAGATGCTTTATTTGACGCAGGCGGGCACCAGAACACGTTGATAGCAGGACAAAACCTGAACTGGAATCCACGCGGTGAACTACAACAAGTGACATTGGTGAAACGGGACAAGAGCGCCAATGATGATCGGGAATGGTATCGTTATAGTGGTGACGGGAGAAGGATATTAAAAGTCAACGAACAACGGACCAGCAACAACGCTCAAATACAACGAATAACTTATTTGCCGAGTCTGGAACTCCGTCTAACGCAAGACAATACGACCACAACCGAAGATTTGCAAGTTATCACCGTAGGAGAAGCGGGCCGGGCACAGGTACGCGTATTACATTGGGAGAGCGGTAAACCGGAAGATATCGACAATAATCAGTTGCGTTATAGTTACGATAATCTTATCGGTTCCAGTCAGCTTGAATTAGATAGCAAAGGAGAAATTATTAGTGAAGAAGAGTACTATCCCTATGGTGGCACGGCATTATGGGCGGCAAGGAACAAAACAGAAGCCAGTTATAAAACCATCCGTTATTCAGGCAAAGAGCGGGATGCCACCGGGCTATATTATTACGGTTACCGATATTATCAGCCTTGGGTAGGACGATGGTTAAGCGCCGATCCCGCAGGAACAATCGATGGGCTGAATTTATATCGAATGGTGAGGAATAATCCAATTAAATATCATGATACTGATGGTAGAGCCCCTGAAATTAAAGATGTCGAACACACGGTGATATATGGTTTCAGTCATCACCGCGGATCAGAAATGGGGAAGGCATTCGCGGCTAATAAGAATCCTGTTACCATCGATGAATATAATGCTGGGCTTGGTATCATGGGTGAATTAAGTCTGTCTGATTATTTTAGAATTTCTCAAAATCTTAAAGAAGACAGTCCACCTAAATTGAATGAGGAAAATATAAGAACTAACTCAAGTAAATATCTGGTAGCAATGGGTATAGAGGAAAGTTCAGCTACTGATAAAATCAAACAGGAAGCCTATGAACAACAATATGCTTACACTGCGTCATGGAGTTTTCATATGGTAGAAAATAAAGGAAAATTAGATATTCAAAGTAAAGTAAAAAATCTTCTCCCCTCAAAAAGTCTTTTCAGTGGGTTATCCGGCCAAAAACGATTCCAAAAATTAGATGCATTTATTTTAAAAAATAGTGATGGTAGCGATTTCACTATTCAAAGGCAGAGAGATATATTAACGAAATTTGCTTCCGCAGGAAATACAGGAGAACTTGAAAGCACCTTATCAGCAGCAGACCAATCATGGCTAAAAAATACTATTGCAACGGCATTCTTTAGACAAACAAGTAAATTAGGTATGGATTGGTTTATAAAACAACTAGCATCACCTGATTTCAGATTTGTTATGGCTGGATATAACGGGGAAAAATTGACTATCGAGCAATTAAAATCAGAACAACCCTGGAAAACAGGAAAAAGAAGGAAAGAAGGTCCGAATGAATATGCCGAAGCAATAACTTTCTCTGAAATTCGTCACGCCTATAGAAAAAAATACGACAGTACAATAAACTTTATCCAGAAATAATTAGGGACAAGCCATGAGGAAATATTTATCTCATGGCTTGATGACTTTTAATATAAAATAATTAAAACAATATCTAACCCATTAAAATAACAATACCTTATCTCTCATCCTAAAATATCAAATCAGAAATTAATGAATTTAATGGTTCTTTATATTTATTTCTGAGAGCATAAGCACAATATCTTACCGATGGTTCTGGATATGATTCAAAATTCAGAAATGTTATACCTTTATCAATATGGGCAGAATAGCGCATTTCATTGGGGGTCATTAAACTTATCGCGACCCCTGCTTTTATCAGTTCCAATCTATTAGTAAAATCAGGGATCGTTAATAACGCTAAATTTTGGTATTCAGGTGGATAATTCAATGGCATAAAATTATCGCATTGTTTTAAAAAGGCACTATTATGCTGAACCAAAGGAAAACTATATATTATTTCATCAACATGACTCTCTGGTTCTAAAATATCATTGGATACAGCAAGAGACAACTTTTGATAAGCACCATCTATCCTGATGATATCATCATTATCTGGATAACATTCAGTGGTCACATAAACCGTTATATCCTCTTTCATTAAGGAAGAAAATACTGCATCTTGTCTTATTAAATCATCAATGAGGAAATTGTTGATTATACAAATATCGCGGTAATGATAACGTTGCACCGCTCTTTTTACGACCGTAGATATCTTATTAACATATTCTCCACTGGTGCCAATAACCAGTTTATCTCTGCTTGATGATTTGCAATTTCTACGACAATTCCAGTTATCCTCAACTTTCTGAATTCTTTCATAACATGGCAACAACTCTTGATATAACGCCCTGCCCTCTTCTGTGAGCTTGGTTTTTCCCGGTAGTCGCTCGAATAATTGGCACCCCACACGTTGTTCCAGTTGATATACGAGCCTGCTAAGTGGAGAGGGGGTAATACAAAGTGTATCCGCTGCTAACGTGAATGACTCTTTCTTCGCTGATTCCATAAAATACTTTAGTTGCTTTGAACAAAATATCATCACACACCCTCTTGTTTTTATTCCAGAAATAGAATATTAACCATAGAACATGACAACGATGTTTCTACTTTGCATTCTTTTACATTAGGAGATGCATTAATTGATATTGGATTTCACCACCTAAATTATGAAAATTTATTTAACACTTGCATAATGATTATAAAATAAATATAACTTACCACTATATTAGCATAATTATTTTAATTAAAATTAATATTCTGTTATTGCACATAAATATCTCATTATCATTCATATTTTACATTTCAATTAGTTGCAAAATTATCGGCAATATTCCCATTAAATGAATTTCAATATAACATTAAATAAACTATATAATTTACACTCATCATAACTGAATTTCATTATTCTTTCATTGCTCATCAATCATGATGTAAACAATAACAGCTTATTCCCTCCAGATTTGATCAAAAAACAATTGCAAATTTTGCGGCTGCTTTTTTTGCAACAGCTATTTAAAGAAAACAGTGACATAGTGATGATCCTCATTTCCTATAGAACGGAATCACTCTCTTCTCTTATTGTATCGATTTGTATCGATGGTACAGAAATCACACGGATGTTTTATTTACCTTATGATTTAAAAGGAATAAACATGAACTCATACGTGAAAGAGATACCTGATGTATTACAAAGCCAATGTGGTATTAATTGTCTGACCGATATTTGTCACTATTCTTTTAATGAATTCCGTCAGCAAGTTTCTGATCATCTCTCCTGGTCAGAGACCAACCGCTTATATCGTGATGCACAACAGGAACAAAAAGAGAATCAATTATATGAAGCAAGTATTCTCAAACGCGCTAACCCACAATTGCAAAATGCAGTACACCTCGGAATTACCCTCCCTCATGCTGAATTGCAAGGCTATAATAATGAATTTGGTGGCCGAGCCAGCCAATATGTGGCACCGGGTTCGGTTTCCTCTATGTTCTCCCCCGCGGCTTATTTAACTGAACTCTATCGTGAAGCACGTAATTTACATGCCAGTGACTCCGTTTATCATCTGGATCAACGCCGCCCAGACCTCCAATCAATGACGCTCAATCAGCAAAATATGGATACCGAGCTTTCCACTCTTTCTCTGTCTAATGAAATTTTGTTGGAAGGAGTTAAAGCTAATCAGCCTAATCTGGACAACGATACTAAAGTGATGGCAATGTTATCCACTTTCCGTCCTTCCGGCACAATACCTTATCACGATGCTTATGAAAATGTGCGTAAAGCTATCCAATTACAAGATCCTCAACTTAAGCAATTTCAGCAATCACCGGCGGTTGCTGGATTAATGCATCAAGCTTCATTGTTAGGAATTAATAACTCTATCTCGCCAGAGTTATTTAATATTCTGACCGAAGAAATTACCGAGGCTAATGCAGAGGATGTTTACAAAAAGAATTTTGGCGATATTGATCCTACCTGGCTGGCAATGCCAGAATATCTGAAAAGTTATTATAATCTTAGTGATGAAGAGCTCAGCCAATTTATTCGAAAATATCCAAACAATGAACTAAATACTCAGAAAATACATTTATTAAAAATCAATAAAATTATTTTATTATCACGATCTGTAAACCTGCCATTTGTAAAATTAGATGAAATCATTCCAGAACAGAGTATTAATCCATCGGTATTAGGAAAAATCTTTCTAGTTAAATACTATATGCAGAAATACAACATTGATACTGAAACTGCCTTAATACTATGTAATAATTCCATTTCACAATATTCCTATCGTAATCAACCTAGCCAATTTGATCGCCTATTTAATACCCCACCACTCAACGGGCAATGTTTCGTTACCGAAGACACCAATATTGACTTAAATCTGAACAGTACCGATACCGATAACTGGCACAAAACAGTACTTAAACGTGCTTTTAATGTCGATGATATTTCTCTTTATCGATTGCTCCATATTGCTAATCATGAAAATAAAGATGGTAAAATTGCTAATAATATAAAAAATCTTTCCAATCTCTATATGACTAAACTACTGGCAGATATTCACCAATTAACGATTGATGAACTGTATTTACTCCTGATGACTATCGGTGAAGATAAGAGAGATTTATATACCATTGATGATAAAGAACTGGAGAAACTCATAAACAGACTCGATAGCCTAAGCAATTGGCTGCGTACACAAAAGTGGAGTGTCTATCAGTTATTTTTGATGACCACCACCAACTATGACAAAACGCTAACGCCTGAAATTCAAAACTTACTCAATACGGTCTACAATGGTTTACAAAACTTTGATGAAAATAAAAAAGATCTTTTGACTACCATATCGCCTTATATTGCCGCAACGCTACAATTACCGTCTGAAAATGTCGCACATTCTATTCTTCTCTGGGCTGATAAAATAAAACCAAGCGAAAAGAAAATAACAACAGAAAAATTCTGGGACTGGTTACAAAATAGGGGAATTTTAGAATTATCAAAACCGCCAGAAATGCAGGAACAAATTATTCAGTACTGTCACTGTCTGGCACAATTAACAATGATTTATCGTTCTTCCGGTATTAATGAAAACGCTTTCCGCCTGTTCATAGAACAACCAACCATTTTTGGCATTTCTGATGAACCTGATAAAGCGACACCAGCCCATAATGCACCAACATTAATCATCCTAACCCGCTTTGCTAATTGGGTTAACACACTAGGTGAAAAAGCCTCTCCTATTCTAACCGCTTTTGAAAATAAAATTTTAACCGCAGAACAACTGGCTAATGCCATGAACCTTGATGCTAATTTATTAGAACAAGCCAGTATTCAGGCGCAAAATTATAAGCAGGTTACTAAAGAAAATACATTCTCCAATTGGCAATCCATCGATATTATTCTGCAATGGACCAATGTAGCAAATGATTTTAATATCTCCCCGCAGGGTATTTCATCCCTGATAGCATTGGATTATATACAACCGTCTCAAAAAACACCGACCTATTCCCAATGGGAAAACGCAGCTATGGTATTAACTGCCGGGTTAGATACTCAACAAATGAATACTCTACACGCATTTCTGGACGAATCTCGCAGTACTGCATTAAGCAACTATTATATTAGCAAGATTGCTAACCGGGCAGCAGCAATTAAAAGCCGTGACGATTTATACCAATATTTACTCATTGATAACCAAGTTTCTGCTGCAATAAAAACTACACGCATTGCCGAAGCCATTGCCAGTATTCAATTGTACGTCAACCGGGCGCTGGAAAATATAGAAACCCATGCCATTTCTGATGTTATTACTCGTCAATTTTTTATCGATTGGGATAAATATAATAAACGTTACAGCACTTGGGCTGGCGTTTCACAATTAGCTTACTATCCCGAAAATTATATCGACCCGACAATGCGTATCGGACAAACGAAAATGATGGATACGCTATTGCAATCCGTCAGCCAGAGCCAATTAAATGCCGATACGGTAGAAGATGCATTTAAATCTTACCTGACCTCGTTTGAGCAAGTCGCTAATTTGGAAGTCATTAGTGCTTATCATGACAATGTTAATAATGACCAAGGGCTGACCTACTTTATTGGACACAGCAAAACAGAAATTAATCAATATTACTGGCGCAGTGTCGATCACAGTAAATTCAACGATGGTAAATTCGCTGCTAATGCCTGGAGTGAATGGCACAAAATTGACTGCGCAATTAATCCCTACCAAAGCACCATTCGCCCAGTTATCTATAAATCCCGCTTATATCTGATTTGGTTGGAACAAAAGGAAATAGCTAAACAAGATAAAGATAATAAAGTCATTACTGACTATTACTATGAATTAAAATTGGCTCATATTCGTTATGATGGTACCTGGAATACACCAATAGCCTTTGATGTGAATAGCAAAATATCAGCATTAGAACTGGCAAAATCTCAAGCTCCCGGACTCTATTGCGCAGGTTATCAAGGGGAAGATACACTACTGGTCATGTTTTATAGAAAAAAAGAGAAATTGGACGATTATAAAACTGCTCCAATGCAAGGATTTTATATTTTCTCCGATATGTCCTCCAAAGAGATGACCAATGAGCAATGCAACTCTTATCGAGATAACGGTTATACACATTTCGATACTAATTCTGATACTAATAGCGTCATAAGAATAAATAACCGATATGCAGAGGATTATGAAATCCCTTCATTGATCAATCATAGCAACAGCCATGATTGGGGGGAATATAATCTGAGCCAAGTATATGGCGGTAATATAGTTATCAACTATGAAGTTGCATCAAGTGATTTAAAAATCAAGATTTCACCGAAATTAAGAATAATTCATGAGGGAAAAGAAGGACGAGAACGTATTCAATGTGATCTAATGAAGAAATATGGCAAACTGGGAGATAAATTTATTATTTATACAAATATAAATAAAAACCCAAATCACTCTAAAAATGAAAAACTTATCTATCCTGTTTATCAATACCGCAATAATGACAAAGGATGTTTGCTGTTTTATAGGAGCAACACAACTGGTACTATAAGGGCTTGGTTCCCAACAACTAAAGAAGAAATAACCGCGACTACAAGTAGTAACCAAGATTGTATTATCGATACGATTAATAATATAGATCTATTTAAAGCATATTTCTATATGGAAGATAAAGAAGGCCAGATTGCCACCGATATTAGTGGAGCAACAGATATCAACACGGGAATCTCTTCTGAAAAGGTTCAAATCATAATCAACGCTGGCAAAGAATACTCTCTTACAGCGAATAAAGATGTCTCCGTTCAACCATCACCTAGCTTTGAAGAAATGTGTTACCAATTTAATGCTCTCGAAATAGATGGCTCTAGTCTGAATTTTACTAACAATTCAGCCAGTATTGATGTCACCTTTATCGCACTGGCAGATGATGGACGCAAACTGGGTTATGAAATTTTCAATATCCCTGTTATTCAAAAGGTTAAAACCGATAATGCTCTAACGCTTTTTCATGACAAGAATGGCGCTCAATATATGCAATGGGGAGCCTATCGCGTTCGTCTTAATACCCTATTTGCTCGCCAATTAGTTGAACGCGCCACTACGGGTATTGATACGATTCTAAGTATGGAAACACAGAATATTCAGGAACCGATGATGGGGATAGGGGCTTATATAGAAATCGTTATGGATAAATATAATACTGATATCCACGGCACTAATAAATCATTTAAGATTATGTATGGTGATATTTTTAAAGCAGGTGATCATTTTCCTATTTATCAGGGAACATTAAGCGATATTACACAAACGACAGTAAAATTATTCTTACCTCGTGTTGATAACGCTTATGGGAATAAAAACAATCTCTATGTTTACGCTGCCTATCAAAAAGCAGAAACACATTTCATTCGATTCGTTAAAGAGGATAATAATAAACCCGCTACATTCGACACTACCTATAATAATGGGACCTTCCCAGGGCTTGCATCAGCCAGAGTAATACAAACTTTCTCGGAACCAATGGATTTCAGCGGCGCTAACAGCCTCTATTTCTGGGAACTGTTCTACTATACCCCGATGCTGGTTGCTCAGCGTTTGCTACACGAACAAAATTTCGATGAAACTAACCGTTGGCTGAAATATGTCTGGAGCCCATCCGGTTATATTGTTCGTGGTCAAATTAAAAACTATCGCTGGAATGTACGCCCGTTCCTAGAAAATACCAGTTGGAACAGTGATCCTCTGGATTCCGTTGATCCCGATGCGGTGGCACAGCACGATCCAATGCACTACAAAGTAGCCACCTTTATGCGCACTCTCGATCTGCTGATGGCTCGTGGCGATCACGCCTATCGCCAACTGGAGCGGGATACGCTGAACGAAGCCAAAATGTGGTATATGCAGGCACTGCACCTGTTGGGCGATAAACCCTATCTGCCGTTGAGTTCTGCATGGAATAATCCACGTCTGGACAATGCCGCAGACACGACCATACAAAAAGCATATTCCTACGCAATAACCACCCTACGACAAGGCACGCAAACACCAGCATTATTATTGCGCTCCGCTAATACCCTGACCGATCTTTTCCTGCCACAAATCAACGACGTTATGTTGAGCTACTGGAACAAACTGGAACTGCGCCTGTATAACTTGCGTCATAATCTCTCTATTGATGGTCAACCGCTCTATCTGCCGATGTATGCCACACCGGCCGATCCGAAAGCGTTACTCAGCGCCGCCGTTGCTACGTCTCAGGGAGGAGGCTCTCTTCCACAACCATTTATGTCCCTGTGGCACTTCCCGCATATGTTAGAAAATGCCCGCAGCATGGTCGCTCAACTCACACAGTTCGGCTCCACGTTGCAAAATATTATTGAACGCCAAGATGCTGAGGCCCTAAATGCTCTGCTGCAAAATCAAGCCAAAGAGCTGATATTAACGACGCTAAGCATTCAGGACAAAACCATTGAAGAAATAGATGCTGAAAAAACCGTACTGGAAAAATCCAAAGCCGGGGCACAATCGCGCTTTGATAACTACAGCAAATTATACGATGAAGATGTCAATGCCGGTGAACGTCAAGCTCTGGATATGCGAATAGCTTCCCAAAGTATTACCAGCGGATTGAAAGGCTTGCACATGGCTGCCGCCGCGCTGGAGATGGTACCCAATATCTACGGCTTTGCGGTCGGGGGAACACGCTTTGGGGCAATTGCCAATGCCATTGCTATTGGTGGCGGGATCGCCGCAGAAGGTTTGTTAATTGAAGCGGAGAAAGTCTCGCAATCTGAAATATGGCGCCGTCGTCGTCAGGAGTGGGAAATCCAGCGTAATAATGCCGAAGCAGAGATGAAACAGATCGATGCTCAACTTCAATCACTAACAGTGCGCCGTGAAGCGGCGGTATTACAAAAAACCAGCCTGAAAACCCAACAGGAACAAACTCAAGCTCAACTGGCTTTCCTGCAACGAAAATTCAGCAATCAAGCGCTGTACAACTGGTTACGTGGTCGGTTAGCTGCCATTTACTTCCAATTTTACGATTTAGTCGTCGCCCGTTGTCTGATGGCAGAACAAGCTTACCGTTGGGAAACCAATGATACCTCTGCACGCTTTATTAAACCGGGAGCCTGGCAAGGAACCTATGCCGGTCTGCTTGCCGGAGAAACCTTAATGTTGAATCTGGCCCAAATGGAAGATGCGCACCTGAAACAAGAACAACGTGCGCTGGAAGTGGAACGCACGGTTTCTCTGGCGCAGGTGTACCAATCCTTAGAGGGAAAAAGCTTTACATTGAAAGATAAAATTGAAGCGTTGCTACAAGAAGATAAAGAGACTTCCGTCGGTAATAACGGTAATCAATTGAAATTAACCAACAATACGCTATCCGCGACGCTAACCCTGCAAGACCTGAAACTCAAAGATGATTACCCGGAAGAGATGCAGTTAGGCAAAACACGCCGCATTAAACAAATTAGTGTCTCCTTACCGTCACTATTGGGACCCTATCAAGATGTTCAAGCGGTTCTGTCTTATGGTGGTGACGCCACCGGCTTAGCTAAAGGTTGTAAAGCCTTGGCGGTCTCCCACGGCCTGAATGACAATGGTCAATTCCAACTCGATTTCAACGATGGCAAATTCCTGCCGTTTGAAGGAATCGATATTAATGACAAGGGGACATTAACGCTAAGTTTCCCCAATGCCACCAGTAAACAAAAAACCATATTACAGATGCTGACCGACATTATTCTGCACATTCGTTACACTATCCTCGAATAACCATCACCTGCCACAGGCCCTAATCAGGGCCTGTTATTAAAAATCATCTTACATGCCACTGTTATTTCAATTACCTGAATAGAAAAATTATCCCTATTATATAGCAGGATTGAATTTAACATTGGTTCACTGTAATGCAGACAAAATAACAATTGCACAAATTATTCAACATAACAAAGGAAGTAAATGACGATGAAAAACATTGACCCTAAACTTTATCACCATACGCCGACCGTCAGTGTTCACGATAACCGTGGACTCGCTATCCGTAATATTAGTTTTCACCGCGCTACCGCAGAAGCAAATACCGATCCGCGTATTACTCGCCATCAATATAATGCCGGCGGATATTTGAACCAAAGCATTGATCCTCGCCTGTATGATGCTAAGCAGACTAACAACGCCGTACAACCGAATTTTATCTGGCAGCATAATTTGACCGGCAATATCCTGCGAACAGAGAGCGTCGATGCTGGCCGAACAATTACCCTCAACGATATTGAAGGTCGCCCGGTATTGACCATCAGCGCAACCGGTGTCCGCCAAAATCACCTTTATGAAGATAACACCCTACCCGGTCGCCTACTCGCAATCACCGAACAAGCACAGACAGAAGAGAAAACAACCGAGCGTCTTATCTGGGCCGGCAATACGCCGCAGGAAAAAGAGTACAACCTTGTTGGTCAGTGTACCCGTCATTACGATACCGCCGGACTCGCTCAACTCAACAGCCTTGCCCTGACCGGCGCCGTTTTATCACAATCTCAACAACCGCTCGTCGATAACCAAGATGCCGACTGGACAGGTGAAGACCAGAGCCTCTGGCAGCAAAAACTGAGTAGTGATGTCTATACCACCCAAAATAAAACCGATGCCACCGGGGTTTTACTTACCCAGACCGATGCTAAAGGCAACATTCAGCGGCAAGCCTATGATGTGGCCGGTCAGCTAAAAGGGAGCTGGCTAACATTAAAAGGTCAGACCGAACAAGTGATTATCAAATCGCTGACCTACTCCGCCGCCGGACAAAAATTACGCGAAGAGCACGGTAACGGCATTATTACCGAATACAGCTATGAACCGGAAACTCAGCGGCTTATCGGCATTACCACTCGCCGTCCATCAGACGCCAAGGTGTTGCAAGACCTACGCTATCAATATGACCCGGTAGGCAATGTGATCAATATCCGTAACGATGCGGAAGCCACCCGCTTTTGGCGCAATCAAAAAGTCATCCCGGAGAATAGCTATACCTACGATTCTCTGTATCAGCTTATCAGTGCCACCGGACGTGAAATGGCCAATATAGGTCAGCCAAATAACCCACTCCCCTCCCCTGCGCTACCTGCTGATAACAACACCTACACTAACTACACCCGCACCTATAGTTATGACCGTGGCGGCAATTTGATGAAAATTCAGCATAGTTCACCTGCCACGCAAAATAACTACACGACGAATATAACGGTTTCTAATTACAGCAACCGTGCCGTATTAAGTACACTGACCGAAGATCCAACCCAAGTTGATGCCTTATTTGATTCGGGAGGCCATCAAACCAACTTATTATCCGGTCAAGTTCTAATATGGACACCGCGAGGCGAATTGAAACAAGTCAACAGTAGCGCAGGAAATGAGTGGTATCACTACGATAGCAACGGCACACGACAGCTAAAAGTGAATGAACAACAAACTCAGAATATCGCGCAACAGCAAAGAGTCACTTATCTGCCGGGGCTAGAACTACGCACAACCCAACATGGCAGTACTACCACGGAATATTTGCAAGTTATCACACTCGGTAAAGCTGGTCGTGCGCAAGTCCGGGTATTACATTGGGAGAGCGGAAAACCCGAAGATATCAACAACAATCAACTTCGTTACAGCTACGATAATCTTATCGGTTCCAGCCAACTTGAATTAGATAGCGAAGGACAAATTATCAGTGAGGAAGAATATTATCCATTTGGCGGTACAGCTCTGTGGGCAGCAAGGAATCAAACCGAAGCCAGCTATAAAACCATTCGTTATTCAGGTAAAGAGCGGGATGCTACCGGGCTGTATTATTACGGCTACCGTTATTACCAACCGTGGGTGGGCAGATGGTTAAGTGCGGACCCGGCCGGAACCATTGATGGGCTGAATTTATATCGCATGGTGAGAAATAATCCGGTGACACAATTTGATGTTCAGGGATTATCTCCGGCTAACAGAACAGAAGAAGCGATAATAAAACAGGGTTCCTTTACAGGAATGGAAGAAGCCGTTTATAAAAAAATGGCGAAACCTCAAACTTTCAAACGCCAAAGAGCTATCGCTACCCAAACAGAGCAAGAAGCCCATCAATTATTGACCAACAATCCCGGTGTAGATACTAGCCCAATTAAAGATTACACCACGGATAGCTCGCAAATTAATACTGCAATAAGAGAAAACCGTATTACATCGATAGTGAAAGATTTAGATTCCTCATTATCTGCCCTGCAAGATAGACAAATACGGGTAACTTATCGAGTGATGACCTATATAGATAATTCCAAGCCCTCCCCCTGGCACTCTCCACAGGAAGGAAATAGCATCAACGTTGGTGATATCGTTTCAGATAATGCTTATTTATCAACATCGGCCCATCGTGGTTTTCTGAATTTTGTGCATAAAAAAGAAACCAGTGAAACTCGATATGTCAAAATGGCATTTTTAACCAATACAGGTGTCAATGTGGCAGCAAAATCTAAGTATAATAACGAAAATGCGGAGAAAATATTTAAGATGGATTTAGATGATTCGTGGAAAAGCTTTGTTGAAAAATTGAAAATAAGAGCCAATGGACCAGAAGCGGGGCAAGCAGAAATACTATTCCCCAGAGAAACACCGTTCGAAGTTGTTTCAATGAGACATCAAGGTAGAGATACCTATGTATTATTACAAGATATTAAACCATCAGCGATTACTCATAGGAATGTACGTGATACTTATACCGGCAGCTTTAGATCATCCAGTACAAATTAAATTGATAAAATAGTAATTAATAAAAGATCCCCTGAACTTTAATTCAGGGGATTTCACAACCAATCATTAAAATTTCAAGAAAGTTTCATTCAATCACGATAATATTTCATTAATCCAGACAAATGGTTTAATTAATGCAATGATAAATATCTCAGATCAATCCTAGACAATTAAATCGGAAATCAATAAATTCAATGGTTCTTTATATTTGTGTCTAAGAGTATAAGCACAATATTTCACTGATGGTGTTGGATACGATTTAAAATTCAAAAAGGTAATACCTTTATGAAGATCAGCAGAACAGATCGCTTCATTAGGTGTCATTAAACTTATCGCGATACCTGATCTCACTAAATCCAACCGATTAGAGAAATCAGGAACAGTTAGCAAAGTTAAATTTTGGTACTCAGGTAGACAATTCAGTGGAATAAAGCCGTCACATTGTTTCAAGAAAGCACTATTATGCTGAGCCAAAGGCAATGTGGATATAATATCATCAGCATGACTTTCCGATCCCAAAATATCATTAGCGATAGCAAGACGCAGCACCTGATAAGTTCCATCTATTCTTATAATATTATCGTTATCAGGATAATGTTCAGTCGTCACATAGACGGTTATATCTTCTTTCATTAAAGAAGAAAATATTGCCTCTTTTCTTGCTGAATCATCAACCAGAAAATTGTTTTTTATGTAAATATCACGATAATGATAACGTTGCACCGCTCTTTTTATCACTGCCGAAATTTTATTAATATATTCTCCACTGGTCCCAATAATAAGTTTGCCGGCGTTCGTTAATCTCTCGCTTCTCCGATAATGCCAGTTATCCTCAACACGCTGCATCCTCTCATAGCACGGCAATAGCTCCTGATATAAGGCCATCCCTTCCTCAGTCAGTTTAGTCCTTCCCGGTAATCTTTCAAATAATTGGCAACCTACACGTTGTTCCAGTTGATATATGATCCTACTTAAGGGAGAGGGAGTAATACAAAGCGTATCCGCTGCTAAAGTGAATGACTCTCTTTTCGCTGACTCCATAAAATACTTCAAGTTCTTTGAACAAAATAGCATCATATATCCTTCTTATTTTAACTAATCATTCCATCCTAAATAGAATGGAATATTAACAAGAAAACATTACAACGACTTTTCTTCTTTGCATTATTTAACATCAAAGTATGCATTAACTGAGATTGAGTTTTATCATCTTTATTCTTAGCAGTTATCAAACAATTTTTATTATTGTTGCAAAATAAATATACCCCCACCTTATGTTACAATAATAATTATAAAGAAATTTGACATATTATCATTACGGAAAAATAGGCGTGATTAGCTCTTTAATTAAACATTTCAATTAGTTGAAAAACACTATCATGCTCAACATGTAATGATTGCAATTTTAAGATTAAATAAACTTAATAATTTATATTAGTTATCACTGAACTTCGCTTCCCTCGTACAGTTCATCATGAGAACAACACAGCGCCATTTCCAGCCAACTCTGATTAGAAAATCAGTTGCAAATTTTGCATCTGCTTTTTTTGCAACAGCTATTTAAAGAAAACAGTGAGATAGTGATTCTCTGAGAGATCAAGATATGCCTCTTTACACCTCGCAAACTATTTCTATGCATATCTCAGCTATTTCTCAAAGCCTGTACTTAATCATCTCTTCTTCCGATGGAACGGAATCATTCTCTGATTGATCCATGATGTAAAGGCAACACGGATGTTTCATTTACTTTATGATTTAAAAGGAATAAATATGAATTCGCCTGTAAAAGAGATACCTGATGTATTAAAAAACCAATGTGGTTTTAATTGCCTGACAGATATTAGCCACAGCTCTTTTAACGAATTTCACCAACAAGTATCTGCTCACCTCTCTTGGTCCGAAGCACACGACTTATATCATGATGCCCAACAGGCCCAAAAGGATAATCGGCTATATGAAGCCCGTATTCTTAAGCGCGCGAATCCTCAATTACAAAATGCCGTACATCTTGCCATCATCGCCCCTAATGTCGAACTGATAGGCTATAACAGCCAATTTAGCGGTAGAGCCAGTCAATATGTCGCACCGGGTACCGTTTCCTCCATGTTCTCCCCCGCCGCTTATTTGACTGAGCTTTATCGTGAGGCTCGCAATTTACACGCCAGCAACTCCGTTTATTATCTGGATACCCGCCGCCCAGATCTCAAATCAATGGCGCTCAGCCAACAAAATATGGATACCGAACTTTCCACGCTCTCGTTATCCAATGAGCTATTGTTGGAAAGTATTAAAACTGAGTCTAAGCTGGATAACTATACTAAAGTGATGGAAATGCTCTCCACTTTCCGTCCTTCCGGCGCGACGCCTTATCACGATGCTTATGAAAATGTGCGTGAAGTTATCCAGCTACAAGATCCTGGGCTTGAGCAATTAAATGCATCACCGGCAATTGCCGGGCTAATGCATCAAGCCTCCCTATTGGGTATTAACGCCTCAATCTCACCTGAGTTGTTTAATATCCTGACGGAGGAGATTACCGAAGGTAATGCTGAGGAACTTTATGAGAAAAATTTTGGTAATATCGAACCGGCCTCACTGGCTATGCCGGAATATCTTAAACGTTATTACAATTTAAGTGATGAAGAACTTAGCCAGTTTATTGGTAAAGCCAGCAATTTTGGTCAACAGGAATATAGTCATAACCAGCTTATTACTCCAGTAGTTAACAGCAGTGATGGCACGGTTAAGGTATATCGGATTACCCGCGAATATACAACAAATGCCTATCAAGTGGACGTGGAACTGTTTCCCTTCGGTGGTGAAAATTATCGGTTAGATTATAAATTCAAAGATTTTTGGAATGCCACTTATTTATCCATCAAGTTAAATGACAAAAGAGAGCTTATTCGAACTGAAGGCGCTCCTCAGGTCAACATAGAATACTCTGCAAATATCACATTAAGTACCACTGATATCAGTCAACCTTTTGAAATTGGCCTGACACGAGTACTTCCTAATACTAATTACGCCTATGCCGCCGCAAAATTTACCGTTGAGGAATATAACCAATACTCTTTCCTGCTAAAACTCAATAAGGCGATTCGTCTATCCCGAGCAACAGAATTGTCACCCACGATTCTGGAAGGTATTGTGCGCAGTGTTAATCAGCAACTGGATATCAACACAGAAGTATTAGGTAAAGTTTTTCTGACTAAATATTATATGCAGCGTTATGCTATTGATGCTGAAACTGCCCTAATACTCTGCCATGCGCTTATTTCACAACGTTCATATAATAATCAAACTAGCCAGTTTGATCGCCTGTTTAATACGCCATTACTGAACGGCCAATATTTTTCTACCGGAGATGAAGAGATCGATTTAAATCCAGGTAGTAACGGTGATTTTCGCAAAACCATACTTAAGAGAGCATTTAATATCGATGATGTCTCTCTCTACCGCCTGCTCAAAATTACTGACCATAATAATAAAGACGGAAAGATTAAAAATAACCTAAAGGATCTTTCCAATTTATATATTGGAAAATTACTGGCAGAAATCCATCAATTAACCATTGATGAGCTGGATTTATTATTGGTTGCTGTGGGTGAAGGAGAAACTAATTTATCCGCTATCAGTGATAAGCAATTAACTACTCTGATCAGAAAACTCAATACCATTACCGGCTGGTTACATATACAGAAGTGGAGCGTGTTCCAGTTGTTTATTATGACCTCCACCAGCTATAACAAAACGCTAACGCCTGAAATTAAGAATCTGCTAGATACCGTTTACCACGGTTTACAAGGTTTTGACAAAGACAAAGCAGATTTACTACATGTTATGGCACCCTATATAGCGGCTACCTTGCAATTATCATCGGAAAATGTCGCTCATTCAGTGCTGCTTTGGGCAGACAAGTTAAAGCCCGGCGACGGCGCAATGACAGCAGAAAAATTCTGGGACTGGTTGAATACTCAGTATACGCCGGGTTTATCGGAAGCAGTAGAAATGCGGGAGCATATCGTTCAGTATTGTCAAGCTCTGGCACAATTGGAAATGGTTTACCATTCCACCGGTATTAACGAAAACGCCTTCCGCCTGTTTGTAACAAAACCAGAGATGTTTGGCACTTCTATTGGGGCAGCCCCTACGCATGATGCGCTTTCATTGATCATGCTGACGCGTTTTGCGGATTGGGTTAACGCGCTAGGCGAAAAAGCCTCCTCCGTATTAGCGGCATTAGAAGCTAATACTTTAACGGCAGAACAACTGGCTGACGCTATGAATCTTGATGCTAATTTGCTGTTGCAAGCCAGTACTCAAGCACAAAATCATCAACATCTTCCTCCAGTAACACAAGAAAATGCTTTCTCCTGTTGGACATCGATCAATACCATCCTGCAATGGGTTAATGTTGCACAACAATTGAATGTCGCCCCACAGGGCGTTTCTGCTTTAGTCGGACTGGATTATATTCAATCTAAGCAAAAAACCCCAACCTATACCCAGTGGGAAAACGCGGCGGGAATATTAACCGCCGGATTGAATTCACAACAAGCGGATACATTACACGCTTTTCTGGATGAATCCCGCAGTGCCGCATTAAGCACCTACTATATCCGTCAAGTCGCCAAACCAGCGGCGGCCATTAAAAGCCGTGATGACCTGTATCAATACTTGCTGATTGATAATCAGGTTTCCGCTGCAATCAAAACCACCCGAATCGCCGAAGCTATTGCCAGCATTCAACTGTACGTCAATCGGGCGCTGGAAAATGTGGAAGAAAATGCCGATTCGGGGGTTATCAGCCGCCAATTCTTTATCGACTGGGACAAATATAATAAACGCTACAGCACTTGGGCTGGTGTTTCTCAATTAGTTTACTACCCGGAAAACTATATTGATCCGACCATACGCATCGGACAAACCAAAATGATGGACGCATTACTGCAATCCGTCAGCCAAAGCCAATTAAATACCGATACGGTCGAAGACGCCTTTATGTCTTATCTGACGTCGTTTGAACAGGTAGCTAATCTTAAAGTTATTAGTGCATATCACGATAATATTAATAACGATCAAGGGCTGACCTATTTTATCGGACTTAATGAAACTGATGCCGGTGAATACTATTGGCGTAGTGTCGATCACAGTAAATTCAGCGACGGTAAATTCGCGGCTAACGCTTGGAGTGAGTGGCACAAAATTGATTGCCCAATTAATCCTTACCGAAGCACTATCCGCCCTGTGATGTACAAATCCCGCTTGTATCTGCTCTGGTTGGAACAAAAGGAGATCACCAAACAGACAGGAAATAGTAAAGATGGCTATCAAACCGAGACGGATTATCGTTATGAACTGAAACTGGCGCATATCCGTTATGACGGCACTTGGAATACGCCAATCACCTTTGATGTCAATGAAAAAATATCCGAGCTAAAACTGGTAAAAAATAAAGCGCCCGGGCTCTATTGTGCCGGTTATCAGGGTGAAGATACGTTGCTGGTGATGTTTTATAACCAACAAGATACACTAGATAGTTATAAAACTGCTGCAATGCAAGGGCTATATATCTTTGCCGACATGGCATCCAAAGATATGACCTTAGGACAGAGCAATGTTTATCGGGATAACAGTTATAAACAATTTGATACTAATAGTGTCAGAAGAGTGAATAACCGCTACGCAGAGAATTATGAAATCCCTTCATCGGTAAATAGCAATAACAGTTATGGCAGGGGAGAATATAACCTCAGTATGGTGCATGGCGGAGATATCCCAATTATCCGTTACCAAGCCTCATCAAGTGATTTAAAAATCCATATCTCACCTAAGTTAAGAATTACCTATGAAGGAGCTGATGAGCGAACTCGTAATCAGTGCAACCTGATAAAAAAATATGGCAAATTGGGTGATAAATTTATTATCTATACCAATCTGAGTGTCAATACACAATGGACATCAAATAAAAAGTTAATATACCCGGTTTATCAATATAGAGGAAACACCACTAATAATAGTCAGGGTAGATTACTGTTTTATCGGGATAACCAAATTGGTAAAGTAAGTGTCTTTCTTCCTAATTGGGGACAAAGCCTATATTCAGAAGTTACCAATAGCAATAATGGCTATATTATAGACACTTCTAATCAAGAACCTTTATTTAAACAATATCTCTATATGGAGGACAAAAATAATGGATTCCGTATTATTGCTACTGATGTCTATAACGCAGTAGAGATCAACACTGCAATTTCCCCGGCAAAAATTCAGGTAACAGTAAAAGCCGGTAGCAAAGAGAAAACTTTTACCGCGGATAAAGATGTTTCCGTTCAGCCATCACCTAGTTTTGATGAAATGTATTATCAATTTAATACCCTCGAAATAGAGGGTACTGGTTTGAATTTTAATAATAACTTAGCCAGTATTGATGTCACCTTTACTGCATTGGCGGAGGATGGGCGTAAACTGGGTTATGAAAGTTTCAGTATTCCTGTTACTCGCAAGGTGAGTACCGATAATGCTCTGACCCTGCACCATAATGAAAATGGTGCGCAATATATGCAATGGCAAGCCTATCGTACTCGCCTGAATACCCTATTTGCCCGCCAGTTGGTTGCACGAGCCACCACCGGAATCGATACAATTCTGAGTATGGAAACTCAGAATATCCAAGAGCCTGTTTTATGGAGTGATAATTTTACTGCAACATTACCAATATACAACTCAAGTCTTCATGGCAACAGCAAAAATATCAAAATTATGTTAGGAAACAGTGAAAAACAACCTGATCAAGCAAATGTCATTTATCAGGGTGAGCTAACAGATAAAAATCAATTAATTAATCTCTCTGAAACTTATATATCCATAAAAGAGCGGAGTAACAATACAAAACCAGTGGATAATAAAGGGAACGATAGCTGGATTTATTTATTTGTAAAATATTCTACTAATCCAATAAAAATTGGCGAGTTTTGGTTTAAAAATGGTACGAATTTTCAAGGTTATTATCCCAAAGGTAATGAAAAAAACCGTGATCCTATTTTCATAGAAAATCAAAAAACTGAACCAATGGATTTCAGCGGCGCTAACAGTCTTTATTTCTGGGAACTGTTCTACTATACCCCGATGCTGGTTGCTCAACGTTTGTTGCATGAACAAAACTTTGATGAAGCCAACCGCTGGCTGAAATATGTCTGGAGTCCATCCGGTTATATTGTTCACGGCCAGATTCAGAACTACCAGTGGAATGTTCGCCCGTTACTGGAAGACACCAGTTGGAACAGTGATCCTTTAGATTCCGTCGATCCTGACGCGGTAGCACAACACGATCCAATGCACTACAAAGTCTCAACCTTTATGCGTACTCTCGATCTGTTGATAGCACGCGGCGATCAGGCTTACCGCCAACTGGAGCGGGATACGCTTAACGAAGCGAAGATGTGGTATATGCAAGCGCTGCATCTATTGGGCGACAAACCTTACCTACCGCTGAGTACGACATGGAATAATCCTCGACTAGACAGAGCCGCAGATATTACTACTCAAAATGCTCACGCCAGCTCAATAGTTGCTCTGCGGCAGAGTACACCAGCACCTTTAGCATTGCGCAGCGCCAATACCCTGACCGATCTCTTCCTGCCACAAATTAATGAAGTGATGATGAACTACTGGCAGACATTAGCTCAGAGAGTATACAACCTGCGTCATAACCTCTCTATCGACGGTCAACCGCTATATCTGCCAATCTATGCCACACCGGCAGATCCAAAAGCGTTACTCAGCGCCGCCGTTGCCACTTCTCAAAGTGGAGGCAAACTACCAGAGTCATTTATGTCCCTGTGGCGCTTCCCGCACATGCTGGAAAATGCACGCGGCATGGTTAGCCAACTCATCCAGTTCGGCTCCACGTTACAAAATATTATCGAGCGTCAGGACGCGGAAGCACTCAATGCGTTATTACAAAATCAGGCCGCGGAGCTGATATTGACTAACCTGAGCATTCAGGACAAAACCATTGAAGAATTGGATGTCGAGAAAACCGTGCTGGAAAAATCCAAAGCGGGAGCCCAATCGCGCTTTGATAGCTATAGCAAGTTGTATGATGAAAACATCAACGCCGGTGAAAACCAAGCTATGATGCTACGAGCGTCCGCAGCCGGGCTCACCACGGCAGTTCAAGCATCCCGTCTGGCTGGCGCAGCGGCTGATTTGGTGCCTAACATCTTCGGCTTCGCCGGCGGTGGTAGTCGCTGGGGAGCTATCGCTGAGGCAACAGGTTATGTGATGGAATTCTCCGCTAATGTTATGAATACCGAAGCGGATAAAATTAGCCAATCCGAAACCTACCGTCGTCGCCGTCAGGAGTGGGAGATCCAACGTAATAATGCCGAAGCAGAACTGAAACAACTCGATTCCCAACTTAAATCACTGGTAGTACGCCGTGAAGCCGCCGTATTGCAAAAAACCAGCCTGAAAACCCAGCAAGAACAGACCCAATCTCAGCTGGCCTTCCTGCAACGTAAGTTCAGCAATCAAGCGTTGTACAACTGGCTACGTGGCCGATTGGCGGCGATTTACTTCCAATTCTACGATTTGGCTGTCGCGCGTTGTTTAATGGCAGAACAGGCTTACCGTTGGGAAATCAATGATGCCTCTGCAAGTTTCATTAAACCGGGTGCCTGGCAAGGAACCTATGCCGGTCTGCTTGCAGGTGAAACCTTGATGCTAAGTCTGACACAAATGGAAGATGCCCATCTGAAACGCGATAAACGTGCACTAGAAGTGGAACGCACGGTGTCGCTAGCCGAAGTTTATGCTGGATTGCCACAAGATAAAGGTCCATTCTCCCTGGCTCAGGAAATTGAGAAGCTGGTGAGTAAAGGCTCAGGCAGTGCCGGCAGTGACAATAATAATTTGGCATTTGGTGCCGGTACGGACACTAAAACCTCTTTGCAGGCATCCATTTCATTAGCTGATTTGAAAATTCGTGAGGATTACCCGACATCTCTTGGCAAAATTCGACGTATCAAACAGATCAGTGTCACCCTGCCCGCGCTACTGGGGCCATATCAGGATGTGCAGGCAATATTGTCTTACGGTGATAAAACCGGATTAGCTAACGGCTGCGAAGCGCTAGCAGTTTCTCACGGTATGAATGACAGCGGCCAATTCCAGCTCGATTTCAACGATGGCAAATTCCTGCCATTCGAAGGCATCGCCATTGATCAAGGCACGCTGACACTGAGTTTCCCAAATGCATCCATGCCGAAGAAAGGTAAACAAGCCACTATGCTAAAAACCCTGAACGATATCATTTTGCATATTCGCTACACCATTAAATAACCGTCCAAACGTACTAAAACAGGCCCCGAATCGGGGCCTGTAAGGAGTTTTCATGCAGAATTCACAGACATTCAGTGTTGCCGAGCTGTCATTACCCAAGGGCGGCGGGGCAATTACCGGTATGGGTGAAGCATTAACACCAACTGGGCCGGATGGTATGGCCGCCTTATCCCTGCCATTACCCATTTCTGCCGGGCGTGGTTACTCCCCATCGCTCACCTTGAATTACAGCAGTGGAGCCGGTAACAGCCCGTTTGGTCTCGGTTGGGACTGCAACGTTATGACAATTCGTCGCCGCACCAGTACTGGCGTACCGAATTACGATGAAACCGATACTTTTCTGGGGCCAGAAGGTGAAGTGTTGGTCATAGCATTAAATGAGAACGGTCAAGCTGATATCCGCAGTGAATCCTCATTGCAGGGCATCAATTTGGGGGAAATCTTCACCGTTACCGGTTATCGTTCCCGTTTGGAAAGCCACTTTAGCTGGTTGGAATATTGGCAACCCAAAACAACAGGTACAACCGATTTCTGGCTGATATACAGCCCCGACGGACAGGTCCATTTACTGGGAAAAAATCCTCAGGCACGTATCAGCAATCCACTCAATGTTAGCCAAACAGCGCAATGGTTGTTGGAAGCTTCGGTATCATCCCACGGCGAACAGATTTATTATCAATATCGAGCCGAAGATGAAACAAACTGCGAAACTGACGAGTTCACAGCCCATCCGAACGCAACCGTCCAACGCTACCTGCAAGCGGTCCATTACGGTAACCTGACCGCCAGCGAAGTTTTTCCCACGCTCAACGGAGATGACCCACTCAAATCTGGCTGGTTGTTCTGTTTAGTATTTGATTACGGTGAACGCAAAAACAGCTTATCTGAAATACCGCCGTTTAAAGCCTCAAGTCTCTGGCTTTGCCGCCAAGACCGTTTTTCCCGTTATGAATACGGTTTTGAATTGCGCACCCGGCGCTTATGCCGTCAAATCCTGATGTTTCACCGTCTACAAACCCTGTCTGGTCAAGCTAAAGGGGACGATGAACCCGCGTTGGTTTCACGTCTGATACTGGATTACGATGAAAACGCGGTGATCAGCACGCTCGTTTCTGTCCGTCGGATAGGTCATGAGGACAACAATACCGTCATCTCACTGCCACCACTGGAGCTGGCTTACCAGCCTTTTGAGCCAGAACAAAAAGCACGCTGGCAATCAATGGATGTACTGGCAAATTTCAACGCCATTCAACGCTGGCAACTGCTTGACCTGAAAGGAGAAGGCGTACCCGGTGTTCTATATCAGGATAGAAATGGCTGGTGGTATCGATCTGCCCAACGTCAAGCCGGGGAAGAGATGAATGCGGTCACCTGGGGGAAAATGCAACTCCTTCCTATCACGCCAGCTTTGCAGGATAACGCCTCACTGATGGATATTAACGGTGACGGGCAACTGGACTGGGTTATCACCGGACCGGGGTTAAGGGGCTATCACAGCCAACACCCGGATGGTAGCTGGACACGCTTTACACCATTAGATGCCTTGCCGATAGAATATTCTCATCCCCGTGCTCAACTTGCCGATTTAATGGGGGCCGGGCTGTCCGATTTAGTACTGATTGGCCCCAAAAGTGTACGCTTGTATGCTAATAACCGTGATGGTTTTACCCAAGGGCGGGATGTGGTGCAATCCGGTGATATCACTCTGCCGTTACCGGGTGCCGATGCCCGTAAGTTAGTGGCATTTAGTGACGTACTCGGTTCGGGCCAAGCACATCTGGTTGAAGTTAGTGCAACTCAAGTCACCTGCTGGCCAAATCTGGGACATGGCCGTTTTGGTCAGCCAATTACATTGCCGGGATTCAGCCAATCTGCCGACAACTTTAATCCCGACCGAGTTCATCTGGCCGATCTGGATGGCAGTGGTCCTGCCGATTTGATTTATGTTCATACTGACCGTCTGGAGATTTTCAAGAATGAAAGTGGTAACAGCTTTGCAAAACCATTCACACTCCGTTTTCCTGACGGCCTGCGTTTTGATGATACTTGCCAGCTACAAGTGGCTGATGTTCAGGGATTAGGGGCTGTCAGCCTGATCCTGAGCGTACCGCATATGGCGCCACATCATTGGCGCTGCGATCTGACCAATGCGAAACCGTGGTTGCTCAGTGAAATGAACAACAATATGGGCGCTCATCACACCCTGCATTACCGTAGCTCCTCCCAGTTCTGGCTGGATGACAAAGCCGCAGCCTTGGCGACCGGACAAACACCGGTCTGTTACCTGCCCTTCCCGGTCCATACTCTGTGGCAAACAGAGACCGAGGATGAAATCAGCGGCAATAAATTAGTGACCACGTTACGTTACGCTCACGGCGCTTGGGATGGACGTGAACGGGAATTTCGTGGCTTTGGTTATGTTGAGCAGACAGACAGCCATCAACTCGCTCAAGGCAATGCCCCGGAACGCACACCACCGGCACTCACCAAAAACTGGTATGCCACCGGAGTCCCGGAGGTAGACAATACGCTATCTGCCGGGTATTGGCGTGGTGATAAACAAGCGTTCACCGGTTTTACGCCACGCTTTACTCGCTGGAAAGAGGGCAAAGATGTTCCGGCGACACCGGAAAATGATGATAATCTGTACTGGTTCAACCGGGCACTAAAAGGTCAGCTACTGCGTAGTGAGCTCTACGGGCTGGATGACAGCGAACAGCAAAATATCCCCTATACAGTGACTGAATCTCGTCCACAAGTGCGCCAATTACAAGATGGCACTACCGCTTCCCCGGTGCTTTGGGCCTCGGTCGTGGAAAACCGTAGTTATCACTATGAACGTATTATCGGTGATCCTCAGTGCAATCAGGATATTACGCTGTCCAGCGACCAATTCGGGCAACCTCTGAAACAGGTTTCAATGCAATATCCCCGCCGCAATCAACCAACAACCAATCCGTATCCCGATACACTACCGGATACGCTATTTGCCAGCAGTTATGACGATCAACAACAACTATTGCGATTAACCTGCCAGCAATCCAGTTGGCACCATCTAACCGGTAATGAACTCAGAGTGCTGGGATTACCGGATGGTACACGCAGTGATGCCTTCACTTACGATGCCAAACAGGTGCCTGTTGATGGTTTAAATCTGGAAGCCCTATGTGCTGAAAATAGTCTGATTGCCGATGACAAACCACGCGAATACCTTAATCAGCAAAGAACGTTCTATACCGATGGGAAAAACCAAGCGCCATTGGAAATACCGACACGACAAGCTTTAATCGCCTTTACCGAAACGGCGGTATTAACAGAATCTCTGTTATCCGCATTTGATGGCGGTATCACGCCAGATGAATTACCCGGCATTCTGACACAAGCAGGATATCAACAAGAGCCTTATCTGTTTCCACGCACCGGCGAAAACAAAGTCTGGGTAGCACGTCAAGGCTATACCGATTACGGAACTGAGGCACAATTTTGGCGTCCTGTCGCACAACGTAACACCCTGTTAACCGGGAAAACGACGCTGCAATGGGATACCCACTACTGTGTCATCACTCAAACCCAAGACGCGGCTGGTTTGACTGTCTTAGCCAATTATGACTGGCGTTTTCTCACACCTGTGCAACTGACTGATATTAATGATAATGTGCATCTCATAACCTTGGATGCATTAGGACGCCCTGTCACACAACGTTTCTGGGGAATCGAAAATGGTGTGAAAACAGGTTACTCCTCACCGGAAGAAAAGCCGTTCTCTCCACCAATCGATATCAATACTGCCATTGCTCTAACCGGACCACTCCCTGTCGCGCAGTGTCTGGTCTATGCACCGGACAGTTGGATGCCACTATTCAGTCAGGAAACCTTCAACACATTAACGCAGGAAGAGCAGACGACACTGCGTGATTTACGGATTATCACGGAAGATTGGCGTATTTGTGCACTGGCTCGCCGCCGTTGGTTGCAAAGTCAACAGGCTAGTACGCCATTGGTTAATCTGTTAACTAACAGCATCGGTTTACCTCCCCATAACCTTACGCTGACCCCGGATCGCTATGACCGCGATTCTGGGCAGCAAATTCATCAGCAAGTCGCATTCAGTGATGGTTTTGGCCGTTTGTTGCAAGCATCTGTACGGCATGAGGCAGGCGAAGCTTGGCAACGTAACCAAGATGGTTCTCTGGTGACAAAAATGGAAGATACCAAAACGCGCTGGGCGGTCACGGGACGCACTGAATATGACAATAAGGGACAGACGATACGAACTTATCAGCCCTATTTCCTCAACGACTGGCGATATGTGAGTGATGACAGCGCCAGAAAAGGGGCCTATGCCGATACGCATATTTATGATCCGATTGGGCGGGAAATCCGAGTTATTACCGCAAAAGGCTGGCTGCGACAGAGCCAATATTTCCCGTGGTTTACTGTGAGTGAGGATGAAAATGATACGGCCGCTGACGTGATTATGTAATTGAACCCATATTCGCTCGTTTAATGTTAACGAGCGAATATAAACTACATTGTGAGTTCTAAATAGAGGAACAGGATATTTTGTTACCTTTTATTTCATAAGTAATAAAATCCAATTCCTGTAAAAATCTATCATCGGGAGCATAGAGAACTATGTGACCGGGGTGGGTGAGTGCAGCCAACAAAGAAGCAACTTGAAAGATGACAGATATATATACTCACTATCCAAGCTCTCCTCGCTTCCCAATGACATATCAAGACCATGAAATATAGATGAACCATTATCATGTGAATGTCTACTTGGTGAAATATTACTAGCTAACCACCGACCATTAGAAAATTGCATACCATCATTGACATATCAAATCAGCCAACCACTTGTTCTCCCAATAGTTGGCCGATCACACCGGTTATCTGAAACCTTAATTACCATCAATACAATCTCAAAAATTACCAAAGCGTTTGCATTAATAACATCACGATAAATCACTTTCCTTAACTTATTTAGTGATATAAGGTCGTTTAGTTGTTGCCGTAACTTAAATTATTTTGAAGATTAACACCATCTAAGGAGTTAAAATATGAGCAGTTATCGTTCTGAAATTGACAAAAAAACACCATTAATCAGTGTATTGGATAACAGGAGGTTAAATGTACGTACTTTAGAATATCTACGTACTCAAGCTGATGAAAACAGTGATGAATTGATCACACTCTATGAGTTCAATATTCAAGGATTTGAGGTAAAAAGTACTGATCCTCGTAAGAATAAAAATCAGAGCGGCCCGAATTTCATTCGCGTCTTTAATCTCGCGGGTCAGGTTCTACGTGAAGAAGGGGTTGATGCCGGTCGAACTATCATCCTCAACGATGTTGAAGGTCGCCCGGTATTAACCATCAATGCAACCGGTGTCCGCCAAGACTATCACTACGAAGATAACATCCTACCCGGTCGCTTACTTGCTATCACCGAACAGGTGCAGGCAGAAGAGAAAATGACCGAGCGCCTTATCTGGGCCGGCAATACGCCGCAAGAAAAAGAGTACAACCTTGCTGGTCAGTGTGTCCGCCACTACGATACCGCTGGACTCACTCAACTCAACAGCCTTTCTCTGGCTGGCGTCGTGCTATCACAATCTCAACAACTGCTCGTCGATGATCAAAATGCCGACTGGACAGGTGAAGATCAAAGCCTCTGGCAGCAAAAACTGAGCAGTGATGTCTATACCACCCAAAATAGCACTGATGCCACCGGGGCTTTACTTATCCAGACCGATGCCAAAGGCAACATCCAGCGTCTGGCCTATGATGTAGCCGGGCAGCTAAAAGGCTGTTGGTTAACACTCAAAGGTCAAGCCGAACAAGTGATTATCAAATCGCTGACCTACTCTGCCGCCGGACAAAAATTACGTGAAGAGCACGGTAACGGGGTTATCACCGAATACAGCTATGAACCAGAAACCCAACGGCTTATTGGTATCACTACCCGCCGTCCGTCAGATACCAAGGTGTTGCAAGACTTACGCTATCAATATGATCCGGTAGGCAATGTGATCAATATCCGTAACGATGCGGAAGCCACCCGCTTTTGGCGCAATCAGAAAGTGGTCCCGGAGAATAGCTATACTTACGACTCCCTGTACCAGCTTATCAGTGCTACTGGGCGTGAAATGGCCAATATAGGTCAGCAAAATAATCAACTGCCCTCCCCTGCGCTACCTTCCGACAACAATACCTACACTAACTATACTCGCCGCTACAGTTATGATCACAGCGGTAATCTGACGCAAATTCGGCACAGTTCATCGGCTACCCAAAATAACTACACCACCGCTATCACCATCTCGAATCGCAGTAACCGCGGCGTTCTCAGTACGCTGACAACAGATCCAAATCAAGTGGATACGTTATTTGATGCCGGTGGTCACCAAACCAGTTTATTACCCGGTCAGACACTGGTCTGGACATCACGAGGAGAGTTAAAGCAGGTCAATAACGGTTCAGGAAATGAATGGTACCGATACGGCAGCAACGGAATGAGACAACTGAAAGTGAGTGAACAGCCAACCCAGAATACTACGCAGCAGCAGCGGGTAATCTATCTGCCGGGGCTGGAACTACGCACAACCCAGAACAGCACCACAACAACAGAAGAGTTACACGTGATCACACTAGGTGAAGCGGGTCGCGCACAGGTGCGGGTGCTGCACTGGGAGAGCGGTAAACCAGAAGGTATCAACAACAATCAGCTACGTTACAGCTACGATAATCTGATCGGCTCCAGCCAGCTTGAACTGGACAACCAAGGGCAGATTATTAGTGAGGAAGAGTATTATCCATTCGGCGGCACAGCGATGTGGGCAGCCAATAGCCAAACAGAAGCCAACTATAAAACTATTCGCTATTCAGGCAAAGAACGGGATACCACCGGGCTGTATTATTACGGTTACCGCTATTATCAACCGTGGGCGGGCAGATGGTTAAGCGCGGATCCGGCAGGAACCATTGATGGGCTGAATCTATACCGAATGGTGAGAAATAATCCAGTAAGTTTGCAGGATGAAAATGGATTAGCACCAGAAAGAGGAAAATATACTAAAGAGGTGAATTTCCTTGATGAATTAAAATTCAAATTGGCAGCCAAAAATTCACATGTTGTCAAATGGAACGAGAAAGAAAGTAGTTATACAAAAAATAAATCATTGAAAGTGGTTCGCGTCGGTGATTCCGATCCGTCGGGTTATTTGCTAAGCCACGAAGAGTTACTAAAAGGCATAGAAAAAAGCCAAATTATATATAGCCGGCTCGAAGAAAACAGATCCCTTTCAGAAAAATCAAAAACAAATCTTTCTTTGGGATCTGAAATATCCGGTTATATGGCAAAAACGATAAAAGATACGATATCAGAATATACAGAAGGGCATAGGTATAGAAGCAATCATCCCGATTTTTATGCAGCAACAGATTTCTTTGCTTTAATGGATAAAAGTGAAAAAAATGATTATTCCGGTGAAAGAAAAATTTATGCGGCAATAGAGGTTAAGGTTTATCATGATTTAAAAAATAAACAATCAGAATTACATGTCAACTATGCACTGGCTCATCCCTATACGCAATTGAGTAATGAAGAGAGAGCGCTGGTGCAAGAAACAGAACCCGCTATTGCAATAAATAGAGAATATAATTTCAAAGGCGTTGGTAAATTCCTGGCAATGAAAGCAATTAAAAAATCATTGAAAGGGCAGAAGATCAATAAAATATCAACAGAGGCTATTAATATTCGCTCTGCGGCTATCGCTAAGAATTTAGGAATGCGGAGAGCTTCATAAATTTGGTCACATACCCTATGGATTTCAAGATGCATCGCGGCGGCAAGGGAGTGCAGCCAACAAAGAAGCAACTTGAAAGATGACGGGTATAGAACTTTAAATAGAAGCTAACTGTACTAGCTCAGACTAGAGCTAGTACAACTCAGGTGACTGCTTCCCGCCGTAAAGAGGGTTTACGGCGGTTTTTGCTAACAACTCTGCATACTCGGATTCACTTGCGCCCGAATTTTGATGATTTTTGTTCTATCTGACTATGGTTTGTTTAGTCTCACAATTATGGCGTCATTTTGGCACACATGTTGAATTTTGTTAAAAAAAAATCTTAAACTAGTCAATGAAGCAAACTTAGCATTTCACTAAACCAATATGTTCCGCTAGCTCCAAATAAATAATGCAAACGAGTAGTGGATATCTATAGTGAACTAAAGAACTAATAACCGCAATGCGGTAGGAGTAAGGCTTATGACCACATTAGCAAATGAAAGAATCACCACAAGGGTGAGTTCAGAGACCAAAGAGCTACTTGAAAGGGCGTTATCACTATCAGGGTATGCAAGTTTGAATAGCTTTATTGCCAATGCTGCTGTAGCAGAGGCAAAAAGACTCATTGAACAAAATATGCGTATTCAATTGTGTCAAGAAGATGCATTGGCATTTGTTCATGCATTGGAAAAACCAATCAAAGTAAACGAACGTTTCCTTCGTGCTGCTCGTAGACATAAAGAAACAATAAAAAATGAAGATAGAACGTCTAGATAAAAACAAACACGATAGAAATAATTTTAACTGTGGTGAACCCGCACTAAACAACTACTTGAAGGCAGTATCGGGACAACATGATAAAAAGGACTTATCAAGAACATTCGTCCTTACAAGTAGTCAAAATGGATCTCAAATAAAGGGATACTATTCCCTAGCACTATGCACGGTAGAGCTAGACGAACTACCAGAGAAAATATCGAAAAAGTCCCCTTCTACACTACATTGCGCACTTATTGGTCGCCTAGCTATAAGTAAGTCATTTCAACGCCAAGGGTTTGGTGAAATATTGCTTATAGATGCAATTCGAAAAGCTATAGAGTCGTCAAAATCTATTCCTACCCCGATGATTATCGTCGATGCGAAGAACGACATAGCCAAAAAACTGTATATGAACGTAGGGTTTGAGGAGTTTCCTCAGACAAAGAGCAAACTGTTCATGTCTATGGCTGTTGCAATGGAAATGATAAAAAGAGTAGATGCGATGTAACATCTCATTTACTGAATGCGGCTAACGTTCCCTCTGAATGAAAATTCAGAGGGAACGCTTTCACTAATTACAATACATCAATCGCGTTCAATTCTTTGAATGCCTGTTCCAGACGGGCAGCCATAGAAACCTGACCGGCACGCAGCCATACCCGTGGATCGTAGAATTTCTTATTAGGTTTATCTGCGCCTTCTGGATTACCTAGTTGACCTTGCAGATAGCCTTCGTTCTTTTGGTAGTAGTTGAGAATACCTTCCCAAGTCGCCCATTGGGTGTCAGTGTCGATATTCATTTTAACGACGCCGTAGCTGACCGCTTCTTTGATCTCTTCCGCAGTAGAACCAGAACCGCCGTGGAAAACAAAATCCAGGCTGTTATGTGGCAGATTGAATTTCTCAGAAACATAGTCTTGAGAGTTACGCAAAATTTTTGGCGTCAGTTTAACGTTACCCGGCTTATAAACACCATGAACGTTACCGAAAGAAGCCGCAATAGTGAAACGTGGGCTGATAGCGTTCAGTTTCTCATAAGCATAAGCAACATCTTCCGGTTGAGTGTACAGAGCAGAGCTATCCATATGGCTGTTATCAACCCCATCTTCTTCCCCACCAGTACAACCCAACTCGATTTCCAGCGTCATATCGATTTTTGCCATACGAGCCAGATATTGGCTGCAAATCTCAATATTCTCTTCCAGAGACTCTTCTGACAGATCAATCATGTGAGAAGAGAATAGGGGTTTACCCGTCGCTGCGTAATGCTTTTCACCTGCATCTAACAGGCCATCAATCCACGGCAGCAATTTACGTGCGCAGTGGTCAGTATGCAGGATCACAGGAACACCATAATGTTCAGCCATCTGATGAACATGGTGAGCACCAGAAATTGAACCCAGAATAGCCGTTTGTTGACCTTCAGCTTTCAAACCTTTACCGGCAATAAAAGCAGCACCGCCGTTAGAGAACTGAATGATAACGGGAGAACGAACTTTGGCAGCGGCTTCCAACACGGCATTGATTGAATCAGTACCTACACAGTTGACCGCCGGTAAAGCAAAGCTGTTTTCTTTGGCTATAGCGAACACTTTTTGAACATCATCACCAGTGATGACACCCGGTTTTACGAAATCAAAAATTTTAGACATGTTACGTGGGTCCTGTTTAGAGCGGGCAGGCAGCCAATCAGCCGCTACCCGTCATGACTTAATTACTGTTTTGCACGTTCTTCCAACATCACAACCGCAGGCAGTTTTTTCCCTTCCACGAACTCAAGGAAAGCACCACCACCCGTAGAGATATAAGAAATTTTGTCAGCAATACCGAACAAGTCGATCGCTGCCAGCGTATCGCCGCCACCGGCGATAGAGAAGGCATCACTATCAGCAATGGCGCGCGCGACAATTTCAGTTCCTTGACGGAAATTAGGGAATTCAAATACACCAACCGGGCCATTCCATAGAATCGTTTTGGCGTTTTTCAGAATATCCGCCAGCCGTTGAGCAGATTCATCCCCCAGATCGAGGATCTGCTCATCATCTTTAATATCGTGGGTAGATTTCAAGATTGCTTCGGCTGTTTCAGAGAATTCTGTTGCCACACGAACATCGGTTGGCACCGGAATATCACAGCTTATCAGCAATTTCTTCGCTTCCGGGAGCAAGTCGTCTTCATAGAGAGAACGACCGACATTATGGCCTTCCGCAGCAACAAAGGTATTCGCGATACCACCACCGACAATCAATTGGTCAGCAATTTTAGACAGCGTATCCAGAACGGTCAGCTTGGTTGAAACTTTAGAGCCCCCAACGATAGCCACCATTGGACGGGCTGGATTATCTAACGCTTTACCCAATGCCTCTAACTCTGCGGACAACAAAGGACCGGCACAGGCCACTGGAGCAAACTTAGCCACACCGTGAGTAGAAGCTTGTGCACGATGAGCAGTACCGAATGCATCCATGACATAAATATCACACAGGGAAGCATATTTTTTGGCTAAGGTTTCGTCGTCTTTCTTCTCACCTTTATTAAAGCGAACATTCTCCAGCACAACCAGTTCACCTTCCGCGACATCCACGCCTTCCAGATACTCTTTTTCCAGTCGAACGGGGGAAGATAATTTCTCTTCTAGATAGTCTACTACTGGTTTCAGCGAGAATTCTTCACTGTATTCGCCTTCAGTAGGGCGGCCAAGGTGAGAAGTGATCATCACTTTAGCGCCCTGTTTTAATGCTGCCTCAATGGTCGGTAAGGAAGCACGGATACGCGCATCAGAGGTGACTTTGCCATCTTTTACCGGAACGTTCAGGTCAGCGCGGATCAAAATACGCTTACCCGCCAGATCTAAATCGGTCATCTTAATTACAGACATGGTGAATCCTCTCATTGATTCTCTAAATTATTTAATCTTGCGCCGTGTGCGGATCTATATATGGACCGTCGATCAACAACAAATCATTTGAAACCCATAGCAGCCATTGCTAACGTTGTATCCAACATTCGGTTAGCAAATCCCCACTCATTATCACACCAGACTAATGTCTTAATCAGATGTTGCCCACTGACTCGCGTTTGTGTGCCATCAACAATCGCGCTGTGGGGATCGTGGTTAAAATCCGTTGAAACTAACGGCAATTCGGTATAGTCAACTATACCACGAAATGAAGTAGCTGCTGATTTTTGCATTAATTCGTTGATTTTATTAACAGTTACTGAAGATTTTACCGTAACACTTAAATCGATAGCTGTAACGTTAATCGTTGGTACACGCACGGAGATAGCTTCAAAACGGTCACAGAACTTTGGAAAAATCCGGGTTATCCCTGCGGCCAGCTTAGTATCCACCGGAATGATAGACTGACTAGCAGCCCGAGTACGCCGTAAATCTTTGTGATAAGCATCAATCACCGGTTGGTCATTCATTGAAGCATGAATGGTTGTCACTGTACCCGATTCAATCTCAAATTGATCATCCAATAATTTAATGATGGGAATAATGCAATTAGTAGTACAGGAAGCATTGGACACAATGCGATCCTCTGCTGTCAGTAAATGCTGATTCACACCATAAACCACAGTCGCATCTAAATCATTCCCCCCCGGATGAGCAAACAGCACTTTTTTGGCACCACTGGCAAGATGTGCCTCACCATCGGCTCTGCTGCCATAAATCCCACTGCAATCAAGAACAATATCAATCCCCAGTTCTTGCCAAGGCAGCATCGATATATCAGATTGATGAAACAAACGAATATTATCATCACCAACCTGCAACACATCATTATTCAGACGCACATCCCAAGCAAAACGGCCGTGACTAGAGTCATATTTCAGCAAGTGAGCAATTCCTTCGGCATCTGCCAGCTCATTAACAGCAATAACCGCAATTTCAGCCCGACGCCCAGACTCATAAAGAGCACGTAAAATACTACGCCCTATTCTGCCGAAACCGTTTATTGCCACCTTAATTGTCATGTTACTCCCTGAATATAGTTATTACCACGCAACCGCTTAGAATAACCGACTCAATCACTGATGTACTGACTGCTTATCACAAAATTGCCAAAACTGCGCGCAGAAAACCGCGTCAGATAACAAAATGAAACGATTCAGCTATAAATAATGAGATTACGGGAAAAGGAAATTGATAGCAATAGTAAAAAGTGACCAACTCATAAAATGAAAGATTACAAAATAATGACCTATTTATTCTGGGTTATTTAAAAAGAACATTCAAAGATTGGCGCTCAACTCAAACATAAGTGTATTGAAGACGGCTATACCCGTTATCTTTCAAGTTGCCTCTTTGTTGGCTGCACTCACTCACCCCGGTCACATCGTTATCTATGCTCCCGGGGGTTCGCTCCCTTGCCGTCGCGATCCATCTTGAAATCCATAGGGTATATAAGCTATTACACGCCCATAGCCGCCTAAAATGAACAGGTGGTACTATGATTCCAATCCAGAAATCAAATATTTGTTCCACCATCCACCGCAATATCCGCACCAGTGACAAAATCAGCCTCCTTACTTGCCAAAAAGCTCACGACGGCTGCAATATCAGTTGTTGAGCCATACCAGCCAGGGACAGTAAGTCTGCGCCAGAAATCAGCATTAGAACCATTGACAGGGTTCATGTCCGTATCAATAGGGCCTGGAGAAATCTGGTTCACCGTGACACCCTTTCCGCCAAGATCACGCGCCAGTCCTTTCGTCAAACCTGTCATTGCCGATCACAGTAGCGGCCCCATAGATAAACAATAAACTCGCTACTGCCCGATCACTGTAACCCGTAATATCTTTAAGAATGGGTGTGAAGTAAGTGAATGCAGCAAAGGTAGCGCCGATGATCAACATGCGCACAGGGTCGCGGGTACGGTTGATGAAAGCGTGTGGGATGCCCCGTTTGACAAATACGCGCCCCCCGCCGTGACTTGATGCAACACACCATCGGCCATAATTTCCAATTCACCATCTAGTACGAAAAACAGCTCATCAACATCCTTATGGGTATGTATGGGAGGGCCGCTTGTCAGCGGCACTAGAGCATCCAGCAGTGTCATCATGCCTCCACTGCTCTTTGCATCGAGCAAAATGTGATACTCATCGCCACTCATCCAAACCTTGGGGCCACTCCCAGCCGACAAATAGGTGTGCCTTACATCTTCTACAACCTGCAATGGTTGGTTCTCCACAGTCGTACTCATCATCATCTCTCTCGCTAGAAATCGGTAACACAAGCCATTTGGTCTTGTGTATTGGACGCTATTTCATCTCTGATAGTCATCTGACGGGCCAGTCTGAAAATCTCGGGTATAGTATTAGGCACGGCGGGACTCTCGACACCATTCACTTCAACTGTGAGTAATTGCAGCCACTCATCAGCCGTCGCAATGAAAATGCCTGACGCGGTTTGAACAATACATCCAGGCAAATTAGGGACGCCTATATCTACGCCATGGGGCACTATTGCAGACAAAACAACCACCTTGGTACCATCGGGGAGGAAGAAGTGCGCTCCAGGATGACGATATCCTGCCCGGATATGACGCTGTAATGTCTTCGCATCTAAGTTGAAGTCGAGCAGGTAGTCTTGCTCTTGCGGGCGACCATAGTAAGTACGTTTACTGAGATCTTGTGGTACACCGACCACCATACGACTCAGTGGAAATGGTGTCATAAATTTTGAGAACACCAGAGACAAGCTCTTGAGCTACCCACCGCCGCAATTCTGCAATCGCTGCTTGAAGGTTCTCCCGAGGAAAAGTCAATCTCAGAATACACTGCCTCTCTGGCCGTGGGAGCAGTTTGATGACAGCCGCAGTCACAATCCCAAGATTCGACTGTGTGAACAGATGCAATAAAGCAGGTCCAAGCCCATACGGATTGACGGCAGTTTTCCTGGATTCATCCGGCCACCACCCCACTTTGACTACTTCACCATCCGGTAACACAACCTCCAGCCCGGCGAGATCATCAATCCGCTGACGACGCAGACCAACACCACGATCAAGTGCATTTCCAACCACGCTAGTGTGGCCAGAGGATGCCGTAACATTCAGCATCCGATCAGTACCGACCAAAAAACGTGCAAGTTCTATCTGTGTGAGGCCGGATTCAATCACCGCCCACCCTGATGAGCAATCGATCTCACGAAGCACATTTAAACGTTGAAGATCTATCGTGACCACACCGTCGGTTGCCGGTTGTGCTGATCCCAATCCCCAGTTGCGCCCCGTGCTAATAGCGTGCAGTCCAGCATGAGTCTTGAAGCGATTAAAGATCCTAACGATCTCCTGAACTTCCTCGATCGTTCCAGGACGAATTACAGCACGAATGTCACGCTGCCTAAATTGGCTAACATTCCGCCAGCATACAGATGATGCTGTCACTGTAATAAAGGCCCCAACAGCACCTTACAGCTCTGTGGATCTAGTCTTGATGAAGGATGTGGAACCTTCAAAGTCAGAATCTTCTCGCTTGAGCGTATTTTTATAAAACCTACTACAAAAATCTATCGCGCTTGCCAAAATTGATCAAGATCTTTATGTTATATTGACTACAAAATATAGAAGCTTATATGAGGAAATTGCATGTCTCGACGAGGGAGACCCCCCAATTTCGACCGGGACATCGCACTCAAACGTGCGATGGAAGTATTTTGGTCAAAAGGATATGAAGGTACACAGTTAGTCGATCTCACCGCGGCTATGGACATCAATCCACCGAGTTTTTATGCAGCCTTCGGAAGTAAAAAGAACGCCTTCTGCAAAGCAGTCGACCTCTACATTAAGACGATCGGTGTCCAGTCAATGCAAGCACTCAATGAAGCAAAAACAGCACGCTCAGGGTTGCGCGCGATGCTGGAGAGTACCATCAATATCGCCTCTTCTCATCAAGCTGGAGGATGCCTGCTTGTCTTGGGTGTTGTGAACAATCTAACGGAAAACAAAGAAGTATGGGCTTATCTCAGGGATGCACGTACCAAAACCCTAGATATGATCCGTGTTCGCCTGGAGCAAGGAATCACCGACGGTGATCTCCCACCCAATACAAACGTGGATGTGTTGGCGTCGTATTTCCTTGGTTTGACCCAAACTATTTCATTCCAAGCTCGTGACGGCGTACCTCGTGAACGACTTAGGCGCTTGATTGAACCCGCAATGGCAGCTATTCCAGGCAACTGATTCGAATAACGATTATCTCCTTATCACAACCGTGGCTATAGAAACTCAGCATATTAAAGATGCCTGTAAGCAACTACAGCCACCTTCACCGTCAGCTACCAACAGTCCACCCGCTCAATGACCGCCTTGCTACAAATAAAGGCTAAAGCTCGTCTTCATCAGTAAGGCAAAATCTGTCACAAATCACATGTGACACATTAATTTCCCTACATCACTTGTTGAAATATTGACATTTAACCCCGAAAAGTGGAAACTGGTTGTCGTTTTTTGATGTACTTAAGGAAAAGGAAGTAAATCGTGTCAACCGAGAAAACTTCGGCGTTCGAGGTATTCACTGAGATCACATTGGCGGTATTTCGGCTCAACGCCCTACTGCTCTCTAAAGGGGATCAGCTCGTTGCCCCGTTGGGAATCACGAGTGCGAGATGGCAAGTACTTGGTGCGATTGCGCACGCACCACATCCACTTACCACGCCTCAGATTGCCGCCGCAATGGGTATCACACGCCAAGGAGTGCAAAAGCAATTGAATCTCGGGCTGAGCTCAGGGATGGTGAAAACCATCACGAACCCTCGGCATGAACGCTCACCACTCTATCAACTGACCGAGCTTGGTCGGCGTACTTTTGATGCGGCGATATCGCTGGAAGCTGAGTGGGTCGGATCACTGGTGCAATCCACGGATCCTAACGAGCTAAAAGTGACATTAAACACCTTGATAAGCCTGGAGACGAAGCTGGAAGAGTCACCAGTACCAAATAGCACTATATAAAAATAGCACTATAAAAATAGCACTACATAACATAGCGCTACATAACATAGTGCTACGGATTCGTTCGTTAATAACGACAAAGAGCTACCAAACAGTTAAACGAAATACAACGTGGAAACAGCATGAATTAGTGGAACACATTTGTCTCTACGTTGACACATTGTTGCCGTTAAAAGCCACGTAAATCACGCGACTCGCCTCGGCAGGATAGCAATACAAGCATATACCTTATAGATTTCAAGATGCATCGCGACGGCAAGGGAGTGAATCCCCGGGAGCATAGAGAACTATGTGACCAGGGTGAGCGAGCGCAGCCAACAAAGAGGCAACTTGAAAGATGACGGGTATAAATATAAACACATAATTTTCAGGAGATAGAAATGGTCAAGCTAGAAGAAATGGACACCCACGTAACCCTGCGGGAACAGTTATTTTCGAACACCGATGGCTCCATCGTGCTGGTGAACATATTCCATGTTGATCCCTCAATGGCTGACACCCTAATAGAAACCTGGAAGGAAGATGCAGAATATTTCCGGTCTAAGGTAGGACTGATTTCCGCACAATTACATCGCGGAATCGCTGGCAGCGGCACATTCATGAACTACGCCATTTGGGAGAGTCTGGAGCGTTTCCGCGCCGCGTTCACGGACCCTGAATTCAAGGAGAAACTCGCCAAGTATCCTGATGGGATTGTCGGTTCGCCTCACGTATTCCAAAAAGTAGCCGTCCCTGGAATTTGCGTGGCATAAGCCAAGGAAAATCGTCACAATCCATCGTCAATAACGATATCGTGCAGAAAAAGAGCGCACCCGCTCAATGTTTACCTCAGGTGCGCTCATTCATGAATTTACTGATTATTTCAGCAAAGCTTTAGCCTTAGCGACCACATTCTCTACAGTGAAACCAAACGTTTTAAACAACTGATCAGCAGGTGCTGACTCACCAAATGTATCCATACCAACGATAGCGCCATTCATACCGACATATTTAAACCAGTAATCGGCGATACCCGCTTCGACTGCAACACGTGCAGAAACCGCAGCAGGCAGAACCGCTTCTCGGTATGCAGCATCTTGCTTATCAAAAGCATCAGTAGACGGCATTGAGACTACGCGCACCTGACGACCTTCCTCAGTCAATTGGTGGTAAGCACTCACCGCCAATTCAATTTCTGAACCCGTTGCGATCAAAATCAGTTCTGGTTGCCCCTGACAATCTTTCAGGATGTAAGCCCCTTTCTCGATATTAGCCAACTGCTCAGCAGTACGTTCTTGCTGTGCCAGATTCTGACGAGAGAAAATAAGTGCTGATGGACCTGCTTTACGATCGATAGCGTATTTCCACGCCACCGCAGATTCAACCTGGTCACATGGACGCCATGTGCTCAAATTTGGCGTCACACGCAAACTGGCGAGCTGTTCTACTGGCTGGTGAGTCGGACCATCTTCACCCAAACCAATTGAGTCATGGGTATAAACAAAGATGCTGCGAATTTTCATCAATGCCGCCATACGCACGGCGTTACGGGCATATTCAACGAACATCAGGAAGGTTGCACCATAAGGCACAAAACCACCATGCAGAGCGATACCATTCATAATGGCTGACATGCCAAATTCACGAACACCATAATGGATATAATTACCTGCCTGATCTTCGTTCAACGGATTAGAACCTGACCACATCGTGAGGTTACTTGGTGCCAAATCAGCAGATCCCCCCATAAATTCAGGCAACACCTTACCAAAAGCTTCCAAGGCATTCTGAGATGCTTTACGACTGGCAATATTGGCTGGATTTTTTTGCAACTGTTCGATAAATGCTTTTGATTCAACTTCCCAGTTTGCCGGTAACTCACCACTGGTACGACGTTTAAATTCAGCCGCTAATTCAGGATACGCCTTTTCATAGGCAGCGAATTTTTCATTCCAAGCGGCTTGTTTCACATTGCCAGCTTCTTTGGCATCCCACTCAGAATAGATTTCCGCTGGAATTTCAAATGCCGGATAATTCCAACCGAGTGCTTCACGAGTCGCAGCAATTTCCGCATCACCCAATGGCGCGCCATGAGAATCATGGGTACCCGCTTTGGTTGGCGCACCAAAACCGATAATCGTTTTGCACATTAACAGAGAAGGTTTATCCGTCACTTTACGTGCTTCTTCGATAGCAGCTTTAACTGAATCTGCATTATGACCATCAACACCGCGAATCACATGCCAGCCATACGCCTCAAAACGGCTTGCCGTATCATCCGTAAACCAGCCTTCAACATGACCATCAATGGAAATGCCATTGTCATCATAGAAAGCAACCAACTTGCCTAACTTTAACGTTCCCGCCAGAGAGCAAACTTCATGAGAAATGCCCTCCATCATGCAGCCATCACCCATAAAGACATAAGTATTATGGTCAACGATCTCATGACCAGGACGGTTAAATTGCGCGGCCAGAGTGCGTTCAGCAATCGCAAAACCGACTGCGTTGGCAATCCCCTGCCCTAAAGGACCTGTCGTAGTTTCTACGCCTGGAGTATAGCCATACTCAGGATGGCCTGGGGTTTTAGAGTGTAACTGACGGAAATTTTTCAGATCATCGACTGAAACATCATAACCGGTGAGATGCAACAGACTATAAATCAGCATAGAACCATGACCGTTAGACAATACAAAACGATCACGATCGACCCAATGTGGATCAGTTGGGTTATGATTCAAATAATCACGCCATAAAACTTCAGCGATATCCGCCATTCCCATAGGTGCACCAGGGTGCCCTGATTTTGCTTTCTGCACAGCATCCATGCTCAGGAAGCGAATAGCATTAGCAAGGGTTTTACGAGTGGTCATTTTCTACTCCAAGTGGGATAAAAACGTTTAGGGGAATAATTTTCTCAGCACAGCGTGCAAACCGCAATCTTTAAAGCCAAATATCAGGAAACTATCTTAATTTCATCTGAACGGCAATTCTTTGATTTGCCTTACTGTTCTACAATGAATTTCAGCATCATCAACGTAATAAACAAACTCACTGTGCATACAAAGGGGGGAAATTAATTAAACACAGCTATTAGTTGCAAATCAAGAGATAAAATAACCAATTAAGAGGCAACACATTCTTAATTTATGGCAATTTTCAGCAACTAAATTGATTGTTTATATTGTTCCCAATCAATAGGACAATACTCTCTTAATATCAACAAACAAATAAACAATTTAAAATAAAATAATACTTATGGTTATATTTTATAATATGATGATATTTTTACCTAAAATAATAAGTAATTTAATTAACAGATATAGATAAAATAAAAAAATATTATTTTTTTGGCGAATTAATTATTGCAATCCATTATATAATCAGGTTATTTTAAATAGAACACATAAAATAGACATATACCCAATGGATTTCAAGATGCATCGCGGCGGCAAGGGAGCGAATCCCCGGGAGCATAGATAACGATGTGACCGGGGTGAGGGAGTGCAGCCAACAAAGAAGCAACTTGAAAGATGACGGGTATACAGACAATTACTTAATTAACAGTCAGGGTACTTTCATGTCAAACATCAGAAAAAGACCAAATAATATCACCCCGCAATTAATTTACATGTGGGAAAAAAGTAATGAGCCGTGGGGCGCTAAAGATCGCCAATCAAAATTTATATACGCAAATCCTGCTTTTTACCAACTGCTCAATTTGCCTGAAGATTTCGATATTTCAGGACTTTCAACGGACGAATTACCTTCACCTATTGCAGAATATACAGAAGAATATTGTCGTCAGGATCAAAAAGTGATGCAAACCATGAAAACAGTCACTTCACTTGAGACGCACCTTTTTGGAGGAAATAAAGTCAAGCAAACCTATCGCTGTAGTAAATACCCACTTTGCGATGAAAATGGGAACTGCATCGGTATCACGTTTCACATGTCCAAAGCGCAAAACTTTTCGACTGCTTACTATCATGAAAAATCACCTCCAGCGGCTTTGGAATTTACACCGCCTAACGACATACTCACCCAAACTGAATGGGAAGTTCTTTTTCTAGCCCTTCGCTCACCGGATGAAGAGAGTATCAGCAAAGAATTAATGATAAGCACAGAAGATGCCGTTAATCATATTCAGTCAATTTATCAAAAATTTAATCTACCACTGCATATAAAATTAAAAGATTTCTGCAAAGCAAATAAGTTTGATCTATATATTCCAGAAAGATTCGTCACTATTGGTAGCCAAGAGTTGTAAATTTCTATTAACTCAAATCTATAGGATATATACCCTATGGATTTCAAGATGCATCGCGACGGCAAGGGAGTGAATCCCCGGGAGCATAGATAACTATGTGACCGGGGTGAGCGAGTGCAGCCAACAAAGAGGCAACTTGAAAGATGACGGGTATATAAGGAACTTGATTCTACCACGACTCAACTCAATGATATATGGAATAGAATTTCTGGGTCGTGGTTTAAAAAAATAAGAAATTTCACTGCATTTATTATGTGAATATAAAACCGTTAATAAATTATATAAAAAACGGCGTAAAAGTATTCATGAGAAATTATTATTTATTTAAGTTATTAAATTAAAAATATTTTTCAAATAAAATAATAATACTCTTTACATTCAAAAAAAACACCTTCAATATATAGGTTATATTTTCCCATAAAACAATCGATGCCATTATTCAGTATTCTCTCCGATAGCCAATTCAATTAATATTCATTGATAATCTGCACCTAATCACTACCAAACAGCAAGACATTGATAATTTATCTATTATCAATGTTTTTCTCACAATTAAAATTTGGGGATTATTTATGGATATTCAAGACTGGCATCCGGCAGATATTATTGCAGCACTAAGAAAACAAGGAACAAATCTTTCAGCCGTTTCCCGCAAAGCCGGATTAGCATCCTCGACATTGAGTAATGCATTACATCGCCCGTGGCCAAAGGGAGAGGCATTAATCGCTACTGAATTGGGTTTACATCCATCGGATATTTGGCCATCACGCTATAAGCCTGGCAAAGAAAATAAATTCCTAATAAGAATTGCAGAAACAAGCACTATAGAAAGCTGGTAGCGTCTCTATGCCTTACTTCAATGCAATTTCACCATTGTCTATTATCGAGAGATTATTGAATGATATATACCCTATGGATTTCAAGATGCATCGCGACGGCAAGGGAGCGAATCCCCGGGAGCATAGATAACGATGTGACCGGGGTGAGTGAGTGCAGCCAACAAAGAGACAACTTGAAAGATGACGGGTATAAGTACAAATGAAAAAGCCCCGGGCAACTACCCAGGGCTTCGGAATCTTTGGCGGTGCGGACGGGACTCGAACCCGCGACCCCCGGCGTGACAGGCCGGTATTCTAACCGACTGAACTACCGCACCGCGCAGCGTTCTGGTTGAGAACGAGGTGAATATTACGAATCCAAGATCACTCCGTCAATATTTTTTATAACAAAGTGGCGCACCTGATCAACTTTTCACCCAAAAAGGTGATTTATCGGCAATTTTATATTAGCTTTGTCCAAGATTCATACGCCATAAACAGCTCCCGCCTTTCTTCTCCACTAAATCCAACCTGGATTCATGTGCAGCGAGCTCTTCATCCGTTGCATAAATAACTTTTAATGCCATTTGAGGCCGGGTAATACGCTGTATTTCAGAAACATTCGCACCGCTAGCAATCTCTCCTTCCATTGAAAAGGCAAGAGAAGTCTGCCCGCCGGTCATTATCAAATAGACATCAGACAATATCTCAGCATCGAGTAACGCCCCATGTAAGGTTCGTTTAGAATTGTCTATATCATAACGATCACATAACGCATCAAGGTTATTCCTTTTCCCCGGAAATAGCCCTCTTGCAAGTTGTAAGCTATCAGTAATCTTGCAGAAATCCGCAGTTGGCGGAATATCACGATTCAGTTTGCCAAACTCATAATCGATAAAGCCGATATCGAAGGGAGCGTTATGGATAATCAATTCAGCGCCGCGAATAAATTCAATAAACTCATCTGCAATGTCAGCAAACAGCGGCTTATCTTGCAAAAATTCATCGCTGATCCCATGCACTTCAAATGCTTCAGGGTCGACCAATCTATCCGGCTGAATATAGACATGAAAATGGCGACCGGTTAAACGACGGTTAATAACCTCCACGGCCCCAATTTCAATAATTTTGTGCCCTTCATAGTGAACACCTAATTTATTCATACCGGTAGTTTCGGTATCAAGAACAACTTGTCGTGTAATTGCCGTGCTCATAATATCTTTTTATGTCAAACTTAGGGTTTTGAATTGAATAAGAAGAGTCTACCAGATATGGGCAAGCAGGTAGAAATTTTCACCGACGGATCTTGTCTCGGCAATCCGGGGCCTGGGGGCTACGGTGTGTTATTACGTTATCAACAACACGAAAAAACCCTTAGCGAAGGTTTTTATCATACAACCAACAACAGAATGGAGCTGATGGCAGCAATTATTGGTCTGGAAACACTGACTCGCCCTTGCAAAATTGTCTTAACCACCGACAGCCAGTATGTGCGTCAAGGCATTACACAATGGATCCATAACTGGAAAAAACGTGGCTGGCGTAAAGCAGATAAATCTCCTGTCAGCAATGTCGATTTATGGCAGCGTCTTGATCAAGCCATTAGCCGCCATAACATTGATTGGCAATGGGTCAAAGGCCACGCCGGACATGATGAAAATGAGCGTTGTGATGAACTGGCCCGCGCCGCAGCAAACTCACCAACAGAAACCGACACGGGATATCTCGAAAATAGAGATTAATTACCGCTTCCGGTAACATTTTGTTACGCCAACGGCATTGCCCAATTTAGGTTTTAATCGCGTCACTTTTCTCTGGTTTAGTGTTAATGGCAGTGTGCGCTTGCGAGCAATAATCAGACTGACACAGCCTAATACAGACAAGTGCCGATTAGAAAAACCTGTTTCATTTCGCCAGGGCAATACTTGAAAGCTGTCACGATACACCACTTCATAATTAAGCAAGCTCAACCAATCAAGTTGGCGCATCATGGAAAACATCCGGCTGCAATAGGGTTGATGACGCCATAATCCCGGTACTAATTTCCCCAAACCAAGCAGACTCAATGAATTAAAACCACTGATAATGAGCCAGCCATCATCAATCATCACCCGGTCAACTTCCCGTAAAAGACGATGGGGATCAGCGCTGTAAGCCAACATATGACTCAGTAAGCAAGCATCAACGGACTTTTCTTCAAACGGCAGATGGTAAGGATCGCTAATCACCTGCATATTCTTGCCTTCCCTACCGACATTAATCTGATTAAAAATCGGACAGCCATTACTGTCAATTTCAGCACTCAAATTACCGACTTTCAGCAGATGGAAACCAAATATTTTTGGCCACCAGGGTTGTAATTGGCGCTCCAAAGCGGCACGGTAATACTCCCCCCAAGGTAAATCAGCCCAAGAAGCCGGGGGATTTATATTCTGTATTGTATGTGCAGATTTCATGGCTTCTTTTCCTTATAACCCGCTATTAAAATAAGAGGTATACAATGGAGCTTATCAGCATTCCTGCCCTTTCGGATAATTACATTTGGTTACTTTGTGACGAAAATAGACATGTTGTCATCGTTGATCCGGCAGAATCACAACCTGTTCTTGATACCTTGGAATCTCGTGGCTGGATACCCGATGCAATTTTACTTACCCATCATCATCACGATCATGTTGGTGGCGTCCCTGGAATTATTGATCGATTCCCTGAGCTACTAGTATACGGCCCAGCAGAAACCCAGAGCAAAGGTGCCACCATCATAGTATGTGGCGGTGATAGCATCAATTTTGGTCATTTTTCTTTCCAGATCATCGATGTTCCAGGCCACACTCTAGGGCACATTGCTTTTTATCAAGCGCCTTATCTCTTTTGTGGGGATACCTTGTTCTCTGGTGGCTGTGGACGTCTCTTTGAAGGCACCGCTGAGCAAATGTATACATCTATCGGAAAAATAGCTGAGCTGCCTGATGACACACTCATCTGTTGTGCCCATGAATATACTATTTCTAATATGAAGTTTGCTCATGCTGTTTTACCTAATCAGACTATCAGCGAATACCAGCAAAAAGTAATCAGAATGAGGGAAAATAATCAACCAACAATACCAACCACATTACAAACTGAGAAAAAAATCAATATTTTCTTAAAATGTGATGATATTGATTTACAAAGAAATATTGGCATTACACCCAACTCTCAACCGCTTTCCGCCGTTTTCCACCAACTAAGAAGACAAAAAGATCAATTTTGATTGAGAGAGTTGCTATATCAAACCAAGATAAGTATTATTGGTCGTCTTTTAAGCAACCATAAAAATTAATTATGAAGACAAAAGCGATTCTGTTCGCATCTGTCTTGCTGGTTGGCTGTCAATCAGGGCCTGATTGGTCGACGACAGCCGGACAACGGGCACAGAATTCGTCTTCAACGAGTCTAAAGACCGGCAAGATAGCAACTGATAATACCAATCAGCTTGCTGCTTACTGGGGAGAGGGTGATTCTGGCGCTCAGCATGAGCTGTGGGGATATATCCGTGATGAGTTGAAGATGAAAATCCCTGATAACTACAGGGTACGTGAACAACGAAATTATTACCTGAAAAACAAGAGCTATCTCCACGATGTAACTTTACGGGCTGAACCGTATATGTACTGGATAGTCAGGCAGATAAAGCAACGCGATATGCCGATGGAACTGGTACTGGTACCCATAGTGGAGAGTGCTTTTAACCCGCATGCTACCTCACATGCTAAGGCCGCTGGTCTGTGGCAGATTATCCCGGATACGGGTCGCAATTACGGTCTTACTCAAGATAAATGGTACGACGCACGTCGGGATGTTGCCGCATCAACCACTGCCGCCCTGAATCTGTTACAACGCCTGAATAAAATGTTCAATGGTGACTGGTTATTGGCTATTGCTGCTTATAACAGCGGCGAAGGCCGTGTTATGCGCGCAATAAAAGAAAACCAGATAAAAGGTAAGCCAACGGATTTCTGGTCATTATCACTACCACGGGAGACTGCGCTCTATGTGCCTAAAGTTCTGGCGCTCAGTGATGTCATCCGTAATAGCGATAAATATGGCATTACGCTGCCAAAATCCAATAACCAGCGGGCACTTGCTCAAATTGATGTTGGTCAACAAATCACGCTGTCTCAAGCCGCAGAACTGGCTGGCATGTCCCTGACATCGATTAAAGCCTACAACCCTGGGTATAAGCGAGGAGTGACATCACCTAACGGCCCGCATTACATCATGCTGCCAAAGGCAAAAGTTAATCAGTTTAAAAACTCGCTGGCAAATAAAACAGTTTTGAGCAATATTCGCCAAGAAGTTGCTAAAAACAACCACCGACTGAGTAAACAAAGCCAATATAAAGTTCGTTCAGGTGATACATTATCCGCTATTGCCAAGCGGTTTAATATTTCCACCCGTGAATTACAGCGCTTGAATAATCTGAAAACCGCCAGATTGTTAAAAATCGGACAATTATTAAGGGTAAATAATGACAATGCTATTATTTACCGTGTACGCCAAGGTGATTCAATTGCCAGTATAGCTAAACGTCATGGCATCAATATTAAGGATTTAATGAACTGGAACGATGGTATAAAAACAACAGATATCAAGCCAGGAATTGAACTAACGCTTTATATCAATGAATATTATGATGAAGCATAAAACTTTTCCTGCAACTATTTGTTGTTAAATAAATATAATAAATGGCCCTCTCTTAGGGCCATTTCCCCTATTAACTGCCTATCTCAATAGGGCTATTTTATTTGCCATTTTGAACCTGGGCAGTGCTCAAAATCCTCACGTACTACGTGTACGCTCCGGTTTTTCCGCGCTGTCCGTGTTCAAACTGCCTGCAACAATTACGCCTATTGAGATAGGCTCTTAATGAGAGTTATAAAAATATCATTGGTAAACTATCACATTTAATAACAAATAATAAAAGCAATAAAACATCATCAAGTAATTTATAAAACTTTCATATTAACAATCGATTAAAAAAAATGACTCTATTATCGCTATTTATATTTTCATTATTTTTCATATATAAGCCATCAAATTCTTGTAATATTCAAAAAGTCAGCTAGGATAGTTAGTGACCAATATTAATTACTTTGCCGAATAGTTACTTAGGATTTTAATCAATAAACTTGTTGATATAATTATCCAAATTCTAATAAAACGAAAAAAAAGATTAATACACTATAAGAAAACAATATAAGAATAAGCACCACATGTAATATCGGCAATATACATTTCAAAGATACAAAAAAATAAACAAAAGTTCTGTTACCACAACTAAGGACTATCATTATGACAACATCATCAACAATGCGAACGCCAATCAAGCTACCACCAATGCCATCAGAAAGCGAAGCCTCAAAAACATATAAATCAGCAGACATGGCACGCTCCTATCTAGAGGGAGATGATCTTATTTTTACTGACAAAGACGGCTTTAACCGAGCCCTCCGGGATGGTTTTTTCCTCCTGAAAGCACCATCATATATGGATTTTGAACACGGCGATCGATTTGCATACCACTTCTTTGAACCCGCCACAGAAGGTGACCTTCGCCCCTATACGGGATTCAAATCATATACTTTTTCCAATAGTTACGAAGGTTATTTCGACAGAGAACATGATCAATGGGAACATTTCCGCCTCGAACGGGAAAATTGGCACCTCATGCCATCAGAGGTCGCAACACTAGGTCACCATATGGCACACATCGGTATATGTGTACTACGCTCTGTGCTAACTTATGTTGGTATTCCTCGTCGTGATTGGGAACTCATTACTAATGGTATTTCAGAAGGGCTAAGAAACCAGATGTTATCGTTTAACCACTTCCGATCAGAGAAAGCCATCCGAGGCTCTAAATTTCATCGGGATTCAGGATGGGTGACCGTCCTAAGATCAACTGAACGTGGCCTTCTTGCCTATATAAATGATGAGCTTTTAGCTATTGAGCCTGTTCCAGGATACCTAATAATTAACTTTGGTAGTTCGATCGAAGTGCTGACAGAAAATTTAACCCCGAATGTTCGAGCCAATATACATGGCGTTGCTCGCACAGAAAGAAATAGGCAACGCGATAGAATGTCATATGTCATGTTTTTAGTTAGCGATCTGGCTGGCAATGTCTACAAATATGGTCCCAACGGCCCCATCAACGTTCAATCTGTTAAAGAGTTTGTTATCCAAGAAGCGAGTCGAACATACGATGATGATAATGACGCTTTGTAGATATTTTCTGCACGATAAATTGGTGTAATAACGAAGATTTGAGCTGACAGATACCTTTATATCGGTGTCTGTCATATCGATTCAAAACTAATTCGGATAAAATTTTTTGAAAGAATTTAATAATAATTGCTATTGCTGGAATTAAACTTTCTAAAATTGTGTTTTTTGTTCACTGGGTTCCCACAATAGTAAAAGGGTAAAACGGTATCATGACGTGAATTTACGATTTATTAAAATAACCCCAATTATAGTTAAAAAAATACCTATAAATGTTGTAAAAAAAACGATGCTTATGGAAAAAAGATAAGATATTGTGGAACCTATCAAAGGGCCAATAAACATAGAAAAACCAACAGAAATTGACGTTAAGCCAAATATTTTAGCCGAGTTATCATTAGTTGCGAATTTCTGCATATAAATGGTAATAATAATATTATTCATGGACGATCCCATTCCTATTATTGCCATTGCTAAAAATATAAAAAATAAATTGATTTTATCAGGAAATAAGTCGTTAAATTGATTTGCTATTCCTATTAGAAGATACCCCGTTCCCCACAAAAAGAATGAAGATAACATAGTATTTAAAGATATGTTAATCTTATACTTTCCAAATACTAAACCAATTAAAACACCTGAAATACCTGAAAGACACATGGCAAAACTATAATGGCTGCCATTCAATCCCTGCGCCATAAAGCTAAGAGCTATTAAGCTATCTGATAGATAGCCAAAACAAGTTAAAGTGGAAATAACAATAAATGAAAACAATATTTTATTATCTTTCATTATATTAAAGTAATTAATTAGTGATATCTTGTTTTTTTTGCGATTAACATTGATCAACGGTTCTGAAACAAAAATATATAAGACTGCTGAAATAAAATAAAGCATTGATATTAAAATAAGAATCTGTTTTGTTGAGTAATAGATAAGAATAAAACCTAAAAATAACGGGGCTAACATTTTGTATATTTGAAATAAAACCTGCCAATAACTAAAGTTTTTTTCAAATTGATTGGTTGATATGTTTTTTAATATTTTAAAATTAGAAGGCCCTAAAAATAAACGCAGGATGTTTTTAATAAAAGAATAAAGAATATATATATTCATGTCATCAATATTGTATTGAAAAATGGTAATAACACCGCAAAGTAACGAAATGATAATAATGTACTTTTTGGGTTTTATATTTTCATCTACAAATGACGAAACATAGGGCGTTAGAAATAGTAACGATGCAGCATATGAAATTGTATATAACGATGAGTATATTGCTCCACCGTTCCAGTGATATGTAATTAACGTAAATGATATTATCATCTCCAAATACAAGGTGAAAGAATTCCCTGAAGAGGCTAATATTAATTTGCGAAATTCTTTATCCATTATTTTCCTCCAACTAAAATAGCCTCAGTAAATATAGCGGTTGCAATAATTACCTTCTTTTTAGTATTTCCAATTGAATAACATCTACTATTGATTTAATTACTGCATCTTTAGTTAATGTGTCAGCATCAATAATTTTCCAAGTGTCATCATAAAACGTCTGGTATTGATTAAGAACGTGTTTTTGGTATTCTATGAAATCATATTTTTCATTTATCTCTAATTTTCCAGATTCACTAGGTTTTAATATTTCTTTCCTTTTTTCAGCAATACTTGGAGGAACATCAAGATATATCACCATGTCTGGTTTTGTGTTTATAGATAGAGCCGATTTGCTTAATTTTGCTAATTCCGTGGATTTAAGTAAGAATCTTGCTAAATATTTATAATACCAACTATCACATATAATAATTTTACCTTGTAATAAACACGGTTGAATAATTAAACTATCTAAAACAGCAAACCATGATGCTATCAATAGAATCCAATGCCGGTCACCAAGTTCACCCAATGGAGCTGAAATGTCATAATCCCAAAGGAGATCTCGTATTTTTCCCATGTGATACATACTATACCCAGATGGCAGTAAAGGATAATTCTTATCTAAAAAAACAATATTATTATAATCTAGAGATAAGATATCATAAACTTCTCGTGAAATTGTTGATTTACCGGCACCATCATTTCCTTCAAAAGCTATAAATAAACCGCGTTTAATCATTTCTTTTTTCCCCGTAGTACGCTTCAGTATCAAGTGAATTTCTACCACTACCGATAATAAATGGTTTGAATCCATATTTTTGATATAATTTATGCATCTCAACATATGTTTTATAAATATCTTCAAAAATAGGTCTAGGGTGATTTTGATATTCAGAACCATGATCAGGATGAAAGACTGCTACTGCTGGAACTATGCCATTTTTTGAAAAAAATTCCATTCCTTTTACTAAATCATTTAAAGGTTCTAATCCCGCTACAAACCCAACATAAACATTGCCTTCACCTAACTCTGAAACAGCAGCCAGGTATGCTTCTAATAGATTATTTCTCCCATAGTCCTGAGATTTACCAGGACATATCTGATCAAATAATTTAGGGTTAAATATTTCTAAACTAATAGCCCAGCTATCAACAAACTCAGAAATCCCCTTTATTTTATTTAAGTCTCTAGGGGGCATTGATATTAGATGGCTGTTAAGATTATTTTTTTTACAAAAAGGTTTTAAAGAAACTAATAATTGTTTGTGCATTTCAAAACCAATATCATAATTACGAGTTGTACCACCATTGATGAGTATTCTTTTATATCTACTAATGTTATTAGCTTCTATTACATTCATAACTTCAATGACTTTTGACGGTCTAATAGACTTTTTATGATCTGATAAACTATTTCTAGCTTCACCTAATGAACAAAATTTACACTGACGGCCATCATTAAAATAATAACAATGCCCTGGAGAGAAAAAACCCAAAGTTGTATCACCGTACACCGTGACGTATTCTTCTACTCTACTGCCATCTAAAAGTTCCATACCATATATATCAGGTTTAATAGGAAATATAACTTTAAACAAAATGTTACCGGATTTTATATAAAAATCTCCATTTTTATATATTAAATCATAATCAGAGCTTTCATTATAATTACACGCAATAATTGTACCATCTTCTAAAATAACTTCTTGAGGTACAGAATGTGTTGTTTCTAATTTAGAACTATCACTTGTTCCATACGCCCTTCTTTTAGGAATGAAATTTCGTTTACTGTATTCATATATCACATTTTTATCATACTTTAATCCAGAACATAATACTCTAATTTTTAATTCTATAGTGTTCATTTTTATACCCTCATTAATTCTAATATTGTATCCCCTGCACTTTTAGAAGAAACAGCTATGATTGCTTTTTTCTCAAAAAATAAAGAATCTGTAGGTGATAGGATATTATAACTATTTCCATCACGAGTCATTATGTATCCCCCTGACTCCTCAAGGATTAGTTTAGCTGCTGCTATATCTACACAACGTTCGTGACCCATAAGTGATAAATCTAAGAATGCATGTAGAACGCCACTAGCGATCAGGCATATATCTAAACTTGAACAAGATGAGATTCTTACTTTATTTGCTTCATTAATAATTTTATTCTGAACCTCTGTATACTGATTATTTCTCGCCCTATGAAATGATACTCTCAAATCGTTTAGTTGAAATGAGGGGCTTGTATATATTCGCTTACTGGTATATATGCTTTGTATATAAGAACCTTCTCCCAATGATGCTTTATATATAATATCTCTTGGAATATCATATACCCAGCCCATAATATATCTATTATTCTTGTAAACAGCTATTGATGTAGTATAGGCAGGATAACCCATAAGCAAGTTATGAGTACCATCAATAGGATCAATTAGTAAGGAAACCTTATCTTTAATATTGACAGATTGTGATTCAGAATCGTCTTCTGAAATAATAGTGACCTTGAGTTCTGATTTATCTAAGTGCTCGTAAATTATATTATTTAAAATGATATCTATTTCTACTGTTTCGCCATGATATTTGTTATCATATCCGATATGAATAGTGGAAAGCTTAGCAAGCCATATTCTACGAATCTCTTCTCTGAGTTTGTGAAGGTGTATTTCTAAATAATTGCTAACTTCATTACTGAATACATACCTCATGTGACATTATCTCCCAAATAGATGAGTTTTTTATGCCAATCCTCGGCTGTTAAATATGCTATTGTCTTTTTTACATCAAATAATCTGCCTGCATAAATTGCATAATCTGACGATGAAAATGCTCCTAACGTTTTTGGGGAAAATGATACTTTATATATTTGCGATTTGTACCCAACTAAATTTACAAGCATCTTGTAAGCTAACTGAATACTGCCTCCTGTATAGGATTTATCAATTATCAGCCAACTTTCGTTTTCTTTTCCTTTAAATTTTGGGTATATTTCATTAAATAATTTTCTTTTATGCAGTAAACCACTATCATTTTCACGATGTATTTCGCAAAAGTATATATTCTTGTCCAGTGTTTTTGCATGATAAGATAACGCAAGAGGGATTCCCCCCGAAATAATAAATAGTTTGTTTTTAGCTATCGTAAAAATCTTATCCCACAGGTAATGATCTTGGTAAATGTTTTCTATGTTTAATGTGGGGCAAGTTTCCAATGAAAATAAATTAATACTTTTACTGTATTCGTAACGAAACTCATCATATAAATCAATTGTTTTTTGTGGAGCATCCTTTAATTTCACTGACTTATCAAGCCCTCTTGAATATATTAATTCTAATTTATTTGTTATTCCTTTGTTTATTATTTCGGATAGGATTTTTTCTCTATTTATTTTTAACTCGCATAGCTCAGTACCATATAAGGCTAATTCTGGATCTAAGCCATATCCATTTACTAAGTTACCCATATCAGAGGTAAGTTTATTTATATTTAAATAATCAACTAGTTCATCCCAAATGTGTATTATTTCAGTGCTTGATAATCTTGACATAGGTGATGACAAATTACTTAAGTCCATTAACATTTCTTCTGCATCGCGTAGATGAAATATTGTTTCTTGTAATTGGCATCCATTATTTATTTGGTTTAAATATTCTTGAAAATTATTGGTTTTAGTTCCCTTTAATGTTCTCCAGCAGTGGTGCCTACTTATAATCTTTATTCTTTCCATTGCATTCCCCATATGTATTATTTTGTTAATGCCCCTAGTCTTTCGAATTCCGATATATAAAAATTAGCATTTTCATTAGTTATTCCAAGTTTTTCCAACTCTGAAACAACTTCAAACTCTGTTTTTTCATTATCTATTACTAACCAAACTTTATATGCATCTGAATTAATTTCACATAATGCTTTTTTTGCGAAAAGTATTAATTTCCCATCCTTGCACAGGACTCTATACCATAAATTTTTTATTATTGGTTTATTATTTTTATCTGATAATAAAATATCGGATGTATTAGCTATTCTTTTTTTTGCAAAAGATACATTGTAACCAAAAATATCTTTTCCTTGACAATAGTCTAAAGTTAATTGCCACATTTTAGCAACTGAGTTTATGTAATCAATTGTTGAAATATCATTGATTACATTAAATTTTGAACAAATCATCAAGTATATAGATGTTATTGGATGGCCTTTTCCAAACATCTTCATTGCATTTTGATAGCGCCACTTTACTAAAGTGGATGTGTTTCCACTTGAAGCCAGAATATAATCCATTGCTGAATTAACTGTTCGTTCAAAGTTGAATGCTGCTGATATTAGGTCATTATTTAAAATATTTCCAATCCCATCGGAAAAACACTTTTCTCCAAAGTTTTTTGCTTTGGTCTTAAGTATTTCACATAATTTAGTCTTATTTATGTCTCCTTTCAATTTGTTAAAATTATTTGACTTTATAATCGATTCCCCTGTTAATATCCTATGAGACAAATGTAATTTATACCAATCGGAATTTGAACCTCCATTGTTGATTATCTTCATGATTTCTTTTATCTCTTTTAAAGAGATTATTGTCACTTCTAACATTCCTATATCGGATGGTATAAATATCTCTTCGCATTCTATTTCCAGATCTCCTTCCAATATAACATAGACATCATAATCAGATTTTGGTGTTGCAAACCCTTCAATGACTGAACCTGACAAGTAGCAAGTATACAGATCAGTATCATTAAATCTTTTATTTATTATTACTGTTATTTCCCTTTTTACGTTAATAATGTCCATGTTTTACCTTTTATCTTATAAATGAAAGGACAAATAAAGGAATAAAGGTTATGGTATACCTTTATTCCTTTTTCTATTAATTAGGAGATGAATTCATTAAACCATTATCATAATTCAATGTTTCATCATTAGTTAGTGGCCTAAATGCTTGTGCTGTTATCACATTCATTTTATCCTCCTCTAGGATTTTTTTGACAAATAAACTGGATTAAAATTTAATTCAGCATCCTAATAATAACAGTTTTTTTAATTTAGCCATGTGATAGTTAATATATTTGTGGGCACCATCACAACTAAAAATATAACCCATTGAAAAGACTGTAAATTATTTGTTGCTTTTTGTGATAAAATCTGTATCAAACTTGGTATGCTTTCCAATAGATTCATTTGACATAATCATTTGAATTTATTGTTATTATTTTTTCGGTCATGTATTCAATACGGTGATCATCATGTAAAATTCTGTCATTTATTAAAGAATTCTTGATGAACAAAATACACGTTTTTATTATCCTTTCAGTCACCGTATTCTCGTTGGCACAACCGAATTCATGTTGTTATCCATGATTACCCCTCTTGCACTCGCCTTCGGGACAACCGCATTTGCTACTCAGGAACTTGAGCGGGTATACGATGATAATAATGATGTTTTATCGATCACTTCTCTATTGAAAGCGCCTGACATGTTAAATTTATTTTCTAACAACCTGTTTCCAATAAACTTCTCTCTATAAAACCGGGAGAACAGGATAAGGTAAACAGGTTTTTCTACACACTTTTCATTAATAGTCGATTCGGCAAAGATATCAGTCAATACGTCCATTCTTAATAAACATGAAAAAATTCTAATCCTTGAAATAAGCTTCAAAGAATTTTTTAACAAAATTATATTATTAATACTCTTATCCCCCCTTCTTTAAGTTGCCCATTACAGGTCGATTATGAAGGTTCATCATCATAAAATTGGGAATAATTTCAGTAGCAATTCAATTTATAACAGAATGAAAATACCCGTCATTTATTTTGTACAGGATGATTATGATAAAAAAACATAAAACTGAAAACATTCAATTAATTAACACTAAAAACATAATGATAATATAAATTTTCCTATCAAAATAGACAAGCAGATTAATCTCCCACAGAGTTTAAATTCAAAAAATAACGCTCAATTTATATACACAAATATAAAATAGATATTACCAAACAATAATTTAAATAAAACAAATCATTTATTATCTTAATCAAAATAAATAATCACAACAGAACAAATAAAAATTCCGTAAACATTTCATCAATAAATTACCATAATATAAGATAATGATTTTAAAGATTTTTGTGATAACATTTTTTCCATAAAAAACATATCGTATTTTTCATTGTAGTCATTTGCATTTCAATTCTTTCTATGCCATATATTAACTATATAGATAACAGACATTAATTATGTAAATGCATATGTGACGAAATTGTCACTTATATAGCTATGAAAAATAATTATAATATCATCTTTTTTTTAAGAAACTGTTAATATTGAGTGAAGGTCGATTTAATTTTGGCATCTATATTAGACCAAGAGTGGATCAATATTTCTATCGATATGGCAAAAATGGTGCTCTGACACCTGTAAAGCTATTCCTAAATTTCCAAAAAAGAAAGCTGGTGAAATAATTTATGAATTTAATCCAAAAGTCGAGAGCATAGAAAGTCTTTTTACTACTTTATTTAAGGGCCATAATCATGAAAACCTCATCAACAATGCGAGCTCCAATTAAACTACCATTAATGCCATCTGAAATAACTGCCGCAGAAACTTATAAATCGGCAAACATGGTTCGATCCCGCCTGGAAGGAGACAAACTTGTTTTTACTGATGAAGATGACTTTGATCGAGCTATCCGACACGGTTTTTTTCTCCTGGAAGTTCCACCCCATATAGATTTTGAATACGGAGATCGACTTGCATACCACTTCTTTGAACCTGTTACAGAAGGTGATCTGCGTCCCTATACGGGATTCAAATCATGTACTTTTTCCAACGGTTTCGAAGGTTATTTCGACAGAAAACATGATCAATGGGAAAATCTCTATATCGAACGAGCGCACTGGAACTTAATTCCAACCGAGGTCGCGACACTGGGTCATCATATGGCACACATGGGTACATGTATATTGCGCTCAGTGTTAAATCATGTTGGTATTCCTCGTAGTGACTGGGAATTAGTCACAGGTGGTCTTTCGGAAGGACGAGGGCATCAGATGCTAGGGTTTAATCACTACCGATCAGAGAAAGCTACCCGGGGATCTAAATTTCATCGGGATATAGGATGGATAACAATCCTAAGAGCAACTGAACGTGGACTATTAGCTTATATAGATGATGAGCTTTTGGCTATTGATCCTGTTCCTGGTCACCTGATAATTAACTTTGGTAGCTCGATAGAAGTGCTGACAGAAAATTTAACGAAAAATGTTCGGGCCAATATACATGGCGTTGTTCGCACAGAACGTAATGGACAGCGCGATAGAATGTCCTATGCGATGTTTTTAGACAATAGCCTGGCTGGTGATCTCTACAAATATGGTCCCAAAGGTCCGATCAAAGTTCAATCCGTTAAAGAATTTGCTGTTCAGGAAATTAGTCGGTCGTATGATGATAATAACGCTTTGTAGATATTCTTAGCACAATAAATCAAGGTCATAACACAGATTTGAGCTGACAGATACCTTTATATCGGTGTCTGTCAGGTTAAATCAGCAGGTGAACCCCGATCCCTCTCTGGCTCACCAAATCGTCAAACATATGAGAATGGATTTTTAATAACCAAGCTGTCCTCCAACATCTGCCCGTGATTCATGTCTTCACTATAGAGCGTCCGACAACCTGCAATGACCGCAGCCGCCACAATACAAGAATCGTAGAATGACAAGCGATAACGCTCTGCAATAAGCCTAGCTCGGTCATGAACTTCAACCGTAAGAGGCACGATTTTGCAAAAACTACGTACAATATCGAGGAACTCCGCTATCTCTTCCCAACTCATCTTAAGTTTACGCACACACACGTGCGCCACTTCATTGAGTACCTGCACACTGATGTCGATGAAACCGCAAGACTTAACCCCTACCATTCGCTTCATCTCTACTGAACTTGAAATCTGTCGGCAACTTACCGCGGAATGTTCGAAGACGCTCCAACAACACCTCAGATCCAGGCTTCTTGCATACTGCGAAGGTACGCGGATCATCCACTACAATCTCAATATCATCACCTTCACGCAATTCCAGAATTTCAACTAAGCTAGCTGGCAGACGTATGGCAAGGCTGTTACCCCATTTTGCTACTTGCATGATATTACCTCCTTGGATATACACTTTTACTGTATATCTACTCTTGCAAAATACAAGCTTAACCAAAGCATCTAACCCGAATGTGGGGAAGACTTTTATCAGGTTTCCTGTAGCTAAAAGAATGTACATAAGGGATAAACTCCGTTCTTATATCCGGCATACCTAATCCGATAAATTAATTCTATGCTCGCTTTCTTTATTACGGATATTACTAATGCGCTTCCCCTTTTTCCTTTGTAATATTTAATACTTTCACATCTGCCTAATCTGGCCTGCCCCCTTATATGTATTTCACAATAGCTTTTCTACGTCACTGACTCATCACGTTTTACCGCAAAAAATATACGAACATCTATCTATACCCGTCATCTTTCAAGTTGCCTCTTTGTTGGCTGCACTTACTCACCCCGGTCACATAGTTACCTATGCTCCCGGGGATTCGTTCCCTTGCCGTCGCGATGCATCTTGAAATCCATAGGGTATACATATGGAGTTAAATCGATCTTATGAACAAAAAAGCACAATATTCATCCACTCTGGAACAAAGCACAAAATACACGTTTTTATTTATCCTTTCAGTCACTGTATTCTTCGTTGGCGCAACCGAATTCATGTTGTCATCCATGCTTACCCCTCTTGCAGTCGCCTTCGGGACAACGGCGATCGGAGCATCCTGGCTGGTATCCAGCTATGCATTTTCTTACGCTCTGGCAGCACCTATATTTGGGTATTTTTCAGATCGTATTAACAGAAGCAGATTACTTATGATTTCTCTGCTGTTTTTCGCCGCAGATGGCCTCGCTATCACTCTTGCCCCCACTCTTAATATCGCAATCACGCTGCGAATTTTTGGCGGTATAGCATCAGCGGTAATCATACCCACCGTATTTGCCTTGATCGCCGATATCATTCCCTATAATCGCCAAGCCGGAGCGATGGGTATCGTTATGCTCGGTATGACTTTTGGCATTGCATTCGGTCCAGCTTTAGCCGGGATATTGACAGATTTAATAAATTGGCAAGCGCCGTTTTTATTTAGCTCACTTGGCAGTGTCGTTACATTCATCATCGGGATCTACTGCCTGCCATCAAAAACTGCGCCTCTACAGCCAACAAACCAGCGCTTAGTCTGGTTTCGGCAATGGTCGGTTGTCAGGCCGATCATTGCAAAAGGGGCGTGGAATGGCACCGGCGTCTCTGCTTTTCTTTTGTCTGGAGAAGTCTTACGTCAACGGTACGGATTTGGCCCCACTGAAATCGGTCTGACTGTTGCAACCTTTGGTGTTGGCTTAGGGTTAGGTAATCTGTCCGTTGGTTGGCTTCGTAAGCTTTGCGATCGAGAAGAAGTGATTTTAGTTTTGGTCAGTTTGCTACTGACTGGTGTGATCTCAGTTTTTATGCTGGTTCCGCTTACGCTCCTAGGTTCTCTAGGATGTTTAATATTCTGGGGTGCCGCGCTGGGCGTTGGAGCGCCTGCAAGTACCGTCGTTTTGGCAACACGAGCAGGCCCTAACAAAGGTATGGTTCTGGCCTTTGCAGAAACATTCAATAATCTGGGGATTTTGTGCTTAGTGCCATTAGCCACTATCGGGTTAGTCGCAGGAGGTTCAAGCTCAGCAATGGCCGTGCTATTCGTCGGATTGGTCATCGGTCTTACATTGACAATATTAGATTGCTAGCTGACGCGCTCGGCAAATCCTTCTCTATGAATCTTCCCCCTCTGGCTTTATTTCCCCACCGTACATTTGATGGGGATATTGAATAGTTATTGTGTCCAGAGGGACATGAGTAAATTTTCAGTTACAACCAGAATAACCAAGCAAACAGAGAGATGATCGCGATACAGGCAATATTCAGCACTATACCCACTCTGACCATTTCAGTCTGTTTAATATGACCGGAGCTGAAAACAATCGCATTAGGTGGTGTGGCAACCGGCAACATAAAAGCACAGGATGCCCCAAATCCGATAATAAGTGTCAGCGTCATTATCGGCATCCCCAACGCTTCCGCAACGGTTGCGAATATCGGTACTAGCAATGCTGCACTGGCTGTATTACTGGTAAATTCAGTCAGGAAGATAATAAACGCAGCTACCGCAACAATAATCACAAACCAGTGGCTTGCGCCAAAAGTCGCGGCCATACCATTCGCCATGATTTCACTAGCACCTGAGTTTTTCAAAATAGCGCTTAAAGTCAGACCACCACCAAACAGTATCAACACCCCCCACTCGGTATTATTTTGAATCTGCGACCAACTCGCTACCCCCGTTATACCAATCAGAACAGCAGCACTGACAGCAATAATAGTATCCAGATCTTTCACACCTCCTAAGGCAGAGCTGATAACCGTGCTAAAGATCCAGCAAAATACGGTTAATAAGAAGATCAGCATGGTCATCAGACGTTTGCCAGTCCAATCCAGTTTTTCTAGCTTCATGTCGAATTTATGATTCAAATTCGGGCGCAGCATCAGATACATAACACCCACCATCATTGGCAGCAGAATAACCACCAACGGAACCCCAAACTTCATCCAATTGAAGAAATCGATACCCAATTGCGCCGCTGCAATCGCGTTTGGTGGGCTCCCCACCAAAGTACCTAAGCCACCGATACTTGCACTATAAGCCACACCCAACAGCACAAATACAAACGTATGGCGCTCAGAACGTGCATCCAGATTAGACAAAATACCCAATACTAATGGCAGCATCATCGCGGCAGTCGCTGTGTTACTGATCCACATGGAAAGGCCAGCCGTCACACCAAACAACAACATCACCGCTACAGATAAACGTCCACGGGCAATCATCAACAGACGGTTAGCTATCAGTCTGTCCAATCCTTGGATGTGAAGGGCCGTTGCCAGAGCAAAGCCACCAAAAAACAGGAAGATAATGGGATTAGCAAAAGATTTCAGCGCATCTCCCGTATTCATTAACCCCATACCAACTGCCAGAATTGGAATACATAATGCAGTAATCGTGACGTGAATAGCTTCAGTAAGCCACAGCACACCAACAAATATCATTAGTGCTAAACCTGCATTAGCTTTTTCACCAAACGGTAACGTATTAAGTAGAATAAGTAGTAGCGCAATATCAGCAGCCAGAATAATTAAGCCTTTTTTATTCGAAAAATTTGGCCTTATAGCTGTGGTTAAAGATTCAGAAACATCCATGGTGACTCCATTAGCGCCGGTGATATCTGATCCACCATTGCTACAATTGTTAAAAAAATACAAGGCGTGTGAATATAAGGAGTCTTCTCTGGGAATCAAATGCCATTCTTTAAATTTTGAGATCTAAAGCGCAATAACTAATCAATTAAATCATAAAAGACGGTATATTATACAAATTCTCGTTGTTACATCACATTATTACACCTTTATAGTTATAGGAAATCATTACGTTTTATGCAGCTTTTTTGGGCACAAAAGCAGTTAAAAAAACGAGAGGGTGTTTTAGCATCAACGATGGTTAAAAATCTGGCGAATTAACTTACCAGAAAGGTTATAGGCTTAACGGGTATTTAAACATTAACAAGGCCATTTTTTTCATTTTTCACTGATAGCTTTATGATGGTAGGTTTTAAACTGTTATTAAAAGCCACTATTTAAATTTCTGGTTTTAATCGTACAAAGTTTTAACCGCTTTTTAAAGCCCAATGGTCTTTTTCGTTTCCTGAATAATATTTAATTTAACCGTTTTCATTAAACTGACACTTAGTTTTTCCTTCTTATATTTTTAGATTTAAAACTAAAGAGGGTAACAGGTATGCTAATGATTTTAAAACACCCCTCATTCCTTTAATCATTTTTAATGTAATTAAATAAACTTTTTTATTCCTTTTTTCGCAGCTAATCGGGTTAACCCTGTTAAATGCTTTTACTTCTGTTATTAGATTAATGCTGTCTATACCCGTTATCTTTCAAATGGCACTAAAAGCGATCATCCACATTATTTAACCTAAGAGAATAGGACCACGAGCTATAAAATTATTTTACTGCTCGGTTATAAACAAGAGCGAAAATCAATACACACGTCAGATTTTCACACTTAATTAAACCAATTACATGAACAGCGAATTTTTTCACATTCCATATTGTAATTCTTCATTAAAAACATAATTACTCATTGCGTCGTAAAAGTGATAACCTTACATCGAAGTTTTTACAGTTTTACAGTTTTACAGTTTTACAGTTTTACAGTTTTACAGTTTTACAGTTTTACAGTTTTACAGTTTTACAGTTTTACAGTTTTACAGTTTTACAGTTTTACAGTTTTACAGTTTTACAGTTTTACAGTTTTACAGTTTAATCATGATAGGTGAAATTATGAAAGATAAAATTATGAGTTTCTCTGTAAATAAAGATCTGGATGTTCATTCAAAAAGCTTTGACGCCTTCATTTCATACATGGAAAACAGCAACGACTTTTGGATCATAAAAGACAACGAATCTCGATTCGTCTATGCGAATGATATTATGCTTTATTACAGCGGCCTCCCTAAGGGTTTTAACATAGAAGGCAAGCTTGATAGTGAATGTCCAGCACCGTGGGCTGAGTTTGAAGATGTTATACAAGCTAATGATAAAAACGTAATGACGAGTCAAAAAACCATTCCGGTACTAAACACTTTCACTTATGGCGGGAGACAAAAAATAATCCAGCCATTCATGGTCGATATTACACCGCTAATGAAGGATGGGACATGCATTGGCATTGTTGGACACGGCAAAAAACTTGAAATTTACTCCATGTATCATTTTGAAAATAACATTCATCCAGAGTCATTAACTTTTGGCAAACCAACTGATTTATTTACTGATAGAGAGTTCGATATAGTATTTTTTGCGTTGCAATCGCTAAGCGCTAAAGATATTGCCAGAAAATTAAGTATTACCTATAGAACGGTACAAAGCAGGCTACATATCATTTATCAAAAAATAGGGATAAATTCATTAAGCCAGTTAAAAGAATATTGCAGGGGTAAGGGATATGATAACTACGCTCCTACCCGATTTATTAACCCTAATCCCTATATACCTCTGGTATAACAATGCGTAACATCACTGTCATTACTATGTCATTAGGGTTCTGCCAAGCAGAACCTTATGCTCCGCCCAAAACTCGCTCAGCAACGCGAAGGGGGATTTTACGGGATACCTCACATGGAGGTTATCACAGTTTTACAGTTCAATCATGATAGGTGAAATTATGAAAGATGACACTATGAGTTTCTCTGTAAATAAAGATCTGGATGTTTATTCAAAAAGCTTTGACACTTTCATCTCATACATGGAAAACAGCAATGATGTTTGGGTAATAAAAGACAAGGAACATCGATTCATCTATGCCAATGATACTATGATTCATTACAGCGGTCTTCCTAAGGATTTTAACATAGAAGGGAGGCTTGATGGTGAATGTCCAGCACCGTGGTCTGAGTTTGAAAATATTATACAAGCTAACGATAACAATGTAATGACGAGTCAAAAGACCATTCCGGTACTACACACCTTCACTTATGTCGGAAAAGAAAAAATAATCCAACCATTTCTGGTCAATGTTACACCGCTAATGAAGGATGGAGAATGCATTGGGATTGTGTCGCACGGTAAAAAACTTCAAATTTATTCCATGTATCATTTTGAAAACAACATTCATCCCGAGTCATTAACTGTTGGCAAACCAACTGATTTATTTACCGACAGAGAGTTCGATATAGTATTTTTTGCTTTGCAGTCATTAAGCGCTAAAGACATAGCTAGAAAATTAGGTATTACCTATAGAACAGTACAAAGTAGGTTACAATTTATTTACCAAAAAATAGGGATAAATTCATTAAGCCAGTTAAAAGAATATTGCAGGGGTAAGGGGTATGATAACTATGCTCCTACCCGATTTATTAACCCTAATCCCTATATACCTCTGGCATAACAATGCACAGCATTGCTGTCGTTACTATACCATTAGGATTCTGTCTAAACAGAATCCTATGCGCCGACCGAAACTCGCTTAACAAAGCGAAAAGCAGTTTTGTGGGATACCTCACATGAACGTTATCACGGTTTTACAGTTCAATCATGATAGGTGAAATTATGAAAGATAACACGATGAGTTTCTCTGTAAATAAAGATCTGGATGTTCATTCAAAAAGCTTTGATGCCTTCATATCGTATATGGAAAACTGTAATGAGTTCTGGTATATAAAAGATAAGGAATCGAGATTTATCTATATGAATGATTACGGACTTCATCATAGCGGACTACCCAAAGGGTTTAATGTTGAAGGTAAACTGGATAGTGAATGCCCGGTTTATTGGTCTGAGATTGCTGATATTATTCAATCTAATGATCGTAGAGTGATGGAGGAAAAAAAAGTCATTCCTACTTTGATTACATTTATGTATGGCGGTAGGGATAAAATTATTCAACCATTTATGGCGGACGTCACGCCTTTGATAAAAGATGGAGAGTCGATTGGCGTAGTAGGCAGAGCTAAAAAGCTAGAAATTTTTTCAATGTATCATATGGAAATTAATAAACCTCCTGAATCATTATCATTTGGCAATCCAACTGAGATTTTTACAGATAGAGAGTTCGATATAGTATTTTTTGCGTTGCAATCACTCAGTGCTAAAGATATAGTGAGAAAATTAAGTATTACCTATAGAACGGTACAAAGCAAGTTACAATTTATTTATCAAAAAATAGGGATAAATTCATTAAGCCAGTTAAAGGAATATTGCAGAGATAAGGGGTACGATAATTATGCTCCTACCCGATTTATTAACACGAATCCCTATATACCTCTGGCATAACAATGAACCACATCGTTATTATCACTATACCCTATGGATTTCAAGATGCATCGCGACGGCAAGGGAGCGAATCCCCGGGAGCATAGATAACTATGTGACCGGGGTGAGGGAGTGCAGCCAACAAAGAAGCAACTTGAAAGATGACGGGTATATGCCATTAGGGTTCTGTCTAACAGAACCTTATGCTCCAACCAAAACGCGCTTAACAGCGCAAAAAGCAGTTATGTGGGATACCTCACATGGAAGTTATCACAGTTTTACAGTTTAATCATGATAGGTGAAATTATGAAAGATAAAACGATGAGTTTCTCTGTAAACAAAGATCTGGATGTTCATTCAAAAAGCTTTGATGCTTTTATATCATACATGGAAAACAGCAACGATCTTTGGATTATAAAAGATAGTGAATCTCGATTCGTCTATGCTAATGATGTTGCACTCTATTACAGCGATCTTCCTAAGGGTTTTAACATAGAAGGGAGGCTTGATAGTGAATGTCCAGCTCCGTGGTCTGAGGTTGCAGATATTATACAAGCTAACGATAAAAACGTAATGACGAGTCAAAAAACCATCCCGGTACTAAACACCTTCATTTATGGAGGGAAAGAAAAAATGATCCAGCCGTTTCTAGCTGATCTTACACCGCTAATAAAGGATGGAAAATGTATTGGCGTTGTAGGACACGGTAAAAAACTTGAAATTTATTCCATGTACCATTTTGAAAACAACAGGCACCCTGACTCATTAACTTTTGGCACACCAACTGATTTATTTACCGACAGAGAGTTCGATATAGTATTTTTTGCGTTGCAATCACTCAGTGCTAAAGATATAGCGAGAAAATTAAGTATTACCTATAGAACAGTACAAAGCAGGTTACAATTTATTTATCAAAAAATAGGGATAAATTCATTAAGCCAGTTAAAGGAATATTGCAGAGATAAGGGGTACGATAATTATGCTCCTACCCGATTTATTAACCCTAATCCCTATATACCTCTGGCATAACAATGAACCACACCATTATCATCACTATGCTATTAGGGTTCTGCTTGGCAGAACCTTAAGCCTTGTTTCTCTCACATTCCATCCAGCATATTTCATATTGCAATTACTCATTAAAAACATAATTACTAATAAAAATTTTACACAATATAGAATATTAGCATATTGAAGGTGATTACAGGAAACTGCTCCTCTGTAAAATCATCCGCACCAAATAGGTGCCCAAAAACTCATAAATATAATTATCCATTGTGTCGCAAAAGTGATAACCTTACATGGAGATTATTCCAGTTTTACCGTTTAATCATATAGGTGAAATTATGAAAGATAACACTATGAGTTTCTCTGTAAATAAAGATCTGGATGTTCATTCAAAAAGCTTTGATGCTTTCATATCATATATGGAAAACAGCAACGATTTTTGGATCATAAAAGATAGCGAATCTCGATTCGTGTATGCTAATGATGCTACACTTTATTACAGTGGTCTCCCAAAGGGGTTCAATATAGAAGGAAGACTTGATATTGAATGTCCAGGACCGTGGGTTGATTTTGTAGATGTTATACAAGCTAATGATAAAAACGTAATGACGAGTCAAAAAACCATTCCGGTACTAAATACCTTCATTTATGGTGGGAGAGAAAAAATAATCCAACCATTCCTGGTCGATATTACACCGCTAATGAAGGATGGGAAATGCATTGGCATTGTTGGGCACGGTAAAAAACTTGAAATTTATTCCATGTACCATTTTGAAAACAACATTCACCCTGATTCATTAACTTTTGGCAAACCAACTGATTTATTTACTGATAGAGAGTTCGATATAGTATTTTTTGCATTACAATCGCTAAGCGCTAAAGATATTGCCAGAAAATTAAGTATTACCTATAGAACGGTACAAAGCAGGCTACATATCATTTATCAGAAAATAGGGATAAATTCATTAAGCCAGTTAAAAGAATATTGCAGGGGTAAGGGATATGATAACTACGCTCCTACCCGATTTATTAACCCTAATCCCTATATACCTCTGGCATAACAATGAACCACACCGTTATCATCACTATGCTATTAGGGTTCTGCTTGGCAGAACCTTAAGCCTTGTTTCTCTCACATTCCATCCAGCACATTGCAATTATTCATTAAGAACATAATTACTAATAAAAATTTTACACAATATAGAATATTAGCATATTGAAGGTAATTATAGAAACTGCTCCTCTGTAAAATCATCCGCACCAAATAGGTGCCCAAAACTCATAAATATAATTATCCATTGTGTTGTAAAAGTGATAATTTTACATGGGAGTTTTTACAATTTAATCATATAGGTGAAATTATGAAAGATAATACGATGAGTTTCTCTGTAAACAAGGATCTGGATGTTCATTCAAAAAGCTTTGACGCCTTTATATCATATATGGAAAACAGCAATGATATTTGGGCTATAAAAGACAACGAACATCGATTCATCTATGCCAATGATACAATGATTTATTACAGCGGCCTTCCTAAAGGTTTTAATATAGAAGGGAGGCTTGATGGTGAGTGTCCAGCACCGTGGTCTGAGTTTGAAAATATTATACAAGCTAGTTGTGATGTTGTAATGACGAGTCAAAAAACCATTCCAGTATTAAACACCTTGACTTATGGTGGGAAACAAAAAATGATCCAACCATTTATGCTCAATGTTACCCCCCTAATGAAGGATGGGAAATGCATTGGGGTTGTTGGTCACGGTAAAAAACTTGAAATTTATTCCATGTATCATTTTGAAAACAACATTCAGCCTGACTCATTAACTTTTGGCAAACCAACTGATTTATTTACTGATAGAGAGTTCGATATAGTATTTTTTGCATTACAATCGCTAAGCGCTAAAGATATTGCCAGAAAATTAAGTATTACCTATAGAACGGTACAAAGCAGGCTACATATCATTTATCAGAAAATAGGGATAAATTCATTAAGCCAGTTAAAAGAATATTGCAGGGGTAAGGGGTATGATAACTACGCTCCTACCCGATTTATTAACACGAATCCCTATATACCTCTAGTATAACAATGAACCACACCGTTATCGTCACTATGCTATTAGGGTTCTGCTTGGCAGAACCTTACACCTTGTTTCTCTCACACTCCATCCAGCATATTTCATATTGCAATTATTCATTAAAAACATAATTACTAATAAAAATTTCACACAATATAGAATATTAGCATATTGAAGATGATTACAGGAAACTGCTCCTTTGTAAAATCGTCCACACCAAAGAGAGTCCCCTTTTGAAACTGATAAACATAATTATCCATTGTGTCGTAAAAGTGATAACCTTACATAGAAGTTATTCCAGTTTTACCATTTAATCATATAGGTGAAATTATGAAAGATAACACGATGAGTTTCTCTGTAAACAAAGATTTGGATGTTCATTCAAAAAGCTTTGACGCCTTTATATCATATATGGAAAACAGCAACGATTTTTGGGCTATAAAAGACAACGAACATCGATTCGTCTATGCCAATGATATTATGCTTTATTACAGCGGTCTTCCTAAGGGTTTTAGCATAGAAGGGAGGCTTGTTAGTGAGTGTCCAGCTCCGTGGTCTGAGCTTGAAGATATTGTACATGCTAGTGATGGCAATGTAATGACGACTCAAAAGACCATTCCGGTATTAAACACCTTCACTTACGGCGGGAGAGAAAAAATAATCCAACCATTTTTGGTCGATGTTACACCACTAATGAAGGATGGAGAATGTATTGGGGTTGTGGGGCACGGTAGAAAACTTGAAATTTATTCCATGTATCATTTTGAAAACAACAGGCATCCTGAATCATTATCATTTGGCAACCCAACTGAGATTTTTACAGATAGAGAATTCGATATAGTATTTTTTGCTTTGCAATCATTAAGCGCTAAAGATATTGCCAGAAAATTAAGTATTACCTATAGAACGGTACAAAGCAGGCTACATGTCATTTACCAGAAAATAGGGATAAATTCATTAAGCCAGTTAAAAGAATATTGCAGGGGTAAGGGATATGATAACTACGCTCCTACCCGATTTATTAACCCTAATCCCTTTATACCTCTGGCATAACAATGAACCACATCGTTATTATCACTATGCCATTAGGGTTCTGCCAAGCAGAACCTTATGCTCCGGCCAAAACTCACTCAGCAGCGCGAAGGGTGATTTTACGGGATACCTCACATGGAGGTTATCACAGTTTTACAGTTCAATTATGATAGGTGAAATTATGAAAGATAACACGATGAGTTTCTCTGTAAACAAAGATTTGGATGTTCATTCAAAAAGCTTTGACGCCTTTATATCATATATGGAAAACAGCAACGATTTTTGGGCTATAAAAGACAGGGAACATCGATTCGTCTATGCCAATGATACTATGCTTTATTACAGCGGTCTTCCTAAGGGTTTTAGCATAGAAGGGAGGCTTGATGGTGAGTGTCCAGCACCGTGGTCTGAGTTTGAAAATATTATACAAGCGAGTTGTGATGTTGTAATGACGAGTCAAAAAACCATTCCAGTATTAAACACCTTGACTTATGGTGGGAAACAAAAAATGATCCAACCATTTCTGACCAATGTTACACCGCTAATGAAGGATGGAGAATGCATTGGCATTGTTGGACACGGCAAAAAACTTGAAATTTACTCCATGTATCATTTTGAAAATAACATTCATCCAGAGTCATTAACTTTTGGCAAACCAACTGATTTATTTACCGACAGAGAGTTCGATATAGTATTTTTTGCATTGCAATCGCTAAGCGCTAAAGACATAGCGAGAAAATTAGGTATTACCTATAGAACGGTACAAAGTAGGTTACAATTTATTTACCAAAAAATAGGGATAAATTCATTAAGCCAGTTAAAAGAATATTGCAGAGGTAAGGGGTATGATAACTATGCTCCTACCCGATTTATTAACCCGAATCCCTATATAACTCTAGCATAACAATGAACCACTCCGTCACTGTTCCATTAGGGTTCTGCCAAGCAGAATCCTACCCACTTCCAAAAAAATTTTTGGTTTACCCGCTTTTGTAATATTACGCCTATCTGGCGATCCGCGAAATCAACAGAAATATAGAGAGGAATGTCAGCACAGTACAAAAGATTAAATAATTTATACAGAAAAATTAATTATGACAAACATCAAGGCAAGGAGTTAATCACTCCATTTTAATCATACCTGAAACTTTCCACAAAACACTAGAAAAGTTTCAGATACTTAATCTCTTCTCATTGACTTTTTTTCGAGAAGTTTATTTTATTTCATTTTGAATATCTGCTTGGCCATATTTCAAAAGGCTCACAATTTAGAGCGGTAGCAATGAGTTTCTCACCTTTAGGCCACGGACGATGCAAAGCATTTGATAAAGTGGATGATGCAAGCCCCGCATCCCTTGAAACAGCAGCTAACGACGTTCCCCGTTTTTTAAGCCCTGCAATAATATCAGCCGGGTGCCAGTCGTTTTTTACAATCATTCCTTATTCTCCTTTCAGTTTGGTTATTCAAGGTGCTATATTCATACTTTCTTCAAATTTATATTTTTATACCCGTTATCTTTCAAGTTGCCTCTTTGTTGGCTGCACTCGCTCACCCCGGTCACATAGTTATCTATGCTCCCGGGGATTCGCTCCCTTGCCGTCGCGATGTATCTTGAAATCCATAGGGTATATATTGTTACAGCTTTTCCCCTGAGTCCGCACTGGTGCGGAATACTAAAAAATAACTGTACTAAAACGTTAAATCCCGCTAAGTACAGCCAAATATTCTCCGAATAAGAAAATATTATATCTAACGATTAAAAGTCATAAATGAATTTTAATCGTTAATAAATGTTCTTTTATGAATACTCGAATATTTAAAAAGTTTAGTTATTTTGGGAAATGTTGGAAGCTGCATTAAATACATTAATGAATGCCCTAAAAAAGCGCTTCAATTACGAGGAATAACACCCATTAAATACTTTATGTCCATCGAAAAATGACTTGTGCAACGGCAAATCAGCCAGTCGATAATTATCGACTGGCTGAATGACTGTTAACGTGCTTCATTCTGTGCCGTTAACCTATCCTTAATGCGGCAAAACCATCTCCCTCCCAATAACGCCACCCCAAGTTCAAGAGAAGCTATTGCAGCTAGAGTGAGGATAAACAAGGTCTTGCCCGCACCCACTAATATCCATCCACCTATTGCAGGAAATCCAAATATCCCCACAAAGTAGGCGACAACGAACCAAGTGAGGGCAGCGTGACGATTCTCAAGCGCAGAATCGTTTACTGCCCATGTTTGAATAACGGGATACACCAATCCATAGCCTATTCCCGTTAACATGGCCGCCAAAACCTGGAACATGGGGTTAACTGGTATGCCTAACAGGGCCAGAATGCCCATGATTAAGAATAACATCAGCGCGATGACCAATGGGATACGGGGCATCATCGATAAACGCCGGGCTAACAAAAGCCGCGACACAACCACAGTCGCTGCATGTACAGCAAAGAATGTACTTGCATTTGCTTGAGTCCCTTCAACCAACGAACTTTGGAACGACATCATTCCAGAGAATACGCAGCCTCCCAGACCTACCATCACAATAGGACGGATCGCACTGCTGGCAGCAATCTTGGTTATTTTTCTCACCCAAGGTCTCAGTGATAACTCCCGTTGACCATGCGGTTCCCTGATCCCAAAGGTCGCCAGAAGTAGTGAGGCGAGGATGCCAATGACGCCAACAAAGAGAAACGTTGTTTGTATGGGCACTCCTGCCTGTTCAACCGCGGCGGCGAGGAGGATGGGACTGCCGCAAATTCCAGCCATTTGAAACGCGCTGAAACGGGTAAACCAGTGGCCCCTGTCAGCATCAGTGACACGCTCTGACAACGCCATAGGCCCACTGATATAGAACATTCCCCAACCGAGTCCAATCAAAAATGCTGCGATACGCGGGATGTAACTCAGTTCACCGCTGAAACCCCCTAAAAGAAAATAACCACAAGACATCGCCAGCGCCGCGAGGGCTGCAAGGCGTGATGCTTCCAGTTGCCCGGCAAACCATCCAACCAAAGGAACGCCAATCAAAGTGCCGACCAAGGCCACGCTAAGGGTCGTCCCAGTGTCAATGTCACTCCCCCCTTGTGAGCGAAAATACGCGGAAATAAGAAAGGTGGCACCATATCCCCCCGCAGTGAACAGGGTTCCGAACAGGAGAAAAAGTGCCGACATTGTTCGCATAAGTCAAACTCCATCTTAATTATTACAGGACGCCGAATGGCTTTGGCACCATCGACCTCAGTTTATTCACCGCTTTTTCCAGACGGAGACAAACATAGCGTATCTCGTCTTCATTATTAAATCTTCCTAACCCGAAGCGCACACTGGCTTGAGCCTGTGTATCACTGACGCCGATTGCCTTCAGTACATGTGACGGTGCCCTGTTAGCGGATGTGCATGCAGACCCAGAGGACAACGCAACTTCGGAAAGCTCCAGCAAAAGCGAATCAGCATCCAAACCGTTGAAGGAGACATTTAACAGACCGGGAAGGCATTCGGTAAGATGACCGTTTATCCGAACGTCAGCCACATTCTCGATAATATACGAACGAAGCAAATCCCGTAAATAACGTAACCTCATCGACTCATCAGGCAAGTTTTTAACCGACAGTTCGACGGCCCGCCCGAAGCCTACTATCCCCGGGACGTTAAGAGTTCCAGAGCGTAAGCCTCGCTCATGTCCCCCACCAACGATGAGAGGAGCGAGTGTTATATTCTTATTACGTGAATCGATATAAAGTGCACCGACCCCCTTTGGTCCATATATTTTGTGCGCAGAAAATGAGGCAAGGCTGATATTCATGCGCTGTACATCAAATTTTATTTTGCCGAGCGCTTGCGTGGCGTCGGTATGAAGAGGAATGTCATGTTCCTTACAGATCGCGCCTATCTCTTCAATTTTTTGTATTGAACCAATCTCGTTGTTGGCGGCCATAATCGAAACGAGATAGGTATCATCTCTTATTGCACGAGATATTAAATCTGGGGATACGATGCCGTCGCTTTGCGGCGGTAAATAGGTCACCTCCGTTCCCATTGCTTCGAGCCTACTACAACAATCAAGGACAGCCTTATGCTCAATTGTCGATGTGATGACATGCCCCCTTTTGCCCCGATGTTGAAGGCCCGCGATTGCAAGATTGTTCGATTCGGTAGAACCCGACGTGAATATAATATCGGAATGACTCGTCGCATTTATCGATGTTGATATCAATTTTCTTGCATTATCAACAGCTTCCATAGCTTTCCACCCAAATGCATGGTGATTACTGGCAGCATTTCCATAAGCGCTGGTAAAATAGGGCATCATAGTTTGAAGCACGTCGGGATCTAATGGCGTTGTAGCATTGTTATCCAAATATATCGGCCGGGTTAAGTTGTACATAATTTATTTTCCCCACTAACAAACGAAGATGAAATTATTTTTTTATTATCTTGACTATATCTATACCCTATGGATTTCAAGATGCATCGCGGCGGCAAGGAAACGAATCCCCGGGAGCATAGAGAACTATGTAACCAGAGTGAATGCAGCCAACAAAGAGGCAACCTGAAAGATAACGGGTATATATCTGCTAGGCAGTAATTACATCACCTTGACTCACCTCCCCCTCTTCATTAACAAGATTAAGACGAATGGCGGTTGAAACACCGAGCATATGACTGAGTTGCAGCCCACGCACATAGGCCAAAGCTCTCGACCAAGCGCAATCCTCAAAGAACACCTCCAGAATAGTATCTGAGCCTTTGTGATCACCGGCAGCTTTCTCAAAATACTCCTTCGTAATTGCTGCACAGGTGAGTTTCTGAGTCGGCTCTTCGTAAGCAGCATCTGATGTCGGTGGTTTGCCGTCAGCGAGGTTTTTGGACACCATCCGCCGTGTGATGATTTCGGGTATTTCTCCAGAGGCTAGGATGTGGACAAGGTGCTGCCTGGCTGAATCTTCGTGAATAACACGTATCTCACTGAGCGGAATCTGATATTTTTCTGCTACGGGCAAGAAGATATTCCTGATCGAGGCGTGGAGATGACTCAGACGAGGGTTCCGTTTTTGAGAATTAGTGAGATTATTTATCAGGAACTGGAGGCGGAATATCCCATGATGATCGAACGCCACGGATATCCTCGGTAATTGACCACATTCATCTTGGCTTCGTTTGGCGAACATCAGAGCAGCCTCAAAGGCTTTCAACTGAGCCTCGACAACTATCTCGCTATCCTTATTGAGATAAACTCGTGAATTCCCTGCCAATATGCTTACGTTAGTTTCTCGCTGATTCATTTTCATCAATATCCTTTTCCAAGATGGATCGTACGTATAAGGATGACCGCAAAAATCCATTAATTTTTAGATCGGGGAAGTTCTATAAAGAGTGGCCAATATAACGAATGGAAAATAAGGCGATCTTTATAATTTCACGTACGTTAAATATCTTTTTCTCTTGCGACCCCGGTTATGAAATAAATATGTCTGATATCAAGCAAAAGTATAATTGCCATAAAAAAGCTGAGTTCTGAGTTCTGAGTTCTGAGTTCTGACTAAAGGTTAGCGTGTCTTTTCTATTAAAAAATAGATCTTCGTCTTGTTTAAATGTTTTTTTCTTTTTGACCTTGCAGTCGAGGCTCTGAGTCCGACCATCGGACATCATTTAGCTCTCAGCTTACCGGGTAATTCTGTCACACCAATACAAGGCTCTAGTTGCCAAGTATGGATATGTCCGAACTGTTGTTGAGACAGCTAACTAAAATCCGTTATATCAAGGTAAATCTTCTCAGCAACATTAAAGGGGGGATTCTCGCTATTAAGCCATCGGCGAAAAGTTTCATATGTGAAAGCATGGCTGCACCGACCGACTGCCTCAGGAAAACTCAAAAATTGACGTTGTAGAAGTTATCAGGCTATTACCTGTATGAAGGAGGGTTTTACCCCTCCTGTTTAATTCTAATACTTAATTAATTACCTATTAAGCCTGACCTTTTACTTCTTTCAGGCCATAGAAAGGAGCGCGGTTACCCAAAGCTTCTTCAATACGGATCAACTGATTGTATTTAGCAACGCGATCAGAGCGACTCATAGAACCGGTTTTGATTTGACCTGCCGCGGTACCTACTGCCAGATCAGCAATAGTCGCATCTTCAGTTTCACCAGAACGATGAGAAATTACCGCCGTGTAACCTGCGTCTTTTGCCATTTTAATCGCTGCCAGTGTTTCAGTGAGAGAACCAATCTGGTTGAATTTAATCAAAATGGAGTTAGCAATGCCTTTCTCAATACCTTCTTTCAGGATCTTAGTATTGGTAACAAACAGGTCATCACCAACCAACTGGATTTTTTCGCCCAGCACTTTTGTCTGGTAAGCGAAGCCTTCCCAGTCAGATTCATTCAAGCCATCTTCAATAGAAACAATCGGATATTTTCTGGTCAAATCTTCGAGGTAATGAGTGAACTCTTGAGAAGTGAAAGTTTTACCTTCACCTTTCAGTTCGTAATTACCGGTTTCTGGGTTGTAGAATTCAGAAGCAGCACAATCCATAGCCAAAGTGACATCTTTGCCCAGAACATAGCCTGCTTGTTCTACCGCTTCTTTAATAGCAGCCAGCGCAGCAGCGTTAGATTCCAAGTTAGGCGCATAACCACCTTCGTCACCAACCGCAGTACTCATGCCTTTTGCTTTCAGAACTTTAGCCAAGTTATGGAAAACTTCAGAACCGATACGAACCGCCTCTTTCAGCGTTTTTGCTCCAATCGGTTGAATCATAAATTCCTGGATATCAACGTTGTTATCCGCGTGCTCACCACCATTGATGATGTTCATCATCGGCAACGGCATAGAGAATTTACCCGGAGTGCCATTCAATTCAGCAATGTGCTCGTACAACGGCATACCTTTCGCTGCTGCTGCGGCTTTCGCATTAGCCAGAGAAACCGCCAGAATCGCATTAGCACCGAATTGAGATTTATTTTCAGTACCATCCAGGTCGATCATGATTTTGTCGATGTTAGCCTGATCTTTCGCATCCTGGCCGATAACTGCCTGTGCAATCGGGCCATTTACTGCATCAACAGCTTTCAATACACCTTTACCCATAAAACGGGATTTGTCACCGTCACGCAGTTCCAACGCTTCGCGAGAACCGGTAGATGCACCAGAGGGTGCAGCCGCTAAACCCACAAAGCCCCCTTCCAGATGCACTTCTGCTTCTACAGTTGGGTTACCACGGGAGTCAATGATTTCACGACCGATCACTTTAACGATTTTGGACATTAGGTTTTCCTCAGTACAAGTTACATTTCAGGTGAGTGACGGAAACACTTCATACCGTCACTCACTGCACATCTTATTTGAGCTGGCCTTTCTGGTATTTACCGGCGGCTTTAACAAAACCAGTAAACAACGGATGGCCATCACGAGGAGTGGAAGTAAATTCTGGGTGGAACTGACAAGCCACGAACCAAGGATGGTCAGGGATCTCAATAATTTCGACTAATTTATTGTCTACTGAACGACCCGCTACCCGCAGACCCGCATCTTCAATACGTTTCAGTAGTAAATTATTCACTTCATAACGATGCCGATGACGCTCAACAATCGTATCTGCTCCATACAAAGTGCGCACCAAGCTATCTTTTGTCAGGTGGCATGGCTGCCCGCCCACACGCATCGTTCCACCAAGATCACTCTCTTCGCTACGCACTTCTAAATTACCGTCTTCATCACGCCATTCGGTGATCAGACCAACAACCGGCAACCGGCAATCAGGTTCAAATTCTGTTGAGCTGGCTTTTTCCAAGCCCGCAACATGACGAGAAAACTCAATCAATGCTACCTGCATGCCGAGACAGATTCCCAGATAAGGAATGTTGTTCTCACGCGCATAACGGGCTGTCATGATTTTGCCTTCCACACCGCGGCCACCGAAACCACCAGGAACCAGAATCGCATCCAGTCCCTTCAATAATTCAACGCCACGAGTTTCAACATCCTGGGAATCAAGCAGTTTGATGTTAACCGTCAAGCGATTTTTCAACCCACCGTGCTTCAATGCCTCAATCACGGATTTGTACGCATCAGGCAGTTCAACGTATTTACCCACCATCCCAATAGTGACTTCACCGGAAGGATTCGCTTCTTCGTAAATGACCTGCTCCCATTCGGATAAATTTGCTTCCGGGCAATCAAGGCTGAATCGTTTACAAATATAATCATCTAAGCCTTGAGATTTCAATAGCCCTGGGATTTTATAAATGGAATCAACATCTTTTAGGGAGATAACCGCTTTTTCTGGCACATTACAGAAAAGGGCAATTTTTGCACGTTCGTTAGCAGGGATAACGCGATCTGAACGACAAATCAGAATATCCGGTTGAATACCGATAGAGAGCAGTTCTTTTACCGAGTGCTGAGTCGGCTTAGTTTTAACTTCGCCAGCCGCTGCCAGATAAGGCACCAGTGTCAAATGCAAATATAAAGTGTGTTCACGGCCAACTTCTACCGCCATTTGACGAATAGCTTCAAGGAATGGCAGCGATTCGATATCACCGACAGTACCACCGACTTCCACCAGCACCACGTCATGACCTTCTCCACCACTGATGATGCGATCTTTAATTTCATTGGTGATGTGAGGAATAACTTGAACCGTCGCCCCCAGATAGTCACCACGGCGCTCTTTACGCAAAACTTCGGAATAAACTCGCCCCGTAGTGAAGTTATTGCGACGAGTCATTTTAGTGCGGATGAAACGCTCATAGTGACCTAAATCGAGATCAGTTTCAGCGCCGTCTTCGGTAACGAAGACCTCCCCATGTTGGATTGGGCTCATCGTACCTGGATCGACATTGATGTACGGGTCCAGTTTCATAATCGTGACATTGAGTCCACGGGCTTCGAGTATAGCCGCCAAAGAGGCTGCGGCAATGCCTTTACCCAGAGAGGATACGACCCCGCCGGTCACAAAAATATAATTAGTTTTCATGCTGAACCTGAAAGTTTAGGTTTAAAGATGATGGATATAACTAGGACGGGAAAGCAGTATACCCGAACCTTAAATTTGCCACAAATAATCTGAACGCAAATAAGGTATTTTCCACCATACTTTAGCCAAGAAACTCCCCTAATTATTATTTAAATTCATCAGGTTAGTTTATTTAAGAAAAATCGCCCTACTGTAAGCAATTGAAAATCTCAGCTTTGCGGTTATTGCTTCTTAACCTGTTGCCACATTTTTTCCATTTCTTCCAATGTCGCCGCTTCCAAGGTGTGACCTTGCTTCAAAATCAGCTTTTCTATTTCTCTAAATCGGTTCTCAAACTTATTACATGCTTTTTGCAATGCAATTTCCGGCTTGTATCCAAGATGACGGGATAAGTTCACAACAGCAAACAATAAATCACCAATCTCTTCCTCCAAATGCTGTTGATCAACCACCGCCTGATGAGCCTCATCCATCACTTCGTCGATCTCTTCATAAACTTTGTCTAACACCGGCCCCAAAGTATCCCAGTCAAAACCAACCGCAGCACAACGTTTCTGTATTTTATACGCTTTCATCAATGCCGGCAGACTTGCCGGAATGTCATCAAGGACCGAATGTAGATCTTTTTGCGCTCTTTCCTGCGCCTTACGTTTTTCCCAACCACTGATAGCCACATCACTGCTGATATCCTGCTGCTGACCGAAAATATGTGGATGGCGGCGTTCCAGCTTATCGCTAATCGCATTACAGATATCATCAAAATCAAACAACTGTTGCTCTTTGCCCATTTCAGCATAGAACACTACCTGAAATAACAGATCACCCAGCTCTTCTTTCAGATCAGAAAAATCACCGCGCTCAATGGCATCAATGACTTCATAAGTCTCTTCTAGCGTATAAGGTGCAATCGTTTTGAATGTCTGCTCTTTGTCCCAAGGACATCCCTGCTGAGGATGGCGCAACTGTGCCATAATCCCCAGTAACCGTTTTATACCCGTCATCTTTCAAGTTGCCTCTTTGTTGGCTGCACTCGCTCACCCCAGTCACAGTATCCAAATTTTCCCGCGATCAGTTGCCATGAAGACGTTTAGCTTCAATAACATCCGGTAACTGATTGATTTTCGCCAAAATCCGCCCCAGTACTTGCAGGTTATAAATCTCAATATTCATATCGATGGTAGCAATCTGCTGTTTTACATCGCTGCGGCTACTCACCCCAAGCACGTTCACCTTCTCATTCGCCAGAATCGTGGTGATATCACGCAATAATCCACTGCGATCATTCGCAACAACACGCACAATCAGTGAGTAACCACTGGAATAGCTCTCTCCCCAAACCGCATCCACCACCCTTTCCGGCGCATTTGCCTGCAACTCGGCCAGTTGTTCACAATCAACCCAGTGGATAGAGATCCCTCGGCCACGAGTGATAAAGCCGACAATCTCATCGCCGGGAATGGGCTGGCAGCAACGGGCAATGTGATGCATCAAATTACCCACACCTTCTACCACAATCCGCCCATCATCTTTAGCAGAACTACGCTGTGGATGTGATTTACTCTCTAAATTGCGAAGCGCTTCCCGATCTGCATCCTCTGCGGTGGTTTTCTTAAGTTTGCTTTGTAAGAAATTGACCAACTGGTTAATACGGATATCACCAACCCCAATTCCCGCCAGTACTTCATCAAGTGTATGGACGTTATAACGGGCAATCAGCAGCTTTTCCGCCTCTTTTAGGCTGATATCCAAGTGCTCCAGTTCGTTATCCAGCATCTGACGACCGGCGATAATGTTTTTATCCCGATCCTGTTTGCGGAACCAGTTGTGGATTTTCGCCCGACCGCGGCTTGTGGTGACATATCCCAAGTTTGGATTTAACCAATCACGACTTGGGTTCGGGTGTTTCTGTGTGATGATTTCAATCTGATCGCCCATTTGCAATTGATAGCTGAATGGCACAATGCGACCACTGATTTTCGCCCCAATACAACGATGCCCCACATCACTGTGAATATGGTAAGCAAAATCCAGCGGCGTGGAACCGGTAGGGAGATCAACAACATCGCCTTTCGGTGTAAATACATATACCCGATCATCAAACACCTGACTGCGAACTTCATCCAGCATCTCACCAGAATCAGCCATCTCTTCCTGCCATGCGATCAGTTTACGTAGCCATGCAATGCGCCCTTCATATCCGACACGACTACCCGCCGCAGCCCCCTCTTTATATTTCCAGTGGGCAGCTATTCCCAATTCTGCATCTTCATGCATCTGACGAGTACGGATCTGGATTTCCAATGTCTTACCACCCGGCCCAAGTACCACAGTATGAATGGATTGATAGCCATTCGGCTTCGGGTTAGCAACATAATCATCGAATTCATCGGGCAAATGACGATAGTGAGTATGTACTATCCCCAAAGCCGCATAACAATCTTGCAAACGTTCAACCACAATCCGCACAGCCCGAACATCAAACAGTTCATCAAATGCCAGTGATTTTTTCTGCATTTTGCGCCAAATGCTGTAGATATGTTTAGGACGCCCGTATATTTCAGTAGTGACGCCCTCCTTGAGCATATGCTTGCGTAATGTATTGACAAAGTAATCAATGTACTGCTCACGATCAATTCGGCGTTCATGCAGTAATTTCGCAATTTTTTTATATTCATCAGGATGGAGATAACGGAAGCAGTAATCCTCAAGTTCCCATTTAAGTTGACCAATACCTAATCGGTTAGCGAGCGGCGCATAAATGTTGGAACACTCTTTCGCAGCCAGTACACGCTCATCTTCAGTCGCCTCTTTAACTTCCCGCAAATGGGCAATCCGCTCTGCCAATTTGATAATGACACAACGAAAATCTTCCACCATTGCCAGTAGCATCCGGCGAACATTATCAACCTGTACAGAGCAGATTGAATCGTGATGAGTGGCTTTTAACTGGCGAATGGCATCCATTTCCATAACACCTTTCACCAGATTGGTAATCGCGCTGCCAAACGCCTCGGTAACGGTTTCATCACCGAGTAATTTGGCATCCATTAACGGGAACAGTAACGCCGCACGCATACTGTCGCTATCCATACTTAACGTGGAGAGGATCTCAACCATCTCTACACCACGCCATAACAGAAGTTCTGAATCAGGATGATTTTGCGCTTTTTCGTGACAATAACGCCAGGTTTCGGCTAATTTCTCACCCAATTGAAGATTGGCTATATTTAAACTCGCGATCCACCTGTTTACTGCAAACTCTCCCGCAGGGGTTAAATGAGCACTTCTTACCGCAACCATAATCTCTCCCGACTACTTCATAACTTCTACCCAACCACGATCTAACGACTAAATAGCGCCATTGACTCCAGATGACCTGTATGCGGAAACATATCCAGCATCCGCACACTGATAATTTGATAGCCAGCCTCAAGCAGAATCTTACTGTCCCGCGCCAATGTTGTTGGATTACAAGAGACGTAGACTACTTTCTCTGGCACCAGCTCAACAATGTGTGACATGACTCCTACCGCCCCAGCACGCGCCGGATCTAATAAAACCTTGTTAAACCCCAGTTTAGCCCAAGGTTGATGATGTATGTCAGCTTCCAGGTTTTCATGGCAGAAAGATATGTTATCCAAATTATTTATTTTGGCATTATATTGCCCATTAGCCACCAACGTGGCAACCCCTTCGACTCCGACTACAGATTGCACTATGCGACCAATAGGTAAGGTAAAATTCCCCATTCCACAGAATAGATCAAGCACGTTATCATTCGGTTGCAAATCGAGCCACTCTATCGCCTGAGCAACCATTTGTTGATTCACCTGATCGTTAACCTGAATAAAATCTCTTGGACTGAAAACCAGTTTCAGCCCATCTACCTGATACCAAGGTTCCGGCAGTTCATTCAGTGATTCAAGTGAAGTTTCATCCGCCGCCAGATAGACAGCGACATTATGTTGCACGGAAAATGTGCCTAGTTTCTCTTTATCTTCCCGCTTCAAGGGATCAAGATGGCGCAATATCATCAATGGGCCATTATCTGCTAGCACCAACTCCACATGCCCCAACCGTTTAACCGCTTTCAAACTATTCAGACACTGAGATAATGGCTGTAATAACTGTTCCAATTCAGGTCGCAAAACCGGGCACTCTTTTATAGCAACTAATTCATTGGATTGATTTTGACGAAATCCTATCACCAGTTGGCGCTGTTTTATTTGATAATGTAAACCAAGCCTTGCCCGGCGCCGATAACCATATTCAGGGCCAAGAATCACCGGTTTGGCAGAAACCGTTACACCAGTTTCTCGCCTAATCAGGTGTTCGAGAACGCTGGCTTTACTTTCACGTTGTAAATCCGGTGCAACATGTTGTTGCTGACAACCGCCACATACTCCAAAATGAGGACAACGGGGATTCACACGATATGGACTGTCAGATAAACGCTTAACCAACTTTGCTTTTGCAAACTGTCGCTTCTCTTCCGTTAGTTGTACCTGTGCCTGTTCACCGGGCAATAACCCGGCGACAAAAATAGTTTTACCCTGATGGCGAGCTACGCCCTGCCCCTGGGCATCCAGATTATCAGCGGTAACTGTGATGATATGTCGATTTACCGTTCGACGATTGGGGGAATAAAATTGCACCATGATTCTTACGGACTATGAATTATTAAGTTCTTATTTTCCCATAATGGACGATTATGACCAAATATAGCTTACGCATCCGCATGATGAGCCTGATCCTAGTGCCAATTTTACTGGTTGGCATGTTTTTCAGTATCTCATTTCTCTGTTATCACTATCGTGAACTGGAGAACCAAATTGTTCGATCCGGGATCAGTATTATTGAACCCCTGTCGATCGCCAGTGAAATTGGCATCAACCTGCATAACCGTGAAAGCGTCAATTCATTGATCACCCGGCTTCATCGCAGAAATTCTGAGATAGTTCGGGCGATTGCCATTTTTAACGATGATAATCAGCTATTTGATATCTCAAACTATAAATACAATTCAGCGCAACTACAGATCTCGCCAGATATGCCTCTGCCAACCACCCTGACAAAAACGGAGGTTAAAAACAGTATTATTTTACGTATGCCCATTATTTCAGAACACCATCTGTCCCAAAATCAGCCGCATTCTGACACCCCATCTTTACGTCCGATTGGCTATATTGCCATTGATCTTGATTTACGGTCAGCTCACTTACAGCAATATAAAGAGATCGTTATTTTTATATTACTCTTACTCATTTGCCTTGGCTGGGCATCGCTGTTCGCCTACCATTTGGTTCGTAAAATCACAAAACCTATCAGCGATATCGTCAGTACTGTCGATAGAATTCGCCAAGGGCAATTAAACAGCCGTGTCAGTGGGAAATATTTTGGTGAATTAGATATGCTGAAAAATGGCATTAATGCAATGGCAAAATCGCTCTCCAGCTATAAAGAAGAGATGCAAAATGATATTGATCAAGCAACGTCAGATCTGCGGGAAACAATGGAACAATTCGAAATTCAGAACGTTGAACTGGCAATAGCGAAAAAACGTGCGCAGGATGCGGCCAGAATAAAAACGGAATTTCTGGCAAATATGTCTCATGAATTACGCACACCACTTAATGGCGTCATTGGCTTTACCCGCCAAACACTGAAAACACCTTTAACAATACAGCAAACTGAATATCTGTATATTATCGAGCGCTCTGCTAATCATCTACTGAACATTATCAATGATATATTGGATTTTTCGCGGCTTGAAGCGGATAAATTGGTATTGGAAAACGTTCCATTCCTTCTACAAGATACGATTGATGAGGTCATGGTATTACTGACACTCAGCGCCAAAAGTAAGAATATTCAGCTAACTCACCATGTTGATCCCCAAATACCGAATCTGGTCGTAGGCGACCCTACACGCCTACAGCAAATATTCACCAATATTATCGGTAACGCGATTAAATTCACCGACCAAGGTTCTGTGGAGATAAAGATCAATCTGCTACAACAGAAACACCATAAAATCAATTTAGAGATTACGGTCAGCGATACAGGTATTGGTATCAGTCCTGAACAGCAACCTCATCTATTTCAGGCTTTTCATCAAGCAAATGCCAGTATTTCCCGCCATTATGGCGGTACCGGCCTCGGTCTGGTCATTACACGGAAACTAATCCAAGAAATGGGCGGAAATATCAGCTTTACCAGTGAGCCGAAAAAAGGTTCTGTTTTCCGTTTTGATTTATGGCTAGGAAAAGACGATTTCATTCTAACCGGCTCAGTTGTACCACAAAAGACGCTTATCCATCCCCCACGTTTACCGATGACAGTCATGGCCGTTGACGATAATCCAGCTAACCTCAAACTAATAGGTTCATTACTAGACGAAATCGTGGAAAAAACCGTGCTATGTAACAGTGGAGAAGAAGCTTTACAGTCAGCAGCCTCTCACCATTTTGATCTTATTCTGATGGATATTCATATGCCAGGTATGGATGGCATCTGTACTTCCAACCACATCCACCAGCTACCGCAACACTACAGTACACCGATCATTGCAGTTACAGCTTATACCTGCCGACCAAAGAGCGATACACACTCTCCATTTGAGGATTTCCTGACCAAACCTCTCGATGAACATCGTCTGAGAGTCGTGTTAGATCGCTACGTTAAAACACCAAAATCACAACATATTAACTGGCCATTAGCACTACAACAGGCCACCGGAAAAGAACCGTTGGCTATAGATATGTTGCAAATGTTGGTAGATTTACTGCCAACCATTAAAACAATCACAGAAAAAGTTTTGTCAGGGGAAACGGTGGAAAATTACCAGCAGCAGATCCATAAACTACACGGTAGCTGCTGTTATAGCGGCGTGCCACAACTTAAAGCTCTCTGCCAATTAATTGAACAACAATTACAACAAGGTGTCCAATTAACCGATATAGAACCTGAATTGTTGGAACTGACAGATGAAATTGATCATGTCCTTACCGCCGCCCAAAAGATATTGAGTCGCGGCTAGAACATTCTAGAACATTAAGTGCACACAATAAATTTGCGATACTCCTCATAAACATAATTATCTGTCATGCCACTGATGTAATCCTGAATAAGACGAGCGCGATAATAGAATTCGAGCAAGTCTTTTTCAGCTTGATCAGTGGCAACAATTTTCTCTACTGCTTCACCATAAGCCAGACGATGCTTGGTGGAAAGTTTGTGTAGCAGCCGGGTTTCCATAAAATAATCTTTGTGGAAATTGTTCTGATTCAGTTCCACAAAATCCTGACGGGGCATTTTCAATAATGGGTAGTAAAAATCCAATAGTCCATTGATGATTCTGTACCCCTGTAACTCTAATTTTTCAATCTCTGGATGATTAAACACTCTCTTACAAGCAATGTTTTTCAATGTCCTAAGTAACCGATGCTCCTCGCTCTTATCTTCAAGTAGCGCTTGATTAAATGAGCCCTCAAAAACAGCCGGCAAATGATCAATAAAACGACGAGCCGTATAAGGAACAAGTTTGCCGGTAATATAAACCCGCAGATACATAAAAAACTGATCCTGCTGGCTTCGACGTAATTCGTTACCGTGAGTTCCCTTGTACGCCTTCCTGACCGTTAAGTCGAATAGATCCCCGGCCCGATGACCGCCATTTTCTTGCCACTCCTGTTCCAAATATCCCATCAGTGTATCGACGCTGAAAATCGCTTTTTCAACAGCATCATCCAAATCGGCAATGCAATAAGAGATATCATCTGCTGCTTCCATAATATAAGTCAGTGGGAAGCGACAGAACTCACCCATTTTAAGCTCACGACGTAATTCGCAAACAAAATGCTCCTCCGACCAATAAAAACCTGGCTTTTTCATCAAATAATTAAATTGATTTGGTATTTCTTCAAGACGAAAAGCAGGGCAAGTATATTTTAGAATACAACCAAGCTGGGCATAAGTCAGATTGAGTTTTAATAAGCTATGCACCATACGGATAGCCTGAGCATTCCCTTCAAACTGACATAAATCTTTACGCAACTGGCGACGAAAGCGATCTTTTTTCACATCACCACATAAACGCAATGCGGAGATTTCACATCGATCTTCCCGCTTAATATTTTCCAGGGAAAAATTAAGATCGAGCTTTTTGGCAAACCAATCTTTAATTGCCGCTTCACCAAAATGACCAAATGGTGGATTACCAATATCGTGCATTAAACAAGCCATTTCAATCAAACTTTCAAATGATAATAGCCGTTTATCCAACCCGTAATCGGCCAGCAAATTACGCGTTTTCAATTCATTAATAATCGTTTTCGAAATATAGCGCCCAACCTGTTGCACTTCTAATGAATGTGTCAAGCGACTGCGGACAGCGGCATTATTTTCCAGCGGAAAAACCTGTGTTTTTTGCTGTAAACGACGAATAGCCGCTGAATTCATAATCCGCCCACGATCGCTTTCAAATTGGCGAATAACCTGCTCTTCATCATTAGGATCAACATGATACTGACGGTATTTACGCTGATAGTTAAGCTTCTGACTAAAGTCTATCCCGGACATTTATCCCTCCAACTTGTGAGATAGCACTGTTTTACACCACAGATTATCTGATTGTTCCGTATTAGATGTTAAACTCAAACATGGAATGATTTTATATGATTAATTAATCAACAGCGAGTATGACATCATGAAAGTAGGCGTGATAGGTGCTATGGAACAAGAAGTGACGTTACTGCGCAATCAAATTGAAGATCGCCAAACACTGTCACGAGGTGGCTGCGAAATCTATACCGGTAAACTCAACGGCGTGGAGATCGCACTGTTAAAATCTGGTATTGGTAAAGTTTCTGCTGCAATTGGTACAACTTTACTGCTTGAACATTGTCAGCCTGATGTGATTATTAATACCGGATCTGCCGGTGGCCTTGATCCGAAATTACAAATCGGTGATATCGTGGTATCCCGTGAAGTTCGCTATCACGACACTGATGTTACCGCTTTCGGTTATGAACCCGGTCAAATGGCGCAATGCCCTGCGGCTTTTGTGGCGGATGACCAGCTAATTGATCTGGCAGAAAAATGTATTCATTCACTGAATCTGAACGCAGTGCGTGGGCTGATTTGCAGTGGTGATGCATTTATTAACGGCGCAGAACCTCTGGCGCGTATCCGGGCGACGTTCCCACAAGTGACGGCGGTAGAAATGGAAGCCGCAGCAATAGGGCATGTCTGCCATCAATATAACACGCCATTTGTGGTGGTACGTGCTATCTCTGATGTGGCAGATAAAGAATCTCATATCAGTTTTGATGAATTTCTTGCCGTGGCAGCTCGCCAATCTACATTAATGGTCAACGCCATGCTGGCAACGCTGAGTAAAGATAAATAATATACCCGTTATCCTTCAAGTTGCCTCTTTGTTGGCTGCACTCGCTCACCCCGGTCACATAGTTCTCTATGCTCCCGGGGATTCGCTCCCTTGCCGCCGCGATGCATCTTGAAATCCATAGGGTATATATTACCGACACGCCCTAATTAATATTTTCGGGCGTGTTTACGGGCGATATATTTCATGTTTTAAAGAGCGTACATCTATGAAATGGATAAAAAGCACGGGTTCAATTGGATTATCGCTTTTACTGTTTCTCAGCAGTTTCAGCCATTCTCTGTATGCTGCTCCCTTACGGGTAATCAGTTTATCTCCGTCAACGACAGAATTAGCCTATGCCGCCGGGCTAGGTGACAATCTGATTGCCGCCAGCGCCTACTCTGATTATCCCCCTCAAGCCCGTAAACTTGAGCAAGTCGCTAACTGGCAAGGCATCAATCTGGAACGCATTATTACCCTTAAACCTGAGCTGATTCTGGCATGGCGTGGTGGTAATCCCCAACGTCCACTGGAACAACTTGCTGCTTTCGGCATTAAAATCTTTTATTCCGACCCCACAACCACCGAACAGATAGCGCAGGATTTAGAACGACTCGCTGAATATAGTCCTCATCCAGAACAAGCAAAAAAATCCGCGACTGAACTTCGCCAACGATTTGCCAATTTGCAACAACAATATGCCACTACAACCCCCAAACCGGCCTTTTTACAATTCGGTACTTACCCTCTGTTCACTACTTCAGGACAGACACTGCAAAGTGAAGTGCTTTCAATCTGTGGCGGCAGAAATATTTTTGCCAACAGCCCTGTTCCCTGGCCTCAAGTCAGTCGTGAACAAGTACTCATCAGGAAACCTGAAATAATTGTTATCAGTGGTGGGCAAGAACAGGTCAAATTAATTGAAAATTTCTGGCATCCACAATTGCGTGCCAAAGTCATTACATTACATGAAGATTGGTTTCACCGCGCGGGACCGCGCATCATTCTGGCAGCCGAACAGCTATGCCAGCAATTGAACGATAATGGTTCCTGATCAATCAGAAACATTTAAAGGATGACAAAAATATCCCGCAAACAGGTCATATGATATTCACAGACCTATCGCGGGAAATCGCCTGAAATCAGATACTGAAAGAAGAACCACAACCACAGGTTGTCTTCGCATTAGGGTTGGTGACGATAAAACGTGAACCTTCCAGACCTTCGGTATAATCAACACAACCGCCAACTAAATATTGTAGGCTCATCGGATCAACAACCAACTCCACACCCTGTTTCTCAATGGTCATATCACCTTCATTTATTTGATCATCAAAGGTAAAACCATACTGAAAGCCACTGCATCCGCCACCGGTGATATAAACCCGTAAACGCAAGTTTGGGTTTTCTTCATCCGAAACCAAGATTTTCACTTTGTTAGCCGCGGCATCCGTAAACTGCAAAGGTAATACGATATCATCGCTCATCATTTTTACTCCAGACTGGAACTCGACAAAAATATTCAGAAGAGAACAAAAATTTGCCGATCATTAATAACTCGAATTATCCAATACCTGATTAGTTCGTTCAAGTTTTGTCATTTCAATAACACACGAACCGCCAAAAAGTTATCGCGCATTTGTTTACCATAGCGGCTACCTTGAGTGACAAACGTGGGTCTTGTAGTTAAACCCTCCATTAATCAATTAACAATTAAGAAAGAAAAAATATTGATTTATCATCATGATTAGTTACTTTATTGAATGTTTTTCAAAGTAACCATTATGGAGTTCCTATGCGAAAAATGTTGCCACTGATGCTTGCTGTCACCTTGACAGGTTGTACCGCTCATAGCAAACAAGCCGATATTGACAGCTATACCTCGAAAAAAATTAATGAAATTATAGAAAACCAGGTAAAACCGGGAAACAAAGAGAATCCCGGTGAAATAATAAAAGACGTCTCTTATCAATTCCTGGGCACACCTTATGCCGCAAACAAACTTATTGGCTCCCCTACTGAACCTGAAAAATTAGTTATCGACTTCAACGGACTAGACTGCTTTACTTTCCTTGATTATGTCGAATCGCTAAGGAAATCCAACGACCAAAGTGATTTTGTAAAAAATCTCATCCAGACAAGATATATCGACGGAAAGATTCGCTTTTTGCAAAGAAAACATTTCCTTACAGACTGGTCAACCAGAGAAAAATTAAATGCCAAAGATGTAACGGATGAAATAAGTTCTTCTTACATTGCAATCACAAAAAGCCTGAATAAAAAGGCTGATGGTAGCGAATACATCCCCGGACTAGGTGTTACCAAAAGAGATATCAAATATATTCCGGGTGATAAGATCAATGATGCGGTTATTAAGAACCTAAAAACGGGCGATTATATAGGAATATATACCCATCTTGCCGGATTGGATGTCACACATACCGGGATTTTTATTATGACAGATCACGGCCCAATGCTAAGGAATGCATCTTCACTTGCTGCGAATAAAAAAGTTGTCGATTCACCATTTCTTGATTACGTAAAGAATAAACCCGGAATTATCGTTCTAAGAGCATTATAATCCGAGGGGCAAACGACAAACCCTCTTAAAAATAGATTCAGGAGCCTTTCATGAGCCAATCCGACATCCTCTATTCTCAGGCAAAACAACTTATTCCCGGCGGCGTCAACTCTCCGGTACGTGCATTTAATGGTGTTGGCGGTACTCCGCTGTTTATCAAACATGCTGATGGCGCTTATCTCTATGATGTTGATGGTAAAGCCTATATCGATTATGTCGGTTCCTGGGGACCCATGGTGTTGGGACATAACCACAGCGCTATCCGTAATGCTGTTATCAAAGCCGCGGAGCAAGGATTGAGTTTTGGCGCGCCCACCGCCGCTGAAGTGGAAATGGCGCAATTGGTGACTGAACTGGTGCCATCGATGGATATGGTACGCATGGTTAACTCAGGTACAGAGGCGACCATGAGTGCTATCCGTCTGGCCCGTGGTTACACCCATCGCGATAAGATCATCAAATTCGAAGGTTGCTATCACGGCCACGCTGATTGCCTGCTGGTGAAAGCCGGTTCTGGCGCATTGACCATCGGCCAACCCAACTCTCCGGGGGTTCCGGTTGATTTCGTCAAACATACGCTAACCTGTACCTATAACGATTTGAGTTCAGTTCGAGAAGCGTTTGAACAATATCCACAAGAGATCGCCTGTATTATCGTCGAACCGGTTGCGGGTAATATGAACTGCGTACCGCCACAACCAGAATTCCTCCCCGGTCTGCGTGCGCTGTGTGATGAGTTCGGTGCTCTGTTGATTATTGATGAAGTGATGACCGGTTTCCGTGTCGCTCTATCCGGTGCACAATCTTATTACGATGTCGAACCCGATATAACTTGCCTTGGCAAAATCATTGGTGGCGGTATGCCCGTTGGCGCTTTCGGTGGACGTTATGAAGTGATGGAGAAACTAGCGCCAATTGGCCCTGTTTATCAGGCAGGAACTTTATCCGGCAATCCGATTGCAATGGCTGCCGGTCTTGCTTGTCTGAAAGAAGTGTCTCAACCCGGTGTACATCAGCGTTTGACTGAGCTAACAGATAATCTGGCTGCTGGCCTGACGAAATCAGCAAAAGCAGCCAATATTCCTCTGGTGGTTAACCATGTCGGCGGTATGTTCGGCATTTTCTTTACTGATGCAGAAACCGTCACTTGCTATCAGGATGTGATGAATTGCGATATTGAACGTTTTAAACATTTCTTCCACCTGATGCTTGATGAAGGGGTTTATTTAGCGCCTTCTGCATTTGAAGCGGGTTTTATGTCTATTGCTCACACGGATGAAGATATTCAGCGTACTGTCAATGCAGCCGCTCGCTGCTTTGCCAAGCTGAAATAATTTCTTTGTTTTCAAATAATAGCGCCGTATTTTTACGGCGCTCATTCTTGCCATCCTTCGAATGGGTCACAAGATTGTTCTTGCTGGCCCCGCGCTTCTTTACTCAGAAAATCGTCGGGAATAATAGTTGTTCCCTTCAATGCCGCAAAAAATCCAGCCCAATCGTGTGGCTTACAGGACAGTATTACATCTCCTGTCTCAGGATCTTTTCGAATAAAAACTTCATCAGAGTCAAACCGATAAGCTGCTGGCAAACGTACCGCTTGACGCTTCCCATCCATAAACAATTTAGCTTTTTGACTCATACAACCTCCTGATATTGATTGGAATATCCCAAATCCTATCACAGATCTTGATACATAAATCAAAAGAGATTTAATAATCATAAACTGATAAATCAATTTGATGTCACACTCACCGCTACGATTGCTACTGAAATATCGTAACTTGAATCATAGGCTCAGCGCCGTAGTAGGCAACAAAGACATCACCAGAACAATTTTTGCTTATGCTAAGGGAAGAAGAATTTATATACTTCGCACATTTATAAAGAAAACCCCGAAGACTCCACCGACAGAAATCAAACTGGCATTACAAAGATTAGAGGAAATGACAGATGAAAGTTAAGGGTATTCCATTTTCAGAAGTGAAGGCGCAAGCCCTCTCATCCCCCAAAGCTCAGGCCGCTTATGAAGCTGCTAAACAGGAAGAAGAACTCTACGAGCTCATTCAAAACATGAAACAGAAAGCAGGTATTAATAGTTCGCAGTTAGCCGAACGACTAGGAATTACTCCACCGGCAGTAGCTAAGGTTGAAAAAAACCCAATGAAAGCAAGTATTGCAACACTTGAACGCTATGCAGCAGCCTGTGGAGTAAATCTCAAAATTACTATCGCATAATACGTTAATCCCAATACCTGATATCTTAATCAAACTTCATGGTAAAGAATGACGGGTATATATATACAGCGGCATATTCGTATTCAGATGTCACGATTAGCCTCATCCCTGAGGCCAATCTCTTTATATCTCAGAAAAATTTAATCATAAAACTGACTGATACTCTCTTTTTCTTGGCCGGATACGATGACGTTTAACAGTCGTTCATAATATATAGCCATCCTATCAATGACTGCTTCTGTATACAGTTCCGGATTGTAATGGAGTTCACACTTGATATTTTGTGGCATGTATAAGAAATTCATCCCAAGTGATTCAAAAGGAATTATTTCGGTATCTATCACTTCCACCTCAAGATTTGGCAATGATAATTTTTCATCTTTAGACATGTCGATAAAATCATAGAAATTTTGTGCATCCAAATAGTTAAACAGAACGTTAAATATATTATCCCTCGCCTTTTCCCCCACCACGTCAATCACAACAGACATGTGGATATTAGCATTCTCTATGGCGCGATGAATAGACTGACTAACCTGCTTAATGATTTCTTGTAGGCTCATTTCCTGATTAATATTGGATTTTACTATCAAGTCACCCAAGAATAACCCTATTGTTTGATGGCTTTCGATGCGAGTTCGGTCAGCTTTTGGTGAGGTAACAATAAGTTGTGATTCACCGGAGTACATAAAAAGACAAGTGTGGAACAAAGCCATAAATAACATATAAGGTGTGATTTTGTGAGTTTCACAATATTGTAAAACAGCTTTATCCAGCGAATCAGGTATTTTGATATGATGGGCATGAGATCGATATTTTGAAGCCAGATGCTTTCTGAAAGAAACAGGAAAATCGCGTTCTGAATTAACATCAGCAAATTGTTGTTGCCAGAATTTAATTTGTTTTTTAGCTACTTCAGTCACATGGATTTCTTGTAAGTCATAAACATAACCAGAATATTGCATGGCAACGGGTGGCAATGTGTTTTCTTGCCCCTGTGAATAAGCGGTATATAACTGTTTAAACTCATTCATAATGATATTGACAGACCACCCATCGGAAATAATATGGTGCACATCAATCAATAATACCGTGATTGTTTCCGAAACAGGCAGTAGAAATGTCTTGATTAATGGACCATTATAAACATCAAAAGGTGTTCTTAATTTCTCTTGCCAGAGTTTATTAATTTCAATAATAATTTGGTCTCTCTCGATTCCTCTTGGTAACGCTTCGATAACTTGAAGATTGATTTTCATACTGTTATCAGGCTGCATGAAAATTTGCCCATTTTCTTGATAAAACTTAAAACGTAAACTTTCATGTCGCGCTAAGATGGTATTTAAACTTTTTTCCAACGCACTGCGATCCAATTCTCCTGCCATCAGCAAAGTAATGGGTACGTGGAAACTGTCCTCCAACAACGCTTCTTGCACAAAATACCAATACATTTTCTGACAATAAGAAATCGGCATTTTTCCATCAAATGCATTGTGATCAGATATATTGTGTGTTGTCTTCGGTGCAGATATTTCATGCTTATGACTGTGACGAATCACACTTGCAATCTGAACAATAGTTGGATTTGCAAACAGCTCATGCATATTGAAATTATTGGTTAACGTATTTCTTATGGAAGCGGTTATCTTAACTGCCAAGAGTGAATGACCACCGAGTGAGAAGAAATTATCATAAATACCAATTTGATTGATTTTTAGATGTTCTTGCCATAACTGACAGAGTTTTTCCTCGATTTCATCTCTCGGTGCGATATAAGCCTGACGACGTAAATCATTTTCATTCGGAATAGGTAACGCTTTTTTATCCACTTTATTGTTTAAATTCAGTGGAATGCGTTCCAATGGGATATAGAAACTGGGCACCATATAATCCGGCAGTTGTTTTTTCAAAGCGGATTCCAGTAGCTCTGCGAGTTCTCCACTAATAGCAGGAAGTTGCGGATAATTAGCTAAATGCGTTTGGCTATAACCTAAACGTGCCTGTACTTGAGGTAATTCACCACGGCTGAAAATCACATCCAGTAAATCAAGCTGCTGCTGTGACCATGTAAGTTCACACTGGTAGCCGCACTGTTCCGCATATTGAAGTAAGGATTCGAGGGCCAAAACTTGCTCTGCGGCTTCTGGAGAAAAACCGCCGACATCTTTTGGTAGAAAAATAATCTGATTAGATGGCCAATGGCGTAGACCTTCCGCTAAATCAAAATCATCTTTGATACGGGCATTAGGAATACCAGAGACACCAAATGTATCGAATTTCCCTGTCTCCAACACATGATAAAGATCTTCAATAGAGTTAAAATCGCACCAAGTTAGGGGTAAATTGCAACATAATTCCGCATTTTTATCGCACTTGTGTAATATCACTTCATAACGATAACGCAGCATTTCATTGTCGCCAACACCACGTTTAACCAAAATATCCACTCTTCCAATTTCAGGGTAACGCGTCGGCAATTGTGCAAAATAGGTTGGACTCAATAAAAACTCTTTTTCTTTCTGTAGACGCTGTTGAATACGGTTTGCCAACGTACCCACCGAAATACGTTGCCCATTCAGGCGATTTTTCTCGATGGCTGTTACATGTGCAGTTAACAAATCTAAATTACGGATGTCTCCTAGCAGAATTTTTCCCCCGGATTTAACCGCGGGTAATAACTGGGTAATGACTTTTTCCAGATACTGAATATTGGGGAAGTATTGAACAACGGAATTAATCACAACGGTATCGAACTGATCAGGCGTGATAGTGCCCAAATTCAGTGCATCTCCCCTTCTTAGCTCCACGTGCGACCAGCCACGCTGTTGCAAAATCTTCTGGTGACGCGCCAATACCTCCGCTGAAATATCCGTGGCTAATACTGATTCGCATCGTCCAGCGTAACGATATAGCAATAAGCCCGATCCACAACCAATTTCCAATAAGCTGCTGGGATGCAGGGATTCAATCCGCCGCATGGTACCCACTCGCCATTCTTCCAGTTGGTCCAATGCGATTGGCTGTTCGGTATAAGTATTTATCCAACCATAAAAATCACTATTGTTATCGCTCTCATCGGTAGTATCGGTAACAATATTTTCTGTTATCTCCCGCCGATACTGACCATTAAAGATCTCTGTCCAGCTTTCAATGTAATCGGCATTAAAATCGGCTGCTTTCTCCGCCAGCCAATTGGTACTCGGGCAAACATAAGCAATGAGTTTCCTCTCTTCACTGTTATGACCATCAACGATCACGGCAGCATTACTTAAAATCTCCTGCCCCGCCAGCACCGACTCGATTTCCCCCAATTCAATGCGATGGCTGCGAATTTTGATCTGCGAATCCCGGCGGCCAATGAATTCCAACTCACCTTCCAGCGTCCAGCGTACTAAATCACCGGTACAGTAAAGTCGGTCTGCCGGGTTGGTACTGAAAGGATCTCGGATAAACTGTTTTTCCGTGATATCCGGTGCATTACGGTAGCCACGCGCCAGTTGCATGCCACCAATATGCAGTTCCCCGACAGCGCCAAGAGGCAGCAGATTACCGTCGGCATTCAGGATTCGCATCACGGTATTCGGCAACGGTTTTCCAATCGTCACTCGCTTATTTGCTGTTAATAAGGCAGAGGTCACAATCGAAGTACACTCTGTTGGGCCATAAACGTTAAACAGCTTTCTGCCCTGCGACCACTGCGCGGCGATATGCGGTGCCACGGCTTCCCCTGCCAGCAACAAGGTTGAAACTGTGCGCCACTTGTTGAAATCCAAATGAGGCAACAGCGCTGGCGGGAGTACGGCATGGCTAATGTGGTACTTTTCAACCATCTCATCCAACCATTCAGGCGAGCGGCGATGTGTTTCTGCAATCAAATACAATGTAGCGCCATAGGCCAAGGTCATTGCCATTTCCAACACTGCGGCGTCGAAGCTCCAGGAAGCAAACTGCAACCCGCGAATATCAGCATCCGCACCAAATAACGCGGCTTGTGCCTGCGCCAGATTCACCCACCCCTTGTGCTCCAACATCGCGCCTTTTGGTCGGCCGGTAGAGCCAGAGGTATAAATGACATAGGCCAGATGATTTTCTGTCAGGGGCACCGGACGATGAACGATATTGCCGGTAGGCAGGTTTTGTACATATAAATGTACCGTTTCAGCATCCAGACAGATAACGCGTTGCTGACTGATAGGCAATTTATCAACCAGCGGTGTTTCGGTCAGGATAACTTCAGCCCCGCTGTGCTCCAGCATGTATTGCAGGCGTGCTTGCGGATAACTGGCATCCAAAGGCACATAAGCACCACCCGCTTTGAGGATGCCCAGCAGTGCAATCACTGTTTGCAACGACCGGGGAAGGCAAATTGCAACCAAGGTATCTGGCTGGATACCTTGCTCAATCAGGTAATGCGCCAATTGATTGGCCTGAACATTAACCGCCTGATAACTTAAGGTTTCCTCACCAAAAACCAGCGCGGTTTTTTCAGGATTCAGTGCCACCTGTTCTTCAAACAGCTCATGGAAGCAACGCCCTTGTGGATAATGGTTCTGCGGCCCATTTAATTCATGCAGTAAAATATGCTTTTCAGCTTCTGACAATAATGGGAGTTCATGAATGGAGGGCTCTTTATTGACTGAGTCATCTGTCATTACCTCAACAATGCCAGAAAGCAAGGTTGCGTAATTGGCGATAAATCTTTCAATGGTATTACTATCGAACAGACTGGTATTTGAAATCCATACTATAGATAATTCGTCTGTCTGTTCTTCTTCAAAAACATGGATTTCCAAATCAAACCGAGTTGTTCTGAGTAAATTATCCCCGAGTTCAATAATATCATCCTGTCCCAGTATTGCGTCACGTTGGTTATTCTGTACTGCAAACATGATCTGAAATACCGGATTATAATTTAAGCTTCGTTCCGGGCTGAGCTTTTCCACCAACATCTCAAACGGCAAAGCTTGATGTTCATAAGCATCTAGGATGGTACGGCTGTTCTGTTTTAATAATTCACTGAACGTCGGCTGACCGGATAAATCTGTTCTAATAACCAATGAATTAACAAAAAAACCGATCAGAGGTTCAATATCAGGATGTTGTCTGCCGGCAATAGCTGTTCCAACCAGAATATCTTTTTCATTGCTATAGCGGCTCAGTAATACGGTAAAAGCCGTTTCCAGGAACATAAATAGTGTAACGTTATGTTTGGTGCATAATGCTCTAATTGCTTGGGTAAGATGTGCTGAAATACGCTGTAGATGAAGCCGTCCTTCAATATTTTGTTTTTCCGGACGTGGATTATCCAGCGGCACACGGTGGACGGGTGAAATTCCAGCTAACTGATTCTGCCAGTATGTCAGTTGTTTTTTCAGCACATCACCTTGCAACCAACTCTGTTGCCACTGGGCATAATCGGCATATTGAATTCTCAGCGGCGGTAGCGGATTTGCCTTACCCTGACAATAAGCTTTGTATAATGTGAAAAATTCATGGAGAAATATTGCCATCGACCAGCCATCGAAGGCGATATGATGTATCGTATAAATAATAAGATAATCATCTTCTGCCAATTTTATTAACCGGACGCGCAGCATCAAATCGGTATTCAGGTTGAAAATTAGATTTTCTTCTTCCTTACTAATTTGTTTTACCTGATCGTTTTTCTCAGTTTCAGACAACGCAGATAAATCATGATCTGTAATCGGTAAATCATAATCCGCGGCAATAAATTGCCGCGGTTCATTATTGATGATTTTAAAATGGGTACGCAGGACTTCATGGCGTTCAAGTAATGCCTTAACGGCTGCCTCAAACGCCTCTATGTTAATGGATTCCCGCAGCCTGAAATCCCCCATACAGTTATATTGGCGACTACCTCCATCCAGTTGATCAATAAACCATAGTCGTTGTTGGGCAAATGAAAGCGGATAATGTTCTGCTTTACCATCACGCTGAATATCTTGCAAAAAGTGATGCGTTTGAGTTTGCTCTTCTGCATCAAGCTGGTTCAGAAAATCAATCAACTCCTGTTTATGCTGTTTCCATTCACTGAGCAACTCGGGTGGAATACTGCTGCGGCGAGTCTCGTATTGCAAACGATTATCAGTAACGAACAGAGTAATTCCCTGCTCTAAAGATTCATTGATAATTCGCGCGGCATTTCTCATATATCACCTTTCAATAGTTCTTGCGTTGTTTCTTTCCCAGCCTGGAAATGTTTTCTTTTTTCTTTGATAAGATGAATAGTGACCACCTGTGATAACTGCTCAAGTGTCGGGTGTTCAAAAACACTTCTCAACGGAACTTCTATTTCTAATTCGTTACGTATTGAACTAATAAGGCGGGTCGCTTGAAGTGAATGTCCACCCAATGTGAAGAAATTGTCATAGATGCCTACTTGGCTGACATTCAATAACCGCTTCCATAACTGACCAATCTTAATTTCTATTTCATTTCTTGGTGCCACATAGTTTTGTCGGCGTAAATCATCTTCATTTGGGATCGGTAACGCTTTTTTATCCACTTTGTTATTTAATGTGAGTGGCATTCGTTCCAGTGGAATATAGAGACTTGGCACCATATATTCTGGCAGTTGCTGTTTCAGTGCGGATTCGAGTAATTCTGACAGTTCCCCACTGATGGCCGAAATTTGCGGATAATTAGCTAAATGGGTTTGATTATAGTCAGCACGTGCTTGTACCGGCGGTAACTCTCCACGACTAAAAATCACATCCAGCAAATCAGGTTGCTGTTGTGACCATGTAATGCCGCATTGATAACCACATTGTTCAGCGTATTGCAATAAGGATTCGAATTCCTGAACCTGTTGTAATGCCTGTGGGGAGAAACTGCCAACATTTGCGGGTGGCGTTATCATCTGATTGGCTGACCAGTGACGCAGCCCTTCTGCCAAAGTGAGGTCATCTTTAATTCTGGCGTTGGGGATACCTGAAACACCCAATATATCCTCGGTGCCCATCTGTAACAAATTACGCAGACTGTCAAAAGAATCGAAATGATGCCAATTTGAAAACAATTCATTACAAGATTTGGTCTTTTCACCTCTTTTGTGCAATATGACATCGTAACGATAACGCAACATTTCATTGTCGCCGATGCCACGTTTAACCAGAATATCAACCCGACCAATTTCGGGGTAACGCTCCGGTAATTGGGCAAAATAAGTTGGACTGAGTAAAAACTCGGGTTCTTGTTGTAAACGCCGCTGAACACGGTTCGCCAGCGTCCCTACCTGAATACGCTGCCCGTTAAGATGACTTTGCTCTATTGCTGTAGCATGGGCGGTTAATAGATCTAAATTGCGGATATCTCCCAGCAAAATTTTCCCACCCGCTTCCACCGCCGGTATTAACTGTTCAAGTACTTTTTCCAGATATTGAACATTGGGGAAATATTGGATAACCGAGTTAATCACGACAGTATCAAATTCATCAGCGCTCAATGTTCCTAAGTTGAGCGCATCGCCTCTTCTGAGCTGCACATGTGACCAGCCACGTTGTTGCAGAATATGTTGATGCCGATTTAAAACCTCAGCCGAAATATCGGTCGCCACCACTGATTCGCACTGTTCAGCATAGCGATACAACAATAATCCGGTACCACAACCAATTTCCAGTAAGCGATGAGGATGCAGGGCTTTAATCCTGTGCATGATTCCTGTTAACCATTCCTCCATTTGCTCAAGGGCAATCGGCTGTTCAGTATAGCTGTTCATCCAGCCGCCGAAATCACTGTCTGATGCAACTACATCACCTTTCTGAGTGCTCTCTTTTTGAGTACTATTCGTTGTAGGTTTCGTTGTAGGTTTCGTTGTGGTTTGACGGTACTGATCATCAAAAATTTCTGTCCAGTTCTCAACGCTGCTTGCGTTAAATTCAACCGCTTTCTCACCTAACCACTCTGTACTTGGGCAGACATACGCAATGAGTTTTTTATCTTCATCTTGACCATAAGCGACCACAACAGCACTACTTAAAGCATCATGCCCGGACAAAACTGTCTCGATTTCACCCAACTCTATGCGGTGACTACGGATCTTAACCTGAGAGTCAACACGGCCGATAAATTCCAATTGACCATTCGGTGTCCAACGCACTAAATCGCCCGTTCGATAAAGCCTGTTTTCCCCGCCATCCGTTGAGTGTGGGCTGAATGGATCACGGATAAACTGCCTTGCTGTGATTTCCGGTGCGTTTCGGTAACCACGTGCTAACTGAATACCGCCAATATACAGTTCCCCGATAACGCCCATCGGAGCCAAATTACCTTCCGGATCAAGAATACGCATCACAACGTTAGGCAACGGTTTTCCAATCGTAATCTTCTCGTCAGTGAGTAAAGCTGTGGTGACAATGGATGTACATTCTGTCGGGCCATATACGTTAAACAGTTTTCTATTCTGTGACCAACGAACAGCAATCTGTGGTGGTACTGCTTCACCCGCCAAAAGCAAAGTTGAGACAGAACGCCATTTATTAAAATTCAGATGAGGAAGCAGTGCCGGTGGTAGTACCGCATGGGTTATCTGATGTTTTTCAACCACTTCATCCAACAGTTCAGGGGAACGCCGTTGGGTTTCGGAAATCAAATAGAGTGTTGCGCCATAGGCCAATGTCATCGACATCTCTAAAATCATGGCATCAAAACTCCAGGAGGCAAACTGCAACCCCCGGCAATGTGAGTCAATGCCAAATAAATCTGCTTGCGAGAATGCCAGATTAACCCACCCTCTATGTTCCAGCATCACCCCTTTCGGTTTACCGGTAGAACCGGAAGTATAAATCACATAAGCTAGATGATTTTCCGTGAGCGGAAGTGGACGCTCAGTAATATTATCTGTAGGCATATGTTGTAGCTGAGACTGTACCGTCTCTGTATCCAAACAAATCACTTTCTGCTGGCTGATTGGCAGTTTTTCAACCAGGTGAGTTTCGGTCAGGATGAATTCGACTTCACTGTGATCCAACATATATTGAAGGCGGGCTTTCGGATAACTGGGGTCTAACGGTACATAAGCGCCACCTGCTTTAAGAATACCCAATAATGCCACAACAGCTTGCAATGACCTTGGTATGCAAAATGCAACCAACGTGCCCGGTATGATCCCCTGTTCGAGCAGATAGTGAGCCAATTGGTTAGCTTGTTCATTTAATGACTGATAACTCAGGGTGTCATCGCCCAAAATCAGTGCATTTTTTTCAGGGTGTTGTGATACCTGATCTTCGAAGAGTTCATGGAAACATTTCCCGGTCGGATAAGGAATTTGTGGCCCACTCCATTCATGCAGTAAGGTATTCCGTTCAGCATCCGCCAATAATGGAAGGTCATGAACGGACGGCTCGCTGATACCCGCATGATGCTTCATCACATCAACAATATTAGTCAGCAAAATTTCGTAATTGGCGATTAATCTGTTAATGGTCGCATTTCTGAACAGGCTGGTGTCAGAGATCCATCCAATGGATAACTCACCTTCGTCTTCTTCATAGATATGAACTTCCAAATCAAATCGGGTGGTCAGCAGAGAACGTTCTTTAGATGTCACGATGCTATCCTGCTCCAGCGTTGTATCCCGTTGATTATTCTGTACTGCAAACATGATCTGGAAAATAGGATTATAATTTAAATTCCGTTCTGGGCTGATTTTCTCCACCAGCATCTCAAAAGGCAGGTCTTGATGTGCATAAGCATCCAGGATCGTACGACTATTTTGTTTTAATAACTCACTGAATGTCGGCTGACCGGATAAATCCGTTCTGATCACCAGTGAATTGACGAAAAATCCAATCAAAGGCTCAGTGTCACGGTGTCTTCGTCCGGCAAGCGGCATGCCAACCAGAATATCCTTTTCACTACTGTAACGACTCAACAACACAGCAAAAGCCGTTTCCAGAAACATAAATAACGTCACTTCATGTTTGGCGCACAGTGCTCGTATTTCTTGGGTCAACGCTTTTGAAATACGTTGTGGATGAACATTCCCTTCAAAATTTTGTTTTTCTGGTCGAGGATTATCCAATGGAAAACGGTGAAGAGGAGAAATAGCTGATAATTGGTTTTGCCAGTAATCCAGTTGTTTTTCCAGAATATCCCCTTGCAGCCAATCCCGTTGCCATTGTGAATAATCAGTATATTGAACGGGTAATGGTGGCAGAGGATTACCCTCGCCTTGGCAATAAGCACGATATAATGTCAGCAGCTCACTGATAAAGATTGCCAGCGACCAGCCATCACAAGCGATATGATGAATCGTATAGAGAATGAAATAATCATCATCTGCTAATTTTAGCAACCGAATACGCAGCATCAGGTCAGTGCTGAGATTAACAGCTTGTTTCCACTCTTGCTCACCGAGTTGTTTAACCTGTTGTTGCTGCTCAAATTCTGCAAGTGTGGACAGATCATGTATGGTAATCGGCAAATCATAAGCAGTCGCGATAACCTGCCGGGGCTCATTATCAATAATTTTGAAATAAGTACGCAGCGATTCATGACGTTCAAGTAATGTTGCTATAGCCGCCTCAAAAGCGTTGAGATTGAGCGACTCTCTCAACCTGAAATCACCTGTGCAGTTATATTGCGGACTGCCTTCGGTGAGTTGATCGATTAACCACAAACGCTGTTGAGCAAATGAAAGTGGGTAATGTTCCGCACGATCATAACGCGGAATACCTTGCAGTCGGTGAGTGTCCGAATCCTCTTCTGAATCGATTTGCTTCAGGAAATCAATCAATTCTTGTTTATATTGTTTCCATTCATTAAGCAGTTCCGAAGGAATGCTGTCTCGGCTGGTTTTATATTTCAGTTTGTTATCAATAACAAACAGAGTAATTCCTTGATTTAAAGCTTCATTGATAATTTGTGCCGCATTTTTCATATATCACCTTCCAATAGTTTCTGTGTTGTCTCTTGTCCAGCCTGGAAATGCTTTCTTTTTTCTTTAACCTGATGAATCGTGGCGATTCGTGCTAATCGCTCCAGTGTTGGATGCTCAAAGACACTGCTCAACAGTATTTCAATGTTTAGATCATTGCGTATTAAGCTGATAAGGCGGGTTGCCTGAAGAGAGTGACCACCCAGCACAAAAAAGTTGTCATAAATGCCGACTTGACTAACGCCCAACACTTCTTGCCATAACTGACTGATTTTTCTCTCTACTTCATTTCTTGGCGCGACATAACCTTGTTGGCGGAAATCATTTTCATTTGGAATAGGCAACGCTTTTTTGCCCACTTTGTTATTTAACGTGAGTGGCATTCGCTCTAGCGGAATATAAAGGCTTGGCACCATGTATTCTGGTAATTGTTTTTTCAGTGCTGATTCAAGTAGCTCAGAAAGTTCAGCTTTAATATCGGAGGATTGAGAAACGTTGTCGGTATTAAATTTTAGCCCTTTTTTATCCAGCCAATCTTTGGTTGGACAAACATAGGCAATCAATCTTTTATCGTTCCCATAAGTCATAACCGCAGCACTGCTTAAAGCATCATGCCCGACCAGTACAGTTTCGATTTCTCCCAACTCAATCCTGAATCCTCTAATCTTGACTTGAGAGTCAATCCGGTCAATAAATTCCACACTACCATCAGGCAACCAACGGGCTAAATCTCCCGTTCGGTATAAACGTTGGGATTGGGATTTGCCCGTCAAATCAGTCATAAATTTCGTTGCGTTTGTTTCAGGAGAATTCAAATACCCGCGTGCCAGTTGGATGCCGCCAATACATAATTCCCCGGCAACACCAACAGGAACTAAATTGCCTGATGGATCAAGAATACGGATAACGGTATTAGGCAATGGTTTCCCAATCGTAATTTTGTCATCCGTTAATAAGCCCGAAGTCACAATAGCAGTACACTCTGTCGGGCCATAGACGTTGAACAGTTTTCTGCCCTGTGACCAACGAACGGCGATCTGTGGTGGTACCGCTTCCCCTGCTAAAAGTAAGGTTGAAACGGAACGCCATTTGTTAAAGTCTAGGTAAGGCAGCAAAGCGGGTGGTAATACAGCATGGGTAATCTGATGTTTATCAACTAACTCATCCAAATATTCAGGGCTATGCTGTTGAGTTTCTGAAATTAAATAAAGTGCAGCTCCATACGCCAGTGTCATCGATATTTCTAAGATCATGGCATCAAAGCTCCAGGAAGCGAACTGCAATCCCCGGCTATATGAATCAACACCAAATAAACCCGCCTGCGAAAGTGCCAGATTTACCCACCCCTTATGTTCCAACATAACTCCTTTCGGTTTACCCGTAGAACCAGAGGTATAAATAACGTAAGCCAGATTATTTTCCGTTAGTGGGAATGGGCGTTCAGCGATATTGTCCGCAGGCATGTGCTGCAATTGTGATTGTATTGTCTCAGTATCCAAACAGATGACTTTCTGTTGGCTGATTGGGAGTTTTTCTATCAGATTTGTTTCGGTCAGAATGAACTCAGCTTCGCTGTGTTCTAACATATATTGAAGACGGGATTTCGGATAGCTGGGATCTAACGGCAAATAAGCTCCGCCGGCTTTAATAATCCCCAGTAGCGCGACTACAGCGCGTATTGAACGAGGAATACAGAGCGCGACCAATGTTTCTGGTTTGATCTTTTGTTCTATCAAGTAGTGAGCAAGTTGGTTAGCTTGTTTATTTAGTTCCTGATAACTTAATGAATTGCCGTCAAAAATAACGGCTATTTTTTCAGGATACCGCGCAGCTTGTTGCTCAAATAGTTCATGAAAACAGCCGCCATGCTGGATATGATCCTGCGGGCCATTCCATTCATGTAATAAAGTCTGTATTTCAGCTTCTGCTAACAGAGGAATATCATGGACAGAGGGTTCCTTGTATATCAGATCGGAACCAATGCATGGCTTCATGACACTAACAATATTAGCAAGCAAGGTTTCATAATTGGCGAGTAATCTTTCAATAGTCATATTGTTGAACAAGCTGCTGTCATAAACCCATAACAGGGATAATCCCCCCTCCTCTTCTTCATAAATATGAATTTCCAAATCAAATCGGACTTTCAAAAGCAGACGTTCTTCAAACTCAATATTATTATCCTGCGCCAGTACCGTATCACACTGAGTATTCTCCAGAGTAAAAGCGATTTGGAATATCGGGTTATAATTTAAGTTTCGTCCCGGACTCATTTTTTCTACCAGCATTTGAAATGGCAGATCTTGATGTGCATAAGCATCCAGAATAGTGCGACTGTTCTGCTTTAATAATTCACTGAAAGTGGGCTGGCCGGATAAATCCGTTCTGATCACCAGAGAGTTAACAAAAAAGCCAATCAGAGGCTCAATATCATGGTGCCTTCTCCCTGCAAGTGGTGTTCCGACCAGAATATCTTTTTCATTACTGTAACGACTCAACAATACGGCAAAGGCTGTCTCCAGAAACATGAATAATGTGACTTCATGTTGGTGACATAATACTCTTATTTCTTGTGTCAAATCCTTTGAAATACGTTGTTCATTAAGCCGCCCCTCAAAACTCTGTTTCTCTGGTCGTGGGTTATCCAGTGGAAAACGGTGAAGTGGAGAAATACCTGATAACTGGGTTTGCCAATAATCCAGTTGTTTTTTCAGAATATCGCCTTGCAGCCAATTTCGTTGCCATTGAGCATAATCGGTATATTGGATTTTAAGTGGCGGTAATGGGGCTATTTTTCCTTTACTATACGCGCGATATAAGGTGATAAGTTCATTGACAAAGATCTCTATTGACCAGCTATCACAGGCAATATGGTGAATGGTATAAATAATCACATAATCATTTTCAGCCAGCTTTATCAGGCGAATACGCAACATCAAATCAGTACTGAGGTTAAAAACCAAGTTATCTTCTTCTTTACTGAATCTTTTGATTTGAGATTCTTGCTCAGTTTCAGAGAATGCGGTCAAATCATGTCGTGTAATGGGTAAATCATAGCAATGTGTTATGACTTGCCGTGGCTCATTATCAATAACTTTAATATGGGTACGTAACGCCTCATGACGCTCAAGCAATGTTTTTACCGCAGCCTTAAAAGCGTTGAAATTCAGTTGCTCCCGTAATCTCAAATATCCGGGACAATTATATTGAGGACTACCTTCGGTAAGTTGGTCGATAAACCACAGGCGTTGTTGAGCAAATGAGAGTGGATAATGTTCTGCATTGCCATCACGTTGGATATTCTGTAATTGATATGTTTGAATTTCTTCTTCTGCATCGATCTGGCTCAGGAAGTCGATCAACTCTTGTTTATAATTTTTCCATTCATTGAATAATTCCGTCGGAATACTATCACGGTTAGTTTCGTATTGTAATCGATTATCAGCAACAAACAGAGTAATTCCTTGATTTAAAGCCTCATTCACAATTTGCACTGCATTTTTCATATATTTCCTTGAAAATATAACATCAAATTATTTATATAAGTGATTATTTATGACGCTCGTAATTGTAAAATAACGAATTTCTAATCATGTTAGCATATGGACATCGAAAATCATTATCTAAGTTGTTTGATTTTATTATCAAAAACAGTGAGAAAATATGAAGGTTTTTTTAATAGATGAGCAATATAAAAATCACACCTAAGTTAATAACCATTTAAAAATATAATAGGAATATTCTATTTATCAATTAACTATTTACCTGCTATTAATATAAATCTGCATCTAAAAAACATTAATCACAAAAATAACTGATATTCTCTTTTTACTGACTGGACATAATGGCATTCATTAATCTCCCATAATATCGGAGTAAACTATCAATAGCTTCTTTGGAATAGAGTTATGGATTATATGCAAATTCAAATGTTATATTTTTGGGCTTGTTGATATAAATCGCCCCAAGTGATTCGAAAGGAGAAGGTCTTACGAATTGCATCCAAGGATTTTCTAGAACAAAAGATCAAGCCTGCAATAGTCCAATTTCTTGCAAAATAGCATCCACGTTGGAGCGCCATGCTGCCGCGCCAGCCAAAGAGTTGAACGAAAGAATAGTCAGGCCGAAGAACCGGAAACAGGCTCAAGATGAAGCTGATAAATCAGCATCGGCAAGCACATAATCCCCATCTGCATCAAGCCCTCTCACACAAATGTCCTGTAATGCAGGGCTTTTTTAATAACAACTCCTAAGCTGCCTATATTTATAGCTTGTTTTCGAAAATAAGGATTTCAATATTAGATATTCAATCTCAAATTTGTATCAACTAGATCAATCAACGATTTTGGTACACCAAAATCAGCGGCTACCTTACTCCAAGCAGAGACTTTTTCTATGGTTTCCTCAATAATCCCATTGACCATTTTTTTGGTGAATAGTGGGCTTAGTTTCTCCAATGAATAAAAATCTTGCCGAGTGAAGTTGTCTCTTTTACCATTTAAACTCATCCAGTGACTGCTAACCCATCTACTGTCAGGCTTGTAACTGTAGGCTAAATCGTAAGCCGGGGCCAAATCCCATTTTTTGCCTTTTAATATAAACGCGAAGTTTTTAGCGTGATCATCATGATTTCTAGCAATGATATTAAAGCACATTCTTCTTAGTAGCTGTTCAGCAGCCTTAGCCGATAGTTTTAGCTGCCTAGCAACAAAGAAAAGTTCTGCGTAGGAGAAGGAGCCTGGTTTTTTATAGTCAACGTGAGCAAGTCCATTTAATGTTTGGACATGGATTTTTTTATTCCCCAGACGATCAAAACGCTGTGTGATAAAGTGACGCCTATTGCCTTCATGGAGTAATCGGCAAGGCATCATGTCTATACCGCAGTCTTTTGCCATCAAATGGTATACATATTCCATTGCTCCAAAGCCTAGTGGATCACCAAAGGTTTCCTGATTTTTGTTGTGCTCACTGACACCATCAAATTTCATAAGATAGTGAATAAAACCGTCAGGAACTTTAACTTGACCAGAGCGAACCTGAGTAAAATCCTCATTAAAGGCTAATACAGCTTTGGGTCTGGCTCCGCCAGCACTCATACCCACGGAAAGTAATGACATCATGGCCTCGCGATCTTCCTGACCATTATTAATCAACTCAGCAGTAAAATTTCCACGGGAGTTAAGAATTTCTTGGGCAATAGAAACCAATGAACCTATTTCTACTTGTTTTGAGGAAGTAAGATTTCTCATTTTGGTTGCTGGTGCGTATTCAAGAGCGCCCATCCCCCTTTTCCCAGTATATTGAAGTCGCTGCAAAGGTGTAATGTCGTTAGGAGATTTACCTTGAGCTGCAACCCATGCATTGAGTACAGCGTTGCCAAAATCATCTGGCAATGAGTCTGCAATCAATCCAGGTAGCCCTTTAAACGTGTGGTAGTCCAGTTCTGGAAAACTGTAGATTTTATTTGACAAAGGCATTTTCAACGGAGACAGTTCGATCCCTTTAGCGATAAAGCTGGGGTCGTACTGAAATAAGCCCAAGTTTTTACTAGGGTCAAAACTCATCGCACCAACTTCATGTTGATTGTAAATTACGTTGATAACTTCCATTACCATTCTGGCGTATCCTCTTCAATATGGTTTTTTCTAAGACCAGATGCCCGTTGTCGTTTTTTTCCCTGAAGTTTAGCGAGTTGAATAGGAGATATACTTTGTTTGGGAAGAAAAAGATCTAATTGTTCGGTTAAGTTTAATGCTGCCATAATGGCAACAAAAATCTCTAATTGGACTTTACCTTTTTCAGCATTCAGTACAGTTTTTCTTGTGACGCCTAAAAGCTCAGCAATTTCAGCTTGAGTCAGATCATTGTTTAGTCGAGCTTGTTTCAAGCGTTCTCCCAACTCTTCTGCAATTGCTGAAGCTGTTTTTTCATGTAACATCATAACGCTCCCATAATGACACATTAAAGCCGTTATTATCTATAATGAGCAATTATAAGCACATTACATATCAATCACAACCTTATATGCTAATGTCCTATTAAAAGGACATTATAGACTTTAACAGCAGTAATATCCTATATATGGAACATTATGAGATGAGTTGATATCGGTAGAAACTGAATGCACGCGTCATTGGATTAACCCGATGGAATGGCAATTGATTTGGGTAAACATAGCGGGGCCGTTCTTCATCGATCAATGTCAGCGTGACATGTGTTAATTTCTTGCTGGTCCGGTTAAAAGCCAGAAATATCCCCTCTTTCTGCATATCTAGCGACACATAATCGTCACCAGAATCTCCTCTAGGCTTACTCTTATAAGGAATTAACCCTTCATCAAAAATTTCCTGATAAGATTTACCCAGGCTGCTTATTAACGCCTCTACATTTATCGTCACTATTTATATAACCTCTTTATTTATATCTGACCTATAGCATATAAACATGGATAATGGTTTATTAACTGCTATTAAATGAAAGTAGAAAAATATTCCAGAAAGCGTTTATACAATATGCTCAAAGATTAATGCATGTACCCGTAAATCAGCCAAATAGAGAAAACGAATTTCTGTATTAGGATATTGCTCACTCAACTTACGTGTATAAGAATCATATCCACCAACCATGCCAATGACAGGGATCTTTTCTGGGCCATCAGCAGAATCTGGTTCCCCCATAAGTGCTCTAACAATTGTTCTATCCACTGAATGTGAAAATGGATAAGGTATTTCTCCATTATATGCACCGTTATTGTCATAGATATTAATCAATGTGAACTGTCTCGATTTTAGCCGCTTCGAAACATCATCAAAAACAAGTCTCATACCTGATTCAGGTTTATAAAAAAACTCCTCATCTCCTTCAAAGAAATATTCAAACTTATTAGCTGGAATAATCTCTTTTTCAATTATTTGTTCTGCTGTTTGTCCCAAATTATCAATTAACTCTTTAATGTTAAATAAGATTCTAAAATAGTGCTATATCTTATACCACTCATAATTCCATATATAACAATGGGTTGAAGAAGGCCATGTGTAGCGGAATTATGAAACGCTATTTAATTGCCATTATTTTCATAACCTCTGTTCTTGATTAAGCTAAGGCTATATTCCCAGCTCAAAAACCAACCATCTAACACGCAAATCAGCTAAATATAATCGCGGAAATCTTTTTCCTAATTTACCGAATCCCTTTTATTTTTTGAAGCCAGGTTTTCCGTTTTTAGCTCGCCATTCTTTTATAACTTTAAGCACACCTCCTGGACTATCTTCAACTCCATTTTCTGGGTAAAAAATTAGTCCATTTCGTCTGGGGTGATCGGTAATTATCTCAATATGTTTTACTAAACTGTGATATTCGTTCTCAGTTTTACATTCACCATCGAAGATTTTATTCAGCAGAACTAAAAATTCAGCTTCTGTATAATCTTCCAACTTATTTTTCAGTTCCATTCTACTTTACCTCTTTATTTAAATGAGTTGGCTATTAAAACGGTTCCCCTCTTATTATTGACTACCAACGTACTTCTGATGTAGGTAAGAATGTCACTGATATAACTTGCTCCAATAGATCATAATCAAACTTCATACTGGTCGGAATACGAAAATCCAGCAATGAATATAACTCAGTCCAGCCAATGTCTTTTTTGAGCCTTTTTCTCGGTGGAAGAAATTTTTCTGGTTTGCCAAATTGTTCATGAACCCACTGTCGGCACATCAATGGAATTAATGGTGAAGGCAACTCATTAGTAAACTGGTATAAAGAATTCTTCTCGTCAAACAAAGTTAATGTAATTTCTTTTAATCGCTTTCCTTCCCGATGGAAAGACAGAAAAACGCCTTCTTTAACCATATCCAAGCATACTATACTATCACCGGCAAACCCTGTTGGTTTAGTTTTATAAGGAATTAGTCCCTCATCATAAATATCTTGGTAGGTTCTACCTAAACTATTAATTAACGATTCAACATTAACCGTCATTATTTTTACATCCCCTTCTCTGATATATCTTCCACTTAGATTTTCAAATTTTTCACAGGAAAAATTATATTTCCCTCTCAAAAACCAATCCTCGAACACGCAAATCTATTAAATATAGGACACGAATATTTGTATTGGGGTATATAAAGTGAAGTTTACGAATATAACAATCATGTCCGCCGACAACACCAATAACAGGAATTTTTGTTTCCCCTGAGGTAACATCAGGTTCGCCTAGCAAAGCTCTAACAGCAACTTTATCCATTGATAGAGTAAACGGAGGAGGCATTTCCCCATGATACATTTCACTATTTCCAGAACGTCCAGAAATACTAATCAGTGTAAATTCAACTGACCTCAATTTTCTCGATTTATCATCGAATACCAAGATAAGACCAGCCTCAGGCTCATAATTAAACGTATCAGCTCCTTCAAAAAGGTATTCAAATTTTTTATCAGAAATAAGTTTTTTTTCAACTAATTGTTCCACCGTTTGTCCTAAACTTTTAATCATCGTCATAATATCTGCCATTATTCCCCCTTTTCAGATAGAGTGTTGAAATTCTGCATGTGTTCCATTTCTTGATCGCCCCGCAAAATTTCTATACAAATCTACTTCAAACAATTTCACCGGTGGTTTACTCAAATACACATACACCGGCGGCATATTCGGAATAGGAAATACCAGAATATAATCGCGGAAATCCTTTTCTTCCGAAATCGGTAGCGATTCAATATCAGTATGATAGTTGTGAGGTATTCACTTTGATTGTGATGAAAAGGATTTTTATAATCCTTTTCATCACTTACTCAATCTCTATTTTTTAAAGCCAGGTTTGCCGTTTTTGGTTCTCCATTCCTTTACTACTTCAAGCACACCTTCAGGACTATCTTCAATGCCATCTTCTGGATAGAAGATTAAATCACCGCCAGAGGGGTGTTCTGAAATTCTTTCAAATTCATCTATAGCTTCTGATTCTTCCTCCTCTGTTCGAAAATTTCCATTAAATATTTTCTTTATCAAGGATAAAAATTCATTTTCAGTAATATTCATTACATTATTTTCCATAGTTTATTCACCTCCAACTATGTAGTTCACCATGTCTCTTTGGCGTAACAACACTAATGTTATCAACATTATAAACATCTCCACCTTTAGAAATAGGCTTTTTATGATGTAATTCGTATTTTTTCTTTTTTCCTTTCCATTCGTCTTTCCTTGGAGCTGGAGCTTTTCCTTTTTTCATATTTCCCATATTCGCAGTTTTAAATTGCTTAGAAAACTCAGGGTCATTAGCAACTTCTTTCCAAAACGCATTTCTGAAATTATCAAAGTTATTAAACTTCCTCCCACGCAACTTATCTGCTATCTGACTGGGAATTGGTGCTCCCATATCTTGCCCTGCTCGACTTAACCAGTTTCCTTCGATTTTTTGTCCCCGACCAGTTACCACTCCCGGTTGATTCCGAGGAATATTAAACATCACATAGATCGGCTCCATGCCTGAATCGGCTGGGAATACCAGAATATAATCACGGAAATCTTTTTCCTACGTTACGGGCAGCGATTTAATATCGCTATCCACTTTACCAAAGACAAATAATTAGAAATCACACTTCACTCAAATTTTTTTAAACGTTATATTACTCACCTTCTGATCTGTAGAATACGCAAAAATTATTCGTGTATTTGGGTATTGATCGCTCATCCGGTCAATATAAGTATCCCATCCTCCAACCATTCCAATAACTGGCAATTTAACAGCACCCTTTGTCTCTGATGGCTCTCCTAACACAGATTTAACCTTTGTCTTATCCATTTCAGACAAAAATGGGGGCGGCATTTCACCTCTATAAATCTTCATCCTTGGCCCAGACGTAATTAGAGTAATACCGACTGAGATTAACAACCTTGATTTATCTTCAAAAACTAACGTTAATCCATCCTCTGGCATACAGAGAAATTCATCGTCTCCTTCAAACAAATATTCAAACTTTCCTGTCGGGATAAGTTGTTTTTCAATTAATAAATCTGCTGTTTTCCCTAAGCTATTAATAAGCTCCTTAATACTCATGCCTAACCTCTAGCATACAAGCACGGATAATGGTTTACTAGCCACTATCCGCCGATTATAGTATGTAAAAAAGCTCTCTTCTCAGATAGTGTTGAAAGTAAGAGCTCTCACTCGATAATAAGCATCATAAATAAAAATGACTTCCACGTTTGGACAAGATTTTATACGATTTATATAAGCATCGTATCCACCAATAACACCTATAACCGGTGCTTCTATCATATCTTTTGACTCCATAGGTTCTCCATATTCAGCTCTTATCATTGCCTTATCCATTAAAGGTAAAAATGGATAAGGCAAACTACCATTATATTCATCATGATCACCATGTATATCAATTAGAGTTATCTGGACTGAATTCAATTGCCTAGATTTAGAATCAAAAACTAATGTGATTCCTTTTTCAGGTTCGCAATTGAACGATTCATCCCCTTCAAAATGAAACTTAAATATTCCTTTAGATATCTCACCATCTTCAACTAACGTTTCAGCGGTTCTTCCAAGACATTTAATTAATTTCGTAATGTCAGCCACTATTTATACCACCCTTGTTCTTTATTCAGTTGGTGTAATTCTTCTCGTGCCTTGTTCAACTGATCATCTGTATAGCCTTCTTCTCGTAGGCCGGGAACTTGAGCATCAAAATTACTGTCTACCGCCACTCTAATATCTGATGCGTCTTTAACTTGTTTCGCCTTTGTATTCCTGCCCTTATAAGTTTCACTATAGCCTCTGTGAACCCTATGAGGGATAGCTATGGATACACCACTATTGAGTATCTTATCTATGTCTTTATCTGTTGCAGCCTTACCTAACTTATTTTTTAAAAACAATTTCAACGCTGCCTTAGAAGGAATATGATCAATATCCAACCCATCATTACGGCTACGTCCAGCCAGATCCTGATATTCTCCCACTTCCAACGGTTTCACCGGTGGTTTACTCAAATACACATACACCGGCGGCATATTAGGAACAGGGAGGATCAGAATATAATCACGAAAATCCTTCTCTTCCGGCATAGGTAACGATTCAATATCGCTGCCCACTTTCTCCGGGATCGGCAACACGGTTATTTGCGACGGAATAAACGGCTGTTCTTCATTCCCGGTATGGGCTGGCACCTTGAATTCCTGTTCGTTCGGCGTCCATAAAATCGTCGGCCGGTATTCCCCCGGTTCCCAAAACTCGTAATTACCGGTGGTCCGATTCAGCGTCATCATGCGAACCGGTACTTTATCCAAGCCGCCTTCCGGGCTGACGTGATATCCCTGAACCGTCATCCTGCCGCTTTTTTCATCTCTGATCCAGCGAAAACGTACACGAGTTGGCGCTTTACCGTACTGTTCCGCTATCTGTCTCAGGCGAGACGGATCTAAGTAATCCTCCTCACCCTCATTCAGCTTAGGTGAATAAAACAGCCCCATTAATCCAACTGTCACCGGATTCGGCGCCGCTAGCCAACGTCCTGCACTGATAGCGCCGCCGCCAATGTAACGCATCACCAGCGTTTCCCCTTCCGCTACCGCGCTACGAGCAGTGGCGGCCACGGCAGCAGCAGCCGCTTCGGCTTTATCTTCACCACCACGGAACCACCGTTTATACCACGGTAATTTTTTATCCTGCGGTTTATCCGGTTCAGACGGCTGTTTCTCACCTTGCGGAGGCGGTTCTGGTTTTTGCGGCGTCACCGGAGTGGGAGATGACGGAACCTGATATATCGCCACTCTGCCGAAGTTATCCGCCGGTTCGGCTTCGGTTCCGGCATCGGTACAACCTTTACCCCGTAAGCAGGATTTCGCAAACACCGGTATCGGAGGCTCTTTAGTCACAGGAGGTGCGGGCTGAACGTTTCTCGCTTCCTCCACCGGCGACGAGAAATTTTGGGTCGCCATATTAACAGGGGATGTAGCCCGATTATTGGGTTGCTCCTGCTTCTCATAGCTGTCCATCTCCGAATTGATAAACCTAGCCCGACAAGGGCAAGTACTCACACTGTCCAATGTGCCAGCCAACTTACGTCCCATATCAAACACATCTGATACACCACCGACAATCGTATAACTACCGGGATGTTTGCCACAGGTGACCTTATCTCCTTCACGAGCGGTTGCCCGTCCATTAAATGTCATGGTGTGGTCACCGGTAATAATCTGTCCGCCACAGGTTGTCTTATCACCAACAAGCAAGAAATATCCTATTGCCATTATTCATCTCTCCATTGATTTACAGTATGGAGAGTGGATCTAATTGAAATTATCGTCATATCATTATCACCATGAGTTAATACGAATGATTAATAATTCATCACATTTCGCTTAGAAAACATATAGGAATATTCTGAAAATTGCTGATTTTATTGCCCCAAACAGGTGTAAAACATCATGTTTTGAAACAATTTATAAACAATTACATAACACAAGCAGATAATCACCGCCATTGCGATGATCATATATCCCCTATGGATTTCAAGATGGATCGCGACGGCAAGGGAGCGAATCCCCGGTCACATAGCGAACGATGTGACCGGGGTGAGTGAGCGCAGCCAACAAAGAGGCAATTTGAAAGATGACAGGTATAAAGTCGAAAAAATAATGGTTCGGTATGTTTGGAAAGCCGTTAAACTCAGAAAATCAAAACGCTGACCATTAAAGATCAGCGCTTTGTCATTCATCTCAAATCAAATATTGATTATTGGCCAAACATCTCTCGCAACCAGCCCGGTGCTTCTTCTTGCTGTTGAACCGGTGCTGATACCGCTGTTTGTTGGCACAAACTCTGTGGATCATAAGTCCAAACCGGTAATGTTCGCCAACCACTGCCACTACAGCTAAAGCTGCCATCCTGATTAACCGCCATATCGACAATGCCTTCCGGTGGAATGTTATTCAACATCAGCGGCGTCTGATTTTCCAGATAACGGCGATATACATTCAACGCCCCTGTAGCGCCTGTCAGATTGGTCGGTCCGTTGTTATCGCGACCAACCCATGCGATCACCACTTCTTTACCATCGATTCCGGCAAACCAGCTATCACGCAGATCATTGGTAGTGCCCGTTTTACCCGCCAGATTATAACGACCAAACTTAGCATTCAGAGAACGAGAAGTTCCATTCGCCACCACCTGCTGCATACCATATAGCGTCAGATAAGCCGCCTGAGCCGGTACAGCCCGTTCAGCCTGTGGGTAACTCTGATATATCACGGTGCCATCCTCCGCGATGACAGAACGTAACGCGGAAAGCGTCGCACGATTGCCGCCACTCGTCATCGTCTGGTATTCCTGCGCCACTTCTAAAGGTGTCAAGCTAAGAGAACCCAGTAACATGGCTGGAACCTGTTGAATCACTTCCTCCGGTACGCCAAGCCGGATCAATGTGTTGCTGACATGATCAAGACCAACTGCCAATCCAAGATTCACCGTAGGAATATTCAATGAATTCGCCAGCCCATCTATCAACAGGACACGTCCACGGAAACGACGGTCATAATTTCTCGGTTCCCAAACCTTGCTGTTCGGCTGTTTTACCGCAAGAGGTTCATCCGACAGCCAAGTATTCAGTCGAAATTGATCAGGCTCACTCAATGCCGCCAAATAAGTCGAAGGTTTTGCCAGTGAACCAATTGAACGACGCGCCATCATTGCTCGGTTAAATCCAGCATACTGCGGTTGAGAACCACCAACCATCGCCCTGATTTCACCACTGATGCGATCGACAATTACCATTGCTCCTTCAAGGTCAGCAATTTTGCGAGTTTTTCTCAGACTGGCAATCCCCTCTTCTACTGCGTTTTCAGCCGCATCTTGAGATACTGGGTCCAAAGTAGTGAAGATTTTCACGCCGGACAGATCATTCACTCTATCCCCCAGTTTGTCCTGCAACTCCTTACGAACGAGCTGCATAAACGCCGGTTGCGGGGTAATAACACCACCTTTCGGTTTTACCCCCAGTGGACGAGCACTTAATAATTTATAAAGATCTTCATCAATAATTTGCTGGTTTTGTAACAGCTTGAGCACCACATTACGACGCTGGAGAGTGAGTTTAGGATTGCGCCACGGATTATAGAGTGAAGCGCCTTTCACCATACCAACCAGCAACGCCTGTTGATCCAAACTCAATTCATCCACGGGACGACCAAAATAGTAGAGGCTCGCCAGCGGAAATCCTCGGATCTCCCCATCACCACTTTGGCCTAAAAAAACTTCGTTCAGATACAGTTCGAGAATCCGATCTTTGCTGTAACGATAATCCATCAGCACAGCCATATAGGCTTCATTAGCTTTACGTACCAAAGTGCGTTCATTGGTCAGGAACAGGTTTCTCACCAATTGTTGCGTCAGGGTACTTCCCCCCTGAACCGTGCGCCCGGCAGTCAAGTTAGCCAGTGCTGCACGCCCAATGGAAAGAATACGGATGCCATCATGTTGATAGAAATGGCGATCTTCCGTCGCCAGCAAGGTGTTAACCAGTAAATCAGGGAAACCAGAACGCGGCACAAATAGCCGCTGCTCCCCATTGGGAGACTGCAACATGGTAATCAGCTTCGGATCAAGGCGGAAGAACCCAAACTGACGCTGATTTTCCAGATTTTCGATCCCCGCCAAACGGTTATCACTGAAAGTTAGCAGAGCGTGGATCTGCCCCTCTTTGCTGTCTGGGAAATCAAACGGACGACGCAACATTTCAATGGTTTCACCTCTGACAGAAAACTCTCCGGGACGGGTAATTTTCGTCACCTGGCGATACTGCATCCCTTCCAGCAGATGTACCATCTCTTTCTTACTGTAGTTCATGCCCGGTTCAAGATTGACCATGCGGCCATAGACCGCCGCAGGTAATTCCCAGACTCTCCCATCAATGCGATCGCGGATTTTGGCATCCAGATAGACACCATAAGCCGCCAATAATACGGCAAAAATAATGAATATCTTGAATAACAACCAGAACCAACGCCACTTTTTCTTAGGTGGACGGGAATACATTCCTTTCTTTGTCATGAGTTGATCCTCTTCATCATCGTAGTCCTCATCTTCATAGCCATTATCATCATCCAACAGATACCGTCTTTTTATTGACCGTTTACGGCGGGATACCCATTTTTTGCCTTTACGTCCGATTGGTTGACGATCTTCACCAGACATTCCAAAATTCTCCGAAACCGTTTAGATGCTATTATTGGGTTTTCATATTTTTTAATGAATTTATTCGCCGGCAAAAACAAGGGTTAAACTCTATTACGAATATTTTTTTGTCCGCCGAGTCGGTACCGTATTCGCCGGATCATCCGGCCATAAATGTTTTGGATAACGCCCTTTCATCTCTTTTTGCACTTCACGATAGGATCCTTGCCAAAAAGCAGCCAAATCCTGTGTGATCTGCAATGGCCTTTGGGCGGGTGATAGTAGTTCAAGCACCAGTGTTACCCGCCCTTTTGCCAGAGATGGGCTTTGCCACTCACCATACATTTCCTGTATCCGAACTGATAATACCGGTGGTTTATCACTGAAATAACGGATTGCTATCCGACTGCCGGTAGGGACAGTGTAATAAATAGGCAGTTCATTATCCAGACACTGTTGTTGCTGCCAATCCAGCAAATTTTCCAGTGCCGGCAACAAATCAATCTGTTTCAGCCCTTTCAAATCACGCACACCAGTAAGGAACGGCATTAACCAATCATCAAGAGAAGCCATTAATGCATCATTATTGACTGGCGGCCACAGCATTTCAGGTAACCATTTGGCCGCACATTGGATACGGATGCACAACTGAACCGCCGCAGGTGACCAATTCAGCTCATGTAATCCCTCACTGCGTAACCAGTTTAGCAGAGCCTGTTGTAATTGCTCATCGGAAGGCTTTGCCAATCGTTGGGCTTTTACTGTCAGGCTGCCACATTGCAGCCGCTTCCAAGCCTGCAACGTCCCTTTGTTATCATCCCATTCAACGACACTCTGTTCACTGAATAAATTCGGCTGTTGCTGTATCAGTCGTTCAATATCCAGAGGACAAGCCAGCAAAATACGCGCGTCAGGATTTCTACTGTTTTGTAATAATGAAGGAGCCACCAGCCACGATTCGCCAGATAACGTTTCTTCATCATCGATTATCGTTCCCAGACCGTTCGACAGTTGAAAACGCCCTCCCTTATCCCGATTTTTGGCTATTCTGTCAGGGAAACCTTGGGCTAATAGCATTGCAGCAAATCCACCGACTGGCTCACCAAAATGATCACCCATATTTCTAACTAACTGCTTTGCCCGCCGTAACCAATGAGCTTGTCGCTGCTCAACCCAATAAGTGATGTCCGGCTGACCATCACGGGGCGGCTCCTCCAGAATCGCGGTCAGCATAGCGGCGGTTGCCAGCATATCGGCCCCTTGTTCCAACCCCGCACATAACATCGCTGCCAGACGCGGATCACTACCGGATTCCGCCATTTTACTGCCTCTGGACGTTAACTGACCACTGTTACTGATTGCACCTAACTGTAATAACAGCGACTTAGCCACCGCCAGAGCCGCCGCAGGTGGTATATCTAGCCAGTGCAATTGAGAAATATCATGACACCCCCACTGCAATAAGGAGAGCCATAAGCTACTGAGATCAGCATTCAGAATTTCGGGCTCACTATGCTCTACCGCTCTTTCTGCCTGTTCTTGGCTGAATAGATGCCAACACACACCGGCTTCTAACCGTCCTGCCCGACCAGCTCGTTGTGTCATAGAAGCTTGACTGATACGTTGAGTGATCAGGCGAGTCAGACCATTTTTGGGTTCAAAACGCGTCGTGCGTTCAAGACCACTATCAATCACCAACCGAATACCTTCAATCGTTAAACTGGTTTCTGCAATATTAGTCGCCAAAACAACTTTACGGCGTCCAGATGGTGAAGGTTCGATCGCTTTTTGTTGCTCAGCCAATGACAACGCACCGTATAACGGGCACAAATCGGTATCCTCAGCCACTCTCCCGCTAAGCAGTCCAAACACCCGTTGAATTTCCCCGCTACCCGGCAAAAACAACAGCACAGAACCTTGCTCCTGTTGGAGTAACCGCAATACAACGGTGGCGATACTCTGTTCAAAAGGTTGGTGAGCAGACAAAGGACAATAATGTCTGGTCACAGGAAAGCTTCGCCCTTCTGAAATAATCACTGGTGCATCAGGTAATAAAGAACAGAGCCGCTGATTATCCAGCGTCGCTGACATGATCAAAATGCGCAGATCATCCCGCAGCCCTGCCTGTACATCCAGCAACAATGCCAACGCCAAATCAGCCTGCAAGCTGCGCTCATGGAATTCATCCAGAATCACCAGAGAAACCCCTGTCAGCATAGGGTCCTGCTGTAACATTCGGGTTAAAATGCCTTCTGTTACCACTTCAAGGCGAGTAGTTACACTCACTTTTGTTTCTGAACGCATCCGGTAACCCACGGTCTGTCCGATATTTTCATTCAGTTGAGCGGCAAGGCGATTAGCAACACTGCGAGCGGCAATCCGCCGTGGTTCTAACATTATGATACGCCCGGAAAAAGCGGCTTTTTTCAAAATTTCCAATGGCAAAGCCGTCGATTTCCCTGCACCGGCCGGAGCATGAAGCAGGACCTGTTGTGAATTTTTCAACGCACTCAGGACAGGTTCGACGATCTCATATACAGGCAATAAAGACACAAATACTCCATACCAAAGAAAGTTAACTTTCAACCGCCTGCATTGTAGCATTGCCTGCTTCAATCTTATGCCATCCGTCATTCAGGCGTTTTTATGGAATTCTATCCACTGTGCCAATACAGGGTACAGAGAGAATATAATCATGCATAATTGCCATTGATACAGTAATATTGCGGTTTCTGTTTTTAAAAACAAATAGTTAGATTAGATATATAAATAATTTTAATGTCAAATACATTGATAAATTCATTTAATGTACTAATATTTTAATTACCTAGATTCTTAATTATTTTTACAAAGTCATGAAAGGAGTTTAAAATTAGGCTTTGAATTTTGCTTTATCAAATATGGTTTTGATAAAAATTTAAATGAATTAACAAATGAGTTTCAATTTGATGAGTTATCTACCGGAAGAATACTCTTCCGTAATACAACAAATGTATCTAAATTTAAAAGTAAAAGATATACCCAATGGATTTCAAGATGCATCGCGACGGCAAGGGAGCGAATCCCCGGGAGCATAGATAACGATGTGACTGGGGTGAGTGAGTGCAGCCAACAAAGAGGCAACTTGAAAGATGACGGGTATATTTGTTTTTATCTATAATAATGTCATCAAAAGCATATTCATTTGATAACATGAAACTCAGCTTTGTTGAAGGCGGTGATTTTTACGTTGGTAGTGTGTTTGGCGCTCAAAATTATGAATCTCATTCTAATGTTACATTAAATTCTTTTTATATCATGAAGAATGAAGTTACTTATTCAGAATATAAAGAGGTATATGAATGGGCTATATTAAATGGTTATGATTTTGATGATGGATGTAATGGGGCACATTATGAAGATTGCCTTCCTCCTGAGCAGGAAGAAGGCAGGCATCCTGTGACTAGTATTAAATGGTTAGATACCATTCTTTTTTCAAATGCATTAAGTGAGAAATTAAAACTCACTCCAGTATATTTTCAAAAAGGAAATAAAACTATTAGAAAAAAAGACAAAAACTTAGAGATCTTTATAAATACAAACGCTAATGGCTATCGTTTACCTACCTTAAATGAATGGCATGTTGCAGCAAGGGGCGGAAAGCCTGCCTTACGATTAGGAAGATATGGATACTATCACTCTGGAAGCAATGATTCTAAGAAGGTGGCATGGTATCCAGAGTTTAATACAAGTAATTTTGGAACACAGGTTGTAGGTAAATTATCTCCAAACGACTTAGATTTATACGATATGAGTGGAAATGTTTCTGAATGGGTCTATGATAGTTATGAACTTGGTACAGTTAAGTTGTACTATTTTTGTGGTGGAAGTTATCTTTCCCATGCAAACAGCTTATCCAGTTGTGATAACCATAGTTCAGGATATATTATGCCAGATGTTGGATTTAGATTAGTTAGGAGCTATTTAAATGAAAAATAAATTTTACCTTATTTTTATTTTACTTTTCTCGTTTGAGGCATTTTCTCATTGCGGAAATAAGGTAAATCTAAAGGATGGAATCAATCTTATAGATTTGAATGGTGATGGAAAAAAAGATGTAATTTTTTATGCCAAATTTGAAAACAATACATCTCATCCAAGTAACACATTAACTGTTTTTATAAAAAATAAAAATGGGAAATTTAATATAGTTCCACTCCCAAATGATACTGGTTTTACTTGGTTTGATTTTAAATTATCTGCTTCTGAAATAAAAATACAAGATTACGAGCTAAGGGTAAAAAATGGAGTTTATTATATTATTTTTTTTCGCAAAAAAAATAATGATGATGACATATTTGGAGAATACCCAGTAGAATTTATTAAATATGATATAAAATATAACAATGAAGTGCCTGGTATTTCAAATTATTATTGGGATTATACTAAATCCTATCTTACAAAGAAAAAATATAAAAATGTTAGTGATGCCATGACAGAATATAATATGGAGTGTAGTTTATGAAATTTTTTTTATTTTTTTTTGTTTTTTTATCTTTTTTTTGTCATTCAGGAGAAAATGAATCTTTTAGAAAAAAAATACAAAAAAAAATTGACGATAAAATATTATTATGCCTAGGTGAAACTGAATGGCCAGTATCAATTAATGAAAATTCTATATGGGTTAATGCGAACATGGAATCTCTTGTTGATGCTGGATTAGTGAAATTGGATTTTAAAAGAGGAAAAAATAAATTATGGAACTTAACCAAGTTAGGAAAAAAAGAATTTAATAAAAATGGTGATTTTTGTTACGGTAGAATGATGTTAAAAGACATTCTAAGTATAACTTACATAAATAAAAAAAGAGGGTTTATAGTTTTTAACTACTATGTGCATTTATTACCTGAATGGGCTAAAAGCAAATCAATAAGATTCGCATATTCTTATCTAGATAATATTATTACAGGCATTGACAATGAAAAATATCAAATTGAATTTGAAAAATCTGACACTGGGGTTATTAAAATAATAAGTGATCCTGTTCAACTTGAAATTCTTTACTAATTTTAAGCGATAATAGGGGTTTCAAAAGCAACGGAATAATACACTCCGTTAAATAACTATTTAATGGCAGATTCGACTAAATATACATTACACCTGCTGGATAGTCTTGGTATTCAGCATAAAAACAGTTTTATGAAACATCGTTCAAAAGCAGTTATTTCGGATAAAGATTACTCCAGCCAATCATTACGTAGCCGATTAAAAAAATCAGGGAATAAAAGTGATAATTCCGTATATACCCAATGGATTTCAAGATGGATCGCGACGGCAAGGGAGCGAATCCCCGGGAGCATAGATAACGATGTGACCGGGGTGAGTGAGTGCAGCCAATAAAGAGGCAACTTGAAAGATGACGGGTATAAATCAAACGAAAAATCCCGGTCAGATAGACGGGTAAAATTCGACCATAAGACGAAATGTTGTGGAAAGATGTTTTGGTCGACTGAAAGAACATTGTAGCATTGCCTGCTTCAATCTTATGCCATCCGTCATTCAGGAGTTTTTATGGAATTCCATCCACCTTTACAATCTGCCACGCTAATTCGTCGTTATAAACGCTTCCTGGCTGATGTCATCACACCGGAAGGTGAAACACTGACTATCCACTGTGCCAATACAGGTGCCATGACCGGCTGTGCGACACCGGGAGATACGGTTTGGTATTCCACCTCCGATAATCCAAAACGTAAATACCCAAACAGTTGGGAATTGACAGAAACACCGGCTGGTCACTGGATTTGTGTCAATACGCTCAGAGCAAATGATTTAGTCGCCGAGGCTATTGCACAAAATGCCATTCCAGAATTTTCTGAATATAAAAAAATCAGCCGGGAAGTGAAATATGGCGAAGAGAACAGTCGGATAGATTTACTGTTACAAGCAGAACAGCAGGTTAATTGCTATATTGAAGTGAAATCAGTGACACTGCTCCAAGAAAATTGTGGCTATTTCCCAGATGCTGTCACGACCCGCGGACAGAAACACTTGCGGGAATTGCAGCACATAGCAGAACAAGGGCAAAGAGCTGTTTTATTTTTTGCTGTTCTGCATTCTGGGATCAATCAGGTCGCGGCGGCTGCACATATTGATCATAATTATTCATCTCTTTTGGAACAAGCGCAAAACTCTGGGGTCGAAGTTATCTGTTACCAGGCCAACATGACGGGAAAAGGGATGGTTTTAGGCGATAAGTTAACTTTTTTACTGAAATGATTAACTTACCGACTCACCTAATATTTGCAGCCCGGTTGTACAAGGTGTAAAGGCGTGCAATACATTTGCTTTCACACCATTGTGAAACTAATGGCAGGAACAATTGCCAACCCATGCTCCATCTGCTATTTATAGCGGCCTGTTTTTTTCCCCCGCTAGGGGTTTGTTTGATAGTGCGTGTGTAGGAGAAGTATTATGCAAGAAGGGCAAAAACGTAAAACCTCGTCCTTAAGCATTCTCGCCATCGCTGGGGTAGAACCTTACCAAGAAAAGCCAGGTGAAGAATACATGAACGATGCCCAGTTGGCGCATTTCAAGCTAATTCTTGAAGCATGGCGCAATCAGCTCAGGGATGAAGTAGATCGTACTGTATCTCATATGCAAGATGAGGCAGCGAACTTCCCTGATCCAGTTGACCGTGCGGCGCAGGAAGAAGAATTCAGTCTTGAATTACGTAACCGCGATCGTGAACGTAAATTGATTAAGAAGATCGAGAAAACCCTGAAAAAAGTCGAAGATGACGATTTCGGTTTTTGTGAATCCTGTGGCATCGAGATCGGCATCCGTCGTTTGGAAGCCCGTCCAACCGCAGATTTGTGTATTGATTGTAAAACCCTAGCCGAAATCCGTGAAAAACAGATGGCTGGCTAATTAATGGTGTTCCGAATACGGCGTCTTTATGACGCCGTATAAACAACCCCGCTGATCTCCATATGATAAAATCTGAACGTCCCCAGGCTTATATTGGGCGTTTCGCCCCATCACCTTCTGGTGACCTGCATTTTGGTTCATTAATCACTGCCATTGGCAGCTATTTGCAGGCCCGTGCTTGTCAGGGAAAGTGGCTGATACGTATTGATGATATTGATCCGCCTAGAGAAGTTCCCGGTGCTGCCAGCCGTATTCTTCACGCACTTGAGCATTACGGTTTACATTGGGATGGTGAAATTCTCTATCAATCTCAGCGCCATGAGGCCTACTGTCATGTCCTTAATCAATTGCAACAACAAGGTTTAAGTTATTACTGCACCTGTACCCGTCAACGTATTCACCAGATTAATGGTTTTTATGATAGAAACTGCCGTGAATTAAATTTACCCATTGATCATGCAGCAATTCGATTCAAACAGCGTCATCCGGTTTACGGTTTTGAAGATAAATTGCAAGGATATCTGAACGCCGATCCGGTCATGGCTGAAGAAGATTTTATTATTCACCGTCGTGACGGTTTATTTGCCTATAATTTAGTGGTTGTTATTGATGATGATTACCAAGGGGTGACCGAAGTGGTAAGAGGGGTTGACTTGATTGAACCAACCGTCCGTCAGATTGCGCTTTATCGGCAGTTAAATCTCAAAATACCTGACTATATTCATTTACCACTCGCTCTGAATAAGGATGGCAATAAACTTTCCAAACAGAATCATGCTCAGCCGATCCCATTGGATGATCCCCGACCATTACTGATTGAGGCATTATCTTTCCTTAATCAATCTGTTATAGAAAACTGGCAAGATCTTTCTCGTGATCAATTGTTGCAAAAAGCAACAGCACATTGGGATCTAGACCGAATTCCACGACAAGGTAAAATACACATAGATAACATGAATAAAGTTACGGTTAGTCATAACAACCATTCTCAAAAAATACACAGTAGGCTATGATTAGCCGCTGTTTTTTATTTGTTTTATATGATTAGTTACTTATCGAGGTGTACCATTTTTAACCGAGTAGCAAATTTCTGCCGTAACTTATTGATCCGCGAAGGGAAAAATAACCGCGAACTACAGGCAGCCAGTGAAAGGCCAGTCACCGGATCTGACCGTTCTGCTCAAGAAGAGTACGTAACTCTTCACTCTAATCGCCAAGCCCCTTATCAACCCTTATCTAATGTGGAGATACCAAGGGAGGTTGAACAGGAGAACCCTCATTCGGATTTATCGATAACGATAATTCCACGGGAACAACATCGTATTTCCCGCAGAGATATCAGTGAAAATGCACTGAAAGTCCTTTACCGTTTGAATAAATCCGGTTTTGAAGCCTATCTGGTTGGCGGTGGTGTCCGTGACTTATTACTCGGTACGAAGCCGAAAGATTTTGATATTGCCACCAATGCCACGCCAGAACAGGTGCGTAAATTATTTCGCAACTGCCGTCTGGTTGGACGCCGCTTTCGCTTAGCTCATATTATGTTTGGTCAGGAAGTGATTGAAGTCGCAACATTCCGTGGTCCACATGAACAAACGGGTTCTGATGATAAAAATCAGTCACAACAAGCACAAAGCGGTATGCTACTGCGGGATAACATCTTCGGTTCAATTGAAGAAGATGCTATGCGCCGCGATTTCACCATAAACAGCCTCTATTACGGTATCAATGATTTCTCTCTGCGTGATTATGCCGGTGGCCTTCATGATCTGGAAACCGGTGTTATCCGCTTGATTGGCGATCCTGAAACCCGCTATCGAGAAGATCCAGTAAGAATGCTGCGCGCGATCCGTTTCGCTAGCAAACTGAATATGACCATCAGCGAAGGTACCGCCGAACCTATTTCTCGTTTGGCTTTTCTGCTGAGTAATATTCCACCTGCCCGTCTGTTTGAAGAATCTTTAAAACTTTTACAAACCGGTCAAGGCTACAGCACTTATCAACTTCTGCGCGAATACCGCCTATTTCAACCACTTTTCCCATTGATTCAACGCTATTTCACCGAAAATAACGATTCACCAATGGAACGTATAGTCAATCAGGTTTTGAAGAATACCGATTACCGGTTACAAAATGATAAACGGGTTAACCCGGCGTTTTTATTCGCCGCAATGCTCTGGTATCCACTGATCGAACATGCGGAAAAGCTATCTCAAGAAGGTGGTCTGGCTTACTACGATGCTTTTGCATTGGCGATGAATGACATTCTGGATGAGCAATGCCACTCCATTGCCATTCCTAAGCGCCTGACAACCATCATGCGTGATATCTGGCAATTACAGTTACGTCTGCCACGCCGTCATGGTAAGCGGGCAAATAAGCTGATGGAACACCCTAAATTCCGTGCTGCCTATGATTTGCTGGAACTGAGAGCCAATGTTGAAAATCGCAATGAGCTCAAAGAGCTTGTCCATTGGTGGGGAGAATTTCAGCAAGTCAATGCATCACAGCAACGGAGTATGATTTCCGAACTGGGCAGTGAGATTGTCCGTCGTCGTACACGACCACGCCGTCACTATAAACCAAGACTGAGCAGGAACGGCTGATAATTATGGCTCGTGTTTATATCGCTGTTGGTAGCAATCTGGCAGAACCTATGCAGCAAGTAAAAAATGCACTTGCTGCATTAAAAGATTTACCGGAAACAGAATGTATTGCCTGCTCCTCACTGTATCGTACTAAACCGATGGGGCCGCAGAATCAACCTGATTTTCTGAATGCAGCAGTCGCACTGGAAACCACGCTAGCACCGGAAGAATTACTCAATCACACTCAGGCGATTGAACTGACCCAAGGACGGGTAAGAAAAGATGAACGCTGGGGGCCAAGAACACTTGATCTGGATATCATGCTATTTGGTGATCAAGTGATTAATACCGAACGCTTAACGGTACCCCACTACGGACTAAAACAGCGCGAATTTATGCTCTACCCGTTAGCTGAAATTGCCCCTGATCTTATATTTCCTGATGGGGAAGCTTTATCTGAAAGACTGAAACACATCCCAGAAAACGGCTTGGCACTCTGGCTGCAACCGCAGTCCTCTGATTCTAATCACTACATATAGGGATCTCAGTTCAGTCCGCGGCCGATTTCTGTACATAACAAGAAAAATTGCAGGAGAAGGAAGATAGATAATGAAACCAATGACCATGACTGATCTGAATCAGCTCAAGAAAGAAAAACGTAAATTCGCGACTATTACCGCTTATGACGCCAGCTTTGCCCACCTGTTTGCCGAGCAAGGTATCGATGTCATGCTGGTTGGTGACTCACTGGGTATGACTGTGCAAGGGGCTGATACCACCATTCCAGTGACGGTTGAAGATATTGTCTATCATACTCGCTGTGTCCGTGCCGGAACACCTTATACTTTTATCATTGCCGATATGCCCTTCATGAGTTATGCCACGCCAGAGCAAAGTTGTGAAAACGCTGCCAAGCTTATGCGTGCTGGCGCTAACATGGTGAAACTTGAAGGCGGTAGCTGGTTATACGATACCATTAACATGCTTACCGAGCGTTCTGTACCCGTTTGCGCCCATTTAGGGCTAACTCCTCAATCAGTCCATATTCTTGGCGGTTATAAAGTTCAGGGACGTGATGAAGTATCAGCGAATCAATTGATAAAAGATGCCATTACCTTAGAAAAGGCAGGCATACAACTGCTAGTACTAGAATGCGTACCCGTTGATTTAGCTAAACGTATCACCGATGAATTACAGATCCCGGTAATTGGTATTGGTGCCGGTAATGTGACTGATGGGCAAGTTTTAGTGATGCATGACACACTGGGCATTACCGTAAGCCCCCCTAAATTTGTGAAAAACTTCCTTGAAGAAGCAGGGAATATACGTGATGCCATTCGCCTATATAAAGAACAGGTGGAAAGTGGTATTTACCCTGGTAAAGAACACTCATTTTATTAATAAATTCCCCTAAGGAGTATTAAGCAATGCTGATTGTCGAAACTGTACCGATTCTACGCCGTGAAATCCGCCGCTGGCGTCAGGAAGGAAAACGCATTGCACTGGTGCCAACAATGGGTAACTTGCACGACGGCCATATGACGTTAGTCGATACAGCCAAAGGGCAAGCAGATATTGTGATCGTCTCTATTTTCGTCAATCCGATGCAGTTTAATCGTCCAGATGATTTGGCAAAATATCCTCGTACCTTACAGGAAGATTGCGAAAAACTTCATCAACACGGTGTCAATCTGGTATTTGCTCCTGCTGATAAGGAAATATACCCTGATGGTATGGAACATCAGACTTACGTTGATGTTCCTGAGCTTTCTACCATGCTGGAAGGGGCCAGTCGTCCCGGTCATTTCCGTGGTGTTTCAACCGTAGTGAGTAAACTGTTCAATCTGGTACAGCCAGATTTAACCTATTTTGGCGAAAAAGATTTTCAACAATTACAACTTATTCGCAAAATGATTGCCGACCTGGCTTATGATATTACGCTGGTTTCAGTACCCACGGTGCGTGACCAAAATGGCCTGGCTCTCAGTTCACGTAATAACAATTTAACCGCCGATGAACATCGAATCGCCCCAGAACTCAGCAAGATCATGCGATCTATCGCTGAAAAAATGGCACAGGGTGAACGTCACACAGAACAGTTGCTCACTCAAGCTTCTTCACAGCTACACGAAGCGGGCTTTGTACCTGATGAGTTGTTTATCCGTGACGCTGAAACATTGGCACCGTTAAATACCGAAAGCAAAAAAGCCGTTATTCTAATGGCTGCCTGGTTAGGGCAGACCCGTATGATCGATAATCAGCAGGTAGATTTAACGCAATAATCGCCGTTGTATCAGGCGTTATTGATGCAAAAAGGTTCTAATTTGTCATCGAATCAGGAGAAAAACCATGTTGCGTACGATGCTACAGGGGAAATTGCACCGGGTGAAAGTCACTCAGGCAGATTTGCATTATGAAGGTTCCTGTGCAATGGATCAGAATTTCATGGATGCAGCCGGTATTCTGGAATATGAAGCTATTGATATCTATAACGTGGATAACGGTGAGCGCTTTTCCACTTATGCTATTGCCGCTGAACGTGGTTCTAGAATAATTTCAGTTAACGGAGCAGCCGCACGCCGTGCTGCGGTAGGTGATAAGCTAATTATTTGCTCATATGTACAAATCCCTAACGAAGATGCCCGTCACCATAAGCCTAATATCGCTTACTTCGATGGTGATAATATTATGAGGCGGATCGCCAAAGCCGTGCCGGTTCAAGTGGCTTAAATTAAATTTAGTCCCCTAAAATTAGCCAGCAAAATTTAGGGGACTTCAAAAATAGAAACCGTTAATAAATTACCGAATTTAAGTCCTCAATCCCCGCCCTGTTTCAATTAAATACCAAGCAACAAGATAAAAAGCCACAATAAATGCAGTCAAAACACTCAACGTAATTATCAAAGAAACATCAGTAATCCCCAGGAAACCATAACGGAAACCACTAATCATATAAACGATCGGATTCAACTTGGAAACCGCTTGCCAAAATGGGGGTAATAATGTCAATGAATAAAACACCCCACCAAGATAAGTCAGTGGCGTTAATACGAAAGTCGGAATAATGCTGATATCATCAAACGTTTTAGCAAAAATCGAATTCAGCAACCCCCCTAGTGAGAACAAAATGGAGGTCATCAACAACGTGACAACAATCATCCACCACGCATGAATATGAAGCGGCACAAAAAATAGAGAAACCAATGTCACCAGAATACCGACGCAGACACCACGGGCAACACCACCACCAACAAACCCCACAATAACTATATGTGTCGGAACCGGCGCTACTAATAATTCCTCAATACTGCGCTGGAATTTCGCACCAAAGAAGGAGGAAGAAACATTGGCATAAGAGTTAGTAATCACCGACATCATAATAAGGCCAGGGACAATAAACTGCATATAATCGACACCGCCCATTTCCCCAATACGCGAACCAATCAAGCTACCGAAGATAATAAAATAGAGCGACATGGTAATAACCGGTGGTAATAAAGTCTGTACCCAGATACGACCAAAACGGGTAATTTCTTTAATCCAGATAGTTTTTAGCGCCACCCAGTACAACTGAATCATTTACTATCTCCTTACTTATTGTTCACCAAGCTGACAAATAACTCTTCCAGACGGTTCGCTTTATTACGCATACTTAAAATATGAATACCCTGAGCACTTAATTGGGTAAATACGCTATTTATTCCCTGACCACGCTGAACATCCACTTCCAAAGTAGAGGCATCCAGCAGTCGATAATCATATCCTACTAGTTCAAGAATTGGGTTTTGTGTCGCCAGATCGAAGAAGAATGTTTCAGACTCCACCCGACTGAGTAAATTTTTCATACTGGTGTTTTCCACCAATTCACCATGCTGAATAATACCAATATTACGGCACAGCATTTCTGCTTCTTCCAGATAGTGAGTCGTTAGAATAATTGTCGTTCCTTGGGCATTCAGCTCTTGCAAAAAATTCCACATAGAGCGACGAAGTTCAATATCAACACCAGCAGTCGGTTCATCAAGGATCAATAACTTAGGCTGATGCATCAACGCTCGTACAATCATCAAGCGTCGTTTCATCCCACCAGACAGACGAATCGCCCGTTGGTTGCGTTTTTCCCACAGATCTAACTGCAACAGATAAGTTTTCGCTCTGGCTTGCGCTACTTTTCGCGGTACACCATAGTAACCGGCCTGATTGAGAACAATCTGCAACACCGTCTCAAACGGGTTAAAGTTAAATTCCTGCGGAACAAGACCTAACTGGCGTTTAGCATTGACAATATCAGTATCAATATCATAGCCAAACACCTTAACCTTACCGCTGCTTTTGTTTACCAGAGAGCTAATAATGCCGATTGTGGTGGATTTCCCTGCACCATTCGGACCTAATAATGCGTAGAAGTCTCCAACTTCCACATTCAGATCTATCCCACGCAGTGCCTTAACACCATCAGTGTAAGTCTTAGTAAGCTGCGTTAACTCCAATGCATAAGTCATAAATTACAAAACACCTTTATTATCTGGTCGCTTTTGCGTGTAATGTGGAAACATAATGCTGCTTTTCTGCCTGACTTGCTTTACAAAAACAGTAGAAAGATTAAAAACAAACAGCAATAAAATATTAAAATTTCAATTGATGTTGTATATGATTCTATCTTAAAGAAACACTACCAGGCTATGAATCATGATGAAAAAAATAGAAGAGCTGCTTGCCAATAACAAGCAGTGGTCAGAATCGGTTAACGAAGAAAATCCAATTTTTTTCAAAGAATTAGCAAAATCACAAAAACCTCATTTCTTATGGATTGGTTGTTCAGACAGCCGGGTACCAGCAGAAAAACTAATTGATGCCGCCCCCGGTGACTTATTTGTTCACAGAAACGTTGCAAACCTGGTTATTCATACTGACTTAAATTGTCTTTCAGTTATTCAATATGCAGTAGATGTACTGGAAGTTGAACATATCATTATCTGCGGACACTACGGTTGTGGTGGTATCGAAGCTGCAATTGATGGCACCGAACTGGGATTGATTAACAACTGGCTGCTACATATTCGTGATCTTTGGTATAAACACAGTTCTATGCTAGGTGAATTACCCCCTAATGAGCGTCTGAACCGTCTGTGCGAAATTAACGTTGTTGAGCAAGTATATAACCTTGGTCACTCAACCATTATGCAAGCAGCATGGAAACGAGGCCAAAAAGTGATGATCCACGGTTGGGTTTACGGTATCCATAATGGTCAATTGCAAGATCTGGAAGTCACGGCTGACAGCCGTGAAAAACTGGAGCTTGCCTATCGCCAGACAATATCCAAACTGACGCATAAGAAGTGATTTTTTAGATCATTCATAAAATACGCTGTAGAAAAGGTTATATTTAACTTTTTCTATAGTGTAATTAAACGAAGATTTTCAATTTATAGATTATAGATTATAGATTATAGATTATAGATTATAGATTATAGATTATAGATTATAGATTATAGATTATAGATTATAGATTATAGATTATAGATTATAGATTATAGATTATAGATTATAGATTATAGATTATAGATTATAGATTATAGATTATATTAAAAATATATTTTAATTTTTTCTCAGACTTAAAAATTATATTTTACCCTTTAAACTCATGATAATATTTTTCTCCAGAGATATTATCTAAACTAGAGTGGAAAATTTACAACATAGGTTCGCGAAGCCTTTTGCCGCTCTATCTATTAAATCCCGATCCTCTTGCCTAATCCTCAAGTTGAGTGTCTTATTTTTACGATTCTCACTTATTACGTTCATTTCAAATCTCCTTATGCTATAGGTGAGCTAAATAATACACAAACGTAACGCCATTATCATCACATTTCTAGAGGAGAGAATTCCCATTAGGCATAGAGGCTTACATCGGCTTTCGCTAATAAAAATGCAATATACCCGTTATCTTTCAAGTTGCCTCTTTGCTGGCTGCACCTATTCACCCCAGTCATATAGTTCGCTACGCTCCCGGGGATTTGCTCCCTTGCCGTCACGATGCATCTTGAAATCCATAGGGTATAGCCATTTAAACCTCAAATAGCTATTTTAATTTTTCGAATGGATGCATGAGGTAATAAGAAGAAAACAAAATAACCCATGATAAACATAATATAAACATTCATCATGATATATAGTCATTGAATTAATAAATATCCATCCGATGTATTAAAATATTATTTTCCAATTAAAACTGACATATTTCATCTTAAAGTTTATTTCTATATGAACAAGAAAAAAATATAAAAAACTGGAATAAACAAACTAACATAATTACTGAAAATATTTTCATAAAATGGACAATATGACGATACCACACCTATTCCCCCAAGAAAATAGGTATTAATGAGCTCCTAAAGATCAAAAAACAATGGAATATCTGAATGAAAATAAACGATAGTAAGTTAAAATGAATATGAAAAATGATTTTATTAATATTAAGATGTAAGAAATTTTTAATTTATTTTTATAAGGTTATAAAAAATCATCATCAATGTAAAATTCAGTATTTTTTTGATTGAGTCAACACACTAAAGCATAATAGTAAAAACTTTTAACATACAGAAATAAAAAACCCAAAAGTTAATTAATCCATTAAATTAATCAGGTGAATCAGACTACTTTTATAATATTTTTGACAATTTTTACAATTATTTTTAGAATAAGAAAATTACTTATCCTCAATAATGTAAAATGAGTAATTAATCTAAATACTAATTAATTATCATTCATTGAATACTTAAATATTACAGAAATTATATGTATTTGTTGACATGCCATGACGACCTCCGCATAGTGTGCATATACAGTATACGAGACTAGTATGATTAAAAGCTTCAAACACAAAGGATTGGAAAAATTTTTCAAAACTGGTTCTACCGCTGGCATTCAGCCTAAGCATGCCCTAAAGCTGCAAATCCAGCTAACTGCATTGAATACGGCTAAAAAACCAGAAGATATGAATGCCCCTAGCTGGAAACTTCACCCACTAAAAGGAGCAAATCTTAGCGGTCACTGGGCAATATCTGTTAACAGTAATTGGCGTTTAACATTTAGATTTGAGGGCGAAGATATAATTCTCGTTAATTATCAAGATTATCACTGAGGGCAACGAAATGAAAATGCATAAACCTGCACACCCAGGCATAGTTTTGCGTGAATATCTTGGTGACATATCTGTCACGGAAGCAGCAAAGGCTCTCGGTATAACCAGAGCTGCACTATCCCGCATATTAAACGGCAATGCAGGAATATCTGCTGATATGGCCCTGCGACTGGAAGCCGCATTAGGTACTAGTGCCGAAATGTGGACAGGAATGCAGTCCCAATATGAACTGTGGATTGCCTCACAGCACAAAAGACCAGAAATAAAACCAATACTGGCTCACTCCTGATAGCGTAATAAGAGGGCTTTACTTAGCCAGCTACAACACTACACACCATGCCTAATAAAAACGGCAACCCGAAAGTTGCCGTTTTCAAATACGAGAAAACTACTCTTCTAGCAAAACCACATGGCCGATATAAGGCAGATGACGGTAAAGTTGCGCATAATCGATACCATAACCCACCACAAATTTATCCTCAATTGAGTAACCAATCCACTCCACCGGAACATCAACTTCACGGCGGGAAGGTTTATCCAGCAAGGTACAGATTGCCAGTGATTTTGGCTCACGCAACGCCAAAATTTCACGCACTTTATTCAGGGTATTACCTGAATCAATAATATCTTCCACAATCAGTACATGCTTACCACGAATATCCTCGTCCAGATCTTTCAGGATTTTCACATCACGAGTGGAATTCATACCGCTACCGTAACTGGAAGCCGTCATAAAGTCGACTTGATGAGGGATCTGAATTTCACGGCATAAATCAGCCATAAAAATAAATGAACCTCTCAGCAACCCGACCAATACCAGCCCACTACCACTGTCACAATAGTGTTCAGTAATCTGTTTTCCCAGTTCAGCAATACGTTGTTTAACCTCCTGTTCGGAGATCATAACTTCTACAGTGTGTTTCATTATAAAGTTAACCAATTGTTTTTAATGAATAAATATATAAAAATCAATAAAAGATTATAACCAGTTGATATGCCAATTAATACGCCATTCTTCTAGCAATATTATTGAACAGTTCCTTTCCCTTAGGATATCTCAAGGCAAGTATGGCATAAGATAAGGATATTCATGGGAAACCAATCTATAGATCATACACCAAAACTATTATTCAGTAATAATAGCTCACAGCAGCAAACCAACAGATATTTTAACTTTGGCGGCGTTGTAAAAGGTCAGTGAAGATAAAAAAATCCGCCCTAAAAGATGCGGAAAATCTGTCACCAAAATTAGTCATCAGCTACTCAGTAGAAATCAGATAAGCAACTAACTTGTCACCATCCTTACAACTGGCAGCTATCACTTCCAATGGAATCTCACTATTCTGGTTAGCCGTCATCCAAACACTATCGTGGCTGATATCACGTATTTCTTTAAACGAGAGATTCCCATATTTTTCGATTGCTTCATTTATGCAATCAATATCCGAATCACTAAATACATCTTCATCGAAATCACGCAAAGCACGTATTTGATGATTTCCATGACGTCCCTCTACTGACAACAATGACCGAATGACATCAACATCACACTTATTTGGAATAAAGCGCCCGTCTCCCCTGGCTACTTTTATAATATCATAGGCATTCACTGCAACAGGGCCATCTTTCATTGCAAGATAGTTATCACCCGTAATTAACCGACCATAACGCTCCAAATGCAGCCGGTCAGCAAAATACAGAATTTTACCCACATGATAAACGTCAGAAATTGGCGCTATAGAGGCAACGTACAGAATAGCCTCTATAGCCTTTTCTGAGTCAAATCTTGCACTAATCATCTCAATTACCTTCATTTAAATATACCCGTTATCTTTCAAGTTTCCTCTTTGTTGGCTGCACTCACTCACCCCGGTCACATCGTTATCTATGCTCCCGGGGATTCGCTCCCTTGCCGTCGCGATGCATCTTGAAATCCATTGGGTATAAATAGTATTAATCTGTTATTTTAAAAACCGTTTTTAAATCCTTTAGCGTGATCATTAACGTCATTGGATTTAAAAGCGAATCACTAAAACCCACAGACTTATAAAATGCCTTAGCATTCTCCGAGATAGCATGGACAATCAACCCCCTAACACCCACCAAATCTGCCGCTTGAGCGACACGTATGGAAGCATCTCTAACTAAATAGCGACCAAACCCTCTTCCTTGATAACGCTTATCAACAGCTAAGCGACCCAAAATAATCGTCGGAATAGGATTTGGCATATTACGCTTAAACTTGCTTATCGCCTCTTCTGACATAATTGAGCCGGTCGCTAACGAATAATAAGCAATAACATCTCTGTCTTCGCTTACAACATAGGTTCGTGAAGCATTCTCTTTTTGATTTTTTAATGCTCTGTCTGTTAACCAGTTGTCTAGGGTATCAATTCCTGAAGTAAAACTATTTAAATTGTGATCATCTGTTAACAAGGTTGGATCATTAATCATTTTATCACCACGGTTTTTTCATATTTGCCGTTTTGATAAGACGCTCATTTGGAACAGCCGGAGCATCAAGTTTAGCAATAAAAGCATTAAAAATTTCTGGAGATACAATCATAAATGAATGTTCCAATAACGTGTTTTCAGCATCACGTTTGATTGTATCAAGGACATATTCAGTAACGGTTTTTCCCTTCACTTTTGCTGCTCTATCTATTAAATCCCGATCCTCTTGCCTAATCCTCAAGTTGAGTGTCTTATTTTTACGATTCTCACTTATTACGTTCATTTCAAATCCCCTTATGCTATATATGGTCTAAATAATACACAAATGTAACGCCATTGTCATCACATTTATGGGGGGAGAGAACTCCCATTAGGCATAGAGGCTTACATCGGCTTTCGCTAATAAAATGCAGTGGTAATATTTCAACAAGGGAACATTGTTGAAGCCCGCTTAAGGCCAAAACGGCAACCCAAAAGTTGCCGTTTCCAAAATATGATAAAAACTACTCTTCCAGCAAAATTACATGGCCGATATAAGGCAGATGACGGTAAAGTTGCGCATAATCGATACCATAACCCACCACAAATTTATCCTCAATTGAGTAACCAATCCACTCCACCGGAACACCAACTTCACGGCGGGAAGGTTTATCCAGCAAGGTACAAATTGCCAGTGATTTTGGCTCACGCAGCGCCAAAATTTCACGTACTTTATTCAGGGTATTACCTGAATCAATAATATCTTCCACAATCAGTACATGCTTACCGCGGATATCCTCGTCCAGATCTTTCAGGATTTTCACATCACGAGTGGAATTCATACCGCTACCGTAACTGGAAGCCGTCATAAAGTCGACTTGATGAGGGATCTGAATTTCACGGCATAAATCAGCCATAAAAATAAATGAACCTCTCAGCAACCCGACCAACACCAAATCACTACCACTGTCACGATAATGTTCAGTAATCTGTTTTCCCAGTTCAGCAATACGCTGTTTAACCTCCAGTTCGGAGATCATAACTTCTACAATATGTTTTGGTTTACTCATAACTATATATTTTTAAACGATAACTAAAATAAAATCATGTGTCTTTTTACAAAAAGTGATACACCGATTGATATACCGTTCACCACACAAAGACGCACACACAAAAACATGAGAACAAAATATTTTGCAAAGCATATCAGAATTCACCGCCTACAGTAAAAGAAGGATATATGACTCGTTGCCAGTGAGTAGATAAGTACACTAAACGTTCTGGCCTCGTGATAGAAAGTTGCGACGCATTTCGTCGAAAGGTATTAAAGATTACGGTGATGGATAACCAATTATTCTACCTCATCAATCAAACAACACAGTAGGTAATGAGATGAAGTGAGGTGACTATTTCCCTGATATTTTACGGTATTAGAATAATTATTCTGCTGATTTCTCGCGAACTTTGCTCTCAATAAGATTACTGTCCATATCAAAATAACGACTAGGCCAGATTTCAGATAAATGAATGTTGAGATAATTAGCGATAATCCATTCGCCTTTAGGCCAAGGACGTGACAGCGTGTTGGCTAATGTGGAAGAATTCAGTCCCGCTTCACGGGATACCGCAGCTAAGGTTGGACCACGCTTACGTAGCGCAGCAATAATATCGGCTTGATGCCAGTCATTTCTAACATTATTCATTCCTGCTACCCCTTCCATTAATTGAGAAAATTGATGATGGTGATTCAGACAGGGTTCACAGTACCGGTAGCTACCTTCCGGCAAGGCCGAAGCCTCCCCCGCCTGAACCACCATTACTCTTTCAATCTATAAAATGCCGTGTCAGATTCACTGCGCTGCTAGCAGGCATGAGCCTGTAATCGTCGTACTGCCCTTTTGCTGCGGCGTCAAGTCCGCAAACAGTCAGCAAAAGTGGTGCAAACGTTGAAATACCAACAAGCACAGCAAAACGCCGCAACGTTAAGGATCAAACGGTAGCAATGAGCTAATTATTTAGGTGTAGAGAAGCCGCCCGCTAAATATTTTAAGCAAACATAGCTAGGCATGAGCGAGATGCGCAAAAGCAATCCTGCTCATTGAAGTGAAATGAGATCGAGACGTAGCTCAATCCCATTGTGCGAAAGGCTATCACCTAACGCTAATGTGAAAAGTAAGCGAGCGCATGTTTCATGCCCACTTGAAATCAGATAAAAGTAAAGTGGATCTTCCCCACCTTAAATCCAGCTACGAAAGGCAATGAAAACCATAACCTCACACGCCGAAGTACCGTTGGTACTCTATTAGCTAAAAAGACCGTCATCACCAAACTAGCTAGGATTGTTCATACTAGCAATATATGCTTCCAAAGGTGTGCAGATGTACCGCAATTCTTGCTTTCACTTTCAGGCTACAGAAGTTTTTCTAGTCGTTTAAGCGCTTCCTCTCAGACCTACGGAAACATTGATGACCATCTGTGATGGTAATTAAACAGATTTAGACTAACGAATGCTTTTACTGACAATAAGAGAAAGTAATGACTAAATAAATATATCAATAAGTTTTTATTTATATCATCCAATAGATTTAGCGCATTATCATGATAACTTTAATTATAGTTTCTCTTGAAAAGATTAGAGGTTTAATATTTTCTTTTAAAATTTAATTCATCCCTATATTTTCAAGATGTTAGGATAATTACCACATTTGGTTATTTTATTTATTTAAAAAAAAGACATTGACATAAAAAAAACAAAAAAATATAATCAAGACAAATCAAAAACCCTATAAAAATAATAAACAAGAATTTATGAAAATAAAAAACCATAAAAACACCTTATTGTACAGAGCCAAAGAAATATCAAAATTATCTAAAAAAACCTTTAAAAAAGAGGCTTTATTTTTTAATTTTTTTATAGTTTATATTGTCTCGGTATTTATACTTAGATTAGACACCCCTATTCTTGAGTATATAGATTACAGTATGTCAATAATTTTATTGATTATCATGTTCAGCACTGCAAATAAAATATCCAATGAATTTTCTTTATTGAAAAAAAGGTTCAAAAAAGAATACTCACATGATAAAAAACCAAATTTTTTTTATAAGATATTTACTCTATCTATTATAACTATTTTACTGATATTAGTATCGATTCCTTTTTTGTATATATTAAATCATATCCATTATGATTTTTCGTTAAAATTATTTTTGAATACAATCATAAGTTCTTATATATATTTGATTGTTATTATTTTTAGTAAACCTGAATGAAGGTAAATTTATTATGCGTGAGCTTACCATTCAAGAGTTTGATTTAGTTGCAGGTGCAGGAGCAGGAGAAACCGCTGGTGAAATAGCAGGAGCAGCCGCAGGGGGAGCTGCTGGAAGAGTAGCTGGTAGTGTAGCTGGAGGATATGCTGGAGCCGCAGCTGGTGCAGCAATAGGCTCTGTAATAGCACCGGGCCCAGGTACTGCAGCTGGTGCAGTAATTGGTGTTGTTGTTGGTCGATTTGCAGGTGGTGGTGCTGGAGCTGCCGGAGGAGCTGCAGCTGGCCGCTACATCGGAGGAGAGATAGGAGGTAGAATTGATTCTGGAGGGAATAGCAATGGTGCTGGGACCAATTATTGTAATTCAAGTGGATCTAACTATTGCCACTAATAAACCGTGATATTTTTAGATAAAAATGGGTGTAATTATACACCCATCAACCAAAAAAAAGAGGCTACGTAAACAAAAACCTTTTATTTTAATAACCTCTTAATAAGATAACTTATTACTCACTTATAGAGCCACAATCAACAATCATTAACATTAAATATGAATCCAATTAATTTTCCCATTGATAAAAAAGACTTCCTAGAAAATTTCTTCGAAAAGAAACCGTGTGTTTTTAAAAAAATATATGATGATGATTTTATAAAACATAGTGAAATAGAAAATATATTTAATCGTTCCAACCTGCCTTCATTTGAAGGTATTAAATTAATGTACAATGGTATTATTGATAAAACAGAATATATTGAATCCTATAATGATTTAGGCACTAGACGGTATAGATATATATACTCTAAGTTATATGACTATCTAAACTCAGGTGCAACACTAGTTGCAAATGGTATAATTAATGAAACAAAAATAGATCAACTGGCTAAGGCTTGCTCTTCATTTACAGATAGTCATCCGTTTTCAAGCCTATATTTATCATATGGAGAAAAAAGTTCTTTTAAACCTCATTGGGATAGCAGAGATATATTCGCAATTCAGTTATCAGGAAAGAAAAGATGGATAATTTACAAACCAAGCTTTCCTGACCCTGTATATTTACATCAATCAAAAGATATGGAAAATACGTATCCATGCCCTTCTGAACCATATGATGATTTTGTGCTGGAAACTGGAGATGTCCTTTATCTACCAAGAGGATGGTGGCATAATCCATTACCTCTTGGTGAAGAGACTATACATTTATCTGTTGGCATTTTTCCACCTTATGCCCATGAGTACATAAACTGGTTATCATATAAAATAACCGATATTGACATTGGAAGGAAATCACTTCCGAGATCATGGAAACAAGCTAAAGATGAAATTGATATCTTAGCAAAATATGTTATTGATAATATTACTTCAGAAGATTCATATAATGAATTTTTAAAATCTTTCAGCGATGAAAAAAGGGTTCCATCAAAATTAAATCTGAGACTATTTTGTGGAAAAAAACATCATTCCATATCCAAGACATCACGCTTAAGAATAAATTCAAATAATAATCTATCCATAGATGAAGGATATATTATTTGCAACGGAGCAAAAGTAAATTTAGATCAATTCTCTATACATCTTCTTAGTAAAATTAGTGAGATACCATATATATCATTCGAGAATCTACTTTCTTTTTTTGATCATAGTAAACAAAAAAACATAGAAGATTTAATTTATAAACTAGGTTACCAAGATATATTAGAAATTATAGATGATTTATAAAAGTGAATTTTTTCGCAAGGAGGCTTTAAAGCATAAAGCAATACCTTTGGCTGGTCGAGTAATTTTGACCAGCCCCTTTATTTTTACCGTTTTAACATATATTTCATGCCTTCTTGTATTGTTTATAATAATATTTATTATGTTTACTGATTACTCTAGGAAAACAACCATAAAAGGACAAGTTTACCCTGAAGATGGGATCACAAAAGTCTATTCAAGAGAGACAGGGATAATTAACAAGGTTATGATTAAAGATGGTCAATTTGTAAAAAAAGGCGAGGTTCTGGGTGTTATATACAAAGCTCAAAACTTAAACACAGGAATACTGCAAGATAAATTAAAAGAGCAAGCCATCTTAAAGAAGAAAACGTTAGATCAAGCCATTGATAAAATAGATAAAATAGGCGGATTCGACTAATAAGTGCAATTTTTCAGAAGGGCGGTCAGTTGCTATAGTAGGCATCTTTCTCGCCAAAGGAAAATGCACTATGGCCTATACACAACTGACCGAAACAGAAAGATACCAGATTTCCAGTTTAAGAGAAGCGGGTTTTTCACAGCTTTTTATTGCGAAGTCACTTAAGCGAAGCCCATCGACCATCAGCAGAGAATTGAAGAGAAATCAAGAAGTCCAGACATACTGCCCTGAACAGGCTCATTTGAAGGTATTGGCGCGTCGTCATTTTGCTAAAAAGGCCGTGAAAATAACGCCGGAAGTAAAAAGATGGATAAAACGGTTAATTTGGAAAGATTTAAGCCCTGAACAGGTGGCTGATTATTTGAAGCAACATAAAGGGATATCTTTGCATCATGAGACGATTTATAGACTGATTTATCAAGATAAAAGAGAGGGGGGGGATTTATGGCAACATCTGCGAATAGCCAGAAAACCCTATCGCAAACGCTATGGTCGCTATGAAAGAAGAGGTAAAATTAAAAATCGGGTCAGTATTGATGAACGCCCGGAAATTGTTGATAAAAAAGAACGTATTGGGGACTGGGAAGGAGATACGATAATAGGGAAAGATAAAAAAAGTGTCTTATTAACATTGGTTGACCGCAAGACGCTGTATACAATTATCGTTAAACTTGATAGCAAGCAGGCATCAGAAGTCGCGAAAGCAGCAGTGAAAGTATTATACCCGTTAAAACAAAAGGTTAAGACCATCACGTTCGATAACGGTTTGGAGTTCGCAGATCATGAAATCATCGGTGAAGAATTAGAAACCCAAATTTACTTTGCTCACCCTTATTCGCCTTGGGAAAGAGGGATCAATGAGAATATCAATGGGTTAATCAGACAATACTTTCCAAAGGGAACCAATTTTAATGAAATCTCTGATCAGGAAATAAATTTTGTGGTAAACCGATTAAATAATCGTCCTCGAAAAACACGGGGTGGGAAAACACCGAATGAATTATTTAAAGGAATACGAACATGTTTACTTCCAGATTAACGATGTTGCACTTATTATGTGAATCCAAGATACATAAAAGTAAACTAGATTCACTACATGAGCATGTTGAAAGCTTAATGAAACAAAAAGAAAATATTAAGGATAAATTAACATCACAACAGAATAAATTAGATAGACTAAAAAAAAATACCAACAGATACAAATTATTAGAAAGAAAAGGATTTATATCAAAAGAGCACATAACCATTGCAGAAAATAGTGAATCAGACCAATTAATAAACTTAAGTTTAACAAAAAAAGAATTGATTGACATAGAAAGAACAATTAGTGAAAAGAAATTTGAGTTAGAAGAACTTCCATTAAAACAATTTATAGAAAAACAAGAGATAGATAGAATTTTAGCGTCAGTTAATCAAGAAATTATAAATATTGAAAGCCAAACGGAATCTGTTATCGTGGCTAGTTCATCAGGATTTATAAATATTAATAATTTTGATTTAGGTTCTCATGTAGAACAATCTACTTTATTGTTGAATATAGTCCCCAATACCAAAAAATTCTCTATTAATTTATATATTCCTAGCCAATCTATAGGGTTTGTTAAAAATGGTGATATAGTTAATATAAGATATTCAGCATATCCATATCAAAAATTCGGAATATTTAAGGCTAAAGTTATTTCCATAAGTAGAACCGCAATACCAGCTCAAGAGGTTAAAAGCATAGGAACCGTATTCCATACATTAGACATAGCAAATGAACCTATTTATTTAGTAAAGGCAGAACTTGAAAAACAATACATTGAAATAAATAAAATAAAAAAGGCATTAGAGATAGGAATGACTCTAGATGCTGATATTTTACACGAAAAAAGAAAATTATACGAGTGGATATTCGAGCCACTTATTACTATTAATAAAAATAGCATTTGAATAAGATGATGAAATTAGAAAAAATCATATTTTGGCATTCTCATAATTTGCCATCTATTTTACAAACAGAAATAGCTGAATGTGGCCTAGCTTGTTTAGCATCTATTTCTTCTTATCATGGATACCAAGTTGATTTATCTTCGCTTAGAAAAAAATTCCGTATTCCTCTTACAGGTACAAATCTTAATGATATTGCTTACTACGCTAAAGAGTTAAAACTATCTTATAGAGCTGTTAAACTAGACATCAATGAAATAAATCAATTAAAACTGCCATGTATTTTACATTGGGAGCTTAATCATTTTGTAGTTTTAAAAAAAATATCAAAAAATACAATAACAATAATGGATCCCAGTATTGGATTTAGACGTTTGAGTTATAATGAATTCTCTAATTGTTTTACTGGAATTGCTGTTGAATTCTGGCCAAATAACGATTTCAAAAAAAAAATTGATAAAGAAAAAGTTGACATTTTAAGTTTTTTTAAAAACATATCAGGAATAAAAAGATCACTAGTAAAAATATTATTGCTAGCTTTTGTATTAGAGTTCTTTGCACTAATCGGGCCATTTTACATGCAATTAATAATTGATCATGGGATAGTTTCTGAAGATAAAAATTTAATATTGTTGCTATCAATAGGTTTTGGAGTATTACTTGTTTTCGAGCAAGTAATAAACATTATTCAAAGCCTATTGACTACATATATTAGTACAAATTTGAATATACAATGGAAGGCAAATGTATTTACTCATTTAATGAATTTGCCAGTTTCTTTTTTTGAAAAAAGACATTTAGGTGATATAATTTCAAAATTCTCGTCTATTGATAGCATACAAAATACGTTAACTTCTTCTTTTTTTATTTCCATATGTAATAGTCTTGTTTCTGCAACAACTATTATTATCATGACAATGTATAATTTTCAGTTAACATTAATATCAATTGTCACTATTTTCATATATATAATAATCAGGATAATATGGTATTACCCTTTAAAAGAAGCTACTAAAGAAAATATCGTACAATCAGCTAAGCTGAGCTCCAATTTTATGGAAACAATGAGAGGAATAAGAGCAATAAAGATTTTCTGCAAAGAGAATCACCGATATAATTCTTGGTTAACTTTATCTATAAATACTGTAAACTCTGCCCTTAAATCTCAAAGACTATCGCTAGGATTTTCTTTTTCCAATAGAATTATATTTGGAATTCAAAACATCCTAATAGTTTATATAGGTACATCTTTTATCTTTGATAATACATTTACAGTAGGTATATTAATATCATTTCTTGCTTACAAAACTCAATTTGAGTCTAGAACTATATCTCTCATTGATCTATTTATTTCTTTTAAAATGCTTGGGATCCATATTGAAAGATTATCAGATATTGTACTATCTGAAACAGAATTAAAATCCAATATACTACTAAAAACAGAAACAATAAAATCAAATAAAATTGAAATTAAAAATCTTTCCTTTAAATATGAGGGAAATAATAATTATTTAATAGAGAATTTATATTTTGACATTCAGCCTGGAGATTCAGTGGCAATAATAGGTCCATCAGGTTGTGGGAAATCCACACTATTAAATTTAATGATAGGAAACATTTTACCTACAGGAGGAGAAGTTAGGATTGGAGGAGTTATAGTTAATAAAACACATCCAAAAATCATCAGAGATAATATCGGGTATGTAGCGCAAGATGATTCACTATTTTCTGGTTCTATTATGGAAAATATAACTTTTTTTGATGAACATCCAGACACAGATAAAGCTATTAATTGTGCAAAAATAGCAGCTATACACCATGATATAAAAAAAATGCCAATGGAATATGAAACATTGATTGGAGATATGGGAACTATCTTATCTGGTGGACAAAAACAGAGGTTATGCTTAGCAAGAGCATTATACAAAGACCCTAAGATCTTATTTTTAGATGAAGCCACGAGTCATCTCGATACTGAAAACGAAAAAATAATTTCATCTAACCTTAAAATGTTAAGCATTACAAAAGTAATGGTTGCCCATAGGAAAGAAACAATAGAATCCGCGAATAAACTAATTGATTTAACAAAAAAATGTGCATAACCTTGTGTAATTGTCTATTTTTGTACGTATAATTTATCAATTAATACAAGTGAAAAAGGCATTATTAATATTAAATTGTTATTAATCGTATTAGTCGCGACTAGATATGACATAGAACTTGAAAAGTTGAGAGTTACAGGTTTTGATAGGGGTGCCGAACCCTTATACAAAATACAAGGGGTAACTCTCATGCTTCATACTAACAACCCTACCATTAAACATAAAGCCAGTTTGTTGAACCTGGCTGAAGAACTTAACAATGTGTCGAAAACTTGCAAGATGATAGGCATATCCCGCGATACTTTTTATCGCTATCAGGAACTCGTCGAAGAAGGAGGAGTCGAAGCGTTAGTTAATCGCAGCCCTAACCTCAAAAATAGGATCGATGCAACAACAGAACAAGCGGTTATCGATTATGCCATTGAGTTCCCTGCTCACAACCAGCACCGGACCAGTAACGAATTACGTAAGAAAAGCATTTTTATCTCGTATAGGTTGCGTTTTATTTATTTCGTCAAAACAGGCTACCCAGTGACGGATTTCACACCGTATGAGAAGATAATGACCTAATCGGGGATAAATATGTTTTCTAGCTGCGCGCTCTTGCAAGTTCTTCATCTGCTCTTTTTGCGCGTGCATAGTGCACTAACCAATATTCCAGAGCATCTTTGACAGTCACCGGTTTTAAAGTTTCTTCTATTCTCAATTCCAACTCCATCCTTGGATCAAAACCTTCAGCGAGCCACCTTCTGCACTGTCCACGTTTTTCTCTTGCCACTTTTAGTGACATATCAGGGTAACGACCTAAAGTGGGGCGCTCCAAGCGACTACCACGCCCACCTCAGCGATATATAAATACCCAACTTAACTGTCCACTTTTGAAAACCTTAATGCTCAACCCTTCACCAGCAGCAATCATAGCCGGAGAATCCCTTTTAACACCTAGCAATGCTTTTAGTTTTTTGTCACTGAGTTGTTTGTCCGTGCCATTCATTACCTCAACATAGTGTCTCTGTCTGAGTGATACACCGTTCATTGTAACAATCAAAAAAGAGACATTAACACTAAAATACAAAATTAGGCTATCATTTTGATATGGAAGGATAAAAAAGGAGAAAACTGAAAGCATCTAATAGTATAAAAACACGATGTTTTATGCTTCTACAGTATGTTTCATTATAAATTTAACCAGTTGTTTTTAATGAATAAGTATATGAAAATCAATAAAGGATTATAACCAGTTGAGATGCCAATTAATATGTCATTATTCTAACAATATTGTTGCACAATTCCTTTCCCTTAGGATATCTCAAGGTAAGTACGGCATAAGAATAAGGATGTTTATAGTATCCAGAAGAGAAACCAATCTATATACTCATTATCTTTCAAGTTGCCTCTTTGTTGGCTGCACTCTCTCACCCCAGTCACATCGTTACCTATGCTCCCGGGGATTCGCTCCCTTGTCGTCGCGATGCATCTTGAAATCCATAGGGTATAATCGAATGGTAATTATCAAAAGTTCTTCGAAAATATGGGGTATCTCAAACAAAGATTAAAGATGGTTTCTGATGCTCACTATGTCTATGGCAACATCTTTAATTTGGGATTAGGTTGTAACAAAACATTAGCGGCAACTCTGTAAAGCTTAGTTTCTTCATCATAAGTTTTACTTATATTTTTCCCACTCACAAAATATAACGTCATCCCATCAGCACAAGGTAGAATTTCTATTAATTTTTTCCTTTTAAGAGTTCTAAGAGCCTTATGTAAATCATCAATGCTTATTTCCAATGTTTCTGCAAGGATTTCATCGGAACAAATAACCGAACTTTCAATAAAACAGCCAGAATTATATGCCAAAAACGTATACAGTGAGGCTGAGTGAGGATGACTTACTGCTAAAACTTTAAGCTTTTTTTCTTCATCAATGATTCCCTGACTCAAAGCAACACATTCATTGCAGATGTAAACGCTTGGACCAGCAATTAATTTAGCTACTTCATCTTGCTTTTTCCCACAAAAGGAGCAGTACAAACATTTTTCAGTCATGATGCCTCCACCATTCAATAACTCATGACAAACTGAAATACTCCAGGTAGCACCAGTTGTTACTGCTATTCTTTACTCATAGAAAACGCAAAGTTTCTATATTCTATCTGCCATGTATTGAACAACATTAAAAAAAGAGACTACCAAGTCTATCTTGTTAAATTTCTTCGGACTGATGAACTACAAAACCTATTTGAGACGTTTTACCTCAATTAGATTTATCTTTAATAACTTCCTGGAACTTATCATAGGTTTCAGGATTAAAAAGCGATAGAGACTCTATCTGCTCAAGCGGAAGAACATGACGAAACTGATACACACTCAAAGGCTTTGAAGTTAGTGTAATACCTTCATTCCTGTAATGATCAGCATAATTATGCTCGGCACAAAATGTCAGCGTATCTTTATCTCTGTAACCACTCATAAAAGGAATGATAACGATAGTATCGGTATCCAAATGATGAAATCTCGCTTCATCAACCATTCCAACATAAACTTTTCTCGACTTTAAAGTAATTAACAGCAACAGACCACTTTCAATTGATTCCAAAAGAAGGCTTTCAATAGCACTATTAGATGCAATTTCTTTAAAAATACCATTGCGCTTTTCAGGATTTCTAAAATCTTTCTCTGCGTTATAGGATGCACTGATACTGATCAACACGGTAAAACTTAAGATGAGAAAAGAAAAAATACTCGTCCCCACTAACCGAGAGTTGAATAAATCATGAGCAAAAGTAAAAGGGATATATTTTGCACCAAAATATACAGGAATGTTCAGTAGCATCATAACAGCAAAGATTAAACAACTCAGTGTTAAAGCCAGACAAAAACCTGTGATAAGAAAAAAACCACCTTGTCGTGCTACTTCAAAGTAAGCGTTCCAACCAATGGCTTTATTTTGCTTAAATCTAGAGGGTAGATGACTATTTGTATAAACATAACCACATACTAAAACAACAATAACCACAGCTGCCCACATTGATAGTTATCCCTCTTTTTTAGTACTCAACCACTCAACGTTTAAAGCGAAAGCCCGCTGAACATCAGGATTACAACGATTCAGAGTAACTGTTCCAGAACGATTAATGATGAACTTTTCATCTTTCTGATCAGCATCAGAACAAGTTTCTTTATGTGCGCCAACGAGGCGTGCCATCACCCTTTCCGGAGAAACAAGAGCATATCCCATATTCTTGAAAAAACTAGACATTTCACCTCTCCTTCACTGAGTAACAAACAACCAACTGTATCATAGTCTAATACCTGCGGTAATCACTAACAATACTTTGTTGTGTCCATTTACTGCTGATTAAGCATCTATCAACACCAGTTCATAGTAGAAGCAATTGCGTATAACCTTTGTTCTATAATGTACATCCTATAACAATAATTCATTGAAAAGACTACATAACTACGGACTATAAGGCACAGTGAGGCCGACTCTGATAAGCCAAACCAGAGTCAATCTGTTAACAAAATTATTTACTAACAGTAAAACCCAGCATCATACCGGTATCTTCATGTTCTAGTAGATGACAATGCGCCATAAATGGATGCTTCACTCCCGCAGTATGCTTGAACTGAACCAGCACTTCACTCTCCTTGCCTTCCACATGAACAATATCTTTCCAACCGCTACGGTGAGCCGCAGGCTTGCGGCCATTTTCACTCAAAATACGAAAACGGGCACCGTGGATATGGAACGGATGCAGCATCATATCGCCAACACCTGAAATCACCCAACGCTCATACTGCCCCTGTTTCACATCAAAAGCGGGTTCTGTTATGGAGAAAGCCTGCCCATTAATGGTGTTCGCATGATGGAAATTTAATTCACCACCATGATGCATATCTCCGTGGCTCATATTCCCATGATGCATTCCCATCCCCGCCATAGCTTGCTCACCATAGCGCTGAGACAACATCATCATCCCCTGCATATCCAGACGACTGTCCATCGCCAGATGTAAACGACGCCGATTCAAACCGGTAAAAGAGGGTAATGCAGGAAGCGTGGCAAGCTGCTCCGACAGTATTGTGCGGCTAGAAAAAAGCTGAGGTTGAATACGTAAAACCGGCAACGGTTGATCAAATGGCGGTAATGTCATTCCTATCTGAACCACAGGTAACGTCACCAGATCGAAAGATTTGCCATCCGAAGCGTCTATCACCACCTCAAAACGCTCTCCCGACAGAATCGGTAACTCATTAACCGCAACCGGTTCTGCTAACAAGCCACCATCACTGGCAACAACATACAATTGACGGCCATCACTGGTCGCAATATTGAGGCTACGAGCGTTACAGCCATTTAGCAAACGCAAACGTAACCAGCCGCGTGGTGCAGTATGTTGGGGTAAAACAACACCGTTGGTCAGCATCATATCGCCAAACCAACCAACAGCGGCACTCATCACATCCAGTTGATAATCAATCTGACCCTCGTTATTCAAGCGCTTATCCTGCAATATCACCGGAATATCATCCACGCCCCACTGATTTGGCAAACCCGTATTAATACTGTTCTCATCTTCAATCAGTACTAATCCACCAAGCCCCATTGCAACCTGATAACCCGTTTTGCCATGCGTATGTGGATGGAACCAACAAGTCGCTTCCGGTTGTTCAGGCGTAAAACTGACCGTCCGGCTCCCGCCGGGCGCAATCATCGCATGCGGGCCACCATCGGCTTCCCCAGTAATCTCCAGACCATGCCAATGAACCGTGCTCTCTTCCGGTAGATGATTACGAATATCAATAGTGACAGGTTTACCTGACATCAATTTCAGTGCCGGACCGAGTAAATCACCGTTATAACCCCAAGTTTTAGTCACCACTCCTGCTTTAAAACTGGATTTTCCCGCTTTGATTTCAATAGCAATTTTACCTGCCGCATCTGGCTCTAGTTGTGGAGGAATAGGTAATACCGGATAAAATTCAGCAAAGGAGAAACGACTCCATACAGGCAACATACTGGATAGGCCCATAACGGCACTTAATCTGATAAAATCACGTCGTTGCATATTCACCTCCTAGTCAAATCAACCAAAAAATCGCTAAAAAACATCCCATATACCCTATGGATTTCAAGATGCATCGCGGCGGCAAGGGAACGAATCCCCGGGAGCATAGATAACTATGTGACCGGGGTGAGTGAGTGCAGCCAACAAAGAAGCAACTTGAAAGATAACGGGTATAAAAGAAACATAAGGGCTACCCTTACAGGAAGGTCAAGCGAAGGGAATGTGATTTAAGTCGATCTTTACAGTAATTTTAAAAAATAAATTTTTCCTAACAAAGATATTAATATGTTAACGTACTATGACACTGGTTGATTATAATAATACAAATGCGAAAATTAGCTCTCTTGACTTACATACTCGTTCTTTTCGGTCTTTCCCACCCCGCAAAAGCGCTGACAGAAAATGAAGCTGAAGATCTAGCCGATCTGACAGCCGTGTTTATCTACCTGAAATATGACTGTGGTTACAGCCAAATTCCTGATCGGGAAATTAAACGAGCCATTATTTATTTTGCTCAACGCAATAAGTGGGATTTAACTAATTACAACAGCCAATTGATGGACAAGCTCAATGAAGAAAGCTACCAAGATCTCAAAGGAATTTACCTGTCCAATGCGATAAAGTGCCATGCTCTCGCCAGAGATTCGCTGAGTTTATTCGCCTACGTTAAATAGTGCTTTTCCTCATCCCCCTAAAGGGGTAAATTTCACCGTGCAACTGTGAGAATTGTTGGCTATTATGTGCACACAATTTTCATGACTGTCACAGTGGAGGAAAAGCCGGAATATGTCACAAAAAGAAATTTGGTCCGAAACCCTGCACGCCAACTTTGGTCAGTATTTTTCTGTCGATAAAGTGCTTTATCACGATAAAACTGAGCATCAAGATTTGATTATCTTTGAAAATGCGACATTAGGCCGCATTATGGCGCTAGATGGCACAGTACAAACGACTGAACGTGATGAATTTATCTACCATGAAATGATGGCTCATGTTCCTTTGTTCGCCCACGGGAACGCCAAACGAGTACTGATTATCGGCGGTGGTGATGGCGGTATGTTACGTGAAGTCTGTCGTCATCAATACCTTGAAAGCATCACTATGGTTGAAATCGATGCCGGTGTCGTTGAATTCTGCCGTCAGTACCTGCCTAACCATAATGCCGGTGCTTATGATGATCCACGCTTCAATCTGATCATTGACGATGGTGTTAATTTCGTTAATACCACCGATCAGAAATTCGATGTCATTATCTCTGACTGCACGGACCCGATCGGGCCTGGTGAAGGATTATTTACCTCTGAATTCTATCAAGGTTGCCAACGTTGTCTGAATGAAGGTGGCATCTTTGTTGCTCAGAATGGTGTTTGTTTCCTGCAACAGGATGAAGCAGTCACCAGCCATAAAAAATTGAGTAACTATTTTGCTGACAGCGGTTTCTATCAAGCTGCCATTCCAACCTATTATGGCGGAATAATGACCTTTGCCTGGGCAAGCCAAAACCCGGCACTACGCCATGTGGATCTGGCAACATTGCAACAGCGCTTTGACAACGCAAGTTTTACCTGCCGTTACTATAATCCAGCCGTTCATGTAGGTAGCTTTGCTCTACCACAATATTTGCTGGATGCACTATTTACTGGATGCACTATCTGAGAACCCATAATCACCCATTAGCCAGGAGGTGAAATAAATTGCACAAGCTGAAATTGCACGGTTTTAATAACCTGACAAAAAGCCTGAGTTTTTGTATTTACGATATCTGTTATGCCAAAAGCCAAGCTGATCGGGATAGTTATATCGCTTACATTGACGAACAATATAACGCTAACCGTTTAACGGAAATCCTCAGCGAAACGTGTTCGATCATTGGTGCAAATATTTTGAATATCGCCCGTCAGGACTATGATCCACAAGGGGCAAGCGTTACCATACTAGTCAGCGAAGAACCGATGGACCCGAAGGATGTAGACAACACTGAAAACCCAGGTCCGTTACCTGATTCTGTCGTTGCCCATTTGGATAAGAGCCATATCTGTGTTCACACTTATCCAGAGAGTCATCCCGGCGGCGGTATATGCACTTTCAGAGCTGATATTGAAGTATCAACCTGCGGTGTTATTTCACCTCTCAAGGCGCTGAATTATCTGATCCACAAATTAGAATCAGATATTGTCACGATGGATTATCGTGTCCGTGGTTTCACCAGAGATGTGAATGGCATGAAACACTATATTGATCATGAGATCAGTTCTATTCAGAATTATATGACTGAAGAAGTGCAATCACAGTATTACATGATGGATGTTAATATTTATCAGGAAAATCTATTTCATACAAAAATGATGTTGAAAAGATTTGACCTGAATGATTACTTATTTAATGCCACACCAGAGCAACTCAGTGAAGCTGAAAAGCAGGAAATTACCCATCTTTTGAAAAAAGAGATACAAGAAATTTATTACGGCCGTAATTTACCCACTGTTTAACTTTCACTAACTTATTATTTAACTGGCAGATACCCATATTTACAGGTATCTGCCAGATCAATTTCTAACTGAATTAACAGATTATCCCAATTTACATGACTAATGCAGTACTCATTGTAATTTCAGCACCGTAAATGGTTTTAAGGTAATTAATAGCATCTTGCTGATCGACACCGGGGAAAACACACACAGCATCTGATGGAACCTTGATTTGATAACCGCGTATAAACGCGCCATAGGCGGTATGTCTGACACAACAATGAGTATGTTGGCCGGTTAACACCACTTCCGTCACACCATATACTTTCAAAACCTCTTCCAGATCGGTTCCATCGAAAGCCCCATAAAATCGCTTAGGCGAAACAATTTCACGATCTGTCCCAATAGGTGCCAATGTTTCAATGACATTAGCACCTAGCGTTCCAGCCATTGCATGTCTGCCCCAAATACTCATTTCCCGATCATCAGCGCGATGAGCGTCATTAGCATAAACCACCAGCCAATCCGGTTGACGCCGGGCATGATCAATTAGCCGTTTAATTACCGGTACGATCTTCATCGCATCCGCCTCATTGGCGAGTGCTCCTGTGACAAAATCGTTTAACATATCGATCACGATCAACGCTTTCATTAGTTTTGTCCTTTAAATGGATTCTTAAAAAAATAATCACTGCCCCGAATAAAGTCGTTTATTCAGGGCAGTTTAATAACACTGTGATTATTTCGATGGGGTCAAAGAAAAGGTCAGTGTCTCTAACGGTTGAAGGGTAATCAACACCGTTTTATTGATAAGCTTCGGCAGCGAGCTGTTCTCGCCATAATCGATATTAACGTCATATACCGAAGGTTGATCATCAGGCAATTCGAGATCACTTTGCAAATCCAGATAATATTGTTTCACTTCATCAGCAGGATTGCGCAAAGTAATAATCGACTTTTTCGGACTCCAGGCTCCCCAACCATACACCGCTAGATCGGTAGGATCTTTACCAATCCAATGGGTATCAAACAGCACATCTTTATTTTTCTCTGACCATTTCGCCGCGTTTGCCAGTGTATCCCAATCCTCTGTGGTCAACAGGTCAGGCGTAACATACATCTCTTGTAACTGAGTGCCGCTGCCAAAATAGCTCCAAACCTGATCGGCAAAATCTTTAGGTGACTGTTTATCCAGATGCTTGGCCTGTTTGGCATAAACAATGCCATGCAGCATCAACGAATTCAGAGGGAACAGCGGCCCATTTCTTACGACATTACGATAAGTTTCTGCATCACGATAGGTAAGCCACTGCTGCACTTTAGAACCTGTGCCGTGAAACTCCACATCATAACCACCACGCCAAATAGAATCGGCGAAAAACAGCCAGGAAGGCGTGGCTTTGGTGCCGGTGGTCAAGTTGATAAACAGATCACTTTCCGTACTGCGCATATCGTCAATCAGATGGATAGCGGCATCAAAATCACTGGTGAATGAACTCCCTTTAATCACACGATCAGCATTGCCGGTGCCATCCAGCTTAAACATGGATACATTTTGTTGTTGAATCAAGTTGAGTACCCGCTTATGGAAATTGGCGTAGTAATTAGGGCCAGAGAGCGCAAATCTGCCATCTATCACTTCATAACCAAACTCCTCCGCATGAGAAACACGTTGCTCACCCGGTTTACCATAACCGCCCCAAGGAGAAAGCCAAATACCTAAACGAGCACGATATTGATCTGCTGCCTGTTTAAGATTTTTGAACTCATGGGGAAATGCCTGACTAAAACCCCAATCTCCTTTGAGATTATCCCAACCATCATCAAACAGATAACCACTCAACTTCACACCGCGCTTAGTCACCAACTCCTGCCCAAACTGATTGATACGGGTCAACGCCTCTTGTTCGGTATAAGGCGTGAAGTAACCAATATCGTACCAAGAGTTGTAATGTAGGTAAGGACTATATTCACGCGGACGAGCATTGTTCAAAAACTCATTGACGTTGCGCCGCAATTGCCCTGCCTGATAAACACCAATATACGTCTTATAACTTAACGTCTTCCCCGGCTCTAACGGGATAGAGAGCGCAATTTTTTGCGAAGCGCTCCCTTTATACGCCTCAGTGGTAATCAATGGATTACCGGGAACAATAAAGAAGCTATCGCTGACAATCGGTGAACTGACGATAGAACCGTGAACAAAAGGGGTTTTAGTGCGAAATGGCATCAACGAGACAGAGCTGAGCTCCAACGCATTTTCCTGCGGTGTAATAGTGATTTCAAACGAGCCGTACTTATCTTTATCCTCCACAGTAATGATATTTCTTACCTGAATGTCGCCATGTTTCAGGGAGACAACAATACGATTGTGCTTTTTGCTAATATCAGTAATCTGAAAATCTTTAGCCGTGAGCTTTTCCCCTGATTTCAACGTGATTTCAAACAGATTGTCGATAATGATTTGATCGTGGTTTTTGGGATTTTCAAATTTTAATTGTGTCACTTTACTGTGTTCGTCGCTAACAGTTACATGGTAATTGTTACCGTCCAACAGCCAGCTATCTGCCCAGACTGGGGTGTTATACAACATGGAACTCGCTAATAAACTCAACGTAATTTTATTTAACGTTCTTATTTTCACAGCAGTTTCCTTCATAGTCAGGATGAAAAAACAGAACCTTCACGAATACAGCTTGCCTACACTGCCACAAATCCGGATCTTTTCTTCTACTACTGCCTGCATAGCCTGTTTTCCCGGCGCGATATATTTACGTGGATCATTCGCATCTGGGTGCTGAATGAAATAACGCTTTACCGCATCAGCAAAAGCAATTTTCAGATCGGTCGCCACATTGACTTTGCATACACCAAGACCAATCGCCTGCTGTATCATCACTTCAGGAATACCCGATGCACCATGTAGCACCAACGGAATATCCACCTGTTCACAGATTGCCGCTAGTCGATCAAAATCCAAATGCGGTTCACCATGATACAAACCATGCGCAGAACCAATCGCTACCGCCAGAGAATCAATACCGGTACGGGCAACAAAGGCTTTTGCTGCCAGCGGATCGGTAAAAAAACTATCGGCACTGGAAACCTGCAAATCATCTTCCTGCCCGCCTAGCCGCCCCAATTCCGCCTCAACGCTAACATCGTAACGATGGCAAAATCGTACCACCTCAGCTACCTTACGAATATTCTCTTCAAAGGGTAAATGCGAGCCATCAATCATTACCGAGCGCACACCCGCGGTCACTTTATGACTGATATCTTCCAATTCCTCATGGTGATCGAGATGCAACGCCAGCGGCAGATTGTGGCGACGAGCAGCATCCTGACAGATTGATACTAGGTAGTCAGTCCCCGCATAACTGAAAGTACTCGGCGTACCTGCCAGAATAACCGGTGATGCCAAGCGTGCAGCGGTTTCCGCCACCACCTGGACAGTTTCCAGATTATGGACGTTAAAAGCAGGAACCGCATAGCCTTCACGCAGGGCCTTTTTCAACATTTGACGACTGGAAATCAAGTACATATAAGCTCCTCAAATGCCATCCAGATTCGGGCTGTCATACCCTCGTTTCTGCTGTTCGTGCCACAGGCTGGTTAATCCCCGCCGCCCACACTCCAGCGCCGTATCACGAAATGTTTCCAGCGTCATACCTTCACGGTCCAGCATCATCTCTACCGCTAATTGCATATTGGTACCGGCAATAACTTCATAACATGGATTAGCGATTGCCAGTTGCGCCGCCTGCCGAAACGGTGATCCACCCAGTAAATCACTGAGAATAATGATACCCTCACCACTATCACAGGCGGTGCAGGCCGCCTCCAACGACACCAATAATTGTTGCGTACTGATCCCCTCAGGAAAATCGACAGCACAGCACTGCGGTTGTCGTCCGACGACTTGTTCCACTGCCTGTAACAATCCACTGGCGAAATGCCCATGACCGGTGATTACAATACCTAACATTCCCTCTCCTCAGTGCCGTTTATTAAAGAAAACCCACAAACTTCCCTACAATACCGATCACAACCGTCAAACCAATTAACTTGACCGGGGAAAATCCTTTTTTCATCAACCAAAACACCAGCAAAGTGAAACACAACGGCAACAAATTAGGCATCAGTTTGTCCAGCACATCCTTCTGCAACGCCACACTGGCCTTACCGGCGTTTATCACCACCGGCGTCGAGAGATGAACATAGGAAGCCACTAACGCCCCGATTACCGTCATTCCTACTATCGAAGCAGCATGGGAAATCTTTTTGGTATGCTTTTTCAACAATGCCAACGCACTGGTTCCTGCACGATAACCATAATGCGCTAAACCAAAACGCAAGCCGAAATGCACAATGTTGAACAACAACAAGAATATGATGGGACCAAACAAGCTACCCTGTAGCGCCAGAGAAGCCCCGATACCCGCGCAGATGGGTAGCAGAGTCAACCAGAACAATGCATCACCAATCCCCCCTAACGGCCCCATCAGCGCCACTTTTACGGCGCGAATAGTGGAAATTTTCTCCTTATTCCGTTCCATTGCCAGTACCAACCCAGACAGGAAGGTGACATCAAACGGATGTACATTGATAAACTCCATATGCATCTTCATCGAATTCGCCAGATCTTGCGGATGCTTGTGGATCTTACGCAGACCGGGGATCAAGGTGTACAACCAGCCTCCTGCCTGCATACGCTCATAGTTAAACGACGCCTGTAGCAACAAAGAGCGCCACGCCATACGATTCAAATCGCCTTTGGTCAGATCCTCACTCGGTATCGTGTCCTGATAGTCATCCTGCTCAACCTGACTGGTTGCCAGCGCCTGCGCCATCCTGTTCTCAGCTTTAGCTGCCATAGCCGCATCGGTGTCGTTAAATGCCATCTTCCATCTCCTGAGATTGAGTGTGAGATTGAGTAGTAGATACGCTGCGTTCAGCGGCCTCTTCCATACGGGAACGGTTAAAGAAATCGATCAGTGCAATCGCAAAAGCGCCAAGTGCTACAGCAATAATCGGCATATTGAGGAATGTGACTGAAATGAAACCCAGAATGAAATAAGCGATATAACTCTTTTTCATCATGATTTTCATCAGCATGGAAAAACCGATAGCAGGCATCATGCCACCCGCAACCGCCAGACCATCCAACAACCATTGCGGTGCCTTTTGTACCATGACACTGGCAGCGTCAGCACCGAAATAGACCGGCAGAAATGCCACGATAAAGTAGAAGCAAAACAGAATGGTGATACCCAGATAATTCACACGCTCCACGCCACGCCAGTTCAACGCTTTCACCATCTGATCGCATTTATGCATCATGGGTGAGAACAGGGTAAACAGCAGGGTGATGCAGCCTTGCACCGCAATGGAAAATGGCACCGCGATACCAATCGCGACTTTAGGATCAGCATGAGTCAAAATGGCAAATGCCGTACCAATCACACCACCAATCACCACATTTGGCGGCTGAGCCCCTGCCAGTGGCACCATTCCCATCCAGACCAGCTCCAGTGTCCCCCCGACCAGCAAACCCGTCTGTACATCCCCTAAAATCAGCCCAACCAACGGCCCAATCACCACTGGACGATGAAAATGAGTCAACCCATCGAACAGATCCACCCCGGCCAATCCGGCCAGTAATCCAATCAATATCGCATCAATCAGCATAACTCACCCCTCAAACCAGCAATTTGGCGATAGGTTCTCCCGCTTCATCCGGCACACGCCGAATTTCGCAAGTAACGCCCAGTTGCTCCAGCTCACGAAACACCACCACGTCGCTGTCATCAACCGAAACCGTCTTATGGATTTGACGCTTTCCCTCAGCAAAATGCATATTACCCACATTAACAAAACGGATCGGTACACCGCCTTTTACTAACGTCAGTACATCCTGCGGCGTTTTACAAACGATAAAAATCTTCTGGCGCTCAGCCGCTTTATGAATCACATCAATGGTTTTTTGCAGGGTGAAATAACGCGTCTGAACCCCATCAGAAACCACCATATCCATCAGATTTTGCTGCATCAAATCACCGGCAACGTGATCGTTAGCCACCAATACCAAATTGGCCCCCAGTGAATTGGTCCAAGTCACACCGACTTGACCATGCACCAACCGGTTATCAATTCGGGTCATTAAAATATTCGGTATCGACATAATCACTCCTGCTACATTTTATTCTTGGTGAATACGGTGGATGATAAGGATAAATTTCCACCCCCTTCACCACGCGGTTGACTTCCCCTGTCGGACATGGATTGTCTGGCGTTATGCCCAGTGCCAGCGAGGTTTCAAACGCTAACATCTGCAAAAATATCAAATAGGGGAACAACAGCCAGATATCATCTTGTTCACTGTTAATCACCGTGAACCCTTTCCCCTGAGTGCCACTCAGTGCAACAATTTGACACGCCAATCCGTCATGATTCAGTTCATGCCACAGATCGAGATCATAACGACGACGATACTGATCAGCGGAGAGCATCATGACCACCAGCGTATCCCGTTCGATCATAAACTTCGGCCCATGACGCACCCCCATTGATGAATCGTAACGGGTGGTGACATGCCCGGCAGTCAACTCCAGCATCTTGAGCGCTCCCTCCTCCGCTATTCCAGTAAAGCAACTGGAACCCAGACACATCATGCGGTTAAAACCGCTGCATGCCAGCCGCTTAATCTGTGTCTGCCACTGTTCCCTTTCCCGCTCACACAACGCGATCATCGCCATCAACGGCTCATCACACTGTTCCAACGTCAACGGCCCTAGCAGCAGCACTGTTGCTAACGTCATACAACTGAAGCTGGACGTCATAGCAAAACTTTGGTCATGAGAACCCTGGGGCATATTCAACGAACAGACGTGAGAGCGCCCTTCGGCATAACGTGCTAACGCACCGCCGGGATTACAAGTCAGCATCAGGTGATAACAGCGTGGCAGGAGCTGATCCGCCAGTTTTACCGCCGCCACGCTCTCCGGGCTATTGCCCGATCGCCCATAAGAAATCAGCAAGGTTGAACGTGTTGGATCGAGATATTGCAAAGGAGAAGGCACAATGTCTGTGGTGCTGTACGCGACCACATTCAGTCCACACTGCTCACGCAACCAAGGTGCCAGCGTGCGCCCGATAAACGCGGAGGAACCTGCACCACACAGCACTATCTGTAGCTGTAGCTCTGGATCGGATAACAAAGGCTGCAAAAAGGGTCGCCATAACGCTTCCTCACGTTGCAGATTTTGATATAACTGACGCCAAAGCTCAGGCTGTTGATGAATCTCTCTGGCAGTATGCAGAGCATGATGCTCACGCAACCAAGCTTCGGTATAGGAAAACAGTTCATTCATACTAAAACTCCTTGTACCTCGGGCTCACAAGCCAGCGCATAGCTCAAGAGCACAGAACGAATCTTATCCAACACCCATGAGTGTGGGTCATTATCCAACCTTCCGGCATTAACCGCCTGCGCCTGCTCCGGCAGGTACTGACTCAGCAGTGAAAGGGAAACCGGGCGACCACGCAGGTTATCCATCAAGGTATTCACTGCCTGTTGTACCTGCGGATGCGGCCAGTAGTAACGAATGCGATCACTCAAACTGTATTGACGATCAATAAACTGTTGATGTGGTGTACCGTGGTAATAGCGATTCCAGTGCTCCGGCTGCTCAAGCATGACCTGTTCCAGCGTGGCACGCAGATGAGCCGCGCCCTGTTCCCCATTCCATTCACCATCGATTTTATCGAGTGCGAACAGCGCCTCACGTAAAGCAAAAGTCAAAGCCGGACCGACTTTCAGAATGGCAAAGTGATCACGTACCAATTCACGGTAAGCTTGCGCCGTTTGATAATCGGTGGAATGGGCTTCATAGACTAAATAGGGTTGAGATTCAATATATTGACTCAGTGCCGCTGCACGTTCAGGTTGATAATGTTCGATACAATGGTGATCGAACTCCACCCCGGGTTGCACCACCAGCGCAATCACCCGTGGCCATACCGGTTCCAATCCAGCCAACTGCCAGGCTTGTTGATGTACACTCAACGTTGTCGCCGCAGCCTGAGGCGTCGTGACTTGCATTCCTGCTAATGCTTCTTTCGCTCCACCCGGTACCGGCACTTCGGTACCTATCACATAAACCGGTGGTTCTCCCCCCACCTGCTGCCAACAACGTTCTGCTACCTGACACAAACGAGCCGCACGTACCGCAACCTCCTTGTCGCCAAGCGGCGTTGGATCATCCAAACAGGACATTGAACAATCGAGATGTATCTTACGAAACCCTGCCGCCACATAATCGTGTATCAACGTTTCAGCCAGTTTCATTGCCTGTTCAGCGGGAAGATCCTGCCAAGCATTGGGTCCAAGATGATCGCCCCCTAACCAGACACGATCACGCGGTAAACCAATGCGATCGGCCTGTTGCCAAACTGCATCCCGGAATTGAGCCGGTTGCATCCCGGTATAACCACCAAACTGATTGACCTGATTAGAGGTTGCTTCAATCAGTACCGAAGTCTTACGCTCTTTAGCGACGCGCAAAGCACTTTCCAATACCCAAGGATGAGCGGAACAGACCGAATAGATCCCCACGGCTTCACCTGATTTATGACGACGGATAAGTTGTAATAGCGACTGCATGGTGCCTCCCATGCGGGCAAGAATCTCGGTAAGAACTATTCGTCGGCAATAACCACATCCACGCCGAGTTCAATTAATGCCCGCCTGTAGTTATCAGGGATCCGACTGTCAGTAATCAGCCGATGAATCTGTCCGGCCTGACGGATCAGGCAAAAGCTTCTGCGCCCAAATTTACTGGCATCCGCCACCGCGATAATTTCATGCGCCACCTCACACATTACGCGATTAAGGTGGGCTTCACCGGGATGTGGCGTGGTTATCCCTGCTTCCAGATCAAAACCATCGACGCCAAGAAATAGGGTGTCAAAGCGATATTGACGCAATTGCTGTTCCGCCGCCGGACCATAAAGCGAGTAGGAGTTCTGGCGTACACTCCCGCCAAGCACCATCACCTCCATCCGGTCAAACCCCGCCAGTTCATAGGCGATATTCAACGCGTTAGTCATGACGACCAGATCACGCCGCTCTTTAAGAAATGGCGCGATTTGCGTAGTCGTCGAGCCGGAATCAAGGATCAGAGCATCACCATCCTGAACAAACTGTGCCGCCCTAGCCGCAATGCGCGATTTCACATCACGATTGATCCGGCCTTTATCTTGCAAGGGACGATCAAAGGCGAATTGCTGATTCAACATGGCACCGCCATAGGAACGCAATGCACAACCTTTTTGTTCCAGATAACGCAGGTCATTACGGATAGTGACGCTGGAAACCCCAAAACGGGTGCTCAAATGTTCAACACGCACGCTGCCCTCATGGCACAGCAAGTCGATAATCTGTTCACGTCTTTTTACGGTATCCACAGCCATTCCGTTATACTCCTCAGATTTTCAGCAACAAATTTATGTCGCCTGTGATGAATTGCTTTCCCTCTCTTTCGATTTAATTACAGCAAAAGCAACCAAACGAAATTGTGATCGCTATTACAGTCTATTATATAGACAAAAATCGGCATAAAAGGTTTCGATTAGAAACAAAGCGAAAGAAAATATTAAATTTTCTGATTTCTGGCTATTTACCCAAAAATCAGTTTTCATCCACCTTTTGGGTAACAATTGATATCAAGAAACGAAAGCGCTTGGTTTTCAATCCGCAACCGCAAAGTTTTATTTTGTCAGGTGATAGAGATCACAAATTTTGTGATTGGGTGTACAAATCCTGATAAAATCCAAGCCTGAAAGCTCTCACTGTAATTAAGGACACACCACATGACAAAACGATTTTCGGTGCTGACTGGCGGATTGCTGCTTACCGCTTCTCTCGGCGCTCAAGCCTCGAATACCGCCGATCAGACCCGTCTGACAAATACTGTTGATAAGACCATACACTCCCTGATGCAGGAATATGACATTCCAGGAATGGCGATTGCAGTGACTTTCCACGGTCAACATTTTTTCTATCAATACGGTGACGCATCAAAAGAGAGCAACACGCCGGTCACCAAAGAGACAATCTTTGAATTAGGCTCGGTCAGCAAAACCTTTACCGGCAGCCTGATTTCTTGGGCGCAGGTGACGGGAGCCATTTCCTTCTCCGATAAGGCCAGTCAGCATTTTCAACCGCTTGCAGGTAGCGCCTTTGACAACATAAACTTGCTGAATATTGCCACCTATACCGCGGGTGGCCTGCCATTACAGTTCCCTGATGAGATCGACAGCAATAACAAAATGGTGGACTGGTTCCAGCACTGGCAGCCAACGTACACGCCCGGAACCTACCGCCAGTACTCTAATCCCAGTATTGGCCTTGCGGGTTATATCGTTGCCCAACGCCTTGAAAAACCTTACTCAAAACTGATGGAAAACCAGATCCTTTCACCGCTTGGTCTGCACCATACCTGGTTTAACGTACCCGCACAGGAGATGAAAAATTATGCGTTGGGTTATTCAAAAGAGAATAAACCGATTCGCATCAACCCCGGTGTGCTGGATGAGGAAGCCTATGGTCTGAAAACCAGTGCACAGGAGCTAATTAGCTTCGTAGATGCAAATATCGATCCTTCCCGCGTAGGTGACAGCAAGCTGGCACAGGCCATTCGGGCAACTCATACCGGTTATTACCGGGTGGGGGAAATGACGCAAGGGCTGGGCTGGGAACTTTATCACTGGCCTGTTACCCTTGAGCAGGTACTGAGCGGCAACTCGGCGCAGATCGCTTATCAGGCCAACAAAACCACGGAACTAGCGCTACCAGAGCCGCCAACGGATGCGCTTTTTATCAATAAAACCGGTTCCACCAATGGCTTCGGCACGTATGTTGCGTTTGTGCCGCAAGAGCAAATGGGCATTGTGCTGCTGGCCAACAAAAATTACCCCAACGAGGCGCGTATTAAAGCGGCCTGGCAAATCCTCAACGCGCTGAAATAAGGTGCAATTGCGTTAAATACTGTGTCTATTAGCAGTAACAGCGCCTCCCGCAGGAGGCGCTGTCCTAACATATCAAGTCATTAAGCCAGTAAAGCTTCCAAACCTGCGGTCACTGACTCCATACGGTGACCGCCTGAATGCTCAATCACATAACGCTTGCCTACCTGAGAAGAGGCATCCAAGCCCCAAATACCATGTTCGGCCTTCTGACTCAGCGGATCGCTACTGGTATTGATGTGGGTGACATTGGCACTATCCAACTTGTCGGCCAACCGATCTCGCAACCCTACATGCAATCCCATGCTGTTAAATGCAGTGACCTTGATCCCATGCTTGATGCCCGCATATTGTGCTAGCCCGCCGCCCAAGGAGTGACCCAGAACCTCAACCTTACCGCCATATTGTTTAGTAAAGGCTTTGACCAAGCGGTCAGCATCCTGAAACGCGCTGTCCTTGATCCCCAAAGCAGCGCCGACATCACTCTTCACCGTGCCAGGGCGCTTGGTCGGCTGAGTGCCCACAAAGGAGAGCACCATAGTGTCGTCACTCTTATAGACAGCAACCTTGAGCGCAGACCAGCTATCTCCCTCAAGGATTAAAGGATCATTCTCCCCTTTGCTGGGGCGAACATGCAGGGTTAACTCACTGCCGGTTCCGCCAGTGCCATCCTCCCGGCGAGCCAATATCGAGGACGGGATATCAGCTAAAGTGGCATGACTGTAACCTGCTGGCATATCCCGATAGCTACTGGAGCAACTGATTCTCGCCAATTGGGCCGCATCCATTACTGCTTTAGCTCCCACAGCATTCAACGGCTCTTGTTCTGCTTTAGCCACAAACGCGGGTTTGGCGATCACCTTGGCAGAATTCAGCAATTGCTCGGCACGCGTTCCAGCCTGCAAACGATCGGACGCGCCAAGAGGTAAGTGCGAGACTCCCTTCGCGCCCGCTCCAGCCAGCCCCAAGGCAGAAGATGCCAGCAAACGCCCTGTGGATTCCGCCAGGTTTTTAACGCCTACAACACCGACCGAAATTGCACCGCTCGTTACACTACTGGTGCCGCCCGTGATATTAGCCAATCCCTTGATAATGGCCCCAGTCCAGTAGCGCGCCTTACCTTTGGCACTCTGTGCGTGGGAATCATGTCCTCCCTGTATGGCAGTGCCAATCTTGCGAGCCGGAGCACTCAATGTCAGATATTTCAGTGTAGTGGTCAGCACCTTGCCCGGCGACACCTGAGTACCAAGACCCGTACTGGTGTAATGGGAAGCAAGATGATGATGAACATTATTATTGCGAGATGGTGTCTGTACCTCTCCGTTCGAAAGGGGCGACAATGCCGTCGTTTTGAAAGTTTGCCCAAGACTTTGAATAGACATCTTATTCTCCTTTGCTATTCAGATAACCGCTACTCAGCATGCGATGGCTGAGCCAAGTAATGGATGCGGCGCAGACGCTCCGTTCTGCTGGGTGTTGATCGCCTGAAACTGGGCCTGCAAGCTGACACCAAGATCGAGAAACTCACCCAGAGTTTGCATAAATGCAGTTTCGTCGAACATCTCGATCAACGCAGAGAAGCTCAACACCAGATAATTGGTACGACTGTCCAGACTGATCTGACTGCCGCCGGTGGTGAGACCGAACATATTCAGCTCAAGGGCAGCCCGAGTCAGCATCAACTGGCCCGGTTCATCTACAGGTAATCGCAACAAAGGAATATAGAGATAAAATGCCTGAACGTCGTCGTTATCCGGTACTTCAACGATGCACTCTCCACCTTGGCCGAAAGGCACTGTACAGTGATCATCGCCGCCAATGCTCAAAGCCACGCCTTGGCGCTCACCCACAAGGTGCAACCATTCCGATACTGTCTGTTGATATGCTTTCACTATGATGTTCTCCGCTCGTTATCCCTTACAGACCAAGGGCTTCGCACGCAATAGAAAGTGTGATCATGTTAACAATCACTGGCAAGCCGTGATTTATCCCTAGGGCGAAGTTTTTTATATCGACGTCGAAATAGCGCCTTATCGGCAGTTGGGTTGCACCATGCAAATGCGGTTCGAATCCACCGTACCCAACTTGGCTGACAGGTGTTGTCCCAGTAGTGTAGGTTAATTCATATGAGTTGTACGGGCTGGATCGTATTCCCACCACCACTCAAAAGAGGGAAGCCGTGACGACTCAAAACTTTCCAGCAGCAGGATATCGGTGAACAATCCCCCTTCAAATAGATTGTCGCAGGAAAGACCACTGACGGAACAATAACGCTTATTATCACGCACCCAAATCAAACTACCGCTGTAATAGGCAGTCAATCCATTAATGTAATCACGAACCTCAGGAGATGCGGTAATCAATACCTCCTTTTGTAACCGCAAGAACAAGATGAGTTCCCAATAATGCTCCATGCTCTGTTCAACCGTATATACCCGTTATCTTTCAAGTTGCCTCTTATTAATTAAAGAATTCAATATGAAAAATCGGAATTGAGAACGATTAATTAGCCATTTTGCGTGATATTTATCACATTTTTTCATGTCCATATGATAAATATCGTGATCTTGTGGTCATAATATTTAGAGAGTGAAATTCTCTGTTATTTGTCTCCACTCCATCCTACTCAGTTGGACGCGGTCTATTGTTCTCTCTAACGCCACGTATTAAATGATGGCTATTTTACGCTGTCATTTTTTTACCGCGGAACAGACCGGCGCTATTTAAAAGAGCCGCTTGTAATGGCTCGTTTAATGGCTTCTTACGTTATCCCCGTCTCAGGATAATGGTTCAATTATGTAGGGTTTCAAATATGGATGGATTAGTTTTCACCTGCCGAATTGGCGCACTGCCCCAAACCACCTTTCAGGTCGCGCAATTTACTTTACAGGAAGAGCTGTCACAGCTTTATCGCCTGACGTTAAAGGTGGTGAGCTCACGTGATGATATTCCCCTGAATGAACAACTGGGGGACAGTGCATCATTGGTCATTACCCGTAATGGCATCACCGAACGGACCATTAATGGCATGATAACCGGCGCTGAACAGGGTAATACCGATGGTCGTAGCACTTTTTATATTTTCACTGTCCGTCCCACAATGTGGCTGATGACGCTCAATCAGGATAGCCGTATTTTCCATCTGAAGTCTGTACCCGAAATCTTAACGATCTTGCTTAAAGAGCATCGTATTTTATTTACCCGCGATACGCTCTATAAACGCCATGCCGAACGGGAATACACCACGCAAAAACGCGAATCCGCTTATGATTTCTGGTGCCGGCTGGCGGCGGAAGAGGGCATTATCTTCTGGTTTGAGGAAGAACAGACGTTGTTCTGTGATTGCCACCTGGGCATGCAGGCGGATATCGCTCTGACTTACAATACGCATCCTGAAACGGACGAGACCGATACCACGGCGTACCAGTGGAGTTATGGCGAATACCTGTGTTCGAATGGCACGGTCCAGAAAGATCATAACTTTCTTAACCCCAAATATTCGCTTGAGCATCAGAAGCAATCCGACGATAGCGGGCACCATTCGGTGTTTGAAAGTTACGGGCGTTTCCAGTGGGACGAGGAAGGAAAACCTTTTACCCAATTGCGGCTGGAACAGTTACGAAACTACAGTAAAGTCGGTACCGCCAAAACCAACTGTATCCGGCTGCGGCCGGGCAAAATTTTTACCCTGCAATCCCATCCCATAGAGGCCATGAACGACCGCTGGCAGGTGATCTCTGTCACGCATCATGGGTGGCAACCTGTCGCGTCAAACGGCGGGGGCGAAGGCACAACACTGACCAACGAGGTCGCCTTTATTCCCGGAAACCAGGACTGGCGGCCCCCTTACCGCTACAAACCCCTGGCGGACGGTGATGAAGTCGCCACGGTGGTCGGGGTGGGAAGCGAAGAGATTTATGTGAACGAACACGGCGCGATACGGATCCATTTCCACTGGAACCGTTACGATAAGGCGGACGACCACGCGTCTTGTTGGGTGCGGGTGGCACAGGGCTGGAACGGTAACGGTTTCGGTTTTATGGCGATACCGCGCGTCGGGCAGGAGGTGATCGTCAGCTATCTCAACGGCGATATCGACCGTCCGATTGTAACGGGGTGTACCTATAACGGCCTCAACCGCCCGCCTCTTAATTTACCGCTGGAGAAAACCCGTACCACCTTTAAAACCCGGACTCTCGGAGGGCAGGGATTTAATGAACTGCGCTTTGAGGATGCCAGAGGAAGCGAGGAAGTGTTTATTCATGCTCAGCGGGATATGAATACCCAGATTCTCCGGGATAAAACCACGCAGATAGGCCATGACCAGCAAACAGAAGTGGCGCATAACCGTACCGCGATAATTAAAAACGATGATGATGAAGCCGTGCAGGGCGGCCAGACGCTTGAAGTTGGTCAGAATCAAACGGTGACTATTAAAGGTCAGCAAGCCCTTTCCGTGGGTAAAAGCCATCAATTAAACGTCGCCGATAACCAGCAAATTACTGTGGGTAAACATATCACGGTGCACTCTGAAAGCGGGCAAATCACCATTGGGAATGCAGGCGGACAGATAGTTATTGACCCGATGGGCAATATCCGCATCGAAGGGGTCAGCATCACCATGACCGACCATATCATCGGCAAGAAATCCGCCGGTGCGCTGTTTGACTACTCCGCCCGCTATACCCTGCTGAGTGAGCACAGCGATAAGCCGCTGGTGAATGTCCCCTACACCATCACCACCGGCGAGGGTCAGGTTATCCCGGGTAAAACTGACGCGCTGGGCAGAACGGTGACGGTGCAGAGTGAGGCGGAAGAAAATCTGCAACTGAGTTCACCGGAAGCCTCACCGAAACCTAAGCAAACCTTATACCGAGTCAGCGGTAACACGCAGATAGAGTATGTGATGGAATTTACGGAGAAATAAGTATGGCAATATCTAACAGTGGTAAAATGTGTCCGGCCGTGACCTCAATTAACTGTACGATGGAAATAGGGGTCTTTCCCGCCGATGAAGATCCCTGTTATCTGGCGGAAAAAGCCGAGTATGCCCTGCGCCTGCCGGCAATGATTATCACCAAACTGGGGGCTATTCGCTTTCTCAATCAAGTCATTATGAGTGGGTTGATTAAGGTTGAAGAGCTTAAGCATGACTTTCTGTGGCCCTATAAAGCAGAAGTAGTGTTTGCTATCCGAGGAGAGCAAGATGTCCCCTTACCCATGCTGGCAACCAGTCAAGACTCTAAGCAACGTTATGGTGATAATTTACCGCAATCCAGTAATCCGTTTGCCCGGCCTTCTGCCGAAGACGCGGAGAAATTTGGTGTTGTTAGTATCCGCCGGCCCGATATTATTCTGGTTAAAGAGGAAGCTCTCCGCTGGCCGGGCAGAAATGCCACCTACTTCGATGGTTCTGTGCACCCTGATAATTTGAAGATGTTGATTGAGGTGAAATTTCCGGGCGATAAACTTGCTGAAGATCAAGAAATAGATTACATACAGATTGCGACCGAAGATCGCTTTGGTGTAATGCGTATCAGCGATAATCGCACAGAAGAGCAAAAACAGTATGACGAAGCGTGGCGAAAACATTATCAACCCGACTCCCAACACTATAAAAACCCCATACCTCTAGCCCCGCTGCCACCCGGTTCGCCGCCTGATGATGAAGCTTTACCCGCTCCTCCCGCAGAGGGTGTGCCGGGGACTATTCCGCAGCCGCTGACAAAAAATCCACCGCTTCTCAGCACTTCCCGCTGGTCGTTTTTACCCAGCTATGAAGACTGGGTTGTCCTCGGGCAGGAGGTGGCTGGTCTGGCCGAAAATGGGCTGAATTATGTCCTCGACAGTACCCGAGAGCTTCTTGCCCAGTTTGGTTCATGGCTCAATCAAACCGGCAAGTGGGTGTGTGAAGAGATTATTGACCCGATAAGCCATCAGATCAGCTACGCTTTTTCCTGGGTTAATGAACAAACGGGGAAAATCGTGACCTGGACGGAGAGTGAGATAAAAGCCCGGTGGCAGACTGTGCAACAGGGTTCAGACATCACCCTGGAAGAGCTTAAAAACATTAGCTGGATGCAGATATTGAAAGAGGTGGGGGAAGGCATGCTGGAAATGGTGGTGATTATTGCCGGTGTTGCCGTTGTTATCCTGGTCACTCTTGCCGTCGCTGCTGCGCTGATTGCACTGGTGGAAATTTTAGCCGCGGCTGCTGCGGTAAGCGCCGCTGCGTTAGCTGCCGTTCTGACAATATTGGCGAGTGTGACATTCGCCACCGCTTCATAACTAAATGGAAAATATGATGGAAACTGTAGATTACTTTGCCCAGTTGAGATCACAACTGGCCGCGTTTACCTTCCTCAATGGTGATGGGCTAACCATTTCTCGTCTTGGGATTTCTATCACTCTGTTTTTTAAACAGGGCTACACTCAGGAGAAAAAACAACGCATTCTGGCCTGCTACCGGCGCTTTCGGGAGGAGTTCGGTACTCATCTGCGTTTTCACAGTCATTCATTAAAGGGATTAAGCAAATATTCACCGGAAAATATTATTAAGATGGAGGAAGGTATTCTCGCCAGGAAAAAAAACCAGCTCTGTGGTTGGGTCGTTAGTGATGCTAAAAATGAAGATGAGGCACCTAAGTATCTGATGCGTTACCTAGATTCCCGAGAAATTGATGGTGATGATGGTAGCTCCTACCTGAGTCTAGTGCTGCCCTGGGATTATCTGAAAGAACAAGAGGGCATGACCCGGTTTATGGCCTGGCTGGACTTTCTGTGTGAACAACTCGAACCGGACAGTGGAGACTGTGGCTACTGTCTGGTCCTGCCCAAAGATTATTATGATTACTTTCCCTTAGAGTACCAGCTAGCGCAGCGTTACCCCGCATTGCAGGTTAATTCTGCGGTTCATACAGCCAAATTACAGTATGGACATTCCATCCGTGGCATTAATTGGATCACCCTGCTGTCCAAACGATTTGTAAACCGACTGGGTGGAGAATTCTGGATACGTCAGGTGCTGCGCCCCTACCGGGATGTGGTGATTACTTCTTACCGTGATGGCCTGATTATCCGGGCCGGTGAATACCCGGACTTAACCCCACTCCCGGGCAGTGTCCCGGAGAGTTATTTTGCTATTAACCAGTTGATACGTCCGATACGGGTGATACCTCGTGAAGGCCATTCATTGCACTTCTATGGTGAAGGTCATTTTAATTCAACTTCTACCCTGGCCTGGTATGCCCGTTATGACCGAAGTCCGCTGCAAGTGACCCCTTTGAAAGGTGACCATCCGGCACTGGTCAGCGGGATCTGGCAAACCGACAGCCTGCCTGGCAGGCAGTACTTCTTTGCTCAGGGTGCGATGGCTTTTGATGTTGAAGGTGCAGAGACGGGTACAACTATCTGGCATCTGATACGGGAAGCGGCAAATATGTGGGAATAACAGATTATCCACCGACTCATCACTCACGGAGAAAATGATGGAAACTGTAGATTACTTTGCCCAGTTGAAATCACAACTGGCTGCGTTTACCTTCCTCAATGGCGATGGGCTGACTGTTTCCCGTCTGGGTCTTTCGATTACCCTGTTTTTTAAACAGGGCTACACCCAGGAGAAAAAGCAACGCATTCTGGCCTGCTACCGCTGTTTTCGTGAAGAATTTGGTACTCATCTGCGTTTTCATTGTAGTGGTCTAATAAAACCTAAAACCTAAAGTAAACAAAAGCCTAGTCGATTCTTTACATAAACAGGGCAAGAAAAATACTAAGATATCCCTAATTAACTCAACCTATTTTGGAAAAGATAATGCCAATCTCACCTATTAGCGGCCATATGCCGCTTAGCCAAATACAAGTTCCGCAACATGCCACAACTTCTCCTCTACTCGAACAGGGCAATCGTCTGTTCGAACAGTCTGTTCGGCGTGGCCCTCTTCACTTTCAGAGTTCGTCGCTCAAACATTTGTGCGCCGAGCTGCGCCAATTGCAGAATGCTCCCAGCAGTATGCAAGCCCGGCGGGTGCAGGATGCTATTCAGCACTGGGAGAACCACCACCCCAAAGAGGTGATGGCCCGTAGTACCCGCCTTGCTGAACTTAAACAGGCTCTGGCAGAACAAGGCACCGTGGGGCGCACTCTACAATCAAAGGTGATGGCAACCGGTCCCCAAGTAATATTAAAACAGCCCATGCCGGCCTTACCACAATCTATCGCCGCTCAGATCACCAAAGCCCAGACTGGCTGCACCACCACCTTGGTCTCCTCCGCGACAGCCGAACTGATAAAGCACAATCAAAACAACCAACAGCACATCAAAGACAGTGATGGACGAAAGCCTGTTAATAACATGCCACCGCCCCCACCACCGCCAATGGCAGATAAAACGCAAAAAGTAAAGAAATGGGTAGTCAATACGGACTCTAAGCAGCTCCAGGCACTCAGGTATTATTCCGCACAGGGATATAATCTTATAAATACCTACCTGCGTGGAGGAGAGTACGTTAAGCATCAAGCTATTGAAACATTATTGTCGAGAAATTACTTACACAGTAATGAACCAACGCCTCAAGAATTTGATGCAGGAATGCGTGCATATATTCAAGACGTCACAGAGGGATTAAATGAGCTTGCTATCACGGATCATAAAAAAGTTTATCGCGGGTTAAAATTCGATAAATCAGAACTTAAGAATTTACTGGATCAATATACTACAGAGGGAAACATCATTGCGGAAAAAGGGTTTCTTAGTACCTCGCCAGATAAAGCCTGGGTCAATGATACTATTCTGGTCATAAATCTTGAGTCAGGCCATAAAGGTCGTATTTTAGGGGACGCAGCTCATTTTAAAGGAGAAGCAGAGATGCTATTCCCCCCTGAGTCAAAAATGTTAGTGGAGAAGGTTTTGAATCGCGATGATAAAGAATTTGATTCCCACTTTTCAAATCTGAGACTAACAGATGATGCGTCAGCAGATACCACAAGGATTAAAAGGATTATTAATATAAAAATGCTGAACGAATAAAATCACCCGCCCAGAAAACGGAACTTCAGGGCGCAAAATTTTATGTGAAAAGAGATATTAAAGATTTTATACCTTATGGATTTCAAGATGGATCGCGACGACAAGGGAGCTACTTATTTTATTGCAGGTTAACCCTTTTATTATTAACCAAATTAAATCTACTTGATGTTATTTCAACACGCCAAACGGGCACGTTGTCATTGTGCCAGATATTGTGACTGCTCCCCGCCGTAAAGAGGATGTCGCAAAAGGCCAGCATTGAAAATAAACCCGCAGAGATGTATTAATTAAAGAATTCAATATGAAAAATCGGAATTAATAGCGATTAATGAACCATTTCATGTGATACTTATCACATTTTTTTATGTCCATATGATAAATATCATGATCTTGTGGTCATAATATTTAGAGAGTGAAATTCTCTGTTATTTGTCTCCACTCCATCCTACTCAGTTGGACGCGGTCTATTGTTCTCTCTAACGCCACGTATTAAGTGATGGCTATTTTGCGCTGTCATTTTTTTACCGCGGAACAGACCGGCGCTATTTAAAAGAGCCGCATGTCATGGCTCGTTTAATGGCTTCTTGCGTTATCCCCGTCTCAGGATAATGGTTCAATTATGCAGGGTTTCAAATATGGATGGATTAGTTTTCACCTGCCGAATTGGCGCACTGCCCCAAACCACCTTTCAGGTAGCGCAATTTACCTTGCAGGAAGAGCTGTCACAGCTTTATCGCCTGACGTTAAAGGTGGTGAGCTCACGTGATGACATTCCCCTGAATGAACAACTGGGCAGAAGAAAATCTGCAACTGCGTTCACCGGAAGCAACCCCCAAGCCGAAGCAAACCTTATACCGTGCCAGCAGTAACACGCCGGTAGAGTATGCGATGGAATTTATGGAGATATAAGTATGGCAATATCCAACAACGACAAGATGTGCCCGGCTGTCACATCAATCACCTGTACGATGGAAATCGGCGTCTTTCCCGCCGATGAAGATCCCTGTTATCTGGCGGAAAAAGCTGAATATGCCCTGCGCCTGCCGGCAATGATTATGACCAAACTGGGGGCTATTCGCTTTCTTAATCAAATCATTATGAGTGGGTTGATTAAGGTTGAGGAACTCAAACATGACTTTTTATGGTCCTATAAAGCAGAAGTGGTGTTTGCTATCCGGGGGAAGAAGGATGTTCCTTTGCCCATGCTGGCGACCAGTCTGGCCTCTAAACAGCGTTATGGCGATAACTTACCGCAATCCAGTAATCCGTTTGCCCGGCCTTCTGCCGACGACGCGGAGAAATTTGGGGTTGTTGGTATCCGTCGGCCCGATATTATTTTGGTTAAAGAGGAGGCTCTCCGCTGGCCGGGCAGAAATGCCACCTACTTCGATGGTTCTGTGCACCCCGATAATCTGAAAATGTTGATTGAGGTGAAATTTCCGGGGGATGTGCTCTCTGACAATCAGGAACGAGATTATATCCAGATTGCAACAGAAAAACGCTTTGGGGTAATGCGCATCGACGATAACCGTACAGAAGAGCAAAAACAGTATGATGAAGCGTGGCGAAAACTTTATCAGCCCGGCTCCCAACACTATAAAAATCCGATCCCACTGGCCCCGCTGCCGCCCGGTTCGCCGCCTGATGATGAAGCTTTACCCGTACCGCCCGCAGAGGGTGTGCCGGGGACCATTCCGCAACCCCTGACAAAAAATCCACCGCTTCTCAGTACTTCCCGTTGGTCGTTTTTACCCAGCTATGAAGACTGGGTTGTTCTTGGGCAGGAGGTGGCTGGTCTGACTGAAAATGGGTTGAATTATGTCCGCGACAGTACCCGGGAGCTCCTTGCCCAGTTTGGTACCTGGTTAAATCAAGCTGGGAAGTGGGTGTGTGAAGAGATTATTGATCCGATAAGCCATCAGATCAGTTACGCGTTTTCCTGGGTCAGTGAACAAACGGGAAAAATCGTGACCTGGACGGAGAGTGAGATAAAAGCCCGGTGGCAGACGGTGCAACAGGGTTCAGATATCACCCTGGAAGAGTTAAAAAACATTAGCTGGATGCAGATATTAAAAGAGGTGGGGGAAGGCATGCTGGAAATGGTGGTGATTATTGCCGGTGTTGCCGTTGTTATCCTGGTCACCCTTGCCGTTGCTGCTGCGCTGATTGCACTGGTGGAAATTTTAGCCGCGGCTGCTGCGGTAAGCGCCGCTGCGTTGGCTACCGTTCTGGCAATATTGGCGAGTGTGACATTCGCCACCGCTTCATAATTAACGGAGAGAAAATATGGAAACTGTAGATTACTTTGCCCAGTTGAAATCACAACTAACCGCGTTTACCTTCCTCAATGGCGATGGACTGACTGTTTCTCGTCTGGGTCTCTCTATTACTCTGTTTTTTAAACAGGGTTACACCCTAGAGAAAAAGCAACGCATTCTGGCCTGCTACCAGCGTTTTCGGGAGGAGTTTGGTACTCACCTGCGTTTTCACCGTCATGAGCTGGAAGGGCTCAAAAAATATTCACCGGAAAATATTGCCAAAGTGGAAGAAGGTATTCTTAATCAGAAAAAAAACCAGCTTTCTAGTTGGGTCGTCAGTGACGCCAAAAATCTCTATGAAGCGCCTCGTTATCTGATGCGTTATCTGGATTCCCGAGAAATTGATGGTGACGATGATAGCTCTTACCTAAGCCTGACACTGCCTTGGGATTACCTAAAAGGACAAGAGGGCATGGCTCGTTTTATGGCCTGGCTGGAGTTTCTGTGTGAACAACTCGAACCGGACAGTGGGGACTGTGGCTACAGCCTGGTCATCCCCAGAGACTACCATGACTACTTTCCCTTAGAGTACCAGCTAGCGCAACGTTACCCCTCCCTGCAAGTCAATTCTGCGGTTCATACTGCGGTATTACAGTATGAACACTCCATTCGTGGCATTAATTGGATCACCCTGCTGTCCAAACGATTTGTAAACCGATTGGGTGGAGAATATTGGATACGCCGCACGCTGCGCCCCTACCGGGATGTGGAGATTACCCCTTATTCCAATGGTCTGATGATCCGGGCCGGTCAATACCCGGACTTAACACCACTGCCGGGCAGTGTCCCGGAGAGTTATTTTGCTATTAACCAACTGATACGCCCAATACGAGTCATTCCCCGTGAAGGCCATTCCCTGCACTTTTATGGTGAAGGTCATTTTGATGATATTTCCACACTGGCCTGGTATGCCCGTTATGACCGTGGACCGCTACAAGTGACCCCTTTGAAAGGTGACCATCCGGCACTGGTCAGCGGGATCTGGCGAACCGACAGCCTGCCTGGCCAGCAGTACTTCTTTGCTCAGGGTGCGATGTCTTTTGATGTTGAAGGTGCAGAGACGGGTACAACTATCTGGCATCTGATTCGGGAAGCGGCAAGTATGTGGGAATAACAGATTATCCACCGACTCATCACTCACGGAGAAAATATGGAAACTGTAGATTACTTTGCCCAGTTGAGATCACAACTGACCGCGTTTACCTTCCTCAATGGCGATGGACTGACTGTTTCTCGTCTGGGTCTCTCTATTACTCTGTTTTTTAAACAGGGTTACACTCAGGAGAAAAAACAACGCATTCTGGCCTGCTACCAGCGTTTTCGGGAGGAGTTTGGTACTCACCTGCGTTTTCACCGTCATGAGCTGGAAGGGCTCAAAAAATATTCACCGGAAAATATTGCCAAAGTGGAAGAGGGCATCCTAAATCAGAGAAAAAATCAGCCTTCTACTTGGGATATTAGTGATGCTAAAAATATCTATGAAGCGCCTCACTATCTGATGCATTACCTAGATTCCGATGAAGATGATGGTGACGACAGTAGCTCTTACCTCAGTCTGGTATTGCCCTGGGATTATCTAAAGGAACAAGAGGGCATGACCCGATTCATGGCATGGCTGGACTTTCTGTGTGAACAGCTCGAACCTGATTGGGGAGACTGTGGTTACTGTCTGGTCTTGCCCAGAGATTATCATGATTATTTTCCCCTAGAGTACCAACTGGCCCTGCGCTACCCTTCCCTGCAAGTCAATTCCACTGTTCACACCACACTGGATGATTATGCCCACTCCATACGAAGCATTAACTGGATCACCCTGCTGTCCAAACGATTTGTAAACCGACTGGGTGGAGAATATTGGATACGCCGCACGCTGGCAAGCTACCCAGATGTGGTAATCAGCCCTTACTCCAATGGTCTGATGATCCGGGCTGGTCAATACCCTGACTTAACGCCGCTACCGGGTAGTGTCCCGGAGAGTTATTTTGCCATTAACCAGTTGATACGCCCGATACGTTTTGTTCCGAGAGAAGGTGATTCCCTGCATTTTTACGGTGCTGGTCATTTTAATTCAACTTCCACCCTGGCCTGGTATGCCCGTTATGACCGGGGACCGCTACAAGTGACCCCTTTGAGAGGTGACCATCCGGCACTGGTCAGCGGGATCTGGCAAACCGACAGCCTGCCTGACAAACAGTACTTCTTTGCTCAGGGTGCGATGGCTTTTGATGCTGAAGGTGCAGAACCGGGGACAACCGTCTGGCATTTAATACGAGAAACGGAAAATACAACGGAGTAAATAATGCGCAGTGTAGTGGAAGGAAAAAAAATTATCCTTAAAGGTGATACCACAACAACCGGAGGTGAGGTTTTAAAGGGTTCCGATTTGGTAAACCAACAACTATCGGTTGCCTGTAAAGGTGACCCGGTGTTTTGTCCCGCCTGTAAACAAACCGGCGCGATTGTGGAAGGTTCTAACTTGTTCAATATACAAGGAACACCTGTCGCGCTGGAGGGACATTTTGTTAATTGTGGTTGCCCGACTGGCGTTTGTCGATTAAAGGTACGGTCATAACTATCAAATGCTAAAGCCTTTAATTGGAATACCCATAAAACCGGAGCCGGTTTTAAACTGTGATTAAAAGTTATTTTTTTAACCTATGATTTTAATCGATATCTGGTTTTAATCTTTTTTTATCTTTTGGATATTAGCTTTTTGCTAAATTTAAACATTATGATATATACCCTATGGATTTCAAGATGCATCGCGACGGCAAGGGAGAGAATCCCTGGGAGCATAGATAACGATGTGACCGGGGTGAACGAGTGCAGCCAACAAAGAGGCAACTTGAAAGATGACGGGTATATCGTGGTTTTACGTTTAAACGAACGTTAATCATATCCGATTTATTTTGACTGGCACTGTTTTACCGATGTTGTTTTACCAATATTTTTTTACCAATATTGTTTTACTGGCAATTCTGCGAGCTTTTATAAATTATCACCTTTTGTTTTTTCTTTATTAAATCACTAATAAATAGTTTTCTAGTATAGAGATACCATTAATGTTTTTTAGGATAACGCCTTTTCAGCGCTTAAATCCAGCTAAATTAATCGTTTTATCTCTTCTTTAATCGCATTTTTATTGATTTTTTCGTAAAACGATGGTGAAAAAATACTTTAATGTCAATCTATTCTATTAATGTTATTTTACGTGATTATTACTTTTCAACTCTCGGTTAATGGTTAGTGAATTTCGACTAAATGTCATTAATTACGCTACTGAAAATTTTGATTTTCTTGGTTAAATCAGTCTGTTTAATAAAGTGATTAATTTCTCTGTTTGTCTTTTTAAATAGTCATGACTGGTTAGGTAAATGTAAAATAAGTGGAGGATAGTATTACCGATTTACCGATAAATGGATTAAACATAGCAGAGAATAGGTTGTTTTTAGTCACTTTATGTTTTTTAAAAAATTGGCATCAATGGTCTACCTATTTTTTAACCCTTAGTTGATTAATCACCGGTAAAAGGGAAATGTAAGTTAAAAAAGTAATGTTAAAAATATGATAAGATTGTACTGTAGTTTTCATTCTGATGGGGTGCTTATTTTTAATTGGAAACCTGTTATGACGAACGGTTTTTATTGCTTAATTGTGGTAAGTTTAATAGCTTTTACATTTTCTGAATCGTATTTAACCTCCTTGTTTTCATTAAACTGATATTTAGGTTTTCTCGTTTCTCGTTTCTCTTTTTCTGTATTTGATTTTTTAGGTTTAAAACCAGTGAGGGTGGCAGAACTGCTAACGAAATTAAGATTAACACAAATTTCTTTAATCATTTTTAATATTACTAAACATTCTTGCTTTTCTGGGGTTAATCTAAAGGCCGCTCGGTTTTGTCTCTGATTTTTCGTAAACTTGTTGCAGTCAGGCAAAATCTTTTATTTAAGAAAATTGGTTTAATACTGTTAATACTGTTAATACTGTTAATGCTGTTAATGCTGTTAATGCTGTTAATGCTGTTAATGCTGTTAATGCTGTTAATGCTGTCATTTTTTCCACCTTATTTAATCAATTTAAAACCTGTTTTTTCTGATGTTTTCTCTTCCAATGTCAGCATGACATAGGACTTTTTACCCGCTTTTAAAAATCCTTAATCAATTCTTTTTACTTTTGATGATTAACGTTTTTACCTGTTTTTTCGTGGTTAGCCTGGCCTCTTTTCCAGCTTTTAAAACCACACTGATAGATAAAAAAGGCTTTTTTTAACAATTGCCCCGTAAATCCTAGCCCTAATGGAGGGTTTACGGCGATTTTTGCTAATCCCCATTTTTCTGGCTTTCGCCACGCCAGTACTCAGAGCATAAAGATGGCTCATAAACGCATAGTTAACAAACAATCCTTTCCCTCCATCGACTTAGTCATCCATCAACTCACTAAATCTGTTAGCTTTCTTGCAGATTTAGTTGATTAATTTGCACAACCTGCCTTTTCCTGCACATCATGCAACTTATTGCATTTACCATTATTCATTAAAAAATCATGATTAAAGTTGCACTTATTGACGACCACGTAGTCGTCCGTTCCGGTTTTGCCCAATTACTCACGCTTGAGAATGATCTTGAAATCGTCGGGCAATACGCCAATGCCAAAGAAGCCTGGTCGGGTTTACTCAGAAACCCGATTGATGTTGCCGTGATGGATATCGCTATGCCGGATGAAAGTGGTTTGCACCTGCTCACCCGGTTACGGCAAAAACGGCCTGATTTCCGCACTATTATTCTCAGCATTTATGACACCACAGCATTTGTTCAAAGTGCGCTGGATGCCGGTGCCTGCGGCTACCTCACCAAACGATGTGGCCCAGAAGAATTAGTACAGGCAGTACGTTCCGTACATCAAGGCGGGTGCTATTTGTGTGCCGATGCACTAAAAGCACTGCGTCAAACATCACAGAAGGTTACAGCACTGCAAGTCCTAACCCCCAGAGAACGGGAAATATTTGATCTGCTGATCAATGGCATTAATGTTAAAACTATCGCAGAACAACTCTATCTCAGTCATAAAACGGTTCATGTGCATCGTGCCAATATTCTCAGCAAACTCCAGTGCGATAGCACCATTGATCTGGTCCATTACGCTCTGCAACACCAGATTCTCATGGGGAATCCATGAACAGAGGATCACGATTTGGCCTGTTATCACTCTTTCTGCTGATTTTTTATTCGCTGAGCTGGCTTGCTCTGTGGACCATCAGCTTCTACCTGAATGACAATGGGCAACAAGCTGCACTACTTCTGCCACAAGGGTTGCGGCTAGCGCTGTTTATCCTACTGGGGCGTCGTTACTTACCCACCTTGTTAGCCACTGAGATTACCATTTTGCTATGGCTTAGCAGCGAACAACTTATTACTCACAATATCATTCTGTTATCCCCCTTTCTCAGCCTAATACCCACCTTTATCGTGCAACAATTTTGGTGGCGCTATCCCCTATATTGGCAACGACTCTCAATTCTGCTGGCTGGCGTCGCCGCCAATAGCGTATTGCAGGCTATTTGTCTAGGATTTACGCTGACTGCCGGTGCCAGCCACCTGTTTCTCACCTCGTTAACCGGTGGCGTTTTATTGTCACCTTTTGTTTATCTGATCTATGAATATCTACGTCAGCAACATCTAAAAAATATGTTGCAACCGAGTGACCCTGATCCGCAGTTACGCCCTTCGTTGTTGATGTGGTGTTGCCTATTCTGCTTGCTAGGATTGAGCGCCCAGATCTTTATGTCACCAGAAATTGAAAGCCTTTTGGTGATTCTCATATTTATCCCTAATGTCTTTATGGCCTACCGCTACGGCTGGCAAGGCGGCGTACTGGCGGCTTTACTCGGGAGCCTAATGATCACATCAGCTCGACAATTCAGTGGCGCTTTTAACGATTTAGGTGAGCTGGAAATGTTCCTGACTATTCAGGCTTTATTAGGCATAGGTCTGGGGATAGCCATCAGCCGTCAACAACAGCTCGCTGAAAATTTACAACGTTACCGTGAACTCTTAGAGCAGGAGTTAACTGCCCGCCATAATCTGATGAAGAAACTGGTTCACACAGAAGAAGACGTTTGTAAAAGTATTGCCCGTGAGTTACATGATGAAATTGGTCAGAATATTACTGCCATTCAAATTCAGGCAACGCTGATAAAACGTACCGCCACCACCCCGGCAACAGAAATGATCGCAGAACAGATCAATAACCTGGCCCAACAAATTCATCAATCCACCCGTCAATTATTACGCCAATTGCGCCCGCCGGTTCTGGAAGAGATGTCCTTAGAAAAAGCACTTCACCATCTGATCCATGAATTGGCATTTAAAGAACGAGATATTGATTGCCAGTTGAATTACCAGCTTCCGCAAAATCCAACCAATGAAACGGTGGTTTTTACCCTTTACCGTCTGGTTCAGGAGTTACTGAACAATATCAGCAAACATGCCAAAGCGACTCGAATCGCTATCATCCTGCGACAGCACCGGGATGTGATTGAACTCAGAATCAGTGATAACGGCATCGGCATTACAGAAGATAAAAGAAAAGGTGGATTTGGCCTCCAAGGTATTGAAGAACGTATCCGTGCGTTAGGTGGCGATTGGCAGTTAAGCAATGATAACGGCACGCGTATAATTGTTAAGCTGCCCACAAATTCTGATGAAAATCAGGCATAACTAAGAATGATTCCTAGTTGCCTAAAACCTTATCCCATCCATTTTCATCAACCTTTCTTTATATTTCCTTCTCATGGAGGAGCCGGGTATGCAAGCCACCAGTCAGGAACAGATTTCACAACACTATCGCCGCTGGCGCAGCCGTTTGCTGATTTCCATGATCATTGGCTATGCCGCATTTTATCTGACGCGAAAAAGCTTCAACTTTGTCATGCCGGTTATGCAGTTGGAACTGGGACTGGATAAAGGACACATTGGCTGGATAACCACTCTGTTCTATCTGGCTTACGGCAGCTCAAAATTTATTTCCGGTGTATTTCATGATCGCACCGGCTATCGCTGGTTTATGGGTGCCGGATTAGTGATGACAGGTGTGTTAAACATTATCTTCGCTTTCTGTTCATCATTTTCTGCCCTGCTGATCATTTGGACACTGAACGGCTTCTTTCAGGGCTGGGGATGGCCCCCCTGCGCCAGATTGCTGACACACTGGTACTCCCGCAATGAGCGCGGCTTCTGGTGGGGATACTGGAATATCTCCATCAATATTGTTGGCATTACTGTCCCAATGCTGTCCGCTTTTCTGGCGACAACTTATAGCTGGCAAACAGCGCTGATGATGCCGGGAATTATCGGCATTTTATTAGGCATCTGGCTTTGCTATCAGTTATGTGGCACCCCACAACAGCACGGTTTGCCCAGTGTAGGACAGTGGCGACAGGATTCACTGGAGCTTCGACATGAACAGCTATCGCACCCCATGCCGATGATGCAGATACTGCGGGATACCATCTTAACTAACAGAACTATCTGGTTGCTAGGATGCTCCTACATTCTGGTTTATCTCATCAGAATGGCGATTAACGATTGGGGAAACCTGTGGTTGTCAGAAACACATGGTGCCAATCTGCTCAGCGCTAATGCGACGCTCTCACTGTTTGAACTCGGTGGTTTAACCGGTGCGCTATTTTCCGGTTGGGGATCTGATTTACTGTTCCGCGGCCAACGCGCCCCAATGATTCTGCTGTTTGCTCTTGGGCTATTTATGGCTGTCACCGCATTGTGGCTCACTCCCATTCATCACTACACGCTGTTGGCAGTCTGTTTTTTCAGTATCGGTTTTTTTGTATTTGGCCCGCAAATGCTGATTGGGCTGGCTGCAACAGAATATTGCCATAAACAAGCCGCCGGCACCGTCACGGGTTATCTAGGATTGTACGCCTATTTGGGCGCAGCAATCGCAGGCTGGCCGCTAAGTCAGGTGGTTGCCCACTACGGCTGGTCCGGGATGTTTGCCCTACTCACCGCCGCAGCCGCCATGATGGGTTTGCTGTTGATGCCAATGTTAATGGCAGACGTGAGTAAAAGGGAACATGGAGTAGCATCGCGACTTTCCAATAATAAGCAGTTTTGAATATAAGGATAAAATGATGAAACTGAAACCTCTCTCTACACTTATCGCAGCCGGTCTGGTCGTTGCTGCATTTACCAATAGCGCTCAAGCCGCCGGACGTTTGATCGTTTATTGCAGCGCCACTAACGCCTTGTGTGAAACTGAAACCAGAGCATTCGGTGAAAAATATAATGTAAAAACCACTTTTGTCCGTAATGGTTCAGGCAGTACTCTGGCAAAAATTGAAGCCGAAAAACGCAATCCACAAGCAGATGTCTGGTACGGCGGGACTCTGGACCCACAATCTCAAGCGGGAGAGATGGATCTGCTAGAACCTTATAAATCCCCTAATCTGACACAAATCATGCCGCAGTTCCGCGACCCGGCTAAACGCAAAGGCAACTACAGCTCCGCCGTTTACGTCGGTATTCTTGGTTATGGCGTCAACACTGAACGTCTAAAAGAGAAAAATCTGCCGATTCCAACCTGCTGGAAAGATCTCACCAAACCGATATATAAAGGCGAAATTCAGATTGCCGATCCTCAAAGTTCAGGCACCGCTTACACCGCGTTGGCAACCTTTGTTCAATTATGGGGCAAAGATCAGGCATTTGATTATCTGAAAAAACTCAATACCAATATTTCTCAGTACACCAAATCCGGTATTGCCCCAGCCCGAAATGCCGCCCGTGGCGAATCTGCGATTGGTATCGGTTTCCTGCATGATTACTCATTAGAAGTAGAAAATGGCGCACCACTGAAACTTATCGCGCCATGTGAAAGCACCGGTTATGAAATCGGCGGCGTAAGTATCATCAAAAATGCCCGCAACATGGACAACGCCAAACGGTTTGTTGACTGGGTGTTATCCAAAGAAGCACAAGAATTGAGTTGGAAGAAAGGGAAAGCTTATCAGATCCTGACCAATACCACGGCAAAAGCTTCTCCTTTGGCGCTTAAATTATCCGATCTAAAACTGATCAATTACGACATGGATAAATATGGTGCCAATGATGTACGCAAAGAGTTAATTACCAAATGGGTGACAGAAGTGAAAATGGCGAAATAAAGTCAGTCAAGGGCGGATCACCTCCGCCCTTAGAAGCTATCCGTCAGGCTACTTTATGTTCCCGCACCAATGGATAGCTTCTTACTGCTGCTACCACACAATAATAAAATGGAAGGAAATTATGTCTCACGCATTCAGACAAAAGCAGGATGCCGTGTTCTGGTGGATTGCCCTAATGTGGTTGGCCTTCGCGCTTCTGCCATCATGGAGCCTGGACTACGGCCTTTTTGAATCTACTCAAGATGAACTGCTCGCCGCCTACGGCTGGAACGGATTAAACATCAGCTTACTGTGGTTCCTGCTGCCTTCAGCGCTGCTATTACGTCCACTCACACCAGCAAACCGCAATCAACCTTACCGCCACTATTTTGACGCGGGTTATGCCTTACTATGCGCGCTATTTGTGGTTATTAGCGCGGCCATTATCGGTCGTGGGCTGGGCTACGCTACGATTTTCCTGTTTATCTCACTGGGCGCGATGATTACTCTAGCCCTGTCTCGCCTTGAATGGCTAGGTGGTGATAGTTTTGTTATCGGTTCATTAGTCGCAGTTATTGCCCTCATCGGCCTATTTATCCTTTATCCGAGTATTGCCATCTTTATTCCGATGTTTACGGATGATGCCGGTCAGTTTGCCCCATTTGCTTTTATATCGATCCTAGGGCAAGCACATATTATTCAGGTTATCATCAACTCTGTTCTACTTTCGCTGGCGGTTGGCGCAGGTTGCACCTTCTTCGGGTTGGTACTGGCAATTTATACCGCCAGAATCGCCCGCCGCTCCGCCATTATTGGCCGAGTATTCTCCATCTTACCCATCGTCACGCCGCCGTTTGTGGTCGGTTTAGGCGTCACCCTGATGATGGGCCGTTCCGGTTATATCACTGAATTTATGGCAACCTGGTTTGGCCTAACCAACACCAACTGGCTGTATGGCTTTACCGGCATCTGGCTGGCGCAAGTGCTAGCCTTTACGCCAATGGCATTTATGATCCTTGATGGCGCAATCAAAACCATCCATCCCTCATTGGAAGAAGCGGCTTATACTCTGCGTGCCAATCGCTATCAGACGTTCTTCAATGTTTTTATTCCGCTGTTGAAACCGGCACTGGCGAACGCTTTCCTGATTGTCATTGTCCAGTCGCTGGCTGATTTCAGTAACCCATTGGTACTGGGCGGTAGCTTTGACGTACTGGCGACCCAGATCTATTTCTATATCACCGGTTCTCAACTCGACTATCAAGCCGCCAGTACTCTCGGCGCTTCGCTGCTGGTTTTCTCGCTGCTGGTCTTCTGCGTGCAATATCTGTGGATTGGTAAACGTTCCTACGTCACGGTTTCCGGCAAATCCTACCGTGGTGATGTACAACCGTTGCCAACGTCACTGGTTTGGGGAGTCTGTGCCATCCTATTTATCTGGGTTGTGTTCAACATTTTGTTATACGGCAGCATCTTCTACGGCAGTTTCACCGTCAACTGGGGAGTGGATTACACCCTGACCTTAGATAACTTCATCAAACTATTTGGTCAAGGTATGCACGATGGCGCATGGCCATCATTACTGGATACCCTACTCTACGCCGGTATCGCTGCCCCCATTACTGCGATCCTCGGTCTGTTGATTGCTTACATTGTTGTACGCCAGGAATTTCGCGGTAAAAAAACCATCGAATTCACCACTATGCTGTGCTTTGCCGTACCGGGTACCGTCGCTGGGGTTTCCTACATTCTAGCCTTCAACGATTCACCTTTTTATCTCACCGGAACGGCGGCAATCGTCATTATCTCCATGACCATGCGCAATGTGCCGGTAGGTATCAGGGCAGGGATTGCCGGTCTTGGACAAATTGATAAATCACTGGATGAAGCTTCACTCAGCCTGCGCGCCGGATCGATGAAAACCATCCTTCATGTTCTGTTACCCTTACTGCGCCCGGCGATTTTATCTGCACTGATCTACAGCTTTGTTCGTGCGATTACCACCGTCAGCGCGATTGTCTTCCTGGTCACACCCGACACCCGCGTAGCAACCGCTTATATTTTGAATCGAGTGGAAGATGGAGAATACGGAGTAGCTATCGCTTATGGCTCGATCCTGATTGTGGTTATGCTGGCCATTATTTTCTTATTTGACTACCTGATTGGCGAAGCGCGGATCTCTCGTTCCAAAGCCAAAAATACACAGTAATCACGGAGTGACAACATGACACAACAAAATTTTGTCGAACTGAAAAATGTAACCAAACGGTTCGGTAACAACACCGTGATCGATAATCTGGAACTCTCTATTCCGCAGGGACATATGGTCACGCTGTTAGGACCATCCGGCTGCGGTAAAACCACCGTATTACGTCTGGTTGCCGGGCTGGAGAAACCTAGCGCAGGTAAAATTTTCATTGACGGTGAAGACGTCACAGATCGCTCTATTCAGCAACGAGATATCTGCATGGTATTTCAGTCCTATGCTCTATTCCCGCATATGTCACTGGGGGAAAATATTGGCTACGGGCTGAAAATGCTAGGGCAGCCTAAAGCAGAAATACGCGAACGGGTTAAAGAGGCGCTGGAGCTGGTGGATTTAGGCGGCTTTGAAGATCGTTACGTAGACCAAATCTCCGGTGGTCAACAACAGCGTGTTGCCCTCGCTCGCGCACTGATCCTCAAACCTAAAGTGTTACTTTTCGATGAACCGCTGAGTAACCTTGATGCCAATCTGCGCCGCAGTATGCGCGAGAAAATCCGCGAATTACAGCAGCAATTTAATATCACCTCGCTATACGTTACTCATGATCAAAGTGAGGCATTTGCAGTTTCCGATGCGGTACTGGTGATGAATAAAGGTAAAATCATGCAAATCGGCACGCCACAAACACTCTATCGCCAACCGGCGTCTGAATTTATGGCAAGTTTTATGGGAGATGCCAATATCTTCCCGGCGACTTTGGCTACTGATTATGTTGAGATTTTCCAATATCGCCTGCCACGACCAGCCAACTTCACCACCAACCGGCAATCGGTAACGGTAGGCGTCAGACCGGAAGCTATCACCCTGAGCCGTAATGGAAATATTAGCCAACGCTGTACCATCAGCCATGTGGCTTACATGGGGCCACAATATGAAGTCACAGTCGATTGGCAAGGACAAACTCTGTTGTTACAGATTAACGCCACCCAATTGCAACCCGATGTTGGCGATAATTACTATCTGGAAATTCATCCGTTTGGAATGTTTATTTTGACCGAGAAAAATAGCGGTTAATTTGATTGCAAAAGATTCTGACTTTTAAATCAAGAGGCTAGGCCGCCAAATGGCGGCCTGAGAAAGATGATTTGGCAGGTTAAAAATACGTTGTCGCAGAACTTCTGAAGTATAATGATAAAAAAATGCTCGAACCAAGACTTTTAGTATGAGGTGAAAGTGGGCACTAAATTGAACGAAATGCTTGGCTTTGCCAAAGAATTGGAAGAGGTAGGTATTTCTAACGGTGATTTAACCAAAAAACTTGAAGCTAGAATTCAGGTTAGCAATTTAAGTACTGCACTGCTTCCAAAAAAACAGTCAACCAGTAAGCAAGATGTAGAACTTGCCAAAAAATGCTTTAACGCACTGATACAGGAGCGGAAATCATGAAAATGCAGACTTTTGAAAGCGTATGGGACGCGATCAGTGATACACCAGAGCAGGCCGAAAACATGAAGATCCGTGCTCAACTAATAAATATTCTCAATGCATGGATAGCAAAACGGGAATTTACCCAAGCTGAAGCCGCCAAAGTACTGGGGATTACCCAACCCCATGTTTCAGAGCTTGCTAGGGGGAAAATACAACTTTTTAGTGTGGATAAACTGATTGCGATGATGGCTCATGCAGGTGTGTATATCCGGCATATCGAGATAAGCGAGCCGGAAGTCACTTTAACCACGTTACCCATCGTTTAACTCTCTCAAAAGTGAAATCCAGTGCTTAGCGCACTGAATTTCACTTTTACTTAAAAGCCCCTGATTTCATTACCGCTATACAATTTGTAAGGTTTTATACCCTCTTTTTTACACTCATCAAAAAAGAGAGCCAGAGATTTAGCGCCCTCTTCCTTCAACTCACCAATGTTATAAGCGTAAAAGTCAGCACCACCATTTAACCCGACAAATTCACCACGAAACATCTCGATTTCTGGATCAAAAGTGATAACAGCCACATGGCCGTCAATTTTTAACGTATTGTTCATCATGGCCTAATTCCCGACTAAAATAACAAGAACCTGTTAAACAATATAAATAAATTTATCAGGTTCCTGATTCAATACAAAAACAACAATAAATAAATGTATTATTTAAGTAGTTCTCTTACCTGACCAGCAAATGCCTCACCGCCATCCTTCGCGGTATAACGTACATGCAAAATAATATCTGACAAATTATCCAGAATATCTCGCTGTATATTGTCTGTTGCCGCTGATGGGAAAGTGAGTTTCCAGTCAGAAACCGCCCCCGTTCCTTCAAAAGGTAAATAGCGATCATCACCAAAATTAAGATTAAATGTACCGCTATCATTAATCCCTGATGAAAGTGCGATTTGTTGGCTCGCTCTCAAATTCGTGACAATTTGTTTATTATCGCCCTCTTTATTTGAAAGTAAATATTTCACACCATTAATATCCGGCGTTTTCAATGTATAACATTTCGTTTGAGTTAAAGTCGCTTTAATATCCTGATAAGGACCCATTAATGTCGGCAGCGTGACCGATACAGACGTGATCTGGCGTAAATAATGCCCGGCATAATCTTGATCAAATAATTTCTCGTTCAGTATAAATGTAACTCCCTCACCGGTTTTAAGCTCAGATTGAATATCGTCCCATTTTTTCGTACCAGATAATAGATTTTTTAACGAGATCGTTTTAGTTAACTCTAAACGACGTTCATTACGATTCAAATAAGCCGATTCCATTTTCAGTAGATTCAGTTTAATCTTTTCTCCTACCAATAAACCATTATGGTTATCGTCCCAACTATTTTGCACAATAAATTGTGTGGCAAAATCCCCCATTTCATATTGCCAGCATGCTTGTGCATTTAAACATAGCGAAAGCACTGCATCGTAAGCCTGACGATATAATGACATCATCTGATCATTCAGCCATTGATAAAGCGAAGATTTCGTTACCCTGGTCACAGTAAAAAACTGATACATATCCTGCTCTTTTTGCAGTTGAGCCTGAGATTGTTGTAATGTTGTATTCGCGGCGGAGATTTGTGCCTCTTGCTGTTCAATCTGTTTTTTCAACATTTCCAGCTCACTTTCCGCCTGTTTATATTGAATTTCCCACTCTTCACGTCGCCGGTTATAACCCGCTTTAACACTCAACGTATCACTCGCCATTTGCATGATTAATGATGCAGTACGTGTAATACCCGCAGTACAAACAAGCGGCATATGCCATTGTTGTCCACCAAATGATGTTCCCGCTATGCTAGGAATCAGCGAAGCGGCACCGGCGGCGGTTAACATTCCTTCCTCAACAGAAGAAATAATTTTTGCCGTACCTTGTAAATTCAGAGCATAGGTTTCATCTGTAGAAATATTTTCATCATAAAGCGCCTTATAATGATCAATCCGTTGTTGTAATGTCTGCTGACTTTTTAATAATGCCTCTTTTCCTTTTTCAGCAATTACGACAGCATCTTTCTGCAATGAAATGGCGAAAATAGCTAACTCTTTCAAATGTAATTGATTCAACTCTTCCTGTTCCGCACAATCTTTACGTTCTTGCGTACTTAAAAGTAAATCACCAAAATGACTTAATGTATCTACCGCATGATAAACACTGGGTAATAATGCCCGGAAACGATAAGGCGGTATATTCAAAATACCGGTACTGCCTGCTGCCAATAACGATCCACCGTTTGCCAGTAAAGCAAGCAAATTTTTTGGATCGACCGGTGTTGCATATAATGGTAGCGACAAAGGTTTACCATCTAAAGTTAAATTATGGCGCAAATTATAAAATCTGCTAGATAAAATATCCCAATACCACAGTAAATCATTGTTCAAAGGGACTCTGAATATTGCATTATCAACCACCGTATAAGCACTGACTTTAGTGGCTGGAAGATCAATTAATATATCAAGATCAATATTACTCTCAAATTCGCGTAATTTATTATTCTTTGAAGAGGTGACATCTGCCAACTCAAGCGGTAGCCAATGACTAACTAAATCAAAATCGGGTCTTTGGCCAAGTAATTGCTGTGCTTGAAGGTAGCGTAATTTAGCATTATTAAGTCCGTCATTGGTCAGAAAGCGATAAAAACTATCACCAAAATCAATTAAGTTCTGTACATACATTTGAAATATGGCTTTCTTATAATGTACCGGATCGGCATAAGCTATCGCATCTGGATCTTGTAATCTTTTTAATTGTACTGAGTTATCTTGAGAAACCTCTAACAGGCTGCAATTCCAATAGCTTGGGCTACCATTAGCCTTATTTTTTACTCCTGGGTTGAAAATATAGTGCAACCAGTTTTGGGCATCCTGATATTGTTGTGAAGCATTGAGTTGATACGCAACTAAATAAGGAACATGGAAGAAAAGCTCCCAGAAATAAATACTATTTGCCCCGTTAAGCGCAGAATCATTATTTTCACCACCCCCCGGAATAAGCGGCTCCTTAATATTTTGCGCCTCCCAACTCAATACATCAGCAATAGAATTGTTAGCCCGTGAAATAAGCTCCTTGCCAAATAGGGTATTTAATCTGATAGATCGATATTTAAATTGTAATTCAGTAATATCCAGATACTGTGCTTGCGTTTTTTTATTATAGGTCAACAGCAGGTTAGGATAGGAAGTTTTACTTAGTTTAACTTCATAATGGTTATAACCTAAGTCCGCATCTTCGCCCTCTTTCTTATAACCTAATTTTAAAAATACACTCGAATCCTTACCATTTATTTTATCGAGATCAAGTTCTACAGTAGAAATAATACTCTTTCCATTGAGTAATTGGCGTTCTGAATATAACAGGCTATCGCTCCCCCCGTTAGTATGCCATAAACAGAAATCGGCCTCCCTAGAACCTGAATGATCAATATCTATTTTTGGCGTTCCCTCTCCAGAAGCAACAAGCTTACCACCCGATTTATTAAGTTCGGAACTAAATACTTTAGCTTCTTGTAATCCAGACAGAGGCACTTCCATTTCTTTAGTAAAATGATAAACATTACCTTGTTTTTGTCCCCATTCAGAAAAATTAACATTCAACTCAGGATAACCACTCTGACTAGAATTAAACATAATATAAAAATAGTCACCTGATGCATAACTATTATCATTGATAGTCACCGCGACAGAAACTGTTATTTTTCCATTGTTTTCTTTAGCACCATCCGCGAGTGAAATATTAACCTTTCCTGCTTCACTCGATTTACTTTTAAGATTAATATCACATGCTACAGATCTAATAATCTCTTTCCCAATCGACAAACTATTATTACCACTGAGACGCAGTTTTCCACTACCCATTTCAGCAAATAGTGTCATTTTCTTTGTCGCAAGCCCAGGGTAACTTCCTGACTCCAGATAAACAGGCTTATCAACTAATTTATATGCATCGCCAAAATAGGCTGACAACATATTTGATTGTGTCAGATCTTGCGTAGGATTAGATTTAATCTGTTGATAGATATAGAGATCTAATGACTTTTCACCCACCAGAGGCACAGGAACTTCGTTAAATAGTAAATTACAGGAGTACGGATAATTCTTTTCTCCCGATGTATTATTTTCTGTTTTTACTGGCTTACAAATAGCAGAAATAACTAATACAGGCTCAGCTCGCAAATCCATTAATGCAATGAGTTCAAAACTATCATTAATTTTACTCTTATCACCCGTAAAAGTCCGTAATTTATTTGGAAGACTCCATTCACCATTAAATTTTCGATATATCAAATTAATACTATAATAATTTTCTTCTTTACTATTATCTGCTTCATGTGCCAACCAAACGATATGAAGACGACCATTAATAACGACTGGGCGGATCTTAATCACTTCCCCAGTAGCAGGAATACCAATTTTTTCCCACTCTTTCCAAGCCGTAGGATTAATGACATCTTGCACATTTCGATTAGCCATATTCAGCGATCGCCAATAATATTGACCTGGCGTAATATTCATCTTACCAATAAAATAATATTCAGCCTGAGCGGGAGCTAATTCTTTAGTCGCATTAATATAGCCACTCATCAGCTCTAAATTACTTATTTCTTCAAATTTATTCAAATAATTCAATATGACTTCCTGAACAACCTCATCACTCAATTTACCTTTATTTAAATTATCCTCCAACTCTTTAAAATCACTTGTTTTACCATGGCGTAATATAGGGCTAATATAATTCTCTGGATAATTAGATAACTGTTGAAAACCAGCCCAAATATTATATTGGCTTAAAACATTATTCCATGTTTTTACTTTATCTTCATATTGATAATCATACCCTGGTTCCATGTTAAGCATAATGCCATTAATATATTGCTGAACACTGGAAATCGCTTGTGCAACGACACTGGTATTAACCTGACTAGATACCTGATTATCAATAAGTAAATATTGATACAAATCATCCGGCGTTTTTAAATCAGGTACATTATCTGTTTTTGAAATATGCCCCAAGTAATAACCAACCAATCCATCACGAACACTCTCAGCTAATTTTTTAGCAACAATATTTTTCATATCCTGAACCTCTATTAAAATTTTTTTATTCCACTATGACAATTACTTTTACAGAGTTGCTACCATCGCTATACCGACCTGCTTATAATCCTGATAAGAGGAATGAGCATTGATATTTATCGTTGCTAATAATGAATGCATGGAAAGTGCCATTTCCTCAGACCAAAATTTAAGTCTCATCATGATATCTATTTCAGCCAATGTTTTTGCTGTATTATCTTCCTTGCCAATAATATGTGAATTAGCTGATAGCACTTCATCACGCTGCCATGACAATAGTTCAGTTAATATTTTCACCATATTAGTTTTATCGTTACTTTGATTATTCGTATTAACTAACTCCAAATAACGCAATATTTTATCTTCCGCGTTATCTAAAGAAGCAACTAATTTTATCCAATCTCGGTAGCGACTGAAATAATAAATAACCGACAAAGAAAGTTGCGTGTTCTGGCAGCCAAACCATTCAGGATGTTCAGAAAAATGATGCAACATCACAGTACTCAGTCGGAAAGTCTTAATCACTGAAATATATCGCGATAAATCATACATCAGTATCAAATAATCCTGACTGATCATCTCTGGCTGTAAATTTTTCTTATCAAACAGTTCAAATGACTTCAATAAAAAATCATAACTACTTGAGCCGATCCAGTTTAGAATAAATAAAGGAAACGGTTGTGATAGCTGAAATGCATTTGCCAACATACTGGCCGATATTGCATTTTGTGCAGATTGAGCTTGATTAATAATTGCAGCCCATTGCTCAGTAATAGATACTTTGATTTTATCATCAAGTAATATACTTTTTATCGTTTTATTAATTTCATCAATAATATTAACATTATGCTTAACTAAACCATATTTTTGATGAGATACTGCATTTAAAACAGTTTGACGTGGAGTTAACCAATCAATCAAATTATCATTATCGTCTAATGCTGGTAAGATATTTGACGATAAACTTTCCAGAGTTAAAATTTCCGAATTACGATGCAATCCCACTTGATTAATAAAGGCCACCTGCGCCGCATTTCCTGTCATAATAACTTCATTAGCCGGTAATAAGAATAATTGCAGAGTACCAACAGATAATTTATTTATTCTCAACCATTCTATGGTTTGCTCCATTGCAATCATAATATCCAAAATATCTGTTTGCCTATTATTTCCTGATTGCGATAAATAAGGCATACCCGTGACCTGCTTTAATACTTTATTTCCACCGATTAATGTTAAAATAACCACACCTTCCTGTGGTGTTAACCCTAAAATTCTCGACAATTGCACAATACGATAAAACGCAGAAACAACAGAAAGTGAACATGTTAAACTCTTTTTACCCATCGATTCAGCAACTAATGGTGCTAATAAAGAAAAATCTTTTTCTTTAATTTTCAATCCAGCACATAACTTATTAATGATATTATCATCCTGTTTTTTCTCTGAATAAAACTCACGATCATCAATCACCAATGGTGCATCAAATAGCGAAGATAAATTGAATATCTGATCAAAGAAAGGAATATCTTTACCCATCGAAAAAGGAGTAATTTGATATATCAACGCGGCAAAATCATCAGGTGAAATATGATATTTTTTGCTCCAATGATGGAAAATACCTAGCATACGTAAGGTATTCTCATTCATCTGTAATTGCTTATTTGCATCCCCTTCTGCCCGCATCGTTGCCGTCACCAATAAATCAATTTTATCTACCGGCAATTTAATCCATTTCCACAACCGTATCATGCGATTTAGCCTATCAAAGCGTTCATGATTCACACCTGATAATTTATTTACCGCTTGTGGTAAATTATCATTTGAGACAAACTCACGATACAAATGTAGGAAATCACTCTCTTTTGCCTTCGGCCCATTAATAAAAACGGCACCATAATGATAAGGAGCCGCAGGTAGACCTAAATTAAGCACATTTTGAGATAATCTCACATTATTTTGCTCTAATGTCCCCCCTTTATTGGTAGATATCCCTTTCACACATAATAATTGCTCAACCTCTGCGACAGAAAGAGCCGTTTGTGCAGTAAAAATCGATAACAATTCAAGTAAGCCTGCACTATTAACACCGTAATTATCCCGATAGAATTGTTTATTAGATGGTTTTAACGGCTCATTGATTATTTTTTGTTGGGAAATACCTAGCTGATTTGCTAAAGGTGTGACAAATTCTCCATTAGCAGTATTCAGATTGGATTTAAGAAAATAAGGATAACTCTTATCTGTCTGTTGCATCATTTTCAAACAAAAAAGTTTTCTATTATCAAATGTTAGATTAATTTGGTTTTGTGCATAATCATAAGGAAGTTGAAATGGATAACGTACATTAGCCAAAAGATCATAACTGGATAAATTTGTCTTTCCTTGTTGTTTTAACATAGCTTCCAAACGTTGACTTAGCATAGTATTAACCAAGGACAGTGCTGAAATCTCCTGGTTAATACTCACTTCATCCAGCATTAAATGCGCTAAATCAGCGCGGCGCTCATCTATTTTAATGGCCTCAGCATCCGCATTGGATTCAATATCCATCGCTAATTTATAAATCTCTGCTAAATAAGCAACCGGTGAATTATTCGCTTCCGGTGCGCCATTTGGACAATATTGCTGCCAGTTATCCTGAAATAAAGATTGATATTGAGGAACTTCTTTTAATGAAAGAGAAGAATAACTTCTGGCATATGTATTATGAACGTAACGCTGGCGGAGAAATTTACGGTCCACTTGACGACTGGTATATGTATTATGAATATAATGCTGCTGGCGAAATTTATGGGATATTTGTATAGCATAGCTGTTTGCTGTATCATAAATATCTGCTACCTGATGATTTGAATTATACTTCTCTAAAAATAGATGACGGGGTGTTCTTATAATATCAAAAATAGATTTATAACCTGATTCAATTATCTTATCGGTGAAGTTATATTTATCACCTAATCTCTTTAACAACGGGCTGATATCATTAGTCATAGGATCGCCTTTATTTATCGGAAATATACCCGTCATCTTTCAAGTTGCTTCTTTGTTGGCTGCACTCACTCACCCCAGTCACATAGTTATCTATGCTCCCGGGGATTCGCTCCTTTGCCGCCGCGATGCATCTTGAAATCCATAGGGTATATACAGGATGAATATTTTTTTATAAAAAAAACAATAAATTAGATAACAGAGATGCAATAAATAATAAGAAATTTATTGCATCATCTGGCGGTTATTAAAAGTCGTTAACGATTAGCTGATTTTCGGCTCAAGTGTAATCAAAGCATATCCCGCACGATTGGGTTTATTTTTATGTGTCACTCTGAGTAAAACAATTTCTGAACAAGTAATATCACTTGGTGCAGTATAAGTTGCAGTATACTTTTCGATGTCATTACCAAACTCATCTTTTGTGACTTCTGGTTCACCTACCTTAATATTTCCTCTTTCTGGCATAAGACTCCATTCACTTGGAGAAGTCAAATCATTACCAACAGAAGAGAATTTCATTACGGCATCGGGTGTTAATAACTCTTGATTATAGCTAGGATTAATCGTGAACTCAGCTTTCGTGTTTTTACTGATAAGCAGGATATTAACTTTATCTAAATCGCCATTATCAGCAACAGCCGTCACCGTAACCATATTATATCCAGCCGGGAAAGCGGCTGGAGGCGTATATTTGCCATTCGCATCAACAACACCATAGCCAGTACCCGTTTCCACACGCCAATTCACTTTTTTATCGCCATAAACAGTAAAATTGGCATTCTTATTAACATCATTTTCATTGATAACAACAAAAGAAGGACTAATCGATACTGAGGAAGGCACCAAAATTACAACCGCTGAAGCTTTAGCGTTTGTATTTGGGTCTGTCGCAGTAATTGTCACAATTTGATTATTCCCTTTTATCTTAGTCGGTGCCATGTAATCTCCTGTATTCGCATTAATACTCCCCAATTCTGCTGGAGTAATAGACCAATTTACCGTTGCCTTGGTGTTGGTTGTAAATTTATGCTTAGCTTTCAATGGTATAGTTAGTTGAAGATCATTAATTCTAAATGCAGTTGATGTTGGGGAAATATCACCAAATAGCACCATATCCCCAGGCACATATACTTTATCAAATTCAAGATAATTGCTTTCAGGAAAAAGAAGATGATTAACTGCAAATAGGCTAATGCTATCTAATTTAATCTTTGCAACGTTGGATAAATTATTTTCAACAATATCTTTAACAACTTCTGCTGTTTTATTAACAAACTTTTCTTTAGGATAAAAGTGTATTCCCCAAACAGGTTCATCTTGTTTGTCATATCTGGTGCTCATTCTATTATTTAATTTTAATTCAATCTCATCATTAGATTTTACATGAGGCGTAATATCTATTGAACCATCAATATAAAAATCAATTTTAGAGTCGTTCCAACCACCACTTATTGCTGAATCGTAAAAAACACCAAATGTTTGGATAAAATGATAAGAGTGACCATTATTATCCTCCCCAGAAAAGATAATTTTTTCCTTCTCAGGCTTAATATACATCCCAGAATAAGGAATTTTTACCTTCTCCAGCCAAATATTAGTTTCACCTTTAGACAATCCTGTCCATACTTTATACCCTCCTCCTTCATATTGTACAGGTTCATCGCTCTCAGCATACCCATTTGTTATCTTCAAATAGCTAGCTGAATCATCCGCCTGACTATCTAACTTAACTAATTCTAAATTTACACCCGTTGGGCTAGGTAATAAACGCTCATATTGCGGCTTAAGAATATTCTCAAAAAGTGTCTTATTACTGATAATTAGCATCGCAGAACGATTATCTGGTATCAAATAAGGAAAATTACTTGAGCTAGTTGGTAATACTCCACCGTTAGGATTATAGTTTGTTGCAATAAATAACAACACTGCCCCATGACCATAATTATCAGAACCATATAAATTAGCACCGGGTGCCGGTTGCGTTCTGATTTTAAACATTTGTGGAACCAGTCCAACCATATTATCCAGCTTCAAAATACCTAACTCATAAGTGACATCATTATCTTTGAGCCAATTACGGAAAAACTCCTTAACTTCTGCTGGCGCATCGTTGATAACATTGACTACCCCCAAAATTCCTTTTTTAAACTCCACGACAACTTTCCCATTATTATCAACAGAACCTGTCGCCGCAATCAAGTCTACGGTTATTGTCATATGGTAATTATTATTCGGGGTAATTCTTTGATAATTCTTTACTCTACCATCATCATAAAGTTCTATTATCGTGCCAGAAATAAAATTTAATTTTACCGTTGCCTGAGAACCTTCAATTGATGAATTTTCAAAGGAAATTAACGGTACTCCCAATATCAAGTTGTCAAATTTTATCTTTTTATTTTCGCTTTCCCAGAAAATAGGTGAAAAATGTGCACCTTCACTTACTTTTCTTACATATTGCTGTTCAAACAGCATATTTATTTTAGTTCTATCATAGGCAGCAATAATATCCCATCCAAGAGTCTTTGTTTTACCGTTAAAATCATCAATAATGCTATCTTCCGTGGCCATATAATCACCTATTTTAGACGTCATAAAAGATCTGTTATTAGAGGAAGCGTATTAGATAATAGCTTCCGCCATCATATTAATTCAATAATATACCCATAAGTCGAATGTAAAATATATATTATTCAATTTACCCTAATAGATTAACAATCAATTAGGATATATATGATAAGCATAACATATATTAATGAAAATATAATACCGTGAAACATTAACAAAAAACATGTAACAGCTAATATATAATATTAGCCATATAATTAATATTCAAATACAAAAAGCAATAATTACACGGTCAAACATAGATTATAAGTTCTGCGAATATCAAGAGCCCCTTCTGCGTGACTTATTACGTCTAAGGTTGTTTTGCCAGCAACGAGCAGTAACGTTCGATATCCACATTACCGCCACTGACAATAATCCCTACCTTTTGGCCTCGCAATGACTCACACATTTTGCGGGCAGCGGCAAAACTCAAGCAGCCGGTCGGTTCGACAATCATCTTCATTCTTTCTGCATAAAATCGCATTGCATCCACCAATTCTTCATCAGAAACAGTGAAAATATCATCAACATTTTTTCGAATAATATCGAAAGTATATTGCCCAAGATGTTGAGTTTGTGCGCCATCAGCAATAGTTTTAGGCGTATCGATGTGAATAATTTTGCCCTGACGAAATGATTGCTGAGCGTCATTACCGGTTTCCGGTTCTACACCATAAATTTTACATTCAGGAGAGAAATGGCGAGCTGCAAGCGCACTGCCTGAAAGCAGCCCTCCTCCACCGAGACAGACAAACAACGCATTCAGTTCACCGACCTCTTCAAACAACTCTTTTGCCGCAGTTCCCTGTCCGGCAATAATATGCGGATGATCATAGGGAGGAATTAAGGTCAATCCCTGCTTTTCTGATAATTCACGGCTAATTTGTTCACGATCGTCCGTATAACGATCATAGAAAACAATTTTGCCACCATAACCTTCGGTCGCGGCGACCTTAGCCACTGGCGCATCGAACGGCATGATGATTGTCGCCGAAATATTCAGTATACGAGCCGCCAATGAAATTGCCTGAGCATGATTACCCGATGAATAAGTGACAACCCCATTGCGGCGCTGTTCATCATTAAATTGTGATAACGCATTAAAAGCACCACGAAATTTAAAGGCTCCCATTCGCTGATAATTTTCACATTTGAAAAATAACCTGGCTCCTGTCATTTCATTAGCAGTGCGGGAAGTCAGGACTGGCGTACGGTAAGCATAAGCTTCTATTCGCCGGGCGGCGGCAATGACATCATCATAAACAGAAATATTTTTCATAGGAATAACCGTAAGTTATATAAAATATTAGACAAAATATCCACACCAGAAAAATTCGTCAATAGTAAAGGTTGTGACTAAATTTTGACTTACCACAATACCTATAAATAATACCTATAAATAATACCTATAAATAATGCCTATAAACAATGCCTATAAACAATACCTATAGTTCAGAATCTCTGTGCGCTTGATTAATTATCGCTTTTGCCATCCATTTAGTGATCTCAATAATTTCCGCATTATCCATCTGCCAGATATCTTTCATCACCAGAAAGACCTCGGAGCCATAAATTAGGGAAAAAGACCGAATGACATTTTCCAAAATATCCGGCGGAAAATGCCCTTTTAATGGTTCAACAACCATTGCCAGGATATCTTTACGATGCCCACGTACCAATTTCTTTTCCTGCTTACCCTCAGATAAACATCCCTGAGCCCATTGTTGCAAGGAAACTAACAGAGCAGCTCGCAATGCACCTTCGTATTGAAACATTCGGGGATAAGCAAAGTCCAACAACTCCGTAATCCGCTCCTCAGTCTTTTCACTAGCAGGCTTCCAAGTGAGGATCGGCCCAAGGCTGGCACCAACAATCGCATCAATTAAATCACTTTGTGTCGGAAAATAGCGGTATGCTGTTGCTCTGGAAACACCAGCATGCATTGCCAATTCAGAAACCGAAGGTATCGCTCTCTGTTCAAAAAGCGCCAATGCCGCATTGATTAGCAATGTATAAGTTTTTTTCCGAGTACCAGTAAAATGAGTTTTCGTCTTCGAATCTATCATTGCCATAACTCTTCACAATAAAAATCGCTATATACCCGTTATCTTTCAAGTTGCTTCTTTGTTGGCTGCACTCCCTCACCCCGGTCACATCGTTCTCTATGCTCCCGGGGATTTGCTCCCTTGCCGTCGCGATCCATCTTGAAATCCATAGGGTATATTAACACTTATGGTTAAAATATTTTTTCGCTATCATCACTCTACTCAACCATCTACAAAACGACCAAATTGATTCATTTTATTTATCAATAAAATGAGATGACAGTCTCAATTTGGTAATACAACAGTGATACTTGAGTCTCATCTTGACTATAATCTGTCCATGAATGAGTAGTCAGCACCAGGGAAGTATTCATAATTATAATGAAAAAAAGCCAAGGCTATGTTTATATCGCTACTATTTTTGATACCAAGCGCACAGAAATTTTCTACGTCAGGGATCTGATCAAAAAAGCGGGCCTTGCCGTTCGAACTGTGGATTTGACTACTCAATCTGACTCGCCGCAAAGAGGTGCGGATATTACCGCCCAAACAGTAGCAGAGCATCACCCGCAAGGCAAAGAAGCTGTTTTCTGTGGTGATCAGGGGCAAGCCATTTCCGCAATGTCAGTCGCCTTCAATCTCTTTTTATCAAAACAACCTGATGTTTTAGCCATTCTAGGTCTGGGAGGTTCCTGCGGTACAGCACTGATTACACCGGCAATGCAATCTTTACCGGTAGGTATACCAAAACTTATGGTTTCTACTATGGCTTCCGGCGATGTTTCTGGCTATGTAGGTGTTAGCGACATCTCTATGTTGTATTCAGTCACGGATGTCTCTGGTCTTAACCGTATCTCTCGCCAGGTATTAAAAAATGCGGCCAACCAAATTGCAGGGGCAGTCTATTTTCACGAAGAGAACACTATTGAAGATAAACCGGCTATCGGCCTGACAATGTTTGGCGTGACGACACCTTGTATACAATTATTAACCAGAGAGTTGGAACAACAGTATGATTGTCTGGTTTTCCACGCAACCGGCAGCGGCGGTAAGACAATGGAAAAACTCGCCGAAAGCCGTTTGCTTTACAGTCTACTGGATATCACAACCACTGAAGTCTGCGACTATCTGTTTGGTGGTGTTCTTGCCTGTGATGCTGACCGTCTGGGGGCAATAGCCCGCACGCAAATACCTTATATTGGCTCTTGCGGAGCGTTGGATATGGTGAATTTCGGTCATCTAAATTCTATCCCGGAACGCTACAAATACCGACAATTTTACCGCCACAATTCGCAAGTAACATTAATGCGCACTATACCCGAAGAAAACCGCCAAATGGGAATTTGGATCGCTGAAAAACTCAATCAATGCGAAGGAAAAGTAAAATTTATTATTCCAGAAGGTGGTTTTTCTGCTCTGGATATTAAAGATGGGCCATTCTGGAATCCTGATGCTAATCAATCATTTATCAATGCTTTTGAAGCAACATTGATAGAAACGGAAAACAGACAACTGATTAAAAGCCCTCATCATATAAATTCACCTGATTTTTGCCAACAAGTGATTAAAGAATACCGGCAAATGATGGCTTAGCGCCGGCGGTAATACCGTTGCAAAAACAACACTGACACTGAAAGATTATATACAACTAATTAATGACTAGGCAAAAAGTTGCCAAAAGAGGGCATTCTAATGCTATTGTTCTATCAGAGATGAATTTACGACATGTCTGTCAGGACGTTGCACTAAAAGAAATTAAAGCAGTTAACTATTCGTGTTCTAAAGGGAAGCCATAAGAACTTCCTGTTAATAACCTTGCTATAAGATGTTAGGAGTTAACAAACTAAATTAACACATAAAAATACCGGCTTTGTTCTCTCCCTTTCGGAGCTTATTTCCGTCAACACCAGGCTCCTGCGGCCCCCACCGCAGGAGTTTTTTTATGAATAAACGGGCAGCAGGTTAAAATTTGACAAGATATGGGCCGCAGCATTTAGTACGCCAAATAGCAAAATCAAGCCGATCATCACATTACCTCCCCAAACTCGATACATAGGGCTACCAAATCGTTTACGGGATGCTCTGGCAAGTAATGCGGGAACAATAGCCGCCCAAACTGTTGCAGCAAGGCCAGCAAAACCTATCGCATGAATAAAACCATTCGGATAAATCATTCCACCAACCATTGGCGGAAGAAACGTCACTAATGCCGTTTTAAAGCGCCCCAGCTTGGTGTCATCAAATTTAAGCAGATCAGCCAGGTAATCGAACAACCCAAGCGTGACACCAAGGAATGAGCTGGCAACCGCAAAGTTAGAAAAAAGAGTCAATAATAAACCCAGAGCAGAACTGTTCAATCCTCCACTTAATGATTGAACCAAAACATCAATATTGCCCCCCTTTGCGATGATTTCGACAAAATCAGGCCGGGAAATATTTCCCATTGTTCCAATCAACCAGATCAAATAAAGCACCAAGGCCATTGATGTCCCAATAAACAGGCATCTCTTTATTTTCTCTGGTTCTTTTCCATAATATTTCATCAGGCTAGGAACATTACCATGATATCCAAAGGAGGCCAGACAGAAAGGTAAAGTCATTAATACATAAGGCCAGTAAGTTGGATTAACTTCAGTTGTATTAAACAATACCGCTGGTTTAACGTTATAAACCAAACCGCCGAACGTCATAAAGAAAGTTAATATCTTAGCACCAAGAATAATCGACGTCATCCGGCTAACCGTTTTAGTACTTAACCAGACAATAAATGCAACCACAAGAGCAAATAAAAAACCAGCAAACCCAGGTGAAAAATCTATCGATACTTCTCGCATAGCATGTTGAATAATCGATCCGCTCGCGGAAATATAAGCGTAAGTCAGTATATATAAAACAAAAGCAAGGGTAATACCATTAATGATATTCCAACCATTGCCCAACAGATCTTTTGTTATAGTACTGAAACTTGAGCCAATTCGATAATTAAGATTGGCTTCCAATATCATTAATCCTGAATGCAACATGCAAAACCAGGTAAAAATCAAAGTGGCAATTGACCAGTAAAACCATGCCCCTGACATGACAACTGGTAAAGAAAACATGCCCGCACCAATAACCGTTCCACCAATGATCATGGCACCGCCAAATAAAGATGGAGACGATTTTTTTATCGGCAAAGTAGCCATATGCGTTACCCTAGCGTGGCTTTATACCCGTTATCTTGAAATCTATAGGGTATATATAGTAAGCAGTAAAATTGGGGATGCTCTTAAACAAGGGAGCATCCCGATCTTTATTATTTAATTGGTTTTAATCTTGCAACGAAATGACGTAATACGGATGGTTCATAAGTAAACGTTAATCCTTTAATCTGAGGAATTCTCTCCTTCAAGGAAATAAAGGCTTCTACAACATAATCCATATGATCATTAGTATAAACGCGACGAGGAATAGTTAATCGCAAAAGTTCCATCGGTGATGGTTTCTGTTTTCCGGTTTTTGGATCACGACCTAATAACAAAGAACCAATTTCCACACTTCTTATTCCCGCCTCCAGATATAATTCATTATTCAATGCATGAGCGGGGAATTGTTCCCCTGGAATATGCGGTAATAATAATTTAGCATCAACAAATACAGCATGACCACCGGTTGGATATTGAATAGGAATACCTGCATCTCTTAATCTATTACCTAAATAAGCCACCTGATTAATACGATATGCCAGATAACCCTCATTCATCCCCTCTTCAAGACCAATTGCCAATGCTTCCATATCGCGCCCGGCAAGACCGCCATAAGTCACAAACCCTTCCATTGGCACACAGCGGGTACGCACTTCATTAAAGAGATCTTCATCATCACGGAAACAACAAAGACCACCAATATTGACCAAGGGATCTTTTTTAGCTGACATGGTTAACATATCACCATATTGATACATCTCCTTGACGATCTGCTTAACGGATTTATTTTCATAACCCTTTTCTCTTTGCTTAATAAACCAAGCATTTTCACAGAAACGGGCTGAATCAATCACCACAGGAATATCATGTTGCTTTGCAATCTCATACACGGCTTTCATATTAGCGAGAGAGATAGGCTGACCACCGGAACTATTACAGGTAACCGTTGTGATAATCGCGACAACATTATCAGCGCCATGTTCTGCTATCGTTTTTTCCAATTCATCAATATCAAAATCGCCTTTCCAATCATAATAGGTGGTTGTATCAAAGGCTTTTGACGTAACAACATTAATCGCTTTCGCGCCATTTAATTCAACATGAGCCGCTGTCGTATCAAAATGGAAATTAGAAATAAAGACCGGATGCGTTGCACCACCTTGCGCTTTTTTACGAGCAATTAATGTCGGAAATAAAATCTGTTCTGCTCCACGCCCTTGATGGGTTGGAATAGTATATTGGTAGCCAATTAATTCATTGACTTTATCACATAGATGATAATAGTTACGGGAACCTGCATAAGCTTCATCCCCCATCATTATCCCCGCCCACTGGCGATCACTCATTGCTCCAGTGCCAGAATCTGTCAGCAAATCAATATAAACCGCGTCACTGGGTAATAAGAATGGATTATATCCGGCTTCTTCTAATGCTTTTTCACGTTCGGCACGAGTAGTCATGCGAATATTTTCTACCATTTTAATACGGAAAGGTTCTGGAATACGTTTCATATATATTTTTATCCAATAATTGGCTATACTACATAATTCAGACAAATTTCCAAAAACCGACAGAAATACGCCAAAATAAATGTAGTGATTACAAGATTTAATTTTAAATATAACCAGAACAGTTAATTAGGGAAAAAATGAGAAATACGGTGATCGACATTAAACCATGCCTGCATATTACAAGAATAGATAAAATAATAACGTAAAAATATAGAAATCATAAAATTAACTTATTCCCTGATTAAAATCAGCCATTAAGATATAGATAATATTTAAATTATCCGTGACCAATTCCACAAAAATAGAAAACATCAGAAATATAATTTTATATATAGATTCAATTTAATGAATCAGATAAATCAACAAGAAAAACAGATAATAAATTGATTTTAATAAATATAACAATACAATTAACCATATCAATTAAATAGATTACTAACACAGAAAACCACCCCATAAGGGATTAAAAGAACAAATTAAATAACATAAAAATTAATAGAATTATTTACCCGATTTTTACAGGAATAAAAAATAGCTTTATAAAAAACCGCCCTTTATTAAAGGGCGGAAAATAGGAAAAAAAGAGGCAGAATTCCGCATAACGCGATAATATCACACAATAATATTACACAATAATTATGCTAACTGAATATCAATAGAATTCCATTTTCGGTTAGCTATTTTTTTCAGTTCCAATAGACATTGGATAATTAGAAGCTAAATGATTAGGTGCTTGAGAACCGATAATACATGTTGCAGTATGAGATGAAAAGATAACGCATTTTACCGCACATATAGGAAAGTGCGGGTACAATATACAAGCATGGGTAGATGTAGAAAAAGCAGAAAAGAAAGTCAACGTTAAAAAGGCCAAAAGTAACTGGTGTTGTAGTCTATTTATCATCATATCACCTCGCTGAATGGTATATTTTCATTTCCTTATATTCGACTCCTTTAAATTAATTATAGAGCAAAATTTAACCACAAAAATTTTTTTATCACTCCGTTGATAAATCGTTTAAGTTATCATAAAAAGCTGAATGATCAGATTTGGAAAATCCCATAATCCAACAAAATTATTCAGCAATATAAAATCATAAATAAAATTTAAATAAAATTACCTAATGATTCATTATACCCATGGATTTCAAGATGCATAGCGGCGGCAAGGGCGCGAATCCCCGGGAGCATAGCGAACTATGTGACTGGGGTGAGAGAGTGCAGCCAACAAAGAGGCAACTTGAAAGATGACGAGTATATACCTCATCTCTATTAACGGATAAATAAACCATGTACAATATCTGAATATTTTCTGAGTATGCGGCATCTCAAGAAATAATTCATTTACCTTTTTCAATAAGTAGGTTTTTCAAATGCATCAAACTGATGTTACTGAGCGCTCGCTCTTTTCGTTAAGCTGGCCGATTTTTATTGATATTCTTCTCCATCTGGCCACTTTATTAATTAATACTTATATGGTGAGCCATGTTTCTACTTCTTATCTGGCTGCTATGGCTGTAGGTAATCAGGTATTTGATCTGTTTATCACTATCTTCAACTTTATCAGTGTTGGTTGCAGTGTCGTTATTGCTCAATATATTGGTGCAGGCAAACGGGATAAAGCCAGCCAGGCGATCCATATTTCTATTGCATTCAACTTCTTGCTTGGGTTTAGCTGTGCGCTGATTACTATCTTCTTCGGCTATAAGATCTTGTCTATCATGAATATGCCGGAACATCTGATGGAAGATGGTTTTAACTATCTACACATTCTGGGTATCTGTCTTATCCCCGAAGCTATTTCGATTATTCTGGCTGCTTGTTTGCGGGTTTATGGGAAATCAAAACCGGCAATGTATGTTACTTTGATTGCTAACTTGCTGACAGTGATAGGTAATATGATCGTCCTGTATGGTTTCTTCGGATTACCTAAATATGGTCTGGAAGGCGTCGCCTGGTCTACAGTCTTTGGCCGGATTGTTGCCGTGATCCTATTATTCTGTCTGCTCAGTTATGGCCTGCGGATCAAATTTACGCTGGCGGGTTTCCTACGCTGGTCACAGGGTATGTTGGGCAAAATCTTATATATCGGTTTACCCGCTGCGGGTGAAAACGTCGTGTGGATACTGCAATATATGGCGGCCATAGCATTCATTGGACTGATGGGTGAAATTTCACTGGCAGCACAAACACTCTATTTCCAGCTATCACTGTTTGTGATGTTATTTGGCATTGCCACCAGCATTGGTAATGAAATTATGGTTGGTCATCTGGTCGGCGCTAAGCGGTTTGAAGATGCTTATATTCGTGGCATTAATAGTCTGAAAATCGGCTGTATCGTCACTATTGGCGTGGTCACTGCTTTCTGGCTGTTGAGAATGCCGATTCTGCATTTTCTGACGCAAGATGAAGCTATTATCAAACTGTTGTTGCCGCTATTCTTGCTATCCGTTTTTATGGAACCAATCCGTACCGCGAATATCATTATGGTGAACGCATTACGCGCTTCCGGTGATGCGCGTTTTCCACTATATGCGGCCATATTCTTTATGTGGTGTATTGCTATTCCAGTGGGATATTTTTTGGGGATCAAAATGGAAATGGGCATTTTAGGTATCTGGATCGGTTTCTTCTGTGATGAATGGCTGCGTGGGCTCACTAACATCTGGCGTTGGAAATCTAAAAAATGGCAAACTAAGCGACTCGATATTTGAATGATTAAAATATCCCCGTTATCTTTCAAATTGCCTCTTTGTTAGCTGCACGCACTCACCCCGGTCACATAGTTATCTATGCTCCCGGGGATTCGCGCCCTTGCCGCCGCGATCCATCTTGAAATCCATTGGGTATATACAACCATATAGAATCACAAATGAAATTATATTATAAATGATTGTTATCAACAATAAACTATTTTATAAAAATCACCTATGCAACATGTTTATATACAATATATAAAATAGAAAATAATTCCACGAAATGAATAGAATGTAATTGCATATTAATCATCGGTTACTATTTTAAATTCTCGGTAATTATATTTCCCTTATAATTAGAATTAACCACTTTAATAAATTTAATTATTAATGTTATTTATTTTAGATAAATTAGAATATATTAAAATCATTACCTAAAAAAACAGATTTATATTATTTTCAATAATTAAAATATTAGATAAACAACACGAAACTCCCCCTATAAACATTAGCATAATTCATTTCCTATATATTTAATCCGAATCTCTATTTACCTTCCCCTAAATTAACCCCTCTTAAGTAAATATAAGATTAATTAGCTGAACAAAGTTATCCAAATTGTTATATTTAGCTAATAACCTTATTGAGAAATTTTTCCTTTCCTCTATTATGAGTCGATGAACGGTTATTAAGCTCATTAAATTAACCCTCATATTCCTGGGCATATTTATTGCATTACAACTTGTAATTTCATTAATCACAAAACGTTATTAATTTATTTATATACCTTATAGATTTCAAGATGCGTCGCGACGGCAAGGGCGCGAATCCCCGGGAGCATAGGTAACTATGTGACCGGGGTGAGTGAGTGCAGCCAACAAAGAGGCAACTTGAAAGACGACGGGTATAATTAATTAGGATGCATTTAATGATAAGTAAGGAAACATTCGAGATATTTCCCTCGGTGGATATTGTTGACGGAATAGCAATGACATCGAATTCCGCAATTCGATTAACCCGAGGTGAAAGCTCAACATTACGGAGACCTTTAGGTACCCCGGCAGAAGTAGCACTAGCCTGGCAAAATGCCGGGGCAAAATGGATTCATGTTGTTGATCTTGATGCTGCGTCAGGACGTGGCTCAAACAGCCATCTTATTGCTGATGTCTTGGCTGCGGTCGATATTAACGTACAAGTCTGTGGCGGAATCAGAGATGAAACCATCTTGCGCAAAGTATTAGCCACTGGATGCCAGCGAGTTAATTTGGGGACCGCAGCATTAGAAAATCCAGATTGGTGTGCCCAAGCCATTGCAGAATATGGCGATAAGATCGCCATTGCTCTGGATGTAAAAAGCACATCGGAAGGTTACCAATTGGCAACGCATGGATGGAATGTCAGCAAAGGCAATCTCTGGGATCTCCTTGAGCGCCTAGACAAACAGGGTTGTCAACGCTATGTCGTCACCGATGTTGAGCGGGGAGGCATGATGAGTTCGCCAAACTTCACGCTATTACAGGAAGTCTGTGCGAAAACGTCATCACCCGTGATTGCCGGCGGCGGCGTATCGAGCCTGGATGATCTCCGCGCTTTAGCCGATTTGTCTACTATCGGTGTCGAGGGTGCCATTCTTGGTCAAGCGCTACATATTGGTAAGGTTCCTCTCGAAGATGCCCTTGCTGCAACACAATCACCGAGACGTTGAATATGTCTGAATCTTTATCTCCTACATTGGATCTTCGCTCTATTGGTTTACTGGGCGAATTGCGCGGCGTACCTGAAACAGACTATTTAACTAAAGAAGTGATGGCGCTGCCTGGTTTACTCACGGAGAAGCCAGCATTCGTCGGATCCCGCGGTGCAGCCTATTACGAACAAAAATCTTGTCACGAACTACTGATGACGGCGAAATATTACACAGAATACATCGCTCAACTTGAGTGTAGCGATAAGCTGTGTACTGCCCCATCAAAATACATATTGGCCGATCATAGCTTGGCAAAATTGCTCAGAATTGTTGATAGCTTATTAAGTTCTCCGCAGACGGTTAACGAAGATATTGTGTCATTTATCGATGGGATCAAAGAGTGTGCAAAAGTCGTCAGCTCAACGCTGATGGGCACACCATTTACTTTTTCACCCTCGCCGATCCATGACTTGAAATTGCCGTTGGCTACGGAACACAAAATGCCCAGACCATTTATTGAAGGGGATAATCATCTGTTAACTTTGGCCGCAGCCCAAATTGACAAATGCCCCAACTCCTCTGTTGTTGGCATCATGTTAGGAGGATCAGCGGCAGCGGCAGTCACAGCCGCAGCATGGGATAGTGAGCTCAATTTAGTGAAAGTCTCACGTTACGATGATACGTCTCACAAAAGCAGCCATCTCTGGGGGCGCAAAATTCCATCAGGGAGAACCGTGACAATTATTGATGATAATTGCGGAACAGGCGACACCTTACGTCAGGCAATCGATCTGGTCATGGCCCAAACCGGACAACGTCCAAAGGCCCGTGCCGTCGAACTACATTGGGAAAAATTATTACGTACTCGCGTTTATGGGCATGCTGATCGTGTATTCAACCCTGAAACTTTAGATGTCTTGACGCCTTGGTGTTTCAGGCATCATCAGGTCCTGAATCGTTTAATTGATCAGCCTTTCGCTGATGATAAATATGTTCATACAACTACGGCGGATTGGGTTGCCTATTCATACAGTTTATTGTCTGTCCTTCATGACACCCTGACAAACTCAACATGGGCAGCCAAATTATTGCGTTTTTTATTAAATCTAAAAGCACAAACACCGCTGAATTATGAACAACCAATCGATGCATTTAAGGCCCTGGCACATCAATGTCCTGAATGTTCAGCTCGCAAAAACTCGTTTGAAAAAGGAGTTAATTGATTATGACAACAGCACATATTATTTGGGATTGGAATGGCACATTACTTAATGATGTCAATGTTTCATTGAGTGCAACCAATTTCGCATTGGCAGAAATGGGTATTGATCCACTAACGCTGGAACAATATCGCGAATATTATTGTGTTCCAGTACAAACTTTCTATAAACAAGTGATTGGCCGTGAACCCTCATCTTCTGAATGGTCAGTGATCGGAAAAATATTTAATTTTCACTATCGGCCGGGTATTCAGAAAGCCAGTTTAACGGAAGGTGTGAGCCAGCTCCTCGCTTCCCGCTATGAAACAGGTGCAACCCAATCATTATGTTCACTGATGGAGCATAATGAATTAGTCCCTATGCTTGATAATCATGGCATTGGCAAATTCTTTACCCAAATAGATGGTAGAAATACGCCATTATTGACCACCGGCAAATCAGAGCAGTTAGCTAACCATCTCAAAAAACTCAATGTTGCTCCTGAGCAAAGTGTGGTTATTGGAGACGCTACTGATGACGCAATTGCCGCATTAGCGGCAGGAACTCATGCCATTCTTTATACCGGAGGAACCCACAGTCGTGTCAGTCTTGAAACTGCCGGTGTTCCCATTGTTGATACATTAAGTGAAGCGTTATTAATAGCTGACTCGCTAATCCAGAAATAATCATAAATGATTATTCAAAATAATCGGATAAGAAAAGGGATAATTTATAACGATGTATGAATAGATAGTTAGCATATTAGTTTTAAAAGAGCAGATTATTCATCTTAAAAATATTATCCAAACTGGATTATTTAACTATTATTTAGAGTAAATCAATAAATAATTAAGGAACAGATTCATGTTAACGGCTGTAGTTGGACTCCAATTTGGAGATGAAGGTAAGGGAAAATTTGTTGACTATTTATCTGGCAATATCAATAACATTGCTCGATTTAATGGCGGCGCTAATGCAGGTCATTGTGTGCAACATGGTAATCTAAGAGGCTCATTTTCTCAATTACCCGCATCACTCAACAAAAAGAACTTATATATCTGCCAAGGTGCTTTAATCAGTCTTCCCATTCTGGTTAAAGAGATCGACTTTATAAAAAAAGAAGATATTGATTCTCATATATTTATCGATCCGCGATGCCATATTGTCTTACCATTACACGCCGAGTTAAATCGAGCGTCAGAAAAATATAAAGGTAAACAGAAGATCGGCTCAGTGGGTGTCGGTGTCGGAGCCTGTGTTGAAGACAAAGCCAACCGTCATGGCATTCGGCTTATTGATACCTTTGATAAAGAGAAATTAAGGAGTAAATTAGAATTTCTTTGGAGTATTAGGGAAAAGCAGATTAACCATGTTTTTAATGCACAAGCTTCATTAGATTTTGAAGAGATGTTAGAAACAACACATCAATATGGCAAGAGGATAGAACCCTATTTCACGTTCACTAATGAAATTATCGGTGATTTACTTAATTCGGGAGAAGATGTTTTACTTGAGACATCACAAGCCACTTTCTTAGATAATAGTTTTGGTACTTATCCTTATACCGTGGCATATCAGACACTAGTGCAAACCTGCTTTGCCATGATAGGTATACCGGCACAGAAAATGCATATTGTCGGTGTAATGAAATCCTATATGATCCGTGTCGGCAACGGGCCATTCCCCACCGAATTATCGACAGAACAGGCTGATTATATTCGAGAGCGTGGAAACGAATATGGCACCGTTTCAAAAAGGCCAAGGCGTTGTGGCTGGTTGGACTTATCCCTGATTAAACACGCGGTGAAACTTAATGGTGTAATAGAACTCGCGATAACGAATGTTGATGTTCTTGCTGGTTTAGATGAAATAAAAGTCGCTGTTGCCTATGAAATTGATGATAAACTCGTCTGTTGCGATAATGCATTATTGCAGCTCGATAGAGCCAAACCTATCTATAAAACATTTAAATCCTGGAGCACACTTAACTCATCCTATACAGATTTAACGGAGCTACCTATTGAGCTGATTGACTTCTTATCTTTTATTCAAGACTATACTGGTGTCCCAATTAAATATATTTCATATGGACCAGACAGGAATCAGACATTAGTAGTGAAATAAAAGCGTGGAGAAAATAATGATTAACTATGTAACAGGATTTATGTTTTCTAAAGATAAAAAACATGTCTCGCTAATTTCAAAATTACAACCCAGTTGGCAAAAAGGGAAACTCAATGGGATTGGTGGAAAAATAGAAGCGGGAGAAAGCCCCCAACAGGCAATGGCAAGGGAGTTTGCTGAAGAAGCTGGCATTGAAACACGTCCTGAAGAGTGGCGACTATTTACCGTATTAACTCGTCCTGATGTTTATCAGGTAAATTTTCTCTATATGTATGATGATCGTGTCTATTCTGTCAATTCTATTGAAAAAGAGATCGTTAATATCTATGAAGCAAATTCATTACCCGATAATGTGATCTATAATTTACGTTGGCTGATCCCTATGGCGGCCGATGAGCATTTACGCTTCGATAAAGAAATAGAAATAACAGAAATGCGGGGTTAGGGGTTAGATACGGTATCTAATTAACGTTTTGACGTTCTAATAAACACAGAAACACCTGCGCTTGAAATAGGTGCTTCTGTGAAATAGGTGCTTCTGTGAAATAGAAAACAACATCGTCACCAAACCATTTCGATAAATTCCCCAGCCTAAGCAGATGGCTCAACGAAGTTAATATCCGACCACACGGAAATAACCGCGACGGCCTTGGCTTGCCCGCCGGCACCGTCAGTCTTCAACAGAATCGGTACCACAGACAGTTGCGTTGAGGCGGTATAACTATCGTCCCCCAGCTTTACATATCTCGCCGACTGCCCTGCACCTCGGTGCCCGGTACTGAGTGATAAGGGTTTATTGGCAAAATCGAAGAACGCGAAGGCGACCTGATCTATTGACGAGGCCAGCGCATGCGGTTTGCCCGGCACGAAGGGTCCATCGATCCGGTAGAGCAGGCGTGAATTTTGGAATACCGCGTCATCACCAGAACAGGTGCTGCTTATCCCGATCTGTCTGGCCGGTGCCAGTGGGTCTCCCGCCTGTTTACCGGCTCTTTTTACTGTTCCCCAATCCACCGATGAGGGCGTCAGGACAACCGCACAGGTGGACGGCTTTTTAACGGATGAAAGGATGACTGTGGTCCACAGGGGTTTCAGCCTCCCGTTAGAACCCGATATGGCGGCGGGAATCCAGCCGATCGCGCCCACTGACAGGGGGCTGCCTCCTGCCTTCGCATTGAAATTGCCGTCACTGTCCGGGTAAATTGCGCCTGTCACGGTACGGACACTGACATCAACCAAGCCGTTAGCATCGGGAACACAGGGAATGTTAACGCCGGCACTCCGCCCTGTCAGACTGGCAGAGCGATACGTACCGGATAAACCGTGCGTCTGGCAAGAGAGTGAAGATTGCCCGATATCAACCATAAAGTCGCCGGATCGTCCCACTCGGACGTGACTCGGTGACGACGAAGAGATTAATGGGTTCGTTCCAGATTCCACCGTGTAGGCCATAAACTGCGTTCCAGCCGGGACGCGACAGGTTGTCGACCAGTCAAGGGGGCCACTGGTGGTATAACCCACTATCTCATCACGTGAGTAATCACGTTTATCTTTGTTGTTTGGCACCGTGGCATAACCCGTAACATGACGAACCATCTGTACCAGTTCAATCTCGCAGTCCTGATAACGCTCTGCCGCTTGAAGGGGCAAAGCAGTCAATAAAAAGAGCAGTGATATCCCCAAACCTATGAGGGTTGGAACGGGGTTCTCTACATGACAGCCCCACAAACGTTCAGTGTTTAACATTCTTCTTCTCTCCAAATGACCCATCTGTTCAAATCGCTGACTTTAACTGGCGGGATAACCTCACTTTTAGTGGTGCCCACATGAAGTAACGCTTATAGACACACGGCGTCTGCCTGCACCAGTTGCCCGGGGGTATCGGGCGGTACCTGATAACGAGTAGTGCATTGTTGCGCTGCCCCGTTTCCCCATTTGACTTTCACGCGACCGGCGGGAGGCATGCCGCTCAAATAAACTCGGCCGTTATCGCCCACAATGCCGCTGCCGGCCTGATTGGCATTCTCTTCCAGCGTCGCGGTGGCACCAAAAGGTACCGGTTTGCCATGATGTATCAACGTCAACAGTAACTGGCTGCCTGAGCGAACCTGATAATTGGCCAGCGTCACTGCTCCCCTGGTCGGATAAACATTCTTGCTGGTCTGGTCAATATCGATCCCTTCCGACAGGGTGGACGGGTCCAGATTGATGGTGTTTTTGTGGTAGACCGATCCGCCCGGCAGTACGGCGTAGCCACGCCAGTCGGTCTGCACATTGCCGTCACCGACCGTCACCCCTTTCGCTCCGGGTGCACGAACCAATACGGCTTCATCACCCAGTGAACGTGATAGCGTCATGCCGTAAGGGTGGATTAGGAGGGCACCGGAAGCCCCGTAAGTGAAATGATGGCTATTGGTACTGTCGTTGTAGCCCAGATTAACGTTGCCCTGACTGCCCTGATAACTCAGAGACAAAGCCCGACTGTTTTGCTGGCCACGATTCCCCCAACCTTGCTGGAGGTTATAATTCAGGCGGTTATCCCATAACATGCCACTGATGCCGGTCTGCTGAGTCAGGTTACCTTGCGAGTCGCGCGAGGCCGTATAGCGGCTGTAAACTCCCCGTAGCGCCGACGATGATCCGAAGAGACTAAGTGGGACCTGCATATTGAATGACACCTGACGATTCTCCGACCAGTTGCCTGCCCCTTCCATGCGATAAATGTTATAACTCAGGTTATAGCTGATCCCCATTAGCATCGCGTTATAACCCAAATTCAGATTGTTGTCGGTACGGCCATTCCAATAATCGTTGCGCGTCCCGGAGGCGTAAAGACTGCCCCAACGTCCCAGCGTTTGATGCAAACTCAACTGCCAAGTGTTTTGACGTCGGTCAAGCGCCCACGGCACTTGATATTCATTCAGGCTGTACCCCATGCTGTTAACATCGCTGAAACTGTAATAATGCTGAGTGGAATAACGATAGGCGGCCAGATCAATGTTGGTGCCGGTACTGATCAAATTCTTGGCATATTTCACCCGATAAGCTTGACCCTGTTGCCAGCTATTTTCCTGTCCCTTAACCCCTTGCAACTGGGCACGGGCAAACGTCACATCCGCAGACAGTGCGCCTAATGCCCCCAGTGACACGCCCGAGCCGAATACACCTGACTGATAATTGCCCGCGGCCAGCCCCCCGCCATACAGAGTGATATTGTGTGGCAAACCATAGATCAGGCTGCCCAGCGCAAATACCGGGGAACGGCTGCCATCAGTGAGGTTGCCGCCGTGATATTGACCGGCCGTCAACTCATATTTAATGCCACCGGGACGCTGCATCATCGGGACAGATGAAGAGGCGAGGGTCGAGACACGGGAACTGCCATCTTCCTCTTTGACCGTGACCGTCAAGTCGCCAGAATCCCCGGTGGTGTACAGGTCGGTAAAACGAAATGGTCCCGGCGCTACCGTGGTTTGATACACGGTATAACCATTCTGGGATACCGTCACCTGCGCATTGGAGCTCGCCACACCGGTTATCTCCGGGGCAAAACCGCGCTGACTTTCAGGCAACATAGCCTCCTCAGAAACCAATTTCATGCCACGCAACGGGATGCTGTCAAAAATATCCCCACCGGTATAGATTTCACCGGCCGTAAACTCACTGCGCAGTGATTGCACATCACGTTGCAGATAGGTATTACTCACCTGCCATTGGATCTGCGTAGAGGGGGAAAAACCAGCGGGACCTCCGTTGCGCTGGCGATTGTAACTGTAAGTTTGCGTGCTACGCAGACGCCACGGCCCCAGATTCAACCCATTACGAAAAGAGGCAAACAGGTTACGGGAGCGTGATCCACCGCCAGCTTCCTGACCGTCATAACGACCTTCCGAACCATTGACGGTGTAGTTCATCAAAAAGGCCGGGATCCCGTTATCCCACAGTGATGGGTCAACCATCCCGGAATGGTGGGGCTGCATAGCTGCTTGAGGAACACTGAGGTCCAGACGTAAACGGGCGAAATCCAATATCGTGCTGGCATGTGGGATCTGTTTCGTCAGATCCGTGATGGGGCTGTCACTCGCTTTTCCCTGGAAAGCCGGTAACCCACGAATATTAACCCCATACTCTTCGAGCTGTGCAACCGTTAATACCGGTTGCAGATGATCATCCACCAATCTAAATTCAATCTCGCGATTATCCACCTTATCTTGGTTCATGTAGATATCCACCAGATAGCGTCCCGGTGCAACATAGCCCGCGTTTTCATACGCCGAAAGATCGATATGCTCCTGCTCCCCCGTCGCCCCCATCAGGAACGCCGGATTAAAGTATTCCCGCGCGGAGGTGGGCAAGGTTGTCGCCGTCAGTGAGCATAACAGACAGACATATACAGGACGGAGCCGGAAACTGCCCGGCTGACCGGGCGAACATTGGCTACCCGTCGGCCGCACAGACGAAAATAAAATGTTTATTGTCATAGCTCATCTCTGCTTCTAACTTAAGCCTATGTGGTTAATCTTGAGGTCACTTTGCCGGTCATCGCCCGCAGATGAGGACAGGTCATAACGGAACATGGCGATCCTGACTATCGCCGGGAAAACGCCAAACCAGCGACCCCGATCTTCCAGCGGTAAACGAATGGGTCTGAAACGAATGTGTTTGAAACGAATGTGTTTGAAACAAATGGGTTTGAAACGAATGGGTTTGAAACGAATAGTTTTGTATGCCTTTCGGGGGCACCATTGCCTGACGGGTACGGTCATCTGCCTGTTGTCCGCCGACTTTCAGGACCGAAAAGGTCAGAAAATAGGGTGTGGGGTTTTCCACCCGTAACTGCGTCCCTTGAAGGGAAAATTTCACCTGTTTAGCCACCGTGGCGTTATCCCGAGCAGGTACCCCTTGAGGGCGATAAAACAGTCGGATATTCATTTGTAAGGCGACCTGCACTTGCGAATCTTTGCCGGTCTGGCGCTCTGGTGCTCCCATGTCCGGTACAGCGACGCCGGGGATAGCCCGCAGCGAGACCACAAAGGCCGATTCCCGATCCGACGGTAATTGCCCGCCAAGCTGGCGAATACGGAACGAAAATTGCTCGCCAGCCTCAACCCGTTTTAACGGCGGCAGAACGATAAAAGGGGGAACTTGCCCGGTTTGGGTGTCAAAGCGACCGGTATCGGGGTCCATCGGGCTAACAAATCCCTGTACCAGATAGTTCTGTGCCGTGTGATTAATCATGCTGAGGGTCACGCCGCGCGGGCTATCGTTAGCCACATAAGATAACTGCATCGGGGAGAACGATAACCCCGGATTCTCCGCCGCCTGCACCTTTAACAGGCCACCTAACAGCAGGGCGAAACAGAAAGGGTAAATCATTGATCCACCGGGTGCTCGCCCATTCCCGTTACTGACTCTCTTCACTTTCCACCTCTGGATAAAACAAGGGCGAATTTAACGCGCCACGTTGGCGGTAACCACTTTGGCGGTAAATAGGTTTGAAGCCCCGCCGTAATCGTTAATCATCGACCAGCTCACCGAGCTTTGACTCACTTGCCCAACATAGGTCACACAATCCTGCGGCGCTATCATGGAGGGATAGCGGTTCAGATCGAGCGCCTGTCCATCCAGCGTGAGACTGTCCAGCGACAGAAAATACGGGGTGGGATTGCACGCCTTGATGCCATCGGGTTGCGACTGAAAGCGCAACTGTCCATACGCCGCTTCCGGCAACAGAGGCAAGCTATGCGGTCGCCAGAAAAACTTAATTCGCATCCCCACGCTCATCGATGCCTGTTCCCGAACAGACTCATCCGTCATCTGTTGAGTCGCAGGAATAGCGTTCATCTGGACATACCCGAGCGATTCCCGATCCACCGGAAAGAGGGGCTGATTAAAGGTTGGCAAAATACGCAGGCTGTTCTGACTGTTGGCTTCCAACCTGAACAGCGGCGGTGTCACCACAAACGCCGGTGCGATTTTCTCCTGATCTTCCATTATCCTTACCTGCACCAGCCACGCCTGAGGTGTGGTATTGACCACCGTCAGCGTTTGTGCCCGTTCCCCTTGGGTAAAAATCACCCGGGTTTTATTTAGGCTGATACCGGCGGCTCGACAGGATTCCATACCGCTCATCCCTAACCCTAGCCAGAACACCAATAGCACCAACCGGTACCACGCAGGGCGTACCCGACCTGTTTCCACAACGCCTCCTGAAACCTGTTACCTGAATCACACTCAGTGATAGTCAAATTGAAATTGAATGTGCGCAGTCAGTTCACCGGGAGTCGGCACAGCCGTGCCGGATTCATGCCGCATATCCATCAGGAAGGTAATTTGACGGTCTTTAACGGCGTTACCCGATGGTGCCAAATTCACATAATCGCCATTTTTCAGGTAGATCCCCAACCCGCCTCCCGGCAATTGATAGCGAAGGCCAAATCCCACATTTCCCGCCACCGTAGACGCTTTATCCCGAAATAACGTCGGGTGCTCTTCTAGCGTGGTACCGGCTATTTTAATCGCCGGGGTACGGCCTGCTCTGGCTGATCCCGCACAGCCTGACAATGCCAACGTAATGGGTTTGCTGCCCGCCGCCGCAATATGTTGCGTGCTATACCGCACCTCGGTGAGTGGTACGGATGAAAACACCACATGGGATGTCTGCATGTAGAGCTCACAGGTTGGCTGCTCCAGCGTCAATGCCAACGTCAGTTCTGCCGTGTTTGGGCTCGCTCCCCCGGGCAGGGAAACGGTACAGAGCAGACCGGCTAGTGTTGTCTGTCTGATAAGAACCCACGGTTTGCGCATTACGGTATCTCCCCCTGATAGGTGGATTCTCCGCCGAAGTCATTAATCACCGTCCAGCTTACTTTGGCTGGATAACGTCCTCCTTTAAGTAGTAGAGGGAGGTCAGAGAACGGGGAGACCATGTTCACTTTCTGCTGCGTCATCACCTCCTGTCCACCCACTTTTAGGGAGGTTAAAGTGATGTAATAAGGTGATGGATTGGTGACCATGATTCCCGCGGCTGTCGGTTTGAAGCGCAGTGAACCAAATCCCTGCTCCGGCGAAACCGACAATCCTGACGGGCGATACATCAGCTTAATCGTGTTGGCTATAGCAAACTGTATTCCGCCGGAGACATTCCTCTGGGAGCGATTATCGGATTCAGAGCTTAACGGAATGGCCTTCGCCGTAAACCAGAACAGCGATTCCCGGTCAGCAGGCAGCGACGGACCCGTTTTGATGATGCGCACCTGATTCTGGCTGTCTGGTTCCATACGAAACAGAGGCGGCGTCACCAGAAATGGGGCGGTTTTATCTCCCGTAGAAGTAGAACTGACTGTCGCCTGTATCAAATAGACCGCCTCTTTACTGGTATTGCTCACTGAGGCGGTTGTCGCGCGGCTATCCGCTGGATAGATAATGCGGGTAGTGTTGATCCCCACCCCTTCCGCCTGCGCGGAAGTAACCGGCCAGCCTAACAGACCGGTCACTATCATTGCTGTCATCAATCTTTTCACTGACATCACCTGAAATGTCTGGTTTGGTATTGCGTAAGTAAGAATTGGACCTCCCTGTCCAATTCCACAACTATGTGTTTCTAACGTCTGACAGCGTTGAATTAGTCATACGAGACTTTCACGGTCAGGTTTGCTTTGGAGTCTGCTGCTTTTACCGCCGTCGCACCAATCCTAGCCAGCCCTACCTTAAGCGTGATGGCATTATCACCGGCTACTGCGGGGCTATATTGGGGATCTTTTAGGTTAATTCCTGCATTTGGCGGTAAAGCCTTATCATTTATCGTAATAGCAACCGCATGGTCGGTGATTGCAGCATTACCCGTGGTGTTAAGAAGCTGAAAGTAACTACTGGATGATGCTAATGTGGTACCGGCAACCGTCAATTTAACGCTTTTCGCGGAACTCCACAGCGGGCATTTTTCCGTTTTAATCGTGACGAATTTTTGCGTGTTAGCTACGATTGCTCCATTTCCTACCGCAGTGAAATCAGATACCAAAGCGGAGAGACTAACAGGCTCTATTGCTGCAAACTTACACGTCTCTGCGGTCACGGAAGAGCTTACTGCCAAGGTACCGGCACTCACATCCTCCGCTATAGCCTGCGACATCCCCCCCAGACACAGTGCCGCTATCGCACAGGTCTTCAAAATTTGTTTTTTCATTTCATCGATTCCTTTTATCTATTCGATACTTTTTGCGTGAAACAACATCACGACAAGTTAAACAACCAGATCGCTAACGCGGTGCGTTTTACTTGTCATTTGAGTTATTTTGTTTGCTGATTAACTTCTGAAGTTTGGTTCAACCGTCGATAACATATCGATTTCTGAGCGGGAAATATTGAGAGGCAGTTTGTTCCTTTTTTGAAACAATCAATTATTAGCTTTCGATATATAACCTATGGATTTCAAGATGCATCGCGGCGGCAAGGGAGCGAAAAAGCTGGTTTATGCAGCGCCGATCGGCGCTGCAACGATAGCAATAACTAAGCAGATGGGTCGACGAAGTTAACATCCGACCACACGGAAATGACCGCGACGGCTCTGGCTAGCCCTCCGGCACCGTCAGTTTTCAACAGAACCGGGACCACAGACAGTTGGGTTGAAGCGGTATAACTGTCGTCCCCGAGCTTAACATATCTCGCTTCCGCCCCTGTACCTCGGTGCCCGGTACTGAGTGATAAGGGTTTATTGGCAAAATCGAAGAACGCGAAGGCGACCTGATCTATTGACGAGGCCAGCGCATGCGGTTTGCCCGGCACGAAGGGGCCATCGATCCGGTAGAGCAGGCGTGAATTTTGAAATACCGCGTCATCACCGGAACAGGTGCTGTTTATCCCGATCTGTCTGGCCGACGCCAGTGTCTCTCCCGCCTGTTTACCGGCTCTTTTCACCGTTCCCCAATCCACCGATGACGGAGTAAGCACTACTGCACAGGTGGACGGCTTTTTGACCGGTGAAAGGATAACCGTGGTCCACAGGGGGGTCGGTATGCTGCTGGAACCCGATACGGCCGTTGAAGCCCAGCCGATAGAGCCCACAGATAAATAACTTCCACCGGGTTTTGCATTGAAATTCCCGTCGCGGTCCGGGTAAATGGCTCCGGTCACTGAGCGAACACTGATATCAACCAGACCGTTGGCATCCGGGACGCAGGGAAGGTTAACGCCAGCATTTCCTTTGACCAGACTGGCTGATTGATACGTATCGGGTGAACCATGCGTCTGGCAAGAGAGTGACGATTGCCCGATATCAACCATAAAGTCGCCAGCCTTGCCGACCCGGACGCTACCCGGTGACGACGAAGAGATCAATGAGTCGGTCCCCGATCCCACGGTGTAGGCCATAAACTGGGTCCCGGGGGGAACGCGGCAGGTTGTCGACCGGTCAAAAGGGCCGCTGGTGGTATAACCCACGATTTCATCCCGTGAATAATCACGCTTATCTTTATTGTTCGGCATCATGGCATAGCCGGAGACATTGCTAACTTTATTCCCCAGTTCAGTCCCGCAGTCCTGATAAGTCTCAGCCGCCTGGAGGGGTAATGCGGTCAATAAAAAGAGCAGTGATACCCCCAGCCCCATGATGGTTGGGACGGGGTTTTCTGCCTCACCGCCCCACAAACGTTCAGTGTTTAACATCCTTCTCTCTCCAAATTACTCATCTGTTCACCTCGCTCTTTCACGGTTGGGGCTAACCTCGCTTTGGGGGTGCCCCGGACGTCAAAGCGAGACAGGCGATATCTCATCGGGCACGCCGGTTCAGGCTGCCCACATGAGGGTCACGCTTATAGACATATGGCATCAGCCTGCACCAGTTTCCCGGGGGTATCGGACGACACCTGATAACGGGTGGTGCATTGTTGATTGGCCTCGTTTCCCCATTTAACTTTCACATGACCGGCGGACGGCATGCCGCTCAGATAAACCCGGCCGTTATCGCCCACAATGCCGCTGCCGGCCTGGGCTGCGTTGCCTGCCAGCGTTGCGGTGGCACCAAAGGGCACGGGTTTGCCATGATGTGTCAGGGTCAGCAGCAACTGGCTGCCCAGCCGGACCTGATAATTGGCCAGCGTCACCGCCCCTTTGGTCGGGTAAACGTTGCGGCTGGTCTGGTCAATATCGACCCCTTCCGGCAGGGTGGACGGGTCCAGATTGATGGTGTTTTTGTGGTAGACCGATCCGCCCGGCAGTACGGCGTAGCCACGCCAGTCGGTCTGTACGTTGCCGTTGCTGACCGTCACCCCTTTCGCCCCGGGTGCGCGGACTAACACGGCGGTATCGCCCAGCGAGCGTGACAGCGTTAGCCCGTAAGGATGGATCAGAAGGGCACCGGACGTGCCATAGGTAACATGCCGGCTGTCTGCGCTGTCATTGTAACCCAGATTAACGCTCCCCTGACTGCCCTGATAACCCAGCGACAGGGCCCGGCTGTTTTGCTGGCCGCTGTGTCCCCAGCCTTGCTGGAGGTGATAACTCAGGCGGTTATCCCATAACATGCCACTGATGCCGGTCTGTTGAGAGAGGTTACCCTGCGAGTCGCGTGAGGCGGTATAGCGGGTGTAAACGCCCCGTAACGCCGACGATGATCCAAAGAGACTCAGTGGGACCTGCATATTGAATGATACCTGACGGTTTTCCGGCCAGTGGCCCTCGCCCCTGATACGAGAAATGTTATAACTCAGGTTATAGCTGATCCCCATCAGCATCGCGTTGTAACCCAGACTCAGGTTGTTGTCGGTACGGCCATTCCAATAATTGTTGTGCGTCCCGGAGGCGTAAAGACTGCCCCAGCGTCCCAGTGTCTGACGCAGGTTCACCTGCCAGGTGTTCTGACGCCGGTCAAGTGCCCACGGCACCTGATATTCATTCAGGCTGTAGCCCATGCTGTTAGCATCACTGAAACTGTAGTAATGCTGGGTGGAATAGCGGTAAGCGGCCAGATCAATGCCGGTGCCGGTACTCAGCAAGTTTTTAGAATATTTCACGCGATAAGACTGGCCGAATTGTCCGCTTTCTTCCTGATCTTTGCTCCTCTGCAACTGTGCATGGGCCAGCGTCACATCCGCAGACAGCGCGCCAAATGCCCCCAATGACACCCCCGAGCCTAATACACCCGACTGGTAGTTGCCTGCGACCAGTCCGCCGCCATACAGGGTGATATTGTGGGGCAAACCATAGACCAGCGTGCCCATCGCAAATACCGGGGAACGGCTGCCATCGGTCAGGTTGCCGCCGTGATATTGACCGGTCGTCAATTCATATTTAACGCCGCCGGGACGTTGCATCACCGGCAGGGACGACGAGGCGATTGTCGAGACGCGGGTACGGCCATTTTCCTCTTTGACGGTCACCGTCAGGTCGCCGGCACTCCCGGTGCTATAGAGGTCGGTGAAACGAAACGGCCCCGGTGCCACCGTGGTTTGATATATGATGTTGCCATTCTGGGATACCGTCACCTGCGCATTGGCGTTCGCCACACCGGTTATCACCGGGGCAAAACCGCGCTGACTGTCGGGTAACATCGCCTCCTCAGAAGCCAGTTTCATACCCCGAAACGGGATGCTGTCAAAAATGTCGCCGCCGGTATAGGTTTCACCCGCCGTGAACTCGCTGCGCAGTGAGGGGACATCACGTTGCAGGTAGGTATTGCTCACCTGCCATTGGGTCTGTGCCGGCGTGGAAAAGCCGGCGGCGGCCTCGTTGCGCTGACGATTGTAACTGTAAGTTTGCGTGCTGCGCAGACGCCACGGCCCCAGATTTAACCCGTCACGAAAAGAAGCAAACAGGTTACGGGAACGTGATCCTCCCCAGTTTCCCTGACGGTCATAACGGCCTTCCGACCCGTTGACCGTGTAGTTCATCAAAAAGGCCGGGATCCCGTTATCCCACAGTGACGGATCAACCATCCCGGAATAGTGGGGCTGCATAGCGACCTGCGGGACACTGAGATCCAGACGCAAACGGGCGAAATCCAGTGTGGCGCTGGCGTGCGGGATCTGTTTCGTCAGATCGGTGATGAGGCTGTCGTCCGCTTTACCCTGAAAAGCCGGTAATCCGCGGGTATTGACCCCATACCCTTCCAGTTGTGCGACGGTTAATACCGGCTGGAGATGGCCGTTAACCTGCCTGAATTCAATCTCGCGGCTGTCCACCCGATTCTGGTTCATGTAGACATCCACCAGATAGCGCCCGGGGGCGACATAGCCCGCGTTTTCATACGCCGAGAGATCGACATGACTGCGTTCACCGTCAGCGCCCATCAGGAACGCCGGATTAAAGTATTCCCGCGCTGAGGCGGGCAGGGCCGTTGCCGTCAGTGAACACAGCAGGCATAGGTATACCGGCCGCGGCCGGAAACTGCCCGGTTGACCGGGCGCACGCTGGTTACCCGTCCGCAGTGCAGACGGAAATAAAGTGTTTATTGCCATAGCTCATCTCTGCTTCTAATTTAAGCCTGTGCTGTTGATATTGAGGTCGCTTTGCCGGTATACCGTCCGCCGATGCGGCGGGTTTATAACGGGACGTGGCGATCCTGATTGTCGCCGGGAAAACGCCAGATTAGTGGCCCTTGTCCCCCGGCGGTAAACGAATAGGTTTGTATGCCTTTCGGGGGCACCATCGTCTGGCGGGTGTGGTCATCCACATGCTGTGTGCCCATTTTCAGGACCGAAAAGGCCAGAAAATAGGGTGTGGGATTTTCCACTCGCAACTGCGTCCCCTGAAGGGAAAATTTCACCTGTTTTGCCACCGCGGCGTTATCCCGGGCGGGGACGCCTTTAGGGCGATAAAACAGCCGGATATTCATCTGTAAAGCGACCTGCACCTGCGAGTTCTTGCCGGTCTGGCGCTCAGGCACGTGCGTGTCCGGTACGGCGACGCCGGGGATAGCCCGCAACGAGACCACAAAGGCCGATTCCCGATCCGGCGGTAACTGCCCGCCAAGCTGGCGAATACGGAACGAAAATTTCCCGCCGGCCTCAATCCGCTTTAACGGCGGCAGGACAACAAAAGGGGGAACCCGCCCGGTTTGGGTGTCAAAGCGACCGGTATCGGGGTCCATCGGGCTGACAAATCCCTGTACCAGATAGCCCTGCGCCGTATGGTTGGTCATGCTGAGGGTCACCCCGCCGGGGCTGTCTTTGGCGACATACGATAACTGCATCGGGGAGAACGATAACCCCGGATTCTCCGCCGCCTGCGCCTTTAACAGGCCGCTTAGCAGCAGGGCGAAACAGAAAGGGTAAATCATTGATCCACCGGGTGCTCGCTTGTTCCCGTTACTGACTCTCTTCACTTTCCACCTCTGGATAAAACAAGGGCGAATTTAACCCGCCACGTTGGCGGTAAACAGGTTTGAAGCCCCGCCGTAATCATTAATCATCGACCAGCTCACCGCTTTTTTGCCTGCCTGTCCGACATAGGTCACACAATCCTGCGGCGCTATCATGGAGGGATAGCGATTCAGATCGAGCGCCTGTCCGTCCAGCGTGAGGCTGTCCAGCGACAGGAAATACGGCGTAGGATTGCACGCCTTAATGCCACCGGGTTGCGACTGAAAGCGGAGCTGTCCATACGCCTGTTCCGGCAACATCGGCAGGCCATGCGGTCGCCAGAAAAACTTAATTCGCATTCCCACGCTCATCGACGCCTGATCCCGAGCGTGCTCATTCGCCATCGGATGGGCGGCGGGGATAGCATTCATCTGGACATACCCGAGCGATTCCCGATCCACTGGAAAAGGGGGCAGATTAAAAGTCGGCAAAATACGCAGGCTGTTCTGACTATTGGCCTCCAACCTGAACAGCGGCGGCGTCACCACAAACGCCGGTGCGGTTTTCTCCTGATCGCCTGTGATCCTCACCTGCACCAGCCACGCCTGAGGTGTGGTGTTAACCACCGTCAGCGTCTGTGCCCGCGCCCCTTGGGTAAAAATCACCCGGGTTTTATTCAGGCTGATACCGGCTGCCTGACAGGGTTCTGTGCCGGCCATGCCTAACCCTAGACAGAATAGTAGTGGTGCCAGCCTGTACCACGTTGTGCGCATCCGACCTGTTTCCACAACGCCTCCTGAAACCTGTTACCTGAGCGACACTCAGTGATAGTCAAATTGAAATTGAATGTGCGCGGTCAGCTCACCGGGGGTGGGGACCGCCGTGCCGGATTCATGCCGCATATCCATCTGGAAGGTAATTTGACCGTCTTTAACGGCGTTACCCGGTGATGCCAAATCCACATAATCGCCATTTTTCAGGTAGCTCCCCAGCCCGCCTTCCGGTGATTGATAGCGCAGGCCAAATCCCACGTTTCCCGCCGCAGTGGAAGCCTTATCCCGAAATAACGTCGGGTGGTTTTCCGGTGTGGGGCCGGCTATTTTAATCGCCGGGGTACGGCCTGTTCTGGCTGATCCCGCACAACCTGACAACGCCAGCGTCACAGGCTTGTTGTCCGCCGCTGCGATATGTTCCGCACTGCGTTGCACTTCATTAAGCGGTATGGATGAAAACTCGACATGGGAGGTCTGTACATTAAGTTCACAGGTTGGCTGTTCCAGCGTCAGTGCCAGCGTCAGTTCTGCCGTGTTTGAACTGGCTCCCCCGGGCAGGGGGATGGTACAGAGCAGACCGGCCAGTGCTGTCCGTCCGATAAGGGTCCACGGTTTTAACATTACGGTATCTCCCCTTGATAGGATGATCCTCCACCGAGGTCATTAATTACTGTCCAGCTCACTTTGGCCGGGTAATTCACGCCTTTGAGGGGGAAAAACAGGGCAGAGAACGGGGAAACCATGCTCTCTTTCTGTTTCTGCGTCATCAGCTCTTGGCCGCCCACTTTTAAGGAGGCGAAGGTGATGTAATAGGGTGACGGATTCGTGACCGTTATCCCCTCGGCTGTCGGTTTGAAGCGCAGTGAACCAAATCCTTTCTCCGGTGCAACTGGCAGCCCTGACGGGCGATACATCAGTTTAATTGTGTTAGCCATAGCAATCTGTATGCCCCCGGTGATCTGCTTACCCGAGGGATTACCGGATTCGGGGCTTAACGGGATGGCTTTCGCGGTAAACCAGAACAGGGATTCCCGGTCGGCAGGCAGTGCCTGGCCGGTTTTGATGATACGGACCTGATTCTGGCTGCCGGGCTCCATACGAAACAGGGGCGGCGTTACCAGAAATGGCGCGGTTTTGCCCCCCTCTGGGGTAGAGCTGACCGTCACCTGCATCAGATAGACGGCCTCTTTACTGCTGTTGCGTACTGAAGCGGTTGTTGCGTGGCTATCAGCCGGGTAGATAATGCGGGTGGCATTGATCCCCACTCCTTCCGCCTGTACGGAAGTGACCGGACAGCCTAACAGACCGGCCACTATCATCGCTGTCATCAATCTTTTCACTGAATCACCTGAAAATGTCTGTTTTGGTGTTACGTAAAGTAAGAATTGGACTTCCCTGTCCAATTCCACAGCTATGTGTTCCTGATGCCTGATGGCGTTGATTAATGATAAATTTGATTATTTCTCAATAAGTTGGAAAGTCAGTGGTACACTGACACTCATTCCCGCCGTCACATCACTAGGGGTTTTAGCAATCATACCTACGTCCAATTCTTGCATCACATCAGTTAGTAGAGCACCTTTTGTAAAGCTAACCGCATCATTGGGTTTTAAGAATTTACTACCATTCTGCACAGCTACAGCTAACTTATTATTAGTGTCGCCAGGCGCGGCAAAGTAATCCGCTGAAACAGTGGAAGCTGTTCCAGAAATTCTCAAACCAACTCCGGTGTTAAGTTTGGTATTGTCATTTGAATCAACGACTTGAGAGCAATCACCAAGTTCAACCTTGATTTTCTTCGTGCCGATTAATTGACCGGATTTAATAGCGCTCTGATTAATCGCGCCTAAGTCGATCGAGGTAGTTGAGGCTCCTCCGTCTGTGACGTTGAGTACACAACTTGCCGCTCCTACAACACCATTCACAACCACTGAATTACTAGCAAGCACATCGCCCGCAGCAGCATGTGCCATCCCCATCCCCATGCTTAAGAGCACTGCGGCTAATACGCTGGTTTTCATCATTTGCTTTTTCATTTCATTAATTCCTTATCTACATCTCGTCGTTAATACATTTTGCCTAAAACAACACCATGACAGATTAAACAACCGGGCCGCTAGCGCGGTGCATTTACTGGTCATTTAGAGTTATTTTGTTTGGTTATTAACTATATGAAATATATGAATATTAATATTCACATTACGAAATCACTTCTGCCTTATGCCATTTGGTTTCAGGATTTCAGCCTGTTGCATAAGAAAATGAATATCAAATTGCTCAAAAAACGACCTTCAAACAGGCCATAATATCCATAACAAAAGAAATAATTTCCTTTTGTAATCAAAAAATTAAGTAAGTTTTTACAAAATAATACAAAAAATCGCTTTTAAGTGATGAAATTTTCCGTATACTGCCCCGGCGGTTGACAATAACCGAACAAAATAACTCTAAATGTTCGGTTTTTTGTCCCATATCAGAAACTGATGTCATTGAAAGCCACACCACTACTTCGAGTAACATTTTCCCCCACGTTTACACTTTCTTACCCTTACGCAGAAACACGAATCTCCAGCATCACAAAAGCATTACATTAATTACTCTTATTGATTTTCAGCATTGAAGGGATTAATCGAGGATTCGTTTTGAGCCGTCATCTTCAACTCAATTCCATAATGATGGCAGCTATTCAACATGGCGATGGCGGATTCAAACGACTATCTGAATTCTAATAACTTCGTCAAAAGGGGATATGAACAAGAGTGGGTTTTTTAATTTGTGGTAATAACATGGCTGACAGAAAAATCATAAAAGTGACCGTTCCGTCGGTCACGAAACTCAGTCATCAACGGGTTTATCGATCCCCCGATTGGCGTCGAGTTCAGTTAACATCCAAATTTACCCAATGTCGCTTCCGCAATAGGGATATATTGGTCTGTTAATTTATTGATGCTGTTATTGCTTGCCGGATAACTACAATCAAGGAAAAACCAGTTTATCGGTGTCTCCAATATTGAAGCGATCTGCACCAAATGGGATAAATTAATTCGGTTTATCCCTCTCTCATAACGTGAGAGTTGTTGCTGACTAATGCCTATTTTTTCCGCCAATTTTACCGCGGTCATGCCCAACTCTTTCCTTCTTTTTTGAATACGCTTCCCTACTAATAGATGATCTTGTTTCATTTTCATCCCAGCCTTTAAATTAAAAAAACACCTTTTTTATGGCATCGCCAAAATTATTGTCCCTGATCCTGAGAAAGGTCCTGCCTCTACTCTGCCATTTTTTTGTAAAATTGATTTCACTGTAACGGGTACATTTCCTCCAGCCGGTACAAACACAGCCACACCATCTTCACCTTTGCTATCATTTAATAACAACTTAGCTTTCAAGCTACCATCGTTTCTCAACGGTACAAATTCTCCATTAAGGCCCGTTGCTATCACGATAATCTTTATGTCTACATTGCAGGTCACATTGATATTTCCCGTTTGGGTTGCACCGTCTAGTTTTGCCTCATCAATGCTGCCGTAATTAAGCTCAACGGAACCTTCACTGACTTGACAAAAGCCTATCGGCGGTGGTGCAACACCACATAAAGAGCCAGGCAATAATCTTCCATGAAAGCCATTTTGATCGGTTTCGTAAAATAGCCCGACACATTCCTGATGAGACCGAATCGCAGGGCCAAAATGTTTTGCCACTCCGGTGATCGGAAAACTGGTATATTTCAATATCTCCGCCTGCACTTGTTTCATTGTCTTAAATCTTTCCACGCGAGTATTAAATATCCTATAGGGCTGCCCTGAATAACCATCAGCAAAATGGCGATGGTTAACCGATATCCAACATGCAGAATAACCATAACAAGGATTTGGCGTAAAATCGTTTTCTTGGTCCCAACGCTCAATGACAAAAGTATAATAGGCATTCGTAGGAACACCTTCGGATTTAGTGATATATGAAAATATTGATGCAGCCGCACTTGATGAAAACAGTGATAAAAATACCAGGCAAACAGAGAATAATTTTTTCATTTAAGCTACCTAATAAAGCTGGGCAAATTAGTCATAATTCAGATTAAATGTCGCAATCGCATGAAATGCGCCTCGCGTAATCGTCTGGTTAGCTAGCGCTATGGGTTCTGCCTGCACATAGGCTTGTAGTGCAATCAAGTTTTCACCCTCTTTTAACGGATAGGCATCTCCCTCTTTATTCAACGGCAACCGTCTGCCTTCTGCCGTTTCTATACCAATGGCAATCCCAGCGGCTTGGCTTCCCGCACTTAATGCTAATAAACCCGGCAATTGCGTATTTTCTATGCCGCTAAATGTCAGTTTGAACGATTTGCCCACACTCATGTCGCAACCAGATAATCTGAGCAGAAAAGGTTCGCTATGGGTTCTACCATGCAGATACAAATATTTTTCAGAAATTGTTGCAAAATCGAGCTGGATATCTTCATCACCCGGTTTAATCGTGCAAGGTTCTTTAACCAATGCACCGTGAAAACGCATATTATCCGCAGCCTGTACCCCTTGATGGCCATAAACCGTGGCAGCAATAACCATAAAACCCACCCGCAACACGAATAATTTTAAATATTTCATTGAGTTTCCTTTCACTGGTATTCCGCCAGCAATGTCGCCATCACTTCAAACGCCCCTTCCGGCAACGTGCTTCCTGGTTTTTTCACCGGCACCGCTTGTATTACCGGCTGTTTCTGTGATGTCACCGGAATACGCTCATTAAGGGTGAATGCTTTACCATCCAACGTCAGACGAATGCCTAAATCGGTAATATTGGTTTGCAACGCGGCGGCATCAAATGAGGTTGACGGGCCAATCACTGTCAATCCTAAACTCCAACCTGAGATATTAGGCGCACAGACCAACTGATAATTCACGGGCTGGGTATAATTCACTCCATCCACCTGATGGATGCCAACATTGTGACCAAAATAGACATCAATCATATTGCCGTCATCAATAACGCAAGGAGGCGCTTCAAGCAGTGTGCCGTGAAACCACATATTATCGGCTGCCTGTCCCGGCATCACATTGATGAAACCTAAGCAAACCGTCCAGAAAACACGATAGATCAAATGGTTCATTGCATGTCTCCCGTTCACTGGTATTCCACCATCATGGTCGCACCCGCGCCAAAGTCGCCGCCTTTCAATACCGTAGCCATATCTTTTACCGGCACCGCATATAATTCAGGAAAATCAGGATAGTTAAATTTCATCCAGTCATTGACGGGCAATTTTCGTCCGTTATGAATAACAGCGATACCAAGCCCAGTGTGATTGGTTTGCAACACCGCCGGATCAAAACTGGCGGTGTTGCCCGATATCATCATTTTCATGGCATTAGCCGGCATTTTTTCACATTTCATGCTGTATTTGACCGGTTGCATATAATGAACCCCGTCAATCCGGGTAATCATCACATCGCCAAAATCTACATCGATAGTATTACCATTATTAATCACACAAGGTGGAGGTGCGATAACCACGCCGTAAATGTTGATCGGGGTTTTACCCGAAAAATTACCGGCAGGTCTTGCGGCTATATTTCCCCTTGTTGTCAGTAAATCAGCCTGAGCACTCACACTCAATAAACAGCCAAGCAGTAATACGCGCCATTTTTTTTGCCTGCGATACCGTTTCTTTATTCGCAGAGAACACCGAGAATTAGTCATAATTCACCCTGAAATCCACCACCGCGCGATATTGCCCAATCCCTAGCGCTCTCGGCGTCCGTACTGGCGTCACGTAATATTCCAAGCTGTCCTGTCCCGCAGCCACAAAACGTGGGCGTCCCCGCTCTCCCAACCGGATATCATTGTTAGCGGTATCTGTTATCTGTAACCCCAATCCGCTGATACCGCTCACCCGCACCAGATGTGGATAATCGCGATCCGCCGGTGCCACAAAACTGACCGTCACCACCGGCTGTAAATGGCTCCACGTCAGATTGCCGGTCCGCATATCATGTACGGCTCCTTTGGTTCGCAGACAGTCACGAAACTTCAATGTGAACGGTATCGGTGTCCCTTTATCACCTGACCGACGTAAATCACTGTTTGGTGTTACCCCCAAATTCACCTCCTGCCATGCAGAGGTCATGTCCAGTCGACAAGCCGCCTCAGTCAGCTCACCAAACACATGCAGTTCGCCATGCAAGCCTTCGATATCGGCTGCTCGCTTTTCCGCCGCCTGACTCTCTATCACTGGTATCAGCCAGATCGCCAGTGTCAATCCGTAGCCTATCCGCTTGATGTTCATCGTCGTTCCTCCCGGCTTCGCCCGTCACGACGAACGTTGAGCCACCTGACAATGGTTGCCTGAACAACTAAAAATCAATTGCGGCCGGCCACCATAATCATTGACATATGTCAGCACCGGCGCACTGCCTAATGCCCCGGCACTCCCACTCAGCACCACATTACTTTTGGGCGCGATCATCAATGGCTTAAAGTCCACCACCGTTTTACCCTTAAGCTGGCTTGCTGCATCCACCACGGTGATGTAATAGGGTGTCGGGTTGTTCACCTGATATCGGTCCCCCTGACGCGTCAAAGTCATCTTCTCTTGCCACGGATTATCCAAATCGGTACGGCTGGCAAAAATGGCTTTCGGACGATAGAACAGCTTGATCCGGGTTTGTAGCGCAATCTGCAAGGTATTCGGTTTCTTGCTGCGTGGTGGAATTTCACGCAAATTAAAATAGAACAAGCTTTCCCGATCTTGGGGTAACTGTGCGATTGTTGGCAGTGACTGAATTTTCACCTGGCTCTTAGCGCCCGGTTCCACCCGCTGCACCGGTGGTGTCACCACTAACGGACCATTGATTTTGTTACCCTGCTCATCTTCTATCCATCCCTGCGCCAGATACGGCAACTCTTTGTTCTGGTTGCTGATATCCATACTGGTGGATTTGTCCCCACCGTTAAACACGACGCGGGTACGATCCAGCGCAATGGCCGCCATTGACTCACTGATCACCGACAGACTTAAGATAGCGATCGTGACTACATTAATTGTATTCTTCAATTTCATGCTTAATTACTCATTCTTAGAATAATCATTACAGGTCACCGCGATACACTTCGGTGACAGCAATTTCGGTGACAGCAATTTCGGTGACAGCAATCAGGTTTTCACGCTGCCAGTCAATCAAAGTTATGGCTGTTTATTGTCGTCGGCTAACTGACAGAGCAGTAATAACGAAGCCATCTCTTCGACTTTTGGTAATTCTTGTGGCAGCTCAATCACACACTGCAACTCCCCATCCCAACGCACATCCAGTTTCTCTGCCGGATTGATCCCGCTGAGATAGACATTCCCACCATCACTGACGATACCGATCTCCCGTTGATCCTTATTCAGCACCGTTGCCCCAAACGGCGGCGAGCTACCATCCGACAAGCGGATCATACCCATCGCTTTTTCACCGGATATCACTTGGAATTTACGATAACCAATCGCCCCTTCCGTCAGTGTTGCTTGTTGTACCGACCGGATTGCCTCCACATTGTCCGGCAGTTTGTTCAAATCAATACTCGCACTGTTACGGTAATAGTTGTTTACATCAGAGATCACCGCCTTACCGAACATATTGGTATGGGTAATCGCGCCGAAGCCTTTCACCGGTACGCCACCTATACCATCGGTATCCACCATCAAACGGGTGGTCCCGGGCATATTAATACGATGCAGTGCCGCGCCTTTCGGCGTCACGGTCATCCCCCCCTGAATAGAAAGCGCTCCCGTGGTATAACGTCCATCCTGATAACTCGCACTGGTCGTCAGTTGAGCGCGATCGCCGTAATGGGTTAAATAACCGTTAGCCGCGGCCTTGCCGTCAATACTGGAACCAACCGCTAAACGATAGTTACTGTTTTCATTAATCCGGTCGTAATAACCTACCGTGTGGGAATTACCTTCCCGGTTGGCCATTGCGTTATAACTGATCGTTCCTGAATTACCCCACGGCAGGGATAATGTCATATACATCCCGTCGTCATTTTTACCTTCATATTTATTACGGTAAGCAGACAGATTCAGGTTAATGTTCTTATAACTGCCAATATCAAAATAACGTGATATCGATAAGTTATAGCGATCGTTATTCGAACGGTTCCAATAAGTCTGGTGGCTGTAATTCAAGTAAATACTGGTACCAATATGTGTGAACTGCTTATTCAACATAATGGTGTAAAGTTCTTTATTACTCTCTGCATCACCATCGTGATAACGGCGATCCAGATACTGGCTCATACTCATAAAGTCACGTTCCGAGAAACGGTAACCGGCAAAAGTCACCTGGCTGTCATACTCCTCAAAACGCTTGGAATAACTGAGACGATAAGAGCCACCAGTCAATGTTTGGTCCTCATCCGGTAAATGGGCGCGGGATTCAGTGACATCAAAGGAAAGTGCGCCAAAGACCATCAGATCACGCCCAATCCCCAATGACAACGCGTTATAATTCCCGGCCCCCAATATCCCACCGTACAGCGACCAACCATTGTTTATTCCCCAAGAAAACTCACCAAGACCAAAGCCCGATCCCTCACTGTGATGTTTCCAGTTAGTCGGCTTACCCGCCGCCAGTTTGTACTGCACCCGGCCCGGACGGGTTAAATAGGGAATATTCGCAGTATCGATCTGAAACTCCTGTAAACCGCCATCCTGCTCCTCTACCCGCACATCCAGTTTGCCGCTCACTGCATCATTGATGTCCTGAATACGGAATGGACCTGGCGCAACTTGGGTCTCATACAACACCCGTCCCTGCTGACGAATAGTCACTCTGGCATTGGTTTTCGCTACCCCCGTCACCTCTGGCGCATAGCCTCGCAGGTTCGGCGGCAACATATTGTCATCCGTCACCAGACTCAAACCGGTAAAACGGAAGCTGTCAAAGATATCTGAATTAAGGTAATCCTCACCCAACGTTAGCTTAGCCTGCCAATGTGGTATTGCCCGGTACAAGTAATAACGGCTCCAATCCCAGTTTTTCTCTGTGCTCCCTGCCCGCCCCGTGACGTGGTTATACTGTGATTGCCAGTCTGCCCGTAGCCGCCACGCCCCCAAATTTATCCCGGTCGTACCATTAGCACTGACATTCTGATTTTCACTTCCCTTCGCCGGCTTAGCGATCTGAGCATTGACGTTATAATCAAACATCATTCCGAAAATCCCCTCATCCCAACGTGACGGCGGGTCCCAGTCTGGTGAGTGATATTCGAGATAAGCCTGAGGCATACTCAGGTATAGCGTGTCACTGCTCAGATCACCGCGCACTGTCATGCCAGGCAGCGTTTTAATCTCCAGACACTGATTATTGTTCCACCAGGTCATCTTTGATTCCCATTCCGCCCGCAGCCCCAACTGCTTCACCAGCTCAGGCGGCAAACACGCCACACTCCCCTTCGGATCATCCGGTGGTACCATAAAAGTCACCGGCATCTCCGGCAGCTCGCTGTTATTCAGACGTACCGCCATCTGATAATCCCCCGGCATGATATAACCGGCGCGGGAAAATTCTTTTAAATCAATCCGAGCCCGATCCTGAACATCCAACACATCCGTATTAAATTCAATTTCCTCTTCCGCATACACCGCATGAGTACCCATTAAAGCAAGCAATACCAAAACAATAAGAGGTTTCAGGACACACCGAACCGAGACCACCCTGTCATATTCAGTGGTCAAACCCAAAAACAAAGCCATAACATTCCCAGATCGATGATTAGTGATAATCCAGCCTGAACCGAACCGTGGTTCGATACTGCCCCGCTTGCAATAACTGGTGATTACTCACTAATCGCATTGCGTAATTAAGGGTCATCTGCCCTGCCTGTAACCCCTCCACCGGTAGAGGAGTTCCCGGATATGCCTGATTGCCGTACATGTCTGTAATTTGTAATGCCACTCCTTGAGCTACACCCGATAACCGGAAATTGTTCCCATCCGGTATGCCATCAAACATCACCTGAAAGTGACGCCAATCGGGTTTACCCAAAGTGGCAGAAGTCAGTACACAGTTAATCAAACGGATAGAAAAAGGACGCACGGGTCCCTGTCCATCATGTATCATCCGGCTTACCGGGATCGTGGCTAACTCAATCGTCTGGTCACGACTACCTGCGTCAATCGCACAGGCCGTATCAATGATGGTGCCTTGCATGCTAACGCGACCATATCCTTGCGTTCCTTGTGGAACAGCCGTTTCAGCTTCAATAACACAGGAAAACATTAACAGGCAGGGCACTACAACAACGGCAGCATATCGGCTCATGACTTCTCTCCAGCTAAACTTATCCAAAACTTTTGATTAGGAAACGCCCGCCTCCTTGTCAGCGTTTCCGTGCATGAAAAGACTTATTGGTAAGTCAGCTGGAAGTTGGCAATGCCGGTGAAATTACCCGGAACAACGGCATCAGGTGAAGTATCACCTTGAAGATAGGCAGCAAAATGCAGATCATTATCACCATCATGCAGAGCGACAGCTGGTGAAGGGGTACCTAGTTTGATTTTGTTACCGCCCGCATCAGTGATCGCAATACCCGCACCTTTAGCAACGCCTTCGATACCTAGCAAACCATCACCGCCGACGATGCTAGATTTAGCCCCAACAAACGTCGTGGTGACTGTACTTATCGTTTCAGTCGTACAGTTATCTAAAGAAATTTTGAAGGGCGTGGAAGAAGAGCGGCCACCGTTTTGCAAAGATGCGCTAGAAATAGAGCCCAGTGGAACTACCTGATCAACCGTTTCTGGGGTGATAGAACAAGGTGCATCAGTAATAGACCCGGTAAAAGTCACCGTTCCGTGACCTTGGCTAGGATTCGCTGCATTTACCGAACCCGCAGCCAAAGCCACACCTAACCCCAGGGCCATAACCAATTTATTCAATCTCATGTGAACTAATTCCTTGAATTTAAGGATAAAATACCCATAACCATAAAAAAATAACCGTGCAGGATTCCAGCTCCATACACCTGATATTCAGCGCAAAATAGTTTAAAAATCTCGGATTAATATTTTCTAAACCAAACAAAATGCACCAAACTGTTTTTTTCAGTCAAAAACACTAAGAGTGCATAATATTTCGGAGTTAACATTCTAAAAAAGACATTAATTTGAATTTATAATCTAATTAATCAATTAGTATTTGATTGAATTCAGATGAACCCACTAATTTTTTACAATAATTTGATGGCAAAATATGAAAAATAGTAAAAAATAATGAAAAAAATCCATATATTATAAATAGTTAAATATTAGTAATTTGGCATTACACAAAATTTGACTTAGTCGGTCGTTTTATAGGAACATATTTACAGTTTGGTGCATTCTGTTTAGTTTCTTTTTATTGTTAAATAATTTTCAAATATATAATTACAAAGCTTACAAGCTGATATTTTCTATTAAAAAAGGGCTATTTATAACTATCTAAAAACGGTATTTATAAATTTTTGCCAAAATAAATAGCGTTATCAGCCAATAATTTTATAAAAGTTCTATTAATTGATATATTCCGGTAGATTAATATTATTTTTCTACCTATAACTATCCGCCCCAATTGCACAGGAATTATTTTCATGAAGAAACGTAAGTTTTTAACCCGATATGAAATTAATGCGATTTTAGAAAAAGCGCGTCAAGGATGTCATGCTGAGCGAGATTATTGCATGCTACTAATGTGTTTCATCCATGGATTTAGAGTGAGCGAGTTATGCAATCTCACGTTATCCGATCTTGATCTTAACTCAGAACTTATTCATGTCAGACGATTAAAAGGGGGATTATCAACAACACACCCACTAATACCAGAAGAAATTAAAGCTTTAAATCAATGGCTTAATATTAGAAAGAGTTGGCGAGAATCAGATTCAGAGTGGGTCTTTTTATCACAAAAATCAGGGGCTATTTCACGCCAGCAAGTTTATGGTTTATTAAAGCGTTATGGCAAACAAGCATTAGTCAATATTTCACCTCATCCACATATGCTAAGACATGCCTGCGGTTATGCTCTCGCTGATTTAGGAAGAGATACACGCCTTATTCAAGATTATCTTGGCCATCGAAATATATCCCATACTGTTATTTACACCGCAAGCAATGTAAAACGATTTTTCAAAATATGGGAGGCTCCTGCAAAAGGACTCGATTAATTTCAATATCTATTTTCTATGTAAGACATGTAGTATGAGAAACTATTTCTCTCGGAAACAAAAAAATCATCCAATCGTCCGATTATAAAAATCCTTATCCATATACTGATGAGGTTTTTTATACGAAAAAATAATTATTCACATCATAAGATACTACCTATTATTTCTTATAATTACTTTTAAATTAAATTCAATAGAAATAAATAGCTTGCATTTACAAATAAAAATATATTTTTAATGGATATTTTTGGAGCAATAACCCATCATAAGCAGCACAACAAGATGAACAATCCCATTGAAAATAAAAATGAAAATGAAAATAACAAGGCACCGATAACACAAGACAAAACAGTACATATCATCGGTTTTTGCTAAAGTATGAGCGATTGCAAGAGGAATTTCCTCAAAGAATATACCCTATGGATTTCAAGATGCATCGCGACGGCAAGGGAACGAATCCCCGGGAGCATAGATAACGATGTGACCGGGGTGAGTGAGTGCAGCCAACAAAGAGGCAACTTGAAAGATGACGGGTATAATATATATTTATTAAAATTGAACAATAATATCATAATTGAAAAATCGCTAAATATATAAATAAACTTTAGCTGATATCCAAGACTTAAATCGGCCTGCATAATAAAACCAAACAAGCATATAAAAGTAAAATTTTCTTGGATTTTTTTACCGCACTTATTTCCTTAATCCATGCGATAAAATACTAACAATTCATAATACTTTCTTATTAATCTGAATGGTTTTACAATAAAAACATCTGTATATCATCATGATATAACTTCAAGCAATATCATTCAGATGGCTTGAATCAATTGAACCAATGCATAAACAAACTCCTCACCAATTTTGGTTAAGGATTGCCTGAATTAGGACAGTGATTAATCTTCAATATTTGATTAACGGTATGTAAATAATATGCGTTTTTTATGTTAATAACAAAGGCTCTGAATATATCGATCCCCCTCACGATCTTAAACTATACTTAGTAGATACAGTTCATGCACAAAGAGATTGCCTCCAAACAGAATTCAGTAGAGAGCAAGCTGGTTAGGCCAGATTATCTGTTGTAAAAGCTATTATGGATATTAGCCACTAGAATTGATGAGATGACCAAAGATTTTCGTATAGCAGCTAAACATATCTGGTATTCCGACAATACCAACCAGAAAAATTCAACAAAATATTGACAATAGATAGCACACATGGAAAGAATCATCTCGAAACCATTAGGAGATTAGTGATGAATGAAAAATTCTATCAATTAAAAATAACACTTACAGACTCAAAACCCGCTATTTGGCGACGATTTGTTGTTCCTGCTTCTATCTCATTCGACAGATTGCACGATGTGATACAGATCGTGATGGGATGGCAGGATAGTCATCTACATGAATTTCGTATTGGCAAACTACGACTAACGGAAATGCCAGAAAGCCCGTCTGATAGCAAGGAAGAAGATTTATATCGCCTAATTGATCTGATTAAACAAAAAGGGCGATCTTTTACTTATCTCTATGATTTTGGCGATGGTTGGGAACACGAAATTATTTTAGAAAACAGTCAATATCCTGCAAATGACCTCCCGCTTCCTTTTTATTGTCTGGATGGCGCCCGCGCTTGCCCCTTTGAGGATACCGGCGGGATTGATGGTTATGAAAATTTAATCGCAATACTGAATGATCCTGACCATGAGGAATATACAGAAATGCGACAATGGATAAGTGAATTACTTGAGTTAGATGAAGATGAAGATTTCGACTTCGAACAATTTCCCATTAACAATATTAATGCTTTTCTAGCGCTCTATTATCGCTGGTCACGAGATCGTTATCATCTCTTGTGGGATTGGGAATGAATTTAACCATGGGATAACTCTATCATCATTGGGAAAAATTTCAGATGAACCACTATGACGAACTGGGTGCTTGATTTGAATTAATTTTTCCCATCTATTTTCTTTATGCTCAATTCACTCGCGAAACCTAACCCCGTGGCGCTCTTTTATTTATAGCAATGACTGGGTAGAGCAGGCTTTTCCGCTATACAGCAATACACTGCTGGCGCAAAGTCCCTGGCTAGTTCAGCCCAAGTCAGGCTGTCTGTCAGTAATTGGTCATCTGCTTGATAGTCATACTCTGAGCGATAACAGTTGGGGTTGGGCTTACCGCAGTGATCAGTCATGGATACAGCAGCATGCCCGAACCGCAGATTTATTATCGGCCAGTAAATTACCCCGTTGTTATCCCGAAGAGATGTGATATTGGCTAAAAAGTCACATATAGAACGGGAGCTATAATAATTACTGATTCCTATCTTTATCTTTTATACCGTTATTATTTATTTTGATTTAATTTTGATATTGTTCTTTTTGTTTATTTTTTATTCACCACCAAGGTGCCTCATTTATATGATAATGTGATTTATTTTATTGTTAATTAATAATTTTCCATTATGTTTATGTACCTATTATTGATTATTTTGCTTTTCATTAATTACGGTAAATTTACTTATAAATCATAATCTTATGCTTTTTCGCCATGATATGTTCTCTATCCTGAATGAATTAAATGTTTTTTTATCATAATGGTGATTTATTTTATTTAAATTAAATAAAAGGTTAATACAGCTAATTTTTTGTTATATTTTGGATTTTTTATTAATTTTTTTTGTTATAACCTTTATTTAATTCCGACATGGTGTAATTATGAAATTTTATTGACGTTATTAATATTATTGAGTATTATCAATGCATATGATTATTAGTTGATTACTCCTTTGCCAAGTGTTCTTTTTTCTATAAGAAAGAGGGCAGGAGTTTATGAACTTCATTGGAATATCTAAATTTAGAAATAAAATATTTTTAATGATGGGAATTATATGTTTCTTCATGAACTATGGTATTTTCCTATTTAAAAACGCCCTAAGATATCATTTTAATATTAACTACAAATTGGTGAAACATAATGAATAAATCAGAAATCTTTTTTATGATTAAAAACATTTTGACGAAAGAATTAAATGTCGGCTCTCTTAATGACATGAGTGAATCAACATCATTACGTGATGAGCTTGGGCTAGATTCGATGACTACACTGACATTTTTGATGTCACTAGAGGATAATGTTCCAAATTTTATGATTGATGCAAATACATTGGAAGCCAGTCATGTACAAAGTATTGGTTCTGTCTGTGATTATGTTTTAGAACGACTAAATAGTGTATCATGACATGATTTACATAAATCAGGTTTTCTGCGAAATAATGAATAAGAGATCTCTCAGAAAAACTCCAAGAAACCGTTACTCCATATACCAGAAAGACTTACATCGTATTTCTCAAGATGAATTAACTGATTCAACCCTATTAGAAGGTGATCAATACTCTTATACTGAATTAGGCGATTCTGTTCTTAAAAAAATGGAAGATTCTATTCTTTTAAGTGATATTGATTTATCTATATTTGCCTATTGGACACCTGAGTTTGATCCAGATCATTCAGCTTTTGGTCCATATTTTATGGACCATTATAACCTTAAAGGATACTCATTCGACATTTGTGACAATGGAAGTTTGGTATCAACCACAGCTTTAAGTATTGCTGGTAATTATTTATCTAGTGGTAGTGCGAGTAAAATATTATTATTAGGAATGGAGCAAAATACTATTCCTCGTAATATTTCTAACGGATTTCCAATACCAACGCAATCTTGTGCTATTGCAGCCTTACTCACAACAGAAAAAAGCGATGAAAATAAATGGATATTATTAAAAACAGGGCAGGTAAGTGAATGGGAGTCGGCTGAAAGTTTGGATGCCTTTGGCATGTTAAGAAATATATTGCATCAATTGCAGTTAGATGAAGAAGATACTATATTATTAACAGAGCGTACAGGTTATTTCTTTAAAAAAATACGTTTTCAAATGGAAGCGGAAGATAGAAAAAGTTCAATCAAATTTGCTTTCTTCAAACCTGAAGTTACAGGAATGAATGCATTGTTACTTCTAGCGGATAAGACACTAACACCACTAAATAGAAGGAACATATTATTAGTAGAACATGATATGGAAAGTTTAAGAATAGCATGGTCTGTCTTACAAAAAATTTAGGAATATAATCATGTTTAATATCAGCTATCCATTCGAATCAAAGAAAGAACAACGTTTTCACTGGTTGATGGAACAATTAGCCCAAACAGTTTTCTCTACATCAAACCAAATTGTTGTGAGAAACGGGTTTGCTGTAGTTTCAGAAGAACAATGGAAAAATTCAGAATTATGCTTTTTAGACGAAAAACAATATAGCTGGAAAGAAAGAAATACTGTCACCATCCTTCCTGTCTGTAATAGTATGAAGCGCCAGAGATTATTATTATGCAAATTGGAGGTAAAAGACGGTGATATTGCTTCACAAGAGATAGCGAAAAAATATGTCAACTATCAATGTGAAATGATACGAATGCAGCTTATTTGGATTGAACGATGGACATCGATTTTACTTGATCATACAGCCCAGCGTAAGATTGGCAGTGTTTCTCTATTATCAATTTCCTCTATTCGTCTCCGTTTGGCACAAGTTATACAACGTCAATTATTATTATCTCAGTGTGTAGGAGACATAAAAGAAGAAATACCTTCACAGTTTGCTGAGCATGCGGCTGAAGAAATTGAAGAAATGGTTAATATCCTGATTAAAACAACGGGAGGAAGGGCTCTTCTACAGCAAGGGTTGGTCGAAATGCAGCACATTTTTTCTGTTCTGAATCAAGTTTATCTGAGGGAGTTCCATGGTTAATTTTGACAGTTCTATTGCCTGTACACATTATGGAAAAAAATGGTTAGAGTTAGCTCAACTATTTCGCTCTTTGTCTTTGAAGGTGCTAGATGATAAGGATACTGTATTATCACATCTTGACGCACCGCTTTTCGACCAACTTTATATGGATCGCAGTAGTAGCTGTCTGGAAAGGACAAAAATGTATGAGGTGCTTACTTACGGAGATCCAAATGTCCTGCTGTCATGTCCAGGCCCATCTCTTTCCGGTATCATTGTACGAGAATTAGGCTCAACTAAACAACAAGACTATTTTTTTGAATATGTTGCTCAGCATAAAGCTCGCACCTGTATGGCAGTCACGGAGCCTGGCAAAGGCTCTGATGCAGGAAATCCGTCTTCATTGTTGAGTGATAATTTTGAACTTAACGCTGAAAAATGGCTAGTAGGTAATGGACTCGATGCTACGATCGGAACAATGGTTGTCAGAACTGGAACAGGGCCATACAGTATCGGTGTAATTTTGTTGACACCTGAAACCCTTTCTCATCCTAAAGTTTTTCGTCAGTTGCTACCTGTTGCTGGACTGCAAGGTGCTGGCTTAAGCCACCTATATTTTGACAAAATTCCTATCTCTGAAGAGCATATTTTGGGCTTGCACCGTAGACCATTAGAGAGAGGTATGCACTCAGTGATAAAAACTTTTTATCGTATGAGGCCTTGTGTATGTGCTATGGCGTTAGGTAGTGCTCAATCACTACTTGATTTTGCCATATCGCATATAAGAAATGTAAAAGCTAGAGAGCTCCACTCCTCCTTGCAGATTGAAATTGAAGCCATAAGAAATCTGAATTACCGTGCCGCTTCGAGAATAGATGATGACATATTGGATGGTGCAGCTGTTTCACTGGCCAAAGCTTGTTCTACCGAGTTTGTGGAAAAAGTTGTTCATATCATGCCACAGCTTGTGGGAACAGAGCTCTTTCTAACAGATATCTGGTTACAGAAGACAATTACTGACATTCAAGGATATGAATGGATGGAAGGAAGTCTGGATATGCAGCGTCTAAATATTTTAGCTGGATCTATATAGTTTATTGAATATATTAAATAAATTGGTAATTGATATGACAATGCAATCCATATTTCAGCGGAGACATTTTCAGCGATATCAGTGGTTGAAATTACTCAGTGATCTTTGGAATACCAGCATTACACTTTGGGGCACTATGGTAGTTTCTGCGGTTGCTGTGTTAATCAACATTAGCATTATTAGTCATAATTCACCTAATATGTTATATGTAATTGGATTATTCTTACCGCTTAATTATATGATGATGTCCATCCATGAAGGATTGCGTGTACCTGCATTGCGGTATAGTTCACATTTAAGAAGTGCTAATTTTTCTCTACTAGGACAACGGTTGTTATTGTTGTTTTTAGCTATGTTAGCATTGATGGCAATACTTATATTCAATGTATGGTATTTTCAAAGTGGTATTTCTTATTTGTTTCATATTGAATCTTCACAGCAAGATGAAGTAATGAATTTTATTATTCCTATGCTTTTTATTGGGATAATGATTGGTTTTGCCACGTTAATTTTATCCACTTTATTTGGTCTTGGATTTAATCGTTGTGGAAGTTTACTAGGAATATCAGGTACAGTACTAAATATAGGTGCAACTTACTTAACTGAAATATATTGGCATAAGGGCTTACAAAGCCTGATTTGGGGGGCAATTTTTGGTAGCAGCTATCTTATTTCAGTAGGCAGTATTTTACTCTATCGTCAAGGCGTGGTTATATCTTGGTTAGGAATGCGTGATCAAGTTATTCAAGTAATAAAAGATATATCTACGATGGCCTTACCCGTAATGGGTAGTTTCTCCCTTGTTTTTATTTTTTTATTTTCCTTTAATTATCTGGTGTCTTTTTATGATGCCCATGAAATAGCAGGGTTTAGCATAGCTTTTCGTATACAGTCGTTTATTATTTTGCCTGCTATTGCCTTAGGAACAGCTATGGCAATTCACTATAATAATTCTTTATCTAAACGGAATTTTGTCAGAGCTAACCAAGTATTTTTGATTGGTCTTAGTCTCACTGGTGTTATATATATATTTATTAGTGTTGCTGTATTCTTTTTGAAAGTTTGGTTAGTTAAATTTTTTACTTTAGATGAACTGATTGCTGAGGCGGCTTTACGCTATTTAAATTGTGTATCTCCATCTTATTTTAGCTTAGGCATAGTATTGGGGTTAATGACTGCTTTAGAGCAGATTGGTCAAGGATTACGTGTACTACTTATCAATATCACCTTATATTCTCTGGAGATTGGAATCGCTGCATTATTAGGATTAAAGCAGGAGGATGCTACACGGTTGTATCTAACTATTGCTATTTTTAATTGGATTTCTGCGCTTTACATTTTTAGTATTTTTAATAAAAAAAGCGATTTTAATATTAAATACTCTTCCGGTGATATACACTCTTAATTAATTTAATTATCAGGATGATTACATGAATTATAATTTGGTTGAGATTATTAGAGATGCTGAAATGGCATATCCCCAAAAAACAGCTTTAATTTTCAACAATCAGAATTATACTTATAAAGATATATGGAGGCAAATATGTGCTATTGCAGCAGGTATGCGACTGAATGGACTACAACAAGGAGACAAAGTAGTAATTTGTTTAGGAAATCATATAAACTCTATTGCTATATTTTTTGCTGCACAAAAATTAGGTGCCTGTCCATCTATCATAGCATTTGATACACCAGAAGAAAAAATTAAATTTATTTTAAACAACAGTGGAGCTAGTTTTTTCTTCACTTCTTCAATAATTGCTGCGACATTACTAAAATATGATTATTTTTATTTTTCAAATATTAATTTGATTATTGATAAAGTTGAGAATATATATGCTGAAAATAATTTAATTAATTTTGATGATTTTATTTCCGATCCAATTTCTGAAGCTAATATTCCACTTCAGGCAATTAGTGTTGATTTGGCTTCTATTATTTATACTTCAGGTTCTACTGGTGAACCGAAAGGGGTTATGTTAAGTCACCAAAATATGATGGCAGCTACACGGTCTCTGGTAAATTATTTAGAATACCACCACGATGATACGGTAATGGCAGTATTACCGATTGCCTTTGATTACGGACTATATCAGATAATTTTAGCATTTTTTGTTGGGGGAACAGTGGTGCTTGAGTCAAATAATACGCCTCCACCAGTAGTATTAAGGCATATTCAACAATACCGTTGCACAATTATGCCTGGGCTATCATCACTGTATAGTTTACTTGATATTTATGCTAGTAAAGGTTCTTTTGATTTGAGTTCTATACGCCTTGTCTCCAATACAGGTATGGCTTTGCGTAAGCAGCATGTGTCAATGATTAAAAGACTATTCCCTACAGCCAAAATATTTTCTATGTATGGACTAACAGAATGTAAACGTTGTACGTATCTTCCTCCAGATGATCTAGACCGCAAGCCAGATAGCGTAGGGATTGCTATCCCAAATACTCAAATTATGGTGGTAGATGATAATAATCAACCCTGTACAGCAGGCGAAATTGGACAGTTATTAATTCGCGGAGAAACCGTAATGCAAGGATATTGGCGCAATTCCGAAGCAACAGAAAAAAGAATTGGCATACATCCTATTTATGGGGATCGTTGTCTATATTCTGGTGACTATGGTTGGCTAGATGAAGAGGGGTATTTTTATTTCGTTGGTCGTATGGATGAAGTTGCAAAAATCCGTGGCCGCAAAGTGATTTTCAGTGAAATTGAAAAAGTTTTGTTTGGCCATGACTCTATTATAGAAGCCGCAGTTATTGTACATTCTGGTGAAGAAAGCTCTGAAGATAGTATTATTGCTTTTGTGGCAACTCAGACACAAGAGAAACTATTAGAATCTGATTTAAAACATTTTTGTTCTAATTTATTAGAACTGCACCAAATACCCAGTGTTTTTATACAACTATCTCGGTTACCAAAAAATGCAAATGGAAAGTTTGATAAACATCAATTACGTCAAAGGTACCAATCTATAATTCAGGAGCGGTTCGCATGAAACGCCATCATGTGATATTGACATCTTGTGCTATTGTAGCAGTTATTTTTGCGGGAATTTCTATCAACGTGGTTGCTGTTCGGGGACTTAATAGTACTGAGGAGAAAGATAGCAAAATATCTGTTACACAAAAAGGACCACAGCCAATCTTGGTTGAAACAGCGCAAGTCACTTCAATGAATTGGCAAGATAGAAAAAGTGTTATTGCTACAGTTAAGTCAATACGCTATCTCTCTGTTCGAGCTGAAATATCTGGGACCATTTTGCAAATTGCACCTGCCGGAGGGCAGGTACCAATCAATGGGGTATTGTATCATTTTGACGACCGCGTTGAGCGTTTTCAGCTTAAGGAAAAAGAAGCTCACTTAGATATGACCCAGAAAAATACTAAGCGTGCCGATTTGCTGGTGAATAAGGCAATCTCACAAGCTGCTCAACAGGCTGAGCACGTTAACTTAGCTCATGCTGTCAGTGAAGTAGAAAAATTTAAAAATACATTGCGTAAAATGATGGTTACAGCGCCATTTACTGGAGTTGCTAGTTTACATGATTTGACGCCAGGACAATTGATTCAGGAAGGCCAAACATTATTTTCTTTTTATGATCCAAATGATTTATATGTTGAATTTAGTATCCCTGAAACTGATATTAGAGCTCTGTCACCTGGTGTCCAAATTAATGTAAATGATACTGTCGCTGGCTTTACTGGTATAGCTAACATTACATTGGTCAATACTGAAATAAATCCTATCAACAGAACTCTAACGTTACGAGCTAAATTGGAAAAAGGCCATTTTCGTCACGGCGCTAGCGTTAGGGTGACTTATCCTGCGAGTGCTCCTCAGATGACACGAGTAATACCCAAAGTTTCTGTACGTTATAGTGCCTATGGGCAATCAGTATTTGTAGTAAAAGACAATCGAGTCCAGATTCGCTCTATTGTTACTGGAGACGATAATGAGGGCGTTGTTCAAGTAAAGAAAGGGTTAGAAAAAGGTGAATTAGTGGTAACGGCCGGGCAAATGCGTCTATACCCAGATGCTCCTATTCGTCAGGAAACCCACCAATGAAAATTATCGGCCTTTTTTTACGTCGTCCAATCATAGTAACAACATTTAGTGGTTTGTTATTTATTGCTGGCTTGTTTTCTATAGGGTATCTACCAGTAGGCCTTTATCCAAGTGTAGATGCAGATGCAATTAGTGTCAGTGCTTTTTATCCTGGTGCCTCGGCAGATCTAATGGATGGGCGTGTTACGTCAGAAGTATTATCGGCAGTATCTGGAATTGATGATATTAACTACGTTACCAGCACTTCAGAAACTGGGCGTAGCAAGGTAGTATTGCATTTGGCAATGGGTAGTGATACTCAGAAGGTATTAACTAATATCATGGAACGAGTCAATACCATATCTCATTTTCCCGATGATATGGAATCACCGCAAATCTCCCGCCAAGAAGCGGATCGAGTTCCTGATTTCGCATTATCATTTACTAGTGAAACAATGCAAGCTGCGCAGGTATCGGATTTTTTGCACCGAGTTGTTAAACCACGCTTGGAATCCTTAAAAGGAGTGGGGAATGTAGAAATATTGGGTAGTGAATATGCAATGAGAATTTGGTTAGATCCAGAGCGTATGGAACGCCACGGTGTAACCGCAATAGATATCAGCAAAAGTTTAAAATTGGAGAATGCTCAAGCGAATGGCGGTGCTTTACATGATAGTAAATTACGTTTTCAACTTGTGCCAGAAACAGGGCTTTCAACAATAAGTGATTTTGCTAATTTATCTATTATGACCGCAACAAATATATCTCCGGTTCGTCTAAAGGATGTAGCTGACATAGAATTAGGAGGTAGTCAGCCGGAAATTAAATCTATTTTTAACGGTAAACCCGCCACAATAGTATTGATCAACTGGCAACAAGGTAGTAATCCCTTGTTGGCTGCTGATGATATATATAAAACTATAGGGGAATTGAAATCCAGTTTTCCTTATGATCTACAGTCTAACGTGCTTATCGACAGTAGTGAATATATTGGTGGTGCGGTACATGAAGTTTTTATCACTATTTTACTTACTTGCTGTGCTGTTACCCTAGTAATATTTTTGGGAGCAGGAACATTACGAGCTGTTGTGATCCCAGTTATTGCTATTCCACTCTCTTTGATTGGTGTGTGCTTAGTTATTCATTTGTGTGGTTTTTCAATTAATACACTGACCTTGCTAGCAATGGTTCTAGCCACAGGGCTGGTAGTCGATGATGCCATAATTGTGTTAGACATTGCTCTACATCGAATGCGAATGGGAGATACTCCTTATCAGGCTGCGTTAAAAGGAGGGAATGAAATTGCTACATCTCTAGTCACCATGACTTTAACTCTAGCAATCGTATATTTACCATTAGCATTTATTGGTGGAATTGTAGGAAAGCTGTTTTCTGAATTTGCAGTGACTCTTGCCGGAGCTGTCATTATCTCTGGGATATTAGCACTTAGCTTAACTCCCGTCATGTGCGCACGTATGCTATCAACAAATCATCAACATTCACTGATGGTGATACGAGTGGAAAAAATGTTTGCTCGCCTCCGTCGCAGCTATGAGCGTGTTTTAATCCGGCTAGTGAAAACTGGAAATTTCCCACTATGGTTATGGGCAACTACGTTAGCTGGTGTAATCATTTTGTTCATTATATTACCTCATGCGTTGGCTCCCAAAGAAGATCAGGGAAGCTTAATGGTAATTGCAGAAGGCCCCAGTGTCATAGGAACAGACTATATTGAGCAACATACACCTATATTAGAGAATATTTATAGTACCTTACCGGAAATAGCTAATTTTAACTATGTCATAGGCGTACCAAAAGACAACCAACTACTTTCTTTTGTTCGATTAATTAATTGGTCTGAACGTCAACGTTCAACAATACAATTACAACCAGAATTGCAGAATATTATAGCTAAAATCCCGGCGTTACAGTCGGTAGTAATCCTGCCTTCTTCCTTGCCAGGTGTCGGAGGATTACCTTTCCAATTTGTGCTCAAACATGAAGATAAAGATTACGCTAATCTAGATGCGCTTAGTGATCTAATGCTACGTGAAATGCGTGCTAGTGGTCTGTTTCTATTTTTGAAAAAAGATTTGAAATATGATACTCCGCAGATTCACATACGACTAGATCGTGAACAACTGGCGAAAGTAGGGATTTCCGCTTCAGATGTTGGTTATAGTATGAATTTGGCATACGCCAATACTAAACTACAACCTTTCATTTATGAAGGACGGACCTATAACGTCATCATGGCCTTGAAAAAAACTGAACGGGCTGCGATACAATCACTATTAGATCTACAAGTGCGAAGTTTAGATGGCAATCTTATCAGACTAGGAAGTCTGGTGACTCAGAATCCTGAAGTAGGTCCTGAATCTCTAAATACATTCCAAAAACAAGCTGCTGTGACACTACAAGGTGTGTTAGCCCCGGGAGTAGGGCAATCAGAAGCAACAGAGTTTGCTCTTCAGCTACTCCACAACCTCAAATCACAAGGAGTGTCATATGACCTATCAGGAGAAACACGACAAAGCAAAGAAGAAGGACAGCGTTTACTAGTAACTTTTGCTATAGCATTAGTAGGTATTTATTGTCTATTAGCATTACAACTTACTAATTATCTGGGGCCACTCATTGTTTTACTGGGTAGCATTCCTTTTTCAGTACTAGGTGCATTACTAGCGTTATCTTGGTTTGATGTGCCACTTGATATGTTTACACAAGTTGGCATGCTGACTCTGGTTGGGTTGATCAGTAAGCAAGGAATTTTAATGGTGCAAGCTACTGATAGCTTGCACAAGAAAGGTGGTATTAGTATTTACTACGCAACAGTGCGGGCTTCTGCGTCTCGCTTACGTGCAATTGTTCTAACTACGCTGACTATGATATTGGGAGCCTTACCTCTTTTATTTGCCAGCGGTCCAGCAGCAGAATCCCGTTTTGAACTGGGCCTAGTGATTATCATGGGAATGTTAGTAGGTTCATGCCTCACCCTTTTCCTGCTACCTTCGCTTTATATCTTTGTACATAAAAAAACGAGTGGAGCCACATCGTGAGTCTAATAATCAATGACATTGGTGTTTATTTGCCAGAACAGAAAATTGGATTAGAACGAGTTCCTATTGAGCCTCAATTATCTGAAGATGCAATCAAGATATATCAGCGTTTTTATGGATTAAATCACATAGCTATCAGTAAGATATCTCTGGAAGAGATGATGTATCGGGCAGCTCAAGATACGCTGACACGTAATGGTATAGCAATAGAATCTATTACTTTACTTATTCATGCCCATACTGCTCCAGAAACTTGGACTTATCCAAATAATTTGCTGTCTAGGTTGAACCGGCGATTGGGGCTGCGTAATGCAACTTGCTTCTCCATTCATTCGAATAACTGTGCTTCTAATCTTAATGGATTGCAGGTAATTCAAAATCATCTAATTGGAAACAGTGGTCAAGGTTATGCATTATTGCTGACAGCTGACCTAACTTTTAGCGGTATTCTACAACAAATTCCCAATACTACGTTGTGTGGCGATGCCGCTACAGCTTGCATAATTAGTCTGGGGGGTGATGGAGCCAAAATGAAAGCCTTAGAGATTGATTACTATGGACAACATTCTAAAGGCTCCTGGCAAACCGCAGAAGAGCAAGTGCGATTTGAAACCCACTATGCTGGACGCCTAGCCAATGTAATGGAGCGCTGTTTAAAACAATCTAATTTGTCTTGGGAACATATCCGTTGGGTTTTCCCCCATAATGTGAACTTGATTTCATGGCGTGATGCAACCCAAAAAATCGCGTTACCTCTGAGCAAAGTTTACTTGGATAAATTACCTGAATTAGGTCACTGTTTTGGGGCAGATATCTTTATCAACTGGCATTTTGCTAGAGATACACTGCGATTAGGAGATTATGTAATGGTTGCCACTGTAGGATTAGGGGCAGTATTCGGTGCTGCTATTTTTCAATTAGTTAAAGAGGACATTAAATCATGAGAGTTTTTGAACACTTAGGTGAATGGCTGCATGATAGCGCACTGAAATATGCAGATTACCAAGCGTTATCTATTAATAATGATGTATATAGTTACCGTGAGCTACATGAGTTAGCATCCCTTCTGGCCCGAGGTTTCTCTCTTTCGCAGGGAAAATATTGTGCTTTGCTTGGAAAAAGAAACGTAGGAATTTTCGCAGGTATTGTAGCTTCATTGTGTTACGGTAAGACTTATTTGCCATTAAACGAAGACCAGACACCTGAAAGCCTGAGTTTATTATCTAAAATTACTGATTTTGATTTATTGGTGACTTGTGCTGAGGAGCAAAAGTTATTGCACGATTTGTTGAAACATATAGACAAACCGTTAGTCATAATTTTGTCAGATAGTAAACAACGCCCCAATTGGTGTAACGATTACCCAAGACACTATTTTCTCGCGCATGCTGATTTAGCCAAGATTCCTACTGCACAAATGAAGACAGATAATCCTGGTGCATATTTGATGTTTACATCAGGTAGTACAGGTAATCCTAAAGGGGTTGAAGTTGCACATACGAATGTTACACGCTACGTGTCCAATACTATAGCTCTGTATCAACCAACCTGCGCTGATCGTTTTTCTCAAATTTGTCCTCTGGGTTTTGATGTTTCCGTCCATGATTTATTTGTTCCTTGGGCTATTGGAGCATCGACTCATGTTTTTGATGCCAAAAACAGTTTAATGCTTGGAACGTTTGTTCGAGATAAACATCTGACATTTTGGGCATCAGTGCCTTCTATTATTTTGTACTTTCAGCGCTCACGACAATTGGAACCTGGTTCTTTTCCTAATTTACGCCAATCGTTGTTTTGTGGAGAACCTTTGTTACAGAGCATGGCTAAAAGCTGGCATATGGCTGCACCTGCATCACATATTGATAATATTTATGGACCAACAGAAGCAACAGTTGCAATTTGTGGTTATCGCTGGAGTCCTGAGCCGACAGAAACTAATGAATTGATTGTTCCAATCGGAACTCCTTATCCTGGTACAAAGTTAAAGATTGGACGCCAGCGTCAAAACGCAGGGGATGTAGGAGAAGGTGAATTATGGATTGGCGGTGAGCAAGTGGTTAGTGGTTACTTATCAAGTAACACTATGCAGGCTGATAATTTCGAATATGATGGTAGTTGTTATTGGTATCGTACTGGAGACTGGGTTAAACGTGACAATGATGGGATATTTCATTTTTTAGGGCGTTGTGATGATCAACTGAAAGTCAATGGTCAGCGTTTGGAGCGTTTGGAAATTGAGTCAATGCTGAGTAAAGCAGTAGGGGTTGACGATATTGCGGTTATTGGCTGGCCTGTTATAGCAGGGAACTGTGTTGAAGGATTAGTGTTTTTTATTTCTTGGCATGAAAAATCTAATCTAGAGCTACGTAAAATATGTCAACAGCTTATGCCCAGAAGTATGTGGCCAACAAGATTAGTGATAGGGGCTATTCCTAAAAATCGTAATGGAAAAACAGACTATAAGCAATTAAAGACAAAGCTTGCTGAAGGTAGAGTGTCTTCTTAATGATCAGTACTCAACTTATGGAATAAAAATTCAATTTAAAAAAATCAGTATCCATTAATTATATACTCATTCTACTTTTAGATGCTGGTTTCACATGCGATTTATTTTAAATAATATAATTATGAGGTTAGAAGCCTGCATCTTCACGCTTAAATGATATAGAAAGAAAGTAAAAATATTTCTTAATGGAATTAAACTTATACTGTAGTGTAGGAAATATAAATAAAATGAATGATATCTATAACTTAATAAGAAGAGTATCGTATAAAGTTGGTAAAAATAACATTAGTAGAAAAAACTTTTTGTTTTTGGCATGGAATTTAATCATTTTACTAAGAAATGGCAATAAAATGGAGACTTATTCAAATGCTAAATAGAGTCAATGATATATTGCACATCATTGGTAGTGGAGTAATGCATTACAATTGGCTATCTTCATTAGGAACTATTTCTGCTACTCTCTGGTATCCTGCATATGCAGGGAGTGGTACCGTAAAACGATACCGAAATATATTACATGCAAAATCAGAAGAAAGTGCGATCCCCATGGGAACAAATTGGCCATTAATAGTAATTTCTCATGGTTCTGGTGGTTCTTGTTTTGATCAATCATACCTTGCTGAGTTTTTATCAACACAAGGTTTTGCTGTGTTAGCCGTGGATCATCAAGATATTCAGGATGCTCGCTATCGTTGGATGAATTTGACAACCAGACCTCAACGTTTAGTGTATGCATGTGATGCGTTACTTTTAGAGGCCCTAGGCGAGAGAATAGACTTTTCGCGTCCATTGGTGATAGGCCATTCTGCTGGAGCGTATGATGTATTAGTGATGTGCGGTTGTCAGCCCTGTTTTGAACTGGAACCCGAACTTTCATCAGTACTCAATGAACTATCGTGTTTTGCAGTTGAGCAATGTTTAGTTAAGGGTATTTGTGCTGTGATCTTACTAGCCCCAGCTTTGTCAAATTTGTTTCTCGCTAATACTCTAAATGAGATGCTTTTACCGACTTTAATTTTATCAGGTGAAAGAGATACTATGAAGTTGCTAGGATCACCGACTGACTACGCAACGCACTTGCCCCACGTTGAACATCATATCCTCTTTGGAGCTGGTCATTACGCTTTTGTTTATGAATTTTCTCCTTTATTGAAAGCATTAAATTCAGTCGTTAGTGGTGGTGATTATGTACCAAGAAAAGAGTTGCATTATAAAATAATGAACTATATTTCAGCTTTTATAACACCATTTAACACAGAGGAAATTATATCTTTGCCAAGGGAACCGATTCATGCTTGATCCTATTAATCACTACCGGCAGCATACTGAGGTAACATTAGCAGCATCATATTCATCTCAGCTTGATGATTTACCTAATGATGTGGAAGGGTTAATTTCTATTGTTCAGAATTTATTGATTCACTATCAGACAGAAAAAGATAAACTTAATCCAGATATCATTTCTATGCGCAATACAGAAATAGATAGCCGCTGTGTTTCACTGATGCTAAAAAAACTTTTGTTACTTGATGATTCAAGTTTTTCAAATCCTCGGCCCCCAGAAAAACGTCTATTATCTACTTGTCGGGATTTTTCGGTTTTATTATGTTCCTTTATGCGACATAAAAATATTCCGGCAAGAGTCCGCTATGGATTTGCACATTATCAGTATAACGATGAATGTCCGATGCATGATCATACTTTAGTAGAATATTGGAATGGTACTAGATGGTTATATGCCGAAAGTCGATTAAATTTTTTGTCTAAGCCATTATTGGGGGCTAATCCATCAGATTTTCCTCGACATTTATTCTTTAGTGGAGCAGAAATATGGAGGCATATCCGACAGGGAACAATGAATGAGCGTATTTTCAGTGGATATCGATTTGATGATGGATATGGGCAATGGATAGTACGTAATTTATTCTTTTTAGACTTAGCTTCACTGGCTGGATATGAACCATTGATATGGGATAGCTGGGGAATATTACTGGAGGAAAATCCTGGAGCCAGGGTGACGGATGTGCAACAACTAAACTTCTTGGATCGTATGGCATTGTTAGATCCTTGTTTACCCGATGAATGTAATGAACTAATTACGTCTTTTAATAATTACAATGAATTGAGTTATCAAGGAAAAGTTCATAGTTTTAGCCCAGTATCCGGTGCTTATTGTGTCGATTTACATGCCAGATGGAGTAAATAATTCATATGATGACATTAGAGACAATTACTAGCTATGTACCTCAAAAGAGGCTTAAGGTTGAACGGGAATACCAACGCTTAGGTTTAACCCAAAATGAAGCGCGGGTGTTTAGCCGTATGTATGAATTAACTCATTGTCCGGTAGAGGAAGGCAGTGAAGAAGAAATGCTGCTAAAACCCTGCAAGGAATTATTTCAACAAGTTCCCCACATTAAGCAAGAAGTCGTACTGCTGGTTTATGCTCATACGGGGACTATAAGTAGTGTATGGGGTCAAAATATGGCTTCATTACTTGTTCGGTGCCTACAACTACCTAATGCTGTTGCTATAGGAACTAGCAGCAACAATTGTGTATCCATATTTTCCGCATTATCTTTAGCAAAACATTATTTACAAAATGCGCTTCCTAACAGTAAAGCTCTGATAGTTGTCGGGGAAATTGCTGACAGTTTTGAACTCAGAATAGTACCTAATGTAGCGGTAATCGGTGATGCCTCCGCCGCCGCTTTGCTCTCTCTGAACGGTCAAGGTTCAAGCATTCTTGCACATTCTATACATACTTACCCAAAATATTCTCAAGGTATTTGGTTACCAACTAATTCTGCTGCTTATCGAGATTTCACAGCGAATTATCAACTCAGATTACAATCTGTAATTCAAGATGTATTACAGCAGGCGGATATTACGATGGATGATATATCGTATATTATTCCACATAATGTGAATATTTTGATATGGCGTCAAGCAGCAAAGTTTATGAATATTCCTATAGAGAAGATATTTCTTAAAAATATTAGTGAAACAGCACATTGCTTTGGTGCCGATATGCTTATTAATTTACATGCGTTAAAAAATAGTGGAGCATTACATTCAGGAGATAACATTTTGCTGATTTCTGCCGGAGTAGGTGGTCTATTTGGTGCCTCTTTATTGCTTTATTCGTGATTAACCAGTTCTGGATGTAAAAACTGTAGGCTATAGTTAATTATTATGGAGATACCCTTTGTTTTTTAATCAAACAAATGTATTTTTATTTCTATGGAAATAGATGGGGGTATAATTTTAAAAATACCAGAGATTAACTCCATTCATAAGAATTTTATAATTCTGTTGGTGGATTATACCCTATGGATTTCAAGATGGATCGCGACGGCAAAGGAGTGAATCCCCGGGAGCATAGATAACTATGTGACCGGGGTGAGCGAGTGCAGCCAACAAAGAAGCAACTTGAAAGATAACGGGTATATATATACTAATGCTGTCTTTTCCTAATGTGAGGTAAATTATGAATATAGAAAATAGAATAACACAGAAAAGTTTATCGATGAAAATCGCAGAAACATTTGTCATTAAAGACGATTGTTTGGAAATAGGAGGAATACCATTAACCCGACTGGAAACTCAAATAGGACAGACTCCTTTTTTTGCCTATTCTAGAAAACATATTGACCAACAAGTGTGTCTATTACGTAAATATTTACCTGAAAAAATTAGTATTCATTATGCAATTAAAGCAAATCCTTTCGTACCGCTTATCCACCATTTGTCCCAAAAAATTGAAGGGTTTGATGTCGCATCTGCAAATGAGATGGCATTAGCTCTAAATACAGGCGTTTCTCCTGAAGATATTAGTTTTGCAGGGCCGGGTAAAACAGATACAGAATTAAAAAGAGCAATTGCTGCACAGGTATTGTTAAATGTCGAATCGTTAAATGAATTACGGCGAATTCAAATATTGTCTGAAAAACTTGGCTTATGTGCACGTGTTTCTTTACGCATAAACCCTGATTATAATCTTAACTCTTCCGGCATGAAGATGGGAGGAGGACCACGCCAGTTTGGTATGGATGTAGTTTATGTACCCGAAGCACTAATGTTCATACGTGATTATCCAGATTCCCTAGTTTTTGAAGGATTCCAGATTTACCCTGGCTCACAAAATTTATGCGCAGAACATTTGATTGAAGCACAAAATAAGGCTCTTAATTTAGTAATTGAGTTATCACATTCTGCTCCATCTCCAGTACGTCGCTTTAATCTAGGAGGTGGTTTTGGAGTTCCTTATTTTCAGGGAAATACAGAACTGAATATTACCGAAGTGGGCAATGCAATGCACAAACTAGTAGAGCGTGCAGAGAAATTTTTACCGGAAGTGGAAATTATTTTGGAATTAGGCCGTTATTTAGTTGCTTCATCTGGAATTTATGTTACTAAAATTGTTGAACGCAAAATTTCCCACGATATGACTTTTTTAGTTACAGATGGTGGAATGAATCACCATCTATCTGCATCAGGAAATTTGGGGCAATTAATAAGAAGAAACTATCCTGCAATCATTGGTAATAAAATTAAAGGAGAGAAACGTGAAACAGTGAATATAGTTGGTCCACTCTGTACTCCACTAGATATTCTTGTTCATCAAGGAGATATGTCAGTAGCAACTCCAGGGGATTTAGTGGTAATTTTTCAATCTGGTGCTTATGGTTTAAGCGCAAGTCCAAATAATTTCCTAAGTCAAACAAATGCAGTAGAAGTATTAGTTTAGTAGTTACTAATATATTCTTTAGCAATTGATAAACTGTTGGTTAATGTAGAAATATCTCTTTTAAATTTATTACGTAATTCTTGGGGGGGAACCCCCAAAATTATACATTGGTTATATTTTTTAATATTTTCATGTAAGAATATTTAGTGAAGTAACTAAAGTATCTATCTTGAATTTTATTTTTAATAGCTTTTAATGAATTTATTAATTTAAAAATATAAAGCAACAAGCTATGCTTTGTTATTTTACTGATTATGACTCCAAAGAATTATAATAATATTTTTCATGGATTTCCATTAAGCATGAATAAAAAATCAACACATTGGAGTCATGACTCAATAAGTTAGTTAATAGATTGTCGCGATTTAAAATTACTTTTTGGTATACGGATAATTATCAGGTTTACAAGAAATCACCGCAGGAAAAGTCTATTCAAGGAAAGTTTTTACATTATGCATTGAACGGAAAAATTTGATACACAGTAACTGCTCCAACTATCTGAATTATAATACCTTGGAATGTTCTATACCCTCCCCTATGGATTTCAAGATGCATCGCGACGGCAAGGGAATGAATTCCCTTCCCAAAGGTTTATTGAAATCTGAGAGAGAAATAGCAATATAATCAATAACACAATCATCATATCCCCGTAAAAACGGGGAGCATTTCTACTTCAACTATCATCATGAAACCTGAATCTGGTTTATCCCCATAAATTCAAGGAACACTGCCCCCCCTATGTCAATTACCCTTCCGGATGACGGTTGATCCCCGTAGATTACGGGGATCAAATGACAACAAATGGAGATAGTTCTGTATTTAGCGGTTTACCCCCGTAAAAACGGGGAACAAGTCCATCTCTGCCAGCTAAAACGCTAACTGTTCGGTTTATCCCCGTTAATACAGGGAACACGCTTCCAAACCCAAAACACAACAGTATCAGTTCGGTTCACCCCGTGGGCACAAGGAACACACCAATTACTACCGACTACATCACTGTTACTGTCCGGTTTATCCCCGTAGAGGTAGGGAACACCAAGGAAGCCAATGATCAGTGTCATTTTCGTACGGTTTATCCCCATGAGTACAATACAGGGAACACATCCTTAGCTTTATAACTATTTGGCGCACTGCTAGGTCCATCCCCGTAAGTACAGGGAACATTTAGCGAACATAGTAAAGCATCACTCATGCCGTGGTTTATCCCCGCAAATACAGGGAACACTTAAATTCTCTCTTTGACAAGATTTATCGAGTTTGGTTTACCCCGGTAATGACCAGGAACACTCAGTGACACCGATATCCTACCATTAATTATAGCGGTTTATCCCATTAAACACAGGAAACATATTCTTCCCTGTACAAATGTATACCAAAATTCAGGGTCATCCCCACAGAGGTGAGGAACACGGTAATTATTTTATCAATATTTCCAAGAGTAACAACTACGCCTTACTCTACAGGATGATATTAGTTAGCAATATCACTTTTTACCATGCTTTTGAAGCATAACACGAACGCCTAACAACAGCGAATTTGCTACCTTTAACATCAATATCCTCATACAACAAAGAATATTGCATTACGATCTTCAACAAAAATAAATTTAAATGACATCCATGCCATTATACTGTTCTGATTAACATCAATCCGCATCCCATCGCTTTAGCACGACCAAAGCCTTTTGCATACTGTTCCAAATATAGCTCACCATTGGTAATCGTCAGAAGCCCTTGAAAATCTACACTGGAAAATTGTATTTTTTGCCCCTGCTTTTTTACACTTCGATGCTGAGTATAACCTTCAATATCCAGTAAATTGTCAAACTGAATACCCCACTGCTGCATACGACGATGGTTTAACAGCCAATTACGGGCAGCATTCTCCATCATAGCTTTTATTTTCCCCTGTTCCGTTTCACCTTGCTGTTTTGCCTGAAACTTAGCATGCATCAAGACATCATGACGCTGACGTTTTCCAGAAGGATCAGTAATACAGATCGTTGGATTAACGCGCAATTTGAAAGCTAAACGCTGCCCCTCCTTCAATTGAGGATAAAATGCTTTCGTTTCCACCTCAAACAATGGTGACTCAGTTTGAGGCGAGGTTTTAGATAAAACATAGAATACAGGTAATCCCATTATTCCGATCTCTTCCCGAAATAGAAATTGCCGTTTTTCGTCTGTTGAAAACAATTTCCATAACAATTGATGAGAAGTATAAACGCCATTTGCACTCAATTTTGCTAATATATTTGCTGTTTGACTCGATTGCCGAAGCACAATTTTAGACAAATACATCAACACCCTCCTCGATAGAAAGTTGATACATAGTACGTTGCCGGAATTGCCAACGCCCCCGGTTAATCGGCTCATCCCAAGGATGACTGATTAAAATATTTGAAGAGATAATTTCATCTTTATTTCCCTCCCAAAAATAAGTCACAATACCGTTTGCACCTAGCCATAACTTATCTTCGCTATCAGAATGAATCAGCGGTGGAAAAGAGATATCCAATGCCATTTTTAATGCCGATGACGTAATGAGTTTAGGGCTGAGAGGCAAAGCAAGCGGGCAAGATTTACGTCCAAGATGCAAGATAAATACGGGCTTAAGTAAAGCATCCCGGAATCGTTCAAGCGTAAAACAAGCGTGTTCAGTTAATGTAATAGCAACGATCCAAATACCATCACAACGATAATCACGATTAGACAGTATGGTATTAAGTTTATCTGACCTTAATTCACTTTTACGGTTCTGATGAACCACATTATTATTGTGCGTCGGCACCTGCGTCGTATGATAATCACGCATTAAAGAGCCGGGAACGGTCTGCTTAATGGCAATTAACACACTTTTTTGTAATTTTGCTAATTCAGACTCATTATCTCGTTGAATACCTAGCGCTGCGCCTAATAACCCCAAAATCGCCGAGCGACCAGGATACAATTCCGTTGGCCTTTCTCCCCCAACCGCAGGTTGTCCCCAACTTGCCATCGGGCCATATAATCGGAAGACTAAATATGCTTTCATTTTGCCCCCATTACTGTGCAGCAAATTCAAGCAGTTCGGCCAAAGTTCCTTCCCCAGTGAATGTGTTGAATTTATAGCGGTCATCGGCACAAGTACCGTAAACCAGATCAATATTGCGCATTTGGCTTTCTAATGCATTAATTGCCGATGAGCCCTGGTCGCTGTCATTAATAGGCTTTAAAAATGCAACAGATAAAGAACGAGGTTGTTGCTCGCCTTTCTCAATGAGAGCAAAACTGGCATAAGCACGAGAAGCAAAACTATTTTGTTTACCCGCAGGCGATACTTTCACAGCGGCTTCTGTTAATGCTTTAATCGCTTTATTAGCCAGGGCTTCATCACCATCCAAATTTTTTATTAATTGCGTTTTATTAATGCAGATATAACTGTAAAACAGCGCGGCGGCAAAACCCAATTCCCCTATATGGGCCGATCCCGTATCTTCCTTACCATCATTTAAATCATCCACCGCTGTAAAATAATCATCTTCAATAACCACACTATGTACACTAATAGCATGAGCGACCTGACAGGCAGCCTCGACGTTAAATGCCGGACTTGAAGCTAACATCCGACCAAATAAAGCAATATCCACCGCGGTTTGCTTAGTTTTTAATAAATTAAGCTCTTCAGGCGTTGGTGCCCGGTTTTCTTCCGCCAGCACCGCAATCAACGACATAACAGATTGTTGCTCTTCCGGGCTGATATGCGCCAATTGTTCAATTTCTAAAGCATCTTTTTTCGTTTTGCCAAAAACACCAGCAATAGTCATAGCCAATGCTCTAGCCGATTTTTCTTTCACTCCAGCCTTGATCAACGCTTCAAATACCTTGATACCCAGTCGCTTGGTGCGAATACCAATATTCTCTGATAGCACCTGTTCAAACAATTCAGAAGTACGCCAGTGACGTTTTAAACTTTGAGAACTCACACGTAAACGTTCAAAACCGCCCATTTTCGCTGTCTTAGGCCGGCCTAAATCATCACGATTCAGATTAGATGGCGCATAGGAAGTTAATAGGTGTAATTGAATAAACTGACTCATAATAATCATCCTAAACTCAATTAATGAAAATCCGATAAATCAACCGATTTACCACTAGCAGCACGGTAATAATCCATACCCCACCTCACTTTGATACGCCTATCCGCCTTGCATGGTCGTAATTGCTCATATTCAGCAAACCACTCCTCAATATCCCGCGCTAAAGCCAAAACAGAAATATTGCCTTTGATTTGCTGTAAAACCCGACATAATCGACGTAATAATTCATTCGGTGTTTTAGCATTTTGTAATTGTGAAAATCTTAATTCACTGACCACCGGTTTATTTCCTCCTCCTTTCTTACCCGCCGCTACCGCCAATTTGATATCACTGTTGTTTTTAACATGAACTAATGCCACCGCCATCGTGGCCCAATATTCCAATTTTATCGGATTATCCGACAAACTAATTTCATCAGGTAAGCTGAGCCATAAAGCCCGAAAGCCTTCAGTTAACATAGCCATCTCAACACTGTCACAGCGCTTTAACTGAGCTCTATAAGTAGAAGGGGCTGGAATAATACCTTTCTCTTTTAGCTGTTTTGGTGACATAAACATACTTTGCCACCAATGCAATAATATGATTTCACTCTTACTGTCCATTACACCTCCTCTTTCCCGGAGTGAATATGATGATTAGTGATAAATGTTTTGATCTCTTTTAACGCTTTTTGTCCATATAACCCGATAATTAACTGCTGACGCGCTTTCATACGTTTCGCTATTGAACGCTCATTTCCTAATTCAGATAAAGCAACATATTCATCAAATAAATCTCTACAGAGATAACGCAAGGTATTGAGCCAATGTTTGGCCTGTTCTGGTGTCAGAAACGGCGCATCGGAATTTGCATTATCGATAAGTTGATGCACCACAGAAAAAAATAGCGATTCACTTTGTTGCCAAAAAGTCAGGTCAATAAAGGAAGTGTCTCCTTTCACATCAACGGGCTTTTCAAACCAAGCCGCTTTTATTTGATTCCGGCATAGCCAAATCATATTGATTGCCAGCTTTTGTAGCTCTTTGACTTGATATAGAATCTTTTCCTGTTGTTCAAATAAGACAAAAAACAACGGCACAGTGACAGAATACCAACAACGTGCTTTCATATTATCCATATCGTAGCCAAACACCCACAGACGAGGCATTACCCTTCGGAGTTCAGCAAAATGACAACATAAAGAGTAAAAATGGCTTACAACCGGCGCACAACGCTGTCCACTCTCATGGCTGGTAAAGACTAAAGCATCCCAAATTTTATATGTCACCCCTCCCGGTTGGCCTTTAATCGATAAGGGTGGTGTTAGTTTTTTAGGATCCCATTTATAGGGCGTTAACGGATGGCTCCAATTACCGGTATAATTGCCGCCATAGTTTTGTGCCCGATATTCAGAGACAGTGAACTCAGAATATTTACCTGAAATTTTGCAAATATTCTCACCCTTTTCCACTATAAGACGTATACGTCTCGGCATTGCCCAATACATATGTAAGGGATGCACATCCGTAGCATGAATTTCTGTCCCTTCATTAACACTCACTTTTGTTGGCGCTAACCAGGGAAAAACCTGAGCACTGGTTAAATCAGGTTCTGAATAATGCCATTCACTTCGACTAATAACGTTTAACCACAGTTTTTGCCATAATGTGGCATCGGTTTGTTGCGGCACCACTAACGTGGTTAATGGTCCCCCACCTCGTAATCCGACTCGATGTCCCACCCCTCCTGACGGTGCATTAATTTGTAAGGTAAACAGTGCCAAAGTCGCCATTTCAAGAGACATCACATCTCCGATGCCACGTTTAATGAAATGATCCGTATTCAGTCTTAAACCATTCGCTCCCGGTGCTTCAATTAACAATCCAGCTACAGTGGTTGATTTTACTGTTTGCAGCGGATCAAAATCCTGCATAAAAAGAGGCCCTATACCGGTAACATTAAAAGCATGTATCACTTTATTAAAATTTTGTTGTAATACCTTCTTATCAGGTGATGTTTCATAGAGAGCATGCCATTGATATTTATCTTCCGGCGCAAAAACGGTTTGTAATAAACCAATGGCAAATTGGCAAGCTGCTCCTTGAAAATCAGCTCGCGGTAAAGCAAAGTCCATAACATCATGATCACATATCGCATTAATGGGCAGTACTTTTTCACTGCCATCACGCAACCGAAAGGGCAACCACGGGTCCTGAACTAAGTTCATAACACCTCCTGCTTTTATCTTTCACAAAAGCCTATTGTTGAAGAATAAGTAAAATTCGGATCTTGATCTGGCAACCAAGGTTGCAAATATCTAACTTGGTAATATCTCTGTTGCAATGCATTGAGAGCAGGTATTAATTTTGTTGGAATTGGGGCTAATTTATCCGCATACTTATTTCTGGATAATTTAATCGTACTCAGTGACACTGAAAATTCGGCTGAATTTACCCAAGGTACAAGTTGTCCTGAATCCCCTTTTTTCAATAATAATACCTCAACAGTTTCAATATCACTGTAGCGAGCATTAATATCTGAATCATCCTCATACCAATGATCAGCACTTCGATCACAATAACCATATAATTGCCACTGTAACCAATAAGACTTAGCTTTAGCTGCCTGACTTCGCTCCTCATCAATTAATTCATTCTCTTGATACTTTAACACTTCCGGTGCTTGCTCATAAGCATGACCATAAACCGCATCAATTAATTGGCGTGTTTCCGCAGGCATACGTATAGCACCCAGTTTTCTCAATATGCGCATGGTTAACCACAAACGTACAGGCGAGCGATAAACATATTGTGTGTTACGAAAATTATGGCTTAGCCAATCTGATCCAGGTTGCTCCCGCCATTCAGGCGCATGGATAAACAATATGGGTGTAGGACGTGAATCTTTAATACCCCATCGATAAATACCATCACTATCGCGAGTATGGCGATGCAAGCGCCCGGCTCGCTGAATGAGATCATCAATAGGGCAAAGATCTGAAATCATGACATCGGCATCAGTATCTAAACTCGCCTGGAATATCTGTGTGGTAATTAATGCTTTGCCCCGCCGCAATTCACCATGACTATTTTTATCAAAAATAGTCAATACATGATCTTCAATCTCTTTTCGGTGTTGCAATATAAACTGGCTATGAAATAACAGACAACGCTCAGGTTCAGTAAGTAAACTTCGCAGTGTCTGATAAGCCTCAATAGCATCATCTACTGTATTTCGTATCCAAACGACACATTGCCCTTGTACAATGGCGGCTAATACCTTTTCAACACAACTGCCAACGCTATTTAAGAAATCAACTTTGATTTCCCGGCTAACATCTTTTCGGCTTGATAACGGTTGTTCAATAACGGGCAATATGGCATTTAAACTTATTTTGGTTGCTAAAGGAAAATCATTTTTTTGCAATAATTGAGAACTCAACCCGCCAACATTTAGCCAAATATCCGTTAAACGTTGACGCTGTTTAAAGGTCAATGTTGCTGTCAATAAAACAGCTGAACCGCCCTGATAAAGATGCAGCGCTAATAAATTTTCCAGTAAATTAAACATAAATTCATCAGCCGCATGAACCTCATCAACGATTAATACTTTACGATTAAGCCCAAATAATCTTAATGATTGATAGCGCCTTGGTAATACAGCCAATAAAGCCTGATCAATCGCTCCGATTCCGGCAGGCGCTAACAGTGCCTGCTTACGTGGGTCAGCTAACCATTGATTACACTGCGCTGAAGCAGCGATATCTGTTTTACCATCGTTTCTATCTGGATGACCTAACGCTAAAACGGGTTCATGAAATTGATTATTCATCCCCCACGTACCATGAGCTAAAACGATATTTGGTTTACTGTCATCCTCTGTCAAGAGCATTTGCTGGTAATGTTGAGCAATCCGGCTAAATATTGCATTAGAAGACGCTATTGTAGGCAAACCGAAATAAAAACCATCAGCGGCTTTTGCCTGCATCAAACGATGTGTAAGAGCAAGCGCCGCTTCTGTTTTACCCGCTCCAGTAACATCTTCTAAAATAAATAGCTGAGGAGAATCATCTACAGGTATTGATTCGGCCCACTGTTGCAATGGTGTTGCAGCAAAACCGTAATATTCCTGAATAGAAATAAACGGCTTGACTACCGGCGGTCTCCCTAAATTTATCGCCATAACCGCTTTTTTTGCCATTGCTTGAGCATGTTTCCAATAATCTGTTAACGGCATAGGTTTAGATTGATACGTAAAATAATGGCTATCAGAACCAATCCAATCCGCCAATATTGCAATACCAGCAAACTGCCAGCTCACTTGTTCCAGTCGCCTTCGCCACTCTTTGGATTGTAATTTTTCAATGGGAAACTCAGGTTGAAATAATTCAACCAAATGATGTGCAAAGAGGGCGGCAGCATTAAAATTATGAGGTTCAGTAAAATGTTTAATCGCTCTATAGCCTGTTTTATCAATTGGCCGGCCGTGATGTCCTAATACACAATCAATGAATACCATTAAGGTATCAAACATCTCTCGCTGTTCTCTGTGCTCAGCACCTTCAATATTAACGAGTCTATTAAGTAACTCTGCTTTGATATTTTCCCAGAAATACAACCCTATACGATCATGACAAAAATAACGGCCATCATACTCTTTGGGGCAATCTGGTCGATGCAGACCGACTGCCAAACCGGGAAGTAATTTTTGAAAAGCAGAGGCAAATTTACCAATATCGTGCAAAGCCAATATAAAAGAGACCATGCTTCGTAACTGCTGCGTAGATAACGCTAAAAAGCTAGCAAGATCTCTAGTTAACGATCTTTCTAAAGAGAGTAACTGCATTCCTACCGCAGCAACATCTAAACAATGGTAAGGAAGTAGATGATAATCGGCACTATCAATCTCTAAGACTCGCTTCGCCTTACCCCAGTATTGAAAATAAATTGGCATTTCCATCTAAAATCCTTACTTGAACATCTCTTTTACCTATTTTTAGAACATAATGCGAAAATTTAGATCATAAAAATACTAGTTTCTGTTTTTTTAGGATAATTCTGTATAAAAACTCACTATCTAAACAGACGAATTTTTGGCCTATCTCTGAGCATTAAGCCAGAATTAAAGTAACATCGTAGTGCCAAGGAACCGTTTGACCGGGTAGCCAACCTATACTCATCTATATGATAAATAAAGATAATTACATGTAAGGTCCATACCCGTTTTACCAAAGGTTCATTTACACTGATAACCCTGCGTATATGATGTCAGGCCAAGGTAAGATGAAAGTACTGATGGGTGTTTAGCGATGTCAATTACAATTATTCCACAAATCGCTTTTAATTCTTATCTGCATAGGTTTAATCCCTAATGCGGCGGCATAACAAAAGAGCTAATTAATCGCTTATCTAAGATAATGACGTAATTAATCCGGAAATTTTTTATGACCATGCAGCCATTCAATAGCGTCAATACAAAGACTATCGGTGTTTTCGCTTCCATTTTTCAAATTGCAAAGGTCGGAGACCATACCTTGCCAACACACCTTCATGTAATCGCCGTAATTCCTCAATAACTAATGCCTTTAACGTGTCACGTTCAGATTGACTTAATTCATCAGAAATTAATTTATCTATCACGTCAATTGAATCCATCTCTGGCGTGGCAACTACCCGATAAACGATCTGCTTAATCACATTTCGATATTGTAATCTTAACGGATCTGGTGTGGTTATTCCCTGCGTGACAGCCAAATATTCTCGGGCAGAACGCTCATAAGCCCATAGATAAAGATCTCGTAGTAATTCAACTCGGGTCATTTCATAAATACCAAGCATTGCACGGCTATATGCCTCTTCCGGTACATCGACAAAAGTTAACGGACATAGATTTGAACGAATCAACGGTAAATTAGCTGCCAGGCGGGAAGTTCGTTTATTGACATCAGCAAAAGGCTGTAAATACGGCAAATGGATCATCATAAAAAAGGATTGCTCAAATGGATCTGATATAGCTCGTGCTTTCCCGAGCAACGAATCCAAAATTTCACTGATATGGGCCTCACCCGATAAAGGTCTGAAAACACTTTTTCCTATTTCAACTTGATGTTGACGGATACGTCCTTCATAGACAGGATTAGATAATAAATTTTCAGATAATGTACTGTGTAAATTGAGAACGGTATATCGATTAAAATCAAGTTCCTCAATACCATCGACAAGTAATTCAATAGCGGCTTTATGGTTTAGGATCATTTGAGTTTCAATCGCGTTTTTTCCTACCGCAATTTTTCCATATTCAATCAACTTCACCGTATCCAATCGACTGTAAGTGTTTCCTTCCAAATAACTTGAAGCCCACGATAAATCAATGAGCAAACGATCCAAGATAGCTCTACCATAGGTTCCCGCTGGCTGTGAGATTTGTTTCGTATCTCCAATTCGCCAAAGCTGATTACGAATTGGAACCGACAGATAATAAGTGACATTCGGCTCATATGATTCCAGAAACTCTCGCTGATAACCGACAGGCGTCCTCGCTTTGATGGGTTGATCAATATAACGAAGAATATCCTGGCTATCTTCAGACAGTGGAATATAGCTCGGGAAATTATCCGATCTATCCGCTACTGAATCTGATGTTTCCTCCGTAGCGATAACATAGCGGCGATTTCGACCTTCACCCAATATCTGTACTTTCTTATTTTCAACAAGTCGCCCCAGCCAACGTTGAACAGTCCTTCTAGGAACGGAGGGATGCTCCACCAATAAATCCGAAACAGACATAGGTTGTGATGCAATACACAAAGTTTCATAAATATCAGTCATTAAACTCATGGCGAACAACAGATCCCAGTAAGAACATGGCGCGATTATGGCGCAATTCAGATAATCGCGCCACTTTTGTGCCACTAATATGGCGCGATTATGGCGCAATTAATGTGGGCAATCCATTTGACTGTAGTGTTGAACCTGTTTAGCTAAAAACAGGACAGATGAACATGACAGCAGCAATCTTATTTACGGGGTAGGGGTAGGAGCATCAACATCCAGCAAACTTTCAATAGCGCCGCTACGTAAAAAACGTTGCGTCTTAGGTATGACATGGACTTTTTCACTCACAGGAAAAACCTCAATGCCCGCACCTAAAAATACCGGAATCGTGGTTAAGAATATTTGTTGTAATTCACCAGCCTCAGCAAAATACGCAGCGGTTTTACCTCCCCCAACTAACCAGACATCTTTACCATTAGCCATTTTCTTCGCCTTGGCAGCAATAACTCTTACTGTTTCATTGGTTATGATGATATTCAACCCTTCAGGCGTTGACAGCGCCCTATGAGAAAGAACGAAGGCCGGAACATTTTTGTATGGCCAATCATCCGGTGAATTTGTCATTATCCATTCGTATGTTTGTGCTCCCATAATCACAGCACCAATACCTCGATAAAAATCATCATAAGGTGTTGCATCATCCCCAAGCACAAATTCATATAACCAATCCAGCCCATTGTTTTTATTAGCAATATAACCATCTATTGTCGTAGCGACGTAATAAATTAATTTCGGCATTATTACCTTCCTATTAAACACGATGTTAAAACGCTATATACCCGTTATCCTTCAAGTTGCCTCTTTGTTGGCTGTACTCTCTCACCCCGGTCACATCGTTATCTATGCTCCCGGGGATTCGCTCCCTTGCCGTCGCGATCCATCTTGAAATCCATAGGGTATACACCCAGATTGATGACAGTTAAAATATTTTCAAACCTCCGTCAAAAGGTAACGCGTATTTTCTAAGAAATTATACTTTATAAGATATATATCACCACACATATTTACTTCCATTACTTCATATTTTCGCCAACACAATACATGAAAAAGTAAAACACTAAAGCATCGCTTCCATCCCCTAAAACGTAAATTTCATCATTCAATGCCACTTGGTCACAGATATGAAAAACCCAAGAAATCAAAATAAAAAGTAAAATAAACAACTTAACCAACAAAATATAATATCTATTGGCACTTTAATACTTGATGATGAAATATAGCTCATCCATAAAAGCTAACTTTCATCATCTATAATATTGTTATAGAAGCGATATTCAGGAACTTTAGCCTCATTAATCGTACCAATTCTTACTGGCAAATGACCATACGAATGACATAATAATTTTATATAATTCCAATACTCCCTCTCTGTTTCTATATGTTCTATTAGCGGATCAAAAGCACCATCATAAAACTCAACATTTAATTCTCTGTCATTATTACCTCCATTAATATTCCCACTATTATTTTCTTGTTGAAGAATACATTCTTTATTATCCTTTTCGTGATTCATATTTCCGCGATCTATAATTTCCAACATCTCTTTTATCATTTCTAAGCTATGACAAGCTGTTTGCGGTGAATTGTAGAATAAGCCATCATTAAAAATAGCTTCCATCAATTCATAAAACGCAAACGAGGTTGTTCCCTGTATATATTTGATATTTCTATTATCATATATACCAAAACATTTATCATTCAAAATATCCGTATTATTATCATCATAGCCAATTAATATTTGCCTGTCACTGGCAATGACTGGAATATTTTTAATTTCATGGATATATTCACTGATACTGTAATGCTCTTTATCGCCTTTCCTATAACCCGATGCCATACAAACTGATTCAATATTAAAATATTTTGTCGGCGTATGTTCACGATTAAAATATTCAGACAGTTTTTCATTATCTTTCATATCTTTTCGCTGATATACCCGATGAACCGACGTGATTCTCTGAATGCTGATCCAATCAAATATCGGTTCTTCTTGAGAAGGCTTTCTAATCTCTGCAATGTAAGCAGAAATATCAATTTCCAACCAAGTGCTTAGCATAGCCTGCCACGGTTCTATCGCGAGAAATATATTTGATATTGTTACTCCTTTTTCTATTAGGACCTTATTTCTGAAATATTTCAAGAAAAAGAACGGATCATTTTTACCTAACTGTTCCTGAACTGATAACATCGGCACAGCGATTGTCGTATCGTAATCTGAACGAAATCTCAGAATCGAATCAACACAAATAATTAAAGTACCTTCCATTTTATTCCTCGTTCACTTAAGCTTTTAATATATTAACCACTGTAATTATCGTATATATAACCATCTATTATAGCTATATATCTGAATTTTGCTATTTTTGAATGTCAAATTTATTATTCCAACTGCCTACATTACATCAATATTAAAAGATAATTGCATGATATATTAGGCACTCATCAATAAACCCAACATTATATTACTTTATATCCGTCATCTTTCAAGTTGCCCCTTTGTTGGCTGCACTCTCTCACCCCGGTCACATAGTTATCTATGCTCTCGGGGATTCGCTCCCTTTCCGTCGCGATGCATCTTGAAATCTATTGGGTATACCCCTAAATCTAAAATGATTTAAAATTTTCCCTTGTGAAAATATTTTTAATATTAAATTCAATTTGAAACTATTAAAAAAAATAACTATTCAGATATTCTCAACACCTTAAATACTCGGCTAACAGTAAAACTCAATAGAGGATGAACAAGAGATCAAATCAATTATACCCGTTATCTTTCAAGTTGCTTCTTTGTTGGTTGCACTCGCTCACCCCGGTCACATAGTTACCTATGCTCCCGGGGATTCACTCCTTTGCCGTCGCGATGCATCTTGAAATCCATAGGGTATAGACCATAAATAATAATCAGTTTCTCCATTGATTTAACCTTAAAATATACGTCATTAACGCCTTAATCGTCATTTTAATTTCCTTGAAGTACTACTCATATTCTATAGCACTATAAAGGAATGTTTAGTTTAAATTCTCGATCTCTGTTTAAAATCCTTATAATTTAGCCCTGTCAATCATGATCAAAACGACAAATTAATTCATTAATTTTATTTATAGTAAATAAAAATGCATTTGATCAGCGGGTTCGTATCCATTATTTATTGGTAACGGAAAGCAATTACCTGTAACATACCAAAAGTGATAATGATTTGCATTTACATTGATAGCATAGCATGAAAATGACCGTTAATGTTTTAGACACTCAACAGATCCAGTGGATGTACGTCCACAATCATGATTGGTTATTTCGTTGGCTTAAGCATCGCCTTAACTGCGATGAAACTGCCGCAGACCTGACTCAAGATACTTTTGTTAAATTACTTCGTTCACCTTTACCACAGCAACTTAATGAACCCCGTGCCTACATTGTCACCATTGCTAAGGGGTTGATGGTTAACTGGTATCGTCGCCGCTCACTTGAACAGTCTTATCTGGATTTACTCGTCAGTCTGCCTGAACCGCTTATTCCCGCACCAGAGCAAAAACTTATCATCCTCGAAACACTTCAGGAAATTGATATTATGCTCAGCCAACTCCCCACGCCAGTGCAAACGGTCTTTTTACTTTCCCAGATAGAAGGCATGAAATACGAAGATATTGCAAATCAGATGAATATTTCGCTGTCCACAGTAAAACGTTATATGAAACAAGGCTTTTATCAATGCCTGATAGCGATGGCATAAGAGGGCTTGGTATGGCTTCCTCTGATACATCGTCTTTATCAAGTACACCTTCTGAAAAGATACTTGCCGAAGCCGCAGAATGGTTGACCATTTTACATGATAGCCATGCCAGCGAAGCTGATCGGAATGCCTGCGCTGCCTGGTGTGCACAAAGTCCAGAACATGCTCAAGCCTGGGAACACGCACAGTGTCTGTTAGCACGGTTACACCATTTACCACCGCATATCGCCTCACCTCTGTTAAATAACAAACAGCCCCTTTCCCGTCGAGAAGCCATCAGAAAGCTTACACTTATGTTGTTAATACCGGCTGGCGCATCATCACTCTTTTGGCGATCTGATCAATTTCAGCTTCTCACTGGCGATTATCACACCCAAACGGGGCAAATCCAGCACTGGTCATTACCGGATAACAGCCAACTCACTTTAAATACACAAAGCTCAACAGATGTTCATTATGATGATACCCAACGGCTTATTAGTCTAAAGCTAGGGGAAATCTATATTGAAACCCATAAAGATAACCGCCATCCAGCTCGCCCATTTAAAGTACAAACCAAACAAGGCGTTATTGTGGCATTGGGCACAAAATTCAGCGTCCGCCAACAAGCCTCACACGCTCAGGTGGAAATAGTAGAAGGAGCGGTTCGCATTACGCCAGATAACGGTTTACCACACATACTGCATGCTGGAGAAGCAACCCATTTCACTCAATTTACCGTTGCCCCACAACATACCCGTTCAATAACATCTCTAAGCTGGTTACAAGGCATGATGGTAGCCGATAACTTGCCGCTGGCAACGGTGGTTACTGAACTGAATCGCTATCGTTCCGGCATCATCCGTTGCGATGATGCAGTAGCTCATCTGCGGGTTTCTGGTGCTTTTCCCCTACGGGATACGGATCTGGCACTGCATATGCTATTACAAACCTATCCGCTCTCAATACGCCGCCTGACCCGCTATTGGATTACACTCACCTCACCCAGTTAATAAAAATAATCATTTTTACTGACACTTTTTTCAATCTCATACGGCATAGAAATAAAAGAAGCTGAAAAAGTTATGGAGAACTTACTATGCTATATCAAAAACTTACTATGCCATATCCTGTTGACTGCCAAGATTCACAACCACGTTGGCAGAAAAAGTCTTTAGTCGCACTGTTATTACCATTAATACTGCTACCGACTCGTTCCCTTTACGCCACCACACCAGCAGATACACTCTATTCCGTTCATATTCCACCAGGTTCATTAGGCAATTCGTTGTCCCACTTTGCGGCTCAAACCGGGACAGCGCTCTCCTTCGATCCGAATTTAACCAACGGACTCACAGCACCTTCATTAAACGGTAGTTTCAGCGCTCATCAAGGTTTAGTACAACTGCTCACAGGCAGTCATTTACAACTGTCCCAACGTACCGATGGCAGCTACACGCTAGTAAAAATGACAAAGAAGATGACCAACAAAGGTGTAATCGTACTAAATCCTCTTACGGTAGCTGGCAATCGCGGGTATTCAGGTAATGAACCATTGCGGTTCGGCAGTACCACCATCAAAGGCAAAGATATCGAAAAATTCGGCGTGATCCACCCCGTTGATATTTTCAAAATCACACCGGGGGTATTATCCGGCGAAGCGCGTAGTTCAGGCAGCCTGGATGTGAATATCCGAGGCTTGCAAGGACAAGGCCGAGTCCTAACCACTGTTGATGGCGCATCTAACCAGACCGCGCTTTACCGCGGCTATCAGGGTGTCTCCAACCGTTCCTTTATCGATCCCGATTTCATTGGCCGGGTAGATATCAGTAAAGGCCCGACAGGAAAAGGCGGTATGGGAGCTATTGGGGGAACGGTGGAGATAAAAACCATTGAAGCCAGTGATATCCTCCTCGATGGACAAAAGGCAGGAGTGCGCCTGAAAGGAAGTCTGTTGAACAACCATTCTAATCCTGACGATTATCAACGCAATGACTGGCCTTCCCCATCAAAAACCTCTCTTTTCGATGCTAAAAATCGCACCGGGAGTATTGTTTTCGCGATTGCCGAACCTTCCTATGAATTGCTGTTTGGTGTTTCTCAGCGCAAGCGGGGTAATTACCACTCTGGCAAACACGGACCGGGCGCTAAGGAGCGTGGCATGCCAGGCTATTTGTGTGAGAGTGATCCACAAGATTGCCGCATTCCACAATTCAGTGAACAGATGGCCGGTTATTCGCTGTACGCAATGGGAGATGCCGTACCTAACACTTCCGAAGATAGCCAGTCATTACTGGGTAAAGGAAAAGTTCGTTTTGGCGATGGTCATGAAATCTCGGCTATCATTAGCCATTACCAAAATCTCTACGGGGAATCCTATGTCGCGGATATGGCAAACCTGAGCCAAACATTTATGATCTTGGAACAGGGGCCACTGACACGGCTCAACATGAACAGGCACAGCCTCAACTATAAATGGGAACCTGCGTCAAATCCCTGGATTAATTTGGATATCGGAGTATGGCAAACACGGGTTAACGATCGCCCTCGAACCGCAAATAATACCCTCGGTGATAAAAAATTCATGCGCACAGTCGGGGTGAATTTGAGCAACACCTCATTATTTGATCTTTCAATGCAAGATATTGAGTTGAACTACGGTGCCAGCTTTATTCGTGAACGCACTGGCCCAAGCGCAGGTAAATGGAAATATGCCGTTAATCGGGAAGGAGAACGTAAAGAAGGCCATTTTTTCCTGAGCGGGAACTATATGCTTGCCGACCGCCTGACCCTAATGGGCGGATGGGATTACAAATCCTATCAGATCGAAGATGACAGTCCAGCTCGTCCGGGTAGCTCTTGGTTACCACAACTCACTTCTGGGAAAGTCAACAATAAGCGAGACCATGCTCATGGCTATTGGGTAGGCACTAAGCTTGAACTTAATCATGAAACAGCACTGCATGCCAAATATGCCTACGCCCCACGTTTTCCATCAATGGTTGAAGGTATTCGTGGCTACATGATGAATGTAGACGATCATATAAAACCTGAAATTTCAAAAAATATCGAAGTCGGGCTGACATCACGCTTCCCGGATATCATTGCTCAAAATGATAGCTTCGATATCGCAATATCCTACTTTGATAACCGGGTGAAGGACTATATCAGCCGGTCATGGATGGATGATTACTGGAGTATGTACATCAGTAATATTAAAGAGGCTAAATTTGCCGGATTGGAATTGGCAAGTGTTTACCATAGCGATCACTTTGATGCGCGTTTATCGATGAATTACTACACAAAAGTCAAATTCTGTACGGAAAATGACGGGTGCATCGCACGTAGTCTCCCTTCGGATTATGCAACTAATCATATTCCGCCTAAATATGCGGTATCACTCGATCTGACACAGCGATTTTTAAATGACAATGTATCTGTCAACGCCAGAGTTTCCCATTATGGACAAAGATCTGTACCAGCAGGAAAACCAAGACGCGGTTCTGCTCCTCTGTTGGCACCCATTATTTGGCGGCCTGCAACTGTAGCCGATATCTCTCTGACTGCCCGTATAAATAAGCATGTCGAATTTGAGCTCGGTGTGGATAATGTGTTCGACAAATATTATATCCAACCTCTTAGCCTCGGCTATATCCCTTCACCGGGCAGAACGTTTCGTGCCGGTATCACAACTTATTTTTAAATTCATTCGTTAAGCTGGTGGCATATCCATGATATGCCACTTTCTGGTAAAAGGGCGAGGATGAAAGCGATATAAATTATTTTCCCTTATTTTTCTGGAATTAATGCAACTTTCAAAATATATTTAAAATAGAAATTAAATGAAACTTTAAAATAATGAAATAGTTTACATGTAATTAATTGTTTTTAAATGATTGTATGTAAAAATATATATCAGCCTATAGAGATTTATAATATACAATCATACCTTATCGATAACTTAATTTCATAAATTAATTTCATAAATTAATTTCAAATAAAATAAATAACTTTTCATAATTATAATACACTCACTCTTTTTATTCTCTGCTATTCCTGTAGGGACATGAATTTAAAAACGTTTTCACTTTCTCAAGCAATTGCCACATATACTGACAGCCATGATTTCGTGTCACCGTTTCATGTAAGGATTGCCACAGACGCTCAATTTTATTCAGCCAGGGTGAATAAACAGGTAAAAACAACAGATTAAATTTAGGATGACAAGCCAGCCAATCTCTGACCCGTCGGCTTTTATGGATACTGTAATTATCCAAAATCAAAGTGAGGGTTTCAGCATGACAATACTGGCGTTCAAGTTCTTCCAATACATTGATAAATAACTGAGAATTCTTATTTAACCCGTCAGCATAAGTCACTTTTCCCGTTTGAACATTCAGGCAACCTGCAAAATAATGTTTTTGGTTTTTTCCTGGTGTCACTATACGTTTCTGTTGCCCTTTTAAATACCAGTCAGCCCCGATTTTTGGATTCAGCTCGATGTCGACTTCATCTTCATAAAAAACGGGATGTTTTTCTGAACACGTTGACAATGCCTCGGTAATTTTCGCCATTTTTTCATGGTACTCGGGATCGGGTAATTTAAGCGTCGGGGCTGCCCTTCGCCACACGATACCCATTTTATGTAAGTAACGATAGAAGGTACTGATGGATAATTTTATGTTTAATAATTCATTGATTTTAATTATAAAAAACTCAAGACTCCAGCGAGAACGCAGGCAGCCCAATTGCTGGGGAGAATATTGCAATAAAAAAGACAGTAAAGGATAAAGCGGGATTAAATTCCAGACAGCGGGTCTGCCCACAGGCAGGCTTTTGAGTCCTTCCAGACCATATAAAGTCAACCAGTTTATCCAGCGATAGACAGAAGAACGACTGGCGCAAAGGGTTTTGGCGACCAGAGAGACAGACTCGCCTCGATGCAGCATCAATATGGCCATGAGCCTGCGAGCATAATCTTTATCTCGGGTGTTCTGGATAATTTTTTTCATCTGGCGTCGTTCATTGCGGGGTATAGGTGCTATGATAGGCATAACTCAGTCCGTTTAGTGGTTTGGGATTATCTACAATTGATCAGATTGCAAAAATTGGACTGAGTTCCCTCCAAGTGTTCTACTATTTTGAAAAGTTATTTATTAGCCATTATTTTTTAAGAAAAATAAGAACATAAATGAAAAGATTAATTTTAAAGAATTAAGACATTAATTATTAAATGACTTTTTGGTTAATCTAAAAAATTATTTTTAACGAGGATATATATATGAAAAAAGAACCGATTAAAACATCAAATCCAGATAATACCGAATCATCTGATGCAAATGAGGTTGAAATCGAAAACCCTACCATCGCGGCGTCTGGCATTGTCTCAGTGGCGAACACCTCTGATGGTCGGATCGAGGTTTTCGGTGTAGGTGGCGATAATGCAGTGTGGCGCAATGGGCAAACGACACATACAGGCGCTTCCTGGACCGGCTGGAGCTCACTCGGTGGAAGTGTGACCAGCAAACCCGCCGCTTATCTCAATTCAGACGGTCGATTAGAAGTATTCGTACGTGGCTCAGATAACGCGTTATGGCATAACTGGCAAACCACACCCAACGCTAGTTGGTCAGGCTGGCAATCTTTAGGCGGAGCGCTCACCAGTAACCCTGCGGTATATATCAACGCCGATGGTCGGCTTGAGGTCTTCGCCCGCGGCCTCGATAATACACTCTGGCACATTTGGCAAACCGCTCCCCACTCTAATCCGTGGTCAAGCTGGTATTCTCTGGGCCACGTGATCACCAGTAACCCAGCCGTCCATATCAATGCCGATGGTCGGCTTGAAGTCTTTGCCCGCGGGGCCGATAACGCACTTTGGCACATCTGGCAAACCGCTCCCCATTCCGGTTATTGGTCAGGCTGGCACTCTTTGGGTGGCGTTCTCTCCAGTGACCCAGTGGTAGCCCGCACTGTCGATGGCCGACTAGAGGTTTTTGTGCGTGCTGTCGATAATGCACTCTGGCATATCTGGCAAACGGCCCCCAATTCTAGTCAGTGGTCTAATTGGGCCTCATTGGGTGGTACTATCACCAGCGCACCAGCGGTAATAAAATACTTCGACAATCGGCTTGTCGTCTTTGCACGTGCCATCGATAACGCACTCTGGCACATCTGGCAAAATGATACCCATTCCGGTTCATGGTCCAACTGGGGCTCATTGGGTGGTGGACTTTCCAGCGGCCCAGATGTCGTGGAAAACGCTAATGGCTATATTGAAGTCTTTGTACGCGCCACCGATAACGCACTCTGGAACATCAAGAGGACGAGTCCATCATCATGGTCCTCTTGGGCCTCCCTAGGGGGAACATTAATCGACGCCTCAGCAATCAAATAATCTGAAAGGAGCCAAATTCGAACAACATATACGTAATTTTCTGGCCCGGTGCATTAGAGAAAGCATTCACTACTCTGCATCAGGCCAGCAATACTTCAATTTTCTGGTGTTATCCCAATATTCGATATGTAAACCTGACATTCTCGTATTTTATTAACGATAAACATATAGTTTTATCCATCTGAAATAGACTTTTAATTGAATTATCTAGAAAGTAATCTCTAACAAAGTAACCGCTTGGTTATCAGATAATTATAATAAAACTAGAACAATTATGATAAAAATACATTTTAAAATAGGAAAACATTTCATCTATAATTTATTATTTTTGAATAAATGCATGTGAATATATAAACACAGGTAGTTTTATAATGTAATATCATATTTATTTGACACTTTCCTGTTCATAAACCAGTATCAAATAGAACATTCATTATTTCTCTAAAAATAAAAGTGAGAATATTAATTCACAGAATTAAATATCTCACTTATTAAATAACTATTTAGTGAGCAAAAGAAATTATTTCTAACGAGGATACATATATGCAACAAGAATCTATTAATACATCAAATCCAGATAATACCGAATCATATGTTAAAAAAGATGAGGTAGAAATCGAGAGCACTGCAACCGGGTTGTCTGAAATTGTCTCAGTGGCAAACACCTCCGACGGTCGACTCGAAGTTTTCGGTGTAGGTTCTGACCATGCTGTGTGGCACAATTGGCAATTAACACCATACTCAAACTCTCCCTGGTCCGGCTGGCTCTCACTTAATGGCAACGTGACCAGCAAACCCGCCGTTTATGTCAATACAGACGATCGATTGGAAGTATTCGTCCGTGGCTCCGATAATGCGTTATGGCATAACTGGCAGATTGCTCCCAATCTCGGTTGGTCAGGCTGGCAATCTTTAGGGGGTTCAATTGCTAGTAACCCAGCGGTCTATGTCAACACCGATGGTCGACTCGAAGTCTTTGTACGTGGCTCCGATAATGCACTTTGGCACCTCTCTCAAACTGCCGCTCATTCCAATCCGTGGTCAAGCTGGCAATCTTTGAATGGCAACATCATCGGCAACCCAGCCGTCCATATCAACTCCGACGGTCGGCTTGAAGTCTTTGTACGTGGCTCCGATAACGCACTTTGGCACATCTCTCAAACCGCCCCTGATTCCAACCTGTGGTCAAATTGGGAGTCACTCAACGGCTCAATTAGTAGCGACCCTGCGGTTATTGGCACCGTTGATGGTCGACTGGAAGTCTTTGTGCGTGGTTCCGATAACGCACTTTGGCACAATTGGCAAACTGTTCCCCATTCCGGTCCGTGGTCAGGCTGGGTCTCGTTGAACGGCAATATCATCAGCGCACCAACTGTAGCGAGGAATTGGGACAACCGGCTAGAAGTCTTTGTATGCGGTGCCGATAACGCACTCTGGCACATCTGGCAAACTGTTTCTCATTCCGGCCCGTGGTCGAGCTGGGCCTCATTGAACGGCAATATCATCAGCGCACCAACTGTGGCGCAAGACGCCGATGGCCTGCTGGAAGTTTTTGTACTTGGCTCCGATCATGCACTCTGGAATATCAGGCAAACCACATCACCATCGTGGTCCCCTTGGTTATCCCTTAATGGCTCCTTAATCAGCACTTGAGCAATCAAATAATCTAGCTTCGCACAAAGCGAGCACAACTTTCCGGCCTGATGCATTAGAGAAAACATTCACTACTCTGCATCAGGCCAGTATTACCTAATGTGCTGGAATTAATCCAATAGCCAGATGACGAATTTTGTACTTTAATAACGATCATCAGATATTTTGAATAAAAAAACAAATATAACCGTAAAAAAACAGACTTAAAATAGAAAGCAAAGAAAACTTTAAAATAAGAAAACAGTTTATATATAATTAATGTTTTTTAGATGTTCGTATTTGAAAATACATATCCAAAACATAGACATCCATAATATAAAATTAAACCCAATAAATTAATAATTAAAGTTTAACACAAAATAAAATATCATTTATTCATTTTATGAATAAAAATACACAGAATGCAATCGGAAGTATTAATGTGAAATTAAATACACTGTTTATTAAATGACTATTTAGTGAGTCTAAAAAATGATACCTAAAGAGGATATATATTATGAAAAAAGAATCTATTAATACATCAGGGCCAGATAATACCAAATCATCTATTTCAGACGAAATAGAAATATCCAATGAAATCTCTTGGACCGCGTTATCCGGCGTTATCTCGGCGGCAAATAACGCCGATGGTCGGCTTGAGGTTTTCGGTGTAGGCACCAACAATGCTGTGTGGCACAACTGGCAAACGGTACCTAATACCGGATCTTCCTGGTCTGGCTGGCACTCACTGAATGAAGGAGCGACCAGCAAACCCGCCGTTCACATTAACTCAGACGGCAGATTGGAAGTATTCGTACGTGGCACAGATAATGCGTTATGGCATAACTGGCAGACCGTCCCCGGTGCTGGTTGGTCAGGCTGGCAATCTTTAGGTGGTCAGATCACCAGCAATCCAGTGGTATATATCAACTCCGATGGCCGACTTGAGGTCTTTGCACGCGGTGCCGATAATGCTCTCTGGCACATCTGGCAAACCGCTCCCCATGCCGGTCCGTGGTCTAATTGGCAGTCACTAAATGGCGTGCTCACCAGTGATCCAACAGTATATGTTAACGCCAGTGGTCGGCCTGAGGTCTTTGCACGCAGCAACGATTACTCTCTCTGGTACATCAAGCAAACGGCTTCTCATACCTATCCTTGGACAAACTGGCAGTCACTGAGTGGTGTGATAACGAGCAATCCAGTGGTGATCAGCAACTCTGATGGTCGACTTGAGGTCTTTGCACGCGGCTCCGATAATGCTCTCTGGCACATCTGGCAGGTCGCTCCTAATGCAGGTTGGACAAACTGGCGGTCACTGTCTGGTATCATCACCAGCGACCCGGCTGTGCATATCAACGCCGACGGTCGGCTTGAGGTCTTTGCGCGCGGCCCCGATAACGCTCTCTGGCATATCTGGCAGACGGCAACATCGGATGCATGGTCTGAATGGACCTCTTTGTCTGGTGTGATTACCAGCGCTCCCACAGTGGCGAAGAATTCTGACGGCTGGCTTGAAGTTTTTGCACGCGGTGCGAATAACGCACTCTGTCATATTCAGCAAACTACATCATCGTGGTCCACTTGGACCTCCCTTGGCGGTAACTTAATCGACGCCTCAGCGATAAAATAATCTGGAGGAAACCAGATTCTGCGTCATTTTCTGGCCTGATGCATTAGAGAAAACATTCACTACCCCGCATCAGGCCAGTATTACCTAATTTGCTGGTGTTATCCCAATATTCGACACACAAGCCGGGTATTCACTCAAGTTCATTCCCGTTATTTATGATAAAAATATATTTTTCAAATATAAGTAAAAGGAAACCTTAAAACAGGGAAATAATTTATTTATAATTTATTATTTTTGAATGGCTGTATGTAAAAATATATATAAACACACGAGATTTTATAATGTAGCATCACATCCACTTAATACTTCACGGACCATTAATCAGCATCAAATAAAACATTAATGATTTCTTCAAAAAATAAAGAGAAAAAGTGAGAATATTAATTTAAAGAATTAAACATCTCGCTTATTAAATGACTATTTAGTGAATCTGCAAAATTATTTCTAACGAGGATATATATGCAAGAAGAACCTACTAATATACCAAGGCCAGATAATGCCGAGCTACTTGTTGCAAGTGAAGTAGCAATCGAAAACGCGGCAATCGCCTTGTCTGAAATTGTTTCAGTGGTAAACACCTCCGATGGTCGGATCGAAGTTTTCGGTGTGGGCACTGACAATGCCGTGTGGCACAACAGACAAACAGCACCACACTCAGGCTCTTCCTGGACCGGCTGGATCTCACTTAATGGAAAGGTAACCAGCAAACCTGTCGTTTATATCAATACAGACGGTCGGCTAGAGGTATTCGCACGTGGCACCGATAATGCGCTCTGGCATATCTGGCAAACCGCCACCAATGCTGGTTGGTCAAACTGGCAATCTTTAGGGGGTACAATTACTAGTAACCCCGCGGTATATGTCAACACCGATGGTCGGATCGACGTCTTTGCACGTGGCACCGATAATGCACTTTGGCACATCTCACAAACTGCTGCTCATTCCGGTCCGTGGTCTAGCTGGCAATCTTTGAACGGCGTGATCACCAGCAACCCGGCGGTTCATATCAACTCCGACGGCCGGCTTGAGGTCTTTGCGCGTGGTACGGATAATGCACTTTGGCACATCTGGCAAACCGCTCCTGATTCCAATCAGTGGTCAGGTTGGGACTCACTCGGTGGTGTCATCACTAGCGATCCTGTCGTCATCGGCACCGCTGACGGTCGGCTTGAAGTCTTTGCGCGCGGTTCCAATAACGCACTCTACCACATCTGGCAAACCGTTCCCCATGGCGGCCCGTGGTCCAACTGGGCTTCGTTGAATGGCGTGATTACCAGTGCTCCTGCGGTGGTGAAGAATTCCGATGGTCGGCTTGAAGTTTTCGCACGCGGCACCAATAATGCGCTCTACCACATCTGGCAAACAGTTTCCCATTCCGGTCCGTGGTCTAACTGGGCCACGTTAAATGGAACGATCACCAGCGCGCCAACGGCAGTGGAAGACGCCGATGGTCGGCTTGAAGTTTTTGCGCGTGGCACCGATAACGCACTCTGGAACATCTGGCAAGCCACACCATCGTGGTCCGCTTGGGTGTCTCTCAAAGGCAGCTTAATCGACGCTTCAGCAATCAAATAATCTGGAATGAATCCAGCTTTGCACAAGACGAACGTCACCTTCTGGCCCGATACGCTAAAGAAAATATTCACTGCGCTTTATCGGGCCAGTGGCACTTAATTTGCCGGTAAAAATCTGATATTCGATACACAAACCTGGCATCAATTCGAATTAGCATATTAGTTGATAACAAGGACATATTTTTGTCTATTTGAAACAGACGATTAGTCGAATATTCCTGGAAAACAACTGCAAACAGAATAACCTCTTTTAGGTACATGATTAAATCAGGTTCTGCGTTTCTCAATAGCCAGATTATGAATTATGTGCTTTAATAATTATTCAATAAAATATTTTAAAAAAATAAAAAAACATTAAACAAATATATTTAAAATAGAAACCAGCGGGGACTTTAAAATGAAAAACAGTTTGTGAAAAATTAATTCCACTTAAATAATTTCGTATAAAAAAATATATAAAAACATGTAATCACATAATAAGAGACTATATTTAATTAACATTTTACAGGTCAATAATTAACAAAACAAAAACATCCACCGTTTATTTCATTAATAAATGAACATAGGAGACTAGTGAAAACATCAATATATAAATACGAATACCTCTCTCATCAAATGATTATTTTCTGAATCCTAAAAATTATTTTTAAAGAGAATATACATATGAAAAAAGAACCTATTAAAATGCCAAATCCAGATAATACCGAAGCATATGTTGCAGGTGAGGTAGCAATCGAGAACTCTGCGATAGCGTTATCTGGAATTGTCTCAGTAGCAAACAATGCCGATAATCGACTTGAGGTTTTCGGTGTAAGCACTGACAGCGCAGTGTGGCACAATTGGCAAACAGCACCGCTCCCAAACTCCTCTTGGGCCGGCTGGAACAAGTTTAACGGAGTAGTAACCAGCAAACCCGCCGTTCATCGTAATTCAGACGGTCGATTGGAAGTATTCGTGCGTAGTACGGATAATGCACTCTGGCACAACTGGCAGACCGCCGCTGATACCAATACCTGGTCAAGCTGGCAGCCACTGTATGGAGGTATAACCAGCAACCCTGAGGTATGTCTCAACTCTGACGGCCGACTTGAGGTCTTTGCTCGCGGCACGGATAACGCGCTATGGCACATCTGGCAAACCGCAGCCCATACCAATTCGTGGTCAAACTGGAAATCTCTGGGTGGCACGCTCACCAGTAACCCGGCTGCACATATCAACGCCGATGGTCGGATTGAAGTCTTTGCTCGCGGTGCCGATAATGCCCTTTGGCACATTTGGCAAACGGCTGCTCACACTGATCAATGGTCAAATTGGCAGTCACTGAAAAGTGTAATCACTAGCGACCCAGTGGTCATCGGCAACTGCGATGGTCGGCTCGAAGTCTTTGCTCGCGGTGCTGATAACACACTCCGACACATTTCACAGATCGGCTCTGATTCCGTTTCATGGTCAAACTGGCAATGCTTGGATGGTGTGATCACTAGCGCCCCAGCGGCGGTGAAGAATATCTCTGGCCGGCTTGAGGTCTTTGCTCGCGGCGCTGATAACACGCTCTGGCGCACCTGGCAAACTTCCCAAAACGGCCCGTGGTCTAACTGGAGCTCATTTACCGGCATTATTGCCAGTGCCCCAACGGTAGCGAAGAATTCAGACGGCCGGATTGAGGTCTTTGTGCTTGGCCTTGATAAGGCACTCTGGCATCTCTGGCAAACTACTTCATCAACCACATCATCGTGGACCACCTGGGCTCTTATCGGTGGTATCACCTTGATCGACGCTTCTGTGATCAAATAATCTGGAAGGAGCCAGCTTCGCACAAGACAAACGTAATCTTCTGGCCCGATGCATTAAAGAAAATATTCACTGCTCTGCATCGGGCCAGTGGTGCTTAATTTGCTGGAGTTAACCCAATATTCGACATGTAAGCTCAATACGGGTTCAAACTCATGTATTATTGTTCATGACAAAGATATACTTTTGATTGAATATACCCGTCATCTTTCAAGTTGCCTCTTTGTTGGCTGCACTCACTCACCCCGGTCACATAGTTATCTATGCTCCCGGGGATTCGCTCCCTTGCCGTCGCGATCCACCTTGAAATCCATAGGGTATAATTTGCCGGTAAAAATCTCATATTCGATACACAAACCTGGCATCGATTCGAATTAGCATATTATCGTTGATGACAAGGAGATATTTTTGTCTATCTGAAACAAACTTTTAGTCGAATATGCCTGGAAAATAACTTCAAACAGAATAACTTCTTTTAGGTACATGATTAAATCAGGATCTACTTTTCTCAATAGCCAGATTATGAATTGCGTGCTTTAATAATGACTCAATCAAATATTTTAAACAAAATTAAAAAAACATGAAAAAAAATATATTTAAAATAGAAAACAGCGGGGGTTTTAAAATGAAAAATAGTTTATTCAAATTGATCCCACTTAAATAATTTCGTGTAAAACAACATATAATAATATGTAATCACATAATACGAGACTATATTTAATTAACCCAAATTCTGGATAAGAAATTGACATGAAACCTATTCCAGGAGCAATGTTTTGGTGCACGCCGAAACAGCTCCGGGGAGGAACAGGCTATGGATAAATTAATAGAAATTTTCTGCGATGTCGACGATTTTCCAGTGATGACTTGAACAGAATTCGGGTTAATTAGGATCAGTTACTTAGGACAGCCCCTAAACTTATATGCACGAAAAACAGCTTAAAAAAAGCGCTACCTGACTTAATTAGAACATATAAATAAAGTACAAAGGTAACGCTTAAATTATACTTACTATTCTCTCGAATAAATATTTGAAAGTTTTTCTAATCAATTATGGGTTATTCACAACATCAATGTTCTTTTTCTCATCATGTGTGGCAAAAGCACTATAAACGTCTTCATTTATATCACAGGCCAATGAAATAAAGTTCAACAATGATTCTGAATATCCTTTAGCGGCTTTTTCAAAGATCACCTCATATAAAGAAGTTTCCAGACCTGAGTTATACATAGATTGCTCTAATGAAACATATACCTGTCATCTTTCAAGTTGCTTCTTTGTTGGCTGCACTCACTCACCCCAGTCACATAGTTACCTATGCTCCCGGGGATTCGCTCCCTTGCCGTCGCGATGCATCTTGAAATCTATTGGGTATATACACCTTGGAATAATCATATTGAATTTGAATCAGGAATAGATAGAGTTTTTATCATTATAATTAACCTCATCGTTTATGAAAATTTCGCTTAATGGGATTTCCATTTTTATCAAAATATCGACTGGGCCAAATAACTAAAGGATCTATTCCGAGCTTGTCCGCAATAATCTTTTCTCCTTTAGGCCATGGGCGAATTAATGCATTTGATAACGTCGATGAATTCAGTCCCGATTCCCGTGATAATGCGGCAAGTGTTGTGCCACGTTTACGCAATTCAGCAATAATATCTGCTGGGTGCCAGTCGTTTTGAGTTGTTATCATATCAGCTTACTTCTCCCGTTGATTTATGATAGTGATTCAAACTGGCTCCATGAACCAGTGTTCATTTCCGGTGAACAAAACCTTTTCCACCAGAACCGTTATTAATAAGGGTGATCACAGACACACGGGCAAAAAATTTCTTACCAATGTCTATGAACTCAGAACCATATACAATTTGAACGCGTAACCAATTGAACACTCATTTATGAGTTTGGAAACTTATTCATTGTAATAGCGTCGGGTTGAATAATGGTTTTAGAAACTCTCTCAGGTTCATCCAAAAAATTAGTAATCAAAGCACCGAAAAAATAAAGCGTAGCAACGATGCAAGTGACGCCACTTGATCCCAGGCTATTTATAAATAAACCAACAATGGCAGGGCCAATCACCACAGATAAACCCGTCCCTAAATTCAGTACTGACATGACAGCCCCTTTGTCTTTTTCTACCATATTAGCGGACATCGCATCCAATGGGATATAACCTGCGACACCCGCTCCCCAGCAAATCCCACATATGAGTACTATGGCATAATTTGCTCCAACAAATTGTGGTGCAAAAAACAGAAGCAATGAAGCAACGCCAGTCAGGACCCCGCCACACCAAATAATCGTCCTTTTATAACCTATTTTGTCTCCTGCTATACCCCAGACCAAATTAAATAGAATATTACTCGTAAAAGCAGTTCCCCAAATGCTTAGCCACTGAGTTGTAGTAAACCCCTGAGAAATCATATATACCGGTAAATAAACAGGAAACGCGTATTGAGAAAGTGAATTTATGATTCGAAGGATACAAGAAATAAATAGTTTTGGATGTTCCTTAAGAATAGTTATTCCCTTCAAAACCTCCTTTATATTTCCAAGAGTATTATTGTTACTTTGAGGTTTAATGTTATCGCGATTGAGAACTAGAGCAAAAAAAGCTCCAACAATAATAAATATCAGTGTTGTCCATAACGTATTAATATGACCTAATTCTTCTACTGCCCAACTCGCATAAAAAGTAGCTAATACTTGCATTCCACCTGAAAAAACAAAGTAAAACCATCCATATGCTGTACTGAGTTTAACAACAGAACTTCTATAGGCAATCCACACTGAAAATGAGTAGGCAAATAGCGGATATCCGAAACCTTTAATGGCTTGCGCTATCAACAAAAGTGGATATGATATTTCTTTTAAGCCTAGGCTGACGAAACCTGTGGTGCCAACAACACAAAAAATTGTGCCTAATAGCATGGTTCGTTTAGCCCCAAATGCCTCAAAAAATACGCCAGCAAACCAAGAAGATATAGCTACACTTATACCATAAATACTAAATAGTGTGGAAATGTCCTGGATACTTAATCCATTATCTACCAGATAAGGGCTTAGCCAGCCTATTTCTATTCCATTACCAATCATAAATGCCAAAATACCCAAATATCCCCATGATAATGTGCTGGGTATACCCATTCGTTCTAAAAAACCACTCGTATTCTGTTTCATTTCAAACCTTACAATTAAATATTTTTTCAGAATTCAAAATTTTTAAATATTTAGCTTAGTTTTACTTCACTATCAGACAGACGTTATATTGCAAGCATCTTTTCAATTTTTATAATCTATTGTGTATTATGGGAAATAGTTTAAGGTTATTTTCTCGATCTATTAAGATCTGGAGAAAATAGTTTTTTATATTCTTCATTTTTATTCTGTATCATTCAGCGTCATATCTGTCGCTATATACCCGTTATCCTTCAAGTTGCCTCTTTGTTGGCTGCACTCACTCACCCCGGTCACATAGTTATCTATGCTCCCGGGGATTCGCTCCCTTGCCGCCGCGATGCATCTTGAAATCCATAGGGTATATACCCCGGACTGATGGTATTTAGGACCAATTTCAAAAAATGGTTTGCTGATTTCAAAAACACGTTTCACAAAATCCCCTAATTCAACATTTTCTTTAAAAATATTGCAGTCTCGGGCAATGTTTTAGGTGGATCTCCACAGGTACTACATTCCAAATTGAGAAAACCATTATATCCAACCTCTTTTAACGCATTAAAACCTGCCTGCCAGTCAATGGTTCCATGGCCAGGAAGCAGACGGTTATTGTCACCTAAATGGACATGTTTAATAGCGTCTCCAGCATATTTAATGCTTTCTGAAATGTTTGATTCTTCTATTGACATGTGGAAGAAATCAGCTAAAACCCCTGTGTTTTCCCTATCTAACGTATCAATAATATCCGTACATTCTTTGATGCTGTTCAAATAAGGGCTTTCATACCGATTAATCCCTTCCAACAGCATTTTTCCTGTTGTTCCCATGAGAGAAGCGGTAACCTCTTTGTACATTTCAAGAAACTCTTATTTTTCAGTCTCTGTCATTTTCTTATAGGGATGAAACAACAGCAGAGGATTCTGTGTGCCGTATGTAAATTCCAGCTCAGTGACCGCGCCAATTTCACCACTGATTTCGGCCACTCGCTTATACATTTCTCGTCTCGGCTCTTTTTTCTGAGATCGATATTGTCACTCATTAAATGTCCGTAAATCTCATCGGTAAAGGCAAATTCACACGGAATAATGCCCGTGTTTTCCCTTAAATTCAGAATTTCTTCATGTAACTCTTCGTTCCATTGGCAATAATTCATAAATAGCGCAATGCCACCGTAACCCCATTTGTACAACAGGGTGGCCTGTTCAGTTAAATTATTCCCCGGCAACATTAGGTTCGAACACGATATTTTCATCATAAAAGCCATTTCAAACGGCACAAGATACCGTTCAATCTTAAAGGCGATAAAGAATATGCTGTTGTGGTTTACTCTGAATTCCGAACTCTATTGAATGACAGGCTAAAGTTCAGGTTAATAATAACAAACTCACAACAGCATCCCTGATGATCAGTCAGGGGATTATCGCTCTGTAAAAGTGATAATCAAGATATACCCGTTATCTTTCAAGTTGCCTCTTTGTTGGCTGCACTCACTCACCCCGGTCACATAGTTACCTATGCTCCCGGGGATTCGCTCCCTTGCCGTCGCGATGCATCTTGAAATCCATAGGGTATATAAGGTTAATTATCCTTTTTCTAATTTGAGCTTCACCAAACGTACATATATTTTCACATCAGTTTTTCCATATTACGACGCACTTGAACAATCGAATCCTGCTTTTGTTGATCCTCGCCAACTAAATACATTTCCCCAGGAAGAAAACACCAGACCGTTCTCTTATCCAGAATTTGGGTTAATTAAATATAGTCTCGTATTATGTGATTACATATTATTATATGTTGTTTTACACGAAATTATTTAAGTGGGATCAATTTGAAATAAACTATTTTTCATTTTAAACCCCCCGCTGTTTTCTATTTTAAATACATTTTTCATGTTTTTTAATTTTGTTTAAAATATTTGATTGAGTCATTATTAAAGCACACAATTCATAATCTGGCTATTGAGAAAAGTAGATCCTGATTTAATCATGTACCTAAAAGAAGTTATTCTGTTTGAAGTTATTTTCCAGGTATATTCAACTAAAAGTCTGTTTCAGATAGACAAAAATATCTCCTTGTCATCAACGATAATATGCTAATTCGAATCGATGCCAGGTTTGTATATCGAATATGAGATTTTTACCGGCAAACGGGGAAAATCACGTACAAACAAATTAATCGCCGTCCCACCTTTCAATGCACAACAGCTCTCTGTCGCCACTACAGGCAGTACACTCATTAACAACACTACTTGTCGGTAATATGGAGAATATTTATCCATGAAATAATCCATTATTCAAATACTTTTCCGGAACCGTAATCTGATACTGTTTATCCAACTTTCCCCCTAACACGACTTGACGCTTCCCTGCTCCTAAAGCAATTTTAGTTTTATCAATGCGCTTAGCCCATTCGTGGGAATAATAGTCGGTCAAAAAAAGATATAAACGATTAGTTTGGATCGCATGACTGGAATGAAGGAGTATTTCTACTTTGCGCGGGCTAAGGTTAACCAAACCTTGGAAAAGTTCCGCAGCATGTTCAAAAGAAAACGATACGGGCACAGTATCTAAAACTTCATAAGCCGCTAATTCAGGTATACTGGCTTTTAGCTGGTTTCCTTACAATTTAACCAGACCAAAATTACAACTAAATTTGCGAATTGCTTCCAGATTTTACTTGTGTAAGTTTAAAGCTTGGTGCGATACCATAACGAAAGAATTGATTCACAAACTTAACTAAGACTACTGCATGATTAATACAGAAACCTTCGACACCCACACGCCCATGATGCAGCAATATCTCCGTCTTAAAGCACAGCATCCTGATATCCTGCTGTTTTACAGAATGGGGGATTTCTATGAGCTATTTTATGACGATGCCAAAAAGGCTGCAAAATTGCTGGATATTTCCCTGACCAAACGAGGTCAATCCGCTGGCAATCCTATCCCTATGGCAGGCGTGCCACATCATGCAGTAGAAAACTATTTAGCTAAGCTGGTTCAATTAGGTGAATCAGTCGCTATCTGTGAGCAAATTGGCGATCCTGCCACCAGCAAAGGCCCGGTTGAACGTAAAGTCGTTCGCATCGTTACTCCCGGTACCGTGACAGATGAAGCGCTATTACAGGAACGGCAAGATAATCTGCTGGCGGCTATTTGGCACGATAATCAAGGCTTTGGTTATGCCACACTGGATGTGACATCTGGCCGCTTCCAAATATCTGAAATGATAGAGCTGGAAACGATAGCCGCTGAATTGCAACGTAGCCGTCCTGTTGAATTACTCTATCCTGAAAGTTTTGAGCATATGGCGCTAATTGAAAATTTTCATGGCCTGCGCCGTCGCCCTTTATGGGAATTTGAGCTAGATACCGCAAAACAGCAATTGAACCTGCAATTTGGTACCCGTGATCTCGTCGGTTTTGGTGTGGATAAAGCAACTCTCGCTCTGCGTGCCGCGGGTTGCCTGTTGCAATACGTCAAAGATACTCAACGCACGGCGCTGCCACATATCCGTGGTATTACGATGGAGCGTCAGCAAGATACAGTTATTATGGATGCCGCAACCCGTCGTAATCTGGAACTGACACAAAACCTGTCTGGCAGTACAGATAATACTCTCGCTTCTGTTCTTGATCTGTGTGTTACCCCAATGGGTAGCCGAATGTTGAAACGTTGGTTGCATGCGCCTGTCAGGGACCGCCAGATATTAGAAAATCGTCAACAAGCTATTGCTACCTTGCAGGAAATTGGGCTGGAGTTGCAGCCATTTTTGCTACAGATAGGTGATCTTGAACGTGTGCTAGCACGCTTGGCTCTACGTTCTGCTCGTCCAAGGGATCTGGCAAGAATGCGCCATGCATTCCAGCAATTACCGGATATCCATCAAGTTATGGACTCCTCAGATTCCCCTTATATCAAGCAATTGCAGAAAAATATCGGCAGGTTTGATGAATTACAGGAATTGCTTGAAAAAGCGATTGTAGAAACACCTCCGGTATTAATTCGGGATGGTGGCGTAATCGCACCGGGTTATAACAGTGAGCTGGATGAGTGGCGCACACTGGCTGATGGTGCCAGTAACTATCTGGAACAACTGGAAATCCGCGAACGAGAAAAGCTGGGCCTTGATACTCTAAAAGTCGGCTTTAATGGTGTTCATGGCTACTATATTCAAGTCAGCCGAGGGCAGAGCCATCTGGTGCCAATTCACTATGTCCGCCGCCAGACACTGAAAAATGCTGAGCGTTATATCATCCCCGAGTTAAAAGAATATGAAGATAAGGTTCTGACCTCTAAAGGGAAATCTCTGGCAATAGAGAAAGCGCTTTACGAAGAATTATTCGATCTACTGCTGCCTCATTTGGCCGAATTACAAACCAGTGCCGAAGCACTGGCTGAACTTGATGTATTGGCAAATCTGGCAGAACGCGCTGAAACCCTGAATTATATTTGCCCAACATTGAGTGATAAACCGGGAATTCAAATCACTGGTGGTCGTCATCCGGTTGTTGAGCAAGTTCTGCGTGAACCATTTATCTCAAACCCACTCTCTTTATCTTCACAGCGGCGTCTGCTAATTATTACCGGTCCAAACATGGGCGGTAAAAGTACCTATATGCGTCAGGCGGCACTTATTACACTTCTGGCCTATATCGGTAGCTTTGTACCGGCTGAAAAAGCAGTCATCGGCCCAGTTGATCGTATATTTACCCGTGTAGGTGCCTCCGATGATCTGGCATCCGGCCGTTCAACCTTCATGGTGGAAATGACCGAAACCGCCAATATCTTGCACAATGCGACAGAACAAAGTTTGGTATTGATGGATGAGATTGGCCGAGGCACATCAACCTACGATGGCCTTTCTCTGGCATGGGCATGTGCAGAAAATCTGGCAAACCGCATTAAAGCAATGACCTTGTTTGCCACTCACTATTTTGAACTGACCACGTTGCCGGAAAAACTTGAAGGCGTGGTCAATATTCATCTGGATGCGGTAGAGCATGGAGATACCATCGCATTTATGCACAGCGTACAAGAGGGTGCAGCCAGTAAGAGTTACGGGTTGGCAGTTGCTTCCCTCGCCGGCGTTCCACGTGAAGTGATTAAACGGGCGCGCCAGAAACTTAAAGAGCTGGAATCGCTATCCAACCATGCAACGGCAAGTCATGTCGATACACCGCAGCTTGCGCTATTAACAGAGGAAACATCACCGGCGGTTGAAGCATTAGAAAATCTTAATCCAGATTCACTGACTCCGCGTCAAGCATTAGAATGGATTTATCGACTAAAAGATATGGTGTAAGAACGTGTTTGACAAAAACCTTTTACAACCGATATACCATTTTTTGCAATGTGAAACCCCGAATTTGTGGGTAGATAAAGCAAAGCAGCCTGAAAATTTACCTGTGCTTCTACGGGATCATCTATTATGCGAACTGAAAGCAGCACAGAGCGCTATGTTTTTGATCCGAAAGTATGCAGTAGATCAGCGAAGTGAGGATACACTTCTGGCATGGTTTAAACCTTATGAAGATTTTGCTTACAAGAAAATTGGCGATCTCAATTCACTAAGAGGTCAAAACCAAGCGACCAAACAGATCACCGCCAAAGCTAATTCACTCTATAGCCAGGATCTGATTGATAAAATGGTATTGCTGATTAAAGAAGAGTTACATCACTTCTATCAAGTGCTAGAAATCATGGACGCACGCGATATCAACTATGAAAGCATTACTGCCAGCCGTTATGCTAAAGGCATGCTTAACCATATCATCAACCATGAACCTTATACATTGGTCGATAAACTGATTATCGGCGCTTATATTGAGGCGCGTTCTTGTGAACGCTTCGCCAAATTGGCCCCTCATTTGGATGAAGATCTGAGTAAATTTTATATCTCGCTGCTGCGCTCTGAAGCACGTCACTACCAAGACTATCTTTCACTAGCGCAATCTATTGCTAATGAAGATATTACCGAACGGGTAAACTATTTTGGCCGTGTTGAAGCTGAATTGATTCAAAATCCAGATAGCGATTTTAAATTTCACAGTGGCATTCCTGTAATTTGAACTGAATGTAGATTGATTAACAAAAGAAAGGTGAGCTTATACTCACCTTTCAAATCGATGACAAACCTCGTTCAAAATAACGAGGTTTATTTTTCCTTTTAAAAATGTTCAGACCCCTTTTCCCCATTAGGTTAATTTGATTAACCACGAATGCGCTATTGTGAGCCATAAAAATAACCAGACTTAAATGGTGAGTTTTTTATTAATTTATTCTATCCAATTGTACTGATAACGATACATGCCATTTTAATACTACTATACCCGTCATCTTTCAAGTTGCCTCTTTGTTGGCTGCACTCGCTCACCCCGGTCACATAGTTACCTATGCTCCCGGGGATTCGTTCCCTTGCCGTCGCGAAGCATCTTGAAATCCATAGGGTATATATGAAATATAAAATAATTTCATATCGATAAAAATGTATATACCCGTAATCATTGAAGATGCTTGATTTTATCCGAAATGGAGATCATTATCCTCGCTATGAAAATATTCATTACCGATGAACAAAAAGCCGAACTTGAACATCTCCATCACACCTGCCGTGATAAGAGGGAGTGTGATCGCATCAAAGCGGTCCTGCTGGCCTCTGAAGGCTGGAGTTCAGTGATGATCGCTCAGGCCCTGCGTCTTCATGAAATGACCGTTAACCGTCATATCAGCGATTACCTTAATCAAGGTAAACTTAAATCTGATAATGGGGGGTCTGATAGTTTGCTTTCTCAAGAACAAACTGATTTTTTAATCAATCACTTATCTCAACATCTTTTCCATCACACCCATGAAATCGTGGCCTATGTTGCTCAGCTCTGGAATATTACCTTTAGCATTCCCGGCATGAATAAATGGCTACACCGTCAGGGTTTTTCTTATAAAAAACCTTGTGGCGTCCCTCATAAATTCGACGCAGAAAAACAGCGACAATTTATTGAATATTATGAGAATCTTAAAGTCACAGCGAAAGACGAACCCATCCTTTTTCTTGATGCTGTTCACCCGACTCAAGGCACCAAACTCGGTTATGGCTGGATGCGAAAAGGCGAGAAAAAAACAGTAAAAACAACAGGAAGCCGGACTCGCCTGAATATATTGGGCGCGCTCAACCTGAATGCCATTGGTCGTACGGTGTTCCAGGAATATCAAACCATCAATGACTACAACATTTGCTGTTTTTTCAATGAAATAAGAAAGTCTTATCCTGACTATCATCAAAAAATTCATCTTATTGTGGATGGGGCGGGTTACAACAAAGCTCATCTTGTTAAGGAGTGGGCTTATGTTAGCAATATTGAGTTACATTACCTTCCTCCCTATAGCCCAAATTTAAACCCAATAGAGCGATTATGGAAGGTCATGAATGAACAGGTTCGAAATAACCGTTATTTTGCGGATAAACATGAATTTCGAGACAACGTCTTCAAATTTTTCACCACAACGCTACCGGATATAGCGGACTCGCTGATGTCTAGAATTAACGACCATTTTCAGGTGCTAAAAACTGCATCTTGAAGTTTCTTGGGTATATGATAATAAAATCAAGCCACTAATTGATAAACAATAGCAGATATTTACTGTCGTGCATTTAATGCACGACATAATATAGGAACTCAGATAGATTTAAAAAAAAGTAAAGTAGCAACGGAGAAAAAATATCAACTAAAATAAAAACAATAATACTTGCCACCGATGAAATTAGTGTTTTTTTTACGTTTTTATCTAAAATAAAAAAATAACTAACCGTTAAAAATAATAGAAAAAAAACAATGGTATCAATGATTCGTGATAACAAAAATATCATTCCGCATCCTTTATTGAAAAATTTTTCTTTAGATTATACAGTCAATTTTATTAAAACTATTAAGTTTGCATAGTAATCAAAATAGTGACTTGTGACACAACTCTCAATTATTTTCGATTAAATTTATTGACGCGTCGTTTAGGTTCATAAGGGCAACCTCAAGTCGGCTGGTAACTACTTAGACTAGATTTCCTTCTCTCTCTGGACTGCCACCAATCGAGCATAGAATCTCTGGAGAGGCAGATAAAACCACTAAGTAGAAGGGTTCACCGCAATTTGTCGCACTGATAATAAAATCATCTTCATTTTTTCACCAAAATAGCTGACACAGAACGTGTAGCCCACCAACAATTTTCTCAAAAATTTGTCCCATTTTTTCGTATACACCTGCCTTACGGGAGCATTGTGAATAATGCCCCGCATGAATGTTTGACCTGTTTGAATAACTGGCATCATTGCTAGCGCAAATCAGGGCACTAATTAACACAATTCACCACACAACTTCCCGACAAAGGAAATCAGGAAAGGAGTCAAAAAAGGGGCGTTAATCACATCACTGCAATTTAAGTATCAGAAATCTTTGATTGAAATTTACTATCATCATCTAAGACAAAATTAGGAGAATCCTACCGGGTACTGAAGAACCTGATAATACCAAGCATCAACAATGCAAAAGCAGGGACAACAGCTCTTCAGAACCCAAGTAGCCAAACTATTCAACAATTAAGTACGGAATAACGCTTCAATATTCAAACCTTGAGTTTGCATAATATCTTTCAGACGTCGCAAACCTTCGACCTGGATCTGACGCACTCTTTCCCTTGTCAAACCAATCTCTTTGCCCACATCTTCCAGCGTTTCAGCCTCATATCCCAAAAGACCAAAACGACGCGCTAATACTTCACGTTGCTTCGAATTCAACTCAAACAGCCATTTGACGATACTCTTTTTCATATCGTCTTCTTGTGTTGTTCCCTCCGGCCCGGTTTCATTCTCATCCGATAAAACATCCAATAGGGCTTTATCAGAATCACCGCTAATGGGGGTATCAACCGAAATGATACGTTCATTCAATCGCAACATACGGCTTACGTCATCAACTGGTTTATCCAGTTGCTCTGCTATCTCTTCCGGGCTAGGTTCATGATCCAATTTATGGGCAAGTTCTCTTGCTGTACGCAAGTAGACGTTGAGCTCTTTAACAATATGGATTGGCAACCGAATAGTACGGGTTTGATTCATAATCGCCCGTTCAATGGTTTGCCGAATCCACCATGTTGCATAGGTAGAAAACCTGAACCCGCGCTCCGGGTCAAATTTTTCAACAGCACGAATAAGGCCAAGATTACCTTCTTCAATCAAATCAAGAAGAGCTAAGCCTCTATTACTATAACGACGAGAAATTTTGACAACCAATCGCAAGTTGCTTTCGATCATTCTCTGGCGGGCCAGAACATCACCACGTAATGCCCGCCTTGCGAAAAAAACCTCTTCTTCCGCCGTCAGCAAAGGAGAAAAACCAATTTCGCCGAGATAAAGCTGTGTTGCATCAAGAACCCGCTGGCTCATGCCCTGCAATACATCTAAATCATTCTCAAAATCAGTTAGATCATCCCCATCGTTCTTCAATAATTTCTCATCGAAGTCGTCAGCTTCAATACCACTTTCATCTAAATCCGCATCATCATACAACTCGTTAACTTTCAGCGTATTTTGGCTCATAAGCTGCCCCTACCCATGATAATGCAGGCAGAATTCAGCATTCTGCCCAGTTTATCGCTGCGGAAGATAACGCAGCGGGTTTACGGATTTTCCCTTGTAACGAATTTCAAAGTGTAATCTTACAGAACTGGTACCCGTGCTACCCATAGTGGCAATTTTTTGCCCCGCCTTGATGTCCTGTTGCTCACGAACCAGCATTGTATCGTTATGAGCATAGGCACTCAGGTAGTCATCGTTATGTTTTATAATTATTAGATTTCCATATCCACGTAAGGCGTTTCCGGCGTAGACAACTCGACCACCTGCTGTTGCAAATACTGACTGGCCCCTGCTACCTGCGATATCAATCCCTTTGTTACCCCCTTGGGTATCAGAGAAACTCTCAATCATTTTACCTTCAGCCGGCCACATCCAACTGCTGACAGCGCTGTTTCCGCTGCTTGCGGTTGTCGTCGGTGATTCTAAATACGTATTGCTTACTGTTGACGTAGTTGCCCTTGGCAACATTTTTACACTCTTTTGCTTCCCGGAATTTGCAGGATACGCATTAGTTGATTGAGAATCAACCAGGGTTGTTTGAATTTGATTATGGTTATAAGTGGTTAACATCCCGCTACTACCGGTCCTCAAAGTCTGCCCCACCGTCAAACTGTAAGGTTCTGAAATATTATTTTTGCTCGCAAGATCACGAAAATCACTCCCTGTGATCCAAGCAATATAGAACAGAGTATCACCATGTTTGACTGTATAAGTATTGCCGTTATAGCTACCTTTAGGAATACTGTCATAATCACGGTTATAAACGATTCTCCCCTGCAAATTGCTATCAGCCGCACCCATTGACGAAGGTGAAGATGGCATTGGCGTAGATACAGCAGAATTGCCGGAAGATATTACCGGATAACGACTCCCGCTGTTTTGTTTTTGATCAATACTAGTGATAGGTGCAGGGCGAGTTGGTGTATTTGTACAGCCGACTAACCAGACTCCCATCAATAAACACGTTACAATCCGCTGTATTTTTTTCATTGGGCTTCCCGAATTCATATTTCCTTCCCCCATAACGGCAAAGATAAGCGTAAAAATTAATAATTCTTAAAGGTTATACATAACCACAAAAATCTCAAAACGAAAATAATTTCGCTTATTAAAGCAAATATAACCATTAATTGAAAAATAGTTGCAATAGACTATGAATTTAAGCCAGTTCCCCTTGCACAAGAGGCACAAAGCGCACAGCTTCGATCACTTCACTATGAAAACCATTGCCATGACGTTTCACGGATTTAAGAATTTGTGTATGCTCGCCAACGGGCAAAACCATCACTCCACCATCAGTAAGCTGAAGCATCAATTCTTGTGGGATATACGGAGGCGCTGCGGTCACAATAATAGCATCAAATAACCCACGCGACGGCCATCCTTGCCAACCATCTCCATGTCGGGTTGAAACATTATGCAAATCGAGCTGTTTCAACCGCCGTTTAGCCTGCCACTGTAAGCCCTTGATCCGTTCTACCGAGAAAACATGTTTGACCAAATGCGCTAATATTGCTGTCTGATAACCAGAGCCGGTACCAATTTCCAAAATCTTAGCATCTGGTGTTAATTGAAGCAGTTCAGTCATACGGGCAACAATATAAGGCTGAGAAATCGTTTGCCCATAACCAATAGGCAAAGCCGTATTTTCATACGCTTTATGTGCCAGTGCTTCATCGACAAAACGTTCTCTAGGCACAGCAGAAATGGCGGCCAGTAAACGTTCATCTTCTATTCCCTGCTGGCGTAATTGTGTCAGCAAATTTTTCATTGCCCGACTCAGCATTCTCCATCAACCTCAGCTTTAGCTAACCAATCTCTTACTAACGCCTGCGCTTTATACGCAGTCAGATCTACCTGTAATGGCGTAATAGAGACATATCCCTGTTCCACCGCCGCAAAATCTGTTTCAGGGCCAGCATCATGTTTATCTCCCGGTGGCCCCAACCAGTAAAGCATGTTGCCTTTCGGATCTTGCATAGAATAAACTTCTTCCGCGGCATGGCGGCTACCACAACGTGTTACCCGAAAACCTTTAATGTGCTCAAGTGGCAGATCAGGAACATTCACATTTAAAATATTACCCGCCCTCAACGGCGTTGTTTGTAGCATTTGTAGCAAACGACAGGTGATTTCTGCCGCTGTTTGGTAATGCAATTCACCATTCAGTGAAATAGCCAATGCCGGCAACCCCAGATGGCGGCCTTCCATTGCCGCCGCAACCGTTCCGGAATAAATTACATCATCGCCAAGGTTGGGGCCGCGATTAATACCAGAAACAACGATCTCAGGACGCGGAAGAACCAGCCGATTAACACCGAGATAGACACAATCTGTTGGTGTACCACCCAATACCGAAATGTCACCATTCTCCAGCGTATTAACACTTAATGAACGATCAAGGGTCAATGCGTTAGATGCACCACTCCGATTACGATCAGGTGCAACAACCTGCACATGATAATTTTCTCGCAATGCTGCTGCTAAAACCTGAATCCCTGGTGCAGTTACACCATCATCATTACTCAACAATATTCGTAACATTATTTTGATCCTGATTGATAATTTCCCTGACCACACTGGTAGCAAAACTGCCAGCGGGTAACCAGAAACTGATTTTCACCGTGTCATTATCTTGCCATTGCCAACTCAGATTCTGAGGCTGCACCAGAATCGCCCTACGGCAACCCTCCACCCTTTCACGCTTGATAAGTTCCCACAACGATTCATAAGGCTGCAAATATTGTCGTTCAAAATCCGCAGCTTGGTGCTGTGTTCCCAATTCACCGTCACCAGGCAGCGGTGCAGTTATTTGTAATTCTCCATCGATCACCCGCTGTTGCAATAAAGGCAATTCAGTTTCGTCAGCAACAAACCAACTACCACGCCCTGTTAATTGTAGGGCGTCACCCTTTATTACCTGTTGTTGCTGTTTCAGAGCAATCCGCGCACTGGCTACCGCATTAAACATAGCACTACGACTCGCTGACAGATAAAAACTGCGTTTACTTCTCTCTTTTACTCGGATTTCATTATTCGCCCAACGCTGCGCTTGAATCAGATTCTGCCCATCCCGACCAAAACGCTGTTCACCAAAATAGTTAGGCACGCCACCTTGCTGAATCAGCCGTAATCTGTTTTCAACCAATTGGTGATGACTGATTTCCCGCAAAATCAGCGTAAATGAGTTTCCTTTCAATGCGCCAATGCGTAGTTTACGTTTCTGACGGGCTGTCGTCAGAATTTCACATCCCTCAAGCTGAAACGAGGCAAAATCAGGTTCCTGTTTGCCCGGTAAGTGCAAACAAAACCACTGTTCTGTCACGGCATGACGGTCTTTTAAGCCAGCATAACTGACCGATCTAGACGGTATACCAGCGAAACGAGCAAGGCTATCTGCAACAAATTGGGTATTACAACCCGTTTTACGAATATGCACCATTAAGTGCTCACCTTCTCCATCTGGAGAAAATCCCAAATCTTCACAGACAATAAAATCTTCCGGCGAAGCCTTTAATATCCCCGTCGCTTCTGGTTGCCCATACAGCCAATTTAATTCAGCCAATACCATCAATTATTCCTTAACCAGCAAAGCAACCGCTTCGCAAGCAATACCTTCTTTACGCCCAACAAATCCCAATTTCTCGGTAGTTGTGGCTTTAACATTGATATCATCAATGTGACATTGCAGATCTTCTGCCAGATTGACTCTCATTTGTGGGATATGCGGCAACATTTTAGGTGCTTGAGCGATAATCGTAATATCCAGATTGCCAATCCGATAGCCCTTTTCTCTGATACGTGAGTAGGCTTCGCGCAATAATTTACGGCTATCCACCCCTTTAAACGCCGGATCAGTGTCTGGGAATAATTTCCCGATATCGCCCAATGCCGCAGCACCTAACAAAGCGTCCGTTGCCGCATGGAGAGCAACATCACCATCGGAATGCGCCAACAACCCTTGTTCATAAGGAATACGAACACCGCCGATAATAATCGGCCCTTCACCACCAAATTTATGTACATCGAAACCGTGTCCGATCCTCATGATGCCTGTTCCTTTATTTTCTAGACAGATAAAATTCTGCCAATGCCAAATCCTCAGGGCACGTGACTTTTATATTATCCGAACGCCCGTTAACCAACACCGGTTGATAACCACAATATTCCAGTGCGGAAGCTTCATCTGTAATATTAGCGTGTTGAGAAAGTGCTTTTGATAAACAATCCCTTAGTAACATCAATGGGAAAAACTGCGGTGTCAGTGCGTGCCAGAGATCTTGCCGTTCTACTGTATGGTCAATAATCTGACCAACCCGTCCGCGTTTCATCGTATCGCGGACCGGCGATGCCAGAATACCACCGCATGCCATATTTCCCTGTTCATCGGCTTCTGCTAATTGTAACAAACGGTCAAGATCGTCATGGTGTAAACAAGGGCGGGCAGCATCATGCACTAAAACCCAACAATTATCATTGCCAGTCACATGAGCCAGATGATTTAAACCAGCCAGCACAGAATCTGCTCGCTGTTCACCACCGGTTACCGTAGTAATACGCGAATCTGATACAACCTCAAGAGATTGAAACTGTGTGTCCGTGGGATTTAAAACAATCACAACATGCCGAATACGAGGATGATCAAGTAATGCAGACAAGGTGTGCTCAATAATAGTCTTTCCAGCAATAGACAAGTATTGCTTTGGGCAATCCGAATTCATTCGGCTACCAATACCCGCTGCTGGTACCAAAGCAATAATATCAGCACTGGAACGAAGTAATAGATTGTTCATTTTAATTATTGAGTATTATTTGGAGTCGAGGGACGCGAAGTGTTTTCTTTAGATTTATCAATGATTAAACGATAGAAAGTTTCACCCGGTTTGATCATACCCAATTCACTACGGGATCGCTCTTCGATGGCTTCCTGTCCACCCGTAAGATCATCAATTTCCGCCGATAACTGATCGTTACGCGCTTTAAGTTTGCTGTTATTACGCTCTTGCATCGCAACATCATTCTTAACTCGCACATAATCATGAATGCCGTTTTTACCCAGCCACAGTGAGTACTGTAGCCATCCAAGTAAAACCAGTAATAGTAGCGTCAGTTTACCCATTTCCGCCCCCTGAAATATCTGTCAATCATCCCATAACTCAAAGAATGACGCCACTATCACAAAACAGGGTAGGAGAAAAATAGTTGAATGAAGCTATTTTACACAAGCACATCACTGAAAACGCAATAATGTGCTTTTTGTTGACGTTATCCGTGATGAATCCTTGAGCGTATAATGCCGCTCTTTTTCAATTCCACCAGCAACTGAGTCACGGAGGTTTCAACGGATTGCTGGCCTGGAAGATAAATCTCCGGGCTATCGGGAACCTCATAGACTGAATCAATCCCCGTGAAATGACGAATTTCACCAGCACGGGCTTTTTTGTACAATCCTTTCGGATCACGGGATTCACAAATTTCCAGTGGTGTATCGACAAAAACTTCAATAAATTGCCCCGGTTCCAACAGTTCACGAACCTTTTTCCGCTCTGCTTTATAAGGGGAGATAAAAGCCGTCAGCACGACTAAACCCGCATCGACCATCAAACTGGCAACTTCACCCACACGGCGGATATTTTCCTGCCTATCCTGTTCGGAAAAACCCAAATCACGACAAAGGCCGTGACGCAAGTTATCGCCATCAAGCAAATAAGTTTTTATTCCCCGTTGAAACAGGGCCTGCTCTAAGGCCCCAGCCACAGTGGATTTCCCTGAACCCGATAAACCAGTGAACCAAATAACCAATGCAGGATGTCCATTTTCAACCTCCCGCTGCGCTCTGGTCAGTTGATGTGGATGCCAGACAACATTTTCTAATGGCAGATTTTCAATGTCAGCCAATTTATTTACCTCCCAGTAAATCTCTGGCTCCCCAATGAGGGAAATGACGACGAATCAACCGATTCAATTCCAGTTCAAATTCGCTGAATTCTTTTGGCCCTTCATAAACGTCTGTCTGAATTTCACGTACCAACCCTGCACCAACAGTGACATTAGTCAGTCGATCGACCAAGATAATGCCGCCAGTGTCGCTATTTTGCTGATAGCTATCGAGCATTAATGGCTCTTCAAAAGAAAATTCCACCGATCCGATGGCATTTAATGGTAAATCAACAGCCACCCGTTGTGTCAGGTGAGTAATATCCACTTGATATTGAATGTTCTCAACTTTCCCACGGCTCTTTTTACCCGCCACTTTAATATCAAGGTTCTGCCCCTGCACCAAAGGCTGTTCAGACATCCATACCACATCCACCAGTGCATGCCGGGTAACCATCATCTCATCATCGGCAGAAATCAGCAGATCACCTCGACTGATATCAATTTCGTCTTTCAGCACCACCGTAATGGCTTCACCCGGAACAGCAAAATCCAAATCACCATCAAAAGTCACAATCCGCTCCACCTGTGAGCAGATACCCGATGGCATGACTTTAACTTTCTGCCCTTTACGTAAAATCCCAGATGAAAGTGTGCCACTGTAACCACGAAAATCGAGATCAGGCCGGCTAACATACTGTACCGGGAAACGCAGTAACTGCTTCGAGGCTTCCTTCTTTACATCAACTGTTTCAAGGATATCCAACAACGTTGGCCCTTCATACCAATCCATATTACGACTTATAGTGACGATATTATCGCCATCAAGTGCCGAGATTGGGACAAAATGAACGTCCAAATTTGTCGGCAATTGGCCAGCGAAATTCATATAATCCTGTTTGATCTGATTAAAAACCTCCTGACGATATTCCATCAGATCCATTTTATTCACCGCGACCACCAAATGGCGAATACCTAACAATGTACTGATAAAACTGTGACGACGGGTCTGCTCCTGAACACCTTTACGCGCATCAATCAACAGAATAGAGAGATCACAGGTCGATGCCCCCGTTGCCATATTACGGGTGTACTGCTCATGTCCCGGCGTATCAGCAATGATAAATTTACGTTTTTCTGTGGAAAAATAGCGATAAGCCACATCAATGGTGATACCCTGCTCGCGCTCCGCAGCAAGACCATCCACCAATAAAGCCAGATCTAATTTTTCACCCTGGGTACCGATACGTTTACTGTCATTCTGCAATGTTGAAAGCTGATCTTCGTAGATCTGACGGGTATCATGTAACAAGCGTCCAATCAGAGTACTTTTGCCATCATCCACGCTGCCACACGTCAGGAAACGCAGTAATCCTTTCTCTTGTTGAGCGTGCAGATAAGCTTCCACACCGCCCTGTTGTTTAATTTGATGAGCAATGGTTTCATTCTGTGCAAGCGCTGACATGGTTGTTCTCCTTAGAAATAACCTTGACGTTTTTTCAGTTCCATAGAAGCAGATTGATCACTATCAATCAGCCGCCCTTGCCGTTCACTTGTCGTCGATATCAGCATCTCTTCAATAATTTCCGGCAATGTTTCAGCATCAGATTTCACTGCACCCGTCAGCGGCCAACAACCGAGAGTACGGAAACGAACTTTGCGCTGGCTGATAACCTCGCCCGGTTTCAGATCGATCCGATTGTCATCAACCATAATCAGCGTCCCCTCACGCTCCAATACCGGACGTAATTTGGCAAAATAAAGAGGAACAATATCAATTTGCTCCAAATAGATATATTGCCAGACATCCAATTCAGTCCAATTAGACAATGGGAATACGCGAATACTTTCACCTTTGTTAATCTGGCCGTTGTAATTGCGCCACAATTCAGGACGCTGGTTTTTAGGGTCCCAACGATGTGAGCGATCTCGGAAAGAATAGATCCGCTCCTTAGCCCGCGATTTCTCCTCATCACGACGAGCGCCGCCGAAAGCAGCATCAAAACCATATTTATCCAGTGCCTGCTTTAACCCTTCCGTTTTCATGATGTCAGTATGTTTGGCACTACCATGCACAAATGGATTAATTCCCATTGCTTCCCCTTGCAGGTTACGATGCACCAACAGTTCAAAGCCGTAATTCTTCGCAGTACGATCACGAAATTCGTACATTTCACGAAATTTCCATCCCGTGTCCACATGCAGCAAAGGAAATGGCAATGTTCCCGGATAGAACGCCTTGCGTGCAAGATGAAGCATGACCGAAGAATCTTTACCGATAGAGTAAAGCATCACCGGGTTTTCAAACTCGGCGGCCACTTCCCGTATAATATGAATACTTTCAGCTTCAAGTTGCTGCAAGTGTGTCAATCTTTTCTCATCCATTACAACTCCTTATGCAAAATCGACTACTGCCGGACGGCTTATCTTGGCAATAGATTGCTGCCCAAACCAAGCTATCTGATGGTGAAGTTGAGCCACCTCTCCCACCACTAGTAAGGCCGGCGACGGGGCCTGCTGTGCTAACTGTTCCAGTTCAAGCAAAGTGCCGGTTAACACTTGCTGCTCTAAACGAGTACCACAACCAATGACGGCTACCGGTGTATCTTCCGCTCGCCCATGTAAAATTAATTGATGACTTATCAAGGCGGCTTTGACCGTCCCCATATAAATCACCAGAGTCTGATGACCTCTGGCTAAAGCCGGCCAATCCAGCTCATTCCCCTTTTCTCGGCAATGACCTGTAATAAAAGTGATACTCTGTGAGTGTTCCCTGTGAGTCAAAGGAATACCCGCGTAAGCCGTCGCTCCGATGGCGGCAGTAATTCCCGGTACAACCTGAAAAGGAATGCCTGCTGATGCTGCAACCTGTAATTCCTCACCACCACGGCCAAAAATAAAGGGATCACCGCCTTTAAGACGAACGACTTTTTTCCCCTGTCTGGCAAATTTCACTATCAATCGGTTAGTCTCCTCCTGAGAAACAGAGTGATTACCCGCTCTTTTGCCAACGCAAATTTTATCTGCATCACGGCGAATCAAATCCAGTACATCACTGCTGACCAGATGATCATAAAGCACCACATCAGCCTGCTGAATAACCTGCAATCCCTTTAGCGTCAGTAATCCCGGATCACCAGGACCAGCCCCAACCAGAGCCAGTTCTCCCTGCAAATCAGACTGTTCTAGTTGTTGCTCAAGCTGTTTTTCCGCCTGCTGGATTTGACCGTTTGCAACCAACATAGCGAAACGACCATTGAAAGCCTGTTCCCAAAAAGAACGACGCTGGCGCATGGAAGTTAATCGCTGTTTTACTCGCTCACGCCACTTCCCGGCGATTTTTGCCATCGTACCAAGACTGGAAGGTAGTAATGCCTCCAGTTTCTCCCGGATTAAACGCGCTAATACCGGCGCTTTTCCCGCTGATGAGATCGCCACCAAAACCGGAGAACGGTCAATAATTGATGGAAAAATAAATGAGCAATGAACTTGATCATCAACGACATTGACCAAAATACTGCGCTTATCAGCTTCAGAAAAAACCTGATGATTTAGAATACGATCATCAGTCGCAGCAATAACTAAAAAGATGCCATCAAGATATTCAGGTTGGAACTCTCCCTGATACCATTCCAACTCACCAGCTTGATAACGCTGTTGTAATTCAGAGCACAATTCAGGCGCGACAACCTGTAATAATGCACCTGCCCGTAGTAGTAGAGTCGCCTTACGTGCGGCCACCTCTCCACCACCGACAAGTAATACAAGCCGCCCTTTCAGCTCAACAAATATCGGTAAGTAATCCACAATTGCCCTTGATATCCAGTGAAATATTTATAAGTACTGAAACTGTTTCGAATGAATATATGAGTCAGCGGTAAAGTTATAAAATGACAAAAAAGAATTTGATGTTCTGTAATGGAATATAGCCAACCTCTCTAGAACAGGGCTAGTGTGTTTTTTTGCACTACATCGCTAAGGGCAGGAAAAGTAAATGACTTCAAAATTTGACTTCATATGTCATTGAGTTCAATATAACTTCATAATCTGACTTCACAGAAAGCAATACGAGAAATGAAAGAACAGGTTTCAATGCTCAGGAAGAGGCAAAAAAATACGTTGGAGCAGATATTTAAAATGCCTGTTCCTGCGGGAATTAAGTGGTCTGACGTGGAATCACTCATAATCGCTCTGGGAGGTGAGGTTAAAGAGGGGAAAGGTTCACGTTGCAGGCTGTTGCTAAACGATAGTATTGCCAGATTTCACCGTCCACATCCCTCACCAGATACTGACAAAGGGGCCGTCGTCAGCCTACGAGAATGGTTAGAAAGCATAGGAGTTGAGCCATGAAGATGACAGTACAAAATACAATGGTAATAGCCGGACAGCAGGCTATTATTAGCTACGTGCCAGAAATTGGCATGTTCAGGGGTAAATTTTTAGGGCTGTCTGGTTATTGTGATTTTATCTCTGATAGTATTCAGGGGTTGCAAGATGAGGGTAAAATATCTCTACATGAATATCTTGAAGATTGTAACGCATCAGGTATTGAACCTTATGCAAGGCAAGAAAAAATCAAAACATTTACTCTGCGCTACCCCGAATCATTTGGAGAGCGATTGCATTGCGCAGCAGCCGAGCATCAGATTTCGGTGAATGCGTTCATCATTGAAACTTTAAATGAACGAATGAAACACGCGTAAAAATCCGACTAAATTGTCTTTCAGACTATTTATATTAATCATCACCCTCGCCTTAAAACAAAGCGAGGGCTTTATCATCAATCCCACTCAGGAAATACCGGTTTTTTAATTCTCATGTAACCCACATTCTCGCTTCAAGCCAAAAAAACGGGTTTGTTCTTCACTCATGCCCGGTTCCCATTTTTGAGTTGTATGGATGTCACCAACAGAGAGATAACCCTGTTCCCATAATGGATGATATTCCAAGCCATGTTTTGTCAGATATTGATGCACACGCCGGTTATCCCAGTCGATAATCGGCAAAATCTTAAATACTCCCCGCTGTACAGCTAAAACCGGTAATTTTGATCGACTTTCAGATTGCTGACGGCGTAAACCAGCAAACCAACTTTGTGCTCTCAGATTTTTCAAAGCCCGATTCATTGGTTCAACCTTATTAATCTGATTGTAACGCTCTATTCCCTCTACGCCTTGCTCCCACAATTTCCCATAGCGAGCTTCCTGCCAGGCCGGGGAATGCTCAGCACTGAATACTTGCAAATTCAGTTTCAGTTGCGTTGTGAGTTTATCTATGAATTGATAAGTTTCAGGGAATAGATAACCGGTATCAGTAAGTATGACCGGAATATCAGGATATTCTTGTGTCACTAAATGAAGACATACCGCCGCCTGAATACCAAAACTGGAGGAAAGAACAAACTCCCCTGGCAAATTTTCCAATGCCCAGTTTACTCTCTGGTGAGCATCCATCATTTCAAGCCGAAGATTAATCTCAGCCAGTGATTGCTCTTGTTGTTCAGCAGTCATACTAACACATTGAGATAAGCTGAATTGGCTCATACCGCCTCCTGCCAATCGTAAAAATCGCGGGCTGAATCCAGTACCGGCTTGATAATATCCGTGCGGATCAGGAAATCACCAAAACCTTCATTTGGCTGCCGACCTGTCGCCCAACGCCCAATAAGTTCATCCATGATGGATAAAATCGCTTGTGAGCTGATATTTTCTTTATACATGCGTGGAATACGGGTACCAATCCGATTACCACCAAGATGAAGGTTATAACGATCAAGCGCTTTGCCAACTAGCCCTACCTCCGCCAACATCGCTCTAGCACAACCATTCGGACAACCCGTCACCCGCAAAACAATATGTTCATCACCAATACCGTGTTTATTCATCAATTGTTCAACATGAGTGACAAACTCCGGTAAAAAACGTTCAGCCTCAGCCATTGCCAATGGGCAAGTTGGGAAAGAGACACAGGCCATTGAGTTTTTACGCTGAACTGTGGTTTTATCGTCAATCAATCCATGCCGACAGGCGATAGTTTCAATGCGTTGTTTCTCACTTTCAGGAATACCAGCAATGATTAAGTTCTGATTGGCCGTCAGGCGAAAATCCCCTTTATGTATTTTGGCAATTTCAGCAACACCGCTTTTCAGCGGCTTGCCGGGGTAGTCCAAAAGGCGACCATTCTCAATAAACAGTGTCAAATGCCATTTATCATCGATACCTTTCAGCCAGCCAATTTGATCACCACGACCAGTAAATTCATAAGGTCGGATTGCCTCAAATTTCACGCCAGCGCGTCTCTCTACCTCTGCTTTAAAAGTCTCAACACCAACCCGCTCCAACGTATATTTGGTTTTGGCATTTTTACGCTCAGTCCGGTTACCCCAATCACGCTGAGTTGTCACCACAGCTTCCGCAATTGCCAACGTATGCTCAAGCGGGATATAACCAAACTCACTCGCCATACTTGGATAGGTATTTTTATCACCGTGAGTCATCGCCAAACCACCACCCACCAACACGTTAAAACCAACCAACTTGCTACCTTCTGCAATAGCAATAAAATTCAGATCGTTGGCATGCAGATCAACATCATTCTGTGGAGGAATAACTACCGTGGTTTTGAATTTACGCGGCAAATAAGTCGAGCCAAGAATCGGCTCTTCATCGGTCGTTGCGACTTTTTCTTTATCCAACCAGAGTTCAGCATAAGCACGGGTACGTGGCAGTAAATGTTCTGAGATTTTCTTCGCCCATTCGTAAGCTTGCTGATGTAGCTCTGATTGAATAGGATTCGAGGTACAAAGCACATTGCGATTAACGTCATTCGCCGTCGCGAGCGAATCCAGCCCAACTTGATTCAGCAATTGATGCGCAAGTTTTACTTTCCCTTTTAAAATGCCATGAAATTGAAATGTCTGGCGGTTAGTCAACCGGATACTGCCATAAAGGGTATTCTCTTCAGCAAACTTATCAATGCCCAACCATTGCTGTGGCGTAATCACGCCACCCGGCAGACGGCAGCGCAACATTATTGCATGACGTGGCTCCAGTTTTTGCTCAGCGCGTTCAGCACGGATATCACGATCATCCTGCTGATACATGCCATGAAAACGAATCAACAGGAAATTGTCCCCTTCAAAACCTCCCGTCAAGCCATTAGTTAAATCTTCACTAATCGTACCTCGCAGAAAATTACTCTCCTGCTTCATACGCTCACTGTCAGCCAGTTTACCTTCGACAATAAAAGGACCATGTTGTTTATCGTTCATTAGTACACATCCCTCTGATAACGGCGCTCAAAGCGCAGTTCACTTAAGAATTCATCTGCCTGTTCGGTATCCATGCCGCCATGCTCAGCAATAATATCCAATAACGCATGTTCCACATCTTTTGCCATGCGGTTTGCATCACCACACACATACAGATGTGCACCTTCCTTAATCCAGCACCATACCGCTTCACCCTGCTCACGCAGTTTGTCTTGGACATAAATTTTATGCTGCTGATCACGGGACCATGCCAGATCAATACGGGTTAACAGGCCATCTTTGACATAACGCTGCCACTCCACTTGATAGAGAAAATCTTCAGTAAAATGTGGATTACCAAAGAACAGCCAATTTTTCCCTTCAGCGCCATCAGCTTCCCTTTGCTGCATAAATGCCCGAAATGGTGCAATTCCGGTTCCCGGCCCAATCATGATGACAGGCGTGCGTGGATCGGCAGGCAGACGAAAATTATCGTTATGCTCAATAAAAATACGAATATCACTATTTTCCTGTAAGCGATCTGCCAGATAGCCGGATGCACCGCCAGTGCGGGCCCGTCCGTCAATTTCATAACGAACCACACCAACTGTAAGATGAACTTCATTTTCCATTTCTGCCTGAGAAGAAGAAATTGAATAAAGTCTTGGTGTCAAAGGCCGTAGCAAATCAATAAATTGCTGCGCCTCTGGTTGAGAAGCCGCTTCCCTTATCATATCGGCAATCGGCTTGTTGTGAGCGTATTGTTGTAATGCTTGTTTATCAGCAATCAAAGAAAGTAATTTTTCATCTTTCGCGAGAACGGCGTATTTTTCCACAATCACACTGGTATTTTGGGTTAGCTCAACATGGCTGATCAGCGCTTCTCTCAATGACAATTTCTGACCATTAACCTCAACTTGTTCTGTTCCCTGCAACCAGAGCAAATTCAACACTTCATCCACCAGCTCCGGATCATTTTCAAACCAAACACCCAAAGCATCACCTGGCTGATAACGCAAACCTGAATCACCCAGATCAATTTCAATATGGCGAACATCTTTATCAGAACCACGACCCGTTATTTTCTGGCAAGTAGCTAAAGCCGCAGTCAATGGTGCCTGTTTAGTATAAGAAGTTGAAAAAACTTCATTTACCGATCTGTCCTGTGCAGAAGTAATCTCAGTTCCTGTCTCAGTTGGAATACGCTGTTTCAGGATTCCAGTTAATTGTTTACGCCACTGATCCGCAACCTGCTGATATTCGACATCACCATCTACACGCTCCAGAAGCCGTTGAGCGCCTAATTCATTCAGACGATTATCGAAATCTTTTCCAGCCTGGCAAAATCGCTCATAAGAGGTATCACCCAGACCAAAAACCGCAAATACCGTATCATTCAGCTTCGGCACCTTTTTAGAATAGAGATATTTATACAATGCAACCGCTTCCTCAGCAGGTTCTCCTTCACCTTGGGTAGAAGCAATAATTATCAGTATCTTTTCTTGAGCAATTTGTTTGAATTTATAATCACCGGCATTGAATAGATTGACATTGAGTTTCTGTGCCAACAAATCCTCACGGAGCTGCTCAGCTAAACGACGAGCATTACCGGTTTGTGAAGCTGAAATTAATGTAATCGTCTCCTGTGCCGGAACCGCCGGAACCACAGCCTGAACCTGTGGTTGTTGATTCACCATTCCCCAAAAATAACCAGACAACCAGGCTAATTGAGTTGGTGAAAAATCCCCAATCTCCGATTGCAAACGCACTAGCTGTTCAGGTGAAACCGGAAGAAGTGAAATTGAAGGTGGTTTTATGCTCATGTCCTGTGCTGCCCTTTACGATTACCAATGTCCGTTATTTTTAGTAGAAAAAATAAATAGGGATGGTTTGTAAGGTTATCTCAGCGACTTGTGACTATTTAAAGAAACTATCGCAATATCAAATAACCAAAACGCCTAACCATATTTACAGATTTAATATATCTATAAAACAGTTAATAAGAGCAATAGCAAAAAAATGAAAAAACCAGGTTTAATTCAGAAGATCGGGTAGAATAGCGGGTTTTTTGAAGTCAGGGAGAACCACTATGAGCACAACGATTTTTAAAGATTTTCAGTTTGAAGCTGCCCACCGTCTGCCACATGTCCCAGAAGGCCATAAATGCGGTCGCCTGCATGGACACTCATTTATAGTACGACTGGAAATTACCGGGGAGGTCGATCCTCATAGTGGCTGGATTATGGACTTTGCCGATTTAAAAGCCCTATTCAAGCCTGTTTGGGAACAGCTAGATCACCATTACCTGAACGATATCCCTGGACTGGAAAATCCAACCAGCGAAGTATTGGCAACCTGGATTTGGCATAAAGTTAAACCAATAGTTCCACAACTCAGTGCCGTTATGGTGAAGGAAACCTGTACTGCGGGATGTATTTTCCGCGGCAAATGAAACAACTTACTGCACCAGGAAACCTCCAGTGCAGTAAGCTTTTCTCAGGCGATATTCAAATATTTATGTGTTTGCATAGAAAATCGCCAATTACGGGCAATACAGGTTTCAATACATAAACGGGTAGCTTCTTCTTTCTGGCTAATCGGTTGCAATGCAATAATACGTGATGAGTTGTCATTTAATGTCGCTAATAACTCATCCAATGCTTCAATATCCCTTTCCCTCGCAACTGGATATTTTATTTCATTAGCTCTCTGCAAAGCCTGCTGCAATATCCGGTAACCACCACGCATGTTAACTTTTGGTGAAACCGTCACCCAAGTAGCAGCAGAACATTTAACATGATACGTACCACTGGTTTCTATCTGGCATTGGTAGCCAAGACTTTCTAACTCTTCGGTCAGAGGAATAAGATCATAGAGACAAGGCTCACCACCAGTAATAACAACGTGGCGTGCGGTATATTTCTGTTGAACAAACAGCGCTGTAATTTGCTTAGGAGAAGCTTTACTCCATTCATTGCTTTCACTCGTCTTCAGCAAAATTGTTTCCAATGTCCGTTGCTTTTCCACTTCTTTCTCCCAAGTGTGTTTAGTATCACACCAGCTACAACCAACCGGACACCCTTGTAGACGAATAAAAATTGCCGGGACGCCGGTAAAAAAACCTTCTCCCTGCAATGTCTGGAATATTTCGTTAATCGGGTAAAACATACAAATCTCTGGTTTCATTAGGCAAGGGCGCATTATTGCAGATATCTATCCCTCGAACATCAATCTTTATGATAAGGTACGGGGTTTGCTTCGCTTAGCTAACATGCGACTTGTCGAGGCATTGTGTGCTTAAAATATATCTAGCACTGAGAAAGTGACAGGAATAAATAATGCAGAATAATGAAACTCAGCTGAAACGGGGTCTAACCGGGCGGCACATCCGCTTTATGGCATTAGGCTCCGCAATAGGCACAGGGCTGTTCTATGGCTCCGCAGCTGCTATTCAGCAAGCTGGACCCGCCGTATTACTCGCCTATTTAATCGGCGGTGCTGCCGTATTTATGGTGATGCGTGCATTAGGTGAAATGGCTGTTCACCATCCAGTAGCCGGTTCTTTTTCACACTATGCCAGCCATTACCTCGGACCTTTAGCCGGATTTCTAACCGGATGGAATTATATATTCGAAATGCTGATCGTCTGCCTGGCTGACGTTACTGCATTTGGTTTTTATATGAAGCTCTGGTTCCCCCATGTGGAGCAATGGATCTGGGTACTAAGCATTGTCTGCTTTATTGGCGCAATTAATCTTTGTCATGTGAAGATTTTCGGTGAAATGGAATTCTGGCTTTCGATTGTGAAAGTCACCGCAATTATCGCTATGATTATCGGTGGCATGATTATCATGATCTATGGATTCGGCCAAGAAACAGATCATGCAACCGGCATTGCCAGTTTGTGGGAATATGGCGGTTTTATGCCTAATGGCATCAGTGGTGTGATAGCGTCACTCGCTATTGTGATGTTTGCTTTTGGTGGTATTGAAGTCATTGGTATTACTGCCAGTGAGACCAAAAACCCCGAGAAAACAATTCCAAAAGCAATCAACGCTGTCCCTTTCCGTATTCTGCTGTTCTATGTACTGACTCTGTTTATTTTAATGTGTATTTATCCGTGGAATCAGATCGGTCAAGAAGGTAGCCCATTCGTACAGATTTTTTCTAGCTTGGGTATCAATTCTGCTGCCAACATTCTCAATATTGTAGTGATTACTGCCGCAATTTCAGCAATCAATAGCGATATTTTTGGTGCTGGTCGTATGATGTACGGCATGGCCCAAGAAGGACAAGCGCCTAAATCATTCACCAAGCTGAGCCGTAATGGCGTACCCTGGATGACTGTAATCGTTATGTCAGCAGTTCTCTTAATTGGCGTTATACTCAACTATATGATTCCGGAAGAAATTTTCGTTATCATTGCCTCTATCGCGACATTTGCTACTGTATGGGTATGGTTAATGATCCTACTTTCTCAGGTTGCTATGCGCCGCAAAATGAGCAAAGAAGAAGTTAAGACCTTGAAATTCCCCGTACCTATGTGGCCAATAGCGCCAGCATTAACCATTATCTTTATGGTATTTGTTATTGTATTACTGGGCTATTTCGAGAAAACCCGCATTGCATTAATTGTGGGAATCACATGGGTAATCTTATTATCAATCACCTACTTCTTTAGCAAAAAGAAAAATATTTCTCAAATCCATCAGATAAATAAATAATTTTCATTCATAAAAAATGCCAGATTAATCTGGCATTTATTTTAATTTACCCAAATGAAATATATTTAATATTTATCTCAATATAACTTACACATATTAATTAAAATAATTTATATATTATTTTAATAGAAATAAATTTTATTTTTAAAATATAAACCCATCAAAACAGATAATAAACAGTTACAATAAAGTAATAATGATATAATGTTTTTTCAATGAATTAAATAAGAATTTAATTCATAAAAAATAGATGGATATATTCTTATAATAAAGAGTTAATAAAAATTCACAACAAGAGGATTATGATCGGAGGCATCAGTAGGTATCACAATAGCATTAGCGATATTCAACTCTCGGTAAAAAATAAAATCTAAAGGTCTACCAAATGCGATTGTTCGATAGTCATCAGTAAAAGATACTTCTTCAAGGTGTAAATATCTGGTAAAACGTTTTAAAGCATTTAATCGTTGCTTACTCCATGCATTAAAATCACCAGCCATAATGACTGGGCCATTATGTAAACGAACATGAACACCAATATTATTCAACTGGCGGCTATACACATCCACACCAAAACTGAAATTTATCGCATGCACATTAATAACCATTAACTGACGATTATCTTGTAAAAGATAAACAGTGATGAGAGCGGACTTAGATAAACGTAAAAGAGGCTCTTTCTCTCTCAATGGGCAACAATAGACAGGATGAGAAGTTGCTAACGTCATTACACCAGAGGGGTGTTGTGGTAATAGAAATGCGGGAACTTGATCAGATATTAGGTAATTTGAGGTAGCAAATTCAACTAAATCAGGAGTTGTCTGCGCTTCTTGTAATAAAATCAACTGGCTTTCGTTAGTCAGCTCTTTCAGAACCTTTCGCCATGAAGGACGCTGCTGTTTATAGATATTCCATACAACAACCCTAAGCTCATTTGTACCAGTGATCAAAGGAGTACCTACAGGTAATGTATTCCCAAGCTGATGAGTCGACATAGGAAAGACACGTTCAACAGGTTGTCCAGCAACATATCTTATCGCATAGGTTTTTTTTACCACGTAAAAAACCTCTTAAGTACAAAATAACTATAAAAACTATCCGATTCTATCAAATATAATAAGGTAATTATTGATTTTAATACTCATAAACAGCAAAAAACCCTGAAATTTCTCTCAGGGTTTTCTCTGCAAATTAAGGTGGCGGTGCGGACGGGGCTCGAACCCGCGACCCCCGGCGTGACAGGCCGGTATTCTAACCAACTGAACTACCGCACCACCGAATTCTCTTTGATTTATATCGCTGTTACGACATAAAACTTAAATATCAAGCTTGGCAGCTTACAAACGGCTTTCCTGCCGTTTGCTCTTCGGGCCGTCGCCCCTCGCGACGTTCAAATCCGTTCCCGACGGAGTTACCCTACTCGCTACCACTGGGGCCTTGTATTGCTTTTCTATCGCCATACAACGCAAAATTAAAGCCTGGCAGTGTCCTACTCTCACATGGGGAGACCCCACACTACCATCGGCGCTACGGCGTTTCACTGCTGAGTTCGGCATGGGGTCAGGTGGGACCACCGCGCTATCGCCGCCAGGCATATTCGGTTTTCTTCCGGCCGTTGTCGCTCTTCTGCCACAACCACCCGAATCAATCTCTGAACAAGCGAAAAATCTCTCTCTGCTGTCTTCCGACACCAAAACACCTTCGGTGTTGTAAGGTTAAGCCTCTCGGTTCATTAGTACTGGTCAGCTCAATGCATCGCTGCACTTACACACCCAGCCTATCCACGTCTTCGTCTTAAACGTTCCTTCCGTGACCTCAGTCAGGGGAAGACTCATCTCAAGGCAAGTTTCCCGCTTAGATGCTTTCAGCGGTTATCTCTCCCGCACTTAGCTACCGGGCTATGCCATTGGCATGACAACCCGTACACCAGCGGTGCGTCCACTCCGGTCCTCTCGTACTAGGAGCAGCCCCTTTCAATCTTCCTGCGCCCACGGCAGATAGGGACCGAACTGTCTCACGACGTTCTAAACCCAGCTCGCGTACCACTTTAAATGGCGAACAGCCATACCCTTGGGACCTACTTCAGCCCCAGGATGTGATGAGCCGACATCGAGGTGCCAAACACCGCCGTCGATATGAACTCTTGGGCGGTATCAGCCTGTTATCCCCGGAGTACCTTTTATCCGTTGAGCGATGGCCCTTCCATTCAGAACCACCGGATCACTAAGACCTACTTTCGTACCTGCTCGAACCGTCACTCTCGCAGTTAAGCTGGCTTATGCCTTTGCACTAACCTCACGATGTCCGACCGTGATTAGCCAACCTTCGTGCTCCTCCGTTACCCTTTGGGAGGAGACCGCCCCAGTCAAACTACCCGCCAGACACTGTCCCCGGCCCGGTTTACGGGCCCAGGTGAGAACATCGAACATTCAAGGGTGGTATTTCAAGGATGGCTCCATGCAGACTGGCGTCCGCACTTCTCAGCCTCCCACCTATCCTACACATCAAGGCTCCATGTTCAGTGTCAAGCTATAGTAAAGGTTCACGGGGTCTTTCCGTCTTGCCGCGGGGACACTGCATCTTCACAGCGAGTTCAATTTCACTGAGTCTCGGGTGGAGACAGCCTGGCCATCATTACGCCATTCGTGCAGGTCGGAACTTACCCGACAAGGAATTTCGCTACCTTAGGACCGTTATAGTTACGGCCGCCGTTTACTGGGGCTTCTGTCAAGAGCCTCGCCTTGCGGCTAACCCCATCAATTAACCTTCCAGCACCGGGCAGGCGTCACACCGTATACGTCCACTTACGTGTTTGCACAGTGCTGTGTTTTTAATAAACAGTTGCAGCCAGCTGGTCTCTGCGACTGGCTTCAGCTCCGGAGGCAAACTCCTTCACCTACCGCCAGCGTGCCTTCTCCCGAAGTTACGGCACCATTTTGCCTAGTTCCTTCACCCGAGTTCTCTCAAGCGCCTGAGTATTCTCTACCTGACCACCTGTGTCGGTTTGGGGTACGATTCAATATGACCTGGTGCTTAGAGGCTTTTCCTGGAAGCCGGGCATCAACCACTTCACCGCCGTAGCAGCTCGTCATCACGCCTCAGTGTTCACAGAAGAGCGGATTTGCCTGCTCCTCCCACCTACACGCTTAAACCGGGACAACCGTCGCCCGGATGGCCTAGCCTTCTCCGTCCCCCCTTCGCAGTCACATTCAGTACAGGAATATTAACCTGTTTCCCATCAGCTACGCCTCTCGGCCTCACCTTAGGGGTCGACTCACCCTGCCCCGATTAACGTTGGACAGGAACCCTTGGTCTTCCGGCGAGCGGGTTTTTCACCCGCTTTATCGTTACTTATGTCAGCATTCGCACTTCTGATACCTCCAGCAGGCCTCACAGCGCCACCTTCTCCGGCTTACAGAACGCTCCCCTACCCAATAACACTTGCGTGTCACTGCCGCAGCTTCGGTGCATGGTTTAGCCCCGTTACATCTTCCGCGCAGGCCGACTCGACCAGTGAGCTATTACGCTTTCTTTCAATGATGGCTGCTTCTAAGCCAACATCCTGGCTGTCTGGGCCTTCCCACATCGTTTCCCACTTAACCATGACTTCGGGACCTTAGCTGGCGGTCTGGGTTGTTTCCCTCTTCACGACGGACGTTAGCACCCGCCGTGTGTCTCCCGTGATACCATTCTTCGGTATTCGCAGTTTGCATCGGGTTGGTAAGCCGGGATGGCCCCCTAGCCGAAACAGTGCTCTACCCCCGAAGATGAATTCACGAGGCGCTACCTAAATAGCTTTCGGGGAGAACCAGCTATCTCCCGGTTTGATTGGCCTTTCACCCCCAGCCACAGGTCATCCGCTAATTTTTCAACATTAGTCGGTTCGGTCCTCCAGTTAGTGTTACCCAACCTTCAACCTGCCCATGGCTAGCTCACCGGGTTTCGGGTCTATACCCTGCAACTCTTTCGCCCAGTTAAGACTCGGTTTCCCTGCGGCTCCCCTATCCGGTTAACCTTGCTACAGAATATAAGTCGCTGACCCATTATACAAAAGGTACGCAGTCACCCCACCCCAAAACGCTCCACTGCTTGATTGGTGTGTTGGGCGTCGCTGCCGCTCCGCCAACCGTCATCAGTGCTGCTGTTACGCATTTTGTGCACCACGCAAAGTGAAACGCTTTGGTGGTGGGGCTCCCACTGCTTGTACGTACACGGTTTCAGGTTCTCTTTCACTCCCCTCGCCGGGGTTCTTTTCGCCTTTCCCTCACGGTACTGGTTCACTATCGGTCAGTCAGGAGTATTTAGCCTTGGAGGATGGTCCCCCCATCTTCAGACAGGATTTCTCGTGTCCCGCCTTACTCATCGAACTCACAGCCATACCATCTTCGAGTACGGGGCTGTCACCCTCTCTCGCCGGCCTTTCCAGACCGTTCCTCTGATGCTATCGCTGATGCAGGTTCTGGGCTCCTCCCCGTTCGCTCGCCGCTACTGGGGGAATCTCGGTTGATTTCTTTTCCTCGGGGTACTGAGATGTTTCAGTTCCCCCGGTTCGCCTCATTAACCTATGAATTCAGTTAATGATAGTGCAACGCATTGCACTGGGTTTCCCCATTCGGACATCGCCGGCTCTGTCGCTTCATATCAGCTTACCGACGCTTTTCGCAGATTAGCACGTCCTTCATCGCCTCTGACTGCCTAGGCATCCACCGTGTACGCTTATTCGCTTAACCTCACAACCCGAAAGAGTCTCGGATTGTTCAGCTTGAGAGATACCTCAATAATACCTCGGCGATATTATTGAGCATTTCAATTTTTCAGCTTGTTCCAGATTGTTAAAGAGCAAAATAATTCGCAGCATACTGTCGCCAATATACTCTGAATTAGGTTGAGTATGGTGGAGCTAAGCGGGATCGAACCGCTGACCTCCTGCGTGCAAGGCAGGCGCTCTCCCAGCTGAGCTATAGCCCCATACAGAAATAGACCGCTATCGCAGAGTTTTCTTCAAACCTTTTCATCGCAGCCAGTTTCAACGCGAATCACGCAGTGTGCGCGAGCACATGAGTAATGCAGCGTTCGAAAATGGCAAAGAGGAAAAGCGTTTGGTAGGCCTGAGTGGACTTGAACCACCGACCTCACCCTTATCAGGGGTGCGCTCTAACCACCTGAGCTACAAGCCTATCACGATAACGTTATTCTCTTCTTTCATCAGACAATCTGTGTGAGCACTGCACTCAACCTATCTCAGGTAAGGAGGTGATCCAACCGCAGGTTCCCCTACGGTTACCTTGTTACGACTTCACCCCAGTCATGAGCCACAAAGTGGTCAGCGCCCCCCTTTCGGTTAAGCTACCGACTTCTTTTGCAACCCACTCCCATGGTGTGACGGGCGGTGTGTACAAGGCCCGGGAACGTATTCACCGTAGCATGCTGATCTACGATTACTAGCGATTCCGACTTCATGGAGTCGAGTTGCAGACTCCAATCCGGACTACGACAGACTTTGTGTGTTCCGCTTGCTCTCGCGAGGTCGCTTCACTTTGTATCCGCCATTGTAGCACGTGTGTAGCCCTACTCGTAAGGGCCATGATGACTTGACGTCATCCCCACCTTCCTCCGGTTTATCACCGGCAGTCTCCTTTGAGTTCCCACCTTCACGTGCTGGCAACAAAGGATAAGGGTTGCGCTCGTTGCGGGACTTAACCCAACATTTCACAACACGAGCTGACGACAGCCATGCAGCACCTGTCTCTCAGTTCCCTAAGGCACTTCGCTGTCTCCAGCAAATTCTGAGGATGTCAAGAGTAGGTAAGGTTCTTCGCGTTGCATCGAATTAAACCACATGCTCCACCGCTTGTGCGGGCCCCCGTCAATTCATTTGAGTTTTAACCTTGCGGCCGTACTCCCCAGGCGGTCGATTTAACGCGTTAGCTTCGGAAGCCACCGTTCAAGACCGCAACCTCCAAATCGACATCGTTTACAGCGTGGACTACCAGGGTATCTAATCCTGTTTGCTCCCCACGCTTTCGCACCTGAGCGTCAGTCTTCGTCCAGGGGGCCGCCTTCGCCACCGGTATTCCTCCACATCTCTACGCATTTCACCGCTACACATGGAATTCTACCCCCCTCTACGAGACTCCAGTCAACCAGTCTTAGATGCCATTCCCAGGTTGAGCCCGGGGATTTCACATCTAACTTAATTGACCGCCTGCGTGCGCTTTACGCCCAGTCATTCCGATTAACGCTTGCACCCTCCGTATTACCGCGGCTGCTGGCACGGAGTTAGCCGGTGCTTCTTCTGCGGGTAACGTCAAAATCTAACCCTCTTCAGGCTAAACCCTTCCTCCCCGCTGAAAGTACTTTACAACCCGAAGGCCTTCTTCATACACGCGGCATGGCTGCATCAGGCTTGCGCCCATTGTGCAATATTCCCCACTGCTGCCTCCCGTAGGAGTCTGGGCCGTGTCTCAGTCCCAGTGTGGCTGGTCATCCTCTCAGACCAGCTAGAGATCGTCGCCTAGGTAGGCCATTACCCTACCTACCAGCTAATCCCATCTGGGTTCATCCGACGGCGTGAGGCCCTTTCAGGTCCCCCACTTTGGTCTCGCGACATTATGCGGTATTAGCCACCGTTTCCAGTGGTTATCCCCCGCCCTCGGGCAGATCCCCAGACATTACTCACCCGTCCGCCGCTCGTCAGCAAAAGTGCAGGCACTTTCCTGTTACCGCCCGACTTGCATGTGTTAGGCCTGCCGCCAGCGTTCAATCTGAGCCATGATCAAACTCTTCAATTTAAATCAAAGTTTGATGCTCAAAGAATTCTGACTAATTATTTCGTAATGAATTAACTGTTGTTCACTCTTCAAGACTTTAAAACGTATTTTTTTGTGATACGGTCTCGTGAGTGCCCACACAGATTGTCTGATTAATTGTTAAAGAGCAGGCTGACATAAAAAATAACATTCTCGTTCAGCCGGGCTGCGTATATTACGCTGTTCGCCCGCAGAGTCAAGCACTGATTATCGCTTTCTCTGCCCGACCTCACAATGTTTATCAGCGTTGTGTCGGTCAGTGGTGGCGCATTATAGGGCGTTCTTTGACGCTGGCAAGCATTTATTTGAAAAAAACTTTTATTCGAGGATTTTTTCAACAAAATGATGATATAAAGAACAAAAAGCCTATTTTTTGATGCCTTTAATTGCTTTAGGTAAGTCTGCAAGACTATTTATTATCAAATTAGCCGCTTGTTCAGCTTCAGTGTTAACGGGTTTACCTGTGCGAACTAATACTTTAGTGCCAATTTTTGCCAACGTCGCGGCTTGCATATCTTCGAGTTTGTCACCAATCATAAAAGAAGCCGTCATATCGATACTCAGCTCCCTCTGCGCATCCAGTAACATACCCGGCTGCGGTTTACGGCAGTCACAACTCTTCTTATATTGCTCTTCAGTTGCATCTGGGTGATGAGGGCAATAATAAATGCCATCCAAATCCACACCACGGTCTGCTAGCGACCAATCCATCCATTCCGTCAGTTGCAAAAACTGCTCTTCATCGAAAATTCCACGGGCAATACCTGACTGGTTTGTGACTAATACCAGTGCATACCCCATCTTTTTCAATTCAATCATGGCTTCAATGACACCATCGATAAATTGAAAATCATCTATTTCATGTACATAACCATGATCGATATTTATTGTTCCGTCACGATCCAAAAATACGGCAGGAATACCTTGTGTCACCCGATTGCTCCAAAAATGTAAGAAGCCCCCAGTATCGCATGATTTAGCCATGAATGAGAATGCAGCAATTAATTTATTCACAGTTGACTTAGACGTCTAGACACCTTAACATCCGATTAAACGGGTGGTTTGCTTTTTCAAAAATGTTCAAGCTATCAATTTTCAAAATTTTTATAAAAATAAATAAGAATAAAAATGATAAAACTGTTTCATATCAATAAAATATTCCAGCAGGGTGCCCGTTCTATTAACGCGCTTTCAGATATCAGCCTGCATGTTCCGCAAGGGCAAATTTACGGTGTTATTGGCTCATCCGGCGCAGGTAAAAGTACACTAATTCGCTGTGTAAATATGCTTGAGCGCCCAACTTCCGGGCAAGTATTGGTTAATGGTCAGGATTTAACTATCTTGTCTGATAGTGATTTAACTCGTGCACGTCGTCGTATCGGCATGATTTTCCAACACTTCAATTTGCTCTCTTCAAGAACAGTGTTCGGCAACATAGCTTTGCCTTTGGAATTGGATAACATTCCAAAAGCCGAAATCAAAAAACGGGTAGATGAGCTATTGGAGCTTGTTGGTCTTACAGATAAGCATGATGCCTATCCAGCAAATCTCTCTGGCGGACAGAAGCAACGTGTTGCTATTGCCCGTGCTCTAGCTAATTCACCTAAAGTACTTTTATGTGATGAAGCAACCAGCGCTCTAGATCCTGCAACAACTCGTTCTATTCTAGAATTATTGAAAGATATTAATCGCCGTTTGGGGCTAACTATTCTGTTAATTACACATGAAATGGATGTCGTCAAACGTATTTGTGACCAAGTAGCCGTTATCAGTGGCGGGCAACTGATTGAACAAGACATTGTTAGTGAAGTATTCTCTCATCCCAAGACACCTATCGCTCAGGCATTTATTCAGTCAACTTTGCATCTGGATATCCCTGAAGATTATGTACAAAAAATGCAAAGCCACCCAGCACCAAATCTTAGTCCATTATTGAAATTAGAGTTCACCGGTCAGTCTGTAGATGCTCCACTGATTTCAATGGCAGTACGTCGTTTTAATATTGATATGAATATATTAAGTTCTCAAATCGACTATGCCGGTGGCGTAAAATTTGGTGTGATGTTAGCTGAATTACACGGTGAAAATGGTGGCGTTGAGTCAACGATTAAGTTTTTACAAGATCATCATGTGAAAGTAGAGGTTCTCGGTTATGTCTGAAGGAATGATGTTATTACTGGCTAAAGGCGTCTGGGAAACTCTAGTAATGACTTTTGTTTCTGGTTTCTTTGGCTTCATTATCGGGCTGCCGATAGGTGTATTGTTATATGTCACCCGTCCCAATCAAATTATGGAAAATAGTAAACTCTATCGTTTTCTTTCAGCGGTAGTTAATATTTTCCGTTCTATCCCATTTATTATTTTACTGGTGTGGATGATTCCTTTTACCAGACTAATTGTGGGAACATCGATCGGTTTACAAGCTGCCATTGTCCCATTAACCATAGGTGCTGCACCATTTATTGCTCGTATGGTGGAAAATGCTTTATTAGAAATTCCATCGGGACTCATTGAAGCTGCTAGAGCAATGGGAGCATCCCCATTCCAGATTATAAAGAAAATTCTGTTACCTGAAGCATTACCTGGTTTGCTCAATGCAGCCACAATTACCCTCATAACTTTAGTCGGTTATTCTGCAATGGGAGGTGCGGTAGGTGCAGGCGGATTAGGCCAGATTGGTTACCAATACGGATATATCGGCTATAATGCAACAGTAATGAATACCGTATTAGTGTTACTGGTTATTTTAGTTTATTTAATTCAATTAAGTGGTGACCATTTAGTCAAGGCCACAACACGTAAATAACAAGATTATTTTAATAGCAGTACCTGTGTCGGTGCTAATAAATCAGTATTCTATAGGGGTAAAGTATGTCTGTTAAATTAAAAACCATCGCAACTATCAGCGCTCTTTTAGGTTCATTAATTCTGTCTGGCTGCGGGCAGGAAAAACAAGATCCAAACCATATTAAAGTAGGCGTTATCGTTGGTGCAGAGCAGGAAGTGGCTGAAATTGCAAAAAAAGTCGCTAAAGATAAATATGGTCTTGATGTAGAACTGGTAACCTTTAATGATTTTGTATTGCCAAACGAAGCTCTGAGCAAAGGCGATATTGATCTGAATGCATACCAGCACAAACCCTATATGGATCAGCAAATCAAAGATCGTGGTTATAAGATGGTCACCGTTGGCAACTCTTTTGTTTATCCAATTGCGGGTTATTCCAAAAAAATTAAGTCCTTGGATGAATTGCAGGATGGTTCCCAAATTGCGTTACCAAACGATCCAACGAACTTAGGCCGTTCTTTATTACTGTTACAGAAACAAGGTTTAATTAAATTGAAAGATGGCATAGGCTTATTACCAACGGTTCTAGACGTTGTTGAAAATCCTAAGAATTTAAAACTAGTCGAATTGGAAGCACCACAATTGCCACGTTCACTGGATGATCAAAAAATTGCTCTCGCCATCATTAATACAACCTATGCAAGCCAGATTGGTCTGACTCCAGCAAAAGATGGTTTATTTGTTGAAGATAAAAATTCTCCATATGTAAACCTACTGGTTAGTCGAGAAGATAATAAAGATGCTGAAAACGTTAAGAAATTCGTTAAGGCATATCAATCAGACGAAGTTGATGAAGCTGCCAATAAGATCTTTAATGGTGGTGCAGTGAAAGGTTGGTAATCTTTCATATTACGTTCATCGATATTAGAATAATCAGGCGGACAGATTGTCCGCCTGATTTATTATGGCATCATGTTTTCGGTATTTTTTGTTAACCTGATCGACTCGCTTAACTCTAACAGTAAAAATTCGAGGATCTATCATGCGTAGGCTACTTGCCTCTTTATTAGCACTGTCCATAACAGGATGTTCAGTACAACAAGCAACATTTCCTGACGCTTCCCAGTTATCAGATATGAAGTACACAAAACTATCAACCGGAGAAAAAAAACATTTCTCTTCATCCGTAAAGTTATATACCAAAAGTGAAGAATTATTAGGTGTCTCATTTAAAGATTTAGGGATTGTTTCTGGTCAATCGTGTCGTAGTTCCTTACAGGATCCACCCGCAAATATCATCGTGGCTCGCAACCAGATGATGACCAAAGCAGCTTATTTGAATGCTAACGCTGTTTTATTGCATCAATGCGAAATATTATCAGGCCAAGGATGCTACCAGATAGCAATATGTGAAGGTTCAGCCTTGCTTATCACCCAATGACCGATTTCCATTTCACGCAGATAGGGGTTATCCACTCCCCTTATAAAGAAAAATTTGCCGTTCCCCGCCAACCCGGTCTTATTGAAGATGGTGGTGGGAAACTGGTACTTCTTCCTCCCTATAATCAACCGGATGCAGTTCGTGGTCTGGAACAATTTAGTCATCTGTGGGTTATTTTCATCTTCCATCAAACAATAGAAGGCGGCTGGAAGCCAATGGTGCGTCCTCCTCGTTTAGGTGGCAATGCAAAAATGGGCGTATTCGCAACCCGTTCGACTTTTCGGCCTAATCCAATTGGCATGTCTCTGATTGAACTTAAAGGAATCGAATACAGGAAAGGTCGAGTTATTCTGGAACTGGGTAGCCTGGATTTAGTTGATGGTACGCCGGTTATCGATATTAAGCCTTATCTGCCTTTCGCTGAATGTCAGCCACATGCAATGGCGGGTTTTGCGCAGCAAGCTCCTTCTACCAATATGGAAGTGGTATTTTCGCCTGCCGCTGAGCAACAGCTAATCTCAATTCAAAATATTTATCCGAATTTACGCCGTTTTATCAGTCAAGTTTTAGCCCAAGATCCTCGTCCAGCTTACCGGAGAAGAGAACAGGAAAATCGGGAATATGCTGCTCATTTACTGGATTTTAATGTACGCTGGAAAATCTGTGGCACATTGACCGAAGTAGTCTCCATAGATCCCCATTAAAAATCAGCATATACCCTTTTGGCATCTTAAACTCACTGGTAGACTAAAGACTTATTTTCGTTTTTTTATTGGCTGGCAAATTTCTGCCAGTCAGAAGCAATTTGCTGCTCTAATGGAACCTAACAATGCGTACTAGCCAATATCTGCTCTCTACATTAAAAGAGACTCCTGCCGATGCGGAGGTTGTCAGCCATAAGCTGATGCTGCGTGCGGGCATGATCCGTAAGCTCGCTTCAGGTCTGTACAATTGGATGCCTACAGGTATCCGTGTACTCAAAAAAGTCGAAAAAATTGTTCGAGAAGAGATGAACAATACCGGAGCGATTGAAATATCTATGCCCGTCGTACAACCGGCAGATCTATGGCAAGAAAGTGGCCGCTGGGAACAATATGGTCCAGAGTTACTGCGTTTTGTTGACCGAGGTGATCGTCCTTTTGTACTAGGCCCAACTCATGAAGAGGTCATCACTGATCTGATCCGCAATGAAGTCAGCTCATATAAGCAGTTACCACTGACTCTATTCCAGATCCAGACTAAATTTCGCGATGAAGTTCGCCCTCGTTTTGGCGTGATGCGCTCCCGTGAATTCCTAATGAAAGATGCTTACTCTTTCCATGCTACCCAGACATCATTACAAGAAACTTACGACAACATGTACGAAGCCTACAGCAAAATTTTTACCCGTATAGGTTTGGATTTTCGTGCTGTTCTGGCTGATACCGGTTCCATCGGTGGTAGTGCTTCTCATGAATTTCAGGTTCTGGCAGCCAGTGGAGAAGATGATATCGTCTTCTCCACTGAATCCAACTACGCAGCCAATATTGAATTAGCCGAAGCTGTTGCCCCCGCTCATGATCGCGCAGTACCAACAGAAGATATGCATCTGGTAGATACCCCAAACGCAAAAACAATTGCTGAACTGGTTGAGCAATTCAATCTACCAATTGAGAAAACAGTTAAAACCCTGATGGTTCACGCAGCAGAAGGAACAAGTCATAAATTGATCGCCTTACTGGTTCGCGGCGACCATGAACTTAATGAAATCAAGGCAGAGAAATTATCTTTAGTTGCCAGCCCACTGACTTTCGCTACCGAAGAAGAGATTCGCTCAATTGTTGGTGCAGGCCCGGGTTCATTGGGACCTGTCAATCTGCCAATACCTGCTATTATTGACCGCAGTGTGGCAGTGATGAGTGACTTTGGCGCAGGTGCCAATATCAATGACAAACACTATTTCGGTATTAACTGGGAGCGTGATCTACCAGTACCAGAGGTTGCTGATATCCGTAATGTTGTTGAAGGTGATGCCAGCCCGGATGGTAAAGGTACATTGCTCATCAAACGTGGTATTGAAGTGGGCCATATCTTCCAGCTTGGCACCAAATATTCTGATGCCATGAAAGCGACGGTTCAAGGCGAAGACGGCCACAATCAGATAGTCACTATGGGCTGTTATGGTATTGGCGTCACTCGTATTGTCGCCGCAGCGATTGAACAAAATCACGATGACCGCGGTATCATCTGGCCTGATGCAATTGCACCATTCCAAGTTGCTATTTTGCCAATGAATATGCACAAGTCATACCGTGTTAAAGAAGTTGCAGAGAAACTGTATGCCGATCTACGCGCTAGCGGTATTGATGTTATTTTTGATGATCGCAAGGAACGCCCAGGCGTGATGTTTGCCGATATGGAGCTTATCGGTGTACCACACACTGTCGTTATTGGTGACCGTAATCTTGATAATGGCGAAGTAGAATATAAACATCGTCGCAATGATGAAAAACAGATGCTGAAACTAGACAATGTTGTTGATTACCTGAAGCAACAACTTGGTTGTTAATTAGGATTATTCAGTAACTTATTGAATAACGTGGTGATAATGGTCATATCGCAACAGAGCATTTTACGCTGCTTAGCCCATTATCACCATTCATACTGAAGCTAGAATTGTTTCTTCATATTACAAGATTTCGATTTATCGAAATGGATTTTACCTGTCTGAATCAAGGCAGGATCAAATTGCCCATCTTCCATTGAAGGACGGACGCTGTAATAGCCTTCAACTTCAACATAAACCGGCGTTCCACCTTCCACACCGACTTGGTGATAGCCTTGCTCCAAATCCAGACTTTCCGTTACAGCATACCGCTTACCCGTACTACAATCTGTAAACAAAGCAGCATCAGCCATATAACTGTATTCACCCGCCAATTTCTTCGGTTTTACCCGTTGCAGTTCATAATTGAATGATGATTCAATTTTATTGCCTTCAATATCCAGCATTACCAGGTTTTCACCTTTCGACAGATAATAAGATTTCTGGTCGTCTGATTTTGTCAGGCGAATTTTCTCTCCATCTTTCGCCCATAGACCGGATTCAAAGAACGACTGGTCACCATCACGAGCGCCAATATAAGTTTGTTCCAGAATATAAGTACCGTCATTATCCAATAACAGTGTGGTATCAATACCAGAACAATCAGCACAAGGAAGAGCACCATGAAAAGTCTGATCTACTGGCTGTGAACTCATTTGCTGTGCTGAGTTACCTTTACATCCCATCAAAGCAGATACGCCCACAGCAACTAACGCTGTCAAAAGTTTTTTATTCACATTTATCTCCACACAGTATAATGAGCTTTATAATTCTCATCTTATAAGTAACACAAGGAACATAGCGATTATTCAAGCTTAATAGCGTAAATACTGTCCTTCTTAAGGATGTTACTCAATAATAGCAAAATAACGTGGGCCGATTTTAATACTTCTGTCAGGAACTTGCTGTGAAATAAGACTTTTATTTACTTACTGTTCAGAATGAATAACCAAAGTTATTCATTAATCACGATTGATTTCCTGTGCTATAGTCATTAATAGTGCTTTTGAGTTACAATTTTTAACAACCACGGGCGGCAATAACCGCCACTAACCATAGTGGTGAGCGAATATGTCTATAAATACTGAATATCAACCAATTAACTGTGACGACTACGACAATCTTGAGTCAACTTGCCAACATCAGCTCCACCTCCACATAAAGTTGCGGGGTGGGGAAGTTATTGAAGGAAAAGCCTGTGATTTGGTTTTAAGAAAAAAAGTTGAATACTTGATCATTGAAACAGAAGGTAAACCTTGTGAATTGCGGTTAGATCATATTGCTAGTTTCAGTCACCCTAAGATTGGCACTATTATTATTGAACCCTCTGAATCTTGATAGAAAACAGCCGCCTTTGGCGGCTTAACTTTTTATTTTAACAGCGTTTTATGCCAGTTCATTGTTAACATCTTCCTTCCTTCTGCCGCTTCACTTTCCTTGGTGACAAAAACACCTAACGCCGCTATCAATTGTTCGTTGTAATAAAGCAATGGAATTCGCTCTCTAAGCCATGGAGCAACCCCAAGCTCTTGCCACAATTTTTTACTATGCCGGGAGTGTTGACGCCCCACAATACTTATCATTCCCTGGACACCAAAGCGAATAGTCACTCGTTCATTATCAGCCGGGACCCTTACTTGAATACCGCGGTCAGCAATATTCAATTCTCCTAAGCGATCCGGTAATACCAAAGTATTGCAAATATCCCACTCAAGAATAGTCTCTCTCAAAGATTGCCACTGAGGAACCAACCAGAGTTTTTGCTTATAACGGCGTACATCATATTTACCAAATTGTAGCCGAGGCTCCGCATCAGTACGAGCCAGAGCTACCTCATACCAAAGCCGGTTAAGCTGCTCTCGTGAAGGCATTTTCATCCCATGGTAACCAAACCAACGGCGTAACAAAGCATTTCGTTTAGCTTCTGAACATACAGCCAAAGACACAATACCCAAAGCACCATCTTGGGTTATCAACTCTTTCAAAGACTCATTCAGTAACTCATCTAGAAGCTGCTCTTGTTCACCACATAAACTTGCACTACGAGCAGCAGCTTTAGGGAAATGCGACCAACGTTGATTTAGTAACGGCATGATATGTAAGCGCAGAAAATTTCTGTCATAACGATCATCTTGATTACTATCGTCTTCAATCCAATTCAGACGATGTTTACTGGCATACTTTTCCAATTCATTCCGGCTATAGTCAAGTAACGGACGTAACAATAATGTATCAGCAAATACAGCGATTGAAGGCATAGAAGCAAGACCTGCCGGACCACTACCTCGCTTTAATGCCAGTAAAAAAGTCTCCGCCTGATCATCAAGATGTTGAGCTGTTACCAAAACTTCATCTTTTTGTAATTCGCTCTTGAATACCTGATATCGAGCATCACGAGCAGCAGCCTCAATCCCCTTTTGACGAGCATCTATCGTTACTCTTGCAGAATGAAACTCCACTTGCCAGTCATCACAGATCAGCTGACAATGTTCAATCCACTGATCTGCTTTTAGGTTTAAACCGTGGTGAATATGTATTGCCCTTAGTTGAATTTTCTGATTATGTTGATTACGCCAATTAACCAATAAATGAAGCAAAACAGAGGAATCTAGCCCACCACTGAATCCAACCAGGATTTTCTTATATTCACCAAGCTGTTTAGCCAAGGTGACAAATAGTCTCTCATCAATGTTTGCCATTATAGATTCAAGAGTTCCTTAGCTTGCAATAATATGAATTCATTATTATACCCGTTATCTTTCAAGTTGCTTCTTTGTTGGCTGCACTCACTCACCCCAGTCACATAGTTATCTATGCTCCCGGGGATTCGCTCCCTTGCCGCCGCGATGCATCTTGAAATCCATAGGGTATATACTTTAGTAAGTTTAAAACCTCTGTCAGTCAGATAATGTTCTTCACTACTTTCATTAACAATATGAAATGATAAAAAGAAGCAGAAACAGTAAAGGATGGAAGTGACTGAAATTTATCATTTCCAGTCAGTTACCATCCCTTATCCAAACAATTAATTCAAATATCAGCAATAACCATATTGCATCAAGCGCTGATATCGGCGGTTGACTAATTCTTCAGATGTCAAATGATCAAGCTCTGCCAGGTCAATCAACAACTGAGCTTTCAACGACGTGGATATTGCTTCATAGTCACGATGAGCACCACCTAATGGCTCTGAAATCACAGTATCGACCAACTCCAACTCTTTCAAACGAGGAGCAGTGATCCCCATAGCTTCTGCCGCCAAAGGTGCTTTTTCCGCGCTTTTCCACAAAATTGAGGCACAACCTTCTGGGGAGATAACAGAATAAGTACTATATTGCAGCATATTCACTTTATCACCAACACCAATCGCCAATGCACCACCAGAGCCACCTTCACCAATCACAGTACAAATAACAGGCACAGACAGGCGGGACATTTCACGCAAGTTGCGAGCTATCGCCTCAGATTGACCACGTTCTTCTGCACCAACCCCAGGATATGCACCAGGAGTATCAATGAAAGTAATAATTGGCAGTTTAAAACGCTCTGCCATTTCCATCAGGCGCAAAGCTTTACGATAACCTTCTGGCGCTGGCATACCGAAATTACGGCGAATTTTTTCTTTGGTTTCACGGCCTTTTTGGTGACCAATCACCATCACTGGACGTCCATCAATACGAGCCAGACCACCCACAATTGCTTTGTCATCAGCATAAGCACGATCACCAGCAAGCTCTTCAAAATCAGTAAAAATATGCTGAATATAGTCCAACGTATAAGGACGACGTGGGTGACGAGCAAGCTGAGCAATTTGCCAGGCACCTAAATCTGAAAAGATTTTGCGAGTCAATTCCAGACTTTTTTCCCGCAAACGTTGTACTTCTTCATCCAGATTTATATCTAATTTTTCACCTTGACGGCTAACTGCGGTTAGCGAATCAATTTTCGCTTCCAGCTCGGCAATCGGCTGTTCAAATTCAAGAAAATTCAGACTCATAACATTCCTAATTTTAGTCAAATTCTAATTCTACCTGCTCATTACCCAGCAGAGTTCGCAAATCTGTCAGAAGGTTATCCGTTGGCGTTACCCTCCACGTCGCGCCAAATCTTAAACGGGCGCGGGCGTCTTCCCTCTGGTAATAAAGATGAACCGGTATCGTTCCCGAACGATGTGGTTCCAATGCACTACGAAGACGGCTCAACAATTGATCATCAATTTGCCTGTCTGACAGCGAGATAGCAAGCCCACGCGCATATTTTTCACGCGCTTCACTAATATCCATTAATTCACGGGCTGTCATTTTAAGACCGCCATTGAAATCATCAAAGCTGACCTGACCTGTAGCGATTAATATCCGGTCTTGTTCTAGCAAATGCCGATATTTCTCCAAGGCATCGGAAAATAACATAACTTCTAGACGTCCTGAACGATCATCTAAAGTACAAATACCAATCCGGTTACCTCGTTTGGTTATAATCACTTTGGATGCCAGCACCAAACCTATCACAGTTGTTACTTGACCGCGTGGGGTTGGATTCACATCTTTTAACCGCAATCCACTAGTATAACGCTCAATTTCTTTTAAATAACGGGTGATAGGATGCCCAGTTAAATAGAGACCTAGCGTTTCCCGTTCACCATCAAGAACAATCTGTTCCGGCCATTGAGAAATATTGGCATAAGAGCGTTCCACTTCTTCTGGCGCTTCAGCTAATACACCAAACATATCAGTCTGACCAGTAGCTTCTGCTTTAGCATGTTGATCTGCCGCTTTTAGCGCATCTTCCAACGAAGACATCAGTGCTGCACGGTGCGGCCCTAAACGGTCAAATGCCCCTGACATGATCAGTTTTTCCATCACTCGGCGATTTAACTTCTTGGTGTCAACACGGGCACATAAATCAAACAGTTCTCTAAAATAACCATCTTTCTGACGAGCTTCGATGATCGCTTCAATCGGCCCTTCACCTACCCCTTTAATTGCGCCGATTCCATATACGATCTCCCCATCATCATTAACGTGGAAATGATACAAACCACTATTAATATCAGGTGGTAAGATTTTCAGCCCCATGCGCCAGCATTCATCAATCAACCCAACGACTTTTTCTGTATTATCCATATCCGCAGTCATTACCGCAGCCATGAATTCAGCCGGGTAATGCGCTTTCAGCCATAAAGTCTGATAAGAAACCAAGGCATACGCAGCAGAGTGAGATTTATTAAATCCATAACCGGCAAACTTCTCTACCAGGTCAAAGATTTTCATTGCCAGTTCGCCATTAATACCCAGTTTCTTTGCACCGTCTTCAAAAACAGAACGCTGCTTAGCCATCTCCTCCGGCTTTTTCTTACCCATCGCCCGTCGGAGCATATCTGCACCACCGAGAGTATATCCCGCCAGCACCTGAGCAATCTGCATCACTTGTTCTTGATAAAGGATGATGCCGTAAGTTGGCTCCAACACAGGCTGTAGAGATTCGTGCTGCCACTGTATATCTGGGTATGAGAGCTCTTCCCGGCCATGTTTGCGGTCAATGAAGTTATCCACCATGCCTGACTGCAAGGGACCTGGACGGAATAAAGCGACAAGCGCGATCATATCTTCGAAGCAATCGGGACGCAGACGTTTAATCAGATCCTTCATACCACGGGATTCCAGCTGAAATACTGCTGTTGTTTCAGCGCGTTGCAACATATCAAAGCTTTTAGCATCGTTCAGCGGAATCGCTGCAATATCAATCGGCTCTAGACCTTTCTTCGTTCTACGCGCGTTGATCATCTCCAATGCCCAGTTGATAATGGTCAGTGTTCTCAGCCCGAGGAAGTCAAATTTCACCAACCCTGCATATTCCACATCATTTTTATCAAACTGAGTAACCGGGTTCAAACCTTCCGGGTCACAATAGAGAGGCGAAAAATCGGTGATCTTCGTTGGGGCGATAACCACCCCACCCGCATGTTTCCCTGCATTACGAGTGACACCTTCCAATTTACGCGCCATATCTATCAGTGCTTTAACTTCCTCATCCGCTTCATAGATTTCAGGAAGTTGTGGCTCAGCGGCAAATGCTTTCTCCAACGTCATACCGGGATCAAGCGGTATCAATTTGGAAATCCTATCAACAAATCCGTATGGATGCCCTAGCACGCGGCCAACATCCCGAATTACTGCTTTCGCTGCCATTGTACCGAATGTAATGATCTGAGATACGGCATTACGACCATACATATCAGCCACATGATCAATCACTAGATCGCGTTTTTCCATACAAAAATCGACGTCAAAATCGGGCATGGAAACACGTTCAGGGTTAAGGAATCGTTCAAAGAGCAGATCAAATTCCAAAGGATCGAGATCGGTTATTTTTAGGGCATAAGCCACCAGAGAACCTGCTCCCGAACCACGTCCCGGACCAACAGGAACACCGTTGTCTTTCGACCACTGAATGAATTCCATCACGATCAGGAAGTAGCCCGGGAATCCCATTTGGTTGATAACCCGAAGTTCAATATCGAGTCTCTCATCATATTCAGGACGTTTTTCTGCGCGTACTTTAGGATCCGGGTAGAGAAATGCTAAACGTTCTTCCAACCCTTGTTGAGATCTATTTATCAGATAATCTTCGGTACTCATTTCTCCCGTAGGGAATTGCGGCAGGAAATATTCACCAAGGCGAATAGTGACATTACAGCGCTTAGCAATTTCTACACTGTTTTCCAGCGCTTCAGGAATATCAGCGAATAGCTCACACATTTCCTGCTCACTACGCAGATATTGCTGAGGGCTGTAATTTTTCGGACGTTTAGGATCAGCCAAGGTATAGCCATCATGAATCGCTACGCGAATCTCATGAGCATCGAAATCTTCGCCATCAATGAAACAAACGTCATTAGTTGCAACAACAGGCAGGCTTTTTTCCGTTGCCAATGCCACCGCCGCATGAAGATAACTTTCTTCATCTGCACGGCCAGTACGGATCAGCTCCAAATAATAACAGCCGGGAAAATGTTCCTGATAAAACTCAAGGCATTGGTCCACCATAGCCTGATTACCACGCAACAAGAACTTACCCACATCCCCCATACGACCACCGGAGAGCAGAATTAGCCCTTCTTTATGGTTTATCAGCCATTCCTGTTTAATTGTCGGACCAATCGCACCATATCCCTTCTGATAAGCCTCTGATATCAGCAATGTCAGGTTATGGTAACCCGTATTATTGCGCGCAAGAATGGTCAAGCTAGCGTGCTCATCACCAAGCAGTTCACTTTCTACATAAAAATCAGCACCAATAATCGGTTTTATTCCTGCTCCATGAGCACTGCCGTAAAATCTCACCAGCCCACACAAATTAGTAAAATCAGTGATCGCAAAAGCCGGCATACCTAATTGCGCAACCTTTTTCACTAAAGGGCTGGTTTTGGCTAAGCCATCAATCATTGAATAGTCGCTGTGAACACGTAAGTGCACAAAACGGGGTTCGGCCATATATTTATCCAGATGATATTAATTTGAAGAATAGCTGTATTCAGTTAACAAGTTTATTTAAGGCCAATTGCTCTCTTAACCGGCGCAAAACTTTTACGATGATGTTCTGTCGCTCCCAACTGAACCAACTTTTCTAAATGAAATGCCGTCGGGTAGCCTTTATGCTTAGCAAATCCATATTCAGGAAACAGCTGATCAAGTTCAGCCATTTCCCGATCTCTGGTAACTTTCGCCACAATAGAAGCGGCACTGATTTCAGCAACCAGTCCATCGCCTTTTATCACCGCTTGTGCCGGCATAGGTAATTTAGGGCAACGGTTACCATCAATCAGCACATATTCAGGAGAAATAGGCAAATTAGCCACAGCCCTTTGCATCGCAAGCATAGTTGCATGCAGGATATTCAATTGGTCAATTTCTGCCGGTTCTGCACGCCCCAAACTCCAGCACAATGCTTTTTCTGTAATTTCCAGATACAGTGCCTCGCGGCGTTTTTCACTAAGTTTTTTAGAATCAGCCAAACCAACTATCGGCTGCAATGGATCTAAAATAACAGCCGCAGTCACAACTGCACCCACTAACGGACCTCGACCAACTTCATCAACTCCAGCAATCAGACTTGCCTGAGGATATATAAATTCCATTATTTCCCTGCCAATTCCAACACGGCTTGTGCTGCCTGTTCGTCAGCATTACAACGAATGCTTTTATGCAAATGTAAAAATGTCTGTTTCAATGCTCCAACTTTTTCACTGCCTTGTAGTAACGGCAACAACTCATCTGCAAGTTTTTGCGGCTGACATTTTTCCTGCAATAATTCTTTAACTAACTCTTCACCGGATAATAAGTTAGGCAATGAAACATAAGGCGTTTTTACCAGGCGTTTTGCCAGCCAAAAAGTCAATGGCTTCATCCGATAACCAACTACCATTGGACACTTTGCCAGCATACATTCCAGAGCAGCAGTACCAGAGGCCAAAAGTGCGGCATCACTTGCGATCATAATTTCTCTCGCTTTGCCATCGACAAGATGAACATTCAGCTCTGGCGCAACTTCTTGCTTAATGCGCTCAAATTGTTCACGCCGTTTAGCATTCACCAACGGCACAAATACATGCAGATCAGGTATGTTTCGCTTCAATAACTGAGCAGTTTTAAGAAAATCCGCACTCAGCATCTCAACCTCAGAATGGCGACTCCCCGGCAATAAAGCCAAGCAAACAGACTCTGGCAGAATACCTAATAGCTCACGTGCCGTCGCTTTATTGGGTTGCAATGGCATAGCATCCGCCATGGTATGTCCAATAAACCGGCACGGAACATTAAATTTATCGTAAAACGCTTTTTCAAAAGGTAAGAAAGCCAGAACCATATCTGTGGCTTTACCAATTTTGAAAACGCGTTTCTGACGCCAAGCCCATACCGACGGACTAACATAATGAATGGTGCGGATGCCTCGCTGTTTTAACCGACCTTCTAATGTAATATTGAAATCCGGCGCATCGATGCCCACAAACACATCAGGCTTTAGTTCCGTGAAACGGGTTGTCAGATCCTTACGTATTTTCAACAAACGAGGCAAACGTCCGAGAACTTCGACAATCCCCATTACTGCTAGCTCTTCCATCTCATACCAAGCTTCACAACCTTCAGCCTGCATAAGAGGGCCTGCTACACCAACAAAACGGGCATTAGGTACTTTAGCTTTTAATGCACGAATTAAACCTGCTCCAAGGATATCACCGGAAGTTTCTCCGGCGATTAATCCAATAGTCAACGGACGCAGACTATCAATAGAAGAAATGGTAGCCAAAGGAGTATCCTTCATCTACTTAACGGACGATGCCGCGGGTAGAATTTGCCAGAAAATCGCTGAAGATTTTTACATGCTGATTATTTTCAGCCAGCTCAGCAATTTCTTGTTGTGCTTCTTCTAACGTTTTTCCATTACGATACAAAATCTTGTACGCATTTCTAATTACATTCAATGAATCTTTATCAAAACCACGGCGTTTCAAGCCTTCGACATTAGTGCCAAAAGGTGTTGCATGATTCCCCTGAGCAATAACGTATGGCGGAATATCCTGTACCACACCGGAACACCCGCCCACCATAGCATGAGAGCCAATCTGACAAAACTGATGAATCGCACTCATACCACCAATGATGACATAATCACCCAAGATAACATGCCCCCCCAAAGTACCATTATTAGCAATGACACAACGGTCACCGACAATACAGTCATGAGCAATATGGGCATTAACCATCAACAAATTATCATTACCGATTTTCGTTACACCGCCACCCTGCACAGTGCCACGATGAATGGTGACACTTTCGCGGATACGGTTACGATCACCAATTTCAACTCGGGTTGGTTCACCGTGATATTTCAGGTCCTGATTCATTTCACCAATAGAAGCAAACTGAAAAATCTGATTATCACGGCCGATTTTGGTTATTCCATTGACAACAACATGAGACTTCAGCTCTGTACCTTCACCAATTTCAACCTGAGAGCCAATACAACAAAACGGCCCAATACGAACATTGGCACCAATAACCGCACCATCTTCTACAATAGCGCTAGGATGTATATAAGCGGTTTCATCAATCATGGACTAAACCTCACGACGGCGAGCACACATCATTTCTGCTTCGCAAGCTATTTCTCCATCGACTTTCGCTACGCCTCTACAACGCGCAACCCCTCGACGCTCCTTAATAAATTCTACTTCTAATATCATTTGATCCCCAGGCACTACCGGGCGTTTAAAGCGGGCACCATCGATAGCGGCAAAATAATAGAGCTCATTTGGCTCTAGCTTGCCCACACTCCTAAATGCCAGGATTCCGGTGGCCTGTGCCATAGCTTCAAGGATCAGAACACCTGGGAAAATAGGTTTGCCGGGAAAATGCCCCTGAAAGAAGGGTTCGTTAAAAGATACGTTTTTTACTGCACGTAAGAATTTACCTTCCTCAAAATCAAGCACGCGATCCACTAATAAAAACGGATAACGATGTGGAAGTAGATCTAAAATTTCTTCAATGTGCAGAGTATGATTATCACTCATCTAAATACTCTTCCTGTCAAAAGGACTAATTGTATTAACGACACGGCCCGCTTAAACCCCAAATCCAGAGTTCCCAGGCAGGCCGCAAAATAAGACACAACCAAAAATATAGTGCAATTAAATATAGTACAATTAAATGTAGTACAATTAAATATAGTGCAATTACTCGTTTTCGTCTTCCAGCTTACTCTCCATTGACTTAAGACGTTTATTCATTTCATTGATATTCATGACTAAAGCTGCCGTCTTACGCCAAACTTTATTTGGTTGTGCTGGAATCCCAGAGGAGTATACACCAGGTTCAGTGATAGGGCGCATCACCATACTCATCCCCGTGACTGTTACCTTATCACAGATTTCCATATGCCCATTAATGACACTGGCACCACCAATCATACAGTAACAACCAATTTTCAGACTACCGGCCATGATCACACCGCCAGCAACCGCCGTATTGTCACCAATGATAACATTATGCGCAATCTGACACTGGTTATCGATAATGACGCCATTGCCAATAATGGTATTATCTAAAGCTCCTCGATCAATAGTTGTACAGGCACCAATCTCAACTCGGTCACCAATAATGACTGAACCTAATTGAGGGATTTTAACCCACTTGCCACGATCATTCGCATAGCCAAAACCATCAGACCCAATCACTGCTCCTGACTGGATCAAACACTGTTCACCCATTTCAACATTATGATAAACAGAGACATTCGCCCAAAGACGGCTTCCTGCTCCAATACGCGTATTTTTACCAATAAAGCAGCCTGCACCGATAACAACATTGTCGCCAAGAACAACGCCAGATTCGATAACCGCATTGGCTCCGACAGCAACGTTTTTACCCAAAGTTGCCTGAGGTGAAATCACCGCAGAAGAGTGAATATCCTGTGCGGGAATCGGTGTTGTATCCATAATCTGAGCCATATAGGCATATGCCAGATAAGGATTGGCGACAACCAACGCTGGAATATTGCAATAAGGAAGATCTGACGCCTGAAGAACGACAGCGGCAGCCTGACATTCACCCAAACGTTCACGATAACGACTGTCAGACAAAAAAGTGATCTGTTCGCCATTGGCCGAATGCATTGGTGCAATACTGGTGATAACAATATCGCCATCACCATGTAATTGTGCATTCAACTGCTGAGCTAAATCAGCCAATCGAATTGAAGACATCTGTTATTTAACCTGTTTCAATACACTTGTAGTAATATTTTTGCCAGATACTGAATAAGCAACAGCATTCGCATCAATAACGACATCATAGCCTTCTTTGCCAGCAACCACTTTGATTGCGTCCTGAATACGACTTAGAATTTTGTTGCGTTCTTCCATCTCGCGACGACGATGATCTTGTTCAAAAGCTTGGGCTTTTTTGGCAAATTCTTCACGCTTAGCCATCACCTCTTTTTCCAGATTAGTACGTTCACTGGATTTCATAGTGGAGCCATCACGCTGTAATTTCTGGATCTTGGACTGCAAGTCAGTTTCCATCCGTTGCAATTCAGATGCGCGGTTTTTAAACTCATTTTCCAACTGCTTCACAACAGCTTCGCGGGCTGGCAGCTGCTGGAAAATCTCACCAACATTTACAACGGCAATTTTGTCTGCTGCCTGAGCACCAACAGAGAAAGCTAATGCAATACCAAAGCTTGCTGCACACAACAATTTTTTCACTATAAACTCCTTAAACCACGCTATCTGTAACCTATTGGAAAACTTAGTTAATGCTCTGAAACCTACGATTTCAGAGCTTGCTCTATCAATAATAAGATAAAAACGCATTATCACCAGGTTTTGCCAATATTAAATTGGAATTGCTCTGATCTATCACCTTCGTAATCTTTGATCGGCTTAGCATAAGAGAACACCAGTGGACCTAAAGGAGACACCCATTGCAATGCAATACCCGCTGAAACGCGGATATTACCTGGTTTACCGTAATCAGGTATACCACTGCCTTTCATCGCAGCAGAATCATTCCAATAAGTATCCCAAACCGTACCTGAATCAATAAAGAATGAAGTTCGGACAGAATTCGAATACTTACTATCGAGGAATGGCGTCGGAGTAATCAACTCAAGGCTGGCTACCGCCATTGCGTTCCCCCCCACGGCATCGCGAGATGGGCTATCTTTCTTAGGGTCATCTTTTCCATTCATATAAATCGCTTTAGGGCCGATATTGTTAGAACGGAAACCACGAACCGTACTGGAGCCACCTGCATAAAAGTTTTCATAGAATGGTAACTCTTTACCGCCTAATCCATCACCATAACCTAAACGGCTGCGCCCCAAGATCACCCAAGTACGATCGTCATTAATCGGATAATACGCAGAGGTATCAAAAGTTACTTTATAGAATTCGTTATCCGAACCAGGAATAGTCACTTTACCATTCAGCGTCGATTTCACACCGGATGTTGGGAAGAAGCCACGGTCAAGGTTGTTATATGTCCAACCTACATTCAAAGCAAAGTCATCTGCTTTGAACTCAGCTTTACTTTTATAATCTGGTTTCTCTCCCATGGAATTCAAATAACGCCACATTGCAGCCTGCGGAAGCATATCAGACAGCGAGTTATGAACATAATTTAATCCAAAACGCAGAGAGTTATTTTCATTAATCGGAAAACCGAGGAAACCATCTATACCGTAGCTTTGGTTAGTATAGCCGGATAATTCAGCATCATCAGCCCTGAAATCGTTGTAGAATACCCGACCACCAAGGCTCACACCATTAACCGTGAAGTACGGATCAGTGAAGGAGAGCTCTGCATAGGTTGAATAATCGTTCTTACTGGCATTAACCCCCACAGAATTACCTGTACCCAACCAGTTATCCTGCTGAGCACCAATCTGGAAACTAACGCCACTTTCTGTACCAAAACCAACACCAAAGTTCAAAGAGCCGGTATTACGCTCTTTAACTTTATAAACAACATCTACCTGATCAGGGCTGCCTGGTACACGCTGAGTTTCAACATCTACCGTTTCGAAATAACCCAAACGGTTAAGGCGCTCTTTACCCAGTTCAATCAGATCACTTCCTAACCATGCTCTTTCCATCTGACGCATTTCACGACGCAGAACAGAATCTTTAGTGGTGTCATTACCAGAGAAACGAATTTTACGAACATAGAAACGGTTACCTGCATCAATATTGACATGCAGTTTTACTGTCTTGCCTTGATCATTGATTTCAGGTTGCGTCATCACTCGTGGGTAAGCATAACCATAGCGACCAAGCAAGTTCTTGATGTCATTTTCCATTTTAGTCACCTGAGTCCCGTTATACAGAGATCCAGGCTCAATGGCAGCCAGTTTAGTAATTTCTGACTGATAACCCGCCATATTACCGTTCAGGTCAATACCTGATATTTTGTATTGATCACCTTCAGTTATATTTATCGTGACATAAATACCTTTTTTATCTGGCGTCAAACTGACTTGAGTCGAATCAATGTTAAAACGGGCATAACCGCGATCAAGGTAAAAACTGCGCAATGCTTCAAGGTCACCAGTCAGCTTTTGTTTCTGATATTTCTGATCGGCAGTCAAATTCCACCACGGCACATCATCTCTAAGTTGGAAACGATTCAATAACTCATCAGAAGAAAATGATTTATTACCAACAATGTTAATTTGCTGGATTTTTGCCGAGACACCTTCAGCGAAAACCAGTTTTAAATCGACACGGTTACGTGGAAGTGGCGTAACAACCGCTTTTACACTGGCGTTGTATTTACCCACACTGTAATAGAAATCCTCCAACCCTCTTTCGATATTGGACAGCATCGTGCGGTCAAGGGCTTCGCCGATCCGAACATGAGATGCCTCAAGGTTTTGTTTCAACATGTCATCTTTCACCGATTTATTGCCGGAGAAAGTGATGCTGGCAATAGTCGGCCGTTCTTTTACTTGAACAATAAGTGTATTGCTATCACGCAGGACACGAACGTCTTCAAAGTTACCAGTAGCAAATAGTGCATGAATGGTACGACCGATATCTTCATCGCTGACCGTATCACCTACGCGAACTGGCATATTCAGTAATGCTGCACCTACGGCGACGCGTTGAAGACCCTCAAAGTGAATGTCCTGAACTACGAATCCGTCTGCACCGTATGCAGTGGCGCTGCCAAACAGCAGCGACGCTATGAGTAACTTTTTCATCGCCATCGTTGTAATGCGTCTTCCTAACTAGTCTTCCGCTTTAAAAACGGGAGAAATCATTGAAAAGTGCAAGCCCCATCAATAACACCAGTACTATGGCACCGATGCGATAGCTGAAGTCTTGTACACGCTCGGAAACTGGCCCACCTTTTATCTTTTCGATAAACAAGAAGAGCAAGTGTCCACCATCTAACACAGGTAATGGGATCAAATTAATAACCCCAAGATTGACACTTATTAGCGCCAAAAACATCAAATAATACACCAAGCCGGAATCAGCCGACACCCCTGCCCCTTTAGCGATAGAGATAGGTCCACTCAGGTTGTTAATTTTCACATCACCAACGATCAGCTTACCAATCATACTGACAGTTAATCGCATCAGTTGCCAAGTCTTCTCTCCTGCCTGATACATGGCAGAGAAAGGCCCGTATTGCTGAACGATTCTGTATTCATCGGCTAATGGCACAACTCGCAGTTCCACACCGGCAAAACCAACTTTCCTGCCACCAGACTGTTGTCTTGCTTCCGGCGTCATAGAGAGAGAAATAATATGACCAGCCCGATCCACGGAAAGTTCCAGCGGGACATTTGGATTATTGCTGACAAAGGATGTAAAAGTATGCCAAACATCTATTTCCTGGTCACCGACTTTAACTATCCTATCCCCCTTTTGCAAACCCGCTTTTTCTGCTGCGGAGCCAGGGATAACTTTTTCCACCAGAGAATCCAAACGAGGACCGACGGGCATAATTCCTAATGACAACACAGGATCCTGTTTATCCGGATCAAAACTCCATTGCTGCAAATCCAGAGTTTTCTCCACCGAATATGATGAGCCTGGAGAAATAACCTGAACAGTCATGTTATCGTCACCTATCTTACCTACCAGAGCAAAACGAACTGAATTCCAATCAGGCGTTTCGATACCATCTACGGATTTTAGTTCCATTCCCGATGAAATATTTGCTTGCGCAGCGATAGAATCTGGTTTGATATCCGCAACAACAGGACGGATTGCCGGCACACCAATAATAAACACCAACCAATAAACCACAGCCGCCAATAAAAAGTTAGCAATTGGCCCGGCACTGACCACCGCAGCACGCTGACCAAGTGTTTTATTATTAAATGCCATATGACGGTGTTCAGGAGAAACAGGTGAAACACGCTCATCAAGCATTTTCACATATCCCCCCAGTGGAATAAGGGCTACAACATATTCAGTTCCTTGACGATCTGTACGCCGCCATAGAGCTTTACCAAAACCAATGGAGAAACGTTCAACGTGAATACCACACTTTCTGGCCACCCAAAAATGGCCAAACTCATGCACAGTGATCAATATCCCTAGCGCAATAATAAAAGCCGCCAGATTCCAGAGAATTCCCATCATATTCTTCAAACGCCGTCAAACATAGAGATCAAAATACCAGCAACATTAGGCCAGTAAAAACAGGGATCGCAGCCGTCAGGCTATCAATACGATCCATAACACCGCCATGTCCCGGAATTAGCTGGCTGCTATCCTTAATACCCGATTCACGTTTGAACATACTCTCTGTCAAATCACCAAATACAGAAGCGATAACAACAATAGCAGAGCACAACATGAGTTTTTCAGGCATTGCAGGTACTGGAGCATATTTCCCAAACAACCATGAAATAATGGCCGCTGTCATTAACCCCCCGATTAATCCTTCCAGCGTTTTTCCTGGAGAAACTTTCGGTGCCATTTTACGTTTACCTAAAGTACGTCCGAAGAGATAAGCGCCGGAATCCGCTCCCCACACTAGCAACATGACATACAGTAACCACCATGCACCATAATATGAATTATCATCATATCCCTGAGTCCGTAACACCATCATTCCACAGTAAAACGGCACTAATGTCAGGACACCAAACAAAAGGCGCAATAAAATGGATCTCTTCCAAATTACAGCGGAAGAAGGATAGGTAACAACCAGAAGCGTCGCAACAATCCACCAAATCATTCCCCCCCATAGGATAAAAGTGATTTGAGGTTGTCCAATCAAATCAGTGAAATCTGGCAGAGTATATTGTAAGGCCAATAAACCAATAGCAAACAGAACTGCCAAAATAGCCCGTTTCTTTTGGTTAAATAAGCCAGCGAATTGCCCCCATTCCCACGCAGCAAGTGCTGAAACAGCAATAATCACCAGCCCAAACGCTACTGGTGGCAGCAAAAACAGAGCGGCAATCACAAGAGGGATTAATATCACAGCCGTTATAAGGCGGTACTTCAGCAAGAGTTCCTCCTATGATCCCACATCGGCATCGTCTGGTATTGTTCCGCCAAACCGGCGTTCTCTTTTGGCAAAGGCATTAATTGCACCTTCAAAAACGTTTTCATCAAAATCAGGCCAGAGTATATCGGTAAAATAGAATTCTGCATAAGCTATCTGCCATAACAGAAAATTACTGATACGATGTTCACCTCCGGTTCTGATGACCAAATCAACCTGGGGCTGCTGGCTTAGATTCATATAATTATTAACTAATTCTTCAGTAATATCCTGTTGCTCAAGAGAATTATCCTTAATCTGCTGAGCAATTTTCTGAACACTTTGAACAATATCCCAACGACCACCATAATTTGCAGCAATATTAAGTTGCAGACCCGTATTATTAGCGGTCAACTTAACTGAGCGATGGATTCGATCCTGTAAACGCTCACTGAAGCGGCCGATATCACCAATAACAGATAATCTAATATTATGCTTATGTAAACTTTTGATTTCGCTATCTAGTGCAAAAATAAATAATTCCATTAAAGAGCTGACTTCTTGTTCCGGCCGATTCCAGTTTTCACTACTGAAAGCGTACAACGTCAGTGACTCAATGTTATGTTTAGCCGAGAAACTCACCGCACTACGTACCGCTTTAATCCCTGCACGATGACCAAAGGCTCTTAATTTCCCTCGTTTCTTTGCCCAACGGCCGTTACCATCCATAATAATGGCAACATGTTTAGGTAATAATGACGATAAATCGTTCTGATGATGATCGCTGGATAATATCACTCAATTAATCCTTTGCTGGTCAGGGTAATTCTCTTACATGTTCAGGCATCCAAACATAAAAAAGCCGTGTCTGGTATCCACGGCCTGGGTAAAAGCCTAATTATCCGGAAGAGAACTTCCAAAATCTGAACCGTTAATTATATCAACCAACAGTTATACGCAAACTATACCATCAGGTAAAAATGCGGACAAATACCCATTTGCCAATCAAAGACTATCTGATAAATGAACGAATAGTCTTTATGGCTAAATCTCTTGCGAGATTATCAATCTGTAAGACTTCCTCAATGCTCTGAGGTTCCGACAAATTTAGTTTTTCTACAACCTGCCGGTTTATAATTGCAATATCTGTGAAAGAGATTCCATTTTGTAAAAAAATCTTAACGATTTCTTCATTCGCTGCATTCAACACCGTCGTTGCAGCCTGACCTGCGTGGCAAGCTTCAATAGCCAGTTTCAAACATGGATACCGTTCATAATCTGGTTTCGAGAACGTCAGTGTACCTAAAGAATAAAAATCAAGAGGTTCAACACCAGAAGCAATACGATTTGGGTATGCCATTGCATAGGCAATGGGTGTACACATATCCGGTGTTCCTAATTGAGCAATAACGCTGCCATCCTGATAACGGACCATAGAGTGAATAACTGACTGAGGATGAACTACCACTTCCATTTCCGCAGCAGATGCATTGAACAGACAACACGCCTCAATATATTCCAGACCCTTATTCATCATTGTCGCAGAATCTACCGAAATCTTACGCCCCATCGACCAATTCGGATGAGCACAAGCTTGGTCCGGTGTTACAAAAGCTAATTGCTCTAAAGGGGTATGACGAAAAGGCCCGCCAGATCCTGTCAAAATGATATTAGCAATTCCATATTGTTTTAGATCTCCGCGCCCAAGGTTTCGTTGTATTACCTCTGGTAAGCTCTGGAAAATAGCATTATGCTCACTGTCAATGGGTAATAATTGAGCATTATGTTTCGCTACAGCATCCATAAAAAACCGACCGCTGGTGATCAGCGACTCTTTATTAGCAAGTAAAATCTGTTTACCCGCCCGGATGGCAGCCAGCGTTGGCAATAAACCAGCCACACCAACAATCCCAGACATAACCTGATCAACATCATTCAAAGCAGCCAAATCACACGCAGCCTGTTCCCCGAAAAATACCTCGGTTTTACAACCTTGTTCAATAAGCAGCTGACGCAACTCTTTTGCGGAAACTTCATCTGCCATTGCAGCATATTGAGGCCGAAACTCCAGACATTGCTCAGCCATAACTTGGATATTTTTTCCAGCGGCAAGCGCTGTTACTTTGAATTTATCAGGATTATTGCGAACTACAGTAAGTGTACTTTTGCCCACGGAACCTGTGGAACCAAGGATGGTCAACCTTTTCATACTGATGCTCTGAATTGTTTTATTTGATGTGTATTGATACTTGTCTGATTCGCCTGGCTATGAACGCTCATGACCTCAGAGAAATGCCGAATAAAAATAGCGCCACAAGATAGCGGCGCTTGATATACCCGTCATCTTTCAAGTTGCCTCTTTGTTGGCTGCACTCACTCACCCCGGTCACAGAGTTATCTCTGCTCCCGGGAATTCGCTCCCTTGCCGCCGCGAAGCATCTTGAAATCCATAAGGTATATATCTCATGAAAGAGATTAGAACTCCATCAGTTCTTCTTCTTTCTTTGTTAAAGCTTCATCAACTTTTTTGATGAAATTATCCGTCAGCTTTTGAATATCATCCTGCGCACGACGCTCATCATCTTCACTGATCTCTTTGTCTTTCAGCAGTGCTTTGATTTTGTCGTTAGCGTCACGACGAATATTACGTACAGAGACACGCCCCTGCTCAGCTTCGCTACGAACCACCTTAATCAGATCTTTACGACGCTCTTCTGTCAATGGTGGTAAAGGAACACGAATTGTTGTCCCCGCAGAAGATGGATTCAGCCCTAAATCAGAAGCCATGATTGCCTTTTCAATCGCCGGCGTCATAGTACGATCAAATACCGTGATAGCCAAGGTACGTGCATCCTCAGCGATGACGTTAGCAAGCTGACGCAAAGGCGTTGGTGCACCATAATACTCAACAATGATACCATCCAGCAGACTAGGAGAAGCTCGGCCAGTACGAACCTTGCTGATTTGGTTTTTAAGTGCTTCGACGCTCTTTTCCATACGGTCTTGTGCGTCTTTTTTGATTTCATTAATCACGTTACAAACCCTTGGGAACTGGTTGTTTTAAAGCCATAAGCTATTATGACCATGTTTGTTAAATTTGGCGTATCAGGCGACTCATCATACCGCCAAACATCTCTGGTGTCTTTGAACATTACTCGTGAAAAATCAGGGTGCCTTCATTTTCTCCCATTACCACACGACGCAACGCTCCCGGCTTATTCATGTTAAATACGCGAATGGGTAAGCTGTGATCACGAGCCAACGTGAATGCCGCCAAATCCATAACTTTCAATTCACGCTCTAATACCTGCTGGTAAGAGAGCTTATCGAACAATACCGCTTCCGAATCTTTAGCCGGATCAGCCGAGTAAACACCATCTACTTTAGTTGCTTTTAGCACAACATCTGCTTCAATCTCAATACCACGCAAACACGCTGCCGAATCTGTAGTAAAGAACGGATTGCCGGTACCCGCAGAGAAAATAACAACACGACCATGACGTAATAAACTAATTGCTTCTGCCCAACTATAGTTATCGCAAACGCCATTTAAAGGAATCGCAGACATTAGACGGGCGTTCACATAGGCGCGATGTAATGCGTCCCGCATTGCCAGACCATTCATCACTGTTGCCAACATGCCCATGTGGTCGCCGACTACACGGTTCATCCCTGCTTCTGCCAAGCCAGCACCACGAAACAGATTACCACCGCCAATGACGACACCGACTTCTACGCCTAACTCAACCAGTTCTTTGACCTCCTGAGCCATGCGATCTAACACGCTGGCATCTATACCAAAACCTTCTGCACCTTGCAGGGCTTCTCCACTGAGTTTAAGCAGGATACGCTGATATACGGGTTTTGCATTGGTTGCCATGATGTTCTGTCCTAAGCAGAAAAGTATATTGGGGGATTTACATACATCCGGGCCATTCTGGCCAGATGCAAAAACTCAACACCTACTGGGATAGGCGGTTTAGATTAGATAAAACAGAACCGCCATTTGGCGGCCCTGTTTGTAAAAATTAAGACTATTTACTCATTGCAGCAACTTCTGCTGCGAAATCAGTCTCAACTTTCTCAATACCTTCACCCACTTCATAACGGATGAAACTGGTCACTGTAGCATTGTTTTCTTTCAATAGATCGCCAACTGTTTTGCTTGGATCCATCACGAAATTCTGACCTGTCAGAGAAATCTCACCAGTGAATTTATTCATACGACCAGAAACCATTTTCTCTGCGATTTCGCGTGGCTTGCCAGACTGCATTGCGATATCCAGTTGGATTTGGTGCTCACGATCAACAACATCAGCCGGTACATCACTTGGGTTAACATATTCTGGCTTGCTTGCGGCGATGTGCATAGCCACATGCTTAATCAGCTCTTCATTAGCGCCTTCAGCCGCAACCAGAACACCGATACGTGCACCATGCAGATAAGTACCCAGTTGTTCACCTTCTAATACAGAAACGCGACGAATGTTAATGTTTTCACCGATCTTAGCAACCAGTGCAGTACGCTGTTCTTCAAACTTAGCTTTCAGAGTTTCAATATCAGAGATTTTATCAGCCAATACTGTTGCCATAACTTCTTTACCGAAAGCGATGAAGCCTGCATCTTTGGCAACGAAGTCAGTTTCACAGTTCAGTTCAACCAGAGCGCCGAATTTGCCATCAGCAGCCACTTCCGCCAAGATGATACCTTCAGCAGCAACACGGCCAGCTTTCTTAGCCGCTTTCGCTTGACCTGATTTACGCATGTTGTCAATCGCTAATTCGATATCACCATTAGCTTCAACCAGCGCTTTTTTACATTCCATCATACCTGCGCCAGTACGCTCACGCAGTTCTTTTACCAAAGCAGCGGTAATTCCAGACATTTGTTTTATTCCTCGATGTATCCCGCAGGAAGAGAGTATTCCGCATGGATAGTTCTTATATCAGATACGTAAAAGGGGGCCATAACAGGCCCCCCTAACCAATATATTTCAATACCTGGTTAATAAGGGCTCAATAATGAGCTTGCCTTATTATTCAGCTTCTACAAAGCTTTCTTCTGCCTGAACAGCCAGATCTTGAGAACGACCTTCACGAACAGCAGTAGCAACAGCACCTAGATACAGTTTTACTGCACGGATTGCGTCATCATTACCAGGGATGATGAAATCAACACCATCTGGATCAGAGTTAGTATCAACAACAGCGAATACCGGGATACCCAGGTTGTTTGCTTCTTTGATAGCAATGTGTTCATGTTCAGCATCGATAACAAACAGAGCATCAGGTAAGCCGCCCATATCTTTGATACCGCCCAGACTATTTTCTAACTTACCAAGTTCACGAGAACGAATTAACGCTTCTTTCTTGGTCAGTTTGTCAAAAGTACCGTCCTGAGACTGTGCTTCTAAATCTTTCAAACGTTTGATGGATTGACGAACGGTTTTCCAGTTAGTCAGCATACCGCCCAACCAACGGTGATTAACGAAGAATTGATCACAGTTCTGAGCTGCTTCTTTAACCGCTTCGCTCGCAGCACGCTTAGTACCAACAAACAGAATTTTGCCTTTGCGTGAAGCAATTTTGTTCAGTTCAGCTAACGCATCGTTGAACATTGGAACAGTTTTTTCCAGGTTGATGATATGCACTTTGTTACGAGCACCAAAGATGAATGGTTTCATTTTTGGGTTCCAGTAACGAGTCTGGTGACCGAAGTGAACGCCCGCTTGCAGCATATCGCGCATGGAAACAGTTGCCATTGTAAACCTCTGTAAAATATTAAGTTGGGGTTATGCCTCCACGAGCCCCATAACACCGACTCTTTAGCTGCATGTTCTGCATGAGAGCACCCCGGTGTATGTGCCGACCCGTGTGTGTTATTTACACAGTGAGTATGTTTAACGCCACTCTGTTTTGCCTCAGTGGCAAAGACATAGAACGCCGGCGCGCTTTATATCATAAACCCGCCTAAGACACCAACTTTTGTTGCCATTTTCTGATAGCTCAATGTGAAAAGAAAAGCCCGGTTACGAACGGTATTCTTGATGGGTAAATAAAGGTAACGAGGGAAATAGGGCTGCCAACTGTTATTGGCAGATATTCTGTAGGCTGATACCATTAGTTCAATAATTTTTTCCTTGTTGAAAAACAGACAACCAGCAGATTCGCTGGTTTTGAATGGATAAGTTTCATGGCAATCTCAATTAAAACCTCTGAAGATATTAAAAAAATGCGCGTCGCCGGTCGGCTGGCGGCAGAAGTGTTAGAAATTATTGAACCTTACGTCAAACCCGGTGTAACAACAGGTGAATTAGATCGTATCTGTCACGATCACATTACCAATAAACAACAGGCTGTCTCTGCCTGCCTTGGTTATCACGGTTTCCCAAAATCTGTTTGTATCTCTGTTAATGACGTAGTGTGTCATGGTATCCCTAGTGATGATAAGACCTTGAAAGATGGCGATATTGTTAATATCGATGTGACTGTCATCAAAGAGGGCTTCCACGGTGATACATCAAAAATGTTCATAGTTGGTAAACCAACCATTCAGGGTGAGCGCTTGTGCCGCATCACTCAGGAAAGCCTCTATCTAGCCTTGAAAATGGTGAAACCCGGTATTCGTCTGCGCACCCTCGGTAGAGCCATCCAACAATTTGTTGAAGCCAACGATTTTTCTGTGGTCCGTGAATATTGTGGTCACGGCATCGGCGCAGGCTTCCACGAGGAACCACAAGTACTGCACTATGATGCAGATGATAGTGGTGTTGTTCTGCAAAAAGGGATGGCTTTCACTATTGAGCCAATGGTTAACACCGGTGACTACCACATCCGTACCATGAAAGATGGCTGGACAGTCAAAACCAAGGACCGCAGCCTGTCTGCACAGTATGAACATACGATTGTTGTTACTGATAACGGCTGTGAAATCATGACATTGCGTAAAGAAGAAGAGCCAGCACTTTCCTCAGTATTAGTAAATGAATAATTAAAACAGTAAACGATGAAGCCTTGTTGAAATCATACAAGGCTACTCATCTCTCCTCCGCAATATCCCCTTGTTCAACACCCTACTTTCTCAGTAATCTGACTGTTATGATTCGCCTTTCTCATAGGTTTATACTTATGTCAGCAGATATCGCCACAATTCAAGCCCCTATTCCACCACTTTCCCCCGCTGATTTTTCTAGTGAAGATCTTCGCTACCCTGTGTTGAAACAGCACCTCGAAGAATTTCAGCTTTGGCTGGAACATGCATTTAAAGCGGGTATTTCCGCAGAAGCCTTGATTTCTGCACGCAGTGATTACATAGACCAGTTGTTACAGCAATTATGGTATGCCTATAGATTTGATAAAATTTCATCACTTTCATTGATTGCCGTCGGCGGATATGGCCGGCGGGAACTGCATCCGCTATCTGACATTGACGTGCTGATACTCAGTGAACAACCACTCACACCGCCTCAAGCTCAGAATGTCGGGCAATTTATCACTTTACTATGGGATATCCGACTGGAAGTCGGCCACAGTGTTCGCACACTTGAAGAGTGTTTGCTGGAAGGGTTATCAGATCTGACTATTGCGACGAATTTAATCGAATCACGGTTAATTTGTGGCGATTCCTCCATTTTTCTTCGATTACAGCGACATACCTTCAGTGATGGTTTTTGGCCTTCCACTGAATTCTTTGATGCCAAAATTGTCGAACAACACGAACGCCATCAGCGCTATCACAGCACCAGTTATAACCTGGAACCTGATATCAAAAGCAGCCCCGGAGGATTGCGAGACATTCATACCTTACTATGGGTTGCCCGCCGCCATTTTGGTGCAACCTCCATAGATGAAATGGTCGATTTTGGTTTCCTGACAGCAGAAGAACGTAATGAATTAAATGAATGCCAAAGCTTCCTCTGGCGTATCCGCTTTGCTCTTCATCTGGTAGTCAATCGTTATGATAATCGCCTGTTATTTGATCGCCAGTTCAGTATTGCTCAATTACTAGGCTATCACGGAGAACGTAATCAACCGGTAGAACGAATGATGAAAGATTTCTACCGGATGACACGCCGCGTTAGCGAACTTAACAATATGCTACTGCAACTGTTTGATGAAGCCATTCTGGCATTGGAAACCAATGAAAAATCCCGCTCGCTGGATAGTGAATTCCAGCTACGGGGGCAACTTATTGATCTCATCGATGAAACCCTGTTTATCAAAGAACCCGCAGCTATTATGCGAATGTTTTATCGCATGGCGGAACATGAAGAAGTTCAAGGTATTTATTCTACTACGTTACGCCACCTCCGTTATGCACGCCGCAACTTGTCTCAGCCATTGTGTGAATTACCGGAAGCTCGCCAAATCTTTATGGACATCCTACGTCACCCAAGAGCAGTTGAAAGCGCATTTGTACCCATGCATCGCCACAGTGTCCTTGGCGCTTACACACCGCTTTGGGGCAATATCGTCGGTCAGATGCAGTTTGATCTGTTTCACGCCTATACCGTGGATGAACATACCATCCGCGTACTGAGAAAACTGGAAAGTTTTGCCAATGAAAATAATCGTCCAGCCCATCCACTCTGTGTTGAGCTATACCCTCGTCTGCCTCAACCAGAGCTTCTACATCTTGCTGCACTATTTCATGATATCGCCAAAGGGCGTACCGGCGACCATTCTGAACTTGGCGCTGACGATGCGCTAGCGTTTTCACTGAAACATGGGCTTAACTCACGAGAAGCTGATTTGGTAGCCTGGCTAGTTCGTCATCATCTATTAATGTCAGTCACAGCTCAACGGCGAGATATTCAGGATCCAGAAATCATCAAGCAATTTACCCATCAAATCCTCAATGAAACCCGGTTACGTTACCTGATCTGCCTGACAGTCGCTGATATCTGCGCCACCAATGTCAACCTATGGAATAGTTGGAAGCAAAGTTTGTTACGGGAACTCTATTTCTCTACAGAGAATCAATTGCGCCAGGGAAATACGCCAGATTTTCGGGAACGCATCCGACATAACCGTTTTCAGGCACTTGCTCTGTTGCGCCAAGATAATATTAACGAACAGAAGCTTCATCAGCTTTGGAGTCGTTGTCATGCAGATTATTTTCTTCGGCATACGCCAAAACAACTTGCCTGGCACGCCCATCATCTCGTGCAGCATGATTCTCAAGAGTCACTGATACTAATAAGTACCAAGCCAACCCGCGGCGGTACAGAAATTTTTATCTGGAGCGTAGATCGTCCTTCCTTGTTTGCGGCGGTTGTCGGCGAACTGGATAGACGTAACCTGAGTGTTCATCATGCTCAGATCTTTACCAATCGTGATGGTATGACAATGGACACTTTCGTGGTACTGGAACCCAATGGTCATCCTTTAGCATCAGATCGCCATGAAATAATACGTAACGCACTTTTACAAGTTGTTCTAGCTCCCCATACCAAAACACCGAAAACACGAAAATTGCCAACCAAACTGCGTCACTTCAACGTACCAACAAAAGTCACCTTCTTACCTACCCATAACGAACGACGAACCTATATGGAACTATTTGCCCTGGATCAACCGGGGTTGCTGGCAAGGGTCGGTAATATTTTCGCCGAAATGGGGGTTTCACTGCATGGTGCACATATCACCACCATCGGTGAACGTGTCGAAGATTTTTTCGTTCTGGCGGATAAAGACCATAAAGCATTAAATAAAAAAGTCAGAGAAGAATTATCAGAAAGGTTGACAGCAACCCTAAATCCAAAGGATAAAATATAACTCAATATATACCCTATGGATTTCAAGATGCATCGCGGCGGCAAGGGAGCGAATCCCCGGGAGCAGAGATAACTCTGTGACCGGGGTGAGTAAGTGCAGCCAACAAAGAGGCAACTTGAAAGATGACGGGTATAAGCCCATGATTCGGACGATAACCAAGGAACCGATGCAATGCAGCAATTACAATCCATTATCGAAAGTGCATTTGAAAACCGCGCAACGCTTACTCCAGCAACTGTCAACCATGAAACACGTGATGCTGTTACTCAAGTCATCAACCTGCTGGATAGTGGAAAACTGCGCGTTGCAGAGAAAATTGACGGTCAGTGGGTCACTCATCAATGGCTAAAAATGGCTGTACTGCTCTCTTTCCGTATTAATGAAAATCAGATCATCGATGGCACAGAAAGCCGTTATTTCGATAAAGTCCCGATGAAATTCTCTGACTATGATCAGACAAGATTTGAAAAAGAGGGCTTTCGTGTAGTGCCTCCTGCGGCAGCACGTCAAGGGGCCTTTATTGCCCGTAACTGCGTACTGATGCCTTCCTATGTCAACATCGGCGCTTATGTTGATGAAGGAACAATGGTAGATACTTGGACAACAGTCGGCTCCTGTGCCCAAATTGGTAAAAATGTCCATTTATCTGGTGGTGTCGGCATCGGCGGCGTATTAGAACCATTGCAAGCGAACCCAACCATTATTGAAGACAACTGCTTTATTGGTGCCCGTTCTGAAATTGTAGAAGGTGTGATTATCGAAGAGGGTTCAGTGATTTCAATGGGTGTTTATATTGGTCAAAGCACCAAAATCTATGATCGTGAAACAGGAGAAATCCATTATGGTCGAGTCCCTGCGGGTTCTGTTGTTGTCTCTGGCAACCTCCCATCAAAAGATGGTAGTTACAGCCTGTATTGTGCTGTCATTGTCAAAAAAGTGGATGCCAAAACACAAGGAAAAGTGGGCATTAATGAACTACTCAGATCGATAGATTAAACTTTAAAATAGCGGATAATAAATAAGTCCGCTATTTTTTTGCTTTTTATCATCATTACCGACCTCAGTTAGTGTTATTAATATAAGCAGTTTGAATACGGACAACGTGTACGCTCCGAAACATATACAGAGTACGTAAGGTATTCGGAGACGATCCGGATTCAAAATGACGCATAGAATAACCTACTGGGAAAAATACCCTTAAGGTGGTGCCATGTACGATAACTTAAAGAGTCTGGGGATCACATATCCCGAAGAAATTGACCGCTATAGTCTGCGTCAAGAAGCTAACAACGATATTCTGAAAATCTATTTTCGTAAGGATAAAGGTGAATTCTTTGCTAAAAGCGTGAAATTCAAATATCCGCGCCAGCGCAAAACTGTGACTGCAAACAATGCAGAGCAAGGATACAAAGAGATCAACGAAATCAATACCAACCTGCGTTATGTGATTGAAGAGTTGGATCAGATTTGCAAACGTGACCAAGTAGAAATCGACTTGAAACACAAAATCCTCGATGACCTACGTCATCTTGAACACGTTGTTGCCAACAAAATTGCCGAGATTGAAGCCGATCTGGAAAAACTAACCCGTAAATAAAACAGTTCTATTAATTACACCGCTTATATCCTATTCGATATAAGCGGTGTATTGTAATTATTCAATTAATTCTCCCCATTGCCTGATCCAAGGCTGAGCAAAAACTTCCGGTTCAGCTTCTTCCACTGCATCCACCATCAAAACTTCACCGATTCTTATTGCTCCTTGCTCTTGAAGCAACTCATCAAAAGTGCGGCCACCACCACAAAAATTCTCGTAACTGCTATCACCCAAAGCGATCACGCCATAGCGTAATTCTGGCTGATACCCCTGCTCATCTCGCAAAGCATAGTAAAGAGGCCGAATATTATCAGGCAAATCCCCTTGCCCGGTTGTTGAAGTGATAACTAAAACCATTTGATCAAGATAGGATTGCCACTGTTCCAGCTCCCCTTCTTCAAAGACTTCTACATCATGACCTTGTTGTTCAAGGATCTGCTGTGCTTCTTCTGCGACAGCAAGCGCGTTACCATAAACAGTACCAACAAAAATACCTATCTTTGCCATAATTATTATCTCTTTTTAAAGGAATTATTAGTTATCCTCGCTGGCAACAGCAGAAAACTCAACCCTTCCCAAATCAGGGATAATTACCTTTACCAGCTAAGTCGTCGTATCAAATCAAATATTGCCACTATTAAGTTCACTCTGTCATGTAAACAGGATCGTGACTGCTCCCCGCCGTAAAGACGTCGTCTTAAATCAAGTTATTTAATCAATAATAATTCAGTGTTAAAATCACTTTTTTAAACAACTTTAGTTGATGATATTGATATTAATATGAAAAATGACTATATCCTTTTCTTCAAGATCAATAATAGCATAATGAGATTAATAGAATGGCAAAAATAAGCACTAAATAAGGAAAACCATCACCATGTTTAACAATAGAGCTGTTGTGCTAAGTATACTATTAAGTGCCGCAAATATTACCGTCTCATCTGGCCTGATGATTTGGGTAGATACCGTGCTTAAAGATGGAAGCATGATTTTAAACGCTTATATTCCTGTTTTTTCCTATTTATTGGGGTTATCTCTGGGATGTATGACCGTATCCTTTTTTATTCGAAAAATGAATATTTCTTTTTTTGAAAGAAATATTTTTGGCTTCTTTTTATTACTAACAACGATAAACTGCATTCTCTTTGCAAAAGAAACAACATTTATTCCAGTTTGGCTGGATACTCCGCATAGAATATTATGGGGAGTAATAAGTGGATTTATTGTTATAATGGGAAGAAATATTCTTATAACCGCAGGCAATGAAAAGAAAACGAATAGTGATTTTTCTATTTTAAGCCTGGCGTTATTAAGCCTGCCATTTTCAATTCCCGTTATTTTCTCTCTTTTAGGTTTAAATTCCCGTACATCAGCAGATTTTTTTGCTGCTTTTATTTATTCTATTGCTTCAATTATCTATTTCACTGGCTTTAAAAGCTATATGGTTCCCCTGTGCAATTGGCATCATGAAAATCATTAAATCCGCACTTTTAACCAAAAGAATCATGGTAGGTAATATCATGCAATTATTTTCCCTCGGATTCTGTTTACTTGGCATTATGATAAATTCTGGCATACTCTATTTACTATTCACAATTATGGTATTTTTAGCTAATACCATTATGCAACCTGTTTTTTTCTCTTATCTAGGATTACATTCAAAAAACTCTCTTTATACTTTGGGTATGCAGTCAGGGATTTATGTCTTTATTACTATGATCATCCTTTTTTATACTATTTATTTAGGTGTTGGCATTGAAGAAATCATTGCTGGATTTACAATATTATTTATCTCTTCAATAGTTATCTCGACTATTTTTCTTTCAATAATCAATTCAAATAATAATATAATCAGCAAAAACCAATAAATTTATATATTATCAACCTTTGCTAATAATATATTAATATTGCCTTTATCTCTTAATTAAAATAATTAAGAGATAAAGGCAACAGGTATTCTTTGAAAATATCCTAATCTATAAAATTTTCTATCTTACTCGCTTCATCATATTCCAAATCGGGGATAATACCTTGCCAGCCAAATTGTTGTATTAAATGCTGCCATGATGCATCCCATTTTGCCGTAAGCGATAATTTCTCCCCCGTAACAGGATGATCCAACTCAAGATAACTGGCATGAAGCATTAACCGGCTGGTTTGATAATGAACAGCAACGCCTCTGTTTTGCCGTAAATCGCCATGTGTTGTATCACCAATAATGGGGTGACGAATATGTGCCATATGGCGTCTTAATTGATGTTTTCGACCTGTTTTCGGTGTCAATTCCAACAAACTAAAACGTGATGTAGGATAACGACCTATTTCTACCGGACACTCCACCGTTGCCAGTGGTCGGTAATAAGTCACGCAGGATTGGGCCTCTTTATCACCCTCTGCAAATTTATCGGCGATCTTATCCAGCTCCTCAACCAAAGCGTAATCAATAATAGCTGATTCCAACACATAACCGCGCACGACAGCATGATAAGTTTTTTGTAATTGATGATGTTCAAACTGTTGAGAGAGCTGGCGAGCAACATCGCTGGAAAGCGCCATCAGCAATACGCCAGACGTTGGTCTATCCAGACGGTGTACCGGAAAAACATGCTGACCAATCTGATCACGCAATGTCTGCATAACAAAGACCGTTTCATGACGCGCCAACCAGCTACGATGAACTAACCACCCCGCTGGCTTGTTAACTGCCACAATATGATCATCCTGGTATAACACTTCCAACATATCAGACGTTATCCTGCATAAATAAGCGATCCAACGCACGAAGATGTTCAAACAGTTGCTGGTAACGCCCGGTAGTATCTTCTTTATAAGACTCCTCAAAGTAAGGCGCGATAGCAAATGCCGTAGGCAACGCCAATCCCTGCTCCAACAATGCATACATTCTCGGAATCAATACCCACTGCAACCACTCTTCAGCTAACATCCGATCAATGGAAAACGGCTCAACACTTTCGAAAGCTTCCGGTTTGGGCGGATGGCTCTGCCACAGGTCAATTTCCCTCATGGCTTCTTCAATTAACTGTAATTTATGCAGAATTTGTTTTGCAGTACTCATATTTTCAGCCTGACTCAGTTTTTACTCAAAACAACCCAGTTAGCAAGAATACCATCGATACCCCTTAAGCTGAAAATTTGCTTGCTCCAGTGAATAAGAGAAGGGAGCGCACAAGCGCTCCCCTTAAGTTGATTTTATAGCAATCCCGCTAATAATATGCTCCCTGCTCACTCCTTGACAAATTGTCCCTAATTGGTTATCCGTTACCCATCATTTTATTTATGTTGCATACGATCCTGTTATGCATTTGTCATCCTGACCATCATCACTCATCTGTCCTTGAGAAATTGTGCGCAATGATTCCTTTCCTGCTGAGGACAGAATGAATTAATTCATTCGATGAAACAAGCTACACATAATGGAACCAGTAAGTCAGGACAGAAAACAAAATCTGTGATTATTTATAGCCTATTGAAATAAAATGAAAATAATAAACTAATGTGAAACTCACAAAAGTAAACAATGATATCTCTTACATGAAGTGTAAGAGATATCTCACAAAGGCAGCGTTAAAAATCGGGGCCTAACGCATAAAGACAGGCTCAATTGCGCCAAGAAACCCAACTAAGTCGGTAAATAAGCGCTCTCGTTTATGACTGCCAAACTGTTCCAAGATCACTTCACCGGTCAAATTACACAGAGAAATGATACCCATATCATCTGATTCCATCGTCGCAATAAATGCCGTTGGCGACAGTTTCAGCCGTTTCTGCGTCACTAAATGTCCTATCAGGTTTTCCTGTAAACGGATAAAATCATCCTCACTCCAAACCTGAATCAAACTAAGCCGTTGACCTTCAAACGTTACCGTCATATCACCGGCCAATTGTGATGTATAAAAATCATGAATTGCCGGTTGTAATTGAATATCCAGTGCAACTTCGACGCTATTCAACTTTTCCTCTAAAGGAAAAGGCTGTGGCAGCCAATAAACGATGTTGTCACCAGTCTGGGTAATACAAGGTGATGGCACACCATAAAGTTCACGGCTGGCAGGAGGGGCCCCGGTTTCCTTTTGCCACAAATCAACATAACAACGGGTAAAATTAGACAACGCTTCTGTAACATTAGAAATCATATTATTTTCAACCGGTAACTGTTAGGGGTGATTATCATGTCATGGTAAACCAAATATAATGAATTGAGCGCATAAATAAAATTCAGACAAACGCGCTAACTTGCTAAACTTAAGCCATCACTACTATCAGATTTTGAGGAATAACATGTCATTATATCGGGATCACCAAGCTCTTGAGCAGCTTACGCTAGGTAAAACCACTTTATATCGTGACCAATATGATGCCAGCTTATTGCAAGCTGTACCCCGCAATATGAACCGTGAACCGCTGGAAATTTTCCCTGATAATTTGCCGTTTCATGGCGCTGATATCTGGACACTGTATGAGCTGTCATGGCTGAATAACCGCGGTTTGCCACAAGTTGCTGTCGGGCATGTTAGTTTAAATGCAGCAAGCACAAACCTGATTGAATCTAAAAGTTTTAAGCTCTATCTGAACAGCTTTAATCAGACTCGTTTTGAAAACTGGCAAGCCGTCGAAGAAACACTACAGCGCGATCTGGCTGCTTGTGCTGAAGGTGAGGTGGAAGTGGCACTTCATCACTTAGATCATTTCAATAATCAGCCAATCTCCACTTTTACAGGTGAATGTATTGATGATCAGGACATTGAAGTGACTGAATATGATTTCAATCGTCATTATCTGCAAAATGCAGCGCAAGGCCCGCAGGTAGAAGAAGTTTTGGTTAGCCATCTGCTGAAATCTAATTGCCTGATCACTCATCAACCTGACTGGGGATCTGTCCAGATTCACTACAAAGGGTCAAAAATCAATCGGGAAGCATTGTTACGTTACTTGATATCATTCCGGCATCACAATGAGTTTCACGAGCAATGTGTCGAGCGTATCTTCAGCGATTTACAACAATTATGTGCACCCGAAAAGCTCTCAGTCTACGCTCGTTATACCCGTCGTGGGGGGCTAGATATCAATCCGTGGCGTACAAATAGTGAAGGCTTTGTTCCAGCAACAGGCCGATTGGCACGTCAATAAATCCATTTTAAATCTGCTTTCCTAAGCGCAATTTGTGAAAAATAAGCTGAAATAGGGCATGTAATACATTCAGTTTAGTGATATTGATATGTAATCCATACACGGTATACAAGGAGTCATTCTTGATCACACATATCAACCCACTCGGCTCGATGGATTTATTATCTCAACTTGAAGTAGATATGCTAAAGAGTACCGCAAAAAGTGATCTGTATCGCCTGTTCCGTAATTGCTCACTGGCCGTACTCAATTCAGGTAGCCAAACCGATAATAGCAAAGAGCTGCTCTCTAAATACACCGATTTTGAGATTAACGTATTGCGCCGTGAGCGCGGGGTAAAACTGGAGCTGGTGGATCCACCAGAAGATGCATTCGTTGATGGAAAAATTATTCATTCACTACAAGCTAACCTGTTCGCAGTGCTGCGGGATATCTTGTTCGTTCATACACAGATTACCGATCCAGAACAACAGGATTATTCCGATTCAGAGAATAGCGCGTATATCACCAACAGAATATTCTCTATTCTGCGCCACGCCAGAGCACTGCATACCGATGAAGATCTCAACATGATCGTCTGTTGGGGAGGCCACTCAATTAGTAAGCAAGAGTATCAGTATGGCCGTAAAGTCGGTAATCAACTTGGGTTACGTGGACTGAATATCTGTACCGGCTGTGGCCCCGGAGCAATGGAAGCACCAATGAAAGGCGCGGCTGTCGGCCATGCCCAACAGAATTACAAAAATAGCCGTTTTATTGGTATTACCGAGCCTTCAATCATTGCGGCTGAACCCCCAAATCCATTAGTGAACGAGCTAATTATCATGCCAGACATCGAAAAACGTCTGGAAGCTTTTGTTCGTATTGCTCATGGTATCGTTATTTTCCCAGGTGGTGTTGGTACAGCAGAAGAATTACTTTATTTGCTAGGTATTCTGATGAATCCAGAAAATCAGGAGCAAATACTGCCATTGATTCTTACCGGACCGAAGCAGAGTGAAGCCTATTTCCAAGTTCTGGACGAATTTATTGTTCATACATTGGGCAAAGAGACTCGACGCTATTATCACATCATCATTGATAATGCGCCTGAAGTTGCCAGAATAATGAAAAAAGCGATGCCATTAGTGAGAGATAATCGCCACAGTACCGGTGATGCATACAGTTTTAATTGGTCAATGAAGATCAATTATGATTTGCAACAACCGTTTGAACCATCACATGAAAACATGGCTAACCTCAATCTCTATCCTGATCAGTCACCTGAAAAACTGGCAGCGTCATTGCGCCGGGCTTTTTCCGGAATTGTTGCAGGCAATGTAAAAGAGATGGGTATTCAATCGATTGAACAACAAGGTCCATTCAAAATCCACGGGGATGTTAAAATAATGCGCCATATGGATAAGCTACTGAAAGACTTTGTGGAACAGCACCGAATGAAACTACCGGGAGGTACTGCCTACGAACCTTGCTACGAAATCATCAAATAAAATTATCTGAAAAAATATCCACGCTCCACGGATGGAGCATTATGTTATTTAAAGTGATCCCATATGATACACCTTCTTATTGTTGATGCTCTTAACCTTATCCGACGCATTCATGCTGTACAGGGCAGCCCATGCATTCCTGCTTGTGAACATGCGCTAAGGCAACTTATCCAACATTCTCATCCCACACATGCCGTCGCAGTATTCGATGAAGAGAATCGCAATCACAGTTGGCGTCACCAGATATTACCTGACTACAAAGCTGGTCGTTCACCCATGCCTGACAATCTGCAACAAGAAATGCCGCAAATCAGAGCGTCGTTTGAGCAACAAGGAGTCACTTGCTGGCATGCCAAAGGGCATGAAGCTGATGATCTGGCAGCAACACTGGCAGTAAAAGTCACTGCGGCCGGTCACAACGTAACGATTGTTTCTACTGATAAAGGCTATTGCCAATTACTTTCACCCAATATCCGTATCCGTGATTACTTCCAGAAACGCTGGTTGGATATGCCCTTTGTTCAACAAGAATTTGGGGTTTTACCGGAACAATTGCCTGATTATTGGGGGCTGGCGGGGATCAGTAGCAGTAAAATTCCGGGGATCCAGGGGATCGGCCCGAAAACCGCTGCCACTTTACTGCAACAGGCCGGTACACTGGATAATCTGTTCCAACACCTCGACCAACAACCCGAGAAATGGCGCAATAAACTAGAATCCAATCAAGAAATCGCGTTTATCAGCCGGGAAGTTGCGTCATTACGTACCGATCTGGCTTTAAAGGGTAATTTGCAACAACTCCGGCTGACAATAGCAACCTAACGAAAATACTTCGCTACCTTATCCAGATGTTCGCCTTTTAATTCTCCGGCCTCACTAAGCAGGCCGATCCAAGCCTTAATATAATTATATTTTGCTTGTGAGAGATCACGTCGGGCAGTATATAACTGCTGTTCAGCATTCAAGACATCCACATTAACCCGCTGCCCAAGCGCAACGCTTTTACTGGTTGCGTCTACCTGTAAGCTAGCTGATTCAACCGCCATTTCATAAGCACTAATTCTTTTTTCACTATTTAAGTACTGATTATAATTGCGGCGTAATGCATTAAGGATTTCTCCCGCCTGAGCATCAAGATCATATTTAGTCCTGCCATAGTGGGCCGCCGCCTGACGTACAGCGGCAGACGTAGCACCACCATTATAGATATTCATGCTCATCCGCAAGCCAATGGTATCGGTGCGATATTTTTGATCTATGGTATTATCGCTGCTGGATTCGTTTTCAGAGTGGGAAGCGTACAACTCCAGCCTAGGTAAATAGCCCGCCCGATTACGTTGCACTTCATGGTACGCGGCTTTCACTTCCTGACGCGAAGCGGACAGAAGCGGATTGTTGGCTAATGCCAACTCTTCCCACGCCTCATAACGTTCAGGTAACAACTTCAATATCTGGAATCGTTTTTTATTTGATAACCGTTGCACCGGTAAATCAACCGGGAGAGAAACCCCCACAATGAGCTGTAAATTTCGGATTGCTGCATCCAAATCATCTTTGGCCGCTATCTCATCGGCAATCGCCTGACTGTAACGCGATTGTGTTTCTACCACATCAGTGAGCGTCCCTTCACCAGAAGTAAACAACTTCTTATTCAGTTCCAGTTGTTTTTCATAAGCCATTTTCTGCCGTATGACTAAATCAATCTGATCCTGTGCATAAGCCACATCTACGTAAGCATTCACGACCCGAACAGCCAATTGCTGAAAATCTGCCCGAAAACGCTCATTGCTCATCAAAGTGTGAGCCTGGCTGGCTTTATAACGCGCCCATATTTCAAAATCGATCAACGGCTGAGTCAACACAACAGCCGCGCTATAACTGCGATATTGGCGATCCTGGCTTTCGGTTGTCTTCCCGCCCCGCAAGTTATACCTGGGATACTCCGTATGTTGCCAATTCTTCGGTGACTGCTGGTAAGACATTATCACCTTAGGCAACAAGTCTGCCCTGCCGATCTTTTCATGTTCCTCACCGCCTTCCCGCTCTTTCACGGCGGCGAGAAAAATCGGATCATTTTCTAACGCCAGCGCATAAACTTCAGTCAAACTCAATGCCCATGCAGGAAAAGAGAACAGATTGACACAGACAAGAATCAGCAAACCCATTGATAAAGAAGCATTATTCCGTTTCATCATTACTCCTCTATCAACGATGTTGAAGCCCGATCCAGCAATGGCTTAAACAGATAACTTAACAGAGAGCGGGAACCCGTCTTGACAAAAACCTCAACCGGCATTCCTGGCCTGATATCCAACCCTTTCAGTTTTTCCATTCCCTCAGGAGAGACAACCACTCTCATCTGATAATAAGGTTGACTGGTTGCGGGATCGACCAACCTATCTGCGGAAATCACGGCAACTTTTCCTTCAACTTTTGGCGTCCGATTCTGGTTAAAAGCGGTAAACATCAGATCCACATTCAACCCTTTACTAATCTTATCTGCCAAATTAACCGCAACACGCGTTTCCACTTCAAACGCCCTCTGGTCCGGCAGAATTTCCATCAGTTTTTCGCCGGGAGCAACAACCCCCCCTTGGGTAAAAATATTTAATCCCACAACAGTGCCATCAACCGGCGCAACAATTGAGGTATGAGTCAGTTCAAACTGGGCTGTATCCAGCTTATTTCTATATTCACTGGCAGAGACCTGCACCTCGGCTAATTGTGTGCGCACTTCCCGCTGATAGTCTGCTTTGCGCTGAATAATACGCTGCTGTGTTTCCTGTAATTGTTTTTCAAGCTGACCGGCTCGTCCTTCCATTTCCGCTATGCTGCTGTTGAGCTCAGCCTGTTCACGCAGCAGTTCCAGATAACGATTACGCGGAAAATAGCCCTCATCCGCTAAAGATTTCAGATTAGTTATTTGCTCTTTAAGCGCCGCCTGCTGCATGCGTTTATTGAGAAAAGAAGATTTCAGCCCTTTAATTTGGAAATCTATTCCTTCGACAGACTGCTCAAGCCCTGCCAAGTCGCTTCTCAGCACTTCACGGCGTGATACAAACAGTTGCTTTTGCAGTTCAATAATCTCATTCACCCGCGGTTCAGAGTGTAATTGCTGTAATAGGTCGGGGAAAATTAACGCTTCATCACCATGCTGCTCGGCTAATAAACGGGCTTCCGTTGCCAGCGTGGTATGCAGTTGATCTTGAAGTGCATCAACCTGTGCCTTTGCCTGCACCTGACTGAGCTGGACGAGTGTCTGACCCGCTTTTACTGTTTCGCCTTCAACAACCTTAATCTGACTGATAATCCCGCTTGCCGGGGCCTGAACTGTTTTACGATTACCATCCACCACCACCACACCTGAAGATGCCACCCCTTTATCTAACGGTGCTAACGCGGCCCAAATGAGAAATCCCAGGATCCCCACACCAATCACGAACCATCCTAGTCGTAAAAAATGCCTTTCTTCCAAAGGCAATAATCCTTTTTCCTCTCTTACCGGCGTAATCTGATCAGACATATCCACTCCCGGACAGAAATCTCCGTCTCAGCTATTTGATATTATTATAATTAAATGCACATTTACCTATGATGCCTGGGCGACTGCCTTGGTTGCAGAATGTTCCTGACTATTATTCCTTTGTGATAAAGCGGCCATCACCTGTTGAGATGAACCGAACATCTTCATTTTCCCCTGAACCAGTAGCAATATTTTGTTTGTCTGTGATAGCAATGAGGTGCGGTGAGTAATCACAATCACTGTCTTTCCTTGTGCCTTTAACTGAGAAATCGCCTCATTCAATGCTCTTTCCCCTGCCTCATCCAGGCTGGAATTAGGCTCATCCAACACCACCAATGACGGCTCGTCATATAGCGCACGAGCAAGGCCAATGCGCTGTTTCTGCCCACCAGATAATCCCACTCCGCCAGCACCAATCACGGTGTCATAGCCCTTATCAAGTGCTAATATCAGCTCATGAACACCCGCTTTCTTTGCCGCCTGAACCACCTTTTCGGGTTCTACTGCATTAAAACGGGCAATATTTTCAGCAATAGTGCCGCCAAATAGCTCAATATCTTGCGGTAAATAACCGATTGAGGAGCCCAGTTCATCTTTATTCCACTGATAAATATCGGCATTATCCAGACGAACAACGCCTTCCTGTGTCGGCCATATTCCGACCAGTAACCGGGCAAGCGTCGATTTCCCAGACGCACTGGGACCAATTAATCCCATCACATCACCGGCATCCAACGAGAAGCTAATATCCTGCAAAACAACCTTACTGTTTCTTCCCGGCGGCGCTGCGGAAACTTTATCCACGGCTAAATTTCCTTTTGGCGCAGGCAATGACATGCCCGGTTTGCGTTCCGGTTGTTGTTCCAACAGGTGGGTTAACCGTTGCCATGACAAACGAGCACCACTCCAGCCTTTCCAGGCTTGGATCAATTGTTCAATCGGTGAAAGTGCACGTCCCATCAAAATTGAAGCCGCAATCATCATGCCCGGCGTAATATGCCCACCAATCGCTAACCAGCCCCCTAATCCCAGGATCAGTGACTGCAAGGCCAAACGCACTGTTTTAGTGACTGAATTAATCACTGAAGCCCGCTCACTCGCAATGCGCTGGAAATCCAGGAAACGCTCATGTAATCCAAACCATCTCCGACGTAGCACCGGCAACATCCCTAACGCCTCTATGACTTCGGCATTACGTAAATTAGTGCTGGCAAGACTTGCTGAACGTAGAGAGAGTTTACTGGCTTCGGATAACGGCTGACTTGATAACCATTGATTCAACACAGCCAGGGCAATCAATACCAGTGCACCGCCCAATGACAACAGACCAAGCCAGGGGTTAAAAAGAAAAATAACCAGCAGATAGATTGGAAACCAAGGGGCATCAAAGAAGGCAAACAAGGCGTTACCCGTCAAAAACTGGCGGATATTGGCTAAATCATTGAGCATCTGACCGGCATCAGTCGTGCCATTTTTCAGATTCGATTCATAAGATGCGGTATAAACCCGGTTATTCAGCTTCATATCAAGCTGGCTGCCAATACGGATAACAATCATGCTACGGATATATTCCAGCATGCCCATCATGGCAAACATGCCGAGGGTAATCAGCGTCAACATCAGCAAAGTGATTTCATTGCCCGACGGCAATACTCTGTCATAAACCTGCAACATATAAACAGATGGAACTAACATCAGCAGGTTAATAAAAGCAGTGAACAACCCGATAGCCCAAAATACCCGACTACGAGCACGAATGACATCAGTAATTTCATCCTTTGGGAGTAGTAATTTCACATTATTTCCTTATTTTTATTTTTTAAAAATATAACTATCTGATGTTAATGTTTCCTGCTTTATTCATTTTTCTTACTCGTCTTATTGGGCTTTATCATTAATTCCCGACCATCGGCAAAACGAGCAAACCAACCATCCGGTTCATGAGCAAAAAAAGCCAAACCACTCCCCTGTTCATCAGTAATTGTGAGCCCATCTGGTGTTGGTCGCCAACCGGCAGGCACTTCGCCAAACATATACGCTAAACAATCGTTATCACCATTAAGTGACCAAATTGATCCCTCTGGTAAGGGATGGTCAGTCAATAACACATCGCATTGTTGATGTTTATCCGACAATTGCCACACGCCTTTCAATTCACTGGCGTGTGGGAGAACAAGACTACTCGCCATACTTCCTCCGATAATGCTGAATATAAGAGCAACAAAGCCTGCAAATTTCAGATACCAAGCCGCAAAAACCACGCCGCCTCCAAACAAATAACCGCATCCAAAATCAGATGCGGTTGTGTTGTTGTGTTATGAAAGAATGAAATCAGACTCTAAGATTGGCTCTCCGACTATCTTCACCCAAAAATCATCGTAGGAAAATTCACCGCCCAAATTAATGGCGAAATCATTCACCTTATCAACCGTGTTATAACGAAGCACCGCTTCTCCGACTTCACCCGTGAATTCCCTTACAAATTTAACGCCCCCCTTCCCGGCTTCACCCAGATCGAACAGTGACACATCGATCTTGTCTTTACCGGAAACAAAGTCATGGATCCAATCACGCTCAAGAGGCGGTGATTCCTTGGCGCTCAGGTAGACAAAGGTATCGTTGCCCTCCCCGCCCCAAAGATTATCCGCTCCCAAGCCGCCGTAAATGATGTCATCACCCGCTCCACCTTTCAGAGTATTGGCGGCATCATTCCCGATTAAAACGTCATTACCACTGCCACCAATTGCATTTTCAATCGTGACGCCACGGGCAATAGAGACGTTCCCTTTCAACCCACCGACATCAGAGAAAGACGCTTCATTCAGATTGATACGTTGATCCTGAGTAAATCCAGAGAAATCAAACGTATCATTCCCCCCGGTATCCCAAGCGGTGAACAACAGTTTGCTGTTCTCGTCTTTTGCGGTATAGAAGTCACGATCTGTGTTGGAATTAAAACCATATACGGTGTCATCAGCACGGATGGTATTATTCGCGCCGTATACCGCCTGAATGGCAGAAATATCGTTAAGTAATGGTGCGGAAGAATAAATACCTTTAAAGTCCTGACCGGTATTTTTCTCACCAAAATAACTCATGACGGTATAAGCACGGCTATCTTCAAAATAAGTCGCACTGTTCTTATAAGTCGGGCTTACCTTGTCAGACGCATTATAATCAGCCGGATGTTGCAACCCTAGAGTGTGGCCAATTTCATGAGTAAACGTCTGACGGCCATAACCATTCACGTCAATATCGTTGTTTAAGAAAGTACGGCTTTTCGCGTTATACCAAGTTCCTACCTGTGTCTTCTCGGGGGTTGGCAGATAAGCAAACGCATAACTCCCCGTCAAGCTAACATCAAAGAATCCAAAGGTAACATTTGCCTCTTTGGCGTCAGTGGTTTCAACGAAATTAATATTAGCAACATCAGCCCAAGATTGTATTGACAGTTTTGCAGCAGCTTTTTGTGCTTCATTAAATGCTGAAAATTCAGAAATATGCCACGGCATATTATCCGGCTTACTCTCCAGGAAAGAATACTTTAATTGGAAAGCTTTAGATTTATCGTCATCCTGATGCCCCCAACGATAATCACCCCGGATTAATTCTTTAGCAGCATCTTTACTGGGCTCATGCTCAACGACAATATTAGAGTCTTTACCTGGTATATAAGCCTGTAACCATTTCAGCAACTCATTTGCTTTTTCTGAACCGCTAACGTCTTCCGAGTATGAAATTTTCTTCTTTAAAGACATATATTTCTCCATAAAATCAGGACTTAGATATAAAATTCTTTTTATTTAATTAAATACAAGTCAATAAAACCTGAAAACAACAGACCGCCCCTGGTCATACAAATTAACAACTAAAATCCCTTTCGCATAAACGTAACACTAAAGTTAATTATGTAAAAAGCAATTAACATATTTTTTTAATATAAACGTGATAAAAATAACATAAAACAAATAAGCGATTGTTTTATATAACATAACCATTTAAGACGAAAAAAATACCGCTAATTTCTTAGCGGTATTTTATTATGAATTAATTATCTATTTATTTAACTATATATGAAGTAAACTTTAAAACACTTATAACATTATTCTTGATAATTTTAATCGGAGATTATCCCAAGCCGTTATATGAATATACCCGTTATCTTTCAAGTTGCCCCTTTGTTGGCTACACTCACCCCGGTCACATAGTTCTCTATGCTCCCGGGGATTCGCTCCCTTGCCGTCGCGATCCATCTTGAAATCCATAGGGTATATATTATTAAAAAATTAATAACCACTTGATTAAATCAATAAAAAACATATATCACAGAATAGTTAATATTTCCTTTATTATAAAGCACTCAGTCCCAATATAATAAAATTATATTTTTGGTTTTTGAATATAAAATAATATTATCAACATAGCTGATTAATTCAAAAACATATTAAATATAAAACAGCGATTTAAATTTATATTAAATAAATATTATTTACATTTAATAGCAAAATTAAATGCTATACTTAAAACATTAATTAAAATAATTAAAAAATAATCTCTTTCATTATTTTTCATTTTATAATATTAATTCATTTAATTATTTAACATTAATTTCACGTTTAATTAAACGCTTATAATAATATATTTATTTTTTATATTTACCTTAAGTAAAGTTAAAAAATCAACAATTTTACCACATAAGTCATACAATATTCATTGTTACATTAGATCATAATTACCTCACACATGGAGTATTATGTAATACTTTCTTAGCTGAAAAAATGAATTAAATCATTCTAATACACCCATTTTACTCCGCACGGTATAAGAGATAAAATGCAATAATGTCATTCAATACTGAAAAAAACGCCTCAGGATATCACTGAGGCGTTTTAAGAAATCTTATTTTATGAGTTATTCCAGAATAATGATGAACAACCGTGAATCAGTAATCATTCCGGCTAGCTGCATAGGCAGACCAAATACGACGAACATGAACCGTTATTTCTTCCCTGTCATGATAAAGGTGTTTTGCCTGAATTTGTGCATTAATACCCCCTTCTTTTAATTGCAAGTGCATTTTCTGCAAATTATGAGCAACTTCTTCATAACGCTTTTTCATGGGTAATTTGAGATTAAAAATAGCTTCCCGGCACCAGCCATTAACTAACCAATCTACCATTAACTGCGTCACTTTTGCTGGTTTTTCCACCATGTCGCATACCAGCCAATAAATGTTCTTTGCCGAAGGCTCAAACTTAAAACCATCAACTTTGTGATGTTTAACTTGCCCCGTATCCATCAAACTTTTCGACATCGTGCCATTATCTACCGCATGAACCATCATACTCCGTTTCACCAGTTGGTAAGTCCAACCACCAGGGCATGCACCTAAATCAACTGCATACAAACCGCTAGCCAATCGCTCTTCCCATTCGTCATGTGGGATAAAAACATGAAAGGCTTCTTCCAGTTTTAATGTTGAACGACTTGGTGCATCCGAAGGAAATTTCAACCGAGGAATACCCATATAAAATGGCGAATTATTGTTACTGTAAGAATAACCAACATAACAGCAACCCGGAGCGATAAAGAAAACGTGTATCACCGGGCGGTTAACGTTTTCCCGAATCAGCAAGATCTTTTCCTGACGCATAGCATTACGCAACGGAACAGTAAATTTTCGACAGAATTTTAATAACTCTTTACTTTCATTAGTATCAGGCACCTCAACCCGTAATTCACCTGCACGTTCAATGACACCATGCAACATACCTACAATCGGGCTTATCCGATCTTCAGGAGGTAAATCTCGCAATAATTCACCCACGACCAGCATCTGGCGGGCAAAAATCAGCTCCCGAAATGGGATCTCACGAATCAGCCGATCGGCATCTTCATATTGATAACACTCAAACAGGACATAACCACTGTTGTCTTTCACCCGGGCAAAACCGTAAATCTCTTTTTGGCCCGCCTTATCGGTGATTTCTGCTGCACACTCTTTTTCAAAACCAGGGCGGCAATATAAAGCAATTTTATTCATGGCGAAGCGCCGATTTCCTTAGACGCAAAGCGCCAATTAATACTAAAAACCAGCCAATAAGAAAGCTAAATCCTCCAACTGGCGTAATATAAGCGAAAAATTTAACCTGCAATAAGGCCATACAATAGAGACTGCCACTAAACAACAAAATACCTACTGCAAAAAAAACGCCACTCCAGTAAAACCAGAGCACAACTTTACGCATTAGCATGGCAGACATCGCCATCATTGCCAGAGTGTGAATACCCTGATATTGCAGACCAAGATCAATCCAACTTATCTGATATTTTTCCATCATCGGAGATAATAAATGTGACCCTACAGCACCAAACGCCACATAGAAAAACCCACTTAAGCCAGCAAAGATAAGCATTAGGCGACTATTCACTGTTATCTTCCTTTTTCTTCTATCTGAGAGCTTTTACAGCTCGAATACCTTATTCCGCTCTTACTCATTGGTAATAAAGCCCAATTTTTCCTGCTCACTGGCTGCCTGTGCCAAAACCCATTGTCTGAATGCAGCAATTTTCCCCAATTCAGCCTGATTGTCATGACAAACAAGGTAAAATGCATTCTTACTCACTAACACATCATTAAATGGGCAAACTAAGCGCCCCGCATCAATTTCAGTCCGAGCCATGACATTATTTGCCAGTGCAATACCTTGCCCATGAACAGCGGCTTGGATCACCATTGCACTATGGCTAAATATCGGTCCTTGCTGAACGTTTATCTGCTGCTGCATATCAAGCTGGCGCACATACGCTTGCCAGTCACGACGAGAAGAATCGTGTAACAACGTATGACGCGCCAAATCTGCGGGGGTCTTCAAAGAATTTTCTCCAGTCAGTAACGAAGGAGAACAAACGGGAAGCAAATATTCTGCGTAAAGACGATCAGTGCGTAACCCCGGCCAATTTCCACGACCATAAAATATGGCAACATCAACATCATCAGCAAGCTTATCTTCTTCTCTATCTACCGCCTGTATCCTGACATCAATGCCGGGATAAGCTAAATTAAAGCTGGACAGCCTTGGAACCAACCACTGGATAGCAAAGCTAGGTGAAAGGCTAACCGTCAAAGCACCTTTAGCACTTCTAGCTTGAAGTTTACGTGTTGCTTCATTTATCGCCGTGAATATCTCTTTAATGTCCAGATAGTAGCTTTGACCTTCTTCAGTCAACAATAGTGATCGATTGCGGCGACGAAATAACTTCAACCCAAGAAAATCCTCCAGACTTTTCATCTGATGGCTAACTGCGGCCTGCGTCACAAATAATTCTTCTGCCGCCTTAGTAAAACTTAAATGGCGCGCTGCGGCATCAAAAACCCGCAACGCATTAAGTGGAGGTAAACGTTTGGACATGTGAGCCCTTATGTAATGTTGGAGATACCGGTAACTCTTTATATTTAGTTATTAGTTTTTGTAATCCGAATCATTATAAATTGTCCATTGAGGATACACCAGTAAATCCCTATAGTGGCGCCACTTCCTAAGCCGGAACGAAAAGTGAATCAGCTTAACGCTATGAAACTTTTGGCTTTGTGGTTGTGATGTTGTGTTTGCAAGTTGTCTGGGAAACCGGACCCTGTAGCTCAAGCTACTGTTTTTTCACTTCCTGTACATTTACCCTGTCTGTCCATAGTGATTTTTTAATGCACCGCAGTTGCGGTGCTTTTTTTTGGCATAAGGCGTGGAACATGGCAATATTATTCCATGTAATAACCTATACCCTATGGATTTCAAGATGCATCGCAGCGGCAAGGGAGCGAATCCCCGGGAGCATAGATAACGATGTGACCGGGGTGAGTGAGCGCAGCCAACAAAGAGGCAACTTGAAAGATGACAGATACATCCATTTTCAGCCAGAAACAAATGGTTAAGCACCATCACCACTAAAACAAAATTAATACTTCTATGAAAAAGTTCGAACCAGAACAGTTCCGCCAGCAATTTCCAGCGCTACAGCAATTTCCATCACAACAATTTCCATCACAGCAATTACCATCACAACAACAGACGGTATTTCTGGATAGTGCAGCCACTGCTCTCAAACCACAAGCCATGATAAAGGCAACTCAAGATTATTATCGAAACAGTAGCGCTACCGTACATCGTAGCCAACACCACGCAGCGCTGGAAATCACCTCCCGCTATGAACAAGCCCGGCAACAAGTTGCTGAATTCATCAACGCTCCACAAGCTGAAAATATTATCTGGACAAAAGGAACAACAGAATCCCTCAATCTAGTGGTTCAAAGTTATTTCCGCCCTCATCTCCAGCCCGATGATGAAATTATCGTTAGTGAGCAGGAACACCATTCCAATCTGATACCGTGGTTAATGTTGGCAGAGCAAATCGGTGCCAAGGTTATTAAATGGCCTTTAGGCAATGGCAAATTGCCTGATATCCACATGTTGCCTGAACTGCTAAACAAACACACCCGCTTGATAGCCATCAGCCAAATGTCCAATGTGACTGGCGGAGCAGTTGATCTTGCTGCAATAACTGCAATAGCACACCAACATGGCTGTCTGGTCGTTGTAGACGGCGCACAAGGCGTTGTTCACAATCCCATTGATGTCCAACAATCAGATATCGATTTCTACGCATTCTCTGCTCATAAACTCTATAGTTCGAACGGCGTTGGTATACTTTACGGCAAAAGTGAGCTTCTTAATGCTATGCCTCCCTGGCAAGGGGGCGGAAAAATGCTCTCCCACACGTCATTCAGCGGTTTTATACCCGAAGCGGTACCTTTCCGATTTGAAGCGGGCACACCGAATGTTGCAGGTATTATTGGTTTTTCTGCCACGCTGGAATGGTTAAAAGATATTGATATTACCAAAGCCGAAACCCATGCAGTCACACTGGCTGATTATACCGAAGAACAACTCTCCGCTTTACCCGGATTTATCAGCTATCGCATTGCCGGTTCCAGCTTATTGGCTTTTAATTTTACCGACATTCATCACAGTGATTTGGCCGCCATTCTGGCAGAACAAAATATTGCGTTACGTTCCGGTCAGCATTGCGCTCAACCCTTGATCGAAGCGTTAGGTATCAGCGGCTGTTTGCGCGCCTCCTTTATGCCTTACAACAACCAACAAGATGCCGATGCTTTAATTCAGGCAGTAAAATTTGGCCTTTCTCTATTACAGGATGAATGAATTACAGGACGAATGACATTATGACTCAAGCCACTGAAAACCGGATTGCACCACACCCATTTGGCCGGGAAATCAGCCAACAACAGCTCATTGCAACCTTTGACCAATGCCGCCAATGGGAAGATCGTTATCGCCAGTTAATCTTACTGGCAAAGAAACTGCCCGCATTACCAGAGAACTTGAAACAGCAAGACACTGAAATGTCCGGCTGTGAAAACCGGGTTTGGTTAGGGCATCAATTACTGCCAGATGGCTATTTACATTTTTATGGTGACAGCGAAGGCCGCATTGTAAAAGGCCTGCTGGCAGTGATCTTAACGGCCGTAGAAGGCAAGACACCGGAACAAGTTTTAACAACCAATCTATTGGCGCTGTTCCAACAACTTGGGCTGGAACAACAGATAAGCGGCTCACGGCTAAACGGCGTCAAGTCGCTGATTAATACCGTGCAAAACGCCGCAAGATCTTATATGTAAGATTAAAGATCACCCTGACGTTGCGCTTTAGCTATCATTTTTTTCAGAGCATGGGAAACCGCAACAAATCCAAATGTCGCCGTGACCATCGTTGCGGCACCAAAACCAGAAGCGCAATCCATACGCTTAGTTCCCTCTGCGGTACTTTTCGCGGCGCAAACAGAACCATCACTCTGCGGATAAACTAATTGCTCGGTTGAAAACACACAATCAATGCCTAATTTACCTTTGCCATTCTTCACAACACGATAATCAGATTTCAGCCTTTCGCGCAGTTTAGCCGCTAAAGGGTCCTGAACCGTTTTTGCCAAATCAACAACCTGAATCTGTGTAGGATCAAGTTGCCCTCCTGCTCCACCGGTTGTCACCAGCGGAATTTTATGGCGACGGCAATAAGCCAACAGCGCAGCTTTCGGCCTGACACTATCGATAGCATCAATCACATAACTGAATCCAGCCGCCATCATCTCTTCAACATTATCGGGTGTGAGAAAATCATCAACACAAGTCACTTTGCACTCTGGATTAATTGCCAGAATACGCTCGGCAATCACTTCAGTTTTTGGTTGCCCAATATGCTGTTTTAAAGCATGTAATTGGCGATTAGTATTGGTGATACAAACATCATCCATATCAATCAGAGTGATCGCACCGATTCCTGTACGAGCCAGAGCCTCAGCCGCCCAAGAGCCAACACCACCGATACCCACAACACAAACATGAGAATGGCAAAACAAAGAAAGCGCTTTTTGTCCATATAAACGGGCAGTCCCGGCAAAGCGCTGCATATATGCATCAGAAAGAGAAGTTTGCATTACTGAATATCAATCCTGAAAACCTGTTATAAAATTTATGAAGAGCAATCACTGACTTACCATCAACATGGTAGGCTGCGCTTTTTTTAACACCCAAACCCGACCGTAGTGGTTATAGAAACCTGCCGCTATACCTGCCTCCCCACCAATACCATGATAGATATCGAAATGATGTCCCTTTATCGCCCCACCAACATCCAATGCAACCACCAGCCGCATCTGGTACTGACCGGTAAACTTACCCTCTCTATCCAACAGAGGTATCTCTGCTAACAGGGTTGTTCCTGGTGGAATAAGCATTTTATCAGCAGCCACAGAAGCTTTTGCAATTAAAGGAACACTACTCGCACCACGTACCGGTGCATAGTTTTCAGGTTTAAAGAAAACAAATGATGGGTTCTGCTCCAACAGTTCACGGACTTCTGCCTCACTGTGAGATTCTGTCCATTTACGAATCGCCAGTATGGAGATATCTTCCTGCGCAATTTCTCCGCGCTCAATCAGCAACTTGCCAATGCTCCGGTAAATATGGCCATTCTTACCGGCATAACCCAAAAGAGTCAGTGGCCCACCATCACCAAAATCGACATAGCCACTCCCTTGTACCTCCATAATATAATTATCAATCAGTGAACGACTATAACCAATAATCAGACTGGGGCTAAGGGCGCCATTGTCTATTTCAGTTCGGCTTGGTAAACGGTATTTACTCTTAGGCGGCATCCGGTACAGAGGATATTTAAATTCTCCCTGTTTAACACGACGAGCTTGTAACACTGGCGTATAGTAGCCGGTAAATTGGACATTACCGTAATTATCCACACCTTCCATCTGGTAAGCGCGTAAATTAAACAGATGCAACTTACTGGTTTCACCACCCGCTAGCATCCAGTTTTGAACAGCGTCAAAAGTTAAACTATTACGATTATACAGACGAGGAGCAGACTGACTAATCAGCGCAACCTGCTCTGAAAAATCCTTTGCATTAACTGGCTTACCCTGCGCATTAGGTTGATTAACCAACCGTAAATCCTGAGCAATATGACCATCTCTATATTGTTGGCCCTGTGCTGTTGGGCGAGAATGACATCCAACCAACAGTGAAATCACGGTTCCACACAACAGATACTTACCCCAGTATTTCATTGTTGTTTTCTCTCTTACCAACATAACTCTGTGGCGAACAAAATACTAAACCAATAGAAACGATGAAACTTACCATAAAAAAAATAACTTAACAAAACAACGACACAAACGAATAGAAAAACATCGATACGCAGAGTAACTAATCAAAAACGTAACGAAACAAACAATAATTAATAAAAAAACTTGCAACAGATCTTATCCTGAGTATAGTGCCCGCATCGGACGCGGGATGGAGCAGCCTGGTAGCTCGTCGGGCTCATAACCCGAAGGTCGTCGGTTCAAATCCGGCTCCCGCAACCAACACTATAAAGTAGTTCAATATTTGCGAATGGAACCGATTCCAGCAGGCGTTAGTGATGCAGGAAAATACAAAGTAGGTTCTAAACGGACGCGGGATGGAGCAGCTTGGTAGCTCGTCGGGCTCATAACCCGAAGGTCGTCGGTTCAAATCCGGCTCCCGCAACCAATTTTCGCTAATCAAAATATCAAAACGGACGCGGGGTGGAGCAGCTTGGTAGCTCGTCGGGCTCATAACCCGAAGGTCGTCGGTTCAAATCCGGCCCCCGCAACCAATTCTCTATGCATTTCAGCATACAAACTCCAAAAGCAACTTCATAATGACTTTTAGATAATTTTTTCGTCATCGTATCTGCTCTCGGTTTAATGATAAATATCCACATATAGTCATTTCTGGCTTTGTTATCGTTTATAAACGATAACAAAGCCATGAATGAGATACGACACTATATCGACAACAACGGACGTGATGTCTTTGAAGAATGGCGAGAACATAGTACGTGACACCAAGGCTCAAATTGCCATTGACCGACGCATTATGCGCATGGAACTGATCACAAACCCTTGTCCGAGGGTGTCTGGGAACTGCGCATTGACATAGGGCCAGGGTATCGGGTCTATTACGCCAAATCTGGCTTAACTGTAGTTCTTCTGCTCTGCGGCGGCGACAAACGTAAGCAAAACCCAGAGCGTGTGAATACTGGCGTGAATGGAAGAGTAGAAACAGATAGGAGAACACTTTCGGTGGAGTTCGTAACGTGACCAAGGAAGCTGAGTTGAATCCGAACCAGCTCTATCGCACCTTGTCAGCCGAGGGCAACCCGGAAGTTAGAAGTCTAAGCACGATTCTGCGTGTCATGGGCTTGCGCCTGGCAGTTCAACCTATCACTACCCACTAAATAGGGCAGGGAGTATAGGCTAAAGGAAAATAGCCTCCTTCCCTGTTTAACAGCAAAAATTACCCATAGCGGCAAGCTCAAATTGCCAAATTACCCCCATTCTTGAAATAAGCTTTGATACCCGCAAAAATTGACTCTGCGATTTGCTGCTGGAAACGTGCGGTTTTCAGTTTCCGCTCCTCTTCCAAATTGCTAATAAACGCAGTCTCTACCAGAATCGAAGGGATATCTGGTGCTTTCAGTACCGCAAATCCAGCTTGATCCACCCGATTTTTATGTAATTTATTCACTTTGCCCATACGCTTAAGCACTTCGCTACCAAATTTAAGGCTGTCATTGATTGTCGCAGTTTGTAACAAATCAAACATCGTATGATCCAGATACTTATCACCGCTTTTACTCACTCCGCCAATTTGGTCAGCTTCGTTTTGCGTCTGGGCTAGAAAACGTGCGGTATTACTGGTTGCACCTTTAGTCGAGAGTGCAAAAACCGAAGAGCCACGGGCAACTCGGTTAGTAACAGCATCAGCATGAATAGAAACGAAGAGATCAGCCCGCATCTTACGCGCTTTTGCCACCCGGACTTTGAGCGGGATAAACACATCTTCATTACGGGTCATATAGACTTTCATACCCGGTTCACGCTGAATGAGCGTTTTCAATCGACGAGCAATTTGCAAAACAATATCTTTTTCACGAGTTTTATATTTGCCAATAGCACCAGGATCTTCACCACCATGTCCAGGATCGAGCATGATAACAATTGGCCTGTCTTTACCTGCTTTGCCCGACTTTGGTTTTTCTACTGGCAGATCTTCTGCTAAATGACCTTTATTATACTCTTCAAGTAGGGCAAGCAATGGATCATCATCCGTATTAACCCTCTCTGCCGGATAAATATCCAACACCAGACGATGTTTAAATTTCGCCACCGGTTTCAAAGTAAACATATGTGGGCTGACCGATTGCTTAACTTCAAACACCAAACGAACCGTTTTAGGATTAAACTGCCCTACCCTCACCAGTTTAAGATAAGGATCACGAGATTGAATCTGCTCCCCCATCCCACTTAGAGTATGATTCAGTTGTATACCTTCAAGATCAACCACAATTCTATTTGGATTTTTTAGCACAAACTGGCGATATTTGAGTGGAATATTGGACTCAAGCGTCACACGGGTATAACTAGAGGCCGGCCAAATACGTACTGCGATAATTTTTGCTGACGCTGCGTAACCCACCTGGCTAACGCTAAGCAACCACATCGCTGCGGCTCCCTGCAACAAACGACGTCGTGACAGATTATGATCTGAATGACTCATCTACTAATATTCCATTCATAAAATATAAACATTCAGGGTGATATTCACCAAACGAAACGATCAAGTGAAAAACGCTAACCAATCAGCATTATGCTGTCGTCAATGAAAAGCATTTTATATTTTGCAAATTATTAACGTCTACAGGTATATCAAAATGTTTTTACCTGAATTGCCTCTTGCCATTTTCTCTCAAAAGGAATAAAAAAGCATAAATTACGAATAAAAATTCAATCGAGAGCCTATTATGAAAGAACGAAGCACCGAGTTAGTTGAAGGATTTCGTCATTCTGTTCCGTACATCAATGCACACCGTGGTAAAACTTTTGTTATCATGCTTGGTGGAGAGGCTATTGCTCACGAAAATTTTACCAATATTATCAACGATATAGGATTACTGCATAGTTTAGGCATCCGCCTGGTCGTCGTTTATGGTGCCAGACCTCAAATTGAGCAAAACCTTGCAGACCATCATTACGAACCGGTTTACCACAAACACACCCGTGTTACCGATAATAAAACATTAGAATTAGTCAAACAATCTGCTGGCTTGCTGCAACTGGATATCACTGCACGCCTTTCTATGAATTTGAATAATACCCCGTTACAAGGTGCCAACATTAATGTTGTCAGTGGTAACTTCATTATTGCTCAACCTCTTGGCGTTGATGATGGTGTGGATTATTGCCACAGCGGAAAAATTCGCCGTATCGATGAGCATGCCATAAATCGTCAATTAGACAATGGCGCAATCGTGCTAATTGGCCCTGTCGCAGTTTCTGTCACCGGAGAGAGTTTTAATCTGGCATTTGAAGATGTTGCTACTCAATTAGCTATCAAACTACAGGCTGAAAAACTGATTGGATTCTGTTCTACTCAAGGTGTACAAGACAAAGACGGAAAAATTCTATCGGAAGTTTTTCTTAATCAAGCACCGGAACTGATTAAAGAGCTAGAAGTTAAAGGTGACTACTATTCAGGCACAGTCTGTTTTTTGCGGAGTGCAATAAAAGCTTGCCGTCGTGGCGTTCGTCGCAGCCATTTATTAAGTTATCAGGCAGATGGTTCTCTACTTCAAGAATTATTCTCCCGAGATGGTATTGGCACTCAAATAGTGATGGAAAGTGCGGAACAAATACGCCGAGCTAATATCAATGATATTGGTGGTATTCTCGAACTTATTCGCCCACTGGAACAACAGGGTATTCTGGTTCGCCGTTCAAGAGAACAACTTGAGAGAGAAATTGATAAATTCATCATTATCGAACGCGATAACCTAACTATCGCCTGTGCCGCGCTCTACCCTTATCCTGAAGAGAAAATTGGCGAAATGGCTTGTTTAGCGGTGAATCCTAAATACCGCAGCTCTTTAAGAGGTGAAGTATTACTGAATCGCATTGCGGAACACGCCAAACAGCTCGGACTGGAAAAACTGTTTGTTCTGACTACCCGCAGCATTCATTGGTTCCAAGAGCGAGGTTTTGAGCCCGCAGAACTCTCAATGCTACCGATTCAGAAACAAGTGTTATATAACTATCAGCGCCGTTCTAAAATTCTTATGCTGAATTTGGAACCACAGCCTGGATTCACATAATAAGCGCAACACCGTTAATCTGTTTTTAATTCCACACTGACTGACATACTTGGCGATTAAATAAATGGTTATTTTGTATTTTCCATTCATATTAAATTGTGAAACGCGCCCCAACAGTTAGACATTTTGCCTGTCGAAAGGCAGAAGTCCCCATATGGGGCGCTTACATTTAAACGGCGCAATTCACCTATTTATAAGGCCCGCGATAACCATCGCGGGCCTTGTTACCGATCAGTGCCAGTTGGCTGCCAGCACAGGTTGCAGCCGCTGTTGCTCGACATCGCCGAGCATTGTGGTCGCAGGTGTCGGCGGCGCGAAGGCAGCCATCGCCTGGACAAGATTTTCGACATCACTTTCCATCAACCGATGACCATCACCGGCCATGATGTTACGTGGTCGTTCGGTGGAATTGGCATACCAATTATGCAGCGTTACCTCCTGCTTGCTGCCAATGACCGAAATTTGCAGATCCTGCCCTTCATGCTGGAACCACAGACGCTCAGGGCTGATGTCCTTTCCAAACACCAAGTTCCCCATATCACCACTAAATTCCAAATCGTTGTCCCCATGCCCGACTTCTACCGTCGACATAGTACCACTGGTCACAATATGGTTATTACCCTCCCCGACTTTTACTTTCGACATAATACCGCTGGTCATGATATGGTTATCACCATTCCCGACTTCTACCGTCGACATCTCACCGCGGGTCACGATATGGTTATTGCCATCCCCGACGTTTACTTTCGTGAAGGTTCCCGACGCTTTAATGGTGTTGTTGCCATGTCCAACTGTTAGTTTGTCGATATTGCCAACAATGACGTTTTTACCATTACCTAACGTGATATCGGCAAAGCGGTCCATCACATTAACCTTATTGTCACCGTTACCGGCAACTATTTTGCTATCCATAGCTTTCACATTGATAGTCTTGCTCTCGTCCCCCAACGTAACCTCGGAAAAGGGATTTTTGACCGTAATGGAATCAGGGTCAGTGGTCACCGGTGTAGATTCCACTGCTGGCTCAATTTTCGGAACGTTAAGTGTTGTGCGCGGCTCAACAGGAGGAGTGCTAATCGGCTTCCGGTCAATCAGTGACATCCGGTCAACATTCTGGTCAAAACGCGACCTCAGGTCGACAAGGCCAGTGTTAATTCTGGTCGGATTCAGCTCAACAGGGGTAACTTTAATCATATCCCGGTCAATATCAATAGAAGAAATTTTAGTCAGACTCCAGTCAATAAGGGGAATGCTAACCGGCTTCCTTGGGGGAATACTAATCGGCTTCAAGTCGATAGGGGAAAGTGGTAAAGGCTTATCAACGCCAAGGGGGTCGACAATTGGTGTCAATGAACCCGGTACAGTCACCGTCGGTTTATCAAGAGATTGCGTCACCACTGGCTTGACCGTTGGGACCAAATCTGGTGTAAGCTCCGCAAAAAGGAAGTCGGCCGCATCGACCTGCGAAGTATCCAGAGTATCGAGATACAGCAACTTCACGTTTGAATCAGTACCGCTGACCCCATTAAAGACCACCTCAACGCCATGAATTTGTGACAGACCGTTGATCGTGCCACGATGACTCTTAGCAATTGTGAGTTGGCTGAAATCAGTGACGCCGGCTTGACGCAAATCAATTTTATCAATGCCGTGACGGAACCCACGTAATGCATTCTTGTAGTCCCTGGCACCCGGTTGGGCGGCCACCACAAAAACGTCTGACGCCGCACTGTCATGACTATAGATCGTCCCATTCAAGCTAAATTTCATCTGCCCCTGAGCATCGCTGGTGAGCATGACGCCCTTGCCGCCGCCCTTAAGGATCACGGTTCCCAAGCCTTCTTGTGGCTGGAGCGTTGCGGCGTCGCTATTCGTGTAAGCCACCGGGGCGATAAAAGTATCCTGGAACTTGAAGTTCGCCGCACCGATCCCGGCGAGTGGCTGATTTTTCAGGACAATGCTCTGCCCCTTACCCAGATCGACCTTAACATCCGCCCCCTGCTGCGTCAGCAACAGATCGGCAAACGTTTTTCCACGAAATCCGACCAGATCGATGATTTCGCCACGAGCCGCCTCGAAGTTGCTGATAACATCGCTGCCTGCCTCACGGTGGTGGACCACAAAGAAGTCCTTGCCCGCACCACCTGCCAGTGTGTTGTTTCCACGCCCGCCATCAAGCAATGCATCGGCATTACCCGCGACCAGCGTATCGTTGCCATCACCGGTGACGATGTTCTGAATGCCCGACGGATTCTTTATTGTCAACGCTGTGCCGCCAATGCTGGCAACACCGGTCAGCAAGTTGACCGAGGTATCCCGCGAAACAGCCGCCGCATTGAGGGTATTACGCCCTCCCGCCACGCCATTGACCGCATCATCCAACACTGCGCGGTTGGCCTGCCCGACCACCGATTGGATATATTCGTCGGTGTAAAAGTAAGTGTCATCCGAGGTGCTCTTGCTGCCGTACAAACGTAGCGACCAGGCATTTAATGTGACCGGCAGGCCGGAATGCGCATCGCTCACCTGTAGGGTCCAGTTGCCAGCCGAGCGTTCACCCAAATCATGAGTCGACATAAAGCTGTATTTGAACGTCCCCGACTGGCTACTACCCAGATCGGTCGCACTCGCGCCCGGCATGCCGTCTGGAACCTTACCCTGACGATTGAGCAAGATGCTCTGAGTGCCATCGGGAGAGATCAGTTTGAGCGTCAGATCACCAAGACGGCCTGCCTGGGCGTCAAAATCGATCTCGACATGCTCGACATTCAGACCGGCATTCATGGCGATGGACGACGTCAGCGTTTCACCTGCTGCCAAGGTTTTCCCCAGAGGGCCGCTGGATGCGCTATAGACGAACTCGTTGGCAGCGGTGCTTTGAGTCATCCAAGACTCAGCCAGGCGAACAGCGGCTCGCGCATCGATTTGACCAAAACCGTAATCGTTGCTGGCATGCATGCCACCGCCATTCCAGCTATGGCTACTATTATCGCTCCATGCGGTAGAGGGGTCATTGATCTTGCGAGCGGACAGAGCAAGGATCTGCTGCACATCCCGATAGCCTAAGTTCGGGTTGGCCTCAAGCATCAACGCAACAACACCGGAGACTATCGGAGCGGCAAAGCTGGTGCCTTGCATGCTGGTGTAGTCATTGCCGAAAGTTGAGCCACGTTCGGTTTTCAGCATATAGCTGGTAGACACGACATTGCTGCCCGGTGCCGAAACCAACAGGCTGGCTCCCGGATTGGAGAAGGGTGAGGAGCCAATCTGCAACGTCGACAAATCGCCCTGTGCGTTGATTGCACCGACTTCCACCGAAAAGCGGTTGTTATTGGTCAGCGACCCCTGAGCATTGCCGCCTTCTGCACGATGGTTGCCGCCCGCCGCCACGATGACGGTACCCAATCCGCCACGACCATTAGCCGCCGCATACTGCGCATTCAGGCTCAGCGACGCGGCAGTATTGATGGAGCCGCCCTGAAAGCTGCTGAGCGCGAAATCGTTGGCAAATCCCCAGCTATTGTTGGCAATATCAAAACTGACCATATGCCCCAGTCCCGCAAGATCGGCACCGTCATTGGCCAGATAATAGCCGCCCAACGTCGCATCATGGGCAACCCCGACGCCACCCGTATTATTCTTCGCCGCGACCATCACACCCGCCACCATTGTCGCGTGGTTGGAGACCACGTTCGGCAAGGTGCCATTGGTTTGTTGAGTCTGCAACCAAGCTTTGTCGACATTCGCCGCAAGGTCGGGGTGATTGATATCAAATATTTCAGGCGCGGTGGCAAACTTACCGCCCGGCTCGAACTGACCAATGCGTACGCCCTTGCCGGTGTAGTCCTTCCAGACCGGCAGAATGTTGGCATCGCTCAAATACCATTGTTGAGCAGCTAATGGATCGAGCGGGACTTCCGGGGTCAATAATGTCGCAACGGCGCGCATCGGCGCGGTTTCCCCACTGCTGAGATCGACTACCGATGCTGACGGATTCCCGGCTGCGTCAGTTACCCCATATTTAAAGCTAATGACACCGGTGTAATCTGCATCCGGCGTAAACAAGACATCGCCCTGAGCTGTGAGGCTGACCGTACCGCCTATCGCATCCCCAACATTGGCAATGCGCAGGGTACCCTGACTGTTAAGGTGTTGATCGTTAGCCAGCAGACTTTCTGCGGCAATCAGATGAGGCTGAGTACGATCAAAAACCTTGCCGTCCTTGTCGTGAGTGAGGACATCCTCGACAGGCATCGCATTGGGTGTTTGTAAATCAACCGCCGAAATATCTGAAAAATTGAGTTTTTGGATATTTTTCAGCGTAACCGTGCCGTCACGCCCGGCGACCTTATCGGCCACCACATACCCACTGTCGGTACGGGTAATTTGATAATCGCCGTGGTTACCGTGCAGGCTGACGATGTTGACCCCTCCGTCCCCATCAATCGTAGCATTGCCGTGACCCACTTCGATCACATCGTCACCCACACCACCGAAAATCTTATCATCGCCGCCGCCAGCGTGAATGATGCTGCCGTCTTTGGAGGCGTAAATTGTGTCGCCCTGAGGACCGGCATAGATAACCGACTTACCCGTGCCACCAACGATGGTGTTGTGCCCACTGCCGCCGACCAGGACGTCGTTACCCATGCCACCTATCAGAGTCGAATTGCCGGAACCGCCCTTGATAAAGACACCGTTGACACTACCGCTTATGATAGTATCGTTGCCGCTTCCGCCTTCGGCGATGGTTAAACTGGCTTGACCCATGTTCAGCTCCACGCCTTGGTTACCGACAATGATCGCCGTATCGTGCCCGCCATTGCCGTGAATGTTTTTCGTATCGTCAGAAGCGCTGATGACAAACACGTCATCGCCGGCACCACCGACATAGGTATTGCTCCCTGCGCCTCCAACCAGCCAGCTGCCGGTTTTTGCCGCAATCAACGTATCATTGCCGCTGCCACCATACAGATTGCTGACTCCCAGTTGCTCCGCATTTAAGGTTTCATCTGTTTCACTCTGGCTGGCGTAAGCCGTGGTTATGATATCGTTGTGAGTGGAGGTCACTCGTGTGCCAGCTCCCTGAGTACTCAAGGTATTACTGACGGGGTCACCAAGAAAGTCGACGGCCAGCACTTCCTGAGTTTTACCATTGATAGTAAACGACCCACTGGCAACGACCTTATTCCCATCACGGACGTCTGTTTTGTTCGAAGCCCGGACGTTTATCTGAGTAATACCCCATTCCGCCAGTGTTTTGAGTTCGCCCGCATCGACTTTTGCATCGTGGGTGCCATCAACCCAGACCCGTAATTTACTCCAGATCGGATCACGTTCATCAATCACGCCGTCTTTGTTGGCATCTTCACTGGCTAAGGCACCGAAACCCTCCTTGAATTTTTTTTCGCCCGCGGCACCGTTTATTCCGGCCTTACCACCGTAGTATTCGGAGAACATCTGGCCGGCATTTTTTATCTGACCGCTACCATCGTCGATCACCAATATCCCGGTATTGCGATCCGCCCAGCCGCTGCGCTTAAGCGTGCCACTGTTATCCATGTCGAACAACACGCCGTCACGAATGTCAGTCATGTGCACACCATTGCCGCTCAGATCCAATAACAGCGGGTCAACATAAGTGTTAAACGTTGTCATCGCCGATAAACCGTTCAACGTCACAGCGTTGCGCAGGCCGAAGTCCAGCTTGCTAGTGTCTCCGGGTTGGTAGAAAGGCTTGTAGAACTCCGACAGATAGCTGTTGGGCTTGACATTGGGGTCGAGCTGCATTTCACCGGGACGAATGCCACCGGTGGCAAGACCTGCCATCTGGGTGGAGGCAAAGTCTGTTTTATTGAGCATATCCCCGACGGCAGATATTTTATGTGTTGCAGAATTTTGTATAAACCCGTTAGCAACATCCTGCTGAGCTTTGTTTTCGCCCTGAATATGCCGCAGAGGTTTTGGCGTGGACACGATATCGATGTTAATCAATGGCTTCATCGGTAGAGTGATTTTCGTATCCTCTGGCCTAAGCCATAAACACGCTCGACCACTTTCATCGTCCAGATAATAAAAGTCACTATAACGAATATAACGACTCAAGTTGTCACGGATAATTCGACTTCCATTATTTTGCAACATATCACGCAAATGCATAGGATTATGATTAGGGAACAGTTCTCCCTCGAAACCTTTTTCGTTATAGCCAACGGCTTTTAATGATGCAAATACGAAATCCACGCAACTGTTTTTAGCCACGTTGTAATGCTTAGCATCAAATCCAACTAACGATGGGCCTTCTGAAAAAGCTTTTAACCTGTTGTACTGAAATTCAGTCAATTCTACGGTGGTTTCGTAAGAGGTCTGTTGATAGGCGGCATTATCATTATTCGTTACTCGCCCCTCTCCCCACGGTTCATCATACCTTGACTCAAAACCGTAACTTATTTCACTTCCGCTCCCGTCATTCAAAACATACCACATATGACCGCCGGCTGAAGAGTGTACGTCTCCCGCTTTATGTTCGTTCTTATCTTCCTGATAAACATACTTAGCCCCCATCGGAGCAACTTTATAGGTTACAGTATATTTCTTTTCCATACTTATTATTTCCTCTACTGATTATTTCTCTTTGTTTTTTTCTGAATAAGTCAAATTTTTGGATTAAAATAGGAGAATTCGACAAAACTCTCGATGTCATTAAAAACAGGGACATCCTCCAGGATGGTAATTACCGCAGAGTAACGTCCAGGGGGTAACTCAAGTATTTTAATGTTTCGCACAGCCATATTTATTCTTCTTCCTTCGTAATCAAGAGACTGTCCCCAACCACGTCCTCCTGCATTTATTTTCTTGTCAAAAAAAATCTTGCTATCTTTAACTAAATGAAGCGAAACGGGGATTATTACCCCGTCCTTATCAACATTCCCGAACAATTCAAGTCGCTTTTTCATTTCCTCATAGTCATCCCCTTTATCAAACAGCAAGGCAAACTGATAATTTCCTTTCTTGCTGATTTCAAAATCAATTTTGACTGACTGACCAGACTTCGATACGTCAATCGGTTTGTATATATCAATGGGCTTAGAGCAGGCCATTAATAAGGCACAGCTCATAAAAATAATAATGTTGCGCCAGTTTTTGAATCTTTCGTGTACCTGTAATACTTTCATTTCTTCACTCCAAATTTTGATATTTCCTTTGTTTATACTGATACCATTTCAAATCTTTGGATCGTAATAGGTGAATTCAACAAAACTCTCAATATCATTAAAAACAGGGACATCCTCCAGGGTGGTAATTACCGCAGAGTAGCGTCCGGGAGGTAATAAAAATGTTTTAATTTCTCTCACAGCCGTATTTATACTTCTCTCTTCGTAATTGAAGACACGCCCTCCTTCGGACCCTGAAGCGTTTATTTTCTTATCAAAAAAAATCTTGCCATCTTTAACGATATAGAGTGAAACAGGGATTATTACTCCATCTTTATCAGCTCTCCCAAACAACTTAAACCGCCTTTCCATTTCATCATAACCCTCCCCAGTTTCAAACAGTAAGGCAAACTGATAATTACCTTCCTTGCTGAGTTCAAAATCAATTTTGACTGATTGACCAGACTTCGATACGTCAATTGGTCTGTATATATCAATGAACTTAGAGCATGCCATTAATAAGGTGCAACTCATAAAAACAATAATATTTCGCCAATTTTTAAACCTTTTATATATACGTAATAATTTCATTTCTTCACTCCAAATTTTTATATTTCCTTTGTTTATACTGATATCATTTCAAATCTTCGGATTAAAATATATGAGTTGTACAAAACTCTGAATGTCATTAAAGGCTGGGACATCCTCCAGAGTGGTAATGACCGCAGAGTAATGCCCGGAGGGTAACGAAAGTGTTTTAATTTCTCGCACAGTCGTATTTACCCTTCTCTCTTCGTAATAGAAGGTACGCCCCCAACCACTTCCCACAGCGTTTATTTTCTCGTCAAAAAAAACCTTACCGTCTTTAACCACACGAAGTGAAACGGGGATGGCAACCCCGTCCTTATCAATACTTCCGAACAACTTATCCCTCCTTTGCATTTCACCAAAACCACGCCCAGTAGCAAACAGCAGGGCAAACTGATAATCTCCCTTCTTGCTGATTTCAAAATCAATCTTGACTGACTGATCAGAATGCGACACCTCAATCGGTCTGTATATATTAATGGGCTCAGAACATGCTATTAATAAAGTGCAACTCATAAAAATAATAATGTTTTGCCAATTTTTAAACCTTTCGTATACCTGTAATACTTTCATTTCGTCACTCCAAATTTTGATATTTCCTTTGTTTATACTGATACCATTTTAAATCTTCTTAAATTTTCGGATTGTAATAGGCGAACTCGACAAAACTCTCGATGTCATTAAAGGCAGGAACATCCTCCAGAGTGGTAATGACCGCAGAGTAACGTCCGGGGAGCAATTCAAGTGTTTTAATATCGCGCACAGTCGTATTTATTAATCTCTTTTCGTAATAGAAGGCTTGCCACCCATCGAGCCTTACCGCATTTACCTTCTTGTCAAAAAAAACCTTTCCGTCTTTAACCAGACGAAGAGAAACGGGAATAGCAATCCCATCCTTATCAACACTCCCAAATATCTTAGATCGCCTGTCTATTTCATTATAATCACCCCCAGTAGCAAACAGCAGAGCAAATTGATAATTTCCAGCCTTGCGCTTGCTGAGTTCAAAATTAATCTCAACCGATTGTCCCGAATGCGACACATCAATCGGCTTGCGTATAGCATCAATGTAATTAGAGCATGCTACTAACCAGATACAACTCATAAAAATAATAATATTTCGCCAATTTTTAAACCTTTCATATATACGTAACAATTTCATTTCTTCACTCCAAATTTTTATATTTCCTTTGTTTATACTGATACCATTTTAAATCTTCTTAAATTTTCGGATTGTAATAGGCGAACTCGACAAAACTCTCAATGCCATTAAAAGCAGGGACATCCTCCAGAGTGGTAATGACCGCAGAGTAACGTCCGGGGGATAACGAAAATGTCTTAATTTCTCGCACAGCCGTATTTACCCTTCTCTCTTCGTAATAGAAAGACTGCCCCCCGTCGTATCCCCCTGAGTTTATTTTTTCATCAAAAAAAACCTTATCATTTCTAACCAGATAAAGTGAAACAGGGATTGTTACTCCGTCATCATAAATACTCCCGAACAACTTAAATCGCCTTTCCATTTCATCATGATCATCCCCTGTAGCAAACAGCAGGACAAACTGATAATTTCCAGTCTTGCTGATTTCAAAATCAATTTTGACTGATTGACCAGACTTCGATACGTCAATCGGTTTGTATATATCAATGGGCTTAGAGCAGGCCATTAATAATGTACAGCTCATAAAAATAATAATATTTCGCCAATTTTTAAACCTTTCATATATACGTAATATTTTCATTTCATCACTCCAAATTTTGATATTTCCTTTGTTTATACTGATACCATTTTAAATCTTCTTAAATCTTCGGATCGTAATGATTGAATTCAACAAAACTCTCAATACTATTAAAAACAGGGACATCCTCCAGGGTGGTAATTACCGCAGAGTAGCGTCCGGGAGGTAATGAAAATGTTTTAATTTCTCGCACAGCCGTATTTATCCTTCTCTCTTCGTAATTGACGGCACGCCCTCCTTCGGATCCCGCAGCGTTTATTTTCTTGTCAAAAAAAATCTTGCCATCTTTAACGATATGGAGTGAAACGGGGGTTATTACTCCGTTTTTATAAACTCTCCCAAACAACTCAAACCTCCTTGCCATTTCATCGTAATCATCCGTAGTAGCAAACAGCAGGACAAACTGATAATTGCCTTCCTTGCTGATTTCAAAATCAATTTTGACTGATTGACCAGACTTCGATACGTCAATTGGTCTGTATATATCAATGAACTTAGAGCAGGCCATTAATAAGGCGCAGCTCATAAAAATAATAATGTTGCGCCAGTTTTTGAATCTCTCGTTTACCTGTAATATTTTCATCACGTCACTCCAAATTTTTATATCTTCTTTGTTTATACTGATACCATTTCAAATCTTCGGATCGTAATGGTTGAATTCAACAAAACTCTCAATACCATTAAAAGCAGGGACATCCTCCAGGGTGGTAATTACCGCAGAGTAGCGTCCGGGAGGTAATGAAAATGTTTTAATTTCTCTCACAGCCGTATTTATACTTCTCTCTTCGTAATTGAAGACACGCCCTCCTTCGGACCCTGAAGCGTTTATTTTCTTATCAAAAAAAATCTTGCCATCTTTAACGATATAGAGTGAAACAGGGATTATTACTCCATCTTTATCAGCTCTCCCAAACAACTTAAACCGCCTTGCCATTTCATCATGACCCTCCCCAGTTTCAAACAGCAGGACAAACTGATAATTGCCTTCCTTGCTAATTTCAAAATCAATTTTGACTGATTGACCAGACTTCGATACGTCAATCGGTTTGTATATATCAATGAACTTAGAGCAGGCCATTAATAATGTACAGCTCATGAAAATAATCATATTGCGCCAGTTTTTAAACCTTTCATGTATACGTAATACTTTCATTTCATCACTCCAAATAAAGTAAGGCGGCGAAAAACATTAACGGTCATTTATCTCAAACCCGGAAAACGGTGAGTATGGCGAGCCGAGTTCACAGAGCTGCCCTCACAACCTACCGTTCTCTCAGACTTTCATCTATATGTTGCTGCAATGGGCTCAAGAAGTAATCGATCACGCGACGTTGATCAGTTTTTATTTCTGCCGTGATCGACATGCCCGGAGACAGTGGGACTCGCTGACCATTGACCATCACGTGATCAGACTTCAAACGAATGCGGCTGCTATAGATGAGCCCATGCTTTTCGTCCTCGATGGCGTCGTTCGACACGTTGAGCACTTCGCCGTCAACGGTGCCGTACTTGGTAAAAGTAAAAGTTTCCACTTTGACGGTGACCGGTTGACCAACATGGACAAAACCCACATCCTTGTTTTCCAGCCTAGCCTCCACTTCTACCGATTGGTCTGCGGGGACGATGACCATCAGCGGCTGAGCAGGTGTCACCACACCACCGACAGTATGGATAGCGAGTTGTTGAACTGTGCCGGCCACCGGGGCTTTGAGGCTGGTCAAAGTTTCCTGATAACGGGCCTTCGCCAGCTCCTGAACCAGGGTCGCTACCTTTTTGTTGGCTTCCTGTTGCAGGTCGAGCATGGCGCGGCGATTTTGCGCAACAACAGCCTCACGCCGACGTCGCGCCTCGTCCTGAGCGGCGGCGTGCTGCAAGACACTGGCCTGCTGTACGCTTAACTGACGTTGCAGATCCAGTCGCGTCTGCTCTTTTTCCAGATATTCATGCCGCGACACATACTGTTTCTTCAATAACCGTTGGTAATCCTCGGCCAATCGTGTCGCAATCGGCAGCGTTTTTCGCAGACTAGCCACCTGGGCCTGGGCTGACTGGATTTCGGCGCTGCGTTGGAGGATTTCTGCATCCACCAACTCCAGGTTGCTGCGGTATTCCTGATATTGTCCTTGAAGCCAGCGTTGGGCACTGAGTACCTGCTCAGGGTTGGCGTTGTCAATCGTTCCTACCAGCGACGCCGGCGACTTTTGTTGATTGATCGCGTCGAGCATGGCGGCACTCCGCGCACTGTCGATACGAGCAGCCAGCAGCTCGCTCTGGATCCGGCTGACATCGGCGCTCGCCGCCGTCGGGTCGAGCTCAACCAACAACTCGCCAACTTTCACCGACTGGCCGTCATTGACGTGGATCGCTCTGACCACCGCCGTTTCACTGGATTGAATCAACTTGGTCTTGCCATTGGGAACGACCTTTCCCGGGGCGATAGCCACTACCTCGATTTTGCCGATGTAGGCCCAGAGCAACGCCAATACAGCAAAACCCAGAATGGTCCAGGTGAAAATTCTCGGTGCTGGGTGAACCGGTGTTTCCTGCAACTCCAAAGCCGTCGGTAAAAACTGTAATTCATGAGCCAGTCGCGGCGACACGTCCATGTTTTTACGTTGGTGCCAAGACTCACGCCACGCGTGACGATAACGCTGCAATAAGGAAAGGGTAGCGCTCATTTGAAATTATTTTCCTTGAATCGGAGTATGTTTATCTTGGTCACATCTGCCTCTGATGGTGTTATTAACCATTGATTATGTTATTAACCATTGATTGCGTGATTAGCCGTTTTGATCGTACTTTCCAGAAATGGAGGCCTGTCATCCCTGCTGCATTCGATGCAGTCGTGAATAGTGGCCGTCCTGACGTGCCAGTAACTCGGCGTGGGCGCCCTGTTCAACGATCTGCCCGCGATCCATTACAAGGATACGGTGCGCGTCGCGTACAGCGGACAACCGATGAGCGATAATGATGACCGTGCGCCCCTTGCAAATGCTTTGCATGTTCTGCTGAACCACCCGCTCAGACTCGTAGTCCAGCGCACTGGTCGCTTCGTCGAAAATCAAAATGCGAGGATTGCCGATCAAGGCGCGGGCAATGGCTACCCGTTGCCGTTGACCGCCTGAAAGTGACGCGCCGTGTTCTCCCACAATGGTGTCGTAACCTTCGGGCAGTTCAAGGATGAATTCATGAGCTCCAGCCATGCGGGCGGCGTGCATGACCACTTCGAGCGGCGCACCCGGATCGCTCAAGGCAATGTTTTCGCGAATGCTGCGGTTGAATAGCATATTGTCCTGCAACACCACGCCGATCTGCCGGCGCAGCGAGGACACATCAGCCAATGCCAAGTCCATGCCATCGACCATGACCCGTCCGCGCTCCGGAACATAGAGCCGCTGCAACAAGCGGGTCAGAGTGCTTTTGCCGGAACCGGAGCGGCCCACCACACCAATGATTTCTCCCGCGCCAATGACCAGATTGACGCCGCGCAGCACCTCAGAACCATCAGCCCGATAACGAAAATGCACCTGTTCGAACTCTACCTGCCCCTTGAGCGGCGGTACTGTGCTACGTGTAGCCTGAGACAATTCCGTACGGGAATTGAGGATATCTCCCAGGCGCTGCACTGAGACTCCGGTCTGCTGGAAGCTGGTCCACAGTTGCGCCAAACGCATGATAGGGCCGCTGACACGGCCGGCCAGCATATTGAATGCGATCAGTTCCCCCACCGATAGCTGCCCGTCTATCACGAGGCGGGCACCTAGCCAGAGTGTGGCAACCGTCACTAACTTGCCGATAAGCGAAACACTTTCATTGGCGATAGTGGATAAGGTCTGTGTTTTGAAACCGGCGGCAACATAAGCCGCCAGTTGGTTGTCCCACTTGCGGATGGCCTGCGGTTCAACCGCCATTGACTTTAGGGTATCAATGCCATTGACCGTTTCGACAAGGAATGCCTGATTCTCAGCGTTGCGGGTGAAGCTATCCTGTAATCGCTTACGCAAGAGAGGTGTAACCAACCCCGAGACGAGTGCATAAAGCGGCAATGATAACACCACAATGAGAGTCAACCAGCCGCTGTAATAGAACATCACAAGGATGAACACCAGAGAAAAAAGCACGTCGAGCATCAGGGTAATGGCGTTGCCGGTAAGGAAGCTACGGATATTTTCCAGTTCACGTACACGAGCCACAGAATCACCGACTCTCCGGGCCTGGAAGTAAGCCAGCGGCAGATTAATCAAGTGCCGAAACAGATTCGATCCCAACTGCACATCAATACGGCTGGTCGTGTGGGCAAACACGTAGCTACGCAGACCGCTCAGGGCCGACTCGAACAGCATGATGCCCAGCAATCCCGCCGCGACCACATCCAGTGTGGTTAGGCCGTGGTGCACCAGTACTTTGTCCATGACCACCTGAAAGAACAACGGAGTCACCAGGGCAAACAACTGCAAGGCAAAAGACCCCAGCAAAACTTCACCCAACAACTTGCGGTATTTGACGATAGCCGGGATAAACCAAGTGAAGTCAAAACGAGAAGTCTCTCCGGGCAGACCGTTACTGGAACGCACAAGCACCAATTGCCCTGTCCAACGCTGCTCAAGCTGCTCGAAGCTGATAACTTCGGGGCGCGCCGAACGTGGGTCCTGAATCAGAGCCTGTTCTTTATCCAGTTTAGCCAAAATAAAAAATTGCCCATCTCGGTCAATGGCAATGGCGGGCAAGGGAGTATGTTCAAGTCTGGCCAGTGTTGTGTGTACAGCCCTGGCTTTCAGCCCTGAATGACGAGCAGCCAGCAGCAGCTCTTTCAGGGTAAAACCTTGGCTGGCAGTGGAAAATTCGTGTGAAAGTTGTTCAGTCGATATAGCGATGTTGTGAAACCTGGCCAACATTGCCAGGCAAATCAGGCCGGTGTCCAGCCCCGGGGAAGAGTGGGGTGACTCAGTACTCATTTCATTATCTTGCATCAGACAACTTAATCCTTAAATCAAAAATCTGGATATTCATCTCACCCCTAGCAAGCTATCCAGACATATCCGCAATCCGTTTAGTAAACAAATCACAATTCATATAATTAGGCGTTTATATCATCAAATAATAATAAATTTCATTTAATATATTCACAAACTGTGACATTAACCACACAATAATATTAAAATTTATTAAATTTATAATTTTATTGTTTACATTGATAACAAAACATAAACATCAGCAATTTGATTCAGTCATTGCAACTATTTTTGAATCTTTTGAATCGGTGAAATTAAGATATCGATCAGTATATAGCCTATGGATTTCAAGATGCATCGCGGCGGCAAGGGAGCGAATCCCCGGGAGCATAGATAACTATGTGACCGGGGTGAGTGAGTGCGGCCAACAAAGAAACAACTTGAAAGATGACGGGTATATAGCCATCACGATGAAACTACTCGGTATTGCTGACTGAACGATTACGACTCACAATCAATCAACATGAAGGACTAAGAAAAGATATTTCAGTTAGAAATTAACCAAAATTTGGCATATAGGTAGGTTTAAGATACCTTTATCTTGCATAGGTCAATGTAATCTCTAATTCACTGCACGAGAATTTTTCAATCACCCAATCGAGAACTTTTTACAAAACTGAAAAGGGATATTTACCGAAGTCAGCACGGCAAATCAGAAATCTCATTAAAGGGATTAATGATCTGATTGTCGGGCTTAAAATCCCATCCAACAACAGAACAAATAACGATCAAAAAAATGTCAGAGAAGATATGGCAACATCGTTAATATATAAATTTTTTTGCACAAGTTAGTCTATCAGAATAAGTACTAATCCACCTGTAAGCTAAGCCGCTCTGCTAACCCGCTTCGCCTTTGAGTTGGTGTCTGGATTGCCTGACGCAATACCGCTTCATGTGCATAAAGAGTCAGTTTTTCTCTGGCACGGGTTATCGCTGTATAAACCAGTTCACGGCTGACAACCGGCACAAATTGCGTTGGCAATACCAAAGCGGTATGTTCAAATTCTGAGCCCTGCGATTTATGTACGGTCATCACATACGCAGTTTCATGTTGTGGTAAACGACTTGGCTGGACTCCCTTAATCTGCCCGTCAGGCAGTTGAAAATAAGCACGCAGTTCATGATTTTCGTCTCTGAGCATAATACCAATATCACCATTAAATAGGCCCAATGTGCTGTCGTTACGCGATATCATGATGGGCCGCCCTGCATAACCACGGCTGAAAGTCCCGACTGGACGACGAATAAGCCCCTGACGATGTAATAGCTGTTCTATACGCTCATTAAGCCCACTGACACCAAACAGCCCTTCTCTAAGTGCACACAACAAACGATAGCGGTTAAATTCATCTAAAATCTCTTTGACTGGTGCCTGTTTTGCCACCAGATGCAAGTAAAGGTAATAACCCGATACCGTTTCTGCCAACAACCGCTGATAATCTTCATCGTCAGACAATGGGTAAAAACAGATATCCTTCAACGGTTGCTGCAAAATAGCGAGAGCTTGTCGACTCTTTCCCTGATTAACGGCCGTCGCCAATTGACCAATCCCCGAATCCACATTAAAACGATAACTTTTACGTAAAAGACACAAACGATCACGAACCTCTGGGATATTTTGCTGATCACCCGCAACTAACCGGCATCCCGTCAATCTGCTTAGCTGTTGCGCCCTCGTTACGCTATATCCGAGTTCGGCAAAACGGCAAATATCACCCAACACCGCGCCTGCTTCCACTGATGCCAATTGATCTCGGTCACCAAGCAGAACAATTTTCGCTTTCGGTGGCAATGCATCAATCAACCTAGCCATCATGGGTAAATCCACCATTGAAGCTTCATCCACCACCAGCACATCAAGGTTCAATGGATTATCTCGATCATAGCGCAAGCGCTGGCTATCAGGCTGCGCTCCTAGCAAGCGATGAATCGTCTGCGCCTGATCCGGCATACATGCAAATTGTTCCTCCGTCAGAGGCAATTTTCTGACCGCACTATTAAGAGATTCGGTCAATCTGGCGGCCGCCTTTCCGGTCGGAGCCGCCAGTTGGATAACCCGCTTTTTATCAGGTTCAAGTTTAATTAAGGTAGCCAACAGCTTAGCAACGGTGGTAGTTTTCCCGGTTCCTGGTCCGCCAGAGATAACCGAAATTCTGCTAGTCACCGCGACAGCCGCAGCCATTTTTTGCCAGTCCACCATTTCCTCAGATAGCATGAATAATTCATCTAAAACAACTTTCAGTTGCTGTTCCTGAATATTATCGATTGGTTGATTGCCGGAAAAAAAAGCCGCCACCTGACATTCACTTTGCCACATTCTCTGCAAATAAAGCCGATCATGGGAAAGCACAACAGGCGTGGGTTGAAATCCATCACTAACCGCAGCACAATTTTCCAGTGCTATCCGCAAACTCTGCTCATCAGGTTTTCCCGCAACCTGCCATAACTGTTCGGCAAATTCACGATGTCGCCCATCAAAAAAATATTCAGGCGTTATCCGATTAACCGGCAGGCAAACATGGCCGGTACCGGTTTCAGCGCTTAACAGCGCCATCACCAACAACAAAACAGGATCTTTATCCTCAATCAATACATGAGCAAACTGTAAGTCCAATGAACGCAAAAGCCTGAGGTTTACTGCTTGTTGTAATAACGAAATCATCAATTTTTCTCTTTCTCAAGCTGTTCACTACCACTGAAAAGCAGATCCAAAGCATCAACAAATTCAGCCGATGGCCGACAATTGAAAATACCATTCCCCGGCTGTTGTTTATCTATTCCCCTCAGAAACAGATAAATCACGCCGCCGAAATGTTGTTGGTAATCATAATTAGCCAGCCTGTGACGCAAGTAACGATGCAATGCCAGTGTATAAAGTTGATATTGCAGATCATAACGATGCTCAATCATGGCTATTTCCATTGCCTGGCGAGTATAAAACTGACTCTCCTCTCCCAACCAGTTTGATTTGTAATCCAGCAGGTAGAATTTACCTTGCCAACAGAAGACCAAATCAATAAACCCTTTCAACACTCCTTTCACCTGCTGAAATTCCAGTTGGGGGCAGCGAGCAGAAATTGGATCATAACGACGTATCAGTGTATCCAACATCTGAGATCGCAAAAGTTGTTCAACCGGCAGATAAAATTGCATTTCATCCTGTTGATGATGTAGCGGAATTTTTGCCAATTGCACTCCTTCATCATTCAATGGAATAGTAAAAATATCGACCATCCATTGCTGTAATGTCCCACTCCAGCGTTCATCAAATCCGGCTGATTGCAGTTGTTCTGCCAACCATTTCTCATCAGGTAATTGGCTGAAACTAAGTTCTTCCAAAATAGCGTGTAAAAAAGTCCCCGCGGAAGCTCCCCGTGGGAATGTATGTGGTGTCATTTCAGGTTGTTCTACTAACTGTCTTTCACCACTAGCATCAACATCAAGTTTTGGCGCAATAGACTGAACAATCACGTCAATAGATTCTTCTCCAGCAAAATAAGCGGAAGCATTACCACGATGAACTACAGAGTTTCGTAAACCAGAATAACTGGTAATACGCCAATCATCCTGAACTCTACGTTTAAATTGCCTGGCCGACAGGACTAAATCATTTTTACTTTGCGATTGCCAAGGGTGATCATCAGTCTCATTAATTGATGATATAACAATGCCATCTCCGCTTAATTCTTTAAGCGATGTTGCCAGAAAATCAGCATCCCCTTTCACCCCCTTTTGCAACAGGTAGCCCAGAGCACATTGATGCAGATCAGTATCCCCGGCCTTTTTCTTATTGCCTTTTATCAGCGGAGCCACGCCGACACTGCAATGGTAAACAGAACGCGTCAATGCGACATAGAGTAAACGCAAATCCTCTGCCAATCGCTCTTGTTCCGCCAGTTCAATCGTCTCGTCGTCAGGAAAGATATCGAGGCAAGCATTAAAGCTTGTACGATCATGATATATCGCCCGCTTCTGCTCCCTGAAATTACAGATAAATGGCAACCATACCAGCGGATATTCCAGCCCCTTAGATTTATGGATAGTACAAATTTGTACCAAGTGACGATCGCTTTCTAGCCGTATCTGCTGATTTTCAGATTGTGGATCAGGATGAGAGATTTGCTGAGCCAACCAGCGAGTGACCGCATGTTCACTGTCAAGTTGTAAAGATATCTCCTGCAACAACTCACCAATATGCATCACATCTGTCAAGCGCCGTTCACCGTCATAACTGGCAAGCAAATTCTCAGCAATATGATGGTTGGCGATTACCGCTCGTAGCATAGGTAACACGCCACGGCGTTGCCACAGACGAAAGTAGCCATCAAACTCATCAACTAACTGGTCCCACGTCTTCTCATCATGATTTAGTTTGTCTATCTGTCGAGCGGTCAAACCAAACAAACCACTGGCAAGCGCACTTCTCAACACCCGCTCTTTCTCTGGTGATAACACCGCTTGCAGCAACCAGAGAATATCCTTGGCTTCTACGGTATCAAATACACTTTCTCGGTTAGAAAGAAATACGGAAGGGATAGATAACAGATTAAGTGCATTACGGATCAGTGTCGCTTCCTTTCTACTACGCACCAAAACCGTAATATCAGCCGCCGTCACAGGCCGAGAACCTTCACTTTTATGTAACAAAGCCCGCCCTTCACTACCTGCCTGCAACCAATCACGAATTTGCGCAGAACAGAGCCGTGACATCGTTTGCTCATAATCTCCGATAGAAACACCTTCTCCTGGTTGTAACCAGAAATTCAGTGCGGCCTGTTCTTCACCGTCATAGCTAAAAGAGAGCTCTCGGTTTTTCTCTGCCGCAGAAACTTCAATAAAAGGAATCTGCTCAAACAAAAATGGATTTTCTGAACGCATAAACAGTTTGTTTACTGCCTGTACCATCGAGTAGGCAGAGCGCCAGTTTGTTTCCAGAGTATAGTGAGCACTTACCTGAGAGCGGGCACGAATATAAGTGAAAATATCTGCGCCGCGAAATGCATAAATAGCTTGTTTGGGATCACCAATAAATAGCAATCCATTTTCAGGCTGAGTGCCATAAATGGTATGAAAAATTCGGTATTGCTGTGGGTCGGTATCCTGAAATTCGTCGATCAACGCAACCGGATAGCGTCGGCGGATTGTCTCAGCAAGCAAATCACTGCCGGGACCTTTCAGAGCATCATCAAGACGGGTTAGTAAATCATCAAACCCCATTTGACCACGTGTTAATTTTTCCTGACGGATTGATTGGCGAACCTCAATAATAGCTCTGGAGATAATCAAATCACGTAAAGTAAGTGGTTTCTGATATAAATCATCTATCACAACAAAAAGTGAATGTTCAGGTACCTCACCTTTTTTTGTCTTTTCTGCCAATACTGACTGCCGGAATTTCTCCAGCGCTTTTGGCAACTGATAATCCTCTGTAGGCGTCTGAGCCCAATCCATGACACTATTCAGCCAATTTGGTAAGTGCTTACTACTGTAACTTCTTTTATCGACACCAGAACCCGCAATTAAATCGTGCAACTCTCCCGCAGCTTCATTCCATTGGTATTTAACATCGTTGATCAACTGGGTAATTTTTTCATGACGACTTAACAGCGTTTCATCGCTGGCTGGCGCATCAACCATATATGGCATATCCCCTTGTAAATAAGGGTATAATTCAGCCAACAGGGCTTCCGGCCCACTCCACTCCTGGCTGATCACCTGCGCCATTGATAACGGCAATGGATAACAGTGTCGCCGCCAGAAATCGGCACACCCTTGCCGTTCTAACGGATGTTGATCCTGAATTAATGTCTGTTCAAACAAAATCCCAGATTCAAAGGCATTATGTGCCAACATTCTCTGACAAAAACCATGAATGGTATAAATCGCCGCTTCATCCATTTGCCGCTCTGCGGCGAGTAACCAAATAGCCGCCTGCCCTTTATCCGGGATTTCATTCAATAGCTGTTGATAGGCAGGTTCTGTCTCTTCTATTGCATTTCGAATACAGGCAAGGCGAAGTTTATGAATATTTTCACGGATACGACCACGTAACTCATTTGTTGCTGCCTCAGTAAAAGTCACCACCAGAATTTCTTCCACGCTTAAAGGCCGTGAAAAAGCGGCATCTTTCCCCAGTCCAAGTAGAAGACGCAGATATAAAATGCCAATGGTGTAGGTTTTACCCGTCCCGGCCGATGCTTCGATCAGCCGCTGACCAGTCAGCGGCAGAGTTAATACATTAAGCCTGTGGACAGATATCTCTGTGATCACTGAGCTCTTACCTCAACAGGTAACCGTTTCTGAAATTCAGTCACATTTTGATAGGTTTTCCAACCTTTCAATTTCGCATATCCATCCAAGTTTCCTGATTTACCAATCACTTGCGAAATGAATGACAACCCTATATGTTTGATGACCGCATTCCGATAGAAACTAATCAATTGTTGCTGTGTAGTTTTCTTTAGGATCTCAAGCATTTTATCTCTACTGTCAAAACTAAAGTTATTACGACTGAAATCACCGGAGAAACGGGCAACTTCGGCATAGAAAGTTTGTGGCGGTTGCTGCTTTTCATTAATCAGCGCACTCTTGTACTGCTCAAAATCAGCTTGAGGCATGGCTTTCAATTTATTACCCACGTTCTGATAGAAATCTTGATAACGCTGATTCAAATATTTTGGTTGCTTGCTATTACTTTGCAGTAGGAAACCCAACCCCCACTGTTCCCCCACACTGGTATTGAAAGCAAACACTGCATACCCCAGTTGCTCTACTGTTCTTAACTGCTCATAGAACCACGGCTGGAGCATGTTGCTCAACAAACTGGAATAAACATAACCTTCTATACGGTTATAACCCGTCGGAATATAAACCTCTGCTAAAGCACCATCTGTGCTGCTGCCAACACGCTGGAAATTAACCGGGTAATTTTTATCAATCACCACCTTATCCCCACTCCACCAATCATTTCCTTGATTTGCCAGTTGGTTATGGGCAGATTCAGCAATCACTTTGCTCTGCTGTTCGGTCAAATTCCCAATGATCATCATTTGCAAAGCAGCATTTTTTATCATCTCATGACGATACGTAACAATATCCTGAACCGTGATAGTCTCCAGCGCTTCCAGACGGGTGGATTGTTCAATGTAAGGCACCACAGAAAGGCGCTTCAACGGCTGCATAGCCATGTCATAAGCTTTAGCGTTATTAGAAACCGCTATCTGCTCACGATACCAGGACTTAGCCTGTGCCAATTGCTCCTCAGTTGGTGTGAATGCCATGTAATTACTGATTAAAGAGGTTAAAAGCGCTGGCAGACTCTGAGTGTAACCACTTACTCCTAATTGCAGCCCCTGAGATGAGCCCGTAGAAATATTCATTCCTGCAACAGAAGCCTGATAACTAAGCTGGTCAAGGGAAAGCCCTGCCAAATAATCAAGCAAAGAGGAAGTGACCTGCTCACGAGCGCTATTCAAACCTTCTGCGTTGCGCAAATCAAGCGTAATGCTGGCTTTAGGTTCATCAGCAAAATATTGGCTCGGCATATAAAGCAAGCGGACATTCTGCTGTTCAACGATCATTTCTGGATGTTTTTTACTCTTATCTGCTTTTATCAGCTTCAAATCGTCAGGAATATAAGGATTTGGTGCGGGCAGAGAAAAGCTCATCTGCTCCTCTAATTGCTGCCATTTAACTCGTTGCTGCAATGTAATTCGATCAACCTGATAAGGTGCCTGAACAAAATAAGCCTGTTTATTGTGTGGCTCTTTTGGACTGATATACCAGATTCTTGCATTTTCAGGTGTTAACTCAGCAAGCCGATTGGCGATTGCTTTCGGGTCATAGTTATCAGCTAAATAACCGGCATTCAGTACATTGGAAACAGGAACTCGCAACATAGCATCCGATAACCATTCGATATAATGCATATCACGAACAACGGAACCATATCGGAAAGATAGGTTCAAAACCTTCGCGATTTCATCAAAATAACTTTTCTGAATGCCTTTTTGTTTCAATAAATTAATATAAGCAAAAATAGCCGCAACAATCTGATCCCGTTGTGCAAGCCCTTTATCTGTCAACGTCACATAAATAAAAAAGATACCTTTGTTGCGATCAACCATAGGCTCCGCACCGGCACTGATACTTTCTGCTAGTCCTTGAGTTTGTAGCCAATCTGATAATGTATTCAGGCTACGATTGCCTATTATATAACCGAGATATTCATCGGTTTTACTGCGGAAATCAGCACTGTTATTGTCAATACTGAATTCCAATTGCAATGCCTTTTGCGGTTGGGCAGGAACATAATGGATGATAATCCCTTTCTCTTTTTCCGTTACTGCTGGCACAGTAATCACCGGCACACTCGCTTTTCTATCCGGTATCCGACCAAAAGTATCAACGGCAATTTGAGTCAGTTTATCGATAGGCTGATTACCGTAAATGACACCTTTCATCAGGTTGGCTGAATAATAGCGTTGATAAAAATCCACCAGTTCTGTCTGTAATTTACTCCCCGGTTTATCTTTTAATGTTTCTAGATTACCACCAGAAAAACGGGCATTGGGATGCTTAGGATTCAAGGTTTCTGCCCGTATTTGAGCAACCCGCATCCCATCACGCGAACGCGCCATTGTCAGCTCTGCATTAACCGCATTTCGCTCCCGATCTGCATTCACTGGATTAAGTAACGGCTCAGCCAGTGCATCAGCCAGACGATCTGTGGCTTGAGCTAACGCTTCATTTTCTACTTCAAGGTAGAAAGCTGTGCGGTAAGAAGCGGTGCTGGCATTATAGCTACCACCATGTTTTTGCAAAAATTCAGATAAATCACCTGACTGTGGGTAACGTTCAGATCCCATCAGAACCATATGTTCCAGATAATGTGCAAGCCCGAGCTGGCTGTCAGGGTTTTCCATACTACCAACCGGAATTGCTACCGCTGCCAGAGATTTGGTTGCCTTCTCATCAGATACCAGCAAGACCGTCATATTGTTTGCCAGTTTGATTCCCTGATACTGACGATGATCACTCTCGCTTTTATAAATTGTCTCTTGCAGTAGTTGTGATGATTGTGGTGTTTGCGCATAACTCGTCGTTCCCCAAAAAAGCAGGAACATCACAGTAATCATGCGAACAAAATGTTTATGCATTATCTGATATTCTCTCTATGTATTCTGATATCGCGCTATCGGTAACAAATAACTGAGCGCTTCCTGTTTAAATTTTGCCAAAAATGATTTATCCACTTGCCTGAAAGCTCGTTGGATATAAGGATCATCCCCTTCGCCTCTGCGTCCCTGATCGCCAAGCCATGCTTTCAATAACTGACTTTCAGCCTTTGATTGAATTTCATCACTATCATCAATCTCACCAGTCTCTTTATTCATACATGCTGAAAGCCACGCCCAACCACTTTTACAAAACAGCGGTAAAGGTGCTGATATTCCTCGCTGATAGCCTTCAATCAATTGATTCAGATAATCTTTAGCGTACTCTGAAGGTACAGGAGCGAAACGCCATTCGTTGCCATCACGCCCATAGCTGCGACTTTCACCCTCACCACCTGTCAGACAATAAGCCAGATGCTCAATCCACAATTGCATGCCATCATTGGCTGTCAAACTGGCAGGCCGCCAACGTAGCAAGCCATCCGGTTGCACCTTATTAATACGCCCTGTCAGAATCACCGGGCCTAAATTATGATGTAAATCGACAGATAAAGTTTCCATTTGTTGTTCACGAATTTTATCCGCCAAAGGCTGCATCTCTTTTTGCTGTCTTAACCAATAAACCTCACCAAAAGCACCAAAAGGTAATCCTCCAGCAGCACGCAGCCGATTGAAAAGTGGTTCAGGCGATTGCTGTTCAATTAGTGCACTTAACAATAGCTGATTAAACTGATAACGTTGAAGATTATCTAAAACGAAAGGTTCTTCCTCCGGTAATTCCGTTTCTTCAATAACGAAATTTACTTTCAAGCAACGTTGGAAAAAAAACCGAACGGGATGGCGGTAAAAACTGCTCAAATTATCAAGTGTAATTTCTTGAATTTGCGCCATTTCAATAGATTGGCAAAATTCAGCGTATGCTGCACCTTGTTCAGTTGCCGCCGGTAACCACTCCCCGGCATAGCTTTGCTGATAACTGCCCGGTATAAAATTTTCCGGTGCAAATGGAACGCGGGCATGAAGATACAACAGATGTTTTCTAACATGGGTAGCACTTTCATCAACATTCAGTTTTTCATTTCCCGGTAAACAAAAACTTTGGCAAACATAATCCAGTAATTCATTCACCAGCACGGAAGGATTACATTCCGTATCATCACGAATAGACTTACCAATATAGCTGATATAAAGAAACCGTTCGGCAGATATCAAAGCTTCAAGGAATAGATAACGGTCATCATCCCGTCGTTTTCTGTCTCCCCTCTGACCTTTTTCCGCCATCAGATCAAATCCAAGCGGTGGAATTGAACGGGGGTAAATACCATCATTCATTCCCAATAAACAGACGACCTTAAAGGGAATAGAACGCATCGGCATTAGAGTGCAAAAATTGACAGATCCGGCGAGAAAACGCTGACTGATTTTTTCATTATCAAACTGAAGTGCCAATTCATCTCGCAATAAAACCAATGGCACACTTTCCTGATAACGGGCATTCAAGCCATTGACTATGACTTTCTGCCATTGCTGTTCTATCATTGCTAGTACTAATTCAGTCTCATTATCTGAGACAAAAAATGTTTCCAGCAACTGCTGGCAGACAGGTAACCAACCCGTTAATGCCCGGCTCTCAGCAAGAATTTTGCGCCAATAGCTTAATTGCATTAAAAATTCAGCCAATTGGCCGGCAAGCTCCGCAGCTAAACCACTAGATTCATCATAAGGCAATACCTCTTTCCAAGGGCCCGATCGGCTATCCATTGCATAACCCAATAACATTCGGGTCAGTCCAAAACGCCAGGTATGCTGACCTGTCACCGGTAAAGATAGCTCTTCGACATTATCGTCATTCAGCCCCCAACGAACACCTGATTCTTCAACCCAACGTCTTAACAAACGCAAACCATCTTCATGTATGTCAAATTTATTCGCCAGCGCGGGTACTTCCAACAATGCTAAAACCTGCTCTGTTGTAAAACGGCTTTGAGGTAAATCAAGCAGTGTAATAAATGCCTGTAAAATCGAATGTGCCTGACGAGCTTTACGATCAGAAATAGCAAATGGAATATAGCGTTCAACAGAGACATTACCAAATACTGCCTGAACATAGGGAGTATAACTGTCAATATCCGCGACCATCACAATAATATCCCTTGGCGTCAGCGATGGATTATCTTCCAATAATCTCAATAGCTGATCCTGTAAAACTTCCACTTCACGTTGAGGGCTATGGCAAACATGGAAAGATAAAGAACGATCCAACGGATCAAGTACTCTTTTTTTCAAACTGTTTTCAAATGTTTCTTTTGTTGAACCAATTTGGGCATGATCTTCCAGATAGAGAATATCCCTTTGCAATTGATGTAATAGATTATCCTGTTCTAATTCAACAAAAGCGTGAATATCCGAACTCTGCTCAAGCTGCGACAATAAATAGAGATTATCACGGCCCAACCGTCCCCACGATGCCAACAAGGGATTACTGACATCTTGTTCACCGTCACCGTTAAACAATGATTGAGCATTATCAGGATCTTTAAAATATTCCAGCTCCTGTTCGCTCTTATAATGACGTGGTTTACGGCTACTCAGTTTTGCCAAAAAAGCATAATTCTGAATATCTCCCCAATAATATTTACATGGATTGGTAAACATCAGGTGAATATCAATGTGCCGTGCCAATGCCTGTAAAGCTTGTAAATAGACCGGTGGTAAGGCAGAAATGCCACAGATAAATACCCGTTTCGGTAAACAAGCTGAAAAATCAGTACTATTTTCCTGTTCAGTATTATTTTCCAGTATCGAAATAAAACGCTGATACAAATTAGCACGATGCCATTGAGGTTGTTGTAACTGGTGAGTATATTTCGTCAGTTCCAGCCATAATCTTTTCTGCCACAACTGATTATCACTCAAACCATCAATAAGCTGACCTTGCTGCCAACTTTCCAACCATTGCGGGCGATAAACGAGATATTGGTCAAACAGATCAGCAACCCGTCCAGCTAATTGATGAATCTTCCGTTTATCAAAATCTTGATCAAGGTAGTGCCTGAGTCCAACAAACTCTGCTTCAGGCAGCAATTGAGGCAATAACGCCATCAATTTCCATGTCATAGCATCTTTACTAAAAGCACTTTCTTTAGGAATATCAGGCAATACTTTGGTAAACATATCCCAAATAAACGTAGCGGGAAGCGGAAATGAAATATTAGCTGATATGCCTATTCTTTCGGCCAGTTGGATTTGCAGCCACTGTGACATACCTGGGCTTTGTACCAAAATGACTTCCTGCGCAAATGGATCAGTCAGTGGGTTACCCCCGATCAATATTGCTATCAATTCCTTAAGAAGATCTAATTGATTAGAATGATAAACCTTAAACATCGGAACTCCCATTTGAACAAATCAATCGGCTTGCTTTACTTTGCTGATTATAAGGCGTCATCACTATAACTGTAAGCTGATAGCAGCTAGACAACGGATAGGCCGTCTGAAATTCAGCATGCCATCCCGGTGGCAATGTTATTTCTGGTAAAGCATTTTGACCTGCAATTAATTCATATTGTTCCAGATATCCATAAGATAATTTATCTGCCTTTGATTGCTGCCAATGTTGCTGAAACCCAAATAATAACGCCTGATGATAACGCATTAATCCCAATAAAGAGACCGAAAAAACCATAACAGCAATCATTACTTCGGGCAAACTCATGCCTGCTTGATGCTCATAAAAAAGCTCTGACTTCATGAACAAAATCCCACATCTACCTCAGGACAAAAATCCAGCCAACCACTCTCTACCGGAATAAGAGAATCATCTCCACCAGATGAGTGTAATTTCATCCATTGATATAATCCAACAGATTGCCCGGGTGCCACATCAGCCATACCTTTTAGTAGAAAAAAATGACTCGATTGCCTTTTTAAACAACTGGTCAAATGAAATTCTTGTTGTTGCTGGCAATACCACTCTTCTGTTTTATTACTATCTTCTATTTGACTACTATGAAGTGGCCATGACTGAGCGATTCCCCATGCCAATGAAGATTCTGCTTGCTGAAAAGCTTTTAGATATCTGCGTTCATCGACCATCATGATTAAAGCGTTATCCAGATGATGATGCAAAGCCTTTAACATCATCAGGCTAACGGTCAATAATATCAGCACTGAAATGAGCAATACATTACCTTGCTGATATTGAAAACAGACATGTGGAGAATGCTCAGCCACGGTACTTATCCCCTGATATTGCGCAAACGTATTACTGACTGATATTGGTAGTTTATCGATGGATGTTTAAACCAATGTGCAATAAGTACCAATTTGATAAAAACTAAGCCATCTTTTGCCGGTAATTTTTCAGCTTTAAAGGAATCTACCACTATCTCATTTGGATCAAACAGCCTTTCCCAGCCATTTTCCTGACAGTTACCCGCCCCCCTTTTCCACTCTACTGACTTATTGCTAAGACGATAGCCAAAGAATTCCGATTCACTGTGTTCTGGCGGCTCCCATTGGTTATTTATATTAAGATCGTATGCAATAATCAGACATGAATCCTCACTCTCATCACTTTTATTATCGATGAATATTGGCTTTCCATCACAATAATGCTGACAATATCCAGCACGGCGAATATCCTTTTCTATAATATGTAACGTTTGTTTAACAAAATAGCCTAACCGATATCTCTGATATAACTCCATTATTTGTTTAGTTAAAATAGGGTAACTTTTAGCAATCGCCAGTAAGATAATACTACCAATAGCCATTGCTACAATAACCTCTAATAATGTCATTCCAGATTGGTTTTTATGTTTCATTATTCCAATTAAAGTATCTCTTATTTATACCCGTCATCTTTCAAGTTGCCTCTTTGTTGGCTGCACTCACTCACCCCGGTCACATAGTTCGCTATGCTCCCGGGGATTCGCTCCCTTGCCGTCGCGATCCATCTTGAAATCCATAGGGTATAGTGGGAAAAATTTAACTAATCACAAGCTGGAATTTGATTAAACTTATTATTACTACATGATCTTATCCTACCTCGTGAAGAAAAAATAATGGATATTTCACCTGCGGAATTCGCCAAAGTAAAACTCGCAGGTATCATGGTGTTTCTTATTCCATGAAACTCTATCTGATCCTTGGTTGCTGAACTGATAATAACATCCTGATAGGGTGAGTTTATTCCCTCAACATTTTCTAAATTACAATTAGCTAATACCGAATTAGAGAACGCTATGCACCAATCCTTGCCAGTTTTCAACCACAATATCACCCTTTTGTTCAAATAATTTGCCAAAGATTGTTGCCTGGATATAAATGTCAATATCTTCTGTGCTGATTCCTGTAACCTGACTCTTTCCTGGTGATAGCCCCATTCCTGTACGCCCCATAAGGAAAATATTGACACCAAAACAATAACGACCATTAATTCCAATAAAGAAAAACCTGATTGATTATCAATATTATAATGGCCGATTATATTCACATTATTTACCATTGATAATTCCTTATTTCCTTTCGTAAAACATTTTATTCATTTTAAACACAAAATAAATACACAATTAAATTTTATGCGAGAGTGCATCAATAAAAAAATAATAGTTTATCATTGTTACATTTAAATTGCGTAGAGCTTCGCAAAAATCAACGAGAATAGTTATTTTTGTTTCTTATTATTTTCATACATTGTAAGATTATATGGCTATGAGGAAGAAGCTTCATGAATATAAGATCAAACGCTTTTATATGATAATGTCATTTTTATTAACTTATTCTAAATATAAATAATATCAGACCAGAAAATAATTAATTGAGAAGATTGTATTAAGTATAGCGTTCAATATTTTAAATATACCCTATGGATTTCAAGATGCATCACGACGGCAAGGGAGCGAATCCCCGGGAGCATAGCGAACTATGTAACCGGGGTGAGCGAGTGCCGCCAACAAAGAGGCAACTTGAAAGATAACGGGTATATCAGTGTATGATCAGTAGTTGGTACAAGAGGGCAATTAAATCTTGGTTTGTGCTTGCGTATGCCAATATTTGAATTTCATCCCCAACTACATCATAAATAACACGAAATTGCCGATCTTTGGAAAGCCATTGGTGAAATTGCATTCCTTTATCCAGCAACATTGAACAATAGCCGTATGCTAACGGGTTCTCCCCTATCCGTTCCGATGATTCAATTAATAAATCATCCACCAAATTCTGAGCTGCTTCCAACCCTATAGTATTAGCCTTGTAGTCTTCAATAATAGAAAGTGTCTGGTAGGCTGTTTCGGTAATTTGAACTTTATATATCACACCCGACGTTCCTTGCGCCTACGAAGTGCTTCTTCAAGTGTCATTTTTCTACCTTCTATAGTATCTTTCTTAGACAACATCGCGATTTTAAGCAATGCTATCGCCTGTCGTTCTACGCCTCTTTCGGCCAACTCTCTCTCACGTTCTGCCATTGGTTGAATAAACAATTCAGATATCCCGTTTTTGGTAATAAACACACCACCCTCGAAATGCTTTGGATTACTAAGCAGATCCCTAGCTTTTTTTTGGGAAATAGTATTCATGGTCTTTTTCCTCTTAATTTCTACGTATCTGTATATTATATCATCAAAATGAAAAGAGGAACAATTTATTATAAATTGTTCCTCCAGATTGTCGACGAACATAGAAGCGCTATTTTAACCGCAACCGCTAAATAGCAACCGGGGCCTTTATTCCTGGATGTGGGTCATAATCAACTATTTCAAAGTCATCAAATTTATAATCAAAAAGTGATGCCGGTTTACGCTTTATCACCAGTTTTGGTAGTGAACGCGGTTCACGGCTGAGTTGTAATTTTGTCTGCTCCATATGGTTGCTATAAAGGTGCGTATCACCACCGGTCCAGACAAAATCGCCTACTTCCAAATCACACTGTTGCGCCATCATGTGAACTAGCAATGCATAGCTGGCAATATTGAACGGTAAGCCAAGGAATACGTCACAGGAGCGCTGGTAAAGCTGACAGGAAAGTTTGCCATCCGCAACATAAAACTGGAAGAAAGCGTGGCATGGCGCTAATGCCATCTTATCCAATTCACCAACGTTCCAAGCCGAAACAATAATTCTACGTGAATCTGGATCGCTTTTAAGCTGTTCCAGTACAGTTTTCAATTGGTCAATCTGGCGGCCATCTGCGGTACCCCATGCGCGCCATTGCTTACCATATACCGGCCCTAAATCACCGTTTTCATCCGCCCATTCATCCCAAATAGTCACCCCATTTTCATGCAGATATTTAATATTGGTATCACCATTCAAGAACCAGAGAAGTTCATGAATAATTGAGCGGATATGGCAACGTTTAGTTGTGACCAGTGGAAAACCATCCTGTAAATTGAAACGCATCTGATGCCCGAAAATCGAGAGTGTCCCCGTCCCGGTGCGGTCTGCTTTCGGAGTGCCCTCTGCAAGCACTCTTGTCATTAAGTCCAGATACTGTTTCATTTTACCTCTTGTACCTTATTACCTTGGTGTTTATATGCCCATATCATCATTAATATTCCCGCCAGGATCATTGGTATAGAAAGAATTTGCCCCATACTGATCCCGTCGAATAAGCCCAGTTGTGCATCTGGTTGGCGGAAGAACTCGACTATCACTCGGAAAATACCGTAGCCAATTAAGAATAAACCGGAAACACTGCCCATTGGGCGAGGTTTACGGATATATAAATTCAAAATAATGAACAGAACGATCCCTTCCAACGCCATTTCATAAAGCTGTGAAGGGTGACGTGGCAGAACACCATATTGCTCAAGTACTGATAACAGTGAGGGATCGGTTGCAGCCAATGCAATATCTTCACCACGGGAGCTTGGGAATAACATCGCCCACGGCGTATCCAATGTGACACGTCCCCACAACTCGCCGTTAATAAAATTACCGATTCTCCCCATGCCTAAACCAAAAGGGACTAACGGGGCAATGAAGTCAGCAACTTGTAAGAAATGGCGTTTCGTTCTGCGGCCAAACCACCACATTGCGCAGATAACCCCCACTAAACCACCGTGGAAAGACATCCCACCATCCCAAACTTTAAACAAATAAAGGGGGTTGTCGAGAAAGGCAGGGAAATTATAAAACAGGACGTAGCCCAGACGGCCACCAACAAATACGCCAGCAAAACCTGCATAAAGCAAGTTCTCTACTTCGTTTTTTGTCCAACCACTATTGGGTTTCGCTGCCCTGCGTGTCGCTAGCCACATGGCGAATACAAACCCAACCAAGTACATGAAACCATACCAATGGAGGGCTATTGGACCTATTGAAAAAATGACCGGGTCAATATTAGGAAATGCCAGGTAGCTGTTACTCATCTTTCCCCACTTAATATTTAGCGTTAATGCCCTAAGGCAAGTGATTGAGAATCATAGCACAGGCCGTTAAACGGATTAAATGCCACCTCTGACCAAACCGCCCACCCCATGCTGCTCCATAAATGTTGCTGACAGCTCCTTCACTCTTAGGCTGGTTTCAGCTTGTAGGATTTCGGCCATTAATTTTTCAACCTGAGCCAACTCCAGATGACGTAATAAATATTTAATTCTTGGCACACTACAACCACTCATACTCAAACTGCGATAGCCAAGACCAATCAATAACAGCGCTCCCATAGGGAAACTTGCCATTTCACCACAAATGCTGATCGTAAGACCTGCCCGCTGGCTATTTTCAAATACTAGTTTTAATGCCCGAATCACCGCCGGATGTAGGCAATCATAAAGAGAAGCGACGTGAGTGTTATTCCGATCCACTGCCAATAGATATTGTGTTAGGTCATTGGTGCCAATAGACACAAAATCGACTCTGTTTTTGAGTTGTGGCAACAGAAAAATCATCGAAGGAACTTCAATCATGACACCGAGCTGAGGCATAGATATTTGGCGCGCCAGCATTTGCTCAACTTCCTCTTTCGCTCTGTCTACCAATCGCTTAGCTTCATCAATTTCTTCTACACTCGTCACCATTGGCAGCAGGATTTTCAGGTTACCCATATCAGCGTTAGCTCTGAGCATTGCCCGCAGTTGGATAAGAAAAATTTCCGGTTGATCCAGCGTCACTCGTATACCACGCCATCCCAAACAAGGGTTCTCTTCGCTGATCGGCATATAAGGCAGTTGTTTATCCGCACCAATATCAAGTGTACGCAGTACCACCGGTTTATCGGGAAATAATTGTAACATCTCCTGATAACGCGCTTTTTGTTCATCTTCTGATGGGAAACCACAGTGCAGCATAAAGGGTATTTCGGTGCGATAGAGTCCAACACCATCAATACTATTACTGATCTGCAACTCATATTTCAGGCTCAAACCCGCATTAAGCTGAACCAAAATGCGCTCGCCACTTTTTAACCGTGCTTCCTGCTCCACATCTCCCTCAGCCAATCTGCTAAGTGCCTTTTCTTCTTCGATAATCTGTTTATATTCCTGCGAAATCAGTGGCTCAGGTTCAATGAAGACTTCCCCACGGAAACCATCAAGAATTAGCATACGATTGTTCAGGAGTTCCGGCTGGATATCCGCCCCCATAATGGCCGGAATACCCATTGCTCGAACCAATATGGCAGAGTGTGAATGAGTTGCGCCATCACGAACAATAACCCCTGCTAATCTTTCCTGCGGCATTTCTGCCAATAGGTTAGCACTCAGTTCATCTGCAACCAGAATGAACCATTCAGGCCATTGATGACTGGCAGTAAGTGAATCATCCAGATGAAATAATAATCGCTGTCCAAGTGCCCGTAAATCTGATGCTCTTTCCCGCATATAAGCATCCTGCAAGCTGGAAAATTGTTCTGCGTATTTCTCAATAACTTGTTTAACGGCCCATTGCGCAACAGAGCCCTGTTCAACACAGGAGAACAGATCTTGTTTCAACTGGGGATCATTCAAAAGGTAGGAATAAAGATCAAAAATCGCGGCGCTCTCTTTTTGAGAACCCACAGTAAAACGTTTACTGAGCCGACGACATTCTGCTATTGCATCTTCCAGTGCCTGAATTAAACGAGAACGTTCTGCTGCATGATCAAGAGTTGAGGCTTCAAAAATTTGGTCAAGTGAGGGCTGGGAGCAATCTTGCCATCCCTGAGCCATCACGATGCCATTGGAAATTGCCAAGGCTTTAATTCTGGTCTGCCGATATCGACCAAACAAGCCTTTAGTCTGAGCTTGAGCAAGGATCACCGCGAGTTGTGTCGCAAGCGTCACCATAAAGGACTCTTCGGTTTCATTAAACAAGCGTTGTTCCTGCTGCTGAACGACCAAAACACCTTGCAATTGACGGCGGTAAACCACGGGAACGCCCAAAAAAGCGCGAAAACTATCCTCTTTAACTTGAGGCAAGTATTTGAAACTTGGATGGCTGCGGACATCCGCCAGATTAATCAGTTCAGACAATTGACCAACTTGCCCGACAACGCCCTCACCAAAAGCCAAACTGATAGCCCTTCCTCGGGGTTTCCTCAACCCTCTAGTTGCCATCAGGTAATAACACCGCCGTTGATGATCAGCAAGATAGATAGAACAGACATCCGTGTTCATTGCCAGACAAGTCTCGTTCACCAATAGCTCAAGCGCTTCGGCCAGATTGGTTGCCATAGCAACTTTTTCAACAATTTCCCGTAAACGCATGAGCATGGAACTCACCTAACTTCTTTTACGACGGTAAGAATACGAAGAACGTGGCAGAGATACGCTTTCCTGCATTGGCATTACAACCGAAGCAAACTCTTTCATCACGCGCCGATAAACATCACGCTTAAAAGAGACTACCTGCCGAACAGGATACCAATAGCTGACCCAACGCCAACCATCGAACTCCGGGGTATTACTGTGTTGCACATTAATATCTTCTTCATTACAGAGCAGTTGTAATAAAAACCATCGCTGCTTTTGACCAATACAGACAGGTCGTGTATCCCAACGCACCAAACGCTTGGGTAATTTGTAACGTAACCAATTACGAGTAGAGGCCAGAATGCGTACATCTTTCCGACCTAACCCCACTTCTTCATACAGTTCCCGGTACATAGCCTGTTCTGGTGATTCCCCCGGATTAATTCCCCCTTGAGGAAATTGCCAGGAATGCTGCCCATAACGCCGGGCCCACAAAACCTGGCCTTGCCGATTACAAATTACAATTCCTACATTCGGGCGGTAGCCATCATCATCGATCACCAGACTACCTCGATAAACTAAATTTGAAAGATGACTAATTGTTTCACACTACCCTCAAGTGGTAAACCTCTATCATTGGACTTTGCAGTCGCTAGCTAAATCTCTACAATAGCGCCATCTCAACGGGGTGCTGGCTGTTTAAAACAGCCTTGCTGAGAGTAAACCCGCCGAACCTGATCCGGCTAATACCGGCGTAGGGATTTGAGCTGCTAACTATTTCACAGACGTTATCTTGCCGTTTAGCGCTTCCTCAAATCCTTTGCCAATCCTCTTAATTTAAGGAGAGCAAAGTGTTTAAGACGTTATTTTCCAAATTAATCGTACTGGCAGCCCTATCAGCTCCTGCGTTGCTATTAAGTCAAGTTGTACAGGCCAAGCCAGTATTAACGGTCTATACCTATGATTCTTTTGCCACTGAATGGGGACCCGGGCCCGCAATTAAAAAAGCATTTGAAGCTGAATGTCACTGTGAACTGAAACTGGTTGCTCTGGAAGACGGTGTTTCCTTGCTCAATCGCCTAAGAATGGAGGGCAAGCGTACTGCTGCCGATATTATTCTTGGGTTGGATAACAACTTGATTCAAGCAGCCCAACAAACAGGGCTGTTTACTGAAAGTCAAGTGGATACCAGCAAACTGACACTGCCAGTGTCATGGAATAACAAGGTATTCATTCCTTATGACTATGGCTATTTTGCTTTCATTTACAACAAAAAGACTTTACCAAACCCACCAAAAAGCATGGATGAGCTCATCAACAGCCACAATAACTGGAAAGTGATCTATCAAGATCCTCGCACCAGCACACCGGGGCAAGGTTTGCTGTTATGGATGCAGAAAATTTACGGTGATGATGCCCCACAAGCCTGGCAAAAGCTGGCAAAGAAAACACTCACCGTTACCAAGGGCTGGAGCGAAGCTTATGGTCTGTTCCTCAAAGGAGAAGGCGATCTGGTGCTGAGTTACACCACTTCACCGGGTTACCACCTGTTATCTGAGAAGAATGACGATTACACTGCGGCTACATTCAGTGAAGGTCATTACCTTCAAATCGAAGTGGCCGCACAACTGGCCTCCAGCAAGCAACCGGAACTTGCCCAGAAATTTATGCAGTTTATGCTGACGCCAACTTTCCAACAGGAAATTCCAACCACTAACTGGATGTATCCGGTCATTGATATCCCACTCCCGGAAGTATATTTGCAGCTTTCCATACCCGAAAAATCGCTACAATATCGCGCGGAAGAAGTCGCAAAATACCGTAACCAATGGATTCGTACATGGCAAAGCGCTGTCAGCCGCTGATAGCCGGATGGCTGTTACCGGGGGCGATTGCCGCCGGTTTTTTACTGTTGGTCGCCTTACTGGCATTCGGAACGCTCTGGTTTAATTCACCTGCAAGTGATTGGTATTTATTGATAGAAGATCGCTATTTGTGGCACGTGGTACGTTTCACATTCTGGCAAGCCTTTTTATCAGCACTATTTTCTGTCATTCCGGCTATTTTTCTTTCCAGAGCACTCTATCGCCGTCATTTTCCAGGCCGGACCCTCTTTCTGCGCCTGTGTGCTATGACGCTGGTTTTGCCCGTGCTAGTCGCTCTATTCGGCATTCTGGCGGTTTATGGTAGAACCGGCTGGCTGGCTCAGTTCTGCAAATGGATCGGCATCGATTACCCTTTCACCCCTTACGGTTTATCAGGCATTTTGCTGGCACATATTTTCTTTAATATGCCACTGGCAACACGGCTTTTACTGCAATCGCTGGAAAATATTGCGGTGGAACAACGGCAATTAGCGGCGCAGCTAGGTATGAATGAATGGCAACATTTCCGTTTTGTTGAATGGCCTTATCTACGCCGCCAGATCCTGCCCACTGGTGCACTGATTTTTATGCTCTGTTTCGCCAGTTTTGCGACTGTGCTGGCGTTAGGTGGCGGACCTGCTGCAACAACTGTCGAACTGGCAATCTATCAGGCGTTAAGCTATGACTACGATCTCAACCGTGCCGCGTTACTGGCGTTGATTCAGATTACCTGCTGCCTTGGCCTTGTGCTCCTCAGTCAGAAACTTAACAGTGCTCTATCTGTCGGCTACAGCAACCAACAGCAATGGCGTAATCCACAAGATACTCTGTTGAGAAAAATCTGCGACAGCTTGTTAATTATCGCCGCATTATTACTACTCGTGCCACCATTGCTGGCCGTTGTCGTGGATGGCCTTAACAGCGGGTTGCTTAATGTATTACGCCAACCTGCATTGTGGCGAGCCTTTATCACCTCAGCGGTGATTGCTTTAGGCGCGGGGTTATTATGCGTTTTATTCACTATGATGCTGCTGTGGAGCAGCCGTGAGCTGTACCTGCGTCATTCCCCCCATTGGGGACAAGTAATGGAGATGAGTGGTTTGTTAATCCTCTCTATGCCAGGCATTGTATTGGCAACAGGATTCTTTCTGTTGCTCAATGATACCGTCGGCTTGCCCCGTTCACCCTACGGTCTGGTGATTTTAACCAACGCACTGATGGCAATTCCTTATGCACTGAAAGTTCTGGATAATCCAATGAAAGATCTGGCGGCTCGCTATAATCCACTGTGTCGCTCCCTGAATATCCAAGGTATTAACCGACTGCGCTGGATTGAACTAAAAGCACTAAAAGTTCCGCTGGCACAAGCACTGGCCTTTGCTTGTGTCCTTTCCATTGGAGATTTTGGCGTTGTCGCGCTGTTTGGTAATGAAGATTTCCGTACCCTGCCCTTCTACCTCTATCAGCAAATCGGGGCTTATCGTAGTCAGGATGGCGCGATCACTGCTTTATTGCTGTTATTGTTATGTTTTACGCTGTTTAGTTTACTTGAACGCTTACCGAGACCACGTAATGCTCAAACTTGAAAATCTGACTTACCGCTATGAACATCTGATGATGCGCTTTGACTTACACATTCAGGCCGGAGAACGTATCGCAATCCTAGGCCCTAGTGGGGCGGGTAAAAGTACACTCCTGAACTTAATCGCCGGCTTTCAAACAGCAGAAAAAGGCTCCCTATGGCTGAACGGAGAAAATCATACCAGCACATCACCTGCTCAACGCCCGGTTTCCATGTTGTTTCAAGAAAATAATCTCTTCTCTCATTTGACAATTGAGCAGAATATCGGGCTAGGTTTACATCCCGGATTACGTCTCAATAGCACGCAGAAACAGACATTACAGCAAATAGTCTCACAAGTTTCATTGGAAGATTGTCTGCCCCGTCTGCCAGCTCAACTTTCTGGTGGACAACGGCAGCGGGCAGCATTAGCCCGTTGTCTAGTACGCCAACAGCCAATTTTATTACTTGACGAGCCCTTTTCTGCCCTAGATCCGGCACTGCGTAATGAAATGCTGGTATTGCTGGAACAAGTTTGCCATGAACGCCAACTTACATTACTGATGGTTTCCCATAATCTGGATGATGCCGCTCGTATAGCTGATCGCGCTTTATTAATCGTTGATGGCAATATCCATTATGACGGCTTAACAAATACGCTGGTTGCCGGCACTGTTCCTGAAGCAGCTATTCTAGGCATGAAAACCGATGCTATATAGGCATGGTTAATACTAAAAATCTGGAAGCAGTACGTACTGGCTGTGCCAGTCTAACGCTAATTTTCCAGAAACAACTGTATTCACTGGTTTTTAACCGAAATCCTTACCATAAATTTATTTTCACCATATTATCAGTACCCTGGAAGGAAAATTTGATGATAAACTAACCTACTGTAAAAGATTAGGCCGTAAACTGTCTGACTATCAGCACAATGTACCGCCACATGAGAGAACAGCAACGCTGGCAGATAAGTAAAATCTGTAATATCACCGGTCTTTGCCGTATCAAAATAGTGGCAGGATAAGCTATGTCATGACACTCTTCGAGCCAGAACTACTGGAAAATCTGCATTTATCACCGGACTATGATCACGATATTAACCAGCAAATTCAGCCTATCGCTGATGCTATCCTGCCGCTTTACAGGATGACTTTACAATTTCGCTCACCGGACAGATAGTAACGCCTTTTGGCTGATGACTATTTTTTGCAGGTGACGACTGGCTTTGCTTCCATTAACATATCGCCCCTTTGACGAGTGATAAGGGAAATAACGGGGTGTCTTGCTGTCTGCCCATTATCTCCGTTAAATCAAATAAAAAGCTGTCGTCCTCCACCCATGAATAACATTATCTAACAGAAACTGAGTTAAAATTTATGCCATTTACCCTCGGTCAACGCTGGATCAGCGATACAGAAAGCGAACTTGGATTAGGAACCGTTGTTGCACTGGACGCACGAATGGTCACTTTGCTCTTTCCTGCCAGCGGTGAAAACCGCCTCTATGCACGCAATGATTCTCCTATTACCCGTGTTATGTTTAACTCGGGAGATGTTGTCACCAGCCATGAAGGCTGGCAACTCAAAGTAGATGAAATCCAACAAGAAAATGGCCTGCTGATTTATACGGGCACACGACTTGATACTCTGGAAGAAAATATCAGTCTGCGCGAAGTGTTCCTTGACAGTAAACTTACCTTCAACAAACCACAGGATCGCCTGTTTGCTGGTCAGATTGACCGTATGGACCGCTTTGCCTTACGTTTTCGCGCCCGTAAATACCAAAGCGAACAATTTAAACTGGCTGAAAGTGGTTTGCGGGGTATCCGCGCAAGCTTGATCCCTCATCAACTTCACATCGCAAATGAAGTCGGCAAGCGCTACGCACCAAGAGTTCTGTTAGCCGATGAAGTCGGTTTGGGTAAAACCATCGAAGCCGGGATGATCATCCACCAGCAATTGCTGGCCGGTCGTGCTGAACGTGTTCTGGTGATTGTGCCGGATAGTCTTCAACATCAATGGTTGGTAGAAATGCTGCGCCGTTTCAATTTGCGCTTTGCCCTGTTTGACGATAGCCGCTATATCGAAGCACGGCACGATAGCGATAATCCATTTGAAACAGAACAATTGGTACTCTGTTCACTGGATTTTGCCCGCCGTAATAAACAGCGTTTTGAGCATATGCTTGAAGCCAGCTGGGATTTGATGGTGGTGGACGAAGCTCACCATCTGGTCTGGAGCGAGGATGCACCTAGCCGTGAATATCAGGTTGTCGAACAATTAGCTGAACAGATCCCAAGTGTGCTGCTATTGACTGCAACACCAGAGCAGCTAGGACAGGAAAGTCATTTTGCCCGTCTACGCCTACTTGACCCAAACCGTTTCCACGATTATCAGACTTTTATTGACGAACAACAAAAATATCGTCCAGTTGCCGATGCTGTCACACTGCTGTTATCAGGTGAACAACTTAATAATAATCAATTAAACCTAATGGGTGAGTTGATTAGTGAGCAGAATATTGAGCCTCTGCTGAAAGCTGCCAATAGTAATAGTGGTGAAAGTGAAACTGCACGGCGTGAACTGATTTCCATGCTGATGGATCGCCACGGCACCAGTCGTATTCTGTTCCGTAATACCCGTAATGGTGTGAAAGGCTTCCCCCATCGGGAATTGCACCAGATAAAGTTGCCTCTGCCATCCCAATATCAGACCGCCATTAAAGTCTCCGATATTATGGGCGCTAAAAAATCGCTGGAAGCACGCGCATGGGATATGCTCTATCCAGAACAAATTTATCAAGAGTTTGAAGGCGAAAACGCTACCTGGTGGAACTTTGATCCTCGCGTAGAATGGCTACTCGGTTTTCTGATGGCAAATCGCCATGAAAAAGTGCTGGTAATTTGTGCGAAAGCAACCACCGCTCTGCAATTGGAACAGGTACTACGTGAGCGAGAAGGGATTCGTGGTGCTGTTTTCCATGAAGGTCTATCACTGATTGAACGTGATCGCGCCGCAGCCTATTTTGCTTCCGAAGAAGAAGGAGCTCAGGTATTACTATGCTCCGAAATTGGCTCAGAAGGCCGCAACTTCCAGTTCGCCAACCAATTAGTGATGTTCGATTTACCATTCAATCCAGATTTACTGGAACAGCGTATCGGACGTCTGGATCGTATCGGCCAAAGCCGTGATATCCAAATTAGTGTGCCTTATCTGGAGAATACCGCCCAAGCAGTCCTGATTCGTTGGTATCACGAAGGTTTGGATGCATTCGAGCATACCTGCCCAACCGGTCGTACTATTTACGATCACTATTATGAAGCTCTGCTGAACTATCTTGCCAAACCCAATAATCAGGACCAAGAAAAATTTGGTGAATTTATTGATCAGTGCCGTCAGCAACATGAGCAACTCAAACAGCAACTGGAGCAAGGCCGTGACCGGCTGCTGGAAATGAACTCCAATGGCGGCGAGCATGGTTTGCGACTGGCAGAAAAAATTTCAGAGTATGATAATGATACTGAATTGGTGAACTTCTCTCTCAACTTATTTGATATCGTTGGTATCAATCAGGAAGATCGCAATGACAATATGATAGTGCTGACACCATCCGATCATATGCTGGTCCCAGATTTCCCTGGATTACCAAAAGATGGTTGTACTATCACTTTTGATCGTGAACAGTCACTGTCCCGTGAAGATGCCCAGTTTATCAGTTGGGAGCACCCAATTATCCGTAATGGGTTAGATCTGATCCTTTCCGGTGATACGGGTAGCTGTGCAGTATCCCTTTTGAAAAATAAAGCATTACCTGTTGGAACCCTGCTGGTAGAGCTGATCTATGTCGTTGAAGCACAAGCCCCTAAACGCCTGCAATTGACCCGCTTCCTTCCACCAACGCCATTGCGGATACTGATGGACCTGAAAGGCAATAATCTAGCTGATCAAGTGGAGTTTGAAAGCTTTAACCGCCAGCTTAATGCAGTGAATCGTCATACTGCAAGTAAACTGGTCAATGCGGTACAAAAGGAAGTTCACGCTATTTTGCAACAAGCCGAAGGTTTAGTCGAAACTCAGGCAAAATCATTGATTGAACAAGCAGAACAGGAAGCAGATGAAAATCTTGCTGCTGAACTTTCCCGTTTGGAAGCATTGAAGACGGTCAATCCAAATATTCGTGATGATGAATTGGAAGCCATTGAAGCCAATCGCCAACAGTTACTGCTTAACTTAAATCAGGCAAGTTGGCGTCTGGATGCTATTCGCCTTGTTGTCGTTACACATCAGTAAATATTAGTAATACCCGGAGGCTGGACCGGGATAGGGTAACCTTTACTAAGAACCCTATTCCCGCGCCTCCCCTAATATTCAGCTACCGGAGCCTCAATGGAAGCTTATAATCCTCCTACCGATCCTTGGTTACATGTGCTCTATCAGGATCAATATATCATTGTGGTCAATAAACCCAGTGGGCTACTTTCTGTTCCCGGTCGGGCAGCAGAGCATAAAGACAGCATTATGACGCGGATACAACAACAGTTTCCAGCCGCAGAATCTGTTCACCGGCTGGATATGGCAACCAGCGGCGTAATGGTAGTTGCACTGACCAAAGATGCAGAGCGTGAATTGAAACGTCAGTTCCGTGAACGAGAGCCGGAAAAAACCTATATTGCTCGGGTTTGGGGACGTCTGGAACCAGAAACGGGTCTTGTCGATTTACCGCTGATTTGTGACTGGCCGAATCGGCCAAAGCAGAAAGTGTGTTTTGAAACCGGGAAATCAGCCCAGACTGAGTACGAAGTACTCGCTTACGAAGATGAGGCAACTCGAATAAAACTCTCACCGATCACTGGTCGTTCACATCAGCTCAGAGTACATATGCTAGCACTTGAGCACCCAATTTTGGGAGACCAGTTTTACGCTCATCAGCAGGCAAGAGCAATGGCACCTCGCCTGCAATTACATGCACAAGAGTTATATATCACACATCCGGTCTATGGAACGCCAATGCATTTTCAGTGTAAAGCCGATTTTTAATTAATAGACAAATACAGTAACCGAATCCAATGAAGCCAATATCAGACACAAGGCCAAGCCACAACAAGCCAAAAGAACACGGATATTTGCCATTTTTTGCATTCCTCCTAAGTTAAAACAAAATAAAACATAAAATATTCTAATATTTTAGAGGAATAAAAAATAAACTCAACAGCCGTAGGGGATGTTATTCCCCTATACATTTAGTGGCATGTTTTTAAAAATAAAAAATGGGCTATTTAAAACCCTTCTCTTTTTTAATGAGATCATAGGCAGCCTGAATTGACTGGGCCTTTTGTTTAGCAATCTCCATCATTTCCGGTGGTAAACCTTTTGCTACCAGCTTATCTGGATGATGTTCACTCATCAATCTACGATAGGCACGCTTAATTGTCGTCGCATCATCCTTTTCACGCACCCCCAACACCTTACAGGCGTCCGCGAGTGTTGGCCCCTGCGCAGCCTTCTGATAACCGCCATACTGCCGTTGCTGCCACTCGCCTCCATCACCGAAATTGCGGCCACCTTCCATCATGGCAAGGAATTGTTCGAATTGGTTACGAGAGATCCCAAGTTCATCAGCAATAATAAACAACACCGTCCTCTCGTTCGGATGCAATTGACCATCAGAAAATGCCGCCTGTAACTGGATCTCCAAAAACATGCGAATTAAGTCAGACCGGCCAAAACAGGCTCGACGCAATTGTCTTAGTGTCTCACGCAAAGGAAAATTGGGCTCTTTACCTTCACGAAAAGCCTGCTGTGCCGCAATCCTAGCTTGCCCGTGAAGTTGCATTCGTTCCATTAACTGGCTCGCAAGCCGGATATCCGTTTCAGTCACCCGCCCTTTTGATTTAGTAATATGGCCCATCACCTGAAAAGTACTGCTGAAAAATAGCAGTTGGCGAGACTGATTATTTGCAAAAAAACCTTGGTTTCCCCGTACACTAGCCCTATCAAGCATATGGCCAATAAATAGACCAATGACAATACCCCAGAAGCCTGCTCCAGACACAACACCAAAGATCAGCCCAAGCAATTTTCCCCAATAATGCATATACTCCTCAATTCACCAATGCTCTGAGTGTAGTTTTGCATTATCATACTATTCATTCAGCTCTGTGCCTAACGACAAGATATACCCTATGGATTTCAAGCTGCATCGCGACGGCAAAGGAGCGAATCCCCGGGAGCATAGCTAACTATGTGACCGGGGTGAGTGAGTACAGCCAACAAAGAAGCAACTTGAAAGATGACGGGTATAAGTAAAGGTATGACTTTACACTGGCGTATATTCATTGAGTACGCTAGTCTCTTGAGGTTTGCCCGGCATAATGCCACTGATGACGGAACCGCATAAATATCTATGAAGAAATGTTATCCAACTTTGCTGGCCACAACGGTATGGGCCGCACTTTATGGTCAGTATGCACATGCTGATCTCGCAGCGCAGTGTATGCTGGGTATACCTGTTTATGATCAGCCAATCATTAATGGCGATTTAAATCAACTTCCTATCAATATTCTGGCAGATGATTCACGCGCAGATTATCCGCGTTCCGCTAAATTTATCGGTAATGTTAATATTAAACAGGGTAATAAAACCCTGACTGCCGATCAGGTACAACTTGATCAAACAGAAGATAAAGTTCCGTTAAGAACCGTAACTGCAACGGGCAATGTCCATTATGATGATCCCCTGATTATTCTGAAAGGTCCACGCGCTTGGTCTAATTTAAATAATAAAGATACCGATATGTATCAAAGTGATTATCAGATGGTCGGGCGTCAAGGACGCGGCACCGCAGACAAAATGAAACTGCGTGGTGAAAACCGTTATGCCATTCTGGATAACGGTACTTTTACTTCCTGCCTGCCGGGTAATGATAGCTGGAGCGTTGTCGGCTCCGAAGTCATTCTCGATCGCGAAGAAGAAGTGGCTGAAATATGGAATGCCCGTTTCAGGGTGGCTAACGTTCCCATATTTTACAGTCCGTATCTTCAATTACCGATCGGTAATAAACGCCGTTCCGGTTTTCTTATTCCTAACGCCAGCTATTCCAAAAATGACGGCTTTGAATTTCTGCTGCCTTATTATTGGAATATTGCACCAAATTATGATGCCACAATTACACCGCACTATATCAGTAAACGTGGTTTAAAACTGGATAATGAATTCCGTTACTTAACCAAAGCAGGCACAGGTACCCTTGCTCTCGACTGGCTGAATAACGACGAACAGTATGTCAAAGACAAAAAGACAAACACACGTACCGCCAGAGAAAGTGATAATCGCTGGTTATTTTATTGGAGACACAGTGGTGTGATGGATAGGGTATGGCGTTTTAATATCGACTATACCAAAGTCAGTGATCCCGAATATTTTTCTGATTTCAGCTCTCAATATGGTTCCACCACCGATGGCTATGCCACACAAAAATTTAGTCTGGGCTATGCTCAACAAAACTGGAATGCCACGCTATCAACTAAACAGTTCCAGATTTTTTCTAAAGATACCAGTAGAAAAGCTTACAGAGCAGAACCACAGTTAGATTTGAATTATTACAAAAACGATCTGGGTCCATTTGACCTTAAAGTTTATGGTCAGGCGGCAAAATTTACCAGTGTAGGTAAAAATAACCCGGAAGCAACCCGCTGGCATCTGGAGCCCTCCATTAACCTGCCACTCTCCAATGGTTGGGCCAGTATGAATAATGAAGTTAAGCTGATGGCGACTCACTATCAGCAGGATATTCCCAAAGCTACCGAGAATGCTGAATATAAAGAATCTGTTAACCGGGTTCTGCCACAGTTCAAAAGCGAAGCCAAAATGGTATTTGAGCGTTCAACGTACCTGAACAACAATTACACCCAAACGCTAGAACCGCAGGTTCAGTATCTGTATGTGCCATACAAAGACCAAGATAATATCAATAATTTCGACTCATCTTTACTGCAAACTGATTACAACGGCCTGTTCCGTGACCGCTTTTATGGTGGCCTGGACCGTATTTCATCGGCCAATCAAGTGACTACCGGTCTCACTACCCGTATTTATGATGAAAGTTTGGTTGAACGTTTTAACCTGTCATTAGGTCAAATCTATTACTTTGAACGTCCACGCACTGGTAAAGAAACCATCATCAACAGTAAAGATAGTACCGGCATGATGACCTGGGCAGGTGATACTTACTGGAAAATTAATGATTCTTGGGGCTTGAAAGGTGGTATGCAGTACGATACTCGCCTGGGCAACGTAACGATGGGGAATGCAGTACTAGAATATCGCCGTGATGAAGACCGACTGGTGCAGTTGAACTATCGTTTTGTTGACAGAGATTATATCCAAGCTACAGCTAAGAGTGCTCCGGCTTTCCAGCAAGGGATCTCTCAAGTCGGTCTGGTTGCAAGTTGGCCGTTAAGTGAGCGCTGGGGTTTAGTAGGTGCTTACTATTACGATACCAAAGAACAGCAACCGGCAAGTCAGTTAGTAGGGCTACAGTACAACACTTGTTGCTGGGCAATTAATGTTGGCTATGAACGTAAGATTGTTGGTTGGAAAGACAACAATAGCGAATATGACAACAAATGGTCATTTAACTTTGAACTTCGTGGCTTAAGTAACAATCATAGTCTGGGTAGCAGAAAAATGTTGCAGTCTGGCATCATGCCATACCAACGTGCATTCTGATGCCAATAAAGGTTTGATATTAAACACGATAAACCCGCTATTGCGGAACCTACATATGATGGGAAAAGTATGAAGAACTGGAGAACTCTCATTTTTGGATTGATGTTTTCAGTGAGTACTGCCTTCGCTGCACCTCAGCAAATGGATAAAATTGCTGCGGTTGTTAATAACGGGGTGGTACTGGAGAGCGACATCAATAACCGCTTACAATCTGTCAAACGGGATGCGCAACATGCCGGCCAGCAAATACCGGATGAGCAAACGCTACGTCATCAGATCCTTGAGCGTCTGATTATAGATAATATCCTGCTACAAATGGCAAAACAGATGGGGATCACCATTCCTGATCAAGCATTGGATTCTACAATTGCCAATATTGCAGCCCAGAACCACATCACTGTGGATCAAATGAAACATCGCATTGCTGCTGACGGAATGAATTTCGATACTTACCGTGATCAAATCCGTAAAGAGATGCTGATAGCAGAAGTGCGCAATAATGAAGTCCGCCGTCGTGTCACCATTTTGCCTCAAGAGATCGACGCCTTAGTTAAACAAATTAGCAACCAGAATACTAACGATACTGAACTGAATATCAGCCACATTCTGATCCCATTGCCAGAAAATCCTGATCAGGCGCAGATGGAAAAAGCCATGACGGTAGTGCAGAAAATTATGTCTGAACTTAAACATGGTGTTGATTTCGGTAAATTGGCTATCGCCTATTCTGCCGATCCACAAGCGCTGAAAGGCGGTAATATGGGTTGGAGTAGGCTTCAGGAGTTACCAACTCTGTTTGCTGAACAACTGCAATTAGCTCAGAAAGGTGCCGTTGTTGGCCCAATCCGTTCTGGTGTTGGTTTCCATATTCTCAAAGTTAATGATATCCGTGGCGGTAATCCAACCATCGCCGTCACTGAAGTTCATGCCCGCCATATTCTATTGAGAACTTCTCCTGTCATGACCGATGATCAAGCGCGCACCAAGTTGCAGCAAATCGCCAGTGACATTCGCAGTGGAAAAACTGATTTTGCCGATGCCGCCAAAGAGTTTTCAGACGATCCAGGCTCCGCCCTGCGTGGTGGTGATCTCGGCTGGACGGCTCCTGATATCTACGATCCTGCTTTCCGTGACGCATTAATGCGACTGAACAAAGGTGAAATCAGTCAGCCAGTTCACTCATCTTTTGGTTGGCATCTGATCCAACTACTGGACACTCGCAAAGTTGATAAAACAGATGTCGCTCAGAAAGATCGTGCTTACCGTATGTTGTTCAACCGTAAATTCACCGAAGAAGCACAAAGCTGGATGCAGGAACAACGCGCCTCAGCTTATGTGAAAATTTTAGATGGCAACGATGCACAACAATAAACCGATTATTATCAATAAACCAATTGTTATTACCCCCGGCGAGCCTGCCGGGGTTGGGCCTGATTTAACAGTGGCTCTTGCTCAACAAAGTTGGCCAATGCAATTGGTCGCTTGCGCAGACCCCAACCTGCTTCTCGACAGAGCCAGACAACTTAATTTACCTTTGCAACTACAAGAATATTCTGCTGACAAAACCCCCGAGCCACAGGCTGCCGGGACATTGACAATACTGCCAGTTCCTCTTCATGTGCCCGCAATCGCTGGCGAATTGAATCAAGAAAACGGTAGATATGTCACCGAAACACTGGCACAAGCTTGTGACGGTTGTTTAAACGGGGAATTTTCAGCATTAGTCACAGGGCCAGTTCATAAAGGGAATATCAATGATGCCGGCGTGCCTTTTATCGGCCATACCGAATTCTTTGCCGATCGCAGTGGATGCCAGCGAGTCGTCATGATGCTTGCGACAGAAGAACTTCGGGTTGCCCTAGCAACGACGCATCTACCCATTGTTGATGTACCAAAGTCCATCACTTTCGATAGTCTGCGGGAAGTGATTACTATTCTTAACCATGATTTAAAAACAAAGTTTGGCCTGGCAAAACCCCGTATTTATGTTTGCGGTCTGAATCCCCATGCAGGAGAAGGCGGCCATATGGGACGGGAAGAGATCGATGTCATTATTCCTGCGTTAGCCAGTCTGAGAGCAGAAGGTATCGTGCTGGAAGGCCCTTTACCAGCAGATACCCTGTTTCAACCTAAATATCTTCAACATGCGGACGCCGTGCTCTCAATGTATCACGACCAGGGATTACCCGTGTTAAAATACCAAGGTTTTGGCAGAGCAGTGAATATTACATTGGGCCTGCCGTTCATCCGTACTTCGGTCGATCATGGCACAGCATTGGAACTAGCAGGGACAGGTCAAGCTGATGTGGGAAGCTTTATCACCGCATTGAATTTAGCAATTAAAATGATACAAAACAGTAATGAATAATAGAGTCCACCAAGGGCACTTTGCCCGTAAACGTTTCGGTCAGAACTTCTTAACCGATCAATTTGTCATTGATAGTATTGCTGCCGCTATCAATCCACAACCCGGCCAAGCAGTGTTGGAAATTGGCCCCGGTCTTGGTGCATTGACAGAACCGGTCGGCGAACGTATGGATAAAATGACCGTGGTTGAACTCGACCGCGATTTAGCCGCACGTCTACAAGTTCATCCACAATTAAAAGATAAACTTACCATCATCCAGCAAGACGCCATGACGGTTAATTTTGGCGAATTGTCTCAGCAAAGAGGGAAGCCGCTACGCGTCTTTGGTAATTTACCTTATAATATTTCCACGCCGTTAATGTTCCACCTTTTCAGCTATACTGATGCTATTGCTGATATGCATTTTATGTTACAAAAAGAGGTGGTGAACCGTCTGGTAGCTGGCCCCGGAAGTAAAACTTTCGGGCGTTTAAGTGTCATGGCCCAATATTATTGTCAGGTTATCCCTGTGCTGGAAGTACCGCCAACCGCGTTTACTCCTGCACCTAAAGTCGATTCAGCCGTTGTACGTCTGGTACCGCACAAAAGCATACCGCATCCCGTCAAGAATATTCGTATGCTGAGCCGGATCACGACTCAAGCTTTCAACCAACGGCGTAAAACTATCCGTAACAGCCTCGGTGATCTTTTTACTGTAGAACAGCTCACAGAACTTGGTATCGATCCAAGTACTCGTGCAGAGAATATTTCTGTTGAACAGTACTGTAAAATGGCAAACTGGCTATCAGAACAACCTGAAATGCAGTCATAACAGGAGTCAATTATGATTAATACGCCCAGGGTTTCTATTCAGGTACAAAGTGTTTATGTAGAAAGCCAATCGTGTCCCGATCAACGGCGTTTCGTTTTTGCCTATACAATTACTATTCGAAATCTTGGGCGCGAACGGGTCCAATTAATTAATCGTTACTGGCTGATTACCAACAGCGACAGCCATCAAACGGAAGTTCAAGGGGAAGGTGTTGTTGGTGAGCAACCCATAATCCAGCCAGGTACCGAATACCGTTACACCAGCGGGGCGATATTGGAAACGCCCTTGGGTACTATGGAAGGCCATTATGAAATGATTGATCACAATGGTGAACCATTTCGCGTTGCTATTCCGGTTTTCCGTCTGGCTATCCCAACGCTGATTAATTGATTATGTCTACATATCTCATTGGTGATATTCATGGCTGCTACCGTGAATTGCGTGCTTTATTAACTAAGGCTAATTTTGATCCTACAAAGGATACATTATGGTTAACGGGGGATTTAGTTGCCCGAGGCCCAGACTCTCTTAAAGTTCTCCGATATGTTAAACAGTTAGGTTCAGCCGCAAGAATGGTATTAGGCAATCACGATCTCCATTTATTGGGCGTTTATGCCGGGATCAGCCGTAATAAACCTAAAGATAAAATTGATACGTTACTGTCTGCACCAGATGCCGATGAACTAATTAATTGGCTACGCAAACAACCGTTACTACAGTTCGATGATGATTTAAAACTGCTCATGACACATGCCGGTATTACGCCTCAATGGGATTTGGAAACAGCCAAAATGTGCGCCAGCGAAGTTGAAACTATGTTCAACAGTAGCTGTTACCCTCTGTTTCTCAATTCCATGTATGGGGATATGCCAAACAACTGGTCACCAGAACTCTCTGGGCTGGCACGTTTACGTTTCAGTACTAATGCATTGACACGTATGCGTTACTGTTTTCCAAATGGTCAGTTAGACATGTTGTGCAAAGATAAACCCGAAAATGCGCCTGCACCGTTAAAACCTTGGTTTGAACTAGAACGGCAAATCCCACCAGAGTATGCCATCGTTTTTGGTCACTGGGCATCATTGGAAGGCCAGGGAACACCCGATAGCTTTTATGCATTGGATACAGGCTGTTGTTGGGGAGGACAACTGACGATGTTGCGTTGGGAAGATAAGCAATATTTTACACAATCATCGTTACCGGCAGTAAAACAGCATTAAGCCAGACACGCCGTGAAAAAAGCTCATCGGCGTGTTCTATCAGTTAGAGACGACGTTGTAAAATCTCAAAACAGTAGCTGTGAGAATTTAATTCATCGGCATCATGGTACTCAGTAAATTCAGAATCCCATTCATCCGGTTCATAGTCAGGAAAATGCGTATCACCTATCACTTCTGCATCGATGTGAGTCAGGTACATACGACTCGCTCGTGAAATAAATTGGTCATAAACTTTACCACCACCCATGACCATAACCTCTTCTGCATCACCTGCTACAGCCAGTGCTTCATCAACTGAACTGACCCAAGTTACACGCTCGTCATTACCCGGCTGATTACTCAATACAATATTGAGTCTTCCCGGCAACGGGTGACCTATAGATTCATAAGTCACTCTCCCCATAATAACGGGTTTATTCAATGTATTACGTTTAAACCAGGCTAGATCCCCCGGTAGATTCCACGGCATTTTATTCTCCATGCCGATAACCCGATCCATAGCTAAAGCAGCGATCAAGCTGATATTCATTAAGCCACCTTATTAGGCAAATAGTATAAAAATTGATGACACTATACGGAAAGGGATGTACCCAGTCGATAGGCTCAACGCTTTCTTAAGTACAAAAGATTAATTTATACTTGGTTTATTACTTAAGACATTTATTGATCAAAATAATAACAAAGCTAATATTAACCATAGGGTACATTATGCTGGAAACATCACTAGTCGTCATCATTATCTCAACGTTGGGTATGCTCTCTCCCGGCCCCGATTTCTTTCTGGTAGTCAAAAATGCCATACGTTATCAGCGTTCTGCTGCCATGATGACAGTTGCGGGCTTAATCGCCGCTATCACTTGTCATATGGCTTACTGTGTCGCCGGGTTAGCTATTGTTATCACCACAACGCCGTGGCTATTTAATCTGATGAAATATGCCGGAGCGGCTTATCTTATTTGGATCGGGATCAATAGCTTGCTTTCTCGCGGAGGCAACAGCATTCTCCCAGACAATCAGCCACGACAGATTATCACTTTCAAAAAAGCGTTTATGCAGGGGTTCTTATGTAATTTGCTCAACCCCAAAGCAACGTTGTTCTTCCTGGCAATATTTACTCAGTTGCTAAATGTCAATTCTGGTGTTGGTGAAAAATTATGGTATGCCTCTATTATCTGGGGATTGTCAGTCATCTATTGGCCAATATTAGTCATATTGATTCAAAGTGCACCGGTACGCCGCGGATTAGCTAAGGCTCAGAAGATTATCGATAAATTACTAGGCATTGTTTTGATTGGATTAGGTGTCAAAGTAGCACTGGGATAACAGACAGTGATTCTTTCTCTTTAATTTTTCAGTAAACATAAAAAAGTGCGCTAAACAGAGCGCACTTTTTATTACTTCAATTAATCAGAATAGAGACTAACTATTAATCATCGCATGCATTTCCTGTACAGAAATCACCTGCTCAGTTGGATCGGCACTCAGTGCCATTGTGGTAGCAAATCCACCATTTAATGTGGTGTCATAATGCACTTTATATTGCAGTGCACTACGGCGAATAAGTTTGGAATCCTCAATCGCCTGACGACCCGCAGTCGTGTTTACAATATAGCTATATTCACCATTTTTGGTTCTATCCTGAATATGCGGACGCCCTTCGTGAACTTTATTCACCAGACGAGGGTTAATCCCCGCTTCACCTAGCACAACCGCAGTACCGTGAGTCGCATCCAGTTCAAAGCCCTGTTTCAGCAATTTAGCGGCCAAATCCACAACCCGGCCTTTATCACCTTCACGCACGGACAAAAGTGCTCTACCATTTTGCGGCATTCTGGCGTTACATCCCAATAGTGCCTTTGAGAAAGCTTCGGCGAATGTACGCCCAACCCCCATCACTTCTCCGGTTGACCGCATTTCAGGCCCAAGAATCGGATCTACACCTGGAAATTTGTTGAAAGGTAATACAACTTCTTTCACCGAATAGTATGGTGGAATGATCTCCTGAGTTGCATCTTGCTCAACCAGAGATTGACCAACCATCACACGAGCCGCAACTTTTGCCAGTGGTAAACCGGTCGCTTTAGAAACAAATGGCACAGTACGAGCCGCACGCGGGTTGACTTCAATCAGATAAACTTCGTCATCCTTGACGGCAAACTGGACATTCATCAAGCCCCGTACACCCAATTCAAATGCCAGCTTTTCTACCTGCTGGCGCATGACATCTTGGATTTCCTGGCTTAGGGTGTAAGCAGGCAGTGAACAAGCTGAGTCGCCGGAATGCACACCGGCCTGTTCAATATGTTCCATAATGCCGCCGATCAATACACGCTCACCGTCACAGATAGCGTCAACGTCCACTTCCACGGCATCATCAAGGAAACAATCAAGCAATACTGGGGCATCATTAGAGACATTGACTGCCGTCTGGAAGTAACGACGTAGGTCAACTTCGTCGTATACGATTTCCATCGCACGGCCACCCAAAACATAAGATGGACGAACCACTAGCGGATAACCCAGAATATTTGCCTTCTCAACTGCCCGTTCTATCGTGGTCACGGTGGCATTTTCGGGTTGTTTCAGACCAAGGCGATTTACCGCCTGTTTAAAACGTTCACGGTCTTCCGCACGATCAATCGCATCCGGGCTGGTACCAATAATGGGAACACCGGCGATTTCCAGTTCACGAGCTAATTTCAGCGGAGTCTGCCCACCATATTGAACAATCACCCCTTTTGGCTGCTCAACACGCACAATCTCAAGAACATCTTCCAAAGTCACCGGTTCGAAATAGAGACGGTCCGAAGTATCGTAATCTGTTGAAACGGTTTCCGGGTTACAGTTCACCATGATGGTTTCATACCCATCTTCACGCAGTGCCAAGGCCGCATGAACACAACAATAGTCGAATTCAATCCCCTGACCAATACGATTAGGGCCACCACCCAATACCATGATTTTTGGCTTGTCACTATTCGGATTAGCCTCACACTCATCTTCATAAGTGGAATACATGTATGCAGTATCAGTCGCAAATTCTGCCGCACAGGTATCAACGCGCTTGTAAACCGGATACAGATTATATTTGTGGCGTAGTTTGCGGATCTCTTTTTCGGCCACACCGACCAGTTTCGCCAGACGTGCATCAGCAAAACCTTTACGCTTCAAATAGCGCAGGAAGTCAGCCGTCAAGCTGTTAATGCCCTGCTCTGCTACTTGCTCTTCCAATCGCACGAGTTCTTCAATTTGCACTAAGAACCAGCGATCAATATCAGTCAGGTTAAAAACACCATCAACAGACATACCCGCACGGAAAGCATCCGCGATATACCAGATACGCTCAGCACCTGCATCTTTTAATTCGCGACGAATTTTAGTCAATGCTTCTGGATCATCTAAACTGACTTTCGGGTCAAAACCGGTTGCCCCCACTTCCAAACCACGCAATGCTTTTTGCAGAGATTCTTGCTGAGTGCGGCCAATCGCCATCACCTCACCAACAGATTTCATCTGGGTTGTCAGACGATCATTGGCTCCAGCAAATTTCTCGAAATTAAAACGAGGAATTTTAGTCACTACGTAATCGATAGAAGGTTCAAAGGACGCTGGCGTGCGACCACCCGTGATATCATTCATCAATTCATCAAGGGTATAGCCCACAGCCAATTTAGCGGCAATCTTAGCGATCGGGAAACCTGTCGCTTTCGAAGCCAGCGCAGAAGAGCGAGAAACGCGTGGATTCATTTCGATGATAACTAAACGGCCATTTTTTGGGTTCACCGCAAACTGTACGTTAGATCCCCCAGTTTCTACACCGATTTCACGCAATACCGCCATCGAAGCGTTACGCATGATTTGATACTCTTTATCCGTCAGCGTTTGCGCCGGAGCGACCGTGATGGAATCACCGGTGTGAATCCCCATCGCATCAAAGTTTTCAATAGAGCAGACAATAATGCAGTTATCGTTTTTATCCCGCACAACTTCCATTTCATACTCTTTCCAACCAATCAGCGATTCATCAATCAAAAGTTCGTTGGTTGGTGAAAGATCCAGGCCACGCTCACAAATTTCCTCGAATTCTTCACGGTTATAGGCGATGCCACCACCGCTTCCTCCCATAGTAAAGGAAGGGCGGATAATACAAGGAAAACCGACTTGATCAGCAACTGCCAACGCTTCTTCCATTGAATGGGCGATACCAGAACGCGGAGTTTCCAAACCGATCTTTTTCATTGCTATATCGAAACGACAACGATCTTCCGCTTTATCAATCGCATCTGCGGTAGCACCAATCATGGTAACACCAAACTCTTCCAGTACTCCCTGACGCTCCAGTTCTAGCGCACAGTTGAGTGCAGTTTGTCCGCCCATGGTTGGCAGAATCGCATCGGGACGCTCTTTTTCAATGATTTTACGTACCACTTCCCAATGGATCGGCTCAATATAAGTGGCATCGGCCATTTCTGGATCAGTCATAATGGTAGCAGGGTTCGAGTTCACCAGAACGACACGATAACCTTCTTCCCGTAACGCTTTACAAGCTTGTGCTCCTGAGTAGTCGAATTCACAAGCCTGACCAATAACAATTGGACCCGCTCCCAGGATCAGGATACTTTTAATATCAGTACGTTTTGCCATTTTATTTTCTCCTGATTACTTGGTGTTATGACGATTATTTTTCTGACAATACTGCTCAATGAGTTCAATAAAGTGATCAAATAACGATGCAGTCTCATGTGGACCGGGGCTAGCTTCTGGGTGCCCCTGGAAACTGAATGCAGGTTTATCGGTACGATGAATCCCTTGCAACGTGCCGTCAAACAGAGATTTATGAGTAACGCGCAAATTTGACGGCAGTGATTTTTCATCCACAGCAAAGCCGTGGTTTTGTGCAGTAATCATGACAACATTACATTCAAGATCTTTCACCGGATGGTTACCACCATGATGGCCGAATTTCATTTTCATAGTTTCAGCGCCACTGGCTAATGCCAACAATTGGTGTCCAAGGCAGATACCAAAGATCGGAATCTCTGTCTCAAGCAGGGTTTTGACTGCATCGATTGCATAACCACAAGGTGCCGGATCTCCCGGACCATTGGACAAGAAAATACCATCCGGATTCAGTTTCAGTACATCTTCCGCCGATGTCTGAGCAGGAACAACTGTCAGGCGGCAGCCACGATCCACCAGCATTCGCAAGATATTACGTTTTGCACCAAAGTCATAAGCAACAACATGATAAGGCAAATCCTGCTCTTGCTTATCTTCCGGTAATCCCCCCGCCAGCTTCCAGCTCCCCTGTAACCACGGATAAATCTGTTTAGTTGTCACCTCTTTTGCTAAATCCATCCCCTCCAGCCCCGGAAACGCTTGCGCTTTTTCCAGTGCAACCTGAGCGTCAATCTGTTTACCTGCTATAATACAACCATTCTGTGAACCCTTTTCTCTTAACAAACGCGTCAGCTTACGGGTATCGATATCTGCTATCGCAACAATATTATGACGTTTAAGGTAATCAGAAAGCGTTTCTTCGCAGCGGAAATTACTGGTCAACAGTGGTAGATCACGAATCACTAGCCCTTGGGCCTGTACTTTTAGTGATTCTTTATCGACTGAGTTAACACCGACATTACCGATATGGGGATAAGTAAGAGTGACAATTTGGCGGGAATAGGAAGGGTCTGTGAGAATTTCTTGATATCCGGTCATCGAGGTATTGAAAACCACTTCCCCAACTGCCGCCCCTTCCGCACCTATGGCACGACCGTGGAATTGGGTTCCATCTTCCAGAACCAATATAGCTGACTTAATCAAAACACCCTCCAAAGAATAATTACTCGCAATTAGTGCATATTAATTCAGATTTGTTCCTCAAAATCAATGCAAAAGCTGCTTTTTAGGCAAAATTTTGGCAAATTGCGCGCATTCTAATGATGAGAGGGAGAGTTGTCTACAAAAAATGTTACTTTTCTTATTTTTTTGCACACTTCGCCAGACAAACCAATGAAATAAGACTGAAAATAGCAATAAAGTTAATTGATAAAACGGTAATGAGCATAGAAGATTTGATTTTCAGATGAAAAGTTGAAAATAATCACAAAAAGGAGAAGAAAGCAGAAAATTAAGGTTATAAACAAGACAAAAATAGAAAAAATAAACCAAAAAACAATAGAATTAAACAAATAAATTAAAAATCGCATAATAAAACATTTAATTATGCGATATCAATAAGTTAAAAAAAATAAATTTTTAAAGTAAATCGAGATTTAGCACATCTTTCATATCAAAAAGACCACTATTTTTACCACTTAACCATAGAGCAGCCTTTACCGCGCCATTTGCAAACGTCATCCGACTGGAAGCCTTATGAGTTATCTCTACTCTCTCCCCAATATCGGCAAACATAGCGGTATGCTCACCCACGATATCCCCGGCACGGATAGTCGCAAAACCAATACTTTTCGGATCACGTTCACCGGTATAACCTTCACGGGCATAGACAGCACACGCTTTAAGATCCCGCCCCAAAGCATGAGCAATAGATTCCCCCATTGCTAAAGCTGTTCCTGATGGTGCATCTACTTTATGGCGGTGATGCGCTTCGATAATTTCAATATCACTATACTCGCCCATCACTTTCGCTGCTTTTTCCAATAATTTAAGCACCAGATTCACACCAACACTGAAATTCGCGGCAAATACAATCGGGATATCAGCAGAAGCCTGTTTAATTGCCTGTTTACCCGCCTCATCAAAGCCAGTTGTACCGATCACTATCGCTTTACCGTTCTGGCGACAAATTTCAAGATGAGTCAACGTTCCTTCTGGACGGGTAAAATCAATAAGGATATCAAAATCATCAACGATACTTGTCAGGTCATCACAAACAGTCACACCGTTATGACCAATACCCGCCAACTCTCCGGCATCTGCGCCAATCAGAGAAGAACCGGAGCGCTCCAAAGCTGCACCAAGAGCAACACCATCTAATTGATATATGGCCTGAATCAACTGACGTCCCATACGCCCACCAGCGCCAACAATAGCAACACGAATATCTGTATCAGCCATAAGCCCTCACTATGAAGTTAGTCCCTTTCCTGATTTAACACGATGATCAGTCAGATGAATGCCTTAAATAAAGAGCGGATATACTACTTTACTTTTATCTGGCACAACATTTCAGATTATTTAACTAACCTGAACTCTAGATAAAAAATGGAACTAAATGCCTGTTCCAAGATCAAAATTTTCGACCAAGAAAAAAAAGAACGCATGAGGAACAAGCATGAATAAATTAGTTGAACTCTTCTGCGGTGTCGATGATTTTTGCCGTGTGTTCATTCCATCCTAGAAACAACAGGGTATTGGGGAAGGAAATCGTCAGCGCACATGAAGGCAAAAGCGCTCTCAGTGTGGGATACGGTGATGTTATCAAAGCGTTTCATCATATAAACCATCAAATGATCAGTTAAAGAATATTTCTCAGATAGAGCATTCACGGCATCATAGTGTACAGGTATTAATGTTGAATGTGTTGGGTGGACTCATCGCTTATTGTCTCAAAGAGAACAAACCGTCACTGAATATTTCCCGCTCAGAAATGAATATGTTAGTGACGGCTTAACCAGTATTCAGGTTAATTAAAACAACGGGCCGGATAAAAAAACCAGCACTTTATCAATAAACTGACAGCTCTACTGAACTGTTGAATGAATGAAGTAAGGGAAGCAGAAGCGCGGGAGGAAGCGTTTAATCAAAAGCTGAAGCAACCTTTGTCCTGTATGTGACTAATGAACCTGTTTATGGGATGATACGGGACGAATTGAAGGAGGAACCAAGTGAATGTAGTGCCGCTTCGCCGTCAACACGATTGGACAGCTTTAGAGTTTTTTGCTGGTATCGGCCTGGCAAGGGCAGGTTTGGAACTCGCTGGTATAAAAACTCTTTGGGCTAATGACTACGACATTAATAAAAAGGCTATGTACGAAGGCCAGTGGGGAGGCAACGAGCTTTTGCTGGCTGATGTGCATTCGCTTTGTGGCGATGATCTACCAACTGTAGATGTTGCATGGTCCTCTTCACCGTGTACAGATCTCAGCCTTGCAGGAAAAAGGGCTGGTTTACGTGGTGGACGTGAATCATCTGCTTTTTTTGGGTTTACTCGTCTGATAGCAGAGATGAAAGAGCGAAAACCTAAAGTTATAGCCCTGGAGAATGTGACTGGCCTTGCTTCATCTCATAATCGTGAAGATTTGCGTGCGGCAGCCAAGGAGTTCAATTCACTAGGTTATGCTGTAGATGCCATTACTCTAGATGCTCGCCGCTTTATCCCGCAATCACGCCCACGTTTATTCCTAATTGGCGCTCAGTATCCTATTGACGGCGGGGAGCAAGATACTTGCTTACGCCCTGATTGGCTTGCCTGGCTTCATGAAGACGCTGAAATTCGTACTTTCATGATGCCGCTACCAAAAGCGCCAGATTTACTCAGCGAAGGTTTAACCCGTGAAATAGAACAAATGCCGCATAATGACCCCAGATGGTGGGGAGGCGATCGGGTTAAACGATTTGTAGACTCAATGGCTCCAGTCCAACGAGAACGGTTGGAAGCATTTATCGAATTACCAAACATGACTGCCCGAACAGCTTATCGTCGTACCCGGAACGGAATTCCTGTATGGGAAATGCGAGCCGAAGATGTCTCTGGTTGTTTACGTACCGCGCGTGGTGGTTCATCAAAGCAAGCGGTAGTAATTATGGGCGGCGGCAGTGTGAAAATCAGGTGGATGACTGGACTAGAATATGCACGTCTGATGGGGGCCGGTTGGTATTCTCTTGATAATATGCGCGATTCACAAGTTCATTATGGGTTTGGTGATGCCGTTGCTGTACCTGTTGTCGGATGGATCGCCAAGCACATGCTCATTCCACACCTGGTTAGTATTCAGATGTTCGATGGAAAAATAATAAATGGGTGAGAAAGATACTCTTATTGAGCAGTATTTGAATGCAGCTAAAGCGTGGTATGAAAGCCAGCGGGCACAAAATGGCTCCATAAATACCAATGTCATGAACGTGGGGCTTGTGGTTTCACGCATGATCGCTGATGGTTTTCCCATCGATGATGGCCGACTTTACAGCGAGGGTAGGAGCCAGGTTCGTGGTTTGAGTGGCAACACTATCGCCAAGATTCTTGAACAGCATGGCGAGACCCGCCTATTTACACGAGAGGGTGGGAGAACATCGAGAGGAACGATCCACTTAGCGGTTTCATTTCGCGACGCTATGAATGGCATCAATCGCTCTTCTGGAGCTACGTTGAACACTAATCATCTCTCTTTGTTGCTTGAAGATTTCTTCACAAACTGTGTTCGCATTGATTATTTCGATAAACAAAGAATTACGGTCGATATTGAAACCACCAAACCAGTATCATCGATCATTTCTGATATTCTGGATGCAGCGGCTGAACGTTCTGATAAGCCTACCGGGGTTGTTCTCCAACATCTAATTGGTGCGAAATTACAATTGCGTTTTCCAGAAATTAAGATCGGCCTCGACCGAGCTAATGCAGCAGATATGCAAACCGATCGGGAAGGTGATTTTCAAGTTGGAACGACAGCATTTCATGTCACTACAGCCCCTATGGAAAAGCTTGTTTCTCGCTGCGTTGAAAACAAGAGAGCTGGTTACCGACCTGTAATACTGACGCTGGAAAGTAAGGTATTGGCTGCTCGTCAAATGGCTGAAAACGTTGGCATGTCTGACCAAATCTCCGTTCAAGCAGCAGAAATTTTCATTGGTACTAATATTGAAGAAATTGCTATCTATGAAAGTGATAGAATACGCAAGGGAGTTGCTCATTTGATACGTACATATAACGAACGTATCTCAAATATTGAGATCGATAAATCCCTTATGATCGATGAGCCAAAGTGGATTGTGAAACTTCTTTCAAGAGATTGATGGGGATATCTCTTATTTAGGGTAAATCAAAATTTCGCATAGGAAGGAAATCTGGTGGCAATAATACGCAGATTGGTTCTGAAAAACTTCAAACGATTTAAAAATCTTGAATTAGAATTCGATCCTGAATTAAATATTCTGGTTGGCGGCAATGAAGCTGGCAAAAGTTCGGTGCTCCAGGCAATTGATATCGCGCTCAACGCCAGTCGAAGTAAGGTAGAATCGCTCGGTCTTGAAACCCTTTTCAATATGGAATGTATCTCGGAATTCCTGAAAGGTGAGAGAAAAATCGTCGAACTACCTGAGCTGCTGATAGAGGTATACCTAGATGGGATTGAAGGTCACCACGAACTAGATGGCCGTAATAACAGCAAGAGCATAGATCACTTAGGCATCAAGTTGGTATGCAAGCCTGTTGATAAATACACACAAGAAATTCAGACGATTTTAGCTGAGAGGCACGATAACTTTCCTTTTGAGTACTATAGCATCCGTTTTCTAACCTTCACGGACGAGACTATCCTTCCATATAAAAAGCCGCTCCAGCACTTACTCATAGATAGTTCTCAGATCAATAGCGAGTATGCCACTCGTGAGTATACCCGCACCATGTATACCACTCATGCGTCTGTTGTAGAGCGTAATCATCACAGTTTTGAGTACCGTAAAGCTAAGTCTGAGTTTAAGAGAGTAGTTTTCAAAACGATGAATGATGCATTGGACATCTACAAATTCGATGTTCGGACAAGCCCAAAAGCGAGTGTCGAAACGGATATTATTATTACTGAAGGCGATATCCCGATCGATAGTAAGGGGAAAGGTCGCCAATGCTTTATCAAGACGGAATTTGCCTTGCGCAATCGCGAACACGTACTTGATATCCTCCTTCTCGAAGAGCCGGAGAATCATCTTAGCCATGTCCATATGCATAAGCTTATTGATCGCATCCGGGGTTCGGTCAAAAAGCAGCTTTTCATCGCTACTCATAGTAGTTTGATTGCAACTCGGTTGAACCTCAAGAAAGTACTAATATTGAGCGAAGAAAACTTGTCCCAACCAACTTCTCTCAAAGATCTCAGTCAGAGCACAGCCAATTTCTTCATGAAGGCTCCCGACAACAATGTGCTGGAACTTGCGTTGTGTAAGAAGGCTATCCTTGTGGAGGGAGATGCTGAGTTTATCCTCATGGATGCCCTCTATAAAAACTGCACTGGAGGTGCAAGTACTGATACCGATGGTATCTATGTAATCTCTGTCGATGGAACAAGTTTCAAGCGTTATCTTGAGCTAGCCAAGTTGCTTGGCATCAAGGTTGCGGCTATCCGTGACAATGACGGGGACTACAAAAGCAATTGTGTTACTAACTATGCTGACCTCATTTCAGATTCTGTGCAGATTTTCGCAGACGCTGACGATGCTCGGTACACTTTCGAGGTTTGCATATACCAAGATAATACGACCATTTGTGAAGGTCAGTTCGCAGCAGGTCGAAAAAAGCTTACCGTAGAAGAATATATGTTAAAAAACAAGACGGAAGCTGCATTCGAATTGCTCGAACAAAAGGGAACCGAACTTGTCGCGCCAAATTACATTCAGCAGGCAATCACATGGATAAGAGAGTAGTATTTGCCGTTGCCGGATCGGGTAAGACATCCCGTCTTGTTGCCAGCCTTGATGAGGAGAAGCGCTTTCTTATCGTTACTTATACAGAGTCTAACTACAGCAATTTGCGTGGAAAAATTATAAATCGATTCGGTTACTTTCCAGCAAATATTACTCTCTACACGTATTTCAAATTTTTACACGGTTTTTGCTACCGGCCATTTCTACGATCGGATAAGAATACCATAGGTATCACATTCAAACTTCCCTTGGCATACCCACGGTATGCATTGACTGACGACCGGCGTTACGTGTCAACCAATCGTCAGGTTTACGCCAACCGTCTTGCCAAATTCATCGAGCAATCTCATCTGGTTGGTGCGATCATAGCGCGTATGGAGAAGTATTTTGATGCTTTCTTCGTGGATGAGGTTCAGGACTTTGCTGGGCATGATTTTAACCTTCTGCTAGCCATAAGTGCCGCTGAGTTAAATGTCTCCTTTGTTGGCGATTTTTTCCAACACACATTCGACACAAGCCGAGATGGTAATGTGAACGCTAGTCTTCACAAAGATTACACGGTCTACGAGGCTAAATTTAAAAAGGCTAAATTGCTCGTCGATACCGACAGTCTCAAAAAGAGCCGCAGATGTAGCAAAAGTGTTTGCGATTTTATTACGGAAAAGATTGGTATCGAAATCGAAGCTTATGATCGCCGGGAAAGTGTCATTAGATACGAGGATAACCCGGAAGCTGTACTTGCTCTCTACCGGGATCCGGAAACGGTGAAGCTGTTTTACAGGGAACACCACAAGTATTCCTGCCACTCCCAAAATTGGGGAGCATCGAAGGGAGTAGACCACTATCATGATGTATGTGTAGTCCTTAATCCCGCTAATGTAAGAGCTTGGAAAAAGGGAAGTTTTCGGGATATCAATGCGGAGACACGCAATAAACTATATGTGGCCTGCTCAAGGGCAAGAGGCAATCTGACGTTTATTCCGGAATCTTTGCTCAAAGCTTACAAGCAATCTTGATTTGCTCTGGTATCAACTCGGATAATTATAAGAAAGGTCAGTGATAAATGTTTTTTGCCGGAGATAAAACCTCCGGCACGTTGTAGATGAATGACTCAAGGGGCTAGTGTTTCACGTTGGAGAAGCCACTAATCCAGTTCTGATTCGAGCCAACCGACGGATTACTTTCCTAGCTGGCGCTGCTTAGGGAATGTATTGTCATAACGCAGTGACTTCGGGTTGATCCAATCGTAAATGGTCGAGCGAGCGATACCTAGTTTGTTGACAACTGTCAGGCATACGCAGGATTTTTACGGTAGGTGATGACATAGTTGGAGCTCCTTTTATCTGGCTTGCTTTGGACGATTTACTTGATGGGAGCGGTATGAGTCGAGAGACTCACGTACCGTTCTGCGAGAGACTGTGGGAGCAGTTCCTACGGTCTGCTCAACCGATTAATGGGCAATTAAAAACCCTTCCTCAGATAGAGCATTCGCGTCACCGAAGTATAAAAGGATTTCTGTTGACCGTGTTAGATGGGGTGATTGCATACTGCCTCAAATGGAAGAAGCCATCACTGAAAGTTTTCTACTCAGAAGAAGATTTCCCAGTGACGGCTTAAACGGAATTCGGGTTAGCTAATTTCTTTAACTTCAACACGTAACTCTTTTGGCACTTCAAATACAATATTTTCTTCTCTACCATGTAATTCTTGGACGGAATCAGCACCAAGAGATTTCAGGCGTTCAATAACTTGCTGAACTAAAATATCCGGTGCCGAAGCGCCCGCGGTTACGCCAACCAAAGAGATGCCAGTAATCCACTCTTCTTTAATATCCTCAGCAGAATCTATCAGGTAAGCAGGTTTACCAACCCGCTGAGCTAACTCAGCAAGGCGATTAGAGTTAGATGAATTCTTCGAACCTACAACCAAGACAACATCGGCGTCAGACGCCAGATCCCGTACCGCTTCCTGGCGGTTAGTCGTCGCATAGCAGATATCATCTTTACGGGGACCAACGATGTTTGGGAATCGTGCATTAAGTGCATCAATCACTTCTGAAGTATCATCAACAGATAATGTGGTTTGAGTCATAAAACACAAATTGTCTTCATCTTTGACTTTCAAGTTCCATACATCTGCCGGAGATTCAACCAGATACATTCCACCTTCCGCATTGTTGTACTGACCCATTGTACCTTCAACTTCGGGATGTCCAGCGTGACCAATCAGAATAGCTTCTTTGCCCTTGCGGCTAGCTCTTGCTACCTCCATATGGACTTTAGTCACTAGAGGGCAAGTCGCATCGAACAACATTGTCAAATTGCGAGAACGCGCTTCAGCACGAATAGCCTGTGAAACACCGTGCGCCGAAAAAATCAGAATCGCATCATCCGGTACTTCTGAAATTTCTTCAATAAAGATAGCCCCCCGCTTGCGCAGGTTATCTACAACATAACGGTTATGCACCACTTCATGACGAACGTAGATCGGCGCACCATATAATTCCAGTGCGCGTTCTACAATACTGATAGCACGGTCAACACCAGCACAAAAACCGCGGGGGTTAGCCAGCAATATCTGCATGGTTTTCCTCCAATTGTGGATCAATTTCCACCACTTCAATTTCAAACGTGACGTTCTGATCAGCTAACGGGTGATTGAAATCAACAGTCACAGATTCCTCTGTTACCGCTTTGACTATGCCCGGCATTTCACTGCCATTCATTGCCGTAAATAACATTATAGTGCCAATTTCAGGAATACCCGTTGCGGCAAAATCACGCGGAGTAAAATATTGGATCAGATCAGGATTTGGTTTACCAAATACATTCTCACCCGCCAGAGTAAAGGTATGTTTATCTCCGTCTTTTAGCCCAGTGAGCTGCTGTTCCAAAGGTGAAGAAAGGGTTCCATCACCTAAACGAAATAATGCAGGTTTGCCCTGAGTGTAAGTGGAGTCGGCAATAGAGCCATCTTGCAGTTTTAAAATGAAGTGCAGTAAAACTGCACTATCCGCCTGCACCTGGTTTGACATATTACTTATCCCACTTTGATGGTCTTTTCATCCGGGCTTAGAAAGCTATCAATGATAACCAATCCCGCCCCGATACATATCGCCATATCGGCGATATTAAAAGTTGGAAAGTGCCAATCACCGACATAAAAATCAATAAAATCGATGACAAAGCCATGAACCAACCGGTCAAACAGATTACCCAGTGCTCCACCAATAATCAGGGCATAAGCGATATTACTCAGTTTCTTCTTTGCGCTGGCACGATACATCATCACCATCAGGACAACTGAAATAGCAACGGCAATGAATGCAAAGAACCAACGCTGCCAACCATCTTTCTCTGCAAGGAAACTGAAAGCCGCCCCAAAATTCTGGGCATAAGTCAGATTAAAATAAGGTATCAATGGAACGGATTCATACAGATGAAAGTGTTGCAACACTAACTGCTTACTCCCCAGATCCAAAATCAATACCACAACAACTAACCAAAGCCAGCGAAGGCCGGTGGAGCAAATGGGTTTATTCATCAGGCAAACTTACGCTCTTCGCCGTTACCGGCAACATTAGTTACACAGCGGCCACAAAGTTCTGCATGTTCCGCCACCAATCCCACATCTTTAGCGTAATGCCAGCAACGAGGACATTTTTCGCCATCCGCCTTGCGGAAAGCAATTTTCAGACTACCGATTTCGCTTTGTTGCGCATCTTCACCAGCCTGCTCATAATCTGCAACAACAACCTGAGATGTTAGCAGAACAAAACGCAATTCATCTCCGAGGCTATTCAGTTTGTCCGCCAATTCATTATCGGCGTACAGCGTCACCGCGGCTTCCAGTGAACTACGGATATGTTTGTCTGCGCGTGCCTGCTCCAGCACTTTGTTAACCTCACCACGCACAGCCAACAAATCAGCCCAGAAAGCATCGTTCATTAGTTCGCCTGCCGCCAGACCAAACAAACCGCCGTACCACTCTTCGGTAAATACATATTGAGCACGTTTGCCAGGCAACTCATTCCAAACTTCATCAGCAGTAAAGGAGAGGATAGGTGCCATCCAGCGAACCAATGCTTCCGCAATATGATACAGCGCAGTCTGACAACTGCGACGAGCCAAACTATCGCTCTTAGCAGTGTATTGACGGTCTTTAATGATATCGAGATAGAACGATCCCATCTCCACGGAACAGAATTGCATCATACGTTGAACAACAGTGTGGAAATCATATTTATCGTAACATTTGGCAATGTCCGCCTGTGCCGCTTGAGCACACCCCACAGCCCAACGATCCAGCACCGCCATCTCTTCTGGTTTAACGCTATGTTGTTCAGGATCGAAACCATTCAGGTTTGCCAACAAGAAACGCGCCGTGTTACGGATACGACGATATGCATCAGCAGAGCGTTTCAAGATCTCATCGGATACCGCAATTTCGCCGGTATAATCGGTAGAAGCAACCCATAGACGCAGAATATCTGCCCCTAATTTATCCATGACATCCTGCGGACTGATGGTATTACCGATAGATTTAGACATCTTACGGCCCTGACCATCGACAGTGAAACCATGCGTTAACACCTGACGATAAGGTGCTTTACCTTTTATTGCCGTTGAGATCATCAGGGAAGACATAAACCAGCCACGGTGCTGATCTGAACCTTCAAGATAGATATCCGCAGCATTACCCTGGAATTCAGGGCGGGCATCAACCACCGATGCGTGAGTTGATCCCGAATCGAACCAAACATCCAACGTATCAAAAATTTTGACATAGTTAGCCGCATCATCACCTAACAGTTCGGCTGGCTCCAGATCCCACCACGCCTGAATACCGTCAACTTCAACACGTTTTGCAACTTCTTCCATCAATTCGATAGTACGTGGATGAAGCTCTTCCGTCTCTTTATGGACAAAAAGAGACATCGGCGTGCCCCAAGTGCGTTGACGTGAAATACACCAGTCAGGACGGTTTTCAACCATTGCCTCAATACGGGCCTGACCCCAACCCGGTATCCACTGAACCCCTTTGATCTCTTGCAACGATTGTTTACGCAGACCATTTTGATCCATGCTGACAAACCACTGCGGCGTGGCGCGGAAAATGATAGGCGTCTTGTGACGCCAGCAGCAGGGATAACTATGCTGTAATTTTTCCAAATGCAACAATGCATTGTTTTCACTCAGGATATTCAGCACAACATCATTCGCCTTAAAGACAAACATGCCATCCAGAGAAGGATAAGTTCCGGGTAGATAACAACCATTAGGGCCAACCGGATTTGCAACTTCCAAACCATATTTCTGACCGAGAACAAAGTCGTCCGGGCCGTGACCTGGGGCCGTATGCACAGCACCGGTACCCGCATCCAAAGTCACGTGATCACCCAGTACTACCGGTGAATCAAAACCCATAAATGGATGTTTAAAGCGCAATAGCTCCAACGCGGAACCCGCACAATGCCCTAGCACTGTCCACGAAGTTATACCTGCACGCTGCATCACACTTTCTACCAAATCAGCAGCCAGGATCAGGCATTCACCCTCAATCTGTACTAATTGATAGTTAAATTCAGCATGCAAAGCGATCGCCCGGTTAGCCGGCAACGTCCACGGCGTGGTTGTCCAGATAACCAGAGAGACCGGTTGTTCTGGTGCCTGCACACCAAATTTCTCACAAACGGCAACTGCATCAACCGCATTAAAACGCACGTCAATTGATGGCGAAGTTTTGTCGTAATACTCAACTTCTGCTTCGGCCAGTGATGAACGACAATCAGTACACCAATGAACAGGCTTGGCACCTTTCAACAAATGACCATTAGCGATAATACGGCTCAATGCACGAATAATGTCGGCTTCTGTCTTAAAGTCCATCGTCAAATATGGCCGTTCCCAGTCACCTAATATGCCCAAACGGATAAAGTCTTTCTTCTGACCTTCAATTTGCTCTTTGGCATATTTGCGGCACTCGGCACGAAATTCAGCGGCGGAAAATTTTTCCCCCGGTTTACCAATAATCTGCTCAACCTTAAGCTCAATAGGCAAACCGTGGCAATCCCAACCAGGAATATACGGCGAATCATATCCCGCCATTCCTTTGGATTTAATAATAATATCTTTGAGAATCTTATTGACTGAGTGACCAATATGAATACTGCCATTCGCGTAAGGAGGGCCGTCATGCAGAATAAATGTTTTTTTACCGGCTTTTGCTTTACGAATTACCTGATACAACTCATCTTTGTACCAACGTTTTAACATATTTGGTTCGCGCTTTGCTAAATCTCCGCGCATTGGAAACCCTGTTTCTGGCAGATTCAGGGTGTTTTTATAGTCACTCATTCGATTCTCAATTCCAATTTTCCGCTAGATACATGACACAGGTAGCTGCTTAAAAAATTCCTTCGCAGCAACCAAATCATTCGCAATTTGCTGCTTGAGTGCATCAAGGGAAGCAAACCGCTGTTCATTACGCAATTTTTTACGTAACACCACATCAATATAACGCCCATAGAGATCCATTTGGGTATCAATTAGATGTACTTCAAGTTGTTGACCCTGACCAGAGACTGTTGGACGTGTACCAATATTGGCAACACCCGGTAAAGGCTGGTCTCCTAAACCATAAACTTCAACAACATAAACGCCGTGTACCGGAACCACTAATCGTTTTAACGGCAAATTTGCTGTTGGAAAACCAATAGTGCTCCCTAGTCGCTTACCATGAACGACCCGACCACAAATGCTGTATGGATGTCCCAATAATGTTTCGGCTAATACCAAATCATCATTTTGCAGTGCTTGACGGATAGCTGTACTGCTAATCCGTAAACCATCATCACAAAAACTTTCACTGCTGGTCACATCAAAGCCGTATGACTCACCGGCTCGCTGCAAAAAGGCAAAATCACCACTGCGAGATTGACCAAAACGAAAGTCGTCTCCTACAGCGAGAAACTTAACACCCAATTTTTCCACCAGCAACCGTGAAACAAAGGCTTCTGGCGTATTTGCCGCAAAATTTCTATCAAATTTCACACATAATAAATAATCCACTCCACATTGGGCGAGATATTTGGCTTTATCCCTCAATCTCGTCAGACGCGCAGGCGCATGACCCTTAGCAAAAAACTCCAAAGGTTGTGGCTCAAAAATCATGACCATTACTGGTAATCCCAGACGCTGCCCTTCGTGTTTTAAGTGTTTCAGTAGTGCCTGATGACCTCTGTGGACACCATCAAAATTACCAATCGTCAACACGCAACCGCGGTGACATGTCCGGATATTACGTATACCGCGAATTAGCTCCATAGCTGGCTCAATACCCTGGAAATTGCCAAATTATACCTTGTACAAAGCTCAAGGTTAACCCACCATCATAAGATGATTTAAATCAATAGCCCTGATTCATACAACAAAAACGAGCAGGAATCCCGAAAAATATTCATTTTATTTCTATCTGGACTATTCAATGAGATTTTTATTGTGAAAGACTGTATTCCCACTAAGTAAGCTGATAAAATCCTGCGCCATCACAACGAAACAAGTTGCCGCGGTACAACGGCGCTTATTTGCACAAATCCATTGACAAAAGAAGGTTGAACAGGCATATTCCTCGGCCTTTGAATTGTCCTTGATAGAATATATTTGGGAGTTGGACCTTGGCTAATATCAAATCAGCTAAGAAACGCGCCATACAGTCTGAAAAACGTCGTAAGCATAACGCTAGTCGTCGTTCTATGGTGCGTACCTTTATCAAGAAGGTATATGCTGCTATCGCTACCGGCGATAAAGAAGCTGCGCAGAAAGCATTTCATGACATGCAACCTATTGTTGATCGTCACGCCTGTAAGGGTCTGATCCACAAAAACAAAGCAGCACGTCATAAATCTAATCTGACGGCGCAAATCAACGCAATGCAATAATTTGCGGTTGGGTTACTGAAAAACCGGCCTGCGCCGGTTTTTTTGTGTTAACAGTGACTATCAATTATTTTTAAGTACGCTTCTTAGATAGCACATTAAACAACGCAGAAAAATCTTTATTACATACCCTTTGAACAGCCGGGTGTTGAATCATTCGTTCAGCAAAAATCACATAATACTCTTCCTGCACAGCATCTAACCGACCAATCTCGGCAATATCATTATCTATAAAAATATCATTGGTATACAAAGATGGCGCCACGAAAATCGCATTATGATACATACCAAACGCTTTCATTAACGCAGCATCATCAAACTCACCTAGTACTTCAACCTGAAGATTTTTATTACGTATCCAAGTCAACAACTTACGCCCCAACATAGAGCGACGCCCTGGAACCAATAAGCGACGTTCCTCCAAACACTCCGGGAAAGGTTTTTCCGGGATAGGTTGTCGGCAGAAGAAACTCACATCACATTCACCCAGTTTTACCGAGAACAGCCCTTCCTGTTGGGAAGAATCCACCGGGCAATCAGACAATATCATATCGAGTTTGTGCTGGCTGAGTTGTTCCAGCAACAATTCATGGGTTGATTCAAAACAACGTAGATGAATCTGTTCATGTTCCACAACCGCCGTTTTCAATACCTGGCTAACCAGACGTTTGGACAGTGCATCAGCAACACCAACATCAAATAAAAGATTAGATTCACGGCTGTAGTTAACAATATCCAACATCTCCTGGCTCAGCATAAACATCTTATCCGCATAGCGGAAAATAAGCTGCCCTAGCTCTGATGGCACTAATCCCCTGCCCTGACGTTTGAACAGTTTCCCTCCCAGACGCTCCTCCAGCGCTTTTATCTGTCCTGTGATCGTTTGAGGTGTTAGATAAAGCGCTTCTGCCGCCCCAACCACAGATCCTTCCTTGCAAACATGCCAGAAATAATAGAGATGATTAAAATTCAGATGTGACACCCGCATACTTTTTTCCTTATGTATCGCCTTCGTCTGGTAGACAACGCCAGCCATACATTACTAATCCACCGTCTCCCGGTGATTTTCTGTTTTTCCACTACATAAAGCATCCGCGATACAATTCTAGTTGTTGTACCGCAAATACAAAAATGATGAGTCAGTCCAGAAATTTTCTCTAAAATGTAGAACTTCATTTGGCTAAATTAATGAATTTATCACCACTCTGCCATCACTTTTTCTTTGGTAAGACCATTCGTAACAAGCCATACCCCATAAACGCAGCGATGGTTGAACCCATCAGAATGCCAAGACGGGAATAGACACTGAAAGATTCATCCACCCCTTCAAAAGCCAATCCTGAAATAAAGATAGACATAGTAAAGCCAATTCCACAAAGAACAGAAACCGCAAATATCTGTTTAAGATTAATCTGCTGTGGCAATTTAGCAAATCCGATCTGAATAGAAATATAGCTAAAAAGAAAAATGCCCAATGGTTTACCAAGAAACAGAGCCACAGCAATACCTAACGGCAATATATCGGTCAAACCATTTAACGTAACGCCATTCAGGGCTACACCTGCATTGGCAAATGCAAATAATGGCAAAATAAGATACGCCACCCAAGGATGCAAACCGTGCTCAAGTAATTCAGATGGTGAATGACCATTCTGGCCACGCAGAGGAATCAGAAAACCAACAATGACGCCGGCGAGTGTTGCATGAACACCCGATTTCAAGATGCAAACCCAAAGGATAGCGCCAACAGCCAAATAAGCCGATGTTTTTTCGACACCGCGCCAATTCATCCAAACCAGCAAAGCAATCATTGCCGCTGACAATCCAAGCGCCACAAGAGAAACCGTTTTGGTATAAAACAGAGCGATAATCACGATAACGCCCAGATCATCAATAATCGCAAGTGCCAACAAGAAAACCTTGAGTTCTGTTGGTACTCGCTTAGACAATAGCGCCATCACACCCAAGGCAAAAGCAATATCGGTTGCCGCAGGAATAGCCCAACCCTGACGGGTAAACTCATCATTGCCATTAAAGAGTAGATATATTAGTGCCGGAGCGACCATACCACCTATCGCCGCTATCACCGGAAATAGTGCCTTATCACGCCCTGCCAAAGAGCCTTCCAACAGTTCCCGTTTTACTTCCAAACCAACAATCAAAAAGAAGACCGCCATCAAGCCGTCATTAATCCACAACAACAAAGGCTTATTGATCTCCAGTGCAGCGAATTGTACTGCCACCGAAATATTAAGAAATTGCTGATAAATACCCTGTAATGGCGAGTTTGCCATTATCAACGCAATAATGGCAGTGATGATAAGAAGAAGCCCTCCAGCCGCTTCTAATTTCAGGAATTGACGAATAATTGCTGTCACGATGATTAACCTCTGAAACTGATCGGACTTAAATGGTACTCTAGCTATGGTTTCGAAAAAAATCGATTTTATGACCAGAATAATTCGCTATAACCGATCTATTGATGATCTACATCTCAATAAAATAGATTATCAATCAGAGGAAATCGTTAAGTGGAGCGTGCCTATTTATCTTACATTAGCACCAATTTCCCGCATCTTAGCCAAAATGCGGTTTAAATCATCTTATGATAGTGTTAACTGTGTTGCTATATATACCTGTTATCTTTCAAGTTGCCTCTTTGTTGGCTGCGCTCACTCACCCCGGTCACATAGTTACCTATGCTCCCGGGGATTCGCTCCCTTGCCGTCGCGATGCATCTTGAAATCCATAGGGTATAGAATAGAATGTGCAGAGAAATAACACGTGGTATTTTCCCACCCGTGTATTTTCTCCATTGATTGTTACCGGAAACTCCCGCTAAATCGGCCATTTGTTCTCCCGTGAAACCTAATTCTTCTTTGAGTTTAATGAGATCTTCTGTAGTAGGAGGAGAATAATTGCCGATCAGTCGCATAAGTATTCCAGAACAAAGCCCCTTACGGGGCCAATTAATTAAATGAATTTGAGCAATAGAGTTGTGATAGTCGCTACTGCACCAATAAGAGTAGAAGCAACAACAATCGGATACCATATCGCTTCACGATTTATCTTTGTCGTTTCTGCCATTAATTTTGCTATTTCAGCGTGGATTTTTTCGAATTCAGCAGTAGTCATTTTAGTAGTGCTCGTCGTTCTTCCTTTTTAGGGATGTCAGGCTGCGGCCATTCCGCTACCTTATATTATTACACAATAAAAAGTAGCCCTTTTAGGGTTAATTGCAATGTAGATCGTTTAATTTTTCACCTCAAATATTAGTATTCAATATGACTTAATATTATGAAAAATATATTTTTTCAGAATTTATATAGCTAGATAATTTCTAAGAATTCGACAGAAAAGATAAAATAAGACAATAATAACGAGAAAACAGCATGAATAATTAACAGGTATTAAAACTGGTCATATCGCAATCTTTAAATAAAAAAAGCATTAAGAATATTATCAACATACACTAATTACTTGGAAAACAAATCAACATCGATTAATAACCAACAAATCATCTTTACATCCAATAACTCTTCTTCTTTTAGTCGGCATTATTGAGTGATATTCCTCACTATTAGTGACGATAATTGGCGATATAATCTGAATTTTATTCTCTTGAAGAAATTCCAGATCAAAATTAACTAATACCTCACCGGCAACCACTCTCTGCCCTTCTATAATTTGTAAATTAAATCCTGCACCTTGCAAACCTACCGTTTCAATACCAATATGAATTAATAACTCTACTCCTTGATCGGAAATTAAACCAATAGCATGTCCAGTCGGAGTAATCATTGAAACCTTGCCATTAAAAGGCGATTTAACCACACCTTCGGTAGGAATAATAGCAATACCATCACCAATAATTTTTTCAGAAAAAGTATCATCAGGTACTCTTGAGAGAGATTCTGTTGTGCCGGTCATCGGAGAACGTAATATGATTTTCTTCTTTTTTGAAAAGCGTGGCTTTATTAATACTATAGAATCAACATTAGATTCTAATTTCATTAATAAAGTGGATATAAATGCCACTAAGAAACTACTAAAAATGCCAAGCAAAATAAAAATAAAGTTATTGCTATCTTTTTGTATATAAAAAGGTAATGACACCAAGCCCGGTACACTAAAAGCAAATATTTTCACAGAGAAAATACCTATAATAGCGCCACCAACGGCTCCACTCATTAATGCAGCATAAAAAGGTTTTCTTAATTTAAGCGTAACGCCATACATTGCAGGTTCAGTTACACCTAAAAAAGCAGAGAATGAAGATGAATAAGCTAATGATTTCATTTGCCTATCTTTAATTTTAATTGCGACGGCTAATGTCGCACCAGCTTGTGCAATATTACTCGCAAAACTGATAGGTAATAACATAAAATCGTATCCAAGAGACTTAAAGTTAGCAAAAACACTTGGCAAAAAGGCATAATGCATCCCAGTAATAACTAAAATAGGTATCAATCCACCTAACAATAATCCCGCAAACGGTCCAGCCACGGAAAATAATATTAAAAGCCACTTTTCAAGATACAAACCAATTGTATTTCCCAACGGTGCAGCAATAATCAATAAAATAGGTGCGGAAATTAATAAGACCAATAATGGTGTAAGTATTATTTTCAATACCGTTGGAATAAACCTATCTACCCATCGATGAATATAACTGAGCAACCAAACCCCTAAAATAATTGGAATGGCAGTATAACTATAATGATTAGCGGGAATAGTAATACCAAATACACTAAAATATCCGCCACCAGAACTGCTCACAAGATGAGATAATGTTGGATAAATTAAAATACACGCTAATGTGGCTGCAATAAATTCATTTGTTTTAAATTTTCTTGCTGCTGAAAAAGCCAAAAGAACAGGCAAAAAATAGAGAGGTGTATCAGAAAGAATATATAATAACTTATACTCATTACTCTGCTCTGAAACCCAATCCATCATATAGAAAAAAATTAACCCGCCTTTAAGTAAACCCGCCCCTACAATTGCCGGCAATACGGGAACAAATATGCCTGAAATGACGTCAAGAATATGACTAATGAAACCCTTTTTTAGACCATAATGATTTCCTTCATTTTCTTTTAACTGCTTAATTATTTCACTAAATATTTCAACAACTCTATTACCAATAATTATTTGTAATTGCCCGCTGTGAAAATGTGCCCCAATAACCCCCTGCATTTTTCTGATCGCAACAATATCTACTTTACTATCATCTATAATATTAAAACGCAATCTGGTAACACAATGCCAACTTTTATTTATATTTTCTTGTCCGCCAGTAAATATAATGATCTCTTTTGCAAAATCTTCATCTCTCATTTTATCCTCCACCTCTAATCTATTACCTGAAAAAAGCCTAAATCACATATACCCTATGGATTTCAAGATGCATCGCGACGGCAAGTGAGCGAATCCCCGGGAGCATAGATAACTATGTGACCGGGGTGAGTGAGTGCAGCCAACAAAGAGACAACTTGAAAGATAACGGGTATAAATATACTCACCTAATACCATTAGCAATTGACACTTATTTTGACGCTCCACTTACTTATAATTCCCTGCTCTTATAACTATCATTAACCACCCGTTCTATATGAATGACTAAATAAATCAATTCATCATCGGGCACTTTCCATTGATATTTCTCCCTCAGATATTTAATTAGCTTAACTGCACAGTTGTAGCTTTTGAAATACTTTTCTTCTATCAACTCTTGCAGAGAAAAATCCATCTCAATCGCAGAAGAATGCTCATTTTTATTTTGTCTAATCAGGAAATAGCGCAAATGGGTAATAAAACGAGAGTAATTTACCGAGGTTGTATCAAGGTTAACATGAAAATAGTAGTGAATGAGCTTAACCGTTTTATTAATCAAATTCGTTAATTTTAATGTATCTCCCATCGTTTGCCCTTCATATTGAGCATTGACAAAATGCAAGGCAATCAATGAGGCTTCTATCGGCGGTAATGGTTTTTCAATCTGGCCATTAATATAGATAAGTGCCTGTTTACCGACTTCATATTCCAACGGGTAAAGATGAGGGATCTCCCATTGTAAGACATTACCAATCTGATATCCTTTACTCACACGCTCAAATGCAAAGTTTAAATGCTCTGACAAAGTAATGAGTAATGAATCGTTGAGAGATTTGCCAAGAAGATCTTTCCCTAATGCGATAATTTTCTCGGTTAGCTCTATAACTGAGACTGGAATAGTCGCAATAATTTGATTAATTCTATCGTTCTTTTCAACAGTGAAAACTTTCGCAACATCTTGAACATTCAGCCTATCGCCTTTTTTTCTATTAAAACCTATGCCCTTATCCATTAGAATAACTTCATTATTATTCTCATCAATGGCAAGAACAACATTATTATTTATGAGTTTTACTATCGTTAACAAAAGAGATACCTTACAGGATAAACTATTATATCCGTCATCTTTCAAGTTGCCTCTTTGTTGGCTGCACTCGCTCACCCCGGTCACATAGTTATCTATGCTCCCGGGGATTCACTCCCTTGCCGTCGCGATGCATCTTGAAATCTTTAGGGTATATATGCTCCAACCTAAGCCTATAAAATAGGTGAAATATATTTGTGACCTGGTTGTGCCTGATCTTATCAGTAACACTCCTGTACACTATATTCATTATGTTATCTTTCAGGCTAAGGCATTATTTTTACAAAGTCAACGGCACAGCAACATACCCAACTTACCCAAGGTATTTATGATAAGTATCACATTTTTACCAAAATTATATTTAATGACTTGCAAGTATCACAAGGAATAACTAGCTTTTAACCAACTGATATAGGCTTGTTACCGACTTAGTTGCGACTGGCGTCGGGCAAAACCTAATCCATCACGTCACGATCCCCTTATTCCAGGGCGATTATAGATGATGGGTTAGGTTTTTTTTTGCCTTAAATTCGGTCTTTCGCTGTTTTCAGCGTATTAAATGAAGGGGAAGTCTAATGAGATACGAAAGTCTGGCAAAGAAAATAGTCAGCGCAATAGGTGGGAAAGAGAATATATCTAGCCTGGTCCATTGCGCTACTCGTTTACGATTTAAACTTAAAGATAGCAGTCTGGCCAATAGCGAATTACTCAAACAGACTAAGGGAATTATTACCGTAGTAGAGAGTGGTGGGCAATATCAGGTCGTCATCGGTAGTCACGTAGGGGATGTTTACGACGATATTAATAGATACTTACAAGATAATACAGAAAAAACCGAAGTTAAACAAAGTGTAACGTCACCGCAAGGGATAAAACAAGATAATGCAAAAGGTTTAAAACGTATTCTTGATGTCACCATTGATATCATTTCCAGTATTTTTACCCCGCTATTAGGTGTATTGGTCGCCGCCGGATTAATTAAAGGTATTCTCGCTTTATCCGACGTGTTCAATTGGATGAGCATAGACAGCGGGACCTATAAAATTTTATACGCTACCGGCGATGCCATGCTCTATTTCATGCCTATTTTATTAGGATATACCGCAGGTAAACGGTTCGGAGGCAACCCTTTTATTACTATGGTGATCGGAGCCGCCTTAACCTATCCCACCATGACCGAGGCATTTAAACTTTCGCAAACGACTCCTGCTGTTCACCTCAATTTCCTTGGCATTCCTATCTCTTTCATTAATTATAGCTCAACCGTTATTCCCATTATCTTATCAGCATGGTTTAGCTGCTTGCTGGAAAAGAAGTTTAATAGCTGGTTTCATTCCTCCGTCAAACTGTTTGCCACACCTTTCCTGTGCCTGTTAATTACCGTTCCTTTAACTTTTCTAGTTATTGGCCCTGTAGCAACAGAGCTTAGTAATGGCCTGGCTGCCGGATATCTCTTCTTCTATCAATTAAACCCGGTCATTGCCGGACTCCTGATGGGCGCATTGTGGCAAGTTTGTGTTATTTTCGGTCTGCATTGGGGACTTATCCCAATAATGATCAATAACATGATGACCCAGAAAAAAGATATGCTCTCCCCACTGCTCCAGCCAGCAATATTTGGTCAAGCAGGTGCAACTCTGGGGGTATTTTTACGTACACGTGATAAGAATATGAAAACATTATCAGGTACTGCACTGATATCAAGTCTCTTTGGCATCACTGAACCTGCTATTTACGGTGTGACATTACCACTAAAACGCCCATTTATTATCGGTTGTATTGGTGGGGCGCTTGGCGGAGCAATTGTCGGCTTCTATTCAGGAACAGCATATAACGTTGGCGGCATGGGTATCTTTGCGTTCACCTCATTTATTTCTCCCACCGGCATAGATAGTGCTTTCTGGAGTGTCATATTAGGTTCGTTAGGTTCATTTATCTTTTCTTGTATCGCAACCTATTTATTCGGTTTACCATCAGAAGTAAAAGTTTCACCAATAACATCCGGTACAAAAAATTAATTTAAACTCTGAGAGGAAGAATCATATTAAGAGGATATCTTCCAAGTTTAACGAGCAATTAACAAGAGGAAAATCATGAAAAAACAATTTCCAAATAACTTCCTTTGGGGAGGAGCGCTGGCGGCAAATCAGGTTGAAGGAGCCCATCAAATAGATGGAAAAGGGTTATCAACCTCAGATATGCAACCCCACGGCGTCATTGGTCACAGCATAGAACGCAATTTAGGTGATTTTCATATTAAGGATATTGGTATCGATTTTTATCATCGTTATCCTGAGGATATTGCGCTATTTGCTGAAATGGGATTTAAATGCCTGAGAACCTCCATCGCCTGGACACGTATATTCCCTGAGGGAGATGAAGAAATACCGAACGAAAACGGCCTGGCTTTTTATGATCGCCTGTTTGACGAAATGATAAAATATAATATTCAACCACTCATTACGCTTTCTCATTTTGAAATGCCTTATGGCTTAGTAAAAAAATATGGTGGTTGGGGAAATCGGAAAACAATTGCATTTTTTGACCATTATGCCAGAACTGTTTTTGAACGTTACCAGCATAAAGTAAAATATTGGCTGACATTCAATGAAATTAATATGTCTTTATTCTCCTGTTTTACAGGTGCAGGATTACCAGAAAACAGTAAAATTCAAGATATTTATCAGGCACTACATTATCAATTAGTTGCCAGTGCCAACGCAGTTAAAGCCTGCCATGAAATTATTCCTGATGCAAAAATAGGTAATATGGTGGCAGCGGCCCCTTATTACCCATTAACTTGTCATCCCGATGATATATTAGAATCATTGAAAAAGAATCGTGAATGGCTATTCTTCTTTGATGTACAAGCTCGTGGATATTATCCATCTTATATGCCCCGTCTATTTAAAGAAAAAAATATCACACTTGATATCACAGATGAAGATAAAATAGCACTCAAAGAAACGGTTGATTTCCTCTCTTTCAGTTACTACATGAGTAGCTGCGCAACAACAAACCTTGAGATTATCAAGACCTCGGGGAATATCATTAATCCGGTGAAAAATCCTTATCTGTCCAGCTCAGAATGGGGATGGCAAATCGATCCTAAAGGCATTCGCTATCTTCTCAATATGCTATATGACCGTTACCAAAAACCCCTGTTTATTGTAGAAAACGGTTTGGGCGCCAGAGATGTTATTCAAAACGATGGCTCTATTATTGATGATTATCGTATTAAATATCTTAACGATCATTTATTTCAGATACGGGAAGCCATTGAAGATGGAGTTCAGTTATTAGGATATACCTCATGGGGGCCAATAGATTTGGTCAGCGCTTCTACCGCAGAAATGTCAAAACGGTATGGGTTTATTTATGTTGATCGTGATGACCAAGGCAATGGAACATTAGAACGGCGGCGTAAAAAAAGTTTTAATTGGTATAAAGCGGTGATCAGCAGTCACGGTAATACCCTTCAAGCCCCGGAGGTAGAAAATGAAAATAACCAATAAATTTCTTTTACTCACGATTCCACTTATTTTGCTTTATAACAATGTCACTGTAGCAGCGGAAAATAACTGCCACTCGTATGATACCCTTTTACCAAGAGGACCAGAAACACCTTCGGTTTCATCTGCATGCGATACGGTATTTCCTGAATGGGGCGGCCTTAGAAAAGAGATGGCAGATCGTGGCTTTTATGCAAATTTTCAACTACTTACTAATCTAACCTACGATATATCAAGAAGCTGGAAAAATACGCCTAGTCCCAATTATATGGGACAGCACTTAACTACCGGTAATATCGCCGCGACAGAACTCACTTATGATTTATCACGGATTGGTTTCACTGATAAAGCACAACTGCGTTTAGGTTTAACCTATGCTTATAATAACTTCAAAAATAATGGTCAAGATGGACATCCTTTTGTCTCAGCCTTTTCCATTAATCAACCCTTATTGAATGATCGAGTCATATTAAATTATGGCTATACGACACTACTCTCCCATTTTTATGGCTTATTTTTGGGTAGCAGTACAGCATCATCAGCGCTAGGGCCAACCAGTGTGATGTTGTCCCAAGCTGGACTAACCATTAGCAAACCAAGCCCATCAATAGATATTCGGTTTTTATCGGAAAATAAACGTTGGTATGACCACATTGGCGTTGCCAGAAGTCAAAGCTCAGAAGGTTTAAAAACCGATTCAAAATATAATACCTATGGTCTGCGCTGGAAACTTCCCAGTGCAGGAACCTTAGTCATCAACGAATTAGGTTATCGTGTTAATGCCAATGAAACGGAAAATATGATCTGGCTTCGGGGTGGATCGGTGTTCAATAAAACCCCTTATTTTAACTATAACAATTCAGAGTATGAAAATTACACTTACTCTCATTATATCGCCGCTACCCACCAAATAACCAAGCCGGATACGTCAATGCCTTTCCGTGGCTGGTATATTGACGGTAAAGCCAACTATGCGCCAAAGGATCGTAACCTGTTTAATGCCGACATTTCATTATCACTGTTCAGCATTGGTCCATTTGATTCGCGTCCAAACGATATGGTTACTTTTGGTCTGGCCTATAATAAGTTCAGCGACGATGCAAAAAATTATTTTGCTCGCAATGGTCAACTTGCTGAAAGTTATAGTGCAACCGCTTCTGTAGCGTATAGCTATCGTGTTTACAACGGCATCTATTGGACTAATAGCTTATCGTATACTCATCACCCATCAGTGACACCAAAAGAGGATGATGCCTATAATTTGCTCACACAAATTACGTTTAGTTTATAATTCTTAACCAAAACAAAAAGTCCTCATCCAAAACGAGGACTTTTTACCCATAATTCGAGCTTTATTTAACAATCCAGCTCTATTATGTGAAGATATTTACTTGGTCAAATCATCAAAAAATTTCTTTACGCCATCGAAGAAACTTTTAGAACGTGGGCTATTCGTTTCTTCGCCGGCCCCACCGAAAGATTCACCCAATTCGCGCAGTAATTCTTTCTGTCTTTCATTTAATTTAACCGGCGTTTCTACCACTACCCGGCACAATAAATCACCCTGAACACCACCGCGGACAGATTTAACACCTTTGCCTTTCATGCGGAACATTTTACCTGTCTGGGTTTCCGCAGGTATTTTCAGTTTCACACGGCCATCGAGAGTTGGAACTTCGATTTCTCCACCCAGTGCCGCCATTGCAAAGTTAACCGGCACTTCACAATAGAGATTACTTTCTTGACGCTCAAAAATATGGTGTGATTTCACCTGTACCTGAACATACAAATCACCTGCGGGTGCGCCTTTAGCCCCCGCTTCACCCTCACCACTCAAACGAACACGGTCACCGGTATCCACACCCGCCGGGATTTTGACAGACAGGGTTTTGTATCTTTCAACTCGCCCATGACCATGACATTTATGGCAAGAATCTTTGATAATCTGACCACGGCCATGACAGTGTGGGCAAGGTTGCTGAACGGTGAAAAATCCCTGACGCATATGAACCTGACCAGCACCTTGACAGGTTGAACAGGTTACAGGGCTGGTTCCTGCTTTAGCGCCGCTACCATGACAGATATCACAAGTTTCCAGTGTCGGGATACGGATCTCTTTGGTCACACCACGAACCGCTTCTTCCAGCGTCAACTCCATGCTGTAACGCAAATCAGCACCGCGGCTTGGACGCTGTTGACGACGACCACCACCGAAAATATCACCGAAAACGTCACCAAAGATATCGCTAAAATCAGCTCCGCCGCCGCCCATGCCGCCTTGTTCAAAAGCAGCATGACCATATTGATCATAAGCAGCCCGTTTCTGGTCATCCGTCAGAATTTCATAAGCTTCTTTAACTTCTTTGAATTGGCTTTCTGCCTCTTTATCGCCCTGATTACGATCAGGATGATATTTCATCGCCAGCCGCTTATAGGCTTTTTTAATCTCTTTTTCGCTCGCTGTTTTGGAAACCCCCAAAACCTCGTAATAATCTCTTTTCGCCATCTCTTATTTTACCCTTAACATGCGCGCACGGGCGCAGAGTTCCCTCAACGCCCGTGCCGGTTAATCAGCAACAGTTATCATCATCTAACTGTCACCGCGCCCGCTAAGGGCTATTATTTTTTATCTTTAACTTCTTCGAATTCAGCGTCTACAACATCGTCATCTTTCTTCGCACTGTCACCAGCATCTGCGGTTGCACCAGCCTGAGCCTGCTGCTGAGCAATTTCCAACAGCTTAGCGGAAGCCTGAACCAAAGCCTGAATTTTCGCTTCGATATCCGCTTTATCTTCGCCTTTAGCAACTTTTTCCAACTCAGCTACAGCGCTTTCAATCGCGGTTTTATCTTCTGCTGGCAGCTTGTCACCCGCTTCTTCCACTTGCTTACGCGTGCCGTGAACCAGTTGATCTGCCTGGTTACGAACTTGTACCAACTCTTCAAACTTACGATCAGATTCCGCGTTCGCTTCTGCATCACGAACCATCCGTTGAATTTCTTCCTCATTCAGACCGGAAGAAGCCTTGATAGTGATCTGCTGTTCGCGGCCACTATTTTTGTCTTTAGCGGACACATGCAGAATACCGTCAGCATCGATGTCAAAAGTCACGTCAATCTGAGGCATACCACGAGGTGCTGCCTGAATACCATCCAAATTGAACTGGCCCAAAGATTTGTTATCACCGGCACGTTTACGCTCACCCTGCAACACATGGATAGTTACCGCAGACTGATTGTCTTCCGCCGTAGAGAACACCTGGCTGTGTTTGGTTGGGATCGTGGTGTTTTTCACAATGAGGGAAGTCATAACGCCACCCATTGTTTCGATACCCAGAGACAGTGGTGTAACATCCAGCAACAAGACATCTTTCACATCACCGGCCAGAACACCGCCCTGTACCGCAGCACCCATTGCTACCGCTTCGTCAGGGTTCACATCTTTACGTGGCTCTTTACCGAAGAAGTCAGCAACCACTTTCTGTACCATTGGCATACGGGTCTGACCGCCCACCAGAATGACATCGTTCACATCAGAAACTGACAGGCCGGCATCTTGCAATGCGACTCGTACAGGCTCCATAGAACGTTTAACCAGATCTTCTACCAGTGATTCCAGTTTCGCACGGGTCACTTTGATGTTCATGTGCTTAGGACCAGTTGCATCTGCGGTGATATATGGCAGGTTAACATCGGTCTGTTGTGCAGAAGAGAGCTCAATTTTTGCTTTTTCCGCGGCTTCTTTCAGACGTTGCATTGCCAGTGGGTCATTACGCAGATCAATGCCCTGATCTTTCTTAAATTCGTCAACCAGATAGTTGATCATACGGCTGTCGAAGTCTTCACCGCCCAAGTGAGTATCACCGTTGGTTGCCAGCACTTCATAGGTTTTTTCGCCGTCAACTTCATCAATTTCGATAATAGAAATATCGAAAGTACCACCACCAAGGTCATAAACCGCGATAGTACGGTTACCTACTTCTCTGTCCAAGCCATAAGCCAGTGCAGCAGCGGTTGGCTCGTTGATAATACGTTTTACTTCCAGACCTGCGATACGGCCAGCATCTTTGGTTGCTTGACGCTGAGCATCGTTAAAATAGGCAGGTACGGTGATTACCGCTTCAGTCACTGGCTCACCCAGATAATCTTCTGCCGTTTTCTTCATCTTCTTCAAAACTTCAGCAGAAACCTGAGGAGGAGCCATCTTCTGGTCTTTCACTTCCAGCCATGCGTCGCCATTATCTGCCGCAATAATTTTGTATGGCATGATAGCGACATCGCGTTGCGCTTCTTCGTCTTGGAAACGACGGCCGATCAGACGCTTAATAGCAAACAATGTATTTTGCGGGTTAGTAACAGCCTGACGTTTAGCCGGTTGACCAACCAGAGTCTCTCCATCCTGGGTATAAGCAATGATGGAAGGCGTTGTGCGATCACCTTCGCTGTTTTCCAGCACACGAGCTGTCGTGCCATCCATAATAGCTACACAAGAGTTGGTAGTTCCCAGGTCGATACCAATAATTTTACCCATCTAAACGCCTCCAAAGAAATTCGTAATCAATCAAGTTGCTAACCAATATGAGGATAACTCTCTGCTTTTCAATGGCACCTATTTTTATGCCTCTACGCGATTCCTCACCCTTGCTTATATACACTGACTGTATTAGGGCAGCGATTAGCAACTGCGGTTGATTATAAGATGGGGTCGTTAAAACTATCATCAAGGGGGGATGCGAAAAAAAACCTTTTTATTATTTCAAAGGTCATTGTTTCCTTGCTGACAGATCATTATGATTCGCCCCCTTTGCTATTTATACCCTATGGATTTCAAGATGCATCGCGACGGCAAGGGAGCGAATCCCCGGGAGCATAGAAAACTATGTGACCGGGGTGAGTGAGTGCAGCCAACAAAGAGGCAACTTGAAAGATGACGGGTATATGACTTTCTTTCAGAGGACTTATGAACGCGAATCAATTGGCTAACCCCGGCCCCTTAGGTTTAATGGGCTTCGGCATGACAACCATTCTTCTGAATCTGCATAACGCAGGTTTCTTTCCACTAGCATCCGTTATCCTGAGTATGGGCATTTTCTACGGCGGCCTGGCTCAAGTATTGGCAGGGCTTTTTGAATATAAGAAAGGCAATACCTTTGCCGCAACGGCTTTCACCTCTTATGGGTTGTTTTGGCTCAGTCTGGTTGGGTTATTATTTCTGCCCAAAATGGGACTGGCAGAAGCCACCAGCAGCCAATATTTAGCGGTATATCTTGGCCTGTGGGGGGTGTTTACTCTGTTTATGTTCTTTGGCACCTTCAAGGCTAACCGCGTACTACAGTTTATCTTTGGTGGCCTGACACTGTTGTTCGCTCTGTTAGCGATTGGCAACTTTACTGGCAATACCACTCTTCTGACGATTGCCGGCTATGAAGGGATAATTTGTGGTGCCAGCGCATTTTATCTGGCAATGGCGGAAGTGCTGAATGAGCAGTATGGCCGCACTATTCTGCCCATTGGCGAGATAAAACCGTAATAAACCGTGGGTTGGAAGAAGGTAAAAATTTTTCCCCTCTTCCAGTCCGTTATGAGTGTATTGCTATCCTATTTTTTTCAATGTGTATAAGCATTATGGATTTCGAATTGATAGCAAGTACGGTGCTTATAGCGTTGGTTAGGACGAAGTATACAGCTCTCTTGCTCCCATTCAGGATGGTTGGGAGAATCCGGCAAAAATTGTGGCTCAAATGCCATTCCCGCATAGTTCTCATATCGCCCACCATCACGGTTAGGCGTTCCACCTAGCCAATTTCCCGAGTAAAACTGCACAGCCGGTTTTGTGGTGAATATTTTCATTGTGATTGCTTCATCAGGGGAGGTGACTGAGATTGCATAATCCGTGTCCAAACGGGTTGCTTGCAACCAGAATGAATGATCATATCCATTTACAATTTGCTGCTGTTTATCCAGCATAAAGTGACTGTTAATTGCTTTAGGTGTTCGAAAATCAAAACCCGTATTATCAACCAAAGCCAGTTGGCCCAATGGAATACCATTTTCATCAATCGGTAAATAGCCGTCACTTTTCACTTCTAGATGATGCGATAAACATGTTTTCCCAGCATCCGCCCCCAATAAATTAAAATAAGCGTGATTAGTCAAATTAATGGGCGTCGCAGCATCTGTATGGGCTAAATAATCCACGATTACGTGATTATCATTGGTTAATACGTAACGAACGGTCACAACGACATTACCAGGAAAACCTTGATCACCATCCGGTGACTGTAATGTAAAACTCACTGAATAAGCATCTCTTGCAGTGATTGTCCAACGCCGCTTATCAAAACCCTCAATCCCACCGTGCAAACAATTTCCTGCCTGATTTACCTGTAATTGATAAGTTTTACCATCAAGATTAAAACATCCATTTGCAATCCGATTGGCGTATCGTCCTACGGTAGCACCTAAGTAACTGGTCTGTTTATAAAAATCTTTTAAGGTGGCAATACCCAGTAAAACCTCTCTTTTCTCTCCACTTAAGGGCACACGGCAACTTAACCAAGATGCACCAATGTCCATCAACACAATAGAAAAACCCGAGGCATTGGAAAGGCAGACAAGATTTGCTTTTTTTCCATCCCTAGCAATATCTTGTGTCATTGAAGCGTTCAATAATTCAAAGTAAGCATCTATCATTTTATTGCCTACCATGTTTCAACCAAATCTGCACCTTCCGAAGCCTGACATACATAAATAGTCTCTTTCAGACCTGTCAACGCAAAATAGTGTTGCTCTACCGCTGCCTTAACCACATCAACCAAAGTTTGTGGCACTAAAGCCACCACACAACCACCAAACCCACCGCCGGTCATTCTCACTCCTCCTTGTTTACCAATGGCTTGCTGCACAATATCAACCAAGGTATCGATTTCAGGCACGGTAATTTCAAAATCATCGCGCATTGACTGATGTGATTGCGCCATAAGTTCCGCGATTAATGGCATATCACTCTCTGCCAACGCTTTTGCTGCCAGAAGTGTACGTTCATTTTCTGTGATTACATGACGTGCACGTCTAGCCACTATGCTATCAAGCTCAACATTACGTTTTTCAAATTCATCTAATGCCACATCTCGCAAAGCCTTAACCCCAAATAATGCCGCTGCTTGTTCGCATTGAGCCCGACGGATATTATATTCACTGCCAACCAATTCCCGTTTTTTATTTGAATTAATAATCATGACTGCAATATCTTTCGGCATAGATACAGCTTGCGCGGTTAAATGACGACAATCAATTAATAATGCATGCTCTTTCTTACCTTGCGCGGAAATTAATTGATCCATAATGCCACAATGACAACCGACAAATTCATTTTCAGCTTGCTGCCCATTTAAGGCAATTTCTGTTTGGCTAATGACTAGGTGGTAAAGGTTTTTAATTGTTTGACCAATAACTGTTTCCAGTGCCGCCGATGAACTTAATCCCGCCCCTTGTGGCACATTACCCGCTACCACAATATCTGCCCCGTTAAATATATAGCCACGACTGAGCAGACACTTTACAACACCGCGAATATAATTGGCCCACATTTTACTTTCGTGAAATGTAATAGGTTGGCTAATATCAAATTCATCTAATTGATTGCCGTAGTCAACCGAAACAACGCGGATAATATTACCCTCTCGTTTCGCCGCCGCAACCACAATTTGGTAATTAATAGCACAGGGCAATACAAAGCCATCATTGTAATCCGTATGCTCTCCAATCAAATTAACCCGACCCGGCGCTTGAATAATATGTGTCGGCATATAATGAAATACTAAATCAAAAACATTTTCAACGCGATTAATTAAAGTCTTCATCACATTACTCTCAAATATAGTATCAGCCACTCGATAATGAACATTGTTGCTCTTTATAATGTATATCGCTCACAGCACGCAAAAGCTGAGCGGCTTGCTCTGCCGTTAAATCACGTTGTTTTTCAGCAAACATTTCATAACCCACCATAAATTTTCGCACAGTAGCCGATCGCAATAATGGCGGATAGAAAAGTGCATGTAGTTGCCAATGTTCAATATCAGCGCCTTGTTCAAAAAACGGTGCAAAATGCCAACCCATCGAATAGGGAAAAGCGCTATGAAATAAATTATCATAACGGCTGGTAAGCTTTTTAAGCGCGACCGCCAAATCATCGCGTTGCTGATCCGTTAATTCATTCATTCGACGCACATGAACTTTAGGTAACAACATGGTTTCATAGGGCCATGCTGCCCAATAAGGCACAACCGCCAACCAATGGGTTGTATCGACCACAACCCGCTCACCATCAGCTAATTCAGCCTGAATATAATCCATCAATAAATTAGAACTCTGTTCTTGGTAATAAGCACGCAGTTGTTTATCTTTACGTTCAATTTCGTTTGGCAGAAAACTATTCGCCCAGATTTGCCCATGTGGATGAGGCTGAGAACATCCCATTGCTTCACCCTTATTTTCAAAAACTTGAACCCAAAGATATTCCTTACCCAGTATTTCAATGTGCTCATTCCAGGTATCAATCAATTGACGAATGTGTTTAACCGGCAATTCCGGCAATGTCTTACTGTGATCGGGAGAAAAACAGATCACGCGACTTAATCCTCTAACCCCCTGCGCTTTAAATAGTGGATGACATGATGGTGGTAAATCAGGTGAATCGAGCATTAAAGCCGAAAAATCATTATTAAAAACAAAGGCTCCTTGATAAGCAGGATTTTTATCACCGGAAATACGTGTATTTGATGGGCAAAGAAAACATTGCTCATCATAGTTCGGAATATTGTCTATCAATGGCTGCTCATCCTGCCCATGCCACGGCCGTTTCACCCGATGAGGAGAGACCAAAACCCATTGCCCGGTTAACGGATTATAACGACGATGGGGATGTTCAATAGGATTGAATGCAATTTGGGGCATGGCAGTCTCTTACCTTAATCTATACTTTTCAACACCGGCTGTGGAAATCTTTATTAACACTCAGGCTGGACACAGTTTAACAACCGGCATTAACACTAATCTGAGATACCAATCACGCAAATATCAACGATTACACAAAAAATTTAAATATATACCCTAAAGATTTCAAGATGGATCGCGACGGCAAGGGAACGAATCCCCGGGAGCATAGGTAACTATGTGACCGGGGTGAGTGAGTGCAGCCAACAAAGAGGCAACTTGAAAGATGACGGGTATAGAAACGAAAAAGCCTCTCATCTGCGAGGATTGACACGTCAATAACAGTTAATTTACATAGATATAATAGATAGATAAAAAATATCTAATTCGCCCCTGTATCAAGCAGCTAATACAGGGGATACTATGTGTTTATATTGTATTATCAATATCAATATTTTTCTCAATTATCCCAACTTCAACTTTTGGTCCTAAACGTTGTTTCATTGAGTTATAAATACCAGAATCTTTATCGTGACTTTTAAAAGTTAAGACAAATGATACCTCTTGTTCAGAGAGTTCATGGTGTGATGACATATCAAACTGATATAAATCACGGGTAAAAATTCGAGCATAGAGTCTTAACTTCGTATTATCAACGGACACTCCTGAAAAAGATTTTCCATGATGTCTTATCGGACTCCATTTAGCTAACTCTTGGCGAGACTGAAGTTCTTTTTCTTTAGATTCCTTCATAGTACCAAGAAGATTTTTTACTTTACCGTCGTTACTAATGCTCTGCAAAGAACACTGTAGTCTAGTAGCAAAATAATTTTCGCCGCCCAGTTCAGAAACCAAGGGTTTTAATATTGCTGTTAATATTATTTCTCCTTTAATTTTTCCATCTTCCAACATTTCAGTAGGTAGAGGAATATCATTCCAATAATATGCAAACCCTGCACGAATTTTACTATTCCAAGCGAGAGTCACTGTCCCTTCATCACAATACCAAGGAAGGTTATTACCTTCTTTCCAAGGTGATCCCCAACCTAGACGCAAATCATGTGCACACCTCTCAGCTTTATTTATTAACAACGCTCTAACTAAATCAGGAGTAGGTTCTTTTAGACTTTTAAACGCATGTGCTGCTATTGATGAAATAAGAGGTGTACTATAACTAGTTCCAGTATCTATTACCCCACCAATCATTCGTAACGTTGAAAACCAAGATAGTTCCGGCTTTTTCATCCCTGCCGGAGCAGGCCCTCGCAAGCTCATCGAGCAAGGTGTAGTTGCCATGCCATTTTCATCCGCACATCGTCCCGCTATAGTTAAAGCAGATTCACAGTCGGCAGGAGGACACAATCTTATATTATTTGATCTGCTTACATTACCGATTGAAATAATTGGTAATATGTTAAATTCACGGGAAATTCGATTAACTTCATGCCCTAAATAACTAATTTCCTCATTCGAATAATATGGCTCACTCTCATTAAATGAAAGATTCCATACCTGAGATACCCCTTTTGTCTCATTAGCAACATCTCTAAGATAGTTAATAAATTGTTCGGTCGTTGGTTGAATAGAGACTCCTTTTTTATTAATTGCTTGAACGCTAATAAACTTGCACTCCAACTCAGGTAAAGCGAGATTATTATTCCACGCAGATCCTTGGCAAATTACTGAAGTAACCTTATTACCATGCCTTAAATCTGCATCATGTTGATCTACTAATGGAGTAATACTCATTACGTTAAAAGGTAAATAAGAAACAGCAGAGCAACCGCCATCAACAATTACTACTGTTGGGATATTTTTCAAGTTAGATAAATTAACCCGAATTCTGCTTAATCCGTCATTGAAAAATCGTCTTCTGAGTAGAAAACTTTCAGTGATGGCTTCTTCAATTTAAGGCAGTAAGCAATCAATCCACCTAAAACGCACAACAGAAAGCCTTTTATACTTCGGTGGCGGGAATGCTCTATTTGAGAAAGAGTTTTTAATTGCCCATTAATCGTTTCAATGATAAAACGCTTTTTTAACATTATCTTATCCCACTCAGCTTGCATACTCGCTTTCATGTTACGCCGTTTTTTCGTGATGAAAGTGACATCGGTTTTAGCTAAATCGTCCGCCAATTCCTGGCTGAGGTAACCTTTGTCACCGTAAAGAGAACCCGTTAATTCTTTTGATAATTCACGAACAGGTTCCCGATCATCCACATTACCCGGAGTCACTTTAAGCGCGAGAATTTCACCCTGATGATTGACAACCAGGTGTAATTTGAAACCGTAAAACCAGCCCATTGAATTTTTTCCGCGCTTTGCTATCCCCGCAAAGACCTTATGTCGAGGGATGCGAATGTTATGGCAGACACTCAAACGGGTGGAATCAATAAAAGCAATGCCTGTGGGTTTCCCTTTTAATTGAGTCAGATAGCTGCATAATGGCACCAAAACGGAAGGAGCCACACTGACAAAACGAGGATAGCTAAGCAAGGTTGGAAAATCCTTATGGTGATATTTCCAAATATGTTCTAGATAAAAATGTTTAAAATCACGGTAATGCGACATATGAAAAAGGATCAAAATGGTCATGATTTCACTGGGATACATATGACCTTGTCGGCGGCGTAAACGATGCCCGCTATCGAGACAAAATTGTTCCCATTGAGGGATGAAAAAACGGCAAAAATCATCGACATCACAGAAAATTTCAACTAAGTTGTCCATAGCCTGTTCCCCCCTCGGAGCTGTTTTTGGTGCACACCAAAACTTTGCTCCTGGAACAGGCTTCTCGTCAATTTCTTATCCAGAATTCGGGTTAAATTAGGTATTGGTTCTTTACCGCTACCTGGTGGCACTGATTTTGCTGAAACATGATGTACCGGCTCAATTCTATAAACAATACCAGAGCTAATTAACTTATTAAAATTCTCTAAATTATTTATTACTGTGGTAAATGATAATATTCCGTCGATTAAATATTCATCCAATTTTCTTGGAAAATATCTATTTCCATTTTTTTGTATTTCTTCATTTTTAAAAACATTATCAAATTTAGAATGACCAAAACCAATAATCTTCTGATTAGCAAACTCTTCAAGTTCTTTCTTAACAGATACTCTTGCTTTTTTATCATGGAATGGTAAAACCCAAACGTTGAACTGTTTTTCTACATCATCGAACGCTTCAAAAACAGCTTTTTCCTTTCTTCCTCGTAATACTTGGTTTTTATCAAAACCAATAATGCTTTCAAGACGAGAAATATCGACTTTAATTCGACCATTTTTCGCTCTTTCTATTTTCTCAATCAAACTAGAGATTCTAGAACCTGAAATTTCGACTAGGTATCCATCAAAAGCCGGAGCAACTATTCTTGTTAAATCATCTGGTTCAAATAAATCATCAGGAGTCCAAGATGGTGCAAGAGAATCATCAAACATTTTAGCTAATAGATGAATTTTACCTGAATGGGAAACAATACCATCATCTTCGCTAATACATCTAAGCTCTTTCGATAGCTTCTCTTTTTGAGTATCTAATCGCGCCCAAATTATACCTTTAGAATTTTTCCCACCACCACTCACTGTATTGGGAACTGGCTTATCTAAAAAAGATAGTACAGGATTTAATAAAGGACTTCTAACACCCTCAGCCATAATTCCTATTCCTTGAGATAGCTTGAAATTGTCTGTCTACTTAGTTTCAAAAAACTACCTATTTCAGCCTGAGTAAACAATTTAGTTTCAGAAAGCAAATTAACGATGCTTTTTTTATTATCCGAACTTAACCCTTCTCTGTAAGGTATAATCGAGTTATGTGAGTCACCCTCAATTATTGCTTGAATGACCGCTACAATATCAATATTCGAATTAGTCAAAATTGCCTGTCTTCTCGCTGCTATTGCTATAGTTTCAATATCTGCTCCACTTAATCCGTCTGATATTATAGATAGTGCTTTTAACTCCTTTGATATACCCTTGTCTTGGAAAAGGAAATGATTCCAAAGAGACTCCCTAACTTCAAGGTTTGGCATACCAAAGCGAATTTTATATGGAAAACGTCGCCAAATCGCGGGGTCTAAAAGATCTGCGTGGTTAGTTGCCGCAATGACTACTGCGCTATCATCCAGTGAATCTAAACCTTGTATCAAAGTATTCACAACACGTTTAAGCTCACCTATTTCGTACCGATCATCACGTATCTTAGCAACCGCATCAACCTCATCTAATAACAATATGCCGTTTCTAGAAGGTACATAATCAAAAATTTGCCTTAAATTCTTAGCTGTATCACCCAATAATGATGATATTACTGAATCTAATCTGACAACGAATAACGGCCTATTTAGTTGAGAAGCAATATGACCAGCAATCAATGTCTTACCGGTACCCGGTGGACCCGATAATAGTAATCCCAATCTTCCTGATAACCCATTTTCAATTAGCTTTTTTTGATGTTTAACACTTTCAATAAAAGCATTAAAAGTAATATTTTCAGACTCGCCCAAAAAAATAGGGGTCACTGACCACTGGTGTTCCTCAATTAAAGGCATTCTTGATTTAGGGTCAACAGGTAAACTATCACTATATCCCGAACTACGAAGTGGAACTCCCTTACGTCTTACTATGGATTTAATTTTTTTGGCAACATCCATATCATCAGCACTGATGGATTTAGCTATTCTATTACTGACACTTCTAACTTCTGTATAATTAGCATCCAAAGACGCTTCTATGAGGGCAACAATGTCCTCAGCAACGATATTCATAACCAACCCCTTAAATACAATGACAATCAAAAATGATTTTTTGTCATGCCAATATGCATGAATGTCATGAATAATGTCGATTTTGTCAACCTAAAAAACAAATTATCACCACACTAGCTTTTACGCTGTATACGTCAAATTTAACTTTCGAGGAGTTACCATCAATAAGATATAAGGCGCAAGTTCGCCCGCCCGTAGGGGATTTTTAACATATGACGTTCAGTGAAAAACTATAAGGCCACTTTAATCTGAGAGGTATCAAGCCCTGTACAACATTATCAGTGTCTCGTGATATCGGGCAGAGTTATCTGTATGCCGAAATAGATTGTTGCTGTATGTGCCGCTGGTAGCTTGAAAAACCGTAAAGCAAATCCATTTCCAAAGGCTCACTTCAAAAAGACCGGCTTTTCTTGCTAAAGAGCGAGGGATTGTGATTTATTTTAATTTCACCTTTTCAAGCGCCGCGAAAATTTGCTGTTTATCCGAATCCTTTAAATTGTGTTGTTGAATATTCTTCATAAACATTTCTTTGTCAGAAGCGCTTATTTTTTCTCCGGCTTTGAGCAAGGTTGCAATTTGTTGGAGGATTTCCGTACTCAACCCGCTAATTTTAATCCGAACATCATCTAGCGGCTTCAGTTGCCAACCATTTTCAGGAACTGACAACCAATCAGCTCGATAGCGATATTGAATCGCCTTTGCCGCATTCATTTGGATTATAACGAATGGTCTAACTGATTCCCCATTTAACCCGAAAGATTCAGCCTCACTTATTGATTTAGCAAGAACCTTCTCTTCTTGAGCCAAAACTTCAACAGGTAAATGATTTTCAGACTTGTATCCTGCCACATCTTTCATGTAAGAGAGACGCTGATTAATCAACTGAGCTACCGTGGTCTTTGACTCCATTGCTAACGCCACCGTTGGTGCCATTGCGCTCATAACCAATGCCAAACCAGCAATAAAACCAATCTTTACTTTTTTTAGCCGTTCCATTTTTCACCCCGAAATTTATTCCAAACAAACTAATCAACATACCAAATTAATTATAAGCTTAAAATGTTGAAATTACCTTTCGATAGGTGGCAGATAAAAGTTCGATTTTTTGATTCTTTCTACAATCAACTCATTATTCAACGACGAGCACTTTTCGGTCTAAAAGCCGCGACTACCTTATCATCGGTTTCCACATACGGGCCATCTAGCAATTGGATACAATACGGCACACTGGCAAAAATGCCGGATACCAGAACTTTGCCATTTTCGTCTTTCAAGCCTTCCAACGTTTCTGCGATTGCTTTTGGTTGCCCCGGCAAATTCAAAATCAGCGCCTGCTTGCGGATAACACCAACCTGACGGGATAAAATTGCCGTTGGAACAAATTGCAAACTAATCTGACGCATCTGTTCGCCATAACCCGGCATTTCACGGTCTGCAACCGCTAATGTAGCATCAGGCGTCACATCTCGGCGTGCGGGGCCGGTTCCACCAGTGGTCAAAACCAGATGACAGCCGATTTCATCCACTAGCTCACACAAGGTTTGTTCAATGATGATCTGCTCATCCGGGATCAGACGAGCCTCTATCTGAAAAGGGGTGGTAATCGCACTTTTCAGCCACTCTTCTAATGCCGGAATCCCTTTGTCCTGATAAACACCGCTTGATGCACGATCAGAGACGGATACCAAGCCAATGCGCAATTCATTCATATAAACCTCAATTAACTAAATAGCAAAAAGGCGGCCAATTATGCCGCCTTTAACGCTAAAAGAATAGTTTATCGCCTATCATTACAGCAGATCAGAGATCATCTTCTCAAGTTTGCCCTGATCAATAGCAAATTTACGGATACCATCCGCCAGTTTTTCTGTTGCCATTGCATCCTGATGATGTTCCCAATAGAACTGAGCTTCATTCAATGGCTCTGGACGCGCTTTAATTTCACCGGCATAACCCAGTTTACGTTCAACTTCACCCTGAGCTTCAGACAACTCTTTCAACAGCGCAGGCGCAATAGTCAAACGGTCGCAACCCGCCAATTCCAAGATCTCACCGGAATTACGGAAACTTGCTCCCATAACCACGGTGTCATAGCCATGTTGTTTATAGTATTGGTAGATTTCAGTTACAGAAATAACGCCCGGATCTTCGTGTGGAGCGAACTCTTTCTGATCGCTGTTCGCTTTATACCAGTCAAGGATACGGCCAACAAATGGCGAAATCAGATAAACCCCGGCTTCCGCACAAGCACGCGCCTGAGCAAAGGAAAACAGTAGTGTCAGGTTACAGTTAATCCCTTCTTTTTCTAGCTGTTCAGCCGCACGGATACCCTGCCAAGTTGAAGCCAATTTGATCAGAATCCGATCATTGCTGATACCAGCCTCGTTATATAGCTTAATCAAGCGCTTAGCTTTGGCAACACTGCGTTCGGAGTCATAAGACAAACGGGCATCAACTTCTGTCGAAATACGGCCTGGGATCAGTTTGAGAATTTCCAAGCCAATATTTACCGCCAGTTTATCACTAGCATCCACAATCTGCTGCTCGCGGGAATCGCTCTGTTCGCGCGCCCACGCAATTGCTTCATCAATTAGTTTACGGTATTCAGGAATCTGTGCAGCGTTAAGGATCAGAGATGGGTTAGTTGTCGCATCTTGTGGCTGATAAAGCTTCATCGCCGCAATATCCCCGGTATCTGCTACTACTGTTGTCAGTTTACGCAGGGAGGTTAGTTTATCGGTCATTTTGTCATATCTCATCGTTATGCGTGAAATTGTGGCATTGTTATTGAGCCATCCACTGATAATAACACGGTAAGACCTTGCTGCAAGGCGGTAAAACGATCACGCGCAGTCACTCACTCTGTAGCCAATCTTTTCATATCACTTCTCTAATGTTCAATATTGAACCAATAGTTTCCATGTGTGAGACAACGATTATTTTCTTATTTTTATCAATTCTATTTATTAATTTCCTGCAATCAAACTCATCAAATATAATCACATCTGAATCCGAGTTGTTAAGATAATATAAAAATCTATCGTTTGCTAAATAGGGATCAAAATTATGATCTATATATTATTGATAGAACATAAGCCTGATTTTTAGTCATAAAAAACAGACTTAGATCATTAATCACACTCAAGATAGGTTTCAACATTACAATAAGGAATTTTTATAATAAAAATAAAAAAAGAAGATAATAAGTTAATTATAACTTCAACAGGAAACAGAATTAAGGTACTATATTGCTTCGTTAAATTATTCTTAATTGCAGAAATGTTCATTTTCCACCTTATTTTCTTAATATACCCTATGGATTTCAAGTTGCATCGCGACGGCAAGGGAACGAATCCCCGGGAGCATAGATAACTATGTGACCGGGGTGAGTGAGTGCAGCCAACAAAGAGGCAGCTTGAAAGATGACGGGTATAGCTAAATTAGGTCCTCTTTACTCCCTACATAAATTACTTCAATGTGAGTTTATTCTCAACATCAGCGCTTATTTTCTTTGCAACAAAAACTGAACTCAAAGAACACATTGCAAAAAAGACAAACAACACACTACTTCCTAGCAAAGGGATTAACCATATTATTATAATACCAAAGACTGATTGATAACTCCTTGCAATTGCATCCGAAGACGATATTATTCTCGCAAAGTATTTTTCTGGTGTCAGCTCTTGCCCTGATGTATAGAGAGATATCCTTAAAAAAGAAAGTCCGATAAAAATAAGCATAGTTCCCAAAGTATAAAATAACAAAACAATTCTTGACAAAGGCATAGCCCAAAGAATACTCCCAATTGCAATCAATAGAGAGCCAAGAAAGAAAGATTTTTTTAATTTACTTATATTAAAATAGTAGCTAGAAAAATAAGATCCAAATAATATTGAAACAGAAGCTAAAAAGGAAAAATAAGCAATTAAATCAGAAAAAGAAAATGAATATAATCCATTAAATAAAGAGATAATTGTTGTATAGCTAGAAGTCATTATATAGGTTGAAATCACTTGATATGACACCATAGCAGTTAAAATACTTATCCTGAACAATAATATATTTCTCTGAGTATCATTATTGATGATATATTCTAATCCTCCATATTTCATAACAGCATCATTTTTCTTTATTTTATTTCCCCATTCACCAATAAAAAAGAGAAATATAATTGATAAAATAAAACACATTGATTCAATAATAAATAAAAAACGTATCGATGTTATATTTATCAAAAAACCTGCTATCAATGGAGAAGATATAGAGAGCAACCCATAATAGAATTGTTGCTTTGATATAAAAGCCACTCTTTCTTCTGAGCTGACAAATGCCTGGTATGCCACTGACCTTATCGATATATTCAAACCTGAAAAAAATGATAGAAGAAAAGATATGAAAAATAATAAATATATATTATTGACAAATACAGCAAGAAATATTGTTACTGCCCGGAAGAAATCCGAAGAAATACAAATAGCCCGCATACTAAACCGAGCAGTTAGCCCGCCAATAACCACAAAAACTAATATACTCGCTGTTAACCTTACAGATACCATTAAAGACGTATCTATCTCCGACTTGGTAATTGAATATACAAGCGAAAGAAGCGCTATTTCACTTATTCCTGTACCAAAGATAGATATTATATCAGAGGATAATAGCCTATTTTTATTCTCCATACCTTATCTCACTTATATTTTATTTATCCAATCGATTTCATTAATGGTATTTCCCCGACTTCAATCAAATAAGAAACTGGTAATATTGTACACTTTCTCACTTTTAGCATAATTACTATATTACAATCCAAGAAAAATCGATCAAACTCACAAAAATTAATATTTTAATAAGCCAAAAAACTTTATTTTAATTTATATATACCCTATGGATTTCAAGATGCATCGCGACGGCAAGGGAGCGAATCCCCGGGAGCATAGATAACTATGTGACCGGGGTGAGTGAGTGCAGCCAACAAAGAGGCAGCTTGAAAGATGACGGGTATAAATTATTTAAATATTTTTAACGCTAAGTGCAGTATCGATCAATAAAATGGAGTGCAAAATTATCAGCTTGTTACCCTACAGATATCACGCACACAGTTTCCGCTATCGTCGTGATTAATTCTTTATTATCCTATCTTCTGTTAAAGTATCCTCATCTGAACAACCGGGACGATATTATGCTTATTACTATTTCACCTGCAAAAACTCTTGATTATGAAAGCCCGCTTGCCACGGAGGAATATAGCCAACCAGAATTACTCGACCAATCAAAGCGGTTAATCCGTATTTGTCGCGAACTGACGCCTGCCCAAATTGCGAGTTTGATGGGTATCAGCGATAAACTTGCCGGCTTGAATGCCGCCCGTTTTGGCGAATGGCATGCTGATTTCACACCTTTAAATGCCCGTCAGGCTATCCTGGCATTTAAAGGTGATGTTTATACCGGTATGCAGGCTGAATCTTTCTCCAATAAGGATTTTGATTTTGCTCAGAATCATCTGCGTATCTTATCTGGCCTTTATGGTGTACTCCGTCCGTTAGATCTGATGCAACCTTACCGGTTGGAAATGGGGATCAAACTGGAAAATAAACGCGGTAAAGATCTCTACGCTTTTTGGGGAGACCTGATCACAGAAAAACTCAATGAGGCGCTGGAACAACAAGGTGATAATGTGTTGGTTAATTTGGCTTCCGATGAATATTTCAAATCCGTGAATACGAAAAAGTTAGCCGGTAAAATTATTAAACCGGTATTTCTCGATGAGAAAAACGGTAAATATAAGATTATTAGCTTCTACGCGAAAAAAGCCCGTGGGCTAATGAGCCAGTTTATTATTCAGAATCAGTTAACGCAAATTGACCGTCTGGTGGAGTTTAATTTGGATGGCTACGCCTTTGATGAATCGTTATCCAAAGGAAATGAGCTGGTATTTAAGCGCCCTGAACAACATTAAGACCTTACTACCAATTAATAAACGCCGCATGATCTGTGCGGCGCCCACTTTCATAATGACTTGGGTGCTCTTTCCATCAAGAAAGCTCGCAACTTAGCAAAATCTGCCGGTAAGTAATGGGATAGCAACTCCAGATCAGCCCGTTCAGCCAAAGCTTTGGGCAAGGGTAATTCCTCACCCAGAATCTGCTCCACACTCTCTTTAAATTTCGCTGGATGCGCCGTACCAAGAAATAATCCGTATTCACCTTCTTGTAATTGATCACGCAAGACACGATAAGCCACCGCGGCATGAGGTTCAGAGATATAACCGTGTTTAGCCAGTTCCTTAATCGTTTCTTTAGTCACGTCATCATTGACTACACCATATCCCAATTCGCTCAATGGCCAGGATTTACGGTGGAACAGTTCTTCAATACGTGGCCAGTTGTTTGGCTGGCTCACATCCATTGCGTTGGAAAGCGTGGCAACGGTCTGATGAGGCAACCATTTTCCATCCTCTAGATAACGAGGAACTGTATCGTTAACATTCGTGGCAGCGATAAAGCGTTTTACCGGCAATCCCATCGATTTTGCCAATAAACCCGCGGTTAAATCACCAAAATTCCCACTCGGTACAGAAATAACCAGTTGTTCACGCTGATCTTCCGGTAGCTGAGCAACCGCTTCAAAGTAATAGCAAATTTGTGCCAACAAGCGGCTGATGTTAATTGAGTTAGCTGAATTGAGATACAGAGCCTGTTTCAACTCCTGATCATCAAACGCCTGTTTAACCAACGCCTGGCAATCATCGAAATCGCCATCAATCGCCACCGTGTGAATATTACCACCCAATGTACAGAACAATTTCTCCTGTAACGGGCTGATTTTGCCCTGTGGATAGAGGATCACCACCTGTACATTATTTAGCCCATAAAAGGCGTGCGCTACTGCTGCTCCTGTATCGCCGGAAGTCGCAGTCAGGATAGTTACTGGCTGTTCACCAGCAACTTGTGCCAATATTTGCGCCATAAAACGGCCACCAAAATCCTTAAATGCCAGAGTCGGGCCGTGGAATAATTCCAATGTTGCAACATCATTTTCCACGTTGGTAACAGGTGCCGGAAAAGTAAAAGCGTTCTTAATTCGTGTTGCCAGTTGTTCTGGCGGAATTTCATCGCCAATAAACGCGGAGAGAATGCAACCGCTGCGGGTGACAAAATCCAGTTTCAATAGGTGGTCAATTTCTTCACGACTGAATTCGGGTAAATCTTGCGGAAAGAAAAGCCCTTGCTGTTTGCCTAATCCCTGTTTGACTGCTTGTGCAAAACTCACCTGCTCGCTGTTGTCTTTCAAGTTATACAGTTTCATTAGTTACCCTATTTGTCGTGCGCCTGCGAGATCCAGACGGCAAATGTGTACAAAACCTTCATCATTCTGAACATAATGCTGTTGCAGCCACTCAGCTATTTCCTCTGCGGTCGCTATATCATTACAAATGGAAAACAATGTCGGGCCAGAACCAGAAATACCACACGCCAATGCCCCTACCCGTTTTGCTGTTTCACGCGCATTGGCAAAACCCGGTAACAGTTGGGTACGATACGGTTCAGCAACCACATCTTTCATCAATCTGGCGGCCAGCGCCGGTTGCCGTGTATGACAGGCATGAATAAACCCGGCAAGAAAACGTCCATGATCGATAACATCCTGCTTCGAATATTTTACAGGTAAAATTGCTCTGGCTTCTGCGGTAGAAACTTTGATGCCCGGATAGGCCATCACCCATAACCACTCATCAAACGAAGGTACTGGCTGACAGATAATATCTCCTTGTTCCATAATCAGTTGCAAACCGCCGAGATAGCATGGAGCGACATTATCATAGTGAATACTGCCGGAAATACGTCCTTCCAGTTCCCCCATCATTGCCAGTAATTGGCTTTCATTAAATGGGAGACCTGCAAACTCGTTCAGTGCCATCAAACCTGCAACAACAGAACAAGCGCTGGAGCCAAGGCCAGAACCAATTGGCATATTTTTTTCCAGCGTCATTTCCACTGGTAATTGTTTGCCCAAATGCTGGCAGAATAATTGCCAGCATTGATAAACAATGTTGTGCTCCAGCTTCTCAGGTAACTTCCCCACAAACTGCCCTTCATTACGCAAACTGAAACTCTTCGCTGCCCGAACAGTAACGCAGTCACCTAATAAAGCACCATTAACTGGAGAGACCGCCGCTCCCAGTACATCAAACCCAACACTGACATTACCAATAGATGCAGGCGCATAGACTTTAATCACAATTAAACTCCCTGTTTCCAGGACAAAGTACGCAGCATATCGGCGAAAACACCTGCGGCAGTGACATCATTACCTGCTCCGTATCCCCGCAGTACCAGCGGTATCGGCTGATAGTAACGCGTGTAGAATGCCAATGCATTTTCGCCATTTTTGACTTTATAAAGCGGATCATTGCTGTCTACTGCCGCGATTTTCACTCTACAACAGCCATCTTCAATCACGCCAATATAGCGCAACACTTTCTCTTGTTCTTTCGCTTCTGCCACACGCTGGCTGAAAACCTGATCAAGAGCGGGTAAACGTTCAAGGAAAGCATCCACATCCCCTCGGTTATCAAAGGAAGCTGGCAGTACAGGCTCCACATCAATATCATCCAATTCAAGTTCATAACCTGATTCTCGGGCGAGGATCAACAGCTTACGAGCAACATCCACACCAGATAGATCATCACGCGGATCGGGTTCGGTATAACCCTTCTCTTTTGCCAGTAACGTCGCCTGAGATAGTGACATTCCTTCATCCAGCATACCGAAAATAAAGGAGAGAGAACCGGAAAGAATGCCATTGAACTGAACCAATTCATCACCCGCATTTAGCAAGTTTTGTAAGTTCTCAATAACAGGCAGACCAGCGCCTACGTTAGTGTCATACAGAAATTTACGTTTAGATTTCTCTGCCGCCTTACGGATCTGATGATAATAAGCCATCGACGAAGTATTGGCTTTTTTATTCGGCGTAACCACATTGAAACCATCTCTCAGGAAACTAGCGTATTGATCAGCAATTTGCTGATTAGAGGTACAATCCACTATCACCGGGTTCAGCAAATGGTACTCTTTCTCCAAACGGATCAGGCGGCTCAAACTAAAAGGTTCTTTGGCCTCTGATAAACACTGCGGCCAATTATCAAGGCAAATACCTCTCATGTCCGTCAACATGGCCCGTGAATTAGCAATACCACATACCCGTAAATCAATGTGCTTTTGCTTCAACCATGTTTGTTGACGACGGATCTGCTCAATCAAAACACTGCCTACGCCACCAACGCCGACAACAAAAACTTCGATCACTTGATCGGTATTAAATAACATCTGATGGCACAAACGAACGGCTGTTGTTGCCACTTCATTATCGATAACCGCAGAGATAGAACGTTCAGAAGATCCCTGTGCGATGGCAACAATATTGATATTACCGCGCGCCAATGCAGAGAAGAAACGGGCAGAGATGCCACGCAGGGTACGCATACCATCGCCAACAACCGAGATAATGGAAAGATTTTCCATCACATCCAAAGGATCAAGCACCCCCTCTTTCAGCTCAAGATAGAATTCTTCACTCAGCGCCTGACGCGCGCGTTCCAATTCACGTTGAGGGACACAGAAGCTGATACTGTATTCTGAAGATGACTGAGTAATCAGCACAACAGAGATCCCTTTGCGGGACATGACAGCAAATACCCTTGCCGCCATCCCCACCATCCCTTTCATACCTGGACCTGATACGTTAATCATTGCCATATTGCTCAGGTTGGTTATCCCTTTTACCGGCGTACTTTCATCTTTTTGCCCATCGCCGATCAGTGTTCCCGGCGCATCTGGATTGGCGGTATTTTTAATCAAGCAAGGGATCTGAAATTGAGCAATTGGCGCAATGGTCCGTGGATGCAATACCTTGGCACCAAAATAAGAGAGCTCCATCGCTTCCTGATAGGACATGCCTTTTAATAACCGTGCATCCGGCACAACTCTGGGATCACAAGTATAAACACCATCCACATCAGTCCAGATTTCACAACATGTCGCCCGCAAGCAAGCCGCCAAAACCGCAGCAGAATAGTCAGAACCATTACGCCCCAAGACAACGAGCTCCCCTTTATCATTTCCAGCCGTAAATCCAGCCATCAGGACAATATGGTCATCTGGAATATTCAGAGAAGCAATGCGCTTAGTAGACTCGTTGATATCTACCGTAGATTCAAGGTAATGACCTTGTGCCAACAAATTTTCTACCGGATCAATCACCGTGACCTTGTGACCACGTGCCTGCAATACAGACTCCATGATAGCGATAGAGAGTTTTTCCCCACGACAAATCAGGGAAGCGTTAATGCTGTCCGGGCATTGGCCCAGTAACGAAATACCATGCAGAACCTGTTTCAATTGAGCAAATTCTTGCTCAACCATCATTTTTAACCGTTCATAAGCAAAACCGGGTTGCGCCCGTGCCATCCCCTGTAATAAATCAACAAAGATCTGCTCAGCATCGTGCATATGGGTAATGATCTCTTGCCCGGCGACCGTTTTTTCAATCATAGCCACTAAATGATTGGTAATTTTTGCCGGAGCAGAAAGCACCAACGCGACCCCGCCTTGAGAAAATTTTTTCTCTGCAATGTCGGCAACGCTCAACACCCGCTGGTAATTAGCGACCGAAGTTCCTCCAAATTTAAGTACTCGCATTAACATTTTTCTCCTGATTCCGCGCCAAAAAAAAGCCCGCATCTGATTTGGATGCGGGCTTTTTTCTCTGTTTTATATATGCGTCAGCCCGCCCCGCAACCTGTGGTCCCGGTGGTGGTAATCATTGTGGTTTTCAGGCTGATAATTCGCATAGGTTCCTGTCTGTTATTTAATGGGTTCGACCCTATATTGGTTAAATGAATTTGTGCGCAAAGTCAAACATTTTCTCTAAATAACCTTACGCTTTTGATATTTTTAACATTGGAATAATTCATTTCATGGTCATCAAGACAAACAAATATTTCTTACTGAACCCAATCTTTTAGTTGTTAAATCCATTTTTAACAAAATTAACAATATATTTTATCTTTTCGTAAAAATCAGTTATTTTTGTTCACCGCCCAGCTCATGGGGGATTATTTTTCGTACAAAACCACTCTATGCGTTAACAAAAATTTGTCATTTGCATGACAGAATACAAGGTATAAAATAACCAATATAAATAATATTAACGTGCTACAATCAATTTTGATGTACGTCAATAAAAGGTAGTTTTTTTAGATGGTAAATGCATTGCAAGCTGTTATATTGCTGTTAATGGACTAACATAACACTGTTTAACCAGTTTTTTGGGTATATACCCACCAAAGGAAAAGCAACTTTTACTTTCAGTGTAAAACATATCAATAAAATGTTATTACTGATTTGGGCTATAATTTCAGTGATGACAAATAATAACCAGTAAATATCCTGAGATAAGAGTAGTTTGAATCATTCTGATTTATTTTTAAGCGATTCTAGGTAGCAACCATGCAAACCCCGCACATTTTGATTGTTGAAGACGAAATTGTCACTCGCAATACCCTAAAAAGCATTTTCGAAGCTGAAGGGTACATAGTTTATGAAGCCACTGATGGTTCAGAAATGCACCATATTCTGTCAAACAACGACATTAACCTGGTGATTATGGATATTAACCTTCCAGGCAAAAATGGCTTGTTACTTGCCCGCGAACTGCGAGAGCAAGCAAATGTTGCTTTGATGTTCCTGACTGGCCGTGATAACGAAGTAGACAAAATCCTTGGCTTGGAAATCGGTGCAGATGATTACATCACCAAACCATTTAATCCGCGTGAATTGACTATTCGCGCCCGCAACCTGCTTTCTCGTACCATGAATCTGAGTAATGTCAGCGAGGAACGTCGCCAAGTTGAGAGTTATAAATTCAACGGTTGGGAATTAGATATCAATAGCCGTTCTCTGATAAGCCCGGCTGGTGAGCCGTATAAATTGCCACGCAGCGAGTTCCGCGCCATGCTTCATTTCTGTGAAAATCCAGGCAAAATCCAAACACGCGCAGATTTACTGAAAAAGATGACAGGTCGTGAATTGAAACCTCACGACCGTACTGTTGATGTAACGATTCGTCGTATCCGTAAACATTTTGAATCGACGCCAGATACGATGGAAATTATCGCCACCATTCACGGTGAAGGCTATCGTTTCTGTGGTGATTTGGAAGCATAACCTGAACTATCGGTCTCTAACAATGACAGGATGGGATATCCCTGTAGGAACCCATCCTGCCCCTCAATTTTCCACCGGCTTCCACGGCATAATGGGTACAGCACTGATCGCATTCTTCGGTGAACCATCGATCATCTTATCGGAATATGTCAAATAGACTAATGCATTACGGTTTGCATCATAGAAGCGAACGACTTGAAGTTTTTTAAACACCAATGAGGTTCGCTTCTGGAAAACTACCTGACCTTTTTTGCTGCTCTTTTTAATCTTGTCTGTTAGTTCAATCTCTCCAACCTGCTGACAAGAAATAGCCGCATCAGAAGTATCTTCCGCAAGTCCTAAACCCCCTTTTATTCCGCCTGTTTTTGCCCTACTCAGGTAGCAAGTCACATTTTTAACATCAGGATCATCAAACGCTTCCACGACAATTTTGTGATCAGGCCCGATAAATTTAAAAACAGTGTCTACCGAGCCAATCTCTTCAGCCAGAGCCGCCACAGGTAAACACAACAATGTCGTTGTTACGAGTATCTTTATGATTTTTAACATATATAGTCTCATGCCTTAATTAATTCAGCGTAAAATTTCACCGCCGAGATACCAAATAGGCGGTAATACCACCCAATAGCAATAATTACTTATTAGAATAATTTCACAAAGTAATGAGTGAAATAATAATACGAACAAGTATCCTATTGTAAATATAAGACTTGTTTTACACTTAGTGCTTATATCTAGTAGAGTTATTGTTGAATGCCACGCTTGTCAATACATTATGAACACCAACAGCACGCAGACACCAGAACAGATATGCAATACATAGGAATGATTCGTTTTACTCACTCTGTAAGCCTGTTCAAGTGGCAAACAAAATAGCCTAGTAGTATGAGTTCTTATATTGTTCTTTCTGGTCTTAACGACTAAGGAGATGTATGGATCAAACCGGCATCATTCGTGATTTATTACGTTGGCTAGATAATCATTTAGATCAACCGTTATCACTCAATAATGTTGCAGCTAAAGCAGGTTATTCTAAATGGCACCTGCAACGTATGTTTAAAGACATTACCGGCCAGGCTATTGGCTCCTATATCCGTGCCAGAAGGTTATCACGGGCAGCCGTTGCTTTACGTTTAACCAGCCGCCCTATTCTGGATATTGCTTTACAGTACCAGTTTGACTCCCAACAAACTTTCACTCGCGCATTTAAAAAACAATTTAATAAAACACCTGCACTTTATCGTCTCAGTGAGGAGTGGTGCGCCACGGGTATTTGCCCCCCCATATTGCTGGATAAGAGGTATATTCCCGAAGCAACCTATCTCACACTAAAGGAACAATCACTGGTGGGTATAGAACAAACCTGCTCTTATACGCTGGAACAATGGTCCAGTTTTTGTACTGAAATGCGCCACAATTTCTGGACATACTATCTGAAAAATGCGGAAGTGTTACCTCCTGTACTTTATGGCCTTCATCATGCGACTCCCAATCCAGAAAAAGAAGATGAACAAACCGTATTGTACACAACAGCGGTAGAACCCCAATATGCCCAGTTTGATGTGGCAGGCAGCCAACCTGTTACATTACCGGCTGGAGAATACGTTTCATTTAGTTACTACGGTACCAAAGATGGCTTACAAGATTTCCTGTTTACCGTCTATGGCATTTGCCTGCCAATGCTAAACCTGACACGTAGGAAAGGATACGACATCGAGCGATATTATCTTACCAATACCAATGATAGAGACAAGGAAGCGGCGAATCATATCATCGAATTTCAGTATCTCATTCCTATCCAACATTAACGTTGTAATTCATCCAGTGCGGGCGTATCCAGATGTGTGATATCGCCTGCCGTTTCTACAATCCAGCCCGACGCTAGCCACGGACTGTGCTGATAATCCACTCTGGACAGAGAGCAATTTCGCAAGCGAAGACGACGTTCAGCATGTGCGGGCAATCCCAGTATTGTGCCAACCAAACATCCCAAAGCGATGCCATGACTGACTAACAGCGGTCGGCTACCAACAGGCAGATTACGACAGTTCTCCAGCGCAGCCCTCATACGCACAGCCAGTTCATCCATAGATTCGCCTTTGGGGATACGTCCCCCAGGTGTGCCATCAAGGACTTTCTTACGCCATTTCTCTTCTTCCGATGTTAATGAATCAATATTTCTGCGTTCAAGAACCCCCATGTGCAATTCACGCAAACGTGGCTCCAGAATAATTTCACAACCACAAACCTTAGCAATGATTTCCGCCGTTCGGCGTGTCCGTCCAAGGTCACTGGTAATAATATGGGTAATACTTTCAGATTTTACTCTTTGTGCCACTAATCTGGCTTGATGTTCGCCTGTTTCAGTCAAAGGGCTGTCAGATTGTCCCTGAATACGACGTGCTGCGTTCCATTCAGACTCCCCATGACGAACAAGATATACCTGTAACATTTTCATTTTCCGTTATACTGCGTAAATACTCGTTCAAAGGATAACTCATCTATTATGTATCACGTTATTGCTGCAACCACCAACCCTGCAAAAATTAAAGCCATTAGTCTCGCCTTTGATGATGTTTTTGGGCCAGGTACTTATCGAATCGAAGATATCAATGTAGACAGTAGCGTCCCACAACAACCTATTGGTAACACAGAAACCCGCACTGGTGCCCGCCAGCGTGTCATGGCTGCCAGACAAGTTCGCCCAGAAGCAGACTTCTGGGTCGGTGTGGAAGCAGGTATTGAAGACGATATGACATTTGCCTGGATGGTTGTGGAATATCAGCAAATTCGCGGAGAATCTCGTTCAGCCAGTCTGATGCTACCAGAGAAAATTCTTGATGGTATCCGCGAAGGTCGGGAATTAGGCCATGAAATGGCTTATCTTACAGGCATTGATAACATCAATCAGAAAGAGGGTGCAATTGGCTTTTTCACTGATGGCATCCTGACTCGTACCAGCGTGTACCACCAAGCTCTGATATTGGCTTTAGTGCCCGTACATCATGAAATTTATAAAGAGCTGAACGCCCGTTAAACCAGCATTCCGCCTAGGCCGCAATTGGCGGCCTGCTATTTCAGTAATTGCTGTTCCAACCAAGCCTTAACATCGTTTGAAGCAAATTTCAGGCTATTAGAGCCGCGCGTAATCGTCGCAATACCCACTCCAAGTTCATTTTTCAGCTCACGCTGGCTCATTTTTCCACTCATCAACTCCTTGATAATGCGTACCCTGGTAGCCAGTGCTGTCCGTTCATCTGGTGTCAATAATAACTGCAAAATCGGATGCTGTAGATTTTCGGCAAAAGCCTGTTGGAGTAATGTCACAAAACATTGCCAATCTTCATGATCTTGCGGCGAAAGTGCCGGGTCTGTCAGATGATTTGTCGTCATAATTAATCAGTCATCATACTATTTAACTAGTACATCAGCATAACATAGTTTGCTACATATCAATAACGCCTTTGCCATTCAGCGTCAGTCAATACATTTGATGACTTACCCATGAAATAAGTGTAGAAGACATCATAAACCAAAATATTTTTGACATAATTGCGGGTTTCAGAAAATGGAATACTTTCAATAAAAGCTATCGCATCTAATCGCCCACCACTGTTAGATAACCAGCGATCTACACGAGTCGGTCCGGCATTATAAGCAGCGCTGGCCAGTATCCGATTATTACCAAAGCGCTGATAAACCGATTCGAGATAAGCAGTACCGATTTCGATATTCGTCAGCGGGTTTATAAGTTGGCTACTGTTTATATATCCTTGGATTCCATTTTGCTTAACCGTATCTTGCGCCGTTTCTGGCATCACTTGCATCAACCCAATTGCCCCAACTGGCGAATTAGCTTGCGGATTCCAGGCACTTTCCTGACGGGCTATCGCCATTGCATAACTTTGAGAAATCCCTTTATTTGCCGTGAAGTGACTAAATTCCCGCCGCCATGCCAATGGAAAACGCTCTTCAAGGTAGTCCCACATTTTTCCGGTTATTGTCGCCTGTACACTAAGCGCCGCCCATTTTTGATCGAAAGCATAACGCGCCAGTTGCTGTTGTTTTAATTTATCTTGGCTGGCGACCAAGTAACTCCACTCTATGCGAGCAAGGCTATCCATTTGCCAATATAGCAACTCTCTTACTCTCTGTACTTCGGGTATTGAAGCAATAGCAGCATCTGGCTTTTTTGCGCTATTCATCATCAGCGGATAGCTGACATTCAGTTTCTGCGCAGCAACCATTGGATAAAAACCACGGCCTTCTGTTAGCTGACGCAATATTGCCTCACCTTCACTTTTATTACCCTGCGCCAATAGAATGTTAGCTCGCCAATAACGCCATTCCTCTTTGTCTTGGTTCTCTAACGGTAGCAATTTTATCCATTGAGCCACACCACGCTCATCTGCATGACCCAACGCCAAACGAACACGACGCTCAAGCAATGCAACAGATTGGCTATCGCGGATCACATCATCACGCCACTTTTCCTGTTCATCACTCACATCACCCATTAACTGCCAGGCAACAATATCTTTTAATCGCTGACGTTCACTTGCAGTCATCTTTTGCACTCTGACAATTGATGGGATGATCACTCTTGCCTGCTCCGGATCTTGACGTGCGAAACGCGAAAAAGCCGCTAAAGTGGCTACACGGCTAAAATCAGTCGGCCCGGTATGATCAGCAAAGTCTGTTACGGTAACCGGATCATTCTGCAACTTAATCAGACCTTCACTGATACTTTTGTATCCCTGTGGTAACTGTTTAGCGAGGTAACTGACTAATGATGTATTGCCCGCTTTTAACGCGAGACTAATACGCTGTAATATCAGTTTTACTGATAAATGGCCTGTTTGCTGCCAAACATCAAATAATTTATCGCAACTGTCTGGTAAAGAACGCCCATTCAACCAAACTTCTTTCGCTCCCTGCCAGGCAATCTGCTCCTCACCTGTAGCCCATTTAGCAAAATAGTAATGACAGCGGGCGGTAATCGATTTTGGTGCAGTAGAGGTGAACGCCAGTAGCTCGCGCCACTCTTCGCGGCGTGCAAGTTCATTGATAAAACGGGATGATAAAGAACGTGCGGGAGGCAGATTGGGGTGACGATCAATAAAATCACGAATCCGCGTCGGGGTGGCAAGTGACAGATCCTGAGCCAGTTCCCGGTATTGCAGATAAGGATAAAGAGGATAGTTTTTCAATGTGGGCATCAGTCTCGCAACTTCAGCCCTATCGCTGACATTCCACGCTTGCTTAATCTGCTGATATCTCTGTCGCTGATTTTCCAGAGAATCAGCATTTACGGCTACAGAGATAAAAATCAACCCTATAGCCATCGTAAGGCATTGCCATTTAGCCATTATCACGCTCCTCCCGGAGATCAAATCAAATAGGTTAATATTACGAATGCATAAACAGCATAATAATATAATTACCACCGCTTACCACATTAATTCACCCTATGATGAAATATCTAACTACATATCCAGAACAGGTAAGTTTTTTATCCAATAAATTGATTCACTTTAACAAATTCAACCTAGGATCATCTTATTCGGGCAATTGGGTTATATACACTATGGATTTCAAGATGCATCGCGACGGCAAGAGAGTGAATCCCCGGGAGCATAGCAAACTATGTGACCGGGGTGAGCGAGCGCAGCCAACAAAGAGGCAACTTGAAAGATAACGGGTATAGAGTTTATTAACTTAAATCGGGTAAACTGTGACAAATCATATTCAGATGAACATCAACAACCTAAACGGATATAATCAGGTATCAACGCGCCCTGTCCATGCGACTTGCTTCGCAAAACAGGCATTATCACCATCAGAGATAGCGAGGCTTATAGCAACGTGGCTCAATATGTCTACACCATGCATCGGGTTGGTAAAATTGTTCCCCCGAAGCGCCATATTCTGAAAAATATCTCCTTGAGTTTCTTTCCGGGAGCAAAAATTGGGGTTCTTGGTCTTAATGGCGCCGGTAAGTCTACCTTATTGCGCATTATGGCCGGCATCGATAACGATATCGAAGGAGAAGCCCGACCACAACCAGGAATTAAAATTGGCTATCTACCGCAGGAGCCTAAATTAAACCTTGAATATACTGTCCGCGAAGCAGTGGAAGAAGCCGTTAGTGAGGTAAAACACGCGCTGACCCGTTTGGATGAAGTTTACGCAGCCTATGCTGATCCTGATGCTGATTTTGACAAACTGGCTAAAGAGCAAGGTGAGCTGGAAGCGATTATTCAATCCCACGATGGTCATAACCTTGATAACCAGCTTGAACGTGCCGCTGATGCCCTGCGTCTGCCGCCGTGGGATGCAAAAATCGAGCATCTCTCTGGAGGGGAACGCCGCCGTGTGGCAATCTGCCGCTTACTGCTGGAAAAACCCGACATGCTGCTACTGGACGAACCCACTAACCATCTTGACGCCGAATCTGTCGCTTGGCTAGAACGCTTCCTGCACAATTACGAAGGTACCGTGGTTGCAATTACCCACGACCGTTACTTCCTTGATAACGTTGCTGGCTGGATTCTGGAACTTGATCGTGGTGAAGGCATTCCGTGGGAAGGTAACTACTCTTCATGGCTGGAACAGAAAGATGCTCGTCTGGCTCAAGAAGCCGCAACAGAAGCTGCACGCCGTAAATCCATTGAGAAAGAGCTGGAATGGGTTCGCCAAAATCCGAAAGGCCGTCAGGCAAAAGGTAAAGCACGTCTGGCCCGTTTTGAAGAATTAAATAGCGTTGAATACCAGAAACGTAACGAAACCAGCGAGCTGTTCATTCCACCTGGGCCACGCCTGGGCGACAAAATTCTGGAAGTGGAAAATCTAACCAAATCCTATGGCGACCGGGTTCTGATTGATAATCTGAACTTCTCTCTGCCTAAAGGAGCGATTGTCGGGATTATCGGGCCTAACGGTGCAGGTAAATCTACCCTGTTCCGTATGATCTCCAACCAGGAACAACCCGATTCCGGCACCATCACATTAGGTGAAACCGTCAAACTCGCTTCTGTCGATCAGTTCCGTGACAACATGGATGATAAGAAAACCGTTTGGGAAGAGATCTCCGGCGGCCAAGATATCATGCGTATCGGTAATTTTGAGCTACCAAGTCGTGCCTATGTTGGCCGTTTTAACTTCAAAGGTATTGATCAAGGTAAACGTGTCGGTGAATTGTCTGGTGGTGAAAGAGGACGACTGCATTTGGCTAAACTGCTGCAAGTCGGCGGTAACATGCTGTTGCTCGATGAACCAACCAACGACCTGGACATTGAAACTTTGCGCGCACTGGAAAACGCCTTGCTGGAGTTCCCAGGTTGTGCAATGGTTATTTCCCATGATCGTTGGTTCCTTGATCGTATCGCAACCCACATCATTGATTATCAAGATGAAGGTAAAGTCACTTTCTTTGAAGGTAACTTTAGTGAATACGAAGACTATAAGAAGCGGACTCTCGGAGCAGAAGCACTGGAACCGCATCGCATTAAATATAAGAGAATCAGCAAATAATCATATTGAAAATGGCCTGGCAACAGGCCGTTTTCCACTCAATTATTTAGATATAAACTCATAGTCTTATTCATTATGTTATGTGTAAGATACGTATCATGGATAATCTTTCCTCCTTTCAAAGTAATAATACGATCGGCATGTTTGATAAGCCTATTATCCTGTGAAGCCACAACAACCGTACCTCTTTGGTTATGAGCAATAAAACCTAAGATATCAATAGCTGTTTGACAGTCATAATTATTAAGATGACGGGTTGGCTCGTCAGCAAACAAATACCGAGGGCTTTTCACAATGGCACTGGCTATTGCCAGCCGTTGTTTTTCATTATCACGCAATTCCTTGGGATATATATCTTTCTTGTGTTTCAGGCCAACAATATTGAGTGCCTTAGTTGCTCTGACTATTGCTTCCTGATGAGAAGTCGTGATTCCACAAGAGAGAGATAATAGCAAATTATCCAAGACCGTAAGTTCATTAGATAAATTAATTCTTTGAAAGATAAAACCACAATTCATCAAATGGAATCTATCTAACTCGAAGTTATTCAGCCTCCCCAACTCGTTATCAGCAATTAATATTTTTCCTCCATCGAGAGGCAATAACCCAGAAATCATTGCCAGTAAAGTACTTTTTCCTGAACAGAGATCCCCATTAATCAAAGTAAATTCACCTGGAAAAATAGAAAGAGTGATGTCTGAAATCGTTTTCTGGTTAGCTTTACTGTTCGAAAAACCATATGAAATATCAATGGCTTCAATCGTAGCGATTTGATTCAAATTCATTATCTCAGCATAATTAATAGTGTAAGAAATCTGGCATTATCAGTAACTCTTACAGCCAGAGCAATCCGTAAAAATACAGATATTCATCATTATAAGATTACACAAACGAGGGAAAATCATATAAGAAATATCTCAATTGAAAGTATATCAATATTTCTACCAGTGACTATTTCAAATGACTATCTGCATGCTAAAATCAAAATTTTACTAAACAAGATCAACCCATTCCTATCAACCACTCATTAGCAACAGGCCATTATCTTGTTAGTACAAATAAAAAAATAACATCAGACAAATAATTTTTTATAGATAAAAACACCTTAATATCATAACAACATGTTAAAATTAATATTTAATTACCATCATAACAATGATACTTTGAACATTAAATTATTAATAAAAAACCAGCCTCCCATTATTCCCCAACCAATCAAAAACACAAAAACTTTTATTTAAAAATCAACAGGGAAGTATTTAATTATTAATTTTGTTTTTATTCAAGAAATAAATAATCAATAGAAGTATCAAAAATATTAATAGCCGTTATATATTTTATTACTTACAGAAAATAAAAATATCCAGCCACAATGCATATTGTGATTAGATATATATTTACTAATTTATTATATAAAATATTATATACAAATCTAATTATAAACGATTCAACTGACGTGTCATTTAGGATTAGCCGCTAAAAGTTGCTGAATGAGCTCAATACAACGTAGGAAACGCTGATCATAATCGGGTGAATCCACATTGACATATTCAATATTATTACTTTTCAGCATATCCTCCAGCAGTTGCTGAAACGCTTTACGATCCTGCTCGCTGCCAAGGCTACGCAAACCGTCAGCAACCCAAGGAGTGTTGTTTTCCAGTAGAATGACCAAATCAAATCGGTATTCATCAATTAATGCCTGAACAAACGGGTGTTCACGTCCTTCATATCGCTTACAGAATGCTTGGGTAGTGACAAAATCGGTATCGATAAATGTAACCTTATTCGCATATTTTACGGCAAAATCAATATATTGGGCTTGTCCCAATGCAATCTTGTCATAGTCCGAATATTGTAGCGCCATCTCATCTCCCCCCAGATGAGAAAAAACATAATCACGACCATATTCCCAAGCACTTGTCGTATTAAAAATATTTGCCAATTTGTTAACTAATGTAGATTTACCACTAGATTCTCCACCAAGAATCGCTACGGTACGAACAAAGAAAGGTTTCACTTCGGTAGGAATATATTCCCAATGACGGAATGGATCTTGGCGAATATGCCGACCACTGATTTTCATAAACGAACGTTGTGGATCGATAAGAATTGTCTCAATTCCTAAATGCTCTTTATATCGGGGAGAATCCTGAGTTTCGCTGGAATATATATAAGTGGGATGAATGCCTTTCTTTGACATAAAGGCTTTCATGCCATCACTCCACACATCCCAACCATGTGGATAGGGTTCAATTCCCTGTTCATCAAAAGAGTGAATATGAATATTTTTCTGATACTTAAATGTTTGAAGCAACCAGCGCAAGCGATCACTCACCGTGGGTTGCTGAGACATGGAACTACTCATAAATAGCTCCCGATCTCTAGGCTCATCATGGCAAAGGATAATATGCAACTCATCCACCTGACTACAGGCCCGTTGAATCAGATAGATATGCCCAGTATGCAATGGATAGAATTTGCCGAATACCACTCCAACAGTTTTATTTTGCACAGGATATTGCAACCTCAGATAGTGATGGAGCGCCGCCAGTTTTTGGGCACTAGGACTTTTAATTTTGTCATTAATTAATTGGCTAAGATAACCTTTGGTCATACCACTTGCATCGGCAACCTGTTGCAACGTATAACCTGTCTGTTTAATCGCTTCTTTAAGGTAGTCAAATTGCCCCATATCTCCTCCCTGTTTAATCAAAATCATCCATAACAGATAACGCATCCGCCAACTTTTTCACACCAAAAACTTCCATCCCTGGCAGCGCTTTTTTCGGCATATTGGCATAAGGGACTATCGCCCGTTTAAAACCATGTTTAGCGGCTTCGGATATACGCTCCTGTCCACTGGGCACAGGACGGATTTCCCCTGCCAGTCCCACCTCTCCAAATACAACCAAATCACGGGGTAACGGCCGATCCCGAAAACTGGAGACTAAAGAGAGCAGTAAAGCGAGATCCGCGCTGGTTTCCGCAACTTTAACTCCCCCCACAACATTCACAAACACATCCTGATCGGACATTTGCAAACCACCATGACGATGAAGGACAGCCAACAAAATAGCCAACCGGTTTTGCTCCAAACCCACAGCCACCCGCCGTGGATTGGTCATCATAGAATGATCCACCAGCGCTTGAATCTCGACCAACAGAGGACGAGTCCCTTCCCACACCACCATGACAGAACTGCCAGCGGTAACTTCATCACCACGGCTCAGGAAAATCGCTGATGGGTTACTAACCTCACGCAATCCTTGTTCTGTCATAGCGAATACGCCAAGCTCATTAACGGCCCCAAACCGATTTTTATGACTGCGTAAAGTGCGAAAGCGGGAATCCGCTTCACCATCAAGCATCACAGAGCAGTCAATACAGTGTTCCAACACCTTCGGACCCGCCAACGAGCCATCTTTGGTCACATGACCAACCATAACAATGGCAACACCACGAGTCTTAGCAAACCGAGTAAGATAAGCGGCCGTCTCTCTGACCTGAGCAACACTCCCCGGCGAAGATTGAATATCTGCCATATGCATCACTTGAATGGAGTCAATCACCATCAACTTTGGCTGTTCCTGCTCCGCAATCAGACAAATTTGTTCAATACTGGTTTCTGACAACATATTCAGATTATCAGCCGGCAATCCCAACCGGTGCGCACGCATTGCCACCTGCTGTAACGACTCTTCCCCAGTGACATATAAAGTTTTCATCTGTGCAGACAACTGACACATCGTCTGCAACAATAAGGTACTTTTCCCTGCTCCCGGATTACCACCAATCAGAATCGCACTACCGGGAACAACACCACCGCCAAGCACCCGATCGAACTCTTTAAACCCGGTAGAAAAACGAGGAAGTTCTTCCAGACTGATCTCTGATAATTTCTGAACCCTACTGACACCAGCATCTCCCGCATAACCACTGAGCCGCTCATTACGGGAGGAAGGTGCTGCGGCTAAGCGCACCTCCGTAATGGTATTCCAAGCATGACACGCACTACATTGCCCCTGCCAGCGCGGATAATCCGCCCCACACTCATTACAGACAAATGCCCGCTTTACTGCTTTAGCCACTCTGCACTCCTAAAAACTTTATACCCGTCATCTTTCAAGTTGCCTCTTTGTTGGCTGCACTCGCTCACCCCGGTCACATCGTTCGCTATGCTCCCGGGGATTCACTCCCTTGCCGTCGCGATGCATCTTGAAATCCATAGGGTATATTAACGTTCTTCGTGTTTGAGACCACCACTTAACACACACAATACTCCCATGAGATCAGCATGACGAATGGTCACTTTCGACTGTGCATACACTTTCGGCTTGGCATGGTAAGCGATACCTAACCCTGCTTTGCGGATCATCTTCAAGTCATTAGCGCCGTCACCAATCGCGACAGTTTGCTCCAATGGGATATCCAGTTTTTTCGCCAATTTCACCAATGTAGCAGCCTTATATTTAGCATCAACAACGGGCCCTATAACCTTACCTGTCAACTGACTATTTTTGACTTCTAACTGATTAGCTACCGCAGCCACCAAACGTAAATTCTGGCGTAAATGGTCAGCAAAATAGGTAAAACCACCCGATGCGATGGCCACATGCCAATCAAAGGATTGTAACTTACGCACCAGACTGGTCAGCCCCGGCATAAGTGGTAAATTTTCTACAACCTGTCGCAGAATATCAGCATCAGCCCCTGCCAACTGAGCAACTCGCTCTCGCAGACTATCAGAAAAATCCAACTCTCCTTGCATTGCCCGCTCAGTAATTTCGGCCACTTTGTCACCTACGCCAGCCAAACGGGCAATTTCATCAATACATTCAATTTGAATTGCTGTTGAATCCATATCCATCACCAGCAAACCTGGTGACCGCAACCGTGGGATCTGCCCCAAGGGAACCACATCTAACCGACACTCATCAGCTAGCCGTTTAATACGAGCAGTCAAATTTCCGGCAATACGTACTACCTGATAATCATCAATACGCCATGAAGAAACGATGACAATAGCAGCGCCAAGCCGATGTTGAAAATTACTAATACGTTGTTTATCCAGGCCACGGCCATATATCAACCAACCACTGTCACCCGCTCGGTAATCCAACGGCATCACTTCTTCACCACTTAACGAAAGTGGTAATCCCGGCCACTTATGGACCTCTTCCGGCAAATAGTGATAAGCCAGGTTATTAGACATTAATCCCTACTCCTGTAATCCCACATGATTTGACAGCAAAAAATTGCGCTTCAAACTATCCTCTCTGTACTGCATCTGGCAACATTGCGTTGACCAAAGCTTGGAAGAGATAACGATGATCAAAGCTAAATTAAAATTCCGACTGCATAAAACAGCTATTATCTTGATTTGCATTGCTTTATTAGTATTTCTAATGCAGGGCGTTTCTTATTTCAGCCGTTCTCACCAACAAGCCCAGATGGATCAATTTGAGGAATTGGCAAAAACCTTGGCAAAACAAGTCGCATTCAGCTTATCTGATTATATGGAGAGTGGCAGCAAAGATCTTAATAATGAGCGGATACTGGCTAATTTGCATCATCTGACGACAAACAGCCGCATACTTGATGCCAGTGTTTATCTTAACAATGGGACACAGGTTGCCCATAGCGGAGAAAACGTCTCGGTGCGGGATCGTCTATCTTTGGATGGTAAAAAAGCGGGCAGCTATTTTAACTACCAGATAGTCGTCCCCATCCCAGGAAAAGATGAGCCAAAAGGCTTTCTGCGCCTGACGCTGGATACCCACAAATTGGCAACTGAGTCCAAGCAGGTGGATAACACAACTAACTTACTCCGGATCATGATCTTACTCGCTTTAGCAATTGGTTTTATTCTGGCACATAACCTATTGCAATTAACACCAAGTCGATGGCAACAATCGCCTTATTTACTGACAGCCAACAGTAAATCAAGTGCAAATGGAGAAGAAGAGAAATAAAGCGAAAATTTCTTACTAAATCATTTTGATATCGAAATCAATATACCTTATGGATTTCAAGATGCATCGCGGCGGCAAGGGAGTGAATCCCCGGGAGCATAGATAACTATGTGACCGGGGTGAGCGAGTGCAGCCAACAAAGAGGCAACTTGAAAGATGACGGGTATATACCCAATAGATTTCAAGTTGCAGTGCGGCGGCAAGAGAACGCATCCCCAGGAGCATAGATAACTATGTGACTGGGGTAAGTGAACGCAGCCAACAAAGCAGCAGCTTGAAAGATGAAGGGTATAGATGGAATTAGGGCATGGCTCGGAGCATTCAATCATTTCCAGGGCCTCAGCCCCCTTTACCAAGACATTTCATGGCTGAATAAACACGCTGTAACTAATAAAAAATCATCAATCTTAACTGAGAGAAACAAGCTCGCCCATTATTTAATAAATAAAGTAATAGTTTATTCAGTTACTTTAACTTTAATTACATAATAATATTCTTAGTGACATATATCACATATTTATCAATATATAGAATTAAATCAAAAATACCTGACATTAGTTACATAACTCATTAATTAACAACGCATTTTTCACTCTTGCTCATTTTCAAATAAAAATATATCTATTTGTTTTTATTAGAAATTTAAAACAAGCCATATTTTTCAATTATATCACTAGGTAAATCCACATATTGATTATTAAGTCAAATTAATGACTAATAGCGCCCCAAAAATTATATGACGCGTGCGGGATGCCAAAGAATAATGAAAAAAAAGGTTATTATTTTTACTAGCTTTCTTATTGTTACTACCGATGTTAAAGCCGCCGAAATATCAGATCAGCAACTCATTCATCAACAAGAACGGCAGAAAGCACTGGAAGCCCAATTAGCGCCGCCACCGGCGGATATTCGTCTGTCTGTTCCTGAAACAGCAGTACCTTCTACATTTCCCGTCGATACGCCCTGCTTTCCCATTACGCGAGTCGTTCTTGAAGGCACGGAACATTTTCCTCACTGGTTACCTTTAAAGCGTTTAGCCCAACAGGGAGAAAACCAATGTCTGGGCACCCAGGGGATTAATATATTAATGACTCGGATACAAAACCGGTTAATTAATCATGGCTATGTCACTAGCCGAGTATTAGCACCCAGTCAGAATCTTAATTCCAAGACATTAAAACTCATGATCATACCGGGCAAAATTGGGCATATTCGCTATACCGCTGAAAGTGGCAATTATATTCAACGAATAACCACATTTCCTCCCCGCGAAGGAGAACTGCTTGACTTACGGGATATTGAGCAAGGATTAGAAAATTTACAACGTTTTCCTACTGTTCAAGCCGACATGGAAATTGTACCGAATGAACAGTTAGGCGAAAGCGATATCGTGCTGAACTGGCGTCAGTCACGACATTGGCGACTCGCTAGCTATCTGGACGATTCGGGTTCTAAAAGTACCGGGCGTTACCAAGGCGGATTAACTTTATATCTGGATAATCCTCTTGCGTTGAGTGATCTATTTTATATCTCCGGTGGGCGCGATATTCGCTCTCCTTCTGGTCGCAGCAGCAAAAACTACACCATCCATTACTCCCTACCAGTGGGATACTGGATGGCAGGCATCACTGCCAGTAATTACGATTACAACCAAAAGGTAGCCAGGCCAACTAAAGACGACAAATACAGCGGCGAAAGCAAAAATCTGAATGTCCAACTCAGCCGGATCTTGCATCGTAACGCCGGTCAAAAAACCTCGGTTAACGGCGAGATTTATCGTCGAACATCCAAAAGCTTCATTAATGACCTGGAAATCGGCGTACAGCGCCGGGAAACAGCTGGCTGGAAATTAGGATTATCTCATCGTCACTACATCGGTAGTGCCACCTTGGATGCCGGAGTGACTTACCAGCGGGGAACTCGCTGGTTTGGGGCACAACCCGCACCAGAAGAGGTCCGCGGTGAAGCAACTGCCTTACTTAAAACAACCCAGTTTTCTGCGGCACTTTCTGCGCCATTTACCCTATTTTCTCAGCCATTCATCTACAAAACCCAGTACCTGCGCCAAATAAGCGCCAGAACGTTGACGCCACAGGATCAATTTTCAATTGGCAATCGCTGGACCGTACGCGGATTTGACGGCGAACGCACACTAAATGGAGATCATGGTTGGTACAGCCGTAACGAACTGGAATGGCAAACGCCACTGAATGGTCAATCCCTATATATGGGCATGGATTATGGCGAAATCGGCGGGCCGGGGAATGAGCAACGACTGGGAAAACATCTGGCGGGCGGCGTTCTAGGTTGTCGCGGCAGTCTTAAAGGCGTGAGCTATGACCTGTTTGCCGGTATCCCACTATCCAAACCGGATGGCTTTCAAACCTCATCAGTTACAACCGGATTCAGTTTGTACTGGCAGTACTAATTCAGAATAACAACGTTGCCGAAGCGTAGTAGATAAAAAGTGTTAGCGGAGAGAAACAATGAACAAGCATCTGTATCGTATTATCTTTAACAAAGCACGAAACATGCTGATGGTCGTGGCCGATATTGCAACTTCCGGGCAAGGTAGTACGGTACGCCGCCGCAGTCGTCGGCAATCACCACAATGCCTTTGCCGGTTAACAGCGTTACGACTGAGTTTGTTATTGGCAACCGGCTGCATCTCCCTAACAGCACAAGCCAATATTGTGGCCGACGGACAAGCACCGGGTAATCAGCAACCGACTATCCTGAACAGTGCAAACGGTACGCCACAAATCGATATTCAAACCCCTAACGCCGCAGGTATCTCGCGTAATACCTACAGCCAATTTGATATCGATAAACGAGGCGTCATCCTTAACAACAGTCACAATGCTGTCCAAACTCAACTGGGCGGTATGGTGGCAGGCAATCCTTGGCTTGCCAAAGCAGAAGCCAAAATCATTCTCAATGAAGTGAACAGTATTAACGCCAGTAAACTTAATGGCTGGATAGAAGTCGCCGGACAAAAAGCCAACGTTATTATTGCCAACCCGGCGGGCATCACTTGCAACGGCTGCGGATTCATTAACGCCCATCGCGCAACACTCACCACAGGACAGGCCATGATGGAACAAGGCCGACTGAAAGGCTTTGATATTGACCGGGGAGAAGTCCGCATAGAAGGGCTGGGACTGGACAGCTCACAACAAAATTACACCGAAATTATTGCCCGCTCGGTGGTCATCAACGGCAAACTGCACGCGAAAGATCTAAAAATCACAACCGGACGTAATATCGTTGATGCAGCTCACCAGAACATTGAGAAAAAATCTGCTGACGGCAGCGAGAATCCCTCATTTACGCTGGACGTAGCAGCTTTGGGTGGCATGTACGCCAATAAAATTATGCTGGTGGGTACCGAATTTGGCGTAGGGGTACGTAACGCCGGCCACATCGGAGCAACCGCCGGTGAAGTCCGTCTCACGGTTGATGGACTGATTGAGAACAGTGGCACAATTGCCGCACGAAGCAATACCATAATCAAAGCGGAGTCGATACAAAGCGCCAGCGGCAGCACCCTATCCGCCGGTATTGATAATAAAGGAAAAGCCACACTGCCCGGATCGCTGACACTGACCGCCAAACAGCACATTCAGGCCAATGGAAAAAATCTGGCAACCAATACTCTGGAAGCACAGAGTAAAAAGATTGATCTCAGCGGCAGCCAAACTTCTGCTAACAACATTCAGCTCACTGCCAGTCAGCAAGAGATTAGTACCGCCAACGCTACAGTCACCGCGGACCGCTTTACAGCTAAAGCACCAGGCCAATTTAACAACGACGGCGGCACACTGGTAGCACGAGAAATCAACTTAACGACTCCAGACTTATCCAACAATCAGGGAAAAATTAATCAAACCGGCAACGGCGAGCTGGTACTGAACACCCAAACACTGAATAACCAAAGCGGGACCCTTCTCAATGAAGGGAAACGACTGGCTATCACCACAAGAAATCTGGACAACCGTCATGGAAAAATCGCCAATAACGGGAATGACCTGAACCTAACCGTCCACGAGAAAGCGGACAACACAGAAGGAGGGACAATTCAACTCGCCGGTAAAGGTAAACTGTCACTCAACACCCATCAGTGGATAGGTGACGGAGGCGAACTGCTCTCCAATGGTGAACTGGATATACAAGCCCACAACCTGCAACTGAACAAAAAAGCAGTCACTACCGCCGACAAGATTACAATAAAAACAGACACATTAAGCCATCAGAGTGGAGTAATGCAGCAGAATGGCAAAGATAAGATGTCCCTCACTGCCAAGACACTGAATAACCAAAATGGCGAGATTAAAGGTAATGGCAACCTGAAAATCAATGCCACCACCTTGGATAACAGCAAAGGCAAAATCGTTGCAACCGGTGGCAGCACAGAACTGATCATTGAGAAAAACATTGAAAACGTTGACGGACGAATCGAAACCAAAACAGAGCTCACCACAAAAAGTCAGGCGTTGAATAACCATCAAGGATCATTACTGGCTCAGCGAATAGATAGCCAAACCAAAGGACATAAATTCACCAACACCGCAGGACAAGTTATTGCTCAAGAAAAACTCACCCTAAACAGCGGTGAACTGGATAACACGTCTGGTCTGTTACAATCCGACAGTGACATGATAGTCAATACTCATGGACAGAAATTGACTAATACTAAAGACACTAAAAATGGTGACGAAAAAGAGATCAAAAAAGGCACCATATTAAGCAAAGGTAATCTGGAACTCCGTACAGGAGATATCAACAACACCGCTGGTATTATTTCCGCTAAAGGAAAAACCACCCTTAACGCCGGTAACGTTGACAATACCGACGGCCAACTCTTATCACAACAGATGGCGGAACTGACCACACAAGCATTAGATAACACTCGTGGACAGATCCAATCAGAGTCAAGCCTGTTGTTGGATACCCAAAACCAAGCCCTGACCAATACCGACAGTGGCAAAACTGGCGGTATCATTGCCAAAGACTCATTACGCATTTCCAGCGGTAACCTGACTAATAATGCGGGCGTTATCCTTGGTCATGGCATTCACATCGATACCCATGAACAACGGCTAAGCAACCAAAAAGGCACCATAGCGAGCAAGAAAAATCTGCAACTTGACAGTGGAGAGCTCGACAGTACCAGTGGACAAATAAAATCTGATGGCGACATGACATTAGACACCCACGGGAAAAAGCTCACCACCGCTAAAAGTAGTGACACGGGTGGCGTGACCAGTAAGGGAGCGCTCACCTTAAAAACAGGCGAGATAGACAACCACGATGGCACCATCACGGGTACAGGAACGACAACGATAACGGGTGGAGAACTCCACAACCAACGAGGAAAACTTGTCAGCAAAACCGGTCCCCTGACATTAACGGTAAACAACACTGACAACAGCGGTGGACTACTGCAATCCGCGGGTGATCTGACACTGGATACGAAAAGTGGGCTGCTAACCAACACCAACAGCGGCAAAGACCGGGGCATCATCAGCATAGGCAACATGAAGCTGACGACCCAAGGCGTTAACAACGATGCGGGCCTAATCCATGCGGGTAAAAATCTGATCCTTGACGGGCAGAAGGGAACCATAACCAATAGCAACAGCCAGCCTAATCAAGGTATTCGTAGCTCAGGAGACTTGACGCTGACGGCAAGTGCTATTGATAACCATCAAGGATCTGTAGAAGCTGATAAACAACTCACCGTAACATCCGGGATAGTTGACAACACCGGTGGTCTACTGAAATCCGGCACAACCCTGTCGCTCAACACCCAAGGCCAGAAACTGACTAACGCACAGAGCGGAGAAAAACGCGGTATCCGCAGCGGCAGTGATCTGAAGCTGGAAGCCGGTGAAATTGATAACACCGCTGGCCTGATAGATGCGCAAGGTGAAACCTCGCTAACTAGCCAAAACCTCAATAACACCAGCGGTAAAATCCTCTCGCGGAAAAAAGCCGATCTGACAACACAAACGGTCAACAACCAAAGCGGACTGATACAATCCGCAACCAGTTTGAAATTAGATACACAACAGCACGAACTGACTAGCACCGACGGCGGGATCATCGCAGAAGAGGCTTTAGAACTGGCTACCGGTAAACTGATCAACGACCGCGGATCTATCCGTGGTGATCAAATCCTCATTAACACCCATCAGCAAGCGCTAAACAATGTGGCTGGCACCATATTCAGTAAGAAAAATCTAAAACTTGATAGCGGAGAACTTAACAGTACCGGCGGGAGAATAGAGTCTACCGGCGATATGACGCTGACCACTGGCGATATTGACAACCAAGACGGTGTGATTATCGGTACAGGAACAACCACCGTTACCGGCGGTGAGCTGAAAAACCAAGGCGGAACCCTCGCCAGTGAAACCGGCTCACTCACATTGACCGTGAAAAAAACCGATAACAGCAGCGGCCTGTTGAAATCCGCGGGTGATCTGACACTCGATACACAAGGTGAGCTACTGACTAACCTCAACAGTGGCAAGACCGGAGGCATAATCAGTGCAGGCAATGTCAAGCTGACTGCTCAAGGCATCAATAATGACGCGGGCTGGATCCATGCGGATAAAAACCTGACTCTAGATGGGCAACAAGGCAAAATAACCAACCGCAACAGCCAGCCTAAACAGGGGATCTCAAGCCAGGGAGAGTTGACAATAACCGCGGGCGCTATCGATAACCAACAGGGAAGAATCATCGCCGATAAGCAGCTCAACGTGACATCAACAGGAGCCGTTGATAATACCAGCGGTAAAATGGTCAGCCAGCATCAACAACTCACCATGAATACCGGTGAATTGAATAACACCAGTGGTTTGCTGCAATCCAAAACAACCCTTTATCTTAACACCCACGGCCAAAAGCTGACTAATACACAAAGCGGGGATGACCTCGGCATACGCAGCGACAGTGACCTGACTCTGGAAGCCGGTGAAATTGATAACACCGCTGGCAAGATAGATTCACAAGGCAAAACCACGCTAACTAGCCAAAACCTCAACAACACTGACGGTAAAATCCTCTCGAAAGGAAAAGCCGATCTGACAACACAAGCCGTCAACAACCAACGTGGGCTGATACAATCCTCAGCCAGTCTGAAATTAGATACACAACAGCATGAACTCACCAACACCGATAGCGGTAAAAACGGGATCGTCGCAGAAGATGCCTTGGAACTGACTACCGGTAAACTGATCAATGACCGCGGCGATATTCGTGGTAACGAAACCCACATTAACACTCATCAGCAAGCACTAAACAACTTGGCTGGCACCATATTCAGTAAGAAAAACCTACAGCTCGACAGTGGAGAACTTAATAGTACCGGAGGACGAATAGAGTCTACCGGCGATATGATACTGGACACGCACGGGAAAAAACTGACCACCGCCAAAAGCGACAAAACCAGTGGCGTTATTAGCAATGGAACACTGACGCTGACCACTGGTGAAATTGACAACCAAGATGGTTTTATCAAAGGTACAGGAACAACCACCGTTACTGGTGGTGATCTGAAAAACCAAGGCGGAACCCTTGCCAGTGAAACCGGCTCGCTCACATTGACCGTGAAAAAAACCGATAACAGCGGCGGCCTGTTGAAATCCGCGGGTGATTTGACTCTTGATACACAAGGTGAACTACTGACTAACCTCAACAGCGGCAAAACCGGGGGCATAATCGGTACAGGCAATGTCAAACTGACTACTCAAGGCATCAATAACGAAGCTGGCTGGATCCATGCGGATAAAAACCTGACTCTAGATGGGAAACAAGGCAAAATAACCAACCGCAACAGCCAACCTGAACAGGGGATAACAAGCCAGGGAGAGTTGACAATAACTGCGGGCGCTATCGATAACCAACAGGGAAGAGTCATCGCCGATAAGCAGCTCAACGTGACATCAACAGGAGCCGTTGATAATACCAGCGGTAAAATAGTCAGCCAGCATCAACAACTCACCATGAATACCGGTGAACTGAATAACACCAGTGGTTTGCTGCAATCCAAAACAACCCTTTATCTTAACACCCACGGCCAAAAGCTGACTAATACGCAAAGCGGGGATGACCTCGGCATACGCAGCGACAGTGACCTGACACTGGAAGCCGGTGAAATTGATAACACCGCTGGCAAGATAGATTCACAAGGCGAAACCAAATTAACTAGCCAAAACCTCAACAACACCGACGGTAAAATCCTCTCGAAAGGAAAAGCAGATCTGACCACACAAGCAATCAACAACCAACGTGGACTGATACAATCCTCAGCCAGTCTGAAACTGGATACCCAACAGCAGAAACTGACGAATACCGATAGCGGAAAACTTAACGGAATACTCGCACTGGATAGCCTAAAACTGATTACAGGTGAACTCATCAATGATTTCGGATATATCCGTGGCGATGAAACGCACATCAATTCTCATCAACAGACATTAAGCAACCTAACTGGCACTATAGTCAGTAAGAAAAATCTAAAACTCGATAGCGGCGAGTTAGACAGTACCGGTGGACTAATAAAGTCTGACGGCAACATGACGATAGATACTCACGGAAAAAAACTGACCACCGCCAAAAGCGGCGATACCAGAGGCGTTATCAGTGAAGGAACGATGACCCTGACTGCCGACGAAATCGACAATCAAGATGGTTTTATCAAAGGTACAGGAACAACGATCGTTACCGGCGGTGAACTGAAAAACCAAGGTGGAACCCTCATCAGCGAAAAAGGTTCTCTAACATTATCAGTGAACCAAACTGACAACAGCGGCGGCCTGTTGCAATCCGCAGGTAAACTTACTCTCGATACACACGGTCATTCACTGACTAATAAAAACAGTGGTGATCGGGGCGGTATCCGCAGCCAGGACGATATGTTAATTACCAGCGGTGATTTACATAATCAGGCTGGTACAATTACCAATCGCAAAATCGCAACCGTAAATAATCTCCAAAACACCATTGTTGGTACCCAACAGATAAAGCTGATTACCCAAGCATTTAATAACCAACAAGGCAAGGTCCATTCTGATGGCAACCTGAACCTCAACACGCAAGGCCAACGCCTGAATAACACGGGTGACAAAGACAAATCAGGCGAATTCTCTGCTCAGGGCGATTTAACACTGGATATCGGAGAATTAAACAACGACGCTAGCTTTATCGCCGCGGATGGCAAAACTAAGATTACCAGTACAACCCTCACCAATAAAAAAGGACTGATTGCTGGTAACAGTGGACTGGAGATTCATAGCCAAACGCTTACCAACAGCAATGGCTCATTGAAGTCAGCAAACACCGTCAATATTGACACAAACGGGCAGCTACTGGACAACCAGCATGGCCGTATTATTGGCGATGACAACACCACCGTGACCAGTGGCAAACTGAATAACCAACACGGACATATTCAGGGTAAAAAACTCACCATCAACACCGGACAAGCCGATACGGATAACCAAGACGGTAAACTGTTGTCAGCAGACACCATGAACTTGAATACCCTACAGCTCGACAACCGTCGCGGACAGGTCAAAGCCATAGGTGACGCGACGATTAACGCGCCGAAACAAACGAACAATACCGGCGGCCTTATCCACAGTGACCAACAACTGACACTAAAAACAGCAGAACTCATTAACCGGGAGACTAATCATCCTGACCAGGGTACCGAAGCCCAAGACCTGATAATTGAAGCTCAACAGATAGATAACACCCAGGGAACATTACAGGGAGCCAACCGCCTGCAAGCTATCATTAACCAGTCGCTGAAAAACGAACAAGGACTAATCTCCGGTGGAAAACAACTCACCATCGAAGATAAAACCCAGAAACTGACGGTGAATAACCAGCAAGGCACACTGACGGGAAGTGAAAAGGTCAAAATTAAAGCCAACGCCTTGAGCGGTGACGGTCAAATCTTATCGCAGGGCGATATAGAGGTGAAATTAAAGCAAGACTTCCACAACACCGGTAACATCGCCGCCGATGGCAAGCTGTCTTTGGAAACCGACGGCAACATTATCAATGACAGCACAATGAAAGCCGAACAGGCGTACCTGGAAGCCCAAAATCTCACCAACACCCAAACTGCGGAAATCAGAGCCAAGCAAACCGAAGTCAACGTCCGAAACACGCTGACCAACACCGGGTTAATTGACGGCGAACTGACCCATCTCACCGCCAACAAAGTACTGGACAACACCGGAACCGGACGTATTTACGGTGACCAAATAGCCCTCAAGAGTGGCACTCTCAATAACACAGCAAAAGATGGCAAAGCCGCCGTCATTGCCGCTAGAGATCGACTAGATATCGGCACCGGAACCCTCAACAACCGTAACCATGCCCAGATTTACAGCGTGGGTGACATGCGCATTGGTGGACAACTGGATGAAAACCTGGCTGCGACGAGTCAAGCTGGCCGACTCAGCAACCACGCGGCAACCATTGAGGCCGGGGGTAGCCTAAAGATTGATGCCGCTATTATCAAAAATACCAACAACGGTTTGGTCACCGATATCGTCGAAACAGAAAAATCCCAGCGTCATGAAGCCGTATTGAGCGGCCGCACTGCCCGCTATGACTGGTCACAGGTGAATACTTCCCGTCGCAACAAATACGGCGTGCACAGAGCCGTCATGCCGGATGGCAGCGGAAGTGAAGAATTTTACGAGTACCGATATACCCGTACCATCAATGAAACCCAGATAAAAGAGAGTGATCCGGGTAAAATTTTATCCGGGGGTAATATGACCATCAATAGTGCGATGCTGACCAATGACGACAGTCAGATCGTAGCGGGTGGAATACTCGGGGGTGATATTGACGAACTGCACAATAACGCCACCAAAGGCGAACGTATCATCACGGATGAAGGTAGCGAAATCCGTTGGTATGCCAAAAAGAAAAAACGTCGATTCAGAGGAACCAAAACCTCCCAAGGAAAAGACTGGGACCACTATAACCCAGCACCGATAACCGAAACCATTGACCTGAAAGCCCTAGCCTGGCAGGGCAACACTCGTCCAAACTCTACCGGCATAACAATAGATGACAGGCAGACAAGCCGTGTTCAAAGTACACCAACCGGGATTAATCTGACCTCAAGAATGGCGGAAGCTGGTGAAGTTACATTCACCAATGCCACGATCAACGCCATCACACTACCGAACAGGGACATACCGACTGATCGCCCATTACTTTCACCTACAGGTCAACAGACTGAGCAGCTATTATCGTCTGGCGCAGTGGCACTACCAAGCCGAGATGCACTCACTGAACACCCAACACTTTCACCTACAGGTCAACAGACTGAGCAGGTATTATCGTCCAGCGCAGTAGTACTACCAAACAGAGATGCACTCACTGAACACCCGGTACTTCCACCCGTTCAACAAACTGAACGGGTACTCCCCCCGGTGACGGTCACTCTACCCAACAGTGGTCCATTAGATGAGCGCCCGCTGGTGTTACCAACAGGCCAACAATTTGAATTGACGCTACCGTCTGATACCGTCCAAGGTCAAAGCGTCGAACCTCTTATCCGTATCGTTGCTCCAGATACCCGCCTACCGGCCAACAGCCTGTTTGTCGTACAGCCGGGCAGTGACAGCCATTATTTAGTGGAGACCGACCCTAAATTCACCCAATATAAAAAGTGGCTAGGCACGGATTACATGCAACAACAGTTAACCCACGACCCGGTACTGGCACACAAACGCCTGGGAGATGGGTTCTACGAACAGCGCCTGGTGCGTGATCAAATCACCCAACTGACTGGTCAGCGTTACCTGGCGGGCCACAACAACGATGAAACTCAGTTCAAAGCGTTAATGGAAGCCGGTGTTGCCTTCAGCAAACAGCAACAGCTCACCCCCGGCATCGCCTTGAGTCCATCGCAGATGGCGCTACTCACTTCTGACATTATCTGGCTGACCAACCGGACCGTGACTCTGGCAGATGGCACAAAACAGACCGTGACCGTGCCACAGGTCTACGCTCGCGTGAATAAAGGCGATCTGACCAGTGACGGTGCTCTACTCTCCGGTAAAAACGTGACAATAAATAGCCGAAGAGATATTACCAACAGCGGCACCATCAGCGGACGTGAAGTCACCCAACTGGCCGCCAGCAATCTGACCAACAGCGGCTTTATCCAAAGCGGCAAAGTGGATTTAACCGCCCGGCAGGACATCACCAACCTCGGCGGACAAATTCGGGGCCGTGACCGCGTTTCCGCACAGGCAGATCGGGATATCACCAGTGCCTCTACCCTGCGCGGAGCAGGTGCTGACCGTTGGCAAGATCGGCCTGCGGGCATTTATGTCCAGAACGACAACGGCACCTTGTCGCTGAAAGCCCTCAACAACATCCATCTCACGGCCAGTGACGTGGAAAATGCGGGCAAAGACGGTCAGACAGAGATAACCGCGGGCCTTGACCTGACTCTGGATACCCTGCGCACCCATCGCACAGAAAACAGTGACTGGGGGAGCGACAACTATCGCCATCTGACACAACAACATGACGTCGGTAGCCAGATAACCACCGCCGGTAACCTGGCGCTGAGAGCGGGCAATAACCTCAATGCTACCGCGGCTAACGTAAACGCCGGTCAACAACTTACCGCTCAGGCCGGGAACAATATCACCCTGAATACCGGTACCGCTTCCTCAGACCTGATAGAACACAGCAAACAGACTAGTAAAGGCTTACTCTCCAAATCCTCCGTCGAAACCCACGACGAAGTGCATGAACGCCGGGCACAAAGCACCACGCTCAGCGGCGACCGCGTAACCTTACAAACCGGAAATGACCTCAACATCATCGGCAGTAACGTGGCTGGCACTCAGGATGTTCATCTGGCCGCAGGCAATCAGCTCACCATCACTACCGCGGATGAAGCCCGTCATGAAACGCACTTCAAACAAGAGAAAAAATCCGGTCTGATGGGGACCGGCGGCATCGGCTTCTCCGTCGGCAAAGCCAGTCAAAAATCGACTACCGATATCGACAGCAACCTCAACAAAGGCAGCACGGTCGGCAGCAGCCAGGGCAATGTAACATTCAGCGCCGGAAAACAGCTCAACATTCACGGCAGTGATGTCGTGGCGGGCCGCGATACGCAACTTTCCGGCCAAAACATTCACATCACCAGTGCGGAAAACAGTCACACCGCTATCACCAAAACCGAACAGAAACAAAGCGGCCTGACCGTGGCACTATCCGGCACCGCAGGCGGAGCCCTGAATTCCGCCGTTCAAACGGTTCAAACCGCTAACAATGAAAGTGACAGCCGTATCAAAGCCTTACAGGGCACCAAAGCCGCCCTTAGCGGGGTACAGGCAGTCCAGGCAGCCCGTCTGGCCGATGCTAAAGGTGGTGACGACAAAGCTAACAACAATCTGGTGGGAGTCAGCCTCTCCTACGGCCGCCAGTCCTCCCGGTCAGAGCAGAAACAGCACCAGACCACTCAACAGGGCAGCAGCCTGATGACCGGGGATAATCTCACCCTCACCGCTTCCGGCACACCAAACCAGCACGGCGATATCCGCATTCAGGGCGGCCAGTTGCAGGCGGGCAAAGACCTGCAACTCAATGCCAGCCGGGATATCCAGCTCTCATCCAGCCAGAACACCGAACAGACCACCGGCAAAAACAGCAGTCGCGGTGGCTCACTGGGCGTCGGTTTCACTGCCGGACCGGGGGGCACGGGAATCAATCTCTCCGCCAGCACCAACCACGGCAAAGGCCGTGAAAGCGGTAACGGCGTCAGCCATAATGAAACTACGCTGGATGCGGGGCAAACTGTCACCCTCAACGCCGGCCGGGATGCCTCGCTCAAAGGCGCTCAGGTCAGCGGCGAACAGATTACTGCCGACGTCAAACGCCACCTGACGCTCAGCAGCGAGCAGGACAGCAACCGCTACGATATGAAGCAGCAGAACGTCAGTGCCGGCGTCAGTGTTACTCTCGGTCCACAACCGGGCGGCTCATTGAACCTCAGCGCCAGCCGCGACAAAATCCACAGCAACTTTGACTCCGTACAAGAACAAACCGGACTGTTTGCCGGCAAAGGCGGCTATCAGGTAAAAGTGGGTGAACATACTCAGCTTGATGGCGCAGTCATTGCCAGTACCGCAGACAAAGACAAAAACACCCTCGATACCGGCACGCTGGGCTTTGGCGATATCAAAAACAAAGCGGATTTTAAAACCGAACACCATAGTGCGAGTATCAGCACAGGGGGTTCAGCCGGCGGCATGTTCCTCAGTAATCTGGCGGCCAACACCCTGGGCGGCGCTAACCGGGAAGGCCACGCCCAAAGCACCACTCACGCCGCGGTCAGTGACGGCACCCTGATTATCCGGGATAAAGACCACCAGCAACAGGATGTCACCGCCCTCAGCCGGGATACCGACCATGCTAACAATGCTCTCAGTCCTATCTTTGACAAAGAGAAAGAGCAGCAACGGCTGAAACAGGCCCAACTGATTGGCGAAATCAGTGCGCAGGTGATTGATATCGCCAGTACCGAAGGGGCCATTATCGCCACCAAAGCAGCCCACGCCAAACTGGAGAACATCAGTGACCCGGATAGAGAAGCGGCTATAAAAGTACTGAAGGATAAAGGTAAAACCGACATCACCCCGGCGCTTATTAAAGACCAGATTTACAAGACTGCCTATAACGCGGCATTGAATGAGTCTGGTCTGGGCACCGGTGGAAAATACCACTCTGCTTTACAGGCGGCTACCGCGGCCATTCAGGGGCTCGCGGGCGGAAATATCGGTCAGGCACTGGCAGGCGGCGCTTCTCCTTATCTGGCCGGGGTGATTAAAGACCTGACCACCGACCCGAAAACTCATCAAGTCGATGTCGTCACCAATACTCTGGCCCATGCCATTCTGGGGGCAGTAGCCGCCGAAGTCAGTGGCAACAATGCGCTGGCGGGTGCGGCAGGCGCGGCGGGCGGTGAACTGGCTGCCCGAGAACTGATGAAGCATATTCACGGCGAAAATGCTAAAGTCAGTGACTTAAGTGAAGAGGAAAAACAGACCATCAGCACTCTTTCTACTTTGGCGGCCGGGCTGGCCGGCGGCATTGCCGGTGACTCCACCGGAAGCGCCGTTACCGGAGCCCAGGCCGGGAAGAATGCGGTGGAGAATAATGCGCTGGCCTCGCGAAATCTGGGTGATTGCCGCACGCTGTCACCGGAAGCGTGCGGCAAGGCTAAGGAGCTGAGCCAGCGCATTCTGGATAAAGGCTTGCCGTCAGTGGAGGACATGCGCGGTAAACTGGCATCATGTCAGGATGACAGCTGCCGTAAAGGAGTCTGGACAGAGTACCGGCAGGCCAGTGATGCGACCATCAACAGCCTGAAACAGATGGCGTTGAATGGTGAGTTGAGTCGTGAAGAACTGGCATTCATCAACCATGAACTGGGCAAGGAGCTGGCCGTCTCAGGTTACCGTGCCAATGACAAGATAGGGCGTTCAGAGCAGAGCAGCTGGTTAAATGGCGGCAGCGGACCCCTCTCCGGGTTTTTTAACACGGAACTGCGTCAAAAAGAGCTGGAAAAATCGGGCTTGTCCAAAGCGGATGCGGCGCAGTACGTGAAGGAAGAGCAGCGCAACCTGTTGTTGCTGGAGACTGCGGTCGGGGCTATTGGGGGAGCAGCCAGTAATAAGATACAGGCGAAGCCATCATCTGTATCATCAAAAAATAATGTTGATAAAAGCGTTCCGGCGGAAGCTACTCAAGTACAGCCTAACCAAACGGCTAATAAATCAAGTACAACAACACAGACAGATGTCGCAAAATACTTTGGCCAGGACAGAAAATATTGGTCGGCTGAGCCAGTTCCCTTTAAGGGAAATAAGGTTTATCAACGAAATGACTTGTTTGATCCAAGCCGTATTGATCCTAAATCAGGTAAGACAAACGTAGAGCTTATGAGAGCTGGTAGAGCACCTATCGGTAATGATGGAAAACCTGTCAATTTACATCATATGTTACAAAAGCAGGATGGACCTATAGCTGAGGTAACGCAGAGTTTTCATAAGGATAATCATAAGGTCATACATATAAATGATAACAGTATCCCCTCAGGTATTAACCGCTCGGAGTTTAATAAGTGGCGTTCTGATTATTGGAAACAACGAGCTAACGATTTTAAATAGGGTTACGTATGAATACTAAACTTAATGATGTTATTGAAGAAATCGAACGCTTATCAGATGGTCAAAGAAATGATGTTGATTTGCCAGATGATGAATTAATTTCTCAGTATGAAAAAGAAATTGGTTTCGAATTTTCAAATGATTATAAAGAGGTTTTGAAAAAAATAAGTAATATATTCTACGGAACTATAGATTTGTTATCTGTTACCCGTGATAAAAAATATTATGGAGAACTGTCACAAGCGTTAAGCGATGCAAGAGAGCAAGGGCTACCTGAAAATTTGCTCCCGATCTGTGAAGATAATGGCAGTTATTATTGTATTGATTATGACGGAAAAATTAAGTACTGGACGCTTGATGGTTATAACGAGGAAAGTTGGCCTGATCTTGCTAGCTGGATAAAGCAAGTATGGATAGAAGGTAATTAGTCATGCTAAAGATCCCAGCGCTTGGCTGGGATCTTTTTTGAGCCGTCAGTTGTACTCAACGAGCCGGATAATCAACTGCCCGTGCTCAACACTGACCTGTACTGGCTGTCCGGTGGCAAAGCCCGCTTCTTCCAGCCAGTTGCCTTTAAGATGCAAACTGGGGTGCTGGCTGTAATAGCGGGTCATACCGGTGCTGCGGTCTTCGTGGCGGGTGCGGGCATACCCCACCTTATAGCTGCGCCGGGCTTTTGAAATCGCTAAATCTGCATTACAATCGCGGTTAGCCATAAATCAACTCCTGCTTAGTTGGTTGTGGTTAGCGGTTGTGGCAGGTTGCCGCCTGCTCCATCCGCGTAAAAAAATCCTTTCTCTTAGCTGTCTGTCTTTTACTGTTGTGCCTGTGCAATTACCGCATCCAGCATCTCTGAAACCAGCTTCTGCTTAGCGCGGGGCAACTGGCTGATAATCTGTATCTGTTGCTCAAGCCGTGAAGCCGGTCCCCGTTTACGGGGGATCGTGTCGCTCTCTTCGCCGAACAGTTCTTCGAGCGAGACGGAAAGTAACTTTGCTATCTCAGGCAGAACAGAGATCTGGATCCGTCTTCTGCCCGCTTCCCATGACTGAACCGCTTGCTGAGAAACGTTCAGTGCCTGAGCCAGTTGCGCTTGTGTAAGTCCGGCGTGTTTACGCAGGGCAGAAATCCGCTGACCTAACGTCATCATAAATACCTGTTCTTCACTACTGATGGAGGCGGCCATAGTCGTTGTTACCGATGTAAAAAGTGACTGAATGACCCTAATCTACAACATGTTTTACATCTTACTGTTGTAAATACTACCAGCTGTAGTATATGATTGTCGAGTTATTTTTATCCAAACCCTATTGACAGGTTTTTACAGGAGGTCACTGATGACCCGCGTTCCCGATACCGATTTAGCCCGCTTAAAGCAAACCGTCTCGTTACTGGGGCTGGCGCGTAAGCAAGGCCGTCCGATGAAAAAACGCGGTGAGGATTATGTGCTGCGCTGTCCGTTCCATAACGAGAAAACGCCCTCAATGGTGATATCGCCTGCTAAGAACCTGTATCACTGCTTTGGCTGTGGCGCAGCGGGATCGGTGCTGGACTGGGTGATACAAACGGAAGGGGTGACGCTGAAAATCGCTATCCGCCGGCTGCGGGAGCTGGCCGGGTTGCCGGATATGGACAATGCGGTTGTGGCCGCTTCTTCTTTAGCCGCCCCGCCGGGATCACAGGCGGCACCTCTGCCGCGCCCGAAACTGGCCGACCTGGACGATGACGGGCAGGCGCTGTTGCATCAGGTGATTGATTTTTATCATCAGCACTTACTGGCGTCACCGGAAGCCAAAGCCTGGCTGGAGCGGCGCGGGCTGAACCATCCTGAACTGGTCAGCCACTTTAAACTGGGGTATGCGGGCCATCACGGTATCAGCGGTTCCGCGGGGTTGTTGCCGTCCAAAGACAGTCAGGAAGGTCAGCAGTTGCGCGGCAAGCTGTCGGGGCTGGGCGTGTTGCGTACCACCACCCGGCAGGACCACTTCCGGGGCTGTGTCGTGGTGCCGATAATTGGCTGGGCCGAATCGGCCAGTGTGGCCAGCCGCGGGCGGGTGCTGCAACTGTATGGCCGCCGAACCCAGCCGGATTACAAAGTGCTGAAAGACAGCCCAAAGCATCTGTACCTGTCCTCACCACTGGCCGGGGTCTGGAATGAGGCAGCGATGAAAGCCGCTGCGGAAATTATCCTGTGCGAAGCGCTGATCGATGCTATGACCTTCTGGTGTGCCGGGTTCCGCAACGTGATCGCCGCGTTCGGGGTGAACGGGTTTAACCGTGAGCATCTCGAAGCCTTGCAGTATCACGGCGTGAAGCGGGTGCTGATTGCCTTTGACCGGGACGAGGCCGGAGACCGTGGCGCGGCTAATGTGGCGGCTGACTTACTGGAAGCCGGTATCGAGGCATGGCGGGTGCAGTTCCCGCCGGGCATGGATGCCAATGACTATGCGCTGAAAAGCGGCAATGCCGAACATGCGCTGGGGCTGGCCTTGCAACAGGCGGTCTGGCTGGGACAGGGAACAGCGCCGGGCGCGGTGTTCAGCCATGAGCGGCCCGTCTTGCCGACGGTGACGGAAAAGCCCCAAAGTGCCGGGGTGGCTAAATCTTCTTCTTTAGCCGCCCCGCCGGCGCTGACCGTTGCCCCCGTGCCCTGTGAGCGCACGGCGTCCGGTGAGTTGTTGATGAAAAGCGGCCCCCGGGTCTGGCGGATACGGGGGATGAAAAAATCCCCGGTACCGGACGTGATGAAAGTCAATGTGCAGGTGCGGGATGAAACGTCCGGCCTGTTCCATGTGGATACGCTGGACATGTATCACGCGCGGCATCGTCAGCACTACATCAGCACGGCGGCGCAAGAGCTGGAATGCGAGCTGTCGGTCATCAAACGCGAAGCCGGGCGGGTCTTGCTGATGCTGGAGCAGCAACAGGACGCGCAACAGCAAGCCGACGCCGAAGCCTCAGGGACAACGGCGGTGACGGTCAGCGCGGAAGACGAAGCCGCCGCGCTGGCGTTGCTAACATCGCCGAACCTGACAGAACAGATTATCAACGACATGGCCGCCTGTGGGGTGGTCGGCGAATCCACCAATCTGCTGACCGGGTATCTGGCGGCAGTCTCGCGCAAACTCGATAAACCGCTGGCCGTGTTAATCCAGAGCAGCAGCGCGGCAGGCAAGAGCAGCCTGATGGATGCCGTGCTGAACCTGATGCCGGAAGAGGAGCGTATCCAGTACTCGGCGATGACCGGACAGAGCCTGTATTACCTCGGCGAAACCAGCCTGCAACACAAAATACTGGCGATAGCCGAAGAAGAAGGGGTGCGGCAGGCGGCCTATGCCCTGAAACTGTTGCAGTCCGACGGCGAGCTGAAAATCGCCAGCACCGGCAAGAACGAGCAGAGCGGCGAACTGGTGACGCGGGAATACAGGGTACAGGGACCGGTGATGCTGATGTTAACGACGACGGCCATTGATGTGGATGAAGAGCTGCTGAACCGCTGTCTGGTGCTGACGGTCAACGAATCGCGTGAGCAGACGCAGGCTATCCACGCCATGCAGCGGCACCGCCAGACGCTGGCCGGGTTGCTGGCTGACTCGGAGAAAGGCTATCTGACGCAGTTACACCAGAACGCCCAGCGCCTGTTAAGGCCGCTGAAAGTGGTCAATCCTTACGCCCATCAACTGACGTTCCTGTCAGACAAAACCCGGATGCGGCGCGACCACATGAAATACCTGACGCTGATACAGGCCATTGCCCTGCTGCACCAGTATCAACGTGAAGTGAAGAAAACCACCCACCGCGGGCAGGTCATCGAATATATCGAAGTCACCCAGGACGACATTGCCCTGGCTAACCGGCTGGCGCATGAGGTGCTGGGGCGCACGCTGGATGAAATGCCGCCGCAGACGCGCAAGCTGTTACTGCTGATACAAGAGATGGTGAACGCACAGGCGCAAATCCAGCACTGCCAGCCAAATGAAGTCCGCTTTACCCGGCGGGATATCCGCGCCTTTACCCACTGGAGCGACAGCCAGCTCAAAAACCACTGTCAACGGCTGACGGAAATGGAATACCTGCTGTTGCATGGCGGCAGCCGGGGGCACCTGCTGCATTATGAACTGCTGTGGGACGGAGAAGACAACGGCGCAGCCCACCTGTGCGGCCTGCTGGATGTCGGAGAAGCGGACTCAGAAACCGCCGGCAGTGAACGCAAGTCTGACCCGGAAGGTCGTAAGTCTTCCCCAAGTCCGGGGCAAGTCTGGCCTGAGTCTGGGGAAGAAAAACCCGCGTCAGCCCAGACAGAACAAGGGCCGGCAGGGGCACAAGTCCGGGCAGATGAAAACGCAGTTATTAAGGAAAATAATCACAGAGGCGCATTGCCCGTACCCGACAGGGATAAAACGCCGGCAGCCGTCCCGACAGGTCATGAGAGCAAGTCTGACTTAAATGAACGCCAGTCTGCCTCAAGTCTGGGCCAGGTCCGGGCTAAGTCTGGGGTAAAAAAATCCCCATCAGGGCAGGCAGAACACGGGTTCAGCGTACCGCAAGTCGGGGTAACGGAAGACACCGTGATAAAAGGAAAAAAGAAAACACGCCCCTTGTCTGCGCCCGCCCCTCAATCTCAACCGGAGGTCAATCATGGCAAACCGTAAACCCCGCAAGGGAAGTCTCCTGACCGTCGATGACGTCTACCGTCAGCCTGTCGGTCCGGCACATGACCCAAAAAGCCTGTATGCGCTGCTGCTGCGCTTCGTGGCCTGGCGGCAGGAACGGAACTGGTCGGAAACCACGCTGAAAGTGCAGACCCATCACACCTATCACTTTATCCTGTGGGCCACGGACCGGGGCCTGTACTATGCCGCGGACATCACGCGGCCAATACTGGAGCGTTACCAGCGCTACCTGTACCAGTACCGCAAGACCAACGGAGAGCCGCTGAGCATCCGCACCCAACGCACGCAGTTGCAGCCGTTACAGGTATGGTTCAAATGGCTGACGAAACAGAACCTGATACTGGCGAACCCGGCAGCGGACATTGAGTTGCCGCGGGAAGAAAAACGCCTGCCGCGGTATATCCTGAGCATTGATGAAATCGAGCATATCCTGTCGCTGCCTGACCCGAATACGTTGCAGGGCGCGCGCGACCGGGCCCTGATGGAGCTGCTCTGGTCAACCGGGATACGACGCAGTGAAGCGGCCCGGCTCGATATCTACAGCATAGACGGGTCACGCAAAACGGTGACCATCCGGCAGGGCAAGGGGAATAAAGACCGGGTATTGCCCCTCGGCGAACGGGCCTTAAACTGGCTCCAGTTCTATCAGCAACAGATTCGCCCGCAACTGCTGGTCACCCCGGACATCCAATCACTGTTCGTGGCAATGGACGGTCTCGACGGGTTGCAGCCGAACGGTATCACGAATGCCGTAAGCGGTTATATCCGGGCCGCCGGCATTGAGAAAAAAGGTGCCTGCCACCTGTTCCGGCATGCGATGGCAACGCAGATGCTGGAGAACGGCGCGGACCTGCGCTGGATACAGGCCATGTTAGGCCATGCCAGCGTGGAGTCAACCCAGGTGTATACGCAGGTCTCTATCCGGGCCTTGCAGGCGGTGCACGCCAGCACCCATCCGGCGGAGCAAATGGCCGACGAAAAAGTCCGCGACGCCGATGAGGTGGGTTTACTGGCCGACCTGTACGCCGACGATAACGCCGACACGGACACGCCGCCGGACAGTTCAGAGCCGACCTCAACCGCCGATAGCCGCTGAGCGTCCGCACGCCCCCGTTGAGTTGGGCGGGTTCGGTGTGGGGGCAGACCGTGGCCGGACTGCCCGTCGGCATCGGCGCACGCGGGGGTAAATAGTCGTCAGGCGGCTCAACCACGAGCGTCCCCGTTAAGCCGGTCCAGGCCGCCCAACGCCTATTGAACATAATGCGGGGGAATTATACGCACTGCGCCGGTGAGCCCGGGCAACCGCCTGAGCATTGATGAGCGGCTTAATGCGTATAATTGGCATTATGTCTTGCGCCCCCGCGGGTCAGCATTGGCGGGTGTGGCGCACAAGGCTGCGCCTTATGCTCTAACCGACTGAGCCGGACATCGGCAACTCTGAGTTCTTCTTTAGCTGCCGTGCCAACGTCCGGCCAACAACCCTGAAGGCAGATCGGCCTGCGGCCTCCGCTCATTGACTTCCCCCCGCCCCAACCCCGCTGCACTGGCTGCGCCCGGTTCGCAGTCGCAGGCTCCTTGCTCATTCCCGTGCTCGCCATCGCCGCCCCGTGCAGCCCCCGGGGGCTTCCCTGAACAAAACAAAACCGCGTGGTCATGCAAGGTCATACGCAAACCGAAGCCACAGTGCCTCAGAGCATCGCAGGGGCGCCGCTTGCGGGCTCTGTGCCGCCCGCGCCCGCAGAACGGGCACCCGCCGCCCAAGCGAGTTGGGCGACGTTCGCCCGTTGCCGAAAAAGGCGCTACACTGACCAGAGCGCGGCGGGAAAAACCGGCCTTCGGGGGCGAAAAGCGCGTCAGGGGGTTTTGGGGCCGGCGGTGAACGCCCATTGGAAAAAACGGGTGGTAACTGGCTGAGGGCATTGGGAAAATCGGTGTTTGGCGGTCAACGTCGCAATGGAATGGGTTGTTGTGGAGAATAATTTCCTGACGGCCAAAGATGTCCACGAACTGAAAGAGGAACTGCTGGAAGCAGAAAAGACTGGCGCAAACAAGCAGACGATTTACGACAAGTTTAAGGAGCGTAGCGAGAAAAATCGTCAGGAAGGTGTCGCGGATAACTGCTCCCATAATCCGGGCTGTGTGGTATCCGTCTGGGAAATGATGAACTCGGGAACAGACGTCGCCAGTGGCCTGAACCGGACTTCTTTCTTCTCCAGTCTCAGTAGTGAGGAGATGGCACAGTTAAACCGCTTTGTGCAGGCGGAGAATGCGGAAAGTGCCCAGGCGATTTACCAGTCGCTGCCAGATGTGGTAAAGAAGGTTGTTGAAGGCAAGGAGTTCGCAGAACAGTTTGGTGTAATGCCGAAAGTGGGCGGCAGTAGCGGGATAATTGGACTAGGGATAGCCGGGAAGAAGCCTGCGACAAAAGACACAGGCAATACGGGTACAAAAGGCACTAATGCTGCTCATAATCAGCAAGTTAATAAATCAAATTTAGCTACCGCAGAGAAAGACATTGTACTTATTGAACAAGGTAAGAAAGGTGGTTGGAGTAAGGTACTGAATAAGCCTGAACCCAATAAAATTTATCATGTAAGACATGCAAGCGGGGAGAAAATTTATCATACAGATGGATTAAGCAGGCCAGTCCATATCGAAACTTCACTACATTTATCCAAGAATGACCGTAATACTTATCAGCAATGTAAAGCAGGTAAATGTGGTAATCCGGGAGATGAAGGCGGGCATTTAATCGCTAGTATTTTTGGTGGCCCAGGCGAGCGATTAAATGTTGTTCCTATGGATGGAAACTTAAATAAAGGTGCCTGGAAGCAGATGGAGAATTCTTGGGCTAAAGAACTAAAGGCAGGTAAGAAGGTTGATGTGAAAATACAACCTATATATAGTGATAATAGTAACCGCCCTGTCAGTTTTAATGTTACCTATAAGGTAGATAATGAAAGGCCAATAAGATTAAACATAGATAATGTTCCTGGGGGCAAGAAATGAGTCTAGATGATAAAATATATGCTGAGATCGGCCAATTGTTATATAACGCAGCTCCTGATAATGCGAAAAAAATTATTATGGATACGGAGTTATCTCCTGAAGGTGATTGTTGTCAATTTAAATATGATTACATCGATTCCAACGATGAAATGCGCTGGTTTTTACCTGAAGACGGGATAATAGATCATAGATTGAGGGAACTATTAGTCACATTAAGACAATTTTTTATAGAAAATGTTCATTCAGAGAGAAAACCTCATTGGTCGGGTTGTATAGTCACTATTGATGTAGAACAAATGAAGCTCAATATAGACTTCAAATACGAAAACTAATCTGAAAGAGATCTCAGCCAAGGCGCTGGGATTTTCTCTGTAGCCATCAATTGTTCTCAACGAGCCGGATAATCAACTGTCCGGCCTCGCTGGTATTGGTGATCGGTTTCACCATGGGTAAGGCTAAACAAAAAAATCGGATTTTAAAACCGAACACCATAGCGTGAGTATCAGCACCGGCGGTTCAGCCGGCGGCATGTTCCTCAGTAATCTGGCGGCCAACACCCTGGGCGGCGCTAACCGGGAAGGCCATGCCCAAAGCACCACTCACGCCGCGGTCAGTGACGGCACCCTGATTATCCGGGATAAAGACCACCAGCAACAGGATGTCACCACCCTCAGCCGGGATACCGACCATGCTAACAATGCCCTCAGCCCTATCTTTGACAAAGAGAAAGAACAGCAACGGCTGAAACAGGCCCAACTGATTGGCGAAATCAGTGCGCAGGTGATTGATATCGCCAGTACCGAAGGGGCCATTATCGCCACCAAAGCAGCCAACGCCAAACTGGAGAACATCAGTGACCCGGATAGAGAAGCGGCTATAAAAGTACTGAAGGATAAAGGTAAAACCGACATCACCCCGGCGCTTATTAAAGACCAGATTTACAAGACTGCCTATAACGCGGCATTGAATGAGTCTGGTCTGGGCACCGGTGGAAAATACCACTCTGCTTTACAGGCGGCTACCGCGGCCATTCAGGGGCTCGCGGGCGGAAATATCGGTCAGGCACTGGCAGGCGGCGCTTCTCCTTATCTGGCCGGGGTGATTAAAGACCTGACCACCGACCCGAAAACTCATCAAGTCGATGTCGTCACCAATACTCTGGCCCATGCCATTCTGGGGGCAGTGGCCGCCGAAGTCAGTGGTAACAATGCGCTGGCGGGTGCGGCAGGCGGTGAACTGGCCGCCCGAGAACTGATGAAGCATATTCACGGCGAAAATGCTAAAGTCAGCGACTTAAGTGAAGAGGAAAAACAGACCATCAGCACTCTTTCTACTTTGGCGGCCGGGCTGGCCGGCGGCATTGCCGGTGACTCCACCGGAAGCGCCGTTACCGGGGCCCAGGCCGGGAAGAATGCGGTTGAGAACAACTTCCTGAAGGCAGGTCAGATCACCTCATGGTTGGAAAAATATAAAGCATCATCTACTGATGAAGAAAAGAATCGTTTAATTGAGGTTGCTAGTAAAGCTGATCAAGATCAGCAACAAAAAGCTATTGAAACTAAGATTTCAAAAGATTATCTGATGAAACAACAGGAAGAGTTGATAAAGCTTATTCAATCACCAAATTGTGACGCTGACTGTACAAAATTAACAGAATATAGCCTTAACCAGATTAGCCCAGTAATTGATAATTACGATACATTGCAGAAAAGCAATAATATCCCACGGGCAGTAATTGCAACAATTTCTCTAGCCTTACCGACATTAGCTAAAACGGCTACACCTGCTGTTACTAATTGGATTGGAAGTACGACTATTGCAAACAGAGCTATAGGTGTAGGTACTACAGGCTTAGCCAACCTAGGAATGCAAGGTTACAACATCTACAACAATCCTCAAGAAAACTTTAGCTATACCAGTTTCGGGACATCTTTGATTACAGGCGGTGCAACGGCAGGAATGGGGTATTGGGGTACTGCTGCGACTAATACATTAGGAGCAGGTGTTTCTAGCGTAATTGATGGAAATTCTCCGTGGTTACCAATGGGAGGCGCGTTTGTAGGATCATCAGTAGGTTATGGAGTGACAAAGGGAACTACTAACTATTTGGATAATAAAATGAATCCTTGGTCAAATGGATTTAAAGAAAGATTCAATTTAATCAATCCTTCGATATCTGCACCACCGTTAGTATCCCCTGCTCCTGGCATTGTTGGTAGTGCAGTAGGAGCTGTTGGTTCTGAAACTGCAAATAAAGTAATCATGGATGAGTTAAGCTCTAAGGATAAAAAATGAAATTTATAATCTATTTTTTATATTGGTCTTTAGTTCAGAGCATAGGTGTGTTCATCACGGTCATGGCGGTAAAACTGTTAGTTAAATTTGTTCTTTATTTTGAAACTGGCGTGTTTTTCATCGGTTATAAAGATATTGTTGAGGCTATTGGAATAGGTGTTGTTATGGGGATATTCCTAGGTGGTGTTATTTGTTTGATAAATTATCTTCAACATAAAAGATTTTAGGAAAAGTTTAATGTCGTCATAATGTTAAAAAGATCCCAACTAAAGTGAACTACCCCCCGAAAGTTGGACACCCAACAAGTAGGGGGAAGTTCTGCATGAAGAATTACAGTAAGTGTTTGATCACATTTAAGCGGACATCGCTTCATCAGACCTGGTAGAACACAGCAAACAGACCAGTAAAGGCTTACTCTCCAAATCCTCCGTCGAAACCCACGATGAAGTGCATGAACGCCGGGCACAAAGCACCACGCTCAGCGGCGACCGCGTAACCTTACAAACCGGAAATGACCTCAACATCATCGGCAGTAACGTGGCTGGCACTCAGGATGTTCATCTGGCCGCAGGCAATCAGCTCACCATCACTACCGCGGATGAAGCCCGTCATGAAACGCACTTCAAACAAGAGAAAAAATCGGGTCTGATGGGGACCGGCGGTATCGGCTTCTCCGTCGGCAAAGCCAGCCAAAAATCGACTACCGATATCGACAGCAACCTCAACAAAGGCAGCACGGTAGGCAGCAGCCAGGGCAGTGTGACATTCAGCGCCGGAAAACAGCTCAGCATTCACGGCAGTGATGTCGTGGCGGGCCGCGATACGCAACTTTCCGGCCAAAACATTCACATCACCAGTGCGGAAAACAGTCACACCGCTATCACCAAAACCGAACAGAAACAAAGCGGCCTGACCGTGGCACTATCCGGCACCGCAGGCGGAGCCCTGAATTCCGCCGTTCAAACAGTTCAAACCGCTAACAATGAAAGTGACAGCCGTATCAAAGCCTTACAGGGCACCAAGGCCGCCCTTAGCGGGGTACAGGCAGTCCAGGCAGCCCGTCTGGCCGACGCTAAAGGCGGTGACGACAAAGCCAACAACAATCTGGTGGGTGTCAGCCTCTCCTACGGCCGCCAGTCCTCCCGGTCAGAACTGAAACAACACCAGACCACTCAACACCAGCACGGCGATATCCGCATTCAGGGCGGCCAGTTGCAGGCGGGCAAAGACCTGCAACTCAATGCCAGCCGGGATATCCAGCTCTCATCCAGCCAGAACACCGAACAGACCACCGGCAAAAACAGCAGTCGCGGCAGCTCACTGGGCGTCGGTTTCACTGCCGGACCGGGGGGCACGGGAATCAATCTCTCCGCCAGCACCAACCACGGCAAAGGCCGTGAAAGCGGTAACGGCGTCAGCCATAATGAAACTACGCTGGATGCGGGGCAAACTGTCACCCTCAACGCCGGCCGGGATGCCTCGCTCAAAGGCGCTCAGGTCAGCGGCGAACAGATTACTGCCGACGTCAAACGCCACCTGACGCTCAGCAGCGAGCAGGACAGCAACCGCTACGATATGAAGCAGCAGAACGTCAGTGCCGGTGTCAGTGTTACTCTCGGTCCACAACCGGGCGGCTCATTGAACCTCAGCGCCAGCCGCGACAAAATCCACAGCAACTTTGACTCCGTACAGGAGCAGACCGGACTGTTTGCCGGCAAAGGCGGCTATCAGGTCAAAGTGGGGGAACATACTCAGCTTGATGGCGCAGTCATTGCCAGTACCGCAGACAAAGACAAAAACACCCTCGATACCGGCACACTGGGCTTTGGCGATATCAAAAACAAAGCGGATTTTAAAACCGAACACCATAGCGTGAGTATCAGCACCGGCGGTTCAGCCGGCGGCATGTTCCTCAGTAATCTGGCGGCCAATACCCTGGGCGGCGCTAACCGGGAAGGCCACGCCCAAAGCACCACTCACGCCGCGGTCAGCGACGGTGCCCTGATTATCCGGGATAAAGACAAGCAGCAACAGGATGTCACCACCCTGAGCCGGGATACCGACCATGCTAACAATGCCCTCAGCCCTATCTTTGACAAAGAGAAAGAGCAGCAACGGCTGAAACAGGCCCAACTGATTGGCGAAATCAGTGCGCAGGTGATTGATATCGCCAGCACCGAAGGGGCCATTATCGCCACCAAAGCAGCCAACGCCAAACTGGAGAACATCAGTGACCCGGATAGAGAAGCGGCCATAAAAGTACTGAAGGATAACGGTAAAACCGACATCACCCCGGCGCTTATTAAAGACCAGATTTACAAGACCGCCTATAACGCGGCATTGAATGAGTCTGGTCTGGGCACCGGTGGGAAATACCACACTGCTTTACAGGCGGCTACCGCGGCCATTCAGGGACTCGCGGGCGGAAATATCGGTCAGGCACTGGCAGGCGGCGCTTCTCCTTATCTGGCCGGGGTGATTAAAGACCTGACTACCGACCCGAAAACCCATGAAGTCGATATCGTCACCAATACTCTGGCCCATGCCATTCTGGGGGCAGTAGCCGCCGAAGTCAGTGGCAACAATGCGCTGGCGGGTGCGGCAGGCGCGGCGGGCGGTGAACTGGCTGCCCGGGAACTGATGAAGCATATTCACGGCGAAAATGCTAAAGTCAGCGACTTAAGTGAAGAGGAAAAACAGACCATCAGCACTCTTTCTACTTTGGCGGCCGGGCTGGCCGGCGGCATTGCCGGTGACTCCACCGAAAGCGCCGTTACCGGGGCCCAAGCCGGGAAGAATGCGGTGGAGAATAATGCCTTAAGCTTGCCAAAAGGGATGTCGGATTACGGTCGGGCACAGAGTTCACTGGCAATGAAGATGTACAAGGAAGGGGCAACACCGGATCAGATATCCGAAGAGCTGGCGAGGCAAGCACGGGGCACCCATCCCGAAGGCCAAGATCCAGCCAGAGGGCTGATTGTAGCGTGGGGGAACTTCTTCGGTGTTCCGTTGGATGTGGTTATGTCCAATGAGAAAATGACGCCGGAGAAAGCCGCTGAAATTGTGACCAGCGGCATCCCGACCAGTGAAGCGAAGGTGATGCAGTATGTGGCGGCTAAGGCATTCTTGGCACTGGCTAAAAATCCTGTTTCGGGTAGCAAAGCAGAAGGTTCATCACCGCAATGGAAAGTAGGAGAAGGGAAATTTAGTCCGAAGGATAAGGGCACAGTGACGAATGTTGAGCATCCGGTTGGTAAGTTTGATGGAAAGTCACTACCTAATGGAAAAGAAAACATTGCAAGTGACAAGACAATCAAAAATGACGTATTAGAGCATCAAAGGGTTGGAAGTGGCGAGAAAGGAACTGTAGTGGAAATAAAGTAGATCAACTACCTAATAAAACTGTTGTTGATATTGATGGGAAAGAAATATCTGTTTATTCAAATAAGAGTAAGCCAACAGCGACACAAGAATTTCCTTCAGTAGCTAAGGCTCATGGTTTCAATGATATTGTTGACAATTATGCTGGCTTAGCAACACAAACGAAATTGAAAAATGGAGCCACTCTTTATCAATTGCCAGGAAAATTAAATGGGGTTGAAGGACGATTTGAGTGGATAGTAGATCCAAAATTAGGTGGTGTAAGCCATAGAATGTTTGTTACTGGCGGAACAGTGAATGGAGTGCCATCAAAACCATGATGAATGATATGTACTTGTTAGCTAAAAAAATGGAATTACTTGATTGGGGAATGATTTTTCTTGGAGCCAAGGGAAACCCTGTTGGTCGTTTATCTGCTCCTAATATAAGTGAGTTTGCATGTAATGAATTAACAAAACTTGATCTGTCTGATTCAATTCTGGTCGAGGTGTCTGAAGCTGCATTTTGCACAGAAATCAATCGTGAAGTGATCGATAGCTTAGAAGTCATATGTGATAAAAAAAATATAAATATACAGTTATCAGAAAGGAAATGGAGATATGTCGCTTTATATATCCTATTACTCAATGAATTGCCTGATGATTATGTATATGGTCTTCTCAAATTAAACGAGTTTTGGAACCTTTGGGGAGATAGTGTTGATTCACCGAATATAGTCCAAGGTGTTGGTAATAATCTTTCACCGACAGAATACTATTCGGAAGAGAATTACCACCTATTGATAGAAAAGCATCGTAACTGGTTAGATAGAGAGATTAAGCAATTGCAATAGAGTTGATACAGATCCCAGCCTAAGCGCTGGGATCTTCCCTTTAGCCGTCAGTTCTTCTCAACAAGCCGGATAATCAACTGTCCAGCCTCGCTAGTATTGGTGATCAGTTTTACCATCGGTAAGGCCAAACAAAAAAAGCGGATTTTAAAACCGAACACCATAATGCGAGTATCAGCACAGGTGGCTCAGCCTGATGGATAGAAGAGATTAGCCACTGTTCAAACAAGAACTTTCAAATGACAGAAAGAATAGAGCTTATTGAGTTGATTTCAGGATTAGATAGTTATCTTGAAAATGGCTATGTAAATGCGGATTCATACGAAGATCCTTCTGATGATGCGATAGATTATTTAGGAGAACTTTTATTGAAAGATTCTGAATGTTGTTTGGATTTTTGTAAAAAAATCTTAGATTCGGATCTTTTTAACAATAATTCTGTTAAATCTACTGCTTTAGATTTTTTGATTTTATCAGAATCTAATTGGTTTGAGGCTTTTAGCTATTTGCTCAATAAAGCTGAAAAATTATCTACTCCTGAATTGGAAAAAGCATTGTTTTACTTTTATTGCGCAAAAAACGATCCTAAACCATATCCTGTTCCTGAAGGACTTTTTAATAAATTGATAGAAAGGTACCAGGTACTAAAAACTGAATCTGATGCAAATTTTTGTCATCTGCATGAAACATACAACGATTTTATTAAAGCTTATTCATTGAAATTTTGATTAATTGTAAATCCCGACCACTGTGAACCGCCTCCCCAAAAGTAGGATACCCAGCAAGTAAGGGAAAGTTCTGTATGAAGAATTGCAGTAAACAATTACTCAAATTTAAGTGTAAAGTCGCCCAATATTATCTTTCTACCACCAGATGAGATAACTAGATGATTAATAAAATCAAACAGTTTACACTAAATCGGCTAATAACACCTGAGTCCGAAATTCTGCCGGATTCAGGAAATTTAATTTTGAGCCGAGTTATCAAACTGCTGATAATTTTTTCAATATCGAATAATACCTCATTACACCAGCAAGGGTAAAAAGCCTAGCAGATTAATCAGCCAGAAAAGTGATCACCGTTGGACAGGTATTTTAGCGTTAACAAAGCACGAAAAAAGTTTAGAAAATAAGGATATGAATTGATTTTAATCCCAGATCACATTAAAGACATAAAAAGCAGCATAGTTTAAATCAAATCGTAGACTAAACTGATTAAAACAGTGTAAAGCCGTTTAATCCAGAGTATTTTACAGTTTTACATAATAAATGAAAAATAATAACACTGTAATTAACCAGATTCGTATTCTGTTAAATCATTCACTTGAACTTTTTTATGACAGATTATTTAACTGGTTTATGGAAAAATTTATACCATTTAAAAAAATTATTAAAGTCTGCTCCTTTGGGAAAATAGATTGTTTGATTAAATTACTCATATGATCATATTCCCTCTTTTCCAGAAACATGAACATTAACAAAACCAATTTTTTTCTTATTTTTCACTGAAATATTTATGATAGACGGCTTTTAAGCTACTATTAAAAATCATTTTTTTAATCTCTGGTTTTAATCGGCATAAGGTTTTAACCGTTATTTTTATCCTTTATACATTTTATTTTTACTGGCTCTGTTTTACTGGTAATCCTGAGTGGTTTTTATCAATCAGTCGGTAAATAGCCTGACGATATTAAAGATATCCCTTGATGTTTTTTCCGATAACCCCTCTTTTTTTTAAAAAGCTTAAATCCGACCAGATTAACCGTTTTATCTCTTTTTTATTGCATTATTTTTATAGCTTACGCCTTAAAATGACGGTGAGAAAACATCTCACTTTCAGTTCATTAAAAAACTTTCTCTATCGTGCTGATTGTTTTTTAACTTGCCATTAATGGTTAATGGGTTTCGATTAAATGTCATTAACTGCCCTGCTAAAAAGTGAATTTTATTATGTTAAATCAAGCTGTTATATAAATCCTTTAATCTATCCGCACTCGTATTTTCAAATGATTATGGCCGTAAATAGGCCGTTTTTAATCACTCTATACCTTTTACAAATCTGGCATTAATGGAGTACCTGTTTTTACCCCTTAGCTGACTCATCAACGATAAAAAGGATTTTATTATCACTAGAAAAGATTTAATAAATGGTATTTACGTTTTATATCCCCTATTTATCTTACCCATTTTCATTAAATTTGCATTCATTTTGCTCGTTTCTCCTTTTCATGCATTTGATTTTTCAGGTTTAAAACCAAAGAAGGTAATAGATTAAATAATGGTATTAAGATCAAAGTCCATTTTTTAAATGATTTTTAAAATCCGGTTAATCCTGTTAAATGTTTTGAATCAGTTCAGGGATACGTAAACACTAAGGTTTTTTCAAGAGTTAATTGACCTCTTGAAAATCGTTCATTATGTTTTTTCCCCTAATGGCGGCGCATTTCATACCAGCTCTGATCCAGTATCGCGCGATTTAATCCGGATTTTGCCCTGACGTGGCGCCCGGGGTGTTCAACCATCCCCGCCGCTGATTTTGACAGGTTTTTCACCTTTAAGTCCTCAATGACGATCATGGCGTGGTTTTCGCTGATAGTCATCGTGACTTTATGAAGGTAATCTTTGCGGATATTGCGATACGGGCATGTATGCTCTGGATTTTGCGTTTCTACTTTTGCCAATTATTCCTCTCCAGCTTTATGTCGGCGGGAGTACCCTTTCGAAGGAAAAGATGGCACCGTGACTTTTAGCATGGCCTCAGTGCCGCCGATATAATCCTTCCGCTTTTTCAGAGAAAACCTTTTAATTTCCAGCTAGTTTTCAATATATATCTTAGCTATTTTCTCAAATAAAGAGCTTTTACTGACCTCCCTTAACCTTAATATATCGTTGGTAAAAGAACGTAGGAAAATAGATGTGATATTTTGTTCCATCGCATTTATCTGTTTTCCCTCTTTATCCATAGTCAGAATATTGTAAATTAAGTTCTCTTTTGCAATCGTTTGATTAGGTGAATTGCATGGTGATACAAAATACAATAAATCATCTCCCCTTGGTTGAAGATAAATATGTTCATACTGGCTATTCTGTTTAGGCGCTAAGTAATAGGGCAAAACTGTTTCAAAAGCATCAATTATATTACCACGTTTTTCTGCCGATAAATAAATTCGTGAATTATAAAATTCAGGTTCTATTTCATAATTCTCTTCAAGCTCTTTTAGAAAAATTCTTTTAATATGCAATCCTACAATCGCAGAAAAAACATTGCATAAAAATTTGCTATTTTCTTCAAATTTATCAATAAATCCTTTTATGTCATATTCCTGGTCGGAAAGATAAAAAAAGTGAACTGCTTTACAGACCGCTGGCAAACCCCATTCAAAATAATGAGGTTTGTTTTTTTCATTATGAAAAATGCTGTGTCCATTTTTTCTCACTAAGCTGGTCTGAGCACTCACCCAAATGCCATTTTGGACCCTGCTACACTGAATATTCCCCCATCCACAGATAAAAATAATAAAGCCTTGCGATCAGCAACTCTATCTGCTTGATATTTTGAACTGTTGCTACCAAAAGGCATTGTATTTTCACTTTCAGCAACCCACAAAAACGGGCCTAATGGTGCCCATGATACTGCTTTAATAGGTACAGGGGGGCACAGCTCGCTGTTCGTTCCTTGATTTGTGCAGATTGACACTGGTTTTCAGACGGGTGCTGTCAGTACAGAGTACCCGTCCACCGACCAATCTCTTGGCAATCGCTTACTCAACAATGTTGTAAAAAATTTGCCGGAAGACCTCGCTGTGACTGAAACGACGACGACATTTCTGACTCAGGGTTGAGGAATCGGGGACCTTCTCTGTCAGTCCGAGGCGCAGAAACCCGTGGTAAGCCACATTAACCTGAATTTCCTGTACCAGACAGCGTTCACTGGAAATACCAAATAAAACTAGTCCAGTAACATCATCTTGAGCAACATAACTGGATCGATAGCCGGTCAGCCATTATTGTGGCAATACAATGGGACTACTAATTCGCGGATAAATTCGAAATCAATGACGGCATCGACTTGACGGACCAAATGATTTTTAAGGGCCAGCTCGTCAAACAAGAGCGTTTCTGGTGAGAAAGTCTGGAGAGGGGGTGTTCTTAACATGGCCGCAAACCCCGTTTGGTGAACGGAGCTTAATTAAAGCAAATTGCGGGTTGAAAAATCATAACTTTGTCAATAACCTGACTGTAACATATTATTAACATTTATTGTGATATAAATCACAATTAAAAAGAAAATAAAAAGACACTGTGAATATTATAAATTATATAGTGAGGTGACTTTATGAAAAGTCATTTTTAAAATTAAATCGAGGATATAAACATGCAAAAGAAAACATCTGTTGAAATTGAGGTCGAAGTTGAAGATAAAGAAATGACCTGCGGTTCATACAATAAATAAAAATATTGGCGTATGGCTAACCAATTTGGTTGGCCATGTTCTACATAAGGAAGCAGACATGAGAATAGCATGTGGTTTTAATCCTAATTTTCTTAGCGGTGAAATACACATACCGAGTAAAGTATCGATGATAGAATTAGGGATTACTGCATACAATATTTTATCAGTTGCAGAAAAAAGAACTCCATTCGAAAGATACAATGGAAAATTCTCTCTTCACATCGCCAGAAGTGCAATAACAGAAGATATTCAATCAGGCTGTAACTATATTAATAACATTATGCCACGAATAATCAACACGGAAAAAACAATTAGCATTGGTTTTCATTTGTGTGGAAATAGAAAAGATAACATTGGTAAATATGGTTTTACTCCCCATTATGAAAGAAGCAAGAGGAAAGAAAGAAATGCTATAAATTTCTTAAAAAGGGTTTCTCACACATATCAGATAGATACATGGATAGAAAATTCAAACTTTTACTCTGGTGGACCAAGTGAGATCTCTAACGCGATAATAAGCGCGAATTACATAAGTAAAGAAAGTAATTCTAAACAAATAGTTGACCTGGCTCATCTAATCATCAATTCAGTAAATGCAAAAGTTGATCCTCTTATATTTATTGGAATGATAGATTGGGATAATGTAGTCGAGGTTCATCTATCAGGAATAATTGAGGGAAAGGATGGAGCATTTCATGATGGACATCCAGAGAGAATTCATCATATTGTTTGGGATTCTTTTGAGAAAATAGTTTCCAGCAAATTAATCAAAAAAAATTTCTATATAAATATTGAGCACACAGAAAATTCTTGGTTAAAGAACTTATCTGGTTATAATAATGACTTTGAAAAATTGAATTCAATATTATTAAAAAATAAAGAAACAAGTAAACCCTCAAATACCAACATGAGCAATTATGCGAAATCATACCTATCAAAAACTCTGCTAGCAGCCATAAAAAACAAGAAGGAAATTGAAATCGCTAAGTCGGAAAACATTGAGTCGCTTATATCTAGTTGGATATTAAGTATAGAAGAAAGTGAAGTAAACCTATGCCTAACAAAAGAAGAGGAAGATGAAACTATAAATTCAGTTCATTATTTAAAATCATTCGAAAGTTTTGTGAATAGGTGAATCATGAAAATAGGAACCAATTGGTCGGGAAATAGAGAACTAAGCGTTCTAAAGGAGATAATATCATTAAGAAAGGTCGATTTCATAGAGATATTAATAGATAACTTTTTGCAGTGCACTCCTGACTCAATACTTGGCATAAGCAAAGGATTACCGATAGCGTTTCATATCATGAACTCTAAATATATGCACAGAAGCAAACAAGATTTAGAGAGTATAGGGAAAAGAATAAAATTACTCCAAAAAGAACTAAACCCCATATATATATCTGATCATGTTGGTATTTTTTATCATAATAGCTATCCTTTACCAACAATGGGTGAAATAGATTACTCTTCTGAAAAAGATAAATACTTCGATTCAGTAAGCCTTTGGCAAGATATAATTGGCGAAAAAATTTATTTAGAAAACTTCCCTTCAATACTTGATGAAAACGCCAAGCTACAACCAGATTTTTTTAAAGAAATGACAAAAAAATGCGGTAATGGACTTTTGTTCGACATATCAAATGCTGTAATTGCACAAGAAAACACGGGAACCCCATTTGAAGAATGGCTTGATATAGAAATGAACCATCTTCACATTGGTGGTTATGCAGAAACATCATTACGCCCTAGTTTTTTGGTTGACACTCATGCAGATAGAATATCTAATCTTTCATTAAAGTATTTTAATAAATTGGGAACAGAAAGTAAGGACAATCTTACATCACTATCTGTTGAAAGAGATGATAATTTTGTATTAGGAGACTGGATTAATGACATCGAATTATGCAGACAATAGAAATTGTTACTCTTATGTTGTAACTGGAGAATCCGCATTAGAACTACCAAAAAACAAATCAGACTCTCTATCTAAGCTCATGATTTATAACATAACTAATGTACTAAACAACCCTCTGAGCAGATCTAAAGCTGAAGTTTCTTTTGAAGAAGTAGAAGAATTTATACGTTGGGCAAACAAAAGGAAATATCATCTCGATTGGAGAATATTTGCATACTTTTTATCTTTCAGACATGAAAGTAAAAAGCACCTTACAGATGAGATGATGAATGATTTATTAATCTTCTCAGCAAGCCAATGGACTTATTTTGATAAAAGCGAGAAAGAAGAGATAATAATATACTCCAAGATTAAAGAAGGATATAAGTTTATAGCAAAAAAGTCAAAAAAAGCGTCAATTGCAAGAAAGTTATACATAGCTAAGATTGATATTATGGATAATGGACATCATGATGGAAGAAAAGAAATTATATATATTTGACAAGGGTATTATATTGCCATCGATAACAATGTTTAAGAGTAGAATGTTAAATATGGCAATGCAACTTATTATTACCGCACTAATATATCAATTGTCTACAGACGATGCCGGATTTTTTTTACTATCATCACAGTTGGTTCAGATATTTGTTGTTGCTTCATGTACCTTTTTCATCGGCATTAATATAAAATCAGACATTAAAAATAAAAACTACACTTACGAAAACTACACTTGGCTTCTAATAACAGGGACGGTAATAGGCTTATTAATAACTCTAATATCTGTGGTATCAATACATTATTACAGTGACCATACAGTAACGAAAAAAATAGCATGGATACTATCAATCGGAATTATACCATTATGTATATATTCTGTTAACTGCGCAATTCTAGAGTCTACAAAACAAGAAAGGTACATGGTAAAAGTCAACTCATTCAGTATATTAACAAATGTATTCGCCCTGATTGCATTATACTTATTTACTGGTGATTTAATATTTTCTATTGCTCTTGCTATCAGTATCTCAAGGGCATACATGGCCATCTCATCTTCAATCCCATTAATAAAATTTATAAAATGGAAAAAAGTTGACTTACCTTACATTAAAGATATTGTGAATATAGGAATAAATGAGGCTTTAACATCTACATCATTAGTGATATTGATGTCTATTTTAATAAGGTTTGTATCGACATTAATTTCAAACATAGAATTATCAAAGTTATTTGTTTACATGGGGGTTATGAATTATCTATTTGTCACGGGCTTTTCTGCTGTTATTTCATTGGCTGCAAATTACAGAAGTGATGAAAACAATTTTTTAAATATAGCTATAGGTACCAACTTATTTTACCTTATTATCTTTTCAACCGTCTCACCATTAATCAGTTTGATGGTATTCAATACGCTAACAGAAACAATAGATATAATAACTTGTGCATTAGTCATATTCTTTGACTTGATTTCCTTATCTATTATTAACAGAATAAGGAGCAAATCACCAAATTCAAAATCTGTATATCTTAAGGTGATTCCCATTACCACCATACTTGTGGTCACCTCTACATTAATTAGCCCGACATCATTCGAAATCTTATTGATTTTTGTATGCAGTAATATACTGTATACGCTAATTTCATTAATATGGTACTCGCTATGGAAAAAGAAATCTTTATTTTTAGAGAAGTTAACGTAGAAGATGCAAACAATCTCATTGTTTTTTTTAATGATTTGGATAACACATCGGAATTTATGTTGCTTGAGCCAGAAGAAAGAAAAACAAGCGTTGAAGAACAGGCGGATATAATAAAAGGATTCGGAAAAGACAGGCAAATGTTAATATGCGAAGATAGCAAAAACATTGTTGGCTTTATTGTTATATCTAGAGGGGTGTTCAATAGGAACAGGCATCTGGGTTCTATTGTTCTTGGAGTAAAAAAAGAATATAGAAATAAAGGCATAGCAAGAACCCTACTCAACAAAGCGCAAGATTGGTCACGGAAAAATGGAGTTAGTAGACTTGAATTAACCGTTGCAATAAAAAACACATTGGCAATAAAGCTGTATTTGTCATCAGGTTTTATTTTTTCTGGCATCAGAACTAGCTCACTATTTATAAATGGTGAACTGACAGATGAATACTATATGACTAAAGGAATATCTGAAACAGTAATAGACAATGTAACAAACAACCGGTGATTAAGCTAAGATTTTTTGTGGAAGGAACAATATACCCTATGGATTTCAAGATGGATCGCGGCGGCAAGGGAGTGAATCCCCGGGGGCATAGATAACGATGTGACCGGGGTGAGCGAGTGCAGCCAACAAAGAGGCAACTTGAAAGAGGACGGGTATACCTCACACTTTAATAAATTGGGAAATCTAAACGTCTATACTTCTTAACATCTAAAATAAAACTAATATATTCCTTTTAGCTATATATGGTTGCTATTCATTCTTTCAAACAAATACATATACAGCGTTATCCTCCATAACTATCTGAATACAACGGATTATCTGGATATGATATGACCACATCACGCTCTGTTCTCGATATGATTGGTAATACCCCATTGCTGGAGTTAACGCATCTGAATACCGGTCCATGTCAATTATTTATTAAGCTGGAGAATCAAAATCCCGGCGGATCTATTAAAGATCGCGTTGCTCTTTCCATGATCGAGCAGGCGGAAGAACAAGGGTTACTTCAATCTGGTGGGACAATTATCGAAGCTACTGCTGGTAATACCGGCATCGGGTTGGCACTGGTCGCTGCCTTGAAAGGCTATAAATTGATTCTGGTTGTTCCAGATAAGATGAGCCGAGAGAAGGTGTTTCATCTGCGTGCTCTGGGTACCGATGTACGTCTTACTCGTTCTGATGTCAGCAAAGGTCATCCAGAGTACTATCAAGATTATGCCCTACGTCTGGCGCAAGAGATCCCCGGTGCTTATTATATCGATCAGTTCAATAATCCGGCTAATTCAGCAGCGCATACTACCACTACCGGACCGGAAATCTGGCAGCAAATGGACCACAATGTCGATGCCGTGGTGATCGGTGTCGGGTCCGGCGGTACGCTCGGCGGTTTGAGCCACTATTTCGCTCAAGTTTCGCCGGAAACTGAGTTTGTTCTGGCAGATCCAACTGGTTCTATCTTGGTAGACTATATCGAACACGGCAAATATGGTGAGGCCGGGAGTTGGCAGGTGGAAGGTATTGGCGAAGATTTTGTCCCTCCTCTGGGCAATTTCAGTCGAGTGCACCACGCATACCGTGTCAGTGATGCAGAAGCTTTCTCCAGTGCCCGTGATCTGTTGCTAAAGGAAGGTGTGCTGGCGGGTTCTTCCAGCGGAACCTTGCTCGCCGCCGCACTGCGCTACTGCCGTGCGCAAACCACCCCCAAACGTGTGGTTACGCTAGCGTGTGACAGCGGAAACAAGTATCTGTCAAAAATGTTTAACGATTATTGGATGCTGGAACAGGGATTCCAATCACGTGTGCAACAGCACGATCTCAGCGATTATATTACTTACCGCTATCAGGATGGCGCTACGGTTTTTATATCGCCAGAAGATACGTTAAAAACTGCACATACCCGAATGCGCTTGTATGAGATTTCTCAATTACCGGTGCTGAAAGAAGAGCAAGTCGTTGGCATTATCGACGAGTGGGATTTGATGCACACCGTGCAGGCTGATCCACGCAATTTTAGCCTGCCCGTTAGCCACGCCATGACTCATCAGGTGAGAACGCTGGATAAAAACGATTCTCTGCAACAATTGATGGCAACTTTCGACGCCGGACATGTGGCGCTGATCGTCGATAATGGCCGTTTTCTTGGGCTGGTAACTCGCACAGATGTGCTGAACGCATGGCGTCAGCAACTTAATTGATTTTTAGGAATGACTTTATGACCAAGTTCGATACTAAAACTGTTCACGCCGGCTACACACCAGATCACACGGGTGCGGTAATGCCGGCAATTTATGCAACATCAACTTACGCCCAATCAGCCCCCGGTCAACACACTGGTTATGAATATTCCCGTAGTGGCAACCCAACTCGTGATGCTCTGGAAAGCGCGATCGCCGAACTGGAAAACGGTAGCCGAGGCTACGCTTTTAGTTCAGGGCTCGCTGCCAGTTCCACGGTGCTAGAACTCTTGGATAAGGATAGCCATTTGGTGGCAGTCGATGATCTGTACGGTGGTACCTACCGGCTACTCGAAAAAGTACGTAGCCGCACCGCCGGTTTGCGTGTCACTTACGTGGAAGCCAATGATATTTCCGGCCTTGAAGCAGCCATTCGTCCCGATACAAAAATGATTTGGGTGGAGACTCCTACCAATCCGTTGCTGAAACTGGCCGATCTGACGGCTATCGCACAAATAGCGCAACGTCACAGTATTATTAGTGTTGCAGATAACACTTTCGCTTCACCATATCTCCAACGCCCAGTTGATTTGGGATTTGATATCGTCGTGCACTCCGCCACTAAATATTTAAACGGCCACTCTGATGTGATCGCAGGACTGGCCGTCGTCGGAAAAAATGCAGAACTAGCAGAAAAACTTGGTTTTCTGCAAAACTCTGTCGGTGGCGTGCTCGATCCCTTTAGTAGTTTCCTGGTGCTGCGCGGAATGCGGACACTTGCCCTACGTATGCAGCGCCACATTGATAGTGCATCAAAGATCGCACATTGGTTGGAGCAACAACCTCAGATCGAAACCGTTTTCTATCCCGGTCTCGCTTCCCATCCACAGCATGAATTGGCGAAGCGTCAAATGAAAGGCTTTGGTGGTATGATTTCTGTTCACTTAAAAGGTGATGATGATTATGCCCGCCGGTTAATTCAAGAGCTAAAACTATTTACCCTGGCAGAAAGTCTGGGCGGGGTGGAGAGCCTGATCAGCCAACCATTCAGTATGACTCACGCGTCTATTCCATTAGAAAAACGCCTTGCTTCTGGGATCACGCCACAGTTGGTACGCATTTCTGTGGGTATAGAGGATGCAGAGGATCTTATCGCCGATTTGGCTCAAGCGTTAGAAAAAGCCGCTCAATAAAAGAATAATGCCAGCCAATTTTTTCAACTGGCTGGCATTTAAATAAAAACGGCTCTTTTTATGCAATCAACAGCAAATGTAGAACCGGAATTATTTATCACCCAACAGAACGGATTCCAGTGCGATTTCAATCATTTCATTGAAAGTCGTCTGGCGTTCCTCGGCGGTCAGTTTTTCATGAGTGCGGATGTGATCAGAAACGGTACAGATAGTCAGTGCTTTTGCGCCATATTCAGCCGCAACACCGTAAAAACCCGCAGCTTCCATTTCTACGCCCAAAATGCCATATTTTTCCATGATATCGAACAGTTGTGGATCAGGTGTATAGAACAGTTCAACCGAGAAGATGTTACCTACACGCACATTGATGTTTTTTGCTTTAGCCGCGTCAACAGCATTACGGACCAGATCGAAATCAGCAATCGCCGCAAAATCGTGATCTTTAAAGCGTATACGGTTAACTTTGGAATCAGTACATGCCCCCATGCCAATAACGACATCACGCAATTTAACATCGTGACGTACTGAACCACAGGAACCTACACGGATAAGAACTTTAGCACCGAAATCGGTGATAAGCTCTTTCGCATAGATAGAGCAGGATGGAATACCCATACCATGCCCCATCACAGAAATTGGGCGGCCTTTATAAGTACCAGTAAACCCCAACATACCGCGTACATCGTTTACCTGCCGCACATTCTCCAGAAAAGTTTCAGCAATATATTTCGCACGTAATGGATCGCCTGGCATCAGAACAACGTCTGCAAAATCACCCATCTCAGCATTAATATGAGGCGTGGCCATAATTAAATTCCTTATTTTTTTATTTAATGGTTATTTTAGTGATATATGGCTGCCTAAAAGAAAAGCAGCCAAATAAGTGGGGTCAGAGCATTGATTTGCCATATTCCATTGGCGACAGTTCAAAATATTTAGCGACTGTCTGTCCAATATCAGCAAAAGTTTCACGGTGACCCAATGAACCAGGTTGCACTTTTGGTCCATAAATCAGCACCGGAATGTGCTCACGTGTGTGGTCAGTACCAGACCAGGTTGGATCACAACCGTGGTCGGCGGTCAGGATTAAAATGTCATCATTTTTCACCCGCTTCAGCATTTCAGGCAGACGACGGTCAAACAGTTCCAATGCCGCCGCATAACCCGGAACATCACGACGATGACCATAAGAAGAGTCGAAATCGACAAAGTTAGTGAATACGATGGTGTTGTCACCCGCTTTTTCCATTTCCACCAGCGTTGCATCAAACAATGCATCAATGCCGGTCGCTTTCACTTTTTGCGTAATGCCGACGTTTGCATAGATATCGGCAATTTTACCGATAGAAACGACTTCGCCATTTTTCTCATCGACTAATTTTTTCAGTATGGTGGGAGCAGGTGGCTCTACCGCTAAATCATGGCGATTACCGGTACGCTGGAAGTTACCCGCTTTGTCTCCAACAAACGGACGCGCAATCACCCGGCCAATGTTGTAACCGCCATCAGTCAATTCTTCACGGGCGATTTCACATAGCTCATACAGACGATCTAAACCGAATGTCTCTTCGTGGCAAGCAATCTGGAATACCGAATCAGCAGAAGTATAGAAAATCGGTTTACCCGTTTTCATATGCTCTTCACCCAGTTTATCCAGAATAACCGTACCAGAAGAGTGGCAGTTACCGAGATAACCTGGCAGATTTGCGCGTTCTACCAGTTTATCCAACAATGCCTGCGGAAAGCTGTTTTCTTCATCTTTGAAGTAACCCCAGTCAAACAGCACCGGGACACCGGCAATTTCCCAATGACCTGACGGTGTATCTTTACCGGAAGAGAGTTCACTGGCGTAAGCGTAAGCACCAATAATGTCCGCGTCTTTATCCAAGCCGGCAGGGAAAGTTCCACAGGACTCCTCAGTCGCTTTCCCCAAACCTAAACGGCTTAAGTTCGGCAAATACAGAGGCCCTTTGCGACCGATATCCGCATCACCACGGGCACACGCTTCTGCAATGTGCCCCAAGGTGTTAGATCCTTGATCACCAAATTTTTCGGCATCTTTACTGGCACCAATGCCAAAAGAATCCAATACCATGATGAATGTACGTTTCATAATTTTCTCCTGCGTCAAATCACGCTATACCCGTTATCTTTCAAATTGCCTCTTTGTTGGCTGCACTCACTCACCCCGGTTACATCGTTCGCTATGCTCCCGGGGATTCACTCCCTTGCCGTCGCGATCCATCTTAAAATCCATAGGGTATTAATCATGATTAAAGCCGTTACGCGCCGACTGATGCGGTGAGCGATTATCAATAATGGCTGCTTTGTTTTTGCCCCTGATGACCCAGAGTATTTAGCAAATTGCCTAACAAGCTAGAAGCCCCAAAACGAAAATGACGGGCATCAACCCATTTGTCACCCATGATATGATCAGCTAATGCCAGATATTGTGCAGCCTCTTCAGCGGTACGCACGCCACCAGCCGGTTTGAAGCCAACCGTTTCACCCACGCCCATCTCATGAATCACCTTCATCATGATTTCAGCACTTGCCAATGTCGCGTTAACCGGCACTTTACCTGTAGATGTTTTGATAAAATCGGCACCCGCGTTGATTGAAATTTCAGATGCCTTACGGATCAGAGATGCCTCTTTCAGTTCACCAGTTTCAATAATAACTTTTAGCAGCACATCCGCTTCTGCACAGGCGACTTTACACGCTTTTACCATCTCAAAACCGACTTGTTCATTACTGGCCATCAATGCACGGTATGGGAAAACCACATCGACCTCATCAGCGCCATAAGCAATAGCCGCTTGGGTTTCAGCTAAAGCGATGTCAATATCGTCATGACCATGTGGGAAGTTTGTCACTGTTGCAATGCGGATTTCAGGTGTGCCCTGTTCACGTAATACTTTACGTGCCAGAGGAATAAAACGAGGGTAGATACAGATAGCCGCAGTATTGCCCGCGAGGCTTTTCGCCTGATGACAAAGTGCCGTCACTTTTTCATCGGTATCATTATCATTGAGTGTCGTTAAATCCATCAAACTCAGCGCACGCTGCGCTGCTGCGGTTAAATCGGTCATAAAACTCTCCAACGTTATTATCGCGGCTAGCTTCTGCTAGATTATCACCAAATAATACACGACAAAAAATATATACCCTATGGATTTCAAGATGCATTACGGCGGCAAGGGAGCGAATCCCCGGGAGCATAGATAACGATGTGACCGGGGTGAGTGAGTGCAGCCAACAAAGAGGCAACTTGAAAGATGACGGGTATAACTCACGTCCAACAAACAATAGAGTATAAAGAGTATAAAGACGCTGCTTCTTCATCACGAATTAAAGATAAACCGGTAGGACGATAGATTGCAGGCGGGATTATCCCACCTGCCTAATTTCAGCAACGTTACAGAGCCAGGAAGAAGCCTGCGATAGTTGCACTCATTAAGTTGGATAATGTGCCCGCGATAATGGCTTTCATTCCCAAACGAGCAACATCTCCGCGGCGGTTCGGTGCCATACCGCCCAGCCCCCCTAGCAGGATAGCAACGGAAGCAAGGTTAGCAAAGCCACACAATGCGAAGGAGATAATTGCTTTAGTATGATCTGATAGAACCTGCAAACCCGCCGCCATAACCACATCATCCGGTTTCAAATAGGCACCGAAATTCATAAAAGCAACAAATTCGTTCACAACTATTTTTTGACCGATGAAAGAACCTGCTACCGTTGCTTCATTCCACGGAACACCAATCAGGTAAGCAATTGGCGCGAAGACCCACCCCAACACCAGTTCAAGAGAAAGTTGTGGATAATTAAACCAACCACCGATTCCACCGAGAATACCATTCAACAATGCAATCAGGGCAACAAACGCCAATAACATTGCCCCGACGTTCAATGCCAATTGCATACCAGAAGCAGCACCAGAGGCGGCTGCATCAATAATGTTAGCAGGACGTTCCTCTTCAGCGACCAGTGACATTGCATCAACAGTATCGCGTGGCTTTTCAGTTTCAGGCACCATCAATTTCGCGAACAACAGGCCACCTGGTGCCGCCATAAAGGAAGCCGCAATCAGATATTCCAAAGGAACACCCATTGATGCATAACCCGCCAGTACTGAACCCGCAACGGATGCCAGACCACCACTCATTACCGCAAACAGTTCAGATTGAGTCATAGTCGCAATATAAGGGCGAACAACCAGTGGTGCCTCAGTTTGGCCCACGAAAATATTCGCTGTCGCAGACAAAGATTCTGTACGTGAAGTTCCGAGAATCTTTTGCAGCCCCCCCCCCAAGACTTTGATAACTAGCTGCATAACACCAATGTAGTACAACACAGCAATCAATGAAGAGAAGAAAACAATAATAGGCAGTACACGCAGGGCGAAAACAAATCCCCCACCACCAAACAGTTCAAACATTTTGGGGGAAACTAATCCACCAAAAATAAAATCCATTCCTTGTTGACCAAACTGGATAACACTAGAAACTCCCTCAGACATACCCATTAATATTTTCTTACCTGCGGGAACATAAAGTACAAAAGCACCGATAGCGATCTGAATCAAAAAGGCACCAAGGACAGTACGGAGTTTAATAGCGCGATAATTACTGGAAAAGAGTACTGCGATCAAAATCAGCACTACCATCCCGACCAAGCTCATAAAGAGTTGCATTGGAAGAATCCCTGTTCACTTAATAATAAATTAAATATGCCAGTTGAACGTAAATCGTTCACTGACGATGAGTCGGCGCTGATTATACTCAGTCATCGGAATGAACAAGCTATTGACATCACAAATATCTACTGAAAAAAGCAATAAAAAAATGATAAATGTGATGTGAATCACACAAATTTGCGGAAATAATCTTCAATAGATAATCTAATCTCGGAATGGCAAAATAATCAACAATTAAGAAATAATTATCAGGTAAGCACAGCTAAAGGACAGAAGATAGAAGATATGAAGACATATTATATGAAAATAATGAAAGCCAATATGCTAGAAGAACGCTTGAGAGAATTTTTGAAACATCGACTCGCTCACTCTAATGATAATGCTCATGATATTGGGCATCTGATCCGTGTTGCAAATAACGCGAAAAGAATCATGGAGAAAGAAGGAGGTGAGCCTTTAATTATCATTGCCTCAAGTTACTTACATGACATTGTGTCATTACCAAAAGATCATCCAGAAAAAAAACAGTCTTCAAAACTTGCAGCACAGGAAGCCGTAAAAATTCTATCTATTGAATTTCCAGAGTTCCCAAAAGAACTTTATGATGCGGTAGAACACGCCATTATAACCCATAGCTACAGCGCAAACTTACCTGCCAAAACAATAGAAGCTAAAATACTCCAAGATGCAGACCGATTGGATGCATTAGGAGCTATTGGACTCGCCAGAGTATTTTATATAGCGGGTATGCTCGGTCAGGGGCTTTTTCATCATGATGATCCCTTTGCACTTAATCGCCCCTTGGATGACAAATCCTATACAATCGATCACTTTCAGACAAAGTTATTTAAACTCCCCGAAAAAATGAATACCACAGAGGGTAAGAAGATTGCACAATTGAATGCCCAATATTTGGTTGACTTTTTGAGCAAACTGTCGAGCGAAATTAAAGGTGATTTAATTAATACGGATGAATTTATAAAGGATTTTTTCAAGGAAAATTAATTGCAAATATTATAACCTTGGAGCTTTACCAATAGTCGTTAAAATCACTCTGTAACTGCCTATCCCAATAGAGCTATTTTATTTGCCCTTCTTTGCCATAAAGAGCGAACCTGGGCAGTGCTCAAAATCCTCACGTACTACGTGTACGCTCCGGTTTTTCCGCGCTGTCCGTGTTCACTGTTCATTGATAAGAATGGTCTGCAACAATTACGCCTATTGAGATAGGCTCTAAATCATATAATTAATCCAAATAACTCAACACTGTTATGATAAAGTTGGCGAGCAATCTCATCAGGAGCTTCGCGGCGGAGCTCACATAACGAAGCAAAAACTCCAGCAATTTTTTCCGGCCGGTTAGGTTCTCCCTGAAAACCGAAAAGCGGCATATCTGGAGCATCGGTTTCCAGCACCAGAGACGTTAACGGGAGTTCAGCCATTACGCGACGTGTTTTCTGCGCTCTTTCATAAGTAATGGTTCCCCCTACCCCAAGGTAATATCCCAAACCGATAAAAGCCTCCGCCTGCGATAAGCTACCCGCAAATCCGTGTACTACACCGGTACGGTGAAGGTTGATTCTTCTTAGGATCGCTGCCAGTTGATCATGGCTTTTTCGGGAATGAAGGATAACCGGCAGTTCATACTGTTTTGCTAACCGCAATTGATCGCATAACAACGCTTTCTGTTTTTCAAATTGGGGTTCAGTCATATAGAGATCAAGCCCAATCTCCCCAACCGCCACCAACTTTTCGTGTTTCTGTTTCAGAAACGATTCCAAATCCGCAAGATGCGCTTCCTGATGTTGATCGATATAAAGAGGATGTAAACCCAATGCAGCATAAATTGCAGGATAAGAACAAGCCAATTCAGATACCTGTTGCAAATTTGCACTACTAATAGCGGGGACAATAATTCTATCCACACCAACCTGTGCCGCCCGTTGCAGGCTCTGCTGTTCATCATCACGAAACGGAGGGAAATCAAAATGGCAGTGAGTATCAATAAACATGAAACTATCCGTTATTTATCTGTTCTGACGATAGAAAAATTGAGGGCATACTGAATATCAATACCATTTTTGACGGAAACTGTGTAGATATCTATGCCGATAAGGCGAGGAGCCATCACCCGGTAAAAGACCAGAAATGCCCCGATCAATTCAAGTCTGATTATTTTCAGTCTGAAACTGTTACGAGGTTTCTTTACCGCTATGATTAAATTAATTTTTTATTCCTACATTAATAAAAATTAAGCTTAACATAATAAGCTTTCACGCTATAAAGTCATTCCTCCATCAGTTAACACTCTTACCAAATAGTGAAAATGATTCTAAATACCTAAGATAGATATTGATTGCGGGTAATCCAGATCAAGCCGCCGCTTCAATAGTTGTACCACTAAAACTCACTTATTACTCACACTATCATGTTTTAAATAGTGGCAAACTCAGGTCACCGTTTCCCGTGATGAAGTGATCCGCTATTTCGATCAATTAAATGCTAAAGATATGACGGCTGAAAATGCAGCTTCACTTATCGCCACATTGCATGAGATGGATAAAGGTACGATAACGCAAGTGAATACCTTGCTATTAGGAGAAAATAACTGGCCGAAAAGTTTTACATCACTTTGGCAACGTCTGACCTGGTTACGTGTCGGACAAAGTTTGAATGTCGGTAGTACCACTCTGAGCAACCTAGATAGCCGTTTTTTGCCTTTTGAAGGTCGAAAAGCAACAACCGGTACACTGGAGCTCAATATTTTCCATGCCGGTAAAGAAAGAACGCAACGTGGGCTAGTTGCCAATCTGAGTGACATCATTGTGCATCTGAATTACATCATTCGAGACGCATAAATTTTTTTTCTTTGTCGATCACAGGTCCCTCCCTATTAGGGGCCTGTTATTAAGGAGTACTTTTATGCAGGATTCACCAGAAGTATCGATTACAACGCTGTCACTTCCCAAAGGTGGCGGAGCTATCAATGGCATGGGAGAAGCGCTAAGTGCTGCCGGCCCTGATGGAATGGCCACTCTATCTCTGCCGTTGCCCCTTTCGACTGGCAGAGGGACTGCGCCTGGATTATCGCTGCTTTACAGCAGTAGTGCAGGTAACGGGCCTTTCGGTATCGGCTGGCAATGTGGCGTCATGACTATTAGCCGACGCACCCAACATGGCATTCCACAATACGGTAATGACGACACGTTCTTATCTCCACAAGGCGAAGTCATGAATATTGCCCTAAATAACCAAGGGCAACCAGATATCCGTCAAGACGTTAAGACGCTGCAAGGCGTGACCTTGCCAATCTCCTATACCGTGACCCGCTATCAAGCCCGCCAGATCGTGGATTTCAGCAGAATCGAATACTGGCAACCGGCCTCCGGTCAAGAAGGACGCGCTTTCTGGCTGATATCGTCACCGGACGGCCAACTGCACATCTTAGGGAAAACCGCACAGGCTTGTCTGGCAAATCCGCAAAATGATCAACAAATCGCCCAGTGGTTGCTGGAAGAAACCGTGACACCAACCGGTGAACATGTCAGTTATCAATACCGAGCCGAAGATGAAACCCATTGTGACGACAATGAAAAAACCGCTCACCCCAATGCTACCGCACAGCGCTATCTGGTACAGGTGAACTACGGTAACATCAAACCGCAAACCAGCCTGTTCGTACTGGATAACACACCTCCGACACCGGAAGAGTGGCTGTTTCATCTGGTCTTTGACCACGGTGAACGCGATACGTCACTTCATACCGTGCCGAAATGGGATGCAGGTACAGCACAATGGCCTGTACGCCAGGATATCTTCTCTCGCTATGAATACGGTTTTGAAGTACGTACTCGCCGCTTATGCCAACAAGTACTGATGTTTCACCGTACCGCGCTCATGGCCGGAGAAGCCGGTACCAGTGACGCCCCGGAACTGGTTGGACGCTTAATACTGGATTACGATAGAAATGCCAGCGTCACCACATTGATTGCCGCCCGCCAATTGAGTCACGAACCGGATGGCAGCCCAATCACTCTGCCACCATTAGAGTTGGCCTGGCAGCGGTTCAACCTAGAGAAGATGCCAACATGGCAACGTTTTGATGCACTAGATAATTTTAACTCGCAGCAACGTTATCAATTGGTTGATCTGCGAGGAGAAGGGTTGCCGGGTATGCTGTACCAAGATCGCGGTGCTTGGTGGTATAAAGCGCCGCAACGTCAGGAAGACGGGGATAGTAATGCCGTCACTTACGACAAAATCGCCCCACTGCCTACCCTACCCAGTTTGCAGGATAATGCCTCATTGATGGATATCAACGGAGACGGCCAACTGGATTGGGTAATCACCGCCTCCGGTATTCGCGGATACCATAGCCAGCAACCCGATGGAAAATGGACGCACTTTACGCCAATCAATGCCTTGCCAGTAGAATATTTTCACCCAAGCATCCAGTTCGCTGACCTTACCGGGGCAGGCTTATCCGATTTAGTGTTGATCGGGCCGAAAAGCGTGCGTCTGTACGCCAACCAGCGAAACGGCTGGCGTAAAGGACAAGATGTCCCCCAATCCACAGGTATCACTCTGCCGGTTACTGGAACCGACGCCCGCAAACTGGTGGCTTTCAGCGATATGCTCGGTTCCGGTCAACAGCACCTAGTGGAAATCAGGGCTAATCGCGTCACTTGTTGGCCTAATCTGGGACATGGCCGTTTCGGTCAACCACTGACCCTGCCAGGATTTAACCAGCCCGAAACTAGCTTCAATCCCGAACGGCTGTTTTTGGCGGATATCGACGGCTCCGGCACCACTGACATTATCTATGCGCAATCCGGCTCTTTGCTCATTTATCTCAACCAAAGTGGTAATCAATTTGATGCCCCGCTGACGTTAGCTTTGCCAGAAGGTGTACAATTTGACAATACTTGCCAACTCCAAGTCGCTGATATTCAAGGGCTAGGGATAGCCAGTCTGATCCTGACAGTGCCACATATGGCACCACATCACTGGCGTTGCGATTTGTCGCTAACCAAACCTTGGTTGCTAAATGTGATGAACAATAACCGGGGTGCACATCACACTCTACATTATCGTAGCTCCGCGCAATTCTGGTTGGATGAGAAATTACAACTCACCAAAGCAGGCAAATCTCCAGCTTGTTACCTGCCGTTTCCAATGCATCTGCTGTGGCATACCGAAATTCAGGATGAAATCAGCGGTAACCGGCTCACGAGTGCAGTCAGCTACAGCCACGGTGTTTGGGATGGTAAAGAGCGGGAATTCAGAGGATTTGGTTGCGTCAAACAGACAGATACCACAACATTTTCTCACGGCACCGCCCCCGAACAGGCGGCACCGTCATTGAGCATTAGCTGGTTTGCCACCGGGATAGATGACGTAGACAGCCAATTAGCCACAGAATATTGGCAGGCAGATACTCAGGCTTATAGCGGATTTGAAACCCGTTATACCGTCTGGGATAACGCTAACCAGACAGATCAAGCATTCACCCCCAATGAGACACAACGTAACTGGCTGACGCGGGCACTTAAAGGCCAACTGCTACGCACCGAGCTCTACGGTCTGGACGGAACGGACAGTCAAACGGTGCCTTATACCGTCAGTGAATCACGCTATCAGGTACGCTCTATTCCCGTAGAGAAAGAAACCGAATTATCTGCCTGGGTGACTGCCATTGAAAATCGCAGCTACCACTATGAACGTATCATCAGTGATCCACAGCTCAGCCAGAGTATCCGACTGCAACACGATATCTTTGGTCAATCACTGCAAAGTGTCGATATTGCCTGGCCACGCCGCGAAAAACCGGCGGTAAATCCCTACCCACCTACCCTGCCGGAAGCACTATTCGACAGTAGCTATGATGACCAGCAACAACGATTACGTCTGGTGAGGCAAAAAAATAGCTGGCATCACCTGACTGACGGAGAAAACTGGCGATTAGGTTTACCAAATGCACAACGCCGTGATGTTTATACTTATGACCGGACCAAAATTCCAACCGAAGGGATCTCTCTTGAAGTCTTGCTGAAAGCCGATGGCCTACTAGCAGATGAAAAAGCAGCCGTTTATCTGGGGCAACAACAGACGTTTTACACCGCCGGTCAATCGGAAGTCACACTAGAAAAGCCCACGTTACAGGCGCTGGTAGCGTTTCAAGAAACCGCCATGATGGACGATACCTCATTACAGGCGTATGAAGGGGTGATTGAAGAACAGGGGTTGAATACCACACTGACACAGGCCGGTTATCAGCAAGTCGCGCGGTTATTTAATACCGGATCAGAAAGCCCAGTATGGGTGGCACGGCAAGGCTATACCGATTACCGTGATGCCACCCAGTTCTGGCGGCCTCAGACTCAGCGTAACTCGTTACTAACAGGGAAAACCACTCTGACCTGGGATACCCATCATTGCGTAATAATTCAGACTCAGGATGCCGCTGGATTAACGACGCAAGCCCGTTACGATTATCGTTTCCTTACGCCGGTACAACTGACAGATATTAATGATAATCAACATATTGTGACACTGGACGCGCTAGGTCGCGTGACCACCAGCCGGTTCTGGGGTACGGAGGCAGGACAAGCCACAGGCTATTCTAATCAGCCCTTTACACCACCGGATTCCGTAGATAAAGCGCTAGCGTTAACAGGAGTACTCCCCGTTGCCCAATGTTTAGTCTATGCCGTTGATAGCTGGATGCCGTTGTTATCTTTGTCTCAGCTTTCTCAGTCACCAGAAGAGGCAGAAGCGCTATGGGCGCAACTGCGTGCCGCTCATATGGTTACCGAAGATGGGAAAGTGTGCGCGCTAGGCGGGAAACGGGGAATAGGCCAGCAGAACCTCACGATTCAACTCATCTCGCTATTGGCAAGTATTCCCCGTTTACCTCCACATGTACTGGGGATCACCACTGATCGCTACGATAACGATCCGCAACAACAGCACCAACAGACCGTGAGTTTTAGTGACGGTTTTGGCCGGTTACTCCAGAGTTCAGTCCGTCACGAGCCCGGTGATGCCTGGCAACGTAAAGAGGACGGTGGGCTGGTTGTGGATGCAAATGGTGCTCTGGTCAGTGCCGCTACAGACACCCGATGGGCCGTTTCCGGTCGCACAGAATATGACGATAAAGGCCAACCGGTACGTACTTATCAACCCTATTTTCTGAATAACTGGCGCTACGTTAGTGATGACAGCGCACGAGATGACCTGTTTGCCGATACCCACCTTTATGATCCACTGGGACGGGAATACAAGGTCATCACCGCTAAGAAATATTTGCGAGAAAAACAGTACACTCCGTGGTTTATCGTCAGTGAGGATGAAAACGATACCGCATCAAGAACCCCATAGTTTTACCTATTTTTATCTGTTGCCCCGCGGTATATTGCGGGGCAGTATCTATCAACTTTGAAAATTTAGCATTTCCGATAAGTTCCACCGTTTTGATAATGCAAATCACCTTTAAAGGAAACCCACATATATACCCGTCATCTTTCAAGTTGCCTCTTTGTTGGCTGCACTCACTCACCCCGGTCACATCGTTATCTATGCTCCCGGGGATTCGTTCCCTTGCCGTCGCGATGCATCTTGCAATCCATAGGGTATATACTTGCAGAATTAAAAATGAAATATCAACGTCAATGTTATTTCTTAATAAAAGCCGGAACAGGATCAGGTGTCGGGACAGAACTATCACAATTATAATGCTCTCCTGTCAGCCCTATTTTTTTGCAAGCTGTAGACAAAAGATCATTAGGTGTTGCCCACTCATCTTTCCAGTTACTACCGTCATAACGTTCATTCTTAAATAGATCCCACATTATCAGACCCGTTTTACCATATTTGATCGTACCATCTAATATGCTGTTAAGAGCGCTCTTCGTCAGCGGTAAATTACCGGTTGCGGGTCTACCAACTTCAAATCCAACGGTAATCGGCGGCAAAACCAATAATTTTTGCGGTTGAACTGATGCCTGAGCGTAATTACGTGCCCCTTTCAGTTTGATATGAAAGGTAACAACTTCATTGCCCGATTTAAGCCAATTAATATATTGCCCATAATAATACTTAACCTGTCCAGGAAGGTCACAAGGAATATATGTTTCACCTCCTCCAATAAATCCACAATCTTTTTCACTTAAATCATAGGTCATCACACCAATATAACTGAGTCGGTTGATCAGACTGGGATAACTCAGCGCGGTATTATAAATTAAACCATAGAGATTTCCTCCCCACCAAGCACCACCATAAATATCACTATTCCTCGCATTGGTTCCCCAATTAGCGGACATATTCGGGATACCTCCCGTTGCAGGACCTGCAATACTTAGCTTAAGTGATGGTTTAACGGCATTAATTGAAGTGTAAAAAGATTTTAAAATAGCGGCGAATTTATCCACGGTTGCAGGCATTGCACGGGGAATTTTTTCTGCGCCAGGAACAATCTTCATTGACGCATCATAAACATAACCGCCGAGTCCCTTTGCTATTAAAGTTGATGTAATAAGAGTTTCACTGTTATTAAGGGGAACCTTGATTGAGTCAGGCGTTAATTTCCAGCTTTTTGCATTAATATCAGCGTGCCAGAATTCTTCATAATCCACATCAATTCCCTCGACTCCCAAGTTAGCAGCCAAATTGACAATATTTCTATATGCCTTATCTGCTGCTTTACCCGTAATAGTACTGTCAAATCGAGGAATTTTAGTCAGGGGATTAGGGAAGATGTCATAAACCGCACCGGGTTCATTACCACAAGCATCTTTTTTGCTGGCAGTTATATCATAAATTTTTGGATCACAACTAAAGTTCCATCCACCTACTGCAATATAAGTGCTCACACCATGAGATTTTAAATCAGCAATCACACCTTTTAATGCCATAAAATCAGCTCTAGCATTTTCAGCTTCTTTGATGCTAATACTTTGACCAGAAGTACAGGTATAACCAAACAATCCTGAACATTTCAGGCTATTTTTTTCATAATTAACAAAACCAGGCTGGACGAAAGACAATACCAACGTATTAAAGTTACTCTTGTTCTTAGAGATATCTCTACTTAATTTTTTAAAATTATCAAGGCTGGCATAATATTCTTGAGTATCCACCTGTGCAGCAGGCCCACTCAGATAATATGCAGATATTTTAGGGTTGGCGGCAATAACATTTCCTGATGTGAAAAAACATAATATAGAACTCGCTAATAAATATCGGTTTAATTTGTATTTAGACATATATCTATCTCCACTTGGTTAACATTACTTTTCCGATTACAGCCAATGAGTTATCATGACGCCTCATTGCCTTTTCATCATGAACGGTATAAGTTTTTCCCTAATAGAGCGTTAATATGCTCAGTCTGTTATTATAGACTGTGATGTAGTTACTGAACTGTTATATCCGTTATCTTTCAAGTTGCCTCTTTGTTGGCTGCACTCCCTTGCCGTCGCGATTCATCTTGAAATCCATAGGGTATATATCAGCATTAATTATTTCAATGCACCAATTTCATAATAGTATAGTTTTCACCATTGTCCACAAAAGAGATAGAAATTAGTTGTAATAATATTTCTCTCTAATCTATCTAAATAAAAAACAATAGGGTATATGTGATAATTCCTCTAGATTATACCTATGTTAATTAATTACCGCTTGTGCAAACCTGCCTATGAATGAACAGTGAATACGAACACCGGAGTATACATGTCAATAGAAAACCCACCGCTTTAAATAAACGCCCTCTGTTATCAGGCAAATTATGCCCAAAAACTTCAACGATTCTTCAACGAATTATAAAAAACTATAAAAAAGCATTATCTTAAATTGCTGAATTAATGATCAGGCCCGTATACTCACTGTGCGTTAAAACAAATCTGGAATAGCAAGTAGCTTACTGAGTCGCGCAAAATGTATTCCAGCAAGTGAAACAAAGTTAAAACACAGGAAAATTATCATGACACGTTTAGGCTTATCCATAACTGTATTATCACTGTTATTCTCTGGCGCGGTATTGGCTGCACCTAGCACACCCGCCCCCCAATCTTCGAATACCAAGGCGACGTCTTCCCATATGGAAAATACCAAAGCAGAGAAGAAATCTGGCAAAACCGCCCCCAAACAACGCTCACACCAGAAGGCAAAAAGCAAAGAAGCCAAGAAGAAGGCTCACTGAGTTTTCCGGCCTAAAACTACTATTTATGTCCGCAATTATGTCCGCAATCGTTATGACACAAGTTTAGTCGTATCATAACTGTAAATTCAGGGGGGAAATCCCCCCCTCAACAGGCTATCGTGAAAAGCTTAACAAGCCCCTTCAGTATCTTCATCACCATAATATTTAACACCAATCCTGATGATATCCCGTCCCTGAGATTTACGGTGTTTATTCGTGTCACGCAATGAATAGATACAACCACAATATTCCTGCTGATAAAATCTTTCCTGTTTACTAATTTCAATCATCCGAGCTGAACCACCTTGTTTACGCCAGTTGTAATCCCAGTATTGAATCCCCGGATACTGACTTGCCGCTCGTTTTCCACAATCATTTATCTGCTGCATGTTTTTCCAGCGGGAAATGCCCAATGAGCTTGAAATAATGCTGAAATTATTTTCATAAGCATACAAAGCAGTACGCTCAAAACGCATATCAAAGCACATGGTGCAGCGAACACCTCTTTCTGGCTCCAATTCCATGCCTTTAGCACGTTCAAACCAGTTATCGCTGTCATAATCCGCATCGACAAATGGCACATTGTGTTGCTCCGCAAAACGAATGTTCTCTTCTTTGCGAATTAAATATTCCCGTTTGGGATGAATATTCGGATTATAGAAAAAGACGGTGTAATCAATTCCAGAAGCACGTAGCGCTTCCATCACTTCACCAGAACAAGGAGCACAACAAGAGTGCAATAATAATCGTTCCGCATTATCCGGTAACGTTAAAACAGGGCGAACATAGTTTTCCATTTAGCAGGCTCCATATAATTATAAGAATTGATTATAGAATATAGTTATTTTTAGCTTCAAATTTTTCGAATGAAATTCATCATGACTTATTTGCCCTTACGATCCTTACCTTTTCGATCACAGTAAATTACTTGAAATTCTGGCAGGTTCTACCGTCATATTGTCGTCATCAAAGTTTGTACGAGGAAGTTCACTACCGATAAATCTGTTTTACGCTGATAGTTAACTAAATTATAGCCAAATTCAGATGCTTTTAACCAAAACAATTTAAATGGAGACCACCATGCGCCATACAATTTCTCTGCGTGACCTCTCTTTTCCGGCAATCACCGCCGGATTTGTCGCTGTTTTAGTTGGATATACCAGTTCAGCGGCAATTATCTTTCAGGCTGCGGAAGCTGCGGGCGCCACCACCCTACAGATCGGCGGCTGGCTGAGTATGCTAGGGCTTGGGATGGGTATCAGCTCCCTGGGGCTATCGCTTTATTACCGCACCCCCGTCCTTACCGCATGGTCAACACCGGGCGCGGCGCTACTGGCGACAACGCTACCAGGAACATCAATTAATGAAGCCATTGGTATCTTTATCTTTGCTTCAGCACTGATCTTGCTGTGCGGTATTACTGGCCTGTTTGCTCGATTGATGAACTATATCCCACAGGCACTTTCCGCCGCTATGTTAGCCGGTATTCTATTACGCTTTGGTTTAGATGCCTTTTCCTCATTTTCAGTCAACTTCGTACTGACTGCCGGAATGTGTTTAACTTATCTTCTGGCACGCAGATATTTATCCCGCTATGCCATCATCTTAACACTATTATCGGGGCTGATTATCGCCGCTTTACAGGGAGGTATTCACTTTGAACAACAATCCACAGTCGCATTTGTTGCCCCTGAATTTATTGCGCCCAGTTTCACACTCTCTTCGTTATTGAGTGTCGGTATTCCATTTTTCATCGTCACGATGGCATCCCAAAACGCACCCGGCGTAGCCACACTGAAAGCCGCAGGGTATCCAGTTTCTGTTTCATCACTGATAAGCTGGACTGCGCTCATTTCACTGATCTTGTCACCTTTTGGTGGTTTTTCCGTCTGTATTGCCGCCATTACGGCAGCAATTTGTATGAGCCCAGAAATCCACACTGACCCAAATCGCCGCTATATGGCCGCTGCCGTAGCGGGCGTGTTTTACCTGATAGCAGGGCTGTTCGGTGGTTCAATCAGTATGTTATTCAGCGCGCTACCGGCAGCACTTATTCATATTATTGCCGGATTAGCATTGCTTGGAACAATTTCCGGCAGCCTGCTACAAACGCTACAGAATGAAAAACAACGGGACGCTGCGGTAATAACATTTTTAATCACCGCATCTGGCGTAACATTACTTGGTGTAGGCGCTGCATTCTGGGGATTAATAGGTGGCGTAATAACCATGCTCCTTTTATCTTTGCCTGAGAAAAACAGAATAGTTCATTAGATGAACAGTAAAATTATACTTTTCAGCACTTTATGATACTTATTATCAATAAAACTTATGATAGTTTGCCGGGTCTGTTGCGCTTTAAATATTACGATAGGACATATCTAACAACCTTAAATCTTCTTACCCGCAAAACCGAGCTTTCTATTATGAAATTTTTTGATATGAAATTTTCTGATATTAGCAAGTTAGCTGTTATTTCATCCTGCCTGGCAATCCCTTATAGCTATGCTGATGATCGCCCAATTCTTTCTCTCTCTGTTAGCCAGTCCGGCGGAAACCAAACGACTGCTGATGGTAGTTTATCCAGAAAACCAAATAAGCAAGAATCACGAATACTCCCAATTTGGGGTGACGAGGCCAGAGCTAAAGGTTATGACCTACCGGAACCTTTTGGTGCCAGTTACGGTTATATGAATATGCGGCAGAATATCATTGTAGACGATATTAAAATCATTATACCGAATACCCCAGGTTTTGAAGATGTGCTGGATATCCAGACAGGTAAAACCAGAGAAAAGAATGAGTCGCATATGCTCAAACTAGATGCCTGGGTTCTACCTTTTCTGAATGTTTATGGCGTTTATGGTTGGACAAAAGGATCATCGAAAACCAACATTGAGGGAATCAGATTTAGTGGTTTCCCTATTCCTGATATGAAAGATATTCCTTTCAAATTGGACTTTAAAGGTAAAACCTATGGTGGCGGTTTTACTCTAGCAGGAGGTTACGATCAGTTTTTCGGTACACTTGATACTAACTATACCTACACTAATCTAGATATTCTGGATGGTAAAATTAGCGCTCTGGTTGTTACACCACGTGTTGGTTATGAGTTTATATTCCAGCCAATCATCCCAGGCCAAGGAAATACCAAATTGCAGGTATGGACCGGTGGTATGTACCAGAAAATTACTCAGAAATTTGAGGGAAATATTAGTAATCTGGATTTACCCCCCATGTTTGATAAATTAGTAAGTGCATTCGACGATTATGAAAGTATGAAATTCAAAGTAAAACAGCATGTTGCATCCCGCTGGAATAATACCGTTGGTGCAAGGCTGGAAGTCACCCGCAATTTCAATCTGCTGACTGAAGTTGGCTTTAACAAACGTAATAGCTGCTATATTTCGGGAGAGTTTCGCTTTTAATGAATATCCGCTGTACTTTATATGGGCTGGCTTTAGTCAGCCTTTTTATTTCTGATTTCTCATATGGCGAAGCACGACTCAGCAGGGGAAAAATCGATGGCTGGCTAGAAAAATTAGGTGGCAGTAATACCTATGACAGCAGTAAAGCGATTGACTGGGGCATTTTACCCGGCCCTTTCTACACTCCAGAGTTAGGTGCTGGTCTCGGTGTTGCTGTCATTGGTCTCTATCGGCCAGATAATAATGATCATACCAGCCAAATCTCTTCTCTTTCCCTGAATGGATTTGCCTCTTCAACAGGTGCCTTTGGCTTCACATTTGATAACTACAATTTCTTTGCTGATGATCAATGGCGTTTTTTTCTTTCCGGTACATTGAACAACGTTCCCACCTACTACTGGGGTACAGGATATCAAGCAGGTAAGACAGATGATCGCAAAGAAAAATATCACTCACAGGAACTGCACTTGCAACCCAGAGTTCTCTATCGAGTTGCTGATTCTACCTATTTAGGCGCTGGCTGGAATTTTTCATCATTACATGCCAAAGACCCTGATAACGGTGCTAAAAAACTTTTTGCAGCAGAAAACGATGGCCGGTCCATATTGAGTTCAGGCGTCAGTGCCTATTTCAGCTATGACACTCGGGATTTTCTGCCTAACGCTCATCAAGGACACGTTCTTGATATTACCTATACCCATTTTTCCCCGGCATTAGGCAGTGACCGCCGGTTTAATACCGTTGATATGCAATACAGCACCTATTATCAATTAGATGAAAAATCTGTACTGGCATTCGATAGTTATGGTCGTTTCACTGACGGCCAAGTGCCCTGGAATATGCTGTCAATGCTAGGTAATAGTCATCGGATGCGCGGATATTATGAAGGCAGATACCGGGACAAAAATGTTATCAGCACCCAATTGGAATATCGGCACAAATTGGACTGGCGACATGGCTTTGTTCTATGGGCTGGGGCGGGCACTCTAAGCCATTATGCAAAAGATATTGGCTCAGAAAACTGGTTACCCACCGTTGGCGCAGGCTATCGTTTTGAATTCAAACCTAAAATGAATGTCAGGCTGGATTTTGGTATCGGTAAAAAAAGCAATGGATTTTATTTTCAGGTAGGAGAGGCGTTTTGAAATTGCGTTTATGGATTACTGCTTTAACGTTAGTCGCAGGATGCCAAGGAACTTTTTCTTCAATCGCACCAGTACAACCTGACTTAAATAGTGAAACAACCGCCGAAGCCACCCGTGCATGGCCGGTTCTTGCTCCGATTCCCTCTCCCGAAGGATTAAGAGCTTGCTGTGCTTTTGGCTACAATTTAAAAACTGAATTACTGACCATTCCAGTACCTTTTTACCACATAAGTAATGTGCTGGATGCCGATAATCTTGGGGCACATAATTATAACAACAGTTTTTTTGGTACCGTTGCTTCATTAACAGGGCTCAGTAATGAAAAAGTGGGGATGATATATACCCGCCGAGGCGGATTCATTGATATTTCCCATGTACGGGATACCGCTGATAATGCGGTTTTTCTGTTCAGTCAAATCTGGCCTCGTCTTGGAGAAGAGTGGCAAATAGAACTCAGCAGCGAATTAGCATTACGCCGTATCCAATTCTATCAATTCACACCACCAGCATCGATAGAACAACGTTATACCTTAACTGCTTATCTAGCCGCAAAATTGGCTTTTGAACTTGCTGCATGGCATGAAATCGCCCAATGGTACGGTTATCAGTCTGTACCGGGATTTTCTGAAAAAGTATCTGCGTTCTCTCCTGAAGATCTCTACTCCAATCTATTAGGCGCTCGTCTTTCCCTCTCTTTGATACTGGCTGGGCAAGTACCGTCAATGAAACAGTACCGTCTATCAATGCAAGCTATTCTGCCTCCTGCACTACGTGAACTAGAAGCCTTATCCCCTGATGAAACACGGAAAATGTTTGAACAGGTTGATGGTATCTGGTGGGACAGCAAACGTCGCGTGCCTGATAAACGTTTAATCCTTCAACGTGATTTCCATACTCACAGCGATCGTACCCCTAATATGGTGCCTACAGAACAGCAAGTTCCACTCAGACTTACCCTGCCACAACAATATACTGGCTACAGATTATCTGAATTGGCCGAATTACAATTGTGGCCTAGCCGCCAAATGAAAGATCTTCCTGTACCAGAAAGTTATTGGATTGCTCTTGATTTTCCACAATTGGCAGAAAAAGCAAAAGAACAACAAGAGAATCATTGATGCATATATTTTCTATGAAAGAATGTATATAACATTATGAGTTAAAATATATGAGAGATTTTAGATTACTATTTCTCAAACAATAATTCCTTTGTAATATCATCAATTATAATTTACTATTTCCATAATGTTACATCATAATATAAACTCAACATCATCTATAATAAAACTAAACTATGCCCACCCTACTTAAATTAATCTATAAAGAGAAAGCCTACATCAATAAGGAATTATTTCACAGGATAAAAAAATCGTATTGAAATATTTACAAAGATAAAACACCAATAAACAACTGATATAAAATAATTAATATTACATAACATCTAAAAAAACAAATTAAAAAATCATAAGAATATTAACCAGCACAACAACAAAAAAAGAAACAAAATATCAAAAAGATCACAAAAACAAGAATATAATTCTTAATTACACTCTCAATCTGTGTATTACACTTATTTTTATCGAAAAATTAGACTTTCACTCTTAATTTAACCTAAATAATAAAAATCCCTTCTTAAATAGGTTTAATCGTCTATAATATACGTTTCCAAGTTATAAATATGTATAAACAATATCAGCTTTATCTAAGTAGATAAAATAAGAACTTGCATTGGCAACAATTAGATTTATTCAACTAAAACTCAAGTTACTAAACTATTTTCGACCATATAATATATTGATTTTTATTTTAAATTTATAATATTAAATCAATTTAATAGATAAATACTCATATTGTTTTTTTAATTTTTCTGATGTATTGGGGGATTCAGGGCCCCTATCTTCACCCCCCTGATAAAGCCAATTAAGATGTCCCTACTCCTGGAGAGGAAAAATGAATAAACTAGCGTTATCAACCACCGCTGCGCTTATTTTTGCTACGGGTTCTGCTGTTGCAGCCAATGATGCTGCCGGCGGTACATTACATTTCTCTGGTGCAGTCACTGATGCCACTTGTACTATTAATGGTGGTGCTTCAGCTAATCTGTCGATTATATTGGAACCGATCTCAGTCACTCAAGCCGGACAAAAAGAAGGCTTAATTGATTTTGGTAAGAAAGCATTTTCACTAGAATTTTCTAACTGCCAGTCCAAAGCCGTTGGTTTTGATCCAGCAACCTCTATGTTGAAAATCCAGTTCTCATCATCACATACTATTTCTAACGATGCTAAGTACCTGGTTAACCAAGAACTTAATGCAAATGGTAAGCCGAAAAACGTAGGTATCGCGATTGTTAAACACGCCGAAGAAAATAACCCTATTATGCTGAATAAAGCGTTTGATACAGGAATCAAAGGCTCTGAGACAATACCTGAAGTTGTCGATTTCTATGCGAAATATTACAAAGTAGGCGCTGGTGATGCAGATCACGGTAAAATAGTAACAATGGTTACTTATCACGTTACTTATTTATAATGATTTACTACAATAAATAAAGCCTATTTAGATAAATAGGCTTATTTAATTTGGCAAAAATAACGTTATGAAGAAATTATTTTTAACTATATTATTAGGGATAACGACTTTATCTGCTCATGCTAACATCGTTATTAACACAACACGTGTTATTTACCCAGCCAGTAATAAAGAGGTATCAGTTCAATTATTAAATGCAGGGGATCAACCCTCTCTGGTACAATCCTGGATAGATGATGGCGATCCTAATTCAACACCTGAAACAGCTAAAGTCCCCTTTTTACTCACCCCTCCAGTCGTCAAAATTGATGGCAATAACGGGCAACAATTAAGAATTAAATACATCAGTAACAATCTACCCACGGATCGTGAATCGCTGTTTTATTTAAATGTTCTGGATATTCCTCCCGTTGCAGAAAATATTAGTGATAAAAACGTTATGCAAATCGCAATTCGTACCCGGATCAAATTTTTCTACCGGCCTGATAAGCTTTCTATCTTACCTAAACAGATCCAACAACATATTGTATTAAAACGTGAGGGTAGCCAACTAAAATTGGAAAATGCATCACCCTATTTCATGAGTATTGTCGGCCTTAAATCTTCTGACACTCAACCTAACTTACTCAATGAAGGAACAATTATAAAACCGTTCTCTTCTCATTCATTCAGTACCAATGAAAAAGTAAAAGTTGGAGACAAATTAACTCTGGCTATTGTTGATGATTTTGGTGCTATAAATAAATTAACTTTACCACTTCAATAGTGATATTACTGGCATAGCATAGAACATGATAAGACAAAAAATTAGTCCGTTAGCTCTGATAATAAGTACCCTTCTGTATACAGATTGTTTATGCTATGCCACAACATTTAATACTGACTTTCTGGTTGGTGAATCGGCAAAAGCGGATTTATCCCGATTTTATTCCACTTCAGAGCTACCCGCTGGTCGTTATGGTATTGACATATATCTGAATAATGACTGGAAAGGAAGATTTGATATTAATATCCAGAACGATGGCAAAGATATTTACTTACTTAATGAAGATCTTCCCAGGTTAGGTATAAAAATTGATAAAAACCAATTACCAGAATCGAATTTATCCAAAGATGAAATTCTTCTTACTAAAATAATACATGAAGGAACCGCTAATCTCGATGTTCCTAAACTCAGCCTGCATCTGGTCGTCCCGCAGGCATATATCAAAAACGAGCTAAAAGGCTATATCGATCCTGCGTTCTGGGACAGAGGTATCCCCGGCGCTATGCTGTCCTACAATGCCAACTATTACCATACTCAGAATAGGAATAAACAAAACCGCGACCGTGAAGATGAAGATAATGCTTACGTGTCACTTAATAGCGGTTTGAATCTATTTGGCTGGCAATTACGTGATCAATCCTCTTATCACTATACGCGTTCAAATGGTGATAAATGGAGTAACAATACCCGTTATCTGCAACGAGGAATTTCATCAATTAATTCAGAATTTCGCATTGGTGACAGCTATACATCAAGCGATTTATTCGACTCTTTCCGCTTCCGAGGTATCAATTTGAAAACCGATATGCGCATGTACCCCGATGCCTGGCAAGGGTTTTCCCCTATCGTTCGGGGAGTTGCGCAGACTAATGCTCTGGTAAAAATCACCCAAAATAATGTTGTTATTTATCAAGGTAATGTACCACCCGGGCCGTTTGCTATTGATACTATTTTACCCACAGGTTCAGGTAGTGATTTGCTAGTTGCAGTGACGGAAGCAGACGGGCGTACTAACAGTTTTACCGTTCCCTTTTCATCCGTTCCTAATATGATGAAAGAAGGTCTTGGCAAATATGATATCAGTGCAGGTAAAACACATATTGCCAACAGTCGTTATAAACCAAACTTTTTTCAAGCCAGCTATCAATATGGTTTTAATAATGTCCTGACCGGTTATACAGGTACCATTATCAGTAAAGATTATTACTCACTACTGCTAGGTAGTGGCTTTAATCTACCCATTGGCGCTGTCTCAATTGACGTTTCACAGTCCAGCGCCAAATTTGATAATAGCCCAACCATGAAAGGGCAAAGCTACAAATTGGCTTATAGCCGTTATATCCCACAAACAAAAACAAATTTCTCGCTGGCGGCTTATCGTTATTCAACTAAAAATTATCTCACCCTAATCGATGCGATTGATCTGCATGACTGGATAAGCAATGGATATAACCAACAATATTATTCTCATCAAAAAAATACCTTTAATATCAATTTGAACCAGAATCTTGGTAGTCGTGCAGGTTCACTTTTTCTTTCGGGAACATTTCGTAATTACTGGGGAACCCAGAATAAAAGTAGAGAATATCAAATGGGGTATTCCAATAGTCTGGGGAAAATCAATTATTCCCTGACAGCAAGCCGTGTCCGATACAATATCAATGAAACAGAAAGTAAAGAGGAACAGCGCTATTATCTGATGCTGTCTGTTCCTTTTGAGTTGTTTGGCTACCCTGCCTATTTGACCAATAATGTCTCAATCAATGAAAGTCACTATGACAACAGTAACTTAGGATTAAGCGGCAGCGCAGGCCCAAACAACCGTTTGAATTACCACTTCAACATTTCAGATCAGAAAAGTGGTTCGACAACAACCAGTGCAAATTTGACCTACAAAACATCCGTTTCCACACTGAGTAGTTCTTATAGCCAATCCAAGGAGTACCGCCAAATGGGACTTGGCGCAACCGGCAGTTTAGTTGCTTATCGAGGCGGAATTCTGGCGGCTAATCAAATTGGGGAAACTTTCGCCATCATTGACGCACCGGGCACAGCAAACGCTTCTGTGAATGGTGATAAAAGCATGGTGACAAACACCAGCGGTAAGTTGCTGATACCTTATCTTTCTCCTTATCGTAAAAATGCCATCATGCTAGATACCAGTGAAGTGCCAGAAGGGGCCGCTGAACTTATCGGTAACATCAGAGATGTCGCGCCATATTCCGGCGCGATTACCCATATCGGATTTAAAACAGACCAGCGGAAGACTTTTATCTTCTACTCCGCTCAGGCTGATGGTAAACCTTTACCTTTCGGTACTGAAATTGTCGATTCAGAAGGTAACAGCTTAGGATACGTTGGTCAGGGTAGTATGGTTTTCCTACGAGTAGAAAAATTACCACCGCAAATTTATGTCCACATCGGTCAACTAGGTGAAAAGAGCTGCATAATAAATGATCCACAGCCTGAAATGAGCTCAAACGCCAATATTTGCCGTTAAGGGAGAAGATAATGAAACTTAAACCATCATATCTTAAGCCATTGTATCTGGCGGCCATAATCAGTTTGAGCAGTGGCATAGCCTATGCCGATTGCCAACCCAAATATGCAATACCGGCACCGGCAATCCTGGTTGATATGACAGATCATCTCACTCTGAACAGTAATGCAACCTGGATACTCAACACCCAATATTCTGGCTATTTTACATGCACAAGAAATTCACTATGGAAACAAAACTCGGTTGCTAACGGTTCGCCTTTTACCAAAAACAAAGTTGTTTTAGGATTCAATGGTGGCAAAAATTATGCCGAAGTGACTATCACGAATCTTTCTCCTGGCAACAGTATTAATCTGGGAAACAGTAACGACACATACCCTGCCAGCAAATTGCAAGCCCAATTTACACTTAATGTAAAGCTACTGAGTGGCAGACCCGGTGGTAGTAATATTCACGTCTTTTCCGGCAATTCTGCAACATTAAAAACGGCTGTAATTGCGATGGATACCACCAACTTAGGACTCCTTGATGCCATTCTCCGTTTCGCTACCGATTTCCTGACTTTTATTCTTACTTGGGAGTGGCCGACACATTCTGAAGATATCTATTATCAACCCGTCACGATGATTTTTAATCACAGAGATACAACTTGTCACTTCTTAAATGCGGGGTTAACAGTGAATCTACCAAAAGTCAACCGCATTAGATTGCTTAACGGGGCAGATAAAGGAGAAACGCCTTTTACCCTCAACTTTGAATGCAAATATCTCCAAAACGGTAAAACTTCACGCTCAGTTAAAGCTTACCTGAGCAGTAATAATCTGCTACCAAATGACAATCGAACTTTAATTGATAGCAAAGCAGGTGCCGCTAAAGGTGTTGGTATCCGTGTTTCTCAGACAAGTGATTCAACGCCGATAACTTTCAGTGCTTCGCAATCCTCATCCCAAGGTGCAACACTACTATTCAGTAAAAACTCCGGTAATGTCATCGATAAACACTTTACCATCGACCTTAATGCTTACTACCACGTTTATGATCCCCAAAACATCATAGCAGGGGAACTGAAAGCAACTTCTGTACTGAACTTTGAATACAATTAATCAAGAGGCAAAGGGAATGCCTCTTATTTCCCTCATTCGAATTAAAATTTTATGTTTCAATCAGTAATAATTTGTAATAAAGTGTTTCTATAGAAAAATTCATTTACATTTATAACCTTCCCTGAATTTACGTAACACAATGATAATCCTAACATTAAGTAATTATTCAAACTCGCTTAATTTATCAACAAAATAGTGGAATTCTATGAAAAATAGAAAAAAACATACTTTCACTTATCAATAAAATTAAAAAAATAATATCAAGATAATATTTTACAACCTTATTAAAGAATAAATAAAAATAACAAACAACCAGAATAAAAAATATATTCAAAAGAGAGTAATACAATAAAAAACCACATAAATAGAAAAATAAAACATATGAAAACATTCAATCACCATTGATTGACAATAAAAATATTTCATTAAAATCAATGATATAAAAATAAATAACAAATAAAAACCTTAGAAAAAAATATAATTACACGTAATATAAAAATGTGAAAAATAACTTGAAATAGCACAGGAACAATATAAATTTTATTCTCCAAAAACACCTTTAATATAAAAATAGAAAGATAAATATTTATATTATCCACAAATAAATTATTAAAATTTCTTTATTCTTATATACCCCTCTATTATTATATTCTTACAATATCACCCGGAGTAAATATTTGTAACACATTGTTACTTATTTTAACTTAACATTTATAACCATATCGAATATCCTGCACCGCACCAATAACAATGGCTCTATTATGAAATTAGCTCAAACCTGACAGATACGACTTAGTTTTAACTCAGAGTAAAGAGACCATATCGGTAACAGGTTACCTTTTTATGAAAATGATACTTATTCTTATAACGGCAATATTAATATCAATTAGTTTATTACTCGCTGCGGTGTTCTTACGATTGGCAGTACTATAATTAACAGTACTATATAAAACTAAGTTCAATCACTTCCGATATTACACTAGCTGGTTTACAAATCACTTTTCTTTTGATAAAGCGACTTACAGGCACAAAATTAACTCAAAAATCATGATCATATCTGATGAATAATTCAATCTAGACAGGCAATATTTTGTACACAAACAGCACATAACCATATAGAAATTAATAAAAAACCACAGAACAAATTAGCAAAATAATAATTTTTATTACAGAAAATATATTTATGAATCACTAATAACTCTGGCTATGCTGGATTTATTTTGCTAATATCAGCCTGTTTTTTATTCAGAGCAAACGAGGAAAAGCAATGCCCTCTCAAACAACGATGAGGACAACTGCCATCTTCGCTTTCTTTATCTCACTATTGTTTTCCGCTTTTAGTCATGCTTCAACTAGCACAGCTAAAAGCATAGAGTATTCTCACAATGACATGCAAAGCAATTTGCCAGATTTGCGAAAATACCCTTCGGGCACCCTACGTAAGAAAGCGTTTTTAAATGTTGTTGTCCCCGTGATTGATCAACACAATCAACAAATTATGCAGGAACGGAAATGGCTACTGGAACACCAAAATGACAAGCTTTGGTCTATACAGGGTATCAAACGCCTGCAACAAATTTGTAAAAACTACAACGTGAGCTGTAGCAGCTCGCCTAAAAAAATTAACTGGAACAAGCTACTAAGTCGTGTTGACATCATCCCAACCCATTTTGTTGCCACTCAGGCCGCAACAGAATCTGGTTGGGGAACATCTAAGCTTGCACAACAGAATAACAACTTATTTGGTATGCGTTGCGGTAACAACTGTAAGAAAACCCAAGGTAAAATAAAAGGTTATTCCGCCTATCCGACTATCAATGATTCGGTCAAAGCCTATATGAGAAATATGAACACCCATAACGCTTATGAATCATTGCGTGCTTCACGCGCCAAGCAGAGAAGCCTTCAGGAATCACTCAATACCAGCAAATTGATTGATAATCTTGAAGGATATTCACAATTGGGTTCGACTTACAACAACTACCTGCACAAAGTATTTAACAGCAATAAAGGGCTTATTACTCAGGCGCAGAAGTTAGCTAAAAACGATCACGACTAAGAGCCTGAGTAAGTCATTAGCATGAATATCTTGTGTTTGAATATTTGTGCTAAGTACCAAAATCATCCGTTACCATAACCAACTATGGAACGGATGATTTTCTTATGTCCACCGGTTTATTCTTTTCATTGATAGAATGTTTAGGTTAAATACTATAATATCACTCAATCTTATATTGAGATAAAATGATTTACCAGAGTTTAATATGAATTTCTTTTCTTTTGAGTTTCTTGGTTCCTTTGTTGCTTTCTTTCTCTTGTATTGGATGCTACAAAAACATGCGAAAACACAAAACTACCTGCTGATAATCGCAAGTTATCTGTTTGTCTTTTCCTTTAATCCGCTTTTCACCAGCATCCTATTTGGCTATACGCTATTTATTTATCTTTTAACAAACGTAGCCAGCAAATTTCTATCCAACCGCATCACGTTTACTATCCTGACAATAGGTATTTTGGGGTGTTTTACTCTATTCAAATATTATTCTTTCTTTCAAGAAAGTCTCCAACAAGCGTTTGCCAAATTTGGTTTGTCCATAGATTTACCCGTACTAACACTACTCGTCCCTCTGGGTTTATCTTTTTATGCATTTCATTCCGTCAGCTATGTCGTTGCTGTCGCCAGAAAAGAAATACCCAAAGCATCATTTCCTGATGTCGCTTTATATCTATGCTTTTTTCCGAGTATTGTTGCCGGACCAATAAACCGAGCTAAAGATTTTCTGCCTCAAATCCAGATATCATCAAGAGTGATCATTGAACCATCAAGAGCCATATTATTGATTACATTGGCGATAACCAAACTATTTTTGTTCAGCTCTTATTTATCCGAAAATTATGTTAATCCGGTTTTTGATGATCCTGTCAGCTACAATGCAGGGCAAATCTTGGTTAGTATTTATGCCTATGCTTGGCATATCTATTTTAATTTTTCTGGTTATACCAATCTTGTTACTGGATTAGCACTACTCCTTGGATTCAGAGTACCTGAAAACTTCAATGCCCCTTATCTGGCTGAAAACTTACAAGCCTTCTGGCACCGTTGGCATATCAGTTTATCTGAATTTATCCGTGATTATGTCTATATTCCTCTTGGTGGTAATAAGAAAGGATTTTTACGTAAAAATCTTAATTTGTTTGTCGCTATGGTAATCTCTGGGTTATGGCATGGAGCCGGAATTAATTTCATTATCTGGGGAGCTATTCATGGATTGGGATTAATCATCCTCAATGTTAAATACCAGTTATTTCCTCCAATAGACAAAAAAAATCAAAACATTCCCCAAAACCCAGTCATCTCATTTCTATCCAGAATCATTACTTTCCACTTTATCTGTCTGGCATGGGTTTTCTTCCGTTGTCCTACTCTAGATGATGCACTAATATTATTAAATCAATTGATATCATCAAATTTATTTCACTCGATAATAGCCAATAGTGGGTTGTTACTGATGTTCTGGGGACTCTTTATTATTTATCCGTGGCTGATTAATCTAAAAATAATGGTTGAGAAAATGTATTCTCAGATTTCATGGATATGCTACCCAATACCATTAGCAATTATTCTGACTTTGGTATTTATGATTTCACCACAAGGAATACCAGGATTCATTTATGCCAATTTCTGAATTCAAATCTAATTTAAAAACGGCTGGGCAAGTCATTTTTATCGTAATATTAACTAGCCTACTGTTAATTTGGCTAAATCATCGTTCACTGGATAGATTCTGGCAACAGGAATATCACCGGCAAAGTCTTTGGGCGACTTTGCAAGGTCATCCGCTCTGGGATTTCGGTGATAACCTGGAACAAGGTGTACTCGCTGCGGGGGAAGCTTTCCTGTCACATACTACCAGCAATAACAGTAACAACCATCAGGAAACTCTCCAGAAAACTGATATCACACTGCCTGCGGATTTTCAGATTGGACTCAAGCTTCTGAGTGGTTATCCCTCTCCTGTTACAAATCTGCCTGCAACTTTCCCTGAGTTATTACAAAAATCGCCCCATACTCATCCTGTTAATTCACCAATACCCCATGATTTAAGGAATAATGTTTCCCCCAGTACGGTTATCGCTAAAACTAACGTGACACTGACAGCCAAAGATAAGGTGCTGTTTGCTGGAGATTCAATGATGCAGGGTATCGCCCCCCATCTGAAACGTCGGCTCTACCAGGATTACAGTATTTCAAGTATTAATCTCAGCAAACAAAGTACTGGACTTGCTTATCCCAGTTTTTTTAATTGGCCGGAAACTATCAATAAAACACTGGAAGCCAACCATGATATCAAGCTGGTTGTTATTTTTTTGGGGCCAAATGATCCCTGGGATATGCCACCAAAACATGGAAACATCTACCTGAAATTTGCCAGTCCTGATTGGGAAAACCTCTATCGCCAACGTATCGAAATGGTCCTTACCGAAGCACGTAACCACGGTGCTGATATTATCTGGGTTGCTCCTCCCAATATGCGACAGAAAAAACTTTCTGCCAACATGAAATATCTGAGATCCTTGTATCAATCAGAAGTCACGAAAGCCGGAGAAATCTATGTTTCTGTTAATGATATTTTCAAATATCATGCAAATGATTATTCCGATTATGTCGGCGACAATAGTAACAAAATTAAACTCAGAAGCGGTGATGGTATACACTTTAGCCTGAAAGGCCAGCAAACTATCTCAGATAACATATTTTCATTGATTAAATTTATTCAGGAACCCGCTAAACAAAATGAAAATAGTTAAACAACTTCGTCGGCGATACCAAGCTGCTAGCATTAGTCTGGTCATCACACTCTCTTTAAGTTTGATATCGTGCCATAAACAAAAGCCAGGGCCGTTGCCAACACAACAGTCTGCAAAAGAGGGCCAACAGCTAATAGACTTTGGTGAACCGAATTTAGCTTTACTGGCGGATAAACTTCACAACAGCCGCCATAATCAACTGCATTTTGTTCAGATAGGAGATTCCCATACTGCCGCTGACTTTTTTACCGGCAAGCTCCGCTCTTTATTGCAACAACGTTTTGGCAATGCAGGGATTGGTTTTGTTAGCCCAATTAATGTACCTGGTCAACGTAACGCTATGGTCAGTATGACCGATAATAAGCAGCAATGGAAACTCACCACCAGCCGCAAAGATAATCGGCCTGATTTTCCTATCGGCGGTACAATTGCAGAGCCCAATAGCCAAATAAGTCAATTAATTCTAAGACTGTTTGCACCATCCCATGATCGCTATCAACTCAAAACGTTATACCAAGCATCGGATGATGCTCAGATTCTGGTACAATCTGCAACCAAACGAATACTGAAATTACCGGCAACCCACGATCACTGGCAATTTTCTACTGAAGAATCAGTGACATTCCCAGTTAATATTATGGCGATACAAAATAATCAGTTAAAATTAGGCGGCTGGTTTATTAATCGTAAACAACCAGGTGTTATGTTATCCGCCTTGGGTATCAATGGTGCGACTATTAATATGATGGATAAGTGGCAGCCCGAATGGATTGATACATTAGTTCAAATGCATCCTGATATGATGATCCTCGCTTATGGCACAAATGAGGCATTTAATCATTCGCTGGACTTACCAAGCTATCGCCAGCAACTGGAAACTAAGATAAAGCAGATTCGTAATCAGTTACCACAAACAGTTATCCTTATCATTGGGCCGGGTGATTCTTTGAAAAACAACCAATTTACAAGTTGTATAGCACAACAATCAACAATGTTGGATAATATCATCCATATTCAACAAAAAGTCGCTCAAGATCAGCACACACTATTCTGGAACTGGCGTGCATATATGGGTGGAAAATGCTCAATTAGGCGCTGGGCGCAACAAGATCTTGCTCGTCCTGATTATGTTCACCTTTCAGCCGCAGGTTATGAGCGCAGTGCTGAAGCTTTATATCAACAGTTAATAGATGCTCTCGGTCAATAAGCAACAATAAGGCTTGACTGGGAGTAGTGCTAAATACTTCTCTTGTTTTTAGTGCAGAAAAATTAAACTTATAATCTTAGATTTACAATATGTATGAGCTCACACAAAACCCATTTGATAAAGACAAACTATCTTTTTTGCTGTATTTAATGCGTTGAAAATAAGTTTATACCATGTGTAAAACATAGCGTTAAAAAGAGTATTTAAAATATGATTTTTCCAAAAAAGTATCCTCTCAGCACGATAAAAAGGCTCATCTCCGGCTGGAAAGAATGTAGTTTCGAACGTTACCAACAAGCGTATTCTCTCTATGGTGGTGGAATATCTACTCATCCAGATATTGTACGTTTTTTAAATGAAAAATTTGGCAATAGTTTTATCTTTTACGTCAAAGAAAATCCACAAATAGAAAACGTTATCGAAGGGGCATACTTTACATGTAAAGATCATCATCTGGCAGCAAGTCACCAAAAGGACTACTATTTTTTCAGTTACGATGAAATTCTCTTCCCTATTGCCAAACATCTAAAAACTATTATCCCTAGGAAGTCAAAAACCATATCACCTCTGCACAAAGAAAACTTCGTCAACATCTATTATGGCCGATTAAACAAGCGAACAATATGCCTTGCTAAAGAAGATTTTTCTTATAAAACAAGAAGAAATCGGAGTAATGAAATTAATAAATTTAAGCGTGCAGGCGGAGAAATACATCAAATTGATGACTTCACCTGCCAAGAATTTGTTGATATTTATACCACACTGTACGAAAAACGGTGGGGAAAAAAACACAGTGAAGAAGAAAAAGGAAAATTAACCGAACTATACACTGAACTCAAACAGCATCTGTACGGATGTGTATTAACTATCAATGGAACCCCAGCCGCCTACGATTTAGTTATAAAATCAGACAGCCCTCAATGGGTTTCATTCGATGCAGTAAACGGTGGATACGATCCTGAATACGCTAATCTCAGCCTTGGAAGCATTGTCATGTGGTTAAATATTCAAAATGCTTCAACGCTCTGTCAGCAGAATCAAAAAACGATGCGCTATTCTATTGGTAAACCTACTTTCGCCTATAAAGATCGCTGGTGCCATCGTCACCAGTTAGCAAGAACACTATTTTAATGTCACCAATATTTCCAAATAGTTAACTTATCCTGCCGCCTTCTAAGGAAGGCGGTACTAATCTAATACAATCTCTTAATTCATATGAATTACAACATGGCAAAGAAAACCATTCCAACAATGGCACCTATTGTCCCAAGAATAGTTTCCATAATTGACCAAGTTTTCAGTGTTTGAGATTCTGTTGCACCAGTAAATTTACCAAATAACCAAAAGCCTGAGTCATTAACATGGCTCAATACCAAAGAACCACCCGCAATACAAATTGAAAGAGCGGCAAGCTGGGCACCAGAATATCCCAGAAGATCAACAACGGGCAAAATCAGACCAACAGTTGTCAAACAGGCAACAGTTGCAGAACCTTGAATAACGCGTACTGTACCAGCAAGGATGAAACACGCTAATGCAATAGGCAGACCCGCCCCAATCAATGCGTTTCCCAAAGCAGGGCCAACACCAGAATCCACTAATACTTGTTTGAATACACCACCAGCCCCAGTCACCAATAAAATAATTCCCGCCGGTTGAATAGCCGAAGAGCAAATATCCATCACTTTCTCTTTACTCATCCCACGACGAATTGCCAAACCATAAATAGCAATCAAACAAGCAACCAAAATCGCAGAAAATGGATGACCGATAAATTCAAGCCACTGATACAACTCAGAACTCTGTTCAACAAAATTCTCACCAATAGCCTTTAACCCAACCAAAGCCAAAGGGAACAGAACCAGTGACAAACTCAAACCAAAAGATGGCATCTTACCTTGACCAAGGCTTGGCTCACTTATATCCACGGGCAAATCCAGAGTGACATACTTACTGATAAAATTACCGAAGATTGGCCCCGCCAGTAACATCCCAGGAATCGCTGCACTGATACCGATCAAGATCATCCAGCCAAAATCAGCATTCATCTGTGAAGCCAACAACATCGGCGCTGGACCAGGTAACAAAAATGCCGCTGCGGCTGCGACACCAGCAAACAGAGGAATAACCAACTTCACTACATTACCGCCAGTACGACGCGCGACTGCGAACGCCACGCCAATCAATAAAACAATAGCTACATCAAAGAACAAAGGCAAAGCACAAACCAAGCCAGCGATCCCCAATGAATAATGAGCATTCTTTTCACCGAAACTATTTAGTAACTTAACCGCAATCTGATCCAGTGCGCCTGTTTCATGCAGAACTTTACCAAACATCGCGCCCAGTGCGACAACAATAGCCAGAAAACCTAACGTTCCTCCCATTCCTTCTTGCATTGTTTCAGCAATTTTATCCAGTGGCATACCAGAAAAAACACCCGCTCCCATAGAAACCAGTATTAGCGCAACAAAAGCATGTATTCTGGCCTTCATCACCAAAAACAATAGTAAAAGCACAGAACCCACCGCTGTCAGCACTAAGGTTAAAGTACTCATTATTTTTCCCCTGAAATGACACTATTAATTATTCTTATCGAGTGATTTATCACTTCATCAAGAGATGATCTAATGTCAACCAGATAAACATCCTGTTCATCACTCCCCGGCTCTTCTAATACCTCAAACTGAGATACCAACATTTGAGATTTAAAAAAATGATCTTTACGTGCCTTCAATCGACTTTCAATTAAATCAAAGTCGCCTTTCATATAAAGAAATGAAAGATTCTTATTATTATCACGCAGTATATCCCGATAATGTTTTTTTAAAGCAGAGCAAACAATCAGGGAAATCGGGTTTGTGCGTTGCATAGCAAAAATTGCATGATTCAGTGATTTCAACCAAGGTTCACGATCTTCATCATTCAGCGCGTAGCCTTCTGCCATCTTATTAATGTTAGATCTTGGATGTAAAAAATCACCATCTAAAAAAGCAGAATCCAATTTATAGGCCACAGCACTGGCAACAGCAGATTTACCACTACCGGATACCCCCATAAGCACAAAAACATGATTCGAATGCTGGGTATCGCTCATATAAACTCCTCAACGTAGATATTTTATCCACAAAATGTTACCGGTAACTGTTATCGGTAACATTATCAGAAGTAGAGATGAAATTCGCAACAACACAGAATATTCAGGAAATATAAATGTGATATTTATCACAAATGAGTTCAAAAAAACGCAAATCCAGCAGACCGATTAGATACTCTCTCCCAGAGATAACTGAAAACCGATATCAATTATTTTTTGCGGTAAATGTTCGCCCTTCAGCCGAGCCATTAATAATTCGGCAGCCCTCCGCCCCAATAAGTCACGAGACGTCAATACACTGGCAAGTTTTGGTGTCATCACCTGACCAACATCATGGCCATGAAAGCCAGCTATCGCAATATCATGTGGTACAGCTATCCCTTGACGTTGGCACTCGAAAATTGCTCCGATTGCGAGGTCATCGTTAGTGCAGAATAGACCATCAACATCAGGATATTTTGTTCGTGCTTCATTCAGTAACTGCCCCCCTAATGTGTAAGAAGAGCTGTCTGGTGTCATTATCTTGCCTGGCTTTAACCCGGCGCTTTTCATTGCAGCTTCATAGCCCTCCAGACGAATAATTGTCCTTTCATCTTGTCTCGCACCAAGATAAATCACCCTCTGGCAACCACGCTCAATCATTGCGATTACCATCTGCCGAGCTGCTTCAAAATTGTCAATACCAACTGCCATATCAAAACAAGGAGAAACACAATCCATCAGTTCAACGACAGGGATACCAGCCGTTCCCAACATCTTCAAAGTTCGTGGAGTGTGAGTACGTTCTGAAAGAATCAAACCATCAATATTATAGGAAAGTAAAGAAATCAAACGCTCTTCTTCTTTTTCTGAGCGATAACCATAGTGAGCCAACATAGTTTGATAACCATAACTATCCGTCACATATTCGATACCACGAATAACCTCCGCAAAAACTTGGTTAGTCAAAGAAGGCAATAAAATACCAATAGCATGACTAGTGGAATTAGAAAGAATATCCGGCACTTTATTTGGGATATAACCTAGTTCATCTAAAGCATCCGCTATTTTCTTTCGCAATTGCTCAGAAACTTGATCAGGATTACGCAAGAAACGACTTACCGTCATTTTAGTTATACCAACACGATCAGCAACATCTTGTAAAATAGGACGTTTTTTCTTCATATTTCAATGCAATATAGAATGAGTAAAGTTTAGAATGATAAACGTAGTGCTATGACATATTTATACCCGTCATCTTTCAAGTTGCTTCTTTGTTGGCTGCACTCACTCACCCCGGTCACATAGTTCTCTATGCTCCCGGGGATTCGCTCCCTTGCCGCCGCGATGCATCTTGAAATCCATTGGGTATATACACTATAAGGATACATTTTTTTAAAATTTAGTCTGGATGTGAAACTGTAATCCCAATTTATTTAGTGTATCGTAAAGTCTTATTCTTTAGAGTGGAGATATAAGACATATTTTTTGTGACTAAGAGGATTTCGCCGCTAATATATTACCGAATGATTTAGAGCAATGAGCCACCACAACCAGCAAGAACCACACTATGACAATAAGTAAGAGCTCGAAAATTGCCAAACCTATCAAAATCAGAAGCAGGGACATTAAGTCAGCTTAGGAGAAATGTCCAGAAGAAATTAAGGTTTAATCATTCGATACTGGCTCAAACTTGATATGAACTACGTCGTCAACTTAAGCAAAGTAGCCATGCAATTAGGAAAAAACTCTCGTTAACTTATACTAATTAAGAAAAAGCGGCGTTATTAAGGTGCTCAAAACCGATATCGAAAATAACCCATTAACCGACATGCCTATATCGCCCAACGGAACATATATAGAAGGTTGAACTCAGCTACGGGGAGATAAAACGTAGACAATGAAATCATGCGTATACACTTATCATCAGCGTATTGAAAGCATTCATTAAAAGTGACGAACGAGCCTCATTTCCTACAATTTAGTTCGTCTAGCAGCTCATGGTGTAAGCCCTAGTGCAAAGTTTTTACGATGTGTAGGACAAAATCCCAAAGAAGTTTCACCAATTACGGGAAGAAGAACAAATTATATCATCTAAGAAAAGCGGGAAAAAATTTTCCCAAAGCAAATTTTATACAGAGGGTGAAAAAACATACCGCTAAATACAAAATTTCCAGCTATTAGGCGGTCAGCATGATAACTTTACAAATCTCATCGGCTTATAAACAGCTCTTTAGCCGTTCACTTTGTGGGCCGTCGCGAGTCGCGACGTTCAAATCCGATTTCCGACGGAGTTGTCCTATATAATGCGGATAGACAGGTCGCGGTAGACACGGTAACCAGATAATATAAGCAAATAAAATGATACAGACCCTGATATGCAAAAACCCCCAGCTTTCGCTGAGGGTTTCTACGGTATTTAAAGCCTGGCAGTGTCCTACTCTCACATGGGGAGACCCCACACTACCATCGGCGCTACGGCGTTTCACTGCTGAGTTCGGCATGGGGTCAGGTGGGACCACCGCGCTATCGCCGCCAGGCATATTCGGTTTTCTTCCGGCCGTTGTCGCTCTTCCGCCACAACCACCCGAATCAATCTCTGAACAAGCTGAAAATTCTTCTCTCTTCTGTCTTCCGACACCAAAACACCTTCGGTGTTGTAAGGTTAAGCCTCTCGGTTCATTAGTACTGGTCAGCTCAATGCATCGCTGCACTTACACACCCAGCCTATCCACGTCTTCGTCTTAAACGTTCCTTCCGTGACCTCAGTCAGGGGAAGACTCATCTCAAGGCAAGTTTCCCGCTTAGATGCTTTCAGCGGTTATCTCTCCCGCACTTAGCTACCGGGCTATGCCATTGGCATGACAACCCGTACACCAGCGGTGCGTCCACTCCGGTCCTCTCGTACTAGGAGCAGCCCCTTTCAATCTTCCTGCGCCCACGGCAGATAGGGACCGAACTGTCTCACGACGTTCTAAACCCAGCTCGCGTACCACTTTAAATGGCGAACAGCCATACCCTTGGGACCTACTTCAGCCCCAGGATGTGATGAGCCGACATCGAGGTGCCAAACACCGCCGTCGATATGAACTCTTGGGCGGTATCAGCCTGTTATCCCCGGAGTACCTTTTATCCGTTGAGCGATGGCCCTTCCATTCAGAACCACCGGATCACTAAGACCTACTTTCGTACCTGCTCGAACCGTCACTCTCGCAGTTAAGCTGGCTTATGCCTTTGCACTAACCTCACGATGTCCGACCGTGATTAGCCAACCTTCGTGCTCCTCCGTTACACTTTGGGAGGAGACCGCCCCAGTCAAACTACCCGCCAGACACTGTCCCCGGCCCGGTTTACGGGCCCAGGTGAGAACATCGAACATTCAAGGGTGGTATTTCAAGGATGGCTCCATGCAGACTGGCGTCCGCACTTCTCAGCCTCCCACCTATCCTACACATCAAGGCTCCATGTTCAGTGTCAAGCTATAGTAAAGGTTCACGGGGTCTTTCCGTCTTGCCGCGGGGACACTGCATCTTCACAGCGAGTTCAATTTCACTGAGTCTCGGGTGGAGACAGCCTGGCCATCATTACGCCATTCGTGCAGGTCGGAACTTACCCGACAAGGAATTTCGCTACCTTAGGACCGTTATAGTTACGGCCGCCGTTTACTGGGGCTTCTGTCAAGAGCCTCGCCTTGCGGCTAACCCCATCAATTAACCTTCCAGCACCGGGCAGGCGTCACACCGTATACGTCCACTTACGTGTTTGCACAGTGCTGTGTTTTTAATAAACAGTTGCAGCCAGCTGGTCTCTGCGACTGGCTTCAGCTCCGGAGGCAAACTCCTTCACCTACCGCCAGCGTGCCTTCTCCCGAAGTTACGGCACCATTTTGCCTAGTTCCTTCACCCGAGTTCTCTCAAGCGCCTGAGTATTCTCTACCTGACCACCTGTGTCGGTTTGGGGTACGATTCAATATGACCTGACGCTTAGAGGCTTTTCCTGGAAGCCGGGCATCAACCACTTCACCGCCGTAGCGGCTCGTCATCACGCCTCAGTGTTCACAGAAGAGCGGATTTCCCTGCTCCTCCCACCTACACGCTTAAACCGGGACAACCGTCGCCCGGATGGCCTAGCCTTCTCCGTCCCCCCTTCGCAGTCACATTCAGTACAGGAATATTAACCTGTTTCCCATCAGCTACGCCTCTCGGCCTCACCTTAGGGGTCGACTCACCCTGCCCCGATTAACGTTGGACAGGAACCCTTGGTCTTCCGGCGAGCGGGTTTTTCACCCGCTTTATCGTTACTTATGTCAGCATTCGCACTTCTGATACCTCCAGCAGGCCTCACAGCTCCACCTTCTCCGGCTTACAGAACGCTCCCCTACCCAATAACACTTGCGTGTCACTGCCGCAGCTTCGGTGCATGGTTTAGCCCCGTTACATCTTCCGCGCAGGCCGACTCGACCAGTGAGCTATTACGCTTTCTTTCAATGATGGCTGCTTCTAAGCCAACATCCTGGCTGTCTGGGCCTTCCCACATCGTTTCCCACTTAACCATGACTTCGGGACCTTAGCTGGCGGTCTGGGTTGTTTCCCTCTTCACGACGGACGTTAGCACCCGCCGTGTGTCTCCCGTGATACCATTCTTCGGTATTCGCAGTTTGCATCGGGTTGGTAAGCCGGGATGGCCCCCTAGCCGAAACAGTGCTCTACCCCCGAAGATGAATTCACGAGGCGCTACCTAAATAGCTTTCGGGGAGAACCAGCTATCTCCCGGTTTGATTGGCCTTTCACCCCCAGCCACAGGTCATCCGCTAATTTTTCAACATTAGTCGGTTCGGTCCTCCAGTTAGTGTTACCCAACCTTCAACCTGCCCATGGCTAGCTCACCGGGTTTCGGGTCTATACCCTGCAACTCTTTCGCCCAGTTAAGACTCGGTTTCCCTGCGGCTCCCCTATCCGGTTAACCTTGCTACAGAATATAAGTCGCTGACCCATTATACAAAAGGTACGCAGTCACCCTGATTAATCACGGCTCCCACTGCTTGTACGTACACGGTTTCAGGTTCTCTTTCACTCCCCTCGCCGGGGTTCTTTTCGCCTTTCCCTCACGGTACTGGTTCACTATCGGTCAGTCAGGAGTATTTAGCCTTGGAGGATGGTCCCCCCATCTTCAGACAGGATTTCTCGTGTCCCGCCTTACTCATCGAACTCACAGCCATACCATCTTCGAGTACGGGGCTGTCACCCTCTCTCGCCGGCCTTTCCAGACCGTTCCTCTGATGCTATCGCTGATGCAGGTTCTGGGCTCCTCCCCGTTCGCTCGCCGCTACTGGGGGAATCTCGGTTGATTTCTTTTCCTCGGGGTACTGAGATGTTTCAGTTCCCCCGGTTCGCCTCATTAACCTATGAATTCAGTTAATGATAGTGCAACGCATTGCACTGGGTTTCCCCATTCGGACATCGCCGGCTATTACGCTTCATATCAGCTTACCGACGCTTTTCGCAGATTAGCACGTCCTTCATCGCCTCTGACTGCCTAGGCATCCACCGTGTACGCTTAGTCGCTTAACCTCACAACCCGAAACTGTCTCGGACTGTTCAGCTTGAGAGACACCTCAACAATACCTCGGCGATATTATTGAGTATTTCAATTTTTCAGCTTGTTCCAGATTGTTAAAGAGCATCTATCGCTAAACAGATTCGCTTAAATCCGCTTAAAGATAACCTGACAACGCCTTTCACCCGTCATCCCGCAATATGGCGTCCCCTAGGGGATTCGAACCCCTGTTACCGCCGTGAAAGGGCGGTGTCCTAGGCCTCTAGACGAAGGGGACCCGCAGGTCAGCTTCGCAGACTCATTTGCACTCTATTTTCATCAGACAATCTGTGTGAGCACTGCACTCAACCTCTCTCAGGTAAGGAGGTGATCCAACCGCAGGTTCCCCTACGGTTACCTTGTTACGACTTCACCCCAGTCATGAGCCACAAAGTGGTCAGCGCCCCCCTTTCGGTTAAGCTACCGACTTCTTTTGCAACCCACTCCCATGGTGTGACGGGCGGTGTGTACAAGGCCCGGGAACGTATTCACCGTAGCATGCTGATCTACGATTACTAGCGATTCCGACTTCATGGAGTCGAGTTGCAGACTCCAATCCGGACTACGACAGACTTTGTGTGTTCCGCTTGCTCTCGCGAGGTCGCTTCACTTTGTATCCGCCATTGTAGCACGTGTGTAGCCCTACTCGTAAGGGCCATGATGACTTGACGTCATCCCCACCTTCCTCCGGTTTATCACCGGCAGTCTCCTTTGAGTTCCCACCTTCACGTGCTGGCAACAAAGGATAAGGGTTGCGCTCGTTGCGGGACTTAACCCAACATTTCACAACACGAGCTGACGACAGCCATGCAGCACCTGTCTCTCAGTTCCCTAAGGCACTTCGCTGTCTCCAGCAAATTCTGAGGATGTCAAGAGTAGGTAAGGTTCTTCGCGTTGCATCGAATTAAACCACATGCTCCACCGCTTGTGCGGGCCCCCGTCAATTCATTTGAGTTTTAACCTTGCGGCCGTACTCCCCAGGCGGTCGATTTAACGCGTTAGCTTCGGAAGCCACCGTTCAAGACCGCAACCTCCAAATCGACATCGTTTACAGCGTGGACTACCAGGGTATCTAATCCTGTTTGCTCCCCACGCTTTCGCACCTGAGCGTCAGTCTTCGTCCAGGGGGCCGCCTTCGCCACCGGTATTCCTCCACATCTCTACGCATTTCACCGCTACACATGGAATTCTACCCCCCTCTACGAGACTCCAGTCAACCAGTCTTAGATGCCATTCCCAGGTTGAGCCCGGGGATTTCACATCTAACTTAATTGACCGCCTGCGTGCGCTTTACGCCCAGTCATTCCGATTAACGCTTGCACCCTCCGTATTACCGCGGCTGCTGGCACGGAGTTAGCCGGTGCTTCTTCTGCGGGTAACGTCAAAGTCCAGCCCTCTTCAGGCTAAACCCTTCCTCCCCGCTGAAAGTACTTTACAACCCGAAGGCCTTCTTCATACACGCGGCATGGCTGCATCAGGCTTGCGCCCATTGTGCAATATTCCCCACTGCTGCCTCCCGTAGGAGTCTGGGCCGTGTCTCAGTCCCAGTGTGGCTGGTCATCCTCTCAGACCAGCTAGAGATCGTCGCCTAGGTAGGCCATTACCCTACCTACCAGCTAATCCCATCTGGGTTCATCCGACGGCGTGAGGCCCTTTCAGGTCCCCCACTTTGGTCTCGCGACATTATGCGGTATTAGCCACCGTTTCCAGTGGTTATCCCCCGCCCTCGGGCAGATCCCCAGACATTACTCACCCGTCCGCCGCTCGTCAGCAAAAGTGCAGGCACTTTCCTGTTACCGCTCGACTTGCATGTGTTAGGCCTGCCGCCAGCGTTCAATCTGAGCCATGATCAAACTCTTCAATTTAAAGTTTGATGCTCAAAGAATTCTGACTAATTATTTCGTAATGAATTAACTGTTGTTCACTCTTCAAGACTTTAAAACGTATTTTTTTGTGATACGGTCTTGTGAGTGCCCACACAGATTGTCTGATTAATTGTTAAAGAGCAGGCTGACATAAAAAATAACATTCTCGTTCAGCCGGGCTGCGTATACTACGCTGTTCGCCCGCAGAGTCAAGCGCTTATTGCGCCGGTTCTCTGCCCGACCTCACAATGTTTATCAGCGTTGTGTCGGTCAGTGGTGGCGCATTATAGGGAATTCTTTGACGCTGGCAATAATTATTTTGAAAAAAATTGATCGTTTGATTAATTCCACAGCAAAGCTCTACTTTATACCTACTTACCAACAGATTTATCCACATATGGCTAGTTGGATGAAAATTTATCGAGCATCACGCAAACGTTTTCGTTACAATTCGGTGGTTAAAATCATCAAGCGATTTTATCTGACTATACTGAAATGTTATTGCAGTGCCCATTTTTTATGTCCTGGTATATACCCTATGGATTTCAAGATGCATCGCGACGGCAAGGAAGCGAATCCCCGGGAGCATAGCGAACGATGTGACCGGGGTGAGCGAGTGCAGCCAACAAAGAGGTAACTTGAAAGATAACGGGTGTAGTGGGTTCTTCCCAATAACATGTTACTGCCTTACAAAATCCAAGGGATCAAATCAATGCAACAGCTTCGTCCAATCCATCGTGCCCTGCTTAGCGTTTCCGATAAATCAGGGGTTGTTGAATTTGCAAAAGCCTTATCTCAACGCGGTGTCGAATTGCTTTCTACTGGTGGCACAGCGCGTTTACTCGCTGAGTCAGATCTAAAGGTTACTGAAGTTTCAGACTACACCGGTTTTCCTGAAATGATGGATGGCCGTGTTAAGACGCTGCATCCTAAAGTACATGGCGGAATCCTTGGCCGCCGCGGACAAGATGATGAAATCATGGCACAACACCAAATCTCACCGATCGATATGGTGGTTGTGAATCTATATCCATTCGCTCAGACCGTAGCTAAACCAGATTGTACTTTGGCAGATGCCGTTGAAAACATTGATATCGGTGGTCCAACTATGGTTCGCTCTGCGGCTAAGAACCATAAAGATGTAGCGATTGTGGTAAATAGTAAGGATTACAAAAAAATCATTGAAGAGATGGATAACAATCAGGGGTCATTAACACAATCAACCCGCTTCGATTTAGCCATTAAGGCTTTTGAACACACCGCGGCTTATGACAGCATGATTGCTAACTATTTTGGCAAGCTGGTTCCTCCTTATCATGGTGATACGACTCAACCATCAGGACGTTTCCCTCGTACTCTGAATTTGAATTTCATTAAAAAGCAGGATATGCGTTACGGTGAGAACAGCCACCAAGATGCTGCATTCTATATAGAAGAGAATCTTTCTGAATCATCCATTGCAACTGCAACTCAGTTACAAGGTAAGGCTCTTTCCTATAATAACATTGCTGATACCGATGCAGCGCTGGAATGTGTTAAGGAATTCGTGGAGCCTGCATGCGTTATTGTTAAGCACGCTAACCCATGCGGTGTAGCCATTGGTAAAGATATCCACGAAGCTTATGATAGCGCATTCAAAACAGATCCAACCTCCGCTTTCGGCGGTATTATTGCTTTCAACCGCGAACTTGATATTAAAACTGCACAAGCCATTATCGACCGTCAATTCGTCGAGGTAATTATTGCCCCCTCAGTAAATAAAGATGTCTTACCTGTGCTGGCAACCAAGCAAAATATCCGCGTTCTGGTATGTGGTGAATGGGAGGACCGGGCTGCTGGCCTTGATTTTAAACGAGTTAATGGTGGCTTACTGGTACAAGATCGCGATCTTGGTATGGTTGCAGTAACTAACCTACGTGTGGTTTCCAAACGTCATCCCACCGAACAAGAAATGAAAGATGCTCTGTTCTGCTGGAAGGTCGCTAAGTTTGTCAAATCTAATGCCATTGTTTATGCAAAAAATGATATGACCATTGGTATTGGTGCTGGCCAAATGAGCCGTGTCTATTCCGCAAAAATTGCGGGGATTAAAGCAGCCGATGAAGGCTTGGAAGTCCAAGGATGCGCAATGGCGTCTGACGCCTTTTTCCCATTTCGTGACGGCATTGATGCCGCTGCGGCTGTCGGCGTAAGTTGCATTATCCAACCCGGCGGTTCAATCCGTGACGACGAAGTAATTACCGCGGCTGATGAACACGGTATTGCTATGATTTTCACCGGCATGCGCCATTTTCGCCACTAATCAATAGCAGGAGTTAATCTGATGAATATTTTAATTGTTGGTAGCGGTGGACGCGAACATGCGCTGGCATGGAAAGCAGCTCAATCTCCTTTAGCTGATAAAATCTATGTCGCTCCAGGAAATGCAGGAACTGCTCTGGAAAGCAATCTTGAAAATATTGATATCTCAGCGACAGATATCAACGGCTTGTTAGTATTTGCACAAAGCCATGATATTGGGCTGACTATCGTCGGCCCTGAAGTACCATTAGTGTTAGGTATCGTCGATGCATTCCAAACAGCAGGGTTGACTATTTTTGGTCCAACTCAGGCAGCCGCTCAATTAGAAGGTTCAAAAGCATTTACCAAAGATTTTCTAGCACGTCATCAAATCCCAACTGCGGCTTATCAGAATTTTACAGCTATCGAACCCGCTCTTGCCTACCTAGATAAAGTCGGCGTTCCTATTGTTATAAAAGCTGACGGATTGGCTGCGGGTAAAGGTGTGATTGTTGCGATAACACGGGAAGAAGCCCAGTCCGCCATAAAAGATATGCTAGCCGGAAATGCGTTTGGTGATGCAGGCCATCGTATTGTTATTGAAGAGTTTCTAACAGGTGAAGAAGCTAGTTTTATCGTTATGGTCGACGGTAAGAATGTTATTCCGATGGCAACCAGTCAGGATCATAAACGCATAGGTGATGGTGACTCCGGCCCAAACACTGGCGGAATGGGAGCCTATTCTCCCGCACCAGTCGTCACCAATGAAATCCACCAACGCATTATGGAAGAGATTATTTATCCTACTGTTAATGGTATGGCTGCTGAGGGTCATGTCTATACGGGTTTTCTTTATGCCGGCTTGATGATCAGCCAAAATGGCGAACCCAAAGTGATTGAATTTAACTGTCGCTTTGGTGATCCAGAAACACAACCCATCATGATGCGTATGCGCTCCGATCTTGTTGAACTCTGTCTAGCTGGTGCAAAAGGCGAGCTTGCGGGTAAAACGTCTGATTGGGATGAGCGCCCTGCTCTGGGTGTGGTACTCGCTGCCGGAGGGTATCCTGCTGATTATCACAAAGGGGATATCATTCATGGCTTGCCCCAACAAGAAAATGAAAGTAGCAAGGTTTTCCATGCTGGTACAGCAATGAAAGACAATGATGTTATTACCGCCGGTGGACGCGTTCTGTGTGTTACAGCATTAGGAGAAACCATTATAGATGCACAGAAAAATGCTTACCAACAAGCAGAAGAGATTGAATGGAATAACTGTTTTTACCGCAAGGATATCGGATATCGGGCAATTAACCGATTGAAATAATCATAAAACTGACGAGGGTCAGAGACTGTCCTTCGTCGGTTCCCAACGACAAAAGTCATTATTAGCTACCAACAATAATTCGCGGCCAGCAGGCGCTTCCAACCAAGCAATAGTTAACTGGCTGTAGCTACTTTTTTCGCGCTGTTCAAGCCATGACCTCGCGTAAGGTTCAAACTCAAGGGAAATCGTTTCACCTGCACAGGTAGTGACTTTACCGTTATTCCAGTGCCCTTGCACCAAACGCACATTTCCCACTATCAACGCATCACTTAATTCAAGCGTCCGTTTAGCATCAAACTGCATACGAACAATATCATCGCTGGAAAGTCGCTCTCGTCGCGTTTTCGACTGCTTTTGCATAAAAATCACATCACCGGATTTATTCAAACGAAGTTGTTCAGATAGTGGATTTTTATCATTCAAAATTTCACGGCGAATTTGGCGCAAATCTCCCTGCTTATATTCATAAAAAGTCACGACGGTATTGTCATTACGGTAGGGGCTGTAAACACTCATCAGCACCCGAGGTTTACTGTTCTGATCGTTGAGACGCCACAAGCGGACAACACCATCATCGGCAATGAATCCACTTGCGCTGAAAGAAGGTTCTTTAGGTTGATTGGTACAGGCGCTGAGCGCGAAGACGAATCCTAGTGTCATCAGCCCCTGACGAACCAACAAAAGGGGATAAATAATACCCCTTCTATTTTTTCTTTTTTGCAATGAAATTATTTAACTGCGTCTTTCAGAGCCTTACCAGCAGAGAAAGCAGGTACGTTTGCAGCCGCGATGGTAATTTCTTTACCGGTTTGCGGGTTACGACCAGTACGTTCTGCACGGTGGTTAACTTTAAAAGTACCAAAACCTACCAGTTGTACTGAATCGCCCGCTTTTAGGGATTCGGTGATTGCATTCAAAGTTGATTCCAGAGCAGCTTTTGCCTGAGCTTTAGTCAGTTCTGTGCTTTCTGCGATTGCATCAACTAATTCAGTCTTATTCATAGATTATCCTTACAGTGTGTTTATCGTTTGCAAAGCATCGAGTGCGACGGATATGCCGAATGACAGCACCCCTGCATACACGCACCGATAGCCACTTCTTTTCACCCCCCAAATGTAGAACAGAGTGGGGGCAAAAGTGAAGTCTTTGAACATGGCATTTAAAGCATTAAATCACGTTTTTTCACTTTACTGCGTTAAATTTATACCAATGTTGCTCGTTCCTGACTCCCGGAGGTCAGCTTTCAATCCTTTAATCAACTCAATATCCCGCTCTTCGCAGCTAACCAATAAGCGATAAATTTCCCATTGGATGTCCCACTCTTGTTCAATAGCCGGTAATATTTTCAGTTCTTCATCAGTCATTTCTTTTCCGGCCTGAGTCATTTCAAGCATAGCAACAGTGCGGATTGAAATTTCACTCACTGCAATTGCATGCTCCAATGTTTCACCACTCAGACGGGAGTGAATAATTTCCCCTAATGCAATACATGCATCAATCGCCGGGTACACACCGTAAATATCGTAATCATCCGCTGAGGGAATAATTTGTTCCAACTTTTCCAGCTGATTATCAAAATTCACCTTGGCATCTTTTACAACTAATATTTCCCACACCAAATCCAGAATACGGCGGTAAAGAGCAGGTTCTGCAAATGCCGTCTGGCAACAGAACATCTGGTAATTTGGATACATCCGTTCGCATAAACTTGCCATAAAGGTCAGATGCTGCCAGCTTTCAAGTTTTTCCAGCCGTAAATGTATCGGGTTCCGTAACATTAGCTTTTACTCATTATGCACAATTTGCTCCGCAGTTTACCTGAAATTCAAGAATATCCACACGCTTACACCGAATTTAAGGATTTTTCTGTATCATTTGTTCAAAAAATGGTCTATTTGAGGCTATACCATCTGCCCAACGGGTTGTTTCAGGCAAGCGATAACCTTTCATACAACGTTCCACCCATAGCAATGCGCTATCAAGACTGATTCTGTGTCCTGTAGAAATATACAACGGATTACAACGTTTTTTACTTCGCCATACCCAACCAATCTGTTCCTCTTTATCAAGCAAAGGTTGGCAACTGCCGGGCTGTTCTCCCAATAGTTCACTTTCACCACATAAACGACGTTTTGCCACACCAATTGTGGGCACATTAGCTAATAAACCAAAATGGCTAGCTACACCTAAACGACGTGGATGAGCAATGCCATGACCGTCCACCATGACTAGATCAGGTTTGTATTTCAACAACTGCCAAGCAGCCATTAATGCAGGATATTCACGGAAAGAGAGTAAACCGGGAATATAAGGCAACGTAGTTTCAATTCGCGCTATCTGATATTCCACCAGTTCAAGAGCAGGATAAGAGAGAACCGCTATCGCTGCACGGGTAATTGCTCCCTGTCGTTCGAAACCCACATCAGCACCCGCAATCAATTTAGGTGGGGAAAAATCATCATAACAGATAACCTGTTGAGCCTTTGCTATTTGTTCCTGACGTAATGCTTTCGTATTAATCATATTTTTACTGATGATATTTAGCTGAAAGTTTATGTACCGCTTCGACAAATACCCCCGCGTGTTCCGGCAGTATATCCTGATGGATACCATGACCAAGGTTAAAGACATGACCAGAACCCGTCCCAAAACCTTGCAAAATTGTCGAAACTTCCTGCTCAATCCGCTCTGGAGAGGCGTATAACATAGATGGGTCCATATTACCCTGCAAAGCGACTTTATTCCCCACACGACGGCGTGCATCGGCAATATCTGTCGTCCAGTCCAAACCAAGCGCATCACAACCGGTTTCAGCCATTGCTTCCAGCCATTGTCCACCACCTTTAGCAAACAGTGTCACTGGCACACGACGACCTTCATTTTCACGGATCAGACCATCAACAATTTTGTGCATATAATGTAAGGAAAATTCCCGATAATCCCGCCCCGTCAGTACTCCACCCCAAGTATCGAAAACCATCACAGACTGAGCACCTGCTTTAATCTGAGCATTGAGATAAAGAATAACGCTGTCTGCTAGCTTATCCAGCAACAGATGCATCACGGTAGGTTCGGCATACATCATTTTTTTAATTTTAGTGAATGCCTTGCTGCTACCACCTTCCACCATGTAAGTTGCCAGTGTCCACGGGCTACCAGAAAAGCCGATCAAAGGAACCTGGCCCGCGAGTGCCTTACGAATCGCACGCACGGCATCCGTCACATAGCTCAACTCCATTTCCGGATCAGGCACTGGCAGTTTTTCCACATCAGCACGGCTGAAAACCGGAGATTTAAAACGCGGACCTTCACCGGCTTCAAAATAGAGTCCCAACCCCATAGCATCAGGAATAGTGAGAATATCAGAGAAGAGAATTGCCGCATCCAGCGGATAACGCTGCAAAGGTTGTAAAGTGACTTCACAAGCGAGCTCAGTGTTTTTACACAAAGCAATAAAATCACCGGCTTTAGCACGAGTAGCCTGATACTCAGGTAAATAGCGGCCAGCCTGGCGCATCATCCAAACAGGGGTAACATCAACAGATTGGCGTAATAAAGCTCGCAAATAACGATCGTTTTTCAGCGCATTCATGACAGGCTCCATCTATATTTATTGGCCGCAACATAATCTGACTACAATGAATTAGAACCTCATTGTAACATGATAGGTAAATCTCTCCCGTTGAATTGCGCCAAACTGTACATCACGTATTTCGGCATAGAACAATCGTATCTTCAATCAACCGACGGGCAATAGTATTATGTGGTGGAATCAATGGTAATTGATCATAGTGATACCAATCCGCACTAATCAGCTCTTGCGGATCATGGCGGATCTCACCACTGTCATAATCAGCCAGAAATGCCATCATTAATGAATGAGGGAAAGGCCACGGTTGAGAAGCCACATAACGTAAATTGCGAATTTTAATATTACTCTCTTCCATCACTTCGCGGACAACAGCTTCTTCGAGTGTTTCACCGACTTCAACAAATCCCGCCAATACTGTGTACACCCCTCCACGATGGTGCTGATGTTGAGCCAGCAAAATATGATCATCCCGACGAATACCGACAATAATACAAGGTGCAATCTGCGGATAATAACGTTCATGGCAGTGATGACACAGACAAGCCCATTCACTGACACTATGGTGCATTTCATTACCACAATAACCACAATATTGATGAGAGCGATAAAACTCTGCCAATTGCACTCCTCGGCCAGCTAATTGAAACAAGCCACGATCACTTGCAACAATTTGCCGTAAAGAAACCATATTTGAAACCATTTTCTGACGGATAAGCCAAACTTTTTCGCCTTGCCACTCACCAATAGGCAAGGCTATTTTTCCTTGCAGTGACCATTGAGTTGCCATTCCAAAAGGTAACTCACCTTTCGGGAGCCAAATACGATTTTCATTGCTGATAATCCACCAGCCATGTTCTGTACCTGTAATTTGTTGTTGCATCATCATCACTATGACATCTTAATTTTAATATCTGTATATACCCGTCATCTTTCAAGTTGCCTCTTTGTTGGCTGCACTCGCTCACCCCGGTCACATCGTTACCTATGCTCCCGGGGATTCACTCCCTTGCCGTCGCAATCCATCTTGAAATCCATAGGGTATAAATCATACGCTTTCTAATCAGAAAAGCGTGCTTTATTACTATTGTCATAGACCATATTGCCCGATCTGGCAGTAATAGGCATTATTCTCAACGATTAAATAGACTTTGATCTGAGGAGCACAACACCATGTCTCAATTGCTTGCCGTGTTTGATCTGGATGACACCTTAATTTCCGGTGATTCCAGCGCTATATGGACCACGTTTTTATGGGAAAAAGGTGTCATTACTGATCCAACTTTTATCGAAGCAGATAAAAAAATGATGGCTGATTACAGCGCGGGTTCACTGGATATGAATGATTATCTGGCATTTAGCCTGCAAACCTTGCACCAAGTTCCACAAGAACAAGTTGATCTTTGGCTGACTGAATTTGTTAACGAAAAAATAAGACCTCGATTTTATCCGCAAGCTAAAGCTCTTATTGCAGAGTATCAACAGCAACAAATCCCAATTATGATCATCTCAGCCACAGTCTCTTTTATTGTAAAAAAGATTGCTACCGAATTGAATATTCACACGGCACTGGGCATTGATATGGTAATAGAAAATGGCTGTTATACCGGTAAAATAGATGGAATTGCGACTTTTCGTGAAGGTAAAGTAAAACGGATAAAACAGTGGCTGGAACAGAAAAATAGTTATCCCAAAATTATTCGCTTTTACAGTGATTCAATTAATGATCTCCCAATGTGTCAATTTGCCGATGAGGTAATTACGGTCAATGCTGATGCCCATTTAAAAACCGAAGCACAACAACATGGCTGGCAACAATTAACCTGGTCACTGTAAATACTTTCAATCAGTAGGGGTTGTAGTTTTCATAATCCCTTCTATACTACTGCTTACTTTCTTGTCGGAGTGCCTAGCGTAAGCTGTTTTATCGCAGCATACACAGGCTGAGACCGTTAATTCGGGATCCGCGGAACCTGATCGGGTTAATACCCGCGAAGGGAACAAGAGTAATCAACCGCTGTCAGCCCACCCAATTTTTTACAGGTCTGTCCAGCCATCAATTATATTACTCTTACTCATTTGCCTGCGAGCTCCAGACAAGCAACTTTCCCAATAACACAGTTTAGGAATTTGCTATGTCTCATAATACTGTTATCCCTACAACCGATATTTCACCAAAACCCGATCCGGCACGCCCACGTAAAGCTCAACGCGATGCCGCCCAAGAATTTATTAATTCTATTCAAGGCGTGACCTTCCCAAATTCACGACGAATTTATCTTCAAGGTTCCCGTGACGATATCCAAGTTCCAATGCGTGAAATTCAATTATCTCCCACGTTAATTGGTGGCACCAAAGAAGAACCTCAGTATGAAGAAAACGAAGCCATTCCGGTTTATGATACTTCCGGCGCTTATGGCGATCCTGATGCCAAGCTGGATGTACATGTTGGGTTAACTCAACTACGTCAACCCTGGATCGACGAACGCCAAGATACTGAACCTGTTGCCGCCCTCAGCTCCGATTTTACTCAGCAACGCCTGACGGATGCCGGTCTCGATCATTTACGTTTCAATCATCGCCCCCATCCATTAAAAGCCCGTAAAGACAAACGCGTTACTCAACTGCACTATGCTCGTCAAGGCATCATCACGCCGGAAATGGAATTTATCGCACTACGGGAAAATATGGGACGTGAACGTATCCGCGGTGATGTGTTACGCCAACAACATCCCGGACAAAGTTTTGGCGCTCAGTTGCCGGAAAATATCACACCAGAATTTGTCCGTCAGGAAGTCGCGGCTGGTCGGGCAATTATCCCTGCCAATATCAATCATCCTGAATCAGAACCGATGATTATTGGTCGCAATTTTCTGGTGAAGGTTAACGCCAATATCGGTAATTCTTCAGTCACCTCTTCGATTGAGGAAGAAGTAGAAAAGTTAATCTGGTCCACTCGTTGGGGCGCAGATACGGTAATGGATCTCTCCACTGGCCGTTATATCCACGAAACCCGCGAATGGATCTTACGTAACAGCCCGGTTCCTATCGGTACAGTCCCTATTTATCAGGCACTGGAGAAAGTCAATGGCGGGGCGGAAAATCTCACTTGGGAAATATTCCGTGATACCTTGCTGGAACAAGCAGAACAAGGGGTCGATTACTTCACCATTCATGCCGGCGTATTACTGCGCTATGTACCGATGACCGCCAAACGCCTTACTGGGATCGTTTCCCGCGGCGGTTCAATTATGGCGAAATGGTGTCTGTCTCATCATCAAGAAAACTTTCTCTACCAACATTTCCGTGAAATTTGTGAAATCTGCGCCGCTTATGATGTTTCCCTATCATTGGGAGACGGTCTACGCCCCGGTTCTATTCAGGATGCTAACGATGAAGCGCAGTTTGCAGAACTACATACATTAGGTGAACTGACCAAAATTGCCTGGGAATATGATGTTCAAGTGATGATCGAAGGCCCCGGGCATATTCCTATGCAGATGATCCGCCGCAATATGACGGAAGAATTAGAACATTGTCATGAAGCGCCTTTCTATACTCTTGGCCCCCTGACAACAGATATTGCACCCGGTTATGACCACTTCACTTCCGGTATTGGTGCAGCCATGATTGGCTGGTTTGGCTGCGCCATGCTCTGTTATGTGACGCCGAAAGAGCATCTCGGCTTGCCAAACAAAGATGATGTTAAGCAAGGGCTGATTACCTACAAAATTGCTGCTCACGCCGCCGATCTCGCCAAAGGTCACCCAGGCGCACAAATCCGCGATAACGCCATGTCTAAAGCACGTTTTGAGTTCCGTTGGGAAGATCAATTTAATCTCGCGCTCGATCCCGATACTGCTCGCGCCTATCACGATGAAACCTTGCCACAAGCCTCCGGCAAAATTGCGCATTTCTGTTCTATGTGCGGGCCTAAATTCTGCTCTATGAAGATTTCTCAAGAAGTACGCGATTATGCCGCTGGTATGGAACAGATGTCCGAAGCATTCCGCGCCCACGGTAGTGAGTTGTATCACAGTGTAGAGGATGTATCCCATGAACAATCTGCCTAACGCACCATTTGCCCCAACTGAACACAGATTGGGGCTGTATCCGGTCGTGGATTCGCTAGCGTGGATTTCCCGCCTGTTACAGACAGGCGTCACCACAATTCAGTTGAGAATTAAAGATCTACCAGAAGATCAGGTGGAAGAAGAGATTCAACAAGCCATTATGCTCGGTCGCCAATACAACGCTCGTCTGTTTATTAACGATTACTGGCGACTGGCAATAAAACATGGCGCTTATGGTGTTCATCTGGGGCAGGAAGATTTAGTTATCGCTGATCTGAACGCCATCCAAAAAACGGGATTGCGGTTAGGAATCTCTACCCACGATGAACAAGAGCTGGCAAGAGCAAAATCCCTGCGTCCATCTTATATCGCTCTCGGCCACATTTTCCCAACCACAACCAAAGCGATGCCATCTTCCCCACAAGGAGTGGAAGCACTGAAACGACAGGTAGAAAACACACCAGACTATTCCACTGTCGCCATCGGCGGAATTTCTCTTGAACGCGTACCGGATGTCATTGCAACGGGAGTTGGCAGTGTGGCGCTGGTTAGTGCCATTACCAAAGCAAAGGATTGGCGTCAGGCAACTGCACAACTGCTTTATCTGGTTGAAGGCATTGAGTTGAAGGGGTAGAGAGGTTCTTATGCTGAATGATCAAGAATTTATGCGTTACAGCCGACAACTGTTACTCGAAGATATTGGCCCGGAAGGACAGGAAAAACTGAAATCCAGCCACGTATTGATTGTCGGACTGGGAGGACTAGGCGCTCCTGCCTCTCTCTATCTGGCCGGAGCCGGTGTGGGAACAATTTATCTCGCTGATGATGACCACTTACACATCTCCAATTTACAACGGCAAATACTTTACCGCACTGAGGATATCCCTTCTGCAAAAGCTGAACTTGCAGCCAATCAACTCAATGCATTGAATCCGCTGATCAAAACAATGGTTCTTAATCAACGTCAGAACCTGGAATCGCTGACAACAATCGTGAAGCAAGTCGATCTGGTTCTCGACTGCTGTGACAACATGACAACCCGCCACGCTATCAATGCTGCTTGTGTGGCAACGCGAAAACCGTTGATCAGCGGCAGTGCTGTCGGTTTTAGCGGCCAACTTATGGTATTTGAACCCCCTTATCTTCATGGCTGCTATAACTGTCTCTACCCTGAACAGCAAGAGCCTCTACGAAATTGCCGGACTGCGGGTGTATTAGGTCCGATAGTCGGTATCATCGGCACATTACAGGCATTAGAAGCCATCAAAATGTTAACTGGGCTTCCCTCTCCGTTAAGCGGCAAACTCCGACTGTTTGATGGTAAACAACAAAGCTGGAGCACACTACAACTTAACCGGTCGCAGCAATGCCCGATTTGCGGAGATATGGCATGAAAATTACGGTAAACGACCAGCCGATGGAGCTTATGGCTTCTCTGGCTATACAGCAATTGCTAGAACAACTTGAACAAACACAACCGGGAATGGCACTGGCTATTAATCAAACCATTATTCCGCGTTCAGAGTGGAATACGCATCGAATTAATGATGGAGACAATATCCTTTTGTTTCAGGCTATTGCTGGAGGTTGATATGTTAAAAATTGCTGATACGACTTTTCATTCCCGTCTATTTACCGGTACAGGCAAATTCGCCAATGCAAATTTAATGACTCAAGCTATAGCCGCTTCCGGCAGCCAGCTTGTCACGATGGCAATGAAACGCATTGATTTGCAGAGCGGTAATGACGCTATTTTGGCGCCATTGCAAAAACTTGGCGTCAAATTGCTGCCAAATACTTCTGGGGCCAAAACCGCAGAAGAGGCCCTGTTTGCCGCCCGTCTGGCCCGTGAAGCACTGGCAACCAACTGGATCAAGCTGGAGATTCATCCTGATGTGAAATACTTGTTACCTGACCCGATTGAAACACTCAAAGGCGCTGAAATGTTGGTCAAAGATGGGTTTGTCGTTCTGCCCTATTGCAGTGCTGATCCTGTTTTGTGCAAACGTCTGGAAGAAGTGGGTTGCGCGGCGGTTATGCCTTTAGGCGCACCGATCGGATCTAATCAAGGGCTACTAACCCGAGATTTCCTGCAAATTATTATTGAACAAGCACAAGTGCCAGTGGTCATTGATGCCGGCATCGGTGCACCAAGCCATGCATTGGAAGCGCTTGAACTAGGCGCGGATGCTGTATTAGTCAACACCGCAATTGCTGTCGCACGTAATCCAGTAAAAATGGCTCAAGCCTTCAGAATAGCGATTGAAGCGGGTGAATTATCTTATCAAGCTGGCCGGGCAAGTCCAAAACAACACGCTGTTGCATCCAGTCCACTGACCGATTTCCTGAGAGTGCTCTGATGACGAATCATCTTACGAACAGCAATTTTAGTTATCGCTGGCAACAATTGAGTTGGGATGACATCACCCTGCGCATTCATAGCAAAACCGCGCAGGATGTTGAACAAGCATTAAGCAGTAACAAATTAAATCTGGACGATTTTATGGCCTTGCTCTCACCAGCAGCGAAACCCTACATCGAACCGCTGGCACAACGGGCACAAAAACTGACGCGTCAACGCTTCGGTAACACCGTAGGTTTCTATGTGCCACTTTATCTCTCCAATTTGTGTGCCAATGATTGCACCTATTGCGGGTTCTCAATGAGTAACCGCATCAAACGCAAGATACTGAATAAAGATGAAATTATTGCCGAATGTCAGGCGATTAAAGCGCTGGGCTTCAACAATCTGTTATTAGTCACCGGAGAACATCAGGGCAAGGTCGGTATGGATTATTTCCGCCACTATCTGCCGCTTATCCGCGAGTATTTCAGCTCAATCATGATGGAAGTCCAGCCTATGACACAGGAAGAGTACTCAGAATTAAAAACTCTGGGGCTAGATGGCGTGATGGTTTATCAGGAAACCTATCATCAACCAACTTACCTGTTGCATCATCTACGAGGTAAGAAACGGGATTTCCACTGGCGATTAGAAACACCCGATCGTCTTGGTCGGGCAAAAATCGATAAAATCGGTTTAGGGGCATTGATTGGCCTTTCTAGTCATTGGCGGACAGACTGCTATATGGTGGCGGAGCATTTATTCTTTCTGCAACGCACATACTGGCAAAGCCGTTACTCTATTTCATTCCCACGTTTACGACCTTGTACCGGAGGGATTGAACCGGCATCGCTAATGAGTGAAGCAGAACTGGTACAACTGATTTGTGCTTTTCGTCTATTTGCGCCAGATGTTGAGCTGTCTATTTCCACTCGTGAATCTCCATTCTTCCGCGATCACATCATACCACTGGCAATCAACAACGTTAGTGCCGGTTCGAAAACCCAACCCGGTGGTTACGCAGATAGTCGCCACGAAGAATTGGAACAATTTATGCCGCATGATAACCGTTCTGTCTATCAGGTCGCAGACGCATTAATTAAAGCCGGATTACAGCCTGTCTGGAAAGATTGGGATAACTATTTAGGTCGATAATTTAATTTTCTCTTATCTAAAATAATTCTATTTTAGATAAGAGTATTTAACAAGAAATAATCATAAGAAATAAGATTTAATATAAATATATCCGATGAATTTCAAACAGTCATAGATATTACCTCATTATTCACTCTATTCTTTCTCTCAATGTGACTAATATTTCAACATAACATTTCTGCAACAATGAGCATTGTCACGAGCAACAAATTAGCCTACAGAAACACCTATCAGGATAAGCGCTTATAACTCATTTATTCTTGTATTAATTTATACAAATTACAATTCACCACCAACAAAAAATACAATTGAGTATTATCCCATTATTGATAAAGTGCCCCCCCGAAAAACAAAGTGCTGAAAGAAATTAAATTCATTTCTATCTATTTAAAAAGGACTAATATATGAACGTACAAGAAATCCTGAATAATGAAGATTATTCTGATAGCAAGAAAAACTCTCATAAAGAACTGGTTAACGGCTCATTCGAAGAGGGATATAACGGCTGGAGAATCCCAGCTCCTGAGTCAGTAGAAATCTTATCTGAAAATGGCGTTCACTTTATCAGAATCCAAAGCGTTACCGGTTCTGGCGTCATTGATCAAATTATCGAAGGATTAGAACCTAACACTAAATATAAACTAACAGGTACAGCTCGCGTATCATCAGAATGGGCCTCATCAGCTTATTTTGGTTTACAGAGTCGCACCGAAGGCCCCAACACTTTTGCTGTAAACAGCACCGATTTTACAACCGGTTCGGTAGAATTAAGTACAGATCAAGAGGGACTTTTACGCGTTTATTTATTGAAAGACCAAGTTGGTCCTCGACCAGACGGAGAAACCGCTGACTTTACCGGTTTTATTTTAGAGCAAGCTTAAGCATTTAACTTCGATATATTTTAACATTTTAAACATCCAGAGTTCACGGCTCTGGGTGTTTTAATTGGTTGAGAAAATAAATTTAAAAATTATAAATTAATATCTTAACTGGAATATAGTTCAATTATTTTAAGATAAATTCCCATCGAAATAATTTAGCCCTGTCATTTATTTTCACATTAATTATCACAAGCCTAATCTTCAATCAAAAAACATGATTGAATATTTTTTCATTATTGCTAAAGTATTTATAGGAAAAAATTATTAAGCAAAATTAAATTTAATTGCCATTCATTTAAAAGGACTCATATATGGATATGAAGAAAATGCTAAATAGCGCAGATTATTCTGATACAAAAAACGCTAATAAAGAGCTGGTTAATGGTTCATTTAACGAAGGATATCGTGGCTGGAGAATCCCAACCCCTGAAACTGTAGAAATCCTGTCCGAGAATGGCGTTAATTTTCTTAGCATCCAAACCTATTCCAGCTCTGGTGTCATTGATCAAATAATAACAGGGTTGGAACCTAACGTTAAATATCGACTGACGGGTACAGCACGCTTATCGACTCAACTAACACCACAAAGGGCCTTGCCCGCTTATTTTGGCTTACAGAATCGCACATTTGGCCCTGAATCCTTTGTTGTCAATAGCTTCAATTTTACGACCGGTTCAGTTGAATTAAACACAGATGAAGAAGGACTTTTACGTATTTACATGCTGAAAGACCAATTTGTAGAACTTCCAGAAGAGGCAACTGCTGACTTTACCGGTTTTATTCTAGAAAGAGTTTAAACATCGGGCCTTGATATATATACCCAAGAAACTTCAAGATGCAGTTTTTAGCACCTGAAAATGGTCGTTAATTCTAGACATCAGCGAGTCCGCTATATCCGGTAGCGTTGTGGTGAAAAATTTGAAGACGTTGTCTCGAAATTCATGTTTATCCGCAAAATAACGGTTATTTCGAACCTGTTCATTCATGACCTTCCATAATCGCTCTATTGGGTTTAAATTTGGGCTATAGGGAGGAAGGTAATGTAACTCAATATTGCTAACATAAGCCCACTCCTTAACAAGATGAGCTTTGTTGTAACCCGCCCCATCCACAATAAGATGAATTTTTTGATGATAGTCAGGATAAGACTTTCTTATTTCATTGAAAAAACAGCAAATGTTGTAGTCATTGATGGTTTGATATTCCTGGAACACCGTACGACCAATGGCATTCAGGTTGAGCGCGCCCAATATATTCAGGCGAGTCCGGCTTCCTGTTGTTTTTACTGTTTTTTTCTCGCCTTTTCGCATCCAGCCATAACCGAGTTTGGTGCCTTGAGTCGGGTGAACAGCATCAAGAAAAAGGATGGGTTCGTCTTTCGCTGTGACTTTAAGATTCTCATAATATTCAATAAATTGTCGCTGTTTTTCTGCGTCGAATTTATGAGGGACGCCACAAGGTTTTTTATAAGAAAAACCCTGACGGTGTAGCCATTTATTCATGCCGGGAATGCTAAAGGTAATATTCCAGAGCTGAGCAACATAGGCCACGATTTCATGGGTGTGATGGAAAAGATGTTGAGATAAGTGATTGATTAAAAAATCAGTTTGTTCTTGAGAAAGCAAACTATCAGACCCCCCATTATCAGATTTAAGTTTACCTTGATTAAGGTAATCGCTGATATGACGGTTAACGGTCATTTCATGAAGACGCAGGGCCTGAGCGATCATCACTGAACTCCAGCCTTCAGAGGCCAGCAGGACCGCTTTGATGCGATCACACTCCCTCTTATCACGGCAGGTGTGATGGAGATGTTCAAGTTCGGCTTTTTGTTCATCGGTAATGAATATTTTCATAGCGAGGATAATGATCTCCATTTCGGATAAAATCAAGCATCTTCAATGATTACGGGTATATACCCTATAGATTTCAAGATGGATCGCGACGGCAAGGGAGCGAATCCCCGGGAGCATAGATAACAATGTGACCGGGGTGAGGGAGTGCAGCCAACAAAGAGGCAACTTGAAAGATGACGTATATAACACCCGAAGTACATTGCTCCGGGTGTTTAAAGCCTGTCTGGCTAACTTAAATCATGCAATGGTTTTTTTATTGGTGGTGTCAATTGGAAATCAGAAAACCGCACCTGTAATCCGTGCCGCTCTGGAGAACAACACATTGCACCAACAAAGACAGGTTGTTTATCTTCAAAAAAAGGAGATAACCTCAACAATGGCCACCGAAAACCATCAGTGGAATATTGCAGTCTTAAATATCCCTCTTCACGAGTCAAACGTAACCAAAATTTACTAGCATCACCAGGAAATACGCCCATAGACCAATCAGAATGATGACGTGTTAGCACACTACCAATCGAGGCATGACCATCAGAATATTCAATTCCGCCTTTCAGCCAATGTTTCTCATCGACTAATAGCATGACTCCTGCCTGATCGTATAAATGTTCAAAACAGCCTTCAATACAGAGTTGAAAGGTGAAATCATCCTCAACATAACGCCCAAAAACATGACCATTATGACGTTCAAAGCCATACCATGTTCGTTGCCAAAAGTCAGTTTTATGATCTGTAGTGACATTAAGCCAGCCGCTTCCACATTGCCAATCAGATGGCTCATTAAGCCAATGATATTGTGATAAACCCATAGGAACTCCCTCTATTATCTTCCGCTTGAATTAATCAATTTATATCCTGCAAGTAAGGAGATAGAGAGTAAAGCAATACAAGCAAAAGCGCCGTGTAATGTCACAATATGCGCTAATCCGCCGATGATTGCAGGCCCCAGCAAAATCCCTGAATATCCCATAGTAGAAACCGCGGCAACAGCCAGTGAATCAGGCATAATTTTCTGTTGACCGGAAGCGGTAAAAAGCATTGGTGCGATATTAGATAATCCTGCCCCGATCATCAGGAAAGAGAGCCCTAGCATTATTGCGGTCGATGCTGAGTAAATAAGGATAAACCCGGAAGTAGCCAATAAAGCACTGCTGATAAAAACCCGTCGGTGTCCATAAAGGGCAATAATCTTATCACCGAGAAAGCGGCCCGATGTCATAGCAATAGCAAACAAGGTATAACCGATACCCGCCTGATGACTACTGATATTATGTACGCTGGTTAATAATATCCCACTCCAGTCCAGCATTGATCCTTCCATGATATAGGCAACAAAACAGAGAAAGCCTAATAAAATCACGATCCCATGAGGCATAGCAAAAAATGGCGTATTATCCGATTCGGCTTCGTTTAATAATCCACTCCATACCGGCAGTAACAATAAAATAACCAGCAACACCACCATTACCATCGCCTGGAGAGGTGATATTCCCAAAGATAACAATGCACTCACCGAACCGGCACCAGCGATCCCGCCCAAACTAAATAACGCGTGAAAGCCAGACATAATTGGCCGCCGAGCCATTTTCTCAACCATGACAGCGTGGATATTGACCACAACATCCATTGCACCAATACCTGCGCCAAAAATAAATAAAACGCAAGCCAGTGTTAGCGGTGTAGGTAATACACTTAGCCCTGGCAACATCACTAGCACGACCAAAGCACATAAAGTGAAGATTTGCCGACAGCCGAAACGTGCGGCTAACATGCCGGCTATCGGCATCATGATGAAAGAGCCAATACCGAACGCCAACATCAGGAGCCCCATCGCGCCATTATCAAGTTGTAGCCGTTCTTTAGCTAAAGGAATCAGGGGTGCCCAACTTGCAAGACTAAAGCCGGCAATAAAAAAAGCGGCACGCGTTGCCATGATGGGTTGTTTTACCAAAGAGACAATATTTTGATCAGACAACTCATGTTCCTTCTATATAATCTATATAAATAAAATGCCCTCCGATATGACTAATCATGGAGGGCATTAAGTTACCCAAAATTAATTTTAGAAAATTGTGGAATATCGGTCAGCGCCCCAATAATACGAGTAGCCTGTTGATACTGTTCCGCAACCGATAAAGCATGAGGCCAAGCATACACGTAGGGAATACCTGCCTGCGTTGCTGCTGTAATTCCCAAATCGGTATCTTCAATCACTAATGTCTGATGAACATCCATAGACTTCAATTTCAACATAGCAAGATAGGGATCGGGATGAGGTTTCGTCCTCTCAACATCGTCACCTGAGATTAAAGCCGGGCTTTCGCTCAATTCCAACAATCCAATATTCGCCAAACAGACTTCCCGCGGCGCAGTAGAGACAAAGCCAAAAGGGATACGGTGCTGTTGTAAGGCCAATATCAACCTGGAAATCCCTGGACGAAGGTAACTTTTAGCCAGCTTACTTTTGTACACCGAGACGATTTGAGCAGTGATCTCTTTCTGTTGCTGAGCTGGAACCCCAATGTAATCTAACGTTTCCTCCAAACTCAGGCCAATAAGTTGCTGTGGTTGTACATGCTGTGTATAGTCGGGCGCCAAATCACAAAGAACATCAAAGTGCAGTTGTTCACTGTCAACAATGACCCCATCGATATCAAAAATCACATTAAATCTATCCATGTGAAACATTCCATTATTTTAGATCGGAGATACGGATCAGCACTTTACAGTTCGGAGTAAAAAGTGGTTTTTGGCTTTTGTTAGCAATATCGCAACCCACAGTGAGAAAAGCCTGCAAGTAATCATTAAAATCAAAAACCTGGCTAACCAGACGACCGGCTGGAATAACACCATCACGGATCATGGTATAAGCACGTTCAAAACTGTTATTCAGAGAATCGATGGAACCAATCACTGAAAGGCTCTTATCAGCAATTTTCAAGATATCAAGATTGGCATGCTTATCTTTAAGCGCCACATTCAACAATTTTCCGCCAGGTGCCAAATGTTCAAAAACGTATTCGGTTAATTGACCGGTCGTATCCACACAGAGATCGATAAGCGCTGATTTATCGCCATATTTCTGTATTAACGCCTCATCAAAATCAGTATACAGCTCACATTCTGGTGGCAGATTTTCTTTGGCAAATTGAATTCGACTTTCGTTTTTCTCGACCATGAAAGCCTTAACGCCTCTGGCATGTAAAGCCCAAATGTAGAGCATCCCCATTGGGCCTGCGCCAGCTACCGCTGCACGAATATTAGTATGAGTAATGCCCAGTTTATCAACCCCGGTCAGCGTACAACTGAGTGGCTCAGTCAATGATGCCTCTTCCATACTGACATGATCATCCAGCTTTATCAGCGAACTCTCTTTAGCCAGATATTGCTCAGCAAATGCCCCATCATAGGAAACCCCTGCTTCGGTTCCCAATTTTTTCTCACAATGATTTGGACTGCCTGTCTGGCACATCCGACAATGCCCACAAGAATAGGTCGGATTGATGACAACACGGTCACCCACATTAAAACGCGTGACACTCTTCCCTATTTGCGTAATAACCCCCGTTGTTTCATGGCCCAGCGTGGTTCCCGGAATAGCAACAGGATAAGATCCGGTGATAATCCCGACATCCGTACCACAAACGCCACACACCGCAATATCAACAACAACATCATCAGGCTCAGCACAGCGTAACGGTTCAACATCCTGGATTTGCACATCCCACACCCGATTAAATTTAAGTGCTTTCATTACGCTACCTCCTTGGTATCCAGCATATTTAACGTCATATCAGCAAAAGTCAGATCAAGCTTATACAGAATTTCGTTTAAATGTTCCTGAGTACAAATTAATGGTGGACGAACTTTAAGTGCACGACCTTTACCATAACGAGAACCCCGGATGATCAAGTGATGAGAATTCGCTATTGCAATCGCTTGTGCCGCAAATTCGGGTGATGGCGTATCAAAGCCAAACATATAACCGACGCCCCTAACGCCAGTGATTTCTGGATATTTATGCTGTAGTGCGAGTAAGCCATCACGCAAATAAGTTTCATTGCGTTGCACATTCTCCAGAACTTGTTCCTCTTCAATAATATCGATAATTTCGTTAAGCGCCGTTAATGAAAGCGGGTTAGCGCCTGATGTACTGGAATGTTCGAATGACTCTAATACATCTAATGAACTCCGCATCAGCACACCACCAGTAGGAATACCTATGCCACCAGCACCTTTAGCGAAAACAATAATATCGGGTTCTAATTCTTTGGCGTAACCGGTTGAAGCAAAAAATGTCCCGGTACGGCCAAATCCGGTCTGTACTTCATCTGCGATAATAATAATGTCATGTTTATGACAGATGTCTCTGATCTTACGATAAAAATCAACAGGGAAAACGTTATTTCCGCCATTTCCTTGAATAGGCTCAATGATAAGACAGGCAATATTGTCATTTGACCCTAATTGAATAAATTGTTCTAAGTCAAAATATTGATTGGATTCTGTATTCGGTTCAAGCTCTGACATGACACTAGTAGGGGTTGGAATTTTAAAAGAACCATCAATGTTGACATGGAAGTCTTTAATTCTAAAAGCATTACCTGAAATTTGCGCTGTAGCTAAAGACTGACCATGATGAGCCAGAAAGAAAGAGATAACCCCTGAACGTCCTGTTGCTTTTTGCGCGATACGAATTGCGCATTCAACCGCCCCAGAGCCGGAAACATCACGTAACCATATTCTATCAATGCCCTTAGGGCTATGTTTAACTAATTTATCCAAAATATATTGTGACATTTCATGGGTATAAGCTGAACTTAGATGTGTACATCTGTCGATCTGCTGTTTTAATTTTTCAGTTATTCTGCGATTAGTGTACCCAAGTGGAAGGTTAAATGTCCCCGAAGCTGCATCAATATACTTTTCACCATCAATTTCTAAATAAGGACCGTTTCCAACAAAGCGAGAAAGCATATCTTCAAACCGTTTTCCATTTTCCATCATTTTAATTACCTTGATTAACTATTTATAACCACAACAAATAAAATCAGATTTTAATATATAAGACAATATTTACTAAAAATTAGTTTATATCAACAAAAAGTCTGCAAGAACCCAAAAAACATTTAAAAAATTAAAGTATTTTGTATAAAATATATTATTATTTTGAATGATTGGTTAATAGCATGCAGAACTGCTGATTTATAGGGTTAATGATAAGAAATTCTGTACAAACCCCATAAAAACTGTACCAAAATCCTCTATACCCTATGGATTTCAAGATGGATCGCGACGGCAAGGGAGTGAATCCCCGGGAGCATAGATAACGATGTGACCGGGGTGAGCGAGTGCAGCCAACAAAGAGGCAACTTGAAAGATAACGGGTATATCGAGTGAAAAATAAGCTGATGCTACAGCGCAAGATCATTTGCTTATATTTAAGATATCCACACAAGCTGGCTGGTTTACACCAGTGAATAGCTCGTATAAAGTTCAGGCTTTAAAAAAAGTAAAGGGTTCAGTCTGTGTATGATCCTTGAACACCCCTATCGCTAGCTTAAAATGACTCGCCAGTAGGATTTCTGGTATATCCAAGCTCGTTGGTGACGCTAAAGAACGAATTCCACTGAGCCTATTTACCAATAAAACCACCACCATTACTGAAATATTAAAAGAACACACATGCAAAATTATATTCTTCTACTACTTAGCTTGGCACTTTTTGGACCTTTGGGTATCGATGTATTCTTGCCTACGGTTCCTGCCATTGCCGAGGATTTTAAAGTTAATAATGAAGTCATTCAGTCAACGATTTCTTTGTTTTTATTAATTATGGGGCTAGGTCAATTAATCTCTGGACCACTGGTCGATAAATTCGGCCGTCGGCCAGTAGCCCTAACGGGTATCACCTTATATATCATCGGTTCGGTGATCGCAGCGCTTTCTACTTTTCCCGAAATGTTTATTGCCGCGCGAATTATTCAAGGATGTGCTGTCTGCTGTACCAGTGTCGTCTGCATTAGTGGTGTGCGTGATCGCCTAAACGGTGACGAAGCGGCCAAAGCCTATGGATTTATTAACGGTACGCTAAATATTGTTCCTGCTCTTGCTCCGTTACTTGGCGGTATTCTGGCCGAAATGTTCAACTGGCGAGCGCCATTCTGGTTTTTGACTTGCTACTCGGTTATTGCACTACTGATCATTGCCAACTGGCTACCAGAGACGCGCCCTGCTAACACTAAGCCAATTCGCGGGCTACCACTGAAGCAATATTTCCAAATTCTTAGCAATGCCCAGTTTATGCATTTTGCCTTGGTTAATGCCGGCATTATGGGAATAGTGATTACCTATGTCTCATTTGCACCAACCGTGCTAATGACTGAGGGCCATATTTCACCGCTAGCATTTTCATTGATTTTTGGTGGCAACGGACTCTGGACGATGATCGCCTTCCTAACCGCCAATAAAATCATCCATCGACTTGGCCGCCCTTGCTGCCTGCTGTTAGGGACAATTCTAATGGCACTGGCTAGCCTATCTCTGTTCTCTGGCATGCATCTGCCAACTGTCGCCAGCCAGCACTGGCTAAGCTATATGTTGCCGGTTTCTTTCGCCTGTACAGGTATGGCATTTGTTATGGGACCTGCGACCAGTTATGCACTAGAACCTTATTCTGACGAAGCCGGTGTCGCTTCTGCACTGATAGGATTCGTCCAGATGGCTGTCGGCTCCGCTCTCTCGCTCATTGCTATGGCGTTGCCATTTTCGCTCAAACAGTCACTCGTGTTAGTTATGCTACTCGGTACCACGCTAATCCTGTCAGCACACATACTCAGTCGTAACCTGAAAGGGCGGGTAGTTTCGCTAGAACCCTAAAATATCTGTCATACACCTAATCCCATCATCTGCATCAATTGTTGTGCTTGCTGAATCGCCTCTTGGCGATTCGCAATCCCTAGCTTCTGATACAGATTCCGTATATGTGTCTTAATCGTTGTCGTCGCTACATCCAACTCTGCGGCAATCTGATCATTACTGTAGCCTGAGTAAATCAACCCCAACACCTGCCATTCACGCTGTGTAAGCGGACTATTGCGAATAAGCTCAGGAACATCAGGATGTGTTAGCAACTGTGTGACAAAACTTTCATCAAAATGAGCGAATTTATGGCGATGTTGACGATTGATATCCCGCAAAATGCGCTGCGCCCGATGCAACTCCAGTTCAGACAAGGTATTGAGCTGAATAAGCTGACGTAGCTGTTGGGCCATCAACTCACCTTCAATGACAAAATGGCTAATAAATCCTGTACGGTTAGCCAGAGACAACGCCTCAATGAGTGCACTCTGCGCTTCGCTTTTGCGTCCGATATGCCAGTAAAGCAAGTTACACAACAATAAATTACGATTCAGATCGCTGATTAATTGCAATTCTCTCGCATGTTGATTCAGTGTATCCAAAATGGACTCAGCTTCATCATACAAACCAAGCAGAATCTGAGCACGAGCAATATTGCGCCACTGGCCCTGATTAAAATGATTACTGACGCTTTCTGGCCGCTCAGTCTGTGCCAACCACCGAATAGCGGCGCTTTTGTCGTCCATACTCTGCCAGATGATGACTCGCAGCTTGTCAGTATTCGTACGCCAATCTCTATGATACTGCCCATTACTCAGCAGGTTTTCACAACGCGCCAGATAACGGCGGGCATTATCAATATCCCCTCTGGTCAAAGAGCATTTAGCCAACTGGGTTAAACATTGCAACTGCTGTTGAGGTTGGAAGTTAGACAACACTTCCAGCCCACGACGTGCCGCCTCTTCGGCTTCATCAAGACGAGACCAGCACCACAAAAGCTGTGAACGGATACGCAACAAAAATTCATGCATTGGCAACTGCTCCAAATGCTGTTCACGGATCAATTCAAATGCCTTATTCTGCGTTTCATAAGCCGTCTGCAAATATCCCTGAGCTAATAAGATCTCACTTTGCTGCAACAGCGCCCACAACGCATAGTGATGAACATGAAAACGACGCGCAAGCTGCTCGGTTTGTTGCATCCGCGCTAATGCATCAGCCAACTCACCTCTACAATGTAATACTTCACCTTCCACGGAAGTTGCAACAATACGACTGTATTCATTCTGAGGAAGCAGTGCCGCCAAAGCTTGTTTCGCCAACTTATCAGCCATCTCCGGCTTACCACTGTTCATCGCCACCTGAGCCCGTAGCGCATCGAATTCAGCGAGCAGATCCGGCTCTATAGCAATTTGTTTCTGTTGCAGTGCCTGTTCCGCCTGGTTTAACAGGGTATTGACTTCTGAATAACGATGTTGGCTTTGGGCCAGCCAAGCCTGGAGCAGCACCAGACGCGGACTCTCCAAGAGCTGCTCATAAGGCAACGCATTCATACACTCTTCCAACAGAGATAACTCACTGTGGTTAAACAGCGACCAAGCATGTTGCAACAAAATATCGCGCAGCATAGCCGTATCCCCCGCAGCCAAGGCATGATGAATCGCCTCACCCGGATACCCCTGCGCCAACCAACCTTCTGCGGCCGCCCGATGCAACTCCGGCAATTGCAACGCCATTTCCCATTGACAACGTTGACGTAGAAATGAAGCAAAAAGCGGATGAAAGCGAAACCATTCGCCAGAGTCATCCATACGCTGGATAAACAGCCCCTGACGTTCAGTCTCTTCAAGACGCTGCTGACCATTCTCTTCACCGGTTAGACGAACAATCAAGCCGTCATTCATGGAACGTAAGATAGAGCTGCGTAACAAAAATTCACGCGTTGAACTACCCACCTGATTGAGTACCTCATCCACCAAATAATCGGAAAGATGGCCGGCGTTAATGCCCGACAAACGTTTAGCCGACAGTTCAGCAGCATCACACGACTGCCGTGCTGACAGCGCAATAAGCTGGAGCGCCGTTGCCCAACCCGCGACTTCATTACATAGGCGCTTACAATCGTCGGCATCAAGGGATGTGGTTAACCGCTTATCAAAAAATTGCTGCGTTTCTTGATAATCAAACGCCAGTTGCTGACTGTCAATTTCCAGCAGTTGCTCACGCACACGCAGATTAGCCACCCCAAGAGAAGGCAAATTACGCGATAAGATGGTTAACGTCAGATTCTCAGGCTGGTGACGCAGGAAAAACCGCATAGCCTCATGAATCATGTTATTCACAATCAGATGGTAATCATCAATCACCAGAAAAATGGGCCGCCGCCACTCACTAAGTTCAATAAATAATTGAGCGAAAAGCGCGGGTAAATTGGCATATTGATGTTTTTGAGCCAACACTTCACTTTTAACACAATGTCCCTGCGTAGCTTGCTGCAATGCCGCGATAAGATAACTGGCAAAACGTTCCGGCTGATTATCGCTCTCATCTAAAGAATACCATCCCAGATTATCCTGCCCGGCAGCCCACTGAGAGACCAATGTGGTTTTGCCATAACCCGCGGGGCTAGTTATTAGCACAAGACGATAATTAGACGACTCATTCAGTCTGATTAACAGACGCTCACGCAAGACTGTATTATTCAGACGAACGGGACGACTCAGTTTTGATGGGATAAGCATTAATTTCCGTGCCCAAAGAAGCGATAAGTAAAACCTGCGCCGGAACCATATATACCCGTCATCTTTCAAGTTGCCCTTTGTTGGCTGCACTCGCTCACCCCCGGTCACATAGTTTGCTATGCTCCCGGGGATTCGCTCCCTTGCCGTCGCGATCCATCTTGAAATCCATTGGGTATATTTAAATGATTTATTTCATGGTCCGTAATAACGCCATTAATTGGCCCAACCAAATTTAGTGAAATAGATGGCTTTTGCAAATATGTTTACGCCCCCCATAGCATTAAGTTGCGCACCCTATCACATTCTTGAACAGCAAATTCCATTTTCTACAGATAAGTTATGGAAGCGATTAGCAAATTACCTTAATCGATCCACTGGAAAAAAATGAACTCAGTAAATACAAAAGTGATACGCAATATAGTTACTGGCTACGCCCTTCTACTCCTCCCTGACTAATACCTCTCCAGGATGATGCTTTAGATCCTGAGAGCATTCAGCATAGTGGTTAAATTTTCCTTTTCAGCTACAGGATGAAGACTCCATGCAACAGTCCAGATTAGATAAAGCCCAGTTTCAGGCTGCGCTGACACGTCAATGGCAGCGCTTTGGCCTCGGTTCAGCACAGGAAATGACTCAGCATCAGTGGTGGCAAGCCGTTAGTGCGGCCCTGTCAGAACTGGTGCCCGCATGCCCTGTCATCAATCATTCCGAGCAACAACGCCATGTGAACTACATCTCTATGGAGTTTCTGATTGGCCGTTTAACCGCAAACAACCTGCTTAACCTTGGTTGGTATGAAGACGTTCAGGCTTACCTGGCAGAAGAAAATATCATTTTAAGTGATCTTCTGGAACAAGAAACCGACCCCGCTTTAGGTAACGGTGGACTGGGACGGCTTGCCGCCTGTTTTCTTGACTCTATGGCAACCGTCGGTCAGTCGGCCATTGGCTATGGTCTGAATTATCAATACGGCCTGTTCCGCCAATCCTTTGAACAAGGGCAACAAATTGAAGAACCCGATAATTGGGGACGAGAATCCTATCCCTGGTTCCGTCACAACACTCAGTTAGATGTTGAGGTAAATTTTGGTGGCAAAGTCGTCATAACCGATGATGGACACGAAACTTGGCAGCCTGAATTTACCTTGATTGGAGAAGCCTGGGATCTACCGGTCATTGGTTATCGCAATGGTGTTACTCAACCATTACGCCTGTGGCAAGCAACCCATGCCTCTCCATTTGATCTCGACAAATTCAACGCCGGGCAGTTCCTGACAGCAGAACAGCAAGGTGTTGAAGCCGCTAAGCTAACGAAAGTTCTCTATCCGAATGATAATCATCAAGAAGGCAAACGCCTGCGTCTGATGCAACAATATTTCCAGTGTGCCTGCTCCGTCGCAGATATCCTGCGTCGTCATCTTCTGGCGGGCCGCAAAATAGAAGATCTGCCTAAGTATGAAGTTATCCAACTTAACGATACTCATCCAACGATTGCCATCCCTGAAATGATGCGCATTCTGCTGGATAAACACCAGATGAGTTGGGAAACCGCATGGGAGATAACCAGCCATACTTTCGCCTATACCAACCACACCCTGATGCCAGAAGGTTTAGAATGTTGGGACGAAGATCTAGTCAGCCACCTGCTACCACGGCATTACAGCATCATTAAAGAAATTAACTACCGGTTTAAAAAGTTGGTGGACAAAACCTGGCCCGGCGAGCCAGCCGTATGGGAAAAATTAGCTGTACATTATAACCATCAGATACGAATGGCGAATCTTTGCGTCGTCGCGGGCTTTGCCGTCAACGGGGTAGCTGCGCTGCACTCACAGCTCATCGTTAAGGATCTGTTTCCTGAATACCATCAACTGTGGCCGAATAAATTTCTCAACGTGACAAATGGCGTCACCCCACGTCGCTGGATCAAACAGTGTAACCCGGCACTGTCAGGATTGCTTGACCGTACACTTAATCGCGAATGGATTAACGATCTTGACGCCCTTAAAACACTTGAGCCCTATGCAGATGACGCCGCTTTCCGCGAAGAGTACCGAGCTATCAAACAAAGCAACAAGATCTTGCTCTCCAATTATGTCAATAAAGTGATGGGGCTCAAGCTAGATCCAAACGCCATTTTTGATGTGCAAATTAAACGCTTGCATGAATATAAACGCCAGCATCTGAACCTGTTGCATATCCTATCGCTCTATAAACAAATTCAGGAAAATCCGGCGCTGGACATCGTTCCACGTGTGTTCCTGTTTGGTGCAAAAGCCGCACCGGGCTACTATTTGGCAAAAAACATTATCTCTGCCATCAATCAGGCGGCGGAGAAAATTAACAACGATCCAATCGTCCGTGATCGCATTAAGATCGCTTTTATCCCCGATTACAAAGTTTCTGTCGCGGAGCTCATGATCCCGGCGGCCGATGTTTCAGAACAAATCTCCACAGCCGGTAAAGAAGCTTCCGGTACCGGCAACATGAAACTGGCACTGAATGGGGCACTAACTATCGGCACCTTAGACGGAGCAAATGTTGAAATTGCCGAACAGGTAGGAGATGACCACATCTTCATCTTCGGACATACCGTAGAAGAAGTGAAAGCCTTAAAAGCTGCCGGTTATGACCCACTGAAACTACTCAAGGAAGATCAACATCTGGACAACATACTCAAAGCACTGGCTAGCGGCGAGTTCAGCTATAGCGATAAGCGAGCATTCGATATGCTGCTACATAGTCTGATTGAAGGCGGCGATCCTTATCTGGTACTAGCTGATTTTGCCTCCTATTGTGATGCACATAAACGGATCGATACCTTGTACCGCGATACTCAACATTGGACACGTAGCGCCATTCTGAACACCGCTCGGATGGGTATGTTCAGCTCTGACCGAACAATCCGTGATTATCAACAGCGCATCTGGCAAGCAAACCGATAAGGAAAGATCATGGGGGAGAAGAGCCTCGATCATTTAGCGACCGAGGCTGGCATTGTCGCCAGCTACATTAATGCTTATGGCAAGCCACAAGCGATTCCAACGGAAACCCGACATCGCTTGTTAGATGCGATAAACGTAAACAAACCGGCCAATGCGCCGGTTTCACCCTTGCCGACAGTAAAAATTTTTACTCAAGGTGAACACTTCACGATCACTCTGAAAGATGAAGAGCGCTACCAATGGCAGATACGGACAGAACAAGGAGAGGAATTTCAGGGGCATTGCTGCCATAAACTGATGCTACCTGATACGCTTGCTCTGGGATACCACCGCCTCACTCTGATACAAGGAAGCCAATGCTGGTCTATGCAGATTATCGTGGCCCCCAAACGCTGCTATGAACCCGATGCTCTACTAAGGAGAGAAAAACTTTGGGGTGCCTGTGTGCAACTCTATACTCTGCGTTCAGAAAACAACTGGGGAATTGGCGATTTTGGCGACCTGAAACACATGCTGAAAGAGATAGCAATACGCGGTGGGGCCTTCATCGGGCTAAATCCATTGCATGCGCTATATCCGACCATACCAGAAAGCGCCAGTCCCTATAGCCCCTCTTCACGCAACTGGCTTAATGTGATTTACATTGATATTAATCAGGTTGAAGATTTCAAACACAATGAAGAAGCACAGAGATGGTGGCAAACAGCGACGACTCAACGCATGTTACAGGATGCCCGTAACGCGGAATGGGTAGATTACACCACAGTTATGGCGTTGAAAATGGCAGCACTACGTCTGGCATATCAACAATTCAGCACTCGTCCAGAACATGATCCGTCAAAAACCGCTTTCCACCAATTTGTCATCCAAGGTGGTGAATGTCTCTACTATCAAGCTGTCTATGACGCTCTGCATTGCCGGTTATATGCTGAAAATAGTACCTATTGGGGCTGGCCGGTATGGCCGGAAAAGTACCGCGATCCGCACGGTGAAGCGGTACAAACATTTTGCCAATCTCACCCGCAGGAAGTGGAATTTTTCCTCTGGCTACAATGGCTGGCCGATACTCAGCTTGCAGACTGCTTTACCCAAAGCCAAACAAGTGGCATGCCCATTGGAATTTACCGTGATTTGGCCGTCGGCGTAGCGGAAGGAGGCTCGGAAACCTGGTGCAACCGGGTTGTTTACTGCACCAAAGCATCAGTGGGAGCACCACCAGATGCACTGGGCCCACTAGGTCAAAACTGGGGCTTACCACCAATGAATCCTCATGTTTTGCAATCTCAAGCTTACCAGCCGTTCATTAAGCTGCTGCGCACAAATATGACTTACTGCGGTGCGCTACGCATTGACCACGTTATGTCGATGCTTAGGCTTTGGTGGATTCCCTATGGCGAAACGGCCGACAAAGGAGCATATGTACACTATCCAGTTGATGATCTAATGGCGATTCTGGCATTAGAAAGTCAACGCCATCGCTGTCTGGTCATTGGTGAAGATTTGGGTATTGTACCGGAAGAGATTGTGGGCAAGCTGCGCGATAGCGGTGTCTATTCTTATAAAGTGCTCTACTTTGAGCGTCACGGCAATGGGGAATACCGCGCACCTGAGGATTACCCGATACAAGCAATGGCGACCATCACCACCCATGATTTACCTACTTTACGTGGATTCTGGCAAAGCGCCGATTTGACACTTGGGGAATCACTCAAGTTATATCCTGATAAAAACCTGCTTCAAGGGTTATATACCGAACGTCAAGCTAGCAAACAAGGGTTATTAGAAGGCTTACATCGCTACGGCTGTATCCCGGAACATATCGGTGACACGGCAAAAGAGGTTGGAATGTCACCGATGATAAACCAAGGGTTACATCGCTATATTGCCCACAGTGCCTGCTCACTACTGGGACTGCAACCCGAAGATTGGCTGGATATGGATAAACCTGTCAATATTCCAGGTACGGTAATGGAATACCCTAACTGGCGGCGAAAACTGAATACCACATTGGAAACCCTGTTTGGTGATGATCATGTCAATCAATTGCTGAAAGATGTAGATAAATGCCGTAAAAAAGCAGGAACAGCCAGAGGTTAAATACCGTAACGCCTATTTCTCCTGTACAGGCATTATTCTTTCCAGTTTAAAGGATGGTTTTAATCTATACCCTATGGATTTCAAGATGCATCGCGACGGCAAGGGAGCGAATCCCCGGGAGCATAGAGAACAATGTGACCGGGGTGAACGAGCGCAGCCAACAAAGAGGCAACTTGAAAGATAACGGATATATAAACCATCCTTCATATTGCTGATTTTTAACGCCTTGACTATCACCGCTGAGTTTTCACCAATGATAAATACAGGTGTTAAGAAAAGCCGCTTTTTGTCTGTCAGTATGGTTTTAAAAACTGGAAAAGAGGCCAAGCGAACCTCGGAAAAAACAAGTAAAAACTTTAATCATCAAAAGTAAAAAGCAGTGATTAATAAGGCTTTTTTAAAGTGGGTAAAAAATCCGATACCATACTGATATTAGAAGAGAAAACATTAGAAAAAACAGGTTTTAAATTGATTAAATAAGGTAAAAAAAATAACAGCGTTAACCCGATAACAAGAATATATCCTAGCAAAGCATTTAACAGTATTAACCACATTAACAGCTTTAACAGCTTTAACAGCTTTAACAGCTTTAACAGCTTTAACAGCTTTAACAGCTTTAACAGCTTTAACAGCTTTAACAGCTTTAACAGCTTTAACAGCTTTAACAGCTTTAACAGCTTTAACAGCTTTAACAGCTTTAACAGCTTTAACAGCTTTAACAGCTTTAACAGCTTTAACAGTATTAAACCAATTCTCTTAAATAAAAGATTTTTCCTGACTGCAACAAGTTTACGAAAAATCAGAGACTATAATTGTAGAAAACCGAGAAGCATCCCCGAAAAAGCAAGAGTATTTAACAACATTAAAAATAATTAAAAAAATTGGCATTAACTTTAATACTGTTAGCTATCTGCCACCCCCACTGGTTTTAAATCTAAAAAATCAAATATAGAAAAAGGAGAAACGAGAAAACCTAAATATCATTTTAATGAAAACAAGGACATTAAATGCGGTTCAGAAAATGTAAAAGCTATTAAACTCACCACAATTAAGCAATAAAAACCGTTCGTTACAACAGGTTTCCAATTAAAAACAAGCACCCCATCAGAATGAAAACCACAGTACAAGCTTATCATATTTTTAACATTACTTTTTTAACTTACATTTCTCTTTTACCGGTGATTAATCAACTAAGGATTAAAAAATAGGTAGTAAATAACTTTTCAAAATAGTAGAACACTTGGAGGGAACTCAGTCCAATTTTTGCAATCTGATCAATTGTAGATAATCCCAAACCACTAAACGGACTGAGTTATGCCTATCATAGCACCTATACCCCGCAATGAACGACGCCAGATGAAAAAAATTATCCAGAACACCCGAGATAAAGATTATGCTCGCAGGCTCATGGCCATATTGATGCTGCATCGAGGCGAGTCTGTCTCTCTGGTCGCCAAAACCCTTTGCGCCAGTCGTTCTTCTGTCTATCGCTGGATAAACTGGTTGACTTTATATGGTCTGGAAGGACTCAAAAGCCTGCCTGTGGGCAGACCCGCTGTCTGGAATTTAATCCCGCTTTATCCTTTACTGTCTTTTTTATTGCAATATTCTCCCCAGCAATTGGGCTGCCTGCGTTCTCGCTGGAGTCTTGAGTTTTTTATAATTAAAATCAATGAATTATTAAACATAAAATTATCCATCAGTACCTTCTATCGTTACTTACATAAAATGGGTATCGTGTGGCGAAGGGCAGCCCCGACGCTTAAATTACCCGATCCCGAGTACCATGAAAAAATGGCGAAAATTACCGAGGCATTGTCAACGTGTTCAGAAAAACATCCCGTTTTTTATGAAGATGAAGTCGACATCGAGCTGAATCCAAAAATCGGGGCTGACTGGTATTTAAAAGGGCAACAGAAACGTATAGTGACACCAGGAAAAAACCAAAAACATTATTTTGCAGGTTGCCTGAATGTTCAAACGGGAAAAGTGACTTATGCTGACGGGTTAAATAAGAATTCTCAGTTATTTATCAATGTATTGGAAGAACTTGAACGCCAGTATTGTCATGCTGAAACCCTCACTTTGATTTTGGATAATTACAGTATCCATAAAAGCCGACGGGTCAGAGATTGGCTGGCTTGTCATCCTAAATTTAATCTGTTGTTTTTACCTGTTTATTCACCCTGGCTGAATAAAATTGAGCGTCTGTGGCAATCCTTACATGAAACGGTGACACGAAATCATGGCTGTCAGTATATGTGGCAATTGCTTGAGAAAGTGAAAACGTTTTTAAATTCATGTCCCTACAGGAATAGCAGAGAATAAAAAGAGTGAGTGTATTATAATTATGAAAAGTTATTTACACTGATAACAACTTTTCAAAAGGCATAAAGTGACTAAAAACAACCTATTCTCCGCTATGTTTAATCCATTTATCGGTAAATCGGTAATACATACTATCCTCCACTTATTTTACATTTACCTAACCAGTCATGATTATTTAAAAAGACAAACAGGGAGAGATTAAACATTTCACTCAACAGACTGATTTAACACAACGAATCAAAGATTTCAGTAGTGTGATTAATGACATTTAGTCGAAATTCACTAACCATTAACCGAGGGTTGAAAAGCAATAATCACGTAAAATAACATTAATAGAATAAACTGACATTCAAGTATTTTCTCACTATCATTTTGCGAAGCAATCAATAAAAATGCGATTAAAGAAAAGATAAAACGATTAATTTAGCTGAATTTAAGCACTAAAAAGGATTTATCCTAAAAAAACATTAATGGTATCTCCATACTAGAAAACTATTTATTATTGATTTAATAAAGAAAAAAACAAAGGGGGATGATTCATAAAAACCCACAGAATTGCCAGTAAAACCAATTGGTAAAACAATGCCAGTAAAACAGTGTCAGTAAAAATAAATCGGATATGATTAATGTTCGTTTAAACGTAAAACCACGATATACCCGTCATCTTTCAAGTTGCCTCTTTGTTGGCTGCACTCGTTCACCCCGGTCACATAGTTATCTATGCTCCCGGGGATTCTCTCCCTTGCCGTCGCGATGCATCTTGAAATCCATAGGGTATATATCATAATGTTTAAATTTAGCAAAAAGCAGATATCCAAAAGATAAAAAACGATTAAAACCAGATACCGATTAAAATCATCCGTTAAAAAAACAACTTTTAATCACAGTTTAAAACCTGCTCTGGTTTTATGGGTATTTCAATTAAAGGCTTTAGCATTTGATAGTTATGACCGTACCTTTAATCGACAAGCGCCAGTCGGGCAACCACAATTAACAAGATGCCCCTCCAGCGCGACAGGTATTCCTTGTATATTAAACAAGTTAGAACCTTCCGCAACAACGCCGGTTTGTTTACAGGCGGGACAAAACACCGGGGCACCTTTACAGGCAACCGATAGGTGTTGGTTTACCAAATCGGAACCCTTTAAAACCTCACCTCCGGTTGTTGTGGTATCACCTTTAAGGATAACTTTTTTACTTTCCACTACACTGCGCATTATTTACTCCGTTGTATTTTCCGTTTCTCGTATTAAATGCCATACAGTTGTGCCCGGTTCTGCACCTTCAACATCAAAAGCCATCGCACCCTGAGCAAAGAAATACTGCCTGCCCGGCAGGCTGTCAGTTTGCCAGATCCCGCTGACCAGTGCCGGATGGTCACCTCTCAAAGGGGTCACTTGTAGCGGTCCCCGGTCATAACGGGCATACCAAGCCAGGGTGGAAGTTGAATTAAAATGACCTTCACCATAGAAGTGCAATGAATGGCCTTCACAAGGTATCACCCGTATCGGACGTATCAGTTGGTTAATGGCAAAATAACTCTCCGGGACACTGCCCGGTAGTGGCGTTAAGTCCGGGTATTGACCGGCGCGGATCATCAGACCATTGGAATAAGGCGTAATCACTACATCCCGGTAGCGGCGCAGTACATGATGTATCCAGAATTCCCCGCCCAGTCGGTTTACAAAGCGTTTGGACAGCAGGGTGATCCAGTTAATGCTCCGGATGGAATGCCCATACTGTAATTTAGCTGTGAACACTGCGGAGTTAACTTGCAAGGAAGGGTAACGTTGCGCCAGTTGATACTCTAAAGGAAAGTAGTCATAGAAGTCATTGGGTAAGACCAGACAGTAGCCACAGTCCCCACTATCCGGTTCAAGTTGTTCACACAAAAACTCCAGCCAGGCCATAAAACGAGCCATGCCCTCTTGTTCTTTCAGATAATTCCAAGGAAGTGCCAGGCTTAGGTAAGAACTGCCGTTATCACCGCTTATTTCCCGGGAATCCAGATAACGCATCAGATAATGAGGTGCCTCATCTTCATTTTTGGCATCACTGACCACCCAACCAGAAAACTGGTTTTTTTTCTGATTAAGAATACCCTCTTCCACTTTAGCAATATTTTCCGGTGAATATTTTTTTAGCCTTTCCAGCTCATGACGGTGAAAACGCAAGTGAGAGCCAAACTCTTCCCGAAAACGCTGGTAGCAGGCCAGAATGCGTTGTTTTTTCGCCTGGGTGTAACCCTGTTTAAAAAACAAGGTGATAGAAATCCCCAGACGGGAAACGGTCAGTCCATCGCCATTACGAAAAAGAAAAGAGGTCAGTTGTGATCTCAGTTGGGCAAAGTAATCTACAGTTTCCATCATTTTCTCCGTGAGTGATGAGTCGGTGGATAATTTGTTATTCCCACATACTTGCCGCTTCCCGTACCAGATGCCAGAGGGTTGTGCCCGTCTCTGCACCTTCAACATCAAAAGCCATCACCCCCTGAGCAAAGAAATACTGCCTGCCCGGCAGGCTGTCGGTTTGCCAGATCCCACTGACCAGTGCTGGATGGTCACCTTTCAAAGGTGTCACTTGTAGCGGTCCCCGGTCATAACGGGCATACCAAGCCAGTGTGGAAATATCATCAAAATGACCTTCACCATAAAAGTGCAGGGAATGGCCTTCACGGGGAATGACTCGTATTGGGCGTATCAGTTGGTTAATAGCAAAATAACTCTCCGGGACACTGCCCGGGAGTGGCGTTAAGTCCGGGTATTGACCGGCCCGGATAATCAGGCCATCACGGTAAGAAGTAATCACCACATCCCGGTAGGGGCGCAGCACCTGACGTATCCAGAATTCTCCACCCAGTCGGTTTACAAATCGTTTGGACAGCAGGGTGATCCAATTAATGCCACGGATGGAATGCCCATACTGTAATTTGGCTGTATGAACCGCAGAATTAACCTGCAATGAAGGGTAACGTTGCGCTAGCTGGTACTCTAAGGGAAAGTAGTCATGGTAATCTCTGGGCAGCACCAGACAGTAGCCACAGTCCCCACTATCCGGTTCGAGTTGTTCACACAGAAACTCTAACCAGGCCATAAACCGGGTCATGCCCTCTTGTTCTTTTAGATAATCCCAGGGCAGCACCAGACTCAGGTAGGAGCTACTGTTGTCACCATCAGCTTCATCGGAATCCAGATAATGCATCAGATAGCGGGGAGCTTCATAGATATTTTTGGCGTCACTGATATCCCAAGTAGAAAGCTGGTTTTTTTTCTGATTAAGAATACCTTCTTCCACTTTAGCAATATTTTCTGGAGAATATTTTTTTAGCCCTTTCAATGAATGACGATGAAAACGCAGGTAGGTACCAAATTCTTCGCGAAAGCGCCGGTAGCAGGCCAGAATGCGCTGTTTTTTCTCCTGGGTATAGCCTTGTTTAAAAAACAGGGTGATAGAAATCCCAAGACGAGAAACAGTCAGCCCATCGCCATTGAGGAAGGTAAACGCGGCCAGTTGTGATTTCAACTGGGCAAAGTAATCTACAGTTTCCATCATTTTCTCCGTGAGTGATGAATCGGTGGATAATCTGTTATTCCCACATACTTGCCGCTTCCCGTACCAGATGCCAGATAGTTGTACCCGTCTCTGCACCTTCAACATCAAAAGCCATCGCCCCCTGAGCAAAGAAATACTGCCTGCCCGGCAGGCTGTCGGTTTGCCAGATCCCACTGACCAGTGCTGGATGGTCACCTTTCAAAGGTGTCACTTGTAGCGGTCCCCGGTCATAACGGGCATACCAGGCCAGGGTAGAAGTTGAATTAAAATGACCTTCACCATAGAAGTGCAATGAATGGCCTTCACGAGGTATCACCCGTATCGGACGTATCAGTTGGTTAATAGCAAAATAACTCTCCGGGACACTACCCGGTAGTGGCGTTAAATCCGGGTATTCACCGGCCCGGATAATCAGGCCATTGGAATAAGAACTAATCACCACATCCCGGTAGGGGCGCAGCACATGACGTATCCAGTATTCCCCACCCAGTCGGTTTACAAAACGTTTGGACAGCAGGGTGATCCAGTTAATGCCCCGGATGGAGTGTTCATACTGTAATTTAGCTGTATGAACTGCGGAGTTCACTTGCAAGGAAGGGTAACGTTGTGCCAGTTGGTACTCTAAAGGAAAATAGTCATAGTAATCTTTGGGCAGGACCAGACAGTAACCACAGTCACCACTGTCCGGTTCAAGCTGTTCACACAGAAAATCCAGCCAGGCCATAAACCGGGTCATGCCCTCTTGTTCTTTCAGATAATCCCAGGGCAGCACCAGACTCAGATAGGAGCTACTATCGTCACCATCATCCTCATCAGAATCCAGATAACGCATCAGATAACGAGGTGCCTCATCTTCATTTTTAGCATTACTAACAACCCAACCACAAAGCCGATTTTTTTTCCTGGCGAGAATGCCTTCCTCTATCTTAATAATATTTTCCGGTGAATATTTGCTTAACCCTTTCAGTGAATGACTGTGAAAACGCAGGTGAGTACCAAACTCTTCGCGAAAATGCCGGTAGCAAGCCAGAATGCGTTGCTTTTTCTCTAGGGTGTAACCCTGTTTAAAAAACAGAGTAATCGAGAGGCCAAGACGGGAAACGGTCAGCTCATCAGCATTGGTAAAAAGAAAAGAGGTCAGTTGTGATCTCAACTGGGCAAAGTAATCTAAAGTTTCCATATTTTCTCTCCGTTAATTATGAAGCGGTGGCGAATGTCACACTCGCCAATATTGCTAGGACGGCGGCTAACGCGGCGGCGCTAACTGCGGCAGCGGCAGCTAAAATTTCCACCAGTGCAATCAGTGCGGCAGCGACGGCAAGGGTGACAAGGATAACAACGGCAACTCCGGCAACAATCACCACCATTTCCAGCATGCCTTCCCCCACCTCTTTTGATATCTGCATCCAGCTAATGTTTTTAAGCTCTTCCAGGGTGACGTCTGAACCCTGTTGCACCGTCTGCCACCGGGCTTTTATCTCACTCTCCGTCCAAGTCACGATTTTTCCCGTTTGTTCATTAGCCCAGGAAAAAGCGTAGCTGACCTGATGGCTTATCGGGTCAATAATCTCTTCACACACCCACTTGCCGGTTTGATTGAGCCATGAACCAAATTGGGCAAGAAGCTCCCGAGTACTGTCGCGGACATAATTCAACCCATTTTCGGCCAGACCCGCCACCTCCTGCCCGAGGACGACCCAGTCTTCATAGCTGGGTAAAAACGACCAGCGGGAAGTGCTGAGAAGCGGTGGATTTTTTGTCAAGGGTTGCGGAATGGTCCCCGGCACACCCTCTGCGGGCGGTACGGGTAAAGCTTCATCATCAGGCGGCGAACCGGGCGGCAGCGGGGCCAGTGGGATCGGATTTTTATAGTGTTGGGAACCGGGCTGATAAAGTTTTCGCCACGCTTCGTCATACTGTTTTTGCTCTTCTGTACGGTTATCGTCGACACGCATCACCCCAAAGCGGTCTTCGGTCGCAATTTGGATGTAATCTATTTCTTGATCTTCGGCAAGTTTATCGCCCGGAAATTTCACCTCAATCAACATCTTTAGATTATCAGGGTGCACAGAATCATCGAAGTAGGTGGCATTTCTGCCCGGCCAGCGGAGAGCTTCATCTTTAACTAGAATAATATCGGGACGCCGAATACGTTTAACACCAAATTCCTCCGCGTCTTCGGCAGAAGGCCGGGCAAACGGATTACTGGATTGCGGTAAGTTATCGCTATAACGCTGTTTAGAGGCCAGACTGGTCGCCAGCATGGGCAGAGGAACATCCTTCTTCCCCCGGATAGCAAACACCACTTCTGCTTTATAGGGCCACAGAAAGTCATGCTTAAGCTCCTCAACCTTAATCAACCCACTCATAATGACTTGATTAAGAAAGCGAATAGCGCCCAGTTTGGTCATAATCATTGCCGGCAGGCGCAGGGCATATTCAGCTTTTTCCGCCAGATAGCAAGGGTCTTCATCGGCGGGAAAGACGCCGATTTCCATCGTACAGTTAATTGAGGTCACGGCCGGACACATTTTACCACTATTAGATATTGCCATACTTATTTCTCCGTAAATTCCATAACATGCTCTACCGGTGTGTTATCACTGGCCTGATATAAGGTTTGCTTCGGTTTCGGTGGGTTTTCTGGTGAACTCAGTTGCAAATTTTCTTCCGCCTCACTCTGTACAATCACCGTTCTGCCCAACGCATCGGTTTTACCGGAAAGGGTCTGACCGCCAGCGGTGGTAATGGTATAGCGGGTATGGGCCAGTGGTTTACCGCTCTGTTCACTGAGCAGGGTATAGCGGGCGGAGTAGTCAAACAGCGCACCGGCGGATTTCTTGCCGGTGATATGGTCAGTCATGGTGATGCTGACCCCTTCGATGCGGATATTGCCCATCGGGTCAATAACTATCTGTCCGCCTGCGTTCCCAATGATGATTTGCCCGCTTTCAGAGTGCACCGTGATATGTTTACCCACGGTAATTTGCTGGTTATCGGCGATGTTTAATTGATGGCTTTTACCAATGGAAAGGGCTTGCTGACCTTTAATGGTCACCGTTTGATTTTGACCGACTTCAAGCGTCTGGCCGCCCTGCACGGCTTCATCATCATCGTTTTTAATTATCGCGGTGCGGTTATGCGCCACTTCTGTTTGCTGGTCATGGCCTATCTGCGTGGTTTTGTCCCGGAGAATCTGGCTATTCATATCCCTCTGAGCATGAATAAACACTTCCTCGCTTCCTTTATTATCCTCAAAGCGCAGTTCATTAAATCCCTCTCCTCCGTGAGTCCGGGTTTTAAAAGTGGTACGGGTTTTCTCCGCCGGTAAATTAAGAGGCGGGCGGTTGAGGCCATTATAGGTACACCCCGTCACAATCGGGCGGTCGATATCGCCGTTGAGATAGCTGACAATCACCTCCTGCCCGACGCGCGGTATCGCCATAAAACCGAAACCGTTGCCGTTCCAGCCTTGTGCCACCCGTACCCAACAAGACGCGTTGTCGTCCGCTTTATCGTAACGGTTCCAGTGGAAATGGATCCGTATCGCGCCGTGTTCGTTCACATAAATCTCTTCGCTTCCCACCCCGACCACCGTGGCGACTTCATCACCGTCCGCCAGCGGTTTGTAGCGGTAAGGCGGCCGCCAGTCCTGGTTTCCGGGAATAAAGGCGACCTCGTTGGTCAGTGTTGTGCCTTCACCCCCGTCGTCTGATGCGACAGGTTGCCACCCATGATGCGTGACAGAGATTAACTGCCAGCGGGCGTTCATGGCTTCTATGGGATGGGATTGCAGGGTAAAAATCTTGCCCGGCCGCAGCCGGATGCAGTTGGTTTTGGCGGTACCGACTTTACTGTAGTTTCGTAACTGTTCCAGCCGCAGTTGGGTAAAAGGTTTTCCTTCCTCGTCCCACTGGAAACGCCCGTAACTTTCAAACACCGAATGGTGCCCGCTATCGTCGGATTGCTTCTGATGCTCAAGCGAATATTTGGGGTTAAGAAAGTTATGGTCTTTCTGGACCGTGCCATTCGAACACAGGTATTCGCCATAGCTCCACTGGTACGCCGTGGTATCGGTCTCGTCCGTTTCAGGATGCGTATTGTAAGTCAGAGCGATATCCGCCTGCATGCCCAAGTGGCAATCACAGAACAACGTCTGTTCTTCCTCAAACCAGAAGATAATGCCCTCTTCCGCCGCCAGCCGGCACCAGAAATCATAAGCGGATTCGCGTTTTTGCGTGGTGTATTCCCGTTCGGCATGGCGTTTATAGAGCGTATCGCGGGTAAATAAAATACGATGATCTTTAAGCAAGATCGTTAAGATTTCGGGTACAGACTTCAGATGGAAAATACGGCTATCCTGATTGAGCGTCATCAGCCACATTGTGGGGCGGACAGTGAAAATATAAAAAGTGCTACGACCATCGGTATTACCCTGTTCAGCCCCGGTTATTAAACCATTAATGGTCCGTTCGGTGACGCCATTGCGGGTAATGGTCAGTGACGCGCTGTCCCCCAGTTGTTCATTCAGGGGAATGTCATCACGTGAGCTCACCACCTTTAACGTCAGGCGATAAAGCTGTGACAGCTCTTCCTGTAAAGTAAATTGCGCTACCTGAAAGGTGGTTTGGGGCAGTGCGCCAATTCGGCAGGTGAAAACTAATCCATCCATATTTGAAACCCTACATAATTGAACCATTATCCTGAAACGGGGATAACGCAAGAGGCTATTAAACGAGCCATGACATGCGGCTCTTTTAAATAGCGCCGGTCTGTTCCGCGGTAAAAAAATGACAGCGTAAAATAGCCATCATTTAATACGTGGCGTTAGAGAGAACAATAGACCGCGTCCAGCTAGGTAGGATGGAGTGGAGACAAATAACAGAGAATTTCGCTCTCTAAATATTATGACCACAAGATCATGATATTTATCATATGGACATAAAAAAATGTGATAAATATCACATGAAATGGCTCATTAATCGCTATCAATATATACCCATCATCTTTCAAGTTGCCTCTTTGTTGGCTGCACTCGCTCCCCCCAGTCACATCGTTCTCTATGCTCCCGGGGATTTGCTCCCGGGGATTCGCTCCCTTGCCGCCGCGATGCATCTTTATATGTAAAGTGAATTTAAAATCAACCAGGCTGACACCTCATCGACATTCCTCTCCTGCCTTATATCGGCTGGAGTGCCTTTTCGAGGTAAAGATGGTTTGTAGTGTGAACCCTCTTTCAACCACGTTTGTCTGACCAATAACTACTCTACTGCAAAAAATAGCAAATAAAATAACCCAATGGGATAGGCAGTAAGTTGCTGAATGAGATAGGATCTTGACCTGCTAAACACTAAATTAACCTTACCAATCTATTACCAATAAGAAGGCATTATGTGGTTTTCCAGATTTAAACTGGCTTTTATCGCACTTTTACTTCCCTGGTTGCTAACGGTAGCAACACAAATGGCGGGAAGAATCTATCTTCTCTTAACTTATGGCAGTTATCAGCTCTTCATTGACTCTACTCAAGACGTGGAACGAATGTTCTGGATCGGCGGATTGTTTGATATTCGTATTGCCAGTCTGCTGTTTGTGCCTTGTCTGCTGATTGCTAGCTTATTTGCCATTAATAAAAACAGCTTCAACATATGGCAACACGCCTATCCGTGGTTGGCAACAACACTCAATACCGTAGTCGGGGCTTTGACGGTAAGTAATGTTTACTACTATGCCACTTATGAACGGTCGTTCGATATTTTCATCTTCGGCTTAGTGGAAGATGATACGCAAGCCGTGCTGCACACCCTATGGAACGACTATCCGGTGATTGAAAGTTTGCTCTGTTTAGCGCTGTTCGCAATGACTGTTTTCTGGTCCTGTCTGCTCTGGCAACGCTACCTTATTTCACGCACAGAGCGCAAAACCAGTCTGCCGGTTTCTGCGATGGCGACGCTGGTTATTTTGACTGTCTGTTTCATTGGCATGCGTGGCTCCATAGGCACCTTTCCACTACGTCAGTCCAATACACAAGTTTCAGAAGTCAAAATGCTTAATATGCTGACACCTAATGGCCCAATGGCACTGAATTGGGCGTTTAATGATCATTACAAAAACAGCCACTTCCCAGAAGCAACAGATGCACAAGGTAGCTGGTTATTAAACCATTTTCTAGAGAAGCCAACCCCCGCAAATCTGTCACCGTTTATGGCTAAAACTGCCGATAATCCCACCGCTCAAAAAAATCCGCCTCATGTAATATTTAACGTCATGGAGAGTATGGGTTATCACCTACAAAGTTTGGATCGCCCAGATCTTGATGTTTTTGGCGCTCTACGCCAGCACTGGCAAAACGACTGGCGTTTTGAACGTTTCATTTCTGAAGGAGATGGCACCATTGATAGTTTAAGCCGTTTCTTGATCCGCAGCCCAAACAGCGCAGTCAGTCAATCCACCGCGCAGCATCTCGATTTCACCAGCAATATGTTCAAACCCTATCTGGCGAATGGTTACAAAATTATCTTCGTCACATCCGGTAACGGCGCATGGCGTAATTTGAATCAGTTCCTGCCAAACCTGGGAGTCAGTGAATTTATCGATCAAAATGGGCTGAAAAAACGCTATCCAGAAGCCAAATTCGATACCTGGGGTGTACCTGATGAGTTTATGTTCCGTTATATTGAAGAGCGCTTAACTCAGGCAGAAAAGAACGGGGAGCATGTTCTGATTATGTCGTTATCTACTACTCATCACCCACCGTATAAATCGCCGGCAGGTTATCAGAAAACCGACATCAAGCTGAGTGATACCGAGAAACAACGTTTAAGTCATTTGGCTAGTGGTAGTGAGTTACAAGAGGTTTTTCATACCCTGCGTTACGCCAATGATCAATTAGGACAATTTATTAGTTGGGTAAAATCTCAGTCATTGGCTTCCCATACCATTATTGCGGCAACCGGTGACCATAATATTCGAGGTATCAGTTATCCAGATGCTCATGAGTTGGCAATCGGCCACGGTGTACCGTTTTATCTCTACGTGCCGCCCGCTTATCGCCAAAACGCAACTTTTGATGCTACCAGAGTCGGCAGTCATAAAGACATTTGGCCAACCCTCTACCATTTGAGCTTGTCACATACAGCTTATTACCGTACCGGCTGTAATTTGCTGGCTGAACATCTAGACCCTATCTGGTGTCAAGGATATAACCCGGAAGTCACTATTACACAGCAAGGAGCTTATGTCATGATAGGCAAAGGTGAATTTCGACCGTGGGCAAATCAAACAGGATTATTACTCGGTGACCCCCAGCCAATGACAGCAGACCAAACCAAACAGTTCAAACGTTGGCAGGCATTTACCGATCTCCTGTCATGGCAATTAAATCGTCAAGTTCACCACCAGCAATAATTGATACTTCCGTGAATCCCTTTAATCTCAATATATTAAAGGGATTCACATTGAGAATATTGCGATTAGCCTTTTACTCCCCCGGCGGTCAAACCACTGACCAACCAGCGCTGAGCAACCAAGAAGACGATGGTAATCGGGAGTGCCGAGAGCACAGCAGCGGCGGCAAAATCTCCCCAAAGATAGTTCTGTGGGTTAAGGTACTGCTGCATGCCCACCGCCAAAGTGTAATTGTTCACATCTCGCAAAAGCAGTGAGGCAACAGGCACTTCCGTAATCACACCAATGAAGGAAAGAATGAATACCACTGCCAGAATCGGTACCGAAAGCGGTAGCAGCACCATACGGAAAGCTTGCCACGGTGTCGCACCATCAAGCGCGGCAGCCTCTTCCAAGGAGCCATCAATGGTTTCGAAATAACCTTTAATCGTCCAGACATGCAACGCAATGCCCCCCAAGTAAGCAAAAATCACACCACCGTGGGTATTAAGGCCAATAAACGGTACATATTCCCCTAGTCGATCAAACAAAGCATACAGCGCCACCAAGGAAAGTACCGCCGGGAACATCTGAAAAATGAGCATGCCTTTCAGTAAAGTACTTTTACCGCGAAAATGCATACGGGCAAAAGCATAAGCACAAGTCGTTGATAAGGTAACGATACCTACAGCGGTAATAAAGGCCACCTTAACAGAGTTCCAGAGCCATAGCATAACCGGGAAAGGTGGCGGAGTAACACGGCCATCCGGTGATACCACACTGTAACCCAGTGCCAATTTCCAATGTTCCCAAGAGATATTTTCCGGGATCAAACTCCCCGTAGCAAAGTTCCCCGGCCGCAGGGAGATAGTAATAACCATCAGTAGAGGGAATAAGATCATGGCAATAAAGGTAAACATCAACAAATGTGTCGCTAACAAACGCCATTTCTGTGATTTGGGTTGAACCATTGCCATTGCATTCCTTCCTTAGTCAAATTTAATACGGGTAGCTTTCAGGTTAATAACCGCCAGTGCACCAACCAACAAAAAGATCACTGTCGCAATCGCCGCAGCCAAGCCAAAGTCCTGCCCACTACTGCCGTCGAAAGCAATACGGTAGGTGTAACTCACCAGTAAATCGGTATAGCCTGCCGGCGTCGTGGTGCCAATGCGATCTGGTCCACCAAGGGTTAACAACTGAATCAGAACAAAGTTGTTAAAGTTAAAGGCAAAGCTGGCAATCATCAGCGGCGTCAATGGTTTTATCAACAACGGGAAAGTAATCTTAAAAAAGTTCTGAAACGGCCCTGCACCATCCATTGCCGATGCTTCATACAGATCATCGGGTATTGCTTTCAATAACCCCATGCAGAGGATCATCATGTAGGGATATCCAAGCCAGGCATTCACTACAATCAGCATGGTTCGCGCCATCGTTGGATCGGTAAACCAAGCCGGTTTAAGACCGAATAGACCGTTAAGCAACAGATTGATCTCACCAAAACTTTGGTTAAACAACCCCTTGAAAATCAAAATAGAAATAAACGATGGTACTGCATAGGGTAAGATCAACAACACGCGATAAACAGCACGACCTTTCAGCGCTTCCCACTGCACGATGCAAGCCAAAACCATGCCAACAGCAACTGTCAGCACCACAGTGAACAGAGAAAACACAACTGTCCAAACGAAAATAGCGAGGAATGGTTTCTGAATACCTTCATCCTGTATCACCCGCAGGAAATTTTTCCAGCCGATGGTAACAGTAAATCCTGGCGTCAAAGTCTCATTACCCCATGTTCCCTCAGCATTGACAGACTGATAGAAACCGGTATCGGTATTGGGGCGATAAAGCGTACCTGTTTGATTGTCGGTGAGGGACTCACCATCTTCCCCAAGAGAGTATTGAGGGTGCACTCCAGAGAATTGACGTAGCGAACTCATTTTCAGCCGGTTACCATCCGGTAAAACAACAACCAACTGGTTCAATGCCTGTCGATTCTGGGTAATAATGCGCAATGTCGCTGCTTCACCGTTCTCAAGATTATCCTGCTCATACACATGCAGAGTCGTCTCTTCCATTGCTGACAGCGAAAACGGTTCGGACACTAGTTGCTTCGTTTGGCTCGGTATACTCAGTGCCAAAACCCACAAATCCGATTTTGGATAGAGCTTAAAAGTCAATGCTTGCCCTGACTGATACTGACGGCTCATCAGGACAGATTGTGCGCGTTCAAAAGTCAGTTGATTGATACTACTATAGTTGGTGAAGGCGATAGCAATGGTGCAAATGAGTGGAAACAGTACAAACAATCCCATGCCTGCCACACCCGGATAGGTATAGCGCCAGGCATAAGTATTGCGGTTGGAAAAAACATAAATCCCCATACCTAACAATACCAGTGTCACCATTGCAAACAGATACTCTCCCTGTGAGTACATCAATACCACCAGATAACCGGTAAAGAGTACACACAGGCTCACTGCAAGCCATTTCAGAGCAGAATGCTGCCACCATGATGTTTTTTCGAGCGTCGCTGACATAATGCTCTTCCTTTTTACTACGACGTAACAGCTTTGCGGATAGCTTAATCAATCTTCCTGCAAACAGGCATCCTTACTGGTTGCAGGAAAGAGAACTCCTTCAAAAAAGAGTTCTCACAGGTTACTTAGTTATACGGGCTTCGGCATCACTTAGTGCGGCATCAACGGTCTGACGGCCAGCCAACGCATTAACAATAGCGTTGCGCATGGCATACCAAAAACTGCTCATTTGTGAGACGTTCGGCATGATTTCGCCGTTTTTAGCATTTTCCATCGTGGCTGCAATACGTGGGTCCTTAGCCAGAATATCGTGATAGGATTTCAATGACACAGCCCCCAACGGCTTATCTTTATTCACCATCTCCAGACCTTCGTTGGTCAGCAAGTAGTTTTCCAAGAACTCTTTGGCTAGCTCTTTATTCGGGCTGGCAGTATTGATACCTGCCGTCAATACACCAACAAACGGCTTGGACGGATGACCGTTAAAGGTCGGCAACAATGCCACACCGTAATTTACCTTGCTCTTGTCGATGTTGGCCCACGCCCACGGACCGTTGATGGTCATCGCCGTTTCACCTTTGTTGAACGCCGCCTCAGCAATGGAATAGTCAGTATCTATATTTAGATGCTTATTTCTCACCAAATCGATAATGAAACGCAGGCCTGATTTGGCACCCGTATTATTCACTCCGGCATTCTTCACATCATATGCGCCATTTTCCAGCTTGAAAGCATATCCTCCGTCCGCAGCAATCAACGGCCAAGAGAAATATGGCTCTTGCAGATTAAACATAATGGCACTTTTGCCTTTACTCTTCAGCGCCTTATCCAGAGCCGGGATCTCTTCCCACGTTTTTGGTGGTGTCTTCACCAAGTCTTTATTGTAGATAAGAGAGAGGGCTTCAACCGCGATAGGGTAACCAACCAGTTTACCGTCGTAACGCACAGCATCCCAGGTAAACGGAAATAGCTTATCTTTGAAGCTCGGATCTGGCGTGATTTCTGTCACCAGACCAGACTGTGCATAGCCGCCAAAGCGATCATGAGCCCAGAAAATAATATCCGGCCCATCGCCGGTTGCTGCAACCTGTGAATACTTCTCTGCAAGCTTGTCTGGATGCTCAACCGTAACATTGACACCCGTATCTTTCTCAAACTTCTCACCAACTTGTGCCAGGCCATTGTAGCCTTTATCACCGTTGATCCAGATAACTAGCTTACCTTCCTCTATTTTTGCAAAAGCAGAGGCAGATAACACCAGCGTGGCTAAAACAGAAAGCGCTAAAGTACGGGCGCCTACTTTTAAGGTTGTTTTTATCATCATTCCGTCCTTATAGTTTAAGTAGGTTCAGAGTGAACTGTTTTGTTACATTGGCGGAGAGTGCTGATCTAGTGTGCAATTAACAATGGAAATACTCATCCTCCCCTACTCTACGCCCTGCCCGGAATGGGTGTGATCTCTATTACAAAAACAGAAGAAGCGTGCCGTTGCCCACAAAAAGGGGCATCTTTTTTTGCGATAAATATCACAATTTATCCAGTAGCTCATACCTAACCAGCTCAACAACGCTTATCTCATCCTCCTAACTCCTCCCCCATAAAAAATTTGGGTATGGAGGATTTACTCACCCGTCATCTTAAACACACTCTGGGTTATTATTTTTCACCGCGAATTGCGGTGATAAGTCCGGGGGAACACATGTCGAGCGTCACATTACATAATGTATCGAAGGCTTATGGTGAAACTATTATTTCCAAGAACATCAACCTTGAGATACAAGAAGGAGAATTTATCGTTTTTGTCGGTCCATCGGGTTGTGGAAAATCGACAATATTAAGGATGATTGCGGGTCTGGAAGATGTGACTTCCGGTGATTTGCTGATCAATAACATCCGAATGAACGATGTGCCCCCCGCCAAACGCGGCGTTGGGATGGTTTTTCAGTCTTATGCACTGTATCCCCACCTGTCTGTTGCAGACAATATGTCATTCGGCATGAAGCTGGCGGGCGCTAAAAAAAGTGATATTCAGCAACGGGTAAAACAAATTGCCGAGATGCTTCAACTCGCTCACCTGCTTGATCGCCGCCCTAAAGCCCTATCAGGTGGGCAACGTCAACGCGTTGCTATTGGCCGTACTCTGGTAGCTGAACCCAGTGTTTTTCTGTTAGACGAACCGCTTTCCAATCTGGACGCCGCACTGCGGGTCCAAATGCGCATTGAAATCTCACGCCTACACAAACGATTGCAACGTACGATGATTTATGTCACCCACGATCAGGTTGAAGCGATGACGCTGGCCGACAGAATCGTGGTACTGGATGGTGGAGATGTTGCCCAGATTGGCAAACCTCTTGAACTTTACCATTACCCGGTTAATCGCTTTGTTGCCAGCTTTATTGGTTCACCCAAAATGAATTTCCTGCCAGTTAAAGTCACGGCTACCGCTATTGATCAGGTACAGATTACTCTGCCCAACCGACAGCAAATCTGGCTGCCCGTAGAAAGCAAGGGGGTAAAAGTAGGCAGTAATGTCTCTCTGGGGATACGTCCTGAACACCTCCTGCCAAGTGATATCGCTGATGTCACGTTGGAAGGCATAGTGCAAGTTGTCGAGCAGTTAGGAAATGAAACCCAGGTTCACATTGAAATCCCGGCCATTCATCAGAATCTGGTTTATCGCCAGCCTGATGTTGTACTGGTGGAAGAAGGATCTACCTTCACCATCGGATTACCTCCCCACCGCTGCCATTTATTCCGAGAAGACGGAACCGCATGCCAGCGTCTGCATGAAGAACCCGGTGTTTAAGCCTGAGCTAATCAAAAAACGACAGGAGAATAATTGATGAAATCAATGCGTATATTACCTATCTCACTAACCATTATGGCCGGATTACTGTCTATCGAGGCGTCAGCCGTAGAATTCCACGGTTACGCCCGTTCTGGTATTGGTTGGACCGGCAGCGGCGGTGAGCAACAGTGTTTCCAAAGCACCGGCGCACAGAGCAAATACCGTTTAGGTAATGAATGTGAAACCTATGCTGAGCTTAAGCTAGGTCAAGAACTATGGAAGGACGGTAATAAGAGTTTCTACTTCGATACCAACGTGGCGTATTCCGTGGCGCAAAAAAATGATTGGGAATCCACCGACCCTGCGTTCCGTGAGGTGAATGTTCAAGCGAAGAACGTCATCGATTGGTTACCGGGTTCAACATTGTGGGCAGGTAAACGCTTCTACCAGCGCCATGACGTACATATGATTGACTTCTACTACTGGGATATCTCTGGTCCGGGTGCAGGCCTGCAAGATATTGATCTCGGCTTTAGTAAGCTCGCGCTGGCCGTCACCCGTAACACTGAATCTGGTGGTTCTTATGGCTGGATTGCTAGTCAGCGCAAAGAAATTCCCACCTCCAATGATGTCTACGATATACGTCTATCCGGTCTGGAAGTTAACCCAGGCGGCAATCTGGAGCTTGGTTTTGACTATGGACGCGCCAACGCGCGAGATCACTACAAACTTGACCGTCATGCTTCCAAAGATGGTTTCATGTTTACCGCCGAACATACACAGAGCATGTTAGGAGGCTTCAACAAATTTGTCGTACAGTACGCGACAGATTCCATGACCTCCTCCAACAGTGGTCATTCTGAAGGTGCCAGCGTAAACAATGACGGTTATATGTTACGTATTCTGAATCATGGCGCGATTAATCTCGCAGAAAAATGGGATCTCATGTACGTAGCGATGTATCAGGATACTGACCGTGACAACAACAATGGCAACACATGGTATACGGTTGGTGTACGTCCAATGTACAAATGGACATCGACGATGAGCACCCTGCTGGACATTGGTTATGATAACGTCAAATCCCAACGTACTCATGACACCAATGATCAGTACAAAATCACCCTAGCCCAACAATGGCAGGCAGGTGACAGCATTTGGTCGCGCCCGGCCATTCGCCTGTTCGCCACCTATGCAAAATGGAATGAAAAATGGGGTAATGCGAACAAAAAAGACGGTTACATCGATGGAATGGCCTACCGTGATACCGCAACGCATAAATTCAGCCGTGGCGACGATGATGAATTTACCTTTGGTGCACAATTCGAAGCTTGGTGGTAATCCGGTTACAACGATTTGATCTCAGATCAATCAAATGATTTGTAATGGTTAACGCCTTTTATACCCTATGGATTTCAAGATACATCGCGGCGGCAAGGGAACGAATCCCCGGGATCATAGCAAACTATGTGACCGGGGTGAGTGAGTGCAGCCAACAAAGAGGCAACTTGAAAGATAACGGGTATAGACTGATATGCCTCTTGACCGTGGGCATCAGTCTCTTTTTTTCAACCGAACAAGGGTAAGAGATGAAAACTAAACTGCTCTCATGTTGCCTTAGCGCGGTACTCTGTAGCACATTTCCTCTTATAGGATATGCAACGCCCATTACCGCAACTCAAGCAACTATCACAGCTAAAACAACCACAAAACAGGATATTGTCGCCCCGTCCCTCTCGATAACAGCATTGCAAAAACTGAGCTGGCAACCGATTAATACCAGTGATACTCAAACCATTATCCTCAATGCAGCATCTCAGCATCTTAATGAGGGAGAGATTCAGGGGCCGATAGCCGCATTCGCGCTGCCGGCAAACCGGGGCTCTTTGGATATTACCCTGAGCAGCTTAGTACAAGATAAACAAGTTTACGTGCCAAATGTTTTAGTCCTGGATCAAGGGTTACGCCCCGCCGCATTTTACCCGAGCAGTTATTTTCCCTATGAACGTCCGGGGGTTATGTCCACCGATCGGCTGGAAGGCACACTAAAGCTAACACCAGCACTGGGGCAACAACAAATTTATGTACTGGTCTACACCACCCGTACCGATTTGCAGAAATCCACCCAAATGGTTGATCCGGCCAAAGCTTACGCGCAAGGCGTCGGTAATGCCGTTCCCGCGATTCCCGATCCCGTTGCCCGCCACACACAAACCGGTACGTTGAAGCTGAAAGTGAGATCGGAACAAAACGCCAGCAACATCACGATTGGTCAAGTCTTCTCAAGTCCAGCACAAGAACCGATCATTGTCGGGCCAACACAAGCCATCGTAACGCCGTCTACGCTGCAAAAAGTCAAACCAGTCCTGAGTGATACAGAACGTTATTTCAGTGATGCAATTAAAAAAGAAATTAGCAATGGCAATATCGATAAGGCACTCAAATTGCTGGATGAAGCGGAGCGCCTTGGATCTTCAACGGCACGAGAAACATTTATCAACAGTATCAAAAACAAAGGGTAAACAAATGCTCTCCGAAGAGGAGGGCATCAGGTTTAACTCCTTTTTACACACATCCCCCGGAAATGGTTTTTTTGTATACAAATAATTGTTATGATGAGTATCTACACACAAAACACCCTTTAAAGGGATTTTACAGTAGAGATAACACAATGGATATGCTCACAGCAATTAACAAATTAGATGAATTCAGCAAAATGGGAAGAGCCGTTTTCCTTTTACAGGATTTGGAAGTCATCTTTGCTGACGAGACTTCTCGAACATTGCAAAAATCTATTGATCGCCTCATCAAAGCCGGACTGTTACTTCGCATTACCAAAGGGGTTTATGTCTATACGCGGGCCAGCATAGGAAGCTATCCCTTGGAGACTATCGCCAAAAATATCCGACGAGGCGAATATAATTACATCAGCCTGGAGTCAGCTTTATCTCAATATGGGTTCATCTCACAAATCCCAATCGACCGCCTGACAATCATGTCTACTGGCAGAGCTGGAGAGTTTAAAACACCGTGGGGAGTCATTGAAATCACCCACACCAGCAGAGAGCCTAGCGAAATTCTGAAGGCAACATTAGAAAGCCGTGGCCCCCTGCGTATCGCAAAAAAAGAGACTGCTCTGCGTGACCAAAAAAGAGTGGGGAGGAATATGCATTTAGTTCAACTAGAGGAACTCAACTATGTCTAGCCACGTTAACTTTAACGCCATTGTTGATGAAGTCATTGAACAAGACAGACTGGCAAACCTGAGGCCAGTTGTAGAAAAAGAACTGTTGCATTATGACATCCTGTTTTGTCTTTCTAAGGACGGTTTACTCAAGGAGATTACCTTTCAGGGTGGTACATCGCTAAGGCTCTGCTACGGCTCTAACCGATTTAGCGAAGATCTGGATTTTGCTGGTGGGCGTGGTTTCTGTTCCGCTGATTTGAGTAGAATCAAAGAGTGTATCGAGAAATACCTGGGTGTACGATATGGGCTTGAGGTCACGGTAAAGGAACCGAATGAACTACGAAACAAACCGGAGTATGCAGAAGTAAAAGTGGATAAATGGCAAATATCCGTCACTACTGCGCCTGAACGTAAAGACCTGCCAAAACAGCGCATAAAAATAGAAATCGCCAATATTCCTGCCTATACAAACACCCCCCGTTCATTGATAAGAAATTATTCAGTGTTACCCGACGGATATGCTGATCTCCTTGTGTCTGTCGAAACCCTGCCTGAAATCATGGCCGATAAGCTGATAGCATTCCCTGCTACTACATCTCAAATTCGATACCGCGATATGTGGGATTTATTATGGTTAAGTCAGCAAAATACGACACCAGACATAGAACTCATTAAAAGAAAAGTATCAGATTATCAGCTTGATAACTTTGAGGAATTGCTTCAAGCCAGAATCGACTCGATTGAAATTATTGTTGCTTCTGGTCACTTTCACAACGAGATGAGACGATTTATACCCGCACCTATATACGACAGAAGTGTAGGACAAGAAGCATTTTCCACCTATTTAACGACGAGCCTAAAGGAGTTGTTAACCACTGTGAAGAAAAGCCTGTATTCTTCAGGAGACAACTCCATTCCATTCAAGTTATAACGATTACATGTATTTTATGGCTGCTCTGGTGCCCTAGATTAAAATACCGCATTGCTGCCACTGAGCCGTTTGCAATGAATGCGACTTAAGGGTTCCTTCTATTTCCTTTGTTTGTTGAATCAATATCAGCCAGTATTCATAGAGTTGTTTCAAAACCCTGCATGCAATAGCAGTTAATCATTATTTACATCCTCAAGTGCTTCAGGCAGCAGAGCGTTGCGGAAAAACGATGCCATATTCTGCTGCCAATCCTCCGATTTGACTAGAGATAGATAGCAACGCGTTTTTGAACTAATAACTGTCGTACATTAGATCTGAGCTAATACAGGTAAAGCCTTAGTGATTCTTAACAGGAAATTATCTTCATAAAGAAAGGCAATAGAATTTTTTATTGCTTGATGATCTCTTATTTTATATTCGTCAATAATGAGTTGTAATTTTTCAGACAACTCAGGAATACTACCTGATTTATAAAGTTCACCATTAAAATCATTGATAATATCACCCGGGCCACATTGACAATCTGAACTTATACAATAGATACCATAAGATATTGCTTCCGCTAATACCATGCCAAAGCCTTCATATTTTGAGGTTAAAATAAAAGCGGACACCTCTTTTATATTATCCATCACAAATTCCCAAGGCTGATTTTTCCAACCGTGCCAAATAATATTGTTACTTATATTAAGTTGTGAAGATAATTCTTTTAAATAAACCTCATCATCACCAGAACCTACTATATGTAACTCCCAATGACCATGCAATTGTGAAAGCGCTAAAAACAGTTCAGTTAGATTTTTTGACTTATAGGCAAGAATTCTGCCAACATATAAGAATCTGGCTATGTGTTTTGGTTGAGGAATGATAAAAGAGTTCATCTTGATAGGATTGAAAATAAGATGAAGCTTGTCTGTTTTTATTCCAAAGGATAACATTTGATCTCTTAAACCAGAACTAATTACAAGGTGCTCGTCGGCACAGCATAAATCTTTAATTTTTTGTGAGGTAGGATTTCTAATGGAAGTATGCAGCCAAGAGTAAGTTTTTACCGGGAAATTAATTTTTTCACAGGAAAGTCGAGCAATATTACAAGATGTTGTGTCTAAACTTATTAAAATCTCGGGGTGAAATCTTTCTAATATCAAGGACAGTTCACATGCAATATCCGGGCGAGATTCGTCATTGCTTGGCGTTAAGGAGATATATTGAGCATGAGATAACCAATCACGATTTTCAATTCTATTTTTCTTATTCAGAGATATGAAAATGAAATCAATTTCAATGTTGGCACGGCCAATCAAATTTATTAAATTCGAACATACCGTTTCTACCCCACCATATCCATTCAAGAAAAGATCATGGTATATTATGAATATTTTTTTCATTAAAAATCCTTTATCGAATTAACCAAAAACGCTCTTGCACTTTTATTTCATTAATAGTTCGATGATATTTCTCCAATGAAATTAAAATGTTTGATTTATTATCAAATAGAGGTTCTAATTGAGACTCATAAAATAGGATGTTTTGTGCTTTTTCTTTTAAATCAATATCCACCAATATGGCACGCTTATCAAATTTATTATTTCTTAATAAAGCACTTTCCAAACTATCAGGGTTAATAATAGGGTATTCACCTAAAACATAGGGAAAATCTTCATAAAGCAATATCTTAAACTTACGTGAACCTTTTATATTAGGTACAAGATTATTTATTATGATATGGTCTACATGTCGACCTATCCCCAAAGGGGCATAGATATAATCAGGTTGATAATTTAACAATATTTTGTCAATTAGCTCTTGAGCCATATCGGATGCATCATCTGATTTATGTATCTGGCCAGTATAAATCATGGCCGAATTTTTATACATAGGTTCACCGTATTGATCGGTCCTGTAAATGCAATCTAAAATTTTACCATGTATTGGAATCACTGATAATTTATTGCAAAAAGCAATATCCTCATTAGCTCGCTTTGAATAAAGTTTTATAAATGAATATATATTATCATTATGTGCAGAGTGTGAGTAATGAGATGTCAGGTCTTTATCATATTCAGTAAAAAATGTTAAAATAATCACCTTTTGATTTTCTGAAACTAATTTATGTATTAAACCGCCAGCGCTTAAAGCTGCATCATCTAAATGAGGTGATAGAAATAGATGTATCATTTTAAATCTCCATGTAAAAGTTATTATATTTTATTTCCATCAGTACAATATAAATAGCAGCGAGATCAATGCGTATCCCATCCCTATTTTTTATAAAATCTGAGTTATCAATGTTTGAATTTTCTTGGCATTGAACTCTTTCATCATGGGCATAAAATTCTTTCATTATATCAAACCAGCCAGCATGGATTCTTTTTGCTGCAACTTCTATTACGCTGTCACTGTGGCCTAATATTGTCATTAAATCAGAAAAAATAGTATCGTTTGTAGAAAGTAAGCTCTCATAATTAAAATTATCAGACACAATATTATCATCGTATGAACAAGTATCTTTTATTACTTCCGATATAATACTCAGGTCACTCTTTATTAACCTTTTCTCAAATTTCTTCTCTTTTTCAGTGAATGCTTGATAAGGTTTTAAAAAATTAACCTGTAAGTTGTACTCAATTTCAAGTTTTGTTATTGAGTCTTGCATAGCAGTTTTATTATCGACTAAATATTTTGCACACCATAAGTCGTGTATGCAAGAAGCAAGAATATCTAAGTTATCATCCTGCTCCAAGAACAGACATATTTCAGAAAATAATTTAATTTGTGAACTATTTAACTGGCAATTTAAAGTTTTTTGGCTAGGATTAAATATAAATGAAGCTTGTTTTAATCTTCTCTGAATCTCTTTGGATAAATATGTTGAATTTAAATTGATTTTGCTATCCAGCAGTTCTTTGTTATTTTCTTTACTCATGTTCCATCTCCTATTCTTTGTTCATTAATCTTATTTCTGTTGATGATATATCTAAGCGAAATAGATTTTCTGGAATAGATTCAAATAAAAATCGATGTTCCTTTCTAATATTCATCAAGTCATCGACGGTATGATATTTATTATTAAAAAAACGTCCAGCCACCAGAAATCGACAATCATTATTCTTAATTGTCATAAGAGATTTTTTTAATCCTTCCTCACCTCCATAATAAATAGGGTTATTAATTTCTTGGCATAAATCAGCGCCAATGACAAAAATTGCTCCCTGGTAAATATGCGATTTTTCAGTAAAAATTTTAGCGTCACTTAAAACTATATCACCTTTCCCCTTAAATTGTCTTATCCTCTCGAAAATTTCATCGGTTGAAATGGTAAGTTTTACCGCATTCTTGATTGACAGTTCATAATAGGGTTTTCTTTTCGTCATCGCTGTAGCGATTTCTTTTAATTCTTCATGGCCTTTATGCAGTGGATTAAAAGAACCAGATAAAATTAAAGTCTCTTTCCAGTCTATGTTTGTATTGTTAAAATCTCCGTTTCTATCAATATGGATATAATTCAACTTACCATTAATTAAATCAATTAGATAACGCTCATTCTTGTCAGGCATATTCATCTATATTCTCATATGCTATTGTTGTTAATTAAATATACCCGTTATCTTTCAAGTTGCCTCTTTGTTGGCTGCACTCTCTTGCCGCCGTGATGCATCTTGAAGTTTCTTGGGTATATATATCGCTTTATTATATAATCACATATTTATTAAGTGCCATTATTATATTATTTACCAATGGTGATTAATGATATATTTTCACTCTTTTAAAATAAATATCAATTTGATTTCCCTAGTGATTGCCAGACCATTTGTTAACGGTAATTTATACCCGTCATCTTTCAAGTTGCCTCTTTGTTGGCTGCACTCTCTCACCCCGGTCACATAGTTTGCTATGCTCCCGGGGATTCGCTCCCTTGCCGTCGCGATGCATCTGGAAATCCATAGGGTATATTGTTTTTTAACATTAAAACCATTAACTATAAATATTTTATTCGCAGCTCAGCTTATTACTAAATCGCCTAACCCCCCTAAATTATTCTCATTAATTATCAGTATTTTCTCTATAATTTTCCTCAGTGATATTAACTAAGGCAGATTTTATTTTTAAAATATCTTCCGTTGTATGCGTCGTATCAAGGCTAACCCGAACAGCGCCATCAGGATAAGTCCCGAATTTTTTATGCGCTAACGGTGCGCATTGCAATCCGGGACGGGTAATAATATTGTATTTGTTTTCTAGTATATAAGAGACTTCTCCGGGATGATAACCTTCTACTGTAAAAAGAATTGTTGGTAACCCAACTTGATGTTTACAGATCAATTTGATCTTCTTTAATTGTGATAGCTCATCTATAAGAGTTGTACGCAAAGTTTGTAATTGATTTTGAATATTCTCCACTCCAATTTTTTTTAAACGCCTGATAGACGCTAGCAATGAAAGTATGCCAATAGTGTTTTGTGTTCCTGATTCATACTTGTATGGTATTCCCGTTGGTTGCGTTGTTAATCTTGATAATACACCTGTCCCACCCTGGATTAATTCATTATGAGAAAATCCATTATCAAGAATAAAGTACCCGCCAATACCTGATACTCCACCTAAACTTTTGTGTCCGCTAAAAACAAGGTAATCAATATTACCTTTCGATAAATCCATTACTTGTGAACCAAAAGATTGTGAACCATCAACTAAAACCATCGCGCCGTATAAATGTGCCAGTTTTCCTATCTCATCTATATTACAAAATGTACCAATAGTATTGGCGCAACTATGAATCACTAATAACTTAGTTTTCTTATTCTTTAATAAAAACGCCAAATGCGACATATCAATTTCACCATCTGTCACATCGATAAATTGACTACTTACCCCAATGTCTTTTAAATGGTTTATCGGCCTAAGGACTGAATTATGTTCTAAATGGGTAGTAATGACATTATCACCCGGCTTAAGTGTACCTTTTAGACATTCGTTGAGTGAATATGTTGCTCCTGAGTTAAAAATTACTGTCCCATGTCCATTTAATTTTGTTTGTTCGATAAATTCGTGTCGGCACTCTTCAACGAGTTCCGTAACCTTTTTAGATTGTTGCGATAAAGATCGCCCTGGAGTTACCCCAAGAGTGTCTAAATACATATTTATCATGTCTTTCACTTCTTGTGACTTTGGCCATGAAGTAGAAGCTACATCCGCATATAACATTATCCAACCTCCATATGGTTACTAATATATGATTTGAATTTTTTAGCCGTCGCATCCATCTCCTTTATTCCTTCATTATCTCTCCAATCGGATCTTTCAGGCACATTTAAACTATTTGCCAATACGGTTCTTATCATTCCTCTCTCAATGAAATCTGATTCACCTATCGTAAAAATATACTTATTACCACTATCTTCAACGTAAATATAGGGGCCAGCCTCACCGAACATCTCAAGTTCATCCAATGAGTCTATTGTATGCATTTTAAATTGATCCTTTAATTTATTATGCAGATCAATCTCGGTAGGAAAACAACATAAATGTGCATGGTAACAATACTTTTGATTCGGGTCCATGATGATACAACCACCGGCTCGTCCATTTTCATAACAAAGAGGATTACTTATATTGTAATATTCACGATAAAAATCATTTACTATATTCTTAAACTGTTTCAGTTCTTTTATTGCTTCGTCATCATATATTTCTGCAAAGCACCGGCACCCCCCTAAATCAGTATCACATTTATTGGTGGCAATTATTATATAGCCCTCAATTATCTGACCTTTAGGTACGAACGCATAGAAATATTCTCCTTGTAAAAGTATTTTATCTTTTTCAAAGGAAGATTCGGGGTGACAAAAAATACATCCCATTTTAAACTCCTCTTATCGTTTGTCGATTCTACTGATAAATATATCTTCATGACACAAATTGAAGTCTTCTTCGGTATGCCAGGCAATCATCATGCTAAACTTATTTATAATACTATGTTTATTCAGTCTGCTTTGTAGCTCAGAATAAATAGGATTTGGTAAGATTATTCTGCATTTTGCCCTAATAGCAAGGCAAGAATCAATCACAGATATAATTGTACCGTGAGCTGTGTTTGATAAACCGATTATTTCCACCGTGGTATCATCAAAACCTAATATCGCTAATTCTTTCCCAACCGTTAACAGTTTAATATCGCTGTAGCAAGGACACTGCTTTGCATAAGCAATCCAATTGTTATTTACTTCCCTGCCGAAAAAATTGATTTTATTAATATTACCTATTTCATTAAAATCTCTCAGGTCTACATCGATTTTAGTACATCCTTCTACTACTATTTCTATAAAATCAAAAACGTTCACTCTGCCACATATATATTTCTCAAAAATTTTTGAATAACATTTTATTTTTCTTTCATCTGAGTAACAAACCGTCGCATCGACATCATTACGATGTGTTTGTTTGGCACTTTCTATTATCAAAGTTGGTGATTTTACACTTTCATCTATTCCAAAATCGCTAAGCATATTAATGGATACTCGTCTGTTTTTAAGACTGAATTCACACTTTCTTGTTATAACAATTGACAAGCATATATCGTTTATTTTATAAAAAAATGCTTTTATCTCACTGGAAAGATTATATTTCTTTTCTTTAAAATTTTTCCAAATAAAATAATCCAAGCTTCCTATGTCACGCTTGTAAAAATTATTAATTAGGATATAATTCTCTTCCGTTATATCTTCATAGTTTAGGTTTATTCCACTCTCCATTATTTTGCCCCATTATTTTATATTGGCAACAATTGCTGCTCATTTTTAGTTTATATTCATTCCCGAGTATATGAATCATGAAATATTGTATTTTATGACCTGTATCATAATTTAAAGATCCAACAGGAGAAAAAACTGTGATTATTTATCCTGAAAAATTAAATTTAAGTCTTCATCAATCATGCAAGAATACGGATAAAAATAGGTACTTTAAAGAGAATAATCTTTCATAAATTCTATGTGATGGGACTTTAAATGAAATAATTATATTGACCAGCCCCCTGAATTAAATATGATGAGCTATTTCTGCATACCGAATAATATCCCTTACATAGCTAAGGTGACACAAGCCTCAGAGGGCAGAACGACGAGCTCTGCCACTTTTACTGAAACAACGCCATAATATTTAAAGGTCATTATCAGACTGTTCCATTTTAGCAACAGTTGGTTGTTTGATCCCAAGCACAACTGCCAGCTCAGTTTGTGGAACATCACGGGCCTCGCGGATCTGATAAAGCCTTATCTCCCGTTTCATTTCATCAACTTTTTTAGCAATTCTACGGCGGCTTTCAGGGCTGCGTTTTTCAAGCAATTCATCAAGTGTGATCATACTCAGTTTTCCAAGATGGGTAGGGAATTAATTCACACGATTATTTTACCTCTTGCTTTTACAAGAATTTCATTAATAAAGTCAAAAGGGTTAGTAATGCACTAATCCCATTAGCACAGAGAATTACAACGTAATTTGTGGGTTCTGGATACCACAGGCTTGCGCATAGCGCACTAATGTTTCTATACTAGCTTTTGTTACATTATTTTCCATTTTCGTCACCGTTGGCGGCGTAACCCCCATTCTTTCCGCGACTTGCGCGCGAGTCAGTCCAGCAAACTTACGCCACTCTGCAAGTGTTTCTTGCAATCTTTCTTTACGTTCTTCAGCTTCGTAAGCGGCTTTAAATTCAGAGTCTTTCATCATTTCTGCCAGAATCTCTGAATGTGTCTTATATTTCTTCATGTTTCATTTCCTCCAATCTGCGAAATGCTAAAGCTATCTCACTTGGGTTGATTTTTTGTGTTTTCTTTATATAAACTTGCAGAATATATATTTGCTTTCCTGTCTGATATACCCATAATCCGCGTGCTATATCTCCCCCCATTGTTCGAATTTCGTAAAGACCATTTCCCAAATGTTTTGTGTCCGGTTCACGTAGTGAGCGAGGATCTTTTTCTAGCTTTCCAATCAACCTTACAAGTTTTACCCCTACTTTTGCTGGCAAAGACTTAATTTCTTGTTCGGCCTCATCATGGTACTTAACTATAAACACTCTAATTTCCTCCTAATGCAAAAAATTAACCCAAAAGGAAATTTTCATCAAGAGGAAAATTGCATTTTAATGAAATGTCACTTCTGACTAAATTTCTTGACCATAGATTTCCATCTATATAGCATTTGACCTATATTGAACAATAAGTAATCATGTGACTATCGAGACAACAGGCACCTTTGATGCATGGTTCGATGCTTTGAATGACACCGACAGGGCCAATATGCTAGCTTCAATAATAGCACTTCGGGAAAGAGGCCCTATGTTACCCAGGCCATACGCAGATACTGTGAACGGTTCATGCCACAGCAACATGAAAGAATTACGTGTCCAAAGCAAAGGCGACCCGCTCCGAGCATTCTTTGCGTTCGCCCCCAAGCGGAGAGGAATTTTGCTTTGCGCTGGTAACAAAAAGTTAAAATGCCCTCTCAAAAGGAGGGCATTTATTAGCTAGCGTGTTCTAAGAATTACTTCTTATCACCACCAAAACCGGCATTCAACAGTTCTGCCAAGTTCGCAGTAGCCTCATCGACACTCACTTGTGGTGCCTCGGCAGGCTCATTCAACTGGCGACGACGTATGCGATCCTGATGGTAAGCATAACCGGTACCAGCAGGGATCAGACGACCAACGATGACGTTTTCTTTCAAGCCACGCAGTTCATCACGTTTACCCGCAACCGCAGCCTCAGTCAGTACGCGGGTCGTTTCCTGGAACGATGCCGCAGAGATGAAGGATTCAGTCGCCAGAGACGCTTTGGTGATACCCAACAGGTCACGGCCATAAGTTGCAGCCACTTTACCTTCTTGTTCCAGCTTACGGTTTGCCACTTTAACGCGGGCATATTCAACCTGTTCGCCTTCCAAGAACTCGGAGCTACCTGCACTTTCAATGGTCGCTTTACGCAGCATCTGACGAACGATAACCTCAATGTGTTTATCGTTAATCTTAACCCCTTGCAGGCGGTAAACTTCCTGAACTTCGTTGGTGATGTAACGGGTAACCGCATGAACACCACGCAGGCGCAAGATGTCGTGTGGAGACTCTGGACCATCAGAGATCACGTCACCACGTTCAACCACTTCACCCTCGAACACGTTGAGCTGACGCCATTTAGGGATCATCTCTTCGTAAGCATCGCCACCATCTAATGGGGAGATAACCAAACGGCGTTTGCCCTTGGTCTCTTTACCAAAGGAGACAATACCGCTGACTTCAGCCAGGATAGCAGGCTCTTTCGGACGACGTGCTTCGAACAAGTCAGCAACACGTGGCAAACCACCGGTAATATCTTTCGTACCGCCGGACTCCTGAGGAATACGCGCTAAAGTATCACCCGCAGAGATGCTTACGCCATCGTCTAACTGAACAATCGCTTTACCCGGCAGGAAATATTGAGCAGGCATATCAGTACCTGGAATCAATACATCGTCACCTTTGGCATCAACGATTTTCAGTGCCGGACGCAGATCTTTACCACTACCGGTACGTTCTGCACTATCGAGAACAACCAATGAAGATAGACCTGTCAATTCGTCAGTCTGGCGGGTAATGGTCTGGCCATCTATCATGTCAGCGAAACGGATGATACCAGATACTTCACTGACCACTGGCATGGTGTGCGGATCCCAGTTAGCAACGGTTTCACCGCCGTTAACGGTTTCGCCATCACCTTTACCCAGTACTGCACCGTAAGGCACTTTATAGCTTTCTTTAGTACGGCCAAATTCGTCGATCAGACACAATTCAGTGTTACGAGAAGTAATCACCAGCTTGCCTGCGGAGTTCGTCACGGACTTAGCGTTAAATAGCTTCAAGCTACCTTTGTTACGTACCTGAATACTGGATTCTGCTGCTGCACGAGATGCCGCACCACCGATGTGGAACGTACGCATCGTCAACTGTGTACCCGGCTCACCGATGGACTGAGCCGCAATAACACCAACCGCCTCACCTTTATTGATGATGTGTCCGCGAGCAAGGTCACGACCATAGCAGTTTGCACAAACACCGAAGTCAGTTTCGCAACTTACAACAGAACGTACTTTAATGCTGTCAACGGAGCTCTCTTCTAACAGATCACACCATTTCTCGTTCAGCAATGTATTACGCGGCACCAGAATATCAGCAGTACCTGGTTTCAGAACATCTTCCGCCGTCACACGACCCAATACACGCTCACGCAGTGGCTCTTTAACATCACCACCTTCAATAACCGGCGTCATCAGAATACCGTCGTGCGTACCACAGTCATCTTCTGTCACAACCAAGTCTTGCGCCACGTCAACCAGACGACGAGTCAGGTAACCGGAGTTCGCTGTTTTCAGTGCGGTATCCGCCAAACCTTTACGAGCACCGTGAGTTGAGATGAAGTACTGGAGTACGTTCAAACCTTCACGGAAGTTCGCCGTAATTGGGGTTTCGATGATGGAGCCGTCTGGCTTAGCCATCAAGCCACGCATACCCGCCAACTGACGGATCTGAGCGGCAGAACCACGCGCACCGGAGTCAGCCATCATAAAGATGCTGTTGAAGGAAACTTGTTGCTCTTCTTCACCATCACGATTAGTGACTGTTTCAGTCGACAAGTTTTCCATCATTGCCTTAGCAACACGCTCGTTTGCCGCAGCCCAGATATCGATAACCTTGTTATAACGTTCACCGGCTGTAACCAGACCAGATTGGAACTGTTCCTGAATTTCAGCAACTTCTGCTTCTGCTTCGGCAATGATCCCGGCCTTTTTCTCTGGGATAACCATGTCATCGATACCAACAGATGCACCTGAACGTGCAGCGTAGGCAAAGCCGGTATACATGATCTGGTCAGCGAAAATAACCGTTGGCTTCAAGCCCATCACACGGTAACAGGTGTTCAGCATCCTAGAGATGGCTTTTTTACCCAGTGGTTGGTTAACCAACGAGTAAGGCAGACCTCTTGGTACAATCATCCACAGAATGGCACGACCAATAGTCGTATCAACCAAACCGGTGTTAGTTGTGATATTGCCTTCGCCATCTTTCACTTCTTCAGTGATACGCACTTTAACGCGGGCATGCAGAGAAGCCAGTCCTGCGCGATATACGCGTTCTGCTTCTTTAGGCCCGGTCAATACCATGCCTTCGCCTTTCGCGTTAACACAGTCGCGGGTCATGTAATACAGACCCAGAACAACGTCCTGAGATGGAACGATGATTGGCTCACCACTCGCTGGAGACAGGATGTTGTTGGTAGACATCATCAATGCACGCGCTTCTAACTGGGCTTCCAGTGTCAACGGTACGTGAACAGCCATTTGGTCACCGTCGAAGTCGGCGTTATATGCCGCACACACCAGTGGGTGCAACTGAATCGCTTTACCTTCAATCAGAACCGGTTCGAATGCCTGAATACCCAAACGGTGAAGTGTCGGCGCACGGTTCAGCAGAACCGGATGTTCACGAATGACTTCATCCAGGATATCCCATACCACCGCCTCTTCACGCTCAACCATCTTTTTAGCGGCTTTAATCGTCGTCGCTAAACCACGCAGTTCTAGCTTGCCGTAGATGAATGGCTTAAACAGCTCCAGTGCCATCTTTTTAGGCAGACCACACTGATGCAAACGCAGGTAAGGACCTACAGTGATTACAGAACGACCAGAATAGTCAACACGTTTACCCAACAAGTTCTGACGGAAACGACCTTGTTTACCCTTGATCATATCAGCCAGGGATTTCAGTGGACGTTTGTTAGAACCGGTAATTGCACGACCGCGACGACCGTTATCCAGCAAAGCATCGACCGCTTCCTGCAACATACGTTTTTCGTTACGAACGATGATATCCGGCGCAGCCAGATCTAACAGGCGCTTCAAACGGTTGTTACGGTTAATAACACGACGATAGAGATCGTTCAGATCCGAAGTGGCAAAACGGCCGCCATCCAGTGGAACCAATGGACGTAAGTCCGGTGGCAGAACTGGCAGAACCGTCAGAACCATCCATTCTGGTTTGTTACCAGACTGAATAAAGGCTTCCAACAGTTTAATACGTTTGGTCAGCTTTTTACGTTTCGTTTCAGAGTTAGTTTCGTTTAACTCTTCACGCAGCGTTTCACACTCATTTTCCAGATCGAGATTTTTCAGCAAAGACTGGATAGCTTCCGCGCCCATCTTCGCATCGAATTCATCACCAAACTCTTCCAGTGCATCCAAGTATTGCTCTTCCGTCAGAATCTGACTGCGTTCCAAGCTGGTCATACCGCCTTCGACAACCACATAGGATTCGAAGTACAGTACACGCTCAATATCACGCAGTGGCATATCCAGCAACAAACCGATGCGAGATGGCAATGATTTCAGGAACCAGATGTGTGCAGTTGGAGAAGCCAGCTCAATGTGACCCATACGCTCACGACGAACTTTAGTTTGGGTAACTTCTACACCACACTTCTCACAAATTACACCACGGTGTTTCAAGCGCTTGTATTTACCACACAAGCACTCATAATCCTTTACTGGCCCGAAAATACGGGCACAGAAAAGACCGTCACGCTCAGGTTTGAACGTACGGTAGTTAATTGTTTCCGGCTTTTTCACTTCACCAAATGACCACGAACGGATCATATCTGGCGAGGCCAGAGCAATTTTGATCGCATCAAACTCTTCGGTCTTAGTTTGCGCTTTCAGAAACTTCAATAAGTCTTTCACGAAATGGCTCCTGTCGGAGTTAGACCTGTCAGGAGAGCAGCCCATGCCGCTCCCCCCTATGACCAGTGCAACCACTGGCTGGTAAACTGCCCGTCATATCCATTCAGGGCAGTACCAGCCGGAATACGATTTATTCGCCTTCCAGCTCGATGTTGATACCCAGAGAGCGGATCTCTTTCAACAATACGTTGAAGGATTCCGGCATACCTGGCTCCATCTGGTGGTTGCCATCCACGATGTTTTTATACATCTTGGTACGGCCGTTAACATCGTCGGACTTGACGGTGAGCATTTCCTGCAAGGTGTACGCGGCACCATATGCTTCCAATGCCCACACTTCCATCTCACCGAAGCGTTGACCACCGAACTGCGCCTTACCACCCAACGGTTGCTGAGTAACCAGACTGTACGAACCCGTTGAACGAGCGTGCATTTTGTCATCCACCAAGTGGTTCAGCTTCAGCATATACATGTAGCCAACGGTAACCTGACGCTCAAATTGCTCACCGGTACGACCATCAAACAGGGTAATTTGACCAGAAGTTGGCAAGTCACCCAATTTCAGCAGCTCTTTTATTTCTTTCTCTTTCGCACCATCAAACACTGGTGTCGCAATTGGCATGCCTTTTTTCAGGTTTTCTGCCAAACGCATAACTTCTTCATCAGAGAAAGTGCTCAGATCAACTTTCTGACGGGTTTCATCACCCAGGTTATAAGCTTTCTGGATAAATTCACGCAGTTTGGCAACTTCCTGCTGCTGTTTCAGCATCGCATTGATCTTGTCGCCAATACCTTTCGCAGCCATGCCCAGATGCGTTTCCAAGATCTGACCAATGTTCATACGTGATGGTACGCCCAGTGGGTTCAGTACGATATCTACCGGAGTGCCGTTTTCATCGTAAGGCATATCTTCGATCGGGTTGATCTTGGAGATAACACCCTTGTTACCGTGGCGACCTGCCATCTTATCACCAGGCTGAATCTGACGTTTAACCGCCAGATAAACTTTGACGATTTTCAGCACACCCGGTGCCAGATCATCACCCTGTGTGATCTTACGGCGTTTAGCATCCAGTTTTTTCTCGAACTCAGCTTTGAGTTCGTCATACTGTTCAGCCAACTGTTCCAACTGATTCTGTTTCTCTTCATCAGCCAGACCCAGTTCTAACCAACGCTCACGAGGCAGTTTATCCAGTTTCTCAGCTTCGATGCCGCCTGCAATCAAAACAGAACGGATACGTGCAAACAGGCCAGCTTCAAAGATTTGCAACTCTTCTGTCAGGTCCTTCTTAGCCTGACGCAGCTGCATCTCTTCAATTTCCAAGGCACGTTTATCTTTTTCTACACCATCACGGGTAAATACCTGTACGTCGATAACCGTACCGGATACGCCATTTGGTACGCGCAGAGAAGAGTCTTTAACATCAGACGCTTTCTCACCGAAGATAGCACGCAGCAGTTTTTCTTCTGGCGTCAGCTGAGTTTCACCTTTAGGTGTCACTTTACCAACCAGAATGTCACCGCCGGTTACTTCCGCACCGATGTAAACAATACCGGATTCATCCAGCTTGGAGAGTGCAGCCTCACCTACGTTAGGGATGTCAGCCGTGATCTCTTCAGGCCCTAATTTGGTATCACGAGATACGCAAGCCAGTTCCTGGATATGAATGGTCGTAAAGCGATCTTCCTGGACGACACGCTCAGAAACTAAGATGGAGTCCTCGAAGTTATAACCATTCCACGGCATGAACGCTACGCGCATGTTCTGGCCCAGAGCCAGTTCACCCAAGTCAGTAGATGGACCATCAGCCAGTACGTCACCACGTTCCACCGGTTCGCCCAGAGAGACACATGGCATCTGGTTAATACAGGTGTTCTGGTTAGAACGGGTATATTTAGTCAGGTTATAAATATCAATACCTGCTTCACCCGGATACATTTCGTCTTCATTTACTTTGATAACGATACGAGATGCATCAACGTATTGAACCACACCACCGCGTTTAGCAACAGAAGTTACACCTGAGTCAACGGCTACTGCACGTTCCATACCTGTTCCGACCAACGGCTTATCAGCACGCAGAGTAGGAACAGCCTGACGTTGCATGTTTGCACCCATCAATGCGCGGTTTGCGTCATCGTGTTCCAAGAATGGGATCAAGGAAGCACCAACGGAAACCACCTGCTGGGTGGAAACGTCCATATATTCAACCTGCTCACGGTTAAATAAGCTGGATTCACCATAATTACGGCAAGTTATCAGATCTTCAACGAAGTGGCCTTCGTCATCTAATACGGTGTTTGCCTGTGCGATAACGAAGTTACCTTCTTCAATCGCAGACAGATAGTGAATTTCATCAGTAACAACACCATCACGAACCAGACGATATGGGGTTTCAAGGAAACCATACTCGTTAGTCTGCGCATAAACAGACAATGAGTTAATCAGACCGATGTTCGGACCTTCCGGGGTTTCGATTGGACATACGCGACCATAGTGCGTTGGATGTACGTCACGCACTTCGAAGCCCGCACGCTCACGGGTCAAACCACCTGGACCCAACGCAGAGATACGGCGTTTGTGAGTGATTTCAGAAAGTGGGTTGTTTTGGTCCATAAACTGAGACAGCTGGCTGGAACCAAAGAATTCTTTCACTGCGGCTGAAATCGGCTTAGCGTTGATCATATCCTGAGGCATCAGTGTATCCAGATCACCCAGAGACAGACGCTCTTTCACTGCACGCTCAACGCGTACAAGACCAACACGGAACTGGTTTTCTGCCATCTCACCAACAGAACGGATACGACGGTTACCTAAGTGGTCGATATCGTCGACTTCACCTTTACCATTACGGATATCAATGAGTTTTTTCATGACATCAATGATGTCATCTTTACTCAGAATACCAGATCCTTCGACTTCTTCACGGCTCAATGAGCGGTTGAATTTCATACGACCAACCGCAGAAAGATCATAACGATCTTCTGAGAAGAACAGATTTTCAAACAGATTTTCTGCCGCTTCACGGGTTGGTGGCTCACCAGGACGCATCATGCGATAAATCTCAACCAAAGCACTCAAACGGTCATTGGTTGGATCAACACGAAGTGTCTCGGAAATATATGCGCCGTGATCTAAATCGTTGGTGAACAATGTTTCGATAGATTTATGACCAGATTGGCTCAAACGTGCCAACAGATCTAAAGAGAGCTCCATGTTAGCAGCACAGATAATTTCACCTGTGTTGACATCAATGTAGTCTCTTGCAACAACTTTACCCGCAATGTATTCAACAGGAACCTCAATACGGTTCACTTCATCTTTTTCTAACTGGCGGATATGACGTGCGGTAATACGACGGCCTTTTTCAACATAAACCTTGCCGTTTGCTTCAATATCAAAAGAAGCAGTTTCACCACGCAAACGTTCTGGTACCAGCGTCATTTGCAGTCTGTTGTCACGAATTTCGAAAATCGTTTTACTGAAGAACAGGTTCAAAATCTCTTCAGTGCTGTAATTCATTGCACGCAGAATAATCGTTGCCGGCAATTTACGACGGCGGTCAATGCGCACAAACAGATTATCTTTTGGATCGAATTCGAAATCTAACCAAGAACCACGGTAAGGAATAATACGTGCGTTATACAGTACCTTACCGGATGAGTGAGTTTTACCCTTATCGCTGTCAAAGAATACACCAGGACTACGATGCAACTGGGAGACAATAACCCGCTCAGTACCATTGATAACAAAAGTACCGTTGTCAGTCATGAGCGGAATTTCACCCATGTAGACTTCTTGCTCTTTGATATCTTTGACCGTGCCTTCCGGTGCTTCACGTTCATAGATAACCAGACGCAGCTTAACGCGCAGAGGTGCAGAATAAGTTACACCACGAATCTGGCACTCTTTAACATCAAACACTGGCTCACCAAGACGGTAGCTAACGTATTGCAGCTCCGAACTGCCACTGTAGCTCTGGATTGGGAATACAGAACGGAATGCCGCTTCTAAACCATTCTGGCCTTCTGGATCTTGCTCGATAAACTTCTGGAACGAGTCAAGTTGGATAGAAAGGAGATAAGGTACGTCCAACACTTGCGGACGCTTACCAAAATCCTTACGAATACGTTTTTTCTCGGTATAGGAGTAAACCATAGGGTTCCTCAGCTCGCTGATCAGTGACCCACTCTGCCCGCCCTAAAGGACAGCTCTTTACGACACTGTTTTTTCGAACAGAAAATTGAATTATTTTCCGTAATACTCATTGCTATTACTCTTAAATCATTTCATTGCGTTACATTACTACCGAGCTACCCGAGTGGATCGTAGCTGAGAACGCAGTATATTAAGTCGTCAATAGGAAAAAGTATTTGGGGGTTAATTAACAGCCAAACAGTGGAAATGCTGCTAATGCCCTACAGCGCAAAAAGGCTGGTGATTTTTTAATCACCAGCCGTCAGCCTTTCAAGTCAGGCTGCTAACTTAAAGCTAAACTTACTTAATCTCAACAGAAGCGCCTGCTTCTTCCAGAGATTTTTTCAGTGCTTCAGCGTCATCTTTGCTGATGCCTTCTTTCAGTGTAGCGTTTGGAGCGCTCTCAACCAGATCTTTTGCTTCTTTCAGACCCAGACCAGTTGCACCACGTACTGCTTTGATAACAGCAACTTTGTTACCGCCAATAGCAGACAGAACAACGTCAAATTCAGTTTGTTCTTCAACAGCTTCAGCAGCACCGCCAGCAGCAACAGCTACCGCCGCCGCCGCAGAAACGCCGAATTTGTCTTCCATTGCAGTGATCAGTTCAACAACATCCATGACGGACATTGTTGCAACTGCGTCCAGAATTTGTTCTTTATTGATAGACATAACAAGTGTTCCTAAAATTCAGAAATAATTTATACGTTAAAAAGCAACGAAGGAAATCGGCAATTAAGCTACTTCTTTCTGCTCGCGTAACTCGCGTAACGCAGCCAGAGTACGAACCAGTTTGCCTGCAACGGCTTCTTTCATGGTTGACATCAGGCGTGCGATTGCTTCTTCGTAAGTCGGGAGTGTTGCCAAACGGTCAATATTGGCCGCAGGAATAAACTCACCTTCAAAGGCTGCTGCTTTAATCTCGAATGCTGGATTCGCTTTCGCGAACTCTTTGAACAGACGAGCAGCTGCGCCCGGGTGTTCATTAGAAAAAGCAATCAAGGTTGGACCAACAAACGCTTCTTTCAGGCACTCATAGGCAGTACCTTCAACAGCACGACGGATCAGCGTGTTACGAACAACACGAATGTAAACGCCAGCTTCGCGACCTGCTTTACGCAGTTCAGTCATTTTATCTACAGTAACGCCACGGGAATCCGCAACAACCGCAGACAGCGCGCCTTTGGCAACTTCGCTGACTTCAGCAACAATCGCTTGTTTGTCTTGAAGATTTAGTGCCATTAGCTTCTTGCTCCTGGATTAACCGGGAAGAACCCGGAACTCACATCGCTCATAACACCATAAAGGGGCCTGAGCTCTAAAACACGGTGAGCAGAATCCAGAAATGAATTTCATTTGGCTCTGTCACCGTCTACGCAGGAATATTAAGTAATTACTTACACCTGCGGTCTTGGACGGGGCTTGGATTAGGCCAAGCTCCAACCGAAAATTTTTTATTTAGCTAATAAAAAAACTTACTAGCCAAACATAAGGCGCCAAATTTTAGACAAATCTGACGCCAAGGTAAAGCGATAATCACAATCACATTCAGCTAAAATTAAGCTGAAGCATTCAGACCAGACTGGTCAATCGCAACACCTGCGCCCATGGTAGTAGACAGGCTAACTTTCTTAATATAAATACCCTTAGCAGAAGATGGCTTGCCTTTTTTCAGCGCAACCAGCAGAGCTTCCAGGTTTTCTTTCAATTTGTCAGCGTCGAAGTCAACTTTACCAATGGTGGTGTGAATAATGCCGTTTTTATCGTTACGGTAACGAACCTGACCCGCTTTAGCATTCTGAACAGCTTCAGCAACGTTAGGAGTTACAGTACCCACTTTAGGGTTTGGCATCAAACCACGAGGACCTAGGATTTGACCTAATTGGCCAACAACGCGCATTGCATCTGGAGAAGCAATAACAACGTCAAAGTCCATTTCACCTTTTTTAACCAGTTCAGCCAGATCTTCCATACCTACCAGTTCAGCGCCCGCTGCTTTAGCAGCTTCTGCATTTGCGCCTTGGGTAAATACAGCTACGCGAACGGAACGGCCAGTACCATGAGGCAGTACCGTTGCACCGCGCACATTCTGGTCAGATTTACGAGCATCGATGCCGAGGTTAACAGCAACGTCAACGCTTTCTACGAATTTAGCGGTAGCCAGCTCTTTCAGCAGAACAACGGCTTCGTTAATGTCATACTGCTTAGTTGCATCCACTTTTTCGCGGATTGTGCGCATGCGCTTGGTCAGTTTAGCCATCGATTAACCCTCCACTACCAGGCCCATGGAACGAGCAGTACCTTCAATTGAACGCATCATTGCGTCAACGCTAGCACCGGTCATATCCGCAGCTTTAGTTTCAGCAATTTCACGAATCTGTGCGCTGGTCACTTTACCAACTTTGTCTTTGTTCGGTTTGCCGGAACCCGATTTAATGCCCGCCGCTTTCTTCAGCAGAACAGCCGCTGGTGGGGTTTTAGTAACGAAAGTGAAGGAACGATCAGAATAAACAGTGATCACAACAGGAATTGGCAGACCTTTTTCAATGCTATCAGTTTTAGCATTGAACGCCTTACAGAATTCCATGATGTTAACACCCTGCTGACCCAGAGCAGGACCTACTGGAGGGCTTGGATTAGCCATACCAGCTGCAACCTGCAACTTGACATAGGCTTGTACTTTCTTAGCCATTGATAATTTTCCTCTATGTGGGTGATATCGCCTTTGATTTAAAAGGCTCCCCTGTAATTTTAGTCCCGCCTTATCCAGGCCAGACTACTAAAAAACAAAAGGCGCGAAATTGTATGTTAATTTCTCACCTATTGCAAGCCAGCAAAAGATACGCTCAAAAATTACGCTTTCTCTACCTGGCTGAAATCCAGCTCAACCGGTGTCGCACGACCAAAGATAGAAACTGAAACTTTCAGGCGGCTCTTCTCGTAATCGACTTCTTCCACAACACCATTGAAGTCTGCGAATGGACCATCGCTGACACGAACCATTTCGCCTGGTTCGAACAATGTTTTTGGCCGCGGTTTATCACCAACCTGCTGAAGGCGATTCATAATCGCATCAACTTCTTTATCACTGATTGGTGCCGGACGGTCAGATGTACCACCGATAAAACCCATGACGCGTGGTACGCTGCGAACGAGATGCCATGTTGCATCGTTCATGATCATTTGTACCAGCACATACCCAGGGAAGAATTTACGTTCACTTTTGCGACGCTGGCCGCTACGAATCTCAACAACTTCCTCTGTTGGCACCATCACTTCGCCAAAAGAATCTTCCATATCATGTAATTTGATATGTTCACGTAAAGATTGTGCAACACGACCTTCAAACCCGGAAAATGCCTGTATAACATACCAACGTTTTTTTGGGGAATCTGACATCTTAGAACCTCAGGCCTGTAATAAATGAAACTAAACGCACCAGGATACCGTCAAGACCCCAGAGGATCAAAGACATCAATGCAGTCACGGCCGCAACAATCAAAGTCGTGTGCAGCGCTTCCTGGCGAGTTGGCCAAATGACTTTGCGCATTTCAATGCGGGCTTCACGAGCGAAAGCCAGTGTGGTTTTACCTTTTGCAGTCCAGAGCGCAGCCGCTCCCGCAAGAGCAACAATAACAACAACCGTCATCGCGCGTAGAGGAAGGCTATGCTCTCGATAAAGGTAGTTTCCAACGATAGCAACCGTTAATAAGGCTGCCACTAATAGCCATTTCATTACTTCAAGACTACGCCTGCTTTCTTGAGCATCGCTATTCGTACTCATAAACCAACCTGTAACTATGATTTAAATAGATAGCCAGCTTGCCTCGCAAGAGCAAAACAAATCAGACCGAACCAAAAAATTTGAGTGATTGTATCTGACTTGGCGCCATAATTCAGTATGACATTGTATATCTGAGAGCGATATAGCCAATTCGTTGCATCAGAGCTTATCTCACCAATAATTAAAAACAACTATTGATGAGATAGGTTCTTATTAAGACAACGTACAAAAAGGGCATCGGTTGATGCCCTTTTAGTGTAATCACATCAAAAAATTATGCGATAACTTTAGCAACAACACCAGCACCTACTGTACGGCCACCTTCACGGATAGCAAAACGCAGACCCTGGTCCATTGCGATTGGGGCAATCAGGGTAACTTTCATCTGAATGTTATCACCTGGCATCACCATTTCCACGCCTTCTGGCAGTTCAATGGTACCGGTCACGTCAGTTGTACGGAAGTAGAACTGTGGACGGTAGCCTTTGAAGAATGGCGTATGACGGCCACCTTCGTCTTTGCTCAGAATATAAACTTCTGATTCGAAAGTGGTGTGTGGCTTGATTGAACCCGGTTTCGCCAGTACCTGACCACGTTCGATTTCGTCACGCTTGGTACCACGCAGCAGAACACCGACGTTCTCACCTGCACGGCCTTCGTCCAGCAGTTTGCGGAACATTTCTACGCCAGTACAAGTGGTTTTAGTCGTGTCTTTGATACCCACGATTTCAACTTCTTCACCCACTTTAACGATACCGCGCTCTACACGACCGGTAACTACAGTACCACGGCCTGAAATAGAGAATACGTCTTCGATTGGCAGCAGGAATGGCTGGTCAATAGCACGCTCTGGCTCTGGAATGTAGCTATCCAGGGCCTCTGCCAGTTCGATGATTTTGGCTTCCCACTCTGCATCACCTTCCAGCGCTTTCAGAGCAGAACCACGGATGACTGGCGTGTCGTCGCCTGGGAAATCGTACTGAGACAGCAGCTCACGCACTTCCATCTCAACCAGTTCCAGCAGCTCTTCGTCGTCTACCATGTCACATTTGTTCAGGAACACGATGATGTAAGGAACGCCTACCTGACGGCCTAACAGGATGTGCTCACGCGTCTGTGGCATTGGACCGTCAGTCGCGGCAACTACCAGGATTGCGCCGTCCATCTGAGCCGCACCGGTGATCATGTTTTTCACGTAGTCGGCGTGGCCTGGGCAGTCAACGTGCGCATAGTGACGGCTTGGCGTATCATATTCTACGTGAGAAGTAGAGATGGTGATACCACGCGCTTTTTCTTCTGGCGCGTTATCAATCTGGTCGAATGCGCGAGCGTTACCACCGAAGGTTTTAGCCAGTACAGTAGTGATGGCAGCAGTCAGGGTAGTTTTACCATGGTCAACGTGGCCGATAGTACCAACGTTAACGTGCGGTTTTTTACGTTCAAATTTTTCTTTAGACACGACTCTATTCCTTAATATCGCTCCCTCGTTATATTGGGAGGGAGCTAAATCTAGATATTAAACCCGAAAAGCTTATTTAGCTTTACGAGCTTCGATAATAGCCTGAGCGACGTTGCTCGGCGCTTCATTGTACTTCAGGAACTCCATGGAGTAAGAAGCACGACCTTGGGTCTGAGAACGCAGGTCAGTAGCATAACCAAACATTTCAGATAATGGTACCTGAGCACGTACGATTTTACCGGTAGTCATATCTTCCATACCATCAATCATACCACGGCGGCGGTTTAGGTCACCGATAACGTCACCCATGTAATCTTCTGGTGTTTCAACTTCAACTTTCATGATAGGCTCCAGCAGAGCTGGTTTCGCCTTCATAAAGCCTTCTTTGAAGCCCATAGAACCTGCGATTTTGAACGCCATTTCAGAAGAGTCCACTTCGTGGTAAGAACCATCGAACAGTGCCACTTTAACGTCAACAATCGGGTAACCGGCCAGAACACCATTTTTCATTTGTTCCTGAATACCCTTATCTACTGCTGGGATATATTCTTTAGGAACAACACCACCAACGATTTCGTTGGCAAATTCATAGCCTACGCCACCTGGTTCCATTGGCTCAATACGCAGCCATACGTGACCAAACTGACCACGACCACCAGACTGACGAACAAATTTACCTTCTTGTTCAACAGTAGAACGGATGGTTTCACGGTAAGCAACCTGAGGCTTACCGACGTTCGCTTCAACTTTGAACTCACGACGCATACGGTCAACCAGAACATCCAAGTGAAGCTCACCCATACCGGCAATAATAGTCTGACCAGACTCTTCATCGGTAGACACGCGGAATGATGGGTCTTCTTGAGCCAGACGACCTAAAGCGATACCCATTTTTTCCTGGTCAGCTTTAGTTTTTGGCTCGATAGCAACAGAGATGACTGGCTCTGGGAATTCCATACGCTCCAGGATAATTGGTGCGTTGATATCACACAGCGTATCACCGGTAGTCACATCTTTCAGGCCAATCGCAGCAGCGATGTCACCTGCACGAACTTCTTTAATTTCTTCACGTTTATTAGCATGCATCTGAACGATACGGCCAAAACGCTCTTTTCTGTCTTTCACTGGGTTAAGAACGGTATCACCGGAGTTAACCACACCAGAGTAGACACGGAAGAAGGTCAAGTTACCAACGAACGGGTCAGTAGCGATTTTAAACGCCAGTGCCGAAAATGGTTCGTTGTCGTCAGAATGACGCTCTGCTGACGTATCTTTACCGTCTGGCAGAATACCTTTAATGGATTCAACATCCGTTGGTGCTGGCAGGTACTCAATAACTGCATCCAGCATTGCCTGAACACCTTTGTTCTTAAATGCAGAACCACAGGTAACCAGGATGATTTCGTTAGTCAGAACACGATGACGCAGACCAGCTTTGATCTCTTCTTCAGTCAGTTCTTCACCGCCAAGGTATTTTTCCATCAGTTCTTCTGATGCTTCCGCAGCGGCTTCAATCAAATTGCTACGCCATTCTTCCGCCAGATCCTGCATATCAGCTGGGATATCTTCGTAAGTGAAGGTGGTTCCCTGATCTTCATCGTTCCAGTTGATGGCTTTCATTTTCACCAAGTCAACAACACCGGTGAACGCATCTTCTGCACCAATGGCTAATTGCAGAGGTACTGGGTTTGCCGCCAAGCGAGTTTTGAGCTGCTCAACAACGCGTAAGAAATTCGCTCCCATACGGTCCATTTTGTTAACGAACGCGATACGTGGAACTCTATATTTATTTGCTTGACGCCATACGGTTTCGGACTGTGGCTGAACACCACCAACCGCACAATAAACCATTACGGCACCATCAAGAACACGCATGGAACGTTCTACTTCGATGGTGAAGTCAACGTGCCCTGGGGTGTCGATGATGTTGATACGATGCGCATCAAACTGCTTAGCCATACCTGACCAGAAAGCAGTTGTTGCTGCGGAGGTGATGGTAATACCACGCTCCTGCTCCTGTTCCATCCAGTCCATAGTAGCAGCGCCATCATGAACTTCACCGATCTTATGGTTTACACCAGTGTAGAACAGAATACGTTCGGTAGTGGTGGTTTTACCGGCGTCGATGTGTGCACTGATACCGATGTTACGGTAGCGTGCAATGGGTGTTGTACGAGCCATTTGATTCCTCTATTCCTAGGACGTTCAATGTAAATCTGGGTGGCAGAACAGCCACCCAGGGCATCATCACTACGATGGGATTACCAACGGTAGTGTGCGAACGCCTTGTTAGCTTCTGCCATACGGTGAACGTCTTCACGTTTCTTAACAGCAGTGCCTTTATTTTCGGCTGCATCAGATAATTCGTTCGCCAGGCGCAGGGCCATAGATTTATCACCGCGTTTACGAGCAGCTTCAACGATCCAACGCATTGCTAACGCATTGCGACGAACCGGACGAACTTCAACTGGTACCTGATAAGTAGAACCACCAACACGGCGGGACTTAACTTCCACGGTTGGACGCACATTATCTAATGCAAGTTCAAATGCTTCCAGGTGCTCTTTACCAGAACGCTGAGCCAGGGTCTCAAGCGCACTATATACAATTGCTTCCGCAGTAGATTTTTTACCATCTACCATCAGGATATTGACGAATTTGGCCAGTAATTCAGATCCAAACTTTGGATCTGGCAAAATTTTACGCTGACCAATTACACGACGACGTGGCATGGAAATACTCCGTTTCGAATTCAGGGTTGTCCAAAACTCTACGAGTTTATTTTGACATTAAGGTAAATAATGTTTGGCCTTACTTAACGGAGTACCATTAAGCTTTTGGCTTCTTCACACCGTACTTAGAACGACCTTGTTTACGGTCTTTAACACCGGAACAGTCCAGTGCACCGCGAACAGTGTGGTAACGCACACCTGGCAAGTCTTTAACACGACCGCCACGGATCAGAATTACGGAGTGTTCTTGCAAGTTGTGGCCTTCACCACCGATGTAAGAAGAAACTTCGTAACCGTTAGTCAAACGCACACGACATACTTTACGCAGTGCAGAGTTTGGTTTTTTAGGGGTGGTGGTATATACGCGAGTACATACGCCACGCTTCTGCGGGCAAGCTTCCAGAGCAGGAACGTTGCTTTTTGCAACCTTCATGCTACGGGGTTTGCGCACCAGCTGGTTAATAGTTGCCATTATTAAAAAAACTCCTGGTTTTTTTGCTTCGTAAACACGGATTAAATCTCTTGTCTGCCCTAACGGCAAAACACGAGGACGCGGAATTTTATGGCTGACTCGCCAAGGTGTCAAGAAATATACAGCTTTTTCTCAACTACCAAGCGAATTGTTGATGGTGTTTTACCGTCAGGTTAACAAAGTCAGTATAGTCGATCACTTGCACTTTGTCTGAAACCTGATCGTCCAATCCCCGCGCCTCAATATCTTCTTTCAGTGCATACAAGGCAGCACCACAACTGATCAACGCCGACAGATAGCAATTACCCTCAATACCTGCCAGCACACCATCCTGAATAAACAAGATGTCATCACCACGGGCAAGCAGCTTGGATATCACATTGAAATCACATTGATAAGGCGATCGGCCAACAGTATATAGCATCTCATTGTCCTTCCAATAGCTCAGAATGTCAGCACAACATCATAGTCAACCAGTTTCTCACGGATCGTTTCTGCGGGTATCACTTTCGCATCCAGAACAAAATGATTGACTGAGCTTAATCCACGCATAACAAGATCTTCCTGGCACAAATAACATTCTTCAATATCGTACAAAGGCAACACCTTAAAAGTAGCGATATAGTTTCTGGCGAGAATTCTGTCAGGCTGCTGATTGGGTAGTAGTTGAAGTACACCGTCAGAAATAAAAAATACCCCTACCTTTTCTGTTAATGCCGAAGTGGCCAGCAATGCATCTAAACCTTCTCGACCCCCTGCATCACCATGGGGTGTTTTAGTAAAGATAAAAGCAATTTTTTTCATTTTTGCCTCTTAGAATTGCACCACACGGTCGCAAATCAACATAGCTTCAGCTAGTGTGCCCAATCCACTTAATTCAAACCCTTCCGCGAGGTTTGCTACCGGTAAATTCAACTCACTCGCCTGCTGAGCATCAATAACACCACGGCGAAGGGCAGCGGCAATACAAATGTGCATGCTAAACCGATGCTCTGTTGCCATCATCTGCCATGCGCTAACCAAATCAAACTCATCACTGGCTGGTGAGGTCAATTGATTGCCGTTATAAACCCCTTCCCGATAAAAAAATACGGTATTAAGTTTATGCCCCATCGTAATCAAGGCTTGCGCGAATTGGTAAGCACTGCTGGCTTGTTGGGTACCATATGCGGGCCCCGTAACCAGCAGACAATAAGACAGCGAAGACATTACCGCTCAGGCCCTAAACATTCACCATTTTTAAACTGGCGAATATAGAGGTAAACAGTATGCTTAGAAATATTTAAACGCTCAGCAACCTGATTGATTGCATCTTTAATATCAAAAATGCCTTTCTCATAGAGATTTAGAACCACCTGTCTGTTCTTGGCATTATTGGATACACTGCGATCAATATTGACTTCTTCGATAGTATATTCAAGCGTTTGCGCAACCAAATCATCCACAGATGAGGCAAAATTTACATTTGGAGCGACATCATGTGTTTCCTCTGGAATAAATGTCTGAATAATTTCAGAGAAAGGGACATCGAGATTCATATTAATGCACAAGAGGCCGATCACTCGGCGGTTCCGGTTGCGGATCGCAATTGTGACTGACTTCATCAATGAACCGCTTTTCGCTCGGGTAAAATAGGCTTTGGATGCACTACAGTCTTCGTCTGTAATGTCATGTAACATACGCAATGCAAGATCAGTGATAGGTGAACCTATCTTACGACCTGTATGTTCTCCGTTGGCTATTCTGACAGCTGAACATTTAAGATCTTCCAATGAATGAAGGACAATCTCGCAATGCCCACCAATTAGCATAGCCAAGCCATCAACTGCGGCTTCATAAGACTTTAAAATTTCGTGATCCGTTTCAGTAAACGGTTGGTTTTCCAGTAAATCGACATCACTGATATCACCAGATAATAACGGGTTAGACATTAAATACACCATCCTTCAATCGCAGACAACGTCTTGCTAAAAACACAACGTGATAAACCTATAAAAATTTCTTGTGAAAATTCAATTATTGCAGATTAACAGAGATCTCAATCAAAGATCTTTGCATCCACATGAAATATTGACGTTAAAACCACATGACATTATCGTCAAGCCATTGCTACTCAGACATTTGGGCTCTATCACAGCTTTCAGTAACAAAAAACCGTTGACAGAATCTCTACCAACGGTTTTATCCGTATTGATCAAAGATATTTAGCGAACAGCTAAATAGCTTACTTAGCTTTGGTCTCCGCTTTAACATCCAGCAGCTCAATATCAAATACTAGTGTCGAATTTGCAGGAATACCCGGCAGATCCGCTTTACCATAGGCCAGCTCTGGTGGAATAACCAGTTTAATTTTTCCGCCTTTTTTCACATTCTGTAAACCTTCTGTCCAACCTGGGATAACGCTATCCAGGCGAATAGAAAGGGGTTCATTACGCTTATAGGAACTATCGAACTCTTTACCGTCAATCAATGTCCCCCGGTAGTTCACAACTACCGTGTCGCTTGCCACAGGCTTCTTACCACTGCCTTCCTTCTCTATTTTATACAAAAGGCCGGTTTTACTCTTAACGACACCCTTTTCCTTAGCAAATTCTTCACGATATTTAACGCCTTTAGCTTCATTCTCGCTGGCTTCTTTTTCCATCTTAGCTTCAGCAGCAGACTTCACTTTACCTTCAAACGCACGCAGCGTATTTTCAATTTCGCTGTCAGTCAGTTTGCTCTTATTATTGAAAGCATCCTGCACACCCGATAACAATTGATCTTTATCCAATGGGATACCCAGAGATTTCTGTTCTTTCAGGGTGTTTTGCATATAACGCCCTAAAGATGCGCCCAGAGCATAAGCATTTTGCTGATCTTCTGTTTTAAATGCGCTGTTCAATTCTGTACTACTCTGGCTATCTGCTTTAGCCGCCAACACCTGAGGGGCGCTGAAAGCCATCGCTAATGTGGTAGCAAGCAGGGTAACTTTAAACAATGATTTCATCTGTTTCTCCAATAGCTTTGGGGGATTTTACCGTCAGCAAAAGTTATGCAATCAAGTCACTATAACCGTCTACAGGAGCACAACACAATATTTGCCGTTTTTTAGTGCCCCAAACTTATTAGGACAACATAAATGACTAGAGGTTTCATAACAACCGCATTTCACAGAATATTCTGGGCATAGTAGGCTACTCTTAATTAATATGAGGCATCTAACACAGGCAATACAGGACCTGAAACGGGAGAAAATCATGGATCTGTCAAAATTTGAGCAACGGCTTGAGTGTTTGGAAAGTCGAATGGCCTTTCAAGAAAGAACTATCGAAGAATTAAATCAGGTAGTGACTGAACAGCAAATGGAGATCACTAAATTAAGAGAGCATTTGCGGTTGATGACAGAACGATTGAAAGCCACTCAACCCTCAATGATCGCTTCACAATCTGAGGAAACACCTCCGCCTCATTACTAGAAAAGACATTAAATTACAATAAATTAGGGCAAGCGCTGAAACTAACTATTCCAAACTTGCCCCGCTTTTTTTAAATATTAAAAGCCCACTATCCGCTTCAGCTTATCAGTGGCAACCACCGCCACCGCAGCATCCGTGTCCTTCATTATGGTGATGATGACTGTCGTCATCGCCGTGACCACCACAGCACCCCTCACCATGTTCGTGACCATGAGCACCATGAACATGGCCATGAGCCAGCTCTTCTTCGGTCGCTTCACGAATGGCAATGACTTCAACATTGAATTTCAGATTCTGACCCGCCAGCATATGGTTACCATCAACCACAACATGCTCACCTTCAACTGCTGTAATTTCTACGGGTACTGGCCCCATATCGGTATCAGCCAGGAAACGCATGCCAACTTCCAGTTCATCAACACCAACAAAGACATCTTTTGGCACACGCTGAACCAGATTGTCATCATACTGACCATAGGCATCATCAGCCTGTACGCTGACATCAAAACTCTCACCCGCCTCACGGCCTTCTAGCGCCTTTTCCAAACCGCTGATCAGTGAACCACGGCCATGCAGATAGTCCAACGGCGCACTCGCCGGTGACTCATCAACTAAAACACCATCTTCCGTTCTTACTTGATAAGCCAGGCTGACTACCAAGTCTTTTGCTACTTTCATGACATCTCCTACCCGTGGGTCTAAAAATTTTTACCAATTGTAGCGGAATTTTCAGTCTCTGTACTCACTCGCGCTAATATTCACATAATTACTGTGGGGTAAAAATACCAATAACCTGCTCCTGCTTTCTGACATGAGAGCTCACTTTCTCATCAGTCTGGCGTTGTTGGTGACCACAATGGACACATTCCACCACATCCACCTGATCTTCTTGCCACATTGCCAGCGTGTCCTGAGAGTGACATTCTGGACAGACAGCACCGGCAATAAATCTCTTACGGCTTACTGACATGATTTGCTCCGCTATTATTCATGTATTCATACTCATTCCAACCATCCGGTTGACGACGTTCACTCAGCATTTCTCGTTCGAATAGCTCTTCCAGTTCCCGTCGTGCCTCTTTTATACGAGATATGTGAGCCACATCAATACAGCAGCAGGACTTTAGGCGGCTGTAACATCGTTCCCTCCTCAAGAACGTGTCAGAACACGTATTTTCCGTTACCATGCATACGAACGTTATAAAATAAAACGCTTACTATCTGTTATTGCTAATTTAACATATTCTATACAAACGATACTTATGATTGTTTTCTCTTCATTACAAATTCGTCGCGGAACTCGTGTTCTGCTGGACAATGCCAGCGCCACTATCAATCCCGGGCAGAAAGTTGGTCTGGTAGGGAAAAATGGCTGTGGTAAATCTACCCTACTTGCACTATTAAAAAATGAGCTTCAGGCTGAAACAGGCACATTCACTTTTCCCAGTAACTGGGCACTTTCTTGGGTGAATCAGGAAACGCCAGCACTGGAAATACCCGCTCTGGAATATGTCATTGATGGTGATCGTGAATTCCGTCAACTGGAACAACAACTGCGGATAGCCAATGAAAAAAATGAAGGTAATCTGATTGCTCATCTGCATGGTCAATTAGACACGATTCAAGCCTGGACGATCCGTTCAAGAGCATCAAGTCTACTGCACGGTTTAGGTTTCTCTCAAGAGCAACTTGATCAACCTGTACGTGCATTTTCCGGCGGATGGCGCATGCGCCTCAATCTGGCTCAGGCACTACTCTGCCGTTCTGATTTACTGTTGCTTGATGAACCGACTAACCATCTTGATCTGGATGCGGTTATCTGGTTGGAAAAATGGCTGAAAAGCTACCCCGGAACATTAATCCTTATCTCCCATGATCGGGATTTTCTTGACCCGATTGCCGATAAGATCCTCCATATAGAACAACAATCCCTATTTGAGTACAGTGGCAACTACTCATCTTTCGAACGCCAGCGCGCCACCAAACTGGCGCAACAACAGGCCCTTTATAAAAGTCAGCAAGAGAAAGTTGCCCATCTGCAAAGTTATATTGACCGTTTCCGTGCCAAGGCCAGCAAAGCCAAACAAGCTCAGAGCCGTATCAAGATGTTAGAGCGGATGGAATTAATCGCTCCTGCCCATGTTGATAACCCATTTCATTTCAGTTTCCGTAAACCGGAAAGTCTGCCAAACCCACTCCTGAAAATGGAAAAAGTCAGCGCAGGCTATGGCGAACGGACCGTTTTAAATTCCATCAAACTGAATCTGGTTCCCGGCTCCCGCATTGGCCTGCTTGGCCGTAATGGTGCGGGTAAATCCACGTTAATTAAACTACTGGCTGGCGAACTGCAATCTCAGAGTGGAACGGTAGAATTAGCTAAAGGGATTAAACTGGGATATTTCGCCCAGCATCAACTGGAATATTTACGTGCTGATGAATCACCATTACAGCATTTAGTCCGCATTGCGCAACAGGAAACAGAACAACAACTTAGAGATTATCTGGGCGGCTTTGGTTTCAAAGGTGATCAAGTGACTGACCCAAGTGGGCGTTTTTCCGGGGGAGAAAAAGCACGTTTGGTTTTGGCATTGATGGTCTGGCAACGCCCTAACCTCCTGTTACTCGATGAACCAACGAACCACCTCGACCTGGATATGCGTCAGGCACTGACAGAAGCTTTGATCGACTTTGACGGTGCATTGGTTGTGGTTTCTCACGACCGACATCTATTACGTTCAACAACCGATGAGTTGTATCTGGTTCATGATGGCCGGGTAGAATCATTCAACGGCGATTTAGAAGATTATCAACAATGGCTGATAGATCAACAACGTCAACAAAATCAGCAAATACGTGAAAACAACGATAAGGAAAAAGAGACATCCAGCCAAAGTGCTCAGGAAAGAAAAGATCAAAAACGGCGTCAAGCTGACTTCCGTAACCAAACGCAACCCTTGCGTAAGCAACTGGCTAATTTTGAAAAACAGATGGAGAAACTGGGTGGCGAATTGGTTGCACTCGAAAATCAACTTTTAGACAGCGCTATCTATGATAGCAGCCGTAAAGTCGAATTAACTGAATATCTGCAAAAACAAAATCAGACCAAATTAAAATTGGAAGAAATTGAATTAGCATGGATGGAAATTCAAGAACAGCTTGAAAAAATAACACAAGAGTTTGAAGGATAAATGATTTTACAAATTATCATTCAATAAAAAATAAAGCGGAAAAAACAATCCGCTTTATTTTTCGATAAGTGAATCTGTCATTGAGTCAAAAATTCAAGATAATTTCAATTAATCCTTGGATATCAGTTAAAATTCACATTGTTATTTAATAACGTCATGTATTACCCCCTAATAAATCAAAAAATCAGCATTCAATGATATTCATAATTATCATTGAATAATGAAAAATCCTCATTAGCTCAACATTAATGAGGATTTCTTATCATCAGATGACATTTTTTGTAATAAGAGAAAAAATTTCTCATATCACAACATATTTTATAAAAAGAGGGTATTAACTGAATCCTTTTGAAGGAATTTCCCATATATTGGAGAACCGTTTTACATTGCTTGCTGTGTAAATAACAGTGTGGGATATATTGCGGTGACCGAGATAATCCTGAATAAGACGTGTATCTCTTCCCAAATCAGCAAGAGCATAGCCGCAGGCATGTCTTAACATATGTGGATGAGGTGAAATATCGACTAATGCTTGCCTGCCATAACGTTTTAACAAACTATAAACCTGATAGCGTGAAATCGCACCTGATTTTTGTGATAAAAAAACCCACGATGTGTCTGATTCTCTCCAGCTCTTACGGATATTAATCCATTGATTTAACGCATTAAGTTCTTCAGGCACCAATGGATGTGTTGTTGATAGTCCTCCTTTTAATCGCCTTACGTGAATAATTTCCGAGCTAAGATCAAGATCGGATAGTGTCAGATTACATAGCTCACTAACTCTAAATCCATGAATAAAACACATGAGTAGCATGCAATAATCCCGCTCAGCATGACGCCCCTGACGTGCTTTTTCTAAAATCGCATCAATTTCATGTCTGGTTAAGAACTTACGTTTCTTCATGAAAATAATTCCTGTGAGATTTGGGCAGATAGTTACCGATAGAGAATATTAATCTAAATAACTATATCAATTAATAGAGATTTTATGGAATTACTGATCTAAAATTCCATTTATTTATCATAAGAAAGAAACAAATATTTTTTATATGTAAATATAAAATTATATATATCATTGAACAGTGATTTTTTGATAGAAAATATCAGGATGTAGAATTTTTATTAAAAATTAAGAAACTATTTTACAACAAAAAACTAAACAGAATGCACCAAACTGTGAATAGTTTTACACAAAACTATCACCTAAGTCAACTATTGTACCTCTCCAGACTGACAACATTTAACCATTTGTAATATATGGTTTTTTTAATATCTTTTTATGACTTTTAATATTTTATCAATATTATTTTATAAAAAATTAGTTGGTTTGTTTGAGCTTGATCAGAGATCAATCAATTGGAAAGTTTATAAATTTAAATTAATGTCGATTTTTGGATATTAATTCCAAAATATTATACATTTTAGTATTTATAACTAAACAAAACAGTTTGGTGCATTTTGTTTGGTTTTAAAAAATGTTGATATGAGATTTTAAGACCCTTTTTGCATTGGATATCTGGTGTAGGAGTTGAAATCCTACACTGCTACTTTTGTATGGTTATGGGTATCTTATCCTTAAGTTAAGGAATTAACTCACATGAAATTGAATAAATTGGTTATGGTTCTCGGATTGGGTGCAACCCTAGCAGCAGGTTCTGTCAATGCGGCCCCCGAGCCTTCCCCCAAAACTAAAAGTACTAACCAAGGCCACGGAAAAGTGACTTTTGAAGGTTCTATTATCGATGCGCCTTGTTCAATCCACCCCGGTGATGACGATCAGACTGTGAAACTGGGGCAGATTTCCAACAAAGCACTGGCAGGAGGCGGTAAGTCCACCCCGGTTCCTTTTAATATCCGTTTACTAGACTGTGATGCTAACGGCTTGGAAAAGAGGACTGTAACGGCGACTTTCTCTGGGACACCCTCTGCTGTGAATAAGGACCTACTGGCAATTGTTGGTTCGGCCTCTGGTGCGGCTATTGGTATCACCAACGATAACGCCAAGCTGATCAAACTAGGACAACCGAGCTCACCCACAATCATCACCGATGATTCCGACTCTACCATGCGCTTCGCTGCTTTCTTACAAGGTGACGGGGCTTCTACGACTATCGTTCCTGGTGATTTCACCGCTGTGGCTAACTTCACTCTGACTTACCAATAAAGGTGTTGAAAGAAGCCTTTCTGTGCGTTGGAAAGTCTATCTGTTTCTCTTTCCCGCGGTTGCCTAGCCTTCAGGCTGACAGGGGAAACAGCGGGAAAGAGGGGTCCCTACAAGATTAGGGAAATGAATTTGCCGGTAAACCAAATTTTGGAGAGCGAGATGACTCTTCTTAGCCGTCCAACCTGTTCTAAGATGTTACCTTCCCTGCTGACGTTGTTAGTGCTAACCAGTCTGATATTGTCATTTATGGCAACCGCTATCAACCAAGAGCACGGCCGCGTCAACATGCAAGGCTCCATCATTGATACACCCTGTACAATTGCTTTGGGCAATCAAGATCAGACCATCGACATATCATCTATTTTGGTCGGACAAATTATCCGCAGTGGTCACGGGCCGGTACGGCTTTTAAGTATACAGTTGATTAATTGCCTGTTGGCTCCCGTATTACTGAATCGCCTGAGCAGGTCATACTTTCAAGTGACTTTTGATGGTGCGGCTGCTCGTAACGACCTATTTAGCATAAATGGCGAGGCGAGTGGTGTGGGATTACAGATATCGGACAGTACAGGAGCGGTAGTCGCGCCGGGCAAACCCATGCCTGTAGAGGATCTGCAAATAGGCTCAATGCGGCTGGATTATACTTTACGTCTGGTAACAGCTCACCAAGTGTTACGCGCCGAGGTCCTCCACACCATGATACGTTTCAAACTGGATTATTTCTGATGAAAGGACCCATCATGCCATCGTTACTTTGTGGAGCGAGGGATAGCTCGGTGGCACTGTGTATCTTGTTGGCTCTTTGTCGCGTGCAGGTGGTCAAGGCTGCCGATAGGGTGGAATTCAACACGGATGTTCTTGATGTCAAGGATCGGGCGCGTATTGACTTAAGTCAGTTTTCCCATGCTGGCTACATTATGCAAGGTAGCTACCAGATGGTATTACGCTTGAATAAAAACGAATTGCCCGAGCAGACAGTGCAGTTCATTGCTCCTGATCATGATCCAAAAGGCAGTGAAGCGTGCCTGACGCCGAAGATGGTTGATCAACTGGGGCTTAAAGCGGATGCAATCCGTCAGCTTACTTGGTGGTATAACGGCCAATGCCTAGAAATAGCTTCTCTGAAAGGTATGGAAGTTCGAGGTGACTTGGGCGCTGGGGCACTATACATCAGCATGCCGCAGGCTTACTTAGAATATACCGTAGAAAACTGGGATCCGCCGTCACGTTGGGATAATGGGATCTCCGGTATGTTGTTTGACTACAGCGTCAATGCACAGGTGACAAATCAGTCAGGCGCAGGCAGCCAAGCGCAATCTTTAAGTGGTAACGGAACAGCTGGGGCCAACTTGGGACCTTGGCGTCTGCGGGCTGATTGGCAAGTGCAGTACAGCCATACTACGGGACAGGTAGGAAGTGCCCAGCAAAGCTGGGAGTGGAGCCGCTATTACGCCTACCGTGTGATAGCCGCTCTGCGTGCCAAGCTGACGTTGGCGGAAGACTACCTCAACTCTGGGATGTTTGACAGTTTCCGTTACATCGGAGCCAGTCTGATATCGGACGACAACATGCTGCCACCGAACCTGCGCGGTTATGCGCCGGAAGTGACAGGGGTGGCGAAGACTAACGCCAAGGTGACCATCAGTCAGCAAGGGCGTGTGATTTATGAAACTCAGGTGGCAGCAGGCCCTTTCAGTATTCAGGATCTGAATACTGCGGTGAATGGCAAGCTGGATGTGAAGGTACAGGAGCAGGATGGCAGCGTACAGACCTTTCAGGTGAATACCGCTAATGTCCCCTATCTGACACGTCCGGGTATGGTTCGTTACAAAATTGCCGCCGGTAAGCCATCAGATATTAAGCATCGCAGTAAAGGGCCGGGCTTTGCAACCGGAGAATTCTCTTGGGGGGTGAACAACGGTTGGTCGCTGTACGGAGGCGCTTTGCTGGCTAGGGGCTATAACGCTCTGGCTATCGGTATCGGCCGTGACTTGCTGGCGTTTGGTGCATTGTCATTTGATATAACGCAGTCGCGAGCTCAGCTTCTGCATGATGACACCAAACATGGAGGTTCGTATCGGGTTAGCTATTCTAAACGCTTTGACGAATACGACAGCCAGATAACATTTGCAGGTTACCGTTTCTCAGAACGTAACTTCATGAGCATGTCACAGTATTTAGAGGCGCGTTATTACGGTGTCAATAATGGCAGAGGTAAAGAGTTCTATACCATCACGTTTAACAAGCAGTTTAAGGAATTGGGGCTTAGTGTTTATCTGAACTACGGCCATCAGACCTATTGGGACCGTCCGAACAACGATACTTATAACCTGTCACTATCACGTTATTTCGACATTGGACGCTTTAAAAACATCAGCCTGAGCCTAACGGCATATCGGACTCAGTACAACGGCACTAATGATGACGGTTTGTATCTGAGTATGGCTGTACCGTGGGGTGAAAATAGCACAATAACCTATGACGGTCAGCTTAGCCGTAATAGTAGTAATACTGTGGGCTACTATGACCGTATCGATGACAACAATGCATATCGGATTAATGTCGGTAACGGTCAGGGTGGGCGTAGTATTGGCAGTGGTTACTTCACCCATGAGGGGGATATAGCTAAGTTGACAGCGAATGCCAATTTCCGTGGAAGTGAATATAGCGCTATGGGGCTGTCACTTCAGGGGGGAATGACGGCAACGGCAGATGGCGCTGCGCTACACCGTATCAACATGATAGGGGGAACACGCATGATGATCGACGCTGATGGGATTGGTGGTGTACCAATACGCGGTTATGGCAGTGTGACCCATACCAACATTTTTGGTAAAGCGGTGGTGAGTGATATCAACAGTTACTACCGCAGCAGCGTTAATGTGGACGTGAACCAACTGGCGGATAACGTGGATGCAACTCGCTCGGTGGTACAAGGCACGCTAACGGAAGGCGCTATTGGTTATCGCAAGTTTGGGATGATCGCCGGCGAGAAGGCGATGGCCATTATTAAATTGACAGACGGTACGGCTCCTCCATTCGGCGCTATCGTGATGAACGAACGTGAAATGCAAACTGGCATCGTGAATGATGAAGGAAGTGTGTGGTTAACCGGCATTAATCCAGGCGAGAACATGAGTGTGCATTGGGATGGTCGCATACAGTGTCTCATCACATTACCGCAATCTCTTCTAGCCAACTTGATGAATAATCTGTTGTTACCTTGTCGGCGTGTTAAAGGGAATGATGGTAGTGACGCTGTAGAGACAGTTGTTACACCAGCCAACACAGGTAACGTAGCGAGGATCGGCGGCGAAAATGGCAGGTGAGTTAAGACAAACTGGATGGGTAATTCAGGTGTGGAGAACCGTAAGCCGCGTAAGTATGTGCTGCGAGATTAGATTTATACCCTATGGATTTCAAGATGCATCGCGACGGCAAGGGAGCGAATCCCTGGGAGCATAGATAACTATGTGACCGGGGTGAGTGAGTGCAGCCAACAAAGAGGCAACTTGAAAGATGACGGGTATAGCCGTGATATCAACCATATTTGCGCATTCGCACTCGATTCCAGCCAAGGGTGGTGGTTCTTTCCAGAAGATTAATAAAAGTATGGGGTGGATGAATGGAAATGTTGCCTAAAGATAAGTACAACCGCATGAGTATGACAATGAAAAAAAACGCGGCGGCTTCTGCTGTCATGTTGGCCGGTATTCTGGCTGTTCAGCAAGCTAATGCAGCTATTGCCCTCGATCGCACCCGCGCGGTGTTTAATGGGGAAGATAGATCAATGAGCCTTAGTATCAGTAACCAGAATAAAGAGTTGCCCTATCTTGCGCAGGCTTGGATTGAGGACGAGCATGGCAACAAGATTAACACTCCACTGACTGCACTACCGCCACTTCAAAGAGTAGAGCCGGGAGCCAAAAGCCAAGTGAAGTTGCAAGTCACTCAGGGCATCAACATGTTGTCTCAGGATAAAGAGACGCTGTTCTATTTCAACCTCCGGGAAATTCCGCCAAAGTCCAACAAACCCAACACATTGCAGATTGCGCTGCAAACACGTATCAAACTGTTTTATCGGCCAAAGGCTATTACTGTTGGCCGCACGGACTACGAAAATCCTTATCAGGAGAAGTTGACGATGACTCGACAAGGGGATCGCTATGTAGTGAACAATCCGACGCCATACTACGTGACCATCGCATCAGCATCGTCCAGCCTAAATGGAACAGCGGTATCCGGTTTTAATCCGATGATGATCCCACCAAAAGGCAGTGCTGTGTTGGGTGGCAGTGCGTCAGCAATGGGTAACAATCCTGTACTGATTTTCATCAATGATTTCGGTGGTCGGCCAAAATTAGTGTTTGGTTGTAGTGGTGGCACTTGTACCGTGAAAAGTAGTAAACCCGGTTGAGATGTTTGCTGAAATTGGGGTAGCTCAGTAAAGGAGGCATGTATGAACACCATCCTAAAGCCAGATCGAGATGGACTGATACCGTCCTTGTGTCGGCGTAACCGATTACATGTTCTTAAAGCGTTGTTGCTCTTGCTTTCGATAAGCTCAGTGTGTAATGCGAAGGATAAATTTGAATCCATTGTTCGTATAAAAGTTAATGTGCTTAGAGAAGCTTGTAATATCCAGCCTGGAGATGATGCAATTACCGTGGACTTCGATACAGTGTTCGGAAAACACCTTTATCAAAATGAACGTAGTCATAGTAAAGCGTTTTCAATTCACCTCATAAACTGTGATGTGACAAGAGCTCGGGAGGTGAATATAAAATTTCTAGGTAAGGAAAATAATGAGCTTCCTGGGCTTTTGGCTTTTCAACCGGGAAGTCAAGCATCAGGGGCAGCGGTTGGAATAGAGTCTCTGGCTGGAGAACCTATTTCGATAAACAAGACTGTTAAAAAATATAGTTTAAATAATGGCAATGCCACGCTGGACTTTAAAGCCTACGTGCAAGGGGAACCTTCTGCTATCAGAAATCACTCAATAGTATTTGGTAAGTTCTCGGCTATTTCGACGTTTATGTTGGACTATGAGTGAAATGGAGGGAATATGAGGGGCTTTTTCTATCTTGTTTTTTTCATGGCATTGGCAGGTGTTCCATTTATAGAGGCAAATGCGGGAGCCTTTGTTATGCCTATTGGAATGAGCGAAGATAATGACAGGACGCCGCGTACAACTCAAGAAATAATCGCCTGGGATGAAAATGATACAGACCCAAATCCATGTCACGGTTCTGGTGTTTGTTATGTTGGCCCAGATGTGAAGTATAGATATCGCCTGCCGGGGATGCATGGTAGTTGTATTGAGGGGAAGCATTGTATTGAAATCTCTCGCTTGAAGACTAAGAAAGAGGTAGCTGAGGCTTACAAAAAAACATTTCCGTTGCCATATCGATCAGATTTCCGTTTGATATCCACTGATGCGACGTGTATAGGATTGTTTTTTATTAGACACCAACCTACTTTAGGATTTTCAGATGCGGAGCTGTGGCCGGGTAGTACTTGTGGTCGGTTGCCACCAACTAATCAATCTTGCAATATTTTTTTGCCACCTGTTATTGATCATGGTGATTTGGGGGTGGAAAATCTCAACGGGAATAAGAAAACGATAACAGGAAATGTGCAGTGCACATTGCCAGCTAACCTGACTTTATATACAAAATCCTCAACGGGTGAAAAGTTTATTTATTTAAATCCTAAAAAAACACTTTACTCCGATGTGGATATCAATGGCTCAAATGCTTGGAATGGTGTTCCAATAACGGTAAGTGGAAATAATCTCTATTCATTTTCCTTTTCATCCAGACTTCAATCATTGGGTAAAGTTGATGCAGGTGCCTATTCGGGAGATGTTATTGTGATTATGACTTTTAATTAGTTTTGATGCTAATGATGCTGGGGAGTAATAAGGTGAATAACTTGTTTGTTCTTAAACATATATGTGTGATGTTGCAGGTTTGGAAAATAACAAGGCGCTGCATTGTACCTTATGGTTGTTATTTCTACCTACTATTAGCAGCCGCATTTCTTTTAACAGGATGTGCTCAAGAGCTCACACCAAAGAGAGTGCCGACATCAAGTAAAATAAAAGCATCGTCAACCACTAAGACATTGGTTCATTCTTCATTACCCCCTGAATCTGGAGGCGGTGATTGTCGTTTTACCGGAAATGTGCAGCCCTCTGCTGACAACAATTCCGGTAAATTGGCACAATGTACTCGCGAGTTGGAGGCATTGAAGCAGTTCAGCGGCACTAAATACACACGCTACAAAGCCGAATTTGATCGCATTGCCCGTACGGGTAGTCAATATTTGGCGGTGGCTAACGGGATCAGTGAGGATATCAATGATTTAGTACGTCCTAAGTATCAGTATGCTCTTACCAGTTTGTGTTATCGTATAAAAAACGACTTATCATTGGCATTAATTAATCAGGTAGATGCACAATGAGCTGTATACGAATGCATCTTCATCGCTGTGCCTGGTTATTAATTGGTTTTTTGGGAACGGTTGATATTGTAAGTGCAGCAGAAAGTGGAAACTATACACCTCCTGGCGGTACGCCCTCGGTGGATAGCTTGATGGAAAGCGCCAGTAATTCTGATTATGGTCTGAGTACCCTAATGGCGCAACAGTCCAAATCTGGTGAGTCATCTTCAAACAGAAGTGCATCAAAGCATGCGGTTGGAACATCCATTCTTGTTGGTATGGGGGCCTCGTCCGGTGGTAGCGAAGCAGCAGCCCGTAAAGTATTGCGTGCAGAGAATCGTAAGCTTAAGAGACAACTGACCGATAGTATCGCCGAGTTGAAGTCTTCCCAGACTGAACTAGAGAAGAGCCGTAAGCAGCTATCTGACCACCAATCAGTCAGGATAGAAATGCAGAAGCAAAAGGATACATTACAAAAACAGTTAAGTGACCATCAGACCCTACTGACAGCTACGCAGCATCAGTTCAAAGAAGCACAAACGCAGTTAGAGGCCGTGCGTAAACAGTTCAGAGAAGCTGACATTGTTCGAGAGCAGTTAGAGACGGCATTGGTTTCTACTCGTTATCAACTAGTGCAAGCCAATGATCGAGCGGTAAAAGCCAGTAAATCCGTGAGTGTACCGCTCGATAGCGATAACCGTAAGCGTGACTATGTCGTGGGCCAAGCGATGGCCTCGGGGCTAAAAGAGACACTGGCGAGTTATGCAGAAAGTGGGTTATCTCTGGATCCTGTTCGAGTGACTGCCGGATTAACTGATGGATTACGCAATCGCATGCAGCTTAAACGCAGTGATATGGATAAATATTACCTGACCTTTGCGGAGCAATTACAAAAACAGGTAAATGCCAAGGTTAAGATGGGAGAAGCACTGATTGCGAAGAAAACTGCCGGACGCAAGCCAGCAAAGAAAGTCAATGGCTTGGTGTACTTTGTGGTCAAGAAAGGTCACCCTATTAAGGATCAGGATGCACCGGTTTCACTAGCTTTGTCTGAGCAGATTGTTGATGGTGCCACTTTAAGCGCTATTCCGACACTGACACTTACCGCTGACGATGATATACCCGCCGTAGTGCGTGAGGCGCTTCCATTGTTGGGTGAAGAGGCCGAAGTTGATGCCTATGCTTTAGCTAAGGTCGTGTATGGCAACTTACCGATGCCGAAAGGGGTAACCCCGTTTACGGTCTTGGTCTATCACCTGAAAGGGATTAAACCCCAGTAAAAATAAACCATTTTGACATCCTTATGCCTTGGATTTACCCAGGGCATCATCAATCTCATATTCACCTGATTTACCCTCATAATAATGATAGATTTATCAGGCACAACAAAATCATTATTATTTAACCAGAGGTTAGATAATTAATAAAAACATTCCCCTCTTCTACATTACAATATACCCGTTATCTTTCAATCTGCCTCTTTTACACATTATCAATCAGTGAAGAGAATAACTCCGTTTCATTTATCAATTCATAATTGATAATTGGACTCCATAAGATACCAAAATCAATCTCCATATCGGTTTTTAACACTTCTAATAAATCCAAATATTGTGATGGAATTGAGCGAATAACTTTTTCCGGAATTAATGAAAAACCATTACGTTTAATTATTAGTTCAATCATTACCATAATATCATTCGTTTTTAACATTAAATTCATACTATTATCATAAATAGAAAATGCGTTAATACCATCAATAAAATCAATTGGGATATCATTCTCATCCATGTCAATAAGCTGATACAACGATGCCATTTCAGCACTTAATTCTGTAAAATGCCGAAACCAATCACTCCCTTTTTTAAAAAGGTAAACGAGTTTTTCAGTAAAAATCTTTCTAGGCATAAGTGATGAAGTCAATGGTAGAGGAACAATGGCGATATGTAATAAACCAGAGTTTAATAGATTCATTTGCTGCTCAAATGTCAGACCAGTAATTAGCACCAGCACAGCTTTTTCCTTCCTACCTAGAAAAATCCGCTCTTCCATTTTTCCAGAATCATAAATAGGAAAACAAGAGCTAACATAAAGGTAATGTGGCGCATCATCTTGCAAATCATGATTAACCTGAATCTGAAATTGCTCAAAATGACCCAGTAATTTCTGAGCATTCTCAAAGGTTTTTTGTCCAAAATCAGTCAATCTGGTACCACCTGGTCCTCTGGAAAACAAAAGAGCCCCAAATTCCGCTTCCAGTGCATTAACTTTCTTAGTCAGTGCAGGTTGAGAAATATGTAGTATTTGAGAAGCCTTATGATAATTAAGTGTTTCAGCTAACACGATAAAAGCTTTGAGATTGCGTATATCCATATCTCCACCATTCAGGTTTATCTTTCATACTTTCTTACGTTATTATTTCAATAATGAACTAAATTATTTAGACTTAACTGAAATTAATTAAATAGAGATTAAACAACAATTATAAGATGATCAATTAATTTATTATAAAAATGTTATCAATATAAATATAGATTTTATTAATACCATAATTCCTTCTTACCCTCTAAGATAAATGGGTAAGTAATTCACTTAAATTAAATTCGTTAGAAGATAAGAAATTTCCCGATTTTTAGCTGTTTTCCCTATAGTAATTCCTATACACCTAATGACATGTATTTCCTACTATATAGGATAGCGAAATATAGCAGGTAAGCATCATTCTGAAAATATAACTATTAATTCTCACTTTTAAATAAAACCTCTCCTCCATCCACCAATAAGACTAATATCAATCACATAGCTTCATATCTTTTACATAGGTATTCGGCGACGTCAAAGATATCTTTTGGCATATTAAATAATTCTCACTTCTCAGTTTATAATTCACATACAAAGATGTAGGAAAACTTAAAAAAAGTGAAATAATGGCTATCGAACCAAAGTATTTTATGAAACTATCATGGTACTTTGGGCAACGGTTTGTTATATTAGAAAGAATAATAGAAACCATACAATACCAAATCAAAGGAGAAAAAAATAACATAATAATAACACTACTTGAGAATGTTATTTTCTCATCCATATTAACTAAAGAAACCAGATTTTCTCCTGTCAAAAAGAACCCTAGTGATACTAAAACAAAAGTAGCAGCAGCAACGGTGATATGTATAATCTTTTTTTTATTTTCCATAATTCCCCCAGTTCTTAAGGAATTAATTGAAGTCAAAAACAACAATATCAATCACATAGTTTAATATCTTTCACATAAGTATTCGGCGACGACCAGGATATTCTTGGACATACCAAATAGTCATCACTTTTTAACTTATAATGCACATACAAAGATGTAGGGAAGCCTAAAAAAAATGAAATAATAGCTATCGTCCCAAAACAGTTAACAAAACCATCATGATGTTTTGGAGGACGACCAGTTATACTGACAAAAATAACTGCAACCATATAATATAAAATCAAAGGAGCAGAAAAAAATATTATAACAACACCACCTGAGAATGTTATTTGTTCATCCATTTCAATTAAAGAAATTATATTTTCCCCTGTCAAGAAGAAAGTAGATAAAGCTAAAAGAAAAATAGCAATGGCAACGATGATATGTATAGTTTTTTTTCTCATAATACCCCTAGTTATAAAAAAATCAAATACAACCATATCAATCACATAGCTTCATATCTTTCACATAAGTATTCGGCGACGACCAGGATATTCTTGGACATACTAAATAGCCATCACTTTTTAACTTATAATGCACATAGAAAGATATGGGGAAACTTAAAACAATTGAAACAAGAGCTATCAAACAAAGATATTTGTTAAAGCTATCATGATGTTTTGGATAACGACCAACCACATTAACAAAAACAATAAAAACTATATAATATAAAACCAAAGGAAAAGAAAAAAATGTCATAAAAACACTGCTTGAAAATGTTATTTTATCCTCCATTAAAACCAACGAAATCAAATATTCACTTACTATAAACATAGAAAACGACATTAAAGCTAATATTAAAATTGCGCAAATAATACGTATTATTTTATTATTTAACATATCTCCCCCAATTATAAAAAATTTGATTGAGACCAGTTTCTGGAGTTCTTGGTTTTCTCTCCATTTCTTTTTTAATTAAATTAATAACAGCTTCACTAATTTTATATTTCTTATCTATAGAATCAAGTGCAACAGTAACACCGACACCTACAAAAAACACAATAATAGCAACACCAACTACACTGGCACCAGCAATAGATGTAACTAACATCAAAGACCCAATAGTCCAAGAAACAAAGGCTGTTATTACTGTCTTAGCCAGATCTACCGCAATATTACCTAGAAAATCAGCCAGAGTGTATTCATCCTTAAACATAAGTTCAACCGTTCGATAAGCCGCAGAAAAGAATATACTAAACTTCATTCCTTTAACTATGCCGCTATTTAATCCTTTCTGCCCAATCCCCATAGATATCACCTTCATATTAGAAGCTTTGTATCTTGAAGCAGTGATGATCTTTCTAACTCCCGCATAACCTGATATTTTAATATATCTGTTTCCATCCTTACCCACATACTCTGTTGCTTTAATCCCTAATCTTTTAAATTCCCCTATAACATTAAAGAGATCAAAAGAATCATGAATGTTACCTGCATAGGGTGATATGGGATCGGTAATCTCAAATATTTTCTTTATAAATGGACTTTTGGGTTTTGGCGAGTCAATATCTTCTAGCACATCTTTCGCTTCATCTAACGATAGCAGCGCAATATAGGTTGTATTCTCTCTTAACTGCTTTTCGAGACCAATGGCATCAAAGAATTCATGCTGAGGTTTTAATTGGTTAGCCCCAACATGACCTCTCAGGAAATCCCCCATATAGCCCTCCAGCGAGGGGTTGTATTTTTTATATGTCATCGTGAAACCCTTTCCACATTTCTTAAAACCAATAATTATCACATTAGTGTCTAACCGCCGGAGTTTCCAATTTGAGAGAAAGAACACGGCCATCTGAAATCTTCATGTCGATCGCACTGGCTTGAGTTGACAACAATAACTCAAAACACTGCATCATCATCATTGCCAATTTTTCTTCTGGAATTAACGGGCTATTCACTAATACGTCAGTGAGCTGTTGTAATAACTGTTGCCTATCTCTATCGTTCATACGGCTAACCCCATTAGCAATTAAGAATTCGAAGATAGCACTATATTACATAAAAAATAGTCATGTCGACTATATAATAGCAAAATGTTAAACAAACGCAGAACGCCTACAGTTAAGTTACTGTATAGTAATACAAAATAATGCCTGATGTTTAAGGATAAAAGTAATAAATACATTATTGAGCAAAAAATTCCAAACTCTATTAAATACTGTTTCTATCCTTTAAGAAAGAAATTCAATATTGAACTGTTAATTTTTTTATATTTTGGTGTTAAGGTCGTACCTTCACCGCCTAGACATACAGTCTTAGGTAATTTAAATAAAGAGTTTGTCTGGTAATTACTTATGTCACATATAATTTATTTATCTTTAAATGGTAAGAAACAAGGTTTAATTTCTGCCGGTTGTTCAACGCTAGACTCAATAGGAAACCGATACCAACAGGGGCACGAAGATCAAATACAGGTATTGCATTTGAATCACACGATAACTCGCCAAAAGAATGTCGATCATCACCCGGTACAATTTATCAAGCCAATCGATAAATCATCGCCGCTGTTAGCATCCGCAATATCTTCAAATGAACTAGTGAATGCGATTTTCTTCTTTTACAGAACAAATTTCGCTGGGCAGTTAGAACTTTTCTATGAGGTCAAATTAACAGAAGCGAGTGTTGTTGACATTTCTTGCGTCTACCCGCATTCAATAAATGATAATGAAATGATGCCGTACGAAAAAGTCTTTCTCAAATATAGATCCATATCCTGGAATCACATAACCGCCGGCACATCTGCCTATAGTATATGGGATGATAGAATTTATTAATAAGCCAGCTTTAACTGATTGAATCACTATTATGAATATAAAGATTCTTAATCCTCAACACATTTTAAATAATTAACACCGTGATAATAATCACATTTTAAGAATAAATGATTTTTTATACCCTATGGATTTCAAGATGCATCGCGGCGGCAAGGGAGTGAATCCCTGGGAGCATAGATAACTATGTGACCGGGGTGAGCGAGTGCAGCCAACAAAGAGGCAACTTGAAGGATAACGGGTATATCATCAATTCCAGAATATTCCCTTAGGAAAACAATATGAAAATCAATCTCAACAATATGGTTACCGAAAGTCGTAATCCAGCCAGTGCCAACATTGATACTTTGCCAACCCTTGAAATGTTAAAACTAATTAATGACGAAGATAAAAAAGTCGCATTGGCTGTAGAACAAACTTTGCCAAAAATCGCTGAAACAGTAGACAAAATTGCCGAAGCATTTCGTCAAGGAGGTCGTTTAATTTATATCGGTGCCGGTACATCGGGCCGATTAGGGATTTTGGATGCCAGTGAGTGTCCTCCCACTTATGGTACCAAACCGGAACAAGTGGTTGGATTAATTGCCGGCGGGCATCAAGCCATTCTACATGCGGTTGAGAATGCAGAAGATAACCAACAACTAGGCGCAAATGATCTTCAAGCGCTACACTTTAACTCAAAAGATGTATTGGTTGGCATTGCCGCCAGTGGTCGTACACCTTATGTCTTGGGTGCCATGACGTATGCGAAATCCGTTGGTGCGACCGTTGCCTGTATTAGCTGCAACCCGGAAAGCCCGATGACACAAGCCGCCGATATTGCTATTGCACCGATAGTTGGGCCAGAAATTGTCACAGGTTCATCACGTATGAAAGCCGGTACAGCACAAAAGCTCATTCTGAATATGCTGACCACCGGTGCCATGATCCGTACAGGTAAAGTTTATAGCAACCTGATGGTGGACGTAGAAGCGACCAATGCCAAGCTGGTTGAAAGGCAGAAAAATATCGTTATCGCCGCCACCGAATGTAATCGTGAACAAGCTGAGCAGGCACTGGCTGAATGTGATGGACATTGTAAAACCGCCATTGTGATGATTCTGGCTGGCATCAATGCTCAACAAGCAAAGACTTTACTGAAAAAGCATCACGGTTTTATTCGACCGACGATCTCAGCCGTTCGGTAATGACTTCCTCTGCTGAGAAGGAGTAAGAAGATGGCGAAAATTAACCAGTCAGTCATTGCCCAGATCCTTAAAGCTATCGGCAATGCAAATAATGTGGCGCAATGTGGCAACTGTATGACCCGTCTGCGACTAACACTGCGTGACAGTACTCAGGTGGATAAAGTGGCGTTAAAACAGATCCCCAATGTGTTAGGTATTATTGAGAGCGACGATCAGTTTCAAATTGTGCTTGGGCCAGGAAAAGCCCAAGCGGCGGCTGAGATAATGAATGAATTGCTAAATTCTTCTACTCCTACAGCACAATCGAAACCAAGCGACACTCATTTAGCCAATATTGCTTCTGCTAATAAAAAGCAACTTAAAGAGAAACAAGTCAGTGCGGTACACAAATTCCTGACCAAATTCGCTACCATTTTTACCCCACTGATCCCCGGTTTTATTGCCGTTGGTCTGCTTCTCGGCTTTGCTACTTTACTTGAACAGATAACTATTCAGGGCGTTGAACACCCTAATACCATTTTGGTTGAAATCATCGGCTATATGAAAGTTTTCAGTAAAGGTATGTTCAGTTTTCTGAGTATTCTGATCGGTTATAACGCGCAAAAAGCATTTGGTGGTTCGGGAATAAACGGTGCCATTATTGCTTCTCTGTTTGTACTCAGTTATAACCCGGATGCCACCAGCGGTTTTTATTCCGGTATTTCTACTTTCTTTGGTTATAGCATCGATCCACGCGGCAATATTATCGGCGTTCTTATTGCCGCTATTCTGGGAGCATGGGTAGAACGACAAGTTCGTAAGATCATTCCAGACAATCTGGATATGATCCTCACTTCGGCTATTACTCTGCTAATCATGGGAGCCATTGCCTTTATCTTTATCATGCCGCTGGGGAGTTATCTATTTAGCGGCATGTCATGGTTATTCCTTCACCTTAACGGCAATCCTTTTGGCACGGCGATATTGGCTGGGCTATTTTTACTCGCTGTTATGTTTGGTGTTCATCAAGGGTTTGTTCCCGTCTATTTCGCACTCATGGAGGCTCAAGGCTTTAATTCTCTGTTCCCAATTCTTGCAATGGCAGGCGGCGGGCAGGTTGGTGCAGCGCTGGCACTGTATGTCAAAGCGAAAAAAGACTCGCTGCTGCGCACGCAGATAAAAGGCGCGATTATTCCAGGCTTGCTCGGCATCGGTGAGCCGTTGATTTACGGAGTCACACTTCCACGGATTAAACCCTTTATCACCGCCTGTTTAGGCGGTGCCGCCGGTGGTTTCTTTATCGGTTTAATAGCTTATTTAGGATTACCTGTTGGGTTGAATACGGTTTTTGGTCCATCTGGATTAGTAGCACTGCCACTGATGACCTCAAACAATGGCATTTTTGTCGGAATGGCAGTGTATGCTGCCGGGCTAGTGGTGGCTTATATCAGCGGTTTTGTACTGACTCTGATCTTCGGGAGTAAAAAAATAGAGGTGCTTAAAGCCGATGTCCAAAGCCAAAAAGAATGAATAAATATTCTTTATAACCAAAATACAATTTACTGATGAATTACCCAAGCCAGATTAATGGCACGCAGGTTGCCGTCAATATACCCATCGTAATATTGAACAGAAACCAAGCATTGCGACTACGGAGTAACGTCCCTATCAATGAACCAAAACCCGCCCACACCATGCCGCACAAGAAATTAATAAACATCACCACGATGCTGATCACGATGATGGAATAGAGGTAATGATCACCGGCAATACTATAGCTGCCAACCGCCCCCAACCCCATCAGCCAGGCTTTCGGATTCAAAAACTGCAATAACCAACCTTGATACCACCGCACCGGCTTGATAACAGCGCTATCTTTGGTATCCAGACGTCGGTAACTGGCTGTTGCTGTTTTCCATGCCAGCCACAGCAAATAGAGGCTACCTGCAATTTTCATCACCGTGTGAATAGCAGGATAGACCAACAACAATGCGGCTATTCCGAAAGCCGCCAGATATAAAATCGTCTGCATGCCCAGAACAACGCCAAAGAGTAACCCCAAAGAGCGGATAAAGCCGAAGTTAGCGCCTGATGAAGTCAACAACATGTTGTTTGGACCCGGCGTAATGGAAGAAATAAATAAAAAAGTTGTTAATGAAAAAATTAGGCTTGCTGTCATGAAGAGTTACCTTTCATCCTGAACAATGGCGTTTCCCTTTCACAGAAAATATCAGTATGTTATTCACCATACAAGATAACTAACCCGAATTCTGCTTAATCCGTCATTGAAAAATCGTCTTCTGAGTAGAAAACTTTCAGTGATGGCTTCTTCAATTTAAGGCAGTAAGCAATCAATCCACCTAAAACGCACAACAGAAAGCCTTTTATACTTCGGTGGCGGGAATGCTCTATTTGAGAAAGAGTTTTTAATTGCCCATTAATCGTTTCAATGATAAAACGCTTTTTTAACATTATCTTATCCCACTCAGCTTGCATACTCGCTTTCATGTTACGCCGTTTTTTCGTGATGAAAGTGACATCGGTTTTAGCTAAATCGTCCGCCAATTCCTGGCTGAGGTAACCTTTGTCACCGTAAAGAGAACCCGTTAATTCTTTTGATAATTCACGAACAGGTTCCCGATCATCCACATTACCCGGAGTCACTTTAAGCGCGAGAATTTCACCCTGATGATTGACAACCAGGTGTAATTTGAAACCGTAAAACCAGCCCATTGAATTTTTTCCGCGCTTTGCTATCCCCGCAAAGACCTTATGTCGAGGGATGCGAATGTTATGGCAGACACTCAAACGGGTGGAATCAATAAAAGCAATGCCTGTGGGTTTCCCTTTTAATTGAGTCAGATAGCTGCATAATGGCACCAAAACGGAAGGAGCCACACTGACAAAACGAGGATAGCTAAGCAAGGTTGGAAAATCCTTATGGTGATATTTCCAAATATGTTCTAGATAAAAATGTTTAAAATCACGGTAATGCGACATATGAAAAAGGATCAAAATGGTCATGATTTCACTGGGATACATATGACCTTGTCGGCGGCGTAAACGATGCCCGCTATCGAGACAAAATTGTTCCCATTGAGGGATGAAAAAACGGCAAAAATCATCGACATCACAGAAAATTTCAACTAAGTTGTCCATAGCCTGTTCCCCCCTCGGAGCTGTTTTTGGTGCACACCAAAACTTTGCTCCTGGAACAGGCTTCTCGTCAATTTCTTATCCAGAATTCGGGTTAACTAATCAATTTAACTCGAAACCATTATGACCGATATCTTTCGTCCTCTAACCGGAGCCAGTAATCCGCATTTGCAGACACTCCTCCCGCGTCTGGTGCGGCGGTATCCTGAACTGCAACCCTATTGGCAACGACTTGATTTACCAGATAACGATTTTGTTGATCTGGCGTGGAGTGAAGATCCCGCCACCGCAGCACACAAGCCACGATTAATCCTATTTCATGGTCTGGAAGGCAGTTTTCACAGCCCTTATGCCCACGGTTTGCTTCATATCTGTCAGAAGAAAGGTTGGCTTGGTGTTGTCATGCATTTCCGCGGATGCAGTGGTGAACCAAACCGCCAAAAACGTCTCTATCATTCTGGCGAAACAAGCGATGCCCGTTATTTTCTAAGCTGGTTAAAACAGACTTACGGTGATGTCCCCACCTCAGCCGTAGGTTATTCAGTCGGCGGTAATATGCTGGCCTGCTATCTAGCAGAAGAAAAAATAGATGCTCAGATCAATGCTGCCGTTATTGTTTCCGCGCCTCTGATGCTGGCAGCCTGCTCCCTGCGGATAGAGAAAGGATTTTCTCATGTCTATGAACGCTATTTACTCAATAGCCTGAAACGTAATGCCACCCGCAAATTGTTACGCTACCCCGGTTCACTCCCCATCAATCTGTCTCAAGTAAAAGGATTGAAACATATTCGGGAATTTGATGAAATTGTGACCGCGAAAATCCACGGCTTTAAAAATGCAGCGGACTATTACCACCAGTGCAGTGCTCTGCCGCGTCTGCCTGATATTACTGTGCCACTGCTGATTATTCATGCTAAAGACGATCCTTTTATGGCACCGGAAGTCATCCCTGATCTCAAAATGTTACCCAAAAATATTGAATATCAAATGACAGAATATGGTGGACATGTCGGCTTTGTCAGTGGCTCATTGAAGAAGCCACAAATGTGGCTGGAACAACGCATCCCAAATTGGCTGTCATCTTATCTGGAGCAACCATAATGATTATCCCGTGGCAACAACTGGAACCCGAAACTCTGCTAAATTTGATAGAGAGCTTTGTCTTGCGGGAAGGCACTGACTATGGCGAAGATGAAAAATCGCTGGAGCAGAAAGTCGCTAATATACGCCATCAGTTGGAACGGGGGGATGTTATGCTGGTGTGGTCTGAACTGCATGAGAGCGTCAATATTGTGCCAAAAGAAATGTTCCATTCTTAACATTATGGAGTTTACTGAATGTCTGTCAAACATCCGATTATTGCAATTACCGGCTCCAGCGGTGCCGGAACCACCACCACCAGTTTAGCTTTCCGTAAGATTTTCCAGCAACTTAACATCAGTGCAGCGCAGATAGAAGGAGATAGTTTCCACCGCTACACCCGCCCTGAAATGGATGCCGCAATCCGTAAAGCCAAAGAACAAGGCAGGCATATCAGTTATTTTGGGCCAGAAGCCAATGATTTTGGCATGCTGGAAAAAACCATGATTGATTATGGTGAAACCGGTGAAGGCCGCCGTCGGAAATATCTTCATACCTATGACGATGCCGTCCCTTACAACCAGCTTCCCGGTACATTTACGCCGTGGGAATCTTTACCCAAGCAGACCGATGTACTGTTTTATGAAGGTCTACACGGTGGTGTTGTCACACCACAACATAATGTTGCCAGTCATGTTGATCTGCTCGTGGGCGTCGTGCCGATTGTCAACCTTGAATGGATACAGAAACTTGTCCGCGATACCGGAGAACGAGGACACTCGCAGGAAGCTGTGATGGATTCCGTCGTGCGTTCTATGGATGATTATATTAACTACATTACGCCACAATTCTCGCGAACACATATCAACTTCCAACGTGTCCCTACCGTTGATACATCCAATCCATTCTCAGCCAAAACCATTCCATCACTGGATGAAAGTTTTATTGTCATCCGCTTCCGTGATCTGACTCAAATTGATTTCCCATACTTGTTAGCAATGTTACAAGGCTCATTCGTTTCAAGCATTAATACCATCGTGGTCCCCGGTGGAAAAATGGGGCTAGCAATGGAATTAATTATGACACCCTTGGTGCAGCGATTACTGGAAGGGGAAAAGATTTGTTAATCAGCGCCTGAGGTCAATTTAGCAAATCCGGCACTTAAAATTTGCATCTTATATTATTCAGTTAAAAAAACAGGTAACTGAAATATTAGTTACCTGATGTTATTTTTTGATCACGAAATAATATCTTAATCTATATCTTTAACTTCAAAACTGTGGGTAATTTCAACTGATTTCCCCAACATCAATGCAACAGAGCAATATTTTTCTGCTGAAAGCATGACGGCACGTTCAACCGCTTTATCTATTAAATCTTTACCCGTAACAATAAAATGCAGATTAATATGAGTAAACAAGCGTGGCGGCTCTTCACGACGGCGGGAAGTTAATTTTACTTCACAATCTCTGATGTCATACCTGCCTTTATGCAAAATAGAAACTACATCAATCGTACTGCAACCACCGGCTGCCATTAATACCATTTCCATTGGGCTCGGTGCCTTATCACCGGCATTACCATCCATCATGATCTGATGACCGGAAGATGACTCCCCCAAAAGAGATAATCCTTCAACCCATTTTACCCGTGCTTGCATAAATACCTCTTAAGTCGTTCTTTGCATCCAAGCCTACTCTTTCAGTATTAAACTGGCAATCTAGTGAGCGGTTTATTATGCTGAAACAATACAAGACAAGACAGAAACCCTTTCCTGTGTTAAAAACAGAAGTGGGCTAAGTATAGGTAGGTTATGATCAATACTTAAGGTTCAAATTTCAGATAACCTATATAAAACCCTTATCTGTCGGTTTTTCAACAAACTAATATGTTAAGCTAGTGTCTTTATAAGCCAGCCTGACGAGAAACTTTTAGATTCTCGTGTTATTTAGGCAGCGATAACAACAGAGGATGAAACGAATGGTTCTCGGCAAGCCACAAACAGACCCCACTCTTGAATGGTTTTTGTCACACTGCCATATTCATAAATATCCATCTAAAAGTACGCTTATTCATCAAGGCGAAAAAGCAGAGACGCTTTACTACATTGTAAAAGGTTCTGTTGCGGTTTTGATTAAAGATGAAGAAGGCAAAGAGATGATCCTTTCCTATCTAAATCAGGGGGATTTCATTGGTGAACTTGGATTATTTGAAGAGGGGCAAGAGCGTACAGCTTGGGTACGGGCCAAAAGCGCCTGTGAAGTGGCTGAAATCTCCTATAAAAAATTCCGTCAACTGATTCAGGTAAACCCGGATATTTTGATGCGTTTATCTGCCCAAATGGCAAACCGTTTGCAAACAACTTCTGAGAAAGTCGGTAATCTGGCTTTCCTGGATGTTACCGGCCGAATTGCCCAAACTTTACTGAATCTGGCGAAACAACCAGATGCAATGACCCACCCAGACGGAATGCAAATCAAAATCACGCGTCAGGAAATTGGCCAGATTGTTGGCTGTTCCCGCGAAACAGTTGGTCGTATTCTGAAAATGCTAGAAGATCAAAATTTGATCTCCGCACACGGTAAAACTATTGTTGTTTACGGTACACGTTAACGCCCGATTAATCAGCGCATAATCCTGCGCTGATTTCTCCTGTATTTAATTACACCAACTGATTAATTACCTGCTCTAACCGCTCCATTCCTTGAGCAATCTCTTCTTCACTAATAATCAACGAAGGCGTGAAACGCAGTACATCGCCTCCCGCACTCAACAACATTAAGCCATTTTCAGCCGCCAGTTGCAGAATATCTTTAGCTTTTCCCTGATGTGGCGCTTTAAGTTCTGCCCCAATCAGCAGACCCTTTCCACGGATTTCACCAAATATCGAATATTTCTGATTGATATCATTCAGAAAATTCACCATTAAATTATGGCGTTTTTCAACTCCCGCCAGAACCGCTGGTGTATTAATAATATCAAAAGCAACATTTGCAACTGCACAAGCCAACGGATTACCGCCATAAGTTGTACCATGAGCTCCCGGTGTCATCACTGAAGCAATATTCACTGTCGTCAGCATGGCGCTGATAGGGAAGCCATTTCCCAATGCTTTTGCCGTGGTAATGATATCTGGCGTAACATCATAATGCATATAAGAAAATAGCTTACCAGTACGTCCCATCCCACTTTGCACTTCATCAAACACCAACAGCACCTGATGCTTATCACAAAGCTCACGCACCCCATGAATAAATGCCGGTGCTGCCGCCGTGACTCCCCCTTCGCCCTGAACCGGTTCTAATACAACAGCACAAGTATGGTCATCTATGACGGCCTTCACTGCATCTAAATCATTAAAAGGCACATGAATAATATCCGCGGGTTTTGGTCCAAAACCATCAGCATATTTGGGCTGACCGCCCACGGAGACAGTAAATAGGGTACGACCATGAAAGCCCTGATGAAATGCGATAATTTTGGTTTTATAGGGATTGTGACGCGCAATGGCATAGTGGCGAGCCAGTTTAAATGCCGCTTCATTCGCTTCCGCTCCTGAGTTGGCAAAAAACACCCGCTCAGCAAAAGTCGCATCAATCAGTTTCTGCGCCAGAATCAAAGCCGGTTCATTGGTGAAAATATTACTGATATGCCAAAGTTTTTCCCCTTGCTGCTTCAAAACATCCACTAACGTAGGATGACAATGGCCCAAAGCCACAACAGCAATCCCTCCCGCAAAATCAATATACTCTTTCCCATGCTGATCCCATACACGACTACCCTGCCCTCTCACCGGTATAAACTGCGCTGGTGAATAAATTGGCAACATAACTTGATCGTATGTGTTTCTATCTACTGCGATATGCTCCTTCATTTCCCCACCCGTTTTTTATATATACGCCATTCAGAAGTGAAAACATAATCACCGAATATGCATAAAAAATCAAAGATGGGCAAATGAAAAAGATGGATAAATGAAGAAATTATCGGTATCTGGTTAATATCTCAGAAAGTTGCTCAGTAACTGGTGACCTTGCTCACTGAGAATACTTTCAGGATGGAACTGCACTCCTTCTAGCGGTAGAGTACGATGACGAATGCCCATAATTTCATCGACATTGCCGTTATGCTGGCTCCATGCAGTGACTTCAAATGAGGCCGGTAATGTCTCTGCGGCAATCACCAATGAATGGTAACGAGTCGCGGTCAATGGCCGGTTAAGCCCTTTGAACACACCTTGCTGATTATGATGAATAGCAGAAGTTTTCCCGTGCATCACTTCTCTGGCTTTTACCACGCTGGCACCAAACGCCTGACCAATTGCCTGATGTCCAAGACAAACACCAAGAATCGGCAACTTATCCGAAAAATGAGAAATCGCAGACAGAGAAATGCCGGCTTCATTTGGGGTACAAGGGCCTGGGGAAATAACCAAATGGGTAGGCGTCAATCTCTCAATATCTTCAAGTTGCAATTCATCATTGCGCTTAACTAAAACATCTGTACCCAATTCACAAAAATATTGATATAAGTTATATGTAAAAGAATCATAGTTATCTATTATTAGTAACATAGGAGTCTATCCTACTCATTTTTATCGCTGTATTTTGTTGCCCTGCCACTCCTGCAATTTGTTTATCCTGCACAACTGGCTCCAGGTAAAACGGCCTCGCAACAACGGGGCGGCTATCATAGCACATCAACATTTGTAGCATAGTACAACAAAATTAATGGCTGTTTTTTCTTCAATCAACTTACTCTCATAACCCTACAAAAAAACATACGCTCTATTTTGATATTCAATAAGTAAAGGTAATTGTTATGAAGACAAAACTGATTATAGCATCTCTTTTTTTACTGTCCTTCCCCACGCTGGCTGTTACCAAAGCCGCCAACATTTTCTTTCCGGAAAAAGGGGTGGTTTGTGATAAAAAAGGAAAATATTGTTCTGATCAACAAGGGCTATCGCTAAAATTAACCGAAAGATATTTAGGTAAGAAAGCGGTAAAACGCCTGAAAAAAGAGATTGGTGATGGAAAAGATGTCGACTTTTCCTCTTACACTTTAAGTAACGGCGTACACTGTGAGAGTAAAGAGAAGAAATGCTACAAAGACAGATATTATCCACGAACCGAAGTAAATAAAGAATTTACCCAAAAGATGTATGAATAACGGCGAAACTGGCCTCCATTTAATGCAGGCCAGTTTGTTAATCTGATGAGAGTTAACCGGAAGACCAGAAACTGCCACAGCCAAAGTCATAGGAAAAAATTAAGGGATAATCTCCGCAGACAGAATAGCAACAGGTTTAACCGGTACATTCTGATATGGACCAACGTTTTCCGTTTTGACTTGAGAAATTTTATCCACAACATCCATACCTTTTACGACTTTACCAAATACTGCATAGCCAAAATCACGCTGACCGTGATCAAGGAAAGCATTATCCGCTACATTAATAAAAAATTGGCTAGTGGCACTGTCTTTATCAGCGGTACGTGCCATAGAGATAGTTCCGCGTAAATTACGCAGTCCATTATCTGCCTCATTTTTAATAGCAGCTTTAGTCGCTTTTTGCTGCAAATCTTTGGTAAAACCACCACCTTGCACCATAAATCCAGGGATTACCCGATGGAAGATTGTATTGTTGTAATAACCCTCATTGACGTATTCAATAAAGTTTTTCGTTGTAATTGGCGCTTTCTGGTTATTTAATTCCAGTTCAATATTACCCTCCGTTGTTGTCAGCTTCACGTGGGTTTCTCCCACCGCCAAAGCCAGAGGTGCCATTGCGCTCAGAGAGCATGCAGTTACAAGTGCTACTAAAATACGTTTAAACATTCTGGGTTCCTATATTATTAAGGTCAACAACACAAACTGAATCAATTCTAATAATCTCTTCAACATCGTGCTTAATATTTACCTACATTTACGCTATCAATCGGCTGGTGCTTTGAAGAAAAATGTATCCTTTCAATAACAGGTTAAATTTTATTTCATAAACCGGAGCGTCATCAGTAACAAAATAGCAAGCTTGGTTCAACCCATCAGAAATATGTCATTATTTTTAATCCTGTCAACCAACAGTGGCTATCGGTATAATCCCCTTTGCCATATATTCAGCGCATTTCTCAGGGAGATAATCATTTTGACCATCAAAAACCACAACTATCATATGACCCGTTTTATCACGAGCGCACCTGATATTCGCCATCTGCCTCAAGATATGGGCATTGAAGTCGCGTTTGCCGGTCGCTCAAATGCAGGTAAATCTAGCGCTCTGAATGCTCTGACGAAACAGAAAAGCCTCGCCCGCACCAGTAAAACGCCAGGTCGAACTCAACTCATCAATTTATTCGAAGTAGAAGAAGGTATTCGCCTGGTTGACTTACCGGGTTATGGTTATGCCGAAGTGCCGGAAGAGATGAAACGCAAATGGCAAAAAGCACTGGGTGAATATCTGCAAAAACGTGAATGCCTGATCGGACTGGTTGTACTAATGGATATCCGTCACCCATTGAAAGATCTTGATCAGCAGATGATCCAATGGGCAGTCGCAATGCAAGTACCGGTTATGGTGTTGTTGACTAAAGCCGACAAACTGGCATCTGGTGCCCGTAAAAGTCAACTGAATAAGGTGCGTGACGCTTTGCTCGCGCTTAATGGGGATATTCAAGTAGAATATTTCTCAGTCCCGAAAAAAATCGGTATCGATAAACTACATCAGAAACTGGATATATGGTTCAGCCAGAAAGCCGTTCAAGTTGAAAACCATCGTTAATCCATCCTCTCTTTATACTTTTACGTGTTAAATTCAGTTGAAAAAAATGCCCCAGTCAAAATTGACTGGGGCAGCTAATATTCAGCTAAATCCGATTACGTGAAGTAAAAGGTCTGAAAGATAGAACATCTTACCTCTGTACCCTACGCCAATAACTCTACCCTATTTTATTTATTAGAAAAAGCCTTTTTGTAATTTATTTTCAGAAATTATCTCGATTCAGCCAGGGGTTTTGCTCATTTTGACGCCATGAAATGTAGTTTAATTACATATTTATGCGATCTAGATCTAAATATGCATTACATGGACAACAAATCATTACAAGTGAATACAAAAAATTTATTTAACTAATAATATTACTTAGTGTAAATAAAATAACTGTTACACTTTCTCCCAATTGGGCATGGTTTTCCGCATAAACGCCTTGTGGACTAAGAATAAATCCGATACGACCTTAACCAGGAGAATAATAATGAACCAACATGATAATGCTTCATCAGGTATAAATCACAATAGTAACTCTCCATTAGAATGGGAAGAAAACGTCTATTGCAGCAATAACATAGCTCTCGCATCCACCATCGGAGCAACCGCTATGTTATTGCAGAATGGCAGTGTAATTACCTGGGGACTTACACATCTTGGCGGTCAAGTCCCACCTGACATTGCTGTATTACGAGATATCGTTAGCCTGAGCTCAACACAATACGCATTCGCAGCTTTACGGGCAGACCGCAGCGTGGTTGCCTGGGGAGATTCAGTTAACGGTGGACAGCTTCCTCCCGACATTGCTCAACTAAAGGATATTGTTAGCCTGAGTTCAACGGCTAACGCTTTCTCAGCTCTGCGAGCAAATGGTAGCGTAGTTGCTTGGGGAGATAATCGCTATGGTGGCCAAGTTACACCAGAAGTTGCCCAATTACAGGACATTGTCAGTGTAACTTCATCAGGTAATGCTTTCCTGGCTCTGCGGGCAAACCGCAGCATAGTTGCTTGGGGGCGTTTAGCTGGCGTGCTCCCACCCGAGATTACCCAACTACAGGACATCGTCAGTGTGCTTGGCAAAAACGACATGTACTCAACCTTCGCGGCCTTACGGGCAAACCGCAGTGTGGTTGCTTGGGGATATTCACTGTTTGGCGGTCAGGTTCCACCAGCAATTGCTCAATTACAAGATATCGTTAGCCTGAGTCAAACAGGTACTGCATTCGCAGCCCTACGGGCAAACCGCAGCGTGGTTGCCTGGGGAAATGCAAGCAGGAGCGGCACAGTTCCGCCTGCCATTGCCCAACTGCAAGATATTATTAATTTAATCGGTTCGGGCGGCACATTTATAGCTCTGCGGTCAAACCGTAGTATTGTCGCCTGGGGAGACACGCCAATCCCATCAGAAATTGCTGCATTAAGCGATATCGTTGACCTCATCACAACAAGTTCAGCTTTCACAGCCCTACGAACAAATCGTAGCGTGGTTACTTGGGGAACAATAGAGAGTATTGAGCAGGTCCCATATGACGCAGCCCAAGTACAGAATGTCATCAGCCTGAGTGCATCAAGTGATGCCTTTGCCGCCCTACGAGCAGACCGCAGCATAGTCGCCTGGGGAGATATATACAATGGTGGAAAAATTCCACCCGAAATTGCGAACTTAAAAGACGTTATCAGCCTGACGTCAACACCCCGTAGTTTTTCAGCCTTGCGAGCAAACGGCAAAAGAGTCGGCTGGGGAGGCGGAGATTTTGTATCACATGGTGAATATGACTAATGCATCATTACGCATGGCTTATAATCACTTAACATGTTAAACCAAAGGGGAAAAAAGGCTTAACATACTGCGTTGGCATCAGGAAGAACCAATGTCCCAACGCAGTTGCTGATATTTTTTAACCTTATCATGTAAGTTCCGCAGTTTTTCGATGTTGTCAATTGACTCACTCATGCTGTTGAATCGTTACCCTGCCCACATAACATCCAACCTACACCATCAACTAATGACTTTTTCCTATTACACTTTTTTGCATTAATACATTAATATTTTTTAATTAGAGTAGTCATCTAACTTAGCCCGTATAGGGACAAGTTTTACAATACAGACTCCCTGTGGGTAAAGGTAAATCCGATATAACCTTATCAGGAGAGTAATATGAACCAACATGGTAATTTCTTGCCGGGTACGGATGCCGAAGACAGTTTTATAACACAGCAATGGAAATCTGCCGGACATAGATATTATAGCAACAATAACTACGATTATATTGTCACTAACAATAAAGCAACAGCTATGTTATTACAAAATGGCAGTGTAGCCGCCTGGGAAAGCTCCAACTGGGACGGAGACTTATGGGGGCCAAGTACCTCCTGAAATTGCCGCATTGCAGGATATCGTCAACCTGAGTTCAACACGTGGAGCATTCGCAGCTCTGCGGGAAGACCGCAGTGTGGTTTCTTGGGGAGATCTTTATTCAGGCGGGCGAATGCCGTCCGATATTGCTAAATTGAAAGATATTATTAGCCTAAGTGCAACACAATTGGCATTTATAGCTATACGGGAAAATGGCAAGAGAGTAGCTTGGGGAGGTGGGGATACCAGAGCTCATGGTGACTATGATTAGCAGAGCTATTAAACATTGCTATTTATTGTGAACAGTTCAAAAAAGGCTGAGCCAAATACACAGCTCAGCCATCGCGGGTTAATTCAGAATATCAATGCGCCTGATCCCAATTGTCACCGATACCTACATCTACTTTCAATGGAACATCAAGCACCATACTCTTCTCCATCAATTCACGAATTTTCTGTTCTGCATATTCAAGTTCTGATTCATGAACCTCAAATACCAGCTCATCGTGAACCTGCATAATCATACGAACTTTCGGTTCTTCACTGACAATCCAATCATCCACCGCAATCATCGCTTTTTTAATGATATCCGCCGCAGTTCCCTGCATTGGCGCGTTAATAGCTTCACGCTCTGCTGCCTTACGGCGCATGGCATTGCGAGATTTGATATCTGACAGATAAAGACGACGACCATCCAGCGTTTCAACGTAACCCTGCTCTTCCGCTTGTTTACGAGTACGCTCCATATACGCCAATACCCCCGGATAGCGCTCAAAATAGAGATCCATATAGCGTTGAGCTTCACCACGAGGAATACCTAACTGACGGGAAAGACCAAATGCACTCATACCATAGATCAAACCAAAGTTAATCGCTTTGGCACTACGGCGCTGCTCACTGGTTACCTGTTCCAGTGGCAAACCAAAGACTTCCGCCGCCGTTGCCCGATGAATGTCTTTCCCCTCAGCAAAAGCCTTCAACAACCCTTGATCTTGAGACAAATGAGCCATTATCCGCAATTCAATCTGAGAATAGTCAGCGGCCATAATCCGGTAACCTTCAGGAGCCACAAATGCCTGACGAATGCGGCGGCCCTCTTTATTACGGACAGGAATATTTTGCAAATTAGGATCACGTGAAGAGAGACGCCCGGTTGCCGTTACCGCTTGGTGATAGGAAGTATGCACCCGTTTGGTCAGCGGATGGACCATCTGCGGTAATTTATCGGTGTAAGTGGATTTCAATTTTGCCAACCCACGATGCTCTAAGATCACTTTCGGCAATGCATGGGTATCTGCCAACTCTTCCAGTACCTCTTCATTCGTGGATGGCGCACCATTTGGCGTTTTCTTTACCACCGGCAATTGCAATTTTTCAAACAATATCGTCTGTAACTGTTTTGGCGAAGCCAGATTGAAAACTTCACCTGCTAATTCGTGCGCTTCTTTTTCCAACTCATCCAGACGGGCAGTGATCTCTTTTGAATGCTCAGCCAAAATATTGGCATCAATAAGTACACCTGTACGTTCCATGCGGGAAAGCACCATAACCAGTGGCATTTCTGTATTCAGGAATACCTTTTCTAGCGTCGGCGCTTTCTCCAATTGCGGCCACATAGCCTGATGCAGCAATAAAGTAACATCTGCATCTTCTGCGGCGTACATTGCGGCCTGTTCCACCGCGACCTGATTAAAAGTGAGCTGATTTTTACCTTTACCAGCAATCTCTTCAAAAGTCGTGGTCTTATGATTCAAATGGCGTTCAGCCAAGCTATCCATATCATGCCGACCCATGCCTGCAACGCTATTAAGTACGTAAGATTCCAGCATGGTATCGTAAGCAATGCCTTGCAGTTCAATGCCGTAACGCGCCAACACGCCACGATCAAACTTAATATTCTGACCAATTTTCAGCAGGTTACTATCTTCAAGTAGCGGTTTTAATGCAGCCAACACAACTTCTCTGTCAAGTTGTTCAGGCGCGCCCAGATAGTCATGCCCTAGAGGTAGATAAGCCGCATCGCCGGCAGAAATTGCGAATGACACCCCCACCAGATTAGCAGTCAAAGTATCAAGGCTGTCAGTTTCGGTATCAAAAGCAAAAACAGACGCTTTTTTCAGTTTCTCAATCCACTCATCAAAGCTTTGCTGATCAAGAATAGTCTGATAATTATCAGAAGAGAGTGTGGCCGCCGCAGATTTATCCTCCGTCGGAGATGATTCATCATTACCAGTGGATACCGGTTTTTTGCCTTTCTCTGCCAACCAATCGCCGTTTGCCACATCACTTAACCAACGTTTGAACTCGTAACGAGAAAACAACTGGTGCAGTTTCTCCGTATCAGGCTCTTTGACTGACAAAGCAACGCAGGTTTTATCCAACTCAACATCGGTTTTAATAGTTGCCAGTTGATAGGAGAGATAAGCGACATCTTTATGCTGCACCATCTTATCCGCCAGCGTTTTCGCCCCACGGAAACTGAGCCCGGCAATTTTATCCAGATTGGCAAAGATATCATCCATGCCACCAATCCCTTGCAGTAATCCCAGTGCGGTTTTTTCTCCCACCCCAGGTACGCCAGGAATATTGTCAGAAGAGTCTCCCATTAATGCCAGAAAATCGATAATCAGCTCCGGCGGCACACCATACTTTTCAACGACCTCTTCCGGCCCCAAAATGGTGTTATTCATGGTATTGATAAGCGTGATATTCGGCGTGACCAGTTGCGCCATATCTTTATCGCCAGTGCTGATAAGTACCGCACGCCCCTCTTTTTCTGCCTGTAACGCCAAAGTCCCGATAACATCATCAGCTTCTACTCCGGGCACCACCAGCAATGGTAATCCCATAGCTTCAACCATCTGATGTAGCGGTTCTATCTGCGTACGCAGATCATCCGGCATAGGAGGACGATGAGATTTATACTCAGCGAACAATTCATCACGAAAAGTTTTGCCTTTAGCATCAAATACCACCGCTACATGGCTTGGTTTGTACTGCATTATCAAGCTGCGGAGCATATTCAATACACCATACATGGCTCCGGTCGGCTCCCCTGCGCTATTCGTCAGCGGAGGGAAAGCATGATAAGCACGATAAAGGTATGAGGAGCCATCAACCAAAATCAGGGGATTGTCTGCTATCTGAGCCATAAATCTTCTTCATTATCTGTATTTGTTACGGGTGTGATAAGGAAATAGGATGCCACAGCAAGAAGTAGGAAACGAACTTTATGTGAATTTTCTTTTGAAACCCGATTCTGATATTCACATCCTGCTATAAAATCTGTGGATAACTTTGTGTATAGATATTACAAGTTTTATTTAGCTATTGATCGTTGATAAAAAAAACTTATCAACCTTAGGTAAAAAATCAATGACTTATAATCTTAGTCATAAAACTGTCATATTGCCTTATAGATCACGGAGTTGTGGATATAACCAGAGTTTGTTTTACATAAAATCTTTTTAGCATGCATTGTGCCAAAGATTCTCAAGTTGGTGGGTAGGCCGTTTGTGATGTAACTTACTTTTGCCTTACCAGAAGTTGTTCGATTTCAATGTCAATTCTTGCTTTTTTATATCCTTTATAAATAACTTTTCATAATTATAATACACTCACTCTTTTTATTCTCTGCTATTCCTGTAGGGACATGAATTTAAAAACGTTTTCACTTTCTCAAGCAATTGCCACATATACTGACAGCCATGATTTCGTGTCACCGTTTCATGTAAGGATTGCCACAGACGCTCAATTTTATTCAGCCAGGGTGAATAAACAGGTAAAAACAACAGATTAAATTTAGGATGACAAGCCAGCCAATCTCTGACCCGTCGGCTTTTATGGATACTGTAATTATCCAAAATCAAAGTGAGGGTTTCAGCATGACAATACTGGCGTTCAAGTTCTTCCAATACATTGATAAATAAATGAGAATTCTTATTTAACCCGTCAGCATAAGTCACTTTTCCCGTTTGAACATTCAGGCAACCTGCAAAATAATGTTTTTGGTTTTTTCCTGGTGTCACTATACGTTTCTGTTGCCCTTTTAAATACCAGTCAGCCCCGATTTTTGGATTCAGCTCGATGTCGACTTCATCTTCATAAAAAACGGGATGTTTTTCTGAACACGTTGACAATGCCTCGGTAATTTTCGCCATTTTTTCATGGTACTCGGGATCGGGTAATTTAAGCGTCGGGGCTGCCCTTCGCCACACGATACCCATTTTATGTAAGTAACGATAGAAGGTACTGATGGATAATTTTATGTTTAATAATTCATTGATTTTAATTATAAAAAACTCAAGACTCCAGCGAGAACGCAGGCAGCCCAATTGCTGGGGAGAATATTGCAATAAAAAAGACAGTAAAGGATAAAGCGGGATTAAATTCCAGACAGCGGGTCTGCCCACAGGCAGGCTTTTGAGTCCTTCCAGACCATATAAAGTCAACCAGTTTATCCAGCGATAGACAGAAGAACGACTGGCGCAAAGGGTTTTGGCGACCAGAGAGACAGACTCGCCTCGATGCAGCATCAATATGGCCATGAGCCTGCGAGCATAATCTTTATCTCGGGTGTTCTGGATAATTTTTTTCATCTGGCGTCGTTCATTGCGGGGTATAGGTGCTATGATAGGCATAACTCAGTCCGTTTAGTGGTTTGGGATTATCTACAATTGATCAGATTGCAAAAATTGGACTGAGTTCCCTCCAAGTGTTCTACTATTTTGAAAAGTTATTTATAAGCACGTGAGTAGTGTTAAATATGAGTGAAAACGAGATTTACAGACGCATAAAGCTTGCTTTTGACAAAGCGCCAAGAAACCAGTTTACGGTTGAGTTACATTTGCAAATGCTCAAACATGCCGACGAATTAAAACACATTATAGCGAGGGAGTTTTGTGAAGGTGTAAGTCTTCACCCGAGCTTCGGCACGGAGTTTAGTAAAATGCGTAATTTGACCTCTCATCTTAAAGCTGCTGGTCTTGACACGAATCTTCTTTGAACAAAATATTTTTGGAGGAGGGTATTAATGAGTGACGACACTTTTGAATATGGCAGCCGGTGGCTCAAGACGGATTTTCATCTCCATACCCGTGCGGATAAAGAGTTCAAATACACGGGTGCAGATAACGACTACGTAAATCAATATGTACATTCGCTAAAAGATGCCGATATTGGCCTTGGTGTGATTACCAACCATAACAAGTTCGACATGTCTGAATTTAAGAGTCTGCGCAAAAAGGCTCAAAAATCTGGCATTGGTCTGCTGCCCGGTATTGAGCTCTCGGTAAAAGATGGGAACGCGGGTGTGCATACCCTAGTGGTGTTTTCCGATGAGTGGATAAGCAACAAGGAGCAAAAAAATTATATCCAGGACTTTCTCAATGTGACCTTTGCCGGGAAAGCTAATTTTGAGCAGGAAAATGCGCGTTCGAATCACGATATTCTCAAAACCATTAAAATTTTGGATGGTTATCACAAAGACTACTTTTTAGTTTTTGCTCATGTGGAAGCACCCAACGGTTTATGGGGTGGTTTATTGCCGGGTCGGATAAAAGAACTTTTCGACAATGCTTTTGTTCAATGCAGAGCTTTGGCATTCCAAAAGGTTCGCACCCGAGATGAGCGCTCTAAGATCCAGCAAGCACTGGGTGACTTATATCCTGCTGAAGTGGAAGGTTGCGATGCTAAGAACCTTGCCGATATGTCGGCCAGAAAGGAAGCCAGCTATCTCAAACTCGGCGCGTTCAGCTTTGAGGCTGTAAAATTTGCCTTGCGGGATAAGACATCTCGCGTACAAGCTAAGCTACCTGACTATCACCATTCGTTTATTCGTAAAATCAGTTTTGAAGGTGTGGGCACCTTGGGTGGCACTGAAATCTGTCTATCACGGGAACTGAATACTCTGATTGGTATTCGTGGCAGTGGCAAATCTTCCGTATTGGAAGGTATTCGCTATGCCCTGAATATCCCGTTTGGCGATAAGTCCTCTGACGTTGAATACAAAGAAGGTTTAGTAAAGCACCTGCTATGTAGTGGCGGGAAGATCACTATCGACGCGATTGACCGGCGAGGCCAGCCTTACCAAATACGTCGTATATTAGGTGAACGCCCTGATGTATATGTTAACGGGCAATTACAGCCGGGTGTGTCGATTCGAGAAACCGTCCTACATCAACCCATTTACTTTGGTCAAAAAGACTTGTCGAGTACTGGCGCTGGGTTTGAAAAAGACCTCATTGAAAAGCTGGTTGGGGAAGCTTTAATTTCTGTTCGCCAAAAGATAGAGCAAGGCCGTCAGCGCGTAGTGGATGCTATTGATCAAATTAAACGTTTAACCCGTGATGCCTTGCAGAAACAAGAGTGGCTGCAAAAAAAGCAGGATGTTGAGTTTAAGTTAAGGTTTTACCAACAACACGGCGTAGAAGCCAAACTGCAAAAGCAGATTGATTTTGATCGGGATGAGCGCAAAGCGCAGCAGATGATCCAAGGGGCACAGCATTATCTGACCGAGCTAAATAGCTTTATTGCCAGCTTTGAAGATGAACTGAAAAACCAGATTCTGTATAAGTCAGCACAGAATCAGCCTTTTTTTGATGGCTTTTTTGCGGTCTATCAACAGTTGCTCACTGGCTTTGATGAAATTAAGCAAGTGGCTGGAAGTGACCAAGCGACAGTTCAGCAATTGCAGCAAAAGCTGGTGGGCTTTCAACAACAAAAACAAGCGTTGAAAGAAGAATTTGCAGAAATCGAGCGCAAGTTAGCCAGTGAGTTTCAACAAGCGGGTGCACAAGCAATCAGTCCGCAAGAGTTTAAGCAGTTTAAAAGTCAGCTCGATCAGGCTGAGCAAATGCTGGCTGTATTGACCAAGAGTGAGCAGCAATATACGGATTTGAATCAAGGGGTTGAACGGGAATTAGTTCAACTGAATAGTCTTTGGTTTGAAGAATACGGCACTATTGAGCAAGTGCTAAATAAAATCAATCGAGTGGATTCGCCGTTAAAAATTGTGCCGAAATTTAAAGATAACAAAGCGGCCATGCTCAAGCATATTCAGGATTTATACCGCGGTAGCCGTATTCGAGAAGCTACATTGCAAACAGTGGTGGACGAGTTCAGCGATTTTGGCGCGGTATGGCGCGAAAAGGATAAGTTGAAAGCGCAGCTTGGTGGTTCATTCGATACCTTCTGTCAGTATTTTGAAGATAATCTAGACGCTTTGCTGACTTGGCAGGTGCCGAATGTTTTCACCATTGAATACCACGGTAAGGCTCTGGCTCATCATTCATTAGGGCAGCGCGCATCTGCATTAATACTGTTTGTTCTAAGCCAACAAGAAAATGATATTGTGATCATCGACCAGCCAGAAGACGACTTGGATAACCAGACGATCTATGACGATGTTATCAAGCTCATTCGTGAGTTAAAGCCAAAAACGCAGTTCGTCTTTGCCACTCATAACGCCAACATTCCAGTGTTAGGCGATGCTGAGCAAGTCATCGCCTGTGAATATCAGGATGATAATATCAATATTGTCAGTGGCAGCATTGACTGCGCGGATGTTCAGCAGCGTATAGTCGGTATTATGGAAGGTGGTGCAGAAGCCTTCGAGAAACGTAAACAGGTATATGAAGCATGGAAACCCAAGAGCTCTTAGCAATAATTGCACGTGATGAAGATAGCCGTCATCAATTTAAAGCAGACGTCAACAATGCATCTTCGTTGGGTGCCGAAATGGTAGCGTTTTCCAATGGTACTGGAGGCTTAATTCTCATTGGTGTTAACAATGGCGATGGGTCTCGATCTGGATTGACGAGAGAAGATATCGGTCGAATTAATCAAGTCATAGCGAATGCTGCTACAAATAATGTTCGCCCCCCAATAAATCCTGTTACTGAAAACATTCAACTCCCCGATGGCCTGGTCATTGCTGTACATATAGAGCAAGGCATCAGTAAACCTTATATGGATACTCAGGGCTATGTTTGGGTGAAAAATGGTTCTGATAAGCGAAGGGTGACCGCTCGCGAAGAATTGCAACGAATGTTTCAGGAGGCGGCACTGATTCATGCAGATGAGACGCTGGTAAGTGGTACGTCAGTAGCCGACATCGATCAGGAGTTCTTTGATTCGTTTTTTGAGGGGGAATACGGAGAGAGGGTTGAGGAGCAAGGTGTATCTCGCTCTCAGCTTTTAGAAAATATGAATTTGGCTAAAAATGGTCAGTTGAATATTTGTGGTACTTTGTTGTTTGCATCGCGGCCTCAGATTCGTCTTCCTGTTTTTATCGTAAAGGCTGTTGCCTTCCCCGGCGTAGATATTGAAGATGAGCACTATATTGATAGTCAAGATATCAATGGCAAGCTGTCGGATGTGTTCCAAAAGGTGCTGGGGTTTGTATTGGCAAATATACGACATATTCAAAATAAGCAAAGCTTTAACTCACTTGGCGAGCCTGAAATCCCGAGGATTGTTTTAGAAGAACTGATTTCCAATGCGCTTATTCATCGCGATTACTTTGTGTCAGCCCCCGTTAAAGTGCTGGTTTTTGCAGATCGAATTGAAATTATTAGCCCCGGCCACTTACCCAATAATTTAACCATTGAGAACATCAAGATGGGGAACTCTAATATTCGTAACCCAATCTTGGCTTCATTTGCTTCTAAGGTATTGCCATACAGAGGCTTGGGAAGTGGTATTAAACGTGCAATCAAAGCATATCCAGATATTGAATTGATTGATAATAGGGAGGGGAATACATTCAAAGCTATCATTAGCCGAATGTTACTCAATGAGTGACTCCAAATCACTTCACTGAATATTTTCCGCCTGTATTTTGTGACGAAAACTGGCAAAAGCAGAAATCCGGTACCTGAGCAATCAGACTGTCGCCTACTAAGAGGAATCCCCCTCCTGAGTCACGAAGTGCAAAGGTGGGGGAGAATGCCAAATTATTACTTCTGACTTAACAAGAAGTTAACAACATCTGAATAGGGTTTCGCATAGTTATCAGCAGAAGTGGCATCAATGCCGTCATTTTTCACCATATACTTGCCGTTAACAAACATTGCCGGTACACCTCGCAATTGCAAATCCTGAGCGGCTTTTTGCTGCTTAACAACTAAGGATTTCACCACAAAACTGCTCATAGCAGCATCATAATCCTCAGCAGTCACCCCGGCTTTGATAAAAGCATTGCGAATATCATTCGGAGTCTTAATAGCCAGTGTTTTCTGAATCCCCTCAAACAGCACCGGAGTCACTTTGTCTTCAACACCCATTGCCATTGCCGCAGCCCAAGCAGTAGTCAATTCTTTACCCAGTGGCCCTAAAAAATCCACATGATAACGGACAAGTTTTGTCCCTTCCGGTAAATGCTGTTTCACCGTCTGAGGCACTTTAAAAATCTCTTCAAACTGATAACAATGGGGACAATAGAAAGAGAAGAATTCTAGCACCGGTGGTTGATCCGCTACCGGCGATTTCAATTCAACATACTGTTTTCCTTCAGTAAAATTGGCGGCAGATACGCTAAATGCCATAACCATTCCGACTAAAGCTAACCACAACTTCTTCATAACTATCTCCATGATAAACATTAATACATCGGGTTAAGCTGCAAAGGTGATTCCTGCAACAGCTTAATCTGTTCAGAAAAAAGTGACGTCTGTTTTAACCAAAAATCGGTATCTGCCATCCAAGGAAATGCTTTGGGAAAAGCAGGATCCTGCCAACGTCGAGCAACCCATGCCAAATAATAGATCATCCGCATAGCACGCAATGGTTCTATCAATGACAATTCCTTCGGATCAAAATCTGCAAATTCACTATAGGCTTCCAGCAGTGTATCTAACTGCAATAGCTGTTCCTGACGAGAGCCATGAAGCAACATCCATAAATCCTGAATTGCTGGGCCGTTACGCGCATCATCAAGGTCAACAAACCAAGCTTCGTCACGCCACAAGATATTACCCGGATGACAGTCACCATGAAGCCTCAATATTTGCCAATCATCGCGCCAATTTGATGCTACAGCATTTATCAAATCATCCAATACTGCCAAAAATTGCCTTTTCTGTCCCGCAGGGACCAACTCACATGCAGCCAAATACTGTCGTGGTTGATGCAGATACTCATTTAACCCGATAGTTGGACGAGAAGTGAATTTTTGCCGACGGCCAATCTGATGAATTCTCCCTAGCAAACGCCCTACATCCTCTAACTGAAAGAGATTATCGGATTCATACTGACGCCCCCCAATGCTTGGAAAAACGGCAAAAAAGAAATCTTTAAAAGTCAGTAAAGTTTGCTTATTAAATACCAAAGGTGCCGCAACAGGTAAATCAGCCTGTTGTAACGCCAAAGCAAAATCGTGCTCCTCCTGAATCTGCTGCTGGTTCCAACGTAGTGGCCGGTAAAATTTCACAACATAACGTTTACGATCTTCATCCGTAAACTGATAAACACGGTTCTCATAACTGTTTAATTCTGTCAGCCCGGAATCGACATACAGCCCGGTCTGCACCAATGCATCCATAATCAAATCCGGCGTTAACTCCCGGAAATTAAAAGCAGACTGGTTTGTTAGCACATTCTATTCTCTTGATTAATCTGTAATAACGGCTATACAAATTAACAGGGATGACCGCCCAGAGAAAGGACTGCTCTGTCAATAAGCGTAAAGATGACCCTTTTATCAGCAAGTTATCCGGTGATCTTATTTAAAAACGCTTACTTAACCCCACATAATCAAGCTGAAAAAAGTTATATTAACAGTAATAACTACCTCAGTTGATAACTTGAACATTATGCAACCAAAAATAAGCGGCGCGATCCTTGCTGGAGGTCGCGCCACCCGTATGGGCGGCAATGATAAAGGGTTAATTTTTTTAAATAAAAAACCACTGTACCAACATATTGCAGATAAGCTATTTCCACAAGTGGATGAATTAATTATCAACGCGAACCGCAATCTGGATATTTACCGACAAAGTGGTTATCACATTGTTCCAGATTTAACACCAGACTTCTCTGGCCCCCTTTCAGGCATGCTGACAGCCCTAAAATCAGCTAGTTACGATTGGGTTATATTTGTTCCTTGTGATGTACCAGATCTCCCTACCGATTTGGTCATTCGCTTATGGCAGGGAAAACAGCAAGCATTGGCAGCCTATGTAAATGATGGCAGCCGGGCTCACCCTACCATCGCTTTACTACACCGCAGTCTGACTTCTCAATTAGAAAATTATCTGGCTAACGGTGATCGTAAATTGATACTGTTCATGCATAAGATCAGAGCGATAGCCGTTCAATTTGATGATAATCCCATCGTCTTTACTAATCTGAATACACCGCAAGATTGCCAACATTGGGAACATATACAGGAGATCAAAAAATGAGAGCCAAACCGCTTCCGCTACTAGGTATTACAGCCTATAGCGGAACAGGAAAAACTACACTTCTCAAACAAGTGATCCCACTATTACGTCAACAGCAAATCCGGGTTGGTCTGATAAAACACACCCATCACGATATGGATGTGGATAAACCGGGCAAAGACAGCTATGAGCTGCGCAAAGCCGGCGCAGAGCAAACTCTGGTTGCCAACCAGCAACGCTGGGCGTTAATGACAGAAACGCCAGATTTGATGAAAATAGATTTGAACTATCTTGCCAGCCGTTTTGATCCAGATTCACTGGATCTGATTCTAGTGGAAGGTTTTAAAGATGAGCCAATCAACAAGATCGCTCTATACCGCAACACTCTTAACCACCGATTAAACGATCTTCTTGATCAACATGTGATTGCTGTTGCCAGTGATGAACAATTGGAGACTATTTTGCCACAATTGAATATCAATCAACCTGAACAGGTAGCTGATTTTATTGTCGAATGGCTGAATATGGAACGTTAAGTCACTTCCGCCTGCGCCCAGAACACAGGCAGAAGACCAAAAACAACTATTGATGAGGGAATAATTGACCAGCTGTATTGTTAAGACAACGATGCTTTTTGGTATAAAGGCATAACTTGCTGGTAAACCTTATCGTATAGATTTACTTTTAACAAGCTGTATTTTTCAGTCATTGTCAATGTTTTAAATCCATCTGTTTCTCTCTCAAAAGAAACTGAACCGATAATTAGCTGATTATTAGTCGATAGACCATCAATACATAAATCGAATAATTTTTTCGTCGTATGTGGATCAGGGTCTTGTTGTTTAGGCGAATCAATTACCACAGGAAGCATAGGGCTTGTTGACTTATCTTCTATCGTTTTAAGAAGAGCATAGTGATAAGCCAATATTGCTCTAGGAGCACGACTGCCAGTTTCACTCTTAGATATCGGACCATACTGGAGAATAGTTCCAACTTTTGGGTCTTTAATACCTAACTCAGTTTGTGCGAACTTCAATGATTCTTTAAATTTTTCATTGATTTCACTTGTTCGTTTTTTATCATCGAACTCTGCTATTTCTTTCGAGAGTTTGGTTCTGGCAACATCTAATTCACTTATTTTTTGTAGCAACTCATTAATTTGCTCATCGAAAGTGAATTCAACCTGCTTACTTGCTTGAGATTTTATAACGTCTTGAAGAGTTAACTGTTCTTTAACTTCTTGAAGCATACCTTTAAGCTCAGAGCTTAATCTTTGAGCATTTTTCAAATCTTCTTTGATACTGGCAATTTGCTCATCATATACTGACTTTTGGTCATACAATTCAGGTATGATTTGCAAAAGCTTCTCTCTATTTTCAAGTACAGCATACTTAGCTTCTAAACTTGCCGATGTAGATAGAGAATCGATGTTATTTTCATAAAGTTGTCTTTTTGACTCTTCTATCTCTGCCACTAATTCGTCTCGTTGAGATAAGACTTTGATTAGTTTGATTCTGTACCCTGTTTCTTCCTTATGCAAGTATTGACACTTACGAAGAAAACGCTCTAATAATTCTTCATAATATTCAACATCAACATCAAAAAGTACTCTTCCGAATGATTCTTCGAAACGCTTCTTAGCTGCTTCCAGAGCTTTTAATGTTGCTCTGATTTCTTTAAGGTCGATATCAATTAAATTGATTTTCCCTTGAAGTTTGTAATACTCCTTGGGTTTTACACCAGCATGGAAGTTTAAAATATTTTTCTGCCAATCTTTGTACATTTTCAAACTACTGAATGAATCTAATACTGTACCCCATCCGTTATCTTGGTCGATATAGAATGGAAGATAAAGACTTGCAGGTTGTGCTTGCCCTTGAACTAAAGTTTCCTTTAAGACTAATTCTAAATTAAAGTCAAAGATATCTCGTACAGTCAATGCAATATCTGTACGAGAATTAGAGGTCACTAAGAGGTGCTCTTGTTCTTCTGTAATATCGAAGATGGAAATACGTTTTTCGTGACGAATAAATGCATAGTCACGATTATTAACGCAAATAACAACTTTTGAAACAAAGTTATCATCCTTCCACTTTTTATCCAGTCGAACATCGGCACCTAATGTATGATATAGGCTCTTGATAAAGCTAGATTTCCCTGTGTCGTTCTCACCAGTAATGATATTTATGTCTGGTGAGAACTCGAAAAAGAAGCCTTTCTTATCACGAAGGGATAATATGTGAGCACTTTTAAAGTAGATGCTTCTCATACCTTACCTCCCTCTAATAGCTTCTGGATTATTGAGTAAACAACAATACATTCTTTCTTTCCTGACTTTAAGGCCAATGTATAATCCGGACAAAGTGCATCAATTTTGTGAATAATTCCAGTTACATACATTTTCAAATCCGAATAAACGCTCGCCTCATCGTAAAGGTTAATTGCATATTCTAGATATACAGTCGACGGATTCTTTGTATTTTGGTTAAGGTCGATACAAACTTGTGAGAACGTCGCTTTTAGCGGAATAATCTCAAAAAGAGTCTTACCGAGGTTGTTGAATATAGTTTCCGCCATTTTCCAATCAGGCTTCATACTATTACTTACATTCAATGAGTCTAGAACACCATTAAATGCTCGGGATGAAAACCCTTTTCGAGATATAAGGTCTGAAAAATCAACGATATCAGCTGATTTTACCTTAGATTTGTTTCTACATTCTTTTTCAAGCAAAGCTGCTAGCACATTTACACTTAATGTAGTGTCATCACCGAATTTATTACAAAGGAAATCGCACAGTTTACCTTTTAAGTGTGTGATGTGGTCATCTAGGCTTAATGAGGATTGAACAAACTTCAATATAGAAAGATCAATGTTTTCATCATCGAGCTTCACTTGGTCTTTGATTGCTTGTTTGAAGCTAATCTTATGCTCATCTTTTATTTCACTTGCACTAAATAAAGATTTACCACCATTCTTCTCACATAAATTAAATGACGCATTAGTCACAAACAATAGCTGAGGCGAGTAGTTACAAAAGTTTCTATGGTGAATAAATAGCTTGCCAATTATAGATATTGGTTTTCTCTTTGTGCTTTTGTGTAAATCATAAGCAGTCCAATGTGATTCACTGGTTTTTACCTGAGCAAAAGTGAGGTCTGTTGGAGAGTATTCATCATCTAATATTAGAACATCATCATGATACTCGAAGATAAATACATAGTTTTTTCCATCCAGTTCATATTCCAACATTTGAGACAAAGCCCAACAGGTCTGATAGTCAAACCCTCGTTGAGCAATCTCACCACCTCTTTCAGACTGTGGAATACTAATCAAAGCTTCAGCTAGCCCCATAAACTTCCTTATGCTTTGCCAAATGGACATACTCAATCACAATGCTTATTAGATTGGATGTGAATTGTAGCATAATCAAAAACTGGGGTTACCTTATTCTTCTTACAACACGCGGTCAGACAAGTTTCAAATGAATTTCCCAGTCCCCGTGAACGATATTATTGTCAAATCTCAACATCACTACATTGACATAAAAGGCCAGAAATTACTCTGGCCTTACTAGGTTTTTCCAGTGGGAGAAACGTGTGTAGGTAGGTTTTCTACACTACCCCCTCATAGTAACAAACTCTTCCGCCGCAGTGGGATGAATTGCAACCGTGTTATCAAAGTCTTTCTTCGTTGCTCCCATCTTCAATGCAACAGCGAAACCTTGCAGCATTTCATCCATTCCGAAGCCGATACCATGAATGCCAACAATCTTCTCTTCCGGCCCGACACATACCAATTTCATCCGGCACGGCTGGCGATGTTGAGTGACAGCGGTATACATTGCAGTAAAAGAAGATTGATAAGTTTTCACCTGTTCTTCACCAAATTGCGCTTTCGCCTGAGGTTCAGTCAGCCCCACAGTACCAATAGGCGGATGGCTGAATACGACAGTTGGAATATTGGTGTAATCCAAATGTTCTTCTGGTTTATTGTTAAACAAGCGCTCAGACAGACGACGACCTGCGGCAACCGCAACGGGAGTTAACTCCACTGCACCGGTGTTATCACCTACTGCATAAATCCCTTTCACATTTGTGTTCTGATATTCATCAACTCTGATGTAGCCTTTTTCATTCAACTCAACACCGGCTACAGACAGGTTCAGATTATCCGTTACTGGTTCGCGGCCAATAGCCCAGATAAGGGTATCAACGGTTTGTTCTTTACCATTTTGCAGTTGCAAGGTCAGGCTACCATCCGCATTTTTACTTACTGATTTTGGCACCGATTCTGTATGCAAAGTAGGTCCTTCGGTATTGATAACTTCCAAGAGTGTTTCAACAATCATCGGATCAAAAGAACGCAACGGTGCATGTTGACGCACAAATAGATGGGTTTCACTACCAAGAGCATGCAATACACCGGCAATTTCTACGGCAATATAGCCTGCGCCAACAACCGCAACCCGCTTTGGCATCTCTTCCAATGCAAAAAAACCATCAGAATCAATACCATATTCTGCCCCTGGTATATCAGGCCACACAGGACGACCACCTGTCGCAATCAAAATATGATCTGCGGTGATTTTTTCACCATTCACTTCAACAGTATGTGCATCAACAAAACGGGCAAACCCCTGGATCACATCAACTTTATTGTTACCCAAGCCACGCCCATAAGACTGGTGGATACGATCGATATAAGCCGTGCGACTGGCAATGAGTGTCTTCCAGTTAAAGCGGTTGATTGTCGCATCAAAGCCATAATCTGGCCCATATTGGTGGATAGATTCAGCAATTTGCGCCGCATGCCACATCACTTTCTTCGGAACACAGCCCACATTGACACACGTTCCACCCAATGCCTTAGCTTCAATTAGGGCACATTTCTGCCCATACATAGCGGCACGGTTAATTGATGCTATGCCACCACTGCCACCACCAATCGCTATATAGTCGTAATGTTTGCTCATCCGGATTGTTTCCATCTAATCAATTCAAGGGGGTTAATACCCAAAGCCTATTATGGCAAAAAATATCAAGCAGTCGCGATGGTTTTGGCTCTCGCTGCCATTGTTAAAAGCTATTCTGGCACCACCCATTTAACCAAGGTGTGACCAATTCCTTCTGGCACCAGAACCTGATGTAACCACGGCAACACTGATTTCATCTGCTGTTCCAGTTTCCAAGGTGGGTTAATCACTATCATGCCAGAGGCGGTCATGCCTCGTTGATCGCTATCAGGCCGGACAGCCAACTCAATTTGTAGAATACGGCGAATGCCCGTTGCTTCCAGCTCTTTAACCAGTCGTTTAATCTGCTGGCGTAATACCACCGGATACCACAACGCATAAACACCGGTTGCAAAACGCTTATAACCTTCCTGAATTGCCTGTACAACTGCCTGATAATCCGATTTCAGTTCATAAGGAGGATCAATCAGAATGAATCCGCGGCGACTCAGTGGTGGCAATTGTGATTTTAATTGCTGATAACCATCTTCACGCAAAACTCTGGCGCGGTTATCGCGGGAGAATTCATTACGTAATAAAGGAAAGTCACTCGGATGCAGTTCTGTCAGATTGAACTTATCATCTTGTCGTAACAAATGGCGGGCGATTAAAGGCGATCCTGGATAGTAACGTAAGTTGCCACTCTGATTCAGTGCAGCTACTGCACTCATATAAGCGTTCAACTCCTGCGGTAAATCTTCACGCTGCCAAACGCGGGCAATCCCTTCCAAATATTCACTGGTACGTTCAGCATGTTCACTACTGAGTTGATAGCGGCCCGCACCGGCATGCGTATCCAGATAGAGAAAAGGTTTCTCTTTTTCTTTAAGAGATTCAATGATCAAGCTTTGTACAGTATGCTTGAGCACATCGGCGTGATTGCCAGCATGAAAACTGTGACGATAACTTAGCATTAATTTCAGACCCCAGAGCAGAGAATAGGTTGATTGCCAGATGGAGTACCTGACAACTAAAAACCCATCCCAGTAGATGGGACAGATGGTAAGGCCCTATTATAGCCCTATTAGCGACAAAAATGTCAGACTCCTCATCTTTCTCCTGGAGATCCCTTTAGTCATATTAATAAAAATTTAGGATAAGTGAAAAACTCTACCCAGACCAATATGATATTTAATAAGTAATACTATTTACATTTCCACTAAAAATCATAAGTAATACTTACGTAATGACAAACAACAAGAATTGTGCAATTAAAAAAACAAGACATTAAACGAACAATTAAATATACAAGATCTTATGTTGATGTTCACAAAATCACCAATCAGGAACAGAGATTGAAAAATGTTAACACTCGCTATATGGAAAAATAATTAAAAGAAAAGCCAGAAAAAATGACTTAATGTTATCGAGAACATTAAGTAATATCGTTAAATAGTACGTGTAAAAAATGAAAGGGAGAGAAAGAAAAAAAATCAAAAAAGCTGAAAGAAGTTGAAGACAGTTATTAAAAATCTTCAACTTAAAATAAAGAAAAATTAAGCTTTTCAGCCAATGAAGAGATATTTCATTGGCTGAATGATTATATTACCTATCAGGCAACAATAGGTGCACGCCAATCATCTGCGCCGGAAGTACCTGCGGTTGTATGCTCCCAATTAATCTTACGATAAGACAGAGAAACACGAACCAGCTGAGTAAATTCAGCTTTTGTTGGGTCCTGACAATGAGGCATTTGGCAATCAATGTCGATAATAGTGGCATCTTCCAACTGCGTCGTGAAGAAATGCTCTTGTTTCCCTTCAACAGAAGTGCGATACCATTTCAATACTACACTCGTCAGCATTTCACCCGAAGCCAATGCGTTATAAAGCAATGGAACAGATTTATTTAATGCAACTGTAAAACGGAATGGTTTATGAGCACGCTGACCTGAAGGCTGACCTGATTGAGGATCAGTGGGTACGGTGACGACATGATCAAATGCTTGAACTAGCATTTCATCTTCGTGGCCCTGAACGTAAATATTACCCACTGATTCAGCAGTGAATGAACCCGCAGTAATATTACCCTGTGTTTTTCCGGTGATAGAAATATAACATGGAGTTGGCATTGCAAATATCCTTTATAGAGATTGTGTCAACATTAAGGTAACGCTCATATTAATTTCAATAGTGATTATTTCATCTTGGAAGAAATCACTTGCGAATACATTGAACGCTAAAATGAATAATAAATACCAACCCGCTCGTTTCAAAATAAAATCTAAATTGCAAAATTGTTAATCCATCACCAACAAATAAAAACATTATAATTAATGCCATTTTTAAAAAAAACTTTGAAATTGACTTAATTTACAGAACAATTAACTGTTAACACTCATTTAATCTAGAGATAGGATGACATATCCATATGAAATATAAAAACTTTGATAATTCCAACCTAAATTATATTTTGATCAATTAAAAATTGATAACTGGATCAAAAAATTAAACATCTCCACTTGGTTAATAACGGAAATAATATTTTCAATATGAAACTAACTCTAATATGTAAACAAAAATACATCTAGAAATACTTTGTTACAAAATGAAACAAAAAATCATTAAAATACCTTTTATAGAGTACTTTAATCAAGAAGTGGATTAAGAAAGCATCAAGTCGTAACTGATTGCCAAATCAAATAAAATCATCAAAAGGCTAAATAGAGGGGTATATCTACATATATTTTAGCTTTACAATAAAAAAACAAAATGCGACACTCCGCTTTGCAGATCGCTCTATATTGATGCTATTGTTCGATGAATAAGAACATTCTGAATGTCGTATTTATCTATATGCTCATAAAAGCCAGCTTACTACCCAATTTAATGCAGTGAATCTCCCGTTTTTTAATCTAGGGGAATTTTATGTTCTCCATCACATATAAGTAGGTATCAAGGGCAACTCTCTCATCAATATTGTTATCAGATAATTCCTAATTGCCTAATTGTATTACCCAAAGGATTTTAATATGAGTAAAAATAGTTCAGGTAGCGTAGCGCCAAAAGAAAGGATTAATATCAAATACGTTCCGAATACCGGTGATCAAGTAGCCGAGATTGAATTACCCCTTAACCTACTTATCGTTGGTGACCTCAAAGGAACAAAAGAAGATACGCCAATTGAAGAACGGCAAGCTGTTTCTGTGCACAAGAATAACTTTAATGCCGTGATGAATGAAGCCAATATCAATCTCACCTTTAGTGTCCCCAATCGCCTCAACGATAATAACGGAGATGACCTGCCAATTAACCTGGAAATAAAATCACTCAATGATTTCTCACCCGATAACGTAGCGAAGAAAGTGCCTGAATTAAATAAACTTTTAGAGCTGCGTGAGGCACTTGTCGCACTAAAAGGGCCATTAGGAAATATTCCGGCATTCCGCACCCGCTTACAAGAGTTATTGGGTGATGAGAAAGTCCGCGAACAACTTCTAAAAGAGCTTGAAATCGTCAATCAAAAGTAATTGACTGAAAAGGAGTTTTTAACATGTCCTTGCATGAAGAGAGCAGTACAACATTAACCCCAGGGTCCACTACCTCTTTGCTTGACGAGATTATGTCTCAGGCAAGAATGACGCCGGAAAATGATGGCTACCATATCGCAAAACAAGGTGTTGCCGCTTTTATCAGCAGCATTTTGGATACCGGTACTAACGAAGAACCTGTCAACAAGCTTGTCGTTGATAGAATGATTGTTGAGCTTGATAAAACACTCAGCACTCAAGTTGATGAAATTATGCATGCCAAAGAGTTCCAAGAGCTGGAATCATCATGGCGTTCACTGAAATTGCTGGTTGATCGTACCGATTTTCGTGAAAACATCAAAATCAACATCATCCATGCGACCAAAGAAGAGTTACTGGAAGATTTCGAATTTTCACCAGAAATCATCCAATCAGGCTTATACAAACATGTCTACTCAACAGGTTATGGCCAGTTTGGCGGCGAACCGGTTGCGGCGGTCATCGGTAACTATGCGTTTAGCAATAGCTCACCCGATATCAAACTGATGCAATATGTCAGCGCGGTTGGCGCAATGGCTCACGCGCCATTCCTCTCTTCCGTTGCACCTGATTTCTTTGGTATCAGTAGCTTTACCGAATTACCAGCGATTAAAGATCTGAAATCTGTCTTCGAAGGCCCGGCACACACCAAATGGCGTGCGCTGCGCGAATCGGAAGATTCACGTTATCTCGGTCTGACAACACCGCGCTTCTTGTTACGTCTACCTTACTCAACCGTCGAAAACCCAATTAAAAACTTTAACTATCAGGAAGATGTCAGCAAAGATCACGAACATTTCCTGTGGGGTAATACCGCTTATCTGCTGGCAACTTGTTTGACTGACAGCTTCGCCAAATATCGCTGGTGCCCGAATATTATCGGCCCACAAAGCGGTGGTACTGTCAGCGATCTACCGGTTCACCTATTCGAAGCAATGGGGCAGATCCAAGCCAAGATCCCGACAGAAGTTTTAGTTACCGATCGTCGTGAATTTGAATTGGCGGAAGAGGGTTTTATCACTCTGACGATGCGTAAAGGCAGTGACAACGCCGCATTCTTCTCTGCCAACTCAGTCCAGAAGCCAAAAGTGTTCCCGAATACCCGCGAAGGGAAAATGGCGGAAACCAACTATAAATTGGGTACTCAACTGCCCTATATGTTCATCATCAACCGCCTTGCACACTACATCAAAGTGTTACAGCGCGAGCAGATTGGTTCCTGGAAAGAGCGTCAGGATCTGGAGCGTGAACTGAACACCTGGCTGAAACAGTACATTGCTGATCAGGAAAATCCACCAACGGATGTCCGTAGCCGTCGCCCTCTGCGTTCTGCCCAAATTCAAGTTTTGGATGTGGAAGGCGATCCAGGCTGGTATCAAGTGGCAATGCAGGTTCGCCCTCATTTTAAATATATGGGAGCCAGCTTTGAATTGTCACTAGTAGGCCGTCTGGATAAGGAGTAATGGGTCATGGCTGCGCTGCACAGTTGGAATAGAGAAGGCTCTGCCAGCCTGTTCGAGCGTATTCAGGGGAAGAACTCTGGTTCTTCCCGCCAATCAAGAATGCGTGAGCTGCTCAACTCCATAAAACGGCACCTGAATCATGTTCTCAATACTCATCCGGGTGCCTGTCAGAGTGCGGCTGATCTTGGCGTCATTGATCTCAATGACGCTACAACCACGGCAACTGACTTTAAACAGAGTATTGAGCAAGCAATAGAGCACTGCATCACAAATTATGAACCAAGAATATCGTCAGTCACTGTCAATGCAATCCACGATGATAGTGATCCGCTGTTGTTACGTTTTCACATCAGCGCCCAGGTATCCCTGGATGATATTCATGACGCTGTTGAATTTAATATTCAACTGGATAACAACCGGCGTTATTGCCTAGAGAGGACTCAATAAAATGTCACTTGAAAAATATTTTAGAGAGGAACTGGATTACCTTAGACAATTGGGGCGACAAGCCGCAATTGAACATCCTCACCTCGCCTCATTTTTGTCTGAACAAGGCTCTGACCCGGATGTTGAGCGTTTACTAGAAGGATTTGCTTTTCTCGCAGGTAATTTACGGGCAAAAATTGATGATCAATTCCCTGAGCTGACTCATGGATTGTTACACATGCTATGGCCAAATTACCTGCGGCCAACGCCTAGCATGACCATTATCCAATATACACCTGATGATAGTGCCATCACAAAAGCGACGCAGATCCCGCGTGGAACTCAAATCAAAAGCCGTCCGCTGACGGATGATAGCGAAAATGATGAGGATGAAGATAATTACTTAAGCAATACCAATACTCAAAAAACAGGCCAAGACGATCATCGCTGTACTTTCACTTTATGCCGTGATGTTTGGCTGTTTCCGATGTCTATCCGGGACATTTCGGTCAATAATAGTAATGAGCAGGGTGTCATCGGTCTGAATTTCACCTCAAAAACAGAACTTAACTTACAAGAACTGCAACTTGATAAACTGCGTTTTTATCTAAGCGGCGATGATTACAGCAGTACACAACTCTATTTCTGGCTTAGTTATTACCTTGAAGATGCAAAACTTGTTGTAGGCGATACCACGATTTCATTACCGGATTTTGACTTCGTTCCAGTGGGTTTTAATCGGGAGGACGCCCTATTGCCTTACCCGAAAAATGCCTATATGGGTTATCGCGTCTTACAAGAGTACTTCTGTTTTTCCGAAGGTTTTCTGTTTTTCGATGTCACTGGCATCCCTAAATTACCGGCAAGTCTTAAAGCCACAGATTTCACGCTAAATCTCTATTTCTCAGAAGCTCTGCCGCCAGAAATCAAAATCCGTCAGGATACTTTTCGGTTGCATTGTGTTCCGGCAATCAATCTCTTTCCAATGGATGGTGAAGTTATTCGATTGGATGGTAGCCGGGACGAATATCCATTGAGAGCGAGTTATAGCCATCCTAATCGCTACGATATTTTCTCTATTGATAAAGTAGAAAGCTGGCTAGTCGGGCCTGATGGTAAACCTAAACTAAGCCGCGATGGTAGACGATCTTATGTGCCATTCGAAAGTTTTCACCATCAAATCGAACATGAAAGCGAACTCAATACTCGCTATTTTCGTATCAGAATCAAGGAATCCCCATTTCGCAAAGGGCTTGAGCATTACATCTCTTTTGTCCGTGGTGATGAATCTCAACTTCTATTAAGTGAGGAAAATGTCTCTATTCAACTGACGTGCACCAATCGCGAACTGCCACTTCAACTCCGGGTAGGTGATATTGATTACCCTTTATCGGGAAGCTCGTCATTTGCGACATTCCGCAACATAACCCGCCCATCCGTTCCACTCTATCCATTGATGAGCGGTGAGTATCACTGGTCGCTTATTTCCAATATGTCACTGAACTATATGACATTATTGGACAAAGACGCACTAAAGGCGGTACTAAGAACTTACGATCTCCCCAGCCGATATAACCGACAATCCTCACGCTCATCACAAAAACGGCTAGATGCCATTGAACGGATTGAAACGAGGCAAATAGACCGACTATTTAAAGGTCTCCCGGTACGTGGTTCGGAATCAACATTGTATATCCGGCAACAGGCTTTCTGTTCTGAAGGCGAGCTTTATCTGTTCTGCAACATACTGTCACGCTTTTTTGCCTTATATGCCAGCGTTAACTCCTTCCACATGTTGAAGGTGATCAATTTAGATAATCAGGAATGTTATCAATGGCCGGAACAGACAGGTCAACATGCGTTGATGTAACGAGTGAAAACTCGCCACAAAATCAGATATTAGATGTGTCAAGGTATAACTTTCATCAATTGGTCGAATTGTTCAACCAATTGGCGGTAGCGTGGGAAAAAACTGGGCAAACCAACCGTCCGGACCGTGAAGCAATTCAGTTTAAATCCAGCGCCAGCCTGGCTTTCCCAACCAGAGATATTGTCTCTGCGAAACGTTCTAAAGAGGGACGTTTCCAGGTGGAAGTCTCTTTTCTGGGGCTACATGGCAGCCAATCGCCTATGCCAGGTTATTACCTTGATTCGTTGGCATGGGAAGACGCCCAGGATGAAAATCGACTGACTAACTTCCTTAATATCTTCAATCACAGCTCTATTGTCATGCTCCATCAGATCTGGCGGAAATACCGTTATTACATCTGTTTTGACAAAAACGGACAAGACGATTTTTCTCAGCGTATGTTTGCTTTGGTGGGACTTGGCAGTAATGTGAACCGTTCTCATTTAAATATCAACCATAGCAAAATGCTGGCCTATGCCGGCTTATTAGCCAGCCCCGGTCGATCACCGGAAGTGATATGCAGCTTGGTTTCACACTGTTTTGATCTACCGGATGTTACGGTACACGGCTGGCAAATCAGAAAAATCGCTATCGAGCCATCACAGCAAAACCGTTTAGGTGGAATGCTGAAAATAAGGGGACAGAAACAAAAAGTTAAACAGTCTGTAATAGGAAAAAACTTTTTCCTCGGTTCATGGGTGAGAAGCTGCAATAGTAAATTTATTTTATGTATCAATAATCTCTCTCGTGAACACTTCTTGTCATTTCTCCCAGACGGCAAGAATTTCCTGCCATTGGTAATGTTTCTCTGTTTTGTCCTGCGTGATCAGATGGCTTGGGATCTGCGTCTTGGCTTGGCCGAAAACCAAGCGGGCGGCATGGTACTTGGCACGAAATTAAACAATAACCTAGGGTGGACCAGCTTTCTTGGCGAACCGGAAAAGAAACCCTTTATCACGATTTCAGTGAATGGATAAAGACGATGGAAAAACAACAGCCAACTCTCTCATTACGAGTGATCAACAGCGATCAATTGGAAAGCGGCAAAGCGGCTAGCTGCCTATTCTCGACTCAAGGTGGCACAGTCGGCAGCAGTGAAAGCCATCTTTGGTCCGTTCAAGATCAACAAGGTAATATCAATCCATCACAATTTACTATCCAGTGGCGTGATGACGCATTTTGCTTACAAATGATTGCGGGTCCCCTGTTTGTGAATCAGTCACCCTTGACTTCTGGCGCCGGTTTCATCCGCCTGCAACAAGCGGATGAAATTACCATTGGTAAACTGGTGATCAAAAGCTATATCAGTTTTTCCGACACAGATCGTATTGATCCAATGACAGTATCACCGGAATCACTGGTCTCCAGCTATAGCAATCCACTGGACGCTATGATGGAAAAAGATCCTGCTCAAGATTCCGCTTTCACTGATCATGGTTCTTTGGCCCCCACGATCAAACACGATTTCAGCCATGATCCACTCAAGGTTCTCGATAGCGAAAATCTGACCACTCTGGACCAGACGTCAGTGAGTAACGAGGTAGACCAAAGCCTGCAACAAGACCACTACCGCACCCCATTATTTTTCTCTTCCCTCTCAGATAACAGAGGCAATGCTATGGATCAGGATTTTGTTGATTTACCCGGTATCTCTTCGCCTTTTAATGAACAGTATCAGGACATGGAACAGCAACATGTTGCTATCACGCCATTGATGCGAGGGTTGAACACACAATTGCCTTTGCATAACAGCCAACAAGCTAACGACTTTCTGGAAGAAATGGGTAAAACCATGAAAGCGGCCATTGAAGGTCTACTGGTACTGCAACGTACACAGCATGGGCTGCGTGATAAACAATTGCGCCCTATTGAAGATAATCCGTTACGGCTGAACATGGATTACAACACCACCATGCAAGTGATGTTTGCGGATCAAAAAAGCCCGGTACATCTCTCTGCCCCCTCCGCTGTCGCTGAAAGCTTACATAACCTGCAATTGCATTATCAGGCTAACCGGATTGCGATCACTGCCGCATTGAACACCATGCTGGATGCTTTCTCACCGGAACACCTACTGAATCGTTTTGCCCAATACCGCCGCAGCAATGAAACACAGGAAAAAGATGCAACCTGGGCATGGGAAATGTACACCAGTTACTACCGCGAACTGGCTTCCAGCCGCCAACAAGGGTTCGAAAAACTGTTCGGTGAAGTCTATGAGCAAGCTTATGACCGTGCTCTACGTCAAGGTTTAGAGGATAGCCAGTAATGAAGCGCTCCGGCGGTAATACCTCATGGTTCGGTAGTAATACCGTATGGTTTGTATTGCTGGCAGCGCTGATGTTAAGCGGTTGTAGCAGTGCATGGCAGGCAACGAAGAAAGTCGGACAGGTAGTCTGGGACCCATCAACTCCAGTTGGTCAACCTGCGAACTTACCTTCCACCGTCGCGATCACTTTGCTGGCAGAACCTGATATTAACCCCAATAAAAATGGAGAAGCCACTCCGGTTGAAATGCATCTGCTCTATCTCAGTGAAGATTCCCGTCTACTTGCCGCTGATTATGACCAACTGGCGAGTGACAAGCTGGATAAAGCACTGGGGAAAAATTATATCGACCATCAGGATTACACCTTATTGCCGGGGCAGTACAAACCACTGCCAGTCATCCCGCTGGAAAAAAATAGCCGTTACATCGGCGTTATCGTTCGCTATGCCGATATTAATCAATCCGAATGGAAAAAGGTCATCCGTGTGAAAGACACAGGACAGCAATACCACATTCTGGTGCATATCAGAGCGAACGAAGTTGAACTTAGAAAAGAGGAGCAATAACTATGCCAGGCAAGAATCGGGTGATTTGGCGCGAAGGATTATTCATCAAGCCACAACACTTTCAACAACAACAAAAACATAATGACTATCTGGCTCATAGCCGCCAGACGTCCTTAACTAGTTATAGTTATGGCTTCAGTTCTCTGACACTGGATAAAGACCTTCTCGCTCTAGGACGCATCAGTATCATCGAAGCCAGCGGTATCATGCCAGACGGCACAGTGTTCTCGATTCCTAATCAGGATGCAACTCCTCAACCGCTTGATGTTGTGAATATTCACGAGAACAACAGTAAAGATATCTATCTGGCGCTACCAATAGCTAACGATATTCTGAATGAAATCTCTCATTCAGAATCCAATCATGCAGGAGCTGTGCGCTACCGTGAATACATGGAAGATATCCGTGATTTGCATACAGATGGCGGTGATATCTGTCAAGTCATGCTGGCACAACTGACGCCGGTTCTAAAACAGGGTTCAGAAGATCTCAGTGCTTTTTCCGTACTCCCGCTATGCCAGATAATAGAAAAGCGCCCTACCGGAACTATCATACTGGATGAAGATTTCGTACCAACCTGTACATCCATCAGGGTCTCTACTCAATTAAAAAATTATATGGATGAAATAGATAGAGCGATGACAGAACGAGGCAGATCACTCGCTAACCGGATTGGTTCTCCCGGACAGCAAGGAGTCGCTGATGTTGCTGAATTTATGATGCTCCAGCTAGTTAACCGAGTTCAGCCGTGGTTTACCCACTACGCAGGACAAGCCATTTTGCATCCACAAGATTTTTTCACTCAGCTGATCCAAACCTGTGGTGAACTGAGAACATTCACTCATGAATCCCGTCAGGTCGGCAATATGCCAATTTACAAACACGACGATCTGACGGAAACATTCAAGGAAGTCATGATCCTCATGCGCGAAGCAATGGGCGTTGTTCTGACCCCGCGAGCGATTCCAATTAAGCTACAAACTCAAGCCAATGGTATCCGGGTGGCCCACATCCATGATCGCAATGTTTTGACGAACGCGGAATTCATTCTGGCAATCCGCGCACAAGTTCCACATGATCAATTACTCCGCAAGTTTGCTCAACAGACTAAAGTTACATCGGCTGAAAGGATCCGCGAAATGGTCAGCATCCAGTTGCCTGCCGTAGCACTGGCGGCGCTTCCCTCTGCCCCACGTCAGTTGCCTTATCATGCTGGTTACACCTATTTCCGACTTGAGCAACAAGGCGACGCATGGAAAGACATTCTAAAAGGTAACTCCATCGCTTTCCACGTTTCAGGAGAATTCCCTGGATTAGATATGCAATTCTGGGCGGTTAGGAATGGGAGTGCCTAATGAAAACTGAAACCATAAATGGCAATCCTATTCCGACGCAGGAGGTCACTGATAATGCCGTGCATCTTCAGTATCAGTTACCGCTGCGCGGAGAAAGCCTAAACCCGATGATCGATGCCGCTACACCGCTGCTCGGCATGGTCATGCGTCTAAAAGACATGGGCGAACAACCGCTGCCGGACCAGCTTTATCAACAGGTCGTCACTGATATTCAGGCAATCGAACAACTTCTACAAACCAAAGGCTATGAGCCGGGCGCAATTATCTCTTTTCGCTATACGCTCTGTACCTTCATTGATGAAACCGCATTGGGTCATGGTTGGAACAGCAAGAATGAGTGGTTACAACAATCACTACTGGTTCGATTCCATAATGAAACCTGGGGTGGCGAAAAAGTTTTTCAGTTGCTAGATCGTTTGATGGGTGAACCTCAGCGCTATCAACATCTGCTGGAGTTTATCTATCTTTGCTTCTGCCTCGGTTACCGTGGCCGTTATAAAGTTGCTTCGCAGAAAAGTGATGACTTTGAACGTTTATTCCGTCGATTACACCAACAACTGCACGCGCTGCGGGGAGAAGCTCCTTCCATCATTCTCCACAATAACGCCAATGAGCGTAATGATCGCTATCGCCTGGGTAAGCGTCTGACTATTAAACATCTGTTCTGGAGCGGTATTACGCTGCTCGCTATCGTTTATAGCTTCTACGCTATCCGTCTGCACAACCAAACCCAGAACATCTTACAACAGCTAAATAACTTACTGAGCTAGGAAAGAACCGATGATTCAGATTGATCTACCTACACTAGTTAATCGCTTAAATCCGATGACTCGGCACGCTCTGGAAGCGGCGGCAGCGCAATGTGTCAGCCAACAGCAACCTGAGATCACGGTTTCACAGCTATTGTTGCAAATGATCAACACCCCTCTCAGTGATGTCAGAGCGATCTTCAATCAAGCCGAAGTAGACAGCGATTTGCTGAAAGAACAACTTGATCAGATGATCCCTCACCATCAAGCAATGGTTCAGGCTTATCCTAACTTTTCTCCAATGTTAGTGGAGTGGTTACAGGATAGCTGGCTGTTAGCATCGACTGAGATGCAACATCAGGAATTACGCAGCGGCGTCATGCTGATGACCTTGCTGTTCAGCCCGCTACGTTACCTGACACCCCAATCCGCACGTCTTTTATCGGGCATAAACCGCGAATTGTTACGCCAGAATTTTACCCAATGGACCGCGGGCTCTGCTGAACAACCGGTTGTGGAAAACGATAAAAACGGACAAAACAAAGCTGCCGCCGGGAGTGATAGCTTGCTCGCCCGTTTTACTCAAAATATGACAGAACAAGCTCGTCAGGGAAAACTCGATCCTGTTCTATGCCGTGACAAAGAAATTGACCTAATGATCGATATTCTCTGCCGTCGCCGTAAAAATAACCCGATTGTGGTAGGTGAAGCGGGCGTCGGTAAAAGTGCGCTCATTGAAGGGTTGGCTCTGCGCATTATCGACAACCGAGTGCCGGAAAAACTGCATAACAGTGAATTGATGACACTGGATCTGGGGGCACTACAAGCAGGTGCGGCGGTAAAAGGTGAATTTGAAAAACGTTTCAAAGGCATTATGAATGAAATAAATCAGTCATCCGTACCGATTATTCTGTTCATCGATGAAGCTCATACCCTGATTGGCGCCGGTAATCAACAAGGCGGACTGGATATCTCCAACCTGCTAAAACCCGCTCTGGCACGGGGTGAATTGAAAACAATTGCTGCAACCACTTGGGGAGAATACAAAAAATATTTCGAAAAAGATGCGGCCCTCTCCCGCCGTTTTCAACTCATTAAAGTGGCCGAACCGACCGCGGAAGAAGCCATCATTATTATGCGTGGCCTGCGGGCAATCTATGAACAATCTCATGGCGTATTAATCGATGATGAAGCGCTAAAAGCCTCTGCGGTATTAAGCGACCGTTACCTCTCTGGACGCCAGTTGCCAGACAAAGCCATTGATGTGCTGGATACCGCCTGCGCCCGCGTGGCCATCAACTTGACGTCACCTCCGCGCCAAATTTCTGCCCTGAAAAACCAACTGCATCAGCAACAAATGGAATCAGACGTGCTGGCGAGGGAACAGCGCATGGGGCTCAATCAGCATACTGATCGACTGGATGAACTACGACAACAACAGCAGGAAACCACAGAGAAATTGGCTGCACTAGAAGCCAGTTGGCAGCAACAACAGCAATTAGTTCAGCAAATTATTGAACTACGCCGTCAGCTATTAACCGACGAAACAGAATTCACTAACGAAACAAAACAGAGCGAAACATCGGCCGAAATGACAACTGAAGAGTTGATTGCACAATTGGCTGAACTGAATGAACAGTTGGAACAATTACAGCAACAACAAACGCTCATTTCTCCTCACGTGGATAAAAACCAGATTGCAACGGTTATCGCTGAATGGACTGGCGTGCCACTTAATCGTCTGTCACAAAGTGAACTTTCCGTGGTGACAGAACTGCCCATGCACCTGGGACAAAGCATCAAGGGGCAGGATCTGGCTATTCAATGCCTGCATCAGCACTTGTTGACCGCCAGAGCTGACCTGCGCCGTCCCGGTCGTCCATTGGGCGCCTTCTTGCTGGTAGGACCCAGTGGCGTCGGTAAAACCGAAACCGTTTTACAGATTGCCGAATTGATGTTTGGCGGACGTCAATATCTGACCACGATCAATATGTCGGAATTTCAGGAAAAACACACGGTTTCCCGCCTGATCGGCTCACCTCCAGGCTATGTTGGCTATGGGGAAGGGGGGGTACTCACCGAAGCTATTCGCCAGAAACCTTATTCCGTCGTCCTGCTTGATGAAGTGGAAAAAGCGCATCCTGATGTCCTGAACCTGTTCTATCAGGCCTTCGATAAAGGTGAGTTGGCCGATGGGGAAGGCCGGGTGATTGACTGTAAAAATGTGGTCTTCTTTTTAACGTCCAATTTGGGCTATCAAACTATCGTCGATAATGCCGATAAACCGGCAGAGATGCATGACCGGCTTTATCCTGAACTGGCCGCTTTCTTCAAACCCGCCTTACTGGCGCGAATGGAAGTGGTGCCTTATCTGCCGTTAGGACACGACACCCTGAAAACCATTATTCAGGGCAAACTGGCGCGCCTCGATAACTTATTGCGTCAACGCTTCAATGCCGACGTCACCCTGAGTGATGAGGTGGTTGAAGAGATACTGCAACGGGCAACTCGTACTGAAAATGGCGCCCGCATGCTGGAATCGATCATTGATGGCGCTTTGTTGCCACCGTTATCTCTGCTGTTATTGCAAAAAATGGCGGCCGGAAAACAGATCCGCACTATCCAGCTCACCGTTAACGACCATCAGTTCAACGCGGTGGTTGAGGAGATACCATGAAACAACGGCTGAAAAGCGCATTAGCATTACTGGAAAATGACTCTATCGAGCAACTGGTTCATCACTTTCTTGAGGTGAATCACCAACGCCAGCGTTTTGATGCCTTGCTGGTCTCTCTGCTTAACGTGAATGAAAACCGTCTGGAATGCTACCGGTTGCCGGCGCCAAACCAGATAAGCGCGCTGCAACTGGATGTCAATATCGGTGATATCAACCATCCACTGGTCCAAATCTTGTACAAAGGCACCCCCACGACGTGGGGATCCCTCAATCAAGGGGTACGTATCGACCATCGAAACTTTCGCCTCTTCGTAGAAGAACTCCCTCATCGCTGCGGCCTGCATGCTATTCCGTTGTTTAACTGCAACGGGCAAGCGTGTGGCGTGATTGCTGTTTTCGCCAAAGATGTCCATCGTTTTGCTGACGATAGCAACATGTTTTACATCTACTGCCATGTCATGCAACACCGATTGAAAAAATTGCAGGAACTGGAACAACTGCGTGACCAATTACGCCAGATCCGCCAGGTTTTTCAGACACAGCGCCAGAAAGAAAAACAGCTTGATGAATTGCTGGCTTCGTTAAGCACCACAGCCGAAAACAAAACCTCAGCCAGCGTCTCTCACGATTACAGCAAAATCGACAATTTACCTCAGGCACTTGAAGAGTTCGAATGTGCAGTACTGATACAACGCCAGCATATTTACGGCAACAACACCAAACAGATTGCCGCCAGCCTGGGTATTGCACCCCGGACACTGACTTACAAACTGGCGAAATACAGGTGTAAATTATGAATTTTCTGCTACTGGTCAGTTCATTAATCGCCTCTCTGACAGGCACCCCTGATACTCAGCCAGATCAGGAAACCCCAACAGCGCCTTCACTACCCGCTTTGCTGCAATGCCGGGCAGAACCGTCACCGTTGGTCAGAGTCGATTGCTACGACCGTCTATTGGATAAAGTCGATAATATTGCCGTTATCCCGTTAGAAAAAACCGGCCCGGTCTGGAGACAGGCAATGGAACAGGAGATGAAACGCACTGACCATTCAACCGGTTTTATCACCACCCAATCTGACAGCCTACCGACTCGCGTCATACTGACCACCCCCGCAATCGGTGTTCCACCACCCCGGCCAGTCCTGATGCTGAGTTGTATCGATAACATTACCCGAATACAAATTGCCCTGGCTAAACCACAAGATAGCGGCACGGTGATGATGTCGACGGAAATCACCCAATTCAGTGCTGACTGGTTCTTGCGGGAAAACGGCTACCTGCTGGAATCCAGCCGTGGACTGCCGGGCATTGAAGAACTCAAACGACTGATGACAGGAAAAACCCTGACCATCAAAACCGGCAACGGAAACCGCATGACATTCAACATTTCTCAACTGGAACAGGCGGTGAAACCTTTACGCTCCGCCTGTCGCTGGTGATCCCCATGGATATCAGGAAACAATTTGACTGGCAGGGCCTCCTGCTGACCCCCCTGTCGGATGAACTCATCAGCCGGGCGCTGGATGAAAACGAACCCGCCTGGGAATATATCGACGGGGAGATGGTTAAGCTGGGATCACTGGCCCATTCCAGCCTGAATATTGAAGAGATCCAGCGTCAGGCGCTGCAACTGTTCAGCGAAAAAAGCAAAGATTTCAGACTGATGGTTCATTTGCTGCGGACACTGCAACACGGCAGTCATCCCGCTGAACTCATCCTGGCAATGGAGCTGTTAGCCGATTACATCCCGCATTACTGGCAGGCAGCCTGGCCACACAAACCGCAGCTCAAACGCCGCCTGGCGCAACAGGTGATTAAACGGTTTGACGCTGCGCAACCCGGCTTCTGCGAACAGGCGGATGAGACGCAGCGCGAAGAGGCGCAGGGCGCACTGGCACATCTGGCACAATGCTGGCATACCGATGAACCGGCTCTGGCTAAAGAGATCGACCAGTTACGCCCCCGCTATGCCCGTAAACCTCAGCCCAAACCGGCAGCCGCGCCGGCTGAACCGGCCGAAACGACAGCACCATCGGCAAACACTTCAGCACTGACATCCCCCCCCATACCGGATGTCACCGTAGACAGTGCCGGTGAAAAAGCCTGGAAACAGACGCTCCTGACCGTGGCTGACCTGCTGTGCGAACGCCAGCCTGATTCCCCTGTCGGTTACCGTCTGCGTCGTTATGCTATCTGGTACACCCTGACCACAGCACCGATGGCGAATGGCACCGGCAAAACACCGCTGGCACCGACGTCGGCAGACCGCACCGCCGATTATCTGGCGAAACTCCCGGCGGCGGATAACGCCCTGCTGCAACAGATAGAACAGAGTCTGACCCTGGCCCCTTACTGGCTGGACGGACACGCTCTCGCGGCGCAGGCCGCCGGCAAACTGGGTTACCACGCCGTGGCTGACGCTATCCGCGATGAACTCCGGGCCTTTCTTGACCGTCTGCCGGTCCTGCAAAACCTGTCTTTCTCCGATATGAGCCCGTTTATCTCCGACGCCACGCTGAACTGGCTGCATCCCCCGGCGACCGCCACCGTCAGCAGCGGCTCCACGCCGGAACAGGACGCCATCTGGCACTGTTTTCAGCAACACGGACTGGAAGCCGCCCTCCACGCCGCGGAGCAATATCAGCAACAGCTGACCGAACCGCGGGATCAATTCTACGGTCAGTTACTGACGGCCCAGTTACTGGAGCAGGCGGGCATGCACGCGCTGGCACAACAACATTACCGCCAGCTGCGCCAGGCAGGACAACACCTGTCACTCGCCGACTGGGAACCCGGCCTGCTGGCGGCCCTGGCAGAAAAAGCCCCGATGACCGCCCCCGCCAAGGCGACGACCGCAAACAGGAGCGTTAACCCATGAACTGGCTTTCTCTGCTGCTCAACAATATCAAAAAACCGGCGAGGCCGCGTCTGCCGCCCCTGAAAGCCACCGCCTCGCTGATACTGGCCCTCCTGCCCTGTCTGGCCCTCATCTGGCTCTGGTGGTGGGGCCCCGGCTGGCAGTTTAAGCAGACGCATCCGCTGGACACCCTGTCTGCCCGCTGGCTGGCGACGGTGATCATCCTCCTGCTGGCCCTGAGTTTTATCGGGATAAAAATCTGGCGCCGCCTGCGCCAGCTTGAAAAACTTAAGCTGGAGGGGGAACTGAACACCGTCGATCCGGTGCGCGCCGATATCACCCGTCAGGACCGTTATCTCCATCACTGGAAAGCGCAACTGCAACGCCATCTGGGGACCCGGGATTATCTCTACCAGCGCCCCTGGTACCTGGTGATGGGTAACACCGGCAGCGGCAAAACCGCCCTGATTCAGGCCGGCTGCCGGCTGACTGACATTGCCGCCCCGGACACCCTGAGCGGGGAAGAGGCGCTGCCCCTGCATCTGCGCTGCTGGCTGGGGGAGAAAGCCGTCATCATTGACCCGGACGGGTTCCTTATCGACCAGATATCGCCGCCGGACACCGGCAAACCCCAGCTGCCCGCCCGCCTGTGGCAGGCGCTGCTCGTCTGGCTCACCGAAAACCGTCAGCGCCAGCCGCTCAACGGCATCATCCTGACGGTGGACATTCACCGCTTACTGACCGACAACAAAGCGCAGCGGGAACGGGTTATTGCCGCGCTTCACCTGCGCCTGCAGGATCTGCGATTAACTCTGCATCATCCTCTGCCTTTCTATCTGGTGCTGACCAAACTCGACCGGCTGCACGGTTTCAGCGCCGCTTTCCAGTCGCTGGACAGCGCGCAGCGCGCCCAGATCCTGGGCGTCACCTTTAGCCTGAATGCGCGGGATGAGCAGAGCTGGCGCACTGAGCTGGCCCAGTTCTGGCACCAGTGGATGCAGCAGCTCAACGCGGCCATGCCGGACATGATGCTCAACAAAGTCGATATCAGTCAGCGCAGTCCGCTGTTCAGCTTCACCCGCCAGATACAGGGGCTGCACAGCTATCTGGTGCCGCTGCTGGAGGGGCTCCTCGACAACAGCGGCCCGGCACAGCCGGGCCTGCGGGGGGTTTATCTCACCTCGTCTCAACAAATCGGCCAGATGGATGACCTGTTTACCCAGTCTGCCGCCGTGCAGTATCATCTGGGGCCGCAGGCTTTTCCCACCTGGCCGGTGGCGGACACCGTGCCCTACTTCACCCACGCGCTGTTTGAAGCGGTCCTGCTGGCCGAACCGAATCTGGCGGCTGAAAACCGCCGGTGGTTAAGCCGCCACCGCCACACACTGCTGACCTTCTCCGCCGTGGGTGCCGCCGTGGTGCTGGCCCTGTGGAGCGGCTGGCACTATTACTATCAGCAGAACTACCGGGCCGGTGACGAGGTCCTGGCGCAGGCCAACATCTTCCTGTCGGTGCCGCCGCCCACCGGCGAAGACCGTCTCGGCAATTTACAGCTTCCCCTGCTCAATCCGCTGCGTGAGGCCACGCTGGCCTACGGGGATTACCATCAGAAAGGGCTGCTGGCGGATATGGGGCTCTATCAGGGCGCAGCGGTCGGCCCGTATGTGGAAAACACCTACCTGCAACTGCTGTCTCAGCGCTTCCTGCCGGCCTTAATGAACGGCCTGCTGGATGACCTGAACCGGGCACCGAAAGGCAGCGAAGAAAAACTGGCCGTCCTGCGTATCATGCGGATGCTGGAAGATGGCAGCGGCCGCCATAAATCACTGGTCGAACACTATCTGCAGGCGCGCTGGAGTCAGGCGTTTAACGGCCAGCGCCCGTTGCAGGCGCAGTTACTGACGCATCTGGACTATGCGCTGGATCACACCGACTGGCGGGCCGCACGGGAGGCGGGCGATCAGGCCGCTATCAGCCGCTTTGCACCTTACCAACTGCCGCTCATCAATGCCGAGAAAGAACTGAGTCAGCTCTCGATTTATCAGCGGGTCTACCAGAACCTGCGCATTAAAGCCCAGGATTCACTGCCGCCGCCCCTCAACCTGCGCGACCAGATTGGCCCGGGCTTTGACCGCCTCTTTATGGCCAATAATGACAAGCAACTGATTATCCCGCAGTTCCTGACGATAAACGGCCTGAACAACTACTTCGTCAAACAGGACGACCAGCTGATCGACCTCACCGTCATGGACAGCTGGGTGCTGAACCTGTCACACAACGTGCAGTACAGCGACACGGACCGGCAGGAAATCCAGCGACAAATCACTGAGCAGTACCTGGGAGACTACACGGCCACCTGGCGCGCGGCCATGAACAACCTGGATATTCGTGATTTCACCGATATCCCGCAGGCCCTCAGCGCCCTTGAACAGGTCATCAGCGGCGAACAGCCCATCAGCCGGGCCCTGCAAATCCTGAGCGACAACACCCGTCTGCCGGAGATTAACGAGACGCTGCCGGCCAAAGCCCGGCAGCCGTTACGTGATACCCCGGATTACCGCCTGCGGGTGCGTATTCACCGGGAATTCGCGCCGGAAACCGCGGTGCTGGAGGAGTCCGGGGACAAAAACAGCACCCTGCAGGGGGTTTATCAGCAACTGGCGGCCCTGCACCGTTACCTGCTGGGCATTCAGAACGCGCCGGTCCCGGGGAAAGCCGCCCTGAATGCCGTTCAGCAGCGGCTTGAACAGCATAACGACGACCCGATTTTCGACGTACAGCAGCGGGCGAAAACCCTGCCGGCACCGCTCAACCGCTGGGTCGGCGCACTGGCGGAACAGGCCTGGCGGGTGGTGATGCGGGAAGCCATCCGTTCGCTGGAAATCGAATGGCACGACACCGTCGTCAGACAGTACCAGACCTACCTGGCCGGCCGCTATCCGTTTAACCCGGACGCGACGGAGGAGGTGCCGCTCAGTGAGTTCGGGCGGTTCTTCCGGCCCGGCGGCACGCTGGATGCCTTCTATCAGCAGAACCTGAAACCGTTTGTGGAAAACAACCTGACCCACCGCGCGGACGGCCAGCAACTTATCCGCCCGGATGTGCTGGAACAGCTGAAACGGGCCGACCGTATCCGCGACACCTTCTTCTCGCCGCAAAACGGTCTGGGGGTCCAGTATGCCATTGAGCCCCTCAGCCTGACCGGCAATAAACGCCGCAGCCTGCTCAATCTCGACGGCCAGCTGCTCGATTACGCCCACGGCCGCAGCAGCATTGTGCACCTCATCTGGCCCAACGCGATGCGGGCCGGGGTGGAAAGCCAGCTCACGCTGATACCGGATGCCGGCGGCAAATCCCCGCGCGCCATCCGCTTCACCGGCCCGTGGGCCCAGCTGCGCCTGATTAACAGCGGCAAACTGACTAACGTACGTCAGGATTCGTTTGATGTGCGGTTCACGGTGGACGGGGGCGACATGACCTACCGTCTCTACGTGGATGAATCCGACAACCCGTTTGCCGGCGGCCTGTTCAGTCAGTTCAGACTGCCTGACACCCTGTATTAAGGGCAAACTGTATTAAGGGCAAATTTTATGCCTTGCAACATAGCCACCCACTCTGTCCGCCGCGCCGGCGGCAGAGGAAAGGATGAACAGCCATGCGTGAACGCCCTGAAAACCTGATTATCCGTGCCGGCGGCAACCCGATGACGCTGCCGGCGTTCACCGCCATACGCGAAGAAATTAACAAAATCAATCACCCGTCTCAGCCGGCGGTGAACTGGCCGCTTATCGAATCCCTGGCCCTGACGCTGTTTCGCTCCCACGGCGTCGATTTGCAGAGCGCGATTTACTACACCCTGGCCCGGATGCAGCTCAGCGGCCTGGCGGGGTTTACCGAAGGCTGTGAACTGCTGGCCGGGGTGATGGTCAGCCAGTGGGATGACCTGTGGCCGCCGCAGCCGGCGGTCCGCACCGACCTGCTGGACTGGTTTAACACCCGCTGCGGCCACGCCTTACGCCAGCACGATTACACCGCCCGCGACCTGCGGATGATTTACCGGGCCGAGCGGGCCTTACAGCTGATAGTCGACCGGCTCCAGCAGTCCGACCTGAAACGCCTGCCGAAGGTCGAAAACCTGCTGTGGTTCTTCCAGAACACCGCCAAAAAACTGGAACAGACCCGCATCCTGCCCAAGCCCGCCGCCAAACCCGTGCAGATGCCGCCGCTGGTTTATCTCGCCAGTACTGAACCGGCGCCGTCTGAACCGGACACCGGCGACGACGCGGGATATGCCCCCTCTCAGCCAAAAGTCCAGGTCCGTTTCCCTGAACCGCCCTGTCTCTTGATCAGATCTCCAAATCAACTGATTTAGCCAGCAAATAGCCGTCTATCAGGGTTTGCAGCCGAAACCAGCCTTCCCAAAGTCGTTCCCATCCGACTCGACCCGTGCGTTTGGAATCGTACCAGCCGGCCAGTTTTCCCAGATTGATGAAGGCCCAATGCAAACTCGGGGCTTTTTTCGGCACACGGCGTTTTTCTTGTTTTGACCACAGTAATTTCCACGCCAGGGGGCTTAATACTGTCTCACAGCTCTCTTTCTCTGCCTCTTCTTTGTTCAGACCCATAAAACGCAGCTGGTGTATTCGTACCGCAATAAAGGCCAGCAGCACTATCATGCGCTCCAGATTATCTTTGCTTTGCATACGCAGCGCTTCTACCTGCGTGCCGCCCGTTTTCCACGCTTTGTGAAATTCTTCTATCAGCCAGCGGCGCTCGTAATAACTGAATATTTTATGGGCGTCTTCCTGACTGTTGACGGGTTCGGAGGTCAGAAGATGCCAGCAAAGCCCATCCTCCGGACCTTTTTCGTAGCAACCGACATAAAATATCCGCACCGCCTCACCGCTTTTTCCTTCGGGGATTTTCAACGTCACTTCGGCATAACTGATATCACAATGCGCGACACGCGCCTGACGCCCGCCTTTCTGTCTGACCTGAACTAATCGTTCTCCAGCACTCTGTAACCGGCTAATAAAGTCATAAAGTTTATCCTGACTTTCCTCTATACGCCGGTTTTGCATCGAACGGATGACGAAACGTTGTTTTTGGCTCGTTTTATAACGCAGATATTCGATGATATCGGCTTCACGGTCACAGACAGAAATCACGTTGGCCATCTGCTCCCCTAACCGGCTGTCGACGGCTTGTGAGGCCCGTTCCCACTTATAACTCTCTTTCCCTTCATAAGGGCGTGTATCGCGTTGTCGGCTTTTGCCATAATCACTGACATCTCGACACCAGCGCTGTTGCTCTATCAACCCCACGACCTGTTGTTCTTCAGGCGCAAATAACAACACCGAGTGTGCCTGCATGCCCCGGGATTTTTCCTTTGAGGTGGTATAGCCGAGTTCATCGGCGACCGACGCATGGGAAAATGACAGGGTTGTCGTGTCTTCCAGCGCTAACAGGCAATGATAACGTTGAGCGTGAGCGACGGTGGCGGTAAATCCGGCTTCGGCGATGGCCTGAGGCGCAATGGCGGAATTTCGGGTCAGTCGGTAGGCCGCTTCAACATCGGCAGGAGAGTCAAGAGATTGCACGAGCGATTGTCCTATATGGTTAGCCAACGAACAGGCCACTTTCACCAGGCGGTTGGTACGGCGTTTATCACCTAATTCCGCATGTTGAAACGTGTCATTTGCCCATTGTTCGGCGCTGGTTGAAAACATAAAGATTACCTCAAGTCGTGTTTTTTATTGAGATCAATCTATGAGGGAAAAGTTCAATAACGCGGGGGCGGGTTAAAATATTTGTGTAGGAAAGACAGGAACCGCCCCCGCGGCCGATGAGTGCCTTACAGGGGTTCGGCCTGGGCCTGTTACTGGGTGCATTCGTCCTGACCGGGACCTGGCTGGGATTTTACCGGCCGCTGCAACAGCAATTCACTGCCCTGACTGACACCCCGGACGGGGCCAGACTGGCCTGGCTGTCCCACCCAGACCTGACAACCTATGCCCGGCAGTTAACCCGGTTAGCGGACACCTCCCCGCTGGTGGTGCTGCAACAGGCTGAGCAGCTGACCGACAGGGCACAAAAAACCTGGCCGCAGGACCGCCGGCAGCAGCGGGAAACGCAGCGCTGGCAGCAGTTACAGTCCATCCGGCGGGAAAACGCGCCGGTCTCCGGCAGCTGGCAGCAGACCCGGCATCAGCTCCAGTTACTGGCGGACAATATCCTGACCCAGGAGCGCAACCGGGGCAGTTTCACCCTCTCTTACCTGAAAACGGCGATTTACCAAATCCAGCACAGCCACAACCGTGACGTCCCGCTGGAAGAGCTGCTGCGCCAGCTTTCCGTCGCCGTCGAACAGGGTGAGAGCGTCTCGCCGGCGCTGATAAAAAAGACCGACGACCGGTTTAACGCCCTGCTCAGCCAGTATTACGCGTTGCAGCAGGCCGCCGGCCTGACCGCGCTCCCTGAGAAAAACCGCCCGTAAATTCAGAGAAGGAACCCTTATATGTCATTTCAGAAAAAAACCGCCAACGCCGGCAACCTCGCACAACAAATCGCTGACCGGCTGAGTCCGCAAAGCGCCGGCGGGTTACAGTTTACCCTCACCGCCGGCGGCCTGCCGCCGCACACCTTTGTGGTGGCCGGCTTTACCCTGCACGAAGCCCTCTCCACCCCGTTCACGCTGACCGTCAGTTTAGCCAGCGCCGACCCGGCGATTGATTTCGCCGCCGTCCTCGACCAGAGCGCCACCCTGACCATCCTGCGCGCCGGCAAAGTCGAGCGCACCGTCACCGGCATGGTCGCCAGCTTTGTCCAGGGCAATACCGGCAAACATCAGACCCGCTATGACATGACCATCCGGCCCGATATGTGGCGCACCACCCTGCGCCAGAATGCCCGGATTTTTCAGCAGCAGGATATCAAAACCATCCTCACCACCCTGCTTAAAGAGAACGGCGTCCGGGATGTGGCGTTCAGCCTGCGCAATCCGCACCCGGAACGGGAGTTCTGCGTCCAGTACCGCGAAACCGATTTTGACTTTCTGCAACGCCTCACCGCCGAAGAAGGGATTTTTTACTTCTTTGAATTCACCGGCAATAAAAACACCCTGGTGTTTGCCGACGATGCGGGCTCTGTCGTCAAAGGCCCGGTGCTGCCCTATCACCCCGACGACGCTGAACAGGCCCGGCAACTGTGCATTACCCGGCTGACCCGCCAGGCGCAGGTACGGCCGGCGGTGGTCGAGCTCAAAGATTACACCTTCAAAAACCCGGCCTGGGCGGCGGAGTTCCGTCATCAGATGCGGGAACAGGACCTCCAGCATACCGGCTATGAACATTTCGATTTTCCCGGCCGCTTCAAAGACGAACAGCACGGCGCTGATTTCACCCGCTACCGGCTGGAAGCGCTGCGCAACAATGCCCTGACCGGCGACGGTGACAGTAATGCCGCGACGATGCAGCCCGGCGTGCTGTTCACCCTGACCGGCCATCCCCGGCCTGACCTCAACCGGTGCTGGCAGCTGGTCGGCGTCACCCATCATGGCAGTCAGCCGCAGGCGCTGGAACAGGCCGCCGGGGAGAGCGGCACCGTGATGCGCAACGACTTTACCTTCATTGCTGATAATCAGCACTGGCGCCCGGCCCCGTTACCCAAACCGGCGATGGAGGGCCCGCAGATTGCCAAAGTGGTCGGCCCGGCCGGCGAAGAAATCTACTGCGACGCCTACGGCCGCATCCGCCTGCAATTCCTCTGGGACCGCTACGGCCGGAGCAACGACAGCAGCTCCTGCTGGATACGGGTGACCCAGCCCTGGGCCGGTCAGGGCTGGGGCATGCTGGCAATACCGCGGATTGGGCAGGAAGTGGTGGTGGACTTTCTTAACGGCGACCCGGACCAGCCGATTGTCACCGGGCGCACCTACCATGCCAGCAATCTCCCGCCAGGAGCCCTGCCCGGCAGCAAAACCCAGATGACCTTCCGCTCCAAAACCCATAAAGGGGACGGCTACAACGAACTGCGCTTCGAGGATGCCAAAGGCAGTGAAGCGCTGGCTTTACACGCCCAGCGGGACATGAACACCGTGGTACTCAATAACCGCGAAACCCGGGTCATGAACGACCACACCGAAAGCATCGGCCATAATCAGATGCTTTCGGTCAGAAACGACCGCCACAAAGAGGTGACAGGCAATGAAGTCAGCGCTATCACCGGCCTGCGTCAAATCACGGTCGAAAAAGACAGCCTGCTGAACGTCAAAAATAACATCCAGATACAGGCCCGGGCGGGGGGTATCGAAATTGCCACGGCCGGCGGCAGCATCACCATCGACAATGCCGGCAATATCAGCATTCAGGGGGCCAATATCACCATCAATGGCAAACAGGTCAATGTGAACTGACCGCTATCGACTATCAGCTTATTATTTTAATCAACAACGGAAAAAGCATGGAAAACACAACCTATCAGATGAATGAAGGCTCACTGGCTATCCCGGGCAACTGGCGGGATGAATCCATGAATGTATTTGTGCTGCCGGACGACAGCGGCATCAATCTGGTGGTCAGCCGCACCCCGGTCCCCGCCGGCATGGATAACCCCGCTTACTATGAACAGACCCTGGAGCAGTTCTGCACCCATCTGCCCGGGTACCAGGAGCATCAGCGCAGCGAAATCACCCTCAGCCAGCAACCCGCCCGCCGTCTGGATTACCAGTGGACAAGCCCGGAAGGCGACATGTACCAGACCGTGATACTGCAAATCCGGGGCCCGCTGCTGCTGACCTTCAACCTGACCTCCCCCGCGCCTTTTGAAGCCGGCCAGCGTGATACCCTGCTGGCAATTGTCCACAGTTTTCAGGCAGCCTGATGACCTGACAGGAGGAACACCATGTCACTTGGTGATGAAATCGTCACCCGGATAGCGCGGGTTGGCGCCCGGCACGCGGTGCACGTCTCCCCGCCACAGGGCTCCCCCGGTCCGGCCGCCGCCCGTGAGGGCGACCCGATTAAACATGCCAGCTTCCTGGGGGCGCTGGCGGGTGCCATTACCGGCGCACTGATAGGGGCGGCGGTCTTTGCCGCGGCATCGGCACTGGTGGGACTGACCATTCTCACCGGGGGATTAGCCACCGTCGCGGTCATTGCGCTGGGAACCGCCGCCACATTTGCCCTGGGCGATGTCATCAGCGCCGCCAGTTCGGCCGTCACGAACATGGTGGACAGCATCGGCCCGCCGAGCGGCACCCTGACGAGTGGCTCCCCCAATGTCTTTATCGAAGGCCAACCGGCGGCCAGAGCCACCACCGATATCGCCGTTTGCAGTAAACACCCGGCGCCGCCCCTGATTGCCCAGGGCAGTGAAACCGTGTTGATTAACGGCTCGCCGGCGGCCCGGGTGGATGACAAACTGGCGTGTGGCGCCACCATAAAATCCGGGGCCAAAACGGTGTTTATCGGCTCCGGTCAGGGAACTTACCTGGCAGTCGCCGACGAGTTTTCCGCCTGGGAACGGGCGATACTGATAGCGGTTGAATTTCTGGTGCCGCCGTCACGAGGCGCCCTTAAGGGGCTGGGTAAGCTGTTTACCAAACCCGGTCAGGGAATTCAGGGGGTATTGAAAGGCGCGAAGGCGGGTGCTAAAAAGGCTAAGGCGCTCCTCTCAAATCGAATTTCCTGTGCCAAAAAAGCTTTCAGAGAAACTGAAGGGGCAAAACGTTACCGGGAAGCGACGAAAAAATTCTTTACCGGCGACCCGATTGACGTCACCACCGGCCAGTTGTTTGACCAGCGGACCGACATCACCCTCGGCCAGACCCTGCCGCTGGTGTTTCTGCGCAGCTGGGTGCCGGAGGAACAGGGCTTACTGGGGCCGGGCTGGACGGACAGCTTCTCCGAATGCGCCCTTGCCACCGGCGACCGGGTAGAAATCCGCACCACCGAAGGGGCTTCTCTCTATTTTGCCTTACCGGCCGCTTATACCCACAGTGTTAACCCGGACCACCCGGACTTTACCCTGAGCCGGGGAGAACAGGGATATATTCTCCGTCACCGTGATTCACCGGTCAGCAAATATTTTACCCTGCCCCATCCGTCATCCGCCTCAAAAGAGGCACCCCGGCGCTGGTTGCTGACGGAACACCGGGACGTGTATGACAACCGGCTGCGGTTTATCTATAACAAGCACTGTCAACTGACACAGGTTCTCCACAGTGACGGGCCGGAGTTGACGCTGCTTTATAACCTGCGCGGACAACTGACAGAGATACGCCGCACCGATGAAAGGTTACAGGAAGTGATGGCCCGTTATCACTACCATGACAACGGCCGGCTGGCGGAAGCGGACAGTACTCAGAACTTCCACCTGTACTATGAATATAACGCGCAGGGCCTGATAAGCCGCTGGTCCGATGGCGACCAGACCTGGGTGGATTACCGTTATGATAAACAGGGGCGCTGTACTGACAGTGTGGGAGCCGGCGGCTTCTATCCGGTCCATCTGGATTATGCCCCCGGCATAACCCGCTCCACCACCCCACAGGGGCACACCACCACCGGGCATTACAACGACCAGCAGTTAATCACTGAAATCCACACCCCGTGCGGCGGCGTGACCCGTTATGAATACGACCGCTGGGGCAATCTGGTCAGACAGATATTACCGGAAGGGGAAACCCTGACGCTGACTTATCTGGCCGATACCGGCCGGGTCACTTCGCTGACGGAGGCGACCGGCGCGGTATGGCAATACAGCTATGAGGCTGACAGCCTGCAACTGACCGGCATGACCGACCCGCTGCAACGCACCTGGCTGCCCCAGTATGATGAACAGGGCCAGCCGGCCGGATTTATTGCGCCGGACGGCCGGAAAACCACGCTGACCCGCAATGCTTTCGGGCTGGTGACATCCGAAACAGACCCGGACGGCAACAGCCGCACACAGGAATATGATAAGCATCAGCGGCTGGTGCGGGTGCTGGATGAAGAGAACCGGACCGTCAGTCTGGGTTATGACAGCCAGGACCGGCTGCGCAGCCTGACCGCGGCAGGGGCGCTGTGGCGCTGGCGTTACGACCGTCATCACCGGGTGGCGGTCAGCGACCGGCCGGACAACCAGCTGGAACACTTCACCCATGACCGCCACGGGAACTTAACCTGCTGGACCGATGCCCGCGGTGTGAAATGGCAGGTCGAGTATGGCCCGTTTGACCTGCCGGTCGCCCGGCGTGACGGCGAGGGGCATCGCTGGCAGTATCGTTATGATGCCGACACGCTGCAACTGACGCAGGTGATTAACCCGCAGGGGGAAACCTACAGCTACACCCTGGATGCCGACGGGCGGGTTATCACCGAGCAGGATTATGCCGGCACGCAGTGGCATTATCGCTATGACCGGTCGGGGAACTGCATTGAAAAGCGGGACGGGGAAGAGAACGTGACCCGCTATGACTATGATGCTGCCCGCCGGCTGACGACGCTGCACACCCCGGAAGGCCCCACCCGTTATCATTACGACAGCGTGGGCCGGCTGTTAACCGTGGACTCCCCGGACAGCACCCTGCATTTTGAATATGACGGGCAGGACCGGATAGTGCGGGAAATTCAGCCGCACGGAGAAATTCAGCGTCACTACCCGGATAACCGCACCGCAGAACGGCAGTTGCTGACCGGCGAAACAGCGCCGGTCACCGGCCCGGCCCGGTTTAGCGGTCAGACCCACCCCGGCCGCTGGCAGAGCCGGCGGGAAGTTAACCGGGTGGGAGAACTGATTACGCTGACGCTGGCAGGGCAGGCACCCCTGACCATCGAACGGGATGACGCCGGCCGGGATACGGGACGTTATGTGGACGGGGGATTTATTCTGCGCCAGCAGTACAGCCTGATGGGCCAGTTAACCGCGCAACGGGCCGGCCGCAATCCCTATTTTTTCCGGCCGGCTGAACCGGACGAGATTGAGGGACCCGCTTACGCGGGCGTGGCCCGCCGGTATGAATACGATACCGCGCTGAATCTGACCGCCGCCAGTGATGACGGGCAGCAGGTCAATTATCTCCTCAACGGCAACGGCCAGGTGATTTCGGTGGGGGAGGGCCGGACACTGCGCGAGCATTATCAGTATGATGAAACGGGGTACCCGTCAAGACGGTTTGACGGGGTGCAGGAGATTATGGGGGAAACCCTCTATCAGGAGGGCCATCGCCTGAACTGGGTGGGCTCGCACCGGTTTGTTTACGACCGGGCCGGCCGCATGCAGGAGAAACAGTTTTTAGCGGAAGGGTGCCGGCTGGCGCTGACGAAATACCGGTGGAACAGCCAGAATCAGCTGACCGGGCTTATCACCCCGGACGGGATACCGTGGGAATATCGCTATGACGCCTTCGGACGGCGGACAGAAAAACGGTGTATCCAGAGCGGTAAGCTGACCACCTATCTGTGGGATGGGAATGTGCCGGCGGAAATCCGCGAATATCAGCACGGCCGGCTGAAAATGATCCGCCATCTGGTGTTTGACGGCTGGGAACTGGTGGCGCAGCAGACGCAGGCGTTTACGCTTAATCTGGATAACCGGGTGGAGCTGATGGCCGGGGAGGTGCAGACCCAGTATGCGGTCAGCGCCCCGACCGGCGAGCCGCTGGCGCTGTTCGACCCGGCAGGCAAACGGGTGTGGCGACGACCGAAGCAGTCCCTGTACGGGCTGCGGCTGGGCGGATACGGCGAAAACCCGCAGCTGGACCCGGGCCTGAGATTTGCGGGGCAACTTTTTGATGAAGAAAGTGGTTTATTTTATAACCGATTTCGCTATTATTTGCCGGAAGCGACGTGCTACCTCAGCCCTGATCCAACTGGCCTCTGGGGTGGTGAGAATACCTATCGCTATGTGCAAAATCCCACGAAATTTATTGACCCTCTAGGGCTTGCTGGTGAAAATGTATTTATTCACTATACAAATAAAGCGGGTTTTGACGGCATTATGAAGAGCGGTGTTCTTCATCCAAACGTCAGTGGAAAAGTTTATATAACGGATGTACTAATGTCTCCAAAAGATGTAATGAGAGATTTATTGATAAACAACCCCAATCATATAGGACGAGGAGACTATGCGATTATTTTCAAAATAGATCCAGGGGAAAGAGGAAATATCCGCTCACCTTCTAGATTAGAATATACTCATGAAGGAAAGTTGAAATTGAATAATATTCTGTATGCCGGTAAAAACCCATATGCCATATTAGAACATCTTGATTATGATACGAGACTCAAACTCACTGATAATCAAGTTAAAATCAGAAAGTGCGGAGGAAAATAATGAAGCACGAATCTATTCAATTAGCAAGGGAAGAGGTGAATGCAATAATCAAGCTGATCCTTTACATAAAGTTTGAATGTGAAGATCCTGGAACATTGATATATTCAAGTAGTCCTTTGATAAATTCAGCATTGGAAAAAATGTTGAATATGTATGGTTATAAGGATGATTGGGATAAAGTTTTTTCAAAATTTCTAGAAGCAGATAAGAATTTTGTAATCAAAAGAGTCGAATATTTAGAAAAACATGAAAATAGTCCTCTTGATGAGGGAATTAAGCAGCAAATCTTATCAAATCATGCATATCCATATAAGTGGTAGTTAATAATTAACAAAGCCGGAAAGATCCCCGTGATCTTTCGGCTTTGTTATTTTTATGCTTAAAATAAATATCTTACAGGGTTGGACTTATATATTAAATATATAGCTTAAAATCGCAAAAATATAAAATAAATAATAAGATAAACAAAGGGATAATACAGAAAAATATAATATTAACGATAAATATATACATAAGATATATTTTTGCTATTTTATTCTGTTTTTTCTCTGAAACAACAAAAAGCCGGAATCACTTCCGGCTGGCTTCTTTCTTACCGTGGGTGAATACCCATGCCACGCCAACGCCGTGTGGTTAGTGCAATGGCAAGGCATCAAGGTAATCATGATGTAATAAGAAATGCTCTGGATAAAATAAATTTAAATCAATCAACTGATACCATATCGAAAAAGTGACTCACATACAAAATATAGCTAAAAAAATATGGATAATGGCAATATTATTAAATCCAAAGAGATGTATACACTGATATTCAGGGGAAATACGTAAATTAAACAGGCAGACAAAGCGTCTTTGATCTCTGGAGTAAAACTGTAGGATAATTCAATATGGGTGAGACAATAAGTTTTCATATGGAACCGGTTGAATTTTTTAAAAGTTCGTATTTTTTATCCGGTTCTATTGGAGAATTTAATGAATATGAAATTATTGATAATAAAGATATGGCATTAAAGCTTCTTTTCGATCAAGACATACCATGTAACTATATGGTTTGGAGTGATTTTTTTTCTGATCTGGTATCCGAGTTTTATCTTCATGAGGATTATAAAAAAGCAGAAAAGGATATCCTTGACAGAATAAAAATATCTACCCAGGATCAAGTTAAAGAAAACATTAGAAAAAGAAAACTATATCTTACAAGAAAGAAACAAGGGTTAGTTGATAACATAGAATACGATAACTTTCTAAATGAAGTAAATGACGAATGTAATTACATGTTAAATATGATAAGCATTTATCGATATTTATTTTCTTTTAATCAAGACTCTAAATTAGAAGAAATATTTTCTATATTTAAAAAAGGAGTTATGCCGTGCGGTATAAAAAAAGATAAAAAGACATTAGTTATTTTCAATCCTATTCTTTTGAAGAATAGTTAATAAAATTATAGATGAACTGCCCTCAAAAGCTAGATTCAACATTTAATGACTAGATTTAGAGAAGCAGTTCACAATCACTAGATCTTCCGATGTTCTTATTGATTTACCGTGGCGCATACCCTCGGTAAGCCAGAGCAGATTGAAGCTTACCGAGGGCATCCTTAATCTGATACGCCTCCTCGTCATTCACGGCACAGGCGCGTATCTCCGCCCAGTTCAGCCGCTTGACCAGTTGGGCCAAAGCCAGCGCTTCAAGGTGAGTTAACTGAATGTCCTGCAAATGTTCAATGGCTATTGTCATCTCATGCTCTCCCCTTAACCAGCAAAACCACTTATCAGCGCCCGCTACATTATTACATTCAACTTCTAGGATGCCTCATGCTCAAATCAGCGCAGCACAAAAGATAAAAAGAGAGATATATGAGGAAAGAGGAATTTCATACAAGTTATAGGGAGATGATTGATGCTGGCGTACCTAAAGCTCAAGCAAGAAAAGCCCTTGGCGATGCTTATAAATATTTTGATAAGCTTAGAGGCGCTAATAAAAACAATCCATTCTTTGATATCTAGATTTATTAAGAGGAAAATTTCATGAAGAAAGAAGATATTTTAGAGAAATTAAATTCTATTGAAAAAGAATTGAATATTAAATTACCTAATTTTTATAGAAAGTTTTTATCCGAGAAAATTCAAAATGAACCTTATATTGAAATAACCGGAAAAGATCAAGAAAATATATATGTTTATAATTGTGAATATGTTATTAAAAGAAATAAAACATATAACATTCAAGAGGCTAAACCAAATTATTTTTTAATCGGTCAAGATGGTGATCTTGGTTACTTTATATATGTAGAAAAAGATAAGGAAAGTGATATTATTTATAGCCTAGACTTGGGGGCTTTAGGTAGCGTAGAAATGGATAAGGAAGCGGATAAAGAAGCAAATGATATTTATAGTTTAGGAATATAAATATCTAAAAGTCAGCCAAGATAATGAGTTAGGGCTATCTTGGCTGAATAAATAACGTTTCATAATTCTGCTACACATGACCTTCTTCAACCCATTGTTATACATAGAATTATGAGTAGTATAAGATGTAGCGCTATTTGGGAATCTTATTTATATAAATCGAATTTTAATCGATAAAAATTCTGGCAGGAAAGCAGGATTAAAAGCTGGCGATAAAATTAGTGAAATAATATTCATTTGAGGATGATTTCAATGAACGATTCTTTTTTTTCACAACGGATACAGCAACTTTAGCTATATTTGATTTACAAGCAATAAAACACAGAATAACAGATACTCCTGATTGGTGGAGTATTCCAGACGATGAATTAAAAGAAGTAAATGAAGGCAATATTGCTTTTTTTGGCTTAAGAGATGATGGCGATTATGTAATTGAAATTATTGATAATATTGAACAGCCAGATATTAGTTTGAACATAAAGTCACCATCGGGAAAAATATTCATTGGTGCCGGGGAAGATACCACAGGAGGAGATTTAGAACCTGATGATTCAGAATATATTTCAGGAAAGAAGATATCTTTAGAAAAAGGAAATTATCTGATCTTATTAAAGAAAAATGAAAACAACATACAGATATCATTTATAAAAAGTCAGTATTTTTCAAATAACCTTCAGGAGCCTATTAGATTAGGTTAATTCAAGTAGGGCAGAAGATCTTACAGATCTTCTGCCCTGATTAATGATCTACCGTGGCGCATACCCACAGTATGCCAGTGCCGACTGGAGCTTATCGATAGTATATTTATAAGAGAATGAATCCAATGGTTTAATTCCGTCTCAAAAAAATCCAGTTTATTGTCAAGGTTATATTTCTTAGAAAATGAAATTTTCTTTATCCATGAGCAGGACAATATGATTGGAATGATTCTTAATGATGCTTTTCATCCACATGAAGAAAATATGATTTTAAAAAAATAATCAGATGGATATGAAAAATAAAATATGGTCTGGTCAAGTATCTACAACCAAATGTGGGAGAGTAAATTAATGAATTATTATGTATTAATGAACGATTATAATTCTTCACTAATGCCAAGATATCTTCATGCTATAGTAGATACCGAGAATCAAATTAATGAAAAATGGGATTATGAAGGCTCCAGGCATGATATACCTTATTATCTATTAGATAAGGAATGCCCTAATACTTTATATTTGTTATGTAATAAAAATATTGGGAAATTGTGGTTTAATTATTATCAACACAATATGGCTCATATCCTATCTGATAGATTTTTCGATATTATCAATGAGTTTAAATTAAGTGATCATGTTTTAAAAAAATTAATTGCGACATCTATTAAAGATGGAAAAACTATCAATAACTCATTAAATTATCTTTTTTTTACTGACAAAGAGTTATTTCTAAATGAAAAATATTCAATATTGGAAAAAGATAAATATGGAAATTTAATTCCTCATAAATTATCTTTTCATAATGAATCATTAAATTATGATATTTTTTCAATACGGACTACTTTATTAGCAGGATTTATTTTTATTTCAGAAAAAGTAGCTAACAGATTAATTAAAGAAAATATCAAAAGAATAAAGCTAATTAAATTAGATGAAGTCTTGAATCACTATTGTGTAGATTTTAAGTACGACATTAAAGCTAATGTCAAAAAAGGGAAAATAAAATTACCCTAAGCTAATAGTAAAAAGCCGGAAAGATCCCCGTGATCTTCCGGCTTTGTTATTTCCATGCTTAAAATAAATATTTTTCACGGTTGGACTTATATATTAAATATATAATTTAAAATTAAAAAAATATAAAATAAATAATAATATAAAAAACAATAATACATAAAAATATAATATTAATAGTAAATATATACCCAAGAAACTTCAAGATGCAGTTTTTAGCACCTGAAAATGGTCGTTAATTCTAGACATCAGCGAGTCCGCTATATCCGGTAGCGTTGTGGTGAAAAATTTGAAGACGTTGTCTCGAAATTCATGTTTATCCGCAAAATAACGGTTATTTCGAACCTGTTCATTCATGACCTTCCATAATCGCTCTATTGGGTTTAAATTTGGGCTATAGGGAGGAAGGTAATGTAACTCAATATTGCTAACATAAGCCCACTCCTTAACAAGATGAGCTTTGTTGTAACCCGCCCCATCCACAATAAGATGAATTTTTTGATGATAGTCAGGATAAGACTTTCTTATTTCATTGAAAAAACAGCAAATGTTGTAGTCATTGATGGTTTGATATTCCTGGAACACCGTACGACCAATGGCATTCAGGTTGAGCGCGCCCAATATATTCAGGCGAGTCCGGCTTCCTGTTGTTTTTACTGTTTTTTTCTCGCCTTTTCGCATCCAGCCATAACCGAGTTTGGTGCCTTGAGTCGGGTGAACAGCATCAAGAAAAAGGATGGGTTCGTCTTTCGCTGTGACTTTAAGATTCTCATAATATTCAATAAATTGTCGCTGTTTTTCTGCGTCGAATTTATGAGGGACGCCACAAGGTTTTTTATAAGAAAAACCCTGACGGTGTAGCCATTTATTCATGCCGGGAATGCTAAAGGTAATATTCCAGAGCTGAGCAACATAGGCCACGATTTCATGGGTGTGATGGAAAAGATGTTGAGATAAGTGATTGATTAAAAAATCAGTTTGTTCTTGAGAAAGCAAACTATCAGACCCCCCATTATCAGATTTAAGTTTACCTTGATTAAGGTAATCGCTGATATGACGGTTAACGGTCATTTCATGAAGACGCAGGGCCTGAGCGATCATCACTGAACTCCAGCCTTCAGAGGCCAGCAGGACCGCTTTGATGCGATCACACTCCCTCTTATCACGGCAGGTGTGATGGAGATGTTCAAGTTCGGCTTTTTGTTCATCGGTAATGAATATTTTCATAGCGAGGATAATGATCTCCATTTCGGATAAAATCAAGCATCTTCAATGATTACGGGTATATACATATGCTATATTTTAGCTATTTTATTCTGTTTTCTCTCTGAAACAGTAAAAAGCCGGAATCGCTTCCGGCTGGCTTCTTTCTTACCGTGGAGAATACCCATGCCACGCCGACGGGTTAGTGTAATAGCAAGGCATCAAGGTAATCATCACGGATATACTGATGCAATACTCTGGATAAAATAAATCTACATCAATCAATTAATACTATATCGAAACAAGTAGCTAACATTCAAAATATAACTAAAAAAGATATGGAGAATGGCAATATTATTAAAAACAAAGATAGGTATAACACTAATATTCAGGGGGAAGACGTAAATTAAAAAGTCAGACAAAGCATCTTTGATCTCTGGAGTAGAATTTTAGGATAATTTAATCTGGGTGAGATAATAAATTTTTATATGGAACCCGTTGAATTCTTTAAAAGCTCGGATTTTTTATCCGGTTCTATTGAAGAATTTAATGAATATGAAATTATGGATAATAAAGATAGGGCATTAAAGCTTCTTTTCGATCAAGACATACCAAGTAACTATATGGTTTAGAGTGATTTTTTCTCTAATTTGGCATCCGAGTTTTATCTTCATGAGGATTATAAAAAAGCAGAAAAGGATATCCTTCACAGAATAAAAATATCTACCCAGGATCAAGTCAAAGAAAATATGAGAAAAAGAAAATGATATCTTATAAGAAAGAAAAAAAGGTTAGTTGATAACATAGAATACGATAACTTTCTAAATGAAGTAAATGACGAATGTAATAACAGGTTAAATATGACAAACATTTATCGATATTTATTTTAATCAAGACGCTAAATTAGAAGAAATATTTTCTATATTTAAAAAAGGAGTTATGCCGTGCGGTATAAAAAAAGATAAAAAGACATGAGTTATTTTCAATCCTATTCTTTTGAAGAATAGTTAATAAAATTATAGATGAACGGCCCTCAAAAGCTAGATTCAACATTTAATAACTAAATAAGATTCTAAAATAGTGCTACATATTATACCACTCATAATTCCATATATAACAATAGGTTGAATAAGGCCATGTGTAGCAAAATTATGAAACGCTATTTAGATTTAGAGAGGCAGTTCACAATCACCAAATCTTCCGATGTTCTTATTGATCTACCGTGGCGCATACCCACAGTAAGTCAGTGCGGATTGAAGCTTAGAGTTTACCAAGGAAATGATTTATTTGATCTCAATCATATTGATGACTTCGGAAGGACGAATATTCAACGAATGAAGAAAGGGATTACACCTATTGGTAAGGATGGCTTAGAAATAAACCTTCATCATGTCATTCAAAATGAACCTGGCCCAATGACTGAAATTTTAAGTAGTACCCATAGTAAATACAACCATATGCTTCATATGTATTCAAATCAATGGGATAAAACATAGGTCGGTCCTGATGGCATAAGACGCACATATAATAATGCGCCACCATCAACGAATAGGCACCCATTTAACCAGTGGAAGAAAACATATTGGAAAACAAGAGCATTGGACTTTTTAACTCCTTAAGAGGAAGGAAGCTATGAATTATATAGATTTAATTGAAAAGGAAATGATATCAAGCGGGGAAGAAATTCTTTCTAGTGGCGGGGTTGATATAGATACTATCCGTGAATTCGAATCATTGCTTGGTGTTACTTTTCCTGAATCATATAAATTTTTCTTACAAAAATATGGAACACTTTCTTTCGGCGGAGATGATTACTATGGAATAACTAAAAAGGGAATAAATGGAAATCAAGCCCCATGTATTCTGTATGTAACAAAGCAGGCCAGAGATTCCGGTGATATAGATGAAGGGATGATTAAAATAAAATCATCGGGATATGGTCCTTCCTATTCTATTGATACCAATATTAAAGGAAAAACAGGAGAAGCTGTAGTAGTTGAGACTGAATTATCCTTCAAAAGAGACGGAGCTAAAAACATAATTGCAGATAGTTATGCTGAGTTTCTCTTAGAAGAAATAAAACAAGCTATAGAAGACTTATAAAAGCTACTTTATATTAATAATGATAAGCCAGAGAAATCTGGCTTGCCCATTTTAAAATTAAACGTCTCATCCCGCCCAATAAATTCCCAATAAATTCCCAATAAATTCCCACATCCGCAGCTTGATCTCTCTGAGCTGGAAGTCAAATTTAAATGCATTGAAAAGATAACCATATGAAAAATTATGAGAAAATAATAGAATCTATTTTTAGTGAATTATTTGATGACAACTTACCCCGTTATCAGAATAGTTTAACCCGTCCAATAGATAATAATGATGATGTGTATGCTAACGCCAGAAAAGCATTATCAAAATTAGATGATCAAGACAAAACAGCTATTTTTGACTTCTTCAAGGTAGTAATACCTGATACATCATCAACTATATTTGGAACCATTGATGGTTCTCATTTTCCCCCCAATATAGATGGTGATTTTACGTTAATTTATGGAGACGAAGAAATACAAGGAAGTTTACAAGATTTATTCATAGAAAAAGCTGAGAATAAAGGTATTTTTAATTAAAAAAGTAAGGCTGAAAGATCCTCTGCAATCTTCCAGCCTTATTATGATCGTAATGCTCCAGTGAACTCATACTTCAATTAATTTTCATTTAAATCTAAGCTCTCAGCTTTATCATAAATACTTAATACATCTTTCCATTTTATCCTGAACTGATTTCTTTTTTTCACTTTAGACAATCCTTCCTGGTATTTTATATTAACACCTGGATCATAGTATATTTTACTTGATTCAAGTGCATTTATAAATTTATTAAGATTAGCACCTGTAGCTAATACAATTTGGGGACCAAACTTATAGTATGGGAAATCACCATTTTTCACATCATACGAGACAAAACATGTTTTAGAATGTTTCCGTTTCCAGTGGTCTAATAATTTTCCGAAATTCCAGCCAGCAGCAATATTACCATTTATACTCCTAAGTACTAATCCGCCATCAGGATCTATAATTTTTTTCTTATCAAAATCATATCCTTCGAGATATAAAGTCAGCTTCGTTTTTTCGTTTAACAATCCGATTTTATGTATACTGGCAAAATCGACTCTATCCTCTTTTTTACTGGATGCATAATCACTCATAAATTTATGTAAATTTTCTATGTATTCTCCTTTATTTGGCTCTGGTGTCATTAAAGTTACAACGCTTCCTGAATGTGCTTTTAATTCCCAACCAGAAAAATCAGGTCCAGATCTGCCATTTGGTATAATTCCAAATAAACTTTCCAGGGTAAAACCTGCCCCATTTCTTGCTCTATATTCAATTACATTACCATTTTTATCCAGTCTTTGCGATTTAATAAAACCATAAGAATAAATTTCCTTCAAACGAGTTATAAGATCACTACGGCTGTCTTTAATATTAGAGTAATATTCATAAAAAACAGAGAAAACAGGATTCATTAAATTTTTATCTATTAATTCTCTGAGCTCAATGGAAAGAGCGTCTTCCCAAGAACTCATATAAGCAAAAACCATGTCTTTACATATACCAAGAATTAAATAACGATTCTTATCACATCTATTTATTCTTTCCTCTTTCGTTGGCGGTTGCATTAAATGAGATGGTGCTATTGAACAACCATTTATAATTCCCGACAGGCGAATTTCTGGATAGTTAGGATACAAAATAATTTGAGAACCATGTGCCTGTTCTTTACAACTGTCAGTATTTATCCAAAATAAATTTAATGTGGCCTTAAATCTCGCACCTTTTTTTGACATACCAGCGCTTTTCAGTTCATCAACAGGAATACCCTGTATGACAGAAAAATCCGCTCCCAAATATATCTGTTGTTTAGAATTGTCATTGTTTGCAAGTGGCTTAACTATAATTTTTTTAGCTCCCAAATCCTTCATGATAACTGATATTTTATCTATATTTATCAGTTTATTAGTCATCTTCTGCCCCGTCCATTAGTTATAATCTCTCTATAGATTAACTCTATTAAAGTAAAAATAGAATGCCACACTGAAGGATAGATTATTTTTCAAACAAAATAAAACTTATAGGTGGAAGCGATTTGGTATGTAATGTAACTGTTTCTTACAGAAAAAGAGTCAAAAAACACTTTTAATTCAAATAACTACTCATTTTTCTATAAAAGTATTTTATGTATCCCCACTGTATCAATTTCCGCATGAGTTTCACTGGCACATAGCCATTCTTCAATTCTTTCTGACAACTCATTATCTGTCAGTTTCAAACGTCCTCTCAAAGTACATTCCCAAATAACTAATATCTTCCAGCTATTATCCGAAAGAGAACTCATAACAAATTGATCTCTTCTGATATTTTTCTCAATTTTATCTAACCAGAATTCAGTTCGGGTTGCCGGAGTTTTGAATAGATGACAATTATGCCCATGCCAGAAACATCCATGAACAAACAAAACAGCCTGATATTCATCAATAACGAAATCAGGCTTACCCGGAAGCTCCCTTACCTGCACTCTATAAGTTACCCCAAGGTCATGAAGAATTTTAACGAGCTTTTTTTCTATGGCTGTATCACAGTTACGAATTGCTCTCATATTTTTACTGCGGGTGGATGGATTGTGAACATCAGCCATAAATTATCTATGCCGCCTGATCTTTGTTTATCTGCTGTTGTTTCACTGCTTTCGCTATATAAGGAGCTAATAATTTAGCAACAGCTGTAAATACAGGCACAACAACTGAGTTTCCAAACTGTCGATAAGCTTGTGTATCTGAAACTGGAATATGAAATGCTTCTCCCTGAGGAGACTCAAACCCCATTAGCCGTGCGCATTCTTTCGGTGTTAAACGACGCGGGCGATTTTCCTGGTTATCTGGATTATCAAAATCCTGTTCCCCAAGCTTTTTATTCCATCCCCGGTCAATAAGGATTTCTGAGCCATCTTTATGGTAACGCGCAGAAAGTGTGCGAGTAACACTATCCTTATTGTTGGGATCTATAAGGCCAAATCCAAAGCCATTTCCTTTAGCCTGATGTTTTCTGGCATAATTATATAAATATTTCCAGAGATTAGGGGTAAGAATATATTTACTGTCAACTTCTGGTTCAAGTAAATCCGCAAGTGTTGGCCGTTCTTTCGGGAAATATCGACTAATATCCCTAAGTGTAAATCCTTGATGAATATTCAGATCTTTCCGAAAACCAACTAACACAATTCGTTCCCTATGCTGAGGCAAAAAATATTTTCCATCAATAATTTTAGGATCATTCGGCCCCATGATATCAGCATCAGCAACAGCGTATCCCAGCTCATTCAATGTATTCATGATAATACGGAATGTTTTCCCTTTATCATGACTTTTTAAGTTCTTAACGTTTTCCAGAAGAAAAATAGCAGGTTTTTTAGCTGTAATAATTCTGGCCACATCAAAAAAAAGAGTTCCCTGTGTATCACACTCAAACCCATGAGCACGACCAAGGGAGTTCTTTTTCGAAACACCTGCTAATGAAAATGGCTGACATGGAAAGCCTGCCAAAAGAACATCATGATCTGGAATTTCTTTATCAATATTTTTATAAGCTTCTTTTTCATCTATTTTTGAGTTTTCACTTAATGTTATTTCACGAATATCAGAATTAAATTTATGGGATTCCGGATCACAATACCAGTTTGCTTTGTAGGTACGAACAGCATCTTTGTTCCATTCGCTGGTAAAAACACACTGACCGCCAATTTCTTCAAAACCTTTTCGAATTCCTCCAATCCCTGCAAAAAGATCAATGAAACGGAAACCGTATTGAGGATGATTTTTGGGTGGTTCAGGTAGCATTTTTTGGAGCATAGCAACTTCAACTTCTGTTAACAACTTCTGGACTGATTTTCCGTGAAACCAGCGATTTAAAGTTTCACGGGTCCAGTCGTTATAATTTACTCTGCGCAAAAGTTCTGCAATAGTTTTTTGATCATAAGACTCAAAAAGTTGTCCCATCAGCTTTTTATCTGATGCCAACTTTTGCTGCTGCAATAACTTCGATTTTTCATGGAGATCCTGGGCATACGAAAAAAATTCTTTCATTTTATTTATCCGAAAAATGTTTTATTTAGTGATATTATATCACTCGATTGACCCAGAATAAAGAAATTTATGGATATTTATACAGTTATTTACTTTACACAGTGACTCATCTAACCACAGCACCGATGGCGAATGGCACCGGCAAAACACCGCTGGCGCCGACGTCGGCAGACCGCACCGCCGATTATCTGGCGAAACTCCCGGCGGCGGATAACGCCCTGCTGCAACAGATAGAACAGAGTCTGACCCTGGCCCCTTACTGGCTGGACGGACACGCTATCGCGGCACAGGCCGCCGGCAAACTGGGTTACCACGCCGTGGCTGACGCTATCCGCGATGAACTCCGGGCCTTTCTTGACCGTCTGCCGGTCCTGCAAAACCTGTCTTTCTCCGATATGAGCCCGTTTATCTCCGACGCCACGCTGAACTGGCTGCATCCCCCGGCGACCGCCACCGTCAGCAGCGGCACCACGCCGGAACAGGACGCTGTCTGGCACTGTTTTCAGCAACACGGACTGGAAGCCGCCCTCCACGCCGCGGAGCAATATCAGCAACACCTGACCGAACCGCGGGATCAATTCTACGGTCAGTTACTGACGGCCCAGTTACTGGAGCAGGCGGGCATGCACGCACTGGCACAACAACATTACCGCCAGCTGCGCCAGGCAGGACAACACCTGTCACTCGCCGACTGGGAACCCGGCCTGCTGGCGGCCCTGGCAGAAAAAGCCCCGATGACCGCCCCCGCCAAGACGACGACCGCAAACAGGAGCGTTAACCCATGAACTGGCTTTCTCTGCTGCTCAACAATATCAAAAAACCGGCGAGGCCGCGTCTGCCGCCCCTGAAAGCCACCGCCTCGCTGATACTGGCCCTCCTGCCCTGTCTGGCCCTCATCTGGCTCTGGTGGTGGGGACCCGGCTGGCAGTTTAAGCAGACGCATCCGCTGGACACCCTGTCTGCCCGCTGGCTGGCGACGGTGATCATCCTCCTGCTGGCCCTGAGCGTTGTCGGGATAAAAATCTGGCGCCGCCTGCGCCAGCTTGAAAAACTTAAGCTGGAGGGGGAACTGAACACCGTCGATCCGGTGCGCGCCGATATCACCCGTCAGGACCGTTATCTCCATCACTGGAAAGCGCAACTGCAACGCCATCTGGGGACCCGGGATTATCTCTACCAGCGCCCCTGGTACCTGGTGATGGGTAACACCGGCAGCGGCAAAACCGCCCTGATTCAGGCCGGCTGCCGGCTGACTGACATTGCCGCCCCGGACACCCTGAGCGGGGAAGAGGCGCTGCCCCTGCATCTGCGCTGCTGGCTAGGGGAGAAAGCCGTCATCATTGACCCGGACGGGTTCCTTATCGACCAGATATCGCCGCCGGACACCGGCAAACCCCAGCTGCCCGCCCGCCTGTGGCAGGCGCTGCTCGTCTGGCTCACCGAAAACCGTCAGCGCCAGCCGCTCAACGGCATCATCCTGACGGTGGACATTCACCGCTTACTGACCGACAACAAAGCGCAGCGGGAACGGGTTATTGCCGCGCTTCACCTGCGCCTGCAGGATCTGCGATTAACTCTGCATCATCCTCTGCCTTTCTATCTGGTGCTGACCAAACTCGACCGGCTGCACGGTTTCAGCGCCGCTTTCCAGTCACTGGACAGCGCGCAGCGCGCCCAGATCCTGGGCGTCACCTTTAGCCTGAATGCGCGGGATGAGCAGAGCTGGCGCACTGAGCTGGCCCAGTTCTGGTGCCAGTGGATGCAGCAGCTCAACGCGGCCATGCCGGACATGATGCTCAACAAAGTCGATATCAGTCAGCGCAGTCCGCTGTTCAGCTTCACCCGCCAGATACAGGGGCTGCACAGCTATCTGGTGCCGCTGCTGGAGGGGCTCCTCGACAACGGCGGCCCGGCACAGCCCGGCCTGCGGGGGGTTTATCTCACCTCGTCTCAACAAATCGGCCGGATAGATGACCTGTTTACCCAGTCTGCCGCCGTGCAGTATCACCTGGGGCCGCAGGCTTTTCCCACCTGGCCGGTGGCGGACACCGTGCCCTACTTCACCCACGCGCTGTTTGAAGCGGTCCTGCTGGCCGAACCGAATCTGGCGGCTGAAAACCGCCGGTGGTTAAGCCGCCACCGCCACACACTGCTGACCTTCTCCACAGCAGGTGCCGGGGTGGTGCTGGCCCTGTGGAGCGGCTGGCACTATTACTATCAGCAGAACTACCGGGCCGGTGACGAGGTCCTGGCGCAGGCCAACATCTTCCTGTCGGTGCCGCCGCCCACCGGCGAAGACCGTCTCGGCAATTTACAGCTTCCCCTGCTCAATCCGCTGCGTGAGGCCACGCTGGCCTACGGGGATTACCATCAGAAAGGGCTGCTGGCGGATATGGGGCTCTATCAGGGCGCAGCGGTCGGCCCGTATGTGGAAAACACCTACCTGCAACTGCTGTCTCAGCGCTTCCTGCCGGCCTTAATGAACGGCCTGCTGGATGACCTGAACCGGGCACCGAAAGGCAGCGAAGAAAAACTGGCCGTCCTGCGTATCATGCGGATGCTGGAAGACGGCAGCGGCCGCCATAAATCGCTGGTCGAACATTATATGCAGGCGCGCTGGAGTCAGGCGTTTAACGGCCAGCGCCCGTTGCAGGCGCAGTTACTGACGCATCTGGACTATGCGCTGGATCACACCGACTGGCGGGCCGCACGGGAGGCGGGCGATCAGGCCGCTATCAGCCGCTTTGCACCTTACCAACTGCCGCTCATCAATGCCGAGAAAGAACTGAGTCAGCTCTCGATTTATCAGCGGGTCTACCAGAACCTGCGCATTAAAGCCCAGGATTCACTGCCGCCGCCCCTCAACCTGCGCGACCAGATTGGCCCGGGCTTTGACCGCCTCTTTATGGCCAATAATGACAAGCAACTGATTATCCCGCAGTTCCTGACGATAAACGGCCTCAACAACTACTTCGTCAAACAGGACGACCAGCTGATCGACCTCACCGTCATGGACAGCTGGGTGCTGAACCTGTCACACAACGTGCAGTACAGCGACACGGACCGGCAGGAAATCCAGCGACAAATCACTGAACAGTACCTGGGAGACTACACGGCCACCTGGCGCGCGGCCATGAACAACCTGGATATTCGTGATTTCACCGATATCCCGCAGGCCCTCAGCGCCCTTGAACAGGTCATCAGCGGCGAACAGCCCATCAGCCGGGCCCTGCAAATCCTGAGCGACAACACCCGTCTGCCGGAGATTAACGAGACGCTGCCGGCCAAAGCCCGGCAGCCGTTACGTGATACCCCGGATTACCGCCTGCGGGTGCGTATTCACCGGGAATTCGCGCCGGAAACCGCGGTGCTGGAGGAGTCCGGGGACAAAAACAGCACCCTGCAGGGGGTTTATCAGCAACTGGCGGCCCTGCACCGTTACCTGCTGGGCATTCAGAACGCGCCGGTCCCGGGGAAAGCCGCCCTGAATGCCGTTCAGCAGCGGCTTGAACAGCATAACGACGACCCGATTTTCGACGTACAGCAGCGGGCGAAAACCCTGCCGGCACCGCTCAACCGCTGGGTCGGCGCACTGGCGGAACAGGCCTGGCGGGTGGTGATGCGGGAAGCCATCCGTTCGCTGGAAATCGAATGGCACGACACCGTCGTCAGACAGTACCAGACCTACCTGGCCGGCCGCTATCCGTTTAACCCGGACGCGACGGAGGAGGTGCCGCTCAGTGAGTTCGGGCGGTTCTTCCGGCCCGGCGGCACGCTGGATGCCTTCTATCAGCAGAACCTGAAACCGTTTGTGGAAAACAACCTGACCCACCGCGCGGACGGCCAGCAACTTATCCGCCCGGATGTGCTGGAACAGCTGAAACGGGCCGACCGTATCCGCGACACCTTCTTCTCGCCGCAAAACGGTCTGGGGGTCCAGTATGCCATTGAGCCCCTCAGCCTGACCGGCAATAAACGCCGCAGCCTGCTCAATCTCGACGGCCAGCTGCTCGATTACGCCCACGGCCGCAGCAGCATTGTGCACCTCATCTGGCCCAACGCGATGCGGGCCGGGGTGGAAAGCCAGCTCACACTGATACCGGATGCCGGCGGCAAATCGCCGCGCGCCATCCGCTTCACCGGCCCGTGGGCCCAGCTGCGCCTGATTAACAGCGGCAAACTGACTAACGTACGTCAGGATTCGTTTGATGTGCGGTTCACGGTGGACGGGGGCGACATGACCTACCGTCTCTACGTGGATGAATCCGACAACCCGTTTGCCGGCGGCCTGTTCAGTCAGTTCAGACTGCCTGACACCCTGTATTAAGGGCAAACTGTATTAATAGCAAATTTTATTCATTGCAACATAGCAACCCACCCTGTCCTCCGCGCCGGCGGAGGCAGGTTAAAGGATGAACGGCCATGCGTGAACCCCCTGAAAACCTGATTATCCGCGCCGGCGGCAACCCGATGACGCTGCCGGCATTCACGGCCATACGCGAAGAAATTAACAAAATCAACCACCCGTCTCAGCCGGCGGTGAACTGGCCGCTCATTGAATCCCTGGCCCTGACGCTGTTTCGCTCCCACGGCGTCGATTTGCAGAGCGCGATTTACTACACCCTGGCCCGGATGCAGCTCAGCGGCCTGGCGGGGTTTACCGAAGGCTGTGAACTGCTGGCCGGGGTGATGGTCAGCCAGTGGGATGACCTGTGGCCGCCGCAGCCGGCGGTCCGCACCGACCTGCTGGACTGGTTTAACACCCGCTGCGGCCACGCCTTACGCCAGCACGATTACACCGCCCGCGACCTGCGGATGATTTACCGGGCCGAGCGGGCCTTACAGCTGATAGTCGACCGGCTCCAGCAGTCCGACCTGAAACGCCTGCCGAAGGTCGACAACCTGCTGTGGTTCTTCCAGAACACCGCCAAAAAACTGGAACAGACCCGCATCCTGCCCAAACCCGCCGCCAAACCCGTGCAGATGCCGCCGCTGGTTTACCTCGCCGGCACCGAACCGGCACCGTCTGAACCGGACACCGGCGACGACGCGGGATATGCCCCCTCTCAGCCGAAAGTCCAGGTCCGTTTCCCTGAACCGCCCCCGCGGCCGATGAGTGCCTTACAGGGGTTCGGCCTGGGCCTGTTACTGGGTGCATTCGTCCTGACCGGGACCTGGCTGGGATTTTACCGGCCTCTGCAACAGCAATTCACTGCCCTGACTGACACCTGTCTTTCCTACACAAATATTTTAACCCGCCCCCGCGTTATTGAACTTTTCCCTCATAGATTGATCTCAATAAAAAACACGACTTGAGGTAATCTTTATGTTTTCAACCAGCGCCGAACAATGGGCAAATGACACGTTTCAACATGCGGAATTAGGTGATAAACGCCGTACCAACCGCCTGGTGAAAGTGGCCTGTTCGTTGGCTAACCATATAGGACAATCGCTCGTGCAATCTCTTGACTCTCCTGCCGATGTTGAAGCGGCCTACCGACTGACCCGAAATTCCGCCATTGCGCCTCAGGCCATCGCCGAAGCCGGATTTACCGCCACCGTCGCTCACGCTCAACGTTATCATTGCCTGTTAGCGCTGGAAGACACGACAACCCTGTCATTTTCCCATGCGTCGGTCGCCGATGAACTCGGCTATACCACCTCAAAGGAAAAATCCCGGGGCATGCAGGCACACTCGGTGTTGTTATTTGCGCCTGAAGAACAACAGGTCGTGGGGTTGATAGAGCAACAGCGCTGGTGTCGAGATGTCAGTGATTATGGCAAAAGCCGACAACGCGATACACGCCCTTATGAAGGGAAAGAGAGTTATAAGTGGGAACGGGCCTCACAAGCCGTCGACAGCCGGTTAGGGGAGCAGATGGCCAACGTGATTTCTGTCTGTGACCGTGAAGCCGATATCATCGAATATCTGCGTTATAAAACGAGCCAAAAACAACGTTTCGTCATCCGTTCGATGCAAAACCGGCGTATAGAGGAAAGTCAGGATAAACTTTATGACTTTATTAGCCGGTTACAGAGTGCTGGAGAACGATTAGTTCAGGTCAGACAGAAAGGCGGGCGTCAGGCGCGTGTCGCGCATTGTGATATCAGTTATGCCGAAGTGACGTTGAAAATCCCCGAAGGAAAAAGCGGTGAGGCGGTGCGGATATTTTATGTCGGTTGCTACGAAAAAGGTCCGGAGGATGGGCTTTGCTGGCATCTTCTGACCTCCGAACCCGTCAACAGTCAGGAAGACGCCCATAAAATATTCAGTTATTACGAGCGCCGCTGGCTGATAGAAGAATTTCACAAAGCGTGGAAAACGGGCGGCACGCAGGTAGAAGCGCTGCGTATGCAAAGCAAAGATAATCTGGAGCGCATGATAGTGCTGCTGGCCTTTATTGCGGTACGAATACACCAGCTGCGTTTTATGGGTCTGAACAAAGAAGAGGCAGAGAAAGAGAGCTGTGAGACAGTATTAAGCCCCCTGGCGTGGAAATTACTGTGGTCAAAACAAGAAAAACGCCGTGTGCCGAAAAAAGCCCCGAGTTTGCATTGGGCCTTCATCAATCTGGGAAAACTGGCCGGCTGGTACGATTCCAAACGCACGGGTCGAGTCGGATGGGAACGACTTTGGGAAGGCTGGTTTCGGCTGCAAACCCTGATAGACGGCTATTTGCTGGCTAAATCAGTTGATTTGGAGATCTGATCAAGAGACAGCGCGAGCGGGGGCTCCCCGCTGAACCCCGTCGATAAGCGGGCTTCGCCAGCCCGCACCCGGCCAACCCGCGTCAGCGGCGCAGACAAGCTGCCCCGCCGCCCCGGGTTATCGACAAAACCCGGTTCTGGCAGAAAAAGCGGGGCGAAACCCGGCACTGACATCGGGGAAAAAGTGAGCTAAAATCGGCAAAATGCCCGTCGGGGCGAGTTGATATGTTCTTTAACAGGGCGGGAAAAAGCGGTGAAGAAAAAGGCTGCTAAATCAGGGGGAAAGGTCCGCTCAACTGTATGATGGCGTCGGAATAGTGCCTAAGATCCTTTAAATCTTAGTGGTGGCGTTAACCCGTACAGCTATGTCCATGATCCGGTCAATTGGATTGACCCTCTGGGATTGGCAGGGTGCCCTCTTATTAATCGCATCGTTAATGATGCGAATAAAGTTGCGTCACCGGGAGGGCATATAACGTCTAAGCAAGCAGAAATATTGAAAAGTAACTTACCTGTTGTTCAAAGGCGTAGTGCTCTTCAAAATCAGGTATCTCGAAAAGAGTTTGTGAGAGATCAAGATTATCTAATGAAGCAATGGGAGACTAATACAGGTAGGACATGGCCGATTGGTGCAACTCCGCATCATATAATTCCGTTGGAAAGTGGCGGAGCAAATAAGTGGTGGAATTTAATGCCTACTCATGGAACATTACCTAATCACTCACTACCTGGAATACCTGGCCCACATGCTGCGGGAGGGGTCCTTCGCACTACAATCCAACAAGGAAGAAAAGCTCTTCCTCCGGGAACCATAACTGATTTGAGATTGTAATATGATTGATATTAACGAAGAATTAGGACAAATTAAAAAGACGAGTTTTTTCTCTAATATGGGTTTATCTGATCTTCAGGATGAAGATGTAATTTTGATTGAGAGTGTTGAAAAGGTATTTATTAATCCTTCGGATATTGAATTTAAAGGTTATTATAAAAATACTAAATGGCTTCCAACATCACCAACTCAAGAAGATCCATTTTATAAGAAGCAAGATAGCCCGAAAGATCTTGTAGAAATCAGAGTGAAGATAAATAAAGCGGTCATGAGTATGACTAAAGAGTTGGCTAAAGGTAAATTTATATCTGGACCACATGATTTTAACCAAGTAGCAAGAAATGCTATATGCTATGCATTTAGACAATATATATCTGAAAAATATCTTAATCTTGGTAATAAATGGGAAAGAATAGTAAAAATATATTATGCAGGACATTGGCCTGTTGGAATTTCTAAAGAAAAAATAATAGTAATTTGATATAAAAGCCGGAAGATTTTCAGAGATCTTCCGGCCTTATTATGATCTATTTTGGTGCATGCCAACGGTAAGCCAGCGCCGATTGGAGCTTATCGATGGTATATTTATAAGAGAATGAATCCAATGGTTTAATTCCATCTCAAAAAAACCCAGTTTATTGTCAAGGTTATATTTCTTAGAAAATGAAATTTTCTTTATCCATGAGCAGGACAATATGATTGGAATGATTCTTAATGATGCTTTTCATCCACATGAAGAAAATATGATTTTAAAAAAAATAATCAGATGGATATGAAAAATAAAATATGGTCTGGTCAAGTATCTACAACAAAATGTGGGAGAGTAAATTAATGAATTATTATGTATTAATGAACGATTATAATTCTTCACTAATGCCAAGATATCTTCATGCTATAGTAGATACCGAGAATCAAATTAATGAAAAATGGGATTATGAAGGCTCCAGGCATGATATACCTTATTATCTATTAGATAAGGAATGCCCTAATACTTTATATTTGTTATGTAATAAAAATATTGGGAAATTGTGGTTTAATTATTATCAACACAATATGGCTCATATCCTATCTGATAGATTTTTCGATATTATCAATGAGTTTAAATTAAGTGATCATGTTTTAAAAAAATTAATTGCGACATCTATTAAAGATGGAAAAACTATCAATAACTCATTAAATTATCTTTTTTTTACTGACAAAGAGTTATTTCTAAATGAAAAATATTCAATATTGGAAAAAGATAAATATGGAAATTTAATTCCTCATAAATTATCTTTTCATAATGAATCATTAAATTATGATATTTTTTCAATACGGACTACTTTATTAGCAGGATTTATCTTTATTTCAGAAAAAGTAGCTAACAGATTAATTAAAGAAAATATCAAAAGAATAAAGCTAATTAAATTAGATGAAGTCTTGAATCACTATTGTGTAGATTTTAAGTACGACATTAAAGCTAATGTCAAAAAAGGGAAAATAAAATTACCCTAAGCTAATAGTAAAAAGCCGGAAAGATCCCTGTGATCTTTCAGCTTTGTTATTTTTATGTTTAAAACAAATAGATTACAGAGTTGGTCTTATATATTAAATATATAACTTAAAATCATAAAAATATAAAACAAATAAGAAGATAAACAGAATAATAATACAGAAAAATATAATATCAATGGTAAATATTAACATAGTCTATATTTTAGCTATTTTATTCTTTTTTTTCTCTTAAACAGCAAAAAACCGGAATCACTTCCGGCTAGCTTCTTTCTTACCGCGGTGAATGCCACGCCAACGCCGACGGGTTAGTACAATGGCAAGGCATCAAGGTAATCACAGATATACTGATGCAATGCTCTAGATAAAATAAATCTACATCAATCAATTAATACCATATCGAAACAAGTAGCTAACATCCAAAATATAGCTAAAAAAGATATGGAGAATGGCAATATTATTAAACCCAAAGATATGTATAACACTAATATTCAGGGGGAAGACGTAAATTAAAAAATCAGACAAAGCATCTTTGATGCTCTGGAGTAAAATTTTAGGATAATTTAACATGGGTAATATAATAATCTTTTATATGGAACCCGTTGAATTTTTTTTAAAAATTCTGATTCTCATCCGGTTCTATTGAAAAATTTAATGAACACGAAATTATTGATAATAAAAATATGACATTAAAGCTTATTTTCGATCAAGACATACCAGGCAACTATATGGTTTTGAGTAATTTTTTCTCTGATCTGGTATCTGAATTTTATCTTCATGAGGATTATAAAAAAGCAGAAAAGGATATCCTTGACAGAATAAAAACATCTACTCAGGATCAAGTTAAAGAAAAGATGAGAAAAAGAAAATAATATCTTATAAGAAAGAAGCAAGAGTTGGCTTATAACATAGAATACGATAATTTTCTAAATGAAGTAAAATATACCTAGATTTGCCAGAAACATGGAAGGATTTAAAGGGTGTAAATCATGACAAATATCATAGGAAATAAGTCCACTTTTGCTGTTGAATACTCTCTTGAAAATAGAAAAAAGTTAATTGGTCGGGCAAGACTCTGGATTAACGGGATTTTTTTGGGAAGTTTAGGCGATACAATATTTTTTGATGGATATTTAATTGGTGGGCTTACAGAAATTTTAAATAAAAATAAGTTAGATGAGAGATATTTACTTGATGATCATCATTTAATCTATGATTTATTAGAAAATGACATGAATCTCTTTGATGATGAAAAATATGATTTAGCAAAATCTTTCTCTGTTAATTTAGGTACATGGTCGGATTATTTTGATATGTACTCATATAAATTAACCGATAATCTCGGTATTATTTTGTGGAAATTTATTGGTCATAATGATGCATTGGAAGATTTAATAGGCTATCCACGCTGTGTATTTTCCGAACAGTTTAGATATGATGAATTGGTTAACATAATAAATAGGCTTCATATTGTAGGATCTTAATAGTGAAGCTTTTTGCTATCTAAAATAATCAGTTATAGCTGAAAAACATGTATATGAAAATTAACTAACCCGAATTCTGGATAAGAAATTGACATGAAGCCTGTTCCAGGAGCAATGTTTTGGTGCACGCCGAAACAGCTCCGGGGAGGAACAGGCTATGAACAAGTTAGTTGAAATTTTCTGCGATGTCGATGATTTTTGCCGCTTCTTCATTCCTCAATGGGAATTATTTTGTTTCGAAAAAGGGTACCGCCAGCGTCATCGGCAAGGCCATATGCACCCCAGTGAAATCATGACTATTTTGATCCTTTTTCATATGGCGCATTACCGTGATTTTAAACATTTTTATCTGGAACATATTTGGAAATATCACCACAAAGATTTCCCCACCCTGCTCAGTTATACCCGTTTTGTCAGTGTTGCCCCTTCCGTTTTGGTCCCACTATGTAGTTATCTGACTCAATTAAAAGGAAAACCGACCAAGATTGCTTTTATTGATTCCACGAGTTTGTGCGTCTGTCATAACATCCGTATCCCGCGTCATAAGGTTTTTAAGGGAATAGCCCAGCGCGGAAAAACATCAATGGGCTGGTTTTACGGCTTCAAATTACACTTGGTTGTTAACCATCAGGGCGAAATTCTCGCGCTAAAAGTGACTCCCGGTAATGTGAATGATCGAGAGCCTGTACGCGAATTATCAAAATCGTTAACGGGTTATCTTTACGGTGATAAAGGTTATCTCAGTCAGGAACTGGCCGATGATTTAGCCAAAATCGGTGTGACTTTCATCACGAAGAAACGCCGTAATATGAAAGCACAAGCGCTGTCTGAGTGGAATAACTTAATGTTAAAAAAGAGATTTATCATCGAAACGATTAACGGGCAATTAAAGACCATTTCTCAAATTGAGCACTCGCGCCACCGAAGTATAAAAGGCTTTCTGTTGTGTGTTTTAGGTGGATTGATTGCTTACAGCCTTAAATTGAAAAAGCCATCACTGAAAATTTTCTACTCAGAGAAAGATATTTTAATGACGGCTTAAGCAGAATTCGGGTTAACTAACTTTGAAAAATCAGCCGGAAAGATCCCCATGATCTTCCGGCTTTGTAATAGTAATACAGGAACATTCCGCAGGGCATATATATGGCCCACCGGGGACTCCTGGAAATCAGGGGCCTCATTTTAATCCTAGAGAATATAATCCTGCGTCTGGAGATGGATTTAGAAACAAAAGTGTCGATGGATTACCAGAACATTATAATTTTCCTTGAGGCAAATAAATGTGGTTTGATCATGCTATTTTTAAAGAAAAAATTAAGTTCATGTTTAATAATGAACTATCGATGGAACATGTTGGATTTGAACAATTTTTATATTATGACACATCTAGATTAAAAATTTTTTTCTGTAGCAAAAATATACCAAACGTTATTCCAGAAAAATGGAGGAGGAAAAAGTTTAATTGTTTTATGATCACATTGACATGTATTGATGTTTCTGTATTGGAAATTAATGGGGGAGGAGTTGCATTTGAATGTACCCCCATTATTGAATCAACGAAGGAAAAAACAGAAATTACAATAAAAAATGATGGCTTTTACCTCCATTGTTCTACCAGAACAATGGTAATAGAGGATATTACACCGCATTGGGATGTACGATGGACTAAATAATATAAATAGCCGGAAAGAGCCCACGAGATCTTCCGGCTTTCTGATGATCTATCTTGGCATACAGCTATGTCCATGATCCGGTCAATTGGATTGGCTGGCTGGGTGTAATACCCAATTTAATTCCAGAAAAGATGCTCTTAGAGCTGCAAAAAGAGATATTGGCATTCCTAAAAACCAGCGTCCAAATAAGTATTTAATCAGAAACATCAAAATACAAAAGAATATGATCAGGTAATGTTAAATAAGATTCCAAAATAGTGCTACATCTTATGCCACCCATAATTCTATGTATAACAATGGGTTGAATAAGGCTATGTGTAGCAGAATTATGAAACGTTATTTAACAGACAGAAATGGTCAACCTATCTTAAATTAAAATAAAAAACCTATTTGGACAAGGTGGTGTAGGTGATCAAGGTTAATTTTAATGTGAAACCTCATGATAATATTAGAACTGGTAGCGTTGATGGAACAGTAGACCATTATAGTTACTAATGGAGATATATACCCAAGAAACTTCAAGATGCAGTTTTTAGCACCTGAAAATGGTCGTTAATTCTAGACATCAGCGAGTCCGCTATATCCGGTAGCGTTGTGGTGAAAAATTTGAAGACGTTGTCTCGAAATTCATGTTTATCCGCAAAATAACGGTTATTTCGAACCTGTTCATTCATGACCTTCCATAATCGCTCTATTGGGTTTAAATTTGGGCTATAGGGAGGAAGGTAATGTAACTCAATATTGCTAACATAAGCCCACTCCTTAACAAGATGAGCTTTGTTGTAACCCGCCCCATCCACAATAAGATGAATTTTTTGATGATAGTCAGGATAAGACTTTCTTATTTCATTGAAAAAACAGCAAATGTTGTAGTCATTGATGGTTTGATATTCCTGGAACACCGTACGACCAATGGCATTCAGGTTGAGCGCGCCCAATATATTCAGGCGAGTCCGGCTTCCTGTTGTTTTTACTGTTTTTTTCTCGCCTTTTCGCATCCAGCCATAACCGAGTTTGGTGCCTTGAGTCGGGTGAACAGCATCAAGAAAAAGGATGGGTTCGTCTTTCGCTGTGACTTTAAGATTCTCATAATATTCAATAAATTGTCGCTGTTTTTCTGCGTCGAATTTATGAGGGACGCCACAAGGTTTTTTATAAGAAAAACCCTGACGGTGTAGCCATTTATTCATGCCGGGAATGCTAAAGGTAATATTCCAGAGCTGAGCAACATAGGCCACGATTTCATGGGTGTGATGGAAAAGATGTTGAGATAAGTGATTGATTAAAAAATCAGTTTGTTCTTGAGAAAGCAAACTATCAGACCCCCCATTATCAGATTTAAGTTTACCTTGATTAAGGTAATCGCTGATATGACGGTTAACGGTCATTTCATGAAGACGCAGGGCCTGAGCGATCATCACTGAACTCCAGCCTTCAGAGGCCAGCAGGACCGCTTTGATGCGATCACACTCCCTCTTATCACGGCAGGTGTGATGGAGATGTTCAAGTTCGGCTTTTTGTTCATCGGTAATGAATATTTTCATAGCGAGGATAATGATCTCCATTTCGGATAAAATCAAGCATCTTCAATGATTACGGGTATATATGTATTGGACTGATTTACCAGGTAGTGAATTGATGAAGCGAGTTTATTCAAATCCACCATCTATCAATGAGATAGATATTTTCAGCATTGATGTAAAAAGGGATGGGCCAACAGTAATTATGTCATTTGATCTTGTAAATAGTCTTCCTGATAAAACTCCAGATAAATGGGGTAAAGATTTTAATAGATGTAGAGCAGGTATTTACTGCTTTGGTGTTTCTAACTTAAATATGCAAGGAATTGGAACCGATATGCTTACAAAAATAGATATTAAAATGATGGATAATAACAATATAGTGAGTATTAAAAATAACGATATAGATATAAAAGTTATTTGCTCACATATAAGTCTTACTGGCCCTTCTGTTTACATAAGAAAATAAAAAGATATGTGTTTGTAAAATTGGTATAAAAATCACTAAACAAAGCCGGAAAGATCCCCGTGATCTTTCCAGCTTTGTTATTTTTATGTTTAAAACAAATAGCTTACAAGGTAAGACTTATATATTAAATATATAAATTAAAATCATAAAAATATAAAACAAATAAGAAGATAAACAAAGGAATAATACAGAAAAATATAAAATTCATAATAAATATATACATATGCTATATTTTAGCTATTTTATTCTGCTTTTCCTCTGAAACAGCAAAAAGCCGGAATTGCTTCCGGCTGGCTTCTTTCTTACCGAGGTGAATGCCACGCCAACGCCGACGGGTTAGTGTAATAGCAAGGCATCAAGGTAATCATCACGGATATACTGATGCAATACTCTGGATAAAATAAATCTACATCAATCAATTAATACTATATCGAAACAAGTAGCTAACATTCAAAATATAACTAAAAAAGATATGGAGAATGGCAATATTATTAAACACAAAGATAGGTATAACACTAATATTCAGGGGGAAGACGTAAATTAAAAAGTCAGACAAAGCATCTTTGATCTCTGGAGTAGAATTTTAGGATAATTTAATCTGGGTGAGATAATAAATTTTTATATGGAACCCGTTGAATTCTTTAAAAGCTCGGATTTTTTATCCGGTTCTATTGAAGAATTTAATGAATATGAAATTATGGATAATAAAGATAGGGCATTAAAGCTTCTTTTCGATCAAGGCATACTAGGTAACTATATGGTTTAGAGTGATTTTTTCTCTGATTTGGCATCCGAGTTTTATCTTCATGAGGATTATAAAAAAGCAGAAAAGGATATCCTTCACAGAATAAAAATATCTACCCAGGATCAAGTCAAAGAAAATATGAGAAAAAGAAAATGATATCTTATAAGAAAGAAAAAAAGGTTAGTTGATAACATAGAATACGATAACTTTCTAAATGAAGTAAATGACGAATGTAATTACATGTTAAATATGATAAGCATTTATCGATATTTATTTTATTTTAATCAAGACGCTAAATTAGAAGAAATATTTTCTATATTTAAAAAAGGAGCTATGCCGTGCGGTATAAAAAAAGATAAAAAGACATGAATTATTTTCAATCCTATTATTTTGAAGAATAGTTAATAAAATTATAGATGAACTGCCCTCAAAAACTAAATTCAACATTTAATGACTAGATTTAGAGAGGCAGTTCACAATCACCAGATCTTCCGATGTTCCTATTGATCTACCGTGGCGCATACCCACAGTAAGCCAGAGCAGATTGAAGCTTACCGATGGCATCCCTAATCTGATACGCTTCCTCGTCATTCACGGCACAGGCCCGTATCTCCGCCCAGTTCAGCCGCTTAACCAGTTGGGCCAAGGCCAGCGCTTCAATGTGGGTTAACTGAATGTCCTGCAAATGTTCAATCACCACTTTCATTTTATCCTCTCCCTTAACCCGCAAAACCGGTTATCAGCGCCCGCATCTGCTGCTTAATCTCCCGCAGTTGGGCCTGTTGCCGCTGGTACTGCTGATGCTGTTGTTGCGTGGCTTCACTCTCTGGAATCAGCACCAGACAACCGTCCATCACCTTCACCGTAATCTGGTGTTGTGTTCAATAAGAGTTGCTCCCCAGATTAAATACCGTAAAACCTACAAAACCAGCAAAAGATGCCACACCTTTATTTTCACGTGCCATACCTAGCGGAATAGCAATCGCGAACATCACAGGCAGGAAACTGAAAGCCAAGGAGCTGATTTTACTCATCCAGGCAAATAACAACCGAAAAGCTGTGTGATCTAATATCGGTAGTAACGTAATAACCTCTCGGCTACTGGGAGAGCTGCCAATTCCGAGCATAATTCCACAAAATGATAGTAACGCCACGGGCAACATAAATGTTTTACCCAAGCTCTGGAAGAATTCCCATAGCGTAATTTTCTGTTTCTTCTGAGTGAGCAGAATGACTCCAGTGGATATTATTAGATACTATTTAATAAATAGCACTACGGGTTATCTGGTGAAGTGGTTCACTATTGATAAATATTTTAGAGGAGGATTATTGGTTTAGTTGGAGCACTAAAAACAACTCAAACAATCATTACTCTCCTTTAAATCATTCATATATTGAACAAAGAACAGGCAGAACCGTGGTATTATTATTCTGCCAAAGGAGAAGTACATTTGGTTGAAGCTGCTGTTATATTTTGAATAGATATCATTGTCATCTTGTCAGGAAAATCTCTCCAACTTCTATTTACAACGGTACTAAGGTAAAAATTCAGTTTTATTCAAATTCTCCTAATAATTCATTTGAGTAATAGTATTAATCATTCAATTAATCTATAAGGTAAAAAATATAATCACCTGATAATTACAAATTGATATTAGTTATATATAGCCAAGTAATGCAGCTTTAGCTATTGCCTGGAATTTATTCTTACAATCCAGTTTTTTGACGATATTCATTAAGTGAAAATCAACTGTGCTTTTAGTGACACAAATGGTTGATGAAATTTCAATTGATGTCATCCCATCTGCGGTATATCTTAATACTTCTAACTCTCTGTTTGAAAATGAAGTTTCATCAATATAGAACGATTGCAAATACTTTGTGTGTGATGTTAAGTATCTTATTATCCTAATATATACTCCTAAAATTTCTCCACTACATTTATACATTGTCTCGTTATCAATAGGCCCATCTTTTCCCGCAACAGAAAATATTCCATAAGTTCCTGAAAATGCCGGAAGACCAAAGGTGATTCCAGAACGAAATCCATATTTTTGATTCACATACCAAAGCTCTTGCCCATTAGATTTGGAAAAAAAATCTAAATCCCATATTTTTGAAAAAGAAGGTGGCACAGGCCGGAAATTTAGAACGGGATCAATCATCCAATACTTTTTTTCTATATAAAGGTCCCGCCAAGATTCATGATAATTATTAAAGAAATACACTTCTCGGTTAGAGATAGGAAAGCGCGCCTTTAATAAAAGGGAGAACAAACTAAACCCCGAAATTTTGTTAATAAGCTCACAAATTTCAGCTACAAAATGGGGATCTACATCTAATTTATGAAAATTATAGGGTAAGGCATATGGTCGATTAATATTCATTCAATGTCCTCTTGAAAATTAAGAATATTGATAGTGAATCCTAATATTTATTATAGTAGCAAAATTTACATTTAATAAAGAAAATAATTATTTACTGTTATACAGAAACAATGTCTGATAAATCACAATGTATTATTGGTAAACAGGGGAAATTATATCAATAGGATTGAAATCCTAATAATCAGGGAAAATAATATATATAAAAACATATTATAGTCATATGAAGAATATTAAACTATCTCCAAGCCAATATAAGTGATTATTTAATGTTTTAATCTAAAACCTTCATCCGTCATTCCGCACCGTATTTCTGATTTAAAAATAATGTGATCTTACACAGGTTTTTTGTATTGATGACATCGGTGGGGTTGACGGTAATCGCCAATTTTGATCTATTACTTTTATTTGCCGGAAAGCGAATATGTCCACACCTATACCTGCCATTAAACGTCTCGATCATCTTGGCCTTATCGCCGCTTTTTGTCATGAAGCCGGTTTACCCCGCATGATTGATGCCATTATCCCAAAATATTCATCGCATACTGTCTCTCACGGCGACGCTTTTCTGGCGATGATCCTTAACGGGCTGGGGTTTCACAGCCGGACATTGCACATGTTTTCCGGCTTTTTTCAACATAAGCCGATTGCGCGTTTAATTGGTGCTGACATTGAAGCTGAACACCTTAATGATGATGTGCTCGGCCGTACACTGGATGCCTTATATGAAGCGGGGGTGTCGGAAGTTTATCAGGTGCTTGCTGAGCAAGTGGTTGATAAATTAGGGTTAAATCCCGATTCCGTTCATTTGGATATCACGAGTTTTCATGTCGATGGTGACTATGACAGCGCATTGGGAGATGACACAAAACGTATTGCACTGGTGCCGGGTTATAGCCGGGATCACCGGCCTGAACTGAACCAGGTTGTCCTTGAACTGATTTGCGAAAATCAGGCAGGTATCCCTGTCTATATGCAGGCTATGAGCGGGAATACGAATGATGCCAAAGCCTTTGCCCAGACGATCAAAACCCATATTCAATGCCTGAAAGCAGCACAAAACAGCCGCTACTTTGTGGCCGATGCCGCCCTTTATACTGAAGCCGCGATCGCTTCGCTTCATCAGCAAAAACAACGATTTATTACGCGTGTTCCCCTGACGATCAAGGAAGCTAAACAGTCTCTCCTGAACGTGACAGCGGAGCAATTCAGCCCCATCAGTGAGGGCTATTCAGGCTGCTGGGTGACGTCATCATATGGCGGCGTTCCTCAGCGTTGGTTACTGGTGAACAGTACGGCGGCAGAAAAACGTGAAAACCAGACTTTCCGGAAAAACACACTCAGGGAAACAGAAAACGAGTCTAAACAGTTCGACAAACTGGGCAAAAAGCCCTTTGCCTGCCGGGAGGATGCCTTACAGGCACTGCATGATTTTGAGTCTCAATGCCAGTTTATCGGCATCGCCTCGCCGGAAATTCAGGCGATTACCGCGTATGCGGGGCGCGGGAAACCCGGCAAGCATCAACCCCCCAAATCGGTTCATTATCAATTAGCCGGTCAGGCTTATACCCGGTTAGACAAGGTGAAGCAGGCCAGATTGCGGGTCGGGAGGTTTATTTTAGCGACCAATGAACGGGATGAAGGACGGCTTGATATGGCGGCGTTACTGGCTAATTATAAGGCACAACAAAAGGTGGAGCGGGGTTTTCGCTTCCTGAAAAGTCCGGAATTCCTGACGTCTGCCATTTTCCTGAAAAAACCGGAGCGGATAGAAGCGCTGTTAATGGTGATGACATGTTGTCTCATGGTTTATGCGGCGCTGGAACATAAAATTCGCCATGAATTGAAACAAAATGTGCCGTTTTTCCCCGATATGAAGAACAAACCGACACAATCCCCCACCGCGCGTTGGGTATTTCTGGCCTTTGAAGGGATCAGCACCTTTGAATTTCAAGAACATAAAATGGTGACAGGAATGCAATCTTACCACCATGAGCTTTTGAGTTTATTAGGTGCACAATATAAAGCGGTTTATTCCTGAATTAGGTGCGGAATGAAGGCTTCATGTTTTATTTTTCACAACAATAAATTAACTGAAATACTGAACTATATGAAGCAATACCTAATAAATATATGAGTAATTTTCCCATATAAACTATGATTTATCCCAGTAGCTGTTTCAACTTTAATAGTTAATTATATAAAAAGAAAGTTATTAGAATAATAATGAGTAAGCAAAATAACCTTTCGATTCCCAATAAATAGTTTAAATATGTAAAGAGGTGTTATGATGAGTGAAGTCATTCAGGGTAAAGATGATATTGCTATAACCAAGAATTCTATTACAGCTGATGTAACCTTTGTTATTGATGTTGATTCAATTATTGAATATCTTCGTAATAATAATCTTAAAAGTTCTCTGGATCCTAAAGATCCAACAGTTATCCGTCAGCATGTATATATAGCTAATTATACTCCAGAGCTTGGATTGAAAGTGGCGAGTTCATCTGGTGCCCGTGTCACGGTTCCCATTAATGCGAATATTAGATGGAGGGCTACAACTGTATCTAATAATTTCGACTATACGATTATATTGTATAAATTCAAAAAGCTTAGTATAGGAGACGATGTCATCTCTGTCCCATCACAAATATGGTCACAGAACCCTATGGGCAAAAAAGTTCCAATGGTCCCTTCAGGTATTAATGCGAATGAGGATGAACCTAAGATAATTTTTGTCGAATCTCAAGATAGTTATTTCCAAGCAATAGCTCATAAACCCGGTGTAGAACAATATACATGGTTCTTTGCCGCTTATGACGGTAAAAAGCTCCTAGGTTATTATCGATACGATCCATATGTTGAAGTAACTAATAGCTAACCATTTGTATATTTTTATTTTTCACTGGAAAATTATCAAAATAGTTTTCCAGTATTTTTATTTTTCAATTTACTTAAATATCTTTAACAAACACTAATTTATATAATAATATTATTATCTTATAAAGAAAATCTTCTAACCTCCAGGTAAACTCTATTCCCCTCCATAAATTCAACAATCTTCCGACAATTATTCTGCCATCAATTCAGCAGATATTCTTTCTATTATCTATTTCTTTAGCTAAAATAACTTACAGGAACTATTACATCTGTCATTATCGTCTATCAAGCTAAATAACCGTGAATTAAAATTTAGCTTATTCTTACTTTCTTAGATTAATCTTTCCTTTCTTTAAAAATCTTCCTAGTACAACCCATGCTATTATTAAAAAAAACATTACCTGTTACTTATTCCACTTAAGTTAATTCATTAATAAGCAATAAAATCATGGCTCTTATTAACTCATTACTATCCGAATAACCAACTAATTAAAATTTCTAATAGAAAATCGAGATATAAAAGAAACGCCACTCGTTAATCAGAGCAAGATATAACCAATAGTGTGCTTTAATAACGAATAAATTAGCCAATATGTATGTCATTACTATCAGGCTATCACCCTATATTTATGTTTTATGGAATAAAATATCATCCTTATCGGTGAATTAATGATAAAAAGAATATCTATTCTCATATTAGGTTGTATTTCCTTTCAGATAATCGCTTCACCGGCAGAGATAAATGATAATCTGCCAATGACTGAGGCTAGAAGAACTTTGCAAGATAGTTCCAGGGAAATTAACCAGCTGATAGAACAACGCCGATATCAGCAACTAAAGCAGCAGGCTAATACAGTCCCTGAGTCAACTCCTGCGCCAGTTTTGCCGGAATCTAAGCAATGTCTGCCGTTAACCGGTGTTTACCTTAAAGGGATCTCCCTGCTCTCTGTTCGGGATTTAAGTACGCTCAGCGCTTTGTCCCCGGCGTGTATCAGTAGTCATGATATCAATCGGCTCAGCCATGAACTGACTCATCTTTATATCAGTAAAGGCTATATCACCGCCCGTGTTCAGTTTATTGCGCCTAATACCGATGGAGAGTTAGGGCTAAATGTTATCGAAGGGTTTGTTGAAAAAATCGAAGGCGGTGATCGCTGGGTGAATAGTAGTATGTTATTTCCCGGTCTGGAAAAACAACCGCTCAATATCACGCAGCTCGATCAAGGTTTAGATCAGGCTAACCGGCTACAGTCCAATAAAACCACCCTGGATATTTTACCAGGAACAGTGAATGGTGGTTCGGTGATTAAGCTGCATAATCAGCGCAGTAAGCCTTGGTTATTGAATATCAAAACTGATAATTATGGGCAAAAGAGTACTGGGAAATGGCGGGTCCGCACCAATACCAGTTTTGACAGCCCATTTGGTTTATCCGATTTCATCAGTCTGAATGCCAGTAGTACGTTAGATAGCCCATCCAACCGGTATAGCCGTGCCTATACTCTGCTTTATTCAATGCCCTATGGCGCAGCAACATTCAGTGGGTTTGGTAGTTATTCCCAATATGCCAGCCGCCCCCATTTACAAATGAGAACAATAAAGATTTATGGTGATACTCAGCAAATCGGCATGCGTTCTGATTTTGCCTTCTATCGTAATCAATCTCAGATTAATAGTGTCAGCGGGCAATTAACTTACAAGAATTACAATAATTACATCGACAATGCCAAGATTGGCGTCAGTAGCCAAACATTGAGTGTCTTTGAACTCGGTGTTAATCATTTACATATCATTCCAACCGGATTAATCACGCTCAATCTGAGTGTTGAACAGGGTTTGCCTTGGTTTGGAGCACAAACCGGAACCGCTTATCTCGATAAGCAGTTCACCAAAGGCAAGTTGATGGTCAATCTACATCAGCGTTTTATGCTGTTCAACTCGCCTTATCAGCTCAATAACCTGTTTTATGGGCAATACAACCGGCACGGTCTGCCCGGTGTCGAATGGTTAAATATCACTGATCGGAATGCAGTCCGGGGATTTAGCAAAAATACGCTATCCGGGGATAACGGCTGGTATCTGCAAAATACACTGTCCCGGACGTTCCCCCTCGCCAACAGCACATTATCAATGCGTATCGGTATTGATACCGGTCGGGTTCAAGGATATCGCAGCCCACAAGGCTGGCAAAGCAGCGCAGGAATCAGTTCTGGCACCACACTGAGATACCAACGCATGGTATTCGATATAGAAACCAGTCGAGGAAAGCTACTTTCCAATCGCCAAGCATCTGATGAACCCATTCAGGTGCTAGTCCGTTTTTCTTACACCTTTTGATGGTTTTAAGCAGTACCCAATGCTGTACACACAATAATATAACTAAATATATAGAGACTTAATGTATGAAAAACAAAAAATTCAGGTTATCCCCTACCGGCAAGCTTGCCGCTTCTATGGCAATCATTCTTGTTTCTTGTTCTACCAGTTTTGCCAGTGAAATCGTTGGTGGTGGCGACCCAGCACACCATCCCGATATTTTCGCTGCCGAAGGTAAAGCAACGGTTGTGAATATCGTGACGCCCTCCTCTTCCGGGCTGTCACATAACCAATATCTGGATTACAACGTTGGCCAGATGGGCGTCGTCCTAAATAATGGGCTAGAGGAAGGTCAATCACAATTGGCGGGGCAGCTTGCCGCTAACCCTAATTTGAATGGTCAAGCGGCTAACCTGATTCTGAATGAAGTTATCAGCAGGAACCCTTCCCTGTTATTAGGTCAACAGGAAGTGTTTGGTATCGCAGCAGATTATGTACTGGCAAACCCGAACGGTATCACCTGTAATGGATGTGGTTTTATCAATACTAACCGCGCTTCTCTGGTTGTGGGTAATCCATTGATAGAACAAGGTAATTTGCAAGGTTTCAGTACGTTTAATAATCAGAATAGCCTGAAAATTAAATCGGATGGTTTAATCGCCAATGCGATCCTTGATCTTATCGCACCTAAAATTGACAACCGGGGCTCAGTCACTGCTCAAAAAGAGATTAATGCGATCAGTGGTGAAAATAAAATCTCAGCCACAGGAGAAGTCATTGATTCTCAGCAAGCGTTAACCGGTGTGCTGGATAGCTATTATCTCGGTAGTATGCAAGCCGGGCGTATCCGTCTACTCAATACCGCAAAAGGCAGTGGCGTTAATTTACAAGGTACTCTTACTGCCAGTGATGAGATTATTGTTGATTCCCACGGTAATCTCAATTTAGAAGCAGCACATCTACGCGGTGGAAATATTGATCTCTTGGGTAATGATATTGAGGTAAAAGGTAAAGTCAGCGAATCATCATATAGCCGTGATGGTAGCAATAATTACCAAAGCTATTTCAGCGGTTCTTATACCAATGATAGTAAAAGTAGTCAGTCACTCGCTCGTACTAAGCTTGAAGGCAAAAATATTTCATTAGTCGCCAACAGTAATAACCGGGTTACAGCCACGGATATCGTAGGTGATGATGTGAATCTGAGTGGTGCTAATCTCACTTTAGATGGGCAGCAATTAAAGCAATCCACTAAAAATATTAATAACCAACAGGGTTATTCTTGGCGCCACGAGGTAACTCAGGAAAGTGAAAAACTGCATCAGGCAGGAAACAATATCCAGGCCAAAGGAAATGCGAGCTTAAATGCGACAGAAGGTGACGTTAAGATCCTTGGCAGCAAAATAGATGCTAAAGGTGAGCTAGCGGTTACAGCGAAAAAAGGTGTTCAAATTGCCGGTCTGACTGAGACAGAAAAAAGCGCGGAAACAGGTTACAAAAAAAATCACACGGCTAAATTGCAGACCGGAAGTTGGGAAGAGAGTAAACAGACCGAGCGTTTGATTGCCAGTGAATTACAAGCAGGAACTAATCTTAATATTAAGGCAGGAACTCGTGCTGAAATTCTTGGGGCAAAAGTCCATGCAGGTCAAAATCTGACACTGGAAGCCGGTAAACAACTGCAAATCGATGTTCAGAAAACGGCTGATAGCCGGGCTGTACGTGATGATAAAAAATACTGGGGAGGGATCGGCGGCGGTGAGAATAAAGACAACAGTGAGTTGAAAGAAACCAACCATGCATCTGAATTAACAGCCAATGGGCGTTTATTGCTGTCAGGCAATGAGGGTATTGCCATTACCGGCAGCAAAGTGAAGGCGGTCCAAGGTGCTTTTGTAAATGCTAATAGTGGCGAATTAACCATCGATAATGCGGTCAGTCATATCAATCGCAAAGTTGATGAGCGAACGGGCACGGTACTCAATATCACTAGCGGTTCAAAAAGAAATAATAGCCAGCAACAGAAATCTCACGGCAGCGAGTTGGTTTCTGAGGCGGATCTTAAATTACTCGGTGATGAAGATATCAATATCATTGGCAGTCGGGTGCAAAGTACCGGTGCGCTTAGCCTGAACACGTCCGGTAATATCAAGGTGCTCTCTTATGGCGAACAGAAACAGGTTGATAAACAAAGCACCTCTCTGGAGCCACAAAGCCACTTCCAACCAAAGGGAGACAAACAGTATCGTGCCGGAATAGGTATTGAACATACCAGTAACAGTCAAAAAAATCAGACGGTAACACAGCAAGCTTCCACGTTGAGTGGCGGTAGCATCACTATCGATGCTGATAAAGATGTCACTCTACGTGGTTCTAATCTGGTGACGACCACAGGTGATGCTAAAATCACCGGTGAGAATGTTCATCTGTTAGCCGAGGATAATAAAAAATCCGAAGAAAAATCTCAGAGTAAAAAGTACGTTGGGGCCTATCTTACCGGAGGAATCGATAAAGTCGGTTCCGGTATTTATGGTCGTTATGAAGGAAATAACAGTAATCATACCAGTACAACTGCTGTTGTTTCCGGTTCTCAGATCGCAGGTAATTTGAACATTAAAGCCAACGGTGAATTGGTTCAGGAAGGGACGAAGCATGAAGTCAATGGCACCTATACCGCAGAGGCAGGCAAAGTCAGCAATCTGGCTGTATCGAATACAGAATCAAGTACCAATCACAAACTACAGGTTGGTACAGATATTGGTGTCAACGTAGATTATAGCGCTGTTACTCGCCCGATTGAGAAAGTGGTTAAAGAACCGGCTAAATCTGCACTGGATGGCACTTTAACCAAAAAAGGCACACCTAATTTCGGCGCGGATATTGCCGCCAACGGCAGTAGTATCCAGACTGCGAACAAAAAGTCCGAAACGGTTGTGACCTCTATTCAGGCCAGCGATATCGTCATTAAAACCAATGGCGAACTGTATGATCAGGGCACTCAATATCGGGCTGATAAAGGTAACGTTACATTAACCGCCGGTAACCATACCAGTGAAGCAGCACAAAACCACCACCAAAGTAGCCACAGTGAAACCAGCGGCAATGCTGACCTACGTGTTTATACCACTACCGGTGAAGATATTTCTGCGAATGGTAAAGGCAAAGGTGGCACGCAAAGCAGCCATACTACGACGACCACAGCAGTCACTAGCCGGATTACCGCAGCAGATGACATTAATATCCGCGTCGAAAGGGATGCTGAATATCAGGGTACCTCTCTGAATGCCGGCTCAGGCAAAGCCAATATAGATGCTAAAGGTGATATCCGTTTTGATAATGCCACCAATAGCACAACGAAAACAGCAACCGGTTATAACGGAGAAGCATCTGCTAAAGGGGGAAATTCGCCAGAGGGCAAGAATGTTCATATCGGTCTTGGCGGCGGTTACAACATAGATAGCAAAAACAGTACCACAGCTCAGGTCAGTGAAATTGGCGGTAAGCAAAGTGTCACTTTGAGTGCAGGCAATAACTTGACGTTGCAAGGTGCTCAAGTGACCGGTAAGCAAATCGACCTGAACGCTAAACAAGGTAATGTTGAACTGGTATCTGCTCAGGATCGCATTAACAACGATGGTTGGGAATTTAACCTGAAAGGTAATGGCGGAAATGCAAGCTCGATCAAGAAAGCGGAAGATGACAGTACAACCACCACCACAAAACAGAACTTTGGCGGGGAAGTCAAAGTCGGTATTGATCGCCTGCAAGCAACGACCCAACGTAATAGCCATATTAAAGGTGAAAATGTTGTTATCAACAGTGGTGGTGATACAACAGTTGCCGGGGCACGGATAGAGGCGGATCAGGTAAAAGGCAGTATTGGTGGTGATCTACAAGTTGAAAGCCGTAAGGATACTGAACATGGGTTAAATGTCGGTGTTGACGCTGGCATGAATTACACCAAAGAATCCAAAGTAAAAAGTGACGATATCCCTAAGGACGAATCAACTAAGGATGATTTTTCCAAAGACGATGTGTCGAACGATGAGGAATTGAAAGATGATCCATCTAAAAACCCAACCGAAGAACCACAACCGAAAGGATGGCAGGAAAGATTAACCTCTACGTTTAATAGTCTTAATAATATTAAAGGTATTAATGGGGTTACAGGTAAACTTAAAAGCAATGTCGATATTAAAGATCGAGAAAATGTCGGTGAACAATCGGTTATTTCCGGCAATCAAGGGGTTAATTTAGATGTAAAAGGAAATACTCATCTGATTGGTGGGCAGATTGGTAGCGAGAAAGGCCATGTCATTCTTAATACCCAAAATGTGGAACAACAATCTGTTACCAGCTATGACAATAGTAAAGGCGGTAACGTTGCATTACCTGATTCTGTTAGCGGAATAGTTAAAGCAGTTCAAGAAGGTGTATTGTCCGGCAAAATACCTTTAGTGAAAACGTATAGTAATGAAACCGAAACTAGTACAACTAATGGCGAAATAATTAATCGTAAATCTGATTAATTTGTTCTTTTATAAAAGATCCTTCAAATGAGGGATCTTTTTATTGCTACCTATATTGAATATTTCAATAGTTCCAATTGACAATGTTAATGCTTTTTCATAATATCAAAAAATTAATAAACGACTTGGTAATATAATTATGTTTGGAATTTTCAAGCGAAATTTAGAACTTGAAAAATACTATAATTCACAGGTTAGCATAAAGGGCTCTATATTTTTCCACTTTCATACTATAGTAGAGCTAACATGTCTTTTAAACCATCATAAATGCCAGCTAACTGTAAAGCAAAACTGTAACACCTTACACTTCCAACAATATTCTCTATAAAAATAATCGACTATTTCCTATATGAGTTGTTTCTTTCAGATTGATTTTCATTTGAGGGAGATATCTCATAGAACATATTACGCTTACGTTTGCTCGATGTGCCATGATATCTTTTGATAAACAGTTGACTGTTTTCTTTTGTTAAAAAATAATATTCAGGGTAATTATTCTCTGGATATAGTAAACTGGCAAAATTAGGTACAATTTGATTTTTGTCACGATAATCAGGATAAGGGAAGTACTCTTCAGAATAAACAATTTCTTTGTTTTTGATAAAAATGAATTTTACCCCGACATCAATAAATTGATAATGCATACCAATCGCCTTTTCTATAGATTTAGGACGAGTTCCTGTAGAAAAGATATAGGCACGATCCCAATGAAATGGTGTTATTTCATTTAAATCAATTAAGCATTCCTGATTTATTTTGCAATGTTCATTGGCAAAATCGGCAATGGCCTCTCTAACATCCCATTTTTTGAAAAAAACAAAATAAACAGAGACAAAAATAGCAAATATGATTAAAACAATAGACAAATTTTTATTCATTAATTTCATCTTCAATTTTCCCCTTATGCATAGCTAATTTTCACTCATACTTCTTTCTTATATTATAATAAAACGTCACTTATGAGTAATTATTTTCGAGGATTTTGAATGTATTTTATGCCAGGATGTATATAGTATAATTTATACATAGTAACTATATGTAATAATTTTTTCTATTTTTAACACAAACCTCAGATTTTCATCTGAGGTTTTTATTATGGCTTTAGCCAGTTTAAGTAGCGTCAGCTTCTTAAACATAAAACCACCCGCATAGCTCTGAGGAATCCCCAGAAAATAGACAGGCATAGCGTTATGTGATCTACTGATTGTTCCACCAAGTCAATAAGGTCACTGCTATGCCTGTACGTGAAGTATGTCATAACTTCTTTAAAGATGCTTTATCACCATTTCATAAATATCGTCAGAATGCATTAATCGATGCCACTATCGCTTTGATTAATGGTGCTTCTCTTACGTTAACCAGCATTGGGCGCTTTTTACCCGGAAACGCTCACGTCAAACATAAAATTAAACGTATTGACCGGCTACTCGGTAATGAAGCTCTTCATAGGGATATTCCTGATATCTTTCGCAACATTATTTCAATGCTCACTGAGTCTCTGTCGCTGTGTGTCATTGCTGTTGATTGGAGTGGATATCCGTCACAAGAACACCATGTGCTCCGTGCGAGTTTAATTTGCGATGGACGCTCAATTCCTTTGTTAAGTCAAATAGTTCCCTCATGTGAACAACAAAATGTAACGATACAAAATGCATTTCTTGACAGGCTAGCGCGTGCTGTTAACCCTAAAGCCAGAGTAATTATTGTTACGGATGCAGGTTTTCAAAATGCATGGTTCAAACATATAAAAACGCTCGGTTGGGATTTTGTCGGACGCATTCGAGGCAATACTCAACTAAGACTTGAAAAATAGGGTGAGCTTTGGTTTAAACGGCAAGCTTTAAAAGCCACTACAACCCCACAGTTTTTAGGGTTTGGTACATTATCAAAAGCAGAATATGCACGTTGCGATGGTTATTTTTATCTTCATAAAAGACCGAATAAAGGTAGAAAATTCAAAAAATCACGATATCGAATGGTGCGAAAATCTCAGGTCAAAGATGGGCGTTCGGCAGCAATGGAGCCTTGGCTTATTTTTATTAGTATGGATGATTTTAAACCTCGTCAGGTGATGAAAATTTACAGCCGAAGAATGCAAATAGAGCAAAATTTTAGGGATGAAAAGAGTGAACGTTTTGGATTTGGTCTTAGAGCAAGTTATAGCCACGGGGCTGGTCGTTTATCAGTATTGAGTCTACTTGCTACACTGAGTTCGGTTGTACTTTGGCTGATTGGTTTTTATGCCGAAAATAAAGGAATACATCTTAATTATCAGGCAAATAGTATTAAATCAAGAAGAGTTATCTCTCATCTGACATTAGCAGAGAATGTCTTACGCCATTCCCCGCTAATATTATTTGAAATAGTGCTTAATAAAACCCTCAAGCATCTCGCCAAAATCTACCAAAATATGGTTTTGATTTATTACGCTGATTTGTGGGGATCCTTCAGCGCTATGCAGGTGGAAATCAAGGGTTATACCAAGAAAAACACCTTTCCGTTACGATATAGATGTTCAAGCTAATATACGTAACTCAAATAAGGAAAGGTGTTTATGGGAATTAAAGCACAAAGCTCAGCACATACAAAGTGGCTGTGCAAGTACCCTATCGTTTTTTCGCCGAAATACAGACGAAAAGTCATTTTTACCCGTATCCGTTCGAGTATAAGTGAGATTTTACGAGACCTTTGTCAGTATAAAGGAGTAGAAATCATCGAAGGGCATCTAATGCCAGATCACGTCCATATACTGGTGAGTATCCCACCTAAAATAAGTGTTTCAAGTTTTATGGGATATCTAAAAGGTAAAAGCGCATTGATGATATTTGATAAGCATGCCAATTTAAAATACAAGTTTGGCAACAGGAAGTTTTGGTCAGAAGGATACTACGTGAGTACGGTAGGGCTAAATGAAGCCACAATCCGAAAATACATCAGAGAGCAAGAAAAGTCAGATTTAATGCAGGATAAGTTAAGTACACGAGAGCATGAAGACCCCTTCAAGGGGTAAGCCAAAGAAGCAAAGACACTTAGCTTGAACGAAGAGAAAGGGCGTCATTTAGGCTCAGTCGGTAATATGCCCTTATAGGGCTAGAGCAAACCACCCGCTATGCGGGTGGTTATGATTATAGATTATTTTTCAATGAGTTATACTTTTTCATTTACCGTTTTCATCAAGGCTTTCAAATACAGACTTCATATAAGCGTATTGTACATTGGAAATTTTTTCTTTAACAACTTCGTAGCCATGAGCATTCTTAACGGCAACATACAACCCTTCTTTATGAAATTTCTCTAATGCAATGAGCGCTAATGTTTTCATTGACGTTGTATTTGAATTCAACCCAATATGACGGCCTATTTGGTTATTAAGTAAATCAATAGTTTGATCAGCGTCATTGAGAACTGCAAATTGCCGGATATTCAGATCAACCCGAGGGTCAACTTCATGTGCATCACCTGCATGTTTAGCAATTTTCTCCCCATATCTGGCTGCCAGAGTCGCCTGCCAAATCATATGTCGAAAAGCATTCACCTGCGTTCCTTCACCCTGCATTTCCTTGGGTTGAGTGAATGTCCCTTTTTTCTCATCACCTTGTGTTGCAAAACGCACTGCATTAGTGGTGATATTTGTCGAACCCTTACTGAAAAGGCCAATTTCCAATGCTTCTTTTGGGTACAACTTGGCAAAAATTAATTGCTTCACCGAAGGCGGGATTGCCGTGTTTTGACCGTCATGAATAGCTTCATTAATTTCTATTCTTGATTTTTCAAGATCTTCTTTGATTCTTTTTAATCGAGCGACTTCTGTAGTGAGTGCTCTACTTAATTTAGCTTTCATTTCTCGATAATATAAAAACAAATTCCTAACAGCTCTTTGATATTTATTCCCAATCTCATTCCAAAAATCATCAGACTTCTTAATCTCGTTATTTAAAAAATTATTCAAATTCTTCTGGGAGTTAATCATTACCCTCGATGTCAATTCAATTATTCCCACATTTGTCGTATGTTTCTTATCGTAAGGGTACTTATTGGCATCGATTAACGTTAATCCTTCAGGTGTATTGTTAATAATATTAAGCGCTTTATTCATTGATTCAATTGCTTTTTCAGATTTGGATTTTTGAAATTCTGAGATGTAACGTTGATATAAAACCAGTTCCCCAAGCGTCATACCCGCCAAATTTTTTGTCGCTTCCTGAGGGGTTTTATTAGTTAATTCTTTCTGTTCAGTAATAATGCTTTCTAATTTGGCTTTTTGTTCATGTGTAAAACCAGGAATAGCATTGATAATATTGTCAGAGTTTATCGAATCGACTTTAATATTAAAATCGCCAAAATTGATGAAAGGAATATCAAAATTTCTTTCAGCACCAGAAATGGAACCTGCCCCCCAATTAATCGGCACATCTATAAAATCTGCCAATCCTGAGGCAATTACGTGGCCCTGAGTAATTGAAGTTACACGACCTTCAAAGTGAAATTTATAACCATCATTGCCAGGGATAGTAACGTTAATAGGCGGGAAGTTCAGAGGGGAAATTTTCATAATATGTTCCTTATAGAATATAATTGCAAAAATAATTATCTAGATTACACCTAGCGTTTCACGTAATCGTGTCGAGTGAGTTATTATATTATTTTTGCAAAAATGGTTATTCCGACACAGTGCTATTATAGATTTTATTATCTATTTTAATAGCAAGTTTTTTTGTATTACTACTGTTACAAAACTAGGGGAATCGTATGAATAATTAAATATTATCCACACGCAAAAACCCCGCTTATAATACTTGCTCCAAAAGTTGAGTTTCCATCCAGATTCGTTTATGTTTCATCCTCATATTTAATTTTTTTTGGTTTATTTTTTCAGCTTATTTAGATGTGATTGTACTTTATTATCCCATATATATACCTGTGCTCATTGAAACTGCTTGATTTTCGCCCAAATGAAGCTCATGGTATCAGTCATGAAAATATTCATTACCGATGAACAAAAAGCCGAACTTGAACACCTCCATCACACCTGCCGTGATAAGAGAGAGTGTGATCGCATCAAAGCGGTCCTGCTGGCCTCTGAGGGCTGGAGTTCGGTGATGATCGCTCAGGCCCTGCGTCTTCATGAAACGACCGTTAATCGTCATATCAGTGATTACCTTAATCACCGCAAAATCAAGCCCGAAAATGGCGGCTCTCAGAGCCATCTCAGCGAAACACAGACTCAGGCACTTATCGCTTATCTGACCGCGAATCTTCTGCCCACCACACAGGCTGTTATCCGCCTTGTCAAAGAAGCGTGGGATATCAGTTACACTGTTCCCGGCATGAATAAATGGCTGCACCATAATGGATTTAGTTATAAAAAACCGACCGGCGTGCCACACAAGTTCAACGCGGAGCAGCAACGGGCCTTTATGGAAACCTACGGGAAACTCAAGCAGGAAGCCGGAGACCATGAGCCTATCCTGTTCATTGATGGCGTCCATCCCACGCAAGGGACGAAACTGGCTTATGGCTGGATGCGAAAAGGGCAGAAAACCGCAGTGAAAACCACGGGAAGCCGTACCCGTCTGAACCTGATGGGGGCCCTGAATCTGGCCGATATTAGCAAAACGGTAGTACGCGAGTATGACCGTATCGACAGTTATCACATCGCCGAGTTCTTCATTGCCATCCGTGAGACCTATCCGGTCAGTCAGAAGGTTCATATTATCCTTGACGGAGCCGGTTACCACCGAAGCAGGCAGGTGAAAGACTGGGCTTATGTGATGAATATTGAGCTTCATTACTTGCCGCCATACAGCCCGAATCTGAACCCGATAGAAAGGCTGTGGAAGGTGATGAATGAACAGGTCAGGAATAACCCTTATTTCGCCTCGACGGCCTTGTTCAGGCAGGCAATCCATCGTTTTTTTACGGAAATATTACCGGAACTTGCCGGGAACCTGTCGTGCCGTATTAATGACAACTTCCAGGTTATGAATCCTGCATCTTCAAGTTAAGCGGGTATATTAGTAATTTTTGTCTTGAGTTGTCTGAATAATTTTTTATATTAAGCTTCGCTCATTTTGGGATATGGGTACTATAATTGGCGTAACTCAGTCCTTTTAGTGATTTTTGGCGATTGATCAGAACGCCAAAATTGGACTAAGCTCCCTTCAAGGAATCTATTATTTTGAAAAATTATTTAAATTTCTTGATATAATGTTACATAATACATTTGCCTATAAATCGGCTGAGATAAATAAACATCATCAAACTCATGTTTATCATGCAGTACTTTGTCCCTTTCAGCCTTAGCTATTTCATGTTGTAGAATAATAGCTACTTCACTTTTATTTAATTTCTCAGAAAGAATTAATGGAAGATTAAATTTCACCCAAGACTATCGCCTGGAAAATCTTTCCTCGTTAAGCTGGTGGCATATCACTTTGACAAGTGACTTAGATTTGACAACGGAATCATCTCGTAGAAATATTGCATAATGAGATTACTCATATTCAAGCAAGGTAACTATTTGAGGCTATGCATGCCAAAGCGTACAGAAAAACAGGAAACAACCCAACATCAGCCGAAAAGGTTATCCAAAACGCCTTTGGAAAAGGGAATTCGTCACGGTAAAAAAGCGATTTCTCTGACGGTCAGAGTAGGAAATTATATCCGCACTATTCCTATTATCGCTCATTTTATCCGTGCAACGCTGCGTTTTAATGATCGGATGGGTAATCAGTTTGGCGCGGCAATAACGTATTTTTCCTTCTTATCACTTATCCCAATTCTGATGCTCTCTTTCGCCATTGCCGGTTTTATTCTGGCCTCTAATCCTGATTTATTGGCAAGACTGATTAACAGTATCGCCAACAGTATTAGTGATCCGACTCTTGCCAATACGCTGAAAAATAGTGTCGATACCGCAATTAAACAACGTACTACCGTGGGATTAACCGGTTTGGCAATTGCGCTGTATTCCGGTGTGAATTGGGTTAGTAATTTACGTCAGGCCATTCTTGCCCAATTCCATCCTGTCTGGGTGCGAAATCAGGAAGATAATGAGAAAATCTATTTTAAATATTTTCGTGATTCTATTTCTCTGATTGGGCTATTATTAGCGCTGGTGATCACGCTATCACTGACCTCTATCGCAGGCTCCGCCCAAGCAACCATTGTTAAGATGTTAGGGCTAGATGGCATTGAATGGCTGCGTCCATCTTGGTTCTTGATTGGATTAGCCATTTCTATTTCAGCTAATTATCTGCTTTTCCTATGGCTATTCTGGGTGCTACCTCGCCACCAGCCAGAACGTAAGGCGCTATTAAAAGGAACATTGATGGCAGCAATAGGTTTTGAAGTGATCAAGTATATTATGACCATGACATTGCCGCGCCTCGCCAATTCCCCTTCTGGTGCCGCATTTGGATCTGTTATCGGCCTGATGACATTTTTCTACCTATTCGCCCGTTTAACGCTATTCTGCGCTGCCTGGATAGCCACCACAGATAATAATCATAAAAATACCGAATAAATGTGCCCAAGCAGAGCGATCTGCTAATAATAACCCAATGAATAAGGAGCTGTTTATGCCGTTTGTTAATATCAGAATTACCCGTGAAGGTGCTACAGCAGAACAAAAGAAGCAATTAATTGAAGGAGCTACTCAGTTACTGGCCGATGTATTAGGAAAAAATCCGGCGACAACTTTTGTCATTATTGATGAAGTCGATACTGATAACTGGGGAATCGGCGGTAAGAATGTGACTGAGCTTAGAGCTGAAGCTAAAAAATAGCCTTCGATAATGAAGGGCGGTATTGTCCGCCCTTTTTGTTGCTTTAAGAGGCTTTTGCCTCAGACTTAGACATCGGTGGTTGTGCCGGAATATCAACCTTATCCTTATGTGGTGTCAGCGACATAATCTGATTAAAGCTGTTTCTTAACTGGTCGACATCCATTTCCACTTCCCCTTTCGGTTGAATCAGAATAAATGCCACCTCTTGCGACAGGATCTGCTTCAATTCACGATTAAGCATTTCTGGGGTCAAGGAAGCTAAAAATGCTTGTCTCAAACGCTGATACTGCTCAGGGGCGATATCCACCACATTGCTCTGTTGGGACAAAAGGCGCTGATTAATCAGAATATCCGTACTGGTATGAGCATACATGGCAAACAACTGGCTGAGTTGTGCTTGTTTTTGCGCATATAGCTCATCAAATTGTCCCTTCGGCAATCCTTTATCCCGTAATGTGACCAATTCAGCCGCCAGATACTCCATTGCGGGTTTTAAATTACCGGCTGTCGTGTTGAGATTCAGGGCACAGCTCGCACGATGATACTGGACTTTACAATCCAGCCCCAATTTCAACGCTTTATCATTTTTTCTTTCCAGCCCAAGTTGCAGATAGCGATAAAGTGCCTCGCGGGTGATATCACTGATCCAATAGTGATTAAGCACATGCGAATCATTAATCGGCTGCCAATTGAGATCCCAAATTAAGGATAAAGTATCTTCTTTCTTTTTATCGCTGATAATCCCGATGGTCTCCGGTTTCATTGGTGACAACGCTGCAATAGTAGCCGGAGTATGACGTTTACCTTTCAATGATGAAAACGCTAGGCTGATATTTTCCGGCAGAGTACGGCTATCTACATGTCCCGCAACGTATAACGTCATCATGTCAGGGGTATACCACTGCCGGTAAAACTGTTTAAGCTTCTCCAAATCAATAGGTTGAGGCGCGTTTTGTGCCGGATCGTGCCCTAACAGCGTTGAACCTTTCAAACGTCTACGCCACACGGGATCTTGTATATCGGGTGGATAGGTTGCAACGGATGTATCAGCCATTTTCATGGCATGTTGCAGTGTCTCAGGTGTAAATACCGCTTTGCCCGCAGCATCAGCCAGCCAGTTCAACGCGTCTTTTAATAGTTCAGGCCGATTATGTGGCAAACTCAAGCTATAGAGTGTGAAATCATATGAAACAATCGCTGGAGGCAGTGGGTATTTTGGATCAATAGCACTGTTCCATAACTGCTCTAATTTGGTAGAAGATAAGCTTTTGCTACTAAAGAGTACGACTTTCGGAATCAACCAGGTATAACCCGTTTGTTGGGTTTTCTCCGCCAGTGACCCCGTTTTCACGACCAAGCGCAACTGTATTCTGTCGTTAGGACGTTGTGGTGTCTGCAAAATTTGCCAGTTAAAACCGTTTTCCAGTTTACCTTGTTTCCAGGCAGGGTCAGGCTGCAAGGCTTCTGCCTGCGTCTGGCCCGCAACTGCCAGCATTATCCCACCAATAAAATAACGAATTTTCGTACCCTGCATGTGAACCCCTATAGATGTCTATCCTTGGTTTTAGCCTTCGAAGGTTTAACCATTGATGACAGAATATGTTCCCTTCGACCAATAATAACGGTAGAAAAAGCAAAAACCTGAATTTTAACAGGCGAAATCCTGTCAGGCTTATAACAGAGGATTAGACCTCAAACCGCCATGAATGGTTTCATGATGACGGAGGTTTATGCTTATCAAATTGACGATTATATCCCCTGATCAGCAGGCCCAGTTCATCATCCTGATGGTATTTAGGGCAAGCCATTGGCTCTGATAGTTGCGCGTTATTAAGATCCCGTGCAATGTCACGTAATGGGTGCATAATAATCCGGTTGATACACCAGCTTATCGACACCGTAAGGATAAGGGCCAGTAATAAATAAGTTGTCAGCATCAGTGCCAACGTATTAATGACAAAACGATATACTCGGTTGGAATCCACTTGCAAAATCAGATGCCCTAGCGGTTTAGCATCTGTCGATACTGAACCATAAACATGAAGAGGAATACTCACTTCCACAGGGATCCCAAAAACACGTTTAGCCAGTTCGGGGATTGGGCGATGGGTAGCAAAGCTCAATCGTATCACCCGGATATCCTCCGGTAACACCACATCCGCACGTCCTAAAATACCTACAGTGCGCAGCCCTATCAGCAACTCTTTTGCTTTACTGAGATCGGAATTAAGTAGTGCTTCCGTTAAAGGTGCCTGTACCTGAACTGCCGCATTATTAAGCTGGCTGATATAATCATCTTTACGTTGCTGTATAAAATGACACAATTGAATCGTAATAAAAATAGCAATGGTCACCAGCGTGACGCCGGTCACTGCGGCCATCTGTTTAATGGTTAACGAACGTTTGACGCGCAATTTCATTTTCACTTAAACCAATGCCTGTAGATATCGCAGTTATAACACGTGATCAATGGAATTGAGTATACTTGATTTTATCGCTAGCGATCCTGTTTCACTTATCCAAGTCGTTATTTTTCTGAAATAATTGTCCTTGGTAGCGATAAGTCGCTACCAGAAATATAAGCAAATATTTAAAAGGTGATACCGGCTAACCCAATATCACCAAAGATGTTTTATTGAATATACCCGTCATCTTTCAAGTTGCCTCTTTGTTGGCTGCACTCGCTCGCCCCGGTCACCACATAGTTTGCTATGCTCCCGGGGATTCACTCCCTTGCCGCCGCGATTCATCTTGAAATCCATAGGGTATAATTGCCAAGCAATTATTCCACCGTAACATTTTCATCCTGATCGACCGCAAAACAGGCGATCAGTTGATCACCATATTGATTCAATTTTGGCTGAAACTGAGTACAAACGCTAAGTGCCCGGCGACAACGAGCGGCAAATGCACAACCGGGCGGTGGATTCATTGGGCTGGGCAATTCGCCGGTCAATTTTATCCGTTCACGGCGTAATTCAGGATTCAGCCTTGGCGTTGCTGATAATAACGCCTGTGTATAGGGATGACGTGGATGACTGAAAATCATCTCCTTACTGCCTTTTTCCACACAACGACCAAGGTACATCACCATCACTTCATCAGCAATATGTTCAACCACAGACAAGTCATGGGAAATAAAGACATAAGAGAGCCCCAATTCTTGTTGTAAGTCCATCATCAGGTTCAACACCTGTGCCCGCACCGAGACATCCAACGCAGAAACCGGTTCATCCGCAATCACCACATCCGGCTCCAACATTAGGCCACGAGCAATCGCAATCCGTTGGCGTTGACCACCGGAGAACATGTGCGGATAACGGCTGTAATGTTCGGTTTTTAACCCCACTTTTTCCATCATCTGCAACACTTTCTCTTTACGTTCCTGTGCGTTTAACTTGGTATTGATCCGCAGAGGCTCCTCCAGAATCTGCCCAACTTTCTTACGCGGATTAAGTGAACCATAAGGATTTTGAAACACAATCTGGATTTTCTGACGACGTAGCTTTTCAGAGTCTTTATTTGGCACCAGCAGATCTTGCCCCTGATAATAAAGTTCCCCGTCGGTTGGCTTTTCAATCATCGTCAGCAATCGCCCTAGCGTGGATTTACCACACCCCGATTCACCAACAACGGCTAACGTTTTTCCCTTTTCCAATTCGAAAGAGACGCCATCCAACGCTTTTACCGTCCTCGCAGGTGAAAAGAGCCCCCCTTTAATCGGATAATATTTTTTCAGATCTGTCGCTTTTAATAACGGCACAGTGGATATTTGCTGCGCCGGATAAAGATACTCACTCATACTGTCGGCCTCCCCGCATCATCCAACGGTATATGGCATTTCACCTGACGTTCTCCTACCGTTCTTAATTCCGGCTCCACCTGACGACAATGGTCATTTGCATAGGGACAACGCGGATTCAGTAAACACCCGATAGGCCGGTCATATTTCCCCGGCACAACACCCGGTAAAGAGGCAAGACGGGATTTATCCGTAGCAAATTCAGGTAATGCCCGAAGCAGCGCCTGAGTATACGGATGACGTGGTGCCCGGAAGATTTCCGATGCCTTGGCGGATTCCACCACCTGCCCGGCATACATCACGATAATATGATGAGCAGCTTCTGCAACCAATGCCAGGTCATGGGTGATTAATATTAGCGCCATATTTTCCCGTTGTTGCAACTCCAACAACAGTTCAATAACCTGCGCCTGAATGGTGACATCTAAAGCGGTTGTCGGTTCATCAGCAATCAGTAATTTTGGCCGGCAGGCAATCGCCATTGCGATCATCACCCGTTGACTCATACCACCCGATAATTGGTGCGGATACACATCCAGACGCGATGCCGGATCAGGGATACCAACCAAGGTCAACAGATCAATCGCCCGCTGGCGTCGGGTGCGGCGATTGCCGCCTTGATGCACTTTTAACGCCTCCATAATCTGAAACCCAACGGTATAACAGGGGTTCAAGCTGGTCATCGGATCTTGGAAGATCATTGCCACTTCCGCACCAACCAGTTGGCGACGTTCCTGTTCAGAAATTTTGGTCAGATCACGCTGGTTAAATTCCAGTTTGTCAGCCATCACTCTACCCGGATAATCAATCAATCCCATTACAGCCAATGAACTCACCGATTTACCTGAGCCAGATTCTCCAACAATCCCAACAACCTGCCCTTGCTCAACTCGGTAACTGATGCGGTCAACGGCGCGGAATGGTGCCTCTTCGTCACCAAAGTGAACCGATAATTTTTCTACATTTAACAGTGCCATTTCGCCACCTCACTACTGCTTGAGTTTAGGATCAAGTGCATCACGCAAACCATCACCCATCAGGTTAAACGCCAACACGGTCAGCAGAATCGCCACCCCCGGGAATGTCACCACCCACCAGGCACTTTGTGCAAACTGCAATACATCAGACAGCATTGTTCCCCATTCCGGCGTGGGTGGCTGCGCCCCCATTCCCAGAAAACCCAAAGCAGCCATATCAAGAATGGCATTAGAAAAACCCAGAGAAGCCTGCACAATCAGTGGTGCCAGACAGTTAGGCAGAATATTGATAAACATCTGGCGCATGGAACCTGCCCCCGCCACCTGTGAAGCCGTCACATAGTCGCGGTTAACTTCGACTAATACCGCAGCACGAGTTAAACGGATGTAATGTGGCAGAGACACAAAGGTCAACGCCAGTGAAGCATTGACAATGGATGGCCCAAATATCGCCACCAGCACCAAAGCCAGCAACAGGCTTGGCAATGCCAGCATAATATCAACGATACGCATGATGATAATATCCACCACACCACCGAAATAACCCGCCAGCACCCCCAGAACAACCCCCATCAATAGGGATAGCACCACCACCAGACAACCTACCAGCAATGAAAGCCGAGCGCCGTACATCAGACGCGAAAGTAAATCACGCCCAACATCATCAGTACCCAGAATAAACTGCCAATTTCCCCCTTCCTGCCATGCTGGTGGCGTCAGCAAAGAATCGCGGAACTGTTCAGCCGCACCGTGTGGGGCAAGCACCCCCGCCAACAGAGCAACCAACAACATCAACACAATATAAACCAGGCCAGCAACGGCCCCTTTATTGCGCTTAAAGTAATACCAGAACTCCTGCATCGGCGTCATAATCTTAGGCGCACTGTTTGCAGGCTCAGTCACTTGAGACATAATGTGCTCCCTATTTCTTATGCCGGATACGCGGGTTAACGACGCCGTATAGCAAGTCAACTATCAGGTTAACCAAGATGATCATGATCGCCACCAGTAATACGCCGCCCTGAACCACCGGATAATCCCGGCGCTGAAGGGCATCGATCAGCCAGCGTCCAAGCCCCGGCCAAGAGAAGATAGTTTCAGTCAGGATCGCCCCCGCCAGCATCATGCCGACCTGCAAGCCGATAACAGTGACAACCGGCAGCAATGCATTGCGAAGCGCATGGACCACAATCACACGCATACGACTCAAACCTTTAGCGCGTGCAGTACGGATATAATCTTCACCTAGTACTTCCAACATAGAAGAGCGGGTCATACGGACAATCACTGCCAGTGGAATCGTCCCCAAGACAACGGCAGGCAAAATGATATGCATCACCGCATCTTTAAAATCACCGGCTTCACCCCAGAATAGTGTGTCGATCAGCATAAAACCGGTCAGCGGATAACTGTCATCAAGGAAAACACTGTCGCTTATCCGCCCGGATACCGGTGTCAGATCCAACTGGACAGAAACCAGCATGATCAACATGATCCCCCACCAAAAGATCGGCATGGAGTATCCGGTTAGGGAAAGTCCTATCGCAGTATGATCAAAAACAGAACCACGCTTTACTGCCGCCAAGACACCAACGGGAATACCCACAGAAATAGCGAACAGCATGGCGCATATCCCCAGTTCAAGCGTTGCCTGGAAACGGGGAACAAACTCTTCCCACACCGAGATACGACTTTTCATGGAGATACCAAGATCACCATGTAACACATTACTTACATAATGAAAGTATTGCTGCCAAAGTGGTTTATCCAACCCCATTTCGGCCATTAGCTGGGCATAACGCTCAGCCGATATTCCACGTTCCCCGGCCATAATGGTCACCGGATCGCCGGGGATCATATGGACAAAAGCAAAAGTCAGTAAAGTAATGCCAATAAACGTTGGGATTACCAACCCCAGACGTCGGAGTATGAACTGCAACATATCCCGAACTCTCTTTTTTTAAATGCCGGTTACAGCTCTCAGGCCGTTTGGCTTGATAAGGGGGAGGACTTTCCCCCTTTGGCTCACAATTTAATCAATACCTTAAGTCAGAACAGGATTATTCGAGAGACACGTTGCTGAAAATATGTCTGCCTAGAGGATCAACGACGTAACCTTTGACCTCTTTACGGATCGGTTCATACACCGTGGAATGAGCCACAATCAGGGCTGGAACCTGTTCGTGCATCACAGCTTGAGCCTGTTTATAAAGCTCAACACGTTTAGCATGCTCAGAAACGATGCGGGCTGGCTGTATAGCATCTTCAAACGGTTTGTAACACCATTTAGAGTAGTTGGAACCTCGCTCTTTGGCTGCACAGCTAAACAAAGTTGCGAAGAAGTTATCTGGATCACCATTGTCTCCCGTCCAACCCATCATGACAATTTGATGCTCGCCATCTTTAGCTCGCTTCAAATATTCGCCCCATTCATAGCTGACAATTTTGGCCTTAACACCAATTTTTCCCCAGTCAGCCTGGACCATTTCAGCCATACGACGGGCATTCGGGTTGTATGGACGCTGTACCGGCATTGCCCACAGATCAATAGTAAAACCACTTCCCATCCCTGCTTCTTTTAGGAGCTGTTTCGCTTTTTCTGGATCGTACTGATAATCTTTAAGATCATTGTCGTAACCCCACATGGTTGGTGGGATCAGATTTTTGGCTTTCTGACCAGCGCCCTGATAAACCGCTTCAACGATAGCATCTTTATTGACTGCCATCGTCAACGCTTGACGAACTTTGACGTTATCCAATGGCTTTTTAATGACATTGAAAGCGACATAACCGACATTCAGACCCGGCTGTTCCAGCAAAACGATATCTTTATCCTGTTTCATGCGGGCAATATCCGCCGGATTTGGATATGGCATGATCTGACATTCGTTTTTCTGTAATTTTGCATAACGAACGGATGCATCAGGAGTAATAGAGAAAACTAGCCGGTCAACTTTGGCTTTATCTCCCCAATATTCTTTGAAGGCTTTATACAGAATGCGAGAATCTTTCTGATATTGCACCAACTGGAACGGTCCTGTACCAATTGGATTCAGATCGACTTTCTCCGGTGTACCGGCTTTCATCATCTTATCTGCATATTCTGCTGACATAATAGAGGCGAAATCCATGCCTAAGTCAGCCAGGAATGGGGCTTCCGGGCGGCTCAATTCAATCCGGACAGTATAATCGTCTACTTTTTCAACCTTATTGATCATCTCACTCATACCCATGCCAATGAAATATTCATAGCTGCCGCCTGACACCTTGTGGTATGGGTGATTTGCATCTTTTTGCCGCATGAAAGTGTAGATCACATCATCAGCATTAAATTCTCGGCTTGGTTTGAAGTCTTTGCTATCGTGCCACTTAACACCTTTGCGCAGATGAAAAGTGTAAACTTTACCATCATCGCTAATATCCCATCTTTCAGCCAAGCTCGGGATAATTTCAGTTGTACCTGTTTTGAACTCAACCAAACGGTTATACAGTGGTCTGGAGCTGGCATCATAAGTTGTGCCAGCGGTGAACAATTGTGGATTAAAGCCTTCCGGTGAGCCTTCGGAGCAGTAAACCAATGTTTTTGCCTGAACGCTGGCGGTTACGGCCAATGCAACTAAGCTGACCCCTAGCTTCAATAACTTCGCTCTTTTAGAGAAAGTTGTCATTTTCTTGCACTCCATTTGTGATGTTGTTATGTACAGCCAGAATCCGCACTTCCTGTCAGAAACTGCGCTGTCTAGATTTTGTTTATTATTTTCAGCTTATCAATTAAACAACTGTTGTCTCTTGCGTCAATAAGATCTCAACAGATGTCATAAACAACAGGAAAACACAAAGGAAACTAATAATTAACATAGTTAGCACAAAAACATGACAATGCGCACATTTTATAGACAAAAAGACCATAAAAAGCTCATGGATGCAGGATTAACCACTGTTAACCTGTGCGCAAAATTTGTGGCTGTTTGATTAATTAGTAAACGATTATTTCAGAGAAAAAGATGATAACTGGCATAAAATGCTGTGTGCCGAATAAAGTCGGCACCTGAAAAATAAGTTAAATAAGTATAACATTAATAATATAAATAAATACAAAAACCCGTTACTCGTTTATCTACTTTTCATCGCTTCTGGTTTCATTAATAATTAACTAGTAAATTAACGACCGTTGCCATTATCAGGTCGCTATTAATGCTAGATAGGTTTCAAATATTCACCTCATTCTTCAATTCTCCTAATTTCTTCATAATTTTGTTGGATAACATCTTTATACCCTATTTGTCTTTTTTATCTTACTCACACCAAGAATGATTAATAAAGAAACTATAACCGAAGCTGCAATCAAACTTTCAACAGAAAACGCGATACGTGAATCAAGATATTGGAAAAGAATCGTAAATACAGGTATCAGTAAAAATAATAAAGAGACATGAAGGGGGGTAATGGCATTAATTGCCTTCAGTACGAGATAAATTGGAAGTAAGTGCCCGACAGCAACAAGAATCAACATCGGAAGAATCATATCAATATTCAAACTAAGAGAAACATCGGAGAGTGAAATATAACAAAATGAAAGTATCACCATTAAAATACTTCTAACAGACAATATCTCATATGTTTGCCATTTTTCCTTGAATAATTTCTTAGAAAAAATAGTGTATAACACCGTTCCTACAGCACCAATTATCACACTAACAATGCCAATAATCCTATCCTGAGTTGAGGTTGATGATAATCCACTATTTCCTAAAAATACATTCACTAGCATCACACCTACACCAATGAGAACTAACCAAGATATGACGACTTCCAATTTTTCTGTTTTTGCCTCGTTTTTATCGATAAAAGATGAAAGGAGGATTGTTATCGCAGGACCACAAGCCACTGAAGCTACCCCCACTATTGCAGGCTCAAGAAAACGTAGCGAAATGATTAATCCCCCCCAATTTAATAGAATTGAGATATTAACAATTAACACCAATAAGGTGTTCTTGCGGACCTTCACAATTAATTGATCAATCCCTTTGAAAATACTTATCATCATAAATAATAAAGTAGATGATATAAAGCAATAAAAGATAACAATAGCTGAATTTATCGATTGCGTTAAATACGCAACAAACACATCAAATGCTGCACTGATGAGGCAAAAAATAACCCCATATATTACGCCATTATATGAAGACATATATCACCTATTATTCTCTTATTCCAAAAATTAAATTTCCGATATTTTATTCCTTTTGTTATTGCGGATTCATCTTTAATATTTCCTGTCGAACAGTCAATCAATGTCATGTTTAGCCGTATCTTACCTTCTTTTTCTAACGTATTAACGATATGCAAAAATATCCTGTCTTTATGCCTACTGATAAAATTTTGATATTCACGCTTCGAAAATACTCGATTATCGTTTATTCTAAACTTATTAATTTCTAGTAAAACTATGTTACCTATGTCATTTAATTTCATATTTACATTCCATTTGATGCTCATAGAATATAATATTCATACACTATTCTTATGTTTTTTCAAACAAGTCATTTAATGAATGAGATATATTTCTCAGATGGATAAATTAAATATCATGGATAGTAATTAAATGTTATTTTTTACTATGATATTATTAGTCTATACCTATGGATTTCAAGATGCATCGCGGCGGCAAGGGAGAGAATCCCCGGGAGCATAGAGAACTATGTGACCGGGGTGAGCGAGTGTAGCCAACACAGAAGCAACTTGAAAGATGACGGGTATATACGTAATTTTCCTACAGGATTACTGATACAAGAGATTAAATAAATCTCAAGTTAAATAGCGTAATTTATACAGGATTATGTGGAATTACATTAAAAAATGGAAAGTCAATGGAAATGTTATCTACTGAAAAAAATGCTTAAAAGAAACGAACAATCAAATATTATCAGCCCATTCAACATTGCTGCACGAGAATTCACCATCATTTACTGTCCAAGGTGAAACCTCTCGTTGTGACCAAATTATTCAAAAAGGTGATCACGCGCTAATAGGGATAAGCCCCTTTAACTCGCGTTTTTCAAAAGACTATGTAGTGGACCTTATTCAGTGGTCAAGTCATTATTTCCGACAAGTCGACATATTATTACCTTGTGAACGTGAAGCTTCACGCCTTTTAGTCGCTAGTGGAATTGATAATGTTAAAGCTATCAAAAAAACACATCGCGAAATTAGACGTCATTTACGTAACCTTGATTATGTTATTTCCACAGCAACATTGAAAAGTAAGCAAATCAGAGTCATCCAATTTAGTGACTTTTCACTAAACCATGACTACCAATCTCTTAAAACACAAGTTGAAAACGCGTTTAATGAATCAGAATCTTTTAAAAAAAGCTGTCTTGATATGTCCTTTCAAGCCATAAAAGGGCGACTAAAAGGTACTGGGCAATACTTTGGTCAAATTGACCTACAATTAGTATATAAAGCGTTGCCATATATTTTCGCTGAAATTCCTTTTTACCTCAATACCCCTCGATTACTTGGGGTAAAGTATTCTACGTTACTTTATCACCGCCCTTGGTCAATCGGAAAAGGGTTATTTAACGGTAGTTATCCTATACAAGTAGCAGATAAACAAAGTTACGGAATCGTCACTCAATTATAAAACACAAACAGTCTGATGAAATAGTCACTGCGTTTAAAGTTAATACGCTCTTAGTACCAAATATCTTTAGAAAGGAAGCAAAATAATGGCTAAATTAAGCTCTTTCAACATTCACGATCCCAAATTCATAAAAAATCCTTACGATTTTTACGACATTTTGCATAAACAAGATTTAGTTTATTTTGAACAATCCCAAAATAGCTATTTTATTGGCAAATATGAGGATGTTGACGCTATTTTAAAATCCTCAATTTTCAATACTAAGCCATTAACTGCACTTGCCGAACCGGTTATGGGGGATCGCGTTCTTGCTCAAATGGAAGGTGAAGAGCATGCGTGTAAACGAAAATTCATAATGCAAGGACTTTCAAGAGATTATTTTAATCGCTACTACGAACCCATGATTCGAAAGATTACTGAAGATCTCTTACAACCTTATATGGAAAAAGGAAATATAGATATTGTTAATGACTTTGGCCGCGATTATGCCGTATTAGTGACATTAAGTATTCTCGGACTGCCAAGTGATAACTATCGTGATATAGCTGAATGGCACAAGGGTATCGCCAGTTTTATTACCCAGTTTGACCAAACAGAACTAGAAAAAATGCACAGTCTTGAATGTAGTCAGAAATTAATTCGCTTACTAAAGCCTATAATAGATCAGAGACGGCGTAATCCCAGTAAGGACATTATATCTATATTCTGTCAAGATACAGCGATGTCCATGAGTGAAATTACAGCACTGTGTTTAAACATTCTATTAGCGGCTACAGAACCTGCTGACAAGATATTAGCAATGATGCTTAATCACTTAATATCTAATCCGAGTATGCTTGATGTAGTTCTCAAAGATCGCAGCTTAGTTCGAGATGCATTTGAAGAAACTTTACGTCTGACATCCCCCGTACAACTCATTCCAAGAGAGGCGAGTGAAGACGTCACTATTTCTGGTATCGATATACCTAAAGGCGCTGTAGTATTTTGTATGATTGGCGCAGCTAATCGTGATCCATCGGTTTTTCACAAACCAAATGAATTTGATCTATATCGAAGAAAAAATACCACTTCTCCACAGAAAGCAAATCGAAAAAGACATTTAGCTTTTGGTGCAGGTACTCATGCCTGTGCTGCGGCTGCATTTTCACTCAGTCAGTTGGAAGTTTCATCCAATATTATTTTGGATCTCCTGCATAATTTACGTTTTGCTGATCACTATCATTATCAAGAAACAGGCGTGTATACACGAGGACCTTCTAAACTCCTTTTGAGTTTTGATCCAATAGCATCTTCTGCTATCAAGGAATAGTCGCCTTTATCTGAAAATCACCGTAGAGACGTTGAATTTTCACTACTGTTAACGAATGAAGCACAAAAGAAAAAACCCCGCTCAAAAAGCGGGGTTCTCTAAATTCTGGTCGGCGAGAGAGGATTCGAACCTCCGACCCACTGGTCCCAAACCAGTTGCGCTACCAAGCTGCGCTACTCGCCGAAAACGAGCCGAATCTTACTGCGCTCGCTACAGGCCGTCAATACCTTTTTGATAACCAGAGATTAGTTGCTGATAAAAACAACTGAAAGCCAGTGATGTCGCACTTTCTCACAGATTTCACATCACGCTTAAATTGACTTGAATATCTTGGCTGACGCATCAGATACCAAGCTGATCGAATAAATCATCAGCATCCTTTGCCTGACGAATGTCTTCACCACGATCACTCTTAGCCAAAGTTTCGGCAGTCAATTTATTAGGTGCTCGCATTTCAAACGGTAATGCTTTTTCCTTCGCAACTTTAGTCAAGGTGATACGCTCCAGATCAGATAGGTTAACCCCATACCAACCAAAACCTCGGTAAAATCAATGCCAAGGGCATTAAGTTCCGGCTATCGCATTTCACAACAGCCGGAATTGACTATTTCAGGTCATTATTGCAGTAACGAAATATCTGCCACTCTCAGGAACAAGTCACGCAACTCACTTAACAAAGTTAAGCGATTTACTCGCACCTGTAAGTCTTCATCCATCACCATCACATTGTCAAAGAAAGCATCAACAACTTCACGCAAAGATGCCAACTCAACCAACGCTTCCTGATAGTGCCCTTCGGCAAACAAAGGCGCCAGCTTATCCTGTAAAACTATCAGATGCGTTGCCAGTTTCACCTCTTCTGGCGCTTTCAACGTAGAAACATCTACTTTCTCGTTCAATGTCTCTTCAGACTTCGCCAGAATGTTAGAAACGCGCTTATTCGCCGCGGCTAACGCTGCGGCTTCATCCAGTGTACGGAAGTGGGTCACCGCTTTAACACGAGCATCGAAATCAGCAGGCTGCGTTGGACGACGTGCTAATACCGCTTGAATGGTATCGACGCGGTAGCCCTGCTCCTGATACCAAGCACGGAAACGGCCAAGCATAAATTCCACCACATCATCCGTAACCTTGGCATTTGTCAGCTTATCACCATACAGGCGAACTGCTTCTTCTGTCAGTGTCTGCAAATCCAGTGGCAATTTTTTCTCAACGATAATACGTAGAGCACCCAACGCAGCACGACGCAGCGCAAACGGATCTTTATCGCCTCTCGGATGCTGACCAATACCAAAAATACCCGCCAGAGTATCCATTTTGTCAGCGATCGCTAACGCACAAGAAACGCCTGTAGAAGGCAGTTCATCCCCCGCAAAACGCGGTTGATACTGCTCATTCAATGCCAGAGCAACATCCTCTGCTTCACCGTCATGACGGGCGTAATGCATTCCCATCACACCTTGTGTATCGGTGAACTCAAATACCATGTTGGTCATCAAGTCACATTTGGACAACAAACCCGCACGGGTAGCATGATTCACATCAGCGCCAATTTTCTCTGCAATCCAACCGGCCAACGCCTGAATACGATCCGTTTTATCACGCAAAGTACCAAGTTGTTTCTGGAACAAAACCGTCTCCAGACGAGGTAAATTATCTTCCAGACGCTGTTTACGATCCGTCTTAAAGAAAAATTCTGCGTCGGCCAAACGTGGACGAACCACCTTCTCGTTACCGTCAATGATTTGTTGTGGATCAGAAGAGTCAATGTTGGCAACAAAGATAAAGTTTGCCATCAATTTGCCCGCATTGTCGTAAACCGGGAAGTATTTCTGGTCACCTTTCATGGTGTAAACCAATGCTTCGGCTGGCACTTCAAGGAATTTCTCTTCAAATTTCGCTGTCAGCACAACCGGCCATTCAACCAATGAAGTCACCTCTTCCAGTAAACTGTCACTGATATCAGCAACGCCGCCTAGCTTAATCGCCGCCTGTTCTACATCCTGCTTAATGAGTACCTTACGGGTTGTATAATCTGCAAGCACTCTACCACGTTGCTGCAAAATCTCTGGATACTGCTCTGCATTATCAATCGCAAATTCAGATTCACCCATAAAGCGGTGACCACGAATGACACGTGCGGATTTAATACCCAGAATTTCGCCTTCAATCAGTTCATCACCAAACAACATGGTAACGGTATGAACTGGGCGAGCAAACTGAGTCTCTTTATCGCTCCAACGCATCAATTTAGGAATTGGCAACTTATTTAGTGCACTGTTAACCATAGCCGCCAGCAACTCTTTGACACTACGGCCTTTAACCAGCGCACGATACAACAGCCATTCGCCTTTATCTGTCACTAAACGTTCAGCCTGAGCAGCCGTGATACCACAACCGCGAGCCCAACCTTCAGCCGCTTTTGTCGGTTTACCCTCAGTATCAAATGCCTGAGCAATCGCTGGACCGCGTTTTTCGACTTCACGATCAGCTTGCGCCTCATCCAGATTAGCAACTTTTAGTGCCAGACGACGCGGCGTGGCAAACCAACTGATTTCACCATACGCTAAATTCGCGTTATCCAACTCCGCCGCAAAATTAGCAGCAAATGCTTCAGCTAATGAACGAAGAGCCTTCGGCGGCAACTCTTCTGTGCCGATTTCCACCAGGAAAGTCTGTTGAGTCATGACAGCCTCTTAGTTCTGATTCTTGTTACACATAGGGAAGCCTAACGCCTCGCGGGAGGCATAATATGCTTCGGCAACAGCTTTGGTCAGGGTGCGAATACGCAGGATATAACGCTGGCGTTCAGTCACCGAGATAGCTTTACGGGCATCCAGCAAGTTGAATGTATGGCCCGCTTTGAGAATACGTTCATAAGCTGGCAACGGTAGCGGCGTTTCTAATGCCAGCAGGTCCTGAGCCTCTTTTTCATATTGTTCGAAGCAGGTAAACAGGAAATCAACATCTGCATGTTCAAAATTATAAGTGGATTGTTCCACTTCATTTTGATGATAAATATCGCCATAGGTGGTTTTGCCCAGCGGGCCATCACACCAAACCAGATCATAAACACTGTCTACGCCTTGGATATACATTGCCAGACGCTCAAGACCGTAAGTGATTTCACCCGTGACAGGTTTACACTCAAGACCACCTACCTGTTGGAAGTAAGTAAACTGAGTCACTTCCATCCCGTTAAGCCACACTTCCCAACCCAATCCCCAAGCGCCTAACGTTGGGTTTTCCCAGTTATCTTCAACAAAACGGATGTCATGAACCGTCGGGTCTAACCCTAGCGCCTTCAGAGAATCCAGATACAATTCCTGAATATTGTCTGGGGATGGTTTAATAATGACCTGAAACTGATAGTAATGCTGTAAACGGTTAGGGTTTTCACCATAACGGCCATCGGTCGGACGGCGAGAAGGTTGTACATAAGCAGCAGCAATTGGCTCCGGGCCAAGTGCACGCAGGCAAGTTATGGGATGAGAAGTACCCGCGCCAACTTCCATGTCCAGTGGTTGGACAATGGTGCAGCCCTGGCGCGCCCAATAATCCTGTAATGTCAGGATCAGCCCCTGAAAGGTCTTGGTATCAAACTTTTGCATGTTGGATCCGCACGCGATACATATGAATTTGAAAGGAAGTAGGCCAGTATACCCTTTGACTTTAAGATATACAGCACTGAATTCGCTCTTAATTTCGCCTTGAAATAAAAAAATCTCAATTTGGTTATTTTACTTGTATATCTATACAGTTAAGGTACTGTCAATGACCAACCACTCATACTGAAAGTAACGACTATTGGAATTAACACGTATGGAATTAACACGCTGCCATTGGGTTACCTCTGATCCTCAATATCTGGCTTATCACGACAATGAATGGGGGAAACCGCTACAAGATAGCCAAAAGTTGTTTGAAATGATTTGTCTGGAAGGGCAACAATCTGGGCTATCATGGCTGACTATTCTGAAAAAACGCGAAGGCTATCGTAAATGTTTTCATCAGTTTGACCCGGTAAAAATTGCCGTCATGGATGAAAATGATGTGGCACGGCTGATGCTTGATCCCGCTATTGTCCGCAATCGCGCCAAAATTAACGCTATTATCAACAATGCGCGGGCATATCTTAAAATGCAACAACAGGGTGAAGAATTCAGCACCTTTATCTGGCGTTTTGTTGATAACAAACCGATTATTAATCAGTGGAAAACCATCACAGAGGTGCCGATAAAAACAGATCTTTCAGATGAGTTATCACAAGCACTGAAAAAAAGGGGGTTTAAATTTATCGGCAGTACCACTTGCTATGCATTTATGCAGGCAACTGGCTTGGTCAATGACCATATAACTGACTGTTTATGTAGAAAATAAATTCAGTGAATTACAATAGTCTCAAGATTAACACCAATAATAAAACTGGATATTAACCAAACATTTAGCTCTTTATTTTAAATGTTAAATTAAATGCCATATTAAATAATTAATAGTCATAATTTTCCAGATTGCACCTCGATAATACGAAGGGTATGGTGTTATTTCTTCTACTTTAAATAACACACCGACAACGAACACGGCTATGATTTTTTCTCAATTCGGTAACAAGTTTACACAAGACGCAGGTATAACCCGCCTGATGAATGACCTTAATCAAGGGTTGCGGACACCTGGTGCAATTATGCTGGGTGGTGGTAATCCGGCACATATCCCGGAAATGGATGACTATTTTCAGCAATTACTGACAGAGATGGTCGCAAGCGGCCAACTCACGGAAACACTATGCAACTATGATGGCCCTCAGGGTAAAGATACGCTAATTCGAGCATTGGCAGAGATGCTGCGCGAAAAACTTGGCTGGGAAATTGGTACACAAAATATTGCCTTGACCAATGGCAGCCAAAGTGCGTTCTTTTATCTATTTAACCTGCTAGCTGGGCGCGGAGAAGATGGCTCTGTCCGCAAAGTGCTGTTTCCACTAGCACCGGAATATATTGGTTATTCTGACTCAGGGCTGGATGAAGGCTTATTTGTTGCCAATAAACCCAATATTGAATTCTTGCCAGAAGGCCAATTCAAATATCATGTTGATTTTGACCATCTCAATATTACCGAAGATATTGGCCTGATCTGTGTTTCTCGCCCAACCAACCCAACGGGTAACGTTATCACTGATGAAGAGTTACAACGGCTAGATTATCTGGCTCAACAACACCAGATTCCATTACTCATTGATAATGCTTATGGCGTGCCATTCCCGGGTATTATTTTTAGCGAAGCTACACCATTGTGGAACCCTAATACTATTCTGTGCATGAGCCTATCCAAATTAGGGCTGCCCGGTTCACGCTGCGGAATCATTATCGCTAACGATAAAATCATCAATGCCGTCAGTAACATGAATGGTATCATCAGCCTTGCGCCGGGCGGTGTCGGCCCCGCAATGGCATTGGAAATGATCCGTCGCAATGACCTGCTTCGTTTGTCACAGGAAATTATCCGCCCGTTCTATCAACAACGGGTTCAAGACGTGATTCAGATTATCCGTCGTTATCTACCGGCGGAACTTTGCCTTATCCATAAACCAGAAGGTGCCATTTTTTTGTGGCTGTGGTTTAAAAATCTGCCGATAACCACAGAAACGCTTTATCAAAGACTGAAAAAACGTGGTGTGTTAATGGTTCCAGGTCACTATTTCTTCCCCGGATTGGAACAAGACTGGCCGCATGCTCATGAATGCATGCGTATGAATTATGTTCCTGATCCGGAAAGTATTGCCAAAGGGATTGCGATTTTGGCAGAAGAAATTGAGCGGGCACATCAGCAAGCAGCCTGAAATCAATATAGTAATTAAATCAATATAGTAAAAAAGCTCCTGCCCGGAAATGCAGGAGCAAAATGATAACGAGGACTTTACATAATTATTTTCAGAATTTGTAGAATGCTTTGTGCATAAAGAAGAGAAAGAAACACGCCTTGTTTGCCCACTCTCCTTAAGCAGCCTCTATTCAATCAGAAATTTCTAAATCCAATGCCTCGAATAGGCGTGTTTTTGTGCGTTTACTGATGGCTAATGCAAGAGTACATTACGCATTAATGAGACTTGCAGCCGATATGCCAAACTGCTTATTCAGTTTACGAATCATTGGTAGTGTTAGAAGCACCACCAATACCTAATCCAACTTCATATATTTTACAGTTTCCAATCCACAATCCAAATGCAGCCGCTAATGCCAACATACTCACTGTAAGAGCAATATCACTCATAACCCGTTTCCTTTAGCAAAAGTTAAAAAACCGGGAGATTAATTCTGTTTACTTACTGATTCTGTCAGAAATTAAATAGCCATGATGCAGTTAATCACACAAATTATAAGGATTTATCACCCCCCAAAGGAGCACAACACTCACGATAACGATGTGACCGGGGTGAGCAAGTGCCATTAACAAAGAAGCAACTTGAAAGATGACGGGTATAGACTATCCAAATCATCATGATGACGTACATTATTTTTTATTAATTAAAAAACAGAAAAAAATCCTGTTACATAAAAAATTCACGACTTTTTGATATCAGGGCTATGGTCAATGTTGTATAACCTGATTATAGTGATTGATGTCAAAACTCTTCATCAAGAGATTTGGGAAAATAAAAATTACCCAACAAGCTTATGCAAGAGCAAACTATTTCAGCGGCTTAGCCATACGAGATCGATAGAACCAATGAAGAATAATAAATTAATTCTATTTTGCGTCACATTAGGATGGTTGTTAATTAGCGGGTGCACCAGCATCATGACACATTCAGGGCCTAGCCGCGGTTATTATCCCGGAGCTAAAGCTAACATTGAAATGTTAAAAGACAAAGATACGGGTTGGGTAATGAAACCATTACTCGCGATTGATCTGCCTTTTTCTGCGCTATTAGATACTCTCTTATTACCTTATGACTATATAAAATCTGACGAAGATCAATCAACAAGTTCACCAAAAGAGCGAATTGAAAAAATAGAAAAAGCACAGCGTCAAACCAAAACCAATTAATTGATAATCCGTTCCGGTTTATTTATTGCCACCAGCGGAGAGTGAACTGACGGCAAATATATTTATTTCAATCCGGTTTCCACCAGGAAAATTTGCATATAACCATCGACTTCACGCATAAATGCAATATGATGACTATCCGGTGAAATCACCACCGCATCCGCAGCAGGCGCTTTTTCTGTACGCTTTGTCAAACGTTGCATCTGACCATTTTGTACATCGCACAGCATCACACTGTTATCACAAATAAAAGCAACAAACTGACCGCTATTTTCCCAACTAAAAGCAGATTGAATGCCACAGTAACTCTGAGTTATTTGACGGAGCTCGCCACCATTTGGCGATATTGTCCACAATTGCACAATACCATTATCATCTTTCATTAGAAAACCAATCTGTTCACCATTCGGTGAAACACGCAACCAGTGACGCGGGTTATTCACGACTCCCGGCCAGCGTTTGTGGCTGGTCAATGTCAAACGACGCTGCATTACACTGGCAGGCGGCGCAGGTAACGTTGTTTCCGTACCTTGCAGCGGTTTTTCCCCTGCTATCGCATAATCAGCATCCTGTTCAGGTAAATCAACGATATAGACTTCCGGTACTTTTTCCCCTGTTGCAGAAATAGTATCGCCAATAAATGCCAATGCCCAACGCTGCCAATTACCATCCGCTTTACGATATCCTGCTTGACCTACCCAACACTCTTCATAGGCGCGGTTAATATCATCACTGCCCGGCTCCGGCCGGAAAGTAGTAGTACTAACCACAACGGAGAAATAGCTACCATCATATTCACGGGGATGGTGCTTAGGTGGTTCAACTGGTTTGAGGGGCACAGCCACGGCGATATTGCGCAAATCCAGCGCTGGATCAAGCTTATGCATAACATGGTCGTTATAAGTAAAACTTAGACGGCTACCATCCGGGCTGAATACATGAACGTGACTGCCTCCGCGCAACGCTCCCGGGGTATAAGGGGCAGTAATATCCATTGCATCCAGCGTAACCGCTTTTCCCGAAGAATCCTCACTGACAATGACGCCCCGACGGTGATGAAAGTCATAGTGCCATTGCTCATCTGGGCATTCTGGCCCATGAATAAACGCATATCGGACAGGTTCTGTTGGGCTGACTGTCACCACGCCAACATGAGCGCCCTCCTTTGCCTGATAGATAATTTCTGTTTTTCCACTCTGCACATGAATTTTTTCTATCGTTAAACCAGTAAAAGAAGCACCGTTGGGACGAACATCATAAGCTAACCATTGGCTGTCTGGTGTCCAGACATTAATATTAGTAAGCTGGTGGCTACGGTTATCTAACGTGATTTGCCGTTCCTGAAAGGCCATTTTATTATCCTTGCATCAGGTTTTTTCGGATAAATAATATTAATCCGAAATGGATGGAACTAAAAAATTTCAGTCGAGACTTTACCACTTCGACATTACTCTTACTTTTTTATGCTACGTACATTTCATTTCTATGTTACTAAGTGTTCTTTATATCATCGGTATTACTGCTGAAGCGATGACCGGGGCTTTAGCTGCGGGCCGCCGTAAAATGGATATGTTCGGCGTGATTATTATTGCTTCCGTAACTGCGATTGGCGGTGGCTCCGTTCGAGATATACTACTAGGGCATTATCCCCTCGGTTGGGTTAAGCATCCTGAATATATCGTCACCGTTGCCTGTGCCGCCGTAATCACCACTTGGGTTGCGCCGATGATGAAACATTTGCGCCGCCTGTTTCTGATCCTTGATGCCATTGGCTTGATTGTCTTCTCCATTCTTGGCGCACAGATTGCGCTGGAGATGAACCATGGCCCTATCATTGCTTCCATTGCGGCGGTTATTACCGGTGTTTTCGGTGGTGTGTTACGCGATATGTTGTGTAACACCATTCCGTTGGTTTTCCAGAAAGAGATCTATGCGGGTGTCTCCTTTACCGCCGCTTGGTTATATATTGGCTTACAGCACACGCCGTTACCGCAAAACGGCATTGTTCTGATTACCCTGATCGCCGGTCTGACAGCAAGATTGGTTGCTATTCGCTACCGTCTTGGATTACCGGTCTTTAATTACGAACACTCCGATCACTGAGCCATATCAGCGGGGTTAACTACGACCCCGTTTTCCCGGTCAAAACCCGTTATCCCTGCCACTGACAGTTTCTCTGCAATCGCTTTAATCTGCGCGTCACTGACAAAATCAGACAACTTTTTCAACTGCCCGACAGTAAGCTGTTGTTTTAATTGTGCCGCGGCTAATTTCTGCTCCAGTTGCTGCCAGTGATAAACATTATCAGACAGCTTATCCATATAAGGCACTCCAATCCCTTTCATCCAGTAGGAAAAAGGCTGATTTTTTGCCTTGCTGAATTGCGAATAAATAGCCTGTGCCCGTTTATCTCCGATTCCTGGTAAGGCCGCAATTTGTTGAGCTGAAAGCGCTAACCAACCGGTTAAATCAGTGACTAACTTCCGTTCGGTCAACATTGCCCAACTACCGCTACTGACACCTGTCATTTGCAGATTTTCACCAAGCCATTTCAATCGTGCATTAAATTGTTGTTCACAACCCACCGTTAACGTCAAACAACTTAGTGCATGATAATGCTGCTTATCCGGTGGCTGAATATCCTGACGCTCTTTGATCCGCCATACCACCTGAGCTAATTTCGGGATACCATGGCCTGCCAATGTCAGCGTCACCCGATCCCCCGGTAATACATCCAACTGCCGCCAACGACGAACAGAACCAATATTGACTCTGCTTATCTGCCGATCATCCAGTTTCACTTTATCCAGCCCAAGAACCACTGAGATTTTGCCCGTTCTGCCAATAGTAAAATTAACTTCCCTGACTTGTGTAACCTGATGGCGTAAAGGGTGTTTCCATGCCACAGCCCAACTGTTAGATCCAGACCGCCACTGGTTTCCTTTAGGTTCAATTTCCTGTTTCAGCACGATACCGTCTGTAGCAAAAAGCATGGGTTGTTCAAAATAGTGCATCCGCAGTTTCTGCACCTGCTCTGGTTCCTCTATTTTATGACTGTAGCGAAGCGCCAATGGAAACCCCATATCTGCCAGTTTGCGCAATTTACTTTCCATCTCCGCAGGGCCATCCGGCCAGCTCCAGATAAACAAACCTATTTGTTTTAATTCTGACGAATGGTCCTTACGCATCATCAAACCCGCAACCCGATTACGAGCGCCATCACTCCCCAATAATTGCTGTCTATGCTCCTCTTTATGCAGAAAGAGTTCTCCTTGCAATACCAAATCAGGTGGAGCATTTTCTATATTCTGCGGAATATCGGGAATATATCGGCTTTTTGCTGTCCAATTTACCCCTTCGGCACCATTGCCCCGGCTGATTAATGAAACAAGTTTCCCGTTCTGATAAACCAATGTTACCGCTACACCATCAATCTTTGGCTGTAACCAGACAGGTAATCTACCGTGCAACCATCGGTTAATTTCCTGCTTGTCTTTCAGTTTACTTAATCCGGTATGAGCAACCGGATGAACAAGCTTATTATCGGGAAAAACTTCCACAGGAAAATCTGAATGGGGTGCTTGTTTCAGACAGAATTGCCAATGAGTCAGCTCCGACATTAATTGATCATAAACCTCATCATCGATCTCGCTGATCCCTTTCTGACGATAGAGCTGATCCCAGTGCGCCATCTGTTGCATCAAGCTGTTAGTTTCACGTTGTAATTTGTCCTGCGACCATTCGGGGCAATTCTTTTCTGTATTCGAAACAAAAATTTCAGCCGCAACTATCGGTGAACTGAAAACAATGAACAGAATTAATATCAATAAATTAAGCATCCGTTGCTCCTTGGCTATCCATGCATAACAACAAAATAGAGGATAAAGAGATGCTGTCCAAGGCAGAGATAATAACTTTGCGAAGCGCTTCGAAGAATAACTGCCTGAAATCCCAAGGTAGCGGGCTTTTTCATACACTACACAAAGCAGATATTTATGGTGAAAGCCTGATGTATTTAATATTTGATTCAGGGCTGCCATCAACGATTCCCGCCCCAGAGGTTCTCATCGAAGACAGAGGTTTAATAACCGATAAACTTATCACATACGATAAGTTCAAGGGTCGATATTAAATATGCCACCCAAAATTCAGGCTCGTATCCTAAAAAGGATCTCAGACCGCTGACAAACCTCATTGAAAATAATGGGGTCTGTTCTTTTCATAATGAATCCTAATACAACCCATTTTCCTCATTGACCCGATTCAATCGCCCGTCAGGGGGTTAGACACTGTATTTGCATTTTCTGCAACCCGCGAAAATGGGCGAGAGCATAAAAAACTGTGGGGCATTTATGTGGCAAGGAAAACTGCCTATTTTCCGTTCAGTTATTGGGTGATAAATAATAAATCGCTTTGCAATTTACTATAATTTGCTCTATAAATTACAGTAGTCTACATTGTGAAATATTCAGAAATTGCGAGGTGACAACATGGCTGAAACTATCGACCACGGCACCCTATCACATCTAGTGGAGGCCGGAGCCGTTAAAGGAGCGCACATCGTAGGCCAGCCAGGTGGCTGGGCCGTGATGGTACGCTATGGAATGCACGAGCGACCACTGGCCGCACAGCGCAGCCGCAATGTGCGGCTATTCCGCAAGTTCGAAACGCTGGTTTCCTACCTTAAAAAAATTGGCATTGCCCGCTTCGACGTGGATTCATCAAACTACGCCCCCGCTCCCCCCAATACCTCAACGCGCAGGCCAGATCGTGCCGAAGCGCTCAAGCGTACCCACGAGGCTGCTGCATATGATGCGTGGTTTCGTGAGCAGGTGCAGCAAGCCATAGATGAACCCGGACCGGGTATCCCTCACACTGATGTCAAGGCCAAATTTGCCGCCAAACGTGAAGCCTTGCGTAAACGCATTGTACAGGGTCGCGCATGAAAATCATTTGGCGAAAGATCGCGGAAGCAGATCGAGAACGTATCTTTGATTACATCGCACAAAACAACCCCAGCGCCGCGCTTGAGCTTGACGCAGACTTTGATGCTAAAATCGAACTCGCTGCGCAGCGGCCTAAACTGTACCGCCCCGGCCGTGTGCACGGTACCCGTGAAATCGTCGTGCGGCCTAATTATGTGATTGTCTATCGCATCAAGGATGAAAGTGGTACGGTAGTTGTGCTGCGCGTGCTCCATGCGGCCCAGCAATGGCCCCTGGCCAAGTCAAGCGAGAGCGTTTCTGGTGGGAAAGTCTGAGGAAGAGTAGCACTTGAAGAAGATGTGACGATTAATGCTTTCGTGAATCAAGCGCTAGAAAATGAAGTCAGTAAACATCATGTAGGGCCTTAATAGCCCCATCGGATTAATGACAAAAGTGCTAACCATCAGGGGCCGGTCTTTGATCTAATAGAGGTACTGGAAAATCGATACCTCGATATACTAAAAACCCCCACACGACAACAATATGATTGACATCAACAGAACCCCACTTTTTAAATGGGGTTCGTCAGCAATCTGGATCTTGGTCTCGCTTATAAACGAATGAAAGAGGTTATAAAATGAGCAACTTAAAATCCCTAAAATCCAAAGCATTAGCTAACTCAGATGTAAAAGCTGAGTATGATGCGCTAGAGACAGAATTCGAGCTAATTAATACTTTATTACGCATGCGGCATGCTGCTGGTCTAACGCAAAACCAAGTTGCACAGCGTATGGGAACAAAAGAGGCGAATATTTACAGGCTTGAAAAAGGAAACGGAAACCCAACACTTAAGACACTATTGAACTACGCCAGAGCTTGCAATTGTGAATTACATTTTGGCTTCAAAACAACTTAATCCAAACGATATAGAAAAGTACCTTCGGGTGTGCTTCATCAGCTTACGTTCGCCTTTACCGATGAGGATCGTCTCAACAGCACAAATGAGCATCAATTTGCTCGCTCCATTAGGTTTTGCAATGATTATCAGTTAGCCTGGGAGAAACCTCGCCATTCGAACTAAAGCACACGGTGAATACGATTAGTTAATCTATTAAGTATTAATTTATTATTGTGAACCATTAACCAAGGCTGAGCCATAATACCTCGGTTCAGCCTGTTGAGTATTCACTTTAAATCTCATCACAGCCGCTCTCTGTTATTACTAACATTAACTTTCAAATAAAGATTAAAAGGCAATGACTTTACGAAATAGTTTGGGACGTAAATCCTAAAAACCCAAAAATAACTGACATTTTCATAAACAGGCTAGAGCGGATATTACAACAAACCCCTAGTGATTTTTCTTCCTTGCTTTACAGTTAATACTTAGCATATTAAGTTACATATTTACGTATTAATAAGAGTAGCCATAAAGATGTACATCCCCCCTAAATTCTGTATCTCAAGTCTCATAATTTCAACCCTTACCACTTATAGATAAAAAAATAATCTGAAATCAACTACCAAAAAATTAATTTAGCATTAATCTGAAGTTATCAGCCGATAACTATTTCCTATTATCTTTTTTTAAAAATAATTGCTAATCTTATTTATGTCTTCGTAGCAATAGAAATTCAGCTTAACCCGCAAGGGATAGGTTTTATGGCATAGGTTCCCTGTAGGTAAAGGTAAATCCGATATAACCTTAAGTTAGGAGAGTAATATGAATCAAGACGATTTCTCCTCAAACATGAGTTCCAGCAATACTCTTACATGAACGAAACCGTGTAATAACAACCTGCACGGGTGACCCGATGCAGAGAATAATCATCTGAAAAAGGAGGGCCCTTAAAAGGCCAATACAATCTGGCCGGGACAGGGTTATCACAAAGAATGAAAATTTTTAATATGGCAACCGGGGAGCTATCCCCATCAGAGTATTATCAACCTAATCCTGCTGCACCCTCTTGGAACCCAACGTGGGCAGTCAAAGCTCTCGGGCAACCGGTGATAAATGGGAAAGACAACAGGGGTAAGCCAATTCGTTACCCAGAATCACGTACCAGTCCCTTATTGAATGTCTTTCCGCCAGTAAAAAATCGTAATTTTCCAAAGCCGAGAGTAGACGATATGACGCTGGAACAAGGCAGGTTCTGGATAAATGCACAAAACAGCATCTTCAAGGTCCCACGTGTGGTCACAGGCACGTATATCTGTCAGATGGTTGCCAAACGTAAAGATAAATCTCCAGGGAAAGCCACAGTGACCCTCTATACGGATGCTAACGTTGTAAATTATATACTCTACAGGTTCAAGGGAGACAAAAACGTTATGGAATCTAGCGTGAACGACCTGATTTACACAGCAAACTGCCGAGGGACCGGATTTTCATGGGAGCGTAAACCCGAAGAGAAATTTGAATTGGAAAGTAAGTGGGAAAACGCGGCACTGACAATTAAAATGCAAGACACTTGCGATTGGATTTATGATGTTGCTTTCTGGACGCCACCAAGCAACAATCCAAATGGTCAGTTTAAAGACCCAGCCATCCTGAGACCTAATAGCTAACCTGGAGAAGCCAGATCCCTGTAATAACCCAGATAACCTATCCGGAATGAGAAGGCCGGTAGCAGCAATAAATAAAAATCTTTAACAGAACAACCGGGGAGTAATCCCCGGTTGAGCACTCAATGAATACAGTTGACATCCTCCCCGCCACAAAGAGGGTGTCGCAAAAGCTCATGTTATCCATTAAAATCTGCGCTCTTCCTTTAGGCGCAGATCTTTTATGACCTTATTCACTCGAAAACTGGAACCGTCTGCTTACACTAAACGTCATAGCGTATAACTTATCAAGGGCCGTTGCCCTGATATTATGGGCTATTTTTAGCTTGTCTGGGTTGTCAGTTCCAATAACAGGCAATAAATCTCTGTGGGTTTATTGTCAATGCTGGCCTTTTGCGACACCCTCTAATTTGAAATATTAGCTTACCTGCCCTCTGTTATTACCAAATTAAGTTACTCGTTCACGTAATAATAGTCATAAAGATGTATATCCCCGCTAAATCCCTCTGCCTAAATCTCATTATTACCACTCTTGTGATCTATCTGTGGAAAATAATCTAAAAACCACTACCAACAATCAGGTGTAGCATTAACCTAAGGTTATCAGCCGATAACTTTTTTCTATTAGATTTTTACTTAAATAATGTCTAATATTATTCATGTCAGTAAAAATTCAGTTTAACCCGCAAGGGACAAGTCTTATGGCATAGGTTCCCCTGTGGGTAAAAGGTAAATCCAATATATACCCTATGGATTTCAAGATGCATCGCTATTCTGCACGCTACCCTCTGAGTTTTTGGGATACAAATAGCCAAGGTTACATTGGCCGAGATGGTTTTCCATTCCGGTTTCAACTCAATAAATAATAGTCATATTGAATTATCTCATGTGTATCAGCCAGCAATAGCTGATAAATCTAGCGGCAATAGTAATAGCAGAAAATGGCAGGCAAATATACCTAAAGGCTCGGAAAGCAACATAAAGTAATGCGGACAGTCAGTGCAAAGTGGTATTTGACTTGGGTTTCCTCCGATCAAGAGGAAGTGAATAAGAGCCGGAGTCCAGAGGCTAATTGAACAAAACCTGTCATTAAGACAGATAACCTGTAGTGACGACCTGCACGGGTACCCGATGCAGAAAATAATAACCGGAAAAAGGGGAATCTCTGAAAGGCCGATGTCATTTGGCCGGGACGGGATTACAGCAATAAATGAAAATTTCTCACGTAACAACTGGGGAACTATCCCCATCTGAATATCCCATGAATGCGGGTAACACATTCATCAACAGAATGAAGCAGGATATTGGCCGGATAACGGCACATTACCGCCAGTGGCCGGTATGGATGATGTGCGTGTCTGTAGGGGCGCTCTTTTCCACCTCGGTATTTGCCGCTGCTACACCCAATTGGAACCCAAGCTGGGCAATCAAAGCTCTCGGGAATCCGGTGATAAATGGGCAAGACAACAACGGTAAGCCAATTCGTTACCCAGAAGAGGGTACCAGTACCTTATTGAATGTCTTTCCGACAGTAAGAAATCATAATTTTCCAAAACCGATAGGAAAAGAGATGATGCTAAAAGACGGCATGTTCTGGGTTAGAGCACAATACAGAATCTTCAAGGTGCCACATGTGGTTACAGGTAAGTATACCTGTAAGATGGTTGCCAAACGTAAAGATAGATCTCCAGGGGAAGCCACAGTGACCCTCTATACGGATGCTATCGTTGTCAATCCAGACATCTACTGGTTCAAGGGAGACAAAAACGTTATGGAATCTAACGTGAACGACCTGACTTACACAGTAAACTGCCTAGGGACCGGATTTTCATGGGAGCGTAAACCCGAAGAGAAATTTGAATTGGAAAGTAAGTGGGAAAACGGGGTACCGTCAATTGAAATGCAAGACACCTGCAATTGGATTCATAATGTTGCTTTCTGGACACCACCAGACAACAATCCGAATAATAGGTTTAAAGACCCAGCCATCCAGAAACCTACTAGTACGGGCAGTGCTAACCTAGCGAAGCCAGATCCCTGTGATAACCCAGATAATATATCCGGGGTGAGAAAGGCAGATAGCCGCAATAAATAAAAATCGTTAATAGAACAACCGGGGAGTAATCCCCGGTTGAGCACTCGAAGTACATTGGAAATAGATAACCCGTTTCCATAACGGTCAGTTTTTACGTAAACCATTTAAATATTACCATTCGAATATTAATTCCTCCAGACCTGCCTCACTCACGCTTAACCCTATTATTTATTTACTCGTTCGCGTTACTCTTTCAATACTTTCATTCGTATGACATCTCAATGTATGTGATATTTTCTTTACCGGAATACATCCACCAAATTATCAACCAATCACTTTTTTCTACTATCTTTCTATGCAAATAACAGGTAATGTTATTCAGTGACAATATAAATCCGGTTTAACTCACAAGAGTAGGTTTTACCTTATCGGTAGAAATACCGCCAGTAAAAACTGACGGCAGTAAGAGCTAAAATCCAATGAGGTAACGTGTAGTGACAGCTTGCACGGGTACCCGGATACAGAAAATAATAATCGGAAAAAGGAGAATCTCTGAAAGGTCGATATAATTTAACCGGGAGGGGATTACAGCAATAAATGAAAACTTCTAAAGAATATTATGTTCATACGTATACACAACCTAGTCGACCTCAAATCACGAGTAACCCTCAAATCATAGACTGGGTTCCAGAGAAAGCCATTTTAGCTCTCGGAACCCCGAAGATATATGGAAAAGAGAATAACGATAAATTGGTTCGTTATCCAGAAAGTGGGACAAGTACCTTAGTCTTTCCTAAAGGTGATCCACATTTCGATTTTCCAGGGACACGTTTACCTGATACCGCAGTGTTAAAAGATATGATGTTCTGGATTAAAACGAAAAACCGAATCTTCATTGTTCCACATGTTGTTACAGGAAAGTACACTTGTGAGATAATAGCCTCCCGCAAAGATGGCCAGCCAGGAAAGGCCACCATAACACTTTATACGGATGCAATCGTTGAAAATAATGAGCCCCAATGGTTCAAAGGGGACAGTAACGTAATGGAGTCTAAGCTACTCGATCTGTGTTACGAAGTATCTTGCGAAGGAACGGGTTTTTCATGGCAGCGAAAACCTGAAGAGCAAGTTCAATTCGAAAATAACTGGGAAAATGGGGTGCCGTTAATTATAATGCAAGACAGCCAAGATATGCAAAATGTGATCTATAGCCTTGTGCTCTGGTCTGCACCCGTTGATTTAAATCCCAATTTTAAAGATCCTGCCATTCTTTTACCCAATGAATAAAATAATAACCAGCAGAAACTAAGAGCCTATCTCAATAGGCGTAATTGTTGCAGACAGTTTGAACACGGACAGCGCGGAAAAACCGGAGCGTACACGTAGTACGTGAGGATTTTGAGCACTGCCCAGGTTCGCTCTTTATGGCAAAGAAGGGCAAATAAAATAGCTCTATTGGGATAGGCAGTAAGAGTAAAGGTCATTTATCTGGAATGAAGCGATAGCAACACAATGAAAATCTTTAACCAGACAACCGGGGAACAATCCCCGGTTGAATATCCAATGAATACGGATAATATACTGAGTTATCATTCACCTTGTTTTTTATCAATCTGAAATATCACAATATTCAATTCAAGTTATTATACTGATTTTCCAATAAAAATTAAAAAAGCGATAACTTCTCACTTCAAATGAGAAGTAAATAACCAATTACTGTAACTGTTAATATTTACACTAACCATTTAATATCATGACGTCGGGTTTAACTCTTCTGAGTCACATCATTCACGTTCAATCACATTATCCGCTTACCTTTTCATGTTATCCTTTCAATACTTTCATTCGTATAACACCTCAATTTATGTGATATTTTCTTTACTGGAATACATCCACAAAATTATAAACTGATCGTGTTTTTCTATTATCTTTTTATTCAAATAACAGGTAATGTTACCCCGTGGCAATATAAATCTAGCTTAACTCGCGATAAACCGATTTTATCTTATAGGTAAAAGCAAACCCAATATTAACCTTATTTAGGAGAGCCAATATGAACCAAAATGACCATCTCTCATCAAACATGGCTACCGGTGATCGTTTTATCCAGCAAAACCTAAAATCAGGCAGAGAAAGTAACTCTGGTGGCAATACCTCCATCGTCTCTATTGAATTGGCAGACGATTCGTTTCCGCAAAATAACATTTCTATTAAATTGAAAACCGCCATGTTATTGCAAAATGGCAGAGTGATCACTTGGGGAAAAAAACGGTTTGATACACAGGAAGCCCCGCCACCAATTGCCGAATTTGCCGAATTGCAAGGTATCGTCAGCCTAAGCGCAACACACTCTGCATTTGCAGCCTTGCAAGCAGATGGCAGCGTGTCTATCTGGGGTCCATTAATCAATGGCCTACTCCCCTTAGAATCAGTGGATAAGATGAAGAATATTGTCAGTGTGAGTGCAATTCCAATAAGAGATGTTTTCACGGGCCTACGGGCGGACGGCAGCATAGCCTCTTGGGGAGCAGTGGATTTTTTAAACACGGCTCTGCCAAGAATGTGTGGATTATCGCTACACAATATCATCAGCCTAAGCGCAACAGAGCAATCTTTTGCCGCCTTACGGGCAGATGGCAGCGTCGTCTCCTGGGGATTGGATTTTTTGCCAACCCCACCCGAAATTGCCGCATTAAAGGATATTGTCAGCCTAAGTTCAACAAATAATACTTTCGTGGCCTTACGAGCGAACGGCAGCGTTGTCTCTTGGGGTGTGGAAATTATCCCGCCAGAAATCGCCAAATTACAAGATATCGTTAGCATAACTACCAATTATAATTATGCCGCCGCCCTACGGGCAGACCACAGCGTCGTTTCCTGGTGGGGAATAGTGGTTCCACCCGAAATTGCCGCATTAAAGGATATTGTCAGTTTAAGTGCCACACCGTATGCCTTTGCCGCCTTGCGAGCCGACCGCAGTGTGGTTGCCTGGGGAGATATAGACATTGGCGGAACATTACCACTTAAGATTGCTCAACTGAACGATATCGTCAGCCTGAGTGCAGCAGATTGTGCTTTCGCAGCTCTGCGGGCAGATGGCAGCGTCGTTGCCTGGGGACAACCAAGTCGCGGTGGTTATGTGCCACCGGAAATTGCCAAGTTGAAGGATATCGTTAGCCTGAGCGCATCAAACTCTGCATTTGCAGCCTTGCGAGCAGATGGCCGCAGGGCAGGTTGGGGAGGAGGAGATACCAAAGCACATGGTGAATACGATTAATCAGTAAATGTGTTTTTTAGCAGGAGAGACGCTGGCCTGAAAATTGAGTTAATCCTCATAATCTCTTCACCTGTTATGAACGGGTTAACACACTGCGTTGACCGCCAGCAAATCAAATACCGCAATACAGGTGCTTACACCCTTTAAGCAGAAACCCAGTTTGACGGGGAAGAAATAGGTTTTGCGGCGCAGAATTCCTACAAATAAATCCGATACAGCCTTATCAGGAGAGCAATATGAATCAACATAACGAGTTCTCATTCAGCACAGAGACCAAAGACACTTTTATCAAACAACGATCTGGAAGCAAAGCTATCAGCTATGATAGCAATGGCGTCATAGACTCTAATAACTCTGGAACCGCCATATTATTACAAAATGGTCATATCGTTGCCTGGGGGGATGCGCGCTACGGTGGAGAACTCCCACCTGAGATTGCTCAACTGAACGATATTGTCAGTTTAAGTGCAACATATGCTGCTTTCGCCGCCCTGCGAGCCGACCGCAGCGTCGTTGCTTGGGGGAGTGCGGGCTACGGTGGCAAAATCCCACCTGAAATTGCTGAACTGAACGATATTGTCAGTTTAAGTTCAACATATGCTGCTTTCGCCGCCTTGCGAGCCGACCGTAGCGTCGTTACTTGGGGGAGTGCGGGCTACGGTGGCGAACTCCCACCTGATATTACTCAACTGAACGATATTGTCAGTTTAAGTTCAGCATATGCTGCTTTCGCCGCCTTGCGAGCCGACCGTAGCGTCGTTACTTGGGGGGATGCGGACTACGGTGGCGAACTCCCACCTGATATTACTCAACTGAACAATATTGTCAGTTTAAGTTCAGCATATAATAGTTTCGTCGCCTTTCGAGCCGACCGCAGCATTATTACTTGGACCAGTAGTCATAGTTATGTCCCATCAAGAACCGCTCAGCTGAATGATATTGTCAGTTTAAGTATAAATGATAATGCTTTTGCTGCCCTACGGGCAAACCGCAGCGTTGTTGCCTGGGGAGGGGGTTATAGCAATTATGTCCCATCAGATATTGCTCAGCTGAATGATATTGTCAGTTTAAGTACAAATGATGATGCTTTCGCTGCCCTACGGGCAAACCGCAGCGTTGTTGTTTGGGGAAGGAGTGATAGGAATGATGTCCCATCAGAAATTGCTCGGCTGAATGATATTGTCAGCCTAAGTTCGACAAATTCTGCTTTCTCGGCCTTACGGGCAAACCGTAGTGTCGTTGCTTGGGGAGATCTAGATAATGGTGGCATACTCCCACTCGATGTTGCTCAACTGAACGATATCGTCGGCCTGAGTGCAACAAATTCTGCTTTCGCGGCCCTGCGGGCGGACCGTAGTGTCGTTGCCTGGGGGAAGCCAAGTACCGGGGGGTTTGTTCCACCCGAAATCGCTAAATTGCAGGATATTGTCAGCGTAGACTCATCGGGGAGCGCCTTTACGGCTTTGCGAACAAATGGCAAACGAGTTGGCTGGGGAGGCGGGGATATTAAAGCACATGGTGAATACGATTAATTGCCGATTAAGCCATACTCTTTCATTGTAACCCGGTGACTGCTCCCCGCCGTAAAAAAACAGCGAGGCTTCCCACTTCTCAGGCCGCAACCGTCTTTATGACGGATTTACGCTGGCCTCCGTGGGCAGAAACGACAAGTCCCGCCGCCTGTAATGCTGTTATGCCCTTGCGCTGGATGTTGATCGCCGCATTGATATCGCGGTTATGTTCGACTCGACAGAAAGGGCATTGCCAGATCCGCCCGCTCATGGACTGCCGCCAGACGTAATCGGGCCTTGCCGCGGTTAGCACTGCCCTTTTAAGACAGTAAAAACGCTCAAAATAACGCGCTTTTTCATCTCAATGCGTCGGATATTATAGTGCTTCTTAACAATTAAAACTCCTTGAGAAATTAGCCATCGGCGGAACTCACTGTATTTCATCCATGCCTCCTTTTCGACCAAGCGATGGTGACACATAAAACAGCAAATACACCATTTTTGTTTCATTCAACAACAGTTGTGATAATACATAGAGCAAAATTTTAACTAAAGAAGTCAACCCTTGGCGATACAAAATATCCATTGGCAATTTTTCCCCTAAGAAAATTTCGGCGGAAATGCATCGGCAACGCGACATGTGTGAATGGGTACGTGTATACTGTTATAAGAATTTTATTCTGCTTTATTTAATTATTATCCAATCAACCAAGATACCACCATGATCCAAGGCACGTTATATATTGTCTCTGCGCCAAGCGGAGCGGGTAAATCAAGCCTGATTCAGGCTTTGTTAAAGACTCAACCTCTGTATGATACTCAGGTTTCTGTTTCCCATACCACACGTGCAATGCGTCCCGGTGAGAATCAGGGTGAACACTATTTTTTTATCACCGAAGAAGCCTTTCGCCAGATGATCGATAATAATGAATTTCTGGAACACGCCCGTGTTTTTGATAATTATTACGGTACATCCCGGAAAGTGATTGAAGAAACGCTTGCCAGTGGGGTTGATGTTTTTCTTGATATCGATTGGCAAGGAGCGCAGCAGATCCGCAAAAAAATGCCCTCTGCCCGCAGCATTTTTATCCTGCCGCCGTCAAAAGAAGAGCTCTGTCGCCGTCTGCGCGGTCGAGGGCAGGATAGTGAAGATATTATTGAAAAACGCATGGATCAAGCCGTTGCAGAAATGGTTCACTATAACGAGTATGATTATTTAATCGTTAATGATGATTTCAATACTGCATTGGCCGATCTGCACACCATCATCCGTTCAGAACGCCTGCATCGGGAGCGCCAGGCACAACGGCATGATGCTTTAATCAGCAAATTATTGGCAGACTGAACCAAGTTTCAGTATGATGCCCAGTCATTTCTTTACCTGTGGAGTCGCACACATATGGCACGCGTAACTGTTCAAGACGCTGTAGAAAAAATTGGTAACCGTTTTGACCTGGTGTTGGTCGCCGCTCGTCGAGCACGTCAACTGCAAACAGGTGGTAAAGATCCTCTGGTTGCTGAAGAGAACGATAAAGTCACGGTTATCGCTCTGCGTGAAGTGGAAGAGGGCCTGATCAACGGTAAAATTCTGGACGTACGTGAGCGCCAGGAACAACAAGAGCAGGAAGCCGCAGAAATGCAGGCGGTTTCCGCTATCGCGGAAAGTCGTCGTTAATCTACGGTAGGTCTGCCTTGTATCTGTTCGAAAGCCTGAATCAGCTTGCCCAAAAATACCTGCCCGGGGCTCAGATTGAGCTCCTCAAGCAGGCTTACTCTGTTGCGCGGGATGCCCATGAAGGGCAAACCCGTACCAGCGGTGAGCCCTACATTACTCATCCTGTCGCAGTTGCCTGCATTTTAGCCGAGATGCGTCTCGACCATGAAACGCTGATGGCCGCCTTGTTGCATGATGTTATTGAAGACACGCCCGCCACCTTTCAGGATATCGCCCAGCCTTTCGGCCCGGTGGTTGCCGGGTTAGTCGAAGGGGTCTCCAAACTTGATAAGCTGAATTTCCGCGATAAAAAAGAGGCACAAGCGGAAAATTTCCGCAAAATGGTCATGGCAATGGTGCAGGATATCCGCGTCATTTTGATCAAACTGGCGGACCGTACCCACAATATGCGCACGCTCGGCGCGTTACGCCCAGATAAGCGCCGCCGTATCGCCCGGGAAACGTTAGAGATCTACAGCCCCTTAGCCCATCGTTTGGGTATCCATCATCTGAAAACAGAGTTAGAAGAGCTGGGGTTTGAGGCCCTTCACCCTAACCGCTACCGGGTTATCAAAGAAGTGGTAAAAGCGGCCCGGGGTAACCGTAAGGAGATGATCCAGAAAATTCTGTCTGAAATCGCAGGCAGGCTGACTGAAGCCGGCATTGAATGCAAAGTCAGCGGCAGGGAAAAACATCTCTATTCTATTTACCAGAAAATGCACCTCAAAGAGCAACGTTTTCATTCAATTATGGATATCTATGCTTTTCGGGTCATCGTTAATAATGTTGATATCTGCTATCGGGTTTTGGGGCAGATGCACAGCCTGTATAAACCCCGCCCGGGCAGAGTCAAAGATTACATTGCCATCCCTAAGGCCAATGGCTATCAATCCCTGCACACTTCCCTGATTGGCCCTCATGGGGTGCCAGTCGAGGTCCAGATCCGCACCGAAGATATGGATCAAATGGCTGAAATGGGCGTCGCGGCACACTGGGCTTATAAAGAACAAGGTGAATCCGGTACCGCCGCGCAAGTTCGTGCGCAGCGCTGGATGCAAAGTCTGCTGGAATTACAGCAAAGTGCCGGTAGCTCTTTTGAATTTATCGAAAGCGTTAAATCTGATCTGTTTCCTGATGAGATTTACGTTTTTACCCCAAAAGGGCGCATTGTGGAATTACCCGCCGGTGCCACCCCGGTTGATTTTGCTTACGCCGTACATACCGATATTGGTCACGCCTGCGTTGGCTCACGGGTTGATCGCCAGCCATATCCATTATCTCAGTCTCTTACCAGCGGCCAAACCGTTGAAATTATTACCGCGCCGGGTGCCCGGCCAAATGCCGCCTGGCTGAACTTTGTCGTCAGTTCAAAAGCCCGCGCTAAAATTCGTCAATTGTTGAAAAACCTCAAGCGGGAAGACTCCATTGGGCTGGGGCGTCGCCTGTTAAATCACGCGTTGGGTAGTGGGAAAAAACTGGTTGATATTCCACCGGAAAGTATCAATAAAGAATTGACGAGAATGAAACTCTCGACAATAGACGATCTGCTGGCTGAAATCGGGCTTGGCAATACCATGAGTATCGTCGTCGCCCGTAATTTGCTAGGCGCGCCGCCAGAAAATACCACAAATACCTATCACAACAATGGTGCCCGTAAATTACCCATCAAAGGCGCTGACGGTGTGCTGATTACGTTTGCCAAATGTTGCCGGCCCATCCCCGGTGACCCTATCATCGCCCATATCAGTCCCGGCAAAGGGTTGGTTATCCACCATGAGTCTTGCCGTAATATCCGTGGTTATCAGAAAGAACCCGAAAAATTTATGGCCGTCGAGTGGGATCAAGAGATCAATAACGATTTCACCGCCGAAATAAAAGTGGACATGTTTAACCATCAAGGGGCGCTGGCAAATCTGACCGCCGCCATTAATGCAGCCAATTCCAATATTCAGAGTATGAATACCGAAGAGAAAGACGGCCGGGTTTACTGTGCTTTTATCCGGCTCACGACTAAAGACCGTATTCAGTTAGCGAATATTATGCGCAAAATTCGGATCATGCCGGATGTGATGCGAGTCAGTCGTAACAGAAACTAAACCGGATAGCCCGTGCAAATCAGCAGGTGAACAATCAACAGCGCTATCCACCGCCGACCCACAAGACACCGGCGGCGGATACGGGGCTGACAGCACGTCATCCCGGTTATCAAAGAACAGACCAATCAATACTGAATCAACCTCATCCAGTATGCGGTCTAACCAACCCTCCTCACCCACACCAAACATCAATACCAATCCGATAGCGATAAACAATAGCGGCAAAATCCATGTTCGGCACCAATACGCTAACAGCATACGGGGATACCGCGAGTAGCGAATTTTGTTGCCCAATAAAAACCCACAGACGGCCAACAATATGATCCCGATAACCAGTACCATCCGACTTATCAGCATCCCATAAGGCATCACACACAAAATCGATGAAAACTCGCCCTTCATCATATCCCGCCAAACAGCCACATGTGTGATACGACTCAGGAGATAAACGGACCACAAGCCCGCTGCAAAAACCAAGTGCGCCAAATGCACATGTGATTAGCTTGTGATAATGTCCGGGAGCGCGTCGACTTCACCGTTTTCGTTACCGACGCCTGACCCTTCTGAGGCATGGGTTCAACGACGGCCGTAACAATTAGCATCTGCCGGCGACTTCCCTGCTTCTCACGAAAGAAGACTTTTTCACAGGCGATCACATCACGTCGCTCATTGTAGATATAATTCATCACATCTGTTGCCCGGCGTTCTGTCACTCGGAACACCTGGCTGATTTCACTTTTGGTAAATCCACTCCCCTTCAATAATCCCCAATACGCGACTGCCATGTACAACGGTGTATCCTTCAAATGAGACAAACAGGCCGGCAACCGAAAATCCCCATGATTACTTTGTTTGCCGGTAATAGTCTGACCTCCAGGCAAATCGGTCTGGCTACCGCTTATCTGAAGCAGCATTGAATCATTAACATTGATTGTCATTTTACTCTCCACTGGTGACTAACGGGTCAATTTGTTACCACATGAGAAATGAAATAGTGCGATTTATTGAGATGAAATACCTATGGCGGCTAAGCCACCATGCCATATTTAAATACCTTGCCAGCGCAGCGTTATTTCATGACTAGAGTTGCCTCCATAGACGTTTTGAACTCACCAGAAAGCTTGGGGTCTATCGCCTTCGTTTGCCAAAGCTGCACAGAAAACCTGTTGAGAGAATGATGAGAATAATACTCGCCTATTTCGTTGCCGTGCTCATCCTTTTTAATTTTTTTCACGGCTGACTTATCATCTACATTAAAAACCAGCACACTTTTAGGGTCAGCCGCTGAACCAAATGTTACTGGCTGACCAATCTGGTTGCCGCCTACAAGCTTAGTCTGTATGCCTAGAACTCGCGGCAACACTTTTATCGCCAACGCGTTATCGAAGTCCTTACCCCCAGTCTCATCATTAGTGTCCATCACTATACTTTTACCATCAACACCGAGATGCTTAGTAGAAAAATTCACAATGGCTACGCCTGTATCGTCCTTATTGGGTGTATCGCATACAACACTTATCAATAGATCAAATATCCCTACCGTTGCCCGGTGTAACTCTTTTGGGAATATCGCGTCCGACGGCTCCCGGCGAATCTCTCCTAAATCAAAATTCTCACTAGACTGACTTTCAAAAATACACTCTGGAGGGGATATCACTGTTACAGGGTCTTTGATAGTCGGAAGAATTGGTCTGGACCACCACATAAAATCCCCTCCATCAATTAAAATACCCACAGGTGCATTAACATTCTGGGTTTCGAATTCAACTTTTTCAGCGGCCTTTCGCTCCCATGAAAAATTTACCCCTTGACAAGACACATCAAAAGAAAGGTCACTTAGTTCTGCCTTTGCTACACTCTCATCATCCTGATTACCAGTAGTTCTCGCCACGAGCGCTACTGGTGATTTAGAATACTTTGTCCCTGTACCATCGATATCCACCGCCATGTTTTCCTTGGGAATGGCTACTCCTGGACGACCATTTGTAAATTTGGCTTCAATTGAGCATTCGTAACGGCCTGAAACCACTCTCGGGACTTTAAAAATTTCCCCGTGCCCTGCTTTGAGCCGGAACTTGACCTGATCCAACGTTTTACTACTACCCCACTGCATAGACAGTGTTGGAAACACATCTTTTAAGGTCGCTTTACCCGTTGCCGGATAAGTGATTATTCCGTCACTCCACTTTACCTTTCGAGCAGGCCCCAGAGCGTCAATGGCGCGATCAGCATTCCAATTTATTGTCGACGCGGCGAACAGTGTGGGAGAAGAAAAGATACCCACGGATAGGCATATCATCCCCACCCATATCGGCATCGACCACCAGCGACAATGAACCACCATCCAACTCATATCCTGTTTTATCTTGTTAATAAATGTCTTATTCGTCTTCATCGGCTGCCCAACCGGGAGTAACTTCCCAGTTGTCCTGTTAGAAATTTTCATTCGTTGATACACCCCATCCCGACCAAATCACATCCGCCTTTCAGAGGGTCCTCTTCCTAATAATTATGGTTTTCCCCATTAGGTTGTCAGTGCAGAACCACAACACATTGCCTCATCTTAACGACAGGTTTCGTTCAATTGCCTCATTGGATTCCAGCGTTTATCTGCCTTCGCCTTTACCGGAGGGGGCCCCAGGTTAAATGCCACCTCGCACTGCTTGTCCGGTGTACTGCCCCACTTCACTTTCAGTACCCCGCTGGGTGGCATACCACTCAGATACACTTGTCCGCCCTCCCCGACTATCGCGGCCAGATTTGTGTCTGTATCCCCTTTAAGCCCCGCCATTGCCCCAAACGGCACGGGCTTACCGTTATAGGTCAAATTCATCAGCAACTGCTGCCCAATACGCACGGGGTAATCCACCATCACAACCGCACCACTCGTCGGGAATACGTTCTTGCTACCCTGTGCCATGTCAGCCCCTTCCGGCAGCGATGACGGATCTAAACTGATACTATTACGGCTGTACGTCTGGGCATAAGGCACAACCGCATATCCCCAGCGATTAGTAGTCACCGAACTGGAATTCATCACACGAATACCTGCAACCCCCGATGTCCGCACTAATACAGCAGCATCACCAATACGCGATGCCAAAGTAACGCCATGCTGATGTGCAATCAGCCCTCCACTAAACCCGTAGTTCACACCACGTCCCCCCCATGAATCGTAGTTGTATCCCAAGTTGGCTTGCCCAAAGGAACCAAGATATCCCATTGACACTGACCCGCTGCGCCCTCTCCCTTTATTCGCCTGACTCTGCGATACGTTCCAAGACAGACTATTATCATCCAGCACCGATCCGCCTATGCCCAACTGGTTATTACTGCGTCCCGTACTATCACGGGAAAAACTATAGTTAGCATACGCATTATTCAGCGCCGCATAGGAGCCAAACAGACTCAGAGGAACGTTTACGTTCAACGAAATTTGCCGATTTTCAGGCCAGTCGCCGTTACCGCGCATGCGATCAATGCTGTAATTAAGCCCCCAGCCCACACGGTAGAAAGAACCATTCAATCCCATCGATAGGGTGGTGTTAGTTTTAGAGCTTCCCCAGTAGTTATCCCGCTGACCACTGAGCCACAGAGAATAGTTACCGGGCAATGACTGGCTCAGTCGCATCTGCCAACTACTGCGTCGCCGCTCAGACATCCAAGAAGGGAGTTCTCCCCAAACACTGTAGCCTTGAGTGTTCGCATCCGAAAAACTCAGGTAATTACGTGTGGAATAGCGGTACGCGGTTAAATCCACCGTCGTGCCAGTGGTCAGCATGCTTTTCGAATATTTAGCGCGGTAAGATTCCCCACGCAGGATGTCAGGCGTATTTTGTAACCGAGTCCGGGAAGTCGTGATATCCGCAGATAACGCCCCCATCATGCCCAGAGAGAGCCCGGTTCCCAGCGCCGCGGATTGGTACGATTGCGCCACCAGGCCACCACCGTATAACGTGACGTTACCAGGCAGACCGTAAATCATCGAGGCCATACCAAACACCGGCTTACGTATGCCGCTGCCATATCCACTACTGTAATAACGCCCGGCGGCCACTTCGTACTTGAATTGCCCCTGCCGCAACATCATAGGCAGACTGGAATAAGCCTGAGTGAACCCATGGTGAGTACCATCGGCCTCAGTTATCGTTACCTGCAAGTCGCCTCCGACACTGCTGCCCACTAAGTCTGTGATACGAAATGGACCGGGTGCCACGTTGGTTTGATAAATCACACTGCCATTCTGCGTCACCGTAATCTGAGCATTGGATTTAGCTATCCCACTGATAATCGGCGCAAAACCACTCAGCCTGCCGGGCATCATCGGGTCACTAGTGGCAAGCCCAATACCACGATAAGGAAAACCATCAAATACCTGACCTGCCACACTACCGGTCGAGGTATCCCCTATCGTCAGATCACTGCGTAACGCCACCACGTCCCGCTGCAAATAGGTTTGCTGAAAGTTCCAACGTTGCTGGGATTCGGTCGTTTTTTTCACTGCGTCATCGAATGAGTCATACCGGTTATCAGTTTGACTGCTATAAGAATAAGTCGCCGTATTCCGAAGACGCCAGGCCCCCAGATTCAATCTAGAATTGAAGCTACCGAACAGACTCTGATTAGTCTGTTTATTACCAAATTGTGAGCGTTGATTCTGGCTGCCATTGATGCTGTAGTTCAGTAAAAAAGCCGGAATGCCCTCCTGCCATAACGTCGGATCAACCAAGCCATTCGTTGAAGGCTTCATCGCTATTTGGGGTACGCTCACATTCAGCCGCATCTGGGAAAAGTTCAAGCGGGCCGCCGCTTGGGGAATCAATTTACCCAACGGACTCTCTATCGGCTTATCCACCGGCAATGCTTTCAACGCTGGTATGCCGCTGATATTAACACCAGCCGCTTCCAACAAATCTGGGGTAAGTACCGGCGTCAGCTCGGCATTACCCTCGCCATGACGCTGGAACGTAATATCACGCGTATCAAAAAAAGTACCATTCACGTAGATATCAACACGGTAAGTTCCCGGTGCCTGACCTCCTACGGTCTCAAACTGTGATAAGTCTACCGGTTGACCGGAATTCGAACCAAAGCCCAATAAAGCCGGATCAAAATAATCACGCGCTGTTGCATGAGCGCTCCATCCCGTCAGAAATACCAGCATCACCCGACAAAAAACGAGAGAACCCCCCATTTGGTGCTTTGATAGGGTAAGAGAGGTAGAAATACCTTGATTTACACAACGACAACAAGTAAACGGCCGTTTTGAACGACAGCTTATTGCCGGAATCAACACTTTCATTCTTAATTACCATCTCTTATTTAACATATAGAGGTTCATTGCTCATATCTCTTCTGTCGATACCTTGCAACATCGCTATTGACCACTGCCGGATACGGCAATAGATCTACTCTCTTCATCAGTGTCTAACCCAAACTCATCAATAGCACGCCACGATACAGTGACATGACTACCAGGAGACACTTTACCTGCCGGCAGCGACCAGCTCTGCTGACCAAAGGGTGGCACCATCCTAAACAAATCCTTGCCCGGTACGGCAAACGAACTGACCTGCAAAGTCTGCAACGTTATCCAAAACGGTGACGGATTAGTCAGCATCACGACATCCTCTTTTACTGACGCGCTTAACTGTTTCACCGCACCGGCAACCCCCTCTTTTAGTATCCCTTCAGGACGGTAGAACAATTTCACCGCCAGAGCTGTCACCATTTTCATCTTGCCAGAGCCATCTCTAGATACTGGTAATTGTTTCTCAGAAGGCAACATATGCAGATTCAGAAAGAACAGAGATTCTCGATCTTTCGGCAAAACCCCACCAATACGAAGGATTTTCAACACCAGCCGTTCATCTGCCCCCACCTTTGCAATCGGCGGAATAACGATAAATGGTGCCTTAACCCCCAGCGGTAAACCGGTCTCTGGGTTTAGTTCTTGTACGATTGACTGAATGAGATAATTGTTGTCGCTGTTATTAATGAGTGTCGAAGAGACTCCGTTGCTGGATGATTCAGGATAAATCACACGAGTGTCATTGAGATGCAACCCCTTCAGACTCTCTGCTGCCCTGAGTGGCAATACCGGTAATATTATTGCCAGAACACATGACACAGTTATAACGATCTGTTTTATTGAAATATTACGCTCCACCATGTCATGCTCTTCCAATTTCAAAATATAAAAACATACTTAGTCGGCCCGTAACGTACCGCTCTGTAGTCTACTCACTCCACCGGCATCGGTGATCATCGACCATGTCACTTTACTTCCCGCCGTACCTGCCAAGGAAAAAGTCATCTGGCCGAAAGGGGCCAACATTGACGGGGCTTTGTTAAGATCTACTGCCTTGCCATCAAATTTCAATTGGGCAAAAGTCTGGTAATACGGTGTTGGGTTAGTCACTACGACAGTATTGCCTGCTCGTATAAATGTCAGTCGGCCATAGGCCTGCTCCGGTGTCATCGGCAGCTTATCTGGCCGGTAGATAAGTTTAATATTCATCCCCAGCGCAATAGACAGAGATGCACCAATCTCTCCTGGTTTTCCATTGCCATTGGCCTTGCTCTCATCTAGTGTTTTCTTCGCCGGAATCGCATTAATACGAAAACGAAACAGAGACTCTCGATCAGCTGGGAAATCACCGCCGGTACGTATAACTCGCATCACGTTCAAGCTATTACCCTCCATGCGAAACAACGGAGGCAACACGGTAAACTCCGATGAACGGGTATTTGAGTTATCTCCCGGAGTCACAGCAGCTTGTATTAGATACACCTCATCGCCTGAATTCTGCAATGACATGCTTTGCACCTTGTCGCCCTGATGATAAATAATACGTGTCTTCCTCAACATAAGACCCGCATGTGCTGGTGACGATGCCATAACCGCCCATATCGCCAGCATTCCCATGACTATCATCTTTTTCATATATCCCACTTCATCTCAGAGAATCAGATAAAATCCCTTGAATACACCCGGCTTAACACCATCTACTGATACACGAACTCAAAATGTATATTCACATCCGCTACTCCTCCGCATAATACATTGATGCTGTTACTCCCGGTTTTACAGGTTACTGGATTATTTGTATCGCCCAGACCTCCCACATACGCCCTGAACCTCCTCATTGCTCCCTCCAATTTCCCACCATTTCCTTTTACACTGTCTGAGAGGTCTACCCTATACGGGTCAGTCTCATTCCTTACCTCTACAAACTTGTTAGTTCCCTCGTCGAATAACCTAACCCCTACTCCTTTAGTACTGTTAAATTTGGCATCAGGCATGAAAAGCTCCGGATCTGTTATGGCAGGCACATCACTCCATATGTAGAGAGCGGGTCTTGATTCGCCTAGATCACAGTCACTAAACATAAAGTTCAGTTCTAAGGGATCTCTTGCGATATATTTGCTATTTCTAAGTTCACTGGCATAGACCGGAGCGATATAATAATTATAAAAATCGGCAAAGCTGGACCCATTCACACTCAACACACAGGTCGGAGGCAATAACATGCCTCTGAAATTGATTGTACGATTCGTATTTGGATCCTTCGCCTGCACTGGGAAAGTCGTCACACAACCGATGGTCCATCCAATCAGCATCATGAAGAGCAACACATATTTTGCCCTGCTGTGATATGTCATTAATTCACTGTTTATAAGATTGCTATTTTTCGTTTTCATCTAACTCTTTCCGCCTCTCCCAATTTTTATCATCCGTGATAAATCACACCTCACTGATAAGAAAATGTAAATGTGACGTGCGCAATCAGCGTGCCGGGTTGAATAACCTTACTATCTCTCCCACGTGCAATTGCTACCGTTACATCAGTCTCACCACTGCCCTCATCAAATTCAACCGGAACATTGATTTCGCGATGATTTATTATCAAATCATCATTCAGCCCTATTTCCTTCTTTTCTTCTCCGATTAAAATAATAAACCCCAGCCCCTCAGAAGCCCCAGGATCACCGGAATTAGGATCACTAAATATTGAACCCTGTTCAGCGTCGATGGTATTTCCAGATACAGTGAGCTTGGGGACAAAGCCCACACTATCCGGATCGCCACAATTCGTTAATTTCAACTTAAATGACTTGGTGGCTGATACATCCCCTTCATGACTAAACTCCGCCGCCAGCAGGGAACCAAAATTCAGCTCCGAACCATTAATATCATCACCATCGATCTCTATGTCACAAGGATCAGGATAAACAGTTACATTCACCTGTACGTCTATCCCACTCGTGATCGTCGGTGGGTACTTGGGCCCGGTCTTGGGCTTGGGATTGGGGTCATCAGCCATGACGCTGCTTGCCAGGAACAGCAGAACCATTACAGAACTCCAGCAGAAGCAGCGCATCACAACCTGCAATACCGGGTTTCTACCCTTGGGCAGGAAGGTCGACGGGTCATTCAGCCTGCTTTTTTTTTGTTCTGTCGCTGTCCCAAACATCGTGCTCACCTCAAATTAACCCTATCACTCTTCTGTTAACGCGATACCACGCTGCAATGCCGATACATCAACGATAATTAAACGTAAACGTCAGTGTAGCCTTGATTTTTCCTGCCTTTTTGCAGACCGCTACCGTCTGCCCGCCTGCCAAAGCACATACCAGTGAAAATTTCACCGGCACAGTAGGCGTTTTATCGTTTACGATTGTGCCTTTATTAGCCAGATGAAACGGTTCATCGTCCTTTAAATCTGGGGACCATTCTGTTCCACTAAACTTCTTCAATTGCACAGTGATGCCCACTGCCGTTGAAGCTTCGTTTTTTTCATCTGCCCCTTTATCACGAAACAAGCTCTTATCATTCGTACCAACATGATTTCCGGTAACGGTAATCGTGGGAGTAATACTGTTGCTATTGACCACACTCGTGCAATTTCTCAGCGTAATCTGAATTTCCCTGTTAACTTTTCCTAATACCAAGTCTGCAAACTGCACTATGCCCAGCTCGATATTATTGCTGTCCACAATGACATCACACGTGCCTTGCGTAATTTCGGCCCTAAATGTGGCCCCAACAGAATTCGCTGCCCACAAGGGACCAGAAAAGAGCCACAGAACCCCACCCATGCCGATGTAATTCAGGTACCTGCGTAGATGCTGAACCCTTGAGATATCGGCTTTACTGAATTTCACCATCGAAGTTCTCTCCACCGCCGAGATCGCTAATCACCGCCCATTCCACCTTCTTTTTATTCTGACTATTCTGAGCGGGATAAACATGGGTGCTGAAAGGTGCCAACATTTGTGGATGACTGTCAGAAAACTTCACCGGCACACCATCAACTTTAATCTGGGTAAAACTGATGTGATAAGGCGAATTATTACTAACTTGAACGCCACCGGGAGCATGGGTAAAACGCAGCGCTTTGTATGCCAGCTCTGGCGTACCCACCAACCCCGTTGGCCGATAAAATAGTTTGATGGTATTGCCGATGGCATAGACTACTCCACCCGCAATCTTGTCACCTTCAAGACGCTGCCCAGAAGGCTTACTGCTGGGAATAGCAGCAGCATTAAAATAAAAGACACTCTCCCGGTCAGTCGGCAACTTGCTGGTATCACCTAAGATGTGCAGGACATTAGTTCCTTTAGGGTCCAAACGAAATAAAGGAGGCGTGACGTAAAATGGTGTTTTACCCTTGCCATCAACGGTGCTGGTGATTTTAGTTGTCACTAGGTAAGGGATATTGGTTGTTGTATTGCGCACCGAGACTATTGCTTCAGCTTTATCCTGTAAGAAAATAATGCGTGTAGCATTGATGCCAAATCCGCCTTCAGCCCAGCTCTGTGACGCAAACAAAAACGCGGCCAATACAAGGCTTTTTACTATGATGTTAGGAAGTCGGAGTTTACTGATCATCTTTTGTTTCTCATATCTTGGCTCAACCAGCCAGTAGTTGCCTAATAAAAGGCATCATCCAATCATCTAGGATTTTTCATCGAAGAAGCCCGAGGAGATGCTCCTCAGGCTAAAGCCACATAAAAGTTAGTCATACGCATAGGAGAAGGTGATGGGGGCAGTAATCCGCTGGTTTCCAGGAGCATCTGTGCTCTTTGTGGCTATATATACAACAAATTCTGCATAACTATTCTTGATATCAGGTTCCTCTTTGTTGTCTTTTTTTACATTAGGAACGATCATAGCAACCGTGCTTTCACTTTTAATAGGCGTTAATACATTATTTTCTAGATAACTTAGTACTATACCTGCCTGTTTATTAATATCTTTGTTAAAGAGATAACCCCCTGATCCCTCCAAGGTGTTACCTGTCACATACAACTTAACTTTACTTGCATCTTTATTGTCTGAAGAGCAGTCAGCAAGACCAATAGTGAAATGCCTTTCACTATCATTTATAAATTTTGAAATTCCTGCGCCTGGAAATTTCCCATCTGGGGGGGCTGTAAAAGCTGTTTTTATATGGTTCCCCGTATCCACCGTCCCATTTGAGCCAGGGTTAGTAACATCACATGTTGCAGTCACAATCGAACCGGTAACATTTACTATGGCATTATTCGCCGCATTAGCAGCCGAAGCTGCTCCCAAAACCAACGCCGCCACGACGCTTATCTTTAATATCTGTCTTTTCATTTCATTAATCTCTTTTTAACTACTTAACTAAAATCTGGTTCAAACTCGTGCATCACGTTTTGACAAACAGAGACATCTAGCTGTACAAATATTTGTCAATTAGGACCATTTTGACAATTGATATACAAAAATTTTTCTGTGCAAAAACAAAGCAATATGGATATAACTATAGTTATTTCGCAAATTTTAAGGATATTTAATTATTTAATCCGAAATTAGTAACAGTAATTTCTTTAAAGTAACGAAGGAAGTGTGATGTTTTTACATATTGGAATAAAAAGAGTGGATTATCGAAATGTTTTTGTGGTAGGATAGTTGCGTTTTACAAATATATACAAATCTATCTCTTTTTTTATTAGAAAACTTTTAGTATAATTTCTAGGCAATTGTATATCAATTGTCAAAATGGTCCTAACTGTCATACCTTAACGTCTACCTTTTATACTCCAAACTCCTTGAAAACGTTCAGCATTACTGGCTGTATAGCGTACCGTATGGCGAATGTTTTTATGTCCAAGATAATCTTGTATCAGTCGGGTATCTATCCCTCGATCTGCAAGAGCAAAACCGCAGGCATGACGCAACATATGCGGATGCGGATCTACCGCGATATTCGCCCGTTGCCCTAACTGGTTGATAATCTGATAGATACGCTGGCGAGTAAGCGGTTTCCCACAACGCGACAAAAACAGCCAATCACTATCCGCGCCCTGTAAAGTTTTGCGCACTTTAAGCCATGCCTTAATCGCCTTAACCTCACGCTGCAACAGGGGATGGTTAGTACAAAACCCTCCCTTTAACCGCCTGATATATAAACATTTTTCTTTTAATTCCATGTCAGATAACCGTAAATGCCTGGCTTCACTAACACGAAAGCCGTGGATATAGCTCATATAAACCAGACAGTAATTCCGTTCTGGATTAGGCCCAACTTTTGCCATTTCCAACATGCTTTCTACTTCTGATTGAGTCAGATATTTTCTTTGGCCCATGATTATTTCTCCAAAATATATTGATAGTACAACCCGGCTATATCCCGCTTAGAACAGACATAAGCTAGGATAAAATAGACACCGCTACCCAAAACGATGGCCTATTGTTCACCGAGGCTACAAGAGGTTATACAGATATGGGGCAAAATTTAAACACCTTTTTTGATTATTTTTTCACCTCACAAGCACGTTAGTTTACATTTGACTGACAGGACAGATTATTCAAAACAGGCTACAAGAACCTGTCGTTACAAATCGCCTTTTTCGTTATAGCGGCTTACTCTTAAGGTATTGATATGGTTTTCAACCAGTTACGAAGGAAAATATTCCATTGATTACGTTAAACTCGTCTGTATTATTATGGATGGTAAACAGGCTCAGGCCGTGACCTGCGAAACCTGACGGACTACCATGCAATCTAACGGAGATAAAAGAAACCTTATGAGAGGCCCATTGCTTGATGCCATCCCTCTGACTTCCCTACGTGGCGTCGGGGCAAATCAGGCCGCAAAATTAGCAAAAATAGGGCTGGTTAATTTGCAGGATCTGCTGCTGCATTTCCCGCTGCGTTATGAAGACCAGACACGCCTTTATACTATTAATGATCTTTTACCCGGTATTTCCGCCACCGTCACAGGTGAAATCCTGCGTACCGATGTTACTGTTAGTCGTCGTCGAACCCTGATCTGCAAAATTAGCGATGGTACCGGCGTGCTCACACTGCGCTTTTTTAACTTTTCGGCGGCAATGAGAAACAATCTCGCGAAAGGGAAACAGGTTGTTGTCTATGGTGAAATCAGAAGAGGCGGTCAGGGTGCCGAAATTATTCATCCTGAGTATAAGATTCAAAATCATACTGGAAATGTACAGCTTCAAGAGACATTAACACCGATTTACCCGACAACAGAAGGTGTTCGTCAGGCGACGCTGCGTAATCTCATTGATCAAGCACTGAAATTACTGGATACCTGTACAATCAATGAACTTTTACCGGAAGAACTTAGCCGCTCTATTATTAGTCTGCCGCAAGCACTGCATACCTTGCACCGCCCAACACCAGATATTGCGCTGGTGGATCTGGAAACCGGCAAACATCCAGCTTATCGCCGTCTGGTTCTGGAAGAACTTTTAGCTCACCATTTGAGTATGTTAGCCGTCAGAGCTGGCGTACAACGTTATCACGCTCAGCCGTTGCCGACTGAGGACAAGTTAAAACCGCAATTCCTTAATCGCCTGCCATTTTCTCCAACCCATGCTCAGCAACGGGTTGTCTCAGAAATTGAACAGGATCTGGCAAAAGATGTTCCCATGATGCGACTGATTCAAGGCGATGTAGGTTCAGGAAAAACGCTGGTTGCCGCATTAGCTGCGTTGCGTGCCATTGCACATGGTAAACAGGTCGCCTTGATGGCACCGACTGAACTACTGGCAGAACAGCATGCAAATACATTCCGGCGATGGCTGGAACCTTTGGGTATTCAGGTCGGCTGGCTGGCAGGTAAGCAAAAGGGGAAAGCACGTCAGAAACAACAAGAAGCCATTGCCAACGGTCAAGTCGCCATGATTGTTGGTACGCATGCCATGTTTCAGGAACAAGTGAAGTTTTCCGGTCTGGCGCTGGTGATTATTGATGAGCAACATCGGTTTGGTGTGCATCAACGTCTGGCTTTATGGGAAAAAGGACGTGAACAGGGTTTTCATCCTCACCAATTGATTATGACGGCCACCCCGATTCCCCGTACCTTAGCCATGACTGCTTATGCGGATCTCGATACTTCTATTATTGATGAATTGCCACCGGGGAGGACACCAGTCACAACCGTTGCGATCCCGGATACGCGCCGTGAAGAAATTATCAAACGGATCAGAAACGCCTGTCTTGATGAAAACAGACAAGCCTATTGGGTCTGTACGCTGATTGAAGATTCCGATGTGCTGGAAGCTCAAGCGGCACAAGCCACCAGTGAAGAATTGACGCTCGCTTTACCGGAACTGAAAGTCGGGTTGGTACATGGCCGAATGAAAGCCGCAGAAAAGCAGCAAGTGATGGAAGCTTTCAAATGTGGAGAATTACAGCTTTTGGTCGCCACAACGGTTATCGAAGTGGGCGTGGATGTGCCGAATGCCAGTTTGATGATCATCGATAACCCGGAACGGCTCGGCTTGGCGCAACTTCATCAATTACGCGGCCGAGTTGGCCGTGGCGCTATCGCTTCTCATTGTGTTTTACTTTACAAAACGCCACTGAGCAGTACCGCCAGAATTCGCCTGCAAGTGCTCAGAGACAGTAACGATGGTTTTGTTATCGCGCAGAAAGATCTGGAAATTCGCGGCCCCGGGGAACTATTAGGAACACGCCAAACTGGGAATGCGGAATTTAAGGTAGCTGATTTGCTAAGAGATCAGGGAATGTTGCCGGAAATTCAGCGTATTGCCCGGCATATTCACCAACACTATCCTGAACATGCCCGTGCCTTGATTGAACGCTGGCTACCGGAACGGGTACATTATGGTAATGCGTGATTGAGGATATATCGGAGCGTTTTTTTGTTTCTCAACGCTGCCAAAAATACAGATATCTGGTTTTATCCAATCATTAAGATGCTCTGCTATAGAGCTTTCTTTTAATTATTCCGTTTAATTGTTCATGTATTATTTCTAAAGGAATGCAAAATAGAACTACAATTATTCCTAAATTAGCACCAGCGTTAAAATATATCCCCATAAAATATAAATGGTTTTTTATTATTTTCTTAAAAAATCGAATCTAATACCTCGGATTAATTGATACGACGTGTCACTATTCGAAGTCTTTTATCAGCTAACTGGGGTGACAGGTGGTTCCGACATTTTTCATCAAATTAAGTTGATGATGTGTACGGTATTAGCGCAACATTATGCTCAAAGGTTAAAACGAGAATAGATGTAAATCTATGATAGGAAATTTTAATTAATGTAACATTGAATTACTAAGTTTAAATAGTAAATATTTCTATTAACTCAATGAATTTAATTTTAAATATTTTCTTTTCGAAGTATAAAACCTTGATGGAGGTCACGCAAATAATAGTAGTTTTGTTGGTTTTCTTATCTATACTTATATTTCATTATGGTACGTGTTAGGATGTTTTTAAATCAGAGCTAAATAAATCTACGTTGATATAATGGAGAATTTAATATGATTTATGCCAAAAATATTTCAGATAATGTGGTTAAAGTTGCAATTAGTAAATGGAGTAGTGACGAAGGTGATGATGAATATATTGATATTCCTCCAGGAGAGGTGGCTCAATGGGGTAGATCAGATAAGCGCGGTTATTTAATGTCATTAGCACGTAAAGATAGTGCCACAATGTTGTATTCAATAAAATCAAATGGCTACATAATTATTTATACTAGCTATGTTGAAAATAACGGTAGCCGGATAGACTCTTTATATTCGATACCAGCTGTCTAAAAAATTTTATTATCGCACTAGTTTTTTTAATTTAATTTTTCTTACATCATTGAATTTAATAAAAATATTCATTATTGATATAGTGGAGGATTTATGATTTATGTTAAAAATCTCTCAACTGAACCGGTTAAAGTTTCGGTTAATAAATGTGGAGAGGAAGGTAGAGAGGAATATTTAGCTCTTGATTGTGAAGATGTCAAGGTGTGGGATCTCTCCGATACGCATGGTTTTATATTGTCAGTAATACAGAAAGGTATTGAAAAATCATATTCTGCTTCTCATAACAGTTTTATTATTATTTTTGATGATTATGTACAAGATAGCGGCACCAATATATCTCATCAAGAGAAATAAATGAGAGCTTGTCATCCGATTTAATTGAGTGTTAGACAAAATTAAATCACCATAATCAGGAATGGAATCTCCATTCCTGAACTATTTATATTCAACGGTTTGCTACTTTTCCCCTAATGCTTGTTTTTCTGCTTGATTGATAAAGATATCTCCAGCCTCTTTATAATTAATCAGTTGTTTTATCAACTTCCTCTGCCAGCATTTCCAGACTAGGTGCTTAGTCCCAACATTTGATAAATAAGATAATAGAAAAAATTATCGCCTGATACCTATAGGTTAATATTAAATTGTTTTTTGGTGGTTGGTTTTAGATTATTTTTATCGATAATGAGTAAAATTTAAAATTATGAGGCTTGGGCAACAGAATTTAGGGGGAATGTACATCCTTATTGCTACTTTTATTAATACGCATACATGTAACTTAATTTACTAAGTATTAACTGTAAAGCAAAGAATAAAAATCACCAAAAGAATCGTAATATCTTTTCTGTTTATAAAAAAGTGAGTTATTTTGTTTCTTTAGGATTTACATTAAAAACTATTTCGTAGAGAGCGGGAGTGATAAAATTTCAAGTAAATACTCGATAGGTTGAATTATTATATTTTTCTCAGTCATTGGTTAATGGCCGGCAATAACAAAATAACACTTAATAGATTAACTAATCATATTCACTATGTGCTTTAAGTCCTGAATAACGAAGTTTCTCGGAAACTAATTGATAATCATTGCGGAACCAAATGGCGCGGGTAAATTGACGCTCATTTATGTTGTTGAGACACTCCTCATCAGTAAAGGCTAAAGTAAGCGGATGACGATAAAAACAAAATGACTTTTTTATCGTAAAACAAAGGTAAAGAAGAGCCAGACAACTCATTGAATTATTTTTTACTTTATTGGAATATCATCACGCTGGACGCTCTGCATTGCCAGACAGAAACCCTCAATCTTATCACCCAGCGTTAGGGCGATTTCATTGCGGTATATTTATTATACAATTCGTTTACAAGCTATTTCATAAGTTTTCGCATCTTCCCGTTTACCAACAGCGATCACCAATATTACGATCTCTTCTTCTATCACTTGGTAAACCAGACGAAAGCCTGAAGAACGGAGTTTAATTTTAAAGCAGCCAGCCAGATTACCGTGTAATCTGGCTGAATCAATATAGGGATTGTTCTGTAACTTCCGTAGCTTCTTTTTAAATTGGTCGCGTATGCTCTGATCCAGTTTGTACCACTCTTTCAGGGCTCGTTCGTCGAAATCGATATTAAATATCATCAAGGTTTACCCTGATACGTCTAGCGGGATTTTTAAGACGGTCACGTACCACTGCTAAGATGTCTGCATCTTCATCATGATCTGCCACCATAACGGAAACTTCAGTGAACGGCAGCTTTTCATTCTCCACAACATATCGCAGAAAGAGACGTAGCGCATCAGATGGCGATAAGTTCAGTTTCTCAAATGTCTGATACGCACTTTTTTTAAGTTCTTCATCAACTCTGATCTGAATAGTACTCATAACGTTATCTCCTGTAATGACATTTGTATTACATTCTATTGCATAACATTTGTAATGCAATAAAAATTTTTTGCTATAACTGGAGTATATACCCGTCATCTTTCAAGTTGCCTCTTTGTTGGCTGCACTCTCTCACCCCGGTCACATCGTTATCTATGCTCCCGGGGATTCTCTCCCTTGCCGCCGCGATGCATCTTGAAATCCATAGGGTATAAACTTTAGATCAATTTCAAAATAAGGTTTCAGTGTCGGGGTTGTAAACCCAAACTATCCAAAATTTTGTTGCGTTAATTTCAGATTATTAACAAAGTGCTGGTTTTTTTATCCTGCACTTTGTTTTAACAGAAAGATCAATAGTGGTCGGGGTCGTGCCAAAAACGTTCGTTTGGGCAATCCCATTTTATGATCATTTAAAAAAACCGAGATTTGCCACTTTATCCGGATGACAATCCATAAGAAACATCATCATCTCAGTAGCATCTTTGCTCAGGTAGAAGCGGACCATTTTTTCGTTGAACTCATACAGTTTTGCCGCAGGCACACTGATTGCATCGATGCCGTTCGACATCAAGATACCGTTCATCATGAAACGTGAAGTGCGTTTGTTACCATCAAAGAAAAATTGCTGTAGCGCCCCGAAAAGAAAGAATGCAGCTCCCTGTTCAAAAGGCCGACATTCACGCAATGCAGCAAGACCCTCGTGAAAAACACGATTCAATTCTGGTGCGCCAGACTCAGTAGGCAACGGCGTATGACGCCCCTGATTGCCCAAACTGACATCTGGAGTGTAATTTGTCTCCTGCCCTTCCCCACGGAACATTCCCCACTCCAAAGCTTCATTACAAGCAACGATGCTATGAAGTTCTGCGAATGTGGCTTTGGTCAATTCAAATTGACCGGTTTTCACTAAAACTAGTAAGCGCCTGGCACTCTCTGCAAGATTTAAGATCTGTTGCTGATCAGAAACCTTCCTACCGCCGACGGTGACACCGTCCAACAATGTTTTCACTTCGGGGAAAGTAAAGGGATTGCCTTCAAGTACACCAGCATCCCAAACAAATTCTGGCAGCATCCGATGAAAGCGGAAGCATACCCGCTCAATAGAATGAATAGGAACAATAAGAGGAGCCGCAGACCGGTCCCAACGAAACCCCAATGCGTTGAAAAGCTTCATCGTTGCTAATCCTTTTTACTATTTCGAATGCGCTAAATTATAAGTAAAACACAATAAAAGACCACCTCCCCAGGCTATCCCGCCAGAAACGCTCTCACTTGACGAGCGGGGAGCAAATGTCGCGGAAGCTTATTCAACTTCGTCACGTGTGACTATGACGGAAATTCTTGATCGTCACCCATCCCCGGTCGTGATCGCATTTAGTACGAATTAATAATTACTGAAAGTTTTTCTCTTGTTATAAATAAGATTCCAAAATAGCGCCACATCTTACATCACTCATAATTTCGCCTATAACAATAGGTTAGTAAATTCGCGCGTGGCAGAATCATGAAACGTTATTTATATTAATATGTTAGTGATGAATTAGATATAATTTTTTAATATTGGTTAATTTTCGGATAAATATGAGGAAGTAAAATAAATATAAAACACCTATTTTTTGTAGAAACTATTATTCTTATAATAATTATGTTGTTTAAACAATAGAGAGATGCCAATGAGCCGTCGTTATGCCTTTAATACTAAATTGATTTTTTGGTAGTTGGTTTTAGATTATTTTTATCGATAGATGGTACAGATTAAGATTATGAGCCTTGGCAACAAAACTTAATGAAGAAATACGGGGTTATTTGATGGCTCAGTATGCTGTTTACCGCAATAAATCCCCTAAATCGAGGGAGTAATACCCTTTCATTATCGACATTCAGAATGACCTATTAGACGATTATAATTCACGGACAATATTACAAAGTCAGTGACAACGGTAGCAAAGAATTGCCTCAAATAGACGCGTTAAGAGCAAAAGATACCCAAAAGTCATCTTGGTTGGCGGTTGGCTATTTTAATTATTGGTAGCTCCATGCACTTTTAGCTATAATAGCTATTCGAGCCATTTTAGACGGAAGGTGATGTATGGAAATTATTCCCGCACAACTAGCTAAGAACCAGTTTGGTGATCTGCTTATGAAAGTTCAGCGTGAACCTGTAGAAATTAGTAAGCATGGTAAACGTGTGGCCGTGGTTATCTCTCCCGAAGAGTATGATCAGTTCGCACAGCTCAAGTTACAGAATTTAAAAGCCGTTCTGGCTGAATCTATTGCACAAGCTGATCGTGGCGAATTGCACAGTATTGATGATGTATTTGCACCGTTGACAGTTGATGAACTTGAGGGTAGGGCTTAAGGATGAGTGTCCGGTTTACTAATAAAGCCAGAGAACATATTCGTGCAATCAAACTCTATTCTATGCGCCGATGGGGGGCGAATGTTGCGGAAGCTTATTCAACTTCGTTACGTGTGACTATGACGGAAATTCTTGATCGTCACCCATCCCCCGGTCGTGATCGCAGTGAGGATCTTTATTTTGGTGTGCTAAGTTTCCCCGTAGAGAGCCACATTATTTACTACCGGGAAGTTCCGACGGGTATTGAAGTGTTGGCGGTGTTGCATCAAACGCAAGATCCACATAATCATCTATACCCTATGGATTTCAAGATGCATCGCGACGGCAAGGGAGCAAATCCCCGGGAGCATAGAGAACGATGTGACCGGGGTGAGCGAGTGCAGCCAACAAAGAGGCAACTTGAAAGATGACGGGTATATAATGAAGAGCATAAAACGTGGGATACTTTATTTAATTCGCAATAAAATAAGCAGCTAAACTTTTGTATCAGATGCTTGAGTGAGTTACCCGAGCGCCGTTTTCCTCAGAAACCTGAGTTGTCGAACTATTTCATCCGGTTCTCACCAAAATCCCGGCTGGAGGTCAGGAAAAGTTGTTTTGTAGGACGAAGGAAATTCAAAAAAATCCCTCGATTTTCACCGGGGGATTGGTATAGGAAAGAGAGTGGATCTTAGGGATTATCTGGTTAAATCTGACAAACAAGAGCTGTATCAAGACAATTTCGTTGGAAATCATCCCAAAAACCTGGGGGATGAGCCTCAATATCTCTTTCTAACAGCATGGGTTTTTGCCATTTAAATTGTTTGAACCCCGCCTTTTGGATCGCTGTTTGATATTGTTCACGACTCCAACGATACATAGTGAAAGGGCTGGGTGGTGTGGTAAGAAATTCAGCTTTCACGAGAGTGGTGTCTTTCACCGGCTCTTCACTCAGAATTTTTATACAATAATTCTCATAATTCCCTTTCTCTAATCGATAATCAGGTTCAAAGGTATACGCAATTAATTTACCGGCAGGCTTGAGATGAGCGGCAATGACACGGAACATAGTTTCAAGGTCTTCAAGAGATTCTGCATGGCAAAATAACCAAGCTGCATTAACTATGTCAAACTTGCCAAATGACTCCGACTCCATCTTGCAGATATTTCTTACGTGAAATTCGATATCGTCACCGTATTGTTGTGATTTGCTTTTCGCAATCGCTATCATGTTTTCTGATATATCGACTCCAATGACTTTCGACGCACCACGATTTCTGTATTCTCGACTAAAGAGACCATATCCACAGGCTAAATCTAACACTGATTTCCCGTGTATATCTCCTGCCAGGTTGAAGATAGTTCTGATTTCTACTTTGATATGGTCAGTAGCATCTGAAAAGCTCTCGTAAAGATGTGCAATAGGGCCATATAAAGTGTTATCTTTCATGTTGTTATCCTTAGCTAAAGGCCAAAATACTTTATACCCGTCATCTTTCAAGTTGCCTCTTTGTTGGTTGCACTCGGTCACATCGTTACCTATGCTCCCGGGGATTCACGCCCTTGCCGTCGCGATGCATCTTGAAATCCATAGGGTATATTTATCGAAGAAATATATTATTTAGTACGAATTAATAATTACTGAAAGTTTTTCTCTTGTTATAAATAAGATTCCAAAATAGCGCCACATCTTACATCACTCATAATTTCACCTATAACAATAGGTTAGTAAATTCGCGCGTGGCAGAATCATGAAGCGTTATTTATATTAATATGTTAGTGATGAATTAGATATAATTTTTTAATATTGGTTAATTTTCGGATAAATATGAGGAAGTAAAATAAATATAAAACACCTATTTTTTGTAGAAACTATTATTCTTATAATAATTATGTTGTTTAAACAATAGAGAGATGCCAATGAGCCGTCGTTATTTGAGGAACTATTTCCATCCTTTAATGTTTAACGGTATACCCGCTATCTTTCAAGTTGCCTCTTTGTTGGCTGCGCTCACCCCGGTCACATAGATAGAGGCGATAGAAGTATTATTATCAGAATGACTACTCCTGTCCGGTTGTCAATATTATTTCATCTATTCGCCGTTCGAATTTGCTCTGCATCCGGGTGACAATCCACCTAACAATGTTTTCACTTCGGGGAAAGTAAAAGGATTGCCTTCAAGAACGCTAGCATCCCAAACAAACTCCGGTAGCATCCGGTGAAAACGGAAGCATACCCGCTCAATAGAATGAATCGGAACAATAAGAGGAACCGAAGATCGGTCCCAACGAAACCCCAGAGCGTTAAAAAGCTTCATCGTTGTTCATCCTTCTTACTATATTTGAATGCGTTAAATTATAAGTAAAACACAGTAAAAGACCATCTCGCCTGATATTCCAATGGAATACAGGCGAGGCTAACGGGATCTATCTGGACCCCCATACATACAGGTAAGAGGTGAAACTATGACGGTGCTTGCTTAAAATAAATAATGATTAAAGAATACAAAGACAATACTGCACCAACTGCATAGCAGGTGCAGTATCTCTCTAATTTATCCCTACACCGCCGGGAAAACGGGTAACAGCAAATAGAGTTTAATCACAATCGCGTTAACGATATCGATAAAGAATGCCCCAACCATCGGCACCACCAGAAACGCCACATGGGATGGCCCGAAGCGATCAGTAATCGCCTGCATGTTCGCAATGGCGGTAGGTGTCGCCCCTAAACCAAAACCACAGTGACCTGCCGCCAAAACCGCAGCATCATAGTTTTTACCCATCACTCGATAGGTGACAAAAATTGCATACAGCGCCATCACGATGGCCTGGATGGTGAGAATAACCAGCATGGGTAATGCCAGCGATGCCATCTGCCACAATTTCAGGCTCATTAACGCCATTGCCAGGAACAGGGAAAGACTTACGTTGCCCAGTACAGAAACTGCTCGGTCAAAGACTCGGTAAAAACCTAACACCGATAGACTGTTACTGAGAATAACCCCGATAAATAACACACAGACGAACGTCGGTAATTCAAACCATGTACCTTGCAGAAGTTCAGATACAAAATTACCTGCCATCAGACAGATAGCGATCAAGGCGATCGTTTCCAGCATCACCAGTGCTGTGATCATCCGCCCGGTATACGGTTTTTCAAATGCTGTCGGCACTTCGGTATCATCGCCCCTCAAGCCCGGAGTTTTTGTATTTCTCACCAGGAAACGAGCGACCGGACCACCAATCAAACCACCCAGTACTAAACCGAAAGTCGCACAAGCCATTGCCACTTCGGTTGCATTTTCAAAACCATAACGCTCACTAAACAGTTTACCCCAAGCGGCACCGGTACCATGACCGCCAGATAGCGTAACAGAACCCGCCAGTAAGCCCATTAATGGATCCAGCCCCAACAGTTCAGCCAAAGCGATACCCACCGTGTTCTGAACCAGTAGCAAACCCACAACGACGAAGACAAACGTGAACAGGACCTTACCACCCGCTTTCAGGCTGGAAAGATTGGCATTCAAGCCGATAGTGGCGAAGAAAGTTAACATCAAAGGGTCTTTAAGAGATAAATCAAAGTTGATTTCCCAGCCTGTTGTTTGTTTAACCGCTAAAAGAATTAGAGCAACTAACAGGCCACCCGCGACAGGTTCAGGAATGGTGTATTTTTCAAGAAATGGGACGGATTGTACAAGTTTACGCCCAAGTAATAGTACTAATGCAGACGCAACGAGCGTGCCATAAACATCAAGATGATACATCTATGTACCCCAGCTATATTGTTAAAATTATGTAAGTTATTACGACGTTATACTCATCCTTTAGAGAACGCCAAAAGCAGGCAACGCTGGATTAGAAAAAAAATCTGCAACAAACACAAGTTAAAACATATAAAAATGTGACCAGAGCGAATCATGGCAACAAACAGAATTTTTACGCAAACGATTGCTTTTACGCAGTTGATCATTAAAATGCGTTCTTTGTCAGTCCGGAATTTCACACCATGCTCACCTCATCCCCTAAACAAGCTGAAACAATACCCCCGAAAAAATCAGCTAGTGAATTGATTTATCGCTTAGAAGATCGACCACCATTGCCACAAACATTGTTTGCTGCCTGTCAGCATTTACTGGCAATGTTTGTCGCGGTCATCACGCCAGCAATCTTGATCTGCCAAGCGCTAGGGCTGCCCACTCACGATACACAGCGGATTATCAGTATGTCTCTGTTTGCTTCAGGGCTAGCATCATTGATTCAGATCCGCACTTGGGGGCCAATCGGTTCTGGTTTGCTTTCTATCCAAGGGACCAGTTTTAACTTTGTTTCCCCCTTGATTATGGGCGGGCTGGCATTAAAAAACGGCGGTGCCGACATTTCTACTATGATGGCCGCATTATTCGGTACTTTGATGGTGGCATCCGTTACAGAAATTCTGTTATCCCGCGTATTGCATCTGGCCCGAAGAATTATCACCCCATTAGTTTCCGGTGTTGTGGTGATGATTATCGGTTTGTCTCTGATTCAGGTTGGATTGACCTCTATCGGTGGTGGATTCTCTGCTATCGAAAATCACACTTTTGGTTCTCCAGAGCATCTGTTTCTGGCCGGTGTTGTATTGGTGGTGATTGTTTTGCTGAACCGCCAGCGTAATCCTTATCTGCGTGTGGCTTCTCTGGTGATTGCAATGACGGTAGGTTATGTTGCCGCCTGGCTAATGGGTATGCTGCCACCAGCAACGGTACAGGAAAATGGTTCACTCATGACAATTCCCGCTCCACTCTATTATGGTCTTTCCTTTGACTGGAATCTGCTTATCCCGTTGATGCTGATTTTCATGGTAACTTCGCTGGAAACCATCGGCGATATTACTGCAACATCTGATGTTTCCGAGCAACCGGTCAGCGGTCCTCTATATATGAAGCGTATTAAAGGCGGTGTTTTAGCTAACGGCCTAAATTCTATGCTTTCTGCCGTATTTAATACTTTTCCAAATTCTTGTTTTGGGCAGAATAACGGGGTTATCCAATTAACCGGCGTTGCCAGCCGTCATGTAGGTTACGCCGTGGCGCTGATGTTGATGCTATTAGGACTATTTCCTGCGGTCGCAGGATTTGTACAACAGATCCCTGAACCGGTATTGGGAGGTGCCACTATCGTGATGTTCGGTACGATTGCCGCATCAGGTATCCGTATCGTTTCCAGAGAGGCACTTAACCGCCGGGCAATTATGATTATCGCGCTCTCTTTAGCGGTTGGTATGGGTGTTGCGCAACAACCACTAATTTTACAGTTCGCTCCTGACTGGCTGAAAACGTTACTCTCTTCCGGTATTGCTGCTGGCGGTCTGACAGCCATCACTCTTAATTTGGTATTTCCTCAGGAGAAGTAGTTTTTCTACAAATTTGATCTCGGGTTACCCATAATCGACTCATCACGCACGTATACCCGTTATCTTTCAAGTTGCCTCTTTGTTGGCTGCACTCACCCCGGTCACATCGTTACCTATGCTCCCGGGGATTCGCTCCTTTGCCGTCGCGATGCATCTTGAAATCCATTGGGTATATATTTCATCATCGTGCGTGATGATGATTTATCTCCTAGCGGTTGGAAGGCCAAATAAAATCGTTACCAACCCAACCATCAAGATCGTATTCACTCATACACTGCTCAGCAAACCCTTTCAATTGATCCACTAAGCCCGTGGCTTGGGAAGCCAATAACACATCGACTCTGATAGCTTCGTGGTTGCCGGAATAATTGCGCTCGTATAATTCATGCCTGCCAGCGAATTCCGTACCGATCGAGTCCCAAATCAGTTTCATGAGCTTGACTCGCTCAACTGCACTGTAACCATTGGAGCCACGCATGTATTTATCAAGATAAGGAGACAGTTCCGGGTTGGAAAAATCGCGGGCATGAGAGTTAATATAAATCAAGGCACTGCCCAAATCCTGTTCAATAATCTCTTTTACCCGCGGGTAACCCAGCGTCATAAACCAACGATAAGCTATCCCATACTCGTACCGAGGCAATAGGGCATCTCCACTCCAAGGCTCCGGGGATTTAATCATCGCATCACTGAGTGCCCAAAACATATTACGCCATGACAATACTTCACCAACCCGTGCTTGTACGCCACGAAAATCCTTCGTACCCGTAGCTTCAACCCCCTTAATAAGCAACCCAGAAAGAAAATCAAGTTTAACCGCCAATCGAGTCACACCATGCAACATAGCCCGATGAAAATAACCCGATTCAGCAAAAAATAACGAAACTTTATCTACATCTCCATAGATAAATATGTTTTCCCAAGGAACCTTCACTTTATCCAGAATCATTATCGTATCGTTCTCATCAAATCGGGACGAGAGCGGATAATCAAAAGGACTGCCCATTTTATCAGCCGCCATTGCGTAAGAGGGACGACAAATTAATTTCACTCCCGGGGTATTCATCGGCAAGGTAAAGACCAACGCAAATTCCCGTTTCTTTATTGGTAAACCGTAATGACCAATAAAGTTGTAGTGACTAATCGCCGATCCTGTGGCAACAACTTTAGCGCCGCTGACAATTAATCCATCATCACATTCTTTTTCAACATGAATACAAATATCCCCAATTTCATCAGGTGATAAATGACGATCTATTGGCGGATTAATAATCGAGTGATTCCAGTAAAACACGCTTTCCTGCGAACGGATATACCAGCTTTTTGCATTATCAGCAAAATCACCATAAATTTCCGGTTTTACGCCGAGCGAGGTAAGAAACGAAGCCTTATAATCAGGGCTTCTCCCCAACCAGCCATAACTCATGCGAGCCCACGCGGCAATAGCATCACGATCAGCAATTAAATCCTGCTGTGAGCGCGGTATACGGAAAAAAGGGTGTGTTACACCACAACTCCCCGTATCTGTCGCCGTGGTCAGTACGTCACGATAAGCAGGATCGTGCAAAGCGTCGTAAAGTTTCGCAATAGCTCGGGCCGGATTTTGAAAAGCAGGATGGTTGACAACATCGTGAATGCGTTCACCATAAGCCCAGACTTCCCGACCATCGTTTAGCCCATCCAGAAATTCCGTTCCTGTAAGTGGGCGGGTTGTGCGGATATTACCTTCATTCGACGATTTTTGTTTCATGTTTTCTGACATAGAAGATTCCTTACATTTTTTATTTACCGGAAGATGGGTGAAAATAAACTATGCAGTGTTATTTCAAGCATCAATCAAACTGAGAAAGGAATAGAAAGGAATGACGAAAAAATATCATTATTCCATTTATAGCCATCCATTAATACATTAATTCATTCGGATGTCATTGGCTATATTATCATGCAATAAAATATAGATTTAATAATTATATTAATCACACAATATAATTATTAACAAATTCATAAAAATATTCCAAATAATTAATAAAACTTAGCACGAAAAACAAAAATACAATTAATTAAAGATTAATCTCCGAAGTTTATTTTAATAGAATAAAACGATAACGAATAATTCATTACTTTTTCATTTCATACCCTGAAATTATTAGAAATAACAACTAATATAGTGACTTGTTGATATTTTTATTGTTAAATTATACAAAGGAAGCTATAAGCCGATTGGAGTCTGATGATGAAATGGTTAGGAAAATCGCTGGTTACACTGTTATTACTGGTAATACTGGCAGTAATCACGGTTTATGTCGTGATGCAGACAAACTGGGGAACACATCAGCTTAGTCAATGGCTGAGTCATCACAGCCGTTATCAGGTTCAAATAGGCAATATCGAACATAACTGGTCACAACCGGGCACCCTGACATTTTCCAATATTGTCATTAGCAATCAGCAACAAACTTTCATTTTAGCGGCTCAAGTTGCCGCATTCGATTTCAACTGGCAGCAACTGACTTCCCCGCGCCATTTTCATCGTCTGCTATTGCAACAGGGCCAATTAACAATCAAAGGCCAGCAACAATCCTTACCTTTTAGCGCCAACATTCTGCAACTTAATCAGATGGCTATTCAGTCAGAAAATGCAAGCTGGCAAATTCAAGGGCAAAACATCACTGGCGGTATCACTCCTTGGAACCCACAATTAAATACGTTGGCAGGGAATGGGGAATTTCAATTCAGCGCTGATAAACTGAATTTCAATGATATTTCTCTCGACAAAGTCATTATGCGAGGAGATAACCAGCAAAATACCCTCACTCTCCGTTCATTTGGTGCAACATTGGCACAGGGTTCGGTATCAGGTAATGGGCAACGTCTGCCTGATGGTAGCTGGCAGTGGGATAATTTACTTATCAGCAATATTCGTTGGCAAACGCCAATGGCACTTGAGGAGTTATTGCGAAAAACGAACAAATTACCTGCAATCAGTATCAAAGATCTGAGTCTCACTAATGCCAAACTGGAAGGTAAAAACTGGTCTGCTAACTATCTGGATGTCTCAGTAAAAAATGTCGGGTTGACTAACGGGATCTGGCAGGCAAAAGAGGGCATCATTGATTTCAACGTTATGGATATTACGCTGAATGATCTTCATTTCACCGATGTTATTGGTCACCTTCTTCTTGCAGGCAATGAACTCACTATTTCCAATCTCACTTCCCGTTGGGAAAAGGGGTTATTCCACGTCAAAGGGCAATGGAATCACCAAACAAAACAATTCAACATCACCAATGCTACGGTTGCCGGTTTAACTTATACCTTGCCACAAAACTGGCATCAGTTGCTGAAAAAATCATTGCCTAAATGGATATCGCGATTTTCCATTAACGAGCTGACAATTAACAACAGCTTACTGATTGATATTAACCCCGATTTTCCATTCCAGCTTACTGCCCTCAGTGGTTATATCTATGACATGGAATTACTGAAAGAAGGGAAATGGGGAATCTGGCATGGCTCTTCGAATCTAAGTGCCACTAGCGCAACATTTAACAAAGTTGAATTACGTCGCCCTTACCTTAAATTACATACAGAAGGAGATACACTGATCCTCGATCAATTAGATGCTTCTGTTGATAACGGATTACTGAAAGTGAAGGGTACAGTAGATCAACAGGTACAGAAGCCATTTACTTTAGATTTCCGGGGAATAGATGCAGATTTAACGATTTTGCCTCAATGGCGGTGGGTGCCGTTGAAATTACAGGGTAAAGGCAATTTCACGCTGTTAATACAGGGAGATCTTGCTGCTGATAATATTAAAAGTACTATCGATGGTTCATTGACTGCCACGGATAAACAATCAGGCAGCGAAACGCAAATCATCAATAAGGGGCAAATATCCACCCCAAACTGTGAAACCTGTCCGGTTGTTAAGTTATAGTAACGAATATTCGGGTACCTATGTACCCGACTCAACCCTATAATAATTACTTTCTATTTCAATCCATTAATAAAATTTTCGATCAGTATCAGCCGAAAAACCGTATTAATATCGATGACATTAAAAACGCAATTAAATTTCACCCATGAAGTTGTAACAAGGCACAAAAAATGACGTGTATACTGCCTGAATCCATTGAAAACAAACTGCAAAATTATGACCGTATTGTTGTCGGTGGCATCATCAGAGATCAAAATGGCAATATTCTGTTCTTACAACGAGCTCCTGATGAATCCCCGCCGAATCTCTGGGAAATTCCCTCTGGCGGTGTAGAAAAAGGAGAAAATCTATTACAAGCACTATCTCGTGAAATAGGAGAAGAGACCGGACTGTTTCTTGATGATGTTATTGGTTTTATCAGCGCAGTGGAATATTCTATTAAGGAGACTCGATGCCTTCAGATAAATTTTAATGTCATATGCACTGGTGAAATTAAGCTTTCGCCTGAACACACGCAATATCAATGGAGCAATATAGATAATTTCCGCAGTGAACTTGATGACTTTATGTTACGTGTATTCAACGAGTCGTGAAAGTCCCCCAGTGGCATATTTAATGCCACTGAGAAATCTAAGCGATAGCCGTATAAGCATTCGGCAATACCATGTAGGTGCCAGTAAATACCGCACCGATTCCCTGATCACCACTGACAATCACATCCAGCTTCACTCTCGCTTTACTGCCTTGTGCCAAACGAGCCAAATCGCCGCTCATATTTTTAAGATCGGCAACAGATTTTGGCCTGCCAATAACCGGTTTTTTGTAACGGATATCGGCATCAGCCAGAATGATATCACCACCTAATTGACGTTCCTGTAACAACAGCCAGATCAACCCCCAACCGGTCAGGGTTGCCAGAGAAAATAGACTACCCGCAAAGATAGTTTGGTGAGGATTTTGATTCCCGGCTTCCGGCATGGTGGTAATAAAGCTCTGACCGGTATATTGAGAAATTCGTACCCCCATTTTTTCACTAAGGGGAATATGTTTGTACCAAGCCTGTTGCAGTTCGTTGCACCAATCTGGCCGGTGAAGAATATCATCAAGTGTTGCAACCGGCTTTATCATCAGAAAATGACGAACAGGTGTCGTTTGTGGGCTAGTAATTGGCCCACGGTTTTCAAACCCCAATTTACTGAAAAACTCCACCGCATGTTCACGAGCACTGCATACTACCCGTTTAACACCCTCTTGACGGGCAACAGATTCCAGGGCCATTGCGATTAATTTTCCTAACCCTCTACCTTGCATGTTGGGATGCACTGCCAGAAAGCGGATTGCCCCTTCACTATCCGCATTGATATATAAACGCCCTACCGCCACCGGGTTGCCTTTCTCATCCACAACCATCTGGTGATGAGCCGTCGTGTCGTAACCATCTTTCTCAGAGCCTACAGGCTGATGCAGTGGCTTCCGCAACATTTCCCAACGAAATCGGTAATATGCTTCCAGTTCTTGTTCTGTTTCAGGTACTCGCAGATGATACATAGAAACTGCCCCTTTCTTTTGATCATGATGTTTAATCGGGGATGGTTGCGTTCTACTGGCTATTTTTGGTTGCTAGACCTGCAACCAGAAAGTGACTGGCCCATCGTTTGTCAGGCTGACTTTCATATCGGCAGCAAACCGCCCGATTTCTGTTTTTACACCACTTTGGCGGCATTGTTCAACAAAATAGCGATATAATTCGTCGGCCTTATCTGGGGCAGCGCCACCGGAAAAACTGGGTCGCATGCCCTTTTGAGTATCAGCAGCCAGTGTAAACTGGGAGACAACCAGCAAACTGCCTCCGATTTGTTGGACGTTCAAGTTCATTTTGTCCTGTTCATCACTGAATATCCGATACCCTATCACCTTCTCACACAACCGTTTTGCCTTCTGTTGATCATCTCCTTTCTCAACACCTAGCAACACCAGCAGGCCGTGACCAATTTCCCCAACCACTTCGTTCTTAACCACAACATTTGCCTGTGTTACCCGCTGGATTAACGCGATCATATTTTTCCTTTATTCAATAGTAGCATCAGCACACTATCCTCTATTATCCGTTCAATCCCTCATTTTGTTCAGAAAAACCGATTGCTTCGAAATAATCTGGCACTGTCTGCCTATCAACAACATGAACGCTATTGATCCCTAACGCCTTGGCTGCTTCCACATTTTCCAGCACATCGTCAAAAAACACGGCCTGATCCGGTGAATAACCCTCTGTCTCAAGCACATATTTGAAAATATCAGGTTCAGGTTTACGCATTGCCAAATCCTGCGACAAATAGAGGTAATCAGCGGATGCCGCAATCTCAGGATAATTATGTGGCCAGTAATCGAGGTGCAAACGGTTGGTGTTGGATAACACGACAACCCGGTGTCCCGCCTCACGCAATGTTTTCATTATCTGAATGACTTCAGGCCGAATATTAATAAAGATAGCATGCCATCCAGCAGCAAACTGCTCAAAACTGAGTGAAATATTCATTTCCTGACATAAAGTATCAGCGAATTCCAGATCAGTAATTTGACCACGCTCATGTTTTTCAAACGTTTCTCCCATAGAGAAACTTTTAGTCAAAGTCGCAAGAGGTGTCCCGCTCAAATTACTCCATACCGCTAAAACTCTTTTAAAATCAATCTCAATGATCACATTACCCATATCGAAGATATATAACATAATTACCCCCTGGCTAATTAATAACTTTTCACTTTAATCGTATTTCCAATGAGAAAACAGTACGGACAAGTAAAAAGCGAATCACTTCACGGTATTTTTCTTACGAAACGATAAAGTAGCATCCAGATTAAAAAAGTCGAGTAAGGTGTTATAGTTATGTTGTGGTTCCTCCTCTGTATCGGCCTTCTTCTGGCTGGATATTTTATATATGGCAAGATTGTCGAAAAGATATTCACTATTCGACCAGAAAGAAAAACCCCCGCTCTTTCTATGGCTGATGGTGTTGATTACGTTGCGATGTCTACCCCAAAAGTTTGGTTAATTCAGTTACTCAATATTGCCGGCGTTGGCCCTATTTTCGGCCCAATTCTTGGTGCCCTCTATGGCCCACTTGCCATGCTGTGGATTGTATTCGGCTGTATCTTTGCTGGTGCAGTACACGATTACTTCTCCGGTATGCTCAGTGTGCGTGCCCGCGGTGCATCCGTGCCCGTTATCGTTGGTAACGAACTGGGCAAAACCATGAAGCATTTCATGAACATATTTGCGGTTATTCTGCTGATGCTAGTTGGAGTCGTCTTTGTTTTGAGTCCAGCCGGCTTACTGAATAACTTGCTGAAAGAGGCAATGGGTTGGGATAACATTGCTATCTGGGTCGGTGTTATCTTTGCTTACTATATTCTCGCAACGCTGGTGCCTATTGATAAAATCATCGGTCGCCTTTACCCACTGTTTGGTGCATTGCTGCTGTTTATGTCTGTTGCGCTGATGGTCGGTTTAGCGATGAGCGATAAACCTTTCTATTCACAAGGATTGGATTTCACCACTAACTTCAACCCGAAAGATCTGCCGATCTGGCCATTGCTGTTTGTCACGATTGCTTGTGGTGCTATTTCTGGTTTCCACGCCACTCAGTCTCCGCTGATGGCACGTTGTATGCAGAATGAAAAAAATGGCCGTTTCGTTTTCTACGGTGCAATGATTGGTGAAGGTATTATCGCACTAATCTGGTGTACATTGGGCCTGAGCTTCTATGAAGATACTAACGCATTACAAGCCGTGATTGATCAAGGTACGGCCTCTCTGGTTGTTCACGAAGTGTCCACGTCTCTGTTAGGTACTGTCGGCGGTATTCTGGCAATCCTCGGTGTGGTGATTTTGCCAATTACTTCTGGCGATACCGCATTCCGTTCTGCCCGGCTTATTATTGCTGAATTCCTGAATATTCCTCAGCAACAAATGACCAAACGTCTGTTATTAAGTGTGCCAATGTTTATTGTCGGTTATCTGATTACCAAAACCGATTTCAATATTATCTGGCGTTATTTCGGTTGGGCAAACCAAACCACAGCAATGGTCATGTTATGGGCGGCTTCCGCATGGCTGCTGCGCCGTAATAAATTCCATTGGATTACTACCCTACCAGCCATGTTTATGACTGCGGTGTGCTTCACCTATCTGGCATTTGCACCAGAAGGTTTTGCGCTAAACTGGAATATCTCTGTTGTTATCGGCCTGGCAGCAATGGCGGTTGTCACAATGACTTTCTTTGCAAAAGTCCGCTCCCAATCAGCTTCCGATAATATAAAAGCTAAAGCATTAAATGAGTAAAAACCTAAGAAGAAATTAAATATCACAACAGCCCCTCACGATAAAAAGTTGAGGGGTTTTAATTGCCAGCCTCCTTTATCGTGATAAGCAACACTTATTCCTCCCGAAAATATCAGGCAAGATATCACATGGATATTGATAATTTAAGCGTTACGCCAGAACAATGAGTGTCTACATATTGCAAGTTATGCCAGAAGCTCACGGCTCATTATCGTGACAAACAATGAAAAAGCATTCATCTGGGTAGAGGATTAATTGTAGAAAATTAGGCAGATTAGGCCATTTAAAAGCAAACCTACGAATAGTCGTTAAATTGAGAAGTTTCCAGGCAAAGATACGATTTGTCGTTTTAAATCGTTTCCTGCTTAACTATTAAATAAAAAACAGCTCATTGAAACTCTCGCCAAATGATAATCACGCTAATCCTGCTGAATGGTGGCAAACATAAACAAGATTGACTACAATTGTTATTAGCAGCACACTACGAATAGTGTGTTAAATCATACACCATTCGAATACTAAAACTTTGCTTTAATAAATGTATACCCAATGGATTTCAAGATGCATCGCGACGGCAAGGGAGCGAATCCCCGGGAGCATAGATAACTATGTGACCGAGGTGAGTGAATGCAGCCAACAAAGAAGCAACTTGAAAGATGACGGGTATAGGTTTGTACGTTTTCAAATGCGATACCAAAGAGAACAACGCCCATTAATGGCACCAAAGCTTTTCTTTTAATGGACAACTTGTCTTTGGATAGTTGATCGCTTGTATTGAAGTAAACGATCCTAAACTGAGTTCGATAAATTCCCTCCCCTGAAGAAAGCAATCTACTACAGGGAAAGGGCTTGAATGTTTTTAGAAAACAGGAGAATCAACCATGTATATGTTTTTACCTTTTTTACTCGCATTATTTGCGGTTATCACCACCCTATATGGCAAGTATAAAACGAGTTATACCCTCTGGGGCCTTCTTTCGGTGACGACTGTAGCTTGGTTTATCCATCATGCAACTGATTCGTTAAATCTATCTTTTTAACGGGAGACAATCTGATGAATCAGGTATTAGCAACAAAACAACAGATCAGCTTCGGCATGATATTTAACCTCATAGGGTTATTTGCTATCAGTGCTGTCCTAACCCTTGCCTTCTATTATCAATTGGTCCTTTCAGAACTCCCTTGTCCATTATGTTTGCTACAGCGAGCAGGCATGATCATGATAGGGTTTGGTTTCCTGTTTAATCTGTGTTTTGGTATCAAAAGTGCGCACTATGGCTTATCACTTATCGGCTGTGTCGTGACTGGCATTGTTGCGATCCGACAAGTATTTTTACATATCACACCCGGTGATCTCGGTTATGGTTCCGCGCTTTTTGGTATACATTTCTACACTTGGGCCCTTATCTGCTCAGTAATCGCGATTATCGGCATATCCGTCATGCTGATATTGAAAAGCCTGGAAAAAACAACCGAAGAAAAGCAAAAAACATCTGCCATCGGTCAGATTATTATCGGATTATTTGTCATATTAATTACCGCAAATTTAATCTCCACTATTTTGGAGTGTGGCGGTGGGCAGTGTGATGACAACCCAACGTTCTATCAATTGCTCGGTAAATAATTCATTTGTTAAAAAAACTCAGGGCGCCATTGGCGCCCTAAGCATGGGTATTGCAGGAAAGATTATGCTTCTTTACTGCGATACGCACGACGGCGTTCGTTTTCCGTCAAATGGCGTTTACGCAGACGAATAGACACCGGGGTCACTTCCACCAGCTCGTCATCATCAATAAACTCCAAAGCCTGCTCCAGGGTTTTCTTAATATGTGGAGACAGGGTTGTCGCTTCGTCAGTACCAGATGCACGGACGTTAGTCAGTTTCTTACCTGTCAGACAGTTAACTGTCAGGTCATTAGAACGAGAATGAATACCGATCACTTGACCTTCATACACTTCTGCACCATGACCAAGGAATAACTTACCGCGCTCCTGTAAGCTGTAAAGTGCATAAGCAACTGCTTTACCCTGACCATTGGAAATCATCACGCCGTTCTGACGGCGACCGATTTCACCCGGACGAATATCATCATAGTGGCTGAATGTTGCATACAGCAGACCGGTACCGGAGGTCATCGTCATGAACTCAGTACGAAAGCCAATCAGACCACGGCTTGGAATAACATAATCAAGACGCACACGACCTTTACCGTCTGGTAACATATCGCGCAGATCCGCTTTACGCTCACCCAAGCCCTGCATCACATCTCCCTGATGCTGCTCTTCAATATCCAGCGTTACTTGTTCGAAAGGTTCTTGCTTACGACCATCGATCTCACGGAAGATAACTTTCGGACGGGATACCGCCAGTTCAAAACCTTCACGGCGCATGTTCTCAATCAGAACAGATAAGTGCAATTCACCACGGCCAGAAACACGGAACGCATCCGGATCTTCGGTTTCTTCGACACGCAGGGCGACATTGTGAACCAACTCTTTCTTTAGACGCTCAAGGATTTGACGTGAGGTGACATATTTGCCTTCACGTCCACAGAAAGGGGAGGTGTTAACACAGAAATACATGCTTACCGTCGGCTCATCAACAGCCAAGGGTGGCAATGCTTCAACAGCATTAGTATCACACAGCGTATCGGAAATATTCAGCTCACCCAAGCCGGTAATCGCAACGATGTCGCCCGCTTCCGCTTGCTCACTCTCAATACGCTCCAGCCCCAGATGACCCAGTACCTTACCGATTTTGCCGTTCCGGGTTTTACCTTCACTATCAATAATTGTAACGTTCTGGTTTGGCTTAACAGTACCGCGCTTAATACGGCCAATCCCGATAACACCAACATAATTGTTATAGTCCAGCTGAGAAATCTGCATCTGGAATGAACCATTAAGGTCAACTTTCGGTGGTTCTACATGATCGACAATCGCCTGATACAACGGCGTCATATCTTCCGCCATATCTTCATGATCAGTACCGGCAATTCCCATCAATGCCGATGCATAGATAATGGGGAAGTCCAGTTGCTCATCAGTCGCACCCAGATTGACAAACAGGTCAAATACCTGATCCACAACCCAATCAGGGCGTGCGCCAGGACGGTCAACTTTGTTAATGACCACAATCGGTTTCAAACCATGAGCGAACGCTTTCTGTGTCACAAAACGGGTCTGAGGCATTGGCCCGTCCATAGCATCGACCAGCAAGAGTACGCTGTCGACCATAGACATAACACGTTCTACTTCACCGCCGAAATCGGCATGTCCCGGAGTGTCTACGATATTAATACGGTAGTCATTCCATTTAATGGCGGTATTTTTTGCGAGAATAGTAATTCCACGCTCTTTCTCCAGATCATTGGAGTCCATCACACGCTCTGTCGTTGTCGCACGGTCACCGAAAGTACCGGATTGTTGCAGCAGCTTGTCAACCAGGGTCGTTTTACCGTGGTCAACGTGCGCGATAATGGCGATATTACGCAATTTTTCGATCACAAACTTTGCCTCAGGCATTTATAGAAATGGCGCGCTATTGTACACACATTGGTCGAAGGACTAAACAGGATCACAATAATCTACGCTTAACAACTTGATAACAATGAAATTGTGATCCCTTTCACACCCATAAATAGACGCATTTTTGACATAAACGCACTAATATTGTGCGCCTCAGTAATACAATTGCACCAATATAGTGCAATTTTCCCAAATATTCAGATATCCCATCACCGGTATACCCACGATACAGTATATTGCAAGGCGTTAAAAAGTTGGCATGCTTTTCGCAAAAGCTTTTCGTGATTGAATTGATTTTCACAACTATTTGACTTTCACAACTATAAGTTTGCAAACGTGTAATATAACCTTGTTAAGGTAAAACGATGTGATTGTGTTTTCTTTAGTCTTAATCACGACAATTTTATCAAGACCGACACAAACCAGGAGAAACCGAGTATGTCCGTTGAACATGTTTTAACCATGATTGAAGAGCATCAGGTGAAGTTTATTGATTTGCGTTTCACTGATACCAAAGGCAAAGAACAACATATGACCATTCCTGCTCATCAGGTTAATGCAGACTTCTTTGAAGATGGCAAAATGTTTGACGGATCTTCAATCAGCGGTTGGAAAGGGATTAACGAATCTGACATGGTACTGATGCCAGACCCAAGCACAGCCATGCTTGATCCCTTCTTTGACGATGCCACACTGACTCTACGTTGTGACATTTTGGAACCAGGCACTATGCAAGGCTATGACCGTGATCCCCGTTCCATCTCCAAGCGTGCTGAAAACTTCCTACGTTCAAGCGGCATTGCCGATACTGTCCTGTGCGGACCAGAGCCTGAGTTTTTCCTGTTTGATGACGTGCGCTTCAGCAGTGCCATGTCTCATTCTTACTATCACATCGATGATATCGAAGCTGCATGGAATTCCGGGACGCAGTACGAAGGCGGTAACAAAGGCCATCGGCCTGCGGTAAAAGGCGGTTATGCTCCGCTGCCTCCTGTTGATTCTTCGCAGGATTTACGTTCAGCGATGTGCCTGACGATGGAAGAGATGGGGTTGGTTGTAGAGGCTCACCATCATGAAGTGGGAACAGCAGGCCAAAATGAAATCGCCACCCGCTTTAACACCATGACCAAAAAAGCGGACGAAACCCAAATTTACAAATACGTCGTACATAATGTCGCGCACAATTTTGGCAAAACCGCAACCTTTATGCCAAAACCACTGGTTGGTGATAATGGTTCCGGTATGCACTGCCATATGTCTCTGTCTAAAAACGGTACTAACTTGTTTGCTGGTGACAAATACGGCGGTCTATCTGAACTGGCGCTATTCTACATTGGCGGTATTATCAAACATGCTCGTGCGCTGAACGCGTTTACCAACCCGACAACCAACTCTTATAAACGTTTGGTTCCGGGCTATGAAGCCCCGGTGATGCTGGCCTACTCTGCCCGTAACCGTTCGGCATCTATCCGTATTCCGGTTGTTGCCAGCACCAAAGCTCGCCGTATTGAAGTACGTTTCCCTGATCCGGCGGCTAACCCTTATCTGGCATTCGCCGCTCAATTGATGGCTGGCCTTGACGGCATCATCAATAAAATCCATCCGGGTGATGCGATGGATAAAAACCTGTATGACCTACCACCGGAAGAAGCTAAAGAGATCCCAACTGTCGCCTCTTCTCTGGATGAAGCACTGGCAGCACTGGATGCCGACCGTGAATTCTTGACTCGTGGCGGTGTATTCACCGATGACGCCATTGATGCTTATATTGACTTGAAAAACAGTGAAATAGAGCGTGTCCGTCTGACACCACATCCACTGGAGTTTGAACTCTATTACAGTGTGTAATTAGCAGCACCGTTTCCGCTGATCATTTTTTGTTGCCGTGAAACCTTTAGCCCATCTTCGGATGGGCCCTTTTCCTGCTATCCAAATTTCAGGCTTTGACTGGGTTTTACGCTCGAACATGATACAGTGCACCAAAAAAGTGCAGGAGTGTGGATGAAAACGGAAAATCTGCCCGATAGCGGGCAAATATTAAATTCGCTCATTAACAGTGTACTGGTACTGGATACTGATCTCGTCATCCGCTATGCCAACCATGCAGCACTACAATTATTCGCTCAGAGTGCCCGTAAACTATTCGGTACACCTCTTCCAGTACTGTTCAGCTATTTTTCACTGGATACAGAACTGATGCATTCTAGTCTGGTCAGCGGCCAGAGTTTTACTGATAACGAAGTAACATTAGTGGTTGAGAACCGCTTTCACATTATGTCGCTCAGTGCCCAACCGATTTCCGAGCAGTTCATCTTGCTGGAACTGGCACCTATGGATAGTCAACGCCGGTTAAGCCAAGAGCAGGTACAACAAGCTCAGCAGACAGCCGCACGGGAATTGGTTCGGGGGCTGGCACATGAAATCAAAAACCCCCTTGGTGGGTTGAGAGGAGCCGCGCAATTGCTGTCAAAAGCACTGCCTGATCCTGCTTTGCAGGAATACACCCAGGTGATTATTGAACAAGCCGACCGATTGCGCCATCTGGTAGACAGATTGCTTGGCCCACAACATCCGGGTGAACGAATTAAGCAAAGCATTCATTATGTTGCTGAACGAGTTTCCCAGTTAGTCTCGCTGGAAATGCCGGATAACGTCACACTGGTAAAAGATTATGATCCCAGTTTGCCAGAACTGGCCCACTATCCTGATCAAATTGAACAGGTACTACTAAATATCACCCGTAATGCCTTGCAAGCGCTAGGAAAACAGGGGGGAACCATTACCCTCCGCACTCGTACTGCTTTTCAGATTACCTTGCATGGTAAGCGCTATCGTCTGGCGGCCAGAATTGACGTGGAAGATAACGGGCCAGGTATCCCGCCACAAATTCAGGATACCTTGTTTTACCCAATGGTCAGTGCGCATGAAGGCGGAACAGGTCTTGGTCTATCCATTGCTCGTAATTTAATAGACCAACACTCCGGCAAAATAGAATTTACCAGTTGGCCGGGGCACACAGCATTTTCTATCTACTTACCCATTAAGAAATAGAGGATAACGATGCAACAGGGAAAAATTTGGATCGTCGATGATGACAGTTCAATCCGCTGGGTACTGGAACGGGCGTTAAGTAACGCGGGGATGGAATGTACCAGTTTTGCCGACGCGGATAGCGCCCTGACCGCGCTGGCCCAAAACACACCTGATGTACTGATTTCGGATATCCGTATGCCGGGAATGAATGGGCTAAACCTACTGAATAATATCAAACAGAGCAACCCGTTGCTGCCAGTCATCATTATGACCGCCCATTCTGATCTGGATGCTGCGGTCAATGCTTACCAACAAGGCGCTTTTGATTACTTACCAAAACCCTTTGATATTGATGAAGCCGTCGCATTGCTGGAACGAGCGCTTAGTCACTCCCGCGATCAGAATCAATCAATTAAAAGTCCACAGGTTGTCACACCCGTTTCTGACATGATAGGAGAAGCGCCTGCCATGCAGGACGTTTACCGCATTATCGGCCGCCTCTCCCGTTCCTCTATCAGCGTCCTAATTAATGGCGAATCCGGTACCGGAAAAGAGCTGGTGGCTCATGCGCTGCACCGTCACAGCCCTCGGGCCAATGAGCCATTTATTGCCCTTAACATGGCAGCTATCCCTAAAGATTTAATTGAGTCAGAGTTGTTTGGTCATGAAAAAGGGGCTTTCACTGGCGCTAATCAAGTACGTCATGGGCGGTTTGAACAGGCTAATCGTGGCTCACTGTTTCTGGATGAAATTGGTGATATGCCTCTGGACATTCAGACCCGTCTGTTACGGGTATTGGCGGAAGGTCAGTTCTACCGAGTTGGCGGGTATGCTCCCGTAAAAGTGGATGTGAGAATTATCGCGGCAACCCATCAGGATCTAGAGCGCTTGGTACAGAAAGGCAAATTCCGTGAAGATCTCTATCACCGCCTCAATGTTATTCGTATGCAATTACCGCCCTTACGTGACAGAGTAGAGGATATCCCTCGCCTGACCCGCCATTTCCTACAACAGACCGCAAAAGAATTGGGCGTAGAAACAAAGATTCTCCATCCTGACGCAGAAATAGCCTTAATGCGTTTACCTTGGCCGGGCAATGTTCGCCAGTTGGAAAATATCTGCCGCTGGCTGACGGTCATGGCGGCAAGCCAGGAAGTATTAGTGCAAGATTTGCCATCTGAATTATTTGAAACTCATCATAATACCGAAAGCGGTATGACAACATCTGTAAATACAGTATCTATAAATACCGTACCCGCAAATACAACACCTACAAATACAATACCGAAAAATTGGTCGCAGCTACTTGCCCAGTGGGCAACAACTGCATTGGAACATGGTCAGCAGGATCTGTTATCGGAAGCATTACCGTTATTGGAGCGTACCTTACTTGATTGTGCACTGAAGCATACCAAAGGCCATAAACAAGAGGCTGCACGATTGCTAGGTTGGGGACGCAATACGATTACACGGAAGTTAAAAGAACTCGGGTTGGAGTAAGGATATATTCGCAAATCAGGCTATTGCCTATTTATGGATACCCCAATTTTATGGTTGAAACAGGGCTATAATCGCCCCATTTCTATCTCTCTTACCAGTGCTGATATATCTACACCGTAATTTATTGACGTTTCCGACTCTGGTCCGCATGCCTGCTCAGGAATCCGTTGATGTTGATAGTGGGGGTTCTTGCTCTGCTGAAAGCCCTTAGTAAACAGTATTTCAGCTCGCAATGCTTCAAAACTGTAACCACGACCAACATGGTTCACCACTCTAATCAAATTGTTCAGATTCTCTATATAAGCATTAGTGATCGGGTGGTCGAAGTAAGCAAAAACATCATCATGCCAGTTATCTATAGCTTTAACGAGTGGGTCAAAATACACCTTCATTTCAGGTGTTATCTGTCTAAGCCAAACATAGTAGGCTTGCTGTGCCTCGTACCTATTTTTGCAGTCCCATATGCCGAAAAATGACTCTTTCAACTCGTAAGCATAACCCAAGTCGGGATAGTTGAGTATCCAGTCAGAGAATCGCATATATTCAGCATCTGTCTGCTCATGGCGACGTTTCAGCAACACAAAGTGATTTTTCATCAGTCTTCGACGCTGCTGAGCTGTCAAGCCGCTTCTGATGGCCTTTAGTGCTCTTTCTAGTGACTCATTCGCCATACGGACAACATGAAACTTATCTATGATAACCGTAGCGTCAGGGATCATAGTAGCCACTGCTTCTCTGTATGGTCGCCACATATTCATAGCGACATAGCGCACCTGATAGCGATCTTTTCGTTTAGTTAGGTAGCGCATAACAGTGGCTTTGTTATTGTTATCAAGCATATCAACAATGGTTTGCAGCTCGATATTGGCGATAACACACCGGGGTTTTATGATATGGATTTCATCAATACCCAGCCATTTAGGCATTTCAAAATTAAAGGTCTTTTCCAGTCTCTCGCAGGAGTCGTGAAATATATTACGAACCGTCTTTTCGTCCACACCTACGTCCTCTGCTACGCTGGAAAAGGTGCGCCGTAGACTCTCACGCTCAATGTATTGGATCAAACGGTGAGTCATTTGCCGCTTACCATCCTTGTGTGGTACTGGTTCCATAAACGTCTTACAACATATTTGACAACGGTAGCGGCGGCGATTCAGTATAATCCCTGTCCGCTTGCCATTGACAGGAGTATCCATGATCACCTCATCACGACGGCCAAAGCCAACGATTTCAGGATGCTTGCAGTGGATGCAGTGAGTAGGTGGGTTGGCCGTCCCTACATGTACCCGGTAATCATGCTCCAGTTCGGAGACAGACAGGACGATATAATCAGGCCAGTTAAGGATGTTTGCCATAATAGCCAACTTATCTTTGTCAGTTATTCTACGAGCGTTACACTCCAGGTGATCAAAACATCCTCCGCGACCGATTTTATTCGCTTGATAATTTTCTGGCGTTCTGTTTTGTCGTGACACTGATGAGCCTCTTCAACAAGCTCTGCAAGGTTAGTATGCATCGTGTTAGTAATATCAAAATTAGGTAATGATAGATGTTTGAATACATCCGCAACTTGAATGGATACATTGTGGCTGTTAATCCATTCCTGAACAGTTAATGAATTCAATAATCCGCACAAATAATATGCTGTTTCTTTGTTATCAAAGGACGCAAAGTATACTTTGTGATCTGGAATATAAACACGTTCACCAACAACAGGTACATTCTGAAAGCTTGCAACCGCTGCATAAAACGATGAGGACATTTCTGGCCATATCACTTTCCATGGTTTGAAGGTGTAATCGCCAACATTATAAACAGCATGGTAAGGAGCGCCTTTCATTTGGCGACGATAGGTAGAACGCTCCAGTAACAGTCTCTCGAACCCTTTAAACCATGCTAAGGTTTTTTTCATCTTAGGGGAATTCAACTGTACATCCGCACTCTCGTACTCTGCATTTGAAATACCTGTGTTTGGTACGAACGTAAACAGTCTTTGTTCAACATCATCGTAATCTGGAGCATCAAGTTTCAAGTAACATTCATCAAAATCACTCGCTCCCTTAATTAAAGGATAAAGCATATTGGGCTCTACCCACTGAGTTTTCTGTGGCCCAATGTCTTTCCGTCCAGCCTCCGGGCGGCTTTGAATCTGAACGAGAGCGCCGTTGTTTTGCAAGATTGGAACAAAATAAACTCCGTTAAGATCCGTGGTGATCCCTTTCCGTCCTTTAGTCCATTTACACGGTGATGATAGATATTTAATCGCGTTGAAGCGCCCAGGAGCAAGAATTGCCCACGGAGAACCTTCATCACCAACCGGAAATGCTTCTTTTGTCGTATGAGAAATAGCTTTCAGCACGTCATCAAGAGGTGTGCAGGGCCTAATAGCTTTCCTGTGACCAGGATTAGCTGACCATACCTTGTAAGCCACGGGGTATTGTACAGAGACGATGGATTTTCGAAACAGAGCAACAGACGTGTGATTGCTTGCATCTTCAAATGGTTTCAATTCCTTCATGTCATCAACAGACAATGGTTGAAGATAAAGAGAATCCTCTCGCTGTGAATCTAATTTAAATGTTCTAAAACCTGCTGACGATGGGTTCTTAAAAAGTGTGCCAGTGATGACAAACGCTAGTTTGCCACCTATATCCAGCCATTTGTCGGAGACTGTGTAGGTTATCATGGCAGATATATCAAGTTCATTCCCACCATGACGCTTGGTCTTAGAAAAAATACCATAGTCTTCACACGTTGGTTTAACACGTTCACGATAAAGGTCAGGTAGCTTTGACCATCTAACCCAAGGAGGATTGCCAATAACTAAATCAAATTTACCTGCTGCCGCTGACCAGAAGAAGTTCCTGACAATCCGGAACCAAATACCGTTCCATTGCTTTCTGTGTAGATTTAACACTTGATCATAGGTGTGTCGGAGTGGCTTGTACCAGTTTAATAACTCTTCTTGGGTGACTATACTTGCTGCTATCAGTTTTTGACTGGATTTATCAAACTCTAATCCCTGCACAACGTCTTTGCCCATTCGTTCAAAAACAAAATCGAGACGTTCCCTGTTTAAGGCTAACTCAACAGGCAAGTGAATATTCAGTTTGGCTACCTGACTTCCGATGTTGTATTCAACAACTCTATTTTTTCCAGAGGGGATCTCCGCAGGTGAATAAATGGCATCAGCCATTAGTACAGGAACCTCAATATCCATTCCTGGGCATGCAGCGAGAAGGTCTGCAATTTCCATCAGGAAATTTACACGAGCAGTCTGAACAGCAAGCGGGTTCAAATCAAAACCCCATACACTATCACATAGGTTTTTGATGACCTTAGACACACTCCATCCTTGTATTGCCGCCAGCTCACGCTTTTTACGGATCACCGCCAGTAAGAATGCCCCAGATCCACAGGTAGGATCTAACACACGCTGCTCCAATAATGTGTCGTCAGCAGCTCTCTGAAGCGTAAAATCAACTAACCAATCTGGGGTGTAGAATTCACCAAGGCTCTGCCGGAGTTTGCCAGGAACAAGACCTTGGTATAGATCTCGCAAAACATCCCTTGTCCTAGATAAATGATCAAGCCGATATAACGATAGAACCGAAAGCAACCGCCTCAAGGAAGGTAGTAACGCCGGAACAACCTTGTTTCTAGCAAGGCCAATATACCAGCTAAAAATAGCCTCTTCGACAAAACCGTTAATGCCCGCTTCCCTGAAAATGGCCGATTTCTCGACAGAGTAGTCCAAATAATTAACCAGCTCATCATCATCTTTTTGCGCCGACATACTCTGAGCAGGTTGAGTCGATGATGTTAATCCGTGTGCTGATACAATCTCGGCAGCTAACAGTTTGATGAGAATCGAATTGTAAGTATGAATGACAAATAGCCGTGCGGATGTAGAATCTTCCGGCCAACCATTCCAGATAAATGCAATCTCTTTGTTAATAGCCTCTGTTTGTGAAATCGACATATCAGCAACTTGGCCGTACAAAGTTCTCCACTCCTCAAAAAGCATTTTAACTTTGTTGTTGCCTTGCTGTTTTAAGTAGTAAAGCAAACCATCAGACATAGCTTGCATAAATTCACGGGCATTTGCTGACCCATGTCCAAAATCGGCTAATAGGTTCTCAGTTGTTAAGGCTTTTCGCGTATCGGAGACAAAAGCGTCAATCACCAAATCGACCGCATAGGTTGAAAAGGGAATCAAGTGTTGAGTATGAATCTGATCACCATGGACCTGAGCAAAACAAATGTGCTCACCGTCAATAGCTATTCCAATGAAATCAGATTCGGGAATTCCTGTTTTCGTTGACTCACACTGTATATATGGCAGAAGTCGTTCTTCTATGGCATTTTTGAAGCCAGCGCTCTCCTTCTTGCCACGAAACAAACCCGGCGCTTTGAATTCAATGATTACGTGATTATGGCTTGAGTCTTTACGCCCGCGCTTAGCATTCAAATGAAATCCAGTAGCATCTTCTATCGCCTTCATCCAAATGTATCGAACTTCCTCTTCACCTTTCCAAGGCTTTAGGCGCTTTTCCTGAATAGCTTCGTATGCCTCTTGGCCCATTACGTACCACCTTATAAACCGGTGTAAAAATTTTCCCAATTATGAACCTGAACAATAATAGCATCAACCGTATAATCCGATTTTAAAAAATTTAACCAGATAAGGCTGACCAATACAGAATGCCGTGTCAACAATTCGGCAAGTTAGGGATCGTCATAACTGATTGACTGGCTGTATTTTATCTGATAAAACCAGTATCAAACGTGATTAATTTACGATCAATCGAGATAATAGAATCGACAAAAGGCAAGATTGAGCAGTATCTATCACCCTCCAATTGAAAACGACAATTTTGTCCAAGTGAACAGAGCGTATCTAAAAGAATAGCGCTTCTTGATAAGGAGAAACTCAGTAACCTCAGAAATCCTGATATACCTAATTGAGAATGTAGGACACACAACCAACGCAGGAACATGTAGCGATTTAACTCTGACCGAATATGGAGGTATCTTGAGCGTCTGTAACGCGCAGTAAAAATACTCAAAGAAGATCGCTGGATTGAGGTTGTAAGGCTCGGCCATATGACAACATATTGCGTCAATGCAAGCGTATTCTGGCAAGCAGCCTGAAACTCGAAAAAATACGCAATATTTCAAGCTACCGTTATTACCTTACCAAGTGAGCAAGAACTTAATTTAAAAAAATCACAATCTCTGTTGTGATTTATATTCAAACTAGTAATTAAAAGGTTGGTTTAAGATGATGAAGTGGTGCCGGATTATTGTGGCGATTATTCTGTTTTATTCTCTTTTCGTTGGTATGATACAAGTGTTATCGATCAATTTTTATATTTTCCATGATTACTTTGGATTGTGGAAGATTCCAGCCAAAGTGGCCGCTGTTATCGCATCTCTTTACGTTTTTTGTCTACTTGTTAAGTTTTTGCCTCTTATTATTGCTATTTTTATATGTAGCTTAGTTTTGGTGGTAAATGTATGGCATTGGTCATTGTGGACTTCAATCCTTATTCTTATTTGGCCGGTTATTGTTGTCTTGGTTTATTGCGTACTCACCAAAAGCCTGAAATATAATACATCAGACTTTTAGGAATCAGCAGGTCAGCGAAGAAGAAGTTGCTCGCGTACTTGCACATATGATGGATGATTGAATTTATATATGAAAAATAAAATATTTAGCAAAAGGTGGTTCAAAAATCTTTTTTATGTATTTATTAAAGAATTATTGTGGTCAAATATGCCCGTTATAGCCATTTTTATATGTGGGATTGTATCAGTGTATTTCTTCCCCGATGAATGGTGGATTGCATCTTTAATAGGAAGTATTGTAATTGTCGTTCTATTTCTTGTTCTTACATATTTAAGTGAAAGAAAAAAAAGCTAAGCATATACGCTTAGCTCAGACCGCTGACAAACCTCGTTGAAAATAACGTTTTTTTCTTTGAGACTGTAATTTAAATTGTGTAATTGCCATTTTATTTAAACAGATATTAGGTAAATGAGGTTAAATGAAAACCGTAAAACCGGATATTCAAATGTAAAATAAAAAGACTTTAACGAGGTTAAAACCTTTTTATTTAAAAACCATGCTCTGAACAATCAAATCACCCTTGAAAACTGATGCTGGCGAACCTGTTGGCGCAAATAAATATCAAAACACATACAGATATTACGAATCAGTAACCGGCCTCGCGGCGTTACCCAGATCTGTTTCTCATTCACTTCAACCAGTCCATCGTCAACCAGTGGCGTTAATAATTGCAAATCTTCGGCGAAATAGCGGGTAAAACTCAGCTCATATTGCTGCTCAATATCGATAAAATTTAGACGAAAATTACAGATTAGCGCTTTAATAACATCACGACGAATACAATCATCTTGGGACAGCGTTAAACCACGCCATAAAGCATGCTCCTGTTTTTCTAATTCCGCATAATAGGTTTTTAACTCTTTTTGATTTTGAGAATAGCTATCGCCCAACATACTGATAGCAGAAACTCCCAAGCCTAGCAGGTCACACTCTTCCTGAGTGGTATAACCCTGAAAATTGCGATGTAATTTCCCTTCCCGCTGAGCCACCGCCAGTTCGTCATCCGGGCGAGCAAAATGGTCCATGCCGATAAATTGATAGCCATTACTTGTCAGCGTTGCGATTGTTTCTTGCAATATATCCAGCTTTTGTTCAGCACTCGGTAAATCATGTTCCTTAATTTTACGTTGAGCAGCAAATAAACTCGGCAAATGAGCATAATTGAAAACACTCATTCTATCCGGTGATAACGCTAATACTCGTTCCAGAGTGAAAGCAAAACTTTCTGGTGTCTGTTTCGGCAAGCCATAAATCAGATCAATACTGGTGGAATTAAAACCCGTTTCGCGGGCACGAGCTACCAAAGCAAAGATAAACTCTTCATCCTGTTCACGGTTCACCAAATGCTGTACTTCTTTATTGAAATCCTGCACGCCCATGCTCAGACGGTTAAAACCTTCACTACGCAGGTGATCAATCATATCCAGTTCAATTTCACGTGGGTCAATTTCAATAGAAATTTCAGCATCTGGCAGAAAATCAAAATGGTGACGCAACAATCCCATCAATTTACTGATTTGGTTTTTATTAAGATAAGTTGGCGTACCACCGCCCCAATGCATCTGACTCACTTTACGACCAGAAAACAACTTTGCCCGGCCACGAATTTCCCGTTCAAGCCATTGCAAATATTCATCCGCCTTATGCTTTCGACGAGTGACCAATTTATTACAACCACAGAAATAACAGAGCTTATGGCAAAACGGAATATGGAGGTAGAGAGAAAGCGGTCGTTCAGGGTAACGGGCAGCAGCCTGGATAAATGCTGCATTATCATACTGTTGATTGAATTCCAATGCCGTCGGATACGAAGTATAACGAGGGCCGGAATAATTGTATTTCTGGATCAAAGGCAGATCCCAAACGATGGCTTGCTCAGACATGCTCATTCCTTCCGATGTTTTTGCCCATCAAAACGTAACACTTTCATATGCTTAATATGTTGCGCTATGGTGGCTCCGCGCAGCCGGGTTTTACGCCGCGATAATCGCCACAGTTTACCCAATAACCATAACAAATAACATACTATTAGTATGGTTATTAGGATCAACCCGCCTCTGATCATGAGAGATTAAATTAGTTACCTTTCAGCAGTTGCATAATGTCATCCTGCTTCTCTTCTTCACGCTCTTCCTCATCCAGTTTAATACCTAACTCTTCCATCAGAGCGTCAATCCGATCCAGCGTAGTGTCAACATAAGCATGCTCTTCTTTAGACAGACTTTCGCCATTTTCCAGACGCTCTAACAATGCATCCAGACGATCGTCGTTTTCCAACATTGCTAACTCTTCCTGTGGCGACAGACGTGGTTTTGTCTCGACTTTATTAGCAACGACAGGTTTTGTCGGTTGTTCCCCGACGATCAGCGGAACAGGCACTTTACTACCAAGACGTGGATCACGTTGCTGTTTGCCTGACGGATGTTTATCACCGCTCTGTTCCTGATTGCGGTTACCGGGCGGATTGCCACGATGTTTTTTCTCACGCTTACGTGCACGCCCTTCCGCATTCAATTCTTCGCGGTTTTTTCTTTTCTGTTTACTAGCGGATACTTTGGCTGGTGCTTTTTTCTTTAACGGGTTCATAGCCTGTTACTCAGTTTGGTTTATCAGGGTATTGCTGCGCCGGAATCTAGCAGAAACTGCACGTATAGAAAAGCGCCGTGAATAACTCTTTATCTTTTAAAAAAAATAGCCAAAAATCTCTTATCATTCATGCATGGTTTAACCATCAACAAATATTCTATTACTCTTAGCTTTCAATAAATGATAAATCGATATGCCTATTTTTGATACTTCTTGCTATAAATCCGTTTACTTGTGGGTAGTTGGTTATGCTTTGTTATGGATGATAGTGAGTTATTCATTCGACCCAACCGTCCCTTATGATGCCGTCGAAGCATTGAACTGGGGAAAAAACGGCGAATGGGGTTCACCTAAAAATCCGTGGTTAGTGGGTGTAATGATGCTGCCTGCTATCCATATAAGCGGTGTTTCATTGAGTTTTTACTGGTATTTCATTCACTTTATTGCTATCGCGATTAGCATGCTCGGTGTATGGCATCTGGCATTTCGACTGACAGGAAAAAAAGAGCTGGCATGGCTCGCCATGCTGACATTGAATCTGTCTGGTATTATTAACTTCGATATTATCCCATATAACGATAATTATCTGCTAATTATGCTCTGGCCGTGGATTATGTTGTTCTTTCTACGAGCCGTATATGACAATCCACATTGGTGGTTGGCGTTTGCCCTTAGTTCCGGGCTGGCAACAATGGGAAAATATTCCACATTGGCATTGGTTGGTTCAGTTTTTCTATTGACCCTGTTTGTACCTAAAATTCGCCAATGTTACCGCCAACCCGCGCTTTATCTCGCACTGGTTATCTGGTTTGTGCTGGTCCTGCCTAACTTCTGGTGGCTGTGGAATAATGATTTTGCCGCCTTCAAATGGGTAAATTCACAAATAGATAGCGGGTTTAATTTACAGACCACCCGATCGTTATTATCAGTATTTTATCCACTGATTATCGTTGGCATTATTATTTATCAGCTTGGCGGCCGTATTAGCTGGCCGAAAGAGCAACCGAACCGATTGGTAAACATTATCATCTTGTTGCCATTACTGATTATCTACTGCTGGTTCTCATTCAATCAAGGCGGAAGAATGACAGAATGGCTGCACCCCTTTATGTCTGTTTCATCAGCGCTGTTGGTCGGTTCTATTACCCGATTTCCACAAAAATCATTACGCAGCACTTTGAGAGGGTTGATTGTCGTTGCGGTATTGATTTTGATGGGATATGTACTGATTATGGCAGCCAATGTTCGCGGTGCCGGCCATAAATTCGAAGGTATTAAAGACTTTTCTTGGCAACTGGAACAACGCTGGCATCAACACTATTCGACACCGCTCCATTATGTCGGGGGCGAATACTTACATCAGTGGCTGACTGTCTACGCGCCAAGTCAGCCAGAGACTATCCAACCTTGGATACCGGGAAAGCAGGCACCCAATATCTACAACCGCCATGTTAAAGCAAGCGATATTGTACGTAGCGGTGCTATTTTGGTAGGCGAAAAAGGTAAAACTTGTGAACAGGAAGATTTTCACAGCGTTCTGCAATACTGGCCAAAATTAAGAATAAGTAGCACGGAGGAATTCCTTTTCCAGCCTGAACCTGAAACTAAGCCAATATTGGTTTGTGTAGGTTTTGTGTCACCGGAGAAATATCAATAGCTTTCTCTGCAAGTTGAAAGCCGATTTAACCGGCTTTCAACATTTCATACGCTATTAGCCAATAGACCGGCTAACTTAGCATCATCCTGCATGATGACTTGTACATTTCCATTACGTAGCGCAGCTGTCAGATAATACTCGCGCAGATACTGCACGATTGCTTGGTTGGGAACGCAATACTATTACACAGAAGTTAAAAGAACCCGGGTTGGAGTAAGGAGATAATATCTCCATCCCTATCACCACTTTGCGGAGTTTAATATATCAGATTCCCCATTAGCAGGATTAAATAACCGATCTCGATCACATTTCATACTATTCATTCAGACAAGAAAATAATCCCTCATTAGAATAGTTTATTAATGTTATTATTAAACTATCAAGATTATTTATGGGAAGCCGTTTTCTTTATCACCGACGCCTGACAGGGCTTATCCTGCTGACAATCTCCGAACTGGTCTATGCTTCAACATCGATCAGCCCTGCGGATCAAGAAACCATCACGCAACAACAAAAAGCATTGTTGCAACAAGCCGAGCAGCAACGGGAAACGCTGCGCAACAACATCACCTTATCTCCATCCCCTGATGTAGCGCCGGGTACAGCAGAATCTATCTGCCACACCATTCACCGGATTGAATTTGACGGTGCCAAAAGCCTGCCTCTACCGATCAAACAGCACTTAATACACCCTTATTTATCCCACTGCTTATCTTTGCAGGACATTAATACATTGGTACGACAAACCACTAATGCCTATATTGAACGGGGTTATGTCACTTCCCGGGCCGGACTCAACGCACAGGATTTATCCTCCGGTATTCTCATTATTACGGTCAATGAAGGCAAAGTTGAATCCGTCAGTCTGGACGGAGAAACACCTCTCTCGTTGAAAATGGTTTTTCCGAGCATAGTGGGTAAAACGCTTAACCTGCGAGATATTGAACAAGGCATGGAACGTTTGAACCGCCTGCCTTCCCAACAAATGACCATTGATATTCAGCCGGGCAAACAACCGGGTTATTCCACGGTTATCTTAAAACGAACGTCGATTCGCTTACCCGTTAGTGCCAGTTTGGGGGCTGATAATAGTGGTCAAAAAAGTACCGGCACCGAGCAAATCAATGCCAGCATAAATTTGGATAATCCATTACACCTTGCTGACCAGTGGTCATTATCTGCCAGCCGCAACAGTGACTTCCGCAATAGCCATCAAAGCCGTAGCCTCTCCGCCAATGTGACGGTTCCTTACGGTTACTGGTTATTCAGTTATCAATATGCATGGAATGACTCTTTTCAGAATATCCCGGCATGTTCACAAACCTATCGCTACACAGGTGACAGCCAGACTCACCGGCTGGCAGTAAACCGGACGTTATATCGTGATGGAGAGCAGAAGCTGGCATTGGATATGGGGCTGACACGCCGTCGAACCACCAATTTACTGGCGGGAGAGACATTATCCATCAGCAGCCCGACACTGAGCACCATCAACCTCGGCGTTAATTACAGCACCGTGCTGGCGGGGAGCTATGTCACCTTTAACCCGATGGTCAGCCACGGTTTACAAACATTTGGTGCCACCAAAGATGATCCGCGTTTCTCCGATGCGCCGCGTAGTCAATTTCGCAAACTCAGTCTGAGCGCCAGCTATTTCATGCCTGTCACAGACTCCGTTTATTACCTCTCATCGATTTACGGCCAGACCACGCCAGACAACCTTTACGCCAGCGAACGTCTCTCACTGGGGGGACAATATTCCGTTCGGGGATTCAAAGAGCAATATCTCACCGGCAACCGCGGCGGATATTGGCGCAACGAGCTGAACTGGCGGATATCAGAACTGCCTATCCCAAGCGAGCTCACTTTAACCGGAGCGCTGGATACTGGCTGGTTACAGGAAAAAACCGGACAAATCGAGGGCGGCAATGTCACCGGTACGGCTCTGGGCTTATCACTGACTCACCCTAGATTCAACCAGACCATCACTATTGGGAAACCCCTCATTCACCCTGATCACCTAAAACCGGATCACTGGGTCGCTTATTGGTCAGTATCACTGACTTTTTAACACTTAAATTAAACAAAAGGGATAGTACGATGAGTAAACGCAACAACTCGGTGGCGAGAGGCACGAGTTATCTTTTAATTTACCTGACGGCAATTCAGCCGCTACACCCGGCGATTGCTGCGGGGATCACACCGGACAATAACCATACGCAGGTACAAAACCAAAGCAACGTTCCGGTTGTCAATATTGCCACGCCGAATGACGCGGGGATATCCCACAACACCTATAAAGCGTTCAATGTCGATACTCAAGGCGCTGTACTCAATAACGCCACGCAAGCGGCTCAATCACAACTGGCGGGGCAACTTAACGCTAACCCTAATCTGCATGGAAAAGCGGCGGAACTGATTATTAATGAAGTGACCGGCAGCGGACAATCTAACCTGCAAGGCCAATTGGAGATTTTCGGCAATAAAGCCAATGTAATGATTGCCAACCCCAACGGCATTACTTGTGATGGCTGTGGCTTTATTAATACTTCGAGTGCAACACTGACCACGGGTAAACCGCAATTTGATAAACAGGGTGCGTTGGAAGCATTGGAAGTTAAAACAGGCCAAATCACCATTGGCGGTAAAGGGTTAGATGGCAAGGCGACGGATTATGTCGATATTATCAGCCGGGCAACGGAATTAAATGGAAAAATTCAGGCCAATAACCTGTCTCTGACACAAGGCGCTAACCGAATCAGTTTAAAAGACGGCACAGTTAAACCTGTCGCTGGTGAAGGCGCTAAACCCCAATTAGCCGTTGATACCAAAGCATTAGGTGGCATGTATGCCAATAAAATCCGACTGGTTGCCACTGAAGAGGGCGTTGGTGTTAATCTGAAAAATTTAATCAGTGACCAGCGTGATATTACTTTAAACGCCAATGGCAAAATTGAACTGGGCAATATTAAGGCTAAAACGGACCTGAATGTTATTGGCAAAGAAACCCATATTGCGCCCAATATTAACGTGCAGGCGGGACGGGATATTATTCTGGAAAATACCACGCTGGATAATAAAGGAAGCGTGACTGCTGGCCGGGATATTCGAATATTTGGCGATACCGTGCGAAATAACGGTGATAAAGCACTTCTGCAAGCCAATAATAATATGTGGATACAGAAAGATGCTCAGGGGAATAAAGGTCATCTGATTGAGAATAAATCTGCGACGATAAAGACGGTAAAGGGGGATTTGGTTGTCAGGACCCAAAAACTTAATAATACACGTGATGTTTTTGTTGTTAAAAACAAGGAGTTAATACCAGATTCAACAGATAAAAACCTGATTATTAATGAAACGAAAACCTGTGATTTTGGAGACCCGGTTATTCATGAAGCTGCATTAATCACTCCACTTCCTGATAAATGGTTTGGGCGTGTTGATTTTGGTAGAGATAATACTACAGATGGGGGAATTCATATAAATCACGCCAGAACTGAAACCATCAATTCTGACAGTAAGCAACCTGGAGTGATAGCATCTGGAAAGAGCATTTATATCAACAGTGATGAGTTATTGAATTTTGTCAGTAAGATGAGTGCCGGAAAAGATATTTTCTTAACAGGAATTAATTTTATTAATGAAAGCAAAATAACCGGCGTGCTAAATAATTATATTGTATATACTGAGAAGGAAACCGAAGGTAGTGTGTCTTCCCGTGGCGACGTATATATCAGGACAGACTTTGACAGATCAGGAAACGTTAAAACATGGGAGGATGAAAGCAATATTATTGAACCCGCCAGTGTTGTTGCTGCCGGTAATCTTGTCGCTGATTTTAAAGATAATATTAATATTCGCACACCACCCCCTTATGACATCAATGAAATGTCCCAAATCACCGTTGCAGGGGGTTATGATGCGTTATCTGCTAAAAATATTGTCTTAAATTCAGGGAAAATCAACAACAATAATATTATCAAAGCTAATAACAACATCACGATTTTAGCAACTGACGCTGTTACATTAAACACCGGGGAAGTTATTTCGGGTGGTGATGTATCCATGATCGCCGCTAATAATATTGATGTATTGCAGAGTAAAATCAAGGGAAAAAACATTACTGTTATTAGCCGTAATGCTGATTTGAAATTGCAAAGCAATGAGACTGTCGGATATTTCAACCATGATGGTAATAGAATAATCAGCCGCATTGAGGCAACAGGTGATTTATTGCTAAACGCAGGTAAGAATATTATTTTTCGGGACATATTTTTAACTAAAAGTGATAATATTACTTTAACGGCAAATAATGATATCACCATTGATAATAACAATGCGGTGCTATTATCACATAAACGAATTGGCAGTATTATCTCTTTCATTAAAGAACAAGAACTTTTTAATAACATGTTATCTAAAGTGGGTAAGCTGGATGCAAAAAGTTCTATTGTGATTAATGCCGGTGGAAATTTATCGGCTAAGAGTATTCGTTTCTCCGCAGAAAAAGACATCAATTTAACTTCTGCAAAAAGTATTGATCTGGCTCCCCGTGAATTATCTCCTTCACTGAGTAAATTATTCCCTTCATCACGTTCAGGAGAATTAAGCAGCCAATTAACCGCAGGGAATAATATCAGTGTCATCAGCGGTACAGATATTAACGGAAAGGCGGTTCAGATACAGGCAAACGGTAACGTATTATTGTCCTCTGGAAGGAATATCACACTCCTGCCCCTGCTTTACTCTGCTATTGCTTACAATGACGATGACAGACCTGAGCATTATGATGAACATAAAGATGACAGAAATTATGGCACACAAATCCGTGGTACTAAAAAGCTGACAATGGCTGCCAATGGAGCCATTACCACTGTGGGTTCAAAGTTACTTTCTGATGGTGATATAACGATTACCTCTGGTGGTGATATACGTTTCGAATCGGCTCGGAATCACTTCTACAAAGATCGCGCTGATTATTTCAAAGATAACAGCATCACAGAAACCTATACTCAACAAAGTACTGAATTAACCAGTGGTGGTGTGCTAACCGTGCTTTCAAACGGCAGTATTCTTTTTCAGGCCACTAAACTGGCGGCCAAAGGGGCAATGGATATCGCGGCGAAAGGTGGCTATCTGTACGCTCAGGCGATGGAAGAATCTAACCATTATGAGAACACAGAGACAAGTCGTAATTGGTATGGCAGGAAGAAAACCGCTAAACGTACCCGTCATGATGTCACTAATAAAGTCACTGAATTTACCGCGGGTGGTGATATTAATCTGTTAAGTCGGGATGACAGCACTTACGAAGCCAGTCAAATTGCCACTAATAAAAACGCCAAATTGACCAGCACTCACGGTAAAGTCAATTTTAAAGCGGTAAAAAATACCGCTTTTGAACAGACTATTACCTATTCCAAAGGCTTTTATATTAAGCAAAGGGATAAAGGTTATACCGAAGATAAGTGGGTTCTTCCCTCTATTCATATTGGCGGAAAACTGACCGTAGAAGCGGCTAAAGGTGTCAGCGCGGATATCAAAGCGAAAAATGGTCAGTCATTACAAAATGTCCTGACTGTATTGGGGAATACACCGGAGACCGCCTGGCTGAAAGGACTCAACGAAAATAAAGATACCCAGTGGAATGTGGTGAAGGATGCTTATGACAGTTGGGATCACAAAAGCCAGCATTTAAACCCGGTGGTTTCTGCGGTGATTGCGATTGCGGCAGCGGCAGCAACCGCAGGCAGTTCTCTGGCGGCATCTGTCGCATCTTATGCGGGTAATAGCGTTGCGGGTGGGGCATTAACCGCAGGAATGTCATCACTGACGGCACAGGCGGCGGTTGCTATTGTGGATAATCAGGGTGATCTATCCAAAGCACTAAAAGTGTTGGGTAGCAGCGATACCGTTAAATCAACCGTTACCTCAATGGCGCTTGGTGGCGCACTGGCGGGTTTTGATAACGTCATGGGATGGGATAAAGCCGCCAATGGCGCTCAAATTGACCCGGCAAAAGCGACATTACCTAAACTGAGCCATGGCGACTGGAGCAAAGTGGCTCAACGGGTAGCGGGTCAATCCATTATCAGTTCCAGCCTTGGTACAGCCATCAATGGCGGTAGTTTTAAGGACAATTTTACTACCGCATTACTTGCCAATATTGGCAGCCAGATTAACGCCGAAGGTGCCGGGTTGATTGGGGCTAACGGTCAGGTGTTAGATTTACCCGGAAAAGCTATCAGCCATGCGGCGGTTTCTGCTCTTGCTGCGGAAATTGGCGGCGGTGATGCCAAAGGGGCGGCGGCTGGAGCATTAGCCGCAGAACTGGCCGCGATAACATTGGATAAAACATTCAATGATCCAATGAAAATTCAGGCAGGTGGCAAAATCATTGGCAGCGTCGCAGGGGCCATTGCGACCAACAGCGCCAAAGGGGCTAACAGTGGAGCTAATGCCGGGGAAATTGTTATTCTCTTTAACCACCTGAACTCCATGAATGCCTACAATCTGGTCAGAGAACTCCAGGAAGCCAATAAGCAAGGAACGCCTACCGAAGCAATCTGGAACAAATACAACAAACTGAGCGCTACACAACGGGCAGAAATGTTGTCTCACTGTGCCGGGAACGGTGGGTTATGCACACTGACCTATCAGGCTGAAATGGAAGGAGGAATAAAAACAGCGGATGCCATCAGTGGTCTGAGATGGATGTTTGGCTTATCAGAAGAAGATTCCCATCGTATCAGTCAGTTTGTGACGACAGAAAACCAGAACGATTTAGGGCTGTTGTATAACTCGTTGCCAGCTTGGGAAAAAGGTGCACTGATAGCCAAAGAGGCGGTAGAATCTGCCGGTATTGGTGGTGCCATCGGCGGTAAAGCTTCGGTTGCTTCGATTGTTGGGAAACACAGAGGAAGCGCAATACCAGTACTGGAGCCAATAGTCGCTTCTAATGGGCTAACTTACAAATCAAACCCTAAACACACTCTTGGTCAGCAAGGTAATCGACCCAATGCAGGAATTGAACCTAAGGGCTCGGTGGATTTATTTAGTCATTCTATTTCTTCTGCTTCTAAAGAAAAGCAAAGATATTCCATTGATTCTGAAAAAAATGTTCATCGCTTTTCTTACAGTAATGATGGTACATGGCATTGGTCTGGTAGTACTGGAGATCAAAAAAATCCATTAGACAGACAAGAAATTCCTAATGATGTAAAGAAAAATTTTGGTTTACCTGGTAAATGGAGATAGAAATTATGATTTTTGGTGATCCATATCGTTTTGCGATATTAGTAGAATATATTCCCTATTGGAGTGATAGTTCATTTAAAAATGGGTTATTCCATTTTTATATTAATGGGAAAATGTTCCCTGATGAACTAACTACCGCAACATTAAATGTGGATGTTTTTTCTTTAGATGAAAAAAATGCATTAGTTTCTTTTCCTGAAAATAAAGAGCTATTTGATAAAGAAATTAAAGAAGCATTTAACACGATGTTAGGTATGATATCTCCTAATCTGGTAGATAGTAACCTAGATGTGCCAGAAGATTTTGAATCGTCATATATTTATAAAGCTTCAACAGAGAATATTGATGATTTTGGTAGTTCTGTATTTGCTGTATCTTACGATGATATTGTTAGAATCATCGGAGCAAAACGACGTATCTTAAGATATGATAATAATGGTTGTGGTTACTGGGAAGATATTCCTAAACCTGATTTCTATGAAACAAAAATTTATAAAGATGAAGTTAAAGAAATAATTTCCAATATAAAAAAATATTATATATCATTGTAATATAGTCTCCATATATAACCCCAACTACAGTTGGGGTTATTTGGAATGGCAGCTCCGGAGATATTAACAATGCCTTAACAAGCAAACAGGTGCCAAGTGATATTCAGAAAAATCTAGGAGTGAAACTAAAATGATTTATGGTGATCCATTTTTATTTTCTCTTCAATTTGACATTGTTGATGTTTTCGAATTAAGAACAACAATTGACTTTTACTCAAATATGAAAATAGATGAGTTGGCATGTAATGATATTCCCTTTGATCCTATTACCTTATACAGAAATGCAGAAAGTTATTTTACAGGAGAAGGAGAAGATCTTATTGATGGCTTGTTTGATATGACCTGTACTGCAATGGGGGATAATGGCTATTATATTTACTTTATGAAAACAAGCCAAAATGATTGCCTAATTTGAAGTGTTGATGATGGGAATACAATAAAGGAGACATTATTACCTGCTGGTACAGTTCATTCTGTAATTCAAAAAATGTCACAATGCCCATTAACTGAAATATTTACTAGTAACAAGAAAATAACAATGAAGCAAAAATTATTTGGTCAACCATATGATGAAAGTAATCCTGAGTGGATTCTGAAAGGTTATTTTGATGTGATGTACCAAAAGGGGAAAAATTATTTTTATGATGTTATAGAAAATATTATAAAAAGACATGGTTTTTCTACAGATGGTGCCTACTGTAATTTTCCAGATATGAATAGTTTTTTTGAAGAAGAACATTTTGAAGGGGTTGAGTTTACATGGGGCTATCCACCAGAACAAGCACCAACAATAATTGTAAGCGAAGCAACCTGTTTCAAATATGTAAAACTAGCCTGTGAGAAATATCTTCAATTACATCCAGAAGATACAGAGCAAGTAAAATCCTTACTTGTTCAACTCCCTTAAATCAGAATGATCCTAGCATTGAATGCTAGGATCTTTCTCAGTCGGTTGATTAAACACACATTCAAGCAAGCCCTGAGTGTTTTCAGGGCCGGGAATCGACATATTCATGAGTTATCTGTTCCAAAAAATTGCGAAATTTTCGATCTTTCGTATAACAGACAGAGAACGGAGAACGGAGAACGGAGAACGGAGAACAAAAGACAGAGAATATAAGTATATCAAGTCAGAAGAAAGATCAGAGTTATCGTAATATTTTACTTATTTTAAAGGCTAATTACCATCATATTATCTAAAAAGATTATTTATTCTGTTATTTTAATATTCTTTCCTTATTCTCATAAAGTTGCTAATTAAAATTAAAAATCCCCCTATCGTTAAAATAGGGAGATTATGCCTTAGATAAAGATAATTAAGTAAAGAGAAAAACTAATATTGGGGAGCCAAAACTAATTTTTCTTTCCGCCAGAAACGGAAAAACGATATTTTCCTACGCTGTAGAGTAAATCGGCGAACAAGATAGTTTGCTGTCAATTCCAATGCCAAACACATCACGAAATAAATTAACGCGACAAATAAAAAGACTTCTGTCGGGTAAACCATGCTGCGGTTATTAACCTGAGTTGCCAGAAATGATAATTCCGCCACGCCAACAATATAAGCCAGAGAGGTATCTTTTATCAGCGCAATCCACTGATTAATAAAGGAAGGCACCATCATACGCAACGCTTGTGGCAATACAATGTACCAAAGTACCTGCCAACGGTTAAAACCTAATGATAGCCCTGCTTGCCACTGACCGGCTCCAATCGCAATAATCCCCGCTTTTACCCCATGAGCCAAATAAGCCGATGTGATCAACGCCAGAGCGCAAACCACCGTGGTAATTTCTGGAATTTCCATACCCAGCATCACCGGCAACAGGAAGTAAGTCCAGAAAATCAGCATAATGACTGGAATTGCACGGAAAAAGCCCAATACCGCAGCTAACAGGTTAACCCAAAATCCTTTCAGCATTGCCAAAGCAATACCGGCAACTGTACCCAATACAATAGAAATCGTCCCGGCTATCAGGCTAATAACCAATGTCAACGCCGCCCCTTCAAGAGGACCATCAGGAAATGTACCTAACAGTAGATAGCGCCAGTTTTCTGCAATGACCGAAAAATCCATTCTAATGTCCTCTCGTTATAGCTTGTTGTTGACGCCATTGTCCCCAACCTTCCATGACGGCAATGGTGGCGATATACAACACCGTTGCAACACCGAATGCTTCAAACGTTTTTAATGTTTCGGTTTCTACTTGACGGGAAGCATATGACAACTCAGCCACGCCAATTGCCATTGTCAGTGACGAGTTTTTCACAATATTCATATATTGCCCTAGCAATGGCGGCGTTGCGATTTTCAACGCTTGTGGCAATACCACATAACGCATTGCTTGCCAGCCAGTGAGTCCCAGTGCATGAGCTGCATATTTTTGCCCGCGCCCTATACCCTGAATACCGGCGCGTAGCTCTTCCGCCACGAATGGCGCTGAATAGAGAGTCAAACCAATAAATCCAGCCAAAAATTCGAATGAAGGCCAGGCCAATGATAGACCTAACAGATTGATTTCATGGGGTGTATTCAGCCAAAACATCACCTCTTGCGGCAGTATCTGCCCTGAGGCGAAATACCAGAAAAACAGTTGCACCAGCAAAGGCGTATTGCGAAATAGCGTGGTGTAAGCGGTTACCAGCCAACGGAGAATTTTCAATTGGCTGTCACGAGCAGCAGCCAGTACAAACCCTAGCAAGGTGGAAGCGATAACGGTACAAGCGGATATCCACAATGTAATCAGGAAACCTTGCCAAAGCCATCCCAAATATTGGGGAGCAAGTAACTGTTCTGTAACAAATAATTCAAACATATCTTACTATTACCAGGTATTACCAATGACAAAGCCCCGCAACAAAAGGCGAGGCTAAAATTATCAATAACTTACTACTCATTAAGACTGAGTTTGCTGCTCCAAAGGCGCAAACTTAAAGTCACCTCTCGGTTGAGCCGATTTGGTTTCCGGGCCAAACCAACGGTTATAAATTTCCGCTGCTTCACCCTCTTTTTCCAATTTCAGCAAAGTTTGGTTCACCGCCTCAACCAAGCGCTCTTGTCCTTTCGCCGCAGCGACTGCCTGATATTCACGGGTGATGCTAAAAGGAGAGATCTCAAATTCAGCTTTTTGGGCTTCCGGTACATTAGCCAACAGACCGACTAACTTAGCATCATCCTGCGTGATGGCTTGCACATTGCCGTTACGTAGCGCAGCAAAGGCCAGAGGTGTGTCGTCATAAGAGATCACTTTGGCTGTCGGGTAATGCTCGCGCAGCGTAATTTCCTGTACTGTGCCTTTATCAGCACCAATACGTAAGTTTTTAATGTCTTCGGGCGATTTTAAAATACCTTTACGGGCAATAAATTTTTGCCCAGTAGCAAAGTAAGGGATTGAAAAATCAACTTGTTTAGCACGCTCATGAGTGACGGTAAAGTTGGCAGCAATCAAGTCAACTTTCTTTGATGCCAACAGAGGTAAACGGTTTGCTGGGTTAGTCGGGCGCAGTTCCAATTTAACACCCAAGTCATTGGCAATCGCGTTTGCGATATCTACATCATAACCTGCCAGTTTTTTGGTTTGCGGGTCAATAAAACCAAACGGAGGATTACTGTCGAAAACAGCGATCCGCACGGCACCGGTTTTTTTAATATCATCCAGTTTATCCGCCTTCGCAGCACCAGTAACCAGTGTTAACCCGGCCAATAACGCCGTAATAACAACGCGAGATTTCATTAAACTCTCCTGACAACAATTAATTCTTTATTAATCACAAGCTATCAATTTCACTATAGTGCATGAAATAATATAAATAACTATATTTATAACTATCAGCAATTATAAGATAAAAAAAATGCCGGTAAAAATACCAGCATTCAGACTATTGACCAAGTGGTCAGCGAGCTATTCGTTATCTTTTGTCAACAGCTTTTCCAGTTCATCACCACCTACATGCCGGAAATCCTGCCCTTTAACATAGTAGAAAATGAATTCACAGATGTTTTGACAACGATCGCCAATGCGTTCGATAGAACGGGCACAAAGCAGGACGGTCAGTACACTGGGGATGGTTCGAGGATCTTCCATCATATAAGTCATCAACTGGCGGACAATACCTTCATACTCTTTATCCACCTTTTTATCTTCGTGATAGATACGAATCGCTTCTTCCAGATCCATGCGGGCAAAGGCATCTAACACATCATGCAGCATCTGGATGGTATGGCGGCCCAGGGATTCCAAGCTAACCAACAGGGGTTGATGCTGATGTGAGAATTTCTCAAGTGCCGTCTGGCAAATTTTATTTGCGACATCACCAATTCTTTCCAGTTCAGCAATTGTTTTCGAAATTGACATAATCAGCCGCAGATCACTGGCCGTTGGCTGACGCTTAGCTATGATGCGAACACACGCCTCATCAATAGCCACTTCCATCATATTGACCTTATGGTCATCCTCAATCACTTCACGCGCCAATGCAGCATCCTGATTATGCATCGCGGTAATGGCTTTAGAGAGTTGTTCCTCCACCAGCCCACCCATTGCCATCAGTTCAGTACGGACATGTGCCAGCTCAGCGTTAAACTGACCAGAAATATGTTTGTTGAGATTCAGATTGTCCATGTTACGCCCCATAATCAACCATAACGACCGGTAATATAGTCTTCAGTTTGTTTCATTTTCGGTGTGGTAAACAATGTGTCTGTATCACTGAATTCAATTAATTCACCAAGGTACATAAACGCAGTGTGGTCTGAACAACGCGCAGCCTGCTGCATATTATGAGTCACAATCACCACGGTATATTCAGATTTCAATTCGCTGATCAACTCTTCAATTCGACCGGTAGAAATCGGGTCAAGGGCTGAGCAAGGTTCATCCAATAGCAAAACTTCTGGCCGGATCGCAATGCCACGCGCAATACACAAACGTTGTTGTTGCCCACCAGATAGACTGTATCCGCTCTGATATAGCTTATCCCGGGTTTCACTCCATAAAGCCGCTTTCGTCAAAGCCCACTGAACACGTTCATCCATTTCTGCTCTGGAGAGTTTTTCAAACAGACGGACACCAAACGCGATATTGTCGTAAATAGACATTGGAAATGGCGTTGGTTTTTGGAATACCATGCCAACGTTGGCTCGTAGCAGCGCCACATCCTGTTTATCAGTCAGGATATTCTTACCATCCAGCAGAATTTTACCTTCCGCCCGCTGTTCACCATACAGTTCATACATTTTGTTGAAAGTTCGTAGTAACGTAGACTTACCGCAACCCGACGGACCGATAAAAGCAGTTACTTTATTCTTTGCAATATTCAACGTTATGTTTTTCAGCGCGTGAAATTTGCCATAGTAAAAGTTCAGATTGTGGACCTGAATTTTGCTGCTAGCGATATCATTAACTATGTTCATTTACTTCTCTCTGTTGAAAATATCGGTCAGTGCTTTTTCTTGGCAAACAGCACACGCGCCACAATGTTAATCAGCAATACACACAGGGTGATCAATAATACGCCGGCCCACGCCAGTTGCTGCCATTCGGAGAATGGACTCATAGCAAATTTAAAGATGGTGACCGGTAAGTTAGCAATTGGCTGGCTCAGGTCAGTACTCCAGAACTGATTGGAAAGAGAGGTGAACAGCAATGGCGCTGTTTCCCCAGCAATTCGAGCAATCGCCAGCAGCACACCGGTGATAATGCCGGATACCGATGCTTTCAGCGTGATGGCTGAAATCATCTTCCATTTCGGTGTACCTAAGGCATAAGCGGCTTCGCGCAGGCTATCAGGAACCAGTTTTAACATGTTTTCTGTGGTCCTGATCACAATCGGCACCTGTAACAACGCCAAAGCAATCACCCCCGCCCAACCGGAAAAATGCTGCATTTTTGTCACAACGACCATGTAAACAAATAAACCGACAACAATAGAAGGGGCTGACAGCAAGATATCGTTTATAAAGCGGATCACCTCTGCCAGCCATGACCGGCGGCCATATTCCGCCAAATAGATACCCGCCATGATCCCCAGAGGCGTACCGATAACTGTCGCCCACAGGATCAGTAATCCACTGCCCACAATGGCATTTGCCAAACCACCACCTTCCGTATTCGGTGGCGGTGTCATTTCGGTGAACAACGCCAGTGACATGCCGTCGAAACCTTTGGTGACGGTAGAAAACAGAATCCACACCAACCAAAACAGACCAAACAACATGGTCGCCATTGATAACAGCAGAGCGATGCGATTTTTTTGACGGCGCCATGCCTGTTTACAGCTACGTACATTAGCATCAATAGGCTTTTGTCTGTCTATCGTTGCCATATCAGCGCCCCTCATTCTTCGCCAAGCGCATAATCATCAATTTTGATAACGCCAGCACAATAAAGGTGATCACAAATAGAATCAGACCAAGCTCCATCAATGCTGCGGTATGCAAGCCAGATTCTGCTTCCGCGAATTCGTTCGCTAGCGCAGAAGTGATGCTGTTACCCGGCATAAACAGTGAGAAACTATCGAGCTGGTAGGTGTTACCGATGATAAAAGTCACCGCCATCGTTTCCCCCAACGCACGACCAAGGCCCAACATGACACCACCAATCACGCCATTTCGGGTGTAAGGCAACACGATATGCCAGATAACCTCCCAAGTGGTACAACCGATACCATAAGCCGATTCTTTCATCATCACCGGTGTTTGTTCGAAAACGTCACGCATCACCGAAGTGATATAAGGGATAATCATGATAGCGAGAATAACACCCGCCGCCAGAATACCGATACCAAAGGCAGGGCCGGAGAACAATTCGCCCACAATCGGCATACTGGCGAGGAGATTGCCGGCGGGCTGCTGGAAATAGGTGGCAAATAGCGGCGCAAAAACAAACAACCCCCACATGCCATACACAATACTTGGGATAGCGGCCAGTAACTCAATGGCGATACCGAGCGGACGTTTCAGCCAGTTAGGTGCCAGTTCTGTTAGAAACAAAGCAATCCCAAAACTAACAGGCACTGCGATAATCAGCGCAATTAGCGAAGTAACCAATGTACCGTAAATCGGTATCAAGGCCCCAAATTGCTCTGCCGGGGCATCCCACGTTTTCTGCCAGAGGAAAGAGATGCCGAACTGCTGAATACTAGGCCAGGAGGCAATAATCAGCGAGATAATGATGCCTCCTAACAAAAATAAAGTTATCAGCGCAGCTAGCCTAACCAGTGCGCTGAAAATAATATCGCCATTTTTACTGGGTGCTTTCATTGCCGTTTTTTGTTCGGCCATAGAGCTTATTCTCATTCGGGGTTAACTCCCCCCTTAAACGGGGAAGAAATTAAAACGACAAATTTAATCGATATTTAAAGCAATCGATATTTAAAACAATCGATATTTAAAACAGTCACTATCAACACGACTTAATACAGGGCCTTGCCATTGCTATCTTTTATCTGGGTTTTCCAAGCCGCACGAACTTGCTCAATCACCTCTTTAGGCAGAGTTGCATAATCCAGATCGTTTGCCTGTTTACTGCCTTTCTCATAAGCCCAGTCAAAGAATTTCAATATTTCTGCCCCTTTCACTGCATCTTTTTGCTGTTGATGAACCAGAACAAATGTAGTGGAAGTCATCGGCCACACATTTTCACCTTGCTGGTTTGTCAAATCCTGAGCAAACGTTTTATGCCATTCTGCTTTCTTCGCTGCGGCACTGAAACTCTCTTCTGTCGGGCTAACAATGTTGCCATTAGCAGATACCAATTTGGTATAAGCCAGATGATTCTGTTTAGCGTAAGCATATTCAACATAACCAATGGAACCCGTCAGACGTTGAACAAATGCGGCAATCCCATCATTACCTTTACCACCCAAACCAATAGGCCAGCTTACGGTGGAACCCACGCCAACTTTTTCTTGCCACGCTTTATTCACTTTAGAGAGGTAGCGAGTAAATACAAAGGAAGTACCGGAACCGTCAGCACGACGTATCACAGCAATATCTTGTTCCGGCAGTTTGACTCCCGGATTCAATTGAGTAATTGCTGGATCATTCCACTTTTTCACTTTACCTAAGTAAATATCGCCTAAAGTTTTACCATCCAATGTCAATTCACCAGATTTAATCCCCGGGATATTAACCGCCAGTACCACCCCACCGATGACGGTCGGGAATTGAAACAAACCATCAGCAGCTAACTTTTCATCAGATAAAGGGGCATCGGAAGCCCCGAAATCAACGGTATTTGCCAGAATTTGTTTTACGCCACCGGAAGAACCGATGCCTTGATAATTGACTTTATTACCTGTCTCTTTTTGATAAGAATCCGCCCACTTGGCATACACCGGTGCGGGAAATGTCGCACCTGCCCCGGTTAAACTAGTGGCAGCAAATACAGGCAGGGTTGTCAAAGAAAACGCCGCTGCCATTATGCCGGTTACGGTGGTACGCATCAGTTTCATAATCCCTCCTAATGGGATATTGAGAATCAACAAAGAAATGTATACCCGTTATCCTTCAAGTGGCCTCTTTGTTGGCTGCACTCGCTCACCCCGGTCACATAGTTCGCTATGCTCCCGGGGACTCGCTCCCTTGCCGTCGCGATGCATCTTGAAATCCATAGGGTATATTCGTCAAATCAAAAAAGGTGCAAGAGGAAAATAGGTCAATTTAATTACAGCAAAATGTCTTAATTATGACATTTTTATGATAGCGCAATCGGCACTTAACCTGTAATTGACATAAAACTGTCATCTCCACACACCATAAAAATCAAATATAGGAGATGATTATCAAGCCGTTAAAAATTATCTTCCACAACAGGAATACAGACACGGATAGATAATCCCCCTCTGAGGCTGGTGCCCATTTCAATTTTCCCATCATGAGCATCAATAATTCGCTGAACAATCGCCAGACCTAACCCTGTTCCACTGCTGCTGCGCGCTCTTTCGCCACGAACAAATGGCTGAAATAACCGTGGCAAATCTTCCTGTTTGATGCCGGCTCCATTATCTTCTACCTGAAACCAAGCAAATTTATTTGTCTGACCACTACTCACTTTAATCCAGCCGTTACCATAACGATTGGCATTAACCAACAGATTAGCCAATGCCCGTTTAATAGAAATCGGATTGGCGTTAACGGTTATTGGGTGAAGAGACAGATGGTTTTCAATATCCTGTTCATAGCCATTCTCGGCGGAAATAACCTCTTTGAGAATAGAATTCAGTTCACAAAACTCCATTGGCATTTCCTGCCCGGTACGGAGATAGTCAATGAATTGCTCAATAATGGCGTTACACTCTTCAATATCTTTATTGATAGATTCAGACAGATAAGTATCTTCCTTGCTCATCATTTCTGTTGCCAGTCGAATACGTGTCAGCGGCGTACGCAAATCATGGCTTACGCCGGCAATTAATATCGTGCGGTCACTTTCCAATAGTTTTATCCCGGCGGACATTTGGTTAAATGCGCGAATGGCTGCACGAACTTCCAGAGAGCCCGCTTCCCGCACCGCCGGCATCATAATACCTTTACCTGTTTGCCTGGCGGCATACTCCATTTCCAGTAAAGGCCGGTTCTGAAAACGGATATAAAGCCAGATACAACCGAATACCAGTAATAGAATTGCCAGTGTATAGCGGAAAATAGGAGAGAATTGATTTTGTTCGATCTCAGTCAAAGGAACCCTGACCCAAATATCGGGGGCCAAATAAGAATTAAGCCAAAGTATAGGGCTATCTGTGTTTATTTCCAGACGAAGATCAGCCTTGCCACCAAGGTACTCGCCCATCTTCTCACTCAGGAAATCATAACGTCTGGCCCAACATAAACCTTGTATCTCCGCATCAGATTCAGAATAGAGCGTAATACCCAATTCCTGATAAATCTCCCGGCGAACTACCGGCGATATCACCAGAAAAGAGCCATCCTCTAACTTCAATTTTTCAGCCATTAGGGTACGAACTTCATACGCTAATACCTTATTGAACTGCTGCAAACTTGGCATAATAACGAAATTCACAACAACCAAGTAGCTGGTTACCAGACTGATAAACAGCATAGCCATAATCAGGAATAAAGTATGGGTAAACGTGCTGCGAGGGGAGAATCGCAATAATCTCATACACGAATTCCGTCTGGCACAAAGACATAGCCCAGACCCCAGATAGTCTGGATATAGCGAGGATGTGTAGGATCTTCTTCAATCACACGGCGCAGACGTGAAACCAAGACATCAATCGATCGCTTCATCGTGCTATATTCCCGGCCACGCGCTAAATTCATCAACTTATTACGGGACAGTGGCACGCCAGGATAAGAAACCAGTACTTTCAATACAGCAAATTCTCCACTGGTTAATTGAATATGTTCATCTCCCTGAAACATTTCCCGCGTACTCAAATTGAGGCTAAACTTACCAAAATTAATAATCGCATCATCCTCAGCCGGTAGGCCCAATAACTTATTCGCCTGACGACGTAATACCGCCCGGATACGCGCTAATAGCTCACGGGGATTAAATGGCTTCGGAATATAATCATCAGCACCAATTTCCAGCCCAACAATACGATCTACCTCTTCTCCCCTCGCGGTCACCATAATAATCGGTACCGGATTACTTTGGTTTCTCAGCCTTTGGCAAACAGAAAGCCCATCCTCTCCTGGTAACATTAAATCCAATACGATTAAGCTAACAGATTCCCGTGTCAGTAAGCGGTCCATCTGCTCCGCATTAGCAGCACTACGTACCTGAAAACCTTGTTCTGTCAGATAACGCTCTAATAACGTTCGTAAACGCATGTCATCATCCACCACAAGGATCTTGTTATCTACTTGCATTATCAAACTCCAAAAAACACTACATGCTTTGATAAATTTATCATTTTGAAAGAGATTAACCCAAAGATAGAAACCAGATATCTGTATTTTGAGACTATTCCTAATAGGACTTATTTCCACGGTTATTAATTCGAATGATTAATTTAGTGGTTTATTACTGACAATGAGAACGCAGTAATTCACTGTCAACTATCGAATTTCTACCGTTATTTTGCCATCCACCAATCCATCAATTAGCACCCTGGTGACCGGCAAATCGATAGAAATCTATTTATTAGCGGGATTAAATTCATCAGGCAGACTAAACGAAAAATGCCCTTTGCTGCATATTATCTGCTTACCTCCGCCACGGTTTTCCCTTACTAACGAGGATCTGGATCGATAATGTTCAGCTCACCAACGTTTGAACAAGAAATCACGCGACGGTCGAATTTTCGTCACCTTTCCTGACTATAGTAAACAATTTCGCTTGTTTTTTCTTCACTTAAACCTTAACAGCCTGTTTCATCACCAGCAAGATTCACAGCATACATACTATTCAGTACACAGAACCATAAATTATATGATGAACGTTATAAATATTAGAGCCAAATATCATAATGAGCAGACAGGTAAAGCAATCTTGTTACCGATAATGACTAAAAACCGAGTCTTAATTTGACATCGACCAAAATGGGCTGTTTTATATACCCTATGGATTTCAAGTTGCATCGCGACGGCAAGGGAGCGAATCCCCGGGAGCATAGCAAACTATGTGACCGGGGTGAGCGAGTGCAGCCAACAAAGAGGCAACTTGAAAGATAACGGGTATACACTTATATGAGATTAACTACGGTATCTACATCAAGATAAAATGAAAACTAAACTGATAACCCGTGAAGGCTACAACAAATTAAAGGAAGAACTGGATTATCTCTGGCGTGAAGAGCGCCCAGAAGTGACTAAAAAAGTGACTTGGGCAGCAAGCCTCGGTGACCGGAGTGAAAACGCAGATTATCAATATAACAAGAAGAGGCTACGGGAGATTGATCGCAGAGTCCGATATCTAACCAAAAGCTTAGAAGAATTGCGGTGTGTTGATTACTCCCCTCAACAAGATGGACGAGTGTTCTTCGGTGCATGGGTAGAGATCGAAAATGATCAAGGTGAGATTAAACGCTTCCGTATTGTCGGGTACGACGAAATTTTTGGTCGCAAAGATTACATATCCATCGATTCTCCAATGGCCCGGGCTTTATTGAAGAAAGAAGTTGGAGACAGTGCAATCGTTCATACACCAACAGGAAAAGTGTTGTGGTACGTGAATGAGATCGAATATACGAAATAGCCCATTAAAAAATTTAAAATGGGTAGATTCACATAATTAAGTGCAACATTGTTAATCTGGAAGTAAACATGTTCGTATTCCATTAAATAAATTTTTTAAGTAATTCCTCCATTTTTAACGAAAATCAAAAGTAGATTTGTAATTAATTAGTTACCTGCTTCTGGAATAATGCGATGAAACTCAAGTTTTTCCTATTCTAGCTATCCTTTTAGTTTAATTCTGATATTCGGAAACAGCTCATAGCAAATCCGGTAACCCACTTAGGGTTCCAGCGACAACTTTTCACATTTGAGTTCAATCGCGGTTGCTATAGCGTAACTCGTCAAAATAAGATTAGACGTAAACTGGAAATTATTTCTCTCAGAACGTATAAAGAAGGCTTTATGAATATTTAAAGCTTATCCACCAGAAGAAAATGCAACATGAATGAATCTCTGAGCCAAATTATTGCAAGTGAGCTACAGGCGCAGCCACAACAGGTACTTTCTGCGATTAGCCTGCTTGATGAAGGGAATACTGTCCCTTTTATTGCACGATATCGTAAAGAGGTCACCGGCGGTCTGGATGACACCCAACTTCGCCAACTTGAGACCCGCCTTAGTTATCTACGCGAACTGTCGGACCGCCGCCAAACCATTCTTAAATCCATTGACGAGCAAGGTAAGCTAACCCCAGAACTGACCGAAGCCATTAATGGCACCCAGAGCAAAACAGAGCTGGAAGATCTTTATCTGCCATATAAACCGAAGCGTCGTACCCGTGGACAAATCGCTATTGAAGCCGGTCTTGAACCACTAGCGGATTCCTTGTGGCAAGATCCACAGCAAGAACCAGAGCAGGTTGCCACTACCTTTGTTGATACCGATAAAGGTGTAGCGGATACCAAAGCCGCGCTGGATGGTGCACGTTATATCCTAATGGAACGTTTTGCCGAAGATGCCGCGTTATTGGCGAAAGTACGTGACTATCTGTGGAAGAATGCCCATTTGGTCGCTAAAGTCGTTGCCGGAAAAGAGGAAGAAGGCGCTAAATTCCGCGACTATTTTGATCATCATGAACCTATCGCACAAGTCCCTTCTCACCGCGCACTAGCTATGTTCCGTGGTCGTAATGAGAGCATACTGCAACTTTCGCTAAATGCTGATCCCCAGTTTGATGAATCACCAAAAGAGAGCTATTGCGAACAGATTATTACGCAGCATCTTCATCTGCGCCTGAATAATGCACCGGCAGATAACTGGCGTAAAGCCGTCGTAAACTGGACCTGGCGCGTTAAGGTATTGCTGCATCTTGAAACTGAATTGATGAGTACCTTGCGAGAGAAAGCGGAAGATGAAGCCATCAAAGTATTCGCCCGTAACCTGCAAGATCTATTGATGGCCGCGCCAGCGGGTATGCGCGCAACAATGGGGCTCGATCCCGGTCTACGTACCGGTGTCAAAGTAGCTGTTATCGATGCAACCGGCAAACTGATTGCCACAGACACCATCTATCCACACACCGGGCAAACGGCTAAAGCTGCTGCAAGCGTGGCAGCATTGTGTCTCAAACATCAAGTGGAACTGGTCGCCATCGGTAACGGAACGGCTTCCCGTGAAACAGAACGTTTCTTCGCGGATGTGCAAACACAGTTCCCAGAGATAAAAGCCCAAAAAGTGATTGTCAGTGAGGCAGGAGCATCTGTTTATTCTGCCTCTGAGCTGGCGGCACAAGAATTTCCTGATCTGGACGTTTCACTCCGTGGAGCAGTCTCTATCGCCCGTCGCTTGCAAGATCCACTGGCCGAATTGGTGAAAATCGATCCGAAATCCATCGGTGTCGGTCAGTATCAACATGACGTCAGTCAGAGTCAGCTTGCCAAAAAATTGGATGCAGTCGTTGAGGATTGCGTAAACGCCGTCGGCGTAGATCTCAATACCGCTTCTGTTCCACTGCTAACCAGAGTTGCCGGGTTGACCCGTATGATTGCCCAGAATATCATCAACTGGCGTGATGAGAATGGCCGTTTCAATAACCGTGCACAATTACTGAAAGTCAATCGTCTTGGGCCAAAGGCTTTTGAACAATGTGCCGGATTCTTACGGATTAATCACGGTGATAACCCGCTGGATGCATCAACCGTTCATCCAGAAGCTTATCCGGTAGTGGAAAAAATTCTGGCGGCCACTGAGCAGAAACTCCAAGAATTGATGGGTAACCCTATTTCATTACGTGGATTACAACCTCAGGACTTCACCACCGAGCAATTTGGTGTTCCAACCGTTACCGATATTTTGAAAGAGCTGGAAAAACCTGGCCGAGATCCACGCCCAGAGTTTAAAACCGCGACTTTCGCGGAAGGTGTAGAAACCATGAATGATCTGCATCCGGGAATGGTGCTGGAAGGTGCGGTCACTAACGTGACTAACTTTGGCGCATTTGTCGATATCGGCGTTCATCAAGATGGTTTAGTTCATATCTCTTCGCTGTCCAATCGCTTTGTAGAAGATCCTCACACCGTAGTAAAAGCGGGTGATATCGTTAAAGTAAAAGTGTTGGAAGTTGATCTGAACCGCAAGCGCATTGCTCTGACCATGCGTCTTGATGAGCAACCGGGAGAAACCCACTCACGCCGCAGTAACAATAACAATCCACAAACTGACCGCCGCCCTGAACAAAATAACAGGAACCGTAATACTTCCGGTTCTTCTACCTCAGCCGGAAACAGTGCGATGAGTGATGCACTAGCTGCTGCATTTGGAAAAAAACGTTAAGATTCCTATCACTGTAAACAGATGCACTGCTTCGGCAGTGCACGTCTCATAGTTCCTGCCAGAAAGAATCCAAACTCACAGATTCATATCAACTCTGAGTGACTAAGTGATTAAATTAACACCAAAAATGAAAATAGGATTAACATTGAAATTAATGTTGGTTATTATTCTCATTTGCAATTATTATGAATTGGATGCAAATCATACTTCATAATAATGAGTATGACTCATTTTCGATATTATACCCTACGGATTTCAAGATGCATCGCGACGGCAAGGGAGCGAATCCCCGGGAGCATAGCGAACTATGTGACCGGGGTGAGTGAGTGCAGCCAACAAAGAGGCAACTTGAAAGATAACGGGTATATCTTACTTATCACATATCCCGGAAGGTCATATGCAACTTCTTCCAGACCATAGTTACAAGATCATTGGTTTTTCGCCGAAGATCAGCCCGGCTTACCGACAAAAATTGCTGTCATTAGGTATGTTACCCGGTTCTTCTTTTCATGTTATCCGCTTAGCGCCTTTTGGTGATCCGATACAAATTGAGACTCGCAGAGTCAGCCTAATTCTGAGAAAAAAAGACTTGGAATTTCTCACATTAGACAGCGTTCAATGCAACGCATAATCCGTTGCAAGCAACGAAACGGTTACTCCTAATCTAATTTGGCACCAACAACATGAAAGCACTGACCATTGGCTTAATTGGCAACCCCAATGCCGGCAAAACGACATTATTTAACCAGCTTACTGGCGCTCGCCAACGTGTAGGCAACTGGGCTGGCGTTACGGTAGAACGAAAAGTTGGCCGTTTTACCACTGCGGACCATAAAATTGAGTTAGTTGACCTACCGGGAACTTACTCTCTGACCACGATTTCCGAACAAACATCACTGGATGAGCAGATAGCTTGCCACTACATCCTGAGCGGTGATGCTGACATGCTGATCAACGTCGTAGATGCTGCTAACCTTGAACGAAATCTCTATCTGACGTTACAACTGTTGGAATTAGGCATTCCATGCATCGTTGCACTCAATATGTTGGATATTGCTGACAGTCAGCATATCCAAATTGATATTGCCGAACTGGAACAACGCCTCGGCTGTCCAGTCATTCCAATGGTTTCGACTCGTGCAACTGGAGTGAATGAGCTGAAACGGGCAATTGACCACCATAAGCAGAATTTCGGGCAGTCACTGATTCACTACCCTGATTGCCTGTTGCAAGAAGTTGAGACGTTATCTGGTGTAATTTCAGACAATTTTCATGCTCAACAACGCCGCTGGCTAGCGCTTCAGATGCTTGAAGGGGATATTTACAGCCTGGAACGTTCCGGCCTTGCTACCTCAATGCTGATTAAATCCAAAGAACGTTTGCAACAACAGCAACATGAAGAGCCTGAACTGGTGATTGCCGATGCGCGCTATCAAAGCATCAATACATTGTGCATGGCCGTGATTGATACCCAAAAAGCCATGCCAAACAAACTCACTCAGGCAATTGACAGAATTATCCTCAATCGTTGGTTAGGTGTACCTATTTTCCTGGCGGTTATGTATTTAATGTTCGTGCTGGCAATTAATATCGGTGGTGCGCTACAACCTATCTTTGACAGTGGTTCTGTTGCTATTTTCATTCATGGGGTTCAATGGCTTGGTCATACCTTAAGTTTTCCAGAATGGCTGACGATTTTCCTCGCACAAGGTCTCGGTGGGGGTATCAACACGGTTTTGCCGCTAGTACCACAAATCGGCATGATGTATTTATTCCTCTCTTTTCTTGAGGACTCCGGTTATATGGCGCGGGCTGCGTTTGTCATGGATCGTCTGATGCAAGTTTTAGGACTACCGGGTAAATCGTTTGTCCCGTTGATCGTTGGCTTCGGTTGCAACGTCCCATCCATTATGGGGGCGAGAACGCTAGATGCGCCGCGTGAACGCTTAATCACGATTATGATGGCACCCTTTATGTCTTGCGGTGCACGATTAGCCATCTTTGCCGTATTTACCGCCGCATTCTTTGGCAAAAACGGGGCAACCATTGTTTTTTCCCTTTATATATTGGGCATTGTCGTCGCTATTCTGACTGGCCTGATGTTGAAATACACCATTATGCGTGGCGAAGCTTCACCCTTCGTTATGGAACTCCCGGTTTACCATATTCCACATCTAAAAACCTTGCTTCTGCAAACATGGCAACGTCTGAAAGGTTTTGTTATCCGTGCCGGTAAAGTAATCGTTATCGCCAGTATGTTTATTGGTGCACTCAACAGCTTCTCATTCTCTGGTAAGACAGTGGATAGCATCAACCAATCCGCTCTGGCTTCGGTTAGCAAGATTATTACGCCAGTATTACAGCCAATTGGCGTTCACTCAGATAACTGGCAAGCAACTGTTGGTTTGATAACTGGTGCTATGGCAAAAGAAGTGGTAGTTGGAACATTAAATACTCTGTATACCGCAGAAAACATTGCTAATGAACCGTTTAACGCAGATGAGTTCAACCTGTTTGCTGAGCTGAAAGATGCAGTTGGTGAAACTTGGGATAGTTTGAAAGAGACATTCACTCTGAGCGTGCTGACCAACCCAATCGAAGCCAGTAAAGGTGACGGTGAAATGGATAGTAGCTCTATGGGAACAATGAGTGCCAAATTTGGCTCCTCTATTTCAGCTTACAGTTACCTGATCTTTGTTCTGTTATATGTGCCTTGTGTCTCGGTGATGGGCGCGATCGCTCGTGAAACCAGCCGTGGCTGGATGACATTTTCCATTCTGTGGGGATTGAACGTGGCTTATTCAATTTCAGCCCTGTTCTACCAGGTGGTAACTTTCTCACAGCATCCACAAAGCAGCCTGATCATCATTTTGACCGTCGTTCTATTTAACGCGCTGGTATTCTGCTTCCTGCGGCGGGCACGCAGCCGTGTGACGATGAAGTTAATCAGCAACCCGGGAAATAGTTGCCACTGCTCCAGTGGAAACTGTCACTAGGAATTGAAAATGATTAGCCTATTACAAGTAAGGGATGCCGTCGCTCTGAATGGGCGAGCAGATGCTAAGTTGTTAAGCCACCAGCTTTCTGCTTCATTATCGATGGTAGAAGCGATGCTTGAACAACTCACCGTAATGGGCAAACTGGAAAAGCTCAATGCAACTGCCTGCCTGAGTGGCAGTTGCAAACAGTGCCCGGAAGTACAGCAATGTGACACGGTGGTTTATCGGATCGCTGGGGGATACTGAGCCATATTATAGAATGGCTAATCATATATAGTTAATCTGAGACAACTCCCCTCTTTTAAAGGGGGGCTTATCAACAATCTGTTGGTCCAAAGAGTCATAAGCCATAACTAAACACATACAATCTATTGACTTACAGGCATTTGGAAAATAAATCTTCCTCCAAGCGCGGCAGCATAGCGGCTTAAAGTATCCAGATTTGGCACACTTTTACCATTTTCCATACGACTAATATTTTGCTTCTGAGTGCCAATCTTCTGAGCAACATCTTGTTGAGTAAGATGTAACGCTTTACGTGCATCTTTCAGCTGTTTCATCAACGCCTTACGGATCTGGATATCGTTATATGCTTCCAGAGTCGCGGCATCTTCTAAGAGAAGCGTTTTGGCTTCAGAAAACGGGATAATATCATAATCATTATCAGACATTTTTAAGACTCCGTTTAACCTCTTGCATTCGTTGGTTTGCCAGATCGAGCGATTTCTTCGGCGTTTTTTGGGTTTTCTTTTGCAGTATATGAACAACATAAAACTGTTGTCCAACTGCAAAAAAGAAAAATCCCCTTGCAATACCCTCAGAAGCGCTCACTCTTAACTCCTTAAGCCCGTTTCCAATGTCTCTGACTTTAGGCTCTTTTAAATCTGTTCCAGCAGCTTCCAATTCTTCAATGGCTTCAATCATTGAAACTTTGAGACCAACAGGTAGCTTAGAAAGCTCCTTGAGCGCAGATATACTCCCAATAAAATCACTCAAAAAATTATGCGTACCAACAGCATTCACGCGGCAGACGCTTTACCTTTCCAAATCACGCCAATAAAAATCTGTTATCTCATCGACCTTGCAATACTTCTCTACTAGCAAATTCAGTCAACAATCCAACAAACTCATCCGGATGAGAAATAAAAGGCGCATGAGCGGCATGGCGCATCATGGCTGAAACTGAACGCGGCCATTTTTCATCAAGAATGTTGATAATTTTTCTTGGCACCAACCCATCCAGATAACCGTAAATCCGCAAGAACGGTATGGCAAGCTCAGCCAAAGGCTGCCTTAAATCTTCGGTACGCAAAATTTCCAAACCAACATGCAGCACTTCAACAGAAGGCATCGGCTGCGCCAGCACAACAGATTTCAGTAATCGCGCATCTTGACGAGCGCTGTCAGTACCTAATGTCTGTAAAGCAAGAAAACGCTCAACTGTGCGCTGGAAATCTTTACTAAGCTGATGTTCGAAATCGTGCAAAACTTCCGGCTTAATCCCCGGCCAGTCACTTTCTGCGCTGAAATGTGGTGAAGAAGCCACGGTAATTAATCCGGCAACTTTATCCTGATGGTCAAGCGCTATCCGGCTGGCAACCAGACCTCCCAACGACCAACCTAGCCATAGCGCATTTTCAGGCGCATATCGCCAGACTTCATCCGCCATGTCAGCAAGATTCATCGGGCCATATTTCTGGCTACGGCCATAACCCGGCAAATCCACCAGATGCAAACGAAAATGCGGAGCACATCGCATTTCAATGGAACGCCAAACTTCCGCATTCAGCCCCCATCCGTGCAGCAACACAAGATCACGCGAACCTTCATCAGAAGTCTGCCAAAACAGATCAGCCATTGTTATTCTCAACTTTATTTGCCATCAAGGAAGAAGTCTATGCTAACAATGGTTGGGTACTGTTGGCTATGCCATCAGCCTCTTTGGTTTCCACATCATGGAGTATGCAGCTTTTGCAACAAGCGGCTGAAACGTTTGACAAACATGTGCCCGTGCTGTGCACTACCCTCGGAACTCCCTTCACTGCCTTGTGGGCGCTGCCTCAAAAAACCGCCTCTATGGGAGAATATGATATACCCTATGGATTTCAAGATGGATCGCGACGGCAAGGGAGAGAATCCCCGAGAGCATAGGTAACTATGTGACCGGGGTGAGCGAGTGCAGCCAACAAAGAGGCAACTTGAAAGATAACGGGTATAGCGATTACCGACTATTGCCCACCATTGAGCGGCCTGATCCGCCGCTATAAATATCACTAGAGAATAGATTAAAAGATTTAAGTCAAAGAAAGTGTAAAATGAAAAATAATTACCATTGTTTTATATAGGCACGCTTTACAACTAGAAGTATAAAATAAGAAAAGGAAATTGCGACGATAAGAATGAGAAAAATATAAGGGGATTTATAATATGAAATTAAATATCCCATCAGAACAGGACTGACAGCTGCACCCAAACTGCCTAGGTTTTGTATTGCGAAGTAATGCCCCCTTAACCCCTCAGGTGCTATACTGTCAGTAAGCGCGTAAAGGACGGGGATAAAAATGATCTCTCCCAACGAGAAAGAAAATATTGCAATTATCCAATAAATCAAGTTCTGTTCAGAATAGATAAAACCCAAAATACCGAGGATACAAAATATGGGCCTTCCGTTTCATAATGAAGTTCATGGCATCAGTATTGAAGGAAGGGAAGCGGTGTTTAGGGAAGGTGATTTCTCAGGTTCTCTTCAGGAAGTAAAAAATAATATTATAAAATATGGTAATATCAGTTCCTGTACATTTATTAAAGGGTGGTTTGAAATATCCTTGGCTAATTGGTCACGACCAATAGCTGCAATCTATCTGGATGTCGATCTTCAAAAATCAACTCGCGACTGTCTCAAATATCTATATCCATGGTTGACACCAGGTGGTAGTCTTTATTCACAAGACGGCCACTTACCACTTGTTCTTGATGTTTTTGAGGATGTGAATTTTTGGCTCAATGAAATAGGTACTCTGCCACCTATAGTAGTGGGTATCAGGAAAAAGAAACTAATAAAAATAACAAAACCTGATACACCTTCTCTACCACTACTTTAATAATATTCCTTCAACTGCCAATACGGAATTTATATCGTTTACCTATCCATATAAGCGTGCCCGGGATAACCTCAATATTTTTAATTTCATCATCTTCTTTACTTTTATCAACACGAACAGCCCCTGAACGAATTAATCGCCTTAGTTCAGAACGGCTTATCGCTGGCAAGGCTACTGAACAAAGATCCAGCAGTGTTATATAAGAGCCTTTTGGTAAAATCAATACATCATGATCAGCCTCTTCAGGTGTCCGCTTTTGTACTACACGCTCAAAATGCTCAGTGGCCTCTTTTGCAGATATGTCATCGTGATATCTTTTAACAATATTATAAGCGATATCTTTTTTGATCTTCATTGGGTTAAGGCCCAATTCTAGTTGACTGACTATCGCAGATTGTTTTTCTGCCTCCATGTCTGTAGCAAGTGTCAAATAATTGATAATGACACTGTCAGGAATTGACATTACTTTGCCATACATATCATTTGCATTATCAGTTAACCCAATATAATTATTTTTTGACTTACTCATTTTTTCAATGCCATCTAGCCCTTCTAATAATGGCATTGTTATTACTATTTGCCCTTTTTTCTCATAGGCTTCTTGAAGTGTTCTCCCTACCAAGTTATTAAATAACTGATCTGTTCCGCCAAGCTCGATATCAGCATCAATCATAACTGAGTCATATCCTTGGAGAATAGGGTAAATAATCTCATGCAAATGGACTGGTGCTTTTGATTCAAATCGGGTTTTAAAATCATCTCGGTGCATGATTTGTGCAAGAGTGATTTTAGAGATTAACTTTATGACATTACTGAATGGCATATTGTTAAACCATTCTGAGTTTTTCCTTATTTCAATATTTTCGATATTTATAACTTTTGCAAGCTGATTTATATAAGTCTGACTGTTTTTATTAATTTGTTCAGGTGTTAATGGAGGACGAAGCTTATTTCTCCCGGTCGGGTCACCAATTCCAGCCGTAAAATCCCCAATGATAACAACAATCCGGTGCCCTTCATCCTGAAAATCTTTAAGCTTTTGTAATACAACCGCATGGCCCAAATGCAAATCAGGTGCAGTCGGATCAAAGCCTAATTTTATTGTCAGTTTTCTATTTTCTTGTCTTGCAAGAGCAAGTTTATCCTGTAACCCTAAGGGTGGCTCCATAATTGCGATGTTTGAAAGCAACTTATCAATATTCTCTTTCATATAGGTAACCTAAATAATTACGTTTATTAACGATGAATAAAACAACTTTATACCATGTTTATAACAATCTCTATTGTCAAGTAAATAATTATTCATTCTGGTCTTGTTGCATTAACGACGATGTAGTATGCAAAAATATGTCGTTTGTTTTTTAATTAGGTCGTCTTGTCCTCTTTCGTGATGCAAACGAAAATGCGGAGCACATCGCATTTCAATGGAACGCCAAACTTCCGCATTCAACCCCCATCCGTGCAGCAACACAAGATCACGCGAACCTTCATCAGAAGTCTGCCAAAACAGATCAGCCATTGTTATTCTCAACTTTATTTGCCATCAAGGAAGAAGTCTATGCTAACAATGGTTGGGTACTGTTGGCTATGCCATCAGCCTCTTTGGTTTCCACATCATGGAGTATGCAGCTTTTGCAACAAGCGGCTGAAACGTTTGGCAAACATGTGCCCGTGCTGTGCTCTACCCTCAGAACTCCCGTCACTGCCTTGTGGGCGCTGCCTCAAAAAACCGCCTCTATGGGAGAATATGATAGCGATTACCGACTATTGCCCACCACTGAGTGGCCTGATCCGTCGCTATAAATATCACCGCACCCCACAACTTGCGTCAGTTCTGGCGCGTCTGTTTCTGCTGCACTGGCAACAGGGCTATCGTGATGGAAGATGGTATAAACCCAACATTCTGCTCAGTGTGCCACTGCATCGACACCGACGATGGAAACGGGGATTTGATCAAAGTGTATTAATGGCAAAGCAGTTATCAGAATGGCTACAATGCGATTACCAGCAAAGCTTTCTACAGCGGACGCATGCTACACTACCACAAAGAAATTTATCGGCAGCACGGCGTAAAATTAATCTCAGGAAAGCATTTCAGCTTTGTGGCTCCGTTACGGGACAACATGTCGCCATACTTGATGATGTGATTACCACCGGTGCGACCATGACCGAGATTTCCCGTTTGTTAATTCGTGCTGGCGCCCGTTCAGTGCAGGTTTGGGCGATCTGTCGAACCTTGTAGTCAATACGAAAATGGGCGTATTATAACCAACTATAGCAGTCAACTATTGAGCAAATGATATGATTAATATTACTGAAGCAGCGCAAACTCATTTTGCCAAATTACTGGCAAACCAAGAACCAGGTACACAAATTCGCGTATTTGTCATCAATCCAGGTACACCTACTGCTGAGTGTGGCGTATCTTACTGCCCGCCTGATGCCGTTGAAGCAACAGATACTGAACTGAAATTTGATCAACTGTCAGCTTACGTCGATGAACTGAGTGCCCCCTTCCTTGAAGAAGCTGAAATTGATTTTGTCACTGATCAGTTAGGCTCTCAGCTAACATTAAAAGCCCCTAACGCCAAAATGCGTAAAGTTTCTGACGATTCCCCACTTGCCGAACGTGTGGAATACGTTTTGCAGTCACAAATTAATCCACAGTTAGCCGGTCACGGTGGCCGCGTCAGTCTGATGGAAATCACTGATGATGGTTTTGCTATCCTTCAATTCGGCGGCGGTTGTAATGGCTGTTCAATGGTTGATGTCACTCTAAAAGAAGGGATTGAAAAAGAGTTACTGAACATGTTCCCGGAACTAAAAGGGGTAAAAGACTTAACTGAACACCAGCGCGGTGAACACTCTTATTACTAAAAATGTATTACTAAAAATGTATTACTAATAACGTATTACTGATAACAAATTTTCCCGCTCGGATAATCGTCGGGAAAACATTATTACAATAATAACCAACGGGATAAGTTCTAAGAGCAATTCAATATATATGGAACATTTTCAGACTATCAGCCCTGAGCAGGCTTATCAACACTGGCAGAATAAATCCGCGATTATGGTGGATATCCGTGATCCACAGAGTTTCCGGACAGGTCATGCATGTGGCGCTTTTCATTTGACTAATGACACGTTGAATGAATTGATGTTACAAGCCAATTTCGAACAACCTGTTATGGTCATGTGTTATCACGGTCATAGCAGCCAGAGTGCCGCTCAGTATTTATTAAACATCGGTTTTGAAACTGTCTACAGCATTAATGGCGGCTTTGAAGCCTGGCGCAGAGACTATCCTCACGCTGTTGACTCCTTACATAATCCGGCATAACACACCTCATGATCCGCGTAATCGCTATTTCAAACCCGCGTCTAGCGCAAGCCTTTATCGATTATATGGCAACCCATCAGGTCCATCTCACTATGCGCCCCAGTCACGATGGGCAACACGTCGAACTGTGGCTAGAAGATGACACTAAACTTACTCTAGTTCAGCAAGAGTTGGAGCAATTTACTCGCGATCCGCTAAATGAACGTTATCAAGCGGCCAGTTGGCAATCTGGCGATGTGAATCACCCATTGAAGTACCACAATAATCTGAATTGGCAATACTTAAGTCGTCAGGCTGGCCCATTAACCCTTACCATTTTACTCCTAAATATCGTCGTTTATCTCTGGATGCAATTTGCCGGCGATTATCAGGTGATGTCTTGGCTGGCCTGGCCTAACGATAGCCAACATATGGAACTATGGCGTTGGGTCACCCACGGCTTATTGCACTTCTCACTACTGCATATCATCTTTAATCTCATGTGGTGGTGGTATCTTGGCGGACAAACAGAAAAGCACCTCGGTACAGGAAAACTGTTTGTCATTATGATTGTTTCCGCGGTTTTCAGCGGTTGGGGACAATCATTATTCAGTGGTTCTCACTTTGGCGGCCTTTCTGGTGTTGTTTACGCTTTAATTGGTTATGTCTGGCTAACCGGTGAACGTGCGCCCGAACGTGGTATTGGTGTTCCCCGTGGTTTGATGGCTTTTTCGCTCTTCTGGCTAATTGTTGGATACTTCGATGCATTTGGGCTATCGATTGCCAACGCCGCCCATTTCTCCGGTTTAATTATCGGCTTACTGATGGCGTTATGGGATAACCGTCATACATTCAAAAATAATAACCGACATTTTTAGAAACTTAGGGGACTATCGTGAAGCAAACTCAACGGCATGATGCAATAGTTGAGCTGGTACGCCTTCAGGGCTACGTCAGTACTGAAGAGTTGGTTGAACACTTTAATGTCAGCCCCCAGACTATCCGCCGTGATTTGAACGACCTGGCAGATAAAAACAAAATACAGCGGCATCACGGCGGTGCCGCGTTGCCATCAAGTTCAGTTAATACTGCTTATCACGATCGCAAAATCATGTGGTCAGAAGAGAAAGCACGTATTGCACAACGTGTTGCTAGCCATATCCCGGATGGCGCAGCACTGTTTATTGATATTGGCACCACACCCGAAGCTGTCGCTCACGCATTGTTAAATCATAAAGGTCTGCGAATTGTCACTAACAACCTCAACGTCGCTACTCTGTTGATGACAAAAGAGGACTTCCGTTTAATCTTGGCGGGAGGGGAGATTCGTTCCCGTGATGGTGGGATTATCGGTGAAGCCACACTGGATTTTATTTCTCAGTTTCGGCTTGATTACGGCATTCTCGGCATCAGTGGCATTGACATGGATGGCTCATTACTGGAATTTGATTACCATGAAGTACGCATTAAACGCGCAATTATCGAAAACTCCCGTTGCGTTATGCTAGTCACTGACCATTCTAAATTTGGCCGCAATGCTATGGTTAATCTGGGTAACATGAATCTCATTGATCACCTCTTTACTGACCAACTTCCCCCGCCAAGCATCCATAAAGTGATTGAGCAACATAACGTGCAGCTTGAACTCTGCTAAGAATTTTCTCTATATTCGGGGGATAGCGCTATCCCCTATCTCCTTGCCGTTCCACAATTACACTATCTTTTAGCTTCTTCATTAATGCCATGCAAATTATATGGATAAGGTAATATTTGCTATCCATATCACGTGAGCATGTTTTTTCTTAACAAATAGTTGGCTATTGATCGATTTCTGATTACAATCATGAGCGAAAACGAGCATTAAAGAACTGTTTCGAACATTTTAGGGGGATGCATGGAAACTAAAGACTTGATTGTGATCGGCGGCGGGATCAACGGTGCCGGAATTGCAGCAGATGCTGCTGGCCGGGGGCTCTCTGTTCTATTGCTGGAAGCACAAGACTTAGCCAAAGCCACATCATCCTCCAGTTCAAAATTGATCCACGGTGGCTTACGCTATCTAGAACACTATGAATTCCGTTTGGTCAGTGAAGCGCTGGCAGAACGTGAAGTTTTACTGAATCTTGCACCACACATCGCTTTTCCGATGCGTTTCCGCCTGCCGCATCAGCCACATTTACGTCCAGCATGGATGATCCGCATTGGCCTGTTCCTCTATGACAATTTGGGCAAACGAGTCAGCCTGCCTGGCAGTAAAGGGCTAAAATTCGGTGCCAATTCTGTTCTGAAACCAGAATTGGTCCGTGGCTTTGAATATTCTGACTGCTGGGTTGATGATGCTCGTTTAGTTGTCCTTAACGCTCAAGAAGTCAAAAAACGTGGCGGGGAAGTCCGTACCCGAACAAAAGTGACCCGTGCATGGCGCGAACAAGAGGGTTGGATGGTTGAAGCCGAAGATCTGCGTACAGGTAAGACCTATACTTGGCGTGCAAAAGGTCTGGTTAATGCTACCGGCCCTTGGGTTAAAGAATTCTTTGACGATGGTCTGAAATTGAAATCACCTTATGGTATTCGCCTGATCAAAGGCAGCCATATTGTGGTGCCAAAAGTGCATGATGAGCCGCAAGCTTATATTCTGCAAAATGAAGATCATCGTATCGTATTTGTTATTCCTTGGATGGATGAATTTTCCATTATCGGAACCACCGATGTGGAATATCAAGGTGATCCAAAAGAGGCGAAGATTGACGATCAGGAGATTAATTATCTGCTGAGAGTTTATAACGACCACTTCAAGAAACAACTTAACCGTGACGATATCGTCTGGACCTATTCTGGCGTACGTCCACTGTGTGATGATGAATCCGACTCACCTCAGGCCATTACGCGCGACTATACCCTTGACATACATGATGAACAGGGCAAAGCACCATTACTGTCTGTGTTCGGCGGTAAATTAACTACTTACCGTAAGCTGGCAGAACACGCAACCGAAAAGCTCATGCAATACTATCCCACGGCCGGAAAAGCCTGGACCAGAAATGGTCAGTTACCGGGGGGTAATTTGGAAGGATGCGATCGTGATGGTTATGCCCGTTTATTGCGTAAACGTTACAACTGGTTACCGGAAGGCGTTGCTGTACGTTATGCGCGTACTTACGGCAGCAACAGCGAACTCATTCTGCAAGGTGCTAATAATCTGACCGATCTAGGCGAATCCTTCGGTCACGGCCTGTATGAAACAGAGCTTCGTTATCTGGTCGATAATGAATGGGTCGTTGAACTGGATGACGCAATCTGGCGCCGTACCAAATTGGGTATGTGGCTAAAAGAAGAGCAGAAGCAACGCATTGCAGCATGGTTAGCGGAGAATGCTAAACCACGCACTGAGATTTGATTTTTCTTCACAGAAAATCATTGATCTTCCAGTTTAGAAAACGTGACTACCGCGAGAATATTAAAACCTTTCTCGCGGTTTTTATTGCGTAGAATTTATATCCGATTTCTCCCTCCAATGTTATATCAATCTTTCCAATTCCTGATTGACACATAAATTAGCCAAATATTATATATATTCAGTGTAAAATACTGCCTCATGTTCCCTGTTGGAGCAATTAACCACGAACATTTTAAGATTCTTATATAAACAATACTAGCAACTTCATAGCAATCATTACCATTCTTCGCGTAACTTACCTTGATATTTCAATCCATCCAACTTTTTATCCCCCCATAAACCAAAAACGCTATTATTCTGTTCTGGAATATTAGCATCAAGATAAGTATCTACCGCTCTTCGGCTCTGTGTAGCACGTGACTTATCAGGAGAACATTTCTCTACAATTTCACGCTTTTTAATTGTTTCTTCCAGCAGATTTATATTAATTTCTACCATAGCAACCATATTTATTTCCCCTTATCAGGTATATGTATCATATACCTCATTAGTTCGACTGTGTATTTTTTGATCCAAAAAATTATTGTGATAACTAATCAACAGATTTTACTCTGAAAATATCTATTGATCATGTAAACAAAACATTTAAAACATGTGACTTTTCCATTTGCAACAATACCTAAAATAATCTATAAATAAAGCTGTTACATACATATCGATACTGTTTAACCCTATCTTTGATTAGATAAAAATTCAAATAAAAACAAATTGTTAAGTTATTTTTAGGGAATGAACTTAACAAACAACCTGGTAGCAATAGATGCCCCAAAATTATAACTTGTGAGATATTACATGACTATTGATATAGATATTGATCAACTATTAAAAGCAGAAGCTTCATTTATGCTAGGGACCCTGACATTAGAATCCAACATTATCGAGGTTATGAAGTACGAAAGTGGCACCCTTTTGATAACCCAAGATAGTCCATTCTACCCAAAGAACTATAAGTGGCCAGACCAACTACATGATAATGGAATAATTTCAATAGGCGATAAAGAACTTGCTGTGACAAAAGTTTACACTGCGGGCCTTATTGATGGTCTTTTATATATAGATCAGGAAATAACGAAACAAACAACGTCGCCAGAAAAAATTATGCCAGCACACTACTTACCTGATTTACACGGAATTTCTGAGAGAGATCTTATAGGGAAAACAGTAACTCTATCTGTGAACGATGAAACAAGGTATAAGGTAAGTGCTGCACACTCTATGGCCCACTTTATGTCCCTTGCTGTAAATAAAGCAACACATCATATATGGTCCAAAGTGTACGATACCGATGATTTGGGAAACTATAATTTAGATAAAGCTGCCATTTACCAATCTTCTATTACAGAACTTAAATCCGTTGATATTTATCGCTTTGGTAAATCGATCAAAAAGAAAGGATTTGATAAAAATATACTAATTAAAAATCTGGATAAAATTAATAGAGAAGTTAATAACACACTCAATAATTGGTTATCTCAGGGTGCGGAAATAACCATTGAATATAAATCAAAAGAGATTAATGACACTAGATTATGGAAATCGACTATTGACTCTAAGGTAGTCACTATCCCATGCGGAGGCACACATATAAATAATATTAATGAAGTCAAAGACGTAAATGTTGAAATAAAAATCGGTGAATCTGCTGATTTTATTCAAGTAACGACTTATTGCAGAGTATAAAACTATGAACCTCGACCTACTTTATTTCTATCTTCTGCTGGTTGTTTTATCCTATATACCCAATGGATTTCAAGATGCATCGCGACGGCAAGGGAGCGAATCCCCGGGAGCATAGATAACTATGTAACCGGGGTGAGTAAGTGCAGCCAACAAAGAGGCAACTTGAAAGATAACGGGTATAAATAAATTAAATACTTCTCTATTGTTCTACCATAAGAAATATCAATCCTTCTGTAATACATCTTTGACAGTATATCCTTGATTGGGATGATTCGGTGTCTGTGGAAATGCCATCATTAGATTCTGCTTATTAAGCAGTGGTTTTATATGGCGCTGTCTGAGATTCTTTGCAGAACGATTAAGTAGTATGCCTAACACATCAATACGGATATAGTGAGATTGACAAAGTTTCATAATAATCGATTGCATTTGTTCTAGATCTAATCGACGATTTTCATAAGCTGGTTTAGCAATTTCTCGCAATTTTTCTCTTAAATCGGATGTTATGTACTTTAAGTCATCAATAAATGGCAGGCTAAACGATGAAGGAGCAAGACGCCCTAACTCATCTCGGTGGATTTGAATACCTGAATATGAATGAGGCAAGCTAGATTCCTTATGGGGTAAGTCCAATTTATTATTAATATTATTTATTGTTCCAGCAGAGAAAAGTTCTTCAGGGCTTGGTAACGACATACCCGGCAATGTATAAGACTTATTACGCTTCTCACCTGATGAGACTAAAAATCCTTTATTCTCAAGGCGAGGAAAGGCCAAAGTGACTTCTCGGGAGTGTAGCGTTGTTAACTCACAGGCCCGCTGATGATTAGGCTGTGTCCCGCAATAGGCTGAGATAGAATAATCTATCTGGCTCTGACTTTCGGAAAAAACATGTTATGGCTCATTACGACCTTCCTGATGAAGCATGGGAGTGATTGCTCCCCTTATAACCGGTTAAAAAGTCAGGGAATAAAAGTGATAATTCTCTATAAATCAAATGAAAAAGCGTGGTCAGATGGACGGGTTAAATTCGACCATGAAACGTATCGAAGAAGAAATGTTGTAGAAAGATGTATTGGTCGACTCAAAGAGCATCGTCGCATCGCCACCCGTTATGAAAAGACAGCACGCTATGGTGAAATTAGGTTGTATCTGCTTATTTCTTAAGGCCATAATTTAGTTGAGGGACATAACCTAGAAATCGGATTTATGCCTCAGAAAAATCAACAGAGTGATCCAGCGCAAGCAACAGACCATCTTTCTGAAAAATTGAGGCTGTAATTTAAATAGTTACTTAACGGCGTGTACTATTCCGTTGTTTCTGAACTCTATTATTGCTTAAAATTAGTAAAGAATTTCAAGTTGAATAGGATCACTTATTATTTTAATAATCCCAGTGTCAGATTTTTCAAATTCAATTTGATATTTTTCATTGTCAATGCCTGTGATAATATTATCTAGATAAGAATATGCAAACCTTATTGATTTGTTCTTAGCCCATTCAGGTAATAAGTGTACATAGTAGTTAAAAACTATAAATCCTCTTTTTTTATTTATGTAATTTATATTTAGAATGTCTTTTAACATCATTCTACCGTAACAAAAATCACCATTTTTATTAAATTCTTTTTTTCCTAACTTGGTTAAGTTCCATAATTTATTTTTTCCTCTTTTAAAATCCAATTTCACTAATCCAGCATCAACAAGAGATTCCATGTTCGCATTAACCCATATAGAATTTTCATTAATTGATACTGGCCATTCAGTTTCACCTAGGCATAATAATATTTTATCGTCAATTTTTTTTTGTATTTTTTTTCTAAAAGATTCATTTTCTCCTGAATGACAAAAAAAAGATAAAAAAACAAAAAAAAATAAAAAAAATTTCATAAACTACACTCCATATTATATTCTGTCATGGCATCACTAACATTTTTATATTTTTTCTTTGTAAGATAGGATTTAGTATAATCCCAATAATAATTTGAAATACCAGGCACTTCATTGTTATATTTTATATCATATTTAATAAATTCTACTGGGTATTCTCCAAATATGTCATCATCATTATTTTTTTTGCGAAAAAAAATAATATAATAAACTCCATTTTTTACCCCTAGCTCGTAATCTTGTATTTTTATTTCAGAAGCAGATAATTTAAAATCAAACCAAGTAAAACCAGTATCATTTGGGAGTGGAACTATATTAAATTTCCCATTTTTATTTTTTATAAAAACAGTTAATGTGTTACTTGGATGAGATGTATTGTTTTCAAATTTGGCATAAAAAATTACATCTTTTTTTCCATCACCATTCAAATCTATAAGATTGATTCCATCCTTTAGATTTACCTTATTTCCGCAATGAGAAAATGCCTCAAACGAGAAAAGTAAAATAAAAATAAGGTAAAATTTATTTTTCATTTAAATAGCTCCTAACTAATCTAAATCCAACATCTGGCATAATATATCCTGAACTATGGTTATCACAACTGGATAAGCTGTTTGCATGGGAAAGATAACTTCCACCACAAAAATAGTACAACTTAACTGTACCAAGTTCATAACTATCATAGACCCATTCAGAAACATTTCCACTCATATCGTATAAATCTAAGTCGTTTGGAGATAATTTACCTACAACCTGTGTTCCAAAATTACTTGTATTAAACTCTGGATACCATGCCACCTTCTTAGAATCATTGCTTCCAGAGTGATAGTATCCATATCTTCCTAATCGTAAGGCAGGTTCTCCGCCCCTTGCTGCAACATGCCATTCATTTAAGGTAGGTAAACGATAGCCATTAGCGTTTGTATTTATAAAGATCTCTAAGTTTTTGTCTTTTTTTCTAATAATTTTATTTCCTTTTTGAAAATATACTGGAGTGAGTTTTAATTTCTCACTTAATGCATTTGAAAAAAGAATGGTATCTAACCATTTAATACTAGTCACAGGATGCCTGCCTTCATCCTGCTCAGGAGGAAGACAATCTTCATAATGTGACCCATTACATCCATCATCAAAATCATAACCATTTAATATAGCCCATTCATATACCTCTTTATATTCTGAATAAGTAACTTCATTCTTCATGATATAAAAAGAATTTAATGTAACATTAGAATGAGATTCATAATTTTGAGCGCCAAACACACTACCAACGTAAAAATCACCGCCTTCAACAAAGCTGAGTTTCATGTTATCAAATGAATATGCTTTTGATGACATTATTATAGATAAAAACAAATAAATATATTTCATTTTTTTCCTATATTTCAATGTTGCTTTTCGGGTATGAGCAGCAAGTCAGTATATATCCAGAAGATATTTTATCTCTAGATATTCCACCAGAATGATCTAAATTAACTTCACCAGAAATAAGCTTTACTTGACATTTACCACAATATCCAGAAGCGCAATGATATTTTAATTTAACTCCATTCTTATAAGCACATTTCAAAATCGTTTCATTCGATGATATATCAAAAGAATCATTTCCAATTTTTAATTTAAAGACATCCATTTTTATCTCCCGTATTTTTTAATCTTAAAATAATCTCTTTCATTATCTTTCTGTTTTCTGTAACAAAGGTATCTGAAGCCACTGCATTTTCATTTATCCTTCTTAATAAATATGGCAATGATTTATCAATTGGCCCATATGGCAAATATTTACACGTCCTAATACCATTGTAAGCTAATTTTGATGAAATATGATCTCCAATCCCGTACAATTGTCCAATCCAAAATGATTTATTTTTTAATTCATTCTTATTTAATATGATTGATATACTATTTTCATTATGAGTTGCAAAAAAAGGATAAAAATACTCAATTCTTTTTGATATGTATTCAACTAAATAATTATAATTTAAATCAGTCTCTTCTTTATTTAAAAAAAATGTTCCAATTGATTTTTCTTTATTTTTAATCTCTTCTTCTAAATAAGCTCCTCTAACAATCTTAATACCAACTTTAATGTTATTATCAATAGCAATTTTATGTAGTAACATCAGAAGATCAATGGATTCTTTTTTGTAGGATTGTATTGTTAATGTTATAATAGGTAATATTTTATTGTGTTTAATAATGCTATCTATGACAATCTTGTCTACTGCTGCCTGAATCCAAGATTGCTCTGCATCAATCATAACTTTAACTGATTTAATTTCTGCATAATGAAATATTTTTTCATAACGTTCTAATATCCTACTCCAAGAATTAATTTTTTCTCCAAAAAAATTCCAACCTCTCATTTTTTCTTCATAAAGATGAATATCTCCTAGTGATGAAGGCTTAATGGCAACATATGGTATATTGGACTCTTTGCTAGCGAGATCAATTAATTTTAATGTTGACTCTAGCGCATTATCAAAGAAAATTTCGTCGTTTTTCCCTTCAATTGCATAATCTAATATGCTATGAATATTATTTTTTGATAGAAAAATCACATTAGCCTTTGCTTCATCTATACTTTCACCACCAAAATAAACCCCATTTAAAAACCTAATAAAAAACTTATTTTTTTTATTTAAAATAAATCTCATCATCCATAAGGAAATTTTTTTTGTGATTTTATTTGTTAACAATAAAGTTACAAAAAACTTAAGAAAAAGGGTTGATATACTATATCTAGAATACAGTGATGTTTCGTCTTTAAAAACCTTATTATTGTTTGATTTTTTATTAGCCATTATTTGTAATTTCTATAGTTATAACAACTCATATGTCACTTTATTTTTACCTCCCCTTCTATGAAGGGGGAGGAATTTAAATATCAGCAGTTTGCCCACGGTAAAGACGACGAACGATATTATCGTCATCAAATTCTTCCCTTTCATGAATAACTCTTCTGTTATCCATTATAATTAAATCACCTCTTTCCCAATAATGCTTATAATAATAGCGGGGATTTTTCATAAATTCAGTAAGCTCAGCAAAAAATCTCTTTGTTTCTTCATCTGTGAACCCAATAATTCTTGGCTCCCAGCTGGCTGGTTGTCCCTCATCGAATGGAAAATATATTAGCATTTTTCTCACCCATCCAAGGTCAGTAAATACAGGAACTTGAAACCATCCAGCAGGAGATACATCTACATAGTAGCCATATTCCAGAACCCTTACTTCAAAAATTTCATTTTCTAAAACATGTAATAAATGCTTAGGCATTTCTTTGCATGCAAGAACATGATCACAAACAGTAGTTGCTCCTCGAAACTTCATGTTTTTTATTTCTGCGGCATATAAAAAAACCTGATCTACTTGCGATAACAATAACCCACCATCAGCATGAAATGGGAGTTGTCCACGTCCAGTGACAACTTTTCCTTTTTCGCCCTCAAGTTTTAATGTATCACGATACCCAAAACCAACATCTATTTTTTCATCTGCATATTCAACTATTGTTCCATATTTGCTGTATATATCACGAAATTCATCAGCATTAAGGTTTATTTTATTGACTACAACAAAGCCTTGCCTCATTAGAAGATTTTTAATTTCTTCAGCAGAAACTTTCAAAAAATCATCTGCACTAATGTTAGCACCAAAACCTGACTTCATTATTGGCGACCATTGTAAATTTTTATTCATTTAATTATCCTTATTAATATTTCTCACCAAGTACTTTTTTAAAATGCTTTTGAGAATCTCTAGAGCCAAACGAATTTTTATGAACTAATTTTGATTCTTTTCTGCTATCTTCCAAGATATCAACGAATTTTTTGTTCATAAATTTTTTTGTGTTTAAGTATGCTGTTTTCGGATATGTTGCTAGTAAATTAGCGCGTTCTATTGCTGTTTCTAAAAGAATTTCTTTATCTATTACTTGATTTGCAATATTGTATTCAATACACATTTCTGATGAAATCTCTTCGCATTCAAATACAATTTTTTTCATTATATTATGTCCATGTGTAAAACTAAGTATAGCTGCACCTACAGAACAACCAATACCGTGTTTTAATTCAGGCATTATAAATTTAGCTTCACTTGATACAATTCTTTGGTCAAACATTAAAGAAAATTGAAATCCCATTCCTATAGCATAACCATCTACCGCAGCTACTGTTGGTTTGTTTACGTTTAAAACAGCACAATATAGATCAATCACTCTATCTATCCAACGTTCCACACTTTCTCCTGATAGATTTTTAACTTCACTGAAATCTCCCCCTGAAGAAAAAGAACGATTCTCCCCACCATAAACAACAATGGCTTTAACATTGTCATCTTGATCAGCTTTAATTAAAGATTTTTTAATTGAGTTTTCTAAACTTTCACTAAATGGATTATGCTTATTTTCATGGTTAAGAATAATTACCCTAATTGAGCTAAAATCTCTTTCTATTACCATATCTAATTCCTTCTTATGATTTCACACAACTTGGTTGAATTTGCTTCCTCAATTGACAATCTTCCTGTCAAAAATTCTTTATATATAGAATAACTAAACCTTGTTTTATCTTGATAGTTATTTACTTCAGTTCCTATCATTGTTGCAAAAGATTTATTAACAGATGATCCTTCATGAATACCTATTTTTTTTCTCCACACTATTTCTTTTGGGAGGATATTTATACTATTTGCATACTCTCGTAAAATATTTTTAACTTCGTTATCTCTTATTTTAAAGTATGGATCCAAATTATGACATAAAGATATAAGATTATTAGTCCAAAATGGATGATAAACATTCAACCCATAATTTCCTGCTCCATGAGTTGAAAATTCTCCTGTCCATTTAGTTCTATAAACTTGCTCAGACAATATTTTATTTGGTTCAATATAGGATTTTTCGGGGTCTAATATACCTCCAAATAATAGATCAGAACCATATCCTGTTATCAATGAATTAACTTTTCCTTTTGCTAATTCATAAACATTAAATAATCCTGATTGAATCTCAGAAGATAATCCGTCAAATATTTCATTATAATAAATAGCTTTTACTACACCTGATATAACTTCATCTTCACTAAGAATTTTAACTTCGTGCTCTGTACCAAGATAATCAGAAACAATTTTAGAAAATTCAAATTCATTGCTTAATTCTGTTCCTATAGACCATGTTTTTACTTTATCAAAATACTTTGATGCTAAAGCAGTAACTAAACTCGAATCTAACCCTCCTGATAGTGGAACACCTATAGTTTCATTATTTTTAGATAACCGGGAAATAGAGTTTCTCAAATCAGAATCAATTATTTCAAGAAGAACACTTTCTTTTATATCAAAAGAATTTTCCTCTACAGGAGATATTACATATTCAACTTCCAAATGAAGATATCTCTGTTCATCAAATGTTAATTTATTTATTGTACCAGGCTTTAATCTGGACACATTTCTTATTGGTGAAAAATTATCTGGTTTTAGTGAGTTCTTAATAACTTCGCTTTCAGGTTTGAAATCAAAAGCTTTATCTCCCTCTACCTTACCAACAATCTTCAAACTATTAGTAATCCAAATCAAATCTGTCTGTACTAAATTTACTAAATTTAATCCTCTAGACTCTGTTATTACTTCTATATTTCCCTTTTTATCCTCAATAAAAAGGCAATAATCTCCTTCTGCTATAGAAATAATGGAATTACCAAATTTATCTCTACTTAATAATAAAATTTCCACATCACTAAGCACACTAGATCTTCCTTCTATTTTTCCAAGAATGGATCTGATGGTAGATATGTTATATATATTACCAATTAAAAAAGCAGTATATCTTTCACTTTTAAATTTAGATACCTTTGTTGTACTACGGAAGAGTATGGTTCCAGTAGATAATTCATCAAATTGAAATTCATTTATTAATTTATTTAAATTTTTATCAAAACCATATTTAACAAAGCAAAACTCTGAGCTCAATTTTAAATTCCTTTTTATAACTTTATAAAAGTATTTTAAATAGTTATACTTCTAAAAATTAATCTGGTGTTAATAATAGTATCATATTAAATTAATTTATCAATGCATTTGATCATTAAAATTAAAATTATTTATATATCTAATTAACTATTTGTTTTTAAATATAGAACTCGCAATATTATTGTACCAGTGACAATCACGCATGGTTACATTCCCTCTGATATATTATGTATCTTTCATGGATCCAAGTAGGTACAAGTTCAGCTAAAATCATAGTTGTATGCATTCCAATCATTTTCATCTGATTAGGAATTTTATTCTGTACTGTGCATTATGATAGAGAAGCTAACCCCGTTTAATGAGTGCAAAATATACCGTCTAACTGTGCAGAATTGGTTACCGTGCTACAGATTCAAAGAAAAAATGGGTAAATTGCAATCGTATTTATCACGCGCGGTATCATCAGGTATGTGTCCTTAGCAAAAGAAGCCAACTAATAGTTATATAAATTAAATATAACAAAATTGTCTATTAAGAAATTAACAAATCCTTGCGCTCACTAATTATTGTAGATTAATTATGGATTTATCAAATATAACTACCGTTCAGTCAGGTCGACCAATTACATGTAATGTATGGTTGTTCTGGTTAAGGTAGTTCACCGAGAGCATACCCAACAACGTACTAGGCTGTGTCCCGCAATAGGCTGAGATAGAATAATCTATCTGGCTCTGACTTTCGGAAACAACATGTTATGGCTCGTTACGACCTTTTTCTTAAAGCCATAATTTAATTGAGGGACATAACCTAATCCATCCTTCTACAGCCACTGTCGCTAAAATCATTCGATCAAGGTTTTCTAGTTGTTCAAATTTAACCCCAAACTTAAGTTTCAACCGCATTAAGATATTTTCAGGTATCAAGCTCACTGTCAGTAATTCTAACAAAGTTTGTTCTGGTGTCTAACGTTCATATAAATTAGGCCGACGCCAGTCAGCAGAAGACTAGCCACTATATTTTGGATAACCCAGCATGCTTACGTTTCATAAGATTTCAAATGGAGACGCTAAATGTATATCTATTAGTTATACAACTGCTATAATGACTGTCTACCAATTTGCTACACAGGTGATTTATGAGAACACAACCTAAAGAAACCCCGATCAACATCCGGGCGAAAGCCTTCCAGCGGGAGCTTATTGACCATGCAGCAAACCTGCTCTCAAAGACCCGAACTGATTTCATCTTGGACGCTGCCTGCCGCGCAGCCGAAGATGCCATACTCGATCAGCGCCACTTTTTCGTTAACGACGAAAAATACCATATGTTCATGCAGATGCTGGAGCAACCGCTTTCTGATAATGAAGGTTTTAAAAAACTGATGGGATATAAAGCACCGTGGGAATAAGCACACCTGAAATATTAACGGCTGAACATAATATAAATGATTTTTATTGCCAGCATGAAACATTAAACGAATGGCTTTCACGCCGGGCTTTAAAAAATAATAAGCTCGGCGCGAGCCGCACATTTGTTATTTGCAAGGAAGGCACAAAAGACGTTATCGGTTATTATTGTCTAAGCGCCGGTTCAATTAATCATATTGAATCTACACCATCGCTTAAACGCAATATGCCAGATCCTATCCCTGTAGTGCTTCTTGGCCGTCTGGCTGTCGATGTGGAATATCAGGGGAAGAAGCTCGGGGCATTGCTTCTCCAAGATGCTTGGAAGCGTGTCGCCAGCACAGCAGAACAGGTGGGCATTTCAGCTATAATCGTCCACGCACTTGATGAGAGCGCTCGAACGTTCTATACGCGTCTTGGCTTCGTCCAGTCACCGTTGGAGCCATACACGCTGATGCTTCCATTAGGCAAACAGAAGTGAAAGAATTTTTACTAAACCCTTTTTTTCCCTTTGGTATTATTGTCGGAATAATATTTTATCCCAAGACAAGAACCACTATTCCTTAAGTATTCACCAAATCCACCGCTTCACGAGTCAGGCGACCGATTTCCTGCCAGTTTTGGCTGCCCACCAGCGCTTGACTAACCATCCATGAACCACCACACGCCACAATACGCGGTACAGCAAGATAATCGCGAATATTATTTGGCCCGATTCCCCCAGTCGGCATAATTTGCAATTCAGTATAAGGTGCCAATATCGCTTTAATCATTGGCAAACCGCCGGAAGGTTCTGCCGGGAAGAATTTCAATAGTTTTAGCCCCAATTCCATTGCACCTTCAATCGCACTTGGATTATTCACACCCGGAATAATAGGAATATTCAATTGCTGACAGGCTTTGACCGTATTTGGATTAAAACCCGGCGAAACCATAAAATCAGCGCCAGCCTGTTTTGCAGCAACCACCTGATCACGGTTCAGAACAGTACCTGCACCAATCAGCATATTCGGCTGAGCTGCTCTCAACAAACGAATAGCTTCCGCCGCTGCCGTAGAACGGAAAGTAATTTCGGCTACCGGCAAGCCGTTGTCAGCCAATGCTTTACCCAACGGAATAATATCTTCCGCTCGGTCAACAGCAATCACGGGTACAATTTTTAACTGGCGTAACTGTTCAATCATCTGTTTCATCAATTTTCTCTCCGCTGTTAAAAGAAACTGTCAGTCACTGCTTGAGTTGCACTGATTGGAATAATCGCCCCTTTATGCTGAATAACGGTACCAGCCAGACAATGCCCCATAATTGCCGCTTGTTGTATCGGACAATCCGTCAGAAATCCTGCCAGAAACCCAGCATTAAAGGCGTCTCCCGCCGCCGTGGTATCGGCCACGTTAACAACCGGCACCGTTGGGATCAGCTCAATCGGAGTATCCTGTACCAAATGCTGATAATAGCAACCGGCAGCCCCCGCTTTAATCACGGCTTCTTTAACTCCTGCTTGTTTAAGACGAATCATGGTTTCTGTAACCGATTTATCGCCCCACAGCTTACATTCATCGTCATCTGTCACCAGTGCCAATGAGGTAAAGGCGAGTAATTTCTGATAACAAACTTGGGTTTCCTCCACACTTTGCCATAATGCCGAACGATAATTACTGTCGAAAATGATGGTTTTTCCTTGAGCAGCCAGCTCAGCCAGCAAGTTTAGTAGCTTTTCACGATCATCAACAGGCAAGATAGCCAAACTGATACCACTGAGATAAATGGCATCCATCTGCTGTAATGCTTGCATAACCGAAGAGAAATCAGGATGGCGCACCATATAACGGGCAGCGGAATTATTACGCCAGTACAGAAAGGTGCGCTCTCCCTGTCCATCAAGTTGAATCAAATACAGTCCCGGTTGGCGAACCGGATCACGCAAAATCAGATGGGTGCGAATACCCTCGTCTTGCCAACGTGTGATCATCCCTTCACTGAGCGAATCCAAGCCCAACGCAGTCACAAAATGAACAGCAATCTTCTGTCGGCTTGCACGTGCTAAATAAACCGCACTGTTCAAGACATCACCACCGAAAGTCTGATGCATGGTCGAAAAAGGGGCACCATTAAGTTCGATCATACATTCACCAAGGAGTGCAATCTGCTTCATAGATTTTCTCCCGGCAAAGCAAAATAACGGCGGGCGTTATTAAAACAAATATCCTCAACTATCTGCCCTAACATGGCTTTGTGGTTAGGAATTTCGCCCTTTTCTGCCCATTGCCCTAACACATTACACAGAATGCGGCGAAAATATTCATGCCGCGTGTATGAAAGAAAGCTACGAGAATCGGTCAACATACCAACAAATTGACTCAGCAACCCAAGTTGGGAAAGTTGTTCAAGCTGACGCAACATGCCATCTTTCTGATCATTGAACCACCAGCCCGAACCAAACTGCACTTTACCGGCGATACCGCCACCTTGAAAGTTACTGGCCATCGTAGCAATCACTTCGTTATCTCGTGGATTCAGACAGTAAAGAATCGTTTTCGGCAACTCATCCGTCACATCCATACTATCCAGCAAGCGAGATAGCGGCCAAGCAATATTGTTATCACCAATGGAATCAAAGCCGCTATCCGCGCCAAGTAAGCGGAACATCCGGCTATTATTGTTGCGAATAGCGCCGATATGCATTTGCATCACCCAACCACGGGCGGCATATTGCCGGCCAAGCCATACCAGAATCGCCGTGGTGTACTGTGCAATTTCAAGCTCAGAGAGAATGCCCCCTGCCAGCCGTTTTTGCAGGATGCCATTTAATACCGTTTCATCAGGAATAGGAGCATAGCGCAAATTTTCTATGCCGTGATCAGCAGCCCGGCAGCCATGAGCAGCAAAATGCTCAAGCCGACGCTCCAACGCGTTCAACACATCAGCAAAAGCAACAATCGATACATCAGCCACGGCTTCAAGCTGTTTGATATAGTCAATGAAACCCGCCAACTCGATTTTAAATACCCGATCAGGACGCCAGCTTGGTAATACTTCGATATCGAAACTCTCATCTGTCGCGATTTGGCGGTGATATTGCAAAGAATCCACCGGATCATCCGTGGTTCCAACCATACGTACATTCATTTGCTGCATGATGCCACGCGCTGAAAACGCCGGGGCTGCCAGCTTTTCGTTGCATTGATGCCAAATTTCATCCGCGGTTTGCGGCCCAAACAATATCCCGCTAATACCAAATGGACGACGTAATTCTAGATGTGTCCAGTGATAAAGTGGATTTCCTAAGGTCAACGGTACTGTTTCTGCCCATGCCTGATATTTTTCATAATCACGGGTTTGCTTGCCGGTAATCAGTGATTCATCAATACCCGCACAGCGCATAGCCCGCCATTTGTAGTGATCCCCTTCCAACCAAATCTGACCAAGGTTATCAAACCGGCGATTTTCAGCAATTTCACGCGGATTAAGATGACAGTGATAATCATAAATCGGCATATCTGCGGCATGTTCATGATATAGCTGACGGGCAGTTTCATTGTTCAGAAGAAAATCGTCACACATAAAATTTTTCATATCATTTTCCTGTCAGCTAAATCGAGTGCCGCCACAGCATGACGAGCGCCGCAATCCAATAATAATTGATAAGCTGCGGTAACCGCCCGGACAAAATGCGGATTAGCTAACACTGGGTTACCAAAAATCGCCAACAACGCGGGTACTACATCAACAGATAACCCATATTGCTGGTAAATGGATTTAAACTGCTCAACCAGCGGATCACGCACATCAATCAATTTGCCTTGTTCATCTTTTCCACTGACATAACGCATCCACCCGGCGATACCCAAGGCTAAATGGCGGTAATCGCTGCCGTTTGCCAGATGATAAATGACAGAATCAAACATACGTTGTGGCAGCTTCTGGCTGCCATCCATTGCTATCTGCCCGGTTTGATGCTTAAGGTTGGGGTTACTAAAACGTTCAATCAACAGATGAGCATATTGAAAAAGATCGGTTCCTACCGGCATCGTCAAAGTTGGCGCTTGTTCTTTCAACATCAGATCCAAAGCGGCTTGCCGGTAATCGGGGTTCGCCATTGTGTCAGCAATATGCGCATATCCCGCTAAATAGCCCAGGTAGGCTAAAAATGAGTGGCTACCGTTTAGCATCCGTAATTTCATGGTTTCAAAAGGCATCACATCTTTAACGAATTGGGCTCCTGCCACATCCCAGTTTGGGCGGCCATTGGCAAAGTTATCCTCAATCACCCACTGACGGAAAGGTTCACAGGTGATTGCACTGGGATCGTATACACCTAGCTGTCCGGCTATCTCCGCCACCGATTCTGGCGTAGCCGCAGGAACAATACGGTCAACCATTGTGCATGGAAAAGTCACATTCAGTTCAATCCATTGCGCCAGCTTTTCATCACGTAAGCGGGCAAAACCCACCACCGCTTCACGGGCAATGTTGCCATTCTCTCTGATATTATCGCAGGACATCACCGTCAATGGCGGCAAGTCACGTTCATAACGCAGACGAAGCGCCTCGACGATATAACCAATGGCCGATGTTGGTTCGGTTGGGTTAGCTAAGTCCCGTTGAATTAATGCATTATTCACATCCAGCTTGCCGCTGGCTGCATCGATGCAATACCCTTTTTCAGTAATCGTCAGAGAAATAACCGCCACTTGCGGCTGCGCTATCGTTTCCAGAATACCTTGCTGACCCACAAACTCAGGGTGTAAAGCATCAACCATAGAGCCGATAATTTTCAACTCAGTTTGTTCTGTCCCCTTCTCCGCAATGGTGCACAAGCAATCTTGCTGTTTAAGTTGCTGAATCAACCGATGACCGGAGAACAAACTGACTTCACAAATTCCCCAATCACTGCCCGTTTTTTCCAACATATGATGAGTAAAAACCGCCTGATGGGCACGGTGAAAAGCGCCACATCCCAGATGGACAACACGGGCAACCAACTTCTGACGATCATAAGAAGGCAGAGAAATAGCGGGGTTAATTTTACTGTTGGCTATATTACGGATCATAGAACAATTCCTGTTTAATGACGCGGATTACTTAAATACTGAGTAATTCAGTAACATCTGAGGCAACCACAAGCTCAGTTGCGGTATGAAGGTCACCAACATCAACGCGATAACCAAAGCGCAATACATGGGAACTAACGGTTTCAATACCTTATTAATGCTGACCTCACCGATAGAACAACCCACAAACAGCGCACTCCCTACCGGCGGTGTACAAATACCAATAGCTAGGTTGAAGGTCATAATGATGCCGAAATGTACCGGATCAACGCCCATATTCTGCGCTACTGGCAGGAAAATCGGCGTAAAAATCAGAATCGCCGGTGTCATATCCATAAAGGTTCCGACCAACAACAGAACCAGATTAATGACCAGCAGAATAACCAGAGGGTTTTCAGAAAACGCCATGAGTGCATCAGCGATCAAATAGGGCAGATCCGCATTCGCCATTGCCCAAGACATGCCCATTGATGCACCAATCAGCAACAAAACAATGGAAGTGGTCACCGCAGAATCCAGAATGATTTTGGGTAATTTAGTGATACTGACTTCACGATAAATCAATACTGCCAATATAAAGCTGTACAACACAGCAATCGCCGAGGCTTCTGTGGCGGTAAAAATACCGGCAATGATCCCTCCCATAATAACCACAACCAGCATCAGAGAAGGCAATGCACGAACTAATGTGGTGAAAAATTCGTTCCATGTCGGCTTGGGTGATACCGGATAACCACGGCGCTTGGCAATGATTGCCGCCACAATCATCAAAGATGCCCCCATCAAAATACCGGGAATATAACCCGCCAAAAACAGTGCGGCAATTGATGTGCCACCAGAAACCAGTGAGTAAACAATCAAAGTATTACTTGGCGGGATCAACAAACCGGCAGGACAGGAAGCAATGTTTACAGCAGCGGAGTATTCCGGCTCATAACCCTCTTTTTTCTGCATTGGTGCCATCGTTCCGCCGACCGCCGCAGCCGATGCCACTGCTGAGCCCGAAATCGCACCGAAAAACATATTCGCTATAATATTGACGTGCACCAGAGAACCGGGCAAACGGCCGCCCATGACTTTCGCCAGATTAATTAGACGGGCAGCGATTCCCCCTTGATTCATAATATTTCCCGCCAGAATAAAGAACGGGATAGCGAGCAAAGAGAAGTTATCAACACCGACTGCCATACGTTGAGCAACCACGGTAATCGCCGCTTCCATTGGTAAAGTCATCATAATTGCCAGTAATGATGACAAACCAATCGCAAAGGATACCGGTACACCCAGTGCCAGCAACACGGCAAAACTACCGAACAACGCTAAAACCACTTGCCAATCCATAAGCCCATCCTCTTCTGCCTAGTGACTTTATTGATTTTCAGAAATAACCGCGTCTTTACCTGAAAAATTCCGAATAAGAGCAACAATGTCTACTAGCACATAGCAGATCATCAGAACACCGCTAATTGGCAGACATAAATAGACATATCCCATCGGTAATCCCAGCGCGGGCGTGATCTGCCCGGTTTCAAGGGTTGAGATCACCAGTACCGATCCGCCATACACCAGCACGATCGAAGCAAACAGCATGATCGCGGCCTGGATCACCAAACCCACACTATTTTTGCCTATTCCCTTAAGTTTCATCGTTAACAGGTCGATAGCTAAATGACGATGTTGACCTGTGGTATATGCCGCGCCAATCATGGCGACCCACATAAACAGATAACGAGCGAGTTCATCCGTTACCGTACTTGGCGTACCAAACACATAGCGGGAAACCACCTGCCATGTGACACAAAACACCAAAAAAACGGAAAGGCTGACGGTAAAAAATGCCAAACCTTTATTGAGGCAATACACAAGGTTTTTCACGGGGCTTTGTCCTTATTGGCCTCAACATGTGCCCGATTTGATCGACCAAATAGGGCAAACTGTCTGACCAAAATCAGTAAAGGAAGCTTTACGTTGCTTGGATTATAAGATCCAGGTCAAAAAAACATCCAGTGAGCGGGATCACAAACTGACTGGTCCACCCGTTGGCCCGATTATTTTGTGATATTGGTCAACCAAATCACTTTTACTTTTTGACGAAATCCGAAGTGATGCTTATGGTTTGACCGTCAGTTCAGTTGTGCCCGTAACCTATTTACAACAATTGGAGAACGAACAATGAGCAATTCTAAGCGAATTTTATCTACTGTAATCGGTGCGATATTTGCCTTAAGCGCGTCACAAGTTATGGCAGTAACAACATTAAAACTCAGCCATAACCATAACCGCGATCATGCAGTGCACAAGGCAATGACTCAGTTTGCAGATGAAGTTCGCCAAAAAACGAATGGTGATGTTCGTATTCGGATCTATCCAGACGCACAATTGGGTAACCAGCGGGAATCGATGGAACTGATGCAAAATGGTGCATTGGATTTAGTCAAATCCAATGCCGCAGAACTGGAAGCTTTTTCGCCCACTTATTCTGCTTTTAACTTACCTTATCTGTTTCGCGATAAAGCCCATTACGAAAAAATTAAAAACGGCGAGATTGGTAAAGAGATTCTGACATCCAGCAAAAACCGTGGCTTTATTGGTATAACCTACTATGAAGCGGGCGCACGTAGCTTCTACGCCAAAAAGCCTATCCGCACACCTGAGGACCTAAAAGGCATGAAAATTCGGGTTCAGCCAAGCCCAACAGCCATCTCAATGGTGAAAAATTTAGGCGGTAACCCAACTCCACTGGCTTACGGTGAACTGTATACTGCTCTACAACAGGGTGTGGTCGATGCCGCCGAAAATAATATTCCCTCTTTTAGCCTGAGCCGTCACAGTGAAGTTGCCAGATACTTCTCGCTGGATAACCATACTATGGTGCCAGATGTCCTTGTTATTTCTACTAAATCGCTAAATAAACTGTCATCAGAACAGCAAAAAATTCTTATAACCGCGGCCATTAACTCTTCTCAATATATGACGAAATTATGGGAAAAATCAGAGGAGAAAGAGCGCCAGAATGCAGAGAAAATTGGCGTTAAGTTCGTCGATGTGGATCAAAAATCGTTTGAAGAGGCGGTCAAACCGATGTACGACGACATTAAGAAAAGCGACCCAATGCTTTACCGTATGGTAGAGCGCATCCGCGCAGTCAGATAAATCATTGGCGAAGGCCAAATGGCCTTCGCCCTTGAGCGGCATTTTTGGTTGACCAATTTCTATTTTTGACTATTATCCATACAATACCATCGATAATCACGACAACAATAGTGACACCATGAAGCATTTACTTGAGCCAAAACGTCCTTACCAAGAAGTTGGCATTTCATTAAGAGAGATGATTGCCAACCAGCAATATCGTATCGGGGATCGCTTACCACCGGAGCGAGAACTTGCTGAATTACTACAGGTTTCCAGAACCGTTGTGCGTGAAGCATTAATTATGCTCGAACTAGAAAGCCTTATTGAAGTGCGCAAAGGTTCCGGGATCTATATTATTAACCGCCCTCACCTGCCGACTTCCTCTTCATGCTCAGTTAACGCAGCGGGACCTTTTGAGTTATTACAAGCTCGCCAATTGCTGGAAAGTAATATTGCCGAATTTGCCGCCATGCAAGTGACACCAAATAACATTGCGAATATGCGTCGAGCCTTGCAAAAGGAATCCGAAGATTTGGCCTCCGGTGAAGATGAATCCGGTGACAGAGAATTCCATCTGGCGATTGCGGAAGCAACCCATAACAGCATGTTAGTTGAACTGCTTAAACAATCTTGGGCATGGCGGGAAAATAATCCCATGTGGCAGAAACTGCACACTCGAATTACCGATAAAGATTATCGTAAAGAATGGCTGCATGACCATCAGATCATTTTATCCGCCATGATCAAGAAAGATCCGGCGGCGGCCAAACAAGCGATGTGGCAACATCTGGAGAATGTAAAATTACGTTTACTGGAATTGTCTGATATTGACGATCCCTATTTCGACGGCTATCTCTTTAACTCATATCCCTGTAAATAAGTTTTTATTCTGGCGTTTGTATATAAGGTAAATAACAATGGAACAAACCTGGCGTTGGTTCGGCCCAAATGATCCTGTTTCTTTAGATGATATCCGTCAGGCTGGCGCAACCGGCATCGTTACCGCATTACACCATATTCCTAACGGACATATTTGGAACAAAGACGAAATCTTGGCCCGTAAAACCCTCATCGAAAATAAGGGGCTTATCTGGTCAGTTGTTGAAAGTGTGCCTGTCCATGAAGAGATTAAAACCCGGACCGGTCACTATTCTCAATGGATTAATAACTACAAAACTTCACTGAAAAATTTGGCGGAATGTGGCATTGATACCGTCTGCTATAATTTTATGCCCGTGCTGGACTGGACACGCACCGATCTGGAATATTCACTCCCTGATGGTTCTAAGGCCCTGCGTTTTGACCAAATTGCCTTCGCCGCATTTGAAATCTATATCCTCAAACGACCAAATGCAGAAGCTGATTACACCGTTGAAGAGCAAGCTCAGGCAAAAGTCTATCACGACAACATGTCTGCGGCTGATATTAAGAAACTCACCACTAATATTATTGCCGGTCTGCCGGGGGCCGAAGAGGGCTATACGTTAGCAGAATTTCAGGCGCAATTAGATCGCTACAAAGATATTACCCGCGATAAACTGCGTGAACATTTGGCTTATTTCCTGCACCAGATTGTTCCTGTATGTGAAGAATATGGTTTACGTCTGGCAATTCACCCGGATGATCCGCCGCGTCCTATTCTGGGCTTACCGCGTATTATTTCCACCATTGAAGATATTGAATGGCTGACCACCATTGAACCAAGCCCGGCTAACGGTATTACAATGTGTACTGGCTCCTATGGTGTTCGTAGTGATAATGATTTGGTTGAGATAATTAAACACTATGGCAACCGAATCTATTTCACTCACCTGCGCTCCACCCAACGGGAAGAAAACAGCAAAACTTTCCATGAAGCCACTCATCTGGCAGGTGATGTGGATATGTATAATGTAGTGATGGAAATCCTGCGTGAAGAATATCGCCGTAAGAAGGTTGGAGATAACCGTTTGATACCTATGCGCCCTGATCACGGCCATCAAATAATTGATGACCTGAAAAAACAGACTAATCCCGGTTATTCCTGTATTGGTCGATTAAAAGGTTTGGCAGAAATTCGCGGTCTGGAATTAGGTTTAAGGCGAGCGTTTTTTGAAAATAAATAATGAATTTACGTTATTCACTATATTTACTAGTAACCCTAAAAAGGGTTACTTTATTTAGATGAAGCCATGTTAAAGCGATTGACTACAACTTTATACCCGCATCTTTCAAGTTGCCTCTTTGTTGGCTGCACTCGCTCACCCCAGTCACATAGTTTGCTATGCTCCCGGGGATTCTCTCCCTTGCCGTCGCGAAGCATCTTGAAATCCATAGGGTATATGTACAGGCTCATTTTAAACTAAAATTTTAATTTATTATTTTAGTTGATTTATTAATATATAAATTTGGGATGAAAACAAAAAATTCTTATCGATCTTTCTATTTTTCAATAAATAAGAATAGGTTATGCCAATTTATTTTCAGTCTCACCTGTCGTATAGTCCTTAGGTTTATTTTGACCAGATGTCTGCGGGTTACGATAGGTTCTCAATCCACCTTTCTTCCAATCTGGCCATTGTTCAACTATTTTACTCGCTTCACTTAAATAAGCTAAAAACTCCTCTCTCTTAGTCATTTTTTTAACTCCTTTATTAAGTTATCTACGTTAGCTGCTGATTCGGTTTCTTTTTCTATATAAGATAATGATAGCATCTTCATTCTCAGCCTTCCATCCTTTCTACGCCACTTAATAACTTTGCCACCCTTATTTTTTCTTTTTATTTTATATCCTATCCCCAGATTTGTTGAAAACAAATTAAAGAAACAGCGAGGCCCAACACCCACAAATGGTTCAAAAATCACTTTATTATCATAAGACTCTTCAGGTGTTTAAATAGAATCAGGATGAAAATCAAAAGCTTTACTTTTAGGATAAGGCTCAATATAGACAACTCGCCGTATACCGCTAGCAACGATATGTTTTGCACAGTTATGACAAGGAAATGTAGTACAGTATAATATCCCATTATGAGTACTAATGTTACTTCTTGCACACGCCAAGATTGCTTCCATTTCAGCATGTACAACCCTGCCATATTCGGTAATATCCTTTATCTTGCTATTTAGGAGACATCCTCTAAACTTTTCTTTTTGTTCCTCTTCAATATCTTCAAGTATATCTTCAATAATTAATCTTTTCTCTTTAGCGTTTGAATCTTCACCTACTTTATAATCTCTACCATTTTCAGCATCTTCAATTGAATCTCCTACATAATCAGGCCAATATAATCCTCCGCCAAATCGTGGCACATCATTAGCTCCAGTTGAGATTATATTCTTATCTTTGGTTAATACCGCACCAACCTGACGGGAAAGATCTGCTGATCGCAGAGAAGCAGAAAAAGCCATGAACATAGCGTATTCATCAAAGGTTGGCGTGACATATGGGTTACCAAAAATCAGATCTAATATTCTCCATATATTATTGTCGGTCCTATTTTTATTTCCATCATAATTTATAAAGAAATCTGATAACTCATAAGTATCTCGATTACGCTGCCCCCACTTATTCCCTTCATTGGAATCACGATTAATCAATTCTCTGGCTTTTACTTCATCAATACATTTATCAACGATAAGATTTCTTAATCTCTGAGATTCACTCGTATATACACCTATCAAGAAAAAACCATTTACATAAATATCCCTTAGAGCATTGACTTCATCCGGGTGTTTGAGAGAATTTATAATATATGCCCTCCTAATAGATGGTATTGATGAGAAATGCTTCTTCTCCCTTCTTTTATTTATTTCTGCCACCGCAGCCAATGCTAATATAGAACTATCCTGACTAGACTCTCTTAAATAATTACCCTCCGACATTAAACAACTTATCCTTTCATAATTATCCCTTGTTGAGGGAATATCTCTTAATACCGAAATGATTTCAGAAGATATTCTTATCTCCTGTACATCATACCTGAACGCATTAAGTTTCTTTGTTATAGAATCTCTAATTATTTCCAGATCCGTTCCTACAGCACCAACTAACGCAATAACGACCTCAGAATCAAAATCACAAGGCATCATCTGATCACCCTCAAATAGATATGTTTTATTTATATACCCGTTATCTTTCAAGTTGCCTCTTTGTTGGCTGCACTCTCTCACCCCGGTCACATCGTTATCTATGCTCCCGGGGATTCGCTCACTTGCCGCCGCGATGCATCTCGAAATCCATTAGGTATGTTAATCATGTTAAGTATTTCTACCTATTATCGTTTTACTCTATTTAAAATAGCCGTTAATTACATTTGTAAAAAACGGACAATAACATTCAAAAAAATATAATTCCGTAGCTAAATATAGACTTTTTATTTACTATACCCTGTACATTCTTATTTAAACTCTTCCTCTAATACCAGATTAGGAAATATGAATTAACATCACATAATTTACCCTTTTTCATAAATTCACCTCCCTTCTATTATAATAAGGACTAAATTGTATCTCTAATTAGAGGAAAGGTGTATCCTTGACGTATCCAGGACGATGAGAATATAAACCAAAAACAATCCATGAAGCAATTAAAATATCAAAATCATGTCGAACAGGCAGAACATTATCATAATAGTTCTGCCTGAAAATAAATAGATTAGATAGAAAATATCTTTATGATCTCAATCTAATTTTCTTATCCTTCCAGAAAAAACGGTTCTTAATTCATATTTACAACCCTATCAATTAAACTAAACGGGTATGAATTCTATCTTCCAACAACGTGCATCATTGACATAAAGACGAGGCTCCTTCGTATCAGGGTTAAATTCAAAATCAATAATAAATTCAATGCTGGGTAAGAAATAACTATTCTCGTAAACCCACCTTAACGCCTCTTTTTTCCCTGGCAAGATAACCGCATCAATATAAAGTTCATCACCGGATACTTCAATACTTAGCATTGATTCTGTTTCGTGATTATAATAGCGACCTGATAATCGCTGAATATCAATATCACCTTTATCAGTCATCTTTTTCAAATAAAAAACATTGTCATTTTCATCAATCTGTTCCAGTGCGATAACACGGTTATTTTCAATGATCGGTCTGAACCGGATATCTCCCCCCTTCTCTTGGAATGTTCCATCGGCGTTAAAGATAATCGGATTACCTTTCTCGAATAAATTACCTAATAAATAGCAATCTTCCTTGGTAATAATATAAGGATAGGGATCAGCCCCCTTGAACATACCGGTAATATCAATATCACTGGTTCGGCAATGCTCTGGCTCAGCCATGTCAGTGTTAAATAATACATTAAGACATTGATTAGTAAACTCAACACTATTAATACCTGTTGCAGCAGTAATCACAACACCTAATTTAGCATCAGGTAAAACACAAACCTCAGCTTTAAAACCATCATAGGCACCATCGTGCCGTATTATCTTTTGACCTTCACGTTGGCTGATCATCAAACCGTAAGCATAATTGTTACGATTGCCATTGGCTAAATTTGGCATACGAGATAAATGAGGCAACATATCCCGAACAATCGATGGTGAATAAAATGCTTTCATCCAACGGCATAAATCACTCACTGTAGAACGAAGCCCCGCACTACCTATAGTTGAATCGTTATGATCCGATCTTATCCATTGATTTGAATCTGCGTTATAGACATAACCTATCGCCCGGTCAGAGATAACCTCAGTAACATCATCATAGAAAGAGGTATTATTCATCTTTAATGGAATAAAAATATTTTCTTTCGCATATTCTCTTAACGATTTACCCGAAACCACTTTGATGATTTCTGCCAATAAATTATAGCCCATATTGGTATAGCTAAAATATTCCCCAGGCGTGAAATTAAGCTTTTGTTGCCGTTGAATCAGTTTTCTTAATAAATCTATACTGCGGTGGTCAAAATCTGAGTTTTTACCCGCCAAACCATAAGGGGCATATTTATCCCGTAACCCACTGGTATGATGAATAAGATGCTCAATGGTAATATCAGAGAAATGTGCCGGGAAATAATCCACATATTTTCCAACTTTATCCTTGACATTGATCTTTCCTTCTTTTTCCAACAAAGCAATACAAAAAGCGGTGAATTGTTTTGAAACACTCGCCATATAGAACTTCGTATTGGGGGTTATGGCAACTGCATGTTCAATGCTAGCTTGCCCGATATAGCGCTTATAAATAGTTTCATTTCCGTGGGTAACAGCAACCGCGAGGGCACCGCCATTTTTCTTATTTTCAATATCAATTAAATTGTCTATTTTATTAACAAGAGACTTAATGTTATCTCTAGATATCGTCAATTCCATCATGAATTTCCTTATTTAAGGTTATAAGACAGAACATAAATATAATAGTTCTGTCTGGAACAAAGTGTATCTAATCTGGTTTATCACTTTATAAATTAAACTGCGACAAATTCTACCCTCCAGCAACCCCCATCATTAATATAGAGATGCGGTTTATTTGTATCAGAATTCAATTCAAAATCGATAACAAATTCAGTGCCCGGGGAGAAATAGCTATTACCGTAAACCCGCCGTAAAACTCCTTTGTTCTCAGGGTAAGTAACCCCATCAATATAAATTCCATCTCCAGAAGCGGAAATAGTCATCGTTGCTTCTATTTCATGACTATAATAATTCCCTGACAATCGCTGAATATCAATACCACCATTATCAGTCATCTTTTTAAAATAAAAAACATTGCCATCTTCATCAGTCTGTTCCAGTGAGACAACATTATCATTTTCAATGATAGGTTTAAATCGGGTTTTACTTCCTTGCTGTTGGAATGAACCGTCAGGGTTAAAAGTAATCGGGTCGCCTTTTCCGAATAAACTTCCCAATAAATAACAATCCTCCTTGGTAATAATATAAGGATAAGGCTCTGCCCCTCGGAAAATACCGGTAATATCAATATCACTAGTTAGACAATGTGGTTTTTCCGGTTCAACTATATTCGAGTTAAACAACACATCAAGACACTGTTCAATCCATTGAATGACATTAATATTTGTTGCAGAGGTAATAGCGATACCTAATTTAGCATCAGGTAAAATACAAACATCAGATTTGAAACCAGCATAAGAACCATCATGTTGTATTATTTTTTGCCCTTCTCGTTGGCTGATAATCAAGCCGTAAGCATAATTATTGTGATTGCCATTAGTTAAATCTGGTGTACGAGATAATTGAGGCAACAGCTCCTGAACAATCGATGGTGAATAAAATGCTCTGATCCAACGACACAAATCATTCACTGTAGAATAAAGCCCTGTGCCACCTACCACAGAACCATTGAGATCATATCTTGCCCACCGGTTCGGTTCCTTGCTATAAGTGTAACCCATCGCCCGATCAAAAATAATCTCTGTGACATCATCATAGAAAGTAGTATCTTTCATCTTTAGCGGAGCGAAAATATTTTCTTCTGTATATTCCCTCAATGATTTACCTGAAACCACACTGACTATTTCCGCCAGCAAATAATAGCCAGTGTTGCTATAAGCATAATATTCGCTAGGTGTAAAATTAAGTGTTCGTTGCCGCTGCGTCAGTTTTCTTATCAAATCAATATCATGGTAATCAAAACGCGAGTTTTTACCTGCCAGACGATAAAGTAAAGATTCATCCCGTAATCCACTGGTATGATGAATAAGATGTTCAATAGTAATATCAGAGAATTCTACCGGGAAATAATCCAGATATTGCCCGACTTTATCCTTGACGCTAAGCTTTCCTTCTTTCTCTAATAAGGCTATGCAAAAAGCGGTGAATTGTTTTGAAACACTCGCTAAATAGAATTTAGTATTAGGTTTTGCAGTCACAGCATGTTCAATATTAGCCTTTCCGATATGGCGCTGATAAATCGTTTTATTACCGTGGGTCACAGCAATAGCAAGAGCGCCACCCTTTTTCTTATTTTCAATATCAACCAATTCATCTATTTTCTTGAGAAACAATTTAACTTTATCTGTAGATATAGTAGATTCCATCATGAACTTCCTTATTTTAAGGTTATAAAACAGAACATATATATGACCTAATAGCAATATCATATACGAGTAATTACTGTAAAACGTAAATAGCAAATCATCCAAGTGATAATCATCATCATTTAATGTATGGAAGGCAATATAAAGTCACTACCGGAGCTAATGTTGATAAAAAACAGACAGAACATAAATATAATAGTTCTGCCTGGAGAAAAATGCATCTAATAGAAAATATATTTAACCCCTCAATAGCATTAATTCCATCCGGCTATAACAATGCCATTATTCATTCTGATTTATCACTTTATAAATTAAACTACAACGAATTCTATCTTCCAACAACGTGAATTACTGATATAGAGATGAGGTTTATTAGTTTCAGTATCTAATTCAAAATCGATAATCAGTTCAGTGCTGGGAGAAAAATAACTATTCCCATAAATCCGCCGTAAGACTTCCTTTTTACCAATATAAACAACCCCATCAATATAAATCCCATCGCCAGAAGCGGAAACCGTGATCGTTGCTTCTGTTTCATGACTATAATAACGCCCTGACAATCGCTGAATATCGACACTACCGTCATCAACTCTCTTTTTAAGATAAAAAACATTGCCATTTTCATCAATCTGTTCTAATGCAATGACACTGCCATTTTCAATGATGGGTCTGAACCGGATTTTACCGCCTTTCTCTTGGAATGTACCATCAGCGTTAAAAATAATCGGGTTACCTTTTTCAAATAAATTACCTAATAAATAAGTCTCTTCCTTGGTAATAATATAAGGATAAGGCTCCACCCCCCGGAAAATACCGGTAATATCGATATCACTGGTTAAGCAATGCGGTTCTTCTGGCTTAATATCGGTGTCAAATAAGATATCAATATACTGCTCCACCCATGTAGAAACATCAACACCTGTTGCAGCGGTAATCGCGATACCGAATTTAGCATCCGGTAAAATACAAACATGAGATTTAAAACCCGTATAAGAACCACCATGTTGTATTATCTTTTGCCCTTCGCGTTGGCTGATAATAAAACCGTAAGCATAATTATTACGATTACCATTGGTTAAATTCAGGGTACGGGATAATTGAGGCAACAGATCCTGAACAATGGATGGTGAATAAAATGCTCTGATCCAACGACACAAATCATTTACCGTAGAATGAAGCCCTGAACCACCGACCACCGTATCGTTAAGATCATCTCTTATCCACTGATGAGAGTTCTTGTTATAAGTGTAGCCCATTGCCCGATCAGGAATAATCTCGGTTATGTCATCATAGAAAAAGGTGTCTTTCATCTTTAATGGGGCAAAAACATTTTCTTCTGCATATTCTTTTAATGATTTACCAGAAACCACTCTAACTATTTCCGCCAGCAAATTATAGCCCGTATTGCTATAGAGATGATATTCCCCCGGCGTAAAGTTAAGCGCTTGTTGCCGTTGAGTCAGTTTTCTGACTAAATCAATATGGCGGTGGTCAAAGTCCGAATTTTTACCTGCCAACTCATAAAGTAAAAACTCATCCCGTAATCCACTGGTATGGTGAATAAGATGCTCAATAGTAATATCAGAAAATTCCGTGGGGAAATAATCCAAATATTGTCCAACTTTATCCTTGACGCAAAGCTTTCCTGCTTTTTCCAGCAAAGCAATACAAAAAGCCGCGAATTGTTTTGAAACACTCGCCAAATAGAATTTAGTATTAGGCTTTACAGCAACAGCATGTTCAATGCTAACTTTTCCGATATGACGCTGATAAATGATTTTATTGCCGTGGGTAACAGCAACAGCGAGAGCGCCCCCCTTTTTTTTATTCTCAATATTAACCAATTCATCTATTTTCTTGAGAAATAATTTAATATTATCTGTGGCTATAGTAGATTCCATCATGAACTTCCTTATTTAAGGTTATCAAACAAAATATATATATACGGCCTGACAGCAATACATATGCGGGCAGTACTGTAAGACGTAAACATGAAATATCCAAGTGATAATGATTATCATTTAATGTGTGAATGGCAATATAAAGTAACTATGGGAGCGGATGTTTACAAAAAACAGACAGAACATAAATATAATAATTCTGTCTGGAACAAAGTACATCTAATAATAGAAAGTATTTTTAATCCCTCAATAGCATTAATGCTATCCTGCTAGTGAAACTCTATTCTAAATTTATATTTATACCCGTCATCTTTCAAGTTGCCTCTTTGTTGGCTGCATTCACTCACCCCGGTCACATAGTTATCTATGCTCCCGGGGATTCGTTCTCTTGCCGTCGCGATCCATCTTGAAATCCATAGGGTATATTAACTAGCCAATTAAACTGCAACAAATTCCACATTCAAGCAACGTGAATTACCAATATAAATACAATATTTATTTGTTTCAGGATCAAACTCAAAATCAATAACAGATTCAGTACTGGATGAGAAATAACTATTGCCATAAATATGTCGCATAGCCTCTTTTTTTACAGGATGGATAATCCCATCAATATAAATATCATCACCAGATGATATAATATTAATTATTGCCTCTGTTTCGTGACTATAATAGCGCCCTGACAATAAATTAATATCGACACTACTTTCATTGTTCATCTTTTTCAAATAAAAAACATTACCATTTTCATCAATATGCTCCAGTGCGATAACACTGTCATTTTCAATAACGGGTCTGAACTGAATTTTACTTCCTTTCTCCTGGAATGTACCGTCAGAGTTAAAAATAATCGGATTACCTTTTTTAAATAAATCACCTAAAAAATAAATATCTTCTTTGGTAATAATATAAGGATAAGGCTCTATCCCCCGGAAAATACCGGTGATATCAATATCACTGGTTAGGCAATATGGTTTTTCCGGTTCAATATGGGTGTTAAACAAGATATCCATATAATTATCCGTCCATTGATCAACATCAGCATCAGTTGCAGAAGTCATCGCCATACCTAATTTAGCATCCGGTAAAATACAAATATTCGCTCGAAAGCCAGCAAAGGTACCATTATGTTGTATTATCCTTTGCCCTTCACGTTGTTCGATAATCAAACCGTAAGCATAATTATTACGATTGCCATTGGTTAAATCTGGTGTACGGGATAATTGAGGCAGTAGCTCCTGAACAATCGATGGCGAATAAAACGCTCTAGCCCAACGACATAAATCATTCACGGTGGAGTGAACCGCTGCACTACCCATCACAGAATTGTTGATATCGCTTCTTATCCACTGTTGCGCATTCTCATTATAAGTGTAACCCATCGCCCGATTAGAGATAATCTCGGTTATATCATCACAGATAACGGTATCTTTCATCTTTAATGGAACGAAAATATTTTCTTCTGCATAGTCTCTTAACGACTTACCTGAAACCACATTGATAATTTCCCCCAATAAATAATAGCCCGTATTGCTATAAATATAATATTCTCCAGCAGGGGCGTTAAATGTCTGTTGTCGTTGAACCAGTTTTTCCATCAAATCAGCATTGCAGTAGTCAAAACTTGAGTTTTTACCTACCAAACTATAAAGTAAAAATATATCCCGTAATCCGCTGGTGTGATGAATAAGATGCTCAATAGTAATATCAGCGAAATGTTCGGGTAAATAATCCAAATATTGTCTGATTTTATCCTTAACGTTGAGCTTTCCTTCTTTCTCCAGCAAAGCTATGCAAAAAGCCGTGAATTGTTTTGAAGTACTCGCCAAATAGAATTTAGTATTAGGCTGTATAGCAACAGCATGTTCAATGCTAGCTTGCCCGATATGACGCTGATAAATTATCTTATCATCGTGGATAATAGCGACTGCGAGAGCTCCACCTTTTTTTTCATTTTCAATATTAACCAGCTCATCTATTTTATTGATAAACAACTGAATATTATCTTTAGATATCATCGATTCCATCATGAATTTCCCTATTTAAGGTTACAAAACAGAACATATACCCTATGGATTTCAAGATGCATCGCGGCGGCAAAGGAGCGAATCCCCGGGAGCATAGCAAACTATGTGACCGGGGTGAGTGAGTGCAGCCAACAAAGAAGCAACTTGAAAGATGACGGGTATATATATATACAACTTGATAGCAGTACATATATGGGCAGTACTGTAAGACGTAAACAAGAAATATCCAAGTAATAATGACTATCATTTAATGTGTGAATGACAATATAAAGTAACTGCGGATGAAAATTAAAATTATCTAAATTTTATAAACATTATTTTCTTTCAGAAATCATTTTCGATCTAATATTTACAAAAACAGGCAGAACATAAATATAACCGTTCTGCCTAGAATGAAGTGTATCTAATAGAAAAGATCTCCATACTCTCACAATAGCATCAATCCTATCTTGCTAGCAAAATACTATTCTAAATTTGTATTTACTAACCTGTCCATTAAACTGCAATGAATTCCAAATTCAAGCAACGAGAATTACTGATATAGAGAAGACATGTATTTTTATCTGGATCAAATTCAAAATCAATAATAAGATTAGTTCCTGGAGATAAGTAACTATTTCCATAAATATGCCGCAAAACCTCTTTTTTTACAGGATAGACAATCCCATAAATATAAATACCTTCACCATACGGTATAATATTAACTATCGCCTCTGTTTCATTACTATAATAGCGCCCTGACAATAACTGAATATCAATAATACCTTCATTGTTCATTTTTTTTAAAAAAAACATTGCCATTTTCATTAATCTGTTCCAGTGCGATAACATTGTTATTTTCAATGATAGGTCTGAACCGGGTTTTACCTTCTTTCGCTTGGAATGTACCGTCAGAGTTAAAAGTAATCGGATTTCCTCTTTTTTATTCTCAATATCAACTAATTCATCTATTTTCTTGAGAAAGAATTTAATATTATCTGTGGATATTGTTAGTTTCATCATTAATCTCCTCATATTTATAAAAAACAGACAGAACATAAATATAATAGTTCTGTCTGGAACAAGGTTCATCTAATATAAAATATCTTTAGGCCCTCAATAACATTCATTCTATCCTGCTAACGAAACGCTGATCTAAATTTCCACGTACTAACCTGTGAATTAAACTGCAACAAATTCCACATTCAAGCAACGTGCATTGCCGATATAAAGACGAGATTTATTGGTATCAGGATCAAATTCAAAATCAATAACAAACTCAGCACTGGGTGAGAAATAACTATTGCCATAAATATGTCGCAAAGCCTCTTTTTTTACAGGATGGATAATCCCATCGATATAAAGATCATCACCAGATGATATAATATTAATTATCGCCTCTGTTTCGTGACTATAATAGCGCCCTGACAATAACTGAATATCGACACTATCTTCATTGTTCATCTTTTTCAAATAAAAAACATTACCATTTTCATCAATATGCTCCAGTGCGATAACACTGTCATTTTCAATGACGGGCCTGAACTTAATTTTACCTCCTTGCTCCTGGAATGTACCGTCAGAGTTAAAAATAATTGGGTTACCTTTTGTAAATAAATTACCTAAAAAATAAACATCTTCTTTGGTAATAATATAAGGATAAGGCTCTATTCCTCGGAAAATACCGGTGATATCAACATCACTGGTTAGGCAATGTGGTTTTTCCGGTTCAAGATGGGTGTTAAACAAGATATCCATATACTTATCCGTCCATTTACCAACATCAACATCGCTTGCAGCCGTCATCGCTATACCTAATTTAGCATCCGGTAGAATACAAATATTCGCTCGAAAGCCGGCATAGGTACCACTGTGTTGTATTATCCTTTGCCCTTCACGTTGGTCGATAATAAAACCGTAAGCATAATTGTTGCGATTGCCATTGGTTAAATTCGGGGTACGGGATAATTGAGGCAGTAGATCCTGAACAATTGATGGCGAATAAAACGCCCTAGCCCAACGACATAAATCATTCACGGTGGAGTGAACCGCTGCACTACCGATCACAGAATTGTTAATATCACTTCTTATCCACTGTTGCGAATTTTGATTATAAGTGTAACCCATCGCCCGATTAGAGATAATCTCGGTTATATCATCACAGATAATGGTATCTTTCATCTCTAATGGAGCGAAAATATTTTCTTCTGCATATTTCTTCCACGACTTACCTGAAACTATGCTGACGATTTCCCCTAGCAAATAATAGCCCGTGTTGCTATAAATATAATACTCCCCAATAGGAGCGTTAAATGTCTGTTGTCGTTGGATCAATTTTCTCACTAAATCAGCATGACAGTAGTCAAAACTTGAGTTTTTACCTGCCAAATTATAAAGTAAAAATATATCCCGTAACCCACTAGTGTGATGAATAAGATGCTCAATGGTAATATCAGAGAAATGCGCGGGTAAATAATCAAAATATTGTTTGACTTTATCTTTGACGTTAAGCTTTCCTTCTTTCTCCAGCAAGGCTATGCAAAAAGCCGTGAATTGTTTTGAGGCACTCGCCAAATAGAATTTAGTATTAGGCTGTATAGCAACAGCATGTTCAATACTAGCTTGTCCGATATGACGCTGATAAATTATCTTATCATCGTGGATAATAGCAACTGCAAGAGCTCCCCCTTTTTTTTCATTTTCAATATTAACCAGTTCATCTATTTTCTTGATAAATAACTGAATATTATCTTTAGATATCATCGATTCCATCATTAATTTCCTAATAATTTAATGTTATACAAATAGAGCACATATGCAATCTGGTAATACGATATATGCGGGCAGTACTGTAAGACGGAAATAACCAACATCCAAGTAATAACGATTATCATTTAATATATATACCCTATGGATTTCAAGATGCATCGCGACGGCAAGGGAGTGAATCCCCGGGAGCATAGGTAACTATGTGACCGGGGTGAGCGAGTGCAGCCAACAAAGAGGCAACTTGAAAGATAACGGATATAAAGAGAAACAGAAAGTAACTGCCGTTACTCATCGGAATAGGTGAATTAGTGCTAGTGCTGATTTCGACATTCATAAAAAAGCAATTACCGGACTTATTGTAAGCCCGGTAATCCAGATTTATTCAGTGGCAAGGGAACCTTTCTTTGTACGAAAGACTAATACAAGTCCTGATAAAATGGCGGCCATTCCCAACAAACTTAGAGCAGGTAACGAATTTCCTAAAAATAAATAATCCATTACAGCGGTTACACCAGGAACGAGATAAAAAAGACTGGTTACATTCACTAAATTACCTGCCTGAATGAGTCGGTAAAGTAATAATTGAGCCACAACAGAGATAACTAGCCCTAACCATAATAATGAAATAATAAAGCCAGGCACCAGTTGAAATTCAAAAGGTTGGAAAGGAACAAACAATAAACAAAGTAGTAGACTAACACTATATTGCAGGGGTAAAACCGCAGAAGGAGCTTGATGAATTCGTTTCTGTAAAATCGCACCAATACTCATACAAGCCAATGCTGCTAAGGCAAAAGTAATACCAGCAATAGAAAACCGAGACAGCACCAAGCTTTGATACACCACTAATACCAAGCCCAATAATGCTAATAACAAACCCGCTAAACGTACAACCGAGAAACGACGTTCGATCACCAACAATGTGATAATCGGTTGAATCCCCATCACTGTAGCCAAAACGCCAGGCGTGATCCCGTTATCCAAAGCAAAAAAGTAACAAATAGAATAGCCGCCAATTAACAAAACACCGGTACCCGCAATCTGTTTGCGAGTACCATGTTCAGGTAAATAATAGCCCTTATGCCTGAATAATAATCCTAGAAATATCAAAAAAATAAGTGCAATAGCAAAACGCATCGTAAGAATGGCAAATGCGGTACTATGATCGAGTCCCCACCGAGAAAAAATCGCACCACTGCTCCACAATAAAACAAAAATCAAAGTCGAACTATAAGAGATCCATTGAGCTTTAGAAATCATAGAGAATCCACACCCTGTCTTACATTTTATGTACCCAAGTCAACGCAGCTAGCCAAATCTGACACCGATTAAATATCAACCCTCTCTCAGAGGCAATCATATTACACGATTATGGATAAATATCTGTAAGCAGTTTTCAATCTCCATGAGCACGTTGCGTTAGGTCCACCAAATAAGATCACCATTTTGCTGTAATCCCATAAAACAGGTCACCAGTAAACGCCGTTCTGGTGCAGAGATAGTATTGCCATTCAGTACCGCATGGACCAAGTTCCCATTCAGTAATACCAAATCTCCCGCCTCAATATTAATCACCATACTTGCATGATCTTCCAATAATTCCGACGGGTATGGAAAACCACTGTAAGTTAAACCAAGGGCACTACGCGATTGGTCGTCAGGTTGAATGTTCCATACTTTTAATTGTCCGCCATTTTGAGGAACGTCAGCGTAAAAATTTACCGCCATAACACGATTAATCTGTTGGATCTCAAAATCACTCTGGCGCGGATCACTTAACTGCGCAAGATCATCATGAGGTAATAAAAGGAATTCGCCAAAATTATTCCAATACACAATTTTTACATTACCCGCCGCAACACCATGATACATTGCAGGACGCATTACCCGTAGGTTATTACTACTAAAATGAACTATTTGATCAATAAAACGATCAATGGGATTGATCGTATCTTGAAACACCTCATTAATTGCTGAACGGAAATTTTCTGCTTCTTCAATATATTGGCGGGTATCTTTTTCAATATGAGATGCTCCAATGAAGTACCCCTCAACACCTTCAATACCTTCTCCGTAACGAGGAGTCCGTGCCGAAGAACGCCAAAAGTTCTCAATTATTTTCCTGCTTTGTTCTGACGGAAGAAAATTACGAACCCGACAAGCTGCAAGGTGGCCATCCAAAAGGGCAGAAAGTGCGTGTACAGATATATTGTTTGATGTTTCGTATATCATAAACTCCGATTCTGCCAGTGTTGCTCCTCTAATCTCGAATTTTTCTTGCATTATAGTAGATTCACCCATTATTTTTGATTTATACCCGTCATCTTTCAAGTTGCCTCTTTGTTGGCTGCACTCACTCACCCCGGTCACATAGTTACCTATGCTCCCGGGGATTCGTTCCCTTGCCGTCGCGATGCATCTTGAAATCCATAGGGTATATAGATCTATGAAGTAAAGATCTATGTCTGTGTAAAAAACCCAGTATTGCAGGTACCGGACTAATAACTCTCTTCTGTGCAGAAAGCTGAGTCGAATATTTCCTACGTAAATCAGGTAATAGACTCCAATGCGTGTTTCCTGAGATATGATGTTCTTGGTGATAGCCATCATTAAACATCAAAAAATTATAGACACGACCATAGTAACTCACTGAATTTGCAAATTTATTTCCCGGCAATGCACCATAATGCTCATAATAATTTTGTATATTAACCAGAACAAAGGCAAAATAGAGAGAAGGTAGATAGCAAAATAAGCTCCATTCCCAAGACCAAGTGAATAAGATAATCACCCACATCGCTTGAAATAATCTATCCAGTCTCAATTGCCACAGCTCTTTCATTCTCCTAACTTTCACTCTTGAAAGAAGTTTTTCATATCCTTTATCCGCTTTACTAAGCGGTTTATGCCAGATAAATATAGCCCATAACATACGCATTAAACTGTTATAAAGAGTAAATATTCCACCAATGGTAGAATAATTCCAAAGAGTATTATGTTCCCCTCTTTCTTTTCCATTGATAAAGGTTGAAGAGGTATCCTGCGGCCCACTTTCGCCGACTCCCCGGTCGTTATTATATTTGTGGTGATTACGAACATGGGACAAATGATAAGACTGTATAGATTGCCCAATATTCATTGAATTCAATATAGACACAAACATATTCAAGGCATTAGAAACAAACCAAGGAGTATGGGTAAAAAAATGCGAGATCACTACTATGTTGTAAGTTGTCATCAATGTAAGGAGAATAACATGAGTCAACCACCCCATAATAGTGAAACCATTCCAATACACAACTAGCGTAATAGTGGCTACCGTATGCAAGATACTTAATGCAAACATTACTGCATCCCAAGGGGAATATCTCCAGATAGCCATCATTATTTATTCCTAGTCAAGATAAGACTGTAAAGTTCCGCGCCGTCTTACATCCACTGTTGCACAATGGAAGGAACCGCCGAACGTATTAAAATTCCTGAAATTACATGGAATTGGCGTAAAGCCCCAGCGTTTCATCGCAGCAATCATTGGTTCATCCTGCTTTTCAACAATCACGCGCTGTTCATCCAACATCAGAATATTCATGTTGATCCATTTACTGGTGGTATACAGAGGATGGTCATCAGGAATAACCGGTTTCGGCGCATGTAATACATCCCAGTTCCTAAATAGTTCAGGAATTTTTAATACTTTTTCTGGGTGAATTAACAGTTTTCCTGGCGCCATAGGAACAAAGGTGGCATCAATGTGCATAGGGCTATCATCGTTAAATTCAAAAACATGAATACGATATTCATCACCTATATGACGACGAAGCCATTCAATACCAAATTCGTTTGTAACATGGCTCTTTTGAGCAATAATGTCTCGCCCACACCGAATAAAATCCGCAGCATCAAAAGTTGGTTCAAATTCAGTTATAGCAAGGGGAACACGCTCCTTACTATTAGGCCGATGCCATTCGAAATTATATTGTTCCTCAGTCAACTGCGGCTTTGGCCCAGCGCTCCATTTTGCCCCTTTCTTAAAGTAATCTTTAAGTAAAGTCTTATATGCCGCTGTCTCAAAATAACGGGAACGCCATGCTAGCGGGCATTCAATAATATCATTTCCAATAACTAACAGCACATCGCGAGGCATGGCACAATAAAACCCTGTACTACTCCAGCCTGGTGCACCAAATACTTGAGATTGGTCTTGCGGCTCCGGACGACGTACTGTCACACCTTCACCTTCAAGAATATGGACAAACTCTTCTAACTCTCTAGATGCTGCATCAATTTGCTCTTGCGGAAATGACCGACCTGCATATCGATGAAAATTATCAACTTGATTCGGTGGTAATATTGGCTCTGTCGCCATATGCCAACCGGGAAATCTGGCACCATCGACTACACCGACAATAACCTCCTCAAGTGGATCCCATTCATTAAAAGAACAAACCGGGGAAGAATTCTTACTATTACAATCTGTTAAATTTGAATCAAGCATGTCGTCTCCTGATATTTTAATATTATGTCGCTTTAAAACTATAACAACTGTATTAATTGCGACCCTATTTTCATCAATATAAACCTCTTAGAAAAAATTCAATTTCAATATGTCATCATACATAATATTATAGATTTACATTTCTTTCCGTTTAAAAAGTCAAATTAACTATGATTTTTTATAACTAACAAATCCAACAACAAATCATAATATTGGCTATTTAAAACAGTGAAAAACTGTTATAAAATTTATTTTTTCATCATAAAACTTTCAATTAAGGTAATAATATAAAAAACAACTTTATAGTTTCACCGTAGTTTTATAACGCTAAAATAAGAATATAAATTTGTCTGCGAGCAATAATATATGGACATTTGAATTTGTAAAGAAATTAAATTTAAGCATTGTAAAATAGAGTTAATGTGATTGTTTGCTATATAATTATTGACTTTATAAATATTAACACAGATAAATAAAAGCTTATTTATAGTAACATTGTTTTTTTAATTCTATAATAATGAACCTCAATATAAACACAGGCAGAACAGTAATATTACCATTCTGCCTGTAGTTAAGTGTATTTAATAGAAAGTACATTTAGGATTTGAATAAAACCAGTTTCATCATACAAATAAACATTACATTTAATTTCAATTAGTAATAATACTGTATTTGATAACTGATTATATTGCTTAAATCAAATCCAGTTATTCTAAGAAATATTTTAATTCACGCACCCATTTAGAAATTTAACAAATACTTCTTAAATTTCAACACCTACTATATATTTTATCTTAGTAAGTTTACTTTTTGCGACTTTTACTTTTACATCTAATTTTTCATGAAGAACACGTAAAAGAGAAAGATAGAGCAGCACAATCTTATCTTTATCTTTATCATCAACTAGTAATAGATGAAAATCATCAACTACGCCTAAAATATTCAGACTAACAATGACTGAGCTGGGTGACAGAATATCAATATTGACCTTCTCTACTTTACCCACTTTAAGATCATCATCGACAATCAGCTCTTCATTTAACAAAATATCTTTCTTAATTATCATGACATAAACTCCAAAATTTAATCTAACCGATTGATAAATAACTTATATCATTCAAAAATGAATACAATAAGCCATTTATCTTGCCCACACAAAACAGTAACCATTTTCACTAGAAAACAAGGTGTTTATCAGGAATTTATCCAGTACTTAGATAACATATACAGCATTTTCAATGCCATATTGACGCTTTATCTAATACATATAACTATAGATGCGATTAATGTATTGTCAATAAAATAAAAAAATAAATTTAATTAATTTAAAATCAATATTTTATTACCCAATAAAAATAGAAAAGATATTACATCCTGTAATGAGCAGGATATTTTTAGTAATTTTTTCTAGAAAATATAATGACAGCGATAAATGATAATGAGAAATAAACAGATATTTACCTTCTATGCTACAAAAGGTAAAACCGAAGAAATCATCTCAGAAGCAACAAATAATTCATAACGTTTTAGTACTATATTTTCTGGAAATAACAAGCGGTATATTAATCAAGTGATGATTTATAGTAAATATTATAATTACATCCCATTCATCTATTATAATAACAAGAATATAAAATAAATCTCAAGCAATTATATTATTAAATTTATTACAAATCATTAATCATCAACTTGTTATACCCAATAGATTTCAAGATGCATCGCGACGGCAAGGGAGCGAATCCCCGGGAGCATAGCTAACGATGTGACTGGGGTGAGTGAGTGCAGCCAACAAAGAGGCAACTTGAAAGATGACGGATATATTTATATATATTTTTCATTGCCAAATGAGATATCGAATTAATAACAGTTAATATGTAAAAATAATACTAAAAAAAACGTGGTGTCAATTTTAACTATACCACGTTTTATTACTAAATTTAATATCACTTTACAATATAGAAAAACCACCGACGAATTAATACTACTTTAGATAACAGACTTTTATCCATAATCTCTGGACAACCAGTTCTTTATATCCTCAACAATAGGAGTAATTTGCAAAACACCTTCACTATTTCTAAATCCATGACTTAGGCCAGGGTATTGATAAAAGGTAATATTCTCTTTCTTTAATTGCTCTTCCATTTTCATCGCTGCACTAGGGTTAACTGAATTATCATTTAGTGTTTGAATAATCAGAATAGGTCTTTTAGTCTGACTTAACACTTTATATTGATCAATACCAAGTGAGACTCTCCACCAATTAGCACCATGATTACTCATTTCTATATGACTCATATTATCCCCGGCAGCTATTTTTTGCTGAAAATCCCTAAATCCTTTAATCTCTTCATTGAGATATTCTGGTGGCGCTTCACTTTTTATACTATGAATAACATCATCAGCGAAATACCGACCTCCACCATTCAGTGACACAGTTCTATCAATATAATTGACTTGTGATGTAATTAAATTAGCAACCACTGCCCCTTCACTTCCACCCAAAATAATGATCTTGTTATATTTATTCTGATGTTTCAGATAATCAATGATCTGAATATAATCCTTAACTCGCTGTTCTGGCGTATCCAACCTAATATAAGCTTTAGGACAATCTGAACGCTCAACAACATCAGACCAAGGGAGTGATGCATTAATGCCATACTTTTCCACAGTCAGAACATCACTATCGGGATAAATATCGCTGAATGTATTATTCACAAACTTATTATTAGCGATACTATTACAATCAGAGCCCTGTATCAGCACCAATAGATTCTTACCACCTCTTTGCTTAAGATAGTAAGTTATTTCACTACCATCATGACGGAAAAACTGTTTATGTGCATTTGTATTTGAGTAAGCAAAACCTATATAACATGAAAAAAGCAGAGCAAATGTCAAAATTCTCTGTCGTAAATTAAAATAATATGCTTTCATTAATCTCTCCTTTAATTGACATATACAAAGACCACAAATTGACGATATTGTTCCTGTCAGAAAAAATTTTAAAATTTAAAAACAAGGTTCAGAGTTTTTTATCCAAAGTGCTAACTAAAACACCCATACCTTTGGAGAGAAGAAATGCAAACCACTTTATCCACAGAAATTACATTACCCGATAATTATCATACCCACGATTTTTTCGCTCTTCATCAAAGGGATAAACAAAATATCGCTGAAATTGTGGAACAGAATAAAGTTCAAAAAGGGATGATGTGGGATGACAAACCTGCGGAATTAACCATAGCGATTAATGCAAAAACCGCACATATACAACTTAAGATTGATGGTGACACAACAGGCCCTGATGAGCGCTTATCTACTTTAGCATCACATATGCCAGGGCTTCTACAGCCTGTTCATCTATTTGAGTGTTTATATAAAAGGCACCCAGTTATCGGTTCACTTATTGCCAGACAATCAGGTTTAAGAATTTATCAATCGGCCACACCGTTTGAAGCATTAAGTTGGGCGGTTATCGGCCAACAGATCAGCGTCAGTGCAGCCATCTCTATTCGCAGGAGATTTATTCAGGCAATGGGCGTTCAGCACTCTTCCGGGCTATGGTGCTTTCCAACCGCCAGACAAATTATCAACCATTCAGAAGATGAATTACGCCAATGCGGATTTTCCGTCAGCAAAGCCAAGGCATTACTCCGCTTAAGTCAATTAATTGAATCTGGTGAATTAACATTAGCAATCTCTAATAGTGAGACAGATATTCAGCAATTGATAGATAATCTACTCGCTATAAAAGGCATTGGTATGTGGACAATTAACTATTCCCTGTTACGAGGATTTAACTATTTAAATGGCTCATTGCATGGCGACGTCGCAGTAAGACGTAATATCCAAAGATTATTCAATCAAAATGAAAAAGTTTCCGCAGAACAAGCAGAAAAATGGTTGGCAGATTTCGCCCCCTGGAAAGCCCTATTAGCCGCACATTTATGGCAACAAGAATCAAGTGCAGGATATTGATGTTATTGTTAATTTTCATTTCCTTAGCTGGTATCGTGTATTGTTGCTATATACCCGCTATCCTTCAAGTTGCCTCTTTGTTGGCTGCACTCGCTCACCCCGGTCACATCGTTATCTATGCTCCCGGGGATTCACTCCCTTGCCGTCGCGATGCATCTTGAAATCCATAGGGTATAGAACGATTAACCTTGAAAACAACTTTTTTCGTGAATATAAATTCTATGATAAGACCGACAAAGTTTCCAATAAATCAAATTGTTATGAGTCTATTCTCATTTCTTCTTTTTTAGATGATTTATTAAAAGAAAAAATTTCTAATACTCTTAAATGTACTACTGAAAATCCTATCGATAAAAAAGGAGGTGTTCCCCCCTTAATCAGCGCACACTTAGCAAACAAGTTTTAACTTAAGGTAAACAATACTTTGAAACTCTGCCGGAATTTTTTCTTTAATATCTGATAATATTTTTTTGTCGGCCCCGATAGCTTCTAAAAGCTCATTAATAATAGATTCTAGTTTCTCCGTTCTATCCCATTGGACTTTATAAGCTGCCGAATTTATCTTTTGTTCTATTCTCTGTAACTGTTTATTTTCTTTATATATATATTTCATTCTAATAATATTCACCTCGTTATCTACATTTTCTTTATAGGTGATAATCATATGAATATCATTAGATTTCTTAATGGTTTCAATGCTATCGTATTCACTCTCAAAAATAGCAGTTATGAGCTCATCAGGCTGAACACCTTTCACTAAGCAAAAGGCTACCATTCTTTCTATAATCTCGTTTACTTTTAATGAGTCGATCATCGTATCACCCTCTTAACTTCTTCAAGTATTCCCGCTAATGCCCCTATTGATTTTAGCAATGTTTTATTATCCCGATCCTTAACCGCCCCATATATCTTGGATAATTTGCTATTAATAAAACGAACAACAATACCATCATTAACATCTGTTGTCTTTAGATTAGGAATACAGCGATTAAAAACATGATAAAGCTCAGAGCCTTTTTCATCAATACCATTTTCAATCAAAAGATTAGCAACCTCATCCTGTATTCGAGTACTCAAGATTTGTCGCATCATTTTTCTTGCTTGCGCAGGCCGCTTCTCTATCAACTCAGGGTCTATTAATTTAGCAGCTTCACGAATTTCTCTCTCTACAAGAGAATCTTTCAAATTTTCAAGCACATCTAATGGTAGATCTACTCCCGATTGAATAATTTTATTTATATTTTCGGATACTAATGCATTTATCTCCGCTCTCTTTCTTTCAAATAATTCATTAAAATCTATATCATCAAGATATGAATCTTTATTACTAATAAAAGCCCCCTCACTATTTACACTAGCTAATGAATTTTCTCTCTCAATATATTCTCTATCACTAAATGTATATTCCCGGATACTTCCTCTTTTAGCTCTATCAACTTCCTTTTGAAATACATTCCACATTGTGTTGAGTCCAATTTCTTCGTGAAATATTACCAATCCATTATTATCAATTTCAAAAGCTGTTATTTCATCATCAGGTATTGCACGCAATATTCTACCAACCACTTGTGCAAACGCATTAATACTTCTATATGGCCTAAATATAGCCAGAATACTTAAGTATTTATGATCATAACCCTCCATCAACATGTTAACTGAAATTACGACATCACATTGATGATTTTCAATATTTCTAAAAGCTCTACGTAATTCATCTAAGGACATTTCACTATGAACAATAATAGAATTTAATCCCTTTTCTTTATACCAATGATATAAATCTTCTGCGTGAGAAATACTACAACCTACAGCTAATATTTTATGGGGAACTTTACTAGATAATTTCTTTAACTCATTTAATTTTAATATGCTATATTCAATAACATCTTTTGAGCATTCCTCAGACAGAGCGACACTTTTCTCTATCCATTCTTTATCTTTAAATGCCAATACCTCTTCCTTTGATAATTTAACTTCCTCATTTTCTTTTATAGAAAAATACAACTCATGTGCATTAACCGTCTCTTTTCTTAACCACTTCACATAATTATTTTTCATAACCTCTGAAAGAGGAGTTTCATGTATTTTTTCTCCAGGAATTTCTTGATTATCACCTCGATATGGTGTTCCTGTAACATGAAGTATCTTAGCCTCGCGGAAATATCCCAAAACTTCACGCCAACTTTGGGCAGGAGCATGGTGAGCCTCATCAATAATAATAAAATCAAAAAAATCCTGTGGAACTCTACTTATTAGACTTGTCTCACGCTTACTTGATACTCGATGTATATTAGAGTAAACAATATGACTAGCAAATAAATGCTCATCACTGATATCTTGAAGATATTCATTCACCACAGGAATATCTTTACTATTAAATATAACATCACAATTCACCCAGAAATTGTCCTCTAACACCTCTTGAGTTTTTCGTATACTATCTTTAGTAACAAGCCCAGGAGTTATGATGAGAACTCTTTTATTTGAAACTCCATATGGCGCAATAGAAATTAAACCACTTTTCCCTGTACCTGTCGGTAGTACTACTAATGCTTCTTTATTATCTGGCTGATTAAAATACTCTCTAATCTTGATGTATGCCTCAATCTGAGGCGTTCTTAATTTCTTATTTCCCTCAATATTAACTGCTGTATCAAAAAAATAAGACATACATATTCCTTTTACTCTACCAATTATATAATCACTATTAAACCCATATTCATGCAAAATAGTCTATGTAGTATGGACAAAATCTTGACTAATAGCACGAAATTTATAACTTGGTCGCTCAATAAATTACTTTTCATTTTTTCCTAATTGTTTCATTTACGCTATCTATTTCAATGAAAACACAATAATATTTCACAGTATATAATCCTATGAATAATTTAATTATCTAATAATAACCCGAATTCTGGATAAGAAATTGACGGGAATCCTGTTCTAGGAACAAAGTTTTAGTGAACGCCTAAAACAGCTCCGGGGAGGAGCAGGTCATGGATAAGTGAGTTGAAATTTTCTGTAATGTCGATGATTTTTGCAGCTTTTTAATACCCCAGTAGGAACCGTTTTGTTTCGATAACGGATACCGTCTGCGCCATCGGTAAGATTACATGTATCCCAATGAAATAATGACCATTTTTATCCTCTTTAACATGTCACATTACTGTAATTTTAACGCTTTCTATTTGGAACACCTCTGGAAATATCATCGTTTTCGGAACGATGCAGGGTTCCTCTGAACCTGCTGCTCATTAACGGAAGAAAATAAATAGTAAATTTTGTCTTCTACTGATGGGTCTCCTTTCATTTTTATGACAATTTTGGGAGCCTCTCTGGGAACACGATAATAAGCTATAAGCCCTTTTTCCTGATTTTCATAATCAAAATCGAGAACCAAGATTTTTTCATCCCCTGAATCCGGATAATAATGATACTCTTCGAAATAAACCACTTGCCCATCCTTAACAAAGATAATCTTGGAAAAGATATCAGTCCTTTCCTTTAACTCCGCACCAATGACAGACTTAATTTCATCAAGATTCCAACCACTATCAATAACATACAAAGTGTCCCATTTAAACGGCGTAATTTTGCTGATGTTAACCAAGCAGTCTGTGTTTTGCTGGCAATGTTTATCAGCATAATCAAACATACTCTTAACAATGCTAAACTGTCGGTTACTATTGAACATAAAAAAAACTATCAGCAACGTGCATGAAAAAAAAATGATTTTATTTTTTCTGCTGTTCCAATTACATCGCCAATAGTTACTCAGGTGAAAAGCCATCTTCATTTCCTCTTTCAAATACCGAGTTCATATAAGAAAACTGCTCATCGGTGATTTTTTCTTTGACAATCTCAAACCCCATCGCATTTTTCTTGGCAACATACAGTCCCTCTTTATGAAAGCGATTCAACACTGCCTTGGCCTGCGCTTTCATTGACGAGTTCCTGCTCTGTAGGGCAATCCTACGCCCTATCTGGTTATTGAGTAAATCAATTGTCTGATCTGCGTCCTTAAGGGCAGCAAACTGCCGGATGTTAAGATCTATAATAGGGCAATTCTCTTTGTTATATTTATCCTTATAAGTATTAACTATATCAGCAAAGCCAAAGCATTACTCCGCTTAAGCCAATTAATTGAGTCTGGTGAATTAACATTAGCAATCTCTAATGATGAGCAAGATATTCAGCAATTAACAGATAATCTACTCACTATAAAAGGCATTGGTATGTGAACAATTAATTATTCCCTGTTACGGGGATTCAACTATTTAAATGGCTCATTGCATGGCGACGTTGCAGTAAGACGTAATATCCAAAGATTATTCAATCAAAATGAAAAAGTTTCCGCAGAACAAGCAGAAAAATGGTTGGCAGATTTCGCCCCTTGGAAAGCCCTATTAGCCGCACATTTATGGCGATAAGAATCAAGTGCAGGGTATTGATGTTGTTGTTAGTTTTCATTTCCTTAGCTGGTATGGCGGAATGCTAGGTTCACTCCGATCCGGAAAGCTGTCTGGTGAAGTTACGTAACTACACCGAATTGATGGTACGCCTGTTGCATTTAAATCATCAAATTGATCCATGCCTGTTCCTCATAAATTCTCTTTTTTCTTGGTCGAAATTTTTGATCTTGGAACAGGCATTGAGTTACATCTTTTATCCAGAGTTCAGGTTATTTATGTAAATCATATTTCGCAATAAATACACTTTCTCCGGTAATAGTCAGCGGGATCGATTCTAGGCCAATACCCTCACACGGTCCTTCTGTACAATGACCATCATGAAAATTAAATCTGGCATAATGAATCGAACACATAAACTGACTGCGGTCCGAGGTAAATATCTCGCCGGAGCGAACATTCAAAGGCACATCAAAATGTGGGCAAACATTCATATATGCCCGTAGTTGACCTGCATCATTGTAGATAAACATGCGAAACTGCGTTTTTCTGTGTTTCCCAAAGCAAAATTCCATCACTCCGCCAGATGTAATATCAAAAACAGAACACAGGTATGTTCCTGGCAGAGGCGCATTTTTTTCCTGATACCAGACTTTCATTTTACTCCTCCCGTGGAGCACCAATCCCCAACAGCCAAGGGCGAACGATAATTTCTCCATACCCTCGCCAGCATGTAAGGGTCATCCTTTAAAAATGCATACACCCGGTGTGCCGGGCAGATGCGGGCACGCAGCGTCTCCCGAGCAGGTCTGTCAGTAGCCAAAACGACAAAATACACGGTTCCTTTTCCTTTCAGACGCGCTCAATCAGGATAGCTATCCCTTGTCCCACGCCAATGCACATGGTGCAAATGGCATATCGCTTTTGCCTCAACGACAGTTCCAGCAAGGCGGTGGTAACCAGTCGGGCACCACTCATGCCCAGCGGATGTCCCAGAGCTATTGCGCCTCCATTAGGATTCACTCGCTCATCGTCATCCCTCACCCCCAAAGCACGCAGTGTCGCCAGCGCCTGCGAGGCGAAAGCTTCATTGAGTTCCAGCAGGTCTACTTCATCAAGGCTAATCCCCGTTTTCAACAGAAGTTTTTGCGTGGCCGGAGCCGGACCAAAGCCCATAATGCGTGGTTCCACTCCCGCCGTCGCTGCTGCAATAACTTTGCCGCGCGGTGTCAATCCATGCCGTTGCACAGCCTCAGCAGAGGCCAGGATCAGCGCACAGGCTCCGTCATTCACCCCCGAAGCATTCCCAGCCGTCACTGAGCCTCCTGCACGAAAGGGAGCACGCAGTTTTGCCAGTCCTTCCAGCGTTGTCTCAGGCCGCAAGTGCTCATCCTGATCGACCACCAGAAACTCTCCCCGCTTCTGTGGCACGCTGACTGAAACGATCTCCAAACTGAAACGCCCTGATAACTGGGCAGCCTTAGCTTTTTGCTGGCTGCGAAAAGCAAATAGATCCTGATCCTGACGGGAGATACCAAACGTTTCAGCAACGTTTTCTGCCGTTTCCGGCATGGAATCCACACCATACAGCTCGGCCATTTGCGGATTGATAAAGCGCCAGCCAATCGTCGTATCGTGCAGTCCGTTAGCTTCCCGGCTGAATGGGGTTTCAGCTTTTCCCATCACAAAAGGAGCACGGGACATTGATTCAACGCCACCTGCAATGATGAGATCAGCTTCACCGGCTTTAATCGCCCGGGCACCGATGCTGATGGCATCCATGCCAGAGCCGCACAAGCGGTTGACCGTGGTCGCCGCAACCGTCACCGGCAGGCCGGCCAACAGTGCCGACATACGTGCAACATTACGGTTATCTTCTCCTGCCTGATTGGCACAGCCATAAATCACTTCATCCACCGCCGACCAGTCCAGATCTTGGTATTTTTGCAGAAAATATTTCAGCGGCACTGCCCCCAAGTCATCTGCACGAATCTTGGACAATACGCCGCCATAGCGCCCGATCGGCGTACGAATCGCATCACAAATAAAGACTTCTCTCATCATCATGGTTCCTAAATGAAGATTTCTTTCTGACAGAAATAAGTGCCGCAGTAATTGGCTTTATTCTGGGCGAATCCCCCAGAACGCTTTTTCTAATAATTCCCTGACTGCCATACAGTCAACCGGACGCGGATTATAATAAGGATCAGTTGTGGCAATCTTCGCTGCTTTATCCAGATCTTTTTCCTGCATCCCGATATCTTTCAGTGCCACGGGCGCACCAATTGCTTTTGCCAGATCATACAATCCAGCGGCTGCATCCTGCGCTTTTACCCCCAGCGCACGCCCTATAGCCTGCATTGCCTGCGGGGCATACGTCTGGTTGAACCCGGTTGCCTGAGGAATAATCACGGTATGGACTTGCGCATGCGGCAGATTGAAACTTCCTCCCAGCGTATGGCAGAGCTTGTGGTGAATAGCCATCCCTACAGAACCCAGTACGCTGCCGGACAGCCATGCTCCATACAATGCCTGCGCACGTGCATTGATATCTTCTGGGCGTATCACAACTTCAGGCAGGCTTAAGCGCAATGCCCTGATCCCTTCTTCCGCCATCATGGATGTGATCGGATTGTGATTCTGTGAATACAATCCTTCCACACAGTGGGCAATCGCATTCATGCCGCTGGGACCGGAGATAAAAGCTGGCAGGCTGAGGGTCAATTGAGGATCATAAATCACGGTCTTTGGCAATACATTCACATCGCGCCCGGTGGTTTTAATCCCGTCCCGGGTTATACCCCAGACCGGCGTCATTTCTGAGCCAGCATAAGTCGTAGGGATCGTCAGAATCGGTAGTGCGGTTTGCAGGGCTATCGCCTTTGCCAATCCGACTGTCGAGCCGCCACCAATTGCCACGCAACCGTCAACGCGCAACTCGTCCACAACGCGCATGACATCCGCTACTGTTTCTGCTGGGACATGCATGACGGCTTTATCATAAATACCAGCAGCAATATCGCCTAATATCGACTGCACATCAGTTGCCAGATTAAGCTGCTGTGGCGTTGAGATCACCAGAGCCCGAGTGATCCCCAGCAATTGCGCCTCCGCTTTTGTTTCAGCGATTTTACCGGCACCGAAGATAACTCTGCCGGGCAAAGCTTGGTAAATAAAATTCATCATGATGCCACTTCTGTATGCGCACGCTCTGTACGCTCATTGAGATCCCGTAATACTTTCAGTTCCTGTTCTGTGGGCGGTTGCGTCGTGTTTAATACTGAGGCTATCCGCAACGACCAACCAGTATTCTCCAGAACCTGCTCTGTCGTGACACCGGGGTGAAGGTAAGTCATAACCAGCTCTTTGGTCACCGGATCGGGCTCCAGAATCCCCAAATCGGTAATGACAGCCCGAGGCCCTCCATTGGTCAGGTCAAGCTTTTCACGCGAATCTCCGCCTTGCAGGTAACCTGGTGAGGTGATGAAATCCATGTGTTCAACAAAAGAACGGCTGTTTTGCTTCAGAATGATCAATACTTCCTTGCAGTTAGTGCTGATTTCCGGTGCACCGCCCGCGCCGGGCAAACGGACTGTCGGCGAGTGATAATCGCCAATCACCGTGGTGTTGATATTGGCGTATTTATCAATCTGAGCGGCTCCGAGAAAACCAACATCGATGTGTTCACCCTGTAGCCAGTAACGAAACATCTCAGGCACCGAAACCACCACATCAGCCGTTTCTGCCAGTTCCCCATCACCGATGGACAGAGGCAGAACGTCAGGTTTCGTGCCGATGGTGCCGGATTCATAGATCAGGACAATATCGGGCGTGCGGGTCAGGCGAGCCAGATTGGCCGCTGCGCTGGGCATACCGATCCCCACAAAACACACCTGACCCTCTTTGAGCATCCGGGAAGCACAAACCGTCATCATTTCAGAAGATGTATAGGTATTGCTCACGCTACCTCTCCTTTTTGCTCTTTCTCCAAGCTCAGTTTGAAGGCAGCGAAATCTGCCGTCCCTAGTACGTGTTTCTCCATCCAGTCGCTGAACGTTTGGCGGTCACGGGCAATGCTGTCCCAGTTCTGGTAGAACGCATTGTTACGCTTATAGTAACCCTGCGCATATGAAGGAAACGCCCCGCCGGGGATCACGCAGATCGCGTCAATCACCCATCCGGGAAGTACTACCTGGTTCATCGCGGGCTTGAGGACGTCAACCACTTCTTCCACCGTCACGATGACTTTTTGGGCCGCCAGTACGGCCTCTTTCTGTACCCCAATGATGCCCCATAACAGAACATTGCCCTTTCTATCAGCCTGTTGGGCATGAATTATCGTGACATCAGGACGGATCGCGGGTACTGCTGCCAGCCTCTGCCCCGTAAACGGACAATTTATCTGTTTAATCGTCGTCGTGTATTTGGGAATATCAGAGCCGAGATAGCCACGCAGGACGGCAAACGGCAGATTTGCCGCTCCCGCATCATAGGCATTGGCCATATCTGCATGGGCATGCTCTTCGATCTCTAGCGTATGAGGCCAGCCCTTTTCCACCGCATCGCGCAAGCGGTGCAGCGATCCCACTCCGGGGTTTCCGCCCCAGGAGAAAATTATCTTTCTGGCACACCCCATGCCAATAAGCTGGTCGTAAATCACATCCGGCGTCATGCGGATCAATGTCAGATCTTTTTTGCGTTGCCGGATAATCTCATGTCCCGCAGCAAAGGGGATCAGGTGAGTAAATCCTTCCAGCGCAAGGATATTACCGTCCTGTACCAGTTCGCAGACAGCCTGTTTCAGTGCTATTATTTTTGTCATAGCGTTCCCCCTGATGCGAATTTATCTCTGGTAAAAAGGCGGGATTTTTGCATCAACATTGACCCACACAGATTTCACCTGAGTATATTCACGCATCACTTCAAACCCCATCTCACGACCATAGCCTGAACGCCCCACGCCACCAAACGGACTGGCCGGGTTGACGCGCTTGTAGCAATTGATCCACACCATGCCAGCATGCATATCACGGGCAAACCTGTGAGCACGGCTGATGTCTTTGGTCCATAGCCCTGAACCCAGCCCATATTCGGTGCTGTTGGCAATCGCCAGCGCTTCTTCATCATTCTTGAAGGTAATAACCGTCACAAAGGGGCCGAACACCTCCTCCTGTGCAATGCGATCGGAATATTTCGCCCTGACGACGGTTGGTTCAATGTAACAGCCATTGGCAAGAGCGGGATCCGCTGGCGGCTTACCGCCCAGCAGGATCTCACACCCTTGTGAACGGGCAACGTCGCAGTAAGCCAACACGCGCTCCCTGTGTTGCAAAGAGGTCACCGGCCCCATTTCCGTCTCCGGTAACAAAGGATCGCCCAGACGGATGGAACCGGCCAGCGTTAGGAACTTCTCCAGAAAAGCATCAGCAATACTTTCATGTAGGATAATGCGCGATCCGGCAATACACGCCTGCCCCTGATTATGAAAGATGGCCCAAGCACTGCCGCCAACGGCTTTGGTCAGATCGGCATCTTCAAAAATGATATTGGCCCCTTTGCCGCCCAACTCCAACTGTACTTTCTTCAGGTTACCCGCTGAGGCGGCAACAATGCTCTGCCCGGTCATTGTCGATCCGGTAAAAGCAATTTTGCCCACATCTTCATGCTCCGACAATCTCGCTCCGGCACTATTCCCATATCCCACCACCACGTTAATCACGCCAGGAGGAAAGCCCACTTCCATCATCAGTTCAGCAATACGCAGCGTACTCAGAGGCGTGATTTCCGAAGGCTTGATCACAATCGTGTTACCGGCAGCAAGAGCTGGTGCCATCTTCCAACTGGTAAACATCAAAGGGAAGTTCCAGGGGACGATTTGACCCACCACGCCAATGGGCTCACGTGTGGTATAGTTCAGAAAACCTTCTTCTACCGGAATTACGCTGCCTTCAAGTTTATCTGCCATTCCACCAAAATAGCGGAAACAGTATGCCGTGCGGGGAACATCTATATTCAGCGTATCGCGGATCGGATGTCCTGTATCCATAGTTTCCAGTTGAGCGAGTTCTGCTGCATGTTCTTCAATTTTATCAGCCAGTTTTAGCAACAAAGCCCCTCTTTCAGATGCCTGCAACCTACCCCAAGCGGGGTAGGCGGCTTTTGCAGCAGCCACTGCACAATCCACATCGGCCTCTTTTGCTTCAGCAACCCGGGTAATAAGTGAGCCATCATGAGGATTCATGACTTCAATAGTCTGACCGTCGGACGCATCTATCCAGTCACCGTTTATCAGCATTTTGTTCTGTATACGCATGGGTATATCCTCACCCTGATTAGAATGTCACCGGAACCATCGGAATGGTACCATCCTTGATCATGTCCATGATTTCAGGCGAACCATTTTCCCACACCAGTAACATGGAGCGCTTGGGCGACATTCCCTGATGGCGAATATCTCCTGGCATGGCAGCAATATCCCCGGCACGCATGGTGACTTTCGCCAGTGGGCTGCTGCTCTTGCCATCCTTGATATCCCAGGCAATTTCATCAGACAACTGGATGAACCATTCGGCACGGTCATTACCGTGGTCAATAGGAAGAATAAACTCTTCGGTAGTCGGGCAAAACAGACTCTGACGCACCACGGAAACCACTGACGGATTCCAGGTCATATCCGAACGGGAGAGATAACCAAACAGGTTGAACGCATGCAGTTCACCTTCAAAGCCTGGTTCAGCTTTCACGACGGGCTGCTCCTGATTTACATCCATGAAAGCCCGGTTAACCGGATGACCATTATCATCTGAACGCAGCGGCGCATCACCCGGAATGCCCACCATGCGTTTAGCCACTTCACGTTTACGCCCGATTAAACGATCTTCATTGCCATTTTTGCGTCCCCACGCCACTCCCGTTTCCTGCGGTGCAGCGAAGGGATCAAACCCGGTGTTGGTCCAGTCAGAAATCATGGCTTTGAAAATCGCCATCAGCTCGTCAGATTTGAAATTCTCTTTATAATCACGGCCAGCACGGGTCCATTCTTTATGGAATGACCCCATGTACAAATCGACGTTACCGTAATGATTAGTCGTGCCCAGTACATCATCAAACGCAACAGTGCCATAAAAAAATCCCCAGGCAATATCACGCATCAAAGCTTTGAGGTAGTCATCGATCGGTATCATATGTTCCCCTGTCGGGCAACTGATGTAGGCGAAGTACTCGCAGCGATCAAACGTAAAATGGCCAGCGGTAAAAGTTTGATAGCCCGTTTCGGTATTATCTATTGTACATTTTAAATTCGTATTCATTTTTTCAGCCCTCAGTTATGCTGGGAAAAACCATCAAATTCAATTAATTCAGGCAGATATCAGCCCATTTCTGGACTGAGACATCACCGAGAATTGACTGAATCATCAGAGTTGCAGGCTTATCAGCATGGAAGCGATAAGCCACTTTTTCAGGCAGGAGGGCCTGGTGCCCACGTTTGAGGTAGATACATCCCATTTTTTGCCCATCGGGAGTGCCATTCAGCTTAACAGCGCCATCTTTATCTTCATCAATGACCGATTCATCAGTCAGCTTGACAAAATGCACCTCAACATCATAATCCATAGCAACCACAAATTCGTCGTGCGCACAGGCAAACCAGGGCGATGTCCCTTCGGCACGAGCGATCTCGATGGTATAGTCTAAATTGATCGCAGCAACGATACGGTCGTAGGGTGCACTGGTTGCCGCGATTTCATACATGTTGGAAAAAACGTAACGTTTGGGATCTTCAACCAGCGCTTGGATCCCACCTTTGTGATAATTATCGATTGATGCGAATGCTGTTTTATATTGCACTAACATGATGTTTTATCTCCTTAACGAAAGTATGGATTGAGACCTTGAAATGGATTTTATTTTTATATCATCAAGTCACTCCGTGTTCGCATAGAGAACAAAAAAATCACCATGCGAACACCAATTAGATATTGGAAACGTGTTAATAAAATGTCAATACCTGAAGAGTCAAAAGAGTTCGTTACGTCACTGGCACGTGGTCTTTCTGTGATCCAGGTCTTTAATCGAGCAGCAAATAAGCTGTCTTTAAGTGAGGTGGCCAAGCTTTCCGGGCTGAGCAGGGCAACTGCCCGACGCTTTTTATTTACACTCAGCGTGTTGGGGTATACAGAGAGTGACGGGAAACTTTTTTGGCTGTCGCCAAAAGTGCTGCAACTGGGGTATTCCTATTTAGCATCACAGCCAATCGTGAACATTGTTCAACCGTTTATTGAACAGGTCAGTAACGAAACCGGGGAATCCTGCTCGGTTTCAGTCTTAGATGGTTCTGAAATCGTCTATGTAGCCAGATATATGACACATCATATTATGTCAGTCAATCTGGGAATTGGTACACGCCTGCCTGCTGTTGCCACCTCTATGGGACGCGTTTTATTAGCCTATAAAACACCTGAGGAGCAGCAAGCCTTTCTGGCAAACTATATACTGGAACGCTACACTCCCCATACGTTGGTAGAACGTAATGCATTACTGGGGATTCTGACACAGGTGCAGGCCCAAGGATATGCGATAGTCAATCAGGAGCTTGAACTGGGCTTAAGATCCATCGCGGTTCCCATTATGAATCAACGTGATCAGGTTATTGCAGCCATTAATGTATCCACACAGCCAACACGCACATCCGAATCCGTATTGCTGGAAAAAATTCTGCCCAGCCTGCGTCAGGCCGCCAAATGTATCTATGACCGTCTGCCTGTGTGACCATACCTTCGCCAGAGATGCAGCACTGACATCAGTGCTGCTGAATATGCAAGATCCAGCGCAAGCAACGGATCGCCCAGTTCATCAATTTTTCGGCGAGGGTATTCAGGGACCTGTTTGTCTTTTTTCAATGCAGAGCGAGTCATCATGACGAGATCACCTTGTCAGGAACAACATTGTTTATACCCGTCATCTTTCAAGTTGCTTCTTTAGTTGCTTCTTTGTTGGCTGCACTCACTCACCCCGGTCACATCGTTATCTATGCTCCCGGGGATTCGCTCCCTTGCCGCCGCGATCCATCTTGAAATCCATTGGGTATATATTTTACTTTCGCGATCAAGGGAAGTATTTAAAGGTTCTCTCAAAATGAAAAAGTTTCCGCAGAACAAGCAGAAAAATGGTTGGCGATAAGTTCAGCAGCAGTCATACCCGTACAAGCAAAATGTAATTTGTTTTGAATTGTCTTAAAGAAACGTGTTGTTTCTTTATTAGATGGTTCATAGTCTGCTGCCATCGTGAAAATCTTTTTCAACCGCTCGATCACAGGAGTCGTATTTGATTATTAACTTGTTGATTTAATTCTGTCATTTCGTATTGGATAAATGAGTAACCCCCATAAGCACCCCCAAATGATTTTGCTTGTAGGGTTCGGGGGCATCCTGAGCTACTTTTTAGGCTCTGTTTTCCACTGTAGCAAACCGGCGATATCCTTCTCACCTTCGGCTTCTTTTAAGCGCCGGTGTTGTTCAGCAAACTGACTATATTCCGCCTGCGCTTTTTCATCGGCCATTTTCTTACTGACTTTACCTGCGCCTTGCAGAACCTCGCGGTCGTTAAATTGCAGGAACTGATCCAGCTTATCCTGCCAGTCGCGTAAAAAGACCTGCTGACGACGACGGGCCTGATCCTCGGCAAAATCCAGCCACATGTTAACCACACGATTGAGTTCGCTGACCTCATCCTGATTAAGGTAGTTTTTTGCCACCGTCACATCACATTTGCGCACCTCTTTGCCTTTATAACTGGTCAAGCCCATGTGCGGCTGGCTGGCGTCAGCACGCAGATGAATGAGTTCAGCGGCGGTATGTCCGGTACAGGCAAAATGCAACTTGTTCTGGATGGTTTGAAAAAACTGCGTGGTTTCTTTCAACGACGGTTGATAGTCAGCCGCTAATGCAAAGATCTCCCGCACCCGCAAATACACCCGGCGCTCGCTGGCCCGAATATCGCGGATGCGTTCGAGCATCTCATCGAAATAGTCCGGTACAGCAGAAGAACCAACAGGCGGATTTTTCAGCCGCTCATCGTCCATCACAAAACCTTTGATCAGGTATTCCTGAAGCGTCTGGGTGGCCCACTGGCGGAACTGTGTGCCGCGAGGGGAACGAACGCGATAGCCAACAGCAAGGATGACAGGCAGGCTGTAGTGAAGCCGATTGCGACTTACCTGGCGACTACCTTCCTGTTGAACTTGTAAGTAAGACTTACAGGTTGCGTTTTGTTCAAGCTCGCCTTCTTCATAGATCGCTTTAATGTGCTGGGTAACGGCCTGGGGGGTGATCTGATAAAGGTTTGCGATGGTTGCCTGAGGGAGCCATAGTGTTTCTTGCTCAAAGCGGCATTCAACACGTACATCACCGTCATCGCTGGCAAACATAACAAATTCGCCTGCCGGGGATTGGGTTAAGTATTTATCTGTCATGCCGCCTCCGCTTACATCTGACTCATAATGCTGTAATCCGCTTAGTATGCCAGATATCCCTGGTGAAGCTCATTACGCAGATAGCGTTTATTTTGCTGGTAGCGCCCCAGGATAATGCTTCGCCACGATATCATTCATCTTCTCTACCAGATCAGGGCGTTTAAACGTGATATGTCCGCTGCCTTTCTGAAAATAACGAATGATAAAGAGATCATCCTCGAAGACCTGCTGATGTGGATTATCGCGGACAAAATCCATAAACCGGATAGAAACATCATGCCGATTATCGGGAATGGTTTTACCATCCAGCAGGTGAAGCATCCGTTCCAGATCGGCTAACTGATCACGCCGCCAGCCCCAGTTCAGGCTGTAGCCCCATCGGTCATGCTTCACCAGATTGTTGATGATGATCTTCTTGCCGAAACAGCAGGGATTATTGGTTTTGTAGTCCCAGCTTAATCCCCTGAACACATTGATGATGCCACGTTCAAAGACCTCCTGTTTGTTGTGATGAAGCTGCTCAAACGTACTCAGGATATTCGCTTCGCTGATTGCCGGAAGATCGCCTTCTTCGAGGTTCTTAGCCCACTGACTACACGCCTCAGCGTCCATTAACGTCAACATCCCGGACTTCAGCATGAGATCGCGCCAGATACTGCGGTCGATATTGCGGGTAATCACCGGCATTGCTTTATCTACTGGTTGCATCAGCCAGCAGTCAAAGGAATGGCCCTGTCGCATCGCCCAATGCTCCGCCACATCACCACCGATGCTGGAGGTTAGCCGTGAGATATCATCAAGCTTATGGATCAGAATTTCTATCAGGCTCAGCGCAGCATCACGTCCTGTGACGATACGTTCAATACTGGTCGAGCAAATTAGCTCATTATGGTCAGTTAAGACTTCAGCTTCTGTTTGCATGTTTTTGTCCGTATAAAAGCAAACGCGCCTGCCGGGAGTGGCAGGCGCATTATGTAGTGAGTAAATAAGGAAGAAAGATCGGGAATGTAATTCGGGAAGACGGCTCGCAAGATTCAGCGAGTTGAAGGATGATGGCTTTGCCGCAAAAGGCCGGTTGCTTGCCTTGCCCGTAAAATATCTACAGCCCGAAGATAAGGTGATTGCTCCTGACAGTTAAACCTCCTGAGGTCGATACGAACCAGTTCGTACTTTTCTACCAAAAAGTTAACGGCATCAGCCAATGTAATACCAGCGTTGATATGTTCCTGAATAACAGTTTCATCGCTGAACGGCGTGTCATTCAGGGTGAGGCCATAATGTTGCTCCAGCAGACGTGTAAGTAGAGTTTGCCAGACAAGCACAGGTGGCGGTCATGGCTTCGCCACCCGCTGATTTGCAGGAAAAGTTGTCATAGGGATTCTGTTGGGAAATTGAGTTAACGTTGAGTGGGATAGATAGCGATGTAAACGTAGCCACAGCTACCGAGCGTATCCGCTTCACAGGTCAGTTCGTTGTGGTACAGCGTTACACGGTGTGCATCGCGGGAGTTAAGCTCACCAGAGAGCAGCATCAGCTCCATCTGTTTAATAAAGTGTGGAAATGCGGCATTCAGTTGGTGGCACTCTTCCTCATTGAAAGTGCCAGTTATCCCGGCGCGGTCAGCTAAATAATGTAGTCGATTGCCTTCCTGTACTAACCTTGCGGTAAAGCGAGGCATTAAATCGTACCGAAGCCCCCATTCAGGGTTATCGTTTTTTTCCATAGTAGGTTCCTATTCAGAGCAGATAAGTACGCGGAGTCGGTGTTACAGCCAGCCCATCTCAGCAAAAGACAGCGTATTGCCATCACCGATAATGAAATGACCCAGTACCCGTACTTCCACCAGATTCAGGGTATTTACGATCCGGTCAGTGATAGTGCGATCTGCTTTGCTGGCATCCGTAATCCCTGACGGATGGTTATGTGCGAGAATCACCGCTGCCGCGTTATGGCGCAGTGCTGATTTCACAATTTCACGGGGATGTGCTTCGGTATGGCTAATCGTGCCGAGAAATAGAGTTTCATGTTCCAGCAGGCGATGTTGATTATCGAGGTAGAGTACGACAAAGACTTCTCTCTCCTGCCGTGCCAGATGCAGTTGTAGCCAGGTTTTCGTATAACTGGCAGCAAGAAACTGCTCTCCCGGTTGGCGCTGGTATTTTTCCAGCAATCGCAGTGCCCGTCGAATAATACGTTGATCATTTACCGAAAAAGCTGGAGTTAAAATTAGTCCAGACATAGTGACTCCTGAAAAGTAAAAGCCCCGCCGCAGTTTAGCGCAGGGCATGGGATGTTTGATAATGCAACCAGATGAACCCGACAGTTAAGGAAGGTGAAAGAAACAATCTCCCATTTCACTCTGATATTAAAGACCTGTTATTTTTTAGAAATTGAATCGTCATTAATAAAAGGATCTTCAGGCTTTGGAAAGGTTCTTAGCTTAACGCTGATAATCTGATTGTCAGCAAAGGTAATATAATGATTGCTGAAAATGTCTTCAGACACTTTTTGCATGTCTACCATCTTTTTAATTTGCACAGGTTCATTGAGTACACCAACAAAGTAGCCTCCTGATCCACGTGTTTTTGCTTCATTGATATGGAGCATTTGTAAATATTTTCTGTAACGACCATTTTTTCTAAATACTTCGGCAAATCGCATATATTTAATATTCATCAGATCGAGATGATAATATTGTTCTCCGCCGCCCTGCGGATATAAAGGCGTTAATAGAAAACAGTAGTTTACATCCACATCAGCAGTTTCTTTTCCGTTCATTTTCTGGAATGTGATATTTGCTTCGGTAATAATTACCAGATTTATCCACGGCGGGATCTCTGGCATATACATCGGAAGTTTCCCCTGCAAATCATCTATTATAAATCTCTTTAAATTACCCTTGTTAATCCTTCTGGGCATAATGGCTTCAATAAAAGGTATCTGGCATCTGAAACCTGTGTTAACTTTTTTTGGTAAAGATGTACCTAAAAGTATTGCCTGTGTAGAGTCATTCTGGTTTTTTGAGTGCTCTGTTTTCTTTATGATTCTATTAACTAAGAATTCATTTGTGTAGATGCTATTATATATATTTCCATGTTCCTGAAATTGTTTTTCCAGTTCTCCCAGTTCATATTCCCCTAGGGCAACCGCATGAATGATTAAATATCACTCACATTAGCAAAACCCGCCTGTAATACTCGCTCCAAAAATTGGGTTTTCATCCATATTCGTCTACGCTTCGCTTTGATGCTTAATTGACTCGTTTCTTTTTTCAGCATGTTTAACGAAATACGTCGTAATATCGCGATGTTTTCCGCCGCATTTTCACGGTAAATTTGACAATCATCTTCCTTAAACGTCACATCAAGCACCCAGTGAAGATTATTCTCTATTTGCCAATGGCTGCGTACTGCCTGAGAAAATTGTTCTTCTGTCAGTCTGGCTGAACTGATGTAGTAACGGTACTCCAGACTGGGCAATTTGCCGTTTTCTTGCCTGTATCCGATTGTGACACCCAGGGTTTTTAATCCCGCCCATTCCGGAAAATCGGCTTTGAATGTCTCGGCATTCAGCACATGGCTTTCTCTGATTTCCAGACGACCATGACCCTGTTCTATCCGCGCTTTTTCGGGTGTTAAGGGCAAAACGCGCTGGGCTTCCAGGGCTTTTTGAATGGCACGATGGAGACGTTTTTGGTTGTCTTTCACACTTAATAAATAATCCGCGCCGGCATCAATAATCTCCTGAGCGATCTGCGTTTGGCATCCCATCGCATCAATGGAAATCAGCGCGCCTTTCAGTTCCAACAACTTAATGAGTTCCGGGATTGCGGTAATTTCATTAGATTTTTTCTGGGTTTTAACCTGGCCGATGACCATTTTATTGGCTGTCGCATAAGCACTCACAAGGTGGAGAGCCGAACCGCGTTCTCCCGGGGCATAGGCACCCCGTAAAACTTTACCATCAATCGCCACTAATTCCCCCTGAGTGACCTGATGAACCGAACGCATCCAGTTGATAAAACAAAGATTAAATTGTTCCGGATTAATCCGTGAGAGAAGTCGGGCAATCGTGTCATCAACAGGGATCCCCTCCTTGAACATATTATGTTCAAGAAACCATTCATGGTGGCCTTCAATATACTCTTGGATCTCACTCCAACCATCGGCGCCGCCCAGAACAGCGCACAATGAGGCAAATAAAATATCGAATAAAGGGTAGGCAACTTTGGCGCTTTGACGGGGATCTTGAATGTCTGAGAAATGTTCAGTAAAAATATCAAAGCACAGGGTTTTTGCTCTCAAAAAGAGAGTATGAGATCATAACTATTACCGTCGGTCAAATCTGATTTTTTTAACAAAATATTCACGATCTTGCCCTGCGATAGATGCCGACTGATAAAGATGACCGAACCTCCTCTGGGTGCTTTACTATGACCAGAATTGGCAGTCCGTCAGGCGGTAGCCGGAGAGGCCTGAACGCCCCTTGTGTGCTAGGAGCGGACATTCCACACTTCTGCTAATGTGGCCAAAATCGGCATGCCACTACAATCTAGCAAAGGATAGATAATGGATAAAAATGAGCCAACATTATGGCCTCCATACCAAGTCTTCTATATCCAATCTATGTTGTTCAATACAACATCGGCTCTACAGGCCGTGGATAGAGCATCTAAGTACATCCAAGCTATCAGTGAAGGGAAACTAGGGCCACAAGATCGGAAAGATGAGCTTCTAGACTGTCTACAAAACTTCATCAATCATAGTGCTGCTATAGCTCGGTACTTCTTTCCATCAATGATTGGTGGAAAAGGTGAGAAGGTTTTATATAAGAACCGTGCTGAGTTTCTTAGGCAGATTTTTGATGTGACAGAAAGCAGCCCTTTGCATGATAAGAAACTTAGAAATGCAATAGAGCACTTTGATGAACGACTGGATATGTATCTTGAAGGTGGAATTGTAGGAAATATCTTCCCAAGTCTAATCTTGAACAAGCCAGAAGAAACAGATGTGCCGCATCACATCTTCAGAGCCTACTATCTAAATGATGGAATTTATCAAGTATTGGGGGAAAGACATAATGTTCAACCTATTCTTGATGAAGTCATGAGACTTCATGAACTGTTGGAGATGTTTGATGAAAATGGTGGAATGTTTGGGAAATAAAAAAGCACCTCCGGGTGCTTTTTTATTTTAGATGTTTGGATGCTTAACGAATGGTTAAGCCTGAAAATTCATCCTTCTTCTTTGAAATAACATTTTTTATCCATTCTGGATTCCATCGGGCATAGTCTTTAAGTGCCCATCCAATCGCTTTTCTAATAAAGGACTCATTCTCTGATGATAGTAAATCAGAGTAATGGTAAAGGCGATCTATTGACCTGCTTCCCGTAGATTAACACACACCAATACCAGTAATGTCCACCTTGACGGTGATTACAATTGCCAACATCCGCTACGTGCCAACAGCGGATCTCTTCGCCAGGGGTAAATCCTTACTACAAATCGCAACTACTTGTGTTAAAAAGAAGTTTCAGGCTAGTTATGTGTGAAGCTTTAATAGGAGTGGAAATGCGAACTCAGAAACGATGTATGGGATATGTAGCCATAGTAGTTGATGACTATGACCGCGCAATTGAGTATTACATTGAAAAACTGGGTTTTACCCTTGTTGAGGATATTCCACAGCCGGGGAAACGATGGGTAGTCGTTTCCCCGACCCAGAAAGCGATTGCAATCTTCTTCTGGCGCGAGCCTCCAACGAGAGGCAAGAAGATTTCATCGGCAACCAATGCGGCGGTAGGGTATTTCTTTTTCTCCAGACTGATGATTTCTGGCGCGACTACAATGCCATGAAATCAAAAGGCGTAGAGTTTTCTGAGGAACCTCGTGATGAGGTATACGGTACAGTTGTCGTATTTGAGGACCTTTACGGCAATCGCTGGGATCTTTATCAGAACAAGTAAGGCTAAAAACTATCTTCCGGCTACTTTGTCAGTATGTAGCCGGTAACTGCTGTTACGTCTGCTCTAGTCGCTCAGAGCAGACGGTCAGATTCGATTACATTCTGCGTGCGGAAGCTGTCAGTACGAGTCCGAGTTAATTCAGATTAGAGGCGCAGTTTTCTATCCTTCATTCCGCACCTAATTCAGGAATAAACCGCTTTATATTGTGCACCTAATAAACTCAAAAGCTCATGGTGGTAAGATTGCATTCCTGTCACCATTTTATGTTCTTGAAATTCAAAGGTGCTGATCCCTTCAAAGGCCAGAAATACCCAACGCGCGGTGGGGGATTGTGTCGGTTTGTTCTTCATATCGGGGAAAAACGGCACATTTTGTTTCAATTCATGGCGAATTTTATGTTCCAGCGCCGCATAAACCATGAGACAACATGTCATCACCATTAACAGCGCTTCTATCCGCTCCGGTTTTTTCAGGAAAATGGCAGACGTCAGGAATTCCGGACTTTTCAGGAAGCGAAAACCCCGCTCCACCTTTTGTTGTGCCTTATAATTAGCCAGTAACGCCGCCATATCAAGCCGTCCTTCATCCCGTTCATTGGTCGCTAAAATAAACCTCCCGACCCGCAATCTGGCCTGCTTCACCTTGTCTAACCGGGTATAAGCCTGACCGGCTAATTGATAATGAACCGATTTGGGGGGTTGATGCTTGCCGGGTTTCCCGCGCCCCGCATACGCGGTAATCGCCTGAATTTCCGGCGAGGCGATGCCGATAAACTGGCATTGAGACTCAAAATCATGCAGTGCCTGTAAGGCATCCTCCCGGCAGGCAAAGGGCTTTTTGCCCAGTTTGTCGAACTGTTTAGACTCGTTTTCTGTTTCCCTGAGTGTGTTTTTCCGGAAAGTCTGGTTTTCACGTTTTTCTGCCGCCGTACTGTTCACCAGTAACCAACGCTGAGGAACGCCGCCATACGATGACGTCACCCAGCAGCCTGAATAGCCCTCACTGATGGGGCTGAATTGCTCCGCTGTCACGTTCAGGAGAGACTGTTTAGCTTCCTTGATCGTCAGGGGAACACGCGTAATAAATCGTTGTTTTTGCTGATGAAGCGAAGCGATCGCGGCTTCAGTATAAAGGGCGGCATCGGCCACAAAGTAGCGGCTGTTTTGTGCCGCTTTCAGACATTGAATATGGGTTTTGATCGTCTGGGCAAAGGCTTTGGCATCATTCGTATTCCCGCTCATGGCCTGCATGTAGACAGGGATACCTGCCTGATTTTCGCAAATCAGTTCAAGGACAACCGGGTTCAGTTCGGGCCGGTGATCCCGGCTATAACCCGGCACCAGTGCAATGCGTTTTGTGTCATCTCCCAACGCGCTGTCATAGTCACCATCGACATGAAAACTCGTGATATCCAAATGAACGGAATCGGGATTTAACCCTAATTTATCAACCACTTGCTCAGCAAGCACCTGATAAACTTCCGACACCCCCGCTTCATATAAGGCATCCAGTGTTCGGCCGAGCACATCATCATTAAGGTGTTCAGCTTCAATGTCTGCGCCAATTAAACGCGCAATCGGCTTATGTTGAAAAAAGCCGGAAAACATGTGCAATGTCCGGCTGTGAAACCCCAGCCCGTTAAGGATCATCGCCAGAAAAGCGTCGCCGTGAGAGACGGTATGCGATGAATATTTTGGGATAATGGCATCAATCATGCGGGGTAAACCGGCTTCATGACAAAAAGCGGCGATAAGGCCAAGATGATCGAGACGTTTAATGGCAGGTATGGGTGTGGACATATTCGCTTTCCGGCAAATAAAAGTAATAGATCAAAATTGGCGATTACCGTCAACCCCACCGATGTCATCAATACAAAAAACCTGTGTAAGATCACATTATTTTTAAATCAGAAATACGGTGCGGAATGACGGTTCTATGATTTGTTAGAACCCGCCTCCTTAAGAGGCGGCATTCCTAGCGAGCAGTTCTATTTACTGTTTATTAAATTCAATAATGGGACGTCAGTTACATCATTAGGAATATAGGGGTCATCTTCTTCTAAATTAACCCCAATACAATCAACATCATTTAATCCAATTTCCCAAGCCCACCGAACGTCTAACGTACTCATTTCTATACCTAAACTATCTTTTTGTGGATGTTCAGGATTAATATTTTTTAACATCGCATCACATCCTAGATAGAATTTTCCACAGGCATGATACGCAGCAATAAATCTTTCCAAATTGACATTGCTATCGGGAGTCATCGTATTAATTCTACTGATCATTGTCATTCTTTTAGTCCGTGGGGTTGTCTTCATATTTTCAGATATGAGTACTCTATAATGAGTTGGGTTTTTAACTGAAATACCCTTGACAATACAAACCCGTAATCTGGCTTTAGTATCTAACAAGCCTACTGATGATATAAGATCTTTAAAAATATCTTCACCCACACTGGAGTCTTTAAATAAAAGATATAATCCTGGGTGACATGTTTTGACTTGAACGAAGCCCACCCCTTTCCAGCGTGTTCTATCCCACAGACGAGGTTTGATTAGACTTTGTATGGAATAATCTTTATGTGTTATATTTTCAGCATTAAGTTCCTCTTCAGGCATTTTTCCTTTTCCAAATATTGGATCATTTATATCCTCGATCTCCAACACTTTAGGAAATTCACTATCCCAGGATTTATCTCTTAGAAGGGGGTAAGTTTTCTTTTCAGCACTAGTGGAATAAATTTTCTTAATTTTTTGATCAATATCATTTCCAAGAACATTTTCAATAGCTTTGATACAGGCACCGAAACTAATTGCTCTGTCGAATGCTGCATCTTCGAAGATCATTTTTTCAATGTATTCTGTATTTTTTATAAAAAATAATTCAGGGAGAAGATCAAATACTATTTTCTTGAATTCATTGGTGATTTTTTGTTGAGCTTCGATTCTAAAATCACTTGTATCAAAACCAGCGCAATTTATTGTAAGGTTTAGTTTTCCACTATTGCTATTTATTTCATGTGATAAGGATAAGTCATCTTCGTCATCTGCTATTACTTCAATATTTAAAAATGCTTCTTTCAGATGGATGTTATCAATCGTACAAGTTGCAAAAGCACTCTCTAAAAGTGATAAGACATTAGTTGAAAACTCTATAAATGGTGACCGATTCGGAAAGTTAATTTCTATGGCGCATCCAAAAATAAAAGATGTATGTACTCCACGTTTGTCATGGTTATCTTTTATACCTTTACTATTAAATCCTGCATCAAAGTCACGTATTTTTTGCAAAAAATCATTATTATCATTATCGGCAGTAACTTCGTACTCACGCTCAAACTCTTCAATATAACCTAAAGCATATTTAAGACATCCCGATGATACAAAAAGATCCAATCTATCAAGTTCATCAGGGATATTGATCTGTCGATTTATTTGTTTTAGATCAGTGTTCAAAATGAGCTGGCTTATGTAAAAATCAACTTGTTGATTTTCTTTATCACCGAGCGAGCTATCACTGATATTCTGGTTAACTATTAAAAACAATTCATACCATAAAAGGGCATGTGCTAATTTTCCTAGTTTTATTTCTGTTAGGCATAAACCATAATAAATCTCAACCTGCTTTAATGATATCTCATCATACTTCCAGTAGTCATCTGTAATCAACGAAGCGGATAGAAGCAAGCATGAACGTGAACTCCATAGCAACCCAATGGATTCGTAAGCATAGGCTATAGCTTTTAATGCTAATATAAATTTATCTCGTGATTCTTCTTTATAGAGTGGAATAAAAGATTTTCCTAAATACTTGATTGCCTGATAAGGGTGACCATTTTGAATCCTCTTTATGCCTCTTCGTAAATTTAATAATGCCCCTTTAACTTCACCGCCTCTAAGAGCGGATTGCTCAGTCATATAGTCTAATAAATTTTCATATGCATCAACCTCGAAAAAGATGTCATCCAGTTCGTTCAAAAGTTGGAAGTTTTTCTCAAAGGGATAGCCTATTAAATTTCCACTATTTTTAAAAATTTCATGTAACTCTTCAAATACAACCGAAGCATCTTCTACATCTGAAAACGTTGTCATTTTATAAATGGCTTTGTGAGTTCTCGCTGTGAGTGCATTACTGGGACGTGATTCATCGTCAGCTATCTCATCTAGTTTAGCGAGCATATTACGTTCAATATTCTCAATGTCGATTGTAGATGTTGCGTTGTTAAGTCTAATATAACTTTTATGGACTGTTACTAAGTTTAAAACTTTCTCCCATTTTGAGGAGTTAGTTGATGATGCTATACATTCATACGCTAATTGAAGATTTTCTTCGAAAAGGTTAAAATCTTCCATCCAAAAATGGGACTTCCAAGCGTATTGATAATAAGCATCCAACAATTGTTGGTTTGTCCCAAATTTTTTTGAGATTTTTATCGCTCTTTCAAATAGACCTTGTGTTTCAATTATCGCTTTTTCAAGCTCAGCGCTTAACTCTGCAACTTCTAAGAAAATATCCACTTGCTCATATGAAATTTCAGCAGGGTTTACTTTATCTCTGATATACTCTATTAGTTCTTCATATTTCTTATTCTTCTTATAGTCATTTTCCCCAAAAATAATTTCTCTTTTATATTGCGTTGGAACTGATAGTGTATCAATCGCCAATTTCTCAAAATGGTTTTTGTATATTTGATCTAGCAACCAATTAATATCTAATATACGAACATCTATCCCAGTTTTGTTTTTTAGTGTATCCTCAACCTCTGAACGAACATTGGACTTTGCAGATTGATTCGTCACACAAAATATTTTAGTATATCCGCGCCCTGTTTCTTTTATCTTAAGTACATCTTCATGGCATTTTTTCTTCCAGTCCTTACGCGTACTCACCGCAAAGGCCCAGCGCTCTTTATTTGATGTATCATTAACTCCTTCGAACCAAAGAAGCTTACTTTGTTCCGAAACTGGAAAGGTTTGTGTGTCAGTTTTACCATCGCCACCAGCTACAGGGCCTGTCTGCTCAAGGAGATTAGGGCAAATTATTTTCTCACATATTCTTTTTGCAAAATCTTCGAATTGCAATTCTTGATTTCTTGTATTTAGAGTAGAAAGAAAATGTTCAAGTACAACTCTATCTAAAGACCCTGTCTCTCGGATCGTTGAATCAGAAAATTTTTCTGGACGACGACGCTTTAGAAATTCTTTAGATGAAAATTTGGCTTCCTGTACTTTCATGATTGTTATGCTCCATGTGTCACCGACATCAAACCTTTGTGTTTATCCGCTGGAGTTTTTATTCATACTACTTTTTTTGAATAAAACACCAGTGATGTATTATCTTCAGGCAAGCTAACTATGTAATCACTATACCACTGCATCATCTCCCTACGCCCCTCCAAATACTGGGCATGGTTGTAAGTCCCACGTATCGCGTTCTTATCCACATGCGCTAGCTGCGTTTCTATCCACGCGGAGTTAAAGCCTTCTTCATGAAGAATGGTACTCATCGTGTGGCGGAAACCATGCCCCGTCAGCCTTCCTTTATACCCCAACAACTCAATCACCTGATTAACGCTTTCCTTTGAGATCGGCTTCGTTCGATCATTGCGTCCGACGAATACCAGCGGGTATAGCCCAGTAATAGGCTTAAGTGACTCAAAGAGCTCGACAACCTGATCCGACATCGGAACGATGTGTGGTCGTTTCATCTTCATCACTTCAGCAGGGATCTCCCAGAGCCGCTTTTCAAAATTGATATCCTCCCAGCGGGCAAAACGTAATTCCTGAGTTCGTACCCCTGTAAGCATGATGATTTGTGTTGCAGTCTTGGTAATAACGCTTCCAGTATAACCGGCCAGATCTTTAAGAAAGTGAGGGAGTTCTTCAGCAGTCAGGAAAGGAAAATGCGTTTTCTTTGGTGTTGCGAGGGCTGTAGCGAGATCGGGTGCAGGATTGTATTCAGCGCGTCCGGTCACGATTGCATGACGGAATACTTCACCGCAGCGCCGTCTGACTTTGCGCATCTTTTCTAATGCACCACGCTTTTCCATACGACGAAGGGTTTCCAGCAATTCCATGGGCTTAATTTCAGCTATGGGACGCTTACCGATGTAGGGGAAAATATCCTTTTCAAAGGTATCAATAATTTCATCACGATAACGTAATGACCAACGATCCGCTCTCAGCTGATGCCATTCACGGGCAATAGCTTCGAAGGTATTATCATAGTTGAGTTTTTGAGCAATTTTCTCTGCTTTCTTTAGCTCTCCGAGATCGCTTCCAGCAGATAGTAACTTTTTCGCAGCTTCACGCTTTTCACGGGCTTGAGCGAGAGAAACCTCAGGATAAACGCCGAAAGCAAGGCACTTTTCTTTACCCGCATAACGATACTTTAAACGCCAGTAGCGTGAGCCGTTGGTGGTTACTTCAAGGTAGAGGCCTCCACCATCAGATAGTTTGTACGGCTTCTCTTTGGGCTTGGCTGTGTCGATTTGTCTGACTGTTAGCTTCATTGGGGGCATCTCAAAATGGGGCTATAAATCATGCCCCCCATTATGCCCCCAAAATGCACTTGATTCTGGTAGAGACAGTTGACCTCGGGAGAACATAATCAGCAGTAATTGCGGGTATTATAGGGGATTTACTTGAGACAGTGGAGTTCAGGAGAGGCTAATTGGCGGAAGATCACAGGAGTCGAACCTGCCAGAGACCGCTGGCGGCCCCATCTGGATTTGAAGTCCAGCCGCCCCACCGGGGACGATGATCTTCCATATGAATACTAAGAATTATGAAAAGCAACTCATCATAGCGCATATTATCTGGCTTCTGAATCCGTTAGCTGAAATCATTCTCAATTTCCTAAAAAGCATTAAATTTTATTGTTCATAAGCTCAATATTCGCGTTGAGTTTGTCGAATTTTACCTACATCTTATTAGCCGATACCCATTACGATACAGCGTTGCTCCGCTCAGCAATGTATCCAACACATAAAAGGACGCTTTATATGACTAACCCGTTACTCGTTCCATCAGGTTTACCAAAATTTTCTTCTATTAAACCAGAACATGTTGTTCCGGCTGTAAAGGAAGTCATTGCCAATTATCGCCAAACCGTCGAAAAAATATTGGCCGAGAATACCGTTTTTACCTGGGATAATCTGTGTCAACCACTGGCCGAAGCAGGTGATAAACAGTCCCGTGCATGGTCACCTGTCAATCATCTGAATTCGGTTAAAAACAGCCCAGAATTACGCGCCGTCTATGAAGAAAGTTTGCCATTACTGTCCGAATTCAGTACCTGGTTAGGTCAGCACAAGGGATTATATCAAGCGTATAAGTCATTACGTGAAAGTGCTGAGTTTGAGAAGCTCTCTGTGCCTCAACGCAAAGTTGTCGAAAATGCACTGCGTGATTTTAAACTATCCGGTATTGGTCTGCCCGAAGAGAAGCAGAAACGTTATGGCGAGATTAGCGCACGTTTGTCAGATTTAAGTTCGCAATTCAACAATAATGTGCTCGATGCCACTATGGGCTGGACCAAATTAATTACTAATGTGAAAGATCTGTCTGGTCTGCCTGAAAGCGCGATTGCCGCCGCTAAAGCTCAAGCAGAAGCTAAAGGTCAAAAAGGCTGGCTACTGACTTTAGAAGCACCAAGCTACCAGCCAGTTATCACTTATGCAGATAACCGTGAACTGCGTCGGGAAATTTACCACGCCTACAATACCCGCGCATCCGATCAAGGCCCAAATGCAGGTAAATGGGATAACAGCGAAGTAATCGCCGAAATCCTTGCGCTGCGTCACGAACAGGCTCAATTGCTTGGTTTCAAAAATTATGCTGAACAATCCCTTGCAACCAAGATGGCAAAAACCCCTAAGGAAGTGTTGGATTTTCTGAATGATTTGACAAAACGCGCACATCCACAGGGCGAAGAAGAAGTAGATGAGTTAAAAGGTTTTGCTAAATGGCATCATTGTGCCCACAAGCTAGAAGCTTGGGATATGGCTTACTATGGCGAAAAACAAAAACAGTACGAGTTCTCTATCAATGATGAGCAGTTACGTCCTTATTTCCCTGAACAAAAGGCTGTTGAAGGATTATTCGAAGTTGTTCGCCGTATCTATGGTATTACTGCCAAAGAGCGCCATGATGTAGAAACCTGGCATACGGATGTCCGTTTCTTTGATCTGTACGATGACACCAATGAGCTGCGCGGTAGCTTCTATATGGATCTGTACGCACGCGAGAATAAACGTGGTGGCGCTTGGATGGATGAGTGTATCAGCAAAATGCGTCGTTCCAACGGCGAACTGCAAAAACCTGTCGCTTATCTGAATTGCAATTTCAACAAACCTGTTGGTAATAAACCCGCGCTATTCACCCACAATGAAGTCAATACGCTGTTCCACGAGTTTGGTCACTGTCTACACCTGATGCTGACTCAGATTGAAACTGCCGGTGTCTCCGGTACCAATGGTGTACCGTGGGATGCGGTCGAAATGCCAAGCCAATTCATGGAAAACTGGTGCTGGGAGCCAGAAGCACTGGCATTCATCTCTGGTCACTACGAGACTAAAGAACCTCTACCACAAGCCCTGCTGGATAATCTGTTAGCAGCCAAAAACTATCAGGCTGCTATGCGGATCTTGCGTCAACTTGAGTTTGGTCAGTTCGATTTCCGTCTGCATGTTAACTACGATCCAAAGAAAGGCGCTCAAACCATGAAGACCTTAAAGGAAGTGAAGAAATTGGTCTCGGTAGTGCCTTCACCTGAATGGGGCCGTTTCCCACACTCATTCACCCACATCTTCTCTGGCGGTTATGCTGCTGGCTACTACAGTTATCTGTGGGCTGATGTGTTGGCAGCCGATGCTTACTCTCGCTTCGAGGAAGAAGGCATTTTTAACCGCGAAACCGGACAATCTTTCCTTGATAACATTTTGTCCCGTGGTGGTTCCGAAGAGCCAATGGAGCTGTTCAAACGCTTCCGTGGCCGTGAACCAAAACTGGATGCAATGCTGCGCAAGGCCGGTATTAAAGGGTAATTTAAGGTGGGAATCTGTTTAATCTGTGAACAAGGCGCTGATAACAGCGCCTTATCTCAACTCGCGGAGCGCTGGGGGTTGGTGCATGACGAAAACGCTATTATGGCGTTGGTCCTTACTCCTCAGCACCTTGAACTTCGCAAACGGGATGAACCAAAGCTAGGTGGCATCTATGTCGATTTTGTATCAGGTACAATGGCACATCGCCGCCGCTTTGGCGGCGGACGCGGCGAAGCAGTCGCTAAGGCCATAGGGATCAAAAAAGATTATCTGCCAACAATCGTGGATGCTACCGCAGGTCTAGGGCGAGATGCCTTTGTACTGGCATCATTGGGTTGTCATGTAAGAATGCTGGAACGCCATCCGGTGGTCGCAGCATTGCTGGATGATGGGCTGCAACGCGGTTATCAGGATGAAGAAATTGGTGGCTGGTTGCAACAACGCATGACACTGCTCCATGCCTCCAGCATTACAGCGTTGGCCGATATTACGCCACAACCCGATGTCGTTTATCTTGATCCTATGTATCCACATAAGCAGAAAAGTGCACTGGTGAAAAAAGAGATGCGAGTGTTCCAATCTCTGGTTGGCGCTGATGAAGATGCTGATAGTTTGCTATCCCCTGCACGCGTTTTGGCAAAACGCCGCGTCGTGGTAAAGCGGCCTGATTATGCAGAACCCTTAGCTGGAGTCGCTGCATCAGCAGCTATCACCACGAAAAACCACCGTTTTGACATTTATCCTTGTTAAAAAAATCAGCCGTATATTGCGGCTGATATCTTTTAACCTACAGAATACCTTGAGCAAGCATAGCGTCGGCAACTTTCACAAATCCAGCGATATTCGCCCCCTGAACATAATTGATCTGTTTGCCCTCGCCACCATACTCAACACAAGCGTGGTGAATATCTAGCATGATATGATGCAAACGTGCATCCACTTTTTCAGCCTTCCAGCCTAAACGGGCCGCATTTTGTGCCATTTCCAGACCAGATGTTGCCACGCCACCCGCATTGGCTGCTTTACCTGGTGCAAATAGCACACCTGCTTCAATAAAGGCTTCCGTCGCTGAAATAGTTGCTGGCATATTCGCCCCTTCAGCAACAGCTTTAACACCATTCTTGATAAGGACCTTAGCCGCATCCAAATCCAGCTCATTCTGGGTGGCACATGGCAAAGCGATATCAACCGGTACAGACCACGGTTGTAACCCTTTCAAGAAAGTCAGACCCCGCTCTCTGGCATATTCTTCCACTCGGCCATAGCGTTGGTTTTTTATCTCTTCAAGATGAGTCAGTTTCTCTGGTGTGAACCCATCCTCATCAACTAAGGTACCGCCGGAATCCGAAGCGGTGACCACTTTCGCTCCCAATGCCATGCATTTTTCAATCGTATATTGCGCGACATTACCAGCACCGGAAACCGATACGCGCATACCTTCAAACCCCATGCCATGACGTTTCAACATGGCATTGACGAAATAGACCAGACCATAACCGGTTGCTTCCGGGCGAATCAAACTACCGCCAAAAGAGAGACCTTTGCCGGTAAATACACAAGCCGTGTTGTTAGAAAGCTTTTTCATCATCCCTGACATGAAAGCCACTTCACGGCCACCCACACCAATATCACCTGCGGGAACATCAGTATCTGGCCCCAAATGACGGTACAATTCTGTCATTAATGCCTGACAAAAACGCATAACCTCGCCCTGACTTTTTCCTTTAGGATCAAAATCTGAACCGCCTTTACCACCACCCATTGGTAAGGTTGTCAGTGCATTTTTCAAGGTTTGTTCAAAGCCCAAGAATTTCAGAATAGAGAGGTTCACCGATGGATGAAAACGCATACCACCTTTATATGGCCCAATGGCTGAGCTGAACTGCACTCGCCATGCACGGTTTACCTGAACTTTACCTTGATCATCTACCCAACAAACCCGGAACTGGATAACCCTTTCTGGCTCCACCATACGCTCCAGTAAGCTGTATTCACGGTATTTCGGGTTTTGTTCAAGAAACGGCCAAAGAGAGGTGAATACTTCCCGAACAGCCTGGAGATATTCTGGTTGATATTCATCCCTGCGTTGAATCGATCCAAGAAATGAAGACAAAGATAGTAAACAGCTCATTTAGTTATTCCTTATTTCTACTTCGGTTGTAATGGCACCCCAGCCATTTTCTAATAATTATTTTTGTCGAAAATGTGAGGTAAGTTGTGTTTGCCCTTTGAATATATCACTGTTCTATATTCATCTTTCAAGAAGTTTTTTTGCAGAAAGGTAAAAAAAATTTCTTGATTGCACCGGGCATAAACTAAACAACACTCCATTTCACCCAAAAAAACGCCTGCATAAGCAGGCGATTTTATCGAATAACTTTTCAATCTGTTGTCATTCATCATCACGCAGAGGAACAATCAGCATATCAACATGCACCGTGTTAATTAACTGACGAGCAGAAGACATCAATTTGCTCCAGAAATCCTGATGATGACCGCAAACAACCATATCTATGCCATATTTCTTAATTGCATCAACGAGTACTTGCCCCAGATCACCGCTACCACTCAGGGTTTCCTGAATGTCATAGGCTGAATCTGCCGAGAGAGCTTTCAGCGCACTGCGGGTCTCCTCAGAAATACGTTGCTGCATATCACCGAGATTAACATCAATCAAACCGGTGTAGAGATCGGAATAGTTAACATCAACATGGATCAGGGAAACTTTGGCATTGTCCGGTTTAGCCATAGAAACAGCTTTTCTCACCAAAACCTGACTTTCCGGGGATAAATCAACCGCAACAAGAATATGTTTGTAAGCCATAAGCGAACTCCTTCCATAATGCCGAGTTAGTGAGTTGGCAGGGCAAATTGCCACTATCCTGTGTTTATTACTACTGAGAATGTTCTTCAAAATTGTTTCGATCACAGCCCATCATATTTAACGACTGAGCAAAGAACATCCACCAAACAAACAACATATACCACAATTGCTCTTCCTGCTACTTGATGGATAACAAAATCCTACTCTGAATTTATAGCCTTCCTTGAAACTCAATAGATTTACGCGAACAACTAACCGGTCTCTCTGGGATTGCATGGTTGGATAGAACTGACTAGATGAGTGTTTATGACGTTTTTCCACCAGTTTTGTCCCAACTGATACAAAACAGGTTTTTTGTACTATCTGACTATCTTTCCTACAATAAATATAAAGGTGTCACCACCTGCAATTTTGATTTTTTCTTTTCTGTGACAGCTCTAGCTAACCATTCTAAGGAGGGGATTATGTTCAGTACAATCGCACTGTTTTGGGCACTGTGTCTTGTCTGCATTATCAATATGATGCGCTACTTCTCTTCACTACGAGCATTGCTGTCCATTCTTCGTCAATCTGATCCCTTGCTTTATCAATCAGTAGACGGTAACGGCTTTTTCACTACACATGGGCAACTTAATAAGCAAATACGGCTAGTAAACTATATCAATTCACAACGTTACCTTGATCACCATGATCCAGAAGTTGTTCTTCGTTGTGAAAGGTTGAGAAAACAATTTATTTTGACCAGCTCACTGAGTGGATTAGTTGTTATTTGCCTGATTTCTATGTTGATTTGGTATTAAATAGAAAGGCGGTATAGTTAACCCATACCGCCTTCAAATTATTCATCAAAACAATTAAATCAGTTTCAAAGCGAACCAGTAAAGCGTACCAGACAACCCGATTGAAACCGGCAGCGTCAGTATCCAAGCCAACATGATATTCTGGATAGTTTTACCCTGAACACCACCGCCATCAACCAACATCGTCCCCGCTACCGCAGAGGAAAGAACCTGTGTAGTTGAAACTGGCATCCCGGTATAACTCGCCACACCGATTGAAACAGCAGCAGTCATCTGAGCTGAAACACCCTGTGCGTAGGTCATACCTTTTTTACCAATCTTCTCACCAATAGTGACTGCAACACGTTTCCAACCAACCAGTGTCCCCAAAGACAGAGCCAGTGCTACCGCAATGATGATCCAGACTGGTGCATACTCAACGGTGTGTAATAAGTCTTTCCGCAATTTATTCAGGAAACGGGCGTCTTCAGCACGGGTTTCCGGCAGTTTAGCCAGAGACTCAGCCGTATCAGCAATACACATCAACATGCGGCGCATATTGTTACGCTGTTCAGCATTCAGCTCACTGTAGCTCTGAATGCCTTTTAATAGGCTTTCTGTCTGGTCAAGAACAACGACAGCACGCGTAATATCACAATGGAATCGCCCTTCCGGTTCATCTTCCGCAACAACGACCGATGGCGTCAGTTCAATTGCATGGGATAACGCTGCACCATGCTGCTGATAATATTGCTGCAAGTGAGTAATGGCATCGTAGGTACGGGCAATGTCATAACCATTAGCATTCATGTTTACGACAAATCCCGCTGGAGCTACACCAATTAGCACCAGCATAATCAGACCGATACCTTTCTGACCATCATTCGCCCCATGAGAGAAGCTTACACCTACCGCAGATAAAATCAGCGCAGTCCGTGTCCAGAAAGGAGGTTTACGCTTACCATCCTTCTTTTCACGTTCAGCGGGAGTCAGATGAATACGTTTACGTTTCTTGGTGCTACTCCAGTAACGGCGCAGTAGAAACACGATTGCCCCCGCAATGATCAATCCGATTAAAGGAGAGAGGATCAACGACAGGAAAATCTGTATCATCTTCGGCACATTCAACGCATCAACCACAGAAGAACCGGTTACGATCGCATTGGTCAAACCGATACCAATGATAGAACCAATCAGGGTATGAGAACTGGATGCAGGTAAACCGAAATACCAGGTCCCAAGGTTCCAGACAATCGCAGCCAGCAACATGGAAAACACCATAGCAAGGCCATGAGCAGAACTGACATTAAGAAGAAGATCGGTTGGAAGTAAATGTACAATCGCGTAAGCGACACTTAATCCACCAAGAAGAACACCAAAGAAGTTAAATACCCCAGCCATAACAACGGCGAACTGTGCTCGCATAGCACGGGTATAAATAACTGTTGCTACCGCATTCGCGGTATCATGAAAGCCATTAATGGCTTCATAAAATAGCACAAACAGTAGTGCCAGTACTAACATTAGGCTGGTGTGAAAATCCAGGCCAGTAAAAAGATGTAGCATAAACGTTAAGCCAGTTAGTTGGACATGAACGCGGCGCATTATCAGTGACAAATGCTAGCGGGGGAAGTGAAATATGAACTTTTTTTGATTTCATGACAACTAGATAACAATAAGAAATAGGAATACTCCTTATATATCATTAAATTACATATCTTTTAAAAAATTGACAATTCTAAGTTATAAAGGACTTTTTCCCTACAAACTTATCAAAAATACAACATATTAGGGGATATTCCCCACTAAATTATTTAGTCATAAAGAGAAAAACAGTGGAAAAATTTGATGCGGTGATTATTGGTGCTGGTGCAGCAGGTTTGTTCTGTGCAGCTCAGGCTGGACAGCTCGGTTTACGGATACTCGTTCTGGATAATGGTAAAAAAGCCGGGCGTAAGATTTTGATGTCCGGTGGTGGACGTTGCAACTTCACTAATATGTACACAGAACCATCAGCTTATCTTTCTACTAACCCCCATTTTTGTAAATCTGCTCTAGCCCGTTATACACAATGGGATTTTATCGAACTGGTTCAGCGTCATGGCATTGCTCACCATGAAAAAACACTGGGGCAGCTTTTTTGTGATGATTCCGCCCAACAGATAGTTGACATGTTACTGAAAGAGTGTGAAGCCGGTCAGGTCACTATTCGCCTGCGCAGCGAAGTTAGCCAGGTAGAAAAAAATGAGCAAGGTTTTGTTATCATCGTTAACGGAAAAGAAGTAAGTACACGCTCACTTGTCATTGCTTCCGGGGGATTATCTATGCCTGGTCTTGGAGCAACGCCTTTTGGTTATCGGATTGCAGAACAGTTCGGCATGAAAGTCTTGCCAACCCGCGCCGCCCTTGTACCTTTTACTCTGCATAAACCACTACTGGAGCAACTTCATATGCTCTCTGGTGTGTCCGTTCCCGCCATTGTCACTGCCGAAAATGGCGTTCTGTTCAAAGAAAATATCCTGTTTACTCACCGAGGACTCTCTGGTCCAGCAATCTTACAAATTTCCAGTTACTGGCAATCAGGAGAGTTTGTAAGTATTAACTTACTTCCAGATAGTGATCTGGAAGCCCTTCTGGAGAAAGAGCGGAGTTCTCACCCAAACCAAAGCGTAAAAAATGCTTTGGCAAAATTATTACCAAAGCGGCTGACAGAATGCCTGCAAGCGCTCGGTCAAATCCCAGATATTGCTCTTAAACAACTAACCCCAAATCAGCAAAAACAGTTGGCGGTAAACCTCCAATCATGGCGGGTACAACCCAACGGTACGGAAGGCTATCGTACAGCCGAAGTGACGATGGGCGGTATTGATACTCATCAGCTTTCATCTAAAACGATGGAAGCTAATCAGGTAAAAGGACTCTACTTTATTGGTGAGGTAGTGGACGTCACCGGCTGGCTTGGTGGCTATAACTTCCAGTGGGCATGGAGTTCCGCCTGGGCATGTGCGCAGGCGTTGTGACTGTTGTGGAGAGACAATAAAGTTTGCCCGTAAGAGCAATTTTCCTTATGTTCTTACCGGCAACCATATATGTGCTCTGAACAATCCAGTCGGGTTTAATTGTCCAGTCATGCCTGTTTTTTTGCCAGTCTGTAATCGCATTTAATGTTGATAAGCTACCACCCATAATGGTATTGGCTTGTTATCGGCATACAGTGGGTCTTGAGGGTATGTCCATTTAGTGGATGAAAAAACAGAACGATCGAATACAACATCAAAATTGCAATTCATACATCCACCATTAATTATTTTTTTTAATTAAAAAAGTATAATAAATCAATAGAGTTATCAAGCTAATTAGGGATAATAATGAAAACAGTAGAGTAGCATTAAATAAATCAAGCATGATCCCTCCGTAAATAGGTGCTAAAGCTGCTCCGATACTTGACATATTAGAAGCACCAAAAAAAGCTCCTCTTAAATGGTGAGGAGTGAGCCTATCAACTTCGACATTAAACGTAGGTATGGCAACTATTTCCCCAAAACTCAGAATGACAGTTGCGACACAGAGATAATAAACTGTATTAATAGGTGAGAACGCAAAAATGATTTGAGCTATGGCAATTAACACGATACCAATTAATATTTTTATTCTTGGTGTAAAATTTCTTAATAAAATTAAAGTTGGGATTTGCAAAGTGATAATTGTCAATGAGTTGACAATAACTAATAAAGCAATAAAATTGGTAACATTGTTGATATTTGATCTAGATAAATACTGAACAAGCGTAGAATCAAAGTTAGCATAAACAAACATAACAAGAACATTACATAATAGAAGTATCACGAATGCTCGGTGAGAAATAATTATGTTCAATGTTTTTGTAAAGCTAATGTCATTGCTGACTTTTTTTATTTTCTCTTCCTTTTTTGAAGATAATAAAAAGACACGCAACATAATACCATAAACAAAATAAACAATAGCTGTAATTAGAAAAGTTTCTCTCTGTGCCGATAGACCAGAAGCTAATCCAATATAAGGACCAATTGCAGCGCCAACATTGATCAAATAATATCGATAGTATTGGATTGACTCTCTTTCTTTAGGAGAGTCAATATAATCGCCAATTAAGGCTTTACTACACGCTTCTAACAAAGCACGACCAATACTAATTCCGGATATAGCGATTAAATATAAGATAGGTGAAGATGAGAAGGACATCATGATGAACGAAATAATGCTTATCATCACCCCGATAAGCATTATTGTTCTGCGGCAAAAAATATCAGATAAATATCCAGTATAAATGCCTGTCACTGAGCCTAAGATACTTGATAGCGCCAATAATCCGCCAATCCCTGTCGCTGACATGTTAAACTGCCGATAAAGGATCATCGCTAAAAAAGGCCAAACCATAAAATAGGCGGCTCTTGTTAACAGTGTCCCCAGTAACATGATAAAAATTGGGGGAGGTAAATGTTTTAATAAAGATAATCTGAATAGAGATGCCATTGGTTCACCAGGATACGTATTGAGTTACTCTGACGCTATTTCTATAATAATATTTTCTTTAAGGTGGTGACTTTCAAATTCAGCCTGTTCCGCTGTTACACCACACGCAATAGCATATTCTAATCGTTGAGAACTATTTTTCAGTGACTCAATATGTTCTCCAACGTTAACATCAAAATGGATAAAGCCATTCTTTATGTAATTTACCTTTTTAACAATGCCAGAAGGTGCTGTGATATAAGAAATAGCGGCATATTTACTGAACTTCTTACTCAAGTCAGGTGAAATATTTAACGAAACTTGGATAACTGCTTTCCACATATCAATACCAGTAGCCATTTCCACTAATTCAGGAATATGATCTCCTCCTAACCGAGCTCCTACTTCAATGACTTTGACACCATCACTTGTTACCTTAACCTCGGTATGTCCTCCCCCATTATAAATACCTAACGCGAACAAGGCTTGAGTTACCACTTTTTCTATTTCGATTTTTTGTTGTAATGGTATATTAGCAGGCAATGTATGCCCTAATTCAACAAAATAACCATTACTTGATACGTATTTTTTAGTAATTGTGACAATGTTCACAACACCATTAAAGGAAATAGATTCAATACTGTATTCTTGTCCTTCTAGATATTCTTCTATCAAAAATAAAGAAGATTTTTTTACTCCAAATGGAGGAGTTATTTCACAGACTTCACGGAAATTCCTTTCCAATTCGATGACATTATCATTACGTAAAACACCTCGACTTCCGGCCATGTTAATAGGTTTTATAATGTTTGGATACCCAATTTTGGCTGCTTCTATTTTTGCGCTGTCAATATTCGAAATTAGAGCGTATTTAGGGATAGGAACATTTTTTTGCCTAAAAGACTCTCTCATTAGGTGTTTGTTTCTCGCTCTCAATGCATTTTCATATGTTATTCCTTTAAGACCTAATGTTTCTGCTACCTTAGCCACAAGGGGAACATAGAACTCCATAAATGTAATAACACCCTGTATTTTTTTCTTAGCATTGATATACTCAACCATATTTATAACAAGTTCATCGTCATTAGTATCTGCTTCGAAGAATTCATCAATATAGAGTAAATCATTATCAGATACTTTATTATAGTACTTCCTTGATCCAATGAATATAATATAAGCGCCCAGCTCTTTTGCTTTTTTTAACTCAATCGAACCGGATGGTTTTTTTTCTATTACCAATAATCTATTAGACATTTTTAATCTCTATCGATCTACTAGAGAGGTTATTCATTAGCTCACGAGAAAAACACCCATTCTTTAACACACCGTTTAATCTTTTATTAACAAGATCGTTAATTTCATCAAGATAAATATGAATGTCTTGGGGCTTTATATCAGTAACAGGTTTACTTAATGGTTTATCACCATGGAAATCATAGACAATCGGTTTATTTGTCATTTTTATTTTCCTTGCCTAGAATGTTTGAAATTAAAACTTATCATTTGCATAGTTATTTTCAAGTGTTTTTTGATAGCCAAGAAAAAATATTTTTGTCACATTAACGGAGAAGTAAGACAGAAAAAACGATAGTATAAAAACTGAGAGGCTTAAATTCAATAAAAACCAGATGCGATAATTCATATTACAGTATTTCTGGAAAGTGTTTCATGGAAACTATAATCATATCCAATCAATAAAGAATTGCGGATTCTAAACTTAAACTTCTTTTTAGTGGAAATGTCCCCCCTCGGACTTATCGACCTTAATCACCCTTCTATGCCACCTGAACTACAAAAACAAATATTGCACGATAGGTATCATAACTGATTGATTGCTGATGACTTGGAAACAGGGAATTTCTATTACGATCGTCCTAACTTGCGATTTATAACCAATTTACCACATAGTGTAATGAATGACAGTGAGTGAACTTTTCGAGAGAATGGGCGGGACACTGGGCAAAGCTGTACTAATCTTTATGAATTACAAGCTTATCAGGAACTATTGATTAAAATCCCGCAGAAGAAACAAAGAATCATTTAGTTACATAAGAATACAGCAAATAAAATTCACCAATTGAGTAACAGACTCAGAGCGGTTAACCAATTACTTGCCTTGTGAAAACCACAGGTCAGCTCTCTGGCCTTATTAACCATTATCTCATTGCAGCATAAACCCACTCAGCTCAGTGCCTGATAGCTTCCTCATCAAAATGTGACAAGCCACCAACAACCGTTTTGGGATGGGAAAAACGCTCGAACCGATTACCACACTCTGCTTTCAGGAAAGTTGCAGGCCAAGAGAGTGATTTTTTAACTAAACGCGTTTCCTGGTCAGATAAAAAATTTGTACGCTAAATAACCTTCTGTGAAGCTAAGAGAAGCATAAACCCATTGAAGATATCCAGACTACGCTCTGAAACCTGTAGGGAGCCACGTCCTTTAGGACGTGGTAGATATCAATGCCCCCAAAGAGCATTCATTGGTACTGCAAATGTGTTCGGTATGTGGCTAATTGGCAGGCAATTGTTACCTGTGTAAAGTAAGATGCCACCCTGCCAATCTCTGTCAGCCAATGAAGCTTATGCTCTCGTCTAAATGCTGGTTTGTACAGCGTCTATTTGCTGGCTATTCCATCGTCCAAATGCTGGTTTTGATAGCGTCTATTTGTTGGTTTCCTTTCCGTCTATTTGTCGATTTCTGACGTTCTTACACATCAGTCAAAACTTTTCCCTTGGGCTTAAAGGCACGACTGTAACGAAAAACTAGGGTAATTAGAGGAATAAATCTAACAATACCAGACGGTAGAGGAATCGACGCCAGTGAACTCTGTATCCAGCACACAGAGAGGATAAGGAGCGTCAGCGGACTTAAAAAAGCTTACTGTAAAGCTGTATTAGTGAGGAAGCCCCAATCTTGCATTCGCAAAACTGGGGCCTAATATCTTTCGCTTTATGTCGGGGAACTGAGCATCATGACAGGATGGGAGAAAAACCGTCGACTGGCTATGCTTTGGAAGCTCTGATTCACAAGTAATAAACTGTCAACATAATAATAGCGGTTTAGCCACCAAGAATTTATTCAGATCTTATCACCTAAACTGCTTTCCCATTTTTATCGAAAAAGCATTCACGATAGAGATAACCGTTGCACATAAACTGGGCAGTAGTTGCGTAATAAAACCAAGAATAGTTCCGTGATTTACCGAGGAATGATGATGAGCTTCTCCTCCCATAGCAATTTGCATAAAAACAGAGTTTGTCAGGTAGGCATAAACCAAACCGCAAATCCCTGTAACCAACAGAAAGCTTATAAGCGTGACGACCACCGCACCCACCCTCCGAGGTAATCTTCCTCTGATTGAATTGATGGTGAGCACGGTCAGGCAGCCCGGAGCAAAACCCCATCCCAAAATATACCAAATAATCATTAACCCCTTCAGCGGGATGCTATGTGCCATTTCTAATATATCAGCGCGCCATAATATAAGATTCAGGCATGCAGCCAACACAGCCAGAAATACGGAAACGGCAAAGCTATTGGGCAAAGTTAATTTCTTATTCACTAAAAGACCTTGAGACGAGCAAGAAATCTCGCACCAGTTACTGAGTTAAGAAGAAAGCTGCCCAAAATGCCAGCGATAAGTGCGGCAGTATATCCTTTAATCAGGAATAGCAACGGCATTTCTATTGAACCCCAATAATTCAGCCCCACGTTGTGGTCCAAGCCCCAACAAAGTGTTTGGCAAACACTGAATAACAGAGTGCTACTTACTGCGGTCATGATATAAGCGCCGGTACTTCCAGGCGTGAAACGTGCTGATACCAAGTAAGTCAACCCCCCAACGGCGGCCCCCATGCCAATACCACATAAACCAAGCGCCCATACGAGACGCCATACCAAAGGGCCATTATCGGGAAACAAAATAAGCCCCATTAAAAGAAATCCAGACTCTGCGATAAAGCCCAAAGAAATAAATAGCTTAATCGTGCGTATAGCTCGTTTCTCACCTTCTGCCACCACATATTGCGGATCTCGTTCATTCACGATTCGAGTAGACATTTTTCATCTCCTGAATAGGTGTGTTAAATATCTGATGATGCCATTCAGTTTTATCCCTCTGAAGTAGACTATACACGCTGATGAATGGTATATACCCGTTATCCTTCAAGTTGCCTCTTTGTTGGCTGCACTCGCTCACCCCGGTCACATAGTTATCTATGTTATCTATGCTCCCGGGGATTCTCTCCCTTGCCGCCGCGATGCATCTTGAAATCCATAGGGTATAAACTGAGTCGAACGTTATAGCAGAATGCTGTCAGAGCGAAAAAAACACTTCATAAAATATTTCGAAAAATGATTTTTGGTGTATTACTGATAACTCCTAATTATATAAATTATCAATCAATAATATCCAAGCAATAAATGAATCAAATTATTTAATAATGCAATCACATAAAAAAAGTGATGTAATCACTATGGTATGAGGATGAAAATCTGTCAATATGGAATAAGAAATTAATAAGATAATCCAGCATATGGGCTTTTTAATATTTTGATATTTCTGCCACTCAGCCTGACAAAATATTCATAGCTTAATTAATGAATTGCAATTTATTTCCTCTACCTGCAATATCGCCAAAATACAATAATCAATACCTAATATTGAGGTTTGTAATAATAGGAATATTCAAATGCGACACTATTTTAGTTTTATAATTTGACAATAACTCTATACTTGGTTATTAATTTAATTAAGCAACTAACAAGATAATTGTTTAATAACCTATATCTATCAGGAGATATTTAATCACCATGAATAAATCCGAGCAAAAATTTAATATCAACGAAAGTGTCATCAACGTAGATGGAAAAGAGGTAAAGTTCTTCACATCCCAACCTCTCGATCCAAATAAGAATAACGCCAAGAGAAATCCTATCGTCCTGGTACATGGCACTGGCGGCAGCACAGAGATACATTTCGGTTATCTCTTTCAACTGCTTGCCTCGGAAAATCAAATTATATCCCTGGATTTTTCTCAACCAGTAAAAACAAACGAAACGCTTACCTTTGAACATCTTGAAAAACAGGTCGAAGCCGTTATTGAAGCAGCAGCGTTGGGAGAGACTGTCACACTGATAGGTTACTCGCTGGGAGCTGTTATTACTGCTTCTGTTGCCGCTAAGCGTCCGGATCTGGTTCGTAATTTAGTTCTGATCGCAGGGTGGATGAAAACAGATTTACAGTTAGAGCGATTTTTATCTGTCTGGCGTCAGTTATATGAGATCCAATCACCAGCTATTGCAGACTTTGTAATGTTTTGCGCTTTCAGCGATGCCAGCCATGCAAATATGTCTCCAGATCAGTTTGCAATCAGCTTTGAAAATGCCATACCAGAGGAATTTGAAGCATTACAAATGGACCTTAATGGCCGGGTTGATATCACTCAAATTGTTCCTACGATAAAAGCCACAACACTGATTATTGGCTGTACGCATGATCAAATGACGCCCATCCGCCACAGCAAAGCGCTGTTTGCTGCAATTCAGGATGCACGCTTTGCAGAGATAGCGTGTGGACATGCAGTCGTTTATGAACGTCCTGCGCAGTTGGCACAAATTATTGACCAATTCTGCGCGAACCCTTCGTTTTATCCTGCTGGAACCATAATCCCTTCAGACCTGCCATAATCCCTTTAATTCTCTGGAGAGCTATAGCAGGCATTGCTTTATCAATGATTGTGGGGAACTTTTAGCGGTCAAGTTGACACTCAGTAATTTTGAAACGGCAAGGGGCTTATCTCTCAAATTCAAACCTCTTGCCGATGCCAACAATTGCAATTGTTTTAGAATGGCTTAGTCGGCAAATATTTCCCATCTAGCGTAATTACAGCTCGTGAACCACCATTAGGATCATCGACTTTTTTGATATCAAGTTTAAAGTCAATCGCACTGATAATGCCATCACCAAACTGCTCGTGGACAAGCGCCTTAAGCGTTGAGCCATAAACCTGCACCATTTCATAGAATCGGTAAATAGTCGGATCAGTCGGTATACCACCGGGGATACTGCCGCGTACAGGGATAGTTTGCAGCAGAAAGAAGGCATCTTCTTCAAGTTCAAGTCGGTCAACCACAACCCTCGCAGCATCGGCAGGCAATGGGTGCTGGCCGAGTAGTGCAGCAGTGACGAATGCGAGACTCAGACCGGTTCCTTGTGCAATATCCTCGAACGTCAAATTCTTGCGTGCCTTGGCGTCGATGATAGCATCAGTAAGGGCCAGCCGGGGAGTTTGGGAGTATTGAGATTGTGTCATAATGATTCCTTTGGATTAATAAGCTATTTAAATGCCGTGGTGAAACACGGATTGCGTTGCAGAAACATGCGGATAGTCCGCAAGGGAAACAAATTGACCGGCCAAGCCGTCTAAAGCATCGATCGAACCAGCCTCTATGTCGTAAATCCAGCCATGTAGATTCAAGTGCCTCTGTTCCAGCCCGAGTGCCACGGACGGGTGGGTTTTGATATTAGCAATTTGAGCGATTACGTTTTCACGCACCATCGAATCAATTTGAGCAGTCTCGTTAACGTGCACACGTGCCTGACTAATCGCTTTCGCACAATCCGCATAGCGTAACCAGCTTGTAATCGCGGGCAGGTGATTCATACATTTACAGCTTGCAATTGTGGTCATGGCACCACAATCTGAATGTCCGCAGATCACAATGTCGGTGACTCCAAGCACAGCGACCGCATACTCAACGGTAGCGGAAACACCGCCAGATTCTGCACCGTACGACGGAACGATGTTACCCGCATTGCGTATCACGAACAGATCACCTGGCTCACTCTGAGTCAGAAGCTCTGGAACCACACGGCTGTCGGAGCACGTGATAAACAAAGTACGCGGATTTTGGCTGGTGGCAAGCCGCTTGAAAAGCTCGCAACGCTTTGGAAATACCTCGCGCTGGAATTGTAAAAAGCCTTCAATAATATCCTGCATGTCTTCACTCCATCGTGATCGATAAGAAAACGGATGGATAAAGAATGAACGAATTTATCTATAGCGTCAAAGATCGGATTACTATCATCGCTATAGTATTTTCCAATAGTTCATTGTTATTCTGCAGCGACACATTTGTTAATAATCCAGTAGTCACCTCTTTTTGTTTCAAGCACTAGCGTACAGAACAACAAACCAGCGTTGACATGTTCAGGAAGCCCTTATAGTCTTCACTCCATCGTGGCCGATAAGACAGCTAACAGGTGAAGAATGAACGAATTTTTCTATAGTCTCAAAGCTCAGGATGTCATTACTTCCATATTATTTTCAAATAGTTAATTGATATGCTGCTACGACACATTCGTTATCTGCTGGCAGTTGCCGAACACCAGAACTTCACCCGCGCCGCAGAAGAACTTCATGTCTCGCAACCGACCCTATCGCAACAAATCAGACAACTTGAAGAGTCACTGCACGTGCAACTGTTCGACCGCTCTGGAAGGAGTGTGCGACTCACCGATGCTGGCGAGGTATACACAAGTTACGCCCGTCGTGCATTGCAGGATCTGGATGCGGGGCAACGTGCGATTCATGATGTGCAGGATTTAAGCCGCGGATTGCTCAGGCTAGCAATGACACCCACCTTCACCACTTACTTCATCGGCCATTGGGTAGAACGTTTCAACGCACTCTATCCAGGAATTTCGTTGAATATCAAGGAAATGACACAAGACCAGATAGAGATCTCTTTAGCGGAGAATCAACTCGATCTCGGCATCGCGTTCTCAGACGTACGTTCCCCCGACATTGATAGCGAACCATTGTTCATCGAAACACTTAGCCTGATCGTTGGTCAATCGCATCGATTTATTGGTCAACAAACATCATTGACGGCGAAAATGTTGGAACATGAAGGGCTAGCGCTACTAAGTAAAGACTTTGCAACGCGAAGCCATATTGATTTGTACTTCCAGAAACAGGGGATCACCCCACGCATTGCAATTGAGGCCAACTCCATCAGTGCAATCGTAGAAATTGTCCGTCGAGGGCGACTCGCAACTCTGTTACCTGATGTCATCGCCCACGAACAGACCGGGCTCTATTCCATTGCAATTCAACCTACGTTACCGCAACGCAATGCAGTACTGTTGTGGCGCCGTGGTGCATATCGAAGCGCGGCAAGCCAAGCGTTTGCCAATCTCATCACACACCATTTCGATGTACACCAAGAAAGTGACGATTTTTGATAAATAGAAAACACATCGCGTCTGACCGCTTCCCTTCCGTATTAGGACAGCCAATTCGTAAGCTTGTTTCTAATGTAATCAGATGAAAGGCGCTCCTGCTCTAAACGTGAAGATTGGAACCGGCCAGAAATGAGATCATTAAACAACTTTGCTTCATCCTCATTTAGCAATGTAGGATTAGATTCAACTGGATTTGGTTCAGGAACCATTCTATCTTCATGAGCTTTAACAGTTTTAACATCCATCATCAGAGGCTCAATATCCATAAACTTGTTTCTGGCATCACTGAGAATAGATAAACCCCAAGTATCAATATCTCCCCAATACCCTACACGCTTACCTTTCAACCAAGCTGCATCCATCCAAGCAATGTTTTTCCCCCCGCCGATCACCGCTATCGTGTCAGACATTTCGGGTAATGCTAAACCAGACTGTAAGTTTTCAACTATTAATATATTCGATGCCGGAAGTTCATGCCTTCTAAGTAATTCGCTAGGTATTTGTAGTATCGGCATTCCCCCAAGCGCAACAGTTGCAGCACGGCAAAGCGGCCTGATAGTTAACCAGCCTTTAGGATTTATTGAACATCCCAACCAAGCGATAAGACCACCTGATGCCGAAACAGCTCCCTTGTGAATGATATCGGCCAGCTCTTCGATCAGGATTTGGTGGTTCTCAAGAAACTTAGTATCAATTCCAATGAGTGGCAGTGCTCTTAGATATTGCCCTTCCCCTAAGCCTTGCTTTAATTGTGGCAACAATTTTGCTAATAATTCCGCATCCCTCAACGAGAGTTTTTCCACAATATCTATGCACTTAACCAATGCAGGATAGAGATCTTTATCAACCCGCAAAAATGGCTTCATATTTCTTTCCCACACCTTACTTCGGGAAAGGGCATCATTCCCTAAAAATTGAATCAGACATTGCATCGATTCAATGACAACAAAAGTTGGAATGCGCTGTTCAGATAGCTCCCTGAAATTTTTGGAAGACCACTCTACAAGATCTTGATGGGGAAATGATTTCCACTCATCAATAAACCGTTGAAAATGAGCTATATCTAATATGGCAGAATTCCCTTTGGGCGGTTTCAAGCCAACGCGAATAGGGAATGCCTTGATGCCCAGTAACCGGGATTTTAGTGAGGAAAGGTTATCCCACTCACGTTGCCTAATGATGCTCTTAACTTGTGATGGCAATAACCCCCAACGCACCTCATACTGCCCTCTTTTCATGTCAGTTTCTCAAACTCAATACCCAAATCAGCCGCCTCATCAGGCAACTTTTTCTCCTTCTCTTCGCCCATTCTCCGGTCAATCTCTTCCCAAGTCACTTCACATAAATGGCTGTCATGGTTTTCCTGGTCTCTTTCCGCAATGAGCAGTGAACGAGCAGATTCTCTTGCCAGATTCAAGTTCTTATAAGGCGTAATCAAATTAACGTGAATATGGAGCTCCCTAAATACTCGGAGCACCCGCCGACTTACTGTTTCAGCCGTATTTGAGAATGCTTCATCCAAGAAAACAGTACAGTAAACCGGTCGATCATAGCCATCCGGCGTCAAAACATAGGCCAAACTTGCCGCGACAATAGTCGCCGCAAACGACTCTTTCTCGCCACCGGACTTTCCACTAGATGACTCCAAGACATCCCGAATCTCACCGGTATTACTATCCAACTCTTCGGCATAAAATGACATCTGATAACGAGGATCAAGCAGCCTTAAACTTTCCAATGTATTTGAGGAGCCAGGGGCACTCGCTTTGCCAAGTATTTCAACTACTTTAGCCAATTGACGGAACCGTGCTTCATGGTCATCACTGGTTACCTGACTCAGCACCTTACGCAAATGCTGTTCAAACTCATTAACATGCGGAAATTTCTCTCTCTTTGAACCTAGCTTTAAATGTGTCCCTGATCGAAACTCTGTACGCTTGAGGACCCGGTTAATAATATCAATCCGCTCAAGGATATCTTCCCGTTCAGATTCAAGCTTAGTTTTAATCCGCGCTAGTGACTGCGTTGCATGCTTATTCAAACGTTCAATAAACTGCTCCACAAGGTTGGGAAGCCCTTCCTCTTCCAGTTGTCGTAAATGATTAAGATAATCAGGTAAGCCACCAATATTACTTTGCCAGTCAACCGTGAAGACTTGCCATTTATCGTTAGATCTGAATGAGACCATAATGCTAATGGCTAATCTTTCTGCTTTGTCTTTACTGTTTCGGCTAATATCTAACAGACGTTCTAAATCTTCTTCAACTTTCAACACCAATTCAGACATCCGGCCTAAATCGTTTGTATTAAGCACGCCAACCCGAATCGCAAGTAATTGTCTGGCTGAATCAGGTAATCCTTTCGACGCTTTTGCCTGCGCTTTGCTCCATTCTTCTTTTGCATTTTTCAGCGTATTTTTAACGCCACCAGAATCAGAGTTGAGCTGATTTAATACCGATTGAATTTGAACTAGCTGCTCTTTAGCCGACTCCCAACGCTCTCTGGCCTTATCAAGATCACCACCTGACTGTTCCAACATCTTAAGGTCAACCTGCAAATCAGAAAGCTTTTCGTGCCAGTAAGGAGCATTAATATCATCCCAGCGGTAACCTTGGATCTTCTCCCAAAGAATTTTACGATCAGAAACAGAATTCAAATCTTGACGGGCCTGACTCACCTTTTTCTCGGTTTCCGCCAATTGCAGAGTTAACTCTTTTTTATCGTTATTCAGAATGGCTAAACGTGATTTGTTTGAAAAACCCAGACACCAGCGTCTTCTGTCATCTATTCGGTACTGATCTTTTTTCTCAAAGCGCCCTTTATCCATGTGCATTAACCCCTGTTGTGTCATCGAAAACGGGGTTTGATCCAATTCTTCCGTGCTTGAAACACATTGCAGGTCAAATCGTTGCAAATGGTGCTTGAGCCACTCTCGATAAGGGTGAGTGCGCCAAACCAGTTTCCTTAGATAACCATCAGACTTAAACACCACCGATTGGCCTTGAGTTGTAGAATTATTCACAACTTGAACACGGACATGTAAACCCGTATGCCGAGCGTTTAACCAACGAGTCACCATTGAATAACAATGATGTGGCACAGCAAGTGTTGTTCGTAACCCGCCTAACGCCCTCTCTATCGCGCCCTGCCAGCTCTTTTCACGATCTTCGACATCGATAAGCTCACCGATAAATACACATTGCTCTTTACTTAATTCTAAAGAATTAACCAGTTCATCTCGCAATTGCTGATATTTCACATCAATATTGGAATCGGGTCTTGCCTCGATTTCCCGAATTTCTTGAGAGATATCATGGATATTGGCTTGTAGCTCACTGAATTTAGCACTGATGGTGGCAAACCTGTCCTGATACTCTCCTTCTTCTTGCTGAATACTGGCAAGCCGAGTTGATGCGGTGGATTGATTTTTGAGAAATACCGCCTCCTCTAATACAGAAGGGAGAGCCAGTTCGTTGGCATGAGTTTGATATTGAGATGAATTTCTAACCACCCGATTCAACTGAGTTTGGGTATGATCAACTTCCTTTCTTAGCGACTCTATTTTATCCCCACCAAATTGAAGGTACTCCTCGTGCCTTCGCTCAACCAGCTTATTCGCATCCACTTTCTGCCCTTCAACTTGGCTAATTTTTAGAAGTAGCGCTTCCAGTTCAGCCTCAATATCAGTAATTTTTTCACTCCACAATTGTGCAAAAATCTCACCAAAGTAGACCGGGAGACTATTTTTCTCAGCCATTAGCTCCGCAAATTCTTTGGTTGTTTTTTCGATAATTGAGTTGAGTTCAGGTAACCTGGATAAGTGCACCTTTTGTGCTCTTGCATCCACTAATTGACTATGAATTGCCACCAGATCAGCAAACTCTTCCACGACCTTTTTAGCATCATCCTTGACCGTACTCGGTTCCAGTACTAATTCACGAATCAACCCGGTTAAATCATCAATTTTTTTCAGACCTAACGCCCGCGATAACAGTGCAGGCGCATTCTTATTGTCCATATACAGGAGCTTTCGGTACAACTCCTGATAATCAGAAAAATTATCATCACAGCACGTAATCGTCGGATCATCACGAAGCCATTGCTTGAATGCCCGGGCATTACCGTTCCCAAAAGCATTAAGCATTTCCTTAAGAGTCAGATCTCTTTTGGCAACAACATAAACGCGTGTCACATCCGCAAGCACATTCGTCGATTTAGTAATCCAGAAAAGCGCCGCAAGCGTAATTTTTGACCCATCATCACCCTGATACAAAGCCCTAAGCCCAGTCACCACGCCAAATTCACGCTTACTTCTGACTCTCGTCCCCGCTCCGTCATGGGCAGATCCAAAACTTCCCCGCATATAGGAAAGTAAAGTCCGGTCAGAACGATCACCCTGCGCCGCAGCCACATTAAAAGTTGCCTTTCCGGCAGGAAGCAGCAAAGCCATAAGGCCATCAATAAATGTCGATTTTCCGGCACCATTATCTCCAGTGACCAGCGTTCCCATAGGATCGATCAACGCGGTATGCAAGCCATTAAATGACCCCCAGTTATACACTGAGAGTTCAGCTAATCTGATTTGACCAACGTGAAATAATGAATTAGCCGAAAGAGTTTGATCAGTCATTTTCATCTCCTGTCTATTCCTCTTCATCTTGATAATCAACAGCGTCGCTGCCATTTTTATTTAGCTCAATACCCTTCTCTCCCGCCATTTTCAGGTATTCATTAAGCATGCTTTCGAGAAATTCAGCGCTGACTACATAGCGGATCACCGGCGTAATCTCGAAGCGATCCTCGCTTCCCCGGACCGAACTCAATATTTTTTTCGTCACCATTTTATCAAGAGCGCCCTTGAGTTTTCTTCGGTCAGATTTCGTGCTGTTTGTCAGCGGTAAAAACGGTGTCAGATGAGATTCTATACGTTCAATATCAATGATAACCCTTTGCTCTCCCGAAGTTTCCCGGTCCTGGTAGTGTTTACGCAGCACTAACAGCAACAAGGTATCGTATAAAGAGAGCGTCCTTCGGCTAATCAGAGAGACAACCTCTTCATCATCTATACCCAATGATTCAGTATCTTCCTCATTCTGAAAGCCAGCGATAAAGGCGACACCTGCTTTTTCATCTAAAACTAACCTCAAATAGACTTCTGACAGATGTTTGCGTACAGCAGATTGGTATCGACAAAGTAATTCAAACAATTTAGCTTTCTGCGAAGACAAAATAACACCTTGACGCAGCAAGCTAACCAGCACCCGGCGCGCATCAGGCGGCATATCACTGTTTGAGTTTTCAGCGTGCTTACTGACTAATACATCATCAGCCTCACAGGATGGGCTTTGATTGACAATCGAAAAAGCAACATCAGATTCAACGCCGGCTGTATCTGTAAGCGGGTCATACTCTGATTGAGTATGGTGTTTTATCAACTGATCGAAGAACCCTGTCTTCTGTTCTTCCTGAGGATTGGAATCAGACTTACCAAGGGTAGCGAGGGCACCATTATCTTTATTCAACTTTTTACCTACCATGCATTACAACCCTCACTATATATATCTCTACAACCATTTTCCATTCACCATCTAAAGAACCAATTCATCCAAACTGTCTGGAAACAGGTCCGCACTCAGCAAGAAAGTGGGTATAGACGCCCGCAAGCGAGCTCCCCGTTTGTCACTGATTTCAACTGATTCCTTTTCTTCCAATAATGCCGCCCCGACAGATTTGGCCACTCTTAAATAGGCAACTAACTCCTCCAACCCTGAATTAATCGGCTGATAATTTGCAATAGACGCAATCGTCATTGGACCAAACTCTTTTAACGTTTCTAGCGCCCTCTCAGCGATTAATCGAATTTGAACAACATCAAGGCAATCCAGCATTTGCATACTCGGTTCGCGAGAATTGAGCTGTTCTTCAGCGTCTGAGGTATCCAGCTTTTCATCAGGTGATTTAAGCAGCATGCTTTCAGGAGAGCTAATACTTGCCGCGCCAACGGGCAGTGACAGCGTTGTTGCCGTTTGCAAGTCATAACCTAAGTTCTTCAATTCAATGGCGAGTCGTTCCAATTGACCAAGCAATCTATCAACAGCACGATTTTCTTGAGCCGTGCCACTCTCTATGTAAGCACGCAAACTCTCTTCCGTTCTTCGCCTGATTTGAAAAACTCTGTCACTCTCGCGGCTCAGTTCTCTCATGAGCTGACTTAAGAATTGGCGTTGTTGGGTACTTAAGTGTTCTGCGACCGGACGACTTAAAATACTTCGAAGCTGATCTCGTAGCTCCATCGTTCTATTTTGATCACATAACAAATCAAAAAAGCTTTCAAACGCACTACCGGCATCCGTTTTAGCCAGTAATGCTTCTTTTTCTAAAACAGCAAGAAGGATATCTCCTCTGGTAGAGTCCCCCTCAATAATTTGAATACGAATTTCCTGATCCAACTGACGAATTTCATCTTCAACACGGCGAAAATCACCCGTTAAAACAGAAGCCAGTTGGTAAATTTCACGAATTCTTTCCCGCTGCTCAGCCTTGGTTAATTCGGTCACAACGCCAGCCCTCAGAGCATCAATCTCTCTCTGAATCTCGGATTTTCTATCTTCCAAAAACGCGACACGCTCATCGGCATTTGGGCTAATCGCTATTGCAAAGTCCCTGACCGCTTCCTGCACAATTCGAAGATGAGACGCAGTGGTTCCTGAATTGCGTTCATCAAGCCCTTGGCTAAAGCGGAGTGCAATTTCACTGGCATCCGTTTTAGTTAATGTGTCATCCATCTCACGCAACCAGCCTTCCCGAATCCATTTATTGAGATAAGTACCCGCTCCTGTTTCAGTTTCCCAAAGGCCAAGTTCACGACAGCGTACCAGCTCTGCATCAAGTGACACCCGGGCACGACTAAAAGGGACTTCACTATCCTCGGAAAATAACTCCCCCAAAAATGCCAAAATTACAGGAGCATTATCAGCTCTCAACAGTTTCCAGGCAGCGCTTTCCTGAAATAGACGGCGGTACTTTGCCTGTAACCCTTGGAAATTCAACTTGCCTCCCTCTATGTGGTGATAAGTAAAAAACCACCACCAAGAATTTTGTATAATTTACAATCGAATAAAACTATATCATCATATTTTTTTATTATGTCAACACAAATTACTGGCTTTTAAACTATTCAGCGCTGTGACCCATGGGAAAATTAAGCTTATAAGTCCACCCAATTTTGTGAAAAAAGCAGCAACATGATGAAAAACAAAAACTGCTAGCGCAGACAGATAATAAGGAGATAAACAATGCCTCAATTATCATCAACAAGAAAAGTAGCAGGAGTACCCTTTCAAGGTAAAAATGGGCGGTCTGGATAAACCGCCCGATGTAAACCAATGGAAAATTCCTACGCGTTACTTTCTACGGACAGGCAAACCAATACCACGCTTCCCATCTTGCGGTAAAACCAGCACGGCTACTGACCAAGCCGGCAGCGTGACCGTGCCATCTTTCGCAATTCTGGTCCCCGCCGCCAGAGATGTGTGGCCCAGTTCCCTTTGAATATCATTCAACTTCAACCCTTTGACGTTAAGATCTCTTACTGTGGCAGGATACGGAGCCGCATTAATCATCACCACCAAACCGTCAAATCGCGAATCACGGTCATCACCCGTAGTATTACCGTCATCTATGGTCATCACCAGCAATCCAAGCTGCTGATGCGGCCCAACGTTACGGAAATCAACACGTTGTTTAACCGATGTACCATCACCAAGCGTCATCAGTGGTGAATATTGACGCAAACGCAGCAATTCCTGATAAAAAGCCGTCATCTGTAATAATTCAGTCCGGCCCGGTTTATCTACCACATTTTTCACTTTTTCAATCAATGCGTAATTTTCGCCATCAACACGCTGATCCGGCATACCAACATCATAGTTGTTATCCTGGTAGGTGTAGCTAACACGGTTAAACCAATCGCCGGAATTATAGGAATCACGGGTAAAAGATTTTGAACGTAGTAGCTCCGATCCATGTTGAGCAAAGGCCAATCCTTGTCCAAGGAATGTCGTGGCGAGGGATATTGCCTGCATACGAACCCGTGTTGCCAGATTCGCCTCACGGGCCGCTTTGTAGCTGATTATATCCCACAGCGTTTGGTTATCGTGCTTAGAGACATAATTAATCACCTCAATTGGATCAGCGGCATAACCGGCTATAGCCCCTTTGTAGTTAATTTCCCGACCCGTTTTTACCGCCCCATCTTTATTAATCAGCACAAAATCAGCCAAATTGCCCGCCATGCCAAGACGTACCAGATCCGCCAGATGACGCGTCTCATTAGCATCTAACCAAGCCATTTCGTTCAGTAACGTTCCCGCACCGTTGCCCACCCCCTGATTAATACGAATAGTGTCAGCAGAATCAAACGGCCCACCACCTTGTACCGCATCGCGCAGTCGATCAGAGAAAGTACCAATCCCAGTGCCTTTAAGATTAATCTGTGAAGCAATTTCGAAACGGTCATCCTGCCCAGAGTTCCAACCTTCACCGAAGAAGTAGACCGATGGGTTAATTGCGCGTACTTTTGCCAGCGCCGATAACATCTGCGCCTTAGGATGGTAGCCCATTAAGTCAAATCGAAACGCGTCGATTTTATAGTCCTTAACCCAAGTCACCAACGAGTCTTCAATGAGTTTAGCGAACATGCGGTGCTCTGGAGCCGTATCGTGACAACAAGTGTTAGATTCAACATTGCCCGTGATCTCATCCAAACGATGATAGTACCAAGGCACTACCTTATCTAATACTGAGGATCGGTGCGCCGGCCCGGCTGCGTTGGTATGGTTATACGCCACGTCCATGATCACATTCATCCCCAATTGTTGCTTGATGGCCTGAATCATGGCGCGAAACTCGTTTATACGTACCGAACCTTCCGCATCTGTAGCATAAGAACCTTCCGGTACCGAGTAATGAAACGGATCGTAGCCCCAGTTGTAGGAGTCGGTTTCTGCAATCATTGCATTCAGCTCTTGTACCTGCGGGTTATTGGCGTTGTCACCGCGCTGCAATGCCTGTAATACCTCACCCACAGTCTGTGAACCACTGCAATAATTCGCGAAGCGGCTATTTTTCACCCTTGGGTTAACCTGGCACAAACGGCTAAACGGGTGATTCAGATCAGCCACTTCATTGCTGAATTCATTAATGGAAGCCACATCGAATACCGGCAATAGCTCCATATGAGTCACCCCTGCCTGACTCAATGTCTTAAGGTGTTTGAACATATCGCTGTTGTCAGCGGTGAGAGCCAGATATTTACCTCGCCAAGTTTCTGTTACCGTGCCATCTGCAACAGAGAGATCACGAATATGAGCTTCATATATGGTCATACGCGCAATGTCAGCCGGTGTATTTTGCGAACGCGGCATGATCAGGCTATCCCAATTTTGTGGTTTCAGTGCCTCGTCATCCAAATTGATGACTTGACTGTACTCCGAATTGGTAGACAAACTGTGGGAATAGGGATCGGTAACCTCATAATGCTCCACATGACGGGAATATGGATGGTATACCGTTAAAGCATAGCGGTAGTAAGCACCAACCAGCTCTTTATCACCTTGCCATGACCAAGAACCACTAGCAGGATCACGCTTCATTGCATGATTGGCAATGATCTGTTTATTTGCATCATAGATAACCAACCCAACATGCTGAGCAGTCGGTGCCCACAAGCGGAAGGTAACACCGGTATCGTTGATTAGTGCTCCATATTCTAGGGTGTCAGCAACGTTAGCGAAGCGGTCGTCCAGCACACCAGCCGTTTGTACTTGAGTCGCCGACAATAGCAAGCCAGCTTCATTGGTCGCCAACGCCACCAACTCACCGGTAAGCAGTGTATCAACATCCGTGTCCTCTGGCAGGTGGAACGCTGTTAACTTCTTCAAGTGCGGGAATCGCTCAGCCGTCTTCTGGCTCAGAGTCGTCGGCGTTAACGTCAGATAGCTATCGATGAAATTTCCTTCATCATTAGCTTCCACCTTGCCATTCCGGTTGTAATATAAGCGGACATAGGGCTTATCCGCGCCACCCGACCATAACAACGTCTGATTATCGACCCAATGTGCCGAAGCCTGAGAAACGCCAAACACAGAATTAAAGGCTGCCGCACGACTGCCATAGATTTGATAATTGCCGGGTATCACAGAGACGGTACGGTTACTGAAATCGGAGAAGGAGATTTTCAGGTCACTGTCGATCAATTTATTATTGTTACCATCACGCACGATAAAATTGATACAGCCCTCGTTCTTGGTTAACGGTATCACCCAGTAAGGCCCATAACTATCGCTACCCGTCGGAGTTGCACTGGTGTCGTTCCAGCTTGATGAAAGGGAAGCCAAGGCATCACAATTTTTATCGTTCCATAAGTAGAGGGTGTTGGTACTGTAGTCACGGTTCGTTGTTGGGCTTTGACTTAATTTAGCAATGTCCACCAAGTGGATCACTGCCTGAAAATTGCCGGCAGTGGCAGCTTCACTGGGTACTTTATTAGGGATATGCGCCATCGGTTTCTCCGGGGTTTTGGGTAAAGAACGATTGTTATCACAGCTAGCCAGTAGCAAAACGAATGTACTGCTTAATAGGGCCAGGTAAGCCCTTTTCCAGAAGGGAGCTACCATAATCAGACCTTTTTAATAGAAATAAATCGTCGCCGATATTATTGTTAATAAAATAGGAATGAAATATTAAATAATGTCTCAGATGAGTCAGCATCCTCCTAGCTTTGATACTAAGAGGGAGGAGGAGTTAGGAGGAGATACTTTTTCGTGATATTGCGCACAATAATAATGTAATGATCTTTTATTACATAAGGCTGGTGTGAATTTATTTATATTATTCCATCAGATACAGGTTAAAATGATGTCAAATACAGTCATTTTTATATATTTTCACAAATTTTATTGTTTCTGCAAAAAAGCATTTTTTGTGATACAAAATCATTAAGTAATTCCTTTCCTCCTAATCCTGCATGTTTCTTGCATTAGATATATACCCGCCATCTTTCAAGTTTCCTCTTTGTTGGCTGCACTCACTCACCCCGGTCACATAGTCCGCTATACTCTCGGGGATTCACTCCCTTGCCGTCGCGATGCATCTTGAAATCCATTGGGTATATAAAGTCGCTATTTTAAAATAAAGCTGAAACTAAACATGACCTATTAACCATAAATAAAATCAATGAGCGGCAATAACTTCATTCCAGTTATTGCCTCTGTGCAAATTATGATAATGGAATATATTAAACCTAAACTCTACATTCCTAAGTAGAAATAGATATTTAATTCATTATCGTTACCCCGTACATTTTATAAATCGTTATGATTAAGATAAATCTGATGAAATTTTCTGAATTGCATCAAAAGCACACTGTTGATCTAAAGAACCACTCGGAGCGCCACCAATACCGATTGCACCAATCACTTGATTATCACTAGATTTAACAGGAACACCACCACCAAGTAATAGGAAGCCTGGAATATCCCCTAAATATTGAGCACCAAGATTTGATTGCGCCGTTTTCATTACGTCCTCTGACGTTCTCTGAGTAGATAACGCGGTATAAGCTTTCATTTTGCTCGCATCAACGGTATGCAATCCGGCTTTATCCATACGCTGAACCACTTTCAGAACCCCACTTTTATCAACAACAGAAACCGTTACGTTGTAGTTATTAGCCGCACAAGATTGAATTGCTTCAGAAGCTAATTTATTTGCTACCTCAAGAGTAATATTACGTTCAGTAATTAGTGATGAAGCAAAAGCAGATTGAGCGAATAAACCTGCTGCCAAAACAGTATAGAAAAGAGAATGTTTCATAGGTAAACCTCATTAAGTTTAAGTTGATGAATTATCCTGTTCTAACTTAATGAGATTTATCGGCTATAGCTATTCGGCCAATTACTTATTCGACTCAGTAGAAATACTTAGTCATAAGATAATGACTTAAATAATTCATACTCTTTGACTAACTGTGGTAAAGAATGTATATCCAATTTATGAAATATATTGGCACGATGAACCTCAATAGTACGTGGTGATAACGATAACTGTTGAGCAATTTGTTTGCTGGTTTTACCTTCCAAAATAATTTTCATCACTTCCCTTTCACGTTCAGATAATTGGCTAAATTTCGTTTTCAACTGCTCATATATCTGACGTTGCCTAAATACTTTCTGATGAAATAATAATGCACTTGAAACTGTTTCAATTAATAAATCTGCATCAATAGGTTTGGTTAAAAACTCGAAAGCACCGTTTTTAAAAGCGCGACGACAAATATCAATATTTCCGTGTCCGGTCATGATAATAACCGGTAATGTACTATTAAGTTTTAAAAGATCGGCCTGCAATGCCAATCCAGGTTTTCCCGGCATACGAATATCCAATAAAATACACCCCTGAAGCACTGCAATATTCTCGCTATCAATTCTATCAAGAAATTCTTGCGCACCAGGAAATGAACTTACCTGCCAATTCATTGTTTCTAATAACATAGATAATGAGTCACGGATTGCTTCATCATCATCAATAAGATAAATTACTGTCGCCATTATTTCTCCTTACCTTTATTAGTTGGTAACCAAATAATAAAACGCGCTCCTCCTGTTTCACAATTTTCAGCATTAATATCGCCACCAAGTTTATGAATTAATGTTTCTGTTAACGTCATTCCCAACCCCATACCTTGCTGGCGTGTTGTGAAGAATGGAATAAACACGTTCTTTAAAGCTTCATCACTTAATCCAGGGCCACCATCTGTTATCATGATTTTTATCATGTCATCGATATAGGTGATATCAATACAGATCCAATTTTGATATTCTGACCGACCTTGCTCTTGCTGTGCCTGAATGGCATTGCTGATTAAATTATGAAATATTTGTTCAATCCACAGCGGTTCGGCAGATATCATTGGTAGTTCATCACAAATATGCTTTATTATCTTGATCTTACCGACCTTAATTTCATTTTCGAGCAATATCTCAACTCGACCTAATATCGTTTGAATATTCACAGGTTGTAAAATAATATTACCGGTCGTCAGTTTTTGACGGTATTGCGTTAATAAATTTGCGATGCGTTGAGTTTGCAAAATTGATGAATCCAATATTGGCGTCACTTTATCATATTGCTGCTTTTTCATTAACCGCAATGCGGTTTGGTTATAACTCATAATCGCAGTCAAAGGCTGATTTAATTCATGAACAACACCTGTTGCCACTTCATCCATTGTATTTAATCGGGTAAATTCAAAGAAATGTGCTCGTAAATCAGAAATTTTCCTCAACCTTTTATTCTTCTGAATTAAAAAGATAAAACAGATAATCACTGCCCATAAAAAGCTCAGACAAGCAATATAACCCCACGGAATTTTAGACCATTGTTGATCGTTACCCACTTTAAGCACAAAAGGCTGAAAACGATTGGTTAACTTTTTCTCCCAGCGCCAAAAATAGTGATCTTTCTCCAGTCCATACGTAATCAATGGGCGATTATTCCAATCCAGTTGTACCATTCGAAATTGTGACAATAATGATAGATCTTTTATCAGGATATTAAGATCTATTAATAACCGGATATTATCACGTTTACTATTAAGCCAATATCTTCCCTCTTCCTCTTCACTGACTATAGGGAATATTAATACATTCATTGGCATCTCTTGTAATCCGACGATTTGTGGAAAGTTTTCCTGTAGCTGCTCCAATTCGATATTAGTATCCGTTAGCGATACAATCGCGTCATGTTGTGCCAGCTTTTCACTCAGCTCTCGATAAAGAATATTAAATGAAACTGTTTGTTGTTGATAATTCTGATTTAGTGAATGATTAATCATTCCCCAAATAGTCAAACCTGTTAACACAATCCACGCCAAAAAATGCCACATATGATTACCTGAAAAAATATCTTTCATGACGTTAAAATACAGTCAGAATATATAAAGGAAACGGCTATTAAACAGAATGAGTTGAATTCTAGAGAACATTTGGCATTGAGCAGCATATTAAAATTCATTATAGCGTGATTATTTCATCAAAACATTTCTTAAAATAAATAGTTGGCTATGGTAAATGAAACTCCAGCTCTAGCTTATTTTGTCTAAGCATATTTTAGCTCCTGATCAAATTATTTCGACAGATAGACCCCAGATATGGGTTTACGATAACCCCTGTCAAAGCTCTTAATATCATGTCAAATTTACTGAATAATCTAAGATAATCACCCAATAAATCGACTTGGTGAAAGGTTTTCTTTCCCTTGGGTATCACACCGATATTTATAAAAATAGCAATATTTATCAATAAGTTGAGATGAAACCTCATCATTATTCTATATTTGACCAGAAAAAACGCTTTACAATCGATAGTGATAATTATTATCATTCGTATCGCTTTCAGATGAACTGCCTTCGGGGTACAGATGAAAGCACGACATTGCTCACATTGCTTCCAGTGTTTACTTTAGCCAGCCAAGTGCTGGCTTCTTTTTATTAATTCATCCAATCATCCATTGTTCAAAATATTTGAATTTTTAAGTCAAGTTTTTAAGCTTTAATGCTATCTCTTCTCAATTAGACTGTAAAAACCATTGAGGAGATTTGAATATGATCCATTTACGCAAAGCATCAGATCGCGGCCATGCCGATCATGGCTGGTTAACTAGCTGGCATACCTTCTCATTTGCCAGCTATTACGATACTAATTTTATGAATTTCTCAGCATTGAGAGTCATTAATGAAGATTTCATCGAAGCAGGTCAAGGTTTTGGTACCCATCCGCATAAAGATATGGAAATACTGACCTATGTTCTTTCCGGTACCGTTGAACACCAGGATAGTATAGGAAATAAAGAGCGGGTACCTGCTGGTGAATTCCAAATTATGAGCGCAGGTACTGGCATTCGCCATTCAGAATACAATCCGAACAGTGATTGCCAATTACATCTATATCAAATTTGGATCATCCCAAGTAAAACGGGTTTAACACCGCGCTATGAACAACGTCGCTTTGATGATGTACAAAGCCGCCAACTGGTGCTCTCGCCTGATGCACGGGATGGTTCACTGAAAGTATTTCAGGATATGACTTTATGGCGTTGGATACTTAAGGATCACGAAACCGCCGAATATGTCGCAGAAAAAGGCCGTTATATTTGGATACAAGTCATTCGTGGCGAAGTGACGGTTAATGGTGTCAAAGCCACCACCAGCGATGGTCTGGCTATCCGAGATGAAATCAATCTTCAACTTAGCAGCAGCAACGATAGTGAAATATTGTTGTTTGACCTTCCTCCGACATAAATATCAAATAAGCCTCACCCTAACGGATGAGGCTAAAAAATTCACAATTACAGTTTAGGACCCGCTTTCACTAAAGCTTCCCCCGCCGGGGTATCGGTATATTTATCAAAGTTGTCGACAAAACGATGAGCCAAATCTTTCGCCTTCTCTTCCCATTGAGATTTATCTGCATAAGTCTTACGTGGATCAAGAATGTCGGTATCAACACCCGGCAACGCTGTCGGAACCGCCAGATCGAAAATAGGTAATGTAATGGTATCAGTTTCTTCAATATCACCATTTAGGATGGCATCAATGATCCCACGGGTATCCTTAATCGAGATTCGTTTACCCGTCCCATTCCAGCCAGTATTCACCAGATAAGCCTTAGCACCTGCGGCCTGCATACGTTTTACCAACACTTCCGCGTATTGGGTTGGATGCAAAGTCAGGAATGCGGCACCAAAACAAGCAGAAAATGTAGGTGTTGGTTCAGTCACACCGCGTTCGGTACCTGCCAATTTTGCCGTAAAACCAGATAGAAAGTGATATTGAGTCTGTTCGGGTGTCAAACGAGATACCGGAGGTAACACACCAAATGCGTCCGCAGTCAGGAAGATGACCTTAGTTGCATGGCCCGCTTTAGAAACCGGCTTAACAATGTTTTCAATATGGTTGATAGGATAAGAAACACGGGTGTTTTCAGTTTTTGAACCATCACGGAAATCAACCGTGCCATCTGTCAGTACAGTAACATTTTCCAGCAACGCATCACGTTTAATCGCATTGTAGATATCAGGTTCCGCCTCTTTGGACAGATTGATGGTTTTCGCGTAACAACCACCTTCAAAGTTGAATACACCGTCATCATCCCAACCGTGCTCATCGTCACCAATCAGCTTACGTTTTGGATCAGTAGAAAGTGTGGTTTTACCTGTACCAGACAAGCCGAAGAAGACCGCAACATCCCCTTTCTCACCCACATTGGCAGAACAGTGCATCGAGGCAATACCTTTCAGTGGCAACAGGTAGTTCATCATAGAGAACATCCCTTTCTTCATTTCGCCACCGTACCAGGTACCACCAATAAGCTGCATACGCTCTGTCAGGTTAAACGCAACAAAGTTTTCAGAGTTCAAACCTTGTTCTTGCCATTGCGGGTTGGTGCATTTTGCACCGTTCATCACAATAAAATCTGGTTTGAACTCAGCCAACTCTTCATCTGATGGGCGGATAAACATGTTCTTAACAAAGTGGGCCTGCCACGCAACTTCTGTGATAAAGCGGACTTTCAGTCGTGTATCTGCATTAGCACCACAGAAAGCATCAACTACAAACAAACGTTTGCCTGAAAGCTGCTTAGTTACCAAGCCTTTCAGATATGTCCATGTCTCCTGCTGTAATGGTTTGTTATCATTTTTACCTTTTCCCTGGTCAGCCCACCATACGGTGTCACGGGTGACATCATCACGAACAATGTACTTATCTTTTGGGGAACGACCCGTGAAGATCCCCGTATCGACAGCCACAGCCCCCAGGTTGGTCAGAGTGCCACTCTCGCAGCCTTCGAGTGAAGGTTTGGTTTCTTCTGAAAATAACAACTCATAGCTTGGATTATAAATAATTTCGTTAACATCATGGATTCCGTAACCCGCGAGTTCCTGCGGGGTAATGCCTTTAACACTCATGTCATTGCTCCTGGTGGGTAGTCACACTTTTTCTGTGAGCAATAATAAATAGTTATGATTAATTAACAGCGATAGTTATCAAAAAATTGAAAACCCACCATTTTTTTAAGTTTGATCTTGGGCCAAAGGCACGAAAACAGTTTTGAGTATTATGATGGATTTGATAGAAAGGCGCGGATCCGCGCCTTAAAAGGTGAAAAAGTGTGTTTATACCCTATGGAACGGATATAGATAGAATATCAATGGAGCCGGTTCTTTTTTTCTATTCTGATCGCAGCAAGATCATCAGCATCAAAAATATAGTGCGTGCCGCAATACTCACACGCCATATCAATGTTGCCATCTTTCTGCAAAATATGATTAACATCCTCATCGGAAAGTGTCACTAATGTGTCAGCACAACGTTGGCGAGAGCAAGTACAACGGAATTCAACCGCTTGCGGTTCATATAATATGACATCCTCCTCATGATAAAGGCGGTGCAAGATCTCCTTAACTTCCAATGAAAATAACTCTTCACCTTTAATGGTTGCAGTAAGTTGCACCAGATGATCAAAAGCTTCTGCACTCCCCTGTTCCGCTGTTGGCAGAATCTGTAACAACATCCCACCAGCAGCAACTCTGCCATCTTGAATGCCAGTACGAATAAAGAGACGAGTCGGTAGCTGTTCAGACTGTCTGAAATAATCATCAAGACAATCCGCCAATGTTTCACCTTCCAGTGCAACCACTCCCTGATAACGCTCACCATGAGTTGGCGTAATGGTAATAACCATATAGCCTGTACCCACCATCTGTTTCAAGCTGCTATTTTCAGCCACTAATCCATCAATACGAGCAACACCACGCATTTGTTGCTGATGATTACCATTAATAACGGCTAATTTGACCGGGCCATCTCCCTGAATCTGGACCGTAATATCGCCATCAAATTTCAGGGTTGCAGTTAATAGGCTGGTTGCTACCAACAGTTCTCCCAATAATTGCTGTACCGGCTGAGGGTAATCATGATTTTCCAAAATATGCTGGTAAGTTTCACTGGCTAAAACCAGCTCACCACGTACAGAATAATTCTTAAATAAAAAGCGGTGTAATTGGTCTTGTTTAAACATAACAATCTCTCATTCGAGCAGGTTATTCCTGCCCATTTAATTTGGTGTTTTTAAACTTAATCAGCGTGCGTCTTTCTTTTTTATCCGGCCGGCGATCAGGATGAGGCATAGTTAATGCATTCATTTTTCGAGCAATTGCCATTTTTTCCCGGTTAGTCATACTCGCTTCCGTCTCTTGGTAAAGTTGTTGCGCCTCCGGCGCACCGCGCCGATGATTGCTTAGTACAAGAACTTCAACTATACGTTCATCATTACCCTGACGCAGTTTAATTTCAGCCCCTAGCTCAACCAATTTACTCGGTTTACTTCTTTGACCATTATAGTGAACTTTACCACCGTCTATCATTTCCCGTGCAATAGCCCGTGTTTTATAAAAACGAGCCGCCCACAGCCACTTATCCAGACGGACAGCTTGATCGGAGTCTGAATTACCCTTCATTTTTCCTCCTACTATCAGCTTTGATCAGCTTTGGCAAATAACCCAAAGCCTAACATACCATTGTCGATTATCGCCAACGCGTAGGCGGAAAAAGTGTATTAAAGCAGTTATCGTAATATTGCTTGATTTTGTTTAGACGTTGTTTGTTCTGCCTATTTTTCTTAACAACCAGCACAAAATTAATGATTAAGGTCGTAAAAAGAGCCAAGAATAAAATAGTGGTACCAATACAACGAGCAAGTGTCATGGCATCTAGTTCACTATGCAGCACAATCCGACGGGTTCCATGACTATCTACGGACAATTCCGTGACAATTCCCGTTGTCTCAAAGGGTGTTTGCAATACCATATCCGATAACCGCTGTAACTCACGCCATTGTTCCAACGCACTATGGTCTTCCAACACACTATGGTCATAAGAGATGATGGCCGGCGTTATATACTCAACCAGTTGTTTGCCTTCATCACTGATAAGTAGAACTCCGCCAGGAGAAGGGCTATTAAGCAGCATTGCGACTTTATCTATTTCCCGGTAGATAAATGATGATGTCGTCGCATCAACCAATTTCCCCAAAGCTTCAGCGCCTGCCGGACGCAATAAAACATGAGTGCCATCCAGTTTGCCACTTTCTGCATTCTTTAACAAAGTTAGCCAATCAATAGCACTACCCAGGTTAACCAAAGCATTTTTCAATCGTAAACAGTCTGCTTCTTTCTCACATAATTCTTTAGTTTTCAATACAATATCAGAGAAATTATCCAATAAGATCATACCAGATTTGAAAATCTCCTGGGGAAGGTCTGGATTTATTACATCGTTATTTTCCTGTAAACGTAATTGCTTATTAACAGTTGCAATCAGTTTAGCGGCATTTTCTATAATTTCTGATTCTGGTATTGGCAGTGGATTAACTCTATTCCAATATATCCCCGAGCAATCGAACGGAGAAAAATAGGTGTCGCCTTTACCGTTCATATTGTTTGGGGGCATATAACACATACCAACCCCTTTTGCTTTCAGGATATCCCCAACTCGCAATTCCATCCCTTCCATCATATTAGCGTCAGTAATAACTTTTGTGCTGCTGCCATGCAACCAAGCAAAACTGAGTTTCATCGGTACACTAACCGGCTGATAAAAATAGAGTAGTAACATAATAAGCAAGCAGCTAGCGATCATCATGAGATTTTTTCCATAACGGCGATAAGGGTAATTTTTCTCTTCATCATGCAAAGAGAGATAATGCCCTTGCCTGACTACCTGACCGTTAGTGTAAATATCAATACTGGTTTTCTGATCAAAATAGTAAGCAACATAGGGTTCCCAATGAGGAGGATAGATTAAATCAATCCCACCAAGAGAAATATTACTCATTTGCCCTTGTTCAAATTCGCCAAATAATCCCCATCGTTTGGGTATACCGGTAAAACAGTGAATATCCTGGCGCCTGCATATTGAAAGTGGGCAAAGTAATGGCCAAAAACTGACAACGACTAAACTACCTGCAATCAACATCAGCCACGGCAAAAGCAGTGCCGGTGAAAGTAACGCAAAAAACCAAATGAAAAATCCGAAACACAAAAATCCCCCTTCCCAAATACCCGATGAGTGATTCAACCGGTATTCTTCCAAGGTCTCTTTACGAATATTTTGTAACTTTACGCTGGTTTCACCATTTTTTTGGATCGATGCCTGCTGATGCGATATATCTGCGATTACCGGAGCAGAAGGAAAATCCTGTTGAAAATCTTTCAGAAAGTGACCATTAATCGAAATAACCAGTGGTATTGTCGCGGTGTGAATAACATCAATAATATTCTGCTGTTTAATAAAAGGCTCAAGGAAAAACGGCAAATGAATTTCTGCCATATCAATATAATAACGCCAGCTATGTCGTTCATCTGAGGCAACAGAAAACCGGGTAATGGAATGACAGATAGTATAAACCATATCATTTTTACCCATCAGAATTGGCCAACTTGTTTTATTAATACGGTTTGTTACAACTGGCGGCAACACTCGATTCAAATAACATTCAATAGCCTGGTATTCATCAGCATTAAGTTTACGATAGGTCGGTGCAGCAACAGAAGGCAGATAGCGGTCATTATCATGTAGCTTCCATTTGAAGATCAGAAAGGAAGCCATGACAATCAAGCTAATTATCAAGATAGCCAATATAACGACTGTTACGCTCATTTTATCCCCATACCCATGACAATCTTACTATTGTTGTTTGCAAATTAGCGACTACACATTAAGTTCTGAATTAGGTTATTTCTATTTATTTTTTTAATTTATTTTACAATGAGTTATACCCTATGGATTTCAAGATGCATCGCGACGGCAAGGGAGTGAATCCCCGGGAACATAGATAACGATGTGACCGGGGTGAGCGAGCGCAGCCAACAAAGAGGCAACTTGAAAGATAACGGGTATATATGATAACTCGCTAAACTATATACAACATAGATCTATTTCCAGAGAGGATAAAGATAACAGTAACAACAATAACCAGCGATAATCACTATCATTTATCAAAATAATCGGCCATATTTAGTCAAGCTATGGAGTGTACCTAATTTCATCATAAAATCTAAGGTTAATGAAATAATTTAAGACGTAATAATGCACAGGCACTCAACTCAACCAATATTAAACCATCAGGGGCAATTATGAATGACCTGAAAAACCCTAAAATCCTCAACATAGAGGACATTGCCCATTCACGTTTATTTCATATTCAGTCAGTTGATCTCGAATTTAGTAACGGTGTAAAACGCGTTTATGAACGGATGCGTCCGGCCAATCGGGAAGCTGTTCTGATAATCCCGGTCATTGGGGAGGAATTGTTGCTTATTCGTGAGTATGCAGTCGGCATTGAGCAGTACGAATTGGGCTTTCCTAAAGGCGCGATCGACCCAGGGGAAAGTATCTTTGAAGCCGCTAACCGTGAATTAAAAGAAGAAGTCAGTTTTGGTGCCAGAAAAATAGAACAATTAGCCAAACTCACTATGGCCCCATCCTATTTTTCTAGCAAAATGAACATTGTTATTGCCGAAAATCTCTATCCAGAAAGCCTGGAAGGGGATGAGCCTGAACCGCTATCACAAATACGTTGGCCAATAGCAGATATGATGTCATTACTGGATCACGCTGATTTCAACGAAGCACGCAACGTCTGCGCCCTATTTCTGGCACAAAAATACTTAATACACCGTTGAAGTTCACAGGCACAACAGCGCTTCCGTTGTGCCTGCTCTATCATCAGAATAGCTCCTGACTTTCACCATTCTCAATTAAAATTGTGCCAACTTCCTGCACCGCACTTTCTGTAGGTTGAGTGCCGTCAATGAAGTATTCACTACGGGTATCTCCGCCGCCGCCAGCAAGTTTACCTGTTTTACGATCTATCACGGCAGAAACAATCCCCGGAGGAGGTGTAACTTCTTTTTCAGGAACCCCCTCCAGTGCAATTTTCATAAAATCATCCCAAATTGGCTGCGCACTCTTAGCACCCGCCTCACCGCCACTGGCTGCTGTACGACCAAGGCTTCTACGGTGATCATCAAAACCAATCCAAACCGTCGTGACAATATCCGGCCCATAACCTGAGAACCAGGCATCTTTTGAACTATTAGTTGTCCCAGTTTTGCCACCAATATCACGACGTTTCAGATCGCGCGAGGCGCGCCAACCCGTACCAGACCAACCCGGCTCACCAAAAATATTGCTATTCAAAGCATCATGGATCAAAAATGCCAACTGAGTACTGATAACATGAGGAGCATATTCTTGCGCACCTTCACGGCCATCAATGACCGGTGCTCTTTCTAATTCAGGTAACGGCAATATCTCTTGCTGGCCAACATGAGATTGAGCAACATTCTCTATCGAGTTTTCAGAAAGTTCGATTGAACGTACCGTATCCCCATAAATTACTGGAATATCGCACTGCGGACATGCAATTTTCGGTTTAGCCTCAAAGAGAACATCGCCATCTTCGTTTTCAATCTTAGTAATGAAGTAAGGATCGATCAGATAGCCACCATTGGACATGACCGAATACCCTCGTACCATTTGCATTGGAGTGAATGATGGTGATCCCAAAGCCAGAGATTCGGTACGTACAATATTTTGTGCCGGAAAACCAAACCGTTGCAGGTAATCAGCGGCATAATCGACTCCCATTGCTCGCATTGCTCGCACCATCACGACGTTCTTCGATTGCCCTAATCCCTGACGCAAACGGATTGGCCCAACATAAGCCGGTGGTGAGTTTTTCGGACGCCAGTCAGTACTAGCTCCTGCATCCCAACGACTAATGGGTAAGTCATTCAACAATGAAGCTAATGTCAGCCCTTTATCCATCGCTGCGGTATAGAGAAATGGTTTAATATTAGAACCAATTTGACGTAATGACTGAGTGACACGGTTAAATTTACTCAAGTTGAAATCAAACCCACCAACCAGCGCTTTCACAGCACCATCATTCGGATCAATAGAGACCAAAGCAGCATTAGCTTCCGGCACTTGTGCCAACCACCAAATATCCTTTACTTTCCGAACCCAAACCTGTTCACCCACTTGAACCACTTCATTCACACTACGAGGAACCGCACCCTGTGCACTATCAGATTTGAACTTTTTGGCCCAACGGACACCCGCGATGGGCAATTCTACACTGCTGCCATCAGGCAACATCACTATCGCCTGATCAGTACCTGCTTTGGTCACTACAGCCGGCATTAACGCCCCATAACTTGGTAAGGTCTTAAGCTTCTTGACAATTTGTTCCCGATCCCAAGCAGGTTCACCCACTTTCCACAAAACTTCCTGCGCCCCACGGTAGCCATGACGCACATCATAATCAATGAGGTTATTACGAACCGCATCCACGGCAGCTAACTGAAGTTTACGGGTAATCGTGGTATAAACCTTATAACCGTCGGTGTAAGCATTCTCACCATAACGCTCAATCATCTCCTGACGCACCATCTCGGACAAATAGGGCGCAGAGAAAGCAATCTGAGGTGCATGATAATTCGCTACCAGTTTTTCACTTCTAGCTTGATTATATTGCTGCTGAGTAATATAGCCCTCATTGAGCATACGGCTCAGAACCACATTCCGGCGGTTAATCGCTCGGCCATAAGAATAAAGCGGGTTAAACGTAGAAGGTGCCTTTGGCAAACCAGCAATCATGGCGATTTCACTCAGTGTCAACTCATTGACACTCTTACCAAAATAAACTTGAGCCGCAGCTCCAACACCATAAGCCCGGTAACCAAGGTAAATTTTATTGAGATAGAGTTCGAGGATCTCATCTTTATTCAGCAATTGCTCAATCCTGATGGCCAGAAAAGCTTCCTTGACTTTACGCATCAACGTCTTCTCAGGAGTGAGAAAGAAATTTCTCGCCAGTTGCTGAGTAATGGTACTTGCCCCTTGTGATGCATGACCTGAACTCATCGCGACAGAAGCTGCCCGGATAATCCCTACAGGGTCAACCCCGTGATGTTCATAAAAACGGCTGTCCTCCGTTGCAATGAACGCCTTCACCATAATGGGTGGAATTTCGGGCAGCTCAAGAGGCATACGGCGCTTTTCACCATATTGAGCAATCAGCTCGCCATCTGCACTGAACACCTGCATTGGTGTCTGTAATCGAACATCCTTTAATGTCGCCACATCAGGTAACTGAGGCTCGATATATTTATACATACCAAAAATCGAGGCCGTTCCCAGAAAAATGCAACTCACAACAAAGACTAGAAAATACTTTACGAACTTCACCTGAAATTTCCCATGCCATGTTAGTCGGGTGGTTTATAAACAATCGGCGCGTAGTATAAAGGTTACACAGCACCTTGAATATGGTCTTTTATTAAAATTACTGATATGGAGATCGATATATGTATTCACCAAAATGGTATGTCGGATTGGACATCCAAAATGGCATCCTTCGCGCCGTCGCAGCTATAAAACGCCGAGATGGCTGGCAGCTTCGCCACTGCTGGCAATATCTTTTATCTGATGCGGTCATGCCAGAGGGCCGTTTACAACGGCCAGAAATATTATGTGATATTTTAAATCAATGGCGCCAAGAATTACCTAAAAAAATCAGTTTCAGGCTCGCCCTACCTGTACAACAAACATTGCAGAAGAGTCTGATTTTACCTCCAGATATCAATCTTAAAGAGCCGGAACAAGGCTGGTTTATCAACGCCAGTGCCGAGAAACAATTCCCCTTTAATACCCGAGAACTGGCGCTGGATTACCGTATTATTGAACAAAACGCCTACATCAGTGCCGCTCGCCAGAAAGATCTCAACCTCTGGCTACAATGTCTTGCACAAGCAGGAATATTTCCAGACGCCATTGATATTGCCCCTTGTGCCCTACGCTATATAGCACAATATGCCGGCGTTCCCGCTGATAGTTGGCTGTTACATAGGCAACAATCTGGTTGGCTATGGGTATCTCCTGCCAATGCCCCCTTCGCTTATGATTTAGTATCAGCAAATACGGCTGTTTCTCCACAGCAGATTATCCGTCAATTATCTGCTTCATCTATGGCTGAACAGCCGGTTTACTACAGCAGCTACCAACAAGAAGCTCTACCTGAAGGAACTTATTCTTGGGATATGTTGACAGCATTTCGTCACTATCAACCACCACTGCCAATCCAACTGATGGAATATGTGATAGCCGGTGGTTTAGCACTCAGACCGGATGATAAGTAATGATGTATCAGGTTAATTTTCTACCTTGGCGCCAAACCCGGCTAAGACATCGTTATCGTTGGTGGGCGATTCTTCTCTTATTGCAATTGATGTTGTGGCTGACAGTACTCGTCTGGATGTTATTAAAACAGCAGGAAACGATTAACCAGTATCAAAGACAATGGCAGCAACTCAACCAGCAACAATTATATTTGCAACAACAGATAACTCAGACAGAGGAGGCGGTCAATCTTCACAACAAACTGGCCGATAAATTAAAACAACAACAAACGTGGCTGAAACAGAACCAACAACATTGGCAATTATTTAATGAATTACCTGAATTATTACCAGAAGGAAGTTGGTTAACCGCTTTCGATGATCAGGCAGGCCAATTAAAACTGGTTGCTAATAGTCTGGATTATTCCAGTATGACGTCTCTGCTGGATAATCTTGAAAACAACGGGCAATTGTCTGAAATTCAACTAAAAAAGATGACCACTACCGAACAACAAATCAGGCAATTTATTATTGACGCTAACTGGCAGACGGAGATATCCGATGATAAAAAGTGACTATCTATGGTGGTTTGCCAAACCAACCTGGCTGCTCTTTATCTGGCAGCAAGCTATCATCATGCTATTTCTGATTCTGTTTTATCTTTTCTTCTGGCAAGAAAGAACTGAACAACGAAGTAGCCTGGCGCAAAAAATAGCAGCCCAACAAATCAATACCAAAGCAGCCAATGAACGGCTAAATCAGCTACCGCTATTGGGAGGTATACGACAACACATCAACCAAATAGAAAATAAACTCAGTAAGCCGCGACAAAATGAGGTAAAAATTACCGCAATAAAACAATTACAACAGCCATTGATAAACTCTGGTGCGCAAGTTCTTGAGTGGCAACGTAAAAAAGAAGGGGAAAAAACGCTCTGGCAAATCACAATTTATTTGAACTACGAACAGATGCTGAGTTTTCTTGAGGCGTTACAAACGTTATATCCACCGCTGCTAATTAAACAGCTTTCCATTTCACCATCAGGTGAATCTCTAAACGTCAAAATCACCCTGTCAGAAGCCTCACATGAGGAATTTTATGACTAAAAAATTTATTCTATTCATCCTTTTTCTGCCCGCTATTGTTGTTGCAGAAATAAGAAATCCTTTTGTTCCCCCGATGATAGAGACAGAAGAGCAATCGGTTGAGTTATTTGATCAATCAGTCAATGAGACCGAAATTCAGTCCCTTTCAACCGTATTACAATATGCAGATGCAGAAAGAATCGCCATGAATCTCAGGCAAAATACGCCCGCACTGATAACAAAAGAGGGTAAAGTTGATTTTGATCCTGAAACTAACAGTCTGATTTTACAGGATACCCCCATCGCCATCGCACAGATAAAAAGCTGGCTGAAAGAGATAGATACACCACAGCAACAAGTGCAGATTACTGCACATATCGTGACCAGTAGCCGAGAAGCATTACATGAACTCGGCATTTACTGGGGTATGCCGATAGGAGAGCAGATTAATACATCAACGGGTATAAACCGCCTCAATATCAACCAAGCAGCCAACGATAACATGCATCGATTTGCATTCAATATTGCCCGCATTCACACCAGTTTGCTGGAAATGGAGCTCAGTGCCTTAGAACAAGAAAACCAACTAGATATTATCGCTAGCCCAAGACTAACCGCCTCACATCAACAGTTAGCCAGCATCAAGCAAGGCTCTGATATTCCCTACGTCAGCCAAGAAAAAGAGAAAAGTACCGTGCAATTTAAAGAAGCCGTACTAGGAATGGAAGTCACACCCCATATACTGAGAAAAAACAAAATCAGACTCTCTCTAAAAATCAGTCAAAACATGCCAGGGATCTCAATAAGTCAAGGAGGAGGTGAAAATTTAACCATCGACAAACAGGAAATAATAACTCAAGTTACTGTAAAAAATGGTGAAACACTTATTCTCGGTGGCATTTTTCAACAGAAAAAAGGCGAGCAAACCCAAAAGGTCCCTTATCTATCAGACATCCCACTACTCGGCTCATTATTTAACCAAAAAGCTCATAAACACAGCCGACGTGAGTTAGTCATATTTATCACACCTCAATTGATGGACATTTGATCAAAAATAAAAATATAACCGTTATATCAGTGAGTTGGATATAAAAAACTTAACTATTCCGTATGATGATGCGCAGATTTTTCCAACTAATCCTGTTTATAGATTTGACGCTGAGTCCAATTTAGCATACAAGAGTTAACTAATTGAGTGGTCGGGTTTAACATCACAATAATCAGCCAATGAAACCAGAGCTTCCGTCACAAAAAGCTCGTCGTTGATTTATATAGTTGCAAAACTGGCTGATGTACTGAGATAATTTTGTTATCTGATCTCACATTACCGCTCATGAGGTTTCAGTTTAGGTCCCGCTGCTGATTTGATTAGCGGGGCGGGTTATCATTAACGAATAGTCTTAGTAATACCAAAAACATGGCAGAGAAACGTAATATCTTTCTGGTTGGGCCTATGGGTGCCGGCAAAAGCACTATTGGTCGTCAGTTAGCTCAGCAACTCAATATGGAGTTTTACGACTCCGATCAAGAAATTGAGCGACGTACCGGAGCTGACGTGGGCTGGGTATTCGATGTGGAAGGCGAAGAAGGCTTCCGCGAACGCGAAGAAAAAGTGATTAACGAACTCACGGAAAAACAAGGCATTGTACTGGCGACTGGCGGAGGTTCTGTGAAATCCAGAGAAACCCGCAATCGTCTGTCAGCCCGTGGGGTCGTGGTCTACTTGGAAACCACCATTGAAAAACAGTTAGCACGCACTCAGCGCGATAAAAAACGTCCCTTACTTCAAGTTGATGCACCAGCACGTGAAGTTTTAGAAAATTTAGCAAACGAACGTAATCCTCTGTATGAGGAAATTGCTGATGTCACTATCCGTACCGATGAACAGAGCGCTAAAGTTGTCGCTAACCAAATCATTGAGTTACTGGAAAAAAACTGATTCAAGCAAGTCTGTACAGCGATAAATAATTAAGGCGAAGGCTGCTTATGGAAAAGATCACTGTCACTTTAGGGGAACGTAGTTACCCAATTACCATTGCAAAAGGGCTATTTGACGATCCTTCTGCTTTTGCACCATTAAAAGCAGGCCAGCAAGTTATGCTGGTGACGAATCAAACCCTAGCTCCGCTGTATCTGGCAAAAGTAAAAGCTACTTTGCAACAAGCCAGGATTCGGGTAGATGAAGTGATTCTACCTGATGGTGAACAGTACAAATCTCTTTCTGTATTAAATGACGTATTTTCTGCTTTGCTGGAAAATAGCCACAGCCGGGACACAACACTTATCGCTCTCGGTGGCGGCGTAATCGGTGATTTAACTGGTTTTGCCGCTGCCTGTTATCAACGTGGTGTCCGTTTTATTCAAATGCCTACCACCCTTCTTGCCCAAGTTGATTCCTCTGTCGGAGGAAAAACCGCAGTAAACCATCCCTTTGGCAAGAATATGATAGGTGCATTCTATCAACCAGCCTCTGTGATGGTCGATCTCAACTGCCTGCAAACGCTTCCAGCCCGCGAACTCTCTTCCGGTCTGGCAGAGGTCATCAAGTACGGTATCATTCTTGACAGCGCATTTTTTAGCTGGCTTGAAGATAATATGGATAAACTCCTGGCTCTTGACAACCAAGCAATGGCTCACTGCATCCGTCGTTGCTGCGAATTGAAAGCTGAAGTTGTCGCCGCAGATGAGAAAGAATTGAGTGGCTTGCGTGCCCTGCTGAATCTTGGTCACACCTTCGGTCACGCCATCGAAACAGAAATGGGATATGGTGTCTGGTTACATGGGGAAGCAGTTTCCGCCGGAATGGTCATGGCAGCAAGAACAGCTCAACTTATTGATAATTTCTCTGAACAGGATACTCAACGTATTATCCGATTGTTGGAGCGAGCAAATCTGCCGGTACACGGGCCACAAAACATGCCACCAGAAGCCTACCTCCCACATATGATGCGAGATAAGAAAGTTATAGCAGGTAAATTACGACTGGTTCTTCCAACAAAAATAGGTAAAGCTGATCTTCGCTCAGATATTGAACACAACTGTGTTGTTGACGCTATCCTTCAGTGTTTACCGTATGAAAATGTGTAAATTTTAAGTAAGTTGTATGCTTATTGTATCATATCCTATGGATTTCAAGATGGATCGCGACGGCAAGGGAGCGAATCCCCGGGAGCATAGAGAACTATGTGACTGGGGTGAGTGAGCGCAGCCAACAAAGAGGCAACTTGAAAGATAACGGGTATAAATGTTTTTTTGCATACATCTGGTTGTTGTGTCATAAAATAACGACTCTATCAGACAAATTTCTATCTTCGTTAAGTCAGCCTGCCGGACTGACTTCAATTGCAATTGGCAGTACTTGGCTCTGTTTGGAGGGCATATGGACGAATTCAAATCAGAAAATGAACAAAGAGCAAATAACGAGTTTAGGCCAGATACCTCAGATCGCCGTCCTTCACGCTCGCGTCAGCCATTAAACAAACCCAAATTTGCAGTTTCACGTCAGCAAATGATGCTCGGCATTGGGATTTTAGTGCTGCTACTGCTGATTATTGCTATCAGTTCTGCCTTAAAAGCCCCAACTGAACATGAAAAACAGCAATCGCCAAATGTTGCTGAGAAGAATATTGATTTATCAAATTCATCATCCAACAACGATGATAATCAATCCATAACATCAGAGAATACCACCACAGATACAATCAACAGACCACAGGAAATCCATGTTCCTCCTGTCAGTGGTACTTCAACTCAACCTCATCAGCTTCAAACTAACAATGGCAAAACCCAAAATCAGCGCATTGAATTACCAGGAAATATTCCTGATGCACTGACTCAACAACAGAGTAATATAAATCACGCAGTACAGAATCTGAATCAAGCCCAACAATCACAGCCAGTAACACCACCACCGGTGGTACAGCAGAAATCAGAAAATATCCGTCCACTGAAATCAGAAACACCGGCTAAATCAAAACCATCGACAAGTCATGCTAGCAGTAAAAACAATGTGGTCAGTAGCACCAGTAGTGATCAATTAAAAACCCCGGCAAACCACTACACTTTGCAATTAAGTAGTGCCAGCCGCTCAGATACACTGACCGCTTTTGCTAAAAAGCATAATCTTACCCATTACAAAGTTTATGAAACTAAACGTAATGAAAAAGTTTGGTTTGTTTTAATTCATGGTGATTACCCTTCCGTTTCTGAAGCCAAACGGGCTGTTTCATCTCTACCGGCCGAGATTCAGGCGAAAAAACCTTGGGTTAGAACGATGCAGCAAGTGCAACAAGATCTAAGAAAATAAAACAATATTTATTAGGCGCTGATATGCTGTCCTAAACAGAGTACAATCTGCGGCTCTGGAATGATTGAGTAATTAATTGACAGCATGAAAAAAAAACGCGCTTTCTTAAAATGGGCCGGTGGAAAATACCCGTTGGTAGATGATATCAAACGTCATCTGCCAGCCGGTAGTCGTCTGATAGAGCCATTTGTTGGCGCAGGTTCTGTCTTTTTGAACACAGACTACGATTCTTATATCCTCGCTGATATCAACAGTGACCTGATTAACCTGTACAACACAGTAAAGCTCAGGGCTGATGAGTTTATAGTCCACACACGCCCTCTGTTTACCCAAGAATACAATACAGCCGAACATTTTTATCAGTTACGGGAGCAATTTAACCAAAGCACTGACCCGTTCCATCGCAGCGTATTATTCCTTTATCTCAATCGCCATTGTTACAACGGCCTCTGTCGTTATAATTCTCATGGTAAATTTAACGTACCTTTTGGCCGTTATAAAAAACCCTACTTTCCTGAAGAAGAATTACACTGGTTTGCTGAAAAAGCCCAAAATGCGACTTTTATCTGCGAGCACTACCAACACACGTTGAACGAAGCACATAAAGACTCAGTTATCTATTGTGATCCCCCCTATGCTCCTTTGTCAGCAACAGCAAACTTTACGGCGTATCACACCAATAGTTTTAACATTGCAGATCAGGAAAATCTGGCAAATATTGCATTTAAGTTATCATCAGAACGTGCAATTCCTGTTTTGATATCCAACCACGATACGCCAATGACGCGAAAATGGTACTATCAGGCTTCACTTCATATTGTCAAAGCACGTCGTACTATCAGCAGGAATATCCTTGCTCGCAGTAAGGTAGACGAACTTTTGGCATTATATCGCTGATTTATCCACTCCCCTTTTGCTTGGCAATTAAGGGATGATAGAAACGATTTGGAGAAGATAATGAAAGACTTTCTGATTGCCCCATCCATTTTATCTGCAAATTTTGCGCGGCTGGGTGAAGATACAGATAAGGTGCTGGCAGCAGGGGCTGACGTTGTTCACTTTGATGTGATGGACAACCATTATGTCCCTAACCTGACTATCGGGCCGATGGTCTGCCAGGCTCTAAGAGATTATGGTATCACTGCACCAATCGATGTTCATTTGATGGTAAAACCGGTTGACCGCATTATCCCTGATTTTGCCAAAGCAGGAGCAACTTACATTACCTTCCACCCAGAAACCAGTGAGCATATTGACCGCAGTTTACAACTCATCAAAGAGCATGGTTGTAAAGCTGGCTTGGTATTCAATCCTGCAACGCCTCTGAGTCATCTCGATTATGTCCTGGATAAACTGGATATCATTCTATTGATGTCGGTAAATCCCGGTTTCGGTGGCCAATCTTTCATCCCTGGAACACTAGAGAAACTGCGTCAGGTTCGCAAAATTATTGATGAAAGCGGTTATGATATTCGTCTTGAAGTAGACGGTGGCATTAAAGCTAGTAATATTGCCGCAGCAGCAACCGCAGGAGCAGATATGTTTGTTGCTGGCTCAGCTATTTTCAGCCAGCCTGATTACAAAACTGTTATTGATAATATGCGTAGTGAATTGTCAAAGGTATCTCATGGCAAGTAAGGTATTAAAAGGTATTCGTGCTATCGCTTTTGATCTGGACGGCACACTGGTAGACAGCGCCGGTGGTTTGGCTGATGCACTGGATCAAGCGCTGTTAGCCAAAGGTCTCCCTGCTGCGGGAAAAGAACGAGTTGCAGCTTGGGTCGGTAATGGCGCAGACATTATGGTCGAACGTGCGTTGACATGGGCTAGAACCAAATTGACTGCGCAACTGCATAAAGAAACCCGTGAGCTGTTCGACCGTTTCTATGAAACAACCGTAACAACAGGCAGCCAACTGTTCCCGGAAGTCAAAGTTACATTGGCTGAACTGGCAAAACACAACTTGCCAATGGGTATCATCACCAATAAACCAACACCTTTCATTGCTCCTCTGTTAGCTTCTTTAGACATCAGTGAATATTTTTCATTAGTGTTAGGTGGTGATGATGTTAAAGAGAAAAAGCCACATCCGGCACCTATTTATTTAACAATGGGCACATTCGGACTGCGTAAGGAAGAACTGCTCTTTGTCGGTGATTCCCGTAATGATATTTTAGCAGCACAAGCGGCTGGTTGCCCTTGTGTTGGTTTAACTTATGGATATAACTACGGTGAATCTATTGCATTAAGCAATCCAGATTGCATATTAACGAATTTTTCGGATCTACTATCCACAATTGGCCTCCCATCTTTAAAACTTCAGGAAGCATAATAAAATGAATGAACCCACTGTATCTGAAACACTAAACTCCCAAAAACCTATTGTATTCAGCGGCGCACAACCTTCCGGTGAATTAACCATCGGTAACTACATGGGGGCGTTACGTCAGTGGGTTAAAATGCAGGATGATTATGACTGCATCTATTGCATTGTTGACCAACATGCAATTACAGTGCGCCAGGACCCAAAAGAGTTGAGAAAACGCACTCTGGATACACTGGCGCTCTACCTGGCTTGTGGCATTGACCCAGAGAAAAGTACCATTTTTGTCCAATCTCATGTCCCACAACACGCTCAGTTAAGCTGGATTCTAAACTGTTATACCTATTTCGGTGAACTCAGCCGCATGACTCAGTTTAAAGACAAATCAGCTCGTCATGCCGAAAACATCAATGCAGGCTTGTTTGACTATCCGGTACTGATGACGGCGGATATTTTGGTATACCAAACAAATCAGGTTCCTGTAGGCATCGATCAGAAACAACACCTTGAATTGAGCCGTGATATTGCTCAACGATTTAATGCCATCTACGGCAATATCTTTGCTGTACCAGAGCCGTTTATCCCAACCGGTGGTGCCCGTGTTATGGCTCTTCAAGACCCAGAAAAGAAAATGTCCAAGTCAGATGATAACCGCAACAACGTTATCGCTCTGTTGGAAGATCCAAAATCAGCGGCTAAAAAGATAAAACGCGCGGTCACAGATTCAGAAGAACCTCCTCGTGTTCGCTACGATCTGGAACAAAAGCCGGGGGTTTCCAACTTATTAGATCTCCTCGCGGGTGTTACTGGCAAAACCATTCCCGAACTGGAAGCAGAATTTGAAGGCCAGATGTATGGTCATCTAAAAAGTGCTGTTGCTGATGCCGTTTCCGGTATGTTGACTGAGCTACAAGAGCGTTTCCACTATTTCCGTAATGATGAAATCCTGCTGAACAAAATCATGGCAGAAGGTGCAGCGAAGGCAAAAGCCCGTGCCCAAATTACGCTAGATAAAGTGTATGAAGCTGTTGGCTTTATTGCTCACCCTTAATTAAAAGATAAAATGTGCACGTTTACTACGTGCACATTTCAGACTACAGAAAAATCCATTTAAAAAACGAGGCGTATTTTTACATCATCGATGATAAAAAGCCTGGTAGCTTAATCAGACAGAAAAGCAATACGATTGGGCAGATTAAAACCGTGTAAAGCAAGCTTAAGCTGACCTATTTAAGGTATTCATATTTTTCATATTCGATTATTTAACTGGTTTATTAAAAAATTTATTCTGCGGTTGAAAATATTATTAAAGCGGTTTATTTTCCATTAATAGTTTTATGATGGGCAGATTTTAAACCATGATTAAAGGCCGTTGTTTTACCTTCTAGTTTTAATCGGTATAAGGTTTTGACCGTTGTTTTTACCACTTTTAACACCTGCTTTTTATGAGGTTTAATCGGAAGTTTTTTGGCATCCTGATACAAATGTACTATGACGACCACAACCCACCCCGCTTTCACGCCTACTACGATGAACATATAGAAAACATCCTAAAATAAGCCTGTTTCTTGTACAGACCGATATCTGATTCACAAAAATAAGTCATTAAAAATCAGTCAACTATAAAAAAATCATTTTTTTTCTCATATTAACTGTAAGAAATTAATGTGTGGTGCGACTAATCGAGTGAAGCAAATGCTTGTTTCAGCAAAGCAGTAATTCACCTTCTACACAAATATAAAAGGAATGTTCTATGACTAAGCAAACGACAAAAGCATTACTGGCCCTGGCTTTAGGCAGCGTATTTATTACGGCAAGCACTTCAGCAATGGCGGATTCCGGCAGCAAAATGGAGAAATGCTATGGCGTTTCTCTGAAAGGGAAAAACGACTGTAAAGCAGGTGCAGGCACCACCTGTGCTGGTACCTCAAAAAAGGATTATCAGGGTAATGCCTGGAAAATGGTACCGGCGGGTTCCTGCGTAAAAATGAAGTCTCCGACCTCCCCGACTGGTTTTGGTCAACTGGACGCATTTAAAGAAGTGTAATTCCGACATTAAACAGGAGCTCATACGATGACAGTTTCTTTGCCCTCACATAGCGTCTCTCGTGATGCTCCTGACCGCCTCATGCTAAATAGGCTTCCAGCCAGAGCAGGGATCGGGTTAAAGCCGGAGCATTTTCGCGCTATTCTGCACAATAAACCCGACATTGGTTTTTTTGAAATTCACGCGGAAAATTATCTGGTTGCGGGTGGTCCATTTCATCAGGCACTGACCACCATTCGCCAAGATTATCCGCTCTCTATTCATGGTGTGGGCCTGTCCATCGGAGGAGAAAATCCTCTGAATCAGACCCATTTACAGCGGGTTGCTGCGCTGGTTGAACGCTACCAGCCGGCCGTTTTTTCTGAACACCTTGCCTGGTCGACTCACAACGATCTATTTCTCAATGATCTGCTGCCACTGCCTTATACCGACGTCACGCTGACGCGGGTCTGCGAACACATCGATCAAGTACAGAATGCGCTGCGTCGTCCCATTCTGCTGGAAAACCCATCCACCTACATTGAGTTCAGTGCCTCAACCATGAGCGAGACTGACTTTATCTCCGAGGTGGTACGCCGCACCGGATGTGGGCTACTGCTGGACGTGAACAATCTCTACATCAGTGGCGTCAACCATAATCGCTGCCCAAGGCAGATGTTATTAGAGCTGCCACTTCACCGTGTCGGTGAAATTCATCTGGCAGGTTATACGGAAAGCCGCGATGGGGCAAACGACCTGCTGCTGATTGATTCACACGACAGTCATGTGACCGGACCTGTCTGGGATCTCTATAACAAAACCCTGCGGAAAACAGGGCCGATCGCCACCCTGATCGAATGGGACAGCAATATTCCACCATTAGACGTGCTGCTGAACGAAGCCAGCCATGCCCAGCATTACATTACGGAGAGCAAGAAACATGCAACAACAACTGTATCAAGCACTTCTTGATCCCGACCTCATGGTACCAGAGGGGCTGACAACCTGGAACGGTAGCGATCCGGCGGTACGTTTTGCGGTTTATCGTAATAATGTCATAGCATCGCTAATCGATGCACTGGCCGAAAACTGCCCCGTCCTTCTCGCTCAGCTCGGAGAGTGCTTTTTTCGTGCGATGGCAGCGGAGTTTATACGTCAACAACCGCCTCCCTCTCCTGTTTTGGCAGGCTATGGCGCACAATTGCCGGACTGGATTGCGACATTTCAGCCGTTGGCAGACTGGCCTTGGCTGAGCGATCTCACCCGGCTGGAAATGTTGTTTATCGAATCACTGCACGCGGCGGACCCTGCCGAACAGACGGCAGAAGCGGCCCCCATTGACGATCCCGCACAGTTGCTGATGGCGCTCCATCCTTCGGTACGGCTCTTCAGTTCAGATTATGCCGTCTTCAGCCTGTGGGCCTCACACCAACAAAGTGAAAACGAGATGATGCTGGACCCATTCCAGCCGGAACATATGCTACTGTGCCGCGTTGACGACGACGTACGAATAATGTTGCTCAGCCGTGCGGAAATGCAGTTTGTTACCATGCTCCAGTCTGGTCGATGTCTTACCGAAGCCTTAGAGATCGCCGCCGGAGAGGATGCAACTTTTGAACCTCAGTCGGTTTTACAACGCATGCAACACTATGGACTGATCCTTTCTCTATATAGCAACACGGAGCGCTAAGATGGCATTACTCAAAACATTAGGGTCAAAAGGGCAACATATTGCGCAGGAAAATGTTCTTCCCCTTCTGGCACGCATTAGCCTTGCCGCAACATTTTGGCTATCGGGCCAAAGCAAAGTGGTTGGATTAAACATAGATATTCTGGAGACACGCACACCCTGGCAACTAGGGATTCCGCGCGTTACCGACAGCTCCGTGTCGCTCTTTACCAACGAGTACAAGCTTCCTCTGCTACCACCTGATGTTGCTGCTGTCATGGCCGCGACCGCAGAACACTTGTTTCCGCTGCTGCTGATTGTCGGATTAGCAACACGCTTCTCCGCGCTAGCATTAATGGTGATGACGCTGGTGATTCAGATATTTGTTTATCCAGATGCCTGGCCTGTCCATGCTACCTGGCTGACGGCTCAGTTGTATCTGATGACTTATGGCGGTGGGAGGTTTTCGCTTGATCGCCTGATTTACCGCCATCGTACCTGATTCCCCTTCCCTACGTTACTTTATTTTGATTCTCGTTTTCGCCACGAGCGAATGCGGAAGTCATAGTGCGCAGGTCGGCAAGCTGTTGTCTGAAGTTTCGGCACCCGTCGCATATTTTCAAATGCAGCATTAGCTGAACATGTTGAGAAAGCACGATTTTTTCATCCAGCGCCTGAGACATCAGGCGTGTAGCTTGGTAACAACTAAGCATATTTATCCTCATGGGAAAACCAGCGTTGTGACAAACATTCACGTAAACGCATACGCGCACGCCAGAGCATCACATTCAGATTGCTGACAGAGAGCGCCATCTCCTGACAGATCTCCTGAGTCTCAAGACCAATAAATTCGCGCATCATAAATGCCCGCGCGTTTTGCGTTGGCAACTGTGTCAGACAAAGCTCGAAAATCGTCCAAAATTGCTCCTGCTCGGCCACTTCATCCGGTAAATGCCAGCACTGCGGATGCTCGTTTCGCGGCCAATGACCAGACTCATCAAACAGCGCTTCGAAATTTTGCTCATCAACATCATCAGTCAGTTGCACGCTGCTGTGCCGATAACGCATACGCAAGGCGTCCGAGATTTTGTTGCGCAGGATCGTAAACACCCAGCTTTTCCAGGCGGCTCGTCCGGCAAAAGAAGAGGCATTCTTCATCGCCCCTTCCAGCGCCTCTTGAACAACATCTTCCGCCTGATGAAAATCATTCAACTGCAAGATGGCAAACTGCAACATCTGTTTATGCAGCATGGAAAAAAACTGCGGATCCCGCAGCAGATTATTGATATCGGACATTGTGGCTTCTATCTTAACAGGATTATTCGGGATAACCGGATATTACGAAACACCATTTTGGCGGAATCGCTTAAATTCACTCACATGACTTAGGGACCGTTTGGGAAACGGGGACAATTCTAAATTAAATCTGTTTTTTGTACAGCAGGGGAAGTGTCTTTCCCCAGAGCAGCTTATTTTTCGTTCACCTCCATCAGATCATGGAGGAAAGTATCAGTAGTTCAGTAACTGCTAGCTAGCGAACTAAGTTTAACCGTCTGTTGGATCGCACGGAGGCTGGAAACATTCTTGTCGTTGCCCAACTAATAGATTAAGACGAAATGCAATGGATATCAGAAAAACAGTGTCAGCGCTAATGTGCACGTTCACCACGTGCACATTTTATTATTTCCCGAACAACCTACGGTTAAAATCCTCAATCTTTCCAAACATCACCCGCTTTTGCATAGTCAGGCTCCAACTGGCAGATAACCCAGCGGCACTCATCAACCGACGATATTGCTCTTCGTCAAATGGCATATTAAAAGCAATTGCTATCGCTTCCCTAACGAAAACATCACTATTACGGGAAACAAGAACAAGAGGTTCATCTGGGCTGACATTTCCCGCTGCAATAATTCTATAAAGCCAGCCACAACGGCCACTCTCCTGCATAATGGCAGAAAAATTGCTGATACCAGAATGACAATTAAGTTTGTAACAAGGCGAACGAGGCTGAGTTACTTGAATCATTGCCTCTCCCCAACTGAAAATATCACCAATACAAATATTTTCTTCAGTCAACCCAGTTGTGGAAATATTTTCACCAAACGCTGGAGCAATAAAAAAATCTTCTTGATCAGGAAATTGATGTTTCCAGAAATCATAGTGTTCACGAGGATAATGACAAAGTGCACGATCAGGGCCGCCGTGGAAATGGGTTTCGGCCTGCTCATCACCGTCTAATCCTAGAGAAGTCAGACGCAGGCCACCATCAACCATCCGTTTGTTAATTGCGCTGGCAGAAAGTTTTCCTGATATTTCAATTTTACCCGTATATACCTGCGGACAATACATAATTCACTTTCCTTATTGAAATCAGTCTGACATCACCATCATAAACCAACATTCAACCAATAAAAATGCCGGCAGTCATATCAGCCGGCATAGCAGAAAAGAGAAATTATTCAGCAAGTTATTTCACTTTTTCCTGATAACGCTTCGCTGCTTCATCCCAGTTAACAACGCTCCAGAACGCTTTAATATAGTCAGGACGACGGTTTTGGTACTGTAAGTAATAAGCGTGTTCCCAAACATCCAGACCAGTAATCGGATAACCAGATGCACCAGAAATCGCTTCACCCATTAATGGGCTATCCTGGTTAGCAGTCGATACAACTGCCAGTTTGCCATCATCTTTCAGTACTAGCCACGCCCAGCCAGAACCAAAACGGGTAGCCGCTGCCTGCTCAAATTTCTCTTTAAAAGAATCTATGCTACCGAAATCGCGCTCAATAGCTTCTTTTAATGGGCCTTGCAGAGTTGTGCCTAATTTCAGACCTTTCCAAAACAAGCTATGGTTAGCGTGCCCACCAGCATTATTACGAACAAAAGTACGTTTATCAGCAGGTATCTTATCTAATTGCTGAATCAGATCATCAATACCCAGTCCTGCCAGCTCAGGGAAGGCTTCTAGGGCGCTATTGGTATTATTAACGTAAGTCTGATGATGCTTGGTATGGTGGATTTCCATCGTCTGCTTATCAAAATGAGGTTCCAGAGCTTCATAAGAATAAGGAAGAGAAGGTAATGAATAGCTCATATCATGTACTCCAGTCATATAAGAATGGTTCAAAGTCCACACCTTGTGAACAACGTGATCATTATAGTTAATTAAATATTATTGGAAATGCTTATCAATACCATATTCTTATTATGGTTTTATCATACAACTGTGTTTCAGTAACTTATCAGTCAATTTGTCTATATTAAACATTATTATTGGATTAGGATTTTGAATTACTATTTTTGATTAGCAATTAAACCTAAATAAACCTGCAACACTAAATGACAATCACGTGAAAAATATTCTTTTTATTGCGTGATCTTCCGCGCAAAAAAAAAACAAAAATTCTCTTTACACTTTAGTTAACTTTGATTTGACATAATATTAACATTCGTAAGGAGAATATTACATGACCAAAATAATGAAGCACCCTATTCCTATCGCCATTGCAGAACATGCCCTGATGAATGAGCAACAATATCAGCAAGACTACCAATTATCGTTGCAAGATCCCGACAGGTTCTGGGGTGAAAAAGGAAAAATTGTTGACTGGATTAAGCCTTACACCAAGGTAAAGAATACCTCTTTTGATCCTGGACATATCAATATCCGCTGGTTTGAAGATGGAACACTAAACTTAAGCGCAAATTGTCTCGATCGTCATCTAAAAGAACGTGGTGAGCAAACCGCTATTATCTGGGAAGGTGATGATCCAACAGAATCCAAAGCAATAACCTATCGTGAACTACACCATGATGTATGTCAGTTTGCCAATGTATTGAAAAATATGGGTATTAAAAAAGGCGATGTTGTTGCTATTTACATGCCGATGGTGCCAGAAGCAGCGGTTGCCATGTTAGCATGTGCCCGCATTGGTGCTATTCACTCTGTTATTTTCGCAGGTTTTTCTCCTGATGCTGTATCCGGGCGTATCATCGATTCAAACACCAAATTGGTCATTACCGCCGATGAAGGATTAAGAGCCGGACGTACAATCCCCCTGAAAAAGAATGTTGATGACGCATTAAATAATGCAGCCGTTGTCAATGTATCCAATGTAATCGTTTTTAAACGTACTGGAAATATTGGTCACTGGCAATCTGGCCGTGACCTTTGGTGGCATGAATTGGTCGCAGACGCGAGTGCTGACTGTCCAGTTGAAGAGATAAATGCAGAAGACCCGCTGTTTATTCTCTATACCTCAGGCTCTACCGGTAAACCCAAAGGGGTACTGCACACCACTGGAGGTTACCTTGTATATGCATCTCTAACATTTAAATACGTATTCGATTATCAGCCGGGGGAAGTCTATTGGTGCACAGCCGATGTGGGATGGGTTACCGGACATAGCTACCTGCTCTACGGCCCCCTTTCCTGTGGTGCTATTACCCTAATGTTTGAAGGCGTACCAAACTATCCTGCGGTTAACCGCCTAAGTCAGATTATTGATAAACATCAGGTAAATATCCTATATACAGCACCCACAGCGATTCGTGCCCTAATGGCGGAAGGTGATAAAGCTATTGAAGGAACAAAACGTACTTCCCTGCGTATTATGGGATCAGTTGGCGAACCGATTAATCCGGAAGCTTGGGAATGGTATTACCAGAAAATTGGTAACAGCAAATGCCCGATTGTCGATACCTGGTGGCAAACAGAAACTGGTGGCTTCATGATCACACCACTACCAGGCGCAACCGAACTAAAAGCAGGTTCCGCAACGCTACCTTTCTTCGGTGTTCAGCCCGCATTGGTTGATAATCTTGGTGAACAACTAGAAGGTGTTTGTGAAGGAAACCTAGTTATTACCGATTCCTGGCCAGGACAAGCACGCTCACTATTTGGCGATCATGACCGTTTCGAACAAACCTATTTCTCTACCTTTAAGGGAATGTATTTTAGTGGTGATGGCGCACGCCGTGATGAAGATGGCTACTATTGGATAACTGGTCGTGTTGATGATGTGCTGAATATTTCCGGCCACCGTCTAGGTACTGCTGAAATTGAATCAGCTTTGGTCTCCCATCCTAAAATTGCAGAAGCTGCTGTCGTAGGTACCCCACATAATATTAAAGGGCAGGCAATTTATGCCTATGTCACCTTAAATCACGGTGAAGAACCCTCTCCAGAACTCTATACAGAAGTCCGTAATTGGGTACGTAAAGAAATCGGCCCGATTGCTACACCAGATATCCTACACTGGACAGACTCCTTACCAAAAACCCGTTCAGGAAAAATTATGCGTCGTATCCTGCGCAAAATAGCCTCCGGCGATACCAACAATCTAGGGGACATTTCAACACTAGCAGATCCAGGAGTAGTAGAAAAATTGTTAGAAGAAAAACAAACAATGAGTATTTCGTGACAAATCATGCCGCCGTAAGGCGGCTGTAATCAAAATATAATAAATATAATGAGGATATACTCCGATGAATGATGACATTTACCAAGGGATCGAGAATAACCCGCGTTTCAAAGAATTGGTTGAAAAGCGAGGACGTTTTGCATGGTTGCTATCAATAATCACATTAATTCTGTATGTCAGTTTTATTTTTCTCATTGCATTTGCACCTGAATGGCTAGGCACTCCCCTTTATAATGGTTCCAATATTACCCGCGGAATACCGGTTGGTATTGGTTTAATTGTTATTTCATTCATCTTAACCGGCCTATATGTCATCAGAGCCAATAGCGAGTTTGATCACCTTACCTCACAAATTCTCAGTGAGGTAACGAAATGAAAAATTTCCTGTTATTAGCAATAATGTTATTTCCTCATCTTACTTGGGCTAACGTAATCTCTGAAACTGGAGAAAGGCAACCTGTCAACATTCAGGCTATTATCATGTTTGTCCTGTTTGTTGGTTTCACACTCTATATCACTTACTGGGCCTCAAAAAAAACACGCTCCCGGACTGATTACTACACGGCGGGGGGACGTATTACGGGTTTCCAAAATGGAATGGCAATTGCGGGAGATTTTATGTCCGCAGCATCATTCCTCGGCATTTCCGCTTTAGTCTATACGTCTGGTTATGATGGACTAATTTATTCTATCGGCTTCTTGATTGGCTGGCCTATTATCCTATTTCTGATTGCTGAAAGATTAAGAAACCTTGGGCGCTATACTTTTGCCGATGTCGCGTCTTATCGGTTACAGCAACGCCCAATCCGTATATTATCTGCAATTGGCTCGCTGTTTGTTGTCGCCCTTTATCTTATTGCTCAGATGGTTGGTGCAGGTAAACTTATCGAATTGCTTTTTGGGCTTAATTACCATGTAGCGGTCGTATTGGTTGGTATCCTAATGGTACTTTATGTTCTGTTTGGCGGTATGCTAGCAACGACTTGGGTACAAATTATCAAAGCTATCCTATTACTAGCTGGTGCCACCTTTATGGCCCTTATGGTCATGAAAATAGTAAACTTCAATTTCAATACGTTGTTCAAAGAAGCCATTGCAGTCCACTCAAGAGGTGAAGCCATCATGAGTCCAGGAGGGTTGGTATCTGACCCAATATCCGCACTTTCTCTTGGTCTGGCATTGATGTTTGGTACTGCTGGTTTACCTCATATTATCATGCGTTTCTTTACTGTAAGTGATGCGAAAGAAGCCCGAAAGAGCGTTTTCTACGCTACTGGCTTTATTGGTTATTTTTACATTCTGACTTTTATCATCGGCTTCGGTGCTATTTTACTGGTTAGTCCAAACCCTTCCTTTAAAGATACTACCGGCGCACTCATTGGTGGTACTAACATGGCAGCCGTTCACCTCGCTAGCGCAGTTGGAGGCAACCTGTTTCTGGGTTTTATCTCTGCTGTCGCCTTTGCCACAATTCTAGCCGTTGTTGCGGGGCTAACGCTGGCTGGCGCATCAGCAGTATCACATGACCTATATGCAAACGCCATTAAAAGCGGTAAAGCCAATGAACGAGATGAACTGAGAGTTTCAAAAATAACAGTTGTGATACTTGGGTTTATCGCAATCGGATTAGGTATTCTATTTGAGAACCAGAATATAGCTTTCATGGTTGGATTAGCATTTTCTATTGCTGCAAGCTGTAACTTCCCAATCATTCTTTTGTCTATGTACTGGCATAAACTCACTACCCGTGGTGCGTTAGTCGGAGGTTGGCTAGGATTAATTACAGCTGTCGTTTTAATGATTCTCGGTCCAACAATTTGGGTCAGCATTCTCGGTCACGAGAAACCAATCTATCCTTATGAATATCCAGCATTATTCTCAATGATTATCGCTTTTATTGGTTCATGGCTATTTTCTATCACCGATAATTCACAACAAGGTATGCAGGAAAGAGAACAATTTAGAATCCAATTTATTCGATCACAAACAGGACTTGGTATCGCACAAGGAAAAACACATTAATTACGTTTGTATGGCCAACCTCTCCTTCGGGAGAGGTATTTTCATTAAAAGCCATCTGAATTCAGAGCTATTTCACAAATTAACCTCTTGTTTTAATCCCAGGTTAATGATTAACTCTTTTATTTCAATTTATACCCGTTATCCTTCAAGTTGCCTCTTTGTTGGCTGCGCTCACTCACCCCGGTCACATAGTTATCTATGCTCTTGGGGATTCGCTCCCTTGCCGTCGCGATCCATCTTGAAATCCATTGGGTATATTAATTAAGTTATTAATCTGTATGCGAAATAAATGGCCGATTATTATTTTTTTGACTCTCTCTTTACTACCGATAATCTTCATTAGTGATTTAAAAGGTGAGTATAAGTTAAAAATAATATTACTGAGTTTCTTACTAGCAAATGTTAACGCATTTTTTTATTGTTATAAATATCTTAAGCCATTGGTTTTACTTATTTCTATATTGTGGTCGCTTAATATATCCACATCATTTTTTTTCTTTAATGAACATCAGATAAATTTTTCTTCAACTATTGCCAACACTTTTATCAATACAAATAGCAATGAAGCTGTAGGTATGTTGTCCTACAATAAATACTATGTATTTTTCTTTATTTTCATGCTGTTAATATATTTTTTGTCTATTAGATGGCTCTCAAATAATATAGACAAAAGATTACTAAAATTCAGTTTATGGGTTTTTATTTTTTTCTGCCTATTAGGGCCTATTGACTACTATATCTCAGAAAAAAATATTCAGATGATATTATTTTATCAGAACACTTTTTAATGGGAACACCATTCTATAACTCATCAGCAATGGTAAAAGCAATATATGATAATCAACAAATTAAAAATATTTCTTCTGTTAAAGTGAATTTTAATTATATAAAAGAAGATAAAGATATTGATATCTACATATTACTGATAGGAGAATCAGCAAGAAGAGATCATATGTCTCTGTACGGTTATGAGAAAACCACAACACCAACATTAGACACGATGCAGAAAAATATGCTGATATTCAATCAAGCTATTTCTCCAGCTCCAGTTACTATATTATCCGTACCTATTTCACTTTCTAATATTACTTTATACCAGCTCAGAAATAAGGCTCATTATGCTGACAATGTTATATCTTTAGCTAAAGATGCAGGGTTTAAGACAACTTGGATAAGTAACCAAGGAAGATCAGGTAAAAACAATAGTCTGATCACAATTATTGCTAATATGGCTGAAAGCCAAAAATGGAATGAATATATTGGATATGATGAAGAGTTACTAACCTATTTAGATGATTCATTAAAACAGAAAGGTAAGAAATTTATTATTATGCATATCTATGGCAGTCATGAGCCATCCTGTAACCGATTTCCCGAAAATAAACTAATATCTTTTTCATCGAACGAAGATGATAATTGCTATGACAGCTCAATAGTTTATACAGATCAGCTAATAGAGAAAGTTATTAATAAAATCAAAGATTATAAAGCATCTATTCTCTATTTTTCAGATCATGGATTACAACGTTTAGATAAAAATGGTGACATCCGTTATCACCACGGAGTTAGTCATCCTCGAAAAGAGGCTTATAATGTCCCCTTATTTATCTGGTATAACGATAATGTTAATCCAAGATATCATCATACTGGTGTAATAAATACCCCTTTCTCAACTTCAGATAATTATTACCTTATCAGTGATTGGCTAGGTATTTATCATAAATCTCCAGAATACTGCCGTTCACCATTAAGCAATTGTTTCAAATCAGAGAAAGATCTAATGGTGATCGATGGTAATAAAAACTTAATAAAATATAATGATCTTCTTGGTGAAAAATATATCAAAAATTCAAACAAGTGATTCCCAGATGTTTAAGTCTATTATCCTTGGCATCAACTCAAATAAATGATTCATATACATGAAAGAAGGATAACCACAATCTGTAATTTCTCAAATTTTTAATACAATAATAAGCCATAATGATGAATTAAATTTGGAATTTCACTACTGACTTTATATAAGCTTAAAAAATAGGTTTGAGTTATTTTTCGTATCAGCTACTTATAGCGGGTTTTAATTATTAACGGATAGATAAGAGCTGGCTAATTTTCTTAAAAGAACCTGATTATCACTTAAATTCAGCTCCCATAGGCGTATACTTAAAATAAGTCTGTGTGGAGGTAAATGAAAATGGCTAAAAATCAGATTCAATTCCAAAAAGGCATTTCTATTCATGAGGTTATTTCATTATATGGTCATGAAGAACAATGCCAGAAACAGGTGTTCGATATGCGCTGGCCTACGGGGTATCACTGCCCTCATTGTGGGCATGATAAGTATTGCCAGTTAAAATCTCGTCTCCTTTATCAGTGCAATCAATGCCATCATCAGACATCTTTGACGGCCGGCACATTGTTTTCTGCGTCAAAATTACCTTTAACTGTGTGGTTTTTGGCGATTTATCTCATGACTCAGGAGAAAAATGGGATTTCTGCACTTGAATTGTCACGTCAACTGGGCATTTCCTACAACGCGGCATGGCGTATGAAACACAAGCTAATGAAAGCAATGAAAGAACGGGATGACGAAAAGCCTCTCGGCGGGTTTATTCAGCTTGACGACGCATACTGGGGAGGGGCTCAGCATGGCCCCGAGGGCGAGGGGCAAAAGGGAAATGCCCTTTCGTTGCGGAGGTTTCAATGAATGAAAAGGGCCACCCTATGTTCATGCGTTTCAGCGTTGTGAAAGGGTTTAAGACCGAGGAACTTACCCGTTGGGCTAAAGTGTATCTTAAACCAAAATCCCTTGTTATTTCAAATGGATTAGCTTGCTTTCGGGGGATTAAGCAAGCCGGGACTTTCCATTTGCCCCGCGTCACCGGCGGTGGAGCGCAGAGTGTTAAGCTTCCTTATTTTCAGTGGGTTAACACAATGATAAGTAATGTAAAAAATTCGATACGCGGAACATATCATTCGATTAGCAAAAAGTATTTACCTCGTTATCTTGCCGAATTCTGTTTCAAGTTCAATTGGCGCTTTAACCTTAAAAAAACATTCGAACAGCTTATTTATTCATGTATCCGGGCAGCACCTATACCTGAGTATTTACTCAAGCTAGCTGAGATTCGATGGTAATCAGGTAAAAGAATGCTCACCAGATGGAAATCCAAAATAACTAAACAGCCTTCTGCATCCATATGGGCTCTAAAAATGGTTCTCACCTTCCTACCCCTTGTATGCAACCGCCTTCAAACTCTACCTCTCAATGAGCCGTAGCCGTAACAGAAGCGATTACACATGAAGTGTGCCTAAATGATTTGGCAGTATCAGACCCCTGACCAGAAAACATGCCTAGATGAACGTAATGTTCCGGTGAACTCACCTTGCGTGGTCAGATAACCACAAAATGGGATGTTAACGGAAGGGATTCTCAGGCCAGGGCAACAGCTCATTCAACCGATTGTTCGGCCAGACAGGCAGCCGGCTGAGGACATCACGTAACCAGACCCAGGGCTCATGTCCGTTGGCTTTGGCCGTTTCCAGCAGGCTCATTATCATGGCCGCCCGTTGCCCCGCGGCCAGTGAACCCGCAAAAAGCCAGTTCTTTCGGCCGAGCGCCACACCCCGGACCGCATTCTCCGCCCGGTTGTTGTCTATCGGCACCCCCCGTCATCCAGATAACACACCAGCGCCGACCAGCGCTTCAGCGTGTAATCTATCGCTTTGCGTAACCCCGAGTTGGGGGCCGTTTGGGTCTGCATCGTTTGCAACCAGGACCGGAACTCATTCAGCCACGGCCGGGCATAACGCTGCCGCCACTGACGCCGTTTATCCGGCGGCTGGTGTTTGATTTTTCGCTCCAGCTTGTACAGGTCACGAATGCCATCCAGCGCCTGTTTCGCCACCGGACTTTGGCTCGCTTTGTATTGGTCAAAGAATTTGCGGCGGGCGTGAGCCCAGCAACCCGCTTCGGTGATATCCGCCCGGGCATGCAGTGCGTTGTAACCGGCATAGTCATCCGTCACCAACGTGCCGCCCGACCAGTCTTTCAGCAGGCTCTGGGCATAACGGCCGCTGCGGCCGGGATGCAGCTCATAGTATACCACTGCCGGCGAGGTATCGGGGCCGGTGACAGACGTCCACAGGTAAGCTCGCTGGGTCTGGCCTTTTCCCGGGGCCAGTATCGGCAACGGGGTCTCATCGGCATGCAGCACCGGGGACGTCAGCAGCGTCTGCTTCAGGGCATCGGCTAACGGTTGCAACGCCACCGCCACCTGCCCCACCCAGTCCGACAGGGTGCTGCGGGCCAGGGTGACACCGCTGCGGGCATAGATTTGCTGCTGACGGTAGAGCGGCAGGTGGTCACGATATTTAGCGACCACCACCTGAGCCAGCAACCCCGGCTCTGGAAGGCCCTTTTCAATAAGATGGGCGGGCTGGGCTTTAGCATGCACACACTGACAGCGCGCGCAGCTGTACTGCGGGCTGATATAGCGCCGGACGATAAACGTGGCCGGACGGTATTCCAGTCGCTCACTGATTTCATCACGCAAAAAGCGCAGGGCATGACCGCAATCCGGGCAGCTCTCCGTCTCCGGCGCCAGCCGGATATCTTCACGGGGTAAAGTCGCCGGCAAAGGCTGACGTTTAGGCTGGGCCGGGGTCGCGTTTTCCTTGATATGCAGGCGTGACAGCCGGGTTTCCAGCACCGCGATATCGGTATCGGCATCTTCCTCAAACTGACTGCGTTTGGGACCGGCAGGCAGGGTTTCGCTGTGCGCGCCAAAACGCCAGCGTTGCGCCTGTTTCAGGGCCTCTTCCAGCTGGCGAATATAATCACCTTGTTGCTGAAGCAGCGCCAGTGCCCGCAGGCGGAACTGGCCGGGGTCATCCAGCGCGATTAAGTCATTGAGCGTCATGCCGACAGTGTACCGGATAATTCCCCGTCGTTATCCGGTAAAAGTGTGACCGGGGTAGCGGAATTAGTTTCGCCAGCCGGACAGGTCATCTCCCTCGACCTGTTGCCAGTGAATGCCGCGGATGAGCCAGTCAAACTGGGCGGGCGTCATCACCCAGCTGCGCTCGCCCTGCTTCGGCCAGACAAAATGGGCCCGGTGCAGACGGCGGGTACACAGCCAGACGCCGTGTCGGTCCCAGCGCAACACCTTGAGACGGGAGCGGGCCTTGTTGCAGAAAATAAAAGCGGCTTCGTCCTGCCAGCGCAAATTCAGCCCCTCCAGGTGCTGGGTCAGGGCATCAATGCCCCGGCGCATGTCGACGGGCTCTCGCACCAGAAAGAGCTGTTGCGGTTTCAGCATCGGGTCAGTACCCGCATCACGTCAGGCAACAGCGTCAATGGACAGGCGATGGCATAGCCGTCTGGGGTATGCAGGGTGACGGTGCGCGCGTCGTCAGGCTGGAGTGAAACCGGTAAGAGGGCGGGCAGTGTCTGGCTGAGAGGTTGGGGGATGTTGTTACTGTCGGCAATCCAGTCGCGGAAAGCGGAAAAACTCAGCTGATGCTGTTCGCAATACTGTTTTCGGGTCAGGTCACTGTGGCGCCATTGGGTCACATGGTGTTGTTTTTGTTCCGGGGTATATCGGCTACGGCTCATGGTGTCAGTCTCCAGGTGAAGATAAGGAAGCGGTAGCGTGCATGGGCCGGAGAGGAAGAACAAGGTGAGATGACCGGACGTTTACAGATGAACTATGCACGCTATATCTGTATCTGGCTCATAAATGCAAAAACCCCCAGCTTTCGCTGAGGGTTTCTACGGTATTTGAAGCCTAGCAGTGTCCTACTCTCACATGGGGAGACCCCACACTACCATCGGCGCTACGGCGTTTCACTGCTGAGTTCGGCATGGGGTCAGGTGGGACCACCGCGCTATCGCCGCCAGGCATATTCGGTTTTCTTCCGGCCGTTGTCGCTCTTCTGCCACAACCACCCGAATCAATCTCTGAACAAGCTGAAAAGTCATCTCTCTGCTGTCAACCGGCTTCTGCCGGCTGCCCTCTGAACACCAAAACACCTTCGGTGTTGTAAGGTTAAGCCTCTCGGTTCATTAGTACTGGTCAGCTCAATGCATCGCTGCACTTACACACCCAGCCTATCCACGTCTTCGTCTTAAACGTTCCTTCCGTGACCTCAGTCAGGGGAAGACTCATCTCAAGGCAAGTTTCCCGCTTAGATGCTTTCAGCGGTTATCTCTCCCGCACTTAGCTACCGGGCTATGCCATTGGCATGACAACCCGTACACCAGCGGTGCGTCCACTCCGGTCCTCTCGTACTAGGAGCAGCCCCTTTCAATCTTCCTGCGCCCACGGCAGATAGGGACCGAACTGTCTCACGACGTTCTAAACCCAGCTCGCGTACCACTTTAAATGGCGAACAGCCATACCCTTGGGACCTACTTCAGCCCCAGGATGTGATGAGCCGACATCGAGGTGCCAAACACCGCCGTCGATATGAACTCTTGGGCGGTATCAGCCTGTTATCCCCGGAGTACCTTTTATCCGTTGAGCGATGGCCCTTCCATTCAGAACCACCGGATCACTAAGACCTACTTTCGTACCTGCTCGAACCGTCACTCTCGCAGTTAAGCTGGCTTATGCCTTTGCACTAACCTCACGATGTCCGACCGTGATTAGCCAACCTTCGTACTCCTCCGTTACCCTTTGGGAGGAGACCGCCCCAGTCAAACTACCCGCCAGACACTGTCCCCGGCCCGGTTTACGGGCCCAGGTGAGAACATCGAACATTCAAGGGTGGTATTTCAAGGATGGCTCCACGCAGACTGGCGTCCGCACTTCTCAGCCTCCCACCTATCCTACACATCAAGGCTCCATGTTCAGTGTCAAGCTATAGTAAAGGTTCACGGGGTCTTTCCGTCTTGCCGCGGGGACACTGCATCTTCACAGCGAGTTCAATTTCACTGAGTCTCGGGTGGAGACAGCCTGGCCATCATTACGCCATTCGTGCAGGTCGGAACTTACCCGACAAGGAATTTCGCTACCTTAGGACCGTTATAGTTACGGCCGCCGTTTACTGGGGCTTCTGTCAAGAGCCTCGCCTTGCGGCTAACCCCATCAATTAACCTTCCAGCACCGGGCAGGCGTCACACCGTATACGTCCACTTACGTGTTTGCACAGTGCTGTGTTTTTAATAAACAGTTGCAGCCAGCTGGTCTCTGCGACTGGCTTCAGCTCCGGAGGCAAACCCCTTCACCTACCGCCAGCGTGCCTTCTCCCGAAGTTACGGCACCATTTTGCCTAGTTCCTTCACCCGAGTTCTCTCAAGCGCCTGAGTATTCTCTACCTGACCACCTGTGTCGGTTTGGGGTACGATTCAATATGACCTGAGGCTTAGAGGCTTTTCCTGGAAGCCGGGCATCAACCACTTCACCGCCGTAACGGCTCGTCATCACGCCTCAGTGTTCACAGAAGAGCGGATTTACCTGCTCCTCCCACCTACACGCTTAAACCGGGACAACCGTCGCCCGGATGGCCTAGCCTTCTCCGTCCCCCCTTCGCAGTCACATTCAGTACAGGAATATTAACCTGTTTCCCATCAGCTACGCCTCTCGGCCTCACCTTAGGGGTCGACTCACCCTGCCCCGATTAACGTTGGACAGGAACCCTTGGTCTTCCGGCGAGCGGGTTTTTCACCCGCTTTATCGTTACTTATGTCAGCATTCGCACTTCTGATACCTCCAGCAGGCCTCACAGCGCCACCTTCTCCGGCTTACAGAACGCTCCCCTACCCAATAACACTTGCGTGTCACTGCCGCAGCTTCGGTGCATGGTTTAGCCCCGTTACATCTTCCGCGCAGGCCGACTCGACCAGTGAGCTATTACGCTTTCTTTCAATGATGGCTGCTTCTAAGCCAACATCCTGGCTGTCTGGGCCTTCCCACATCGTTTCCCACTTAACCATGACTTCGGGACCTTAGCTGGCGGTCTGGGTTGTTTCCCTCTTCACGACGGACGTTAGCACCCGCCGTGTGTCTCCCGTGATACCATTCTTCGGTATTCGCAGTTTGCATCGGGTTGGTAAGCCGGGATGGCCCCCTAGCCGAAACAGTGCTCTACCCCCGAAGATGAATTCACGAGGCGCTACCTAAATAGCTTTCGGGGAGAACCAGCTATCTCCCGGTTTGATTGGCCTTTCACCCCCAGCCACAGGTCATCCGCTAATTTTTCAACATTAGTCGGTTCGGTCCTCCAGTTAGTGTTACCCAACCTTCAACCTGCCCATGGCTAGCTCACCGGGTTTCGGGTCTATACCCTGCAACTCTTTCGCCCAGTTAAGACTCGGTTTCCCTGCGGCTCCCCTATCCGGTTAACCTTGCTACAGAATATAAGTCGCTGACCCATTATACAAAAGGTACGCAGTCACCCTGATTAATCACGGCTCCCACTGCTTGTACGTACACGGTTTCAGGTTCTCTTTCACTCCCCTCGCCGGGGTTCTTTTCGCCTTTCCCTCACGGTACTGGTTCACTATCGGTCAGTCAGGAGTATTTAGCCTTGGAGGATGGTCCCCCCACCTTCAGACAGGATTTCTCGTGTCCCGCCTTACTCATCGAACTCACAGCCATACCATCTTCGAGTACGGGGCTGTCACCCTCTCTCGCCGGCCTTTCCAGACCGTTCCTCTGATGCTATCGCTGATGCAGGTTCTGGGCTCCTCCCCGTTCGCTCGCCGCTACTGGGGGAATCTCGGTTGATTTCTTTTCCTCGGGGTACTGAGATGTTTCAGTTCCCCCGGTTCGCCTCATTAACCTATGAATTCAGTTAATGATAGTGCAACGCATTGCACTGGGTTTCCCCATTCGGACATCGCCGGCTCTGTCGCTTCATATCAGCTCACCGACGCTTTTCGCAGATTAGCACGTCCTTCATCGCCTCTGACTGCCTAGGCATCCACCGTGTACGCTTAGTCGCTTAACCTCACAACCCGAAACTGTCTCGGACTGTTCAGCTTGAGAGACACCTCAACAATACCTCGGCGATATTATTGAGTATTTCAATTTTTCAGCTTGTTCCAGATTGTTAAAGAGCATCTATCGCTAAACAGATTCACCTAAATCCGCTTAAAGATAACCTGACAACGCCTTTCACCCGTCATCCCGCAATATGGCGTCCCCTAGGGGATTCGAACCCCTGTTACCGCCGTGAAAGGGCGGTGTCCTAGGCCTCTAGACGAAGGGGACCCGCAGGTCAGCTTCGCAGACTCATTTGCACTCTATTTTCATCAGACAATCTGTGTGAGCACTGCACTCAACCTCTCTCAGGTAAGGAGGTGATCCAACCGCAGGTTCCCCTACGGTTACCTTGTTACGACTTCACCCCAGTCATGAGCCACAAAGTGGTCAGCGCCCCCCTTTCGGTTAAGCTACCGACTTCTTTTGCAACCCACTCCCATGGTGTGACGGGCGGTGTGTACAAGGCCCGGGAACGTATTCACCGTAGCATGCTGATCTACGATTACTAGCGATTCCGACTTCATGGAGTCGAGTTGCAGACTCCAATCCGGACTACGACAGACTTTGTGTGTTCCGCTTGCTCTCGCGAGGTCGCTTCACTTTGTATCCGCCATTGTAGCACGTGTGTAGCCCTACTCGTAAGGGCCATGATGACTTGACGTCATCCCCACCTTCCTCCGGTTTATCACCGGCAGTCTCCTTTGAGTTCCCACCTTCACGTGCTGGCAACAAAGGATAAGGGTTGCGCTCGTTGCGGGACTTAACCCAACATTTCACAACACGAGCTGACGACAGCCATGCAGCACCTGTCTCTCAGTTCCCTAAGGCACTTCGCTGTCTCCAGCAAATTCTGAGGATGTCAAGAGTAGGTAAGGTTCTTCGCGTTGCATCGAATTAAACCACATGCTCCACCGCTTGTGCGGGCCCCCGTCAATTCATTTGAGTTTTAACCTTGCGGCCGTACTCCCCAGGCGGTCGATTTAACGCGTTAGCTTCGGAAGCCACCGTTCAAGACCGCAACCTCCAAATCGACATCGTTTACAGCGTGGACTACCAGGGTATCTAATCCTGTTTGCTCCCCACGCTTTCGCACCTGAGCGTCAGTCTTCGTCCAGGGGGCCGCCTTCGCCACCGGTATTCCTCCACATCTCTACGCATTTCACCGCTACACATGGAATTCTACCCCCCTCTACGAGACTCCAGTCAACCAGTCTTAGATGCCATTCCCAGGTTGAGCCCGGGGATTTCACATCTAACTTAATTGACCGCCTGCGTGCGCTTTACGCCCAGTCATTCCGATTAACGCTTGCACCCTCCGTATTACCGCGGCTGCTGGCACGGAGTTAGCCGGTGCTTCTTCTGCGGGTAACGTCAAAATCTAACCCTCTTCAGGCTAAACCCTTCCTCCCCGCTGAAAGTACTTTACAACCCGAAGGCCTTCTTCATACACGCGGCATGGCTGCATCAGGCTTGCGCCCATTGTGCAATATTCCCCACTGCTGCCTCCCGTAGGAGTCTGGGCCGTGTCTCAGTCCCAGTGTGGCTGGTCATCCTCTCAGACCAGCTAGAGATCGTCGCCTAGGTAGGCCATTACCCTACCTACCAGCTAATCCCATCTGGGTTCATCCGACGGCGTGAGGCCCTTTCAGGTCCCCCACTTTGGTCTCGCGACATTATGCGGTATTAGCCACCGTTTCCAGTGGTTATCCCCCGCCCTCGGGCAGATCCCCAGACATTACTCACCCGTCCGCCGCTCGTCAGCAAAAGCGCAAGCGCTTTCCTGTTACCGCCCGACTTGCATGTGTTAGGCCTGCCGCCAGCGTTCAATCTGAGCCATGATCAAACTCTTCAATTTAAATCAAAGTTTGATGCTCAAAGAATTCTGACTAATTATTTCGTAATGAATTAACTGTTGTTCACTCTTCAAGACTTTAAAACGTATTTTTTTGTGATACGGTCTTGTGAGTGCCCACACAGATTGTCTGATTAATTGTTAAAGAGCAGGCTGACATAAAAAATAACATTCTCGTTCAGCCGGGCTGCGTATACTACGCTGTTCACCCGCAGAGTCAAGCACTGATTATCGCTTTCTCTGCCCGACCTCACAATGTTTATCAGCGTTGTGTCGGTCAGTGGTGGCGCATTATAGGGCGTTCTTTGACGCTGGCAAGCATTTATTAAAAAAAAACTGCCGTTCGCAGTTTTTTTCAACAAAATCCGCGATTTCGTGTTTTTTTCATACAAAATTGATGGCATCGACAATAATTATTCCCAAACTAAAGTACTATTCCACGTATTGGTACTCGAATCATGCCAACGATTCATTGGAATTTCCTTGATCAGGATTTATTAAAGTGGTGGATGAATCGTGACAATCTTAGTCAAGTGGTCGAACATTTCCATATAGTAAGATTAGTAATAGAACCACAAGTTTGCTTTCTTGCTGCACAAAATGCCACACAAAAGCAAAAGAAGCAGCTCTTACAGATAATAGATGAAATGTATCTACTAAAAACCGGGAAAAATGGATAGGATCGATTACCAGTTTCACTACACCATTTATAAATCTTGTGGAAATCCATTCTTATGCTCTTTTGCCAACCTGTTTAACCTAGTTTACCAGAACTGCTTTGAAGCTATTATTTTCGATAAAGTTGTACCACTGAAAGCTCATAAAACAATTGTTAATTCTATTACCCAAGGTGACAGTTACAGTGCACTTCTCGCTTGCCGAAAGTTATTAACAGAACGCGAATGATCTTATATAGTAGTGCATTAGATTAATATCCAACCAAACATTGTCTAGATAAAATAAGCAGGACTATTAATGGTAAAAACCGCTCGTAATATGGCGGGGCTACCCTGGATTGCTGCAATAGCTTTCTTTATGCAAGCTTTAGATGCAACAATTCTCAACACAGCATTGCCCGCTATTGCTGAAAGCCTCAAACATTCACCTCTGGCGATGCAATCTGCTGTTGTCAGCTATACTCTGACTGTCGCTTTGCTAATTCCAGTCAGTGGCTGGTTAGCAGATCGTTTCGGTACCCGCCGGATATTTATGTTTGCTGTATCCTTATTTTCTTTAGGCTCCCTTGCCTGTGCTTTGTCAGGTAATTTAGCTTTTCTAGTGGTTTCACGTGTAATTCAAGGAATTGGTGGCGCAATGATGATGCCAGTTGCCCGTCTTGCTTTATTACGTGCATACCCACGCAGCGAACTTCTACCTGTTATGAATTTTGTCACCATACCAGGGTTAGTAGGACCAATTCTTGGTCCCATGCTCGGCGGGCTATTAGTCACTTATGCTACCTGGCACTGGATATTTATTATCAATATTCCAATCGGTTTATTGGGGATTATTTACGCTAAAAAGCATATGCCTAATTTTACAATGCCAAAACGTTCATTTGACTTTTTCGGTTTCATACTTTTTGGGCTGAGTTTAATCATGGTTTCTGTCAGTTTGGATTTACTAGGAGAGAGTTCGTTACCCGGCTATATACCTCTGACAATTATGGTTGGTGGTTTTATGATATTATTTGGTTATCTGATGCATGCTAGAAAACAACCCCAACCCCTTATCAGCCTGGAATTATTCCGTATTCGCACATTCTCTATCGGTATTATAGGTAATATTGTTACACGCTTGGGAACGGGTTGCATTCCCTTCCTGATGCCTTTGATGCTACAAGTTGGATTTGGTTATTCAGCGGTCATTGCCGGAATGATGATGGCACCAACAGCTATTGGTTCTGTTATAGCCAAATCTTTCGTTACTAATGTATTAACTGGCTTTGGATATCGTAAAACGCTGGTTAGCATAACCATTATTATTGGATTAATGATTTCTCAATTTTCACTGCAATCACCAGAAATGTCTGCTGTTCTTTTGTCTATTCCACTATTCTTACTAGGCATGGCTGTATCTATTCAATTTACTTCGATGAATACCATTACTCTCGCTGATCTGACCGATAATAATGCCAGTTCAGGAAATAGTTTATTAGCTGTAACTCAGCAGTTATCTATTAGCTTCGGTGTTGCGGTAAGTGCAGCTATTCTTCGTTTCTATGAATCTATGCCTAATGGAACAACAGTTGATAACTTCCACAGTACTTTTATTACCGTAGGAATAATCACTTTACTCTCTTCTTCCACCTTCCTACTATTACATAAGGAAGATGGAGATAACATGATCAAGAAAAAGAACACTTAAGAACGAGAAACTGAACTACGCTCAATCAGTGTCGGAGTCAATACTAATAATTTAGGATCACTTTCTGGGTTATCCATCCGATAAAGCAAAGTATCAACAGCTAACTTTCCTAACTCATCTTTTGGCTGATGAATGGTTGTCAATGGTGGGATCATATAAGGGGCAAGGTCGATATCATCATAACCTATGATGGAAATATCATCCGGTACAGAAAGTCCGGCTTGGTACAGAGCCTGATAAGCGCCAACGGCCATTGCATCATTTCCTGCAAAAACAGCTTCTGGCGGTTCTGGATGTTGTAGTAATTCCTGCATTGATTTAAAACCACCAGCAAATTCAAAATCACTGTAAATTTCATATCCGTCAGGAATAGTAAGGCCAGCATTTGCCATTGCCTTTCTATACCCCTTCAATCGATGATTAGCAGGTGTTTTATCTTGTGGACCTGCAATACAGGCTATTTTTTTAAAACCACAGCTAATAAGGTGATTAGTGGCCATCTCACCTCCCAACAAGGAGTTGTCCTGAATAACATCACCGACAATATCAAATGGAGACCAATCCATCATAACCACAGGTAAAGGAGGATAACGGCGCAAAACATCACAGGAATTGTGTTGATTTTCAGTACACATAATCAGCACCCCATCTACTCGCTTTTGCAGCAACGTTTCCATGCTGTAATCCATTCGTTTGGTATCACCTTCTGTATTACATAAGATAAGGCTGTAACCACGCTCATAACAGCTTCGTTCAACCCCTCTTACAATTTCAGCATAAAAAGGATTATTACTGGTCGTTACCAACATACCAATGGTTTTGGTTTGCTTGATTTTAAGACTTCGTGCAAGCGCTGATGGCGCATAATTCAATTGCTCAATCGCATCATTAACTTTCTTTTTCACACCATCACTGACATAACGATTATTATTAATAACATGAGATACAGTTGATGTAGAAACACCTGCAAAACGAGCAACATCTTTCATTGTAGCCACAGTTAATCCTGTTCAATTAAAAATGCATCAATTTCATTTCGCCACGGAACAGAAGGCTGAGCTCCCTGACGGGTTACCGCTATCGCAGCAGCAGAATGAGCAAATCGTATGGCAGATAACATGGATTTTCTTTCCAATAATGCTGTCACCAGCGCACCATTGAAAGTATCTCCTGCCGCAACAGTATCTACAACGTTAACTTTAAATCCCGGAACAATTTTTCCTTTCTGACCACTTTCACTCAACCATACCCCACGGCTACCCAATGTGATAATTACAGTTTCAATACCTTTCCCATGCAGTATTTGAGCCGCATTTTCCGCATCTGAATCATTTTCTACTTTAATGCCGGTGAGATATTCCGCTTCAGTTTCATTCGGTGTAATGATATCCACCAATGAGAGCAATTGATCAGATAATTTTCGGGCCGGCGCCGGATTGAGTATTACTTTTGTATTATTTTGTTTAGCTATTGTTGCAGCAAGTTGCACTGTTTCCAATGGAGACTCAAGTTGTATCAATAATGCATCTGCTTCCTCAATAATATTTTGGTAGCGATAGAAATATTCCGGTGTCAACGCTGCATTAGCGCCTGCATTGATACCAATAATGTTTTCACCTTGATGATTAACGAAAATCAACGCTACACCCGTTGTTTCTCCTTTAATCACTTCAATGCCAGAAGTGTTAATATTATCCTTTGCTAACTGCTGACAGATACGAAAACCAATATCGTCCTCACCAACACAAGCAATAAATGTAATGTCAGCACCGCTACGGCCTGCTGCTACCGCCTGATTAGCACCTTTACCACCAAAAGCAACCTGATATTGTTCTCCGATCACCGTTTCCCCCGGTCGAGGGAATGACTTAAGATTCAAAATATGGTCAGCATTAATGCTGCCAAGCACCGCAAGTTTTGCTGTACTCATTACATTTATTCCTTTTCAATTATGCCGTCACCATCACCAATAAGTAACGGCATAAATACCGATTTATTTTTTAATAACTAACTCCAATTCTACAGGGATGACGGCCTCAACTTTTTCGCCCCTCAGCACTTTATTTGCAGTCTGAACACCAACGATACCAATTTGATCAGGACGCTGAGCGATTGTCGCTCCTAGTTTTCCACGTTGAACAGCTTTGATACCATCTCCAGTACCATCAAAACCAACAACTAATACATCGCTTTTACCTGCTGTCTGTAAAGCGCGCAAAGCACCTAACGCCATCTCATCATTCTGAGCAAATACAGCTTGTACAGCCGGATGAGCCGTCAGTAAGTTCTGCATAACGTTCAGTCCCTTGGTTCGATCGAAATCAGCAGGCTGACTAGCTAGCACATTAAATTTATGTTCCTGTGCTACCTTATTAAATCCTTCACCACGTTCACGGGCAGCAGAAGTGCCGGCAATACCTTCTAGCTGAATAATTTTGGCTTCATTCCCTAATTTTTCGGCGATAAAATCACCCGCTATTTTACCCCCCAAGCGGTTATCAGAAGCAATATGACTGACAACAGTACCTTTATTCGCTATCCGATCTAGAGTAATAACCGGAATTTTGGCATTGTTAGCCATAATAATAGCATTACCAACAGCATCGGAGTCAGTCGGGTTAATTAGCATGAGTTTAGTACCACGTACCGTCAAATCCTGAACATTAGCTAATTCTTTCGCTGGATTATCCTGAGAATCCAACACAATTAGGTTATAGCCCAACTTATCCGCCTCTTTTTGAGCACTATCTTTCATTGTGACAAAGAATGGATTATTCAGGGTAGAAATGACTAACGCGATAGTGTCTTTCGCCAATGCATTTACACTTACAGTCATACTTAGCGCAACAGCAGATAAAATTGTTACTAATTTCTTCACTTTCATCGTGTTATTTCCTGTAGGGTGAGGTTATTTACCACTTTTGTTATCAACCAGAACTGCCAACAATATTACAATTGCTTTAACAATCATCTGATAGTTAGAAGAAATACCTAATAAGTTTAAGCCATTATTTAAAAAACCGAGGATTAGTGCACCAATCAAAGTACCAATAATTAACCCCTTACCACCAGCCAGGCGAGTTCCTCCCAGAACTACGGCAGCAATAGCATCTAATTCATAACCTCCCCCCGCCATAGGTTGAGCAGAAGAAAGACGAGCAACTTCAATAATACTTGCCAATGCCGTCAGGAAACCGCATAAGGAGTAAACGATAATTTTAATTTTATCGATATTGATACCAGATAAACGGGTAGCCGATTCATTCCCCCCCAAGGCATAAATATAACGACCTAAACGGGTGTGATGCAGGATATACCATGTGATAACAAAAACTATCAACATCAGCCATACTGGAGTAGGAATTCCCAGTGGGCGACCAATACCAAACCAGCCAAACAGATCGGCATTATCACTGAATCCTGTATTTATTGGACTACCATCAGTATAGACACGGGTTATTCCACGAAGTAATAACATCATGACTAGAGTGGCAATAAAAGCCTGTACTTTACCTTTAGCAATTATTATTCCTGTACAAGCACCAATTGCAGCACCTAAAGCCAAAGCACTCACGATAGCCACCAGAGCATTAACTTCCGTACCAACCAATGAAGCTACTATTGCACCTGTTAACGCAAGCAATGAACCAACAGACAGGTCAATACCTGATGTCAGGATAACCAATGTCATCCCAACGGCCATAATGGCATTGACTGATGTTTGTTGCAGAATATTAAACAAGTTATTTAAAGTGAAAAAGTTTTGGCTAAGAGAAGAAACTACTGCTATCAGCACTAGCAACGCAATCAGTGACTTTTGTTTCAGTAACCACTCTTTAGTAAACCAACGTTTAAATGTCGGTGATATATTAGAATTCATACTGAATTACTCCTGAATCGCTCCATATTGTTTGCCTACAGCCGCTGCCATCAAAATTTCTTGAGTTGCCTGTTCAGCAAAAAATTCTCCACTGATCTGGCCTTCACACATAACCAAAATACGATCACTCATTCCTATCACTTCTGGCATTTCAGAAGAAACGAGAATAATGCTTAACCCCTCTTTCTTGAATTGATTAATTAACTGATAAATTTCTTTTTTTGCACCAACATCTACACCACGCGTAGGTTCATCCAGAATAAGAACTTTTGGTCTGGTCATTAATCCACGGGCAATAGCTACTTTTTGCTGATTACCACCAGAAAGTAAACCAATAACTTGTCCCATTGAAGGTGTCTTGATACTAAACAATTTAATAAAGTCACTAACTGCATTCTGTTCTTCTTTATGATTAAGACCACCTAACCGGTTACTGAAATAACGCAAGGCAGTAAGAGACATATTATCTTTGATTGACATTCCCAAAACTAAGCCATCACGTTTACGATCTTCTGAAATATAAACAATCCCACAAGCTAACCCATCCTGAGGGTTACGAATTACAATGGGGGTTCCATCCAGTGTGATTTGCCCCTGAGTTTTTGGCAACGCACCATAAATAATTTTCATCAATTCAGTGCGGCCAGCCCCCATTAGCCCTGATATACCCAAAATTTCCCCGCTATAAAGGGAAAAACTGGCATTTGTCACACCGGGGCCAGAAATCTGCTTAACTTCAAGTCGTTTTTTACCCCGAGGTAAATTCAGGCGAGGATACTGATCTTCCAGTTTTCGCCCAACCATCATTTCAATCAGAGTCTCTTCTTTTAGCTCTTTTACTGACTTTTCACCAATAAATTGTCCATCACGAAATACCGTTACATCATCGCAAATTTCAAAAATTTCTCTCAAACGATGGGAGATATAAACAATGCCACATCTCTGAGATTTTAGTTCATATATTACGCGAAATAATGATTCAGTTTCTGTATCAGTCAGCGCATCCGTCGGCTCATCCATAATGATAACTTTGGATTTAAAACTCAGCACCTTAGCAATTTCAACCATTTGTTGATCACCGATAGAAAGTTCAGCGACTAAACGGTGACTGCTGTAACTCAGATTCAATTTTTTTAACAGGCGATCGGCTTCCTGATACATTTTTCTCCAGTCAATTGCACCGAATTTATTAACAAATTCGCGTCCCAGGAAAATATTTTCAGCAATAGTCAGTTGGGGAATAAGATTTAATTCCTGATGGATAATCCCGATCCCCGCTTCCTGAGAGGATCTAGGGCCAGAAAAAATCACTTCTTTTCCTAAATAATGAACTGTGCCTGTATCTCTGGTATATATCCCAGTCAACACTTTCATCATCGTGGACTTACCTGCACCATTCTCTCCCACCAGTGCCATCACTTTACCTGGATAAACACGTAATGCCGCACCAGATAATGCTTTGACACCAGGAAAAGATTTACTAATTCCTTTTAGTTCCAGTACAGGCTGCATAATCACCTCAGAAAGTCACACCAGCACCAAGGATAATATTGGCATAAGGAGAATGCTCTCCTGTGCGAATCACTGCTCGGCTATGTTTTGTTTTTTCTTTCAACACATTATGACTAATATAATCTACAGTAATTGAATTCCCTTGCTGTTTCTCAAGCTCTTTAATTTGAGTTAATATTAATTGATGTATTAAAGGATTATGGCCAATGATCTCCTCAGCTAAGAATGCAGCTTCAATCTGCATTTCTTGTGTAACAACATTAAGAACGGATATAAAACTGGGAATTCCCTGGGTTAGCGCTAAATCAATCCGCTGGGCTAAAGAAGGAATTGGTAATCCAGCATCACCAATTGTAATCTGGTCAGTATGCCCTAGCTGAGAAATTACGGCTGAAATTTCAGAATTAAGTAATACACCTTTTTTCATTTTTTTATTCCATTAGCGAAACGTTTCGCTATTTAGTAATATAGAAAGTAATATTTAAAATGCAACATTAGTGATACAAAAATGTGATCACTATCGAAACGTTTCGATAATAAAAGAAACGAAAAAAAACGTTAACTTATTGAATATTTGACGCTGAATCGATTTTTAAGGTAAATATTGTCTATATCAACAAATAATGATTAAAATCTATGGAGAAGGTTAATTAGGTTTTATCTAATCCAACAGATAATATTGGTAAGAATCATGTTGTTAGCAGAAAAAATAGTTTGCTTAAGTCATTATCTGGAAAGTGGTCTGTATGAAAGACAACAGACTATTCGTTTATGTTTGCTAGCGGCATTGTGTGGGGAAAGTGTTTTTCTACTTGGTCCTCCAGGCATCGCAAAAAGTTTGATAGCCCGCCGATTGAAATTTGCATTTCGTGATGCCAGAGCATTTGAATATCTAATGACTCGCTTTTCAACCCCTGAAGAAATTTTCGGCCCTCTCTCTATTCAGGCACTGAAGGAAGAAGGACGTTATCAACGTCTAACCAACGGATACTTACCTGAAACTGAAATTGTCTTCCTTGACGAAATATGGAAAGCCGGCCCGGCAATTCTTAATACCCTACTGACTGCAATTAATGAAAGAAAATTCAGAAATGGGGATACAGAAGATAAAATTCCAATGCGATTACTTATAACTGCATCCAATGAGCTACCTGAAGCAGATAACAGTCTGGAGGCGCTTTATGACAGAATGCTAATTCGTATCTGGCTGGATAAAATTCAAGAAAAGAAGAATTTCCGAGCGTTACTCTCTAGCCACAAAAATGAAAATGATAACCCTGTTCCGGCAAACATTCAAATAACAAGTGAAGAATTCCATCAATGGCAAAAAGAGATTGATAAAATAGTTTTACCAGACAGTTGTTTTGATATTATTTATCATCTACGTCAGCAACTTGATGCAACAGAACATTCACCTTACGTTTCAGACAGGCGCTGGAAGAAAGCCATTCATTTATTACAAGCAAGTGCTTTCTTCAATGGCAGAAAAGAGATATCACCTCTTGATTTAATATTACTGAAAGATTGCCTGTGGCATGATCTTCACTCTTTTAAATTATTACCCCAATACTTGAATACTCTGATGACCGAACAAGCATATAGGCAAAGAATATTATCTCAACAAATTGATTCGCTTTATCACCAATGGACTCAAGCCTGTCAGGATAAAAATGATCAGCAGGCGTTAAAGCTGGAAAAACAAACCCGTCTGTTTGGACGTAAAATACAATATTCTCTACCCGATCATATCAATGAAGAAAAATTGATTCTATTCCTGCATACACCTCTTCATCTCCATGATATTAAAGTTAATTTTATTGAATTGGAAAAAAAAGCGTTGAATATCTGGATAAACAAAGGCAGAGAATTATCAGCACGTCTGAACGGCATTGGTTTTCCACAAAATATAGCAGCCGAAGTTAATTCAGCACATCAGCCAGAGATTTTTGATATCAGCCGCCGTTCATCCACGCTATATTTACCAGATCATCAACATCAGCAAAATGAAGAAAACAACGAGTGGCAGGAAAGATTAGAAAAATTTAATCAAGAAATCCATCACCAACACCAATTGTTTAATCAGCATCAGCCATGTTTATTTATTGAAAGTCATTGGCTTGCTACGATAGAGCAAAGCTTTATCCAGTTATCAGATAAAATTAAGCAGTTGAAAATAAAAATAGGCAGCTAATTAAATGATTAGTTTGACAACCCTTGATCTCTTACTGTCAATAAACGAAGGAGAGATGATAGAAGAGATCATATTAACGCTTTTAGCTTCACCTCAGTTAGCTATCTTTTTTGAAAAACATCCTCGCTTGAAACGTGCACTATTAAAAGATATCCCTGGCTGGAAACACGATTTACAGCAAAGGATTAAAGAAGCGCTCATTCCTGTAACTCTGGCAGAAGAATTTCAGTTATATCAACAAATACTGTCTGCCAATACAAATTATTTTTACCTTAAACTTCCCGATATTTTAGAAACGCTGAACCGAATTGAATCCCCTTTTAGTGAAGAAGCACAGAAACTCGCAACCAACACCATTGCTGATTCAAATACACTACAAACCCTATTTATTCAACGATGGAGGATCAGTTTGATCCTGCAAACTACAACCTTCCATAAGCAATTGCTGGAGCAAGAAAAAGAGCAATTACTGGCAGAACTGCAACAAAAGCTGACACTAAGCGGTAATCTTGATCCTGTTTTTAGTGAAAATGATAGGGCAGCGGGGCGATTATGGGATATGAGCAAAAGTCAGTTAAATCATTCTCAAAATGATAAGCAGTTATTGATCCACTATAGTGAATTTCTTCACCAACAGCCGGAACTGAAAAAATTAGCTCAATTACTTGGACGCAGCCAATCTGTAAAATCAAAACCACAAGAAAACCATTTTTTCGAACCAGTTACTACAATCGAGCGAACACCCGACATCATTCCTGAACAGGTAAATGGTATCGGACAAAGTGATGATATTCTGCGCCTATTACCAATAGAATTAGCAATATTAGGAATTGAAGATCTGGAATATGAGTTTTATCGCAAATTAGTGGAAAAAAAACTCCTGACCTATCGCTTACAAGGTGATAACTGGCGAGAAAAAACAACATTACAGCCAGTCACTCATTATAGCCAGGAAGAAAAACCTCAAGGACCATTTATTATTTGTGTAGATACTTCCGGTTCTATGGGGAAATTCAATGAAAAATGTGCCAAAGCTTTTTGTCTGGCACTGTTACGCATTGCTCTAGCTGATAATCGCAACTGTCATATCATGCTATTTACAACGGGAATTGTGCACTATGAACTATCTTCACCAGATGGTCTGGAGCAAGCTACTCGTTTTCTCAGCCAAACTTTCAAAGGAGGGACAGATCTCGCTTTCTGTCTGACAAGCACAATAGAAAAAATGAAAGAAAAATGTTGGAAAAATGCTGATGCTGTTGTTATCTCAGATTTCATTGCCCAGCGTCTGCCGAACTCACTAATCCATCAGATAAAAAATCTGCAACTGCATCAGCAATACCGCTTCCATGCGGTCTCCATGTCCCAATATGGTAAGCCCGATATTATGCGGATATTTGATCATATCTGGCACTTTGATACCGGACTTAAAAGCCGTTTACTGCGAAAATGGCGTCACTAACTTGAATTAAAGCATATCTTCTACAGTTTCGCGTACTTCAGGTGACCAGATACTGCACTGAACTTGACCAATGTGTTTCATTTGCAGCAGTAACATCACTAAGCGGGATTGACCAATACCGCCACCAATCGACTGCGGCATGTCGCCTTTGAGTAACGCCTGATGCCAATCATATTGTAAACGCTCTTCATCACTAGTCAGAGCTAACTGGCGCTCCAATGCTTCTGCATCAACACGGATACCCATAGAAGAGATCTCAAACGCATCTTCCAAAACAGGGTTCCAGACAATGATGTCGCCATTTAGACCAACGAAACCATCGCTGTTTGGTGTCGTCCAGTCATCATAATCAGGCGCACGCACATCATGAGATTGACCATCAGATAATTTCGCACCAATACCAATGAGGAAAACAGCACCCAATTCTTTAGCAATAGCCCGTTCACGGCCTTTTGCATCCAGATCCGGATAACGGCTCAGAAGCGTTTCGCTATGAACAAAGTGAATTTGATCTGGCAGGAACGGTGCCAGACCAAACTCTTTGTTGACAGCTTTTTCTGTTTCTTTTATTGCTTCGTAGATTTTACCTACTGTCTGTTTAAGATAAGCAAGTGAGCGTTGCCCATCTTCCATCACTTTTTCCCAATCCCATTGATCAACATAAACAGAGTGAATTGGTGTTAAGCGATCCTCATCTGGACGCAATGCTTTCATGTGAGTGTAAAGCCCTTGTTCAGGCTGAAAGCCAAAACGACCCAGTGTCCTACGTTTCCATTTAGCCAACGAATGTACGACTTCGAAAGTTGAATCCGGTAAAGTTTTTACTTTCACCTGAACAGCTTTTTCATGGCCGGACAAGTTGTCCTGAATACCATCTCCCAAACAACTTAGGATTGGTCCCTGTACTTCAATCAGACCCAGTTTGCTTTCCAGCAGACGGGAAAAGAAGGATTTAACAAAACTGATTTGTTGCTGCTTTTCAATAAACGACTTTTTCATAATGTTATTCTCTAATTTTTTAGGTGACCCTGATGTCCTGTTGGAAACATTAAGCAATAAAATGAGGGATAAATTCAATATACTTTAATAAAAATAGACTTTATGATTCATAAAATTCATTTTTAAGATTAAAAAAATGAAAATTCATTAAAAAAAGGCGCTGAAAATGGCAGAAATTTATCAGATCGACAATCTAGACCGTGACATACTTCACGCTTTAATGGACAACGCACGTACACCTTATGCCGAACTAGCAAAGAAATTTGCTGTCAGTCCGGGAACAATTCACGTTCGCGTGGAAAAAATGAAGCAAGCAGGAATCATTACCGGTACCAGAGTCGATATCAGCACGAAACAACTTGGTTATGATGTGTGTTGCTTTATTGGCATTATTCTCAAGAGTGCTAAAGATTACCCATCAGCTCTAAAAAAACTAGACAACCTGGATGAAGTAGTTGAGGTTTACTACACAACAGGCCACTACAGCATCTTTATTAAAGTTATGTGCCGTTCAATTGAATCCCTTCAAGATGTACTTATCAACAAAATACAGACTATCGATGAAATTCAATCAACAGAAACCCTGATCTCCTTACAAAACCCGATTATGCGGACAATCAAGCCATAACATAAAATTTGTTATAACCATATTATCCACAGGTAGATCCCAACAGATTCACAGCGTACAATAGCGACTCTTAAAATCTGTTGGGATCACTATGGCTACTATTACCTTAATCAGCGGCAGCACAATGGGCAGTGCCGAATATGTAGCTGAACATATGGCTGAAATTCTGGAAGATGCTGGTTTTTCCACTGAAATGCTACATGGCCCCTCCTTAGATGAACTTCCTCAGGAAGGAATCTGGCTAGTCGTCACATCCACACATGGAGCAGGAGAATTGCCAGAAAATATACAACCATTGGCCGCAGAAATTTCTGACCAAAAACCCGATCTCAGCAAGGTAACGTTTGGTGCTGTTGGCCTTGGTAGTTCCGAATACGATACTTTTTGCGGTGCAATAAGATCATTTGACCAACTATTGATAGAAAATGGTGCTAAACGTCTCGGCGATCGTCTGGAAATTGATATTCAACAACATGAGATCCCTGAAGATCCAGCAGGAGAATGGGTTAAATATTGGGCAAACACACTCTAATAAGAACAAAAAAACAGCAAACGATTGTGGATAACTCATCTAAAAAGCCGGGGTTAACCCGTAGTTATCCATAGTATAACTATATGACAATGATCACCTTGTGAATAACTACCGATTTAGATCCCAGTTTATACCTTGTGGGATCACGGATCATTCACAACAAATGATCCTTTACAGCTTTATGATCTTTCTAAGGAAAAATAACTTATCCACAAAAGATCATGATCCTAATAAAAGATCTAATAAACAGATCTTTAAATAAAAAAGATCTTCTTTTAATTACCGGTGATCTCACCCACTTGGTCTATCACCGAAACTTGAGTAGAATTCTCCTCCCTTAATGCAACACTGAGCATTTTTATAACTAAAGGTTCATCACCATGTTTTATCCAGAACAATTTGACGTCATCATTATCGGTGGTGGTCACGCCGGTACCGAAGCGGCTATGGCAGCCGCTCGTATGGGTCGTCAAACCCTATTGCTGACCCACAATATTGACACTTTGGGCCAAATGTCATGTAACCCAGCCATTGGTGGAATCGGTAAAGGGCATCTGGTTAAAGAAATTGATGCGCTTGGTGGCTTAATGGCTAAAGCGACTGATCAAGCTGGTATCCAATTTAGAACTTTAAATGCCAGCAAAGGGCCCGCAGTTCGTGCAACACGTGCCCAAGCAGATAGGGTTCTCTATCGTCAAGCTGTACGCATGGCATTGGAAAACCAACCTAATCTAATGATCTTCCAACAACCTGTAGAAGATCTCATTGTTGAAAATGACACCGTTACTGGCGCAGTAACACGCATGGGCCTTAAGTTCAGAGCTAAAGCTGTTGTTTTGACTGTAGGAACATTTCTTGACGGTAAGATCCACATTGGTTTGGAAAATTATAGTGGTGGAAGAGCTGGTGATCCCCCAGCCATTTCGTTGGCACAGCGCTTACGTGAATTGCCTTTACGTGTAAACAGATTAAAAACAGGAACACCACCACGTATTGATGCCAGAACTATCGATTTTAGTCAGCTAACACAACAACTAGGTGATAATCCAACGCCAGTATTCTCTTTCCTTGGAAATGTGAAGCAACATCCACAACAAATACCGTGTTACATCACCCATACGAATGAAAAAACCCACGATGTGATCCGCAATAATTTAGATCGTAGCCCAATGTATACGGGGATCATTGAAGGGATCGGTCCTCGCTACTGCCCTTCAATCGAAGATAAGGTCATGCGTTTTGCGGATCGTGATGCCCACCAGATCTTCCTTGAACCTGAAGGATTGACTAGTAATGAAATCTATCCAAACGGTATTTCTACCAGCTTACCGTTTGACGTACAGATGCAAATTGTTCACTCCATGAAAGGAATGGAAAATGCTCGAATTATTCGTCCTGGTTATGCAATAGAATACGATTTCTTCGATCCAAGAGATCTGAAACAAACATTAGAAAGTAAATTTATCCACGGTCTATTTTTTGCTGGACAAATCAACGGCACGACGGGTTATGAAGAAGCGGCTGCTCAAGGACTCTTGGCAGGCCTTAATGCAGCTCGTTACGCTTCAGAAGAAGAAAGTTGGTTCCCTCGCCGTGATCAAGCTTATATTGGCGTTTTAGTTGACGATTTATGTACTTTAGGGACTAAAGAGCCGTACCGTATGTTTACTTCACGAGCCGAGTATCGCTTAATGTTACGTGAAGATAATGCAGACCTGCGTTTAACAGAAAAAGGCCGTGAGTTAGGTCTGGTAGATGATTCACGTTGGGAACATTATTGCCGTAAATTGGAAATGGTTGAACAAGAACGCCAGCGTTTACGTAATATTTGGATTCACCCTAATTCAAATAATCTTAATGATATAAACAATATATTGAAAATGCCATTGTCGAAAGAAGCTAATGGTGAAGATCTACTACGTCGTCCTGAAATGAACTATAAACTTTTGACCTCATTGCCCCTGTTTTCTCCAAGTCTTGAAGAACCACAAGCCGCTGATCAAGTTGAAATTCAGGTCAAATACGAGGGATATATTGCCCGTCAGCAGGAAGAAATCGAAAAGCAGCTACGTAATGAAAACACATCATTACCAGTCGATCTCGACTACCGCCAAATCAGCGGTCTTTCCAATGAAGTTGTCGCTAAACTCAATGATCATAAACCGAGTTCAATTGGTCAGGCTTCACGTATTTCAGGGGTAACACCTGCGGCAATTTCAATTTTACTTGTGTGGTTGAAAAAACAAGGATTATTGCGCCGCAGCTCCTGAGAGGATCTTGATTATGCTTAACAAACTAGAATTGTTGCTGACCAAAGCAGGAATAGAACTGTCACTACAGCAAAAACAGCAGCTTGTAGCCTATGTTGATATGCTCAATAAGTGGAATAAGGCTTACAATCTCACATCAGTACGTGAGCCAGAACAAATGCTGGTGCGTCATATCATGGACAGTATTGTTGTCAGCCCTTATCTGCAAGGCCATCGTTTTATTGATGTGGGCACGGGCCCGGGGTTGCCAGGTATTCCGTTAGCTATTGTTCGTCCAGATTCTCATTTCACATTGCTGGATAGTTTAGGCAAAAGAGTGAGATTTTTGCGTCAGGTTCAGCATGAACTTGATTTGGTAAATATCGAACCAGTACAAAGTAGGGTTGAAGCGTATTCTTCTGAACCACCTTTTGATGGCGTAATAAGCCGTGCTTTTGCTTCGTTAAAAGATATGGTCTCTTGGTGTAGTCATTTGCCTGAGCCTATTCATGGACGTTTCTATGCACTTAAAGGTGTGCTTCCAGAAGAGGAACTGACTATCTTGCCTTTTGGAATTTCTATCGATTCGGTTATTAAATTAAATGTTCCTGAACTGGAAGGGCAACGTCATTTGGTTATCCTTAAATCAAACTAATTTTGTTATTTGTCAATAAAGTTATAAATAATTAGTGATGTTGAGCACAATTATACTGTAGTCAGCATCGTTAATTATGGTTTGCATCGTTTCAGCTTTAATTTACCGAGTTATTACATAAAAATAACGTTATCTTGATATTAAGATAGTTGAACCTTTAAAAATCAGATAAAGCATTTTTTCATCAGATCCACTTTTTTAAACTAGCTAAAAATTAGCTTGGGAATTTAAGTCAATAATATAATCACTCTTTTGTATGGAATTAAATTAACCAATTGATTTTATTATTAATGTATTTTATTTTCATTTACTGTGAATGTTAAATATAATTAACAAATAAAAAATTTATGTGATTTAAATCACATTTGTGCCTGAAATGTATGAAATTATTAAAAACAAGAAATCAGCACAATCATTAGCTTGCAATCGGGCACTAAAATAAAAAATTTAAATAATTGTTCACCTTTTCGCTACTTATAGATTGAATTCATTTTGGTGGCCCGTATAATTTGCACGTTTTTGTCACTTGACACTCTTAAGCAAAGGCAGTTTTATACAACATTTAGCAAAACCTGATATGCAAGGCGTGCAAGGGGAGAAAACAAAAGTCATGTCTGTATCCCTTTACAGCGGTAAAATTGCACTGAAGCTGCTTTTTTTGCAGTTAATGACTTTTGTTGTTCTCAGTGTGGCTTTTTGCACCAAAAGTATAGAATGGGGCGCTTCTGCTTTTGCTGGTGGGTTAGCATGTTGGTTACCTAATGCCATATTCATGCTGTTTGCCAGTTTTCAAAAAGCAAAAGAAGAAGAGGTTCCTGTACGTATTGCGTGGTCTTTCGCTGTTGGCGAAGGGTTGAAAGTTATTATTACAATAGCTGTGCTGGTTGTTGCTTTAGGCGTGTTTAAAGCGGCGTTTGCACCACTAGGTTTAGCTTATTTAGCGGTGCTGATTGTGCAAATTATCGCACCTGCTGTGATAAACGATTAGGTTTTCAACAATAAAAGGGTAAGAGGCATCATGTCTGCATCAGGAGAAGTTTCAACTGCAAGGGACTACATAGGCCACCACCTGAATAACCTTCAGTTGGACCTACGTACCTTTGAGTTGGTCGATCCCAACTCTGGTGGTTCTGCAACGTTCTGGACGTTGAACATTGACTCGCTTTTTTTCTCAGTCGTATTAGGGATTTTATTTCTGTATGTATTCAGAAAGGTTGCGGTTAATGCCACCAGTGGCGTACCTGGCAAACTTCAGACTGCTATAGAATTGATCATGGGTTTTGTTGATAACAGCGTTCGTGATATGTATCACGGCAAGAGCAAGGTTATTGCCCCCTTGGCACTGACAGTGTTCGTTTGGGTGTTATTAATGAACGTGATGGACTTATTGCCAATCGATTTTCTCCCTTATATCGGTGAACATTTCTTTGGTTTACCTGCTCTGCGTGTCGTGCCAACAGCAGATGTCAGTGTTACCTTGTCGATGGCTATTGGTGTCTTTGTCCTCATCCTCTACTACAGCATTAAGATGAAAGGGATTGGTGGTTTTACAAAAGAGCTGACTTTACAGCCTTTTAATCATCCACTGTTTATTCCAATTAACTTAATTCTGGAAGGAGTTAGCCTGCTTTCAAAACCGGTATCACTCGGTCTGCGACTGTTTGGTAACATGTATGCGGGTGAATTGATCTTTATTCTTATAGCTGGTCTGTTACCGTGGTGGTCGCAGTGGTTACTCAGCCTGCCTTGGGCTATTTTCCACATACTGATTATTACGTTACAAGCCTTTATTTTCATGGTTCTGACGATTGTTTATCTGTCGATGGCATCTGAAGAACATTAATTTTTTACCACAATAACTAACTGTGTTTTAACTGAAACAAACTGGAGACTGTCATGGAAAACCTGAATATGGATCTGCTGTACATGGCTGCCGCTGTAATGATGGGCCTAGCGGCAATCGGTGCTGCGATCGGTATCGGCATCCTCGGAGGTAAATTTTTGGAAGGCGCTGCTCGTCAGCCAGATTTAATCCCTCTTCTGCGTACACAGTTCTTTATCGTTATGGGTCTGGTTGACGCCATCCCAATGATTGCTGTGGGCCTTGGCTTGTACGTAATGTTTGCTGTCGCGTAGTTTGTAGAAATAATCTGAAACTACGTCAACTCATTAATTTTAAAAGAGGTATTGTGCTGTGAATATTAATGCAACAATCCTCGGCCAGGCCATTGCGTTTGTCTTGTTTGTTATGTTCTGTATGAAGTTCGTATGGCCACCGATCATGGCGGCCATAGAAAAACGTCAAAAAGAAATTGCTGACGGTTTATCTTCTGCGGAACGTGCCAAAAAGGACCTGGACTTAGCGCAAGCCAATGCGACCGACCAAATGAAGAAAGCGAAAGTGGAAGCTCAGGTCATCATTGAACAGGCTAATAAACAAAAAGCCCAGATCCTTGATGATGCAAAAGCGGAAGCTGAGCAGGAACGTAACAGAATCGTAACGCAAGCTCAGGCAGAAATTGATGCCGAGCGTAAGCGTGCTCGGGAAGAGTTGCGTAAGCAGGTCGCTATGTTGGCTATCGCAGGTGCCGAGAAAATCATCGAACGTTCCGTGGATGAAGCTGCTAATAGCGACATCGTTGATAAACTGGTCGCTGAACTGTAAGGAGGGAGGGGCATGTCTGAATTTGCTACTGTAGCTCGCCCCTACGCCAAAGCAGCTTTTGACTTTGCTGTGGAAAAACAATCGCTTGAACAATGGCAGAATATGCTGGCGTTCACAGCTGAGGTGACTCGTAATGAGCAAGTTGGTGAGCTGCTTTCTGGTTCATTGGCATCGGAAACATTAGCTAATACCTTTATCGCAATTTGCGGTGAACAGGTCGATGAACATGCTCAGAACTTTATTCGTGTTATGGCAGAAAACGGTCGCTTATTGGCATTGCCGGAAGTTTTGCAGCAATTTATTCAATTGCGTGCATCACTTGAATCAACCGTTGATGTTGAAGTGATTTCTGCCACCGAACTGAGAGAACAACAGCTGGCTAAAATTTCTGTAGCGATGGAAAAACGTCTGTCACGCAAAGTTAAGCTGAATTGCAAAATTGATAAGTCTGTTATTGCTGGTGTGGTTGTCCGCGCAGGTGATTTGGTGATCGATGGCAGTATTCGTGGCCGTTTAGATCGCTTAACAGACGTCTTGCAGTCTTAAGGGGACTGGAGCATATGCAACTGAATTCCACCGAAATCAGCGAACTGATCAAGCAGCGCATTGCTCAGTTCAATGTAGTGAGTGAAGCTCACAATGAAGGTACGATTGTATCCGTTAACGACGGTATCATTCGTATTCACGGTTTAGCCGAAGTTATGCAGGGTGAGATGATCGCACTGCCTGGCAATCGTTATGCAATCGCATTGAACTTGGAGCGTGACTCCGTAGGTGCGGTTGTAATGGGTCCGTATGCTGACTTAGCAGAAGGTATGAAGGTCAAATGTACAGGCCGTATTCTTGAAGTACCTGTTGGTCGTGGTCTGCTTGGTCGTGTAGTAAACACGCTGGGTGAGCCAATTGATGGTAAAGGCCCTGTTGAGCATGATGGTTTCTCTGCTGTTGAAATGATCGCTCCTGGTGTTATTGATCGTCAATCTGTTGATCAGCCGGTACAAACTGGTTATAAATCCGTTGACGCTATGATCCCTATCGGTCGTGGTCAACGTGAACTGGTTATCGGTGACCGTCAGACGGGTAAAACAGCACTGGCTATTGACGCAATCATTAACCAACGTGACTCAGGCATAAAATGTGTCTATGTCGCAGTTGGTCAGAAAGCTTCTACTATTGCGAACGTTGTTCGTAAATTAGAGGAGCATGGTGCTCTTGCCAATACTATTGTGGTTGTTGCGACTGCTTCAGAATCTGCGGCATTACAATACCTGGCACCATATTCGGGTTGTGCAATGGGCGAATACTTCCGTGACCGCGGTGAAGATGCGCTGATTGTTTATGATGATTTGTCTAAGCAGGCTGTAGCTTATCGTCAAATTTCTCTGTTGCTCCGTCGTCCGCCAGGACGTGAAGCATTCCCAGGTGACGTTTTCTATCTGCACTCTCGTCTGCTGGAACGTGCTGCACGTGTTAATGCTGAATATGTGGAAAAATTCACCAATGGTGAAGTGAAAGGTAAAACCGGTTCTCTGACGGCCCTGCCTATCATTGAAACTCAGGCAGGTGATGTATCAGCATTCGTACCAACAAACGTTATTTCAATTACTGATGGTCAGATTTTCTTGGAATCTAGTTTGTTCAATGCGGGGATTCGTCCAGCAGTTAACCCAGGGATTTCCGTATCCCGTGTAGGTGGCGCTGCTCAGACTAAAATCGTTAAGAAACTGTCTGGGGGCATTCGTACTGCTCTGGCTCAATATCGCGAACTGGCAGCGTTTTCTCAGTTTGCTTCTGACCTTGATGATGCAACCCGTAAGCAGTTGGATCATGGTCAAAAAGTAACTGAATTGCTGAAACAGAAACAGTATGCGCCAATGTCTGTTGCACAGCAGTCATTGTCTCTGTTTTCTGCGGAACGTGGTTATCTGGAAGATATCGAAATTGCTAAGGTTATTGATTTCGAATCTGCGTTGCTTGCATATGCCAACCGTGAACATGCTGATCTTCTAAAAGAGATTGACCAGTCTGGTGGTTACAACGAAGAGATCGAAGCAAAGCTGAAAGCTCTGCTGGATTCCTTCAAGGCAACTCAGTCCTGGTAACACTATTCGGCCCGGTTTAATTAAACATGGGCCGTCTGGTTAATGAGGAGAATCAGGAATGGCCGGCGCAAAAGAGATACGTACCAAGATCGCCAGCGTGCAAAACACGCAAAAAATCACTAAAGCGATGGAGATGGTTGCTGCGTCCAAAATGCGTAAAACGCAGGATCGCATGGCGGCCAGCCGTCCTTATGCAGAAACCATACGCAGCGTGATTGGTCACCTTGCGTTAGGTAATCTGGAATATAAACATCCGTACCTTGAAGAGCGTGAAACCAAACGTGTCGGGTATCTGGTTGTTTCTACCGATCGTGGCTTGTGCGGTGGTTTGAATACTAATCTGTTCAAAAAACTGCTTTCAGAAATGAAAGACTGGTCTGATAAAGATGTCCAGTGTGAGCTGGCGCTTATCGGCTCTAAGGCTACCTCTTTCTTTGCTTCTGTTGGGGGTAACGTTGTTGCTCAGGTAACAGGCATGGGAGATAACCCTTCACTGTCTGAATTGATCGGGCCAGTGAATATCATGCTGCGGGCATACGATGAGGGACGTCTGGATAAACTGTATGTGGTGACAAACAAGTTCATCAATACAATGTCCCAGGAACCGACTATTACTCAGTTATTACCTCTGCCTGCCGGAGATGATGAAACACTGAAGAAGAAATCCTGGGATTATTTATACGAACCTGATCCTAAGGCGTTGCTAGATATACTGCTGCGTCGTTATGTAGAATCGCAGGTTTATCAGGGCGTCGTTGAAAACCTGGCTAGTGAACAGGCCGCACGAATGGTGGCGATGAAAGCCGCAACTGATAATGGTGGCAGCCTGATCAAAGAGTTGCAGTTGGTTTATAACAAAGCTCGTCAGGCCAGCATAACTCAGGAGCTGACCGAGATTGTCTCGGGTGCTTCCGCGGTTTAACAGCTAGGTTTATGAATTACGTAGAGGATTCAAGATGGCTACTGGAAAGATTATCCAGGTAATCGGCGCCGTGGTGGACGTCGAATTCCCTCAAGATACCGTACCAAAAGTATACGATGCTCTTGAGGTTCAAAACGGCGAAGCTAAGCTGGTGCTGGAAGTTCAGCAGCAGTTGGGCGGCGGCGTTGTTCGTTGTATTGCAATGGGTACTTCTGATGGCTTAAGCCGTGGTTTAAGTGTCACTGATTTAGGCCACCCAATTGAAGTTCCGGTTGGTAAAGCGACATTGGGCCGTATCATGAACGTATTGGGTGAACCAATCGACATGAAAGGCGATATCGGTGAAGAAGAGCGTTGGGCTATTCATCGTCCGGCTCCAAGCTATGAAGAATTATCTAACTCTCAAGAACTACTGGAAACCGGTATTAAGGTAATGGACCTAATTTGTCCATTCGCTAAGGGTGGTAAAGTTGGTCTGTTTGGTGGTGCGGGTGTAGGTAAAACCGTAAACATGATGGAGTTGATCCGTAACATTGCGATTGAGCATTCGGGTTACTCTGTATTTGCCGGTGTAGGTGAACGTACTCGTGAAGGTAACGACTTCTACCACGAAATGACTGACTCTAATGTACTGGATAAAGTATCTCTGGTATATGGTCAGATGAACGAGCCGCCAGGAAACCGTCTGCGTGTTGCGTTGACGGGTCTAACAATGGCTGAGAAGTTCCGTGATGAAGGCCGCGATGTTCTGTTATTTGTTGATAACATCTATCGTTATACCTTGGCAGGTACTGAAGTATCCGCACTACTTGGTCGTATGCCATCTGCGGTAGGTTATCAGCCAACTCTGGCGGAAGAAATGGGTGTTCTGCAAGAACGTATTACTTCTACCAAAACCGGCTCTATCACTTCCGTACAGGCTGTTTACGTACCTGCGGATGACTTGACTGACCCATCTCCAGCGACGACTTTCGCCCACTTGGACGCGACCGTAGTACTGAGCCGTCAAATTGCTTCTTTGGGTATTTATCCTGCGGTTGATCCGTTGGATTCTACCAGTCGTCAGCTCGATCCATTGGTTGTTGGTCAAGAGCACTATAATGTTGCTCGTGGCGTTCAGTCTATCCTGCAACGTTATCAGGAACTGAAAGATATTATCGCTATCTTGGGTATGGATGAACTGTCAGAAGACGATAAGCTAGTAGTTGCGCGTGCTCGTAAGATCCAGCGCTTCCTGTCTCAGCCGTTCTTCGTTGCAGAAGTCTTTACTGGTTCACCAGGTAAGTTCGTTTCCCTGAAAGATACTATCCGTGGCTTTAAAGGTATCTTAGACGGCGACTATGACCACCTACCAGAACAGGCATTCTACATGGTAGGTACCATCGAAGAAGCTGTGGAAAAAGCGAAGAAACTTTAATACGGCTGACCGGAGGTTGACATGGCTGCAATGACTTACCATCTGAATGTTGTCAGTGCTGAAAGCCGGATGTTTGAAGGCTTGGTACAGAAAATTCAGGTGACAGGTAGTGAAGGTGAACTGGGTATTTACCCAGGGCATGCTCCGCTACTGACTGCCATAAAACCTGGCATGGTACGTATTGTTAAGCAGTTCGGTGAAGAAGAGGTCATTTACCTTTCTGGGGGTATCCTTGAGGTACAACCGAGCGGCGTTATCGTACTGGCTGACACTGCGATCCGTGGTAAAGATTTGGATGAAGCTAAGGCGTTGGAATCTAAACGTAAAGCTGAAGAACACATCCGTAATTCTCACGGTGATGTTGACTATGCTCAGGCATCAGCTGAATTGTCTAAAGCGATTGCGAAACTTCGTGTAATCGAGTTAACAAAAAAAGCGATGTAATATAGGCAGTTAAATAAAAAAGCCAGTTGGTGCGAGCTAACTGGCTTTTTTGTATTGCGAAATATGTAGTAATTTATCTTATAAGCAGGTTTACTTTTCTCTCTTAAATTGGAGTTATCGGGTTTCTTATGTCTAACAGTGCAAAAAGTGTTGTGATCCTTGCCGCGGGTAAAGGAACCCGCATGTACTCTGATCTCCCTAAAGTGCTGCACTTGCTGGCCGGTAAACCTATGGTTCAGCATGTGATTGATACTGCAATGGCATTAGGGGCTAAAAATGTTCATCTAGTTTATGGACATGGTGGTGACCTGATAGAGCAAACCCTTTCTGATCAAACACTGAACTGGGTATTACAAGCAGAGCAGTTAGGGACTGGTCATGCGATGCAGCAGGCAGCACCACATTTCGCTGGTGATGAAGATATTTTAATATTGTATGGCGACGTACCGCTTATTGGTGCAGATACCCTTGAACGCCTACTCGCTGTTAAACCTGAGGGTGGTATCGGTTTATTGACAGCAATTTTGGACAATCCAACAGGTTATGGTCGTATTGTTCGTGAAAACGGAGAAGTAACGGGCATCATTGAGCAAAAAGACGCGACTGAAGAACAACGTAAAATCAATGAAATAAACACAGGTATTTTGGTTGCTAATGGTAGTGATTTAAAACGTTGGTTGTCCCAATTGGATAACAACAATGTTCAGGGTGAATATTACCTTACTGATGTGATTGCGTTGGCTTATAAAGAAGGTAGAAAAATTGAAGCGGTGCATCCAACTCGCTTGAGTGAAATGGAAGGTGTAAATAACCGTCTTCAACTTTCCGCTCTTGAACGGATTTATCAATCTGAGCAAGCGGAACAATTATTACTAGCGGGTGTTATGTTGTTGGATCCTGCCCGTTTTGATTTACGTGGTACATTAATTCATGGCCGTGATGTGGTTATTGACACTAATGTCATTATTGAGGGTAATGTAACCCTTGGTAATAACGTACAGATTGGTACCGGTTGTGTGTTGAAGAATTGCATCATTGGTGATGATTCTATTATTAGCCCCTATACAATAGTTGAAGATTCTGAAATGGAAACTGGTTGTACTGTTGGGCCTTTTGCACGTTTGCGTCCCGGTTCTAAACTTGCTGAAAAAGCCCATGTAGGGAATTTCGTTGAGATGAAGAAATCTTATCTGGGTAAAGGTTCTAAAGCTGGACATTTGACTTATCTTGGCGACGCAGATATTGGTCGTGATGTAAATATTGGTGCAGGTACTATTACCTGTAATTACGACGGCGCTAATAAATTTAAGACCATTATTGGTGACAATGTTTTTGTTGGCTCTGATACTCAGCTTGTTGCTCCGGTGATTGTTGCTAAAGGCGCTACAATCGGAGCGGGGACAACAGTGACAAAAAACATCGCTGAAAATGAGCTGGTTGTAAGCAGAACTAAACAAACACATATTCAAGGGTGGAAACGCCCTGTGAAGGAAAAAAAATAAAATAATAATCCCCACTCTACAGGCTCGGGGACCGGAAAAACCGGAAAACAATCAGGCTCTTGACATATAAAGGGCTTTCATCAGCCCTATTTTTAGGAATAAAACTGATGTGTGGAATTGTTGGTGCAGTAGCACAACGAGATATTGCCGAAATCCTGATTGAAGGACTTCGTCGTTTGGAATACCGTGGTTACGACTCCGCTGGTTTGGCGGTTGTTGATAACGAAAAAAATATGTTCCGCCTGCGTGAAGTCGGTAAGGTACAAGTACTTGCTGATGAGGTTGATAAGCAGCCAGTCCTTGGTGGGACAGGTATTGCTCATACCCGTTGGGCTACACACGGCGAACCGAACGAGAAAAATGCTCACCCGCATGTATCTGATTATATTGCTGTTGTTCACAACGGTATTATTGAAAACTATGAAGAATTACGCGTTCAATTAATTGCACTCGGTTATCAGTTTATCTCGGATACTGATACAGAAGTTATTGCTCACCTTGTTCATTGGGAACAAAAACAAGGTGGTACTTTGTTGGAAGCTATTCAACGAGTTATTCCTCGGTTGCGTGGTGCTTATGGTGCAGTCATCATGGATAGCCGTGATCCTGGAACAATAATTGCTGCAAGATCGGGCAGTCCTTTAGTTATAGGCTTGGGCGTTGGAGAAAACTTTCTGGCGTCTGATCAGTTGGCGCTATTGCCTGTTACTCGTCGTTTTATCTTCCTTGAGGAGGGGGATATCGCTGAAGTCACTCGTCGTACTGTGCGTATTTTTAATACTCAGGGCAAACCGGTTGAACGGGAACAGATTGAATCCAATATTCAGTACGATGCTGGTGACAAAGGTATCTACCGTCATTACATGCAAAAAGAGATCTATGAACAGCCAATGGCAATTAAAAGCACTTTGGAAAGGCGCTTGAGTCATGGACAAGTAGATCTGTCTGAACTTGGCCCTAATGCAGCTAAATTATTAGCTAAAGTAGAGCATATTCAGATTGTTGCCTGTGGTACATCCTATAACGCAGGTATGGTTTCCCGTTATTGGTTTGAAGCATTGGCTGGTATTCCTTGTGATGTGGAAATTGCTTCTGAATTTCGTTACCGCAAATCAGCACGCCGTTCAGGAAGCTTACTGATCACATTGTCTCAATCGGGTGAAACTGCGGATACATTAGCAGCACTGCGTTTATCCAAAGAACTTGGCTATCTCACATCGTTAACTGTCTGTAACGTAGCGGGTTCTTCATTAGTACGTGAATCTGATTTTGCTCTGATGACCAAAGCTGGTGCAGAAATTGGTGTTGCTTCAACTAAGGCATTTACAACTCAGTTGACAGTATTACTGATGCTGGTGGCTTACCTTGGACGTTTGAAAGGTGTTGATGCAGAACAGGAGCAAGAAATTGTTCATGCATTACATGCATTGCCAAGCCGTATCGAAGGCATGTTATCGAAAGATAAAATTATTGAAGTGCTGGCGGAAGATTTTTCTGACAAACACCACGCTTTATTCCTTGGCCGTGGTGATCAATATCCGATTGCGGTTGAAGGTGCTCTGAAATTAAAAGAGATTTCTTATATCCATGCTGAGGCTTATGCTGCCGGTGAATTAAAACATGGGCCATTGGCACTGATTGATGCAGATATGCCGGTTATCATTGTAGCACCGAACAATGAACTGCTAGAAAAACTGAAATCTAATATCGAAGAAGTACGTGCCCGTGGTGGATTGCTATATGTTTTTGCTGATCAGGACGCGGGTTTTACCGATAGTGAAGGAATGAAGATTATTCCATTGCCGCATGTTGAAGAGCTGATTGCACCAATATTTTATACAGTACCACTGCAATTGCTTTCCTATCATGTTGCTCTGATCAAAGGAACTGATGTTGATCAGCCTCGTAATTTGGCTAAATCAGTGACTGTAGAATAATCGTTTTATAGTAAGAAGTTGAAATAAGCCTCTGTACATTAAAAATACAGAGGCTTTTTTTTGAACTGAGAAAATTTCTCATTATTTTCTTGCCGATAAAAATAAATCACGCCATTGTAATGTTATATTATTACAATTTGGCGAAATTATGAAACCAGATATCCATCCAAACTATCGGGTAGTTGTATTTCACGATACCAGTGCTAATGCCTATTTTACAATTGGCTCCACGATTCGCACAGAACGGACAATTACTCTGAATGGGGAAGAGTATCCATATGTCACTGTTGATGTGTCATCGGAATCACACCCTTTCTATACGGGTAAGCAGAAAACTTTATCTCAGGAAGGCAGTACTGCGCGATTCCAGAAAAAATTCGGGCGTTTTATTGGTAATAAATAAATTGAGAGATCATGGAAAAATGCAGGTGTTAAGTTCACTTAAAACAGCAAAAACTCGTCATCCGGATTGTAAAATCGTCAGCCGTCGTGGTCGATTATATGTTATTTGTAAATCTAATCCGCGTTTTAAGGCAGTTCAGGGAAAGAAAAAGAGACGTTGATATCCAATTACTAATAGTAGAACTCGCAGCTTATAACTGCGGGTTTATTGTCCATATTTAATTTTACTTCTGATTATCTTAAAAATAACTGACCTAAACTTTATTTGGGAGTGTAGTTAGCGTAATTAAGTTTAAGATAAATAAGATTTAGATTTTATGCAAAATGAAACCTTATTAGTGCTTGTTGTATAGTATAAAGTTAAACCTTAAATTGGTTGCTTTTACTACAAATTTATCCTCCAAAATAGTTCATAATTTACTCTTATCAACACATTTTTTCATAAACCACAGTTCTGGTCATTTATTGACACCCGAATATAGCCAATCTTCGCCATATGTAACCCTGCCTAATACCAGTATGAGACTATTATTGTCGAAATTATCACGGGTTGGCGAGCTTTTAAAAACCTTGGTTTGATAGAAACGATGAATTTGGCTCAGGGAGCAGTGCAAAATAGCCGGAAAGTGAATGGCAAAGTTCTGACTGAGGATATCAATATTACGTCTCAGGATATCTTTAATGGGCAAGTGGTTTATTTGGGTGATAAGGCAAATTTGGATAACTACAAAATACCAGGAGTTTATTATCAAGATTACAATCTTTATGCTCAAAATGGTGCTAACTACCCTGAACCGCTTGCTGGTTCGCTTGTTGTTTTACAGGCTGCAGGGATCATTCAGCGTTATTTTGTTTATAACAGTAGTCGAGTATATACGCGCAGCCAATATCATAATTTACCGTGGACACCTTGGGCTCAAGAATATAACACGCTCAATAGACCCACGGCATCGGATATTCAGAGTGAACCGCGCTATACCACCACGATTGATCTTACTGGCCTAAGTACTGAACGCTATTATCCGGTTTGGTGGAGCCTCCCACCTAATGTCGGAGCGAATTCTTGGTTAACACTTCATAGACCCTATCCATATGATGCAGAAAAAAAACCATTCGGTGAAGGTGTGACACATGTTGCTGGACTACTTGTACAAATAGAAGGAGGAGATGTGCCATGGGGAGGTGATGCCCGCTATCTTAATATTAAACGCATAAATCAAACCTATCGTAAAACGGTAAAAGCAATCCATCATGCCATGATAAGCATCGCTAGACCCATTGACGGCAAATATCCCCTTTATGGTGATGTAAAATCCGGTGATATTGTAGATTGTTACGTTTATAGTGGTTGTTATTTACGTGGTGGTTTAACCTATTTTACGACAAGCAATTTTCAGTCAATCCATTATTCACGTGAAGAAGGAGAGGCAGAAATACATAGATGGTCAAGTGAAGATATTAAACGGGAAATGAAGTGGATGGTGAAATCATTAGCCATCAATGATCCATTATTAGGTGAAGAATATACTGATAATACAGTACCTTATTCTCTTGAATATGACGCGCGTTATCAAAAGAAACCGTAATGAGGATATATGATAATATTAAATAAATTAATAGACAAAAATGGCTATGAATATGTTAATGTGCCAGCTGAACCCCATCAATTAATCTCAATGGGTTTCAGTGCTCAAGAAGCTCAAGCATTATATCAGCAAGCCATTATCGAACAGAAAAATAAAACCTATCACCGCCAAAAATATTATTTATTAGAACAAGCAACAATTAAAATTTCACCATTGCAAGATGCTATTGATTTAGGCATTGCTACTGATAGTGAAATAACAATGTTGATGGAGTTGAAAAAATATCGCGTGGCGTTAAATAGAATGGATACCACGGCAAAAGATATTAAGTGGCCGGAAAAACCAGAATAAAATTAATCATTTTTAAGGTGGTGATTTGTTAATTTAATTAAAATTTAACATTGAAATTTATAAATAGCCATCCATATTGAGTTGGCTGTTTATATAATTTTAAAAACTTTCCATTCTATATTCAAAACAACACCAATGATTAAAAACAATCAACTATAATTTCCTTGTTATTATTAGTGATTTTTGTAGGATACTAGAAGACATTGAATGTTAATGTTTTAATTACAACAACATGTAATTAAATATAAATACATAAATTACTGAAATTAATTGTGAGATTTTTATTTCAAGAATTAAAAACGTTTACTGAAAAAGCTGTTGATTAATTTAATATAAAAATGGTTTCAGAAATGATAAACTCCTACAATTTAGTTTATAAGTCTTAAATCTACGGCCTGAAAAACAGGCCGTTATTATTTATTCTGGTTTTTCAGGCCAGTTAATATCTGGTGCTGATGAAATGTCAATCCGGCTAAGCAATACTAAATACTTTTTCCAATCTAACAACAATAATTTTTCTTTTTCTGAAACCAACTCAATATCTACAGCATGTTGTAATAATGTAACTGTTTCATTCGCTTGTCGTAATAGTGCTACCCGCTGCTGATCTGCCTGTTTAATCTGGCTATCCTTTATTGCATATTTGTCAGTTACCCACTGTTTACCATCCCATTTATCAAAATCAGTGACAGGTTGTTTGAATGTCAGAGATTCTGGTAGTTCACCTAACTCTGTAATTTCATATTGTGCTAAGGTTTGTGTGTTATAAACTATTTTTCCTCGGTAATCAGGTACAATTTGCCAACAACTTTTATCTTCGCTGCGGCAAACAGCCATGTCATCAGAATCTGGAAGTTGTGGTGCATCTGGATAAGAATTGGCAGGAAGTCCCACTCCTTCCATTAAATATTCTGGTCTGGCACCAATAAATTCTCTGGAATAAGGCTCTGCATGGTAGATTATCAACCAACCGGCTTTGGTTGCTAATCCATTATTTCCCAATATTGCGGTTTCTAGTTCTAGGGAATATTTTTGTTTCTGTGTTATCATTACGCTGCTCTCACTATATAGTTAAATGCGATATTACGGGGACGTACTCTAAATGTAGATAATGAAACTGAACCAGTAGGATTTAATGGGGTCGAAAAATATTGGCCGCTCCCGAATTCTGCTTCCTCAAAATCACTAGCCATAATTTCTGATGGATAATTACTTGAAAAATGATTAATAGGAGGAGATACCAGTAGCCCTATATTTTCAGAGGCTGCATGGGTGTAAAGATTCGGTAACTTTGTTGAATTCTGATGAGATAAAATCTCCCGCCCAGAATCAATACTTCTCCCATTATCCCAACCTCGAATAAATTCACCACGTAGATCAGGGAGTGCACCAGAGGGATATGCTTCCCCTAATTTAGGGTACATAGATTTGTCAAACTGCTGACCACTACAAATAAGATAACCTGCTGGTGCAGTTGGTTTAGACCACGGTAGTGGAATACCAACAAGAATATCATCCTCTGTTAATATTTTACGTTTCCCCCTAAAGTTACCACTTTCATCGAAAGCATAAGTAGAAACGCTGAATGCTTCTGAATAACCGCCATATCCGAAAGAAAGCCCACGAGCGTGCTGCGGACTATCAACGTCAGGATGAGCTATATGAATTGCTAATGCCCCCAGATTATCAATTCCATTGGGCCTCAAAAATCCCGAACGCCCCAAATGACGTGAATTAGGATCATCATAATAGTTTGCGGTTTTAACTAATATATAACCTGATGTTTTTGTATCGGTATTTAACTGAATAAATCGACTGTCAGACTCTGATTTAGAATAATGTTCATTAGCTATTGCAATATAGCCACTCTTTCGAGGGAGGTGAACAACATTTATATTTGAGGAATTAGACTCACGATGTCCTATTGCACAAAAAGATCCTTCTTCATGAGAAGTAGTTTCTATGAAAACATATCGGCCATCTCCCTTTGTTAGTGACAAACTGGAATAATTTCCACCTGTTTTAATATTGTGATTGCCTGATGTGAATGATTCAGTTGAGTCCTTAGGAAGAGCATTTTTCGCCAAATTCATCGTTTCTATCAAACCAAGGTTTTTAAAAACTCGCCAATCCGTGATAATTTCGACAATAATAGTCTCATACTGGTATTAGGCAGGGTTACATATGGCGAAGATTGGCTATATTCGGGTGTCAACAAATGACCAAAACAGTGATTTACAGCGAAACGCATTGATAAGTATAAATTGTGAGCAAATTTTTGAGGATAAAATTAGTGGAAAAACATCCAACAGACCAGGTTTAAAACGAGCTTTAAAACAACTTAAAAAAGGTGACACTCTAGTTGTTTGGAAACTAGATAGATTGGGGCGTAGCGTAAAAAATATGGTAACTTTAATTTCTGATTTAAGTGAACGCGGTATTCATTTTCAAAGCTTGACTGATAGCATTGATACCAGCACTTCTATGGGGCGATTTTTCTTTCACATTATGAGTGCACTAGCTGAAATGGAACGGGAATTAATCGTTGAAAGAACGAATGCAGGATTAATAGCGGCTCGTGCCCAAGGGCGAATTGGTGGTAGACCAGTATCACTTTCATTCGTTGAACAACAACAAGCAGCAAGATTGCTGGCGAAAGGCCACACACGGAAACAGTTATCATTAATTTACAACATATCGTTATCTACAATATATAAATATTTTCCAGTAAATAAAACAAATTGTCGATCAAATTAGTATTTGCAGTGCGGCTAGTTAAATGTTTAATTTTGTATTCGTAATGTCCAAGGCTAATTGGTTATTAATTTATGCAAAATATATCACGTTTCTTTTCTATACAAAAAACGTCTGCCGCACTATAAGATAAAGAAACAACGGAATAAGTTGACAATCAGCTATTGCTAGCAAAAGAATCTATTGTGTATGAAATCCACTGCATCTGGACGTTTTTAGGTAACGAATTGCCATCAGCATAGGATTTATACATCTAAGTAAATTAATTTACACTTGAAAAGTGTGTCAGTACCTGGAAATCATTAGGTAAACGCGACCAATAAAGTTGATTTCATTAATTGCACAATCAAAAGTTACGTCATTATCACAAACTCGGATCTTACTGACTGGGATTTTTGTAATTTTTTTAATGCTGTGCATGCCTTCAATATCAATTAACCATAAACCATCCTGAACATCATGTTCTTCTGTATCTAGCAAATACCAGGTATTATTATTATCGATAATAAGAGGTTTTTTTATTTTTCTGGCAATAAGTTGATTATCTAAAATCACTGGGTCGTCATCGCTTAGCTTTCCACCAACCAATTTAACGCGTTGTATTTTTGGGGTAATAATGTTTTTTAAAGATTCCTTTTTCTTTTCTCGATCAGGGAACATCTCTCCTTGTCCTGTGCTTAGCCATAACAATGAAGCATTGGTTTCAAGGTTGCATTGAATAACCCAATCGGCTGGAAAGCTGTCCCTTAAATAACGGTTCGCCATTGTGCTTTTAGACACACCTAAATGGTCGCTCAATGCTTGACGCGATTTAAACCCATATGCACTAACAAGGCGTTCGATAGCTTGTTTTCCTCCACTATCTGCACCCATTTTTATCTCAGTTATGTTTTTTTTCATTGAAAGTACAGTTTGGTGAGTTTGCCATCTCCACAAAGCCCTCTGATTAAGAGCTATAGTGATCCCAAATAAATTTATTAGATCCGATAGGGGATATTGCATCATGGGCATATAAATTTCAATCTATATACTTTGTGAAACTATATCATCTAAATAAAGAGAAAAAATCTTCTAATCGATAAAATAAGAAAAACTTATTAATTACAATGGATTGTGATTGGAAAGAAACCTTTTTAACCATTAATTATTTCAATAAAAACAATAATTAATATATTAACACTATCAAATATAGTTCTCAAAAAAGATGAAAAACCACTTTAAATTTTTCTAATCAAAGTGTACTGTTCTTATATACAGTTATGTTATGCGGAGGTAAGTTTGTCAGTGGACTTTCTTATGGAATCAGTAATAGCGCAACGTATTAATTTTATAGCCAGAATGGCAACGAGCTGTGAATGTAATCATGCTGAAGATAAAGAACTTGCTTTAGTTTGGATTGCTGAGTTGTCGACACCACTTGCAGAACAACTTATTAACCACCACGAAACGCTTGAAGAATAAATGCGGCAGATAAATGTGGGAATTCTGTATGATAAATAATCTAAAGTTTCTAAGTTGATAATGATTGCATTGGAAAATGAGCTGAGAAATAGACTTTGCCTATGAACTCAGCAAATTTTGGAAGATATGATTAATTATAAATTAGCCACTGAAAAGTGGCTTCTTGCTTCTCATTTGTACTGTTTCCTTAACAATATTGTTTCATTGGTTCTCTCCCACTATTCAGCGCACCATAACACTTTAACTTAACAATATTGACTAAATTAGAGGGGGGTATACCTAATGAAAATAATTGCACAGCAGAATGATACTGTTGATGCTTTATGCTGGCGTCATTATGGTCGGACTCAAGGCATGACAGAACAAGTACTATTAGTTAACCCAGGTTTGGCTGAATATGGTGTAATTCTGCCACATGGTACAGAAGTTGAGATGCCGGAAATTATGACAGCTACAACGAAACCTATTTTGCAACTATGGGATTAAAGATATCCATACTAATTTGATGGTTTTAAACAGAGTTATCACTCTATACCCAATGGATTTCAAGATGCATCGCGACGGCAAGGGAGCGAATCCCCGGGAGCATAGATAACGATGTGACCGGGGTGAGTGAGTGCAGCCAACAAAGAAGCAACTTGAAAGATGACAGGTATATATCAGGAAATTAAACTTATCTATTTTGGCTAGATAAATAAACAGTTGAACTGGAACGTTATACTTAATATATAGTCAAGCAGCGAAAATTTGAATTTTTTGAACTATTAGAGTCAAACTTTAACAAAAGAATTACCTAGTAACATAGATTACATAAAGGCCCTTCTCGATTACGGGAGGGGCTTTTTAATTTATATTGTTATCTTTTCCCTTTTCAAGAAACTTGTTTTGTCTTTCTTACAATTCCTCTTTGATGTTGGCAACTGTCTTTGCTGGCATTCTTTCATACATAAACCCACAACCACCAAATGGCATTTTTCCAAACATGGATACACAACTAACAGAACTTTTGCGCTTATTGCGTAATCTGATCAGAACTGGTGTTGTTACCGAGGTAGATACCAACCGGGGAGTGTGCCGGATTGCAACAGGCAATCTCGAAACTGACTGGCGGCCTTGGTTAACAATGCGAGCAGGTAATTCCCGAACTTGGTGGGCTCCCAGCCGTGGTGAGCAAGTTTTGCTGTTATCTGTTGGTGGTGAATTGACCACCTCCTTTGTATTGCCAGCTATTTATTCTAATCAATTTCCGGAGCCATCGACTTTTGACCATATTGATTTTCCTGATAGTGGATTACCAGCCATCTATTCTAATCAATCTGCGGCACCATCGGGTCGTTCTGAACAAGCTGTTCATATTGTTTTTCCTGATGGGGCAAGAATGGAATATGAGCCGAAATTTGGAGCCTTAAAGGTAACAGGTATTAAGACTGCTAAGGTACAGGCTTCATATTCTATAGATCTTGAAGCGACGAATATAAAACTAAAAGCAAACAACGAAATAAAACTAGAGTCATATAACGAGATTAAATTGGAGTCATACAACGAGATTGGGCTGGATGCAAAAAACAAAATTGACTTGAAAGCACTCAACAAGATTGGGCTGGATGCAAAAAAAGAGCTCGAACTGAAATCACATGAAGTCAAGTGTGAAGCAGAAGAAAAAATCGAATTGAAGGCATCAGAACTGACGTTGAAAGGTAACACGAAACTGGAAGGTAATGTCGAGAACACAGGCGGAAAACTCAGTTCTAATGGTGTAACCCTACATTCGCACCAACACACCGGTGTCATGGCAGGCGGTGCAACAACAGGAGGCCCAGTATAATGATGTACCTTGGAATGAATCGACAAACCGGTCGTAGCCTGACGGATTTGGATCATGTACGCCAGTCTGTCAGCGACATCTTACTAACCCCCGTTGGTAGTCGTTTGGAACGTCGTACTTATGGCTCCCTGCTACCCGAATTAATTGACTGGCCACAGAACGCGGCTCTACGCCTGCAAATGATGGCAGCCACCTATACAGCTATCAGCCGCTGGGAACCGAGAATTAATCTGACAGCTATCACCATAAATACCCAACAAGACGGCAAAATGACAGTAGATATCTCTGGTCATTATCAGCTGTCCCCTGGGGGGTTTTCTCTATCTATCCCTGTGAGGTAAAACAATGCCGACCATTGATCTAAGCCAGTTGCCGCCACCTGATGTAGTCGAGCCACTGGATTATGAAAGCCTGTTGGCTGAACGTAAAGCCAAATTAATATCTCTTTATCCTGAAGAGCAACGGGATGCTATTACACGAACATTGGAATTGGAATCCGAACCTCTGGTTAAGTTACTTGAGGAAAACGCGTACCGGGAGTTGATATTGCGCCAGCGGGTTAATGAAGCCGCTCGTGCAGTAATGTTGGCCTATGCAACCAATAGAGATTTAGACCAGTTAGGAGCGAACTATAACGTTACTCGGGCAGTTATGGAGCCTGATAGTACCTTCCGTGATCGTATCCAAAGAGCCTTCGAAGGGCTAAGTGTTGCAGGGCCGATAGGTGCGTATGAATATCATGCCCTTAAAGTTAATGAAAGTATTCATGCTAATAGAAATGAATACAAAGGCGAATATCAAACTGTTGCAGATGTTTCCGTCGTCAGCCCATCACCAGCCAATGTGACGGTGACTGTTTTGTCGCGGAAATGGAAATGGGAAAAAGATAAAGAAGACGAAGAGGATAAAGAGCATAGCGGTGTAGCTTCACAAGAGTTATTGGATAAAGTGATTGCGGCACTTAATGACGAAAACGTCAGACCGGTTGCTGATCGGGTAAAAGTACAGTCAGCCAACATAGTGGAATATCAAATTGATGCTGTGCTTTATCTCTATCCGACACCTGAATCTGAACCTATCCGTAAACTGGCTCAACAAAATATGGATAAGTACGTGCTAGATCAACATAAGTTGGGGAGAGATATTCGGTTATCTGCCATTTATGCTGCCCTGCATGTCGCAGGAGTACAACAGGTAGAACTGAGAGCCCCGACGAAGGACATAATTCTGTGTAAAGATCAGGCTCCTTATTGTACCGGTGCAAAACTGGAAATAGGGAAAACACAAACTGATGATTGTTCCAAGCCAAATCCAGGTTTGATAGTGGGAGGTTCTGATGAATGACCGCCTGTTACCAACAGGTTCTACGGTTTTGGAATTGGCTGCTGCTAAGGCATGTTCGCAATTGCAGAATATTCCAGTACCACTTCGCCAACTCTGGAATCCTGATATTTGCCCTGAGGAATTACTACCCTATCTGGCGTGGGCGTGGTCGGTTGATCGTTGGGACGAAAACTGGCCTGTAAGCACTAAGCGGGACGTAATAAAAAATTCGCTATTTCTGCACAAACATAAGGGAACCATTGGTGCTGTCCGTCGTGTGGTAGAACCGCTTGGCTATCTCATTCAAATAAAGGAATGGTGGCTGAACAACGAAACACCGGGCACATTCCGGTTGGCGATAGGGGTACAGGAAAATGGGATCACCGAAGAAACTTTTTTAGAGCTGGAACGGCTAATTTCTGATGCCAAGCCTGTAAGCCGTCATTTGATAGGTTTGTCAATCAACCTGGATGTTAAGGGCGAGTTTTATTGCGCTGCGACGAGTTATAGTGGAGATGACCTCACTGTTTACCAATATCTCCCTGACGTCATCACAACTAGCGACAATGCTCCTTTAGGAGCTGCAATTCATTTGATCGAGACAGATACATTGAGGGTTTCACCATGAAATACTTTGCAATTTTAACTAACCTAGGCGCGGCGAAACTGGCGAACGCTGCTGCTTTGGGGACAAAAGTCGATATTACTCACATGGCTGTTGGTGACGGTGGCGGTAAATTACCAGATCCTGACGTCAATCAGACAAAATTAATTAATGAAAAGCGTCGTGCTGCAATTAATACATTAAGTGTCGACCCGGTAAACACAAACCAAATTATTGCCGAACAAATTATCCCTGAAGGTGAGGGTGGTTGGTGGATGCGTGAAATTGGTTTGTTTGATGGTGAAGGTAACTTGATTGCAGTAGCAAACTGCCCGGAAACCTATAAACCACAATTACAGGAAGGTTCGGGTAGAACACAAACTATCAGAATGATCTTGATTGTCAGCAATACGGATTCGGTAACGCTGAAAATCGATCCCTCTGTCGTTCTGGCGACTCGTGATTATGTAGATAGCTCTATCCAGAAACATGAAAAAAGCCGTAATCACCCAGATGCCACATTGACAGAGAAAGGTTTTACAAAACTTAATAGTGCCATTAACAGTAATGATGAAACTACAGCAGCAACACCCAAAGCGGTAAAAGCAGCTTATGATAATGCTAATAGTAAATTGGCAAAAAACCAAAATGGCGCGGATATCCTAGATAAAAATGCTTTTGTGAAAAACCTTGGTTTATTGGAAAAGCTAATTCCGATAGGTGTACCACTTCCTTGGCCGACGGCAACACTGCCGGATGGGTGGTTACAATGCAATGGTGCGGCCTTTGATAAAGCGAAATTTCCGGAATTAGCCAAGGCTTATCCTGGTGGTAATTTGCCCGATTTGCGCGGGGAATTTATTCGCGGTTGGGATGACAAACGTGGCGTTGATCCAGACCGTACATTATTGGTATGGCAAGAAGGGTCTTATTTACTACAGGAAACTCAACAAGCTGCTGATAATGTTGTTAACTTCTCAGTTAATGAGCGTACGAAATTACAATGGGATACTCCCCAAAATAAAGATATTCCATTAAGAGCTAGAGCTTCTGGAGGTTCAGCAACAACCTGGACTACCAATGCAGCTTATATAGGGGTATCAAGGCCACGTAACGTAGCGTTTAACTATATTGTAAGGGCAGCATAATGCTCATGTCTGTACTTGAAGAGATCCCGGGAGGAATACCGACTGACATACCACCAAATGGTTGGGTGAAATGTAATGGGGCAATCTTTGATAAGTCTTTATATCCCAAATTAGCGGAAACTTATCCCAGTGGTAGATTACCTGATTTACGTGGTGAATTTATCCGGGGCTGGGATGATGGACGTGGGGTGGATGTCGGTCGATATCTCCTATCCTTTCAATTGGCAGATATTGCTCCACATAGTCACAGAATTGAACGGATGTGGTCCAACTCAAATGGTGGAACTGAGAAGGTGGGTACACCAAGCTATATTCTCAATAGTGTCTACCAAAACGTTAACTACGGTATTGATCCTCGCGGACTAGGCATCGCTATGGGAATGGGAGCTGGTGGTTTCGGTTATATGGATAATGCGATTGCTGCTTCAACAGGAATAGAAACACGCCCACGAAGCGTGGCATTTAATTACATTGTGAGGATTGCCTGATGAATAAGGCTGTACTGGATAAAAATAATATTGCTATCAGTACCGGAAGTATCGTTGTGTTTAATTACGATGCGATTACGCTGGAATATTTAAACAGTTCTGATGAGTATCTTCCCGTTGGTGTCGGTCTTCCTGCTAATTCTTGCACAGACGTGCCACCTGATACCGAAGAGGGATATATCGCCTGCCGTTCATCTGATTTAACCGATTGGCAAATTGTACCAGATTATCGAGGAAAAATAGCTTACGACACCCAAACTGGGGAACAGAAGGAAATCATTAAACCGGGCGAATTACCAGAAACACTGACGTGCAAACAACCAAACACTGATTTTGATAAGTGGGATGGTGAAAAATGGGTAACGGACATTGAAGCTCAAAAAAACAGTCAGATTGAACAGGCAGAACAACACCGTGTCACTCTTCGCCAACAGGCTGATGAAGTCATGACTTTATTACAATATGCTATTGAGACTGAGATGGCCTCTGACACAGAAAAAGCATTATTGCTTGCCTGGAAGAAATATGTGGTATTACTGAGCCGTGTTGATACTTCAATGGTTTCAGATGTTGATTGGCCACAAATACCAAAATAATAAAATTATCAAGACCGGGCATTATCCTGTCCCCGGTCTTTTTTCTGTGATGACAGGCTATGTTAGCCTGTCGATTTCCGATGCTTTTGAAGTATCAACCCGGTTTAGTATGGCTAGGTATTTTTTCCATTCCAATAAGACCTGGCACATTAGGTAAATACTTATTGATTAACCTAAAGAGTCAGAGTAGAAAAAGGCCTGCGGTTTGTGAACGGCGGGCCTATATTATTTATACTGGTTGTGCGGGCCACTCAATATCTGGTGCTATGGTGGGATCAATGCGGTTTGCTTGCATTCGGTATTTTTTCCAGGCTTTGAGTCGCTCTATCTCTTCCAGAGTTGCTTCTTCTAGCTCAACGGTATCCTGTAAGGGAGCAATAGTATTGCTGGCAAGGGCTAACAATTCTTCTTTACGTCTTTCTGCTTGAGCAACTAACTCGCCCTTTGTGTACTTACGCGGAACAATAGCGCCATTTATATATTGCCATTGGCCTGAAATATCACAAGAATCAAGCAGATTACTTACTTCAGCCACACTCATTCCCTCTGGATTAAAAGCTGATACATCTCCTGATATAGAACGGATTACATTATTAAAATCATACATTACTTTGATTGTATCAGGATTAAAGCTTTTCTGGCATTCATACCAGTCTTGACCGTCTTCTGATTTCAAATAAATGACATTAAAATCTTCAATGATTTTTCTGGCTTGTTCTGAGTCAGGTGTATATTGGGAAAAATTTTTAATGTTTTGCATATATTAATCACCTTACTAAATATTGGATATATTCATCCATATGCCGTTAACTTTCTTCTGTATCGGCCTACGGTTTACGGTGTCAACTAGCTCATTTCTGTTTCCATTTATTACAGCAGTAATGGCATACCCACTTGCGTTTGTATCTCCAGAACTTTTCTGTACTTGCGCGCTCTCTTTGGCACCAAAACGAATATCTTGAATATAACGCGTGTCTGATTCTGATTTTGTATAAGCGCCAATAATCGCAGCGGTTGGTCTATATCCTTCATGATAGACTTGATACCCTCTAACCCGAAGATTATCAGATTTAAGGCTCATCCATTCATTAGTTGGCCCTCCAGAAAGGGCATGCTGCCATTTGAAATATTCGTTACCATTATCCCCTGTTTTAAACCACATATAGGAGTCTGCATCACCATCTCCGGTGTTTTTAAAACCGATAGAGGCAAAGTCGGTGTTTCTGTTCCAACTCAGCATAGAATCAGTAGTAATAGTTATGTCACCTGTTACATTGCCACCGCTGCGTTGCAACGCGTCTGCGGCTTTAGTAACGGTTTCTATCAAACCAAGGTTTTTAAAAGCTCGCCAATCCGTGATAATTTCGATAATAATAGTCTCATAATGGTATTAGGCAGGGTTACATATGGCGAAGATTGGCTATATTCGGGTGTCAATAAATGACCAGAACTGTGGTTTACAGAGAAATGCGTTGATGTGTATAAATTATCATCTATTTTTGTAGGGAAAATCTGTGAAAAAATAATCAATGAACAGAACTAAAAGTTCACGACAGAAGAAACAGATATTGATTTATAGAGGTTTCCTTTTCCACTTTCTATAAAGTACAGATAGTTGAATAATTAGAAAAAATAATAAATTAAGCAACCTGATTTGTACCATCTCCCACACATTTCCCATCGAATGATTTAATAATTCGGATACTTCAACATAGCGGGACACCTTAACAGGAGAACCGCTAATATGGCACAAGATTATCATCACGGCGTCCGTGTACAGGAAATTAACGAGGGCACGCGTACCATCACTACAGTTAGCACCGCTATTGTTGGTATGGTCTGTACTGGTCCTGAAGCAGACGAAAAAACTTTTCCACTAAACACTCCGGTCTTGATTACTGATGTTTCACTCGCCATTGGCAAAGCTGGTAAAACCGGTACATTGCCTCAGGCACTTAAAGCTATTTCAGACCAGTCTAAACCCGTTACTGTTGTTGTCCGTGTAGCACAAGGTGAAACGGAAGGTGATACCACCACCAATATCATTGGTACTACAACTAGTGAAGGTAAGAAAACCGGTATACAGGCACTGTTGGCAGCACAAAGCCAATTAGGTGTGAAGCCTCGTATTCTGGGAGTCCCTGGGCTGGATACAAAAGCTGTTGCTGTTGAGTTGGCGAGTATCGCGCAGAAACTGAGAGCAATGGCTTATATCAGTGCCTATGGCAGTAAGACTATCTCAGAAGTTATCGAATATCGCAAAAACTTCAGTCAACGAGAACTGATGTTGATTTGGCCTGATTTCCTGAGTTGGGATACGGTTTCTAATAAAGAAACTATCGCCTACGCGACTGCTCGTGCATTGGGTTTGCGTGCAAAAATTGATGAAGAAACAGGTTGGCACAAAACACTGTCCAACATCGGTGTCAATGGTGTGACCGGTCTTTCAGCAGACGTCTTCTGGGATCTTCAAGATCCAGCAACAGACTCAGGCCTGCTAAACCAAAATGGTATCACGACACTTATCCGTAAGAACGGTTTCCGTTTCTGGGGTTCCCGTACTTGCGCTGATGACCCATTGTTCCAGTTCGAAAGTTACACTCGTACTGCCCAAGTATTAGCTGACACTATGGCGGAAGCACATATGTGGGCAATCGATAAACCACTGACTCCTTCACTGGTACGAGACATTATCGAAGGTATCAATGCTAAGTTCCGCGAACTGAAATCTGGGGGTTACATTATTGACGGTCAGTGTTGGTATGACGAAAACGCCAATGATAAAGACACCTTGAAAGCGGGCAAATTGACCCTCGATTACGACTATACACCTGTACCACCACTGGAAAACATGATGTTACGCCAGCGTATTACAGATCGTTACCTGATGGATTTCGCGAAAAGCATAAACGGCTAAGGGGACACAGATGGCATTACCTCGCAAACTTAAATTCCTGAACTTGTTTAATGATGGCAATAGTTATCAGGGAATCGTGGAAGAAATTACTCTGCCTAAGCTGAGTCGTAAACTGGAAACCTATCGTGGCGGTGGTATGAACGGTAGCGCAACCGTGGACTTAGGCTTGGATGAAGGTGCATTGGACGTTGAATTTACTCTGGGAGGTATGGAAGCTCAACATTATCGGCAATGGGGTCTGACCAAAGCTGATGGCGTAATGTTGCGCTTTGCGGGCTCCTGCCAGCGCGATGATACCAGCGATGTGATTGCTGTTGAAATCGTGATGCGTGGCCGTTTCCATGAGTTTGACCACGGTGCTTATAAGCAGGGAGATAATACTCAGACCAAAATCAGCGCTAAAAACACCTATTTCAAATTGACATGGGATGGTGAAGTTCTGATCGAAGTGGATACCGTTAACATGGTTGAAGTCGTTAATGGTGAGGATCGCTTGGCAGATCACCGTCGCGCTATGGGTCTTTAATCTAATCGGATAAACAAGGTTGAACCATGACAGAAACACTAATTACTCAAAACGACGAGCAGCGCACAATCGTATTAGAAGAACCGCTTGCACGTGGTAGTAGCAACATCACTGAAGTGGTGGTGCGCAAACCGAACAGTGGCGCGCTGCGTGGTGCTCGGCTACAGGCTTTGCTGGAGATGGATGTGGATTCAATGATATTGGTTTTGCCACGTGTTACCACACCAGCGCTCACTAAAAGCGACCTGTTGTCAATGACACCCGGCGATCTGATTAATCTCAGTGTTGAGGTGGTCAATTTTTTGTTACCGAAGTCGGCGAAGTCCGGTTTCCAGACCGACTAACCGTAGATGAATTGGTGGCAGATATTGCCACCGTTTTCCACTGGTCTCCGGCAGTGACAGATGAAATGTCACTACCGGAATTACTGGACTGGCGACATCGGGCCATCTTACGAAGTGGTGCAGAAAATGAGTAATACACAGTCACAGCTTAAATTGGTAATACAGTCCGTTAATAAGCTGACCAGCGCCTTGAAATCTGCCCAGCGAAACAATAAAAGGTTGGCAGATTCTCTCCGGCAAAATCGTGATGAATTTAAGCGATTAAATCAGACTTATGAAGCAATTAAATCTTATTCTGCTCCTGAATATGCGCAGGAAACTGCGCATACCAGTGACAAAAAGGAAGAAAATCGCGGTGAAGGTCGTTATAGCAAAATCAAAGAGCTTCGTGACCGCGTTAGTCAATATGGTGCTAGTGCAAAATCAGCCGGTAGTAAGATACTGACAACCAGTAAAAACTTTCTGATGCCCGGTTATGATCTTAATGTTCAAATGTCTAAAATTCAGGCACAAACCAATATTGAAAAAAATTCTCCTGAATACGCCATGTTGCTTAACCAAAGTCGTGAGTTGAGCAAAAGTACAGGGATTCCGGCCAGTCAGATTGCACAGGGACAGAGCCTGTATGCCTCCAAGGGGTATTCTCCTGACCAGATAAAGAATGTGATGCCTGGTGCGGTATTAATGTCTCAGGCAAGCGGTACAGATTTCGCCAATGTGGTTGATATTAGTACTAATGTACTGGAAGGGTTTAAATTACAATCCGAAGAGATGGGGCATGTTAGTGATGTTTTGACGGCAACGCTTATTGGCTCAAAAACAACGTTGGCGGGATTGGGTGACACCATGAAATCTGTCGCTCCAGCGGCCACTTCTTTGGGGATTGATATTGAAACCGTTGCGGCTGCTACAAGAAAGTTAAGTGATGCCAATATTAAGGGAAGTGAAGCTGGAGAGGCTTTAAGCAATGTACTAAGTCGGTTGGCTGAACCGCCTAAAGCTGCTGCTGCCGTATTGAAACAACTAGATATTAAAACTCGTGATGCTAAAGGTAATTTACGGCAATTACCTGATATTCTCGTTGAACTAGATGATAAAACCCGTTCAATGAGCGGTAAACAACGTACGAGTTATTTCACCGCAATTGGTGGTGAAAATGCTGCTCCTGCTTTGGATGTATTGGTAAATCAGGCAGGGCAGGGAGGATTGCAAACTTTTATCGCTGAACTAAAACGTGTTCAAGGCGAATCCCAAAAAGTTGCATCTGTAGTGACGAATAATCTCACCGGTGATATCCAAAAACTCAATGCCGCTTGGAGTAATCTGGGCGTTCAGATGTTTTCTGGCGTAGAAGGTCCTGCAAGAGAAGTCACTCAGCAAGTAACAAATGTAGTCAATAAAGTCAGTGAATGGATGGAAGCCAACCCACGCTTGGCTGCAACGCTTGCGACTATTACGGTGGTGGTCGGAGGCATATTAACTGTGTTTGGCGCATTGGCACAGGCGATCGCTTCGATATTGCTTCCATTAGCTGTAGCGAAATATAGTCTTACTTTCTTTGGTAGTACTGGTGTGAGGGCGCTCGGATTAGTCGGGAATGCTCTGAAAATGTTGGGTAGCACCATGATGATCGTTGGTCGTTTGATGATGGCTAACCCAATCCTCGCCATTATTGGTGTCATTGCTATGGCTGCTGTTTATATTTGGCAAAACTGGGAAACATTGGGGCCGAAAATTTCTCAGCTTTGGGAAAATATTAAAATTAGCCTAAGTGAGAAATGGGAATCCATTAAACAGAGTGTTCTGCAAACCTGGGAAAGTATTAAAACTAATATCAGTAATGCTTGGGAATTAGTTAAGCAGAACACGTTGGATATCTGGGAGAATATTAAAATATCGATTTCGGATAAATGGAATGAAATTATTACTGACGTAATGAATCTGCCCAGTAAATTTAAAGAGGTTGGCACAGCGATAGTTAACAGTTTATTGGAGGGGATTAATGAAAAATGGGAAGCCCTGAAAAATAAACTGACTTCATTGTCTGAGTATCTCCCTGACTGGATGCGGTCAAAGGAAGATATTTCAAAAGACGCCAGTAATAATGTGAGTCCTAATGTTAGTTCGGTTCTGCCCAAGCATGACAAAGGGGGCATTATTCCGGCTGGCCGATTTGGTATTGTGGGTGAATATGGACCAGAGATTGTCACTGGCCCTGTCAATGTTATTAGCCGACGACAGACTGCCAAACTTGCTGCCGCTGCGGCATTTTCTTTGAGCGTAATGGCACCTTCTGCCGCAGCCAGAACCGCACCATTGCATGTTCAGAGCTTACCGGTTCATGCTTATCCTCAGATTCAGGAAAAGAAAGCAGACAAACGGCAGATGGTAGAGTATCGCAGTGAATCACCGGTCTATCATATAAATATCTATGGTGCACCGGGGCAATCTGCGCAGGATATTGCAGCAGCGGTTAGGCGCGAATTGGATGATCGGGAACGTAAACAGCAGGCGCGTTTACGCAGTTCATTCTCTGATAGAGGAGAATTCTAATTATGATGGCTGCACTGGGTTTATTTGTTTTTATGTTGAAGACCACACCATACCAGAGTATGCAACATCAGCAGTCATGGCGGCATGCTTTTAACAGCCGTATCGGGATACGGCCTGCTTGGCAATTTCTGGGGCCGGGTAACGACACAATGACACTTTCCGGTTCGTTATATCCAGAAATTACCGGTGGTCGTTTATCATTGACGGTATTACAAGTGATGGCTGATAGCGGTAAAGCTTGGTCCTTTATAGATGGCAGTGGCACGGTTTACGGTATGTTTGTCATTGAGAGTATTGACCAGACGAAAACTGAATTTATGTCGAATGGTTCTGCCCGCAAAATTGATTTCACATTGACATTACGGCGAGTGGATAGTTCTCTAGGTGAAATGTTCGGTGATCTTCAGGAACAATTCTCTATGCTTACAGACAATTTGTCAGATAGAGTCAGAGAGGTATTGTCATGACATCTGAATTTGGCAGAGGTTCCGAAAAAGGCAGTGCACCGGCATTTCTTTTGGAAATTGACAATAAAGATATCAGCGGGCGCATTCAATCGCGCCTGATGTCACTCACAATGACCGATAATCGTGGCTTTGAAGCTGACCAGCTTGATATTGAACTGGATGATGCAGATGGAAGTTTGGTGCTACCTTCCAGAGGTAATGTAATTTCATTGGCGTTAGGATGGCGTGATCAGCCACTGATTAGTAAAGGGCGTTTTACTGTGGATGAAATTGGTCACAGTGGAGCGCCGGATAAATTAACAATTCGTGCCCGTAGTGCTGATTTCCGTGAATCTCTCAATATGAGACGTGAAGAGTCTTATCATAAGAAAACGATAGGTGATATTGTCCATACTATCGCGGCGAGAAATAACCTTACCGCCGATTTGCATCAGGATATTGCGAAGATATTTATTAACCATATTGATCAGACGAATGAGTCAGATGGTAGTTTTCTTACGCGCTTGGCAAGGCAGGAAGGAGCAATTGCTTCAGTAAAAAATGGTAAGTTGATATTTATTCGGCAAGGACAGAATAAAACAGCCAGTGGTGCGGTTATCCCTGGATTAGTGATTACACGTCGGTCTGGTGACAATCATAATTTTACGCTGTCCGATCGTGAGGCTTATACCGGCGTGGTAGCAAACTGGTTGGATGTCCGTAAACCGGAGAAAAAACATACCTTAACCGTTGAGCGAAAAAGTCAGAAAAATGCTGATAAATTAACCTCTTATTTAGTAGGTAGCAAAGATAACGTATTGGAACTTTCCCGTATTTATGCTGATGAAGCCAGCGCTAAACGTGCTGCCAAAGTTGCTTGGGAGAAAATACAACGTGGGGCAGCGACGTTTTCGATTCAACTGGCTCAGGGGCGTGCAGATCTCTACCCTGAAATACCAATCAAAGTTACCGGCTTTAAACCAGAAATAGATGCTGCCGAATGGACATTAACGACAGTCACTCACACGGTGAATGGATCTGATGGTGGTTTTACAACAGCACTGACTCTGGAATTAAAAATTGATGATCTCGATATGAAATAAATGTTCTTCAAATGAGATCTCATTGCTATATTGTTCACATTATGAGAGTTCATGTTTTAGTTAAGGGTAAGAAAATATGATCAAGTGTCCTCTTTGTGGTAAAGCGGCTCATGCACGCAGCAGCTTTGAGCATTCCTGCCATACAAAAGAACGTTATAATCAATGTCAAAACATCAATTGTGGTGCAACTTTCGTCAGCCATGAAACGTTTGTCCGCTTTATTTCCAAACCTGGTGAAGTAATAAGTGTTAAGCCGCATCCCAAAGAAAAAACTAAAACTCAATTGAATGTGACTTGAAAATTAAAAGTTAATTGTAAATATTTGCCACCAAAAAAACAGGTGGCTTTTTACTCGGATGCTCGATTTGTTATATATCTTTCTGCTAGCTACGTTGCTAAATATCTTGTGAATTAGTTAATAAATTCACTTGCGTCCCTAGTCATATTTTGTCAGCTTTGGTGTAATCAGAATCACTGATCAACACTTACCAAAGTAGGACAATAATGATGAAAAATGTGGGCTTTATCGGCTGGCGCGGTATGGTCGGCTCAGTATTAATGCAGCGTATGATTGAAGAGCAGGATTTTGATGTTATTTGTCCGGTATTCTTCACGACATCACAACACGGACAGCCAGCACCTGATTTTACTGGTCAGCAAGGTACGTTACAGAATGCTTTCGATATCGAAGCTCTTGGTGCTTTGGATATTATTATTAGCTGTCAAGGGGGAGATTATACTAATGAGATTTATCCAAAGTTAAGGGCAACGGGTTGGCAGGGATATTGGATTGATGCAGCGTCAGCGCTGCGTATGAATGATGATTCCATCATTATTTTAGATCCAGTTAACCATACGCATATTCAGCAAGGTCTTAATAAAGGCATAAAAACTTTTGTTGGTGGTAATTGTACCGTTAGCCTAATGTTGATGTCTTTAGGGGGCTTATTTGCTAATGATTTGGTTGAATGGGCTTCTGTTGCAACTTATCAGGCAGCTTCTGGTGCAGGTGCTCGTCATATGCGGGAACTACTGGTTCAGATGGGATCTCTACATACTCAGGTAGCAAAAGAGTTGCAAGATCCGGCATCGGCTATTCTGGATATTGAAAGAAAAGTAACGGATTTCACCCGTAGCGGAGTTATGTCAACTGAGAAATTTAGCGTGCCGTTGGCAGGTAGTTTGATTCCGTGGATTGATAAACAGCTTGATAATGGCCAAAGCCGTGAAGAGTGGAAAGGTCAGGCAGAAACCAACAAGATCCTGAATACCGGTAATAACATCATTACTGTGGATGGTTTGTGTGTACGTATTGGGGCGCTGCGTTGCCACAGCCAGGCATTTACTTTGAAATTGAAAAAAGATATTTCGATTCCTGAAATTGAGCAATTACTGGCTGCGCATAACGACTGGGTTCGTGTTATTCCAAATGATCGCGAATTGAGTATGCGTGAATTAACTCCGGCGGCGGTAACGGGAACTTTGGATACTCCTGTAGGGCGTTTACGTAAGCTGAATATGGGACCAGAGTATTTATCTGCTTTTACTGTCGGTGACCAATTGCTGTGGGGAGCAGCAGAGCCTCTGCGTCGTATGCTACGTATCTTGATTTAATAATTTTAATCTATCTATTTATGTGAAAATCCACTCGTTATTCGAGTGGATTTATCTATATAGCTCTGTTCATTGTTTCTTTATTGGTTTTTTTTTGTTATGTTACATAAGTTATGTTAATGGTTTTGTGATTTGAAAATAAGAAATCGGTTTTATAAGGGGAGATATGAAGCAAGATAACCTACTGGATTTAAAGGTAAGGGAATTAAGAGAGTTAGCGAAAACTTTATCTTTTCGCTATCTAACTCATAGTAAAATAAGAATGGATTTTAATTCAAAAATAAATCTTTTTGTAGAGGATATATTAGGTCAGGTTCGTATTCACTGTTTATCTTCAAATGGTGCAATTGAGATTATTCAGTTTGAAATAGATCACTTAAAAGAACAAGCTTTCTGTTTGACAGCAAACAGAGTAAAGCAATATGCAATAATTGAAAGGGAAAAAGAGAAATCAAGTTATACTAATCTTATATTAAAACAGATCGGGTTTGTTGGTGGCGGCACTCAAATTCTTGCAGGTTATACAGTCTGTAAAGCTTCTTTAGGGTTAGCATGTGCCTCATTCGGTGCGCCATTAATGGCCCATGGGTATAATAATGTTGTTGAAAATGGATATTATCTACTGTACAGAGAAAATATTAATGGTGGTGTCAGAGAAGGATATAGGTATGTTGCTAATAAAATTGGTTTAAGTGATAAAGATGCAGATATTACTTATGCAACTGTTGATTTAGTGCTTTCAGGTTATGGCATTTTTAGAAAAGTTTTGAAGCCAAGAGAGAAATCTTGGAGTTTATTTAGAAATATTAATAGTGATTTTATCAGAGGATGGAGAGAAATGGGAGTTGTGAGCTTAACTACAGAAGGTATTGTTGATGTTTCTACAGTTTTGAGTATTTATCAGCTAGAAAAGGAAAAATAATGATGGATTATATTGATGTTACAATTTCCACTCAATCTACTTGGCAGGATATTTTTCTGTACTATTCTTTATCATTGATTGTTTTGTTTTTTCTTTTTTTTATGAAAATTTTCATAGAAAAAAAAAGAAGTTATATACTCTCTGTTTTTGGTTTCTTTATAATAGTAATGTTTGGTTCAATTCAATTGTTTATTGTTAAATATGATGGTTATCATGAAATTATATCAATGTTTATTAATTTAAATAGTGAAGTAATTAGAGTGGGTAGTGTGATATTTTCTGTTTTATATGCGTGCATGTTACCAAGAAAATATGGGGATTAATTTAAAATTAAATGGTTGTAAAATTAACTTATCAATGGGTAGAGTAAGTTTTAAGTTAATGTTTAATTATTGAAAACATAGTATGCTATATTAAATAAGGTTTCATAATTCCGATATATATGATTTTCTTCAACTAATTGTTATACATAGAATTATATGTTATGTAACGTTTAGTACTATTTTGGAAAGTTATTTAGTGTTCAATTGATTTTGACAGGATATGAGTACAATATACCTAATTTTATTAATTTTAAAAATGAAAGTATAAAGGTTGGTGGTTTTATATTTTCCTTATTGTATATTATTTTAATGCCAAGAAGATATTCTAGGTGATTTTTTCAAAGATATAATAAAATGTCAGAATTAATTTAGTTACTGGACTAATTGTTGATAACGCTACAGCTCTGAGTATTTGTCAGCTAGAAAAGGAAAAATAATGATGGACTATATAGATGTTACAATTTCCATTCAATCTAATTGGCAGGATATTTTTCTGTACTATTCTTTATCATTGATTATTTTATTTTTTCTTTTTTTTATGAAAATTTCCATAGAAAAAAAAGAAGTTATGTACTCTCTGTTTTTGGTTTCTTTATAATAGTAATGTTTGGTTCAATTCAATTGTTTATTGTTAAATATGATGGTTACCATGATATTATATCAATGTTTATTAATTTAAATAGTGAAGTAATCAGAATAGGTAGTGTGATATTTTCTGTTTTATATGCTTTGGCTCTACCAAGAAAATTCGTTAATGAAAAAAGGCGTTAAATTAAAACGCCTTGTTTTGATTATTTAATAAATTCTGTCATCCCAAATACTATAACCGCCAGTACCTGCGATAAGGTGATTCCAGGTAATATTGGTATATTTTAACGAAATACTTTCCTGTGGTGGAAGCTCATTATGATTCAATGAATGTGGATGTAAGACACTTATTTCAGTGATTGTGGCACCAGTGATCTTTATATTGTAATAACGTTCTTGAGCACCATTTGAATTAGTTCGGTAAAAATCAATAGAGCATTCAAGAGACTCATTCTCAGAAATAGCAACACCGAGTAATGGTGATGATTTGTCGATAGGTTTTTGGATAATAATGGGTTGATGATCGACATTTTGAGTCCGTGTTATCGCATGGCTTAAGCTATAAACTAATATCTGATCAAAGTGGTTTGCTTGATATTTATTACCAATGGAATCAACAGAAGAACATCCAGCCGATATTAATCCTTGTTTTTTTCCCTTTATTGTCATGTAAATCATGTCAGCCATATTATACCCTTAGATTATATTTAAGTGATGTTTTACAGAAACATTAAATAAATTACACTTTATTGGTTATAAATAACAGATAAAAAAAGCGCTCATAGAGAATCAATATGAGCGCTTTTTTAAATTTATAATAATATCAACTAGATATCAATATTAGCTGCTTTCAGGGCATTCTCTTCAATAAATGCTCGACGAGGTTCAACAGCATCACCCATCAGAGTTGTAAACAGTTGGTCAGTTGCAATGGCATCTTTTACTGTCACACGCATCATGCGGCGAGTTTCCGGGTTCATGGTTGTTTCCCATAACTGTTCAGGGTTCATTTCTCCCAAACCTTTATAACGCTGTATAGACAACCCACGGCGAGACTCTTTAGTCAACCAGTTTAGCGCTTGTTCAAAACTGCTAACCGGTTGGCGTCGTTCACCACGTTCGATGTACGCGTCTTCTTCGATCAAGTTGCGAAGCTTATCACCTAGTAGAGTGATGCGGTGATATTCACCGCCGTGGACAAAATCGAAGTCCAATAGATAATCAGTATCAACACCGTGTGTACGAACACACAGAACCGGTTCGTACATTTGGCGCTCACGATTTTCATGGAGGCGATAACTGTAGCTGCTGCCGTTTTGTTCACTGTCATTCAAACGGGTGACCAGCATTTCAATCCATTCTTCAACTTTCGCCTTATCAGACAATGTTTCTTCGGTCAGATTCGGATGATAAATTAGGCTATTCAATAAACTTAGCGGATACAAACGTTCCATGCGTTTAATGATTTTTTGAACACCATTAAATTCGGTCACTAATTTTTCTAGCGGTTCGCCTCTCAGGGCTGGTACGTGCTCATTGGTGTAAAGTGAGGCACCATCTAGTGCAATGGATAGTTGGTACTCATCCATTGCTTCATCATCTTTAATATATTGTTCTTGTTTGCCTTTTTTGACTTTATACAGTGGCGGCTGAGCAATAAACACATGACCACGTTCAATGATTTCTGGCATTTGACGATAGAAGAAAGTCAGCAAGAGAGTACGAATATGAGAACCATCGACATCCGCATCCGTCATGATAATAATGCTGTGATAACGCAGCTTATCTGGGTTATATTCGTCACGGCCAATACCGCAGCCCAATGCGGTGATCAGGGTTGCCACTTCCTGAGAAGAGAGCATTTTATCGAAACGCGCTTTTTCGACATTCAGGATTTTGCCTTTTAGCGGCAAAATTGCCTGATTTTTGCGGTTACGGCCCTGTTTTGCCGAACCACCCGCAGAGTCCCCTTCCACTAAGTAGAGTTCAGAGAGTGCCGGATCACGTTCCTGGCAATCCGCCAGTTTGCCTGGCAACCCAGCCAGATCAAGAGCGCCTTTACGACGTGTCATTTCACGCGCTTTACGGGCTGCTTCACGAGCACGGGCAGCATCAATAATTTTACTGACGACAGTTTTAGCGTCGTTTGGATTTTCTAATAAGTATTCCACTAGCTTCTCATTCATCAGCGTTTCAACCGCAGTTTTCACTTCGGAAGAGACCAGTTTGTCTTTAGTCTGAGAAGAGAATTTTGGATCAGGTACTTTAACGGAAATAACAGCAACTAAACCTTCACGAGCATCATCACCAGTGGCGCTGACTTTGGATTTCTTGTTGTACCCTTCTTTATCCATGTAACTATTAAGAGTACGTGTCATCGCAGTACGGAAGCCAACTAAGTGAGTTCCCCCATCGCGTTGTGGGATATTATTGGTAAAGCAATAAATATTTTCCTGGAAACCATCGTTCCATTGCATTGAGATTTCAACACCGATGCCATCTTTTTCTGTAGAAAAATAGAAAACATTTGGATGAATGGGAGTTTTGTTTTTATTTAGGAACTCAACAAACGCTTTAATTCCACCTTCATAATGGAAGTGGTCTTCTATATTAGTGCGCTTATCAATGAGGCGGATGGATACACCGGAATTCAGGAAGGATAGTTCACGCAGGCGTTTAGCCAGAATGTCGTGCTGGAATTCTGTGTTATCACGGAAAGTATCCATGCTCGGCCAGAAACGGACACGGGTACCTGTCTGTTCAGTTTCTCCAACGACTTTCAGTGGGCTTTGTGGCACACCAAGGTGATAAGTCTGTTCATGAACTTTGCCGTCACGGCGGATAACCAATTCCAGCTTTTCAGACAAGGCGTTAACAACAGAAACCCCTACGCCGTGCAGACCGCCGGAGACTTTATAAGAGTTATCATCGAATTTACCCCCCGCATGCAGCACCGTCATAATAACTTCGGCTGCTGAAACACCTTCTTCTTCGTGTATACCGGTAGGAATACCACGGCCATCATCCTGTACGGAGACTGAGTTATCAGCATGGATAGTGACGATAACTTCACTACAGTGGCCTGCGAGGGCTTCGTCGATAGCGTTGTCGACAACCTCGAAGACCATGTGGTGTAAGCCGGTACCATCGTCTGTATCACCGATATACATGCCCGGACGTTTACGCACCGCATCCAGCCCTTTTAATACCTTGATACTTGAGGAGTCATATGTATTCGACATCAACGTTTCTCGCTCATTTTTAATCCTGTGGTTGAACCTCTATTTTGCCATTTTCCACGCGAAACATCTTGCTATTTCCATCAAGCATGTCTGTTATTTGGTCAGGATTTATCGCGCTGACAAATACCTGAGCTTGCGTGGATTTTAGACGAGCGGCCAGCAACTGACGGCGGCTGGTATCCAGTTCGGAGGCAAAATCATCAAGCAGATACAGACATTGTTGTCCGCTCTGTCGGGTGAAATATTCACCCTGTGCTAGCCGCAGTGCGCACATCAGTAACTTTAATTGACCGCGGGATAGCATATCTTCTACTGGCGTTCCTTCTGCACGAATGCGCAGATCTGCCTTATGTGGGCCGGAAGCTGTATAGGTTAACGTTCTGTCACGCTCAAATTGGCGCTCCAGTAATTCAGCATAATCACTCTCTTTGTCCCATCCCTGTTGAAAAGAGAAACTTAATGTAAATTCGGGTAAGAACTGCTTACAGGTATTCGTGATATCCTGAGTGATGTTTGTAACATATTCACCACGCCACTGATTTATTTGGTTAGCGAGTGGTATCAATTCCTGATCCCAAGGCCGTATCTGGCTGTAGCGGGTAACTTGCCGTAGTGCTGCATTGCGTTGTTTGAGTAGCCGTTTTAAGTTTACCCATGCAGAAAAAAAGCGTGGCTCATTGTGAAAGCACCCCCAGTCAATAAAAGCCCGTCGATACTTTGGCCCGCCATTTAACAGGGTAAACCCTTCTGGAGTAATAAGCTGCATAGGTAACATCTTAGCCAGTTCTGCAATTTTACCGCCATCACTACCATCAATTCTGACTTTACTGTCGCCATTACGGTTTTTACTCAGGCCGATAGACCGTTCCCGCTCATTCTCCTGTTGCCCTAGCCGCCCATGCAGAACGAACTCATCGCAGCCATGAAGGATTACCCGTCCTGCCTGAATGCTACGAAAAGAGCGCCCGTGACCCAGCGTATAAATCGCTTCCAGTACGCTGGTTTTACCGCTGCCATTAGAGCCAACCAGAAAGTTAAATCCGGTAGCTAGAGGCAAATCAGCGGCGGCGATATTACGAAAATCGCGGATAAGTAAACGCGTGAGAGTCATATACCTGAAATAAAAATCCGGTTACAGGCGCATTGGCATCACGACATAAGCCGCATTGTGGTTTGCACAGTCTTCTATCTGAACACTAGAAATAGCATCAGTCAGTAGTAAACGGACCTCTTCACATCTTAGTGTATTGAGAACATCTAGTACGTAACTGACATTAAAGCCTATTTCCATTTCAGCCCCTTGGTAGCTGACATCGACAATCTCTTCGGCTTCTTCCTGTTCAGGGTTATTTGCTGTGATTCTTAGCTGGTTTTCACTGAAATAAAGGCGAACTCCGCGAAATTTCTCATTAGAGAGAATAGCTGCACGTGAAAAAGCCTGTTTCAGCATATCGCAATTAGCTTCCAGAGTTTTATCTGGGTTCTTTGGTAATACACGACGATAATCAGGGAAACGTCCATCCACCAATTTAGAGGTGAAAATAAAGTCGCCAACGTGGGCACGAATATTGTTACTACCGATTTGTAACTGTAGCGGAGTATCACCACCATCCAGCAATCTCATGAGTTCAATAACGCCTTTACGTGGCACGATGACTGAATGGGAAGGCAATTTTTGACCAATTCCCATAGAACAGACTGCCAGACGGTGACCATCGGTTGCAACTGTACGTAGCTCTTCTCCTTCGGTTTCAAACAACATACCGTTGAGGTAATAGCGGACATCCTGGTGAGCCATTGAGAACTGAGTTGATTCAATAAGGCGCTTCAGTGTGGCCTGAGGCAGTGAAAACTCCACCTCACTTTGCCAGTCATCAAGATTTGGAAAATCAGATGCGGGCAATGTGGAAAGTGAGAAGCGGCTGCGACCAGAACGCACCAATAGGCGGTCACCATCCAGTTCTACACTGATCTCGGCCCCGTCTGGCAAACCTCGCCAGATATCAAAGAATTTACGTGCCGGTACTGTGGTTGCACCTACTTCGTGTGGCAATGAAAGCGTGACTCTTGCCATCATTTCCATTTCTAAATCTGTGCCGGTCAGCAACAGGGAGCCTTCTGTAACCTGTAGTAATAAATTACCAAGAATAGGCAGAGTAGGGCGCCCACTCAGCGGGCTACTGACCTGTTGCAGTGGTTTTAACAATTGCTCACGTTCAATGATAAATTTCATAGCACTAGGAAGACAATGTTCTGATTAAGTTAGAAAAATCCTCTTTGATGTCGTGACTTTCTTCACGCAGTTGCTCGATTTTACGACAAGCATGCAGCACAGTTGTATGGTCACGTCCACCAAAGGCATCCCCGATTTCAGGCAAGCTGTGGTTGGTTAACTCTTTTGCCAGCGCCATTGCCATTTGCCTTGGACGGGCAACGGAACGGGAGCGCCGTTTGGAAAGTAAATCGGCCACCTTAATTTTATAATACTCAGCGACTGTTTTCTGAATATTATCAATGGTAACCAGTTTTTCTTGCAATGCTAACAGATCACGTAATGCTTCACGTACAAAATCAATGGTAATCGCTCGGCCAGTAAAATTGGCATTTGCTATTACCCTATTTAATGCCCCTTCAAGCTCACGGACATTAGAACGCAGACGTTTGGCTATAAAGAAAGCGACTTCTCCTGGTAACTGGATTTCGTTTTCGTCTGCCTTCTTCATCAAAATAGCGACACGGGTTTCGAGTTCCGGTGGTTCAATTGCAACGGTTAGTCCCCAGCCAAAACGGGATTTTAACCGATCTTCTACCCCATTGATCTCTTTTGGGTAGCGATCTGATGTCAGAATAATCTGTTGATTACCTTCCAGTAATGCATTGAATGTGTGGAAGAACTCTTCTTGCGAGCGTTCTTTATTGGCAAAAAACTGAATATCATCGATCAATAATGCGTCGACAGAGCGGTAATAGCGTTTGAACTCTTCTATTGCATTATTTTGTAATGCCTTGACCATATCCTGAACAAAACGTTCAGAATGCATATAGACCACCTTGGCATTTGCCTTACGTGCCATAATACTGTTACCTACGGCATGTAATAGATGGGTTTTACCCAAACCGGTACCACCATAAAGAAATAGTGGGTTATAGGCACCGCCGGGATTATCAGCGACCTGTCTTGCAGCAGCACGAGCGAGTTGGTTGGATTTACCTTCAACAAAGTTATCAAAAGTATGTTTTGGGTTAACATTAGAGCGATAAGAGAGCTCGGGTTGTACCGCGGTGTTATCCCAACTGGGGCGTACTGATGTGTTTTGTGGTGCAGGTGCAACCGGCGTATGAGTAACAACCCTTTGTGGTGGGCTATCGTTTTGGGAAACGGGTTTATTGCCAACTTCAAAACGTAATAATGGTACTTCTGCTCCACAGAAGTCATTCAACAATCCATTGATATTGTTGATATACTTCTCTCTTACCCAGTCCAGAACGAACCGATTTGGGGCATAAAGTGCCAGCGTGTTACCACTTAGCTCTGCCTGAAGGGGGCGTATCCACATACTGAATTCTGTGGCAGGTAATTCATCCTGCAATCGGGCAAGACATTGCTGCCAAAGCGAAAGTGACACGGTGGACTCCCCTAAAACAAGGCCAATTAACAATTAAAGAAATCGGAGTGGTTAGCTCATTATGTTGGGTACAAAACAACGACTCCTCTAAGGTGAGGAAGGATCAATTGTCATGTGTATGGCGATTTTTAATGTCATCGCTCCCCCATGATCCGAGGATAAGATCCAAATCATGGCTTGGGATCATAGCGCAAAAGACGATATAGATCTTCATTCTTTTACACAGTTTAAGC